>CAVUFS010000001.1:0-980559 GCA_963740675.1 uncultured Alphaproteobacteria bacterium
TGTACTGCGCGCGAAGGATGTCGAGGCGCTGGAGCGGCTGGCGCGCGGCGATAATTCCGACGGAGATGGTTGAACAGACACATCAATCGGCAAATTCGTGGGCGGCGCGGGTCGGTGCTCGCGATATCGCAGCGGACGCCGCGCTATCGCGTTCCTCACCGTTTGTGCCGAGCTTTCTGTCCTCGTCTTTGAGTTCGTCGCCACCAAAATAAATCGTGCGTTGCGGGAACGGTGTCTGGATGCCTTTTTCGTCGAACGCCTTCTTGAACCGGCGATTGAATTCGCGGCCAATTCGCCATTGATAAATCGGCAGGGTCTTGATCCGGACGACGATAATCACAGCGGAATCGGCAAACCGGTCGACGCCCACGACTTCCAGCGGCGCGAGCATGAACGCGCCGAACTCCGGCTCCTGGCGCATCTTTTCGGCGACCTCGACCAGCACTTGCGTGACGCGGTCGGTGTCTTCGCGATAGGCGACGCCGATATTGGCGACATAAAAGGAATAATCCTTGGTGAGGTTCTGGATGACCTTGACCTCGCTGAACGGCACAGTCTGTAGCGAGCCATCGAAAGCTCTAAGCTTCACCGCGCGGATCGACATCGCCTCGACCACACCGGAGTGTCCGTTGCCGACGTCGATTACATCGCCGACCGCGAAGGTGTCGTCGACCAGAACCGAAATGCTGGTGAGGAAGTCGAGCAGCAGCGGCTGCAGTCCCAATCCTGCAATAAGACCGAAAATTCCGGCGCCGGCGATCAACGCGCCGAGATTGATGCCTATCTGCGCCAGCACCACAAAAACGAGGATGACGCTTAGCACGATCACCATGATGAGGCGCAGCAGCGGGAAGAGCGTGCGCGCCCGCGCGTGCCGGCGGCTATCGCTTTCAAGACGCCGCAGATAGCGATCGAGCCCCGCGTCAAAGAGCTCCCAGGCAACAACGGCGGTGGCTATCGCCACCGCGATGCTGAGCGTACCGCCCGCCACCGGGCCGCCGGCGGTCGTGCGCAGCCAGGCGAAAGCGCTCAAGCCCCAGGCTTGGAGCAAGGCAAGCGCCGCGAGCGCGTAAATAACGATCGAGCCGACGGCGTGGAGAATCGGCACATAGCGGTTGGCGCGGCTCTCGAGCCTCGGATAGCGCGCCTTCAGATCGGGACTCACGGCAAAGCTCCGTCGCAGCGCCTGCTCGATGAAGCGGACGAGGATCGCGGCTGTGGTAATCACCACGAGGCTGAGCGCCGTCGCGCGCAGCAACAGCGAAAGCCCGCCCTTGTCGTTCAGGATGAAGACGCCGAAGCTGCCGACAATGTAGATGATCGCAAGGAGATGCCAGGTCTCGGCGAAACGCCGGCGCGCGCTACGCCATCCGCCCTTTGCGCGGTCCTCTTCGCCGCGGAGCCAGCCCGCGACGGCGCTACGGTTTTGCAGCACGAAAATGACGGCGAGGATCGCAAGAACGAGGATGGAGACCCGGATCAGCAATCCCACGATGGCGCTCGGTGCGCCTAGCCACCAGGCCCCAGTCGATGCCGCGTAGCCAATCGCGGCCGAATAGGCAAAGCGGCGAATCCAGATGTAGAGATAATTGCAGGTCTCATCGCCGAGCGCGTAGAGGGCTTGCGCCGCCGGGGCGAGGAGCAGCACGCGCGCCATGGCGACGAGGCCCCAGGCCCAAACCGCGGTGGTCGCGATCACCGCCGCAACGCCGCGCGTGCCGGTATCGGGCCCGGTCAATGGCGCGACGATGGCGACGGTGGCGGCAAACGCCGCGGCCGGCAACGCTTCGATCACCGCTCCCAGTGCCAGCAGAAGCAACCGCGACGCCCAGTGATCGCTCGTCGCGCGCGTAAGGCGCGAGGCGGGGTTGCGCGACAGCAGCCACACGAGTGCCCCCGCCACTATCCCGGCGCCGAGGAACGTGATCAGCTTTTCGAAAACGGTGACCCAATAATCGCGCAACGCCGGATCGCCAACCTGCCGCTCAAGCCAATGCGCGGCACGAGGCAACTGCAACAGCACGGGTATGGCACCAAGAATTTCGCCGCCGATCGCGTCGATCTGGTCGGGAAGTTGCGATACCCAGGCGAAGGGCGAGACCGCTTGCTGCTGCTGCGCGTTCTGCGCCGCGATCAGCGCTTGCAACTCGCCAATCAATTGCGTGCGGGCTTTATCGTCTTTCAGCGTCGAGACGAGCTGCTGTAGCTGCTCGACCGTCGGCGTAGTCGCTGGCGGTTGCGATGCGGTGCTTTGCGCGTGCGCGCCGAACAGCGGCAGGAAGCAGAGCGCCAGGAATGCGATCCATGATAAGATTCGGCGTCTGATCATCATCGCAAACTTAGCGGCGCCTTATGGCAACGCCAAAATCGCGGTTCAGCCAATCGCGCGCAACCCTTTAAGCGCAAGCACGAGCAAGCCGCCGCCTGACGAAAGCAGGATCGCACCCGAGACGCGGTTGAGCCATAGCATAACGATTTCGCCGGCCATATGCCGCACCGAGGCAATGCCGAAGCTCAAGCCCAGCCACCACAACAATGAGCCGAGAAAGACGCCGCCGACCAGCACCGAGACATCGCCCATGCCGGCAATCGCGTCGGCGCCGACTTTGGCGAAGATTACCGCGAAAGACAAAATCGTGATCGGATTGGCGATGGTGAGCACGAAGGTCGAGGCGAAAGCACTGAGCAAGCGCTCACCGCCCAAGGGCTCAGGCTCGCGCGCATGGCCGAGAAACAGCGCCTTGATGCCGAAGAGCAGCAGGAACACGCCGCCGGCGAGGCCGAACCAATCCTGATAATGAAACAGCCAGTCGCGCAGATACGTGAGGCCGAAACCGGCGATCGCGCCGAAGGTCGCATCCGCCGTTGCCGCGCCGAGTCCCGACACGAAACCGTAGCGCGCGCCTTCGAACAGGCAGCGGCGGACGCAGAGCACACCGACCGGACCCACGGGTAGCGCGATGACGATGCCGACGACGATACCTTTGGCGAGGATGAAGAGAAGCATGTGCCGCGACAGTGTCGACTATGGCGGCGGCGCGACGCAATGGGAATTCCCTGGCCACGCGCGGCGGGCTAGTCTCGCATCATGAGCGAAGAGCGGGACGACAAGCTCGCGGAAGCGCGGCCGAAGCTGGTCGAGGCCAAACAGCGTTGGGCGCGCGAAGGTCGTCTGCTGACCGGTGGTCGCGGTGCACGTGGCGAAAAACTCCCGCCCGGTCAGCATCTGGTGCGCGACTGGCCGGTGCTCGATCTCGGCATCCTGCCCGAAATCGAGGCCAAGGATTGGCGGCTGCGCGTCGATGGGCTGGTCGAGAACAAGCTCGATTGGAGCTGGGGAGACTTCATGGCGCAGCCGTCCTTCAGCGACGTCTCCGACATTCATTGCGTCACCGCGTGGTCGCGCTTCGACAATCAATGGGACGGCGTCAGCGCCAAGCACATTCTCGCTCTCGCCAAGCCAATGCCCGAGGCGCGCTTCGTCGTCTTTCATTCAGACGACGATTACACCACCAATCTGCCGCTCGCCGATTTCGACGATGACGACGTGCTGATCGCGCATTCCTGGCAGGGCGAGAAGCTGTCGCGCGAGCATGGCGGCCCGATGCGCGCCATCGTGCCGAAGCTCTATTTCTGGAAAAGCGCGAAATGGGTGAAGCGCATCGAATTCATCGCGCGTGACCGGCGCGGTTTCTGGGAAGCCAACGGCTATCACGATCGCGGCGATCCCTGGAAAGAAGAACGCTACGGCTAAGCATTCCTTCGCGCTGCCGATTGTTCACCGATAATTCATCGCTCGTCACGGCTCTATCACGTGACTGCAATCTCAAGGTCATATCTCCCCGATAGCTTCCAGGGCTTCACAACCTTAGGGGGAGTTAAGATGACGGCCGATCTGATGGGCGCGCCACGCGCGTCTTGGCGTTCGCTATTGCTCGCCGGCACCGCAATTGTAGCGGCCAACGCAAGTTTCATCACCTTTTCCTATGCCGACGATCTCGGTGGAAAAGGAAATTTCCAGTTCGAGCCGGGCACGCTGGTGATCAGCAGCACGACCTATGACCGTACGCAAGGTGCTGTCCGGTTACTCAATGTGGGCACACCGCTGGGGACGACCAATGCTGCGACGGCCGCCATCGCCAGCAACAACTACGTTACCGTTTGGAACAACAATTCGGTAGATGGCGCCTTCGGTGTGACCTCCCCGATCGAACTCAGCGATGTCGATCCGCTGACCGGTCGCGTTCGGCATCACGGCGTTGTGCCGACCGATCAAGTCGTCACCAGCTTCTCGTCGAAATCGGAGGGCGCAATCCGCATCACGCAGGATTGGCCGCATGCGCGTCTCGTCGTCCTCGGCTATGCGGGTGCCGGCGTCGGTGCGCTTGATGTCTCCAATTCGGACGCGGTGCCTGGACAGGATCCGACCAATCCCGTGACCATTGCTTATGGCACCAATTACGCCTTTGCGCGCACCATCGTGTCGATCGATGCCGAAGGAAAAATCGCCTACACGCCGACCATCAACTACGGCGGCGATAACGGCCGTGGCGGACTGTTGGGCAGCAACGGGCTCTATTACACGGTCGGCAATTCGAACAACGGCGATGCCGCGACGTTCGGCGCTTCGAACGGCACCAATCCCGATGTTACCGAGACCACGGGACTCGAAGTCGTCAATCCGATCGATGCAATGTTCCTGCCGACAGCGATCCCGCCGAACAACTCGGCGGAGGTCGATCCACTCATTCAACTTCATTTGGGCAAGAACGGCGCACCCGACAAAGCGGGCAAGGACACCAACTATCGCGGCATCACCGAGTTTGGCGGCGCGCTCTATTTTACCAAGGGCAGTGGCAGCAATGGCATCGATACGGTTTATACCGTATCCGGACCTGCGTTGCCGACCGTGGCGCAAGCGAGTAGTGCATCGATCAGCGTCGTGCCCGGTTTCCCGACGGATTCGGCACGCGCGACAGGCGGCAACTTTACGCCTTTCGCCGTTTTCTTCGCCAATCCGACCACGATGTATGTGACCGACGATGGCACCGGCAACGCGACCGATACCTCGACCCATGCCGGGCTGGAGAAATGGAGCCTCGTCAACGGGACCTGGCAGCTCGACTACGTGCTGACCAAGGGGCTGATCGGTACGGTCGACACCAATCTTAACGGCCCGGATGGTCGATATCCCGACGTGACCACGATCGGCTTGCGCAATCTGACCGGCACCGTCGGCTCCGACGGCAAGGTCACGCTCTGGGCAACTACCTCGACCTCGAGCACCTCCGGCGATAGCGGCGCCGATCCCAACAAGGTCGTACGCATCACGGACGATCTCAGCGCGACAACGCTGACCGGCAACGTGGCGAACAAATCCTTCGCGACTTTCGCCGGGCCCGATTATGGCAAGGTCTATCGCGGCGTTGCCTTCGTCGATATGCCGGGTAATCGCAACGGCAATCGCTGATCTCCGCTGAGATCGCGCGGCTTCGGGGAGCCTTCCCTCGCTGAGGGAAGGCTCCTTGCGTCTGTGCCGCCGCTGGACGCGGCGTGCCGAAACCCTATGAATAGGGCAATCGGTTGCGCGATGAAGGGGAGGATCATGGATACGACAATGGGCGCCGCGCTCGATCGCGAACTGCGCGAACTGCTCGGCCTCTCGGTGGCGCCGATCGCGATCGCGTTTGTCGATCAGGTGCCGGCAACTCTTGCGCGGCCGCGCAGCACGATGCCGTCACCGACAGCGGATGGCCGCACCGGTGCGGTGCCGGCGGGCTGCGTCTTCTGGAACAAGGCGACAGAAGCCGCTTTCGCCACCATCGCCGCAGATCACGGCAATTGCAGCGTCGGCAGCTATACGCATGGCTTCATGACGCTCGCCGAAGCGGCGCAAGGCGCCGATGTGCAGGCGCTGGTCGGCGCGGATTGGGTGAGCATGGAAGCGGCCGCGAAAATTCCGACCGTCAGCAAGAAGCCGGCCGCCGTGCTCTATGGCCCGTTGGCGGCGGGCGCCTTCGATCCC
Source organism: uncultured Alphaproteobacteria bacterium (assembly GCA_963740675.1). GTDB lineage: Bacteria > Pseudomonadota > Alphaproteobacteria > ATCC43930 > CGMCC-115725 > CAIKMD01. Next base: position 6,026 of record CAVUFS010000001.1, read on the forward strand.
GATGTCGTCTTCCTGCGCCTCACCGGCAAGCAGTTGATGCTGGTCAATGATGCCTGGCCCGAGTTGCGCTTCGAAGGGAAGCCGCAATGCCACATCATTCCGATCGCCCAATCCACGGGTCAGGTCGCGGTGTCGAGCGGCTGCATGCTGAGCCGCGTGCGCACCGGCATGTCGAATAACGAGGTGACCTGTGCGCTGCCGGCGGCGAAGCTCGGCGATCTCGTGGCACGGCTCAAACGCGCGCAAGCGGCGGATATGAAGGTCGCCGTCTATGCTGCCGAGGACGCGAAGCGCTTCGCGCAGGCTTCGGCATGAACGCCTATGATTTCTCATTCCGTAAAATCGATGGCGGCGAGCTGCCGCTATCGGCCTGGCGTGGCAAGCCGGTGCTGGTGGTGAACACCGCGTCGGAATGCGGTTATACGCCGCAATATGCCGGGCTCGAGAAGCTTTGGCAGCGGTATCGCGATCAGGGCTTCGTGTTGCTCGGCGTGCCGTCGAATGATTTCGGCGCGCAAGAGCCGGGCAGCGAAAGCGAGATCAAGACTTTCTGCGAGAAGAATTACGGCGTCGATTTCCCGCTCGCCGCAAAAGAGCCGGTGACTGGCAACAAAGCGCATCCCTTCTATCAATGGGTCGCGAAAGAGGGCGGTGCACCGCGCTGGAACTTTCATAAATATCTCATCGCGCCGGATGGCACGCTGGCCGGCGCTTGGGCCTCGCGGGTCGGTCCCGACGACAAAGCCATCACCGGCGCGATCGAAGCCGCGTTGAAGCACTAAATCTCCACAACATTACAGCAAATTAAATGCTTCACGCGGCGGGCGGGGCTTGATTTTCCCACATGAAATGCGGCTTATGGCCGGTGGTCAAGGTCGTAGGTCATAAGGCCTGGGCGACAAGAAGATTTTGGGAGCGAGACCGTTAGCATGGACGCGATGATCGATGTTCGCCATCTGACCCGGCGCTTTGGCCCGGTCACGGCGGTGAGCGATGTGTCGTTCTCGGTCGAACGCGGTGAGGTCCTCGGCTTTCTCGGGCCGAACGGCGCCGGCAAATCGACCACAATGAAGGTCATCACCGGTTTCCTCGCGCCGACCAGCGGCACCGCCGTGATTTGCGGTGCCGATATCGTCGACAACCCGATCGCGGCCAAGCGGCATATCGGTTACCTGCCCGAAGGCGCGCCGGCCTATCCCGACATGACGACGCTCGGCTTCTTGCGTTTCATCGCGCGCATCCGCGGGTTCAGCGGCGCCGACGCGGAGCGGCGCATCGAGCTCGCGGTCAATCGCACCTCGCTCAATGGCGTGCTCGCGCAATCGATCGATACGCTCTCGAAAGGCTTCAAGCGCCGCGTCGGCCTCGCCCAGGCGCTGCTGCATGATCCCGATGTGCTGATTCTCGACGAGCCGACCGACGGTCTCGATCCCAATCAAAAGCACGAGGTGCGGACGCTCATCACCGAGCTCGCGCCGTCGAAGGCGATCATCATCTCGACCCATATTCTCGAAGAGGTCGATGCCGTCTGCACGCGTGCGATCATCGTCGCGCAGGGCCGGCTCTTGGCCGACGGCACGCCGTCGCAGCTCGAAGCCCGCTCGCGCCATCACAACGCGGTGCGGCTCGCGATCTCGGGCGAGGCACCCGATGCTGCGACCGCGCTGCTGCGCCTGCCTGGCGTGCAATCGGTCGAACCGGTCAGCGACCTCGAGGGCGCGGGGCTGATGATCTTCCCGCGCGAAGGCCACGCGATTGTTTCCGAAGTCACCGATCTCGTGCGCACCGCGGGCTGGCCGATCGCCGGCATGCGGGTCGAGCGCGGCCGGCTGGATGACGTGTTCCGCGCGATCACCGCGCCGGCAGCCTGAGCGACAAATTATGCACAACACCTGGGTCATCTTCCGCCGCGAGCTCGCCAGCTATTTTGCGACGCCGCTCGCGTACGTGTTCATCGTCATCTTCCTCGTGCTGGCCGGCGCGCTGACCTTCTTCCTCGGCAATTTCTTCGATCGCGGCCAGAACGATCTCGTCTCCTTCTTCAGCTTCCATCCGTGGCTCTATCTCGTCTTCATCCCGGCGCTGTCGATGCGGCTCTGGGCGGAAGAAAGGAAGAGCGGCACGATCGAGCTGTTCTTGACGTTGCCGGTGTCGCTGAGCTCGGCGGTGTTGGGCAAGTTCCTCGCCGCCTGGGCGTTCACCGGGATTGCGCTGATCCTGACTTTCCCGTTCTGGATCACGGTCAACATCCTCGGCAGCCCCGATAATGGGGTAATCTTCGCGTCCTATATCGGCAGCTTCCTGATGGCGGGTGGTTATCTCGCGATCGGCTCGGCGCTCTCGGCGCTCACCAAGAACCAGGTCATCGCTTTCGTGCTGACCGCTGCGGTGTGCTTCCTCTTCACGGTCAGCGGCTCGACGGTGGTTCTCGGCTTCCTGCAGAATTGGGCGCCCCCCAATCTCCAGGACGCGATCACCTCGTTCAGCTTCTACAGCCACTTCAATGCGATCCTCCGCGGCGTGATCGATCTGCGCGACGCGGTTTTCTTCATCTCGGTGATGGCGCTCTTCCTCTACGCCAACGCCGTTATCGTCGATCTCACCAAGGCGGATTGAGCCGATGTCACGTCGCAGCCTCGCCGTCATTGGCCTGATCGCCGCCGCGATCCTCTTCGCCGCGGTCAATGTCATCTCGAATCGCACGCTCGGCACGACGCGCATCGATCTGACCCAGGGCAAGCTCTACACGCTGTCCGCGGGCACGCGCGCGACGCTTACCAAGCTCGACGAGCCGATCGTGCTGCGCTTCTACTATTCGAAGAAGCTCGGCAACGAGATTCCGTCTTACGGCGTCTATGCGCAGCGCGTGCGCGAGATGCTCGAAGAATACGCTGCCGCCGCCAACGGCAAGATTGAGCTGCAAGAGCTGGATCCGCTGCCTTTCTCGGCGGTCGAAGATCGCGCCGTCGCTTTCGGGTTACAGGGCGTGCCGCTCGATCAAGGTGGCGAGCAGATTTATTTCGGCCTCGCCGCGACCAATTCGACCGACGATCTGCAGACGATTCCGTTCTTCCAGCCGGAACGCGAACCCTTCCTCGAATACGATCTGACGAAGCTGATCCACAGCCTCGCTTTCCCGAAGAAGCCGACGATCGGCCTCATCACCGATCTGCCGCTCGAAGGCGACATGATGGCGGCGATGCAGGGCCAGCCGATGATCCCCTACGCGGTCATCGATCAGCTCAAGCCGCTCTATACGATCAAGGATCTCTCGTCCGATCTCGATAGCGTTCCCTCGGATGTCGATGTGCTGATGGTCGCGCATCCGCAGCATCTCTCCGACAAGACCCAATACGCGATCGATCAATATGTGCTCGGCGGCGGCAAGGCGCTGGTCTTCGTCGATCCAAACTCGGAAACGCAGCAGATGCATCCGAGCCAGCTCAATCCGCCCGGCATGCCGCTCGACAGCGATATGCCGAAGCTCTTCAAGGCTTGGGGCCTCTCGATGGATCCCAAGCAGGTCGCGGGCGACCGGCGCGCGGCGCGGCGCGTCAATGCCGGCACGCAGCAGCATGTCGAGGCGATGGATTACGTTGCCTGGCTGTCGCTCGATCAGCAGGACCTCGATCGCGATAGCCCGATCACCGCCAATCTGACGCATATCAACATGGCGTCGGCGGGCATTCTGCAGCCGGCAAAAGATGCGAAGACGACCTTTATGCCGCTGATCACCACCTCGATCGATTCGATGCCGATCGATGTCGAGAAGATCAAAGGTGTCGGCGGCGTGCCCGATGTCGGCGGCTTGCTGCGCGACTTCAAGCCGAGCGGCGAGAAGCTGGTGCTGGCAGCGCAAGTGACGGGCACGGCTGAGACAGCCTTCCCCGACGGTCCGCCGAAGGACGAGAAGAAAGACGACGCCAAGCCGGCGGATGCGAAGCCCGCCGCCGCGGCACCGGCTGCGCCCGCGGGCCCGCCGCAGATCAAGACCTCGGCCAAGCCGATCGATGTCATCGTCGTCGCCGATACCGATATCCTCGAGGATCGCTTCTGGGAGCAGAGCCAGGATTTCTTCGGTCAGACCGTCGTTATCCCGGTCGCGAATAACGGCGATTTCGTCGCCAACGCGCTCGACTCGCTGGCCGGCGGCGACGATCTCATCGCACTGCGCAGCCGCGGCACCTCGGCGCGGCCCTTCACCCTGGTCGACAACATTCAGCGCGCCGCAGATGCGCGCTATCAGGCGACCGAGAAGGACCTGCAGACCAAGCTCAAGGACACGCAGGACAAGATCAAGCAATTGCAGGATCAGGGCGGCCGGCCGGGCGCCACGGTCGACAAAGAGCAAGAACAGACGATCGATAATTTCCGCACCGACATGCTGTCGATTCGCCAGCAACTGCGTCAGGTCCAGCTGGCGCTGCGTCAGGACATCAACCGGCTGCAAGCGGTGACCGAATTCTTCGATATCGCGCTGGTGCCGATTCTCGTCGCCATCGTCGCCGTCATCATCGGTTGGGTGCGTTACCGTCGGCGCAAGCGCCAGGCACGCAGCGTCGCGGCCGTCTAAGAGGAACGTCATGCAGCACAAAGGCCTCATCTCTTTGGTCGCGGTGACGGTCGTCGCGGTCGCGCTCGCCGCGGTGGTGACGCGCACCACCGGTCCGCAACCCGATCCGCTTGCCGGCAAGCCGGTTCTGCCAGAGGTCTCGTCGCGGCTCGGCGATGTCGGCCGGATGGCGCTCGTTCATGGCGACCAGAAGACGACACTGGTGCGCGACGGCGACAAATGGTCGATCGAAGAGCGCGGCAATTATGCCGCCAATGTGACCAAGGTGCGCCAGGCACTGCTGGGCCTCGGCGATCTGACCTATGTCGAGCCCAAGACCGCGAAAGCGGCGTCCTATCCGCGACTCGAAGTCGAGGATGCGGGCGGCAAGGATTCGAAATCGACCATGGTGACGATCGCCGACACCAAAGGCGCGCTGATGGGCGATGTCATCACCGGCAAGCATCGCGACGATCAGCTCGGCGGTGGCGAGGGCGGCGTCTATGTGCGCAAGCCCGGCACGGCGCAATCCTGGCTGGCGCGCGGCAAGCTCGATCTCGCCGGCAACACCGCCGATTGGCTCGACAAGACGCTGCTCGATCTGCCGGTCGCGCAGGTGAAGCAGGTCGTGCTGACGCAGGCCGACGGCTCGAGCGTCACGATCGGTCGCGACAAGGCCGGCGACAAGCTCGCCCTCGCGAACATGCCGAAAGACAAGAAGCTGAAATACGACAGCATCCTCGACGACACCGCCGGCACGCTCGGCGGTCTGCAACTCGATGATGTTCAGCCGGCGAAGGATTTCGCCTTCCCGACCAGCGGCGTCACGCACGCGCAGTTCATCGCCTTCAACGGCGAGACCGTCGCGATCGATCTCGCCGACAAGGACGGCAAGAGCTGGGCGAAGATTACCGCGACCGGCACCGGCGACGGCCAGAAGCTCGCGACCGATCTCAACACCAAGGTCGCACCCTGGATCTACGCGCTGCCGACCGACAAGGCGAAGACGCTGCACGACAAGATCGACGATCTCGTCGAAACGCCGAAAGCATCGTAAGCCCGAAAGCAGTGTAAGGCTGGGCCGAAGAGTGCGGGCATCGCCCGCGCGCGGGCCCATGCCTATATAAGCCCTCAAGCAAATCCACTTGAAAGGGCGAAACATGCTCGACCAAACCGGCGATATCCGCCAGGTCGTGAAACTATCGCAGGGCCAGCCGACCAGTGACGGCGCGGGCGTCAAGCTCAACCGCGTCATCGGCAATCGCAGCCTGGGCGAGCTCGACCCGTTCCTGCTGCTCGATGAATTCCGCTCGGAAGACGGCGCCGATTATATCGGCGGCTTTCCGGATCATCCGCATCGCGGCTTCGAGACCGTGACCTATATGCTCGCCGGCCGCATGCGCCACGGCGACAATAAAGGCCATAGCGGCTTGCTGCGCCCCGGCAGCGTGCAATGGATGACCGCCGGAAGCGGCATCGTCCATTCCGAAATGCCCGAGCAGGAAGACGGGCTGATGTGGGGCTTCCAGCTTTGGGTCAATCTGCCCGCCGCCGACAAGATGACGGCGCCGCGCTATCAGGAATTCGAGCCCGAACAGGTGCCGGTCGCCGAGCTGCCCGGCGGCGTGAAAGTGCATGTCATCGCCGGTAAGGTCGGCAACGTCACCGGTCCGGTCAACGGCATCGCCACGGCGCCAACCTATCTCGATGTCGAATTGCCGGCGGGCACATCGGCGAGCTTCGAGCTGCCGCTCGGCCAGAATGCTTTCGCTTATCCGTTCGAAGGCGAGGCAGCGATCGGCGATCGCGTGGTGCCGCGCGGCACGCTGGCCGTGCTCGGCGACGGCAATCGCGTGGCGCTCGCGGCGAAAGCCATGCCGGCACGGGTGCTGGTGGTGGCGGGTCAGCCGCTCAAGGAGTCGGTTGTGCGCTACGGCCCCTTCGTGATGAACACGCAGGAGCAGATCCGCGCGGCGATCGCGGATTATCAGGCCGGCCGGTTCTGATTTACGGCAGGAGCGACGGGATCAGCGATTTGCGCGGCGGCGCCGAATAGGGCGCCGCTGTCGCGATACTGTTCGGATCGGGATAGACGCCGGTATAGCCGGTGACACGGTCGGGCCGCGCTTCGGTGTAGCAATCGACCGAGGCGAGGGTGCGATAGCAATATTGCGCCTGAATGGGCGGCGGCGCCGCGTCGGCAGCGACAGGCGACGGGTAATTCGCCGGCCAGCGGCTTTGCGGCGCGGCGAACTCAGCCCGGTTTTGCCAAGCATTGCAGCCCGCGAGCACGAGCAGCAGCGCAGCGGCCGACAACCGGCCAAGCCAATGATTGGAAATCGTGTTTCGGTGCATTGAGGGAGAGATTTATCCTTAATGTCCGGCTACTCTACAGGGTCTGTGGTTAACCAAATCTTGCTGCGACTGTCTTTGTCGCAGTTGGCAGGAGAGGGGCGGGGGCTCGTGAAGCAATTTATTATCGTGGCGCTGGCGGTGGTTTTGGCAGGCTGCGCTGGCGATGGAGACTGGAGCCGCTCCGGCACCTCGTCGAAGCAAACGGCTACCGAGCTCTCCGATTGCCAGAGTCAGGCGCGCGCCGCGACCCAGCGTGACACCAACATCATGAGCGACATCATGGCGACGCGCGGCAATGACTGGCGCCAGACCGGCGTCATGAGCACGCAGACCTCGCTCTTCGCCGCCGAGAATCACGATCGCACCAGCGACGTCATCCATCGCTGCATGCTCGGTAAAGGCTTCGTACCGGGCGGCTGAAGCGGCGCCGCGCCTATAAGTCACGCGCGCAGGACGTCGCTCCCTCGCAATGCGAGGCGGCGGCAAAAATCCGATTTAACGAGTGCGGTTAGCTAGCGGCTTTTTCGTCGGGCTTGCGCTTCTCGGCCGGTCCCGCGCCATAGACATGCTCAGGGCCCGGGAAGCGGCGCGTGCGCACATCGTCGGCATAGGCCGCGGCCGCCGCCGAGATCGCGCCCGATAGCTCGGCATAGCGTTTAACGAAACGCGGCTTGAAGCCCGCGAAGGTGCCGAGGATATCGTCGATCACCAGAATCTGGCCATCGCATGCCGCGGAGGCGCCGATGCCGATGGTCGGCACCGCAACCAACTCGGTCAGCTTGCGCGCGACCGGCTCGGCCGTGCCTTCGACGACGATCGCGAAAGCGCCGGCCTCGGCCACCGCCTCAGCGTCGGCGATCACCCGCGCGGCATCAGCCTCGGTGCGGCCCTGGGCATGGAAGCCGCCCAGCGCATGAACCGATTGCGGCTGCAGTCCGATATGCGCCAGCACGGGGATGCCACGCCCGGTGAGAAAGCGGATGGTTTCGGCCATGACCGCGCCGCCTTCGAGCTTCACGCCCGAGCAGCCGGTCTCGGCGAGGATGCGCGCAGCGTTGTGGAAAGCTTGGGCGGGGCTTTCCTGATAGGCGCCGAAGGGCATGTCGACGATGACGCAGGCCTTGCTGGCGCCGCGCACCACGGCCGCGCCATGGGCGATCATCATGTCCATGGTCACCGGCAGGGTGCTGTCGAGGCCATAGACGACCATGCCGAGGGAATCGCCGACAAGAAGCAGGTCGCAATGCGGATCGAGGATCCGCGCCTGCGAGGCGGTATAGGCGGTGAGGGAAACAATCGGCGTGCCGCCCTTGCGCGCGCGCAGCGCGGCAGGGGTCTGTTTCTTCTCGACCGGGGTAACGCTCATGTCGGTCTCCCAAGGGGCCCGTAAGGCGTGGGCAGACTGGACCGCAGCGGCCCCGTGGGTCAAGCCGCGCAGCTATGCGCTCAGCCCGGGTGATGTCTTCGCAGCCGGAATGCCAATATTAACATGGCGATACCGAAGACCAGGGCATAGGCCCCGATCCACCAGGCCCAGACCAGGATGCCGGCGATCGGAAAGACGGCGACCAGGATGCCCCAGGCGATCGACAGAATGCCGGCGAGAATCATGGTCCATTCGCCATGCTGCTTGTGTAGACGAAAGGCGGCGACCAGCAGGGCGATGCCGGTGACGAGCGCCCAGAACGCTGCCATATAGATGAAGACCACCAGAGTCAGCCCGGGCCACATCACCACGGCGGCACCGGCGACCAGGTCGAGGATGCCTTCGAGAGCCAGCGCGCCCCACCGCTCATGCCGCTCGGCAGCTTTCAGCCCGGCGATCAGGGCGAAGACGCCATCGACCAGCAGGTAGGCGGCGAAGAATAGTACCAGTACGGTCAGCGTCACGCCCGGGAGGGTGAATGCGATAATGCCAAAAATCACGGCCGCGACGCCGCGCAGCGCCAGCGCCCACCAATTCTGCACGAGAACGTTATCCATGGCTGATTTCCCCGGTTTACCATCCGATCATAGGCGTATGTGGGCGCTCAGACTTGTCAAACACCCGCCAATTCGGCTAGGTGGACCTACCAATCAGGAGCTAGCCTATGGCGTATAAGGTCGCGGTGGTCGGCGCCACCGGGAATGTTGGCCGTGAAATGCTTGGTGTCCTCGCCGAGCGCGAATTTCCGGTGTCCGAGGTTCATGCCGTGGCGTCAGCCCGGACCGCGGGCATCGAGGTCTCGTTCGGCGACAACGATGTGCTGAAGGTCCAGGACCTCGAGAAATTCGATTTCAAGGGCATCGATATCGCTCTCTTCTCGCCGGGGGCCAAGGTCTCGGCCGTGCATGCGCCACGCGCCGCCAAGGCCGGCGCGGTGGTGATCGACAACACCTCCTATTTCCGCATGGACAAGGACGTGCCGCTGGTCGTGCCCGAGGTCAATCCGCAGGCGATCGCGCAGCACACCAAGAAAGGCATCATCGCCAATCCCAATTGCTCGACCATCCAGATGGTCGTGGCGCTGAAGCCGTTGCATGATCTTGCCAAGATCAAGCGGATCGTCGTCTCGACCTATCAGTCGGTCTCGGGCGCCGGACGTGCGGCAATGGACGAGCTCTTCACCCAGACCCGTGGCATCTATGTCAACGACGCGGCAAAGCCCGAGCTCTTCACCAAGCAGATCGCGTTCAACGTGATCCCGCATATCGACATCTTCATGGATGACGGCTCGACCAAGGAAGAATGGAAGATGGTGGTCGAGACCAAGAAGATTCTCGATCCCGAGATCGCGGTCACGGCGACCTGCGTGCGCGTGCCGGTTTTCATCGGCCATGCCGAGGCGGTGAATATCGAGTTCGAGCGGCCGATCAGCGAAGGTCAGGCGCGCGAGGCATTGCAGAACGCCGAAGGCGTGGTCGTCGTCGATCATCGTGCCGATGAAGGCTATGTCACGCCGGCGGAGGCCGCGGGCGAGGACGCGACCTATATCAGCCGCATCCGCAAGGATCCGACCGTCCCGAATGGCCTCAATCTTTGGGTCGTCGCCGACAATCTGCGCAAAGGCGCCGCGCTCAACGCGGTGCAGATCGCTGAAGTGCTGTCGCGCGATTTCCTGACCGGAGGCAAGGCTTCCGCGAAAGCGCCGCAGAAGGCAATGTGAAGTCGTGCGAGCCTTCTCCGTCATTGCGAGCGTAGCGAAGCAATCCAGGACGACGGACGATTCCCTGGATTGCTTCGTCGCTCCGCTCCTCGCAATGACGTTGGGATGAAATGAATATGGCGGCGTTGGGAAAAACATCGCACCCTCGCCGCAGCGTCCTCTTCCTGCCCGGCACGAACGCGCGTGCGCATGAGAAAGCGCGCGACCTGCCAGCCGATGTGCTGATCTTCGATCTCGAGGATTCGGTCGCGCCCGACGCGAAAATCGCGGCGCGCACGCAGATCGCGGCGTCGCTCAAAGCCGGCGGCTATGGCAAGCGCGAACTCGTTTTGCGCGTCAACGGCGCCGAGACGCAGTGGCAGGATGACGATCTCCGCTTCGCCGCGCATCTGCGGATCGACGCGGTTCTGCTGCCGAAAGTCACCGGCCCCGACGATGTCCTGTCGGCGGAAACGATGCTCGCCGGCGCGGGCTTGAAGCATCGCATGTCACTATGGGCGATGATGGAAGTGCCGCTCGCTTTCATGCGCGCCGAGGCGATTGCCTCCTCGACGCCGCATCTCCGGGCGCTCGTCATGGGCACCGAGGATCTCGGCAAGGATTTGCGCACGCGGGTGATGCCGGATCGCTCGACGCTGATGACCGCGTTGCAGATGTGCGTGCTGGCGGCGCGCGCGCATGGCCTCGATCCGCTCGATTCCGTGTCGCCCAATTTCAAGGATATGGAAGCCTTTACGGCGAGCTGCCGCCAGGGCCGCGATCTCGGCTTCGCCGGCAAGACGCTGATCCATCCCAATCAGATCGCGCCGGCGAACGACGCCTTTGCGCCGAGCGCCGAAGAGATCGCCGAAGCCCGACGCGTGGTCGAGGCCTATGCGGCGGCAAAGGCCGAAGGGCGCGCCGTGGGATCGCTCGATGGCCGCATGATCGAGCAGCTTCACGCCGATACGGCACAGCAGGTTCTCGACTTAGCAGCGGCGATCGCGCTCTAGGCTTGACGCCATCCGCTAGCGCATATTCATCTGGCCGCCCGTCTGCATCGCGTGGATATGCAGAATCGCGCCCTCCCACGCCTCTGTACTGACTCCGACGTCGCTCCGGAACGGGTATTGCAGCTCGAAAAGAAGCACCAATGTCGATGCGATCATCGTGACCACGATCGCGGTCATCAAGAGATGCGTGCGCAGGTTTCGCAAAGCGAACAGCCAGCAGAAGCAGATGATGCAAACCGCACCGATCAACAGCACGAGCCACTCGAACCAGGAGACACCGGCGCGATTGATCGAAATCCGCCTCTGCCGTGCGTCGTGAAGAATGGTGAGCTGTTGCAACGTCAGCAGTTGCGCGTTGCTTTCGGCCGGGTTGCTCGGAATGAAGCTGCCCGCGACATCCATCGCATGCATATCGATGTTCCCAGCCTCCGCGTTAAAGCGCCCCATTTTCATGAGCGGCCACTCGCTATCGACCATCATCTCCGCATAGTCGAGCATGTCGGCGCGGATGTGATGGCGTAAATCGGCAGGCAACCCGACGGCCGTGTGCCAGGCGTCGATATCGGCATCCGATTCGAGTGCGGCAAGCTCCCGCGCCTCCTGCGTGCGCTCCCATGCCTCGACGGTGAGGAATCCGAGGATGACGGCATAGATCGCACCCGAAACCGTGATGATGATGCCGCCTACTTCGTTGTGTCCGACAAAATCTCGCCCGGCAAGGCGATGGTGAATGAAGTATTGGCCGATACTCGAGAGAATGATCGCAGCGACAAGGATCGCAGAAAGCAGGAATACGGCAGGGATGGCGTAAAGGAAATCCAAGGCACATCTCCCTCGCTCGGCTCGTGACGCACAGCGCTCAGCCCGAAGTGCCGGGGCTCTTTCCGTGCAAGTATTCGCCTCGGAACGGGCACGGGAACCCGGGAGATTTCATCCATGTGCGCAAAGCGGCGCAGCGACAGGCGGCGCTGCCGGCTCGAGGTCCGCATGCCGCTCCGTCTCGTGCCGCATCGCGCGTTCCCCGATGCCGACGCCATCGCCGCGCGGCAAGCCCTTGATCTGGCAACGGCAATGAGGCTCTCAGGGCCGCATAGGAGGACTGCATTTGGTTGACTTGGCCCACCACGCGGGTTAAACCATCGCCGCTTTTGCCCGCCCCGCGATCGAGCCGAGAATCTCCGGATGTCGCAAGTTCAACGGCCGCTGTCGCCGCACCTTCAAGTCTACAAATGGCAACTCACGTCGGTTCTCTCGATCCTTCATCGAGTGACCGGTTTGGCGCTTGCCGTAGGCACGATCTTCCTCGTCTGGTGGCTGCTGGCCGCCGCGACGGGCCCTGACGCGTTCAACACCGCGCAGGCCTTCTGGTATTCCTGGATCGGCCGGCTGATGCTCTTCGGCTGGACCTGGTCGCTCTTCTATCACCTGAGCAACGGCATCCGGCATCTCTTCTGGGATGCGGGCCGTGGCTTTGAGCTCAAGACCACCTACGCGTCCGGCTGGACCGTCGTCACGGCGAGTTTCGTGCTGACGGTGATCGCCTGGGTCGCGGCTTACATGGTGCGAGGCTAGCGATGGCCGATACGCGTCTCCGCAGCCCTCTCGGCCGGGTGATGGGTCTTGGCTCGGCCAAGGAAGGCGTCGGCCATTGGTGGGCGCAGCGTCTCACCGCTGTCGCCCTGATCCCGCTGCTGATCTGGTTCGTGATCGATATCATCAGCCTGACCGGCGCGCCGCGCGCCGCCGTGGTCGCCTGGCTGCATAGCCCCTTCGCCGCGATTACCACCGTGTTGATGCTGATCGCCGTCTTTTATCACATGGCGCTCGGTGTACAGGTCGTGATCGAAGACTATATCCATAGCGAGTGGTCGAAGATCACGCTGTTGGTGATCAACAAATTCGTCGCTTTCGCGCTCGCCGCCGCCGGCATTTTCGCGGTGCTGCGCATCGCCTTTCAGGGCTGACACACGATGCCGCAAGCCTATCCTGTCACCGAACATCTCTATGACGTCATTGTCGTCGGTGCCGGTGGCGCTGGCCTCCGCGCGACGCTCGGCATGGCCGCCGCCGGCCTCAAGACCGCCTGCGTCACCAAGGTCTTCCCGACCCGCAGCCACACCGTCGCCGCGCAAGGCGGCATCGGCGCCGCCCTCGGCAATATGGGCGAGGACGATTGGCGCTGGCACATGTACGACACCGTCAAAGGGTCGGACTGGCTCGGCGATCAGGACGCGATCGAATATATGTGTCGCGAGGCGATCCCCGCGGTTTACGAGCTCGAGCATTTCGGCGTGCCCTTCTCGCGCACCGAGGACGGCCGCATCTATCAGCGGCCTTTCGGCGGTCACACCGTCAATTACGGGAAAGAGATGGCGAAGCGCGCGGCCGCCGCGGCCGATCGCACCGGCCATGCCATCATCCACACGCTCTATCAGCAATGCCTCAAGGCGCAGGCGGAATTCTTCGTCGAATATTTCGCCATCGATCTGGTGATGGACGAAGACGGTACCTGCCGCGGCGTCCTCGCCTGGAACCTCGCCGACGGCACGCTGCATCGCTTCCGCGCGCATATGGTCGTGCTCGCGACCGGCGGTTACGGCCGCGCCTATTTCTCCTGCACCTCGGCGCATACCTGCACCGGCGACGGCAATGCGATGGTGCTGCGCGCCGGCCTGCCGCTGCAGGATATGGAATTCATCCAATTCCATCCGACCGGCATCTACGGCGCGGGCTGCCTCATCACCGAAGGCGCGCGCGGCGAAGGTGGTTACGTCACCAATTCCGAGGGCGAGCGCTTCATGGAGCGCTATGCGCCGTCGGCCAAGGATCTCGCCTCGCGCGACGTCGTCAGCCGCGCGATGACGATCGAGATCCGCGAGGGCCGCGGCTGCGGTCCGCTCAAAGATCACATCATGCTCCATCTCGAGCATCTCGATCCGAAAGTGCTGCATGAGCGGCTGCCCGGCATTTCCGAGACCGCGCGGATCTTCGCCGGCGTCGAGGTGACGAAAGAGCCGATCCCGATCCTGCCGACCGTGCATTACAACATGGGCGGCATCCCGACGAATTATCACGCCGAGGCGATCGCGCCGACGGCAAGCGATCCCGACCATGTCGTGCCCGGCCTCATGGCGATCGGCGAAGCGGCTTGCGTCTCGGTGCATGGCGCCAACCGGCTCGGCACCAACTCGCTGCTCGACATCGTCGTCTTCGGCCGCGCCGCGGCTTTGCGCACGGCGCAGATCGTGAAGCCCGGCCAGGCGCACAAGCCGCTTGCCGCCTCGGCTGACGACAAGGCGCTGGCGCGTTTCGATCGCGTCCGCAACGCCAAGGGCAAGCTCAAGACCGGCGAGATTCGCCTTGCGATGCAGCGCGTCATGCAAGAAGACTGCGCCGTGTTCCGCACCGCCGAGACGCTGGAGAACGGCCGCCGCAAGATCGACGACATCGCCGGCTCGGTGCGCGATCTCGTCGTCACCGACCGCTCGATGATCTGGAACAGCGATCTCGTCGAAGCGCTCGAGCTCGAGAATCTCATCGCTCAGGCGAAGGTCTCGATCTATTCCGCCGTCAATCGCAAGGAAAGCCGCGGCGCCCATGCGCGCGAGGATTTCCCCGATCGCGACGACCAGAATTGGATGGTGCATACGGTGAGCTGGCTCGGCGAGGACGGCGCGGTGAAGCTCGGCTCGCGTCCGGTTCACATGCACACGCTGTCGAACGAAGTTCAGGTCTTCCCGCCCAAGGCGCGCGTCTACTGAGGCATCATGGCTGAATTCACGCTTCCCGCGAATTCCAAGGTCGGCACCGGCAAGACATACCCGGCTGCCGCTGGCGCCAAGCGGGTCAAGAACTTCAAGATCTATCGCTGGAACCCCGACGACGGACAAAATCCGCGGCTCGACACCTATCAGGTCGATCTCGACCAGTGCGGGCCGATGGTTCTGGACGCGCTGATCAAGATCAAGAACGAGATCGACACCACGCTCACTTTCCGCCGCTCCTGCCGCGAAGGTATCTGCGGCTCCTGCGCGATGAATATCGACGGCACCAACACCCTCGCTTGCCTCAAGGCGATCGACGAGGTGAAGGGCGAGGTGAAGATCTATCCGCTTCCCCACATGGAAGTGGTGAAGGACCTGGTTCCCGATCTCGACCGCATCTATGCGCAGTACCGGATGATCGAGCCGTGGCTCAAAGCGGATTTGCCGCCGCCGCCCGATCGCGAGCGCCGTCAGTCGGTGGAAGAGCGCGCCAAGCTCGACGGGCTTTGGGAATGCATCCTCTGCTTCTGCTGCTCGACGAGCTGCCCGTCCTATTGGTGGAACGGCGATCGCTATCTCGGCCCGGCGATCCTGCTGCAGGCCTATCGCTGGCTCGCCGATAGCCGCGACGAGCATACGGGCGAGCGGCTCGATGCGCTCGAAGATCCGTTCCGGCTCTATCGCTGCCACACGATCATGAATTGCACGCGCACTTGCCCGAAAGGCCTCAACCCGGCCAAGGCAATCGGCGAGATCAAGCAGATGATGGTCGAGCGCCGATGAGGCGTGTCGCTGCCCGTTGACGCCGCCGCCGATCGTTGACGAAGACGCGACAGCGGAAGGCCCGCTCGCTGTTTTCCATGCGCGGCTAACGGCCGGCGAGCTGGCGCCCGATCCGCTCCAAGCCCGCGCGGCCGAGCGGCTCCAGCAACTCTGGGACGAATTGCAAAACTACCAGCCGAAGCCTGGCGCGGGTTTTCTCGCGCGTCTCGGCTTCGGCAAGCCGGCACCGCGGCCGCCGAAAGGGCTCTACATCCACGGCCGCGTCGGCCGCGGCAAATCCATGCTGATGGATTCGTTCTTCGCGACCGTCCAAGCCATACCGAAACGCCGCGTGCATTTCTTTGCCTTCATGGCCGATGTTCATGCACGCATCCATGCACGCCGCGCCGAGAAGGGCGATCCGATCACGCCGGTCGCGCAAGACATCGCGAACGAGACGACGCTGCTGTGTTTCGACGAATTCCATGTCGTCGATATCGCCGATGCGATGATCCTCGGCCGGCTCTTCACCGCGCTCTTCGCGGCGGGTGTCGTTGTTGTCGCGACCTCAAATCGCGAGCCGGACAAGCTCTATGAGGGCGGTTTGCAGCGCGAGCGTTTCCTGCCGTTCATCGATCTGTTGAAAGAGCGGCTCGATGTCATCGAGCTCGACGGGCCGCGCGATTACCGGCTGCAGCGCTTCAAGGGCCGGCAAGTCTATTTCACGCCGTCCGATGCGAAGGCCAAAGCCGCGCTGGCGCAAGCCTTCGCCGATCTGACCGATGGCGCGGCGCCGGAGCGCGAGAGCCTCACCGTGCTCGGCCGCGAGCTCGAGGTGCCGCGCGCCGCGAAGAACGTCGCCTGGTTCACCTTCGACGAGCTGTGCGTCAAGGCGCTCGGGCCGAACGATTATCTCGCGCTGGTCGGCCGCTATCACACCTTCATTCTGGACGGCATTCCGAAGCTCAATTTCGAGCGCCGCAACGAGGCCAAGCGCTTCAACATCTTCATCGACACGCTCTACGACGCGCACGGCAATCTCGTCTGCTCGGCCGAAGCGCCGCCGCAAGAGCTTTATACCGAAGGCGAAGGCTCGTTCGAATTCCAGCGCACGGTCTCGCGTCTCATCGAGATGCAGAGCGACGATTACATCGCCGCGCGGCGGAATTGAGGTGGATGATGCGATCGCTGCTTCTCGGCTTGCTGCTTTCGGCCACCGCCGCGTTGCCGGCGTTCGCCGATAAGGCGCTGACCGTCGGCAAAGCGGCGCCCGACGCGGAAGCGATCATCGCCCTCAATGTCGGCGATCAACTCGGCATCTATAAAAAGCACGGGCTCGATCTGAAGATCGTCGACTTCAACGGCGGCTCCAAGATGATCCAGGCGATGACCGCCGGTAGCATCGATATCGGCGATGGCGCCGGGCTGCAGATGGCTTTCATCGCCAAAGGCGTGCCGATGATTGCGGTGTGCGAGAACACCTCGACCTTGCCCTATGCCAGCATCGGCGTGCCCTGGGATTCGCCGCTCAAATCGCGCGCGGAGTTGAAGGGCAAGCGGATCGGCGTCTCCGGCGCCGGCTCGCTCGGCGATTGGCTGGCGCTCGAATTGCAGCACAAGGAGGGCTGGGGTCCGGACGGCGTTCAGCGGGTGATGATCGGCGCCGGCTCGTCATCGGCTGCCGCCGCCTTCTACGGCCATCAGATCGACGCCTATATCGGCGGCAACACGACCTTCCTGGCGATGGCCGAGAAGAAAGCCGGCCGCATCCTGGCGCCGGTGTCGGACTATATGGGCCGCGTCGCCTCGGGCACGCTCTTTGCCTCGAACGCGCTGGTCGCACGCGATCCCGACGCGATTTGCGCCTTCGTCGCCGCTTCGCTCGAGACGACGCAATACATGCGCACGCACAAGGCCGAGACGGTGAAGATCGAAAGCGCCGTCACCGGCTATTCGCAAGAGATCATGGCGCGCGAATACGATATCGCGATCGGCATGTTCACCAGCGATTGCAAATTCGACGCGGAATCGCTCGAGGCGCTACAACGCTCGTTCATCGAGCTGAAACTGCTCGATACGCCGCCTGATATGTCGAAGCTCTATACCGAGGCTTATCTTCCCTAAAGCTCGCGGCCGATCCGCTGATCGAGCGAGTAGGGGCCGCCGCCGCGCAGTGCGATGGCAAACATCGCGAGTCCCCACCAGAACGTGTACTCGTAATGGCCGTAGCCCTGCGGCCAGAACACGGTGAAGCAGATGATCGCCAACTCGATCGCGGCCGCCGCCGCGAAGAAGCGCGTGAAGAGGCCGAGCGCGATGCAGATACCGCCGACGAACTCGAAGAACACCAGGACGATGTTATGCGCCGGGTCCAGTTGCGGCTTGAGCGCTGCGGTCGTGCCGGCTGAGATCGCCGCGAAGATCGCCGGCAGCCGATCGACTTTCTCCCAGCCATGGATGGCGAGATCGATACCGAAACCGGCGCGGATGATCAGCCAGGAAAACGGAATTGCCCGATCGTAAAAGGGCGCGAGAAAGGGCAGCAGCAGCCTTTGCTGCCGATCGGGCATGGACATAACGGATCTCCGAAACAATCGCGACGGCTGGTCTTAGGCCGCCGGGACTGATTTCGTTCCCGCCGGAGGCGTTTGAACGGCATTTAGTAAATCGTCATTGCGAGCGACCATCGGGAGCGAAGCAATCCAGGGCAACATATGCGGCTTCTGGATTGCTTCGCTTCGCTCGCAATGACGTGTCTGCCAATGCTCGGCAGCTCGACCCAGCCGCCGCTATCCTGCGGCGCGTTTCTCGGCGTCCTGCTTCAGCTTCTCCAGCGCATCCTTCGGATAGAAATTGCCGGCGCGGACGACGGCGTCGATGCGATGCAGGTTGGCTTCGCTCGCGACCGGGTTGGCATCGAGCAGAACGAGATTGGCGTCCTTGCCGACCGCGATGGTGCCCATGTGGTCTTCGCGGTGGAGGAATTTGGCGCCGTTCAACGTCGTCATCTGCAGGATGGTCAGCGGCTTGAGGCCGGCCTGATGCAGCAGGTCGAATTCCTGATGCAGCGAGACGCCTGATATCTCCCAATGTCCCGCGCCGCCGGCATCGGTTCCGGCCATCATCGGCACGCCGGTTTCCTCGAGCAGCTTCGTCAGCCGCAATTGCAGCACCCAGAACTTCTTCAGCATCGCGCGGCGGTCGGTTGTGACCACTTGCGGGAATTGCTGTGCCATCTCTTCCCAAAGCGCGCGCGTCTTCGCCGGCACGTAGCGCAGATCGGGATTGTGCCGATAGGCCGGATCGTCGCCGAACTCCATCGTGCGCAGGCGGATCAAGGTCGGCGTCATCCACATGCCGTCCTTTTTGATGCGCTTGGTGAGGCCGCGGCATTTATTCTCGCTATAGGTCGCGACGACGCGCTTCATCAGATCGAAACTGATAGGGTCGGTCGACATGATCGGGTTGGTGGTGGCGCGCAAGGCGCGGTCCGCCGGGCTCGGACCCGATGCGGAGGGAGGCGCCTGCGGCGGTTTCGCGGCGATAATTTTGCGTAGCGCGTCCTCATCGGTCGAGCAGCCGAGCAGCACGCTTTCCCTCGGGCCGAGATGCTCGATCGCCGACATCCCCTCATCGGCTGCTTTCTCGATGGCTGAGGTCGCTTGCAAATGCCCGTCGAAGACCATGCCGAGCTTCTTCGATTCGGCTAACGCCGCGAAGAACGGGTCCGGCTTCACGTCGATGACCTTGATGAAATCGGCGCCCATCTGCTTTTGCCGATCGACCTCGGCGATAGCGGCTTCGGGCGTTCCGGCATTCGCGCCGGTCAGGACCGTGCCCGGCATCGCCAGCAATTCGGGGCCATCGGCCGGCAGAATGAGCTGGCCGTCGCGGCGCTTGGCGAGCAACTCAGGCGAGCCGGACATCTGGCGCACGCCGGTGATGCCATAGGCCAGCATCAGCTCGAGGCTCGCGGTTGGATCGGGCTGGTTCAGCGAATGCACATGCATATCGAGATAGCCGGGCACGAGAAACTTGCCGCGCGCATCGACCACTTTCGTCCCGGCGCCGGGCTTGATCGTTCCGGCGCGCGCGATCTGCACGATCTTGCCGCCATCGATCGCAACCGACTGATTGCGCGTCAGCTTGCCGCTCCGCGTGTCGACGATCGTCACGCCGTTGAGCACAAGGCTCTGCGCAAAGGCCACTGGCGCGGCCAGCAGCAACGCGGCCAACAGCGAAACCCAACCGATTTTCCGCATCATGAACGTTTCCCCCAAGAGTTTTGATTTTTAGCCGCGGCCGACGAGCGGCATCTTCGTCGCCATCACCGTCATCGTCAGCACATTCGCATCGAGCGGCAGCGAAGCCATGTAAATTACCGCGTTCACCACATGCTGCAGATCGAGCACCGGCTCGGGCGCGATCTGGCCGTTGGCCTGCATGACGCCGGCCTTGAACTTGTCGGCCCAGCCGGTGTCGGCATTGCCGATATCGATCTGGCCGCAAGCGATGTCGTATTTGCGCCCATCGAGCGCCGTCGATTTGGTGAGGCCCAGCACGGCGTGTTTCGAGGCGGTGTAGGGCGCGGTGTTGGGCCGCGGCGTATGCGCGCCGATCGAGCCGTTGTTGATGATGCGGCCGCCGCGCGGGTTCTGGTCCTTCATCAGCGCGAAGGCGGCGCGGGTGCAGAGGAAGACGCCGGTGACATTCGCGTTGATCACGTTGAGCCAGGTTTGGACCGGCAGCTCTTCGACCGGCACCGCCGGCGCGTTGACGCCGGCGTTGTTGAAGACGAGATCGAGCCGGCCAAAACGCTGCTTGATGGCGGCGAAGAGTGCATCGACCAACTCAGGGTTGCTGACGTCGGTCGGCACGACCAGCGCGTCTTTGCCCTCGCGTGCCACCGCTTCGAGCGGCTCGCGCCGCCGCCCGGCGAGCGCCACGGCATAGCCTTTCGCCATCAGGCCAAGGGCGACCGCCTTGCCGATCCCGCTGCCCGCGCCGGTCACCAATGCGATCTTGGCACCGCTCATGCTTTCCTCCCCTAAACCTCTGCGTTGATTAAGTTTTGCTCATCTTTGGTGCTGCCGCCAGCCCTTGCCGGTAGCTGGGAATCGCGCTAAGACGCGGCCAATCCCATCCGAAAAATACGAGGGTCTAGAATGGCACGCAGAAAGATCGCGCTGATTGGCGCGGGACAGATCGGCGGCACGCTTGCTTTGCTGGCCGGTCTCAAGAATCTCGGTGATGTCGTGATGTGCGACGTCGTCGAAGGCGTCCCGCAGGGCAAATCGCTCGATCTCGCCGAAGCCTCCCCGGTCGAGGGCTTTGATGCCAATTACACCGGCTCCAACGACTATTCCGCCATCAAAGGCGCGGATGTCATCATCGTCACCGCCGGCGTACCGCGTAAGCCCGGCATGAGCCGCGACGACCTCATCGGCATCAATGCCAAGATCGTCTGGCAAGTGGGCGAGGCGATCAAGCAGCACGCCCCCAACGCTTTCGTGATCTGCATCACCAACCCGCTCGACGTGATGGTGTGGGTGATGCGCGAGGCCACCGGCCTGCCGCATGAGCGCGTGGTCGGCATGGCCGGCGTGCTGGACAGCGCCCGCTTCCGCTACTTCCTGGCTGAGGAATTCAAGGTCTCGGTCGAGGACGTCACCGCCTTCGTGCTCGGCGGCCATGGCGACAGCATGGTGCCGCTCGTGCGCTATTCGACCGTCGCCGGCATTCCGCTGCCCGACCTCGTGAAGATGGGTTGGACGACGCAGGAGAAGCTCGACAAGATCGTCCAGCGCACCCGCGATGGCGGCGGCGAGATCGTCAATCTGCTGAAGACCGGCTCGGCCTTCTATGCCCCGGCCTCATCGGGCATCGCGATGGCGGAGTCGTTCCTGCTCGACAAGCGCCGCGTTCTGCCCTGCGCCGCCTATCTGACCGGCCAATACGGCGTGAAGGACCTCTATGTCGGCGTTCCGGTCATCATCGGCGCCAAGGGTGTCGAGCGGATCATCGAGGTCCAGATGAACCCCAGCGAGAAAGCGGAGTTCGACAAATCGGCCGGCGCTGTCCGCGATTTGTGCGAAGTCGGCAAAAAGCTGCTGAAAGAGGCCGGAAAAATCTGATTCTAGCCCCTTTTTGGGGCCCTGACTGGAATAAACGGCGGTTTTCCGACGTTTCTGACGGTCTGTTGACCAAAAAGGTAACACTTACGGGCTAGGACTTGGGGTCAGCGAATCCCAATCTCTAGCCCGTCCCCTCATCCCCCCCGATTGATCATGCCCGAGCGCCATCCCAGCAGCTTTCTGACCGGCCATAACGCCGACTACATCGCCGAACTCCACGCCCGCTACCTCGAGAACCCGACCAGCGTCGACGAAAGCTGGCAGCAGTTCTTCGCCGAGCTCCAGGACGAGCCCGAGAGCGTCGAGGTTGAAGTGAACGGTCCCGGCTGGGGCCGGCCGGTGCCGATGCAGATCGTCAACGGTCATGCCGCCCCGCTCAACGGAAGTGGGCCGGCGGCGCTGACCAACGGTCACGCGGTTTCCGAGGTGCTGCCGCCGGATGCGCATCAAGCGGCGCTCGACAGCCTCAGGGCGATGAACCTGATCCGCGCCTATCGCGTGCGCGGTCATCTGATCGCCGATCTCGATCCGCTCGGCCTGCAGCGTACGACCTATCATCCCGATCTCGACCCGGCGACCTATGGCTTCACCGAGGCCGATTACGATCGCCCGATCTTCGTCAACAATCTGCTCGGCTTCAAAACCGCGACCCTCAAAGAAATCATCCCGGCGCTCCAGGCCACGTATTCGGGCACGATCGGCATCGAATACATGCATATCCAGGAGCTCGAGCAGCGCCAATGGATTCAGGCGCGCATCGAAGTGCCGCGCAACCACACCGAATTCACGGTGCTCGGCAAGCGCGCGATCCTGCAGCGTCTGACCGATGCCGAGATGTTCGAGCGCTTCTGCGACAAGCGCTACACCGGCACCAAGCGCTTCGGCGTCGATGGCGGCGAAGCGCTGATCCCGGCGTTGGAGCAAGTCATCAAGCGCGGCGGCCAGCTCGGCATGAAAGAGCTGGTGATCGGCATGCCGCATCGCGGCCGCCTCAACGTGCTCACCAACATGATGGGCAAGTCGTTCACCGCCGTGTTCTCGGAATTCCAGGGCAATTCGGCCAATCCCGAGGACGTGCAGGGCTCGGGTGACGTCAAATACCATCTCGGCACGTCGAGCGACCGCACCTTCGACGGCAACCTCGTCCATCTCTCACTGCAGGCGAACCCCTCGCATCTCGAGGCGGTCAATCCGGTCGTGCTCGGCAAGGTCCGCGCCAAGCAGCAGCAGCGCAAGGACACGGAGCGCAATGAGGTTGTCGGCCTGTTGATGCATGGCGACGCGGCTTTCGCGGGCCAGGGCCTCGTTCCCGAATCGCTCGATCTCTCCGAGCTCAAAGGCTATCGCACCGGCGGCACGATCCATTTCGTCGTCAACAACCAGATCGGCTTCACGACCAGCCCGGCCTACTCGCGCAGCGGTCCGTACTGCACCGAGGTCGCCAAAGAGATTCAGGCGCCGATCTTCCATGTGAATGGCGACGACGCCGAAGCCGTTGTGCATGTCTCGCGTATCGCGACGGAATTCCGTCATCGCTTCAAGAAGGACGTCGTTGTCGACATCTTCTGCTATCGCCGCCACGGCCATAACGAAGGCGACGAGCCGGCGTTTACCCAGCCGCTGATGTACAAGGCTATCGCCGGGCACACGTCGACGCGCGAGATCTACGCCAAGCGCCTCGTTAGCGAGGGCGTGGTCAAGCAGGAAGACGTCGACCAGATGGCCGCGGAATTCACGGCCAAGCTCGAAGTCGAATATGAGGCCTCGAAAAGCTACAAGCCGAACAAGGCGGATTGGCTCGAGGGTGCGTGGACCGGCCTGCAGGCCGCTTCGGGCGACGATCGCCGCGGCGAGACCGCGGTGCCAATCGCGATGCTGAAAGAAGTCGGTGCGGCGCTGTCGAAGGTGCCGGAAGGTTTCGATCTCAACCGCAAGCTGGTGCGCCAGCTCGAAGCGAAAAAACACGCGATCGATACCGGCGAGGGCGTCGATTGGTCGACTGCCGAGGCGCTGGCTTTCGGTACGCTCTGCGCCGAAGGCACGCCGGTGCGTCTCTCCGGTCAGGATTCAGGTCGCGGCACCTTCTCGCAGCGTCATTCGGTGCTGATCGATCAGACCAACGAGAACCGCTACATCCCGCTGAGCCACGTCCGCGAAGGCCAGGCGGCGTTCGAGGTGATCGATAGCCCGCTGTCCGAAGGCGCCGTGCTCGGTTTCGAGTACGGCTACAGCCTTGCCGATCCGCATGCGCTGGTCCTATGGGAAGCGCAGTTCGGCGATTTCGCCAATGGCGCGCAGGTCATCATCGACCAATTCATCTCGTCCGGCGAAGCCAAATGGCTGCGCATGTCGGGCGTCGTGCTGCTGCTGCCACATGGCTATGAAGGTCAGGGTCCGGAGCATTCCTCGGCCCGCCTCGAGCGCTATCTCACGCTTTGCGGCGAGGACAATTGGCAGGTCTGCAACCTGACCAGCGCGGCGAATTACTTCCATCTGCTGCGCCGCCAAGTGCGCCGCAATTTCCGCAAGCCGCTCATCCTGATGGCGCCGAAGTCGATGCTGCGCGCGCCCGAGATGATGTCGAACCTCGCCGATATGGGTCCGGGCACGTCGTTCCATCGCGTGTTCGGCGACGATACCGCGTTGGTCAATCCGGCCAAGGCGCGCCGCGTCGTGCTCACGACCGGCAAGGTGCATTTCGATCTCGCGAAATACCGCACCGAGAACAAGATCAACGATGTCGCGCTGATCCGCATCGAGCAGCTCTATCCGTTCCCGTTCAACACGCTGGCGAAAGAACTGGAGCCCTACAAGAACGCCGAGTTCGTGTGGTGCCAGGAAGAGCCCGAGAATGCGGGCGCGTGGCATTTCATCGATCGCAAGATCGAGCGCGTGCTGGGCGGCATCGATGTGAAGGGCAAGCGGGCGCGTTATGTCGGCCGTCCGGAAGCCGCGGCCACCGCGACCGGTCTGCTGCGTCGTCACAATGCCCAGCAGGCGCAACTCGTAGCCGAAGCTTTCGCGAAGTAAGCCGCAAAGCAATTTCGCCAAAGGGCGAGAGGGGAAGTTCGATGGCAACCGAAATCAAGGTCCCGACGCTGGGCGAATCGGTGAACGAAGCGACGGTCGCGCGCTGGCTGAAACAGCCCGGCGACACTGTCGCGATGGATGATCCGCTCGTGGAACTCGAAACCGACAAGGTGACGCTCGAAGTCAACGCGCCGGCCGCCGGCACGCTGACCGAAGTGCTCGCCGCTGAAGGCGCCAATGTCGGTGTCGGCGCGGTGCTCGGCGTTATTGGCGAAGGCGCGGCGAAACCCGCACCGGCCGCCGCGAAGCCCGCTCCGGCTGCGGCGAAACCGGCAGCTGCCCCTGCGCCTGCCGCGCCAAAACCGGCCCCGGCACTCGCCAGCAGCAATGGTGCCGCCGATATTCTCGCGCGCTCCGGCCCCGCGGCCCGCAAAGCCGCTGCCGAGACCGGCGTCGATGTCACCAAAGTCGCGCCGACCGGCAAGGACGGCCGCGTCACCAAGATCGATATCGCTGCCGCCGCTTCGGCGAAGCCTGCCCCGGCGCCCGTTGTTCGCGAGCCGCGCGAATTGGGCCCGCGCGAAGAGCGCGTGCGCATGACGCGGCTGCGCAAGCGCATCGCCGAGCGCTTGAAGGACGCACAGAACACCGCTGCGATGCTCACCACCTTCAACGAGGTGGACATGACCGAGGTCATGGCGCTACGTGAGCGCTATCGCGAAAGCTTCGAGAAGCAGCACGGCGTGCGGCTCGGCTTCATGTCGATCTTCGCCAAGGCCTGTATCCAGGCACTGAAAGAAATCCCGGCCGCCAATGCCGAGATCGACGGCGACGATATCATCTACAAGAATCACTACGACCTCGGCATCGCCGTCGGCACCGAGCAGGGCCTCGTCGTGCCGGTGGTACGCGATGCCGATCAATTGGGCTTCGCCGATATCGAGAAGCGCGTCGCCGATCTCGGCCGCCGCGCGCGCGACGGCAAGCTCTCGCTCGACGAGCTCTCTGGCGGCACTTTCACGATCACCAATGGCGGCGTCTACGGCTCGCTCTTGTCGACGCCGATCCTCAACCCGCCGCAATCGGCGATCCTCGGCATGCACAAGATCCAGAAGCGGCCGGTCGTGATCGGCGACAAGATCGAAGTGCGGCCGATGATGTATCTCGCGCTGTCCTACGATCATCGCATGATCGACGGCCGCGAAGCGGTGACCTTCCTGGTGCGCGTCAAGGAATGCGTCGAGGACCCGCAGCGCATGCTGTTCGGGGTCTAAGCGCCTCGGTGCTTTTTTGTTTCGTCATTGCCGGGCGTCGATCCGCTCTTCGCGTCTCAATCCCGGCAATCCATGGGCCCGCGGAACAAGTCCGCGGGTGACGCTTTGATATAGAGGTCGTCTCAAATGGCCGACACATTCGACGTCATCATCATCGGCAGCGGCCCTGGCGGCTATGTCGCGGCGATCCGCGCGGCGCAACTCGGCATGAAGACGGCTTGCGTCGATAAGCGTCCCGTGCCGGGCGGCACTTGTCTCAATATCGGCTGCATTCCCTCGAAGGCATTGCTGCAATCTTCCGAGCATTACGAGAAGGCGCAGCATTCGCTCGCCGTGCACGGCATCAAAATCGGCAAGGTCGAGCTCGATCTCAAGACGATGTTGTCGCGCAAGGACGAGGTGGTGAACGCCAATACCAAGGGCGTCGAGTTCCTCTTCCGCAAGAACAAGGTCGCTTTCGTCAAAGGCGCGGCGAAATTCACGGCGAAAGACACGCTCGCGGTCACCGGCGAAGACGGCAAGACGCAAGAGCTGAAGGCCACGAAGGCAATCATCATCGCCACAGGTTCCGACAGCGTCAGCCTGCCGGGCATTGAGATCGATGAGAAGACGATCGTCTCCTCGACCGGCGCGCTTACGCTGCCCTCGGTGCCGAAACATCTCGTGGTGGTCGGCGGCGGCTATATCGGTCTCGAGCTCGGCTCGGTGTGGAAGCGGCTGGGTTCGCAGGTGACGGTGGTCGAATTCCTCGATCGCATTACCCCGACCATGGACGCCGAAATCGGCAAGGCTCTGCAAACCTCGCTGACCAAACAAGGCTTCGCCTTCAGGCTCGGTACCAAAGTGACCGGTGCCAAGAAGGACAAGAACGGCATCACCCTGTCGCTCGATGCGGCTGCCGGCGGCAAGCCGGAAGAGCTTGCTTGCGATGTGGTTCTCGTTTCGGTCGGCCGCCGCCCGTTCACCGATAATCTCGGCCTCGATGCGATCGGCGTCACGCTCGACAATCGCGGCCGTATCCAGGTCGATCCGCATTTCGCAACCAACGTGCCGGGTGTCTATGCCATCGGCGACGTGATCGCGGGGCCGATGTTGGCGCATAAAGCTTCGGAAGAGGGCGTGGTGCTGGTTGAGACGCTCGCCGGCCAGAAGCCGCATATCGATTACGACGCCATTCCGGCGGTGATCTACACCCATCCGGAAGTCGGCTCCGTCGGCAAGACCGAGGAAGAGCTGAAGGCCGCGGGTGTCGCCTACCGCGTGGGCAAATTTCCGTTCACGGCCAATGCGCGCGCGCGCGCTAATGCCGATACCGAAGGCTTCGTCAAAATCATCGCCGATCAGAAAACTGATCGCGTGCTCGGTGTTCACATCATCAATGCTGATGCCGGCACGATGATCGCTGAAGCCGCGCTGGCGATGGAGTTCGGCGCGACGTCGGAAGATATCGCTTCCACCGTCCACGCCCATCCGACGCTGAACGAGGCGGTGAAAGAAGCCGCACTCGCCGTCGGCCCCGGCGCGATTCACATCTGATTCCAATGGTGTCATTGCGAGCGAAGCGAAGCAATCCAGGACCTCGCGTAAGGCTTCTGGATTGCTTCATCGCTGCGCTCCTCGCAATGACGCTTCTTAGCTCTTAAACCGATCGCGTAGCGCGTCCCATTCGGCAGCGCCCATGCGGCGCAAGCGCTCGCGGACATTGACGGTCGCGTCCGGAAGCCGGTGCTCTATCTTCAACGCGGCAAGCGCCGTTGCGAAGGCGGTCATCGCTTCCTGCAACAACAATCCCGGCACGATTACTATGCGATAACCGGCACGCTCGGCATCGGCGAGATCGCGCACCGGCGTCCGGCCGCCGATCGATAAATTGAGCAGGCACGGTCCGCGGACACGTTGAGGCACCACGGCACTTCTTTTCGCCGCGTCGAGGCCGAGGACGGCGCGCGCATCGGTGCGCGCGATGATCAAGAAATCGGGATCGGGCTTGGCTGCGACTGCGGCCTTCACCTTGGCGATGAACTCGGCGTGCGGAATCACTTCCTTGTCGTCGAGTTGGCCGCATTTCTTCGGGAAAGTTTGGTCTTCGATATGAAGTCCCGCGACGCCACGCTGCGCATATTCGCGCACGGTGCGCGCGTGACGTTAAGTTCGTTGCCATAGCCGGTATCGGCATCGGCAATCACGGGCGCTTTGACCGCGGAGGCGATGCGCCCGGCGTTGTCCGCCATTTCCGTCATGGTGACGAGGCCATAATCGGGATAGCCGAGGCTGGCCGCCGTGCCGGAGCCGGTCATATAGACAAGCGGGAAGCCGGCATCCTCGATCGCCCGCGCGCCGATGCAATCATAGGCCGCGGGCGCGACGATCATCCCATCTTTGCGCAACAGTGCGCGCAGCTTGGCGGCGTTGCTCGGCTCGGACGTCATGCCGTTATCCTTTCGCGCGCGGATGCGCCTTGTCGTAGACCGCGGTGAGGCGCGCCGCGTCGACGGCGGTATAGCGCTGCGTCGTCGACAGGCTCGCATGGCCGAGCAATTCCTGGATCGCGCGCAAATCCGCGCCTTCGCCCAGGAGATGCGTCGCGAAGCTGTGACGCAGCGCATGCGGCGTCGCGCGCGGATCGAGGCCGAGCATCAGCCGCAGCTTCGCCATCTCGGCCTGTACCGGGCGCGGGGTCAGCGCTTTGCCGCGTGCGCTGACGAAAAGCGGCGCCTCGCGTTTCAGCTCATGCGGGCAGGCGTGCAGATAGTCGCCGACCGCCGTCGCCACGGCCGGCAGGATCGGCACCATGCGCATCTTGTTGCCTTTGCCGATAATGCTGATTGCGCCCGGCTTCAGCGGCGCCTCGCCGCGCGTAAGCGACAGCGCCTCGCCGATACGCAAGCCGGCGCCATAGAGCAGCATCAGGATCGCAAGACTGCGTTTGCCTTGCCAATCCTGGCGCGCGAGTTGCGGCGCAAGCTCGAGCGTCTCGTTGGCTTCATCGACAGTCAGCGCTTTGGGCAATGCTTTCGGCAGTTTCGGCGAGCGGATCGCGGCGAGGGCGCCGTTCTTGGCAAAGCCGCGCCGATCGAGGAAACGGAAGAAGCCGCGCAGCACCGACAGCGCCCGTGCTGACGACGCGTGCTTGATCTCGGCGTAAGCGCGCGAGGCGAGGAAGGCGCGGAAATCAGCGGGTGCCAGCGCCGCGAGATCGGCAAGGCTCGCCGCGCCGCCGCGATGCTCGGTCATGAAATCGAGGAATTGCACGAGATCGCTGCCATAGGCCGCGACCGTATGCGGCGAAGCGCGGCGCTCGGCTTGCAGCCAGCTCTGCCATTCGGCAATCGCGTGCTGCAGATCGGGCTTCGCGGAGTAACGCTCCGGATCGACCGGCGCAGGCCCTTTTGATTTCAGAGGAAGTTGTGTGGGCGTTACGCCGGCAGATCGAGCCATGCGGCGATGGTGATGCCGAGCGTGCGGGCGAGGAATGACAACAGCTCGGTGCTTTGATGCCCGGTCTGGAACTTGCCGGATTTGCGCGTGCCGATGCAGAGCATGCCGGCGGGCGAGGCGCGGCCGACCGGCAAACGTACCAGCGCGGCGGAGCGCACCAGTCCTGCGCCGGCGCCGAAGAGCCGCGGATCGCCCTGGATATCGGTCTGAAACACCACGTCGCGTTCCGTTCCGAGCACTTCCGCGACGGTACCGGGCTCGAGAATCTCGATGCCGTGATGCGGCATCTTCGCCCGCGCATTGCCTTGGCGCTCGACCGCGATGGTCACGACATCGGCATCGAGCAGGCCCGCAAGATCGGTGATGACGATCTGGATCAATTGCTCGAAGCTTTGCGCGCCGATGATCGCCAGCGCCGCGGCGTGCACGCGTGCCTGTCCCATGAGATTGGCGCGTGTCGCCGAGACCAGGGTTTTGTTCTGCGCTTTGACGCGCGCGATCTCGGTGCGCTGATGCTGCACCATGAAGTGCTGCATATCGATAACGCGCTCGCCGCGATCGAGCTTGGGCGGCGTCAACACACCGAGAAGATCGGGATGCTCGTTGAGGAAGTCGGGATGTTGCTTGAGGTAGCTGACGACTTCCCCGGCCGAAGGAGCTTTGGCCGAGGCAGGGGTTGCCGCCGCCGGGGCCGGCAACGAAGGCAGTACGCGTTTCTTGTCCTTCGGCAGATCCATGAACCGATCCTACACGCCTATTCCTATTCCGCGGCGGCTTTCTCGTTATCCCCCAAAATGCTCTGCCCCGTCTTTTTCCAATCCGCGACGAAAGTCGCAAGCCCTTTTTCGGTCAGCGGATGCGCATACATCTGGCGCAATACCGCCGGCGGTATCGTGCCGACATGCGCACCGAGCTTGGCCGCTTCGGTGACATGCAGCGGAGAGCGGATCGACGCGACGAGCACCTCGGTTTTGATCTCAGGATAATTGCGATACATCGTGACGATTTCGCAAATCAGCTCCATGCCGGTCTGGCCGATATCATCGAGCCGTCCGACGAAGGGCGAGATGAAGCTCGCGCCGGCTTTCGCGGCGAGCAGCGCCTGCGCCGCTGAGAAGCACAGCGTCACATTGACCATCGTGCCCTCCTGGCGCAGCGTGCGGCAGGTTTTGAGACCATCGACGGTCAGCGGCACTTTCACCGTGACGTTCTTGGCGATCTTCGCCAGCTTGCGGCCTTCGGCCAGCATCGTTGCCGCGTCGAGGGCCGCCACTTCCGCGCTCACCGGCCCGGGCACGACTTCGCAAATCTCGCGCACGACGTCGAGGAATTTGCGTCCCGATTTCGCGACCAGCGATGGGTTGGTGGTAACGCCGTCGACAAGCCCCGTGGCTGCGAGGTCGCGGATCTCGGCGATATCGGCCGTATCGATGAAGAATTTCATGGAAGCCTCCTCTCCTGCTTACCGTAGCGCGTTGCAGGCTTTCACACTAAAAGTCTAGCCCATGCAAGAGCGCCACGCCAGTTCCGCCGAGAGCACGGAACGCCGCGTCAGCGTGCTGCTGCCGCTGCCCCTGGCGGGTGCCTATGATTACAGCATTCCCCGTGACTTAAACGTCGTGCCGGGAGATTTCGTTGCCGTGCCGTTCGGACGGCGGCAACTCGTGGGTGTCGTGTGGGGCGATGGCAGTGGCGACGTTGCCGATGCGAAGCTGAAGCCGATCGAAGACATCCTGCCGGCGCCGCGGATGACCGACGAACTGCGGCGGTTTGTCGATTGGGTGGCCAACTACACCCTCGCGGCACCGGGGGCGGTGATGCGCATGGCGATGAGTGTGCCCGATGCGCTCGTGCCGATGCGCGCACTCGCGGGCAACACGCTGACCGATGCCGGCCGGGCGGCGCTTACGGATAGCGCCGCGTCGCTGACCAAGCCGCGGCGGCGCGTGCTCGAGGTCGCGGCCGAAGGCGGTGCCGCGACAGCGAGCGATCTTGCCGAGCGCGCGGCGTGCAGCGCCGGCGTGGTGAAAGGACTTGTCGCGGCCGGTTTTTTGCGCAGCATCGATTTGCCGCGCCGGGTGACGCCGCCGGTTCCCGATTTCCGCCGTGACGGTCCGGCACTCTCCGGCGCGCAGCAAGACGCCGCGCAAGAACTTGTCGCGTATGTTCAGCAAGACGCGTTCTCGGTCACGCTACTCGACGGCGTCACCGGCTCGGGCAAGACCGAGGTATATTTCGCGGCAATCGCTGCCTGTCTCGCGCGCGGCAAGCAGGCGCTGGTGCTGCTGCCCGAGATCGCGCTCTCGGCGCAATTCCTCGGCCGTTTCGAGGCGCGGTTCGGCGCGCCGCCGGCGCTGTGGCATTCCGAGCTACGCCACGCGCAGCGCCGCGACACTTGGCGCGAGATCGCCGAAGGCAAGGCGCCGGTCGTGGTCGGTGCGCGCTCGGCGCTGTTCCTGCCTTTCCCCGATCTTGGCCTCATCGTCGTCGATGAAGAGCAGGACGGTTCTTACAAGCAGGAAGACGGTGTCATCTATCACGCGCGCGACATGGCGGTGGTGCGCGGCTCGCTGGCGAAACGTCCGGTCGTGCTGGTCTCGGCGACGCCGGCGCTCGAGACGCTGGTCAATGTCGAACAAGGCCGCTATCGCCGCCTGCATCTGCCGTCACGTTTCGGCGCGGCGCAGCTACCCGAAATTCGCGTCGTCGACATGCGGCGCAATTTGCCGGAGCGACAGCGCTTCCTCTCGCCGCCGCTGGTGAAGGCACTCGGCGAGACGCTCGAGGCCGGCGAGCAGGCGATGCTCTTCCTCAATCGCCGTGGCTACGCGCCGCTGACGCTCTGCCGGAATTGCGGCCATCGCCTCGAATGTCCGAATTGCACGGCGTGGCTGGTCGAGCATCGCTTGCTCGGCCAGTTGCAATGCCATCATTGCGGCCACGCCGAGGTATTGCCGACGCTCTGCCCGAGTTGCGGCGAGGCGCATAGCTTCGTGCCGTGCGGGCCTGGTATCGAACGGCTGTCGGAAGAAGTCGCGTTGCGCTTTCCGAAAGCGCGGCTTGGCGTAATGGCGTCGGATACGCTCACCGGTCCGCGCGCGGCGGAGGCGCTGATCCGCGCGGTCGAGGCCCATGAGATCGATGTCGTGATCGGCACGCAGGTGGTGGCGAAGGGCCATCACTTCCCGCTGCTCACACTGGTCGGCGTGGTCGATGCCGATCTCGGTCTCGAAGGCGGCGATCTCCGCGCGGCTGAGCGCACATTCCAGCTTCTGCATCAGGTCTCGGGTCGCGCCGGCCGCGCCGAGCGGCCGGGCATCGTCTATATCCAGACCTGGATGCCGGAGCACGACGTGATGAAGGCGCTGCTCGCGGACGATCGCGATCGCTTCGTCGCGCTCGAAGCCGAAAGCCGCAAAGAGCACGGCATGCCGCCATACGGCCGGCTCGCCGCGCTGGTCATCTCCGCGCCCGATGATGAATCCGCCGATTTCACCGGCCGCGCCTTGGCGCGCGCCGCGCCGCATCTGCCGGGGGTGGAAACGCTCGGTCCCGCGCCGGCGCCGTTGCGCGTGCTGCGCGGCCGCCATCGCCGTCGCTTCCTGGTAAAAGCGCGGCGCGATGTAAATCTGCAGGCGGTGGTGCGGCAGTGGCTCGCCCGGGTGAAAGTCCCGAGCAATGTCAGGCTACAGGTCGATATCGACCCGTATAGTTTTCTTTAGATTTCGGAATCTCGCTTCACTATTTCCCTCTCCGCCCTAGAGGGCGGAGAGGACAACCCGTTCACGCGCTCTTCACGCGTGAACCCGAAGGGGCCAACCGCGAAGAGCGGTTAGCCGGGTTGTCGGTGAGGTGGGTGTGCGAGTAACGGGTGAGATTGCTCGATCGAAGCACACCTCACCCTCCCATCGCTTCGCGATGGGCCCCGCGCCAACCGCTCTTCGCGGTTGGCCCGCGCAAGCGCGGAGAGGGAATTAAACCAGCGCTTTTTCCTTGGCGGGGGCGCTCGTCTTCTTGGCATCACGTTCGGCGTTGGACTCGGCGCGCTCGAAGCCGTGCTCGCTGAGGTCGAAGCCGTTGCCTTCGGTGTCGCAGCCGCGGAATTCGGCATAAGGCCGGTCGGCCGGGCGCTTCTTCGGCTCTTCGATCTCCGGATCGAAGGCGGCGATCTTCTTCATGATCTCGTCGGTGCTGTCGATCTGGAAACCGAAATGGTTGATGCCGAGCGAGCCGTCATTCTCGAGCTTGTGCGGCAGTACGGCGAGGGTGATGTAGCCGTCCGAGAGGAAGAAGGCATTGCCGGCGGCGTTCTTATGGATGAGCTCCATATCGAACACCTTGGTGTAGTAGTCGGCCATCTTCTTCGGATTGCGCGCAAGAATAGCCAGATGACGGATCTTCGGACGTGCCATTGTGCACCTCGTTCTGCTTCAGGCGTTTCCCAATGACGGGCATTGTCGCGCCGGAGCCGGGGCGGTGCAACGGGATTTGTCGGCGTTGGGCCGTCCGGACCCGCCTATTGGTGGACCGGCATTCCGCCGCCCTGCGGCTTACCCGGGCGCAGCAGGAAGATCAGCGGCGTCGCGGCCAGGAAGGCGATGCCCATGAACCAGAACACGTCGATGAAGGACAGGGCGAGGGCCTGCTTGGCCACCATGCCGGCGAGCCGCGCCTCGGCGAGGCCGAGGATCTGGCTGGCGCTGGCAGCATGCGCGGCCAGGCTCTGCTGAATGCCTTGAATGGTCGCGTTGTAAGCATGGTTCAGCGGGCTGACATGCTCGACCAGCACGCTCTGATGATATTGCTGGCGGCGCGAAAGGATGGTCGTCACCACCGAGATGCCGAAGCTGCCGCCGATGTTGCGCGTCATATTGGTGATGGCGAACAC
The DNA here is from genome assembly GCA_963740675.1 of uncultured Alphaproteobacteria bacterium. Classification (GTDB taxonomy): domain Bacteria; phylum Pseudomonadota; class Alphaproteobacteria; order ATCC43930; family CGMCC-115725; genus CAIKMD01. The sequence continues at coordinate 40,361 of CAVUFS010000001.1, forward strand.
CTTGTCGCTCTTATGCACCGGCAAACCGACTGTCGCGATCGTGTTGATCGGAATAAACAGGAAGGCGAGGCTGACCGATTGATAGATGCGGGCGATGACGATGGTCTCGTAATCGGTCGTCGCGTCAAATCCGGTCATGTGGAAAAGCGCGAGAGCGCCGGCGATCAGGCCGATGGCGATGAAGATACGACTGTCGATCTTGCCGGACAGCGCGCCGGTGATCGGCATCAGCAACATGATGGCAAAGCCGCCGGGCGATAAAACCAATCCGGCATCGGTCGCGGTGTAGCCGAGTAGGCTTTGCACGAAGAGCGGCACCAGCACCGTGCTGCCCATCAAGGTGAAACCGAGCACGAAGAGCAGCAGATTGCCGACCGCGAAATTGCGGTGCTTCAACAGCGCGAGATCGACGATCGGGTCGGCACGGCGTAGCTCCCACAGCGTGAAGCCAGCGAGGCAGATCACCGCGGTGATGGCGAAGGTAGTGATGAGATTCGACGAGAACCAATCGTCTTCCTGGCCGCGATCGAGCACGATCTGCAGCGCGCCCATGCCGAGAATCAGCAGCGCGAAGCCGAGATAGTCGAAATCGATCCGGCGGCGATGCGTGGTGGCAGGGCGATCGTCGGGAATGGCGCGCAGCGCGATCACGGTGAGGATGATGCCAACCGGCACGTTGAGGAGAAATACCCAACGCCAAGTGAAGGTGTCGGTGATCCAGCCGCCCAGCGCCGGGCCGATCGCCGGCGCGAACACGGCGGCCATGCCGTACACCGCGAAAGCGAGGCCGCGCTTTTGCGGTGGGAAAGCATCGGCCAGGATCGCTTGCGCGGTCGGTTGTAATCCGCCGCCGGCGACGCCTTGCGCTGCGCGAAACAGAGTCAGCACCGCGAGGTTGGGCGCGAGGCCGCACAGCAGCGAGGTCGTGGCGAAGCTGGCGATGCAGAGAATGAAGTAGAGCTTGCGGCCAATGAGCGATGAGATCCAGCCACTCACCGGCAGCACAATGGCATTGGCGACAAGATAAGAGGTCAGCACCCAGGTCGCTTCGCTTTGGCTTGCCGACAGTCCGCCCGCGATGTTCTGCAAAGCGACATTGGCGATGGAGATGTCGAGGATCTCCATGAACGCGGCGAGGCCTGCGACCGGCGCGACGACGAAGGGATTGACGCGCTTGGGTGCGACCGGCGCGGCAAGCGCGCCATCGAATGTTGCGTCGCTCATGATGCGTGTCCTCGCTCGGCGCGGTCAGCGCACGCGCACGGAAGGCACGACCGACATGCCGGGGCCGACGACATGGGCATCGTCGAAAGGCTTGTCGAAGACGATCTTCACCGGCACGCGCTGCACCACTTTCACATAATTGCCCGTCGCATTCTCGGGCGGGAGCAAGGCAAAGGCCGCGCCGCTTCCGGCTTGCAGGCTGTCGATGTGGCCGTCGAAGCGCTGGCCGGGATAGGCATCGATGGCGATGCTGACCGGCTGGCCGACACGCAGCTTCGCAAGTTGCGTCTCTTTGAAATTCGCGGTTACCCAGACCTGATCGGGCACCAACGCCATCACATCCTGGCCCATCTGCACGAAATTGCCGGTGGCGACGGATTTCTGCGTCACGCGCCCGGCCTCGGACGCGATCACCTTCGTATAGGAGAGCGACAGCTTCGCCTGATCGACCTGCGCTTGCGCCGCGGCGAGATCGGCCTCGGCGGTGCGCACCTGGCTACCGGCGAGCTGCACTTGCGCTTCGCTGGTCGCGATCTTCTTCGCGGCGGCGGCGAGGGTCGCGTTGCTGCTGATCGCCAAAGCCCGCGCGTTGTCGAGTTGCGCCACCGAGGCGATCTGCGTGCGCGCCAGCGTCTCGTAGCGCTTAAGGTCCACCGAGGCATTGCTCGCATTCGCCTGCGCGCCGCCGATCTCGGCGCGCATCTGCTCAAGCGTCGCTTGCGCGACCTGGGATTGCGCTTGTGCCTGCGCCAGCTTGCCGGCGGCGCTGACCGCAGTGGCTTGCGCCTGCGCGAGCTTCGCCGCGGCATCGGCCGGGTCGATCTCCATCAACACGTCGCCGGCTTGAACCATCTGATTGTCGTCGACCAGCACCTTGGCGACGCGGCCGGCGATCTGCGGACTGACATGAACGATATGCGCGTCGATGAACGCGTCATCGGTCGATTCGTAGTAACGCGCATCGAGAAACCAATAAGCGCCGCCGCCGAGCACGGCGAGGCCGATCACGCCAAGCGCGATCGCCAAGACCGGACGGCGTTTCTTGGGCGCGGCGGAAGCGGCGGCGATGTCACTCATGAGTCGTCCTTTTCGCGGCGTCATCGCTGAGAAGGCCGCGCAACAACATGTCGTAATGAGATTTGCGGAACGCGATCAGATCGATCGTGTCGGCATAGATGCCGAGCGATTGGGTCCAGAGACTCGCCATCAGCATCGGCCAGACAACGCTGCGGGTCGCGTTCTCGATGTCGACGGGACGAAACTCGCCGCGCTCGATGCCGAGCGTCAGGATCGCGCTGACGGTCTTGAGGCCGCGCGCCACGACTTCATCCAGATAGAAGCGGGCGAGATCGGGGAAGCTGCCGGCTTCCGCAATGATGATCTTGGTGATGGCGCATTGCGCCGGCAACGATGTCTCCTGCCACCGCCGCAGCAGCCATTCGATGAGCTCGCTCGCGCTTTCTTGCGACTGCGCGACATGCTCCTGTGCCATCTCGAGGACCGGCAGCATGGCGCTACGCACCACCGCCTCGAACAGCGCCTGCTTGTTCGGGAAGTAGAGGTAGAGGGTCCCCTTGGTGACGCCAGCGGCGGCCGCGACATCGTCCATGCGGGTCCCGGCAAAGCCGCCCTTGGCAAAGCATTCGAGGGCGGCGGCCAGGATTTCCGGGGTGCGCTCTTCGGGGCGGCGGCGCCAGCGGGCAGCGGTGTTCGTTTCACTCATATAAATAACTTACCAGTCAGTTATTAATAAATCAAGGCCGAACTGGCGAGAGAGGGCATATCCGTTGAAAAAAGGCAGAGGTGCCTGTACATGTATGTTTAAAACGTTCATTATGTACGCTAGTATAATCGAACTCAGGGAGAAACCGGCGCTATTGGTTGCTTTTACGTACAGCGTTTTGAAGATGCCTAAGTGATGGGACCAGAAGCGCGAAATTTGAAAATTGCGAAACGAACCCAATGCGCGTCGCGCCGACCTGGCAGAATGCGGCGCTGAGACAAACTGTCTGCCCGGCTCGGGTTGCGCCGCACTAACCCCTGTGTTAAAAACCCGCCGCTTTCCAGGCGGGTTGGCGCCGAGGATGAAAACCTCGAGAACTTTGCCGGAAAGCGCGTCATTTCAGGCACTTCTGGCGCGATCCGCTTTCGTCCCGGAGCAAACGAGGGCTCTCTCACCGTGGCATCCAAAACCGCAGGCGCATCCGGTCTGGGCGAACGCTATGCGACTGCCTTGTACGATCTGGCGGACGAGCAGAAATTGCTCGATCCGGTCGCGGACGATCTCCGGGCGCTGCGCGGGTTGATCGACGAAAGCGCCGATCTCAAGCGGCTGATTCGCAGCCCGGTGCTGAGCCGCGCCGACCAGGGCAAGGCGATCGCCGCCGTGGCCGAAAAGGCGGGCTTTCAGGCCCTGGTGGGCAACATTCTCGGTCTCCTCGCCAAGAACCGGCGCCTCTTTGTGCTGCCGGAAGTGATCGAGGCCTATCTCACCGAACTCGCCGTGCGTCGCGGCGAGGTGACGGCAGAAGTGATCTCGGCGCAACCGCTCAACGACGCGCAGAAGCAATCGCTCGACGAGCGGCTGCGGCGCGCCGTCGGCGGCAAAGTCGCCATTGAAACACGGGTCGATCCGAGCTTGCTCGGCGGTCTCATTGTCAAGCTGGGCTCGCGCATGGTTGATGCGTCGCTCAGCAGCAAGCTGCAACGCCTGCAGCTCGCCATGAAGGGGGTTTCGTAAGATGGAAATTCGCGCGGCGGAAATTTCCGCCATCCTCAAGCAGCAGATCGCCAATTTCGGCGCCGAGGCGGATGTCGCCGAGGTCGGACAGGTGCTCTCGGTCGGCGACGGTATCGCCCGCGTCTATGGCCTCGATAAGGTCCAGGCCGGCGAGCTGGTCGAATTCCCGAACGGCGTCAAAGGCATGGCGCTCAACCTCGAGAGCGACAATGTCGGCGTCGTGATCTTCGGCGACGATAGTGGCATCAGCGAAGGCGCGACCGTGAAGCGCACCGGCGCCATCGTCGACGTGCCGATCGGTAAAGGTCTGCTCGGTCGCGTCGTCGACGCGCTCGGCAATCCAATCGACGGCAAGGGCCCGTTGAAAGACGTGACCCGTACCCGCGTCGAGGTGAAGGCGCCGGGCATCATTCCGAGAAAGTCGGTGCATGAGCCGGTGCAGACCGGCCTCAAGGCGATCGACGCGCTGGTTCCGGTCGGCCGCGGTCAGCGCGAGCTGATCATCGGCGATCGCCAGACGGGTAAGACTGCCGTCGCCATCGACGCCTTCCTCAATCAGAAGACGATCAACGCCGGCGGCGATGAGTCGAAGAAGCTCTACTGCGTCTATGTCGCGGTCGGTCAGAAGCGCTCGACCGTCGCGCAGATCGTCAAGACGCTGCAGGACAATGGCGCGCTCGATTACTCGATCGTCGTCGCCGCGACCGCGTCCGAGCCGGCGCCGCTGCAATTCCTCGCGCCCTATACCGGCTGCGCGATGGGCGAATTCTTCCGCGACAACGGCATGCATGCCGTGATCGTCTATGACGATCTCTCGAAGCAAGCCGTCGCGTATCGCCAGATGTCGCTGTTGCTGCGCCGCCCGCCGGGCCGCGAAGCCTATCCCGGCGACGTGTTCTATCTCCACTCCCGCCTGCTCGAGCGCGCGGCGAAGATGAACGACGAGCACGGCGCGGGCTCGCTGACGGCGCTGCCGATCATCGAAACCCAGGCCGGCGACGTCTCGGCCTATATCCCGACCAACGTGATCTCGATCACCGACGGGCAGATCTTCCTCGAGACCGAATTGTTCTATCGCGGTATTCGTCCGGCGATTAACGTCGGTCTCTCGGTCAGCCGCGTCGGCTCCGCCGCGCAGATCAAGGCGATGAAGCAGGTCGCCGGCAAGATCAAGCTGGAGCTCGCTCAATACCGCGAGATGGCCGCCTTCGCGCAGTTCGCCTCGGATCTCGATCCGGCGACGCAGCGCCTGCTCGCCCGCGGCGCGCGTTTGACCGAGCTGTTGAAGCAGCCGCAATTCTCGCCGATGGCGGTCGAAGAGCAGGTCGTGTCGATCTTCGCCGGCACCCGCGGCTATCTCGACAAGCTCGAGACCAACGCGGTCAACCGCTACGAAGCGGCGCTGCTCAGCGATCTCAAGGCGAAGAAGCCGGCGATCCTGCAGTCGATCCGCGACAAGCGCGAGCTGACGGCGGATAACGAGAAAGAGCTCGTCGCTTATCTCGACAATTTCGCCAAAACCTTCGCCTAAGGATTAGGGCGAGCCCGCGATGGCGACTCTCAAGGAATTGCGGCTGCGTATTCGCAGCGTGCGTTCGACGCAAAAGATCACCTCGGCCATGAAAATGGTCGCGGCGTCTCGTCTGCGCCGCGCGCAAGAACAGGCCGAGGCAGCGCGGCCCTATTCGCAGCGCATGGAGCGCATGCTCGGCTCGCTCGCGGCGAATCTCCGCGGCATGGTCAATGCGCCGCCTTTGCTCGCCGGCACGGGCAAGGACCAGACGCATCTGCTGGTGGTCGCGACCTCGGATCGCGGTCTGGCCGGCGGCTTCAACGCCACGATCCTGCGCGATACGCGACGCATGATCCGCGAGCTGACCGGCGCCGGCAAGACGGTGAAGATCGTCACCATCGGCCGCAAGGGCCGCAACTCGCTGCGCCGCGACCACGCCCGGCTGATCGTCGATAGCGTCACCGAAATCGGCCGTCCGCGGCTCACCTTCGAGAATGCGCGCGACATCGCCGATGCGCTGCTCGCGCGTTTCGCTGCCGGCGAGTTTGATAATTGCACGATCATCTTCAATCGCTTCCGTTCGGCGATGACGCAGATCGTCACCCGCCAGGCGCTGATCCCGTTCACGCCGCCGGAAGCGGCGGCGCCGGCTTCCGGGGCGCAGGGCGTCTACGAATTTGAGCCCGAGGAATCGGAAATCCTCGCGGATCTTCTGCCGCGCAATCTCGCGATCCAGATCTTCACCGCGCTGCTCGAAAATGCGGCGTCGGAGCAGGGCGCGCGTATGACGGCGATGGACAATGCGACGCGCAATGCCGGCGACATGATCAACCGGCTGAACACGACGTACAACCGCTCGCGGCAAGCGGCCATCACCAAGGAATTGATCGAAATCATTTCGGGCGCGGAAGCGCTCTGAGACGGAAGTCGAAGGAACGACCATGGCGAAGAACAGTATCGGCACGATTTCTCAGGTCATCGGCGCCGTCGTCGACGTGAAGTTCGACGGCGAGCTACCGCTGATCCTCAACGCGCTGCACCTCCAGCACGAAGGCAAGACGCTGGTGCTCGAAGTGGCGCAGCATCTGGGCGAAAACACCGTCCGCACCATCGCCATGGATACGACCGACGGTCTGGTCCGCGGTGCTGAAGTGACCGATACCGGCGCGCCGATCCGCGTGCCGGTCGGTCCCGAGACGCTCGGCCGCATCATCAACGTCGTCGGCGAACCGGTCGACGAGCGCGGCCCGGTCAACCACAAGATGACCGCGCCGATTCACCGGCCGGCGCCGGACTTCGTCGATCAATCGACCGAAGCAGAAATTCTCGTCACCGGCATCAAGGTCGTCGATCTGCTCGCGCCTTATGCGCGCGGCGGCAAGATCGGCCTGTTCGGCGGCGCCGGTGTCGGCAAGACCGTCATCATCATGGAATTGATCAACAACATCGCCAAGGCGCATGGCGGTTACTCGGTCTTCGCCGGCGTCGGCGAGCGTACCCGCGAAGGCAACGATCTCTATCACGAAATGATGGAATCGAAGGTCATCATCCCCGATGGCCCCGGCTCCAAGGCCGCGCTGGTCTATGGCCAGATGAACGAGCCGCCGGGCGCGCGTGCGCGCGTGGCGCTCACCGGTCTGACCCTCGCGGAATACTTCCGCGACGAGGAAGGCCAGGACGTGCTGTTCTTCGTCGACAACATCTTCCGCTTCACCCAGGCGGGCTCGGAAGTGTCGGCGCTCCTCGGCCGTATCCCGTCGGCCGTCGGTTATCAGCCGACCCTCGCTACCGATATGGGCGCACTGCAAGAGCGCATCACCACGACCAAGAAGGGCTCGATCACCTCGGTGCAGGCGATTTACGTGCCTGCCGACGACTTGACCGACCCGGCGCCGGCGACCTCGTTCGCGCATCTGGATGCGACCACGGTGTTGTCGCGTCAGATCGCGGAATTGGGCATCTATCCGGCGGTCGATCCGCTCAACTCGACCTCGCGCATGCTTGATCCGCGCGTCGTCGGCGACGAGCATTACAAGGTCGCGCGCGACGTGCAACGTGTCCTTCAAACCTATAAGTCGCTGCAGGACATCATCGCCATTCTGGGCATGGACGAGCTTTCCGAAGAGGACCGGCTCACCGTCGCCCGCGCGCGCAAGATCCAGCGCTTCATGTCGCAGCCCTTCCACGTCGCCGAGGTCTTCACCGGCACGCCGGGCGTCTTCGTGAAGCTCGAAGACACCATCAAGGCCTTCAAAGGCATCGTCGCCGGCGATTATGACGAGCTGCCCGAGAGCGCCTTCTACATGGTCGGCACGATCGAAGACGCGGTCGAGAAGGCGCGCAAGCTCGCCGCCGAAGCGGCCTAATCGCCGATGGCCGACAAGCTGCAATTCGAGCTCGTCTCGCCGGAGAAGCTGCTGCTCTCCGAGCCGGTCGGCATGGTCATCGTGCCGGGCACCGAAGGCAATTTCGGCGTCCTGCCCGGTCACGCGCTGTTCATCTCGACGATCCGCCCCGGCGTCATCGATGTCTACGAGGACCGGACTGTCAGCGAGCGCATCTTCGTCTCGGGCGGCTTCGCCGAAGTGACGCCCGAGCGCTGCACCGTCCTCGCCGACGACGCCGTGCCGCTCTCGTCGCTCGATCGCGCGACGATCGAAGCGGAGGCGCGCACGCTGGAATCGACCGTCGGCGGCTTGAGGGATCAGGCCGCGCGGCTTTCCGGTTCTGAGCGCGAAGAAGCGCAGGGCAAGCTCCGCCACGTCGAGCGCCAGCTCGCCGTCGCCGCGGCCAAGCTCGCCGCCCTCAGCGCGGTTCACTAAGGCCCGTATTTCTCTCTATTCGTCACCCCCGCGAAAGCGCGGTACAGACTTACGCCCGAGCTTTCGCTCTGGATTCCCGCTTTCGCGGGAATGACGACGTTGTAGGGCGCTCTTCACTCTCTGCTATAATCCATCGCATGGCGCATTGGACGCTCGACGATATTCCGTGGGAGCGTTTCGAGTCGCAAAAGCTCGATCCCGAGCTGTTGCGCATCGTCAAAGCCGCAAGCCTCGTCGAGCAGAACGGCGCCGATTACGCGCGCTATCTTTGCGGCGTCTTTGCCGATGATGCAGCGTTCCAAGACGCGGCGCGGCGCTGGGGTGAGGAAGAGATCCAGCATGGTCTCGCGCTCGGCCGCTATGCGCATCTCGCCGATCCGAGCTTCGATCACGCCGATGCCTGCGCGCGTTTCACCGCGGGCTATCGCGTTGATCTCGAGGCGACGGCATCGGTACGCGGCTCGCGTGCCCGCGAGCTGGTGGCGCGCTGCATCGTCGAGACCGGTACCAGCTCCTATTACACCGCGCTCGCCGAAGCGACGGAAGAGCCGGTGCTGAAAGCGATCTGCCAGCGCATCGCCGCCGACGAGTTGCGGCACTACAAGCTGTTCCTGACCCATCTGCGCCGCTATCTCGAAAGCGAAGGTCTCGGTACCTGGGGCCGGCTCAAGATCGCGCTCGGCCGGATTCGCGAGAGCGAGGATGACGAGCTCGCTTTTGCTTATCACGCCGCGAACGATCCCGGCAGCGCTTACGACCGCAAGCGCGCGATCCGCGCCTATGCGCGCCGCGCTTATGCGGTCTATCGTCGCCACCATGTCGAGCGCGGCATCGCCATGGTGTTGAAAGCCGCCGGTGTCACGCCGAACGGCCGCCTCAATCGCGTCGCGACCGGTCTCGCCTGGTGGGGGATGCGCAAGCGCGCCGCGCGTCTGGCGCGCGAAGCCGCTTAAGCCTTATCGAACAGCGTCGCGAATTCGTTGAGCGCCGCTTCGTAAAGCGGCCGCTTGAAGGCGACGATGTCGCGCAGCACTTCCTCGCGCGTCGCCCATTTCCAGGCATCGAATTCGGGCTGATGCGCGTCGAGGCGGATGTCCTTGTCCTTGCCGAGGAAGCGCATCGCGAACCATTTCTGCTCCTGGCCGCGATAGCGCCCGCCCCACGCCTGCAGATGCAGATCGCCGGGTAGTTCATAAACGAGCCAGCCGCGTGTCTCGGCGAGTATCTCGGCCTTGTTCGTGCCGACCTCTTCGTGAAGCTCGCGCATTGCCGCATCGCGCGGCGTCTCATTCTTGTCGATGCCGCCTTGCGGCATCTGCCAGGCGCCGGGCGTGTCGATGCGCCGGCCAACGAAGATGCGCTTGTCGGGCGCGATCAGCATAATGCCGACGCCGCGCCGATAGGGCTTGGACGATGCGTCGCTCGTACTCATGGGGTCACGGTGCCTGCGATCACTTGGCGGGCTTGGCTGCTGGCTGGCGATTGGCAATGGCGCTGGCCGGGGCGATGGCGATGCCCTTGCCGTCGAGCGTCGCGAGCCATGCCGCGACGCGATCGAGCAGCGCCGGCGAGAGTGTGGCAATGCCGAGCGCCGCACCGCTACGCTTCGCGCTCGCCTCCAGCCCCGCGAGCGCCTGATCGATCGCCGCCGGATCGCTCTCGCTGTCGATGACGGCATTGCCGGCGGCCCAAGGCAGATTCATCTGCGCGGCGATCGGGCCGATAACGCTCTGCTCCGGCGCTTTGTCGTCGGCGAACATCAAGCCCCGGCCTTTCAGTGCCTCGAGGACCGGCATCAGGCTGGCGCTCTCGCCTTCGAAACGTGCGCCCATGATCGCGACGAAGCCGACATAGCCGGTGGCTTTGCCCATCAGCTTTGCCAACCGGTCGGCGTTCTGGTTTACGTCGAGCGCAGTCAGCAGCGTCAGCGGGCCGGGATCCTGGCGCGGGTAGTCGAGCGGCTCGAGCGGCAGGCCGAGCAACGCTTCATGGCCAAGGTTGCGCGCATTGGTGACATTGTCTTTGACGTTGCTGGCATAAGGATCGAAGCCGAACGTGATCGTGCCGGGGAGGCGATCGAGCGCCGCCTGGCTCAGCGTCTGGTCGAGACCGACGCCGGTGACGATCAGCGCGATGCGCGGCCGAACATCTTTCGAATCGAAGGGCCGCGCATAGACTTGCCAAGCCTGGCGGCCATCCTTGCCGATGATCGGCAACGGCCCGTTGGGGGTGTCTTCGATCATGCCTGGCTCGGGAGCCGGCGTCAGCAGCGTCGCGCTACCGCCTTCGGTACTCGGACCGTTACTTGTGCTTGCGCCGGTGCTGGCGCCATTTGCCGGCGGCAGTTCCACGTTGATGGCGGTGCTGACCGATTGCGCTGTCGGCGGCGGGTTGAGAAAGGCGAGGGCGAGACCGATCACGATCAGCGCGACCGCGCCGCCGAGCCAGAGCAGCCGCGTGCGGGTAGGGTTCTTCCAGCCCGCGAGCGGACGGCGCAACCTGGCGAAGAGCGCGGCGCTGTTGAACCGCATACGTGGAACGGAGAGGCTCACGGCGTCGCGGTCGGGCGACGGCCGAACAGCGCCAGACCGCGCAGCATATCCATCGCGCGCGCGAGCTGATAATCCTCGGTCGTCCCGATCACCGACGCATCGACATTGCCGCTCTGGTCAGGCGGCGCTACCTGATTCTGCGACCCGCCGCCGCTCGGCTGTGCCGGCTTGTTCTGATTCGCCGGCGCCGGCGTGGCAGGCTTGGTGCTCGGATCGGTGTTCTTGAGCGCGCCCCGCAGATCGGCTTCGTGCTGGATCTGGCCTTCATTGATCTTCTGGATCTTCGCCGCCTCGACAACGATGTCCGGCTCGATGCCCTGCGCCTGGATCGAGCGGCCCGACGGCGTGTAGTAGCGCGCCGTCGTCAGCCGCATAGCGCCATGGCCGGGCAATTGGATGATGGTCTGGACCGAGCCTTTGCCGAAGGAGCGCGTTCCGAGCAGGATCGCGCGGTGATGATCTTGCAGCGCGCCGGCGACGATTTCCGAGGCCGAGGCCGAGCCGCCATTGATCAGCACGACCATCGGCAGGCCGTGGGTCAGATCGCCGGGCGGCTTCGCGTCATAGCGCTGCGCGTCTTCGGGGCGGCGGCCGCGGGTCGAGACGATCTCGCCCTTGTCGACGAAATCGTTCACCACGGCGATCGCCTGCTCGAGCAAGCCGCCGGGATTGTTGCGCAGGTCGAGCACGATGCCGGCGAGCTTCTTTCCGTCCTTCGCTTGCAGCGATTTGATGGCGCTCTGGACGCCGCTATCGGTCTGTTCGTTGAAGCTCGAGATGCGGATATAGCCGATATCGTCGCCCTGGGGCTGCGATTTGACCGACTGGATCTTCACCGTCGCGCGTTTCAGGGTGACATCGAAGGGCGCCGCGTCGCCGCGCTTGATGTTCAGCTTGATCGAGCTGTTGACCGGGCCGCGCATCTTGTTGACGGCATCGTTCAGGGCCATGCCCTGCACCGGCTCGCCGTCGATCGCGATGATCAGATCGTTGGGCTTCAAGCCTGCTTGCGCCGCGGGTGTGTCGTCGATCGGCGAGACGACCTTCACGACGCCGTTCTCCATCGTGACTTCGAGGCCGAGGCCGCCGAACTGGCCCTGCACCTCGACCTGCAGATCCTGGAAGTTCTTCGCATTCATGTAGCTCGAATGCGGATCGAGCGCTGATAGCATGCCGCTGATCGCCGATTCGACGAGCTGCTGGTCCGAGACCTCATCGACATAATCGGCGCGCACGCGCTCGAATACCTGACCGAAAAGATCGAGCTGGCGATAGGTATCGGAGCTGGTCTCCGGTTTCGATGCCGCCGGTTGGTCGGCGGCATGCAGCGCCGGCGTCGGCACGAGCAAAAAGGCCAACATCGCGACCGAGGCCGCCGCCATGGGAAAACGCATCATCCTTTTACCTTTGCATGCGGGTCGCCAGCCATGGCAACGGATTGATCGGCTGGCCATTGTGGCGCAGCTCGAGATAGAGGCGCGGCCTCGCCTCATCGGCAGACATGCGGCCAATCGGCTCGCCGGCGACCAGCCATTGGCCGACGCTGCTGTCGATTTGGTCGAGTCCAGCCACGAGCGAATGATACCCATCGCCGTGACCGATGATCAAGATTTGGCCATAGCCGCGGAAAGCACCGGCGAAGACGACGCGGCCGTCGAAAGGCGCAACGACTTCGGCGCCGGTTCGAGTCGCAAAGGTCAGTCCTTTGGATGAATCGCTGCCGAAGCCGGTGACGATATCGCCGGCGGCCGGGACGACCATCCGCCCTTGGGCTTGCGCGAACGGGCGGATGTGGGGCGGCCGTGCCGGGTCGGGCAAGGGCGGGGCGCAGTGGCGACAGCCGGCCGCTCGGCCGGATTGCCGTTGCCGGTACGCGCCCCGGGTGGCGGGTTGGCCGCCGCGGCGGCTGCGAGTTCGTGCCGCTTCCGCCTCGCGTTTGCGGCGGGCTTCCGCTTCGCGCGCCTCGCGGGCACGTTCGGCGGCTTCCGCGCGCTCGATCAAATCTTTGAGATCGCTGGCCTGCGAGGCGAGCCGCTCAGCCTGTTGCCCGCTTGCCGCGGCGCCTTGCGATGCCTGGCGCTGCAAGACGGCTTTCTGGCTCGCCAGCGCCGCCAGCCGCGTCTGCTCCTTGCTGAGGGCATCGGCCTCGATCCGGTGCTGCGCCTCCGCGTTCCGAAGCTGATCTTGCAGATCGTTCATGGTCTGCAACTCGATGCCGAGGCGCTGGGCGCGCTCGACCAGCGGCGGAACCGCCGCGCCCATCAGGATGCCGCCGCGCAAGAGGTCGATCGGTGTTCCATCGGCGAGCGCGAGGCCGATCGGCGGATTGCGCGCCAGATGCAGCAACGCGGCCAGCACGGCCTGTTGCTCGGTGCGGCGCTTTTGCAGTTCGGCACCCTTCGCCTTGATGTCGAGGGTGAGCTTTGCGCGCTGTGCTTCGAGCCGTGTCAGCGCGAGATTCATGCGCCTGCGCCGATTGCGCAGCCGCGACTTGCTGAGACCGCAACTTATCGATCTCGCCGGCGAGCGCTGCGGATTGCTGTGACAGGGTCTGCTGTTGCTGCTTGCTTTGCTCGAGCTGCTTCTGCACCGCGTCGAGCTGTGATTGCGGCGTATCGTCGGCGCGCGCCGCGCCAAAAACAGCGACAGCCGCGATGAGCAGCGGCGGCAGCAGCCGAAGGAAGCGGTCAGGCCGAGGCACGCTCGCGCAGTTTTACCAGCGCATGGCCGGTCATCGCCTTGGGCTGCGGGATATCGAGAAGACGCAGCAAGGTCGGCGCGATATCGCTGAGTTGCCCGCTGGTGATGCCGGTGACGCTCGCCGGCGGATTGACCAGGATCAGCGGCACGGGATTGGTGGTGTGCGCGGTATGCGGCTCGCCGGTCGTCGGATCGCGCATCATCTCGGCATTGCCGTGATCGGCGGTGATCAGCATCGTCCCGCCGGTGCGCTTCACCGCATCGGCGAGGCGGCCGAGACATTGATCCACCGTCTCGACGGCTTTGATCGCGGCGTTGAGATCGCCGCTATGCCCGACCATGTCGGTATTGGCGTAATTCACCACGACGACATCGAATTTGCCGCTGTCGATCGCCTCGACCAGCTTGTCGGTGACTTCCGGCGCCGACATCTCGGGCTTCAGATCGTAGGTCGCGACTTTGGGCGAGGGGATGAGGATGCGGCTCTCGCCGGGGAATTCCTCTTCGCGACCGCCATTGAAGAAGAAAGTGACATGCGCGTATTTCTCGGTCTCGGCGATGCGCAATTGCTTGAGCCCGGCATGCGAGACCACTTCGCCGAACGTGTCGCTGAGGTCTTGCGGCGGAAACATCGTCAGCAACATATGGCTGAGCGTCTCGGAATATTCCGCCATGCCGGCAGCGGCCGCGAATTTGACTACCCGCGTGCGCGGGAAGTCCTTGAAGTCGGGATCGAGCAGCGCGGTCAGGATTTCGCGCACGCGATCGGCGCGGAAATTGGCGCAGATCACGCCGTCGCCGTCTTTCATGCCGGCATAATCGCCGATGATCGTCGGCAGCACGAATTCGTCGGTCTTGCCGGCGGCATAGGATTGCGCGATCGCCGCTTTGGCATCGGCGGCACGCTCGCCCTTAGCCTCGACCAGCGCTTCATAGGCTTTGCCGACGCGGTCCCAGCGCTTGTCGCGATCCATCGCGTAATAGCGGCCGCTGACCGTGGCGATGCGAACATTCTTGCAATCGGTGAGGTCGCTGGTGAGTTTGGCGACATAGCCATCGGCGCTTTTCGGCGGCGTGTCGCGGCCATCGAGGAAGGCGTGGATCGCGACTGGCAGGCCGGCAGCCGACAGCGCCTTCGCCATGGCGACGATGTGGTCCTGATGCGAATGGACCCCGCCCGGCGACACCAGCCCCATCAGATGCGCGGTGCCGTTCGACTTTTTCGCCCGCGCGATGAATTCCTGCAGCGCCTGGTTCTTGGCGATCGAGCCGTCGGCGACCGCTTTGTCGATGCGTGGCAGATCCTGCGTCACGACACGGCCGGCGCCGAGATTCATATGGCCGACTTCGGAATTGCCCATCTGCCCGTCGGGCAGGCCGACATAATGCTCGCTCGCCTGCAACTGGGCGTGCGGGCTGGTCTTCAGAAATTCGTGCCAGTGGGGCGTATCGGCGTCGAGGATGGCGTTGTCGGCCTTGTCGGCGCGCTCGCCCCAGCCATCGAGAATGCAAAGAACGACGGGGCGCGGGACGTTACGGTCGGACATGGCAGCCTTATAAAGCAATGCGCTTAATAAAGAAACGCGCGCGAAGACGCCGCTTCGCGCGCGTTCCGGTTCGAGAGAGACGGGCTTTAACGGGCGGCTCGGCGGGTCCGCCGTACCGTCGTCTTGGTCCGGCGCGTCGTCGTCGCGACGGCGCGGCGTGCCTTGGTCACTGCCCGTGTCGCTTTGCGCTTGGCGCTCGCCCGGGCCGTCCGTGCGGATTTGCGGCGCGGCGTCTCGGTGCCGCGCAGCTTGCGGTCTGCCGCCTGAACGGTTTGTAGCGCCACTACCAGCGCCTGATGCGCGGCGCTGAGAGCGCGGTCGCGGATAAGTTTGCCGGCTTCGGTCGTCAGCGCGGACGCGCCCCGCCGGATATGAGAGATCGAAGGTTTCGTGGCCATAATCGCTCCGCTCAAAGATGTTCCCAACTAAGGAACGATTTCGCGCGTGCTTCGTTCCCGAGTGCGGCAAGCTATTCGCGGTGCTCTATTCCCGGTGATAGGGATGGCCGGCGAGGATTTGCTGCGCCCGATAGAGCTGCTCCAGCAGCATGCCGCGCACCAGAAGGTGCGGCCAGGTCATGGCGCCGAGCGACAGCACCAACCTGGCTTGGTCGAGCACGGCATCGGCAAGCCCGTCAGCGCCACCGATCACGAAAGCCAGGCTTGCATCGGCATCGCGCCAGCGCCCGAGACGGTCGGCGAGATCGGCGCTCGACAAAGTCTTGCCGCGTCCATCGAGCGCGATCAGCTCGGCATCTTTCGGCAGCGCGCCGAGGATCAATTCGCCTTCGCGCGCTTTGAGCTCGGCCGGCGGCAGCTTGCGGCGCTCTTCGACTTCGCGGATCGTCAGCGGCCAGCGGATACGCTCGGCGTAGAATTCCTGCAGCGCTTTAAGCGGCCCGGCCTTGTGCCGCCCGACCGCGACGATGGTGAGGCGCATCATGCGCCCTCTCCCGTAGGCCCTACTGGCCCGTTGTTATTGGCTGGCCGCTTCCGACAGCGCCTCGCCCCACATTTTCTCGAGATTGTAATAAGCGCGCGTGTCGGGGCGGAAGAGATGCACCACGACGTCGCCGGCATCGATCAGCACCCATTCGCCGTGGCGCATGCCTTCGACCGAGACATGTTTGCGGCCGGCTTCCTTCAACCCCTCGGTCAGGCGCTGGGCAAGTGCCATCACCTGCCGTTGCGAGCGGCCGGTGGCGATGAGCATGAAATCGGCGATATCGGATTTGCCTTGGAGATCGATGGTGGCGATGTCTTCCGCCTTGCCATCGTCGAGCAGCTTCTCGGCGAGGGTGAGAAGCTTTTGCGCCGGCGATTGCTTGGGTTTCGCCTTGCGCGTGGGTTTGGCTGAGCTGCTAGCGCGTGGGATGGGCATTACCTCTTCAAAGCAGCGCCTTTAGGGGCGCGGATGGCGGTGGCCGAGTGGAAATCGAGTTTGACCGGCAGGAACATCCAAGCCGGCGGCTCGATTTCGCTGAAACGCTGTGTCTCCCGGAAAACCCGTGCCCGGGAAAAACGCTGCGCTGCCAGCCCAGCCAAGGCTTTTTGACAGTAAGTAGGGCGTGCAAAAACCGCAATGGGAACGCGCGCGAAAATCGACTGCCAATCCTTCCAGCGGCGGATTTGCGCGAGATTATCGGCGCCCATGAGCCAGACGAATTGGATTCGCGGCCAGCGCGTCTGCAGGGCGGCGAGCGTGTCGGCGGTGAAATGCGTGCCGAGTCGCGTCTCGAGATCGAGGACGCTTATACGCCTGTCATGCTTCGCGACGGCTTTGGCGCTGGCCATGCGCTCGCTGAGCTTGCCCATGCCGGCGGTGGGCTTCAGCGGATTCTGCGGCGCGACCAGCCACCAAATCTCATCGAGGCCGAGACGCTTCAGCGCCTCGCGGCTGACATGCAGATGCCCTTGATGTGCAGGGTTGAACGAGCCGCCGAGCAGGCCGACGCGCCGCTTCGGCAGATGGCCGAGGCCGGGGACATGGCTTAGAGGCGTAGCTGAGCTCAGGGACGCACCTGGCCGCTGCCGCGCACGACGTATTTGAAGCTCGTCAATTGCTCGGCGCCGACGGGCCCGCGCGGCGGCAGGCGATTGGTCGAGATGCCGATCTCGGCGCCCATACCGAACTCGCCGCCATCGGCGAATTGCGTCGAGGCATTGCGCAGCACGATCGCGCTGTCGACATGCTCGAGGAAGCGCTCGGCCGTCTCGTTGTTTTCGGTGACGATCGCATCGGTATGGTGCGAGCCGTAATGATTGATATGCGCGATCGCCGCCGACAGATCGTCGACCACGCGCACGGCGAGGATCGCATCGAGATATTCGGTGAACCAATCCTGCTCGCTCGCGGTCTTGGCCTGCGGATCGAGCGTGCGCACCGTGTCGTCGCCGCGAATTTCGCAGCCACCTTGATGCAGCGCGGCGAGGATCGGCGGCAGCGCTTTTTCGGCGATAGCACGATCGACCAGCAGCGTCTCAGCCGCGCCGCAAACGCCAGTGCGGCGCAGCTTCGCATTCGTGACGATGCTCAGCGCCTTGTCGAGATCGGCGGCGCGATCGACATAGACATGGCAATTACCTTCGAGATGCGCGATCACCGGAATACGGCTCTCGCGCTGCACGCGCTCGATCAGCGATTTGCCACCGCGCGGCACGATGATGTCGATGAACTCGGTCATGGTCAGCATCATGCCGACCGCGGCGCGATCGATCGTCGGCACAAGCTGCACGGAAGCCGCGGGTAATCCCGCGGTGGCAATGCCGGCTTGCAGGGCCGTCGCGATGGCGCGCGACGAATGGAAGCTTTCCGAGCCGCCGCGCAGGATCGCCGCATTGCCAGACCGCAAGCACAGCCCGCCGGCATCGGCGGTCACGTTCGGCCGCGATTCATAGATGATGCCGATCACGCCCAGCGGCACGCGTACCCGTGCGATGTCGAGGCCGTTCGGCCGCGTCCAGCGCGCCATCTCGCTACCGATCGGATCGGGCAGGGCAGCGACCTCATCGAGGCCCTTGGCCATCGCGACAACGCGCTTCTCGTCCAGCAACAGACGATCGCTCATCGCCGGCGACAGATCTTTCGCGGCCGCCATGTCCTGGCGATTGGCATCGAGGATGGTCTTCGCCTGATCGCGGATCGCCTGCGCCGCTTCGCGCAGGGCCTTCGTTTTCTTCGCGGCGTCGGCATGGGCCAGCGTCGCGGCGGCCTGGCGCGCGGCGGCACCAAGCGCCTTCATCTCGGTTTCGATGTTTGGATTGATCTGACCGTCGGCGCTCATGTCACCACCAGATCGTCGCGATGGATCATCTCGTCACGGCCACGGTAGCCGAGGATGGTCTCGATTTCACCGCTTTTATGGCCGGCAATGGCGCGGGCATCCGCGGCCGAATAAGCCGATAGGCCGCGCGCGATCTCGCGGCCGTCGCCATTCTTCACCACCACCGCATCGCCGCGGTCGAAATTGCCTTCGATCGTGGTGACGCCGGCGGGCAGGAGGCTGGTGCCGCGCCTCAAGGCCGCGGCGGCGCCGGCATCGACGATGAATACGCCCATTGGATTGAGGCTCGACGCGATCCAGCGCTTCCGGGCGGTGCGCGGCTCGGCCAGCGGCAGGAACCAGGTTGTCTTCGCGCCATCCTCGATTGCTTTCAGCGGGCGCAGGCCCTCGCCTTTGGCGATCACCATGCGGCAGCCCGCACCCATACAAATGCGCGCGGCAACGAGCTTCGTCACCATGCCGCCCGAGCTGTAACCGGCTGGCGCTTCGCCGGCCATCGCCTCGATCTCGGGCGTGATCTCGCGCAACTCGTCGATGTGGCGGGCGAGGGGATCGCGCCGCGGATCGGCGGTGTAGAGCCCGTCGATGTCGGACAGAAGCACCAGCGTATCGGCGCTGATCATCTGCGCGACGCGCGCGCCGAGGCGATCGTTATCGCCAAAGCGAATCTCCTGCGTCGCGACGGTGTCGTTCTCGTTGATGATCGGCACCGCGCCCAGCGCCAACAGCTCTTCGATGGTCGCGCGCGCATTGAGATGGCGGCGGCGCTCTTCCGTGTCATCGGGCGTAAGCAGGATTTGCGCGACGGCGACACCATGCTTGCCGAGCGCTTCTTGATAGGCATGTGCCAGGCGGATTTGACCCGAGGCCGCGGCGGCTTGTTTCTCTTCGAGCTTCAGATTGCGGCCGGTGAGACCAAGATGCCGGCGTCCAACCGCGACCGCGCCGGACGAGACGATAATCACTTCCTGGCCGCGCGCGCGGCAGCGCACGACATCTTCGACCAGCGCCTCAAGCCAGGCGCGGCGCACATCGCCGGTGGCATCGTCGACCAGAAGCGCCGAGCCGATCTTGATGATGAGGCGCTTGGCGGTGGCGAGCGACTCGCTCATGGTGCCAGGACAGGCTCGATCGCGGCCTGTTGTTCCTTTTCGGCTTCCTCGGCGCGTGCCGCCTGCACGGTGTGCAGCAGCGCGGTCAGCACTTCATCGACGCCCTGCCCGGTCGCGCCCGACATGACGTATATCGGGCGCTTCGACGCGCGTTTCAGCTTGGCGCGCTTCTTCGTCAGCTCTTCCGGCGGCACCGCATCGGCTTTGTTGAGCGCGATGATCTCGGGCTTCTCGGTAAGGCCGTGGCCATAGGCTTCGAGCTCGCCGCGAATGGTGCGCCAATTGCCGAGGATGTCTTCTTCAGTCGCATCGATCAGATGCAGCATCACGGCGCAGCGCTCGACATGGCCCAAGAAGCGATGGCCGAGACCGGCGCCTTCGCTCGCGCCCTCAATGAGGCCAGGCAGATCGGCGATGACGAATTCCTCGCCATGTGCCGAGACGACGCCGAGCTGCGGGCGCAGCGTGGTGAAGGGATAATCGGCGATCTTCGGCCGCGCGCGCGAGACGCGCGACAGGAAGGTCGATTTGCCGGCATTCGGCAAGCCGAGTAGCCCGACATCGGCGATGAGTTTCAGCCGCAGCCAGATCCAGCGCTCTTCGCCGGGCCAGCCTTTCGTCGCTTTGCGCGGCGCGCGGTTGGTCGAGCTTTTGAAGTGCGCGTTGCCGAAACCGCCATCGCCGCCTTTCAGCAGCACATGGCGCTCGCCCGGCTTCTTCAGATCGAGCAGCACGGTCTCGTTATCTTCGTCGAGGATCTGCGTGCCGACCGGTACCTTCAGCACGACGCTTTTACCGGCAGCGCCGCTGCGATCGGAACCCATGCCATGATGGCCGATCTCAGCCCGGAAATGCTGTTGATAGCGATAATCGATCAGCGTGTTGAGATTGGGCACGGCCTCAACGATGACATCGCCGCCGCGACCGCCATCGCCGCCCCACGGCCCGCCATGATCGATGAATTTCTCACGCCGGAACGCGACAACGCCGGCGCCGCCCTCGCCGCTTTTCACATAGATCTTGCATTGGTCGAGAAATTTCATGGTGCAGGTCTAAAATCGAAGCTCAAACAAACAAAAAGGGGGAATGTGGCCATTCCCCCTCTTCATTCTTTTAGTGAGGAAAGGCGTTAGTCGGCGGCTTCCGCCGGCATCGGGCTCACCGAAACGAAAGTGCGTCCCATCCGCGAGGTGCGGAAACCGACAGTGCCGTCGGCGAGGGCGAAGAGCGTGTGATCGCGGCCGAGGCCGACATTATCGCCCGGGTGATAGGTGGTGCCGCGCTGCCGCACGAGGATGTTGCCGGCGAGCACGATCTGGCCGCCGAACTTCTTCACCCCGAGGCGCCGGCCCTTGGAATCGCGCCCGTTGCGCGAAGAGCCGCCTGCTTTCTTATGGGCCATGGAGCTTGCTCCTTATTCCTTATCGGCGCTCAGCCGGTGATGTCGGTGATGCGCAGCACGGTCAGCGCCTGGCGATGGCCGTTCTTGCGGCGGTAATTGTGCCGGCGCTTCTTCTTGAAGACGAGGATCTTGTCATCGAGCTTTTGCTCGAGCACGGTCGCCGTCACTTTGGCGCCGGCGATGGTCGGCTTGCCCGTCTTGGCATCGGCGCCTTCGCCGATCATCAAGACGTCATCGAGAGTGACGCTCGCGCCTTCTTCGGCATCGAGCTTCTCGACGAAAACGACCTCGTCCTTGGCGACCCGGTATTGCTTGCCGCCGGTGCGGATCACTGCATACATGGCTGGTTCTTTGCTGAATTGTCCCCCGGCCGGCTAGCCCGCCCGGAGCCGCCGCACTATAGCCGTGGGCCGCTCCCTGTCAACCCCCGGGGTGACAAGATATCGACAGGTCAAAGACTTAGCTGTTATCCGAGGGCTCCATAATCCCTGGCCCAGGCGGCGATGAGACGGCAAGGCCGTCCGGGTCCACCAGCTCGGCGGCAAGCCCCAGCTCGCCCACCCGCCAACCGACAGAGTAAAGCCCCTCGGAATCCGTCCGATTCCCGGCAAAAGGTCGTGCGGACCGCCAACGCACCGGCAGCGCACGCTCACTCCGGATGGCGGGAGGACGGGCACGCGGTGCACGATCCGGAATGGATGTCATATTTAAGGTGTCGCGATCAGGGTGAGACCTCGTCCACCCGACCCGCTAAGCGAAGCAGACGGCAATCTAAAGCAGAACGACCGACATGCCTTTGAGAATAAAGAGCCAATCCCCGTCTTCGACGGGTCGCGAGGTTGAGCGAACGAAGCGCCTGCGCTAGTGTCCGCGGCGGAGAGGTGCCAGAGTGGTCGATCGGGGCGGTCTCGAAAGCCGTTGTACTCCTCGCGGGTACCGTGGGTTCGAATCCCACCCTCTCCGCCACCTCTGCGTGTAATCCGCTGATATCCCAAGGTCTCCCGCCCCAGGAATAGGGCGTCTCTGAGCAGTTGCTACACCGCACTGCTACACGAGGCACCTTTGACTTTGCAAACTCATATCTTCCGACGCGGGCGAATGTTTTATGCCCGCGTCAAAGTGCCGCAAAAGCTCCTCGCTATATTAGGAAGGCGAGAGTTGTGGCGATCCCTCCGAACGTCGTGCCCTGAAACGGCTCGACTGAGGGCTTCTATTGCTGTGGCCGCAGCTCGCGCACTTTTTGATCAAGTGTGGAGCGAGCCGTCCATGAGCCCCGACCAAATATCGTCAGTGCTAGGCGACTTCTACCGGCAGGAGTTGGAGCGCGATCGGCTGTCACGCCTGACGCCGGTTTCGGCATTTCGCGCAAACATGGACGCCCGTGTTCGCAAAGAGGCCCTATCGGAAGCAATCGAGAAGGTTAGCCGCCTCGCTTGGCCGATGAGGAGGCCGGCTTCATCGGCGCTGTCGTGAACAGGTGATGCTGCTCTACGTGGAGAAGGGGCTGCCTATTCAGGTAGAACAGCGAACCCTCCGCCAGCACTACGGTACGGGTGAATTCGAAGTTACAAGGTTCGGGACGATCACGTCGGCACTGGCGCCGTCGCAAAAATGATGTCGAGCGAGCGGCACCGTCTGATGACGCTCGAGCACAACTGAAGGAAGGCCGTTGAGAATCCTAAACTGGAACGTGCAGAGACTGAGGGCGCAGCGACAAGCGATCGCTACCAAGGTAGTGGCCCACGAATCCGATCTGGTCGCTCTGCAAGAATTCCAGCCCGGCAGCCGGGGCAGCGAGCTCATTGAGCTGTTCGTCGCTGCAGGATATTCGGTAACTGTTGCCGGTAATACGGGGAATGGCATCTGCAACGCCTTGTTCTCGCGTCTGCCGATCACGTCGCATATGCCGCCGGGATCACTCCCAAGAGAGCAATGGTCGGGCTTTTGGCTCGAAGCAGTTGTAGGGCCGCTTACGCTCTCGATCTTGCACATGCCCGTTCTGAAATACGTCGAGCAGCGACGGCTCTATTGCGACCTGGTCCTCGATCGGTGCCGGGACTGTGGTCCCCTGCATGCGATCATCGGTGATCTCAACGCGACCCCGCCCGGTCCGAATGAGCCTGGAAGGAAGCTCGCTGGCAGCAAATGGCTTCAAAATCTGTCTGACCTTGGCTGGATTGAGGCTTGGCGCAGCGTTAACCGAGGGGCTGGAGAATACTCCTGGTATTCCTATCCCCGTTGGCGGAACGGTTACCGGCTTGACCAAGCTTGGCTTTCGCCGCCACTGGTCCATCATCTGCAGAGCGCCGCCTTTGACCACACTGCCAGAGAGGAAGACCTCTCGGATCATTCGATCCTGCTGCTCGATCTCGACCTGTCGATCAAGTAGGGGGGATTATCTAACGCAAGCCTGCAAGTGGTCTCGTGCCTTTGTCGAGCAGCCTAATACTCAGATGCTAAGATCCGGCTCCGATGTGCAACTACTACGGCCGCCACCGCCCGGTATCCGACTTATAGACTGCCCTCGGCTTCGTCGATCCAATTCCGAACCTCGAACCGCGCTACGTAGTGCGACCGACCCATACCGAGCGCGTCGTCGCGGTCGGCAAAGACGGCGCCCCCATTTTCCAGCGATGCGTTGGGGTCTGGCGTCGCCGGCGTCGTCGGATATCAAGACCGGGCTGACCTTGTTCAATGCCCGCGCGGAGTCAGCTTCTGGTCGCGCAATGGCGGTAACGGCGCGGTCTGTCCATCGTTGCGACGGATTGATAAAGGCGCAATTTATCGGCCACCGCCGGATAACATCCATCTTTGAGCGCGGCTTCAAGGCTCTGGTACTTGCAAGAACACCAGCGGCGCCATTCGGTCCGACGCCGGGCGCACCGGGAATCTTGTCCGAGGGATGTCTCTGTGCGGCACAAGCAGATTGCCGTGCAAGGAAGTCCGCAAGAAAGGAGCCGTCTGCGTGCGTCCATCGATCATCACGTGGATAGCGTTCGGTTTTCTATTTACATCTTGGCGCCACAGCCCGCCCATGCGCAGCAGCAATCGCTGCAACCAGCAATCGGCAACAGTCTGGCGACTAATGCACGCTTGCGCAGAACAAGCAGCGGCGCAGTTATCACGATCACACGCTCGAAGGCAACGCAAAGCATGAAGCGGCTCGGCTCGAGTGCTTGCGCCGGAATCACCTGCCAATCGATCCGCAGCGGATTCGGACGCAATGGCCAAAGAAAAGCCCCGCCGAAGCGGGGCTTGAGGTTTTTCCGGTGGTCGGGGAGGAAGACTAAATCGCCGGAGGCAAGATGATCATATTTGAATTCAGATTTGGTAGCTGTGACGCGGATCACTGAGGAAGCACTTCTTCGAACCGAGCTCATGAGCGCTGATGGCCACCCGGTTCTGGTAAGGGCTCGCGCACTTAAATCTAGGCATATCTGTTTCCAAGATGCACATCTCCCTCCAATTCAGAAAGAGCGATTATGGCGAGTGGCACTGTCAAATGGTTCAACGGTCAAAAAGGCTACGGCTTCATCCAGCCCGACGACGGGGGCAAGGATGTGTTTGTGCATATCTCGGCGGTAGAGCGTGCCGGCCTGGGCGGATTGAATGAAGGCCAGAAGATCAAATACGACGTGGCGATGGACCGCGGCAAAGCCTCGGCAGCAAATCTCTCGCTTGTTTCTTAATCGTTCCCCGAGAGGGGCGGCTACGCGGAACTCTGTACCCTCAAGGTGCGTTCTGTATTCATCCGGGCACGAGGGACGAGCATTCAGCGTGCCCTCGACGTAGTACTTATCCTCCCAATTGACTTAGCCCCGCTTCGGCGGGGTTTTTCTTTGGTCATAGTTTAGTGTGGGTTGCAACCTATGGGACGCGGCCGCGGTTGTTTCTGCGCGCCAACAGTGCGCCTGATGGAGGAAACGAAAATGAGATTATTACCCTATGCCGCAGCGCTAGCGCTGCTGGCGACTGCAGCTTGCAGCGATAACCATGCGAACGCGCCGGCATCCAGCCAAGGAGCGGGCACCGGCGCTTTCAGCAACGGACTGCGAACCAACCAGAGCCAGCCAACAAGCTGCTCGCCAGCGGATTCGACCTGTGGCACCGGCATCGGCAATCCTTCTGTGCAATCGCCGGTTCAGAAGCGCGAGCTAAATACCTCGCCCCAATGAGCCGACTAACATCAATATGAAAGCCCCGTTTCGGCGGGGCTTTTCTTGCAGCAACGTAACCCAACGTGCGGGCGTTGTTATTGCATGGAAGCGGTGAAAAAGCTGTGCGTTTGCGCCTGCTCGCGTGGCGGATGCGGGCTGAATCAAAGCTGATGCACGCTAAGACGGGTGCGCGGAGGCTTGAGACCGGGCGCACGTTCGAGCGCATCGCTGCGACATTGGAGCGTATCGCGGGTCGACGCATATTATAGTCGAGATCTTTAGAAGCTGGTCCGCTGGCGGGGTCGAAGCGCGCTAATCGTCACTCGCAAAGCAGAAGCAAAAGAGAGCTTCGATGGGTACTGAACTATCACCGGAATACTGGTACGCAAGGGCGGAAGAAACGCGAACACTCGCCGATGGCATGCGTCATCGCGAATCAAAGGTGGCGCTAATCAAGATCGCCGAAGGCTATGAACGCCTCGCCAAAAGCGCCGAAGAAATGCGATGGAAGACCGAAGAAATGCGATGGAAGAAGAGCAAGCTTAACCCTGGGTTTGCAATCGCGGACATCGCCACCAAAATCGCGGAGGCGAAGTCGGGTAAGACAAACCGCGAGGGCTCGCCAGGAGGGAAGCAAGGCTAGCGTTTCAACAAGCCGGTTTCGACCTGTAAAGCTAACGCCTTGTATTGCACGGCAATTCGCTCCAACTGATTTTTGATATCGGGATTTGCGCAAGCCTCCGCGATTTCCTTAATCCGGCGGCTCTGTTCGCGGTAGAACTCAGCACGCGATCCGTCGAAAGCCATGTTGTGTCCGTCCTTACCCAATTGACTAAAGGCGATGCCAATTGAGACTGTCGGAGGGCGATAAGCGAGATGTCCTCGCGCGTTCGGGGTGTTGTTCGGGCCATGACGCCCGAAGAAATTTCACAGCTACGCCGGTACGGATTCCATCTCAGAGAGATGGTAGCTCGGGAAGAACGATTGGCGACACCGCGCACGAAAATCCCGAGTTGGACTGAGACAAAGCATATGCTTCTGGATTGGGCCGACGATTTAGAGCGGGAAGCACAAGAGGCGGACCGGGATTACTGAGAGTTGGCCGCCGTCGCGAAAAGCAGGTGCGGCGGTTCTTTCTCCGCTAATTGAGCAAGGCGGTCGTAAATCTCAGCGACCGATAACATATGGGTACGTGCTTGCTCGCTCTGCATTGAATCCGCTACGGCGCGGGCTTCTTCGGCCTTAGCCCGCCAATACTCCGGATTGTGTGTCGCGCATGTTTCGCTCCACATAGTGGCTATCGTCTTTTTACGCCGCCCGGAGCCTTGGCTCAATATCGCTACCCGACACATCACTTATGGGAAAGTGTAATCGGCCTAGGTTGCAGGCTCAGGATCCGAGGGCGGTTTCAGGGCCGCGATGGACTGCTCGGGGTCCGATTCCTCGGCCCCCTGATTTGCGGCTTGCCTTACGACGGCCGCCCGCGCGTCCAGCTTCTCAAGCTCAATTTCGAGTTCTTCAGCGTAAGCTCGCAGATCGATAGCTGCCCGATCGCTAGGAACCAAGCCGAGCGCAAGGCGGCGTGCCGTCGCGATACGTTCTCGCTGCGCCTCAATCTGCGTCAAGAGCTCGGCAAGATCGCTGTTCGTGCCCATGCGCATCCAGCCTTGTTGTGTCAGGTATCAGACGCAACTCGAAATGAGGCGCTTCGATGGTCGTAGGAGAGATCTGGCTTTCCCTAGACGCCAACCCCTCAAAGGGAAGCGTTGCCATCACTGTCGCTACCCGAACCTGGATGATGGTTCGGGCAACCCTTGGCGGTTGGACGACGCGCTCTATTTATTATCGATGGCATTCGACGGCTCTCGTGCGGGGTATTACCGCGACCGCGCAAAACGTGCGCGCGCACTTGCCGCGATCGTGCGTGACACGAAAATTGCTGCGCAACTCGAACTGATTGCGCAGCAATATGACAGCCTTGCTCGCCAGGTTGATGAGGGGCTTATCGACGGCTGACTTTCAATGCGGGCGGGCGCTATCAAACGCGGCGTCACGGTGGTGCCAAGCCGGAACGGAACCGAAGAGCAGCCATGGCGGTTGCTTCTACTGAGGCTTGTCGCCTCCCGGGATGGTCGGCGCTCAAGTCTCCTGAGGGCGCGCTGAACGAGGAAACGCCCGCGCGTCCTCTGTTCTCGGCGTCACAGTTTAGGCGGACAACTCCCTGCGAATGGTCCCCACCAACGTTTCCGGGTCGACCGGCTTTCGCAAGATCGGCCCCATTGCCTCGATGACCGGAATGTCATCGTAGCCAGTCACGTACACGACTTTAATGGCTAGGTGGCGCATGCTTGCCATCCTTGCGAGCGCAAAACCGTTAACGCCCGGCATGACAAGATCGACGAGAAGCAGATCAATCTGACTGCGGTCTTCCAAGATCGGCAATGCGTCGCGGTAGTCGGAGGCTTGGGCGACCTCGAAGCCAGCAGCCTCGAGCGTTTTGCTTATCGCGTAGCGCGTTCCGTCGTCATCTTCGACAACGAGTATCCGTGACATGTTCTTGCCTCCCCGGCGCCTTGCACCGTACGCCCTTCGGCGGGGAGCAATAAGCATCAGCCACCATTCGGCCTCGGCGGGTCAAGGCCGTCGAGTTCATCTGCCCAACGGGAAAGATCGTCGGCCCTCTCGATCAGCGCCGCTTTCGACTTAGCGTCCACGATGGTGTGAGCGATAACAGTTAGCCGCGCGGGCATGCGCGCGAAGGTACTTGGGATTTAGGGATCGCTCTGCGAAGGTTGCTGACCCTTGCCGCCCTACTCTTGGCGTTCAAGATCAAGCGCCTGCTGGTCTAGCTCACCTGCCAATGCCTCAAGAGCCCCGCGTGCATGCGCGTCGGTAATGGCTTTTGCCAATTCTCGCGCATGGGCGGCCTTGTCCCTCAGTATTTGGGCTTCGCTCACGATACCGTCCTGGAAACAGGCGGGAGTGTGCGCAACCTCTCTTATGGGGCGGGCGTATCTCTCAGCCGCTGATGCCTGGCGTTTGGCCGTGCCAGCGATAGATCAACGCTAGGTCCGCTCATCGAGGGCGTAAAGCGGCCATATTGTGGCAGTAGACTTCTTCGGCCCGACACGTTTCGAGGACTACGCTGGCTTCTAGAATGGTGCCGATGGCCGAGCATACCGGCGACAAGCGCGGCAACACGAGCACACGACCTCTAGGAAAGTCGCGGTTAGTAGTTCCTCGGCAGCTTCACCGCACGAATGTCGTGCTGCACGTCGGCGCTCGTCCTGCCGCATTGCTTGCAGCGTCAATTGAGTTTGCTGAACGGCTCGTCGGCGCGAACACGGCCGGGGTCGTTCGTAGCGATAGATAGTGAAATCCGATAAACCAGTAGTTGTTGCTTATGCAACAGCGGCGCGCGAAGGGGGTTGCGAGATGAGGACCGGTTTGGACCGGGATACGCCGCGATGCCGGACAGCCTCGAAGCCGCGCGCTTTATGCGTGCTTGCGCACGTCAATTGCATGACCTTGCGATGTTCTCGAGCTTTCTTGAACCTAAGCTCTCGGCGATCGCGCGTGACCTCGACGATTGGGCCAGCCGAATAGAGAGCGATGGGCAAGCTCAAGCTGGCGGCAGCTAGAGGGCGAGAGCCCTGATATCAACGACGCGGCCGTGGCCACAGCCGCCGCACTCGATCGTCACAACATGCCGCGGCTGGAGATCGCTGCCGGTGATCTCGTCGGGCGGTATGGATTCTAGCGGTCGCATATCAGTGTGGCGCGAGACGGTTCACTTTGATCTCGGCGCGGCCGCGCTTCTTGCACGCCTGCAGCGAAGAACGAAGGCCAGGCCGATCACCCGATCATAGCTATGAACGCGCGGGCTTTTGAGAAGCTCCCGCTTCGTCAGATAAGCTCGTGCGCCGTTCCTATTGGACCGATAGGAGTGACTCGGACGCTCGTCACGGTGACGATCCAAGGGCTCGGTGCACATCTAATGAACGAGCACAAGAAAGCTCATCCTACTGATCGGCGACTGAGCATCTTAATCGACCAAGTGTGGATACAGGAAATTCTGCCGCCTGAATGCTTAACGTCGCAACGATCTCTCCGCCTCAATCAGAGCGCTACGATCCCGAAAGAACTCCGGACCCCGCATCGGCACGTTCTATTCGGTTGGCTGAAGTCGTAGCGAAAGCTGATGCGCGCGGTAGAAACACACCCGACGAGCCGCGGACGTTCAAGTCGTAACGGCCAACGCCTGCAACAATCTCACAACCTGGACTGCGCGCCATGAACCGCCGCGAGGCGCCGGAATCGATCGCGCGGATAGTTCTCGGGCTAGTGCCGATGCCGTCACGATCCCGCTCTGCCGCATCTGATCGAGTAACGGCCGCAAATCGCGAGCCCGGTTTTCGGCAGATGCCTTTCTGACCTGCGCACTGCGTCGGATACCGACCTCGATGTTCGTCAGATTTGTTGGCGTTCCTAGGACGGTTCCCCGGGCCTTTGCCGCCGCGAGCGCCGCCTTTGTCCGAGCAGAAATCGCCCGCGCCTCTTCTTCGGCTACAAGAGCCAGAATCCCGAGCGTCAGCCGATTGGCCGAAGGCATATCGCAGGCGACGAAATCGACGCCAGCCTTGTCCAGCCCAAGAAGGAAGTGAGCGTCACGCGCCAGCCGATCGAGTTTGGCGATGACAAGGGTTGCATGATGCTGCCGGCATGCCTGCAACGCTGCCGCGAGCTGCGGGCGATCTATGCGTCGTCCACTTTCGATCTCAAGGAATTGTCCGGCCAGGACTCCGGCGCCTCCCCCGAGATAATCGCCCACGGCCTTCTTCTGTGCGTCAAGACCGAGACCACTCGCGCCCTGACGAGCGGTGCTGACGCGATAGTACGCGATAAAGCGCTTCTGCTGGCTCACAACATTGCCCCTTACATTTGGTCAAACCGAGGTCCGACCAAACGTAAAGGACCGGCCAGGGATCCCAAGGAAAATCCCTGATTCGCGCAGGGCCGCAGAGGTCGTCAGAGGTTCAGTGCGAGGTAAGCGCTTGCTGACAAGCGCGACGAGCGAGATCATCGTCACTGGCGCGCTGTCGCCGCCTCGTTCGATCTAACGCGATTGCAGAATCGCGCGACTCCTTGCGCACGAGCAATGGCGGATGCGGATCATGCGCATCCATGTGTACGCTCGTTCAGCCGACCAACTGCGTCAGATCGAGCGGGAACATCGCTAGGAGAGTGGAGGTCCTAACGGAATTTCGACTTACCGAGGGGGATCGAGGCATTGGCCGAGAGCTTGGTGCGGCAGGCTTGGAGAGCGCGTGAGCGCGCAAGTTTTTCCTGATTTAGATATCCTTGTCGGTGGGCTACGCCCGAGCAAGACAGAAGCACCAACAAAGATGGATGGCTTAAAGCGTTGATGGCTCATCAGTAGTAGGAAAAAATTCGTATCGACAGAAGCGGCAAATTCGGGCTTCGGCCTGAACCTTCTCGGCGCAATCTGGACAATTTTTAGTCGTTGGCTGGTGAACGATTAGCCCGGTGTCAGGGTCCATTTGCGCATATTTCGATGACGCCGATCCCGGGATAGCAGGACCAAGGGAAAGAAGAAACAAGATTGCTGGTGGGAATAGAAACGCGAAGATGGCCCAACCAGCGGCGTTCCGCCCTTATTGCCCGCGAGAATACCCGCGCAGACGGCAATAACACATGCCAAGATAATTACGCCCAGCATAGTTTTTGGCTTATACCTACGTATGTGTGTACGATCGGATAAACAAAGGACGGGGTTACTCCGGTCCCGGCAACCCGAGCGAACTCTGTAACCCTTAGTGCGAGTGGATCAGCTCCTCGGTATGGATGTCGGTCACGGCGTTGTTGATGGCGTTTTCCACGGCCAGGTCCGACAGATTGCGGTTCATGTCGTCGATGACGCACCGCACTTACTCGGGGGTCGGCTTATGCTTGCTTCTGGTTGCGGTTTTATCTTCGGGCGGCTGTTTGAACGCAAATCGCCCGGCAGCATGGCGGCGCATGTCTTGCCTGTAGCACTCAATACGCGAATCGAGGAGTTCTTCGTCCCGCCCACGCCGGGTAAATCGGCCACGGAACCACTTCGTCGTGGACGGAAACGAAAATTATCGCGCGGCCCAAGTCGGTCGACGAAGTCCTAATCGGATTTCGATCTGCTGAGGGAATTGAGATGCGCCAGAATTTCGCGGCAGTTTTGGAGAGCAGTGGCGTCCCCAAGGGGATTCGAACCCCTGTTATCGCCGTGAAAGGGCAAAAAATGGGGGTTAGTGGCTGTTCGCAGCTGTTCGTATAATTCCGCATATAGCGGCGCTCGCGTAACCTGGCGGTGGGGACCGGATCGTTGCTCTTAAAGGCGCTGTGTTACCCTTGCAAGCTGCATTCACTGCGGCTGCGTCGGCAGATCGCCGTAGTAGCTCTTCGCCACGTTCCCCGCCAGCTTCTCGGGAACGAGCGTCGGTGCGACCAGCGCATCCTGGAGCGCCGCTGGCGTCGCTTCCCCGGCGTGCGGGCGAGGCCCGACATCCATTTGGATATTGTCTGCGGCTGCCATTTGGATCGGCTCGCCCTTCGGCTCATAGCGCGCGAGCATGCGGCGCAGGCCGGGCTCGTCCGTACCGGGCGCATCGAGCAGTGCCGCGTCGATATCGCCCATCGCCACTTCGACCAGCGCACGGTTGGTGCGATAGCGATCGTTCGCGTCGGGCGATTGCACAAGCCGCGTGAAGGTCGCGAGCGCGGCGTCGTACTGACCCGATTGGAGCTGCATCATACCGTAATTGTTCTGCAAGGATGCGTAATCGGGCTTCAGCTTCAGCCCGACCTCGAAGCTCTGCTGCGCCAGTTCGTATTTGCCCTGCATCGTGAAGGCAACGCCCATAAGATTGTAGAGCTTGGGATCGCTGCGTCGCGCCTGGATCGCGACTGTGAAATGATCGAGGGCGGATTTGGCATCCCCACGCGCGAGCTCGAGTTCGCCTAAGTGCATTGCCGCTTCGGCATCGTTCGGCGACAGCATCAGCGCGGCCTGGTAGTTCGCATAGGCCGAGGCGTCGTCCTTCAATGCCATCTGTGCATTTGCGAGCCGCATCCGCGCATGCAGCGAATTGGGATTGGCATCCGCGGCCTTGGCATAGAACCACGCCGCCGTGACGAAGTCCCCACGTGCGCTCACGAATCGCCGCCGCGCAGGAAATCCGCTTCGGTAACGATCTTCGGCGCCACCCTGTCTTGCGCGATCTTCTGCTCGGACGAGCTGCCGAAGAAATTCGCGAGCTTGTCCGAGAGGCCGGAGAGTTGCGACAGCCCGCTGATCACCGCGGCGCCGGCCTCGATTGCGGGTAAGGCCGCGCAGGCACCGACGGCGCTAGTCAATGCGGCAACTGCTGCTAACTTCGCAACCAACAGTACGGGTCTCCGCGTTTCACCGTCACGGTGGATCACAACACTCTCCCTAGATACAGCTGACTAACCATAATGGGCGCTGGTTAAGAGGCACTGAACGTGGGATATGAAGTGATGTTCCACGCTTGCGATCGCAAGATGAGGTGGGTGGGCGGAATTTCCGTTTAAACAGTGCCACCGAACAAGAAGATGGTTGAGCTCGCGACATCGCAGCTGAACCCCATTACCTAGGCGACACTTTTCTCTCTGGCTATCGAATGGCTTTTTAGCGATCGATGAGCACCGATTAACTGTGCTTAGGCGATCATGCCACCTCCTCTGCTTTACGAGGGCTGTGACCTGAGCCCCTGGATCTCCTCCAGATTTGAGTAGAGTCCGGCCTCTAGGGAGGGGCGGACGATGAAGGGATCACGGTTCAAGGAAGAGCAGATCATTTCGATCCTGCGCGAGCAGGAAGCGGGGATGAAGACAGCGGATGTGTGCCGCAAGTACGGCATCAGCTCCGCGACGTTCTACAACTGGAAGGCAAAGTATGGCGGGCTGGATGTGTCCGACGCTCGCCGACTGAGGATGCTCGAGGCGGAGAACACGAAGCTGAAGAAGCTTCTCGCCGAAGCCATCCTCGACAACACGATGCTGAAGGATATCGCTGCAAAAAAATGGTGACGCCCGTCGCACGACGCGAGGCCGTGGCTCACCTTCAAGAAGGTTATGCAGTGAGCCAGCGGCGGGCGTGCCGAACCCTCGGCGCTGATCGCAGTTCGGTGCGGTTCCGTAGCCGCAGGCCGGATGATAGTGCTCTTCGCTCTCGCCTCCGCGAGCTTGCCGCGGCACGGCGCCGGTTCGGCTATCGCCGGCTGCACCTGTTGCTCGATCGCGAAGGGCTTCACATCAATCACAAGCGGCTGCGGCGGCTTTATCGCGAGGAGCGGCTCCAGGTCAGACGGCGTGGCGGCCGCAAGCGAGCACTCGGCACGAGAGCGCCGATGTCGCTGCCACAGGCACCAAACCAGCGCTGGTCCTGGACTTCGTCAGCGACACGCTCAGCGACAGCCGCCGCTTCCGCATCCTCACCGTGGTCGACGACTACAGCCGCGAATGCCTCGGCCTCGTCGCGGACACCTCCCTCTCGGGGGCACGTGTCGTCCGCGAGCTCGACGCAATCATCGCCGAGCGTGGCAAACCCGCCATGTGCGTCTCCGACAATGGCACTGAACTCACCAGCATGGCTGTCCTCCGCTGGTGCCAGGAGACCCAGATCGAGTGGCATTACATCGCGCCTGGCAAACCGACACAGAATGCCTTCATCGAAAGCTTCAACGGACGCCTGCGGGACGAACTGCTGAACGAGACCCTCTTTCGGTCGCTCGCTCACGCTCGCGCGGTCTTGTCTGATTGGAAGCAGGACTACAACACCGTGCGACCGCACAGCGCCATCGGCAATCTGCCGCCGGCGATTTACGCCAAGCTCAGCAATCCTGCGATGCAACGGGACGGGTCGCTGCGCTCGATCAGGGGCTCCGCGCCCCATCCCGTTGCACCACCGGGCCAGACCGGCTCAAATCAGCAACAGACTCTACTCATCTCCGGATGAGAACAGGGGCTCAGGTCACTACCACTCGCCCCGCTTCGGCGGGGCTTTTTGTTAGACAGCCTAGCGCAATCAATAATCGATATAGTGAACAATGGCGGCGCTACCAGCGGCCAAAACGCTCATCGCACCGACGACGAGGATTACGGGCGAACTCCCCGCTGCACGAGAGGCAAAAGGTAACGCTGCGATGGTTCCGACCAACAACAGCAAAAGTGCATCCAAACCAAGCGCGGAAGCATCTCCGCCGAAGCACGTGCCCGGCGCAAGCGACCCCAGTCCCGACACCACGAGAACCCTGCAGAGAATCAAACCTAGCATCATCATGTAGATTGCGGCTCAGCCCGCTCGATGTCCCGTGCGCGAGTCTCCTCAGATAAGTATTTAGGACACGTTAACGCCGGCCGTGCGTGAGGCCGCTTCGGCGGGGCTTTTTCTTGTCAGACCTAATCGCGGCGAATGGTCGCGCTCGCCGATGCGCGCCAAAAGATCAACAACGCCACGCTGCGCTGTTCGACGCACTTGCTGCGTTCCTGACTGAATGAACAGCCCGCAACGAAGCTCCTCGCCGCGTGTTTAGGGCGAAACGGTTTGGAGGCTTCGATGAGCGATCACTTCTACAGCGTCACCGAAATCGTCGGGAGTGCGGACGGAAGCATCGACGAAGCGATTAGGAACGGCATCGCCGCCGCGGCGAAAACGCTGCAAAATCTCGAATGGTTCGAGGTGACGAAGATCCGCGGCCATCTCGATAACGGCAAGATCGCATATGAAGCTCGGCCTGCGCTACGAGGCGAAATAGACCTGATTTGGCAGCGGGAGTTGCTGTCCGGATCTCGGGCCGATGGATAGACACCGCCACAGCTCGCAGCGCTGGCCGATTGGTGCGTTTTCTAGGTGGATAGTTCTGCGGTTGCCAGTTCCCCATGACGTGTCGAAGCATGGCGAGCTGAGGGTGTCGAATTGATGGCTCCGCCTCTTCAAAGCCGATTCGATAAAGTTTAGGGATCGTCAAAGTCCTGTTAATGTCTTTCCATCAAGACTGCGCCTCGTACTCTGAAGGAGCGAGTGATGATGGATTTTCTGAGGCGTTTGGGCAGTGACGAGTCCGGGGCTACGGCAATTGAATACGGCCTGATCGCCGCGCTCATCGCAGTGGCGATCATAGGAGCCGCAACGACAGTTGGCGGCAACCTTGCAACGATCTTCGGCAACATCGGCAGCGCGCTTTAAGCATCGATAGTCAACAACGATTAGCCTGCTGGACCTCGTGACCAACTAGCCCCGCTTCGGCGGGGCTTTTCTTTCGTGCCCGCTCACCGACGAAAAAATATACATAACGCCTTTGGCGAACAGGTTTTGCCGTGGATATCTGCGAGTGGCCCGCCTCGTGCTTAACCCTACGCAGGTTCCACTAGCCTCCATTAGTGGGAACCGTCCTAAACTTGGCCCCGTAGAACGCGGGGCTTTCTTTTTTTGACGGGGTCGGGCGTCAATGTTGTACCGCGCCTCGGCTCTCCCAAGGTACGGAGTCGCACCGGGACGATCTCCACCACCGACTGAGCGGGCCGTTCAATGAACTTTCACCGCCTCGCCGCATCCCCGCGGTCGGGACGTGTTCTTTATCCGATGGAGGAAGGACCACGGCGCATATTGCGTAGGCTTATCGGCGCGGGCCTGATCGCGTTGGGGCGGGGCTGGCGGTGCTGTGATCGCGATAAACCTCCATACGTCCAGTCCGCGCCTCATGGCGGCTGGCATTATCTCTGCCATCTCGGCATCGTTGCGATCAGGAGCCGCTGACCCGCTTGCCGACGTTGGGGAAGTTCGTTTTTCTTCTTTGTGCTCCACGCCTTGATTACTTCCAAAGCCCATCAAATTAGAGCTATTAGGACATGCTTATCTAGAATAAACCATGTCATAATTCCGGAATTGAAACAGCAAAGCCGTTTGCAATGGTCTTCTTGTTCGGGCTTTATCTCGGAATCAGCTTTGGGTTTTTGCTTGGGCTGTTCTGGTACGCAATGGCGGGCCGGAACGGATAAGTTAGGCGCATCGGCCCATACTTCGCGACCAGCTTCCAAAGCGAATGCCCACCCCGGCTGCTTTCCTCTTCGGCCGCGACCTTTCGAAGCCAGTCGGCGAACCACTTTCGCCGCACAGCCTTCGGTTCGTCTCCGCCTCTCAGCCGCTTGTTACCGGCTGGCAAGCTGGCACTCCATGGGCTAAGGGGCGGACTTTGGTGGCCGGTGGTGCATTGTCCGCTGAGGCCCCGGCGCTTGCACCGGCAGCCGACGTATCTGCGGGGCGCTGAGCCTAACTTCTTCTTACCTGGGCTTTGTGGCTCTTTCCCTTGTGGCTTGAGGCATGGGGCCGAACCCCTTGCATGAACTCTTTGTTCCGCTGGTCGGCTTTCCACCGAAGGCGCAGGGAACATCGTCTTGGAAAAAATGAGGTATGTCAGTTGTGAAGGTGCGTTTCACATCGTCAGGGAAACCGGCTGCTCGCGCAGGCATCGGCATGAGCGAGGAAATTACTAAAGCACGGCCGCGCAACAGCAGCCCGCGCAGTAGTTCAAGTCTGTTCGGATTTTAGCACGTCTTTGCACCGGTTCTTTGTCCCTCTTTGGGACACTAATGGGACATCACTGTCCGCCTGTCCGGCTAAGTCATTGTTTTATTTGGCGTCCCCAAGGGGATGGGAATCGCTGGAGAACATGATCACTCTAAGGTACTGAAAGGACTCGGAAAGCTGTCACTCGCGTTGTCCAAACGGTGCGTTGGTCACGATGGACAACATAGCCGGTCTACCAAGTCCCCACCAACCTATTTGCTGTTCTCGCCGCCGTCGCCTAGGCAAGCCAAGTGAAACAGCCTGCCAAACTCGTTGGGTTGGATGAACCAGAACTTGTAGGGATCGAGCGCGTTGTGGTTGTTGTGGCTCACTCGCAATCGTTTCCAAGGCTCGTTCGTGTAAACCACGAGCCCCAAGGAAACGAGGTGTTCGATATAAGTGTAGACGAGGTTTGGCCGTCCCAGTTCCTCCGGGCGTACCATCATGTCACACAGGTCGACACGAAATTTGGTAGTTAGCGCGGCACCTCCGATGATTTCGTTCCGCTTCTCTTTCATTGGTATCTGAACCGATCCCGGTAGGCGCATGTAAGCGGACAAATCTCGCGACGCTAACTGCTGGATGAGGAGAGCTTCGTCAGGAGCAAGTTGCCCGACCAAGTGGACAAACGCGGGGTGAGCTTGTCCAACCCGCTCTCGATCCATCGCCCTCGCCAAAAGGTTTACGTACATGTCAGCGACGATGCTGGCCTCCTCCTCGTACCGGAGTTTGTCTGCAATTTGTAAAGCCAACGGCTGCGCGGGAGCAATCCGTCTTTCGTGAGGAACTTCATCGAGTGCTCGCGAGAAATATCGCGCCACCCTGTCCTGAAAAAAGCTTGCCAACTGAAGCGGAAACAGAGCCAGCCGTAACGTCTTGACGGCGTCGACGCCGATTTTGCTAACCTCTTGGAGCGTTGCTTTAGCAGCATCGGTATAAGTCTGTTCCAGAACTGCCGGTGGCACTGATTTTAATAGATCAAGCTCGTCCGCCATCAATCAAAGCTCCGCTTCACGGCCCTGATGGGCGCTTCTTCGCAGTACTGCTCGATCATTGTGTGAGCGGTGCGCCAG
This sequence comes from uncultured Alphaproteobacteria bacterium, assembly GCA_963740675.1. Classification (GTDB taxonomy): domain Bacteria; phylum Pseudomonadota; class Alphaproteobacteria; order ATCC43930; family CGMCC-115725; genus CAIKMD01. The sequence continues at coordinate 78,130 of CAVUFS010000001.1, forward strand.
AATGTCACGATCTGAGATCACACACTCTGCTGTCGCTCCGCTGCTTACGAACCAATGCGGATGTTTCTCCAGCAAGTCCAGGATTTCTTCCGTCGAACATCTCTCCGGCACCACCGGCAACGGCGACCACTGACCGCGCCAATCGTTGAGCGCGTGAACGGCGGCACAGAACAAGTTTTTAAGACCTTGTTCGGCGTTGATGCTGAGTAACTCGTGCGCCAGTGCCAACGTGAGAACTTCTGGCTTATACGGAACCTTCGGTGGCGGCGGGTTGAGTAGGTTTTGATGTGCAAGAACAACCTGCCGCATTTCGCTTGTTGTGAGATCGTGAGCCGACCTGCCTTCGTTGAGGACGAAATGTTCAACGCGCTGATCCCGGAGTTACCAACGAGTTCGTTGATCGCGTCAATGAACAAGTCGCGAAATTCCTGCTCCGGTAGGGCATGCGCCTCCGCGACACTTATGCTGTATGCCACGCCGTCGAAAGCCATTGTCTTATGCCCGCCCTTGACCGTTCGGGTCATTGGCGTGATATTAGAACATAACGGGAACGGAGGCAATATGGTCGAATGGGAGGGGCGCGACCCTAGGCTGATCCGTTTGTTCGATCTTGCCGACGACGACCGGATACAGATCAGTTGCCCCTGCGGTAACACCCGCGAATATGGTGGTGAATACTTCCAAAGGCACATGCGGTTCGCGTCCGACATGCTTGTCTACGACCTTCGCTATCGCGTTGGATGTTGCAGCAGATGCAATCGTAACCAGGGCTTTGCGATACAAATAACGAAGCTCGGATATCCTCCGTCGCCTCCCGTCGTGATCGTGGAGCGCGACAGGGTCTAGCTGGATGCGTGACGAAGTCCGCTCAATTCCGCCCGACCAGATACGCGGTCGCGACCTCTATCAGTGGCATATCGTCATCGTTGAGTGCTGCTACTGTCATGTAGCGCGGATCATGGAATACAAGCGCCTCACCGACGCGCGCCATCGTGATCTTCTGTTAAGCGAGATGCGGTTCAGGTGTGGGCACTGTAAGCGCCGAGGACCGCATAAGGTGTTCGTTACGACGGCACCTAGGCACTACAGTCGCTTGCCCGCTTCCTGCCGCACAGTCTCAACCGAGAGCGAGCCTTGCGGGAGCAGTCGTAACAATTCTCCTTCTGGCTTCGAGAGATCGAGCCAAGCCATCCAATCCTCCGGCCGCAGAACGACCACTTGGCGATTGTGTATTGGCTTCACGTCCGGCCCCGGCTCGGTCGTCAGCATCGTGAAGGTGTCCGGTTGGTTGCCTTGGCCTTCACGCCAGAGTCCGGCAATCGCCATGAACGGCGCATCGTTCAGTGTGAACCGATGTTTTGCCTTCGGGGACTTCGTGCCAGTGAACTCGAAGAAGGCCGATGCGGGAACAAGACAACGCTTGCTGTCGCCGAAGTGCCGTCCCTCAGAACGGAAGTTGAAGATCGGCGACGCCTTCGGGCGCGGCGGCGGGAAGCCGAAGCCCATTGGTGCGAGTTCAACTGTGTTATCGCTCACAGCGCGCATCACTGGCGCAGTGTCGTTGATCCGCACATCGTCGGCTTGGTGCAGATCAAGCTCTCCCTGTCGCGGCGGTATCGTCACGGACAGCAACTCAAGAGCCTTCCTGTACTGGCCCCAGGTGACATGAAGCTCGTAGTCGTTGCACATGCGGTGAGCATACATCACGGCCACTTCACGAGCCACGAAAGGTGCCCCCAAGGTGGCGCGTGAAGGTGGGGGTCAGTCCCAGGTCTCGTGGTTCTCGCGGATAGTCCCTTCACTGGCCGGCCGGCCCAGCAATTCCATGTTGCGTCCCATTGCAGCGTCGCTTCCATCTCGAACTCGCCAATCATGTAGATCGTTACGAGCATGCCTTCCTTCGCCTCGCCTGGAATCTGTGCAAGCTCTGCGCGAGACCGATCGAAATACAGAAGCAGGTATCCAAGCTCATTCGCATCGTTGCCGTCGAAGTATATGCGATGCAGGTGGGACAACATCATGGCGGGCTGGCAAAATAATTCACCATAAAAATTCGAGCCCCTTAGCGCTACGGTCGAGCGGAGGGTTTCCCCCGCCTGGGGTGCCGCTGGGTCTCACGCATGCGGCCACGTTCGCACCACGCATGGGGCCACGTCGAGGACCGTGTAACGCATGGGCCGCGCCGCATATCGGGTCACGTTTGATCTTCGGCTAATGCTCGCGTCTGCTCAATCAACCGCTCGTACCGCTCTGCGATCTCGTTGTAGTGGCTCGCGATCTCCAGGTTTCCCGCTGTCATCGCCGCCTTACGCATGTGCAGCGCAGCTTCGCTGTAGCGTGCTACCTGATCTTGCGCCCATACCTTCGCCACCGCTGATCTCCTCAGTGAGACGGGAAGAGTTCAGAGACAACGAAGCCTGACTACTGATATTCCCACTTAGGCTTTGCAGTACGTGCGGCCACGTTCGACCGACATACGCGCCGGTCGCCGATCCACGCATGGTCACACGCCGGAGGCACAAAGCGTGGTACGATGCGCGATGCTCAAGCCACGTCGTGAGCGTCGGATCGTGTCGGGCGGTCCATTACCTCAGCACGAAGCGTACACGTTGGCTCACACGTTGAACGTAGCTGATCTGGGCGCGCCAGTGAGGACTTCAGCGCCGACCGCTAGGCCGCGAACACTGTACCGAAATACCCTCTGAACCGTGTTGCTGAACGCCAGCAAATCTGCGGCCGTCTTCAATTGCGCCATGGTGTACCGAAACCAGTCGATTTCCGCACGGGCAAAATACAATCCCAACGAATTCCCGACACTCACATCGCTATACATAACGAGCGAGTTGTTTCGCTCGTTTTTGCATCGCAACGGAGGATTCGTTGAATACCGATACCGCTCGAACTACGCGATCCCATTCGAAACTGGCGGAGTTTCTGGACATGCGCCTGGACGAACTCAAAGGCACTACTACGCTCGCCGAGATCGCGCGCAAGGTCGGTTACCCGCGCGGGCACATCCTTTCGATGTTTCGAGCGGACCAGGCGAAAGTGCCGCTCGACAAAATCCCGGTACTTGCGGCCGCACTGGATGTAGACGTTGGCCATCTCATGCGGCTCGGCCTCGAGCAGTATTGGCCCGGAAAGATGGACGTGATTACCAAGGTGTTCAGCCGCATCGTCTGCGAGAATGAATTCTTGCTGATCGAGGAAATCCGCGAGCGTACGAAGGATTTCTGACCCGAAGCTCACGATTCGCGATCTGCGCCACCTGCCGGAGTTCGGCGAATGAGCAAGAAGCGCGGAAAGGCATCTGGGGCGAGGCGATCAGGAGTGGACACGTTCGCCATAAAGCTCATGCGGCCGATATTTCAGACCGCTGTCGTTCTGGTCGAGGCTACGGACGAGGCTCAAGCGGTAAAACGCGCGTTCCGGACTGCCCGGGGCCTCTCAGAAGACGACTGGGAGGGTGGCTTCGAGCGAAGAAACTATGTCATTGCCTTACAGAACGTGCTGAATGCCACCGACGCGATTGAAGAAAGGGGCCTGTCACCATCAGTAGATAGTGAGGTGTCCCTGGCCGCGGAGCTGGCTTCGTGGGACGACATTCGCTACGTGATCCTGAAAGCCGATATCGACGCGGGAGAGGGCGAGACGCACGCTCACCCCTGGCTCCGCAGGTGTTCTGACGTGATGCTTGCGGATCTCGCAATGGATTGGCGTGAGCAACTCGAGCCGGTGGAGCGTCAGGGTATCGACGGATACCGCGGGCTATGGGGTACGGGTCGGCAGCGCGAGCCAAGCGAGCGCCGCGAGAACGTGGTGCCTTTTCGCAAACCGGGCGAGGAGGATGGTGATTTCGAGGACGAACCGCCGTGAGGTACGCTCGGGTTTGCTGCGAGTTCGAAGTCCTCGCGAATTTTTAATCCGTCCAAGAGGATTTTTGCATTCGCTTGGCGCACCCTTCGTCGGTTAACGGTGGATCCAATTTGCGAGGCATCATATGACCCCCTGGCGAGCGCGGTTGGCTGCCGATCTGGCTTTCTGCCGGGACCTGTAAATGCCCTTCAGTTGCCAGCTTTCTCCATCCCAAATGTAGAGGCCAAGCCGTGCTTTGGGATCGCTCTGCGTTGTCCGCGTGCCATCCGAGCGAAGTGACAAAATCAACGTCTTGGACGACGCTCCAGGGTCAAAAAATTGCATCTCTGGCGCGAGAGTTTTTGGAAATTCTATCTCCGACATGACGGGCAATCCTCATTCGCTCTCTTCCCTAGGAAGTTTGAACTGTCGGGGATCGTTCGACAACTCCGCCCCGCGCCAATGACGCTTGCGATGCGGAAATCAAATTCCGCGAGATACCGCCTCAAGTGCTTTTCCGAAATGTGCTGATAAGCTTCCGTTGATGCCGCGCTTCAGGATCGAGAAGATATGTCGCTGTCCACCAGCCATGTTTTGATCATTTGGGCTAGGTTTCTGCGATGTAGCGTGCGGGCGCGGCGAGCCTTAATGTCCGGATTGTCGAAGATCGAATAGCTGACCACGCGGAGACGGCAGGAATGACTGCGACCTTCTGGCTAATACTTAGCTTGGGAACTGCAATGCTCCATGTGGGCACCTTCGACAGCCTGGACGCTTGCCAAAAAGCAGCTCGAGCGGTCTGGGCTGAACATGGACAGGCGGCGGTAGCCTGCGTTCCAACCGGAACACTGCGATAGGCCCGTACCACCAAAAGAACAGCACCGCCGGAGCGGGCGTTAAGATCGGCGCGCGCTGAGTTTAGGCTTGGGAACGACTTCGAAGTCGCCGTGCGGCTTCAGGAGACTGCGCAGCGGAACCCCAGGGAACTAAAGCCGCAACGGCCCTGTCGGACGGCGCTAAACTGTCCCGACCCTGGCCAACATTGCCCTTCGCGTAAACCGGTGATCGAAGCCGGAGGAGCCGTCATGCTCTTGAGATCATGGAGCGCCTGGCCGGTTCGAAATGCGACATTGGTCCAATGCCCATTCGGAACACTCTCATCTACTCTCTTTTTTAAGCTACGTTTGAGAGCAAGGGCGTCCGTCCTTTCATGTTCGGTGACCCCTAAATTTTCTTCCAGCACGGCTCCAAGGGCGCGCAGCTTGCGACGGATCGCATCAATTGGTGTCACCGGCTCATCTTATAATTGCACGAATTCGATTGCCGATGCGATTCATCGCTTACTCAGACTGATGCCGCCACCAACAATTCCGATCATGGCAGAGACGATACCTGCCGTCATAAGACGCGGGCTGGAGCTGTGCAGATTTATCGCCATGACGGCGCCGCCGGCACCTCCCAATGCGATGAGCCCGGCACTGATAATCCCCCGCAGATACGTCCCCATGTTTTCTCCCGGCTTTGAAAGCGCCGCCGCCACAGGACGGCGATGATTCTCACAACACTCCGCGCCATTGTCGACCACGATTGCATGCCGATTACATCGAACCGCCGGTGCGCTGAGGTTTCAACAGTCGCGTTGGGCCGCCGCGGACGACTTGAGGCAAGGTCGCTTGCTTCTCGACTTCCTGTATCGCGCTCGGACTAGGTGGTCGCGTTACTGGCGCAACCGCCGCGGCGCGCGCAGGATCGTCGGTCGGGGCGGAATAACCGCCCTGTTCGGCACCTGCTGGTCCCGCCTGCGGCATCGGTTGCGGGATGCCTTGTTCTCGCTCGTGGACCTCGGTCTCCGTGCCGCTCGATCTTGGATCCTCGAGCGCCGGCATTGGCACGTCTACGGCGGAAGGAGGGTTGACCGATCCTCGCGAACACGAGGCCGAGCCAAGGAAAAAAGCCGCCATCGCCACTACAAGCAGCACCCCAAATCCAAAGCTGGCTTTCATTCAAACACGACTTGCATCTCTCCGACGGAGTGTCACAGGCCAACTAAACCACGTCGGATCTTATCGGGGAAGGGGCCGATCATATTTGTCCGCCGGGCCGTGCTAAGAGGGATGCCTGACAAGTCGTGCAGGCGAGATGCCGAGTTCGTCCGTCAGCCGCCGCATCAAAATTCGCTGCCGGCTACTAGCCGGCGAACTTTCTTCACATCCAGCGGCCGCCTCAGGCAATGCGACCGGCCGGTCGGTTACCGGCAACGCAGCGATCTTCTCAAGGGTTTCGGTAGAGATGCCGACGAAAACGTCGATGGCCGCGGGGTCGCGCCAGTGGGATTTGGGAGATTCGAGTCTGTTCACAGCGCAACCAATATGCCCAGAGGCGGCCGGCCTTACACGGGTTACCGGGCGATAGGTGTCATGCCCAGCGATCAGAGCTGCGCGGCACATGATCAGCGAGGCGCTCCGCATGGGCAGCCTTGTCTGACCCGCCGCCCTCCGTCGGCTTGGTTTCCGGTTGCTCCTGCCATCGGGCGAGTAAGCTATTCAGGCGCGCTAGATCGTCCGCAGACGATTTCACGGTTAACCCTCAATTTTAACGCGGCAAGCGATAACAGAACGGCTGTGCTGCCACAAGCTCCTCACAAAGCATTTAAAAGCATTTAAAGGTGTCAAGCGCTTAAGAGCGAGGTAACCTCCAACAACACATCATCACGCTTCGGCGACATCGCATCTCGGTCAGAACTTGAATCGCTTAACTCGATCCACCGCTTCCGAACTCGGCAGACCGTTGACAGGTTCTACCTAGATAGCAGCCACGATCAGGACCCAACCACAACGGCCATCCTGGTGCATGAGTTCGAGAATGCCCAAAGTCTAGAAAGCCAGCTCTACTCATGACGGATGGCTATCTCGCAAGACGCAACTCGCGAGCGAAGCCTCGTGGGGCGCAAACTTACCGTTTGAGGCTGCTACGGGACGAAGAAGTTCTTGCTGAGGAATTGTTCCCTGCGCGTGACCTGCTACACGCTCGACTTATCGCGAATATTGGCCCTATGGCATGTCGTCAGCTTTCCATTCACGAAGGAATTGGAAGCTGTCGAACAATGATCGTCGGTAATTTATCCTGTCGTGCTAATAGAGGTGTGGGAAGGCAAGCAGCCTTGCTGCGCCTGAACAGTCGGCATTACCAGCGCTCGCCCTAATGTCGCGATCTTGATCACCAGCATAAAAGGCCAATGTACCAGAGAAGGCCCATTGGTCCTCTCGTTTGATCCATCAAACCGACACCAAATGTGCTATAGCCGATATATTGAGCGCATCGCCGAAACGCCGTCTGAGGCCGCGTCCACTCCCTGCTTGTCGAACGTGCTAAAGCGAGCCGCGAAGTTCTCGGAAGACGCAATGTTCTCCGTGTCGGCAGCTAGCGAATCTGCTCATGAGTGTTCCTGGAGTGGCCTATCACCCCCCGATTTTCAGCGACCATTTACCATTTGCAAAACCTCGACCGTTAGTCATAGCAAGCAGGAGGCCGCGCGGCTCGTAAAGTAGACGGGCTGTGATCCAACTGGATGCCCGGCCGAGCACCTTGTTGATTGACGCTTGCCGTGCTGGCGAGGCTCGGTTCATCAACCTCGTCCTCAGCAAAATCAGCGGCCTCAGCGTCGAACGAACAGAGGCGCTCGAAGGTTTTGCGGAGAGTCACCAGCAGGCAAAGCGCGTTGGTACGATCCGGGCGACCGAAGCGATCTTGGGTCACGATCTCGGCGATGAGATCGCCGCTTTCGATCACCTGAGCGAGCCGCCATTCCGCGGTTTGCAGGCGGTCCTTGCTAAACCGGCGCTGCTTGCGTTGTCCGGACTGGGTTTTCCGGCGAAATAATTTCAGACGCGCCAGGCGCTGGCATAACGTGATGACGGCGCGGGTGCGCCGGTACTATCGAGAGGCATTGAGGTTGCTCCATCATCGGCTTTTCAGGCCGTAGCCAACGCTCGTCGCTGGTGCCGGGAATTGAAAACCCGGGATGGACGGGCGGCTATTCGAGCAGCCTCATCTTCGGGAAGTCGTCGCCTTATTTCCTCCACTTCCAACATAGCGGAGATGCAACCGGGGAGAATCCGGGCGCGGAAATACCGCCACGATTTAACCGCGCTACCGCCTCCGGCAAGTGTTTGAGCCCCGCGGCAAATGACGCCCCTCCCGCACGGCGTGTCATGCACAGGTGGGAACAAAACATGATTTCGGCAAGTGAAAACCACACGATGTAGTAGCAAACGGCGGAACGTTTCGCGTCCGACTCAGCATTCCTGGGCTAAATATTGATGGTTGAGTCTGACAATCGCGGGCGAAAAGTGTAAACGATTTCAATGTCGAACTGTAAATAGCGAATTAATTATCGCTCAATCATCAATTTAGATGACAATCGCGAATAAGTATAGGTGATCCAAGGAAACACTTTGGAGCTTCTTTGGTTTTGGTGTAAGCAACAGAGGGAAAACCACGAAAAATAAAAATACTATGGGGGATTGGATGTCAGTAGGACTCTGGCTGGCAATTATATTTTCAATTATTGGATTCGCATTACTTGCAGGACGTATCTGTCACATCGGAGACCTCGAAAGGAATCCGCTCGACATCGATCAATCTAAGCCACTGAATGTATTGAGCTTTGTTGAGAAGCGTCGCCGCTTTGAGAGTTCCCGGAAAGAGTGAGCCGCGGCCGAGAACGCTTGGGCCATACCGCGTAACTCGTGCCGGCTGCCGCTATGGCCGCCAGAAAATAATAGAAAATACTCCAGTCCATCAGGCCCCCTGAGTTTCCGCTTATCGTTCTTCCAAACGAACGCGGGATTGTTCGCAGTTGATTTACACCCGAAACGTGTCCTCGGAAAGCGTAAAACCGCCGCGCAAAAGTATTACTACTCAAAGCTATACGGCAGAGGCTCACGAGACCGTACGCCTGGATCATCTTTGCTCGGGTCAGCTGGTGCACACCAGAAGCAACGCCGACACTTCGCCATCACTGGGTGAAAATCCGCGAGTTGCGAGGCTGTTTAACGATGGGGTCTTGAGGCGACGCTCCGATCAAGGCGAAGCAGAATGCAGGTGACGTTTCGCCGTAGGTCAATCCCGGAACGTTCGGCGTTGAACTACTAGAAATCGCCGACCAGTTCGCCAATGATGCGGCGACATTCGAAGCCGAGATGATCGCGTCCGGATATATCCCCAGACCCGATAGCCAAGCCTAACGTTACACGAGAAAGCCTCGGACCTTCCCGACAACTTCAGGTTTTGGTCGCCGATCCGCCTTGGTTGCGTAGGAGCAACTAATACATGATCGGCGATCGGTGCCGTCGGAATCGTGTTTCCGCTGCCAGACAATCTCGATCCATTGAAAGCAACGGCAGCGGATGACGGCGTTCTCACCGATTATCGTGCGAGGCGATGTAAGGTCGGCTGATACTGCTGCGCGAGCGTGCGCGAGCGTGCGCGAGTAAGCCGATAACCAGCCAATCGGTCCGCTTTCGAGGCAAAAGCGGTCGCGGGTACAGAAGACTCACGACTTCCGAGATTGACCCGAGGCAGAGATCGCCACGCCGCGGATCCCCTGTTGGTCTAGCCGCGCACACCGGCGTTGATCACCTCATCGCTTCCCCGCGTGGTCGCCGTCAGACACCGACTACGCCGAGAGCTTCGCATTCACCTCAACCCAACGGGGATTCTCGGACTTCGTCTGCGGCCCGGTTTCGCTGCCCTCCACAGGCATCTTCATCTCGCCCTCGATCCGGCCGCCGTCTTCGACCTGCAAACGGCCATACTGGATTAATCCGACAACGTGTCCCGTGCGGGTAATGCGGAGCGTATCCCTAACCACAAGAGTACCTTTGCAGTAGCCGCTGATCTCTGCCTCAGCAACTGATGCAGACCCCTCAAAGATTCCGTTCTCCGAGATTTCCAGTTTCTCACAGCGATCGATCGTCAAGTACGCTTCCCCTTCGATTGCCATATGCGCACAACCTAAAATGTCGCCGCCCCGCAGCGTGATGCCCTCGGCGACCAGCATTTTGTTGCGTCTCGACTCCCGCGATGGCATTGAAGCCGGTATGGGCGCTGTCTCTGCGGGTTGAGCCAGGACCGGCGCTGGTGCCGGCACCGCGATTGCCGCGACGCGAGGCGCAGATGCTTGTTCTTGCGTTGAGCTGTCGTGCATCCGTCCGGCATCTTGCGCTTGCGACAGCTCGCTGTTCGTCTGATTGGGATCTTCTTGCCGACCTTTATCCCGGAAAAACATGTGGGCCTCTGCTCGGTTGGTTACTGTATTTTCGTATCGTTGATGATGAGCAAACGCGCTGCCGCTCAGCTCTCTCGGCAGGCTCCTGCGTACCATGTCGATGACGTGGGGATCGGAGAATTGAACCTCCAATGAGAAGTCGCTGGTCGGAGCGGGGCTCATCACGCCTCGGAGGCTGTACGCGGTAATCAAGTCTCGTACGGGCACCAGCGCTTCGAACATTGCATCGAAATAGGTCTCGACCTTTTTTGCCTCGCTCGCCGGCAACGCTGGGCTCGGTAGCAGCGCCATGAAACGAAACTGCGGATTGAAGGCGCCGCCGAGATCCTCGAATTGGATCAGTGTCGGCTTGCCATCCACTAACCAGCGCAGTCGATCCAATGGGCTCTTAGGAACCATCTCAGGCATGGGGACCTCGCTGAACACCAACTCGGACGACGATTTTGAGGATCGTATGCGGATTTGGTTAACAACAAGTAACCATGTTCCTCCTGCGGCGTGCGGAAAAAGGGAACGCACGCGGCTGCCCCACCAACCCGATGTATCCAGGATAGACACCGCTAAAGGCGGGCTATTGGGACCTGGCTGACGAGCGGCGCGGTTGGTCAGAGGTTCTCTATTGAAGCGATCCGAATGAGGAGCGGCAACAATCAGTGGAGCTTGTATCGCGCTGCAGCTTCGTTCGTTCTTTCGTCCTGCCCGCGCTGTGCATAAGCGTTCATTTCGTGCTTGACGGTCGCAAATAAATGCGCGCGAGGCGTAATAATTCCAGGTCGCAATGCTTTTTCGCGAGACGTTCCAATCGCTGAAAATAGTCCTGAAGCTCATCGGTCGTTAGCTTCACCAGAAGCCAGCCAATGAGATCGGTCGGGGTCGAGACCCACAAGGGCATCGTTTCAGATCGTATTCGGCTGGGGATTACCTCTCTGAGAATACGCCAACGTCCACGGCGAAGTTGCGCGTCGATAGGATCGAGATCAGGCTCGATCACCCATGCGCCCTCGGTCCGCATGTGCTTTATGCTAGGCACCAGCCGCCACCCCCATGTACCGCTAAACCAATTCGAGCAACCCGGCTCGCGACATGGCCGCGTCCCGATTTGAATGTTCGCGGCCTAATAAGTGACTAAGAGCGTCGGCCTGTAACTGGTTAACCAGGGCTGAATTCTCTATTCCGGGCGCCGAGTGCGACAAAGAGGAGGGTGGCGCGAAAGTCCTAGAGGCGAGCGGATACAATGGGTCTGAACCCCTTTCGCGAGTAGCCGGGGGCAATGGGCTTTGCCGAAACAATCTGCGAAGCGATAGACGCGGTAAACCGCAGCGACTTTGGTGAAGGTCGCCAAGCGCGCTTGGTTCCTTAATCAACCTGATGAGATTGCCGACCCCAGGCGCAACGCGAGGGCCGCGTAGCATTTTGCACGGGGGCGCGTCCTAGCCGAGCTTTCATAAGCCACGCCATACAACCGACAATTTTTTGCCGGAAGCTCGAAACTCGGCGGATGGCACTAGTGGCGAGTAGTAGGCGAGTAGTAGGCGAGTAGTAGGCGAGTAGTAGGCGAGTAGTATGAGTGAATCCGATAGCGCACGCGAAGAAATAGAGCGGCTGCGGGACCGTGCTGCGCGAGTGCGCGTTCTTGCGAAAGGCGTTCCCACAGACGCGACCCACGTCAGACTTTTGAACTATGCCGCAGACCTAGAGCGTGACGTGCAGAACCTTGAGGCCGAAATTGCCCGCGTCGAAGCTGCAAGCCAATGAGAACGAGCGCGATATCGCCGCGCTGAACCGCCGGCAGAAGAGCCCGGAGAGGGTCGACGCGAGTACCGCGAGCGGCGGCTTCGCAACCGTGAGCTTGCCCTTGTTGCAAGGAACACGACGACAAGAATGGATTGGCACTAGCTATGGGGACTTGCACGGCCACCTACTCTGTTTTTGAGGTCGACCAGCATGACGATCACCACCTAACCTCGAGCGATTCCTCGTTCACATAGCGGGGCGACGCCGAGCTGCTTTTATTGGAGCCGTGTTTACACTAGCCTCACAAGTGCCATGGCTCAGAGCTAACGCCCCCTGCGCTTGGCCTCGCCAGCTTCTACGGCGAAGAGCTGCCATAAGACGGCATCGGGCAGACGGTTCGACGAGCGAGCATTCACCGCCGCCAGTTTAACCCTCCCCCTGACTAGCAAAGCAGAGGTTAGCAGCCTCAAAACAGGGCTGGCGGTCACCGTCACGATTACTGATCGAGGCCCCTTCACCAAGGCCCGCCTGATCGATCTCTCCAGGGCGGCTGCCGAAGTCATTGACATCACCTCTAGAGAGGGGCTCGGAATGGTCGTGGTGCGGCCATTACGTTCAGCAGAACTCAAGGTTCACCATTCGATACTGGGCCGCTCTAAATCAGCGCAGGTCTCAGGATGAACACGCAAAACCACACCCACCCGGATGTTCCCGGGACAGCCCCCGATAACCGCCAGCATCGACGCTCCCGCTCCGATTTCCTACGGTTAACATTCCTCGGCGTCGAGCATGTAGCTCTAAATTGGTCTGAGGGCGGAGCGCTGATCGCGGACCGTCACCCCAACCTCGAAGTTGGTGCTGCTATAGCGGGCATCGCCATTATCGGTCCGGCCTCCCACCGTTTCCGCTTTTCCGCAGAAGTCGTCAGGCGCGAGGCGCAGCACATTGCGCTGCGATTTCTAAACCTATCACCCGCACTTCAGCGGGCGCTGTCAGCCAACGCTGAATAGCCTAGGCCCGTACTAAGACGGAACACTGCGGCGAAGAAATGAGGATGCAAACTACGCCGGATGAGGAAAGTTCTTAGCTTGGGCAAATCGGAGGCAAACATGAATAAACGCTCCGTGGTGATACTCTTATTCTCGGTGGTTCTGGCACACCCGGGAGCGGCAAAGATCCCTGTCCTTTAACTGCAGCTTGCTTAGCTCATAGCGTCGAGTGCGCCGTCCACCCTGATCCTCGCGCTGAATTAAGATGCAAAAAAGATGAATTGGCAGGCCGACAGCCACACCCAATCGTTGGACGTGTCCATAACGCCTGATAGCGTCGGGTTTCGAGGACCCTATTGGGATGCGAATTCGTCTGTGAACCGCACGACCGGCTCACTTGTGGTACTCAATTCCTGATACCGCAAACTGGAATTCCTGTGTCAGCACACCCCTGATCCCAGCCGTTGCACTAGATGCACCGATTCGCGCTTCGATCACAACTGGTAGATGTAGCTGGCCGTTATGCCGTGCCGTTCTGCTAGCTTCGCGACGGGCACACCCTTCTTACGCTTCGCAATGAGCATTTTACGAAAGGCGACGAGTTCCTCACCTGAGCGGCGGCTTTTACGCTGGGCCTTTGTGGCACTTTTTCCATTCACACTCTTAGCCGCATTCCCGTTTTGCGCGAGAATTTTTTGCAGCGTCATAACTACGTTATTCAGTCGCGCAACGTCGTTCGCAGATACCCGCCGACGCGCGCTTGAGTCTAAAAATCCTTTATTAATCAGTAGCTAGCGTTTGCGCCCGCTTCGGTATTCGCCGCTGCCTATTCAGGCGACAGCCGCACGCGCGCGACAGACAATAGCGACGGTGATAGAGACGGTGGCACCGAAATCCGTGTGCGTCTCGAGCGATCGCCAGATCGGGAAATTCGCGTCTGCGGAATGGCCGATCAACCATGCTAGCAGCCAATGATCTGCTGACCTTAAGAGGCCACTTTCGCGCGCTGGAGGATCTCTTCGAGCTCGGGAATGCAGGAGCCGCAGTTGGAGCCGGCGCGCAACGCAGCACCGATCTCGGCGACACTGGTCACCCGGCCCTCGGCGACCGCCTGCTCGATCGCGCCGCGCGCGACGCCATGGCAGGCGCAGACCGCCCGGCCGGATGGAGTACAAGCGGGCCCTTCCTCGACCGTGAACAGCGTTTGGCGGGCCACCTCGTCGAATACGCCGCCGATCGCCGCCGTGATCGCGGCGCGATCCGGCAGACGCGAGCGCGCACTGAAGGACAACAGCAGGCAGGAATGCAGCCTGCCGGCGACGAGATTGGCGAGACGCAAGACGCCACGCACCGGATCCATCAGCGAGACACGCTCGGCGCCCGTGGGCTGGCCAAGGAGTTGCGATGCCCAGGCGGTGAGTTCGGTGCCTTCGGTAAGCCGGCTCCAACCGCGCAGCTCCCAAAGCTCGCCTTGCGCGAAGGGGATGCGCGACCAGTGATAGTCGCCACTCTCGCGTGGCCCTTCGCCGGCGACGAGCAAGCCGCGCCATAAGATCGGCACCGGTGCGAGCGCTACCGCGGTGGCCTTGAGCTCAGGCTGCCCCGACACCGGATCGTTGGCGGCGCTGACGAGACGATCGATCGGTCCCGCCGAGACGAAACGGTCGGTCCAATGCATAGCGACGAAGACTTCGCCGGCGCGCTGCGCCTCGCTTACCCGCGCCGGCAGCACGGCGTTGCCGTGATCGGTGCGGATGCGCAGGAGATCGCCGTTCGTGATGCTGAGCTTGCGCGCATCGGCAGGGCTCACCTCGACGACGGCTTCTTCCTGATGTGCCATCAGCCGCGGCACGCGGCCGGTTCGCGTCATCGTGTGCCACTGATCGCGCACGCGGCCGGTGTTTAGGATGAAGGGATAGCGCCGGCTCACCGTCGCGGCGGGCGGCGTCCATGGCGTAGCGATAAAGCGCGCGCGGCGATCGGCTGTACGAAAGACGCCGTCGCCGAAAAGCCTCCCGCCGTGCGGGGCGTTATCGCCCGCGGCGGCCGGCCAGCGTCGCGGCGTGAGATGTTCGTAATCATCGTCGCTCAGCGCGGCAAGCGCGCCAAGATCGAAAGCGCGCGTGTCATCGTTTTCGAAAGCCGACAGCGCCGCGTGCTCACGGAAAATCGCGGCCGGCCGGCGATAGGTGAAAGCCTCTTCCCAACCCATGCGCCGCGCCACGCTGCTCAAGATCCACCAGTCGGGCTTGGCTTCGCCGGGCGGCATGCGGAACGCGCGCTGGCGCGAAATGCGCCGCTCGGAATTGCTGACGGTTCCGGCTTTCTCGCCCCAAGTTGCCGCCGGCAATACGACATTGGCAAGCGCGGTGGTGTCAGTATCCCAACAATCGGTGACAACGACGAACGGGCAGGCCTCGAGCGCCAGGCGCACGGCAGTGGCGCGCGGCATGCTCGCGGCGGGATTGGTCGCCATGATCCAGATCGCCTTGATATGCCCGGCTTCGACCGCGTCGAACAGATCGATCGCTTTGAGGCCGGGCGCGGTCGCGAGCCGCGGCGCGCGCCAGAAACGGCGCAAGCGGTCGATATCGGCGGCATCGTCGAAGCGCAGATGCGCCGCAAGCTGGTTGGCGAGGCCGCCGACCTCGCGCCCGCCCATTGCATTGGGCTGGCCCGTCACCGAAAACGGTCCCATGCCAGGGCGGCCGATGCGTCCGGTTGCGAGATGGCAGTTGATGATCGCGTTGACCTTATCGGTACCGGCCGTCGATTGATTGACGCCTTGCGAAAACACGGTCAGCGCGCGCTCGGTCGCGGCAAAGCGTGCGTAGAAAGCGGCGATATCGGTTGCGGGCAGGCCGGTGATCGCAGCGACTTGTTCGAGTGTGCCGGCGCTCGCGCGCGCGGCATCGAGCGCGCCAGCAAAGCCTGTCGTATGCGCATCGATCCAGGCGCGATCGAGGCGGCCTTTGTCGGCAAGATAAACGAGCAGACCGTCGAACAAAGCGACATCGCTGCCCGGCGCAAGGGCGAGATGCAGATCGGCGATCTCGCATGTCGCCGTGCGCCGCGGATCGATAACGACGACGAAAGTGTCGCGCGCGCTGCGCGTCTGTTTGAGGCGCTGATAGAGCACGGGATGGCACCACGCAGTGTTGCTGCCTACCAGCACAGCGAGATCTGTCTCGTCCCAGTCCTCGTAAATGCCGGGCACGACGTCTTCGCCGAAAGCGCGCTGCTGCCCGGCGACGGTCGAGGCCATACACAACCGCGAATTCGTGTCGATATTGCCGCTGCCGATGAAACCCTTCATCAGCTTATTGGCGACGTAGTAGTCCTCGGTGAGAAACTGGCCGGAGCCGTAAAACGCGACTGCATCCGGCCCATATTCGGCGATGGTCGCGGCGAAACGCGCGGCGACGAGATCGAGCGCTTCGTCCCAGCTCGCCGCGCGGCCGTCGATCCGCGGTCGGGTCAGCCGCTCGGCATCGGCCAAAGTCTCGGCAAGCGCTGCGCCTTTGGAGCACAAGCGACCGAAATTCGCGGGATGATCGGGATCGCCGCGAACCGTGCCGCTTTCGACGATGATCCCGCAGCCGACACCGCAATAGGGACAGGTGGTTTTGACCTCAGTCACGATGCGATGTCGGCAGCATCAACAAGATGCGCCCATTCTCCAGCCGCACCGGGATCGTGCGCACGCAGCCGCGATCCGGCTCGGCCGCCTCGCCTGAGACGAGATCGATCGTCCAGTTGTGCAAAGGACAGGTTACCGCCGTGCCGTGAACGATACCTTGCGACAGCGGCCCGTTCTTATGCGGGCAGCAATCGTCGAGCGCATAGATCGCGTCCTGGCCGGTGCGGAACACGGCGATATTGCCGGCCGGCGTCGCCACCACGCGCGAGCCGAGCTGCGGGATATCGTCAATTGCGCCGATATCGCGCCATATTGATACGAGCATGGTATCCACCGCTCTTACTCGATCGCCGCTAGCACGCGGAACTCTTCCGCCGGGGCATCCTTGGCGCTGCGTTCTGCCCAAGGATCGGTCTGGAAGAACTGCTGCGAGAATAGGAATCGCGCCTGCAACGCTTTGCGGCCATCGGCATCGTCGACGACGCGCACTTTCACATAGTCCAGGCCGACGCGCTCGAGCCACGGCGCGGTGCGCTCGAGATATCGCGCCTCCTCGCGATAAAGCTGTAGGAAGGCGGCACAATATTCGAGCACCTCTTCGGAGGTCGCAACCTTGCACAAGAGATCGGTCGCGCGGATCTTGATGCCGCCATTGCCGCCCACATGCAGTTCCCAGCCGCTTTCGACCGCGACGACGCCAAAATCCTTGATCGTCGCCTCGGCACAATTGCGCGGGCAGCCGGAGACAGCGAGCTTGACCTTGTGCGGATGCCACGATCCCCAGGTCATCTTTTCGAGGGCGATGCCCATTGCCGTCGAATCTTGCGTGCCGAAGCGGCACCATTCCGAGCCGACGCAGGTCTTCACGGTGCGCAGCGCCTTGCCATAGGCGTGGCCCGAGACCAGCCCCGCCTCGTTGAGATCACGCCACACCGCCGGCAGTTTTTCTTTGCGCACGCCAAGCATGTCGATGCGCTGGCCGCCGGTGAGCTTCACGGTCGGGATAGCATGCTTGTCGACGACGTCGGCGATGGCGCGCAGCTCTTGGGCATTGGTGACGCCACCCCACATGCGCGGGATGACCGAGAAGGTGCCATCCTTCTGGATGTTGGCGTGAGCGCGCTCGTTGATGAAGCGCGACTGTGCATCGTCGCGATATTCGCCCGGCCACGCGCACAGCAGATAGAAGTTGAGTGCCGGCCGACAGGCGTGGCAGCCTTCCGCACTGGACCAGCTGAGCGCCTTCATGACCGAGGGAATGGTCTTCAATTCGTCCTGGCGGATGCGTGCTCGCACTTCGTCGTGGCTGAGCGAGGTGCAACGGCACATGCCCTGCTTTTGAGGTTTCGCGAATGCCGCGCCGGCGGTCGCGGCTAAGATCGATTCGACAAGACCGGTGCACGAGCCACAAGACGCCGACGCCTTGGTATGCCGTCGTACCGCATCGAGCGTCGTCAGGCTCTTTTCTGCGATCGCTTCGACGATCGTGCCTTTGCAAACCCCGTTGCAACCGCAAATCTGGTAGTCGTCCGGGTAATCGGCGATGTTCGGCGCCGCCGCTGCTTTGCCAAGGGCGGTGGCCACGGCTCGGCCGAACACCGCGGCGTCTTTGAACGCGGTGATATCCTCGCGGTTGCGCAGCAGATCGAGATACCAGCCGCTGTCGGCGACATCGCCATAGAGCACGACGCCGTCGATGCGACCGTCGCGCAGCACCAGCTTCTTGTAAACCTGGCGCGCCGTATCCTGGAAGGTGATCGCACTGCAATCCTCGTCGCCGAGGAAATTGCCAGCGGAGAACACGTCGACGCCGGTGACCTTGAGCTTGGTGGCGAGCACCGAGCCGGCATAGGCCGAAGTCGTGGTGTCGTTGCCGGCGAGATGATCGGCGCAGACCCTGGCCATTTCGTAAAGCGGCGCGACAAGACCATAGGTATTGCCGCGATGCTCGACACATTCGCCGACCGCAAAAATGTCGGAATCGGAGGTGCGCATGTCGTCGTAGACGGCGATGCCACGATGCACGTCGAGCGCGGCTTTGCGCGCGAGCTCGATATTGGGACGGATGCCGATCGCCATGACGACGAGATCGCCCGGGACTTCGCGGCCGTCGGCGAGACGAACGCCTTCGACGCGGCCATTGCCGAAAATCTCTTCGGTCTGGCCGTTCATGAAGAAGTTGAACCCGCGCTCGTCGAGGCAGCGTTGCAACAGCTTGCCCGCCGTTGCGTCGAGTTGTCGTTCCATGAGCGTATCCATCAGATGGACGACTGCGACCGACATGCCGCGCTTCACGAGGCCGTTTGCCGCTTCGAGACCCAGGAGGCCGCCGCCGATGACGACGGCGCGGCGATAGCGCTGCGACGCGCCGACCATCTGCTCGATATCGGCGATGTCGCGGAAGGCGCAGACCCCGGGCAGCTCCAATCCCGGAATCGGCGGCACGATGGGTTTCGACCCGGTCGCGAGCAACAGTTGGTCATAGGGTTCGACGCGGCCGCTCTCCGATCGCACCGTTTTGGCTGCACGATCGATTGCGACGACGGGATCGCCGGCAAACAGACGAATGCCATTTTCGCCGTACCAGGCGAGCGGATTGATGATGATGTCGCCAAGATCTTTCTCACCGGCGAGCACCGACGACAGCATGATGCGGTCGTAATTGACATGCGGTTCGGCACCGAAAACGGTGATGTCGTAGCGAACTGGATTGCGTTTCAACAACTCTTCGACCGCGCGCATGCCAGCCATGCCGTTGCCGATGACGACGAGCCGTTCGCGGCGCCCAATCATATTCACGGCATCGCTCTCAGATACGAACCGGGCTCGCTGCACCCGACCAGCTCGTGCGCCAGCGCCGCTTCACGACATTGAGGCCGATGAACGCGCCCAAGGCGAGTACCGCGAACACGAGGAAGCCGGCTTGATAGTTGCCGGTGAATTGCTTCGAATAGCCGAGGCTCGAAGCGAGATAGAAGCCGCCAACGCCGCCCATCATGCCGACAAGGCCGGTCATGATGCCGATTTCGCGGCCGAAGCGTTGCGGGACGAGTTGGAACACCGCGCCGTTGCCCATGCCGAGCGCACCCATCCCGATCATGAAGGCAGTGATCGCGAGGGAAATGTGCGGCAAGCCGAAGCTGACAACGATCAACGAGAGCGCCGCGATCAGATACATCGTCGACAAGGTGCGCACCCCGCCGATGCGATCAGCGATCGCGCCGCCGACAGGCCGCAGCATCGAGCCGACAAAGACACAGACCGCGGTCGCGTAGCCGGCGAGCACCGGCGTCAGCCCATATTGATCGTTGTAATAGATCGGCAGGGACGAG
This sequence comes from uncultured Alphaproteobacteria bacterium, assembly GCA_963740675.1. Classification (GTDB taxonomy): domain Bacteria; phylum Pseudomonadota; class Alphaproteobacteria; order ATCC43930; family CGMCC-115725; genus CAIKMD01. The sequence continues at coordinate 97,969 of CAVUFS010000001.1, forward strand.
CCCAAGCCCACGAAGCCGCCGAAGGTGACGCTGTAGAGCAGCATGAACCACCACGCATCAGCGGTCTTGAGGATGCGCATGTAATCGGCGAAGGATTTCGCCGGCGGCCGGTTGGGGGCGTCCTTGGCATAGATCACGTACAGCGCGAGCACGATCGCAAGCGGGATGACGAGCAGGCCGAGCACATTGTTCCAGCCGAAGGCGACGGCAAGGCTGGGTGCGAAGAACGAGGCGATGACGGTGCCGGAATTGCCGGCGCCGGCGATGCCCAGCGCGGTGCCTTGGTGCTGCGGCGGGTACCAGCGCGACGCGAGCGGCAAGGCCACGGCGAAGGACGCACCCGCCATGCCGAGCACAATGCCGACGAGAAGGACCTCCCCGAAAGTATGAACGCCGAAGAACCAGGCGATGGCGAGGCCCGCGATCACGAAAATCTGCGCGAAGATACCGGTCGCCTTTGGCCCGCAACGATCCACGAGAACACCGTTGACGACGCGGAGAAATGCGCCAGCGAGCACCGGAATCGCGACCATCAAGCCTTTTTCGCCAGCATTGAGGCCCAAGGTTTTCGCAATCTGAATGCCGAGCGGGCCGAGGACGACCCAGGCCATGAAACTCAGGTCGAAATAGATAAACGCCATCGTCAATGTCGGCAGATGGCCAGCTTTGAGAAACCCTTTGTTCATTGTAGATCCACTCTTTCGGCCGTCTCGGTCCGAGAGGGATCGCCATTGATCCGCCGGGTGCTCGCTAAGGGATAGTCGTTGGCGATTATCCCGTTCAGCGACAGCCTCGCCGTTGAGGTGTCGCACCAAGCGCGCAAATGTTGCAGCGACCCGGCACACGGCGTCGCTGCAACGAGCGTGCCAAAGCGGGACCGCACCGAAGTCGCGGCTTTTCGATTATTCGGTTTCGTGCCGCGCCTAAAAAAGGCGCAGCGCAAATCGGTGCGCTGCAATTTTGAGCAATGTTATGCGCGCGTCTCGCTGCCTAACATTTTGTCGAATCGTGTTTGTTACGGTGCGAAAATCTTTCCGTCGCAAAACGAATCCGGCGCCATCACGATGGGAGAGGGTTGAGCGGCTACGCTCCAGGCTTCGGCATGGGCGCCCTCGGCCTTCGCATCGTCGAGCGGCACCGCGATCCCGTTGCGCATCGCCGCGGCGCGAAAGAGATCGGGACGGTAGATCGCCGCAGCGGCATGCAAGTCGACCCCCCCTTCGAGCAAGTTCCAGCGTTTCATCTCACGCAAGAACCAGGCTGCATGCGAACGCCACGGGAAATTCGCAGCGCCGGCAAAAAACACTGAGCGATCGACATGCGCCGTCGGCTCGCCGGTCGCGCTCGGCAGCGAGGCGCGGATCAGCGACGGCTTGAGGTTGAGATAGCGGTCGTCGCTCAGAATCTCGGCGATCTCTTCGGCATTCTCGGGGAGGTCGCAAAACCGCGCCGCCTCGATCAGTGCGTCGAGCATACTGGCGAGCATCTCGGGTTGCTCGATGGCCCACGTGGCCGACACGGCGAGGCATTTCTCCGGATGGTTGCGCCAGATTTGAGCTGTCGTCGCGAGTGTTACGCCGACCTCGGCGCGCGCAGCCACTTCGCCCCAAGGTGCACCGGCGCAGAAGCCGTCGATCAATCCGTCGAGCAACGCGTCCGCCGTTTCGGCCGGCGGGACGACGGAGAATTCGATGTCGTGCTCAGGATCGATGCCGCAAGCCGCGAGCCAATAGCGCAGCAACAGATTATGCGTCGAGTGGAGATGAACGACGGCGAGGCGCAGCCGCTTGCCTCGCTTAGCGATAGACGTGCGCAGCCGCGCGCCGATTTCGATCGGCCCGACGCCCGGGGGCAGTTCCATGCCGCGGAAAATCTCGTTCGCGACGGTAATCGAATTACCATTGAGGCTCAGCGCCATCGGCACGATCAGCGGCGCACCGATGCCACGCATGCCGAGTGCGATCGTGAAAGCGAGCGGCGGCAGCATCACCGCCGCTTTCAGCCGGCCATAGCTTAGCTTGTCGGCGATGTTCGCCCAGGACGGCTCGATCGAGAGCTGAACCGTGAGATCGCGGCGATCGAAAAAGCCTTTCTCGAACGCGACCACCACCGGCGCAGCATCGGCGAGACGCAAAAGGCCGATATTAATTACCGCTGTCGCCATGGCATCCTCTTCCTTCCCATCACGATTTTTTGCTCGTCTCGGCAAGCAGACCCATCGCGATGTCGACGATGCGCTTGCCGCTGTTCATCGCCGTGCGCCGCAACAGGCGATGCGCCGCGGGCTCGCTGAGATGCTGTTCCTTCATTAGCTGTACCTTGGCGCGCTGGATGATGTCGCGCTCTTGCAGCTTGGTCTCGGCCTTCTCGAGATTGTCGGCAAGCTTGCGATACCGGCGAAAGATCGCGACGGCCGCCTGCACGATCGGCTTCACATCGGGGATCGAACTGCCCAAAAGGTTATAGGAGCTGATGCCGGCCTCGATCGCCTCTTCCATGAAGCCCGCATCGTCTTTGTCGACGAACAACACGATCGGCCGCGGCGCGTGGTCGCTGATCTCACGAATGCTTTCGAGACTGTCGCGATCGGGCCGCGACATGTCGACGATGATGACATCGGGCGCGACCGCTTTAACGGCATCGACAAGACGTGCGCCGGGCTCGACGGTGACGATCTGCTCGACTCCCGCCTCGCGTAACCGCTGACAGACCGCCTCGATCCGTTCCTGATTGTCGTCCGCCAGCAGAACGCGCACCGCCACTAACCCATGCCAGATCCGGGACAATCCCGCTGCAAATCAAGCAAGAAGCGCGCCATGAGCGGCAATGCAGCCGAGGGGGCGTCGATTCGCAGCAATTTCTTCTAATACCGCGTGTGCAAGGAAGCTGGGTTCATCATCGAGGTTGTTGCCACAGAAACGTCAAGAACAGCCGAAGAACCCTTTGATATGGCGGCCGAAACCGTCGTCGCAGCCGTGCGCGCCGAAGCGACGAAAGGAGACGATCTCTCCAGAAGGCGCTGATACCTCAGTGCAATTGATCCAACGGGGCGCCAACAAGCATCTCCACATCGAGTAGTGGCGCCACTGCGACTTGAACGGACACCTTGGCCATGAGCGACAATGTTCTTTGCGGTTCTTATGGCGAACTAGGGTTTGGCATATATACAAACGTGTTGAATCATCACGTCCTAGGCGATGCCGAGTTCGTTACTCCCAACCCAATGGAGTGAAGCGATATGGCTCGACTGCTATCGGTGAATGTCGGGCTTCCACACGACATCGAGTGGAAGGGGCGCACTGTCTACACGGGAATCTGGAAGGACCCGGTGCCTGGCCGCTGTCGGGTCGGCCGGCTGAACCTGGAGGGTGACGGTCAAGGCGATCGGGCCGGGCATGGCGGCGAGCAGCGTGCCGTCTTCGTCTATCAACTCGAGTCATATCGCTATTGGCAGGAGCAATTGAACAGGACCGACTTCGTCCATGGACAGTTCGGCGAGAATTTCACGATCGAAGGATTGCCGGATGACGCCGTGTGTATCGGCGACCGTTATCAGATCGGAAGTGCGCTGTTCGAGGTAACCCAGCCTCGTGTTACCTGCTATCGCGTCGGCATTCGGATGCGCGAAACCCGCATGCCGGCATTACTGACCGCCAGCGGACGGCCAGGATTCTACTTCCGCGTACTGCAGGAGGGGGCGGTGGAGGCCGGCGACGAAATCGTGAAAGTGGGAGAGGCGAAGGAGCGGATGACGATCGCAGAGGTCAACGCGCTTCTCTATTGGCCCCACCATCCGCGCGATCAACTGGAACGCGCCTTGCGGATCGAGGCGCTTTCGCCCGGATGGCGCTCGTCGTTCGAGGCGCTGCTGACAAGCGGGGCGGGGGCAGGAAGCGGTAACGCGGGGCTCGCACCGACAGAGGCCACGCATCCGGCTGCACCAGGATTTCAGCCGCTGCACGTGACGGCGATCGATCCGGATTCCGCCGACGTCATCTCGGTGACGATGCAGAGCCCGGACAGTCAACCGCTACCAAAGCCACTGCCTGGCCAGTATGTGGTCTTGCGTCTTCAGCGATCCGCCGGCGGGTCGCCGCTTTTCCGCAGCTACTCGCTCTCGGGTTCTGCTTCGACGGGGCACTATCGGATCAGCGTGAAGATCGAGCCGAATGGAGCGGCCGGGACTTACCTGCGTGAACATGTCCACGTCGGCGATATCCTCGACGTCAGTTCTCCGCGCGGAAGTTTCATTCTTCAGTCTGGAGATCGGCCGGTGGTGCTGCTCAGCGCAGGAATCGGGGCGACGCCTGTCCTCGCCATGCTACATGCGCTGGCGGCCGATAGCTCAACCCGGCAGATCTTGTGGCTGCATGCGGCTCACGATCGCCAGCATCACGCATTCGCTGCCGAAGCTCGTGGCCTCATCGGCGCGCTAACGCACGGCCGCAGCTATATTTGTTACAGCCGGCCGGATTCGCGCGACAAGCTGGGCGAGGATTTCGATGCTGCCGGTCATTTGTCGCGATCGGTCTTGGAAAAGGTCGGCATCCCACTCGATGCGGATGTCTACCTTTGCGGGCCGGTCGGCTTCATGGCAGACATGAAAGAGGCGCTCACAACGTTGGGCGTTGCACCCGAGCGGCTTCACGTCGAACTGTTCAACGGCAGTCGGTCGATGACTCCGGGTGTGGTCGGCGGAGCGACACGCGCGCCGCATCTGCCCAAGGATGACACCAACACTGGGCCGCTCGTCTCATTCGCGCGCAGCGGCATCGCCGTGCATTGGAAGGCGTCAGCCTATGAGAGCATCTTGGAGCTGGCCGAAGCCTGCGATGTCCCCGTCCGCTGGTCGTGCCGGATGGGCGTTTGTCATAATTGTGAGAGCGGTCTGGTTTCGGGCGAGGTCGTCTATGGACCAGAGCCACTCGAAAGGCCCGCCAACGGCAACCTCCTCGTCTGCTGCTCAAAACCGATTCGCGATGTCGTCATCGATTTGTGAAGCGTGATCGGCTTTCGATTTCCGATATCGGCATCATTGCTATTCACTTCGTCCCAGATCGCCAACGATAAGTCCGATTGACGCGACACCGGCCCAAATCGGACGCATCGCCGGACGGAATGCGGACACCGTCTCGCGGACAACTCTCCTATCGTCATTGAATCGATCACCCGTCCGACGTAGAAAACGCCGGGGTCGCTTATGCCTTCCAGATCGTCGTTTTGGATGAAGTAGGCCGGAGCCATAACGATCCTTCTTTGTGATTAAGACGTGATCCGCGCCTTTTCACTCGGAAGGCGGCACGTCGATCGTTACAAGCGCGGTTGGGTCGATGGACAATGGCGAGGTTTCCAATGCGAACGCGGCCTCGTTGAGGATCGGAAAGCGGACCGTGATCTCGACCAGCAAGCGGGTCGAGAGAACGACCGCGATGCCGACAAGGCCAGGGTTGAGACGCTCCGCTACGCGATCAATGCGATGCATCAGCTTATAGATTTCGATATCGGGATTGCTCATGACACACCCGACCCGGCGTCGGTGAGACTGGAAAATTGGGTCTGCGCCCGCGGCACGGGGCCGCATCCATAGCCCGGGTAGTAACCCCAACGCAGGCCTCCGGCCTGGGCCATGGCGCGGCATGCGTCGTTCTGCGGATTGTTGGTGCTGCACGCACCCAGCGAGAGTCCCAACAAGGCGACGACAGCTAAAGCAATTCGGTTGCTGGCAGTCCGTTTCATAGCGAGCTTAACGGATCTGTCCGTCACCCGGGAGCGGGAAGCCGTTCTTGTCCCGATAGAGATCTTCCACATCGTAAGGACCGGAGGTCCGGATGTTGCTCGCGGGATTGACCATGTTCTCGTAGTCCCATGTCGGATTGGGACCCTGCGGCGCCGTGAGGCTGTCCGCCGGATAGGTTGCGACCCGAAAAGCGAAGTCGCTGCATGCCGCTAAGGAAAGCATCGCGGCGAAAGCGGGCAGGCAAAGCGAGACAGGGTTTTTGATCATCATCGTCTCCGTTCGATCATCTTCGCGGTCGTTCGGTAGCCACAGGCCGCCGAGCGCGTTCCGCCAAGCACCAGCCGTTACGCAGCGAAGGGCCTGTGAATGGCGTTGCAATCGACATCGTCATTCGCGCCGCAAAAAATTAGTGAACGAAGGTATCGGCTTTGTCGAAAAGCACTGCGTCAGCGATCGATACCAAAGCCCCATGAGCCGTCGTCACCGGCGGCGTCGCGGTGGATGATCATCTTCTTGTCGATGCTCGGTATCGCGGCGTACGGAATGGCCTTCGATGCGGCCGGCCCGGTCCAACAGGCCGGCAAGGACTAGCCGCGCCGCGGTGCGTCACCCGGCGTGGGCGCAAGGCTGCTTTGGATTTCGATTTTGGATGTCAGCGTCCGGTGGACTGGACACTGATCCGCTATCTTGCGCAGCTTATCGCGTTGCGCGTCATCGAGGGCACCGACCAGTTCGATCCTCTTCTCGATCCGATGGATCATGGCGTCGGGTTGCTCGCAATTGGTGCAGTCTTGTACGTGAACGCGCGCCTGGCTGAGCCGGATCACCACCTGTTCGAGCGGCCATTGGTGCCGTGCGGCGTACAAGTAAATCGTCATCGAGCTGCAGCTTCCCAAGGCCATGAGCAGCAGCTCGTAAGGCCCGGGCCCGGTATCGTCGCCACCGGCGGAACGGGGCTCGTCGGCGTGCAGCACATGTCGCCCGTCGAGCAGCATCTGCTGAAATTTGCCGGCGCCGGTTGATGCGACAACCACGGTATTCGCTTCGACCTGAGTGGCCAGCTCGTGCTCGTCATGCCGTGATGTCGTGCTCATGGAGACCTCGTCGGTTTGGAAGGAGCGCCGTTCAAGAGAAGGGTTTTGAGAACCGATTGTTCGGGCGGCGGGCGCAGCAACAGCATCAGGATCAAGGCGACGATCACGGCGAAGCTGAGGAATAAGAAGCCGTCGATATAGGCTAGCACATAAGCCTGTTTTCGCACGGCGGTGGCGAGCAGGACGAGGGCCCGGCCCTGTGCCGCCGTCGCACTGACAGAATGTGCGGCGACAGCATTGACGTAATCTTGCAGCCGCTCGCTCACCTGCCCCGCGCCGGAGAATACGTGAATACCGATGAGGTTCGAATAGGTCTGCTCGCGCATCCGGATGAAAGTCTGGATAAAAGCAGAGCCGATTTCCGAACCGAACAGCCGGCCGGTTTGCAGGATCGCCGAGAGCGTGACGATCTGGATCGGCGTAAGGTGGTAGAGAGCGAACCATATGAGGGAGGTAAGCGCCATCGTCTGGCCGACGGCCTGGATGACGGCCGGCACGATAAAATCCGGACTGGTCCATGCCGCGGTTAAATGGCTGGAGAGGTAGCAGGCGATCCCAACCAGCGTGAAGCCGAGCGCCATCGGTATGCGCGGCTCTACGAAGCGCAAAATGGTCGCGACCAAGGGGCCGAGCACAAGTTGCGGCAAGGCGATCCAGACCAAGGCACTCCCGACCTCGAGCGCACGATAGTTCTGAACGGTTATCAGAAATTGCGGAACGATGTAGGCGGATGAAAGAATGACCATCCGAAAAAACGAGATGTAAAGCGCGATAAGCGGGATGTTCCCACTGGTTGCATATTTTAGATCGAGCCATGGATGCTCGTGCGTGGCTTCGCGCACGACAAAGATGATCAGCAAAAACCCGCCGCCCGCTAAAAGCGCGACGACGAGGCCGGAGCCCAGCCAGTCGAGGCGATTCCCCTGATCGAGGGCGGCGTAGATGAGGCTCAAACCCAAGCTGCCGTAAAGCATGCCCGACCAGTCTGCCTTCTCGAGCAGCGCTTTGTTCGTTGGCTGGTCGGGCACGCCGATAAAGATGCAAATCAACATCGGGATGGCCAGGATCGCCGTATCCCAAAAAATCCATGCCCACGACCAATTCGTATCGAACCATCCTTCGATCGAGGCCGCGACATTGAGCGACAGTTCGAGATTCACGGCGTAGGCCGCAACGCCGTAGACGACGAAATCTTGGCGGCAGGTTCAGGAGCACGAAACCGAGCGTTAGCGGAATGAAGGTGCCGGTGGAAAGTCCGCTGATCGTTTGGAATGCCAGAACGAAGCCGAGATTGGGCGAGAAGGGCAGGAGGAAATTGGAGAGCGCAAAGACCGCGCAAGAGATCAACAGGACACGGCGGGTGCCGAAGGTCAATCCAAGCCAGGGCGAGGCCAAAGCGACCATCATCTGCCCGACGGTCAGCGCGGTCGGAATCCAAGCGCCTTCGTCGAACCCGGCATGGACCGCGCCCTCGACATCGGCGAGGCCGAAAGTCGTCAGGCGACTATCAAGAGTTGCTATGATCGCGCCGAGGAGCACCGCCGCGGTGCCGACCAATGGATGCTTGCTGATGACGAAACCCGGCGGCAGTCCCGACGCCGCTGCCGCCGGAGCAGCTCCTGCGCGCGATGCCGGGACGGCGGCCGTATCGGTCATTGGGTCGGAATGGCTTTCGTGTCGATGGTCGCGACCACCGACATGCCGGGGCGTAGCAACGTTGCCAGCTCAGAATCCGGGTCGAGGACGATTTTCACCGGGATGCGCTGAACGACTTTTGTGAAATTGCCGGTCGCATTATCCGGCGGCAGCAACGAAAATTGTGCGCCAGACGCCGGCGACCAACTGTCGACATGGCCGTGCAGAACTTTGCCTGGGAAGGTGTCGACCGTCACGCGTGCCGGCTGGCCGACGCGAATACGTGTGAGCTGAGTCTCCTTGTAGTTCGCGATCACCCAGACATTTGGGAGGGGAACGATCGACATCACCTGCGTGCCGACATTGAGATATTGTCCGGCCTGGACGAGACGCTGCCCCACCATGCCGTCGACCGGCGCGGTGATGCGCGTATATCCCAAATTGATCGTCGCCAGGTCGCGTGCGGCGCGCTGAGCGGCGAGGCTGGCTTGCGCTTGTTTTTGCTGGCTGTCGAGCACCTGGATCTGGCCGCGTTGCTGATCGAGCTGGGCGTGGTTGAGCGCGAGGGTTGCCGCGGCGTGCGCCTCATTGTCGACGGCCTGTTCGGTGAGCTGGGGCGTGCCGGCGATTTTCGTTTGCAGAAGCGTCTTTTGGCGGACCGCCTCAAGGTGATATCGGGTTAGATCCGCCTGCGTGGCTTCGATCGTTGCCTGAGCCTGCTGGACCAGGGTTTGCTGCAGGCTTCGTTGCTGTCCGATTGTGTCGATTGCGGCTTGGGCCGCAGCAACGCCCGCGTCGGCCTGTGCAAGTTGGGCACGATAGTCATCGTCGACCAGCTCGACGAGCGTATCGCCGGCCTTGACGGTCTGGTAATCCTGCACGAGCACGCGCCGGACATAGCCTGGAACCTTAGCGGCTAAGGGCGTCGTATCCGCTTGCAGATAGGCATCGTCGGTCGTCTGCAAGGTCGCATAGCTCGTCCACCGATTCCACTCATGCGTTACGACGATGATAAGCGCGATCGTAAGCAGAACGATGTAGAGCGGGACGCTGTTGGCGAGCCAATGCCGCCACCGCGGTGTCGTCGCGCGTGGCTGTGCAATTTCGGCGGCAGAAGGCGCATTCGGGCGCGCCACCGTCTGCTCTTGTCGGGCGGGTTGGTTGGTAACGGGCCCAGAATCTGGCATGACGAAACAACCCCTTATGTCGCAGACCGAAGCAGGGATCCGCCGCTACTCGGATACTTCGCTCATGTGTTGCCGCGGTCGCCTTTAGATTGTCGATCCACATCGTAGATTGATCATTTGTGCGCAGCCCTGGTCGTCGCTGCAGCAACGCAAGGGCACGCACGCTCTCATCCCGCAAGCAAGCCGATACAAATCTGGCCACCGCGCCCGAAAACGCGAGCCGAAAGCGCTGTCACAGCGCGACTGTCGCTTCTAGGCGCTCCGCGCCAATTCTGGCGCGAGCTTGGTATTGATCGCTTTCTGCAGTTTCTCGACGGCCCGCGTCTCGATCTGGCGAATGCGCTCGCGCGACACCGCGTGGCGCTGAGACAATTCGACCAGTGTCGCCGGCTCGTCCTTGAGATGGCGCTCGACCAGTATTTCGCGCTCGCGCGGACTAAGCTTCAGCAATGCGGCTTGCAAAAGGCTGCGCTGCTGCCGCGCTTCTTCAAGCTCGATGACCACGGCTTCTTGCGTCGGCCGCTCATCGGCAACGATGTCGAGCCACTCGCCGTCAGCATCGCCGCCGCGGGCGCTGTGAAGCGAATTATCGACGCTGCTCAACCGCCGATTCATTTCGACGACTTCGTTTTCGGATACATCGAGTTCCGTCGCGATCGCCACGACCGTTTCTGGCGCCATGTCACCCTGCTCGAAAGCGTGCAACTGCGCCTTGAGCCGGCGCAGATTGAAGAACAGCTTTTTCTGTGCGGCCGTCGTTCCGATTTTCACGAGCGACCAAGAGTGAAGGATGTATTCCTGTATCGCGGCGCGAATCCACCAAATGGCGTAGGTCGTGAAGCGAAAGCCGCGGCTCGGATCGAATTTTTCGGCGGCTTGCATCAGCCCGACATTGCCTTCGGATACGAGGTCGGCGAGCGACAGCCCATATCCTCCAAAGCCGCGTGCAATCCGCACGACAAGCCGCAGATGACTACAGACGAGTTCGTCAAACGCGGCGCGATCGCGGCGATCGCGCCAGGCGATCGCGATCTCCTGCTCACGTTCGAGGCTCAGGATCGGATAGCGGTTGGCTACCTGGATGAGGCGGGCGAGAGCTGGGTCGAATTTGATCTTCATCGTGCGATTACCTCTTTCTAGACGAGGTGCGAGGCCGACCCTTATCGCGATCGACGCCGTACTCGATGCAACGATGGCACCAGAAATCGGAGAACGAATCCATTAACCATTGGTGTTGGCGATACCATGGTGTCTATGGCGATGAAGACCAAAGCATGGCCAATACCTTGGTGTAATACGACCGATGGCTGACCGATCGCATGTGTGAGAAGAGAACTCCTAAGAGGAAAATGCGATGGCCGGGCTCATCAAGAGGCTTGCCGCAATTACGGCCAGTATCGTGTTCACGACCGCGGCTTTCGCCCAGAGCGCGACGAATGTTGACGCTGTCGAGCAGCATATCGTGAAGGTCGATGGTGTCCGTTTCCACTATGTGACAGCGGGAGCAGGCGATCCGGTGTTGCTGCTGCCCGGCTGGCCCGAGAGTTGGATCGCCTGGCGTAAAGTTGTGCCCTTGCTGGTCAATGCCGGACACAGCGTCGTCGTCATGGATCCGCGGGGCTTCGGCGAGAGCGATAAGCCCGCGAGTGGCTACGACCTCGACACGGCCGCGCGCGACCTCCACGGCTTCCTCGAGGCTACAGACCTTGTCCGTGCCGGCGGTATCGACATTATTGCGCATGACGTTGGGACATGGATCGCGCATGCCCATGCCGTGACTTACCCGGCGGATGTGAAGCGATTGGTACTGACTGAGTTGAATATCCCTGGCGTCACCTCATTCGCTTCGCCGGGTATTCCGAGCGAAGCAATCAATCTGAAAAGCTGGCAATTCGCTTTCAACCGCCTGAATGATCTGCCCGAAATCCTGGTTCAAGGACATGAGCGGGATTATCTCACCTGGATCTTCGCGACAAAGAGCGTGCGATCCTATGCGATTGAGCCAGCCGCTCTCGATGAATACACGCGCGAATACTCGGCGCCAGGCGCGATGCGCGCGGGCTTCGCCTGGTACCGGCAGAATTTTGACACGGCGGGCCTTGCGCAAGCGAAGGCGCGTGCGGCGAAGCGATTGACGATGCCGGTGTTGGCGCTGGGCGGATCTGATGGAGTCGGCGATGCGCTGCGCGCGACGGTCGCAACGATCGGCGATGATGTGCAGGGTGGCGCCATCGGTTCGGGCTGCGGCCACTTCTTGCCGGAGGAATGCCCGAGCGAGCTGACCGATGCAATTTTGAGATTTTGGCAGTCGACGGCGCATGCGTCCGGAGAAACAGCGACGCTCGACGCGCCGAACCCGGCCAAATAAATCTTGGGGCGCAGGTCGCGACTAAAGCGGCGTCGCCTACGTAAGCTAGCATCAGTTTAAGCGGGCTGCTTTGATCGGGAGGGTGAATTGCAGGATGGCGCCCCGGTTTACATCGGTCGTTGCCGAGAGCCTGCCGCCATGCGCTTCGATGATTGTCCGGCAAATCGATAATCCGATCCCCAGACCGCCGGGCTTCGTGCTGTAGAACGCGTCGAAAATGCGATCGATGCGGGCCGCATCGATCCCCGGACCGGAATCCTGGACTGTCATGAGCGCGCCGGAATTGCTCCAACTCGTTTTGATGGTCAATAGACGCGATCTCTCATCGACCGTGCCCATCGCATCCGAGGCATTCGACAGCAGGTTGAGGACGACTTGTTGAAGCTGAACGCGATCGCCCGTCACCGGTGGGAGATCTTCCGCAAGGCTCACATGCAACCGCACGTTGTTTCGCTGGAGCTCGCCCAGCGAAAGCGTAATGACCTCTTCGACGACGTCATTGAGATCGACCTGTTCGGTCGGCATCTGCTTTTTCGAAAAGAGCGTGCGCAGGCGGATGATGACATCGGACGCGCGGTTGGCATCCCGGATCGTGCGCCGAGCCGTCTCTCGCGCGCCCTCGACATTGGGCGGCTCGCTCGAGAGCATCCGCAGGGAGGTGCTGGCATTCATGACAATGCCGGCAAGCGGTTGATTGATTTCATGCGCGATCGAGGCAGAAAGCTGTGCGGCGGTCACGACACGGTTGACATGCGCGAGCTCGATTTGCATTTCGTGCAATCGCCGCTCGCTTTCCCGCGCCGATTCTTCGGCCCGTCTGCGTTCGCTCAAATCGACGAAAAAGCCGATGCCATTTTCGCCTTGGGGGTCAATTGCGGCGGCGCCGAAAAGAACCGGCATGCGGGAGCCGTCCTTGCGTTGGAAATCCTTTTCGTACGGTCGAACGATTCCGGTCTGAACGAGCTCCTGCCATGCTTGCGCGCTCCGTTCGCTCAAATCAGGTGTATTTATCCAGTCTCGGTGTATGCGCCGCTGAGTAAGATCTTCGCGATCGTATCCCAGCATGCTGAGGAACGCATCGTTGGCATCGACAACCAGACCTGCCCTCTCCCAGATGACGATACCGACAATATTCGCTTCGACGAGTCGTCGGATTCTCGCCTCGCGCTCGGCGAGTTCGGCGTAAAGACGGGTATTTTCGAGAGAGATGGCGGCCTGCGATGCCAACAGCTTCAGCACGGCGATACGATTGGGCGCGAAGACATACGGCGCCAGATTATTTTCGAGATAGAGGATGCCGATCAATTTCGACCGGTTCAGCAAAGGCAGAAAGAGAATGGATCGCGCTTGGCGCTGTCTAATGTATGGGTCGGTTGCGACAGACGAATCTCTGATGGCGTTGTCGATAACGAGCGGTTCGTGGGTACGCAGGGCGTAGCTAAAAACGGTTGCGGGTAAGGCCGTCGCCGTCACCGGTGCTTCCAGGAGGTGCACGACGATCGCATTGTCGCCCGTCGTGGCTTCGGCAGCGATAAGGGGGCCATTCTCACGCAACAAGATCAGAAGACCGCGCTCGGCGCCGGCTTGCTCGATGGCGATACGCATGAGCGTATCGATGAGATTTTGTGTGACGATTTCGCCGGATACGGCCTGCGACACGTTGATGACGGTTGCCAGGTCGAGGTGCTCGACCGGCGTGCCGATCGTCCCCGCCGGGCCCGTGGTGCCTAGCTCGGTTCCCAGGTGGGGATGGCCGGCCTCGAGTTGCCGGACCTTTCCGTTCGCACCCCATTGCGCGTAAAGATCGCGTGCATCGCGCAAGTAGGTGTTCGCGATTTTCTCGAAGCCCCGGGCCCGGTAAAATCGCGCGGCGAGCTCGTTCGCGATTGCCTCGTTGTGAACGAAGCCGTTGGCGTGAGCCGAACGGATCGCGCGTTCGTAGAGGTGCTCGGCGTCGACTTCACGGCCCGTCAGACGTGCGATTTCGGCGCCCACAAGCATGGCGCGATCCGCGAAATTCTCCGGACATTTTTCGGCCCAGATGTTGAGCTGTCGATGGTGGCTGGCCAACGTCGCCATATGAGGCGCGTGCCGATCGGCGGCTATCGCGTCGCAAGATGCGGCATGCGCCAGCGCGCCATAGAAGTAGTGTTCGGCAGCCTCCAGAACCGTCAGCGATATTCCCAGCAAACGGTTCGCTCGCGACGAGGCGTCAACCGCAGCCTCATAGTCGCCGGCAAAGAATCTGGCCTGGCTCTTGCGGATCCAATACCAGCATTCAACGAGCGAAAGAGCCGAATGCAGCGTAAAGCGCCTTTCGATGTCGGCCTCGCTGAACTGCCCGTCGTCGAAGCTGCCGAACCGGGTTGTGAGGCCTCGCAACATCCGTACGAGCGCAAGCTGCGTGCCGACGAAGTCCGTTCCGGTTCCGAATTGCACCTTCTGCACGAAAGCAAGAGCGTCTTCGGCTTCGCGTTGGATGTCCGCCAGAGAATTGCTGGCAAAGATGAGGTTGGTGTTGAGTTGGAGACGGCAAACGCCGGCGTAAACGAAGTCACCAGCTCGCGTGGCTTCGTCGAGTGCCCGTCGGACCAGGTCTTGCCCGGATCTGGCGTGATGTTTCCAGGGCATGATCATATTGCCGAAGTTTAAGTAGACGGCCGAGCGGAAGCGGTTCAATCCGCGCCGCTCAACCAACTCGCGTCCGAGTTGCCCGAGCCGATAGGCGACCTCAAATTCGCCGAAACGCAATCCTGCAATCATACCAAGACGCACATAGGCAACGGCCGTCGCGTCGCTAATGCCGTCGCTCAGACTGAGGCTGAGAACGCGACAAACAGCCAAGGAGAGCAAATTAAGATCGGCGTTAAATGCCGGCGGACAGAGCTTCGTTAGGACGTCGAGCGTTGCGAGGGATTGATCGTCGGTCATCAAGGGCAGATTGATAAGTTCTTCGATGGTGTATTTTTCGACCTGAGACCGCACGCGGTCATATTCGAGGCGTGCTTCCTGTTCTGTCGACGGCAGCGTCCAGTTGATTTCAAGATGCTTCAGATAGTCGAGGCCGACATCGATTGCGCGGTCGCCTTGCACCAACGTGAGATAGAGATCGATCTGCAGGCAGGCGATGCGAGCGCGTTCGACTGTGTTCGCAGCGCGACTCGCCAATGCCGCCAGGCGCTCCTCGGCATTGGCTAACGCGCCCGTTAGGAATTCGCATTCGGCCCGATTCAGCTCCAGTGCAAAGACGAGTTCATGCAAATGCAGCCAGGCGTCTTCCGATAAGAGCGTCGCCCCCACCGTAAAATAGGTAAGGGCCGCAGCGTAAGCTGCGGAAGCTTTCGCGCGCTGGCCGGCGACCAGGTTCAGACCGACGAGCCGTTCGCGTTCGACCGGCGCGGACATTAAATCAACGCCGCGGTTCAATTGATTGACGATCTCGAAAATCGCCGCTTCGTAACGTTCGGCTGGAATTCTTGCCGCCAGCAAGCGGCCGACCCTGAGATGTTCTTCGGTGCGGCGCGGGCCGGGTATCAGCGAATAGGCGGCTTCCTGGACCCGGTCATGGACAAATCTGTATCGATCGAGCACGCGATGGATCAGTTCTTGGCGAACGCCATCCCACAGAACCACGTGGATGTCGTCATCGGACATCTCGAGAGCAATCGCGAGCTGCGTCGCGTCGGCACTGTCACCGAGACAAGCCATTACCTGGATGGCTCCTTGCGTGCGTGGCGGCAGTCGGTTCAGTCGTTCGACCATCAGATCGACGACATTGTCGGTGAAGCCCTTGGCGCTGATGCGCTCCAAATCCCAGCTCCATCGGGCCTCATCCTGCCGGAAGGAAAGCATCCCTTCTTCGACGAGCGCGGAAATAAATTGAATGGCAAAAAATGGATTTCCCCCGGTCTTACTATGAATCAATTCGGCCAGCGGCGCTGCTTCGTTTGCCGTACACCGTAACAAATCGGCGATGAGCTGCGTCAAATCCCCGACGGTCAAGGGCTCGAGGTTAAGTCCGTGCACGGGAGATCCGGCGCGGCGCATAGCGTCGATCCGGCACATCAGTGGATGCGACGGATCGACTTCATTGTCGCGGTAGGCGCCGATCAACATGAGGTGGCGGACATCCGGATGCGATAGAAGATGTTCGATCAGATCAAGAGTCGCGGCGTCGACCCATTGAAGGTCGTCGAGAAAAAGGGCAAGTGGATGCTCAGCGCGTGCAAAAACACCGATGAAACGCCTGAAAGCCGCGTGGAAACGCACCTTCTCTTCCTGTGGCGAAAGCTCGGAGAGAGGCGGTTGCTCGCCGATCACCAGCTTCAATTCGGCGACGAGTTGCGTGATGAGGAAGCCATCGGTTCCCAATGCGTGACGCAGATCTTCGCGCCACCGGCTCAGTTCTGCGTCGGGTGTGGCGAGGATGGCGCGGATTAGGCTCTGGAATGCCTGCGCCAAGGTGGCGTAAGGGATGTCGCGCTTGTACTGATCGAACTTGCCGGAGGCAAAAAGGCCGCGCGATTGAACGAGCGTTTTATGCAATTCGTTGACGACCGACGATTTGCCGATGCCCGAATAGCCGAAGACAAGGATTAGTTCGGGCGCGCCGCTTGCCGAGACCCGTTCAAACGAGGCGAGCAGGGCATCTATCTCGCGAGCGCGCCCATAGAGGCGTTCGGACGACACCAGGCGATCTGGCCGATCGAATTCGCCGAGCGCGAACTCTTCGATCGAGGCGTAATTCGTCCAATCCGCAAGGCAGAGCCGGAGATCACTCACAATGCCCGCAGCTGTCTGGTATCGCTCCTCGGGGGACTTGGCGAGGAGCTTCATAACGATGGCGGAAATCGGAGCGGGGATATCGGGCGATCGATCTTTGGGTGCCATAGGCATCCGTGCCACATGGCAGTGAACCCATTCCATCGGACTTGTTGCCGCGAATGGCAGCTGTCCGGTCAGCACCTCGTAAAGCGTGACGCCGAGCGAATAGAGATCGCTGCGCGAATCGATCGAACGGTTCATTCGCCCCGTCTGCTCGGGGGCCATATAGGGAAGGGTTCCCGCGATGAATTCAGGTGGCTCGGGTGCTGCGTGTTCGCGAGGTAGGCGGGACGCGATGCCAAAACCGGTCAATCTCGTTTCATTGGTTTCGTTATCGAGAAGAATATTGGCGGGCTTGATGTCCTTGTGGATGAGCCCGCGCTCGTGCAGGCGTCCGATCGCCGTTGCTAATGCGATCGCCAGGCGAAGGAATTTTTCGGTTTCGATCCGCCGACCGATGAGGCGATCTAACGGCTCGCCCGGGGCGAATTCCAGCAGC
This sequence comes from uncultured Alphaproteobacteria bacterium, assembly GCA_963740675.1. GTDB lineage: Bacteria > Pseudomonadota > Alphaproteobacteria > ATCC43930 > CGMCC-115725 > CAIKMD01. Next base: position 115,313 of record CAVUFS010000001.1, read on the forward strand.
AGCTGCGTCCGACCCTGGTCATGTTGGAGCCGAACCGGTCGAAGCGCCCAAGCGCTGTCGAGGTGATTTCTCAGCTCGTACTCGTGGACAAGACGATTGATGCTGGCCGCGTGGGGATAGGGGTTTCCCGAAAGAACAGCAAAGAACGGGTGGCGTTTACCGTCATCGGCTGTCTGCCAAGTTTTGCAAAAGACGCGTTCTCCGTCCTCCCAGAGGACGTCTAGGGCGGCGCTCGGGCCGCCTCCGCTGGAAGACGAGAGGGTCATCTCGTCGCCCCTAAGGCCTCCTCGTCTAGGGTCGCATGAGATTGAGCTTCGCTGCCATGTTCACGAGGTCTACGAGCGAGTTCGCTTTCATTTTTCGCATGACGCTCCCTCGATGCGCTTTCACGGTGATCTCGCTGATCCCCAGCTCTGCGCCAACTTGCTTGTTCATCAGTCCAGAGACCACAAGAGCCATCACTTCGCGCTCGCGCGGACTCAGCGACGTATAATTGTCGCGTAACTCTCCAACCTCTGTTTCTTGAGCGAATGCGGCGCGGCTTCGCTCCAAAGCGCTTTTGATGGCATCGAGCAGCACAGTATCGGCGAACGGTTTGGTGAGAAATTCGACGGCACCCGCTTTCATGGCCTGGACCGTCATGGGCACGTCGCCGAACCCCGTGATGAAGATGATCGGCATATCGGTCCGGTCGGCAAGGCGTTCTTGCAGCGCAAGCCCATTGAGGTCCGGAAGCGAGACGTCCAAGACAAGACAACTCGGGCCCGGCGCGCGCGGGCGCTTGAGAAACTCTTCCGCCGACACAAAGGTTTCGACTTGCAATCCTTCGTAGCGAATCAGTGCTTCAAGCAATTCGCGCACGGAAATGTCGTCATCGATAACGAATACGATCGGGGTCATGTGCGACATGGGCATCGACCTTTCGTGGTCAGTCGCCATCGCTACAGTCATTAATACCTCCCTGGCGATCTCCCATACAACGTTCCGAAATCATCGTCCGATATCAGTCCTTGGCGAGCGCTCTTTCGATGGCATCGCGCAAAGCGGTGTCGCTGAATGGCTTCGCAAGACATTCGACGGCACCCTGCTCCAGCAGCCACGGCCGAAGCGTTTCATCGCCATGTGCCGAGATGAAGACGATGGGCAGCCGCTTTGGGCGCGCTTTTAATTCTTGTTGCAGATCCGGTCCCGACATGCCCGGCATGGCGATGTCCAGGATGAGGCATTTCGTTTCGTCAATGCAATCGGCGTTGAGAAAGGCGTGGGCCGACGAGAACGTCCGGACAGCGTAGCCGAACTCACGCAGCAAGTCCGGCAGGGCTTCGCGGATGGATTCATCGTCATCGACGACGGAGACAAGAGGGGCCTCAGCCATTGCGGCTTCCAGCGGTTACCCGATCGTTCGATACAGACACTGTCGTGATCGGTCGATGGTTTGCCGGCGCAGCGAGTAGGTCGTCGGCCTTGGCCATCGCACCATCCCTTAGATCGCCATCGCACTTCCGAAAGCGGAGTCCGAGCGAACGCCAAAAAAATGCGCCGGTTTCCGGTGGCGGTCTATGGCACTTTGGTATTGGTTCGGGCCCGGCTAGGCGCGAATTCTATTGTTTATAACAAACACTTAGGTGGATGGCTCGCACGAGGGACGAACCGATACGTTGGTCTATAGGCGGGCTTCAAAAAAATAGGCGGGCCTCGTGTCAACCGACCAATTCTCCGAAGACGACACCATCGTCCAATAGCTTCTCGGGCTGCGACTGCCCATGTGATGCTTATCAAGCAACTGGGGGCAGCGGAGCATCGTCGTGTCGGCGAAATCGCCAAAAGCCACTCGGCGCGGTTTCATTGTCACGTCGGCGATGATCGGCGCGGCAAGTCTCCTCCCGGCCCAGTTCGCAGCCGCTTCTGACCAATCGCGTCCTCGGACAAAAAAGGTGCATCCATGAGCGCAGAGGCAATCCGTCCCTTCCACATCGATATTCCGGAAAGCGCGCTGGTCGATCTCCGTCGCCGAGTCCAGGAGACGCGCTGGCCCGAACGCGAAATCGTCACGGATGCGACGCAAGGCGTGCAGTTCACGACGATGCAGAAGCTGGCGCAGCATTGGTTGACGCGCCATGACTGGCGCAAAGTCGAGGCGCGGCTGAACGCCCTGCCGCAATTCGTGACCGAGATCGACGGTCTCGATTTTCATTTCATTCACGTGCGCTCGAAACATGCCAATGCGCTGCCGATGATCGTCACGCATGGCTGGCCCGGCTCTGTCATCGAGCAGTTGAAGATCGTCGATCCGTTGACCGATCCCACCGCACATGGCGGAAGCACGGCGGATGCTTTCGATCTCGTCATTCCTTCGCTGCCCGGTTACGGGTTTTCGGGCAAGCCGGCCGCGACGGGCTGGGATCCGCAGCGTGTTGCACGCGCCTGGACCGTGTTGATGAAGCGCCTCGGCTACGCGCGATTTGTCGCGCAGGGTGGCGATTGGGGTGACTCCATCACGGAGCAGATGGCGCTTCAAGCGCCGCCGGAGTTGCTTGCCATTCACACCAACATGCCGGCGACCGTTCCACCCGATATCGCCAAGGCACTCCAGATCGGCGCTCCGGCACCATCTGGCCTATCGGCCGACGAGCAGCACGCTTGGGACCAGCTCGATTCCTTCTACAAGCACGGCCTGGGCTACGCGCTCGAAATGGCGAACCGACCGCAGACCCTTTATGGAATCGCCAATTCACCCATCGGCCTTGCTGCGTGGATCCTTGATCACGATGAGCGCAGCTACGCGATGATCGCCCGCTCCTTTGACGGACGGCCCGAAGGCCTGTCGCCCGACGATATCCTCGACAACATCACGCTCTATTGGCTGACGAACACGGCGGTCTCTTCGGCGCGGCTTTATTGGGAGAACAAGCTGGCCTTTTTTGACGTCAAGAACATTTCCATCCCAGTCGCCGTGAGTGTCTTCCCCGAGGAGATCTACGCGGCGCCGAAGAGCTGGGCGCAGCGCGCTTTCCCGCAGCTCATCCATTTCAACAAGCTCGACAAGGGCGGCCATTTCGCGGCCTGGGAGCAGCCCGTGCTCTTTGTCGGCGAAATGCGTACGGCGTTCCGACCGCTGCGCAAATCGCTCAACGGCTAGCCCCGTGCGCCGGTGTCTCGCGAGCGCAAACCGAATCTGGCTCGCTGTGCTGCTGGCCGGCGCGCTCGCAATTCCGACCGAGGTCTTCGCTCAAAACGGTGATCCCGTGCAGCAGACTGTCGTCGCGCCGTTGCGGTTGCCGATCGAAGGTAATGTGCCATCCTTCAACGGCGCCACTCAGTGGCTCAATTCGCAGCCGCTGTCGCCAACCGAACTACGCGGCAAAGTCGTGCTCGTCGATTTCTGGACCTACACTTGCATCAACTGGTTGCGCACGCTGCCTTATGTCCGCGCATGGGCGGAGAAATATAAAGACCAGGGGCTGGTCGTGATCGGCGTTCATACGCCGGAATTCGGATTTGAGCGCGATATCGATAACGTCCGGCAAGCTGCTGCGGCGATGCATGTCGATTATCCGATCGCGGTCGACAGCAATTACGCGGTCTGGCGCGCTTTCAACAACCACTATTGGCCCGCGCTCTATTTCGTCGATGCGCAAGGCCATATTCGCCATCATCAATTCGGCGAAGGCGACTACGCACAATCAGAAAAGATTATCCAGCAACTGCTGGCCGAGGCGGGGCAGAACAGCGTCAGCCAAGGCATCGTGACGCCCAATGCGACCGGTTTCGAATCCGCGGCCGATTGGACCAATCTTCGATCGCCCGAAATCTATCTAGGCTATGACCGGGCCGAGAACACCCTGTTCAGCGACCCGGTACATGACGCGCCGCGTGCCTACAAGCTGCCCAGCCGCCTCGGCCTCAATCGCCGGGCGCTTTCAGGTACCTGGACCACGACCGCGCAAGCGATCGTCCTGAACGAGGCTGGCGGGCGGATCGCCTATCGCTTTCATGCGCGCGACCTTCATCTCGTCTTGGCGCCTTCCGAGACAGGTCATCCCGTTCGCTTCCACGTCACGGTCGATGGTGCCGCGCCGGGAAATGATCACGGCTCTGATGTGAGTGCCGACGGCACTGGCAGCGTGGATCAGCCGCGCCTCTATCAACTCATTCGACAAACCGGACCCATTGGTGATCGGACCTTCGAAATCGAATTCCTCGATCCCGGCGTCCGCGCTTATGTCTTCACCTTCGGCTAATGCATTCGAGGAGGAGATCCGATGGCCTTTGCGATCATCGTCAACGGCAAAACCCATAGCGTCGATGTCGATGACGATACGCCGCTGCTCTGGGTTCTGCGCGACGTGCTCGGCATGACTGGAACGAAGTTCGGTTGCGGCCAGGCGCTTTGCGGCGCGTGCACGGTGCATGTCGATGGTGTCGCGACGCGCTCCTGCTTCACGCCGGTCAGCAGCGTTGTCGGGTCGCAAATCGTAACGATCGAGGCGATCGGCAAAACGGAGCTCGGCAGCAAGGTCCAGCGCGCCTGGCTCGACCGCGAAGTCGTGCAATGCGGTTACTGCCAATCCGGCCAGATCATGTCCGCGGTCGCGCTGCTCGTCAAAAATCCGCATCCGAGCGATTCGGATATCGATAATGCGATGTTGGGCAATATCTGTCGTTGCGGCACCTATAACCGCATTCGCGATGCCATCAAGCTTGCCGCCGCGAGTGGTGAAAAGGCCGAGAAATGAGCGCCGATCACACGGGATTGGCTGGGTTGTCGCGGCGCCGCTTCCTGCAAGTGAGCGCGACAGCGGGTGGCGGCCTGATGCTGAGCCTCCATCTGCCTTTTGCCGCCGATGCCGCGGCGGCGCTCGCAGTGGAAAGCTTTAACCCCAATGCCTTCGTCCGCATTTCCGGCGATGGCGTCATCACGCTGACAATGCCTTATGTCGAAATGGGGCAGGGAACTTACACGTCGATCCCGATGCTGATCGCCGAAGAGCTCGAAGTGGCGCTCAGCCAAATTCGGCTGGAACATGCGCCGCCGAACGAGAAGCTCTATGGCAATCCCTTTCTGGCCGGGGTCCAGGCAACCGGCAATTCGAACACGATTCGCGCAGCTTGGGAGCCTCTCCGCGAAGCTGGCGCGGTCGCACGGGTGATGCTGATCATGGCGGCGGCCAAGCGATGGGAAGTCGATACATCGGCATGCCGTGCCGAAAATGGCGAGGTGCTTCATGCGGCAACGGGGCGAAAACTAAGTTACGGCGAGCTCGCGACCGACGCCGCCGATTTACCCGTGCCGGATAAAGTGGCACTCAAAGCGCCAAAGGATTTCAAGCTTATCGGCACGCGCGCCAAGCGTCTCGATGCACCGGCGAAGGTCGACGGCAGTGCCATCTACGGTATCGATGCAAGACCGGAGGGCTTCAAAGTCGCGGCACTCATGCAATCACCCGTGTTTGGCGGGCGCGTGAAGCATGTCGACGTCGGTATGGCGATGTCCGTGAAGGGGGTGCGCCAAATCGTGCAGCTCGACGATGCTGTCGCTGTCGTCGCGGATCATATGGGTGCGGCGCGCAAGGGGCTTAACGCGATCGCGGTCGAATGGGATGAAGGATCGCACGCTGGGGTAACGACGTTGCAGGTCGCCGAAGAGCTTGAGAGGGCGACGCTCAAAGCGGGCGCTGTGGCGCAAAATATCGGTGATGCCGACCCAGTTCTGTCGCATGCACCGATCAAGGTTGAAGCGACATATCAAATGCCGTTCCTCGCCCATGCGGCGATGGAGCCGATGAATTGCACGGTTCATGTTCGCAGCGACAGTTGTGAGATCTGGGTCGGCACGCAGGCCGTGGCACGGACTCAGGCTGCGGCCGCGGAAGGGACGGGGCTGCCGCTCGATAAGGTGATCGTTCACAATCATCTCCTCGGCGGTGGCTTCGGCCGTCGACTCGAGACAGACCATGTCACGCTTGCCGTGCGGATCGCGCAGCATGTTGATGGTCCGGTCAAGGTGATCTGGTCGCGCGAGGGAGACATCCGGCACGATATGTACCGGCCTTTCTGGTTCGACCGCCTCGTGGCCGGTCTCGACGATAAAGGCATGCCGATCGCTTGGAACCGCCGCTTTGCTGGCTCCTCGGTCCTCGCGCGCTGGTTGCCGCCGGCCTTCAAGAACGGTCTTGACCCGGATTCGATCGAGGGCGCGATCGACCTGGTTTACGATTTTCCGAACTTCCACGTCGAATATCTGCGCGTCGAGCCGCCTGGTGTTCCGACAGCGTTTTGGCGCAGCGTCGGACCGTCTCACAATGTCTTCGTCACCGAGAGCTTCGTTGACGAGTTGGCGGCGGCGGCAAAGCAGGATCCGGTTGCGTATCGACGCGCTTTACTCGGCAAATCCTCACGCGCCAAAAATGTCCTCGATCTCGCCACGGAAAAATCGGGCTGGGGTCAGGCCTTGCCGCCGGGCAGGGGGCTCGGCGTCTCGATGCAATTCGCTTTCGGTACCTATATGGCGCAGGTCGCCGAGGTCGAAGTCGGAAAGGACGGCCGCGTTCGCGTGCACCGGGTTGTTTGCGCGGTCGATTGCGGCACGACCGTCAATCCCGACACGATCGAAGCGCAGGTGCAGAGTGGCGTGATCTTCGGGACGACCGCCGCGCTCTACGGCGAGATCACGCTGAAGAACGGCCGCGTCGAGCAGGGAAATTTCGACACCTATCTGATGGTACGGATGGACGAGGCGCCGAAAGTCGAAGTGTATATCGTTCCCAGTAGCGAATCACCGGGCGGCATGGGCGAGACCGGAACGTCGGCGATCGTTCCTGCTATTGCCAATGCCGTCTTCGCGGCGACCGGCAAGCGGTTACGCCGCATGCCGATCAATTTCGGCGCGTTAAGGCGCGCATAGTGCCGCTGGCCGGCAACGCATCGTCCACGGGAGGCTTGGGTCCATGACACGTGCACATCAACTGGGAGAGGGCGCATTCAAGGCGGTTCTGCCGGAAGATATCGAATGGAAGGTTTTCCCCGCCTTCCCGCCAAGCGCGCGTCTCGCTGTTCTTGTTGGCGAGCCGTCGCAGCCCGGTCCTTATGTCGTGCGGGTGAAATTGCCATCGGGCGTGAAGCTGATGCCGCATCGCCATCCGGAGGACCGCGTGTATACGGTGATCTCCGGTACTTTTTATATCGGCCTGGGTGATCGCTTCGATGCCGACAAGCTGGTGGCTTACCCGCCCGGCGCGGTCGTTGTGTTGCCGGGTGATACTTATCACTTCCATTGGGCGAAATCCGGCGAATATGTCACGCAAGTGACGGCGATCGGACCGCTCGGCCTCGAATACAGGGATGCGCAAGACGACCCGCGCCATCACGGCGCGGCCTGAGCGCCAGCGACACCCTCGTCCAATCGGATCGATCCCAATCCGGAGCAATTGTTCGTCTGATCTGTTCAGAATCGTAGCAAGGAATAGCAAGCCATGCGCGCAGCGAAATTTTCGAACAGCGTCGATCACGACCGACGTCACTTCCTCAGCACGGCGGCAGTTACCCTTGCCGCGGCGCAACTCGGTCTCGTCAGCACCGCTCGGGCGGAAGCCGGGCCGGCAACACACTCCGACCTGCCGCCGATCAAGCCGGGGGCAAACAAATCCTTTGCTCCGCTTAAGCAGGTCGACGCCGGCGTGCTGAATGTCGGCTATGCCGAAGCCGGTCCCACCAACGGTCCTGTGGTTCTTCTGCTGCATGGTTGGCCCTACGATATCCACAGCTATGTCGATGTCGCGCCGCTCCTGGCGGGCGCCGGCTATCGCATGATCGTGCCGTATCTTCGCGGGTATGGCTCGACGCGATTCCTGTCAGACGCGGCGTTTCGCAACGGCCAACAAGCGGCTTTGGCCGTTGACACCGTGGCTTTGATGGATGCGCTCAAGATCGAGAAGGCAACCATCGGCGGCTTCGATTGGGGCGCACGTACCGCCAACATCGTCGCGGCGCTTTGGCCGGAGCGATGCAAGAGCATGGTGTCGGTCAGCGGCTATCTCATCGGCAGCCAGGCGGCGAATGAGGCGCCCTTGCCGCCGCAGGCTGAGCTCCAATGGTGGTATCAATTCTACTTCGCGACGGAACGCGGCCGTGCCGGATATGAAAAATACCGGCACGATTTCTCGAAGCTGATCTGGCAACTTGCCTCGCCGAAATGGAATTTCGATGACGCGACCTACGATCGCAGCGCCGCGTCCTTCAGTAATCCGGATCACGTCGGCATCGTCATCCATAATTACCGCTGGCGGCTGGGCTTGGCCAAAGGCGAATCGAAATATGATGAGTTTGAGCAGCGCCTCGCTCAGGCGCCGGCGGTAACCGTGCCGACGATCACGCTCGAAGGCGACGCCAACGGCGCGCCGCATGCCGAGGCCACAGTCTACGCGAAGAAATTCACCGGCAAGTATGCGCATCGCGTCATCACCGGCGGCATCGGTCACAACCTGCCGCAGGAAGCGCCGCAAGCCTTTGCCCAAGCGGTCGCCGACGTCGATACCTGGTGACGATACGCGCGCCGCGTATCGGCGGGATTAGCGCGAATTCCAATATGGCTGGATCGAACGCGGGGGCATGCGTGGCCCCGCGTCTCGGGCGTTGTGTATGCAACGCAGCCGGCTTCGTCGTCACTCATTCGTCATCGAATGCATCCACCCAGCGCATACCAGTCCAAGTTCCGGTCCAAGGAAATGCCCATCCTGTAGGTGTTAGGGGGCCATCCTTCGCCAAACGGTTGGTCCTTCAGAGCAACCAGCAAGGAGAATCGACCATGCGCAATATTACCCCTTTGAAGCTGTTCACCAGCGCCGCCGTGATGGCATTGGCGTCGCTCACGGTCGCTTGCAACCAGTCCAGCAATAACCCCACGGCACGCGCGCCGCTGCCGTCGAGCACGTTCAGCGCCAATCCGGCGAGCCCGAATTGCTATCCGGACGTCAATCACTGCGCGAGCTACTCGTCGGGCGACGTCTCCAAGGATAACCCGGCGCAGCAGTAGTAGCCGATCCAAGATCCGTCCTCGGGTAACGGATCGGTAGGGACGATCGTTCGAAGCGAGGTGGATATGGAAGTCGCTTGGCACAATATGCTGATCAGCCTGCCGGTGCTTCTCATTCATTTGGCGGTGGCGACCGGACTCTTTATCGGCGGCGTTTCAATACGTCGCGATTCTGTCCGTGCGACTTTTCATTGCGCGCTTGTGCAATCACATCTCTCGCGGCGATGTTGCCGTGGCCTTGGTGCTGAGGTCGCACAGGTTTCGGGGTGTTGAACGCGGCTGCCATGACCAGTTGATCGGAACGAGCCGCCGATGCTTCTCCTTCATCGAACGGTTTTTCTTGTCGGCAATGAGTGCGGCCAGATCATCATGATCGTCGACGGCAAGAATGTTTCGGCCTCGATCAAGTACTTGGCGCCGGAGGCCGATCTTGCCGTGCTCGAAGCGCCAAGCTCGCGATCGGATATGGGATTGCCGATCGAGCAGAAACTCGGCGCTACCCGATGGTCTCGACTGCCTGGGCGGCATCAGGGGTGGTCCGATGCTCAATGAGAACGGGAACGCGTCGGCATTATCGTCGCCGCTTCCGTTCGGCGCGGCCGGAATTATACGGTCGCACCCGAGATACTGCTTGATATCCAAAACCAGTTGGCCACCAATTTGGAGCAGGTCCCGGCCAGAGATGCGGTCACACCGCCGGTGTCGCTCGAGGCCTCGGCGAATACGCTCCACCGCGTTTCACGCATCGCCGAGACTTATTGCATTCCCCAATAGGGGCGCGGAAACCGGCCCGCACTATCCAACGTATCGGCGATACCATCGTTCAATCGCCATCCGCTCTAGATGATCGCACCTTTAGCATATCCGGTGACATTCCGGCGGCAGAAGGTGGGAGGTTTCGATGGTGGCTCAGGCTCACATTTCGAGCGATCGGTTGTCTCGTAACGCTACGGCGCTCCTCAGCAGCGAAATTTTGGTGGCCGACGTCAGCAAAGCGGCAACGGCTTCTCTGACGCTTGGCCACGAACAGCGCGCTCGGCTCGGTAGCGTCGTTCGCCTCCTTGAAACGGCGGGTCAGAATCTCCCGCATAACGACAACGAAGCCTATCGCTGTGTCGCCAAAGCGACCGCGTTGTTGCAAGCCGAATGTGAACTCGGCGCGGCGAGCCAGCGATCCGCGAAACGGCACGATTTTCTTCCCGCGTGGAAGATGACGCGCGTCATGACTTTTATCGATGCCAATCTCGATCGGTCGATCCGAATCGAGGAAATAGCGTCGATCGCGAAATTGAGCTGTAGCCATTTCTCGCGTGCCTTCCGATCGACCGTGGGCGAGCCGCCGTCGGCTTTCGTGATCCGCCGCAGGGTCGAACGCGCCGAACAGCTTATTCTTCTGACGGATAAGCCGCTGTCCCAGATCGCCCTCGAGTGCGGTATGGCCGACCAGTCGCATCTGACCAAGCTCTTTCGCCGCTCCTACGGGATGAGCCCCGGCAAGTGGCGCAAGCTCCAACAGGGCAGCGAAATCGCGATCCCCGATCAAGAGCAGGACCAGATGCCCGCGCTGGCGAACAGTCTCCGGTCCGCGATCGTGGATGATCATCACCGTCAGGCAGTTTCCGCGGCGTACTAGCTTCTTCGGTCGATCAATCCTTCAACAAGGAGCGACAGCGATGAATACGGTCACGACGAAGGACGGTGTGGTTATCTTCTTCAAAGACTGGGGACCGCGTGAGGCTCAGCCGATCGTCTTCAGCCATGGGTGGCCTCTCTCATCCGATGACTGGGACACGCAGATGCTGTTCTTCCTCAATAACGGCTATCGCGTGATCGCGCATGATCGCCGCGGTCACGGCCGGTCCAGCCAGGTCAGTGACGGTCACGACATGGACCACTATGCCGACGATCTCGCGGCCGTCACGGCGCATCTCGATCTCAAGAACGCCGTTCACATCGGCCATTCGACGGGTGGCGGCGAGGTGACGCGTTATCTCGGCCGGCATGGCGAGAAGCGCGTCGTCAAGGCCGTGTTGATGAGCGCGGTTCCGCCGCTGATGGTGAAGACGCCGGCGAACCCGCTCGGCCTGCCGAAACAAGCATTCGATGATCTGCAATCGGCCCTAATGACCAATCGCTCGCAATTCTATCGCGAGCTCGCGGGTGGTCCGTTCTATGGCTTCAACCGGCCCGACGCGAAGCCGTCGGAGGCGATCATCGCGAATTGGTGGCGTCAGGGCATGATGGGCGGCGCCAAAGCGCATTACGACGGTATCGTCGCCTTCTCGCAAACCGATTTCACCGAAGATCTTCAGAAGATCAGCGTGCCGGTGCTGGTAATGCATGGCGACGACGATCAGATCGTACCCTATGCGGATTCGGCGCCACTGTCGGCGAAGCTGCTGAAGAAGGGCAGCCTGAAGACTTACAAAGGATTTCCGCACGGCATGCCGACGACGCAAGCGGCAACGATCAACACCGATCTTCTGAATTTTGTGAAGACTTGATTTGAGAGGTTCCTCCCCGACCGGCTCTTTCCTCCCCCCGAACGCCGGTCTACTCGAGCCCCTCCTGTCGCCGGGAGGGGCTCTTCTTTAAGGCCCAGTGGCGGGCGCTCGGGGCGGTGGCAAGGAATCGAGAAGCACGCGCGCGGCACGAAGGTCTGCCGTGTCGAGGCCTTCCGTGAAGCGCTGATAGATCGGTAATAAAGCGCGGCGCGCGCGTTCGGGCTGGTCTTGCGCAAGCTCTAAACGCGCAAGGCTCAGGCCGCCGCGCAGCTCGCAGTAAAGTGCGCCTTGCTGTCGCGCCACCAGAATGGCTTCGTCGAAATGTTTTGTCGCCAATTCCACAGCCGCTGGGTCACCGTTTCGGAAAAGGAATTCGCCCTTCATGCGCAGCAATTCGGAGACGAACCAGCGTTCACCGCTGCGCTCCGCCCGGGCCAGAGCGTCTTCCAAGACAGCCAGGGCTTCGGTCAATTGTCCCATCCCGGCCAGCGCTTCTGCGAGCGCGCCCTGATATTCGGGATAGCAGATGGTCCAGCCGCTATCGTCACAGGCTTGGAGCGCCAGCCGTACTTGCGCGGCACCGATCTCAAACTCGCCGCGCTGGACGAGGAGCTTCGCTTGCAAGCATCGTCCCGCGAAGATCCAGAAGCTGACATTGCTGGACGTCGCGAGGTCGACCATCATCCCAACGTATCGCTCCGCGGCTGCGAGTTCGCCTGTCGCGAGCGAAATAGGGCATACGGCGATGCGCAGTGCCTCATAGATCGAGAAATTATGCGCGGCCGTTTGTGCGTCCTTCAGACACGCCAGCGCCATGTTGCGGGCTTGGTGACAGAAGCCCTGTAGCCACAGAACGCGGGCAAGCATGATGCGCACGGACAGGCGTAAGTCGTGGATCAGCATGATGGAATCGAGCCGGTCGTTCGGCACCGTCGGCGTTTGGAGCACGCGTTGCAACAACTCTCGGGCGTTCGTTTGATCGCCACTGTAACACAGCGCATTGCCCATCAATCGATCGCTATAAACGATAAAGGTCAGATCGCCGCTGCGGCGCGCAACCGATGAGAATTGCTCGGCGGCTGAAAGTCCCGCACGACATTCGCCGACGTTGAGATGCAATCCCCACAACACCCAGAGCGTGCGAAGTTGCCCAATGATATCGTCCAGTCGCGTGGCCAATTCGAGCGCTTGTCGCAGAACTAATCTCGTTCTTTCGGTCGGTCCGGCGGTGAAGAACAACGCAATCCCGAGGCCGAGATGGAGATGCATGCGAACGGCATCGCTCAATTGGAGTTCGGGCGAGGTACCTTCGAGAACATGCTCGATACGATTGCGGCATTCCATTAGCGATCCAAGATGCAGCCAAACGACGACATAACCCGCAGTCAGCGCAGCACCGAGCTGGGCGTCGCCGCCGGGCGAAAAGGCCCAATCGAGAGCGCTACGAACGTTGTCGACCTCCCCAGCCAGATTGACCATCTCCGCATTGCCAATTTGCAATCGCGACCCGAGCTCCGCCGACGCGATGCGGTCGCGCACAAATTCGGCGTGCCGTCTTGCCACGCTTTGACGTTCGCCGCTCTCCTCGAGTTTTTCAAACGCATATGCCCTGATCGTCTCAAGCAGACGCCAGCGGCCGGCTGTCGGGGCACCGTCCACCGTCACCAGCGATTTTGCGACAAGGCTTCCGACGCCGTCGACAACGGCAGATTGCGGCGACGTGCCCCCGCCAACGACGGAGGCGACCGCGTCGAGCGTGAAGCCCGCGGGAAACACCGCGAGTTGGCGAAGCAGATATCTCTCGGGCTCCGAGAGCAGGTCGTAGCTCCAGTCCAGGACTGCTCGCAACGTTTGATGCCGTGGCGACGCGGTTCGCCGCCCCTGGATCAACAATCCAAACCTGTCCGCGAGGCGGGCGGCGACCTGTTGCAGGCCAATCGTCGCGGCGCGCGAAGCGGCAAACTCGATGGCAAGCGGAATACCGTCGAGTTGCCGGCAAATCGCCGCGATCGTCATCAGGCTGTCATCGCGGGACAAAACTTGAGAATCAAGCGTCTTCAGCTTCTCGATGAAGAGCTGTACAGCGCTGCTGTTGCGAATGATGTTGGGGGCGTCGTGTTGCGATAATGGAACTTCGAGCGGCGGTACCCGATAGATGTACTCGCCGTCGATCCGCAACGCCTCACGGCTCGTCGCTAAAATAGAGGCATGCGGGCAGGATCGCACCACGGTTTCGGCGAGCTCGGCGACTGCTTTGATGACGTGCTCGCAATTATCGAGCAGCAACAGCAATCGCCTTTGGCCGATCATATGTGCGATCGAGCTTGGCAGAATGGGTTCGCCGCCAAGCCGGAGACCGAGCACGCCCGCGATCGCCGACGGCGCCAGCGCCGGATCAGACAGCGAAGCAAGGTCGATCAGCCAGACATCGCCATTGAATTCAGGAAGAAGGCTTCGCGCCGCCCAAAGCGCCAAGGCGGTCTTGCCGATGCCGCCGGGACCCGTGAGCGTCACGACGCGATAGGCCGAGGCGAGATCGCGGAGTTGTTCTTGCGCTAAGGCACGACCGACCAATTCGCTGGTCGGCGCCGGCAAATTGGTTGGTGGCCGCGAGACCACAGTCAGCTTTGTCGCGCTCTCGGGCGATGTATCAGCCTGAACCGGTGCGCCCGCGCCATGCCCGTCTCGAGTCACCCAGACCCCGGATAGACGATAGCCGCGTCCCGATGACGTCCTCAGCAGGCCGCGGTCAGGACCGAGCGCCTTGCGGACGGCCGAGACGTGCACTTGCAACGTATTTTCTTCGATGATGGCGCCGGGCCAGATGCTGGCGATCAGTTCGTCTTTCGTGACGAGTTCGCCCGCTGATCGAACCAATACCTCGAGGATGTCAAAAGCGCGCCCACCGAGTGGCACGGGCGAACCGGAATAGCGAAGCTCGCGTCGTGCGAGATTGATCTCCCACGGCCCTGACGCATAAATCCCATGCCGGATTTGTTCGGGCACCAACTCTCGCCCACAGAGTTTTTTCAGGTTCCTACAGATTTATTCAGAAATTGGGCGAGGCAGACAAGCCTTTAAAGCAGCCCAGCCGTGAAAGCGATCAAGGCTACTTTGCAACGGAGGATGTTCAGGGGCGGGCAGGGACCTTAGACCCTGCCCGGTATGGGGAACGGGCGAAGAGGTAGGACGACACCGTGCCTGTTTCAGGCCGCAGCGCGATCGAGATCTGCTTGGGGCAGCGCTCGAGTTTGAGGCGCTGAACTTGTCTGGGCGATTTTATCCGCCATGCGCGCCAGTTCAGGCAACGACCCTGCCTTCATTTTACGCATGACCCGCCCGCGATGTGCTTTGACGGTGATTTCGCTGATCCCGAGATCGCTCGCCACCTGCTTGTTGAGTCGGCCTTCCACGACATGTGCCATTACCTGGCGCTCTCTAGGGCTTAAAGTCTCGAAACGGCTCTTGAGGGTCGAGAAGGAGCGCTGCTCGGAGCACCAGATCCGATCGCGTGCGAGTGCGCATTCGACCGCCTCGAACACCTCTTCATTGCGGATTGGCTTGCTGAGAAAGTCGACAGCGCCGTTCTTCATGGCTCTGACCGAGGTCGCAACATTACCGAAGCCCGTAACAAAGATGATCGGAACGATGATATTGGCCTCAGCGAGCGCGTCCTGGAACTGCAGCCCGTCTCGTCCCGGTCGCACGTCGATAACCAGGCAGGTGGGAGTGTCTGGGCGTCCGGACAATAGGAATTCCGGTACGCAATCCGACACTGCAACCCTTACCCCGGCACGACGAAGCGCATCGCTGAACGAGGCCCAGGGCTCAAAAGCATCGTCCACGATAATTACTTGCGGTTTTGTCCCGGTGGAGACCACGTTTTCGCAGGGCAGCGGGGCAAGAGAAGAGACCGTGTAAGAGCCGTCCATCGTGCTAATCCTCCAAGGGCAAGAGCCACTTATCTGCCGTTCGACCGGATCTTGTGCTTCATCCGATTCCCAGCAGCATCGTGATTTTAAGCTAATACGCCCTCGCTGAAGGTTCCTTGGGGCAAACCTGAAGTTTTTTGAATTATCGATCGATCCCTAGGTATCGCCGATACTTTGGTCTCATCGCGGCTCGCCTGATCTCGCCATGTCCGAAAGGCGCCAATGAGGGCATGAGATGACAAAGAGCAGCGATTACAGACGAGAAGCTTCGCGTCTGTCGGCATAGCTTTGCGATTAGCGATGCCGCGCGTTCATCCCGTCCGCGTGCGCTTCAGATGAAAAGGAGCATTCCATGTCGCGTACCTCTCGGATGTTGAGCTTTGCCGCGATCATGTCGCTGATCGGTGCTGTCTCTGTGAACGTCGCGTTTGCTGCCGATCAGCCGCAGCCTGCGACGCAGAGCGCCAATAACGCTGTTCCGTTGCCGCAGGATCGCCAGGACGCGCAGGCCGGCAGTCCGGCGTCGCCGAACTGCTATCCCGATATCAATCACTGCTCCAGCTATGCGTCGGGCGACGTCAGCAAAGACAACCCGATCCAGCAGCCGCAACCGCAACAGCCAGCGCAGCAGGGCAAGAAGTCGCAGTAACCGCGACTTCCGTCCGATCCATGCTGGCGGGTCGTCGCCGGCGGGAGAATATGAAAGTCGTGTGACAGCCCCGTTGGGGGCCGCCTTCTACTCATATCGCTTCCGCGGCGACGATTTTTTCCTGCAGGTTGGCGATTGGCGATGAGCTTCCGAGGCTCGCGCCGGCGAAGGAGGCGATCCGATGAAAAAGAGCCCGCGAAAGAAACACAATCACACGCCCGTTCCGGCTTCCATTCTGTCGAAAGAGCCAGCGTCTCAAGCAAGCAAAGCTCATCTGGATAAGTTGCTCGATGAGGCACTGGAAGAGACATTTCCTGCCAGCGATCCCCCGTCACCCGCGATAGATGAAGATAAAGCACGACACTGACACCGTCCCCGCGCCGCTGCTTTGAGGCGTCACGCTCGATCGCAGACGATTGTTGTGGTCAGCTTGGCGGCAGAGCGAACGCGAAAACCGCGCCGCCACCCGGTGCGTGGCGGGCTTTCCTTAGGCGGACGCTGCTTCTAGAGGGTCTCGAAATTACTCTGCGGCATCGGGCTTTGTCCGTGCCGGCAGTTTCCAACCTGGGCGGATGAAGTGGCACGTATAGCCGTTCGGGAAGCGCTCCAAGTAATCCTGGTGCTCGGCTTCGGCCTCCCAGAATGGACCGGCCGGAGCAATTTCGGTGACGACCTTTCCCGGCCACAGTCCCGAGGCGTCGACATCGGCGATGGTTTCCTCGGCGACCCGCTTCTGTTCCGGGGTGGTGTAATAGATCGCTGAGCGATAGCTCAGGCCGCGGTCGTTGCCTTGGCGGTTCAGCGTCGTCGGGTCGTGGATCTGGAAGAAGAATTCCAACAACTGACGATAGGCAATCCGCGCCGGATCGAAGATGATCTCGATGGCTTCCGCATGTGTGCCGTGATTGCGATAGGTGGCGTTGGGCACGTCGCCGCCGGTATAGCCGACACGGGTATTGATCACGCCGTCATAGCGACGGATCAGATCCTGCATGCCCCAAAAGCAGCCGCCCGCGAGAACGGCGCGTTCCTGTGTCATCGGATGTCCTCCACCTCGTTAGTTAGGCTGCGTTCCCCAATAGGATATGGCCGGACCTCGGCCACGATGCAAGCAGGCGAATGGCGAGCAACACCATCGTCTCATTGATAGAGGCTGAGCGCGGTCACAGCTTCTAATAGCGTGAGTTGGACAACAGGAGCCGACCGTGTCGCACCATTATTCCGGCCCTGATTTTGGTTTCCCTCGTGGCGATGCCCGCCTTGACCTGACCGACCTATTTGCCTTCCCGAAGCCGGGCGACGCTGGCAAGTCGATCCTGATCATGAACGTGCATCCGTCGTCGAGCATCGTTCCGTTGAGACCAACCGTCAGCGAACCCTTCGCCACCGACGCGTTGTATGAGTTCAAGATCGACACGAATGGCGATGCCGTTGCCGATATTGCCTACCGAATGAGCTTCTCGCCGATCGCGCACGGCATGCAAACGGCGAGTCTCTTCCGTGTTGAAGGCGTGGAAGCAGCTGGGACCGGCGATGGCGGGCGGATAATCGTCGAGGGGGTGCCGGTGTCTCTGGATCGGGAAGCACAGGTGACCGAAGCTGGCGAGTATCAATTCTTTGCCGGATGGCGTAGCGATCCTTTCTTCTTCGACCCTTTGGGCGCACTGAACGGCTTTCAGTTCACCGGCAAGGATTTCTTCATCGACAAGGACATTTGCAGCATCGTTGTGGAACTTCCCAACACTGCGCTCGGTGCTGAAGTTGGTCTTTGGGCGCGGACATTGCAGAGGGTAGGCGACAACTGGGTCCAGGCCGATCGCGGGGGGCGGCCCTCGCTGGCTGTGTTCCTTCCGGGTGATGAAAGAGATGCTTACCTCGTCGCGGAGCCGGCCAACGACGCGCGTTTCATCACGGCATTTGCGCACTCCTTGATGCATGCCGGTGGATATTCCTCGGACGAAGCACAGCGCGTCGCAAGAACGTTGCTTCCGGATATTTTGCGATTCAATCCCGGTCAAGCGGCATCCTATCCGAACAACGGCCGCACACTAACCGACGATGTCCTCGATCACTTTCTTGCTCTTCTCACAAATGGAAAAGTCACGACGGATGAACTCGGTCCCCACGCAGATCTGCTCGCAGCGTTTCCTTATCTGGGACCGCCGCACGCAATACGATCGTACGGCGGTCACGTTGCCGATGCCGACAGCCTGGGAACAACCTGACGCAGAAGATCGGTCAGGCGCCTATATCGGGCGACTAAGCCGCTGACACGGGTGGCGCGTGAGTCCGCGTCGGCCTCCGCGCTTTGAGGCCGGGCTACACAGGGGCTGACTAGGCTTCGTTTATCCGCCGCACGGGCGTTCGCCGGTCTGGCGGCTTTTGGCCGAGCTTTTTATCGCTGGCATGGCCGATCGGCTGGTTCGGCTTCGGATGGCCCTTGGCCTCATCGCAGAGATCGCCTTTGTTCCTGGTCGGATTGTTCGTAACCAGGCGTCTCGGGCTACGATTTTGTGTCGCGATCTTTGCTCATGATTGCGTCACCGGGTCGATCGCCAGCAGCGCGAGACCGGTTTCCGGATCCTTGGTTTTGCGCAGATAGCTCGGCGACTGCGTGATGATCACTTCGAGCGTCGGGCGAACTTCGCCGGAAAGCAGATGTCCACCGACAACGCTGCCGTCGGATTTGCCGAGAACCGCGTGGATATGGAGTGTCGGCTCGCCCTCGGCGACCGCGACATCGCCGATCAATGACAAGACCTCGACCTGCTCTTCGACGGGGATTTTCTTGTACTGCTTGCTTTGCCATTCGAAATAGCCAAGCACGGCACGGCGAAAGGCGCCGATCGCGGTCAGCGAAGCCGCCTCGATTTCCTGATTACGCACGAAATCCGATAAGCATTTGATCGCATCGTCGCCGGTCTCGAGCGCGATCGCATAAGTGACCGGCGGATCGACATTGATGAGCTTCCAGCGCATGGCGACCTCTCGGGCCTCGGAACACAAAGCCTCTTCCTACGAAAGGCACAATGCTCCTGCTGCGCTCTGGTTCCCGGACGCGTGAACCTTTACCGCAGCCCGTCCCAGCGCAGCTTCATGACGCCGGGCTCGACGGCAAGGTTGGCAACGACCGATGGCATTGTGGTGTCTTGCGCCAGCCGGAATTGCAGAAGTTCGAAGATCAGCTCGCGATAGCCTTCGCTGCGGTTGAGAATGATGCGTGTGCCAATGATCGAGAGGCCGCCCTCGGTCAAACGCTGCCGCAGGGCGGTTTCACTGAGGCCGTTCTCGGCGATCACGATGGAAAGCCGCGTGCGGATTTGCTGGCGCAGCCGGCTCTCGACCCAGCGCAGCCCCGGCAATGCGGCGATCCCAAGTGCCGTCGCGATAGCACCCAACCCCAATTGTCCGCCGCCGAGGCATAGTCCGACCACGGTCACCAGCCACAACGTGGCCGCTGTGGTCACGCCGACGACGACGTTGTCGCGGCGCAGGATCGCGCCTGCGCCGATGAAGCCGACACCGGTGAGGATGCCGAGCGGGAGCCGCATCAGATCGTTGGTGATGAAGGAATCGCTCGGCCTTCCGGCCATCGGCAGCAGCAAATTCACTTGGATCATCGCGACCGACGCTGCCAGGCACACGAGCAAAGTGGTCCGCATGCCGGCAGCTTTGCCGTGCTCGCTACGGTCATAGCCGATCAGCAAGCCGGCGATCACGGTAAGGAGAGGCGGAGCGCGATCTCGTCCCAGCTCAGCTCAAGCGACATTCCCAGATGGCCTCGCTTCGCTTAACGCGTTAGATAATCAAGGCGCTAGGGTCAGCAAGATCGTCAACAAAAAACCGCCGATCCTCGCGGAAAGCAAGTCGCACTCACACATATATACGTAAAGAGAAGGGCGCGTTACCGGCGCCCTTCTGCATTCCCGTACGATGGCTGGCCGAGGCTCAGGCCTGATAGACCGATTTGCCGCCGGTGAAGGTCTGCTCGATCTTGATGTCCTTGATCTTCTCGGGCGAGATCGTATGCGGGTCGTCGGCCAGCATGACGAAGTCGGCGAGCTTGCCCTCGGTGATCGACCCTTTGCTGTTTTCCTCGAAAGTGGCGTGAGCGCCGTTGATGGTGTAGACGCGCAGCGCCTCATCGACGCTGATGCGCTGATTGGCGCCCCATACGGTACCGTCCCAGCCTTTGCGCGTGACCATGCCCTGAATGCCCATGAGCGGCGCGAGCGCACCGGCCGTAAAGTCGGAGCCGGCGCAAACCGGAATGCCCGCATCGAGCAAGGTCCGATACGCCATCATGTGCTTCATCATGTCTTCGCCGTAGAAGTGGAACTTGTCCGAGTTGTAATAGGCGTAGGTGGTGAAGAGCGCCGGCACCGCGCCGAGAGCCTTGATCCGCTGCACCAGCTCGGGATTGATGTCGGTGCAATGCGTGATCTTCGGCCGCGCATCGGTGCGCGGGAATAGTTTCTGCGCGCGCTCGACGGCGGTCAGCATATGATCGATCGCGACATCGCCATTCGCATGGCAATTCACCTGGATCCCGGCACGATGCACCCGTTCGACCCAGGCATTCAGTTGATCCTGAGTCTCGGCGGTGTTGCCGTAATAGGGGGGATTGGTGCCAGCATAGGGCGTGCTCAATGCCATGGTGCGCTCGGAGAACGAGCCATCAACATTATGCTCGAACGTCGCGCCGAACTTGATCCAATCGTCGCCCAGGCCGGTCTCGATACCGCTCTTGATCATGTTCTCGAGAATATCGAGATTGGCTTCGTAGCTGACGCGATGCAGCAGCTTGCCGGCGGCGCGGACCTGCTGCAGGGCAAAGAGATTGCCAGCCGAATGAGCGACGCTGGTCAGGCCGTATTTGACGAATTGCTGCGAGATGAAGGCCAACCCGTCGCGGTCGCGTTGCGCGATCTGATCGGGTGTGAAGGTTTCATGCTGGCCGACCTTCTCGAAGACCTTGCGCGCCGTGTCGGTGACGCGACCGTTCAGCTCGCCTTTGTCGTCCTTGTCGTAAGTGCCGCTCGCGGTGCTGGGTGTATCCTTGGTCACCCCGGCGAGTTGGAACGCTTTGCTGTTGTAGAAAGAGGTATGACCCCCACGGTGGTTCACCACCACCGGATGATCGCTCGATACTTTATCGAGATCCTGGACCGTAAGCTGGCGGTTGTCCTTGACCTTCGTGTCGTCGAAATAGAAGCCCGACACCCATTGCCCGGGCGGCGTCTTCTGGGCGCGCTCCTTGAGCTTGGCGACGATACTGTCGATGGTGACGAATTCGACATCGTAGGGATTGCCGACGATGACCTCGGTCAGCAATTGCGTGCCGGGCGCGTGGTTATGGCAATCGATGAAGCCGGGAATGACCGTCATGCCGCGGGCGTCGACAGTCCGGGTCTGCTTGCGTGCCAGGGCCTTGATGTCGGCGGTTTTGCCGACGGCCATGAAGCGGCCATTCTTGACGGCGAAGGCTTGTGCCGTGGGCAGCCGGGTGTCGATCGTATAGACCTTGGCATTGATGACGATGAGGTCCGCCTCGCGCGGATCGGCCTTGGCGAGGGTGGGCCAGGCGGCCCCGACCAATCCGGCGGCCGCCGCAGCTCCCATGAAGTCTCTTCGGCTGGTGGTTTTTCCTCTCATTACGCAATCCTTTGATTTATATGGCTTTTACGAGCATGCGACCCGGCCCCGGAACCTACACCGGAGCCGGTTGAAGCTATCAGGAAGACCCCGTTGGCGTGTTGCATTTTTTGCACGGGTGTGTCGGATCGCGGGATGAACTGAGCGATTTTGAGGGGATATTGGCCATCGGATTGCCCTGAAATCGGGCGGCAAGGACCGCGGAATCCCTTGGAAAAATGCCGCTTTCCGGCCCGGCTTTACAAAGAATTTACCAAATCACGATTAAATCGGCCCCGCGGCTTCCGGCGGTGCTTCTCCTCCATGCAATATCTTAATTGGCAGCTTCTTCCGTTCTTCGACACGGTTGATAGGGCAACGGCCTACCAAGGGACGTACGAGCCGGGCCTCGTCTTCCTATCGCTCTCGATCGCCGTTCTCGCGGCTTTCGTCGCACTCTCGATCGCCAACCGGATCGGCGATTCGCACACCCTGCGGGCGCGCTCGGGCTGGACGACCGCCGGCGCCATCAGCATGGGTGGTGGCATCTGGGCGATGCATTTCATCGGGATGCTGGCTTTCACGCTGCCTTGCGGCGTCGATTACAACCCGTTTGGCACACTGCTCTCGATGATTCCCGGCGCGATCGCGAGCGGCATCGCACTCACGATCATTGCCAAGCGCGGTGCTCCCAGCATCAAGAACCTGTTCGCCGGCGCCGTACTGATGGGCGGCGGCATCGGCGCTATGCACTATGCCGGCATGGCGGCGATGGAACCGCAGGCGGTGCTGCTTTATGACCCGGTCTTGGTCGGCGTCTCCGTCGTGGTTGCGATCGCGCTCGCCTTCGTCTCCCTCGGTATTCGCTTCCGCTTCCCGGTCGGCGAAGCGCAAGGCTTTCGCGCAACCTTCGCCGCCGCAGTCGTTATGGGCTTTGCCGTGTCTGGCATGCACTACACGGCGATGCAGGCAGCCGTTTTCTTTCCTCAACCAGACCCGTCGATCCTCAATCTGACCTTGCCGAAGGCGACGCTCTCTATCGGCATCGCGATTGTTACCTGTCTGGTCGCTGCCAGCGCGCTGCTGTCGACCTTCGCGGCACGGCAAACGGAGTTGGCACAAACGTTACGCGCAGAGGTCGCGCGCCGCGAGGAATTGGAACGCGAAACCGAAAGCGGCCGCGCCCGCGTACAGGCAATTCTCGACGGCGTCGTCGACGGTGTCGTCACGATCAACAAGGAAGGCCGGATACTGCAATGGAGCACCGGCGCCGAGCGTCTCTTCGGCTATACAGTCGAGGAAGCGGTGGGCGCCGATATCACGATGCTGATGCCAGCGCCGCATCGGTCGATACATGATCGTTACGTCAACGCGTTTTTGACGACAGGCAAGGCAAAAATCATCGGCACGGGGCGCGAACTGTCCGCGATCCGCAAGGACGGAACCGAGTTTCCCATGGAACTCGCCGTCAACGAGGTTCGCGCCAATGGCGAAATCATCTTTACCGGCATTCTACGCGATATCACCGAGCGCAAGCGCGCTGAAGCCGCGCTGATCCAGGCGCGCGAACAGGCCGAAAGCGCCAGCGTGGCGAAGTCCCAGTTCCTCGCGACAATGAGCCATGAGATCCGTACGCCGATGAACGGCATCCTCGGGATGGCGAATCTGCTCGCGAGCAGCAACCTTAGCGAACACCAGCGTCGCCTGGTCACCAGCCTCTCAGGATCAGGTCAAGCGCTTCTCGCCATCATCAACGACATTCTCGACTTCTCGAAGATCGAGGCGGGCCGGTTCGAGCTGTTCGAGAGCGATTTCGACCCACGCGATGTTCTTGCGGAGGTCGCCGCGGTGTTTTGCGAGCGCTGCGCTGCCAAGAATCTCGAGCTCGTCTATTTCATCGCCGAGGAAGTGCCATCGCGGCTGCGCGGCGATCCCGTTCGGCTGCGCCAAGTCATCATCAATCTTGTCGGTAATGCAATCAAATTCACCGAGCGTGGCGAGATTTTGCTCGAGATGACGGTCGCGCAACGGGAACAGGGCGATATGGTGCTGTCCGTATCGGTCGAAGATACCGGCATCGGCATTGAAGCTTCGAACCGCGACAAGGTCTTCGAATCCTTCCATCAGCTCGACAATTCGATCACGCGCTCGCGCGGCGGCTCGGGCCTCGGCCTGACCATCTCGAAGCAGCTCGTCGAGCTCATGGGCGGCAAGATCGGCGTCGAAAGCGAAGTCGGACGCGGATCGCGCTTCTATTTTACCGTGCGGTGCGGCACGACAGAGAGAAACGAAACGGCACCACGTCAGCTGGCAAGGCGGTTGCGCGTTTTGCTGGTGGACACCAACGCTGTCAGTGCCCGTGTGATGACGCTGTATCTCGGAAGCTGGAATGTCGATGTCGTGGCTGCGGCCACGGCCGACAAAGCGGCCGAGGCAGTCGCGGAAGCTCTTGCATCGCATCAGCCTCTCGACGCGGCGATTATCGACGCTAAGGGTTTGGGCGACGCGGGTATCGCTCTGGCCCATCGACTTCGTGACGATCGTGAGGCAACGCCTGTAGTCCTGTTGATCGGCGTGGATGGCACGCTGCCGGACGAGACGCTGAACAGCGTCGAGGCCATCGACATGTTTACAAAGCCGGCGGGGCCCAATGACTTGTTCGAGGTGCTCAACGCGATCGCCCAGGGCAAGGTGAGCGGTTCGGTGGCGCGCAAAATAGACAAACGCAGCGCGCAATCGCGGCGACCGAAATTCGACGCGCACATCCTCGTGGCCGAGGACAATCCAGTCAATCAGGACGTCGCCGAGGGGCTGCTCCAAGCGCTCGGCTGCCGCGTCGTCACGGCGCCGAATGGCCGTTCCGCTATCGAAAGCTTCGCCCGAGAGAAATTCGATTTGATCTTCATGGATTGTGAGATGCCGGTCGTCGACGGCATCGAGGCGACGAAGCGCATCCGTCAGCTCGAAGAGTTGGAGAAAGCCCAAGGCGGCAAGGTGACGAGAATACCAATCATCGCTCTGACCGCGCATGCGCTGGCCGATATCCATGAAAGCTGTCTCGTCGCCGGCATGGATGATTTTTTCACCAAGCCCTTCGACGAATCCCAGATCATCGGCGCGTTGCGCCGCTGGATCGGGCCGCTCGAACGCGAGGCGGTGGAACGGTCAAAGGCCGTCGACAAGCCGGAGTCCGCCGCGATCGACACGGCCGCCATTGCCGCCATCCGCGCGATGGATAGCAAGGGCGGCGATGTGTTGCTGAAAAACGTTGTAGCAAAATTTCTCGCAACATCGCCGGCGCTCGTCGCGACCATTCGCGAGAAGTTTGCGTCAGGCGACGCCGAGGCTGTCTGGCGTGCTGCGCATAGCCTCAAATCGAGCGCCGGCGCGCTGGGCGCGAAGCTCCTGGCGCAACGCTGCGCCACGATCGAGACCGCTGCGCGCGAGAAGGGCGTCGACGCAGTCAAGGATCTCGTCGAGACGCTGGAAACTGAATTTAATGCTGCTGCCGAGCAGTTTCAGGAATTGACCAGAGGCGCTTATGAACCCGCTGCTTGACGCCAACAGCCCAATCCTCATCATCGATGACGATGCTATTCTCCGGTCGTTGGCGCGCGCCGCTCTGGAGAATGACGGCTTCAAAGTCGAAGAAGCGGCCGATGGCGAAGAGGCGTGCCGCCTTTTCGATGCCTGCTCGCCGCAGCTTCTCGTTGTCGATGTCGTGATGCCGGGCATGAACGGTTACGAGCTCTGCCGTGCCATCCGCAGCCGACCCGCCGGCAGCCATGTGCCGATCCTGATGGCGACGGGCCTCGATGATGTCGAATCGATCACCGAGGCCTATGACGCCGGTGCCACCGACTTTATCACCAAGCCGCTCAACTGGCTCATCCTGTGCCATCGCGTGCGCTATCTACTGCGTGCGTCCCGCGCTTTCGACGACGTTCAACAGGCCCGGCTGGCTTTGGTGAAATCGGAAGCCGCGGTGCGCGCCGCGAACGAGCAGCTCGAGCAACGCGTCGAGGAACGCACGCAGGAGCTGCGCACCGCTCAAGACGAATTGCTCAAGCAGGAGCGCTTCTCGACCATCGGTCATATGACGGCGACCGTCGCGCATGAGTTGCGCAATCCGCTCGGCGCGATCAGCAATTCGCTTTACGTAATGCGCCAGGCCGTCACCGAGAATGGCGGCCTCGGGCGCGCGGTGGAGCGCGCCGAGCGCAGCATCGTCCGCTGCAACAAGATCATCAACAATCTGCTCGATTACACGGTGTCGCGCACATACCGGCCGCACCGGATCACCGTGGATCAATGGCTCGACGCCATTCTGGCCCAGCAATCGATCCCGGAATGGGTGGAGGTCGAGCGCCACTTCGACGCGCCCGGCGCCGCAATCAGCGCCGATGGCGATCGGCTTGGCCGCGCCATCGCCAATCTGATCGAGAATGCCGTCCAGGCGGTGGAAGGGGTCGCGGAAGGCATGCCGCGGCGGCTCACCATTGCGACGACACTCGGCGACGAGGTCGAGATCGGCATCACCGATACGGGGCCGGGCATTCCGCCCGACGTATTGCCGCAGATTTTCGAGCCACTCTTCAGCACGCGTAGCTTCGGGGCCGGCCTCGGTCTCGCGATCGTCAGCCAGATCATTGCGCAGCATGGCGGCACGGTCGGGGCGGAGAGTGTCCTCGGCGAAGGCACGACCGTTCGTTTGCGCTTTCCACGCGCCACGACGAAGACGATCGCGGCATAGATGCACGCGTTCGGGCTAGTACGTTACATCCGCAGCCAGGCCGCTGCCCTGCGCACGGCCACGC
This sequence comes from uncultured Alphaproteobacteria bacterium, assembly GCA_963740675.1. Taxonomy (GTDB): domain Bacteria; phylum Pseudomonadota; class Alphaproteobacteria; order ATCC43930; family CGMCC-115725; genus CAIKMD01. The sequence continues at coordinate 141,880 of CAVUFS010000001.1, forward strand.
TCAGTCCGACATAATTTCGCCAGCGATCGGCTTTTGCCGTATTCTCCCGCGTCAATGATGGATCAGCCTCTTCCCTCCGATGCCGTACCGCCGCAGCCGGCCGCTGCAGCGGTGCCGAATAACGAGGCCGCGCGCCTCTTCATGGCAGCACTCGAATTGCAGGGCAAAGGCGACGCGCTGGGGGCGATCAATCTCTATGTCCGTGCGATCGAGCAGCAGCCGCGACTGGCCGATGCTTATAACAACATCGCCATCCTGCTGAAGGGAATGCGGCGCTTGCCGAGCGCCGTCGCCTGTCTCAAGCGCGCCGTGCAATTCGTGCCAAATTCCGGCGCGCTCTGGTCGAATCTCGGCAACATGCTGTGGATGGGGCTCGATTTCGAGCCGGCGATGAACGCGTTTCGCCGTTCGCTCGCCGGCGAAATCAATCCCGTCAACATCAACCCAGCGGCTGGGGCGTGCTCGGACGACAACAGTGGTCAGGATCCGCAGGCCTGCCAGCCGAGTCCGGATGCGACGTATGATTACGCGAACGCGTTCCTCGCGGGCAAACAGCCCTGAGCTGTGGCACGCATCGCCTTTGCGCCGGTTCCAGGCTAAAACTCATTGGATGATCGCCCTTCTCGAGCCGGTATGGGCGCGATGATCGTGACGCCGAATTCGCCTCCTGTGCCGAGCCCGGGCACCCACGAAGCACCGCCTTTGCCTATCTTCTACCGTCGTCCGGTGACGCTGGCGCCGGAGCTGCATTTCGGCGTCTCCTATCGCGCACCGGCCAATTACGCCTTCGCCCGCGATACCAACGCCATTCCGCTCAATGTCAGCGAGTTCAGCCTGGCGGCGCAGCATTATCCGATCGTCTTTGCCGGCACCGATCCCGTCATGCCGGTGGCGGTGGTCGGCGTCGCTTCCAAGAACCGCAATTTATTCGTCGACGACGCGGGCAATTGGCGGCCCGGCGTCTATATCCCGGCCTATGTGCGCCGGTATCCGTTCATCTTCCTCGAGGATCGCAAGAAGAAGGAATTCGTGCTCGCTATCGATGAAGGCGCGGGCCTGCTCGAAGAGCGCGAAGGACCGGAGGACAAGCTTTTCTGGAACGGCAAGCCGACGCCGCTGGTCGAGCGTGCTTTAGCCTTTTGCAGCGAATTTCAAGCGAATCTCAACTTCACTGGGCAATTCTGTGCGGCGATGGAGGAAGAGAAGCTTTTGTCGGAGAGAGAGGCGGGGATGTCGCTGGTCGACGGCCGCTATTTCCGGCTGACCGGCTTCCGCCTCATCGAAGAGGCGCGCTTCGACAAACTGCCGGGTAAATCGCTGCTCAAGCTGCGGCGGCGCCGATTCCTGCATCCGATCTATCTGCATCTGATATCGACGGCGAATTGGGCCACGGTGCTCGATCTCGCCGCTGCACAAGGAGTGTGATCATGGCCGACGACGAAAACAAAGAATCCGGTGCGAACGGAACGGCGGCGGCCGGCCGACAAGCCGCTTTTCTACAAAAATCCGCAATTGCTGAATTCCGAGCGCCATAAGCGCGCCGGCATCAAAAGCGAGGCAAATTTCGATTTCGCGCGCGATACCAACTCCGTGCCGCTCGGCGCCAATGAGTTGTTCGCCGCGCAATTCGATTTCCCGGTCGTGTTCACGGAAAGCAATCCGGCGCTGCCCGTCGCCGTGCTCGGCGTCGGCGGCAGCCGCAATACGTTTATCGACCGCGCCGGTGCCTGGCGGCCGAACACCTATATCCCGGCCTATATCCGGCGTTACCCCTTCGTGCTCGCGACGGGCATCGCACCCGGCCAGATCCATGTCGCGATCGATGAAGCGGCGGCTTGTTTCGATGCCGATGGCGGCGAGCGTCTCTTCGAGGACGATGGCAATCCCAGCCGCTTCACGCGCCAGGCGATCGAATTCTGCCGGGCTTTCCAGACGCAGCTCGAGATCGCTCAGGCTTTCGGCGAAGCGCTCGAAGCCACCGGACTGCTGACGCCGAAACGCGTCGATATCCAGCTTCCCGACAGTACGCGCATGTCGCTCGATCGCTTCCGCATCATTGATGAGGCGCGTTTCGACGCGTTGCCGGATGCGACCTTCCTCACCTGGCGCCGCCGCGGCTGGCTCGGCCTGGTCTATGCGCATTTCCTCTCGATGCGGCGCTGGCAAGGTTTCGCCGCACCCAATCCAGAATGAGGTCGGGCCGGAATGAGGCGCCGCGCTCGCTAGACGGTTAGGGCGCCGGCTTCTTCCGAACGTCGCCGACGAATTTGATTGCGTCGACCAAATCCTGCGCATGCTCCTCGCGCTGGGTCTCGAGGTAATGCGTGCCTTTGATCGGCTGGCGCTCGGGCTCAGAGACGGACGGCAAATCCTGACGCCGTGAATCCTGCAAGGTGGCCTTGGCGAGGCCAAGCTGAATATCCTTGCTCAGGATCCAATTCACGAAAACCCGCGTCGCATTGGGATGCGGCCGTTTGTTGTAGACATAGAGGCCGGCGCCACCGGTGCCCATCTCGTTCATCGACGGATCGTTGCCGAAAGCGCGCACATCCATTTTGACGCCGGCGGCGAGATAGGGCTCGAGATGCGCGCGCACGAATGGTCCGATGCCGATCCAGCCGACGCCCCGCGCCATCGCTTCGACGACCTGATCCTGCTGCGCCATGAACACGATCTTCTGGTCGAGGATCAATTGGCGTAACGCGTCGTCGCCCAGCCGGGTGCGCAGCACGTAGGCGAAAGTCTGGCCCGAGCCGGAGACGAGCGGATCGTGCCAGAGGATTTTGCCTTTATAGGCGGGATCGAGCAGCGTCTTGAGGCCGAGCTGCGCGATCTTGTCGGGCGAGACTTGGGCGGTGTTGTAGTAGGGCGATTTCAGTGCCGCCGACATGCCGAAGACGTATTTGCCGGCCTTGTCCATGAAGACATTGTCCCAGCCGCCCCAAGTCGCCGGGTCTTTCACATCCGGCACGATGAATTCCGGCTCGAGCGGGTCGAGCACATTCTCGTGGTAGAGCGTATAGGCGGTGGTCACGCTCGAGACCGATACGTCCCAAAGGTATTTATCGACCGAGCGCTCGGTCCGGATGCGGGCGAGGAATTGCGTGCCGGGTGTGGTCGAGACCGAGAGCGCGATCTTCGGATAGGCCTTCGCCCATTCTTCCTGAACGTATTTGCGCATCTCGATATTGGGCTGGGAATCGAGCACCAGCGTGCCTTCTGCATTAGCGGCCGCGACCACCTTGTCCCATTCGGCTTGCCAATCCTGTGCGCTCGCCGGCGCCACGCGGACCAGAGCCAAGCCCGCCACCAGGGCGGCCAGCCAAACCACACGCTTTCCCATCGTTCCCCCGACTATCTCGACCGGCCGTACTGCCGGAATTTCGCTTGCCGTCGCATAGTCTAGCGCGTTTATCTCTCCTTCGCAGTGTGAGGAAGAACGAGGGGCGCGATCATGACCGTTCGGTGGGCATTGCTGGGGCCGGGCCGCCATGCCGGCCGAAGCGTCGTGCCGCAATTAAAACAGGCGGCCGATACCGAGCTCGCGGCGATCGTCAGCCGCGACCGCGCGCGCGGCGAAGCCTTCGCGCAAACGCATGGTGTTCGCAAAGTCTATGCGTCGGTCGAGGAGATGCTGCGCGATCGCGATATCGATGCGATTTATGACGCGACGCCCGACGGGCTGCATGTGGCGCATGCCATCGCGGCGGCGGAAGCCGGGAAGCATGCGCTGATCGAAAAGCCTCTCGCGCTGTCGGTTGCCGAAGCGGCAAAGGCCATCGCAGCCAGCCAGCGTCATGGCACGACGCTCGGTGTCGTCTTCAATCAGCGGCACGAAGCGGTGCATCAGGAAACGCGCCGCATGGTGCTGGAAGGCGCGATCGGCGAGGTGAAGCTCGTCCATGTTCAGATCGCGTTGCGCACCGCGATATCGCGCGGCGGGCCGAGCGCGCCCGTCACGTGGCGCACCGATCCGAAATTTCGCGCCGGCGGCATCGTCGTCAGCATCGGCGACCATGCCTATGACACGCTCGCTTATCTTGTCGGCCAGGAGATCGATGCAGTGTCGGCTTTGACCGACGCGACGCAAAGCAATCCGCCGAATGAGCGCGTCGCCAGCATGTTGCTGAAATTGTCGGGCGGCGCGATCGGCTATGCGGTTGCCAGTTTCGTCACGCCCTTCGCGCGTCGGCCGTTCGAGATTCACGGCACGACCGGCACAATCGTTATCGAGAATTCCTATGCTTATCTGACGGGCGCGGGCGATGACCCGATGCCGACGCTGACTCTCGTGAACGAAGCAGGCAGCACCGTCCGGCGTTTTCCCGCGACGGAGTCGTTTCGGCGAGAGATCGAGCAATTCAATCGTGCCATCGCCGGCAAGGGCGAGCCGATGACGCCGCCGGAGCAGGGCTTGCGCGCGCTCGCGATCGGCGAAGCGCTCTATGACGCGATCAAGACCGGTCGGATGACACACGTCAGCGATTTCCTGCCGAAATAGCGCGGCGCGCGCAGCCAAGACTATCCGCGGCTAAGTTTGTTCCCGTAGGTGCCGATCCCCGATCGTTTCGTCGATCGTTCCAGACAAGCGGCGGCAGCCCGCAGAGCACTAACTTCGCGGGAAACGTCCAAGCGGCCTTGGGATTGGAAGGCGCATGTAGGACTGTTCGGTGCGCCACGACAAGCGCGAGTGACGGAACCGCACGCCGCGTCACCGGGTTTGCCCTGACATGAAGAACCTCAACCCGGCGTGGAATATGGCCGCGCTGTTGGCGGTGGCGCTCGGCCTTGCGGCCTGCTCGAACGCCGGTTCCGCCATCGATTCCGCGGTCAGCTCCGCCTCCACCGCGGGCATCGCTGCCGGCATCACCTCGGCGACGGGTAGCGCGCTGGTCGGGACCGCCGCGGGTATCGGCGCCGGCATTGGGCTTGATGCCGGCTTCAAATATGCCGAGCGCCGTATTCATCGCAACGCACAAGATGCGGTCGCGGTGGCGGCGGCGCCGCTTGGCGTCGGTCAGTCAGCGCAGTGGAATATCGATGGTTGGCTGCCGCTCACCGATCGGCACGGCACGGTCGAGGTCGCCCGCAGCTTCGGCAAGGCGATCCCGTGCAAGGATGTCGTCTTCACCGTCGACGATGACGACGACTTCTATGTCACAACGATCTGCGCCAACAAGAAGGGGGTCTGGCGCTGGGCTCTGGCTGAGCCCACCGTCGATCGCTGGGGAACGCTGCAGTAAACGGTGCGCTTAGCGATAGTTGCCGGCGACGCGGGTCATCGCCTGGCCGCCGAAATGATACCACCAGCCATTCTCGTTGATCGAGTAATAGGGGCGGTAGTCGCTGGCGCTGCTCGCCGGGACGATGTCGTTGCGTAGATTGTCGAGCAGTTGCGGCTGGCCATCGACATAGACCGCGAGAACGGCATGATCGAGGCTGATCGCGGTGTCGCGCAACACGACCATGCGCATCTGATCGGCGGGCACGCCCGCCGCTCGCAGCAGTAGGTATTTGGCGATCGCGTAGTCCTGGCACTGGCCGCCATAGCGCAGGAATTCGAACGCCGTCTCCCAATACATCGAGCGATGCCAGTTCTGCATCGTCGTGACATACGGATGGCGATTCATCGCCTGGTTCACCATGTCGATCTGCTCGCGCAGATCATGGCCTTTGAGCTGATCGACCAGCGCCTGCCATTCGGCCGGCACGCAATGCGTGTCGTTCAGCGAGGTGCAGATATGTTGCGCGTCCTCGAATTCGGCATCGGCGCGCGCCAGCATGTCGGTCCATTGCGCGAACCGCCACGTGCTGTCTGAATAGACCTCGCGAGAGCCAAAGAGCGGCGCATGCGCCGCGTAGCTGTAATTTTCTTCGTAGCTCGAATCCGTCGCGGGCGTTAGCGCCGCGAAAGACGGAACGGCAACCCCACCCGCCAATACCGCCAGCGCGCCGGCGGCAAGCAACAATCGGCCCCACATCGTCGACCCCATTCGGTAGCCCCGCTATCCACGCGGCTCTTGCCGTCTGCGGACCGGAAGCTTTGCGTCGCCGGGTTGCCCCGGTTATGCGTTTATCGTGATGGCGTCCCCGCTCGGGCCGTCATCGCACGCGAGAGCATGCCGGGTGAGTTAACCGCAACAGGGATGAAAGATTGGTAAGGTCGGCGTCCGCGGAAATCTTGCATTTTATGTAAATGCGTGCGATCCGCGTTTGGTCGCGCGACGCGTCAGTGCGATGACGTAATTCCCGCGCGCCGGGCAATGGTCGCATAGGCGAAGAGGACCGGCAGCATCAAAACCAGCATCGTCACCGCGACGGCCGATGCTTGGCCCGACGAGTTGGAGAGGACGAGGCTCCAAACGATGACGGAAAGCGGCTGATTGTCATTGGTCGACAGCACGACCGGGATGGTCAGCTCGCGATAAGAGAGAAGCGCGACCCAGATCCAGGCATAGAGGATCGCCGGTCGCAGCAGCGGCAGCAGAACGCTGCGCAAAGTCGCGGCAAGGCCGGCGCCTGCGACCATCGCCAATTCCTCGAGCTCGTGGTGGATCTGGATCAACGCGCCGTTGATCATGCGCGTGCCGTAGCTCAGCGTCGCGACGACATAGATCGGCACTAATATCCAAATCGTGCCGTAGATCGGCAGGACGTCGCGCAGCACGAAAAGCGCGAGCAGCCAGGCCGCGACGCTGAAGACGATCTTCGGCACGGCATGCGGCAGGAAAGCGAAGAAATCGAAGACGGCGCGCCAGCGCAGCCGCGAGCGCAGCACCACCCAGGACAGCGCGACGCTAAGCGTCAGGGTGATCGTCGGCACGAGCAGCATCAGCGCGACGCTGACGCCGATGCCGCTGAGGACAAGGCCGTCCGGCAGGTCGTGGAAATTCTTCAACGACAGGCTGGCGAAGGCCGCGCTGCTGACTGGCCGCAGAAAGGGCAGGCCGGCCGACCAGAGCAGCGTCAGGATCGGCAAGAGCTGGCTGACGATGAGATAAAGGGCGACGAAAACGAGGGCAAGCCAGCGGAAACGGCCGAGCCGGATGAGCGCGGGGCGATAGGCCTTGCCGGTGACGACGGCATAGCGCGGCGCCTGACGCTGCACGCGGCTGTACCAGGCGCTGAAGCCGAGCGCCAAAACGAGCATGAAGACGCTCAGCGTCGCGACGCCGCCATATTCCGGCAATCCGTCGCTCGGGCTGATCTGCATATAAACATAGGTCGAGAAGGTGAAGATACGCGCTTGCAGGCCGAGGATCGCGGGCACATCGAACGTGCCGAAGCCGATGGTGAAGATATAGAGGCTGGCGGCGAGCACGCCTGGCCAGGCGAGGGGGATGGTCACGCGACGCAGCGATTGCCACACGCTGGCGCCACCGATCCTCGCTGCTTCGTCGAGCGTTGGGTCGACGGCACGAAACACGATCGCGGTCATGACGAAAGCAAGCGGTGCAAGGCTGAGTCCTTCGACGAAGCCCATGCCGAGGATACTGGCGATGTTGAAAGGCGCGGTCTTGAGACCGAAGAGCGATTGCAGCGCGATATTGATGAGACCGACGCGCGGATTAAGCAGGAACAACCAGCCGAGCGCGACGGAGAAGCCGGGAATCAGCAGCGCGATCGCGAGCAGGCTGAAGATCAAGCGCTTGCCCGGCAGATCGGTGCGCTCGACCAGCCAGGCAATCGGCAGGCCGAAAGCCAGCGCCACGGCAAGAGCAATGCCGGAGAACAGCGCCGTATTGCCGATAACACGATAGGTAAAGGGGCTGAGGAAGATTTCCTTATAGTGTTCGATCGAATAGCCGAGGTGGTAATCGCCCGGCGTGCCATCAGCGAAGCTCAGCCATATCGCGACAACCAGCAGTGCTGCGATGATGAGACAAGCAAGAACGCTCAGCGTCACCATCACCGACACCGCGCCGTCGCGCCGCCGCGGCGTCACGGCATTTTCGGCGAGGCGTTCGGCGATGGCGGTCATCGCTCAATTCATTGCTGGGTGACGATCTTGATCAGCTTTTTGAGATCGTTGTCGATCTCTTCATGCGAATTCCACCATGACGTCGTCACGTCCTGGAATTTGACGCCCTGTTGCTCCAGCCCTGCCGTGACCGGATGCGAATAGCCGTCGGGATAGGTGTCGAGATCGGTGCCGTAGAGCGAATATTGGACGTTGTGCTGCCCCTCGGGCGACGAGATGAACAGCGCGAACAGGATGCCGGCATTCGGGTGCGCGGCATTGGTTGGTATGCAGATGTAATTGAAGCGCCGCATCGCCGCGTCGCGGACGATGTTGTGGGCGAGCACGTCCTTGTATTTCGGCAGATTCTGCTCATTGCCGCCGCAATCGATCGCGAGCGCGGGGATTTGGCCGGAGGCGACCTGCTCGGTCGCGCCGCAGCGGACGAGCCCGCCGACTTGCGCCGAGAACTCCTTTACGAAGGCGGCCGTCTTGTCGTAGCCCCAGACGCTTTTCGCGACGAGGACGTCGAAGCCGGCGAGATAGGGCTCGGTATCGATGCGGCCTTTGTATTCGGGCTTCAGGAGATCGGCCATCGTCATGACAGAGGCGAAATCGGCACCGGAATTCTTGTTGTAGAGAATGCCCGGCGTCGCGGTCACGACGCGCAGCGCGCGGCCATCGGCTTCGGCGATATCGGGTGTGATGCGTCCCGGATAGAGCTTTGTCCAAGGTACGCTGCGGAACAGGCCGCGTTCGAGATAGGGATCGAGCTCGACCGCGGTTGCGTTGTAGACATCGGTCGAAGCCTTCTGCCCGGCCTGCATCTCGGTGAAGACCTTGCTTGCCATCGGCGCGAAAGATGGGCCGGGATGGAAGCTGACTTGGATGTCGACCCCGAACATCTCCTTGATGCCGGCGGTCGCGATCTTGGCGCCCTCGGCGCCGCCCAGGATCGCATCGCCATATTGCAAGGTAAGGGCGCCCTCTTTCTTCGCGCCGTCGATGACTTGCTGCAATTCGGGCGAGGGTGTGATCGCGGCACAGAAAGCCGGCGGCGCGGCGATGCCAAAGATGGCTGCTGCCAACAATGCCCGATGAATGCGAAATCTCACATCATCCTCCCGGCGCTCGCGTAAACCGCATATCTTCTGCGGAAAAGCGTAACCAGCCGGCTTCGGAGGCGCAAGCGACGACGGGGCTTTTGCCTCGGCCCCAAAGGCATTACCATCGGTTGTAGCACCGCGGGCGAGGGAACCATGTTTGCAAAGATCAATCACATGGCGATCGTGTCGTCGAATCATCTCGGCGTCGGGAAATTCTACGAAGCGATCTTCGGGATGAAGTTCCAGGGCGATCGGCGCGGCGGGCTCGGCGCGGTGACGGTGCGCGACGGCTATGTCGGTCTCAACATCAATTCGCGCAAACCCGGACGGCCCGGTGGGCTCGATCATTTTGGCGTCGAGGTGCAAGACGTCGAGACGGTCTACGGCAAGATGCGCGCGAAATACCCGACGGTGAAATGGCTGAAGCGCCCGACGACACGGCCCTATGCCGGCATCTCGACGCATGATCCCGACGGCAATGTCTTCGATCTCTCGCAGAAAGAGATGGAAAATCGCGACGGGCTTTATGTCGAAGCCGAGACGCAACAACCACGCTATATCAGCCACTACGCGATCCGCACGATGCGGCCCGGGCTCTGCGCCGAATTCTATCGCGATGTGCTCGACCTGCAGCCGACCAACCGCAAGCAAGGCGATCCGAATTACTACCTGACCGATGGCCGTGTCACGCTCGAGATCATGCCGTGGGAAGTTCAGGTCTTCGACAAGACCGGCATCGTACGGCCGGGCCCCGATCATATCGGCTTCAAGGTCGAGGATGCCGAGAAGGTAAAGCAGGAGATCGAAGATATCTCGCTACGCGCCGGGCATTACGGTCCATGGCCGCTCGATCGCGACGAGGATGCGGTGCGCGCCGAGATCCTCAAGCGGAGCTGCCCGCTCGGTACCTATCAGTTCTGCGACAATGACGGCGTGATGTTCGATATCGCGAGCTGAGCCGCGTTACTCGGCTGCGGCCGCCATCGGCCGCAGCTTCTCCGCCAGGTATTTGCGCGAACGCTCCATCGCCAGCTTCGCAGCCTCGGGCGATCGCGTATTCCCGAGGCTGAAGCCGTGATCGGCTTCATAGACGTAGTAACTGAATTCCTTGCCCGCGGCTTTCATCGCCTCGGCGAAAGCCGGGATGCGGCTGGTGATCGGCGTGTCGGTCGAAGCGTAATGGCCTTCGAGCGGTGCGACGATCTTCGGCACGAGATCGAGTTTCGGCGGGCCGCCATAGTGAATGACGCCCGCGGCCAGTGCCGCGCCGGTCACGGCTAGTTCGCCGACCAGCCGCCCACCCATGCAGAAGCCGATCGCGCCGATGGCGCGGATATCGCGCTGGTTGCTCAGCCGGTCGTAAGCACCGCGTACCGTGTTGATGTAGGTGTGGCCCGGCCGCGCATTCAACCACTCGCGCGCCTTGACGATCCGCGCTTGCTGCTCGGGCGAGTATTGCGCGAGCTTATCTTTCTGCTTGGCCGCATCGGCGCCCATATGGGCCGCGATCTCGACATCCTCGTGGCGATGCTGCTTGAAGCCGGCGTCGGTCGCGTAGATATCGGGCGAGGTGGCATAGTAGCCCTCTTCGGCAAAGCGCGCGCAAAGCTGCTCGATATGGGCATCGATGCCCATGATCGCGTGCACGACGATCAGTGCCGGCCAGGGCGGCGGGCTTGCGGGGATGGCGACAAAGCCCGGCAGATCGCCGCCGATCTTGGTCCATTCGCCTTTGAGGGCCATCGCTTTCTCCTGCCGCCGTTACGGGACTATATTATGGCGAGTTGAGAAAAGAGGCGAGGAAGCGATGAGTGCAAGTGTTCAGGCCGCGGTGATGACCGAGCCGAAACGGACCGAAGTGCGGGAATTCACCCTGCCGGAGATCGCGCCCGATGCCGGGCTGATGCGGGTCGAGGCAACCGGCATCTGCGGCAGCGATTGGGGCATGTATCTCTCGCCAAAGCCCGGGCCACGCATCCTCGGTCATGAGATGATCGGCGTGATAGAGAAACTCGGCGATGTCGCGCGGGAGCGTTGGGGCGTTACCGAGGGCGATGTCGTCGCGCTTGAGGAGTATCTCCCCTGCGGGCACTGCGAATATTGCCGCACCGGCGAATACCGCTCCTGCCTTGGGACCGATTCCCGAATCCCGGGCAGTATCCGGTATGGCTCGACGCCGCTGACCGTCGCGCCCTCGCTCTGGGGCGGCTATTCGCAATATCTCTATATGCATCCGCGCAGCGTGCTGCATCGCGTGCCGGCCGGCGTGCCGGCGCATATCGCGGCAATGGCGCTGCCGATCGGCAACGGCTTCCAATGGGCCTATCTCGATGGCGGCGCCGCGCCCGGCAAGACCATCGTCATCCAGGGTCCCGGCCAGCAAGGTCTCGGCTGCGTCATCGGCGCGAAATCGGCGGGGGCGGAGCTCATCATCGTCTCGGGCCTGACGCGCGACGAGCGGCGTCTCGCGGTCGCCAAAGAGCTCGGCGCGCATCACACGGTGTTCGTCGACAAAGAAAACCTCGGCGAGGCGGTGAAGCGCATCACCAATGGCCGCATGGCCGATATCGTCATCGACTCAAGCGGCGGCGGGCAGGATATCGTCAACCCGGCGCTGGCGATGCTGCGCAAACGCGGCGTGCTCGTCATGTCGACGCGCAAAGGTGCGGTCGACGGCTTCGACCTCAATCAGATGGTCGACAAGCAGATCGTCGTCCGCGGCACGCGCGGGCATAGCTATGGTGCGGTCGAGCTGGCGCTGAAGACGATGGGCGCAAAGACCTTCCCGCTCGAGAAGATGTCGAGCCACGTTGTCGGTCTCAAAGAGATCGATCACGCGCTGAAGATGGTCGGCGGCGAGAGCGAGGAGCGCTCAATCCACATCACCGTCGATCCGTGGAAGCAGTGACGCCCTAGCTCAATGTCGTCATTGCGAGCCCGAAGGGCGAAGCAATCCAGTGGTTGAAACATACTGGATTGCTTCGTCGCTGCGCTCCTCGCAATGACGATTTAGGAACTAGTCCGCAGCGCTTCAGCGCCGCCCGCGCGAAGCTCAAATCCCATCCCCACGCCCCTCATTCGTCACCCCCCGCGAAAGCGGGGGTCCATGGGTCAACAAACGTGATGTTGAAGGATGGATTCCCGCTTTCGCGGGAATGACGGTTTGGGTTGTGAGATGTTGCTTTGCTGATCGCGCTCTAGCCGCGACGTTTCGCCGCCGCGCGGGCGAAGCTCAAATCCCACATCACCAGCGGGTTGAAATCTTTGAGCTCGGGCATACGGAGCAGCGCCATGCGCCGCGTATTGGCGATGCCTTCGGGTGTCGGGATCGGCTGCTCGGAAAGTTCGTCGCGCAGGATGCCGTAGACACGCTCCATCGCGGGGCGGCTATCGAGCTTCAGCAGCTTCGCCGGCTCGCCCATGCAGATTTCCATCGCCTCGACGGGCTCATGCTTGAAGAGCCGTGAGGCATCGAAAGCGGCATCGACCAGTTTCTGCACGTCGTCGCGGCGCGAGGTCGCGAAGCTCTCAAGCGTCGTCAGCGTGACATTGCCGATGAAGCCGTAAGGCTCCGGGTCCATTTGCCTCAGGCCTGCCGCGCGCGGTTCGTCCTGATAGAAATTGGTGACGAAGGTGCCGTGACATTCGCCGGTGACGACCTTCTTCCACTGACCCCAGCGTCCGACCTCGTCCTCCGATACGTCGACCTGCGCGACATCGTCGGCAAGGCCGTGATCTTTTAGCCAGAGGCCGGGAATAAGCTGCGACGGGCCGAGGCCGCGTATCGCGAGTTTCTTGCCTTTGAGGTCGGCGATCTTGGCGATGCTCGGATGAACGAACAGCTTCTCGTTCAGATTGGAGACCGCGGTGGCGACGCTGACCAGCGGCCGGCCTTTCGCACGCAGACCTTGAAGCTGCCAGTAATTTTCAGCGAGGAAATCGGTCGCGCCTTCCAGTAGGAATTCCGGAAAGCGCCCGCCAAGCTCGGCCTTGGTGACCACGACATCGAGGCCGAGCCGCTTGGCGCAAGCCTGCAGCGTGTAGAGATAGGGCGCGCGATCGTAATCGCGATACAGAATACGGATCGTGCTCATCGTCGCGCGCCGCGATGCCTATTTCTGCGTGACCGCGATGAATTCGATCTGGATGATGAAGCCGCCAGGGAGCTCGCCGCCAATCGTGTGGCGCACCGGCCGGTCATGCTCGTCCGGGAACATCGCGATCCAATATTTGTTGACGACCTCGCGCATGTTCCGGTCGGCGAGATAGACGACCATCTTGCCGATATCGCCGACCGTGCCGCCGACTTCCTCGACACAGGCTTTCACATTCGCGAAAGCATGCTCGATCTGCTTTTCCGCATCCTTCGGCAGCTCGCCGGTTGACAGATCCGTGCCCGACAGCGCCGAGGAGAAAATCATGTTGCCCACCCGCGTGACGGTGGGGAAGGGCTGCTTGTGCATAGGCTTGCCCTTGGGGTGTGCGCCTTGGCGATGCTTCATGGCTGTCTCCCGATTGTGTGTTGTTGCGATTGAAAACAGCATAGAACATCGCGCCTTTTCTTGCCAGACGCGGCGCGCTTCGCGATACTCGACACAACACATAACTGGAGGGGCGCTATGTACAAGGGCAAGAAGGTCTTCGACGTTCACGGTCACATCTCGACGCCGCCGCATTTCCGCGCCGCGGCGATGAACCTCATCGCACTGCGCACGGCGGCCGAAAGCGCGGTGATGCCGGAGCCGGCGGTGAAACAAGCGCTCGAGCGCCATCTGCGCATGCTCGATGAACGCAATGTCGATGTGCAACTCATCTCGGCGCGGCCGGTGGCGATGCTACACTGGGAGCGGACCTATCTCGTCGAATCCTGGACCGACATCACCAACAAGGTGATCTTCGACCAGACCAAGCGTCATCCCGATCGCTTCGTCGGCGTCGGCCAATTGCCGCAAAGCCCGGAAATGAACATCAAAGGCTGCGTCAAGACGCTGGAGAAATGCGTCAAGGAATATCAATTCGTCGGCGCGACGCTGAATCCCGATCCGGCCGGCAACCGTCAGGCACCGGGCATGGACGACGAAGCGTGGTTCCCGCTTTATGAAAAGGCCGAGGCGTTGCAAGCGACGCTGGTCGTGCATCCCTCGATCTCGCGCGATCCGCGGCTCGACCGCATCCCGCATTCCTATCAATACAACAACATGACGGAAGAGACCCTCGCGACCTTGCTGCTCGAGAACAGCGATGTGTTTCAGCGTTTCCCCAAACTGAAGATACTCATCTGCCATTGCGGCGGTTGCTTGCGGCGTCTGATGGAAGCGGGCGAGGTGGTCGATTACACCAAGGAATCGCGCGGCGCCGATAACGTTATCGGCCTCACCGGCGAGCGCGGCGGCGGCCAGGCGACGGAAAAGGATGCGGCGGTCGATGTGCCGCCGCCTCCCGGCCCCGATCTCAGCGAGAACCTCTTCTTCGATACGTGCTCGTACGATCCGTTCTATCTCGCGGCAGCCATCCGCCAACGCGGACCGCATCGCATGGCCTTCGGCTCGGAATCCCCGGGTTCGGGCTCGGCGCAGCGCAATCCGATCACCGGCCGCCCGGCAGACGACATCCTCGCGACGATCGATAGCTTCGACTTCCTCAGCGAGGCGCAGAAGATTTAGATGGTGAACACCAACCCGCTGAAATTCTTCCCGCTGCTGGGGAAGCGGGTGTAAGGAAAACCGAACACGAAGGCACCAAGACACCAAGGAGATCGAATTCTGTCGTCATGTCCGCGAAGGCGGGCATCCGGTCTCCAGGTTCTGGATCCCCGCTTTCGCGGGGATGACGCGGTAAGATCGCTGTAGTCTTGGTGCCTTTGTGTCTTGGTGGTGAAACTTATTTCCCCGCCTTCACTTCCGCCGCCAGCTCGCGCACCTTCGCCAGCACCTTTGCATGCTGCGCGTCGATGCTCGCCCAGGACTCGATGATCGGCGAGACGCGTGCGGTCCAGGATGCGCGCTGCTCGGGTGTCAGGGTGACAATGGTATGAGTCTTCGATGCGTCCAGCTTTGCGCGCACGCTTTGCTCGAACTTATCGAGCGTCGCACCGACGCGGCGGCTTTGCGCTTCGCCTGAATTCTCGTCGAGGATTTTGCGCACCTCCGGCGGCAGGCTCTGATATTTCGCTTTCGCCATCCACACGCCGCCCGGCCCGCCGCCAAGCGAGGCAAGGATGTGATAACGCGTTACCTCGTCGAGCTTGAAATCGGGCAACGGCGCCATCGGAAAGCTGACGCCGTCGGCGGTCGAACGCTGCAGCGCTTGATAGGTATCGCTGAGGCCGATCGAGATCGGCGTGCCGCCGAGCTTGGCGATCATCGCGCTGGGAATTTGCCCGGCGATGATGAGGCGTAGCCCGCTGAGATCGGCGAGCGGCGCGGGCGGCACTTTCGTCAGATGCAGCGCGACTTGCGGGAAGGCGTAGAAATAGAGCGGCACGATCTGGTCGAATTCGGAATCGAGCAGGCCCGATTTGTAGAGCCGCCAGAACACCACCAATTCCTGCTCAGCCGAATCCATCACGAAAGGCAGCGCCATCACCTGGCTAAGCTGGAACTTGCCGGCCAGATAATTCAGCGAGCCGAACGTGATCTGCACCACGTCGCTCAGCAGCCGGTCGTAGAAATTCGTGCTGTTGGCGAGGGTGAAGCCGTCGCGCACATCGATCGCGACGATGCCCTTGCCGGCTTCGTTCACGCGGTTGGCCCAGCCGTGATAATTTTCCTGCCCAACCTGCGAGGTCGGAGAGGAGATCGTCGTCATAATGAGTTTCGTCTCGTCGGCATGCGCCGCCGTCGCGAAGAGAAAGGCGGCGATGCCGAGAACGAGATGGCGAAGCCTCATGCCTTCGGCGTCCCCATGGCGCGGTCCCATTCCTGCTTCACCGCCTCCGGCATGCCGGCCTGGAAGGGGAAGGTCGGCACACGGCCCGGCTCCATGCGCCGGCCGATGCCGTCCATCGTGCCGTCGCGATCGGCGACCGGCAGGGCGACGTTGCGCGCGACCGCCGGATCGCGGATCACCGCTTTCGGGTCGCCGCCCGAAGCGATCGTCTCCAGATCCTTCAGGAAACGCCGCCGGATCATGGTGATGCCGAGATCGCTGGTGCTGAGGAATTCCTTGTCGCGCTGCGCGATCGGACCCTGGCCGATCCAGGCGATGAAGTCCTGGTTCATGATATGGCTCGACAGATAGCGCCCGGTCTTCGGATCGCGCACCGGCCCGTTCCAGGTCGGGATCGTGTTCTGTTCGTAAGGCTGCCGCTCTTTCGGCACATGCGCATAGAACCAGCCGACGCTCAGCGTGTTGGTGTCGTCGACCGGTACGCGGAATTCGACATGCGTGCCGGTGAACAGCGCATAGGGCCAGAGGCACACGCGGCCGACGGTCCATAGCGGATCGTTCTCGCCGCTGACATCGGTGATGCGCTTATAGGTATAGCCGTACTCGAATTCCTCGAAGCCGACTTTCTGGTGCTTGGGCGCGACACCGGGCTTGCCCAGCATGCGCAGGTTCCAATGGCTGTGCTGCCATTCGTTATGCACCGGATCGATCGAGTTCTCCTGGCATTGCAGCCAGTTGCAATCGAGCTCGCTGAGGACGATCTGGCGAAAGCCGTTCTTCCATTCGAAGAACTCCCAGCGCGGCAGGCACGGCGACGGCTTCGGCCCGAGATAGGCCCAGAGCAAGCCGCCGCATTCCTCGACCGGATAGGCTTTGACCTTCACCTGTGCCTTGAGACTGGCCTCGGGATGGGCGACGTCGTCGTAAGGCTGTTCGAGGCAATTGCCCTCGGCATCGAAATGCCAGCCATGATACGAGCAGCGCAGCCCGCATTCCTCGATGTAGCCATAGGCCAGATCGGCGCGGCGATGCGGGCAATGGCGGTCGAGCAGGCCATAGTTTCCGCTCTTATCTTTGTAGAGCGTCAGATCTTCGCCCATCAGCCGCACCGACTTGGTCGGCTGCTCGTCGAATTCGCTGGTGCCGGCGATCGGCCACCAATAGCGGCGCAGCAATTCGCCCATTGGCGTGCCGGCGCTGGTTTGGGTCAGCAGCGTGTTCTGTTCTGGCGACAGCATGAGCTCGATCCCTCCTAGGCGTTTATTTGCCGGCCTTCACCTCGGCGACGTCTTGTTTGAAGGTCGCGAGGATTTTGGCACCATCGGGCGTCGCTTGCACCCACGCATCCGTCACCGGCTCGATGCGTTGCCGCCAGCTTCCGGCCTGCGCCGGCGTCAGGCTGGTGATGATGTGGCCGCCTTCGGCCGCGACACGGGCGCGCGCCGATTTCTGCGTGTCGTCGTAATACTGGCCGGCGAGGCGGCTTTCGGTCTCGCCCGTATGCGCGTCGACGATCTTCTTGGCTTCGGGCGACAGCGCGTCATAACGTTTCTGCGTCATGAACAGCATGGCGAGCGACGCGCCGAGCTGGGATTCGAGGTGATAGGTCGTCACCTCGTCGAGCTTGAACGTGCCCAGCCCCTGCCAGATCATCACACTGCCGTCGATCGTGCGGCGCTGAATCGCCTCGTAAAGATCGGGCGCGGTGAGGGATGACGGCGCAGCGCCCAGATCGGCAATCGCCTGCGTCATCGCCTTGGCGCCGGCCGCGATTTTAAGGCCGGCGAGATTGTCGAGATTGGGGATCGGCTTCGCCATGTGCAGCCCGCCTTGCGGCAGCGACGCAAAGAGGATCGGATGGATGTCGTGGAATTCGGCATCCATCAGCCCGCTTTTATAAAGCCGCCAGAACGCGGCCGACGCGCTTTCGCAATTATCGGCGACGAAAGGCAGATTCATCACTCCAGCGCGCGGGAATTTGCCGGCGATGAAATTGACCTGGCCGAAAGCCAGCTGAACCACGTCGTCCATCACGCGGTCGTAGTAATTCGCGTGATTGGCGATGGCGCCGCCGTCGCGCACATCGATATGCAGAACGCCAGCGCCGTCTTTGTTGACGCGATCGGCCCAGGGATGCAGCAGCCGCGTATTGAGCTCGATCGTGCCGGGATCGGTTGTCGCGAAGATCAGCGTCGTCTCATCGGCCTGCGCGGTCGCGGCGAGACCCATGAAGGCCATCGCCGCGAGCGCTGCTTTTATCCCCCCGTGCATCGTGTCGTCCCCGCTCAGCGGCCGCGCAGGCTGGCGGTCCGGTCTTTGTCGAGCGTCATCGTGTCCGGATTGACGGCGACGCCGTAATCGCGCTCGGCTGTCTCGACCGACACATAACCGTTGAGCACGTCTTCCAGCACTTCCTCGACCGGCCGCTTCTTCGGGTCGCCATAGCCGCCGCCGCCCGGCATCTCGACCATGAAGGTCTCGCCCGGCTCCATGCGGATAGTCTCCAGCGGCTTCAGCGGCCGCTCGTGATTGGTGCCGCGATTGAGCGTCGCGCTTACCACGGGCGGATTGTGGCCCTCGAAAATGCCCCAGCCGCCGAATTTGAATTGATGGCCGAGCCGCAAGGTCGTCGTCGCATGGCCGAGCAATTCGTATTCCTTGCGATTGCCGATGCCGCCGCGATGCGTGCCGGCGCCAGCGGAATCGGTGATCCACTCATAGCGCTTCACGCGGATCGGGAATTCGGTCTCGATCACCTCGATCGGCGTGTTCGGCGTCACATTGAGGAAGCCGACCGTGCCCGACGAGCCGTCATGATCCGATTTGCCGCCTTGCGCCGATGTGAACAGCTCGTACTGCACGGCTTTGCGGCCGGTGCGGTTCTGGTCGTAGCCGACCGCGATCGCACCCAGGCCCAGGCCCGGCGAGGCAACGGCGCGGCCCGGATTGAATTTCGCGAGGGCGCGGTTGCATGTGCTGTAGAGCACGTTGGCGAGGCCGAAATAGGAATTGATCGGTGCCGGCCATTTCGGATTGGTGATCTTGCCTTCGGGATTGATGAAGTGGATGACGCGGCGCATCCCGTCATTGAAGGGGATGGTCGGGTCGAGCATCGTCACCAGCGCCATCACCGCCGCGACATGGCTCACCTGCGGCCGCAGATTGGTCGGGCCCTTCACCTGATCGTTGGTCTCAGAATAGTCGAAAGTGATGTCGCGGCCTTTCTTCACCACCTTCACATGGATACGCAGCGGCTTGTCGAGATCGACGCCGTCGTGATCGACCATCGCCTCGGCCTCGGCCTCGCCATCGGGCCAGGCTTCGATACCGTCGCGCACGCGCTTCTCCGACATCGCCAGCACCGCCGGCATCGCCGCTTTGATCGTCTCGGTGCCGTATTCCTTGCAGAGGGCGCGGACCTGATCGGCCCCGACCAGCGTGCAGCCGACCTGCGCGCGCAGATCGCCCTCGATGATCTCGGGGATGCGGCAATTGTGCCGGATGATCGCCAGCACTTCGGGAATAACGCCGTCCTTGGTCCAGAATTTGACGCCGGGGAGGATCAATCCTTCGTGGAAAATCTCGCGCGCGCCAGCGCCGGACGAGCCGGGGACAAGGCCGCCGACATCGGGCTTATGCGCGTGCGAGCCGCTGAAGCCGATGACTTCGCCGTCGACGAAGATCGGCGTGATGATGACGATGTCGGGCACGTGTAGCGTGCCGCCGAGATAAGGATCGTTCGAGATGAAGCACTCGCCGTCCTTCATCGTCGCGATCGGATAGCGGTCGAGGATGCTTCGCACCGTGTAGAGATAGGAGAAGAGATGCAGCGGCCCACCCGAACCCTCGATGCAATTGCCTTCCGTGTCGAGCAAAGTACAGGAGCCGTCATGCGATTCGCGCAGGATGGTCGAATAGCCGCTGTGGAACAGCAGATGCTCCATCGTCGAGACCAGCTCTTGCAGCCGGGCGATGATGATTTCGAGCGTGATCGGATCGAGCTTCATCGGGGCTTTTCCGTTGGTCGCGTTGCGTGCTCATGGATTCACCTCGATGATGATATTGCCGTAACGCTCGATCTCGGCTTTCTGGCCGGGGAGGATAACGGTCGTGGAATCAAGCTGCTCGATGATCGCCGGGCCTTTGATCATCGCGCCGGCGCCCAGCTTGGTGCGGTCATAGATCGGCGTGTCGAGATAGCCCTCTGTGTCGTCGAACAGCACCTTGCGCCGGGCGACCGGCTTCGGATCGCGCTCGCCTTTGGGCAATTCGGGCAGGTCGAGCTTCGCGACTTCGGCGATCGACATGACGCGGACATTGACGATGTCCGGAATCTCGCCCGTCGCCGCCGTGCCGTAGACCTCTTTGTGCATCTGATCGAACGCGGCGCGGACCTTTGCCTTATCGTCCTCGATGAAAGTCTCGTTGCTGCAATCGATGGTCAGCTCATAGCCTTGGAAGGGGTAACGCATATCGAGCTGGCGCTGCAGCTTCACGTCTTTCGGCTCGAAGCCTTCTTGCGTCGCTTCGCGGCGGGCGCGTTCTTCAAGCTGCGTGAAGATGGTGTTGAGCTCGTCGACCGGCACTTTGGCGAGCGAGCCCATGCGCGTCTGCAGGTAATAGTGCTTCACGTCGGTCTGCAGCAGGCCCATAGCGCAGGAGATGCCGGGATAGGGCGGCACGATCACGCGCGCGATGCCGATATCCTTGGCAACGCGTGTGCCCAGCACCGGACCGCCGCCGCCGAACGCCAGCAGGGAGAACATGCGCGGATCGAGACCGCGCTCGACGAAGGACAACCGCAGGCCGACTTCGATATTCGTGCAGACGACGCGGATGATGCCGAGCGCCGCCTGTTGCAGGCTGAGTCCGAGCGGCTTTGCAATCTTCTCGGTGATCGCCTTCTCGGCCAGCTCCGGCAAGATCTTGAAGCGGCCGCCGACGAAATTGTTCGGGTTGAGATAGCCGAGCACGATATTCGCGTCGGTGACGGTCGGATTCTTGCCGCCATGGTCGTAGCAGGCGGGGCCCGGATCAGCGCCGGCCGATTGCGGTCCGCCTTTCAGCAGCCCGTCTGGCCCGATATGCGCAATTGTGCCGCCGCCCGCGCCCAGGGCGCGGATCTGGATCATCGGCGTGCCGATATCCTGATCGTGGATGCGGCCGTGGCGGGTTTCCTGGTAGGCGTTCTTATAAAGAACGCTGATATCGGTGCTGGTGCCGCCGACATCGAAGGTGACGATGTTGGGCTCGTTGATCAGCTTGCCGAGACCGACACCGAAGACGACGCCTGCCGCCGGACCCGACAGCAGCGTCTGGTTCGGATATTCGGTGGCGATGTCGATCTGCATCAAGCCGCCATTCGACTGCATGATGAAGAGCTTCTTGGTGTGGAGCCCGGTCTCGCGCAGCCGGCCGGTGATCGCGCGCAAGTAATTGGCGACGACTGGTCCGACATAGGCATCGAGTACGGTCGTCGACAACCGCAGATATTCGCGGATCAGCGGCAGCACCAGGCTCGACAGCGACACGCGCGCCGTCGGATGCTCCTCGCGGATGATCTCGGCCGTGCGCTGCTCGTGCTTCGGATTGATGAAGGAGAAGAGATAGCAGACGGCGATCGACTGGACGTCTTGCTCTTTGAGCTTGCGGGCAGCCACACGCACGGCGTTCTCGTCGAGCGGCTCCAGTTCCTCGCCGTCGAAGCCGAGGCGGCCGCCCACCTCATGGGTCATCTTCTGCGGCACGAGGCCAACGGGCTTCTGCCAATGCGAGTCGATGAGATCGGGACCCATCGGCCGGTTGCCGCCGCGCATGTCGTAGATCGCGCGGAAGCCCTTGGTGATCAGCAGGCCCGATTTCGCACCCTTGCCCTCGATCGTCGCGTTCGTCGCGACCGTCGTGCCATGCGCGAAGAAGTCGATGTCCTGCGCTTTGATCTCTGGATGGACCTCCATCAGGTTCTGCAACCCCGCCGCGACCGCGCGCGATGGGTCGACGGGAATGGACGGAACCTTCGTGACGAGGATCTTCCCCGTCTCGATCTCCATGCCGACCACGTCGGTAAAAGTGCCGCCGATATCGATGCCGACGCGCCAACCTGGCATTGAATGTCCCCCGATTTCCTAAACTAGTTTAAGACCACGTCGCGAAAGCCATCGCGTTGCCGGTGCCCGCTTCCGAGCGATAGCACGGCACATAATCGAGCAGCTTCATCGTGAAGCCGCTCGCTTCCAGCGCGCCGCGCGCCACGATCCAATTTTTGGTTTCCGATGTGCCCGAGCGAAACAACGCATCATCCTCGCCGGTGATCGCATCGACATCGTCGCGCTGGAACGCGCCAAGGATGCGATGGTCGAATTCCTCGTCGATGACGAAATGGCTGAGCCCGCCCGAGCCGACCACGACAACGCGTGCATCGCCCGGCCAGCTTGCGATGGCGCGGCCGAGCGCGCGGCCGAACTCGAAGCAGCGCCGGGGCGATGGCTGGTTGGGCGGATAGAAAGTGTTCACCAGCACCGGCACCAGCGGCACCGCGCGATCCTGCAACAGCCGGCGATAGATGAAACCGTACGCATGGCCGAGATTCACGATCTCACCATCGCGTTTCGGCTGTGCCATAATCGCCGCGACATCGAAGCCGTCCCGCATCGCCTGCGCGATCATGTGCTCGGCGAGGTCTTTCGCGATGGGATAAGGCTGATCGGCGGGCGGGTGATAGCCGGTGACCGCGGCGCCGCGGCCTTCGCGCGTGTGGCGGGCCATCTCCTCAGCGGTCGGCGCGAAATTCACGACCTCGCTGCCGCAAAAGACGCCGAAAGTCGGCTGCAACTCTTCGGTGAACCATTCATGCTGATCGTCGCCGATAATGACCATGATGTCGGGCTTGGCGGCGGCGAGGATATCGCCCAGCGCATCGAGTTGGTTCTGGCAACGATCGTAATGCGCCTGGCGGGCAGGCGCGGTGTTGCGCGCGGCGAAGCCGTCGGCCTGGCGCAAGGCGTAGAGTTGGTCGAAGGAATAGTGGTTGCCGCGAAAGGCGAGCGCCTTGTTGCGGCGGTCGGCGGCGGCGCGGCCGTCCCATTCCTGCGGCGGCGTCGACAGCATCGAGCCGTGCGATGTCCCGATTCCGAGAACCAGCTTGGCCAAGAAAATTCCTCCCGGCGGACAGCTTAAAGCTCCCGCCGCCGCGGTCTAATAGATAACCGGGGTTTATCTATAACGAAAGCTTATAGCTGCTTGCGCTGGCGGGCAGCCGGCCGTGTCCGGGGTTGCGGCGGGGCCGTCGGCGTGCCCCGCAGCCGCGCGGCCGTGGCTTTGATTTCTTGGATGAAAAGCTGCGCCGTAGCGGTCAGATCGGCGTCCTCGCGACGGAGGATGCCGACCGGATAGCCCGGTAGCGGCCGCTCGGTCGGCAGTTCGATCAGCGAGCCCGCCTCGATGCTCTCGGCGACGAGGTTATAGGGCAGGATCGCCACCGCATCGGATTGACGCAGATAGTCGGCCGCGATGTTGTGGCCGGCTTCGATGAAATTGCGCGGGAATTCCAGCCCCGCGACGGCGAACAGATTCTCCACCTGATCGCGGAAATCGCGATAGGGATGGAGGATGAACCACGGATAGCCGTGCAGCTCCTTCGGCGTGACGCGTTTCTTGGCGGCCAGCGGATGGCCCGGCCGCGCGGTGAGGCAGAGTCGTTCCTGGAACAGCACCTCGTACTGGATGCCGGCCATCTGCTCCGGCGTGCCGATGCCGGCGACAATGAAATCGAGCTCGGCGAGACGCAGCGAAGGCAACAGCGCGTCGAGATTCGCCGGATTGGCGATGACGGCCACCAGTGGATGGTCGCGTTTGAAGTGCGCGAGCGCCTGCGGCACCAGACGGAAGGAAATGATCGGCGGCGCACCGAAGGTCACTTGGCCGCGCTCGGCCTTCAGCACCGCTTGCAGGTGCGATATCCCGGCATTGATCTCCGACAGCACGTTGATGGCGTGATGAATGAAGACCTTGCCATAGCCGGTGAGTGCGACGCCGTTGCGGTTGCGCTGCAGC
The DNA here is from genome assembly GCA_963740675.1 of uncultured Alphaproteobacteria bacterium. Classification (GTDB taxonomy): domain Bacteria; phylum Pseudomonadota; class Alphaproteobacteria; order ATCC43930; family CGMCC-115725; genus CAIKMD01. The sequence continues at coordinate 165,886 of CAVUFS010000001.1, forward strand.
AGCTTGGCGCCGAGCGCGGTTTCGAGATCGCGCAGTCCGTTGGTGATCGCCGGCTGCGAGACGTGGAGCCGCTCAGAAGCGCGGAGCAGCGAGCCGCTGCGCGCTGCCTCCACGAAATAGCTGAGCTGGCGCAGGCGGACGGCGCGATCCATGGCGCTTAGTCCAGCGCCGCGACCTGACGGTGGAGCGCGAAGACCTCGGGAATGGTCTCTGGTGCGAAATAGCGGCCCATGCCGCATTCCGTGCCGATGCCGAAGGCCGGCGCGAATTTTCGCGCTGCGTCGAGCTTGCGCCTGGCGCCCTCGATCCCGTCGAGGCGGTGGATGAGGCCGAGCATCAATTCGGTCTCGGGCCGCAAGCGCAAATCGACGAGCGGTGCGAAATAAGTCTCGTCCTCGCGCTCTTTCGGCACCGGCATATGCACCCAGTCGATATCATGCTTGGCGCGTGCCGCGATGGCGTTGTGGAACGCGACCATCACGCCCATGTCGCGTGGATTGACGTAATGCTTATCCTCGCCGGCATCGCCATAACAAAGATGAATCCCGCCTTCGACCGCATCGGGAAGGCAATCGAGCGCGCGCGCAATCGAAGTGGCAAGCTCGTCCATGTCGAAATCGCGCATCGAGCCGTTCGGGTTGTCGAGCGATTGGGTGATCTCGACCGCGATGTCCCATTGCACGGCGAGATCGTCGGGCGGGATCACATGCGCGATGGCATTGATCTCGGCGAAAAGCTGTCGCTCGTAGATCGGCCACACCTCGCGCACGGCGTCGAGGTCGATGCAATGCCCCATCACGCCAAAGGCTGTCGGCACGCTGATCTGGAAACGCGTGCCGGGCGCGATCTTTCCGGCCACCCGCGCCGCCGCGAAAAGCGCATAGGATTCGCGCGCCGCGGCGAGATAGCCCAGCGGCCCGAAATCGATCGCGTTTAGATCCTGGCCAGGTGCCGGGCGATAGCGCTGATTGGTCATGTGCAGGTAGCGCGCGAGCCCGCCCGGGATCATGCCGGCCGCGCGGCCGATAATCGGCGCTTGCGGGCGCAGCCAGCCGCGTTTCTTCTCGCCATCGGGAAGCCGCTTGGCGAGCGGACCGAAAGACGCGCCTGCGAGCTCGAAGACCTCGTGGGCCTCGAGCGGCACGCCGCCGACGAGATGAATGGGTCGCTCCGCCATAGCCACCAAGATAGCAGGCGGTGCGTCGGCGACAATGAACGCCGCAGCGCGTGGCAGGCTGGATGGCGATTGTGCCGGCTAGGCGGCGAGGAGAGCGTTGACCGTTTCGATGAAGTCGTCGGGATCGAGCGGTTTGGCGAGCGTTTTGGTGGCGCCGACTTCGCGAGCCGCTTCGAGCGGGTCGGTGACGCCAATACGAGCGCCGCCCGAGATGGCGATGATCTTTGCCTCGGGGCAAAGATGCTTGATCTCTTGGATGGTCTGGATGCCGCCCTGCTCTGGCATGATGAGATCGGCGATCACGAGATCAGGGTGCTGGTTGCGATAGATGCGCACGCCGGCATGGCCATTCTCGGCGCTGATGACGTGGTAGCCTTCTTCCTCAAGCAAATAGATGAGGGTCGTTAGAACGGCGATGTTGTCGTCGATCACCAGGACCGTGCGCACGGCCGTCTCACTCCAGCTATCGTGAATAAAACCAGCGATTTAGTGACTTTGAAATGTAGAGGCGGATCGTTAACGGAGTGTTGACGGCGCGGAAAAGTTGGGACTAGGCCGCGGGCTCAATCGCGGCCGGCTCATTCTTCGGCGCGGCTGCCGGGAAGATCACCGTGAATTCGGCGCCGCGGCCAAGCTCGCTCTTGACCTCGAGACGGCCGCTATGCGCCGTGACGATGCCATGGACGACCGAAAGGCCGAGGCCGGTTCCCTGGCCCGCCTCCTTCGTCGTAAAGAACGGATCGAACAGGCGCGGCAAATGCTCATTGTCGATGCCGCAACCGGTGTCGCTCACGCTGAGTCGCACCTGTTCGGGGCCATCGCCCGCGACCCGGATAGTGATCGCGCCCACGGTTTCGCCGATCGCTTGCGCCGCGTTTGTCATGAGATTGATGATCACCTGGCGAAGCTGCCCGGCATCGCCGAGTACGAACGGCGCGTCATCGATGCGCTCGACCAGCGCGATCGTCGCGGGGAGGCTGGCCCGCACCATCTGCAGGGCGTCGCGCGTGAGCTCGCCGAGACAGACCCGCTTCTTGTCGACGCTTTCCTTGCGGCTGAAGGTGAGTATCTGTTTCACCAGATCGCGCGCATGCTCACTGGCGCGATAGATGGTCTCGAGATTCCTGCGCTCGCGGGTTCCAACCGGCGCATGCGTCATCGCCCGTTTTGAAAGCGCGAGGATCGGCACCAGCGTGTTGTTCATATCATGTGCGATGCCGCCGGCCAGCGTACCAAGCGCTTCGATCTTCTGGCGATGCTGGAGCGCGGCATGAAGCTCGCGCTCGCGTTCCTGCGACTGCCGCAATTCGGTGATGTCTTTCACCGTGGTCGCGACACGAACGACCTTGCCGCTAGCGTCGCAGATCGGCTCGTTTTCGCGCAGCAGATAAAGTAATGAGCCATCCGGCCGAATGATCCGATATTCAATGGCCGGTACCTGAATGCCTTGGTGCACATCGTGCAAAATGCGCGTGACGTGGTCGCGATCCTCGGGATGGACGAGCGCGATGAAGTTCTCCCAGGTCAGCGCCTGATCCTTCGGCACGCCATAGATGTTATAGGCATGATCCGACCAGCTGACCTTGCCGCTGATGAGATTGTGTTCGATGTCGCCGACGCCGGCGATGCGCTGGGCGCGCGCCAGACGTTGTTCGCTCTCATGCAGGGCGCGCTGCGTTTCTTTTAATGCGGAGATGTCGATCTGCAGGCTGGCGGTGCCGCCGTCGCTCATCTTGCGTTCGCAGACCAGCACCCAGCGTCCGTCCCAAAGCTGGCGCTCGACCGTGCGCGGCGCCGGATTCTGATGATCGAGAAGACGCTGCGCGATCCAGCTCTCGGTATCCGGAAACGGACGAGTCGACGCCGCATGGGCTACGCCCGCGCGAAGGATCTGTTCGAACGGAACGCCTGGGCGCAACAGCGAGCGGACGACGGAATAGAGCTTTTCATGCGCGGCGTTGCACATGACAAAGCGGTCGTTCGCGTCATAAATGACGAAGCCCTCGGAAATGCTATCGACGGCATTGCGCAGCCGCGCTTCCGCCTGCTGCGTGCGAGCGCGTGCCTCGAGGGAAGCAGTGACGTCGAAGAAGGTGCCGCGATAGCCGGCAAATTCGCCGTGCTCGTCGAAAACCGGGATGCCGTTCGTCGACAGATGAAGCTTTTGGCCATCGCTTGTTTGCAGCGGATAGCGGAAGCGGCGGAACGGCTGACGCGCGTCGAGCGCTTGCTTGTGCTCGCACCACATCGCGTCGGTCTGGGGATCGGCTCCTGCGAGCTCCCAACTTGTCTTGCCGATCGGGGCGCTCTGGAGACTGTCATTCTTGTTATGGATGTTGCCGATGCACAGGGTGAAACGATGATTGGCGTCGGTTTCCCAGAACCAGTCGCCGCAGCTTTCGGCAAAGTCGCGGAAACGCTGCTCGCTTTCGCGCAAAGCGATTTGCGTTCGGCGCTGCTCTTTGATCGAGCTTTCGACCTGCGCCATCGAGTATTCGAGTGCGGCGTGGGCGTCGCGTTCGGCATCGGCGATCATCCGATGCCGGCGCTCGCTTTCGACGGCGCGTGCTTCGGCTTCGGCACGGCGGCGGAACTCTCTGGTGAGCCGGAATAGCAACCAGATCGCCGTCGCCGAGAGACCGATCATCAAACCGACCGTGACGGCTGCCTTGCGCCGCCATTCGGCGAAGACGACGTCGGTGGTCGGGCCGACGGTAACGACCAGCGGCAGCTTGCTAACTTGGCGATAGACGAATAGTCGCTTGCGCCCGTCGATTTGCCCGGTGGCCTCGAAGCTGCCGGAGGGAGCCGTGCGGATATGCCCGAAATCCGCCACGACGAGGGGCTTTACCGGATTGATATAGGGCTTGCGCATCAGCACAAAGCCATCCGTGCGGATAAGAGTAAGCGTGCCATCCGCGCCAATATCGACGCGGTCGAAAAGCCGCTTGAAGTAATCGAGCCTTACGGAACCGAAGACGATGCCGCCAAAGCTGCCATCGTCATTCGTGATGCGCCGGCTGAAGGCGATGGCCCATACGCCGTTGACTCGCAGACGGAAGGGCGGGCTGATGTAGAGCCCGATATCCGGCTTATCGCGATGCACGGTGAAGAAATCGCGATCGGCGTAATTCAAGCCCTGCGCGTTCGAGCTCTGCGAGGAATATTCGACATTGCCGTGCGCATCGATGATGAAGGTCGTGCCGAAACCTTCGGCGCTGGCCGATCCGTCGAACAGGACAGCCTGGCGCACCGCCGCCGACATTTCCGGAAGTTGCGGCAGCTTCCGCCCGGCGATGGCCGTCTGCAGCGAGAGGTCATAGAGCGTGATGTTGCGGTCGATATCATGCGCCAGTGCGGTCGTCAGATTTCCCGACGCCTGCACTGCGCTGTCCCTTGTCGCGTACCACGCATCGATGACGGAGTAGCTGGCGAGGGCGACGAAGCCCAAAAGAATGGCGATCGCGCCGCCGCAAAGGAGGCGCATCCGAGGCTGCCGATCGGAGCCAAGACTTTGAATCATGGGGCGGGTTGGACGCCGTTTCTGCCGCACGTAAGTGTCCGATCTTCGAGAGTAAAGGTTGATTAAGCATTACCGGCCGAATTCCGGCGGTTTGCTTTGGCATTGGGCCAGCCCCATATTCTGCCGAGCGATCAGCAAGGAAAGGGATGGCCATGGCGGGCCCGGATGAAGTGAGGGGCGGGATGGCGCCGGCGGCAGGCCGGCCGATGTTGAGCGAGGCCGAGCTTGAGCGGCGTCGCGGCCGTCTTTGGACCCTCAAGGTCGTCAAAGCCTTCGATATCGGCGCGCATATGCGCCGCGTTCAGTTGACCGGTGATAACCTCGACGAATTCACCCCAAAACCGGGGCAAGAGATTGTGCTCCAGATTCCGCAGGCGGGCGGCGAGCCGGCGCGACGGCATTACACGATCCGCCGCTATGACACGGCCAGCAAGCTGATCGACGTCGATTTCGTGCTGCATGGCCACCGTACGCCCGGCGTGGGCTGGTCGCTCGAGGCCAAACCCGGCGATGTCATCGACATTCGCGGTCCGCGCGGTCGCATTGGGCTCAATCCGGACGCCGACTGGCATCTCTTCCTCGGCGATGAGACCTGTTTGCCAGCGATCTACGCGCTGCTCGAGGCCTTGCCGAAAGGGGCGCCTGCCTTTGCCCTCCTCGAAGTGGCGGGGGACGAGGACAAGCAGGAATTGAAGACGCAGGCCGATGTGAAGCTGCAATGGTTGTTGCGCAACGGCGCCGCGCCGGGGCCGAGCGATCTGCTGTCGAAGGCACTCGCCGCTTTCACTTTCCCGCCGGGCAAGGGCCACGCCATCGTCATCGGCGAGACCAGCAATGTGCGCAACCAGCGCCACGCGTTGTTGGAGCGCGGCTTCGATCGCAGCCAGATCTATGCCGAGGGCTATTGGCGGCCGGGCCGCGTCGGCGGCCACGACCACGTCAACGACTAGCGCGCTCAGCGCTTGGTCGTTTGATGATGCGGCGATTGCTCGTAATGCAGCCGTAAGAGATCGAGTCCGTAGTCGTTGCCGTTCGGCGTTCGCACGATGGTGTGGACGTGGAACTTCGCCGGCTCGGCATTGGTCAGGAACACGCCGATATGGTGGTCGAACTCGATCAGCACCACCGGGCTCTGCACGCGATAATAAAAGGTGCTGTCCTCAGCGAAGCCACCGATCCAGCAGAAATGCGTGTCGTTCAGATGGCGCTCGATCTCGGCCATGCGCTGCTTCTCGGGCTCGGGCGGTAGCGGCGCGATATAGCGGCCGACGAGATCGAGGAGATTACGGCGCTGCACCGCCGACATGTCGGCGGCGGTTACGCCTTCATACGGAATGACTCGATTGTCCTGATGCGCGCCGGCGAGATGGAGATTGTCGGCGAAGTGCCGCCGACCGGGCGACAGATCGCCGCCGACCATCGAATGCGCGACGATGGCGCGGCGTTGTTGCTCTGGCGAGAAAGAGCGCATCAAGGTGAGACCGGCGCGCTCTTCATCCTCGAACAGTGTCGTGCCGGCGAAAGGTCCAACATCGGCATGGCTCGGCTCGGCGCCCCAGAAGGTCGGCGTCAGCACCATCTGCCCGCCGATCACCATGCAATTGAGGCTGAGATGATGGCCGAAAAGCTGCCAGCCCCATGGTTCGCTCAGCGACGGCGTGCCGAAGAGACAGAAATTGTAGCTCCATTCGCCGAGGATCGCCGGACCGCCGACGAGATCGCCGAAGAAGCGGTTGAGCCGCATCACATCGCGCGACATCTGGAAGCCCTTGGCGCTGAGGCTGGCGCGCAATATCGCGAGCACCGCCTCGCGCTGGGCCTCGGAGATTTCCTCGAGCCGTAGGCTGTAATCCTCAAAAAAATTCTCGGTGTTCTGCCAGCGCCGCCAGGTCCTTGAATCGGCGGTAAAGCACGAGGCTTTGCGCTGGGCTTCAGTCAGGAGACTTAGCAGCCCCTGCGCGGCGTCGGTCATCGCCACCACCGGCGCACCGTTGGGCTCGAGCTTGTAGAGGCCGGGAACGGCTTGGCCGTCGGTGGTGATGCCTTTGAAGGGCTCGGCTAACTGGTTTTCCCATTGCGCGAAGAATTCCTTGGCGCGCGGGCTTTGCCGCCGCGCTTCCGCATGGGCGCGCGCTGTCGGCCCGGCGATCTTGGATTGCCCCTGTTTTGGCAAAAACGGATGATAATCAGGTCGTGACATCGCGGGAGCGCTCCTACGGGCCGGCTCGCGAGTGTAAGATCGCGACTAGTGGGCCGACAAGCGTTGGACGGGCTAAAGGCTGAGCATGGATCGCATCGCGCTGGTGGTATCGGATGTCGACGGCACGCTGGTCGATACGCAAAAGCGCGTGACCGAGCGAACGCGCCAGGCGGTTGCGGCGCTTCACGCGCGCGGTATTGGCTTTACCGTGGTCAGCAGCCGGCCGCCTTTCGGCCTCCGCATGCTGATCGAGGCGCTCGGTATTGCCGCGCCCGTCGCCGCGTTCAATGGCGGCGCGATCGTCTCGCCGGCGCTGAAAATCCTCAACCAGCGCAGCATCGATCGCGATGTCGCGCGCGAGATCATTGCCTTTCTCGATGCGCAGAAGATCGGCGCGTGGCTTTTCACCGGTGAGGAATGGCTGACGCGAGATCCCGCCGGTGCGTATGTCGAGCACGAAACGCACACCGTGCTGCAAAAGCCGCGCATCGTCGAAAATTTTGACGCTGTCATCGATCAGGCCGGCAAGATCGTCGGTGTCAGCGATGACTTCGCGCGGCTCGAAGTGATCGAGCGCCATGCGCAATCGCAATTCGCCGGACGGGCGATGGCGGTGCGCTCGCAATCCTATTACCTCGATTTTGCTGCGCTTGGGGTCGATAAGGGCGTGGCGGTGCGCGAATTGTCCAAGACGATCGGCATCCCGTTCTCGCAGATTGTCACGCTCGGCGACATGGAGAATGACGTGCCAATGTTCCGTCAGGCCGGTTTCAGCATTGCCATGGGCAATGCGAGCGACGCGGTGAAATATCAGGCGCACGAGGCGACGCTCACCAATGACGAAGACGGTTTCGCCGCTGCGGTCGAGCGGCTCATCCTGCCGCGCGCGGGCAACTGACGGATGAGCGGTGAGGCACCCGGCCGGCCTGGCATTCCGGCACGCTGGACGTCCAGCGCCAAGAGCGCGTTCGGCACGGCGCTCACGGCGCAAAGCCGCGTCTGGTATACGATCAGCCACGGTATCCTCAACGAGATTTATTATCCGCGCGTTGACTATGCCTGCACGCGCGATTTCGGCTTCATTGTCACTAATGGACGCGATTATTTCTCGGAAGAGAAGCGCCACGCGCGCAGCACGGTGCATCCCGTCGAAGACGGTGTGCCGGCTTTCAGGCTCGCCAATGTCGCGGTCGATGGCCGCTATCGCATCGATAAGACCGTGCTTACCGATCCGACCCGCGATGTCGTGCTGCAGCGTATCTCCTTTCGGGCGCTCGACGGCGCGCGCAATTATCGGCTCTTCGCGCTGCTGGCGCCGCATCTCGTCAATCGCGGCGCCAACAACCGCGCCTGGCTCGGCACTCATAAGGGGCGTGAGATGTTGTTCGCTGCCGGCAGCGGCAATGCCATGGCGCTGGCTTGCTCGGCGCCCTGGCGTGCGCGCTCGGTCGGTTTCGTCGGCTCCTCGGATGGCTGGCAGGATCTACATCAGCATTTCGAGCTGACCTGGAACTACGATTCGGCACGCGGCGGCAATGTCGCGCTGACGGCTGAGATCAATCTCGCCGATTGCGATGGCGAGTTCATCGTCGCGCTCGGCTTCGGCCGGCGCGCGGAAGAAGCGGCGCATCGCGTCATCGGCAGCCTCGCCGATGGTTTCGATGCTGCGCTCGCGGGTTTCACCGATGTCTGGCAGGATTGGCAGGCGCAGCTCTTGCCGCTCGATCCGCCACGCGGTCCGGGCGGGTCCAACACCTATCGGATCAGCACGGCGGTGCTGCGCACGCACGAAGCGAACTCATTCCCCGGCGGCATCATCGCCAGCCTCTCGATCCCGTGGGGCTTTGCGCGCGGCGACGAAGATCTCGGCGGCTATCACCTCGTCTGGCCGCGCGATCTGGTCGAGACGGCCGGCGCGCTGGTTGCGGCTGGCGCTTATGACGATGCGCGCCGCGTGCTGCGCTGGCTCGAAGCGACGCAAGAGGCCGATGGCCATTGGCCGCAGAATTGCTGGCTCGATGGCGAGCCTTATTGGACCGGCGTGCAGATGGATGAATGCGCCTTTCCGATTCTGCTGGTCGATCTGCTGTGGCGCGAGAGCGGGCTGACATCGGTCGAACTGCACCGCTACTGGCCGATGGTGAAAAAGGCCGCCGCTTTCGTCATGCAGAACGGACCGGTGACGGGTCAGGATCGCTGGGAAGAGGATTCGGGCTATTCGCCTTTCACCCTGGCGGTCGAGATCGCGGCGCTATTGGCGGCCGCCGATATCGCCGATCATGCCGGCGAAGCCGCGCCGGCGGCTTATTTGCGCGAGACCGCCGACGCCTGGAACGAGCAGATCGAGCGCTGGATCTATGTCACTCATACGACGCTGGCGCGCGAGCTCGGCGTCGAGGGTTACTATGTGCGCATCGCGCCTGCCGATAGCGCCGATGCGTGCTCGCCGAGCAGCGGTTTCGTGCCGATCAAAAATCGCCCGCCCGATCAAAGCCGCGAGCCGGCGGCATTGCTGGTCAGTCCCGATGCGCTGGCGCTGGTGCGCTTCGGTCTGCGCGCGGCTGACGATCCGCGCATCCGCAACACGCTGCGTGTGATCGATGCGCTGCTGAAGGTCGAGCTGCCGGCCGGGCCAGCCTGGCATCGGTATAACGGCGACGGCTACGGCGAGCATGAGGACGGCAAGCCTTTCGACGGTATCGGAATCGGCCGGCCCTGGCCGCTGCTCACCGGCGAGCGCGCGCATTACGAGATCGCCGCCGGCAACCGCGCCGCAGCCGAAGAGCTGCTCGCGGCGATGGAGGCTTTCGCCAGTGACGGCCACCTCATTCCGGAACAGGTTTGGGATAGCGACGACATCCCGGAACGCGAGCTTTATCGCGGCCGTCCGTCAGGCTCGGCGATGCCGTTGGTCTGGGCGCATGCCGAGCACATCAAGCTCTTACGCTCGTTGCGCGAGGAACGCGTCTTCGACAGGCCGCCGCAGCCTTATCAGCGCTATCAGGTCGAAGGCGTGCGCTCGTCGCTTCGCGTCTGGCGGCTCAACCAGAAATGCCGCACGCTCGCGGCCGGTAAGATCCTGCGGATCGAATTGCCGCGGCCGGCGCTGATCCATTGGAGCGACGATGGCTGGCAGCGCGTCGTCGATACACCGACGCAGCTGACGGCGTTCGGCACGAATATCGCCGATCTCGATACCGAAGGCCTGATCCCAGGCGGCGCGGTCGTCCTGACCTTTTATTGGCAGAACGACCAGCGCTGGGAAGGCACCGATTACCGTATCGACGTCGTCTAGGAAGGTCCGCTAGTTCCTAGTCCTGCGGCTCAAGCTTCACGATCGACGCGCCGTGGTTGCTGCCGACCCAGATCGCGCCGTCCTTGTCGACGAAGATGCGGCGGATATTGGTCGATCGCGGCAGCAGATATTCGACCCATTCGCCGGTCTTGGGATTGAGCCGGTCGATGCGGTCGGTCAACATCGATCCGGTCCAGATCTCGCCATCCTTCGCCGGCACGACGTCGTAGGGGTCGAAATAGGGTGTCGGCACTTTGAACTCGGAAATCTTCTCGGTCTCCGGATCGAAGCGCCCGATGGCGTTGCCGCCATATTCGGCGAACCAGAGAATATCGTCGGCATCGACCCGGCCGCGGCGCGGGCGCGAGAACGCCGTTGGCGTCGGATAGATCGTGAGCTGCTTGGTCTTGGCGTCGAGCTTGCCGATCTCGGCGCCACCGAAAGCCAGCAGATAGAGATTGTTCTCGTGATCGGCCGGCATGCCATAGCCGGCGACGCCCTGGCCGCGCAGGTCTTTCACCGGGCCGAGATTCTCCCATTTCCCGGTCTTGGTATCGAGCCGGAAGGTCGCATGCTTGTCCTGATCGTTGCTCCACACCTTGCCGTCGACGGAGGCAAAGGTAGGCGTCACCATCAATTCCTGCGTGTGGTCGTTCTGCCACTCCTTCGGCAGGGGATAGGTCGTGACTTTCTTCGCCTTCATATCGAAGCGCGCGACGCCGGTCTGATACATCATCGAAACCCAAAGATCGCCTTTCGGATCGGGCTCGAGATCGAGCGCGCCGGTCGGGAAGCCGGGCTTCACCACCGGGATCGGGTAATCCTTCGCCTTGCCGGTCTTGGGATCGAGCGAGCCGATGAATTGGTGGCCGAAATCGGCATACCACACCATGCCGTCAGCCATGCGCACCACGTCATGCGGCTGCGCATCCTGCCGCGGCAGATCGTATTCGGTGATGATGACATGGGTCGCACGGCCGCTGGGCCGCGGCAGCGTTTTCAGCGGGAAGTTCCAGCTTTGCTGCTTGCTGAGATTGATCGTCGTCATCCAGTCGGCGAAGGGCTGCAATTGCTCGGGTGTGCCGAAGCCGCGTTGTGCGCCGCCAACCGTTGGTTGCGGATGCGAGGGTACGCTGCCGGGCGAATAGCTCGACATGCGCGCATAGACCTTTTGCCACTCATCAGCGGTATGGGTCGATTGGAAGATGCGCTGCAGCGAGTGACAGCCGTCGCAATTCGACAGGAATTGCTGCTGCTTCTCGGTGCCCGGCGCGCTGAGCATCCATTCCGCATCGGTGAGCTGGGTATAGAGCTGGCGTGCCTTGTGCAGCCTGAGATCGGCGCTGCTCGGTTGGCCGGTCGCGACCTGCGCGCTGGGGAAGCCGTCGACCTCATAGCCGACGGCGCGAATGGCGAGATCGTATTTGCCGGGGGCAAGGCGCGAGGCGGGGAAGGCGTAATGGCCCTGATCGTCGGTGACGACGGTCGTCGTGATCGTCGAGCCGGTCTTGGTGGCGCTGACCAGCACGCCACCCATCGCGCCTTCTTCATTGGAGCGGATCGTGCCTTGCAGCGCGACGGCACCGGATTCCGCCGCGAAAGCAGGCGGCGGTGCCGTCAAAGCGAGGAGAACGAGAAACGCGAGCGAACCAATGCCAACACGCATCCTAGTCATCGTCTCCTCCGATCCGAATTATTGCTTCAGCACCAACCCCCGGCGAAACACCACTATCTAAATCTAAGCGCCTGTTGATCAGGCTGGCTTGTACTTGCCGGTCAATTGCGGTGCGGTCACTTCCTTGTGACCCTTTTGCTCGCGCTCCAGCCGGGTCTCGCGCGTCCAGGTGCGCTTTAGATCGTCGCGCACGCTGATCGTCAGCCGGCCGAGGCCCTCGGCCTCGATCTCGACCTTATCGCCATCCTGGAAGGCATTGAGGCCGCGATGATTGGTGCCGGTGGCGAGCACGTCGCCCGGCTCCAGCGTGTGGATCGAACTGATGAATTCGATGCAGCGCGGAATCTTATGCGCCATGTCGTTGGTGTTGAAGTTCTGCTTCACCGTACCGTTGACCCAGAGCTTGATCTGCAGATTCTGCGGATCTTTCACCTCGTCGGCGGTGACGATATAGGGCCCGATCGGAGCGAAGGTCTCGCGCGCTTTCGACTGATAGAAGGTATTGCCCGCCGGCGGGAGGCCGCGCGCGGAGCCGTCGATGAAATTGACGTAGCCGAAGATGTACGGCATCGCGTCGGCAGCTTTCACGTTCGTCGCGCGCTTGCCGATGATCAGCGCGACCTCGGCCTCGCCCTCGAAGACGGTCGCCGGCACATCGGGCAGCACCATCGTGTCGCCATCGCCGATGACGCCGTTCGACGATTTCATGAAGGCGTTGATCGGCGCCGGCTCCTTGCGGGTGCCGTCTTCCATATAGTTGACCGCCATGCAGTCGATATTGCTCGGCCGCGGCACCGGGGCGCGGAATTTGACGGAGCTGGCCGGCACGCCCTTGCCGCTGTTGGCGGCGTCTTCGACCTTCTTCTTATAGTCGCCCCAGCGCTCGATCAGCCCGTTGATCAGGTTGTGCGGGCCGGTATGCGGAATGTCCTTCACCGCGTCGGTGACATCGACGACCGTGTCGCCTTTGACAATGCCGAGACGGTAGTCGTTGAAAAAGCAGATCTTCATGTGAATCCTCCCGTTATTCCCGCTCTTCTACGTCGCCGGTCTGCCGCCGTCTAGGCGGCCTTCTCGATCACCTTGGCCCAATCCTCGAGCATCTCCATCTCGTGCCCATTGCGCAGATGGATGGCGAGCTGGCTAAAGCCCGCGGCCTTGAAGGCTTTGACGCCCTCGACCAGTTCTTCTTGCGGCCCGGTCATCGTCATGTTGCGGATGAGATCGGCGGAGAGAAGCTGCTCTTCCTCCGGCCGCAGGAACATCAGATGGCCGCGATGGTTGGTGAGGTAGCGCGCATCTTCCGGCTGATAGGTCTTGTAGATCTCGAGATAGCGCTCGTAGAGCGGCTTCAGGAACGGCAACGGCTTGATGATCGAGCCAAGCTCGTCATGCTCGGCGTAATCGTGGAACAGCATGGTGATCGACGGGCCGGCCTGCGCCTTGGCGCGGGCGCTGTCGGCGGCTTCGCCCGGCCGCAGCACCGCGCCGGCGCAGAAGGTCGTGGAATAAAGGTCCTTCACGTCGCGGCCGGCGGTGGTCCAGGATTTCTTCATCGCTTCGAGCGCCGCGGCCGATTGCGGTGGCTTGCCGCCGCCCGAGAGCCAGCCGGTGCCGAGCTTGGCGACGAGGTCGCGGCCCTTCGGGCCAAAGGCCGAGATATGCGCCGGGATCGGATTATCGATGTTGATGTAGCCCTTCTCGGGATTGAGAAAGCGGATCTTATGCGAGCCATCCTCGTGCCATTCGACGGTCTCGCCGCGCAGCAGCGCCTCGACCACGCGGAGATATTCCTCGAGCCGCGCGAGGGTGATCGCCGGCAAGCCCATGGTGCGGCGGCCGGTGAAGCCGGTGCCAAGACCCATGACGATGCGGCCCGGCGCCAGCGCGTTGAGCGAGGCGAGGGCGCTCGCCGCGACCGGCGCGATGCGGTTCGACGGGATCAGCACGCCGGTGCAGAGCTTGATCTTGCTGGTGGTGACTGCCGCCGCGCCCATGGCAACGAAGACCTCGGCGTTCAGCAGATGCGTGTCGTAGAACCAGGCATGGGTGAAGCCCAGCTCCTCGGCGCGCTTCACGACTTTCCAGTGATGCGCCGAGGTCGCCAGTTGAATGCCGTATTCCATGTCAGCCTCCCCTATGTCGTTGCCCGCTCGTAGCGATGGGCGGGTGTGTCGATCGGCGGCGCCAGCGGCGCAGCGTTGAAGGATGCGCGCTGCCGCTCGGCAGGCGCTGTTTGATAAAGCGTCGTGCGCTGCCACGGCGTGCGGCCAAGATCGCGGATGATCCGCTCCATCGCCTCGGGCGGCATCTCCTGGCCATGCGATGCGCCGGCGGCGCGGGTAATGCTCTCATTCATCAGCGTACCGCCGAGATCGTTGCAGCCAGCGTTCAGACAGGCCGCCGCGCCTTCCGGGCCCATCTTCACCCAGGACGTCTGGATGTTCGGAATCGACCGGATGCAGCGCCAGCCGCGCGACCGCATGGATCAGCACGGACTCGCGGAAGGTCGGTCCGAGGCGGCAGAGACCGCGCAGATGGATCGGCGTTTCCATCGGCACGAAAGGCAGCGGCACGAATTCGGTGAAGCCGCCGCTCTTTTCTTGCTGCCGTCGCAGATGCAGAAGATGCCGCGCCCAATGCTTGGGATGATCGACATGACCGAACATGATCGTCGCCGTGGTTTTGAGGCCGACGCGGTGTGCCGTCTCGACCACCGACAGCCATTGCGCGGTGCTCACTTTGTCCGGGCAGATGATCGCGCGGACCTCGTCGTCGAGCACTTCCGCCGCCGTGCCGGGAAGCGAGCCGAGACCGGCACCTTTCAGCTCGGTCAGAAATTCCTCGATCGAGATGCCGAGCGTCGCCGCGCCTTGCGTGATTTCCAGCGGCGAGAAAGCATGCACATGCATACCGGGCACGGCATCTTTGATCGCGCGGCAGATCGCGAGATAGGTCGCGCCGGTATAGTCGGGATGGATGCCGCCTTGCAGGCAGACCTCGACCGCGCCGCGCTCCCAGGCTTCGATCGTTCGGCGGGTAATCTCGTCGAGATCGAGATCGTAAGGTCGGCCGCGCAGATTCTCGCTGAGCTTGCCCTTAGAGAAGGCGCAGAACTTGCAGCGGAAATAGCAGATATTCGTGTAATTGATGTTGCGCGTGACGACATAGCTGACGCGCTCGCCATTCGTCTCGGCACGCAACGCATTAGCGGCCGCGCAAACCTCGGCGAAATCCGCTCCGCGCGCCGCGAACAGCGCGACGATCTCGCTTTCATTCAGCGCACGGCCCGTTGCCGCGCGATCGAAGATTGGCGTGAGGCTGCTGGAGCCGCGCAGTGCCGGCATTGGTGGCGGCGTCAGCTTCGCACCGGGCATCCAACTATCGGCGCGGGCGAAATTCTCGGCGTCGGCCGAGCGCAGCACGGCGGTGCGCAGCGCCGGCGCCAGCCAGCGATCGGCTTCCGTGGCATAGGCCGGATAGATCGCGAGCCGCTCGACCAGCACTTTGCCGGCGGCTTCCGTTTCGCGCGCCAAGGTTTCGAGTTCCGGCCAAGGGCGCTCCGGATTCACATGATCGGGCGTTACGGGTGAGACGCCGCCCCAATCATTGATACCAGCCGCGACCAATCGCGGCAGCGCGCCGGCTGCGAGATTGGGCGGCGCCTGGATATTCATCGCCGCGCCGAAGATCAGCCGCGCGATCGCGATCGTCCACAGATGATCGGCGAGATCGGGCTCGGCCGCATCCGCCATCTTCGTATCCGGCTTGGCGCGGAAATTCTGAACGATGATTTCCTGTATATGGCGATAGCGTTCATGCAGGTCGCGCAAGGCAAGCAGAGCATCGATGCGCTCCTCGCGCGTCTCGCCGATGCCGATGAGAATGCCCGAGGTGAAAGGCACACCCGCTTCGCCGGCGTCGGTGATGGTCGCGAGCCGTACGGCGGGCATCTTGTCCGGCGAGCCGAAATGCGGCCCGCCGCGTTGGCAGAGGCGCTCCGATGCGGATTCGAGCATCAATCCTTGGCTGGCCGATACTTCGCGCAGCCGCAGGATATCGGCTTTCTCCATCACGCCGGCGTTGATGTGGGGCAACAGTCCCGTCTCGCGCAGCACCAGTGCCGCCATGGCGTGGAGATAATCGAGCGTCGTCGCATAACCGAGTTGCGCCAACTCATCGCGCGCTGCGCGGTAGCGCAATTCCGGTTTATCGCCGAGCGTGAACAATGCCTCACGGCAGCCGGCCGCTGCGCCGTCGCGCGCGATCGCCAGCACTTCGTCGGGCGAGAGATAAGCGCGTTCGCCGCGCCGTGGCGGATGCGCGAAGGTGCAGTAGTGACAGGAATCGCGGCAAAGCTGGGTCAGCGGAATGAAGACCTTGCGCGAATAAGAGACCGCGCGGCCATGCGCTTCATCGCGCAACGCCGCGGCGCGCGCCAGCAGCGTCTCAAGATCGCTGTCGATAGCGAGGGCGAGTGCTTCATCGCGTGCGATGCCGCTCATGCCGCGCGCACTCCGGCGCTGTCGAGCAAGGCGCGTGCGCGCGTCCGCGACGGCTTGGCAAGGAAAGCGGCGAGGTCCTCCGGCGTGTCGATGTCGAGGCCGATGCCGGGCAGCGGCAAACTGACCGGCTCGATGCCGCAGGCGCGCGCGGCGGCGAGATGGGGGAAGTAACTGTCATCCCCGAAACGCAGCGTCACCGCATTGGCGGGCGCGGCGAGGATGGTGTTGGAGCCCATCTCGTCGCGCGCCGGAACGATAACGAAGCGGTGGCCGCGGCGATGCGCGGCGATCACACGTTCGATTTCGTCGGCAATGACAAGCGGGACGTCGCCGGGAATGGTCAGCATCGCGTCGCCGCGCGCCGCCAGGCTGTGCGCTGCGCCCATAACCGCGCCGGTATGACCCTCCGTCGCGTGGTCCTCGGAAATCTGCGCGCCATAGCGCTGCGCCAACTCGCGCGCTGACGGATCGATCGTTACGAGGATAATGCCGGCGAGGCTGCGCGCACCGGCGAGTGCTTCGAGTACGTCCTCCAGCATCGCGAGCGCGAGTGCGCTGCGTTGTGCTTGTGGCAAGGCGGCGGCGAGGCGCTGCTTGGCGTTTCTGATGTCCTTCACCGGCACGACCGCCCAGATACTCATTGCGCCGGCTCCAACACGCTGGCAGCGGCATCGAGCGCAATGCGTGCCAACGTTTCGCGATCGGCGAGCGTCTCCATGAGCGCCTTGGCCGGCACAATCGCGCAATCGAGGCCGGTGCAGCTTGGCGCATCGGCGTGATCGACGATGTACGCATCGATCAGATCGCCGTAGCGGCGCGCGACGGCGGCGGTGCTTGTTTCGATGCCGAGTTCTTGCATCATCTTCACTGTGGGACCTTTGACGGCGCGGCCACCGATGATCGGCGAGACAGCGACGACCGGCGCGGCGCAATCGCGCAAAGCCGTGCGCACGCCGCGCAAAGCGAGGATCGGCTCGATGCTGATGAAGGGGTTGGACGGGCAGATGATCACCGCGCTGAGCGCCGGGTCGGCGAGCGCGGCGAGAAGTTCCGGCTGCGGCCGTGCATCGGCGGCGCCGGCGAATTCGATCGCCGTGATGACCGGCTCGCAGCGATGGCGCACGAAATAGGGCTGGAAGTCGAGCCAGCCGTCTTTCGTCTTCACCCGCGTGCGTACGGGATCGTCGCTCATCGGCAGGATGCGCGCGGCGATGCCGAAGCGCTGACGGAAGTCGTCGGTGATTTGCGATGGGATTTCGCCTGCTTTCAGCCGCCGCGTGCGCTCGATATGCGTCGCGAGATCGCGATCGCCGAGGCGGAACCACGTCTCGCCGCCAAGCGCTTCGAGTGCCGCCATGAAATTCCAGCTCTCGTCGCGCCGACCCCAGCCAGTGCTGGCATTGTCGAGCCCGGCCAGCGTATAGAGCAGCGTGTCGATATCGGGCGAAATCGACAGGCCGAGATGCTCGAAATCATCGCCCGTGTTTGCGATCACGGTAAGATCGCCTTGCGGCAACACGCGGCTGAGGCCGAGCGCCAGCTTGGCGCCGCCGACGCCGCCCGAAAGCGCGATGACGCGTTGGCGCTGCATCAGCGGAACAGATCTTCTTCAGCGGCGCGGATCAGCGCCTTCGCCGGCCGCGGTTGCGCCGACCACATCAGGCCGCGTACCAACACCGCTGGCAGCGCTTCATCTGCCTGGCCCATCAGCAACGAGGCGGCTGCGGCGATCTCGTCGGCGAAGCCGATCTCGGTGACGCGCAGCGTGCGGCCGTAAAGATCGTCATGGCCGCGCATATCGATCAGCGACGGCAGACCGGCGGCGCCGAGCGCGATGCCCGTCGTGCCGCTGCGCCAGGCGCGGCCAAAACTGTCGCTGACGATCACCGCCGGCGCGATGCCGAAATGCGCGCCGAGTTTCTCGCGCAGCGCCGCCGCCGAGGCGTCCGGGTCGCGCGGCAGCAGCAACACCGGCTCCGCGCCCATCGCCGGATCGATGTTGGAGCGATCGACGCCGGCATTCGCCATGACATAGCCGAGCCGATGCTCGACGATCAGCACGCCGGGGCGGTGGCGCACCACGCGGCGGCTTTCGTCGAGGACGACCTGCACCAGCCGCGGATCCTTATCGGTCTCGCGCGCCAGCCGCTCGGCCTCCGCGCCGGGCTCGACTCGCGCCAGATCGACATACCGGCCTTCGGCTTTGGAGACGATCTTCTGGGCCACGACCAGTACGTCGCCCGCGCTCAGCAATTTGCCGATCCGGCGCTCCAGCCCGGAAGCGAGCAAAGCCGCCAGATCGTCGCCCGGCTTGATGAGCGGCAGATCGGAAAGGGCGATCAGAGAGGCCGTGTCGGACATGACTCGTTTCGCTGAAAACTAGTGACGGCTGGCAAGGCCGCGTCGAGCCTCGCGACAATTCCCGTTGCTGTCAATCGCCGCTGCCGCGATGATGCGCCGCGACATTCGCGTAGGGAGAACGATCATGTCCGGGCGATCGACCATCGCCATCATCGGTGGCACGGGAGCGGAAGGCGGCGGCATCGCGCTGCGCCTCGCCAAAGCGGGGCATCGCGTGCTGATCGGCTCGCGCGACGCGGCCAAGGCCAAGGCCGCGGCGGCCGAACTCGCTGCGTTGGCTGGTACGGCGATCGAAGGCGACGGCAATCGCGCGGTGGCGTCGGCGGCCGAGATCGTCATCCTAACGGTGCCCTATGCCGCGCAGCGCCCGACGGTCGAGGAAATCCGCGATATCCTTGCCGGCAAAATCCTCGTCGATGCGACGGCGCCACTGGTGCCGCCGCGCGTCAATCGCGTGCAACTGCCGGAGGGCGGCTCCGCGGTGGCGGCGATCCAGGCCCTGCTCGGCGAGTCCGTGCGTGTCGTCTCAGCATTCCAGAATGTCTCGGCCGAGAAGCTGCGCCATCTCGATCATTCGGTCGATTGCGACGTGCTGGTCTGCGCCGACGACGCGCCGGCGCGTCAGGCGGTGATCGATCTCATTGCGACGATGGGGATGCGCGGCGTCGATGCCGGGCCGATCAGCAATTCAGCCGCGGCGGAGGCGCTGACCTCGCTGCTGATCTGGATCAATCGCAAATACAAAGTGTCGGGCGCGGGCATCCGGATTACGGGACTTGAACCCTAAGGCAGCTTTATCCGAGCGCGCTGCAACCTCTCGTCGTAACCCCGCGAAGCGGGGGTCCACAACTGCATACTGGATGCCCGCTTTCGCGGGCATGACGATAAAACAAGCTGCTGCTTTTATCTTCCGCCCTGAGTCACGGGCGTCAGCCGAGCGACGGGTCGAGGATGATTTTCCCGGTTGCGGGTGAGGATTCGACGAGGCGATGCGCCTCGACCGCTTCGCTCAGCGGCATCACGCGCTCGACCAGCACGCGCATCTTGCCGGCGGCGGCATCGTTCAGCGCCGGCATGGCATCCTCGCCGCGGCTATAGGGGCTGCCCATGATGGTGATGCGGTGGTCGTAGACATGGAAGAAATTGACCGGCACCACCGGCCCGCCATGCGCGCCGGCGGTGACGAGCCGGCCGTCGAAGCCTAACGCATCGATCGCTTTTGCCGTCGGGCCGGGATTGGCGATGTTGTCATAGACGATATCGACGCCCTTGCCCTGGGTGATGCGCAGCAGCTCGTCTTTTAGGTCGGTCTTATTGTAGTTGATCACGTGATCGGCGCCGAGCTCCGCGCCGATTTGCGCGCGATCGTCGGAGCCGGCGCAGGCGATGACCTGCGCGCCGAGATTCTTCGCGAGCTGGATGCCGATCGAGCCGAGATTGCCGGCCGCGCCCATGACCAGCACGAATTCGCCGGCCTTGAGCTTGCCCATCGTCACCAGCAGATTCCATGCGACCGGCGCATGCCGCGCCAACACGCAGGCATCGGCGTAAGAGACGCCTTTCGGCACGACGCAGGTAGCGAAGACCGGCGCCTTGGTGAATTGCGCGTTGCCGCCCCAGCAATGGATGCCGAACATCTTGCGCTCGCCGAGGCCTTGGAACACGGCGACGACATCGCCGACCTTGCGATCGGTGACGCCGGGGCCGATGGCGGTGACGATACCGACGGGATCGACACCGCCGACATGCGGCAATTGCACCTTGCGCTGCGGCTGCTTGCCGGCGCGCACCGCGACATCGAGCACGCGATTGACCGAGCAGGCATGGACTTCGAGGACAATCTCGCCCGGACCCGGGACAGGATCGGGCAAATCCTCGTAATGCAGCACGTCGGGCGAGCCGAATTCGCGATAAATCATCGCTCTCATGTTATGCCCGCCCGATTGCTGTTGCGCGCGACGCTATTAAAGGCGCGGCTTGACCTTGTCGAGCTTGAAGAGCTTGCGTGCATTGTCCTCGAAGATCGCTTTCTGGTCCGCCGCGGAAAGCCAATCGAAGCCTTTGATCATCGGCGCGATGTCGTCCATGTAGCGGCCGGTATCGGGATTGGTCGCCGAGCCGGTGCCGGGACATTCGGTCGCGAAGAGGCAGCGATCGACGCCGACTGTCTTGATCAACAGCTCCAGCGCCAGCGGCGTGTAGAGCGTGGTATCGAACCACAGGTTCTTCATCTTCTCGGAGAAGCGCTTGCCGCTGCCATGGCCGCGGAGGGTCGGCGCCTCGAACCGCCCGAGCTGATAGGGGATCGCGCCGCCGCCATGCGGGATGATGAATTTCAAGGTCGGGAAATCGTCGAAGACCTTGGAATTGAGGAGGCTGACCGTGGTCAACGTTTCCTCGTTGATGAAGTGGGTCGAATAGCTGGTGCGCTCGGATTTGGAGCCGACGCCATGCAGCATCGCTGGCACGTCGAGCTCGACCAGCTTTTCGTAGAGCGGATACCAATAGCGGTCGCCCATGCCCGGCGCTTCTTTGCCCGAATTCTCATACGGGTCGGAATTGACGAGGCAGCCGACGAAGCCGAGCTCTTTGACGCAGCGCTCGAGCTCAGGCAGGACGATGTTGATCGGCTCGCCCGCGACTTGCGGCAGCATCAACACGCCGGCGAAGCGGTCGGGATAGAGCTTCACCGCGCGATGGATGATGTTGTGGCATTCCTCGTGGAACCATTGGACGATCTTGGCTGGTCGCTCGCTATGCATCATCTGGAACGGGCGCGGCGAGATGAGCTGGAAATCGGTGCCGTGCTTATCGAGGAGATCGACATGTCCAGCGCCGAAGGTCTCCTTTGCGCGATAGGATTCGCGGATCTGGTCGTCGCTGACCGTGACCTTGCCGCGGCCATGCGCGCCGCGGCCGGCGAGCTGGACGGCTTTGTAGGCCCAGAGCTCGGCTGGCGCGCTCATATGGCCGTGTACGTCGATGATCATGTGGATCCTCCCTTTTTAGTCGGTCAGAAATCGTATTTGATTTCGTGCAGCTTCGGCAGCGGCAGCTCGAGCTGGAACGCCTCTTTCGGGAAAAGGTCTTCGAGCTGGGGCCGCGGCCCGTCGAGCACCTGGTCATGCACGAAGCCGACCAGCGTGTCGTAATTGCGCTTGTTGAGATCGCTCAGCCCGTATTGCCACGGATCGTCGCCGAGCATCGCGCGCTCTTCTTCCCAATAGGTGCGCCAGAAGGCGAGGGGCACGTTGCGCGGATTGGCGACGCGCTTCATGGCAAGCTGCTTTGCCTCTTCGAAGGCGAGGGTTAGGCTCTCGACCACCCAGGGATATTTTTCGACGATCTCGGTCGGCACCGTCGTCACATGCATGATCGGGAAGAAGCCGGTGCGGCGATAATAATCGAGCTCGACCTCTTTGTAGTTCGGCCACAGCCGGGCGATGCGCGGATCGCCCTTGGCATGCGCCTCGCTGACATTCGGCATGATGATCGCATCGACTTCGCCGGTGAGGATCATCTCCTCGACATTCTTGCCCTTCGGCAGAACCTCGATCTTCGTCGAAGCTGGTGCCCCTTCCGACGCGTCGTCCGGATCCTGGATCACCCAGGTGATCGACCGATGCGGCGCGCCATGCTCTTCGAGATGGCCGCGCATCCAATAGGCCGCTGCCGCGCCGATGCTGCGGCAAGCGACACGCCGCCCGGCTAGATCGGACGGCTTGGTGATGCCTTTGTTGGTATTGATATAGATGAAGCCGTGGCGGAAGCGGCGGTGCAGGAACACCGGGATGGCGGTGAAGTCGTCGCGGCCATGCGCCTTCTGCACGACGTAATGCCCGCCGTTGAATTCGTTGATGTCGCAGGCCTTGCCGGACGCGACCTGATCGTGAATGCCGCGCGTGCCGGAATAGCCGCCGATCACCAGCTCGATGCCTTTCGGCTGCACCGTGCCGTCTTGCAGCGCGCGCACGATGTCGTAGCCGCCCGTCATCATGGTCAGGCGCAGCTTGCTGGCAACGCGTTTCGCTTTCGGGGCGGCTTTCTTGGCGGCCGCTTTCTTTGGCGCCGCTTTTTTCGTCGCTTGCTTCGGCGCTGCTTTCTTGGCTGCCTTGCGGGCCGGTGCTTTGCGTGCGGGCGCGGCTTTCTTCTTCGCGGTTTTCTTTGCTTTTTTCTTGGCTGCCATGATCGCTCTCTGTCG
Organism: uncultured Alphaproteobacteria bacterium; assembly: GCA_963740675.1. GTDB lineage: Bacteria > Pseudomonadota > Alphaproteobacteria > ATCC43930 > CGMCC-115725 > CAIKMD01. The sequence continues at coordinate 188,823 of CAVUFS010000001.1, forward strand.
TCCTTTTCTCAGTGTCTCGTCTCGTCGCGCAGGAAATCCAGCCGGCGGAACAGCTCGCGATCCGTGATCTGGAAGATACGCGCCTTGTCGGTCGAGGCGCGGTGGCTGATCCACTGATTATGCGGCAGGATGAAGATGTCCTTGGGACCCCAGGAGATCGTGTCGTCACCGATACGCGACTGGCCCTTCGCCCTCGACCACGACGCAGGCGGCGTTGCTGTTGGTGCGATAGGCCGTCGTCTCGGCGCCTTTGGTCAGGCCCATGACATAGCAATCGATGGTCGACAGCACTGCGCCGCCGGTCATCGGATTGGTGTAGCGCAGCCGCCGCGCACCATCGGCATCGGGCGCGGTCGCATCGAGTGCCTTCACCGCGGATTCCCAGGGATAGCGGAACATCGGCGACCAGCTCGTCGGCGTCGACGGCCTGGCCGGGGCGAGGCCGGCGGCGAAGACCTCATCGGCCGGCGGTGGCGCCAGGCCGCGCACCGGGCCCGGCTCGAAGACGCGGTTCTCGAGATAGCCATGGATCGGCACGTCGAGCGCGTCGACCCAGACCGAGCGCTCATTGGTGTCGTTCACATGCTCATGCCAGGTCATGCCCGGCGTCAGGATCAGATCGCCCGGCAGCATGGGGCAGGGCTTGCCTTCGACGATGGTCACCGCGCCCTTGCCCTCGAGCACGAAGCGCAGCGCATGCATGGTGTGGCGGTGCGGCCGCGCCTTCTCGCCCGGCATCAGCACCTGCAGATTGACCGAAAGATTGGGCGCCGCGCCCTGGCGGCCGCTGCTCGCGAGGCCGGGATTGGACAGGATCAGCACCCGACGCTCTGCATCGTCCATGTTGACGGCACCGGCGGCCTCGCCGATCAGCGGGTTCATCTGCTGCCAATGCCAGATATGCGCCGGCACCAAAGGCAAATTCGGGTGCAGCGACTGTTCCCACATAGCGATGACATTGGATGCCGCGAATTTATCGCGCAGCTCGGCCATGCCGTCCTCCCGCTTTATAGGCGTTTCGTCCCAACACTGATTGTCCCGGCTTCCCGTGCCGAAAGCAATGCTCGACCGCGCACCGGCGACCGCCGGCTAATGCCCATCGTTGACCGGCGCGGAAGCCCACCGTACCGTTCCTTTATGAGCGGCGCGCCAATTCCTGTCCTGATCGCCGGCGGCGGCCCGGTCGGGCTCGCGCTGGCGATCGAGCTCGGCATGGCCGGCATCCCCTGCCTGGTGGTGGAGCGGCGCGACGGCACCATCTCGATCCCCAAGATGAGCGGCTTGTCGATCCGCTCGATGGAGCTCAACCGCCGCTGGGGTATCGCCGAGATCGTCCAGAATTCGGGCTGGCCGAAGCACCATCCGCAGGGACTGACCTATTGCACCAGCATGGTCGGCTTCGAGCTCGCCCGCCATCACGTGCCCGCCTACAACGACCAGAAGCTGGATTACACGCCCGAGCCGCGCGTCGCCTGCGCACAGATCTATTACGATCCGATCCTCTTGGTGAAGGCGCGCTCGCTGCCCTCGGTGACGATCCGCCACCTGACGAGCCTCGACAACTTCACCCAGGACGAAGACGGCGTTACCGCGACCATCACCGATCGACAAAACGGGAAGAGCGAGACAATTCGCGCGCGCTATCTCGTCGGCTGCGACGGCGCCGACGGCACGGTCGTGACCGCGCTCGATTTCGGTTACGAAGGGCTGGGCCTCGTCGCGCATAGCGTCAACGTCTTCTTCCGCTCGGCGGAGATGATGAAGATCCACGACAAGGGTTGGTCGCGCTTCTTCCGCTTCACCGATGCCGGCGGGACCTGGGGCGAGATCATCGGCATCGACGGCAAGGAGCTGTGGCGCCTCTCGGTGCTGAAAGCCGATCCGAATTTCGATGCCGATCGCTATCTGCGCCGCCTCATCGGCCGCGACGACGTGCCTTACGAGGTGCTGTCGGTGATGGATTGGGAGCGGCGCGAGCGCGTCGCGCAGCATTATCGCGATCGCCACGTTTTCATTTGTGGCGATGCTGCGCATCAGAATTCGCCGACCGGCGGACTCGGCCTTCATACCGGCCTCGCCGATGCGGTCGATCTCGGCTGGAAGCTGGTCGCGACGCTCCGGGGCTGGGGCGGACCGGCGCTGCTCGACAGCTATGAGGCCGAGCGCAAGCCGATCGCGCTCTACAACGTGCAGGCCTGCACCGACGAATTCGTGCTGCTGGCCGATCTGCCCGGTGGGCCCGAGATCACCGAGGATTCGCCCGCGGGCGAAGCGTTGCGCAAGCGCTGGGTCGAGGCCTATCGCACCGCGAATGGCGCCAACGGCCCGACCTTCACCGAGAATCTGCGGCTCGGCTACTACTACGAGAACTCGCCGATCGTCGTTCCCGACGGCACGCCGCCGATCCCTTATGAGACAGTGCCGTTCGTGCCGAGCGCGCGGCCCGGCACGCGCGCGCCGCACGCCTGGCTGGAGCCGAAGCGCTCGACGCTCGATCTGTTCGGCGACAATCGCTTCGTGCTGCTGCGGCTGGGCACGGAGCCGCCGGATACCGGCCGGCTTGCCGATGCGGCGGCGACGCGCGGTGTGCCGCTGACGGTGATCGATCTCGCTAATCCGAAACTGCTCGATCTTCATCAGCGGCGATTGGTGCTGGTGCGGCCCGATGGGCATGTCGCCTGGCGCGACGATGCGTTGCCGGCGGATGTGCTCGGCCTGATCGATCGCGTTCGCGGCGCGTGATGGACATCACACGCGCCTTCGTCGCCGAGCACGCCGCGCGTTTTGACGATGCGCTTGAGATCACCAAGAACGAGTTCAAATCGCTCGACGCCGACGCGCAATATACGAATGCTTTCGCGCGGCTGCTCAAATGGGATCCGCTCGACCGTGTCGCCATGCTCGGCACCGATCAGCGCGAATTGTTCGTTCCCGTCCTGAAGAATCTTATTCGTGCGCAGCGCCGCGATACGTCGGAAGCCTTCCGCTTTTTCGATATCGGCTGCGGCGACGGCCAGACCTTCGCGCTCGTTGCCGATGAATTCCCCGACGGCGCGAGCGGCGTGATCCTCGATTGCAACGCCTATTACCTCTCACAATACCAGGCGGCGGTTCGTGCGTCTGGCCGCTTGCATGTCGGCCGCTCGATTTGTGCGTCGTTCCTGCCAGAGACTGCGGTTGAAGCGCCCGGCGGCTTCGGCCTGATTCTCGCTATTCACGTGCTTTATTATTTCGACGATCTTTGCGCATCGTTGGCGCGGATTTACGCGTTGCTCAAGCCCGGCGGCGCTGCCTTCATCGTGTTTGCCGATGAGAAGACGGCTTACACCGGGCAGGCACTGCGTGCCTATCATCGCGGCGACGCGGCGTTTCTCGCGTCGTTCGACGAAACCTGCGATCTGCGGCGGCGCTTGTTGCTGCCGGGTGGCGAATTGCAAAAATATCTCGACGAGCGATTCCCGACGAGCCGCGCGAATTTGCGTAGCGAGGTTCAGGCAAGCCGGCTCTACGGCCATACGCTGATGGACATCTTGGCGCTGAGCCTCATTACCGGGTTGGACCGTGTCGAGACGCCGGCGAAATTCGATGCGGTGATGGAGTTGATCCGGACCCAGCCGGAAGCAATCGGGTTACGCATCGAGCAGGGCGGAAATCCGGCGCGCGAAGCGATGTTCAGTGTCGTCCAGTCGCAGGTTGTCGTCGAGCTTCGGCGTACCTAAACGCGCGGTCGCAAGGCGTGATAGAGCAGGATGGCGCCGAAGGTTGCCGTCGCGATCCCGCTCAGGGCGAAGCCGCCGAGCGGTAGCGTGAGATCGCCCGCGCCGAGGGTCAGTGCTACCCCGGCGGTGAGCAGATTGCGCGGATCGGAGAAGTCGACGCGGTTTTCGGCCCAGATTCTCCCGGCGGTTGCGGCGATAAGGCCGAAGACGACGATCGATAAGCCGCCGATGACCGGCTCGGGAATCGTGAGGATCAGAGCGCCGATCTTGGGGGAGAGGCCGATGACGATGGCGATGACCGCCGCCACCGGGAATATCAGGGTCGAGTAGATTCGCGTCACCGCCATGACGCCCATGTTCTCGGCATACGTCGTGACACCTGGGCCGCCACATCCAGCCGACAGCATGGTGGCGAGTCCATCGCTGAGAAAGGCGCGTCCGAGATAGGCATCGAGCGGGCGGCCGGTCATAGCGCCGATCGCTTTGATGTGGCCAAGATTCTCGGCGACGAGAATGACCGCCACGGGAGCGATCAGCGCGATCGCTCGTCCGTCGAATTCGGGCGCGGCGAAGCGGGGCCAAGCGAACCATGGGGCCGCGCTGAGCGCTGCAAAGTCGATCGGCTGCCCAAGACCGAAACCGTTGGCGAGGACGAGGTAGAGTCCATAGGCGATGGCGCCGCCCAGCAAGATTGGCAGGCGCCGCGCCGCTGGCGAACCGTGGCAAGCGATCGCGGCCACGGCGAACACCGTCAAAACACCAATCCAGGCGGAGAGCGGGCTCGCCGAGAGGTGCTTGATACCGACCGGCGCGAGGTTGAGACCGATGACGGCGACGATCGAACCCGTGAGGACCGGCGGCATCAGGCGCTCGATCCAGCGGTAGCCGGCGAACTGCACGACGATGCCGATGAGGGCATAGACCGCCCCTGCCGCCAGAATGCCGCCGAGAGCGAGGCCAATCCGGGGATTGGCGCCTGCGCCGGCATAGGCCGTGGCAGCAATGATGACGCCGATGAAGGAGAAGCTGGAGCCGAGATAGCTCGGCACGCGGCCGCGCGTGATGACGAAGAAGATCAGCGTCGCGATCCCCGAGAAGAAGATCGCGACATTGGGATCGAAGCCCGTCAGAAGCGGCGCCAGGACGGTCGAGCCGAACATTGCGATGATGTGCTGGATGCCGGAGATCAGCGTCGGCCCGGCCGGCAAGCGCTCCTCCGGCAGCACCGGCGCCTCGCGCTTCAGCCTCCAGCGGGGGAAGAATCCCTCGTCCGCCGATACAGTATTCTCGGTCATCAATCCCCCTCGATGCGGCCCAGCGCGATCGCGCGCGGCGCGGCTTATTGGTCGAAATTCATCGTCACGTGCTGGGTCGCACCGCTGCTGCTGGCACTCATCTTCGTCGCCAGCCGCCGGATCATCATCACCGCAAGCCGCGTGAGCTGCTTTTCGTCTTCCATCAGCTCTTGCGGCGAAGGTGCGGGGCCGCGCGTAACGAAAGCCTCGCCCTCATAAGTAAGGTTCAGATCGAGCCGATATTCGTCGAAGGTCAGGCCGAACCGCGCACTCCGCCCCGGCGTCATGACCAACTCGAGCGCTTCGGCGCTTTCGATCATCGCATGGATGACGCGCTCCATCACGTCGCGCCGCGCGCCCCATTTGCCGCCCTGCTCGTTGCCGAAATTCTCGAGCTTGGTCAGCGCATCGGCGCCGGGCGTATAGGTGATCTCGGCGCTTTTCTTGACGCCGATGCGGAAGATGAGGTTGAGCACCAGCGCCGTCAGCAGGCCAAGCACCATCGGTGAACTGACCGCCGGCAAAAGATAAGCGGGTGCGGCGGCATAGAAGCCGGGGAAGAGATAGCGGCTGAAACCCATCAGCAGCGCGGCGCCGATGACGATGGTGCGGCGGCCGTCCATCAAGCGGCTGGTGATCACCTGCATGCCGCTCAGCATGATGAAGCAGGCGGTGAAGATCAGGATCGCGCCCATCAGCGGCCGCGGCATCAGCGCGACGAGATCGCTGAGCGGCGGGATGAAAGAGATAATGATGAACAGCGCGCCGGTCGCGTAGCCGACCGTGCGCGAGGTCACGCCGGTCGCGATTGAAAGCCCGACCGAGCCGGAGAAGCTGTTCACGCCGACGGTGCCGAGCAAGCCGGCGACGATGCTGCCGAGTCCGTCGGCAGCGATGCCGTTGCGCATCGAGACCATGTCGGGCCGCTGCCAATTCGCGTCGTTGATCTTCTGGCAGGTGGTGATGTCGCCGATCGCGCGCAGAGCGCAGGCGACGGCACTAACCGCGAAGGGCAGCATCAAGCCGGTCGACCAGGTCGGCCAGCCGAAGCCGGGCAAAGGGGGATAGATGGCGGTGGCGAGCGATAGTCGTGCGTCAGAGAAATCGATCATGCCGGCAAAGACCGCGGCAACATAGCCGAGCACCAGGCCGATCAGGCAGCCATAGAGTTTGAGGTTCTTCGAGCCCCAAACGTTGAGCACGATCATGATCGCGATACAGGCGATGCCAAGCAGCGCCTGCGTGCCGGCATTGACGCCCATCGCCTCGCCCGCAGCCGATACGCCGGTGATGAGGTTGAAGCCGAGAATGCCGAGCGTCAGTCCGATCATCAGCACGGCGAAACCGGCGATCTCGGTCGGCAGATAGGGGCGAAGCCGCTGCACGAAACGGCTGAGGATAAGCTCGACCACGCCGGCGAAGATCGTCATGCCGCAGACCAGCGGCCAGCCGCCTTCCTTGGCGGCGGCGATGCTTGCCGGGAGATAGGCGGCGGTGAAAACCGAGGGCAGGAGATAGCCCGAGCCGAGAAGGCGCGAGCGATAGCAGAGCAGCAAGGTCGAGAGGCCGAGCGTCAGCAATGAAACTGACATCACCTGTTCGGTCATCGCGCGCGATGCGCCGGCGGCGTCGAGCACCAGCAACGGGAAGACCGCGCCGATACTGCCGATCACCATGACGTGCTGAAGCGCCGAGACCAACAGCGGTATGGTTGGCGGCCGTTCATCGACCGAATAGACGAGATTGCTGGGGCGCTGAACCCGCGAACGGTGCTCGGCCGGCTTGGCGGCGGCTTCTTTGCCGGGTAACAGGCCACGTAAGAAAACGTTCACCACGATCTTCCCCCCACTCGTCATTATCTTCCCATCTTTGGTCGCGGCGAGGTAGAATTTTCTCTCCGACTCGCTCTATCCAACGCGCAAGGAAGAACCTTTCCATGGAAGTCGTTGAAACGCGGCTCGACAATATGCTGGTGATGCGCATCGTCGGCCGCGTCGACAGCTCGGTCGCGAAGCAGCTTGAGGAAAAAGTGCGCGCGGTCATCGCCCGCGACAGCCGCATCATCGTCGATCTCTCGGCGATGGATTATGTCTCGAGCGCCGGGCTGCGCTCCTTCCTGATGCTGGCGAAGGGTGCGCGCGCCAATAGTCAGCGCCTCGCGCTCTGCGCCTTGCGGCAAGAGATCGTCGAGATTTTCGATCTCGGCGGCATCAAAGAATTGTTCGAGATCTACGACACCGTCGACGCCGCGGCAGCGCATCTGGCGTGAGCCGCCTGTGATCGCGGAACGGTCGGTCGCAACGCCTTCGACCCTCGGCCTGCCGCGCGGCTGGCGCGGTTGGCTGCTGCTCAATCTCGGCATCTTTGCGATCTATTCGGTCGCGGGCCTGGTGGTGTTCTATGTCGGCATCGGCGCTGCCGATATCAGCCCGATCTTTCCGCCGTCCGGCATTGCCGTCGCTTCGGTCCTGATTTTCGGGCCGCGAGTCTGGCCAGCGCTGTGGCTCGGAAATTTCTGCAACGGCGCGCCGCTCTTCTTCTCGGCGGAGACGAGTCTTGCCGCCGCGATCATCGGGAATGCTGGCGGTGGCACGGCGGCGGTGGCCGAAGCGCTCTGCGCCGCCAAGCTCATGCGCTGGCTCAGTGGCAATTGGCAGCCCTTCGATCGCGCCCTCGATACGGTCGTCTTCCTTCTGATCGCGGCGCTCGGCGGTGCAGCCTGTGCGGCGATCATTGGTGTCGGCACGTTCTGGATCGTCGGGGTGACGCCGAGCGATCAATTCGCGATCACGATTGTTACTTGGCTGCTCGCCGACGCGGCGGGCATCGGTGTGTTCGCGCCGCTGGTGCTGGCGTGGTATCGCGATTGGCCCGGCTTCGACGGCAAGTTCATCGGCACGATCGTGGCGGTGACGGCCGCGGTGGCGGCGGTCGGTGCACTCGCCTACGTCACGAAATATCCGATCGACTATCTTTACCTGCCGATCTTGCTGTGGGCCGGTTTCCGAGCGAAGGCGCGTGGCGCGAGTTTTGCCGCAGCGGCGATCAGCGCGGTGATCATCGTCGGCACCGCGAACGGCGTCGGCTCCTTCATCGGCAAGAGCGATAATCAATCCTTCCTGCTTGTCGAAGGTTTCATGGCGGTGATCAGCTTCACCGGCTTGCTGGTGGTCGCCGTGCGCGCGCAGCAAGAGGCCGCCGAGCTGGCGCTCGAAGCGTATAACCGCACGCTGGAGCAACGTGTCGCCGAGCGCACGGCCGAGATCGCCGAGAAGAATCGCCTGCTCGAGGAAAAAGACCTGCGTATCAATGACGATCTCGTTGTCGCGCGCCAGTTGCAAGCGGCGATCCTGCCGACCGATTTCGATAGCTTTCGCGCCGACCGATGTCGCCGCGGTGATGCGGCCGGCCTATGAGATGGCAGGCGATTTCTACGACGTGTTCCGCATCGGCGATCGCAAGCTCGCCCTGATCGTCGGTGACGTCTCGGGCAAAGGCATCGCGGCCGCGTTCTTCATGGCGGTCGCGCGTACGACGCTGCATGACATCGCGATCCGCGGCGACCTGAGGCCCGCCGATCTCATGGCCGGTGTCAATGAGACGCTGTGTTCCGAGAACCCGCTCGATATGTTCGTCACCTTGTTCTACGCCGAGTTTGATGAGGCGACGGGCGAAGTCGCCTATATCAATGCCGGGCATTGCGAACCGGTCATCGCCGGTGCCGCCGGCGCGCGCTTGCTGAAACGTACGGGCGACCCGGTCCTGGGCATTATGCCCGGCCACCGCTTTAGCGAGCGTCGTTTCACCCTCGCGCCGGACGAGGCGTTATTCCTTTATACGGACGGCGTGACGGAAGCCTTCGACCCGGCGGGCAGCCTCTATGAGGTGAAACGCCTGCTCGCCGTCGCCGAGACGGAACCGGGCAGATCACCGCACGAGCTGATGCTGGCGGTGATCCGCAGCGTCGATGATTTCGCCCAAGGCGCCCTGCAATCCGACGACATCACCTGCCTTGCCGTGCGGCGCGCTGCGGTCTAATTCGACAGGCGAAATCGTCAAAGCATTGGCCATCGTTCGGCTGCCGACCGTGCATGACGAAAATTGTCCGGTTTGCCCTCCTCCGAACGTCATCACATCGACACCAATCCGGCGGGTCGCCATCGTCGCTACAGGCGCGCCGGGTCAACGCGTCTTGGTCACCAAGTGTAGCGCAGCGTTCCTGTGCCGGCGTAGAGGCGCGAGCCGGAGGCGAACTCGCTGTCGAACTTGGCGACGATCGACCAGTTCGGCGCCAAGAACAATTGCGCGGCCACCGAGGTGAGCGCGGAGTCGTGCGGGATCGGTGCGCCTTTGACGGTGAAACTCCCGCCGGGCAGCGACACGAATGAGGCATTGGGCGCGTGGTTGCCCACCTCGTCGTGTGCCCAGGCGAGCTTGGCGCGGAGGGTCAACGGCAAATTGCCGAGCGCGGTGTGGCCGTCGAAGCGCGCGCCCAATTCGCCGCGCGTATCCGTCCCGTTCATCGCTTCGTATGACAGCGCGAAGCCGCCGCCGCTCACATCGGTCTCGCGGTAGGACGGCGTATGGAAGTCCTGCGCCTGGATTGCGGCGTAAGGCGTGACGCCGATGGCGTTGTGATCGAGGGGAACGGCGAACCGGTAGCCGCCTTCGAGCCGCGCGCTATAGCTCTGGCCCTGGAAGCTCGCCGTCAGCTTGTCGCCGGCAAAAGCCGTGCGATCGGTCGTGAACCAGTTCTCGGCAAAGCCCAGCGCACCCGAGAGATAAGCCGGACCTGCGTGCGTTATGCCATAGATGCCGGCGAGCAATGCGTCGCTGCGGCCGGACCCTAATCCTTGCGCAACGCTCCAATTGGTGCCGCCGCCGCCGAGCGAGAAGCCGAATACAGTGTCGGCCGAGTAATGGTAATCCAAGCCTCCCGCGTAGCCGTACGCGCTCGTCGTCACATTGTTTGTTCCCGCGGCGGGATCGCCGTCGCTGGTTGCGGTGCCGCCGAAGCCGGCCGCCCACGCTGTCCAGCGCCGCGGGACGCGTTGTTTTGACGGCGCGTCGGTGACCCCCGCATCGGCAAGCATCACAGCGTGATCGGGCGCAAAACCCAACGCTCCATCGCCGCCGCTATCGTCGCCGCCGCGGCCGCCGACGAACGGATCGAGCATCACCCCTAAGAAATTATTCGTCAGATCGAAGGCGCCGCGTTCCGCCCCGGTCGCATCCTCGCCATCGACCTGGGTGAGCGCGTTCGCCAGGCTGGGGCCGCTGAGATTGAACAGGCTGACGAAACTCGGCGATAGCGTGCCGCCATTGTTGAAGAGGGCATTGATCGCGCTGCCGACATTTTGCTGGCTCGGATTGAGAGACGTGCCGGCGCCGAGTGTGGCGATGAGCGTGAGAAACGCGTCGGTCGGCGTGTAGCTCAGGCTCGCGCTGTAGTTCAGCGGCATGTTCACGGTGGTCAAACTAAAATTCGTGTCGCCGAGGCCGGCGGAACGCAGAATGTCATAGGTTTGTTTGCTCGCGTAAGTGCCGGGGGCAAAATTCGCCTGAACCGTGCCGGCGAGCGCGGCCGTGCCGCTGACGGTGACGGAGGTGGACGCGGCCGGGTTGAGATAGATCGCGTAAAGCGCACCGGGATGGAAAGCGAGATTGCCGACAATGGCCATCGATGTGCCGGGCACGCCGGGTGTGCCGGGGGCGAAGGTCGCACCGGACGCGATGCTCACGGTGAGCGGATCGATGGTGCCGGTGCCCGACAAGAAGCCGCCCGCATTGACGTTGAAGCTCGATGTGCCGGTGATCCTTCCGACCACATTCAACGCGCCGCCATTGATGTTGGTCGCAGCCGTATAGGCGTTGGTGCCGGCGATGGTTGTCGTGCCGGAAATCGCGGTCACGCTCGCGCTGCCGCCGATGCCGCTGATGGTGCCGCCGGCTGCGGTGATCGGCGCATTCAGATTGCCGTTCTGCACAGTGCCGCCGGCGAGATCGAGGGCCGCTTGCGTCTGCGTCGTGCCGCCGAGATCGAGCGTCGCGCCAGGGTTGATAGTGGTCGTCGCACTCGTCGCGCCGAGCGTGCCGGCGCCGGACAGTTGCAACGTGCCGGCATCGACTTCTGTGCCGCCGGCATAGAGGTTCGCGCCGGTCAGAACGGTGGTGCCCGATCCCATCTTCACGAACGCACCGCCGCCAGAGATGGCGCCGGCAAACGTATAGGTGTCGGCCCGGTCGATGGCGAAGATGCCGTTGTCGATCACGTTGCCATTGATCGCGCCGCCATCGGCAACGATACCGTCGCCGAGTTGCAGCGCGGCGCCGCTGGCGATGGTCCAGCTCTGGTTGCCGGTGCCGGTCGCGACCCAGTTCGCACTCACCACGTTGAAGGTCGTGAAGCCGGTATATTGCGTACCGATCTTGGACAGATCGAACGCGCCGATGGTGCTGCCGCCGAGCTGCAAGGTATCGCTGCCACGGCCCATGACATTGCCGGTGATGGTGTAGCCCGATCCCAGCGTGAAGGTGTTGCCGGGCGCATTGTTCGTCAGGATGACGTTGCCGATGAGCACGCCGGAATCGAAAATCGACACTGGCGCGCCGACGTTGAAATCGATGGCGGCCACGCCGCCCGAAATGGTGCCGAAATTGCTGATGTTGAGGCTCGCATCGGTGTCGCCTCCGAGGCCGAAGAAGCTGCCCTCGATCAGACCGGTATTGATGATGTCGCCGGTGAAGGTTCGAACGGCTGTGAGATAAATGCCATTGGCTTGACCGCGGTGCCGATGCCCATGATCGTGCCGGAATTACTGATCCCGCCGGAGAAGTTGGTAGCCTCAACGAAAAGGCCAACGCCGTCGGGGCTCTCGGCCGAGATTGCGCCTGAATTGGTGATGCCGCCAGAGAACGTCGGGCCGACAACCCGAATGCCGGTAGGATTGCCGACCCCGCTGTGCGAAATCGTGCCGGAATTGTTGATACCGCCGGCGAAGCTCGTCACGAAGATATCAACGATAATGCCCGCGCCGTCGTTGATGATCGTGCCCGAATTGCTGATCCCGCCGGAAAAAGTTGTGGTGGTAATATCGATGCCCACGGCCCCGGCACCACCCGCGATCGTGCCGGAGTTGCTGACACCACCCGAAAATGTCACGCCGTTCGTGATGATGTTTCCGTTGATCAGGCCCGAATTGGCAATGCCGCCGGCGAAGGTCGAAAGCGTAGCGAAGCCGCGGGCGCCGGTGGCGCCGATCGCGATGTTTCCGAAAATCGTGCCGGAATTGCTGATGCCGCCCGAGAAATTCGAGATATTTACGTTGCCCTGGCCATTCCCGGTGAAGCCGACCTGAATGCCGCCGACCATCGTGCCGCTGTTGGTAATGCCGCCGGCGAAGGTCGCGATCGCCACCGATGAGTCCGATGTCGCAACCCCGCCGACCACGATGCCGAAGCGGTTGGTGGAAATCGTGCCGCTGTTGCTGATGCCGCCGACGAAGGTCGAGGTCACCACCACGTCAAAGACGTTGGCTGCCGCGCCGCCGATCCAGATGCCGTTGCCGTTGACGGACATCGTGCCGCTATTGGTGATCCCGCCGGTGAAGGTCGAGAGCGTGACGCTCGCAATGTTGAAGCTTGTCCCGGCTCCGGCGATCGTGCCGCCGACCCAGATGCCGCCGCCGCTCGCGGTCAGCGTGCCGCTGTTGCTGATGCCGCCGCCGAAGCTCGACTGGGTAAATTGTCCTGAGTTGGTAGGGACCTTGGCGCCGATGAGGACACCGGCACCGGCCGCGGAGAGCGTGCCGCTATTGCTGATGCCGCCGGACACGGTCGCGCCGCGAACGATGACGCCGCTGTTCGATGCGCTGATCCGGCCGGCATTGATGACGGCGCCGGTGACGGTGCTGTTGGTGATGGCGATGCCCGTCCGCGACGGTGCGGCGGCGCCGTGCGCGGTGAGGACGCCGCTGGTCGTGTTGGTGACGTTGCCGGTGACGCTGGCGCCGCCTTCGACCACGATGCAATCGCCGGCCGGCGAGCTGTTGCTGAGCGAGGCAGCCGAGCCGCCGTTGAGCGTGACCGCGCAGCCCGCGGCCCAGGCCGACGGTGCGCCGCCGATCAGCAGGGCCACGACCGATGTCGAGGCCAATAACCCGCTAAGCCGAATGCGGCCGGGCCGCTCCTGGCCAGCCCGCGCCCCCCGTTTGACGCGCCCCTGCATCACCACCCCTGAACCGTTCCGCATCGGCGATGACGACCGATGCAGCGGAATCCCCCAAACCGGCAACCAATAGCTCTAAGCAACATGATCCGGTGTCCGCAGGACAACAACGGAACTTTTGCCAACGATCGGGCAGAACAAGCGGATGTTACCCGGGCGCGCGCAAAGCCAGTTGGTAACAGAGATCGAACCCACTCATGGCGTCGGCGACAAGCTTGTCGAAGGCCTGCAGGAGTTGTGTCTTCATCTCGACATAGTGACCGCGGTTCGTCGTTAAACGAACCAGGTCCATCTCTTCGGCAGCGGCGAGAAGGTTGCGGACATGGGTGCGCGACACGCCGAAGCGGCCGCCCAAATCGGAATAGGAAATCTTTAGCGGTGCGGTGTTGCCCTGGGCTTTGGCCATCGCGATCAGTTTGATGAGGATCATCACGCCGGCGTCGCGGCCTTGGAACAGCATCATGATCGGATTGCCGGCCAGGATCTGCGCGCCCAGGGCGAAGAGGTCGCGCGACACGAGGCGCTGCTTCAATTGGAACGCAGGATCGCGCGACATGATCAAGCCGTAGCCCGGCTTGGGGTAGAGGATCTGCAGCGGCAGGTGATGCGAGACCAGAAAATCCTGGTCCTGCGCGACCATCTTTTTGGTGGGGGTGAGAAGGCGGACGCGGCGATCCTGCGGCGCCACGCGCTGTTCGATATAGCCGGTTTTGACGAAGCGCGAGACGAGATCCTGAACGCGGCTGGGACTAGCCAGGCCATGTATCCCCATCAACTCCGCGACGAGGCGCAGCGTCGGCCAGGTCGTGCGATCCGCCGCGTCGTATCGGGCATGGAGGCACATGATAATGACGCCCAGAACCGTCCGGCTGGCTTCGAGCAGCAGCCGGTTGAGGAACGGCTTGTGCTCATAGAGGGCGAGCATCGCCTTCACGAATTCGTCGCGCGCCACCGGAAAGCGCCGATGAGCGAGGATTTCCTCGCTGGAATGAAAAGGTGGAAGCTTCGTGAAATCGATGTCCGGCATAGAAGACACTTAGCTCACGAGGCGGGTCACGATGTCAAAATCAATAATGCTCTGATCGAGCGGAAGTCATTCTCGATCACGCCGGCTTTCTGTGCCACCTGGGCTTTCCACGACGGGGACGAGGTTCGCGGCAAGAAAGTCTACGAACACTCGGAGCTTAGGGGAGAGATGCCGGCTCGATGGCCATAGGACTCGAAGGGGTCCGGAGTGGTCGGTGTAGTCGTCGAGCACGGTGACGAGGAGGCCTTCACGAAGTTGCCGGCTTATGGCGAAGTCGGGCAGATAGGCGATACCCGCGCCTTGTTCAGCCATAGCGATTAACGGCTCAATCGTACTCGCCACGGCTGTCCTGGGCAGTTCGGTCTCGATGCCGGCATGCTCCGGCGGCAGTGGCCATCGCTCGAGCCTCCCGCTGGTTGGAAATTTGTGGCGCAGGCAGGCATGAGCCTTGAGATCGTCTGGGCTCAGAGGAACACCCTTCGCCGCCAGATAGGCTGGGGCCGCCACGAGGCGTCGGCGATATGTGCCCAAAGCCCGGAACATCAAACGCGAGTCACCGACTTCGGCGAAGCGCACTACGGCGTCGAACCCCTCCTCGATCACATCGACGACCCGATCGCTGAAATCGAGATCCAACATTATCTCGGGATAGGCCCGCATGAACGCGACGAGAGTAGGTGTCATCACCATGCCGACCAATGGCAGGCTGACACGTAGCGTGCCGCGCGGGGCCTCGTGCATCCGCGACAGTTCCAGCTCGGCCGCTTCGATTTCAGAAAAGATGCGCCGGCACCGTTCGAGGAATAAGGCACCTTCCGCGGTTAGTGCGATGCTGCGCGTACTGCGATGGAAAAGGCGCACACCGAGCCGTTCCTCCATCCGCGCCACTGCCTTGCCGATCGCCGACGACGACACGCCAAGTTGGCGTCCGGCAACCGTGAAACTTCGGGCTTCCGCTGCCCGAACGAAGGCATTCAGCGATCCCAGACTGTCCATCCGCGAAATCTCCATTTCGGACATTCCAGTCCGATATGTTCGGAACTATGGCGCACTTTTTCAAACGTTGGGGAGAGTTCATCTCATGGTCAACGCCATACCATGAAGGACTGGACCCATGACCAACCCCGTCATCTTGATTACAGGGGCGCTGACCGGCATCGGCCGCGCGACCGCTATCGCTTTCGCCAAGAAGGGTGCGAAGGTGGTCCTTGCCGGTCGGCGCGACGAGGCTGGCAAGGCGCTCGTTAACGAGCTGCGTTCCTTCGGGGCGGAGGCCGAGTTCGTCAATGCCGACGTCCGCAAGGAAGATGAGGTCCGTGCTCTGGTCGACAAAACCGTCGCACGGTTTGGCCGTCTCGATGTCGCGGTGAACAATGCCGGCACTGAAGGTGAGCGCGGCCGGATCACGGAGCAGACCGCGGAAAGCTATGCCGCGACCTTCGACACCAACGTTCTCGGCGTCGTCCTGAGCATGAAGCACGAAGTGCGCGCTATGCAGGCCCAGGGGAGCGGCAACATCATCAATATCTCCTCGACCTACGGACACGAGGGCGCGGCCGGAGCCTCGATCTATGTCGGCGCGAAACACGCCGTGGAAGGCATTACCAAGTCGGTGGCGCTCGAACTCGCCAAGTCGGGAATTCGCGTAAATGCCGTCGCGCCTGGCCCCACGGATACCGGCATGCTGACCCGCTTTACGGGCACGCCGGAAAACAAGTCGGCTCTCGTCACGACTGTTCCGATGGGCCGCCTCGGTCTGCCGGAGGAGCTTGCCAATGCGATTGTCTTCGTCGCGTCGGACGAAGCTTCATTCATCACCGGCCACGTCCTCAATGTCGATGGCGGCAAAAGCCACTAGCCAATCCGGTTCTCTACCCGGATTCACGAGGTGAAGTATGTCCGAACAGACGAATACAACGACGAAGACGATCAAGATCCCAGGACCCGATCATCCCATCACGATCGAGCGCAACCTCAAACGAGTCGTCGTCTCGCTCGGCGGCGTGGTTCTGGCCGATAGTCGCAACGCGCTGATCCTCCGCGAAGCGAGCTACCCGGCAGCGCAATACATTCCGCGCGAGAACGCGGATATGACGCTGCTTGAGCGGAGTGCTCATACTACCTACTGCCCCTATAAGGGCGACTGCGCATACTTCAGCATCCCATCAGGCGGAGCGCGCGCGATCAACGCCGTCTGGACCTATGAGGCGCCCTACGAAGCGGTGGCGGCCATCAGGAACCACTTGGCTTTCTACCCAGACAAGGTGGATGTCATCGAGGAGTATCCCGAAAGCTAGGCCTCCCACGAATTTCAAACGCAGGCGAAGCAATGTTCGGGCTTGCGGTGCGAGCGTGTCGAGGACGAGGGGAACGCAGCGCCGATCAGAGATCGTGCTCGGCGAGCGCGCGAAAATCGTCCGGCACGGAACGGGCGAATCCCAAGGCAACCGATCCGTATCCGACCGCTTCCCATCCGAAGCGTTCGCGAATCCGGTCAACCGCGCGGTCAGCCGCAGAGCGTGCGATACCTCGCCTGCTGCCCGGACGGCGCGCCTCGTCTCGCAGGCCGAGGGGCAGATCGAGTTGTATTTCCGAAGTCCTTTTCGAGATGCGACACCGAGATCGCCAAAAGCGAGATATGCCGCTCGTGGCGGTGATGCGCGAGGACCGTGCGCACGAGGTCGGTCGCGACCTCGGCGAGTGTCGCCGTCGCCGAAATCGGCGCATCGAGCGTTACCGCGTGGGTGACCGCGTGCAGATCGGCAAAGCGAACGCGAACGGTGACTGTTCGGCCCGCCAAAGACTTGGCCCGCAGCCGACTGCCGATCCTGTCCGCGAGATGGAGGAGGGTGGGTCGAAAGACCTTCTCTTCAGCCGGCTTCTTGCCGAGTGCCGACTGCGCTCCCGCCGATCGCGAGCGGCGATGCGTCTCGATCTCGCGCGGGTCGCGATTCCACGCGAGCGCGGCGAGCTTCTTGCTTGCGGCAGAACCAACCAGCCGCTCGAGCGACCATCCTGGGGTTTGCGCCAACTGCCCGATCGTGAGCACGCCGATCTCGGCCAACTTCGCCTTGGTGACGGGACCCACGCCCCACATCAGCTCGACCGGCAAATCGCGAAGGAAGTCCATCTCCGTCGCGGGATCGACGACGACGAGACCATCGGGCTTGGCCACTTGCGAGGCGATTTTCGCGAGGTGTTTTGTGCGCGCGACGCCGACCGAGATCGGTAAGCCGAGTTCCGTGCGCACGCGGCGGCGGATCGTTGCCGCAATCTCGGCGGGCGGCCCGAAGAGATGGGTGCAGCCCACGACATCGGCAAACGCCTCGTCGATCGAAATCCGCTCGATGAGCGGCGTGTAATCGCCGAGGATCTCGATCGCGGCATCGCCCAGCCGCTGATACTCGCTGAAATGGCCGCTTACAAAAGTGAGCGCTGGGCATAGCTCGCGCGCACGCCATCCGGACATGCCGCTTTGGACGCCGAATGCTTTGGCTTCATAGGAAGCGGCCAGCACGACACCGCCGCCGACGGCGATGGGTTTCCCGCGCAACGACGGGTCGAGCAGTTGCTCGACCGAAGCGTAGAACGCATCCAGGTCCGCATGGAGGATCGTTGCTTCCATCTCGGCCCGCCGAGGTTTAGAACATATAGAGAACATTTTTCCGAGGGATTGTCAATCCGCGCGGGAGCATCGCCGTCGTGCGGCGCGAGCCCTGCCAGTTCCTATGCGCGGCGCTAAGGCGCGGTCGACGCGAAGCGGGCGTCGATCAACGAAGGCGCGTCCATCTTCGTCTTGATCATGCTTTGTTGGTAAAGCCAATCGAGCATGTTCTGAAGATCCGCAAGTTTGAGCCGCGCCTCGGGATCGAAATAGCCGATCCCCTTCGCAATCGCGGCAGGCGGCAGGTTGAGGGTCGCGGCGACGACGCCGATCATCTTCTCGGCTTCGGGCTGGTCCTGGCGGTTGCCGTTCGCGTCCATAAAGGCCCGGTCCCAGGCCGCGCCGGCCTTGCGGAAGCCATCGAGGAAGCGGCGGACGATATCGGGATGGTCCTTCGCCATCGTGCCCGTGGTGAAGGTGAAGGCGGTCTGCTGGTTTCCAAGCTCATCGCCGACCCAGCCGAGTACCTTGGCCTTGCCGGCATCGGCCAGCGCGATAGACGCCGGATGAGCTCTGCACCGCCGCATCGACCTGGCCGCCGCCAATGGCCGAGGCGATGTTGCCGTTGGTCTGAAGGCCCAAGATACGCACCGTCTTTTCCGGGATGCCGTATTTCTTGAGCGCGAGGCCGATGTCGTATTGAAAGGCGCCGCCGAACTGGGTCGTGGCAACCGAATGGCCGCCCAGGTCGCGCAAACCGTGCAGCCCCTCGCCATAGGCCTTGTTCGAGACAACGAAGCCGACAGTGTGAAAGCCGGGATGCTCTTCGCCGCCGGAGCCGATGATCCTGATCTTGCCCTCATTGGCAAAGACACAGAGCGGCGCGTTGATACCGGTCGAGCCAAAATCGATGTTGCCTGCGGCGGCCGCTGTCGAAAGCTCATGCGCAGCGGCGAACTGCACGATCTTCGCCTCAAGTCCGTTCGCCGCGAAATAGCCGAGCGCCTCGGCGACAAAAATCGACGCGCCGCCCGTGGAAGCAACAGTGCCAATCGTTATTCGGTCCAAGGCAAGCGCCGGCGACGCGAGCGCAAGAACCGAAGCCGCAAGGAAAAAGCGAGCAAGAACGGCTTGCATCCGATCGCCGCGCCTTTCTAAGGCCACGCCCTATTTCGTCCAGGCGAAGTCGCCCACCTCCGTATTGATCGGGCTGGTGAGGTCGTCGAGGATCTGCACGTCCTTGCTGTGCAGCATCACGAGCGGCAGATCGGCGACCGGCAGGATGTAATTCATCTTGTTCACCTGATCGATGCCGGTTTTATAGATCTCGCGCCGCTTGGCTTCGTCTTTCTCGACCGCGCCGGCTTTCTGCGCGGCCTGAATCACCGGGTCGCCCCAATAATCGCGCGTGTCGTTGAAGAACAGGTCGAAGATATTGTCCATGTCGGGCTGCGCACCCGTCGGGTAGAAGCCGAGGAACGCGGTGAATTTCCCTTCGCCGCGCATGCGGACATAGAGCGCAATCGGCAAGGGCCGCACGCTGGCGCGGATTCCGACTTTGCGGAGCTGGCCGGCGATGGCCTCGCCGATCTCTTTGATCGGTTCATGCACGTCGAATTCGAGATCGAAGCCGTTGGGATAGCCGGCTTCGGCGAGAAGCTTTTTCGCGTCCTCGGGATTGTACTCGGCGGGCTTGGTCGAAGAGGCGCAGCCGACATCGGCGGACACGCAGATGCCGTCGAGCATATCGGCGATCTCGCCGCCCGGGATGACGGTGCGTGCCAGCTCCTTGCGGTCGATCGCCTCCATGAAGGCTTTGCGCACGCGCTGATCCTTCATCACCTTGTTGTCGGAGCGGCCGAGCGCATCGAGCTGGATATAGAGCAGCAACCCGGCATGCGTCGCCGTCACGCGGGCATCGGGCGATTTGCCAATCTCGCGCGCCGTATCGGCGGTGACGTTGCGGATGACGTCGACATTGCCGGTCACGAATTGCGCGATCTGTGTCTGGCGGTCCCGGATCGGCGTGACGATGACATGCTTGATCGGCGCACGATGCAGCGCGTTCGGGCCTTTGTCGTAGTAGTCCTCGAACCGCTCCAGCACCATTTTCTGCTGGTCGAGCGAGACCACGCGATAGGGGCCGGTCGCGACCGCGCCGAGCCGGCCGTAATCCGCTTTGTTGTCGAGCTTGGCGAGGACCTTCGCATCATAGATGTAGAAGCGATAGGCCATGGTCTCGAGATCGGTCGCGAAGGCGCGCTTCGATGTGATCCGGACCTTGTAGGGGCTAAGCTTCTCGACCTTGTCGACCCAGTTGTAGAGATTCTTGAAGCGCAGCGGGACGTTCGGATCGTTGATGAAATTGATCGTGCCGACCACGTCATCGGCGTCGAATTTGTCGCCGTTGTGGAATTTCACATCGTCGCGCAGATCGTATTCGATCGTCTTGTCGTCGATGCGCTGCCAGGATTTGGCGAGGCGCGGCACGAATTTATGCGCCCGCTCGTCGTAAGAGATGAGTGTCTCATAGACGTTGCGGAAAAACACCGCCGCTTCATCGAGCGGGAATTGGTAGGGATCGAGCGTGCTCCACCAATCGTTCACTGCGATGCGCAGCGTATCATCGGCTTTGCCCGCGAAAGCCGGTCTGCCTGAAAGCGCAAGCGTGCCAAGCAGTGCGGCGACAACAATATTTCGCCAGCCCATCGATCCCTCCCTGTCTGCCCGCACGCTTCATTGCGTGTGGGCGTTGCGGGCGAGGGCCGCTTTTACTGCGGCTCGATGCCCGCGGCCTTAACCAACATCTCCCATTTCGGCAGCTCGGCCTTCAGGCGCGCATCGGCCTGCGGCCCTGTGTCGTGCTGCGGAATCGCGCCATTATCCTTGAGGAATTGCGCGGTCTCGGGAAGGGGGGTGATCTGCAGGATCCAGTTCTGCAGCTTGTCGAGGATCGGTTGCGGCGTGCCTTTCGGCGCGTAAACCGCCCACCAGGGGCTGAACTCGAAATTCGCAACGCCGGCTTCCTGCATCGAGGGCACATCGGGCAGGCTGGGGCTGCGTTGTGCTGTGGTCACGGCCAAAGCCTTGAGCTGACCCTGGCGCACCTGCGCCGGCGCCGAACGTCCCATCGATGATCATGAAATCGAGCTGGCCTTCGATGATGTCGCGCATCGCATCCGGCGTCGCCTTGTAAGCGACGGGCGTCGTCGTGACGCCCGCGAGCTGTTTGTAATATTCGGTCGAGAGCTGCGCCGTCTGATTCGTATAGCCGGACAGAGCGCCCTGCTTCTTTTTGAGATAGGCCGTCAGATCGGCGATGCTGTTGAGCGGCGATTTCGGCGACACCACCACGACGAAGGCGATCTGCGCGAAGGAAGCGACCGGCACGAAATCCTTGAGCGTGTCGAAGGGCAGGTCTTTGAAGAGATAGCGGCTGCCCGCCATGTTCGAATTCGCGCTGAAGAGCAGCGTGTAACCGTCGGGCTTGGCGTCGGCGACGGCGCGCAGCGCGATATTGCCGGTTGCGCCCGGTTTATTGTCGACGATGACCGGCTGCTTGGCCAAGCCTTGCAGCTTGTCGGTGAAATATCGGGTGAGGATGTCGGCGCCGCTGCCAGCGGCGAAGCCGAGTTCGACGTGGATCGGCTGGTTCGGGTAGTTGTCCTGCGCCGCTGCCGGCGCAACGACCGCGACCAACCCGACCAGACTGAGAACCAGCTTACGCGAAATCCGCTGACAGAAATTCATGTTTCCCCCGATATGATTGTTGTCACTCTATGCGAAGCCCCCGAGCTTTGAAAAGAGCTGCGGTTGGAAAGGGCTGGTCGTTGCCCATCATTCGGTATCGAGAACGCTGGTGGGAATTGCCACCCTCGTCCGTGGTCCGCGGAGCCGCACCCAGACCTGCGTCCCGACCAGCAAGAGGCAGAGCGCCAGGAAGATGGCGCTGATCGGCCGCTCGACGAACGTGTTGATATCGCCATGGGCGATAACCAGCGCGCGGCGAAAATTCTCCTCGAAGCGCGGGCCGAGGACGAAGCCGAGGAGAATCGGTGCCGGCTCGAAGCGCAACAGCAGCAGGAGATAGCCGAAGATACCGAAGAAGAGCGTCGTGCCGACATCGAAGAGCATGTTCTTGGCGGCGAAGACGCCGATGCAGATGAAGAACAGCGCGCTCGGGAAAAGAAAGCGATAAGGCACCATCAGCATCTTCACCCAAAGGCCGATCAGCGGCACGTTGAGGAAGATCAGCATCAGATTGCCGATCCAGAAGCTGGCGATCAGGCCCCAGAAGATGTCGGCATGCTCGATGATAAGACGCGGCCCCGGCTGGATGCCGTGAATGATCAGCGCGCCCAGCAGCAGCGCCATCACCGCGTCGCCGGGAATGCCGAGGCTCATCGTTGGAATGAAATCACCCTGCACCGAGGAATGGGTCGAGGATTCGGGCGCGGCGACGCCTTCGATCGCGCCATGGCCGAAACGCTCGGGCGTTTTCGAGAGTTTTTTCTCGGCGGCGTAAGCGACGAAAGAAGCGATGGTCGGGCCGGTGCCCGGGATCATCGAGCAGAGCGAGCCGATCAGCGTGCCGCGCAGGATCGGGAACGCCGCTTTCTTCATGTCGGCGCCACTCGGCCGCATGTCGCTGACGCCGAGCTTGGCATAGGCCGTGTCGATCGGCGCGGTGTTGTTGACGCTGCGCAGAAACTCGGCGATGCCGAAGAGGCCCAGCGACAGCGCTACGAGTTCGACGCCGTCATCGAGATTCAGGACGCCGAAAGTGAAGCGCTCGATCCCGGTATTGGCATCCTGGCCAACGAGGCCGAGCAAAAGGCCGAGGATCGTCATCGCCACGCCTTTGAGCGGCGAGCCTTTGGCGAGGGTCGAGCCGGCGAGCAAGCCCAAGAGCATCAGCGAGCAAATCTCGGCCGAGCCGAAGGAGAAAGCGATCCGCGCGATATAGGGCGCAGTGAAGATCATCTGGAGGATGCCGAAAGCCGCGCCGAACACCGCGCCCATCATGGTGATGCCGAGCGCGGTGCCGCCCTTGCCCTGCTTCGTCAGCGGGAAGCCGTCGAGACAGGTGACGGCATGCGGCGGATGACAGGGCAGGTTCAAGAGGATCGAGCAAATCGCGCCGCCGTATTGGGCGCCGTAGGCAAGGCCTGCCAGCATCAGGATCGCGCCAACCGGCGGCATGCCATAGGTGAGCGGCAGCAGGATCGAGATTGCCGACAGCACGCCCATGCCCGGCAGCACGCCGACGAGATTGCCGGCCAGCACGCCGATCAGGCAGTAGATCAGATTTTGCCACTCCAGCGCGACGCTGAAGCCGTGAATGAGATCGGTGACGCTGGTTCCCATGATCTACATGCTGCCAAAGAGCGGGATCTGCACGTGCAGGATGAAAGAGAATAACACGACCCCGAAAACCGTGATGCCGGCCGCGAGCAGCGCTGCCTCTTTCCAACTATTCTCGCGATCGCCGAGCGCGGCGACGAAAACGCAAGCGAAGGTCGCGGCGACCAGCCCTACATATTTCGCGAGGGTGATGAAGAGCAGCGCCGCAGCGGTGATGCAGAGCCAGCCACGCCAATCGGGACGTATCGCGGGTGTTTCGGCTGTGGCCGGCACCGGCGCATAGGCTGCGCTGCCGGCGATAATGATGCCGATGATGGCGAGAATGATGCCGAGCACGGTCGGGAAATAGCCCGGCCCCATCTGGGTCAGGCTGCCCATCCGATAATGGCTGCCGACATAAGCTGCGCCGCCGCCGACGATCACCATCAGCGCGCCGGCGTAATAGTCGCGTCGATGCGAGAAACTCATGCGATAGAGCGGTCCCCCAAACGCCGCCAGAATCGAGCCGAGGGCCCGATCAGACCTGCGCCAATTCCTTCGGCCGGTCGACCAGCAGATGCAGCTTCTCTTTCGGCCGGTGCCAATTCTTGAGCGACTTGCCTTCGCCGATCTTCTTGAGC
This sequence comes from uncultured Alphaproteobacteria bacterium, assembly GCA_963740675.1. Lineage (GTDB taxonomy): Bacteria > Pseudomonadota > Alphaproteobacteria > ATCC43930 > CGMCC-115725 > CAIKMD01. The sequence continues at coordinate 212,679 of CAVUFS010000001.1, forward strand.
TCGCGCTCCCACAGCTTGCGCAACAGGATGATGCCCTTGTCGGATTGGCCAAGCCAATCGCGGCTGCGATCGACGATGCGGCCTTGCCCGGCGAGTGCCACATTGTCTTGGACGACAAAAAGTCCCGGATATTTCGGATCGATATCCTGGATACGGATCTTGCCGGCAAGCACGTCCTGGGTCAGTTGCGCCGGATCGGGCTCGATCGTCTCGCGCCGGCCGCTGGTGTTCGATCCTTTCGGCCGCACCGCGACGCTCAGCGTCACCATGTTCTCGTCGTCCACGGGCACGCGATAGGCGAGATAGACCGTCCAATGCGGATGGGAGGGCGAGGGCGGCAGGTCGAGGAAATGCACATTCGGCATCATCCAATGCGCGGTGCGCGTCTGATTGGCGCCGCCGCCCTGGCGCGCGCCGACGCGCAGGATGCCGTAATCGGTCTCGGTGCAATCGATATCGGGCAGCTCGTCGAGTCCGTAGCTGTCGGTCGAGACGCGATGGACGAAATGCACATGCGTCTCGTCGAGATCGTTCTCGACGCGCTGGAAGTAATTGCACGGCACCGGATGGCGGTTGGCGACGAGCACGCCTTCGACATCTTCGAGCTCGGGGAAGCGCGGCATCGGCGGCGCCTCGCCTTCGCCGAGATAGGCGAAGATCAGGCCGAGATATTCCTCGGTCGGATAGGCGCGCGCTTTCACCTTCGAGGCGAAGTTGGCTTTCTCTGCCGGCTGCTCGACGCATTGGCCATGCCCGTCGAATTTCCAGCCATGATAAAAACAACTGATGCAATCGCCCTCGACCGAGCCCAGCGCCAGCGAGGTCTGGCGATGCGGGCAGCGATCTTCCAGCACATAGGGCGTGCCGCTCTCGCCGCGATAGAGCGTGAAATACTCGTTCAAGATCTGGATGCGCACCGGATACCCGATCTTGAGATCGGTGCCGACATAGACCGGCTGCCAGAAATGGCGGATGAAGCGGCCGGCCAACGTGCCTGGCCCGGTATGTGCGAAATCGCTGTATTTGCTTGGCTTCATCGCGTTCCCTCCCGTGACGGCGGGATTATCCCTGATGCTGGGCGTCGAGGAAAGACCGAAGCAGCGCCGCCGCCTGCTGCCCGTGGGAGAAAGGCAGCCCATGCCGCGCGTGGCCGAACACGTTGAGCTCGGCATTGGGCAAAAGCCGGTGCATTTCCGCCGCCACCGCGACAGGGATGAACGGGCTGCCATCCGGGTGAAGCAGCAGCACCGGGCAACGAATTTGGGGAAGCCGGGACGACAGATCCGTCCCGACCAGCACCGCCAGCGCGTTGAGAATCGAATCCCGGGTCCAGGCCTCTTGTTGCGCTGCAAACCAGGCCCAGCGCTCCGGCGAAAGCACGTCGCCATGGAAACGGTCGTGCATGAAAATGTCGGACCAGGCTTTGACCCCGCCCTCGTCGAGCTGGCGCCGCCACTCATCGACGCGCTGGATGGACGCGCCCAGATGCCCGCCGTTGCTGACGGTCAGCGTCGCGATACGCTCAGGCCGCGCCAGCGTCGCGGCGAGCCCAATCGTGCCGCCGATCAATTCCCCGACCAGATGGAAACGCTCAATTCCCGCCGCATCGGCGACCGCGAATACATCGGCGATGAAAAGGTCGAGCGACCAGCGGAAATCGGCCGGCGGGATCATCGAGCGGCCATAGCCGCGCATGTCGAAAGTCACGATGCGGTGACGATCGGCGAGCGCCGCGATCCACTCGGTCCATATCCCGGCCGAGGCACCGATGCCGTGATGAAAAAGAATCGGGTCGCGCTTCTGTTCCCAGGGCGCGACCCGATCGATCACCTCGTAATAAAGCGCGCCGTGTTGTGTTTCGGCGTGCGGCATGCGTGGCTAAGCGCGGCCCCAGAGCTGCTTGGTCGCGCGGCGGGCGCCTTCCGCCATCGCTTCGAACTTGGCCCAGCAGATCGAGGGATGGCCGACGCGCGTGCCGATGCCGCAATCGGTGCCGGCGAGGACGTTCTCGCGGCCGACAAGCTTCGCATAGCGCACGAGGCGCTGGGCGATGAGATCGGGATGCTCGATGAAATCGGTGTAGTGGCCGATGACGCCGGGCACCAGGGTCGCGTCCTTCGGAAGCTTCACCTCCTCGAACACGTTCCACTCATGCTCATGGCACGGGTTGGACGCCTCGATCGAGAAGCTGCCGGCATTCACTTTGAAGATGATGTCGGCGATGTCCTTGAGCGGGATATCGTCGTAATGCGGGCCATGGAAGCTGCCCCAGCACACATGCAGCCGCACTTTCTCTTTCGGAATGCCCTTGAGCGCGTGGTTCAGCGCATCGACGCGCAGCATCGCGTAATCGCGATATTCCTTGACCGACATGCCCGGCAGGCAGTTCCAGCCGTCCGGCAGATCGGGATCGTCGATCTGCAACTGGAAGCCGGCATCGACGATGGCCTGATATTCTTCATGCACCGCATCGGCGATGGCGAAGACGAATTCCTCTTCGTTCTTGTAATGCTCGTTGGCCATCCAATGCTCGATCGTGCCGGGCGTGTTGGCCGGCAGATAGGCTTCGGCAATCTTGGCGCCGGCGGTGGCGGCCTTGAAATTGTCGAGATCGCGCTTGAGATCGGACTGGCCGATATAGCGCAGCTTCTCGGTGCAGACGGCCTGCATCTGCGTGCCGGGAGCTTGCAGCCGGGCGCGCGGATTGGAGGTCGATTCAAAATAGTCGCCGAATTTGGTGCGGTCGCGCGCGGTGATCTCCAAGCGCCGCCGCTGATCCGTCGGGCGCATTTGGAAGCCGGCCAGGCGGCTGCGCACATAATCGGTGAAGTTGGATTTCGACAGCTCGCCGTCATTGACGCTGTCGATGCCGCTTTTGACTTGCTGTTTCACCACTTCGGCGACGGCGGTCTTGAGCTTGGCGTCGAGCGCCGCCTGATCGATGGCTTCGCCGCGCGACTTGGCCATGACCAGTGGCCGCACATCGGTGGGGCGTGGCAGGGCGCCGGCATGGGTGACGAGGATTCGGTCTTGGCTGTAGAGAGTCGGCATCAGTTGCTCCAGTAAAAGTCACGAATGTGGTTGTCGATCGGGCTTAAAGGGTCGGGCGTGATCTTCACGTCCTTAGTATGCAAGAACACCATCGGCAGGTCGGTGAGCGGGAGAATGTCGTTCATCTCGTTCACGCGGTCGATGGCGCCTTTGTAGATTTCGTCGCGCTTTTTCTGATCAAATTCGGCGGCGCCGGCTTTTTTCGCCTGCTTGATCACCGGGTCGTTCCAATAGTCGCGGTTGCCGCCGAAGAAGAAATCCATGAGATCGTCCATGTCGGGCCGTGCATTGGTCGGACGATAGCTGACGAAGGCGGTGAACTTACCCTCGCCGCGCAGCCGCACATAAAGCGCGCTCGGCAGCGGCCGCATCGAAGCGCGGATGCCGACTTTGCGAAGCTGGCCGGCGATGGCATCGGCGATCTCTTTGACCGGCTCGTAAGCGTCGAGCTCGAGATCGAAGCCATTGGGATAGCCGGCCTCGGCGAGCAGCTTCTTCGCGCCTTCGGGATCGTAATCGGGCGGCTTGGTCGAGGAGACGCAACCGATCACGCCTTCGACGCAAATGCCTGTCAGGATATCGGCGATATCGCCGCCCGGAATGACGGTGCGCTTCAACTCGTTGCGGTCGATCGCCATCATGAACGCCTTGCGCACGCGCTGGTCGGTCATGACCTTGTTGTCGGAGCGGCCCATCGCGTCGAGAATGATATACAAGAGCTGTCCGTCGTGCAGCGGCGTGACGTGCACATCCGGCATCTTCGAAAGCTCGCGCACCGTATCGGCGCTGGCGTTTCGGATCACATCGATATTGCCGGTCACGAATTGCGCGATCTGCGTCTGCCGGTCGGGGATCGGCATGGCGATGATGTGTTTCACATGCGCGCCGAGTGGACCTTTGATATCGCCCCACCAGCCGTCGAAGCGGTCGAGCACCATCTTGTCCTGGGCCAGCGAGACGACCTTGAACGGTCCGGTGCCGATGATGGCGGTGCGGCCGTAATCGGCCTTGTTGTCCATCTTGTCGAGCACCTTCGAATCGAAGATGTAGAATTGATAGGCGATGGTCTGCAGGTCCACCGGGTTGGGCGTCTTGGCGATGATTCGAACTGTGTAAGGACCGGTTTTTTCCGCTTTCGCGACCCAGTCGTAAACTTCCTTGTGTCGCATCGGGTATTTCGGATCGATGGCATAATTGACGATCGAGACCACGTCGTCGGCGTCAAACCTGTCGCCGTTGTGGAATTTGACGTCGTCGCGCAACTGGAACTCGAGCGTCTTGTCGTCGATGCGCTTCCAGGATTTCGCCAGCCGCGGCACATATTCCTGTTTGCGCTCGTCGAAGCTGACCAGCGTCTCATAGACCGTCTGATAGAAAACGGCGGCTTCATCGAGCGGGAATTGATACGGGTCGAGCGTGCCGTACCAATCGGTGACGGCGATGCGCAGGGTATCGTCGGCCTTGTTGGCGAAGGCGCTCGGCATGGCGCAGGCGAGCGCGCACAGCAACACCGCGATCCCGAGCCGTAGCCTGGCTATCATCGCCTGATCCTCCCGACGCTGAGTGTTGCGCGCGGCGCCCCGCGACGGCAAGCGCAATCGACGCTACGATACCGCTCATTCAAGCGTGATTTGCCCACGGACGCTCGTGGGATTACGTGAGACCGTCAACAGAGGGAGCGCCCCATGAAGACCAAAGCCGCGATCGCCTATGAAGCCGGCAAGCCACTTGTCGTCGAAACGGTCGATCTCGATGGGCCGCGCGCCGGCGAAGTGCTGATCGAGATCAAAGCGACCGGCATCTGCCATACCGACGAGTTCACCCGCTCCGGTGCCGATCCCGAAGGGCTCTTTCCGTCGATCCTCGGCCATGAAGGCGCGGGCATCGTCGTCGATGTCGGGCCCGGCGTGACAACACTGAAGAAAGGCGATCACGTCATTCCGCTCTACATGCCGGAATGCCGGCAGTGCAAATCCTGCCTGTCGCACAAGACCAATCTCTGCACCTCGATCCGCGCGACGCAGGGCAAGGGCTTGATGCCCGACGGCACCAGCCGCTTCTCTCTGGGCGGCAAGCCGATCCACCACTATATGGGCTGCTCGACCTTCTCGAATTTCACGGTGCTGCCTGAGATCGCGGTGGCGAAGATCCGCGAGGACGCGCCCTTCGATAAGGTCTGTTACATCGGTTGCGGCGTCACCACTGGTATCGGCGCGGTGATCAACACGGCGAAGGTCGAGCCGGGCGCGAATGTCGTCGTCTTCGGTCTCGGCGGCATCGGCCTCAACGTCGTGCAGGGCGCGCGCATGGTCGGCGCCGACAAGATCATCGGCGTCGACACCAATCCCAAGCGCAAGGCGCTCGCCGAGCAATTCGGCATGACGCATTTCGTGAACCCGAAAGAAGTCGGCGGCGATCTCGTCGCGCATCTCCAGTCGCTGACCGATGGCGGCGCCGATTACAGTTTCGAATGTATCGGCAATGTCGATGTGATGCGCCAGGCGCTCGAATGCTGCCATCGCGGCTGGGGCATGTCGGTGATCATCGGCGTCGCCGGCGCGGGACAGGAGATCAAGACGCGTCCGTTCCAACTCGTCACCGGCCGCGTCTGGAAGGGCACGGCCTTCGGCGGCGCGCGCGGCCGCAGCGACGTGCCGAAGATCGTCGATTGGTATATGGATAAGAAGATCAACATCGACGATCTGATCACGCATCAGCTCGCGCTCGGCGATATCAATAAGGGCTTCGATCTGATGCATGCGGGTGAATCGATCCGCAGCGTGGTCGTCTATTGACGCCGGCCGGAGGCGACGAAGCCGATCAGAATTCCCAGCCGAGGAGCAGGTGGTCCAGCGAATAAGGGCCACCGCCATTGGCGGCGAAGAACAGCGCGCCGAAGAACCACATCAGCGGGAACTCGATCCCCTGCGTGTTCCAGAACCAGCCGTGTTTCCAGCGCAGGTGTGCGACGACACCGTTGAGGAAGAAGATCGCCATGATGGCGCCCATCGGCCGTGTGAAAAGGCCGAGCGCCAGCAGTGGCGCGGCGACGAACTGTGTTGACGTGACAACCACGGACCAAAATGGTGCCGGCCAATAGCCCTGCCGCGTTAGCGAGACAAAGCTTTGCTTGAAGCGCGAGATTCCGGGGATGCGCGGCGGCGCGCCGCCGGTATTCGGCCACAGACCGAAACTACTGCGGAGCCCATGAGGCACCAAGGCAAGGCCGATGAAGACTCGCAAAAGCGTCATCGTCCACGGTGCGATGGCCGTATAGAAATCACCTAGCTGCGGCCATAGAAGGTCGGAGGGAGAACCGGTCATCGATGTTGATTGTATTCGGAGAGAGGACTGAACAACGCTAGCATTGTGACCGCTTACGTTTCAACCCGACGTTTTCGGTGGAGGCTTGCCTCTGTCAGGCGCGGTCGGATATAGCCAAGCAAACGCGCTGTGCGAGTGCAGTAGCGACACTATGATAGGGGGAAGACGATGGCCGGAAGCTTTTGGGGCGCCGTGGGGATCGGCCTTGCTGTTGGATTGGCGGCGGCACAGCCGGCCCATGCCGCGGTCAAGATCGGGCTACTCACCGATTTCTCGGGCACGCAGGGCGCGTTCGGTGCGCTCTACAAAGACGGCGTCGACATCTTCCTGAAGCAGCATGGCGGCAAGATCGGCGGCCAGGACGTGCAGATCATCGTCGAGGATGGCGCCGGCGATCCGGCGACGACCATCGCCAAAGCCAAGAAGCTCGTCGAATCCGACAAGATCGATGTGCTGTTCGGTCCGATCAATTCGGCGACCGGCGCGGCGCTGCGGCCCTATATCGTCGAGCAGAAGATGCCGACGCTGATCCAATCGACCACTGACGAGGTGATCGACGATCATTACATGTTCCGCACGTCTTTCGCCGGCAATGAGGACGCCTATCTTATCGGCTATCTGCCGGGCAAGGCAGGTTACAAGAAAGCGGTGCTGCTCGCCTCGAACTACGTCGCCGGCCAGGCCGCGGTGAAATATTTCGAGCAAGGCTTCGTCGCGGCGGGCGGCACGGTGGTGCAGAAGCTGATGCCGCGGCTCGGCAATGCCGATTACGCGCCCTTCATCTCGCAGCTTTCGCCCGATGCCGATGTCATCATCTGCTTCCTGAGCGGCTCGGATGCGATCCGCTTCATGCAGCAGATCGCGGGCTATGACGTGAAGCTGCCGCTCTTCGGCTACACCTCGGCCGTCGACGAGACGCTGCTGCCGGCCGAGGGCAAAGCCGCGCTGGGCTTCATCGGGCCGGCGACCTATTTCTCGACGATCGACACGCCCGAGAACAAAGCCTTCGTCAAGCTCTGGGAATCGATGTTCCCGCCGGAGCAGCGCCCGTCCTGGCCGGGCATGGGCGGCTATGTTGCCGCGGCGGTGCTCGATCAGGCGCTGACGAAGACCGGGGGTAGCACGAAAGATACCGAGGCGCTGCTGACGGCGATCCGCAACGTGCAGATCACGACGCCGGGCGGCTCGTTCCGCTTCGACGAGCATCACAACCCGGTGGAGCCGCGCTACATCAGCCAGATTCGCGAAGTCGACGGCAAGATACAGCCGGTGGTGATCGGCAAGATCCCGGAATTCATGCCGGTCCTGGCGCCGCCGGCGCTGCCGCCCGATCTGGTGTTGCCCAAGAAATGACGGCGGCCACGATCGTTTTCTAACAGCACGAAAACCGACGCCGTCACCCTCGCGCAAGCGGACGACCCGCGCGGCCACTCTTTGCGGCCGTGCCCTTCGGGTTCGTTCGTGAAGCGAGCGAACGGGTCGTCCCATGGCTACACACGCGATGTTCTCTGGATTCCCGCTTTCGCGGGAATGACGAGGGTTGATGTAACCCGCGACCAACTTGCTGTAAGCTTCGAGACGCACGGCGCAAAGCCGGCAAGGGAGGATTGCTATGAAGATCGTCGTCTATGGCCTGGGCCGGCGCGTCGGTGTGCTGAAGGACAGTTCGGTTATCGATCTGTCGGCCGCCTACGCAAAATATCTGCATGAGGCGAAAGGCGAAACCCGCGCGGAAGAGCTCGCCGCGGTGCTGGTTTCATCCGATCTCGTGAAGCTGATTGAAGGCGGACGCCGCGCGCTCGACGAGGCACAGAAAGCGCTCGAGCATCTCTCCAATGCGAAGGACCAGAAAGCGGTGAACGGCAACAAGCTGGTCTTTGCCGCGAATTCGGTGAAGATCCATGCACCGCGTCCCAACGGCACGCGCATGGCTTGCGCCGGCTCCAACTTCACCGCCCATCGCGAGCGCATGACCATCCGCTCGGGCCGCGAAATTCGCGCGCCGTTCATCTGGGGGTTCTGGAAGATCAGCGATCCGATCGGCCCCGATGAGAACGTGACCTATCCGGCGCGCTGCGACCGGCTCGATTATGAAGGCGAAGCCGCGATCATCCTTGGTAAGGGCGGCAAGGATCTGAAGCAGAATCGGCTCAAGGATTTCGTCTGGGGCGTGACGCTCTTCTGCGATTGGAGCATTCGCACGCGCAAGTCGCTGGGTCCGATGAATTTTGCCCCCGGCAAGAATTTCGACACATCGGCTTCGCTCGGTCCGTGCATCGTCGTCGATGAGGCGGATTGCACCAACATCGATATCGAGACCTTCGTCAATGGCCAGCGCCGCCAAGCGCATAACACCAAGGACATGACCTTCTCCTTCGGTCAATATCTTGAATATCTGTCGCGCGATCTCACGCTGAAGCCGGGCGATCTCATCTGCAGCGGCACCGGCGAAGGCACCGCGGCTGATGCCAGCCTGACCAATGCCGACGGCACGCAGCCGACGGATCTGTTCCTCAAGGTCGGCGACAAGGTCGAGGTCAAATCGCCGCAGATCGGCAGCCTCAACGCGACCATCGTCGCCAAAAATAAATAATCGTCATTGCGAGAAGGGCGTAAGCCCGACGAAGCAATCTAGAAGCCTCACGTGAGGTCCTGGATTGCTTCGCTTCGCTCGCAATGACGACTGAGGTAACTACCGCAAAAAGTAATTCGGTATCGCGAGCGCGATCGCTGGGAAGGCGAGGATCAGGCCGAGACGGAGGAAATCCCCCATCCAGAAGGGGATGACGCCCCAATAGATCTGTTTCAGCGGCACTTCGGGCAGTAGCGATTTCAGCACGAAGATGTTGAGCCCGAGCGGCGGATGCAGCACGCTCATCTCGACCACGACGACCAGTACAATTCCCCACCAGATCAGATCGTATCCGAGCACGGAAACGATCGGCACGAAGATCGGCACGGTCAGGAAGATCAGGGCGAAGCCTTCGATGAACATGCCCAGCAGCACGTAGAAGGCCATGATGATGAGGATGATCTCGGTCGGCGAGGCGTTAAGCGCGCGGATGAAGTCGAGTACGCTTTCCGACATGCCGGAGATGTTGACGAATTGGCTGAGCACCAGCGCGCCGAAGATAACGCTGAACACCATCGCCGTCGTGGTCGCCGCATCGACCAGCAATTCGTAAAAGATCGCCCAGCTCATCTTCCGCCGCAGTATCGCCAAGCCGAGCGAGCCGACGGCGCCGATGCCGCCGGCTTCGGTGGCGGTGAAGACACCGAACGTGATGCCGCCCATGATCAGAAGGAACAGCGCCACCACGCCCCAAACCTTGTAGAGGCCGCGCCAGCGCTCGGCCCAGCTCACCCGATCGGCGCGCGGGCCCGCCTGCGGCCGCAGAAAGGTCACGACAAAGATCACAAAGAAATAAACCGCGATCGAGGCGAGCACGGGGCCGAGCGCGGCGAGGAACAGTTTCGCGACGTCCGTCTGCGTCAATAGCCCGTAGACAATCAGCGCGCCGCTTGGCGGTACCAGCATGCCCAGCGCACCGCCGGCCGCGACCGTGCCGGTGCTGAACCAATCGGCATAGCGATAGCGCCGCATCGACGGCACGGCGACACGTGCCATGGTGGCGGAGGTAGCGATCGAGGAATGGCAGACCGAGGCAAAGCCGGCGCAAGCGGCAATCGTCGCGAGCGCCAAGCCGCCGCGGCGATGGCCGAGCCAGCGATGCGCCGCCTCGTAGAGATCGTCGGAGAGATTGGCGTGATTGACGAAGCTGCCGGTCAGGATGAACAGCGGCAGAACCGAGAATTGGAAATCGAGCGTCAGGCCGAGGATCTGCTGCCCCGCCATCGCCGCGGCGGCGGGCAGGCCGGCGGGATGGATCAAGGCGAAGCCGAAAAAACCGACGGTGAACAGCACGATGCCGAGCGGCACGCCGAGGAAGAACCCGACGAGCATGACGGTGAAGCCGGCGAGCGCGGTCAGCATCAGTCGGGACTCACGATGTCGATATCCGTCCGCTCATAGGCCTCGGCGAGCTTTTGTCCGCGCAGGAAGGCGGCCAGCAAGACAAAGGCGACGATGGCGGCGGCCGCCATCAACGCCGCATAGATATCGGCGAATGGGGCTTCCGGTATTTGGAGAAATGTGCTGAGCGTGCCTTCTTCCCCCAACTGCTCGCCTTGGAGAAGAAGCATATAGGCGATGAAGGCGAAGCCGAAACCCGTCAGCGCCAACACTAAGGCGCGTTGCAGGAAGAGTGCGCGGCCTTTGAGCATCGCCGCAAAAGCGCGTACGGAGATGTGGCGCTGGTGATAGGTGACGAGCGGAATGCCGGAAAAGATGATGAAGCCGAGTAGGAAGGACTGGATTTCTTCACTGCCGGCGATCGGGGCGTTGAAGAAATAGCGCGCGACCACGCCGACGAAGGTGAGCGCCATCATGCAGAACAAGCACACGGCGGCGATTGGTCCCAAAAGCCGCAGCGCCCAGGCACGCGGCGGCGCCGCGATCCGCGCCAACGCCTCTTCGGGATTCGCCGTCTCGGGTTGGGTATGGGTCATTTCGCCATTTCGGCGGCGACTTCTTGCGAAGTCTTGGCGAAATAATCGTAAGCCGCTTGCGCATCGACGCCGCGCGCCTTGGCGTCTTTGAACCAGTTATCCTTGAAGAAGGAAACACGCGCTTCGAGCTGCTTCATGAATTCGGGGCTCGCGACCGAGGTCTGAATGCCGTTTTCCTTGATCAATGGATCGGAGAGATTGTCCTGATCGACGAAGCCCTGGCCGGCCATGCGCGACAGGTTCTCGTACGACACTTTGTCGATCACCGCCTTGTCCTCGGCCGAGAGGCTGTCGTATTTGCGCTTGTTCATGAAGAAGGTCTCGGCGTTGTAGCCGAGCTGGCCCGGGAAATAGGTAATGAACTTCGTATAGCGCGCGAGCTGGAAAGAGATCAGCGAACCTTTGCCCGTCACCGCGCCGTCGACGATGCCACCCGACATGTAATCGAACATGCTGTTCGCGGCAGCGCCCGTGACCGGCGTTGCGCCGAAATCGCCAAGCGCCTGCACCATATTCGGTGTCGCGACCCAGACCTTAAGGCCTTTGAAATCGTCCATCTTGGTGACCGACCGCTTCATTGTTTGCAGCGTGTTGCCGCCATTCACCCAGATCCCCAGCAGCTTCACGTCCTTATATTCGTTCGCTTTGGCGAAATATTTCTCCTGCGTGCGCCAGATCGCGACCGAGGCGGCGACGCCGTTCGGCGCGAGGAACGGCAATTCGGCGAGGAAGGGCAGCTTCACCCGCTCGCGGATGTAGTCGTTGGGTGACAGCGCCACATCGGCGACGCCGCTGGTTACCATTTCCCATTGCCGCGGCAGCGGCGCCATCGAGGCGGCCGGTATCGAGACCTTGATGCGGCCATTCAATTCACGCTCGACCGCGTCGGCCCAGGGCTTGTAGACGCCGATGAAAAAGGACGAGGCGCGCGGCATCACCACGTTCATGGTGAGAACTGCATCAGCGTGCGCAGGGGCGTTCCATCCAGCCGCCAACAGTACAGCGCCTGCTAGAAAAAGCTTGTTCATTGCACGCTTCGCCATCTCGTTTTCCTCCCCGCCTTTTGCTTTCGGCTTTGTGCGAAACTATGCGACCGGCCGCGCTCTGTCGAGCGTAACGATGTGGGTTGATTTTGTGGGCGCTCACTCGCCAAGCTGGTGATGGGCAAAGTGCGGAGGCGGGACCCATGATCATCGACATCTACAATCACTTCATGCCGAAGCCGTTTATGGATCGCCTGGCCGATCTGGTGCCGGGCCATATCGTGTTGAAGGCCTTTCCGCGCCTGCAGACGCTTTGGGATCTGGATGCGCGCTTGAAGCTGCTCGATCGCTTTCCCGACTATCAGCAGGTGTTGTCGCTTGCCAATCCGCCGCTCGAATTGCTCGGCACGCCGGAGCAGACACCGGAGCTTGCACGCATCGCCAATGACGGGCTCGCCGAGCTCTGCCGCCGCGAGCCGGCGCGCTTTCCGGCCTTCATCGCCTCGATGCCGATGAACAACGTCGCCGCCTGTCTCACCGAGATCGACCGCGCCATCGGGACGCTCGGCGCGCGCGGCATCCAGGTTTTCACCAACGTCAACGACAAGCCGCTGTCGGCGCCGGAATTCCGGCCGATCTTCAAGAAGATGCGTGAGCACGATCTGCCGATCTGGATCCATCCGATCCGCGGTCCGAACTTCCCGGACTATGCGAGCGAGAGCGCGTCCGAGGCCGAGATATGGTTCACCTTCGGCTGGCCGTATGAGACGACAGCGGCGGTGACGCGGCTCATCTATTCCGGCATCTATGACGAGCTGCCCGGACTAAAGATCGTCACCCACCACATGGGCGGCATGATCCCGTATTACGCCGGCAAGATCGGCCTCGGCTTCAGCCAGATTTTCTTCGGCGAGACCGATCGCAATCCCGCGGCGGAGCAAGCGGGGCTGAAGCGCAAGCCGGTCGATTATTACCGCATGCTCTATGCCGATACGGCACTCAACGGCAACATCGCGGCCACACGCTGCGGCCATGATTTCTTCGGCAGCGATCATTGCCTCTTCGCCACCGATGCCCCCTTCGATGCCGAGCGGGGGAACTGGCTGATCAGCGGCACGATCGAGGCCGTCGGCGCGATCGAGACCGGCGCGGGGGATCTCGGTCGCATCCGTGCCGAGAACGCCCGTAAGCTGCTCCGACTGGCATAAACCATAACTCTACTTTGCGTGGCCGCGGCGCTTGGCCTAAAGTGCCGCCGCTCAACCAGGATGGGTCGACAGAGATATGCAGTTCGAGGTCAAAGGATCGGTTTGGGAAATAGTGACGATGACCGCTGCGGCGCTCAGCCTCATTCTGGTGATCGTTAATGCGGGTCTGGTGTTGCGCAATCAATCGATCCAGGTCGATATCAGCCAGCGCCAGCAAGTTATCAATCAGGGACTGCAATTCCAGCGCATCCGCCAGGCGCTGGCGCAATACGTCGCGAATGTCGCCACGGCCAAGAAAGATAGTGAGCTGACCGATATGCTGACGCGCCACGGCATCACGCTCGCCGCGCCGCCGGCACAGGCACCGGCCGCGCCCGCTGCGCCGCAGGGGAAATAAGCCATGATGATGCAGCGCGCACTGACCACCTTGGCGATCGCTTTCTTCCTCACGGTCGCTTTCCAGACGTACGAGCTGATTCGCGAGCATGCGAATCTCGAGAATGCCCAGGCGGGCCAACAAGCACCGCTCGAGCAAGCGGTGCAGACACGCCAGGAAACGGAAGGCCTGGCCGGCGATGTCGCGGCGCTGGCGGATAAGGGCAATGCCAACGCCAAGCAGATCGTCGATGGCATGCGTCAGCAGGGGATCACCTTGCGCACACCACAATCCGCCGCGGGAGCCGCGGCCCCCGCGCGTTAGGCCGCTCGGCGATGGTACAAGCGCTCGATAAACTCGGCCTGACCGATATCGAGCGCACGGCGTGCGATCGGATCCTCGCCGGCGAAATCGCGGATTTCAGCGGGGCCGCGGGAAAGCCGATGCTGCGGGCGGCCGTACTCGACGCGCTGGCGAACGCCGTCCCGCCGCGCGGCATCCGCGTCAAACATGCGCGTATCGACGGAGCGCTCGATCTCGGCGACGTGGCGCTGCCGGCGCTCGCGCTCGATCATTGCGACATTTCCGCGCCGCTGCTGCTCGACGGCGCGCGGCTCGGGCGGTTGTCGATCATCGGCAGCCGCCATGCGGGGCTGCGGGCACGCGCCGCGACCATCGAAGGCCAGGTCGATTTCGCCGGTGCGACACCGCTCGCAGAGCAATCCTGGATTGATCTCGGCTCGGCACACATCCGCGGCTCGGTCGACGGCTGCGATGCACAGCTCAACGCGCCGCCGGCGCGCGGCAAGGAAGATGTGCCGCCTTGGGACCATAATTACGCGCTGCGCCTGTCGGACACGCATATCGCGGGCAGCCTCTTCCTCAACGGCAAGGTCGTCGCCAATGGCGGGCTTTGCCTCGATAACGCGCATGTAAAAGGCTCGGTCTGGGCGCGCGGCGCGACGATTATCGCAGGCGAGGGCGACAGCTTCCATCCCGGCGATGCGATCCATGCGCATTGCGCCGCGATCGACGGCATGCTCGCGCTCAATTTCGATTTCCGTGCGCAAGGCCGCGTATGGCTGCTCGGCGCGCATATCGGCGACCGCCTCACAGTCGGCTTCGGCGCCAAGCTCGCACGCGTCGGCGAAAGCTGGGATTGGGGTAATCGGCTGATGAATCAAACGGTGCTGTTGCTCTTCGATCAGGCCGAGATTGGCGGCAGCGTGCATATCGCCGATTTCGCTTCCGGCGGCGCGATCAGCTTGACCAATGCGCGGATCGGCGCCGGGCTTTCGATCATCGAAGGCAAGATCGGCAATCGCACGCCCGATGGCCGCGGCGCGGCGGTGGCGGCGGATGGCGCGCATATCGAAGGCGGCGTCACCATCGGCAAGAAGCTTACCGCCGAAGGCAAAGTCTCGCTCGCCCATGCACGGATCGGCGGTTCGCTCGATTGCCGCGGCGCGACGATCCAGAACGCGACCGAGGACGGCAAAGGCGTCGCGCTCGATGCGCAATATGCCACTATCGCGGATGGGGTGCTTCCCGCGGGCCTCGCGGAATCCGGCGCCGGCGAAGGCTTTACCGCCGCGGGCCGCGTGAATTTCGCGAAAGCGCGTATCTGCGGCTGACGCCGTGACCGACGATTATCTCATTCGCACCATGTCGCGCGCCGAGCTCGATCGCGTGCTCGACTGGGCGGCGATTGAAGGCTGGAAGCCGGGTCTCGGGGATGCCGATGCGTTTTATGCGGCGGACCCGGCGGGTTTCTTCGTCGGCTTGCTCGCGGGCGAGCCTGTCGCATCGATCTCTTTGGTTGCTTACGATGCACGGTTTTCGTTTCTCGGCCTTTACATCGTGCGGCCGGCGCATCGCGGGAAAGGTCTGGGACTGAAGCTGTGGCAGGAAGCCTTGGCGCGTCACGGCACGCCACTCGTCGGGCTCGACGGTGTCGTCGCGCAACAGGACAATTATAAGAAATCGGGCTTCCAGCTCGCCTATCGCAATATCCGCTATGGCGGCGTGCTACCGGGCAAGCCAAGCGCGCGATTGGTTGCGGCTGACACAGTGCCGTTCGAGCAATTGCTCGCCTACGACCGCGAATTCTTTCCCGCGACGCGCCCCGCGTTTCTCAGCCGCTGGATAAAGCCTGCCGACGGCAAGGCGCTTCTCGCGATCGATGGTGGCCGCCTCACCGGCTTCGGTGTCATCCGCGCGTGCCTCGAGGGCCTCAAGATCGGGCCGCTCTATGCCTCAACCGAACGCATTGCGGAGGAGTTGTTGATCGCGCTGGCGGCGACGGCGCGCGGCGACACGATCTATCTCGATGTGCCGGCGCCGAATGCTGCGGCGATCCGCCTTGCCGAGCGGCACGGCATGAAGCCGGTCTTTGAAACCGCGCGCATGTATACGGGCACGGCGCCGGATCTACCGCTGTCGCGGCTTTTCGGCGTGACGAGTTTCGAGCTCGGTTAGTCAATCGTCGTCATTGCGAGGAGCGCAGCGACGAAGCAATCCAGTGGTTGGAACAGGCTGGATTGCTTCGCTTCGCTCGCAATGACGAACTAAACGATCAGTCGTATCCGACCCGTTCCGCCGGAGCGGCAGTAGCCTTTTCGCCGCTCGGTGAGCCGCCAAGATCGATCGCCAACGGGTCGCTCGGCGTCTTCTGCGACGTGAAGCGGGGCATCACCTCTTTGATGAAGAGCTGCATCGATCTCTCGGTGAGCTTGCGCCGCTCGTCGTCGTAGAGGCCATTGTTGAACGACAGCAGCACATTGCCGAGGCCGACATCGGCAAGCGTCTGCATCTTCTTCGCGATCGTGTCCGGGCTGCCCCAAAGGCACCAGCGTGTGTAATAGCTGGGATCGGTCGCGGGCGGGCGGATGCGCAGATTGGCTTGGCTAACGCCGCCGACGCGCTCGGCCTCTTGCATGAAGGGCAATTGGCGCAGGCGAAAGCGCTCATGTCCTTCCATCGTCGCATACATGTCCTTGAAGGCCTGCTCGTCGGTCTCGGCGACGAAGAGGCCCTGGAAGGTCTCGGTCGTCCATTCCATGCAATGCTTCAGCACTGCCGGCGCATGCCCGGCCGCGACCAGTTCGTGGCGGTATTTGCGCAAGGATGCGATGAAGCGCTCGCGCCCCATGAAGCCCGAAACGAAGACCGGCCAGCCATTGCGCGCGGCGCGGGTGATGCTCGAATCGCGCGACGCGACGCCCATGATATTCGGCCGCTTCTTGCGATAAGCCGCCGGCACGATGCGCTCGAACAGCCAGCCCGAATAATTCGGCGTCTCGAAATGATAGGGCGGGTCCTCGAGCGTGTGAGCCCAGAGCTTCTCGGCGATCTCGAGATTCTCGGTCGTCATCGATTTGATCTGGTAATCGTAATCGAGACCGAAGCCGACGCCTTCCTCGGCATGAATGCCGCTGCCGATCCCATAGAGCACTTTGCCCTTGGCGAGGTGATCGAGCAGGTTCATCTGCTCGACCAGATGCACCGGGTGATGCAGCGGCACGACCACGACCGCCATGCCGAGCCACGCCTGCTTCAATTGCGGCGCGACATAGGAAGCGATCTGGAACGGCGCGCTACCGGTCGGCGAATAGCCGTGGAAATGATGCTCGGGAAAAAAGACGCCCTTGAAGCCAAGCTGGTCGGCCGCGAGCGATTGCTCAACGATGGCGTCGATGACGTGCTCGTCCTGCGCCGCGTCCCAAGAGCGGGGGAAGTGGATGATCGAGAATTCCATTATTCCTCGGGCGCGATGGCGGAAAACGGGATCGGCGCTTTATAGCATGGCAGTGGGCAAGCGTCTCCAGCGGGACCGCTTCGCTGCCGTGCGATCAGACGGTGTCCCATGAAAGCAGATGTCGGATGTGCTTGCCCGGGATGTCCGCGACGACGCTTATCTTTGCCCCTCATTCGCGAGATATTGATGGACGAAGGCGATCGCCATGCTGCCTTCTCCGACAGCAGACGCGACGCGCTTAACCGGGCTCAGCCGCACGTCGCCGCAGGCAAAAATACCCCGCACGCTTGTCTCGAGGAGATAGGGATCGCGGTCGGATGACCATCGCTTGGCCTTCACGACATCGTCTCCGGTCAGCACGTATCCACGCTTGTCGCGCGCGATTTCATCCGGCAGCCATCCGGTTTCCGCGTCTGCGCCGATGAAGATGAAAAGGCCACCGCATTCATGCCGGCGCACCGTGTTGCTGCCTCTATCGCGAATATCGATTGCCGTGAGGTGCGTTTCGCCATGGGCTCCATGCACTTCCGACTGCAGTTCGACCGTAATATTCGATTTGCGGCGTAGCTGCTCGATCAGATAATGCGACATGCTGTCTTCCAACGAAGCGCCGCGTACGATGAGGGTCACTTTGCGTGCGTGATTGGCGAAGTAGATGGCGGCCTGGCCGGCCGAATTTCCAGCGCCGATAAGATGAATGTCGAGCCCCTGCGTTCCGCTTACCTCGCTGCGCGATGCGCCATAGTAGACACCTTTGCCGATGAACTTCTCGAAACCCTCGATCGCGAGATGACGCCACGTGACCCCGGTCGCAAGAATGAGGGTCCGCCCGCGCACGACCTCATCGCCGTCGAGAAACACCTCGCGCGTCGACGCGTTGACGCGGGTGACCGAGCGGGTCACAAGGATTTCCGCCCCAAGCCGCTTGGCCTGCTGTAGCGCGCGGCTTGCAAGCTCATCGCCGGAAACGCCGCTGGGAAAGCCGAGATAGTTTTCGATGCGCGATGATGTTCCTGCTTGCCCGCCAGGAGCCTCGCGTTCGACGACCACGGTACGCAAGCCTTCCGACGCGCCATAGACCGCGGCGGCAAGTCCCGCCGGTCCGCCGCCGATCACCACCGTGTCATATTCGGGGAGCGTCGCGCTGGTCTGAAGACCCAGCAATTTGGCAAGACTGCGCACGTTCGGTTGTTTGAGCTCCGTTCCATCCATGAGGCGCAGCACGGGGCATTCGCTGTCTGCCGCGCGCGCCCCCGGCCATTTGGCATCGAGATCGCGCGCATCGGGCGTCAGCCATTCAAACGTGATCTGGTTGCGCGCGAGGAAGCGGCGCAGATCGGCGCAGACGCTATCCCAGCGATGTCCTAAAATCCGAACGCGCGGCTTGGGCGGTTCTTGTGAGATCGCTTGCAGGCCGCCGATACGCTCGCGCGCGAGCGCGCCCATCTTCTGGGCGAAGTCCGCTGACGCAGCGGCCGTCGCGTAATATTGCTGGGCACTCAAGCGCAGAACGCGCGACGGTTCCGCCGCTCGATAACCTCCCGGGAACGGCGAGCCGAGCGCCAGCGGCACTTCGCCAAAGATGGTGCCTGGCAGGCGCCAACCGAGCGTGCGCGCAACCCCGTCGAACAGCTTGAGCACTTCGATCTTGCCGGAAACGACGGCATAAAATGCGCGTTCGTCACCCTCGTGAACCGCCCACTCTCCAACCGCAAGATGCATGTCGGCGGCTGATTTCGCGAGACGTTCGAGATCGGGCGCGGGTATCGCGGCAAAGATCGGGATGGCCCGCACTTCGTCCGTTGTAAACATAATGTGCCTCGCGCTGCCTTCCGACGATCCTCGTGCAAGTCAAACTTACAACAAGCCTAGAGCGGGATGCCTTGGGTCTCGACCTTATGCTCCCAGAAGCGCCATACCGCTTTGGCGACTTCGAGCATGCCGCGGGTCTGCATCGCGCGCTGGATATGCTCCGGTGCGAACGGCACCGGGCCGCCGAACGGCTCGGCCATCACCTGCAGCTTCGCGTTGTCTTCGATCGCGGTGCAGTTCATGAAGCAGGACTCGGCGGTCTCGCCGACGACCACCGAGCCGTGGCCGCGCATCTGAACCGCGAGCTTGTCGCCGAGCGCCTGCGACAGCGAAGCGGCCATGTCGTCATTCAGAACCAGCGCCGGATTGTCCCAGGTCGGCACGCCCGCGCCGAACATGAAGCCTTGATTGAACGCTGGCACGATCGGCCGATTGACCACGCCCAGCAAGGTCGACCATTGCGAATGAAGATGCGCCACGCCCATCATTTCCGGGCGGTCGCGATGGATCTGCGTGTGGATGCGATATTCGGCGGGAATGGTCATCGGCCGGTCGCCGCCGGGATGGAACAGGATCTTGCCATTGATGTCGAAGACGAAAATCTGATCCGCGCGCACCTCGGTTTTGTCGGCACCGGCCCCGGGCGTGATCAACACCAGATCGGTCTTCGGGATACGCAGCGAGATATGGCCGAACATGCCGATCGAGCCTTGCATGCCGACCATCCGGCACATCACCGCGAGCTGGCGGCGATAAGCCCAATCCTCTTCCTTCGAAATGCCGGCGCGTTCCGCGATCTCGCTCATTGTCCTGCTCCTGCCAAACTCAGTGCTTTGCTGCGATCTTCCACCGGCCGCGCCCGCGGCAAGCAGAGCACGCAAATCGATGCGATCAGCGCCGGGACGGCTTGCACATTGATGATCATCGCCACATCCCAATGCGCCGCGATAAGGATGCCGCCCAGCGTCGGGCCGACGATCGAGCCGATGCGGCCGATGCCCAACGACCAGCCGACACCGGTCGAGCGGATCGCCGTTGGGTAAAGCATGCCGGAGACGGTGTTGAGGCTGTTCTGCGAGCCGGCGACGCCGAAGCCCGTGATGCCGACCGCGATTGCAAGGATCATCGGATCGCCGATCGCATGCGCGACCAGGGTGATGCAGCAAGCCGTGCCGAAGAGCGTCATCGACAGCACGATGAACGGATTGCCGAGATCCATCAGCCGTCCGACCAGAATCGCGCCGAACACGCCGCCAACGCTAAACCCGACGGTCGTCCAGATCGAGGCTTGCAGCGACAATCCCGCTTCGCGCAGCAATGACGGCGTCCAGTTCAGCATGAACAGCAGGACGAGCAGATTCATGAATTGCGCGAGCCACAGCAGCGCGGTCATCGCGGTGCGGCCATCCTTAAAGAGATGCTGCACCGTGAAGCCCGTGAGCTTTTTCTCCTGCACGGTGAAACGGGGCAGGGGATCGAAATTCTGTGCCGGATCGACTTTCTTCAAGAGCCGCGCGACGCGCTCTGCCGGCGCGTCCTTCAGCACCATGAAAGGCAGCAATTCAGGCAGCCAGATCGCCAGCAACAGCAAAGAGATCAGCGGGATCGCGCCGCCGACATAGAACATCGAATGCCAGCCATAGAGCGGCAGCAGAAAGGACGAGACCGCGCCCGCGAGCAGGGCGCCGCAGCCGAAGCCGCCGAGGGTGATGTTGACCAGAACGCGCATGCCATTCGGTGCGTATTCCGACACGAGTGCCACGACGTTCGGCAAGGCGGCGCCGAGGCCGAGTCCGGTGAGAACCCGCAAGATCAGCAGTCCGGTGAAGGAATCCACGCTCACCGTCAGGATCGAGAGCAAGGCAAACAACCCTGTTGCGACCATGATCAGCGGCTTGCGCCCGAAAATATCGGCGAGGATCGGCAGGCAAAGCGCGCCGATGGTCAACCCGACCATGCCGGCGCCGAACAGCGTGCCGAGCGACGAGAACGGAATGTGGAAATCGCGCACGATCATCGGCCCGACATAGGCGATGATCTGCGTGTCGAACCCGTCGAAGATCGCGACGGTGGTGCAGAGCGCGACGATCAGGATGTGGAAGCGATTGATCCGCGCGCCGCGGATGATCGCATTGATCTCGACCTCGCCCCGCTCGCTCATCTCTTCCTCCCCCCAATGTCTTGTTATGTTCTTGATCTACCCATCGACCAAGAAATTGCCGGCCTCGCTGCGGATCGGTGGCGCGCTCGCATCGAAAGAGATGCCGGCCGGGTCGCCGCCTTGCGCGACGATATCGGCTTGCTTCAGCAAGAAACGGCGCAGCATCACGACGCCCTGATCGGTTGTTGCGAGGTGCTCTTCGGAATGCAAGCGTGATCGGGCCTTGGCCGGTCTGCGCTTCATAATCGTCGGGAAAGCGCTGATGCTCCTCGGCGGTCATCTCCCACCAGTTCTTGCCGCCGGGCTTGGTGAAGCCGCGTTGCCAGCCGGGCGTTTTCCGCAGTGCGGCGTAGAGGATGTAATGCGTGTCGTCGACCGGCAGCAGCCAGCTCACCGATTCGCATTTGCCGGAACGCGACGGCACGGTATCGGGGACCAGCCGCGCATTGGGCAGCACGCCTTCGACGATGCGCAGGAAAGTCTTGCCGTTATCGGCCGGGCGGCGCGAGACCGTCTTGATGCCGTGCGCCGTCAATTCCCAGGTGATCTTCGGCATCCGGCTCATCAAATCGTTGAACTGCGTGCCGCTGTTCGAGCCGTGCAGGATCGGCACGTGATAGTGGTCCGGCACGTTGTCGAAATGATGTGTCCAGCTACAGGGAATGACGACCGGGCCGCTGGCAATGAGGTTCGAGGCTTCGACGATCTCGTCGGGGTCGAGCTCGTCGAGCACATCCCAGCGCGGCAGCACCGGCTTTTTCTCGGCCGGGCCAAGATAGGCGAAGATCAGCCCATAGCGTTCTTCGACCGGATACCAGGGCTGGCGCACATGGTCGCGATGCTTGCCGAGCTCGGGCTCGCAAGGCTGTTCGAGGCAATGGCCTTCTCTGTCGAAGAGCCAGCCGTGATAGCAACAGCGGATGCCGCGATCCTCGACCTTGCCGTAATAAAGCGTCGTGCCGCGATGGGCGCAGCGCGGATAGAGCAGGCCGGGCTTGCCACTGCCGTCGCGGAAGAGGACCAGATCCTCGCTCAACACGCGGATCTGCTTCGGCCGGTTGGTGGCTTCGCTCGCCAGCGCGACCGGGTGCCAATAGCGGCGCAGCAGCTCGCCCATCTTGGTGCCGGGACCGGTCTCGGTGTAATCGCGATTGGTCGTTCCTGGCTTGCGGCCATAAGCCGTGCCTTCATCAATGCCCGTGCCAAGCGCCATGGCCAGCTCTCCCTCGCGCGTTATACGAGATTATTTCGGCATAGCGTGACCGCGTCAAATATCGGCTAGATTTGCCGCATGACGCGGCAGCGAGCATTGATTGTAGGCGGTTCGGTGGGTGGATTGTTTGCCGCGCACCTTTTGCGGGCGCATGGCTGGGACGTGGCCGTGTTCGAGCGCAGCGGCGGCGCGCTCGCCGATCGCGGCGCCAGTATCGGTACACGCGCCGAGCTGTTCGAAATCCTGCGCAGCATCGGCATCGCGCTCGACCCCTCGGCGGGCGTCGCCGTCACCGCGCGCATTTGCCTCGACCGCAATGGCACGATCGCCGGCGAGCTGCCGGTGCATTCGGTCAACAGCGCCTGGGATCGCATCTATCGGCCGTTGCGGGATGCTCTGCCGGATGAGCTCTATCGCGCCTCGACCCGCGTTGAGCGGGTCGAGCAGGATGCCAACAGCGTCACCGCGCTCCTCGCCGATGGCACGCGCGAGACCGGCACGCTGCTGATCGCCGCCGATGGCATCCATTCCTCCATCCGCGCACAGCTCGCGCCGGAAGTGACGCCGCGTTACGCCGGCTATGTCGCCTGGCGCGGCGTCATCGAAGAAAGCGAGATGACCGCCGCCGAGCATGCGCTGCTTTTCGGCCGCATGTGCTTCTCGTTGCCGGAAGGCGAATTGCTGCTCGCGCTCGGCATGCCGGGGCGCGACGCGGATATGCGGCCTGGCCATCGCCGCTATTACTGGATCTGGTTCCGGCCAGCGGATGAAGCACATGGCTTGCCAGCGCTTTGCACCGACGCGAACGGTCGCTGTCACGGTAGCTCGATCCCGCCGCATCTCGTACGCGCCGAGGTGATCCGTGATCTGCAACATGCCGCGGAGGCGAATTTTGCGCCGCCGCTCACCGCCATCATCCGCCGCACGCGTCAGCCCTATCCGCATGGCATTTTCGATGTCGAAGCGCCGCGCCTTACTTTCGGCCGTGTCGTGTTGCTCGGCGATTCCGCCTTTCGTCGCGCGACCGCATGTCGGTGCTGGCATCACCAAGGCGGCGCTCGATGCCAAGGGCCTGGTCGAGGCGCTGGCGGCCGGGCCCGATCTCGCCACGGCGCTGGCACGTTACGACCGCGAGCGCCGCGCTTTCGGCAGCGCACTGGTGGCGCGAGCACGTCACCTCGGCGCCTATCTCGAAGCGGAAGCGAAGCAGCGCGCCGGCGCCGAGCGGCGGCCGGAAACCGTGCTGCAGGAATACGGCACGGCCGGGAAGATTGAGGGGCGGTAATCGTCCCCTCATCATTACCGTCATGCCCGCGAAGGCGGGCATCCAGGCGAACTCACTGGACCCCCGCTTTCGCGGGGGTGACGAGTTATTGTTGAAAGCGGCTTAAACCGAATGCCATGCCAAATGCCGGAAACTGACATAAAAGCATGCCATTGTCGCCGCGCTGCGCCGCTCGCATACTTGCAATATGACCGAGACCAACGCTCAAAGCCTTGAGATCGCTGAGCCGACGCTGGTCACGGCCGCGCCGGGGCACAACGTCGACAAGGTCGCGCTCGGCATTCTCAGCGCGCTCAGCTTCTGCCATTTGCTGAATGATCTCATCGCCTCGGTCGTGCCGGCGATCTATCCGATCTTCCGCGATAGCTTCCGGCTCGATTACGGGCAGATCGGTCTGATCACGCTCACCTATCAATGTACCGCCTCGGTCTTCCAGCCGCTGGTCGGGCTTTACACCGACCATCGTCCGAAGCCGTTCTCGCTGCCTGTCGGCATGGGCTTTACCTTCATCGGCATCATCCTCTTGGCGCGCGCATCGAGCTTCGATGAGTTGCTGGTCGCCGCTGCGCTCGTTGGTATCGGCTCGGCGGTGTTTCACCCGGAAGCTTCGCGTGTCGCGCGCATGGCGTCAGGCGGCCAGCACGGATTGGCGCAATCGCTATTCCAGGTCGGCGGCAATTTCGGCTCGTCGCTGGGGCCGCTGCTCGCGGCTTTCATGATCGTGCCGCGTGGTCAAGGCAGCATCGAATGGCTCACCACCGCGGCGTTGCTCGCGATCGTCCTGCTGACGCGCATCGGCTTCTGGTACAAGGCGCATCGTGCGGTGAATCAGAAGCGCGTCTCGCGCCATGCCACCCCGAACACGGCGTCGTTCTCGCGTGGCAAGATCGCGTTGTCGCTCTTCGTGTTGCTGGCGCTGATCTTCTCGAAATTCTTCTACACGGCCGGGCTGCAGAACTTTTACACCTTCTATCTCATCGATCGCTTCGGCCTGTCGATCCAAAGCGCGCAATTCTATCTCTTCGCCTTCCTCGCTTCGGTCGCGGTCGGCACGGTGATGGGCGGCCCGATCGGCGATCGCTTCGGGCGGAAATTCGTGCTGTGGTTCTCGATCCTCGGCGCGCTGCCTTTCACGCTGCTGCTGCCCTACGCCAATCTCTTCTGGACCGGCGTGCTCGCGGTGCTGATTGGCCTCATCACCGCCTCGGCTTTCGCGACGATCCTTGTCTATGCGCAGGAGCTGATCCCAGGTCGCATCGGCTTGATCTCGGGCCTGTTCTTCGGCCTCGCTTTCGGCATGGCCGGCATCGGCGCGGCGGCGCTCGGCCATCTCGCGGATCTCACCAGCATCGGCGAGGTCTATCGCCTTTGCTCGTTCCTGCCGCTGATCGGGCTGCTGACCTTCTTCTTGCCCGATATCGAATCGATCCACGCGCAGCGCAAACGCGCGAAAGCTTGATTCGCGACTAGACGAGTGCGTTCTCATAGAAGGCGGCCTGAGCGGATGTCTTCTACCCGTTCAGAGTATTACCGGATGTGACCCGAAGCGGCCCTACAGCCATTTCCGCTTTCGTTGGGCTATTAGGATGGACGGCCAGCGGCGACGAGATCACGGCCGTGAACTCCGGAACGATGCCAAGCGGCAAACACAGCCACGGCTCGCACCGGCGTCGACGATGCCGCCGCGGCTGGATTGACGGAGTGGGCTCGGGGCTCGTCCATATTGCTTCGACGACCCGCATCCGGGTCGCTAGCCGGTAAGCCACCTTCATAGCGTCGTCGTTTTCGTTGCGAACCACGATCTCTGGGCGCGCTTATGGCTTCAGAGCGAGGAACTGCTGTGCCGCGTTGGGATACTGACCGCTCGAGATCATCCCGGGATACGCGGCGTTCGTGTTCCAATAGTCGTTGTAGATGACAAGGTTCCCTGACATCCAATTTGCCATCGCATCCACAAAATAGGCATTATCGCCCTCTTGGCCGATGCCCCATTCGGGATAGGACATCGGCTTGTGGTGCTGCGCCGCAAAGTCGCGATGCCATGTCAACCCGTACGGAGAGTCGAGATAGTCCTGCCACCCGTTCTGGGGATTGATCTGGCTCTCAGGTGTCGTGTCATAGATATCCATGCCGATGATATCGACGTACTGGTCTCCGGGATAAATCTGGTCGGCCGGCACGTTCACCGCGCCGATATTGACGCACCAATCCATGAGGAAATTGGGCGACGCCGACCGGAAGATACCCACCACATGCTGGAATGCGGCGATGTAATTCGCCTGCTGGCCATTGGCGGCCGACCAAGCGAACCAGTCGCCATTGGCCTCCCAACCAATCCGAATGATGGCGTTCGGCTGGGCGCGCGCGATGAGATCGGCGACCGTTTTGAACGTGGCATCCTCCTCACCCGCGGCGACTTGCGCCAACGTCGTCCCCCACATCGTCAAAGGGATCGACCAAACGACATTGCGATTTGGATTTCCCTGCCACCAATAGCCGGGCAACCATTGCGCGGTCGCCGCCAAATTGGTCCAGCTGTCGCCGGGCATGTAGTCGAGAGCAAGAAGGCCCGTGCGGCCGAGCCACTTCTCGAACGCCTCGACATTCAATTCGCGGCCCCAAGGACTTCCCCAGTCGACATAGACGCCGGCTTGGTTCCCCGAATTACCGGCAGCGTATGATGAAGCGGATAGGTCGACCACCATCGAGGTGGCGAGCAAAAGACAGGCGAGCACACGCGCGGCGCGCGCCGCGATGCGAGAAGAAATAAACATGAGATGGCCCCGGTTTGAATTGGTGGCCTAATTAAGGCCGCCCGGGGCCTAACGCTTAGTTAAGCGGACACGGTCCACAAATCATCCGATTGAGCGTGCTCGTCCACCATCGAGGCAATAGCGGATCGCCTCGTAAAGCGGCGCCTCCTCCGACAGTTGCACTTCTCGGACCTCCCGTGATGTCCGCTGTCTTGTCCGCTTGTGGGAGCGAGGCGGACATGAAACATGCCTGTTATGGATACACGCTCTAATGTCCGGAATGTCCGGTCGCGAGAGCGGCGAGCTCCTGCGGATTGTCGGGCGGAGCGTTGCCGCGCCACACGACATGCAGATCGGGACGCAGCAAGAGTAGATCGTAGCCATAGATGGCGCGCGCTGGCTCATCGCGAATATCGAGCGCTGTGACCTTGGCGCCGTAAGACGCGATCGCCTTGGCGAGGGGCGACAGATCTGCTTCGCTCTTGCCGACACGCAGGAGCGTGTAGCCGTCCTTGGGTAAGCGATCCTGGATGCCGGTCCCGTCATTCAGCCAGACATGCGGCAGCCGCGCGCCGGGCCAGGTGGTCGGCTCATAGGTGCGGAAAAGATGCTCCGGGCCGCCGGGGATGTCGGCGATGATCGGCAAATCGACATAGCGATAGCCGAGCTCGGCGCCGATCATGTCGTTGCTCTTGCGCTGTTCGAGATCGGCGACACGCGCCATCTCGGCACGGAGCGCCGCGCCTTCGGCCGTGTTGTCGCGGATATGAGGCCGCCACATGCTGCGCCAGCGCCGCCGGCCCAAGGTGGCATAGCGCGAGGCGCCGACATTGCGGTCGCCGACCTGCCGCCGCTCGACCTCGTAAGAGCGCAGCAGATGGGGTCCGCCCCAGCCTTGCAGCGTACCGGCCAGCTTCCAGGACAGATCGATGGCGTCGCCGACGCCGCCGTTCATGCCAAGGCCGCCGGTCGGAATGACGAGATGCACCGAATCGCCGGCCAGGAAGACGCGGCCCTCGGCAAAACGCTCGGCCAGCAGCAGATTCTGCCGCCACGGATTGCAGGTCAGCATCTCGTATTTCACCGGTACGCCGACGATCTGCTCGAACAGCGTCTTCATGTCGTCGTCGTGCTGAACCACGGCATGCAAGGTCCAGTGTTTGGTCGAATCCTGCATGATGAGGAAGGAATTGTGGCCGTCGGCGATGTGGTAATGCCGGCCGTGGCCCGGGCCTTTGCCGATCGGCAGGCGATCATAAAGCTCGTCGCAGCGATAGAGCGCCTGGCGCAGCTCGAGGAGATTGGCTTCGCCTTTGAGCTTGATACCGAGCTGCTTGCGGACCGTACTCGCACCGCCGTCGCAGCCGACGAGATAATCCGCGCGGATCGTCTCGGTCTCGCCTTTGCTGCGGATGGTCGCCGTCACACCCTGTACGTCTTGACTGAACTCGACCAACTCGCAGCCGAAGCGGACCGAGACATTCGGAATTTCTTCCGCGACCTGCTTCAGTAACGGCTCGAGCGTGTATTGCGAGATGAGCTGATAGGGTTCGAGCGCCTGCGTGCCGTCATTGATCGTCTTGATCTCGGCGCGCGCCTCGTCGACCGACGGATAATGATGCGCGACCAGCGGCTTCTCGGTCAGCGAGAGGGCGATGAACACATCCATCGGAATATCGGGGCCGAGCCCGGCAGCGCGGATGCGGTCGACAATGCCGAGCCGGCGATAAATCTCCATCGTTCGCGCGTTGCAGCGCTCCATCTTCGGCAGAAAGGCCGGCGCTTCTTTCTGTTCGACCAGCATCACGCGGATACCGCGCTTACCGAGATCGATGGCGAGGGTCAGCCCAACCGGGCCACCGCCGATGATGAGTACCTGAGGATCGTTCACGCGCTTTTCCCTGACATGATGGCCAATAGTTTGTCCGCGAAGCTCTCTCGTCAACCGTCAAGCTGTCCGATGCGTTGCATCGCGCTATAGTGTCGCAAAGTATATGAGAGGGAGGATGAAGTTGAAGCAGTGGATTTTATCAGCGACGGCGTTGCTGGCGGCGCTGACCATGGGTGGTATGGCGCAAGCGGCCGAGCCGGCCTGTAGCAGCTACACGCCGGCCATTGCCGGCGGGCCGGTGCCGGCCAAAAGCTCGAGCATCGTTGTCCTGCGCTGGCTCGGCAATGCGAATTACGAGGTCGACTACCAGGGCCAGGTCTTCCTCTTCGACGCCTATTTCGACCGCACCGCGCGCAATCATGACATCGGCGTTACCGTACCGCAGATCAAGCGCGCCGACGCAATCCTCGTCAGCCATGCGCATTTTGATCATATCGCCGATGTCGCGCCGATCGCGGCGCAGACACATGCACCGGTGGTCGGCGCGGCGCTGACGGTTGCCACGGCCGAAAAGCTCGGCGTGCCCGCGTCGCAGACCATGACGGCGAAAGACGGCGACAAGCTGCATTTCGGCGATGTCACGGTCGATGTCGCCCTCGCGCAGCACAGCACCATCCAGGACGGATTGATTGCCGCGCTCGGGCAAATCTACAAGATCGATTCGCGTCCGAACACACCGGAGGAAGAGGCGCATAACAAAGAAGTTGCGGCACGCGGCACCTTCGATCCCAAGGTCATCACCGAGGGCACGCTGGCCTATGCACTGCGCTTCAAGAACGGCTTCAGCATCGTCGTCGTCGGCAGCGCCGGCCCGATCACAGCAGGCGACCGCGCTCTGGCGCAACGCTTGGGCCGCGCCGATATCGGCATCATCGCCTATCAGCCACATCCCGTCGCCGAGCATCAGGTCGAAGATACCTGGCCGCTGGTGCAGCTTTTCCATCCGCGGCTCTATCTGCCGGCGCATCACGATGCGAGCTTCGGCACCTGGCTCGATCTCGGCCTCGAGCCGATGTTCATGAAGATCCGTGCCGATCAGCCGGACACCAAATTCGCCGCGCCGCTCTATCGCTCGCCGATCTGTGTCGCGACGACCGGTGCGCAGCGCGGCAAGGTCGTGAGCCTGCAATACTGACGGGAGATCGCGCCGTGGCGCCGCATATTCCGGGTCCGCTCTATTATGAACAGCAGGGCAAGACCGGCCTGCCGATGGTGTTTCTCCATTCGACACCGGACGACAACCGGCTCTGGCTCTTCCAGACGGCGCATTTCTCGAACTGGTATCGCACTATCGCCGTCGATCTCGCTGGTTACGGCCGCTCGCCCGCGCCGCAGGCGGGCGTAACCATGGCGGATCAGGCGGCGGCGGTGTGGGAACTGCTCGATCGCATCACCGACGGGCCGGTGATCGTGCAAGGCAATTCCATGGGCTCGGAAGTCGCAATGCATATGGCCGATCAGCGGCCGGAGCGCATGCCGTGCATGATCCTCTCCGGCTGTGGCTATCTGCCGGATATCCGCGAGGTTCAGCTCAAAGGCAAAGAGGCCTATCGCGCCGAAGGCATTGCGCGGCGGCGCGGCGCGGTGCTGTTCCACTTCCATCCGACGCTGCGTGACACGCCGCTGGTCCAGTATTACGCCGATATGGTCTGTGGGCTGAGCAATGTCGGAACGCTCGAGGCCATCATCCAGATGAATCAGGCGCTGGCTGACGCTAGCCCCGATCTCTATCCGCGAATCAAAGTGCCGACGCTCATCATCATCGGTGCCGAGGATTTCACCCGGCAAAGTGCCGACAAGCTCCAATCCTTCATCAAAGGATCGGAGATCGTCGAGATGCCGGGCGCGGGCCACGCGAATTGCTTCGAGCAGCCTTGGGAATACGACCGGCTCGCGATCGAATATCTCAAGAAAAAGGGATTGTTCCCGGGCTAGGCCAAAAGAAACGCCGTCATTCCCGCGAAAGCGGGAATCCAGAATCAGCGACGTGCGGTTGCCCTGGGTCCCCGCTTTCGCGGGGACGACGATGTTTTTTTGTAATCCTACTTGCCGTTTCTCACCGCATTCACCTCGTCGCGGAAGGCGGCGAGGACGTGGGCGCCGTCGGGCGTCGATTTGACCCAATCCTCGGTGACCGGCGCGACGGCTTCTTTCCAGCGCGCTTCTTCGGCCGGATCGAGTTGCGCGATCGTCTGGCCCGGCAGCGCCTTGGTCGCATCGCGGCCGACGGCTTGCATCGTGTCGTCGGCGGCGACCAGCCGCTCGACGAAGAGCTTGCCCGACAGCTTGTCGATCGCGGCTTTGCCTTCGGGCGGCAGCTTGGCATAGGCATCGTTGTTCATCGAAACGTAGCCGGTATTGAATCCAAGCGGCACTTCGAGGTGGAAATTCGTCACCTCGTCGAGATGGAAGGTCGGCACGCTTGGCCAGCCTTGCGGCACGGCATCGACGAGACCGCGTTGCAGGCTTTGATAGAGCTCGCCCGGTTGCAGCGAGATCGGCGCGGCGCCGAGCCGCGGGATCATCTGGCTGAGAACGCGGCCTTCGACACTGATCTTCATGCCCTTTACATCGGCGAGGGTATGGATCGGTTTCTTCGAATGAATGACGAGGCCGGGAAATACGACGAAGGCGAGCGGATGGAAGCGGGTGAACTCGTCCTTGATGACACCTTTCTCATAGAGCGCCCAGAGCGCCAGCGCGTCTTCCCGGTGATTGCGCGCCTCGAAGGGCAAGGTGCCGACATTGGTCTTCGGGAAAACGGACGAGACCGGGCCAAACACGGCGAAACCGATATCGGCGACGCCGCCGGTGACGCGATCGAACATGTTGGAATTGTCGCCGATCACGCCGCCGGAGAAGAGTTTCACTTCGATCGCGCCATCGGCGGCCTTGTTCACATCGTCGGCCCAACCTTGCATGCCTTGGAACAGCGCGTTGTTGGGCGCCGACGGATAGGCGAATTTGATCTGCACCGGGTCGGCTTTCGCCGAGGCAGCAACGAACATGCATGCGCTGAGGCATGCGGCAGCAATTGCTTTCATATATTCCCCCTGATTGAAAGCGGTCGTGTTTTAAGCGGTGCGGGCGGCGCGGATCGCGCGCCAGACTTTCTCCGGCGTCAGCGGCATCTCGATATGGCGGATGCCGAGCGGCGACAACGCGTCGAGCGCGGCGTTCATCACTGCCGGCAGGGCGCCGACCGTGCCGGCCTCGCCGGCGCCTTTCGCGCCCAGCGGATTCATCTTGGTCGGCACGGTGTGCTCGTCGACATGGATCGCGCACAGATCGTCGGCACGCGGCATGCCGTAATCCATGAACGAGCCCGACAGGAGCTGTCCCGATTGCGGATCGTAGACGATGGCCTCCGAGAGCGCCTGGCCGACACCTTGCGCCACGCCGCCATGGACTTGGCCTTGCAAGGTCAGTTCATTGATCACGGTGCCGACATCGTCGACCGCGAGATAGCGCTCGACGGTGATCTTGCCGGTCTCTTCGTCGATCTCGATCTCGCAGATATGCGCGCCGTACGGGAAGGTCTGGGCCTGCGGCTCGAACACGCCGATCTCGAAGAGGCCGGGCTCCATGCCTTTCGGGATGCGCCCGGGCATGAAAGCGGCGCGTGCGATTTCTTTGATCGGCATGCGCTTGTCGGTGCCGGCGACGGCGAAAGTTCCTTTGGCGAATTCGATGTCGGCTTCGGCGGCTTCGAAGATATGTGCGGCGATTTTCTTGCCTTTGGCGATGACCTTCTCCGCGGCAAGCACCGCCGCCGAGCCGCCGATGACCGCGGCGCGCGAGCCGAACGTGCCAACGCCCCAAACGACTTTGTCGGTATCGCCCTGGATGAAGCTGATCTCGCTCGTATCGATGCCGAGCTTGTCCGAGAGGATGATCTTGTACATCGTCTCGTGGCTTTGGCCTTGCGCGGTCGTGCCGGTGATGAAGGTGACCGAGCCGGTGGCATCGAAGCGAATTTCCGCGGTCTCGGCGCCTGGAGGGGCCGCCGCGCGCTCGATCGCGTTGACGACACCCAGGCCGCGCAGCTTGCCGCGCTTCTTCGCCTCGGCGCGCCGCGTCTCGAAGCTTTCGACACTGGCATGATGCAGCGCCTTGTCCATACAGGCTTCGAATTCGCCGCAATCATAGGTGTAGACGAGCCCGGTTTTGAACGGCATCGCATTCGGCGGGATCAGGTTGCGGCGGCGCAGCTCGATACGGTCGATGCCCATCTCGCGCGCCGCGCGATCGATGATGCCCTCGATGACATAGCAAGCCTCGGGGCGGCCGGCGCCGCGATAAGGCGCGGTCGCGGTCGTGTTGGTGAAGATTCCGAGCACGCTGACATGGATCGCCGGCGTGCGATAAACGCCGGCGAGCGTGCCGAGATTGGAGAAGGTCGGCAGCAGGTTGGAATCGGCGCTGAGATAGGCACCAAGATTGGCGAGTGTCTTCACGCGCAGCGCGAGGAAATTGCCGTCCTTGTCGAGCGCGAGCTCGGCGTCAGTGACGTTGTCACGGCAATGATCGTCGGAGAGGAAGCATTCGCTGCGCTCGGCGACCCATTTAACCGGCCGGCCCAGCTTGCGCGCGGCGTAAAGCGCCAGCGTATTCTCCGGCGCCGTCACGCCTTTCGAGCCGAAAGCGCCGCCGATGTCGCCCGACACGACGCGGAAGCGGTTCTCGGGGATCTTGAAAATGTCCTCGGCATAGGCGCGACGCGCGCCGTGGATGGAGCCGATGCATCCGTTCAGCGTGAAGCGGCCGAAGCGCTGATCGTATTCGGCGACGATGCCGCGCGGCTCGATCGCATTGTGCATGATGCGCGAGATGACGAAATGCTCGCGCGTGACGTGATGCGCCTTGGCAAAAGCGGCGTCGACCGCGGCCTTGTCGCCGACTTCGAAGATGTTCGAGATATTGTCGGGGCAATTCGCCCAGACCGCCGGCGCGCCTTGTTTCACCGCGTCGCTGGTCAGGACGACCGAGGGCAGTGCCTCGTAATCGACCTCGATCCGCTCCGCCGCGTCCTTGGCCTCGGCGAGGCTCTCGGCGACGACATAGGCGACTTGGTCGCCGGCAAAATGCACCGCCTCGCGCGCCAGGCCGGGATGCGGGCTGGTGAAGATCGGCGCGCCGTCGGGACGCTTGCGCGGCATGCGCACTTTCAGCGTGCCGATGCCGTCGGCCTTGAGATCCTCACTGGTATAGACGGCCAGCACGCCCGGCATCTGTTGTGCCGCGCGCGTATCGATGCCGCGAATCTTGGCATGCGCATGCGGCGAGCGCAGTACATAGCCATAGGCCATGCGTGGCCGGGTCACATCGCCAACAAATTCACCGAACCCACGCAGCAGTCGCGGATCTTCCTCGCGCTGCACCGCCTGGCCGATACCGAATTGTCCCATTATTCTCACTCTCCCTTAGGCCCCACCATTATACGGCCCTAAGCAACAAGTGGGAGCGTCAGGTTGGCGCGCGGCGTAGCCCGGCCTGTTCGAGGCGCGGCATCACATCCTTATGCCACCGCCGCAACCCGTCCCAGTAGTCGACCCAGCGGACCAATACCCCATCGACACCGATATCGGTGAGCTTCTGGAGCCCGGTGACGATATCGTCCGCGGTGCCGGTGAGCGGATAGCCGCCCCAGCCGAGCTTGGCGCCGAAGCGTAGCTTCTCGGCCCGCTCCGGCATCATCTTGTGCATTTCGATATTCTGGATCGCCAGCATGTTGTCGCACGCGACATCGTCGCCTTTTTCGACGACGTAGTAATTGACGTAGTCCTCGGCCTCTTTGCGCGTGTCGCGCTGCGTCACCGGCGCGCCGATCCAGATCTGGATGTCGC
Organism: uncultured Alphaproteobacteria bacterium; assembly: GCA_963740675.1. Taxonomy (GTDB): domain Bacteria; phylum Pseudomonadota; class Alphaproteobacteria; order ATCC43930; family CGMCC-115725; genus CAIKMD01. The sequence continues at coordinate 246,908 of CAVUFS010000001.1, forward strand.
GGCCATATTCCTCGCGCGCCAGGCGGCGATACGCCGCGATATGCGCCTTGGTCTTCTCGAGATCGCTCGGGTCGATATGGATGAAGGCGATGTCGGCATATTTCGCCGCGAAATGCTGGCCTTTGCCCGAGGCGCCGGCGTTCATCAGCGGCGGGAAGGGTTTCTGGATCGGCTTCGGCATCGAGAAGCCTTTGTTCACGCGCAGGAACCGGCCCTCGTAATCGAACTCGTCCTCGCGGGTCCAGAGCATCTTCACGATCTCGATCCACTCGGCCGCGTATTCGTAGCGCATATCGTGTTCCATCAGCGGCGCGCCGAACATCTCGAGCTCCGGCCGGAACCAGCCGCAGACGATGTTGAGCGCGAAGCGCCCATTGCTGATGTGGTCGACGGTGGTCGCCTGCTTGGCCGCCATCACCGGATGGACGGTCGGGACATGCGAGGTGGTGAGGACGCCGATGCGCTTCGTCGCCTGCGACAGGCCGGCGGCCCAGGTATAGGTCTCGAAATTCGTGCCGTTGAAATTCGATTCGCCGCCGAAGCCTTTCCAGCGCGCCACCGGTACCATCGCTTCATAGCCGTGACGGTCGGCGATCTCGGCGATGCTCAGCGCATTCGGCCAGTTGAGCTCATAGGCTTCCGCGGCCGTGGTGATGGCGCAGCCATTGCTCACATTGGTCGCGAAGATGCCGAGTTTCAGCTTGTTGTCGCTGAACAGCGGGTTGGTGCCGCGCCGCGGGTCGGCCGACGGATCGCTCATGTCTTGTCCCTTACCTCAGCGGTGCGATGCCGCCCCGCGATCAGCTTCCCATCGTCGTGACCAGCCACAGCGTGATGACCGGGAACACCACCAGCAGGACCAGCTTCACCAGATCGGCGATGACAAAGGGGAAGACGCCTTTATAGACCGTCCATATCGATACGTCGGGCTGGATACTCTTCAACACGAAGACATTGAGCCCCAGCGGCGGATGGATGAGACCCGTCTCGACGACGCAGATATTGATGATGCCCCACCACAGGATGTCGTAGCCGAGATGGAGGACGAGCGGCGTCACGATCGGCACAGTGATGACCATCACCGCGAATGATTCCATCACCGAGCCGAGCAGGAGATAGACGACGAGGATCATCGCCATGATGCTGATCGGCGCCCAATCGAGATGCTCCATCGCCGAGGTGGCGGATTCGGTCAGCGCGCTGACGCCGACGAAGAACGAGAAGATCTGCGCGCCGAAGATCAGGCCGTAGATCATCGCCGTTGTCGCGGTCGTGCTGGCCATGACATGCCAGAACGTCTTGCCGCGCAGCTTGCCGCGCCACAACGCGCAGAGGAATGATTCGAAAGCGCCGACCGCGGCGGCTTCGGTTGCGGTGAAGATACCGAAATAAATGCCGCCGAGCACGCTGCCGAAGAGCAACAGCGCCGGGCCGCAGCGCGACGCCGCAGCCCAGAGCCGGCCGGCTTCATGGTCCTGGTTGAGTGGAGCCGCCTCCGGCCAGATGCGGACGTAGATCGCGATCGTGATGAGGTAGAGGATCGTGGCGAGGATGCCCGGTCCCACCGCGGCAACGAAGAGTTGGCCGACCGAGGCTTCCGACAGCAGCGCGAACAGGATCAGTGGTCCCGAGGCCGGCGGCAGCAACGCGCCGAGCGTGCCGCCGGCGGCGCAAACGCCGGTCGAGAAGGCTTCGCTATAGCCGCGCGCCTTCATCTCGGGCAACGCGACTTTGCCGATCGTCACTGTGGTCGAGATCGAATGCCCGGTGAGAGCGCCGAAACCGGCGCAGCCGGCGATGGTCGTCAGCGCTAAGCCGCCACGCAGCCGGCCGAGCATGACATGGGCGAGGCGATAGACGTCTTCGGAAATATCGGCGACCGCCGCGAAGCTGCCCATCATGAGAAAGAGCGGCAGGGTCGCGAGCTGGCTGTTCCCGAGGAAGCCCGTCACCTCGGTTGAGGCCGCGCCCAGCGAGGGCATCAAGCCGATGAACATGGTCGAGGCGATGACGCCGATAATGCCCATGATCGCCGCGATCGGGATCAGGATCAGCGTCATCAGCCACATGATGATGAAGACCAAGGTCACGGCGAGGCCGATATGAGTCTGCGCCCACGAAGCGAGCATCACGTGGTTGGCGACCCACCACCAGCTGCCGAGGCCGATCAGCACGGCGACGAAGGCCGCCAGCGCGGTTGCGCGCATGCCATGCGCGGCCGCACGGCGCGCTTCGTTGATGATGATCAGCGTCTGGACCAGCGTGCCAAAAGCCAGCAGGGCCGAGACGCAATACATGAACGGCGCTTGCGGCAGGCCGAGAATGACGGTGGTGCGCCCCTCCGAGGCGAGGGTGTCGGCGTAGATGAAGATGCGCCAGGCAAGGACGGTATAGAAGAGCCAGAGGCAGGCGCTGCCGAGGACTTCGAGCCACGCGCGGGTTGCCGGGCTGAAATAGCGCGCGACAAGATCGATCTTGAGATTGACCCGCTGGATCATGCCGGCCGGGATGCAGGCCGAGATCGCGACCGAGAAGGTCATCTGCACGACCTCGTTGATCGCCGGGATCGGCTCATTGGCGAACCAGCGTAACAGCACATCGACCATGGTCAGCGCCGCGACGAACAACATGCCGCAGACGCAGGCGATGGCGACGACGCGCGACGTCTCGCCGACATAATATTCGGCCCAATCGAGCGTCGAGCGATCGGCGGCGTCGATTTCTTCGACAGTGTTAGCGTGAACAGTCACCAGTAAATTCCTCCCCTGCTTGTCGGTCCTGGGGTATGCGGGCCGCGTTTGGGACGCGATCGCGATTGACAGGCTCCGGAAGCGGACGGAAATCTAAACCACAACAGGCGGGCCGCCAATCTTATTGCGTGGGCGGAATTCGGCACGGGAGGAAGAAACAGTTGGATTTTGCACGGAAAAGCGGCGCTGCTCGCGGTTTCCGGCTCTACGAAAACGGGATTCCCGGCGTAAAGCCGCCGGTTAGCCTCATCACGAACATTTAGATTTGTAAGGAAAGCATGACATGACTGAATTCGCGCGCGCTCAAGGCATCTCCGAAGCCGATGAATTTGCCTGGCGGCGCAAGCTCGCCATCATGTGCCGCATCGTCGGGCTGCAGGAATTGATTGGCCTGTTCGGACATATCTCGATCCGCGTCCCCGGCACCGACGTCGTGCTGATGACGCCGGGCGCGGGATCGGAAAAGACAGTTGTGCGCACCGATCAGATCTTCGTCTTCGGCATGGACGGCAAGATTCATTACCACCCGGGCGGCGACCGGCCGATGCAGATCCCGGCCGAATGGCGCATCCATACGCAAATCCACAAGGACCGGCCCGAGATCGGCTCGGTCGCGCATCTCCACGCCCATGCCTCGACCTTGCTCGGCATCGCCAAAAAGCCGCTCCAGCCGGTCTTCGCCCAAGGCGCTCTGTTCAAGGACGGCGTGCCGGTGTGGGACAATCCGCGACTCGTCGTCACCGACGAAATGGCAGCGTCGCTCTCGAAGTCGCTCGGCGACAAGCGCGCCTGTCAGATGCGCGGCCACGGCTCGGTGGTCGTCGGCACCACGGCCGAGGCGTGCCTCGTCGGCTGCACCTTCATGGAAGAGAATGCGCGCTATCAGATCGAGGGCGATGCGCTCGGCGGCGCCGTGCCGATGTCGGCGGAAGAGATCGCCGACTGCTCGCGCGGCAGCGTCGGCGGCGGGCTCGAGCGCATGCTGTGGGAATATTGGGAACGGCGCGTCACCGTCGCCGGCGTGCCGCTCTAATCCCGCGGCCTATCGGCGTATCAGCCTATCCAATTGGCGCGGCGCGCCGAGGTTGGATAAGCTTGCCCCATGACCGGCATCGCCCATGAGCTGAGCTTCACCATCCGCCGCGGCACGAATGAGTTGCGCGAAACGCTGACCATTCGGCACGGCGTGATTGCCGGCTGGACCGGCAGCGATCCCGCCGCGGTCGAGCATCACATCAAAGAGCTCGAAGCCATCGGCATCGCGCGCCCGGCGAGCGTGCCGATCTTCTATCGCGTCTCGGCCTCGCGCTTCACGCCGGCGACGAATATCGAAGTGCCGGGCAATGAATTGAGCGGCGAGGTCGAATTCGCGCTGATCCAACATGACGGCCGGCTCTATCTGGGTTGCGGCTCCGACCACACCGAGCGCAAGGTCGAGGGCTATAACGTCACCGTCTCCAAGCAGATGTGCGAGAAGCCGCTCGCGCCGATACTCTGGGTCTATGACGAGGTGAAGTCGCATTGGGACAAGCTGATGCTGCGCTCTTACGCATTGGAGCGGGGCGTGCGTGTGCTTTATCAGGAAGGGCCGGTCACGGCGATGCGCTCGCCCGAAGAGCTGATCAAGCTCTATACCAACGGTCGCGGGCTCGAAGACGGCACGATCATGTTCTGCGGTACGCTCGCGGCGAAAGGCGGCGTCCGCCCGGCGCCGCGTTTCGAATTCGAGCTCGAGGATCCAGTGCGAAATCTGCGCATCCGGCATGGCTACGATATCGCGGTCTTGCCGGTGATGGGCTGAAGGAGGGTTTGATGGCGGTCAACAAGAAGCATCACGAATTTCACACGCTCGACCTCACCACCGGCTGGGAGACGCTCGACGGCTATCCGCCCGGCATCCAGCAGAAGATCATCGCCGGCGGACTCGATGAGGTGAATCATCGCGGCAGCCGCACGCGGCTCCTGCGCTTCGAGCCCGGCGTCTACACCACCGCGCCCTTCGTCCATGATTATTGGGAAGAGGTGTTCCTGGTGACCGGCGATCTCACCGTCGGCAACGACGCCAACGGCAAAGGTGGCAAGTCATTCCCAGCCTGGACCTACGCCGTGCGCCCCGCCGGCGCCGCGCATGGCCCCTTCCGCTCGGACAAGGGCTGCATCCTCCTCGAGATGCACTACTACGACCCGCCCTGAGGGCTAGAGGTTTTTCTTTACCGCTCGCCTTTCCCGGCACATAATTGTTGGCAACGGCCCATCAAGCGGCCGGCCTGTCGGTGCGTGGGGACCACTCTTCGCAAGGGAGGCGGCTATGGCGGCAATCGAGCACGGCTCGGCGGCGACGGCGAGCGCAAAACCACGGGCACTCAGTTGGGGCGTATGCGCCAGCGTATTTTTCGCCGGCAGTGTGCTGCTATGGGCGGATCGCAGCAATTTCAGCGTCGCTGCGGCCGCTTGGGCAAAGGAATATAATTGGACGCCCTCGACCATCGGCCTGATGCTGAGCGCCTTCTCGCTCGGCTATCTCATCATGCAGCCGATCGGCGGCGCGCTCGCCGATAAATTCGGGCCGCGGAAGACAGTTGCCACTTGCATCGCGGGCTGGTCGGTCTGGGTGCTGGCAACGCCGCTCGCGCCGACAATGCTCGGTCTCACCGCGCTGTTCCGCGTGCTGCTCGGCATGTTCGAGGCGCCTTTCATCCCGGCGACCGCGTCGGCGATCGCGCGCGCAGTGCCGGCCGAAGCGCGGCGCGGCAAGTTCGCGGCCTTCATGCAATCGGGCGCGCAACTCGGCCCCGCGGTCGGCGTTGCGCTTGCCGGCCTCATCCTCAGCACCACCGGCTTGCCGGCCATGATCTTTCTTCTCTTCGGCGGCCTCGGTCTCATCGCCGCGGGCGCGTGGTGGCTCTATGCGCGCCGCCTTACCGATCCGGCGCCCGCCGGCACGCAAGCACAGACCGAAGAGGCTACGTTGCGTGCGGCACAGCGTCCGGTGCCGCATCTCAAGCTTCTCACCAGCCCCGCGTTGTGGCCGTTCTATATCGGCTATTTCGCACTGCCTTATTGCCAATACATCTTCCTGGCCTGGCTGCCGCAGTATCTGACGCACTACCGCCACATTCCGCTGGTGCAAGCGAGCATCCTCTCCTCGCTGCCCTATATCGTCGCCTTCCTCGCCGTGAATTTTACCGGCTGGGCGATGGATTGGATGGCGCAGCGCGGCATGCGCAAAGGCGCGATCCACCGCAAGCTCTTTATCGTTCTTGGCGCGCTGATCTACGCGGTGACGACGTTGATCGCGGCGACCACGGATTCGACGTCGCTCGCCGTCACAATGATCATCGTCGCCAATGTCGGCCTGTCATTCTATGTCATCCCGTTCTGGACGATCTGCACCGACATCACGCCGACGCAGACCGGTGCGCTCAGCGGCTGGATGAATTTCTTCGGCATTTGCGGCGCGACCATTTCGCCATACCTCAGCGGCGTCATCGCCCAGGCGACCGGCGCCTTCGTCGCGCCGCTGGAACTCGCGGTCGGGATCATGCTCGTCGCGGCGACGGTTATCGTGTTCTTCTTCCGTGTGCGGCCGCTGAGCGCGCTCGTTGGCGGCACGCCAGCCCCGGCGGCGGAACAGTTGACCGCCTGAGGCGCTCGCGCTAGATCGCGGCGCGCCAATCCTGCGGCGCCTCGCAGAGGAACACCGAGAGGTCGGGCTGCGGCGGCCGCGCGTCGGCTTCGAAGAACATCTCCGCCACCCAGCCACGGTGATACGAGCCGTGCGTCACGAGATGTAAAAACATCTCGCCGCGCTTCAGCGTGGCCTTGTTGCCGTTGACGAAGGTGAAGGCGACGTCCTCGTCGAGCGACGCATCGCTCTGCGCTGTCGCCCAATCGATGATCCAGTCATTGACCTTCTGCTGCGCCGCCCAGAGCGCCGACAGCTCGGAATGGACCAACACATTGCGCGCCTTGAAACCGTGATCGCGCTGCTCGAGATGCGCCTGCCAGATCAGATCGACGACATAGATGTGGTTGAGCGTGCCGATCATCGTCTTGAAAAGCGTCTTGCGCTCTTTCTCGGCCTCGCCCGGCGGTAGCGCCGCAACGCCGTCGAACATCACCTTGTCGGCCCAGGTCTTGTAATGCGCGAGCATCCGCGCGGTCTTGGTATTGAGCATATGCACAGCCCTCCTTGAGCGATCATAGGTCTGCGCACGGCTCAATTTCGCTTGACTTTTCACTTGACTTTCGTTCCTGTTTTGTTCTATAAGAACGAAAAACGCCATTGAGGACCTATGCAGGGACATTCGGGGACCGCTGCCCATAGCAGCGGACAGGGCGCGAAGCGCCTTCGCTTGCTCATCAATCCACCGCAACTTCAACTCGACGATCACACCGTCATCTTCAAATACACTGGCGACGGCGGCTGGTTCTGCGCCTCCTTCGGCGACGGCGCAAAATACATGCGTGCCGCCAAGGAAGATCCAGTGCTGCGCCGGCGCATCGCCAAGCGCGCGCAAAATATTCGCCGCGATCGCAATGCGCTCGGCCCTGACCTCGCGCGAGTCATGGCCGCCGTCGAACTGGCGAAGGATTACGATCCGGAGCAGCCGCGCAACGAGCAAGGCCGTTGGACCAATAATGGCGCCGATGCGGGTGCAATAGGGGCTTTAGCCGTCACGGCTGGGAGCGTAGCGGCCGCCGACGTGGCGAGCGCTTTTGCCAACCCCAACGCCGTTCAAGCACTAAAGCAAATTGGCATAAGGGCTATGGCGGCTGCTGCAGCCGTGCTTCCAGAAGGTGCGGTTGTTGCCGGTGCCGCTGTTGGCGGAGCGGCGCTCGCTTTTCGCACATTGTTCATTCCAGCTAACAAAGAGCTTATTTCTTCGGGCACGCTGCCTGACGCGCCGGATTTCGCGTATCGCTTCGATCAAGGCGCGGGTCACCTGACCGTCACGCGAGAGCATGATGACGGCACCAGCGAAAGAGTTTTCGACGGCCGACCCGATGCGCAGGGAGTTTTTCGCGACGAGGACGGAAACGCCGTCGGCCGCTTTCTCGGCGACAGCGTCGCGCTCGATGCGGATGTCGTCCGCGGCTACGAAGCGCGCCGCAAATCGGATAGTGCTGCTCAGGCTGGTGCGGCTGCGCAAAGCATCGCGATTGCACAAACCGAACCGAAACTCTGTCCTGACCCAACGGTAGAAAGTATAGCCGGCAGAAAGCTGCCGGCCCTTCTTTATCAAAGCCAGATCAGTGGTTTGCCGCCGGGCGTGGACTTCCGACTAATAAACCCGGAGAGCGGAAATCCGGTGAGTTTTGACGCCTGCTGGCCTGAGAAGGCGGGAGAAATGGGTGAGGCGAAAGGGCCGAACTATTTCAAATTTATGATTGACCCTGATCACTGGTACAAATGGTACCAAGGGGTTGGGCAAATCAAAGACCAGATGGCGCGTCAGGCGCGTGCTGCTGGTGATCGACAGGTGGAATGGCACTTCGCGGAGCAGGCGCCGGCCGAATATTTCCGTCAATACGTGGCGGCGAATCCGGTGACGTTGTCTAACATCCACGTGTTCTATACGCCGCCCCTCAACCAATAACGCGATCGGGGATCAGGGAGGGAAACGACATGAGTTTTGACATTTGGCTGGATTGTTTCCGGAATGGGCACCCTGCGCCATTTAAGCGCGAGGTCTTTGAAGCGATATTTCTGCCGTTCTGCAGTAACCGCGCCGAATACAAGTCCTCTTCCAACTTCATGCAGGTTCTGTATGCCGATGGCGGGCGGGCAGATATACATCTCAGCAACCTCGATGAGGGGGTGCTTGAGTTGGCTTCGGCGGGTGGCCTTATCCCGCCTGAAAAAATCGACGAGGTGCTTGAGCGGGCCAAAGGTGATCCGAATTTCATCCAACACGTTGGGTTCAGTGACTGCGGCGGCGATGCGTTCTTTCAGGGAATGTATGAGCTCGCTGGTCGCACACTCTCAGTGATCCATTGGCCAGATGAAGAATCGATCTTCGTCTACACAGATGACTCGGTCCTAAAAGAACTGCCGCAAGAGTATTTTGGCGACGCCAGAAAACAGCGAGTCGGAAGTGGTGCCGATATAGTCCGTGCTATCGAAAACAGCTAAGTCGCCGCTTTCATCATGAGCTTCGACATTTTCCTTCAGTGCTTGCGCAACGGTGAAGAAGCACCAATTCCGCGCAAAATGTTCGATGCGATCTTTGGGGCGCACGATGCGCACCCGCAATCGCGCAAAAGCGATCCCGGCTATATGGTCGTCGACTATCCTGATGGCAGCGGCGGGGCGATTTGTGGTGATTACGAAGAAGGAAAAGACGCGACCGGAATGATGTTCAACCACTGCGGTGGGCCGTCATTCTGGGCCGACCTCTACGAATTGGCGGATCGCAGCAAGTCGGTCATTTTCTGGCCGTCTAAAGAATCCTTCTACTTGTACACCGATGAATTGGTGCCGAAGGAGGTACTTAAGAGCACATTCGAAGGCGGTGGCCGTTTGATCAGGAACGGCTTCGACATCGTCTCGGCGATCGAAAAGAGCTGAGCCGCGCTGAGTTCGACGCGCGCCGCGCCTCACCCCGCCTTCGTCGGCGCGCCCACCGCGATCATGAGGTTGCCGAACGGATCGACCGTCAGCTTGTCGCCGGGCAGCACGACCGTCGTTGATGCGTGTTCTTCGATCAGCGCGGGCCCCGGGATTTCGTTGCCGGCGAGGAGGCCGGTGCGGGCGTAGGTTTTGGTCTCGACGAATTCGTTGGTCTCGGTGAAGAAGACCGGGCGCGTGCCGGTGAAGGTGCTGGCCTCAGGCTCTTTCTTGCCGATCGTAATCTTTTCCTGCGGCGGCTTGGCCATCACGCCGGTGATGGTCGAGCGCAGCGACACGATCTCGGCGCGCTCGTTCGGCGCATTGGTGCCGTAGCGCAGCAGGTGCATGTCGTCGAAGGCCTTCTTGATGCCGTCGCGATCTTGTTTCTCGAACAGCGCCATCGGCAGATCGACGGTCACCGCGTGCTCCTGGCCGACATAGCGCATATCGGCGGCGCGGGTGATCGCGATCTTTTGCGGCTTGACCGAGGTCGCGGCGATGGCCGCACGGCCCTGGCCTTCGATCTCGCTGTAGATCTTTTCCATCTCTTCGAAGGGCGCGCGCTCCAGCCGCTCGAACCAGCTTCGCACATAATCGTAGCGCAGGTCGGAGAACAGCATGCCGAAGGCCGAGAACACGCCCGGCGCGCGCGGAATGATGACGCGGCGGATGCCGAGTTCTTTCGCGATCGCAGTCGCATGCAGCGGTCCGGCGCCGCCATAGGCGACGAGCGCGAAATCGCCGATATCGAGGCCGCGCTCGGTGGTGACGGCCTTCACCGCGTAGGACATCGCGGTCGAGGCGATGCGCAGGATGCCGTTTGCTGCTTGCGTCGCGCTCATGCCGAGCGGCTCGCCGACATGTTTCAAGGCGCGCTCGGCGGCTCCGATATCGAGCTTCATCTCGCCGCCGAGGAAGCGATCGGCGCCGAGACGGCCGAGCGCGAGATTGGCGTCGGTCACCGTCGGCTCGGTACCGCCGAGTCCATAACAAGCCGGGCCCGGCGAGGCGCCGGCGCTTTGCGGGCCGACGCGCAGCATGCCGTCTTCGACACGCGCGAGTGAGCCGCCGCCGGTGCCGACCTCGAAAATATCCATCATCGCGATCTGGATCGGCAGCGCGGTGTTGTAGCCGCCCAAGAGCGCCGCGCCGGTGGTCAGCGCCTCGCCCTGATAGATGACGCCGGCCTTCGCCGTGGTGCCGCCCATGTCGAAGGCGATCGCATTCGGCAGGCCGATCGCGTGGCACAGCGCACGCGTGCCGATGACGCCCGCCGCCGGGCCCGATTCCATCATGCGCACGCAATGCGCCCGCGCCTGATCGGCCTCGTAGAGACCGCCGGTCGATTGCACGACGAGGAACGAGCCCTTACAGCCTTCCTCGCGCAGATGATTGTCGATCTCGCCGAGATAGGCGCGGACGCGCGGGCCGATATAGGCATTGGCCGCGACGGTCGAGCAGCGCTCGAATTCGCGATATTCCTGGCTGAGCTCGTGGCTCGCCGAGACGAACATCTGCGGATGATTGCGCAGCAGGATCTCTTTCGCGCGCGCCTCGTGTTCCGGATTGCGATAGGAATGGAGAAACATGATTGCGACCGCGGCGATGTCGAGCTGCTCCAGCCGCTTGCCGAGTGCGACGATCTCATCATCACTCATCGGTGTCCGGATCGAGCCATCGGCAACGATGCGCTCATTCACCTCGAAGCGCAGCGCGCGCTCGATCAGCGGGACATGCTTCTTGAAGAAAAGGTTGTAGGAATCCGGCCGGTTGACGCGGCCGATCTCGTAAATGTCGCGAAAGCCCTTGGTGGTGAGCAGCGCGGTCTTGGCGCCGGTGCGCTCCAAGAGCGTGTTGATGGCGACGGTCGAGCCGTGGAGGAAAAGCCCGGCGTTCTGGTAAGCAGCGCCGGCTTTGGCGACGCCGTTGTTGATGCCCTCAACCAAACGGTGCGGTGTGGTCAGGCTTTTACCGAGAAGCAGCTTGCCGGTGGTCGCGTCGAAAGCGGCGACATCGGTGAAAGTGCCGCCAATATCGGTACCGAGCCGCAGGCCTTCACCCGCGCGCGACGCGTCTGCCATAGGATTTCGCCCCTCTTTTTCGGCCGCGGAATGTAGCGAGCGGGGTCCGGTGGTGCAATTCGTCCTTCGACGACGCGCCCCTTCGGAGCGCTCCGCTCAGGGTGAGGAGATATTTATAACGGGATCATCCATCGGAAGATGCCGTGCACCCAACCAACCTCGCCCTGAGCGTGGTCGAAGGGCGCAGGTTAGCCTTGCAACGTTTTGACACCGCCGAGCTGTTGGCTTTTCAACGCTGCTGTCGCATATTCCCGCCAAGTAATCCAAGGGAGCTTCCATGCCCGATACGCTCGCCACGCGCAATCGCCGCGCCGATCCGGTCATCACCGAGATCGTGCGCGCGGGCGTGCTCGCCGTGACCGGCGAGATGAAGACCAACCTCATGCGCACCGCCTACAACCTCATCATCTATGAGGCGTTGGATTTCACCTGCGGTCTCTTCACCGCGGATGGGCGCACCGTGTCGATCGGTCTCGGCCTGCCGATGTTCATTCGCGGCATGGGCGAGACCATCAAGGCCAAGCTCGAGCATTTCAAGGACGACATCCAGCCGGGCGACATCCTCATCACCAACGACGCCTATATCACCGGCTCGCATCTCAACCATGTGACGCTGTCAGTGCCGATCTTCCACAAGGGCCGGCTTGTCGGCTTCTCCTGCTGCATGGCGCATTGGCTCGATATCGGTGGCGTGCTGGCGAGCGTGACCACCGACATCTATTCCGAAGGGCTGCAGATCCCGATCTGCAAGCTCTATCGCGGCGGCGAGGTCAATCAGGACGTCGTCGACATGATCCGCATCAATGTGCGCGTGCCGGAGCGCGCCATGGGCGATCTGCGCGCGCAAGTCACGGCAGTGAAGACCGGCGAGAAGCGCTTCCAGGAACTGGTCGAGCGCTACGGCACCGACGAGGTCCTCGCTTCGATCGACGAGATCATGGATCGCTCGGAAGTCTCGGCGCGCGCCCGCACCGCAACGATTCCCGATGGCGTCTACGAAGCCGAATCCTTCATGGACGATGACGGCTACGAGCTCGGCAAACGCGTGCCGATCAAAGTGAAGATCACGGTGAAGGGCGACGAGGCGACGATCGATCTTTCGGACGTCAGCCCACAGGTGCGCGGCTTCTATAACTCGGGCTACAGCACCGCGATCGCTTGCGCGCAGGTCGCGTATAAGTGCCTCACCTCTCCGACCGATTATCCGATCAATGACGGCAGCTTCCGCTCGCTGACCGTGATCGCGCCGCCGGGCCGCGTGGTCAGCGCGGTGAAGCCGGCGGCGATGCGGCGCTGGATGACTTTCCCGATGACGATCGTCGATACGATCTTCAAGGCGGTGGCGCCAGCGATTCCGGATCGCGTCGCGGCGGGGCATCACGCCGATCTCATCATCGCGCAGTTCATCGGCTTCAGTAACAACCAGTTTATCTTCGCCGGCCTCTCGCATGCCGGCGGCGGTTGGGGCGCGAAGAAGACCGAGGACGGTGTCAGCGCGACGATCGCGATGAATGACGGCGACACGCATAACTCGCCGATCGAGCTGCTCGAGGTGAAATATCCGCTCTTCGCCGAACGCTACGAGCTGGTGCCGGATTCAGGTGGCGCTGGCAAGTACCGCGGCGGCCTCGGTGTCGATCGCGAAGTGCAGCCGCTGATCGAGCTGAAATTCACCAGCCATATCGAGCGCTCGCAATGCAAGCCGTGGGGCTTGTTCGGCGGCGACGACGCCATGGCCAACGCGCTCTTCATCCGCAAGGACGGCAAGAGTCTCGGCGATCTGCCGAACGCCAAGGCGTTCACCTTGTCGCTGAAGCTCGGCGATAGCGCCACGATCCGCGGCGGCGGCGGCGGCGGTTATGGCGATCCGACCGAACGCGAGCCCGAGAAGGTCCGCGAGGATGTTTATCAAGGCTATGTCACGCTCGGCGCGGCGCGCGATACGTATGGGGTGGTGCTCGATGCCGAGACGCTGACGATCGACGCGGCTGCGACGCAGAAACGGCGCGCAGAGATCAGAGCAAGCGCAAAGTAAGGCGCGCAGATCGTCCTGCGCCCTTCAACTACGCGCTCAGCGCTCCGCTGAGGGTGAGGAAAGATTTGCTGATGGCAGTAAAACTGGTCCTCAGCCTGAGCGCAGTCGAAGGCCGCAGCGCGGCGATCCGCGCCTAGCTATTCCGCGGCGCTTGCCTTCGCCGGCGTCAGCCGCACGATGATCTCGTCGGTCGACATCACATCGCCGAAGATGCGCAGGATATTGGCCAGCGTCGCGTTGTGCTCTTCATCCGTCGCGGCGGCGTTGGCGTCCGAGACCATGACGGTCTTGTAGTTCAGCATCATCGCGTCGCGCGCGGTCGATTCGCAGCAAGTGTTGGTGACCGTGCCGGTGACGAGCACCGTGTCGATGCCGCGGTCCTTGAGCAGTTTGTCGAGATCGCTCGAGCCTTGGATGAACGCGCTGAAGCGATTCTTCTCGACTTTGAGATCGGCTGGCTTGACGTCGAGCGCGTCGTGCAGCGCCTGGCCATGCGAGCCGCGGGCGAGGCCCTTCAAGGCGTCGCCTCTGTTCGCTGTCTTCGTGACGTCGTCATAGAAGACGCTCCACGTCTTCTTGTCCTGTTCGGTATGCGTCATCTGGATCCAGACGACCACGCCGCCGGCAGCTCTGGTTGCCTGTGCCAAACGGTTGACGTTGGGGACGATGTCGCGCGCCACCGGCACTTCGGTTGGATAGGGCGGCAGCATGAACACATTCTGCAAATCGACGACGAGCAGCGCGGTCGATGGTCCGACCAGCGTATCGAAGGCATGCAATTTGCCGCGCGTGCGCGTGACGCGATCAGTGATGTATTGCGGAATGTCGACCTTATGCATGCTGACCTCCGCTTGGTTTTACGCGGCCTTTCTCCATTGTCACCCCCGCGAAGGCGGGGGTCCAGAGGGACATCGGGGTGCTACTCTGGATTCCCGCTTTCGCGGGAATGACGGGTGAAACCTAACGCTGCGCGTCCTTGATGGCGCGCCAGACACGCTCGGGTGTCGCCGGCATTTCGAGATGCTGGATGCCGAGCGCGTCGGTGATGGCGCCGATCACGGCGGAGGTTGCCGGCGTGATGCCGGCCTCGCCGGCGCCTTTGACGCCGAGCGGGTTGCTGTCGGTCGGCACGGCGTTCTGGCGGGTGACGAAATTCGGCAACTGATCGGCCAGCGGCATCGCATAATCCATGAAGCTGCCCGAGAGGAGCTGACCGTCCTTATCGAAGACGATCGCTTCCATCAGCGCTTGGCCGATGCCTTGCGCCGCGCCGCCATGCACCTGGCCCTCGACGATCATCGGATTGATGACGCGGCCGGCATCGTCAACGGTCGCGTAGCGGACGACGCTCACCGTGCCGAGCTCGGGATCGATCTCGACCTCGCACGCCGCCGAGCCGTTGGGATGCGCGTGGAGTCGCGTGTTGAGGATCGAGGTCGCGGCCAGCGGTCCGCGTAGATCCTCGGGCAGACGCGGGTCCTCGGCGCTCGCGGCGAGATCGAAGAGACCGATCGAGCGGTCGGTGCCGGCGACTGTGAAGCGGCCATCCGCAAAAGCGAGATCGCTCTCGGCGACTTCGAGCTTCACCGCGGCAAGCTTCTTGGCGCGCGCCACGATCTCGGTCGAGGCGCGGACCAGCACCGCGCCGCCCAGCCGCATCGAGCGGTCGGAATGCGTGCCGCCGCCCGAAACCGACACCGCCGTATCGCCGAACAGCACGGAAACGCGCTCCAGCGGCACTTGCAGGATGTCGGCGACGACCTGGGCAAAGCTCGTCTCATGGCCTTGGCCCGAGGCCTGCGTGCCGATCGCCGCATCGACGCGGCCTTCGGCGAGAACGCGAATGTCACTGCGCTCGTCGACGAAGCCGGTCGGCGATTCGAGATAATTCACCACGGCGATGCCGCGCTTCAGCCCCTTGGCTTGGGCCGCATCGCGCCGCGCGGGGAAGCCCGCCCAATCGATAAGGCCCAGCACGCTTTCCATATTTTCGGCGAAGGCGCCGCAATCGTAGCGGTGGCCAAGCGGCGATTGATAGGGCAGGGCTTTGGTCGGGATGATGTTGCGCCGGCGCAGCTCGTCGCGCGGAATGCCTAACTCGGCGGCGGCGAGATCGATCATGCGCTCGAGGATGAAATTCGATTCCGGCCGGCCAGCTCCGCGATAGACCGACATCGGCACGGTGTTGGTCGCAACGCCTTTGACGCGCACATGCTGCGCCGGGATGTCGTAGACATTGCTCGCCATGCGCGTGACATTGTTGAGCACGGCGTAGGACACCGGATAGGCGCCGAGATTGCCGGTATAGGAAAGCTGCAACGCGAGGAATTTGCCGTCTTTATCGAGCGCGAGCGCGCCCTCGACCTCGACATCGCGCGCCTGGTAATCGGCAAGGAAAGCCTCGGCACGGCTCGAATTCCATTTGACCGCGCGCCCGGTCTTGCGCGCTGCCCAGGCGAGCGCGGCATATTCGGGATAGACGGACGAGCGCACACCGAAACCGCCGCCGACATCGCCAGTAATCACGCGCACCTTGTCCATCGGCACGCCAAGGCAAGATGCGACGGTGAATTTGATACGGTGAACGCCCTGGCTCACTGAATGAATTGTGTAGCTGTCGCTCGCTTTGTCGTATTCGGCGATGGCGCAGCGCGGCTCCATGGGTACGCCGCTGACACGCTGATTGTGGCTGTTGAGGCGAATGATCTTATGCGCGCGCGCGAAAGCCGCGTCGGTCACTTCGCGATCGCCGTTCTGCAATTCGACGAGAAGATTGCCGCCGCGCTCGTCCCAGAGTCGCGCCGCGCCGGGTGCCAACGCCGCCGCGATATCGACGGCCGCTGGTAGTATTTCGTAATCGACATCGATGCTCTCGGCGGCATCGCGCGCGGCGTCGAGCGTCTCGGCGATCGCATAGGCGACCGCCTCGCCGACGAAGCGCACCTTGCCCTCGGCGATCGGCGGTTGCCCCGGCGGCGGGCCAAAGGGCATCTCGTCGGGACCGAAGGCCGGTTTGGTGATCTCGAAATGATCGGCGCCGCTCGGCCCGTGCTGCATCGCTTTGAGCCCGTCGGCGGCATAGTCGGCGCCGGTCAAAACACCGAGCACGCCGGGCAGCGCCGCCGCCGCTCTGGTATCGATCGCGCGGATGCGCGCATGCGCATGCGGCGAGCGCAGCACCACCGCATAGGCCTGGCGCGGCAGATTGATATCGTCGGTGAAGCGGCCATTGCCGGTGAGGAGACGGAGATCTTCTTTGCGCCGGATCGATTGGCCAACGAGCGGCGTCATGAGATCCCCACCTGGAACGCGTGATTATTTAGCGAAAGCCGGTTCCTTGATGCGCACGAAATCGTAGACGCGCTCGGCCAGCGGCTGGTCCTTCGCCATGGTGAAGCGGCCCGAGCGCACGCGATAGCTGGCCGGGTCGAGGCCGGGCGGCGTGCCACCGGCTTCGAATTCCTTCAGCGCGCGCAGCAGTAGACGGCGGATCTGGATGATCGTCGTGTCGCTCTTGCCCAGATGCTCGATCGTGCGATCGGCGACCGGACCCATCAATTCCTGAATGCCGCAATCCTGAATGCCGAGGCCGAACATGCCGGTATAGGATTTGCCGCTCGCCTGCAGCGTACGGTCGATCCTGTAGTCGTTGTCCTTGTTGAGGACGGCGCGATCGCTGCCGGGCAGCAGCTCGGGATGGATGAAGTGGAAGTTCTTCAATTCTTCCAGATCCTCGTCCGACAGCGGCCGGTCGGGCCAATATTCGACGCTGTAATTCATCGTCGTCTCGTCATCGAGCGGCACCCACACATGCGCGCCGATCGGCGAGGTCGAGATCAGCTTGTGGAACGGCATCAGCATGACATTCGCCGTGAGCGCGCTATTGCCATCAGGCAGGTCGCGGCCGGTGATCGAGATCAGCCCGCAATCCGCAGGGATCACCTCATAACGCGTCGGGATCGGAATCGGCCGGCCGTCAGGCCCGTCCGCCGTGCCTTGGTGCAGAAAGCTCAGATGGCTGACATCGAAACCGCCTTCGAGCGCTTGCAGCCAATTGCATTCCTGCAGATGCCGCGTGACATAGCGATGCGATGACGGAACGAGCGTCCATTCGATCTCAGGGAAATCGGGCTTTAGCTCGGGCGGGCCCATATAGGCCCAGACGAGGCCGCCGCGTTCGACGCAGGGGTAAGCCGTGATCTTGATCTTGCGCTTGAAATCCTTGTCCCAGGGCTCGCTCGGCAGATCGACGCAATTGCCCTCGATGTCGAATTTCCAGCCGTGATAGACGCAGCGCAACCCGCATTCTTCATTGCGGCCGAAGAAGAGCGAGGCGGTGCGATGCGGACAGCGCTCGTCGAGCAGTCCGACGCGGCCTTGCGTGTCGCGGAAGGCGACAAGCTTCTCGCCAAGGAGCTTCACCCGCACGGGCGCGCCATCAGGCTCGGGAAGTTGGTCCGCGAACAGCGCCGGGATCCAGTAGCGGCGCATCAGATTGCCCATCGGCGTACCAGGGCCGATCCGGGTCAGCAATTCATTGTCTTCGCGCGAGAGCATGCGTTTCCGTCCCGGCCGAGTGCCGTGTTATCGTTTGATCTCGCGAAAAATGCGCCCGCGCGGAAAGCCTGTCAACGGTTCCACAACTGGCGCGACGCGATCGCCGCGCCCTCTGCGAGGGCTTTGAGCTTCGCCCACATGATCGACCAATGGACGCGGCCCGCAAGCGGGCTTTGCGAGAAGCCGCAATCCGTTCCCGCCATGACGCTGTCGCGGCCAACGATCCCGGCGAAGCGGACAAGGCGTTCGGCCACCAGTTCGGGGTGCTCGACGATATTGGTCGAATGTGTAATGACGCCGGGGATCAGCATTTTGCCCGGCGGCAGCTTCACCTGTTTCCATACCTGCCATTCATGCTCGTGACGCGGATTGGCGGCCTCGAAGCTATACGCGCCAACATTCACTTTGAGCACGAGATCGACGATGTCCTTGAGCGCGACATCGAACATATGAGGGCCATTCCAGCTGCCCCAGCAGATGTGATAACGGGTCTTCTCGAGCGGCAGGCCCTCGAGCGCGTGGTTGAGCGCGGCAACGCGCAATTCCGCCCAGTGCCGATATTCGGCGAGCGTCATCGGCGGGACCATTTTCTCGTACATATAGGGAAGGAACGCATCGTCGATCTGGACGAATAGACCGGCGGCGATGATGGCGCGGTATTCTTCGCGCAACGCCTCCGCGAGCGCGAAGAGAAAACTTTCTTCGTCGCGATAGAATTCGTTCTTCGCTGTCGGCAATGCGCTCGCCGGGGCGACGACGGGAAGGAAAGCACCGGCTACTTTGACGTTCGCCATACCGGCTTTCAGATTGTCGATGTCGTGCTGCAATGCTTTCTGTCCGCAATACGTGATGGCGCTCGTTACGACCGGGCGCACCGGTACACGCGCATTGCGCAGAACGCGCGCGTCGTATTCGGCGTAGAATTCGGGAAAGGCTTCGCGGTCGCGCCCGCTGATGACGACCGCCGTCGGATCCTTCGCTTCCTCCGCCGTGAGCGGCCGCGGCGTGAGCCCGGTGAGGCGCCGATGGACGTAGAAGGCCCAATTGACGGATTTGCCGTATTCGCCGTCGCTGACGATATCAACGCCGGCCTCGGCTTGGCGGCGCACGGCCTCGGCGACGGAGTCTGAGAGGCACCGCTCGAAAGCGGCAGTATCGTAGGTCTCGTTGGCGTCAATCTTGCGTAGGAACTCGATCAATAACGGCGGCCGAACGAGACTGCCGACATGCGTAACGAGAATCCGATTGTCTGTTTGCGCCATGATCCGCTCCTTGCGTCACGACTGCCGATAGCGGGTCCCTGCTGCGCGGCCCTTCTGAGCGCTTCTTCTAAGGCGACCCGAGTGCGCCCATTGTCTTGCTCGACGCGATTCCTGTCAATAAAGACAGCCTGCCGCTAGCCGTTTCCTTCGGTCGCGAGCAGCGCCGGCCGAACGCGATAGAGCAGCAGCACCGCCAGCATCAGCAGAATCGTCGCACTGAATGCCAGCGACCAGTGTACACCGATGACGCTGCCGCCGACGCCGATCGTGATGCCGCTAAAGGCGCGCAGCCCTTGGGCGAACATGTTGTAGAGCCCGACGACGCGGCCGCGGATCGATGGCGGCGCGTTGAGCTGCACGAGCGTTTGATTCATCGAATCATAGGCGAGGCCGAGGAAGCCGGTGATGAGCATCAGGATCACCGCGACCGGATAGGAATTCGTCAGCGCGAAGCCGATCAGCGAGCTGCACCACAGCATCAGCAGCATGAACGGCGTCAGCGGCTTGGGCTGCAGCCAGCCGCTCGCCTCGAGCGCGAAGCCCGCGATCAGCGCACCGAGCGCGTTGGCGCCGAGCAGGAGGCTGTAGAAGAAACCGGCATCGCCATGGCCCAAATCCTGCGCGAATTCCGGCATCTGGGACTGATAACCGCTGGCGACGAAAAACGCGGAACACGATGCCAACAGCATGATCGATGTGATGACGCGGTTGCCGCGGATGCTCTCGATGCTGCCGAACACATCGGCATAACCACGGATCGGTCGCGGCGGGCGCTTCTCTTTGCGGAAGGCTGGGCCGTACGGCGCTTTCCACATCAGGAGGACCAGCGGCAGGAAGGAGCACATGTTCAAAAGAATGCCGTGTGCCGGGCCGAAGGCCATCATCACCGCGCCGCCGACGGCGGGGCCAGCGAGCAGGCCGAGATAACGGCCGGTCGAATTGAGCCGCACCGCGCTCGGCAGCGTGTCGATGCCGACCATGTCGTGCAGCAGTATCTGGCCCGGCGTGCCCCAAAACACGCCGGCGAAGCCATGCACGGTGAGGATCACGAGCGCATGCCACATCTGCAGCGAATCGGTCAGGAACAGCACGCCCCAGGCGAGCGAACAGCAGGCGAAAAGGAACATGCCGAACTGGATCATGCGCCGCGGGTCGTAGCGGTCGGCAAGCGCGCCCGAGAGCACGCCGAAGAACAGGAAGGGCAGCCAATGCGACAGGATCGCGAAACCGCCGAGCGCCGGCGAATGGAATTTCTGGAAGATCATCCAGTAGCTGATGACGTGCTCGGTGCTGTCGCCCATCATCGCCAACGACGTCGCGACGAAATAGCGGCGATACTGCGGGTGGCGCAGCGCCGCAAAGGACTGTCGTTGCGGTCGTCCCGGCGCGGCCCCCGGCTCGCTCATGCTAGTCGCCGGTTCCGACATGCACCGCCGCCGGCCGGATCATCACGAAGAGCGAGACCGTGACGAGAAGCAGGAGGCATACCGCCAGGAACAGCGAGTGGTGAACGCCGATGACGCTGCCGACCACGCCGACGGAAATGCCGGCGAAACTGCGCAAGCCCATTTGCGCCATGCTGTAGAGGCCGAGGACGCGGCCGCGAATCTCTCCCGGTGCATGGAGTTGGACAAGCGCCTGGTTCATCGAGTTATAAGTTAGCTCGACGAAGCCGGCGGTGAACATCAGTGCCACGGCGAGCGGATACGATGTCGTGAGCGCAAAGCTGCCCAAAGCACAGCACCAGATCATCACCAAGATGAACGGCGTCGTCAGCCGCGGCTGTAGCCAGCCGCTGCTTTCGAGAATGATGCCGGCGACCAACGCGCCGCACGCATCGGCGCCGAGCAGCATGGCATAATAAATTCCTGCATTGCCGTGGCCGAGATCGCTGGCGAATTCCGGCATTTGCGCCTGATAGCCGTTGGCGACCAGGAAGGATGCCGCGCCTGCCAGCAGGATCATCGAGGTGATGATGCGGTTGCCGCGGATCGCCTCGATCGTCATCACCACGTCGGAGATGCCGCGCACCGGCCGCGGCGGCGGGCGATTCTTCTGGAATTTCGGCCCGTAGGGCGCTTTCCAGAGCCAGAGTGTCAGCGGCGCATAGAAAAGGATGTTGAGGAAGATGCCGTGCGCGGGGCCGAGTGCGAGCAAGATCGCGCCACCCACCGCGGGGCCGGCGAGCAAGCCGAGATAGCGCGAGGTCGCGTTGAGCCGCACGGCGCTCGGCAGACGGTCGCGGCCGACGATGTCGTGCAGGATCACCTGACCGGGCGTGCCCCAGAACACGCTGGCGAGGCCGTGAACGCTGAGGATCACGACCGCATGCCACCATTCCAGCCAGCCGGTGACGAAAACACGCCCCAGGTCGCGGAGCACAGCATGAACAGCACCATCCCGATCTGGATCAGGCGGCGCGGGTCGTATTTGTCGGCGAGGGCGCCGGCGAAGACGCCGAGAAT
Source organism: uncultured Alphaproteobacteria bacterium (assembly GCA_963740675.1). GTDB lineage: Bacteria > Pseudomonadota > Alphaproteobacteria > ATCC43930 > CGMCC-115725 > CAIKMD01. The sequence goes on from CAVUFS010000001.1 coordinate 268,671, forward strand.
CAGAGTCGGCAGCCAATGGGCGATGATGGCGAAGCCGGCCAGGGCCGGCGACTGGAACTTCTGGTACAGCATCCAATAGCTGATGACGTGCTCGATACTGTCGGCCATCATCGCCAGGGCGGAGTAGATGAAATAAGAGCGGAAGCCGCTATCGCGCAAAGCTGCGAAGGATTGCCGGGGTGGTTGGCCTGCGGCCCCCCGCGAGGACTTACTGTCGGTCAAATCTTCTCTTTCAAAGAATCAAAAACACCCAGCCTTATCGCAAGGCTAGAAGTCAGTTTAGCATGCTTCTAGGTCGCAACGCCCAGGTAAGTCGGAAGCGCGCCTATGCGCTGGCGGCATAACGCGCTGCAGCAACGCCCTTAATGCGGGCGCCCTTCTCAGTGAGGACGGATATCGTTGTTGATGTGCCGATCGCCGCCGAGCCAGCGTTTCAATTCGCTGTGCGCGTCGGCGCGGCGGATCTCGTTGATCCGCTCGACATCGGCGGCATCGACGGTGAACTCCACCCGCAGCCCGTCGGGGCTGGTGAGGTAGAGCGAGACGCAATAGCCGTGATCGGTCACGCGATGCTGGACGCCATGCGCCTTCACCCGCGCCAGCAATTCGTCGAAGCTCTTCTGCGAGGCTTTGAGCGCGACATGCCACCAGCCGCCGCCCGGCGGCAGAATGGCTTTCGCCTTCTCGTAGATGTCGTTGTCGGCGAATTGGAAGAAAGCGAGGGCGCCGCCATCGGCGAGCGCGTAGAAAGTGTGGCAGTAATCGAATTCGCGGCCGAAATCGGGATGGTAGGTGCGCTCGCACCAGGTCGCGACCAGCGGCATGCCGAGGATGTCCTCGAAGAAATGCCGGTTGACCTCCTGGTCCTTTACCACGAAAGCATGGTGGTGCAGGCGCGTGGGTAGCTCTGCGAGTTGCTTCGCTTCAGATTTCACGTCCGGTTGATCGAGCATCGGCTGTTTCCTCCGCGGGAACGCCATCATCTGCCGATCATGATATAACAGCATTAGAGCCGCGCCAAATGGGAGGAAAAGGATGGCTTACGAGCTTTATTACTGGCCCTCGACGCCCGGTCGCGGCGAATTCGTGCGCCTCGCGCTCGAGGAAGGCGGCGCCGACTATGTCGACATCGCGCGCCGCGGCAGCGGCATGACGAAGATGATGAAGCTGATGAACGGGCCGCGCGTGGCGACGCCGCCTTTCGCGCCGCCGTTCCTGCGCTCGGGCAAGCTGCTGATCGCACAGACGTCAAACATCCTACTGTATCTCGGCCAGGAATTGTCCCTCGCGCCGTCGACCGATGCGGGTCAGCTCTGGACGCACCAGCTTCAACTGACGATGGCTGATTTCGTCGGCGAGGCGCATGACACGCATCACCCGATCGCCAATTCGCTTTATTACGAAGAGCAGAAGCGCGAGGCGAAGCGCTATGCCGAGGATTTCCGCAAGAACCGCGTGCCGAAATATCTCGGCTATTTCGAGAAGGTGCTGTCGCGCAATCCCAAGGGTAAGCGCTATCTCGTCGGCGCGCGGCTTACCTATGCCGATCTCTCGCTGTTCGAGATCGTGGCTGGCATGCGCTACGCCTTCCCCAAGCTGATGAAGCGTCAGGAGAAGAAATATCCCCTGGTGATGGCGCTGGCCGATCGCGTCGCCGACCGGCCGCGCATCACCGCCTACCTCGGATCGACGCGGCGGCTGCCCTATGACCAGGTCGGTATTTTCCGCCATTATGCGGAACTGGATGGGTGACGTTAAACATGAACCACCAAGACACAAAGGCACCAAGAAGATTTAGAAAGAGGATGTGAGAAAAGTTTGGCGCGCGAAGCGCGCCTTCTCATTGTGATCTTCTTGGAGTCTTTGTGCCTTGGTGGTTCGAATCGATGATCGGAGGATCCATGGGCGTGCTGATCGACGGTAAGTGGCGCGACGAGGAATTGCCGCAAGAGACCGCGCAGGGCGGCTCGTTCCAGCGCACCGATAGCATCTTCCGCAACTTCATCACCGCCGATGGCTCGTCGGGCTTCAAGGCCGAGGCGGGGCGCTATCATCTCTATGTCGCTCATGGCTGTCCCTGGGCGCATCGGACGTTGATCTTCCGCGCGCTGAAGAAGCTCGATAAGCGCGATCACGGTTTCGCACGCCATTCCCGGCCTCAAAGCACAGGGCTGGACCTACGAAGACAATCCGAATTTTCCTGAATGTGAGCCGGATCGCGTCAACGGCTTCCACTATCTGCATGAGGCCTATAGCGCGAGCGAGCCGCATTACACAGGCAAGGTCACGGTGCCGACGCTTTGGGACAAGAAGACGAAGAAGATCGTCAATAATGAGTCCTCGGAAATCATCCGCATGCTTAACAGCGAGTTCCGTGGCATCGCCGGCGACGACACCGACTACTATCCCGCGCCGCTGCGCACCGAGATCGATCGTTGGAACGAGCTGATCTACAAGACGGTCAACAACGGCGTCTATCGCTGCGGCTTCGCGCGCTCGCAGGCCGCGTATGAGCAGGCCTATGACGCACTGTTCGAGACGCTCGACAAGCTCGAGGATCATCTCGGCAAGCATCGCTACCTCGTCGGCCATCAACTCACCGAGGCGGATTGGCGGCTCTTCCCGACCTTGGTTCGCTTCGACGTCGCCTATAATTCGATCTTCAAATGCAACCGCAGCCGCATCGCCGATATGCCAAATCTGCTCAATTACATGCGTGAGCTCTATGCCGTGCCCGGCATCGCCGCGACGGTGAAGGCGCGGCATTACGTGATCAATTACTGGTCGATCCCGCGCGTCAATGCGACCGGCATCATCCCGAAAGGCACGCCGGTCGATTACACCGCGCCGCATAATCGCGCTCGGCTCGCGGCTTGAGCACCCAGGCTTGAGTGACGAGGGTTTGAGTAACGGGGCGGAAGAAGGCGAATTGGCCGCAGCGTCGCGTGCGCGCAGGGCGGCGCGGCTTGCGCTATCCTTGCTCGTTGTCTTCGTTCTTCCTCTGTTGGTGAGTGCCTGCGTGTACGGTCGCGATAGTTCCGTTCCCTGGTACGAGGCGCGGCGCGATGCGACCGGCCTTGCGCCCGATCCGGCGAAAACCCCTGACGCCGTTATCCAGGTCTATGCCGCGCGCGCGGTGTCGTGGCGCGGCATCTTCGCCGTCCATACCTGGATCGTGGTGAAGCCGACCAACGCGCCGAAATTCACGCGCTACGAGGTATTGGGCTTCGGGGTTTCGGAAGGGAATCCGGCGATCCGCGTCGATCGCACCGGCCCCGACAATTACTGGTTCGGCGCCGCACCTGCCGTGATCCTCGAGCACCGCGGGCCGGGGGTCGATGCGATGATCGCAAAGGTGCGCGACGCGGTTGGAACCTATCCCTATCCCAACGAATACCGCGCCTGGCCGGGACCCAACAGCAACACCTTCACCGCCTGGATCGCGCGGCACGTGCCGGAGCTTGGCTTGGCGATGCCGTCGAATGCGATCGGTAAGGACTATCTGCCGGGCGGCGCGCTCTTTGCCGCGGCGCCCAGCGCGACCGGCTATCAATTCTCGCTCTTCGGCGTATTTGGATTGTTGGTCGCGCGCAACGAAGGGATTGAGATCAATCTGCTCGGCATGGATATCGGCATCGGCTTCAAAATGCCGGGCGTGAAGCTGCCGGGTGTCGGTCTTGTGGCTTGGCCGGAGGCGGCAGGCTCGGCGGCTTGACAAGTTTGGGGCGAAAAGCGCCCCCTAGGTTTGGAAGGTTGGGGTCGGGAGACGCGAAGGCATGGAATTCGGGATCCAGTTTTTTCCGGATGTGGGGCCGGAAGAGAAATCGGCGCAGGATTATTGGAACGAGAGCCTCTACCTCTCCGAACTCGGCGATCAACTCGGCTATGGCCATGTGCGCACCGTCGAGCATTATTTTCATCGTTACGGCGGCTACAGCACCAACCCGATCGTCTTTCTCTCCGCCGCGTCGCAGCGCACGAAGAAGATGAAGCTCATGACCGGCGCGGTGCTGCCGATCTTCAACAGCCCATTCAAGCTCGCCGGCGAACTCGCCATGCTCGATGCGATGTCGAATGGGCGGCTCGAGATCGGCTTCGCCCGCGCCTTCATGCCGCATGAGTTCCGCATCCTCGGCCGCTCGATGGATGAGAGCCGTGCGCGCTTTGCCGAAGGGATCGAGCAGGTGCGGCTATTGCTCGAAGAAGAAAACGCGACCAGCCACGGCCAGTTTTACAGTTTCGAGAACGTGACCTCATTCCCGCGGCCGACGCAGAAGCCGCGTCCGCCTTTCTGGATCGCGACGACGGCGAGCGCGGAATCGCAGATCTTCGCCGCCAAAGGCGGGCATTCGATCATGACCGTGCCGGTCGGCGGGCCGCAACAGGCGCGCAGGGTGATCGACACCTATCGAGAAGCCTGGGTGGCCGAGGGCCACCCAGGACGTGGAAGGGTGATGATCGGCCTTCATATGTATTGCGCTGAAACCCAGGAAGAGGCCGAGCGCCGTGCCAAGCCGCGGGTCGAGAATTATTTCACCTCGTTGCTCGACGCACACACACAGGAAAAGGCGCCGCCATCGAAGGATTACTCGGCCGCCAATGAAAAGGTAATCGACGCCATGCGCCGCGCGACCTTCGAGGATCGCATGAAGGCGAACGTCGTCTTCATCGGCAGCCCGAAAAATCTCATCGAGCAGATCGAGGGCTATGACCATCTTTGCGGCGGGCTCGACAAGATCAGCCTGCAGGTGAATTTCCACGACATGCCGGTCGACGAGGCCGAGGCCTCGATGCGTCTCTTCGCCGAAGAGGTGATGCCGCATTTCAATCGAGAGAAGGTTGCTTAATGCAACGTCATTGCGAGGAGGCCCGATGGGCCGACGAAGCAATCCAGAGCCTCACGTGAAGCTTCTGGATTGCTTCGCTTCGCTCGCAATGACGGGATCTTATAAGGGAGGGACGAAATGGACGATCTACGCAATGTCGAGATGATCAGTGCGAGCCTGAGGCAAGAGCTCGACAAGCTCGCCAAGGGCGGACGCATCCTCGAGCTCAACGGCCATGGCGACCGCATCTTCGGCCATATCGCGATGCGCGATCCCGAAGGCCGCGGCTTCTGGCTGAAGCGGCATCACATCTCGCTGGGCGAGCTGTTCGATCACCGCGATTTCATCCTCTGCGATTTCGACGGCAAGCAGCTTTACGGCGCCGGCCGCCGGCACAGCGAATGGCCGATCCATGCCGAGGTCTTCAAGGCGCGCCCCGATCTCAACGCGATGGCGCATACCCATCCTTTCTATTCGGTGATCTACAGCGCGACGACCAAGCCTTTGGGCTCGATCTCGGGTCCGGGCAAGCCGCCGCCGCGCTTCACCGGCACCTCGGAATATATCGACACGCCGGAGCTGGGCCGCGCGCTTGCTGAATCGCTGGGCAAGGACTCGAAAGTCGCGATCATGCGGCATCACGGCGTGATCTTCGCCGGCCGCACCATTGAGGAAATGGTGCTTCAAGGCGTCGATGTCGAGCATCGCTGCCATCAGATGCTGACCGTCGCCAATGCCAGCGCCGGCCTGACCTTCGAATGGCCCGACCCTGCCGAGTTGCAGCGCAAATTCGGCGATGCGTCGAAGCGCGTCGGCGGCAGCAACGCGCAATGGGATTATTTCTGCCGCGTGCTTGCCCGCGCCGAAGCGCAGGGCGATCCGCGCTTGTCGTATAAATGCTTGCTGTAAAGGGGTGAGGCGAAGATGAGCGACGCATTCAAACTGGCGACGGTGTCGAGCGCGGGCAGCCCGCGTTTCGTCGCGCTGGTGCTCGACGATAAATCCGTGGCACTCAACGCCGTGCTGCCGCATGTCGCGTCGGCGCAGAAGGCGCCGCTCGATTCCGGCACGATGCTGGGGCTCCTCGGCCAGTGGGAGCGCAGCTTCGACGTGATGAGCGAGGCGGTTGCGCTGCTCAAGAAAGCCGGCCTGCAGGACAAGCGCTGGTCCGATGCGGTCGCGCCGGTCGATGCCGTGCGTGTCCACGCGCCGATCGCGCGGCCGCCGAAGATGTTCTACGCCGCGATCAACTATCCGCGGCCCGACCGCCCGCCGCGCGACGATAAGAAAGACAACATCGTCCGCCGGCCCTACATGTTCGAGAAGACGGCCAGCGCCGTCACCGGTCCTTACGATGATGTCGTGAAGCCCAAGGCCTATAACGATATCGACGGCGAGGTCGAGCTCGGCGTTGTCATCGGCAAGCCCGGCAAGAGCATCCCGGCCGACCGTGCGATGGAGCATGTCGCCGGCTTTGTGATCTGCAACGATCTGACGGTGCGGAATTTCCGCGTGCCGGGCGAGTTGCCGGTGCCGGGCGCCGATTGGCTCGGCAGCAAATGCTGGGACGGTTTCGCGCCGCTCGGGCCCTATCTGGTGCCGCGGCAATTCGTGCCCAATTGCCGCAATCTCCGCCTCACGCTGAAGGTGAACGGCGACATTCGCCAGGACGGCAACACCAAGGACATGATCCATTCGCCCGAGGCACAGGTCGCGCATATGTCGAATCAGCTCGCGCTCGAGCCGGGCGATGTGATCTCGACCGGCACGCCAAACGGCATCGGTATCTACACCGGCATTTTTATCAAGACCGGCGATCTCATCGAATGTGAGATCGACGGGCTCGGCGTGCAGCGCAACCGGTTGGTCGCGGAGTAGGTTACTTCGCCGCGTGGGTCGGGTGGTCGGTCGCGAGATAGGTCGCGAGGTATTTGCTCACCGCGTCGACGTCCTCGGGGAAGAGTTGCGCGCCGTTCCGGACCATTTGCAGCACGGTCGTGTGCCATTCCGCGGCGGTCTTCTGCGCCGCGAGGATCTTGTCCGATTGATGACAGGCGCCGGCGCAGAATTCGAGCACCGAATCCTTGCCCGGCCCGTCGGGGAGCTTGCCCGCAAAAGGGTCGGGCTGGCGCTCCTGCGCCCAAGAAGCGGCGGCAAGGCCGGCGGTGGCAATGCCGGCAGCGACGACGATGGCCAACAAGGTGCGCATGGGCATCAGACTTTCTTCGTACGCTGCTCGGCGACCGAATAGCGCGGATACCATGTCGAATTCGGCGAGCGGCCCGACGCGCTCCGCGACCACGTCGAGAACGAAGGGCCGTCCTTCCTTGGTCTCGCGCACGCCGGCTTTTAGCGCGTCGGCGATCTGGCCGGGCTTGGTCACGGTCGCGCCTTTGACGTCGAAGGCTTTCGCCGCCTGCTCGAAGCTGACATCGGGATTGCCAAGATAGGAGCCGAGATCGAGCTTTGCGGCTTGCATCTTCGGTGCCATCGGCATCACGCGCATGCGCGTATCGTTGAAGCTCCGATTGTTGAAGACGATGTAGAGCACCGGCGCTTCGAAGCGGCGCGCAGCCCAAAGCGCTTCGATCTGGCCCATCAGGAAAGCGCCGTCGCCAATGAGGCACGCAACCTGGCGATCGGGTTTGGCCATCTTGATGCCGACCGATGCGCCGACCGACCAGCCGAGACCCGAGCCCACGGTGCGGCCATAGAGCTCCTTGTTGCCGTGGCCGAATTCGAACCACGGCAGAACACGCGGCATTGCCGAATTGAATTCGTGATTGATGATCGCGTCCTTCTCGAGGATCAGGTTGGCCTCGCGCGCGACGCGCTCCCAGGCGATCGGCTCGGAATCAAGATGATCGGCGACGAGCTGCTCGCGCGCCTGTTTGAGCTTCTGGTTGAAAGCGGTGGATTCTGGATGCGATCCTTCGCGCGTCTGCTTGTTCGCCGCGCTCATCGATTGCGACAGCGCATCGACCAGCGCTCGCGCCGTCTCGCGCACATTGGCGACGATCGAGATATCGGCGGGGTTGAGCTTCGCCATATCGTTCGGTATCGAGGCCGCTTCGATCAGTTTCCAGTTGCGCGGCACCACCGGATTCGGCCCGTCCTGATAGAGTGCATGCGCGCCCATCGACAGCATCAGATCGGCGTCCCGGATCGAGCGGAAATTGCCGAGGGTGCGATCGCTCTGGCCGATATAGAGCGCGTGGCCGGTCGGGAAATCGGTGTAGGGGCTGAGGCCTTGTACCACCTGCATGCCGACCATCTCGGCGAGCTTCACGACGTCGTCATAAGCGTCGCTGCGCCACACCTCCATACCGACCATCATGAAAGGCTTCTTCGCCTCGATCAGCATCTGCGCGGCTTTCTCGACGAGCCGCGGATCGGGCTTCGTCGTGACCGGCACGGTGAACAATTCCTTCGGCGCGATGTCGGCTTTGGCGGTTGCTTCGGCGACATTGGTCGGGATCGAGAGATAGGCCGGCCCGCCCGGCGGGATGGTCGAGATACGGATCGCATTGCGCACCAGCTCGGGCACGCGGCTCGCCAGCGGAATCTCGAAGCTCCAGCGCGTGAATTGCTTGGTGATCGCGACCAGATCGTCGACCGATTCGAAGCCGTCGCGGCCGGTGCCTTCGGTCGTCGCCGTGAAGGCCGAGACGACGAGCGGCACGCCGTCCTTCTTGGCGTTGAACATGTTGAGCATCTGATGCGCCGTGCCGACCGTGCCGTGCACATTGACGAAAGTCGGGTTGTTGCTGGCGAGCGCATAACCACCGGCCATCGAGGTGACGATGTTCTCCTCGGGGCCGAGGATAAGATGAATGTCTTTGTCGCCGACCATCGCATCGAGCATCGCCGCGGAAGACGTGCCGTTGCCATAGAAGACGTGTTTGACGCCGGCTTCCTTGAGTTGCTGAAGCAGCAGATAGGCGCCGGTGCCTTCGACGGTTCGCACGCGGCCGGCGGCGGCTTCCTGCGCCATCACCATCGGTGCGAGCGCCGACAACACCGATTCCGCTGCTGCGAGCGAGAAACCGGCGGTGGCCATGCCTTTGAGGAAACCGCGCCGATCGATATTGCGCTGGATATAGGCGTGAACGAGGTCTCGCATGGCGCCACTCCCCAATTGTCTTTGCTCTTTGCTGCGGGCCCGAGTCCCGCTTGCAAAAAGGGTAATTCGCGGCCTCGGCGAAAGCAAACCGCCGCCGTCTCGCTTGCCGCCGCCCGGTGGGTGTAAGCTCTGTGAACGCAAGAAAAGAGGCGCCTCATGTTGCGCAAATCGCAGGATCGTCGTCCGCCGGTCGCGGTCGGCCATGTCATGTTCAAAGCGCGCGATGTCGTAGCGGCGGCCGAATGGTTCGAAACCGTCGGGCTGCGTCCGATCGCCGGCGATGAGGATTTCGCGGTGCTGGAGTTGCGCGGCGGCACGCATCTCATCGTGACGCGGGCGGCGCGGCGGCCGAAGCGAGGCGCAGAAGCGCTCTTCGATCTCATGGTCGATGATGTCGATGCGATGCGGCGCGCTTTCGCCGCCAAGGGCCTCGGCCCATCGCGCATTCGCCGCGGCTCGATCCATGACTCCTTCGTGCTCGACGGGCCGGACGGTGTCCGCTTCACGGTGCGGTCCTCACATACGGGGCGGCGCCCGGTGTGAGAAAGCGAACCGCCGCTGTCTCGCTTGCCGTCGTTCGGCGGGTGTAAGCTGCGATGGAGGCCTTGGGCGGCGTCGGCAGGGGTGGCTGATGAGTCTTTATCGCTCGATGATGCGATCGGCGGTGGCGATCAGTTTCGCAGCCGCCGCAATGATCGGCGTAGCCGATGCCGCTGGCATGGCAAAGATCGCCGGCATCGCCTTCGTCGATTCCAACACTACCGGCAAGGGCTCGCGCGCGAGCTTGCCGGCTGCGGCGAAAATATATGCGCCCGGGACGAAGATCACCGGCACGGCCGGCTGTCCGACGACGCGCTATCGCACCGACGGGCTCATCGTCGCGGTGATCGATTACGAAGGCGCACCGACAGCGGGCAGTCTGCAGGTCCTGCGACAATTGCCGAGTGGCCAGCAATTCGCCGACGCGCCTTATTATCTCGACATGAATCCTGGCCGGGTGCTGCAATATCTCGGCCCGCTTTTCGACAATGCGAATTACACGCTGCGTCTTACTTGGGGACTTGGCCAGGCGCAGAATTCGCAGGCGGCAGCAAGCTTCACACTGGCGCGTCATTGCCCGCAGGCGCGTTAGCGATACGAAGGGAAGATGCAATGAGCGACGGCGAAGACTGGGTCGATATCGGCGTGGCCGAGGAACTGTCGCGGCTTTCGGTGCAGCGCGTGCTCGCGCGCCGCTTGCCCCTGGCGGTGTCGTTCAAGGACGGGCGCTTCGGCGCAGTCTCGAATGTCTGCAATCACGCCGGCGGGCCGCTGGGCGAAGGCGCGCTCGACGGCGAGTACCTCGTCTGCCCGTGGCATCACTGGAAATTCCATCGCACGACCGGCCTCGGCGAGCCAGGCTTCGAGGAGGATTGCGTGCCGTCTTTCCCGGTGAAGATCGAGGCCGGTCACGTGCTGGTCAATCTCGCCGCCGCTACCGCGCGTAACCGCAAGCCACACCCGCCGCATCCGCTGGAGCGCGAGCCTGAGCGGGCGCCCGGCAAGCTGCGCCTCGCCGGCATCGCGACAACGGTGATGGACGAAACCTATCCGCGCTTCTCCGGCTCGGATCATCTGCTGCAGCACGCGCTCGAGGCCGCTGCGGCGCAGGGCGCGGAGACCAGGCTTATTGCACTCAACGCCCTGAAATTTCGCGCGTGCGAGGGCTATTACTCGAAATCGGCCCAGGCCTGCACCTGGCCGTGCTCGATCACGCAAATGGATGAGAGCGATCAGATGGATCGCGTCTACGAGGCGCTCGTCCACTGGGCCGATGCGGTCATCGTCGCGACGCCGATCCGCTGGGGCGCGGCGTCATCGCTCTATTTCAAGATGGCCGAGCGGCTCAACTGCGTGCAGAACGCGATCACCACGCGCAACAAGGTGCTCATCCGCAACAAGGTCGCGGGCTTCATCATCGTCGGCGGCCAGGACAACATCCAAGCCGTTGCCGGACAGATGCTCGGCTTCTTCTCCGAGCTCGGCTTCCTCTTTCCGCAATTTCCCTACATCGCGCATTCGCGCGGTTGGAGCCACGAGGATATGGAGCACAATGTCGAGGTCGTGCGCGAGAGCGAGGAGCTGAAGATGGGAGCGGCCGAGCTCGCGCAGCGTTGTCTTGAATTCGCGCGGCGCCTTATCGATTCGCATGAGATGACGCCCGAGCACATCATGCGCGGTGGCCGCAAAGCGCATCCGCTCGATATGGAATAACGCGGGAGGCATTCCTCGCCGACGCGTTCTCAAACCGTCATGCCCGCGAAAGCGGGCATCCAATAGGCTTTCTGGACCCCCGCTTTCGCGGGGGTGACGATCAAATATCGGAGGCTAGTCGTTGCTTCTTACGGCTTCTGGAATTTCAGCACGTAGATGTCGATCGGGGTCTTCGCGCCGAAGATGATGAAGTCGTGCGTGTCGCTGGGTGCGCGCAGGAAATTGCCTTCACCGACGAATTTGAACCCCGCCGCTTCGATTTCGCGCTTCTCGATCGCTTCATCGAGACGGTGGAATTGCTTGCTCGTCGTGACCGGTGCGCCCGGTGCCGCTGCGTAGTCGGCGACGACAAGCGTGCCGCCGGATTTCAGCGCGTCGAACATCGCCTTGTCCATCTTGGCGCGATCGGTCGCTGTGTTGGCGACATCGTGATAGCCGAAAAGGAAGGTGACGAGATCGAGATCCTTGATGCCAGCCGGGATCGGATTCTCGAAAGGCTGCACGTCCGAAACGACATTCTTCATCGCCGGCCGCTCCATTCGCGCCTTGAATGCGTCCATCGGTTTCTGCGGCAGGCCCGGATCGTTTTGCGCATAGACCGTTCCGTTGGGCGCGACGCAGCGCGCCATCAGCTCGGTGCTGTAACCGGCGTCGGCCGCCATATCGAGCTCCTTCATGCCCGGCCGGCAGCCGGTGAAGGCGAGCATCTCCGCCGCGTGCCGGCGCTGGTCGTTCTGCTTATCGGCGTCGGTGCGATCGGGTTGGGCAAGGATCGCGTTGTAATCGGGAAGGCTTTGCGATGCGGCTCGATCGCTGGTGGCCAGCACCAGGGTCAGCGCGATCAGTGACAGCGAAAATCCAGCGAATCCTCTCATGGCATCCTCTTCCTGGGCGTTGATGGCGGGCGAGTGTGCGCGCCGGACCGGCCGGCCGCAAGCGCCTTGCCTACACGATCGCGTGTTGAAATAATCCCGCTAATTAATTGTGACAAAAAGGGGATGGGGATGAAACGGGCAATCTGGACCACGTGTCTTACGACAGTGCTTATCGTTGCAGGGGTGGCCGCTGCTTCGGCCGACGATCTGGTGCTGAAATTCGTGACACTCGATAACCCCGATGCGCATCACAATGTGCGCATCCACCATCCTTGGGCGGAGCGCATCAATCAGCAGGCGCATGGGCTCTTCCGCATTCAGGTTTTCGACGGCGCGTCGATCGCCAATCAGCTCAACGTCTATAGCCGTGTGCAAGATGATGTTGCGCAGATCGGCTGGGGTCTGCCCGATCTCGCGACCGGCAAATTCAAGCTGACGCAGGTGGTCGAGCTGCCTTACCTCACGAACAGCTCCGAGGAAGCCTCGGTCGCCTTCTGGCGGCTTTATAAGACCGGCTTGCTCGATAGCGATTTCGATCAGATCGTGCCGCTGAAGCTGATCGTCTTCCCGCAATCGGGCGAGCAGTTCCGCGAGAAGCCGGCGACGCTCGACAATCTCAACGGGCTCAAAGTCGTTGTCGGCAGCAAGATCACCGCCGATGTCGCGGCGGCACTGGGCGGCGCGCCCTTGGCCTTTCCGATCAATCAATATTACGAGGTGCTGCAACGCGGCACGGCCGATGTCGTGCAGGTGGGCTGGACCGCGTTCCAGCCCTTCAAGCTCGCCGAAGTGACGAAATATCATCTCGACGTGCCGCTCGGCAGCGCGCCCGGTTATGTCTTCATGGCGAAGAAGAAATTCGATGCGCTGCCTGCCGACGTGCAGAAAATCCTGATGGCGAACGCCGGTGAGGGCGAGAGCCGACAGTTCGGCAAATTCTGGGACGATGTGAACAGCGAATGGCGCGCTTCAACCGCGAAGCTGCCCGGCCACACCTTGCTGAAGCTGACGCCCGAGCAGGACAAGGCCTGGCATGATCGGGTCGAGACGGTGACCAATGCCTGGGCGAAGAACCAGCCCGGCGGCGAGAAGCTGCTTGCGACTTACCGGCAGATTCTGGCGGATGTGAGGGCGGGGAAGTAGCGGGCCGTTATTTTTATTCGTCACCCCCGCGAAAGCGGGGGTCCACGGAAGCGGACTGGATGCCCGCTTTCGCGGGCATGACGGATTGGATTAGGCCGTAGGCGGCGCCCAGTGCACGAAGCCCATAGCGTTGCCGGTGCCGGCGATCGAGCGGTAGCACGGCACATAATCGACGAGGTTGAAGTCGAAGCCGAGCGCGGCCATCGCGCCGGCGACCGGCACCCAATTCTTGATCTCGGATGTGCCTGACTGGAATGTGTCCTCGCCAAGCGCGGCGAGGTCGTCGATGCGCCCCATCTTCATCGCGTCGATGAAGGTCTGGTCGATGCTCTCATCGATGACGAAATGGCTGAGGCCGCCGGAAGCGATCAGCGCGACACGGTGATTGCCCGGCCAGCTCTCGATCGCGCGCGCCAGCGTCTTGCCGAATTCATAGCAGCGGCGGATCGTCGGCTGGTTTGGCGGGTAGTAGGTATTGCACGCGAGGGGCACGCAGGGGACGAGCTTGTCGCCCATGATCTGGCGATAGACGAAGCCATAGGCATGAGGCGTCTCATCGCCCGGCAGGCGTTTCATCGCCGCAACGTCGAAACCGTTGCCGATCATCTCGCCGATCAAGTGCTTGCCGAGCTCGGGAACGCAGGGATAGCGCGCGCCGCTCGGCGGCACATGGCCGGGCACGGCGACCAGCGTACCGATCGCGGCCTTGGCCTCGCGCTCTTTTGTCCAGGGATTGTTGACCAGCTCCTCGCCCCAGAAGACGGTGAAAGCCGGGACGCTCAATTCGTCGAACATCTCCATGTGGTCGTTGCCCATGATGACGACCACATCGGGCGCGGCGGCATCGAAGATCTTGGCAAGCTTATCGAGCGCCGTGCGGCAGGCGGCATGGCGGCTACGCCACAGCTCCGGCGTGATCTCTTTCTCGAAATGGCTTTCGGCGCGCGCCGCGACCAGCTCGTCGAAGCTCCACATCCGGCCTTTCCAGGGATGCTTCACGGTGCGGTCGAATTGGGCACGCAGGGTCCATTGGTCGGGCGGGGTCGAGAGCATCGGCCCGTGCGAGGTGCCCAGCCCTAGAACGATCTTTGCCATAGTGTCTCTCCTTAGACGTCATCATAGCGCGAAATGCCCGCGACGGCGCACCGCCTTGTCGCGGAGCGCCCGCCTACCTAGAAATAGGGAGAGAAACGCCGGATTTGCCGGCCAGCCCACAGCGAGGCCACAGGATGCTGAAACACGAGGACAACGAGAAGATCTGCCGGGTCGGTCCGGGTACGCCGATGGGCGATCTCATGCGCCGCTATTGGCAGCCGGCGGCGCTGTCCTCGGAATTGCCCGAGCGTGACGGCGCGCCAATTCGCGTGCAACTCCTCAGCGAGGATCTCGTCGCCTTCCGCGACACGAATGGCAAGATCGGGCTCGTCAGCGCCTATTGTCCGCATCGCCGCGCGCCGCTCTTCTTCGGCCGTAACGAGGAATGCGGCCTGCGCTGCGTCTATCACGGCTGGAAATTCGACGCCGACGGCAATTGTGTCGATCTGCCGAGCGAGGCGGCGACCAGCCCGATGAAGAACGGCGTCAAGATCACCGCCTATCCGACGGTCGAGCGCGGCGGCATCGTCTGGGCCTATCTGGGGCCGAAAGAGCATCAGCCCGGGCCGCCCGATTTCGAATGGACGCGCGTGCCGTCGACGCATTGCCATGTGTCGAAGACGTTCGAGGATTGCAACTGGCTGCAGGCGCTCGAAGGCGGTCTCGACACCGCGCATGGCTCTTTCCTGCACAACAACCAGCTCGGCAACAAGAAGCTGCTGCGCCAGCGCGACGGTGCGCCGAAGATCGACGTCGAGAAGACCGATTACGGCTATTACTACGTCTCGACGCGCAAGCCCCAGCCGGACGAGCATTATGTGCGCGTTTATCAATACATCATGCCGGCGCAGCAGATGCGCGCGAACGTGATGGGACGTGAAGGCGGCCGCAACGACATCCCGAAGCTCGACGGCCATGTCTGGGTACCGGTCGATGATGGGCATTGCTGCGTCTACAATTGGTGCTACGCCTACAATTCATCGACGCCGATCTCCGACGAGTATTACGAACATCTCGAACAGACCTATGGCCGCGGCAAGGATGATTTCATTCCCGGCTCGTTCTATCTGAAGAAGAATCTGTCGAACGACTACATGATCGATCGCCAGATGCAGAAGACGAAGAATTTCACCGGTATCGAAGGCATCAACACCCAGGACTTCGCGTTGCAGGAAGGGATGGGCCGCGAGCCGGGCTCTGGTGCTCTCGTCGATCGCAGCCTGGAGCATCTCGGCACCTCCGATCGCGCGATCGTTTTCATGCGCCGCTTGCTGCTCGAGGCGATCGACAATGTCGCCGCAGGCGGCAAAGCCCCGGGCGCCGATCCGCAAACTCATCGCGGCGTTCGGCCGCATGAGGGCATCGTCCCGGCCGGCCAGGATTGGCGCCAGGCCTTCGGCAGCGAAATCGCTGCGAAATGGTGATTGGGTAAAATGGTGATCGCTTGATCACTAAGCGATTGTTCGGCCAGGCCGAATAGGTCTACCGGCTTTGCGCGATTATTTCCGGGACTAGGCCACCCCATTTGCTCCTCGTGAGGAACGCCGCTGTGGCGCGCCTCAGTCGGAATTAAGGAGCAGAACAATGCGTACCTCGTCCCTTCTTCGCGCTGCCACTCTCGCGCTTTCGCTGACGGCTTCGATGGGAGCCATGACCGCCGCTTTTGCCTCGGATGCCCATGCGGCCCAGCAACAGCAGCAGCAGGCCGCGAATGCGAGCCCCTATGACAGCCCGAACTTCATCGTGCCGTCGAACGACATCTACTAATGCAAGCCTTGGGAGGATGGGCGACTTCGGCGATGTCGCTCATCGCTCTTTTTCATGAAAACATTCTCAAAATATCTGGCGATGCTGACCGTCCTGTTGACGGCGAGCCAAGCTGTCTTTGCTGAATCGCGCGCTTCACCGTTCGTCCTGGCGCAGCAGATCGCGAGCCTTACGACAAGCGGACCGAACGATCCCGCGCCCGCGATCCCGGCGAGCGATATCGTTCAGCGCGACGCGCCTCCGCGCTGATTCTTGCGCAGGAAATCGATGAGCGCTTGCAACGCCGCCGGCATCTGACGCCGGCTCGAATAGTAAAGCGCGAACGGCGCGCCACTTGGCTGCCATTCCTCAAGCAGCGAAACAACTCGGCCCTCGGCGATCGCCCCCGCCACATAGGCGCGCGGTAATTGCACGATGCCCACGCCGTCGAGGACCGCCGGCGCCATTAGCGAGGTTTCATTCAGAATAAGCGAGCCGCTAACGGCGATCTCGATGTCTTTCCCGTCCCTCTGGAAGCGCCAGGGCAGCAACGCGCCGTTCGGCAGCCGCAGGCGGATGCAGTTATGCGCGGCAAGATCCTCCGGTGCTTTCGGTGTGCCGCGCCGTGTGAGATAGGACGGCGCGCCGACCACTGCTGTACGCCACGGATCGGTGATTTTGACCGCGATCATGTCGCGATCGACGCGATCGCCGGCGCGAATGCCGGCATCGAATTGTTGCGCGACGATATCAACATTCGCGCTGTCGACCGAGATCTCGAGCTTGATATCGGGATATTGCGCCAGGAATTTCGCCAGCAACGGTGCCAGCACCGATTGCGCCGCCGGCGGCGCGACGGTGAGGCGCAACAACCCCGCCGGCTTGTCGCGGAACTCGTTCAGCAAATCGATCGCTGCCTCGTAATCGTCGATCACGGGCCTGAGCCGCGCGAGCAGCTTCTCGCCGGCTTCGGTCGGCGCGACGCTGCGTGTCGTGCGGTTGAGCAGCCGCACTGCGAGCCGTTCTTCGAGATTCCGGATGGTCTCGCTTAGGGTCGCTGGCGCAATGCCGAGCTGTTTCGCGGCGCGCGTGAAATTGCGCTGCTCCGCCACCGCCATGAACGCACTCAACTCGCCGAATTCGGTTCCTCGCATGGCGGGCATCATAACCAGCGCGCCAGCCGATGGCGATTGTTCGGATCTACCGACTGCGGCTTTCGTAACTGTCCGGCTTATCGCCTGGCGGGGTATCGACCATGTTTCTCCGCAGAGACAAACGCGAAGGAGAACATCATGCGTGCCGCAACTGCCGTTTCCTCGGTTTATCGGGCTTATGCTCTGGCGTTTGCGCTCGGCCTTGCGATCCTCGGCATGGGCGTCGGCCTGGCGCATGCCAATTCACGTCCACCCGTCGCGACCCAACAAATCGCCCAGGGCCTGTTGCCATCGCTGCCGAATAACTCATTCGTTTGTCATGCGCGGCCCGGTGGCTGGTGCGACCTGCGCGACTGGACCCCATCGACCAACCACAACGTCACTCAATCCGCTCACTAAGGAGATTTTTGTCATGCGTCCGAATGCGAAGGATATTGCCGTGCTCGTCGGCAGCTTGCGCCGGGAGTCGACCAGCAGGAAAACGGCGCTGGCGCTTGCGGCGCTCGCACCGGAAACTCTCAGGCTCGATCTCGTCGATACCGGCCATTTGCCGTTCTACGACCAGGATTTCGACGCCGATGCAGCAAGCACGCCCGATTCCTATCGCGCCTTCCGCGATCGTATCGGCCGGGCGGACGGCGTCATCTTTGTCACGCCCGAATACAATCGCAGCTTCCCGGCACATCTGAAGAATGCGATCGACATCGGCACGCGCCCCTACGGCAAGAATGTTTGGTCCGCGAAACCGGCGGGCGTCGTCAGCGTGTCGATGGGCGCGATGGGCGGCTTCGGCGCCAATCAACTCCTGCGCCAGCAACTTGCCAATGTGAACATGTCCGTGCTGCAGCAGCCCGAAGTCTATATCGGCGGCGCCGACAAGATTTTCGATGGTGACGGTGGCGTCACAGTCGAATCGACCGAGGCGTTCTTGCGCAGCTACCTCGCGAGCTTCGCGTCCTGGAGCGATCGGTTGGCGCTGGCGGCTTAAGCCGCCAGCCCTTCATCTATCAGATCAGACCTTGATGCCCTTCCAGGCGTGGTCGGGCTCGGAAATGTCGAAGACGATGCCGTGCGGGTCACGATATTTGATCTCGACCGCCATGCCGGCGCGGCCCTCGAAATGGAACTTGCCGCCATTGTCTTTGATCTTCTGATCCATGCCGGCCCATTCCTTCGGGTCGTCGACCACGAAGCCGATGTGATGCAGGCCGACGAAATCCTTGCCGCGCTCGTCGCCGGCATCTTCGTCGGTGCGGAATTTGAGCAGGGTCACGTTAACGACGCCGTCCGACAGGCTGACCGCGACGTCGTTCTCGTGATGCTTGGTAAAGCCGAAGACGCTTTCGAAGAAGGCCGCTTCCTTTTTCAGATCGCCGACCGTGATCGCGATGTGCCGGAGTTTCGCTGTCATCTCGCACCTGCCTTCATTCCCTATTTCCCTTTTAGCACAGTTTAAATCCCTCGTCCCGGCGAAGGCCGGGACCCATTCCTCAACTGCACGATGTGGAAATGTGGATGCCGGCATTCGCCGGCAAAGGGGTATTCGGCTAGCTCCGCGGCTTTACCGGATGTGCGCGGATCGCTTCCTCATTCACATCGGCGCCCCAGCCCGGCCGGGTCGGAATCACCAGATCGCCGTTCTCGATGACCGGCGGATGGGTGACGAAATCGTGTTTCCACGGCACGTCGTCGACCTCATATTCCATGATCCGGCAATTGGGGATGGCAGCGCAGAGTTGCGCACTCATCAATGTGGCGAGATCGCCACAGAAATTATGCGGCGCGACCTGCACCTCATAAGCGTCGGCCAGGGCGGCAATGCGATAGGATTCGAGCACGCCGTTCCAAGCGGGGTCGACAATCGCGACATCGACCGCCTGCTTCTCGAAGAACGGGCGATAGGTCCGCAGGCCATGAATCCCTTCGAGCGAGCCGATCGGTGTCGAGGTCGAGCGCCGCACCAGCGCCAGCCCGTCCGGATCGTGGGTGTCGATCTCCAGCCAGGTGAGGTCGTAAGGCTCGACCGCTTTGGCGACACGGCGCATGCCTTCGATACGCTGGCTGAAATTCAGATCGATCATCAGCCCGGTCTTTTTGCCGATGCCGTCGCGCAGCGCGCCCAGCACGTCGGTGATCGCCGCGATGGTCACGCCATCGATATTGCGGTCGAGCAGTTTCGGGCCGAGCGCGAAGCCGCCATCGAACATGCGCGGCTCCGGCCCGTCGAAGAACAGCGGGTTGGTCTTCACCGCGGTAAAGCCCCGCGCAACCGCTTCCTTGCCGAGCGCGGTCAGATCGTCGAGCGAGCGAACGCGCGGCCGGCCCAGAACCTTCTCGAAGAATTCGCCATGCCGCACGCGGAAGCTGCCGATATGTGACCAGTAAAGCCGCATCCGATCGCGCGTCGGCCCGCCGAACAGTGCGTGGACCGGAACGCCCAGCGCCTTCGCCTTCACATCGAGGCAGGCATTCTCGATTGCGGCAATCGCCTGATTGGCGAGGCCGCCGGTCGCGAGCTGTGTCATGCCGTGGAGCGAGGCGCTGATCTTGCCGACGGCACGCGGATCCATGCCGGTGACGATAGGCGTGTAACGCGGCAACAGCGCGGTCACGCTGCCGCTGATGCCGAAATTGTCGATGTACTCTGACCAGCCGACGATTCCTTCATCGGTGGTGAGCTTCAGGAAATAAAAGGTGCGCCAGCCGGCATCGGCCGGCAGCGTCTCGATCTTGGCGATGCGCATCGGCGCCTCCCGCGTTTATTAAGGCGTGACGATATGGGCGAGGGGCTCGCCCTTGAGATGGCGAGTCACATTGTCGTGGACGACCTGCGCCAGGCGCTTGGCGGTGACGGAGCCGGGTGCGCCCGCCATATGCGGCGCGATGATCAAATTCGGCGCGTCCCAGAGTGGATTGTCCGGCGGCAGCGGCTCGGGCTCGGTCACATCGAGTTCCGCGCCGGCGATGGTGCCGTCGTGCAACGCCGCGCCCAGCGCCTCGCCATCGATGATGTAGCCACGCGCGATGTTGACGATGACTGTGCTGCGCTTCATCAGCGCAAACTCGGGCGCGCCAATCAGATGCCGCGTCTCCGGGCTGGCGGCGAGGGCGACGATCACCGCATCGGCGCGTGGCAGCACGTTACGCAGCTCGTGGATCGAGAGGCTTTCATCCGCATTCGGATGCGGCTTGGCGCCGCGTGTCAGCGCGACGACATGCGCTCCAAAGGCCTGCAGCAGTCGCCCGATCTCGCTGCCGATATAGCCGAAGCCGAGGACGGCGATCGTGCTATCGATCGGCGCCGCGCAGCGCTCGCGCGCACCGCCCTTGTCCCAGGCATGGCGCTTCTGATCGGCGAGCAGGATAGGGATTTGTCGCTGGATGCCGAGCAGCAGGCCCAGCGCCTGTGTGGCGACCGCCGGCGCGAAAGCCGGTCCAGCATTGGTGATAACGACATTGGCCGGATAGCCGTGGCGGCCAACCGCATCATACCCGGCGGAAAGAAGCTGTATCCAGGACAGCTTCTTCGCACGCTGCTTCAGGATTTGCGCTGTCTCCGCCGAATAGTGGGAATCCGGCAGCAGCAATAATTCGGCATCGGGAATGGCGGCGGCGAGTTCGTCTTCCGTCTCGACCGCGATCACCTCGACGCCCGGCACTTGCTTGAGCCGCGCGAGGATCGCCGCCGCCCCCAATCTTGCGCGCATCACTGCTTTCACTGGGGCTTTCCTATTTTGCCGCGAGCGGTTGGACGAAACGCTTGTCGAAAAGCTGATCCTCGCTGACGTCGCCTTTCAACATACCCTGCGATTTGTACCAGGCGATCTGGTGCATGATGTCGGCGATATTCACACGCATTTCGGCATCGGCATAGCCCATGCCGAGTTTCACCGCCTCGGGCGGCTGCCCAACATAGCGGCCGATGATGGCAAGGATCTCCGGCGCGGTCGGTCCGTCCTTCGGCTCGTCATTCGGCCCGACGAAAGCGGCGCGATAATCTGCGATGCCTTTGCGATAGGCGCTGAGGAACCGCGTCAGCATCTCGGCCCGTTCCTTATCGGTCTTGGTCGTGACATAGACGGCGCGATCCTGGAACGGCATCTCGTCGCCGATCCAGGCCAGCACGCGCAGATCGCCGCGAGCGATCGCCGGCATGACGGGAATGGTGACCACGGTCACGCCGGCATCGGTCTGCCCACCGGTCAACGCGCTGAAGATGTTCGGCACCGATTGCAGCGAGACGATTTTGAGGCTGGCGAGATCGACGCCGTATTTCTCGGCCAGCGCGCCGATCACATAATGTCCCGGCGAGCCGGTTTGCGAGACTGCAACAGTGCGTCCGCTGAGGTCTTTCAGGGATTTCAGCCCGTCCTGATAGGCGCGGTTGGAGACGAAGTAGCCGAGATTATGGAAGCCGGGCGCTTCGCGCCCCTGGCCGGCGATGATCTTCACCCCGCCCTGTGCTGCAAAAGCATAGAAACCCGCGGTCAACCCGGTCGACGAAATATCGACGTCGCCCGACATCGTCGCCACCGCGACCGATTGGGCGGCATCGAAGAAGACGAGCTCGGGATCGATGCCGGCTGCGGCGAAATAGCCTTTGTCGATCGCGACATAGATCGGCCCGGAGGAGGTCGTCTTGATGACGCCGATGCGCACCTTGTCGGCGGCGCGGGCAGACCCCGCAATCGCGAGCAGCACCAGCGCTGCGATTGCGGTATCGCGCAAAAGACGCGAGATCATCTTTATCCTCCCCTCGATTTTCGTTGCGCGTACGGGCGTGCGGCGTCCGAGTCAAGCGCGGACGCGGTACGGTCCTCGTGACCGCCGGCGCTTCGCGCGGCGATCAGCCTCCGCTGAATCCCATCAGCGTTTCAGCGGCCGCTTTCTCGCGGCTGGCGCGGATCAGCCGCTCGAGCACGCCGCGCAGCAGCGTTTGCTCCTCGCGCGACAGCGGGGCAAAGAATTGCTGCTCGAAAAGCTCGACCGTCTTGTCGCATTTTTGCACCAGCGTTGCGCCGGTGCCGGTGAGTGTGACCTTGAGCCCACGCCGCGCGGCACCATCGGCACTGCGCTGGACAAGCCCGCGCCGCTCGAGCCCCGCGACGATCTCGTGACTCGATTGCGGCGCCACGCCCAGCCGCCGCGCCAGCATGGCCGAAGACACGCCTTCGCGATGTTCTTTGACGACGCTTAGCACGATGTATTGCGATGGCGTCAGGTTGAAGGCCTCAACCACACTGTCGAGATGCTGAAAATTCGCGAGCTGCGTTTGGCGCAGCAAATAGCTCAGGCGTGGGGCGCTCGGCATCTCTCTCCGATCCGCGCGCGATGGAACGCGCTTGACCGTATATCAGGTATCCTGATAGGAAACCTGTAAGCTCGCGCGAGATCGAAGTCAAGGTTTCGAGCGGCGGCGCGCGTGCGGCGGATCCCGGATCGGGCTACCATCGCACTGGGCAAAGGATGGACCCGGCGCTTTCGGTGCGGCGCGCGTCACATCATCAAAGACACGAAGAGGAGGACTATCCGATGGCTGCCGATAAATTGCCTGGGGGCAAGAACGTCAAAGTCGAGCTCGAAGACGGCGTTGCTTGGGTGACGCTCAACCGTCCCGAAAAGCGCAATTGCATGAGCCCGGCGCTCAATGACGAAATGGTCGAGGTGCTCGATGCGCTCGAGATCGACGATCGCGCTCAGGTGCTGGTGCTGACCGGCGCGGGCGAGGCGTTCTCCGCCGGCATGGATCTACGCGAATTCTTCCGTGCTACCGACGGTTTGCCCTATACGCAGCAGATGCGCGTCCGCCGGTCGTCGGCGACGTGGCAATTCCAGCAGCTCGCGCATTACATGAAGCCGACCATCGCTATGGTGAATGGCTGGTGCTTCGGTGGTGCTTTCACGCCGCTCATCTCCTGCGATCTCGCCATCGCCGCGGAAGAGGCGCAGTTCGGCATTTCCGAAATCAATTGGGGCATCATCCCTGGCGGCCAGGTGACGAAGTCGCTGGTCTTCGCGATGAGCTTCCGCAACGCGATGTACTACACGCTGACCGGCGAGACCTTTAACGGAACGCAAGCGGCGGCGATGGGAATCGTCAACGAGGCGGTTCCGAAAGCGAAGCTGCGCGAGCGCACCAAGGCGCTGGCCGATCAGCTCAAGGGCAAGAACCCGCATGCGCTGCGCGCCTGCAAGGAAGCGATCCGCGCCTGCATGAACATCCCGTTCGAGAGCTCGGGCGATTACCTTGCGGCGAAGAGCACGCAGCTTCGCTTCGTGGACGACGAGAACGGCCGCGTTGGTGGCCTCACGCAATTCCTCGACGAGAAATCCTATCGCCCCGGCCTCGGCGCGATGCGCAGAGAGAAAGAGAAGAAGTAGCACGCGGCGTCATTTACTTTCGTCATTCCCGCGAAAGCGGGAATCCAGGTCTGGACCCCCGCTCCTGAGCTTGTCGAGGGCGCGGGGGTGACGAACCAAAGCTTAGGGTCACGCATGTCTATCGACATCTCACGTCTGATGCGGCCGCGCTCGATCGCGATTGTCGGCATCTCGCCCGAACCGAGTTCGGCCGGGTTCCTGATGCTGAAGACGCTCGAGGAATATTCCTATTCCGGCGCGATCCATCTCGTCAGCCGCAACCGCAGCGACGTCGCGGGCCGGCCTTGCGTCAAGACGATCGAGGACCTGCCTGACGGCGTCGATGCGGCGATGCTGCTCATCCCGCGTGTCGCGATCGAGGATGCGGTTCGCTCCTGCGCCAAGAAGAAGATCGGCGGTATCGTCATCTTCGCCGCCGGTTTCGGCGAGGCGGGCGGCGAATGGAAAACGGCGCAGGATCGCATCGCCGCGCTCGCCGAAGAGAACGGCATCGCACTGTGTGGGCCGAATTGCCTCGGCCTGGTCGATTTCATCAACCGCATCCCGCTGACCTTCTCGCAGCAATTGGGTCCGCCGCTCGATGTCGCTTCCGGCGTCGTGGTGGTGGCGCAAAGCGGCGGTCTTGCCGGCGTGGTACGCGTGGCGCTGCGCGCCAAAGGCATTCCCGTCACCTGCTGGGTCTCGACCGGCAACGAAGCGGTGCTGGGGCTCGAGGATTACGCCGGCTATCTCCTCGAAGAGCCAACAACGCAGGTCGTCGCCTGCTTCGCCGAACAGATCCGCAAGCCGCAGCGCTTCCTTGAAGTCGCCGCGCGGGCGCGCGAATTGGGCAAGCCGATCGTGTTGCTGCATGCGGGCAAGAGCGCGGCGGCGCAGGAATCGGCGAAATCGCATACCGGCGCGATGGTCGGCGATTACGCGGTGATGGAAACCGTGCTGGCGCACAGCGCCGTGCTGAAGGTCGATACGCTCGAAGAGCTGATCGATGTCAGCGAGCTGATGATGCGCTTCCCGGTGCCGCCGACCAAGGGCTGCGCGATGGTCACGGATTCGGGCGCGGTCAAAGGCATGACGCTCGATCTTTGCGACGCGCTCGGCCTCGATCTGCCGCCGCTGACGCCGGCGCTCGAGAAGCAGCTTCAGGCCGAATTGCCGGAATTCGTCGGCGCCTCCAATCCGCTCGATCTGACGGCGCAGGCGATCACGCATCTCGATATGTATGCGAAGACCATTGCACCGCTGCTCGCCGACGATCGCTATGGCAGCCTCGTGCTGACGGCGATCGTCTCTTCGGCGACCGAGTATGCGTTGATCAAAGGCCGCGCCTCGCTGAAGCCGCTGATCGGCGCGAAGAAGCCGGTGATCTACGCGATGCTCGGCGACGAGGCCGAGGTGCCGGAGAAGCTCATCCCCGAAGCGCGTGCCGGCAACGTGCCGTTCTTCCGCTCGCCGGAACGTGCTTTCCGCGCGCTCGCAAAAGTGACGGCTTATGGGCGTGCGTTGGAAGCAGCACGGATTCGTTCTCTTAGCCGTCATCCCCGCGAAAGCGGGGATCCAGGGAAACCGCGGGGCGCCTCACTGGATTCCCGCTTGCGCGGGAATGACGGGAATAATTTTCCCGCCTTCACCGGAAAAGGCACCCTCACCGAAGCTGCCAGCAAGCAATATCTCGCGGCCTGCGGGATGAAGATGCCGCAAGGCAAGCTTGCGACGACGCTTACCGAAGCGCGCGAAGCGGCAAAGGCAATCGGCTTCCCGCTCGCCGCCAAGCTGCAATCGGCCGCGGCAGCCCATAAAAGCGATATCGGCGGCGTGATCTTGCGCATCGCCGACGAGAAGCAGCTCGATGCCGCGTTCGAAAAGCTGCAGGGCATCGCGCGCGGGCGAAGCCTCAAGCTCGACGGTATCCTCATCGAGCGGATGGCGCAGCCGGGTCTCGAGATGATCCTCGGCGCGCGGCGCGATCCGCAATGGGGGCCGGTGCTGGCGGTTGGCCTCGGCGGCATCTTCGCCGAGGCGATCGCCGATATCCGCATCCTGCCGGTCGGACTCGATCCGGTTGAGATCGAAGCCGAGTTGCGTCAGCTTCGCGGCGCCAAGATACTCGCCGGCATGCGCGGCGCCAAGCCTGCGGATGTGAAGGCGCTGGCACAAACTGTCGCGCAGCTCGGCGCGATCATGCAGGCCGAGCCGCGTATTATCGAGATCGACATCAATCCGCTCGCGGTCTTTGCTGAAGGCGAGGGCGTGCTGGCCCTCGACGCGCTGATCGTCGCGGCATGACAGGGAGGTTGACCTCGTGAAACATCTGCACCTTGCCGCCGCGCTGGCTCTCGGTGTCGTATCGTTGCTCTCCCTCGCGCCGGCACACGCCGCCGATAAGATTCGCGTTACGAAATCGGAGGCGACGACTTTCGCTTTCGCCTTCCTCGAAGTCGGCGTCAAGGAAGGGTTCTACGCCAAGCATGAACTCGATGTCGAAACATTGAACCTCGCCGGTGCGGCGAAAGCGCATCAGGCGTTGCTTGCTGACAGTGCCGAGATCGAGCTCGGCTCGGGCATCGAGATGATGTTCATCGCCAAGGGCTCGCCGACGAAAGGCGTCGCGGCGCTGGCGGGGCCGCCGCTCGGCTTCGCCATCATGGTCGCCAAGGATGGCGGCATCAATTCCGTCGCCGATCTCAAAGGCAAGCTGATTGGCGTCTCGACCGTTGGCTCGCTCAGCGACTGGCTGCCGACCGAGATTTCGCGGCGTCAGGGTTGGGGCAGCGATGGCATCCGGCGTGTCGCGCTCGGCAGCCAGGACGGGCTCACCGGCGCGCTGATCTCGCACAATGTCGATGGCATCATCGGCGGCACGCAAACCGGCTACCGGCTGGAGCAGGAGGGTAAGGGCAAGATCCTCACCACCTTCGGCCCGCTGATTCCCGATTTCATCGCCCACATGATCGTGGCCAGCGATACGTTCATCAGCCAGCAACCCGACGAGTTGCGGCGTTTTCTCGCCGCCTGGTTCGAGACGGTGCATTTCGCCAAGACGCATAAGGACGATACGGTTCGCGACACGATGCCGTTGACGCGGCTGCCGCCCGACATTGCGTCGCGGCTCTACGACGATCAGATCCCGATGTTTTCGGATGATGGCCGTTTCGAGCCAAAGGCGCTCGCGGTGATCAAGGAAGCGATCAAGCAACTCGGCCCACTTGATACTTTGCCGCCGGACAATCAGCTCTATACCGAGGCATTCCTGCCGGGTGCGAAAGCCGCAAAGTGAGCGCAAGCCGCGCTTTTAAGTTCGTCGTTGCATTGGAGAGATGGATATGAGGCTGCTTTTAATCGCCGCCGCGGCGCTGCTCTTTTGCTCACTCGGCGGAACCGCGCGCGCTGCCGATATCGATTGCGTCAGCACGACCTTCAATCTGCTGTCGCCGAACGACAAGGTCTGCGTCAGCGTGTTCGAGGACTCGCAAGTGCCGAATGTCGTCTGCCATATCTCGCAGGCACGCAAGGGCGGCTGGGGCCAGCCCTTCGGCCTCAATGAGGATCCGTCGAATTTCTCAGTCTCGTGCCGCCAGATCGGACCAATCGATGTCGATCTCGCCAAGCTTAAAGAAGGCGAAGAGGTCTTCACGCAAAAGACCTCGATCTTCTTCAAGAAGACACGCATCTACCGCCTGATCGACAAGCCGCACAATACACTGATCTATCTCGCGGTCAGCTCGAAGATCGTCAACGGCTCGCCGTCGAACGCGATCAGCACCGTGCCGATCATGCCGTGGGGGAAATCGTGATTGGCGGAGATCGCCGCGTAAGCGCAACACCGACGAAACAACTACATCTACGATCGTGAAAGGCGGCGGCCGCTGCCGCGGTCAGCGTGCCCTTGAACACTGCAGGGGTGCGCGAAGGACCGTCGCTTGCCGCGGTGATCATCGGCTGCTTTGCATCGCTTCGGAAACTTCTAGCCTCTTTGCTGGTTGTATTGCAGCGTAAGTCTATCCGGCTCCGAAGGCGCAGCGCGGAGCCGAGGCGCGAAAGGAACACAGCACGATATCGACACGACCGAAATGTACAAGACCGGTCGTAACGATGTCGTGTCTTCTCATGATGAGTGGGCTCGCGGTCGCTTTCGCCGCGGTCTGTAGGACTTGCGACGGGCACCTCGGCGAATGAAGTGCGAGGCGGGAGCGCGGCCCACGATCACCAAGACTTGCCGGACACTACAACATACATCCGGAGAGAATAATGACCCCGAACGACACGACGACCCGGTCAAAAGCGCAAACCATTCCTGCGCCAGCCAAGCTTACGGTAACGCTGCGGGTCAACGGCATCGAGCGGCGGCTCGAGATCGCGCCGTGGACGACCTTGCTCGACGCGTTGCGCGACCATCTCGATTTGACCGGCACCAAGAAAGGCTGCGATCACGGCCAATGCGGCGCGTGCACGGTGCTGATTGATGGTCGGCGCATCAATTCCTGCCTCACCCTGGCGGTGATGAAAGACGGTGCGGAGGTCACGACGGTCGAGGGATTGGCCCGGGACGGCGTTCTTCACCCGGTGCAGCAGGCTTTCATCGACAACGACGCGTTCCAATGCGGCTACTGTACCTCCGGCCAGATCTGCTCGGCTGTTGCCCTGATCGCCGAAGGGAAGGCGAGGACCGCCGACGAAATTCGCGAGTTGATGAGCGGCAATCTGTGCCGCTGCGCCGCTTATCCCCAAATCTTGGCGGCGATCCAGCAGGCGATGGGTGTGTCATGATCAATTTCCAGTACACCCGTGCGAGCGACGTCGTCGATGCCGTCCGCCTGATTGCCGCCGATCCGGCTGCCAAATTCATCGCCGGCGGCACCAATCTGATCGATTTGATGAAAGAAGACGTCGAGCGGCCGACGCGGCTGATCGACATCTCGCGGCTAGAGTTGCGCGATGTCGAGGAACTCGCCGGTGGCGGGCTGCGCATCGGCGCGCTCGTGCCGAACTCCGATCTCGCCTATCACCCGCTCATCGAGCAGCGCTACCCGATGCTCGCGAGCGCGATTCTGGCGGGCGCCTCACAGCAGTTGCGCAACATGGCATCGACCGGCGGCAATCTCCTGCAACGGACGCGGTGCGCTTATTTCTACGACACCACAACGCCGTGCAATAAGCGCGCCCCCGGCAGCGGCTGTTCCGCGATCGACGGCCATAATCGCATGCACGCGATCCTCGGCACGAGCGATGCCTGCATCGCGACCCATCCTTCGGATATGTGCGTCGCGCTGGCGGCGCTCGAGGCGAAGGTGCATGTGACCGGGCCCGTGGGCCAGCGCGTCATCGCCTTTGCGGATTTTCATCGCCTGCCAGGCGACAAGCCACAGCAGGACAATACCCTCGCGCGCGATGAGATCATTACGGCGATCGAGCTGCCGCCGCAGGGCTTCGCCGCGCATTACACCTATCTCAAGATCCGCGATCGCCTCTCTTATGCATTCGCCCTGGTCTCGGTCGCGGCGGGGCTTGAGCTCGACGGCGACACGATCAGGGAGGCGCGGCTCGCGCTCGGCGGTGTCGCGCACAAGCCGTGGCGCGACACCGGGGCAGAAGATTCGCTGCGCGGGCAACCTGCCACCGAAGCGAATTTCGCCCGCGCCGCCGATACGCTGCTGCGTGGCGCCAAGGGCTTTGCGCACAACGGCTTCAAGGTCGAACTCGCGCGCCGCGCCGCGATCCGCGCGCTGACGCAGGCGGCGCGCGGATCGCCGCAATCGCAATCCGACAAGAAGATACGGTGAACGCCATGGCCCCTTACATCGGCAGCCCCGTCTCGCGGCTCGATGGCCGCGCCAAGGTCACCGGCACTGCGAAATACGCCGCGGAGTTCAACGTGCCGGGTCTCGTCCATGGCAGCGTCGTGACCTCGACGATCGCCAAAGGTCGCATCCGGCGCATCGATGCGAGCGAGGCGCTCCGGGTCGAGGGCGTCCTCCATGTTCTGACGCATGAGAACCGCCCGCCTATGGCGGAGAGCAATGACGCATACGCGGACGACGTCGCGGCCGACGGGCAGCATTTCCGGCCGCTTTACGATGGCGCCGTCCTCTTCAATCACCAGCCGATCGCGCTGGTGCTGGCGGAAAGCTGGGAAGCCGCACGCTTCGCTGCCTCGCTCATCCGCGTCGACTATGACGAAACACCCCACGTTACCGATCTTTTCGCGGCGCGCGACAACGCCAAGGCGCTCCCAGACAACAGCTTTTCCTTGTCGCCGGCCAAGCCGCGCGGCGATGCCGCGAAAGCGTTGGCCGCTTCCGAACGGCGGCACGAAGCCGAATATTTCTCGCCGGTCGAGCATCACAATCCGATGGAGCCCTACGCGGCGACCGTGATTTGGGAGGGCGGCGGCAAGCTCACGGTGTATGACAAGACGCAAGGCGTGCAGAACGTTCAGCACTATCTCTGCAGCGTGTTCCAGGCGAAGCCCGAGGATATCCGCGTACTCTCGCCCTATACGGGCGGTGCCTTCGGTAGCGGCCTGCGCCCGCAATACGAAACGGTACTCGCGGTGCTCGGCGCGCGGGCGTTGAAGCGCTCGGTGCGTGTGGTCCTGACACGCCAGCAGATGTACGGGCTCGGCTATCGTCCCGCCACGATCCAGCGAATTGCGCTTGGCGCCAAAGCCGATGGCACGATCGATGCGATCACGCATGAGGCGATCGGCATGACCTCGCAATACGAGGAATTCGCCCGCAAGGACACGATATGGTCGGGCGTGCTCTACAACACTGCCAACGCACACTACGCGCACAAGCTCGCACGCCTCGACGTGGCGACGCCTTGTGACATGCGGGCGCCGGGTGCCACAACCGGTGTCTACGCCCTCGAATGCGCGATGGACGAGCTCGCGGTCGCGCTGCAGCTCGATCCGCTGGAGCTGCGCTATCGAGCCTATTCCGATCGCGACCAGAATGCTGACATTCCCTACACGAGCAAGCAGTTGCGTGAATGCTATCGCCAAGGCGCGGAAACCTTCGGCTGGGCGAAGCGCAAGCCGCAGCCGCGCGCAATGCGCGATGGCCACGAGCTCGTCGGCTGGGGCATGGCAACCGGCGTTTGGGAAGCGCTCGACGTGCCGATCACGACCCGGATCGTCCTGACGGCGAATGGGCACGCCGAGGTCGCGTGCGCGACATCCGATATCGGCACCGGCACCTATACGGTCATGGGTCAGGTCGCGGCCGAGATGCTCGGTCTTCCGGTCGAGAATATCGATGTAAAGCTGGGCGATTCAACTCTGCCGCAATCGCCGGTCGAGGGCGGCTCCTGGATCGCGAGCTCGGTCTCGAATGCCATCGCGGCAAACGCCGCGCTGATCCGTGCGGATCTGCTGGACTGGGCGCGGAAAATCCCGGGCTCGCCGCTTCATGACGCGAAGCCGGAAGATGTCGTTCTTGCCGATGGCGGCATCGTGTTGAAGCGCGATCCGCGCCGCGCCGTCACGATCGCCGATGCAATGCGGCAGGGCGGGGTCGATCGTATCGAGCGTGAAGAATCGCACAAGCCGAGCGACGACGGCAAATATGCGCGCAACACGCATTCGGCTGTCTTCGCCGAGGTAAAGGTGGACGAACAACTCGGCGTCATTCGCGTGACGCGGATCGTCAACGCGATCGCGGCCGGACGCGTCATCAACCCGAAGACGGCAAGAAGTCAGATCGTGGGCGGCGTGATCTGGGGTATCGGCATGGCGCTACACGAGCAGACCCTGATCGACCACAAATTCGGCCGTATCATGAACGCCGACATGGCCGAATATCATGTCCCCGTGCACGCCGACGTGCACGACATCAAGGTGATCTTCGTCGACGAGCCGGATGACATCATCAATCCGCTCGGTATCAAGGGCATGGGGGAGATCGGTATCGTCGGTGTGGCCGCGGCCATCGCCAATGCGGTCTATCACGCGACGGGGAAGCGCGTCCGCGACCTGCCGATCAGCCTCGATAAGCTTCTTGATTAGGGCTTCCGCATCGAAGACCCGGCCGTTTGGCTCCGCCTTACCCTAGGTCCGGTCGAACAGATCGGGCGGGTCGGCTTGCTGGCCGGGCACCAAATCATGCGCGGTGACGCCGACCAGGCGATAGCGCGTGCCGTCGAGCTTCGGGCCCAGCACCGGCATCACCGCGGCCAGGATCGTCTCGGCGCGCTGCGTCGGGTCGTGCAGGCGGCAGGCATGGGTCGTCGTGTAGCGATCGTGCCGGCGCAGCTTGAGCGTCAGCGAGGTCGCCGCGAGATCGGAGCGCACCAGCCGCTCGGCGATGCGTTGGCTGATCTGTTCCACCACCGCCATGATGTCCTCGAAGCGTGCGAGGTCTTTGGCGAAGGTCCGCTCGGCGCCGACCGAGACGTTGCGGCCGCGGCCGAAGCCGACACGGCGCGCATCCTCGCCATGCGCCCGCGCCAACAAGCTGCGGCCCCAGCGGCCGAAGCGATGTGTCAGCTCGTCGAGCTTTGCCCTGCGCAGATCGGCGATGGTGGCGAAGCCCATTTCTTCAAGCTTGCGCGTCATCACCGGGCCGATGCCGGGCAGGGCGGAGACTTTCATCGGTGCCAGCACGGCGAGCTTGTCGCTCTCGCCGATGACGTAGAAGCCGCGCGGCTTGCCGAAATCGCTCGCGATCTTCGCCAGCATCTTGTTGGGCGCCAGGCCGATCGAGATCGTCACGCCGACGCGCTTCTCGACTTGCAGCGCGAGCCGCGCCAGCGAGCGTGCCGGCGGCTCGTTGTCGCCGCATTCGCTGAGATCGAGATAGGCTTCGTCGATGGAAACACTTTCCACGCGTGGCGACAACGCCTCCATCAATTCGCGGATGCGCCGGCTTTCGCGACGGTATTTCTCCATATCCGGCTTGATGACGGCGGCGCCCGGGCAAAGCTGCAATGCTCGCGCCATCGGCATCGCCGAGCGCACGCCATAGCGCCGGGCGATATAGCAGGCGGTCAGCACGACGCCGCGCTGGCTGCCGCCGACGATCAGCGGCTCGTCGATCAGATTCGGATGGTCGCGTTTCTCGACCGAGGCATAGAAGGCGTCGCAATCGACATGGGCGATGGCGAGGGAACCGAGCTCGGGGTGGGCAATGACCCGCGCTGATCCGCAGCGGCTACAGGCACCGAGCGCTGGCTCGGCCTGGCCTCCGACATGGGCCAGCGTTCCGCAGTCGCGGCATAAGCTATTGGGCAAACTGTCAGTTTCAGGCGCGGACGGTGCGGGTTCCATCGGTTGCGTAAAACCCCCGCGACTGATAGGATTTTTCGCAATATCGGCCGTATCGCGCAACAAATCAACCAAGGGAGCGGCCTCTTAGAGGCCGAGAGACGCAATGGCATCCGTGGACATGCATTTCCATTGGGGTCCCAAAGGCTTTGCCGACGCGCTGCGTCAGCGCAGCGTCCGGCCGCGCATCTTTCGCGGCGATGATGGCGCCGAATATTTCGAATCCGGCTTCAACCCGAACAAGTTGCCCGCCGATCACGACAGCGCCGAAGCGCGCATCGCCGAAATGGACAAGAACGGCGTTGAGCATGCCGTGCTGTCGATGAGCCCGGTCACGGGTATCGAGGCGCTGCCGCTGCAAGACGCGCTGCCGTTGGCACGCGCGTATAACGATGCGGTCGCCGCGGTTTGCGCGCAGTACCCGTCGCGCTTCTCGGGTTTCGCCATCCTGCCGGTCGGCAACATGACGATGGCGGTGGAAGAGTTTGAGCGCGTGATGGACATGCCGGGCATGATCGGCGCGGTGCTGCCGGGCGACGGCTTCCTGTCGGAAAAGCGCGCGGAGCGTTTCGCGCCGCTGATGGAAGCGGCCAATAAGCGCCACGCGGTCTTCCTCGTGCATTATGGCAAGCTGCCGGACGATCCGACGGCGCCGAAGCCCGACGTCACCGACAACAACCGCCACCGCTTCGGTACGCTCGACATGCAGTCGCGACTGTCGTCGAACATGATCACCTTCTGTATGACGGATTTCCTGAAGCCGTATCCGAACGTCACGGTGATGAGCCACAATCTTGGCGGCAACATCCCGTTCGAGATCGATCGCATGGATCATCGCAATATGTGCGATACGCCGAACAACGAATTGCCGTCGAAGAAGATCAAGAACGCGCCGGTCGTGGTCGATTGCAATTCGCTCTCTGGCCGCGCGATCGAACTCGCGGTCTATGTCTATGGTGCCGACAAGATCGTGTTCGGTTCGGACGGCACCGATTTCGGCATGAACTGGACGAACAACGCGATTAACGAAGCGCGTATCAGCGACGCTGAGAAACAGGCGATCCGCGACGGCAACGCCCGCCGCCTACTCGCACGCGTCAACAGCCGCTTCGCCGCGGCGGCGGAGTAAACCCTCCGCCTCGCGTCATTGCGAGGAGCGTAGCGACGAAGCAATCCAGTTTGTGGACGTACTGGATTGCTTCGCTTCGCTCGCAATGACGAATTAAGTCAGTAATTTCGGTCCGAGCGTGGCGAGCGCTGCGAAGCGCTCGGCCACCGCGCTTGCGCCGTCGGCCATTTCCTTTTTGCCATAGCCCCAGGCGGCGAAGATCGTCGGCAGGCCCAGCGCCTTGCCGACGCTGATGTCGTTGGCGTGATCGCCGACCATGAGGCTGCGCGCTGCCGTGCCGCCGGCGGCTTCGATCGTGCCCGCGAGATGCGCCGGGTCGGGTTTGCGTACCGGGAAGGTATCGCCGCAGCCGAGCGCCGCGAACCAATGCGCCAGATCGAGCGCGCCGAGGAGGGCTTCCGTGGCTGCGGTCGATTTGTTGGTGCAGACGGCGAATTTCCAGCCTGCTTCCTGCAGTTTCGCCAAGGCTGCGTTGACGCCGGGATAAGGCCGGCTTTCGACCGCGACATGGTCGGTGTAGTCGGCAACCATCGCGCGCTCGGTCGCGTCGTCATAAGGCGCACCGCGCGCGCCCAACGCCCGCTCGACCAGCTTCTTCGTGCCGTCGCCGATCATCGGCCGCACATCGGCCTGCGTCAGCGGCGCGAGGCCGCGCGCCGCCAGCATGCGGTTGAGCGCGGCCGTGAGATCGGGCAGGGCATCGACCAGCGTGCCGTCGAGGTCGAAGACCATCAGCGGCGATGTGGCGCCGGCGGTCACCGGGCGCGGCGACGCTTGGGCGCGGCTTTCGCGGCGCGCCTCGCTTTGT
Source organism: uncultured Alphaproteobacteria bacterium (assembly GCA_963740675.1). Taxonomy (GTDB): domain Bacteria; phylum Pseudomonadota; class Alphaproteobacteria; order ATCC43930; family CGMCC-115725; genus CAIKMD01. The sequence continues at coordinate 303,463 of CAVUFS010000001.1, forward strand.
GGGCCGGGGCTTTGCGGGCTGGGGCCTTGGCGGGCGGGCGCTTCGCCGCCGTTTTCAGCTTCACGACCTTCGCGGCAGCCTTTTTCTTCGCGGCCTTGCGCGCCGGCGCTTTCGCGGCGGCGGCGGCTTTGCGTGGTGCGCTCCACAGTTTCTGGCTGGCGATCCGCGCGCCGGCGACGAGGGCTTCGAGCTTCGCCCACATGATGCTGGGATGGACGCGGCGCATGAACGGCCCTTGGGCAAAGCCGCAATCCGTGCTCGCGATCACGTTCTCACGCCCGACGCAATCTGCGTAGCGGACGAGGCGCTGCGCGATCAGCTCGGGATGCTCGACGACGTTGGTCGCATGGCTGATGACGCCGGGAATGAGCACGCGGCCTTTCGGCAGCTTCACATTCTTCCAGACTTCCCATTCATGCTCGTGGCGTGGATTGGCACCCTCGATGACATAGGCGCCGGCTTTGACGCGCAGGATGAGATCGACGATGTCCTTCAGGGGCACGTCGGTGGTGTGCGGGCCGGGCCAGCTTCCCCAGCAAACGTGATAGCGGATCTTCTCTTCGGGGATGCCTTCGAGCGCGTCGTTGAGCGCGTCCATATGCATCGCCACCCAATCGCGATACTGCTTGAAGGTCTTGGGCGGTACCTGCCGGTCGTAAGTCACGGCGGCGCGTGCATCGTCGACCTGCACCAGGAGGCCGTTATCGACGATCATCTTGTATTCCGTACGCATCGCCCCGGCGATGGCGTGGACCATATCTTCTTCGTTCGGATAGTACTCGTTCTTGCGGTCGGGAATGGCGCTCGACGGCGCGGCGACGGGCAGGAAGCCTTCGGTGACATTCACCTTGGCGAGCGCGGCTTTGAAATTATCGATGTCGCGCTGCATCTCTGCCTGGCCGGTATAGGCGATCGGGCTGACGCAAACGACATCGCCGCCGCGGGCGCCGCCGTCGCGCCCGTCCAATTCCTCGTAGAATTCGGGGAAGCGCTGGCGATCGGCGCCGTAAGCATAGGGGTCACGCCCGGATTGGCTCGGCCGCGATTCGAAGCCGGACAAGCGCTCCAGCACATATTGCGACCAGCTGATCGATTTGCCGAATTCGCCGTCGCTGATGACGTCGAGGCCGATATCGGCTTGCTCCCGCACGATTTCGGCGACGCCGTCGGCGAGGCAGCGCTGATAGGCGTCCTCGTCATAGGCTTCGCGACTGCGCTTGGCCGCCAGGAATTGGATCAGCTCGGGCGGCCGGATCAGGCTGCCGACATGCGTGGTCAGGATTTGCTTGTCGCTACGCTTCAACCGTCGTCTCCATACGTTCGAAATTATGCGGCAGGCGCTTCTTCTAGCGCAGGTAGCGGCAAAAAGAAAAGCGCGCCCGCACGGGGCGGGCGCGCTTTCCGTCCCTCAAATCCCACTATTTCGATTTGGCCGCGTCGCCGATATGGAGCTCGTGCCAGGGATCGTTGATGTTGGGATAGGCCTTCAGCACGGTATTCTGAAGCTGGCCGTTCACCTTCTCGACCCGCGTGACGTAATCGTCCTGGATGAGTTCGCGCGTGTTGGGATCGACCTTCACCGGCCCACGGGGGCTGTTCCAGGCGTACCCCTTGATCGCGGCCATCATCTTCTCGCCGTCGGGCTGGCCGTTGGTCGCCTTAAGCATGTGGAAGATCATCGTCATGCCGTCCCACGCCTCGACATTGATGAAGCTTGGCTGGCCGCTGACCATCTTGTCGCCATACTTTGCGGTCATTGCCTTGACGAAGGCCTTGTTCTCGGCGTTGTCGAGATTGGGCACGTAGATCGTCGAAGCGACGACGCCGATCGCCGCGTCGCCCGTCGCCGGGAAGTCGAACTGGGTGCCGACCGAGCCCGCCAGCACCATGCCTTGCTTGGCGAAGCCGCGGTCGGCGAAGCCCTTGATCGTGCCAGCCGACATCGGGCCGCCGGGCATGAAATCGACCAGGCAGTTCGGATTGTTGTCATGGACGCGCTGGAAGTAGCTCGAGAAATCCGTCGTGTTCATCGGCACGCGGATCGGATCGAGCATCTTGCCGCCGCCCTTGGTGAAGGCATAGGTGAAGGAATTGATCGCATCCTGGCCCGGCGCGTAATCGGCGATGAACATCTCGCAAGTCTTCATGCCCTGCTCAAGCGCCCATTGTGCGAGGGGGACATAAGTCTGCCAGCTGGTGAAGCTGGCGCGGACGTAATAGGGCGATTTATCGGTAACGACAGAGGTCGCCGAATTGAAGAACACGAATGGCATCTTCGCCTGGTTGATCACGTCCGCAACACCAAGGACGGTCGTTGTGAATTCGAGCCCGCCCAGGATCGCGACGCGGTCGTTGACGATCATCTCCTGCGCCAGTTGCCGGGCACGCGGCGGGTTGTCGCCGCCGACATCGCGGAAGATCACCTCGACGGTCGGATTGCCGTTCTTGCCATTATTCTGGTCGAGGAACAGGTCGATGGACTGCTTGAAGCTGTTGCCCCAGAGGGCATAAGGCCCGGACGTCGTGCCGAGAATGCCGATCTTGATCGGGTCGGCGGCTTGCGCGTGGGAGGCGAGTCCCATCGTCAAAGCCGCTGATAACGCCATGGTGAAGTGGGAAATGCGTCCCATATGACTTTCCCTCCCGTTACGAATGTATGTTGCTTTTTGGTTGCCGCCTGCCGAACCACGCTATATCAGGGAGCGGCGTATTGCAATTTCAGCCGGCAGAGCATGGAAGCAAACGTGCGGGGAGGGCAAGCGTGATCGTGAAGCTGGGGGCAACAGTCGTCGCGCTGCTTATCAACGGCGTCGCCTATGCCATGATCCTCTTTCTGATGTCGGTCGGTCTGACGATCACGCTCGGTGTGATGCGGATCGCCAATCTTGCGCATTGCGGCTTCGCCATGTTCGGCGGCTATCTCGCCTTCGGCCTGGTCGCGACCGGACATTTCAGCCTTTTCACCGCCCTGCCGCTGGCGGTCATCGGCACCATGCTGCTGGGGGCGGTGTTGGAACGCAGCGTCTATCGCTGGGTCTATGGCACCGGCCAACTCGGCCAGATCCTGATGACGCTCGGCCTCGTCTTCATTTTCGTTGCCAGCGGCAATCTATTTCTCGGCTCCGATTTGCATGCGATCCCGGTGCCCGACTGGCTATCGCAGGTTTGGATCTGGGACGCGATCGCGATCTCGGCCTACCGCGTCTTTATCATCGCTGTCAGTGTCGGCATCGCCGGCATTTGCTGGGCGATCCTGGAATTCACCGATTTCGGCGCCAAGCTGCGCGCCGCGGTCGATAATCCGCGGATGGCGCGCTGTATTGGCATCGATGTGCCGCTGGTGTTTTCGATCACTTTCTCGGTCGGCTGCGGCCTTGCCGCCGCCGCCGGCGTGCTCGCCACCCAGATCATGCCGCTGGAGCCGTGGTATGCTTTCGAATACCTCGTGCCGCTTTTAATGGTGGTTGCGGTCGGGGGGCTCGGGAGCCTCAAAGGCTCGTTCTATGCGGCGCTGATGCTCGGCGTCGTCGACACTTTCGGGCGATATTTCATTCCCGCTGCTGGTGCGTTCATCATCTATTTCGCGGTCGTCGCGCTGCTGCTGTGGCGGCCGCGTGGCGTCTTTGCGCGAGGCACTGCGTGAGCCGGCCGGACGACGCCGCGATCGACCCGCGCGCCATCGCGACGACGCGCGCGGGCTTTTCGCGGCAGGGCCTGTCCTGGGTCGATCTGCTGCCCTTCGCGATCGCGACGCTGGTCTTTTTCGCCGGCGGGCGATACCTGCCGCTCGGCACGCAGGTGATGATTCAGATCGCCTTCGCACTGTCGCTCGATCTGATCCTCGGCTATGGCGGCATCGATTCGTTGGGTCATGTCGCGTTCTTCGGCATGGGCGCCTATGGCGCCGGGCTTTTTGCGACGCATATTTCGAGCGAGCCGATCAGCGGTCTCGCGGCTGCTGCGGTCGTTGGCGCCGCGACGGGCCTGATCACCGGGCCGCTTGTCTTGCGCACGCGTGGCCTGACGCTGGTGATGCTGACCCTGGCCATCGCGACCATGCTGCAAGAGCTCGGCAACGCCAGTGCGATGAAGCCGATCACCGGCGGCGCCGATGGTTTGTTCGGTTTCCAGATCGCGCCGCTCTTTGGGTTGTTTACCTTCGATCTCTACGGCCACACCGCCTATTGGTATGCGCTCGGCGTGGTCGCTTTCGTCTTTTTCGTTTGCAAGCTGGTCGTCAATTCGCCTTTCGGCCTCGCCATCCGCGGTATCCGCGAGAACCCGGTGCGCATGCGCATGCTGGGCGTCAACGTCACAGCGCGACTGGTGACGCTTTATTGCATCTCGGGCGCGCTGGCCGGCATCGCCGGCGGTCTTTCGGCGCAAGTCACCAAGCTCGTCGGCCTCGACAGCCTCGGCTTCCTTCTCTCGGGCAATGCGCTGGTGATGCTGATCCTTGGTGGTACCGGCAGTCTCTACGGCGCGATCATCGGCGCGACGATATTCGTTGTGCTGTCCGACCGCGCTGCCGCGATCGACCCGTTCAACTGGCTCTTCGCCATCGGCTTTGTGCTCATCCTCGCCGTGCGCTTCGCGCCGCAAGGCGTCGTCGGTCTTATCAACGACGCGCTCGGCCGCTATCGGGCGAGGCGCAGCTCATGAGTAATATGACCCCCGCGCTCAAGATCGACGGCGTGTGCAAGAATTTCGGTGGCTTGCATGTCTCGCGGGATGTGTCGCTGACCTTGCCGGTCGGTGCGCGCCACGCACTGATCGGTCCGAACGGTGCCGGTAAGACCACGCTCGTTCACATGGTCAGCGGTTTGCTGGCGCCATCCTCCGGCACGATCCATCTCAGCGGCGTCGATATCACGCATATGGCGGCGGAAAAACGCGTCGCGCTCGGCCTCGCGCGGACCTTCCAGATCAGCTCGCTCTTTCCGCAACTGACCGTCGCCGAGAACATCGGCCTTGCTTACGAAGCGCGTTACGGCCTCGATTGGCGTATCTGGGGAACCGCGCGCAACCGTCGCGAGATCGTCGACAACACCGCGGTGCTGCTGGAGAAGCTCGGCTTGCTCGAATTGGCGGCGCGCCGCATCGCCGATTTGCCGTATGGCCAGCGGCGTCTGGTCGAGATCGCGTTGGTGTTGGCGTTGGAGCCGAAAATCCTGCTGCTCGACGAGCCGGCCGCGGGGCTTGCAGCGACGGAGCGCGGCGCGCTGCTCGATTTGTTGCTGCGCATGCCCGAAGGCCTCAGCATCCTCGTCATCGAGCACGATATGAGTTCTCGTCTTCCGATTGGCGCAGCGCATCACCGTACTGGTCGAAGGCGCGATCCTCACCGAAGGCACGGTGACGGAAATCCGCGGTGATGCGCGCGTGCGCGATATCTATCTTGGCAGCCGGCACCATGGCTGATCTGCTCGCGCTCGAAAACGTCACGGCCGGCTATCGCGACACCGTCGTGCTTGAAAGCCTATCCGCCGCGATCGGCGCGCGCGAGAGCTGGGCGGTGCTGGGCCGCAACGGCGTCGGCAAGACGACACTGCTGATGACGGTCATGGGCCTCACCGCGATGCGCGGCGGCAGCATCAAATTCGACGGCGCCGAGATCACAGAGCTATCGACGCATGGCCGCGCGCGCGCCGGCATCGGATATGTGCCGCAAGAGCGCGAGGTCTTTCCGTCGCTGACGGTCGACGAGAATCTGCGCGTGGCGGCGCGCGAAGGCGAATGGAATCGCGAGCGCGTCTATGATCTTTTTCCACGCCTCGCCGAGCGCAAGCGCAATTACGGCAACCAGCTCTCGGGTGGCGAGCAGCAGATGCTCGCGGTCGGCCGCGCGCTCATCGGCAATCCCAAGATCTTGCTGCTCGACGAGCCATTCGAAGGCCTGGCGCCGGTGATCATCGACACGATCGTCGCGGCGCTGTCGCGCCTGCGGCGTGAAAGCGCGATCGCCACCGTCCTAGTCGAGCAACTCGTCGACGTCACGCTCGAGATGACTGAGAAAACCCTGGTCCTCGATAAAGGTCAGATCGTGTGGCGCGGCGACAGCCAGACGCTCGCCGCTGATCGCGAGCGTTTGGCCTCGCTCGTGGGACTGCAAGAAGCCGGGACAACTCGCTAGGCCGCGTAGCACCTACGCCTTTTTCGCGAGCGGCTGCGCAACGGCACGAATTCTTTCGATGAAGAATTGAGCGAGCGGGCTCAACGAACGTCCCTTCAGCGTCGCGATCGCGATCGGTCGCCTCGAGCTGGGAAAGTCGATCGGCAATGCCTTAAGGAAGGGATGCGTCTGCGGAAGTTTAAGCGCAAAGCCGGGAAGCACCGTGAAATACCGGCCTGTCGAAAGCAAACCATTGGCGAGGCCACGCGATACCGTCGAAAGCGCAAGACGCGGCAAGGCCACATCCTGTGCACGAAACGCTTCCGCGATGATCCCGCCGAAATACTCGTCGAGGGGCGGAAGTATCCAAGGCTCCTCCATGAGATCAGCGAGTTGAACCTTGCGGCGGCGCAGCCAGGGGCTGTTGATTCCAGCGGCGACGACAATCGTGTCGTGGAATAAAATCTCGGTGGCGATATGCGCCTCGACCTCGCCCGGCGTTACGCGCATGACGCCAAACTCGATCTCGCGATCCACGATCCGTCGGAAGAGCGACCAGGTTTCGCCGGGAATGACGTCGAAGGTCATTTTCGGAAAATCTTGGATCAACCGATCGACAACGGGGACGATGAGGGCGGCAGCCAGCGGCTCGGTCGCCCCGAGTTCTCAAATTTCCGGCGGTGGGATCGGCGAGGAACTTGATATCCGCAACGCCTTGCCGCAATTCGTCGATGACGGCGCGTCCCCGGCTGACGAGCGCGAGACCGTAGGGCGTCGGCTGAATCCCCTGCGCATCGCGATCGAGGAGACGAATGCCGAGAACGGACTCCATATTGGCGATCGCTTTGGAGATCGCCGGTTGCGATACGGCGAGGCGTCGGCCGGCTTTGGCAATCCCGCGCTCTTCCACGACGGCCAGCAAGATATACAGGTCGCGCAACTTGAGCCGGCGAAGGATGCGATCATTCCATTCCATGGAGCCGCCTGCGATATGGTTATGGCTATATGATAAATGAGAATTACCTGGTTATAGCCCTCTTCGATTAGCTTTTCCGGGATATCGAACTTTGGGGGAACGACGATGAAGTCGATCGGCAAAGCTGCTTTCGCTCTCGCTGCGTGGATGAGCCTGTGTTCAAATGTCCTGCCGGCCGCCGCCGAAACCGTGAAATTCGGCGCGATCAGGAGCCTCAATCCCATCTACATCGCGATGGAAAAGGGTTATTTCGCCGCCGAAGGTTTGACCGTCGAGCCGGTCTTCTTCGATACGGCGCAGCCCATCTCAACAGCCGTCGTCGCGGGTGATATTGATTTTGGCGTCACCGCCACCACGGCGGCGCTGTACAATCTTGGCGGCCAAGGTGCGCTGCGTATCATCGCAGGCGGCGTACGCGAAGTTCCTGGGTTCCAATCGACGAGTTACGTCGTCTCGAACCATGCGTTCGCCGCGGGCGTAACGAGCTTCAAGGATTTTGCCGGGCACTCGGTCGCGCTTCCGGTCCTCGGCTCGCCGCCGCATTACAGTCTCGAGCTGCTGTCGGAAAAATACGGCTTCGACCTGAAGTCGATGCCGTTGCTTCAGCTTCAGTCCAATCCCAATCAAGTTTCGGCGGTGAGCGGTGGACAAGCCGATATCGGTTTGATTCAGGTGACGGCGGTGATGCCGGCCATTCAGCGCGGTGAGCTGAAGCTCCTCGGTTGGGTCGGCGATGAAACGCCATGGCAACTTGGCCTGATTATCGCGGGAACCAAGACGGCGACCGAAAACCCTGATCGAATCGACCGTTTCCTCCGCGCTTATAAGAAGGGCGCTCGCGACTATGCCGCGGCTTTCGTTGGCCCGAACGGCGCGCGCACCGACGGCGCCGCAGCCGCCGAAGCCCTCAACATCGAGGCCAAATATCTCGGGCAACCGGCCGACATCCTCAAATCGGGCGTCGCGTATTACGATCCCGACCTTCGCCTCGACACGAATGACGTCTTGCACCAGATCGATTGGTACAAGAGACAGGGTTTCGTGAAGGCCCAGGTCGATGGCAACGCGCTCGTCGACAAGCGGTCTGCCATCTCCCTGACGGAAAAGTAGGGCTCGCTTTAATTCAGCGGCGAGCCATCGGGCCGCACGGTGCGGTTGATGCCTGAGAGCGCGTCCGACAACGCGTGGTCGTCGTCCATCTTCAGACCCATCGCCTCTTCATAGGCGCGCTTCACCCCTTGCGGCTGGCCTTGCTGGAAGACGAAGCGCGTCGGCGACACGTTGTCGAAGACACTCGCGCTCATCAATTGCTCGCGGGTGAAGCCCTCGATGAATTGCTTCTTCCCGACGATCGGCAGCGGCACGTCGTTGTTGATTTTGGCATCGCGAATGACCGCTTTGGGATCACCGCCTTTGGCGACGGTCTCCATATCCTCGAAGAAGCGGTTGCGGATCATGACGATGCCGCGATCGCTGCGCGCCAGATGCTCCTGGCTGCGATCGGCGATCGCACCCTGGCCGACCCAGGCGGCGAAATCCTGATTCATCACGCCGCCGGTCAGCCAGTCGCCCTTCGCGTCGGTCACCGGCCCGTACCAGTGCGGTATCGAGTTCTGTACATAGGGCTCACGGTCCTTCGGCACGCGGTTGTAGAACCAGCCGACCGAAAGCGTCGTCTCGTCATCGACCGGCACGCGCCACTCGAAATGGCCGCCGGTAAAGAGGCAGTTCGGCCACAGGCAAACGCGGCCCACCGACCACAGCGGATTGTTCTCATCGGTGTCCTCGCGGACGCGCCGATAGACGTAGCCGTACTCGAATTCGTCGAACCCAACCTTCAGATGCTTGGCGCCATAGGGGCCGCGCTTGCCTTTGAGCCGCGTCGACCAATTGGCGTGCATCCATTCGAAATGGACGGGATCGATCGAGTTCTCCTGGCACTGGAACCAGTTGCAGGGGATCGTCGAAAAGACGATCTGCACGAAGCCGTTCTTCCAATTGAACGGCTCCCAGTCGGGCACCAGCGGCACCGGCTGCGGACCCATATAGGCCCAGAGCAGGCCGGCCTTGGCTTCGACCGGATAGGCTTTGATCGGCGTCTTGTCCTTGTAGGTCGATTTCGGATCGACCGTGTCGTCAAAAGGCTGCTCCAGGCATTTGCCGGTCTCGTCGAACAGCCAGCCATGGTAATGGCAGCGCAGCCCGCATTCCTCGGGATAAGCGAAGGACATGTCGGCGCGGCGATGTGGGCAATGGCGGTCGACCAGCCCGTAGCGGCCGCCGAGATCCTTATAGAGCACGAGATTCTCGCCCAGCAGGCGGACGCGCTTGGTCGGCTTCTCCTCGAGCTCGCCGACTGCGGCGATCGGATACCAATAGCGGCGCAGCAGCTCGCCCATGGGCGTTCCGGCGCTCGTTTCGGTCAGGGTCTTGTTGTTCTCGGTTGTGAGCATCGATCGTCCTCTTGCGTCTTCTGGCACAGGCCGCTTGCCATCATGACGGTGGGCCACCGGCCGCGTGCAACGATGGGCTTACTCTAGCACCCCGGGGCCGCCAAGGGCACGCCGTGCTGCCATGCCCCCTGGTGGCGATCGCGCGGGGGCGTGGCGCGCATCGGGGGGAGCGGGGGGAATGCGGAAAATCATCGCGATGGTGCTGCTGCTGGGCTTTGTCTCGCCCGGCTGGGCAGCGGAAGAAGGCGTGAAAACGGAGCGCGGGGTGGCGGCGGTGTACGTGCAAAAGCTTGTCGGCCATCGCACCACCAGTGGCGAGAAGCTCGATCGCGAGCATCTGACCGCGGCGCATCGGAGCCTGCCTTTCGGTACGATCATCGAAGTGACCAATCGCGAGAACGGTCGCAAGGCGATGGTGCGCATCAACGATCGCGGCCCGCATCGCCGCAGCATCTTGCTCGATCTCTCACGGGCCGCAGCAACAGCGCTCGGCATCGGACGTCGCGCGACCGCGACGGTCGAATTTCGTGTCGCCGCGGGGCCCTAAGGCGCACGGTTTACGAGTATTAACGACGCCGCTTGCATGACTTGCATGTATTTCCATAGTTGCTAGGATAATACCCAACGAAGACACCGAAGCTCGCCGCGCTCAACATGCGCGAATAAAGGGGGACGGATGCGAACAATCGCAACGGCGTTACTCGTGGGGGCTCTCTCTGTACCGAGTCTCGCTTCTGCCGATGAGGCGAAACACACGAAAGACCCGCATGCCGCGCGTGGCATTGCTTCCGTGTATTCACGACATCTCGTCGGGCGTCGCACCGCCAATGGCGAGCGGCTCGATCTGGATCATATGACCGCTGCCAGCCTCGAACTGCCGCTTGGCACGGTGGTGACGGTGACCAACCGCCGCAATGGCCGCCAGGCGACCGTGCGGGTGAACGATCGCGGTCCCTATACGAAGCGCTTCCTCATCGATCTTTCGCCCGCGGCGGCTGAAGCCCTGGGCATGGGGCGCACCGGCACAACGCCGGTCGAGATCAAGGTCGCCTCCGCGCGCTGACCGCCGGAAACGGCGTTTCTCCCGTGAATATTCTTCTGACGCCGGCACGGATTGGGCCGGCCGAGATCAAGAACCGCATCGTCATGCCGCCGATGACGACGCGGCTGTCCGATGACGAAGGCTTCGTCACCGATGAAAGCATCGCCTATTACATGGCGCGGGTGCGCGGCGGCACCGGCTTGATCACCGTCGAGATGGCCTCGCCCGAGCGCGCCGGCCGGCATCGCCGCCGCGAGCTCGGCATTTATGACGATCGCTTCCTGCCCGGGCTGCAGAAGCTCGTCGCTGCGATCCATGCCGGCGGCGCCAAGGCCTCCATCCAGCTTGGCCATGGCGGCGGCCATACGCGGCGCGACATTTGCGGCGAGACGCCGGTGGCGCCGTCGGCGATCCCCCACCCGGTCTTCGAGACGACCTTCGAGACTATCATCCCCGAGGCGATGACGAAGCCGCGCATCGATGAATGCGTCGCGGCTTTCGCCGGCGCCGCGGCGCGGGCACAGCGCGCCGGCTTCGACTGCGTCGAAATCCATGCCGCACATGGCTATCTGATCTCGCAATTCCTGACGCCGTTCGAGAACCGCCGCGACGACGAATATGGCGGCTCGCTCGTAAACCGCGCGCGTTTCGGCCTCGAGGTGCTGCGCGCGGTGAAAGCGGCGGTACCCGGCACGGGTGTGATCTTCCGCCTCTCGGTCGAGGATTATTTTCCCGAAGGTATGCCGTGGTCGGAGGGCCGGCAGGTCGCGATCTGGGCGGCGGAGGCGGGGGCCGACGCGCTCCATATCGCGGCCGGTCATTACCGCTCGCTACCCTCGGCGGCACGGCAGATCCCGCCGATGGAATATCCCGACGGCGTCTTCCTCGATTACGCCGCCGGCGTGAAAGCGGCGGTGAAAGTGCCGGTGATCGCGGTCGGCCGGCTGGGCGATACGGCGCTGGCGACGAGCGCCGTCGAAAGCGGTAAGGCCGATTTCATTGCGCTCGGCCGCACGCAGGTTGCCGAGCCTGAGTGGGTGGCGAAACTGGCGCGCGGCGAGCCGCCGCGGCGCTGCCTGGCCTGCAACACCTGCGTCGATGAGATGCGCAGCGGCGCGCGTCTTGGCTGTGTGGTCAATGGCCGGGCGGGGCGCGAGGCTTTGTTCGAAAATACGAGACCGCCGCAGGGCGAGCGTATTGCCGTGATCGGCGCCGGACCCGCCGGCCTCACCTATGCTTCGCTCGTCGCGGAAGGCAATGAGGTCACCGTGTTCGAGCGCCTGGCGCAGCCGGGCGGTGCGTTCCGTTATGCCGGTAAGGCACCCCTTTTTCAGGGTGTGCTCGCCAACGAGGACTCCTTCACGCGGTATATCGACCAGCTTTACGGCGCCTGCGTCGCGAAGCAGGTGCGCTTTGCGTTCAACACGGACGTCGCAGGCCGACCGCTGCTCCTCGACGATTTCGATCGCATCGTAATCGCGACCGGCGCGCGCTATCGCTTCGGCCTCGGGCCGGTCGCGAAAGCCATGCTCGATCTCGGCGCGGCGCGCTGGCCAGGGATACGCACGCTGTTCGAGCAGCCGAAATTCCGCGATTGGTTCTATTACCGCGCCCGCGAAGGCACCGCGCCGGCCTTCAAGAACCTCGCCAAGCCGACCCAGAAAGTGATCGCAATCGGCGATGCGGTCGAAGCCGGCAAGAGCAAAGCCGCCATCTCGTCAGCCTTCGAGGCGGCATTCCTGACGCATTAAGCTCACATCGTCATTGCGAGCGTAGCGAAGCAATCCAGAGCCCCACGTGCGATCCTGGATTGCTTCGCTACGCTCGCAATGACGAATTATTTAAGCCTCGCGTCACTCGGAATGACAGGAGGCCGTCATTTCGCGGGTTCGGTGACCTTCGTGTCTTTCTTTTGCGGCGTGCGGTCGCGGAAATAGGGAAGAACCTCTTGCGCGATCGCTTCCATATTCGCTTTGGTCATGTCGCGCGGTAGCGTGCCGAACTGCGTCTTGGTGAGGCTCGTGCCGAAGCCGGCGAGATCCTGATATTCGGCAAGCTTCTCGCGCACCGTGCTTGGCGAGCCCACGATCACGACGCCTTGCGCCACGAGATCCTCAGCCGTCTGGATCTTGCCCGCTTGGCGCCCCTTGATGGCGGCGACGCGTTTGATCGATTCGATCGTGGAATAGCCTGGCGGCAGTAGCATTTCGACCGGCATGCCAAGGAAGCTATTGGCCAACGCTTCGAGATGTGGCTTGGCTTCCTTCATCGCCTTGGCGTCGGTCTCGGCGACATAGATCGAATTCGACCAAGCGAGTTGCTCGGGTGTCGCGGTGTAGCCGTTCTTTTCGGCCTCGTCGCGATAGGCTTGGAAGAAGCGTGCGACCACCGCGATCGGCGACAGTGTCTGGCAATAGGTGTAGCGCATCTTCGCCGCCCATTGGATCGTGCTGGTCGAGCCTTGGCTCGGGATCCAGATCGGCGGATGCGGATTTTGATAAGGCCGCGGCCAGGGATTGACGTAGTTGATCTCGAAATGGCGGCCGGCATAGCGGAACGGTCCCGGCTGCGTCCATGCCTTGATGATCAGCTCATGCGCTTCATCGAACCGCGCTTGGCTCAGGGTCGGGTTGATGCCCATCGAATGATATTCGGCGCCGATGCCGCGCACGAAGCCGGCGATGAAGCGGCCGCGTGTGAGATTGTCGAGGATCGCGTATTCCTCGGCTACCGCCAGCGGATTGTGCAACAAGCGGCAGCGCGCGGCCGAGGATCGCGATCTTGGCGTTCTTGACCGACCGTGCCAGCGCACCCGCCAGCACGCCCGGTGTCGGCATCAGCCCATAGGCGTTTTGGTGATGCTCATTGAGCACCACGCCGTCGAAGCCGAGCTTGTCGGCGTATTCGAGCTCGTCGAGGTAGCGATTGTAGAGCTCGGCGCCTTTCTTCGGGTCGTATTGGCTATTGGAGAAGGTCACCCAGGCCGTGCCGTTCTTCGCAATTGCGTCGAGATCGGCATCGGCATACGGCATGAGATGGAAATTGAAGATCTTCATGGGGTTTCCTTCTCCTCGAGCCGGTCTGCGTTATGGTTGGTAACGCGGCGTCTTGTGCAGGTAGTACTTGCTCATCGCGGGACGGTATTGCGCCATGATGTCCTTGTCGAGATCGGTATCCGGCTTGGCGCCGTCCGGCACCAGCGAGAAATACGGCGTTGTCTTTGTCGCCTGCTCGAACTCGTCATGCGCCGCTTTCAGGACATCGGGTGAGGTCATGAAGTCGAGGACCGAATCCGCCAGTGCCTTGGCGCCGGCGACTTCGCCCTTATGCGCGATGGTGCTGGTCGGCGTCACCGCGGCCACCCAATTGTGATAGGGGATGCCGGGCACGCTGGCCGGGAAGGTGTAGACGACTGACGGCACCACCCAGGAGATATCGCCGCTATCGTTCGACGAGGTCGATTGCGGCTTCTGGGCCACGTCGGGCACGGCGGTTGCAAGACCGACGACCGGGTACTTTTCCGCCGTCTGGAAGTCGCGCGCGAATTTCTGCTCCTCGTCGCTCCATTTCGGCAGGCCAACGGCTTTGAAATTTTTCTGCACGACCTGCGCGAGCGCCTTGTTCGACAAAGCGGGCCAGGCCGAGGCCTGATAGATCACATCATGCGTCGTGCCGGTCATCAGATCGGCGCCGTTGGCGATGTTGAGCAGCTTGTCGTAGGTCGCCTTCGCGTCCGGCATGTTGGCGTCGCGGACGAAATACCAGACCTTGGTGAAATCCGGGATGACGTTCGGTTGGATGCCGCCGGCCATGATCGATCGGTGGATGCGATAGGTCGGCTTCATCTGCTGGCGCAGGAAGGCGACGCCGTCATCCATCAGCTCGAGCGCATCGAGCGCGTTCTTGCCATCCCACGGGTCGACGGCGGCATGTGCCGTCTTGCCGTGGAAGGCGAATTGCACGCCGATCGCCGCGTAATTTTGCAAGCCCCAGCCCGTGCCGAAATTCTCGCCGATATGGAGATAGATGTTCGCGTCGACATCCTTGAAAGCGCCGGAGCGGACGATGAAGGGACGGCTGGCGATCTCTTCTTCGGCCGGGCCGAAATTGACCGCGATCGTGCCGGGGAGATGATACTTCTCCATCACCTGCTTCACCGCGAAGGCCGCCGCGGTGGCGACGCCGCCATGGGTGTTGTGGCCTTCCATGTGGCCCGGGGCGCCCGGCACCATCGGCTTATGCTCGAATTCGAGCGGCGTCTGGTTGCCGCCCGGCAGAGCGTCGATCTCGCTCTCGATCACGATATAGGGGTGGCCCGAGCCGTAGGTCGCCCAGAAATTCGTCGGCATGCCGGCGCCGCCGAGCTCGACCTTGAAGCCGGCCGCCTCCATCGTATCCTTCAGGAGCTTCGTGGCCTCGAACTCCTGCATGCCCATTTCGCCGAAATAGTAGATCGAATCGCCGATATCCCAGATCGTCTGCGCGTTCTTATCGACGATCGCTGCGACATCTTTCTTTTGCTCATCCGTCGCCGCCTGCGCGCCAATCGGCGTCAGCGCAAGAAGCGCCGCAAGCGCCGCGCCACCGAGCAGTATTCGTTTCATCTTTTTCTTTCCCCTCTCTGATTATTCGGCGGCCGCAACATCGCGCCCCGAAATCGCACTATCCGGAAACTCTTCTTTCAAGCGCGGATAAACCTCGCGCGCAAAGCAACGAATGCCGGCGACGGTCTCCTCATGCTCGAGATGACCGGCCTGGCCCATCAGCAGCAAATTCCCGAAACCGCCGACATGGTGATAGAAGGTTTTGATCTGCTCGAACACTTTGTCGGGCGTGCCGCAGAACATCGTGCCGTTGGCGATGGCGCCGTCGACCGTGGTGTTGGCGCCGAAATTGCCGAAACCGCCGCCGGCCGCATCGCCCAGCATCATCTTCACGTTCATCGCGATGGGACTGTAGCCCGCCGGATTGCGGAACCAGGGCGAGACCTTGTTCGCGGTGATGTACCAGAGCAGCTTCTCGGCGCCGGCGCGCGCCTTGGCGTCGCTGTCGGCGACATAAACCATCGCCGCATAGGCGAGGCGATTGATCGGCACGTCCTTGCCCTTGCCGGCATCGCGCCAGCCTTTGCGATAGGAATCGTAGATCGCCGGCGTGCCTTTGAAGCCGGTGAGAAATGTCGCCTGGATATAGCCATGCGCACCGACCTGACCCGCGCCGCCGGGACTTGTGGTCGACACCCAGACCGGTGGATGCGGCGATTGATAAGGCCGCGGCCAGATATTGATGTTGCGGTGATGGAAGAAGCGGCCCTCGAAGCTCGTCGGCCCGTCATTGCTCGTCCAGGCCTGCACGATGAGGTCGAGCGCTTCCCAATGCCGCTCGTTCATGCGCACGGGATTGCTGTTCGCCGGCAGGATCTCGGTCGGCACGCCGCGTACGAAACCGGCCTCGAGCCGCCCTTTCGACAGCACATCGATCAGCGCCATCTCTTCGGCGACGCGGACCGGCTGGCGGCGATTGGCGATCGGGTTGCCGAGGATCAGCAGCCGCGCCTTATGCGTCAGCCGCGCGAGCGCGGCGAGCACCAGCGGCGCCGCCGGATCGACGCAAGTCGCCGATTGATGATGCTCGTTGAGCATGATGTTAACGCCTTCCTCCTCGGCGATCTGCCATTCGCGGAGGAAGCGGTCGTAAAGCTCGGCGCCTTGCTTCGGATCGTAGAGCCGGTTCGGCAAAGTGACGCGGATCGACTCGAATTCATCCTGCGGCGGCAGGAAGGGATAGGCGTTCTCGCTGAAATGCCAGGCGCGCATCGGTCAGGCTCCTTGGCCGAGGAAAGCGGCGAGCGTCGCGGTGAAAGCTTTCGGTTGCTCGATATGCGGCAGATGGCCGGCTTCGGCGATGGTCTCGATGCGCGCCCCGGGCACGAGCTTCGCATAGCGATCGAGATACCCGGCCGAGACCAGCCCGTCGCTCGCGCCGCGCAAGAACAAAACCGGCATCGTCAGGCGATGCAGCCGGTGCTTGAGCTTCGGATTGTGCATGTAGGGTTCCCAGACGAGCAGGGCGAGCGTCTCGTTGTTGCGCGCGATGACGCGCATCTGCTCTTCCGAAAGCTTGGTGAGATCGACCTTCGCTTTCGCCGGATCGTGGAAGCGCATGCGATCGAGCGCCTCGGTCGAGTGCGCGAAGATATCGGGAATGTCGAGCTGCTTCGGGCCTCCGGTCTTCACGCCGACCGGTCCGATGAGCGCGATCTTGTCGAAGCGTTCCGGCGATTTGGTCGCCATTTCCGCGGCGATCCAGCCGCCGATCGACGCGCCGACCAGTGTCACACGCTTCAAATCGAGCTGGTCGATCAGCTCGAGATAGATATGCGCGATGTCGTCGATGCTATCGATCCAATCGGGCAGGCTCGAATAGCCAAAGCCGGGATGCGCGGGTGCAATCACGCGATGGTGCTCCGCGAGCAAGCCGACGAAGGCATCGTCCGGGGAAAAACCACCGCCGCTGTGCAGAAAAAGCAATGCCGAGCCCGCACCGGTCTCATGCAGCTCGAGTTCAACATCGCCGAGTTTCAGCATCTGCCGCTTCACGCGAGCCTCCGATTCTCGTTTCAACCACTATTTCATCGTGTGGCGTTCGAGGCAAGGCTGGGTGGCGCGATGCCCGAGATTTCAGTCACCAGTTTATGGAGGATCGCATCAGCGAAATTGTCATAGCTGTCGACGCTGATGACGAAGGCGCCGGGCCCACCGATGACGCTGTTGCGGTAATAGGCGTCGAGGCCAGGCTCGATCCAGGTGATGGGCAACCCGTTGATGGTAATGCCGCCCTTGACCGCCTCGTCGCGCGCGCTCTCGGCGAGGCGCCCGGCATTGTTCGAGCCGTCGCCCGAGATATCGATGACGCGCCGCGTTCCGCGGAACGGGCTTGCCGCCAGCATCGCGATGCCGTCATCGATGGCGCCGCTGAGCGAGGTGCCGCCGCCGTAAAGCTGGCGGTGGCTGGCATCGATCGCATCGGCCAGCGCCTGCGCCGAGGCGGCGTCGGAGATGCGCGTCCAGGGGATCACCTGCACATGAAGCCGAGGGCCGGTCCACTGCACCATGGTCACCGCGATCGCGTGATCGGCGCCTGCGGCAACGGCCTCCATCACCTCGCGGCTGCGAAAGGCCTCCGCATAGCCGTGTTTCTGCAGATCGAAGCGTGTCTGATCGACGCTGCCCGACGCATCGACGGCGAGGACAAGGGTGAGATCAACGGGCAACCCCGGCGCCTGGGCGCGCACCGTAGATCCGGCGAAAATCAGTAGGGCGGCGAGGACGAAGGCCCTAAGCTTCATGCGGCGATATTAGACCGGCGGCGGGAGGACAGCGATGGGCGAAGAAATCGGCTTTGTCGGCCTCGGCAATATGGGCGGGCCGATGGCCAATCGCCTGATCGATGCCGGTCATCGTCTTGCGGTCTATGACATTCGCGATGAGGCGATGGTGCCGCTCGTCGTACGCGGCGCTGCACAGATGAATTCGTCGCGCGCCGTTGCCGATACGTCTGATATCGTCTTCTTCAGCCTGCCCGAGCCCAAGGATGTCGAGGGCGAGGCGCTCGGCCCGGCGGGCGTTGCCACGGGACGGCGCGCCAAGATTTTCGTCGATCTCTCGACCACCGGCCCGCGCATGACGGCACGCGTGGCCGCGGGCCTGACCGAGCGCGGTATCGCAATCGTCGATGCTCCGGTCTCGGGCGGTGTCGCCGGGGCGAAGAAGGGCACGCTCGCGGTGATGGCGTCGGGCCCGCAGGTGCTGATTGAGCGCGTGCGGCCGTTGCTCGCGATCTTCGGCAAGGTGTTCCATGTCGGCGAGCGGCCGGGCATGGGCCAGGCGATGAAGCTCTGCAACAACGTCCTCTCCGCCACGTCGATGGCGGTGACGGCCGAGGCGATGGTGATGGGCGTCAAAGCCGGGCTCGACCCGGCGCTGATGCTGGAGGTCATCAATTCCGGCACTGGCCGCAACACCGCGACCGAGACGAAATTCCCGAACGAGGTGATCACGCGCCGCTTCGCCCAAGGCTTCTATACCGGGCTCATGTACAAGGATGTGCGGCTCTGCCTCGAAGAGGCTGAAGCGCTGCAGGTGCCGATGTGGGTCGGCAGCGCGGTGCGCATGATGTGGCAACTCGCCAATAGCGAGCTCGGCCCGCAATCCGATTTCACCGAGATCGTACGCCTCATCGAGGATTGGGCCGGCGTCGAGGTGAAGGCCGGGAACTAACGGAGGCGGCGATGGAATACGAGGTCTACGCCATCCGCTATGCGCATCACGAGCGGCGCGCGGCTGAGAATTTTCTCGGCGGCGATCCGCATGATGCGCCGATGCCGCTCGATTATTTCGTCTGGGCGATCATTGGCGGCGGCAAGACTTATGTCGTCGATACCGGCTTCGGCGCAGAGCAGGCGCGGCTGCGCAAGCGCGAATTGCTACGGTCGCCGGTCGATGGATTGAAGGCGATCGGCATCGATCCGACGACGGTCGAAGACGTGATCATCACGCATATGCATTACGATCACGCCGGCGGGCTCGATCTCTTTCCCAATGCGAACTTTCATATCCAGGATCGCGAGATGGCTTTCGCGACCGGTCGGCCGATGTGCCATCACACTTTCAGCCATTCGCTGGCCGTCGATGATGTGGTCGGCATGGTAAGGCGCGTCTTCGCCGGCCGTGTGCGCTTTCACAATGGCGATGAAGAAATTGCGCCGGGTCTCAGTCTCCATTTCATCGGCGGCCATACAATGGGGCTGCAAAGCGTGCGCGTGATGACGAACCGCGGCGCGGTGGTGCTTGCGTCCGATGCGGCGCATCTCTACGCGCATCTCGAGCAAGGCCGCGCTTACCCGATCGTCTACAACGTCGCCGAAATGCTCGAGGGCCACGCCACGCTGCGGCGGTTGGCCTCCACGTCTCGGCATATCGTGCCGGGCCACGATCCGCTGGTCGCGAAACTCTATCCGGCAGCGCGCAGCGGCCTCGACGGCATCGTCATGCGGCTCGATGTCGAGCCCTCGGACTAAGCCGAGAGACTCTTCGAGGCCATCTCGTAAGTGTTCTTGCTGAGCGAGGGCAGCGCCAGCGTGCGTTCGAGCTCGCGCTTCATCAGCGCCTGTCGGCCGCTATTGTGACGTCGCCACTGGCCGAGCGGCTGGATTAGGCGCGATGCCATCAGCGGGTTGAGCGGATCGAGCGTGATCACCTGATCGGCGAGGAATGCATAGCCGGCGCCGCTAGCATCGTGGAAGCGGAGCTGATTGGCCTGCGTGAAAGCGCCGACCAGCGAGCGCATGCGGTTCGGGTTTTTGATCGTGAACGCGGGATGATGGGTCAGTTCCTTGACCCGGGCCAGCGTGCCGGGCAGCGAAGACATCGCCTGCAGGCTGAACCATTTGTCGACGACCAGCTCGTCCCCTTTCCAGCGCTCGTAGAAGCTTGCGAGTGCTTCGGCGCGGGCTGGCTGGTCGAACTCGTTGAGGACCGACAGTGCGGCGAGCACATCGGTCATGTTGCCGCCTTTGTCGAATTGCGCCTTGGCACGCGCGATATCGCCGTTCCCGAACGCGAGATAGCCGAGCGCGACATTGCGCAGCGTGCGCTTGCCGATCGCCGTGCCGTCGGCGCTGTAATGTCCACGATCGATCAGCCGGTCGTAGAGCGCGGCGAATTCGGCCTCGAGGGACGAGCCGATCTGCCGCCGGGCGAAATCGCGTGCAGCATGAATGGCATCGACATCGACGACATCCATCTGGTCGGCGAGGAAGGATTCCGAGGGCAGGCTGAGCTGCTCCGCCGTGAAAGCCGGATCGCCATCCGCCGCGGCAAGGGCGCGCCGCATCTGATCGACAAGCGCGGAATCGAGCGCGAGCTTATCGCCACGGCGATGCGCGGCGACCATGCCGAGCAGCAGATGCGTCGCGACCTGTTGCCCCGCTTCCCAGCGTGCGAAGGGATCGGTGTCGTTGAGCGCGAGGAATTGCTGACGCTCGAGCGGGATGTTCTTCAGCTTCACCGGCGCCGAGAAACGGCGCAGCAGCGACGGCGTCGGCTTGCTTGGCACGTCGACGAAACGGAAAGTGTGCTTGGCCTCGCCGAGCACCAGCACGCGCGTGCCGGGCGTTGCGTTGCTTTCGCTCTCGAGCCGCGTCGCCTGCTCTTTGCCGTCCGCGCCGATCAGCCCCATCGCGATCGGCACGACCAGCGGCTGCTTGGTCGTCTGGCCCGGTGTCACCGGCGTCGCTTGCGACAGCGTAAGGTCGTAGATTTTTCCCGCCGCGTCGTAGCGATCCTCGACCATGAGCTCGGGCGTGCCGGCCTGCTTGTACCAGGCCAGGAAATGCGAGAAATCGGCGCCATTGGCGTCGGCCATCGCCGCGACGAAATCCTCGATTGTCACCGCCTGACCGTCATGACGCTTGAAATAAAGGTCCATGCCTTTACGGAAGCCGTCCTTGCCGAGTTGCGTCTCGATCATGCGCACGACTTCTGCGCCCTTGTTGTAGACTGTCGCGGTATAGAAATTGTCGATCTCGATGTATTGCGCCGGCTGAACCGGATGGGCGAGCGGTCCGGCATCCTCGGGGAATTGCGCCGCGCGCAGCCGTCGCACATCGCCGATGCGCTTCACCGCGCGGCTGCCCATATCGGCGGAGAATTCCTGGTCGCGATAAACGGTGAGGCCTTCCTTCAGCGAGAGCTGGAACCAATCGCGGCAGGTGATGCGGTCGCCGGTCCAATTGTGGAAATACTCATGGCCGATGACGGATTCGATGCCCTGAAAATCGACATCGGTCGCGGTCTCGGGCTTCGCCAGCACGTATTTCGTGTTGAAGATGTTGAGACCTTTATTCTCCATCGCGCCCATGTTGAAGTCGCTGACGGCGACGATGTTGAACACGTCGAGATCGTAGGCGAGACCGAATTTCTCTTCGTCCCAGCGCATCGCATGCTTCAGCGATTCCATCGCATGCGCGCATTTGTCTTCATCGCCCCGCCGCACCCAGATCGCGAGCGGCACGGTCTTGCCGGTGCTGGTCTTATAGCTGTCGCGGACCGGCACGAGGTCGCCGGCAACGAGCGCGAAGAGATAGGACGGCTTCGGAAAGGGATCGACCCATTTCGCCCAGTGGCGGCCGTTACTGCTGTCGCCTTGATCGGCGGGATTGCCGTTCGACAGCAGCACCGGGTAGCGCGTCTTGTCGGCGACGATGGTCGTGGTGAAGCGCGCCATCACATCGGGGCGGTCGAGGAAATAGGTGATGCGGCGGAAACCCTCGGGCTCGCATTGGGTGCAGAAATTGCCGCCGGATTTGTAGAGGCCCGACAGCACCGTGTTGTTCTGCGGCTCGATTCGCGTCTCGATGTCGAGCGTGAATTCGTCCGGCACCGAGGCGATGGTCAGGGTTTCATCGTCGACGACATAGCGGTTCGGTCCCAGGGTCTCGCCATCGATGGCGAGCGAGACCAGCTCCAGCTCGCGTCCGGCAAGCTTCAGCGGCGCGTGTGGCTCATTGACCGCGGGATTGCGCCGCACCGATAGCCGCGACTTGACGCTGGTCTTCTCCTCGCCGAGCTCGAACACGAGGTCCACTTCGTCGATCAGAAAAGCGGGCGCTTGGTAGTCGGCAAGGCGGATCGGCTGATGGGGGGCCAAATCACGCGAGGCATCGGGCATGGGATTTCACCGGAAAAAATGGGCGAAAGGAGAATGTAGTCTGTGCGGCCCCCGAGTTGAAGGTGTGCGAGGTGCGGCGCATACTCTGCAACAAGAGCGAGGAGCGCCATGAAGTTCAATTTTTTCCATCTCATGCCCTGGCCGGATTACCCGCGCGAGCCACTGGAATGGCCGGTCAGCAACAAGGAATTCGATGCCGAGCGCGGCCGCCAGCTTTATGCCGATTACATCGACACCATGGCCTATGCCGAGGAATGCGGCTTCGATTCAGTTGGCTGCAATGAGCATCATTTCAGCCCTTATGGGTTGATGTCGAACCCGAATCTGATCGCGTCCTCGCTCGTCTACCGCACGAAGCGCGTCAATCTCGCGATCCTCGGCAATCTTGTGCCGCTGCTCAATCCGATCCGCGTCGCCGAGGAATATGCGATGCTCGATGTGATGTCGGGCGGGCGGGTCATCGCCGGCATGATGCGCGGCATTCCGCATGAATACATCGCCTATAACGTGCCGCCGTCTGATTCGCGCGAGCGGCTGCGCGAGGCGGTTGCCCTCATCATCAAGGCCTGGACCGAGCCCGAGCCTTTCGGCTGGGAGGGCGAGTTCTATCAATTCCCCTCGGTCTCGATCTGGCCGCGGCCCTATCAGAAGCCTTATCCGCGCTTGCTGATGTCGGGGACGAATGAGGAATCGGTCGAGTTCGTGGCGGAGCATCGCGCCAAGCTCGGCATCGTCCTGATCGCCGATCTCAAGGTCGCACGTGGCAATATCGATCACTACTACAAGACATCGCGTGCCTATGGCTGGGAGCCGACGCCCGAGGACATCCTCATCGGCCATCACACCTGCATCGCCGACAGCGATGAAGAGGCGCGCGAGCATATGCGCAAGGGCCTCGAATATTTTCACCACATCCTGATGCGGCCACAGCGCAATGCGCAGCAGCTCGTCATTCAGAAGACGCGCTATTACCAGCGCGAAGGCTCGAGCGACCGGTTCGAGGCGCGGCTTGCCACGTTGCGTGCGCGCAGCCTCGAAGAGCAGATCGAATCCGGCTCAATCTATTGCGGCAGCCCGGAAACGGTGGTCGAGCAGATCAAGCGCGTGCATAAGGCGCTGGGTCACGGGGTCGAGCAATTCACGATGAAGGTCGGCAACATGCCGGATAAGGTCGTGCGCCACGGCATGGAGCTGTTCCGCGAGCGGGTGCAGCCCGCGCTCAAGGACCTATAAGGAGCGCGTCATGGCATTCGAACGCAAAGAATCCCGCGTCGGCTCCGGCCCGATCAGCTATTTCGTCGGCGGCAGCGGCGAGCCGCTGCTCTATCTCCACCCCGCCGCCGGTATCGGCATCAGCAAGCCGATCGAGGCGCTGGCGCAAACCCGTACCGTCTATATGCCGATCACGCCCGGCTTCGACGGCACCGCGCCGCATGAGTTGATCAGATCGATGGAAGCGCTGGCCGATGTAGCCGCGTCCTTCATCAATGTCGCGATCGGCAAACGCTGCGACGTGATCGGCGTGTCCTTCGGTGGCTGGGAAGCACTCTGGCTCGCGGTGAAGCATCAGGACAAGATCGATCATCTTGTGCTCGAAGTGCCGGCGGGCGTGCCCGCGGGCGGCAAGGGCGGGCTGCCGACCGATCCCGCGGAAGCGCGCCGCAAGCTCTTCGCCTATCCCGATCGTGCGCCGCCGATGACCAAGCCGATGGAGCAGGTGCAGGGCAATCGTCGCATGCTCGATCATTACGGCGCCGGGTCTCTAGCCGACGGCACGCTGTCGGGCCGCGTTGCCGAGATCAAAGCGCCGACGCTGATCCTCATGGGCACGAAGGACGAGATCATCCCGCCAGAGACCGGCCGCTATCTCAAAGGCGCGATCGCCGGCTCGCATCTCTCGTATATCTACGATGCCGCGCATGTGATCGAATCCGATCAGCCCGAGCGGGTGCTGCGCATTGTTTCATCGTTCCTCGAGCGGGGCGACGCCTATATCGTCAATTGGGGCTCATCGAGCGCATCCGCCGTGCCCGGCGGCGTGCGCCGCTAGGGCGGAAGGAGAAAGCATGGATTCGCCGGTCACCGGTCACATCGTACCTGGGCATATTGTCGAGAGCCCCGAGGATATGCGCGCCCAGATCGAGGCGCAGGCTTCGGTCAAAAACCAGCCGACATTCTTCCATCTGCGCGCGCAACTGCCACGCCAAGGCCGCACCGACACGCCGATGGCGGCGACCGACCGTATGTGGGTCGTCTTGAAGACCTATGCCTCGGATGGCGAGAACGAGCTGCATGCGCATCCGAACGAGGATCACGTCTTCCTCGTGCTGCAGGGCGAGGCTGATTTCTACGGGCCGAAGGGCGAGCTGAAGCGCGTGAAGCAGCATGACGGCATCCTTCTGCCGCGCGGCACTTTCTATTGGTTCAAGGCGGTCGGCGAGGAGCCGCTGGTGATGGCGCGGATCGGCGCCGTGGTCGATGCGGCGAAAGACGCGCTGGCGCGGATCGATTTCGACGGCAAGCCGATGCACGGCAATTCCGCCGCCAACAAGACCGTGCCGGTGATCCTCGGCGACCGCTGGTTCGACTAGCGGCTACCTTGGGATAGCGTCGGGGCGCGCTCTATTTCGATCCCGAATCAACCAGGGCTTCGTTCTCAGCGATCTTCGCCGGGCGTATCCATCTCGAATATTGAAACGGTTCAGGCGGCGCGATAGCCGAAGCGACGCACCTTATCGAGATTGCGGCCTTCGATGCGCAGCAACCGCGTCGGACCGTCGCGGCGAGGCGAATGCAAATCGCCCTCGTTATAGAGATGCGCTTTGCCGGGCGTGAGCGTGTAGCTCTTGGCGAATGCCACCTTGCCCATCTTGCCTTCGCCCGCGGGCTCGAGCAGCATCCAATCGCTCATCACCGTCTCGCCCGCGACCTGGCCGTAAATCGCCCAGGCCGGGCCGTGATCGTGCGGCTGGCTTTCGCGCGCATCGGTGTAGTTATGCGCACAGATGCAGAAGCCGAGCTCGGGATCCTCATAGAGGATATCGCGCTGTCCGGTGGCGGCGTGGTAATGCGCGGCAACGAAGCCCTGATCCTTGCACGCTTCTTCGACGAGCGCGCAAACCTGCTTGCGGCCTTCGACGCCGGGATGGGACTGCAAGGCGCGCCGGCATTCGGATGCGAATTGCTCGAGTGTCAGGCTCATGAAAATTCTCCTCCTTAGCCGCGCTGGTAGGGATAACAGCGTTCGCGTTCGAGCGTCAGGCCGAAATGATCGCCCAGCGCTTCGATGGCATCGCCCTCGGCGGGATAGGGATCGGCATTGCCGGGGCCGACAATGATGAAGCGCGCGCCGACATCGGCCTTGCCGCCCGAGGGCAGCATCGCCGTGACATGTGCGTTGCCGTCCTGATCGCGCAAGGTCAGGAACAGCGGCATGGTGCGCTGGATATGGGCGTTGAGGCCGATGTCCTGCTCGATGTAGCTTTTCGAGGCGGGCTGAAAGCTCTGCACCGCCTTCTCACGCTCGAGCCGGAAATATTTCTCGACCGCGTGACGCATGAACTGCGATTCCTGCGCCGCTTCGGCCTCGGTTTCGAGCCGGAACCAGGATTTGCCGTTGGGCGCATCGACGACGAAACGCATGTCTCGTAATCCCTTCCCGCGCGGGATGAGGCAAGTCTAGCCCGAACCGCATCTCGCGCAAAGCCTTGCATACCAGGGGCATTTGACGCCGCCGTACCCTCCATTCTATAGCGCCGGGCGATCATGGCGGATGAAATCACGTTAACATCACGGCGCAAATTCGCCGCGCCGAGTGCGGCGTTGCGTATCGTGCATAGCTCCGACCTTCACGTCGGCGAAGGCTTCACCGAGCCCGTGCACAAAGGCGACGGCACGGCGGGACTGCGTGTCGTTCTCGCCGCGGCGCGCGCCGCGAGGGCCGACGCCGTGATCCTCGCCGGCGATACATTCGAGCACAATCGCCTGTCGGCGGAATTGCTCGATCGTGCCGCAGCGATGCTGGCCGAAGCGAAGCTGCCGGTTGTCATTCTCCCCGGCAATCACGACCCGGCGATTGCGGACTCGGTCTTCCATCGCGCGATCGCCGCGCCGAAGAACGTCCGCGTCCTTGGCGTAACCGACGAAGCCGTGGTTTCGTTTCCCGGTCTCGCGCTTGAGATCTGGGGCAATGCGCATCGCGACTACGGGGACAACGCGCCGCTGGCCCAGCCGCAGCCGCGGCGCAGCTTCTGGCATGTCGCCGTCGCGCATGGCCACTATGCGCCGGTGGCAGATCGCTCGACCAATCTCAGGCCTGGCTGGCTGATCGGCGATGACGAGATCGTCGCGACCGGCGCGGACTACATCGCGCTCGGTCATTGGAACCGCTATGTCCGCGTCGGCGGCGACAATGTCGCGGCCTATTATTCCGGCTCGCCCGATTACGCGCGCACCGTCAACCTCGTGATGCTGTCGCCGAACGGCACAGTGACGGTTGAGCGCGCGCCAGTGGATTGGGATTAATCCTTCAACAATCGTCATTCCCGCGAAAGCGGGAATCCAGCAAGCATCGTGCTGTTTCCCTGGACCCCCGCTTTCGCGGGGGTGACAGAAGAGAGAAAATTCTCAAATCTTCTCCAAATGCGGCATGACCTCTTTGGCGAAGAGGTCGAGCGAGCGCTTGGCGTCGGCGAAGCTCAGCGTGCCGAAGAAGAGATAGGCGAGTAGGTAATTGGTGCCGAGCTCGGCCATTTCGCGCTCGATCGCGGCGCGCACGGTGGCGGGCGAGCCGGCGAGGATCATGCCGTTGGTGACGCATTCCTCGAACGTCGTACCCCGGCGGATGTTGAGCCGCGTGACGAGGTCGGAGCCGCCGGCGGCGCGTGCGCGATCGCGCAGCCATTCGAGGCTCTTGAGGTGATATTCGAAAGCCGGCTTGGCGATGCGCTGTGCTTCGGCGTCGGTGTCGGCGACGACGATGTGGCGCAGAATGCCGACCGCGGCACCGCCTTTGAATTCGGGCTTCGGCATCGCCGCGCTGCCGCGCTTGGCCAGCGCTTCCTTGAAGGCGGCGATATTGGGCTTGGCCTGCGCCGTCGGGCCGTTGGCGGTGAAGTGCAAGCCATGCTCGCCGGCCCAGGTCGAGCCGACCGCGTTGGATGAGCCGTACCACATCGCCGGATAAGGCTTCTGATAGGGCCGCATCGGCATCGGCGTCTCGCCATAGGTGAAGTATTTTCCCTGATGCGAGAACGGATCGTTGCTCAGCGCCTTGATCAGGCACTCATAGCCATCGAAGAAGATGTCGCGCAAATCGTCGTGATCGACATTGTTGAATTTGAGCTCGAAAGGCGAGACGCCGCGGCCGACGCCGACCTCGAGCCGGCCCTTGCTCATATGGTCGAGCATGCAGATCTCTTCCGCCAGGCGCAGCGGCGAATAGAGCGGCAGCAGATAGACCAGCGGCCCGAAATGGATTTTCTTGGTCAGCCTTGCGAGGGCGCCGAGATAGACATTCGGCCCCGGTATCATGTTGAGCGGCGTGCAATGATGTTCTGCGACATGCGCGCAGTAGAAGCCAGCCGCGTCAGCGGCGGCCAGAAACTCGAACCGCTCGTCGTATTGCTGGGCGAGCGGACGATCGGCACGCTCCAAATGATCGAAAAGACCGACTTTCATTGAACCTCACTCATCGAAGTATCAGATGCGGAAGCCGCCGCGCTTGCGGCCTTCCGAGACGTCGAGGAACATGTCCTCCCAAGTGAGCAGGCGCTTGGTCAGGCCATGCTCATGCGAATAGCGCAGCAGCGTCTCGATCGTCTTGGCGTTCTGTTCCGTGGGGCCATTCGCCCAGGGATCGCCGCCGAGAATGTCCTGCTGCTCTTCCCAGGCCTCGCGATACCAGGCGAGCGGTGCGATGCGCGGATTCTCCATCCGCTTCATCGCCGCTGCTTTCGAGCGCTCGAACGCCTTGAAGAGATTGATCGCGACCCAGGGATACTTTTCGGCAATCTCTTCGCGAAGCGCGACGATATGCATGATCGGGAAGATGCCGGTCTTCTTGAAATAGGCCTGCTCCTCCGCCTTGTGATCGGGGAAGAGCCGCGCGACGCGCTTATCCTTCTTGATGAAGGGCTCGATCAGATCGGAATGAAGCACGGCGTCGAGCGCGCCTTCGACCAGCATCGCCTCGACGCCCTGATCGTGGCGCAGCCGCGTCAGCTTCAGCCCCGGCGGCGGCGTGAATTCGACGTCCTCGTCGATCTCGGCATACCAATCGATCGAGCGGTGCGGCACGCCATATTCGCTTTCGAGAATGCCGCGCAACCAGTTGATCGCCGTTACCTGGAAAGATTTGACGCCGATCTTCTTGCCGATCAGATCGCTGGGCTTGGCGATGCCCTTGGTCGTGTTGATGAAGGCGAAGCCGTGGCGGAAGCGGCGATGTGGAAAGACGGGAATGCCGCGAAAGGGCAGGCCCTGATCGCGCGCGACGATATAGGACGAGCACGAGCATTCGGCGATATCGAATTCGCGGTTGCGCAGGAAGCGCCAATGCCGCGTCGATGAATCCATATCGGTCAGCACGGTGAGATCGACGCCGTCGACAGGGACAGCGCCTTCCTTCAGGCTGCGATGGATCTCGTAATCGCCGCAAGCCAGCGTCAACTTCACGCGGCTCGTCATATCAGCGATGTCCCGCCAGCACGCGATCGATCATCTCGCCGGCGACGCCGAGGTAATTCGACGGATCGACCAGCTTCGCCAATTCGACGCGTTTCATGTGCTTGGCAATATCCGGATCGGCGGCGAGCAGATCGAGGAACGATTTCTTCGCCACGATCGATTTGCGGCAGATGTCGTAGACCAGATCATGCGCGCGCTGGCGGCCGAGATAGGGGCCAAGCCCCATCATCACTGCTTCCGAGACGATGAGCCCGCGCGTCAGGTCGAGATTGGCGCGCATCCGCGCCGGATCGACCTCAAGCCCCTCCATCAGGAAGCGCGCCTGATTGAGCGCGCCCGAAGCGAGACAGAAAATCTCCGGCACCGAGATCCATTCGATCTCCCACGGCCCGGTCGAGCGCTCGTGATCCTCGACCATCGCATCGAGGAGCGCCGCCACGTTCTGCCGCACCATCGAGGTACAGGCGACAATGTAATTGCACGAAATCGGGTTGCGCTTCTGCGGCATGGTGCTGGATGAGCCGCGGCCCTCGGCGAAAGGCTCGTAAACCTCCTCGACCTCGGTCTGCATCATCAGCTTCACGTCGGTCGCGATCTTGCCAAGCGTGCCGGTGACGAGGCCGAGGAAGCAGCCGGTCTCGGCAATGCTGTCGCGCATCGTGTGCCAGGCGATCGGGGGCTGTCCGAGGCCGAGCTCTTTCATCAGGCCCTCTTGGACCTTGAGCCCGTCTTTGCCGAGCGAGGCGAGCGTGCCGGCCGCGCCACCGAATTCGCCGACCAGCACGCGCGGGCGCAGCTCTTTCAGACGCTGGAGATGCCGGTCGAAGCCCGACAGCAAAGTCGCGGCCTTGAAGCCGAACGTGATCGGCACGGCCTGTTGCAGATTGCTGCGCCCGGCCATCGGCGTGTCGCGATATTTCCTGGCAAGGCCGACAAGGGCTTTGCTGATCGCGACGATCTCTCCCTCGATCAGATCGAGCGCCTCGCGGATTTGGAGGACGGTCGCGGTGTCGGTGATGTCTTGCGTCGTCGCGCCCCAATGGCACCACTCGCCGACGCCGTTCGCGCATTTCTTGACGAGCTGCTGCACGACCGGCAGCACCGGATAACCGATGCGCTCGGTCTGCTTTTTGAGTAGCGCGAAGTCGTATTCGGTGGCCTGGCAATGCTTGACGATCTCTTCGGCCGCATCCTTGGGGATGATGCCGAGCCGCGCCTGCACCTTGGCCAGCGCCGCCTCGATATCGAGATATTTCTGAACGCGGTTCTCGTCCGAGAAGACGCGGCGCATCGCCTCGGTTGAGAAAATGTCGCGGAAAATCGCGGAATCGAGCGCGGAGGCTGGCATGCTAATCCTTTGCGGCCTGAAATTTGCTGCCCAATGCTTTGCTATGGCCCAGCGGCTTTAGATGAGGCCGGTGGCGTCGCGCAAGCTCGGCCAGAGATCGCCGATCAGAGATTGCGGCCAGGGCATAGCGAAGATGCGATCGAAGACGAGATAGATCGCAACGGTCGCGATCCCGGCGCAGATGGTAGCGGTCATCCAGCGTTCGGTGAATTCAAAGCGCATCAACAGGAAGGTCAGCAGACAGAGCGCGGGCAGCAGGCCAATTCCGGCGCCGACGACGAGGAACCCGATCAGCCACAGGAAGCAGCGCACCCCGCGCAGCTCGATCGCCTTGGTGAAGACGGGCATCGCGCCATGCGCCGCGTCGCCGACGGAGGAGGGCGCCTCGGCCGGACCGGTAAGCTTGGCGGCGGGATCGCCGAACACCTCGGTCGCCATGTTGAGCACGGCGAAGAACAGCGCGATCCAGCACGACGCATCGGGCACGAATTTCGCCGCCGGGGGCCAGAAGCGCGAGAACCACATCGCGACGAGAATGGTCGCGATGAGGACGAGGCTGAACCAGGCGTCGCGGCCGAAACGCAGCGATGCGACGCGCAGATCGCGGAATGCCGCGACCGTGCCGGCAAGATGCGTCTTCATCGGCGGCAGCACGACCCAGAGGCAAAGGGCGAAGACGACCAGCACGACCGGGCGCAGCGCCCAGGCAGCGCCGTAGATCTGCGTCGAGATGAAGAAATAACGCTCGAAGATGCCGCCCAGCACGAAACCCAGGATCAGCGGCGGCCGCGGCCAGCCGAGATGCTTCATGATCCAGCCAAGCGCGCCGAAGATCACGAGCGAATAGAGATCGCCCCAAGCCTGCGAGCCTTCGAAGGCGCCGAGGAAGATCACCATCAGCACCAGCGGCACCAGCAAGCCGGCGCGCACGACCGCGAGCCGGGCGAACAATCCGCTCGCCATGATGCAGATCACCGCGCCGATCACATGCGAGAGCGTCAGCGTCCAGATGATCGAATAGGTGACGTCGAGATGCTTGGTCAGCATCTCCGGTCCCGGGCACGAGGCCGTGGATCAGAAAGGCCGACAGCAACAGAGCCATCGATGCGCCGGCCGGCACGCCGAACGCGATCGTCGGCACCAGATGCCCGCCTTCCTTGGAATTGTCCGACGCGATTGCCGCGATCACGCCGCGGACATCGCCCTTGCCGAAATTCTCGGTGTTCTTCTCGGTGCGCACGGCATGGCCATAGGCGATCCAGTCGATCACCGCCGCGCCGAGCCCCGGCACCGCGCCGAGGAACGCGCCGAGGGCCGAGCAGCGCAGGACCAGCCACCAATTCTTCAGCGCGTCATGCCAGCCCTGCCACTGGCCGTGCAGATCGATGCGCGCGTGATCTTTGTCGACGATGGTGCTGCGCGTCGCCGCCATATCGATCAGCTCGGGGATGGCGAAGATGCCGAGCGTGAACGGCACCAGCGGCAGCTTGTCCCAGAGATAAAGCGAATCGAAGGTCCAGCGCAGCGTGCCGGTCTGCGCGTCGCCGCCGATCATCGCCAGCATCAGGCCGAGTCCGGCGCCGGTCAGGCCTTTGAGCGGCGCCTTGCCCGACAGCACGGCCACCATCGACAGGCCGAAGATGCAGAACGACAGCAATTCCGGCGAAGCAAGATAAAGCACCACCGGCCGCAGCACCGGGATCGCGAGCGCGAGAAGCAGGGCGCCGAAAATGCCGCCCATCAGCGAGGCGCCATAGCCGGCGCCGAAAGCGCGCGCTGCCTGACCCATGCGGGCCATCGGATGGCCGTCGAGCACCGTCGCCGCGGCGCCGACCGTGCCGGGCACGCCGAAAAGCACGGCAGGGATGAGGTCCGAGATCGTCGTCACCGACGCCATGCCGAGCAGCAAGGCGAAGGCCGAGAACGTATCGAGGTGATAGGTGAAGGGGATCAGGATCGCGAGCCCGACCACGCCGCCCAGCCCCGGAATGACGCCAAGGCTCAAGCCCAGAATGACGCCCGCAGTCATGATCGCGAGGCGCTCGGGCTCGAGAACGAGCGTCAACGCCTGCCAAGCGGCTTCCCACATGCCCGAATCGACCCTCCCTATTAACTGCCTAATAAGCCCGGTAAACGCCCCGCGGTCAACTTTGAGCGGTGGTGGGCAGGGGTGGGGTGTCTGATTCTTCACGCAGAATTGGCTTTGTTTGGAAATTTTCAGATTCCGCGCGCAATCGCTCCAGCGTCTCGACGGCGGCAAGGCCTTCGACCTCGCCGGTGACTTCGACGGTGATCGGCGCCGGCACAGCCTCGCCGCGCCGCCGCGCCTGTCGCCGCTCCAGCATGACGTAAGCGCGGTGCAAGGAGCGGTCGAGCGTGACCTCGTAGCGCGACAGGCGCGTCATCTCGCCCGGGCAGCACTCGAACACAGCGCCGATTTGCAAATCCTCGAGGCGCCGCGGCGTGGCATTGCGCCAGCCATCGATCAGCTCCGCCTCGACGCGATACATTCGCCTGAGACGCCACGCGCACATGGCGATGCGCTCGACGAGATGCTCTTCGACCGCATCTGCTGGCTCGACGGATTCACGCAGCAAAGCTCGCCAACGTGGCGAGCCTACGTCACTGCCGCTCGGCCGACGCTTTGATGAAGTCGATGAAAGCACGGAGCGGCGTCGGCACGAGGCGCCGCCCCGGATAATAAAGGAAAGGTCCGGAGAAGGATTGCCACCACGGCTCGAGGATGGGTTCGAGCGCGCCGCTGACGAAATGCGGACGCAGCCATTCCTCGAAATGGTGGACGATGCCGGTACCGGCGATCGCCGCGTCGACTGCCAGGTCGGACGCTGTACCGAGGCTCACGAGCAGCGGTCCCACCGGATCGATCCGCACCACCTCGCCGTCACGCTCGAACTCCCAGGGCAGACTTACGGTGCCGCGGAAGCGGCCACCAAGGCAAGCATGGCCGAGCAACTCGCGCGGATGTTGAGGCCGGCCGCGGCGATCGAGATAAGAGGACGCGGCCGCGGCGGCGAAACGCTGGATCCGCGGCCCGATCGGTATCGCGATCATGTCCTGCTCGAGCTTCTCGTCGTAGCGGATGCCGGCGTCGCAACCCGCCGCGAGCACGTCGACAAAGTCTTCCTCGGCGATCACCTCCAACTTGATCTCGGGATAGGCGGCGAGGAAACGTGGCACGATCGCGGGCAGCACCAGCCGTGCGGCGCTGACCGGAACATTGAGTCGGAGCGTTCCTGCCGGCCGGTCGCGAAAGCGGTTTACGATGTCGAGCGCGGCTTCCACTTCGCTCAAGGCAGGGCCGAGCCGCTCCAGCAGACGCGCGCCGGCCTCGGTCGGCACAACGCTACGCGTCGTACGATTGAACAGCCTGATGCCGAGTTGCGCTTCCAGCCGGGTCACAGCCTCACTAAGTCCTGAGGCGCTCGCGCCGCTCGCGCGCGCACCATCACGAAAACCCCCGGCGCGTGCCACGGCGAGAAAAGCGTTCAGATCGCTAAGACTGGCATTCATTGTTCGTATTTTCGAACGGCTTGTTCGAACTATGGACCATTATCGCACAAACCGAGAATGGCTAGGTAGATATCGCCGCCGGAAAACGGCGGCATCTCGATTAGGAGTCATTCATGTTGAATTCCCATCCCACCGACACCTCCACCCTCGGCGATCGCCGCGTGAGACGGCTCGGCTACGGCGCGATGCAACTCGCTGGGCCCGGCGCATTCGGACCGCCCAAGGATCGCGGCGCGGCATTGGCCGTGCTGCGCGAAGCCGTGGCCGCGGGCGTCGATCATATCGACACCAGCGATTTCTACGGCCCGCACGTCACCAACCAGCTTATCCGCGAGGCGCTCCATCCCTATCCCGACGATCTCGTCATCGTTACCAAGATCGGTGCCCGGCGCGGCGCGGATGGATCATGGATCGCGGCGCACTCGCCCGCAGAGCTGACGCAGCAGGTGCATGACAATTTGCACTACCTGCAGCTCGACGTGCTCGACGCGGTGAATCTCCGCATCATGTTCGACCCGCACGGGCCGGCCGAGGGATCGATCGAACCGATGCTGACCCCGCTCGCCGAGTTGCAGCGCCGAGGGCTGGTGCGCCATATCGGGTTGAGCAACGCCACAGCGGCGCAGGTCGCGGAGGGACGGCGCATCTGCGACATCGTCTGCGTTCAGAACGAATACAATCTCGCGCATCGCCGTGACGATCGGCTGATCGACGATCTCGCGCGGCAGGGCATTGCCTATGTGCCGTTCTTCCCGCTGGGTGGATTCACGCCGCTGCAGTCGTCCATCCTCTCCGACGTTGCACAGCGTCTCGGCGCGACGCCAATGCAGGTGGCGCTCGCCTGGCTGTTGCGGCGTGCTCCCAACATCCTCCTCATCCCCGGCACGTCGTCGGTCGCGCATCTACGGGAGAACCTCGCTGCGGCGGCACTCGATCTGCCAGACGATGCGCAACGGGAACTGGATGGCGTGGCGAGCGCTGCGGGCCACGCCGCGGAATAAGCGGGACTAGCGCTTGAAATCGTCGTTGGTGAAGAGCGAGACGAGCTCCAAACCTTCTTTCTTCAAATTGTCGCGTGCGCCTTCGAGGCGGTCGACGATGGTGACGATCTTGTCGACCTTGCCGCCCTGATCGCGCACGGCTTTGACGGCTTTCATCGCCGAGCCGCCGGTGGTGGTGACGTCTTCGAGGATGACGACCTTGCTGCCGGCCGCGAAATTGCCGTCGATCAGCTTGGCGGTGCCGTGATCCTTTACTTCCTTGCGCACGAAGAAGGCGTCGAGGCGGCGGCCTTTCTCATGGCTCTTCATCGCGATCGAGAGCGCGATCGGCACCGCGCCCATTTCCAAGCCGCCGACGGCTTTGCAGTCAGCATCCGCGCCGATCAGATCGCAGAGCAGCTCGCCGACGAGCGAGGCTCCTTCCGGATCGAACATCGTCTTCTTCATGTCGAAGAAGTAGCCACTCGGTTTGCCCGAGGCCAAAGTGAAATTGCCGCTCAGCAGCGATTTCTCGGC
This sequence comes from uncultured Alphaproteobacteria bacterium, assembly GCA_963740675.1. Classification (GTDB taxonomy): domain Bacteria; phylum Pseudomonadota; class Alphaproteobacteria; order ATCC43930; family CGMCC-115725; genus CAIKMD01. Next base: position 338,859 of record CAVUFS010000001.1, read on the forward strand.
AATGATGTCGCGCAGGCGTTGTCTCTTGTCGGCCATGCTTCGGCTCCCCTCTGTCGCCGCTCTTCTAATGGATTAAGTAGCCGCCATCCACCGTGCGGCCGAGTTGCCGCGAAAAATTGGCGGAAGCGCCGCCGGCGCGGTCAATGCGCCATGGTCGATGGCAGCCAGATCGACAGCGCCGGGAACAGCACCAGGATCGCCAGCATCACGAGATCCGCGGCGACGAAGGGCAGGACGCCGCGGAAAGCGATCCACATCGGCACGTCGCCGCCTTGAATGCCTTTCAGGATAAAGACATTCATGCCGAAGGGCGGGGTAATGAGCCCAGTCTCGATGACGAAGACGTTGATGATGCCCCACCAGATCAGGTCGTAGCCCATATTGGTGATGAGCGGCGTCACGATCGGGATGGTGATCACCATCACCGAGAATGAATCCATGATGCAGCCGAGGATCACATAGATGACGAGGATGACGGCAATCACCCCGAGCGGGCCGAGATGAAATTCGGTGGCGACCAGGCCGAGGAGATCTGGCAGGCCCGAGATCCCGGCGAAGAAGGAGAAAGTCACGGCGCCGACGATCAGGAGATAGATCATCGCTGTGGTGCGGGTGACCTCGGCCATGACGCTCCACAGCGCGCCGCCGCCGAGCTTGCCGCGGAACAGGGCGAAGAGGAACGTGCCCATGGCGCCGACAGCCGCGGCTTCGTTGATGGTGAAGATGCCGCCATAGAGTCCGCCGATGATGAGCGCAAAGAGCAAGAGCACGCCCCAGGCCTTGCGGATCGCGTGCATGATCTCGTCGAGCTTGGCGCGCTGATGCGCGGCGGGCACCGAATCCGGCACGAGCCGCACATAGATCATGATCGTCGCCATATAGAGCGCGACCGTCATCGCGGCGGGAATGACGGCGGCGATGAAGAGCTGGCCGATCGATTGCTCGGTCAGGATTGCGTAGAGGATGATCGGCGTCGATGGCGGCACGAGCTGACCAAGCGTCCCGCCGGCCGCGACGCAGCCGGTGGCGAGGCTGGGCGAGTACCCGCGCGCGCGCATCTCGGGCAGCGCGACACTGCCGACCGTCGCCGCGGTCGCGACCGAGGAGCCGGTCAGCGCGCCGAAGCCGGCGCAGCCGCCGATCGTCGCCAGTGCCAAGCCGCCGCGCAGATGGCTGAGCAGCACATGCGCGAGCGCGTAGATGTCGGAGGAAAGACCGGCCCGCGTTGCGAAGCTTCCCATGACGAGAAAAAGCGGCAGCACCGAGAGATCGACATCAGTCAGAAAGCCAGTCGCCGTGGTCGCGAGCACGTTGAGCGCGGGGCCGAAGCCGGCCAGCAGCGCCGCGCCCGCGACGCCGACCAGGCCCATCGCCGCGGCGAGCGGTACCAGTGCCAGCGACAGCCCCCACATCACCAGGAAGAGCACGATCGCCAGGGTGCGCGGTGAACCCTGGGCCGGCGCCGCCACCACCGAAATGACATAGGCGAGAAGGATGGTGACGGCGAGCGCGAGCGCGAAGGCGCCAATCACCGGCAGCGCGATCGCGGGCGCCGCGGTCGCGCCCGTCGCTTTTGCCCAGGCGGCGCGGACCATGTTGCGCGTCTCGACGGCGCAGACGATGACCTGAGCGGCGGCGGCAAAGCTCAGGAGCAGCGCCACCATCCAGATGAACGGCGCGATCGGCCAGGCGAGGTAGATCGTGGTCTTGCCTCGCGCGGTGAGGTCGCCGGCGTAGACGCCGAGCTGCCAGGCCAGGAGAACGTAGAAGAGCAGCAGGGCGAAGGCGCCAAAGAGCTCGCAGCGCGCCGACCAGGTGGGACCGAGGCGCTGCGTCAGGATGTCGATCGCGAGATTGCCGCGGCTCGCCGCGCAGAAGGGGAAGGTCGCGGCGACTGCGGCGGCGATACCCATCTGGACGACTTCTTCATAGCCGGTGATCGGGCGGTTGAAGAGCCAACGCGACAGCACACCCAGCAGCGTGCCCAGCGCGATCAGCAGGATGATCATCACGCCAAGCGTGGCGATGCGGCGCGCCGTCACGAGCGCGATGCGATGGATAACATCGAGCCTGTCGGTCCTCTGCATCACGACAGCGTCGACGAGCGGCTGTTCCATGCTTGCCCTCCGCCGCCGCTCAGTGCGTCGCCGCGAAATTCTGGATATCGGCGCGATAGGCGGCGACCATCTTAACGCCGATGACGACGAGCGCGCGGACGATCAATCCGTCCTTCATAGCCGTCTCCCTGTTCAACCTTGCGTCACCGACGATGCGCGCGGCCTGTCAACCGCTCTGCGATGCATTGCCGATCACGGTGTCGTCGGTGCCTTCTTGATTTCCTCGCGATAGGCGGCGAGCAGCTGCGGGCCGTCCGGCGCGTTCTTCTCGAATTGCTCGACGACCGAATGGATGCGCTTCTCCCAGAGCGGAGACTGTTCGGGCGAAAGCGTCGTCACGCTCTGTCCGGAGAGCGCCGCGACGTATTTGGCTTCCGCGCGATTCGCGTTCTCGTTGACGAGGCCGAGCCGGTCGGCGAACGCTTCGCCGGAGTATTTGTCGATCGCCTCCTTCGCCTTCGCGGGCAGCGCGGTATAGGCCGATTTGTTCATGAATACGAAGGCCGGCGCGGCGCCGAGCGGCAGGTTCAGATGCTGTTTCGCCACTTCCTCGAGCTTGAAGGTCTTCACCGCCGTCCAGCCGATGAGGATGCCATCGACCACGCCACGGCTCATGCCCTGGTAGATCTCGGTCGGTGTCAGCGTCACCGGCGATCCGCCCATCGCCACGGCGATGTCGCCGAGCGTGCGCGAGGAAACCGCAAGCTTCATGCCGGTGACATCGTCGAGCGTCTTGATCGATTTGTTGGAGTTCAGGATCGAGCCGGGAAAGGTGAAGAGCGCCAGGACCTTCACCTCGTCGTATTCGGGATTGAGCAGGCCCTTGGCATAGAGCCGCCACAGCGCGACGCTGGATGTGCGCGTGTCGTCGCTGATGAAGGGCAGATCGCTCACCTGGGTACGCGGAAATTGCGAGCTGATCGCGCCGAACACGCCGAACGAGATCTGCGCGACATTGGCGAGCGTGCGATCGTAGATGTCGCGGAAGGTGCCGAGAGTCGGTCCAGCGAAAAGCTTGATCTCCAGTGTTCCGTCCGAAGCCTTCTCGACATCGTTGATCCACGGCGTCATCCCGTCCGTGTTGACGTAGGAGCTGACCGGAGCGGGAAAGCCGAATTTCAGCGTAACGGTCTCGGCGTGCGCGAGCGCAGGCGTGGCGACCAGCAAGGAAGAGATAGCGAGCACGCGGAGCGCAATTGCGGCCGGCATGGCGAGGTCTCCCTGTTCAAGCACCTCTATCTTTTGTCTTTTTTATCTTTTGTGGAGTGATGCCGTTTGCGCACTATCGGCGCAGTGGAACTCCGTCGGCGGCTCTTGTCGAGCACGTCCGATTAGGTTGGCAGCGAGGCGCCGTGCCTGTCAACCGCCATGACGAGCGCGGCCGCCGCGAGGTTCAGTGCTTCACTTGGCCGCCATCGACGACGAGAGTTTGGCCGGTGACGAAATCGCTGTCGGGCGAGGCGAGGAAGATGCAGGCGCCGACGAGGTCTTCGGGATCTTCCTGCCGGGCGATGGCGCGGGTCTTCGCCATATTGTCGAGCACGCCGGGAATGTCGTTGCGGCCTTTGAGATAGTCGGTCGAGGTGAGGCCGGGCGCGATGGCGTTGACGCGGATGCCGTCCTTGCCCAGCTCGCTCGACATCGAGCGGGTCATGGCGATGACGGCGCCTTTGGTCGCGACGTAATGCAGCATCATCGGCACGCCCTTGTAGACCGTGCCTGACGCGATGTTGATCACCTTGCCATAGCCCTGCCGCCGCATGATCGGCAGCGCCGCTTTGACGCAGAGATAGGAGCCGCGGACATTCACGGCGAAAGCGCGCTCCCAATCGGCGGCGCTGATCTGGTCGAGCGGCTCATAAACGAAGCGCGCGAAGACAGCGGCGTTGTTGACGAGGATATGCACGCCGCCGAAAGCTTGCTCCGTGTCGCGGATAAGCGCCGCGACCTGCTTCTCGTCGCTGACATCGCAGATGCGGCTGATCGCTTCGCCGCCCGCTTCCTTGATCGCGCGCACGGTACTGTCGCCCGCTTCGACATCGGCGATCATGACCTTGGCTCCTTCGGCGGCGAGGCCCTTCGCATAGGACGGGCCGATGCCGGAGGCGGCGCCGGTGACGATCGCGACTTTTCCCTGAAGCCTGTTCATCGCCGTCTCCTCAATGCTTCAGCGCGCCGCCATCGACCACGAGACACTGGCCGGTGACGAAATCGCTTTCGGGCGAGGCAAAGAAAAGGCATGTGCCGACGAGGTCTTCCGGCATCTCCTCGCGCTTGATCGAGCGGGTATTCGCCATCGCCTGGCGGTAATCGGCGTAGTCGTTGCGGCCGCCGATATATTCGGTCGAGGTAAGGCCGGGCGCGATGGCGTTGACGCGGATGCCATCCTTGCCGAGCTCGCTCGCGAGCGCGCGTGTCATGCCGAGGATCGCACCCTTGGTCGAGACGTAATGCAGCATCAGTGGCGGGCCGTTCCATACCGTGCCCGAACTGATGTTGACGATCTTGCCGTAGTTCTGGCGCTTCATGATCGGCACGACGGCCTGCACGCAGAGGAACATGCCGCGGACATTGACCGCGAAATAACGATCCCATTCTTCGACGCTGAGCTCGGTGACCGAGAACCGGCCCATGCGCGCGAGGCTGGCATTGTTGATGAGGATATGGATGCCGCCATAGGCCTTCTCGACCGTAGCGGTGAATTTCTTGACCGCTGCGCCATCGGAGACATCGCCGATCATGCTCATCGCCGTGCCGCCGGCTTCTTTGATCTCGGCGACGATCTTGTCCGCCGGCTCGACATCGATGATCGCGACTTTCGCGCCTTCGGCGGCGAGGCCGCGCGCGTAGTAAGGACCGATGCCCAGCGCCGCGCCGGTGACGATCGCAACTTTTCCGTCGAGCCTGCCCATGTCTTCCTCCCGTGTTGTTGTCAGAATTCCCTCACCTGCCTCGCTACGCTCGGCACCCTCTCCCGCTAGCGGGAGAGGGAGGGACCCGGCCCCTGAGCTTGTCGAAGGGGACGGGAGGGTGAGGGGCGATAATTACGCCACGATCTTATCCCGGATCAGCGCGTCGATCTCGCTGTCGCTCAAACCTGCCTCGGTCAGCACGGCGCGCGAATGGGCGCCGAGTTGCGGCGGATCGAGGCGTTTGTCGGGCCGCTCGCCGCTCATCTCGATCGGCAGCTTCGGCAGTTGCGTGACGACACCGTTCGACAGCGTCGTCTCGACCATGCCGCCGGCGGCGAGATGCGGGTCGCGCCATAGATCCTCGACCGTCGCGACCGGTGCGAAGGCGATGCCGACGCTCTCGCAGCGTTTCTCGATCTCGGCGCGGGTGAATTTGGCGAGCGTCGCGCTGACTGCCGGCACCAACCAGTCGCGCGCTTTGACGCGATCGGCGTTGCGTGTGAGGCGCGGATCGGCGCCGAGTTCTTGCCGCTCGAAGACCTGGCAGAAGCGTTGCCACAGCGCATCGCTGGTCGCGGCGACGAAAATGTCTTCGCCGTCGGCGGTCTTGAAGATTTGATAAACGCCCCAGGCCGGGCCGCGCTCGGGCATTGGCAGGACGTGCTCGATACGGTTGTAAGCGCCGCCCGCGATATGCGTGCTCATCAGATAGACCGCGCTTTCATAAAGCGCGCTTTTGACGAGCTGGCCCTGGCCGGTCTTGTCGCGCTCGCGCAGCGCGGCGAGGATCGCGACCGCGGCGAAAGTGCCGCCCATGATGTCGACGACCGAGGCGCCGGCGCGTAGCGGCTTGCCGCGCGGCCCGGTCATATAGGCGAGGCCGGATTGGAATTGCGCCACCTCATCGAGCGCGGCGCGCTTCTCGTACGGGCCCGATAGGTAACCTTTCATCGCGCAATAGACGAGCCGCGGATTGATCGCCGAAAGCGCTTCATAGCCGCAGCCCAAACGCTCCATCGTGCCGGGCGCGTAATTCTCGAGGACGATGTCGGCCTTGGCGACTAGGCGATGGATCAGCTTCTTGCCGGAATCGCTTTTGAGGTCGACCGCGAGGCTGCGCTTGTTGCGGTTGAAGTAATTGAAGAAGCCGGAGGCGAAGCCGCCGAGATAGCGCGTCGCCTCGCCCTCGAGCGGCTCGATCTTCACGACATCGGCGCCGAGATCGGCCAGCACCAGCCCACCGCTCGGGCCCATGACGTTCTGCGTGAATTCGAGGACACGCAGATCGGCGAGCGGCATGGTGGGCGCGTGGGATGGGTCAGTCATGCGGGAAACTGCCATGCGGGAGTGGCGGGTTGCGAGCGTCGGCTCGCAGTTTACAATGCGCGCAAGCGAAGAAACACACCGGAAGGATCTCCCGCGCATGGCCAAGCTGGCCGCCGCTTTTGCGACCTCGCACAGCGTCATGCTGACCTGCGAGCTCGAGGATTGGCTGACGAAATTCCGCGACCGCGACGACCGGCTGCCGTTCTACGACAAGCTCGGCAATCGCATCTCGTGGCAGCAAGTGCTGGCCGAGGCGCCGGCCAATGCCGCCGATCTGATCACACCCGAGGCGATCACGGCGCGCTATCACGACACGCAGCGCGCCATGGATCGCATGGGCGAGGAGCTGCGCGGCGCCAAGCTCGATGCGCTGATCATCTGCGGCGACGATCAGTATGAGCTGTTCCACGACACCAACATGCCGTCGATCGCGATCTATTACGGCGGCGACATCGTCAACGCGGCGCGGCCGCAAGAGCCGGTGCCGGATTGGTATCTGCGCGCGCAGCTTCGCCGCGCCGAGCCGGAAGCGCCGGTGGTCTACCCTTGCGACGGCAAGCTCGCGCTGAATCTGATCGAGCAGCTCGTTGCCAAGGGCTTCGACATCTCGGCGGTGAAGGAAATTCCGGCGAGCGAGGCCGAGGGCCACGCCTATTCCTTCGTGCATCATCGCTACTATCACGGCGCGGCGGTACCGATCATTCCGGTGTTTCTCAACACCTATAACCCGCCGAACCAGCCGACGCCGCGGCGCTGCGTCGAATTCGGCCGCGCCGTCGCCGAGATTGTGAAGGCCTATCCGGGCGATCAGCGTATCGGCATTATGGCCTCGGGCGGGATGAGCCATTTCCGCGTCGAGGAAGAGCTCGATCGCTCGATCTTCGATGCGATCAAGCGCAAGGACATCGATTTCCTCGGCGCGCTGAAGCCCTATCGCCTGCTGGCCGGCAGCTCGGAAATCCGCAACTGGATCGTTGCTGCGGCAGCCGCCGCGACCACCGACCTCGAAATGACCTGGCAGGCCTATATCCCCGGCTACCGCACGCTGGGTTTGAGCGGCACGGGGTTGGGTTTCGCGCGGTGGTCTTGATTTAACTTCCTGCGCGCGTGGGCAATTTGCGCGCTACGCGACGATCGTAATTTTCCCTCTCCGCGCTTGCGGGGAGAGGGAGGGGCCCGATCGCGTGAGCGATTGGGAGGGTGAGGTGTGCCGCAAGTGGTGCGACCTCATCGCTTTAAAGAATCACCCACCTCACCCCTACTCTCCGCCCTCGAGGGCGGAGAGGGAATTTGATTGAGGGTGTCTCTCTTAAAGTCCCCGCAACGCCGGCATCACGTCGCTGCCGAAAAGTCCAACCGAACGCGCGACTTCGGGCTCGCTGAGATCGCCGAACGAGAATTGCCCGACGAAGTAGTTGATGCCGGCGGTCTCGGCCTGTTGGCGCAGTTCGCGCGCGACCTTGGCTGGGCTGCCATAAATGCCCCGCACATTGTTGTCGAACGTCACCTCGAAGCTTTCGGTTTTGGCGGCGCGCTCATGCACGAGGCCGTGCTTCTTGTGAAGATGATCGTAGGCCGCGTGCCATTTCGGATAGGCGCGGCGCGCGAGTTTCTCGGCCTCGGCATCGCTGTCGGCGACGACGATGAAGCGTAAGAGGCCGAGCTTCGGCAGTGGCTTGCCGGGCCACACCTCCTTCCACGCCGCGCGATAGCTATCCATGTAAGGCCGCGTCGCTTCGGCGGTGTCCTGCGTCACGTAATTCGCGCCGAGCTTGGCCGCGCGCGCTGCGCCGTCGACCGAATGGCCGCCGATCCAGAGCGGCGGATGCGGTTGCTGCAGCGGCGCTAGCTCGATCGGCACATCTTTGTAGCGATAGAACGGGCCTTCATGGTCGAGCGTCTTCTGCGTGAGGCCTTTGAGAACCACCTCGAGCGCCTCGGCATAACGCGGCGCCGATTGCTTGTGATCGGAATTGAACAGCCCGGCTTCGAGCGGCGAGGTGCCGCGGCCGATGCCGAGTTCCAGGCGCCCACCACCCATCTGATCGAGCATCGCAATCTCTTCGATGAGGCGAAGCGGATCGTAGAGCGGCAGGATGAAGACCAGCGGGCCGAGCCGCATTTTTGTCGTGCGCTGGAACGCGGCCGACAGGAAAAGCCCGGGCGAGGGGGCGAGGCCGAGCGGCGTGCCGTGATGCTCGGCGATGTGATAGGCGTAGAAACCGGCGCGCTCGCAATGCTCGACGATGCGCAGCCGCGATTCATAGAAGTCGCGCAGATTCTGCCCATCGGTGTCGATATGGTCGAAGACGCCGAAATCCATCACTTAAACTCCCGCTGCTACGAGGCCGCTCTTGGCTTGACAGCGCGGCGCTTGTCAAGGAAGCATCAAGCAATAGGGAGGAATCAATGAAACTGTTGCCATTCGCCGCTGCCGTTGCTTTCACTTTCGGCACCTTCACGGCCGAGGCTCAAGCACAAGGCGCTGCCGCATCGCAGCCGATTATCGTCGCTGAGGTGCCGAGCGTGCCGGCCGGCGCCATCTATATGGCGATCGAAAAGGGCTACTTCAAAGAAGCCGGCCTCGAGGTCGATCTGCAGAACATCGAATCATCCTCCACCGCGATGGCGTTGCTTGCCAGCAATCGCGTGCAAGTGATTGGCGGCGGGGTCGCGCCCAATTACTGGAACGCGCTCGCTTCGGGCCTGCCGGTCATTCTCGCGCTCGAGCGCGCCTCCTCGCCGCTTTATCATGACGTGCTGATCCGCAAGGACCTCGTCGGCAAGATCAAGACGCCCGCAGACCTCAAGGGCCGGCCGGTGGCCGAAGTCTCGCCGGGTTCCTCCGCGCTCTATGAGGTGGGACAGGTACTCGCCTCTGCCGGGCTCACGCTCAAGGACATCGACATCAAATACATCCCTTTCACCCAGATGGGCACGGCGCTCGCCAACGGCGCGGTCGATGCCGCGTTCGAAGTGCCGCCTTTCGGCGCGATCGTCACAGCGCGCGGTGAAGGTGTGAAATGGATCGATCCCGAAGATTACATCAAGGTGCTGCCGACGACCTTCGTCGGCTATTTCGCCAACACCGATTGGATCAAGGCCAATCCTGACGCGTCGAAGAAATTCTTCGCAGCGATCGTCAGAGGCAGCCGCGATTTCTGTCAGGCCTACCATCACGGGCCGAACCGCGCCGAGGTCGTCGACGTCATGTTCAAATACAAGGTCGGGACCGATCGCGATCAGCTCGACAAGATGGATTGGCAGGCGCGCAGCCCGAACGGTCGCTTCAACATCCCGAGCGTGCTCGACCTGCAGGACTGGTTCTTCAAGGAAGGCATCATCAAGCAGAAATTCGCGGCCGACCGGCTGATCGATTCCGAATATGCCGATTATGCCGAAAAGACGCTGCCGCCGTTCGAGGTGACCAACAAAGCCGATCAGCTCAAGGGCTGCCGATAGAGCTTGCTCGGATAAGCTTGAATTGTCATTCCCGCGAAAGCGGGAATCAGAGATGCCGCGTGGTGTTGCCCTGGACCCCCGCTTTCGCGGGGGTGATGAGGTGGTGTTTCGATTAACTGATTAAGCGCTGAGCTTCGCGGTGGAGCGAAACCGCAGTTCAGGAATACCGTACGTTGAGTTGATGAGGAAAAAACTCAAGATCGTCGAGGTGGCACTTGCAGTCGGAGCAGTTTGTACTTTCGCCGCTTCGTGGATCATGAGTTTTTGGTTGTGGCGTGCAACGCCAATGCAGCCGCTTGTCGAGCAAGGCTTTACGAAACCCATGATAATCCATGGGCAAACGATATATCTCACCTCTGTTTACGAACTCTCTTACAAAGCCCTTTTTCGGGGTGGTCTTGTGTTGTTCTTTTGCGCGGCGTTGATCGATTTTTATGATCCGTTCAACCGGCGTTCAAGACAAAACTAGATCGCGAGTTCGCAAGTTTTTGAACCGCCAAGGCGCTAAAGAGAAATCTGTTCTTGGCGCCTTTGCGTCTTGGCGGTTCGTCTTTTGGTTTTACGCCCACGGACCCAGGAACGGCTCGCCGTTGAAGGTGTCGGAGAGCGGCTGCACCGTCTCGGGCCAATTCGCGTTGTCGACCTTGCGGCGGAGATGCGCCGGCTTCGGCTTCCCGTCCCAGCCGATCTGCTCCATGTAGTAATAGAGCTGCACGAGATGGCCGTCGGGGTCGATGGCGTAGGCGGTGTAGTCCATGCCCGGCGACAGTTCCGGCGGCAGGTCGAGGAATTTGACGCCGTGCTTCTTGAGGAAGGCGACGCCCTCGCGGAGCTGCTGGTAATCGTAGAATTTGACGCCGAACGAGAAGCACTGCGACGGGCGCGGCAGCTTCAGCTCGTCGGCCAGCGCGATCGGGAAGACCGAGATGCAATGATGCTCGGTGTTGCCGCGCAGATAGAGGCAGCGATGGCCTTTCCACACGACCTCTTCCGTCACCTCGAAGCCCATCGTTTCGGTATAGAAGCGCGCGACTTTCTCGACATCGTTCGCGAGCAGCCGCACCGGGCCGATATTGGTGATCTTGAAAGGCCGCCCCATCTTGATACCGCCGACTTCGTAATCGAGCGGCATCTTCTCTTCGGCGCGCAGGCCCGACAGAAGATCGACCCCGGCGGCGACCGCGTCGTCGACCTCTTTCCATTCGGGAATTTGCGGCAGCTCGGCGGCTTCGGTGAAGCGGCGGTTATGCATCGCCAGCGGCTTCGAGCGGCCGATCCAGCCGATCTGCTCCATGCCGTAATAAAGCTCGTTCCGGTTGCCTTCCGGATCGCGCATATAGGTGTGCCAGTTCGAGCCGGGCATGTCGCGGCCCGAGCGATCGATCTCGATGCCCTCGCGCGTCTTCATCCACCGCGAGCCTTCGACGACCTGCTTCAGGCTGCCGACCTGCCAAGTGATCTGGTTCACGACATGCGGCTTCGGCAGATTGTTCATCACCTCGAAAGCGCGGCGCGGGAACAGCACGAAGGCGTGGTGATCGCCGTTGAAGCGGGTGAAATAGCCGACCGTCTCGAACTTGCCCTTATGCTCTTCCGGCACGCGGCGCGCGAAATCGAGCGGGTCGGAGATCTGGAAGCCAAGCAGGTTGATATAGAAATTCAGCAACTCTTTCATATGCTCGGTGAAATAGCCGAAATGGCCGAGCCGGCTGATGCGGAACGGGCGGTCGAGCAAGACGCCGCCGACATCGAATTTACGCGTGGCTGAGGCTTCCATGGTGTGACCTCTGTGGGTGCGGATTTCGTTAATCGGCGATTTTACCTCTACCCCAGTCCCGGCGCCACTTCGACAGGCTCAGGGCCCGGGACCCATGGTACGGTTTTTCCCATGGGTACCGGCTTGCGCCGGTACGAGGTAAGTTGTGCGAAGGCTTGGAGAGGCACCGATGACCGATATGCCGGGCGGCTGTGCCTGCGGCGCGATCCGTTACCGCATGACCGAGAAGCCGTTGATCGTCCATGCGTGCCATTGCCGGATTGCCAGCGTCATACCGGCAGCGCTTTCGTCATCAATCTCTGGATCGAGCGTAAATTCGTCGCGGCGGATTGTCGTTGCTCAAGACCTATCGCCTGATCGCGGGCACCGGTCAGCCGCACGATATCTATTACTGCCCGGAGCTGCGGCGTTCGGCTGTGGAGCCATTACCACGCGGCGCTCGGCGATACGGTATTGCTGCGCGCCGGTACGCTCGACGATCCGGCGGCGATCACGCCGGATGTGCATATCTTCGTGCGCGACAAGTTGCCCTGGGTGCAATTGCCGCCGGGCGCGCGGGCTTCGACACGATGTACCGGCTTCGCGACATTTGGACCGACGAGAGCCGCGCACGCGATAAAGATCAGCATCGCCGAGAAACAGGCGAGGCAGGGCGCGCGGAACGCCGAACTAGCGATAATCGGCTGTGATCATCGGCGCCGGTTGTCGAACCGGCGTGTCGCTCATAGAGTTGCGCCGCTATGGCTGGCGCTGCGCAGTTTCCTAAACATTGTTCGACACACCGCTCGGGCGCTGCGGGATTGCCTGGAATCCGCAGGGCATTACCGCATTGCAACTGCCCGAAGCGAGCGAGAGCACGACGCGCGCGAAGCTCCTCGACAAGCTCGGCGAGGCGGAGGCTGCATCGCCGCCGCCGGCGGTGCAGCGCGCGATCGACGGTATCAACGCGCTGATGCATGGCAACGCAAGCGACCTCGCGTCGGTGCCGCTCGATATGAGCGGCGTACCGCCCTTTCATCGCCGTGTGTACGAGGCGGTGCGCGCGATCCCGCCGGGCGCGAGCTTGTCTTACGGCGAGGTCGCGGCCAACGCGGAAGCGCCGGGGGCGGCACGCGCGGTCGGTCAGGCGATGCGGCGTAATCCGTTCTCGATCCTGGTGCCGTGCCACCGCGTCTTCGCCGCCGGCGGCAAGATCGGCGGCTATTCCGCGCATGGCGGGCTCGCGACCAAGCTACGCTTGCTGTCGCTGGAAGCGGCCGCGGCAGAAGGCGCGGCGGCGCTGTTCGAGGGCGACGGCGTGCTGCCGTTCGATCCGGCTTTCGCGCTCGATTATCTGCGCGATGCCGATCCGGTGCTCGGGCGTCTCATCGACACGGTCGGCCCGTTCCGCATGCAGATCCGCCGCGCGCCCAGCATCTTCGTCGCCCTCGCCGAGGCAATCGTCTATCAGCAGCTTCATGCCAAAGCGGCGGCTTCGATCTTCGCGCGGCTGCGCGCGCTCTATCCGAAAGCGCATCAAGCGCCGACCGCGGCGCAGATCATCAAGACCAACGATGCGAAGCTGCGCGGTGCCGGTCTCTCGCAATCGAAGCTGTTGTCGATCCGCGATCTGGCGCGGCGCGACGCCGCCGGCGAAATCCCGCACCTCGCCGATATCAATCGCCTCGACGACGAAGCGATCATCGAGAAGCTGACGCAGGTGCGCGGCATTGGCCGCTGGACGGTCGAGATGCTGCTGATCTTCCGCCTTGGCCGGCCTGACATCCTGCCGCTCGACGATTTCGGCGTGCGCAAGGGCTTCGGCTATGCCTTCAAGAAGAATCGCGGCACGCCGACGAAGGACGAGATGGAAAAGCGCGGCAAGCGCTGGCAGCCCTATCGCAGCGTCGCGAGCTGGTATCTCTGGCGCGCCGCCGACATCGCGACCCAGCGCGAGCGCGCCCAGAAATCGAGCAAGGCCGAGAAATCGACCAAAAAATCAGATGAGGCTTAGCGCTTTATCCAATCATGTTGAGATGTTTTGGGTCGTCACCCCCGCGAAAGCGGGGGTCCAAGGCAACATACTGGATGCCCGCCTTCGCGGGCATGGCGACGAGGGGAAGCGTCGAATCTGATCGAATCTGTGCGGAGCTAGCTCAGCGCCGCGCCTGATTCCAAAGTCCCAAGAGCATCGAGGCGGTCAGCATGACGCAGACCGCCGCCATGGTGATGCCGAGCGCGTGGCCATAGGCGGCGGCGCCGCTACCGCCGCCGAGGATCACGAAGAAGAGGCTGCCGATCGACGCGACGCTGATCGCGGCGCCGATCTGCAAGGTCGAATTCATCGCACCGGCGGCGAGGCCGGTATGCGCCGGCGGCACGTCGCCAAGGATCGTGTGGATCATCTCGGGCATCGCGATACCCTGGCCGAAGCCGCCCGCGAAGAGCGCGAGGAAGAGGGGAAGGCCGCTGGTTTGGGTCCAGGCGCAGAGCCCGACGCCGGCATAGCCCACAATGATCTGAAGGCCCATGCCGAGGCCGAAGAGCCAGCGGCGCAGCCTTGGCGGCGCGCGCGCCACCGAGAGGGGGCCGAGGAAATTGGCGATGCCGTAAGGCAGCACCGCGAGTCCCGCGGCGAGGGGGCCTTCGCCGAGCCCGGCTTGGAGATAGATCGAGAAGAAAATGTAGAAGGGCATGGTGAAAAAGAAGAGCAGCGCGACGATGAGCCCCCGGCTGAAGCTCTTGATGTGCAACAGCGCCGGATCGATCAGCGGCATGCCGCCCTCGCGCGCAATGCGCCGCTCGACCGTAAAGAACAGCACGAGCAGCACCGGCGACGCTGCGATCATGCCTAGGACCCAGAGCGGCCAGCCGCGCTCGCGGCCGAGCGACAGGCCGACGACAAAGCAGCCGAGCGCCGCGGAAAGCAGGATCACGCCAAGGATGTCGAGCCGCGGCTTCTCTCTGCCGCCGCTTTCCGGCACGAGCGCCAGCGTCAAGCCAATCAGCGCGACGCCGATCGGCACGTTGATCAAGAAGGGCGCGCGCCAGCCGAGACCGGCGATATCCGCCGCGATCAACACGCCGCCAAGCAATTGTCCCCCGGCCACGGCGACGCCGACGCCGGTGCCATAGATATTGAGCGCCGAGGGGATTTCCTTTTCCGTGAACAGCGTACGCAACGACGCCAGCACCGGCGGGACCATGGCGGCGCCGAAGATCCCTTGCGTAATACGGCCGATGACCAGGAAAACCGGGTTGGGCGCGAGGCCGGCGGAAAGCGAGCCGAGCGTGAAGCCGGCAACGCCGATTATATAGATCAGGCGCCGGCCATAGAGATCGGCAAGTCGTCCGCCCGTGATGAGGCAGACCGAGAAGGCGGCGGAATAGCCGGTGATGATCAGGCTGGTTTGCGATTCAGATGCGCCGAGCGCGGTGCGTATCGACGGCAGCGCGATCGTCACGATGAACATGTTGAGCGACGGGACCAGCGAGCCGATCAGCAAGATGGAGAAAGCCAGCCTGCGCCGTGCCGGCGACAGATCGATAAGGGCAGCGGACTGGCTCATGCGCTCGCGGTCAATTCCGGACCGGCAGCATGCGCGAGAAGACGCCGTCGCGCCGGACGATCAGATGATAGAGCGCCGCCAGCACGTGCAGCCCGACGAGAACAAGCAAGATTGTGCCGACGAAGGCGTGAATATCGCCGGTGCGTCCGGCGAAAGCGGGCGAGGCGGCGATCAACTGCGGGATCGTGAAGAGTCCGAAGAATTTGACCGCATAGCCGCGAAAGCACGCATCGACCCAGCCGAGGATCGGCAGAATGAGCAGCACGAGATACAGCAGCACATGCGAGAGATAGGCGAGCGCGACCTGCCAGCCGGGAACGACGCCGCGCAGCGTTGGCGCCGAATGCGTCCAGCGCCACAGCAGCCGCAGGATCACGATGGCCAGGATCGTGACGCCGATCGAGAAATGCAGGCTGACCAGCCCTTCATTCGGTGTGTCGCGGCCGATATGCGGCATCGTCCAGGCGATGGTGTATTGCCCGATCAGCAGCAGAAGGATGAGCCAATGCAGCGTCTTGGCGACGCTGTCATAATCCCGCGGCCCGGCGGTTCTTTTCTCGGCAATATGCTCGACCATATATCTCCACCCTAACAGACCCGCGCGATTGAAAGCTTGCGCCGGGTTTCCCGGCCGCCGATCATAGCGACAACGTCGCGCCGATGCGGCGCAATTTCGGACGGGGAGGAATGCATGCCGAAATCGGTGGGGCGGAAATCGCTCGGAAGGGTGGCGCTGGCTCTTGGTGGCGCACTGCTTGCGGCCTGGATCGCCCCGGCACAGGCCGATCCGGTGAAATTCCGCATCGGCTGGGCGTCCATTCCGGGCTCGCGCGCCGGCTTCATGCTGGAGAAGCCGGACTTGCTGCATCACCTCAACCAATCCTACACGGTCGAGCCGATGCATTTCGCCAGCACGCCGGCGGAGCTGCAGGCGCTCGCCTCGGGCGATGTCGATATCGCGCAGCTTGCCTTCTCGACCTTCGGTGTCGCGATCGAGAACGCGCATATGGAGGATTTGCGTCTCATCGCCAACGAGCTTGAGGACGGTGTGCCGGGTTACGCTACGACCCATTTCATGGTGTTGAAGGACAGCCCCATCAAGACGATCGACGATCTGAAGGGCAAGGTCGTCGCGACCAACGGCATCGGCAGCGGGCTCGACATCGCGATGCGCTACATCCTCAAGCAGCATCACCTGGAGGACAAGCGCGACTACACCGATGTCGAGATCAACTTTCCCAACATGAAGCCGGCGCTCGCCGATCGTAAGGTCGATCTGGTCTCCTCGATCCTGCCCTTCATGTACGATCCCGAGATGGTGAAGATCGGCCGCGTCCTGTTCGATCAAGGCGCCGAAGTCGGCCCGTCCGAGCTGCTGATGTGGTCGGCGCGCGCGCCCTATATTGCGGCTCATCGCGCAGCCATCGTCGATCTTATGGAGGATACGCTGCGCATGCTGCGCTGGTATTCCGACCCCGCAAATCACGACGAGGCGATTGCGATCGTGGCCAAGCTGACGAAGCAGCCGGCGGCATCGCTCGATTGGGTCTTCACCAAGCGTGACTATTTCCGCGGCCCGGACGGCCCGCCGGATCTGAAAGCGGTCGCCGCCGATCTCAAGATGGAAAAAGATCTCGGCTATCTCAAAACCGATATCGACGTGCCGAAATATGCCGATCTCACTATTACAGGTGACGCTGTAAAGCGGCTCGGCCCGGCGAAAGAGCCGTAACGCGTCGCGCTTGCGTCGCGTTATGCGGTCGCCGATCATGGCGGCAACACCGCGCCGAAGCGGCGCGATTGGAACAGGGAGAAGTCGATGCGGAAGTCCGCTTGGATGACAGCGCTGCTCGCCAGCGCAATGTTCGGGGGCGCGCTGCTTGGCGTGTGGGTCAGGCCGGCGCAGGCCGATCCGGTGAAGTTCCGTATCGGCTGGGTGGCGATGCCGGCCTCGCGTGCCGGCTATCTCCTCGAGAAGCCGGAGCTGCTGCATCATCTGAACCAGTCCTACACGATCGAGCCGATGCATTTCTCTTCGACGCCGGCCCAATTACAGGCACTGGCCACCGGCGATCTCGACATCGCGCAGCTCGGTTTCTCGACCGTCGGTGCCGCGGTCGAGAACGCGCATATGACGGATGTGCGGGTGTTTGCCGACGAGCTCGAGGATGGCAGGCCCGGCTGGTCGACGACGCGTTTCACCGTGCTGAAGGACAGCCCGATCAAGACGATTGACGATCTAAAGGGCAAAGTGGTCGCGACCAACGGCATCGGCAGCGGTCTCGACATCGCGCTGCGCTATATCCTCAAGCAACATCATCTGGAGGACAAACGCGATTACACCGATGTCGAGATCAATTTCCCGAACATGAAATCGGCGCTCGCCGAGCATAAAGTCGATCTCATCTCCGGGGTGCTGCCTTTCATCTACGATCCTGAGCTGGTGAAGATCGGCCGCACGCTCTTCGAGCAGGGCGCCGAGATCGGCCCGTCCGAGCTGTTGATGTGGGCGTCGCGCGCGCCTTATATCGCCGAGCATCGCGCGGCGCTGGTCGATCTCATGGAAGACGTGCTGCGCTCGCAGCGCTGGTATTTCGATCCCGCCAACCGGCAAGATGCCGTGGCGATGGCGGCGAAGATCACAAAACAGGCGCCCGAATCGCTCGACTGGGTTTTCACCAAGCGCGATTTCTATCGCAGCCCGAACGGCAATCCCGATCTCAAAGCGGTCGCCGCCGGTCTCAAGATGGAAAAAGAGCTCGGCTATCTCAAAACCGATATCGACGTGCCGAAATACGCCGACCTGTCGATCGTCGATGAGGCGTCGAAGCGGCTGGGTGTGATGAAGGAAGACTAGGGAGCTCGACCCCTACCACGTCGTCATTGCGAGCGAAGCGAAGCAATCCCGAGTCTGTCTCGACCACTGGATTGCTTCGGCCTACGGCCTCGCAATGACGAGGAACAAGAAGCGCGTGGCTGCCGACCTACAGCGTCAGCAGAATCTTCCCGATATGCGAGCCCGCCATATGGGCGTGCGCGGCGTCGATCTGCGCCAACGGATAGGTCTTCTCGATCACCGGCTTGAAGCGGCCACTTTCGATCAGCGGCCACACCGCTTTGCGCACGGCGGCGGTGAGGCGGCCTTTTTCGGGGATCGGACGCGGGCGGAGGCGCGAGCCGGTCATGCGGCCGTCTTTCTCGGTCAGCGCCTGATAATCGAATTCGATCTTGCTGCCCTTGCGCGCGGCGATCATCACGAGACGCCCGCCTTGCGATAAGAGGCGAATGTCGCGCATCACGTAATCGCCGCCGACCATGTTGAGCGAAACATCGATGCTGCGCTTGCCGAAGCTGCTCTCGATGATTTCGGCATAATCCTGCGCGTTGTAATCGATCGCCAGCGTCGCGCCGAGCGCGGCGCAGCGCTGGCATTTATCGGCACTGCCGGCGGTGATCACGACCGGCGAGCCGAGCGCGCTCGCGATCTGAATCGCAGTCGTGCCGATGCCGGACGAGCCGCCATGAACGAGCAGCCGGTCGCCGGGTTTGAGCCCGCCGAGATCGAAGACGTTGAGCCACACGGTGATGACGCATTCGGGCAATGCCGCGGCTTCGACGACGGAGAGCCCCTTCGGCACCGGCAGGCATTGCACCGCCGGCACCGCGACATATTCGGCATATCCGCCGCCGACCAGCAGTGCGCAGACCTTGTCGCCGACCTTCCACTGGGTGACACCGGCGCCAAGCGCGGTGATCTCGCCCGCGGCTTCGAGGCCGAGAATGTCGGTCGCGCCCGCCGGCACGGGATAACGGCCTTTCGCCTGGCTGAGATCGGCGCCGTTGATCCCGGCTGCCGCTATCTTGATCAACACCTCGCCGTGACCCGGCGTCGGGATCGGCCGCTCGACAAGCTCGGGGCCGCTATTGTCGGATTTGGTGACGACGGCTTTCATGAATGGACTCCCTATCTTTACTAATTCCCTCTCCGCCCCGCGGGGGCGGAGAGGGTAGGGTGAGGTGGGGTCACTTCCAGCTCGTGATAAATCGTATCGAGCACGGCGACGAGATTGCGTGTCACATCATTATTCCAAAACCGGATGACGCGATAGCCGTGCGCGGCGAGTTCCGCTGTTCGTTTCTCATCCGCAACGTATTCGTCTGCGTGCTGGCTGCCGTCGAGTTCGATGACGAGTTTCTTGCTCGGATACGCGAAATCGGCGATGCGATTGCCGATCGGATGCTGGCGGCGGAATTTGTAGAGGGGAAGGCGGTCCCGGAGGGCGCGCCAGAGAATTCTTTCCACGTCGGTTGAGTCGGCGCGGAGTTTGCGGGCGATTTTGCTGCGCGGTCTTAGAGAACGGGCGGGCATTCTGCAGCGGCCCCCCACCTCACCCTACCCTCTCCGCCCCGAGGGGCGGAGAGGGAAATCGTTGGTGAGATACTGTTACCGGCTCAGCATCACATTGAGGATCGAGGTGGTGCCGCTTTGGATCGAGGCGAGGCCGGCTTTGAGGGCGCCGACGAGCTCGCTCGCCTTCTCGACACGTTGACCATGGAAGCCGAAGGGTTTGCCGAGCTCGGAATATTCCGGCCCGTTGATGTGCACGCCGTGCCACACATCGTGCTGCACCGCCGCGCCCTTCGGATAGTATTCCGCGTGGTTGCGCTGCATCGCAGAGTATTTCAGGTTGTTGCAGACGACGATGAGGATCGGCAAATTGTGCTGCCGCGACGCGCCGAGCGCCTGGGTGATCGGGTTGTAGAGGAAGGCGCCGTCGCCGATGAAGAGCACGACCGGGCGCTTGCCCGCCGCCATCTTCACGCCGAGCGCGATACCCGTGCCTTGCCCCAGGCCGCCGCCGACGGTGTAGAAGCATTGCGGCTCGTTCCAGGGCAGATGCTCTTTCAGCATGCCGGAATGCATGATCGTCTCTTCGAGATAGATCGTGTCCTTCGGCATCACTTCGCGGATCGCGCCGGCCATCCACAGCGGATCGATCGCGCCGTCCTTATCCTTCGCCTTCTGCTCGGCATCGCGCAGCTTGGCATTCCACTTGTCGTGCTCGGCCTTGATGCGCGCATGCCGCTCGGCGTATTTCGATGGATCGGCGCCCTTGGCCTTGAGCGCGGCGGTGAGCGCTTTCAGCGTCGCCGCGACGTCGCCTTCGAGATAGTGATCGGCCTGAAGGTTCTGATAGGGGAAATGACCCTTCAGCGGATTCTCCGAGATCGCGATCACTTTCGCATCTTGCGGCCGGTCGCTCGGCGGATACCAGGGCGCGCGCGACTTCACGAGCAACACGCAGTCGCTCTCTTTCGCGATCTTCGGTCCCTGCATGCCGAGATACATCGGATGGTCTTTGGGGAAATTGCCATAAGCGGTGACGCGGCCTTCGCCGACCGGGATCGCCATCAGATCGCAGAGCGCGACGAGCGCACGGAACGCCTCCGGCTCACGGCCGACGGAATCGGTCACGACCACGGGGTTCTTCGCCTTCAGGATCATGTCGGCGACGGCCTGGACGTCGGCATCCATCGGCTGCAGCTTCGGCACCGGCGGCACGGTGCGGAAATTCGGTGGCGGCGTCCATTCGCTGAGCATATGCTCGAGCGGCACGTTCATATAGGTCGGCGCTTGCGGGATATGTTGCGCCATCTCGCCGGCGCGCACGGTCTGCTCGTAAAGCGTGTGCACGCTGCCGGCCTGCGTCGCCCATTTGGTGACGGGCTCGACGATGCGCTGCGGTCCGCCGACAATGCCAAGGCTGCCGTACCATTGCGCGCCCGGCTCGACGCTTGGATCTTCGCCATACGTGATGGATTCGCCCGACATCACGACCATCGGGACTTCGAAATTGCGTGCGGTGTGGATGCCGATCTCGCCCTGCATCAAGCCGACGCCGGCATGCAGCAGCACAGCCTGCATCTTGCCGCTGTATTGCGTGTAACCCATGGCCATGTTGACGGCGAGCGTCTCATGCCAGCATTCGATGAAATCCGGGCCCGGACGATTGCTGGTTTTCTGCCGCGCCAAGGCTTCCCATACCGGCGACCATTCCGATCCCGGCGATGACATGATGTGCTCGACGCCGAGGCTGCGGAATGCCTCCAGAATCGCTTCGCCGCCGTCGTGATTGGTCGCCACTCGATTCCTCCCGTTTCGGTTCATCGGGCGCTTTCGCCCACGCGGCGGCATTATTCGGCTTCTGCCCGAGAGGGACAATAGGGATTCCCTAAATTCCGCGCCGATATGACCCATTGGTTGGCATAGCCGACCTATGCCTCATCGGCTAAAGTCGGCGCCAGAATTTGGGAGGATTTGCGATGGACGGCATTAGCGGGCGCGGCGTGGATTTCGAGAAATTCCGCCTGCGGCCTTTCGTCAAAAAACTTGTCGAGATCGGCGAGGTCGAGACTCACGAAGAGCCGGTCGCGCTCGCCGATATGAGCGCGGTCGTCGAGAAGACGCCGAAAGCGGTGCTCTTCAAGAAAGCGGGCGCCGAGCAGTATGAAGTGATCGCCGCCGTCTCCGGCAGCCGCAAGCGCGTCGCCGCCGCCTTCGGGGTCGAGCAGGGCGAGATCGCCGCCGAGTTCAATCGCCGCGTCGCGAAGCCGCAACCGATCGTCGAGGTGAAATCGGCCGACGCGCCGGTGCATGAGATCGTGCGCACCGGCGACCAGATCGACCTGACGACGCTGCCTTTCCATCCGCAGCATCAATATGACGGCGGTACTTATATCTCGTCCGCCATCGACTTTTCGGTCGATCCCGCGACGGGCAAGCGCAATGTCGGCTGCCGCCGCTTGATGCTGCGCTCGAAGAACACGATGCGCACCAATTTGACGGCGCCGTCCGATCTGCGCGCTTGCTACAAGGCCTGCGTCGAGCGCAAGCAGAAGCTGCCGATCAGCTTCGTCATCGGCTCGCATCCGCTCGATTTCCTCGCGGCCAGCGGGCGCTTCCCCGGCGACGAGTTCAGCGCCCTCGGCACGCTGCGCGGCGAGGCGGTGCCAATGGTGAAGAGCCTCACCAACGATATCCTCGTGCCGGCCGACGCCGAACTCGTGATCGAAGGTTATCTCCACGAGCATGGCTATACCGAGAACGAAGGTCCCGTACGGCGAGTTCTGGGGCTTCTACGGCCCCGTGCATATCGATCCGGTGTTCCACGTCACCGCGATCACGCAGCGCAAGGACGTGATCTATCAGACCGTGCTGCATTCCGGCCGCGCACTCGGCCGTGCCAATTCATCCAATCTTGCCGCGGTCCATGCCGAGGCGCAGGTCTATCGTCTGCTGCGCGAGGCGCGGATCATGCCGGTGGCGATGAACGCCGTGCCGGCAGCGGGTGGGCGTGTGCATCTGCGCCTGGCGCTGAAGAACGCAATCCCGGGCCAGGCGCGCGCCGCGATCTCGACGATCTTCGCCGTCTCGGGCATCCGCAACATCTCGGTGTTCGACGACGATGTCGACATCTTCGACAATGACGAAGTCGAATGGGCGATGTCGACGCGGCTCGATCCGTCGCGCGACGTGATGATCCAGAGCGGCATGCCCGGCTACTACACCGATCCGATCATGCTGAAGAACGGCACGGTCTCGAAGATTGGCTATGACTGCACGATGCTGCCCGAGCAGCGCGACGATTTCGAATTCCGCCGCGCCTGGGGCTTCCACGCCAGCAATGCGCCGGCGCGCTACCAGACCGTGCGCCAGGCGCTCGAGAGCGGCCCGATGTTCTTCTCGGACTTGATGGCCGCGCTCGGCAGCAAGGACGGCCGCGAGGTCGCGGTCGCGCTCGACACCCTGCGCGAAGACGGCACGCTCACGCGCCTCAAGGAAGGCCAGTGGGCGCTGAAGGGCAAAGAGCAGAAGCAGTAAGTCAGCGTCATTGCGAGCGAAGCGAAGCAATCCAGTTGTTGAACCAAACTGGATTGCTTCGTCGCTACGCTTCTCGCAATGACGAACTAGAAATCATCGCAATGACATCTCACCAGGAGGCAATATGAGCAACGAAATCCTCACCAAGCAGGACGGACAGGTCCTCAACATCACCATCAACCGGCCGGATAACGGCAATGGCATGACCGATCAGATGGTGGTCGAATTCACCGGCATCATCCGCGAAGCGCCGAAGACCTCGCGCATCATCGTCGTGCGCGGCGCGGGCAAGGATTTTTGCATCGGCCGTGCCGGCATGGGCGCGCGTCCCGCCGGCCCGCCGCCGGCGCCGCCCGAGGCGTATGCCCGCCGCAATGAAAGCGACATCGTGTTCGATGCCTATGGCATCATGCGCACGGTATCGATCCCGGTGGTCGCAGTGATCCAAGGCCAAGCGCTGGGCTTCGGCTGCGCCATTGCCGCGGCGTGCGACGTAACGCTCGCCAGCGACGCCGCCACCTTCCAGGTGCCGGAGATGGGCCACAATATTATGCCCGGCATGGTGATGTCGTCCTTCATCGACCGCGTGCCGCGCAAGGCGCTCAGCTATCTCGTCTGGTCGACGAATGTCATCAGCGCCGAGCGGGCGCTGAGCTATGGCATCGTCAGCGATGTTTTCCCGGCTGCCAAGCTCGATGGCGCGGTCGATGCCTTCGTCGCCTCGGTCCTGAAGGCCCCGCCGATCGCGGTGCAGGGCACGAAGGAATTCACGCGCGTCGCGTACGATATGCCGACGCCGGGCGCGGTCGACTACGCGCGCAATTTGCACTCGCTGATCAACACCTCGAGCGAGATGCGCCGTAATCACTAAGCGGTGATCGATTACTCGGCGGCGGCTTTCTCCGCCGCCGAGTTCTCCATCTGCGCAATGGCGCGGAGATCGGCTCGTAACCGATCGACCCGCGTTATTCCAACAGCATTGTCCAGCACGGCATGCGCCGCTTTCCAAATTGGGAAAGCGGCTTTCAGCGTCGCGCGGCCTTTGCTGGTGATGATGAGACGGCGGCTGCGCTTGTCCTTCTGATCCACCGCGATCTTCATCAGGCCGCGCCGCTCGAGCGGCTTGAGGTTGGCCGTAAGCGTGGTGCGGTCCATCGCCAGCGCGGCCGCGATTTCGCTCATGATCGGTGGCTCGTCCTGATTGAGCGCGACCAGCAGCGAATATTGCCCATGCGTCAGACCGGCGGGGCGCAGCGCGTCGTCGAAATGCCGCGCCAACGCGCGCGCCGCACGTTGCACGCGAATGCAGAGACAAGTCTCGCGCACATGACGCGTCGCTTCCCAGGAAAGTTCGTCGCCGCTTGACATGAGCTAATTATGTTGATATCAACGTATTATGTCAAGCGCGATTTCGCGCAGAGGTAGTGAAGGGAAAGGGGCTCATGGTTGCGCTTACGGTCGAGACGGCGAAGGGCTCTAAAGCAATGCTTTGGGTGGGGCGCGTAACAACCGGCCTTGTGGCGCTCTTCCTCGCCTTCGACAGCGTCATCAAGCTGATGCAGCTCGATGTCGTGCGCGAGGCGATGCAGCCGCTTGGCTATCCCGACTATCTCGGTCTCGTTATCGGCATTATCGAAGCGATCTGCCTCGTACTCTATGTCGTGCCCCGGACGGCGGTGCTCGGTGCGATCCTTATCACCGGCGTGCTCGGCGGGGCGATTGCATCGCATCTGCGTGTCGGCGATCCGCTCTTCAGTCATGTTCTGTTCGGCGTCTATGTCGGCATCCTTGCCTGGGGCGGGCTTTATCTGCGCGACGAGAAACTTCGCGCGCTCATTCCCTTTCGACGCTGACCCTTTCGACCCTGATTTTTTGGGTTCTGCCCCTTTCGACTCTGATTGGCGCGACAAGCGAAGGAACAGCTTATGAGCAGTGGATTGTCCAAAGCGCGGCTGGCGCGCATGCACGACATCATGGCCGGCCATGTCGAGCGCGGTCTCGCGCCGGGCGTGGTGACGCTGATCGCGCGGCGCGGCGAGACTCACGTCGACGTTATCGGCAACAAAGCGCTGGGAAGCAGCGATCCCATGCGCCGCGATACGCTCTTCCGCATCACCTCGATGACCAAGCCGATCACGGCCGCCGCGGCGATGATCCTGGTCGAGGAATGCAAGCTGCGGCTCGATGAGCCGGTCGATCGCTTTCTGCCCGAGCTGGCCGATCGCCGCGTATTGAAACGCCTCGACGGGCCGCTCGACGAAACAGTGCCGGCGCAGCGGCCGATCAGCCTGCGCGATCTGCTGAGCTTCCGTTTGGGCTATGGCCTGGTATGGGGAGCGCCCGAGAAATTCCCCATCCTCAAGGCGATCGCCGATCTCGGCGTCGTCGGTTTCGGGCCGCCCAATCCGGCGACTCCGTATAGCCCTGATGAGTGGCTGAAGCGGCTCGGCACGCTGCCATTGATTCATCAACCGGGCGAGCGCTGGCTCTACGGTACCGGCTCTTACGTCCTGGGCGCGTTGATCGCGCGTGCCTCGGGCAAAAGCTTCGGCGATTTCCTGCGCGAGCGCATCTTCGAACCGCTCGGCATGAAAGACACTGACTTTTTCGTTCCGCCGCACAAGCTCGACCGGCTCGCGACGAGCTACTGGGTCAACGACAAGACCGGTGCGCTCTCGCGTTATGATGGCGTCGATGACAGCCGTTGGGCCAAGCCGCCGGCTTTCGAGGATGGCGCCGCCGGGCTGGTGTCGACGATCGACGATTATTTCGCTTTCGCACGCATGCTGCTGAATCACGGCAAGCACGGCAATGAGCGCATCCTGTCGCGTGCCTCGGTCGGGCTGATGACGACCGATCAGCTCACCGCGGCGCAAAAAGCCGCTTCGCCGTTCGGCGATGGCTGGGACAATCGCGGCTGGGGCTTTGGTGTCGGCATCGTTACGGGGCGCGACGGTCTGGCGATGACGCCCGGCGCTTATGGCTGGGATGGCGGCTACGGCACGGCTTGGCAGAACGATCCGACGGAGGACGTGATTGTCCTCCTCATGGCGCAGCGCGCGCAATTTCCCGCGCTCTCGCCGGTCTATCTCGATTTCTGGACCGGCGCTTATCAGGCGATCGACGACTGACTGCAATTGACAGGGAAGAGGAGGAACGGCCATGCGTTTCATGATCATCGTCAAGGCGAACAAGGACAGCGAAGCCGGCAAGATGCCGAGCACCGAGTTGCTCACGGCCATGGGCAAATACAATGAGGAACTCGTGAAGGCCGGCGTGATGGAGGCGGGCGAGGGCCTTCATCCCACGAGCAAAGGCGTGCGCGTCAAATTCACCGGCAAGGATCGCGCCGTGACGCAGGGTCCGTTTTCGCTCGAGGGCCTCGTCGCCGGCTTCTGGATATTCAACCTGAAATCGAAGGAAGAAGCGATCGAGTGGGTGAAGCGCGCGCCTTTCGAAGACGGTAGCGAGCTCGAAATTCGTCAGATCTTCGCGGCCGAAGATTTCGGCGCGAACCTGACACCCGAGCTC
Organism: uncultured Alphaproteobacteria bacterium; assembly: GCA_963740675.1. Classification (GTDB taxonomy): domain Bacteria; phylum Pseudomonadota; class Alphaproteobacteria; order ATCC43930; family CGMCC-115725; genus CAIKMD01. Next base: position 365,414 of record CAVUFS010000001.1, read on the forward strand.
AAAGAACAGGAAGAGCGGCTGCGCGCCCAAACGGCGAAACGCTGATCGCCCCAACGAGGAGACAAAGATGCAGACCAATCCCTATCTTCTCTTCACCGGCGAATGCGAAGCGGCATTCAAATTCTATGAGGCGCAACTCGGCGGCAAGATCATCTCGATGATGAAGCATGCGGGCACGCCGGCCGAAGGCCAGGTGCCGCCCGAATGGAATGACAAGATCCTGCATGGCCGTATCCAGCTTGGCGATACGGTGGTCATGGCCTCCGACGCGCCGCCGGGGCGTCAGGAGCCGACGAAAGGCTTCCGCCTGTCGTTGAGCTTCGACAAGCCGGCCGAGGCCGATCGTGTTTTCACGGCGCTTGCCGAGGGCGGCAGTGTGGAAATGCCGATCGCGAAAACCTTCTTTGCCGAGCGTTTCGCCATGGTGACGGATCGCTTCGGAGTGCCGTGGATGATCAATTGCGAGAAGCCTGCCTAGCACGGGGAAGCATCTCATGACGAAAACGCTGATCCTGCTCGGCACACGCAAAGGCGCGTTCATCCTCGAAAGCGATAGGGTGCGCCGCGATTGGCAATTGCGCGGACCCTATTGCGATTGCTGGCCGATGAATCACGTCATTGCCGATCCCGAAACCGGCACGATCTATGCCGGCGGTGGCAATGAGTGGTTCGGCCCGGCGGTGTGGAAATCGAACGATCTCGGCGAGAGCTGGACGCATTCAAGCGAAGGCTTGAAATATGCCGAGGGCGAAGAGCCGATCAAAGCAGTTTGGAGCCTCGCGCCGAGCGCGCGCGGGCTTTACACCGGCGTGCAGCCTGCGGGTCTTTTCTTGTCGCGTGATGATGGCGCAAGTTGGAGTCAGGTCGAAGGTTTGCGCAATCATCCGACGCGGCCGAATTGGAATCCCGGCGGCGCGGGGTTGATCCTGCACTCGCTCGTTCCGCATCCGCGCGATCCGCAGCAGATATGGGTCGGCATCTCCGCCGCCGGCGTCTTCTACACGCGCGATGGCGGCGAGAGCTGGGAGCCGCGCAATCGCGGCACGCGCGCCGATTTCAATCCCGAGGATCAGCGCTATCCCGAATTCGGCCAATGCGTGCATTGCCTGGTGATGGCGCCGGGCACGCCCGATCGCCTCTATCAGCAGAATCATTGCGGCATGTATCGCAGCGAGAATGCCGGCGCCGAATGGGAGAGCATCGAGACGGGCTTGCCGTCGAGCTTCGGCTTTCCCGCCGCGGCGCATCCGCGCGATCGCGAGACGCTCTATCTCGTGCCGCTCAATGGCGACATCGCCGGCCGCTATGTGCCCGAAGCAAAAGCCGCCGTCTGGCGCACGCGCGACGGCGGCAAGCATTGGCAGGCGCTGCGCGAAGGCCTGCCGCAGAAAGACGTGTTCTTCGGCGTGTTGCGCCAGGCGATGGCGACCGATCGGCACGATCCCGCCGGCATCTATTTCGGCACCAATAGCGGCGAGGTCTATGCCAGCGCCGATGAAGGCGAGAGCTGGCGCCGCGTCGCGCAGCATTTGCCGACGATCGCCTCGGTCGAGACACTGATCGTCGATTGACCGATGCCGAACGTCGCGATCACGCTGACGCCGGCGCTGACGCGGCTCTTTCCCGGGCTGTCCGCGACAGCTCGAATTGGAGGCCGCGTAGGTGCGCGGGCTGCTCGATGCGCTCGATATGCGCTGGCCGGGAATGCGCGACCGGCTCAGCGATTCGACGCCGCGTATCCGCCCGCATGTGAATATTTTCGTCGATGGCGATAGGTCGGCTCTGGACACGCCGCTGCGACCCGGCGCCTCGGTTCTCATCATCACCGCGATCAGCGGCGGGTAGAACCGCTGACGGATCAGCTAGAGATTCAAATCAGCACGTTGCCTCTATCGTCATGCCCGCGAAAGCGGGCATCCAGTGTGTTGCTTCTGGACCCCCGCTTTCGCGGGGGTGACGATTAAATCTTCCAAGCCGTTCGATAGTGACGCTCGTCAAATTGGTAGGAGTATCATCATGAAGGTCTGTCAGCATCTCTGGTTCGAGAAAGACATGGAAGCGGCGCTGCGCTTCTATGTATCGCTGATTCCCGGTTCCTCGCTCGATTTTCTCTCGACCATCCCGGCCGATACGCCGAGCGGCCCGGCCGGCACCGTCAAGATTGCCGCCTTCACGCTCGGCGATCAGCGCTATCGCGCGATCGAGGCCGGGCCGTTCGATCCCCAGAGCCGCAATTTCTCGATCATGGTCGAATGCGATACGCAGGCCGAGGTCGATCGTTTGTGGGATGCGCTGACCGCCGGCGGCAAAGGCATCGCCTGTGGTTGGCTGACCGACCGCTGGGGCATCACCTGGCAGATCACGCCGGCGCGGCTTCTCTACCTGATCAACGATCCGGATCGCGCCAAGGGTAAGCGGGTCATGGAAGCGATGATGAAGATGGTGAAATTCGATATCGCCGAACTCGAAGCCGCGGCACGGGGATAGTCTCGCCGCGATCAGCGGCGATTGAGCGTGCGCTCCGCCGCGTCGACGATGGCGTCGGCATCGATGCCCTGGCTCGCATAGAGATCGGCGATGTCACCCGATTGCCCGAAGTGATCGACGCCGAGCGGCGCGATGCGCTGACCGCGTACTGCACCGAGCCAGGAAAGCGTGGCCGGATGGCCATCGGTTACCGTGACCAGCGCGGCATCGCGCGCCAACGGCTTGAGTAGGCGATCGATGGTTGATGCGCCTGGCGCTTCGAGCCAACCGCGATGCAGAAGATCGGCCGAGGTTATGATCATCAGCCCGATGCGCGGATGACGCGCGCCGAGCCGCGCGACGGCTTCGATCGCTTCGGGTGTCACCGCGCCGATGCTGACGATGGCGAGCTCCGCCGGCTCGCCCGGTTCGCGCAGCCAATAGCCGCCTTGCGTCGCGAGTGCTTGATCAAGCTGCCGCCGCGGCTGATCGATCGCGCGCGTCGAAAGGCGAAGATAAACAGAGCCACCATCCTCGCGTTGCAGGTGTTCGAAAGCCCAGCCCATGATCGCCCGCAACTCGTCGATGAAAGCCGGCTCGAACATTGTGAGGCCGGGCTGGCCCAGGCCGATGAGCGGCGTGACGATCGACTGATGCGCGCCACCTTCGGGGGCAAGCGATATGCCCGAAGGCGTTGCGACCAGCAGGAAGCGCGCATCCTGATAGCAGGCGTAGTTGAGCGCATCGAGGCCGCGCTCGATGAAGGGATCGTAGACCGTGCCGATCGGTAAGAGGCGCGCGCCGAAGACCGGTTCGGCGAGGCCGAGCGCGGCGAGTGAGAGGAAGAGGTTGTTTTCGGCGATGCCGAGCTCGATATGCCGTCCTTGCGGCGAATGGACCCAGCGCTGGATCGAGGGAAGCTTGCGATCGCGGAACACATCGCCATGCGGCGCGCGCGCGAAGAGCCCGACCTGATTGACCCAGCCGCCAAGGTTGGTCGAAACGGTCACATCCGGAGACGTCGTCACGACGCGCTGCGCGAGGGCGCTGTCGGATCTCGCCAGCTCGAACAGAAAACGGCCAAAGCCTTCCTGTGTCGATCCGTGGTCGCTCGCCGGGGCCGCGACGGCCGGCATCGCCAGTGTCGTCGCATGCGCGGCTTTGCGCGGCAAGCCCAGCTTCTTCGGCAGGCCATCGACAAAGGCGAGGAGGCGCTGTGCCGCCACTTCATCCAGGCCGGCGAATTTCTCCCATTCCTCTCCCGGCAGGATGCCTTGCGCTTTACGGAAAGCGTCCATCTGGGCCTCGGTCATGAGACCGGCGTGATTGTCCTTATGCCCGGCAAAGGGCAGGCCCATGCCCTTGATCGTGTAGGCAACAAAGCATGTCGGTTGTTCGGTGGCGCTGGCGCGATCGAAAGCGTCGACCACTGTCGCCATGTCATGACCGCCCAGATTGGTCATCAGGCGGTGGAGCGATGCGTCGTCGTGACTCGCGAGCAGGCGCTTGATGCCGGCGTCGTCGCCAAGCGTCGCTTCGATCTCGCGGCGAAAGCCGGCGCCGCCTTCGAAAGTGAGCGCGGAATAGAGATCGTTCGGGCAATGATCGATCCAGTGCCGGAGCGCGTCGCCGCCGGGCTCGGCGAAAGCTGCTTCGAGCCGCTTGCCGTATTTCAGCAGCACGACATTCCAGCCGACGGTCGCGAAGAAAGATTGGATCTTCTGGAAGAGCAGATCGGAAACGACGCCATCGAGGCTATGGCGGTTGTAATCGATCACCCACCAGAGATTGCGCACATCGTGCTTCCAGCCTTCGAGCAGCGCCTCGAAGACATTGCCTTCGTCGAGCTCGGCGTCGCCCATCAGCGCGATCATGCGGCCGGGTTCGCCGTCGAGGAGCTTATGCGTCGCGAGGTAATCCTGCGCGATGCTGGCGAAGAGCGTCATGCCGACGCCCAGCCCCACCGAGCCGGTCGAGAAATCCACCGGCACCGTGTCCTTGGTGCGGGAAGGATAAGATTGCGCGCCGCCGAAGCCGCGGAATCGCTCGAGCGCGTCGCGGCTTTGCAGCCCCATCAGATACATGATCGCATGCATCACCGGCGCCGCATGCGGCTTCACCGCGATGCGGTCCTGCGGCCGGAGCGCGTGACCGTAAAGCGCCGCGAGCAGGGTCACCGAGGACGCACAACTTGCCTGATGGCCGCCGACTTTCAGCCCGTCGCGGCTCTCGCGCAGATGATTGGCATGATGAATCGTCCAGGACGACAGCCACAGCGCGCGGCGTTCGAGATCCTCGAGCGTCGTGATCGCCGCGGTTTGCGGACGAGCAATCGTGTCCATCGCCGGAAGTATATGCTTGTCGCGCCGACGGGTCCTTGCGAAGATGGCGCAATTCCAAGCGGGTTTTCGCGGAGATGTTGCGTGGCAATGGCAAATTCTGGCGAGAAATTGCGTGACGCGCCGCTGGACGCAATCGACCGCAAAATCCTCGCCCAGCTCCAGGACGATGCCCGGATCGCCAATGTTGCGCTCGCCGATGCCGTCGGTTTGAGCCCGGCGCCGTGTCTGCGGCGGGTGCGTGCGCTCGAGGAACAGGGCGTGATCCGAAAACATGTGACGCTGGTCGATCCCGCCGCGGTCGGGCTCGCCGTCAGCGTCTTCGTCCATGTTTCGCTCGAGCGCCAGATTGAACCGTCGCTGAAGCGCTTTGAGGCCGCGATCCTCACTCGGCCCGAGGTGATGGAATGCTATCTGATGACCGGCGATGCCGATTACTTGCTGCGCGTGGTCTGCGCCGATCTCAGCGCCTATGAGCGGTTCCTGCTCGATCATCTGACGCAGGTGCCGGGCGTCGCCTCGATCCGCTCGTCATTCTCGCTCAAGCAGGTGAAGTATTCGACCGCGCTACCGGTCGTGGTCGCGCCGTCTCAGCGCCAATCCTCTCAGCGCCAATCCTCTAGGGCGAAAACATCAGGCCGGTCGTAGATGTCGATCCACGGCCGATGCATGGCGACGCCTTGCAGCGTTGAGCGGAAGCCGGCGGCGATCATCAGGCGATAGGCTTCCATCGCACCCATATTGACGCCGGCGTTGAGCTTCGTTGCGCCATTGCGGTGCGCGAAATCGTTGGCCGCATCGAGCAGGCGCTGAAAATCGCGCGCGGCATTGGGGCCCGGCCGCGCCGCCGCAAATTTCGCATAGGCGATGCCGGTATCGGCTTCGCTGCCCGCCCCGAAATGGCAGATGATGAAGCCGGTGATCGCCGAGCCTTCGGTCAACACGATCGCATCGGCGGTCGGATGCGCGATCACCATCGCGATCTCGTCGCGCAGATCGAGGCCGGGATAAAGTCGATCGGTCAGCGCCGCGCATTGCCCGATCGCATCGTGTTGCTCGGCCGCGCTCATCGCCGTCAGCGAGCGCGCCTGCGGCACGGGGCTCGGCGCCGTTACCGGTCGGCTCATGACCGCGGTCAGGCTGCGCGGCCAGAAGCCATAGCGCTGATAGAGCCCGACATGCGTGAGGCTGGCCGGGAAGGTAAAGAGTGCCGCGGCGCGGCACTGCCAGTTTTCGTAGATCGGCATCGTCGCGTCGAGCAGTTGGCGCGCGATGCCGCTGCGCCAATATTGCGGATGAACGGCAAGCGGGCCGAAGATGCCGAGGCTGCCCCAGCGGCTCGAAATGGCGACGCCGGCGATCGCGCCGTCTTGCTCGGCCAGGATCGCGCCATCCGGCCAGGCGCGTCGGCGTATCTCGATGAGGCGCGACGTGCCGGAAAAGCTCAGGGGGTCGGGCAGGCCGAAATAGGTGCCGAAAGCGAGGCGGCGGACTTTGTCCGCGGCTTCGACATCGGATTCTTCGAGGGGACGGATGGTGAGGCTCATCGCCGCGATCATAGCGTGGTAGAATCCGGCGATGGAAGCCGAACAGTCATCATCGGAAAAGCCGCTCGCCGGCCGGCGCATCCTCGTGCCCGAGAGCCGCGAGCTCGATCTTTTCGCACGCATGCTGGAAGAGCGCGGCGCCGTCGCCGCGCGCTGTCCGCTGGTCACGATCAACGATCTCGAAGACCCGGCACCGGTTGAGGCTTGGCTGCAACGACTCAGCGCCGGTGCGCTCGATGATCTCATCCTGCTCACTGGCGAAGGGCTGCGGCGGCTGATGGGTGTGGCGCAACGCGCGGGGATCGGGGCACAAGCGCTCGCCGCGTTGAAACAGTTGCGCACCGTCACGCGGGGACCGAAACCCGCGCGTGTGCTCCGCGAGTTGGGCCTCGCGCCGGGACTTGCGGCCGAGACGCCGACCACCGCCGGCGTGATCGCGACGCTGAAGCGGGAAAATCTCAACAACCGCACCGTCGGCGTGCAGCTCTATCCTGGCAATCCGAACGCGCCGCTGCTCGATTTCCTGCGCGAAGCGGGCGCGACGGCTGTGCCGATCGTGCCTTATCGTTATGCTTCGGATACGGAGAGCGAGCAGGTCGATGCCGCGATCCGCGGCATGGCGGCGGGAAAATTCGATGCCGTTGCTTTCACCAGCACGCCGCAGATCGAGCGGCTGGAGGAAGTCGCCAAGCAGCGCGGGATCGAAGCGGAATTGCGCCAAGGGCTTGCGCGCGTCCTCATCGCCGCGGTGGGACCGGTCGCAGCCAGTGCATTGACGAAACGGGGTTTTCATGTCGCGGCGATGCCGGAATCGAGCTTTCATCTGAAGCCGATGGTCAACGCTTTGGTGGAAGCGCTTTCATCCAATTCATCGCGAATATGAAATCTTCTTTATCGCGAACATGAAATCTTCGCGCGTTATTGGACCAGTCTAACTTCCGTCACATTACGGCGTTAGCCTGTTACCCTCGTCAAACCAATCGGCGCAACTTGGCTTCATTCGACTCCTGCGGCAGGAAATGAGGAGGCATACGCATCATGGCGCGAGGACAAAAAATCGGAATCGACGAAAGGGTGGAGAGTACGATGGAAGCGGCGTCGCAGCCGTTCTTCGACGGTTCGGTTGCATACATGCTGAGCTGGCCGGTTGAGGCGTGGCTGCGCGCTCAGGCCGGGATACTCAAAGCGAGCGAGCCGGTGGCGACGGGCTGGCTCGAGCGGCGATGCGCCGCCGCGACGTCAACGCTCGATACGATCGAGCGGCTCGCCCATTGTAACGATCTCAAAGAGGCGGCATCGATCCAGCGCAGCTGGTTCGAGGAAAGCATGAAGCGGCTCGATACCGATTTCAACGCTTTCGCCGATCAAGCACTCGCCGTCTCACGCGAGACGATGTCGGCGACGCGCTCTGTTGCACAGAGCTCGGCGGACGTGGTCGCGTTCGCGATCCAGCCCGCGCAGCGCGCGACCGAGCAACCGCCGGTGGATGCGGCGGCGTAACCTTCGCACTCATCGCGATAAAGCGAACCCCGCCTAGCCTCGGCTATGGCGGGGTTCATTTTGGTGGCTCTGCAAGCTCACCGCCCGATCCTGACAACCGGGCTTTGCATCGGGTGCTGGTTACCACTGAGCCGGTGGAGTCATGCTTGTTCGGCATCCTCCATGACTGTTTGCACCAATTCTGACGTAAGTGCCGACCATCGCGGTTTCAATGTGCGATCATTGAAACGATCTTGCGTTGTTGCGTCAGCATTTCTGCCGCAACATCAATGGCTGGCTCAGTCCACACGAAAGATAGCTTTGCCGCGTACGCGGCGCTCGCCCAGGGCCTTTGCGACGCTCGCGAAATCGCGCCAGCTATGTTCCTCGATCTCTGGCTTGAGCGCGTCTTTGGCGATAAGCCCGGCGAGCAGCGCGAGATCGGGGCCAAAGGCTTCTTCGGGTCCCGATGCGAAAGAGTGGAAGCTTTGGATGCGCGCGTTGTTCGCAGGACCGAAGTCGCGAAAGCTGAAGCTTGTCTCTTCGCCGGAAGAATTGCCGAAGATCACCACCGTGCCTTTCGGCTCAAGCAAGCCAATCGCTGCTTTGAGCGACGCACCGCCGGCCGATTCGAGGATCAGCCAGAATTTGCCTTGGGCTTTGGCGATGTCGTCGATAACGTTGTGCGCGCCGAGTTTCGCGAGTGGCTCGCCGCGTGCGCCGCGTGCGATGGCCGTCACCCTGGCACCCGAATGTGCGGCGAGCTGCACGGCGAGATTGCCGACGCCGCCGGCGGCGCCCGTGATCAGCACATTGCGGCCGAGGAGCGGCGCGCCGTGATGCAAGGTGCGCAAAGCGGTAAGACCGGCGACGGGCAATGAAGCGGCTGCACCGAAGCTTACGTTGTCGGGCAACGGGGCCAGCCGACGAGTCGATACAGCGGCACGCTCGGCCCAGCCATGCCAATCCAGAATGCCGACAACGCGTGTGCCCTCTTTCGGACCGCTGCCATCGGCAGCAGCTTTCAACACAACACCGGCAACATCCTGGCCCGGTTGCCAGCCTTCGGGCCGGATGCGCATCAAAGTCAATTCCCCGCGATTGAGCGAGAAAGCATGAACTGCGATCAGCGCTTCATACGGCGCGGGATTCGGTTCCGGAACATCGCGCATCTCAACGAGAGTGGAACCTTTCGGCGTATTGACTAATGCTTTCATGAACGATCTCCCAAACAGCAAGAAGCATTATTCCTGACATAATAGCGCCATATTCGCCCGTGATCGTCACGCGCTATCATGATGAGCAATCAATCGAACCTCCGTCGCTTCGGCCTTGGCGCTCTCGCGCTAAGCGCTGTGTTTGCCATTCATTCCCGCGCCGTCGCGCAGACCGGCGCGGATCCCGGGCCATCGCCGCATAACGACGATTGGCGAACAACCATTCTCGAAGAGAATGACTCGCTCTATTTCAATAGCGACAAGCACTACACGCAGGGCTTTCGCCTCTCCATGCTGAGCCCGGTGCTGCAGCCGAACGGCTGGACCGACGATGTCTTCCAATTCGTCGGCAAGATCCCGACCGTCTTCGATAACGGCGCGCCATCGCACCGCCGCATCTCGTGGTTCTGTCGGTCAGAGCATCTTCACGCCAAAGAATCTCGATATCAAACCGCCGGATCCGACCGACCGTCCTTATGCCGGCTGGCTCTATGTCGGCCCGAGCCTGCTGCAAGAGACGAACGGCAACGAGCTCGAAAATCTTGAGCTCGAATTGGGGCTTGTCGGGCCGGGCGCGCTCGGCCGCCAGATTCAGAACGACTGGCATCAATTCATGGGCATTCACCAGGCGCAGGGCTGGAGCAATCAAATCCAGAACGAGCCCGGCGGCGTGCTCGCCTATGACCGGTACTGGCGAATCGGCGTGCCGTTCCTGCATTGGGAAAGCGACGGCGTGCAGAACGGCGTCGACATCGTACCGACGGCCGGCGCGAACGGTCGGCAATGTGTACGATTATGCCCAGATAGGGGCGCAACTCCGCATCGGCCATCATCTCGAAACCGATTACGGGCCGGTGCGTGTGCGGCCGTCGCTATCGGGCACGGATTATTTCAACGGCGAGCATCTCGGCGACGATATCGGCTGGTATCTGTTCGCCGGCGCCGCCGGCCGGGCTGTCGCGCGCAACATCTTCCTCGACGGCAACAGCTTCCGCACCAGCGCGCATGTCGAGCACAAGACGCTGGTCGCCGATCTGCAAGCCGGCGCGTCGGTCTATTGGAGCGATCACGCCCGTCTCGATCTTAGTGTGATGCGGCGCACCGACGAATTCGTGGGGCAGCGCTCCTCCGACGTGCTCGGCACGGCGGCGGTGTCGTTCTCCTGGTAGCGGGCTAGTCCGCGGCGGATAGCGGCCGCGCCACGCTCTCCAGCGATTGGCGCTCGGCCGCGACGCCGATCCAGGCTTCGGTCGCGGCCGCGATGAGCATCAACGCTGCGCCGCCGAGATAGCCCCACATCAACGCGTCGCGCGATCCGGTCGCGATCAGTGCGCCGAACAAGGTCGGTGCCGCGACGCCGCCGATCGCCGTGCCGGCGGCATAAAACAGCGCGATCACGATCGCGCGTACTTCCAAGGGGAAACTCTCGCCGACCGTCAGATAAGCAGCGCTCGCCGCGGCAGAGGCGATGAAGAAGATGATGGTCCAAGCGGCGGTCTGCTGCGTGGCGTCGAGCAGGCCTTTCTCGAACAGGATCGCCGTTATCGCCATCAGGATGCCCGCCAACGCATAGGTGAGCGTGATCATCTGCCGACGGCCGATCGTGTCGAAGAAGCGGCCGAGCAAAAGCGGCCCGAAGAAATTGCCGATGGCGAAGGCGAACATATAAAGACCGACGCGGCCCGACGGCACGTCGTAGAATTTCCCCAGCACCAGCGCATAGGTGAAGAAGATCGCATTGTAGAAAAAGGCCTGTGCCGCCATGAGGACAAGGCCGAGCAGCAGGCGTTTGGGATAGAGCTTCGCAATGGTGCGGGCGACGCGCCAAAGGCCGAGCGTCTCGCCGCTCTTGAGGCGGATGCGCGGCGCCGGCTCGCTTATTGGCTGACCGACACGCGCCTCGATCTCGCCGACCACAGCTTCGGCTTCCGCGACGCGGCCATGCACCATCAGCCAGCGCGGGCTTTCCGGCACGTGGCGGCGCAGCAGCATGATCGAGAAACCGAGCACCCCGCCGATGGCGAACGCGGCGCGCCAGCCGATTTCCGGCGGCACGATGTTCGGATCGAGCACGAACAGCGAGGCGCCGGCGCCGAGCGCTGCGCCGATCCAGAAGGTGCCGTTGATGGCGAGGTCGGTCCAGCCGCGGCAACGCGCCGGGATCAGCTCGTCGATCGCCGAATTAATCGCCGCGTATTCGCCGCCGATGCCGAGGCCCGTGGCGAAACGGAAGAACGCGAAAGACGCGAAATCCCAAGAGAGCGCCGTCGCCATCGTCGCGACGGCATAAACCGCGACGGTGATGAGGAAGAGCTTCTTGCGCCCGAGCCGGTCGGTCAGATGACCGAAGCCGAGCGCGCCAACGATCGCGCCGGAAAGATAGGTGCTAGCGGCGAAGCCGATCTCAGCGTCGCTGATGCCGATATGCTTGTCGCCGGTGATGGCGCCCGAAAGCGAGCCGACGAGCGTGACTTCGAGCCCGTCGAGAACCCAGGTAATGCCGAGCGCGACGACGATCAGCCAATGAAAGCTGCTCCACGGCAGGCGATCCATCCGCGACGGGATATCGGTATCGAATTCGCGCGCCGTGGATGCGGCACGGGCATTCGGCGACGCTTCTTTGTCGGCAGCGGCCCTCATTGGTTCACCGTCCTGCGCGCGCCGCTGCTTTGGGTGCGCGTTGCCGCGGCTGCCGGCGCAGAATAGCGAGCCCCGCGCAAGTCAGCGAGAGCAGCGCTACGGCCGCAAGCACCCCGGCGGTTATCCAAGGCTTGTTGTTCGAGATGCGCAAGGTCCACAAAGCGATCAGCGGAATGAAGCCGCCGATGATGGCCGACACCTGATAGGCGACCGACAGACCGGTGTAGCGCACGCGCGTGTCGAAAAGCTGAGTGAAGAAGGTCGGTTGCACGCTCAGCATCAGGGTCGGGCCGAGATTGAATGCGATCGCGAAACCGAGCCACAGCGCGACCGGCGTGCGAAAATCCAACAGCCAGAAGAACGGAAAGGCAAGGGCGGCGGCGAAGAACGTGCCGGCCATATAGACATAGCGCTGCCCGAAGCGATCGCCGAGCATGCCGTAGAGCGGCGTTGCGATCACGCCGATGATTGCGGTCCCGGTCAAAGCGTTGAGCGGCATTTCCTTCTGGAAGCCCAGCACCATCGTCGCATAGGTCAGGCCGAAGGATTTGATCATGTTGCCCGACACCGTTTCGGCAAGCCGCGCACCGGTGGCGAGGAAGGTGTTGTAGAGATGTGTGCGCAGCAGATCGGTGATCGGCGCTTTCTCCGTCTTCTTGCTGGCGCTTTTCTTGCCGTCCTCGAATTCGGGCGTTTCGGTCAGCCGGATGCGGATGAAATAGCCGAGGATCATGGCGACGGCCGAGGTCAGGAACGGCAAGCGCCAGCCCCAGGACCAGAACTTGTCGTCAGGCAAAAGCGAGACGAGTCCGAAGGACGCCGTCGCCAACAGCAGCCCGGCCGGCGATGCTGCTTGCGGCAAGCTGCCCCAGAAGCCGCGCTCGGGCAGCGGCGCATGCTCGATCATCATCAGACTGGCGCCGCCATATTCGCCGCCGAGGCCGATGCCCTGGGCGATGCGCAAGATGACAAGCAGCACGGGAGCAACAGAGCCGATCTGCTGATAGGTCGGCAAGCAGCCGATCAGGAACGTGCCCAAGCCGATGATGAGAAGGGTCGCGATCAGACTGGCCTTACGGCCGATGCGGTCGCCGATATGGCCGAAAAGGATGCCGCCGATCGGCCGTGCGAGAAAGCCCGAGGCAAACGTGCCGAAGGCCGCCATCGTGCCCGCCAAGGGATCGCCGCTCGGAAAGAACAGCTTGCCCAGCACCAACGCGGAGGCGGTGGCGAAGATATAAAAGTCGTACCATTCCAGGAGCCCGCCGATGAAGCTCGCGGTGGCGACTTTCGAGAGGAAGAAAGTGCGGCTTTTGGGAATATGTCGCTCCGCGCGCCAAAGGCCCCGACAGAAAGGCGGGCTACAGCTAGGAAAGCGCATGGCCCCCGCCGAAGTTCCGGCACCGTCGCCCGCAAACGCCCGCAATGCGTAGAGACGCCTTAAATTCGCCGGACTCCATCGCCTTTCTCCCGTAATTCCGTCGCGAAACGCGGTTAGCCTTCCTATGTCAGAGGCTTACCCCCATGATTCGCTGCTTGATGCCGCGCCTGCGCGCCGCGTTTGTCCCGGTTCTGTCCTTTTTTCTCGCGGCGTTGCTCAGCGGCTGCGCGGTGCCCTCGGTCGATGGCGTGATCGATCACACGCCGAAGGGTCAGCAGACCGTGGTCGGCGCGCGCGGGCCGCTCTCGCCGGCGCAAAGCAAAGCGGTCATCGCGCGGCTCGGCGCGCAATCGGATCTGTTGCAGCGCCATCTCGCGATCGAGCAGGAGGTCGCCGGCATGCCGCTCTCGATCGGCAATCGCACGCGCCTTCTGCAGGACGGTCCCGAGACGTTTCGCGCGATGTTCGCGGCGATCAAAGCGGCGCGGCGCAACATCTATCTCGAATATTATATCTTCGAGAATGTCCTGAGCGACAACCGGCATCTTGTCGATCTGTTGACCGCGAAAGCGCGCGCCGGGGTATCGGTCGCGGTGATCTATGACAGCTACGGCTCAATCGATACGCCGCAAGACGTTTTCGACACGCTCAAGTCGGCCGGGGTCGAGGTGTTAGGATTCCATCCGCTCACGGATGTCGGCTCGATCAACGATCGCGATCACCGCAAGATCCTCGCGGTCGACAATCGCACGGCGATCGTCGGCGGCGTCAATCTCTACACCGTCTATCAGGCGCATCCGCATTCGCGCATCGTCGCCTCCGACGGTCCCAGCCCCGAAACCTGGCACGATACCGATGTCGAGGTCGACGGGCCCGCCGCGGCCGAGCTGCAACAGGTCTTTCTCACGCATTGGCAAGACGAGCAGGGGCCGCCGCTGAAGCCGGCCGCCGAACGCCCGCCGCCGGCGAGCGGCGACGAGGCGGTGCAGCATCATCGCCAGCGATCACAACGACACGATCCCGCGCTATTACGCGACGATCCTGTCGGCGATCCGCAATGCCGAGAAGAGCATCTGGATCAGCGCCGCCTATTTCGTGCCGACCGACGACGAGAAGCACGATCTCATCGCCGCGGCCAAGCGCGGCGTCGATGTCCGCCTGATGGTGCCGGGCAATAGCGACGAGCCGATGGCGCAGGCGGTCGGCCGCGCCGATTACGGCGATCTCCTCGAAGCCGGTGTCCATATCTTCGAAGAGCAGGACGGCATGCTGCATTCGAAATGGGCGACGATCGACGGTGTGTGGTCGGTGGTCGGCTCATCGAATTTCGATCACCGCAGCATTCTCTTCAACGATGAGGTCGATGCCGTGGTGCTGGGCCGCGAGACGGCGGCGCAGCTCGAAAGCCTCTTCGACAAGCAAGTCGCAAAAGCAAAGCCGGTCACCCTTCAAGCTTGGGGCGACCGGCCTATCGGCGAACGATTCCGCGAATTCTATTCGCGGGCGCTCGAGGCGTTGCTGTAGTTCGCAGTGCTAGCTCAACATCGTCATTGCGAGGAGCGATAGCGACGAAGCAATCCAGAGATCTCACGTGAACCCCTGGATTGCTTCGCTTCGCTCGCAATGACGAATTTAGACAGTCGCGTTACGACGTCTACGCGTCCTTCGGGCGGTTGCGCTTGACCGCTTCGGGATTGGTCGAATCGGCGCCCATATAGACGCCGCGTTCCCAGGTGCGCTTCAGCGGATCGCGCACTTTCACCGTCATCTTGCCGACGCCGACGACCTCGATGTCGCAGGTCTCGCCGTCCTGCATGAAGCCCAGCCCTTCATGGTTGGTGCCGCAAGCAATGACGTCGCCGGAATAGAGCGTCATCACCGTCGTCGCCCATTCGATGAGCTCCGGCACGCGATGCTCCATATCGTCGGTGTTGTAGTTGTGACGCAGTTGCCCGTCGTTCCAGAACCGCACGACGACGTTGTTCGGATCGGGAATCTCGTCGGCCGTGGTGATGCAAGGGCCAATCGGCGCAAACGTGTCGAAGGACTTGCCGGTCCAGGCGGCGGGCGGACCCGACGGCCAGGTGTGACGGCCATTGCCGCGCGCCGACACGTCGATCATGCCGGTATAGCCGAAGATGGCGCTGCGCCAATCCTTGGCTTTGACCATCTTCGCCGGGCCTTTGATGACGAGGGCGAGCTCGGCCTCGTGCATGAAAGCGTAGGGCTCGGTGAATTCGGGTAGCACCACCGTATCGCCCGGGCCGATCACCGCATCGGGGTTCTTGAGGAACATCGACAGCTTGCGTGCCTCGCGCTGCGCATGCTCCCAGTAATTGGCGATGCAAGCGAGGATCTTGCCGGGCCGCGGCAGCGGCGAGCGCAATTGCACCGAGGACAGCGGCACCGCTTCGTCGCTCGCGGCGGCACGTTCCAGCGCCGGCTTGAGCTTGTCGAAATCGTCGATGATGCCGTTCATCGTGAGCTGCGGCGTGTAGCTCTTCTTGACGTGTTTCGCGATGCTGACCACACCGCGATCGGTCAAGAGGCCGGGTGTGACTTCCCCCGTTCCTCCAGCCTGAAATAGAACCAGTTTCATTGGACCTCCCCTTATGATCGGGCGCGCCGCGCCTCGATGCCTTCGATAAAGCCCATGACCAGACGGTTGTAAAGCGCCGGCTCTTCCAGATTCACGCAATGCCCGGTCTTCGGGACGATTTCGAGCCGCGCGCCGGGAAGATTTTCCTTGAGGAACTGGCTGGGCTTCGCGCAGGGCTCGTCCTCTTCGCCCAGCACCACGAGCGCGGGAACATTCAGCGCCGCGATGCGATCTTTATGCGCATAGAGCGGCGCGCGCTTCGATTGCACGCCGCGCATCGTGTTGGTGATGCCGAGCGCCGAGTTGGCGGCGAGCTGGTCGATGAAATTCTTGTATTCCGCCGGGTTCTTTTCCTGGAGGCGATAGCGCGTCGGTGTCGCGGCGTAATGTTCGGCGAGCGCGCGCATGCCCTTGGTCAGCGCGAGCTCGGCCAGCACCTCCATGCTCGCGGCGAATTCACCGGGCTTCAGATCGGAGCCGCTGCCGATGCTGGTCAGCGTGATCGAGCGCACGCGATCGGGATGGCGGATCGCATATTGCAAGGTCGAGGCCGAGCCCATCGACACGCCGATGATATGCGCTTCCTTGAGACCGAAGCCGTCGAGCACCGCGCCGATATCGGCGGCGGCGTGGCCTTGCGAATAGGAATCGACACTTGGCGGGATCTCCGATGGCGGATAGCCGCGCGCATTGAAGGTGATGCAGCGCCAGGCGTTGCGCCAATCTGCGACCTGCAGATCGAATGCGCGGCACGAGCCGGCGAGCTCATGCACGAAGACGATCGGCGCACCGTCTGCGGGGCCCTGGCTTTCCGCATAGAGTTTGATGCCGTCGCGTGCCGTGATCTCGGTCATGATCGCCTCCCTATGCGCCTTTCAATGCGCCATGGTGCGCGCGGTCGCGCCGCCATCCACCGTGATGGTCGTGCCGGTCACATATTGCGCGTGATCGGAGGCGAGGAAGGCGATCACCGCCGCCATCTGTTCAGGCTTCTGGATCTGGCCGAAAGGCCGTGTCTTATCCATCTCCTTGTCGATCTCGGGCCAGCGGCTCTCATCGCCGAGGCGCTGCTTGGCGACGCGCTTCAATTGCTCGACGGTGCGCTCGGTGCGGACCGAGCCCGGATTGACGCCGACGATGCGGACATTGAAATCGGGGCTAACTCCACCCAGGGCACTCGTCAGCGACATCAACGCCGAATTGGCGACCGAGCCGGCGGCGAAGCGCGGATCCGGCCGCAGCCCTGCCGAGCCGATGACGTTGATGATCACGCCGCTGCGCCGCTCTTTCATGCGCGTGTAGTAGCGCCGTGTCAGATCGATCGAGCCAAAGAGCTTCAGCTCCCAGGATTCGACGCCACGCTGCCTCGCTCATCTCCTCGATCGTCTGGCGCGGGATGACGCCGGCGCAATTGACCAGGATGTCGACATCGCCGCAGCTTTCGACAAGCTCGGCGCGCTTCTCGGTCAGCGACAGGTCGAGGCCGTAAGCGGCGAAGTCTTTCGCGCCGGCCTCGCGCAGCGCCGCCGCCGCTTTCTCGATACGCTCGCCCGGCCGCGCCGCGATGCGTACTCGCCGCGCCTTCGCCGGCCAGGCATTTGGCGACAGCGAAGCCGATGCCGCGCGAGGCGCCGGTGATCAGCGCCTTCTTTCCCGTGAGATGTAAATCCATGAAATGCGCTTCCTCTCCCGTCATTGCGAGCGAAGCGAAGCAATCCAGCTTTTTCATGATTCCTGGATCGCCACGACCGCGTCGCGGTCTCGCGATGACGGACGATTTACTGTAGCTGCCTGGAACACGCAATTCGTTGACCGGACCTGCCCTAAACCCTTAGATGGCGGCGAACAACGGGAGACGCGAAATGTGCGCGAAGAAAACCATCGCGGTCGAGACGGTCGCTGAGGCCTATCTGACGCTGATGGCAGAGCGGGGGATCGAATATCTCTTCGCCAATGGCGGCACCGATTTCGCACCCGTGATCGAGGCGATCGCCGCGATCAACGCCAAGGGCACCGATCCCAAGCTCAAGGTTGTCTCGGTCGGGCACGAAAACGTCGCGACCTCGATGGCGATGAGCTACTACCTCCATACCGGCCGGCCGCAGATGGTGATGTTCCATGTGAATGTCGGCACGGCGAACGGCATCAACGCGCTGATCGACGCCGCGCGCGACCGCGTGCCGATCATCTTCACCGCCGGCCGCACGCCGATCACCGAAAGCGGCTTCAAAGGCTCGCGCGACACCGGCATCCACTGGCAGCAGGAGATGTTCGACCAGGGCGGCATGGTGCGCGAATTCTGTAAATGGGATTACGAGCTGCGCAATGCCGAGCAACTCGAGGCGGTGGTCGATCGCGCCATCGAGATCGCGACGACCGAGCCTTGCGGCCCGGTCTATCTCACCTTGCCGCGCGAGGTGATGGCGCAGCCGATCAAGAGCTTCACCTTCGAGGCCAAGCCGCGGCGCGGCTTCGGCACGGTGCCGGGGCCGACGGCAGAGCAGATCGAAGGCGCCGCGGCGATCCTCGCCAAGGCCGAGCGGCCGGTGATCATCGCGCAGGGCGCGGCACGGCTTGCTTCCAGCGCGCCGGCGATCGCGGATTTCGCGCAAGCCTTCGCGATCCCGGTCGTCGAGTTCCGCACCAACGTCAACGTGCTCTCGACCGAGCATCCGATGCTCGCGGGCTTCTTCCCCGGCCCCTATATCAAGGACGCCGACGCGATCCTGACCATCGAATGCGACACGCCCTGGATTCCGACGCAGCACGGCAATCCGCCGGACGATTGCAAAGTGATCCAGCTCGGCGTCGAGCCGATGTTTCAGCGGATTCCGATCCGCAGCTTCCCGTGCGATGTCGCCGTCACCGGCACGCCGGCCGGGACTCTGCCGCTGATCGCAAAAGCGATGCAAGGCAAGACCGACAGCAAGCGTATCGAAGCGCGGCGCGCAAAGATCGTCGCTGCGCGCGAGGCGGGCAAGGCCGAGCTGCGCGCCAATGTCGAGCGCGCCTCGAAAGAAACGCCGATCAGCCCGACCTGGGCGGCGCATTGCATCAGCGAGGCGAAAGGCGACGATGCGATCGTCGTCAACGAATACTCGCTGATCCTGCGTTATGTGCAGTTCAAGCACGCGCGCACCTGTTTCGGCCCGCCGGGCGCAGGCGGTCTCGGCGTCGGCGCCGGCTCGGCGGTCGGCGCCAAGCTCGCCAATCCCGACAAGACGGTGATCGCCGTGCTCGGCGACGGCTCCTACATGTTCGGCAATCCGACGGCGGCGCATTACGTGCTGAGCGCGCTGCAACTGCCGGTGCTGTTCATCATCTTCAACAACGGCATGTGGGAAGAGGTCGAAGGCTCGGCACTGCGCGTCTTCCCCGACGGCCAGGCGGCGCGCGCCAATCGCGTGCCGGTGGCGCAACTCGGCCCCAATCCGAATTACGAATACCTGATGCAGGTCTATGGCGGCCACGGCGAACGCGTCGACCGCCCGGATCAGTTGCCCGGCGCCTTGCAGCGCGCGCTCCACGCCGTGCGTGTCGAGAAGAAACAAGCGCTGATCAATCTTATCGTCGGCCGCCGCGGCGCCGCGCCGTAAACGACGAGATCGCTGCCTACCAGACCTCCGGGCAAGAGGCGATAGCGGACCGTGCTGGCATAGGCGGTCCAGCCATCGTCTTGCGAGAGGATGCGCTCCTCGGCGTGGATGCGATAGATCAGCGATGCCCAGCCGGCCAGCACGAGCAGCAGCGTGCCTAGATTCCATTCATTGAGCTCGTATCCGATATCGCTGATGAAATAAGCGAGATACATCGGATGCCGCACGAAGCCGTAAGCGCCGCGCGTCGCCAGGCCTCGGAGCGCCGGGCGGAAGCCGAAAAACCGGCCGAGCGATAAAAGGCTGGCGAGGCTGAGGCAGGCGGCGAGCGCGACCAGGATAAATCCGCCGGTCGGCCATCCGTCATGGCCGTCCGCCCAAAGAAGGCAGATTACCTGTGCATACGGATAGGTAATGGAAACCGCGACCGCGATCGCGGTCGGCAGCGAGCGGTCTTGCACGATGGGCGGGTGACGCGTGAGCGCGATGCCGAGAACCAGGAGATTTTGCAGCACATAGATCCACTCAACGATCGTGAAGTCGGACGTGAGCAGAATGAGCGCGACGAACTCGGTGCCGGTGAAGCCGAAAAGGACCAGATCGGCGATGCGTCGATGGGAAGCTTGCGCGAGATGCTGTGGCTGAACCGTCAACCGCGCTCTTCCGCGTCAGGTCAATTGCCGGTGTCGGGCGGCGGCTCCACTTTCGTCCAGCTCGAATTCGGGATCGTAGAGGGTCATCTTCTCCGCGATCTCGGTCGTCTTCGGCCCGAGATTCTTCTGATAGACGTCGCCTTGGTAATTGACGATGAAGGTCATGACTCCTGATGACCCGTAGGAGGCGGGATAGGCAACGAGAGCGAAGCCGCCGATCATGTGGCCGCGAATGACGTAATCTATCGCGCCGCCGGTCGCATGCGGGCCTTGCGCCTTCAGGATGCGATAATAGTAACCGTAATAAGGCGTCGGTTTTCCCTCCGTGTAGCGGTAGCCCTTTGCCTGGGCCGTCGCCATGAGCGGACCCATTGGGCTGTCCTCTTCGCCGGTCGGCGCCGGCCAATAAAGACCGTCGCGTTTCCCCGGCGAGCTCATGAATTGCTGAGCGTATTCGAGGAAGCCGTCCTGGTCGCGATCGACGCTGGCGTAGTCGCGTTGCGCGTCCACATAGGCGAGACAGACATTGATCGTGTTGAGCTCGTTGGCGCCGATCCGGCGATTGATGATCTCTTGCGCGCCGGCTTTGGAATCGAAATGCCAGCGCCCATCCGCCAAGACCACGGGGATCGGGAACGGCCATTCATTCTTGCCGACATCGAAGAAAACTTTGCCGCCCTCGTCTTTGTCGACCTTGTTCCCTTCGTCGTAGGCGGCGAGGAACTCCTCGCGCGCGTTTTTGTCCGCGGTGGTGTCGCCGGAACTGAGGAGCTTCCCACTGCCCGGACCGAGGATCGTCTCGACCGCTTTCGTATTCCCGGTGCGCAGTACCGCGACGAGGCCTTTCATCGCCTCCTCCGGCGACGCGAAGCTCGTTTGTTTTGTCGGTCCGGTCGGCTCCGCCGCGGCGGCAAAGCCGGGGAGCAGCAGCCCAGCGACCGCAATGGCCGCAAAAGTGAGGACGCGCAAAGTGGGTCGTGGTTTGAGGAACGTCATCATACGATTTCGCTCGGCTTCACTGTTGCAATCCTCTCGCTCAGCGGCGTCCGCCGCCGCGCCCGCCGCCACCGCCGCCTCTTGCGCCGCCGCCGCCGGCTCGCGCGGCACCGCCACCCCCACCTCCGAAGCTGCCGCCGGACCGTGCGCTGGCGCCGCCGCCCATTGAGCCGCGGCTCGCATTGCCGCGGGCCGACTGCGCCCGCGCGGCACCGCCGTTGTTCATGCCGCTGAAAGCGGGCGCGGAGGAACGCGCGGCCGGACGAGCGCCGGCGCCTGCTCCTGCTCCTGCTCCTGCACCGGCTGATGGGCGATTGACGCCGCCCGAGGACCGCGTCGATGGACGGTTCGCTCCGGCGCTACCGCCTGCCCGGTTTGCGCCTACGCTGCTGCCTGCCCGGTTTGCGCCTACGCCGCCGCCAGCACGGTTGGCGCCTGCGCCGGCATTGCCGACGCCGGAGCGCCCACGATTGTCGAAGCCGCTGAAATTTTGTCGCGCGCTGGCGGGACGCGTGGAGCCCCGCTGGAAGTTCTGCTGCGAGCCGCGATCGCGATAGGCGGTGCCGCCGCGATGGCTCGGATCATGCCGCCAATTTCCGTTGCCGGCTTGAAGCTGTTGCGCGCGGCCGGCATTGATGTTGTTCCGATTGATGTTGTTGTAGCGCGAGTTGTCGATGTTGACGTTGCCGCCGCCCCAGTTGCAATTGCCCCAGCCCCAGTTGTTGGCAATGATTCCGACGCCGACGCCAAAAGCGAGCCCCGTGAGGAGCGCGCCGCCATAGGGATAAGTGGGGTAATAAGCCGGCGGCGGCGGGTAGTAGGGCGGCGGATAAGACGGATAGGGCCAGGTGCCGTAGGCGGTTTGCGGATTGTAGGCCGGCACATAAACGGTCTGCGGGTTCGACGGCTGAATGATGATCGTGTCGCCCTCGTTCGTCACCGTCTGTTGCTGCGTCGTCTGCAGCGTCCCGGCGCTTTCCGCCGATTTGCGCAAGCGTTGCACCGCATCCAGGACGTCCTTTTGCTGCGCCAACATGGCGTCGCCGAGCTTCTGCGTCCAATCGAGCTGCTCGCTCATCATCTCGAGCACCTGGGGAAACGGCACCAGCGATTTGACCGACGGGTCCCAGGTCTGCTTGTCGAGCTCGGCCGCCAATTGATCGCCCTTGAGCTTGGCATTCTCCGGCTTGCGCACCCAGCGATCCGCCATGACGATTTCCGTCGGATAGGTGGCCGCCATCAGGACCAGCGCGATGAGATTGTCGGGATAGAGCGCGATCGGGGCGAGAAGCTGGTCGATCTGCTCTTTCTTGAAGACGGGCGTTTCCGGCTGGTCGGCGGGTGCCGCGGCCGGCGGCGGTGCCGTGGCGGTGGATGGCGCGGCCGGCGACGGTGCTGCCGGGGGCGGTGCCGCCGTTTGCGGGTGAGCCGCCTGGATCAGGAAAAAGAGCAATGTCGTGGCGCAGCTTATCGGCCGTATCTGCTTTGCATCCATCATCTCTCAGCGCCCTCACAGGACCGCCGCGCGACAACTTTCCACAGGGATGATGACCCGCCTGCCGCCCGATCTGCATCGGGTCGAATGTGTAGTTCGGCCCCTTATTCCGCTGAGGCATGGCCGGGGCTATCGATGAATGAGCTCTCGATTGCATCGACGTAGGTCCAGCCGGTAAGGTCCGATGGCTCGGTATTGCGGGAGGACGGAATGAAGATCACGCGCATTGAATTGCTGGTGTTCGGGGTCGAGGATGTCGCGACCAGCGCGCGCTATTACGACGATTGGGGCTTGAAGCGCGTCGATCACGGCGCGACGGGCGTCGATTATGAGCTGCCGTCGGGCCAGAGCTTGAAGCTGCGTCAGGCGGGCGATGCGTCTCTGCCGGCGCCGGTCGAGGCCGGTTCGACCCTGCGCGAATGCATCTGGGGCGTCGACAATACCGGCTCGCTCGATGCGATCGGCGCCGAGCTCGGCAAGGATCAAAAGGTGAAGCGCGATGCCGACGGCACGCTGCACGCGCAGGACCCCTGGGGCATGCCGATCGCGTTCCAGGTCGAGAAGGTGAAAGCCGTCTCGGCGGCCGAGCGCATGAATAAGCCCTTCATGCCGGTCGAGCATGTGACGCCGACGCGCATGGGCCATGTCGTGTTCTTCGTGCCGAAGGACCGCGCGCGCGAGATTTCCGATTTCTATACCGACCGCCTGCAATTCCGCTTGAGCGATCGCTCCGGCGGGCTCGGCGATTTCATGCGCTGCGCCGGCGCGCAGGATCATCACAATCTCTTTCTGCTCGCGCGTCCGAAAGCCGGCGGCTTCAATCACGTCGCCTTCGAAGTGAACGGCTTCGATGAAGTGCTGCAAGGCGGCAACTTCATGAAAGAAAAGGGCTGGAAGCCCGCGACCAAGCTCGGCCGCCATATCCTCGGCTCCAACATCTTCTGGTATTTCGACAATCCCGCCGGCGGCAATACCGAATACTTCGCCGATATGGATCTGATGGACGACAATTGGGTGCCGCGGACCTGGGAAAAGCATCCCGGCTGGGCGTATTGGGAGCTCGATCGCTAAGCGGCGGGGGCGAGAGATGAGCGAGAGGCTCAACGCCGCCGAAGCGGTTATCCGGTCGCTGACGATCAACGGCGTCGACACGATCTTCGGCCTGCCCGGCGTGCAGAACGATGTGTTCTTCGCCGCGCTGCACGACGCGCAGGACAAGATCCGTGTCATCCACACGCGGCATGAGCAAGGCGCCTGCTATATGGCGCTCGGCGCGGCAATGGCGACCGGCAAGCCCTATCCCTACGTCGTCGTGCCCGGCCCGGGCTTCCTCAATTCGACCGGCGCGCTTTGCACGGCTTATGCCTGCAACGCGCCTGTGCTCGCGCTGACCGGACAGATTCCGCAAGCCACGATCGGCCGCGGCCTCGGCATGCTGCATGAATTGCCGGACCAGCTCGGCGTGATGGAGCGGCTGGCGAAATATGCCGCGCGCATCCGCGCACCGCATGACGCGCCGCATATCATGAACGAGGCGTTCCATCAGTTGCGCTCCGGCCGGCCGCGGCCGGTGGCGCTTGAAGTTCCGCCCGACGTCTGGCCGAAACGCGCGGCAATGGATTTCCCGCCGGCGGCGAGAGCGGAGCACGGCTCGGTCGATCCCGACGCGATCGAAGCGGCGGCGAAATTGCTTCGGCGCGGCGGAAAAGCCGCTGATCGTGGTTGGTGGCGGCGCGATGGAAGCAGGTGCTGAACTGCTCGAAGTGGCGGAGATGCTGCAAGCGCCGATCGGCTATCACCGCTCGGGCATCGGCGTCGTCGATGGCCGCAGCCCGTGGAGCGTCTCGGTTCTGCCGCAGCAGAAACTCTGGGGCGATTGCGATGTCGTGCTCGCTGTCGGCACACGGCTGCAATTGCAGCAGATGAATTTCGGCGTCGATGCCGCGTTGAAGATCGTGCGCATCGATGCCGATCCGGAAGAGATCGACCGCATCCGTCGCCCCGCCGTCGGCATTGTCGCCGACGCGGCGCCCGCTTTGCGCGCGCTGATCGACGCATTGCCAAAACACAACAAGAAACGCGCCTCGCGCCGCGACGAGATCGCCGCGCTCAAAGCCGAATTCCGCGCCGATGCGGAACGGCGCTTTGCACCGCAGGCGGCGTACATTGCCGCGCTGCGCGACGAATTGCCGGAAAACGGCATTTTCGTCGACGAAGTCACGCAGATCGGCCATGTCATCCGGCTGTTCTGGGAGGCCTATGCGCCGCGCACCTTCCTGACGATGGCCTATCAGGGCACGCTCGGCTGGGGCCTCGGCACGGCGCTCGGCGCCAAGGCGGCGTGTCCCGACCGGCCGGTCGTGTGCATCGCGGGCGATGGCGGCTTCATGTTCCAGGTCCAGGAGCTGGCGACGGCGGTGCGGCACAATCTCGGCGTGACCTTCGTCGTCTTCAACGACAACGCGTTTGGGAACGTGCAGCGCAGCCAGAAGGAAGATTACGGCAATCGCGTCATCGCCAGCGATCTCGCCAATCCGGATTTCATGAAGCTCGCCGATTCATTCGGTATCGCGCACGAACGGGCGACAAGTCCCGAAGCTCTCCGCTCCGCTCTCCGCCGCGCCATCGCCTCGAACGCGCCGAACCTGATCGAATGCCCGGTCGGCGAAATGCCAAACCCGTTCTCGGTCCTGCGCTTCCTGACGCCGGTGCGGCCGAAGGCGCGGTAGTTACGCCTTCGCGAGAACAACCAATCACGATATGAAGCTCTACCGCGCAATGGTCTGGGTGGCTAATTCGGGTCGCCCAGGTCGGCGTGTAAGCGTACTCGCGGAGACCCTGGAAGAGGCGAAGGAAAAGCTAGAAGCCGAACACGGCGTGGGAAACGTCTTCAATCTGCACAATGAGGACGATGCGGCACAGCCTCGCTAGAACCACCATTGTCCCAATAAAATTCGTCGTGGCCGGGCTTGTCCCGGCCATCCATGTGTTGGAACAAATTCATGGATGCCCGGAACAAGTCCGGGCATGACGAAATATCTTCTTGGCGTCTTTGCGCCTTGGCGGTTCGTCTTTCCAGGCGGTTATTCTGGATTGCTTCGTCCCTCGCAATGCCGAAGAAGATTTGAACCACGAAGACACCAAGAGATTTTCCTTGGTGCCTTGGTGCCTTGGTGCCTTGGTGGTTCGTCTTTTTTGCTTATCCCCGCGGCGGCAGAGTCACCCAGGCGCTGCCTTTGTCGGATGACTTCCATGATCGCCTGCATGATGGCGACGTTGTGCAGCGCTTCGTTCGGGCGCACTGGGAATTTCGTATGGTTGGCGCAGGCTTCGGCGAAGGCGCGCAGCTCTTGCTGCACGGTGTCGTCGATCTCGTAGCGCGTGCGCGTCATCGGCTCTTTCGGGTCGACCGGCGTCACGATCAGCTCTTTGAAATTGTCGCGTGCTTCGATGTTGGCCTTGGTGCCGTAGAATTTCAGTGTCGCGTTCATCGCCGAGGCGAAGATGCAGCCAAGCGAGCCGGTCGCGCCGCTCTCCAATTCGAATAGCGCCGCCGCCGTGTCGTCGAGCTCGACCTTGGTGATCGCCTGGCGCTTGGCGATGCCGGAGAGCCGCGTGATCCCACCCAGGATCCAGGTCAACGTGTCGATGACATGCAGCGACATCGGCGCGAGGCCGCCGCCTGGGCATTCCTCGCGCTTGGCGCGCCACATGCCGGGCTGGTAATGCATGCCGCCGGCGCTCGAATAATTCGCCTCGACATGGAGCACTTTGCCGACGGCGCCGCTCTCGACCATCTCTTTCATCTTGCGCGCGACCTGGGAATAGCGGCGGTTATGGCCGATGCCGAGCGCCAGATGCGCATCCTCGACGGCTTTGACGGCCTTCGCGCCGGTCTCGACCGTGAGGGCGAGCGGCTTTTCGACGAAGACATGCTTCTTCGCTTTGGCGGCGTCGATGATCTGCGTCCAATGCAGCGAATGCGGCGTTGCCAGCAGGACCGCGTCGACCTCGGGATCGGCGAGGGCGTCCTCGTAACGCGGGAAGCGCTTGCCGCCGAATTGCGCCTGGAAGGCGGCGGCCTCTTTGTCGACGAGGGTGCAGCAGCCGGCGATCTGGATCATGTCTTTGAGCGCCAGCGAATTCTTGGCGAGCTCCATTCCCCACCAGCCGGTGCCGATATAGGCAAAACGCTGCATTTTCTTCCTCCCGTTGAGCGCGGGAGTCTTACCTGCTTCGCCCGCTCGACGAAAGCGGCATCCTCTCGCTACCATGCGCTATCGTTTAGGCGAGGGAATGACCTATGGATCTCGGAATTAAAGGCCGCAAGGCGCTGCTTTGTGCATCGTCCAAGGGGCTGGGCAAGGCCTGTGCGCTGGCGCTGTCGCGTGAGGGCGTCACGGTGTGGATCAACGGCCGCAATCAAGGCCCGCTCGACGAGGCGGCGGCGGAAATTCGCGCCAAGACCGGCGGCACCGTCAACACGGTGAAGGCTGACATCAACACCGATGCGGGGCGCAAGGCGCTACTCGCTGCGTGCCCCGAGCCCGACATGCTGGTCAACAACAATGAGGGCCCGCCGCCCGGCAAAATCGCCGATTGGGACGAGGCGCAATGGCTCGCCGCGCTCGGCGCGAATATGCTGCCGGCGGTGCTGATGATTCGCGCGGTGCTGCCCGGCATGCAGGCGCGCAAATTCGGCCGCGTCATCAACATCACCTCGGCGATGGTGAAATCGCCGCGACCGCATATGGGGCTTTCGACCGCGGCGCGTGCCGCGCTTACGGCGTTCAGCAAATCGCAGAGCTTCGAGGTAATGGCCGACAACGTTACCATCAACAATCTGCTGCCCGAGCGCATCAAGACGGGTCGCCAGGAATTCATGGCCAATCGCATGGTGAAGGCCGACGGCATCACGATGGACGAAGCCTATAAGCGCATCGCCGCGACATTGGCTGCCAAGCGCATGGGCACGCCCGAGGAATTCGGCGATGCCTGCGCCTATCTCTGCAGCGCCCAGGCGGGATTTATCTCGGGCCAGAATTTGCAGCTCGATGGTGGGTCTTACGCGGGGGTTATCTGACGACGCTTTAATCTTTTAACGTCATTGCCGGGCCCCGGGGTCCGGCCCACGGCCGGCCCGAGGACAAGCTTCACGTCCCGGCAATCCATAGGCCCGCGGAACAAGTCTGCGGGTGACGATGAAAGAAGAGGCGGTGTAGCGTTCTGAATTGCAGGAGTAATCGCCATGCCCGTCGTCAAAGTCCGCGATATCGCTTTCGGGCGGCTGCAATCGCCCGATCTCGATCAGGCCGAGCAATTCTTGCTCGATTTCGGCATGGTGCGGGCGGCGCGGACCAAGGACGCGCTCTATATGCGCGGCACCGATCCGGCTGCCTATCTGCATGTGACGCAGCTCGGTGAGCCGAAATTTCTCGGCATGGCCTTCTATGCCAAGAGCGAGGAAGACCTCGATCGCCTGACCAAAGTTGAAGGCGCGTCGAAGATCGAATCGCTCGATGCGCCGGGCGGCGGCAAGCGCGTGCGGCTGCGCGATCCGCATGGCTTCGCGATCGAGGTGGTGCATGGTATCGCCGACGCCGAGCCGCTGCCGGTTACGCACAACGTCGTCAATTTCGGCAGCGAGAAATATCGCCGCGCCGGCGAGCTGACGCGGCTACCGGCGGGCCCGGCGCAAGTGAAGCGTATGGGGCACGGCGTCATCGCCACGACCGATCTCAAAAAGACGCTCGCCTGGTATCGCGAGACGTTTGGCCTTATCTGCTCTGACGATGTGTGGGCGGGCGATCCGAGCAATCTCGTCTCGTCCTTCAATCGCGTGGACGCCGGCGATACCTATGTCGATCACCACGTTTTCTTCACGATGCGCGGCGCGAAAGCGGGCCTTAATCACTTCTCTTACGAGGTCCGTGATTTCGACGACGTGATGATGGGTCATGAGCATCTCGCCAAGCAGAACAAGTACCAGCATATGTGGGGCATCGGCCGGCACCGGCTCGGGGCGCAGGTCTATGATTACTGGTGCGACCCCTGGGGCCGCGTGCACGAGCATTGGACCGACAGCGACGTGCTCAACGCCGCGACGCCACCCGGCCTCGCCGAAGCCGGCAAAGGCACCTTCGCCCAATGGGGCGAATCCATGCCGGCGCGCTTCGCGACCTACGCGGTGGAATAGGCGTTAGCTCAAGCATTTAGCGGGTTTTCGGCGCCCCGGTTGCGCCCGCGCTCTGTATATTTTAAAAATACAGGCGGGGAGACATTCGCGTACGGGCATGCCCAAAATCGCCGCTCAACCGACGAAAGCGAAGCTACGTGCCGCCAAGCGGACCGGCAGTCAGCTCGTCTACGACGCACTGCGCTACGCCATCATCGCGCTGGCGATCGAGCCGGGCTCGGTGCTGGAAGAGACCGCGCTTTGCCGCCAATACAAGGTGTCGCGGACGCCGGTGCGCGAGGCGTTGATCCGGCTTTCGTCCGAAGGCTTGGTCGAGCTTGCGCCCAATCGCGGTGCGCGGGTCGCGACCCTGCAATTCATCGACGTCGTCGATCATTACGAGGCGATGGAAATCTTCCAGCCGATCACCTGCCATTTCGCGGCGGTGCGTTCGACACCGGCCGACATCAAGGCGATCAAGGCACAGCTCGCGAAATTCTGCCAGGCGGTCGAGCGCGCGGATTACGAAGGAATCATCCGCTTCAATTACGATCTTCATTCCTCGATCGCGAGCGCGAGCCACAATGGCTGCATCGCGCGCGGTTACCGCCAGATGCTGGCCGACAAGCTGCGCATCGCCCAGCACGGTCTGCCGAATGCCTCGCGCAATCGCGCCGCGGCGCTGGCCGAGCGTTTTGGCGGCACGGTGCGCATCTCGCGGCGGTTGATTGATGCGATCGCCGCTGGCGATGCGCAAGAATCCGAACGGATCGCCCGCGAGCTCAACGAATATGTGCGCGCGCAGGTCGTCGCTCATTTCTCGGTCGATCTCGCGCATCAGGTGGCGCTGCCGACGCCGCAGCGCCGCCCCGAGTCCCGTCAGGGACACGGACAGATCGTCAAGCTGCGGAGCGCGACCGCATGATCCATCCCCATCACTCACCTTTCCGGATTTTCCTAACTAGGGACCATTCATGACCGAACAATTGCGACTGGCCTCCGATATCGGCGGCACTTTCACCGATACCGCGGTGTTCGACGAGACCACCGGCAAGCTGAGCTTCGGCAAGGCGCTGTCGACGCCGAAGCATCTTGTCGAAGGCATCAACAACGGCGTCGCCAAGGCCGGCGCCGATTACAAGAGCGTCGGGCTCTTCCTGCACGGCTCGACGGTCGGCATCAACACGATCCTCGAGCGGCGCGGCGCCAAGACGGCACTGATCATCACCAAGGGCTTCCGCGACATCTACGAGATCGGCCGCATCAACCGGCCGGACTCCTACAATCTTTTCTTCCAGAAGCACGAGCCGCTGGTCGAGCGCGCGCTGCGCTTCGAGGTGAATGAGCGCATCCTTGCCGATGGCGAGGTCGAGAAGCCGCTCGACGATAAGGAGATCGAGGCGCTTGGCGATCATCTCGCCAGCCTTGGCATGGAAGCGATCGCGATCCTATTTCTGCATTGCTATCGCCAGCCGGAGCATGAGCAGCGCGCCAAAGCGATCCTGCAAAAGCGGCATCCGAACATCTTCGTCTCGGCAAGCCATGAGCTGAGCCAGGAATATCGCGAGTTCGAGCGTTGCTCGACCGTGGTCGCCAATGCCTATATCGGTCCGATCGTCGACCGCTATGTCGGCGGCATCGACAATCACATCCGCAAGGAAGGCTTCAAAGGCTCGTTCCTGATCGTGCAATCGACCGGCGGTCTCTATAACTCATCGCAGGCGCGGCAATATTGCATTCGCATGCTGGAATCGGGCCCGGCGGCGGGCGTCATCGGCACGCGCATGCTGTGCCAGACGCTCGGTCTCAAGAACGCGATCGCCTTCGACATGGGCGGCACCACGGCGAAGGCCGGCGTCATCCATGACGGCGAGCCGTTGACCACCGGCTCGGCATTGCTCGGCGGCTATGAGAAGGCGCTGCCGGTGCAGATCGCGATGATGGATATTTTCGAAGTCGGCACTGGTGGCGGCTCGATCGCCAAGGTCGAGGACAGCATGCTGCGCGTCGGCCCGCAAAGCGCCGGCGCCTCGCCGGGTCCGGCGTGCTACGGCCTCGGCGGCACCGAGCCGACGGTGACGGACGCGAATCTCGCGCTCGGTCGCCTCGGCGCCGATCGCTTCCTCGGTGGCGAAATGAAGCTCGACACCGCGGCGGCGAAGAAGGCGCTGACCTCCCAAGTCGGCGCGCCGCTCGGCATGGATGCGACGCAGGCCGCGGACGGCATTCTGCGCATCGCCGTCACGGCGATGTCCTACGCGGTGAAAGGCGTCACCACCGAGCGCGGTCTCGATGTCGGCGATTACGCGCTGGTCGCTTATGGCGGCGCCGGTCCGTTGCACGCGGTCGAAGTCGCGCGCGAGCTCGGCATGCGGCGCGTCATCATCCCGACGGCGCCGGGCGTGTTCTCCGCTTACGGCATGCTGTTCTCCGATCTGCGCTACGACTTTGTGCGGACCTGGTTCACGCGGCTCGACGACGCCTCCTTCGACGAGATCGAGGCTGTTTATAAGGAGCTCGAGGATGAAGGCCGCGCCAATATCGGCCAGACCTCGGTGAAGCCGGACCAGATCGCGATCAAGCGCGCGGTGGATATGCGCTATGTCGGTCAGGAGCACGCGGTCACTGTCGATCTGCCGATGGAAGTGTTCGAGAAGCGCGACCGCAAAGCGATCAAAGAGCATTTCGACGCGCAGCATGAACAGCGCTACGGCACCAACGCGCCGGCGGAGCGCGCCGAGATCGTCTCGCTGCGCACGGCGGTGACGGGCGTGATGCGCAAGCCGCCGCAGGAGAAGATCAAGGCCGGCGGTGCCGAGCTGGCGAAAGAAGCTTTCACCGGCAAGCGTCCTGTCTATTACGAAGGCGCGGGCTTCGTCGATACGCCGACCTATTCGCGCGCGGCACTGGTCGCCGGCAACAAGATTGCCGGCCCGGCGCTGGTCGAAGAGCACGCCTCAACCACCGTGCTGGCGCCTGGCGACCAGCTCACCGTCAACGCCTACGGGCATCTTGAAATTGCCGTGGCGGGAAGAAAGTAAGAACCATGAGCGATACCAAGACCACCCAACGCAAGGCCGATCCGGTCGTCACCGAAATCATCCGCAACGGCGTCATCGCCGTGACGGAAGAGATGAAGACCAATCTGATGCGGACGGCCTACAACACCATCATCTACGAGGCGCTCGACTTCACGACCGGGCTCTTCACCGCGGAAGGCGACACCGTGTCGATCGGCATCGGCCTGCCGATGTTCATCCGCGGCATGTCGGAGACGGTGAAGGCGAAGATCAAGCATTTCGGCTACGACAACATCAAGCCGGGCGACATCCTCATCACCAACGACAGCTACACGACCGGTTCGCATCTGAACCACGTGACGCTGACCATGCCGATCTTCCACAGTGGCAAGCTCTCGGCTTTCGCCTGCTGCATGGCGCATTGGATCGATATCGGCGGTGTGCTCGGCGGCGTCACCACTGACATCTACTCCGAAGGGCTGCAGATACCCTATCTGAAGCTCTACAAGGAAGGCGTCGCCAATAACGATCTGATGGATTTCATCCGCATGAACGTGCGTGTCCCGACGCGCGCCATGGGCGATCTGCGCGCCCAGGTGACGGCGGTGAAGACCGGCGAGCGCCGTTTCGGCCAGCTCCTCGATCGTTATGGCCGCGAGCCGGTGCTCGATGCCATCGCCGCGATCATGGATCATTCCGAGCACGCCGCGCGCCAGCGTACGTTGTCGATCCCGGACGGCGTCTACGAAGCCGAATCCTATATGGACGATGACGGCATCTCGATCGGCAAGAAAATTCCGATCCGCGTGAAGGTGACGGTGAAGGGTGAGGAGCTGACGGTCGATCTGACCGAGGTCTCGAACCAGGTGCAGGGCTTCTACAACTCCGGCATCACCACCGGCTATGCCTGCGCGCAGGTCGCCTATAAATGCCTGACCTCGCCGACGGATTATCCGATCAATGACGGCTCGTTTCGCAGTCTCAACGTCATCGTGCCGCCGGGCCGCGTGATCAGCGCGACACGACCGGCGCCGATGCGCTGGTGGATGACCTTCCCGATGACCATCGTCGACACCGTCTTCAAGGCGATGTCGAAGGCGATCCCCGATCGCGTCATCGCCGGCCATCACGCCGATCTCATCGCCGCCGGCTTCCACGGCGTCGATCCACGGACCAAGGAATTCTATTTCGGCAATTTCGGTCCGCTCGGCGGCGGCTGGGGCGCGAAGATGACCGAAGACGGCGTCTCGGCCACGGTCTGCATCAATGACGGCGATACGCACAACAGCGCCAGCGAGATGGCCGAGGTAAAGACGCCCTGCGTCGTCGAATCGCTGCGCCTCATCCCCGACAGCGGCGGGCCCGGTCACTATCGCGGCGGCCTCGGTGTCGAGCGGGTCGTGCGTGCGCGGGCGCCGTGCGTGTTCTCGTCGCAGATCGAGCGGGCGCATTGCAAGCCGTGGGGCTTGGAAGGCGGCGGCGAGGCGACGGGCAATTCGATCGGCCTGCGCGTCGACGGCAAATGGAACAATGATTTTCCCAACGCCAAAATGGTGATGGCGAACCTCAAGGTCGGCGACGCCTATGTGCTGCGCTCGGGCGGCGGCGGCGGCTACGGCCCGGCCTGGGAGCGCCCGGCCGATCGTGTCGCTGAAGACGTACGCCAAGGCTATGTCAGCGTCGATTCCGCGGCCGAGTATTACGGCGTGGTCGTCGATCCGAAGAGCTTCGCGGTCGACGAAGCGGCGACCGACAAGCGCCGCGCCGAATTAAAGAAGGCGGCTCCGGCTGCGGCGGAGTAGGGTAATTGACTACGAAGACACGGAGGGCACGGAGATTAGGTTCTCCGTGCCCTTTGTGATTTCTGGAGTGGCGCTGACTGTCACAGCTCGTCATTCCCGCGAAAGCGGGAATCCAGAAGCGCACACTGGATGCCCGCCTTCGCGGGCATGACGATTTAGAAAGATGCGTGTGGGGAGGGGCTCTCCGGTGGGATGCTAAAAAGCTAAGCCCCGGCCTTCGCCGGGGAGGGGGCTGGCTCGTCAGTCCTTCAGCTTGATGCTCAACGACACGCCGCCACCGCCGCAGCAGGGGCAGGACATCGAGACGAGGATTTGCTGCTTCTGCTCTTCCGTGAGATCGGAATTGGCCAGCATCTCCGCGATCTGCTGACGCATCGCGTCATGGATCGACTGCTCGCTTGAGAACACCTGGATCGGGCTGCTCTCAGTCGGCTTGGTCTCGGGTTTGGAATCGCTCATAGGCTGCGCTCGCGCTCGTTCCTCCTAATATGGCGAGGGGCCAGGGGTGGCGCAAGTTGCTACTCGCGCGATATGCCGCGGCTCCTCATCCTTCATCGTCATGGCCGGGCTTGTCCCGGCCATCCACGGTTTCGCGCGGAATTAAGTCGTGGATGCCCGGCACAAGGCCGGGCATGACGTTGAAAGGGAATGTTCGCTTCTAAAGCTTCAGCGCCTTCAGCCGCGGGAACAGCTTGAAGGCGTTGTTGCGCTCGATAGCCGTGCGTGTGGCCGGGTCGAGTTTCAACTTGTCGAATTTATGCACTGCCTCGGTCGCGGCGAGGAAGGGATAGTCGCTGCCGAAGAACATGTGATCCTTCGGCACGAGGTTCATCAGCGCCGCCATGGCCGATGTGTTCCAGGCGCTGGCGTTGTCGTAATAGAACTTGCGCAGCTCGGCGCGCATGCCGGCGGGGAAGTTCTTGCCGACGGGACGATGATCCTGCTCTTCGAGCCGACCGATCAGCATCGGCGTTGCGCCGCCATTATGCGCGAAGATCCAGCGGATATTCGGGAATTTCGTCGTCGTGCCGC
This sequence comes from uncultured Alphaproteobacteria bacterium, assembly GCA_963740675.1. Classification (GTDB taxonomy): domain Bacteria; phylum Pseudomonadota; class Alphaproteobacteria; order ATCC43930; family CGMCC-115725; genus CAIKMD01. The sequence continues at coordinate 399,851 of CAVUFS010000001.1, forward strand.
TGAGGACCAGGTTGGCGATGGTGCGTGTCGTCTCGAACGGGAACTCGACGAGCTGCATCTGCGCGTTCGGGATCGTGTTGCGGACACAGGGCGTGAAGGTCGGGTGGACATAGACGATCGCGTCGCGGCGATTGAGCTCTTCCATCACCGGCGCGAAGGACGGATCGCCGAGCCACTTGCCCTCGAAATTGGCGAGCAGGCCGAGCCCGTCGGCGCCGACCTGATCGAGCGCGTATTCGATCTGCGCAAGGCTGCCGTCGGTATCCGGTAACGGGAGAGGCGCAAACAGGCCGAAGCGGCTCGGATATTTGCCGATCGCTTCCACCGCGGCGTCGGTCCATTGCCGCGCGAGACGGCGACCGAGCTCGACATCGCCGTACCAGACGCCGGGCGTCGAGGTCGAGGCGAACGCGAAAGCGATGCCGGCCTTGTCCATCTCAGCGATCGACTTCTCCGGCGTCCAGCTCAAGAGATCGGTGTTGCCGTGCGTCGCGCTGCTGCGCTCTTTTTCCTCTCGCATGTACTCTTGCGGCAGGAAGTGGTGATGCAGATCGATCCGGCCACGCGGCTTGCGGATCGCCGGGGCTTTCACCGCGCTGGCTTTCTTCGTCGTGGCTTTTTTCTTCGCGACTTTCTTCGCAACCTTCTTCGCTGCGGCCTTTTTCGCGGTTGGGGCTTTCTTCTTCTTCCGAGCGGCCATCGATTCTCTCCGGTTTCCGTAGATCAGATTTTCGCGATACGCGGCAGCAGGCGCACGGGATTGTCGTGCTCGACCGCCTGCTTCAATTTCGCCGAGGGATGCATGTCCTCGAATTCCTTCACCGCCCGCGCGACCATGACATCGGTCGGCGGCGGGCCGGCGAGCGGATAGTCGCTGCCGAGGAGGAGCTGCGTCGGCGGAATCATCTTCAAGAGCGCCGGCAGCGTGACCTCGGCGCTGAGACTCGCCGTGTCGTAATAGAGTTTCTGCAGCTCGCCGTGCATGTCTTTGAACTTGCCCTTGAATGCGGGCATGTTCTGCATGTTGGCGATCCGGCCATAGATGCCGGTGATCGCGCCGCCGCCGTGGCTGAAGATGAAGCGGATATCCGGGAATTTCGTCGTCGTGCCCGAGGTGACGAGGCTGACGATGGTGCGCACCGTGTCGAAGGGGAATTCGAGGCTCGGCGCGACGACGCCCGGCACCATGTTGTTGGTGCAGCAGGGCGAGAAGGTCGGATGGACATAGACCAGTGCCTTGCGCCGGTTGAGCTCTTCCATCACCGGCGCGAAGCTCGGATCGCCCAGCCACTTGCCCTCGTAATTCGAGAGGAAATTGATGCCGTCGGCGTGGAGCGAGCTGAAGGCATAATCGATTTCCTTGAGCGTGCCGTCGGTATCGGGCAGCGGCACCGGCGCGAAGAAGCCGAAGCGCTTGGGGAAGGCCTGGACGGTCTTCGCCGCTTCCTCGTTCCATTCGCGCGCCAGGCTGCGGCTCAGCTCGACATTGCCGGGGACCCAAACGCCGGGCGTCGAGATCGAGGCGACGGCGAAATCGACCTGCGCCTTGTCGAGCGCCGCGACGTCACCCTCGGCGGTCCAGGAGAACATCGCCGAATTGCCATGCTCGTTATGCTGCCGCTCGGCTTCCGCCTTCATGTAATGCTGCGGCAGGAAGTGATGGTGCATATCGATGCGTTTCACCTTGCTCGCGGCAAGGCTGGGCACGACGAAATTGGGCGCGAGCACGGTGGCGCCGGCCGCTGCGGCAACGCCTGTGATGAAATCGCGGCGCGAGCGCGTGCCGAAAGCGAATGGATCTTTCATTTTTTCCCTCCCCGAGAAACGCGCCCCCGGCGCGGTGCTTTTAGATGGTCGGCATGCTGCTCAATTGCCGTTTCAGCAGCCGCCAGATGTCGTTGCGGTATTGGATGAATTTGGCGCTGGTCTTAATGGCTTCGTCGTCGACCCAACGCGGCCGCGGCAGATCAATGGTGAGATCGGCGACGATGCGTCCGGGCGACGTGCCGAACATGATGACACGATCCGACAAGAACACCGCTTCGTCCACGCTGTGGGTGACGAATACCACGGTCTTGCGATCGCTGTCCCACAGTTTCATCAGCTCGAGCTGCATCATCTCGCGGATTTGAGGATCGAGCGCGCCGAAAGGCTCGTCCATCAGCAGATAGGTCGGGCCGACGCCGAGCGCGCGGGCAAGGCCGACGCGCTGCTTCATGCCGCCGGAGAGCTGATGCGGATAGAAATCGCCGAACTTCTCCAAACCGACCTGCGACAGCACGCGGCTGACGACGCGCTCGCGCTCAGCTTTTGCGACGCCTTGCACTTCGAGCGGGAATACGACGTTGTCGCGTGCGGTGCGCCACGGCAAGAGGTTGAATTCCTGGAACACCATGGCGCGATCGGACTTCGGTCCGTCGACGCGCTCGCCGCCGATGCGAATCTCGCCCGAGGTCGGCGTGATGAGGCCGTTGATAATACGGAGCAGCGTGGTCTTGCCGCAGCCCGACGGGCCGAGGAACGAGACGAAGGTCCCGGTCTCGATCGTCAGCTGAGACGTCGGCCAGCGCCTGGAAGTGGCTAATGCCGTCCCGGGCGAGATAGCCATGCGAAATGTTTCGGACTTCGATTGTCATTCGGCCTGCACATGTTGCCAGGGCGCGAGGCGCTTCTCGAGCCAGCGGAGGAAGGAATTGAGTGCGATGCCGGCGCTGGCGAGGATGACGACGCCGACGAAGACCTGAGCGGTGTCGTAAAGCCCGCCGGCCTGGAAGATGAGATAGCCGAGGCCCTTCGTCGCGGCATAGATCTCGGCGACGACGACCATCACCAGCGTGCGGCCGACGCCGAGGCGCATGCCGGCGATGATATAGGGCATCGACGACGGCAGGATGATTTTCAGCATGATCTGCCGCTCATTCGCCATGAAGGAGCGCGCGGTCTCGATCAGCCGGCGATCGACTTGCGCGACGCCGGCCTCGGTATTGATCACCATGATGAGGAACGAGCCGAGGAAGACGAGCGCGACTTTCGAAGCGACGCCGATGCCGAGCCAGATGATCAGCAACGGCAGGAAGGCGACTTGCGGCGAAGCATTGAGCGCGGTGGTGAAAGGCTCGAGCGCCGAGCGGACCGCGACCGAGCGGCCCATGGCGAGACCCATCGGCACGCCGACCAGCACCGAAAGGCCGAAGCCGAGCGCGGCGATATTCGCGCTCGCCAGGACATGCGGCCAGATGCTGCCATCGGCCACCATGTCCCAGAGCTTTTCGACGATCAGCGACGGGCTCGACGCAAAGAGCGGATCGAGCCAGCCGGCGAGCGATGCGCCTTGCCAAGCGCCGAGGAACGCGATGATCGCACCCCAGCGCAGACAATTGACGAAGCCACGACGATCCCACCACCGCGCCAAGGCGCTACGCGGCGGTTTCGGTGCTGTGTTGATGGCGGCGGGCGCCGCGCGCTCGCTCATCGCTTGCTGCTCACGGATTGGGTTTCCATCCCTGTTGCGCCAATGTGGCATTGGCCTTTTGCGCGAAGCTGAAATCGAACACCTTGTCCGGCGACATGATCTTGTCCGCCGCCATATCCATCATCGCACCGCGCAGCTTCACCTCGTTCTGCTGCACATCGGGGGCGATCGTGCCGTCGAGCGCCATCAGGGTGCGCAGCACATCGTATTCGCCGGCCATTTCTTCGGGTTTTGCCTTCATGTAATCGGCAAAGCGCTGGATCAATTCCTCGCGGTTGTTGCGGGCGAAGATCATGCCCTTGCGCGTCGCGCGCACGAAACGCTCGACCAAATCGGGATTTTTCTGGATCAGCGCGTCGGATGTGGCGAGGCCGTTGAAGGTCGAGCGCACTTCCTGGCGCAGATCGACCAGCATCTTGCCTTTATCGAGCCCGCCGGCGCCTTTGAGGATTTCGACATCACCGGGATGCAGCACCGCGGCGGGCAGCGAGCCGCTCTTCACCATCGCCATGCGCGTGCCGACGGACGAGCCCATCGGCGTGAAGGCGACGAAATCGGAGGGCAGATTACGCTTCAAGAGGTAATAACGGATGCCGATTTCGCCCGTGTCGCCACGGCTCACGACGCCGATCTGCTGGCCTTTGAGGTCATCGAAGCTTTTGATCTCGGGCTTGGTCGACCATATCTGCCAATCGGGACGATCCTCGCCGACGAGCAGCACTTTCAGCTTCGCGCCTTTGAGGATGGCGCTGATCGCGGATGAGCCGGAGGTGCTGAAGCCCAGATCCCCGAGACGAGCGCCGCGGTCGCCGGACCGCCGCCGGTCTCGATGACGTCGAGATCGAAGCCCTCGTCCTTGTAATAGCCCTTCTGAACAGCGGTAAAGAAATAGATGTAGGAGCCGTTGAGGTTCGGGTAGCTGACCTTGACGTGATCCAACGCCGACGCGCGGCCGGCGAAAGCGACGACAACGAAGTGCGGCGATCATCAGACGAAAGAAGTGCTTCATACTTTACCCTCGATAAAAGCCGTCAGTTTCGCTTCGAATATCGTTGGCTGTTCCCACTGCGCCCAATGCCCGGCGTTGGCGATGGTGTCGCAATAGACGCCGGGGTGGAGCTTGCGCAGCACGGCGAAATTCTGCTCGATCGCATTGACCGCGGTCGCATCCTGCTCGCCCCAAATCGCGCCCAGCCGCGCCGTCGCTTTCGGCAGCGTGTGAACCAGCGTGTCGGTGAAGGCGATCATCCGGCTGTCCATCCGCCCGCGCCGCGTATTCTCGTTCTGCAAATGCACCGCGAGATCGTCGACGCGGCTGGCATCGCCGAACATCAGCGCGATGAGATTGCCGCGCTGCACCTCGGCGATCTGCGCCGGATTCATGCCGGGCTCGACACGCGTCAATGGCAGCGGCTTGCGCGGCAGGCCAAGCCCGGCAGCGCCCAGCAGTAACAGCGACGAGACCCGCGCACCCATTTGCGCGGCTACATGCCCGCCGATCACCGAGCCGAAGGAGAAGCCGCACATGGCCACGCTCTCGCCCGGCGCGACGCGGGCGATGCCCTCGGCGACGATCGCGGCCAAACTTTCGGCGCTGTGCGGTTTAGGGGCATCGGCGGATTCGCCGAGGCCGGGCAGGTCGCAGGCCAGCACGCTATAGCGCGCGCCCAGATTCTCGACATTCCGCAGCCAATGCGTCCAGGAGCCGTAGCCGCCATGCAGCAGGACCAGCACCGGGCCCTTGCCCCAGCGCCGCCAGATCATGCTGCCGCTGCCGCAGGGCGTCGCGATGCGCTCGGCACGGGAATCGATCGCGGCGACAACCGCCGCGGGCGAAAGTGGTGCGCGCGCGCCAATGACGTCATCCGGCGGCATGGAGCTTCGGGTCCCTCCCTGGTTGTCGGCGCATTGTCCGGCCCCGGCTAGATAAGCCGTTGCACTCCGGCACTGTCAACCGCGATGGGCGGGCTCAAATCCTGGTCGAGAGCCAGATCGCGAGGCGCGAGCCGGCCTTGATTGCCGCCGAAAGTAATGCCGGCGCGTCGCCGCCGCCGGCGTCGCGCGCCGTGTCGCGATGCTCGATCTCTTGCTCGCGGAATTCCTCGAGCGATTTCTTGAGCTCCGGCTCGTCCTCGCCCAGGGCGTCGATCTGGCGCTGGTAATGTTCGTCGATCACTTCTTCGACGGCGACGGTGCAGGCCATCGCCGCGCGCTCGCCCATCAGCGCGGTCGCGGCGCCGAGCGCAAAGCCTGCGACATGCCAGACCGGCGACAGCGCCGTCGGCCGCACGCGCCGGTCAAGAACCAGCTTCTCGAAGGCATCGAGATGGCGCTTCTCCTGCTCGGCCATGTGGCGGATTTTCTTCGCCGCGCTGTTGCGGCGGCGGCCGAGCACGGCAAGCTGGCCGTCATAGATGCACTTGGCACCGTATTCGCCGGCATGATCGACGCGAATGATGCGCGCGACCTCGCGCTCGGCGCTGGCGTCGCCCGGAAGCCTTTTCATAGGGGCAGCCGCTTCACGATACGTCTCCTCGCCGCGCCATCGCGAAGCCGAAGATCGTCAGCAGCAGTGAGGCGATGAGGTTCAGCCCCGCGAGCGAGATGCCGAAGATCGACCACTGCACGACATCGCATTGCACCGGCTGGCGTGCTTGGAGCATTTTGAGGAGCTGATCGGGCGATGACGCCTGGCCAATGCCGCCGGTGCAGGCGGTAGGGCCGGCGATCCAATGCTGCTCGACCGCGACGTGATAGGCGCCGAGGCAGGTGCTGGCGGCGAAGAGCAACACAATCAGCCACATGGCGAAATAGCGCGGCGCGTGATGACCGCGCGCGGCAAAGCCGAAAGCCGCGACGACGATCGCGAGGTAATAAGGCCAGCGCTCTAAGAGGCAGAGCTCGCACGGATCGAGCCCGCCGAGATATTGCGAGCCGAGCGCCGTGCCGACGATCGCGGCGCTGGCGATCAGGAAGACCATAAAGGGAAAACGCGGCGATCGCATGGCGGTGCCTATTCTCCCGAACGCAAGCGATGTTTCCAATGGCGTGCGACATACCACACCACAAGAACGACGAATATGGCGACGATCACCACGTGAGAGCGATGGAAGAGCTCGCGCAGCTCGGGATCGGTGTCCCAGCGGGCGCCGAGCTGCTCGCCGATATAGGCAAGGGCGAAGCACCACGGCCATGAGCCGATGAAGGTGTAGAGCTGGAACTTCATCTGGGGCATGCGGGCGATGCCGGCGGGCAGCGCGATGAAGGTCCGCACCACCGGCAAGAGGCGGCAGATGAAGACGGTGATGCCGCCGAACCGCGCGAAGAAGCGATCGACCAGTTCGAGGTCGCGGCGGCTGACGAGGATATAGCGGCCCCATTTCTCGACCAGCGGCCGGCCGCCGAAATAGCCGACCGCATAGGCGATGCTCGAGCCGAGATTGCAGCCGATCGCACCGGCGGTGGCGACGAGGAACAGATTGAAGCGGCCGGTTGAGACGAGATAGCCCGAGAACGGCATGATGATCTCGGACGGCAAGGGGATGCAGGCGGATTCGATCGCCATCAGCAGGGCGATGCCGAGATAACCGATCGCCGAGATCGTGGCGATGATCCAGGTCGCGAGGAAGCCGATCAGGGTTTCGAGCACGAGACGCGGTTTCCTTTCGCCGGGATAACGGGCTCTACCCCGCCTTGCCGGGGCCGGGCAAGGTCTCAGATGGAGGGCTGCGGCTAAAGAGCGCTAGGGTACGCAAGGTCATCACCAACTCGTCCTGCTGGTTAAAGACTTTGCAATCGTGTTTCACGAGGCCGCGATCGGGCCGTGTGCTTGAGGGTGTTACCTCGATGGCCTCGGCCGTGGCGTGCAGCACGTCGCCGGCGCGCACTGGCCGAATCCAGCGGATACCGTCGACGCCGGGCGAGGCGATGGCGCTCAATTCCATGAGCATTGCATCGACCAGCATGCGCATGAACATGGCGCAAGTATGCCAGCCGCTGGCGATCAATGCGCCGAAGGGGCCATGCGCGGCATAATTGCTGTCGGTGTGGATGCGCTGCGGGTCGTATTGGCGCGCGAAAGTGAGAATCTCGGCCTCGGTCACGGCATAGCGGCCGAGATCGGTCTTCTCGCCGAGCCGGAAATCTTCGAAATAACGGAAAGTCATCGGGCTGCTTTAAAGGCCGCAATGGCGCGCCGCAAGGCTTGGCCGGCGCTCGCGCGGCGGCTATAGAAACGGCCGGTGCCGGTGTGGCGGAATGGTAGACGCGACGGACTCAAAATCCGTTTCTCGCAAGGGAGTGGGGGTTCGAGTCCCTTCACCGGCACCAGTTACAAATCCCCTTGATCGCTTCGGGCAGTGGGCACGGTGCAGCGCCGATTGAAGCGAGGTTGCAGCTTCAAGCGCCGGTTGCGCTTCATGGGGAGCGCCCATAAAGTTCTCCATAATTCGTTGTCGGGGAGGTTCTTATGCGCAAATTGCAGGCCGCGGTGGCCGCCGCGGTGGTTTTGATGGCTTCGGGCTCGGCGCACGCGCAAGACGCGGTCGCGCAATTCTTCAAAGGCAAGCAGCTCACGCTCTATGTCGCCTCGACGCCGGGCGGTGGTTATGACAGCTACGGCCGGCTGCTCGGGCAATACATCGGCAAATACATCCCCGGCAATCCAACGATCGTGCCGCAGAACATGCCGGGCGCGGGCGGCAACCGTCTCGCGGCCTATCTCTATAATGTGGCGCCCAAGGACGGCACCCAATTCGGCATCATTTTCCCGGGCGCCGTGCTCGATCCGCTGCTCGGCACCCAGCAGGTCCAGGACGATCCGTCGAAGCTCATCTATATGGGCAGCGCCAATGTCGAGACCTTCGTCTGCATCATGCGCAGCGACGCGCCGGTGAAGACCTATGAGGACGTTTTCAAGACTCAGATCACGCTGGCGGCCAGTGCGGCGGGCGGCTCGACCGTCGATATGCCGGCGCTCGAGAACAATCTGCTCGGCGCGCAGTGGAAGGTCGTGCGCGGCTATCCCGGCTCGCGCGAGATCAGCCTCGCGGTCGAGCAGGGCGAGGCGCAAGGCAATTGCGGCGTCGGCGTCTCCAGCATCGAGGTCGAGCATCCCGATTGGCAGACCAGCGGCAAGTACAAGGTCATCGCGCAGGAGACCAACAAGGGTCACCCGGTACTCGACGCGCTGCACATCCCGCTGGTCTACAGCTTTGCCAAGAACGACGAGCAGCGCGAGGTGATGGAACTCGCCTATAGCCAGGAAATCTTCGGCCGGCCCTTCGTGATGCCGCCGAACGTCCCGAAAGAGCGCGTCGATGCGCTGCGCAAAGCGTTCATGCAGGCGATGAAGGACCCCGACTTGCTCGCCGACGCCAAGAAGCAGCGCCTCGATATCGAGCCGATCTCGGGCGAAGACGTGCAGGCGCTGGTCGCGAAAGTCTATGCCATGCCGGCGAACGTCGTCGCCAAAGCCAAGGAAGCGCTCGTCTACAAGGATAAGTGAGTCCGTTGGGGCTCGCGCTGGCGCGGCTTGCTCCGGCACGCTTGCGCTGGCATGGGCGCGCCCATAGTGTTCGCCGCCCTTGGCGGAGAACCTTCGATGCGCAAATGGACTGCAGCCGTGATTACGGCTGTGTTATTGGCGACTTGCATGACGGCGCAAGCACAGGATTCGGTCGAGTTCGTTCTATAGGGGCAAACAGCTCAAGCTCTATATCGCCTCGACCCCAGGTGGCGCCTTCGACGGCTATGGGCGGCTCCTCGCGCAACACATGGGAAAATACATTCCCGGCAATCCGACGATCTTGCCTGTGAACATGCCGGGCGCGGGCAGCCACCGTCTCGGCACCTATCTCTATTCCGTCGCGCCGAAGGACGGCAGCGAATTCGCGATCATCTTTCCGGGCGCCATCCTCGATCCGCTGATCGGTACGCAGAAATTCGAGGAAGATCCGAGCAAGTTCAATTATCTCGGCAGCGCCAATATCGACACCTTCGTGTGTCTCATGCGCGCCGATGCACCGATCAAGACTTTCGAAGAGGCGCTGAAGACGCAGGTGACTTTGGCGGCGAGCGCCGATGGCGGCTCGACCGTCGATCTGCCCGCGCTCGAGACCAACCTTCTCGGTGCCAAATGGCGGATCGTGCGCGGCTATCCGGGCTCGCGCGAGATCAACCTCGCCATCGAGCAGGGCGAGGTGAACGGTACCTGTGGCATGGGCTGGAGCAGCATTCAGCTCCAAAATCCCGACTGGGTGACCAACGGCAAGTTCCGCCTCCTCGCGCAGGAGACGACCAAGGGCCACGCCGTGCTCAACGGGATGAACGTCCCGCTCACCTATCGTTTTGCCAAGACCGAGTCCGACCGCGCGGTGATGGAGTTCGCTTACAGCCAAGAGCTTTTCGGCCGGCCCTTCGTGCTGCCACCCGGCGTGCCGGCTGCGCGCGTCGCCGCCATGCGCCAAGGGTTCCTATCGGCGCTCAAGGACGCTGATCTGCTCGCCGACGCCAAGAAGCAGCGGCTGGAGATCAATCCGCTTTCGGGCGAAGAGGTGCAACAGCTTGTCGCGAAGGTCTACGCGATGCCGCCCGACATCGTCGCCAAGGCCAAGGACGCGCTCGTTTATAAGGGGAAGTGAGCTTTCGGCATTAGCCTCGGAATATCAAAAATCGTCATGACCGGGCTTGTTCCGGCCATCCATGAATTTGCTTCAACACATGGATGCCCGGCACAAGGCTGGCATGAAGTGAATGAGTTAAGGGTGCGCCCTTAGAAGGGCTGATAGTCGCGGAGTTGCGGGATCACCTTCTCGCCGAAAAGGCGGATCGACCGCATCAGATCGGCCTCGGCGAGATTGCTGAAATTGAATTCGCCGAAGAAGGTGTCGAACACGCCTTCGGTCGCGATCTTCTTCAGCTTCTTCGCCACGGTGTCGGGCGAGCCGATCAGGATCAGATCGTGCGCTAAGAGCCAATCGGGATCGAGCAGATGCAGCGCGATATCGGCGGCGCCGAATTCCTTGCGCTCGATGTAGCGCTGCGCATGCTCCTGCTGAAAGCGTTTTAGCTCCGCGGGATCGTCGGTCTCGGGCAGGAAGCCGCGATAAGCCTGGCCTGCTTCGGCGAGCGCGGTCTTCAGCGCCTTCTCGTCGGTCTCGTCGACATAGACCACGGTCGAATAGGCGAGGTTGGGCTTGCTCTTATGGCCGGCCTTTTTCCAATCCTCGAGAAATTTGCGATAGCGCGGCGCGCTATCCTCGCGCGGCGCAATCAGGAAATAGCCGACATTGATACCCTCGCGCGCGCAGAACTCGAGCGTTGCGCTGTCGCGCGTCTCGATCCAGAGCGGCGGGCAGGGCTTTTGCAGCGGCGGCACGGCGAGCGCGACGTTATCGGCGTGATGATGCTTGCCGTGGAAAGTGAAATTCGGCGTGCCGGCGAAAGCGGCACGCAGGAATTTGACGAATTCCAGCGTCACCTCGCGGCGATTCTCGAAATTGACGCCGAAGGGCTCGAAGATGCGCGGCGTAATGCCGGGGACAAGGCCGATATCGAGCCGGCCGCCAAGCATCTGATCGGCGACCGCGAGCTCCTCGGCGAGGCGTAGCGATTGATGCAGCGGCACGACATGGCCCATGCCGCCGAGGCGCATGCGCTTGGTGCGCGCGCCGGCGCCCACCGTGTAGAGGCTCGGCGCCGACATCCAGCTCTCATTCGGGTTGAAGTGGTGCTCGACACAGAAGCCATAATCGAAGCCGAGCTCGTCGCAGAGCTGGAGCTCGCGCCAGAGCTGCTCGTAACGCTGCGCCGGGGTCATGCCCTTCTTGCCCCAGACATGCGCGAAATGGGCGAATTTCATAACGTCACCTGGTTTTTGGCCCGAGCTAGTATTTTAGCAGGTCGTTGCACAGGGATCACGCATCCTGCACACCCTTTATCCTCACCCTGACTTTATCCTCACTCTGAGCGGAGCGCGCAGCGCGTCGTCGCCCTTCGACAAGCTCAGAGGGCGCAGGATGGTCTTGCAACGATCGCGGGTTGGGGAGAGAATTGCCGCATGATCTCTCGCGATGCGCGCGTCAACATTCTCATCGGCAACGGCCACTTCCTTTCGCATTTCTATACGCTCAGCCTGCCGCCGCTTTTCCTGTTTCTGCAAAACGATTTCCACATCACCTATGCCGAGATCGGCCTCGTGCCGGTGGTGATGTCGATCATGGCGGCGATCATGCAGACGCCCTATGGCTTTCTGGTCGACCGTTTCGGCGCGCGACGGTTCCTTGTCATCAACACCTTGATCATGTCGCTCGCGATTTCGGCCATGGGCTTCGCCGGTTCTTACTGGCAACTCGTCGTGCTTGCCGGGATTTCGGGCGCGGCGAACGCGGTCTATCACCCGGCCGATTATACGATCCTCGCAGCGTCGATCCGGCCCGAGAAAATGGGGCAGGCCTTCGCCATCCACACCTTCACGGGCAATGCCGGCTTCGCGCTGGCACCGCCGGTCGTCGCCGTGCTCGCGAGCTTCTTCGGCTGGCGCGAGGCGCTGATGATCGTCGGCCTGATCGGTGTGCCGGTCGCGGCGGCGATCGTCTGGCAAAGCTCGATCCTGCAAGACGTCGCCGGCACGCAGAAGAAGAAGTCGTCGAGCATGACGCTCAGCGCGCTCGTCTTCGATCGCACGATGATCCTGTTCTTCTGCTTCTATCTCCTGGGCTCGGCGGCGGGCAGCGGCGTGCAGGCCTGGCTGATCACCATCCTGCATCAGGTGAAGGGCGTGCCGCTGGAACTCGCCTCCGCCGCGCTCACCGCCTACATGGTAGGCACGATGAGCGGCATCATCTTCGGTGGCTGGGTCGTCGATCGCTCCAAGCGCTATGTAATGATGCTGGTAGCAGCGTTGACCGGCGCGTCCTCGATCCTGACCTTCATCGTCGGCGTCACGCCGGTCACCGGCCCGATCGCGATCGGGCTGATGTTCCTCTCGGGTCTCGGCCTCGGTGGCAGCCGCACGCCGCGCGATATCATGCTGAAAGACGCCGTGCCGCCGTCGGAGATCGGCAAGGTCTTCGGCTTCGTCTCATCGGGCCTCGCACTCGGCAGCGCGCTGACGCCGGTGCCGTTCGGCTATCTCATCGATAACGGCTACGGCAATTGGGTACTGGTCATCGCGTCCATCATCCTGGTCGCGAGCGTCTTCTGCATGGGCACGGCGCGCGCCTCGGGCAAGAGCCAGGCCGCGCTCGACGCCGAAGCGGCCGAGGCTGCTGGGGCCGCGGAGTAGAGGCGCGCTCGCTTTTAATTCGTCATCGCGAGGCCGCGTAGCGGCCGTGGCGATCCAGTCTGCTTCAGCAACTGGATTGCTTCGCTTCGCTCGCAATGACGACGAATAGCTAGCCGGGCCTACACCACCATCACGATCTTGCCGAAATGCGCATTGGTGCGCATATGCGCTTGCGCTGCTTCGGCCTCGTCGAGTTTGAACACGCGGTCGATCGGGATCGCGAGCTTGCCGGCGCTCACGGCGTCCCAGATATCGGCGCGCATATTGCGCACTTCGGCGCGCAGCTCGTCCGGCGAGCGGGTCTGGTGGGTCACGCCGATATAGGCGATGCGCTTGTTGGCGTGCATCTGGAAATCGAACTCGCCGCGCCCGCCGCCGAGGCGTCCGACATTGATGATGCGGCCGAGGACCGCGGCGGCTTTCATGTTCTCGTTGGCGACCGAGGCCGAGACCATGTCGATGATGACATTGACGCCCTTGCCGTCCGTCGCCTTCAGCACCTCTTCCGACCAGTTCGGCTTGGCTGTGTCGATGGCGAGATCGGCGCCGTGGTCTTTGAGCTTTCCGCGGCGCGCCTCGTTGGTCGAGGTACCCATGACCAGTTTCGCGCCTTTGAGCTTGGCGATCTGCATCCCCATGATGCCGACGCCGGAGCTCGCGCCCTGGATGAGGACACTTTCGCCCGGCTGCAGCCGCGCATTGGTGACGATCGCGTCGTGCATGGTGCCGAGCGCGCTGGGGAAGGTCGCAGCCTGCTCCCAGCTCATATTGTTCGCGGGGATTACCGAGACGCGGCCCCAATCGGCGACGGTGTATTCGGCATAGGTGCCCCTTGTGCTGCACATCACGCGGTCGCCGACTTTCACGCCCTGGACCTCGGCGCCGCATTCGACCACTTCGCCCGAGCATTCGATGCCTGGGATCGTGCCGGTGACGCGGGTATGGCCCGAGCCATAGGCGCCGGGCAGCTCGGCGCGGTTGAGGCCGATAGCGCGGACCTTGATCAGCACTTCGTTCGGCTTCGGCTTGGGCATCGGCACGTCGCGGATTTCGAGCGCGTTTTCGCCGACAACAGCAGCTTTCATGATGGTCCTCCCATTCTTTCGACGATCGCTAGCACAATTGGCGCGAGGCGGATAGCAGGGCTAAAATCATGGCCATGACCGATTATTGGCTGAGCAAACTCATCTACGACCTGCAGGCGCCTGGGGCGACGGCGGAATACCGGGCGGATCGCCAGAAGGTGATTGCACGTTATCCGCAGCTCGCGCCTGAAACGGTGCAGGCCCTACTGAGCGATGACGTCGCGTTTCTTGCGCCGCGCGTGAACGCATATCTCTTGCGTTATTATTTCGGCTTCGCCGGGATGAGCGACGCTGCTGTTTCTCGAGAAGCTTCATGCGATGAAGCCCGGGGCGGCGCCAAAGAAAGAGGCAGGGGAGGCAAGCCATGGCTGAATTCGTCGGCGCTTTCGCGGCGAGCCACGCGCCGCTCATCGCGCGCGATTGGGACAAGCTCCCGGCCGCCAGCCGCGAGATCATCACCGGCGATTTCCGTGAGCTGGGCCGGCGCCTCACCGCGGCGAAGCCCGATGTGCTGGTGGTCCTGTCGCCCGATCATTGGACGAATTTCTTTCTCGATAATCTGCCGAGCATCTGCATCGGCGTCGGCGAAAGCCATGACGGTCCGCCCGAACCGTTCATGAAGAATTTCCCGTGGCGCCCGATCCCCGGTCACGCGGCGCTCGGCCAGCACATCGCCGCGACCGCGCTGAAAGACGATTTCGAGCCGTCGATCTCGCATCGCCTCGCGCTCGATCACGGTTTTTGCATCCCGCTCCAGAAGATGGAATTGGCGAATTTGCCGCGCATCGTGCCGATCGTGGTCAACGATCTCGAGCCGCCGATGCCGAGCATCAAGCGCTGCCTTGCCTGGGGCAAGCTCTTGGCTAAGGCCATCGCCTCTTATCCCGAGAACATCCGCGTCGCGATCTTCGCCACCGGCGGGCTCAGTCATTCGATCGGCGAGCCGACGATGGGCGCAATCGACGAGGCGTTCGACCGCGACTGTATCAAGGCGTTCGAAAACGGCGCCGAAGGCCCGCTGACGGCGCTACTCGATGCGCGCATGGAAGCGGCCGGCAACGGCACGCATGAGGTGCGCAATTGGGTGATCGCCCATGCGGCCGCCGGCGGCCGCGGCTTCGACCTCATCGATTACCGCAATATGCCCGAGGTCTATGTCGGTTGCGGCTGGGCGTCGTGGAGCGCGTGATCGCCATTGCTGTCGTCATTCCCGCGAGGAGCGGGAAGCGATGAAGCAACACCAGCGCTGCATCGCCTGGATTCTCCGCTTTCGCGGGAATGACGAAGTTTAAAGGTTTGTACGGCGATAATTCCTCCAGCGTCTTGCCCTTGGTCTCGATGGCGTAGAAGTACGACAGCACGCCGCCGATCAGCGCGAGGCCGCCGAAATAGAGGAACAGCGAGCCGGTGCCGTAGGGAAGCATCCAGGCGATGACGTTGGGGCCGAGCGCCGCGGCAACGCGCTGCCAGGCGCCGCCGACCGCGCCGCCGAAGGCACGGATGCGTGTCGGATAGATCTCGCTGGTATAGAGGTTGAGCGCGAGCGACAGCGACGACATGAAGAACATGCCGAAGGTGACGAAGGTAAGGATCGCCTCCGCGCTGTCGGCGCCGTGGTGCCAGAGCGCGAGCAGGGTGATTCCGCCGATGAAGAAGGCGGTGGTGAACCAGATGCGCCGGCCGATGAGATCGATGAAGAAGGCGCAGCACACCGCGCTGACGATGCCCGCCAGGCTGGTGATCATGCCGTATTTCAGCGCATCGGCGACCGAGAGATGGAAGACGGTGCGGTAGAGCGTCGGCAGCCAGGTGAGGAGACCATAGGTGGTCGAGAAGCAGCAAAACCAGAACGCCCAATCGCTCAGCGTACGCTTCAGATAGATGCCTTCGAAAATCTCGAACCAGCGTGTGCGCTGCGGCGTAGCGCTGACGACCGCGGCGATATTTGGCGGCGGCAAAATCTTGCCCGAGCGGCGGATCGATTCCTCGATGTCGCTGACGACGCGATCCGCTTCGGCGAGCCGGCCTTTCTGCACCAACCAGCGCGGCAATTCCGGCAGCATGAAGCGCATGACGAAGACCAGCAGCGCCGGCAGGCCGCCGACATAGAACATCGTCTGCCAGCCGAGCGTCGGTACCAGCAGATAGCCGAACACGCCGGCGCAAACGAGGCCGATGCCGAACACCATCTGGAACAAGAGATAGAAGCGGCCGCGCACTTCGGCGCGGGCGATCTCGTTGACATAGGTGTTGGCAATCGGCACCTCGGCGCCGAGGCCGATGCCCTGGATGAAGCGGAAGACGATCAGCGAGGTCGGACCCCAGGCGAAAGCGCAGGCGATGCTCATCACGCTGAACAAGCCGATGGCCATCGTGGTGATGAAGAGCCGGCCCCAGATCTCCGCCGCCCAGCCGGCGATGATCGCGCCGATGAGCTGGCCGAAGAACGCGGCCGACAACACGAGCCCGATCTCCGCCGGATTCATCTGCCATGGGCCGGCCAAAGCTGGCAGCGCATAGGCAATCGCCAGCAGATCGACGGCGTCGAAGAACGTGCCGATGCCGACGATGATGCGCGCTTTGACATGCCACCACGAGATCGGCAGCCGCTCCATGCGCGCGAGAATCTCCGCGCCCGAATGCGTCCCCAGGCTTTCTGCAATCGCCATGCTTTCCTCCCCCGAAGCGAGATTATTCTCGCACAACCAACGATCGTCATTCCCGCGAAAGCGGGAATCCAAGACTAGCGTAGTGCTGCTTCAATGGACCCCCGCTCCTGAGCCAGTCGAAGGGCGCGGGGGTGACGCATAAGAATTGCTCGAAGTTACTTCTTAGAGACATATTAACGCCGTATACGGCTCGACGGTGCGTTTGTCGGGCTCAACCCTTTTGGCAATGCCGCGCCGGCGATGATGATCATGATCACCAACGCGCCGGCGACCCAATAGACATTCTGAACCGCGTCGCCGATCCCCGCCATGACCGGCGCGACCTCGCTCGCCGAGAGCTTGTCGCGCAGATCCGGATCGAGAATGCGATCGACGGCATTGTCTCCCAGCATGCCCGCCAAGGTCAGATTGACGACGGCGCCATAGATCGCCGTGCCGACGGTCTGGCCCAGCATGCGCATCAGGGAAATGATCGCGGTCGCGGTGCCGCGCTGGCTCCAATCGACGACGCTTTGCGCGGCGACGGTATAGGTGTTCTGGTTCAGCCCCATGCCGATGCCGACCAGGCCGGTGCCGGTCGCCGCCCAAAGCGGTCCGCGGCTCGGGTCGAGCGCGATCAGCATCACGATGCCGATGACCAGGAAAATGCCGCCGACATTCGTCGCCGCGCGATACGAGGCGCGCAGCATGATTTGGCCGCCGGCCCAGGAGCCGGCGATCCAGGTGACCGAGCTGATCGCCAGCGCATAGCCGGCGACGATCGGGCTGCGTCCCATCACGCCCTGGATATAGGCGGGCAGGAAGGTGGTGCTCGCCATGACGACGCAGCCGACGCCGAAGCAGCCGAAGACGGCGCTGAGGATGACGCGGTTGCCCCACAGCATCAGCGGCAGGATCGGCTCGGCCGCGCGGCGCTCATGCCAGACAAGCACGGTCATGATCGCCGCCGAGACGATGAGCAACAGCAAGAAAGTCGAGAGCCCCAGGTGATGCGCCTGGATCAGCGTGTAGAGGATCAGGCCGATGCCGAGCGCCATGAGGAAGGCACCGAGATAATCGATGCGATGCGGGCGATGCTCGATCCGCTCGTGCAGCGCGAAAGCCAGCAGCACGAAGCCGATGATCGCGATCGGCACCGTGATCCAGAATACCCAGTTCCACGCCGTCTCCGCGATGACGAAAGCGCCGAGCACCGGGCCGACGATGGCGGCGATGCCCCAAATGCCGGAGAAGAAGCCCGCCATCTTGGCGCGCTGTGCCGGTGGATAGAGATCGCCGATCAAAGTCTGGTTGATCGGCTGCACCGCGCCGGCGCCGATGCCTTGCACAACGCGGAAGATCACCAGCCACAACATGCTGGGCGCTAAGCCGCAGGCGGTGGTGCCGATCACGAAGACGATGAGGCCGAAGAACAAGATGCGCTTGCGGCCGTAAAGATCGGCGAGGCGGCCGTAGATCGGGATGGTCACGCCCTGGGCCAGGAAGTAGCCGCTGAACACCCAGGAAAAAAGCTCGAAGCCGCCGAGTTGGCTGATGATCGTCGGCATGGCGGTGGCGACGACGGTGCCTTCCATGCCGGTCATGAAGATCAGCACGACCGACGCGGTCAGTATCCAGAAGCGGCCGGTCGGCCCGGCAATGATCCGTGTTTCGCCCGGCGGATGACCTGTTGCGGCAGCAGACTTGTCGCTCTGGCGCGTCGTCTCGGCGCTCACACCACACCCGCCACGATGATCATCCCCCCAGCAACGCGCTCTATTTATCTCGTGCGGCATTCGTCGGGCTGAGGCCGCGGGGCAAGGCCCGCGTCACCGCCAACCCGGCGAGCGCCAGAAGACCGGTCACGAGATAGACATTATGCAGCGCGGCCGCGATCGCCGCCATGAGCGGCCCGATCTCGGCAGGTGGGAAATTATCGCGCAGTGCCGGGTCCATGATCTTGTCGACGGCGTTGCCGCCGATCCGGTCGGCGAGGCCCAGATTGACGATGCCGCCGAACAGTGCGCTGCCGACCGATTGGCCGAGGATGCGCGCAAAGAGCGTCGAGGCGGTCGCCGTGCCACGCTGTTCGCGGCCGACCGCTGCTTGTGCGGCAAGGAAGAAGGTGTTCTGGAAGAGCCCCATGCCGAGGCCGGTCAGCGCCGTGCCGGCGCCAGCCCAAAGCGGGCCGTGTTCAGGCGACAACGTGATGAGGAAAACCGCGCCGACGATCACGATCGCGCTACCGATCATGGTCGCCGCGCGATAGGAGCTGCGCAGCATGATCCGGCTGCCGGCGGCTGAGCCGACCATCCAGGTCACCGACGTCACCGAGACGACATAGCCGGCGATCAGCGGCGTCTCACCCATGACGCCTTGTACATAGGCGGGCAGGAAGGCCGAGGCGGCGATGGTGATCGCGCCGACGGTGAAGCAGGCGAAGGTCGCGGCGAGGACGATCGGGTTGCGCCACACATGCAGCGGCATCACCGGCTCGGCGACGCCTTTCTCATGGCGATAGAGCAGCGCGAGGAGGAGGGCGGCGACCGCGAGCAGGATGAGGAAGACGGTCAGGCCGAAAGACGTCGCCTGATTGAGCGCGAACATCAGCAAGCCGATGCCGGCGACCATCAGCATTGCGCCGAGATAGTCGATCTGATGATTGCGCCGGACGCGCTTCTCATGCAGGAAAGCGGTGAGCAGGACGAAGGCGGCGATGCCCAGCGGCACGTTGATCCAGAAGATCCAGCGCCAGCTCAGATGCGTCACCATCAACGCGCCCATCAGCGGGCCGCAAATCGCGGCCGTCGCCCAGATGCTCGAGAGATAGCCTTGAATACGCGCGCGCACCGCCGGCGGATAGATGTCGGAGATCAGCGTTTGCGTGACCGGCATCGTGCAGCCGGCACCGATGCCTTGCACGACGCGAAAGCAGATGAGCGTCAGCATGTTCGGCGCGAGGCCGCAGGCCGATGAGCCAAGAAGGAACAAGGTCAGGCCGAAGAACAGCACCGGCTTGCGGCCGAAGAGGTCGGCAAAGCGTCCGCTCAAGGGGATCGAGACCGACTGCGTCAGAAAATAGGCGCTGAATACCCAAGAGAAGAGATGGAAATCGCCGAGCTGGCTGACGATCGTCGGCATGGCGGTCGCGACGACCGTGCCTTCGATCGCGGTCATGAAGATACAGATCACCGCCGCAGCCATGATCAGCGGCCGGCTGGCTTTGCTGGCGAAGGCGGTGCTTTCTTCGCTGGGGGCCGGTGCGGTGGTCGTTGCTGGGGCTTCGCCCGACAAGGGTTATCGTTCCTATTTATCCGCCGCCGCGTGATGCGGGCTGAGGCCCCGCGGCAGCACAAAAGTCATGGCGAAGCCGATCAGGACCAGCACGCCGGTCCCGAGAAAGACATTATGAAGCGAAGCGGCCACTGCCGCCATCAGCGGCGCGACGCTGTCGGCCGGCAGATGGTTGCGCAGCGCCGGATCCATGATCTGGTCGACGGCGTCGGCGCCGATGGTATCGGCGAGGCCGAGATTGACGATGCCGCCGAAGAGCGCGCTGCCGAGCGATTGTCCGAGGGTTCGGGCGAAGAGCGAGGAGGCAGTGGCCGAGCCGCGCTGCTCGCGCCCGACCGAGCTTTGTGACGCGACGAAGAATGTGTTCTGGAAGAAGCCCATGCCGAGGCCGATAAGCGACGTGCCGATCGCCGCCCATACCGGCCCGCGCTCCGGTGTCAGGGTGATCAGCATCAAGGTACCGCAAACGATGATCGCGCTGCCGATCGTGGTGGTGAAGCGGTAAGAGGTCCGCAGCATCAGCCTGCCGCCGACCGTCGAGCCGAAGGCCCAAATGATCAGTGGGGCTGCGACGACATAGCCGGCGACAATTGGGTCGCGTCCCATGATGCCCTGGATATAAGCGGGCAGGAAGGCAGCGGTGGCGATGTTGATCGCGCCGACGGTGAAGGACGCGACGGCGCCGGCAAGCACGATCGGATGAGTCCAGACCTGCAGCGGCAGCACCGGCTCGGGCACGACGCGTTCGTGGAAATACAGCGCTACCAATAGGACCAAAGCGAGCGCGAGGAGGCCAATGAACAACGGCGTGCCGAGCGCGGTCGCCTGATTGAGCGCGAACATCAGCGTGCCGATGCCGGTCGCCACCAGCAGCGCGCCGATATAATCGATCTTATGGGTATGGCGCTGGGGCTCCCCGCGCAGCGCCACGCTCAGCAAGATGAAGGCCGCAATGCCGATCGGCAGGTTGACCCAGAAGATCCAGCGCCAACTGAGATGCGTCACCAACGCGGCGCCGAGCAGCGGGCCGCCGACCGCCGCGACGGTCCAAATGGAAGAGAGATAGCCCTGGATCCGGGCGCGCGCCGCCGGCGGATAAAGATCCGAGATCAGCGTCTGCGTCACCGGCGTCACGCAGCCGGCCCCGATTCCCTGGACGACGCGGAAGGCGATCAGCGTGACCATGCTCGGCGCCAGGCCGCAGGCCGTCGACCCGCCAAGGAACAATACGAGGCCGAGATAGATAATCGGCTTGCGGCCGAACAGATCGGCAAAACGGCCGGCGAGTGGAAGCGTCACCGATTGGGACAGCAAGTAGATGCTGAACACCCAGGAGAAGAGATGGAAATCGCCGAGCTGACCGACGATGGTCGGCATCGCGGTCGCCACCACGGTGCTCTCGATCGCCGCCATGAACATGCAGATGACCGCCGCGGTCATGATCAAGGTGCGGCTGGTTTTGTCGGCGGCGGCGCTTTCTTCGGCGCGCGCTGTGCCGGCAACGCCCCGTTTTTTAGGATCGGGCGTTACAGCCGGCTCGGACACAGAGAAGGCTCGGTATCTCTCGACAGCTCAGTATTTCTCGACCCAGGGCCGCAGCTCGATCTCGGCCGTCCAGGCGCTGCGATGCTGGCGATGGACGGCGAGATAATTCGCCGCGATCGCATCGGGATCGAGCAGCGCATCGGGGCCGCGATCCTGGCCGCGCGTGTCGCCGGGTTGGCGGATGCCGCCATCGATCACGAAATGGGCGATGTGAATGTTCTGTGGTGCGAGCTCGCGCGCCATGCTTTGCGTCAGGCCGCGCAGGCCGAATTTTCCCATCGCGAACGCTGCCGACAGCGGGAAGCCTTTGATGCTCGCCGATGCGCCGGTGAAGAGGATCGTGCCATGACCGGCTTTCAGCATCAGCCGCGCGGCCTGCTGGCCGACGAGGAAGCCGCCATAGCAGCCAACCATGATCGCGTTCAGCACTTCGTCTGGCTTGAGGTCGGCGATCGGGCCGCGCGCGCGGCCGCTTGGGTTGTAGACGACGATATCGGGCGCCGCGATGTCGCTGACCACGGAGGCAAAGAGCTTCTCGACCTCGGCGGGTTTGGTCGCGTCGCACACATAGGCCCGCGCATTCGTCTCGGTGCACAGCGCGGCGAGCTTGTCGGTGCGCCGCGCCGCCAGAGCAACGCGCATGCCTTCTTTATGGAAGAGCCGGGCGAGCGATGCGCTGAGACCTGCACCCGTGCCAACGATAAGTGCGGTCTCGGGCATCGTCGTGATCCCTTTTTTATCGGGCTCGTCGCGTCGGCAGGAGCGCTTCGGCCTCGGCGCGCGCTGCAGCACGGCTCAGGGCTTCGCGTTTCAGCTCGACGACAACTTGCTTGGCGTGACGGTCGCGTACCATGCCGCCCATCACCGGCGATGCCGGCGATAGGTTGAGCAGACGCAGGCCGGTGATCTTCGGCGTCTCGTCATTGCCTTCGAGAGTTGCTTCGATCTCCTGCCCCTTGAATAGGCGGGTGAGGCCCGATGCAGTGAGGATATCGCCATCGATCGGCAGATCGCTGCTCAGGCCTTGCAGGCGCAGCGTGCCGCGTGTGGAGCGTGTGTCGAACCATTGCACGACGCCGCGCACATTGCCGTTCGTCGGGGCGAGCGGCGGCACCGGTGGCGCAACCGGTGCCACGTGAATGACTTCGGCGCGGCGCAACAGGGTCGGCTGTGCCGGCTTGATCTCTTGCATCTCGGCAACCGGTGTCTCGGCCGCTGCTTTCTCGATGACCGGTTTCTCGGCAACCGGTTTCGCGATGCTCGGATTCTCGATGGTGGGATTTTCGATAACAGGCGCGACATCATGCGCTTCGGCCGGTTTGCGCGCGCTGCCAGCGCGTTTCGCGCGCGGCGCGCTCTTCACGGCGACGGCTTCCGGCTGTTTCTTGATCAACTTGCCGGCGTTGCTGTCGAGCGACTTCAACGCGCGCTCGACATTCTCGATGATGCCAGGAATTTCGTTGATCGAAGTGTGACGCTTAGCAAGCAACTTCGCGACGACGCGCGCAGCTTCGGTTTTTTTTGACATGCGATGTTCGCTATGTTTGCCCGATAGTGAACTCATAACAAATCCTGTCTCTTTGGCAAGGGTACCGCCATTTGACCCTGCTATGCGTCGGGCGATAGCGTGAGCAAATGAACGGAAGTTTGGATTCCCGCGCGCGTTTTGGCGTCGCGGCGATCATCGTGTGTACGTTTGCTCTATGGCTTATTTTGGGCGCAGGCGCGGAGCCGGCGCGGCTGATCGCGGGCGCGGCGGTTTCTCTGGCGGCCGGGTTCTGGTCTGCGCTTGACCGTGCTTGATTTCCGCCGGCAAAAAAACGGGCAGCGGAAAACGCATAGCAGAGCATCGTCCTGTACGTGTCGTTTCATTGACAGCGGCAGAGAAGGGGTGTTAACGAGCGGCAGATTTGTTGCAGCGGACCCCGCGAAATCATCCCATGCCGCGGATATCGATTGGCGATTGCCAGCTTTATTACGAACGCGAAGGCGACGGCTTTCCGGTGCTCTTCATCACCGGCCTTGCCGGCTACGCGAGCTTTTGGCGCGACCAGGTGCCGACCTTCTCGCGTCCTTACAGCGTCGTCACGTACGATCATCGCGGCGTCGGTCAAAGCGATCTCAAATGCGCGAGCAATGTGATCGAGCGTCTCGCCGCCGATGCGATCGCCCTGCTCGATGCGCTCGGTGTTGCCAAAGCGCATATCGTCGGTCACTCGGCCGGCGCAGCCGCGGCTCAGGTCATCGCCATCGACCATCCGCAGCGCGTTGCGAGCGTCGTCCTCGTCGCGGGCTGGACCAAACCCGACGCTTACTTCCGCCGCTTCTTCGCACTGCGCAAAGAGCTGCTGTCGCGGCTCGGCCCGTCGTCTTATATCCAGGCGAATACGCTGTTCCTCTATCCGTCCGCCTATATCGCGGCGAATAATGAGAAGCTGCGCCAGATCGAGGCTCAGCACCTCGCGCATTTCCCATCGCCCGACACGATCGCCAGCCGGATCGATGCGATCATGGCTTTCGACCGCACGGCCGACCTCGCCAAGATCCGGGTCCCGACCCTGGTCCTGGCGGCCCAGGACGACGTCATTACGCCGGCTTATTTCTCGGAAGAGCTGGCGCGGCGCATCCCGGGCGCCGAAGCCAAATTCTTTCCACAAGGCGGCCACGATTTCCCCCAAGTGGTTCCGCGCGAGTTCAACCAGGCAGTTTTGCCGTTTTTACAAGCACATACGCCTGGTTCGTGAAGGGTTTTTGCCCTACCCGCGTTAAGGGTTAAGGGAAACCCGGTTTAATCATTCGTCAAGTCCTGGGTCGCTACTGTGCCCTGCGCGTCGCTTCGTGCGTGGCACACCCTTTTGGCATGGCTCAATTGACGAAGACATCTTCCAGCACGGCGAACGCCCTCAGCGTCGAAGTGAATACGGATTTGAGAGATGTTCTCGCCGCGCTCGCGTCCGCGGGCGACGTCGCCTATGTCTGGGACATCGATAGTGATGTGATTAGCTGGCACGGCTCGCTGCAGATGCTCGGCTTCGATGAGGGCATGAAACTCGCGAGCGGCCAGGCTTTCGCCGAGCGCATCAATCCCGACGATCTACTTCAGCGCCAGCAGCAGCTCCATGCGCATTACGCGCGCGGTCAGGCTTTCGATTGCGAATATCGCGTGCGGCTTCAGGGCGGCAGCTTCGGCTGGCTGCATGATCGCGGCACCGCCGAGCTCGACCACGTTGGCCGGCCCAAGCGGCTGCGCGGCGTGGTACGGCTCGTCACCACCCGCAAGACTCAGGAGCAGCGGCTCGAGCTCCTAGCCAATTACGACGATCTCACTGGCCACTTCAACAAGAAGCGGCTGCGCGAAGTGCTCGATCACCAGCTCGCGGCCAGCTTCCGCGCCGGCGCCTCGGGCGCCTATCTCGCGATCGGCATCGACAAGCTCGCGACCATCAACGACGCGTTCGGTTATGACGCCGCCGATCAAGTTCTGATCGAGATCGGCCGTCGTCTCGACCGATGCCTGCGCGTCAGCGACGTCGTCGGCCGCGTTGGCGGCGACCGTTTCGGTGTCATCCTCGCGCATTGCGTCGAATCCCATGTCAGCATCGCGGCCGAGAAGATCCTCGCAACCGTGAGCCGCAGCCCGATCGAAACCGCCGCTGGCCCGATCTACGCCACGGTCTCGATCGGCAGCACCATTTTCCCCGAACAGGCCAAGACTTCTTACGAGGTCATGACCCGCGCCGAATCCGCGCTGTCGGAAGCCAAGCGCGCCGGCCGCGATTGCTTCGTGCCCTATCGTCTTTCCGAAGAGCAGCGTCGCCGCCATCGCGTCGGCATGGCGCTGGGCGAGCAGGTGCAGCGCGCGCTCAAGGAAAATCGCCTACCGCTGGCCTATCAGCCGGTGGTCTCGAGCGTGACCGGCGAAGTCGATTATTACGAATGCCTCTTGCGCATGATCGGCGAGGACGGCCGTATTGTCGCCGCCGGTGCTTTCGTCGCGGCGATCGAGCAGATGGGTTTCATCCGCGTCATCGATCGCTATGTGCTCGAAACCGCAGTCGAGCAGATCGAGAAGCATCCGGGCTTCTGCCTCGGCATCAATATTTCCGGCCTCACCGCAACCGATCGCGCCTGGCTGCGCGCCGTCACGGCGATGCTGAAAGACAAGCCCGAGATCGCCGCCCGCGTGTTGGTCGAGATCACCGAGACCGCGGCGCTGCATGATCTCGAGGAATCGGCACGCTTCGTCGCCGCACTGCGCGATCTCGGTTGCCGCGTCGCGCTCGACGATTTCGGCGCCGGCTTCACCTCGCTGCGTCATCTCCAGGCGCTTGCCGTCGACACGGTGAAGATCGACGGCTCTTTCGTGCGCAACCTGACGCAGAGCGAAGACAACCAGGTTTTCCTGCGGCACCTTGTTGGCCTCGCGAATACGCTCGGCCTCCAGACCGTCGCCGAGATGGTCGAGACGGTCGAGGAGGCGGCGATCCTGCAGCGCGAAGGCGTTGCCTTCCTGCAGGGCTATTATTTCGGCAAGCCGACGCTCGATAAGCCGTGGCTCCAGCCGCCGGCCTTGGTGCGGCCGCCGATGGTCGCGGGCGGCAAGGGCTGACCCGCCGTCGCTGAGGCGCCGGTCCAAGACGCATGGCGATCGGCAGCGTCAACTACCCCCAGCCGGTGATGGTCAACGGCTATCCGTGCAAAAACTGCACAGATGTCGATCTCGCCAAAGCGCATATCGATCCGCAACATCCGAACGCCGGTCCTTACGGCGTCAACGCCAAGGCCGATCCGAGCCTCGCCGGCAAGAAATTAGATGTGTCGACCGGCGCTGTGACGTTCGGCGGCGCGCTCGGTAGCGCGAATAATTCGGGATTGTCTTCAGTTACGCTGCCATCGACGCCGCGTGGCAGCCAGGTGGATTTCTCGGTCTAGCAGCTCGGTAAGCCCAACGTCCGCTAAGCGCCTGTGCGCTCAGCCTTCGCCTTTTTCCTTTTTGCCGTAAGCCTGGACCTGCTCTTGCAGGTCGTTGATCTGCTTTTGCAGCTCGGAGAGCGATGCTTCCGGGGGCGTGGCCTCTTTCGGCTTCTCGCTCGCCGTCTTATCGCCCGCCTGGTTTGAACCGGTGTTCTGACCGAAGGGCGAGAACATCTTCATCGTCTGCTCGAAGAGCGCGAGGTTCTGCTTGCCCATCTGCTCGAGCGAGCCGAAGGGGAAAAGCCCGCCGAACGCATCCTGCAGGCTCTTGCGCATCTGCTCTTGGTTGCGCCCGAAGGACGACATCGCATGCTCGAGATAGCGCGGCACCAGCCATTGCATGCTGTCGCCGTAAAGCCCGATGAGCTGGCGCAGGAAGCTGATCGGCAAAAGGTTCTGTCCGCCTTTGCCTTCTTCTTCGACGATGATCTGGGTGAGGACGGCGCGCGTGATGTCTTCGCCCGTCTTCGCGTCATAGACGACGAAATCGTTATGCGCTTTGACCATCCGGGCGAGGTCGTCAAGCGTGACATAGCTCGACGTCGCGGTGTTATAGAGCCGGCGGTTGGCGTATTTCTTGATGACGATCGGCGGCGTTTCGGCGCCACTCGTGTCAGACATTGTGGCAACTTTCCCTGACGCGTGAACAGAGGCAGCATAGCCTGTTGTGGGCCTTGGCTCTAGCGCCATGATCGGGGGCGCCGGTATACTTGCTGCCATGGCCGAATTGCCCGATCTTGCCGCGCTCGCCCGGCGTTATGTCGACCTGTGGCAGGACCAGCTCACCGCCATGGCCGCCGACCCCGCGCTTGCCGAAAGCACTGCAAGGCTGCTGCAGGCGCTGGTGCCCGCCGGCTGGCCGCCCCAACAGCGCCCCCAGGATGACGATGCCAGCATTTTCTCTGCGCCCGGCTTCTTTAAGAATGGGTCCAAGGCCGCTGGCGCTGCACCTGGCCAACGCGACCGGCGCGTGGATGAGCTCACGCGCCGCCTTGCCGCTGTTGAAAAGCGGCTTGCTGCCCTGGAGGCCGGAATTCGCCCTCCAAGGCGGAAGTCTCAGCCTCGCGCTCGCCGCCGCGCCAAAAAGTGATTCCTTCGACGCCGCGCTCGACGAGGAGCTGACGCGCCGCGCCGCGCTCTTCCTCGATGGCATCGAGCGCTATCGCCGGCATCCCTATCGCCGCGACCTCGCCGAGCCGCCGCTGCTCTGGCAGGAAGGCACGACGCGGCTGCTCGATTACCGGCCGCGCGGCGGGCCGCCGGTGCTGATCGTGCCGTCGCTGATCAATCGTGCCTATATCCTCGATCTCGCGCCGAGGCAGAGCCTGCTGCGCTATCTCGCCGATCAGGGCCTCCGGCCACTGCTCCTCGATTGGGGCGCGCCGGGCGAGGAAGAGCGCGGCTTCGATGTCGGTGATTACATCACGCGGCGGCTGGAGCCGGCGGCCGAGATCGCACGCCAAGCCGCGGGCGCGGCGCCGGTGGTGCTCGGCTATTGCATGGGCGGGCTGTTGGCGCTGGCGCTCGCCACGCGCCGGCCCGAACTTGTGACCGCGCTGGCGCTGCTGGCGACGCCGTGGCGTTTCCATGCCGAGCGGGCGGAGCAGGCGCGGCTGTTGGGTGTGCTCGCCGAGCCGATCGCGAAAAGCTATGCCGCGCTCGGCGAAGTGCCGGTCGATGTGCTGCAAGCGCTGTTTGCCGCCCAGGATCCGTTGCTCGTGCTGCGCAAATTCTCGCGCTTTGCCGAGATGGCGCAGGACAGCGCCGCGGCGCTGGGCTTCGTCGCGCTCGAGGATTGGCTCAATGATGGCGTGCCGCTGGCGATCCCGGTGGCCCGCGACTGTCTCGGCGGCTGGTATGGCGAGGATCGGCCGGGCCGTGGGCAATGGCGTGTCGAGGGCGAGCCCATCCGGCCGCGCGAAATCGAAATTCCCGCCTTGGTTGTCGTGCCGGCCCAGGATCGCATCGTTCCCCCTGCGACGGCGGCAGCTTTGGCCGAGGAATTGCCAATGGTCGAGACCTGGACGCCGAGTCTCGGCCATATCGGCATGATCGTCGCGCGCGATGCGCCGAGCACGGTGTGGGAACCGCTCGGCGCATGGCTGGCGCGCGAGGCTGGCTAGGCTTCCAAAGTGCGGCGCCTAGTTTTCAATGAGAGAGGGCGCTATCTAATGCTCAATCACGAAAACCCAGTCTCAGGAGGTCTTTTCCATGAGCGAGATCGTCATCGCCGGTGCTGTGCGGACGCCGATCGGCGCCTTCAATGGAGCGCTCGCTTCGCTGCCGGCGCATAAGCTTGGCGAGGTCGCGATCATCGAGGCGATGAAGCGCGCGAATGTCGCGCCGGGCGATGTGTCCGAGGTCGTGCTCGGCCAGATCCTGACGGCGGCCGAAGGACAAAATCCCGCGCGCCAGGCTTCGGTCGGCGCCGGCATCCCTTACGACGTGACCGCTTACGGCATCAATCAGCTTTGCGGCTCGGGCCTGCGCGCGGTGGCGCTCGGCTATCAGGCGATCAAGCTCGGCGATAGCGAGATCGTCGTCGCCGGCGGTCAGGAAAGCATGAGCCAGGCGCCGCATGCGATCCATTTGCGCAACGGCACCAAGATGGGCGATGCGCAGATGATCGACACGATGATCCGCGACGGGCTCTGGGATGCCTTCAACGGCTATCACATGGGCAATACCGCCGAGAATGTCGCGCAGAAATGGCAGATCACGCGCGAGCAGCAGGATGCGTTCGCGGCACAGTCGCAATCGCGCACCGAAGCGGCGCAGAAGGCCGGCAAGTTCAAGGACGAAATCGTCGCCGTGAAGATCGCGACGCGCAAAGGCGATGTTATCGTCGATAGCGACGAATATCCAAAGCACGGCACGACGATCGAGACGCTGGCGAAGCTGCGTCCGGCTTTCGACAAGAACGGCACCGTCACCGCCGGCAACGCCTCGGGCATCAATGACGGAGCCGCCGCTGTCGTGCTGATGAGCGACGCCGAAGCGAACAAGCGCGGCGTGAAGCCGTTGGCGCGCATCGTTTCCTGGGCGACCGCGGGCGTCGATCCGGCGATCATGGGTTCGGGCCCGATCCCGGCGACGCGGCTGGCGCTGAAACGCGCCGGCTGGAAGGTCGAGGATCTCGATCTGATCGAGGCGAACGAGGCTTTCGCGGCGCAGGCTTGCGCTGTCGCCAAGGACCTCAATTTCGATGCGGCGAAGGTCAATGTGAATGGCGGCGCGATCGCGCTCGGCCATCCGATCGGCGCGTCGGGCGCGCGGGTTCTCGTCACCCTGCTGCACGAGATGCAAAAGCGTCAGGCGAAGAAGGGTCTCGCCACGCTGTGCATCGGCGGCGGCATGGGCATTGCTCTGTGTGTCGAGCGGTAACATTTAAGGTTTAAAAGCAAGCAGAGCGCGGAGGATCGCGCCGTTTCATAACGAGGGAGGCGCATATGGCACGGGTTGCAGTCGTCACCGGCGGAACGCGCGGCATCGGCCGCTCGATCGCGGAAGCCTTGCATGGCGCCGGCTATAAGGTCGCCGCCAATTACGCCGGCAACGCCGAAGCCGCGCAGCAATTCACCACCGAAACCGGCATCCGCGCCTATCGCTTCGATGTGTCGAAATACGATGCCTGCGTCGACGGCGTGAAATCGATCGAGGCCGATCTCGGGCCAGTCGACGTGCTGGTCAATAACGCCGGCATCACGCGCGACGCCGTGCTCCACCGCATGAAGCCCGAGCAATGGGGCGAGGTGATCGCGACCAATCTCACCTCTTGCTTCAATATGTGCCGCGTCGTCATCGACGGCATGCGCGAGCGCAATTTCGGCCGCATCGTGAATATCGGATCGATCAACGGCCAGGCCGGGCAATACGGCCAGGTGAATTACGCCGCCGCGAAATCCGGCATCCACGGCTTCACCAAGGCGCTGGCGCAGGAAGGCGCCGCCAAGGGCATCACCGTCAACGCCATCGCGCCCGGCTATATCGATACCGACATGGTGCGCGCCGTGCCGCCCAACGTGCTCGAGAAGATCGTCGCCCGCGTGCCGGTCGGCCGGCTCGGCTCAGCGTCGGAGATCGCGCGCGGCGTGCTGTTCCTCGTCTCGGACGAAGGCGCCTTCATCACCGGCTCGACGCTGTCGATCAACGGCGGCCAGCATATGTATTGAGGCCGAAGGTCGCACTGCTTCGGCGCGGCGTGGCTCAAGGCTTCTTTTGCGGCGGCTTTTGTTTGGCCGGCTTCTGACCCTGCTTGTTGTCGCTTTGCGCGACCGGCGCGGCTTCCGGTGTGCCGACGGAGATGCCGAACAGTCGCCATTGCTGGCCGACGTTCGCGAACAGCAGATCGAAGCGGATCAGCAGCGGCTTGGTCGGAAACTCGCCG
This sequence comes from uncultured Alphaproteobacteria bacterium, assembly GCA_963740675.1. Classification (GTDB taxonomy): domain Bacteria; phylum Pseudomonadota; class Alphaproteobacteria; order ATCC43930; family CGMCC-115725; genus CAIKMD01. Next base: position 430,542 of record CAVUFS010000001.1, read on the forward strand.
GTGAGCCGCAAACTGCCGTCCTTCTCGAGATGAGGCGGGGCCGTTAGAAGCGGTGCGAGCAGCGCCACGGCATAGAGATCGACGCGTCGGTTGCGCAGATCGGCGAAGATTTGGGAAAGATCGGCCGCGGTGTTCTTGGCTTGAAACGCCGGCGCCGCAAGATCACGCAACACGGTGTAATTGCCCGAGCGGTTCGCGTCGTTGAGCGTGAGCAGCGTTGAGCGGATGAGATAAAGCGCCTGTTCGAGGCTGACCGGCAGCTTTGCCGGCGTTTCGGCCGGTGGCGGCGACGCGGGGGCTTGCTGAGCCGCGGCCGGCATCGCCAGGGTGAGCGCGAAGAAAGCTTGAAGCAGCCAATATCGCGCGCGCATCACCACGCCATCCGCAAGCCGACGCGGCCGCCGACGAGGCCGCGGCTCGGCCCGTAGCCGACGCCGCCAGTGAGTTGCAGATTATCGGACAAGCGGATCGCGCCGTTCATCGCCAACCCGCTTTCGCCCTCGAAGGTGCCGTAATTCATCGTCAGGGCCAGCTTCTCGCCCGGCAGGATCGTCGGCACGCCGGCCATCGCGAAAGCCATGGCGACGCCGGTATAGGCCTTGCTGGTGCGATTATAGAGATCGTTTACCTTGCCGTTCATCGACGCGAGCTGTGAATTGATCGCTGCGATATCGTTATTGGAGGCAAGACCAAGATCGGCGGCCGACGAACTCGCGAGATTGCCGCTCGAATCCGTTGTGACGATTTGCGTCGGCCCGCTCTGCGCCGCCTTGCTCGCGGCCGAGGTAATGCCGGGCGCGGTATAGGTATTGCTCGCCGTACCGAATACTTGCTGATCAGCGCGCGTGGCCGTGGCGCCGTTGCCGAAAGCAGCGGCGTTGGCGAAATTCGCGCTCGCACCGGTGCCGATGGCAACGGCGTTCGCGCCGGCAACCGATACGCTGTTGCCGATGGCGACGGCATTGGCGCCGGTGACGGTGCTGTTATTGGCCATGACCAGCGCCGACGCGGCGTTCACGGCGTTGCCGGAGCCGAACACCGAAGAACCGGCAGCACTTGCCGTTGCGGCGACGGCATTGTTGGAGCCGACGATATTGATATTGTCGCCCCAGCCGGCCTGATTGCCGCCGTTGACCGTGTTGTTGTCGCCGCCGACGAAGCTGCCACTGCCGTTGACCGTATTCGGATCGCCCATGGCGAAGCTGCCATCGCCATTCACCGTCTGACCCGTGCCGAAGGCGCCGCTATTCGCGCCGGTGACAGTGTTGGAGGCGCCGAGCGCGACGCTGTTGCCACCGTTGACGCTGGTATTGCCGCCCAACGCGATGGCCTCGCTGCCGGTGGCGGAGGCTGCCGCGCCGCTGCTGTTGATCTTCACATAGGGCGAGCTCGTGATCGCAAGCCCGGCGATCGTGCTGTTGATGCCGTCGATATCGGCGGTGTTGGCGGTGACCTGGGCGTCGAGCGCACCGAGCGCGCCGCCGACATTGTCGTAGGTGCCGCCTTGCACCGCATAGCTTGGGGCGGTGAGCTGCGCCGCTGCCGTTCACGCCGGCGCCGCCGCCGAGCGCTGTTGCGACGGCATTCATATTGGCGGTGCTGCTGGTGGACAGCGAAGCGATCGCGGCGGTGTTCGTCGCCACGTTCTGATTGGTGGCGAAGAGCTGGCTGCCGTTGACCGCGTCGCTGCTGGTGCTCGACAGTGTGCCGGCGGCAACGCCCGTCAGGGTGCGATTGCCGCCGGTGCCGGTGAAATCGACCACGGTACCGCCGGTCGCCGCGCCAACGGTGATCGGCTGACCCGCCGCGCTTTGCTGAACGATGCCGACGGTGCCGCCGCCGATCTGCGATGCCAGCGAGGTGAGGCCGGTGTCGACGGCGCCCAACGCGCTGCCGACATTGTTATAGGCGGTGCCCTGGATGACGTAGCTCGGCGCGGTGAGGAAGCCGCCGGTGATCGCCGCGCCGCCGCCGAGCGCCGCGGCGATATCGCTCATATTGGTCGCGGTGTTTGTCGACAGTGAAGCGATATTCTGATTGGTCGCGAAAAGCTGGCTGCCGTTGACCGCGTCGGTGCTGGTGCTCGAGACCGTGCCGGCGGAAACGCCGGCGAGAACACGCGCGCCCGCCGTGCCGGTGAGATCGACGATCGTGCCGCCGCTCGCGGCACCGATGGTGATCGGCTGGCCGGCGGCGCTCTGCTGCACCAGGCCGATAGTGCCGCCGCCGATCTGCGATTCGAGGCTGAAGAGCTCGCCGCCATTGACCGCGTCGGTGCTGCCCGAGGCGATCGTGCCGTTGGCGAGATTGACGATCTTGCGCTCGCTGCCGACCGCGCCGATCGAGATCGTGTTGGCCGTGTTGGCGACCGAGCCGGCACCGAGCGCGACGGCGTTCGCGGCGCTGGCGCTGCTGCCGAGACCGACGGCGACGGCACTGGTGCCGCTGATCGTGATCGAATTGCCGATCGCGATGGCATTTGTTGCACTGATGTTGTTGCTGCTCCCAAGCACGGCAGAACCGGCGGCGCTGGTCAGACTGGCCACCACGTTGTTCGATCCCAGCATAGAGACGTTGTCTCCCCAGCCGGCCGTCCCCGCGCCGCTGTTGGTGTGCGCATTGATTGCGTTGGAAACGCCCAAGGCCATGCTGTCGTTACCGTTCAGCGTGGCGCTGTCGCCGATGACTGTGCTCGACGTGCCGGTGACTTGTGCACGACTACCGATGGTGATCGCGTTTGAGCCGCTGGCCACGGCACGACTGCCGAAGGCGAGCGCGTTGTCGCCGCTGGCGTTGGCTGCACCGCCAAGTCCGACGCTGGCGGTACCGCTCGCGGCGCTGTCGACCCCTACGGCGAGGCTGCTGGCGCCGCTTGCCACCGCGCCGGCGCCGTAGGCTGTGCCGGACGTGCCGCTCGCGGTGGCGAAGCTGCCGACGGCCGTGCTGTTGCTCCCGCTGGCAGTGGTGCCTTGACCCAAAGCGGTGCCGCGCAGGCCGCTCGCGATGCTTGAGGCGCCGAAAGCGGCGCTGTTTCCACCCGTCGCCTGGGCGCCGAAGCCAACGGCCGCATTCTCGGAGATGGTCGCACTGCCGCTTACGCCCGCCACGCTGTTCGCGCCGAGGGCGATGTCGCCCGTGGTAAAGGCTTGGGCACCGAAACTCGTCGTACCATCGCCGCCGCCGAGTGCGATCGAATTCGCAGCACTGGCGCTGCTGCCTTGACCGATCGCCACCGCGTTTGCGCCGCTGATGGTGATCGAATTGCCGATCGCGATGGCATTCGTTGCATTGATGGTGTTGTTGCTTCCGAGCACCGCAGAACCGGCGCCGCTTGCCAGACTGGCGACCACATTGCTCGATCCCAGAACATCCACATTATCTCCCCAGCCCGACCCGCCGTGACTATTCACCGCATCGTCACCGCCGAGAACAAAGCTATCGCCGCCGTTTAACTTGGTGTTTGCGCCGATCACCGTGCTTGTCGAGCCGTTGACTTGTGGACGATCGCCGATGGCGATCGAATTTGTGCCACTGGCCGAGGCGTTGTTACCGAAGGCGAGCGCACTAGAGCCGCTGGCGTCGGCGCCAAAGCCAAGGGCGACGCTGTCGCCACCGCTTGCGATGCTATTGAGACCCACAGCGACACTGCTGTTGCCGCTCGCTACCGAGCCAACTCCGTAGGCCGCAGCCGATATACCGCTCGCGGCAGCGAGGCTACCCACGGCCGTGCTGTTGCCGCTGCTGGCTGTTGCCCCTGAGCCCAACGCAGTGCTGCGTGCGCCGCTCGCGCTGCTCGCTGCGCCGAAGGCCGCGCTGTCTCCACCCGTCGCCTGGGCGCCGAAGCCGATGGCCGCATTCTCGGAGACGGTCGTACTGCCGCTCACGCCGGCGACGCTGCTTGTGCCGATGGCGATGTCGCCCTTGGTGAAGGCGGCGGCGCCAAACGTCGCGGTGCCGTCGCCGCCACCGAGCGCGATGGAATTGTCGCCGGCGGCGTTGGCATTGCTCGCTTCCGCGAGGCTATAAGCGCCGGAAGCCGTACTGGCCGCACCGTAGGCCGCGCTGTCGATGCCGGCGGCCGCGGCTTGCCAGCCCGCGGCCGTGGTGTCTGTCGCCAAGGCGCCGGCGAGATTGGCGTTCGCGCACGTGATGACCGCCACGCAACCGGTGCCGAGCGCGACGGCATTGGTGCCGGAGGCCAGCGCCTCCGTGCCAAAAGCAGATGCGTTGATGCCGGTGGCGCGCGCGCCGAAGACGGTGTTGCCGCCGCCGATCGCGGTTGAGCCGTCCTGGCTCGCGTTGCTGTTCTCGCCGATGGCAATGCTGTCGAAGGGGCCGCTTCCGCTAATGCCGATAAGGGGAATGCCGGCCGCACCGGCCACGCTGCGAAAGCCAATCGCGATGCTGCCACTCGTCGCGGCGGAATTATTGACGCCGAACGCCAATGCGGCAATGCCGCTCGCGCTGCTGGTGGTGCCGAGCGCGACACTGGAAGCACCCGCTGCTTGGGCCGAATGGCCCAAGGCCACGCTGCCGATTCCGCTAGCCGTGCTGCTCGCGCCGAAGGCCGCGCTCAAATTGCCGGTGGCCAGGGCGGACTCGCCGATGGCGACATCGTTCGTGAAGCTGCCGCCGCTGAGCCCCGCAATGCTGCCGGTTCCGATGGCGACGTCACCGTCGTTGAACGCATTGGCCGCGTTGGCGGAGGTGCTGGCGCCGCCGATGGCGACGCTATGGTCGGCGGCAGCATTCGCGAAAGAACCGGCGGCAAAACTGTAACTGCCGCTGGCGGCGCTGCCCACGCCGATGGCGGACCCATTGAAGCCGCTCACATTCGCGCCGAAGCCGAGCGCCAGGCCGTCGATGCCGTTGGAGGTGATCTGCGCGGCATTGCCGATGGCGATGCCGTTGCTGGCGAGGCTATCGACAAAGGCGGCGTTTCCCGCGCCCCCCGCGCTGTTGCCGCCGATGGCGATGGAATTGGCGGCGAGTGCTTCGGCCGCGGACCCGAAAGCGCCGCTGTAATTGCCGGTCGCTTCGGCATGGGAGCCAACCGCCGTATTGGCCGTATTGTTGCCGGTGGCAGAGGCTGCTTGGCCGATCGCGACGTTGAAGCTGGAAGCGCCGGCGGCATTGGCGGATGGACCCAATGCGGTATTTTCGGCGTTGTTGCCGAAGGACACCGCCTGTGTCCCGACGGCCACATTGACCGAACCTGTGCCGCTCGCGTTGGTGCTGATGCCACAGGCCATGTTGTTGCCGTTGGGTGCCTGGGAGTTGCTGCCGCCGGCGAACCCGGGGAATCCCTGGCCGACATTGGCGCCTGTCGCGTCTCCGACACACACAAATTGCGCCTGCGCCGGACCCGAGAAGCCAAAGAGTAGGGCGGCGGCCAGCGCCACGGCGGCGGCCACCCCGACGACCGACCGCGCGCCACCTGCGCGCAAAGCCCCCCACATATGCCCCTCCTGTCCCCCGACGCCCCAGCGCGATTTGCCAACGCTTTGCGCTGAGACTGGCGATCGCCGCGCGCGGGCACCGTATGGGCGGAGAACGAGCGTGCAAACTGTAGAAAATCGTTTGTATCGGGCATTATTCGGTTAGATCTAACTGATCGACGGACAGGTCCGCATGGTTTCCGCTTCGGCTCCCAATGCCGTGTCGATCGCACCCGAGCGGCTGGCGGTGTTGCGCGCGCATCCGCGTTTTGCGCAGGCGATGCGTAAATCGGCTGCAGGCATCGCGTCGATGTATCACGGCAGCCGGCTCAGCAAGTGGCTGATGGACGATCGCGGCCAGCTCTTGTTCAGCTACTACGCGCTCTATCTGCACTTCGCCCGCGACCCGGCTGATCCGAATGCCGGTCTGACGCCGACGCGGATGAAATCGATCTGCAAAGAACTCGACATTTGCGGCGAGGGCCGGGCGGCGGCGATGCTCTGGCTTATGCGCCTGGCCGGTTATCTCGCGCCTGATAGCGCCGTATCAGATCGGCGACGCCGGCGTTTGGTCCCGACGCCGCGCCTGATCGAGTTGCTGAAGCAACGCTGGCACTTGCACTTTGCGGCGATGGCGCCGTTGTTCCCCGATGGCGAGGAGATGCTTCGCGCGCTGGACGATCCCGCTTTTATCGGCGCCTTCGCTGTCGCGCTGGCCGCGCGCTTCCGCGCCGGATTCCGCTTCAGCGACGACCCCGCGCTTCTGCGTCTCACCGAGCATAACGCCGGCATGATGCTGCTCGGAACCTTAATCGCCCGTGGCGCGGCCGACGATACGGTGCCACCGGCGCGGCCCGTGGCGATTTCGATTTCTGCGCTGTCGCGCCGCTTTGCCGTGTCGCGCGTGCACGTCATCAAGCTGTTGGACGACGCGGCGACGGCCAACTTGATCCGGCGCAGCCAGGGGGAGGGCAACGAGATCACGGTGCTGCCGCGGCTTGCCGAGACGCTGCGCAATATGTTCGCGGCGATGTATCTCTATTTCGCCGATTGCGCGCGCGACGCACAGTTGGCGCTGCCGCAGGCCGAAGCCGGGCCGCTTCGGAACTAGCGCCTCATCCCTCTGCCTGCATCGCGATCATGCGTCTTTCGGTGCGGTTTCCTGCATCGAGCGGCGCTTGGCGATACCGTCATACCAGGTGGCGAGGCGGCGATGGCGCTCGCGCCAGATTTCGTTCGGATAGCGGAAATCGAGCCAGCCCAGCGCGCAGCCGATCGCGATCTGGCCGACCAGCGCCGGCGCGTTGTCTGCCGGCGCGGCGAGCTCGCCGCTTTCGCATTCCATCTCCAGCGCGGAAAGCGCACCGCGCACTTTGCGCATCTGCGCGTCGATCCATTCCTGCCACTGATGCTCGCGCGGCCGAAGCTGCTCGTAGCGCGCGAGGATGCCGGCATCGAGAATGCCATCGCCCAGCGCCTGCTGGCGCAGCGCCAACCAGCGCGCTTTGCCCTCGCGCGGGAAAAGCTTGCCACCGCCGGCGATGGTATCGAAATATTCGCAGATCACCGGCAAGTCATAGATGACCAGCCCTTCATCGGTGGTCAGCGCTGGGATCTTCACCAGCGGATTGTCGCGAACGACCTCGTCGTTGCGTTGCGTCGGCGCGACGCGCGTTGGAATGCGCTCGATCTTGTCTTCGAGCCCTAGCTCATAGGCAGCGACCATCACCTTGCGGACGAAAGGCGAGGTCGGTGAGTGACGGAGTTTCATATCGGCACAATCCTCAGAACTTGTCTTTGCGCGTGCGGATCGAGGCAAAGGTCGCTACCGCATCGCCGGGCGATCCCGCCGCTTGCTGCAGCGCCGGCAGATCGGCGCGCAGGAAGGGGTTGGTCTTGAACTCTTGGGCGAGCGTTCCGGGCACCGTCGATTGACCCTTGGCGCGCATCGAGTTCGACCATCGCCGCCCGCTCGACGAGATCGCGATTCTCGGGCTCGACGGTCAGCGCGAAACGCGCATTGGCCTGGGTGTATTCATGCGCGCAGTAAACACGTGTCTCGGGCGGCAAGGCTTTGAGCTTCGAGAGCGAGTTCCACATCTGCGCATGCGTGCCTTCGAAAACGCGGCCGCAGCCCATGATGAAGAGCGTGTCGCCGCAGAACAACGCGTTCGAATGGGCGAAGTGATAGGCGATATGGCCGCGGGTATGGCCGGGGACGTCGAAGACGCGCGCTTTCTCGGCGCCGAATTCATAGGTATCGCCGTCGCCGACCTCGATATCGATCCCGGGAATGCGGTCGCGATCGGCGCGCGGGCCAACGATGATGCAGCCGGTCGCTGCCTTGATCTCGTTATTGCCGCCGGTGTGATCGTTATGGTGATGGGTGTTGAGGATATGGGTGATGCGCCAGCCTTCACGCTCGGCCGCTTCGAGGATCGGCGGCGCGACGCTGGGATCGACCACGCCGGTCGCACGCGATTGCGGCTCGTGGATCAGATAGACGTAATTGTCCTTGAGCACGGGAATCTGGCGGATGACGAGTTCGGACATGGCGGCCTTCCTCTTCCCTTTGGCTTGCTTCAGCACAATCTAATTCGCGGGCCCCTCCCATGCTACACTAGGCGCCCATGTTCGCCGACGTCGTCGAATTGCGCGAATTTTATGGCACCCGCCTCGGCCAAGTGGCGAGGCGCATGGTGGCGCGGCGCATCCGCCAGCTTTGGCCGGATATTACCGGAATGCGCTTGCTCGGCCTTGGCTATGCGACGCCGTATCTGCGGCCCTTTCTCAGCGAGGCGGAGCGCGTTCTTGCCCTGATGCCGGCGGCGCAAGGCGTGCTGCATTGGCCGCCCGAGGGGCCGAACCGCGTCGTGCTGACCGATGAGGGCGAACTGCCGCTGGCCGATTTCTCGGTTGATCGCGTGCTGCTGATCCACGGCATCGAATTCAGCGAGCAGATCCGGCCGCTGCTGAAAGAAGCCTGGCGTGTCCTTGCCGGCGGCGGGCGCTTGCTGGCGGTGCTGCCCAACCGCCGCGGCATCTGGGCGCGGATCGACAACACGCCGTTCGGCCAGGGCCACCCTTACACGACGAGCCAGCTCTCGCGGCTCTTGCGCGAGGAAAGCTTCACGCCCGAGCGCAACGGCGCTGCGCTCTACGTGCCGCCGACGCGCTCGCGCATGATGCTGCGCTCGGCGGTCGCGTGGGAAGGTGTCGGCGAGCGCTGGTTCACCACTTTCGCCGGTGTCGTGATGGTCGAGGCGGTGAAAGAGATCTACACGCGCCCGGTCGCGGTCCGAAAGCCGCGCGCCCGCCGCGTACTGCTGCCCATGCCCGGCACGCCGAGCCCGGTGGGGCGGTAGCGCACGGTTCTTTTCTTTACGTCATTGCGAGCGAAGCGAAGCAATCCAGCATTACACGCGACGTACTGGATTGCTTCGCTGCGCTCGCAATGACGGGTGAGGTTAGATCACCACTTCGCCTTTAAATCTTCGACGAACGCCTCGCGCCAGTCGTTGCCGGCGGGGACCAGGCCGTCATGCGGCCGGATGGTGCGATAGGTGGCGGCGTCCTGGCCGCGCGGGGCCTCGCCGCGCTCGACGGCGCTCACCGCTTCGAGCAGCAGGCGCCGCATCACCGCGATGGCCCGGTCCGAGGTGCCGAGATGCTCCTGCGTGCGATCGGTGATCGCGCCCATGCCTTCCTGCAGCGCGACATCCTGGGTGTTGATGCCCTTGATGCCGGTGAAGCTGGTGTTCTTCTGCTCGGCGCGGTCGATGAAATAATCGTTCGACAGATTGGCCTTCAGCTTGAACGTGCCGGGGATGTAATCGTTCTGGCCGCGGCCATACATCACCTCGAGCTGCTCGGCATATTCGTGATCGAGCGCGCAGCTTTCATCGGCGCCGTAGCACCAATTGTAGACATTGGTCTGCTCGTCATCGATCGGCACCCAGATATGGCCGTCGGCGCGCGGCACGGCGCGATTGGACGACAGGCCGTTATTGACCATGCTCGGCCGCATCTGCTGGAACGGCATGGCGTATTGATAGACGCGCACCCATTGGCGCTCGGCTTCGACCTTGCGCGTCGAGACGTAGTAATAGCCGTAATCGGTCTCGTGCACGTCGATCTTCGGCGCGCCGTCGCGCGAATAGAGATTGCGGCGATCGCCGATCTTGTTGTTGTGCAGAAAGCTGACATGCGCGGTGTCGAGCCCGCCTTCGAGCCCCTGCAGGTAATTGCACGCCTGATAGGATTTCGAGACGTGGCGATGCGTCTCGGGGACGCGCGTCCATTCGTAATCGGGCGCGGGCGGCATCTTGTCCTTGGGACCGAGATAGGCCCAGACCACGCCGCCGCGCTCGACCGCCGGATAGGATTTGATCCGGATACCGTTCTTCATCGGGCTGTCGGCTGGCTCGCTCGGCAGATCGACGCAGGCGCCGTCGACGTCGAATTTCCAGCCGTGATAGACGCAGCGCAGGCCGCATTCCTCGTTGCGGCCGAAGAACAGCGGCGCGCGGCGATGCGGGCAGTATGCATCGACGAGGCCGACACGCCCTTGCGTGTCCCGAAACGCGATCAGGTCTTCGCCAAGGAGGCGCACGCGCACCGGCGCGCCATCGCGCTCGGGCAGTTCCGAGGACAGCGCCGCGGGCTGCCAATAGCGGCGGAAAAGCTCGCCCGCCGGCGTACCGGGCCCAACCTGGACAAGACGCAAATGATCTTCGCTCCGCATGACAAGCGGCTCCTGCTGAACAATCCCTACGGCGCCTATCTTAGCTCAAAGCCAGGCGGAGCGCTTGAAGCGGTAATAGAGGAAAGAGCAGAGCCCGACGATGAACAGCATCACCGTGGGATAGCCGAAATCCCATTCGAGCTCGGGCATGAATTTGAAATTCATGCCGTAAATGCCCGCGATGGCGGTGGGCACAGCGAGGATGGCGGCCCAGCTCGCCAGCTTTTTGACGATGTCGTTCTGCCGCGCCGACGCCAGCAGCAGACTGGCTTCGAAGGCCGAAGCCAGCCGCTCGCGGAGATCGGCAATCGCGTCATTGAGGAGCTGCGCGTGGTCGTGGAGGTCGTGGAGATAGGGCACGATCGCTTGCGCCGTCGCCCAGAAGTCGTGGCGCGCGAGCCGATTGCAAATCTCCAGCATCGGTGCGACGACGCGGCGCATGCCTTGCAGTTCGACGCGCAGCCGATAGATGCGCTCGATCTTCTCATTGGCGGGCGTGGCGGCGAAAATCTCGCTCTCGATCTCTTCGAGCTCGGTCTCGATCGCGTCGAGCACCGGGAAATAATTGTCGGTGATGAAATCGAGGATGGCGTAGATGACGAAGCTCTCGCCGATGCGCATCAGCTCGGGCGAGCGCTCGCAGCGCGCCCGTACCGGGGTATAGGAGGCAGACGCGCCGTGGCGGATCGAGATGATGAAGCCCTTGCCGACGATAAGATGCGTCTCGCCGAAATCGATGCGCTCGCCGCCGGCAAGCTGGGCGGTACGGACCGCGAGGAAGACGACGTCGCCATAGGAATCGAGCTTCGGGCGCTGATGCGCCTGATGCACGTCCTCGATCAGCAGCTCGTGCAGGTTGAATTGCGCCTGGATGCGGCAAAGCATCTCCTCATCCGGCTCGTAAAGCCCGATCCAGGCGATGCCTTCACCGGCTTTGGCGGCGGCACTGGCCTCTTCGATCGACATGTTGCAGCGCGCGCCGTCGCGATAAAGCGCGCAGGCCACGATACCCGTCGTCGGGTCGCTCCCGGCCTGGTCCATGGCCGATGCCGCCTGGCCGCTATGCGCCTCGCCCATCGTCTCCCCCAATCCTGCGTGCGATACTAGGATCGTCGTGGTGACAGAATTACTATAGTTGGACCGCAATAGGGAGGGGCCGCATGCCGGTTTTGAAACGCGCCGACGCCGAGATCTATTACGAAGAATATGGCAGCGGTTATCCCGTGCTGCTTCTGGCGCCGGGCGGCATGCGCTCGCAGATGGCGATGTGGCATTCGCCGGCGGGCGGCCCGCCGCGCGCCTGGAACGATTGGACCGAGGTGCTGGCGAAGGATTATCGCGTGATCGCGATGGATCAGCGCAATGCCGGCAAGTCGAAGGGTGTCATCGCCGCCGATCACGGCTGGCAGACTTATGCCGCGGATCAGGTCGCGTTGCTCGATCATCTCGGCATCGTGCGTTGCCATACGCTCGGCGGCTGCATCGGATCGAGCTTTTGCCTGATGCTCAGCCAGACCGCGCCATCGCGGGTCAGCGCTCAGGTGCTGCAGAACCCCATCGGTCTCAATCCAGAATTCCCGACCTATTTCCAGGAGGCCTTTGCCGATTGGGCGAAGGAGTTGAAAGCGGCGCGGCCCGAGCTCGACGATGCGGCGCTGGCGGCTTTCGGGCGCAATATGTGGGATCACGAATTCGTCTACTGCATGCAGCGCGACGCGGTGCCGAAGATCGCGACGCCGAGCCTCGTCATGCCGGGGGACGACAAGCCTCATCCGACCTATGCCGGGCTGGCGCTGGCCGAGCTGTTGCCGCATGCCGAGATGCTGCGCCAATGGAAGGCGCCGGCGCACCGCGAGGCGGCGCATGATCGCGTGCTCGACTTCCTCGCCAAGCACACGCCGAAAGGCACGGCCGCGGCGGCCTAGAGCAGCCCCGCGCAAGGTTGGAATAGGGCCATAGAAACGACAGATTCGGCGCTCACGCGTCGCCGGCTCTGGGGAACGGAGACGGCCTATGGCCTTTGATGGTTCGCGCGCGACGTTCTACCGTGACCAGGCCCGGCGGATTCGCGAACTTGCGGACCATTGCGTCGACGTCGGATATCAAGGATCAGCTTGAGCGCGTTGCCCAGCAATATGAGGCATTGGCGCACCAAGTGGAGGTTGGGGACATAGGCCGCTAGCCTTCTTGGCTGAGGCGGCTCTTCTTGTCTTTCGCGATCTTCTCAAAGTCGATGACTCGAGGTCATCTCGTCGACAGTTCCGAGGCAGCTACGTGCTTCGAATTCGCGATATAATCCTCGCCACCCACGCTCGGAGTTGGGATGGCGCGACGGAAATCGAAGAAGAAGACAAAAACGCCGCGCCGCGTCCGCGCGCCCGCTCGAGGAATCTCAGCCGCGCCGCTCCTCGAAGCGCGCATCTGGCAGGCGCGTCGATCAGTTTCCGATTGTCGCTGTCGGCGCGTCGGCCGGCGGCATCGAGGCGTTCCAGGCCTTCTTCCGACCATTCCCGGCCAAGACGGGTATGGCGTTCATCGTCTTGTCTCATCTCGATCCGCGGCGCGAAAGTCTGTTGCCCTCGATTATCAGCCGCTGGACCGCCATGCCGGTGGTCCAGGCGAGCCACGGCGACCGCGTCATTCCAGACAAAATATTCGTCATCCCGCCCAATACGGTGATGACGATCGCGCAGGGTCAGCTCCAAATCCGCAAGCGCAGCTACGATGCCGAGCGTTTGCCGCTCGATACGTTCTTTAGCTCTCTGGCGGAGGACCAGGGATCGCGCGGCATTGCCGTTGTGCTTTCAGGGAGCGGCTCGGACGGTTCGCTCGGCATCAAAGCCGTGAAGGAATTCGGCGGGTTGACGCTGGCGCAGGGCGGCGATGGGACTGAAGCCGCTTTCAAGGAAATGCCCGAAAGTGCGGCGGCAACAGGCTTGGTTGATCTCGTTCTGCCCGCGCAGGAAATGCCGCAGCGCCTGCTCTACTTTGTGCGCGAGGGGGGCCATCTCGAAGAAACGCCGGAAGCTAAATCGGCGCGGGATGCGGCCGATCTGCGTCTCATCTATTCGCTGGTGCGATCGCGCGTCGGCCACGATTTCAGCCGTTACAAGGAACGCACATTCCTGCGCCGCGTGCAACGCCGGATGCAGGTGCTGCAGCTCTCGCAGCTTCGAGATTATGTCAAGCGCTTGCAGCAAGACAGCAACGAGGCGACGCTGCTGTTCCGCGATCTGCTCATCGGCGTTACCAATTTCTTCCGCGACCACGAGGCTTTCGCCGCGCTCGAAAAAATCATTCCGCGGCTCTTCGAGGGGCGAGGCGCCGACGACACGGTGCGCGTTTGGGTGCCGGGTTGCGCGACCGGCGAGGAGGCTTATTCGCTCGCCATCCTTCTGCGCGAGCACGCCGATTGTGTCACCGGCGCACCGAAGATTCAGATTTTCGCCAGCGATATTGACGAGAACGCGCTGGCGATCGCACGCAACGCGCGTTATCCGGCGATCTTGGTGCGAGATATTCCGCCGCCGCGACTCAGTCGCTTTTTTACGCGCGAAGGCACGAACTATCACGTCGTGAAAGAGTTGCGCGATCTCTGTGTCTTCTCGGCGCACAGCCTGATCCGTGATCCGCCTTTCTCGCGGCTCGATCTCGTTTCTTGCCGCAATCTGCTGATCTACCTCAACACCGATCTGCAGGCGCAGGTCATTCCGCTGTTCCATTATGCTCTAAAGCCGAATGGGATTCTTTTCCTCGGTACCTCCGAGAATGTATCGCGCCACGCCGACCTCTTTACGCCGCTGGACAAGAAATGGCGTATTTTCGAGCGGCAGAGTCTGGTGCCGCGCTCGGGCGTTGCGTTTCCGACTGCGGGCGTGGGACGCCAAGCCGAGAGTCGGTTTGTATCGACTTTGACTGCGCCCGATCCCAATACGGCGCTGGCAACATTATTGCGCCGCGTTGCTGTGATTGTGACTGAGAATTTTGCGCCGGCCTATGTCGTCGTGAACAAGGAAGGCGACGTCGTCTATTACTCGAGCCGGACCGGGAAATATCTCGAGCCAGCCGAGGGGCCGCCCAATCGCGATCTCGTCACCATGGCGCGCAAGGGCCTGCGGCTCGATCTGCGCTCGGTCCTGCACCGCACGCGAGAGACGGGCGAGACGACGACGGTCGACAATATTCCCGTTCAAGTGAATGGCGGCTCGCAGCTCATCCGTCTTACCGTGATGCCGGTCACCGAGGACAGCGAGACGCTTTATATCGTGTTGTTCGGCGACCTTGGGCCGGTGAGCGATGGCGATGAGGCGGCAAAACCCGCAGAGGAAGCTGAGGACGGAACGATCCGGCACCTTGAGCGCGAGCTGCAGACGACGAAAGAGCGGTTGCAATCGACAATCGAAGAATTCGACACCTCGAGCGAGGAGCTGAAATCCTCGAATGAGGAGCTGCTCTCGGTCAATGAGGAGCTGCAATCCGCGAATGAAGAGCTGGAGACCTCGAAAGAAGAGATTCAATCGATCAATGAGGAGCTGCAGACGGTCAACGCCGAGCTCAGCAACAAGGTCGAGGAGCTCGATCGTGCCAATGGCGATCTCAAGAATTTGTTCGAAAGCACCCAGGTCGCGACAGTCATCCTCGACAACAACCTGCTGATCCGCAGCTTCACGCCGGCGGCGGTCGAGACCATCTTCAGCCTGATCCCGAGCGATCGCGGCAGGCCGTTGGCCGATATCGTCAGCCGGCTCGATAAAGCGGAGGATTTGCACCGTCAGCTACGCACGGCGATAGACCGTGGCCAAGCAGTCGAGCAACGCGTGACCGCTCAGGAAGGCAATCTGCATTATCTGATGCGCATCCTGCCTTATCGCATGTCCGACAAGCAGGTCTACGGCGCGCTGATCACTTTCGTCGACATCACCAATGTGATCCGTGCAGAGGAGCACGAGAAGGTTCTCGTCGCCGAGCTCAATCATCGTGTCCACGACATGCTGGGCACGGTGATCTCGATTACTACAAACACGCGGAAGCGATCGAAAACTCTGGACGACTTTGATCTCTCGGACAACCTCCTCAAGCGCTTCCACGCGTTGGCGCAGACCCATGAAGTGCTGTCGAAGACGGGCTGGGCCGACACGCCGCTTGCCGAATTGATCGTCGCGGAAATCGCGTCCTATACAGGCCAGAATAGTCGCAAGGTGCATATCCAAGGTCCGAATGTCCTGCTTGTGCCGAAAGCGGCCCTGGCACTCGGTATGGCGCTTCATGAACTCGCGGCAAATTCCGCTTTCTCCGGATCCCTGTCCCTGCCGAGGGGGCGCGTCGATGTCGAGTGGCTGTTCCGCGGCAATCGCTCGGCCCAAATGCTGGAATTGTCCTGGTCCGAGCGCGGTGGTCCGCCCATCGGGACTGGAAGAAAGCGTCCGGCCGTCGATCTCGCTTATGTTGAGCGTGGGTTGCATCGTGAACTCGGTGGCAAGACCAAGCTCGAATTTCGTAGCCCAGGCCTGCGCTGCACAATTCGTATTCCGGCGGCCGAGAATGTCAGCGCGGCGAATCGCCGAAAGGATTGAACCGGTCAGTTATCCCCGCGGCGCGCTTCGCTATTTGGTCTGGTCGCCGATCACCGCGACTGCCTGGATCTCGAGCAGCAGATTGGGATTGGCGAAGTCCTTGGCGACGATCAGCATGCTCGCCGGGTAGTTCTTCTTGAAGAACTCGCCGCGCAGCCGAAGGAATTCCGGTCCGTCGGACTGATTGCGGATCATCACCGTCATTGTGACGACATTGTCGAGCGCGCCGCCGGCCTCTTTTAGCGTCGCCGCGATATTCTCGAAGACCTGCCACGTCTGGCTGGCGAAATCGGTATTCTTCTTACCGCCGGGGCCGGTGACGCCGCCCATGCCCGCGAGCCAGATGGTTTTGCCGCCTTGCGTGACGACGCCGGACGAGTAGGTGCGTTGTGCATCGATGGGGCCGAGATATTCGGCGGCTTCGGCCGAAGCCAGGGTGGCCATCGCAAAAACCGCGGCGAGGGTTACGCCGGCACTGCGCAGTCTCATGATCGATCCCCCTTGCCCCAATGTTATCGCGGCCGTGGCCGCTTCTAGGTCAGTGCCGCCCTCGCAATAAAAAGAGGCCCTGCGCCGCCAGGAGATTGGCGAGCTTGCCGCGCGGATTGAGCCGATAGGGGCGGCCGAGATCGTCGAGCGTCACGCTACGCTCGACGGCGATGCTCTCTTCCTCGCACAGATCGATGAAATCGAGGATCGTGCAGAGATGGATGTTGGGCGTGTCGTACCAACGATAGGGCAGCGACGGCGTCCGCGGCATACGTCCCTCGACCAGCAGGCGCATGCGCATGCGCCAATGGCCGAAATTCGGGATCGACACGATCGCATGCCGGCCGATGCGCACCAAATGATGCAGCACTTCGCGCGGGTTACGCGTCGCTTGCAAGGTCTGGCTCAGCACGATGTAGTCGAAAGCATGCGACGGATAATCGTGCAAATCGTTGTCGGCATCGCCCTGGATCACCGACAACCCGTTGCGCACGCAGGAATTCACACCGCCCTGGCTCAGCTCCATGCCGCGGCCGTCGACCGATTTCGTGCGCGTGAGATAAGACAGCAACTCGCCATTGCCGCAGCCCACATCGAGCACGCGCGAGCCGGGCTGGATCATGTCGGCGATGATGCGGAGATCTTCGCGCAGCGGCGCGGCGGTGGTCAGATGGCCGGAGGCCAAAATCGAAGCGTCGGGGCTCATGGCCGCCAATTCATCGCCGCAGCAGGCCGCGATGCTCGGCGCAGCCGTCGAGGAAGCCTCTCAGCGTCGCGTGGAATTCCGGCTCGTCGAGGAGAAAGGCGTCGTGGCCCTTATCGGTCGCGACCTCGACGAAGCTGACATTCGCCGCGGCGGCGTTGAGCGCATGGACGATCTCGCGATTTTCCGAGGTCGGATAGAGCCAGTCGCTGGTGAAAGAGATCGAGCAGAACCGTGTCTTGGAATTCTTGAAGGCGTTCGCCAGCACGCTGCCGTGCTCGGCCGCGAGGTCGAAATAGTCGCAGGCGCGCGTGATGTAGAGATAGGAATTCGCGTCGAACCGGTCGACGAAGGTCATGCCCTGGTGGCGCAGGTAGTTCTCGACCTGGAAATCGGCGTCGAAGCCGAAGGTCAGCGCCTCGCGGTTCTGCAGGTTGCGGCCGAATTTGCGGTGCAGCGCCTGCTCCGACAGATAGGTCACATGCGCCGCCATGCGCGCGACCGCGAGACCGCGCTCCGGCCGGACGCCGCGGCTAAGATAATCGCCGTCGCACCAATTCGAATCGGCCATGATTGCCTGGCGGCCGACTTCGTGAAACGCGATGTTCTGCGCCGAATGCCGCGCCGCCGTCGCAATCGGCACGGCGGCGAAAACGCGCTCCGGATAAGAGGCTGCCCACTGCAGCACCTGCATACCGCCCATCGAGCCGCCGATCACCGCGAAAAGCTGCTCGATTCCGAGCGCGTCGATGAGCTGTTTCTGCGCGCGCACCATGTCGCCGATGGTGATGACCGGAAAGCTGAGATTCCATGGGCAGCCGGTGGCCGGATTGAGCTCGGCCGGGCCGGTCGAGCCCATGCAGCCGCCGATGACATTGGTGCAGATGAGGAAATAGCGCTCGGTATCGAGCACCTTGCCGGGGCCGGCGAGAATGTCCCACCAGCCGGGCTTGCCGGTCAGCGGATGCGGCTCGGCAACGTATTGGTCGCCAGTCAAGGCGTGGCAGATCAGGATCGCATTGGAACGATCGGCATTGAGCTTACCGTAGGTCTGGTATGCGATGGCATAGGGGGCGAGCGTCTGGCCGGAATCGAGGGCGAGCGGCTCCGTGATGGTCAGGCGAAAACCTGGCCGATCGTATTCGAGGGCTGTAAGCCCCGCGACGGAAGCAGGTGATGTCACAATCGTGGTCATTCGGCTCAAAGCGGTAGAAACCAGCCAGAAAGCGCGGCATAGCTAGGGATCAGGGGCCTAGCCTGTCAACGATTTCTTTGCTTTAAGGGCAGGGGCGAAGTATCAGACTAGCCCGCGATTTTCCGGTATTTCACGAGATGTCGACCGCTTCGCCCACGCTTGCCGATCTGCGCCGCCGCATCGATGAACTCGACGATGCGCTGCATGATGCCCTGATGCAGCGCGCGGCCGTGGTCGAGGGCGTCCGCCAGGTGAAGCGGCACGATGCGACCGCGCCGTTGCGGCCAGGACGCGAGGCACAGATTCTGCGCCGCTTGCTGGCGCGGCATCGCGGCGCGTTCCCCAAGCCGATTTTGGTGCGTCTTTGGCGTGAGTTGCTTGCCGGCTCGCTCGCCATCCAGGCCGATCTGCATGTCGCGGTCTACGCGCCCGAGAAAGGCGTCGGGCTATGGGATCTCGCACGCGACCATTATGGCAGCCAGACCGCGATGAGCGCCTTTCGCTCTACTGGTGAAGTGCTGCGCGCCTTCACGGACAGCCGATCGACGCTCGGTGTGTTGCCGGTGCCTGGGCAAAGCGATGTCGAGCCATGGTGGCGGTTTCTGGCTGCCGGCGAGGCACCGGTGCTGCGCATTATCGCGCGGCTGCCTTTCGGCGCGCCGGGCAATGCGCGCAGCGACAATAACGACGCGTTCGTCATCGGCGCGATTGAGCCGGAGGAATCCGGCGCCGATCGCAGTCTCTTCGTTATCGAGGTCGGCGATGATGTGAGTCGCGCGCGGTTGCTCACCGCGCTCGGCGGCGTCGGCCTGCCGGTGAGCTTGCTGGCGGCGACAGATGCCGAAGCCGGTGCCGCGACGCTGCTGATCGAATTCGATGGCTGGATTTGCGGCGACGATGCGCGTCTGAAAGACGCGCTTGCCGGGCTCGGCGACCGGGTGCTGCGCTGCACCTGGCTTGGCGGCTATGCGCGACCGCTGAGCGCCGCGGAACTGGCGAATTAAGGACAAGGCCGATGGCCAGTACGCCACACCTGATTCCGCAGCCGGGTATTCTCGACATCGCGCCTTATGTTGGTGGCGAGGCGAAGGCCCCGGGTTTCGAGCGTCCGATCCGCCTCGCCTCAAATGAGAGCGCGCTCGGCCCCAGCCCCAAGGTGATCGCGGCCTATCACGCCCATGCGGACGAGATCTTCCGCTATCCCGATGGCCATTCGACGGCGCTGCGCGCGGCTTTGGGCAAGCTGCATGGCATCGATCCGGCGCGCATCGTTTGCGGCGGCGGCTCGGATGACGTGATCAATCTACTGACCAGCGCCTATGCCGGGCCGGGCGACGAGGTGCTTTACGGCAAGCACGGCTTCTCGCTCTATCCGATCGCGGCGCGCACCGCCGGCGCGACGCCGATCGAAGTGCCCGAGAAGAACCTGACCTTCGATGTCGACGCGACCTTGGCGCGCGTCACGCCGAAGACGCGGCTGGTCTTCATCGCCAATCCTAATAACCCGACGGGCACCTTCATCACGCGCGACGAGATGAAGCGGCTGCATGCCGGCTTGCCGAAATCGGTGTTGCTGGTGATCGACGCGGCCTATGCCGAATTCGTCACGCGCAACGATTACGAGCCCGGCCTCGAGCTGGCGACGCACGAGCCCAATGTCGTGATGACGCGCACCTTCTCGAAGATCTACGCGCTCGGCGGTATGCGCATCGGTTGGGCCTACGGCAGTGCCGCGATCGCCGACGTGCTGAACCGCATCCGCGCTCCGTTCAACGTCAGCTCGGCGGCGCAAATCTGTGGCGTTGCCGCGGTCGAGGATGTGGCTGCGGTCGATCGCGCGCGCGAGCATAACGCCATCTGGCGGCCCTGGCTGACGGGCGAGCTCGAGGCGCTCGGTCTCACGCTGACGCCGGCGGTCGCGAATTTCGTGCTCGCGCGTTTCCCGAAAGGCGCGAAGCAGGCCGACGCGGCGTGGGACTATCTGCGTCAGCACGGCATCCTGGTACGCAAAGTCGGCGTTTATCATCTACCCGAATATTTGCGTATCACCATCGGCAAAGAGCATGAAATGCGCGCATTGGTCGACGCCCTGAAAGAGTTCCTGAGGCAAGCATGAGTGATTTGTTCTTCGAGCGCGTCGCTTTCATCGGCATCGGCCATATCGGCTCGTCGCTGGCGCGGTTGATGCGTCGGGAAAAGCTCGCCGGCACCATTGTCGCCTGCGCGCGCCGCAAAGAGACGCTCGATGCCGTGCTGCGGCTGAAGATCGCCGAGGAAGTGACCGACGATCCCGCGGTCGCGGTGAAGAACGCTGATCTCATTGTTATCGCAACGCCGCTCTCGACCTATGTCGATATCGCCAAGACCATCGCGCCGCATCTGAAGCCGGGCGCGATCGTCACCGATGTCGGCTCGGTGAAAGAGCTGGTGATTCGCGATTTCGTGCCGCTGATGCCGGAAGGCGTGCATGTCGTGCCGGGACATCCGGTCGCCGGCACCGAGAATTCGGGACCGGAATCGGGCTTCCCCGAAGTGTTCGTCAATCGCTGGTGCATCCTGACGCCGGTGCCGTTCGGCAATGCTGATGCACTCGACAAGGTCACACGCATCTGGAAATCGGGCCAGATGCAGGTCGTCACGATGGACGCGGCGCATCACGACCGCGTTCTCGCGATCACCTCGCATGTGCCGCATCTCATCGCCTACACGATCGTCGGCACCGCGACCGATCTCGAAGAGACGCTGAAATCCGAGGTGATCAAATTCTCGGCCAGCGGCTTCCGCGATTTCACCCGCATCGCTGCTTCCGATCCGGTGATGTGGCGCGACATCTTCCTCAACAATCGCGAGGCGGTGCTCGAAGTGCTGCAGCGCCTCAACGAGGATCTGACCGCCATGCAGCGTGCCATTCGCTGGGGCGAGGGCGACAAGCTGCAGGATCGCTTCGCCAAGACGCGCGCGATCCGCCGCTCGATCGTCGAGGCGAAGCAAGCCTGACGCCGCACAGAAGCGGCGTTAACGTTCAGGTAATAAATTTCGCCGCCAGGGTGACGAGCGTCGAAAACGCCGTCAGATGCGGTGCGGCCGCAACGATGAAGCAGGCGCTGCCGATCAGGGCGAAGATGAGAAGCGTTGCGAAGCGGTCGCTCATAAATGCGCCTAGGGAACAGACAGAACGAAGTCTCCAGCCCTGTTAGTAAGCCCCGGCTTTGAGGCATAGTTGTGGCGACAGCCCGACATCGCTGGGGAAATTGCTAAGCTTTGTATTAACAACCAGTCGGTGGCCGCCCGCTTAAAGGAGGTTTCGATGTTCGTCGTCGTCTTCGAGGTTGAGCCCAACCAAGGCCGCGAGCAGGACTATCTCGATCTCGCCGCGCAGTTGAAGCCCGAGGTCGAGCAGATCGACGGTTTCATCTCGGTCGAGCGGTTCAAGAGCATGGCAAGGCCCGGCCGGCTGGTGTCGGTTTCTTATTGGCGCGATGAGGATTCGGTGAAACGCTGGCGCGAGCACAACCGCCATCATCTGGCGCAGCTCTCGGGCCGCGGGCAGATCTTCGCCGACTATCGCATCACGGTGGCCGAGGTCGAGCGCCAGTACGGCATGCTCGAGCGCGCGCAGGCGCCGCAACAATTACCCTAAAGCAAATGCGTTAAGCGCGGGTCGCGCAAGCCGTAGCCGCGCGAGCCGCGGCAATACCTCGGCGCAGAAATAAGGCAGCTCTTCGATATAGTGCACGAAGGACAGCGCGATGCCCGCGATGCCGGCTTGGCTCAGCGCCGCGATATCACGTGTGACGTCGTCCGGCGTGCCGACGAGGCGGACGCCGCCCATGCCGTAAGCCTGCTTGCGGCGCAGCGCCGCAAATTCCTCGGCTGAATATTTGTCCGGCGTCACGCCGCGCATCGCGAGGATGTGGTCGATCGCGCCAAGATCGGCATTCTCCACCGTGGCGTAGCGGTCGTATTCCTCAGCTTCTTTCCGCGTCGGCCGGCAGGTGACGACGCCGGCGGTGAAGACATCGAGGTCGCGGCCGTGCTCGCGCGCGGCATTGCGCACGCGGCGCACCGTCTGCTCGGCGGTGTCGAGCGCTTGCAGCGAGGTCGAGACGAACAGCCCGTCGCAATTGGCGATCGCAAAAGCCTGGCCGGTCGGCGAGGCGCCGGCATTCATCACATAAGGCCGCGTGCCGCCATAGGGCTTTGGCTTGGCGCGTACCTCTTTCAGCTTGATGTGGGCGCCGTCGAAATCGAACGGCTCGTCGCGCGACCACATCGCTTTGACGGCATCGAGCCATTCCTTGGCGTAGTCGTAGCGCGCTTCGTGATCGCGCTGGGTGACCCCGAACATCGTGAACTCGTCCTCGTTCCAGCCGCAGACGAGGTTGAGGCCGAAACGGCCTTCGCCGATCTGATCGGCGGTCACCATCGCCTTGGCCGCGACGATCGGATGGATCAGCGGCGCATGCACCGTGCCGAAAGCGACGAGGTTTTGCGTGCAAGCCACGAGCCCCGTCGCCCAGGTGATGGTCTCGAGCGTCGCGCCCTGATAATCGGTTTCGCCGCCATAACCTTTCCAGCGCCCGATCGGCAGCATGAATTCGATGCCGGCTTCATCGGCCATCTGCGCCAGGCGTTTGCATTCGGCCCAGCTTCCGGTCCAGCGCCCGGGCAGCTTCGTGACGGCGCGGCCGGACGAGCAATTTGCACCGAAGAGGCCGATCTTCAGCCGATGTGTGCTGCCCAGCCCAACGCGCCTGTTGTCGCCCGCCGTCATCTTGTGTCACTTCCAGGGGATCGGTGGAATATTCGCGAGCTTCGCCGGGCCGAGATAAAGCTGCTGATTCTGGATCGTCATCGGCAGCGTGATCGCCTTGTCGCCGCTGCTGCCTTTCGGCCGCGCCAACAGGCCCAGCACCGCTTTCGCCGCGCCGGCATCGCTCGGCTTCAGCGCGCCCGTCTTCACCGCGACATCGACGGCAGCGTCCTGTCCGGTGATGACGGCGGAGAACGCGCCTTCGGGTTGTAGCGCTTGATCGAGGGCGAGCGTGCCCGAGGCGTCGACCAGCAGCGAACTCCAGCGCAGCCGCAAAGATTGCAGCTCGATCGTGCCGCCATCGTTGCGCCAGCGCGTCAGCGCCGGAACAAGCTGCCCCGGCGGCAGCGCGCCCTTCATCTGCGCCACGAAAGAAAAGCCCGACAGCGTGTTGCCGAAGCCGGGCACGGCGATGGGCAGTGTGGCGTCGCTCAATTGCAGGGCCAGGCCGAGCGCGGTGTCGGTGTGGCCTTGCGGCGTCGTCGCCGGCAATTCGATATGCGCTTCGGCATCGCCGAGCGTCGTGCCCTGGGCGAGGCCAAGGCCGGTGAGGCCGACGGCCGTGACGTCGATCGCGGCGACGAAGCGGCCTTCGACATCGACCGCGCCGTCGACACGACGCAACTCGAAGCCCACGCTTCCGCTCGTATCGACGATGCGCGTTCCACTCGTCGTGGTGAATTCCCAATGCTTCAGGTTCCACGGCATTGCCCAAGCCGAAACAGCCGGCGCATTCATCGCCACCGGCAATGGCCGCAGCGTGCCGAAGCTCAGGTTGGTGAAGTCGAAGCGGAACGAGCCGGGGAAGCCGCCGACCTGGGCGTCGTCCCAGCGGATGATGTAGCCGTCGCTCGCACGCGCCTGCGCCCAGGGCTGCAATTGATCGCGCAACATGGCGGCAATGTAATGCCAGTAGGCGGCATAGACGATCAGCGCGACCAGGACGACGCCGGTCAATGACAGAACGATGCGGCGGACGGCTGATGCATTGCGCATGCGGCGAGTTTATAGGATTTTAGGCAGGGGTCGACGGGCTGCGACAGTTCTTTCACGTATCGCGAATGCCGCTCCCCGCCGCCGCCATGGCCGACACCCAATCAACGACCGGAGGCGATATGGACAAGATCAATCCGCTCTACACCGCAACGGCGACCGCCATCGGCGGCCGCAACGGTCACACCGAAAGCGATGATGGCCTGGTGAAGGCCGATCTCTCCGTGCCGAAGGCGATGGGCGGGCCGGGCAAGCCCGGTACCGCGACGCCCGAGCACCTCTTTGCCGCGGGTTATGCGGCCTGTTTCGGCGGCGCGATCGACTTCGTCGGCAAGCAGCAAAAGAAGGACGCATCGAAAGCCAAGATCACCGCCGCGGTCTCGATCGGCCCGCGCGAAGGCGGCGGCTTCGGCCTCGCGGTGAAGCTGCATGTCGAGGACAAGAGCCTGCCGCAAGCCGAGCTCGCCGCGCTAGCGAAAGAGGCACACGAGAAGATCTGCCCCTATTCGCACGCGACGCGCGGCAATGTCGATGTGCAGCTCGACGTGATCGGCGGATAAGAACGCGAGAATAGCGCGTCGGCGCCTAACTAAATTCGTCATTGCCGGGCTTCTCCCGGCAATCCATGGACCCGCGGAACAAGTCCGCGGGTGACGAGTGATTTACGTCGAAGCGCGGGTCGCGCTTACCCGCATTTCGAATAGTCGCAGTTGGTGCACTGATCGCAATTCTCGAGGCGGATCAGCGCGGCTTGGCCGCATTTCGGGCATTGCGCCATGCGCGGCGGGTTGTTGCCTGAAAGATTGACGACCTGCTTTTCCATCGCGATCTGCCTCTGCGTCTCGGGCGGCGCCATGAAGCCGATCGCGGTCATGTGGCGTTCGATCACATCGCCGATCGCGGCGAGCAGCGAGGGCACGTAATGCCCGCCCATCCAGGCGCCGCCGCGCGGATCGAACACGGCTTTGAGCTCTTCGACGACGAAGGAGACATCGCCGCCGCGGCGGAACACGGCGCTGATCATGCGCGTCAGCGCTACGGTCCAGGCGTAATGCTCCATGTTCTTCGAGTTGATGAAGATCTCGAAGGGCCGGCGCCTTCCGTCCTGGACGATGTCGTTCAGCGTGATGTAGAGCGCGTGCTCGCTTTGCGGCCAGGCGATCTTGTAGGTGTTGCCGGGCAGCGCCTCGGGCCGGTCGAGCGGTTGCGTCATATAGACGACGCCGCCCGCCTCATAGACATCCTTGGGCTTCGGCCGCGGCGCTGGCAGCGGCAGCTCGCGCTGGGGCTCGGCCTCGGTATTCGCCGGCTTCACTTCCAGCACCGCACCGGTCACGTCGTTCGGGCGATAGGTCGTGCAGCCCTTGCAGCCGAGCTCATAGGCTTGGAGATAGATGTCCTTGAACTGCTCGAAGGGGATATCCGCCGGCACGTTGATCGTCTTCGAGATCGAGCTGTCGACGTATTTCTGCACCGCCGCCTGCATGACGACGTGATCCGACGGCGCCAGCGATTGCGCGTCGACGAAATAATCGGGCAGCGGCGCGGTATCGCCCTTCAGGCGATGGAAGAGGCGATAGGCGTAATCCGAGACTTCTTCCGCTTTGCGGGTGCCATCGGGCAGCAGCACGTTGCGCGTGTAACGGAAGGAGAAAACCGGTTCGAGACCCGAAGAGACGTTGTCGGCGAAGATCGAGATCGTGCCGGTCGGCGCCACCGAGGTCAGCAGCGCGTTGCGAATACCGTAATCGCCGATCGCCTTGCGCAGATCCTCGTCGAGCTCCTGGATCGTCTCGCCAGCGAGATAGGCCTCTTTGTCGAAAAGCGGGAAGGGGCCTTTCTCGACCGCAAGCTGCACTGAAGCGAAATAGGCGGCGCGCTGCAGCGCCTTCATCCATTGCTCGGTCAGCTCGACTGCACGCGCCGAGCCATAACGCACGCCGCAAAGGATCAGCGCATCGGCAAGTCCGGTGACGCCGAGGCCAACACGTCGTTTCGCAAGCGCTTCTTGCGCTTGCGCTTCCAAAGGAAAGCGCGAGGCATCGATCGCATTGTCGAGCATGCGCACCGCGAGCGGCACGACGCGCTTCAATTCATCGAGATCGAGCGCCGCGTCGGGGGTAAAGGGATCGCGCACCAGCGCGGCGAGATTGATCGAGCCCAAGAGGCACGCGCCGTAAGGCGGCAGCGGCTGCTCGCCACAGGGATTGGTCGCGGCGATGGTCTCGCAATAAGCGAGATTGTTGCGGCGATTGATGCGGTCGATGAAGATCACGCCCGGTTCGGCATAGGCGTAGGTCGCGCGCATGATCTGGTCCCAGAGCTCGCGCGCGCGCAGCACCTTGTAGGTCGTGCCGGCAAAGCTCAATTCCCAAGGCGCGTCCTCTTTCACCGCCGTCATGAAAGCGTCGGTGACAAGGACCGAGAGATTGAACATGCGCAGCTTGCCGGGCTCGCGCTTGGCCTCGATGAAGGCCTCGATGTCCGGGTGGTCGCACCGCATCGTCGCCATCATCGCGCCGCGGCGATAGCCGGCGCTCATGATGGTGCGGCACATTGCGTCCCACACATCCATGAAGGAAAGCGGGCCCGAGGCATCCGCGCCGACGCCTTTAACCGGCGCGCCTTTGGGGCGAAGGGTCGAGAAATCGTAGCCGATGCCGCCGCCCTGCTGCATGGTCAGCGCGGCTTCGCGCAGATGCGCAAAGATGCCGGACATGTCGTCCGGGATCGTCCCCATGACGAAGCAGTTGAAGAGGGTGACGGTGCGGCCCGTGCCGGCCCCGGCGACGATCCGGCCGGCGGGCAGGAACTTGAAATCGGCCAGGGCTTCGGTGAAACGGGGCGCCCAGGTGGCCGGATCGCGCTCCGGCACGGCTAGGGCGGTGGCGATTCGCGACCAGGTATCTTCGATGGTCTTGTCCACAGCGGCGCCGTCCGGACCTTTGAGCCGGTATTTCATGTCCCAGATCTGCTGAGAGATCGAAGCAACGCTTGCCATGGCGCCTAAGCCCTTCCGACAGAAAGAGGCCGCCCCACGCCTGGTGGCGGCCCGCGAATTACACGGAAAGTATTGATACAACTAATATTTTCTCACTCAGCCGAGCTTTGTCAAGGAGTTTGTTCTGCCTTTGTTTTCCCGGGTTTAGCCACCAGGTCGAGTGCGGCCAAGTCCTTGTTTGATAGCAACTCTTACTCGTTATCCCCGCTTTACCCCCGGCAGCCTTCCACAGCTTTGTCCCCACCCCGGTTAAGTAGAATCACTTACGGAGAACTCCGAATTGTAGAAAAACCGGCACCTCCGTAGGTTTTGGGGCAGGGAGCAAACAAACAGTGTGGGATCGGGCCATGACTTCGAATATCACCATGACGCTTCTGGTCGCGCTTTATTTCGGCATCACGGCTTATGGCCTCGTTGCGTTCCAGGCGCACCGCCATTCGGCCGCTGCCGCCGTCGCTTCCCTCAACCTGCCGCGCTGAAGGAGACCGAGCATGAGCTGGTACCGCGCTTACTTCCTCAACGCCAACCGCCGCATCTCCGATGTCGAAGAATTCGCCAGCTTATCC
Organism: uncultured Alphaproteobacteria bacterium; assembly: GCA_963740675.1. Classification (GTDB taxonomy): domain Bacteria; phylum Pseudomonadota; class Alphaproteobacteria; order ATCC43930; family CGMCC-115725; genus CAIKMD01. The sequence continues at coordinate 458,057 of CAVUFS010000001.1, forward strand.
GACGAGCAAGCCCTCGACCGCGCGCAAGCGTTGCTGACCGACCGCCGTCATTTCGCGGCTGTCGAACTCTGGCAGGGCGCCCGCCCGATCTACCTCCATCCGCAAGGCATCGCCGCTTAACGCGCGCCGTTTTCCGCGATCAGACGCGACGTCGCCTGCTCGATCCGCTCCTGTAGCTCGGCCAGCACGGCGCGGCGATCGCCGCCCGGCGCAATCGCCGGCAAAATCTCGACGATGATTTTCCCTGGGCGTTTTGTGAAGGCCCGTCTTCCCCAGAACACGCCTGAATTCACCGCGACCGGCACCAGCGGCACGTCGAGCGACGAATAGAGCGCCGCGACGCCCGGCTGGTAGCGCATTGTCGCGCCGACCGCGCTGCGCGTCCCTTCAGGAAAGATCATGATCGAGCGCTGTTGCGCCAGCCGGTCCTTGCACGCATCGATCATCCGCTTCAGCGTCTTGGCGCCGCCTTTGCGGTCGATCGGGATCATGCCGGCTTTGAGCGCGTACCAGCCATAGAACGGCACATAACCGAGCTCGCGCTTGATCACCATGGCGGCGAACGGAAAGAGGATCGGCACCGCGAATGTGTCCCAGGCCGATTGATGCTTCATCGCGATCAGCGCGGCGCCCGCCGGTAAATGCTCGCGCCCCCGCACTTCGTGGGTCAGCCCGACGCTGACGCGCAGCAGCCACAATGTGATGCGCGACCATTCGGTCCCGAAACGCATCATCCAGAGCGGCGGCAACAGCATGAAGGGCAGGCCGAGGAAGGCGCAGAGCGCCGTCCAGGTATAGAACAGGATCTGGAAAAGCAGCGAGCGCAGAAAGATCACTCGCTCGCTCCCGAAGGCAGTAACGCGGCCGGCACGTAAGGCCGCACCAGCGCCGCGAGATATTTGCTGTATTCGCTGGCAACCAGCGCCGCGCTGCGGCGCGATTGCCACCACGGCGCTTCTTGCAAGAATTCCGGAAACACAGGGTTGGGCACGATCTCGATATCCGGCATGGCACGGGTGAATTCCAGCATGCTGCGCGGCATGTGATAACTCGCGGTGACGAGACGTAGCGAGTGGTACCCCTCGCTCTCTATCCATTGTGCCGTCTCGTGCGCATTGCCGAGCGTATTGTCGGCGGCGTGGCCGAGCACGACGCAGCAGGCGACGCTGTCGGGCGATTGGCGCGATACGTGCAGGAGTTCGGTGACATCAACGCCGCGATAGACGCCGGAGATGAAAAGCTTCTTCGCTTTGCCTTCGGCAAGCAGGCGCAGCCCGCCCTCGACGCGCAGGCTCCCGCCGGTGAGGACGACGATCGCATCGGTGGTCCGATCCGGCGCCGTGACATCGCTCGGGATCGCTTCGGCAAAGCGCCAGAGTCCGATCAGCCAGATCACGACCACCAGCACCGCCAGGCCGCAGAGGTTGCGGAACAGCCGCTTGGCCCCGCGTCGCGTCATGCGCGCCGTATTCTCATGGCAAGCGGGCCCATCATGGCAAGCGAGCAAGCGCGCGCATCACGGTGAACCGCGCGGTGACCATCGCCGCGATACCCGCCGCGATCGGCAGCAGCACCAGCGCGCCCCATTGCCAGGCGACGAGGCGCAGATCGGGTAGCAGCGCCGCTTCCTCGCCGAAGATCGACACCGCATCGGCGGCGTGGCCGAGGCCCCAGATCGTCACCGCCGCGAGGATCAACCCCCCGACCCCGCCGACAAAGCCCAGGCGCAGCGCCTCGCGCTGGAATTGTCGCGCGACATAGCCGTCGCGCGCGCCCATCATATGCAGCAGCTCGATCACGTCGCGATGCACAGCAAGGCTGGCGCGCGTCGTGAAGATCACCGTCAGCACCGAGGCCGCGCTCACCATCGCGACGATCGCCAGCCCGGCCGCTTCGACCGAGAGGGCGAGGACATAGAGCCGGTCGAGCCATTGCTGATGGTCGTCGAGCACGGTGCCCGGCGCCGCGTTGGTGAGCTTCGCGCGCAGTGCCGCAATATCGAGCGCGCCGCCGGCGGCGACGCGCACATCGATCAGCCGCGGCAGGTCGAGCTCTTCGGGCGCGACCGCCGTGCCGAGATAAGGCGCCAGCAGCTTGCCTTCCGTCGCACGATCGAGCGGCACGGCGCTGGTGATGCCCTGCGTTCCTTGCAGCAGCGTCACCACCGCGGTCGTCGTCGCATCGCTCGACGCGTTGGGCGGCAGCTCGACGGTCATGGTGCCGGCGAGGCCGCGATCCCATTCCTGCAAGGCACCGCCCAGCGCCAACATCGCGGCAATGGCGATCGCCGCGAGATAGACCGTCGGCGCGATCAGCCAGGGCAGCAGCCGCGCCGTGCCGTCGCGGCGCAGCGGGATATCCTCTTGCCGCCGGCGGATCATGCGGGTTCCTTCGGGGCGGTGACGGCGATCTCGCCATCGACGAGATGAAGGCGCGGATAGCCGAGCCGCTCGGTGAGCGCCTCGTTATGCGTTGCCAGCACGATCGTGGTGCCCAGCCGGTTCATCTCCTCGAACAGGCGCAGGAGCCGCAACGCCATCGCGTCGTCGACATTGCCGGTCGGCTCGTCGGCAAGCAGAAGTTGCGGCCGGGCGATGACGGCGCGGGCAATGGCGATGCGCTGCTGCTGCCCACCCGAAAGCGTCGGCGGGCGTGCATTGAGCTTGTCGGCGAGCCCGACCCATTCGAGCAGCTCGGTGACATTGGCGCGGATACGCTGCTCGGCGACGCCGGCGACGCGCAGCGGCAGCGCGACATTGTCGAAAGCCGAGAGATGATCGAGCAGGCGGAAATCCTGGAACACAACGCCGATCTGGCGGCGAATCGGCGCGAGCGCTCGCCGTTTCACCCGCGTCATGTCCTTGCCGAAAAGTGAGATCAACCCGCGCGTCGGCCGCTCGCCGAGATACATCAGCCGCAGCAGCGTGCTCTTGCCGGCGCCGCTCGCGCCGGTGAGGAAATGGAACGAGCCCGGAGGCAAATAGAGGCTAAGGTCGCGCAGCACCTCGGGGCCGGTGCCGTAGCGCATGCCGACATTCTCGAAACGCACCATCGCTGCACCATGGCATGCGTCGCGGTGCCGCGTAAAGGTTGCCTCGATGACGCATGCGCCTCGTCCCGCTTTCTTGCCCTGACCGGTAGCCACGCTCTATAACCGCCGCAAAGAGAAGGTGGGTCGCGGGGGCCATGATCGTCACCTGCAGCAAGTGCGAAAAGCGCTACGTCGTCGATCCGCGCGCCCTTGGCGCGCCGGGACGGCGCGTGCGTTGCGCCAATTGCCAGCACACCTGGTTCGAGGCCGCGCCCGAAGAAGCGCTGTCCTCGATCGAGCTGCCGCCGCTACCCGAGAACCCGCCGATCGTCCGCACCACCGCACCCGAGCCCGGCGCCGCGCGTCGCGTCCAATTGCCGGCGGTGTCGCGCCAAGGCCGAGGTATGGTCTGGGTGCGCCGCGGCGCGATGGCGGCGGCGGTTGTGCTCGCCATTTGGGCCCTGGTCGCGGCACGTGGGCATGTGATGAGCGCGGTGCCGTTCACGACTCGCCTCTATTCGCTGGTGGGGTTGGGCCCGGCTGTGCCGGGCCAAGGGCTCGAGTTGCGCCAGGTGACGCCGTCGCGCGGGGTTGATAACGGTGTGCCGACACTGGCGATCAATGGCCAGGTCGCCAATGTCTCGAGCGGTCCGAAGCCCGTGCCGAAGCTGCGCGTCGCGCTGCGCGATGGCAACAATAAGGAAATACAGAGCTGGATCGTGTCGGTGACCGACGAGCCGCTGGCGCCGGGCGCCAGCATGCCGTTCCACACCACGATCTCGCAGCCGCCTGATGGCGCGACCGGCGTCATCGTCAGCTTCCTGCCGGCCGGGAGCTAGCCTCCAGCGATGGCGACGATCCTGCTGGCCGAAGACGAAGACTTGGTCGGTGCGTTCGTCTCCCGCGCCCTAACACAGCTCGGTCATGAGGTGACGCGCGTCGCCGACGGTCTTGCGGCGCTCAATGCGTTGGCCCGGGCCCGCTTCGATCTGCTGTTGACCGATATTGTGATGCCCGAGCTCGACGGCATCGCGCTCGCGCTGAAGGCGAGCAAGGACTACCCGGCGATGAAGATCCTGCTGATGACCGGCTACGCCGCCGAGCGCCAGCGCGCGCATAATCTCGAAGCGCTGGTGCATCGCGTCGTGATGAAGCCGTTCACGCTCGATGAAATCCAGAAAGCGGTGAGCGAGCTGCTCGCTCAAGAATAACGATGATCACATCGTCATTCCCGCGAAAGCGGGAATCCAGGGAACAGCGTGATGTGGCTTCTGGATTCCCGCTTTCGCGGGAATGACGAATTACTTTTGCACGCGAATCAGAACTGCTTCAGCAGCCGGTCGATGTAATCGCGCTCGATCGTTGGGCGGTCGCGCTCGCCGGCGCGGCGGCGCAACTCGTCGAGAATCTCTTTCGCTTTATCGAGCGCAGATTCGTTGCTCTTGCCCATGCGCAGCGTGCCGCCATCGTCGATACCGCCGTTGCCGTTCTCGCTATCGAGCAAGCGGCCAAAGGGATCGCGCTGCGCCTGGCGCAGGCCGGGATTGTCGAGCGGCTCGCCCCCTGGACCGTCACCGTAATTGTCGCCCATCATCTGATTGGCCATGGCGCGTGCCGCTTCCTGCAGCGCATCGAGCGCATCGCTTTGCGGCCCAACCGCACGCCCCGGCTGTCCCTGCTGCAGTGCCTGGCCAGCCCCGCGCATCGCGCGCTCGGCACGCTGCATCGCTTGCGGCGTGCCGCCGCCCTGTTGCTGCATCTGCTGCATCATCTGGTTGAGCATCTGACGCAGCGCCTCTTGCTGCTGCGCATCGCCCTGCATGTTCTGCTGCTGCTGGCCGTTGCGCGATTGCTGGAACGAGCGGTCGAGCAATTGCTGCTGCTGCCGCATCATTTGCTGCATCTGGCTCATCATCTGCTGCTGCTGGCTGCCCTGGCCGGGCATCGGCCGCGCCATGCGCAGATTTTCGAGCATCTGCTGAAGTTGCGACAGCATTTGCCGCGCCTGATCCTTGGCGCCCGTGCGGGCGAGATCGCGGGCGCGATCCAGCATCTGCTGCAGATCGCGCATCGACAGCATGTTGCGCGGATCGGCTGGCTGAAGCTGGCTCGGATCCATGTTCTTCATCTGCTGCGCGAGTTGCTGCATGTAGCGGTTCATCGCTTCCTGCAGCTGGTTCATCAGTCGCTGGATCTCGGCATCCGGCGCGTTGCGTGCCAGCGCGTCCTGAAGCTGCTGCATCGCGTTGCGTAGATCCTGCATCGCGGCGGGGCTGCGGCCTTCTTCGATGCGGACCGCGGTGTCCCACAGCAATTGCTGCACCGGCGCGATCGAGCTGCCGTCGCGGTCGAGATGCAGCCGCGCTTCCGCCGTGCGCATCGCCATGAAGGCGACGATGTCGTTGTTGTAGCGATCGGGCCGCGCCGAGAGGTCGGCGATCGTGTCGGCGACGTCGTTCTTGTCGGAGCTTTTGCGCGACAGCTCTTTGCGCTGCTCGACCAGGGCCTTCGCCACCGGATTGCGGAATTGCCGCTCGGGCAGCACGGTCTCGACCGTCTCGCTGGTGCCGACCTGGCCAAGCGCATCCTTGGCCTGCAGTGCGATACGCACCGGCATGCCGGCCCAGAGATTGGCCGTGAGGTCGAAGAAGGCGACGCTTTTGGGATCGGTCAGGTGCTGGCCGGGAAGCTGTAGCGGCAGCGTCAGCGGCGCGAGGCTTGGATCGTCGAGCCGGCGGATGACCGCATTCGCGCTTTCGACGCCGTAATCGTCATTCGCCTTGTAATCGAGGCGCAGCGCCATGCGATCGGTGTGGCTCGGCGGCTTGGCGAAACCGATCCCGGGCGGATGATCCGGTACGACCGCGATATTCCAGTCGCCAAGTGTGCGGCCGTCTTGCTCGACTGCGATACGCTTGCCCGCGCTGATCGTCGCCGTGCCCTTGAAGTCGTTGTCGTCGAGCTTCGAGAAATCGCTCGCCGCGGTATCGATCTTGAGGCGCGGCGGATGGCGTCCGCCATGCACCTGCGCCAGAAGCGTGCTGCCGATCGGCACATAGATGAGCTTCTTGCTGCTCGCCGGCAGGAATTGCGGCGGCAGCCCGGTGTAATCCGGCGGCGTCACCCAGATATCGAGGGTGATCTGCGGTGCGATGCCGTGCGCCGATTCCGGCGTGAAGGCGCGGACGAGGCGCCCAGCCCAATCGTCGCCGGCATCGATTGCGCCGATCAGCAATAGCAGCGCGAGTGCGACGCGCAGCGCAAAAGGATCGCGGCGTAACAGTCCGGCTTCCGGTGCGCCGACCTTGAGTTGGCGCGCCGCGGCGGCCATGCGCTCTTGATGCGCGCGCCAGAGCGCAGCGGCGGCGGGATCGTCGCTGCCGCCGGCAAGCTTGTCTTTGATCGCGGTGAGCGGGCGATGGTTGAGGCGGCTCGCGAGTTCCAGGCGGCGGCGCGCATCGTCGCGGCTTGGCCAGGCGAAACGCCCCATGCCGTCGAGCACGGCGAGGGTCAGCAGCACCAGCGACACGGCGAGCAGCAGCCAATGGCCCCAGGCGGGGAGGCGGGCAGGAATATCGAACAGCGCGAGCGTCAGGAACACGCCGATGACGGTCACGCTCGGCCACATCGCCGGCCACAGCCGTTCCCACACCAAAGCCACGGTCGCGAGATCGAGCCGGCGCTTGAGGCGCGGCGGCGTGGCGGGCCCGGCAGGCGGAATAGCGGTGTCGATGCTCATGCGACCATCACGGCTATGTCCTTACCCCGGCCCCAACCTTGCTCGGCAGGGGGCCGGTCGGATCAACTCTCGGTGAGCCAGGGCGGAATCCGGTCTTCGCCGAGCACCGCCTGGTAGCTCGGCCGGGGCCGGATGACGGCGAATTGGCCGCCATTGACCAGCACTTCCGGCGCCGGCAGACGCGTATTGTATCCCGAACTCATCGAAGCGCCATAGGCCCCTGCGGACATGAGAGCGACGCGGTCGCCGGCGGAAAGCGGGGGCAGCTTGCGCTTGGCGGCGAAGGTGTCGCCGGTCTCGCAGACAGGGCCGACTACATCGGCCTCTTTCATCCCGCGCCGCGACGCGGGCTCTTTGAGCGGCAGGATGTCGTGCCACGCTTCATACAATGCCGGGCGAATGAGATCGTTCATCGCCGCGTCCAAGATGACGAAGCGATGACTGACGCCCTGCTTCATATAGACGACCTTCGCCAGTAACACGCCGGCATTGCCGACAATGGCGCGGCCCGGCTCGAAGCTGAGCTTGGCGCCGCTATTGCCGAACACGCGTGTGACCATGGCGCCGTAATCGGCGATCGCCGGCGGCTCCTCGTCACGATACCGGATGCCGAGCCCGCCGCCGAGATCGAGGCGCTCCAGCGGCACGCCATCGGCGCGAAGCTGGCGATAAAGCTCGGCGACGCGGCGAAAGGCGGTTTCGAACGGGCGGAGGCTGGTGAGCTGCGAGCCGATATGCACGGCGATCCCAACCGGCGCGATGCCGGGCAGGCTGCGCGCGCGCTTATAGGCGGCGCGTGCATGGGCGAGATCGATGCCGAATTTGTTTTCTTTCTTGCCCGTCGTGATCTTCGCATGGGTGCGCGCATCGACATCGGGGTTGATGCGGATCGCGATCGGTGCGGTGCGGCCCATGCGCTGCGCGATCGCGCTCAGTGCTTCGAGCTCGGGATAGGATTCGACATTGATCTGATGCACGTCATGCGCGAGCGCGAATTCCAGCTCGCTCTCGGTCTTGCCGACGCCCGAGAAGATGATGCGACTGCCGGGAATGCCGGCGGCGAGCGCGCGGCGGAACTCGCCTTCCGAGACGACATCGGCGCCAGCGCCAAGCTTGCCGAGCAGCGCGACCACGGCGAGATTCGGATTGGCTTTGACCGAGTAGCAGATCGACGGCCGCATATCGCCGAAGCCGCTCGCGAATTCGCGATAGCGCCGCGCGATCTGCGCCGCCGAATAGACATAGCAGGGCGTGCCGACTTCATCGGCAATGCGCGCAAGCGGGATTGCCTCGATCGAGAGCGCGCCGCCGCGATAGGCGATCTCGGGCGCCCAGGGCTGAGTTTTTTTGGAGGTCACTGCGCCGGATAATTCTGCGGATAGGTGTCGGGAACGCCAGGCGGCGGCCCGGGCGGGCCTTTCTTGCCGCAGCCGGCGAGGGTGATGGCGACCAGCATGATGCCGACCACCATCGCTCGCTTCTTCCATCCGTCATTCCCACGCCCTTCGACGGGTTCAGGACGGGAATCCAGTCTGCTGCTGTTGGGACGACCCGTTTGCTCGCGCTGCGAGCAAACCCGCAGGGCACGGCCGCGAAGAGCGGCCGCGCGGGTCGTCCGCTTTCGCGGGGGTGACGTGAATATTGGTTTCATGTCGCTTCTCTCAAGAAACGGCGGCGCGCGGTAGCCGCGGCGCGCGTGACGTTGCTCGGCGCGGTGCCGCCGAAGCTCTTTCGGCTTGCGACCGAGCGCTCGACCGTCAGCACGTCGAAGATCGCCGGCGTGATGCGCTTCTCGACGCGACGCATCTCGGCGATCGGCAATTCGGCGAGATCGCAGTGCAGCGCTTCGGCGCGCGCGACGAGGGCGCCGGTGATGTGATGCGCCTGGCGGAACGGGATCTTCAAATTGCGCACCAGCCAATCGGCGAGATCGGTCGCGGTCGAGAAGCCGCTTTGCGCAATGCGGCGCATCGCTGCCTTGTCCACTTTCATGTCGCGCACCATGCCCGCCGAGGCGGCGAGGCACAAGGCGAGACTGTCGGCGGCATCGAAGACCGGCGCTTTGTCTTCTTGCATGTCCTTGGCATAGGCGAGCGGCAAGCCCCTTCATTACACCAAGCAAGCCGGTCAGTGTGCCGATCAGGCGCCCGGCCTTGGCGCGCACCAGCTCGGCGGCGTCGGGATTGCGCTTTTGCGGCATCATCGAGCTGCCGGTTGTGAACGCATCCGAGAGCTTGATGAAGCGGAACGGCTCGGTCAGCCAGATGATGATCTCTTCGGCGAGGCGCGATAGATGCGTCGAGGCGATTGCCACCGCGGCGAGGAATTCGAGCGCGAAATCGCGATCCGACACGGCATCGAGCGAATTCGCCGCCGGCCGATCGAAACCAAGTGCTTTCGCGGTCATCGCGCGATCGATCGGAAACGACGTGCCGGCGAGCGCGCCGGCGCCGAGCGGCAATTTATTCAGCCGCTTGCGGCAATCGGCAAAGCGGCCGCGGTCGCGGCCCAGCATTTCGACATAAGCAAGCAGATGATGACCGAAGGTCACGGGCTGACCGACTTGCAGATGGGTGAAGCCGGGCATGATCGTTTCGGCATGTTTTTCCGTCTGCGCGATCAGCGCCGCTTGCAGCGCCATCATCTGGCGGTCGAGCCGGTCGATCGCATCGCGCGTCCACAGCCGAAAATCGGTCGCGACCTGGTCGTTGCGCGAGCGCGCGGTATGCAGCCGTCCCGCCGGTGCGCCGATGATCTCGGCCAGCCGCGCCTCGATATTGAGATGGATGTCCTCATGCTCGATGCGGAACGGGAATTTCCCGCTCTCGATCTCGCGCTGGATGCGCTCAAGCCCCTTCGCGATCGCCGCGCCGTCGGTGCGCGAGATGATGCGGCGCTTGGCCAGCATCGCGCTATGGGCGAGCGAGCCGGCGATGTCTTGGGCATAAAGCCGCTTGTCGACTTCGAGCGAGGCATTAATCGCCTGCATGATGTCGCTTGGCGCTGCGGCGAAACGTCCGCCCCAAGCCAGATTGGTCCGCGTCGCATTGACGGGTGCCTTGGTCCGTGCTGCGCTCATGGCGCGATGCCGGCTGGAATGAAAATCACGATACGCGCGCTCACGGTGCTGCTGATCCTATGCGGTGCGGCGCTGCTGGTGCTGTCCTTGCGTCCCGCCCGCATCGAGAAGGTACCGCAAGCACCCGCGCCATTGGCCGCGGGCCAAAACTCGGCAGGCACGGGCCAAAACCTCGGCCAGTTTACCGCGCTGACCGCGAAGCTGCCAGCGCCGGCGCTCGCTTTCACGACGCGCGACGGCGCCCAAAAGCAGCTCGCCGATTTCAAGGGCAAGCTCGTGCTGGTCAATCTCTGGGCGACCTGGTGCGGGCCCTGCGTCGAGGAAATGCCGTCGCTCGACCGGCTGCAGGCACAGCTCGGCGACAAGCTGACGATCCTCGCGATCTCCGAGGATCGCCAGGGCGAAACCGTCGTCGCGCCGTTCCTCCAGAAGAACGGTATCCAGCATCTCGCGATCTTCCTCGATCCGAAAGCCGCCGCGACCAACGAGTTCGCCGCGCAAGGCCTGCCGAGCAGCTATCTCATCGCGCGCGACGGCACGATCGTCGGCAAGGAAGAAGGCGGCGCCACTTGGGACGACCCGGCGATGCTCGCGAAATTGCAGCCCTATCTGGACGCGAAATAAATATTTCCGTCATGCCCGGGCTTGACCCGGCCATCCACGAGTTCGTTCAAAGACGTGGATGCCCGGAACAAGTCCGGGCATGACGATTGGGGACGGGGCTGTCAAACCCCGAACACCGCCTTCAAGAATTCGCCGCCGCGGGTAAGGCCCTCGGCATCGATGCCGTGGCCGAGGCCGCGGCGGAGCATGCCTTCGACGGCGACGCCGGCGGCTTGCAGCGCGCTCAGCGCCTGCGGATGCGCCTCGGGCTCGACCACCTGATCGACATCGCCATGGACGAGCAGCATCTTCGGCTTCGATTTCATCTCGGTGGCGAGTGCCTCGGCGGCGAAGAGCCGGCCTGAATAGGCGACGACGCCAGCGACCGGCTTGGCGCGGCGGAGACTCACATACATCGACATCATCGCGCCTTGCGAGAAGCCGACCAGCGCCAGCTTGCTTTCATCGATGCCGCGCTCGGCCAGCACTTCGGTGATGTATTGATCGAGGATCGTCGCGGCCTTCTTCACACCGTCGAGCACTTGCTCGCGCGAGCGGCCCTGGAAGCCGAACCACTGCCGCCCGAACGGCGCAGCTTCGCAAGGGAAGGGCGCATGCGGCGAGAGGAACTCGGCCTGCGGCAAGAGCGGCTGCCATTCCGGTGCGAGCCCGATCAGATCGTTGCCGTCGGCGCCGAAGCCATGCAGCAACATCACGAGGTGCTCGGGCTTGCCATGTTTCGGGAGGAGGCGTGGTCCGTCGAGGATGGTCATGGTCGAGGGATAGTGCATGACGCCGGCTTTGTTAAGGGGCTCATTGGGTGCTTCCGGGCGGGCCTTTTTTCGCTCGCCATTCTCCGCGCCGCCCGTCATGGTGCGCGTCGCTTTCGCCGTTTTCGGGGGAAATCGATGCGTGTTTGGCTCGGATGCGTGCTCGCCTTGTTGCTGCTGCCGCTGGCGGCGCGGGCGGACGAAATAAATATGACTTTCGTCACGGCCGAGCCTTCGACGAGTCCCGACGCGGCGGCGATCTTCACGCCCTGGGCGCAACGTGTGATGGCGAGCGCGCCCGGCGCAGTGAAGATCGAGGTGCGCGACGGCACGGCGATCGTCAATCCGATCAACATGTATGATCGCATCCAGAACGACGTGTTCCAGATCGGCTTGCTGATCCCCGGCCTGGTCGGCGGGAAATTCCCGCTGACCGAAGTGGTCAGCCTGCCTTTCATGACCGATGATTCGGTGAATGCCTCGATCGCCTTCTGGCGGCTCTACAAGAGCCGGTGCTTTCGATGCCGAATACAAAGACATCACGCCGCTGGGTGTCGGTCTCTTTCCGCCGCAAGGCGTGCATCTCGCAAAAGAGCCGGCCGAGCTCGACGATCTCAAAGGCCTGCGCTTGCGCGTCGTCAGCAAGACGGGCAGCGATACGGTCACGCGGCTCGGCGGCACGCCGCTGGTGATGGATCCGGGCGATCAATATCCCTCGATCCAGCGCGGCATGCTCGACGGTCTCATCAGCTCATGGCTGCAGATCGGGCCGCTGCATCTCGCCGAGGTGACGCATTTCCACGTCGAGACGTCGATCGGCACCAGCCTCTTCATGGTGTTCATGGCAAAGCATAAATACGATGCGCTGCCACCGGCGATCCGCAAAGCGATCGACGATAATTCCGGCGAGGCACTGACGCGCGCGATGGCAAGCTCTTACGAGCAGCGCGCCACCGCGACGCGCGAGCCGGTCGCCAAGGCGCCGCAGCAAAAGATCGTCGCGCTGACGCCGGCGCAGACTGCGAAATGGAGCGATGCGATCACGCCGGTGATCACCGCCTGGACTGACGCGCATCCCGGCGGCGCCGCGCTGATCGAGCGCTATCGCGCGTTGCTCGCCGAGGTGAAGGCCGGCAAGTAGCGCCGGCCGCCGCTTGGCAGAGCAAGGGCAATCCGCCATGCTCCGCCGCAAAGTTAGAGAGAGGCTTTCGAGGCGATCCATGGCAAATGTTTCTCGCGCCGCGGTGCGCGGCGTCGATCTGGCGAGCGCAGAGAAGATCATCGATTATGCGTTGAAGGTCGCGCGGCAGAAGAAACTGCGGCCGATGACACTGGCCGTGCTGGATTCCGGCGGCGACCTCATCGCGTTCAAGCGCGAGGACGGCACCGGCATTCGCCGCTTCGATGTCGTGATGGGCAAGGCGTTCGGCTCGCTGGTGATGAATCGACCGAGCCGTGCCATCGGCCGCATCGGCGAGAACGCGCCGCTCTTCATCCAATCGCTGGCCGTGGCAACGCAAGGTCGCCTCGTGCCGACGCCGGGCGGCGTGCTGATCAAGAATCAGCAGGGCGAGATCATCGGCGCTGTCGGCTCTTCAGGCGACGAGGCCGATGACGACGAGGCGATCGCTATCGCGGCCGTACGTGACGCCGGCTTCATCCCCGAACCCGCCGAACCGCAAGGTGCGAAATGAGCCAGCGCTACGAGGTCGATATCGAGGAAGTCGAATTCCTGCGCCATGGCGACGCGGCCTATATGGCGCGTGTCCATAAGCCGCGCGGGCCCGGGCCTTTTCCTGCGGTGATCGAGGCGCATGGCGGTGCGTGGTGCGAAGGCAACCGCGCCAACAACGATCCGATCAACAGCGAGGTCGCGAAAGGCGGCGTCGTCGTCGCCGCGATCGATTTCCGCAATCCGCCGGTCGCGACCTATCCCGGCTCGGTCGCCGATGTGAATTACGCCGTGCGCTGGCTGAAGGCGAATGCCGCGCGTTTCAATTCGCGTCCCGAGCTTGTCGGCAGCATGGGCACATCGAGCGGCGGGCATCTCGTCGTGCTGAATGGCATGAAGCCCGACGATCCGCGCTATGCCGCGGTACCGCTGCCCGGCGGCGCGTCCTTCGATGCGCGGGTGCCTTATATTGTGAGCTTCTGGCCGGTGATCTGTCCGCTCGGCCGCTATCGCGATCGCAAGGCGAAGCCCGCGGGCGAGCAGGCCTATCAAAATCGTGGCGGTGCCGTCGCACAGCAAGAGCGCTATTGGCTGACCCAGGACGCGATGGGCGAGGGCAGTCCGCTTCTTGCGCTGGAGCGCGGCGACAATGTCGAGTTCCCGCACATTCTCTACATCCAGAATCCGGCTGACGAGCTTCATCCGCGGCATTTGATGGAAGGCTTCATCAAGGCCTACCGCGCCCAGGGCGGCAAGCTCGAGACGCATTTCTTCGATGGCATCAAATACGATGCCCCGCGCAGCGAGCCGCAAGGCGACGCCGCGAAAGCCGCGGTCGCCGCGGCGATCGCCTACATCCACCGCGAAACGGGTGTGTGAGACGCGGCCGCTCGGATCAGCACCACGAGTCCTTCGACTTCGCTCAGGATGAGGATGGATCTTTAATGCCATCGAAATTTTATCCTCACCCTGAGCGGAGCGCAGCGTAGTCGAAGGGCGCAGGATCGAACTGCAACGCCATGATCGTTACGCGTTTTGCGCCGAGCCCGACCGGTTATCTGCATTTGGGGCACGCCTATTCGGCGCTCGATGCGTGGCGCGCGGCGCGCGAGGCGGGCGGGAAATTCCTGCTGCGCATCGAGGACATCGACACCACGCGCTGCAAGCCGGAATTCACAGAAGCGATCCTCGAAGACCTAGCCTGGCTTGGTCTCGATTGGGATGGCGAGGTGCGAAAGCAATCCGAGCATTTCGCCGACTACGAAGCGGCGCTCGGTAAGCTCGATGTCGCCGGTTTGATCTATCCGTGCTTCTGCACCCGGGCCGACATTGCCGCGGAAATCGCGCGCGCCGGGGGTGCGCCGCAGGATGAAGAGGGGCCGCTTTATCCCGGCACCTGCCGCAATCTCACGACAGAAGAGCGGCGCCGCCGTATTGCAGCGGGTGCCAACTTTGCACTGCGCTTGGATGTCGCCAAAGCGACCGCCATCGCTGGCCCGCTCGAATGGAAAGAGGATGGGCGTGGCACGATCACGGCCCGGCCGGAGCTACTCGGCGATGTCGTGCTCGCGCGCAAGGATGTGCCGACGAGCTATCACCTCGCGGTCACGCATGACGACGCGTTGCAAGGCGTGACGTTGGTAACGCGCGGCGCTGACCTGTTTACCGCGACGCATATCCATCGCTTGTTGCAGGCGCTGCTCGATCTGCCGACGCCGCGCTATCGCCATCATCGGCTGCTGACCGATGCGAGCGGCAAGCGCTTTGCGAAACGCGATAAGGCGCTCACATTGCGGGCGCTGCGCACGGCGGGACGTTCGCCCGATGAGGTGCGCGCCATGGCGGAGACAGGCGATGCCAGATCGTCTGCTGATTAGGCCTGCGGCGGCAGGGGACGCGGCCGCGATTTGGTCGATCATCGCGCCGACCATCCGCGCCGGCGAAACATACGCGCTCGACCGTGCGCTCAGCGAAGCGGATGCACTCGCTTATTGGATGGGATCGGACCGCGAGACCTTCGTCGCGGAAGAGGATGGGCGTATCCTCGGCACCTATTACTTGCGCGCAAACCAAGCCGGTGGCGGCGCTCACGTCGCGAATTGTGGCTATATGACGGATGCGAACGCCACGGGTCGCGGCATCGCGCGGCGCATGGCCGAGCACTCCTTGGAGCAGGCGCGAGTGCGCGGCTTCCGGGCCATGCAGTTCAACTTTGTTGTTGGCACCAATGAACGCGCCATCCGGCTGTGGCAGTCGCTGGGTTTCGATATCGTCGGCCGATTGCCGCGAGCATTCCATCATCCATCGCGGGGCGATGTCGATGCGCTCGTAATGTTCCGAATGTTGTAAGCTCTGTGGTGAATTTGTTTTGGGAGGAAGAATTATGGAATTTCCGCCGGGCAAGGCTTATGCGCAGGGTTTGAAGGCGGTCGGGTATCACGACCTCAACGGCAAGCCCGGCTTCAAAATGGCGATCCATAAAAAGGGCGATCGCTGGTATCTCTATTCGCCAGGGCTTTGGGATTCGGGCTTCCACATCCTCGACATCACCGATCCGACCAATCCTAAGCACATCCGGTGGATCGACGGCCACCCGAATACCTGGACCTTGCAGGTGCAGATTGCCGAGGGGCGCATGATCACCTCGGCGGAGCGCATCTCGCCCGGCTGGGGCGATACGCCCGGCGCGCCTTATGACGAAGGCTTCCACATCTGGGACCTTGCCGATCCGGAAAATCCCGAGCATCTCGGTCAATGGAAGACGGGCGGCGGCGGCACACATCGCAATTATTTCGACGGTGGCCGCTATGTCTTCGCGACGGCGCTGCTCGACGGTTACGAGGGCCAGATCCTGCAGATCGTCGATATCGACGATCCGAAACATCCGGTCGAGGTCTCGCGCTGGTGGCGCAAAGGCCAGTGGAAAGCGGGCGGCGAGACCGGCGCGCCGCAATCGACCATGCTGCATGGCGGCGCCTATCGCCGCGGCGATCGCGCCTATCTACCTTATGGCGGCGGCGGCTTCGTCATTCTCGATATCGCTGACATCAAGAAGCCGACGCTGGTCGGCGACCTGCCGTTCTCGCCGCCGTTCCAGAGCTTTATCGCTGTGCACACGGCACAGCCGCTGACCAAGCGCGAGCTTGTTATCTGCAATTCCGAAGCGATCGCCGAGAATTGCAACGAGCCTTTGGGCTATGCCGGCCTCGTCGACATCAAGGATCCAACAAAGCCGCGGTTGTGCTCGCTGTTCCCGCTGCCGCGCCCACCGGAAGACGCGCCCTATAAGAATTTCTGCGAGAAGGGCGGCCGCTTCGGCCCGCACAATCAGCATCAACATCAGTATCAAGACGTGCTGCTGCACGACGAGAATCTCTGCTTCCTGACCTATTTCAATGCCGGCTTGCGCGTGTTCGATATCTCCGACGACAAGTTGGTCAAAGAGATCGCCTATTTCGTGCCGCCCGATCCCCTCAAGCAGATCGGCGTGCTGCCGAAATCGAAGCTCGTCTGTCAGAGCGAGGACGTGCTCGTCGATGCTCGTGGCTTCATCTACGTGACCGACAAGAACCACGGGATTTATGTTCTGAGGCTGGATCGCTAGCGTCCCCACAAACCCATCCGTCATTCCCGCGAAAGCGGGAATCCAGAAGCAACATCGCGTATGTGTCCGTGGACCCCCGCTTTTGCGGGGGTGACGGAAGGAAAAGTCAGCGGAAGTTCGGCGCGACTTCTTCCATGAAGCGCGCCATCTCGTCCTTCGCCTGAGCGTGCGGTTTGAGGCCGACACTGAAATAGAGGATCACCTCGCTGAAGCCGAGCGCCTCCATGCCCTTCAGCGTGTCGGTGATCTGCTGTGCGCTACCGAGCAGCACGGCGCGCTCGGTGATCTCTTCCGGCGTGGTCTGCAGCATCTTCGCTTTGAAGTCGTAGTAATATTCGTAGCTTTTCGGCGCGGTTTCGCGCGGCCCCATGTTGATCGCCCCGCCGCATTCACGCCAGTAGCGGACCTGCCGCTGTAGCGCCTGAGCTTTTTCTTCGGGCGTGTCGGCGAAATGGATAAAATAACTCGACACCATGCGTCCCGGCGTGTTGCCGTGCTTGACGCAGGCCTCGCGATACATATCCACGACACTCTGCAAGCTGCCGAGCGTGATCGCCGCGGCGAAGGGCGCGATCACCAGGCCGCAGCCGAAACGCGCGGCGAGCTCGACGGTCGGGCGCGAGAACGCCGCAACATGCATCGGGATCGGCCGCTGGATCGGCTGCGGCGTGATTGCGACATTGTCGAAGGAATAATATTTGCCGTGATGCGAGATCGGCTCGTCCGCTGACCACAGCCGCTGCACCACTTCGAGACCTTCGGTGAAGGCGGCGACGTTGTCGTCGAAGGGCGCGTCGAAGGGGACGTATTCGTTGCGGTCGTAGCCGCGGCCGGTGGCGAAATCGACGCGGCCGTCGCTCAACAGATCGAGCGTCGCCCATTGCTCGGCGACGCGGATCGGATGATGGATCGGCAGCACCGTCACCGCCGGCGCGAGGCGGATCTTCTTCGTTTGCGCGGCAATGTAGCTGAGCGCGAGATCGGGGCAGGATAGCACGCCAAGCGAGTTGAAATGATGCTCGCCGATCCAGGCGGAATGGAGGCCGAGCTTCTCGGCATAGATCGCCTCGTCGACGACATCGCGAATGCATTCATTCGCGCTGCGCTTGTTGTTCAGATAGTGATTGTCAGTCAGCGAGAAATAGCCGAAATCCATGACGCCAATCCTCCCGTTATTTTTGTTGTCAGCCGGCCCATTCTAGGCCGTCATTGCGAGCGTAGCGAAGCAATCCAGAGTTACAACTGGGGCTCCTAGATTGCTTCGCTACGCTCGCAATGACGCTGAAGCGACGGCTAATCCAACGGCCGGTGGATTCCCGTGGTCAGGGCAAGGTAGTCGGGATCGTCGGGCGGGATGAGCCCATGGCGCAGCCCGAAATCGATCAGCACCAAGTTGACGTTGAATTTGAAATCGTCGCCTTGGGCGGCAAGGGCAATCACCTCTTGCGCGTCGTGCAATTCGAAGCCGACGAGCTCGCTATCGTTGATCTCCGGCGTGAAATCTTTCGGGCATTCGAGGTCGTAGCAGAACAGCACGTCATCACGCAGGCCGTGCTTCACCTCCATGCGATAGGAAACGGCGCCAACCGGCTGTGAGCGGTTGGCGATCGGCTCGGGCATACTGGCTTCCTCGCCGCATTCCTTGATCAGCGTCTCGAAAAGCCCGTGCGGATAGCCGATGCCGCCTGCGACGAGATTGTCGAGCTTTCCCGGCGCGACCGCCTTCTTCGGCGAGCGGCGGCCGACCCATATTTTCAATCCGTCCTTGTCGCGGACGAAACCGTTGAGATGGACGCCGTAGGCCTTCACGCCAAAGAACGGCACGGCGCCGCGGTCGAGCTTGAAATGCGGCGTCGCGCCCCAGTTCGGCGCCACCACGAAGCATTCGTAGCGCCATTTGGCGACCACACCGTCGCCCACGAGCTGCTCGGTCACATCGTCGATGATCTTGCTGAGCTCGTCGAAACTGCCTTCGGCGAGAAAGTGCACGTCATCGTCATCGACCTTGAACAGCTTGGGGAACCGCTTCAGCGCTGTGGCGTTGTCTTTGCGGATCAGGCCCAGCCGGTCCGCGCCATGCCAGAACGGCAGGAAACGATCCGCGCGGTAATCGTTACAAAGCTCGATGTGTCGTAACAGGCTCATGGGGCGCTCGTATCAATCGGCATCATCATAGTGCAAACCGAAGCAGGAGGGTTCCATGAAACGGACCGTCGCCTTTTTGTCTCTTGCCGGAATGTCGCTGCTCGCGCTGGCGGCCTGCTCCGATGCCGTGCCGGCGCCGACCTACGGGCAGGGGCGCGCGATCAATCAGGATATCGAGGCGACCCATGTCGTCGGCCCGACCGCGACCTCGCCGGCCTTCACCGAGCGGAACCCGACGCCGACGCTGACCCCGTGGCGCAACGAGGAAAAGATCGACACGACCAACCAAGTCGAGCAGACGGGCCAAATCCCGCAATAGCGGCTGCGGTTCGGTGAACGCGGCTCAGCGAGCTTCGAGTTCGGTATCCCAGTAGAGGAAGTCGCGCCAACTCTGGTGCAGATAGTTGGGTGGGAAGGAGCGGCCATTGTCGCGCAGCATTTGCGTGCTCGGCTGCACCGGCATGTGGCGCGGGAGCATCCCCGCTTCTTCGGGCAGGCGGCTGCCCTTCATCAGATTACAGCTCGAGCAGGCGGTGACGACGTTCTCCCACGTCGTCCAGCCGCCGCGCGAGCGCGGCACCAGATGGTCGAAGGTCAGGTCATGCGTCGGGAAATTGTCGCCGCAATACTGGCAAGCGAAACGATCGCGCAGGAAGACGTTGAATCGGGTGAAGGCCGGGCGCCGCGCCATCGCGATATAGGATTTGAGCGAGATAACGCTCGGCAGCCGCATCTCGAAACTGGGGCTGCGGACGACTTGGTCGTAATGCGAGACGATATGGACGCGATCGAGACAAACGGCCTTGACTACTTCCTGCCATGGCCAAACGGATAAGGGGAAATAGCTCAGCGGCCTGAAATCGGCGTTCAATACGAGCGCCGGGCAGTTATCGAGCGCTAGCGACAAACTGACACCTCATCGCTGCCTTCCCCTAGCACCTCCGTCCTAGCACGCGCAGCGTGACAAATCCATGGCAATGCGATGAAGATACCAGCGCTAGCGAGTCGGTACCGGCTTTTCACCCCGGTAATCGTAGAAGCCGCGGCCGGTCTTGCGGCCGAGCCAGCCGGCTTCGACGTATTTCACCAGCAGCGGGCAGGGACGGTATTTCGAATCGGCCAGGCCCTCATAAAGCACCTGCATCACCGAGAGGCAGGTATCGAGGCCGATGAAATCGGCGAGTGCCAGCGGGCCCATCGGGTGATTGGCGCCCAGATGCATGGCGGTGTCGATTGCATCGACCGAACCGACGCCCTCATGCAGCGTGTAAACCGCCTCGTTGATCATCGGCAGCAGGATGCGGTTGACGATGAAAGCGGGAAAATCCTCGGCCGCGACCGGCGTCTTGCCAAGCTTCTCCGAAAGCTCGCGCACCGTGGCGAAGGTCGGCTCGTCGGTGGCGATGCCGCGAATCAGCTCGACCAGCGTCATGACCGGCACCGGATTCATGAAATGCATGCCGATGAAATGCTCGGGCCGGTCGGTCGTCGCTGCGAGTCGCGTGATCGAGATCGACGAGGTGTTGGTGGCGATGATCGCCTCGGGCTTCAGATTGGGGACGAGCTTCTTGAAGATGTCGCGCTTGATCTCTTCGCGCTCGGTCGCCGCCTCGATGACGAAATCGCATTCGTGGAAAAGCTTGTAGTCGGTGCCGGTGTGAATGCGCTTCAGCGTTGCGGCCTTGTCTTCCTCGCTGACGCGGCCGCGCGCGACCTGGCGACCGAGATTGTTGTCGATCGAGTTGATCGCCTTTTGCAACACCGACTCGTTCAGATCCGCGATCGAGACATCGTAGCCCGCGAGCGCGCAGACATGCGCGATGCCGCTGCCCATCTGTCCGGCGCCGATGACTTCCGACTGTGCGTATCGACTTGAGCGTCGGAGTAGCCATTGGTATTGCCTCTATCCTGGTTTGCTTCACTAAAGATCAGCGGTTCGTGAGTTTCTTGGCGAGCTCGGCGTCGAGCGCCGGAACGAGCTGGAAGAGATCGCCGACCAGACCGTAATCGGCGATCTGGAAGATCGGTGCTTCCTCGTCCTTGTTGATCGCGACGATGACCTTCGAATCCTTCATTCCCGCCAGATGCTGGATCGCGCCGGAAATGCCGACCGCGATATAGAGATCGGGGGCGACGATCTTGCCGGTCTGGCCGACCTGATAATCATTCGGCACGAAGCCCGAATCGACCGCGGCGCGCGAGGCACCGACCGCAGCGCCAAGCTTGTCGGCGACGCTTTCGAGGATCTTGAAATTATCGCCCGACTGCATGCCGCGGCCGCCGGAGATGATGATCCGCGCCGCAGTCAATTCCGGCCGCGCGAGCTGCGCGATCTCGGCACCGACGAAATGCGCGAGCTTGTTGGCGTCGGGCGCGGCGACGCTTTCGATCGGCGCCGTGTCGCTGCCGGGTTTCGCCTGCGCGAAGGCCGTGCCGCGCACGGTGATGATCTTGATCGCGTCGCGCGATTGCACCTTGGCGATCGCGTTGCCGGCATAGATCGGACGCTCGAAGGTGTCGGGCGAGTCGACGGCAGAGATGTCCGAGATCTGCGCCACGTCGAGCAGCGCCGCGACGCGTGGCATGAAATTCTTGCCGAAGGTCGTCGCCGGGGCGAGTACATGGCTGTAGTTCTTGGCCAGGCCGAGGACGAGCGCGGCGTGGTCTTCCGCGGTCGCGTGTTCCAGCGTCGGCGCATCGGCGAG
This sequence comes from uncultured Alphaproteobacteria bacterium, assembly GCA_963740675.1. Lineage (GTDB taxonomy): Bacteria > Pseudomonadota > Alphaproteobacteria > ATCC43930 > CGMCC-115725 > CAIKMD01. The sequence continues at coordinate 479,405 of CAVUFS010000001.1, forward strand.
GAGGACCTTGGTGACACCGGTCAGCTTCGCAGCTTCCTCGGCGATCGCACGGCAATTGGCGCCAATGACCAGCAGATCGATATTGCCGCCGATCGCAGCCGCGGCGCTCACCACATGACCGGTGACGCCTTTGAGGCTCTTATTGTCGTGCTCGGCGATAACGAGATTTGTCATCAGATGACCTGCGCCTCATTCATGAGCTTTTCGACCAGCTCTTCGACCGAGCCAAGTTTCTTGCCGCCCTGGCGCTTCTGCGGCTCGCTCACCTGCAGAATGGTCAGGCGCGGCGCGATATCGACGCTCAGCGCCTCGGGTGTCGTCTGGTCGATCGCCTTCTTCTTCGCCTTCATGATGTTGGGCAGCGATGCGTAGCGCGGCTCGTTGAGCCGCAGATCGGTGGTCATTACCGCCGGCAGCTTCACCTCGATGGTCTCGAGCCCACCATCGACTTCGCGCGTGACTTTCGCGCTCTCGGTTTCGAGCTGCAGCTTCGAGGCGAAAGTCGCCTGCGGCCAGTCGAGCAGCGCAGCCAGCATCTGGCCGGTCTGGTTGCAATCGTCATCGATCGCCTGCTTGCCGAGAATGACAAGCTGCGGTGCTTCCTTGGCGATGATGGCTTTGAGCAGCTTCGCGACAGCGAGCGGCTCGACAATCTGGTCGGTCAGAACGTGGATGCCGCGATCGGCGCCCATGGCGAGCGCTGTGCGGATCGTTTCCTGGCTCTGCGTCGGGCCGATGGAGACCGCGACGATCTCGGTGACTTTGCCGCCCTCTTTCAGGCGGATCGCCTCTTCGACAGCGATCTCGTCGAAGGGGTTCATCGACATCTTGACGTTGGCGGTCTCGACGCCGGTCTTGTCCGCCTTTACTCGGATTTTGACGTTGTAATCGATCACCCGTTTGACGGCGACGAGCACTTTCATCGGCAACACGTCACTTTTATTTGATGAAGGATGGGCAAAGCCCGCGGAATGTTGCACCCGCACAACGGGAAGGCAAGCCCCTCCTCGCCGAGCCCTTTAGGCAGCACTGCACCGCACCATCAATGGGCAGGGCCGGTACGCGCCTTCAAGCCGCGCAAAAAAAGCTTGCAAATTAGATTTACGATTGTAATATGAATTTATGAACGTAAGAACGAAACCATCGCCTCGCGCCTATCACAGCTCGCTCCGCGACGCGCAGGCCGCGCAAACCCGCGAGCGTCTGTTTCTCGCCGCCAAGGAATTCCTGGAGACCGAGGATCTCGACAAACTGACATTGCGCAAACTGGCCGAGCTCGCCGATGTTTCGGCGCCGACGGTCTATGCGCATTTCCCGACGATGGACGATCTTTGCCAAGCCTTCTTCGTGTGGCTGAAACCGCATCTCGGCACCGATCTCGGCCTGCCGTCACTCGCCGATTTCATCGCCGTGCCGCAAGACATGTTCCCGCGCTTTGCCCGCCAAGGCCGGCTGCTGCGCAATCTCATGAACCTTCCGGCTTGGGACAAGCTGCGCGCCGATGATTGGCAGGCGAAGCAGGACGGCTGGGCCGCGCCGATCAAAGCGGCACTGCCCGATCTCACCGCGGCGCAAGCCGGCCGTGCGGCCATCGTGCTCTCCGCATTCTCCACGCCGAATATGTGGCGCTGGCTCGTCGATATCACCGGTTGTTCGCAGCCCGAAGCCGAGCAGATCGCGGCTTGGGCAACCGGGGCTCTTGTGTCCGCGCTTCAGCGCGACGCGAGCGGCCTGGCGAGCGCCGATTCAGGAACCCCGCGCAAGACGATTTCTCGCAAGAAAGGAACCGAGAAATGATCCACCATGCGTCTCTGCCGGCGCGCGATCCGCTCCGCGCCGCGACGGTCCTTGCCGAATTGCTCGGCGGCCGCGTTTACCGCTTTCCCATCTTCGAAGGGTCTTATCAGGTCGTGAGCGGCGATGCCGATGGCACGATGATCGAGGTTTATCCTGCCGGCGTGCAGCTCGATCCTGAGCGCGGCTTCGTTCAAGGTGACCGGCCTTCCGCTTATCATCCGTTCCATCTGCTGCTGTCGGTCCCGTTCGCTGCAAGCGCTATCGAGCGCATCGGTGCGCGCGAAGGGTGGCGGACCGATTTCAGCGTCGCCGGTTTGCCGGGCCGGCCGGAGGCATTCCATCTCTATCGGATGTGGGTGGAGAATTGCGTCCTGATCGAATGCGTGCCGGAAGCGATGATCGGCGAATATCGCCGCTACATGCAATTCGCCACGCTCGACGCGATCCCCGCTTACCGTATCGAGGCCTCCGCAACCGAGACCGCTGCTGTTGAGCGCGCCGCGATCGCCGCTGCGCCGCTCGGCCTCTGGTCCACCGCAATCATGGCTGCCGCGCAATAAGGCGCGGCGCTTCCCTCATTTCAGCAAAGGTTCCTCATCATGATTCATCACGTCTCCATTCCCGCCTGCGATCCGCGTCACGTTGCCGACGTGCTGGCCGAGCTTATGCAGGGGCGCATCTATCCGTTCCCGCCCTTCTGGTGCCGCGACGCCTATCAGATCGTCAGCGGCGATCCACATGGCACGATGCTTGAAGTCTATCCGGATAGTTATTGGTTGGAGCCGATCGACAGCATCTTCAAGAAGGTCGAGCCGGTACCGTTCCATCCTTTCCACATGCTGGTCTCGGTGCCTGTGGAAGGCGCGGAGATCGAGCGCATCGCCGCGCGCGAAGGCTGGAAGAACGATTTCACCGCGGCCGGCACGCCCGGTCTGAAGCCGGCTTTCCATTGCTATCGCCTATGGATCGAAAATCGCGTGCTGTTCGAATTCGTGCCGCAATCGATGATCCACGAATACGAAACCTATATGCAGTTCGGCCGGCTCGACGAGATGCGGCCAAAGGAAGTCGCCGCGGCCTAGCGTGGGGCTGCCACGGCGGCGGGGCCGGCGTAAGCCGGCCCCTTAGTCTATTCAGTGATGGGGGGCCGGCGTTCGCGCCGGCCCTTTCACTTTGGTATGCGCGGCTCAGCGATTGGCGCCGGGGCGCCAGAGAATGTCGCCGCCGGGCTGGTTGGCGACCCGGCTCAGCACGAAGAGATGATCCGAGAGACGGTTGAGATATTTCACCGCTTCCGGATTGAGAGTCTCGACCTCGGCCAGCGCGGTGACCAGCCGCTCGGCGCGGCGCGTCACCGTCCGCGCGACATGAAGCTGCGCCGCGAGTGGCGTGCCGCCGGGCAGGATGAAGCTGTCGAGCGGCTTGAGCTCGGCATTCATCGCGTCGATCTCGTGCTCCAGCCGCTCCGTCTGGCTCGCGACGATGCGCAGCGCGCCCTCGGCCTTCCGGCCAGTCTCGGGCGTGCAGAGATCAGCGCCGAGATCGAAGAGATCGTTCTGGATCCGGGCCAGCATCTCCAGCGCCGCGCCTTCGGCATGGAGCCGCGCTACACCGATAGCGGCATTCGCCTCGTCGACCGTGCCGTAAGCATCGACACGCAGCGCATGCTTCTTGACGCGGCTGCCGTCGCCGAGCGAGGTCTCGCCCTTGTCGCCGCCCTTCGTATAGATGCGCGTGAGTTGGACCATCGCGGGCTCAGTGACGGTGGTAGAGCAGCATGAAGATCACGAACAGCAGCAGCGCCCCGCCTTGCATCCAGACGCGCAACTGCATCAGCTTGTTCGAGCGCTGGGGATTGCCCCCCTTCGCCATATTGATGATGCCGAACAGCAGCACACCGAGGGTCGCGAGCATCGCGAGGACGATGAGGATCGGGAAGAGTGCTTCCATTGGCCTTATATAGCGCGCCCTTGTGCGGACGCACAGCCAGCGCGCCGCCACGATTGACGGGCCGAAGGTCACGCCTCAGACTACCGGCAAAACCCGCGCCGGAGGCCCGCCTATGCAACCCCGCTTCGATCGCGCCGCCGAGGATCTCGGCAATGTCGTGAAGCTTGAGCACGTCAATGTCCGCATCACGGATCAGCGGCTTTCGACGCTGTTCTATGTTGCCGGATTGGGCTTCACCCGCGATCCGTTCATCATGGTCAGCACCAACAACATGTGGATCAACATGGGCACCAGCCAGTTCCACCTGCCGACCGGCGGGCCGGATGTGCTGCGCGGCGTGTCGGGGCTGGTCGTGCCGGATCGCAAGGCGCTGCTCGATCGCCTCGCCAAGGTGAAGGGCGAACTCCACGGCACCAAATTCAGCTACGCCGAGAAGAACGATTACATCGAGGCGACCTGCCCCTGGGGCAATCGTTTCCGCATCCATGAGCCGGACGAGAAGCTCTTCGGCCAGATCAGGCTCGGCCTGCCTTATCTGCGTTTCGACGTCCCGCAAGGCGCCACCGAAGGCATTGCGCGCTTCTATCGCGAGGTTCTCGGCACCCAAGCGCATACCGGCGAAGATGGCGAGGGCCGCAAGGCCTGGGTGCAGGTCGGGCCAAAGCAGCATCTGATCTTCCTCGAGACCGACCAACCGCTGCCGGAATATGACCAGCACCACATCCAGATCTATATCGCCGATTTCGCGAAGCCCTATAAAAAGCTCGGCGAGCTCGGTCTTCTGAGCACCGACACGCTGGAACATGAATACCGCTTCGTCGATATCATCGATCTCGATACGAAGAAGGTGCTGTTCCAGGTCGAGCACGAGGTGCGCAGTATGCGCCACCCGCTCTTCGGCCGGCCGCTGATCAATCGCAATCCGACGCAGACCAACACCGATTACCATCCCGGTCACGACGCTTTGGCGCATACGACCGGTTGGGCGTAAAAGGGGCGCCCCTACACTGAAATAAAGGGGCGCCGCTACAAAAGAAACGAACGGGGGAGTGATGAAAAGCCTGTTGATTGCCGCGGGGTTGCTCGCGGCGGCGGTGCAGACCGCCAGCGCCGATCCGACCGTACTGCGGTTCGTTCCCGGGCAGAATCCGGGCACATACGCCTATGACGGTTTCTACGTGCCGTGGTCGAAGAAGATCACCGACGATTCGCACGGCGCGCTGTCGGTCGATCTGCGTGCCGGCACGTCGGTCGCGAACATCATCAACATGTACGACCGGGTGACGAGCGACGTCGTTCAGATCGGCTTCGTGCTGTTCAATTACGTGCAAGGCAAGTTCCCGTTCTCCGAGGTCGCTGCCTTGCCGAACACGGCACCCGATGCGGAGCAGGGATCGGTCGCGCTCTGGCGGCTCTATCAGAGCGGCGCGCTCAATGCCGAATTCGATCAGGTCAAGCCGCTGGTCGTGCTCGCCCTGCCGCAATCGCTGGTTCATCTCCGCAGCGCGCCGAAGACGCTCGAAGACCTCAAAGGCGTGAAGCTCGTCGCACCAACGCAGATGACGGCGCTCGCCGCCAAATATATGGGCGCGCAGCCGATCACGCTGTCATCGCCCGAAGCGTACGAGGCGATCAATCGCGGCACGGCCGACGGCACGATCCTCTCCTGGAACGTCTATTTCTCATTCAAGATCGGCGAGGTCGCGCATTACCACATCGACCAATCGATGGGCACCGCCGCCGGCATGATCTTCATGTCGAAGAAAGTCTATGACGGCCTGTTGCCCGATGCGAAGAAGGCGATCGACGAGAATTCCGGCGAGGCGGCGAGCCGCATCTTCGGCAAAGGCTGGGACGGCGACAACAACAAGAATCGCGAGCTCGCCAAGCAGGATCCGAAGCAGACGGTCGTCACGCTCGATCCGGCGATGAAAGCGGCCTGGGCGCAGAAGCTCAACGGCGCCATCGCTGAGTGGTCACAAAGCCGGCCGGGCATCGACAAGATCCTCACGCAGTATCGCCAGTATCTCGCGGACGTTGCGACAGGGCGGTGACGGGCCGACCGTCGCCTTGAGAAAATAATTTCGGCCGTCACCCGCGGACTTGTTCCGCGGGTCCATGGATTGCCGGGACAAGCCCGGCAATGACGAATTTTTTTGAGCTGTTCGTTACCGCTGCGCTGTCAGGTCGACGCGGAAGCAGTCGATGCGGCCTTGCAGCATGCAATCTTCGAGCTTCGCTTGCGCGGCGAGATGTTCGGTGACGTAGAGGCCGATCCAGATCAGGAACAGGGCGAAGGCTAATCCAACAAGGCTGTTGGTGAAGCGCCGATCATCCTCTGCGCGCTCGCGCTGAAGGTCGATCTCGCGGCGGACATGATGCGCGTCCATACCCAAATCATCTCACGTTTCCGGTGCAGAAGCGAGGCCGGAAGCCGCCTAACTAGGGCAAAATTGCGGAAAAGCTTTGCAGAAAAGGCTTAGCTCGCCGTGCCTGACCCTAGTGATCGCCTGCTTAGTTATCGTTTGTTCACGGCTTAGGCAGGAAAGCCTCGGTATAAGCGGTCGAGAGGTCGGGTTCGTTATCCAGAATTCCCAACTGAACGATCGCGCTCGGCATCGTCTTCATCGCTTCGGGATTGAAATGCCCGTCGGTCGATTCTGTTGGCATCAGCCGGTCGTAAATCTGCGCGACCGTGTCCGGCTTGAGATTGAGGATCGGCACCAGGAGATCGACGGTCTCTTTCTTATGCGCATTGGCCCAGACGATGTTCTCGTACCAAGCCTTGAGAAAGCGCCGCACAAGATCGGGGTGCTGTGCGATCAGCGTATTACTGGCGTAGAGCGCGGTGTTGACGAAAGGCGGCACGACGTCGCCGAAATTCAGCAGCACACGCGCTTCATGGCTTTGCGTCATCTCGATGCCGGCGCCCAGATCGCCGGGCCACGCATCGACCTGGCCGGTGCGGAGCGCCGCGATCGAAGCGGGCTGCGAGCCGGTGGCAATGAGCGTCATGCCGTCATCGCCCCAGCCCTGATGGCGCGAGAGCTGAATGGTCAGCCACGACGGATAGCCGCGGATATTGGAGACACCGACCTTTTTACCCTTTAAGTCGGCGGCGGTTTTGATCGGGCTGTCGGCTTTGACCATCATCTCGGTCTCATAGGGCTTGTGCGAGATTTCGCCGACGGCCTTCGCCGGCAGGCCCTTGAAGACGAAGCCCATGTCCTGGCCGGTGCTGGCGCCGATATCGATATCGTTCGAGGTCAGCGCCTGTTGGACGCGGGTTGCGCCGGTGAACGTCACCGGCGAGACATCGAGGCCATTGGCTTTGAACACGCCGCTGCCGATGCCGACATCGACCATCGCGAAGTTGAACGAGTTCTGGATCGCTTTGCCGACGCGCAGCTTGTCCTCGGCCTGCGCCCGATCGAGGGAGAACGGGCCGAGGAGCAGCGGAAGAAACAGCAGCGCGAGCGCCGCGGATCTCCGGCTGCGCATTACGCCACGCGCTTCATCATGGCGACGAAATAACCGGTCATTTCGTCGTTCTTTGGATCCCAATCTTCCGCCGGCGTCAGATCGCTGTCCTCGTCTTTCTCCCAGATGAGACGAAGCTCGGCGTTCGGGATGAGGCTGGCGGCGAGCTTGCCAGTCGCCATGCCATGCGTGCGGTCGTTACCGGGGATGACAACGGTCGGCACCTTGAGCGAGCGCAGATCGGCTTCGCTCGCGCCGATGATCGGCAGATTGACGCTCTCGTCGAAGGATTTCTTCCATCGCCCCATCACATCGATGAAGCGCTTCGGATCGAGGCTCATCAGATAGTCGCGGTTCGCGGGCTTGGCCTCGCAGCGCTCCTTGAAGTGCTCGAGCGCGCAGACTGCCTTCATGCCGCCCTGGCGCGCGGCATCCATATATTGCTGGTAGTAGTTAATCGCCAGCCGCTCGCAGGCAAAGCGTCCACCGGTGATGCGCCACAGCATCAAGCCGCGGCAGGCTTCGGGATGGCGCAGCGCGAACAGGATCGAGGTGCGGCAGCCCGAGGACGAGCCACCGATGAAGGCGGGCAGCGCGTCATGCTGGCGCAACAGCTCGTACAGATCGTCGGCCCAGATCTCGTATTCGGAATCGTCGCCATCGATCACGACGTCGGAGAGGCCGCAATTGCGGCGGTCGTGCAGCATCACGCGATAGCCCTTATCGGCGATCGCTTGTGCCAGCAGCTTCACGCCGGAGAGATCGCGGCGGCCGCCCGGAACCAGCGCGACCCACGGGCCAGATTTGCCGACGATTTCGTAATTGATGTTCACGCCGCGGATCTTCGCGATCGGCATGGTTCTTCTCCTATGGGTTAATGGGCTTCCATCGCGGCGCGCACCCGGGCGACAAGCTCGGGCGGCGTTGCGTAGATATCTTTCATCAGCGCATCGATCTGTGCGCCGCTATAGGGCGTGATATCGAGCTGCTGCTGTTTGGCATCGGCCAGGAAAGCGGGATCTTTGACCGTCGCATCGAAAGCGGCGCGCAATGCCGCGACGCGATCGGCCGGCACGTTGGGCGGCGCGGTGAAGGGCCGCGCCATGGCGAGCTGCGCCAGCGCCGTGCGTACCACCTGCTTGTCGTCCGGGTTCTTCAGCAGATCGAGGACGAAAGGCGCCTTGATCTCGGGATTGGGCGCGATGCCGAATTGCGCCAGCACCGTGATGAGATTCTTCTCGAACCATTCCGGTTTGGTGCGCTTCATCCCGGCCCAATACCAACCAACGAAAGCCGGTATCTCGCCGCGATCCATGGCGAGCGCAATCTCGGACGAGCCGCTATAGCCGGGCACGGCGACGAAATCGGTGCCCAGCATGGTGTTGAGGATGTTGGCGTAGAGCCGTTCCGACACATCGCCGCCGCTCGAGCCGAATTTGATCTCCTTGCCCTTCGCTTGGTCGAGCGTCTTCACGCCGAGCGTGTTCATCACCACGGCGATCGGCGTGAACTGGTCGAGGCTGCCGATCCACGAGAATTTCAGCGGGTCGTAAAGCACGCCTTGCGCGTCGTTGCCGTAGAGCAGGCGGTCCATGATGATCGGCGCCTGCAGGATGCCGATCGCGGTGCCGTCTTTCGGTGCCTTGTTGTAGAGGAAATTCGCCACCGTTCGCCCGCCGGCACCCGGCATGTTCGCGGGAACCATGTCCGGATGGCCGGGCAGATGCTGGACGATGTATTGCCCGAGCAGCCGGCCATAGGCGTCGTAGCCGCCGCCCGGTCCCGAGGCGATGTAAACCGTGACCGTCCGGCCTTTATAGAAACTCTCGACAGCGTCGGCGTGCGCACCGGCGGACCAGAGCGCCACCACCCCGAGCAGCATGGCGCATAAGACGCGACCAGCCCGCATCAGACCCCTCCCCAAACCGCGCGTGCAGTGTCGACGATCAGCCGCAGCTTCTTCCATTGCAGCGCTTCGGCTTCATCATTGCTGCGCGTGACGCTCGTAGCAAAGCCGCAATGAGGGCAGAGCGCAAGCTGGTCGAGCGCCGCGAACTTGCTGGCCCCCTCGATCCGGCGCTTCAACTCGTCGGTCGTCTCCAGCTGGGGATTGCGCGCGGCGACGAGGCCCAACACGACGCCCTTGCCTTTCGGCAGCAGCCGCAGCGGCTCGAAATTGCCGGCGCGCGGATTGTCGTATTCGAGCAGGTAAGTGCCGATGGTGAGCTGATTGAACAGCGCATCGGCGATCGGGTCGTAGCCGACATCGGCCTGCCAGCTCGGATCCTGGCTGCGGCAGACATGGATCGCGATATGCAGATCGGCCGGCACGCCCGCGACGGCGCGGTTGATCACGTCGACGTAGGTCTTCAGCAGATCCTGCCAATCGTCGCCGCGCTCTTTCAGCAATTGCCGCGCGCGCGGATCGCCGAGCTTCACCAGCGACGTCTCGTCGATCTGCACATAGCGGCAGCCAGCGTCGTAGAGCGCGCGCAGCTCTTGGTTATAGGCGGCGACGAGATCGGACCAGAATTCGTCGAGACTCGGATAGACGGTGCGATCGATATTGGCGCGGCCCGCGCGATAGTGGATGTAGGCAGGGCCGGGCAGGGTGATCTTCGGCATTGCATGCGCGGCGGATTTCAGCATCGCGAAATCCTGCGCATTGGCATTGGCCCGCCACTTGATACGGCTGACGACGCGCGGAATGCGCCGTGCCGTGCGATGGCCATGCGTATCCGATTTTTTCCAGCCTTGCTCCTCGGTCAGCTCGACGCTGATGCCGTCGATGCCGCCGGTGGTGAAGCTGTCGGAATAGGTGCCGCGGCGGAATTCGCCATCGGTGACGACCGGCAGCCCGATCTCTTCCTGTTTCGCGACTGCGGCGCGGATCCCCGCGTCTTCGGCGGCGCGCAGCTTCGCGGCGTCGATCTTGCCGGCGTCGAACTCTTCGCGCGCGGCGACCACGGAAGCGGGGCGGACAAGACTGCCGACCTGGTCGGCATGGAAAAGCGGATGTTTAAGGTTGGGCATTGGCAAGCTTCCTAAAATCGAGATCGGATTGCGTGGCGAGATAGGCCATGGCGGCCCAAGCGGCAATGTTCTGCGCGAGTTCCTGCGGATCGACTTTGTCGAGCGTGTCGTCCGCGGTGTGGTGGATGTCGAAATAATCGAGCCCGTTCTGGCGAAAGGCGATCACCGGCACGCCGAGCTTGTGCAGCGGCGCGACATCGTCGCCCGAGCGCTGCGCCGGCTCGGGGCTCATGAAGATGCCGAGCGGCGTGATCGTGTCGGCGAGCGTGCGGATGAAGGGCGTCTGCGCCGCGCCTGGCGGCGCCAGGAAGGCGTAGATCTTGCGCGCGCCGAAATCGCTTTCGGCAGCGAGCACGATATGCCCGGCTTCGTCGGCATGCGCCTTGGCATAGGCCGGGCCGCTGTAATCCATTTCTTCGGCGCCGAAGAGCACGACGCGCAGCGTGCGCTTGGGATGCGGCTTCAACGCCGCGATCAGCTTGCCGGCCGCGGTGACGATGGCATCGCCGGCGCCGTCATCGATCGCGCCGGTGGCGAGATCCCAGCTATCGAGATGCGCGCCGATCAGCACGATCTCGTCGGGCTTCTCGCTGCCTTTCACCTCGCCGGAAACGGTCCAGGATTGCGCATTCTCGCGCGTTGTCGGCGTCAGGACGAGATGGAGACGCGTCTTGCCGCGCGCGGCGAGCCGCTCGAGCTGATCGGCATCGGGGTTGGAGAGCGCCGCGGCGGGAATCTTGGTCACGTCCGGCTGATAGTTGGTCGCGCCGGTATGCGCGATGCGGTGATTGTCGGTGCCGAGCGAGCGATGGAGGTAAGCGATCGCGCCGCGCTTGGCGGCTTCCGAGGGACCCGCGCGGCGGATGGGATTGGCAGCGCCATAACTTCCGCCGTCCATCACGCGCGGCATGCGCTCGGTGACGACAGCGATCTTGCCGGTGAGAGAACCCGGCGCGGCGGCGAGAAGCTGCGAATATTCGCGGAACAACACGATCTCGGCATCAAGGCCGCTCGGCGGTGTCGCGACCGAGCCGCCCAGCGCCGTGACGACAAGATGTTGCGGCGCGGGCGAGATCACCTCGGCTTCCTCGCGGCCGCGTATCCAGGCTGTCATCGGCACCGGCTCGCGATGCACATTCTCGAAACCGGCGGCTTTCAGCGTCTTCTCGGCCCAATCGGCGGCGCGCGCTTCGGCATCGGTCGCGGCGAGGCGCTGGCCGATCAGCGTCGTCTCGTTCTCGAGGAAGCGATAGCCCCAATCGTCTTTCAGCGCGGTATCACGCAGCCGCGCCGCGATCTGGGCCTCGTTGCCTTGTGAGAATGCGGGTGCCGCGATCAGCGGCAACAAAACGAGCGCCAGCGCGACGCGCCGTCCGTGCGAAAACAATCCGCCACTCACCCCCGACCTCCCGTTATTGCTTGCCGTCATACTATGGCTGGCTCGCGATGCCGTCACGCGTTTCAGCGGCGCGCGCGGCGTGGTATTTTGCCCACCGTTGCGCGGGGAGAACCGAATGATCGATCGTATCGCCGAGATTCCGACCAAGGATGGCAAGATGGAGACTTTCATTGCCCATCCGGGCGAGATCGGGCCTCATCCCGCGGTCATCGTCTACATGGATATCTGGGGCGTGCGTGAAGAGCTCTACGATATCGCGCGCAATGTCGCGTCGGTCGGCTATTACGCGATGGTGCCCGATTTCTATTACCGCCAGGGCAAAATACGCGATCGCAACTTCTTCGACGCGGAAGGCCGTACGATCTCTTTCGAGGCACTCGATGATAAACTGCGCGAATACGCGCTGGCGCCGGCGGCGAAAACCTCGGACGAGATGGTAATGGCCGATACCGCGTCGCTGATCGAATTCGCGTCGAGCGACAAGGCGGCGAAGTCCGGTCCGATGGGCTGTTTCGGTTATTGCCTCGGCGGGCGCTTGGTGCTGCGCGCCGCCGGCAATTTCCCCGAGCGGATCAGAGCCGCAGCCAGCCTGCACGGCAGCGAACTCATCAGCGACAAGCTGGACTCGCCGCATCTCGTTGCCGCCAAGGCAAAGGGCGAGATCTATAGCGGCTTCGGGCAGCGCGATTGGTTCAGTCCGCCACAAGTGATCGCGACGATGGTCGAGACGCTATCGAAAGCCCCCGGCCTTACCTACCGTCACACCGTTCATGCCGACACGCCGCATGGCTACGCGCTGCCCGATCGCGATGTCTACAACAAGCAGGCTGCCTATACCGATTGGGAGAACATCTTCGCGATGTTCAGACGACAACTCGGCTGACGCTTTAACTCCGTCATTGCGAGCGGAGCGAAGCAATCCAATGTGTCTGCAGACTGGATTGCTTCGTCGCTGCGCTCCTCGCAATGACGAAATAGTTAAAAATCCTCAGGGCGTGTACTTCGTAATCCCGGGGATGTCTTCCTTGGCGCCGCGCAGCTCGATCACATTGCGGTCGGGATCGCGCACGAAGACGGAGACGCCGCCATCCTCGCCGAAAGATACGGGGCCTTGGGTGATCTTGATGTCGTTTGCCCGCAGCACCTCTATCGTGTCTTTGACCGAGGCGACATGCAGCGCGACGTGGGTGTAGCCGGCATGTTTCACTGGCACGTCCATCAGGATGTTCGGCTCGTCCTCTTTCGCATTGAGAATGAGATTGATCTCGACGCCTTGGCCATTGCGGATGATCGCGACGGCGTCAAAATCGACGCGATGCCGCAGCTCGAAGCCGAGCACCTGGTAGAATGCCATCGCGCGATCGAAGTCGCGCACCCGGATGCCGATGTGGTCGACGCGATCGATGGTGACGGGTCTGCCTGTGGTCATACTGGCGCTCCCTCTGCTGGTCTGATCATAGCAGATGAAGAAGAACACTAGATTTATGTATTTATAGCCCTATTTACACAGACACACGCCAAGAACTATAATATATACAGATTTATGGTGTTAAATTGGTAGCGACATCGCTTCTCGATCAAACGAACGCGCTTTTACGCGAAGCCGCAGAGGCTTACGCGCCTTCGGTGCTGGCCTCGAGCCTCGGCGCCGAGGATATGGTGTTGCTCGATCTCATTGCCCAGCAGCACGTGGCAATTGGGGTTTTCACCCTCGATACCGGCCGTTTGCCGCAGGAAACCTACGACCTGCTACAGATGGCGCGCGCCCGTTATCAATTGCCCATCGCCGTCTTCGCGCCGGAAAGCGGCGACATCGAGCGCTATATTGCGACGAACGGCCCGAACGGCTTCTATGACAGCGTGGCCTTGCGCCAGGAATGCTGCCATCTTCGGAAGGTGAAGCCGCTCCAGCGGGCGCTTACCGGAAAGAAGTCCTGGGTCACGGGGTTGCGGCGCAGCCAATCGGCTGGGCGTAGTAATATCGTGGCGAAGGAATGGGATGCAGACCACCAGCTCGAGAAATTCAATCCGCTTGTCGAGTGGTCGGAGCAGGACGTCTGGGACTATCTCCGCGCTCATGATGTCCCGGTAAACGCCCTCCATGCCCAAGGCTACCCCAGCATCGGCTGCGCGCCCTGCACCCGCGCCATCGCGCCCGGCGAAGACGTCCGCGCCGGCCGCTGGTGGTGGGAAAACCCCGAATTCAACGAGTGCGGACTCCATTCGCACCGCGCAGAAGACAAAGTCCATGGATAGTTCGCCCATTCCGCCGCTCGCTATGCCCGTCAACAGCGTTGCCGCACCTTCGACTTCCGCGCAGCTCGATCACCTCGAAAGCGAGGCGATCCATATCCTGCGCGAGGCAGCGGCCGAGTTCTCGAACCCTGTGCTGCTGTTCTCGGGCGGCAAGGATTCGACGGTGCTGCTGCGGCTTGCCGAGAAGGCCTTTCGGCCCGGCAAATTCCCCTTTCCGCTGATGCATGTCGACACCGGGCAGAATTTCCCCGAGGTGATTGAGTTTCGCGACCGTATCGCTGAGCAGCTGGACGAGCGGCTGATCGTCCGCACGGTGCAGGATTCGATCGATCGTGGCCGCATACGCCTGAAACACGCCAATCAAAGCCGCAACGCGATGCAGACGGTGACCTTGCTCGATGCGATCAAGGAATTCGGCTTCGATTCTTGCATCGGTGGCGCGCGGCGCGATGAAGAAAAGGCGCGCGCGAAAGAGCGCATCTTCTCGTTCCGCAATTCCTTCGGCGAATGGGACCCGCGCCATCAGCGGCCGGAGCTCTGGAGTCTCTATAACGGCCGGCTCGACAAGGGCGAGCATATGCGCGTCTTCCCGTTGAGCAATTGGACCGAGATCGATATCTGGCGCTACATCGAGCGCGAAAAGATGGACCTGCCGAGCCTCTATTACGCGCATGAGCGGCCGGTCGCGGTGCGCGGCAACATCCTGCTGCCGGTTTCTGAATTCGTGCCGCTCAACGACGACGATGCCGTCGAGACGCGCGTGGTGCGCTTCCGCACCGTGGGCGATATCTCTTGCACGCTGCCAGTCGAATCGAGCGCGGCGACGGTCGCGGATATCGTCGCCGAGACGCTCACCGCCTCGCTGAGCGAGCGCGGCGCGACGAGGCTCGACGATCAGACCTCCGACGCGTCGATGGAAGAGCGCAAGCGCGTGGGATATTTCTGATGAGCGAGCTTGCGACCAAAGCCGCGGATGCCGATATCGGCGTTCTGCGCTTCAGCACGGCGGGAAGCGTCGATGACGGCAAGAGCTCGCTCATCGGCCGCATGCTCTATGATTCGAATTCGGTCACCAGCGACCGTATCGAGGCGCTGGAACGCACGGCGAAGCGCAAGGGCGAGACCGATATCGATCTCTCGCTGCTGATGGACGGTCTCACCATCGAGCGCGAGCAGGGCATCACCATCGACGTCGCCTACAGCTATTTCGCGACGTCGCAGCGCAAATTCATCATCGCCGACACGCCCGGCCACGAGCAGTACACGCGCAACATGGTGACGGGCGCGAGCACCGCCGATGCCGCGGTCATCCTCGTCGACGCACAGCGCGGCATGACCACGCAGACGCGGCGGCATCTTTATCTCAGCCATCTCCTCGGCGTGGCGCATCTCGTCATCGCCGTGAACAAGATGGATCTCGTCGCCTACGATCAGAAAGCCTACGCCGCGATCGCGCATTCGGTCGAGGAATTCACCAAGGCGATCGGTGCCGAGCGTTATTACCTGGTGCCGATTTCGGCGAAGCTCGGCGACAATGTCGTGCATGGCAGTGCGCGCATGCCGTGGTACGACGGCAAGCCGCTGCTGGCGCTGCTCGAGACGCTGCCGCCGGCGATCTTCACGCATCACACGCCCTTCCGCTTTCCGGTGCAGCTCGTGCGCCGCGTGCCGGCGCCGAATGGCGAGCAGTTCCGGCAATATCTCGGTCGTGTCGAATCCGGCCGCGTGCGTCCCGGCGACGAGATTGCGATCCTGCCCAGCGGGCGTGTGACGCGCGTTCACGCCGTCTCTGCCTTCGAAGGTCCGCTCGAGCATGCCGAGGCTGGCAAGTCGATCGCGATCGAGGTCGAGGGCGATATCGATATCGGCCGCGGCGATCTGCTTGCGGCACCGCTGCAGCCGCCGCGTGTTGCCAAGAAATTCACGGCGACGATCTGCTGGTTCGCGGACGAGACGTTCACGCCCTCGGCGCGCTATCTCGTCAAATGCGGCACGCGCAGTGTCGCCGCGCGGATCGCCGAGATCGTCCATCGTCTCGACGTCGCAACGCTCGCCACCGAGCCGGCACCCGAGACCATCAAATGCAACGACATTGCTCAGGTGGAGATTGCGTTGGCGCAGCCGCTGGCTTTCGATGCCTATGCGGACAATCGTGCGACCGGTGCTTTCATCCTCATCGATGCGGATACGAATGCAACTGTTGCCGCGGGAATGATCGCGCGGCCCGAAGATGAAGCGGCCCCGGCTGACGCGGCGGCTTTCGATCCCGGCTTGTAAGCAGATTGGTGGGGGTACAGAATGATCGTCGCAACACGGCGTGTTGGAAAGCGGTGAGGCGTACCCGGTGAGCCTCCTCCACGCGATCGATTGGCTTTATGCGATGTCGGGATTCGGCGTCGGCTTGCTTGTCGGCATGACGGGTGTCGGCGGCGGCTCCCTGATGACGCCGTTGCTCATTCTCTTATTCGGTATCCATCCGGCGACAGCCGTCGGCACCGACCTGCTCTACGCAGCCGCGACCAAGACCTGTGGCACGGTCGTGCATGGCTTCAACAGCAGCGTCGATTGGCGCGTCGTCGGGCGTCTCGCGACGGGCAGCGTGCCGATGACTGTGGTGACGCTGTTCATCCTCTCGCGGGTCGATCTCACCTCCGGCCCGGCGGAGCATTTCATCACCTTCATCCTGAGCGTCGCGCTGCTTGCGACAGCCGTCGCGCTCGTCTTCCGTACGCGCCTTGTCGACTATTACAGCAAGCGCATCGGCGAGCTATCGCCGCGCCGCACGGCGATCCTGACGGTCGTCACCGGCGGCATGCTCGGCATCCTCGTCTCGATCTCGTCCGTCGGCGCCGGTGCGATCGGCGTGACGGCGCTGATCCTACTCTATCCGCGGCTGCCCACCGCCCGCATCGTCGGCTCGGACATCGCCCATGCGGTGCCGCTGACTCTCGCGGCAGGGCTGGGGCACTGGATCATGGGCTCGATCGATACCCATATCCTTGGCTCGCTGCTGGTCGGATCTATTCCCGGCATTGTTGTCGGCAGCTATGCGGCGGTGCGCGTGCCGGATGCGGCTCTGCGCTTCACCCTCGCGGCGGTTCTCGCCATCGTCGGCGGCCGGCTGGTTCTCTAACGAATTCGATCCCGCGAACCTTCCCCAATTCTCCTCCGTCTTTGACTCGCCACCTTCCTTGACTCGCCCATGCCGGGGCGGGACACTTCGCGCAATCAAAACGCGAAAGCGCGGCCATTCCGGCCGTCGCGCCAAGGAGGAAGTCTTTCATGAAAATCGTCGTCTTCGGTCCAGCAAAACGCACCGGCGTGCTGCATCAGGGCAACGTCGTCGATCTGTCTTACGCCGTCGCGAAATATCTGCGCGAGAAGCAAGGCGAGGCCAATGCCATCGAGATGGCCGAGGGTATCGCGCCCTCCAATCTGGCGCGTCTCATCGAAGGCGGGCAACGTGCGATCGACACAACGCAGAAGGCGCTCGATCATCTTTTCGGCCAGGCGCAGGATCAGCTCGGCCCCAATGGCGAGCGCATCGTGCGGCCTGTTTCCGATCCGATGATGAAGCTGCATGCGCCGCGCCCCGACAATGCGCGCACGGCTTGCGCTGGCGGCAATTTCGGCGATCACGCCGCGGCGATGGCCGAGAAGATGCGTGGCAAGCCGTTCGAGGGCGATCCGACGCAGGAAATCCGCAAGGGCGGCTTCTGGGGTTTCTGGAAGCTCAATCGCGAATTCGTCGGCCCGGGCGGCGAGCTTGTTTATCCCGAGCGCTGCAATCGCCTCGATTATGAAGGCGAGATCGCGGTCGTGCTCGGCAAGCGCGGCGTCGATCTGAAGCCGTCGCAGCTCAAGGATTATGTGTGGGGTGTGACCATGCTCGCCGATTGGAGCGTCCGCGCGCCGCGTGAGCAGTCGGGCGGCTCGCTCAATTTCGCCTTTCCTAAAAACTTTGACACCTCGACCTCGCTCGGCCCGTGCATCGCGGTCGGCGAGACCGATCCGAGCGACACTTGGATCGAGACACTGGTCAATGGCGAGCGCCGCCAGCACTTCAGCACCAAGTCGATGGCCTTCAGCTTCGGCGAATATCTCGAATATCTGTCGCGCGACTTCTCGCTCTTCCCGGGCGATATCATCAGCGGCGGCACCGCCGCGGGAACGGCCGCGGATTCGAGCGCGCTGCTGCCCGATAAGACCTCGGCGCCCGAGCGCTTCCTGAAGCCGGGCGACACGGTCGAGATGAAATCGCCGGCGATCGGTAGCCTCGTTACCAAGGTCGTCGCGAAGAAGAAGTGAAGAAGAAGTAATGTCGGACACCGGCGGGGGACCGCGTTTTGTTGCAGCGCGGTATCCTCGCCGGACCGACTCTGCCGCGAAGTACTTGCTTTGCGGGCCTGCCTTCTGGCTAAGATGATCGTCTAAGACCGCCGGCGCGATAAAAAATAAAGGCGCTGGCATCAACCGGGGAGGAATCGATGCGCAAGAAGTCGCCTATCGTTTCACGCCGTGACGTCGTTGCCGGGATTGGCGGGTTGGCGGTCTATGCCGTCGCGCGGCCGGTGATGGCGCAAGCCCCATCGGGCACGCCGATCAAGATTGGTCAGACTCTGTCCCTGACGGGTCCCTTCGCTCAGACCGGGCTCGTTCACAAGATCGTCAGCGAATATTATATCGAGCGCCTCAACAAGAATGGCGGGCTGCTCGGCCGGCCGGTCCAATACGTGCTCTATGACGATCAGTCGAAGCCTGATATCTCGCGCACGCTTTACGAAAAGCTACTGACCGCCGACAAAGTCGATCTCGTCCTCGGCCCTTACAGCACCGCACCGATCCTCGCCGCGATGGGCGTCGCTCAGCGCTACAACAAGGTGTTCATCCAGAGCACGATGGGTGTGCCGGCGCTTGCCACCTACAAATGGCATTTCTCCGCGCTGGTCTCGGGTCCGGAGCCGCAGGTCTCGCTGCCGAACAAGGTGCTCGACTGCTACGCCTCGACCGGCAACGCGCCGAAGACCATTGCTGTCGTCACCAGCAAATTCCCCTCAGCCGAGGATATGGCGAAAGGCATGCGCGCCATCGCCGATAAACGCGGCCTCAAAGAAGTTGCCTTCCTCGAATACGAGACGGGCAACCTCGATTACGGACCGATCGCGGCGCGGATCAAAGGAGCCGATCCCGATTTCATGTTCGTCGGCTGTCTCGGCGTCGAAGGCAACCAGCTTTTGGAAGCACTCTCCAAGGTCGGCTACACGCCAAAGCGGCACTTCTATCTTTATCCCGCGCCGGTGCTGGCGGGTTATGCGCTCGCCGAGCGCGCGACCTCGCTGACCAATTTCGAGGATGTGGCGCCTTTCATCTCCTCGCCCGAGGCGGCTGAATTCGCCAAGGCCTTCGATGCCAAGGCGGTGGAAGCGAAGCTTCCCTATCCGCATGTCGACAGCCAGGCCGGCAATGAATATTGCGGCTGGCAGATTCTGATCGCGGCGGTCAACGCGACCAAGAGCATCGAGGATGCGAAGCTGGCCGATTGGCTCGATAAGAATTCGGTCGATACCATCGCCGGCACGCGCAACTTCAAGGGGCTCAACCACACCAGTGAGACGGACCAGCAGCAGATCCGGCAAGTGCAGAATGGCCGCTGGGTCTCGGTCTATCCGAAGGAAATGACGACGCCAGGCACAAAATTGCTGGCGCCGTGACCGGTTTCGCATAAGCGCGATCGGCCGCGACAGAACAGGGAAGGAAGAAAATGGTTCTCGGCAAGCAGCTCCTGCGCTGCAATCTGATCTTGTCCCTGGCGTTTGCGCTCGGGGTCGCGCCGGCTCTTGCCGAGACGCCGAGCGGCAAGCCGATCCGCATCGGACAGACGCTGTCGCTGACTGGGCCTTTCGCGCAGACAGGCCTCGCGCATCAGATTGCCAGTCAGATTTTTGTCGAACGGCTTAATCAGAGCGGCGGGTTGCTCGGGCGGCCGGTCGAATATGTGGTGCTCGACGATCAATCGAAGCCCGACGTGTCGCGCACGCTCTATGAGCGGCTGATCACCGCGGAAAATGTCGATCTGATCCAGGGACCGTACGGCACCGCGGCCATCCTCGCAGCGATGAGTGTGGCGCAGCGCTACCACAAGGTTTTCATCGAGAACACGCTCGGCCAGCCGGCGCTCGCGACCTATCCGTGGCATTTCTCTGCGACGATCGGCGGATCGGATTCGACGGCGACCTTGCCGGTAAAAGTGTTGGACGCTTATGCCAGCACCGGCCATCCGCCGAAGACCATCCTGATCGTGTCCAGCAAATTCCCCTCGGCCGAGGATATGGCGCATGGCATGGAGCGTGCGGCCAAGGCGCGCGGCATCGAACAAATCGGCTTTCTCGAATACGACGTCGGTAATCGCGATTTCAGCGGCGTTGCCGCGCGGGTGAAGGACGCCAATCCCGATCTTCTCTTCGTGAGCTGCCTCGGCGTCGAGGGCGACCAGCTACTCGAGGCGGAAAAGCGCATCGCCTATGTGCCGCAGCGGCATTTCTATCTTTATCCCTCGGGGCTGATGGCCGGCGATCCGCTTGCCGATCACGCGGTCTCTTATTCGGGCTTCGAGGACGTCGAGCCCTATATCTCGACCGAGGAAGGCGG
This sequence comes from uncultured Alphaproteobacteria bacterium, assembly GCA_963740675.1. Classification (GTDB taxonomy): domain Bacteria; phylum Pseudomonadota; class Alphaproteobacteria; order ATCC43930; family CGMCC-115725; genus CAIKMD01. Next base: position 499,968 of record CAVUFS010000001.1, read on the forward strand.
CGCTTTCGCAAAGGAATTCGATGCGCGGGCGGAGAAGGCGGGCTTGCCCTATCCGCATGTCGATAGCCAGGCGGGCAATGAATATGCCGGCTGGCAGATTCTCGCCGCCGCGGTCAAAGCGACGAACAGCCTCGACGACAAGACGATTGCGGAGTGGCTCGACAAGAATTCGGTCGAGACAATCGAAGGCAAGCGCGATTTCAGCGGCCGCTCGCATACCAGCGCGGTCGACATGCAGCAATTGAAGCAAGTGCAGAACGGCAAGTGGGTCGCGATCTGGCCGCTTGATATGCGAACGCCCGGCGCGCAACTGATCGCGCCTTAAGGATCCCAAGAGCGAGGAAAGCACAGTGTCCCACGTCTCGCTCTCGCTCATCGAGCAATCGCTGATTACCGGCATTCTCGCCGGCGGCCTCTACGGCTTGCTCGCGCTCGGCCTGTCGCTGAGCTGGGGCTTGCTGCGCCTCGTCAATCTCGGCCATTTCGCAATCGCGTTGCTCGGCGCCTATCTTACCTGGTGGATGGGAACCGCGTTCGGCATCGCGCCGTGGTGGGCGGGGCTGATGATCATCGCGGCGTTCTTCGTCTACGGCATCGCCTTGCATTGGGTGTTCATGCGTTTCGGCGTCACCGAGATGCAATCGATGCTCATCACCTTTGCGCTGGCGGTCCTCTTTGAATCCCTGCTGCAATTCCTGTGGACCGCCGATTTCCGCCGCTATGAGACGGCCTGGGGCACGGAATCCTGGGTCGTCGGCTCGCTCTATGTGCCGAAGCTCAGCCTCATCGCTTTCGTCGTCGCCGGCGCGCTCGCCGGCGCGACCTGGGCCTGGCTGCGTTACACCTATGTCGGCCGCGCGTTGCGCGCCTGTGCCGAGGATGCGCCGATCGCGACGGCTTACGGCATCAATCATCGCGGGCTGTCCTTTCTTCTGTCGGGACTCTGTTCCGCTTATGCCGGCGTCGCCGGCGTGTTCATCGCGTTGATCGCGACCCTGGCGCCATCGCAGATTTGGGCCTGGGTCGGTGTCGTCTTCGCGGTGGTGATTATCGGGCGGCTCGGCAATCCAATCGGCGCGCTGATTGGCGGCGTGGTCATCGGCGTCTGCGAGGCGCTGACCATGGCCATGATCAACCCGTCCTGGGCGCCGCTCGTCTCTTTCTCCGTGCTCATCGCCTTCTTGCTGTTCAGGCCACGATGGATCTAACCCACGATCGCATACGCGTCATTGCCGGCCTTGTCGTGGTGGCCGCGCTGATGCTTATCATTCCGGCGACCAGCGTCGCCGCCTATTACATCGCCTTCCTCTATCTCGTCTTCTTCTGGATATCGATGGCGACGAGCTGGACGATCCTCAGCGGCTTTGCCGGCTATTGGAGCTTCGGCCACGCCGCTTTCTTCGGCACCGGCGTTTACACCGCTGCGACCCTAGCGACGAAATTCAACTGGCCGTTCCTCTTGACGATCCCGGCCGCCGGTCTGCTTGCCGCGGCGCTTGGTACCGGTATCGGCTGGCTGGTCTTCCGGCTGCAGCGGCTGCGCGGCGAGCTTTTCGCGCTGATCACCATCTCGGTCACGTTCGTCGTCGAGGCGATCATCTCGAACACGCCGATCGATGGCGGCTCGGGCGTCTATCTGATCAGTGTCTCGATGCCGGAGCTTTTCGGCTCACAGCCGGGGACGATCTACACCCTCGGCCTCGCGCTTTGTTTGATGACGCTGCTCATCACCTATGGTGTCTATCGCTCGCGCATGGGACTCGGTCTCTTCGCCATCCATGACGACGAAGACGTCGCCGAGGTCAAAGGCGTACCGACCTTCCGCTACAAGCTCGGCGCCATTGCACTGTCTTCGGGCATCGCCGGCGCCGTCGGTAGCGTCTATTCGATCAATGTCAGCTATGTCACGGTCGGCGAGACCTTCGAGATCACGACCATCATGTATCCCGTGGTGATGAGCATTTTTGGCGGCTCGCGCCATTGGCTCGGGCCGGCGCTCGGCGCGATCATCGTCACGGTCGCGCTTTACGGCTTCCCGGCCGGGCCGGAAGCGGCGCTGGCGCGCGGCGGTGTCGCGCTCGGTCTGATCCTCGTCGTGTTGCTGCTGCCCGATGGCGTGATGCCGAGCCTGACGCGGCTCTGGCGGGCGGTGGCGCCGCGCAACCTCGTGCCAATCCCGGCGCTGCCCGAGCCACTCATTCCCGCGCCGCGCACCGGTGAGGCGGCTTTGGCCGCGCGTCACGCGACCGTGCTCCAATGCACGGATGTGGTGAAGACTTTCGGTGGCGTGCGGGCGCTCAAAGGCGTGACGCTCGATGTGCGGCAGGGCGAGATCCTCGGCCTTGTCGGGCCGAACGGTTCGGGCAAATCGACGCTGATCAATGTGATCACCGGCCATTTCCGCCTCGATAGTGGCAGCATCGATTTCGCCGGCACGGCGATCGGGCATTTGCCGGCACATCGCGTCGCCCGGCTCGGCATCGCGCGCTCTTATCAAATTCCGCGGCCGTTCAACCGCCTTACCGTGCTGGACAATGTCGCGCTCGCCGCGAGCTTCGGCGACGATCATGGCGAGGACGAGGCGCGACGCATGGCGGCGCATTGGCTCGGCTATACCGGCCTCGCGCGCAAAGCCTTCGACTATCCGCCGGCCCTCAATCTGCATGAGCGCAAATTCCTCGAGCTCGCGCGAGGTCTTGCGGCGCGGCCGCGTGTGCTGCTGCTCGATGAGGTGCTCTCCGGCCTCAACAACACCGAGGTCGACGAGGCGCTGAACTTAATCCGCGATATCCGCGACCGCGGCACGACGATCATTTTCGTCGAGCATCTGATGCGCGCGGTCAATCAGCTCTCGGATCGCATTGCGGTGCTGAATAATGGCGCGCTCATCGCACTTGGCGATCCGAAAGAGGTAATGAGCAACAGCGAAGTCGTCAGCGTCTATCTCGGTAAAGCCCATGCTTCTTGAGATCGACTCACTCACGGTCGGCTATGGCGGCGCGCCTGCCATCTGGGACATCGCGCTCCAGGTCGGGGAACACGAAATCGTCGCTGTGATCGGCCCGAACGGCGCCGGAAAATCGACGCTCATCAACACCATCGCCGGCTTGCTGAAGCCCGAGCGCGGCACGTTGCGGCTCGGCAATGTCGATCTGGGGAAAGTCGCGCCGCATCTCGTTTGCCGCCAAGGCGTCGCGCTGGTGCCGGAAGGCCGGCGGCTCTTCGCCGGCATGACCGTCGAGGAAAATCTTGAGATCGGTTGCTACCGGCCCGAGGCGCGCAAGGATCGTGCGCGCGGCCTCGATCGCGTCTACGGCCTCTTTCCGGTGCTGCGCGAGAGGCGGCAACAGCTTGCCGGCACGCTCTCAGGGGGACAGCAGCAGATGCTCGCGATCGGCCGTGCCTTGATGGCCGCGCCGCGACTGCTGCTGCTGGACGAGCCTTCGCTCGGGCTCGCGCCGTCGATTGTCGGCGAGATGTTTCGCGCCATCGAGCTCATTCAATCGGAAGGCGTCGCGATTTTTTTGGTCGAGCAGAATGTCGCCCAGGCGATGGAAATCGCCGACCGCGCCTATGTGCTCGAAGAAGGCCGCATCGTCGCCTCCGGTCTGCCAGCCGAGCTGCTCGCGCAATCGCGTATCAAAGAAGCGTATCTCGGCCTATAACTGACGCAGGAAAGCAGGAGCGCGCGTCGTGACGGCTGTCGTGGTCGCGGTAAGTTGCAGCGGGACTCATTCGATGAGCAAGCCCGCGCAAGAGACGATCAAGCTGCTCACCGGTTTGGGTGTCGAGGGCGATGCACATCGCGGCACGACCGTGCAGCACCTCTATCCGATGCGACGCGATCCGACGCAGCCGAATTTGCGCCAGGTTCATCTCATCCATGCCGAGCTGCACGAGGAATTACGCGCCGCCGGCTTTGACGCTGGCGCCCGGCGAAATGGGCGAGAACGTCACTACGAGCGGCGATCGACCTCCTCGGCTTGCCGAGCGGTACCCGCTTGCGTCTCGGCGACACCGCCATCATCGAGGTAACCGGCCTGCGAAATCCCTGCCATCAGCTCAATAAGGTGCGAGAGGGTCTGATGGCGGCGACCTTGGACCGCGACGCCGAGGGCAATCTGATCCGCAAGGCCGGCGTTATGGCAGTCGTGATCGAAGGCGGCACGGTGCGCGCCGGCGATGCGATCGCGATCGAGCTGCCCGCCGTGCCACACCAGCCGCTGAAGCCGGTCTAAATAGAGCCCTCCTTCTCCGCCCTATAGCCGTTCGGTTAATTTGTGGGTTTCAAGAATTTTTGAAGTCCCGAGGACGTCTCAAGCCCAAACACAAGATCTCTTGCGGCGTATTGCAGGACGTGAAGCGGTAGCTGGCCGCCAGTCTGATCGTCCTCGGCATCCTGCTCTTCTGGCTCGGCGATCTGCTCAAGCGCACGCTCAAGTTCGCCCACAGATAGCGTAGCGCGCACGATAAAGGCGACAGGTAGCCTACGGTAACCTACTTCGCCCCTAGGGACCCGAAGCTCATCGTCGTTCTTTGCGCTTTGCAGATTGCAAAATTGCCCGTTGCGAACTGTCCGACCTGCCGTCGGATGTACTCATCGCAAAGTGAAACTTGCCGCGGTTTCGCATGTGAATCTTCCCTGAATTGGTCGCCCAATTGTTTCGACGAGAAAGGACATACTGATGCCTTCCAGGATCACGATCGGCATATGGACTGGGTTTCTCGTGCTCTTCGCCGCACCGCTGGCGGGGATCGCGCAGACGTTGACGACCCAAGCCGCGCCCAAGCAAATTGGCGCCCCTTCGAACACAAAGCCCGAGGTCGTCCCGTCGCTGATCGTGCTCAATGCGCGTGGTGCAAGCCTGCAGGGCTCGACACTGACGCTGACTGGCGTGGCATCGAATGCGATCATTTTCGCTGATCGACCGGTTCGGGAGGCGGGGCATGCGCTCACGGCGCATTTGCTCGAGGAATGGGGCTCGACGGACGATGCGAGCTTTGCAAAGGATCCTCCGAACGCGACGGTTTCGGTCTTCAGTAAAGACGCATCATCGAACAAAGACGTCGTTGTTGTGCTGACAGCGCCAAAGCTCGAGGGCGACAATCTGACATTCAATGTAAAGGTGCTCGAAGGGGATATGGCCGGCGCGGATGGACCAGCGGCGGTGTTTATCGACATCATCGGCATGCCGTTGACGCCGTTTTCCTATGCCGGCATGGCGCGCCGAACAATGCGTCGCGGGGCTTTTTATTCTGCGGCAGCCGATCCGTATTATCGCCCTTACGGCTACCCGTATGCCTACCCGCGGGCCGTTTGCGGCTACTATCCCTATCCGCCGTGTTACTAGAGCAAGATCGCATGATGGCAAGCCAGGTTCTGGCCCGAAGTCCAGAAGGCTTATGCGAAGATAGGCGCAAGGTTCTACGTCAACATTTTCTTGTTGCCGTTTGACGGAGGCGGTGACGCCCGTTCGGCATTTGTCGACCACTCCCAATCGCTACGCGATTGGGCCCCTCGCCAACCGCTCCTCGCGGTTGGCCCCCGCAAGCGCGGAGAAAGTAATTTAGCTGACCAGCTTCTTCAGCAGCCGCTTCAACTTCGGCGTCGCATCGAGCGCCTTGCGCAGGGCGGGCAGGTCTTTTTCGTCGATGATCAGCGGCGAGCGCTGGAACATGCCGCGGTGGTTGTAGTGGCAGAAGCGGATCTCATGTGTGCCCTTCGCCGGGCCTTCGGTGAAGGTCAAAAGCTGGATCGTCGGATTGTGATAGGTCGCGCCGATCTGCGCTTCTTCCTCGATGATGCCGGTGCCCCAATGGAGCGAGAAAGTCCGCGGTTCTTGCGTCGCCGCCGCCGATTTCTTCTTCGCTTTCGCCACAGCCATGGAAATCCCCCATTCTATGCCGCCTTGTCGCGGCGATGCCGGTCGATCAGGCCGATCGCCCGCCGCGCCGAAAGGATAGCGCCTTCCTGCCAAGCGCCGACATGGCTCAAATGCTCGCCGGCAAAATAGAACGGACCGTCCGGCGTATTGAGCAGCGCGTAACGCGGATCGTCATCGCTCGGCCAGCGTGCCGTGATGCCGTAGGTGTAGGGCACTTTCGACCAGGCGATGGCCATCGGCTTGGTCAAATCCTTGCCGTGGCCGGGATGCAGCGCCTCGATCGTCGCACGCGATACGGCGAATTGCTCGGCGAGCGGCCGATCGGCAAGGGCATCGGTGTCATCGCGCGCTGTATAGGCGCCGAGCAATATTCCTTTCGCCGAAAAGAAGCGGTCGCTGGGATACCAGACGAGTGCCGTGGGACCTTTGACCCAGGAAATGCCACCGTAGATGTGATTCTCGCTTTCCCAAAAACGCGGCGCTTCCCAAGCGATCTTGACCGCGTTGCCATACTCCACCGAGCCGATCGCGGCGGCATAAGGTACCGAGAAATCGGCGTCGATCGCTTTCAGCACCTTGAGCGGAATCGTCACGAGGCAATAAGCGGCGTCGATGCTGGCACGGCGACGGGCGGCGCCGTCCCAATAGGTGATGCGGACGCCGTCGTTGCGACGCCGGATCGCGGTGACCTCGCAGCGTAGCCTGACGATGTTGCCGAGCCGGCCGGCGAAGGCTTTCGGGATGCCGTCCATGCCGCCGACGGGCTGGAACATGGTCGCCTGGAAGTCGAACACTTCCTCGAACAGCATGCCCGCCCACATATTCTCGTCGAGCAGCAGATCGAGCGGCAGCGTCTCGCCGATGGCGCCATTTTGGTCGGCGGCACCCGGCAGCGTCGCATAGCCGGCGCGCGACGAGCCCTTATACGCAAGGCTGGGGTCGAGATCGCCGTACTGTCGAAGGAAGGCGAGCATGCGATCCTTGTCTTGCGGCGTGAGCTCCTGGTCGAGTGCGCCGCGGTTGATCGCTTTCGCCAACAGCTCGGACACCTCGCCGCGGCCGTCATTGATGGCGCGGCGCATTTCGATCGGCTTGCCGCTATTGGCGTCGGGATTGAGCAGCAACGCGCCGCGGCTCGTATTGACCTCGACCTCGAGCGCGACCCCGAGCTCGCGGCAATAGCCGAGCACGGCTTGATGATGACTCGGGATACGTGCCGGCCCGGCATTCCAGTATTGGCCGGGATCGAAGTTGCAATGCTGCACGGTTCCGTCTGTCATTGCGATGGTCGTGCCGCGCCGGATCGTCCAATTGCGGCCGCCGACCCGGTCGCGCGCTTCGAGGACGACGCAGTCATACCCCGCCTTGCGCAGTTCGTAGGCAGCCGACAGCCCCGCGACCCCGGCGCCGAGGATCGCGACCTTCGTACCGTGGGCGGACTGCGCTGCGAGCGCGACCGGGGTGGTTTCGGCGCCGACGCTCAGCAGCCCCATCGCCTGCATCGTCAGATAGGTCGCGCGAAATCCGCCGAGCGCGCCAACCCGTTGCAAAAATTCTCGTCGCGTACCGGTCATGTTCGCCTCCCGCTGCGCGTTCATACCATGCAAGGAGGATGCCGCCGCTGCGACTTCCGGCCATGCGCGGCGCGTGTCATGATGGGCAAAGGTGGCCGGCAATCGGCCCACGCTAAAGGGCTAAGTACCAAAGGGAGGGCAAGATGGCAGATGCTTCCACGCGTGAACCCGATGCGACGATCAAGGCAGCGCGGACGGGCTGGGTAGGGCGGATGGTAGCGGCCGGCGTGCCGCTGAGCGATTTCCAGGAAGTCGCCTATTCGATCGACAGCTACGACGATTGGTGCCGCGCCTGGAGCGAGCGCGCCTCGATGCACGAGAAATTCGGCCGCGCCGCGCTGCTGGAGAACCAGAACGCGTCGGCGGCATCGCATCTCTTCACCGCGGCGATCGAATATCACTTCGCGAAATTCTATTTCACGCAAGACCCGGTGCAGATGAAGGCGGCGCATATGAAAGCCGTCGAATGCTACACGCTGGCGTTGCCGCATTTCTCGCCGCCGGGCGAACGCGTCGCCATCCCCTTCGAGGGCAAACATCTCTATGGCTATCTGCGCAAGCCGACCGGCGCCGTCGGCAAGCAGCCGGTGATCCTCATCATCTCGGGCATGGATTCGACCAAGGAAGAGCAGAAAGCGTACGAGGAGCTGTTCCTCGCCCGCGGCATCGCGACCTTGTCGTTCGACGGGCCGGGCCAGGGCGAGGCGGAATACGACTGGCCGGTCACGCATAAATTCGAGGAGCCGGTCGGCGCGGTGATCGACTTCGTCGAAAAGCGCCTCGATCTCGATGCGTCGCGTATCGGCATCTCGGGCGCGTCGATGGGCGGCTATTACGCGCCGCGCGCCGCTGCTTTTGAGAAGCGGGTCAAGGCGGCGATCGCCAATAGCGGCGCTTACAAGGTGATCGACAATTTCGACCAGCGGCCGCAGACGCTGAAGAACGCCTATATTCTGCGTACGCATTCGAAGACGATGGAAGAGGCGCGCGAAAAGACGCGGCCTTTCGATATGGAAGGCGTCGCCTCGAAGATCACCATGCCCGATGTTCATCATCTGCGGCAAGGCGGATCACATCACCAAATGGACCGATGCCGAGCGCGTCTCCAAAGAGGTGAAGGGGCCGGTCGTTTTCGTCGCCCTCGAAGGCGGTATCCATGTCGGCCACAATCGCGGCCATCTCTGGAAGAACCAATGCGCCGATTGGATGGCCGAACAACTCGGCGTGCCGAAGAAGTAAGAAAGAGCAAGTGGAATAGCCCGGCGCGCCGCAACAGGGCGCGCCGGCTTTAGGGGGAGAAATCGTTTTGGATCGTCGACAATTCTTGGCCGGCGCTGCGGTGGCCGGTGCTTCTTTGACTTATGGTGGATCACGCGTTTGGGCGCAGCCGGCGAAGGGCGGCCAGCGTCGCAAGGTGACGGTGGGCGGCAAGCGGGTGCGCACGGTCGATGTGCATTGCCACACCGCCATTCCCGATGTCGCGCCGTTGGTGAAAGACACGCCGCTCGAGAAGCGCGCGACTCAGCAGCTGACGGTGCCGGGCAACAATCCGACGCTCGAGAATCGCCTCGCCACCATGGATGCGCAGGGCATCGATGTCGAAGCGATGAGCATCAACGAGTGGTGGTACAATGCCGATCGCGATCTCGCGCGCAAGGTTTGCGAGGTACAGAACGAAAAGCTGATGGCGCTGTGCAAGCAAGAGCCGGATCGTCTGGTGGCCTTTGCCGCGGTGCCGCTGCAGTTTCCCGATCTCGCGGCGGAAATGCTCGAGACGGCGATGAAGCAGCAAGGGCTGCGCGGCGCCGGCGATCGGCGGCAATGTCGCCGGGGTCGAGCTGTCGAATCCGAAATTCGATCCGTTCTGGGCCAAGGCGGAAGAGCTCGATGCGCTGCTCTTCATGCATCCGCAGGACAGCGACCAGGTGACCGGCATCGCCAAACGCGTCGAAGGCTATGGCGCGCTCGGCAATGTGATCGGCAATCCGCTCGAGACGACGATCGCGCTGTCGCATCTCATCATGGACGGCACGCTCGACAAATTCCCCAATCTGCGGATTTGCGGCGCACACGCCGGCGGCTATCTGCCGTCCTACGCGGGCCGGCTCGATCATGGCTGCGCGGTGCAGAAGGTTTCATGCCAAGGGCCGGGTCCAAAGAAGCGGCCGAGCGAATACCTCAAGCAGCTCTATGTCGACACGATGGTCTTCACGCCCGAGGGGCTGCGCCATCTCGCGGTCGAGGTCGGACCGAGGCACATCATGATCGGCACTGACTACGGCTTCCCCTGGGTGACCGATCCGGTCGGGCATGTCCTCTCAACGCCGGGCCTCAGCGATGCCGACAAAGTCGCGATCCTCGGCGGGACCGCGGCGAAATTGCTGCGGCTCTAAAAAGAGCCGCAGCATTCCGGTTCGCTACACCGTGCCTTTGGGATAGCGATAAGTGCCCAGCGGCAGGAAGAGCAGCGCCGCGATAATCAGCAGGCCGAGGTAGACCCAAAGGATCGGGTCGTAGCTGTGGAACCAATCGTAGCCCTTGCCGAGGAGCGCGGGCCCGATGCCGATCCCCATGGCGAACACCGCGAAGATGAAGCCGTAAAGCGTCCCGAAAGAGCGGCGGCCGAAATAGCGGCTGACGAAGAAGCCAAGCATATCGACCTCGGCGCCGATCGCGAGGCCAAGACAGACGGCGGCGAAGAACGGTGCCGAGCCACCGGCATGGCTGAGGAGAAGCGAGACGCCGACCACCGGCAGCAGCATAACGGCGGCCGAGAAGGACGGGCCATGCACATAATCGAGGCAGAAGCCGACGATGATGCGCGCGACCATGGCGGCAAGGCCCGAGGACCCGAGCATCGCCGCCGCTTCCAGCGGCTTGTAGCCGCGATCGCCGAGAAGCGGCACGAACTGGCCGCTCAAAATACCGTTATTCGCGAGGCCTTCGAGTCCAAGGATCGTGAACAGCAGCCAGAATTGATACTTGCCCAGCGACTCGCGCACGCTGAGACCGAAAACCTGCGACGATCCGGCGCTCTGATCGGCGCGCGCCGCGCTCATCTGCGCGTGATAGCCGCTTGGCTCGCGGATGAAGATCGCGATCATGGCGAACGATATCAGCCAGGTCGTGAAGCCGACGGCGATATAGGCGACGCGCCAGCCGAATTCGCTGATGAAAATCTGCGCCATCACCGGAATGACGAAGGTGCCGAGGCCGACGCCGCAGGTCGCGATGCCAAGCGCGAGGCCGCGTTCCTTATCGAACCAGGCGGTGATCGCCTTGGAATAGACGATCGGGCCTACGCACGCCCCAAAGCCCGAGGCGCAGCCGAAGAGAATGAAGATTGCCCAATAGGTGTTGGATTGGATCAAGGAGAAGCCGCACAGCGCGAGCCCGTATACCGTCGCTGCCGGCAGCGCGACTTTGTTAATGCCGTAGCGGTCCATCAATCGCCCGAACAGCGCCGTCATGATCGGCGACATGACCGCGCTGGCCAACAGGCCGGCGGTGAAGTCGCCGCGCGTCCAACCGAGCTCGGTTGTGACGGGAACGACGAACACATTGGTGACGAAGATCACCGCCGTGCCCGGCCCGACGATCATGCCAATCAGCGATGCAATGACGATCCACCAGCGATTGGCGAAGAGCCCCTCGCGTGGTGCAATAGTGGTAGTTGCCATGAGTTTCCCCGTTTTTCTGCGCCGTTCCTCTTTCCGCCCGCATGCGCGGCGCTCGACACCGCGGGCGACATCTCCCCGTTAATTCAGACGACGACGCGCTCGGACCATTGCCCGGTTTTGGCGGCGGCGCGCGCAGCCTCGGCAAGCTCGTATTCGCGCGAGCCCCACATGCAGGCGTTATAGGCTTCGAGCGAGAATTGCCGCGGCCGGTAGGTCGCTTCTTCGTCCGGCATGACGTGCTTCACGCCGCAGGAATATTCGTAAGTGACTTTGTCCGGCCCTTCGAAATAGACCATCACCGCGGTCGAAATCGGATGCCGGCCCGGTCCGTGAATGATGCGCACCTGGCGCTGCTTCAGGAAGTAATAGGACTTCATCACATCGTCCAAATCCTCGACCTGGTGATTGATGTGATGGATGCCGGTGCGGTTCGATGGGAACAGCACGATCGAATGATGCACAGTGTGAATGCGCAGGAAAGGCGAATCGCCGAGCCAGTCGGAGATTCGCGCATTGCACAGCTCGGTCCAGAATTTCGTGTCGCGCTTGGCGTCGGTGGTGAAGAGGCCGATATGGCTGAAGCCTTCGATGCCGGCATCGCGCGCGGGGAAATAGCGCTGGCCGGTATGATAGGGGCGGGCGACAATCTCGATCTTGTTGCCGGAAGGATCGGTCGAGGCGATGAAGCTCTTACAGCGCCGCGCATCGCATTCCTCGCGCGTGCCGAGGTGAACCGGCAGCTTGTTCTGCTCCAGCACCTTGCCGACAGCATCGAGATCGTCTGGGTTGAGCAATTCGAGGCCGATCGTCTGATTGGCGGGATCGCCCTCGAACAGCGCCAGCGTGTAATCGCGCGTGTCGCCGCGTACGCCGACTTTGTCGCTGCGGAAATAGGCGGTCTTGCCTTCGCGCGACGCGAGCTGCAGCCCGACGATGTCGGTGAGATAGCGGATCGATGACTCGAGATCGGCGGTGCCGAGCCGCAAATAGCGAATATCTTGCAGATTGATCATCGCCCGTCCTTCCGTCCCACCGCGCCTCCCTAAGGCCGGATCAGTTTGCCCAGTTCCGCGCCCTTTGGCTATAGAGCCGTGCGCGCGGTGAGGGAAATCCTGATGGACTGAAGCCTTTGATCGTCCTGGCCTTTCCTCCCGGTGCCGCGGCCTGGGCGCAGGCCCATCGTCCGAACCCCCACTTTCTCGACTAAGGAACCAAGAAAAAATGATCGACCGCGCTGCGCTCTTTGCCGCTCTGCTGGCCATGCTCGCTCTCGCCGTGCCGGCGAAGGCGGCCGAGCCAATCACCATCGGTCTGCTCAAATCGGCGGGCTCGACCGCGGTCTATCTGGCGCAGGACAAAGGCTATTTCGCCGCCGAAGGGCTCGACGCGAAATTCGAATTCTTCGACGCGGCCCAACCGATTGCTGTGGCAGCCGTCGCCGGCGGTATCGATATCGGCTCGGTCGGCACCTCAGCCGGCATGTTCAGTCTTGGTGCTCAGGGTGTGTTGAAACTGATCGGCGGCCAGTCTCGTGAGTTCCCTGGCTTTCAGACCCTGGCGTTCCTCGAATCAAATCAAGCCTATGCGGCCGGCATCAAATCCTATTCGCAACTCGGCGGGCGTTCGGTCGCTGTGGCCCAGGTCGGCTCTGGCTCGCATTACAGCGTCACGCTGATCGCGGCGAAATACAACGTGCCGCTCGACAGCATCAAAATCCTGCCGTTGCAATCGATTCCCAATCAGCTTTCCGCCCTGACCGGCGGCCAAGCCGATTTCGCGGTGATCGCCGGAACGCCGTCGCTCCCGGCGATCAACCGCGGCGACGTGCGGCTGATGGGCTGGGTCGGCGACGAGACGCCGTGGCAGATCGGTGCGATCTTCACGTCGACCAAGGAAGACAACGAAAACCACGCGTTGATCGAGAAATTCCTGCGCGCCTTCCGCAAGGGTGCGCAGGAATATCACGATGCCTTCACCGGTCCCGATGAGAAACGCCGCGACGGACCGACCGAGCCCGAGGTGATGGCGGTGATGGCGAAATACACCGGCCAATCGGTCGCTCAGTTGAAGCAGGCGATCGCTTATATCGATCCGCAAGGAAGGCTCGACCTTCAGGATATGCAGCGCCAGATCGACTGGTTCCGCTCGCAGAACCTCTTGAAGGGCGACCCCAAGATCGAAGACATGATCGACAAGCGCACGGTCGTGCCGCTGTCGAAATAGGCCTTGCTCGCTTAGAGGGGCATTGCGAGCCAACGGAGGGAATGAGGAATGACCAGAAACCAACGCCACGTCGCTTGGCTGGCAGCTCTCGTGCTCGCTTCCGTGGCGCGCCCAGCCATGGCCGAGGACATCAAGATCGGCCTCCTCAAATCGGCCGGCTCGACGGCGGTCTTTCTGGCTGAGGACGAGGGCTATTTCGCCGCCGAGGGACTCAACGCTCAGTTTGAGTTCTTCGATGCGGCGCAACCGATCGCTGTCGCGGCGGTGGCGGGCGGCATCGATATCGGCTCGGCTGGCACCTCGGCCGGCATGTTCAGCCTCGGCGCGCAAGGCGTCCTCAAGGTGATCGGTGGCCAGGCGCGCGAGCATGCCGGCTTTCAGACGCTCGCGTTCCTGGAATCGAATCAGGCCTATGCCAACGGCATCAAATCTTATGCACAGCTCGGCGGGCATTCGGTTGCCGTGGCCCAAGTCGGCTCGGGCTCGCATTACAGCGTCACCTTGATCGCGGCGAAATACAACGTGCCGCTCGACAGCATCCGCATCCTGCCGCTGCAATCGATCTCGAACCAGCTTTCGGCGCTGACCGGCGGTCAGGCGGATTTTTCGGTGGTCGCGGGGGCGTCGGCGCTGCCCGCGATCGAGCACGGCGATGTCCGGCTGATGGGTTGGGTCGGTGACGAGGCGCCGTGGCAGAACGGCGCGATCTTCATCTCGACCAAAGAAGATAACGAGCATTACGATGTGGTCGGGAAGTTCCTGCGTGCGTTCCGCAAAGGCGCGCAGGAATATCACGACGCCTTTGCCGGTCCCGACGACAAGCGCCGTGACGGCCCGACTGCACCCGCGGTGCTGGCGGTGATGGCGAAATATATCGGCCAGCCGGCCGAGCGGCTGAAGCAAGCGATCGCCTATATCGATCCGCAAGGCCGCCTCGACCTTCAGGACATGCAGCGCCAGATCGACTGGTTCCGCTCGCAGGGTCTACTGAAGGGCACGCCGAAGATCGAGGACATGGTCGACAAGCGCGCCGTCGTCGCGCTGCCGAACTGATTTTATTGCCGGTCGCCCGACCGGCGATTTCGCCCATCCCGGATACGGCCGCGGCCGTACCGGCTTGCTGCGAGAAAATCGTCGCTTTTCCGCTGTTTTCTGCGGTGATCGGCTGATTGCCCACGCCCGTTTTGATCGCCAAAAAGAGCACTTGATCTGAAAGCGAATGTATGCAAACATATGTTTGCAATCAAACGTTCCAAGGAGATCAGCCATGACTTTCCCCTCCGCGACCGAGATTTTGATCGTGGGTGCCGGTCCGTCCGGTTTGGCCCTCGCCTCCGAACTGGCCCGTCGCTCCATCCCCTTTGTCCTGATCGATCGCCAACCGGCCGGCGCGAATACCTCGCGCGCCTGCGTCGTCCATGCGCGGACGCTTGAAGTGCTCGAGCCGCTCGGCATCGTGCCGGAACTGCTGGCGCGCGGTGTCGAGGTGCCGATCTTCCGTGTGAGGGACCGGAGCCAGGCGCTGATCACGGTCGACTTCCGGCATTTGCCGAGCCGCTACGCCTATACGCTGATGCTGCCGCAATGCGAGACGGAAGCCGTGCTTCTCGCCGGATTGGAAGCACGCGGCGGCAAGATCGTGCGTCCTTGCGAGCTGACCGTCGTCCAGCATGACGCCGATGGCGCGACCGTCACACTGCGCGACGCACAAGGCGATCACATCCTGCGCACGCGCTATCTCATCGCTTGCGATGGCATGCACAGCCGCATCCGCGAGCAGACCGGCATTCCTTTCGAAGGCAGCAGTTATGAAGAAGCCTTCGTCCTAGCCGATGTGCGCATGGATTGGCCGCTCAGTCGCGACGAGGTGTCGTTGCTCTATTCGCCGGCTGGTCTAGTGGTGGTGGCGCCGATTCCGCATGGCCGGTTCCGCATCGTCGCCACCGTGGATGAGGCGCCCGCCGTTCCGGGCGTCGCGGATATTCAGGCCATCCTCGATGCTCGCGGTCCGACGAACGGAGTGGTCCGCGTTCTCGACATTGCCTGGAGCTCGCGCTTTCATGTCCATCACCGCATCGCGCGGCAATTCCGAAGCGGGCATGTGTTGCTTCTGGGCGATGCGGCGCATGTGCACAGTCCGGCGGGGGGACAAGGCATGAATACCGGGATCCAGGATGCGATCTCGCTGGGTGGCGCGCTGGCCGAGACGCTCGAGACCGGCAACGAGCACGCGCTCGATCGCTGGGCGGAATGGCGCCATCGCATCGCCAGCGATGTCATTCGCCTCGCGGATCGGCTGACCTGGACGGCGACGATCGAGAACCGCGCCGCGCAGGCCGTGCGCAATACGCTGCTGCAGATCGCCGATCACGTACCTGCGGTGCGGCAATCGCTGGCGATGAAGCTCTCCGAACTCAGCAACCGCGCGGCGTGAGCAAAAAACCTCTTACGTCGGACGATCGGGCCGAGCGCTTTCCGCGCTCGGCCGACACGCAGGCGCGCATCATCGCCGCGGCGCGCCCGCTTTTTGCGAAACACGGCTATCAAGGAACGACGATCCGCGCCGTCGCGTCCGCCGCCGGCATCCATGCGTCGATGGTGATGCGCTATTTCGAGAGCAAGGAAGGGCTGTTTGCCGCCGCCGCGGAATTCGATCTGCGGCTGCCCGATTTTTCCAAGGTCAAGGAATCCGAGCTCGGCGTCGCGTTGGTGCGCCAATTCCTCGACCGCTGGGAAGGCGAAGGGGCGGGCGAGGAGCTGCGTGCCCTATTGGGCGTCGCGCATACAAACGCCACGGCGCGACAGCGGCTGATGGAGATTTTTACGCGGCAGATCGAGCCGATGGTTGAGCGCGCCGCCAATGTCGCGAATAAAGAGCAATGCGCCGCGCTGATCGTCACGCAAATGCTCGGCCTCGCCTTCACCCGGTATATTCTTCATCTTCCGCCGGTGGTGAATCTGTCGCGCGCCGCGCTGGAAGAACATCTCGGCGCGACGATCCAGCATTACCTTCGCGGCTAAGCCTTCAATCCATCGGCAGGCCGACATAAATCTCGGCGAGGGCGGTGGCGGCGGCGCGCGAGCCGACAACCGTGTCGAGCTCGGCAAGACGCATGTATCGCTCGAAGCTGCTATCGGCCGGATTCTGGTGCAGCATCGTCGTCATATACCAGGAGAAGCGCTCGCATTTCCAAATCCGCGGCAGGACATTGGCGCTGTAGCAATCGAGCCCGGTGCGGTCGTGCTTCTTGTACCAGGCGTCGAGCGCGCGCGAGAGCATCAGCACATCGGCGACGGCGAGGTTGAGGCCTTTGGCGCCGGTCGGCGGCACGATATGCGCGGCGTCGCCGGCGATGAACAGCCGGCCATATTGCATCGGATCGCAGACATAGCTGCGCATGCCGACGATGCCTTTCTGGAAGATCGGTCCTTCGGACAGCGTCCAGCCGGGAAAGGCGAAACGCGCCTGCATCTCCTGCCAGATGCGGTGATCGGGCCAGGCTTCGAGCTTGTCGTGCGGATCGCATTGCACATAGATGCGCTGCACGGTCGGCGAGCGCGTGCTGAGCAAGGCGAAGCCGCGATCGTGACGCGAATAGATCAGCTCGTGGAACGAGCGCGGCGCCTCGGCAAGGATGCCGAGCCAGCCCCACGGATAGATGATCTGATGCTCTTGGATCGCGTTATGCGGGATCGCCTGGCGGCTCGGTCCGTGGAAGCCGTCGCAGCCGGCGATGAAATCGCAAACCAACTCGTCCGGCTTGCCGTCCTTGTCGCGGAAGGTGATGCGCGGCTTGTCGGTCTCGAGATCATGCAGCGCCGTGTCCGAGACCGAGAAGCGGATATCGCCGCCATCCCTCAGCCGCGCGGCGACGAGATCCTTGATCACCTCATGCTGGGCATAGACGGTCACGCCCTTGCCTTGGGTCAGCTCGACGAAATCGATGTGATGACGCCGGCCGGAGAACTGCAGCGTGATGCCGGTATCGAAAGCACCCTCACGCGCCATGCGCTCGCCGACGCCTGTCGCCTTCATCAGATCCACAAGCCATTGCTCCAGCACGCCGGCGCGGATCGTCTGCTCGATATCCTCGCGGCTGCGGTTCTCGATGATCACCAATTCGATGCCGAGGCGATGGAGGAAATGCGAGAGGAAAAGTCCGGCGGGGCCGGCGCCGATGATGCCGATTTGCGTGCGCATGGCCGAAGGTTAGGCCGAGGCGCCGCGTCTCGACAAGCAGGATCGTGCCGCCTATGGATCGCGCCAACAAAAGGGGGGAGCGATATGGCGGCCGAAGGAAGAGTTGGCGAGAAATGGGTTGGCGCCTGGGCCACCGGCCTCGTTACGGTCGATAAAAGCGCGTTCAAGAACCAGACCCTGCGCCTTATCGTTCGCTCGACCCTCGGCGGCAAGCGGCTGCGCATCCGGCTCTCGAACCTCTACGGCAATCAGAAGCTCACCATCGGCGCCGCCCATATCGCGCTGCGCGACGGCGCCAGCGAGCGCATCGTTGCCGACAGCGATCGCAAGCTGACTTTCGGCGGCGAGGCGGCGGCTGTGATCGGTCCCGGCGCGCTCATCGTCAGCGATCCGGTCGATCTCGATATCAAAGCGCTGAGCGATCTCGCGGTCAGCCTCTATATCCCGGACGAAGTGCCAGAAGCGTTTCCGATCACCGGTCACGGCAATTGCCATCAGACGAATTACCTCTCGATCGAGGGCGATCACACTGCGGCCCCGGCGTTGCCAGTGAAGGAGAAGACCGAGAATTGGTATTTCCTCAGCGCGGTCGAAATGCTAGCGCCGTCGAATACCGGCGTCGTGGTCTGCTTCGGCAATTCGCTCACCGAAGGCAATCTCTCGAGCCTCAATTCCAACAGCCGCTGGCCGGATCAACTCGCGCGCCGTTTTGATCGCGCGCGGAGGCCGTGCTTTTGCCGTGCTCAATCAAGGCATCGGCGGCAACCGCATCCTGCACGATATGCGCGGCGATAGTGGTTTGCGCCGTTTCGACCGCGACGTGCTGGCGCAGCCGGGCGTGACGCATGCGATCGTCTATATCGGCACGAATGACCTACGCAATCAGCGCGGCAATGCGGCGGAGGTCGTGACCGCGGAGCAGATGATCGCAGGGCTGAAGCAACTCGCGCTCCGTGCCAAGGCGGGTGGGCTTACGGTTTACGGCGCGACCATGATCCCCTACGAGAACGAGACCTATTTCCCCGGCGCCTGGACGCCACAAGGCGAGGCCAAGCGCCAGGCGATCAATGCGTGGATACGCGCGCATGGCGCCGAATATTTCGACGCGCTGATCGACTTCGACAAAGTGGTGCTCGATCCGGCGCATCCGACCTCGATGCGCGAAGAATACGATTGCGGCGATCACCTTCACCCGAGCGACAACGGCTATCGCCACATGGGCGACGCGATCGACCTTAAATTGTTCGAGTAGAAATTCGTCTAGCCCAATCCGTCACCCCCGCGAAAGCGGGGGTCCAGGGAGCAGATGAGATATTTCTCTGGATTCCCGCTTTCGCGGGAATGACAGTTGTTAGGGTCTTCGTCTCTACTGGAACCACACATCGTCGGGCTTGGGATTGCCCTTGATCAGGCCCTGCTCCTTGCAGATGTCGATCCAGAACTGGATCTGCTTCGGCGTCAGATCGACATTGATGATCGGCGGCGGCAGCGAGCCGACCACGGCCGCCGGCAGGCCGGTGAATTTGCCAATCGCCTCGTTGGTCTCGTCGCGATGGTCCTTCATGAAGGTGAGCGCTTCGCGCATCGCATCCTGCATCGCGTTGATCTCTTTCTTGTGCGCTGTTGCCCATGAGCGCGTCGTCGCGAAGATCACGGTCGGCGTGCCGGCGGGTGTTGCGCTCAGCCAATTCGCCACTGCCTCGCCGGCGCCCGATTGCAGGATGCGCGCGGTGAACGGCGCTTGCGACGGATAGGCATCGATCTGGCCCGAGCGCAGCGCGTCGCCGGCCTGGGGGAAGCCGAGCTCGACATATTTGACGCTGTTGGGATCGACGCCGTTCGCTTGGAGGTCGCGGCGCAGCATGATGTGGAGGAGCGCGCCGATGCCGGGCACGCCGACGGTCTTGCCTTTGAGATCGGTGGTCTTCTCGATCCCGGCGCCTTTGCGCGCGATCAGCACATCGCCCGACAAAGGATAAACCGCGCCGCCGGCGAAGACGACGAGATCGAGCCCCGCGTCATTGGCCTGCAGCACCGACGGCAGGGTCGGGCCGCCGGCCTCGACCGAGCCGCTCATGATCACGGCGGGGATATTCCCCGAGATGTTGGTCTGGACGAATTCCATGTCGATGCCGCGCTTCTGGAAGAAACCCTGCTGCTCGGCGACATAGCCCGCCGTGAAGCCTGTGACTGCGGTGTAGGTCATCTTGATCTTTGTCTGTGCCGCGGCCGGATGTGCCACGGCAAGAAGCGCCAGGGCAAAGCCGGCGGCGATTGTCGTCAAACGTGTCATTTTAGCGTTGTCCTTCCGTATTGAGCCGCTTGCGCGCGTCCTGAACGATGCTTTCATCGAGATAGTTTGCCGGATCGATCGGCTTTGAGATGATGCCGAGCTCGTAGCAAAGCTGCAGATTCGCTTTCAGCACGTTGGCGTTAATCAGCGCATCCGGGTTGTGATAGTAATCGCCCTTGTCGAAGAGCCAGCCGGCATATTGCTCGGCCGGGACCTTGGTGAATTTCGCGACGATGTCGATCGCCTGCGTCCGGTTCTTCGGATCGAAGAACCAGTCGAGGCCGCGCAGATAATCTTCGTAATAATCGGTCAGCGCGGCCCGGTTCTTTTGCAGAAAAGCCGCATGCGCGACGACGAAATTCATCTGCGACTGGCCGATCAGGTCGCTCTGCGTGAAGACCATGCGCGCGCCGTCCTTGAGGCGCGGGTCGTAATTGAAAGGCGGGACGAGGGCGATGACATCGGCCTTATGGTCGAACATCATCGGCACCAAGGTCGCGAAGCCGCCTTCGATCAGCCGGTAATCGGTCTTCTCTTCCAGATGACGCTGGCGCATGAAGCCGCGCACGGCGATATCCGCGGCGCCGCCGATCGCATTGGTCGCGATCACGCGGCCTTTCAAATCGTCGACGCCTTTGATCGGGCTGTCCTTGTTGACGAAGAACTGTACCGAGTAATAGCCCTTCACGCCGTCCTGGAAGCCGTCGGAGACGATACGCGCATCGTCGATCCGGGCGTTGATCACGGCCATGCCCAGATTGGCATAAGCGAAATTCGCCAGATCGAGCTCGCCGCCGGCGAAGGCGGTCATCTGCGGCGCGGCGCCGCCGAAGCGCGTGAATTCGACGGTGTAGGACTGGCCGTAATGCTTCAACAGATTGGTCTGCTCGAAGATGATCGGCGCCATCGAGCCGGGTGCGCTGCCATAGCCCTGGCGGATTTTCAGCGGCTCGGCCGCCGCGGCGCTGGTGAGCGCCGCGACGACGGCGAGCGAAAGCAGGAACGAACGCGTCACGGCGTATTGCTCAGCGGCGGCGACAAGCGCTCCAGCACCTGACCGCGCGGCTCGATCGCGAAGAATGCTGTGATAAGGCAGCCCAGAAGAGAGAAGACGCCGAAAACAACGAAGACGTAGTTGAGTCCCCAATGCGGCAACACCCATCCGACCATGATCGGCCCTGCCATCGAGGCAGCGCGCTGCCACGCGCTGGCGACGCCGCCGCCCAAGGCGCGGAGCTGGGTCGGGTAGATTTCGGCGGTGTAGGTGGCAAGGCCGAGGGCAAGGAAGCTGACGAAGAAAAACGCTCCCGAGACCGTCAACAAGGTTTGGAGGGCTGTTAGCTGTCCGAGAAAGGCGAAGCAAAGGAGCGGCATGGAACATATGCCAAAGCCGATCGCGAACATGGATTTGCGGCCGATCGCCTCGATCAGATAAATCGTCAACAGGGCGCCGCCGAGACCGATACCGCTCAGGACGAGGCCGTAAGCGAGCGACGTCTGCACCGGCAGGTGATAGACGATGTTGAAGAGCGACGGCGCCCAGGCGGTGAGGCCGTAGGTCACGATATAGGCACAGATCCACATGAACCATACGGTGATCGTGCGCTTCAAATAGATGCCTTTGAACAGATCGGCGAGACGCGGCTTCGTCTCGTCGACGGGCGGAAGATCGCGCGGCAACGGCGGCAGCGCCTTGCCCTCCTTCACGCCGATATCCTCGATGCGTTTCAGCGCCGCATCGGCCTCGGCGAAGCGGCCGCGGCTGGCAAGCCAGCGCGGCGATTCCGGCAACATGGTGCGTAGGGGAATCGCGATCAGCGCCGGCACCGCGCCAATGATGAACATCCACTGCCAGCCCCAATTCGGGACGACATAAACGCCGACCAGGGCGCAGACCGGGAGGCCGATCGAGAACAGCACTTGCGCGGAGAGCGAGAAGCGGCCGCGGCCTTCGGCTTTGGCGAATTCATTCACATAGGCGGCCATCAGCGGCACTTCGCCGCCGAGGCCAAGGCCCTGAAGGAAGCGCAGCCACCACATCTGGTCGTAGGTGGTGGTGAAGGCGCAGGCAAGGCCGCCCAAGGTGAAGATCAGCAAGGTGACGATCATGCAATTTAGGCGGCCCCAGCGTTCGGCAATCCAGCCGAAGACGATCGCGCCAATGAGCTGGCCGGCGAAGCCGACCGCGATCAGCGATCCAATCATCGCTGGAATTTGCGGCGGGTTGAGGTGCCAGAAGGCGATCAGCGAGGGCAGCACATAAGCGATGGTGATCGAATCGAAAGCGTCGAAGAACCATGCGCTGCAGACAATGAGCCGCATGTTGCGGTGCCAGGACGAGTAGGGCAGCCGCTCGAGCCGCGCTGCGATCTGCCGGATATCGCCACCAAAAGTCGTTGTCGTCGCCATCAGCCGTTCCCCCTGAATCGTCGTTCTTGGGGCGCCGCGTTTGATCCCTCCGGCGCCATTCTTGCGCCGCGACGATATCGCAACTTCACCGCCGCCGCTATCGCTAAGCGATCCGGGCAGCGTGACTGCCGCTTATGGTTGTTAGCGTAAAGACGCCGGTGGGAGAGGCGAATTTGACCCTTGTGGGCGCTTTCTTGTACCGTCCTCGCCAGGGTGGGAACAGCTTTGAGGAGCTCGGTTATGGATGCGTCCGCGCAAACACAAGTTCCGTCGTTGACCTGGCTCGGCTCGATGCATGAAGGCATCCCGGTCAGCCATCAAAATCTCGATGCCTGTATCGATTTCTATACGAAGGTGCTCGGGCTGAAGCTGCTGAAGCGGCCGAAGGCGCTTGACGATATCGGCCGTGGCGCCTGGCTCGGCGATCACGACGACAAGGTGCAATTCCACCTCATCGCCACCGAGCGCGATTACAAACCCGGCCCCGGCACCAAATATTCCGCGACCGGCCGCCACACGGCGTGGCTCGTCGCCGATATCGAGGCGTTCCGCAAGCGCATGGAAGGGCTCGGCATCGAATATGGCGAGGCGAAGAATCTGCTGGGCGCGGGCAGCGCGCAGCTCTTCGTCGTCGATCCGGAAGGCCACACCTGGGAATTCCAGGAGCCGTTCCCGAAACGCTGAGCCGCGCCCCGGCGCGCTCGGCTTTCGAGCGCGCAGCAGAAGTTCGTCGCTGCGCTAGCTCACGACGCGCAGTCGCGGCGTATCGCTCTCCATCAGCTCCGCATAGACGGCGAGGTAATCCTGCGCCATGCGGCGCGACGTGAAGCGCTCTTCGAAACGCTGCCGGATATGCCGCCGGTCGAGCGTCGGTATTTTTTCGAGCGCCGCGATTGCCGAATTCTCATCCGACACGATGAAGCCGGTGACGCCGTCTTCGACGATCTCGCTGACCGATCCGGCGTCGTAAGCGATGACCGGCGTGCCGCAAGCTGCGGCTTCGATCATGACAAGGCCGAAAGGCTCGGGCCATGAGATCGGCACCAGCAGCGCGATCGCGCCGCTGAGGAAATCGGATTTCTCCGTGTCGCCGATCTCGCCGATAAAGTCGATACCGGGCGCGCCGAGCAGCGGCTTGATCTTCGTCTCATAGTATTCGACATCGGCCCTATCGACCTTGGCGGCGATCTTCAGCGGCAGGCCGCAGCGCCGCGCGATCGAGATGGCGACGTCAGGCGCTTTCTCGGAGCAGATACGGCCGAGGAAAGCGAGATAGCCCGGTGTCGTCGGTTTCGGCTGCAAGAGCTGCGCCGGCAGGCCGTGATGAATCGTGCGCACCCAGCCGGCATAAGGAACGGGCTTGCGTTGCGCATCGGAAATCGAGATCACCGGCGCGTCGGGAAAAGTGCGAAACACCGTCTGGTGCTCGTTGAGATCGAGCCGGCCGTGCAGCGTCGTCACCGACGGCACCGGCTGGCGCGCGAAGAGCGAGAACGGATAGTAATCGAGATGGAAATGCAGGAAGTCGAATTCCGGCGCGCGCTGACACACACGTTCGAGCATGGCCATATGCAAGGCGTTCGCATCGCGGACTGCCGGATCGAAACGCAAGGCGGTCGGCCAGATTGCGTCCAGCTCAGCCGAGGTTTTTGAATCGCCGCTCGCGAACAGTGTTACCTCGTGACCAAGCGCGATCAGCTCTTCCGTGAGCCACGACACCACGCGCTCCGTGCCGCCATAAAGTTTCGGTGGGATCGATTCTGTCAGTGGCGCAACCTGAGCAATTCGCATGGACAACATCTCCCTTGCTCCGCGAGCGACATGCGCGCGGTGTCGAATTGAGAACGCGTGACGGCGCGCGGACTATCCGTGTCGAAGCGATGACGGTGCAATTTGTCGCAGTGCCAGCTTGGGGCGACGGAAAACGGGAACATCGGCGCGGGCGCCCCGTTCTCTACCAAGCGCCATTTTCCCTAGTAGCCGATGAAAACCCAGCAAACGCGCGCAGAACTGACACATTATGCCGAACGGCCACTGGCTTTTCTCGGCCGTTATATAAAGCGACGCGGTCTCGCACATGGCGCGATCTTGGCCGCGGTGCTGACCGCCGTTGGTTGCTCGGTTGGCGCACAATATGGGCTGAAAGCCTTGGTCGATGCGCTGTCGGGCCCAAAGGACGGAGGGGCACTCTGGGGTGCCTTTGCGCTTTTGGTCGCGCTCATCGCCGGCGACAATCTGTTCTGGCGGCTTGCCGGCGGGCTCGCGAATTACACTTTTGTTGCCGTCACCGTCGATCTGCGCGCCGATCTTTTCCGTCATTTGACCGGCCACGCGCCGAGCTATTTCGCCGATCGCATGCCCGGTACCCTGGCGAGCCGCATCACCGCGACATCGAACGCGGTCTATGCCGTCGAAACGATGTTCATCTGGAACGTCTTGCCGCCTTGTGTTGCAACCGTGGGTTCAATCGTCTTTCTCGCGACGGTGAGTCTCCAGATGACCGCGGCGATGACTCTGGTCGCGGCAGCGATGATCGTCATTCTCTTTCGTCTCGCGGCGCGCGGCGCGCCGCTGCACCGGAATTTCGCCGATTGCGCCGCCGCCGCCGATGGCGAGATGGTCGATGTCATCTCGAACCTGTCGCTGGTACGGGCGTTCGGCGGGCTGGCTTTCGAACATCGCCGTTTCGATGAAACCATCGACCGGGAAAGCAGGGCGCGGCGGCGAAGTCTCTTTTATCTGGAAAAGCTGCGGCTTCTGCATGCCATCGTTACTGCCACGCTCACGGCAATGCTGCTGGCTTGGGCGCTGCTGTTGTGGCGGCGCAATCTGGTCACCACCGGTGATGTCGTGCTCGTCTGTACCCTGGGCTTCGGCATTCTGCATGCGACGCGCGATCTTGCGGTCGCGCTGGTCGATGCGACCCAGCACATGGCGCGGCTCGAAGAAGCGATCGCGACCTTGCTGGTACCCCACACGCTGTGCGACGTGCCGTCGGCGCCGCCGTTGCAGCGGCATCGCGGTGCCATCCTCTTCGATAATGTACGTTTCGCCTATCCCGACGGCCGCAAAGTCTTCGAGCATTTCGACCTGCATATCGAGCCCGAGCAGCGGGTCGCGCTGGTCGGCAAATCCGGCGGCGGTAAGTCGACGCTCTTTGCGTTGCTGCAACGGTTTCATGATCCGCAAACCGGGCGGATCCTGATCGACGGCCAGGACATCGCGGCGACGGCGCAGGACAGCCTGCGCGCGGCCATTGCGGTGGTGCCGCAGGATGTCGGGCTGCTCAACCGCTCGGTGATCGAGAATATCCGCTACGGCCGGCCGGAGATTCGCGAGAGCGCGGTCGTTGCCGCGGCGGATGCAGCGCGCTGCACCGAATTCATCGAGAG
Source organism: uncultured Alphaproteobacteria bacterium (assembly GCA_963740675.1). Lineage (GTDB taxonomy): Bacteria > Pseudomonadota > Alphaproteobacteria > ATCC43930 > CGMCC-115725 > CAIKMD01. The sequence goes on from CAVUFS010000001.1 coordinate 525,625, forward strand.
GATGCCACAAGGCTTCGACACCATTATCGGCGATCGCGGCGTGAAACTATCGGGCGGCCAGCGTCAGCGCATCGCCATCGCGCGCGCGATCCTCAAAGCCGCGCCGATCCTGCTGCTCGACGAGGCGACATCAGCGCTCGATACCGAATCGAAGTCGGTGGTCCGCGAGGCGCTCGAGCGTGTGATGGAAGGCCGCACCGTGATCGCGAGCGCGCATCGCCTGTCGACCGTCGCCGATTTCGACCGCATCATCGTGCTGCGCGAGGGTCGGATTCTCGAGGACGGGCCGCCGGACGTGCTCTTGGCGCGACGCGGCGCCTATTACGCGCTGGTCGAGAAGGAGCGGCGGCGTCTCACCGACGCCGTCTTCGGCGATCTGGTTCACTGACCGGCTTTCACTTTCGCCAAGGTCTCGCGGATGCGCGACCCTGCGGCGTGCTGGTGTCGAAGAGCAGCGTCGTCTCATCGGCCTGAGCGAGGCCCCGCGCCCCCGAGCCAGGCTGCGGCCAGCGCCAAGATGGTCGCGATGCGTTTCATGCCCCGTCGACGCGTTATTTTGTTCGCGTCTCGAGCCAAGCGAGGAGCGCCGGCGCGACCGCGGTGAGATGTTTATACCGCAGCATCGCCGGGCTCATATCGCGAACAGCGCCGGCAAGGTCGATGGCGTCGGCCGGTATCGCGATCGCCTGGTCGAGCGGCATGATCTCGGTGCGGATGGTGAACAGCACGGCCTGGCTCTCGGGCAACCGGCGCAGGGTCTGGTACTCGATGCGAAGATAAAGCGCTGAGCCCACGGTCTCGGGGTTGATCGCCGCCTCGGCGTCGCGGCCGATGGGCTGGAAGCGCGTCGGATCGTCGGCAATGCCCCAATTGACGCGGGCGAGGATGCGATCGGGCTTCAGCGCGGCGAAGAAATGCGCCACCGGCCGCTCCAGGGCAGGCGCGAAGCCCGGCACCGGCGCATGGATGAAATCGAGCGGCTGGCCGATCTTTTCCTCGAGCAGCCAGCGATTTGGAAAGCAGAGCGTGGCGCCGATCAACCGATAGCCGGCATCGCTTGCCTGCAACAGGCAAAGATCCTCGGCCACCAGCCGCCCGGCGATATCAAGCGAATGAAGCGGCGGCCCGTCGATATCCCAGGTCTCGTTGCTGACTTTGTTGGCGAGCTGGCCGTCCTTGCCGAGTCGATAGACGCTCGGAAAGTGGCGCGGCAAATGCGCTGCCAATAATTGCAGCAGCTCAACCGATGCCGCGCTTGCTTCGGGCAATAAGCGCAGCACCAACTCGGTCCGAGTCGCGAGCAATCTGCGCTTCTCGGCGAGGATTTCAGGCAAGCAAGCACCGGGTGAGAGCCATTCCGCTTCGTTCAACGGCGTCAGACCCATGGCCAACCGATAGCGGCCACCGCCGAAGAGCGCATTTCCTGTGGATTCTCGCGCTTCGCTCATCGATGGGGGTTTAGCATGGCAAGGCGAAGCTATATAGATAAGCCAGCGATCTGATGAGGTGTTCTATGGCGAGTTCTGCGCCGCTCGAATGTGCGAAATGCGCGATGTGTTGCAAGATGGCCGGCTATGTCGAGATGAGTAACTACGACGTGGCGCGGCTTTCCAAGCATCTGGGCCTCACGCCCAATGAGTTCAAGGACAAGCACCTGGTGCAGATCACCCGCGCCGGGAAGATGTGGCTGAAGGACGAGCATGAGACTTGCCAGTTCCTCGGCGCCAATCATGCCTGCACGGTCTACGAGGCGCGGCCGACGCCGTGCCGCGGCTATGTCTGCTGGGACCAGGACGACAAGACGGTCTATAACTTCGCGCAGTTCGCGCAGCTGACCACCAAGAAGATGCGCGAAGTCGAGAAAGAAGAAGCCGCGGCCGAGGGCCGCAAGCTGCGCAAGCCGAAGCTTCGGACGCGACCGCGCGCCGAGGCGTAAGCGCCGCTACTTCGCGGATTTCCGCCATTCGCTGATGAGCTGAACCGTCTGGCGCACGGCTGGGGCGACGTCCTCGCGCTGCGGCTGGACGTAATGCGCGCCTTTGATCGGCGTCTCATCGGGCTGGGTGGTGAGGGGCACATCCCCGCGGCGTGAGGCTTGCTCGGTCGCCTTGGCCATGCCCTCTTGCACATCCTTGCCGAGCAGCCAGTTGATAAAAATGCGGGTCGCGTTGGGATGCGGCCGGTCCTTGAAGACGAACAGCGCGCCGCCGCCGATCGCCTCGAGATTGTTATCGGGCGAATTGCCGAAGGACCGTATATCGGTTTTGACGCCGGCCTTGGTATAAGTCCCCATCAGCGAGCGGACCGGCGGGCCAACGCCGATCGACGCTGTGCCCCGCGCCATGGCATCAACGACCTGAAATTGCTGGGCCACGAAATCGACCTTCTGGTCGAGGACCAGCGTCTTAAACGCGTCGTCGCCGAGCTTCACGCGCAAGAGATAGGCGTAAGACGTGCCGGAGCCGGGCAAGACCGGATCATGCCAGGCGATCTTGCCTTTGAGGCTCGGATCGAGGAGCAGCTTGAGTCCCTGCGCCGCGGCTTTCTCGGTTGGGATCTTCAGCGCGTTGTACCAGGGCCCGGCGATGAATTTCGCCATGGCGAAGACATATTGCCCGGCCGTGTCCATGAAAGCGTCGTGCCAGCCGCCCCAAAGATCGGGGTTCTTGGTCGCGGGATCGACGATCTCGGGCAAGACCGGATCGAGGATGCCGTCATGCGAGAGGGTGATGCCGCCGGGCGGGCCGGACAGCGCCACGTCCCACAGATATTTCCCGGCGCTGCGCTCCGTGCGGATGCGGGTGACGAATTCCGATGAATCGAGCACCGAGAGCGAGAGCTTGATCTGCGGATAGGCCTTCGGGAATTCGCGTAGCAGAAACGAGCGCGCATCCTGATTGGGCTGCGAATAAAGGATCAGGCTGCCTTCGGCATTGGCGGCATCAACCGTCTTCTGCCATTCCGCCTGCCCGTCCTGCGCCAGGGCGGGTGCGGCGGCGAGCGCCAGCAGCGCAACAAGCAGCGGGGCAAGCCGGTCGCGCATCACTTGCCGAGCTTGCGATATTCGGCGGCGAGCGCCAGCGCCGACTGCAACGCCTGGCTCGCGTCTTCGCGCTGCGGCTGGAGATAGGTCGCGTCTCGGATCGGCGTCTCGTCCGGCGCCGTCGTGACCGGCACATCGAGCCGGCGCGAAGCCTGCTCCGTCGCTTTCGCCAACCCGTATTGCACGTCCTTGGTCAGGAGCCAGTTGATGAAGACCCGCGTCGCGTTGGGATGCGGCCGGTCCTTGAAGACGAAAAGGCCCGAGCCGCCGATCTCTTGCAGCGCCAGATCGGGCGTTGGGCCGAAATTGCGGATATCGGTCTTCACACCAGCCTGCATATAAGGCGCCATCAGCGCGCGCACCGGTGGCCCGATACCGATCCAGGCGGTGCCGCGGGCCAACGCCTCGACGACCTGGAACTGGTCCTTAAAGAATTGCGGATTCTGCTCGGTGATGACCTGCTTCAGCCCGTCATCGCCGAGCTTCGCGCGCAGCAGCAGCGTATAGGGCTGGCCGGCGCCCTGAACCGACGGATCGTGCCAGGCGATCTTGCCTTTGACGCTCGGGTCCAGCATCAGCTTGAGGCCGAGCTTCTCGACCTTCTCGGGCGGGATTTTCAGCGCGTCATACCACGGCCCGGCGATGAAATTCGCGATCGCGAATTCATACTTGCCGGCGATATCGGTAAAGGCGTTCTGCCAGCCGCCCCACAGATCGGGATTCTTGATCTCGGGATCGACGAATTCCGGCATCACCGGATCGAGGATGTCGGCATGCGCCAGGGTGTAGCCGACCGGTGGCCCGGCGAGCGCGACATCCCAAAGATATTTGCCGGCACCGCGTTCGGTCTTGATGCGGGCGATGAATTCGGCGCCCGGGATCGCCGAGAGCGAAACCTTGATCTTTGGATAGGATTTCGTGAATTCGCGCTGGATGAAATCCTGCGCCGCCTTGTTGGGCTGCGAATAGAGGATCAGCGTGCCTTCCTGATTGGCGGCATCGACGGTCTTTTGGAAATCGGCTTTCCAATCCTGCGCGGCAACGGGTGGCGCTTCGATCGCCAGAGCGGCGCTCGCGATGAGGGCGGCAGCGAGCCAGCGCAGCAAACCGTCTTTACGGGTCATGCGTCCCTCCCTCCATCCGTGTGGCGCGTCGACGCGCGCCTTGTTCTTGTCGTCAACTCTAGTGAATCGATGTTGTCATGACAACATCGATGTATTAGGAATCGGGCAAGGGTGGAAACAGGCGATGGCGGAACAGCGCTTCGCAAGCGTTGGCGGGCTCAGAACGCATTATCTGCAGGCGGGAAGCGGCCCGGCGCTCTTCATGCTGCATGGCCAATTGCCGGGCTCGTCGGCCGAAGTCGAGTTCGGCGGCAACATCGATCACTTCGCCGCCGCCGGATACACCGTCTATGCGCCCGATCTCGCCGGCTTCGGGCTCACCGACAATCCGCGGGATTTCAGCATCGAGGCGCGGATCGCGCATGTCGAGGCATTCATCGCTTTCACCGGCATGGCGCCGCGTGCGATCTGGGGCTCGTCGATGGGCACGTATATCGGCTGCTCGATCGCCAAGCGCGATCCGCGTGTCGAGCGGCTGGTGATCACGCCGAGCAGCGTGCTGCCCCCGCCCGGAACGACGCCGCGCAGCGCGGCGGGCGAGAAGCTCGGTCACGACATTCACAGCTATAAGCCGTCGCTCGAAGCGGCGCGCGCGTTGCTGAGCCAGGTGCTGGTCAGCCATCCGCCGAGCGACACGCTGGTGCAGCTCTTTTATGCGATGAGCACCGGTAAGAACGAAGAAGCCGAGCGCCAGCGGCGGGCCGCCGGCCGGCCGCGCGCGATCCATGGCGAATTGAATGACCTTCGCGCATCGAGCCTCGTCCTGTGGGGGCATGACGACGTCTCGGTGCCGGGCGAGCGGGGGTTGCTGCTTTTCAGCGGCCTGCCGCTCGCCGAGTTTCATATGCTTCACCGCTGCGGTCACTGGCCGCAGCACGATCAACCCGAGCGCACGCATCGCCTCGTCGGCGATTTCCTACGTGCGGCCTAATCGTTCTCGCTAGCTGCAAAGGGGCATCCCATGGCCATCAACGAGCAGATATCGCCGATCGGGCATAATCGCGGCGACAAGGCCGAGATCACCTATCACGACTTCCTGCGTACTGGCCCTGACACGATCGGCGGCCGCTACCTCCGCTCGTTCTGGCAGCCGATCATGCGCGGCGAGGATATCGAGAAGGGCCGCGCCAAGCCGGTCCGCATCATGAGCGAGGATTTCGCCGATCTTCCGCGGCGAGAGCGGCAAAGTCTATGTCACCGAGCCGCGCTGCGCGCATCGCGGCGCCAAACTTTCGGTCGGTTGGGTCGAGGGCGAGGACATCAGATGCGCCTATCACGCCTGGGCCTATAACGGCGAGAGCGGGCAATGCACCAAGCAGCCGGCGGAGCCGCGTCCGTTCTGTGAGAAGGTGAAGATACGCACCTATCCGGTTCGCGAATATCTCGGCCTTGTCTTTGCTTATTTTGGCGAGGGCGCACCGCCGGAATTCCCGCGCGCGCCCGAATTCGAGAACGACAAGCATTTCGCGTGGGTGACCACGGATATCTGGCCGGCGAATTATTGGGCGCAGCTCGAGAATTCGATCGACTACGCGCATACCGAATTCCTGCACTGGCATTTCCACTTCAAGACGCCGGAGCGCGTGAACGTCGAGGAGACGGAATACGGCGTGAAGGTCTTCGTGCCCGGCCTCTCCGACACCGCCGATCATTACGACACGATGTATCTCACCATGCCGAACACGCATGAATGGGCCGGCCCGCCGGGCAAGGATCCGAGCATGGGGAATTTCGCGCGGAGTTGGCGCATCCCGCTCGATGATGAGCATCACATCCGCTTCGACTATCGCGTCTATCCGTTTGGCGACAAGAACGACCCTGCTTTCCGCGAGAAGGTGGTTGGCCGCACCGGCATGCGGCCGATGGGTCAAACCGCGCAGATCGCGAGCGACATCCTTGCCGGCAAGCTCGACTTCAAGAGCATCAAAGAGAATCCCGATCTCGTGCCGGGCATGGGCTTCCTCACCACAGTGCAGGATTGCGTTGTGCAAGCGAGCCTCGGCCCGATGGCGACGCGCGAGCACAAAGAGATGCTTGGCCAGACCGATCTCGCCATCGCGCATCTCCGGCGCATGTGGAAGCAAGAGCTGACCGCCTTTGCCAATGGCAAGCCGTTGCGCGATTGGAAGCGGCCGAATTCCCTGTGGAGCGCGCTCGACAACGCTTGAGGGCGGTTGCTGCGCTGCAACGCGAGTAAGCGTCGGCCACGGTGCCGCGCTGACTGGCTGAAATTTTACGCCGCGCCCAGGGCGGGCGCGCTAGGATAGTTCGATGGCCCAGTTGGCGCTGACACCGAACCTGACGCGGCCGCGCCGCCGCCTTGCGCCCGGCACGACGCAAGCGACGCTTGTCGGCGCGCTGGTGATCGTCCTCGCCTTTCTGGTGCTCTATCCGATCCTCGCGGTGGTGATCAACAGCCTGCTGCCGTCGCGCGTTTTTCAGAGCCAGGGGCTGTCGACTTGGCGCTCGGCTTTCGCCGATGCCGATGTCCTCACCGCGATCTTCAACACGCTGAAAGTACAATTCGCGACACAAGGCATTTCGTTGCCCGTGGCGATCCCGATCGCCTGGCTTTTGGCGCGGACAGACCTGCCTTTTGCACGTTGGCTCGAATTCGGCTTCTGGATATTGTTTTTCTTGCCGGCGCTCGGCGTCACGCAAGGCTGGCTGCTGCTCTTCGATCCGAATTACGGCCTCGCCAATAAATGGCTGATCGATGCGGGCATCGCCGACAGCGCGCCATTCGATCTCTATTCCTTCTGGGGCATCATCTTCGCGCATCTGACGACGACCGCGCTCTCGGTCAAAGTGATGTTGCTGACGCCGGCCTTCCGCAATCTCGACGGCTCGATCGAGGAAGCGGCGCAGATCGCCGGCGCCTCGACGCTCGGCACGTTGATCCGCATCGTCGTGCCGTTGCTGACCCCGGCGATCATCGTCGTGCTGTTGATGTCGCTGATCTACGGTCTCGGCGCTTTCGAGATCGAGCTGTTCCTCGGCGTGCCGTTCAATTTCTACGTCTACTCGACGCAGATCTATCAGCTCATCTCGCATGATCCGCCGGCCTATGCCGAAGGCGGCGTGCTCGCATCATCCGTTCTGCTGGCGATGTTGCCGCTCATCGTGCTGCAGCGCTGGGCGGCGACACGGCGCAGCTACGCCGTTGTCTCCGGCAAATATCAGTCGCGCATCGTTCACCTCAATGCGTGGCGCTGGCCGGCTTTCTTCATTGTCGCGACCATCGTGCTGGTGATGAGCCTGTTGCCGCTCAGCCTGTTGCTGGTCGGCAGCATCATGAAGCTTTTCGGCTTCTTCGGCCTCGCCGAGATGTGGACGCTCGATCACTGGCGCGATGCATTCGCCGACGTGACCTTTACGCAGGCGTTCTGGAACATGCTGATGCTCGGCATCGGCACGGCGCTCGCGGCGGCTTGCGTCTACGTCGTCGTCGCCTATTGCGCGGTACGGCTGAAGACGCGCTGGCAGGCGGTGATCGATATCCTCTCCTGGCTGCCGATCTCGATCCCCGGCATCGTGCTCGGCTTCGGCTATCTCTTCATGGTGATCCAGGTACCGATCTTCTCGCCGATTTACGGCACGATCTGGGTGATGATCCTGGTCAGCTTCCTCTCAGCGATGACGCTCGGTGTACAGGTCATCAAAGTGCACATGCTGCAGCTCGGCGCCGAGATCGAGGAAGCGGCGCGGCTTGCAGGCGCGTCCTGGCTTTCAGCCTTTTGCCGCGTGATCCTGCCGCTGACCGCGCCGGCCGTATCGGTCGTGGCGGTGCTGGTCTTTGCCGCGACCATCCGCCAGATCGGTCTCGTGATCCTGCTCTCGACCGGCGAGACGCGGCCGCTCGCGGTGCTACAGCTCGATTTCCTCGCCGACGGCCGGCTCGGCCCCGCCGCTGTGATCGGCGTCATCATCGTGCTGATCAGCCTGGCCGCCGCGGCGCTGGTACGGATCATCTCCGTGCGTTTTGGCGTGCGCGCGCATTAAAGCCTCAAAGTTTCCGTAAGTTTGCCGACGACACTTCGGTCTAGACCGAAGTGTCCGATGGTCACACGCGCCGCGATGAAGCGTATATCATGACCGAAGTCTCAGCGACCACGTGAGATCAAGGAGACCGTCATGAAGAGAGAAATCATTCGTGTCGAGCCGCTGTCGACCTGGCTTGAGCGGTGGAAGGCGCCGACTTCGGCAGTCACGCGGCACGGCGACACGATCTACGTGTCGGGATTTCCGCCGTTCGATCCCGCGACGGGTGAGGTTGTCGATGCGCCGATCGAGCGTCAGACCGAGCTTGTGCTCGATCAGATGAAGCTTTGTCTGGAAACTGCGGGGTCGACGCTGGAACACGTGCTCAAATGCAATGTCTATTGCACCTCGGTCCAGAGGTTCGCTTCCGTCAATGCGGTCTACGCAAGATATTTTCCGAAGGATCCGCCGGCGCGTATCTTCGTGAACGTTCCGGCGTGGCCCGGACATTTTGATATCGAGATCGACTGTGTCGCCGCGGTTGCGGATAAAGTTTAAGGAGAGTCGCGATGTTCTCGGTAATCTTTGAGGTACACCCGAAGCCAGAAAAATGGGACGCCTATCTCGATAACGCCAAGCTGCTGCGCCCCGAGCTGGAGCAGGTTGACGGATTTGTCGATAACATTCGCTACAAGAGCCTGACTCGCGAAGGCTGGATTCTTTCGCTCTCGGGCTGGCGCGACGAAAAAGCGGTCGTCCGGTGGCGTACTGCGATGCGCCATCACATGGTGCAGGAGAAGGGGCGGTCGGAGATCCTCCTCGACTACCATTTGCGCGTTGGCCAGGTCACGTGCGACAGTCGGGTTCCCGCCGGTCAGGTCATCGCCGAGCAGCGTCTCGACGAAACCGAAAGCGGCGAGGCGACGACCATCAGCCTCATCGATGCGAAGCACGCGGGCAAGCTCAGCGACAAAGCATCGCCACCCGAAATAGCGGCCTATCTCGGCCTCGATCCGAGCGCGGCCGGCTTGGTCGGCTGGGATGTCTACGACGCGGTCCTCACCCCGGGGGACCTGATTTTGATGATGTCGTGGAAGACGAAGGCGAATGCCGATGCGTTCGATAAATTCGCCAAGCTGCCGGCAGGCGGGCGGCTGCGGCATGTGCGCGTCGTGCGCGACTATGGCATGTTCGATCGCCGCGAGGCCCCGCAATATTATCCGCCGATCGAGCGCCCGTGACGAAGCTCGAACGCGCGGGCGGTGGCTCGACGTTCGAATCGTCGTTGTCAAAACCAGTGCGATCATGGCCAAAGGCCGAACGCAAGCTGGCGCTCGCCGATCCTGTACTCGGACGCGTGATCGGCGCCGTGATGGCGCGGGCCGGACAACAGCGGATTGCGCCCTCGCGCGCAACGCCCTTCGAGGCGCTGATCCGGGCGATTGTCTATCAGAGTGTCTCCGGAAAGGCGGCGGAATCGATCTTTGCGCGCTTAAAGGACACGATCACAGTTCCGCTCACGCCCGCAAAAGTTCTCGCGTCGCGTCCGCAAGCCTTCATCAACGCCGGTCTGTCGAACGCGAAGATGCGGGCCGTTCGAAATCTCGCCGCGTGGTTTTCATCCAATCGCCAATTGGCAAAAGCGCTGCCCACCCTTGCGGACAATGAAATTGTTGACGCCCTCACAGCCATCCCCGGCATCGGCGCGTGGACGGTCAATGTGTTCCTAATCTTCAATCTCGGCCGGCTCGATGTCATGCCGGCTGCCGATCAGGGCATCCGGCGCGGCGTTCAATTGCTTGATGGATCGCGCGCGATCTCGACGCCGAAGCAGGTTCTCGAACGATCGCTCGCATGGCGACCTTATCGCAGCGTCGCGTCGATCTATCTCTGGCAAGCCATGAGACTGAAGCTCGGGCCAGACGATCTTCGCGGAATATCCTAAAGCAAGAAATAAAGCAAAGTCGGCGCGGTCGCGATGGTGACGAGTGTCGACACGACGACGATGCCGGCGACTTCCTCGGGCTGGTTCTGCCAGCGCAGCGCGAAAAGATAATTGAACACCGCCGCCGGCATCGAGCTTTGCATGACGATGGCGGCGCGTGCCGCGCCATGCAGGCCGAAGAATGCCGTCACCGCGAAGCCGAGGCTGGCACCCATGCCGACGCGCAATAGCGATAGCATGAAGGCGCGCGGGAAAGCCGCGACGCGCAGCGAGCCGAGCGACACGCCGAGCATCAACAGCATCAACGGTACGGTGATGCTGCCGAGCAGGCCGATCGTATTGGTGAGGAATTGCGGCAGCGCGATGCCCGTTTCGGTGACGACAAGGCCCAGCGCGACGGCGTAGATGATCGGCATCTTGATGATGGCGCGCCAGCTCATCGTGCCGGCCGCGATCGCCTGGCCGATAGTGAAATTCATCACCGAGGTGAAGCACAGGAAGACGATCGCATAGGCGAGGCCTTCCTGGCCGAAAGCATAAAGCGCCAGCGGTATGCCAAGATTGCCGGTGTTGGGAAAAGCCATCGACGGCAGATAGGTGCGGAGACTCAAGCCGCAGAGCTTCAGGACCAAACTTGCGACGATCAGAAAGCCGATGAGGATGGTGAGCGAGGCCGCCGCGGTGACCGCGAAGGCGCCGGCCGGCACGCTCATCTTGGCGAAGGTCGAGAAGACGAGGCAGGGCGTGCCGATCTCGGTGACGATCTGGGTCAGGCCGTTTGCTTCGATGCTGCGGCCGGATCGCGTCCAGAAATAGCCGATGAGCGCGGTCAGCATGACCGGCGCGATGGCCGCCAGGATGGTTTCGATCACGCTGGTCTGGCGTCGCGATCAGACCGAGACGCGGAAGGTCTCGGGCCGCGCTTCCATCCGCTCGGCGACGGCCTCGCGCCATTTCGTCACGTCGCGCGGCAATTCCATTGCCAGGGGACGCAAGCGATAGGCGGCGGCATCGCGGCCGGGCGGCTCGATGCCTTTAGCAAGATCGCGTGCCGCCACGATCAGACGATGCCGCGCTTGCGCGACAACGAGATCGGAGGCCGACAGGTTCTCCTGCGTGCGGTCGTAAAGCGGCCCCATGCTTTCGGTCATCGCCAGATCCTGCGCCTGCAGCGCGGTCACGCCCATCCAGGGCTGGCGCGGCTTGGCCGCGTTCGGCCCGGCGTAATCGTTTCGCGCATTGTGCAGCGGCTCGAAGGTCTTCTGATCCACCGGCTCGTGGATGTCGGAGCCGCCGCGCATCGAGCGCGAGTTCGTCCTCGCGCAACGGCCGCGCCGGATGCCACGAGAAGGTGAAGACCCAGCACTGCGTATCGTCGATCGGGACCCAAGCATGGCCGGCTTGCGGATTGTCGCCCGGGATCGGCCAGTTGGTGAAGAACGGCATGAACCACTGATTGACGCGCCAGTAACAAGTATCGAGTTCGGCGGCGCGCTTTGCCGCCAGCAGCAAGCCGTTCGGCATGGCCTCGGTCTTGATCTCGGGCTGCAACTCGCGCATCGCCCAAACCGCCGAGCGATTGCGCGGATTGGCGGCACGCTGCTTCAAGAGATCGTTGTGCAGGATGCTGAGATGGGCGGAATCGAGATCGCCCTCCATGCCCTGCGTCCAATGGCAGCGCTGCAGGCGTTTGGAAACATAAACATGCGTCTCGGGCACGGTCAGCCATTCGAGATCGGGCAGGGACGGGCGCGTCTCTTTCGGACCAAGATAGGTCCAGACCACGCCGTTCTTCTCGATGCAGGGATAGGCCTTCTGCTTCACATGCTGCTTGAACTGCGTTTGCGGCGGCTCGTTCGGCTGGTCGGTGCAATTGCCGTCGAGATCGTATTGCCAGCCGTGATACCAGCAGCGGAGCTTGCAATCCGCGTTCTTGGCCAGGAACAGCGACGCACCGCGATGCGCGCAGCGCTCGCCGAAGAGCCCCACCTTGCCCTCGGTGTTGCGGAAGGCGATCAGATCCTCGCCGAGGAGCCGGACCCGTACCGGCGCGCCGCCCACCTCAAGCTCGCGGCCGAGGATCGCAGGCATCCAATAGCGGCGGAGGAAATTTCCCATCGCCGTTCCGGCGCCGGTCTCGGCCAACAGCTTGTGATCATCGAGCTTCATATCGGACGGCGCTCCCGCTGCATTCCCTATTGGTAGCACCCGCCGGAAACGCGTAAAACCCTGCTACAAGCTCAGGGGAGTAAGGGAGGACCTATGCCGTCAAATCGCCGCGTCGACGTCCACCATCATTTCTATCCGCCGCAATATCTCGACGCGATGCGCAAGACGGCGGGGCACGATCGCGGCGGCGTTAACTTTCCGGGCGTGGCGACCTGGACGCCCGCGAAGACGCTCGAGGAAATGGACAAGCATGGGGTGCAGACGGCGATCCTCTCGCTCTCGCCGCCCGGCGCGCGGATGCTCGACAAGGAAGGCAATCGCAAGCTGGCGCGCACCTGCAACGAATTCGCCATCCAGGTGGGCCGCGACCATCCTGGCCGCTTCGGCCTATTCGCGCCGATGCCGATGCCCGATGTCGAAGGCACGCTTAAAGAGATCGAATACGCGCTCGATACGCTGAAGGCCGACGGCATCCAGCTGATGACGAGCTATGGCGACAAATGGATCGGCGATCCGGAATACAACGAGGTGTTCGAAGAGCTGAACCGGCGCAAGGCGCTGGTCTATGTCCATCCGCTCGCGTCGCCCTGCTCGACCGATCTGATGGAATGGGTACCGGATGCGCTGATCGAGTATCCGCACGACACCAGCCGCGCCGTGTTGAGCATGCTCTTCTCGGGCACCTTGGCGCGCTGCCCGGATATCCGCTTCATCTTCTCGCATTCGGGGGGCACGATCCCGTTCCTCTCGGGCCGCATCCTGCATTCGGGCTCGAACCGCCTGCTTCTCGACCGCGTGCCAAAGGGTGTGGATTACGAGCTGCGGAAGCTGCATTACGATGTCGCGCTTGCCTGCTTCAAGCCGGCGCTGGCGGCGCTCTTCGCCTATATCCCGGAATCGCAAATCCTGCTCGGCAGCGACTATCCGTTCTCCTCGGTCGCCCTCTCGACCAAAGGGCTCGAGGAGCACGGCCTGTCGAAAGAGATGCTCGATGCGATCTATAGCGGCAATATCGAGCGGCTGATCCCGCGCCTGAAAGGCTGATTACTTCAGCCGCGCGGCGGCCTCGCGCACATAGTCGAGATCGACATAGCGCTCGACGTCGATCTCCGACTTGAGGAAGCCGAGCTGCCGGAGCAGATCGACGCTGTTCTGCAGCGCGATCACATCCGGCACGCCGTTGGGATCGCGGTAATAGTCGTGCGTGGTGAAGAGCCACGGATCAAGCTGATCCGCCGGCTGCTTGGTGAATTGCGCGACGATCGCGACCGCCTCTTTGTGATTGGCGGGGTCGAAATAGAAGCGCCGCGCGCGCAGCGCATCTTCGAGGAAATCGACGACCGCGGCACGGTTCTTCTCGAGGAAACCGCTGCGCGCGGCGAGCATGATCATCTCGGTGCGCCCGACGGCCTCGAGCTGGGTGAAAAGATTGCGGGTTTGCGCTTGCAGCTCGGGATCGGTGATCGCTGTCGTGCCGGCGGCGGCGAGATCAACTTTCTTGCTCAGCAGCATCGATTTGAGATTGGGCAGCGCCGCTTCGACGATGGTGTAGTCGCGCTTATCCTCGAGCCCGTGCTTCTTCATCATCGCGCGGATGGCGATGTCGAGCGCGCTGCCGGCGCCGGGACTCGCCGCGACATGGCCTTTCATGTCTTCGACGGTATGGATCGGTCCATCCTTCAAGACTTTGAATTCGCCGGTGTAATAGCCGGGTGCGCCGTCCTGGAACTCGTCCAAGATGACGCGCAGATCGGTCATCTTTGCGTTCTCGATCGCGAGGCCGAAGGACGAATAGGAAAAGACGCCGATATCGAGATCGCCGCTCGCGATCGCGGTGATGACCGGGGGCGTGCCAGCCATGTGTGTCGGCGCGTAATCGTAGGATTGGCCGAGATGGCGCGCGACGCCTTGCTTGGCGAACATCAGCTCGACGAGATCGGCCGACGGAGCGACGCCGCCGACACGAAGCTTCACTGGCTCGGCCCAGGCGGCCGAGGCAAAGAGCGCCATGGCTGATAGAGTGGCGATCCCCCGCAACATGTTTTCCTCCCCTTCTGTTGCGCACAAGTATAAGGCGGATTAAGCCTGCTCGCGATCTACGCGGGAGGAAAGATCTATGGCCGAAGAAAAGCGTAAGGTGTCGGACGACGAGATGATGCTGCGGCGCAAGCTCGCCATCATGTGCCGTGTTCTTGGTATGCAGGATTCGATCGGGCTTTACGGCCATGTGTCGATCCGGGTGCCGGATACGGACATTGTGCTGATGACGCCGGGTGCGGGTTCGCGCAAGACGCGCGTGCGCACCGATCAGATCTTCGTCTTCGATCTCGCCGGCAACATCCTCTATCACCCGGGCGGCGACCGGCCGATGCAGATCCCGGCGGAATGGCGCATCCATACGCAAATTCACAAAGACCGGCCGGAGATCGGATCGGTCGCGCATCTCCATGCGCGCGCCTCGATCCTGATGGGTCTCGCCGGGCGCGAGATCGTGCCGGTCTATTCGCAGGGCGGCGTCATCGCCGGCGGCGTCCCGACTTGGGACGATCCGCGCATGGTGCTCGACGATGAATCCGCACTCGCGCTATCGAAGACACTCGGCAAGGCCATGGCTTGCCAAATGCGCGGCCATGGCTCGGTCGTGCTCGGCGAGGTCGCCGAGACCTGCCTCCAGGCCTGCATTTTCATGGAAGAGAACGCGCAGTTTCAGATCGACGCCGAGGTGCTCGGCGGCTGCAAGCCTTTCCCGAAAGAGATGTGGGACGGCATCGCGGCGCAGCGCCGGGGACGGTTCGCCTCCAACCTCGTCTGGAACTACTACCTGCAATTCGTCGAGGAAGAAGGCATCCCGCTTTAGGCGAAATGCTCGTTCCGTCCGTCATTGCGAGGAGGGCTTAAGCCCGACGAAGCAATCCAGTCTGTGGACACACTGGATTGCTTCGCTTTGCTCGCAATGACGATGAGTGGATTGGTCACAAACCCGGCAGGAAGGTCTCCGGCCGCGTATCCATCTGATCGGCGACGGCCGCCGACCAGGACGGCACGTCGCGCGGCAACAGCACCGAGACGCCGCGCAAGCGATAGTCCGTGGCGTTGACCTGCGGGTCCTTGCCCTGTTGCAGCCCGCGCGCCGCCTCCATCAGCCGCCGCCGCGCATGCGCGATGACGATGTCGGTGTTGCCGAGGAATTCGTCGCTACGGTCGAAATTCCAGCCCATGCTCTCGGTGATTGCCGTGTCCTGATCCTGGAACACGGTGATCTTTTCCCAGGGCTGCTTCGCATTGGCGCGTGCCGGATCGGCATAGTTGTTCGATTTGTTGCGCGCCGCGACGAAAGTGCCGGGGATCATCGTCGAATGGATGCCCGTCGGCGTGCCGTTATGGAACCAGTCGAGTTCTTGCTGGGTCAGCGGCCGCTTCGGATGCCAGGAGATACCGAAGGCCCAGACCTTCGTGTCGTCGACCGGAACCCAGGCATGCCCGCCGAGCGCCGCGTCTTGCGGAAAGGCCGGCAGCACCGAGAAGCACGGCATCAGCCACGCGCCAATGCGCCAATAATGATGTTCCGGATCGGCATCGCGCCGCGCGCCCTGCACGATCGCATTGCCCTTATGCACGATCTCGAGCTTCGGGTAGGTGCTGTCGGCGACGATGGTCGAGGAGGCGGCCATATCATGCTCGGTCGCCTTCTTCATCGCCTCCATGCCGTGCAGGAAGGCAAGATGCGATGAATCGATATCGCCTTCCATGCCTTGCAGCCAATGGCAATCCTGATAGCGCTTCGAGACATAGACATGGCTCTCGGGCACATTCAGCCATTCGAATTCGGGCAGCGGCGGCTTCTTTTCCGGCGGACCCATATAGGTCATGACGATGCCGTTGCGCTCGATGCAGGGATAGGCAGGCTGCTTCACCCTATCTTTGAATTGGCTTTGCGGCGGCTCGTTCGGCTGATCGAGGCAATTGCCGTCGACATCGTATTTCCAGCCGTGATAGAGGCAGCGCAGCCCGCATTCCTCATTCTTCGCGAAATAGAGCGATGCACCGCGATGCGCGCAATGCTCGCGCAGCAACCCGACCTTGCCCTCAGTGTTGCGGAAGGCGACAAGGTTCTCGCCAAGCAGCCGCACGCGTACGGGCGCCCCATCGGCTTCGACCTCGCGCGATAACAGCGCCGGCAGCCAGAAGCGACGCATGAGATCGCCCATCGGCGTGCCCTTGCCGGTATGCGTCAGCAGGTCGTTTTCTTCGCGTGTCGTCATTTCTTGCTTATCTCACCGGTTGCGGCGGCTCGCCCGGCCAGAGGCCGAGCTTCGCCAGGAACTCGATACAATAATCGTCATAGAGCCAGGGCGCTTCCTGCATCACGGCATGGCCGGCATTCGGCACTTCCTTGAAGATCGAGCCGGGGATGTGTTGGTGCAGCGCGCGCGCCGCCTCGTGATTGCGATCGGCGGTGCCGCTGATGATGATCGTCGGCATCTTCAATTCGAGGAAGAACGAGTCCGGCTCGGGATCGCGCGCCAACGCCTCGTTCATCGCGATGATGCTGCCGATCGTCGACGGGTTGTTCAACTCGCAGACCATGCGCGCGTAATACTGCACATGCGGCAATTGCTGAGCCGGCGGCGAGAAATGATCGAGGCACTGCTTGTAGCGCAGCTCCAATCCTTCCTCGGCATAGCGCTTGGCCCAGACCTTCATCGCGTCGCGCGTCGGCAGATAGCCGGTGCCGGACAGGATGAGCGCCGGCACGCGCGATGGCTGCTTATGCGCCATCTGCATCGCGACCATGCTGCCCATGGAATTGCCGTGGATGATGACCTTCCCGGTCGATATCTGGTCGACGACCTCCCAGGCGGCATCGGCCTGGTCGGAAACCGATAGGCCTGTCTGCGCCGGGCCGGAGCGGCCATAGCCGGCGAGATCGACGGCGATTGTGCGGAACCACGAGGAGAAGCGCGCGGTCTGGTACATCCAGAGGCGGTGATCGTCGGGCGTCGAATGGAGGAAGATCATCGGCAGGCCCTGGGTGCCGTGCTGGTCGAAATAGAGCGGTCCCGGAATATGACGCGCCACGACTTCCCTCCCATGCCCCTTCGCCCATAGCGGGCGGGCGCGATTTTAGCAGTGGGCCTAACCAAGTCGAGCGCGCTTGCATCCACGGCGCGCTCCCGATTTATTCTCTACCGCTGCAAGTGCAGCTCGGGGAGGAACAACATATGCGTGCAATCTTCGGTGCTGCCATCGCGTTCGCGATGCTGGCGGCTGGGCCGGCCGTCGCGCAAACCAAAATCACCGCCAGCTACGGTCCGGGCTATCCCTGGATGCCGGCTTTCGTCGCCAAGGATCAGGGCATCTTCGCCAAGCACGGCCTCGACGTGACCTTGCAATTCATCGCCATCGGCTCGAACCAGCCGGCGGCGCTGATCGCCGGTACCTCTCAGGTCGCCGGTCTCAACCCGACCATCGTGCTCTTTGCCGATGAGGGCGGCGCCGATCTGCAGATCGTCGCCGGCGCCAATGGCCAGGCGAAGACCGGTTCGTCAGGCGGCGCCATCGCCCGCGCCGGCCTCGAGATCAAAAGCCCGGCCGATTATCGCGGCAAGAAGATCGGCGTGCCGGGTCTGCAAAGCGTTATCCACATCGCTTTCATGAAATGGCTGAAGGATCGCGGCGTCGACCCGGCCTCGGTCACTTTCATCGAAGTGCCGATCAATCAGATGAACGACGCGTTGAGGGATGGCCAGATCGATATCGCGCTGCCCGCCGCGCCTTTCACCGATCAGATCCTGGCGGCGAAGACCGGCACGCTGGTCGCCGATTATCAGGCCGATCTCGCCGATCCCGTCACGATCTATTCGGCCTGGGCGATGACGCGCAGCTACAAGGCCGCCCATCCCGAGGTCGCGCCCGCCTTCAAGGCATCGCTGCGCGAGGCGATCGATTTCATCGCCAAGAACGAGAAGGAAGCGCGCAAGACGCTGGTGACCTATCTGCATCTGCCCGAGCCGGTGGCGATGTCGGTCGGACTCGGCACGTTCACCGCCGATATGACGGCGGCGCAGATGCAATGGTGGGTCGATGCCTGTAAAGAGCTGGGTCTCTATAAGGGCAATGTGCCGATCAAGGATATGGTGGCGGAGTAGGGAGCAGGCGCATGGCAAAGCACATCCCTGGACCGCTCTATTACGAGCAGCAAGGCGCGTCGGGCATTCCGATGCTCTTCCTCCATTCGACGCCGGACGATCACCGCCTCTGGATGTTCCAGACGGCGCATTTCTCGTCCTGGTATCGCTGCATCGCCGTCGACTTCGCCGGCTATGGCCGCTCGCCCGCGCCGCAGGCCGGCGTCCGGATCGTCGATCAGGCAGATGCCTGCTGGGAGGTGGTGGATCGCATCACTTCGGGCGGCATCATCATCCAGGGTAATTCGATGGGCAGCATGGTCGCGCGCGTGATGGCGGCGCAGCGGCCGGAGCGAACCTTGGCGCTGATCATCTCCGGCTGCGCCTATCAGCCGGAACGCAGCCAGATGAAGGAATGGGGCGAGCGCTTCCGCAAGGAAGGGCTGAAGCTGCGGCGCGAGCAGATCCTCTATCACTTCGCGCCGGCGCGCCGCGAGCTGCCTTTCATGCAATGGTATGCGGACATGCTCTGCGCGCTCGACAATGTCGTCGACGGTCGAGAGCATCGTCGCGATGAACGAGGCGCTGCAAACGACGCATCCCGCCGAATTCGGCGAGGGCATCACCTCGCCGGCGCTGCTGATCAGCGGCTCGGCGGATCGCAACCATCCCAACGCGCCCGAGCTGGCGCGCCGCATCAAAGGCTGCGAATTCAAAACGATCGAAGGCGCGGGCCATTCCTCCAATATGGAATCGCCCTGGGAGTTCGATGCCTATTGCATCGAATTCCTGAAGAAGCACGGACTCTTTCCGGGCTGAGCGCCGCTTTCGTGCACGCGCTCTATGATGCGCTCGGCCCCTGGGCCTGGCTGGCGTTGCGTGCCACGGCTGGCCTCGTGCTGGTGCCGCATGCGCTGCAAAAGCTGTTCGGCTTCTTTCCCGAAAGCAAAGTACCGGCGAATCTCGCCGAACTCGCGGCCTCGCTCGAGAATTGGGGCTACCGGCCGGGGAAATTCTGGGCGCTGGTCGTTGCCGCGACCGAGCTGATCGCCGGGCCATTGCTCGCACTGGGGCTTTTCACGCGGCTCGCGGCGCTGCCGATCTTCATTTTTCTCGCGCTGTCGGCTGCCGCGCATGGCAAGCGCGACGGCTATTTCTGGACTATCCATGGCGCGGAATACCCGCTGGTCTGGGCGGTGATCGCTTTGTTTTTCCTGATCAATGGGGGCGGACCGCTGTCGCTCGACGGGTTGCTCGGTTTCGAGGGCTGATCTGCGTCGCGCGACGGATGGTGATGGCAGCGGCCGGTGACAATATGAGGCCCACGCCGCCTCGCTGAGTTCAGCTCGATGGCGCCTGTCGCGAAAGGAAAGCCTCATGCGATTGTTGGTCATCGGTGCCGGCTCGACCGGCGGCTATATCGGCGGGCGGCTCGCTCTTGCCGGGCGCGATGTCACCTTTCTCGTTCGTCCGGCACGTGCCGAAAAGCTCCGCGAGACGGGACTCCGCATCGTCAGCCCGCGCGGCGATGCCAGTTTGCACCCGCAACTGGTGACCGCCGGCAAGATCGATGGTCCCTACGATATCGTGCTGCTGACGGTGAAAGGCTTTCAGCTCGAAGCGGCAATCGACGATATGGCGCCGGCGATCGGTCCCGAGACGATGATCCTGCCCGTACTCAATGGCATGCGGCATGTGGATATTTTCGGCAAACGCTTCAGCCCGCATAATCTCATCGGCTGCGC
Source organism: uncultured Alphaproteobacteria bacterium (assembly GCA_963740675.1). GTDB lineage: Bacteria > Pseudomonadota > Alphaproteobacteria > ATCC43930 > CGMCC-115725 > CAIKMD01. The sequence goes on from CAVUFS010000001.1 coordinate 545,760, forward strand.
GTTGAAGGTCGCGACGGTCCTGGGCGATGACGGCCGCATCATCCAGCTCACGCCGATGCAGGATATCGTTTACGGCGAATGGGACGGCTCGATCTCGCCGCGGATCGAAAAGCTGCATGAATTCATCAGCGCCTCTGGTTTCGACGCGCGCATCTCGCCGAATATCCAGCGCGACATGTGGGAGAAATGGATTCTTCTCGCCGCGGTCGGCGGCATCACCTGCGTGATGCGTGGCACCATTGGCGCGATTGAGGCGGTGCCGAGCGGCGCAAGCTTCGCGTCGGAATTCCTCGATGAGGTCGTTGCCGTGGTGCACGCCGTTGGTACGCCGCCCACCGAAGCGATGGTCGCCGCGGCGCGACAGCAAGTGACGGCGAAAGGCTCGCCGCTGGCTTCGTCGATGTATCGCGATCTCCAGCAAAACAAACCGGTCGAGGTCGAAGCGGTGATCGGCGATCTATGGCGCCTCGGTCAAAAAGCCGGCATTGCGACGCCGCTGCTGGGCGCCGCCTATGCCCATCTCAGCGTCTATCAGAACGGGCTGGCGAAGTCTTCGTAAGCGGCGCGCGCTTAGCGGCGGGTGCGCTCTTCGCTCAGATCCTCGGCGGCCGGATTGGCGTCCATCGCAAAGCGATCGCCGAAATCGAAGGCGTCGTCATGCTGGAAGCCGTCATAGTAGAGGACCTCCCACCAATTATGGTCGAGGTCTTCCATATAGAATGAGTAGACGCCGTGGCCGAGCGCGGGATCGAGGATCGTGGCGATCTTGTATTTTTCCTTGAGCTCTTGCGCGGCCTTATGCACGCGATCGACCTCGGTGCGGCTGCCGACTTCGAGGCCCCAGTGATTATGCAGATGCGCCGGCTTCAGCGAATTGCCGGCCTGCACCGCAACGATGTGGAATTTGGTGCCGCAGCGCACGAAGATCGCTGGCTTGCCTTGGCGCACGCATTCGAGGCCGAGAAATTCCTCATAGAATTTCCGCGTCTCGGTGAGGTTGTAGCATTGCATTGTGCCATGCGAGAGCATCGCCGGCTTCACCACTGATTCCTGGTTGCTCGGCTTGAAGACCGGGTTTTCGATCGTTGTGACGTCGTCCATAAGCCCCTCCCTCGATGGGCTTCGATTATATCACGGATGCGTGCCGAGTTCCGCCTCGGTCAGGAACGCGTCGGCGAAGAACTCGGCCGGCGGCAGGCCGCAGGCGCCCGTGAAATCGTGCCGCGCCGCGTCGACCATGACGGGCGCGCCGCAGGCATAGACCTGATGGCCCGAGAGATCGGGCAGATCCGCCATCACCGCCTGATGAACGAAGCCAGTGCGGCCGGTCCAATTGTCTTCGGGCAAAGCGTCCGACAGCACCGGCACGAAGCGGAAATTCGCTGTCTCGCGCGCCCATTGCTCGGCCAGGTCGAGCATGTAGAGGTCTTGGCGCGTGCGGCAGCCCCAATAGAGCGCGATCGGCCGGCGCTCGGTGATCTTGCGGCGCAGCGCATATTCGATGATCGCCTTGATCGGGCCGAAGCCGGTGCCGCTGGCCAAAAAGACGATTGGCTTGTCGGTTTCTTCGCGTAGATAGAAGGTGCCGAGCGGTCCTTCGAAACGCAGCAACTCGTTGACCTTGAGCTTACCGAAGATTCGATCGGTGAACAGCCCGCCGGGCGAATGGCGGATATGGATCTCGATATCCATCATGCCGCCGTCGAGTTGCGGCGCGTTGGCGATGGAATAAGAGCGGCGCTTATCGCCCTCGAGCAGGAAATCGACATACTGGCCGGGCGCGAACAGCATGTTGTCGTTGTAGGGCGTGCGCAGATGCAGCGCGACGACATCCGGCGCGAGCTTCAGGATTTTCTTCACGCGGCACGGCACGATGTTCGGCTTGGCAAGGTGAAGCGTCAGCTCCTCGATCTCGACGACGAGGTCGGTCAGCGGCTTTGCCTGGCAAAGCAGGGCATAGCCTTGCTCGCGCAGCGATGGCGGCAGATAAGTATCGGTCGAGAGCGCGTGATCGACCTTGCCTTCGCTGATATGCGCCTTGCAGGTCGAGCAGCCGCCGGCGCGGCAGCTATAAGGAAGATTGTATCCAGCTTCGAGCGCGGAGCGGAGGACGTTTTGTCCTTCCGGCGCTTCGAAAGAATGCCCGCTTGGCTCGAGGGTAACCCGAAACCCCATGCTCCCCGCCTCTTGTTGCAGGCCGGGTAGCACGCGCGCCCAAAGGCGTCAATTTTCGCTGGCGGTCAGTGTCGCTTGAAATATTGCACGGCGCGTTCGTGTTTCTCGGCCGCGGCGCGGCTGCTGAACGTGCCGAGGTTGCGACGCTTCCCGGTTTTCGGGTTCGTCTTGCTCGAATAGAGCCGGTATTCGCCGGATTTGAGCTTGCGGATCATGGCGTGCCTTTCAGCTTCAGGAGCTCGACGCCTTCCTCGACCAGCGCACCGGGCGCAAAGCCGACGGATTCGACCACACCGTCCGACGGCGCGGTAATGGCGTGCTCCATCTTCATTGCCTCTATGACCATCAATGTCTCACCACGCTGTACGGTTGCGCCGGGCTGGACCAGCACGGCGCTGACCTTGCCGGGCATCGGCGCGACGATCTTGCCGGCGGCGGTGCCGTTCGCTTCGCCCGGCGCCAGCGGGTCGAGATAGGTGAGACGCGCGGTCGCATCGGGCAGCACGACCCAGAACTCGTTGCCGAGGCGAAGCACTGAGGCATCGGGTGCGGGCTCGATCCGAGCGCCGTCGACGATGGCGCTGCCGGTCGCCGGAAATCTGCACATCGCGGGTCTTGTCGCCGGCGCGGAAGCGAAAGCTCTGGCTTGCCGCGCCAGCTCAGCCGCCAGAAATCGCGCTGCGCCCAGGGTGAATGCGGATCAAGCAAGGCTTTAGGCGCCGCGCCCAGGATGCTGAGCGCCGCGGCCGCGAGCGCGACGGGCGGTATGTCATGGAGGAGCAGCGCATCGTGATGTCGCGCGATGAAGCCGGTATCGCCGGCGCGCGCGGCGAAATCCGGATGGGTCAGGATGCGCTGCAACAGCTCGCGATTGGTGGTGATGCCGGCGACACGGGTTTGCGCGAGCGCTGTACGCAGCCGCTGCAATGCGACGTCGCGGTTCTCGCCCCAGGCGATCAGCTTGGCGATCAGCGCGTCGTAATAGGGGCTGATGCGATTGCCCTGGGAGTAGCCCGTCTCGACGCGCAGCGTGTCGCTTTTCTCGGGGAAACGCAGCAAGGCGAGCGGCCCGGCGCTCGGCAGGTAATCGCGCGCCGGGTCTTCGGCATAAAGCCGCAGCTCGATCGCGTGGCCTTGTTGCTTGATCGCATCCTGCGGCAGCGGCAACTGCTCGCCAGCAGCGACACGGATCTGCCACTCGACGAGATCGAGGCCGGTGATCATCTCGGTCGCGACATGCTCGACCTGCAGCCGCGTGTTCATCTCGATGAAGTAGAATTCGCCTTGTGCCGCGACGAACTCGATCGTGCCGGCGCCGCGGTAATTGACTGCGCGCGCCGCCGCGACCGCGGCTTTCGCCAACTCGGCGCGCTGTGTGTCATCGAGGCCGGGCGCGGGCGCTTCCTCGATCAGCTTCTGGTGCCGGCGCTGGATCGAGCAATCGCGCTCGAAGAGATGGACGACATTGCCGTGGCTGTCGGCAAAGACCTGCATCTCGATATGCCGCGGATCGATCAGGTATTTCTCGATCAGCAAGCGATCGTCGCCGAAGGACGCTTTCGCCTCGCGCCGCGCTCCTGCGAGCGCTTCGGTCAGTCCGCGCTCGTCTTGCACGATGCGCATGCCTTTACCGCCGCCGCCAGCCGAGGCTTTGACCAGCACCGGAAAGCCGACGGCGCTTGCCTCTTTCGTTAGCCGTGCATCGCTCTGCTCCGCGCCGTGATAGCCGGGCACCAACGGCACGCCGGCTTTTGCCATCAGTGCTTTTGCCTCGGCTTTCGACCCCATGGCGCGGATCGCGGCGGCGGGCGGCCCGATGAAGATGATGCCGGCGGCCTCGCAGGCGGCGGCGAAATCGGCGTTCTCGGACAGGAAGCCGTAACCGGGATGGATCGCCTGCGCGCCGCTTTGCTTCGCGGCATCGATGATACGCGCGATATCGAGATAGCTTTCGCGCGCCGGCGGCGGTCCGATCAGGATCGCTTCATCGGCCGTTGCGACATGCAGCGCGTTGGCATCGGCCTCGGAATAGACCGCGACGGTGCCGATGCCCAGGCGCTTCGCCGTGCGCATCACGCGGCAAGCGATCTCGCCGCGATTGGCGATCAGGATTTTGTCGAATAGCTTGGTCACATCCGGAACACGCCGAATTCGGTTTTCTCGATCGGCGCGTTGAGGCTGGCCGAGATCGCTAGCGCCAACACGCGGCGCGTATCGGCGGGATCGATGATGCCGTCATCCCAGAGCCGCGCGCTCGCGTAATAGGGATGGCCTTGCGTCTCGTATTGCGCGCGGATCGGCGCCTTGAATGCTTCTTCCTCGGCGTCGCTCCATTTCTGCGCCGCGTCCCTCGATGCCGTCGCGACGTACCGTCGCGAGGACGTTGGCGGCCTGCTCGCCACCCATGACCGAGATGCGCGCATTGGGCCACGCAAAGAGGAACCGTGGATCATAGGCGCGGCCGGCCATCGCGTAATTGCCGGCGCCGAAACTGCCGCCGATGATCACCGTGAATTTCGGCACGGCGGCGCAGGCGACCGCGGTGACCATCTTCGCGCCGTCCTTGGCGATGCCGCCGCTCTCATATTTCTTGCCGACCATGAAGCCGGTGATGTTCTGCAGGAAGACGAGCGGAATGCCGCGCTGGGCGCAGAGCTCGATGAAATGCGCGCCTTTGAGCGCGCTTTCCGAGAACAATACGCCGTTATTGGCGACGATGCCGATCGGATAGCCCCAAAGCCGCGCGAAGCCGCAGACCAAAGTCGCGCCGTAAAGCGGCTTGAACTCGTCGAGCACGCTGCCATCGACCAGCCGCGCGATCACCTCGCGCACGTCGTAGCTTTTGCGCGTATCGCTGGGCACGATGCCGTAGAGATCCTGCGCATCATAGACCGGCGCTTGCGGCTCGGCGATATCGAGATTGGGCCGTTTCACGCGGTTGAGATTGCCGACGATGCGTCGCGCGATGCCGAGCGCCTCGCCGTCGTTGCGTGCGAGATGATCGACGACGCCGGATGTGCGCGCATGCAGCTCGGCGCCGCCCAGCTCTTCGGCGCTTACGACCTCGCCGGTCGCGGCCTTCACCAGCGGCGGACCGCCGAGGAAGATCGTGCCCTGGCCTTGGACGATGATGCTCTCATCCGCCATCGCCGGCACATAGGCGCCACCGGCTGTGCAGGAGCCCATCACCACCGCGATCTGCGGAATGGCCGCCGCTGACAGATTGGCCTGGTTGTAGAAGATGCGGCCGAAATGCTCGCGGTCGGGAAAGACTTCGTCCTGGCTCGGCAGATGCGCGCCGCCGGAATCGACGAGATAGAGGCAGGGCAGGTGGTTCTGCCGCGCTATCTCCTGGGCGCGCAGATGCTTCTTCACCGTCACTGGATAATACGTGCCGCCTTTCACCGTCGCGTCATTGGCGACGATGACGCATTCGTGGCCCATGATCGGCGCGATGCCGGTGACGATGCCGCCCGCCGGCACCTCCTCGCCGTACATGCCATGCGCGGCGAGCGCCGATAGCTCGAGGAAAGGCGCGCCGGGATCGATCAGCGTCGCGATGCGGTCGCGCACCAGCAGCTTGCCGCGCGCGGTGTGGCGCTGCCGCGCTGCCTCGCCGCCGCCTTGAGCGATGGAGGCGAGCTTCGCTTTGAGATCGTCGACCAGTCCGCGCATCGCCTGGGCATTCGCGCGAAAGCTTTCCGCGTTGCGGTCAATGTTCGTCTTGATCGGCGTGCTCATCGTTTTATTTCGTCTCGTCGAAAAGCTCGCGGCCGATCAGCATGCGGCGGATTTCTGAGGTACCGGCGCCGATCTCATAGAGCTTAGCGTCGCGCAGCAGCCGCCCTGCCGGGGATTCGTTGATATAGCCGGTGCCGCCCAGCGCCTGGATCGCCTGCAGTGCCATCTGCGTTGCGTTCTCGGCGGCGTAGAGGATCGCGCCGGCCGCATCGCGCCGTGTGATTGCGCCGCGATCGCAGGCGCGCGCGACGGCATAGACATAGGCGCGGCACGCGCCGAGCGAGGTGTACATGTCGGCGATCTTGCCCTGCATGAGCTGGAACTCGCCGATCGCCTGGCCGAACTGCTTGCGCTCATGGATGTAGGGGATCACGAGATCGATCGCCGCCTGCATGATGCCGATCGGCCCGGCCGAAAGCACGGCACGCTCGTAATCGAGCCCGCTCATCAGCACTTTCACGCCGTCATTGACGGCGCCCAGCAAATTCTCCGCCGGCACTTCGCAATCGGTAAAGACCAGCTCCGAGGTCGGCGAGCCGCGCATACCGAGCTTGTCGAGTTTTTGCGCCGGCGCAAAGCCTTTCATTTCCTTCTCGATCAGGAAGGCGCTGATACCGCGCGAGCCGCCCTTCGGCTCGGTCTTGGCGTAGACCACCAGCACGTCGGCATAGGCGCCGTTGGTGATCCACATCTTGTTGCCGTTGAGGACGAAGCGGTCGCCTTTCTTCTCGGCGCGTGTCGTCATCGCGACGACGTCAGAGCCGGCGCCGGTCTCGCTCATGGCGAGCGCGCCGACATGACTGCCGTCGATCAGTTGCGGCAGGTATTTGCGTTTCTGCGTCTCGCTGCCGTTGCGGCGGATCTGATTAACGCAAAGATTGCTATGCGCGCCGTAAGAGAGGCCGACCGAGGCCGAGGCGCGGCTGATCTCCTCCATCGCGACGACATGCGCGAGATAACCCATGCCGGCGCCGCCATATTCCTCCTCGACCGTGATGCCGAGCAGGCCAAGTTCACCCATCTTCGGCCAAAGATCGCGCGGAAATTCGTCGCTCTTGTCGATCTCGGCGGCGCGTGGCGCGATCTCGCTCTCGGCGAAGCCACGCACGGTCTCGCGCAGCATGGTGATCTCGTTGCCGAGATCGTAATCGAGACCGGGGACGGCGCTCATTCCGCGGCTTCCGCCGGCTGGACTTCCGGCGCGGGGTTGAGGAATTGCGGCTGCAGCTTCTGCCACTCGCGCTCGAACCGCTCGATCGCTTTCATCTTCACCGGGCCGTAGCCGCGAACCATATCCGGCAGCGACGCCAGCGCGATGGCGCAGGGGTAATTGTCGGCGTTGAGCTTAGCGTCGATGAGATCGAGGCCGCTTTCATAGGTATGGATCAACGCGCGCTCTCGGCGACGCTCGGCGCCGTAGCCGAAAATGTCGAGCGGCGTGCCACGCAGGAATTTGAACGGCGCCAGCACATGGAACAGCGACAGGATCCACGGTCCGAACTCGATCTTCTTCGGCCGGCCGGTGTTGGGGTCCATACGGGACAACAGCGGCGGCGCGAGCTGGAAGGCGAGCGTGGTCTTGCCTTCGAAGGTCTCGTCGAGCCCGGCTTTGAAGGACGGGTCGATGAACAGCCGTGCGACCTCATACTCGTCTTTATAAGCGAGCAGCTTGGCGTAGTTAATCGCGACCGCGCGGGTCAGCTCGTCGCCCTTGCCGATCGTCGATTCCGCGCGGCGGATTTGCGCGACGCGCTCGCGATAGCGCTTGGCGAGACGCTTGCTCTGATAGGCGGTGAGGTGCCGCGCGCGATGCTCGATGATCTCGGTGACGCTCATCGCAGCCAGCGGCTGATGCTTTTCCTCTTTCGCGGTCAGATCATCGACCCGCTCGGGGTAAGCGCCGATGAAGCGGCCCAATCGGAACGCGGCGAGGTTGAGCGACAAGGCGACGCCGTTCAGTTCGATCGCGCGGATGAGGGCACGCTCGCTCACCGGCAACCAACCGCGCTGATAAGCGCAGCCGACCAGCATCATATTCGCGGCAATCGAATCGCCAAAGGCATAGAGGGCGAGGTGATGGAAATCGAGCTTCGCCGGCGGCTCACGCAGCGCGCGCTCGATCACGGTGAGCGTCGCCGGCGCCTGGAAATCGAAATCGCGGTCGTGGATGAAGCTCGCAACCGGCGTCACGTGCGTGTCGATCACCGCGCGCGTCCGCGCCGCAGCGATCATCTGCCGCGCCTCTGGCGAAGCAGCGACAACGAGATCGGTCGCCAGCAGCAGATCGGTGCCGCCCGCGGGGATGCGCTGCGCCGCAATTCTCCTGGCGTCGCGCGCGAGCCGCACATGGCTCACCACCGCGCCGCCCTTTTGCGCGAGGCCGGTGATATCGAGCACTTGCGCGCCGATCCCGTCGATATGCGCCGCCATGCCAATGATATGGCCGATCGTCAGCACGCCGCCGCCGCCGACGCCGGTGATTGCGACGTTGTAGGTCGCGGCCTCGGGCAGCGCGGCGCTCACCGGTGCGGGGATATCGACGTCGGGCAGTTTCGCGCCTGGCTGTTTCTTCACCGTGCCGCCGCTGACGGTGACGAAGGACGGGCAGAAGCCTTTGAGGCAGGAGAGATCGGAATTGCAGGCCGATTGGTTGATCGCGCGCTTGCGGCCGAATTCGGTCTCGAGCGGATCGATGGCGATGCAATTGCTTTGATCCGAACAATCGCCGCAGCCTTCGCAGACCGCGGCATTGATATAGGCGCGCTGCGCCGCTTGCGGCACGAGACCGCGCGCGCGTTTGCGGCGCAACTCGGCGGCGCAGGTCTGGTCGTAGACGATGGCGGTGCAGCCGGGAATCTCGCGCACCTCGCGCTGCACGCGGTCGATCGCGTCGCGATGCTCGATGACGATGCCCGCCGGCAGCGGCACTTTGCTATAGCGCTCGGGCTCGCGCGTGAGGAGGTAGATTTTCTTGACGCCCTCGGCGGCGATCTGCTGAACCAGAATCGGCACGGTCATCTGCCCGTCGACCGCTTGGCCGCCAGTCATCGCCACGGCGTCGTTGAAGAGAATCTTGTAGGTGATGTTGGTTTCGGCCGCGATCGCCTGGCGGATCGCGATGATGCCGCTATGCATGTAGGTGCCGTCGCCGAGATTGGCGAAGACATGCTTCTCGCTGGTGAAGGGCGCGATGCCGAGCCAGGGCACGCCTTCGCCACCCATCTGCGTGAAGGTCTCGGTGTTGCGGTTCATCCATTGTGCCATGTAGTGGCAGCCGATGCCGGCAAGGGCGCGGCTGCCATCGGGCACGCGGGTCGAGGTGTTGTGCGGACAGCCGGGGCAGTAATAGGGAAGGCGCGTGGTCGGCGGCTTGTATGCGTCGAGCCGCTGGCGCCGCGCGCGTATCTCTTCGGCCTTGCCGTTGATCCGGGCGCGAAGATCGGCCGGCATCTCGATCCGCTCTAGCCGCGCGACCAGCACATCGGCGATGATCTCGGCCGAGATTTCATGCTCCAGCGGCAGGCACGGCCTGTCGTTCTCGTCGAACTTGCCGACGATGCGCGGCCGCTGGTCGGAATGCCAGTTGAAGAGATGTTGCTTGATCTGGTGCTCGACAATCTCGCGCCGCTCTTCGACGACGAAGATCTCTTGCAGCCCTAGGCTGAATTCGCGCACGCGCACGGGGTCGAGCGGCCAGGGCATGCCGATCTTGAGGACCCGCAAGCCCATCGCCGCGGCGGCAGGTTCATCGATGCCGAGCAGCGCCAATGCCTCGAGCAGATCGACATAGGCCTTGCCCGACGCGGCGAGGCCGAATTGCGCGCGCGGCGGATCGAAGATGATGCGATCGATATTGTTCGCGCGGCCGAAGGCGACGGCGGCATAGCCTTTGTAATTCTGCAGCCGGTAATCCTGCGTCCAGCGATCGTCGGGCCAGCGCAGATTGAGGCCGTCGGGCGGCAGCGGGAAATCGGTCGGCGTCACGAACTCGACCTGCTCGTCGGCGAGATCGACCGTCGCGCTCGATTCGACCGTGTCGGCGATCACCTTCATCGCCACCCAGCAGCCGGAATAGCGCGACATGGCGATGCCGAGCAGTCCCATGCTGACGAATTCGCGCACGCCCGACGGGTAGAGCACCGGGATGATCGCCGACATGAAAGCGTGGTCGCTTTGATGCGGGACGGTCGAGGATTTGGCGCCGTGATCGTCGCCGGCGAGGCAGAGCACGCCGCCATGCTTCGAGGTGCCGGCCGCGTTGGCGTGTTTCAGCACGTCGCCGGAGCGGTCGACGCCTGGCCCCTTGGCGTACCAGATACCGAAGACGCCGTCCTTCTGCGCGCCGGGCGACAGTTGAAGCTGCTGCGTGCCCCAAATCGCGGTCGCGCCCATCTCCTCGTTGATCGCCGGGCGTACCACCACACCGGCGGCGTCGAGATAGGCTTGGGCGCGCTGCAATTCGAGGTCGTAGCCGCCCAGCGGCGAGCCGCGATAGCCCGAGATATAGCCGGCGGTGTTGAGCCCGGCCTTGCGGTCGCGGGCGATCTGGATCAGCGGCAGCCGGACCAGCGCCTGGATGCCGCTAATGAACACCTCACCCGTTTTCTGGGTGTAGACGTCACTGAGTGTCGCATCCGCATAGGGCATGTGCTGGCTCCGACCGCGAACTCCACGAGTTAAAACATCGATCGGGCCGGATGGGATGCCACGCCGGCCGCGGGTCTAGGCTTTTTCGAGAACGTATTCCGCCTCTTTAAGGGTGGTCTCGAATTTGATCATCGTGTCGTCCGCCGTGTTACGGGTAACGCAGGCCGGGTCACCGCCGGCGGCCACGGCGTCGATGTCCTCGCGCAGCTTGCGGCGGAACATGACGATGCCGCGATCGGATTCGGCCAGGTGTTCGATCGTCCGGTCGGTGATCACGCCTTGGGTCTCCTGAGCGACGCGGTCCTGCTCGTTCGAGGGGATGTTCCAATAGCCGTCATCCTCGCGCGGATAGAGGCCCGGCTTTTTGCCGGTAAAGCCCCGATTAACCTGCTCGAACGTGCCGTCGGCGAGCGGGTGGAAGCGGATCCAGAAACTGTAGGTCAGCGTGTCGTCGATCGGCACGCGCAGTCGCATATCGTGACTCGGGAGCATGCCGGTTCGCGGCGTCGTCGAGATGCGCGAATGCGCCGGCATGACGAAATGGATTATGCGCGGCGGCAGCTCCGGCATCTTCAGAATGCATTTGAAGCCGTAGCGCGTGTCCTCATAGTCGTAGCCGAGCGGCGTCCGCATCGCCATTTTCGGGTACACGCTGGCATGGAGGAACGGCAGATGCGGCAGGTCGGCGCCGTTCTCGGCCTTTTGCAGCCAGTTGCAATAATCCTCGTCGCAGCCGATGACCCGCTTGCCGTCCTGGCGGGCCAGCACGTCGTATTTCGGCAGCACCGGCGCCGGCTTCGGTCCGATATAGACGAAGACAAACCCGCCGAGCTCTTCCACCTCATAGGCGTTGGCGCGGACGCGATCCTTGAAATTGCTCTCCGGACGCTCGGCCGGCGTGTCGAGGCATTTGCCGTCCGGCGCGAACAGCCAGCCGTGATAGCAGCAGCGAAGGCCCTGCTCCTCGACCCGGCCGTATTCGAGCGAGGTGAGGCGGTGTGGGCAATGCAAGTCGAGCATGCCGACCTTGCCCTGTCCGTTGCGGAAAAGAACAAAATCCTGGCCGAGAAGCCGGACCTTCATCGGCCGGTCTTTGACATGGTCGCTGAACTCGATCGGCCACCAATAGCGGCGCAGCATCTCGCCACCGGGCGTACCGGGGCCGACCTGAGTCATCAGCCGATTTTCGCTCTCGCTCAACATGTTTCCGTCCCCCTGAATTTGCTGGGCATAGTTTGCAATTCAAGAGGCTGCCCGGCAAGTTAGAAACGGGACAGAAAACGGGCGAAAGGGGGAGCGATGCGCGGCTGGAGGACGGGGATTTTGGCGGCTTGCCTCGTCTGGGCCGGCATCGGCGCGGCACGGGCCGAAGAGACAACGCTGATCTTCGCGACCGATGGGCCCACCGGCACGCATGTCGCCGTGCGGGTCTTTCATCCCTGGGCCGATCACATCAACGAGGTCGGCAAGGGCGTGCTGCATCTCGATGTCCGCGATGGTATGAGCATCGTCAATCCGACGAATTTCTATAGCCGCGTGCTCGACGATGTCGTGCAGATTTCGTGGGGCGGTTTCGCGAATGTCTCGGGTACGTTCAGGCTCGCCGAATTCGCGGCCTTGCCCTTCCAAGCCCAGAAATCGGTCGATGCCTCGGTCGCCTTTTGGCGGGTCTATAAGAGCGGTTTGCTCGACGCCGAGTTCAAGGATGTCGTGCCGCTGATGACGACCGTCTATCCGCAGGCTGCGCTGCATTTGGCCAAGCCGCCGAAATCGATCGACACGCTCGAGGGATTACGGCTGAAGGTCGCGTCAAAACCCGCGGCCGATTTCGTCACCTTGCTCGGCGGCTCGCCCAGCTCACTGCCGCTGACGGATCTCTACACCGCGCTACAGCGTGGCACGGTCGACGGTACGGTGATCTCCTGGACGGCGTTCCAGCCTTATAAGCTCGCCGAGGTGACGAGCTATCACTACACGACCGAGCTCGGCGCATCGGTCGGCATGGTTTTCATCTCAAGGAAGCGATACGACGCGCTGTCCGCGGCCGCGCGCAAAATCCTCGACGATAATTCCGGCGAAGCGGCAAGCCGCACGCTCGGCGCCGCCTGGGACGAAGTCGCCGACGAGGCGCGAGCGGCCGCGCAGGCCGATCCGAAGCAACAGGTGGTCGCGCCCACCGCCGCCGCGACCGCGACATGGCAGAAGGTCGTCGCCCCGGTCACGGCCGATTGGGCGAAGGATACGCCGGGCGGCGACAAGGTGCTGACCGCGTTCCACACCTACTTGGCGCAGGTGAAAGCGGGCCAATGAAACGTGGCCTTCGTCACTTCCGCCCGTTAGAAACGGCATAGGAAATCGGGCGGGGGATAACACGATGCGCGGCTGGATAGCGGGGCTTTTGGCGGCGTACCTCTTATGCGCTGGCGCCGCGCAAGCCGAGGAGACGACACTGATCTTCGCGACCGACGGGCCGACCGGCACGCATGTCGCGGTGCGGATGTTCCATCCCTGGGCCGACCACATCAACGAAATCGGCAAGGGCGTGCTGCATCTCGATGTCCGCGACGGGATGAGCATCGTCAATCCGACGAATTTCTACGATCGCGTCCAGAACGACGTGGTGCAGATCGCTTGGGGTAGCCTCGGCAATCTCACCGGCACTTTCCCGCATGCCGAATTCTCGATGCTGCCGTTCCAGGCCGAGAAATCGGTCGATGCATCGGTCGCGTTCTGGCGCCTCTACAAGAACGGCCAGCTCGATCCCGATTTCAAGGATGTCGTGCCGCTGATGATGACGGTCTATCCGCAGGCCGACGTGCATCTGGCGAAACCGCCGAAATCGATCGACACGCTGCAAGGCCTGCGGCTGATGGTGGTGGCGAAAGTCTCGGCGCAAGCGATTGCGGCGCTCGGCGGCTCGCCCAGCTCATTGCCGCTGCCCGATCTCTATCCCGGGCTGCAACACAGCACGGTCGACGGCGCAGTCATCGCCTGGACCGCGTTCCAGCCTTACAAGCTCGCCGAGGTGACGAGCTATCATTACGAGATGCGCTTGGGCGCTTCGACCGGCATGGTGTTCATGGCGAAGAAGCGTTACGACGCGCTGCCGCCGGCGGCGCAAGAAAATCCTCGACGATAATTCCGGCGAAGCCGCCAGCCGCACGCTCGGCACGGCCTGGGACGAAGTCGCCGAAGAAGCGCGCAAAGGCGCCGAAGCCGATCCCAAGCAGCAAGTCGTCTATCCGACGCCGATGCTTTGGCGAAATGGGAAAAGATGACCGCGCCGGTCAGCGCCGATTGGGTGAAGAACACGCAGGGCGGCGACAAGGTGCTGACCGCCTTCCACACCTATCTCGCGCAGGTGAAGCAAGGCAAATAGTCGCCGCTTTTATACAAATTATTGCGGTGCGCGTGATCTTTCCGTGATCGCCGATCATCTTCCTGCGTTCGTGGATCACGATCCTGTGGGGTCGGCCCTTCGCCGATTGCATCGCTTGGTGGGTGATGACACCATCGTCGGAATACAAAGAACACAGCGCGGAGGAACGTCCATGAGAAAGATCTATCTCGGTGTGGCCGCGACTTTGCTGCTCGCGGTTTCCGGTCATGCGCAACAGCAACAGCCGCAGCCGGCGCAACAGAACGACATGGGTTTCTTCGTCACGAGCGGCGTCGATCGCAGTGGCGATACGGGCGGGCTATCCGGTGCGGACCAATTATGCCAAAGCCTTGCACAGGCGGTTGGCGCTGGCGCGAAGACTTGGCATGCCTATCTTTCGACGCAAGGCGCTGGCGCGCGTGAACGCGCGCGATCGGATCGGCCAGGGACCTTGGAAGAACGTGAAAGGCGTCGTGATCGCAAACAACGTTGCCGAACTGCACGGCAGCAACAATCTCACGAAACAGACCGCGCTGACCGAGAAAGGCGCGATGGTCAGCGGGGTTGGCGATGACCCTACCACCCACGACGTTCTCACCGGCTCACAACCGGACGGAACCGCCTTCACCGACGCCGAGGACCACACCTGCGGCAATTGGACGAAGAAGGGGACCGACGGCGTGGCGATGCTGGGGCATTCCGATCGCACAGGTCTGCGCGACGATGCGCCGGCCCATTCGTGGAACTCGTCGCATCCCTCGCGCGGCTGCTCGGTCGACAACTTGAAGAGCACCGGCGGCGCGGGGCGGCTCTACTGTTTCGCGGTTCGGTAGTAGGACCAATACATCAACGATCGTCATGCCCGCGAAAGCGGGCATCCAGCGATGTTTGTGGTCCGCCGCTTTCGCGGGGGTGACGAAATTTTGTTGATCGGGCCTATTTCCAATTGAGGTCGCTCACCTCATAGCCGAGCGGTGTGAAGCGCGCGGATTGCGTGACCGCGATTTCTTTCGTGTGGACGAGGATCGTCGGAAACGGCGAGATCGGCAGGAAATAGAATTTCTGCGTCGCGAGATCGAACATCTTGCGGCCGATCGCCTTGCGCGCCTCCGGGTCCATGGCCTCGTCGCTTTGCTTGGCGAGGTCGTGCAATTCCTGATCGCCGGAATAATCCGACGGACCCGCGGCGAAGAACGCATCGACGGTCGCCGAGACGTCGGGAATATTCCCGCTCGGCCACGCCGCCACCATGACCTGGATTTTTCCGTCCTGCTGCTTCTTGCGATAGGAGATGACCGCCTGCGCGTCGATCTTGGCGTTGACGCCGATCGCATGCCACTGGCCGGCGACCGCTTCGGCGATCTGTGTCGCCGAACCGGTGAAGGTGGTGATCTCGATGTCGAAGCCGTTGGGATATCCCGCTTCCGCCAGCAGTTTCTTGGCTGTCGCCGGATCGTAAGGCGGCAGCGGCTGGCGAATAGTCGCAACCGGCCTGGCTGCGCCAGCACATCGCGCCGGGCGCATCGAGCTTCGCGTCGCCGGCGACCAGCTTCAACAGCGCGGCGCGGTCGATGGCGAGGGTGAGCGCTTGCCGGACGCGCTCATCGGTCACCGGCTTGGCGCCGCTGCGGCCGCGCGAATCATAGGCGACATACATGAAGGATGAGCCCTGGACGATGCTCATCTCGAAGCGCGGATCCTGAACCAGGTCCTGTGCCGATTGCAGCGGCACGTTGATCATGTCGAGATTACCGGCGAGCAGTTGCGCGACCAGCGTGCCGGTTTCGCGGATCGGCTGCAGGGTGATGCGCTTGATGTTGCTGCCGGGCTTGGCGGGATTGCCGTGATGGTAGTCGTCGTTGCGCTCGAGGACGATGCCCTTGGCGTCGTCGATCTGGGTCGCGCGATAAGGGCCGGTGCCGATCGGGTGAAAGCCTTTTTCTTGCGGCGTTCCCGGCTGATGCTGCGGCAGGATCGCCGTCACATAGGCGAAGCGCGTCAGATCGTAGGGCGTCGGCTGCGCGGCATGAACGCGGATCTTGTCGTCGCCGATCTGCTCGACCTTGTCGATCCAGCTCCAATTCTCCTTGAAGCGTAGCACCGTCGCCGGATCGCTCAGCCATTTCAGCGTATAGGCGACATCGGCGGCGGTGAATTTCGTGCCGTCCTGCCACTTCACATCGTCGCGGATGTCGAATTCCAGGGTCTGCGGATCGATGCGCCGCCACGCCTTGGCCAGCAGTGGCTCGACCTCGCCACTTGCGTCACGTCGTAAGAGACGAGCCCGTCATAAACCGCCTCGGATTCGAACACTGTGTCGGGCGAGGGATCGTAGTAATAGCTGATCTCTTGCACGGGCTGGGCGGCGGCGAGGCGCAGCGTGCCGCTGGCTTTGTCGGCGTGGGCTGGTGTTGCCGCGCCGAACGCGCAGGCGAGAGCCGTGATCGCAAGCCAGACGATAATTTTGCCGCAACGAATCCTCCCGGCGCTTATTGGCGCTATAGTGTGGCCATGAGGGCGCCCAGCGCAATGGTTTGGGCGCAATGGTTTGATCGGGGCAGTTATGGCGAAACGATATCAAGTGATCATTATCGGCGGCGGGCCGGTTGGCGTCGGCCTCGCGGTCAATCTCGGCCAGCGCGGCATTTCGGTGGTGCTGGTCGAGCGGCGCGTCGGCCTCTCGAATATTCCGAAGGGCCAGAACCTTTCGCCGCGCACGCTGGAGCATTTCTATTTCTGGGGCTGCGTCGATCGAACTGCGCGCCGAGCGTCTGATGCCGCGGCCCTATCCGATCAGCGGTATCACGGCCTACGGCAACCTGATGAGCGATTACTGGTTCGCGCCGCCGCAGCGCGAGATCGTGCGCCCCTATTATTTCCAGGATGTCGAGCGCCTGCCGCAATATCTGTCGGAGAAGGTGCTGCGCGCGCGGATGGAGCAACTGCCGAATGTCGAGACGCGCTTCGGCTGGCGCGCGCTCTCGATCGAGCAGGACGAGAAGGGCGTGCGCGTCGCGATCAGCGAGGAAGGCGGCAGTGGCCGCGAGACGCTCGAAGCCGATTATCTCGTCGGCTGCGACGGCGCGCGCTCGCTGACGCGCGAGCAGATCGGCATCGATCGCGGCGGCGCCGATTACGACCAGCTCGATGGTGCTCGCCGTCTTCCGCTCGAAAGAGCTGCATGAGGGGCTGAAGCGCTTCCCCGGCCGCTCGACCTACAACGTGCTGCGCCCCGAATATAAGGGTTATTGGCAATTCTTCGGCCGCATCGATGTGGGCGAGGGCTGGTTCTTCCACTCGCCCGTGCCCGCCGGCACCACGACCGACAATTACGATTTCCACGGCCTCATTCAGAACGTCGCCGGCTTCCCGTTCAAGGCCGAGTTCGATCACGTCGGTTTCTGGGATCTGCGCGTCGCCGTGGCTGAGCAGTATCAGGTCGGACGCGTCTTCATCGCCGGCGATGCCGCGCACAGCCATCCGCCTTATGGCGGCTTCGGCCTCAACAACGGGCTCGAGGATGTCGTCAATCTCGGCTGGAAGCTCGCGGCGAAGCTGCAAGGCTGGGCCGGCGACAAGCTGCTGCAATCCTATGGCGAAGAGCGTCATCCGATCTTCAAAGAGACGGGCGAGGATTTCATCGCCGGCCGCATCGAATGGGATCGGCAATTCCTCGAGCGCTACAACCCCGAGCGCAATCGCGAAGAGTTCGAGCGCGCCTGGGCCGAGCGCAAAGAGGGGATCAGCGATCGCTTGATGACCTACGAGCCGAATTACGAAGGCTCGCCGGTGATCGCCGGCCCGCCCGGCGGCAAGACCACCGCGCATGGCGAGCATTCATGTATAAGTCGCGCGCCGGCCATCATCTGGCGCCGCAGATGCTGTCCTCCGGCAAGAACGTGTTCGAAGAGCTCGGCCAGGGCTTCGCGCTGCTCGCCTTCGATGCGTCCGACGCAGATGTCGGTGCTTTCACCGAAGCGGCGCGCGCGCTGAATGTGCCGCTGAAAGTGATCCGCGACAGCCAAGGCGGCGGCCGCGAGGCCTATGAGGCAAAGCTGACGCTGGTGCGGCCCGACCAATATGTCGTCTGGGCCGGCAATAACAGCCCCGCCGATGCCAAGGTGTTGCTGAGTCGAGCCGTGGGACAGGGCTAAAGCGCGGCCATACCGCCGCGATAGGGCCGCAATTCGGTCAAACCTTCGCTCATCCGAAGCACCATCTCCTTCTTGTATCGGTAAAGAGGAGCTGACGATTATGAACGAACAACGGCGCGACCAAACCCAGCACGGTCAACAACAGGATCACAAACGCGAAGCGCCCGGCGCCGGGCATGATGTGGCGCATGAAAAAGATAAGGGCGCC
This sequence comes from uncultured Alphaproteobacteria bacterium, assembly GCA_963740675.1. Taxonomy (GTDB): domain Bacteria; phylum Pseudomonadota; class Alphaproteobacteria; order ATCC43930; family CGMCC-115725; genus CAIKMD01. The sequence goes on from CAVUFS010000001.1 coordinate 564,064, forward strand.
AGCGATCGCGCGATGCACGGTCAGAAACCGAAGACGGAGCAGACGAGCCATCAAGGCGGCGGCGGTGTTCGCAGCGATCACTTGCCGCAAGGCAAATAGCCCGATGGCTTCCTAAGACACGCCATCGGCGCGTCACATAGCATCGAAGCAGGCCCTGCCCTGAAGAGGGGCAGGGCCTTTGCTGTCCGGGCCCGCGCTTGCGGGGCGGCGGAGGGCATGGTCTAATTTTGCCAAGAGGAGCATCTCCGCCAATCCGATGCTTCCAAGGGGGAGTGATGGACACGATTGCACCGCAGGGTCCGTCGGCGAATACGGATCGTCTCGACGGCTTCGTCCATAAATTCGTGAAGAACGCCTGGTATGTCTGCGCGCAAGCGCGCGAGGTCGAGCACGCGCCGCTTGGCCGCCGCATCCTCAACACGCCGATCCTGCTGTATCGCACGACTGCCGGCAAAGTCGTCGCGCTGCACGATGTTTGTCCGCATCGCTTCATGCCGATGTCGAAAGGCCGCCTCGTCGGCGACAGCATCCGCTGCACCTATCATGGCTCGCTCTTCGACGAGACCGGCAAATGCACCGAGATTCCGAGCCAAGAGAACATCCCGCCGAAATGCTTCCTGCGCTCCTACCCGGTGGTCGAGCGCAAGAACTGGGTCTGGATTTGGATGGGCGATCCGGCGAAGGCCGATCAGTCGCTGATCCCCGGTGAGAATTATCTCGGCTTCGGCCATGAGGATTATTCGACCGTCGATCACAAATATCGTCTCGTCAAAGGCCGCTACGGTCTCTGCAACGAGAATCTGATCGACGATACGCATATCTCCTTCCTGCATCTCGGCCAGTTCGAGAGCGGCGGCCGCGTGCATACGATGCCCGAGGTCTCGCAAGACGGGCCGTGGGTCAAATCGCGCTGGTTCGATCCGCATGAGAAGATCAGCCCGTTCTTCCACATGCTGTTCGATGTCGATTACGAATTCGCGCCGCGCGCACTCGTCGGCCATTTCCATCCGCCGGCGACGCATGTCGTGTGGATCGAGATGTACAATCCGAAAGCACCAGACGAGAAGCCGCGCGTGCTTCGCGTCGCGCTGGCCTTCACGCCGGAGACGGAATCGACGACGCATTGGTTCTGGGCGGAATCGCGCAACTTCCATCAGAAGCATCCGGCCTGGGATGCGTTCGCGACCGATACCTCCTGGGCGATCCAGGATCAGGATTTCTACGCCATCGAGGCGATCGAGGCGCTGCTGCAGCAGGGCACCGAGCTGCCGGAAGAGGTCAGCTTCAAAGCCGATGCCGGCATCATGCGGGCGCGGCGTGTCATGAACCAGATCATCCGCGAGGAGTCCGGCAAATGAGCGCGCTTCTCGACGGGATCGCCCATCGCATCAGCGCCGCGGCTGGTGAAGACGCCGGCGTCGCTGCGGTTTTCAAATTCGACGCCGGTCAGGATGGCGTGCTGGTGATCGATACGACGGCAAAGCCGGCAACGGTCTCGACGACAGATCGCCAGGCCGATTGCACGATGAAGATGGCCGCGCCCTTCCTGATGATGGCGGTTGATGGCCGCATGCCGGTCGGCGCCGCCTTCATGAAATTCGTGCGCGGCGTGCAAGGCCAGCCGGGACTGGCGGTGCAGATCCAGCCCTTCCTGCGCAAAGTCGCGGCGAAGGGGAAGGCGTAACGCTCTCATCTCGTCATTGCGAGGCCGAATGGCCGAAGCAATCCAGCCTTTTACATAGGTGCTGGATTGCTTCGCTTCGCTCGCAATGACGAAGAGGAGGTAGCTACTTCGCGATCGGCGTACCCGGCAGGATCGTCGACGCCATGTCGATCGGCTGGTGGATCAGGTTGAGCTCTTTGCAGATATTGGCCCAGAATTGCAGATCCGACGGCTTGATCGCGATCGATGCCTGCGGCGGCGACGGGTCGTAGTTGTGGAAATATTTTAGCGCGATCTGCTTTGCATTGTCCGGATGCTCGTCGATGAATTTCAGCGCATCGGCGAGCGAGGCGCGGAAGCCCTCGATCGCTTGCGGATGAGCCACTGCCCATTCCCGCGTTGCCGACCAGAAAGTCGCAGCGAAATCCGGATTGACCGCCGATTGAATATCGACCGATTTGGTGCCGGCGCCGGATTCGAGAATGCGGCCGAGCATCGGCTGCACCGGGAAAGCGGCGTCGATCTGGCCATTTTTGAGATTATCGCCCATGAGCTGAAAGGGCAGCTCGATGACGGTGATCTGGTTGAGCTTCACGCCGCCATCGACCAGCCATTTCTTCATGACGAGATCGAGCGAGGAATTGATGCCCGGATCGGCGATGCGCTTGCCGATGAGGTCGGTCGGCTTCGTGACGGTAAAGCCCTGACGCGTCACCAGTGCCGAGTGCGGGTTGACCTTTTGAATACGCGAGAGCCCCGCGAAGACGACGAGGTCGAGCCCGCCATCCTTGGCAAGGACGAGCACCGGTCCGGTGTTGAACGCGATCTGCGCCGCGCCGGAGACGAGCGCTTGCGGCGTCAGCCCGCCATTGGTGAAGGCGGTCATCTCCACCTCCAGCCCGTGCTTGGCGAAGATGCCTTCATCGCGTGCGGTCAGAACCGCGAGGAAGTCGGATGCGATACCATAACCGACCGTGATTTTCGTTTGTGCCTGTGCGGCCGGCGCGAGTGCGCCCATGACCAAAACCGCGAGCAACAGGCCCACGAGCGCCCGGAACCTCCCCATCATTCTCTCCCGATCTTTTAAAGACGAGTGTCGGAACAGGAAATAGAGCCTATCGCGCCGGGATCGCCAAGCGGAAAATCAGGGGCCGCGCGAACTTGTTCGTCCTGCGCCGGCATCATACGATGAGCGTATGACAAAGAGTTTAGGCGGTTTTGTCGACCAACTTCGGACGCGCAGCGATTTCATCGAAATCGACAAGCCGGTGCGGCCGCATGAATTCGATGTAACCGCGATCCTGAAGCAGCTCGAGGATAGCGGCCGTACGCCGGCCGTTCTCTTCAAGCATCCGACCGATCTCGAAGGCCGGCCGAGCGAATTCTCGATCCTCAGCAATATTCACGCCTCGCGGGCGCGCTGCGCGATGATGTTCGATGTCGATCCGGCGACGCCGAATTACGAGCTCAGCCTGGCCTATGCGCAGATGGTGAAGGAGACGATCGCGCCGCAAGTGATCGCGCCATCCGCGGCGCCGGTGCGTGAGGTCGTGTGGCAGGGCGGCGATGCCGATATCCGCCGCCTGCCGATCGTCCGGCATTTCGAGATGGATCTCGGCCCGACGCTGACTATGACGCATGTTATGCGCTCGCTGCAGGGCTTCTACGACATCTCTTTCGCGAAGACGTTCTACAAATGGGATCCGCAGCGGATGGTCGCGTCCATCCAGACGCGCGATCTCAACCGCATGGTCAAAGAATACGAGGAGCGCGGCGAGCCGGCGCCGATCATCAACGTGATCGGCCATCATCCCGCTTTCCATCTCGGCAGCCTCGCGCATAACAAGCCGGGCAGCGACGATTACGAGATGGTCGGCTCGTTCCTGCGCGAGCCGCTGCGGCTAACGCCGTCGGTCACCTGGGGTGACCGCTTCATGGTGCCGGCCGATGCCGAGTTGATCATCGAGGGCGAGATTCCGCCGGGCCAGCGCGAGATTTGCGATCCCTTCGGCGAGGTGCCGCGGCTTTATCAGGCGCAATGCTTGCGGCCGGTGTTTCAGGTGAAGGCGATCACCTTCCGCCGCGGCGCGATCCTCCAGGATATTTTTGCCGGCTTCCGCGACAGCTTTCCTCTGAATGCGATTTCGACCGAAGCCTCGCTCGAGAATCTGCTGCGGCCGCGCTTCCCCAATCTGCATGCGATCCATCTACCGGATTCAGGCAGCGGCTTACTCGCGGCTTACATTGCCGTGAAAGACATTCAGCCGGGCCAGGTGGAAGAGATCGGCCGCATGGCCTTCCTCGACACGCCGGTGTTGCACACGGTGATCGTCGTCGACGCCGATATCGACGTCTTCAACGAGACCGAAGTGCTGTGGGCCTTGCACACCTATGCGAACCTCACGCGCGGCGTGCAGATCTACGGCGGCAGATTCGCGCCGCATGTCGCCTACAATCCGAACTTCGCGCCGACAAATTGGGGCGGAAAAGTTGTGCTCGACGCGACGCGGCCAAGCGATTTCGCTTTCGGCATCCGCTCGCAAGTGCCGAAAGACGCGCTGACGCGCATGCGGCTTTCGGATTATCTGCCGCAATCGAACCACGACTAGGACGCAAGGCAATGGAGCGCATCTTCTGGGCGGAATGCTGCAAATGCCACGGCAAGTTCTATTGCAGCTATCGCGAGATGCGGCATACCGGCGTGAAGCTGATGTGCCCGTTCTGCCGGAGCGAATTCTTGCCCGAGGAAGCCGCCTCGATCGATGATCGCTGGATCGACGAAAGCGCCGAGCGCGCGTCATCGCCGCCAAGCTCGGCGTGAACGCTTTATCCGATTAAGCAAAAAGCGAGGGGAGAAAAATGCCGCGACGCTTGTACGGAGTCTTGCTTGCCGCTTTGGTTGCCCTGATCAGTGGCGCGGCCTCGGCCCAAGAGGTGACGCTTACCCTCGCGACGCTCGATCCGCCGCCGACGCCCCTCAACACGCAAGAGCTTCATCCTTGGGCCGATCGCGTCAACGCACAGGGCAAGGGCGTGGTGCAGATCGTCGTGCGCGACGGGAGCGAGATCGCCAATCAGCAGAATATCTACGATCGCGTGATGAGCGATGTCGTCCAGATCGGCCGTGGCACGCAAAGCTTCATCGGCGGTAAATTCCCGCTGACCGAAGTGGTGGCGTTGCCTTTCGTCGTCGAGAATGGCGAAAGCGGTTCGGTCGCGTTCTGGCGGCTTTATAAGAGCGGTGCGCTCGACAGCGAATATAACGATACCGTGCCGCTCTTCTTCGGCATTCTGCCGCCGCAAGCGCTGCATCTGACCAAGCCGCCGAAGAGCTTCGACGATTGGACCGGCTTGCGTGTCGCCGTCGCGACGAAGAATGGCGGCGAGATCGTGACGCGGCTGGGCGGCGCGCCGCAATCGATCCAGATCACCGATCTCTATCCCGCCCTGCAACGCGGCGGCGCCGATGGGGTGATGATCAACTGGCCGGCCTTTCCGCCCTTCAAGCTCAACGAGGTGACGAGCTACCATCTGCAAGCGCCGTTCGGCGGCTCGGCGACCATGATCTTCATGGCGAAGAAAAAATGGGATGCGCTACCGGCGGCGGCGCAGAAAGTTCTTGCCGCCAATGCCGGAGAGGCGGAGAGCCGCCATTTCGGGGCGTTCTGGGACAATGCGAGCAATGCGGGCCGCGGCATGACCCAGGCGATGGGCGACAAGCAAAAGATCGTCACCACGACGCCCGAGCAGAGCGCGGCGCTGAAGGAAAAGCTCGTCTCGATGACCGATGCCTGGGTGAAGGCGACGCCCGGCGGCGACAAGGTGCTGACGGCCTTCCAGGCCGATCTCGCCGCCGCGAATTCCAGCAAGTAGGCGGTTCAGGGCGCGGCTTTGCGCGCGCTCTTTCTCGGCGGCGGCTTTGGTGAGCTGCGCGCGAGTTTCGGCATTCCCGCGTAACGCGCGTGATGCTCGACCAGCCGTGCCAGCATGTGCTCGAACTGCGTCTGCTCGGCGGCGCTGAACACCTCGAAGGCGCGACGCTCGGCCTTTTCCGCGCTGGCTTCGATCTCGCCCAGGATACGCTTGCCGGCACGCGTCAGATGCAGCGCGTTGGAGCGGCGATCGACGCCGGGGCTGCGCGCAACCAGACCTTTCTGCTCAAGCCGGTCGACGACGCCAGCCAACGTCGAGCGATCGACGCCGAGCGTGTTGCAGACGCCGATCTGATCGATCCCCGGCTCAATCGCGACGACGTTGAGGATACCGTATTGCAAGCCGGTCAGGCCGAAGCTCGCGGTTTCCTCGTCGAAGATCGCCGCGGTGATGCGGTGAAGCTGGCGGGCGAGAAAGCCGGGGCGGGTATAGATCCGCTCGCCCAAAACGCGGTCCAGCGTGGCTGTTTTCTGCGGTTTTTTTGCCATCGCGGCAGCGTCTCCGAATTGATCCGTGTCCGGACGATTGACTTGAACCAAGCCCCGTTCCGTGCCACCCTCATACCATAGCTCACCCTTTCGAACGAGCGATCCGAGGAAACGCGCATGTTGACGCAAGACGACAATCTGTTGCTGACGCAAACCAGCGCCGGCACGCCCGGCGGCGAATTGATGCGCCGCTACTGGATGCCGATCTGCCCAGAGGCTGAGCTGACCGCGGAGAAGCCGAAGAAGCGCGTGCGCATCATGGGCGAGAATCTCGTTCTCTTCCGCGACGGCAATGGCAAGGTCGGTCTCATCCGCGAGCAATGTGCGCATCGCCGCGCCTCGCTCTATTTCGGCTTCGTCGAAGAAGACGGCCTGCGCTGCCCCTATCACGGCTGGAAATTCGCGACCTCGGGAAAATGTATCGAGCAGCCTTTCGAGCCGAAAGGCAGCGCACTAAAAGATGAAGCCTGCGTGCCGTCTTATCCGGTCGAGGCGCTGTGCGGCATTCTCTTCGCCTATCTGGGCCCGTTGCCGGCGCCGCTGCTGCCGCGTTGGGAGACGCTGGTCAGCAAGCAGGGCTCGCGCTCGATCACCGTGCTGCCGATCCACAATTGCAATTGGTTGCAGGCGCAGGAGAACTCGGTCGATCCGGTTCACACCTATTATCTCCACGCGCATATGCTGATGCATCACCCGAAGGTCTCTGAAGAGCGCAAGATCTCGGCGTCGTATTTCCATCGCCCGATCCAGAACATCGATTTCGAGTTGACGCGCGAAGACGGCTGGACGGGTATCCGCAAGATCCGCACCTATGGCGGCAATCTCGCCGAGCGCGAAGTCGGCCATCCGGCGATCTTCCCGAACATCCTGATCGTACCGCAGGACAAGAACGAGATCGTCACGCATTGGCGCGTGCCGGTCGACGACACGCACACCTACATCATCTGGCTGCATTTCGCGCCGACCCGCGACGGTAGCACGGTCGAGCAGGCCGATGCCGATATTCCGGTAGAATATCTGACCCATCCGCGCTCGCCGGATGGCGAATACGATACCAGCGACTTCCCGCAGCAGGATCTGATGGCGTGGGAGACACAAGGCCCGGTCTTCGATCGTAGCCAAGAGCTGCTCGGCACGACCGATCGCGGCATCGTCATGTGGCGCAATCTGCTACGTCAGCAGATCGAGCGCGTGCAGCAGGGCAAAGAGCCCGATGGCATGATCCGCGATCCGAAGACCAATAAAATGCTGTCGCTGAATATCGAGAAACACCGGCAGACGCGCTTCGAGCGCGAGCTCGCCGCCGCCAAATAGCGGAACGAAATAGCGGGAGGGGACATGGCATCCAAGTTGCGCGTCGGCGTCGCGGGCCTTGGCTCGGCCGCGGCACAGATTCTGCCGGCTTTTGCGAATGTCGAAGGTGTGGTGCTCGGCGGCGGCGCCGATATCCGCGCCGAGGCGCGCGACAATTTCAAGAAGCGCTACGACTTGCCGGCTTTCGATACGGTCGAGGCGATGTGCCGCTCGAGCGAAATCGACGCGGTGTGGATCGCGACACCGAATCTCGTCCATTGCGAGCACACGGTCGCGGCGGCCGAGAACGGCAAGCATGTGATCTGCGAGAAGCCGACGGCGGTGTCGCTCGAGGAATGCGATCGCATGGTCGCAGCGGCCGAAAAGACCGGCGTCAAATTCATCCAGGGTCATTCGAAGATTTTCGATTCGCCGATCCGCGCGATGGGCAATCTCATCGCCAGCGGCAAGCTCGGCCGCGTCATCCAGATCAATAGCTGGAACTTCAACGACTGGCTGCAACGGCCGCGCCTGCCGCCCGAGATCAAAACCAATCTCGGCGGCGGGCTCGTCTTCCGCCAGGGTCCGCATATGATGGATATCGTGCGCTTCGTCGGCGGCGGCATGGCGAAGACGGTGCGCGCCGTCACCGGCCGGCACGATCCGAATTTCGACACGGAGGGCAATTTCTCCGCGCTCGTCACGTTCGAGAACGGCGCGGTCGCAAGCGTTGGCTTCAACGGCTACGGCTATTTCGACATCACCGAGCTGACCTGGCTTATCGGCGAAGGCGGGCAGCAGGCGAAGATGGATCCGCGCCTCAAACAGCCGAAGCCGCGACGCACCGGCGCGACCGGGCAGGAAGAGAAGACCGACTACATCGTCTCCGGCGACCAGGCGCATGCGCGCAACTTCGCCGAGCGGAAGATGCCGTTCTTCGGCCTCACCATCGTGAGCTGCGAGCGCGGCATCATCCGCCAATCGCCGGACGGGCTTTACGCCTATACTGAGAATGGCTGCGAGGAAGTCGCTGCGCCGCCGCATCACGGCCGCGCGGCGGAGCTGATCGAACTGCGTGATGCGATCGCTGGCAAGCGCGATCCATTTCCGGATGGCCGCTGGGGCCGCGCGACGCTCGAGCTGTGCATGGGCATGCTCGAATCTTCGAAAGCGCAGCGCGAGATCACGCTCTCGCATCAAACGCCGGTGCCGCGCTAAAAAGGCACGATCGGGGAGGGGTTTCTATGGTTCGGACGATCGCGCTCGTGCTGGCGGCGTCGCTGCTCATCGCCGCCGCGCCCGCGAACGCGCAGCAAAGCTGGGACGAAATCGTCAAAGCCGCGGTCGCGGAAGGCGAGGTCGATGTTCATGGCGGACCCGGCAAAACCTATGAGCAGGTGCTGACCACCGCCTTCAAAGCCACCTATCCCAATATCAAGCTGGTTTTCGTCGGCAGCAGCGGCCGCGACGTGATCTTGCAGATCATGCGCGAGCGCGAGGCCGGGCTCTACAAATGGGATGTCTATGTCGGCGGCACACCGTCGATCCTCTCGACGTTGAAGCCGGCGGGTGCTTTCGCGCCGCTGAAGCCCGCGCTCATCCTGCCGGAAGTGATCGATGACAAGGCGTGGTATGACGGCTTCGATGCCGGCTGGATGGACAAGGAAAAGAAATACACCTTCGCTTTCGATTACACCTTCAGCCCGCTGGCGATGGTCAATTGGGATTTCGTCTCGCATGACGATCTGAAATCCTTCTCGGATCTGCTGAAGCCGCAATTCGCCGGCAAGATCGTGTGGGACGATCCGCGGCTGCCGGGACAGGGCTTGCTGAATGGCCAGGTGTTCTTGAAGAATTTCGGTGCCGAATTCCTGCAAAAGCTTTTTTCGACGCAGAAAATCGTCTTCATCGCCAACCGCCGTCAGGAAGCGGAAGGCGTCGTGCGCGGCACCACGCCGGTTGGCATGGCGGCCCCGGTCGACGAGATCGGCCAGTTCCAGGCGCAGGGGCTTGGCCAGAACATCAAGCCGTTCAACGGGGACGTCAAAGCGTTGTCGGGCGATACCGGCTTCGGTACCGTGTCGCTGATGGACAAAGCACCGCATCCCAACGCGGCCAAGGTCTATATCAACTGGCTGCTGTCGAAGGCCGGACAATCGGAATGGGGCAAGGTGCTGCGCAACAGCCGCCGCCTCGATGTGGCGCCGGGCGCGCCGAGTGAAGTGCCGCCGCCGGATATGCCATACTCCAACCTCCAGGCCGAAGATCAGATTCCGATCCGCGATCAGGTTGTGGATATCGCGAACAAGAACATCCCCGCCGGCAGCAAATAAGGAGCACAAGATGAGCGAGATCGACGAACTCCGCGAACGTGTCGCGCAAGCCTGCCGCGTGTTGGGAAAGCTCGGTCTCGCCGACGCCGCGACCGGCCATATCAGTGCGCGCATTCCCGGCACCGATCGCGTCCTCATCCGCGCGCGCGGCCCGGGCGAGCTCGGCGTTCGTTATACGACAGCGGACCAGGTGGTCGAGGTCAATATCGACGGCAAGGTTGTCGGCGACCTCGGTGAGGGTCTTGAAGCGCCGATCGAGGTGTTCATCCACACGGCCGTCTATCGCAAGCGCCCGGATATCCAGTCGGTGGTGCATGTTCATCCGCCGACCGTTGTGCTGTTCACGATTTGCGACAAACCCCTATTACCGCTTTACGGCGCCTTCGATCCCTCGGGCGCGACGATGGCGCTTGGCGGCGTGCCGACGTATGACCGCAGCATTCTGATCAGCAATCCAAAGCTCGGCGACGACCTTACGAAGGCGATGGGCGATTCCAAGGTCTGCTTGATGCGCGGCCACGGTATCACCAGCGCGGGACGCAGCGTCGAGGAAGCGGCGCTCGAGGCGATCACGCTGAACAACCTCGCTGAGATGAATTATCGCGCTCAATTGCTCGGCAATCCGCGGCCGATCCCCGAGGAAGACCAAGAGGTGTTCCGCGAGATGGCGAAGGCCGGCAAGGGCCGCAACCAAGGTCTCAGCGGCAACAAGCCGAGCGGCCGTGCCGCCGCGCTCTGGCGTTTCTATCTTGAGTTGACGAAGTCCTGACGTGGTCAAAACCGTCGCAATCGAAGAGCATTTCTGGATACCGAAGCTGCAGACGGAAGAGACCGTCGGCGTCGATATCAAAAGCAAGCCGAGGTGGGTCCAAGGGCTGGGCGATCTCGGCGAGCAGCGGCTTCGCGAGATGGACGAGGCGAGTATCGATCTGCAGGTGATCGCCCATGCGCCGCCCGGTGCGCAGAACTTCCCGCCCGATCAGGCGGTCGCGCTCGCCCGCGAGGCGAACGACACGCTTTATGGCGCGATTTGTGCCCACCCCGATCGCTTCGCCGGCTTCGCGGCACTGCCGACGCCCGATCCGGAGGCTGCCGCGGCGGAACTCGAGCGGGCCGTCACCAAGCTCGGCTTCAAAGGCGCGATGATCTACGGCCTCACGCATGGAGCCTTCACCGACGAAAAGCGCTTCTGGTGTATTTACGAGCGCGCCGCTTCACTCGACGTGCCGATCTATATCCATCCCGGCCCGCCGCATCGCGCCGTGGTCGACGCCTATTTCAAAGGCTATCCGACGATGGACGGCGCCGGTCTCGGCTTCACTTTCGAGACCGCGGCGCATGCCATCCGCTTGTCGATCTGCGGGTTGTTCGATGCCTACCCCAAGCTGCAGCTCATCCTCGGCCATATGGGTGAGGGGCTGCCGTTCCTCCTCTGGCGCTGCGATATGGCGCTATCGCGCGACAAAGGGCTCAAACGGAAATTCCGCGACTATTTCCGCGAGCATTTTTACATCACGACGAGCGGCAATTTCTCGCATCCGGCGCTGCTCTGCACGGCGATGGAGATGAGCACCGACCGCATCATCTTCGCTGTCGACTGGCCCTACGCCTCGAACAAAGAGGCGCGCGAATTCATCGACAGCGCGCCGCTGTCGCCGCACGACAAAGACAAGATCCTCTACCAGAACGTCGCGAAGCTGTTGCGGCTCACGTAAATCCAACTTAAATCGTCACCCCCGCGAAAGCGGGGGTCCATAAACGCACACTGGATGCCCGCTTTCGCGGGCATGACGGCGAGGCATGGTGCAGAAACAGATTCGATTTGCGCTGTTGCGGCTCTAGTCGATCTTCGCGGTCTGATCGGAATAGTTGATCGTGACGTTGATCGAACCTTCGTTGAGGCTCCAGCGATAGAGCTTGTACTTGCGCAAGCCTTTCTTGTGGAAGACGTCGCCGTCGAGGATCTTGTGTGCGTCCTCGAAAGATTTGGCGCGGATGATGAACATGCCGCGCGTCGGCTTGTCCTTGCCTTCATCCTGCAGCGGCCCCGCGCCGAAGAGGATGTGCTTGCGCTCCATCTCGATCTGGCCGTGGATATGCGCTTCGAGATGCTCGGCGAGGCCCGGTCCGCCGAGTGGCTCTGTCACCGCGATGTAAAGCTCTTTGTGCAGCAGCCCGGCCATAATCTGGTCGAATGGCTTTTCGTTCTCGGGCATGTCGTCTCTCCCTTTTGGTTTGGCGTGTTACGGCACGGCTGCGCCGCGGATTCGGTCGATGATGGTGAGTGCGTTCGGCACCGTGTCGCCACGCCAGGCGACATAGCCGTCGGGCCGCACCAGCACCAGTTTGCGCTCGTACAACTTCGCGGCATCGGCATCATCGATCGTATGGATGTCGAGCGGCATGCCGCGACTCAGCGCCGCCGCGCGCAACGGCGCGGCATCCGGCGCATCCGCGCCGAAGCGCAGCAGCACGTGGTTGCGGCCGAAGAGATCGAGGATGGAGACGCCCGGTCGCAGCCAAAGATGCGGCGCGCGCGATCCCGGCCGCGTGGTCGGGGTGTAATCATAGGTGTCGTCGGTGGCGCGCGGCGTACCGTCGGCCGCGATGATCGCCAATTCATAGGTCGCGCCGAGATGGATGCCCCAGCGATGCCAGACGCGGCTGCCGCTGAACTCGCCCTGCAATCTATCGCGGACACGTTGGCGCAACGCGTCACCGGCCGGCGTTGGCGCGGCGATGGCGGAAAGATCGATGTTGCCCTTGAGGCGGCGCAATTCCTTCATCGCTTCTTCGATGACGCGCTCGCAAACCGGGATGCGCTCGCTTTCATAGCTGTCCAACAGCGCGGGCGTGGCCCAGCCGCGGATCACCGCTTCGAGCTTCCAGCCGAGATCGGCGGCGTCGCCGATGCCGGTATTCATGCCGAAGCCGCCATTTGGCGGATGGACATGCGCGGCATCGCCGGCGAGGAAGACGCGGCCCTGGCGGAAGCGGTCGGCGATCAGCGCGCGCCGGCTCCACGGCACGCAGGAAACGACCTTGAACGGGAAATCGCGACCGGCGAGGCGGCGGATCACGCGATCGACCTCGCTCGGGGTCAGCAATTCGGTATCGCCGTACATCAGGATGCGCCACAGGCCCTTGCCGTCGACTACCATGCAGGTGCCCCATGTGCCTTCGGCATCCATGCAGATATAACGACCGGCTGTGCCCTTATCGTGATACTGCGCCATGTTGTCGACGCGGAATTCGATGTTCAGCGAGTGATCGATGAACGGCGTGCCATGTGTACCGATGCCGACGAGCTTGCGCGTGCTGCCGCCGAAGCCATCGCAACCGATCAGATACTGCGCAGCGATGCGCTCGCGCGAGCCATCGGCGTTTTCGACCGTCGCGATGACGCACTGCTCATCCTGCTCGATCGCCATCAGATTGGTGCGATAGCGGATTTCGGTCGAGGCGTAAGAGGCGGCGACTTCCTGCAGGATCGGATCGAACACTACCTGCGGGCAGTGCCATTGATGCTCGGGGCTGAACGGATCGTCCTTCGCCTCGCCCAGCGAATACATCTTGAAGCGGCCGAGCTCGTAGCCGGTGAGGCTGGTGACGAAGACATTGTCGAGCGGGTGATCGGGCGGAAAGCCCCAATTGCGCACCCGGTCCGATGCACCAAGCTGACGCAGCAATTCCATTGTGCGGACGCTGATCACCAGCAGGCGCGAGAATTTGAGGCGCTCTTCTGGCGGGTCACGCTCGATCAGCAGGTTCGGGATACCGCGCCAGCCAAGCTCAGCGGCCAGCATCAGCCCGACCGGGCCGCCGCCCGCGATCAGCACCGGAAATTCCCGGCTGACGGCTTCCATCGCGACAAACCTCCCATACCACGCGCGGTCTAGCGTGCCGCTTCGACCAACAAGCTAATCGCGTGCCCCGGCGGCACGCAACCCTCCGGAAAGTAGGGGCGTGCAGCCCAGGGCTGAAAAATATCCGCGTGAAAGCCCGGCTCATCCGCGCTATGCGTCGCGTTCCGAAGGCGTTCGTCGAGTGGTGCCGGTGCCGGCTGAGATCGCGGAACAACGGAGAGTTGAGGTGGCTGAGGCCGCCGGCACCCAGAACCGCATGCTGATTTTCATCGCGGCGCTGGCATCCGTCTTCATCACCGCGATCGAGAGCACCATCGTCGCCACGGCGATGCCGACGATCGTCAGCGCGCTCGGCGGCTTCGATCTGCTGAGCTGGGTGTTCACCTCTTACCTGCTGACCCAAGTCGTCACGATCCCGATCTATGGCAAGCTCTCCGACCTCTACGGCCGCAAGCCTATCCTGCTGATCGGCGTCGTGCTGTTCATCCTCGGCTCGACTTTGTGCGGCTTCGCCTGGAGCATGCTGTCGCTGGTGTGTTTCCGTGTCCTGCAAGGCCTCGGCGCCGGCGCGCTGGTGCCGGTCGGGCGCACGCTTATCGGCGATATTTTCACCGGCGAAGAGCGCGCGCGATTGCAGGGGCTTATCTCCAGCGTCTTCATCGCCGCCGCCTTGATCGGCCCGATGGTCGGCGCCTTCATCTCCACGCATTGGACCTGGCCGATGATCTTCTGGATCAACGTGCCGATCGCGATCGCGGCCGGCGCGATCCTGGTCTGGTGCTACCACGAGCGGATCGAAAAGCGCCGCCGTCGCATCGATTGGGGCGGCGCGGTGCTCATCTGCGTCGGCACCGGCACGCTGATGTTTGCACTGGCGGAGGCTTCCAAGCTCGGCCTGGTGCTCGCGTCGGGGCTGGGCGCCGCGGGTGTCGTGCTTCTCGCGGTCTTCGCGATTTACGAGCGCAGTCAACCCGAGCCGATCTGGCCGATGTCGCTCTGGAAGGATCGCATCGCCACCAGCGGCAATATTACCTCGCTGGCGATGGGTGCCACGACGATGGGCATTGCTGCCTATATGCCGGTCTACATCCAGGGCGTAATAGGCGATTCGGCAACGATGTCGGGTTTCGTCATCATGGCGATGTCGGCGGCGGGTCCGCTGGGTGCGTTTACCGCGGGCCAGTGCATGCTCCGCGTTTCCTATCGCGCGACCGCCAGCGCCGGCGCGGTGATCTATATCGTCGGCAGCATCATGATGTCGCTGCTCGATGCGCAGAGCACGGCCTATTGGGCGATGGCGAGCGGCCTGCTGATGGGGCTCGGCATCGGCATGAACAACAATACCTACCTCGTCGCCGTGCAGTCGGAGAGCGCCTGGAACCAGCGCGGCATCGCCACCTCAACTCTGATGTTCAGCCGCATCCTGGGCCAAGCAATGGGCGCGGCCGCGTTCGGCGGCCTGCTCAACGCCTCGCTTTCGGGGTTTCTCAAAGGTGGCGAGGATCTTGCAAACCAGATCATGACGCCGGCGGGTCGTGCGGCGCTGCCGCCGGACTCCGCTGCAGCGATCATCGCCGGCTTCGATCACGCGCTGCATGTGATTTTCGTGATTCTGGTGGCATTATCGGTTTTCGTGTTCGCTGTCGGGTCGATGCTGCCGAAAGGGCGCGGTATCCGACGTTAAAGGAGGGTTGGCATGGCTGAAGGTTTCACGCTGCTCGAAGCAACGATTGCCGATATCCATGCTGCCTATAAAGCGGGCACACTGACCGCGCGGAAGCTGGTCGAAGCCTATCTCGACCGTATCGAGCGCTACGATCGCGGCGGCCCGAAGATCAATTCGCTGATCTCGCTCAATCCCGAAGCGCTCGAAGAAGCCGACCGGCTCGATGCTGCTTTTCGCGCCTCCGGGTTCGGTCGGGCCGCTGCACGGCATTCCGGTCGTCGTCAAAGATCAGGGCGATGTGAAGGAAATGCCGACGACGCTCGGCTCGGTGCTGTTCAAGGATCATCGTCCGGAGCGCGATTGCTTCGTCGCCGCGAAGCTGCGGCAGGCCGGCGCGATCTTCATCGGCAAAGGCACGCTGGGCGAGCTCGGCGCCGGCGACACGCATGGCTCGCTCTTCGGCTCGACGCGCAATCCCTACGATCTCGATCGCACGGTCGGCGGCTCGTCCGGCGGCCCGGCAACGGCGGTTTCGGCGAATTTCGCGACTGTCTCCGTCGGGCAGGAGGGCCTCGCTTCGATCCGCCGCCCCGCGATCTGGACGGCGATCACGGGCATGCGGCCGAGCACCGGCCTTGTCAGCCGCAGCGGCGTCTATGGCGGCTGGCCGACAACCAACGGCTCGCTCGGCCCGATGGCGCGCACCGTCACCGAT
Organism: uncultured Alphaproteobacteria bacterium; assembly: GCA_963740675.1. Taxonomy (GTDB): domain Bacteria; phylum Pseudomonadota; class Alphaproteobacteria; order ATCC43930; family CGMCC-115725; genus CAIKMD01. Next base: position 580,021 of record CAVUFS010000001.1, read on the forward strand.
CTGGCCAAGCTGCTCGATGCGATGGTCGGCTACGATCCTGAGGATCCGGTGACTGCCCATGGCATCGGCCGCGCACCGAAGAGCTACGCCGCGCTGCTCGACAAGGACGCGCTGCGCGGCGCACGCATCGGCATTCTGCGCGAGCCGATGGGCCTCGGCAGCGATCCGAATGCCGAGGACTTCATTCTCACGACGACGCTCTTCGACCAGGCAATCGCCGAGCTCAAGGATTGCGGCGCGGTGATCGTCGATCCCGTCGTCATCGATGATCTTAAACCGCTGCTCGCCAAGCGCGCCTTCGGTACGCCCGAAGCGGAAGAGGCGATCAAGCTTTATTTCGCCGGCAGCGCCAACCCGCCCTTCCGCTCGCGCGAAGAGGCGATGGCATCGCCGCTCTTCAATCAATTGCTGCCGCCGACGAAAGAGCGCTGGACGCGCGTGACTCCGCCCGGCCCCGCGCAGACCGAGCGCCAGCTCGCCTCTTACAAAGGTCGCGATCTGCTGCTCACCAACATGTTGAAGACGATGGCCGACAACCGGCTCGATGCGATCGTGCATAAAGCGGTCGAGCATCTGCCGACGCTGATCGCGGAAGGTGTGAACCCGCCCTTCACCGAGCAGAAGGGCGCGTCGCATCTCAATACTTATCTCGAGGTCGTACCCTCGGTGGTTGTGCCCGCCGCATTCACGTCGGCCGGTCTGCCGACAGGCATCACTTTTCTCGGCCGGCCCTATTCCGATGCCGACATGCTGCGCTTCGCCTATGCCTATGAGCAGGCGACGCATCACCGCCGTGTACCCACGACGACACCGTAATCGGGCACGCCATAATCATTGACCCGAGGCGCGAACGGGTCGCACAGTACTCCCACCAAAAACGGCCACGGGCATAAGCCCGTGAGCGAACATGCAAGGGGTGGGATATGGCTTATCGGGCGAGCGCCGATGATTCGGCGCAATATCCATCGGCAGGCGTGGCGTGGTACGCGCTCATTGTCCTGCTGCTGCTCTACTTCATGTATTTCGTCGACCGGAACATCCTCACGCTTCTGGTCGCGCCGGTGCGCAAGGATCTCGGCATCAACGACAGCCAGATCGGCCTGCTCAACGGCTATTCTTTCTCGGTGCTCAACGGTCTCTTCGCCATTCCCTTCGGCTGGTATGCCGACCGGCATAGCCGCAAGAACGTGCTGGTGTTCGGTATCACCATCTGGGGATGCAGCACCGTCGCTTCGGGTTTCACCACCACTTTCACCGAGCTCATGCTCACGCGCATGGGGCTCGGCCTCGGCGAAGCGGCGCTGGCGCCGGTCGCCTTCTCGCTGATCTCGGACTATTTCCGCAAGGATAAGCGCGGTACCGCGGTCGGCGTTTACGGCATCGGCGGCTTCGGCGGCATCGGCCTCTCCTATCTAATCGGCGGCGCGGTGCTGGCGACCTTCCGCGGCGTCGACACGGTTGATCTGCCGCTCATCGGCACGACCTCCCTTTGGCATGCGGCATTTATCGCGGTCGGCAGCATCACGCTTCTGCTCGCCGTGTTGACGACCACGATCAGCGAGCCGCCGCGCATCGACAGCGCTGCAGAAAGCGGCGAGCGCAGGGAGCGAGGTCGGCTTCTGGGCGCATATGCGCGAGCATTGGGCCGCGTTTTGGCTGGTGATCGGCGGCTATACCTGTCTCGGCATCCTGGCGATCGGGTGGTTTGCCTGGCTGCCGAGCTATTTCATCCGCGTCTTCCATATGCCGCCGGTTCAGGCCGGCATTCAGGTCGGCTGGACGACGACCATCGCCGGCGTCACCGGAGCGGTGGTGGGTGGCTTTATCGCCGACCGGCTGATGAAGCGCGGCGCGCGCGGTGGCAAGGTGCTCAATCTCTTCATCATGTTCTGCTGCTGGATCGTGTGCGCGCTCGGCATCTTGTTCTCGAACAGCATCACGATGTCGCTGGTCTGGACCTTCATCTTCACTTTCGCTGACGGCATTGGCTTCATGCAGTACGGCAACGTCATGCAGGAGATGTTCCCGGCGCATCTGCGCGCGCGCTCGGTCGCCGCCTGGGGCGTGTGCAGCTCGATGCTGTCCTACGGTGTCGGCCCGCTGCTGTTCGGTCTCTCGACCGATTTCGTCTTCCACGGCGATGACGGGCTGCGCTACACGCTCGGCCTCGTCTCGCTGCCGATCATCGCTATCGGGCTTGCATGCTCATGGCTCGCACGGCGGCCCTATGATCGCGCGCGGCTGGCGGTCGATCCGACGGTCAATGTCGATGCCGAATGGCTTGCGGCACCGCCGGCGGCGGTGGTGGTGCAGCAGCACTGATCGCGCGTTAGATGTCGGCCGGCGCTGGTGCCGGCCGACCGCGGATCACATCGGCAGCCTTCTCGGCGATCATGATCACCGGCGCGTTGAGATTGCCGCCGATCGGATCGGGAATGATCGAGGCATCGACGACACGCAGCCGCTCGGTACCGCGGACGCGGAATTCCGGATCGACCACCGCCATCGTATCGATGCCGATCTTGCAGGTGCCGGCAGGGTGATGGATCGTCGCCGTGTTGGCGCGCAGGAAAGCATCGATCTCCGTATCGGTCTTGACGTCAGGCCCGGGGAAGACGCGGTTGCGCGCGAAGCCGGCGAACGCCTTCGTCTCCTCGACCGTATGCAGCGCGAATTTCATGCCCTCTCGCATCGCGCGGCGATCGTATTCGGTGGCGAAGAAATTGTTGTAGATCTTGATTGGCGCGAGCGGATCGGCCCAGGCGAGCTTCACCTCGCCGCGGCTTTCCGGCCGCAAATGGCAATAGGTCAGGCCGAAGACATCGGGCTCGGGTGGCTTGATCACCGGGAACCATTCATGGGCGCGGAAGCCGCCGCCGCCGCAATAGAATTGTAGATCGGGCGCGTCGAGCCCGGGCTCGCTTTTCGTGAAAGCGGTGCCCATCGCCGGCACGCGCGTCGCAAAGCCGGTACCGAACATGAAATATTCCGCGAGGCTGACCGCGAGCCGGTCCATGCGCAGCCCCTTATGGAACGTGCCTTGCCCCTTGGCGCGGATCCATTGCGTCGACGCGACCGGGTGGTTCGACATGTTCTTGCCGACGCCTTTGAGATCGACGCGCGGCTCAACGCCGACCTGCGTCAGTTCATCGGCGGGGCCAATACCCGAGAGCAGTAGGAGCTGTGGCGAGTTGAACGCCCCGCCGGCGAGGATTACTTCGCTATCGGCATGCGCCTCGTGCTTCTGCCCATCCTTTATGTATTCGATGCCGATGGCGCGCGGTCCATCGAACAATACGCGCGTCGCATGCGCCTGCGTGATGAGATCGATGTTGCCGCGCTGCATCGCGGGCCGCAGATAGGCGACGGCGGCGCTGGAGCGCCGGCCATTGCCGATCGTGTGCTGCAGCCTGCTATAGCCTTGCTGCTCGGCCGCGTTGAAATCGTCGACCGCGCCGTAGCCCATCTCGGATGCGGAGGCGACGAAAGCGTCCCAGATCGGGTCCTGCATTAGATTCTTGCGTGTCTTCAGCGGGCCGGAATCGCCGCGAAACGCGTTGCCGCCTTCCTCCCACGTCTCGGCGCGCTTGAAATAGGGCAGCACGTCGGCGAACGACCAGCCCTTCAATCCCATCTGCGGCAGCCGGTCGTAATCGATCCGGTGACAGCGCACATAGGCCATGATGTTGATCGAGGACGAGCCGCCGACCACCTTGCCACGCGGATGCTCGATCTGGCGATTGTCGAGGTGAGGTTCGGGCTCGCTCTTATAGTTCCAATTCCAGCGCGGATTGTTCCACACCTTGCCGACGCCCAGCGGCAGATGGATCAGCCAATGCTTGTCTTCGCCGCCGGCTTCCAGAACGAGGATGCGGCGCGCACTGTCCTCGCCAAGCCGCGCCGCGAGGACGCAGCCGGCCGAGCCGGCGCCGACGATGATGGTGTCATAACTCGGTGCCATGATTTGTTGTTTCCGCCCCCAGAGCCCGCTCAATTTCGCACGATCGGCAGTGCGCTCGGAGTATAATCCGATGATCAGGGCCGGAAAGGCCCGCGTGCCCGGGAGAACGCGTTATGCAGACGATCAAGGACGATGAGGTCAAGCTCTACGCCGATTTCGACAATCGCCAACGCGTGCAGTCGATCGGCGAGAAGCGTCAGCCGGGCAAGACGATCCCGATCATCGATTTCGGTGCTTATACGAATAACGGGTCGCTCGACGAGCGCAAACGCGTCGCCCGCGCCTTGCACGATACCTGTATCGATACCGGCTTCTTCTATCTTGCCAATCACGGCATTTCGGAAGCCGAGATCGCGCTGGCGCATGAATGGGGCCGGTTATTCTTCGAATTGCCGCGCGAGGTGAAGGGCGCCTGTAATTACACGCCGGTCGGCGGCAAGAATCCCAGCGCCAATCCCGACAAGGAAACCGATCAGAAAGAAACCTACAGCCTGCCGCGGCCGCTTCTCTCAGGCGAGACCGAGGATCATCCCGGCCGCACGATCGGTCGTGGCCGCTGGGTCGATCCGGCATTGATGCCGGGCTTTCGCGAATTCCTCGAAGCACATCTCGTCAAGCGCATCCGCGTCGCGCAGCAACTCTGCCGCGCGCTCGCGCTCAGTCTCGATCTGCCCGAGGATTATCTCGATGCGGCGCATCGCTTCCCATCAGGCTCGCTGACCTACAATTATTATCCGCCGGTCGATCCAGCGACGGCGGGGCGTACGCAATGGGGCATCTCGCCCCATACCGATTACGGCAGCTTCAGCCTGTTGTCGCAGGATGAGCTCGGCGGGCTTGAAGTGCGCGATACATCGAGCGTCTGGATCGATCTGCCGCCGATCCCCGGCGCTTTCGTCGTGAACATTGCCGATCTCTTCGCGCGCTGGACCAATGGCTATTACGTTTCGAGCCTGCATCGCGCGTCGAATTTCAACACCGGCAGGAAGGCGCGGATCTCGCTGCCGCTCTTCTTCAACCCGCATGCGGCGACGATGATCGAGTGCCTGCCAAGCTGCCAGGGCCCCGGCAATCCGGCCAAATACGAGCCGGTCGCCGCGGGGCCCTATGTGCAGACGCTGATCGAGCAATCCAATCGCATCGGCCGGCCAGGCGTCATGCAGCGCATGGCGGAAGAGCGGTTGAAGCTCGGCTAGCGGCGCCTCTCGTTAATAGCTCGAGAGGTACCAATCGGCGGGCGAGCCGTAATAGTCGTGGATTTGCTTGCCCCATTTTGGGTCGCCCATATCCGGCCAGGTGCCGGTATCGAAGCTCGGCGCGTTCTTCAGCTTCTCTACCGGAATGCCGATGACATAGGCGCCGCGGCGCGTGTCGTATTTGAGCACGTCCCAGGGCAGCGCGAAGAGCTTGCCGCCCATGCCAAGGAAGCTGCCGTAGTTGAGCACGGCATAGCCGACACGGCCGCTGATCTTGTCGATCATGATCTCTTCGATATGGCCAAGGTTATCGCCATCGGTGTTCTCGACCTTGGCGCCGGTTACTTTCTCCGAAGAGATGAGCCGGCTGGTCTCTTGCACGTTCGAGGTGGGTTGGATTGTCGCAACCATGCTAAAAGCTCCATTACGCATGTGATTGTCGCGTGCGAGTCCAACGAGGACGCGGCGCCTTGGTTGCGCGGTGGACGCTTGGACAAGCTTGCCGTAAACTCGATCGTCAGACGATTTGATGAAAAAAAGTTCGGAGCCGGAGCCATGACCCCTGAAGAAAATGAGATGCTGACGCGCGTTGGCCCCGGCACGCCCGGCGGCGAGATGCTGCGCCGCTACTGGTGGCCGGTCTGGTTCGAGGAGAAGATCGAGAACAAGCCGATCATGATCCGGCTGCTGGGCGAGACCTTCGTCCTGTTCCGCGACGGCAAGGGCAAGATCGGCATGCTCGATCACATCTGCGCCCATCGCCGCGCCTCGCTCGAGTTCGGCCGCGTCGAAGAGAAAGGCATTCGCTGCTGCTATCACGGCTGGCTCTACGGCGCCGATGGCCAATGTGTCGAGATGCCGGCAGAGCCGCCTGGCAGCCGCCTCTTCGAAGAGGTGAAGCAGCGCGCGGCGCAAATCCAGGTCGCGGCTGGCTTGGTCTTCGCTTATATCGGCCCGGCGCCGGCGCCCGTCCTGCCGCGCTATGATCTGCTGAGCCTCGACGATTGCGATCGCACCATTTGGGCGAGCGACGACCATTGCAACTGGGCCCAGCGCGCCGAGAACGGCATGGACCCCTATCACAGCATGGCGCTCCATGCCTCGGTGTATCCTTCGATCGCGTTGAAGCGGCCAGAGATCGAATACACACCGACCTGGTATGGCTTCCGCACGGCGTCGCAATATCCCGGCGGTGCGCGCAACATTGTGCACGATATCTTCCCGTCCTCGACGCGGCGGCATAACGCGCGCGCGGGCAGCATCCCGAGCGACTTTTTCCATATCCGGGTGCCGACGGACGATGTGACGACCACGACGTTCTTCGTGGAGAGCCGCTTCAAGCCGCAAGGTCCCTATAAGCGCGAATGCCGAGGCCTGCAGCACAACACGCCCGGCGTCTATAAGCGCGTCGAGGATGGTTGGTGGGATCTCGCCTCCGAGGATCAGGATCGCGCGGCGCAGGAAAGCCAAGGTCCGATCCACGATCGCACCAAGGAAATCCTCGGCACGTCGGATCGCGGCGTGGTGATGTGGCGCAAGGTCGCGTTCGATTCGATCGCCGCGGTGAAGGCGGGGCGCGATCCGCACGGCATTGTGCGCGACGCCGGAAAGAACGACGTCGTTCGCTTCGACGCCGGCAAGAATTTCTCCGACGCCGATAAATCGCCGGTCGTCGCATCGTGAGTCGTCTGCATCGGTTGGCGCTGGCCGGCGTAGCGCTGGTTCTTGCTTGCGGTGTCGCGCGTGCGGACGATCAGCCCAGTCCGGCGCTGGCCAAGATCATCGAGGCGGCGAAGAAAGAGCCGAAGCTCAATCTCGAATGGGGCGGCGGCATTCTGGGCGGCGCCGATGCGCTGAAAGACATCGCCGCGAAAATGAATGCGGTCTACGGCACCAACATCACCATCCGCTTCACGCCGGGTGCGTCGTTACCCGAGATCGTCAATCAGGTCGTGCTCGCGAACGCGTCCGGCAGCCCATCGCCAACCGATGCTGTGATCGGCTCCGACCAGCACGCCGCGGATCTGGCGTCAAAGAATGCCTCGATGCCGGTCGATTGGGTGTCGCTGCTGCCGGGGAGGATCGATCCATCCTCGGTCGATGCCGAAGGCCGTGCGATCCGCATCTTCACCACCATGCCCGGCGGCATCGTCTACAACACACAGCTCGCGCCGGAAAAGCCGACCAAGCTGACCGATATGTTGAAGCCGGAATGGAAGGGCAAGATCGCCTCGACGCCTTATGCCGGGTCGTGGGAATTGCTGTCCGGCTCCGATGTCTGGGGACAGAAAGCAATCGATTTCGCGCGCCAGCTCTCGCCGCAACTCGGCGGGCTCATCCGCTGCTCCGATCTCGAGCGCGTGGCTTCGGGCGAATTTGTCGGCTTCCTGATGGACTGCACCGGCCGCGAATATGTCGAGTTCGTGCGCAAGGGCGCGCCGATCGCGCATGTGATACCCGAGGATTTCGCGGCGCTGCGCTTCTATTATTTCTCGATCCCGAAGAACGCCGCCGCGCCCAATGCGGCGATCCTCTTCGTCACCTTTCTCGAGACGCCGGAGGGCCAGAAGCTGGTGTGGAAATACGCCAACAGCGACCTCTACACCTATCCGGAATCGCAGATCGCGCCCGAGATCGCGGCGGCGAAGGCGCGCGGCATCCAGTTCCATAACTTCACCATCCAATGGCATCGCGACCATCCCGAGGGCCAGGAAGGCGTGAAGGAAGCGGTGAAGATCCTCTCGGGCCGTTGAGCTAGTGCTTGATGCCGAGCGGCCGGCCGATCAGCCAGACGAGGATCGCGGCCGCGGTCCCAATGGCGGCGATCATCAGGAAGAAATCGGGTTTATCCATCGCGCTCCAATAGGAGCCGAGCCAGCCGGCGAGGAAATTGCCGGCAAAGCTCGTCGCCAGCCACACGCCCATCATCAGCGACACGATCGAGGCCGGCGCGATCTTGGTGACGAGCGACAGGCTCGTCGGCGACAGATAGAGCTCGCCTAGAGTGATCACGACGAAATAAGCAAAGAGCCAGAGCCAGCTCGCTTTGCCAGTCTCGCCGGTGTGCCAGGCGGCGAAAGCCATGATGAGATTGGCAAGCCCCACGCCGAAGCAGCCGATGGCGATCTTCGTTACCGTCGTCGGTTCCGCGCCGCGCGCTGCCTGCCGCCGCCACAGCGCGACGATGAAAGGCGTGAAGGCGAAGATCATGAACGGATTGAAGGCCTGAAACCATGTCGTCGGGATGGTCGTCTGCCAGAAGCCGAAATCAATCGCGCGATCGGTGAAACCGTCCGCCCAGAGCGCAATCGTGTTGCCTTGCTGCTCATAGCCGGCCCAGAAAAACGTCACCGGGATGAAGAGCAACAGCAACGCCGTAACCCCGCGACGCTCTTCTAGGGTGAGGCGCGGTCGTACTGCGTCAGTGCGCACCGGCCGTGGTTCGTCCGGTGGCAGGATGCGTAGCGCGAAGAAATAGACGCCGAGCGCGATCACCATACCGACGCCTGCCGCGCTGAAGCCGTAGCCCCAGCCGAGCTCTTCGCCGAGCGTGCCGCACACCAGCGGCGAGAAGAACGCACCGAGATTGATGCCGACATAGAAGACCGAATAGGCACGGTCGCGGCGCTGATCGCCCGGCGCGTAAAGCCGGCCGACTTGCGTTGAGATGTTGGGCTTGAACGCGCCATTACCGAGGATCAACGCGAACAGTGCGAAGAGGAATAGCAATTCGAAAGCCATCATGAAATGGCCGAGGGCCATCAGCACCGCGCCGATGATCACCGTGCGCCGCTGGCCGAGAAAGCGATCGGCGAGATAGCCGCCGAGAATCGGCGTCGCGTAAACGAGGGCGGTGTAGAGGCCGTAGATCTGCGAGGCGAGGGGCTGAATAGCGAGCGGGCCGAACACGCTTTCGAGGATGCCGCGCAATGCCGCGAAGCCGATGACGCCGTCAACCGTGCCGGGATTGAGCAGGTATTTCACCATGTAGAGGACGAGCAGCGAGCGCATCCCGTAATAGGAAAACCGCTCCCACATCTCAGTGGAGAAAAGATAGGTCAGGCCTCTTGGGTGGCCGAAAAGCTGCGGTTCGGTGGGTGCGGTATGGGGCGGCGACGCGAAATCCATGGCGAATTTCACGGTACCGGTTTCTGCGGTATTGTCGATATCAAACACGGCGGGGCAGGAGCGTTGCGATGGCGTATGTGGTAGCGGTCGATATCGGTGGCACCTTTACCGATCTCGTTGCCTTCGATCATGACAGCCAGAAGGTCGTCTACACCAAGAGTCCGACGACCTATGAAAATTTCGTCGACGGCATCCTCGATTGTTTCGCTAAGGCACAGATCGATCCGGCAGCGGCGAATTTCTTCAACCATGGCACGACGCTCGTCATCAATTCGCTGATCCAGCGCCGCGGCGCGCGGACAGCACTCGTCACCTCCGCCGGATTCCGCGACGTGCTTGAGATCGCGCGCGCCAATCGCCCCGATCCTTTCGATCTGCACTATCAGCGCGACGAGCCGCTGATCCCGCGCGAGCTGCGTTTCGAAATACCCGAGCGGCTCGACGCCAAGGGCCAGATCGTCACGCCGCTCGATGGGGCGGCGCTGGAGAAGCTCGCCGAAGAGCTCAAACGGCAAAAGGTCGATTCCGTCGCCGTGTTCTTCATGAACTCCTATCTCGACCCGAGCCATGAGCAGCGCGCCGCCGAGATGCTGCAGCGCATGCTGCCCGGCGTCTACGTTACCTGCAGCACCGAGCTGACGCGCGAATGGTACGAGTACGAGCGCTGCTCGACCGCGGCGGCGAATGCTTATGTTGGGCCACAGGTGAATACCTATATCCGCCGCCTCGAAAGCGACCTGACCCAGCGCGGCTATGACGGCTCGCTTTTCATGATGGGCTCGAATGGCGGGCTGCTCTCGGTCGCACGTACCTGCCGCCAGCCGATTGCGCTGGTGGAATCGGGTCCAATTGGCGGCTGCATCGGCGCTGGTGCTTATGCCGAAGCGCTCGGCATCGCGAATGTCGTCGCTTTCGATATGGGCGGCACGACGGCGAAATGCGCGCTGGTCGAGCGCGGCCGTTTCTCGGTCGATTCCGTTTATTACGCCAACGGCTATATCAAAGGTTTCCCGATCAAATCGCCGGTGATCGATATCGTCGAAGTCGGCTCGGGCGGCGGCTCGATCATTTGGCTCGACGAGCAGAAGCGCGTCCATGTCGGACCGCAAAGCGCCGGCTCGACGCCCGGTCCGGTCTGCTATGGCCGCGGCGGCGAGGCACCGACGGTGACCGACGCGAACCTGCTGCTCGGCCGGCTCAATCCCGATCATTTCCTCGGCGGCGAGCTCGCGCTCAACACCGATCTCGCCCAGCGCGCGCTCGCCGATCGCGTCGCGACGCCGCTCGGCTATACCGGCGAGCGCGGCGTGATCGAAATGGCCGATGGCGCGCTTTCGATTGCGACCGTCACCATGGCTGGTGCGATCCGTCGCGTCTCGATCGAGCACGGGCTCGATCCGCGCGATTTCGCGCTCTTCTGTTATGGCGGCGGTGGGCCACTGCACGCCTCGGCATTGGCGCATGAGCTGTCGATCCCGCAGGTGATCATCCCGCCCGAGCCTGGGAATTTCTCGGCCATCGGCATGTTGCTCGCGGATGCGCGTATCGATTTCGCCAAGACCTTCACCGGCCTGCTCGAAGACAAGATCGTCGGCACGATGGAGGAGGAATTTCAGGCGATGGAGCGCGAAGCGGCCGAGGCACTGACGCGCGAATTCGGCGCTAGCGAGATTTTCTACGAGCGCCATGCCGAGATGCGCTATCGCGGCCAGCGCCACAATATCAAAGTGCCGATCACCGGCCTCAAAACCGCAGAGGCCATCCACGAAGCCTTCACGCGCGATTACAAACGCCGCTACGGCCATGCCGATTCGAAAGCGCCGGCCGAGTTGCAGGGACTAGGGGTCTCGGGCTTCGCCAAGCTCCGCCGGCCGGATATCGGCCGCCTGCCGCGCCGCGCCGGAAAAGGCCGTGGCGAGAGCACGCGGCCGGTCTATTTCGGCAAAGCGGGCCTAGTCGAGACGCACGTCTTTGAGCGCGATGCGCTGGCGGCCGGTTTCGAGGGCGCCGGGCCGGCGGTGATCGAGGAGTATGGCTCGACGACGTTGGTCTGGCCGGGCGATCGTTTCCGCATCGGCCAGATGGGCGAAATCCGCATCGATTGCAGCGGCAGCAAGTAGGAGAGATCGAGATGGACACCATCGCGCAAACCGCGGCCAAGCTCGATCCGATCACGCTCGAAGTGATCCGATATGGCGTCGTTTCTATAGCCGATCAGATCGACGCGAACATCACGCGCACGGCCTTCAGCCCCTATGTCTACGAATATAAGGACTTCGCCGTCGGCCTCGTGAACACCGAAGGTCACCTCGTCGCGCAATCGACCGGCGGCATGCCGCCTTTCGTTGCCGACACAGTCGGCACGGCGGTGCGCGACGGGCTCAAGATCTACGGCCGCGAGCGGCTATTCGAAGGTGACGTCGTCGTCTGCAATCACGCTGCCGTGCAGGGCCAGCATCTCAACAACACGGTGATGTACACGCCGATCTATGCCGGCCCCGCGCCTAAGACGTTGATCGGGTTTTTCGCGATCAATGTGCACTGGATCGATATCGGCGGCGTGCCAAGCGGCCACACCACCGACATCTTCATGGAGGGCTTGCAGCTCCGCTCGATAAAGCTCTGGTCAAAGGGCGAGCCGATCGAGGAGGTTTATCGCATCATCGAGAACAACACGCGATTGCCGGTCGATTTGATGGGCGATATCTCGGCGCAGCTCGCCGGTTGTTTCCTCGGCCGCGATCTCACCATCGCGCTCGCCGAGAAATACGGCATCGAGACGTTTAACGCCGCGATCGCGACGATCCTCGATCAGGCGGAAGAAGCGGCGCGCGCCGCGATCCGCGCCATTCCCGACGGCGTCTATGAGACCGAGACCTGTCTCGACAACGACACGATCACCGACGATCCGGTGCCGATCAAGGTGAAGGTAACGATCGCCGGAGATGAGATCACCATCGACTTCACCGAGATTTCCGAGCAGCGGCCCGGCAACATCAATTCGGGCTATTACGGCGGCGGCATGACGGCGGCGCGCGTCGCGTTCAAATATCTCATCATGCCGCGTGAGCCAGCGAATGAAGGCATGTACCGGCCGCTGAAGCTCATCCTGCCCGAAGGCAAGATCATCAGCGCGCGGCCCGATGCGCCGATGGGCGGCTATCCTTTCCCGCTGCCGACGGTGATCGATGCGATCATTCGCGCGCTGCAATCGGCGGTGCCCGACAAGGCGACCGGCGCGCATTTCGGCACCCATTCCGGCTTCATGGTGCGCGGCAAATGGCCCGACGGCCGCGCTTTCCTGGCGCATGACAGCGGCCATGGCGGCTGGGGCGCGGGCGACGGGCACGATGGCGCCGGGCCGTTCCGCACCATGGCGCATGGCGACACGCGGCTCATCCCGATGGAGTTGCAAGAAACGCTGCTGCCGTTCCGCATCGAATCGCTGGAACTGCGGCCGGATTCCGGCGGCGCCGGCAAATTCCGCGGCGGGCTCGGCTTCCGCAAGAAATATGTGATCACCTATCCCTGCCTGCTGACGACGAACGTCGATCGCACGCGCGATCCGCCGTGGGGCGTGCAAGGCGGGCAGGCGGGGCAGCCCGGCTGCGTAACCGTCTACAAAGCCGCGGGCGGCAGCGAGGTCATTTCGAAAGTGCGCAACTATCCGCTCAAAGCCGGCGATGTCGTCGTACTGGAGACCGGCGGCGGTGGCGGCTGGGGGCCGCCGGCAGAGCGCGCACGCGAAGCCATCGCGCGCGACATCGCACACGGGTACGTCTCGCTCGAGGCGGCCGCGCGCGATTACGGCGTGAAGAAGTAGCGCCGGCTATTTAGCCGGCGCCGCTTCTTTCTGGATCGCCTGGAAGTTGTTCTCGTATTTCGAGTCGAAGGCTTTCAGGGTCGCGGCTTCGCGCTTGATCTCGATCATCGGCTCGTTCACGGTGCGGTCGCGGATCACGGCCATCGGCTCGAGGCCTTGCTCGACCCGGTCGCAGTTCTCGAACAGCATCTTGTGATAGAGCGCGACGCCGCGGTCGCTGGTCGCGAGATGCTCGCGCGTGCGGTCGGAGATCGGGCCTTGGCCGATCCACGCGATGCAATCCTGCAGCGGGATGGTATTGCCGATCAGCTTGCCGTTGTCATCGAGCACGCGCTTTTGCGTGACCTTGATCGGCAGTGGCGCCGCACCGGGCTTGCGCTTACTGGTGCGGTACATGATCTGCAAAGTATGCGTGTCGTCGATCGGCACGCGGATCTGGAAGCCAGGTGCTTCGGCTGCGCCCTGCGCAAGAATTTGCGGGAAGAGCACGGGATGGCCGACTGTCCAGTCGTCGGAGGTCTCGGGCTCGCCTTCGAGCAGCCGGCGCTTGTAGAAGCCGTATTCGAAGGTCTCGAAGGCGATCTTCACATGCCGTGCCGGGTTCATCGCTGGCGGCCGGCCGGCTTTCTTTTCCTGATAATTGCCGAACTTCGCATGCAGGAATTCGAAATGCACGGGATCGGCGGAGTTGTCCATGCACTGCACCCAATTGCAGGGCAGCGGATAGATCTCGATCGCGCGATCGAGATCGTCGCGCACGAGCAAGTCCCAGCGCGGCAGCAGTGGCACGGGCGCTGGACCCATATAGGCCCAGACAAAGCCGCCGAGCGCCTCGCAGGGATAGGCCTTGATCTTGATCTTCTCTTTGTAGCGCAGCTCAGGATGCGCCAGATCCTCGAATGGCATCTCGACGCAATTGCCCTTCGTGTCGAACATCCAGCCGTGATAGGCGCAGCGCAGGCCGCAATCTTCGGGAATGCCGAATTCGAGCGACATGCAACGATGTGGACAGCGATCGTCGACGAGACCGTATTCGCCCTTCTCCGTGCGGAACAGGGTCAGATCTTCGCCCAGGATCCGCACCTTCTGCACGGGCTCTTTGGTCAGCTCGGTCTCGGTGCCGACCACTTGCCAATAGCGGCGCAGCAAATTGCCCATCGGTGTGCCCGGACCGATCTGGGTCAGACGCTCGTTTTCTGCCTGTGTCGTCATGCGTAATTCCTCCGTGTCCGAACAGTTTATACCCGTCCGGATAGACGTGAAAGACCCTCGCGTTCTTGCTGCGGTGACGGCGATCCCCCATGCTATGTCGACTATCGCAGTGCAGCGTAATCGATCGGATCGGTAACCATGGGAGCCCCAGAGTGGCTTTGGCCGGTGCTGGCGGCGCCTTTCATTGGCAGCTTCCTCGGCGTCCTGGTCACGCGGCTGCCGGCAGGTCGGCCGGTGGTCGGCGGCCGCTCGGCCTGCGATCATTGCGGCCATGTGCTCGGGCCGGCCGACCTTGTTCCCATCGCGAGCTGGCTCGCTTTGCGCGGCCGCTGCCGCTACTGCGACGCGAAAATCACGGCACTTCCACTCGTTATTGAAGTGGGGGCCTTGCTTGTCGCGGTTTGGGCGGCGAGCGTCAGCGGGGGGCTGGCGCTTTGGGTCGGCTGTGTCCTCGGCTGGGGGCTGCTGACCCTGGCGGTGATCGATTTTCGCGACGGCATCTTGCCGGATGTCCTCACCTTGCCGCTCATCGGGCTTGGGTTAGTCGCGACCTACTTTCTCGGCCCCGGGGAAGTGATCGACAGCGCCGTCGGCGCCGCGGCGGGGTTCGCGATCTTCGCGCTGATCCGCTGGCTCTATCGGCGGCTGCGCGGCCGCGAGGGCTTGGGGCTCGGCGATGCCAAGCTACTCGCCGCTTCGGGGGCCTGGGTGACATGGATCGATTTGCCCAACGTCGTGCTGATCGGGGCGGCCGTGGGTCTTGTTCTTGCCCTTATTATGCGTCTGCGCGGGCAGGAGCTGACTCTTAGTCAGCAGGTCCCTTTTGGCCCGGCGCTCTGTCTTGGCACCTGGCTCGTCTGGCTTTACGGGCCGATCACAGGTTTCTGACCCGCCAGCGGCTGACATTTAACTGACTTGAAGCCGTCACACTCCGCCTCGTAAGATTTGCCCTCGGGATCGATCGGGACGTCGAGGAGCGTCGGCGAGCGCAGGGTAGGCCGTGATCATTGAACTCGAGCGTAAAGAGGTCGAGCGGCAAGTCGCGGCCCGTCTCGTCGCCGGCGGCAAACTCGACCAGCCGGCCCTCGACCGCGTGCTGCGTCTGCAAAGCAGCAATGCCGATCGGCTTGAAGCGCTGATCGTGAAGCTCGGCCTCGCCAGCGAGCGCGATGTCGCGGAGGCGCTGTCGCGCGAGCTCGATCTGGCGATCGCCGAGCCACCCGACTATCCGGAAGCGCCGGTGATCGAAGGCCGCCTCACCAATCAATTCATTCGCCATTGGAGCATCCTGCCGCTCGTCGAGAATGAGGACGGGCTGGTCGTCGCCATGGTCGACCCGCTCGACCGCTATGTCCGGCAGGCGGTCGAAATGGCGAGCGGCCGGCCGGTCATGCCGCGGATCGCGCTGCCGTCGGATTTCGATGCCGCCTATGCCCGGCTTTACGAGCCGCAAAAGAATGCGCAGGCGCAGGCAGCGGCGAATCAAGAAATCGGTGACGAGGATCTGCTCGAGGATGTCGACCGGCTGCGCGATCTCGCCAGCGAAGTGCCGGTCATCCGCCTGGTCAATCAGCTCATCACGCGCGCGGTCGAGAGCCGCGCGTCCGATATCCATATCGAGCCGCTGCAGAACCGTCTCGTCGTGCGCTATCGCGTCGACGGGCTGCTGCGCGAATTCGCCTCACCGCCCAGCCAGCTTCGCGCCGCGATCATCTCGCGCGTGAAGATCATGGCGAAGCTCAACATTGCTGAGCGCCGCTTGCCGCAAGACGGCCGCATCCGCCTCGCGGTGCAAGGCCGCGAATTCGATCTGCGCGTCTCGACCATGCCGACGTTGCACGGCGAATCCGTCGTGATGCGCTTGCTCGATCGCGGCAGTCTCGCGGTCGATCTGCCGTCGCTCGGCTTCGACGAGACGATGCTCGATCCCTTCCTCGCGGTGCTGCACCGGCCGCAAGGCGTTCTGCTGGTGACCGGCCCGACCGGCAGCGGCAAGACGACGACGCTCTATGCCTGCCTCAACCGGCTCAATCTGCCCGAGCGCAAGCTCTTTACCGTTGAAGATCCGATCGAATATCAGCTCGAAGGCGTCAATCAGATTCAGGTGAAGCCGCAAATCGGCCTGACCTTCGCGCATGTGCTGCGTTCCATCCTGCGCCAGGACCCCGACATCATCATGGTCGGCGAAATGCGCGATCTGGAGACGGCGCAGATCGCGGTGCAGGCCGCGCTCACGGGCCATCTCGTGCTCTCGACCCTGCATACCAACAACGCCGCCGCGACGGTGACGCGGCTCCTCGATATGGGTGTCGAGGATTATCTCGTTACTTCGACGGTGAACGGCGTGCTGGCGCAGCGGTTGGTGCGCAAGCTCTGTCCGCACTGCCGCGAGCCCTATCGCGTACTGCCGGCCTTGGCGAGCGAGATCGGTCTTGATACGGCGATGGATGAGGCCGTGCTCTACCGTGCAAAGGGCTGCGAGCATTGCCTCGGCAGCGGCTATTTCGGCCGTATCGCGGTGCTCGAATTCCTGCCGCTCACCGACGCGCTGCGCATGCTGGTGCATGAGCGCGCGACGGCGCAAAAGATACAAGAGGCGGCGACCGAAGCCGGCATGATCTCGATGTATCACGACGGGCTGCGCAAGGCCCAGCAAGGCATGACCTCGCTCGACGAAGTCATCCGCGTGACGCGCGAGATTTGAGATGAGCCTTTATCGCTACCAGGCCGCCGCGGCCTCCGGCGAGCTCGTCACCGGCGAGATGGAAGCCGCCGACCAGGACAGCGTCATCGAGCGGCTGCACGCACAAGGCTATATCCCAATCGATGCACGCGAGGCACGTGCCGGATTGTTGTCGTGGCTACAGCCGAAACGCGCGGCGAACCGCGCGGCACGGCCGAAAAATCTGATCTTCTTCACGCAGCAGCTCGGCATGCTGATTCAGGCCGGGTTGTCGCTCGATCGCGCGCTCGAGATGGTGCTGAGCGTCGTCGAAGGCAAGACGGAGCAGGATGCCATTCGCGCGGTGCTCGATCGCGTGCGCGGCGGAAGCACTCTGGCCGACGCGATGGCGGCGCAGAACGGCATGTTCCCGGCCTATTACATCGGCATGGTGCGCGCGGCCGAGGCGAGCGGCTCGCTCGATACCACGCTGCGCCATCTCGCCGAGTTGCTGGAGCGCGCCGATGCGGCGCGCGAGCAGGTGAAATCGGCGCTGATCTATCCGATGCTTGTGCTCGCGACCGGTGCCGGCTCGATCGCGATCCTCTTCGAATTCGTCATTCCACGTTTCCGGCCGCTCTTCGAGGGCGCGGGAACCGAATTGCCGCTCGCGACCCAGATTGTGCTCGGGATCAGCGACGGCATGCAGAATTACGGGCTGCTTGGGCTTATTGCGGTGTCGCTGCTGGCATTGCTCTGGCGGCGGCATATCGGCACGCCGGAGGGCCGGAAGCGCTGGCATCGTCGTCTTCTGAAGCTGCCGCTGCTCGGCGCGCTGGTCGTGAAGACCGAAGTGTCGCGCTTCGGGCGCACGCTGGGCACGTTGCTGCGCAATGGCGTGTCGCCGCTCAGCGCGCTGCTGATCACGCAAGAGACGATCTCCAATCTCGCGTTGCGCGATGCGCTGGCCGGCGTCGTCGATAGCGTGAAGGAAGGTAAAGGCCTTGCCGAGCCGTTGTTGCAGACCGGCATCGTCCCGACGCTGGCCGTCAATCTCATCCGCGTCGGCGAGGAGACGGCGCGGCTCGACGATATGCTGCTGAAGGTCGCCGATATCTACGAGCAGGAAACGAAACGCGGCGTCGATCGCCTGCTGGCGCTGCTCGTGCCGGCCGTGACGATCGGCCTCGGCGTGGTGGTCGCGCTGGTGATCGGCTCGATCCTCACCGCGATTCTCAGCGTCTACGACCTCGCGCTCTAATGTACATTCGCTCCGAACGTGGCTTCACGCTGATCGAAATGCTGGTCGTTATCGCGATCGTTGCGCTGATCGCGGCTTTCGCCTTGCCGCAATTCTCTGGCGCCCAGGCAAAGGCGGCTATGACCAGCACCGCGCACCGGCTCGCCGCGGGTCTGCGCAGCACGCGCAGCCTGGCGATGGCGCGTGGCCATTCGGAAGCCTTCTCGCTCGATATTGCGCATGGGCTTTATCGCGCTGGCATGGGCGCGGCGCAGCCTGTCGATAAGAATGTCGGCCTCACCTTGGTGACGGCATCGCAAGAGCGGATCGACGCGGCCGCCGGCAGCATCCGCTTCTTCGCCGACGGCAGCTCGACCGGCGGCGGAATCGGCTTGCGTGCCGGCACGCGCAACACGTTGATCCTCGTCGACTGGTTGACCGGCCGTGTCTCGATCGTGGAGGGCGCCGATGCGGCAACGCGATAGCGAGGCCGGCTTCACGCTGATCGAGACGCTGGTCGCTTTCGCGATCGTGGCGCTGTTGCTGCTGCCATTGCTACGCAGCTTCTCGACCGGCCTTGCGAGCACATCGCGCGCCGACGCGGTCGATGGCGCAACGCTTGTCGCACAATCGACCCTCGAGAGTCTGACACCGGATGCGGAAGCGGCGCGACTGGTCGATGTCGATCGCCAGGATGGCGCTTATCACATCACTGGCCGGATCAGCCCCTATACCGGCGATGGTGTACCGAATGGGCCGAATCTGCCGTTGTCGCCTTATCAGATTTCCGTCACTGTGAGCTGGCCGGAAGGGCCGCGGACACGCTCGATCGCGCTCAACACGATACGACTCGGCCCACCGCCCGCTGCGGAGCAGAGGCCATGAGACGCGAGCGCGAGTCCGAAGCGGGCTTTACGCTGATCGAGTTGCTTGTCTCGGTGACGTTGCTGGCGTTGTTGTCGGTGCTGCTCTTCGGTGGATTGCGCATCGGGATACGGAGCGGCGACGCCGTAACCGCGCGCATCGGCGATGCACAACAGATCGCCTCGGTCTACGATTTCATGAACAATGCGCTCGCCGCCGCGCAGCCGCTCAAGGCCGGAACCGATGGCGACGCGCCGATCGATTTCGCCGGCGAAGCCGATCAGCTCCAATTCGTCGCGCTTTTGCCGCCCGAAGTCAGCGTCGGTGGCTTCTTCCGGCTGCGCGCTGCGCTTGACGAGCCGCAGCGCGGCCAGCGCCGTCTTGTCGTTGCGGAGACGCCTTGGCCGCGTCCCAGCCTCGAGCCGGTGGCTTTCAACACCCGCCCATCGGTCCTGCTCGACGGCGTGCGCAGTATCGCTTTTGCCTATTTCGGCATACCCGCGCCCAACCAGCCGGCACAGTGGAACGATCACTGGACCGGTCGGCACAGCCTGCCGCAATTGATTCGCCTGAGTCTCGTACTTGCCGATGGCTCGCGCGCGCCCGATCTCGTCATCGCGCCACGCGCGGCTGGGCTTGCATTGCAATGAAGGGGTGCCGATGAAAATGGATCGCAGTGCGATGGCACGCGCTGCCGAGCGGCTGCAATGGCCGGTTCGGGTCGAGCCGATGCTGCAGAACGCGCTGCGCTGGTGGCTCGGTGAGTTGGCGAGCTTCGTGCCCGAATCGGTGCGCCATCGCATCGCTGGGCTGCGCAGCCGCTATGTGCTGCTCGATGATGGCGCAGGCTTTGCGCTGTGGCGCGAGACGGGCCGCGAGCGCGAGGCGATGGGACGTATCCATCAGCGCGCAAAGGCGGCGAATCAGCATCCGCTCGAAATCGTCTTGCGCATGCCGGCAGAGAGGGCGCTGCGGATCGTCGCGCCGCTGCCGCTCGCCGCCGAGCGGAATCTCGACCAGGTGGTCGGTTTCGAATTCGAGCGCTTGCTGCCGTTTCGGCGCAACGAAGCCTATTACGCGTATCGCATTCTGGCGCGCGATAAGACAAGCCGGACGTTGCAGGTCGAGTTGACGGCGCTGCCGCGTGCAGAGGTCGACGCGACAGTGCAGATCGCGGCGCGCGCCGGACTTCACGTCGCATCCATCGAGATTCCGGCCATGGCGCCAGGCGATGCGCCCGCGTTCATCCCGCTCGAGAAAATCGGGCAGGGTCGCGCGAGCTCGCGAAGGCTCGTTCTGTCGGCGTTGACGACGAGCGTACTCGTCCTCGCCGTCGCGGCGATCGCGCTGCCTTTCTGGCGGGCAGAGGAGATTCGCGATCGGCTGACGACCGAACTGACCGTAGCGCGGCACGAAGCCGAACTCAGCGCCAAGCTGCAGAATCAGATCGACGCGCATCTCCGCGATCAACATTTCCTCGTCGATCGGCGGCAGCATATGCCGACCGTTACCGAGCTCCTCGATGCGCTGACCCGGTTGGCGCCCGACGATACCTGGCTGACCGAATTGCAGATCACCGGCACCGATATTCGCCTGACTGGCGCAGCGGGTTCGGCGACGGCGCTGCTCGGGCTGATCGCGCAATCGCCGGATTTCCGCAACGCCGCGTTCCGCTCGCCTGTGGTGCAGGATTCGCGGCTCGGGCGCGAGCGCTTCGATCTCGGCGCCCAGATCGCGCCTCGAGATGAACAGAACGGTGGGGCGAAATGATCCGCGACGAAACCAGCCGCAAGCTATCGCCTGCCGTCAGCCGTGCGGCAGCGCTGGCGATTCTCGTGGCGTTGATCGCGATCCTTTATCTCGGCATCGCGATGCCGATCGTCGACGCTTATCAATCGATCGGTGCCGACACGGTTCAGCTTCAGGACCAGCTCCATCGCTATCAACGTGCCGGCAGCGACCGCGCGCAGCGTCAGGCCGAGCTCGCGGCGCTCGCACAGCGCTCTTCCGCCGCCGACGGCTTTCTCCAAGGCGCGAACGACACGCTGGTCGCGGCGCAGATCCAAAATCGTCTTAAATCGCTGGCCGATGCGGCGCATGCCGAATTGCGCAGCACCCAGGTCTTGCCGGCGCAGGACGAAGGTGCGCTGCGTCGGATCAGCGTGCGCGGCCAGTTCGCGACCAACATCGCCGGCGCGCTTCAGGTCTTCCACGGACTCGAAGCGCAATACCCACTTCTCTTCATCGACAATCTCAATATTCGCTCGCGCCAGGGCAATATACGCGAGACGCGCGGCCGCGACACGGGCGAGAGCGATGCGCTCGATCTGCAATTCGACATCTATGGCTTCGCGCAAAGGGGCCAATAAATGGCTACGACCGTTGCCTTCGGCTTAACGCGCGCTCAACTCGCACTCGCCGGTGTGCTGGCAGCGCTTGCCGCGGGTCTCGGCTTGCTGGTCGCGCTGGAATGGAGCACGCCCGCCGCGTTGCTCGCTGGTGAAACACATGCACCCGCCGCCGCGACCACTAAAGCCGCCGAGCCCGCACCCGTCTTCTCGCTCGCGCCCCTCGCGAGCTTTTCGGCGGTGACGGATCGGCCGCTCTTCTCTCCAGATCGTCGCCCCGCACCGGCGGCGAGCGAGACACTCGGTTCCTGGTCGGCGCTGGTACTCGCCGGCATTGTCGTGACGCCGGCGTCGCGCGAGGTCCTGATCGCGCATGGCAATCCGGCGAAGATCGTGCATCTACAAGAAGGCCAATCGGTCGATGGCTGGACCGTGCGCTCGATCCAGCCCGATCGTGTCGTCGTCGCCAATGGCGGCGAGCAGCATGAACTGCGTTTCGGTAAGCGCGAAGAGGAACGATCCGCGCGCGGCAATCCGCGCCGCGCTACGACGCCGCCGCGAGATTAGGCGGAGTCTCGCGCGGCTGCTGCCAGCGCAGGATGCGATAAGGCCGCAGCATCAGATTGCCGGAAACCAACACGACCGCCTCGCGGGTGAAGCTCGCCGTTCCGGCGCGTGAACGAACTGTGATCGTGACGGCGCGCGGCGGTGTCATGGCGACGTAGCGATCGACGCCGGATAGAGCCGGTTTTTCGAAATCGGTCTGATGCCGGGAGTTGAGGAAGAAGTCGACTTGCTCCGGACTGATGCCCGGCACGGCCAAAAGAACTTCGCGCGGCGCGGTCTGCGGATTGATCGTCGCGAGCTGCGAATAAACCGTGAGATAGGGCAATAGCCGCGTCGCGGCGTCATGCGCCAAGCCGGGGAGCGACCATATCTCCGACGTATCGGCAAAGGCTTGCAGGCCGAGTCCGCCGGGATCGGCGCCTTCGATATTGCCGGCGAAGGGGAGAGACATCGCGGCGCTATCCGCGATCTTGGCGAAGCTGGCGCGCCGCGCGGCGATGCCGGCAAGTAACGCGCTGCGGTCGGAAGCGTCGATGCCGAGTTCGTCGGCGAGGCCGCCGATCAGGTCGGTGGGTGCGGTATTGAGATCGATCTTGCCGCCTTCATCGGTGATCGACACGGCGACGCTCGTGTCGCCGAATTGGAAATTCTTGAGGCTACCGTCGGCCGGCAGGCGTTTCGTCGGATCGGGATCGAGCAGGCCCAGGATTGCGAACGAGATGCCAGACTCGGCGGCATCGCGTGCGCTTGCGACATCGAGGCGGTTACGGGCGACGACGGTCTCGCTGCTGGTATCGGCGGCGACGCCGGCGGCGAGCAACGCCAGCAGCGCCAAGACCCAGATCACCAGCAGCAGCGCGAAGCCGCGTTGCGATCCTGGCGGGTCAATCGGACGGAAGGGGTGATGCGTCGCGATCATGGGGAAATGTTATAGCGAAAAAGAAAATCCCGCTGCCAGCTTTGGGCCGGCAGCGGGACATTCCGCGTTAGAACGGCTGTCGGGTCGATTTAGTGATGACCGTTGCCGTTGCCGTTGTCGTTGGTCGCGACCTCACCGGTCTGATCGTCGAGGATCAGCGCGCGGTTGTTCGGCTTATCGTCGAAGTCGAACATGTTGAGGATCGAGCCGGCGACGCGGTCGAAAGAGGCGGTGCCCGGCGCCGGCGCGGTCGCGCCGTCGATGAAGGGCAGGTCCCAATTGTACTCGATGAAGGCGATCGTCGATGCTTGATCGATCGTCTTATGCGAGACGTAGTTTGCCTTTGACCACGGCGAGATCGCCAGATACGGCACACGCGGGCCGTAGCCGCAACGCGGCGGCGTGGCAGCCGCTCCGCCCGCGGGCGTGCCGCAGACACCGGAGGTCGTGATCGCGCCGGGTGTCGCCGGAGCGGTCGAGGCGCTCAGCGGCAGGGTCGGAACGTACGAGTCGTTCGCGTTGGTGCTGCCGTTGTTGGTGCCGGTGTTGAACGCGCTCTGACTGACGACCGGTCCCGTCACATGGTCGTACCACCCGTCGGTATCATCGTAATTGATGATGACGGCGGTGTCTTCCCATTCGCCCGATTTCTGCAGCGCGTTGATCACATCGACCATGAAGGTCTGCGCCGAGAGCGGATCGGAATTGCCGGGATGTTCGTCCTGATAGGCAGGCGCCTTGAGGAACGAAACCGCCGGCAGATTTCCTGCGTTCAGAGCGGCGTAGAAATCGGTCATGTCGTAATTGTGATTGGCCGGCCCGTTATTCCCAATCTCGTTGACCGAAGCGGGACGCAGATGATGTGCGTTGCGGGTCGAGGCGTAGTACATGAACCCGGCGTGGTGCGCCGAGTAATCCGCAACCGCCGTGTGAATGTCGGTCGGGGGCGTGGTCAGGTTGCCGTCTTGTGCCGTGGGGTTGGCAACGCCCGGATGGCCGGTATGTGACGCACCGCATACTGCAGCGGTCTTGGTCGTACCGTCGGGATTGAGCACCGCCGGCACGGTCGGCGCGAAGCCACCCTGGAACCAGCCCCAGGTGATGCCTTCCGCATTGAGCACATCGCCGATGTTCTTGCCCTCCATCTCGACCGTGGATTTGCCGGTCAGCGTGCCGCCTTTGTCGGCGCCACAATCGTCGAGCGCCGGATCGGGATCGCCCGTCACCGTCACCGCATTGGACGTCGCAACTTGGCCGCCGCTGAAGGTCAATGCGAGCTTGGCATTGCCGGTCTGACCCGAGACGAGATTAAGCACGCCAACCGTCGACGGTCCGAAATTCGTGTCGAAGCTGTTGTCGCTCATCGCGTAGTTCTGGGCGTAATTCCACAGAGCGGTGACCGTGTTGCCGTCGTAATAGGCCATCACGGTCGAGCCGTCGGTGCGGCAGCCAAGTCCCATATGCGCGGTCGCCTGCACATACATATCGTTGAGACCGCCATTCACCGCTTTCTGTTCGTCGGTGTAGTTGTGATCTTGCGAGCAGGTATAGGCTTCGCTGCGATCGAGGCGGAAGGGCTGGCGCAGATTCGGGTTGTTGTCGAGGAGCCCGGCTGCACGAAGGTTATTCACCGCGGGTGTGTCGTCGGCGGCAGAGAATTTCGGCTCGCCCGACGGATTGGTCGCAAAAGGATAGGTCGCGAAATAGTGATCGAAGCTGATGTTCTCGCCGAAGATCACAACAACGTGTTTGATCGGCGTCTTGGTCTGCGAGCCGGCATCATGACCGCCCTTGTCCGGGCCGTGATTGCCGTCGTTCGGGCCTTTATCGTTATCGGCCCAGCTCGGCATCGCGCCGAAGCTAAGCGCTGTTGTTGCGGCGAGTACCGCGAGCGTATGCCTCCAATATGGAAGTCGTAGCGCTTTCATCTTTTCCCCTTTCAAAAAGGTGATCTCTCGGTGAACTCCGTCACGCTGACGCAAGAATTGTTTCGTGCAGCAACGGAAACGCGGCGACTGTAGCCACGGCAAGTTGCGGTTTCTTTTCAGAATTATTTTGCTCCCAGGTTTTTTAGTTCCCTGGGTGACTACATTGCGTGTGATATCCACAGGTTGGTGACGAGCGTCACAAAAGCGAAAAATTCGAAGGCTACAGTCGCGCCCAGCTAGGTTCGCGAGCGACAACTCCCGTCGTTCCGATTGCGAAGAGGCATGACATGATTTTTCGGCGGATCTTCGCCGCGATGAGCGCGTTTGCGCTCGGTTTTGCGATCGTACCTTCGCTGCGCGCGGGCACGCTCGACAAATCAGCGGAACAGTATCGTCCGCTCATGATCGCGGATATCGATCGGACCCTTGCTGGTGCGCAGAAGCTCAATGAGCGAATCGCGGCCCAGGATGTCGCGGGCGCGCAAAAGGCTTGGGTGGATTCGCGGGTCGGATGGGAACGCGCCGAGGTGTTCACCGCCGGCTTCGTGTCGGAACTCGACGAGCTGATCGATGCCTGGCCCAATGCGCAAACCGGCTTTCACGCTATCGAGGCAAAGCTTTTCGGCGGAAACAGCGTCGATATCAGTCAGCAAGCCAAGGATCTGAGCTTTCATCTCGCCGATCTCGACGTGAAGGTTCATTACACGCCCTTCAACGCGCAAGGCCTGCTCAACGGCACGGCGCGGCTGGCCTATGAGGTCGGCGAGAACAAATCCGACGGCGGCAAGTCGCGTTTTAGCGGGACCTCGCTCGACGATATGCGCAACAACGTCGTGGGCATCGCGCTCGCCTATAAGACGGTGTTCGCGGACGCGCTGCGCGCGCAAGACGCGAATCTCGCCAATCAAATCCAGACGATGATCGATGAGATGGGGAAACAGGTCGCAGTGTCCGACCTCAAAAGCCTCGATACCGATGCGCTGCGCACGAAGAGCGAGGATCTGGTGATTGCGCTCCAGATGGCGGCGCCGAAGATCGGTCTCTACGCGCCGACGCTCGAGGATCTGACCCAGTGATCGGCATAACGGCGCGGCTCGGCGCGGCGATCGGGCTCGCGCTTTTCTTTCTTCATTCGGCCGCACCCTCGGTCGCTTTTCCGGTCAGCGGCGACCAGGCAGTCTTGCCGGCGGGGACCGAGCTCAACGAAGACGCGCTCGACCGTCCGACCGAGCTTTTTCACACCGAAGCGTCGGACGGCCGAAAATCCTATCTCGTCAATCTCGGTGATATGGCTTTCAGCTCGCCCGGTCTCTTCGGCGGTCCGGCGAAGCGCGCCGGGCTCAGTT
This sequence comes from uncultured Alphaproteobacteria bacterium, assembly GCA_963740675.1. Taxonomy (GTDB): domain Bacteria; phylum Pseudomonadota; class Alphaproteobacteria; order ATCC43930; family CGMCC-115725; genus CAIKMD01. Next base: position 606,215 of record CAVUFS010000001.1, read on the forward strand.
GCGCGAGTTGCCACGTCAACGGTGCCTCGAACGCCAAGCTCTTCGTCCCCGGCATGTCGGTGCACGCCGGGAATTTCGACACGACCGGCGGCTTCTTCAATCCGCGCGCCGATGACGGCGTGCTCGATCCGCTGACCATCCCGAGCCTTCGCGGCGCGCGTTTCCTCGCGCCTTATGGTCACGACGGCCGGATCGCCTCGCTGCGCGAATTCATCCGCAACGTCATCGTCAACGAATTCGCGGGACCGGAGCCATCGCCGGCTATCGTCGATGCCATGGTCACCTATATTCAGGACATCGACTTTCTGCCGAATCCGCTGATCGGCGCCGGCGGGACGCTGACGGACAAAGTCTCCGAATCGGCACGCCGGGGCGAAGCGCTGTTCAACAAGCCTTTTGCATCCAATCCGGCGCTCTCTTGCGCGTCTTGCCACATCCCTTCAGCGGCCTTCGTCGATCATCGCCAGCACGATGTCGGCAGCGGCGGCCTCTTCAAGACGCCGACTCTGCTCAATGCCAAGTTCAACGCGCCTTATTTTCACGATGGCCGCTTCACCGATTTCGATGAGGTCGTCGCTTATTTCGACAAGACCTTCGCGCTTGGCCTCGCTGCGCAGGATCGGCGCGATCTCGTCGCTTATCTTTCGGCGATCGGCGATGGCGTCGCGCCGGTAACGCCCGATGGTGTCGATCCGCAACTCAAGGAGGTCCGTGATTTCTCCAGCGTGCTGGCGACCGCGATTCCGGCGCAGGACAAGGACGTGATCGCGCTCGCGGCCGATACGATCGGCGGCGAGCTGCGCGAATTCAGCGAGCATTTCCCCGATCGCTTCGATAAGACCGTTTCCGGCGGCGAGAAAGAGCGCGCGGCGGCGCGCGCCGCGCTCAAAGAGCTTGTCCTAAGCGTGCGCAAGCTGGCGATGAGCGCCACGATGAATGACTTTGCCGGCGCCGCATCGGAATACGCTGCGTACAACGAGCGGCTCGACAAGATTACGCAGAGCCTCAAAGCCGCCGAACCGTGGTCGCTCTTCAATCCTGCCGTGCATGATGCGCACTATGCCGGTTTGCGCGAGATGGTGGATGCCACTGGTACCACTTCGCATTAGGCTTAGACGGCGACGCTCACGCTCGATCACAGGAATGCCACAATCGCGCCCAGGTTGCGTCAAACAAACCGAACACAAAAGAGAAACAGCACGAACATTCGGTCGGTTTCGGCGTGCGGTGCCAAGTTCAAGCTGAGGCTGGGCGCAATTCTCGAACCAACCCCTGATGCGACTAGCTCGCCAGGCACGCGCAGCGTGAGCTTGGCCGTTCGTATCATTGGGTGCTTTCGTCATGACGGTGGGAATTGATTTAACGGGCGGCGGCTCTGTCCTCGCCTGGCAGACGACCGACGGCGTTTTTTTCGAACGTTACGATGCCAATCTCGATCCACTCGGTGCGCCAACCGAAGTCGTTTTCGGTGGGTCGACATGGGTGAGTGCCAAGCCGCTCGATAATGGCGGCTTCACGATCGTCTGGGATACGGGGGTCGGCTCTTCCGCAACAGCGCAAGATTACGATGCGAATGGCGTGGCGGTCGGTGCTTCTTACGACGTCGCGACGCCGCCGATCGCGCAAACCGCCTATACGAATCTCGCCGCGAGCTCCAACATTGCGAGTAGCGACAATTCCGATTCGTCGACAATCATTCTGCCCGATGATGGTTACGCGACGGCATCGTTCTCCAATGCCACCGGCCAATGGCTCGAGCAGATCCAGCGCAACGATGCGGCAGGTGATGCGATCGGTCCGGCTTACAGTCTGCAACCCGGGACGGCCTCGGCTTTCGGCGATAATCAGGTCGCGGTGCTTGCTGATGGCAGTTACGTCGTCAGTTATCTGCACCAGTCCAATTATTCCTCGCAGTCCGACATCGAGCGCTTTGCCGCCGATGGTACGCATCTCGGCACGCTTACGGTCGCGCAGCTCGCCTTCACCGGCAATTTCAATTTCTGGCCCGAAGTGCTGTCGCAATCGGTCGCGGGGCTCCCGGATGGCGGCTTCGTCGTGAGCTGGACGGCACAGAACAACGCACCGCCGCAAATCTTCGTGCAGGAATTCACCGCGACGGGTAGTGCGGTCGCGCCGCCGCAAATCCTCGGCGCGGCAACCAGCGCGGCGCCTGAAATCGATGCTTTCCCGAATGGCCAATACACCGTTACCTGGACGACGCCCTCGGGTCAGCAATCGGCGAACTTTACCGAGCAAGGATCGCCTCTCGTGCCCGGTAACAACGATGTGGTCGAAACGCCGCTCGCCGATTATGCGCTGCCGCTCGGTCCGCATGATGTGATCCTCACGGGAACGGCGCCGCAGATCGTCACCGGCAATTCGCTCGGCGACACGATCACCTCGAACGACGCGGACTCGACGCTGATCGGCGGCAGCGGCAATGACACGCTGATCGCGGGGCACGGCGCCGATGTGCTGACGGGCGGCGGCGGTGCCGACACTTTTGTCTTCAACGCGCTGCCGTGGAATGCGGGGCAGATCACCGATTTCGTTCCGGGCACCGACAAACTCGATCTCAGCACGCTGCTGACCGCCGCAGGCTATGCCGGTAGCGATCCGGTCGCCGATGGCTATGTGACGTTCGTCGGCGATGGTCAGGGCGATACGCTGGTCTATTTCGATCCGCACAGCGGGTCGCAATCCTGGCCGACGCTGATCACCACGCTCGATCACGTCGCGCCGGATGGGCTGACCGCGGCGAATGTCCTCGGCGACCCAGTGTCCTCGTCGGGCGACAGTGGTTCGACCGGCGGCGGACCGTCAGCGACGGTCGATGTATCCGATGCGACCTACACCGCACCGGCAGGCGTCATTGACATCGTGCTCACTGGCTCAACGGCGCAGCACATCGTCGCCAATTCCCTCGGCGACACGATCACATTGAGCGATTTCGGCTCGACGATCATCGGCGGCAGTGGCGACGATACGCTGATAGCGGGGCACGGCGCCGATGTGCTGACAGGCGGTGGCGGCGCGGACGCTTTCGTGTTCGACGCGGTGCCGTGGAGCGCCGGGCAGATCACGGATTTCACGCCGGGCACCGATAAACTCGATCTCAGCGCCTTATTGAGCGCGGCCGGCTATACCGGCAGCGATCCGGTCGCCGATGGCTGGGTGGAATTCGCGCCCGACGGCCATGGCGACACCCAGATCTTTTTCGATGCGCACAGCCCGTCCGATCCGTGGCCGAACCTGATCACCACGCTCGACAATCTCGCACCGACGGGACTGACCGCGGCGAATGTGCTCGGCGATCAGAGCTCATCGAATACCGGTGGTGGCAGCGCTGCGTCAACGGGATCGAGCGTCGAGACATCGGATGCCAGTTACATCGCACCGGCTGGTGTAACGAATATTGTGCTGATCGGCGGCGCAGCGCAAACGGTGACCGCGAACGCTCTCGGTGACACGATCGCCTCGAACGATGCCGGCTCGACAATCGTCGGCAGCACGGGCAGCGATACGCTGATCGCCGGCCACGGCGCGGATATGCTAACGGGCGGCGGAGGTAATGACAGCTTCGTCTTTAACGTGTTGCCGTGGAATGCCGGCCACGTTACCGATTTCGACCCGAGCACCGACACGATCGACCTGCACGGCATCTTCGTAAGCATCGGTTATACGGGCAGCGATCCGGTCGCCGATGGCCATCTCAATTTCGTCGCCGACGGGTCCGGCAACACGAAAATCTATGTCGAGCCGCAAGGCCCGAGCACGACCATTCCGATCCTTGTCACGACGCTCGATCATGTCTTGCCGAGCGCCCTTCATCAGGGCGATTACATCTTCACCTAGGCTCTCGCCGAGGATGCGGATGGGATGTTATTCTCCGGCGAACGGTCTCTGAGAATGGACCCGCCGGAGGAAACACATGCTGTCGCGCGAAGAACATGAGATTTTGACCCGCGTCGGACCGGGCACGCCATTAGGTGAGGTGCTGCGCCGTTACTGGCAGCCGGTCGGCCTCTCCGAGCTGGTGACCTCGAAGCCGCAACGCATGAAGGTGCTCGGCGAGGAGCTGCTGCTCTATCGCGGCGCCAGCGGCAAGGCGGCGGCGACACAGCTCCGCTGCGCGCATCGAAGCCTCGCACTCGACCATGGACGCGTTGAGGGCGATTGCATCCGCTGCCCCTATCACGGCTGGCTTTACGACGCGCAGGGCCAATGCCTCGAGCAGCCGGCCGAGCCGGAAGGCAGCGGCTTCAAAGAAAAGGTGCGGCTCAAATCCTATCCGACGCAAGAGATCAGCGGCCTGCTCTTCACCTATATGGGGCCCGGCGAGGCGCCGGTGCTGCCGACCTACGATCTCTTCTACGAGACCGACGGCGTCAAAGGCGTGCAGATGCGCAACGTCAACGCCAATTGGCTGAACGCCGCGGAGAACATCGTCGATATCAGCCATCTCGCCTGGCTGCATGGTTATACCTTCCCGGCCTACGGCGCGAAGAAGGTCACCTATCATTGGGACCGCAAGGAATACGGCATCGACAACGTGATGCTGGTCGACGGCATCCCGGATACGCATATCTCCTGCTACGGCTTTCCCAACGTGAACCGCTTCTCCGGGCCGCCGGTGGAAGAGGGCGGCTCGATCGTCAATTCGATGATCTGGCGCGTGCCGATGGACGACACCTCGGTCATGCAATATTTCCTGCGCTTCTATAAGAGCAGCACGCATTCCTTCCGCAGCGCACGGTTCCACGCCGAGCTCGGCAAATACAAGCCGCTGGCCGAAGATTGGTGGGGCATCGATGTCAGCGATCAGGATCGCATGGCGACCGAGCAGCAAGGCACCTTCGCCGATCGCGAGAACGAGCATCTCGGCGTCTCCGACGGCGGTATCATCTTGCTGCGCAAGCTGTTGCGCGAAGCCATGGCGCAGATCGCGGCGGGCAAAGATCCGCATGGCGTCATTCGCGATCCCGCCAAGCAGCGCATTCTGTTCCCGCATAAATCCGCGATGATGGCGCAACGGACCGACGGCGTGACTTACGGCATGGGTCTGCGCGAAGGTGTTGCCGCCGAATAGTGTGTGTTTGTTTCGCGCAGGATGTCTGTCATGAAACGACTCTCTCTCGCCCTCGCGCTGTTGCTGGGGCTTGCGGCATCGGCGCGCGCCGATGTCACTCTCACCATGAATGTTGCGATGCCGCGGGCGAGCTCGTTCTTCGTCGGGCTGCAACAGCCCTGGGCGCAGCTCGTCGAGAAGGAATCGAACGGGCGCATCAAGATCGCGATGCCGGCGGCGTCGATGGCGCCGCTGTCGCGGCAGTGGGAAGTGGTGACGAGCGGTATCGCCGATGTCGCCGAGAGCCCAAGCGAATATATCCGCGAGCGTGTGAAGCTGCCGGAGATCGCGGAGATTCCCTTCCTCTCGCCGAACGGCGTCGCAGCCTCGGTCGCGGTCTGGCGTACCTATGAGAAATATTTCGCCAAGGCGAACGAATATAAGGGCGTCCATCTGATCGGCTTCTGGACGACCGGCGGCAACAATCTGCAGACGCTGAAGCGCCCGATCCTCAAGATCGACGATTTTCAGGGTCTCAAGGTCTGGACCGCGACGCCGAACATGGCGAAGACGATCCAGAATTTTGGTGCGACGCCGGTGCTCGGCATGCAGATGTTCGATGCCATGTCGGGCGGCATCGTCGACGGCGCGGTCGCCGGGAAGGGCGCGCTGATCTCGTTCCAGCTCTCGCGCTACACCAGGGAGATGACTTTCTTCCCCGGCCAGCTCGGCTACACGCTGCAATCCTTCTTTATGAATCAGAAGAAATACGACAGCCTCGCGCCCGAGGATCGCGCGGTCATCGATAAATACTCGGGCGAGTTTCTGGCGAAGCTCGGCTCGCAAGGTTTCATCGATCAGGACAATCTCGCCGATCCGCTGATCAAGCAGAACGACATCCATACGCATGAGGCGGGGCCCGAGCTGATGGCGATCCTCAAGCAGCGGGTGAGCTTCTACAAAGACGATTGGATGGCGGATGCGAAGTCGCGTGGCATCGACGCCCAGGCGGCCTATGATTTCTATGCAAAAACCGCCGATGAGTCCGCCGGTTTGATGAAGTGACGCCGGGCCGGTACCGGCGCTATAGTAAGGTCTGATGCGGGCGGGCCGCACGTGGGGCGTTCCCACAGGCGCCGCGATTGGAAAGGGAGATGGAGATGAAGCCAACCGTCACGATCGTCAACATTGCCGATGTCCCGTTGCACGTCCCGACCGGCCTTGGCCGCGAAGGCAGCAGCGCGAGCAAGCCGTTTCCGCTCAATTCGGGCGTGCCCGGCGTACGGTTGGAATTCACGTGGCGGCGTTACGACAAGGGCTATGGTACGCCGCGCCACACGCACATCTTCGACCAGTACCGCTACAACATGAGCGGCAAGCGGCAGATCAAGGACGGCTTCGTCGAAGCCGGCGAGGTCGCGTTCTATCCGGAAGGCGCCTATTACGGCCCGCAGCTTCAGGAAGAGGAATGCACCGGTCTTGGCCTGCAATTCCAGGGCCTGACCGGCATCCGCTATCTCACCCATAAAGAACTCGGCGATGCGCGCAAGGCGCTCTCGGCCGAAGGCGGCTCCTTCAAGGGCGGTGTCTACACGAAGATCCTGCCCGATGGCCGCAAGATCAATCGGGACTCGCATCTTGCTTGCACGGAATATGTGACCGGCCACAAGGTCGATTTCCCGAAGCCGCGTTTCGACAAGCCGATCGTGATGAAGCCGCAAGGCAGCCCGTGGATCGGCGATCGCAAGGTCGACGGCCTCGACCATAAGCATCTCGGCACCTTCGGCGGCTCGGGCATTCGCTTCATGCGTCTGGCGCCCGGCGCGAAGATTCCGGCCCGCGTCGAAGAAGATGCAGAGATCCGTTACATGATCTCCGGCACGATGGAATACGGCGGCAAGCACTGGATCGGCGGCAAGACCACCGAAGAAGGCACCTACATGTTCATCCAGGCGGGTGCCGAAGTCGGTGAGATCTCCACCACGACCGGCGCCGAGTTCTACGTCGTCGAGTTGCCGTTGCTGGCCGACACCGCCGCCAGGCTGGCGCGCGAGCAGGCGAGCGCGCCGCGCGAATTGGCCCCGGCGCAGTAACAAGCGCCTCAGGCTTTCGTTTTAAACCGGCCGCGCGCGGTTCCACCCGCCGCGGCCGGAATGCTTTTGGGAGGAAATCATGTCCGTTGAGCTAACCTTGGTCGCGCCGGGCGGCATCCGCACCGCGCTTCAACATCTCTTGCCCGGTTACGAGAAAGCGACCGGTAATAAAGTCACCGGCAGCTATGTCTCGGGTGGCGCGACGAAACAGAAGATCATCGATGGCGAGCTCTTCGACGTGCCGGTGATCCAGCCGCCTTACGATACGGTGCTCTCGTCGGGCAACATCGATGCGAAAAGCGAAACGCCATTGGCAACGGTCAGCGTCGTCGCGGCGGTGCGCGCGGGCGTGCCGAAGCCGGATATCTCGAACGGCGAAGCGCTCAAGAAATTGCTGCTCTCGGTCAAAACGATCTCCTGTCCCAGCATCGCGCGCGGTGCGGCATGCGGCGTCAGCTTCGAGGCCACGTTGGTGAAACTCGGCATCAAGGATGTGGTCGCGCCGAAAATCGTCGCGGCGCAAAGCGGTTGGGATTCGGTGAAGATGCTGGCGCGCGGCGAGGTCGAGCTCGGCATCACTTTCGCCAGCGAGAACGATCCCAGCCCGGATGTGCAGATGCTTGGCGCCTTGCCGCGCGACGTGTCGATCCCGACCGGCTTCGTCGGCTTTGCCCATGCGCGCACGCCGCATCGCGACGCGGTGGCGGCGTTGCTGAAATATCTCAGCACCGCCGAAGCTGGCAAAATCTTCACCGAATGCGGGATGACGCCGGGCAAATAGAGACTCGTCAAAATAGAGATGGGGCAATAGCCGGCGTTATTGCCGCCCGGATACCGCGCGCGGCGCGCCTTTGTCGCAGGCGCTTGCGGGCCTTGCGACCGGGGCGTAAGAGCGCCGAAGCAAGCGCGGGGGTATGCCGATGGATTTCTCTACCATGGTTCTGACCATGTATGTCGCGGTCGAAGATTCGCCCGAGACGGACGAGCGCATCCTCGGCATCGCGGTAGAGCAGTCCTTGCTCGCGGCGCAGCTCGGCTACAATCCGTGGTTCACCGAGCATCATTTCCGCGGCTCGTGGCACAGCAGCCCGATCCAGTTCGCGTCCTATATCGCGCCGCAGGTTCCGAAGGACACCTATCTCGGCTTCGGCGTGCTCTCGCTCCCTTATTATCACCCGGTGCGTTTGGTCGAGAGCATAAATCAGCTCGATCAGCTCACCAAGGGCCACACGCTCTACGGTCTCGGCAGCGGCTTTGCTGGCATCGAGCCGCCCGGTCTCGGCATCGATGTCGAATATCACAAGAGCGGCCGCGCCGCCGAAGACACGGTCGAGATCATGCAGCGGCTGTGGGATTACCGCACCGGCGATCCCGAATACGTGTTCGAGAACCCGACCTATCGCGGCTCGATCAAGCGCCGCGTTACGCCCGCGCCCTACGGCAATAAGCATCATCCGATCGTCGTTCGCACGGCGAGCCGCGATAGCTCGGTCGTTAAGGCGGCGCAAAAAGGCTTGCCAGCGTTTCTCGGGAGCTTCTCCGCGGAATCGTCGCTCGAAAATCAGATCCGCATTTATCGCGAAGCGCTCGTCGCGGCAAAGCATTCGCGCGAGGTCGTCGGGGAATGCTTGCGCTGGTGCACGGTTGATTGGCTTGCCGTTGTCGTCGCCGAGACCGATGCCGAAGCGCAAAAGCGCGCCGAGCTGGCGAAGGCCGAGCATCTCGCGATGCGCAAGGCCTATAACGATCGCTACGGCGCGATCCTCGGTCCGTCTGTCTCACGCCGACCGGGTCAGGGCCACGCCGCGGCCTATGCCGCGGGCGGCGACATGGCGAATGTCATCGCCGGCAATCCCGATACGGTCGCACGCAAGGTCAAAGGGCTGCGTGATCTCGGTATCAATCATCTGCTGGTGCGCTTCCTTGGCGAATGGCCGGGCGAGACGCGCAGCATTTCCGAACAGTCGATGAAGCTCTTCGCGCGCGAGGTGCTGCCGCGGTTCAAAGACATCCCGCCGCCGACGGATCCGCTCGAACGCACCCTCGCTCCGGCGAAATAGCCGTCCCTGGTCCTGCCCTGCTGAGCTGATCTATCCTCCCCGCAAAACGGGGAGGATAGGCGCATGCGGACTATGTTCCAGCTGAAAGCCTTCGTGTTTATGGTTGCGGGCTTGCTGCTCGCGCCATCGTCGCTGCGTGCGCAAAACACGAATTCTGAATGGGATCAGACCATCGCTGCTGCCGAGAAAGAAGGCGCGGTCGTCATCAACATGCCGGCGGGCAATGCGCTGCGCGATTTCCTCGCCAGCGAATGGCCGAAAGGTTTCTCCAAGATCAGCCTCGTCACAAATTCGATCGACGAAGGCACGTGGATCGCGCGCGTCCGGCTCGAGCGGCAATCCGGCAAATATCTTTGGGACGCGGCGATGTCGGGCTCGGTGACGTCGTACACGATGAAGAACGACGGCTTCACCGCGCCGATCGTGCCCGAGCTGATCCTGACCGATGTGAAAGATCCGAAGACCTGGGGCGGCTGGGATCGCGTGCTCTGGGACAACGAGCATCAATACGTCATGGCGACGCAGAACTTCCTGAAGATGCCGTTCTACAACGTCAAGCTGCTGCCGCCCGAAAAGGTGAAGGCCGAAGGCACGAAGGTCTTTCTCGATCCCGTGCTCAAGAAAAAGGTGATCTGGAACGATCCGTTGATCCCGAGCTCGGGAGAGACCTTCGCGCTGGTGATGCGCAAGCTTCTCGGCGATGAAGGGCTCAAGACCTTCATCGAGAGCCAAGTCGTCTTCACCGCCAATATGATGGACCTCGTGGACAAGATGGCGCGCGGCCAATATGCGATGTCGCTCGGGCCCAGCATGGATTCGTTGCTAAAGCGCTATAAGGATGCCGGGCTCGATTTCGACATTCGCCCGCTCGGTAACACGCCGGAAGATGGCGCTTACTCCAATTCCGGCGGCTCCAATCTCATCTTAATGAAGAACGCGCCGCATCCGGCCGCGATGAAGGTCTTCGTCAATTGGATCCTGTCGAAGGATATCGCCGCGCGTCTTGCCAAGGCGCAGAATCAGGATTCGAACCGCGCCGATATTCCCTCGCAGCTTCCGGCGAACGAGCAGGCACTACCGGGCGTCCACTATATCGAGCCGCAACGCGAATCAGCGGTCGAGGAATTACACGCGTCGCACGATCTGATCCGCCAGATCCGCGGCCCGAAGTAGGGCGCGCGTCAGGCACCGGCGAGCCAGGCCTCATTCGCGGCGCGAAGCCGCTTCTCGCTTTGGGCGCCGCCGAGCGGCAGATCGGCGGGAACTTCGGCGCCACGCTTGGCGAGCCGCCAGCGCATCAGCGCGACCGCGGCGCCCGGGCCGGTGAGATCGACGCCATCGAAGAAGCCAGCGGGGATCGTGCCGGCGAGCACGGGATCGAGCCGGTCCTTGTCGTAGATCGCATCCATGCGCAGGATGCGCCATTCGCCCTGGCGTCGCTCCACCCGGTCGTAGAGTCGGATATAGAGCGTGAAATCGAACATATGGCCGGCGAAATTCGTGCGGCCCTGCACCTGCGCGTCGGTTTCGAGCAGCGCGCGGTCGCCTTTCACCCACGCACGAGCATTGCCGAACCAATGCTTGCTGCTCTCGCCCGGCTCGCGCTCCTCGTGTGATTTGATCGTGCGCTTGAGGAATTCGCCGACCGGTCCGGAATACCACAGCACGCGCACGGTTGCGTCGGGGTGAAAACAGGCGCGCATCGTCTCCCATTCGCCATGGTCGCGCGAAAAGGCCCAGATCTCGCGCACGCGCCGCACCGCATATTCGTCGAGCATCTGCTGCATATCCATAGGGCCGCCTCCTTGCCGCCGTTGCTGCCACAATCTACTACAAGCGTAGAGGAGATTGGGAATGCCCGCACCACATCGCATCGATGTCCATCATCATCCGACGCCAGTCCAGGAATTGATGGGCGGGCGGGTCAGCGGCTCGCCCGGCATCGATAATTGGACGGCCGCGGTCTCGCTTGAGGATATGGACAAAAACGGCGTTGCCACGGCGATCCTTTCGATTCCGCATCGTGCCGCGGTGTGGCGCGGCGAGGCGGCACGCGGCCGCGCGATCGCGCGGCGCTGGAACGAATTCCTGGCGCGGCAATCGAGCGAGCATCCCGGCCGCTTCGGCGTCTTCGCGGCGGTGCCGATCCTCGATATCGAGGGCAGTTTGCGCGAGGCGGAATACGCGCTCGATCACCTGAAGGCCGATGGCATCGTGCTGATGACCAATATGGGCGATAAATGGCTCGGCGATCCGCACTACTTCCCGCTGTTCGAAGAGCTCAATCGTCGCCAAGCGGTGGTTTATACCCATCCGATCAGCGCCGATTGCATGCAAAACGTGCTATCGCCGGATGTCGATGATTCGGTGATCGAGTTCACCGCCGATACCAGCCGCGCCATCGCGCGTCTGTTGTTCTCGGGCGCGGCACATCGTTTCCCGGATATCCGCTTCATCTTCTCGCATGCCGGCGGCACGATGCCCTTTATCCTCGAGCGCTACACAAGGCACGCGCTGAGCGACGCAAGTTTGGCGGCGCGCGTGCCCGACGGCGTTCTCAGCTATCTCAAGCGCTTCTATTACGACACGGCGCAGGCCTCGCATCCTTTCGCGATGGCTTCGATCACGCAATTCGTCACGATCTCGCAATTCCTCTTCGGTACGGATTTCCCGTTCCGCAACAGCGAAGATCATGTGCGGGGGCTGAAAGCCTGCGGCTTCTCGGAAGCCGATCTTTTCGCGATCGAGTGCGGCAATGCGCGACGCTTGCTGCCGCGGTGGACGGTCTAGAGCCCATTCGCTCAGGTAGGTATCACTCGTCACCCCCGCGAAAGCGGGGGTCCAGAATAGCCGCTGGATGCCCGCTTTCGCGGGCATGACGGTTGGGGAATATCGCTCCAATCTTACGGGGGAGCTCAGCCGGCTTTCGGCAGATAAGCTTCCGTATAGAGCTTGGTCATATCGACCGGGCCGTCGATTGCCTTGAGATCGGCGAAGGACGATTTCAGCGCCTCGATCGCGTCGGGCCGCAGCCGGCCATCCACAGACATCCCCGGCATGAAGACGTCATAGGCGCGCGAAGCCACGTTGGGCGGATAGGTCATCGCTTTGGAGCAGAGGGGAATGACCTCGTCCTTGTTCTTGCGCATGAAATCGACGGTCTCGTACCAGGCGGCAAGGAAGCGCTGCACGGCATCTGGATTTTTTTGCGTAAGCTCGGTGCTGGCGAAGGTGGTGAAAAGCTCGAACGGCCCGACATATTGCCCGCAATCGGCGAGCAAGCGGCCTTCGCCGCGGTCTTCGAGCAAGAAGCCGGTCTGCGTCGCGCTGAGGCTCGCGGCGACTTGCTTGGTCTTGAGCGCGGCGAGGCTCGCCGCGGTCGAGCCACCGACCACGACCTGCTTGGCGCGATCATCGCCGGTCCAGCCTTTGACGCGATTGAGCTCGTCGATCAGCCAATAGGTCAGCGAGCCGAGGCTGGCGATGCCGACCTGCTGGCCTTTCAGATCGTCGATCGTCTTCACCGGCGATTCCTTGCTGATGCAAAGCCCCATGAACACCGGCGATTCCGTGATCGAGGCGATCGCGATCTCGGGCGCGCCCTTGGCAACGAATTGCATATCCGGCCCGGCGCTCAGCGATATATCGACCGAGCCGGCGGCCATGGCTTGGGCGATCTTGGCGCCGCCGGTGAAGCTGAGCAGCGTGATCTCGATGTCGTGGCGCTGGAAGATGCCTTTCGCCATGCCGATATCGAGCGGCGTGTAGCCGAAATTCTCGGCCACCGCCTTGCCGACGCGCAACGTATCCGCGGCTTTCGCCGGTCTTACATAGGCCGCCGCGACCGAGCCCGCCAAAACCCCCAGCGCCGCCCGACGCGTTATTTTCGAACGCCGCATTATCATCGAACCCATTGTTCTTCTCCTCGCCGGCATTTTAGGCGAGACGGCCAAGAAGTGCTATTGAAGCAGTAACAACTTACGGGGGAGTCGGGCAATGCGGCGCGCATCTCTGGTGTTGGCATCTCTGGCGATGATCTCGACATTCAGCGCGCCGGCTATCGCGGCGCCGGAGAAGCTTCGCATTGGCACGCCCGAGGCGGTAGGCTTCAATTTCTACATGCTCGATGCCGGGATCGATCTCGGCATCTTTCGCAAATACGATCTCGATATCGAGCGCATCGATCTCGAAGGCGGCGCCAAGCTGCATCAGGCAATGGCGGCCGGCGCAATCGATATCGCGCTGGGCGGCGGCACCGATCTGCTCTTCGTCGCCAAAGGCTCGCCCGAGAAAGCGGTCGCCGTGCTCGGCACGAGCCCGGCTAATCTCTCGATCCTGGTGCTGGGCGATTCGCCGATCCAGACCATCGCCGATCTCAAAGGCAAAAAGATCGCCGCGACGACCGTCGGCTCGCTGACGAGCTGGTTCGCGCAGGAGATCGCGCGGCGCCAGGGCTGGGGCGTCGATGGCGTCACGCTGGTCTATCTCGGCGGCACCGAAAGCATGATGGCCGGGCTCACCACCAAGACGGTCGACGCCGCTAGCGCGAGCCTCGAAGTCGGCCATATCCGCGGTGACGCGCAGGGTAAATACCGCATGATCGTCAAAGGCGGCGAGTTCGTGCACGATTTCGTTGCGTCGGTGATCTATGCCAGCAACGCGACCATCGCCGAGCGGCCGGATGCGTTGCGGCGCTTCCTCAAGGGCTGGTTCGAGACGGTTGCTTATCTACACAGTCACAAGGCGGAGGCGATCCGGCTGATGGCGAAGATCATGGCCGCACCGCAAGACTCGGTTGGCCGGATCTATGACGATGAAATGGCGTCCTATCCGACCGACGGCCATTTCGACCGCCGCTCGCTCCACATCGTCGAGCAGGCGCTGGTCGATTTCGGCCGTATCGACAAAATGCCCGACGACAGCGCGCTGCTGACCGAGGAGTTTCTGCCGAAGCCGTGATGCGCGACGTAGCACGCTGTCAGTCGGTGACTTGCGTTACGTTGGGGATCACCAGCTTGTTGACGTCGACCGCCTCGTCGTAATCGCCGATCTTGCGCATGCTGTCGACGATCTTCTGCAGCGTGCCGCGCGAGACCTTGGCGTCATGCGCCCAGAAATCGATCTTGCGCATGAAATCGTAGCTCTGCCGCACCTCGTCGTCGGGCAGGCCGAGCTTCACCAGGATCGCGATCGCCTCTTCCTTGTTGGCGGGATCGTTCAGCCAGGCGAGGCCCTCGTCGAAGGATTGATTGATGCCGTGTGCCAGTTCCGGATGCTTCTGCGCCCAGGGAACAGACAGCACGCTGGCGGTGAAGGGCAGGTCGGCGGCGTAATCGACGGCGAGGCCGATATTGTTGTACCCGGCCGCTTCGACCCGGAAGGAGTAGGGCGGCAACAGCATCGTCGCAGCGACGGCGCCCGATTGCAGTGCCGCCATGCGTCCCGTCGTCGCGCCGATGACGATCGGATCGTAATCGCCCCATTTGACGCCGTTGGGCTCGAGCATGCGATCGAAATAGAGGCGCGTAATGTCGGTCAGCCCGCCGATGGCGACCGTCTTGCCTTTGAGCTCTTTCAGCGAGTGGATGTCTTTCTGCGCATCGATCGCATAGGGCGGGACCTTGCCGACGATGCGCAGGATGCCGACCGGCGCGCCCTTCGCCGCGGCGTGCATCGGCTCGTTGATGCCGGTGCTGACGACGAGATCGATCGAGCCGCCGACGAGCTGCTGCAGGATGTTCGAGGCGCTCTGGCCGTAGACGATGTCGAATTCCATGCCGCGCTTGGCGAGCATGCCCTTGGCCATGGCGATGTAATAGGGCCAGGTCGTCGGCGAAACCTGGCCGGCGATGCCGCCGACGAGCTTCTCCAGCGCCATCGCGGGCGAGGCGACGAGCAGAGCGGCGGCCGCCGCCAGCATGACTCCAGTGGATTGCCATTTTCTCATTGTGCAGACGCGCATCCCTCCCTCCCCATATGTCTTTTGTCTTTGGGCATCGACTATATCGCGGCGAAGGCGGGTTCGAGACCGTCACGCGCTGCTGACCGAGACGTATCTACCCCAGAAATGAGAAAGGCCGGTGCCGTCGAAACGACACCGGCCTTGCTCCCGCGGACCAGATCAGTTGATCGGCATGAAGAGCTGCGATTCGCCGGGGAGTGGGAAGCCCTTCTGGTCGCGATAGGCGTCATACTGGTCGTAGACGCCCGCTCCACGCCAGGCCGGCCGGGTCTGAACCATGACCGGCTGACGGCCAAGCTCGCTCTGCGTCGGGGAGGCCAGTTGCGCGGTCTGATTGTTGATGGCGTTGGGCGATGCGGCGAAGCTGGCAGCCAGCGGCTGGGTCACGGCAAAGCCGAGCAACGCGCTGAAAATGAAAGCGGTTTTGCGGGTTTTGGACATGGGGATCTCCTACTTGAACAATCAAAATGATCTAAACTGAACCGTACAGTACAAATCTAGTGAGGCCTCACGCCGACGTCAAGAAAAAACTGAACCGTTCAGTTTTTTCTTGCGGCGCGGGCGGAGAAAGGCCATTTTTGGAGTGAGGATTTAAGAAGGGCCCGAAGGCCCAAGCGAGGGACGCATGGAATTGCTCGATCCCGCCGAATGCACCGCCGCGAAGGCGGTCCCGGCCAAGAAGCTGGCTGTGTTGAGGGCCGCGCTACGCCTGTTCCTGGAACAGGGGTTCGGCGCGACCAGCATGGATGCCATCGCGCGCGAGGCAGGCGTGTCGAAGGCGACGCTCTATGCGCATGTCAAAAGCAAGGAGGAGCTTTTCGCCGCGATCACCGCGACGTGCGCCGAGCAGCTCCTGGCCGCACATACTGCCTTCGAGCACGAATCGGATATCCGCGCCGCGCTCTTGCGCTTCGGGCGCGAGCACGTGGCGTTGCTTCTATCGCCCGAAGGCGCGGCGATGTATCGAATCGTGATCGCTGAAGCGCCACGGTTTCCCGAGCTCGGCCGCGCCTTTTACGAGAACGGCCCCGCGATCCGGCTGCGTGCCTTGACCGAATATCTGCAGCGGGCCGATGCTGCCGGCACGCTCAAGGTCGATGACGCGACGCGCGCCGCCGGCGAATTCGCCGGGATGCTCGGCGGTACGGTGCATCTACGCACGATGCTCGGTCACGCGGACGAGATCACCGCGGCCGAGCAGGTCGCGCTGGTGGAACACGCCGTCGATACGTTCCTGCGTGCCTATCGGGCTTGATCGCGCGTGACGCCCCGTCGTCAGTCGACGACGTGCGTCACGTTGGGAATGACCAGCTTGTTGAAGTCGATCTTGTCTTCGGTGTCGCCGATCTTCGCCATGCTGTCGATGAGCGTCTGCAGCGAGCTGCGCGAAACCTTGTCGTCATGTGCCCAGAAATCGATCTTGCGCATGAAATCGTAGCTCTGCCGGACCTCTCCATCCGCCAGTCCGCTTTTGACCAGGATGGCGATCGCCTCTTCTTTGTTGGCGGGATCGTCCAGCCATTTCAGGCCTTCATCGAACGCCTGGTTGATGCCATGCGCGAGATCGGGATGCTTCGCCGCCCAAGAGAGCGACAACACGCTGGCAGTGAAAGGCAGGTCCGCTGCGTGATCGACCACCAGACCGATATTGTTGAAGCCCGCCGCCTCGGCTTGGAAGTTGAAGGGCGGCAGCAGCATCGTCGCCGCAACGGCGCCGGATCTAAGAGCGGCAAAGCGTGCGGTGGTCGAGCCGATCGTGATCACATCGTACTCGCCCCAATGGATGCCATTGGGCTCGAGCATGCGCTCGAAATAGACCCGCGTGATATCGGTCAGTCCGCCGATGGCGACCGTCTTACCCTTGAGGTCTTTCAGCGAATGGATGTCTTTCTGTGCCTCGACCGCATAGGGCGGGACCCTGCCGACGATACGCAGGATACCGACGGGCGCGCCTTTGGCCGCGGCATGGATCGGTTCGTTGACGCTGGTGCTGACAACGAGATCGACCGAGCCGCCGACGAGCTGTTGCAGGATGTTCGACGCGCTCTGGCCATAGACGATGTCGAATTCCACGCCATGCTTGGCCAGCATGCCCTTCGCCATGGCGACGGCATAGGGCCAGGTGGTCGGCGAATTCTGACCGGCGATGCCGCCGACGAGTTTCTCGAGCGCCATCGCGGGTGAGGCGAGGAGCAGGGCGGCACCGGCCGCGAGCAATGCCCCTTTGAATTGCCATTTTCTCGATGAGTAAACGCGCATGAATTGCCTCCCGCATGACTTTCGGCATCGACTATAGTCGCCGCGCCAATCGATCGCTTTATAAAGGGCTGAGGGGGCGAAAACTATGCGATTCGGGCTTTTTTCCAACGGCCAGCGGCGAAATGCTGTCGCCCGCGTCAGCTACGAGGAAGATCTGCAAGAGATCATCCTCGCCGATGCGCTCGGTATCGACGAAGCCTGGATCAGCGAGCACGGCGTGTTTGTTTCCTATCACGCGCCCGACCAACTGCCTTCCGCCGATCCTTTCATCTGCAAGGCGGCGGCACTGACCAAACGGATCAAGATGGGACCGGGCATTCGCGCGCTGCCCTATTTCCATCCGCTGCAAGTCGCGACCGACGCAGCGGTCTGCGATCACCTGACCGAGGGCCGTTACATGGCGGGCTTTGGGCTTGGCATCGGCGATGGTGGTGGGCTGCGCGGCAAGCTCCCCGCGCCGCAGCGCGAGATGATGCGCGAGGCGATCGATATCATCCTCAAAGCGTGGAGCGCGCCCGAGCCCTTCGATTGGAATGGGCAAGTCTGGCAAGGCAAGGATTGGAAGATCATCCCCAAGCCGCTGACCCAGCCGCGGCCCGATGTCGGCATTGCTTGCGCCCGGACCGACACGACCTTGGAGATCGCCGCCGAGAAAGGCTTCTTCCCGCTGATGTCCTGGACCAATCCTGCCGATCAGATCGCAGGGATGATGCAGACCTATCTCAATACGCCGAACCCGGCCGATCCGCCGCGCCGCGATCGCATGCGGGTATCGCGTTATGTCTATGTCGCGGATTCGGTCGAGCAGGCGAAGCGCGATCTGAAGGATGCCGATCTGGTGCCGATCCGTTCGGGGCGCCGACTCGATGCGCATATCCCGAAAGGCGGCACGATCGAAGACGTGACGCCCGAGTTGCTCATCGATCGCAATGTGCTGATGGTCGGCCCGCCGGAGCGCGTCTATGACCAGCTCCGCGAATTTTATGAGAAGACCGGCGGTTTCGGCACGCTACTTCTCGTCACCGGTAAGGATTGGGGTACGAACGAGCAGCGCGCGACATCGATGCGCCGCTTCATGACCGAGGTCGCGCCGCGTCTCGAAGGACTGACTCCGCCGGCGAGATAGTCCGATCGCAAAAATGGGCTACGTGCTGGCACGTATTTCTCGCCGCGGCCTGTATCTTTAATTTCGTCGGTAAGCGTCGAGGTCTTCCTTCATTCCCTCGGTGCATTTTTGCCCTCGGCGCTTTTCGCCGAGGGCCTTTTTTATCGTGTCAGTCCGCGATCGGCCTTACGAAACAGTCGTGGCGCTGGCGGTGCAGCGAGCGGCACGCCGCCGCAGCCGCGGATTGCGTGAGATCGACAAATTGAACACGATAGAGCGATCGGCCGCTCTTTTGCCGATGCGCTTCGATCCGGCGGTTGCGTGTCGCTGCCGCTTCGCTCTGGCGCGCGATTTCGCTGGCGAAGCGGATTGCCGCGTCGCGCTGCGCGAAGACGCCGACTTGGATGGCCCAGCGACGCGACTCCCTGCTCTTGATCGGGGCGCGCGGGACCGCCGCTTCGGCGCGCGAAATCGGCGACAGCGCGCTGACGATCTCGCTTGCTGCCACGACGCCGGAGCTGCGCGCTGCCACGGCCGGCGGCGCGGCGCCGGTGGCAAATCCGCGATCGAGCAGCGCTGTCATCTTGCGGTCACGCTCCGTCGGAGACGAGCTTCCCAGCACGACGCCGATCAAGCGACGATCGCCGCGCAGCGCCGAGGACACCAGATTGAACCGCGCGGCGTCGGTGAAGCCGGTCTTCATCCCGTCCATGCCCGCATAACGATAGATCAGCCGGTCGTGATTCAGAAAAGTGCGGCCGTGATAGTGGAAGCGCTTCACCGAAAAATATTTGTAATCGTCCGGGAAGTCGCGAAGGATGGCGCGGGCGAGCCGTGCTATGTCGCGTGCGGTGGTTACCTGGCGTCGATCGGGCAAACCTGACGCATTACGGAACACCGTTTGCGTCATGCCGAGCTCCTTGGCTTGTTCCGACATCCGCTCCGCGAAAGCTGCTTCGCTGCCGGCGATGCCCTCGCCGAGCACCACCGCCGCATCGTTCGCCGATTGCGTGACGAGGGCAAGGATCAGATCGCGAATAGAAATCGTCTCGCCCCGGCGCAGCCCGATTTTTGTCGGCTCTTGGTCCGCCGCATGCCGCGATACGGAAAACGTCTGGCCGAGGGTCAGTTGCTGCTGCTCGAGCCCGTCGAAGACGAGATAGAGCGTCATCAGCTTGGTGAGCGAGGCTGGGTAATGCAGCTCGTCGGCGTTCCGCGCCGCCAGCACCTGGCCGCTTTCCACATCGATGACGAACCAAGCCGGCGGCGCCGTGGCTTGTGCCGGTCGGGCGGCGGCGAGAACAATGAGCGAGGTGACAATCGAACCGAGGAGAAGACGACCTATCCTCGATAGGCCGAAACGCATTGCGCGCATACCAACAAAGGCCTTTCTTACGGAACAAAGAGGTCGCGTGCCCACCGGGGCTCAAGTCTTGTTTTGCTGGGCCTCGGGGAGTTTGTCGCTTTCTTGAATTCGTTGTTCGAGTTCGTCTGCTTTCTTTTCGAGATCGCGCGCGATCCTTTCGCTGATCTCGCGCGAGCGGTGGTGAGACATCTCGGAAGCTGTCTCGCGAATGCGGCGCGCGAGGTCTCGTAGCGAGTGGGGCTTCATCGCCGAAGGGGCGCTTTTTGCATTAATGTCGCTCTCGCTGATGCGGCCAAAATTATGCGAAAGCCTAGGCCAGGCCTCTGTAGCTCAGAATACGTGTCGCCACGTATGGCACCTGGAAGGCGCCGATCCTGCTACAATCCGATCTGGTGCGATGAATAGGGAAGCCCCCTTTACGTGAATGGGAGTGCCGTGAACCGGGTAGCAGGATCGTGAGGAAGAGAGTCACAAGCTGGACGGATCCCTTGCCGGACAGCATGAGGCCGCGCATTGGCCTGAGCCTCGCCTATATCGCACTCTACGTCGTCTTGGACCGCATTAGCTTTATCGAGGCACTGCATGGCGTCGATATCACGCCGTGGAATCCGCCGGCTGGGCTGACGGTCGCATTGTTGCTTGTCGGTGGGCCGGCCTATATCCCGGTAATCGCGATCGCAGCGCTCTGTTCCAGCCAAATCTTGCCGCTGACTCCGATCTCGCCGGCTTGGGGCCTTGCGACAGCGCTCGTGATTGCGGGCGGCTACGCAGCGACCGCGACACTGCTGCGGCAGGTGTTCGGTCTCGATCTTGGCCTCAAGCGCGGACGCGACCTGCCGCTGATGATCGGCGCCGCAGTCATTGGTGCCGGCGCCGTCGCTCTCGCCGTCGTGACGACCTACGCCGCCGCGAGCATCTTGCCCTGGCTCGATCTACGCCAAGCGGTCGTCCAGTACTGGATCGGCGACGCGATCGGCATCGTCGTCTTCACGCCGGCCTTCTTGTTGCTCTGGGATTATTTGGCGCACAGGTCGGCGCGGCTATCGCTACCGCACTGGGCCGCAGTTGCCGAAGGCGCGGTGCAGTGCGCCAGCATTATCTGCGCGCTGATCGTGATCTTCGGCTTCGGCAATCATCGCTACTCCTTCGAGCTTTTCTATCTCTTGTTCCTGCCGCTGGTGTGGATCGCGATGCGGCGCGGACTGCCCGGCGCGACCGTCGCCGTCTTCGTCATTCAGGGCGGGCTGATCGTCAGCCTCGAATTCGTTTCCAGCTCGGTTGATACCGTCCGTGCCTTCCAGCTTCTGATGTTCGCTCTCGCGACCACGGGGCTGATGCTCGGCGCGATCGTCAGCGAGCGTCACCGTGTCGCGTTGGCGCTCGCGGAAAGCCAGGGAAGGCTGAGCGCGATTTTCAACGCGGCGCGCGACGGCGTGCTGACCATCAACACGCGCGGCGTGATCGAATCCGCCAATCCGGCGGTTGAAGAGCTGTTCGGTTGTTCGACACGGCTGTTGCTGGGAACGGATGTCCGTAACCTCGTTGTGTCTGGGGATCTACTGGACGTGCTTGCGGCAAATGCTGCGGCGACGCGGCCACAACCTCTGCGTCTGGAGATCGAGGGGCGTCGCGAGGATGGCTCGATCTTCCCGATCGAGGTGACTGGTGGCCGTTTCGGATCGCCCGGCGACGAACGCTATACGCTGGTGATCCGGGACATCACCCTGCGCTATCAAGAGGAAGCGCGTGCCCAGCAGCACCAGTCGGAAGTGGCCCAGGTGTCGCGGCTGGCGACAGCGGACGAAATGGCGTCCGCGCTCGCGCATGAGATCAATCAGCCGTTGATGGCGATCACGACCTATGCGCGCGGCTGCCTGCGTCTCCTGAAGCATGCCACTTTCGATCTCGACATCGTCAGGGAAGGCGTCGAGCAAGTCGTCATGCAGGCCGAGCGCGCCGGCGACATCATCGGGCGGTTGCGCGATTTCGTACGCACGGGCAGCGGCCGGCGCGAGGTCGTCGATGTCAAAGCGCTGATCGAGACGACGCTTTCCCTCGCGAAAATCGAGATAACGCAGAATGCCATCGAGGTTCAGCTCCGCCTGGCAGCGACTCTGCCGCCGGTCGCCGTCGATCGGGTCCAGATCGAGCAGGTGCTGATCAACCTCTTGCGCAATGCCATCGACGCGCTGTTATCGAGCGACGTCAGCCGGCGGGCGATCGTCGTGGGGGCGGAGATCGCGAACACGGCCGTCGAGATCACACTGTCGGACAGTGGCCCCGGCATCGCCGATGAGGTTCGGAGCCGGATATTCGAGCCGTTCGTAACAACCAAAGCCGACGGGATGGGTATGGGTCTCGCGATCAGCCGCTCGATCGTCGAGGCGCAGGGCGGGCATTTGCGCCTGGTCGCCACGGGCGAGGGCGGCACCCGTTTCGCTTTCGATCTGCCGATCGCGGAAAAAGCCTTTGCCTCCCTTGGATAGAACCGTTTTCGTCATCGACGATGACGAGGCCGTACGCAAGGGGCTCACATTTCTCTTGCGGGCGGCAGAGCATCGGGTCGAGACGTTCGGTTCCGCCATCGACTTCCTGAAATCGTATGACGGAGAGCGCGGCGGTTGCCTTGTTCTGGATATCAGGATGCCGGAGATGACCGGCCTCGATCTGCAGCATGAGATCAATGCCCGCGGGTGGCATATCCCGACCATCTTCATCACCGGCCATGGCACGGTGCCCATCGCCATCGCGGCGATGAAAGCGGGGGCTTTCGATTTCATCGAGAAACCGCTCCGCGGCGACGCCCTGCTCGAGACACTGGAGCGGGCCTTCAACCAGGACGAGGCGCAGCGCCAGGAACGGCTCGAGCTCGCGAGTCTCAACGCGCGGGCGGCGGCGTTGACGGGGCGCGAGCGGGAAATCCTGAAACTCGTCGCGACCGGCGAATCCAACAAGGTTATCGCGCGACAGCTCGGGATCAGCTTCCGCACCGTCGAGCTGCACCGCTCGCATATCCTCGAAAAGATGGGCGCGCGCACCCTGGCAGAGTTGATCAGAATCGCCATTCTGCTGGATCAGCAAAGAGCCTGAGCACGCCATCCGTGCGTATTCCTCTCGCACCCTCTCGCGCGGCTGTCTGTAATGGATGCCGGCAGCAATGTGACAAGCGCGGAGCTGCGTATCGAGTAGGGACTAGACCGAGTTTACCGCGGCTTTTTTGCGCGAAGCCACAATGGCAGGCCGCCCCGTCCAGCCCGGGAATGCAGGGGGATAGCGGACGACCTCCACCTGCTCGAAATAGCGCTCGAACTGCTCGACCATAAATTCGATGTTCGGCGCAAGCATGTGCGAATGAACTTTCCGCCCATCGTCCTCGATGTAGCTCCACATGATACCCGTGATCATCACCTTGCCAGCGTTTTGCGTGGGTGCCTGGAAAGGGAGATTGACCCCGGTGATGAGTTGCGGGTCGGCGAGGGGCATGAAGCAGCTTCCCGACGGCGCCGTCCAAGCCCACATGTTTTCGATCAGGGCGAGCATGTCGCGTATCGTGTCGACGAGCCCGTATGCATACCACATGCAGGAGACCAGTCCCCACCGCCCGTGCCATTCGGGAAGCGGGGCACGAAAATCGTGCAATCGCAGCGGCACGCTGTCATTGCCTTGCTTCGCTAAATTGAGCATCGCGGGGGAAATATCGATGCCGCCGCGATCGATCTGAGGAAAGTGACGTAGGAAGAAGCCGGTGCCGCATGCGACGTCGAGCCATCTCGTGCCCGGAACGAGGAGTTGCTTGAGCAGCGCCAGCTCCGCTTCCGTATCCGGCCGAACGAGCGGCGCGAGCAGAAACTCGCGCTCGTACGCAGCCGCATATTCTTCATCGTAAAGCTGCACGATCTCGTCAGGGCGCATCCTGCACTCTCGATTTCTGGCGATTACACGGCATCGGCGTCAACGCAGCCGCTGCATCACGCGATTGGGTAGGTCGGCAGCCCGGAAGACCGCCTTTAGCTCCCTCCATTGCGCGGCGATGATCGGATAAGACAGAACGAAATGCACGACGGGCATCCACAGCCTAACCGGCTCGTCGATGGCCAACTGCACAACAGCCGCTAGCGGCAGCCAAACAGTATAAAAAACTCGTTGGTAAAAGGAACGCTGCGGCGGACGGTCCATGATTCGGCGGTCAGCGCAAACTGGAAGCGCAACCGGTATTTCGCGATCTCCACCGCGCAATAGATCGCAAACGCGACGGCCACGGCCGGGGCGTGTGCCAGGTAGCGACAGCGAGGAGGGCGCTGATCGGTAGCTCTACACCGAGATTGTAGATGGCCATGAACCGCGACATGCGCTCGGGGTGAGCGCTCGCGGTCGCGAAAGTCACCGTGCCGGAGCGAATATCGTTCGCGCGATCGAGCATCTGATGATGAAGAATGCCCTTCAACCCAAGCGCGGTGCTCCAGGCGACAACGACAATCGGAAAGAGCCAGCCCAACGGCGATTGCTCCGTCCCGAATAGAGACAGCATCACGAGCGTCGGCGTGACATGAGAGCCGAGCGCATCGCACGCCAGGCCCGCAATGCCCGCTCTTTCAGGCGAAGGCCCGGCACGGAATAGACGGTCGGCCAGGTGAAGTTGAGCACCAACAGCAGCAGCGTGGATGTCGGATAATGAACGACCGATGTAGGCGCCAGTCCGATCAGGACGAGCGCCGCGCAGAGCAACAGCCGGCGAGGCCAGGTGATATCGGCCATCTTGTTGCGCTTCCCTGCGAGCAAATCCTGCTCGACATCGAAGCTGTCGTTGATGACATGACCATACGCAGCGACACACGATATCGAGAAAAGATAACAGCCCAGTAGAAAAACGGCGCGAAGCGACCGATCGTCGGTCTCGATCATCGAAAGGTATCCGACCGCGAGCAGCGGCGGAATCTTGGAACACCACCAATTTTCGGATCGCGCGGCCTGAAAAATGCGGACGAGGTTCATGATCGCGCGCCGCGCGCCTGCTCGCGACATGGCGCGGCGCGCCGTTTCAGGGCAATAGCCATGTGCCCGTCTGCTTCATGAGGGCTCGCTTATTCTCCACGCTCTTCGTCCAATTGGCGTGAAAGGTGAAGGGGGCCAACGCGCCTTGCAGCGTCGCGGCAGGAGCCGGCTCCGACAGCAGGCTCTTATAACTAAGGCCGTTGAGGAAGAGCGCTTCCGGCAACGGATAGATGTGCGAGATCCAGCCCAGGTCTTGTGCGATCAGCTCATCGCATGTGATCTGCTCGTCGATCGGCGCGCTTCCGGGGGGCCGATTATCGTATTCCGCCAGCATCAGATCGAAAAGTCGCTGCGATGTCTCGCCGGCGTTCACCGACACAAGGCCCCAACAGAAGACGGGTGGAAAACGCCGAACGGCCTCGGTCTGGAAGGCCAGTGGATACTGGCGCGCAACAGCCTGAAGATACCATAGCGGATCGCCAAGCCAGCCGATGTCGACATCGGCGTAGACAACATGTCGATACTGTGCCGACAGCCATTTCAGATAACGAACTTTTGCCCAGTTGATGGCGACGAAAGCCGGCGTTCCGTATTCGACATAGGTGTCGGACGTGAAATCCGGCGATGGCGCACAAAATTCTGTGAACGAAATGCTGTACGCTCCGGCGGCTTGCACGATCGGATCGATCACGCTGGCGGCGCTGTCAGGTCGCGCGACGAGGATGATCTGAGGATCGATGCCCACGCGCGTAATCCCTAGCAGTGCATTTTGCAGAAAGTCCGCGAGGGCCGGCGTGGCCATCAACGCTACGATCGTATGCTCGTTCATGTCTGTTCGTCGCCAGGAGCGTTCTCTACCGGCACTCTCGCCGCACACAATGTCATAGATTCGATGCCGAGCCCGAGTTGACGCGTGTCGGGGCTAAGCCCGAGCTCGGCCGGAGATCGCGGCTCCGAAATGTCGAATTCCAGCGTGACGATCCCCGAAGGCGCGACAGCTTCTGGTGGCAAGTCCAGCTTCTGCAGGCCGCGCCAGTTCTCCACGCGACAGGTCCAGGATGAAATCAGCTTTCCGCGGGCGCGGCAGCTCACATCAATGCTGCGTTGTCCTTCGATGAACGAGCGATAATGGAGCTCGATCTGGAGGGGCACGGCACAGCGCTGGCCAATCGCAAAATGCAGCGATGCGTGCTTGTGGATCGACCACGTGCCCCATTCTTCGGGCTCTCCCCAACCCTCGCCGAGCATTGCGCGACCGCGACTGCCGCTTCCAAAGTTCACGGCAACGTCATGTTCAAACGGCCCGCCAACAAGCTCTTCCGGGCCGGGTTCCCCGTCGCGGTACCCGAAGTCGCGCATGGTATCGCCATGGCGCTGCCAGAACACTCGATGGAGCTCGAGCGTCATATCGTCGCGCCAGCCGCCGGTGCGCCCCCTTGGAAAGAAATGCGGGCTGAGCTTCTGCAAATCGCCAAATGTCGGAATGCTGTTCCCGGTTTCCTGCGGCGCAAAACCCAGCGCGTGCAGGCTCCGCCGTACTTCTTCGACAGGCCGCGCAATCAGATCGTCGAAACGGACCAAGACGGTGGGAGCCTGCCGGCTCATCCAGGTCCGCACGTGCCCGCTCCAGCCGCCATAGGAATCGGGTGACTCGATAAGACGGCGCAGCAGGGCGTGATAGTTTCTCTCGGCTCCGGAATGCCCCGAATGCAGAGCAAATCGTGCGTAGGATACGACGGAGTCACGTCCATCGCGGAGGATGTAGATTGCCGGATAGTCGTCTCGAGGCATCTCATGCGTCTTCACGACGTGATAGCGTGTGTCGCGATGCAGTTCCGATAGGGCTGTGTTCAGTTTGGCGTTGCCGATAATGTCCTCATATTCGGGCCTCTCGGGATGCGGCTCGTGCAAGTCGTAGGACGAAATGTCATAGATGCGCTTCAACAGCACGCGAAAGAACGTGTTGCCCGAACGTGGATAAGAAGCAAGCCAAGCCAGCATGATTTAGGTTGAACCGGATCGTTGAATATATCCTATCGCCCGGATAGGATGAAGCGGTCGGGGCAAGCAGATATTAGTGGTGAAATCCGAACGATGCGCGAGGATCGATCTCGTCCGCGCCCGCGCTGGTTGCGCCCGCCACTCTGGGTCTATGAGCAATACGTACCTCGACCGGTGCGCGCCGATCACAAGCGCGTTGCTCCAGCGGCGGTATCCGAGGCGCTGCCGACCATCGCTATTGTGACGCCGACGCTCAATCGTCGAAAGTACCTGCAAGCGACCATCGACAGCGTTCTCAGCCAGAACTATCCGCACCTCGACTATCACATTCAGGACGGCGGCTCGACCGATGGCACCCGCGAATTGCTTGCTTCCTACGGCACCGCTCTCTCGTGGCGCAGCGAAGTCGACAATGGCCAGGGACAGGCGATCAACCGTGCCCTCTCCGCATGCGACGCCGAGATCATGGCCTATCTCAACAGCGACGACACATTGCTGCCGGGCACGCTCCTTTATGTTGCGCGCTTGTTCCAAGCGTGTCCCGATGTCGATGTCATCTATGGCCAGCGCATTTTCGTTAACGGCGCCGGGCGCGAGGTCGGGCGCGCGGTGCTGCCGCGGCATGACGCAAAGGCTATCTATTGGGCCGATTATATTCCGCAGGAAACGATGTTCTGGCGTCGCCGTGTCTGGACAGAAGCCGGACCCGTCGATGAGGAACTCTATTATGCGCTCGACTGGGACCTCATCATTCGCGCGCACGAGGCCGGATTTAAATTTCTGCGTGCGCCGCGGTTTCTCGCCTGTTTTCGGGTCCACGACGAGCAGAAGGTCGCGACGTTCCATCCGCGGGGGCGCGCCGAAATGCAGAGCGTGCGACGCCGCTATCTTGGATTCGAACCGTCGCGTGGTCAGGTCGCCAGAAATCTGCTCCCTTACCTCGCACGCCAGTTTGCCGTTCACTGGCTGCACCGCGCAGGAATACTAAGCTACTGACGGCAATCGCGCTCCAAAATGGTTGCCGCGGCCGATACCGTCCGCAGCAGAGGCGGAAAGATGCAAGAGACGATCGAGCAACAGGAAGAGTCAACCGCAGTCGCGGATGACGGCACGCAGGCCGCGCTCGCTGACATCACGCGTCGACTGAGACTAATCGAGCGCCGAGGCGATTCGATCGCCCAGATGGTGTCGGTCGCGCCTTACCTCCGTCTTCGCGGCAAAATTCGGCCGCGCTTATGGACTCCCGAGCAATACTATTCGCGGCGTCTTCGGGTGCCGTCGAGCTATGGTCTGGAGAAGGCCCCGACAGACGCGCCCTCAATCGCAATCGTCACGCCATCGTTAAATCAAGGTAGCTTGATTGGCGCAACGATCGATAGCGTGTTGCAGCAGAATTATCCGCGGCTCTCTTACCTCGTGCAGGATGGCGGCTCCCGCGACGACACCGACAAGGTACTCGACGCCTATGGCGACAGACTGTCATGGCGGTGCGAGAAGGACACCGGACAAGCCAATGCGATCAATCGCGGATTTCGCGCCATCGACGGCGACATCATGGGTTATCTCAACAGCGACGACCTGCTGTTGCCGGGCACGCTGGCCTACGTGGCGAAAGCTTTCCAGCAACATCCGGATGTCGATGTCGTCTACGGCCATCGGATCTTCATCGACATAGACGGGTTCGACATCGGTCGTTGCGTGCTGCCGCCGCATGACGCGAAGACCTTACAATGGGCCGACTACGTTCCCCAGGAGACATTGTTTTGGCGCCGGCGCGTGTGGGATGCCGTCGGCCCTTTCGATGAAACATTCCACTACGCGCTCGATTGGGACTTCATTCTTCGCGCACAGGAGGCGAGTTTCCGCTTCATGCGATTGCCTCGGTTCCTTGGCTGCTTCCGCGTCCATCTGAACCAGAAGACGATCGATCTCGCTGAGATCGGGGCGGCGGAGATGCGGCGCTTGCGCGTTCGCTATCTCGGCGAGGCCCCCGGCGCCTATGAAGTCAGGCAAGCCATCCATGGATATCTTCGCCGTCAGATGAGATATGACTGGATGTATAGGCTCCGCGTGCTGCAATATTGATGATCCCGCGTCGGAGGCGGTGCCAAAATCGCCAATGCGTTTGCTGGTCCGGAGTGTCCTCGCCCGACGAATGGCTCTAGTGCCGGCGGCCGCTCACATGGTCGCCGACATTCTTCTCGAGCGGCAGGTACCAAAGCACCGAGCCGAGCGCGACGACCGCAGTGACGAGCAGCGCGATGCGAAAGTCGATCAGTTGCGCAGTGCCCGGCGTGCCGCCGCGCAGCGCGATGGCGACGTTGACAGCGACTGCCGCCATGGCGACGCCGAAAGAACGCATCAATTGCTGATTGACGCCAGAGAGCGTCGAGGCACCGGTGATCTCCTTCGGCGGGATGTCGGAGAATTGCAGCGAGCCAAGCGACGTCATCTGCAGCGATCGCACCGAGCCGCCGACGAACAGAACGGCAAGGATAAGGATCGCCGGCGTCGAGCTCGTAAACATCGCGCAGGCGAGGATGAAGACCGTGAACGCGATCGCGCTGCCGATCAGCACGGTACGGAAGCCGAAACGCTTCAATGTCCGCGTGGTGATGATTTTGATGCCGAGATCGCCGCTCGCATGGGCAAGGATCAGCATGCCCGAGGTGAAAGCACTCATGCCGAGGCCGATCTGGAAGAGTAGCGGCAAGAGAAAAGTCGGCGCAGACATCGACATGCGAAACATCGAGCCGCCCGAATTCACGACGGCGTAGGTTTTGACCTTCAGCGCGCGGACATCGACCAGCGGATGCTCGACGCGCAGCGCATGCCGTCCGGCCAAGAGGCCAAGCACCGCGCCCCCGAGGATCATCAACCCCGCCACGCGCCAATTGGAGCCGGGACCGGCGATCAGATCGAGGCCGAACATCAAGCTCGCCATCGCGGTGCCGTTGAGCAGAAAGCCGGTGAGATCGAACGGACGGCGCGGCGCCGGCTCGATGTTTCGGATATAGATCGCCGCCATCGCAATGCCGAGAAGGCCGATCGGCACATTGATGTAGAAGATCCAGCGCCAGGAGGCATAGGTCGTGAGGAAGCCGCCGAGCGGCGGCCCGAGGACCGGGCCGATCAGCCCTGGGACGGTGATGAAATTCATCACCCGCACGAGCTGTGACTTCTCGGTCATGCGCAGCACCATGATGCGCCCGACCGGCGACATCATCGAGCCGCCGACGCCTTGCAGGACGCGCGCGGCAACGAATTCCCAGAGATTGTTGCTCGCGCCGCAGAGCATCGACGCGATCGTGAATAGTGCGATCGCGCCACAGAACACGCGCCGCGGCCCGAACCGGTCCGCGACCCAGCCGCTCGCCGGAATCACCACGGCCAGGGTCAGCATATAGACACTGATGCCGAGACTCAGCCGCACCGAGGTCTCGCCGAAGCTGCGCGCCATTTGCGGCAGCGCCGTCACGATGACCGTGCTGTCGAACGCTTCCATGAAGAACGCGCAGGACACGATGCTGGCGATCATCATCGCGTGACGGGTCGGGGAGGCGGTGGCGGGGAGAGCCGTCATCGAGCGAGGTGCGTAGCGAGCGAAGGTGAATGGTTATCGGCGCGGCGCGCAGTCGGAACAAGTGCCACGCAACACGATCGAGGCATCATCGATCGTCAGATCGTGTTGCTCGGAAAGTTTGCGCAGCGTGGCCGAGCGCAAGGTAAAGTCGAGGTCGGAGACCCTGCCGCATTCCTTGCACAGGAAATGTCCATGCGCGGCCGCGGCCGGCTCGAACAGGGTCGAAGCGGCGCCGGGTACGGCGACCTCGGCAATCAGTCCGAGATTCGTGAGCCGTTGCAGCGCGCGATAGACGGTCGTGTGGCCGATGCCTGGGTTTTGGCGGCGGGCCGAATTGAAGATGTCATGCAGCGTCGCGTGAACGCCATGCCCCTGTTTGCGCACGATCTCGAGCACCAGCGCATAGTTCTTCGGTAACTTCGGACCACGCGTGTCTCGCGCCGTCTGCTTCATCTGCTTAGCTTAGGCGGACACTGCAACAAACGCCATGAAGAAAGCGTCCGAATGCGGTTGACGATTCGACGCCGATCGTGCGAAATTGAAATTGAAATTCACTTTCGTTACACGGGCGTTACCTTCGCGGGTACACTCGAGGTTTGAAAGGGGCTGCGCCAAGCTTTCGGGTGCAGTTTTGAATGCCTTGGGCGTGGCCGGTGCCGGCGGCGCTGATTGCATCGCCGGCCACGAAAAATCGGATCGATCGCCTGAAGGTGACGGTTCTTGTCAAAACAACGACAACGTTGGAGGGTGATCCATGGACGCGAAGACGGACGATAAGAGCGCGGGTAAATGCCCGGTCGTGCACGGGACCACGAATGTCGGCATGAGGTCGAACAGAGACTGGTGGCCGAATCAAGCTGAACCTGAGGATACTCCGCGCGAACTCGCCCCAGTCCGATCCCATGGGAAAGGCTTTCAACTACGCCGAGGAGTTCAAGAAGCTCGACTACGCCGCGCTGAAGAAAGACCTCGCCGCGCTGATGACGGACAGCCAGGACTGGTGGCCGGCGGATTTCGGCCACTATGGCGGGCTCATGATTCGCATGGCCTGGCACGCTGCCGGCACCTACCGCATCGGGGACGGCCGCGGCGGTGCGGGTGCCGGCCAGCAACGCTTTGGGCCGCTCGGCTCCTGGCCGGACAATGCGAACCTCGACAAGGCGCGCCGGCTCTTGTGGCCGATCAAACAGAAATACGGCTCGAAAATCTCCTGGGCCGACCTCATGGTCCTTGCCGGCAACGTCGCGCTCGAAACCATGGGCTTCAAGACATTCGGCTTCGGCGGCGGGCGCCCGGATGTGTGGGAACCTGACGAGATCGTCTACTGGGGTAAAGAGAAAGCGTGGTTCCCTGATCCTCATAGCGACGAGCGCTACACCGGCGTCCGCGATCTCGAGAATCCATTAGCTGCCGTGAATATGGGCCTCATCTACGTCAACCCGAACGGGCCGAACTTCAAGCCGGATCCGGTTGCCGCCGCCGTCGACATTCGCGAGACCTTCAAGCGCATGGCGATGAACGATGAGGAGACGGTTGCGCTCATCGCCGGCGGACACAGCTTCGGCAAGACCCACGGCGCCGGCGATGCCGCGCTGGTGGGGGCCGAGCCGGAAGCTGCGTTGATCGAGGAACAAGGCTTTGGCTGGAAGAGCAACTATGGCACAGGAAAAGGAAAAGACACGATCACCGGCGGCCCGGAAGTCACCTGGAGCACGACGCCGACGAAATGGAGCAATAGCTTTTTCGAGAACCTGTTCAAATATGAATGGGAGTTCGAGAAGAGCCCGGCTGGGGCCAATCAATTCAGGGCGAAGGGTGCTGACGCCACGATTCCGGATGCCTTCGACCCGTCGAAGCGTCATACGCCGACGATGCTGGTCACGGACCTCTCTTTGCGGATGGATCCGGCCTACGAGAAGATTTCCCGGCGCTTCTTAGAGCATCCGGATGAGTTCGCGGATGCGTTTGCCCGCGCGTGGTTCAAACTCACCCACCGCGACATGGGCCCGCGCGCACGCTATCTCGGCCCGGAGGTCCCGCAAGAGGAGCTGATTTGGCAAGATCCCGTTCCGGCGGTCGATCACAAGCTGATCAGCGTGAGGGACATCGCGGACCTCAAAGCCAAGATCCTCGCATCGGGACTTTCCATCTCTGAACTCGTCTCGACCGCTTGGGCCTCGGCGGCAACCTTCCGCGGCTCCGACAAGCGTGGTGGGGCGAACGGCGCACGCATCCGTCTTAGCCCCCAGAAGGATTGGGAGGTCAATCAGCCTGCCCAGCTGACGAAGGTGCTAGAAACGCTCGAAGGCATTCAGAAGGCATTTAACGGTACGGCAAGCGGTGGCAAGAAAGTGTCGCTCGCCGATCTGATCATCCTCGGCGGCTCGACCGCGATCGAGCAAGCTGCCGAAAAGGGCGGACACGATGTGATGGTTCCCTTCACGCCGGGCCGCACCGATGCCTCGCAAGAGCAAACCGATATGGAAGCCTTTGCCTATCTCGAGCCGGTGGCCGATGGGTTCCGCAACTACACTAAGACCGAGTTCACCGTCACGCCCGAGGAGCTGCTGATCGACAAGGCGCAGCTCCTGACGCTCTCCGCGCCGGAGATGACGGTTCTGGTCGGCGGCCTGCGCGTCTTGGGCGCGAACCACGGCAAGTCGCAGCATGGTGTCTTCACGATTCGTCCCGAGACGCTGACCAACGACTTCTTCGTGAACCTCTTGGACATGAGCACCGAGTGGAAGGCGACCTCGGATGAAAACGTGTTCGAGGGACACGACCGCAAGAGCGGCAAACTGAAGTGGACCGGCACCCGTGTCGACCTCATCTTCGGTTCGAACTCCGAGCTGCGCGCGCTTGCCGAGGTCTACGGCGCCGACGACGCGCAAGAGAAGTTCGTGGCCGATTTCGTGGCGGCGTGGGCCAAGGTGATGGACGCCGATCGGTTCGATCTCGTTCGACACTGAGACGCTTGATCTTCTAAGGCAAAAAGCCCGCCTATGGCGGGCTTTTTCGCGCCATGGCGTTGCGGGCCCGCTTGTCGCAAGCCGAGTCGCTTTGCGATTGGAATCGCTGTCACAAATCCTTCATAGTCGGAATCAAAGCAGTCCCCATTTTCGGAGCGCGTTTTGTTCGGTTGGTTCCAAGCGTTGATGCCCAAAGAAGAGCGCTTCTTCGTGCTCTTCAATCGCCATGCCGCCCTGTTGATTGGCGGCGCCGAGGCGCTGAAGGCGGTTCTGGCCGGCGGCGATGCGTTGGCTCAGAATTGCGCCCGTGTCGTGCAATTCGAACACCAGGCCGATCAGGTCACGCTTGAAGTAATACAAGCGGTGCGGCGCACCTTCATCACCCCTTTCGAGCGCGGCGATATCACCGATTTGATCACGTTGATGGACGACGCCGTCGATCAGATGCGGCAGACCGTCAAAGCGATCGGCCTTTTCGAATTGCGCGAATTCGATCCGCTGATGCGAGAACTCGGCGACATCATTCTCCAATCGGCGCAGAAGACCGCGGAGGTCATCGGGCTCTTGAGCACCATGAAGAAAGAGGCCGAGCGACTGAACGCGCTGACCCAGGAAATCCGGCAATTGGAAGAGCATTCCGACGAGCTCCACGATCAGGGGCTGAAAGCGATCCTCCAAGCCCGTGGCCACTCCGACCCTATGGCATTCATCATCGGCTCGGCGATGTATGAGCATTTGGAAAAAGTCGTCGACCGCTTCGAGAATGTCGCCAATCGGGTCAGCGATATCCTGATCGAGCATCTCTGAGCGCGCTGAAAAGATCGGGTCATGGACGCTTCGATTGCCCTGCCTTTTCTGATCGGGCTCATTGTCGTCGCGCTCGTGTTCGACTTCATGAACGGGCTTAACGACGCGGCGAATTCGATCGCGACGATCGTCTCGACGCGAAGTCTTGGCGCCAAAATACGCCGTGTGTTGGGCAGCATTCTTCAACTTCATCGCGTTTCTGTTCTTCGGCCTGAGTGTCGCGAAGACGGTCGGGATCGGCATCATCGCGCCTGGCGTCGTCGATCCGCATGTGATCTTGGCCGCTCTGGCCGGCGCTATCGTCTGGCAAAGCTTCACGTCGTTTGCCGGCATCCCATCCAGCAGCTCCCACGCTTTGATCGGGGGGCTCGTCGGCGCCGGTATTGCCAAGGGAGGCTTCGGCGCGGTCGTGTGGGGCGGGCTGTTCAAGACTGCTGCGGCCATCGTTCTGTCGCCGGCTATGGGCATGATGCTGGCGCTTGCGCTTGTGCTCACCGTGTCGTGGCTGTTCGTCCGCTCGACCCCGCTGGCGGTCGACGGCTATTTCCGCATCTGCCAATTCGTATCCGCGTCTCTCTTGTCGCTCGGCCATGGCGGCAATGACGCGCAGAAGACGATGGGAATCATCGCGGCGCTGCTCTTCTCCCAGGGGCTTCTCGGCAGCGAGTTTTATGTGCCGCTGTCCGTCGTCTTGGCCTGTCAGGCAGCGATGGGGCTCGGCACGCTTTTCGGCGGTTGGCGCATCGTTCGCACGATGGGATCGAAGATTACGCATCTGACGCCGATGCAGGGCTTTTGTGCCGAAACCGCGGGCGCCATCACGCTCTTCACCGCCACGCATCTGGGCATTCCGGTCTCGACCACGCATACGATCACTGGCTCGATCATTGGTGTCGGCGCGGCACGGCGGGTCTCGGCCGTGCGGTGGGGCGTCGCCAAGGACATCGTCATCGCCTGGATTCTGACGATGCCGGCAACGGGCACCATCGCGGCGGTCGCGTATTGGCTGCTGAAAGGGCTCGGCTGATCGGTCTCGATATTTTCGGGACAGTCGAAACCGCGCTAACATCTCCCCAGAAAATAGTAGGGAGGAAAGCATGGGCTTCCGCGGCGGCCTTTTGCGAATGTTGCGCGGCGTTTTTGGCCTGGCGCTCTGCGTGGGCGCGATGATTCTCTGCCTGGGCGCGGCGTCGGCCGAGACGATCAAGATCGGGCTCTTCAAAGGCATTTCGGCCGGCGGGCCGATTTATATCGCGATGGATCGCGGCTATTTCGCCGCCGAAGGTCTCGATGCGCAGCTCCTCTTTTTCGATGCGGGTGAGCCGATCGCCGTCGCGACGGTCTCGGGCGATGTCGATTTCGGCGCAGCAGGGATTTCGGCCGGTCTCTACAATCTTGCCGCGCAGGGCGCGCTGCGCGTCATTGGCGGCATGAATCGCGACGTACCGGGCTTTCATGCGGTCGGGTTCTTTGCATCCAAACGTGCTTTCGCTTCCGGCGTCACCTCGATGAAGAATTTCGCCGGACATACGTCCGGCATCACCACGGTCGGCTCGACCTATCACTACACGCTCGGCCTGCTCGAAGAGAAAGCGCAGATCGACCCCAAATCCGTTCGCGTCGTGCCTTTGCAGGGCATGCCCAACATTATGTCGGCGTTGACCGGCGAACAGGTCGATACGGCCGTGCTGCCCATTCCGCTGGCGGCGCCATCGGTGCAGCGCGGCGATTTCAAATTGCTGGGCTACACCAGCGACGAGGCGCCGTGGCAGATGGGCTTGATCTGGACCTCGACGAAGACGGCGGATCGCGACCCCGATCGCGTTCAGCGCTTCTTGCGCGCCTATCGTAAGGGCGGCCACGATTATTTCGCGGCATTCACGGCTTCCGACGGCAGCAGCCGTTTCGGTGACGGCTCGGCGGACATTCTGAAGATCATCGCTAAATACACGTCGCAGAGTGGCGAGCAGATCAAGCCGGCGCTCTCTTATGACGACCCAGACGCGCGTCTCGACGAGGCCGACGTCGCCAATCAGGTCGCCTGGTTCCACGCGCAGGACATGGTGAAGAGCGCGATCGACACGAACAAGCTGATCGATCAGCGCTACGCCCTCCCGATCGCGGCGCATTAGCGAGGACCCCCGAGGTTCTGGCGAAAATTCGCCGATAAACCGCGGCGTTTTTGCCGCGATGGCTTGAATTCGTCGGGACACCGTTTAACGCGGTGTGAACCGCGGCATGGTCTATTGACTGGGTCATGCCCAGCGAAACGGTCATTCGCTTCGTCACGCAGCGGCGCCATCCGCCCGATGGCCACCGCACGGGCATCTTTCAGGAGGCCTATCGTCTGTGGCACGCGGACACGCTGCCGGCGGTGGACCGTGCCGAGCTTCGGGCACTCCTCGACTGGTTCAACGCCCATCTCGAAAGACCGCAGCGGCTCGCCGCGTCGCCTCGCGCGCATGAGAGCAAGACAGCGATTTCCTGGATTCGCGCGTCGGCCGGCCAACATATCGCGCAGCTGCGCCACCTCGCCGGGATGGTCAAGGAAGCAGGGGTTGCCGTCGACGAGTTGCACACCATGCGGCCCGGCTACGTCGTTTATCGCGATGCCTATCAGATCGTGGCGCTGCCCTTCGCCGACACGCCGCAATAGGCGAATCCGGTCATCCCTTCCATCGAGGAGTGGGCGGCGGTAGGAGTCGCCCTAAAGCGGAGGACCACACGATGGCCGATGATCCGAAAGTCGCGACGGCACGGGTGAAAGACGGAATCGCCTGGCTCAGTTTCAACCGGCCGGCAAAGCGCAACGCGATGAATCCGGCGCTGAACCGCCGCATGGCCGCGCTGCTCGACGAGCTCGAATTTAATGACTCCGTGCGCGTGCTCGTTTTGAAAGGCGAGGGCGCCGCCTGGTCGGCGGGCATGGATCTCAAGGAATATTTCCGCGAAACCGAAGCCGAGGGTCTTGGCGCCGTCCGCCGCTCGCAACGCGAGGCCTATACCTGGTGGCGGCGCTTGCGCTGGTTCCAGAAGCCGACGATCGCGATGGTGAACGGCTGGTGCTTCGGCGGCGGCTACGGACCGCTTTTCGCTTGCGATCTGGCCGTCGCCGCTGATGAAGCGCAATTCGCGCTTTCGGAGGTCAACTGGGGTATCCTGCCGGGTGGCGGAGCGACGAAGGTCGTCGTCGATCTCATGAGCATGCGCGACGCGATGTATCACGCGCTGACCGGCGAGCTGATCGACGGTAAGCGCGCGGCCGCGTGGAAGCTCGTCAACGAGAGCGTTCCCCTGGCGCAGCTCGAGGCTCGCGTGAGCGAGATCGCCGGTATTCTTATCAAGAAGAATCCCGTAACCCTCAAAGCGACCAAGGATGCGATCCGGCGCGTCAAGGAGATGACCTATGACAATGCCGAGGACTATCTCATCCGCGCGCAGGAGGCGGCGAATTCCTTCGACAATGAAGGCCGCAAGCAAGGGATTCGGCAATTCATCGATGAAAAGACTTATAAGCCTGGCCTCGGTCCCTATGACCGATCGCGCGGCTGATTCAGAGGCGTAGCGTTGCCATGGCGTATATCGCTGGCATTTACGAGCATCCGACGCGGAAAGCCGACGGAAAATCCCTGGCGTTGCTGCATGCCGAGGTCGCCAAAGGCGCGATCGAGGATGCCGGGCTCAGCAAAGACGATGTCGACGCCTATTTCTGCGCCGGCGACGTCGCCGGCTGGGATGCGCGCGGGACGGGGCCTTTCTCGATCATCGACTATCTCGGGCTGAAGCTGCGCTATCTCGACAGTACTAAATCGTGGGGCTCGTCCTATCTCGTGCATGTCGCCCATGCGGCACAGGCGATCGCGGCGGGCAAATGCCGCGTGGCGCTGATAACCCTGGCGGGCCGGCCGCGCGCCGACGGCTTCAGCACCGGAACCGCGGTTGCGACCGACGGGCTGAGCGCACCCGAAGCGCAGTTCGAACTGCCTTACGCACCGACGGTCGTGAACACTTATGCCATGTGCGCGATGCGGCACATGCATGAATACGGGACCACGAGCGAGCAATTGGCCTGGATCAAGGTGGCGGCATCGCATCACGCGCAGCACAATCCCCATGCGATGCTGCGCGATGTCGTGACGGTCGAGGAGGTGGTGAATTCGCCGCTCATCGCCGATCCGTTGCATCGGCTCGATTGCTGCGTCATCAGCGACGGCGGCGGTGCGCTTATTGTCACGGGTCCGGAAATCGCCAAGCGCCTCAAGCATCCGCCGGTCAAGGTGATCGGCGCGGGCTATGCGCCGAAGCATCAGATGGGTGGCCGGATCGATCTCACTTATTCGGGCGCACGCTGGTCGGGATCGCAAGCCTTTGCCGAGGCAGGCGTCACGCCCGCCGATATCCAATATGCTTCGATCTACGACAGCTTCACGATCACGGTATTGATCACGCTCGAAGATCTCGGCTTTTGCGAAAAGGGCAAGGGTGGGGCTTTCGTCGCCGACGGCAATCTTATTTCGGGCGTCGGCAAGCTGCCTTTCAACACGGATGGCGGCGGTTTGTGCAACAACCATCCCTCCAACCGCGGCGGCATGACCAAGATCATCGAAGCGGTCCGGCAATTGCGCGGCGCTGCCCATCCCAAGGTCCAGGTCGCGAATTGCGGCCTCGCGCTCGTCCACGGCACGGGCGGCGCGCTCGGCACCCGGCACGGCAGCGCCACGCTGATCCTGGAGCGGGAGTAAGGCTGGTGGCGCAGGAACGCACGATCATCGCGCCATCGCCCTTTCCGGAAACCACGCCCTATTGGGACGCGGCGGCGCAAGGCAAGCTGCTCCTGAAACACTGTGCTGCTTGCGGCGCTTATCATTTCTATCCGCGCATGCTTTGTCCGTTCTGCTTCAGCGACCGGACGGAGTGGCACGCGGCCGCGGGCACCGGGACGATCTATTCCTTCAGCGTCACGCGCCGCGCCGAGGTGCCTTACGCGATCGCTTATGTCACGCTCACCGAAGGTCCGACGATGATGACGAATATCGTCGATTGCGATCTCGATACGATTCGAATCGGGCAGCGCGTGCAACTCGTGTTCAAGCCGGCCGCGAACGGCCAGCCGGTTCCGATGTTCACCCTCGCTTAGAGCCGGCGCTGCCGGCGGGGCTTAGAGACGGCACCGCCATTGGCGCGTGGCGTTGAGCGCAACCGCCGCACGATTTTTCCCAGGAGCGCGGCGAGGCGTTCTCTTTCGGCCTTGGTGAGAGCAGCGGTGAGGCTCTGCTCATGCGCGGCAAGCTTCGCGGCGACATCACTCAAGGCTCGCTCGCCCTCGGCCCGCAGAAACAACTCGACGCCGCGATTGTCGCCGCGCGCGGCGCGGCGCCGCACGTAACCGGCGCGGATCAAGCGATTGACCAGCAGCGTCATGTTGGGGCGTTGGATGAGCAACGCATCGGCGAGCACACCCTGGCGCACGCCAGGATTGGCTTTGATGGTGCAGAGCGTCGAGAACATGCCCGGCGTCATCGCCGCTTTGCCAAGCCGCTCGTAATACATTTGGTACATCAACAGATCGAGCAGATGAATTTGAAATCCGATCAGCGCTTCGAGCGATCCAAGATCGACGATATCGCCGCTCTTCTGCGGGATTCGCGGCGGCCTTGCCGCGGCGCGGCTGTCGAGAGGCGTGGTTGCTTGATCGAGGGTCATGGGCGGCACGAACGTGTTGCCGCCCGAATTTCGTGATAATATGTAACGAAGGCAAGCGCGATCTTATCGATCGGGCATTGCCGGGGAGGCCCGTTCGCATGGACGCATCCGCTCGGGACAACGCCGACAAAACATTGCGCTTGCGCGATGTACGGCTAGGTTCGCTGGACGTCGCCGTCGAGCGGCGGCCCGACGGTATCGTCTATCTCAGGAACAAGCACCCGCTCGGCGGCTACGCCGCGCGCATCACCGACCCTCTGATCCATTGGGCGAGCGTCGCGCCGCAGCGGGTTTTTATGGCCGAACGCGGCGTTGATGGCGCCTGGCGCAAGCTAACCTACGGCGAGACGCTCGCGCAGGTCCGCAGCGTCGCGACGGCGCTCCGCGCGCGGGGTCTCTCGGCCGAACGGCCATTGGTGATTTTCTCGGGCAACGATCTCGACCATGCGGTGCTTGGATTGGCGGCGCTCTATGCCGGCATTCCCTATGTGCCGCTTTCGCCGGCCTACTCGCTGATCTCGCGCGATTTCGGCAAGCTCCGCCACATCGTCGGCCTGACCACGCCGGGCCTCGTCTTCGCCACCGATGGCGATCTCTTCGGCCGCGCGATCGAGGGAACGATCGCCGCCGATGTCGAGATCGTGGTGCGGCGCAACCCGATCAAAGGGCGCGCCACCACGCTTCTGGCCGATTTGCTCGGCACGCCCGCCGATCCGGCGATCGACGCCGCGCATCAAGCAGTCGGGCCCGACACGGTGGCGAAGATTCTCTTCACCTCGGGCTCGACCGGCATGCCGAAAGGCGTGATCAACACGCAGCGCATGCTCTGTGCCAATCAAGAGCAGCTCCGAACGCATTTCGCCTATTTCCGCGATGAGCCACCGATCATCCTCGATTGGTCGCCGTGGAATCACACCGCCGGCGGCAATCACAATTTCAACATGGTGCTCTACAACGGCGGCACCTTTTATATCGACGACGGCCGGCCTGTGCCTGGCGCCATTGAAGCCACCGTGCGCAATCTGCGCGAGGTCTCGCCCACCTGGTATTTCAACGTGCCACGCGGCTACGACGCGCTCATCCCCTTTCTGCGGCAGGACGAGATTCTGCGTCGAAGCTTTTTCAAGGATCTGCGCATCCTCTACTACGCAGCGGCCAGCATGGCGCAACATGTCTGGGACGCGCTCGATGAGATCGCGAGCGCAACCTATGGCGAGCGTATCCTCATGCTCACCGGGCTCGGCTCGACCGAGACCGCGCCCTTCGCGCTTTCCGCCGGCAAGGGAATGAGCGCCGCCGGTCTTGTTGGCCTGCCTACCTCGGGCATCGAATTGAAGCTCGTCCCGCGCGAAGGCAAGCTCGAGGCGCGGATCCGCGGGCCCAACGTCACCCCTGGCTATTGGCGGCAGCCGGAGCTGACCGCCGCCGCCTTCGATGAGGAAGGTTATTACAAATTCGGCGACGCCTTGCGCTTTGCCGATCCCGACGATGTCACAAAGGGCCTGATCTTCGACGGTCGCGTCGCCGAGGATTTCAAGCTGGCGAGCGGCACTTGGGTTAATGTCGGTCCGCTCCGCGCCGGTTTCATCGACCATTTCGCGCCGCTGGTTCAGGACGTCGTCATCGCCGGGCTCGGCCGCAACGAGATTGCGGCGCTGGTTTTCGCTGATCGTGCCGCCTGCCAGCGTCTCTGCCCGGCACTCGCGCCCGGCGCGCCGGCCGGAGAGCTCTTCGCGCAGCCGGAACTGCGCGCCGCTTTCGCCGAACGTCTTCGCAGCCTTGCCGCGCACAGCACGGGCAGCTCCAATCGGATCGCGGCGCTGCTATTGCTCGAGGAGCCGCCATCGCTCGATCGCGGCGAGATGACGGACAAGGGATCGATCAACCAGCGCGCCGTGCTGAGCCATCGCGCCGATCTGGTGGAAGCGCTTTATGCCCATCCGCCATCGCCGCGCGTGATCCGGCTCACGGCGGAGGGGTGACGGCGGTTTCCTTGACGGCCGGCGGGCACCCGGTTCAATATCGTTATAAAGCATATCGTTCGGATCCGAAGGGAGCGGAGCCGGCGAATGACATAGGGAGGTGGCGGATGGGCTTCGCATTCTCGAAGGCGGCCGCAGCAGCCGCGTTTCTCGCCCTGGCATGGGGCCTCGTCGCGCCGCAACCGGCGTCGGCGCAATTTTCCGACAACAAGATCAAGATCGGCGTGCTCGACGATTTCTCGGGCCAATACTGCGTCGATGACTGCATGAATCCGGTCCGGGCAGTGAAGCTCGCGATCGAGGATTTCGGCGGCAAGATCGGCAATGTCCCGATCGAGGTCGTCTATGCCGATCACCAGAACAAGCCCGATGTCGGCGCCTCGATCGCCAACAAATGGTATGATGCCGAGCAAGTCGACGTGATCGTCGATGTCGTCAATTCAGCCGTCGCGTTTGCTGTGCAAGAGATCGCGCGCAACAAGGGCAAGGCGGTGCTCTATAGCGAGGCCGGCAGCGCCGATCTGACGGGGCCGGCTTGCGCGTCTTATTCCGCGCAATGGACCTACGACACGTATCAGCTCGGCAAGACGATCGGCGAGGCCGTGCCGCAGCTCGGCAAGACCTGGTTCATCCTCGCCGCCGATTACGCCTTCGGCAAAGGCCTTGCCGCGGCGGTTCAGGCCAATGTCGAAAAAGCGGGCGGCAAGATCGTCGGCACGGTCTTTCATCCCTTCGGCGCGCAAGACATGTCGTCCTTCATGCTGCAGGCGCAAAATTCGAAGGCCGAGGTGATCGCGCTCGCCAACGCTGGCGGCGACATGTTCAACTCGATCAAGGCCGCGCATGAATTCGGCTTGGTCAATTCGGGCGTGAAGATCGTGCCCTTGAGCCTCGACCTGCCGCTGATCGCCAGCGCCGGCGGGCTCGAGAACGTGCAGGGCATGATGGTGACCTTGCCCTGGTATCCGGGAATCAGCCCGGCAGCCGAGGAGTTCGCCAAACGCATGGATGCGGCGAAAGGCAACGAGCAATACATGTGGGCGGGACTCTATTCGGCTGTCCATCATTATCTCGCCGGCG
Organism: uncultured Alphaproteobacteria bacterium; assembly: GCA_963740675.1. Taxonomy (GTDB): domain Bacteria; phylum Pseudomonadota; class Alphaproteobacteria; order ATCC43930; family CGMCC-115725; genus CAIKMD01. The sequence continues at coordinate 649,245 of CAVUFS010000001.1, forward strand.
CAAAGGCGACGGGAACCGACGATCCGAAGGCGATCTTCGCTTGGATGCAGAAGACACCGATCAACGACGGATTCACGACCAACGGCGTGCTGCGCCCGGACGGCCGCATGGTGCATGACGTCTATCTCGTACAAGTGAAGAAGCCCAGCGAGTCCAAAGGGCCGCGCGATCTGGTGACATTGGTCTCGACCATCCCCGGCGACAAAGCATTCCGTCCGATAGATGAGGGCGGCTGTCCGCTCGTGGCGAAGAAAGGTTAGGGGCCGCCGGCGCGCGCAGCGTTCAGGCCATGTCTGACGATGTGCTGCTGCGCGCCGAACATCTGACGAAGTCTTTTGCCGGCTTCGTTGCGGTGAAGGATGTCAGCCTCGACGTGAAGCGAGGGAGCATCCACGCGCTGATCGGTCCGAACGGTGCCGGCAAGACGACGTTCTTCAATCTGCTGACGCGGGTACTCAGCGTCACCAGCGGCCGCATCCTCTACAAGGGACGCGATATCAGCGCGCTCAAGCCGCATAATGTCGCGTCCCTTGGTATCGTCCGCTCGTTCCAGATCTCAGCGACCTTTCTGCATCTCACGGCGCGTGAGAATGTGCGCATCGCGCTGCAGCGGTTTCGCGGCGACAGCTATGCCTTCTGGCGCTCGGATCGTGTTTTGCGCGCGCTCGATGCCCGCGCGGAGGCGCTTCTCGCTGAAGTCGGCCTCGAAGGGTTTGCCGATCGCCTCGCAGCCGAATTGCCCTATGGCCGCAAGCGTGCGCTCGAATTGGCGACGACGCTCGCTCTCGATCCGGAGCTCCTGCTGCTCGACGAGCCGACGGCCGGCATGGCGCATGAGGAGATCGGTCGCATCGTCGCGCTCATCCGCCAGGTCGCGGCCAGCCGTACCGTCGTCATGGTCGAGCATAATCTTTCGGTGGTGGCCGATCTTTCGCATCGCATCACCGTGATGCAGCGGGGCGAGATTCTCGCCGACGGCAGCTATGACGAGGTCGCGCGCGATCCCGCCGTGATCGAGGCCTATATGGGCGCGCGCCATGGCTGATGGCGCGGTGCTCGAATTGCGCGCGGTCGAAGGGTTCTACGGCGAATCGCAGGTATTGCACGGCATCGATCTCGTGGTGCAGCGCGGCGAGATCGTGACCCTCATCGGCCGGAACGGCGCAGGCAAGACCACAACCTTGCGCGCCATCATGGGCATTCTGCGCAAGCGCCGCGGCTCGCTGCGGGTGATGGGTGTCGAGACGGGAACATTTCCGCCCGAGAGGATCGCGCGGCTCGGTGTTGGCTACGTTCCGGAGGAACGTGGCATCTTCGTCAGTCTCAACGTCATCGAGAATCTGTTGTTGCCGCCGCGGCTGAAACCAGGCGGCATGTCGCTCGACGAGATCTATGCGCTCTTTCCCAATCTCAAAGAGCGGTCGGCGAGCAGCGGCAGCAAGCTTTCCGGCGGCGAGCAACAAATGTTGGCGATCGCCCGCGTGTTGCGCACCGGCGCCGATTTCCTTGTGCTCGATGAGCCGACGGAAGGACTGGCGCCAGTCATCGTCGCCCAGATCGGCGTCGCTCTCGATACCATCCGCAAGCGCGGCATAACCGTGTTGCTCGTCGAGCAGAATTTCCGCTTCGCCGCCGGCGTCGCGGATCGCCACTACGTCATGGAGACGGGCCGGATCGTCGATATGGTTTCGCGCACCGAACTCGGCGGCAGCCTCGCGCGGCTCGAAGCCTATCTCGGTGTTTGAAAAGGACCGCCGATGTCGCTCAATGGGCTCCTCGCGCAGCTTCTTCTCGGGCTCATCAACGGCTCTTTTTATGCGATGCTGAGCCTCGGTCTCGCGATCGTTTTCGGCCTGCTCGGCATCGTCAACGTGGCGCAAGGCGCGTTCTATATGCTCGGCGCGTTCCTCGCCTGGATCGCGCTTACCCATTACGGGATTGGCTACTGGCCGGCGCTGGTGCTGGTGCCGTTGCTGACGGCCCTTGTCGGTATCGTGCTCGAGCGCACGATCATCTGCCGTGTCTACCAGCTCGATCACCTTTACGGCCTGCTTCTCACCCTGGGGATTTTTCAGGTGATGCAGGGCCTTTTTGTATATTGGTACGGCACCGCGGGGCTGTCCTATGCGACGCCGCATGCGCTGAGCAGCGGCCACAATCTCGGTTTCATGTATTTGCCGAATTATCGCGCCTGGGTCGTCGGTGCCTCGCTCGCCATCTGTTTCGGTACCTGGTACGCGATCGAGCGTACGCGCCTCGGCGCCTATCTGCGCGCGGCGACCGAGAATCCGACGCTCGTGCGTGCCTTCGGCATCAACGTGCCGCTATTGGTGACAGCGGCTTTCGGAGGCGGCGTGGCGCTCGCCGGGCTCGCCGGGGTTCTCGCGGCGCCGATCTATCAGGTCAATCCGCTGATGGGCGGCAACATCATCATCACCGTCTTCGCCGTCGTGGTTATCGGCGGCCTCGGCTCGATCCTCGGCTCGATCGTCACGGGATTGGCGCTCGGTCTTCTCGAGGGCCTCTCGAAGGTTTTCTATCCGGAGGCATCGAGCATGGTCATCTTCGCGATGATGATCGTCGTTCTGATGATCAAGCCGGCCGGCCTCTTCGGCACCGAGAGATAAGATGACCCTCGATCGCGCCGCCGCTGTCGATACCGCCGCAACAAAGAGCCGTGGCTTGCGCGCCAATGCCCTGTGGATGGCGCTCGGCATCGCCGCTTTGATCGTCGCGCCGTATTTCGTCTACCCGCTCTTCCTCGTCAAATTTCTGTGCATGGCGCTCTTCGCGATTGCCTTCAATCTGTTGATTGGCGGCGGCGGCTTGCTGTCCTTCGGTCACGCCGCGTTTTTTGGCAGCGGTGCCTATATCGCCGCCGAAGCGGCGAAGGTCTGGGGCTTGCCATTCGAAGCGGCCGTGCTCGTAGGGACGGCGATGGCGACGTTGCTCGGCTTCTTTTTCGGTGCGATCGCAATTCGGCGGCAGGGGCTCTATTTCGCGATGATCACCCTGGCTCTGGCGCAAGGCGTCTATTTTCTCGCCCTGCGCTTGCCGTTCACCCATAGCGAGGACGGAATTCAGGGGGTGCCGCGCGGCTGGCTGCTCGGCATCGTCGATCTGCGCGACAACATCGCGCTTTATTACACGGTCGCCGGCATTTTCCTCCTTGGTTACTTGTTCGTCTGGCGCATCGCGCGCTCGCCCTTCGGTCAGGTGCTGCGTGCGATCAAGGACAACCGGCCGCGCATGATTTCGCTCGGCTACCCGGTCGATCGCTTCATCCTGCTCAATTTCGTTCTCTCGGCCGCGCTCTCGGGGGTGGCCGGCTCGCTCAAGGCGCTGTCGCTCGGCCTGGCGACGCTCACGGACGTTGACTGGTCGACCTCGGGCGAGGTCGTGCTCATGGTGTTGTTGGGCGGGCTCGGCACGCTCTTCGGACCGGTCGTCGGCGCGGCGCTGACTGTCTCGATGGACAATTATTTGGCCGGCATCGGCATTCCGGTCCCGGTAGTCATCGGGCTAATCTTCATCGCCGTGATCCTGATTTTCCGCCGCGGCATCGTCGGGGAAATCCTCTATCGGCTCTCCCGAAGAGGTTCGCGGATCGGCCCGTGACCAGCTAAGCTGACGGGTAACGGTCGAACGACCCCGACTCCTTGGGAGGCAACATGCCCAATTCAACACCCGTCATCGCACCCGCGTCGCGCGTCGCTCAACCCACGCCGGCCGAGGCGGCGGAGCGTCTGGCGCTGAAACGCCGCCTCCCGACAGCGGCGGATGTGCGGGCCGAGGCGAAGAGAAAGCTGCCGAATTTTGCCTATGAATATTGCGATGGCGGCGCGGGTGGCGCGGATATCGGCATCGCGCGCAACAACAACGCTTTCGACGCGATCGAGATGGTGCCGCGCTATGGCAAGGTGGTGTCGCCGCCGCCGACCGATTGCGAATTGTTCGGCAGACATTACGCGGCGCCCATTGGCGTCGCCCCCGTGGGTGGACCGGGCACGGTTTATCCGGGGGCGGAAACATATTTGGCGAAGGCCTGCCAGGCGGCGGGCGTTCCTTACACGCTTGGCCTTTTATCCGGGATCACGATGGACGAGGCCGCCAGGCTGGCGCCCGACGTGTTGTGGTTCCAACTCTATCGCTTTGCCCGCAACGATCACGCGATCGGCTTCGATCTCGTCAAGCGTGCCTATGCCGCCGGCGTTCACGTCCTGATGCTGACCATCGACACGCCGATCCGCACGACGCGGACGCGCGAGGTCAAAAGCGGCATCGTCACGCCGTTCCGCCTGACGACGCGGTTGAAGCTCGATGCGCTGTCCTCGCCGCATTGGATGCGCGCGTTCATGCGCACCGGCGTTCCGCGCTTCGTCAATCTGCAACCTTATATGAATGGCGAGACGAGCATCGAAGCGGCTACGGCGTTCCAGCAGCGTGAGGGCGGCGGCGCCTTCACCTGGGAAGAGGTCGCGCGCTATCGCGATAAATGGAAGAAGCCGTTGCTGGTGAAAGGCGTATTGCATCCCGAAGACGCCGAGAAAGCCGCTGCTCTCGGCCTCGACGGCATCGTGGTCAGCAATCACGGCGGACGCCAGATCGACGCGCTGCCGGCGCCGATCGATACGTTGCCGGCGATTGTTTCGACGGTCGGGAAAAGAATGACGATCGTCTACGACAGCGGTGTTCGCACGGGTGTCGATGTCGCGCGCGCCATAGCGCTCGGCGCCGATGCGTGCCTCGCGGGCAAGGCGTTCCTGTGGAGCCTCGGCGCTTTGGGCGAGAAGGGGCCCGCGCACATGATCGGCATCTTCAAGGACGAGCTGTCCTCGACGCTCGGCGTGCTCGGTTGTCCGAAAGTTGGCGATCTGCGCAACGTGCCGGTCCGTCATCCGGGCTCCTATCGCGCCGAGGATCTTGTCGTCCGTGAATGAGGCGTGACACTTCGTCGGCCTCGTCCTAGCGTGCGCTTGGCGATAGACCGTCCGGCAAATAAGAAGAGCGTCGGTAAAGAGGTCATTTTACAAAAGACCATCGAGCTTCTGCGGACCTTGCCTCCGTCTTTGGTCGGGGTGTCACTGCAGGGATGCTCGCCGCCTATTGGTCTCCCAATGTAATCTATGTCGCGACAGCCGCGCCGCTGTTCGTCGCCGGGCATTGCCTTGGCGATCCTCGCGGGCTTGCGAACGGGAAACGCCGATGTTCCGGATCAATTACCGCAAGGCGCCGTGGCCGAAACCGACTGATGGCGAGCCGGGGTCTTTCCCGGCCTGTCGATCAACGGGTGAGTGCCGGGCTCTGTTGGTTCTGCGCAAAGCGCAGTCTGGGGGACTGGTCGGCTGCAAGTCTTGTCTTCAAAGCCGCAGCCTCATCCCGCGATAAAGAATTCGCGATGACGCGATGAAAAGCTCGTCCGCCGACGGTGACGTCCGTGATCACGGGATGCCAATCCGCATATCGAGCGACGGAGCGCTCGGCATTGGCCTGATCGAGGAAGCTTCCGATAACGACTTTTACATTTTGGCTTTGCGCAGCGGGTGCTGAAGCGATACGGGCCTGTGGCGTCGTTTGCCCCGCATCATTCGTTTGCGCCGTTTGCGTTGCGACCGCCGTGTTCGTCCCTGGCGTAGGAGGATCAACGCAGATCGGCTTTTGGTGAAGTACACGCACGAACGAGCAGTCGCTGCGCGCGACAGCAGAGTAGACGTGATCCGTTGCTGTCTTGCCGGTCGCTTCGTAGGTCACGATGTCGACCGAATAAGACGCGAGCGTGACGATAGGGGGCAGAACACAGCCGTTGAGCGTCAGGAGTGCTGCGGCGCTCAGAGAAATGGTCCAGCCTTTGCGCATTCATTCTCCCGGAGAGGCCGTCGGCCTTAGGACGCGGGGACAGGCAGCGCGCCATAATATGTCATCGCCGCCCGAAGCACCTAGAACAAACGTGTCGGGCAACCCGTCTAGATAGTTCACCCGTTAAAAACCATCGAAATCCTTTCAGAATTTCGGCGGATTAACACCATCGGGGCTAAGGGTGTCGGGCCGCTGGGTCGCAACCCATGTTGCTCATCAAGTAAGCGCGATGCCGCAAAGCCAATCGCGCCATCGCGAATTGCCGTGACGATAGGGCTGGAACGCCTACTTCCAGGTCATGGCACATTTCTTGCGACATTTCTTTCTGAAGTGCCGGTAAGGCAATTCATCAAGTCGGCTGATTGGCGACACAGGCGACGAGCGCGGACATGCCGCAGCGTGCGGCGCTCGATCGACCCGAACATCCTGCATCAAAGGTGACCGAGAGGAGTTGCGAAGATGGACGGATTGGGCAAATTAATCGATCCCGCGCGGACGGCGTTGATCGTTGTCGATGTGCAGAACGACTACTGCGATCCCAAGGGCTCGCTCGGCCGGGCCGGCGCCGATGTTTCGTCCGCCGATGCCGCCGTGGCGAATATCGAGCGACTCATTACGGCCGCTCGGCGCGTCGGTGCCGCCGTCATCTTCGTGCGCAATTGGCATGAGAGCTGGACCAATTCCGAGGCGTGGCTGGGGAAGAAAAATTCCAGCAGCCGCGCTGCGATCGCTCGAAGCTGGGGCGCTGAATTCTATCGCGTCGCGCCTTTGGACAACGAGCCGATCATCAACAAATTTCGCTATAGCGGCTTCATCGGCACATCGCTCGATCAGGCGTTAAGCACGTATAAGCGCGACACGTTGATCATGACCGGCGTCGCCACCAATGTCTGCGTGGAATCGACGGCGCGCGATGCTGTCTTTCTGGATTACCGTATCGTCTTTATGTCAGACGCGACCGCCACGGCGGATGGCGACGCGATCCAAAAGGCCACGCTCCACAATATGGAACGTCATTTCGGCCGGGTCGCTGCAACCGATGAGATCATCGTCGCCTGGGATGCCGCGCCGTCGCACGACACCGTCGTCTCGCTTCGCGCCTGAGGTGCGGGTTAGCTGGCGAGTACCAATTCGCGCCGCTGCAACAGCGGCATCACCTCGGCGTGGAATGTCTTCAGGCCTTTAATGTAGTCGGGAAAGAGGAGCTGGATACTGTCGATGCCACCGTCGACAACCAGCTCTTCGATCAGTGTCGCCAGCATTGCCGGCGTTCCGGGGATCATGCGGCCGGCGAAGGAGACGTCCTGCGCCATCTTCTCGACGCGCTTCTTGGCGGAATCGCGTCCCTGCTTGGTGTAATAGCCCGCGAGGGTGGCCAGGGCCTCAGTATCGGCACCCTCTTGTAGATATTTAAGCTGCTTCAACGCTGCCTCTTCCGTCTCGTCGAGGATCGGCAGCAAGGTCGTCGCGGCCTTGATCTCACGCCCGTGGTCGGCGGCGATCTGCTTTACGCGGCGGCTGAGTTGTGCCGTATGCTGCACCGTCGAGCCGCCGATGAAGCTGTAATTGCCTTCGCGGCCGGTGAAGTCAAAGCCCTCGTCGGACGTTCCTGCGCAGATAATAAAGGGGTGGGGCTTCTGCACCGGCTTCGGTCCGCACTGGCAATCGGCCAGATGAAAATATTCGCCCTCGAATGTTACCAATTCCTCGGTCCACAACCGCTTGATGACGTGAATCCATTCCGACGCATATTGATAGCGCTTCGCGTCATATTCGGGCGGCAGGATGCCCATCTGCTCGTATTCGTCGAGAAACGATCCGGTGACGATGTTGATGCCGAAACGGCCGCCGGAGAGATCGTCGATCGTCGCTGCCATCTTGGCCGCCAACACCGGTGGGAACAGCACCGGCTGCATGGTCGCGATGATGCCGATTCGTGACGTGACAGCCGCGAGACCGGTCATCAGTGTGATCAATTCCAGCGTCTTGTCCCAAAAATGTGTGGCGCCGCCGAAGCCGCGCCACTTCGACATCGAGAACACATAGTCAAAGCCTAGATTCTCGGCAAGGATCGCGATCTGCTTGTTCATCTCGAAACTCGGCGAATATTGCGGCGCCGTCTTCGACATCAGGAAGCCGTTGTTGCCAATGGGCAGAAAGACACCGAGCTCGAGTTTACGCAGATCGCTCACGCCGCTCTCCTTTCAGGAAACCAAGCTTCAAGGAATTAAGCTTCACCACTCCATATCTTGCGGATTTGATCGACGCCGAGACGGCAGTTCGTACCCATGAAGTCCATCGCGGCCTTGTGCATGGCCGGTTCGGCGCCATCGACCGCGTCGGTACAGAGCAGCGGAAAGAAACCGCGCGTGCAGGCGTCGATATAGGTGGCGATGATGCAGCCGTAGCTGGCGATGCCGCCTATGACCAAGGTCTCGATCCCGGCACCGCGCAGCACGATCTCGAGACCGGTCTCGTAGAAGGCGCTGAAGCGACACTTCATCAAATGCACTTCGCCGAGTTGAGGTGCGATTGCCGGCGGAATAGCCTCACCCCATGCGATCGCCTCATGCGACTGCGGCGTGAGCCGGCCCTTCACATCTGAGCCCATATCGACAAGACGGCGCATCCACGGCGCCCCTGCCGCGCCCGGCGGATGGCCGACCGTGACGTAAAAGCGCGGCACATCCTGCGCGCGCGCGGTCGTCAGGAGCTTGCCGATGGGTGCCATGACCCGCGCCGTCGGCGCGGGGTCGCTTTCGCTCGCGCCGAAGATAAAGCGGTTCTGGACATCGACGAGCAACAATGCCGATCGGGTTTCAGCGAGAAGCTGCGCCGCTGGAAGGGTCGCCAGCCGGACCATCGCGGCGACTTCCAGCGGCGCGCGGAGCTGCGTTTCAGGAAACACGCGTCGCTCCTGTCTCATTTCACGAGGTATTCTGAAATGTCGTGATGGCTCGAGAGCTCGCCCTGGCGGTACATCATATCGGCGAGCGCTTGCCACACCTTCGGGTCGATCTGCGATTTCCATTTGATCGACGGCATGTCCTGGACGAGCGCGAGATCGAGACCCGAGTACTCTGCGACGGCTTTCTTGGCCATCTCCGGATCGGCATTGAGATAGTCGTGCAATTCCTTGATAGCATCGTCGAACTCGCCGATCTCTTTCTTATGCTGCTCTGCCCAGGGCCGAAGCGCCCACCACGCGCCGACGGGTTGATCGGGAATGGTCTCCTCCATGAACCATGAAATGGTTCTGCCAATTCCCGCTTTCGCGATCTGCGTTGTATAGGGATCGAGCGTCGTCGCGCCATCAACTTGTCCGGTGCGCATCAAATCGGAGACAGCCGTGAAGGGAGCGGCGGTCATTTGCACATCGTCGGTGGAGATCCCGGCGCGTTGGAAAAGTTCTTTTACGGCCGCGAAAGCCTGGCCATGCGGCGACGAGATGGCGAGGCGCTTGCCCTTCATGTCTTTGATACTTTGAATCGGTGACTTCGTGTTCACCATGATCGCATTCGACACCGGCGGGGTCGTGCCGGCCGTCTCGTTTTGAGCAACGAGCACGAGATCGAAGCCTTGCTCCTTGGCGGCCATCGCCGTTCCTGGAATGAGAAGCACGATGTCGACGGACTTCGATTGCAGTACTGCGATGCTTTGATCCGTCAGCGGAATCTCGCGAACGTTCACGTCGAGCCCGTGCTTCTTAAAAATTCCAGTCTGTCCGGCGATCCATATATTCGTCATCGCTCCGAGCTTGTTGAGACCAAGCTTGACGGGCGCGAGGTCTTCCGCGCGGGAAGAGGCAGTGCCGAAGAGCAGGGCGATAGCAAAAATCGCAGGCAGAATTCGCTTCATGGAACGCGCAAGCTCCTTGTTCGCAGCGAACACGCTGCAAATCATGCGTAGGAATGACGAAGCGAATAAAAGCAAGAAGAGTGCCATCGTATTTTGGCGGCTTGTGCTGGCGAAGTATTGAGCAAGACGCTTCGGTTTCTTGACGGCACGAGCGCGCACCATCGAAAATGCGTGTGATCGCTGCCACACTTTGAGGTCCGAAACCAACGGCGGGCGTTCCGGCAGTATTCGGCCACCTTCTTCGCGTTTGCGGGCGAAGCTGCTATTTCCAATGGCGCCGATGAAACGAGTTGGCCGTCGGCTTTGCGACATGCGCGGTTCCAACCCCGGCAGACGACATGTCATCTGCTAAGCAGTTGCTTAATTCTCTGGCATAACACCGTTAAGCGCCACGCATCGAACACCGCGAGTTTTTTGCGCGGAATGCCGTGAAATCCGGCATCGGGGGCCGGTCGCCTCATGACCAACGCCGGTGGCACGTTACTTGCGATGTTTTATCGAGTGTCCCGTTTTCGCGCCGATGCGGGTCGGATGGACTGGATAAGGATTAGCCTGTGGTCGACAACGATCCCAAGGTGGCATCTGGATTAGATTTTCGGCTGCTGAGCCAGTTCCTCACGATCAGCGATGCGCCGAATATGGCGGCCGCAGCGAGACGAATGGCACTTTCCGCGCCTGCCGTTTCTCAGATTATACGCCGGGTCGAACGGGAGCTCGGAGTTGCCGTGTTCGAGCGTAGCTCGCGCGGGATCAGGCTGACGCCGGCAGGGGGCTTGTTGCGGCAAAGGGCGCGCGAGCTCCTCGAGGCTGAGGCGGATATGCTGGAAGCCTTGGCGCCTTATCGCAACCAGCTCCTGCCCAAGCTGCGCGTCCAGATCGCCTCGACCGTGGCGAATTATGTCGCGCCGGCGATGGTCACCGAGCTCAACCAGGTAGTCGGAGAGATCCAGTTCAAATCCGGGCGCACAAATCAAGGGGCACATGATTTTCTACGAGGCGAGTTCGATATCCTGATCTCGGCCGACGATCTACCCGAGATCACCAATCTCGAGCGCTTTCGTCTCTGCAGCGAGAAGCTGATCGCGCTCGCCCCGACGACGGTGCCGAAAGAGCAATTAAATCTGCCATGGTTGGCGGCCAATTTGCCAATGATCCAATTCGAGCAAGGCAGTCATATCGAGGGCGTGATCGAAGCCTATCTCGCCAAGCATGGGCTTAATTTGCCGCGCGCCATCGAATGTCGGACGCCGGCGCCGATCGTCGAACTCATTGCCCAGGGTCTGGGGTGGACGATCACGACGCCGCTCGGTGTCGGCTATTATCGCGCTCTCGATCGCAAAGCCGCTTATATGGAATTGCCCGAGCCGCAGACGATGCGGGAGATGTATCTCATCGCCAATTCGGGCCGGCTGCTCGATCTTCCGCAGACACTGGCGGGCGTTTGTCGGGCGGCACTGGCGCGCGAAGTGCGATCGTGGCGGAACGGCGCCAATGCCATCCTTGCGGCGGCGGTGAGCATCGACGCGGCGGAAATCACGAATTTGCATCGCGAGCGGGCATAAGGGTTCGCTTAAGCTCTCCGGTTACGACGGGTGCAGGCCAAAGTCCTCGTTCGGGCAATCCACGCGCGGAATTGTGTCGTGCGGTAGCAATTCATTGTCGGTCGCCGCTGGCACGCCAATTGCGTTGTTCCGCACAGGACTAAGCATACCGACAAGAAGGGGCCTGCGATGAAAAAGTGGATGGAGATGATTCCGGAATCGGAACGCCGCTTCTACAGCAAAGCGGGATTCCAAGGCGATATGAGCCTTGGCGCGCATTCGGCGCTCATCGTCGTCGATGTGACCATGGGCTTCTGTGGCAGCGTCGGGCTGAGCCTCGACGAAGCAATCCGCGAATTTCCGACCGCTTGCGGGCCGATGTCCTGGGAAACCATGCCGCAAATCGCCAGGCTGATCGGTCTGTTCCGAAGCGCCGAATTGCCGATCGTCTACACCAATGGCGATCTACCCAACACCCCTTATTCCGGCAAGGCGACGAAATCGAAGCGCGGCGGCTTGCCAGCGCCGGGCTATAACGACTTCCCGCTGGCGATCACGCCGCGCGACGCCGATTGGATATTGCCGAAGACAAAGGCCAGCGGCTTCTTCCAGACGCCGCTCGCCGCTTACCTGACTCGTAAGCATATCGATACCGTGGTGGTCTGTGGCGTTTCGACCTCGGGCTGCGTGCGTGCAACCACGGTCGATGCGCATTCTCACGGCTACACCACTTTCGTTGTCGACGATTGCTGCTTCGACCGGTCGTATTTTGCACATTGCGCCAATCTTTTCGACATGAACGCGAAATACGCGACCGTTGTCTCGGTCGATGAGCTGGAGGCGCTGATGAGGGGCCCGGCTTTGGCCGAGGCTTCGTAATCATGGTGCGATCGTCTTCGCTCGGATCGGATAGACGCAATCCATCGTGAAAAAGCGTCTCCCCGGTCTTATCTTGATATTGTGCGTTCTGGCGGTCTGGGAGATCGCCTCAGCGAATGGATGGGTCGATGCCGTGGAATTGCCACGTGTATCGACCATCTTCCTCTCCTGGTTTCACAGCATGGCCGGGGGCCCGCTGCTGAAGCAACTCTTGCCGAGCCTCTACCGGATCTTTGCAGGTTTCTTTATCGCGGCGGCGATAGCAGTTCCGCTCGGCCTTCTCATGGGATCGGTACCATTCGTCTACCGCCTGTTCGAGCCGATCACTGAATTCGTGCGGCCAATCCCGAGCTCGGCCTATATCCCGATCGCGATCCTGTTTCTCGGCATCGACAATGGAATGAAGATTTTTATCATCGTTCTCGGTTGTTTCTTTCCGGTTCTCCTGAATACCTATGGCGGTGTGCGCGGCGTAGATCCGGTCCTCATCGACACGGGTCGAACGTTCGGCCTTTCACGCGCAAAAGCCTTATGGCAGATCGTTCTGCCGGCTGCCTTGCCCAGCGTCCTCACCGGCATGCGGATCAGCCTCGGCATTGGCTTGATCGTCGTGGTGATCGCCGAGATGATCGCGGGCAACAGCGGGATCGGTTACTTCATTCTCGACCGCCAGCGCGTGTTTCGTGTACCCGAGATGTTTGCCGGCATCTTCACACTGGGGATCCTTGGATATCTCATCAATTCCCTTTTTCTCCAGATCGAGCGTCATTTCCTGCGCTGGCGCCCGATGGGAGAGGCCGATTAGAGACGCCTTGCGCGTTCTCGTTCGCAACCGATGAGGATGTCATGAAGGATTTCGATCCGACGAGCCTGTTTCCCTATTCGCCGATCATCGACCGAGCGCCGGTTCGCTGGCCGAATGGCGCCAAGATCGCGGTCTGGGTCATTCCGAATATCGAGCATTTCCATCTCGAGATGACGCCGCAGGCACCGGATATTCGCAACTACTCGCGGCGCGACTACGGTAATCGCGTGGGTATCTGGCGGATGATGGAGGTGCTGGAAAAGAACGGCGTGCGCGGCACGGTCGCCCTCAACGGTGAAGTCGGCACTTACTATCCGCGCATCATGGAAGAAGCCATCAAGCTCAAATGGGAATTGATGGGGCATGGAGTGACCAACTCGGCCTTGCTCACCGGCCTCGCCATTGACGAAGAGACGGCCGTGATCGCCAAGACCAAAAGCGTGATCGAGGCCTATGGCCAAAAGATGAAGGGCTGGCTTGGCCCGGGACTGACCGAAACCTGGAACACGCTCGATCTGCTTCAAAAGGCCGGGGTCGAATATGTCTGCGATTGGGTCAATGACGATCTTCCCTATCGCATGAACAACGGCATCTTCTCGATCCCCTATTCGATCGAGCTGAACGACATGCCGCTGTTCGCCAATCCCAGCATCAGCATCGATGATTTCGAGAAACGCATCCGCGACAGCTTCGATGTTCTCTATGCGGAGGGCGACAAAGGCGGCCGCGTCATGGGTATCGCCTTGCATCCGTTCCTGACCGGCGTACCGCATCGCATCCGTTATCTCGATCGCGCGCTAGGCTATATTGCGTCGCATGATAACGTGTGGCTGGCAACCGGTTTGGAAATCATCGAAGCGTTTCGCGCCCAAACGAAGGTCTAAATGCCGCGCCGGATTGGCGCCAGATTTCATGTGTGGTGACGGGAAGTATCGAACGCGATGCAACGCTCCCTAGGCCGGCCAGCTTCGGCTGCCGCGGAGACGGAGAGCTGGCAGCGAACGCTTTGGATGATGGTCGTGGTGCAGTTCATCATGAGCGCATCCCAGACCTCGAGCAGTCCCATCCTGCCGCTGTACCTGCCGGAACTCGGGATCGATTCGCCGCGTGCGGTCGAATTCTGGTCGGGTGTCTTAAGCTCCCTCAGCTTCCTGGTTTCGGCTTTCGTTTCGCCGCTCTGGGGCTCGGTCGCCGATCGTCGCGGCCGCAAGATGATGGTCATGCGGTCGGCGATGGCGAATTGCGCGCTGCAGATCGGCATGGGCTTCGCGCAGAATCTTTGGCAACTGTTGGCGTTGCGGGCACTGATCGGCGGCTTCAGCGGTTTTTCGGCGGCTGCGATCGCGCTGGTCGCCACCCAAGCCCCGCGCCACCGGCTCGGCTTCGCGCTCGGCTGGTTGAGCACGGGGCAACTGGTCGGCGCGTTGATCGGTCCGGTCATGGGAGGCGCGATGGCCGATTTATCCGGCAGTTATCGTCTGGTCTTTTTCGCCACGGGCGGCATCGCCGCCTTGTCCGCCGCCGTCGCGTGGTTCGGCGTCACCGAGCGGTTCTCGCCGGTGCAAGCAGGCGACCGTCCGTCGGTGCTGCGCGGCCTGATCATTCTGGCCCAGACATCCGGATTGCTGCCGGTCTTCATCACCATCCTGGCGGCGCAGTTTGGCGTCCGCACCATCCAGCCGATCGTGGCACCTTTTGTCCAACAGCTGACAGGCCCGCTGCCGTCGCTGGCGACGCTGGCTGGCTTCGCTTTCTCGATCACGGGCGTCGCCGATTTGATCGCATCGCCGTTTCTCGGCAAGCGAAGCGACAGCATCGGTTACCGTCGCGTCCTGCTGATCAGTCTTTTCGGCGCGGCCATCGCGACCTTGCCGCAGGCGCTGGTCGATAATTACACGCAATTCCTCGTTTTGCGTTTTGTTCTCGGCCTCTTCATCGGCGGCATTTTGCCGACGGCGAACGCGCTGATCGGCAGGCTGGTCGCCGCGAATCAGCAAGGCCTGGCTTACGGTGTCACCGCATCGGCGACGTTTCTCGGCAGCTTCCTCGGCCCTCTCAGCGGTGGAACCTTGGCGGCGGCAGCCGGAACCCCGTGGGTTTTCGTTATGACGGGCGGCCTGCTCCTTGCCACGCTGGCATGGGTGTTCTTCATGTTGCCCAAGGATGCCGGCCTCGCATTGACGCCCAGCGTCGCCGAGGCAGCATCCTCAGGCGACTGATGACCGGTGCCTCAATCCTTCAGGGATTTTTCCTGTAGGAAGATACTGCCGAACAGCCGCTGCTGGATGGCGGTAAAGCGCTCGTCGCGGCGCGTTTTGAGCTGCTCGCGCGGATAGGGAAGATCGACGGTGACTTCCTCGCGCAGCGATTCGGGCGCTCTGCCCAAAGAGATGATCTTGCCCGAGAGGAAAACGGCTTCGTCAACATCATGCGTCACAAAGACGATCGTGATCGGTATGCTCTGCCAGATCGTGAGCAGCAGTTCCTGCAGGATGGCACGCGTCATCGCATCCAGCGCGCTGAAGGGTTCGTCCATCAGCAGCACTTTAGGCTCGCAAATCAGGGCGCGGGCAATCGCGACGCGCTGTTGCATGCCACCCGATAGCTGCGAGGGGTAATAGTCCTCATAGCCTTCGAGTCCGACCAATTTGACGTATTCCAGGCATTTTGCGCGTGCCTCTTTCCGGCTGACTTTCTTCTGGCTCCGGAGACCAAACTCGATGTTTTGCAGGACAGTGCGCCACGGGAAAATCGATTTTCCGTATTGCTGAAAGACGCAGATCATTCCTTTCGGCGGCCCGTCGATTTCGCGGCCGTTGAAGATGATCTCGCCGCTGGTCGGGCGCTCGAGTCCGGCAATCAGCCTCAGCAGCGTGGATTTTCCGCAGCCCGACGGGCCGATCACGGACAGGAAGCTGCGCTCTGGAATCTTGTAGGAAAAGCCGTTGAAGACATTCACATGCCGGGAATTGACGTGAAACGTCATGTGGACGTTCAGGATTTCGATAATCGGTCGAACAGGCTGCGCCGCGACCGCGTGGGAGGCGGGTGTCGTCACGACCAACTCCGCAACCGGTTGGACTCCCTGGAGAGATCACGCCATCGAACCTCGCTAGCATCCACTCCGGTTTTGCTATGCTTCGTAAGAGATTGGCCATAAACCACCCCCAAAGGAATCTCGCTTTTTCGTCCGAGCGTCCCCCTGGATCGGCCTTGTTCTTCCTCAAATCTAAGCAAGCCTTGTGCCAATACCGCGATAGCGATCAGGTCGGAAACCGGATACGATCCACCAATCGAAAAAACCGCTTCTCCAAGGCATGACGCGTCAAGCGTCTCTTGGACCCGAAGCGAAGACGTGGGGGGAGAGAGCGCATGTTGAGTTGGGAAGAAAACGACCTCTTCACGAAGGTCGGGCCCGGCACGCCGATGGGAGAAATGCTGCGGCGCTACTGGCATCCGGTCGGGTGCTCCGAGAAAATCACCTCCAAGCCGCAGCGGATCAAAGTGCTGGGCGAAGAACTCGTGCTCTATCGCGGTGCCAGCGGCGCGCCGGTGATGATGCAGCTTCGCTGCGCGCATCGCAGTCTCGCGCTCGATTATGGCCGGGTCGAAGGGGACGACCTCCGATGCCCCTACCACGGTTGGCTTTACGACAAGGCGGGAAAATGCCTCGCCCAACCGGCCGAACCTGAAGGCAGCACATTCAAGGAAAAGATTCAGCTCAGAGCTTATCCGGTCCAGGAAGTCAGCGGCCTCGTCTTCGGCTATATGGGGCCGCTGCCCGCGCCGCTTCTGCCGCTCTATGACGTGCTCCGCTTGGAGGAAGGCGCGAAGGCCATCCAGCTACGCACGTTCAACGCCAATTGGTTCAATCACGTCGAGAACAGCGTCGATGTCAGCCATCTCGCCTGGCTGCACGGCCACTCTTTCCCCGCCTATGGCGCGCGCAAGATCACATATCATTGGGATCGACAATCCTACGGTGCCGACAACGTCATGCTCGTCGACGGCGTCCGCGCCGATGACACACACATCTCGTGCTATGCCTTTCCAACGGTGAACCGCTTCAACTTGCCGCCGCTCACGCCGGGCGGCGAGCTCGTACGCGGCTTGCTCTACCGCGTGCCGGTCGACGATGAGTTGGTCTCGCTCTATTTCGTGCGTTTTGTTCCCGCCGACAAACGTTCGCTCCAGCTCGTGATCCGTCACGACAAGCGCGACGAGTACAAGCATTCGGATGAAGATTGGTGGGGCCTCGACCTCGGCGATCAGGATCGGATGGCGGTGGAGCAGCAAGGCGTGATCGCCGATCGGCCGAACGAGCATCTCGGCGTCTCGGACGGCGGCATCATCTTAATGCGTAAGATGATGCGCGAATCGCTCGCCGCCGTCGCTCAAGGCGTCGACCCGCTTTGCGTCATCCGCGATCCCGCCCAGCAGGCGGTCGAGTTCCGCCAGCAAGCGTCCTTGATGCAGCAGCGGCAGGCCGGCGTCGCTTACGATCGCGCCTTCAGCAAAGAATCCGCCGACGCGGCGTTCTGAGCCAAAACGGATAATCCTATGAAACCGACGTATTTTGCCATTCTTCTGGCCGCCCTTGTTGCGTTCGCTGTGCCGGCACGGGCGGACGAGCCGATCAAGCTCAAATTCGCGACGCTCAGCCCGGGCGAAGGGCCGCTGAACCAGCGTGTTCTTCATCCCTGGGCCGAGCGCGTCAACGCGGAAGGCAAGGGTGTCGTCGAGATTGACGTGCGCGATGGCTTTGCGATCGCCAATTTCGATAACGTCTACACGCGCGTGCTCGAGAATGTGGTCCAGATCGCCTTTACCGTCACCGGTTCGATCGCAGGCAAGTTCGTGCGTTCCGGTGTCGTTTCGATGCCCTATCTCTATGACCGATCCGACGATGCGTCGGTCGCTTTCTGGCGTCTCTACAAGACCGGCGGGCTGGGGAACGAGTACGATGAGATCGTGCCGCTGTTCATTTGCGCGACGGCGAATTCGGGCTTTCACCTGACGCGGCCGCCGATCGCGCCTGACGATCTGACGGGCTTCAAGATCGTCACCTCGTCGAAAACGGCGGCCATGCTCGTGAGCGCACTGGGCGGGACGCCGATCTCGTTCCAGCAATCGGACATGTATACGGCGCTGCAACGCAAGACAGTCGACGGGACGACCGGCGCATGGACGTCGTTTCCGCCCTACAAGCTGGGCGAGGTGACGAGCTACCACATCGACGCCGGGCTCGGCGGCGCGCCCGCGATGGTATTCATGGCGAAGAAGACTTTCGACGCGCTGTCGCCGGCGGTGCAGAAGGTGTTGCTGGACAATGCGGGCGAAGCGCAAAGCCGCGCCTTCGGCGCCTATTGGCAAGATCTCGATGTCGAGGTCCGCGCGCAATACAAGAACATGCCGGGCCACACGACCGTGACGCTCACCCCGGCACAGACCAGTGAGTGGAAACGAAAGCTCGCGAGCGGCGTGACGGAACGATGGGTGAAAGAGACGCCGGGCGGCGAGGCGACCCTCGCGGCGTATCGCAAACTGTTGGCCGATGTGATCACCGAACGATAAAGTTCGACGAAGTCACATCGGCACGAGGGTCTCGCCGAATCAGATCATTCTACAAGTTTCCATTTTTCAGACAGTCGCGCCCTTCGGACTCATCGAACAGTTAAGCAGCAGCAAGCACGCCTTGTTTCCGAGATTCCCGAGTTTTAGATTGCCGACATCAACATGATCGACGTTGTTCGATCTCAAAAAAGTTTGGGAGGAATGTATTGCGAGGCGTCAGCTCACGGCAGCATTTTCGTCGACTTATAACCTCACTCGTGGTCTGCCTCGGAATCGTTCTCGGTATGGCGCCGAACGCGATGTCGGCGGACAAAATCCGGCTCGGCAAATCGCAAGGCGGTGCGTGGACGTTCCTTCCCGCCGACATCGGACTCTCGCAGGGTATTTTTGCCAAATATGGGCTCGATATCGAAGTGATCGATCTCGCCGGCGATGCGAAGGTGCAGCAGGCTTTCGCCGCGAGTGCGATCGATTTTGGCCTGGGCAGTGGTCCCGGTCTCGCCTTCGCTGCCAAAGGCTCGCCGGCTATCGGCGTTGCCGCTTTCGCCGGCCCGCCGCGAAATATCTCGGCGACGGTGCTCGCCGATTCACCCATCACATCGGCCGACCAATTAAAAGGGAAGCTGGTGTCGGTCTCGACGGTGGGCTCGCTGAGCGATTGGCTTGCCAAGCAAATGGCGATCGAAAAGGGCTGGGGACCCGACGGTATCAAGACAATTGCCTTGGGCGCGATCGATAACAGTGTTTCCGCGCTGGTCGCTCACCAAACCGACGCGGCGATGCTTGCGACCGAGGCGAGCTTCAAGCTCGAAGAACAGAAGAAAAGCCGGTTTCTCGTCGGCATGGATCAATATGCGCCGCACTTCATCACTCATGTCGTTTACGCACAGAAAACGCTGGTAAGCGGCAATCCGGATGTAGTCGATCGCTTTCTCAAGGCCTTCTTCGCGTCGATAGCTAAGATCAAGAGCGATAAAGCGATGACGTCGGCAATGGCGGAGCAGGTATTGCATCAAAGCCCGGCGGTCGCGAGCCGGACTTACGATTACGAAGTATCGATGCTGCTGGACGATGGCCGCTTCGATCCTCAGGCGGTCGAGGTGTTGAAGAAGTCTTTCGTCGAAATGGGGACGATCGACAAGAAGCCAAGCGACGATCAACTTTTCACCACCCGTTTTCTTCCCGTGGTGCCTTAAGCAAAAGGTGCGTGAATGGCCAAGATTAAACACATCGCCATTTGGACGGACGATCCGCCGAAGCTGGCGAAATTCTATTGCGACACTTTTGGGATGACGAAGACGCTCGGAGAGGTGCGGGGTGGCCCCGACGAGGACAATTATGCAATATTCATCACCGACGGCTATCTTGAAGTCGCCATCATCAAGCCGAACAGCGATCAAACCAAGCGTGGGCTCAATCACTTTGGCTTCACGCTCGACCCTGACGAAAAAGATACGATCTATCAGCGTATGAGCGATGTCGGCTTGCCGCCTCGCAAGGCGCCGCCAATTCGGCCCTATATCGAGGACGCAGGCTTCGATCCGGATGGGAATAAATTCGATTTGACGACGCGCGGGTTGAGGCAACCCGGCACATGACGGCGCCAGCCGTTGGCGACAGGACGATGTTCCGGAGAGCGGAATGACGACATTGGCCGAACGTATCTGCAGTCCGATCTCACGCGAAGAGCTCGAGCGGCGTTGGGCGGCGGTGCGAGCGCGCATGCCGGACCTCGCGCTCGATGCTATCGTCGTTCAGGGTGCTGCGAACACGGTTGGGCTCGGCGGCTATTTTCGCTGGTTCACGGGCAGCTCGCCGATCGGCAATCATGCGCTTACGGTGATCTTTCCCAAAGACGCGCTGATGACCTATGTCTGTCACGGGCCCTTCAATGGCGATTCGACGCTCGACGGCAAGGATCCGGCGCTTGCCGGCATCGGCCGGCGATTCACGACCCCGGCTTTTCCGGCAATCTCCTACACCAGCGAATTCGAAGCCGAGCTCGTCGCCCGGGAAATCGTCAAAAATGGATATCGCCGCGTCGGCATTTTTCCGCACGACGGTAGTTATTACGCCGTTCTCAAAGGTATCGAGAAACGTGCGCCTGGCGTCGCGCTGATCGATGCGAGCGAGATTGTCGATCCGATCAAAGCCGTCAAGAGCCCGGAGGAAATCACCTGGATCAGGCGCGCGGCCGAGATGCAGGACGAGGTGTTCGAGAAAACACGTTCCCACATCCAGCCGGGGATGAAGGATTTCGAGGTCGCCGCGTACTCGCATTATGTCAGTCAGCTGCTCGGCAGCGAGACGGGATACATCCTCGCCGGCTCTGGCGCGCCCGGCGAGCCCGCACTCTATCGCCAACGCACGCATATGGCGCGCGAGATGCGCGAGGGCGATGTGTTTTTCTGGCAGGCGGAGAACACCGGGCCGGGTGGCTACTTCGTTCATGTGGGCCGGATATTCGTTCTTGGCAAAGCGCCGCAAGAACTCGTGGACATGTTCGGCAAGATGGTTGAAGCGCAGGAATTCACGATGAAATTGCTGCGCCCGGGCGTCGCCTGCCGCGACGCCTTCGAAGAGTATCAGGCCTATATGCGCGGTCGAGGGCTGCCCGAGGAAGATCGGCTCCATTGTCATGGCCAGGGCTATGACAATGTCGAGCGGCCGCTGATCCGCAACGATGAGAGCATGACCATCGCTGCCGGCATGAATATCGGCTGCCATCCAGGGCTACTGACGTCGCGCATGTTCATGACAGTCTGCGACAATTTCTTGATCGGCGAGAATGGCGCGGAACGGCTGCATAAGACGCCGCAAGAGATCGTCGAGCTTTGAGAAGAAGTTTTGCCGCGCTCAACACAGCGCTATGAAACGCCGATGACAAGTATCGAACCGTGACCAACGTTCTTCTCATTGTCGAGATGCCCGAAGCGTTGCGGATCCCCTACGAGCAGAGCATTCGTAAGGCTTTCCCGGGCGCGACCGTCAACGGCGTCGATCATTGGACCAAGGCAGGACCGTATATCGGCGATGCTGAAGTGCTGATCACATTCGGTAGCCATGTCAGCGATGAAATCTTTGCCGCGGCGAAGAAGCTTGCATGGGTCCAGTTGCTGAGCACCGGCGTCGACGGAATCATCAACCGGCCAACGCTCGGTCGGGATGTCGTCATCACCAACATCCCCGGCATCCATGCGAGCTCGGTCTCGGAAGCGGGGATTATGTTCATGCTGGCGCTGAGCCGCGATCTGCCGCGCGCTGTTCGCGACAAGGACCGGCATGTTTGGGATCGCTGGTCCTCCCCGATCCTCGAAGGAAAGACGGTCGGAATTCTCGGCATCGGTCTTATCGCCGAAGGGCTGGCGCCGCGCTGTCAGGCGCTCGGCATGAAGGTGATCGGCATGACCTCGGTGCCCCGATCGATCAAGGGTTTTGACGCCGTTCACGATCGCAGTGCACTACTCGATATCGTGCCGTCGCTCGACTACCTCGTGGTGCTGACGCCCTACACAAAGGCGACGCATGCGCTGATCAATGAGGCCGTCTTTGCCGCGATGAAGCCGCGGAGCTATTTTATCAATCTCGCGCGTGGCAAGATCGTCGACGAGCGCGCGCTGATCGCCGCGCTCGATTCCGGGAAACTCGCGGGTGCCGCGACCGATGTGGCAGCGACCGAGCCGCTTCCACCCAACGATCCGCTTTGGAATGCGCGCAACCTCATCATCACACCGCATCTTGCCGCGATGTATGACGAGTACATCGAGCGCGCGCTCATTGTGATCAACGATAACTTACGCTGCTTCATTGCGGGCGATATCGCCAGCATGGCTTACCGCATCGCGCGCGGGAACAAAGCACCGTCGCCAGGCGGCGGGGCTTGATCCCCGATCAAAGAGTCAGGCGCAGGCCAGTTGTGGTGACATCGATCTTATTGCCTTGGATATCGGCGAGCCGATCCTCGGCATAAGGACGCTCGGCGGGCCGCTTGCTCGGCTCGATGCCGTAATTCGCCAGTTTATCATAGACCGCCGGCTTTTCGCTCGGGTCGAGGGTGAAGCCGAAGTGATCGAGTCCCTGCCGATCTTCCCTTGCGTCATAGACCAATGCCATTTCGATGTAGCCATCGGTCAGAAAGATCGCTCGCTCGGTCCCTGGCGCCGATGAATAGCTCTGCTGGATCTTCATGCCAAAGACCTCGGCATAGAACTGCGCCAGCTTTTCCGGTTCGTTGGTGTGGATGGCGATATGGCGAATTTGCGGCATGGCGATGGCCCTCGATCGTGTGTCCGAAAACGTTAGCACGGCACGGCTTTTGCGTAAATTCCGCGCGCTAGTTCGGCTTGCACGACAAAGAGTGTGGGCGCAGTTCGAAATTGACGGCGAAGCGCCAACAGAAATAGAGTGGAGCCAGATTTCCTGACATTGAGGAGCCATTCGATGGCCGAGCCTTTGACTCTCAACGATCCGCGCATCGTCAAAGAGATCGAGGCCGAGTTTGCCGGCTATGACGAGGCGCTGCGGACCAATGACGTTGCCGCGCTCAACCGCTATTTCTTCGATAGCCCGACGACGACGCGCTTCGGCAATGCCGAGAACCTTTATGGCTATGCTGAAATCAGCGCCTATCGCGCGCGCGCGGTGCCGGCAATCGACGCTAAGCGCGAACGCACCGTCATCACCACGTATGGCAAGGATTTTGCCACCGTCGCGACGCTATCGCGGCGCGCGAACGCGACGAAGGTCGGGCGCACAATGCAGACATGGGTGCGTTTTCCGCAGGGCTGGCGGATCGTCGCGGCGCATGTCAGCACGATCGACGATCCGCAGTAATTTTCCGGTTTCTTCGGTTAGCTTGCCATCACCAATTCGCGCCGCTGAGGTGGCGGCATGACTCGGGTACGCAAGGGCTTGAGCATGAGAGGGCTTGAGCCAACGATAGCCATGCAGTCCCGGAAACGCAGCGCCACGCTATTGACGCACTGCAATATCGACAATAGCGATTAGACTGATCTGCTCGTCGATGGGGCCAACGGGGGCGGGGTCCATCACGCCGTTACTGTTTCATTAACATGCCTGCCGGGCCGATGGTCCGGTCGGCCAAAAAGGTTCTCCCGTGGTCCAAGCCGTCATTACCCGATCCAAGAACACCACGACCTATTCGGTCCTGGGTGCGATCAGCTTCTGTCATACGCTCAACGACATGCTGCAATCGCTGCTGCCTGCGATCTATCCCATTCTCAAGGGTGGTTTCGATCTCAGCTTCACGCAGATTGGCCTGCTGACCCTCACCTATCAGGTGACGGCGTCGCTGCTGCAGCCGATCGTCGGCCTATTCACCGATCGCCGCCCGCAGCCGTATTCGCTGCCGATGGGCATGGGCTGTACCTTTGTCGGCATGCTCTCGGTTGCCTTCGCGCCGAGCTACATCGCCTTGCTTGGTGGCGCGGCGCTGCTCGGCGTCGGCTCGTCGATCTTCCATCCTGAAGCGTCGCGCATTGCGCGCCTGTCTTCGGGCGGTGCGCATGGCCTGGCGCAATCGCTGTTTCAAGTCGGCGGCAATTTCGGCAGTGCGCTCGGGCCGCTGCTCGCCGCTTTCTTCGTCCTGCCGCATGGCCAGCGCAGCCTCGCATGGCTGGCGATGGCTGCGCTGGCCGGCATGGCAATCCTCACGATGCTTGGTCACTGGTATAAGACCAACGGCCACGCGCAGCCGGCAGCGCGTAAGGTCGCGCTCGGCCATCCCGATCTCACCAGCAAGCAGGTCGGATGGGCGATCACCGTGCTGATGGTGTTGATCTTCTCGAAGTTCTTCTATCTCGCGAGCCTCACCAGCTACTACACCTTCTATCTGATCGACCGCTTCCAGCTTCCGACGCAGACGGCGCAGATTTATCTCTTCGTCTTCCTCGCCGCCGCGGCGGCGGGCACCATCATCGGCGGTCCGGTCGGCGATCGCATCGGCCGTAAGAAGGTGATCTGGGCCTCGATCCTGGGTGTGGTGCCCTTTACCCTGGTGCTGCCCTATGTCGGGCTCGAGACGACGATCGCACTTACCGTCATTATCGGCCTCGTCATCTCTTCCGCCTTTTCGGCGATCGTGGTCTATGCCCAAGAGCTGATGCCTGGCCGCGTTGGCATGGTGTCGGGCCTCTTCTTCGGCTTTGCCTTCGGTGTCGCCGGTGTCGGCGCTGCGGTGCTGGGCGCGATCGCGGATTGGACCAGCATCGAGTTCGTCTATCGCATGGTGTCATTCCTGCCCATCGTCGGGCTGCTGACAGCGTTCCTGCCGAACATCGAAGCCGGCCAGCACTAACCGCGATCGCCAGGGTTTTTACGGAAGCGGATTATTCGCTAGAGGCGGTCGCATATCCCGAAACGGCATGTCGATCGCTCTAAAGCGCCGCACTCGCTGGTTAGCTGTGACGATGGATCGGATCGATCCAAGGCACGTTTTCGGGCGGCTCGACGGGCGTGATGTTCAGGTTCACGACAACAGCTTCATTGTCGCTGCGCACGAGAACGCATTCGAGGGTCTCGTCGGTCGAGGCGTTGATTTCCTGATGCGGTACGTAAGGGGGAACGAAGATAAAATCGCCCGGGCCCGCTTCGGCCGTGTATTCGAGATTGTTCCCCCACCGCATGCGCGCGCGACCACGCAGGACGAAGATCACGCTTTCAAGCGGCCCATGGTGATGCGCACCGGTCTTGGCGTTGGCGTGAATTTTGACGGTACCGGCCCATAATTTCTGTGCGCCTGTGCGCGCCAGATTGATGGCGGCTGCGCGCTCCATGCCCGGCGTCTGCGCCGTGTTGAGGTCGAGTTGGTCGCCCGGAATAACCTTGACGCCGTTTGTTTTCCAATCGGGCGCTTTCTCGGAGTTTGTCATCTTGCTACCTTTCGACTTGAGCCAGGACGAGGCGCTGCGGACCAACGCCGCCGCCGCGCTCAACCGCTATTTGGCGGTATCGTGCGCCCTAGTTACCGTGCTGGCGCAGTGAGAATATAGCGCTCGTCGCCGTCCGCGGCCGCTTGCGTGCGGCTAACGCGTTTATGCCCGGGCACGGTATCACTAATTATCAAAAGTGTCAGCGCCAGAGTGCCGAGAGCTCCGGAGCAGGGCGCGGAGATGCGAAAAACACCAACCTTACGATGTGCTCGCTGTAGCGCGGCGATCAGATCGCCGCGCTTGTCGCAAGCTTACCGTTCACTTGCTCTTGAGCGTATCGCCAACAACAGCAACCGACTGAATTTCGACCAATATGTCTGGATTTGCGAAGTCTTTCGCCGTGATCAACATGCTTGCGGGGAATTTATTGTGTTTGAAAAATTCACCGCGAACCTTCACGAAGGTGTCGCCATCGGATTGATTTCGGATCATCACAGTCATTGAGACGAGGTCATCTAGCGAGCCACCAGCTTGCTTCAGTGTCGCTTCGATGCGGCGGAATGCCTGCCGCGTCTGCTCGGCGAAATCGGTGATTTTCGTTCCGTCAGGCTTGTTTGTTCCGCCCATGCCGGCGAGCCATACGATGCGACCGCCCTGCGTGACGACGCCTGCGGCATAGGATCGTTCGGAAACAGTGGGCTTCAGATACTGAGCGGCGAGGGCGGATGACAACTGCCAACCAGAATCGTTCCAAAGACCATGGTGCGAGAAAGCGTATTCATCTTGGGTTGTCCTCCAATGCTGCGTTCAAATTCCATTCACGATCAGCTTTAGTGACAGGTCAATTCGGCGCAGCAGCTTTGCTGCGGTCCATCGCGCCATCTCATAGTTGATATTCTGCCCTCAGGCCAATCGCGGGAGCGAGCCGTCCTCGCCCGCAGTCCGCACCGATGATGCGCTTTCACGGTGACGTGGATCACATTGGCCAAACGTAAATCCCAATACGATCAATCCTGTCTCCGGCGATTAGTCTCCTCCCCCAAACGCCGGAAAACCTTTAGGCCCCGCTTCGGCGGGGCTTTTCTTTTGTGGCAAGTCGGAGCACCGATGCAAAGGGTCCTCATCCGCGATTGTTTAGTAGTACCTTTGCGGCTGCGTCGTCACGGGCAAATGATTCCGGCGCAGACAATCCAAACGTGCCGCCTCGCGCTTGGCATTGCCTTCCGGCGTGTGATCCGGAACCTGCTGAGCCGCTTGCTGCGCGCACAAGGCCATCCCCGCCAAGCGAGGTCGCCGACGGCTTCTGCAACGACAGACCAGGCGTATTCCATGTCTGCCCTAGCTGCGCCTCTGCGGGTAAGGGAGCGAGTGCCAAACCTAAGAGACCGAAGCCGATCGGTGCCATGGTGGCTCTGAACATAGAGGCCACTTTTTCGCGAAGGTTTTATCGCGCGGCGACCAAATCACCGACATGCGCTTAGTCCCGCTTCGTCTCAAAACTTCGAGCGGCAACGCTTAGTTACGGATGATGCGCTTGTTGGGGACGACATCGTAATAGGCCACGATATTGTCCCTTTCAGTCCCGATCGACAGGTGCGCCGAGCGGGAAAAGGTCGCCGATAGGGACGCGCCTCGTCCAACGCGCGGGCGTAGCTTGGGCGACCGAGGAGCCTCCGGCGATAGGCACGCACAGCAGCAAAGCGCTCAGGTATCGGATGGGTCCAATCAGCATAGAGCAGCGCCGGCGCCGCCGCGCAGTCGGCCAGGCTAAAGCTCTCTCCGACCGCCCAGGTCCGATCTGCCATGCGGCGGTCGAGAAGCGCGTAGGAAGTCTCGAGCATCGATTTCCAACCCGCACCGCCCTTCCCATCGTCGGGCTCGCGTCCGATCGCCATGAACACCAACCGTCCCTGCGGATAACTGACATAGTTGTCGAAGAAGCGGTCCCACATCCGCACCTCGGCGGCGAGCGGCGGGTCCGCTGGGATCAGCCGCGCGGTCTCGGGAAAGCGCGCTTCGAGATATTCGATGATGCCCGTCGCCTCGAACACGAACTGGCCGTCGTCGACAATCACCGGGAAGCGCTGGATCGGCCAGAGCGCGGCGAACTCGCTGGCGACCGGCTCCGAACCGTCGATCATCTTCGTCTCGAACGGAATGCCCTTCTCGTAGAAGGCCGTCTTCGCCTTCTGCACATAGGAAGAGAACGGGTGCTCGTAGAACGCAATGGTCACGGTGGACTCCTATCGGCTGAGAACGATGTGGGTGGCATGCTCGGTCGCCTGATGTTCGGTGACGCGGTAGCCGAGCGCCGGCAGGTCGATGCCGGCGAACATCGCTTCACCCTGCCCGAGCACGACCGGGGACAAAGCGAAATGCAGCTCGTCGATCAGCCCGGCGCGAAGATATTGACGCACCGTCTCGACGCCACCGCCGATCTTCACGTCGCGACCATTGGCGGCTTGCTTCGCCTGATCCAACGCCGCCTCGATACCGTTGGTCACAAAGATGAAGGTAGTGCCGCCTTCCATCTCGATCGGATCGCGCGGATGGTGCGTCAGCACGAAGGTCGGCGCGTGATAGGGTGGATTGTCGCCCCACCAGCCCTTCCAGCTCTCGTCCGGCCAGGGACCGCGGATCGGCCCGAACATATTGCGGCCGAGGATGAACGCGCCGAACCCATCCATCGAACGATGGGCGTAGGCCTGATCGACGCCGTCCGAGCCGCCGTCCTTACCAATCATTGCCCGGAACATGCGCGTACCGAACATCCACTGGTGCAGTTCCAGCCCACGCTTGCCGAGCGGATTTTCAAGACTTTGCTCAGGCCCTGCTCCGAAACCGTCGAGCGAGATCGAAAAGCCTGCAACACGCACTTTCGTCATAACGCACTCCCGTCCGTATCAGCATCAGATTGCAATATGCAACCAGTTGCAATTTGTGATTATCTGGTGCGATATTGCAAGCGGTTTTTTTGGAGATGCGAATGGACGCCGGCCACCGGTCGGGTTGCCCGATCAACCTTTCGTTGGAAGTCTTTGGAGATCGATGGAGCCTTATTATCCTTCGGGACATGATGTTTGGCGGACGGCGGCACTTCCGCGAGCTGCTGACGCAGTCCGAAGAAGGCATCTCATCCAACATCCTGGCAGACCGGCTGAAAATGCTGCTTGATCAGGGAATGATCACAAAGACCGATGACCCGAGCCACAAGCAGAAGGCCATCTACAGCTTGACCGAGAAGGCGATCGCACTGGTGCCCGTTTTCGCCCAGCTCGGCGCGTGGGGACGGCGATATACCCCCGCGACAGAGGAACTGAGCATCAGGGCGCAACTCCTCGAAGAAGGCGGCCCTGCCATGTGGGACCAGTTCATGTCCGAACTCGCGCACACCCACCTGGGACGTCCGAGTCGGTCGAGAGGCCCCTCGGTCACAGAACAGCTCCAAGCCGCGTACAACGCGCTATGTGCCCAACGAAAGAGGCGCAAGAAGGCGTGATGGGCGAATATCCGGCGGCTTGGTTTGACCAGGTTACGTGCCGAACGATACTGTCCGGGCGATAAAGCAATTGGGAGGAAGAGGCGTGCGGCTGAGGATAGCGCTGTCGGGTCTCGTGCTTGCATCAAGTCTCTTCTCCGCGGCGCCACTCTTATCGGCGCGGGCTGATCCGGTGGCGATCCGCATCGGCTGGGCGACCATCCCCGGCTCGCTCGGCGGCTATATCCTCGAAAAGAAAGATCTCCTGCACCATCAGGGGCAGAGCTACACGATTGAGCCGATTCATTTCGCCAATTCGCCAGTCGAGCTGACGGGGCTGGCCGCCGGCGCCGTCGATATCGCCGAGCTGACCTTTCCGCCGTTGGGCGCGGCGATCGAAAACGCCCGCATGAGCGACATCCGCCTGATCGAAAGCCAGATCGAAACCGACGTGTCGGGCTATGCCAGCGATCAGTACATGGTGCTGAAGACGGGGCCGATCCACGGCATTGACGATTTGCGAGGTAAGGTGATCGCGGTCAACGGTATCGGCGCGGCGACCGATATTTCACTGCGCTATATGATGCGCCGCCGCGGCATGGAGGCGCAACGCGATTACACCGAGGTCGAGATCGCTTTCGCCAATATGAAATCGGCGTTGGGCTCCGGCAAAATCGATATGGGTATGATCGCACCGCCTTTCGTCAACGATCCCGGTCTTGCGCAAATCGCCCAGCCGTTGCCGCGCAGCCGACGATGAAGTCTTCCCGACGGAAATCTCCTGGGCGGCGCGTGCCGGCTATATCGCGCAGCATCGCGCTGCGCTGGTCGATCTGATCGAGGATGCATTACGCGTGACGCGCTGGTACGAAGATCCCGCCAATCATCAAGAGGCGGTCGCGATTATCGCGCGCCTGACCAAACAAGACCCGGCGAATATCGACTACGTTTTCACGCATGGCGATTTTTATCGCGATCCCGACGGCCGCTGCGACCTCGCCAATATCCAGCGCGGGCTTGATATGGAAAAAGATCTCGGAATTCTGAAAACCTCGATCGACGTTTCGAAATACGCCGATCCAAGCCTCGCCAGCGAGGCCGCCGCCCGATTGAAGCCGTAAAGCGGCGACGCACGTCACTGAGGCAACAACGTGCCGCCCGGGGCGCTTGCCCATTTGAAGCGCTGGCTTGCGCCGTCCCAGCGCAGCACGACCGTTCCTGCCGAGCCGAGTCCGTGCGTCGGATTGGTCTTGAAGTCATAGAGACCGTTGATGCCGGGATAATCGGTCAAAGACAAAATATAATCTTTGAGCTGTTTCGCAGTGGCGTTGGGTCCAAGCTTCTTCAGCGCGTCGATGACGATCGCGCCCGCATCCCACGACGTGCTCGCCATGTTATCGGGCACGATCCCGGCCGCATCCATGATTGCGTAGAATTTGTGCTGAACGGCTTCGACGCGGGGATCGAGCGTGTAGACGCCGTCATGCGGCGTGAAAGCCGAGCCGGAGAGATAAAGCTCTTTCGGCACGAATGCGGCGAACTGCTTCATCTGGGAATAGACGAAGTTTCCGGCGGTCGTGCCGACCGGCACGTCGAGCCCGGTCTGCTCGATCGCTTTGAAGACGGTCGCGATCGGCGTGCCGGTGGTCCAGGCGATGAAGGCCTGGGGGTGGGCTTCTTTGACGCGCTCGACCTGTGCCGCAGCAGCTGATGTCGGTCGGGTTGAAATGCACGTGCTGGACCAATTCGAGGCTTTTGTTTTCGGGTAGCGCCAGAACGGCGCCGATGGCGCGATCTGCCTCCTGGCCGCTGGCATCGCTGCTGGTAATCAACGCCAGCTTGGTCCAACCCTTGAGACGAAAGAAACGAAACAGCGCCTGTACGGTGTCGTCAACCGGCGCGCCCGAGGCGAGGTCGTAGGTGCCTGGCACCGGGCTATGCCCCGGCGACAGACAATAGAGCAGCGGACCATCGCGCATGATCGGCGCCATGGCGTTGCACATGGCGACGAGCGCCGAACCAAGAACGACCGGCGGGTGCGTCGCCAGGACTTCATTCAGAAGCTGCACCGCGGTTTGCGGATTGGTCTGATCGTCGTGAAAGATCAGATTGACCGGCCGGCCATCGATCCCGCCGCTTTGATTGACGCTGGCGGCTAGGCTTTGCAGCGCCGCCTTTTGGCCTTGGCCCAGGAACGCGCCGCTGCCGGTCAGCGGCTCCATCACGTTGAGATCGACGGGCGTCTGTCCGTCGGCAAAGCGGGAAGCCAGGACCGTCGCAGCGACGACCATCGCCGTCAGGAATTTGTTCATGGCGCGACGCTCCCCGACGATCCGTTTTTAAAGCTCGCGCCGCAATTCGCTCGCCGCTTGTACCATGACCTCGAGCTTTTGCCGCGCCAGCGCGCGGCTGAGCGTCACCAGGCCACAATCGGGCGCGAGCATCAGGTGTTTCGGGTCAACGTGTTTTAACGCTCTCCGCACGAGTGCCTTCACGTCATCGACGGTGGGGGGCGGTGTGTTGCCCGGGTCGATACAACCAAACATGACGAGCCGGTCGTGGCACGGCGCGAGCACGGCGGGATCGTAATGGCTGCGCG
Source organism: uncultured Alphaproteobacteria bacterium (assembly GCA_963740675.1). GTDB lineage: Bacteria > Pseudomonadota > Alphaproteobacteria > ATCC43930 > CGMCC-115725 > CAIKMD01. The sequence goes on from CAVUFS010000001.1 coordinate 680,725, forward strand.
CGAACTCGACGGTGAAGCCGCTGATCCGCGTGGCGAGCAGCGCCTCGAACACCGGCGGATAGGTAAAGTGGTGCTGCGATTCCTGGCCCAGCGGATAACCGTAGCAGAGATGCACCAGCGTCGGCACGGTCACGCCTTCGAGGCAGCGATCGAGCGCCTTCGCCCCATAGGCTCTGAGCTTGTCGTGGTAACGCGTCATCGCCGGCTCATCGAGTTGCAGCATGTCGCAACCAGCGGCCTGCAGATCGAGCAATTCTGCATTGATCGCCGCCGCGGCGTCCATCGCCAACTCGGCTTCGTCGCGATAAAATTCGTTCACCGTCGAATCGACGACGGTCATCGGTCCCACGACCGCAACCTTCAGTGGGCGCTTTGTCGCTGTCTTGGCAAAGCGCACATCTTCCACCGCGCCCTGGCCGCGGCGGACGATCTTGCCGACGATGCGCGGCACTTGGCGCGGCGCCTGACGATTGCGATAGACCGCTTTCGTCGCTTTGTTCGTCATGTCGACGCCATCCCAGGTCGATAGCGCTTGATAAATGAAATTCTCGCGCCGCAACTCGCCGTCGGTGACGATGTCGAGACCGAGGTCCTCTTGCTCGCGGAGCACGAGACGCGTTGCGTCTTCTTCGGCTTCGCGCCGCACCGCGCCATCGAAGCGCGTGTGTGCGTGACTGCCCTCGGTCACTGCGAGCCAGCCAGGCCGCGGGAAGCTGCCGGTGCTCGTCGTCATCAATGGCCCGAAATCCATATTCGTTTTCCTCGACCTTGTTGTTGGCGGCGGCCGCGGGTGTTCGCGCGACGCTATCAAGGTCAGACTAACATGATGCAGTGACTGATAGGAGAGACGTCGTCGCGCTAGGCTTTGCCCATACGCGTGTCGTTGCCCATTGGCCCACCGCCACATGTCAGACTTGCTCGATGCGGGTTGGCTTCACATAATTCCATTACGCCGCTCAAGCGGCGACATTTTGGGAGGATTGAGAATGACGATTGCGCGTCGTGCTGTGCTCGGTGGCGTGGCTGCATCGGCTATTTTGCCGGCTTTGATCGAAACAAGTGCAGCGCAAAGTGCAAATCACGGACGACAAGGCAAGCGACGCACGCTGATCAAGGGCGGCTATGTTGCGACGATGGATAAGACAATTGGCGAATTGCCGGTTGGCGATGTTCTGATCGAGAATGGGGTCATCGCCGAAATTGGTCCTTCCATCCATGCGTCGGATGCTGAAATCGTCGATGCGCACGACAAGCTCGTCATGCCCGGTCTCATTGATACGCATCGTCACACGTGGGAGACCTTGACTCGGTCCTGGATCGGCGAAGGCGACCTATCCGGTCTATATGGCCATAATCACCGGTACCCTCGGACCGAAGATGAGGCCCGAGGACGTCTATATCGGCAACCTGCTGGGTGCCATCGGCGCGCTCAATTCGGGCATCACGACGATGCTAGATTGGTCGCACATTATGAACACGCCGGCGCATGCGGATGCTGCGGTTAAAGGACTCGCGGACAGCGGAATTCGTGCCGTATTTGCTTATGGCTATTCCTCGATACCCGGCTGGGACAAGCAGCCCGGCGCTCTCGACGCACATGTTGCAGACGTGCGGCGTGTGCTGCATAGCAAGCCGATCACCGAAAATCCGCTGCTGTCGATGGCGGTCGCCGCACGTAGTGCCGCCCCCGATATCATCGCCGATATTAAGATGGCGCGCAGTCTTGGCCTGCGCACCACCATCCATGTCACAAAAGCCGGCGCGGTGACAGCGATCAACGATGCCGGGCTGTTGGGCCCCGACCTGACGTGCGTTCATACCATTGGCATTGAGGCGACCGACGACGAATACAAGTTGATGGCCGATCACGGCTGCACGATATCCTCCTCGTCGGCAACCGAAATGATGTCGGGACACGGTTTTCCCAGCGCGCAACGCTGGTTGAAATACGGGCTGCGTCCATCTTTCAGCGTGGACAACGAAACGCGTCTGCCATCCGATCTTTTCGCTCAGATGCGGGCGCTCGTTCTTTCCGACCATATGCTCGAAACGGAGCGCGTACGCAAAGAGGGCGGACGGCCGACGTTGATTCCGATCCGCGATATCCTGGAATTTGCGACGTATCAAGGCGCGCGGGCGACAGGCCTGGACGCTAAAACCGGAACCCTTACCGTGGGCAAGCGCGCCGACATTACGGTGGTCGACCTCGACGACATCGCGCTGATCCCCGCCGATGACCCGGTCACCACCGTCGTGCTGCGTGCGCATGCCGGGAATGTCAGCTGGGTTTTTGTCGACGGTGTAGCGCGGAAGCGCGCGGGCAAACTTGTAGACCTCGATACCAAGCGCGTCCGTCAGTTGGTCGCGGCGTCAAATGCCTATCTTCTCGGCCTGATGAAGAGCGCGAATAAAGACATCGGCCGCGGGTAGCGTACGAATAGAATCCCCAGTACCGAAAAGAGAGATCGGGCTGTCGGTCAATTCGTGGACTGACAATGTTGTCAAACAACAGATGCCGCTCATAAAACGCATCACTGTTGCTGGAGAACTTGATCGGGCCGCTGCTATGTTACTTCAGAACTCTTGCCGACGTCGCTGCAAGGCTCTTCATGGACGACCTTGCTCATCGGGATCTCCTTCGATCCCGCCTACACGATCTGACCACTGCTCGAGCTCCAGGGGCCCATTCCAAATCCGGATGGCCGGTATTGCGTGGTAGTGGCCAAGCACGCACAGGGTGCCGGTGCCGAGCAAAAAATGCTGACCGGCGCCCACCGGCAGGCCGAGCCAGCGCGCTCCGAGGACGCGCAGAACGTGTCCATGTGCAAACAGTGCAACGTTACCAGCGACTCCGCGCACTCGCGCGATGACTCGATCGACGCGCGCGCCAACCTGTTCCGGCGTCTCCCCGCCCGGGCATCCATCCCGAAAAACCAGCCAATCGGGCCTCCGCTCACGGATCTGCGTCGGGCTCAATCCCTCGTAGTCGCCGTAGTTCCATTCGAGCAAATCAGGCTCGATCACGGCCGCAGCGCCAAGCCCTGTCAATTCGCAAGTCGCTCGCGCTCGCTGTAGCGGGCTGACGAGAACGAGCGCAAATGTTTCTCTCGCGAGAACAGGTCGGAGGCGCTCAGCGACCCGGCGTCCGTTGTCGGTCAACGGAATATCGGTCGTGCCCGTATGCTGGCCGCTAAGGCTCCACGCCGTCTCACCATGCCTGATCGCGAAGACATCCATCTGGCACGCGCTCCTTTAGCCAAAAGATTATTACACTCGTGCAAACTCGCTTCCGGGGTGCCCCGTCAACGTGATTTTTGCCGAGCAGGAGCGCGCCCTCGCTCGCTTTCGGGGAAGTTGCAGGCCTTCCCGAAGTTGCGACAGACCAGGCTTGTCTCGGCGTACTTGAACCACACCAATTCCGCTCGACGCCCGAACGACCTTTTGCAGAGAAGTTATGACTGTCGATACGGCTGTTCTATCGGGTTGGTCCCCTAGTGGCCTGAGCGAAAATGCTTAGTTAGGCGGGCGATCCATGCGTCGGCGACTGCGCAGTGCCGGATCGGGGCCTGCCGGATTGCCCATGTGGCGAAAGGATAATGGGCTTATCGATTGCCAATACAGGGGTTACCCGATTGTCGCCGGTGGTTACGTAAGGGCAATCTTCGTAACGAGGCTCCGCAAGCGCAAAAGACCGGGGTCCGATCGTGCTGCGGGAAAGATGCCTGGGGAAGGAAGCGCAACATGACGCAAGACCTGCAAAGTGTCGCGGCGGCGCTGGTCGCTGACGGGAAGGGCATTCTTGCGGCAGACGAGACCGTCCCGACTTTGACCAAGCGCTTTGACACCCTCGCGATCGTGTCCACCGAACAGAGCCGGCGCTCTTACCGGGAGATGCTCTTCACACCAGCGGATATTGGCGAGTTTATCAGCGGGGCCATCCTTCATGATGAGACTTTTCACCAGGAAAGCGCCAATGGCGTTCGCCTGACCGAGATCCTCGCGAGCCAAGGAATTCTTCCGGGCATCAAGGTTGATACCGGCGCAAAGCCCCTCGCGGGGTTTTCCGGCGAGACCGTGACGGAGGGGCTCGATGGACTTCGCGATCGCCTTTCGGCCTATCGCGAGAGGGGGGCTCGCTTCGCGAAATGGCGAGCCGTCATTCGCATCGGCGATACACGTCCGAGCGCGGCGTGCATAGGCGCAAATGCTCACGCGCTCGCGCGGTATGCGGCGCTGTGCCAGGAACAGCGCCTCGTTCCGATCGTCGAGCCTGAAGTGCTTATGGACGGTTCGCACGATATCGAGAAATGCGAAGAGGTAACCAGCACCGTACTCCATGCCGTGTTTAACACCCTCTTCGAACAGGACGTCGTGCTCGAAGCCATGCTGCTGAAGCCCAACATGGTCATCGCCGGCAAGCAATGTGCTCACCCAGCGTCTACCCAGGACGTCGCTGTAGCCACGCTCCGTTGCTTGCGGCGAAATGTGCCCGTTGCTGTGCCTGGCATTGTGTTTTTGTCGGGGGGACAAGGGGATCGGGTGGCAACCGCTCACTTGAATGCGATCAACCGGCTTCCTGGCCCCAAGCCGTGGAAGATCAGTTTCTCTTACGGACGCGCACTCCAGGATCCCGCACTGGAGGCTTGGCACGGTCGGGATGAGAACATCAAGGCTGGCCAAGAGGCACTTTGTCACCGTGCACGCTGCAACAGTGCGGCTAGCCTCGGAAAATATTCAGACGAGATCGAAGGGAAATCGGCTTTGGCTGAAACAAGCCCCGTTCATCGAAGCGAGTGGCACGACGACTGACAGTTACGACGATCCTTCGATCGCGAGACACCGGCACCACAGAGGAGACAAATATGGCGAACGCCCTGTCAGAAAAAGAAAGTGCCCTTGTCGACGCCTACTGGCGCGCCGCCAACTACCTCTCGGTCGGTCAAATATATCTTTATGACAATCCGCTCCTGAAGAGCCCACTTACCAAGGATCATATCAAGCCACGGCTTCTCGGACATTGGGGAACCACGCCGGGGCTGAACTTCATCTACGTTCAGCTGAATCGGATCATTAAGAAGCACGATTTGAACATGATCTACATCACCGGCCCTGGCCATGGTGGGCCCGGCTTGGTCGCGAACGCTTATCTCGAGGGTACTTACACCGAGGTCTATCCCGACATTACGCGCGACGAGGAGGGAATGAAGCGCCTCTTCAAGCAGTTCTCATTCCCGGGCGGAATTCCAAGCCATGTAGCGCCAGAGACACCGGGCTCGATTCACGAGGGTGGCGAACTCGGTTACGCGCTTTCGCACGCCTATGGAGCGGCCTTCGATAATCCCGACCTCATCGTCGCCTGCGTCATCGGCGATGGCGAAGCTGAAACCGGCCCGTTGGCGACAAGCTGGCATTCCAACAAATTCCTCAACCCGGCAACCGACGGGGTCGTTCTGCCGATCCTGCACCTTAACGGGTACAAGATCGCCAATCCTTGCGTCCTTGCACGGATCAGTCATGAGGAGCTTGATCAGCTCCTTCGCGGCTATGGATACACGCCCTATTTCGTCGAAGGTCACGAGCCCAAGAAGATGCATGAGCTCATGGCCAAGACTTTGGACACCATCGTCGGCGAGATTCGACGGATCAAGACCGAGGCGCGGCGCGACGCTTCAAATGAGCGCCCTCGTTGGCCGATGATCGTGCTCCGCACGCCCAAAGGCTGGACCTGTCCGAAGGAGATCGACGGCAAGCGCACGGAGGACTACTGGCGCTCCCACCAGGTCCCGATGGGCGAGATGCACGAAAACCCTGCCCACGTGCACATCCTCGAAGAGTGGATGAAAAGCTATCGTCCCGCGGATCTTTTCGACGAAGGCGGCCGGCTTGTGCCCGAATTAGCCGAGCTCGCGCCTCGCGGAATCTCCCGGATGAGCGCTAATCCGCATACGAACGGCGGCATCTTACTGCGTGACCTGCGGCTTCCGAACTTCCGCGACTATGCGGTTAACGTACCGGCGCCTGGCGCCGTCACGGCGGAGTCCACCCGCGTGATGGGCGCGTTTCTCCGAGACGTGATGAAGCTCAACATGGAAGCGCGAAATTTTCGGTTGTTCAGCCCGGACGAGAACAACTCGAACCGGTGGCAGGACGTACTCGAGGTCACCAATCGCGCGTGGGAGGCGGAGACTTTTGCGTGGGACGACCATCTTGCTGCCGACGGACGCGTGATGGAAATGCTCAGCGAGCACCAATGCCAGGGCTGGCTCGAGGGGTATCTCCTGACGGGTCGGCACGGCTTCTTCTCATGCTACGAGGCGTTCATCCACATCGTCAACTCGATGTTCAACCAGCACGCAAAATGGCTCAAGGTGTGCAATCACATCCCCTGGCGGCGATCGATCGCTTCGCTGAATTACCTTCTGTCGAGCCACGTGTGGCGGCAGGATCACAATGGCTTCAGTCATCAGGATCCTGGGTTCATCGATCATGTTATCAATAAGAAGGCAGAGGTTGTCCGCGTGTACCTGCCGCCCGACGCCAACTGCCTGCTCTCGGTGACCGATCACTGCCTGCGGAGCCGGAACTACGTCAACGTCGTCGTTGCCGGCAAGCAGCCAGCCCCTCAATGGTTGACGATGGATCAGGCCATCAAGCACTGCGCCGCCGGCATCGGCATATGGGAGTGGGCCAGCAACGACCGCGGAAGCGACCCTGACGTCGTGATGGCGTGCTGCGGAGACGTTCCCACCCTAGAAACAATCGCCGCTGTCGATCTGCTTCGCAGATATGCCCCCGAACTGAAGATCAGGGTCATCAATGTCGTGGATATCATGACACTCCAGGATCCGAGCGAGCATCCGCACGGTTTGTCGGATCAAGACTTCGATGCCCTATTCACGACGAACAAGCCGATCATCTTCGCATTCCACGGCTATCGCTGGCTGATTCATCGGCTGACCTATCGCAGGACTGGTCACCTGAATCTCCATGTGCACGGCTACAAGGAAGAAGGTACCACCAGCACGCCGTTCGACATGTGCGTGATGAATGACCTCGACCGCTTCCACTTGGTGAGCGACGTGATCGACCGCCTGCCAAATCTGGGCGCGCGAGCCGCCTACGCCAAGCAGGCGATCCGTGAGAAGCTTATCGAGCACAAGGAATATATCGGGCAGCATGGCGAAGACATGCCCGAGATCACCGGCTGGATGTGGGGGCAGGCATCCGCGTCCGCGAATGTTCGCTCGACAGAATCTGATAACGTCTGAACCTCGACTAAATAGCGAATTCCGTTATCACCATTTTCGGCGCTGATTCGTTCCGCAGCTTCACGTAGTCGGGTAGGCCATCCTTGAATGGCGGATAGCTTTCGCCAACAATAAGGGGTGCCAAGTAGCGGCGGGCTTGTTCGGTGATGCCAAAGCCGTCTGCGCTGATGAAGTCGCGCGGCAACAGTTTTTCCTTATTTGCGACGTCTGAAAGCGGCGCCTCAATGATGTCCCAGCGATAAGGCGCATCACTAAGCCGGCGGATCGCGGGCATCACCGCGTTCTTTCCGGCCAACGCGAACTCCACCGCCGCGCAACCGACCGCGTAGGCCTGCGCGACGTCGGTCTCGGACGCGATATGGCGTGCCGATCGCTGCAAGTAATCGGGAACCGCCCAATGGCACCTGCAGCCGAGCCGCGTTCCTATCAAGTTGGCGATGCGTGGCGCAACGCCGCCGAGCTGAGCATGACCGAAAGCATCCTTCAGACCTGATGCGAGGAACTCGCCGTCTGGTCCCTTCACTCCTTCAGATACGGCGATAACGCAATGACCATGTCGGTCCAGTGTTTCCTCGACCTTGGCTAGGAATCGTCGTTCGTCGAATTCGATTTCGGGTAGCAGCAAGATATGGGGAGCGTCGCCTTCGCGTTCGGCGGCGAGCGCGCACGCGGCGGTCGTCCAGCCGGCGTGTCGACCCATCATTTCCAAAACGAACACTTTGGTCGAGGTCGCGCTCATCGCCGCCAGATCGAATGCGGCCTCGCGAATGGAAGTCGCAGCATATTTCGCCGCTGAACCGAAACCCGGTGAGCAATCGGTAATCGGCAGGTCATTATCCACGGTCTTGGGGATTCCGACGCATACGAGTGGAAAAGCCAATCCAGCGCCTATCTGGCTGACCTTGAGCGCCGTGTCTTGCGAGTCTCCTCCGCCGTTATAGAAAAAGAACCCGATGTCATGCGCACGAAAAACTTCGATCAGGCGTTCGAACTGTGCGCGGTGCTCTCCAACTGATTTGAGCTTGTAGCGACAGGACCCAAACGCGGCCCCTGGGGTGTATTTGAGTGCGGCGATGGCGCCTTCAGACTCCACGCTCGTATCGATCAGATCCTCGGTAAGGGCGCCGACAATGCCGTTACGCCCAGCGTAGAGCTTGCCGATATGCTCCGGATGTTTGCGCGCGGTCTGCAAGACGCCGCAGGCCGAAGCGTTGATCACCGCAGTAACGCCGCCGGATTGGGCGTAGAACGCATTTTTCGGAGCCATGACAACCCTCCAAATGCTCACATCCACCTCTCAGCGCATGTTTCAATCAATCTAATGGGGCCTCAATCGATGATGTGTTCCGCAGCAACGCTGAGAGGCCGAGGAACGCCGGGAAAGAATGGCGGATGATGAAACTGGGAACGTCTGCGAGATAAGGGAATAATCGCCCTTTTTGCTCGAAGCGCTCGCGGAAACGTTCCGCGGGGAATGCAGGGCCGAGGCGGGGCACAATGCCGCCGGCAATGTAAATTCCGCCTTTCGCGCCGAGAGTGAGGGCGAGGTCACTCGCCACGGTGCCTAGCATGTCAGCAAACATCTCCAGCGCTTCGCGGCAATACGGGTCGCTACCGTTGAGGGCTGCTTCCGTGACTTGGCGAGGAAGATATGGCTTTGGCGTTGCACCGTCGATCTCGGAAAGCACGCTATAGAGGTTGACGAGACCGGGACCGGAAAGCGCCCGTTCGGCCGAGGCGTGGCCGAACCGCCGCCGCATGACCTCGACCACCTGGGTCTCTCGTGCAGTTGCCGCGGCAAGTGAAACATGGCCGCCTTCACCGGGGAGCGCGACCCAGCGCCCGTCGATCGGGAGGACGGCACTTACGCCCAGACCTGTGCCTGGCCCAAGCACGCCTACCATTGCCTTTGGAACATAGACGCTTGCTGTCGCTCCACCGCCGATCCATTGCAGATCACTCGTCGCCAAATGGGGCGCGGCCGCGGCGACCGCCGCGAAGTCATTGATGATGAGCAGGTGATCAAGCTTGAGTCGCGACTTCAACACCGCTTGCGAGAACGACCACGGGTGGTTGATAAAGGCAATGCGGTCGCCGACAATCGGACCGGCTATGGCGATTGCTGCTGCTTTAGGTCGCGGCGCCGCGTTGGACCCCTGACTGGCGTCTTCAAGGTAGGCCTCAACAGCCTCAGCGAGGCCCGCATGGTCGCGGCAGGCGTATATTCGGATCGCGTCAATTTTCCCGGTCGCGCCCAGCAAAGCGAACCGTGCATTGGTCGCGCCGATATCGCCGACCAGCGAAAGAGTCGCGATGGTCTCAGCCTTTAGAGCCAAGGTTGCCCTCCCAAGCGTCAAGCCGCATGCGAGAAGACTCGATCCCCGAAGGAAATGAGGTCAATCAGGGACGCCATGTAAATAAACGAATTAAAGGCTGTATCAGCAGCTCAACATGGCCATCAACGAAATCGATCCGCACGGGGCCGTCCAGTGCTTAAGCGCTGCAACTCCCCAATTCACCCCGTTTTCCACTGACTTATCCGCTCCCAACATAAGCCCCGCGATGACTAGGCGGCAGCTCTCAGGACTGCTGCCGTAACGGGAACCAGAAGGAGCCAACGCGGTTACTTCTACTGAGGCTTGTCGCTCCCATTGGGATGGTCGGCGATTGAGTCTCCTGAGGGCGCGCTGACTTAGGAAACGCCGGCGCGTCCTCTGTTGTCGATGCGATGTTGAGCATTAGAGAGAGACGTTGGCGCGCAAGTCGCGGCAGGCGAGCTAGTCGACGCTAGCACTTCGCACTCGCTGAGACCGGTCCCGGCCGTCTGCTGGAACATTTTTCCACCCTGCCGGTTCAACGGCTAGGGACAAGGTCGAACGCTGTTTTACGCGTTTCATGGACAGGATCGGCGACGCCATCTGCCGCATAGGTACGCTGGTCTCGATCGCGTGTCGGCGCAGACGTTCGTAAAGCCCCAAGCAAGTTAAGTGGGTTGCGAAAGAGAAGCCGAAGAAGGCGAAGCCAAAGGACAATCCGATGGGCGCTGAACTGTCACCGGAATACTGGTACGCAAAGGCGGAAGAAACGCGAACGATCGCCGACGGCATGCGCCACCAGCAGTCGAAGGAAGCGCTAATCAGGATCGCCAAAGACTATGAGCGGCTCGCTAAAATCGCCGAGCAAATGAAGGCGCAGCGACAGAAGATCAAGCTTTAGCCCCCGCGCAACGGGCCAGCAGCTAACCGAGCCGTTACGGAAGACCGCGCTTCATTGATCGCGCTTCGGCTCTTTCTCGATAGTGTCAGCTTTTCTGTCCAATCTGCCGTGACTTACCGAGCGATCCAGGCCACGGCCACGACGTAGCTTCCGAGCGTTGCGAAGCGGCCCACGAAGGCTCTCGCTCCGCACAGCGAGGGGCGCTTCGGTTCCATCAGGCGCGCCTTGAAGCGATCGCTCGTCGGATTCACCGCTACCCGCACGTCCTGGAAGTCGAGAAATGCCCGCGTCGTCGGAAAATAGGCCTTAAAAAAGGCCTCTTTAGCGACGAAGCGCAACAGCGTCAGGTCGACGGTGCCGCCGGTCTCGTCGAGGTCAATCTCGTCGGGGCGGCAGATGAGGGGTGTAAGTCCGGGCTGCAGCCGAGCGATCTCCTCGATGTCGATACCGATCCCGACGAGGTCGCGCGCGCGCCCGACAAGCGCGACGCACAGCCCTCCCGCATGGCTGATCGTCCCGACGAAGCCCTCGGGCCATTGCGGCACCCGGTCGGAGTCCGGGGGGAGGCTGGTCGCGACGCAGCCGAGGCGCGCGAGTGCCTCGCGAGCAAGGCGGCGACCCGTCGTGAACTCGTCGCGGCGGCGCGCGACGGCTCGGGCGATTGCTGCCTCCTCTCCAGCGTCGAAGGCAGCCGACGGCCCGATGCGATCCACCGCGACGGCGGTACCCTTCGGCGTCATCGCCGCGATCCAGGCGGCAATACGCTTGGGCGCGTCGCCTTTGTCGGATACTGCGCTCGTGGTCATCGCTGCTGGTCCCTCGGCACCGCTACGCGCCGTGAGGGGGCTTCATTTTCGCGCTCGGCAGAGTCGACATCGAGCATTGCCAGCACGATTTCCACGCTGACCAGCGGCCGCTCACTGACGGGCATGGCCGCGACGCTTCGGACGGCGGAAATCGCGATACTCATGAAAGTCTAATTACCGCTTTGCAAAGCGGTGTCAGGTGACCAACCTAAAAGCTCGTGGACGAGATAATGGCCGTTTTCCGTTTCGGGCTCGCGCACTGCACCGGATTAAGTCGCGGCAAGGCACCGGCTGAACTGCGCTGCCAGCGTCGCCACATAGGGCTTTTCCATAATCGTGCCGTGATCGCCCTCGATCTCGAATTCCTCAATCGCGTTCACGGCGCGCCGCCAAATCGGCACTGGATCGCAGGTTCCGAATCGCGGCCCGCGGACGCGGAAGATGCTTAGCTTGCCATCAAAGGGTTTCGGCCTGAACGAAACGAATTCACGCGCGCCGATCTCATACATTTGACGATAACGTTCGGCCATCGGTCCGCTCAACCCGTCGAGATCGTCGAAATCGCGGCGCCATTCGAGCCACAAGAGCAAGCGATGCCCCAGCTCAAAGAGCTTGCTCACGAGATAGGGCGGGATCGCCCGCACCGGCAGCGCGCGCAGCTCGCCGAACACGTGCCGCATAAACAGCATGCGATAGGCGAGTTGGTCCCGCCACGGTAGGTAGCGTGCATAAAGATCGGTTTCGAACACCGCAAGCAAGTCAACGGCATCACCTTGCGCGCGCAGCCAACACGCCATCTCAAAAGCAACTGCGCCCCCAAATGAATAGCCGGCGAGCGCATAGGGTCCCGTCGGCTGCACACTCCGAATAGCCTTGATATAGGCCTCGACCATCTCGGCGATGTTGCCGTGCGGCTCTTGCTGTGGATCCGCGCCGCGGGCCTGGATCGCATAAATCGGCCGCGTGGTGCTAAGCCGCTCGGCCAGCTCCTTGAGTTGCAACACATTGCCGAAGATGCCGTGGACGATGAAGACCGGCCGGTCAGTTCCAGGCCGCAGGCGGACAAGGTGAGAGAATGTAGGCCTGCGTTCTGACCGCAACCACTGCGCCAGGCTGGCGATCGTCGGCGCGCGAAAGAGCGCGGCCAGCGGCAGCTGATATCCCAGGTCCGTCTGGATTTGCGCGACAAGGATGCTGGCGAGCAGCGAGTGACCGCCAAGATCGAAGAAATTGTCATAGATGCCGACTTTGCCTAAGCCGAGTACGTTCTTCCAAAGAGCCGCGAGACCAGCCTCGAGTGCATCACGCGGTTCTACGCCGTCGGCAGGGCAAGAGATTTGCGGCTCGGGTAGCTGCTTGCGGTCGATCTTGCCGTTGGGCGTCATCGGCAAAGTCGGCATGATCACGAAGCCCGTCGGCACCATATAGGCAGGCAGCGTCTGGCGCAGGGATTCTCGGATCGCCGGGATATCCTCATCGCGCAGCGCCGCACCGCTGAGATAGGCGGTGAGCCGCAATTCAGCGGACCGATCGGCGCTGGTGCCGACCGCACATGCCGTGATGGCGGGGTGGGCGGAGATCGCGCTTTCAACTTCTTCCAGTGCGACGCGATAGCCACGGATTTTCACCTGGTTGTCGGTGCGGCCGAGAAATTCGATCGTGCCGTCGTGGCGATAGCGAGCGCGATCGCCGGTACGATAGAGACGTTCGCCGCCTGGCCAAGCCGCGGTCACGAATTTCTGTGCCGTCAACGTGGGATCGTTGCGGTAGCCGCGTGCCAGCCCGTCACCTGCGATCATGAGCTCGCCCGGAACCAGATCGGGTACCGGCGCGCCATTCTCATCGAGAATATAGACCTGCGTATTGTCCAAGGGCCGGCCGAGCGGTACCACCTCATCATCCGCCTCGATCTTGTGCCGCAGGGACCAGATAGTGGTTTCTGTCGGCCCATACATGTTCCAGAGAGCGCCGCAGCGTTTTCGCAGAGCCGCCGCAAGATCGGGCGCGAGCGCTTCGCCGCCGCACAGAATGCTCAAGCCTGGATCACCGCTCCAGCCGGTGGCAACGAGGCCACGCCAGGTTGCCGGCGTCGCTTGGATCGTCGTGCAGCCGGAACGTGCGATCAGTGCCGCGAGACGGGCCGGATCGCGTCCTTCTTCGGTAGGAGCAATGACAAGCTTGCCGCCGCTCACCAGCGGCAGGAAGATTTCCAGCGCAGCAATGTCGAAGGACAGCGTCGTCAGCGCCAGGAATGTATCGCGCTTGCCGAAATCCAGATCGCGCTGGATTGCTGCGAGAAGATTGACCACGGAGCGATGCCGAATTTCGACAGCCTTGGGCTTTCCGGTCGAGCCCGACGTGTAGAGTACATAAGCAAGATCGTCGGGATCGACGATCCGCTCATCATCCGCCACGAACGACGTAATGACATCATCGCACAGAAGCATAGCGGCGTTAGAGGGCGGTAATTTCGCCCTTGCAGCCCGATCGGTAAGAATGATGGTCGGCTGCGCATCTTCGAGCAAAAGCCGCAACCGTGCCTCCGGCAGGTCGGGATCGAGCGGCAGATACGCCGCGCCGGTTTTGAGGATGGCCAACAATCCGGCGACCATCTCGATCGAGCGCTCCAACGCGATTCCGATGACGGCGCCTTTGCCCGCGCCCGCTCGCCCCAGACACCGCGAGATCGACGCGGCGCGCTGTATCAGCTCGCGATAGCACAAGGCTTCGTCGCCGCATTCCACGGCAATCGCCTCGGGACGGCGCTGCGCCTGTTCCTCAATCCAGCTATGGAGGCTGATATTGGGAATGCGTTGTGTCGTCTGATTGCGCTCGTGGATTTCCTGTTGTTCCGCGGAAGTAAGCAACGGAAGCATCGCCAGTGCGCAATGCGGATCGCGCAGCACGCCTTGGAGCAGCGCCTCCCAATGGCCGATCATGTGACGGATGGTCGTCGCATCGAATAGATCGGACGCGTAGAGAAAGCGACCGATGATACAATCGGGCTCTTGATCAAGCTCGAGATAGAGATCGAATTTTGCCGCGCCGACCGTTACATCCATCTGGGTCAATGCCCAGCCGTCAGGAAATTTCGGTGCAGGCGGTTCAATCGAGAACAGTACCTGAAACAGCGGATGGCGGCTGCCGTCGCGCTTCGGTGCGATTTCGCGTACCACGCGGTCGAACGGAACGTTGCTTGCGTCGAGCGCCTCGATCACCGTTGATTGGACCTCGCGCAAATAGTCGAGGAACGACATCGCGCCGCGTGGCTGCGTGCGCAAAGCCACGCTGTTCAAAAAATAACCAACGACATTTTCGAGCTCGGGGCGCCGACGCATATCGGTGACCCCGCCAATGACAATGTCCCCCTGTCCCGAATAGCGGTAGAGGAGGGCCTTGAATGCGGCCAGCAAGATTGCGTAGAGGGTCGCGCCTTCCCGCCGGCTGAGATCTTTGAGGGCGGCTGTCATTTCCGGCGTCAGTCGGAACGTCTCCATGGCGCCGCAATGGCTCGGTACCGACCGTGGCTTCCGCTTCGTCGGCAGCGTCAATTCCCGCAATTCGCCGGAAAGCTTCGTCCGCCAATATTGCAGCTCACGCGCGATCGCATCGGAGGTAAGCTGATTCTCGCGCCAGACCGCATAATCCCCATATTGCAGCGGTGGTTCGGGCAGACCGAGCTCCTCCCCACCCACGTAAGCGGCGTAAAGTCGGCAGAGCTCCGGCATGATCAGCCGGTAGATCGACACGCCATCGAAAATGATGTGATGCAGCGTGAGATAGAGCCGGTGCTTCTCCGGTGCAAGCCGCACGATCGTCGCGCGCAGCATCGGCGCCTGTGTAAGATCGAAGGGTTTCAGCGCATCTTCCGTGGCGATGCGCAAAGCGGCGGCTTCGCGCTCCGCCTCGGGCAAATCGCTGACGTCGCGCAGCGGCAAGCTCAGCCGCAGACCCGGATGATCGACCAAACAAGGACCGCCATCACGCTGCTCGATCGAGCTGCGCCAAATTCCGTGACGGCGCAAAATCTCGTTCAGCGCTTTCTCGAGCGCATCGCGGTCAAACGGTCCGTTGCGATGGATGGTGATGGCTTCGTTGTAAAGAGGAACATCAGCCGCCATCGACGCATGAAGCCACACATGCTTCTGCTCGGCAGACAACGGTACCACCCCATCGGATGCATGGGACTGCACCCTTGCGCCAGGTTTATCACGCGCGCCGCCAACGCCGCTCAGCAACTCCTCAAGCAGGCAGCGGCGACGCTCTGACAGCGCGACATCGGCGCTCATGATCGGGACTCCCCGAACGTTACCGGCAAAGCGATCAAGCCGCGCAGCCCTAAATTCTGCCGCCAGACCAGTGGCCCCTGTTCGAGCGCGAGATTCGGCAGGCGGCGCAGCAAGCTCGAGAATGCGACTTGGCTTTCGATCCGTGCCAGCGGCGCGCCGAAGCAGAAATGTGCCGCCCAACCAAAGGCGACGTGCCGGTTGTCCTTGCGGGTAAGATCGAGCCGATCCGGATCGGGGAAACGCGCCGGATCACGATTGGCCGCCGCCATCACCGCCATCACCGCATCGCGCTTCTTGATCGGCTTATCGCCGAGCATCAGATCCTCGGGCGCGAGCCGTGCCGTATGCTGGCTTGGGCTTTCGTAGCGCAGCAACTCTTCGACGGCCGGCTCGATGATCGAAGGATCGTCGCGAAGCTGGGCCAGCGCGGCCGGATTGCGGATGAGCGTCAGCAGGCCGTTGCCGATCAGATTCGTGGTGGTCTCCTGCCCGCCCACCATCGTGACGATAATGTTGGCGATGACTTCGTCTTCGGTGAGACGCGAGCCGCCCTCCGACGCATTTACCAAAAGCTGGACCAGGCCATTGCGCGGATGGCGTTCCTGCTCGCGGATCGCCTCACGGAAATAGCGGGTCATCTCGTTGACACTGCGCAACACACAGCTGACGCGATCGGGATTGTGCTGGAAATTGCCCAACATCTCGGCAAAATCGGCGGACCAGCTCTTTAACTGTTGATGATCGCTGGTCGGCACGCCGAGAAGCTCCGCCGTCACGATCGCCGGCAGCGGCGCGGCAAAATCCGCGATCACATCCATGCGCCGTTGCGGCAAAACCTGGTCGATCAAATCGTCGGCTATTTCCTGGATATGCTGACGGAGATGATCGACGCGGCGCGAGGTGAAAGCGCTCGAACAAAGACCGCGCAGCCGCGTATGCGCAGGCGCGTCCATGAACAGCATCTGCCGGACCATGACCTCGGCGACCGGTTGTAGCGATTCGAGTTCTCATCGCCGCCAGTTGCTCCGGCGTGGGCGTACGATTGGCGGAGAATTTATGGAGGACGGTGAGGACGCCGGCGTAGTTCGTGACTACCCAGGCATGAAGAAACGGATCCCAGGCGACCGGGTCCCATTCGCGAAGCCGGCGATAGAGCGGGTAAGGATCGGCAAGAATATCGGGATCGAGCAACTGATAGAGGCTCGGTTGCCCGTCGAGTACGGAGCCTGTCGAAACTGTTGCGCACATGAGAATATTCGCCAGGGACCTACGCTCTAATGTGCCAGTCTTTCCTGAAGTTCCTCGTCGCTCATTCCCGCCACCATGTTCATCACGATCTCCTCAACTCTTGTGGCGAGGTTTTGAATCGTTTGCGCTTCGAATAAATCACGCAGTGTCAGCTCCGCGCCGAACGCGTCGCGCAAGCGCAGCACGAGCTGCATTCCAAGCAGAGAATGGCCACCGAGCAGGAAGAAATTGTCGTCGATGCCGACAGCCTTGACATCGAGCAACTCTTCGACAATCGAAGCGACCCGGCTCTCGACCGCAGAGTTCGGGGCGCGATAACGCGTGCTCGCGAGTGTATTCACTGGGCTCGGCGCGGGGAGCGCCGATTTATCGAGCTTGCCGTTCGCTGTCAGAGGCAGCGAAACAATGCGCACGAAGGTCGCGGGCAGCATGTAGTTCGGCAAGCGCGACGCCAGGAAATCTCGCAATTCGCCGGCGCGTGGCGCGTCTTGTGTCGCAGGCACGATGTAGGCGATGAGACGTTTGTCCATGCCTTCGCCTTCGGCGATAACAGCGCTTTGCATGACCTCGGGGTGATACAAAAGCGCGGCCGATATCTCGTCGGGTTCGACGCGATGACCGCGGATCTTGATCTGGTTGTCGCAGCGCCCGTGGAAAGCAATCTCGCCTTCGGCCGTCCAGCAACCGAGGTCGCCGGTGCGATAGTACCGCTTCGAGACGCCGCCGTTACCGGGCAGCGCCAAAGTCAGAAATCGTTCTTTGCTCTGTTGCGGACGATAGCGATAGCCGCGCGCGACGCCTGCGCCACCGACATAAATTTCGCCGACTTCACCCACAGGTACAGGCTTGCCCTGCTGATCGAGGATGACGATCTCGGTATCAGCAATCGGCTTGCCGATCGTCGGCAAAGCCGAGGACGGATGTTCCGCCGTCACATTGCCCGACGTCGCGACGACCGTGCATTCGGTCGGACCGTAATTATTGACGACCCGGAAAGGCAGCCCGGACTTCGGCCCCAAATGGAGGGTGTCCCCACCGACCAGCAGGGTGCGAAGTGCTGTCTGGGCCGGCCACGTTGCGGTGATCAGCGCCTCTGCAAGAGGCGTCGGTGCAAAGGCGATCGTGATCGACTGTTCGACAAGCCAAGCGCGCAAGATTTCCGCCGAGCTGCGAATAATCGAGTCTTCGGGCAGATGGATGCAGGCGCCGACAGCGAGATATGGAAACAATTCCCAAATCGACGCGTCGAAGCCGAGACCCGCGATCCAGCTCGCCTGGTCCCGCGCCGAGATATCGAACGCATGATGATGCCACGTAACGAGATGGAGAAGATTGCGATGTGTGATCTCGACGCCCTTCGGCTCGCCGGTCGAGCCAGAAGTATAAATAATATAAGCAAGGTCTTCGCTTGCCGGCCTCGGCAGCGTCCGCTGCGCGGCGTGACGCCGCGCTTCAGGCGCACTGCTCACGACGATACGGTTTGGTGTGGCTAACTTATCCATAAGCCGAGGCTCGGCGATTACGATCGGCGCGCGCGCATCCTCCAGCACACGGCAAAGCCGTTCGGATGGCCAATCGGGATCGAGCGGCAAGAAGCAGCTCCCGGCGCGCAACGCGCCGAGCATGGCGATGACATGCTCAATCGAGCGATCGATGCAAATGCCAATCGGAATGTCGGCGCCCGCGCCAAGCTCGATCAGTTCGGCCGCGAACTCATCGACCGATGTCATCAGAGTGCGATAAGTAATGTGACGCGAACCGCCCGCCGCGAGCGCCACCGTTTCCGGCCAAGCTCGCGCTACGTCGGCAATCAAATCAATGGCAGAAATCGTCGGGCGAAACGAGGTAACGCGAAGCAGCGTATCGTCCGAAAACTGATTATTGATGTGCATCACAACAGCCTGCGGTAATCACAAATTTAATCGCAACCGCCCGCTGTAGATGCAATGTTCCATAAGGGTAAACAGCGAGAAATTGTGATTACCCCAGAAGGATTCACGCATGGGGCGAATGATTCGGTCATGCTAGGCGCAGGCCGCAATACTTTCCAAAGCGACGTCGGCGGTGTGCGCGTGAACATCAAAAAAGGCGCAAGAAAGCGCACCCCGATCCGACGCCCGACGGCATTCTCGTGGCGGTGCGCGAAGGGCGCTGGAACCATCTTCGAGATCGCCAATACGGCGACGCGCTATCCCTTCGTCGACCTCTGCAATTTTTCGACGAGCAATTGCGGATCAACAGGCGGTCTTGCTGCCGATACTGGCGGCAATCTATTCGGCACGAGCACGGGTGACGGCCGGAGCGACAGCGTCTTCGAGTTGGGCAACATCGGCCTCGAGAGAGGCTGCAAGCCAGGAAATCACGGCTAAACGGTCGGCTCAATCTGTTGTTTCAGCACGCGTAGTGCATCTTGGCTCGTGAGCGACGCTTTGATGCTGTCGACGATCAAGGCGAGCATAATCACTATGCCGAGGACGAGCGCCACGCATGCGCTCCCGCCGAGACCGTAAGCTCCTCCGACAATCAAAATAAATGCGATGATGCCCGTCATGGCGCTGAAAAATGCTTTCATCGGTTCCCCCTCCGCTTCGCCAGTTTCATACCCGGCGCTTTTAATGTCTCCACATCTTTCGCAACCGTTCTCGGCGGCGTTCTTCGTCTCGACCGCCCGCAACTACCCGCAACGCGCGCCAATATACGACCATCGCGTTATGCCAAGCGATTCGGGCTCTAAGGGCTAGGAGCTTGAGCCAGAAAGGCGCTCGGGGCATTCACCGGCGGCCTTTTCGGTGCAGTGAGGCGAAAGTCATAAGCCGTCTCCAACTAAGGGCCTCACTGTTAACCAAGCTTTCCTAACGAAAGATTAAAGCCTAGCGAGCTGTTAACGCTTCGCCTTCCGCTTCGCCAGTCTGACGCCGGCACCGCCGCCGTTCTCGGGAATGAACTCAACTCCGGCTTATTCTAATGCCTTTATCGCCTGGTGGCTGCGGATTAGGCGCTGGCCGACCGATACCAAAGTTCGAGGTATTCATTCGGGCGCTGGTGCATACTCAAGCTGGAAAGATACGCTGGCGGGAGCGGGCTCGCTTGACGACCGAAAATCACTGGCCGAGGCGCTTCGCGACCGGCGCGGCGGTTTTTGCTATTATCCTGGGCACGAGTGTGCTGATTGGCTGGGCTACCCAGACACTCGTTCTCGTCCAGGTCCTGCCAAATCTGCCGTTCATGGTCAAGAACACGGCGGCCAGCTTCTTACTGAGCGGCGTCGCTTTGTTAGTGCTAATGCTCAAGGGACCACGCTGGATCATTGTCTTGGCGGCGGGCCTTGTCTGTGTCGTCAATTCCCTCACCATCATCGAATATTTGTTCCACGTGAATTTCGGGACCGGCACCCTGCTGGGTCCCACCAATTTGTCGGTGAGGACTCGGCCCCCGGGTCGTGTTGCGCCCCTCGCGTCCGTCTGTTTTACCCTGGCTTCGGTCGGACTCCTGCTGCCTCCCAAAGTCCTGTTCACGCGTGGCGCGCCGTTCCTCGGGCTGATTGGTTCTACGATCGCCGCGTTCGGCTTCGCGTCGACCATCGGAACGTTCGGCGGCGCCACGCTGACGGCATTCAATTCCGCGATCGGGTTTCTCGTCTTCGGCCTCGGTGTGGTTTCGCTGGCTTGGGACGCGGAAGGCGGTCCCGCGAGCAGCCCGCCCTGGTTGCTCGGCGGCGTGGCCATTGCGGCTATCGCCGCCACCGTCGGCTTGTGGCAGGCCCAGGTGGATACCGGACGGCTCGTGTTCGATAATCTGCCTTTGGTCGTGCTGATCGGCGGCGGTGTCATCGCGACGGTCTTTGCCTTGACGGTCTATCTGGCACACCGTGGACACGCGCAAGCCGTCGCGCTGCGACAGAGCGAGGCGCGGCTTCATCGAACCGAAGCCTTCCTTCTCGAAGCCCAGGTGCTCAGTGCTACCGGGAGCTTCTCGCTGAACCCCCTGACGCGTGAGCATTGGTGGTCGGATCAGACGTATCGCATCTTTGACGTGGATCCGACGATCCCACCGAACTTTGAGGTGATGCGAGTGCGCATCCATCCCGACGACTTAAATCTGTTCGATCGCGCGGTTGAGTACGCCAAGCGTGGCCAAGAATTCACGACGGAGTTTCGCCTGAGGATGGCGGACGGCGCCGTAAAATATCTCCATACCGTCGCCCATGCGATTCAGGTTTCGGCCGATGGGCCGTTCGAATTCGTCGGTGCCGTGCGTGACATCACGTATCGGCGTCGGTCCCAGGAAGCGCTCGAAAAGGTCCGCTCCGAACTCGCACGTGTCGCCAGAGCCACGAGCTTCAGCGCCTTGACCGCATCCATCTCACACGAAGTCAATCAACCCCTGTCCGGTATCATCACCAATGCCAATGTGTGTCAGCGGATGCTTGCACATGACCCGCCCAATATCGAAGGCGCGCTTGACGCCGTGCGGCGGATGGTTCGCGATGGCAACCGTGCCTCCGACATCATCACGCGTTTGCGCTCTTTGTTCACCAACAAGAAGCCAACTGCCGGTCCATTGGATCTGAACGAATCGGTGCAGGAAGTCATCGCATTATCGCTGAGTGAGTTGCAGCGTAATCGCATTATCGTGCATACAGATTTCTGCAACGAACTGCCACTCGCCACAGGCGACCGAGTCCAGCTTCAGCAAGTCATCTTGAACCTGATCCTGAACGCGTCGGACGCCATGCATGACATTGACGACCGCCCACGGGACTTAATTGTCCACACGGCGTGCGACGACAATCACTGTGTCCGGCTGTGCGTTAGGGATTCCGGGGTCGGCTTCACGCCTCAGGACGCGGACCGAGTCTTCGAAGCCTTTTACACAACCAAGAACGGCGGCATGGGAATCGGCCTGTCGGTCAGCCGTTCTATCATTGAAACCCATGGCGGACGCATCTGGGCCACAGCTAATGATGGGCCCGGCGCGACCTTCTCGTTTACAATTCCCCACGAGCCGACAGAGGCAATGGCTCCGCGCGTCGTGACAAGTCGCGGCGACTTCGAGCCATCGGCGGCGAATTGACGCTGATGCCTCGTGGTCTGCTGGGCCAAATTCGAAGCTTTGGTGGAGGGTTCGAGGCGAGCAACGAAGATCCTCTGGCAGCGGTGACCGCGCGCGGCCTACAGCCAGGCAATCGTTCGCAAAAGTAACATGTGTGTTGCTGGACGCGATCTATCGGCTGACGCTCGCGGCACGGCATAAACGGCGCAAGACGAGAAAGCATCGCGAGGAACCCATGGCCAATGTTTCACGCGCTACGACGCGTGGGGTCAGTCTCCAGACTGCCTCGACCATCATTGAAACCGCGCTTCAGGCGGCGCGCCGGCAGCAAGCTGCGGCCGATGACGATCACCGTGCTCGATGCCGGCGGCGATCTGGTGGCTTTCAAGCGCGAGGACGGCAACGGGATTCGCCGCTTCGATGTGGTTACGGCCAAGGCTGTCGGCTCGCTGGTTATGAACCGGCCCAAGCCGTGTAATCGGCCAGATTGGCAAGGCCGATCCAATGTTTATCCAATCGATCGGGGCTGCACTCCAGGGCCGGCTCATTTCGTCGCCGGGCGGGTGTGTTGATTAAGAACAGGGATGGGGAGATCATCGGTGTTGTCGGGTCGTCGGGCGACGAGCCGGAGCAAGACGAAGCCTGTGCCATCGAAGCCTGCGCCATCGAAGCCATCTGCGCCGCAGGATTCGGGTCGGAGCCAGCCGAGCTAAGCGACGGCGCATGAAGAGATAAGGAGGCGACGCATGACTACGCCAGACAAATTTCTGCGCAACGCGTGGTACGTCGCCGCGTCGTCGGATGAAGTCGGCCGCGCGCCGTTGTCGCGCCTGCTTCTGGGCGAGTCTGTCGTCTTTTATCGCCGCGAGGATGGTACACCGGTCGCGCTCGAAGACCGCTGCTGCCATCGGCGTGCGCCGCTTTCCAAAGGCAAAGTGATAGGCGACCGGCTGCAATGCGGCTATCACGGTTTCACCTTCGATGGGTCGGGCGCCTGCGTCGCGATCCCCGGACAGGACAATGTGCCGGCGCGAATCGGCGTGCGGTCCTATGCGCTCGCCGAACGGCATGGCTTTGTCTGGATATGGATGGGCGAGGGGACAAAGGCAGATCCATCGCGCATCCCCGATTTCAAAGAGAATATCGCGCCGGGCTGGTGGCCGACGCGCGTCTTGCTGCCGATCAAGGGCCATTATCAGCTCGTCGTCGAAAATCTGCTCGATCTGTCGCACGTCGCTTTTGTGCACGGCGAGACGATCGGTAGCGACGATACCAACGCAACGCTCGAATTCGACCGCGGCCCCGATTATGTGCGCCTCATTCGCAAGGCGCCCGACATCACGACGCCGCATTTCTATTTGCTGAACGGCCTCGCGGCGCGCTCCGACCAGATCAAGACGATCACCTTCATTCCGCCCTGCTTCGTGTCGATCCTCGTGACCACGACCGAGCGTGTACCGGGGAAGGCCGATCCCCGCAGCGTCAATATCCTCATCCATCACGCCTGCGTGCCGGAGACCGCGAGCAGCACGCATTATTTCATCGTCAGCGCGCGCGATTTCGAAGCCGGTCCCGGCGCCGAGGACAAGTCACGTCAAACGCTGATCAAGGTCTTCGACGAGGACCGCGACATCATCGAGGCGCAAGAGAGTTGCATCGAGCTCGATCCCGCGTCGCCCTATGTGAGCACCCATCTGGATTGGGGTAGCGTCCAAATGCGGCGAATGATGACGCAGCTCGTCGGCCAGGAAAGCCTCGTCGACGCGGGCGCCGCATGAGCTTTCGCGTTCGTCGCATCGTCGCCGGTGGCCGATCTTCCCATCGATGCGAGCGCATCTGGAGGTTTGGCTGGGCAGCTCGGTTAGCATGGTGTTCCGATGGCGAATGATTTGCGGCGATTTATCGATGGCGTGAAACGGCAGACCGGCGATTTGTTGGAGATCGACAAGCCGGTCAAGCCGCATGAATTCGAGGTGACGGCGCTGCTCAAGCAATTGGAGGACAAACGTCGTTACCCGATGGTCCTCTTCCGTAATCCCATCGGCGTCAATGGCAATCCTTCACGGTTTCCGCTGCTCTCGAATGTCTATTCCACGCGGGAGCGCTGTGCGGTAATGCTGGGCGTTGATCCGTCGACGCCCAATTACGAAGTAAGCCAAGCCTTCGCACGCAAGGCCGAGCACAAGATCGCGCCCGTCAACATCAAGAGCGAGGAAGCGCCGGTCCACCAGAATATCTGGCGTGGCGCCGAGGCCGATATCGGCAAGCTGCCGATCGTCAAGCATTTCGCCATGGATATGGGGCCGGTCCTCACCATGGCGCATATCATGAAATCGGCGACGGACGGGTTCTACAACGTCTCCTTCGCCAAGACGTTCTACAAATGGGCGCCGCATGAGATGGTCGTCAGCCTTCACACGCCACATATGACGCGGCTGCTGAAGGAAGGCGAAGCTCGCAATGAGCCGACGCCGATCGTGAATGTGCTCGGCACGCATCCGGCCTTTTATCTCGGCAGCCTGACGAAAAATCCCTGGGGTGCAAATGATTACGAGACGCTCGGCTCGTTCCTCGACGAGCCGCTGCGTCTCGCGCCGTCGGTCACCTGGGGCGACAAATTCATGGTGCCGGCCGATGCCGAGATCATCATCGAGGGCGAAATCCCGCCCGGCCAGCGCGATATCTGCGATCCTTTCGGGGAGGTTGCACGGCTCTATCAGGCGCAGTGCCTGCGTCCGCTGTTCAAGGTAAAGGCGATCACCTTCCGCAATGGCGCGATCATCCAGGACATCTTTTCCGGCTTCCGCGATTCTTTCCCACTGGGGTCGATCCCGAAGGAAGGCACGCTCGAGACAGTCATGCGCGCGCACTTCCCGAATCTGCACCAGATCCATTGCCCGGATTCGAGCTGCGGCGTCTATGCTATCTATGTCTCGCTCAAGAACCCGCAACCGGAGCAGATTCTCGAGATCGGCCGCGTCGCGTTCGAGACCTTCCACGTGCTGCAATGTGTCGTCGTCGTCGATAGCGAGATCGATGTCTTCGACGAGAGCCAGGTCTTCTGGTCGATCCACACCTATTCGAACTTCGCCAAAAGCTTCCACACACGCGGCAATTGGCCGGGCGGGCGCGGGGTGAAGCATGACGGCCCGCAATCGGGCTTTGCGACGACGAATTGGGGCGGCAAGGTCGTCATTGACGCGACGCGGCCCAATGACTTCGCCTTCGGCTTGCGCTCCGACATTCCAGCGGAGGTGATGGCGCGCGTCAGGCTGTCGGATTTTCTGCCCCCCGGGGCTGGGGAGTAGGCGTCAATGGAGCGAAATCTTCTGGGTCGAATGCCCCCAATGCGACTTCAAGTTCTACTGCAATCACAAGGAAATGCGGCATGCCGGGGTGAAGCTCTTTTGCCCATCCTGCCATGCACGCTTTCTGCCCGAGGAAGCCAAGACGCTCGACGAGCGCGCCGACAAATCGACCTAGGCGTCAATCATGGACGTGGTCGTGTCCGCCGATGCGGTCGGGCCGCCAATAGCCTTCCGAATAAATCTGGCTGCGATCGAGGCCACGCTCGATAAGCATGTGGCGCAGGCGGCGGATGTTGCTCGTTTCGCCGAGCGTGAAGGCCTGGCCCTTGCCGAACGGGAGGGTAAAGCCAGCCAATGCCTGCGCCAGAACGTCGTTAGGCCCCGCCGCGCTGCTGTTGCGTGATAAAAAGGTGAGCTCCAACTGCGCGGCGGTTTCGACGCTTTGCCGTTCCTGGTCGTTGCCGATCTCGATGAAGGCAAAAGCACGCAATTGGGCCGGCAATGCCTCTATCAGAGCGAAGATCGCGGGCAACGCTGTTTCGTCGCCGAGGAAGAGATGCCAATCGGCGGTGGAATCAAGCGCCATGCGTCCGCGCGGCCCGCGAATGTCGAGACTGTCGCCGGGCTTTGCGTCTTGCGCCCAGGCGACGCCCGGCGTGCGATGGCCGTGCAGCACGAAATCGACGTCGATGATTTTGCTCGGGCGATCGAAGCGTCGGATCGTGTAGTGACGCCGCGCCGGCTCGCCGCCGTTCTGTGCAAGCTGCAACACGATCTCTTGCCCCGGCCGGGACTGAAACTCGTCGAGATTGTCCGCCGTCAATTGGACGCGGCGCATATGAGGCGTTACGTCGAAAACCTTCAGCACGCGGAGCGTCCAAGGCTTGCCGCGGCGGTGTTCCAATTCTGCTTCGCTCAACGTCGGCCGGCCTGGTCGAGTTGGGCCCCCGGTGGGGATGTCATCTGGCTTTGCCATATCTACCTCTTCAACGAATTGGTTAGTTCGGCGCGTTGCCGTGCGTCGACCGCACTTCGTAGGATTCGCCTTCGATGCGATCCCAAGGCAGCGATTGCATATCCGGCCCACCGCCGCCGCGCTTCTCGCGGAATTTCTTGTAATCGCTCTCGGCGTTCCAGGCGGTCAGCGTCGAGACGACGTTGGGCTTGGCGGAATTCTCGATCCGAAAGCGATAGAGAAAGCCAGGCTCGCTGCTCATGCCCGCGCCGTTCTTGTCGACGCGCTCGGCGGCAGCGCTGGTTTGTCCCGGTTTGCAGTGGTGATGCGAAACAACGATGAACATGGACAGCCTCCTTGTTACGGCAGTTCTCCGGCGGCGCGCTTCGCCCAGACGTCCCAGCTACGTTTCAGCGACGCGTTGTGCATTTTAGAGACGGCCGCCGCTTCGCCCTCACTAAGATAGGAGACCCCGCCGAGCCGTACTGCATCCATCTCGACGCGTGCATTGAGGTCAGTATTGATCGCGTTATAGACCGCCTCATAGAGGCTGCCGCCGACGACGGTGAAGCCGTGGCCGCGCATCAGTACCGCCATGCTCGGGCCCAAGGTTTTCGCCAGCGCGGCGCCCAGCGGACTGGTCTGAACGAGGAGATTGCTGCTGTCGCCGGCAAAGTCGCGGATCTCAAAGATGGGAGCGCCAGCGCCCAGGAAACCGGCGGTATGGCAGATCGCGCGCAGCAGCGTGGTTTTCGACACCGAAAAAGGCAGGACAGAAGGCGAGTGGCTATGCACGATGGCCATGACGTCCGGGCGAACGCGGAATATTTCGCCATGAATGAAACGCTCGTAGGAAGTCGCGGGCGCATCATGCGCGACCGGCTTGCTCTCGATATCGAATTCGATGATATCGCGCGGTGTCACGAACACCGGCTGCATGCTGCGCGCCATCAGATAATGGTTCGGATTGAACGGGTGCCGTACCGTCACATGGCCGAACGCATCGACAATTCCTTCGCGAAACAGGATGTGATTGGCGGTGACAAGATCGGCAATCGTGGCTTGGATTGTGGCTTCGTCCGACATGATGCTTGCTTTCCGACGATACGACCGGACGGTCGCGGCGAACGTCCGACCGGTTACTGAGTCAGCATAACGTTGATGATTGCTGTCTCACCCTTGGCGACGGTCGCGAGGCCATCGCGTAGCGCACCGGCAAGATCGCGCGGATCCGCGACGGTCTTGCCGAAGCCGCCGAAATGGATCGACAGTTTCGCGAAATCGGGCGCTTCGATCTCGACACCGTGAAAGACTTTCGTCGAGACCGCGACACCGTCCGGGTAATAGCGCAGATGATTGGCCTTCATCGACGCGTATTTCCGGTTATTGAACACGACGATCAACAGCGGCAGCTTGTTTTGCGCCGACGCGGCGAGGCCTTGGATGATCGGGTTGTAAAGCAGCGACCCATCACCAATCATCAGCGCGACGGGTTTGTCCTTATTCGCGAGCTTCACGCCGAGCGAGACGCCGAGGCCTTGTCCGAGCCCACCCTGGACATAGAAATAAGAGTGCGGCTTGTTCCAAGACATATATTCCTGGAGCAACGAGCTGTGCGTGATCGTCTCGTCGACATAGATCGCGTCACCGGGCAAGGTTTCGCGCAACGCTGCGCATAGCGTCAGCGGGTGAATGCCAGGCTTTTTCGCGGCATCGGCTTCGGCGGCTTTGCGCTGTGCGGCGGCTTTCTCATGCGCGGCGGCGTATTTCGCGCGCCGTGCCTCGACTTTGGACGTATCGAATTTCAGCGCTTGGACGGCGCTGTCGAGCGCGCGCAGCGTCGCCGCGAGGTCGCCCTCGAGATACATATCCGCTTGGAGGTTTTGATAGACCATGTAAGAGCGCAGCGGGTCCTCGTCGACGGCAATGACCTTCGCTTTGGGCGGCCGATTGCCGGGCGGATACCAAGGTGCGCGGCTGCTCACGACGAGCGCGAGATCGCTCTCCTTCATGAAGGGGCCGATGTTGAAGCCCTGATAGAGCGGATGGTCCTTGGGGAAATTCATGCAGACCGAGCCGCGACTCTCGATCACCGGCAGCGCCAAACGCTCGGCTAAACCGACCAGGGCCGTAAATGCCTCGGGGTCGCGGCCGGCGGTCTCGGTCGTGAGGAAGGGATTTTCGGCGGCCACGAGGAGCTTTGCGACGGCCTCGATATCCGCTGGCGGCGTGTGCTTCTTTGGCGGCGCAGGCGCGCGTCGCTCGTGCTCAGGCGGCGTCCAATCCTGCAGCATGAGCTCGACGGGCAGATCGAGGAATACCGGGCCGCGCGGGATGCGCGCCGACATTTCCATCGCGCGCACGATCGTTTCGTAAAGCGTGTGCGAGCTCGTGATCCGGCTCGACCATTTCACGAACGGCTTTACGAGCCCGTCAGGTCCACCGACGACGCTGAGGTTGCGATACCATTGCGAGCCCGGATCGACCTCGGGATTCTCGCCGTAGCTCAGCGCTTCGCCCGACATCACGAGCATCGGCAATTGCGCGATATAGGCGGCATGCACCGCCATCGATCCTTGCAGCAAGCCGGCGCCGGCATGCAGCAGCACCGGCTGCGGCTTGCCGGTCGCGAGCGTGTAGCCGATCGCCATGCCGACAGCGACCGTCTCGTGCCAACAATCGATGTAGGTTGGTCCCGCGGTCTTGTTCGCCTTTTGCCGCGCCAGGGCTTCCCAAACCGGCGCCCATTCCGATCCCGGCGATGACAGGATGTAATCGACCCCCAAATGACGGAATGCCTCCAGAACCGCTTCGCCGCCATCGATCTTGTTGCTCACGGCTCACCGCCTTCCTGCCAAATCCGTCGCTCAACGGCCCCTTATTTGATCGGCCAATTCAGGCATTCGCAGATGGCGCGGCCCATCACCCATTCCTTGTCGGTCTCGCTCAGGAAGGGCATGTGCTTGGTGAAATGCTCGACAGTCTGCGTATAGGTGAGCTTGTTGCGCTCGAGCATGCGCGTCAGGTCAGTGCCCCAGAAGCAACGCTGCGGGCCGAAAGCGCGGACGATCTTCTCGACATATTTATTGAGGCCGGGATGCGGGAAGGTAGTCTTCGAATAGCCGGGAACGGCCGAAATCTTCACGTAGATATTCGGGTGCTTCGCCATCGCGACGGTGCTGTCGATCCAGGGCGCGATGCCGTCATCGACCGTGTGGCCGAGAACGCCCATATGATCGACGATAATCTTCAATTTGGGATGCTTCGCTGCGATCGCCTCGAGCTGCGGTTTGCGTTCGGGCGCATGAACCATGGTCGGGATTTTGTGCTCTTCGGCAAAGGGCCAATACCAATCGGCCGTGCCGTCGGTGATCCATGGGCGATCCTGGTCGCGATGGAAAGTAAGGCGCGTGCCTTTGATCCCCGGCTCTTTTTCCCATGACCGCAACAGCGCCTTTGCTTCTTCTGGCTTTTCCAGCGGAATGCGTGCCATGACCGCAAAACGGTCGGGATATTTATGCGCGGCCTCGAGGCCGAAATCGACGCGATCGCCTTCCCAGGAAGGCGGCACGATCAGCGCGCGATCGACGCCCGCTTCGTCCATCAGTGAGCGCAATTCTTCGTAGCCCATCGCCTTTTCACGGTGGCCGTTCAATTTGATACGGGCCGCGCCCCCTTCAATCCAGGGACGATTGGGGCTTTCCGGGGCCCAGATATGCACCTGCAAATCGACGATGAACATGCAAAGCCTCCGGCTACCGAGTGGGAACGTGGCTCCCATCTTCATCAGCGCGACGCGCCGTAGAAGCGGTGAAATCGCTAATCATCTGTTGTCGATCATTGACCAATTCAGGCGTGCAAAAGTTCTGAGGCTGCGAGCCTCAGATACAAAGCGCTACGGAACGGTCAGGGCGATGGAGAGCCGATGCCGTATTTCTCAGCCGCTTTTTTGAGGCTGTTCCACACATCGGCTGAGACAGAGATTCCATCGCGTGCGCGGCTTTCGTAAGCGCGCGCACCGCGTTCACCGGGGATAAGAATTTCTTCTTCGGCGCTGAGCCGCGGCAGCTTCTTGATCGTGTCCAACGTTTCGTCGACGGTGCGGCGGAAGGCGGCCGGATCGGTGAAGGCGGCAATGTCGACGGCGATCAGCGACGCATTCTGCTTGTGACGGCGTCCTTCCGGCGTCTTTTGGTGAAACGCGGTGACGATTGGATTGCTCATCAACCCGCTGGTCAGCAATTCGAAGGCGAGAGAGAGGCCCGCGCCTTTGGGGCCGCCCAGCGGCATGGGGGTTACGGCGCGCGCAGGGTCGGTCGTGACCTCGCCTTCGGCCGTCATCGCCGCGCCGTCCGGTAGCTGCCGGTTCTGCGCCTTGTATTGTTGCATCCGTCCCAAAGCCATGACCGCCGTCGCCATATCGAGGATGAGCGGCGGGTGACGCTCGGCGGGTATCGCAATCGAGATCGGGCTCGTCGCGACAGCGGCGCCGCGCGCGCCGTGATAGGCCATGTTTGGGATGCCGGCGACGAGGCCGATGCCGACCATGCCGCCGCTCAAAGCAAGGGAGGTGTAATAACCGATCGCGCCGGTATGCACGGTCCCACGCACGCCGGCCCAGGCAATTCCGGTTTCGCGCGCGGCCGCCATCGCTTCGCGCATCGCGCGGCTCAGCGCGACGGGACCGGGTGAACCGTCGGCATCGATCAGTATGACGCCCGGCCTTGGCCGCGACAGGCGCAGCTTTGCGGCGGGCTTCGACTCACCCGAATCGAACAATTCGAGATAACGCGGAACACGGCTCACGCCGTGGGAATCGATGCCCCGGAGATTGGCCCACACCAAGGCATCGGCCACGGTGCTCGCATCCTCGGCGGGCGTCCCGGCCGCGGCAAAAATATCTCGGACGAGCGCGCGCAACTTATCCGATGGGACACGGACGGGCGGTTCCTTGGGCATTGTCAGCTCCGCTTGATTTCTCGGCGTGGCCGACGGTGTTCGGCCAACGACCTATCGACCCTATCAAACGGGCAAAGCTCCAATGAGCGCAGCGACCTAGAGTGTCTGTTGCAGAATTATAACCAATGGGCACAATGAACGTGCCCGAAGCCGTGCGCTTGGGGCGGGGGAAACGCATGGACCGCTATAAGACGATGCAGACCTTCGTCCAGGTTGCCAAGTATGGCAGCCTCACGGCCGCTGCGCGCTCTTTGGGTATTTCGCGCGCTCTGGTCTCGCGCCAGATCACCGATCTCGAGCGCCGGCTGCGCGTGCGGCTCCTCAACCGCAGCACGCGTCTCGTCAGTCTCACCGAGCCTGGGCGACGGCATTTTATTTTTTGCGAGCGGTTGCTCACCGAAGTCACAGAAGAAGCGATGTTGCTTCTCGGCAACGAGGCTGAGGTCGAGGGCCTGATCAGTGTCGCGACGCCGGAATTTGCCGGCGATCTCGATATCGGCGATGCGCTGACGAATTTTTCGACGCGCTATCCCAAAATCAAGATAGAGCTCGTGGTTGGGGAAGTGCTGCGCGAGCATGGCGCGCTCGAAAACAATTTCGACGTCGTGCTTCAGACCAAGCACAGCCCGGCAATTTTCTCGCACGCGCAACGTGTCGCGCAGCTGCATTACACGATCTGCGCTTCGCCGAAATATCTCGCCAATGTTGATGCCCCGCGTGCTCCCGCGGATCTGGCGAAGCTCCGGTGTCTGGTTCATGCGAATGAAACCACATGGCGCCTATCGAACGCCGGTCGCGGCCGCAAGGTCTCGGTGGAGCCTGCTTTCTCATCCAATTCCTTCGAGGTATTGGCGAAGGCCGCGGGCCAAGGTCTTGGGATCGCGCCGCTACCAGACCGTCTCGCACAGCCCGAGCTCAAGAAGGGTACGTTGGTGCGGGTGCTTCCGGGATGGCGGTTGCCGGCGCGTTCACTCTATGCGGTCTTTACGCGTCACGGTACGCCGCCGCGCCGGGTACGCCTGCTGATCGATTTCCTGTCCGAATGGTTTGCGCGTAAATAAGAATCCGGTCTAGGCGGGGAGTTGCTTCGCGCCCGCCGGCATATCCACCTCGAAGGCATTGACCGCCATCGCCACCATTGAATAATTGCCGATGAGCGCGGTCAGCTCGACGATGGTGGTCTTGCCGATCGCGGCGACCGTCGACCGGAAAGTTGCTTCGGTAACGTGGTGCCGGTGCAGCAACTCGGTCGCGTAATCGTAGACCGCTTGATCTTCCTGTCGCGCGAATGTCGGCTTTCGCCGCCCCGCGATGGCCGAGATGACATCATCGGCGATTCCGCCTTCGGCCGCGCGTTTCGAATAGGAATGCCACATATAGGATGAATCCCAATGGCGCGCCGTCACCAGGATCGCCAGGTCGCGCAATTGGGGCGGGATCGAACTGTCGAAGCGGACGAATTTGCCAAGCGCCTCGACCCTGTCGCAAAGCTCCGGACTGTAGAGCCAGAGATTGAACGGCCCGCGCACGGCGCCGCGTGCACCGGCAATGCGGTCGTAAAGCTCGCGTTGCGCCGCCGTCATGTCCGCTTGCTCAATGATGTCGAGTCTCATGATCCGTCCCGCTGGGCTATTCCGCGGCAAAGCTTATAGCGGCGCGCAAGCGTATCATTGGTCACTGTTCGGCAAGACAGAGTTACGCGGTGCGGCTATCTCGCCGCGACGCCGCCTTGCATAATAGAGATCTGCCATTGGGATGAAGGAAGGCGGTCATGCCTCATTTCCACGAATATCACGCGCTGTTCAAATGCACGAATTGCCATTGGGACAACGACCAGACAATCGAAGAAGACGATGAGAAAAAGCCGCCTGAGAAACAGGTCGCCATCGATTGCTGGCACTGCGGCTGCAGCAATGAGGTGACCGTCAAATTGTCCGAGGGCGAAGGTTCCAAATCCTAGCGTCCTTCAATCGTCGAGAGAGCGCCGCAATGTCTTTTGCCTTCCGGATTTTTCTCGCACTTTTGACGATTGTCGCGGTCGACAGAGGCGTCGATGCGCAGGCCGAGCCGACCAAGATCCGGGTCGGCTGGGCCGTCGCGGGCGGCGATGCGCCGCTGCAGCAACTCGGCGACAAGGGAACCGCCCGGCACGAAGGGAAAACCTACGTGCTCGAGTTGATCCATTTCAACGGCACGACGCCGATGATTTCGGCACTGGCCTCGGGCGATCTCGACGTGACGTCGATGAGCGGCCCGCCGCTCGCGCTTGCCATTGAGAATGCGCATCTCGCTGATCTGCGGATCATCGCCGATATTTTCCAGGACGGCGTCGGGCAAGGCTTCAGCAATACCTATTTCGTTCTAAAAGACGGCCCGATCCAAAGCGTCGAGGATCTGAAGGGCAAGATCGCGGCCGTCAATGTCATTGGCGGTGCGGTCGATATCGGGCTCCGCGCCATGACGCAAAAGCACGGTCTCGAAGCCAAACGCGATTTTACCCTGATCGAATCGGCGTTCCCCAACATGAAGGCGGTTCTTTTCGATCATAAAGCCGACCTGATCGGCGAGGTAACGCCGTTCGCCTTCGACCCGGAGCTTCAGGCGAAAGCACGCCCGCTTTTCCATCTCAAAGACGTGCTCGGACCGACGCAGCTCATCGTCATGGTCGCGCGGACCGGCTTCATCGAGAAAAATCGCGCGGCGTTGACCGATTTTCTCGAGGATAACCTTCGCACGATCGCCTGGTATCGCGATCCAGCGCATCATGACGAAGCGGTGAAAACCCTGGCTGATTTCACCAAGACCTCGCCGACGATCTGGGCAGGCTGGGCTTTCACGCCGGTCGATGCTTATCGCGATCCCGCCGGCAAGCCGGATCTCGATTCATTCGCGCACGGCATCTCGGTCGCCCATGAACTGGGCTTCGTTCCGGCAGCGCTTGATCCGCACCACTATGCCGATTTGTCGATGATCGACGAGGCTGCGCGCCGGCTCCGCTAAGCTCGCCTCAGCGCGGGATCATGCCACCAATTTGCGATGTGCTTCGAGCAAGG
Source organism: uncultured Alphaproteobacteria bacterium (assembly GCA_963740675.1). Taxonomy (GTDB): domain Bacteria; phylum Pseudomonadota; class Alphaproteobacteria; order ATCC43930; family CGMCC-115725; genus CAIKMD01. The sequence continues at coordinate 714,879 of CAVUFS010000001.1, forward strand.
CGCGGACGCGTTCGGGATCGCCGCGGCCCCAGCCGCATTCGGTGCTTACGCCATCCACTTTCGTAAATTGCCGGGCGGCGGCGAGGCGGGCGCGATTGCCGGCGTCGTCATTGAGATGAACCAATCCGAGATGGATCTCGCTTTCCGGCGGCAACGCCATATCGGCGAGCGGCTTGTAGAAAGCGGGATCGGTGCGCTCTTTCGGGACCGGCAAATGGAAAAACTCAATCGGTCGCCGGACCTCTTTGCGAATCTCGTCGATGATCGCGACCATCGTTGCAGCGTCCTTTGGCTGGACCAGGTGCTGGTCCTTGGGGCTGCCATAGCAAAGGTGATAACCGAGCTCGATCGGCTGCGGCACGGCATTGCCGATTGTGCCGAGCGTTGATCGGATCTGATCCCGATAATCGGGATCGCGGTCGGTGAAATAATTCACCCAGACCAGGATTTCCTGTAGCACGTCCCATTGTATGGAGATGCGATCATTCGGCAGCGCCTTGGCGATCTGGGCGACCTCGCCGCAGAGATGCGCGGTAAAGGCGTCGAGGAATGCGCTACGATATTTCTTTGAGATGTAATTGTAGGTCGGGGCAAGCGGGCTCGGGATCGCAATCTGGAATTTGACTCCCGCCGGGATCGTGCCGCTGCGTTGCAGCCGGTCGAAGATCGCGAAGGAGTCGATTGCCATGGCGCCGTAGCCCGTGGTGAAGCTGACGTCCTGCGGAATCACACCGGCGCGGAAGCGGAGCCGCTTCAGCGTGCGATGGACTTCGCCGGTCCAGAGCTTCATCTCGAAGGGCGGCACGTCGGGGTCGATCTCGAAAGCCGGATGCTTGTCGAGCATGTCCGAGATCATGCCGATCCAGAGCTTGCGCGGTCCGGTTTCGCCGTCCGGCAGCCGGCGCAAGTAAGGGCCGACCGAGCCCGCGATAGCGCGGAACACGTCCTCGGCGTCGGCGAACGGAACGCTGCCGACGACATGCACCAAGAGCTTTTCCTCGGCCATCGTCAGCCTTTCTTGTTTGCGGCGGCAACCTGCTCTGCCGCCTCTTTGCGCCACTCTGGGTTCTCCCAGAAGAATTCGAGACGATTGCCGTCGGGATCGAAGAAATAGACGCTCTTGTGACGCCCGCGCTCGTGCCCTTCGAGATTGTCGATCGCGGCTTTCTTTTCCTTCAATCGGTCATGGAGCTGATCGAGCACTTCAGGCCCGCCCTGGAACTCCATTGCCAGATGATTGAAGCCCCGCCATTGCCGGTCATGCTCCGGTGTGCCGCCGACCTCGAACAGACCAATGTCATGATGGCGATCGCCGAAGGACATGAAGGCCATGCGGCGGTCTTCGAAGCGCATGATCAGTTTCATGCCGACCACCTCGGTATAGAATTTCACCGCGACGTCGAGATCTCGCACGTTGAACACGACGTGATTGACCCACTTTTTCGGCTCTTCCATCACTGCCTCCCCTTATCGATGCGCGCGCTTATCGGCCTGGGCTGAAAAGCCAGATCGAATTCGCCCGGATGCTTTTCCCAGATGCGCGGCACCCATCGTTCATCGAGTTGGTCCATGTCGGCGATGAATTCTGTCCGGCCACCGCAAGGATTCTCGAAGAACCAATGGAAATTGGAGCCGAGGAAATGGCGACCGGGATTGCGCAGGCTCTTCCAGCCGCGGTCCTGCATGTGCAGGCCCCCGATCATGATCTCGTCAAAGCCGGGGACTTCGAACGCGACATGATTGTATTCGACGCGATCGGCGCGATGGAGCAGCAGCAGATTGTGATGGTCGCGCGAGGCTTCGCAGCGCATGAAATCGCCGGCATCGACCGAGCGATCCGACAAGTGAAAGCCTAGCCGCTCCTGATAAAATGCCGAAGCACGCTCGCGATTGTCCTTGCGAATGTGAAAGACAACATGGACGAGGCGTAGCGGCTGCACGCGCTCGATCCGCGGAAAGGGTTGATTAATGCGGCCGGCGACCTCGCCGACATTGATCGGATGCGGCTCGATGGCGACGTGTCTCGGCTTAGCCACCGCAAATCCGATCGGCAGCCCGCTTTCGTCGACCGTATGCAACGTCCCGGCCGCGTCGCGCCGCACCTCGCGGTCGCGCGACAGCTCCGTCCCGACGGCGTCGAGACCGGCTTCGCTATCGACGCCCCACACGGTGAGGCGCAGCGTTGAGCCGCTTTCGTGGGTCGGCGGAAGAGCAGGGTCGGCGGCAGCGCGCACATGCACCGTCTGGTTGGTCAGCGTGCGGAATGTCGCGCCGCCCGCGCCCTTGTCCAGGCGCTCCAAGCCGAAGTCGTCGTAATATTGGATGCAGCGCGCGACGTCTTCGACGCCATACGTGATCGATTCGACCCGCTGAATGGCCATTGGTCACCTCTGGATTGCCCGAAGGCTACATCTTGCACGCCGAGCAAAGTAAGCAGGCCGCGCTAAACCCAGTGTTGCCGATTGATGACCAATAAGCCTGCGTCTACTGCATCGGATGCTCGACGAACCAATGCGTTAGAAAATCGACGAATTCCCGGATCTTGCGCGGTGCCCGGTCGCCCGGGGCGAAGACGGCGAAGAGCGGACGATCGGGAACCGGATCGTCCCGCAGAACCTCGACCAGCTCGCCCGACTGCACGTTGGCTTCCGCGATCCTGCGCGGCAGGAGGGCAATTCCAATCCCGTTGATGGCGCCGTGATGAAGGACACGGAAGCTGTTGGCAGCAAAATGGGTCGCGACTTTCACCGTCTTGATCCGACGCCCGGTTCCGAAATGCCACGCCGGCTCGTTCATCTGGATGAGGCAGCTATGGCTTTTCAACTCGGCCAAATTTGTCGGCTCGCCATGGGCTGCGAGGTAGCTGGGCGCGGCGTAAACCGCGAATTTCAATGAAGCGACCTTCTTGGCGAGCACGGACGAGTCAGGAATTTGCTTTGTCTGCAAAGCGATGTCGAAACCGTGCGCCAGAAAATCATAGGTCCTGACCGAGAGGCCGCCGAGATGCAGCTCGACACGGATTTTTGGACGCGTTTCGGCGAAGCTCGCGACCGCGTCCGCGATGTCGAGACTGCCGATCCATTTCGGCGAGATAACCCGCAGCGATCCTTCCGCGGCCTGGTAGAGCGAAACAATCGAACTCTCTTCGGCTCGCAGGTCCTTGAGCACCTTCTCGCAAAAATTGAAATGCTTGCGACCCGCTGGCGTCAAATGGATCGCGCGCGTCGTGCGTCGAATCAATTCCAGACCGAGGTTTTCTTCGATCACAGCGAGATGACGTGACACGAGCGGACGCGAGATACCCAACGACTGAGCAGCCATGGTCAGGCTGCCGCTGCGGACAACCTGAACAAACGTGTTCATGATCGTGAACCGATCCAAACGCGCGTCTCACTTGTTACGCTTTTGCAACACTGCATTTAGATACACTGCCGTTCTCTTTGCAAGCGGCCATCTCTAGCCTCGGCTTTGACGGCGACGCACAATGACGCGTCGCTCGTGCAATGCAGCGCCAGGGAGCGCGCCCATGCCCGGTAAGATTCACGCGATCCATCACGTTAATTTCCCAACCACCGATCCTGAAAAGACCAAGGAGTGGTACACCAAGGTCTTCGGCTTGAAGCATGTGGATGTCGGCGCCTTCAGCGACACCAAAGTGCTTCTCATGACGGGCGGTGACTTCGATATCCACTTCACGCCGGTCGACCGAGAAGCGGAAGATGGATCCGTTCCATTTCGCCGTCGAGATCGAGAACTGGGACGAGATGCTGGCACATCTGAAGGAAATTGGTGTCCGCTACACCAAGCCTTTCTATCGGCCGCAGAACAACTCCACGCTTTCTTACATCCGCGATCCCGATGGCACGCTCGTCGAGCTGACCTATCACGGTAGCCGCACCAAATAGCGTCTTTCACCAGGGGCCGCGCAATGCCATACGCAACGGTCGACGGAACGCGGATTTACTACGAGTCGGAAGGAAGCGGGCCGGTGCTGGTACTGGTGCATGGCTCGGGCGGCAACCACGCGATCTGGTGGCAGCAGGTGCCGTATTTTGCGCAGCGATATCGGACAATCACCGTCGATCTAAGGGGCTTCGGCGGCTCGGATGCCGTTGCCGAAGGACCCGACGCGCGCGACTTTCCGCGCGACGTTCTCGGAGTACTCGACGAGTTGAAGATCGAGAAGGCGGCCTTGTTCGGCCAGTCCATCGGCGCGCTTGCCTGTCTGCGCCTCGCGGTAGCCCACCCGAAGCGTATTGCTGGTGTCGTGCTAGGCCATTCGGCCGGCAACATGGATCATGATGAGTTGCGCGCGGCGACGGCGAAGGATCGCGCCGCAGCCGAACAGCTGAGCGTGCTCGATCGCCTGATGAGTAAATCCTTCCAGACGCGATGCCCCGAATTGACCTGGCTTTTCCAGAAAGTTGGGACCTTCAATCGCGCCAATCAGCAATCGATCCGCAACCTCGGGGACAAGGGGCCAACCCCCGATGAGGTCAAGCGTTCGGGCGTGCGTGTCGCCTTCCTTGCCGGCGAAAACGATCGTGTCATTTCGCTGGCGACCTTGCGCAAGGCGCACGCGCTGCTGCCGGGATCGACTTTACTCGAAGTCCCGGCCGGGCCTCATTCGATGTATTGGGAGAACCCGGCGGTCTTCAACTGCATCCTCGACCAAGTCTTGCGCACGCTTTTCTGAACGAAGCGAACGCCCTCCGAGCTACCCCGAAAGGAACGACCATGTCTCTGTTGCTCAAGACCGCCGAGCGGCTGATCGCTGCATCCGAGGCGAAGGCCAAGGAGTTGGGGTGCAACGTGACGACGGCCATCGTCGACAATGCCGGATTCATCGTGTTGATGCGCCGCATGGATGGCACGCGGCCGCTGACCACCTATATCGCGCATAGCAAGGCCTATACGGCGGCGATCATGAAGCGGCCGGCCAAAGATCTGATTCATTGGGCTGAGGGCGAGCCGGTTTATTTCAACTCGGTCGCGCAGATGGGCCATGTGGCGATCGTTGCGACGTTCGGCGGTATGCCGGTACGGCCGGCGCAAGACATCATCGGCGGCATCGGGGTGAGCGGCGGCACGCCGGAGCAGGATCAGCAATGCGCCGAGGCGGCGCTGGTCGCGATCGACGCACCCTGGCAGAAATAGCGGCGCGTCTGAAGACGGCGCCGTCAGCCAGTCGGGAGACGGCCGATGAAGAATGCGCTGTTGGGCTCCTGAGTCGGGTTGAGCTTCGCGTCGGTCAGGCCCCGGCGCAGCGTCGCCATCGCCCGATCGGAGATTTTCATCGTCGGCTGGCGCAGCGGTCCGCCATTCATTCCCTGCAGCCAGCCCTGGAATTTCCACTGCATGCGGTTGATGAACAAAGTGGACGTCGTAATGGCGCCGACCTGCTGATTGGCCTCGCGCGCCGGCTGGATCTGCCAGAAGATCTGCATCGCCTCGTCCATGCGGCCTGCTTTCGCGAGGCTGAACATTTTCGGCACGCTCGGTCCGTAATATTCGGTGTTGCTGGTGCCGGTGTATTGGAATTTGGCGACCGACATCAGCGGGATGATCTCGCGCTCCAGCGGGCAGGTGACGATTACGTCGTCCTTGAACTGGCGATAGACGTCGAGCAGGCCGGCGAGACTGCGCGCGCCTTCCGCCTTGATCGCGATAATGTTCGGCACGTTGTCGACCAGGCGCCGCAACAGCGTGAAGTCGAGATCGGCGGGGTGCAGCCGGGAGAAATTCCAGAGCGGAACGGCAAAGAGCATGACGCCGAGATCGGTTCCCTCGCAAAAGGCGCGCGTATATTCGTAAACCTCGTCATTGCTCTGCGGGTAGAAATTGGCCGGATAGGACAACAACACGTAATCGGCACCGGCCGCGGCCGATAACTGCGCCGCCTTGATGTTCTGCTCAAGCGTGTTGAAGCTCGCGTGGTGCACGAGATGCAACCGGCCGCGTGCTTCATCGGCCGCCCATTCCGTGAATTGCCGGTATTCATCGACAGAGATCGCGACTTCCGAGACAAGGAGTGCCCCCTCGAAGCCCAGTTCGATGACGCGGCGAACGTCGTGACGAATGGCTTTCTCGTTCAGCCGCTCGAGATCGTTGCTGAAGGAGGGGATGATTACGCAAGCGCAACCCTGCATGTTCTTGCGCGCCCATTCGCGCGCTTCGCGCTTCCGATATTGTGCCATCATGTCCTCCCTTTTCCCGTCGTTATTCCGTTAGAACCAGCGGCTCTCTCCCGTACCGCGCTTGATCGCAAGCTCGAGCGGTAATTCCTTGGCGAGTCCCATGGTGATCGCGCGGTCGAGAATGAATTCGGCAACAGCGATATCTTGAATGCCCGCGCCGACTGATTTGAACATGGTGATCCGCGATGCCGCCAATCGCTCATTCAGCTTGCCCATCACCAACTCGCTCAGCGACGCGATCTTCTCGTCGAATGCCACGCCGACGCGACGAGCGGCGATGAAATCGCCCGTTTGCTTGCCGACTTCCTCCGGCTCGTCCGCGACGATGAGATCGCAGCGGGCGATCGTCTCGGGATCGATCTCGCGCTGTTCTGGAAGGGTCGAGCCTATCGAGATCACGGTCATGCCATCGCGCAGATCGGCGCCGCGAAAGATCGGGGTCTCGTCGCGCGAGCGCGCGGCGGCGACCAATAGGTCAGAGCCGCCGACAACGGCCGATGGTGAATCGACGGCTTGGCAGCTGACGCCGAGGCGTTCCGCGAATTCGGTGGCGAAGGCCGCGCGGTTCGCCGGCGAGGGGCTGAAGACGCGTATTTCGGTCGGGCGGCGCAAGGCCGCGATGGCGATGAGATGGGCGCGCGCCTCCATCCCGCTGCCGAGGATGCCGAGCCGAAGAGTGTCGGCATCTCGACTCAAGAGGCTATCCGCGGCTAGGGCGGACGTCGCAGCGGTCCGGCAGGCTGTGATCGCATTTCCGTCCATAAGCGCGACGATACCGCCGTCTTGCTGGTCGAAGAGCGCGATGAGATAGGCTGTCCGTTTTGCGCGGGACGAGGCCATGAGCTTGGCGCCCAGCAGCCTGCCCGATGGCAGCGCCGCTGTCAGAGTTCGTAAGCGTGCACCGTCGCCGCGCGTCACGAGACGCGGCGGCCGCGCCTCTGGTTGAGAAGGCGCCGAATAGACCGCTTTCAAATGCGCGACGACCGCGGGCCAATCCAACGCCTGTACCGCGTCTGCAGCCGATACGAAAACCGGTGCCGTCACCTACCGCCCCATGTTATCCGCAGGCCGCGCAGTTGTGTCCACACGGTCATTCGTTGAGTGTCGCGGTGAGTTTAGGCGTGGTCAGGAAAGCACGCATCATCAAAACGTAACTTCACTGTTGCGTGGCACGATATAAATGTCGCCCATCGGCGAGCGTAAGATCGCCGCGCTGTCGCTCAACAGAGAAAAGATCGCGAATTGCTGGCGATTCCTGGCGCGCAGCCTCGGCTTCAAGCCGATGAGTGTCGAGGGGAGGAAGTAAAATCCGATGCAGCGCCTTTTTGTGTTTCTTGCCGTATTCGTGACGGCTCTCGGCTTTGTCACGACCGCAGGCGCGGATGAGACACGGTTGATCTTTACGACGATCTCGCCGTCTGGCTCGACGATCAGCGATAAGGTTTGGCATCCCTGGGCCAATCGCGTGAATAACGCCGGCAGGGGCGCCGTTCGCATCGATGTGCGCGATGGCTTCGCCTTGGCGAGCAGCACGAACTACTACGATCGCTTGCTGGGCAACGTCATGCAGATCAGCTTCGGCTCGCTCAACTATCTGGCGGGCAAATTCCAGCTCAGCCAGGTGATGGCACTACCTTTCCTGATAAACTCGGCGGAGCAGGAATCGGATGTGTTCTGGCGGCTGTACAAGAGTGGCTTGCTCGATCCCGAATTCGATCAGATCGTGCCGTTGTTCTTTTACGCCTTTCCGCAACAGGCGATGAACCTGGTGAAGGCGCCAGCCAAGCCGCTGGAGGATCTTTCCAATATGAAGATCATCGCCAGCGGCCAGATCGGAACGACGCTGATGTCGAAGCTCGGTGCCGCGCCGCTGTCGATCCCGCTCACCGATACATACGAGGCGTTGCAACGCGGCACGGCCGACGGGTTGAATTTTCCGATTTCGGCGTTGCCTGATTTCAAGCTCGACGAGGTTACGCATTACCATGTCATAGCCGCGCTTGGTGGCGGGCCTGGCGGCGTATGGATGGCGAAAGCGGCTTACGAGGGTCTGTCGCCGCAGATCCGGAAGGTTCTCGACGAGAATTCGGGCGAGGCGCAAACTCGCCGGGTGGGCGTGTTCGTCGATCAACTGACGACCACCGTTCAACACCGGCTCGAATCGGATCCGAACCAGCGCGTCGTAACACTCAGCCCCGATCTCCAGCAGAAATGGAAAGCGCGGGCCGAGCCGATGATCGATGCCTGGGCGAATATCGATGATGCCCATCGCAAGGTCGTTGACGCCGTGCGCAAATTCACGACCGAATTCGCCGCCACGAAGTGAGTTCGGAACGAGGCCTGCAATACCGAGAGGAGAAAGACATGGCTGAACCGTCGCGCCGCATTTCGGATCAGGAGGCGGAGTTGCGGCGAAAGCTCGCGATATTATGCCGTATCCTCGGCATGCATGATTCGATCGGAGTTTACGGCCATATTTCGCTGCGGGTGCCGAACACCGATATCGTGCTGCTGACGCCCGGCGCAGGTAACCGCAAAACCCATGTCCGGGTCGACCAGATCTTCGTTTTCGATCTTGCCGGCAAGATCATCAACCATCCGGGTGGAGACCGGCCGATGTCCATTCCGGCCGAATGGCGCATTCATACGCAAATTCATCGCGACCGCCCGGAAGTGCAATGCGTGGCGCATCTTCACGCCTACAATTCGACTCTCATGGGCATACTCGGCCAGGAGATCGAACCGGTATTTGCGCAAGGCTATGTGATACGGGGCGGGATTCCGACATGGGACAATCCCGGTTTGGTGCTCAACGACGACGACGCGCGTTCGGTCTCGCAGACGATCGGTAGCCGCGTAGCTTGTCAGTTACGGGGGCACGGCTCGGTCGTTATTGGCGAAACGGCGGAGAATTGCTTGCAGAATTGTCTGGTGATGGAAGAAAACGCGCGTTTCCAGCTCGATGCCCTGACGCGCGGCGGCGTGAAGGCGTTTCCGCCGGGGATATGGGATCGCATGGCGGAACAACGCAAGTCCGGTCTCAGTTCGGCGCCTTTCGTCTGGAATTACTGGCAACAGGTCGTCGAGGAGCAGGGAATTCCGCTCTGACGCCGACGGGCAGCGTTGGCGCTACCATCAGAGGCCGGTCCGCAATCGTAACCTCAGTGTTGCAATAGCCGATACGGTTCGTCGTCGCGCACAGGCATAAAATCGACCCATGAGAGCGCACGCCGTACCAAGCGCGTGCCAACGAGGGGAGGCCTGGATGCGTAAAATTTTATGCCTGATCGCGACCTGCATATGCCTTGGAGCGACGTCGCCCGCCTGGGCGGAAGGGATGAAGCTGGCGATCGGCTACATACCGAACGGCGATTTCGTTCCGGTCTTCATCGCGCAAGAAAAGGGATACTTTGCCAAGGCCGGTCTCGATACGACGCTGACGCCGATTCCGATCCCGTCGAATATCCCTGCGGCGCTGACCTCGCGAAGCATCGATGTCGGGCCTGCGACGGCGGTGAATCTGTTCCAGACGGCGGAAAACGGTTTGAACCTCGTCGCGATCAGCGGTTACAACCGCAACCTCGAGGGCAAGGAGCCGGCGCAGCTCATCTTCAAGACCGGCCTGCCGTACAACAGCCCTGCCGATGTCGTCGGCAAGCGCATCGGCACGCCTGGTCTCTTCAGCACCTTCGATCTGTTTCTGCGGAGCTGGCTGCTTAAGCACAACATCTCGCACGACAAGGTGAAGCAAGTCGAGATGACCTTTCCGCCGATGGCAGACATGCTGAAGAGCGGTCAGGTCGATGCGGTCATCGCGGTCGATCCGTTCCGTCACCAGATCGTCAAGAACGGCGTCGGCTTCATCGCTGCCGATTTCATGGCCGATGTGTCGAAGGACTGTGTCGGTCTTGTCTGGCTCGCCAATCGGGACTGGGCGGTCGCGCATCCGAAAGAGCGCGCGGCCTTCATCGCCGCGCTGAAGCTAGGGATCGTCGATGCGGTGCAGGATCCCAAGCTGGCCGAAGAAGTCGAGAAGAAGTATCTCAAATTCGCCGCGCCGATCACCGACGATTTCAATCTCAGTCTCACCACGGCCGATCTGCAATTCTTCGAGGATCTGATGATGAAGGCCGAATTCCTCCACAAGAAGCTCAATGTTGCCGATTTGATGATTCAATAACCCAGGCTGGAGTCGCAGCGATGGCCAAGATTGCAGGCAACGTCCATCTGGTCGGTAGCGTACCGCTCGATAGCGCGGGTCAGGTTTTCGAGACCTGCGCCCGCGCCCTGGGCCCGCATCTTGGCTCGCTGCCCGATGGCGAGGTCGGGCATCGCATCCATTGGATCGTATGCCAGGCGGTCTTCGTCTTCAACAACCATCCCGATATCGAGCTGCTTCATCGCCCGGCGCCGCGTGACGGCAAGGAGCAATGGCTGCCGAAAGACTATAAGGATCAGTGGAAGTTCAAGCTCAAATCGCCGACCGGTTCGGTTCAGTTCGATAATCTGAAATACGCCGATTGGGCGATCGAGTCATATGCGGCATTCAAAGCGCTGCGCGAGCGTGGGGTCATTCCGCGCGGCACGCGGTTCCAGGTCTGCATGCCGACGCCGCTCGCCGGATTTCATGTCCTTCTTCGGCCCCGAAGACGGCGTGCGCATTCATAAGACCTATGAAGCGGCCATGCTGCGCGAGGTCGAGAAGATGTGCCGCGCCATCCCGCATGACGAGCTCGCGATCCAATGGGATGTCGCGGTCGAGACGACCGCGATCGAGCAGGGGCAGGCGGCCAGGATCGGCGGCGATATGTTCGATCATTGGGTCGAAGAAGTGAGCGCGATGGGGCCGGCGGTACCGTCCGATGTCGCGCTCGGTTATCACATCTGCTACGGCGACTTCAATCATCGCCATTCGGTCGAGCCGAAGGATTTCTCGGTTCCGGTGCGGATGCTGAACGAAGCGGCGACGCGCGCGAAACGGCCGCTCGATTTCGTGCACTGTGCCCGTGCCGATCAACCGCAACGACGACGCGTATTTCGCGCCGCTGCGCGATCTGCGGGTCGGCGATGCGCGCGTCTTCCTCGGCTTGATCCACTATGACGATGGTGTCGAGGGCACACGCGCCCGTATCAAGACGGCGAAGAAACATCTCGCCGATTTTGGCATCGCGACCGAATGCGGCTTCGGCCGCCGGCGTCCAGAGACGCTGACCGAGCTATTGCGCATTCATCGCGAGGTGGCCGACCAGCCAGCCGGTTGACGCGGTCAGCGTGATGCGGGCGTCACGCTCGGGACGATCAGCTCTTCCGCCGTCACATCGCCGGAGAGCAGATTCTGCGTTTTGTACCACGCGATCTGACGCGCGATGTCGGCGACATCGAGCTTCGCGTCACGATCGATATAGCCGATGCTGTCCTCGACGGTCTCGGGCGGCGTGCCAGTGTATTTGGCGATGATCTTGACGATTTCGGGCGCGGTCGGCTGGTCCTGGCGTTTCTCGCCCGGGCCGGTGAAGGCATCGTGATAGTCGCGCACGCCTTTTCGATAAGCGACGAGAAAATGCGCGATCGCGTCGGGTTCGCTGCGCAATTTCTTGGCGCTGGTGATCACAGCGCCCAGTTGATAGGGCGTCGTGTCGCCGATCCAGGCGAGCAATTTGACGTCGCCGCTGTTGAGCGCCGGCATCAGATAGCGTCCCGGCACGACAGCAGCGTCGGCCCGCCCGCCGGCGACGGCCGTCGCGGCATTCGGGTTGGTCTGCACCGGCATCAGCTGCACGGTCTTCAGCTCGAAGCTGTATTTCGCGGCCAGCAATCCGAGGATGTAATGCGATGCGCCGCCGATCTGCGAAATCGCGACGGAATGACCGCCGAGCGCCGCCGGGCCGGTGAGACCCGCTGCGTAGGCGGCTTTCGATGCGACCGCAGCTTGCGCGCGGAACGTCGGTGCTTCGCTGCCATAGCCGGCAATGATACGCAAAGCACCTTGCGAGGCGAGTTTGTAAAAGCCGGCGGTCAGACCGTTCACCGCGACATCGATATCGCCTGAGACCACCGCGACCGCGACGGGCAGCGCCGCGTCGAAGGCAACGATTTCGCAATCGATACCCTCTTGCGTGAAATAGCCCTTTTCCTTCGCGATATAGATCGGCGCCGTCAGGGTCCCTTCACGCAAGAGCCCGACTTTGATCGTTGCCGCGGCGGCCATCCCGGCACTGGCGACCAGCAGGGCAACGATCATGGCGATACGCAAGGGCGTTAGACCGCGCACCGATCTGCTTCGCTGGCTCATGCGACCGGTATAGCGCAATGATTGGTGCAGATGCGGCAATACTGTGGTCACAAGGCCGCGCCGTTTAGCGTCACCCCTCGCTGCTCAGCGGCTGGAGATCGACATCGAAGGTTTCGACGATCCGGCTTGTCATCATGTACTGCCCGATCGTCAGCATGATGTGCATCAACTGCTCGGGACTGAAATGTTTCGCCGCCGCGGCAAAGGTCGCTTCCGAGGCGCGGACGTTGAGGACGATCTCGTCGGCGAGGCGGAGCGCGGCCCGCTCGGCCTCGCTGAAGACCGGCGATTCCGGCCGAACGCGCAGCGCAAGGATGACGTCCTCGGATACTTTCTGTTTGCGCAGAAACGCCTCGTGTTGGCGGATGACGTAACCGGCGCGCGACAGATTGGCGACGCGCACGATGACATACTCGTAGAGGAGCAGATCGATCGCGAGGTTCTGGCGCAACACCGCGCCGAAGCCGAGATAGCCGGTTGTCGCCTTGCCGGCATTGGCGATCATTTTGAAGACATTGCCCTGGGGGCTGCGGCGAGCGCCGAGATATTTGCGCAACTCTTCGGGCAGCGCTTCTAGATCGGCGTACGGAATTCTCGGCATGCGGTGCCTCCCTGATGTTTGATTGCGTCTTAGTCGGTCAGTGTTTCCGGCGCAAACATCGCGCGGCGGTGGACGCCGCGCCGTCAGCGGATTTTTTGGCCCAATCCAAGCCGTTCCGGGACGTTGCGATAGAGAATTTGGTCTACGATCGCCGGATCCAATCCGGCTTCGCGAATATGTGCGAAAGTTTGGCTGTAGCTTTCCCAGCTGAGCAGGATCGGATAATCGCTGCCGGGCACGAGCTGGCCGGCGCCGAAAGCATCAACGGCCGCGATCAGCGCCGCTTTCGAGCCCCAGCCGACCGTGTCGTAGAAGAAGCGCCGCGCCGTAGCGCTCGGCAGCTCGGCGAGACCGTCTTGCGGCATTTGCCCTTCGAGCCGGTTCAAGAGCATCGGCAGCAGCCCGCCGAAATGCGGCACGATGAAACGGAGATTCGGGTAGCGCTGCGGGATCTGGCGCTTGATCAGATGCATTGCGGCGACGGCATCCTCCATCGAAGCGCCGGCGCACACGGTGAGGTCCCAATCAGTGATCAGCGGTGACTGCATCCCGTTCTGACACGGGTGGGGCACTGGCGGAAGCGCGAAATTTATAGGGAAACTTCAGGAACCGCCGCCAGAGACATCGGAAAACTAATTTAAGATCGGTGCCACTTATCAGTCCCGCTTCGGCGGGGCTTTTCTCTTAGCGGCGCCCCCCTTCTTCGACACTTTCACAACGTGGGTAACCCCACGGCTCTTATCGCCTCTGATATGGGCCAGAGCATCTTGAGCCCCGGCCATGATCTTCTCAAAAGCTTTCTTTGACATAGCGTCCCCCAGTCGTTTCCACCCTATTCAAGGGGATATTTTCGGTCTTCGTAGGCCGAGACGAGTTCGCCAAGGAGTTTGAGGCGGTCGTGTTCCGGCGTGCCGGGAACGGAATCCCAAAGACGCTCGATCTCCTTGATAGCTGCCGCGTGGTCGGCATCTGTTTGGATCGGTTCCATGATCGGTTTCTTGCGGTCACTAGCTCCTTATTACCGTATCGAAGCGCAACGGGCGGAACGTGTCGAATCCAGAGCCCCGCTTCGGCGGGGCTTTTCTTGAAATACTTGTTAGCAAAGTGTTACTTCACGGTAGCGGCCCGGCGTGCCTCAATAATGAAGACTGGGGCAAGGGCGTGCCGTCGATGTCGCGGCTTTTTATGGGCTCCCAACGTTCTCTTTAGGAACATCGCCCAGGCTCCACGCGTCGGAAATACTGTCGCTAGGGAGCTTCTTATTTATGGAAAGCTACGAAAAGCTATATCTCGATCTTGCCGCAGAACATCGGCGAAAGGCCGACGCCTCCACAGATCAGCGTGAAACGGAAACCCTGTTGAAGCTGGTTAACGCTTACGAACTCGCAGCCGAATGGATCCGGAGGTATCCGGAAGCTGCTTAATCGGTCTATGCGACTGACGAGGTCGGTGCGCGTCGTGTAACCATGATCGAGAGAGCCCCGCTTCGGCGGGGCTTTTCTTGGATCGGGCCGGTTTCAGTTTCCCTGCGGCCATCCCATATTCAAAGCATGCCCCATCGCCACCCAGTCATCTGGGCAGTCGCCGTTGCCCTTTTGCTTGCTCTCGTCAGCGTCGTCGGCGCGCCTTATTTAAGGATGTCGCTGTCGACCCGTGATGCCCTAAGCATCGCGATTCTCTGCGTACTGGTCGTTGGGGTCATTCTTGGCGTGCTCCGACACCGCGGACTACTCTAAACACGGCCGAAAAAGCGCCTGAAGCGTTCCGGTTCCATCGTTTTCTCGGGAGATCCCTGCGGTCGCCAGCTTCCCATGACGGGATCGAAGCATGGCGGCGGGAGAGTGTCGAATCCGAAGCCCCGCTTCCTCGTCAGACCTTAGGGCATTAATAGTCGCGTTAAACCTCCGGAAGTTCTCGATCAATAACGTGCCTTCGCCGAGAGCTTTCTCTCCGTTGGCAATTGCGCTTCGTAACTCGTCGAACGCAGTTCGCTTCAGGGATTTCGAAGGAAGATCTAGGCCTCGCAGCATTTTTGCGGCGGCAATAGGCTTTAGAGCCCATTGGCCTTTTTCGAAAACCGGTACCGAGTGACAGGCGATGTTCCTGAATTTGAACACGCTCTCCACGGTGCCAACGAATTTCTCGATTCCTTTTTTCCAAGTCGGATTTTTGATGTGTTTTGCGCGCTCCTTTAGGATTTCCAACTTGCGCGAAGGTTCGAGCGTTGCAATGACCGGCAGCAAGAAGGTGCTTTTACCCAAGCGCAGAACCTCAATCAGAGTCTCGTTCAGCAATGCATCTATCGCGCTGGATAAGAGCACTAGCTCTCCGCACAAAGTAGGAACAGCATGTTGCATGCGTGTTGCACGGAACAATATGCAACGATTTGTAACGCTAGGAAATCTGCCGTTTTTGTCGACAACACCCTGCAACACGTTCCGGCAGCAAAAAGGCCACCTGGAGGTGGCCGAAATGCCGATTTTTATTGGCTTTTTGGAGTGGCTGTGGATGCAGTCTGCAGCGAACTCGTCTCTACGCCGAATTCCCTGATAAACAGGGAATTTACGGGGAATTTCATCAGATTTGAGCTTGGAATTCCCGGACCACGGCGGGGAAATCTTAGAGGCACAAAGGAAAATCCGGCGCATGTCGCATGGGGTCGATTGCAAAAAACAGGGAAATATCGGCAGATTATCAGGGAAGATGTACGTGCGATCAGCGAATTCAAATGAAGGTAAGTAATTGCAGCCATCCTCAGACGACGGGCATTCGGAGCAACAAACTGCGAAACCTTCCTTAGCTGCGGCGAGCTACCCGCGACGTATTATTGCTGGTCGCCCAATTCGTTGCTCTTGAATTCGGGTGATTCCTCTGTCTGATCGAGATCATGTGCTAGATGTTCTTGGATCGGCATATTGATGAAAGCCATCCACACCGACGGCTTATCGTCCAGATTGAAGTGCTGATGTTCGACGCCGCCGATCTTAATCGGCAATAACAGAAGGTCGCCTTTTTTCCAGTCCTTTCGCTCGCCTTCGACGATCGAATATCCCTTGCCTTCGAGAACATAGATGACCAGCCCGCCTTGGTGGCGGTGCTTGCCGGATTTGGTGCGTACCTCATGGGTGAAGACGCGCCAATTTTGCAGAGGAACATTTTTGTAGGTCATCGGCTCGAGATAGAACAACAGCCGGCCCTGCCGGCTCAGTTCTACCTCGCGATCGGCTGGCTTGATGACGATTGGCCGACTCGCTGCCGTTCCGCAGTTTCTTTGCGCCCACGCAGACAGCGCTCGTAGATGTTTTCCGGTAACGGACCTCGTTCGCGGGTCCGTGTGCGTTCGCTTTCGGTCATCGCGTTCTCTCCTTAACGCCGGTATTCCGGCGCGTCTTCAATCTGCTCGAATCCCGAACCGCGATCGACGCCGGTGCAGGCAAAGAAGTTCGGCTCGGTGGCGACGAATTTCGCCGGCTTGTCGGGGTCGTCGTTGAAATGCTGGACGATAATGCCTTTCTGCCGCAGCGGCAGGTTGACGATATCCCCGTTTTCCCAGGAATGCTTCACACCGTCGAGCATGGTGTGGCCTTTACCCTCGGTGATCATCATCACCTGGCCGCCCTGGAATTTCAGCTTGCCGGTCCGGCTACCCGGGGGAATCTCCTGCTCGAAGAACATCAATGTCGACACCACGGTGTCGGTAATGGAGGGGTGGAGATACCACCGCATGAGGCCCTGGCGGTTACATTCCTGAGGCAGGTCCTCCTGGCAGACGACTTGTAAGCGCATCCTTTTTCTGTTCGCGTTGCAGGTCGCGCATCGCGAACAGCTCATCCCAGAAATTGGTCGCTGCCAGCCGCTCTTTCCGTTTATCCGCCATCAAACTCTCCATCGAAATTCGGGCCCAAATTCGGGCCAAGACTAGCGTGGCATTCCAAGACCGCGCAGCGCGATGATGTTGCGCTGAATCTCATTGGTGCCGCCGCCGATCGCATAGAGGAGGGAATCGCGCAACCCGAACTCAAAATCGCCGTCCAGCACTGCCGAGCGTGCGCCGCCTTTGAGGCTGGCGCCGGTGCCGAGGATGTCGAGGGCGGCTTCGCCGAGGCGCTCCATCAACTCGCCGGCATAAACTTTCGACATCGCGGCTTCATGTACGGGGACCTGACCTTTATCGATAAGATGCGCGGTTTGCACGGCCAGCAGCCGCGCCGCCTCGATCTCGGAGCCCAGTGTCGCGATGCGGTCGCGGATGAGTTGGTCTTGCCGCAAGGGAACGCCGTTGCGTTCGGCTTGGCTAAGATAAGCGACGAGCCGGTCGAAATAGGCGCGGCCGCGCGCGGCAACACTGGCGAGAGCAACGCGCTCGAAGGCGAGCGCGGCGGTTATAACTTTCCATCCGCCGTTCACTTCGCCGACCAGCGCGGATTCGGGCACGCGCACATCATCCCAGAACACGACGTTGGAGCGATGGTCGTTGAGGCCGATCAGAGGTTGCAAAGTTATGCCCGGCGTGCTCATCGGCACGATGAAAACGCTGATCCCGGCATGTTTGGGCTCGGCTTTTGGATCCGTTCGCACCGCGACCCAGCAATAGTTCGCATAGCTCGCGGTCGAGGTATAGAGCTTCTGTCCGCGAATGACCCATTCATTGCCGTCTTTGGTCGCGGCGGTTTTGAGCCCGGCGAGATCGGAGCCGTTCTCCGGCTCGCTATAGCCGAGACAGAAGCAGACATTGCCAGCGCGGATCTCGGGGATCATCGCGGCCGTTTGCTCGGGCGAGCCGAATTCCATGATGGTCGGGCCCATCATGTTGACCGAGGCGAGATGCCAGCCGATCGGCGCCTCGGCATAGGCCATCTCTTCCTCGAAGACGAGTTGCTCGAAGGCGGATCGTTCCTGGCCGCCCCATTTCTTCGGCCAGGAAAGGCCGAGCCAGCCTTTGGCCGCAAGCTTCCGGCTGAAGTCCTGACGGGCCAATCGGTGGTTGAGCGGCAAAGCCATCTCGGCTTCGGTGAAGGTGTGGTCCCAATTGGCCGCCAGCCAATCGCGCACCTCTTTGCGGAAGGCGTTGGCGTCGGAGCCAAGATCGAGATCGGGCAGCTTCGCCATCACGCGGCTCCGTCGAACAGGAAATCGGCGATCGCTTCGCGGGCGGCATGTACACCACCACCGCGCGCCAGATCGGCATGAATGCGCCGGAAGTGGCGCGGCATCTCATGCTCTTCCCAGAACGAGATGCCACCGAAAGCATGATGGGTCTCGAGACACACCTGGCGCAGGGCCGGGCTCGCGACCGAGAACGCTACGTTGGCGGCGTAGAGCCAATCCGGTGTCGCGCGATCGAAGGCTCCGGCCGCGCGCAATAAAGCGAGCCGCGCGATATCGAGATTGATCAGACAATTGGCCAGCTTGTGCTGGATCGCTTGGTACGAGCCGATCTTCTTGCCAAACTGCACGCGCACCTTGGCGTAATCGGTAATCAGGTCGAAGCCGCGGCGTGCGGCGCCGAACGCGCGCGCAGCCAACCCTAACCTCATCAGCGATGCGATCGCCTGCAGGTCCCAGTCGCAAGTGCCGGTGACGGCAGGAGCATCGACGAAGACGATCTCGGCCAGCGGCGGCACGCTGAAGCCGGGGGTCGGCGTCACCGTGACGCCGGCGGCGTCGGCCGCGACGAGAGCGATTGCGTTCTGTTGACCGGTCATGACCAGGAAGTGGGTCGCAATCGAGCTGCCGTCGACGAACGCGGCATTGCCCGACAGTCTGGCGGTGTTGCCGCCGCCAGTGATGGTGAAGCCCCGCTCGTCGCTATCGAGGACGCAAGCGACCACAGCGTCGCCACGCTCGATCGATCCGAGCAGCGGCGCAAAGGATTCGCCGGCGCGGCGTAAAATCATGTTCGCCGCGATCGTATCGAGCAGTGGCGCTGGGCAACCGGCCGCGCCCAATTCCTCCAGCAGCACGCTCGCGGTGCGCAAGCATGCATCGTCCTCGGCGCCGAGGCCGAGCCAGCCTTGTTCGGCGATTGCGCGCCAAAGCTCGGCCAGTGCCTCCGGCCGGCCGGACAAGGCGACCGCGCGATCGGCAGGCCATTTCTGTGCCAGGAAACGCCTTGCCGAATCGCGCAACATGATGATCTCATCATCGATCGCGAAGATATGCGAAGTCTCTGTCATCGAATCGCCAACTCTTGTTCGCGGTTTTAGCTGTCGCGCTTGAAGCTGCCGACTCCGGGACGATAGCTCTTCTGATCGAGGAACTGCGTCATCCCTTTTTCGCGGCTGCGCTCCGGATCGATATGCACTGTCTGATCGTTTTTGGAGAGCAAGTATTCCGCTGCCTCGTCCCAGGTCATCTCGGCTGAATATTTGAATGCGATCTTGGTCTGGCGCAACGCCGTCGGGCTCTTGTTCATCAGGGTCTTGGCCACGTCGATCGTGCGCTGGCGAAGCTCGGCGCGCGGTACCGCCTTCGTCACGACGCCGAGCTCGAAAGCCTCTTTGCCCGAGAAATTCTCGCCGGTCATGACGTAGTAGAGCGCGAGGCGATAGTTCATCACCACCGACAACACCTTGGCGACATTGCCGGCCGGGAATGATCCCCCAATTGACCTCGGACACGCCGAACACGGCGTCGTCGGCGGCAATGGCGACGTCGCAAGCGATCATCGGCGTGAAGCCACCGCCAATGCACCAGCCATTCACCATCGCGATGGTCGGCTTGTAATAGGTCAATAGCCGGCGCCATTGCCAGATGCTCGCGGCGCGCGAGGCCCGCATCTTCTCGACATGCGGCTTGCCTTCGAAGGCGCGAAAGAATTCCTTCAGATCCATGCCTGCCGAAAACGCCTCGCCTGCACCGGTGAGGACCAGGACGCGGCAGCGCGGATCGGTTTCCAGCGCGTCGAGCGTCGCCAGCATCTCATCGTTGAGCGCCGGGCTCATCGCGTTGCGTTTCTCAGGCCGGTTCAAGGTCACCCAAGCGATGCCGTCCTCGAAGTCGACCAGGACATTCTTGCCCCAGGGCGCGGGATATTCGGTCTGCGGCACATCCGCAGGGGTATCAGACATGGCAGTTCCTCCTGAACGATCGGCAGTTTAGGGGCGCATCATGCGCGCGCGGGGGCAAGCTTTCTATCGGGAAATACGGGCATGACCTCATCGCGGAACAGCGCGACCGAGCGCAATGATTCGTCCAGCGTTAGATCGCCGAATGCCATCCAAAACGCCATGTAGTTGACGCCGGATACCTCCAGCTCCTCGGCGACGAAACGCTTTACGGATTGCGGCGAACCGGCAAATCCGTTGCCCATCGCCTGAAGCTCGTCAAAGGTCTCAGGATAGAGCGCGGCGATGGGGCTGCGCGCCGCTTCGGGCGCATAACGCCGCCACAGATAATGGAAGCTTTCGCGCCAACGCGGATAGGCGCGGCGCGCGGAGGCCAGCGCGCTCTCGTCGGTTTCCCCGACCACCAGATGACGGCTCATGCCAATGAGCGGTAGCGTTTCGGGTGTGTTGCCGATGCGCGCCCATTCTTCGCGATACCGCTCGACGATCGCCCGCGCCTGGGGCGCGAGCGTTAGGGTGACGACGTTCACCGCATGCGCCGCGGCCCAGACCGTGGTCTCGGGATGGATCAATCCGTACCACAGCGGCGGCCGCGGCTGCTGCGCCGGAGATAGCGAGAGGGGTACGTTTTTGAACGTGTAGTATTTGCCTTCGTAGGTAAGCTCCTTGGCGTTCATTCCCTGCAGGATGATCGCCAGCGCCTCGTCATACATCTGTGCCGCTTTGGTCCAGTCGATGCCATAGAACCCGGCCTCGACCGGCGAGATGCCGCGGCCGATTCCGAGCTGGAACCGGCCATGGCTCAACTGGTCGAGCATGCAGATCTCTTCCAGCAGGCGGATCGGATGATAGAAGGGCAAAAGATAAACCAGCGGCCCGAAGCGCAGCTGCTTCGTGCGTTGCGCGACCGAGGACAAGAAGATGCCGGGCGAGCCCGCAAGTCCTAACGGCGTCGAATGATGCTCGGCAAGGTGATAGGCATAGAAGCCCGCTTGATCATAGGCCTCGGCGATGCGGAGCCGATCGTCGAACAGCTTTCCCGGCCCCGCGCCATTGTCGTCGAGATGATCGAAGATGCCGAATTTCATGAAACAGTGCCCCCGGGGAAAACAGCGACGAGACGCGCGGTAACGGCCACGCTTAGTTGAGACGGCGGTCGGCTTCCTCGACCAGGCTGAGATCGGCGTATTTTTTGACGTCGATATCGGTTTTCAGGAATCCCATCTCTTTCATCATCACCAGATCCTGTTGGATGGCGTCGAGATTGGGGATGCCGTCGAGGTTGCGGTAATGATCTTTGTTTGTGAACACCCAGGTGTTGAGGATTGCGGCCGGCTGCTTGGTTGCCTCGGCCAGCACAGCGACCGTCTTGGCCCGATTCTCGGGCGCCGCGTACCAACGCGTCGCGCGCAAAATATCCTCGGTCAGGTCGATGACCGCGTCGCGGTGATCCTTGAGATAGCTTTCGCGCGCACCCCAGAAGATGGTTTCTGTCGCGCCGCCCGTTACGTCGCGCCGCGTGAACAGCACGCGCGACATTTTCAACAACTCCTCATCGAAGGCATAGGGCTGCGATACGGTGACCAGATCGGCTTTGCCTTGCATCAGCATCGCCTTCATGTTCGGCGGCTGAACTTGCACGATCGAATAGTCGCGATCGGCTTCGAGGTGGTGGCGGCGTAGCATGATGCGCAAATCGATATCGACGGCGGCACCGACTGCCGGGGTGGCGACCACCTTGTGCTTTAGATCCTCGACGGTCTTGATCGGGCTGTCGGCGCGGACCATCGACTGGCTGGTGTAATAGCCATCGACACCGTCCTGCACCTCGTCGGCGAAGATGCGCAGATCGCTCAGACCTGCGTTCTGGATCGCGAGCCCGACCGCCGGCGTTGCCAGTGGCGCAATGTCGATCTGATTCGCGGCGAGGGCGGTGACTGCCAGCGACGAGCCGACAAAATGGGTCGCCTCGATGGTGTAGGACTTGCCGTAATGCTTCAACACGTCCTTCTGCGCAAAGAGCAGGGGGCCGAGATCGGCCGGCGCCTCGAAATAGCCCAACCGGATCGTCAACGGCTCGGCCTGCGCCGCCGCGGTGACAACAAAGATCAGCGCACCGGCGATGAGGCCTCGGTTCAGCCGTTTTATCCTAGGCATGGATTCCTCCTGATCGGTTTGGTTGACGCCGCCGATTTGCGGCAAGTGAAGTGATCTCGCACCTCAGCGGCCAATTCTGATTATTAATGGCCGCTATCGCTTTTCATTATTCCAAATTTTTTCAATTAGATAGAGGACGCATTGGTGATCGCGACCGCGACCGGTCACGCTGTACGTTGCGGAACCCTTCGCATATACCAAGGCCCGACACGCTCTCATGCAGGGGCGGGCGCTCGAGGGGGGACAATGAAGCAAGCTGTTTCGATTTTTGCAGTGGCGGTGCTGCTGCTGAGCGGTGTTGTGGGCCGCGCGGCGGCTGACGAGACCGTATTGAATTTCGCCACCACCCAGATCGCGGGCGACGAGAACGCCGTCGATGTGTTCTTTCCCTGGGCAAAGCGCGTCAACGACGCCGGCAAGGGCGTTGTGCGCATCGATGTTCGGGAGGGCGTGTCGATCGCCAACGCCTCCAACGTCTATGACCGGGTACAGAACGACGTGGTGCAGATCGGCTTGCTGATCCCCAGCCTAGTCGGTGGCAAGTTCCCGCTGACCGACGTAGCAAGCCTGCCTTTCGTCACCGACGACGCGAAGAACGCGTCGATCGCGTTCTGGCGCCTTTATAAGAGCGGCATGCTGGACACGGAGTACAAGGATATTGCGCTGCTCGGCGTCGGCTTGTTCCCGCCGCAGGGCGTCCATACCGTGAAGCCAATGGCCTCGCTCGACAATCTCAATGGTTTGCGCCTGCGCGTGGTCAGCAAAGTTGGTAGCCAGGCAGTGTCGCGGCTCGGCGGCACGCCTCAGGTGCTCGATCCGGCAGACCAATATTCCGGTCTCCAACGCGGTGCGCTCGATGGCGTCGTCGCGTCGTGGTTCGGCATTGGCCCTCTGCATCTGACCGACGTTACCAGTTTCCACCTCGAAACCTCGCTCGGTACAGGGATGTTCGTGGTGTTCATGACGCGCGCCAAGCACGACGCCTTGCCGGCGGAAGCGCGCAAGATTCTCGACGACAATTCAGGTGCATCGCTTAGCGAGGCGTTGGGCGCCGATTTCGATAAGCAATCGGAAGATTGGCGCCGTCCCGCCGCGGCCAATCCGGACAAACACAAAATCGTCCAGCTCAGCCCCCAGCAACAGAAGGAATGGGCCGACAAAATCACGCCGGTGGTGGACGATTGGACGGCGGCGCATCCGGGCGGGGCGAAGATCCTCGAGACCTATCGCGCGTTGATCGCCGATGTGAAGGCTGGGAAATAGGACTCCGATAAACACGGGTGGGCGCGGCTCGTCTCATGAACGTCTCGGAAGCGATCCGCGCGCCCGCTGAATCCTTGCCGCCGCTGAGCTGCGATGGTCAGTTCCACACCTTCGGTGATCCCGCGCGCTATCCCAACCGCAATCCCGAAGGCACCTACAAAGTGCCGCTGGCACCATGGGAGCGATTGCTGCGGACGCATGAAGTGCTGGGCATTCATCGCGGCCTCATCGTGCAGCCCACCGCCTACAAGACCGATCATAGCTGCTTGGTGGATTCGCTGAAGTCTTTGCCGCGAGACCGCTACCGCGGTGTCGCTTTGATCGACGACGACATCAGCGACCGCCAGCTTCGCGATCTGCACGATGCCGGCGTGCGCGGCGTGCGTTTTGTGTTTTGGCAAAAACTCGGTCTTGGGCCGAGCCTCGAAACCTTCCGCCGCTCGCTCAACCGTGTGCGCGCCATGGGCTGGTTCCTTAAGGTGATCGCGACCCCGGCGGAACTGCCGGTGGTGTTCGAGGCCTTGGCGGCGATCGACGATATTCCGGTCGTGCTCGATCATATGTGTCGGCTGCACCCGCTCGCCTCACCGGACGATCCGGCTGTTGCCATGGTCGCGACCTGCTGCGACGCTCCAATTACTGGATCATGTTGTCGAACGGACATCGCTATCCCGAATACCAGCATCGACCCGAAGCTGTGGTAGCGCTGGCGCAACGGCTATACACCCTTGCGCCCGATCGCACTCTTTGGGGCTCGGACTGGCCGCATCTTGGCCACGATCCCTGGAGTCCCGACGATGCGGGCATGATCGAGCTGCTTTACCGCTACCTGCCCGATGCGGCATCGCGCCAGGCGGTGCTCGTCGACAATCCAGCACGGCTGCTCGGCTTTTAGCGAAGGCCCGGCTACCATCGCCGCGTATTTTCGCGAAAGCGCTTCATGGCCGACAATTTTTTCAATCCTCGCTCGCTCGCGGTTGTCGGTGCCACCGACCGCTCGCGCTGGTCGCAACTCACCAAGGAGAATCTCGAAGCGGCGGGCTTCACCGGTCGGCTGCACATGGTGAACCGGCGCGGCGGTGAAGCACATGGCCAACGCGCTGCGGTTAGTTGTGCCGCCATCGGTGAGCCGGTTGACCTCGCTCTGTTGGTGATCCCGTCCAACGCGATCGTCGATGCGCTCGACGATCTGGCTGCCGCTCAGATCCGCCATGCCGTGGTGGTCGCGTCGGGCATGGCGGAGGCCGGCGCGGAAGGCCAGCGTTTGCAGGAAGCGATCACCGACAAGGCGCACGCGCTGGGCATTACGATGCTCGGTCCGAATTGCCTCGGCTTCATGAATTTCGCCGACTGTACCGGCGCTTGGACGGCGACGCCGCGTTGGCCCGCTCTACCGGGATCGATCGCGCTGGTATCGCAAAGCGGTGCCACCGCGAATTTCACGCATCACTTTGCCTATCAGCAGGGTATCGGCCTTACCCACATGATCTCGACCGGCAACGAGTCCATGCTCGATGTCGCCGGCGTGATCGACGAATTGCTCGAGGATGCGCGAGTCAAAGTCATCGCGGCGTTTCTCGAATTGGTGCGCGACCCCGTGCGCTTTCGCGCCATGGCGCAGCGCGCATCGTCGCTCGGCAAGCCGTTGGTGATGCTAAAGGCGGGGCGCACCGCGACCGCGGCGGCAGCGGCCACGGCGCATACCGGCGCGCTGGTCGGCGACGACACGGTGTTCACGGGGCTGTGTCGCCAATATGGCATCCTCAAAGTGCGGTCGGTCGAAGAGCTCGTCGTTACCGCTGACGTCTTATCCAAAGTGCCGGTGCTTTCGGGATCGGGCATCGGATATCTGTCGATCTCAGGCGGACTTTGCGAGATCGGTGCCGACCTGGCCGAAGAAGAGGATTTGACTCTGCCCGCTCTCCAAGATGCGACGGCGGAAAAGCTGCGCGGCATCCTGCCATCCTTTGCCACGGTGCAGAATCCGCTCGACATGACGGCCAACGTTACCTCCGATCCGTCATTGTTCGAGCGGGTCGTCACCGCGCTCGGCCAGGATCGCGGCCTGTCGCTCCTGGTCTGCATCTTCGACGTGCCGACCGGAGAGGGTGATATCGCGAGCTTCTCGCGTCCCTCCTTGCAGCATATCGGCCGCGCGCTGCATGAGAGCGCGATCCCGCTGCTGGTCATCAGTACGGCGGTGAAGCCGGTGACGGCGATGAGCCGGCAGATCATCGCCGAATATGGCTTGCCATATATCTCCGGCGGTATCGATCTGGGACTGCGCGCCATCCGTGAAGCAACACGCTGGTCGGCGTATCAGCGCAACCGCGGGCCGACCGATGCGCCGGTGTCGTCTGTCGCCGATAAAGCCTTGCCGTTGCCGCGCTCCGAATTCGAGGCGCGAGGACATCTCGAAAGCTTCGGTGTTCCCCTCGTGCCCGCCGCGCTCGCGGCCACGCCGGCCGAAGCGGTCGGTGCCGCCCAACGCTTCGGCGGGCCGGTGGTGATGAAGATCGCCTCGCCCGATATCGCGCACAAGACCGAAATCGGCGGCGTGGTACTCAACCTCGAGGGAGAAGCAGCCGTCGCTCATGCCTTTCACGACATCCTGACACGCGCGCGTCATGCCCGGCCGCAGGCGACGATCGAGGGCATCTTGGTATCGCCGATGCGCAAGAGTGGCGTCGAGCTGCTCGTCGGAATTACGCGGGACCCGCAATGGGGGCTTGTGCTGACCTTGGGGATCGGCGGCATCTGGGTCGAGCTGTTGAAGGATGTCAGCACGCGCCTCTTGCCGGTCACCGTGGCCGAGGTGCTGGTGATGCTGGAAGAGTTGCGCGCCTTTCGTTTGCTCGCCGGCTATCGCGGCGTGAGGCCGGTCAATCTCGCGCGGCTGGCGCAGATCATTGTGCAGATTGGCGACGCGGCGCGTGCCCTGGGGCCACGCCTACACACGCTCGAGATCAATCCGCTGCTGGCGCAAGGCGATACGATCGAAGCGCTCGATGCGCTGGTGGTCGCGACGGACAGCTAAACTCCGGCCGCGCCGCCACCGTCGATGTTGAGCACCGCGCCGGCGATCTGCCGCGCGCGCTCGGAACACAAAAACGTAACCAGATCGGCGACATCGTCCGGTTCGCAAACCCGGCCCAGCGGCACGGTCGCACTCCATTCCGCTTCGACCTCTTGCTCCGAGCGCCCGGTTGCCTTGGCTTTCGCGACGATGATCTCATGCCAGCGCGGCGTATTGGTCGCACCGGGATTGATGCAATTGACGAGGATGTTGTCGCGCGCAGCGTCGGGGGCGAGGGCACGGCTGAAATGCATCACCGCCGCGTTGAACGCACCCAGAAGATAATTCGGCGTATAGATCTCACCGCCTTTGCCCGCGATGTTGATGATGCGTCCCCAGCGGCGCTGCCGCATCTCCGGCAGAACGGCGCGGGTGCGATCGCACCGCGCCCATCAGCTTCAGATCGAACGATTTCTGCCACGTCTCGTCGCTGAGTTCTTGGATACCGCCCGCCGGGGACGAGCCGGCATTGTTCACCAAAATGTCGATCGGACCCAACGCCGCGCGTGTGGCGGCGACGGTGCGCTCGATGTCTTCTTTCTTGCCCATATCGGCGGGCACCGCGACAACACGGCCGCCGCTCGCTTGTGACAACTCGTTGGCAACTTGCGCAAGCCGCGCGCCGTCGCGTGCGGTGATCGCCACACCGACGCCTTGCGATGCAAGCTGCAACGCGACCGACCGTCCGATGCCGAGGCTGCCGCCGGTGACGAGGGCGGTACGCCCCTTAATGCCGTAATCCATATCGAGTCTCTCGGGCTAAGGGGTTGTGAAGCCAAACAGGGTGGCGGGATTGTCGGCCAGGATCATGTCGCGCGCGGGCCCGGCCCAGCGCTGAAACTGCTCCAGCAAATCGATGTCGTCGGGGGGCGGGCCGGCCAGCAACGGGTGCGGCCAATTGCTGCCCCATAACAGCCGATCCGGTCGCGCCTCGATCAGCGCGTCCACATAAGGGCGCATGTCGTCGTATGGCGCGCCTTGATCGGACAACCGATACCAGCTGCAGATCTTGACCCAGATGTGATCGTTCTCGCGCACCAGACGCAACAAGGTTTGAAAGGCGGCACAACCGACGCCCATGCTGCCGCGCACACGTCCCATATGATCGATGACGCAAGGCACGGGAAGCGTTTCTAAAGACGGCCGCAAGCCGATGATCTCGTCCGCGCGGTCGAAATGAAGATCGATATGCCAACCGATATCGCGCAGACGCTGTGCCATCGGCACGAGACAGTCGATGCCGAGATCGCCCTTCAGCATGGTGGACAGGCGGATTCCGACCATGCCGCCGCGCGCCAAGGCTTCAAGCTCTCGATCGGTAATCGTGGGCGCAACCAGAGCAATGCCGCGGCAGCGTGGGCCCATCCGCGCGATCGCATCCAATGTCACGCGGTTGTCGATGCCATGCGAGCTGCTGTGCACGATCACCCCGCGCCGCATGTGCAGCGTGTCGAGCATGTTCGGCATAGGCTTCGACGGGTCGGTCGGGCGGCGTCCAATCGCGATTTTCCGCCAAAGGATAACGCGACACCGGCCCAAAGATGTGGGCGTGGCAATCGCAGGCGAGCGGCGGCGGTTGGATCCGCAACGGGTCAGTGTTCATGGCTCTCGCCTGTATGTCCTTGCTTGGCGGCTTCCTGCGCTCTCTGTATCTTCGCGCGCTCGGGAGGACGCAAAGGAAAAATCACCCTCATGGATGTGCGGCAGCTTACCTATTTCCTGAGCGTCTACGATTCGAAGAGCTTCACCAAAGCCAGCCAGAAAGAGCATGTCGCTCAGCCCGCGCTCAGTGTCCAGATCGCTCGCCTGGAGAAGGAACTGGGCGTCGTACTGTTCGACCGGCGTGCGACCGGCATCGTGCCCACCACGGCAGGAACGCATTTCTACGGCATCTGCCAACGCATCGTGCAGGACGTTTCGGCTGCGCGAGCGGAGATGGCTGCGTTCGCTAAATCGGTCTCGGGACGGCTGACGATCGGTTTCCCACCCTCTGCCACCCGTGCTGTTCTGGGACAGGTCTTGCCGCGCTATGCCGAGCATTATCCCAATGTCGAGATCGTGCTGCACGAGGCGTTCAGTGGCTCGCTGGCGCAATGGGTCGCCGATGGAACGGTCGATTTCGCCATCGCAAGCCGACCGGAAGACGATATGGGTCTTATCTTCAAGCCGATCCATACCGAGCCCATCGTGCTGGCCAGCAATCTCGCCGATTTCGGCGACATGTTCGCGCCGGTCGATCTGCGGACGGTCAAATCGATGAAGTTGATCAGCCCTTTGCCGCATCACGAGATCAGTCGCGGCGTGCTGCGCTATTTGAAGGAGCTCGGTGTCGCGATGGAACGCATCATGTATCTCGACGGCTACACAGCCACGATCGAGATGCTGCGCTATTCGGATTGGTCGACGATTACCGCATTGAGCGTCGTCTTCAACGAAATCGAAAACGGTTCGGTCAAAGTCCATCCTTTGATCGATAGTGCTTTGCACTATAGCCTGTTCTTGATTCACGCGCCGCGCACGCCCTTCTCGCCAGCGGCGCAAGCCTTCGTCACTCTGTTGGAAAGCGCGTTCGCCGACTTCAGCGAACGCTATCAACGAGTGATGACCGCTGGGTAGGGCGTTCATTACTTCAGACGCTGAGCGGCTTCTTTGATTGGCCCCAGATCGGCGTATTTCTCGGCATCGAGATCGTTGGCAATGAAGCCCAGTTCTTTCTGCGCATGGATGTTCTTCGACAGCGCGGGGAGATTCGGCAGGCCGTCGGGATCGCGATAGTAGTCTCTGCTTGTGAAGACATAGCTCAGCCGTTCGGGCGGTATCTTCAGGTATTCGCCGATCAGGTTCATCGCCTCGGCGTGATTGGCCGGGTCGAGATACCATCGCTGGGCGCGCAGCATGTCGGTGAAGAAGTCGACGACTGCGGCGCGGTTCTTCGCGAGAAAGCCTTCGCGTGCGGTGATGAAGGACAGCTCGGTGATATCGACGGAATCGTGCAGCGTGAACAAGACCCGTGCCTTGTCGAGGAGATCCGGATCGTAGGCGAAGGGCAGCACGAACGTGCCAAGATCGATCTTCCGCTCGGTCAACATCGCCTTCATGTTCGGGAATGGTGCCTCGATCAGCGAATAGTCTTTCTTGTCGCGCAGTCCTTTCGACAGCAGCATAAAGCGCATGCCCATATCCATGCCGCTGCCGGCGCCGTTGGTGGCGACGACCTTGCCCTTGGCATCGGCCACGGTTTTGATCGGCGAATCCTTTAACACCATGTATTGCGCGGTCGCATGACCTGGCACGCCATCTTGGATTTCGTCGGCGACAACGCGCAGATCGGTCAAATGGGCGTTTTCGATGGCGATGCTGAAACTGGAATAAGAAAGCCCGGCCATGTCGAGGTCGCCGGTTGCCAGCGCTGTCACCTCAGACGGCGAAGCGGCGAAACGCTGCGCTTCGAGGTGATACGTCTTATCCAGATTCTGGGCGATTCCCGTCTTTAGAAATAAAACGGGCATCAATTCGCCCGGTGTATTGATCCATCCGGCGCGGATCTTTACCGGGTCGGCAGATGCAGCCGATGACATCGGCAGGGCGCAGGCGATTGCTGCTGCAAACAAGACATGGCGGCCGAAAATCCCCCGCATGATTCCTCCCAAGCTTTTTCTCGTCACGCAATTGCTAACAGGCGCGTGGTCGCTGAACCTTAGTCGATTCAACGACCGCGATGGCTATATTATAATGTTATAGTGCGAATAACGGAGCACGATCGGGACGCCGAAAGCCCGAGGCTGTCGCGACAGCATTGTGTATCGTCGTGCCGTAGAGTGTCAGGACTTTATCACGAGCGACCTACCCCCGATCCCCATCGACGACGAACCTAGCCTGATCGCAACCCATAGCCGATCAAGGCCGACGTGCCTGGCAACGCGTCGCAAGCTCCATCAGTACGGGCGCGCTGACACTGTACTTTTTAATCGAAGAATAGTTTGTCGCTGCATTGGAGATCGCGGATCCGCGCACTTTGCCCGACAGGCGCCCTGCTTGAACCGGCCATTGGCCACACAGGTGCCGTGTGCCCGCCAACGGAGCTAGTGCAAACAAAGCACAATCGTGCGATGGCATGCGCATGTGGTGACGCTGCACTTGAACTAGCGGTGGCTCGCAAGCCTGACTAGATTGTGGGCTTGTATTCAGAGTGTAGGTGCAATGACCTATATCTTGGCAGCTGATACGGGCGGCACATTTACTGATCTCGCGGCGTATGACGCCGAGCGTGGTCGTATTATCTATACCAAGGCGCTTACCACCTACGATGACCTTGTCGAGGGCGTCATGGAGTGTCTGCGCAAAGCTGGAATTGAGCTCGATCGTGCTCAGGTCGTGAAGTTCGGCACGACTCTGGTGATCAACACCTTCATTCAGCGCAATGGAGCGAAAACAGCGCTCGTGACGACGGAAGGTTTCCGCGACGTGCTCGAGGTCGCCCGCGGCAATCGTCCAATCCCCTTTGACTTTCGGTATAAGCGCAACCCACCGCTGGTCGAGCGCGATCTGCGCTTCGGCGTTCCTGAGCGAATTGCTGCTGACGGCGACATCCTTGTGCCGCTCGAACTCCCGTCGCTCACCGCCTTGGCAAAGCGGCTACGAGAGCACGACGTCGAAGCTGTCGCGATTGCCTTCCTCAATTCCTACGTCGATACGCGGCACGAGGAGGCGGCTGCCGCCTTTCTGCGTGAGGCGCTGCCAGACATTTATGTGACAGCCAGCACCGAGTTGACCCGCGAATGGTATGAATACGAACGTACAGCGACGGCGGTTGCGAATGCCTATGTCGGTCCGCGGCTCAAGGATTATGTGCGGCGCCTTGATACGAGGTTGCGGCGCGGTGGCCTGACGCGAAGCTTTTATCTTATGGCATCGAACGGCGGCGTTTTCTCCGTCGAGCGCGCGGAGCAGCAGCCTGTTATGTTGGTCGAATCTGGTCCGGTGGGCGGTTGTATTGGCAGCGCCGTTTACGCGGAAGCGCTCGGTCTCAAAAAAGTTATCGCCTTCGATATGGGCGGCACGACCGCGAAATGCGCGGTTATCGAGAATGGCCACTTCGATGTGAAATCGCCCTATTACATTGGCGGGAGCGAGCGCGGCTTTCCGGTGCGTGGCGCCGTCCTCGACATCGTTGAGGTCGGCGCCGGTGGCGGCTCAATTGCTTGGCTGGACGAGCAGGATCGCCTGCATGTCGGGCCGCGCAGCGCCGGTTCAGCGCCGGGCCCCGTCTGCTACGGCCGCGGCGGGACCGAACCGACGATCACCGATGCCAATCTAGTTCTCGGGCGCATCGGCGCGGCGTCTTTTTTGGGCGGCGAGATGCAGCTCGATGAAGCAGCTGCTCGTGGCGCCATCGAAACCCGGGTCGCGACGCCGCTCGGATTCTCCGGTCCGGCCGGTTTTGACGAAACGGCGCAAGGAATTCTTGCACTCGGTACAATGACCATGGCCGGCGCGATCAGGCAGGTGACCATCGAGCGCGGACTCGATCCGCGCGATTTCACCCTTTTTGCCTTTGGCGGTGGTGGGCCGCTGCATGCCGGTCAAATCGCACGCGAACTAAACATCCCGCAGGTGATTATTCCGCCGGAGCCGGGCATCTTCTCGGCGCTCGGTATGATTCTCGCCGATGCGCGCGTCGATGAGACCCGCACCTTTCTCCGCGACCTTGCCCCCGAATCGCTCGCCGATATCGAGGCCGTCTTCGCGACGATGGAAGAGAGCATGCGTGGCCAGCTTGAGCGCGAGCTCGCTTCACCACGCATCAGTTTCGAGCGTCAAGCAGATATGCGCTTTCACGGGCAGCGCCATACATTGCGCACGCCTCTTGGCGCGGCGCGCGATGTCGGCGCTTTGCGCCGTGCCTTCGAGGCCAATTACGAACGCAAATACGGCCACGTGGAGGCTAATGCGCCAATCGAGTTCGTCGGCCTGGGGCTAACCGCCTATGCTCGTATCGAGCGGCCGAAGCTCGAAGGCCTGCGGCCGGTCATCGAGGCAGGTCCCGCGGGACCTGCTGTGACGCGCTCCGTTCATTTCGGCGAGTCAGGCCGCATCGATGCGCCGATCTTGCACCGCAATCGATTGCCCATCAGGTATCGCGCAGTCGGGCCAGCCGTGATCGAGGAATATGGATCGACCACAATCGTCGGTCCCAACGACAGTTTCGAAATCGGTGCTTTGGGTGAAATACGGATTGCTTGTGGGTGAGGTGAACGATGGCTCCAGATAACACTTCTATCGAGACCCGAGCCGGCATCGTCAATCCGATCACGGCGGAGATCATCCGCTATGCCCTGCTGTCGATCCCCAACCAAATCGACGTGAATATCACACGGACGGCGTACAGCCCGCTTGTTTACGAGTACAAGGATTACGCTGTCGGCATTGTCGATCCCGAAGGCCAACTCATCTCGCAGTCCTCCGGCGGCATTCCGCTCTTCGTTGCCAATGCGCTTGGGACCGCGGTCAACGACGGCATCGCTATTCATGGCCGGGACGGCATCGCGCCGGGCGATGTCCTCTTCTCGAACCACGCCGGGACCTTAGGGCAGCATCTCAATAACGTCGTCATGTACACGCCGGTCTTCGATGGCACCGAGCTTGTCGCCTTTATGTGCGTACTGGTGCATTGGATCGATGTCGGCGGCATGGTCGTCGGCTCATGCGCGCCGGTCGGGCCGACGGAGATCTATCAGGAGGGCATCCAGTACCGCAGCATAAAGCTATGGTCGCGCGGCGAGCCCTGCCGCGATATCTACCGCATTATCGAATACAACACGCGATTTCCGCGTATGCTGCTGGGCGATATCGAATCCCAGCTCGCCGGCTGTCTCATGGGCCGCGATCTCATTGCCAAGCAGATCGAAAAATACGGGCTTACCGCGCTTCGTGCGGCGATCGAGCTGATGTGGCAGCGTTCCGAAGCGGCAGCGCGGGCCGCTATTCGGAAGATTCCGGACGGCGTCTACCGCGCGAGCTCGTTTCTCGACAATGACGGCGTCGATCTCGACAAGCCGATGAACTTGGACATCGTCGTCCGCGTCGAGGGCGACGAGATGACCGTCGATTTTTCCGGCATTGCCGATCAGGTGAAAGGTCCGATCAATTCCGGGCGCGAGGGCGGCGCGATCACCGCGGCGCGGATCGCCTTCAAATACATCGCGGCACCTGACGAGCCGGCGAATGATGGAAGCTTCCGGCCCCTTCACGTGGTCATACCGGATGGCAAGTTCCTCAGTGCCGCCGCCGATGCGCCAATGGGGCTTTATAGTGCACCGCTTCCGACGGTGATCGATACAATCGTGAAGGCGCTGGTCGACGCTGCGCCCGAACACGTGGCGGCGGCCCATCACGGGAACTTCTGTATTCACAGTCTTGCGGGACGTGATCCACGCACAGGTGAGCCTTTCTATAATCTCAGCGCCGCAGATGGTGGATGGGGGGCTTCCTACGGCCATGATGGTCCGGCGCACTACAAGACGATGAGCCATGGCGACACGCTCGATATCCCGATCGAGGCGCAGGAAGCGCTCTACCCTCTGCGTATCGAGCACTTTGAGATTCGGACGAATTCGGCCGGTGCTGGGGAATGGCGCGGAGGGATTGGCCTCGAGAAGGTGATCGCGCCGCTCACGTCGTGTCACGTTCACGTCCTCAATGAGCGCATCGGCTGTCCCCCATGGGGCGTGCGCGGCGGCGGCAACGGCGCGCGGCCCTGCATTACGATCGAGAGCCCGGGAGCGGCGCCGAAAGAAGTCCGCAAAGCCAATATCCCGGTTGGGCCCGGAGACCGCATTCGGGTGCAGACTTCAGGGGGAGGTGGGTATAGCGATCCATTGAAACGCGAACCCTCGAAAGTGGCTGCCGATGTGCGCCTGGGCTATGTCTCACGCGAAGCGGCCGAGCACACGTTCGGCGTGATACTCGATGGGCAGGGCGCCGTGTTGGCGCATGAAACGGCGGAATCGCGCGCTCGCCTAGCCGTTCAACGATAACAATCTACCGCGACCGAGCAGCCATTTGGACAATGGTCGGTACTCCAAGACCGGCTGGTGGCTGTGTGTCGGGAACACCACTCGGAACTACGAAAATGGCCATGAGAGAAAATTCGCCAGCGGCGCGCCAAAAACTCGAAATCACCTCGGTCTCTGGTTCCGAATGATGCAAAAAAGCCCGCGAATTTGCGGGCTTTTTTGCACCGTCAGGTCCATTTTTCGAGAGAGACGGGACTAGATGGCTGGGGGACTAGGATTCGAACCTAGACAACCAGAGTCAGAGTCTGGGGTCCTACCGTTAGACGATCCCCCAACACGGAGCGTCTAGGCTGCGTTTATTAGCATACCGGGCGGATTTTGGGTAGGTGGCGGCCGCCTATGCTGCCGCGCTTTTGCCACGATTTCGCGGCGCCGGCGGCCTGGGGGCGACTTTCTGCGCCTGTAACCCGTGCCGCGGCTTCCGCTACATCAGCCGCCATGCGGCGCGCGCAAAACCACGTCCATACCCATCTCTTCCGCCGGACGGATGTCCTCCGTACCGCGCAGGCGCAGCTCGGCGTGCCGCCGGATCGCAAGCTGAAAATCCTGTCCTTCGGCTGCTCGACCGGCGAGGAAATCGTCACCATCCGCAGCATTTTCCCCGATGCCGATCTTTATGGCTGCGAGATCGAGCCGGTGTCCCTGGAAGAGGCGATCGCGACGACCGGCCATCTGGCGACGATCTTCAAATCCGATCGCGCGGCGATCCGCGATCATGGGCCCTACGATCTCATCAATTGCGCGTCGGTCCTCTGCCTCAACCCGCCGACCGATATGCAGAAGCTGTTTCCGGCCGAGGATTTCGACGAGCTGCTCGCCGTGCTCGACAGCGCGCTGCTGCCGGGCGGGCTGATCGCGCTGACCAATGCGTCCTATCGCTTTTATGATTCGCCGCTCGCGCCGTATTACGACCCGATGCGCTCGGACATCGTGTTCTCGTCGGGCTTCGTCAACATTTACGCGCATGATCGCCGCCCGTTTCTCGAGCGCATTCGCCGACCGTCTTATGTCGCGTTCCGCCGCGGCGTCGCTTTCGATATCCGCGAGGAGGAAGAGCTTGCCGACAGTCTCTTCCGCAAGCGCCCGCCGGGCGAGGCGCCGACAGTCGCGCTTTCTGACGCTCGCGCCGGTGCCCGCGGCGTTCGAGCAGCAATTCGCATTCGATCGCTCCAATCTCGTCGGGCTCCCCGCGGCGCAGCGGGTCAATGCGATCGAGATCGTGCGCCACTATCGCTTCGGCATCGATCGGGCGACGGGCGAGCGCGGCTATGCGCTGCAGATCGGCTGGAATTCGCGTCGACGGGCGCGAGCATCTGCGGCCGCCGCTCTGGGATCGGCTGAACGACTTCGTCCTGGATCGGTAGAAACCGCGTAGGGCTTATCATCGCCCCCGCTTATCATAATCGGGGTCCTGCGTTAGCATCGCGCGAACCCTTTTTGTGAAACCGGTAGCCGCCTTGTCCGAGCCGCTTTCTCAACCTGCTGAACGATCCCAGCGCAGCGGCAGCGATGCGGCCTTTGCCGCGCTCGATCTCGGCACCAATAATTGCCGCCTGCTGGTGGCGCGGCGTTGCGCCGATGCGCCGCCGGCAGCGCCGTTCCGCGTCGTCGATGCTTTCTCGCGCATCGTTCGTCTCGGCGAGGGGCTCGGCAGCGAGCGGCGTCCTCTCCGAAGCGGCGATGGACACGGACGCTCGACGCACTGAAAGTCTGCGCCGACAAGATCGCCGTGCATCGCGTCGCCGGCGCGCGCTCCATCGCCACCGAGGCCTGCCGCCGCGCCACCAACTGCGCCGAGTTCATGGCCCGCGTCGCGAGCGAGACCGGCATCGCGCTCGAGATCATCACCGCGAAGGAAGAGGCGCGGCTGGTCGTTGCCGGCTGCGCGCCGCTACTCGATCCGCGCATCCCTTACGCGCTGGTCTTCGATATCGGCGGCGGCTCGACCGAGCTGGTCTGGCTCAGCGTCGATGGCGGCGAGCCGCGGATCATCGATTCGCAATCGCTGCCGCATGGCGTCGTCACCTTGAGCGATCGCTATGGCGGGCGCGAGGTGTCGGAGGCGACCTATGCCGCGATGGTCGCCGAGATCGACGCCGCGCTGCGCGATATCGAGCAGCGCCAGGGCATCGCGTCGCGCATCGCCGCGGGACAGGTGCAGATGCTCGGCTCTTCCGGCACGGTGACGACGCTCGCCGCCGTGCATCTCAATCTCCGCCATTACAGCCGCCGCCGCATCGATGGCGTGGTGCTGCGCTTCGAGGATCTGCGCCGCGCCTCGCGCCGCCTCGCCGGACAGAACCATGACGAGCGCGCGAGCAATCCCTGCATCGGCGCCGAGCGCGCCGATCTCGTGCTTGCCGGCTGCGCGATCCTCGAGGCGATCTGCCGGCTCTGGCCGGTCGGCCGCTTGCGTGTCGCCGATCGCGGCATCCGCGAAGGCATTCTGTTGGGCCTCGTCCAAGGCAACTGACATGGCACGCAAACCAGTCACGGCGCGCGGCGCGGCATGGTGGTGCGCGTCAAAACCGCCAAGCAGCGCTCGGTCTCGTCGGCCGCCTGGCTCGCGCGCCAGCTCAACGATCCTTATGTCGCCGAGGCCAAGCGCCTCGGCTATCGCTCGCGCGCGGCCTTCAAGCTGATCGAGCTCGACGAGCGCTTCCATCTATTGAAGCGCGGCGCGCGTATCGTCGATCTCGGCGCGGCGCCCGGTGGCTGGACGCAGATCGCGGCGCAGCGGATCGGCGCCGAGGAGGGCAAGGGCAAGATCGTTGCCGCCGACATCCTGCCGATGGAAGCCGTGCCCGGCGCGACCGTGCTGCAGCAGGATTTTCTCGACGAGAAGGCGCCGGCGCAGATCATCGCCGCGCTTGGCGGGCAGGCCGATCTCGTCCTCAGCGACATGGCGGCGCCGACCACCGGCCATGCCGCGACCGATCATCTGCGCATCGTCGCCCTGGCCGAGGCGGCCTATGAATTCGCGAAAGAGGTGCTGGCGCCGGGCGGCGTTTTCGTCGCCAAGGTCTTCCAGGGCGGCGCCGAGGGCGAGCTGCTTGCCAGCCTGAAACGCGATTTCACCAGCCTGCGCCACGCCAAGCCGCCGGCCAGCCGCGCGGAATCGGCCGAGGTTTATGTCGTCGCGCAAGGTTATCGCGGCACGAATCGCGTACCAAATAACGCGTAGCACAGGGCGGGCGCGAGCCCAGCGAACGGCCGTCGTGCGAAGCAAAGATAAGCAGATTCGCAGGGCTGATCTGCCCGCCAGGGCTTCCCTAACAGAGATTCGGGTCCTATATATCGTCGCCAACCTTAACCGGGAGGCAGCATGGAAATCCGCGAGGCGCTCACTTTTGACGACGTCTTGCTGGTGCCTGCGGCCTCGGCGGTCCTTCCCAATGAAACCGATACCAAAACGCGCCTCACCCGCGAGGTGTCGCTCGGCATTCCGCTGCTCTCGGCGGCGATGGATACGGTTACCGAAAGCGGGCTGGCCATCGCCATGGCCGAGGCCGGCGGCATCGGCGTCATCCACCGCAATCTGAAGATCGAGGACCAGGCGAACGAAGTCCGCCGGGTCAAGAAATTCGAGGCTGGCATGGTGGTGAACCCGGTCACCATCCATCCCGACGAGACGCTCGCCGATGCGCAGCGGCTGATGGATATGCATCGCATCTCTGGCTTCCCGGTGGTCGAGCGCGGCTCGCAAAAGCTCGTTGGCATTCTGACCAACCGCGATATCCGCTTTGCCAGCAATCCGAAGCAGAAGATCGCCGAGCTGATGACCAAGGAGCGGCTGGTCACGGTGCACGAGAATATCGGCCGCGATGAAGCGCGCCGGCTATTGCATCAAAACCGGATCGAGAAGCTGCTCGTCGTTGACGACAATTACCGCTGCGTCGGCCTCATCACGGTGAAGGATATCGAGAAGTCGCAGCGTTACCCGAACGCGTGCAAGGACGCGGCCGGGCGCTTGCGCGTCGCCGCGGCGACCGGCACCGGCGAGGACGGCGTCAAACGCGCCGAGGCGCTGTTCGATGCCGGCGTCGACGTGCTGGTGGTCGACACCGCGCATGGCCATTCCTCGCGCGTGCTGCAAACCGTCAACCGCATCCGCCGCCTTTCCAATTACACGCAGATCATCGCCGGCAATATCGCGACGGCGGAAGGCGCCGAGGCGCTGATCGAAGCCGGCGCGGATGCGATCAAGGTCGGCATCGGCCCAGGCTCGATCTGCACCACGCGCATGGTCGCGGGCGTCGGCATGCCGCAGCTCACCGCGGTCAACGACGTGGTCGAACATTGCCGCAAGCGCGACGTGCCGGTGATCTCCGACGGCGGCATCAAATTCTCGGGCGATCTTGCCAAGGCGATCGCCGCCGGCGCCGATTGCGCGATGCTCGGCTCGCTCTTTGCCGGCACCGACGAAGCGCCGGGCGAGGTCTTCCTCTATCAGGGCCGCAGCTACAAATCCTATCGCGGCA
This sequence comes from uncultured Alphaproteobacteria bacterium, assembly GCA_963740675.1. Classification (GTDB taxonomy): domain Bacteria; phylum Pseudomonadota; class Alphaproteobacteria; order ATCC43930; family CGMCC-115725; genus CAIKMD01. The sequence goes on from CAVUFS010000001.1 coordinate 754,088, forward strand.
TGGGCTCGGTCGGCGCGATGGCGCGCGGCTCGGCCGATCGCTATTTCCAGGCGGAAGTGCAGAGCGAGTTGAAGCTGGTGCCCGAAGGCGTCGAAGGCCGCGTGCCGCATAAAGGCCCGGTCGCGCATGTCATCCACCAGCTCATCGGCGGCCTGCGTGCCGCGATGGGCTATACCGGCAATCGCACGATTGGCGAGATGCAGAAGAACTGCAAATTCGTGCGCATCACCGCGTCAGGCCTGCGCGAAAGCCATGTCCACGACATCGCGATCACCCGCGAGGCGCCGAATTACCGGCTGGATCTTTAGCCCCCCGGCTGTCAGCTCTTCGCTGTCGGCCATTTCGTTTCGGTGTGACTTACTTTGATTCGGAACTCTCTTTCGTCACCCCCACGCCAGCGGGGGTCCAGGGCGACACCACGCTATTTCCTGGATTCCCGCTTTCGCGGGAATGACGGTATCGTGCGGGCTGACAGCGTTAAGCCGACAGTTGAAAGCTTCCTCCCATGACCCCCGGCGCGCGTATCGAAGCGGCGATCGGTCTGTTGAGCGCGATCGGCGAAGGCCGTGCGGCGGCGGACGATATCGTCGCCGATTATTTCCGCCGCCATCGCTTCGCCGGCGCCAAGGACCGCGCCGCGATCTCGGGCCATATTTATGGTGTGCTGCGTCGCCGCGGCGCGATCGATTACTGGCTCGCGCGTTGCGGCGAAACGCTCGATGCGCGGCGGCGTCTCCTTGCCGAGCTCGCGTTGTTCGAGGAATGGTCGCTGGAGCAGATCGATCGCGCTTGCGATGGCGATCGTTTTCGCCCGCCGCGGCTCGATGACCGCGAGCGGCAGCTGATCGAAACGCTCGCCGGCACGCCGGCCTATCCGAAAGAAATGCCCGCCGAGGCGCGCGGCAATTTCCCGGCCTGGCTCGGGCCGTCGCTGGAGCGCGCGCTGGGCCGCGATCTGTCGCGCGAAATGACGGCGATGGAGGACGAGGCGGGGCTCGATCTGCGCGTCAATGCGCTGAAGGCCGAGCGCGAGACGGTTTACGGCGCGCTCGCCAAACAGGGCATCGAGCTGGCGCGCACCAAGCTGTCGCCGCTTGGCCTCCGCCTTTTCGAGCGCGTGCCGCTGGGCCAGCTCGATCTCTTCAAGAACGGCGCCATCGAGGTGCAGGACGAAGGCTCGCAGATCGCCGCGCTGCTCGCCGATGCGCGGCCCGGCATGCGCGTCGTCGATTTCTGCGCCGGCGCCGGCGGCAAGACCTTGGCGCTCGCGGCGGCGATGAAGAATCGCGGCCATCTCGTCGCAGCGGATATCGCGGAAAAGCGGCTGGAGCGCGCAACGCAGCGCCTGCGCCGCGCCGGCGCCAGCATCGTGCAACGCCAGCCGTTGGCCAGCGCGCGCGATAAATGGGTGAAGCGTCATGCGCAGGGCTTCGATCGCGTCTTCGTCGATGCGCCGTGCACCGGCACCGGCACCTGGCGCCGCAATCCCGATGCGAAATGGCGCTGAAGCCCGAGGACGTCGTCGAGCTGCCCGCGCTGCAGGCCGACATCCTCGACAGCGCGCAGCGGCTGGTGAAGCCGGGCGGGCGGCTGATCTACGCGACCTGCTCGCTGCTGATGGAAGAAGACGAGGACCAGGTCGCGAAATTCCTCGAAACTCATCCCGATTTCTTTCTCGTGCCGATCCGCGACATCTGGGCCGAGACCGTCGGTGGCGATTGTCCGGCACGCGCCGACACGCTTCGCCTCACCCCGTCGCGCAACGGCACCGACGGGTTTTTCGTCGCGGTGATGGAGCGCAAGTCCGCGCCCAAAGCGCCTGCGAAAGAAGAAGACGCTGCCGAGAGCGATCGTGAAAGCAACAACGAGAGCGAGGGTGAGAGCGCCGATGGTTGATATACGCCTGGCCCATCCGGAAGACGCGGCGGCTATCGCGCGCGTTCATGTCGCTATATGGCAAACCACCTATCGCGGCTTGATCGACGATGCTCTGATCGACGAGGTGACGGTCGAGCAGCGCGAAGCGATGTGGAGCGACATCCTGACAGCTTACACCGAGACCCATCCCGTGCTGGTCGCGACGGATTTCGGCGTCGGCGTGTGCGGCTTCGGCAATGCCGGTCCGCTGCGCGGCGAGGACGTGCTTGGCTATAGCGGCGAGTTCAAGACGCTTTATCTTCTGCCCGCCTATCAGCGGCGCGGCATCGGCCGCGCGATGCTGTCCCGGCTGGCGGCGCAATTGCGCGAGCGCGGCCACGACAAAGCGATCGCCTGGGTGCTGGCGAGCAATCCGGCTTGCGGCTTTTACGAATCGATGGGCGGCGTGCTCTGCGCGCAGCGCCTTGCCGAGGATGAAGACGAAGCCGATTCGCCGGCCGATCTGGCCTATGGCTGGAGCGATCTCGCCGCGCTGGCTAAGGTGATCCAACCATGACCACTCCCGCCTCCGACCGCGTTCTCATCCTCGATTTCGGCAGCCAGGTGACGCAGCTCATCGCGCGCCGCGTGCGCGAAAGCGGCGTCTATTGCGAGATCCATCCCTTCAACCAGATGACGGATGAGAAGATCGCTTCCTACGGGCCGAAAGCGATCATCCTCTCGGGCGGCCCGGCCTCGGTGACCGAGAACGCATCGCCCCGTGCGCCCGATGCGGTGTTCCAGCTCGGCGTGCCGGTGCTCGGCATCTGCTATGGCGAGCAGACGATGTGCGCGCAACTGGGCGGCCATGTCGCGCCGTCGGATCATCGCGAATTTGGCCGCGCCTTCCTCGACATCGCCGAGGATTGCGCGCTCTTCGCCGGGCTTTGGGAGAAGGGCGCGCGCGAGCAGGTGTGGATGAGCCACGGCGATCGCGTCGAGGCGCTGCCCGAAGGCTTCCGCGTCGTCGGCACCTCCGAAGGCGCGCCTTTCGCCGCCATCGCCGACGACAAGCGCCGCTTCTACGGCGTGCAATTCCATCCCGAGGTGGTGCACACGCCGCAAGGTGCGGCGCTCTTGCGCAACTTCACGCATCGCGTCGCGCTCTGCGGCGGCGATTGGTCGATGGCGGCGTTCCGCGGCGAGGCGATCGCCCGCATCCGCGCGCAAGTCGGCAAAGGCCGCGTGATCTGCGGCCTCTCGGGCGGCGTCGACAGCTCGGTCGCGGCGGTGCTGCTGCACGAGGCGCTGGGCGATCAGCTCACCTGCATCTTCGTCGACACCGGCCTGATGCGCGCCGGCGAGGCGGATGAGGTCGTGACGCTCTTCCGCGGCCACTACAACATCCCGCTCGTCCATCGCGACGCTAGCGATCTCTTCCTCGGCAAGCTCGCCGGCGTCACCGATCCCGAGCAGAAGCGCAAGATCATCGGCGCCACCTTCATCGACGTGTTCGACGAAGAGGCGCATAAGATCGGCGGCGCCGATTTCCTCGCGCAAGGCACGCTCTATCCCGATGTGATCGAATTCGGTGAGCTTCACCGGCGGGCCTAGCGTGACGATCAAGTCGCATCACAATGTCGGCGGCCTGCCGGCGCGCATGCGCATGAAGCTGGTCGAGCCGCTGCGCGAGCTCTTCAAGGACGAGGTGCGCGATCTCGGCCGCGAGCTCGGCCTGCCCGACAGCCTGGTGAAGCGCCATCCGTTCCCGGGCCCCGGCCTCGCCATCCGCATCCCCGGCGAGATCACCGACGAAAAGCTCGAGATCCTGCGCAAGGCCGATGTGATCTATCTCGAAGAAATCCGCAACGCCGGCCTCTACGACGCGATCTGGCAGGCCTTCGCCGTGCTGCTGCCCGTGCGCACCGTCGGCGTGATGGGCGACGGCCGCACCTACGATCACGTCTGCGCGCTGCGCGCCGTCACCTCGACCGACGGCATGACCGCCGACTCCTATCCCTTCGATCACGAATTCCTCTCCCGCGTCGCGACGCGCATCATCAACGAAGTCCGCGGCATCAACCGCGTGGTCTACGACGTGACGAGCAAGCCGCCCGGCACGATCGAGTGGGAGTGACGGGGAGGGCCGTGGAGCAGTATCGGATAGAAGAGGACGCTTCGGCGAATTCTAGCCCATCGATAGCCGCCGATAGACTTTAGGCGATTCGCAGATATGCCGCTCTGTCGACGTCTCCCACTCTTGGAACGGCGCCCATACGCCGTCAGGCCCACCCGACCTTCGCGACTTCGTGGCCTTCGCATATTCGGTCGCGCGCTGGTCGAGGAAGTTAGCGCGCGACCGGTTCTCCGCGTCGACCATCCGCTTGCGAGAGATGGTTCATCGTCACGGGAATGACTTACTGTCAGGGCTTCACGAACCGATAGGCGAAGCGATCGGTCTCGCCCTTGATCGAGGGATCGAACACCTTGATCGAGTGCGGATCGTCCTTGTTCGCGAGCATGGTGCTTTCCGCGTCCAGCACGAAGCCGGCCGCCTCCACCTCCTCGCGGACGGACGCGGGATCGATCCGATGCAGCGACTGGGTGTCGCTCGTGCCCGACCCAGCGGCGGCGGCGTGGTCGACGATGACGTAGAACCCACCGGGCTTCAGCCGTTCGTAGACGGCTCGATTGAAGTCGGCCGCCGTCGCGCCCTTGTCCTGGATCAGCGCGGTGTGGAGATCGTGGTAGAACAGGTGCAGCCACAGGACATCCGCTGGCTGCGTGACCTCCGGCATCGCGACGAGGTCCGCCGAGACGGCTTCGACGTTCTCTCGGCCCGGCTCCTTCGCGAGCGTCCGCATGAGGCCGACCGGATCGTTCTTGAAGTGGGCGACTTCGGCCGGCACGAAGCTGTAGACCCGACCTTTGGGTCCCACGATGTCGGAGAAGAGACGGGTCCAGTCGCCGTCGCCCGGGTAAACGTCGATAACGGTGGAGCCCGCATCGACTCGTGCGAACCGGATCAACTCGGATAGCTTGGATTGGTCGTACATCGGGATCTCCGTTACGGTTGGGCATTCGACGAGCGCGCGGCGTGCGAGGGGGCGATCCACGGCTGATCCACCGTCTACGCCAGCCCGATGGCCGCAGATGGTCAGCGCTACGCCACGCCCGGACGCGTCCATCTGCGCGGCCCGCGCCGAGTGCCTGCGTGTCGATGTACTCCCGGATGTTGGTCAACCTGCCGTCCCGGACCGTGATGGCGAAGATCCAGTCGTCCTCGAACGTCTTGTTCGTAGCTTTGATCCTTCCCCTCGCGAAGCCGATGACAGACCCGGTCTCCTTGCGCTACGAACTCGCTGGGTTCCGTGGACGTTTCTATCGACTTGGATGCGGTCTCAAGCAAATTCGCCAGGCCCGCGTGTCCGCGGCGCGTTCCGGCCAGCGGCCAGTCCTCGCCCGGAATGATCCACTCGATGTCTTCGGCGACTAGCGCCAGCAGAGCCTCCCTGTCGCCGCGGCCGATCGCGGCGAAGAAGTCCTTCACGGTCTGGATGTTCTTCTCAATGCTCATGGAAATTTTACCTCCGATCCGCGTTGATGCTGATTCCACGGCCTTTCAGATGGCCGAGAAGCCGCCGTCGACAGACAACTCCACCCCATTCACGAAGCTCGAATCGTCTGAAGCAAGAAACAGCGCGGCCGCCGCAATTTCCTCGGGACGACCCATCGTTCCCCGCGGGATCAGAGATTCGAACATCTGCTTCGCCTCTGCGGTGAGAACTTGGTCCTGCATCGGTGTGGCGATCGGTCCCGGGCTGCAGCACGTTCACCCGGATATTCCTGCCCTTCAGTTCGTTGAGCCAAGCTGCGTGCGAATGCGCGCAACGCCGCCTTGCTCGCCGCATACACGCTGTAACCGGGAAAACCTTTCAGCGAAGCAACTGACCCGGTCATGAAGATCGATCCGCCATCGTTGAACAGCGGCAACGCCTTTTGCACCGTGAACAGCGTGCCGCGCGTATTCAGGCCGAAGGTCGCATCGAAATGCTGCTCGGTAATCTCGCCCAGTGGGACGGCTTCGCCCGTGCCGGCGCTCGCGTACAGGACGTCGATCCTGCCCTTTTCCCGCTTGACCGTGTCGAACAGACGGTCGAGGTCGTCGAGATTGGCCGCGTCGCCGCGCACGCCGGTCACGTTCCGGCCAATCAGCTTGACGGCCTCGTCGAGCGCCTCCTGCCTTCGGCCCGTGATGAAAACGTAAGCGCCTTCTTCAACGAACCGCTTGGCGCTCGCCAGCGCCATGCCGCTCGATCCGCCCGTGATGACTGCAACCTTACCCTCGAGCTTTCCCATGACTTCTCCTTTCAGGTTCCGTCTTGGGCAGCGTCTCGGGAAGTCCCCGAGACACATGGAAATGGGTCGGCCGGCGGTCAGGCGCTGAGTGCGGAAGCGCGCACATCGGTGGTGCGAAATCGATCCGGCTGGACGACTGACACCAGCCGCGACGATCGGTGTCTGTCGTTCGGCGAATTGGGCTGTGTTCGGTTGGCTACGATGCCGATGTGACCGCCCAGAGATGCTGTTCGATGCGTCGGACACGGCTTTTGGAAGGCGCACCGCGCGGTGCAGGATTGCACCATGATCGACTGGGATGACGTTCGCTACTTTCTTGCCGTCGCGCGCGGAGGCTCGGTGCGGGCTGCCGCCGAGCGCCTCGGGGTGAACCACGCGACCGTGCTGCGACGCATCGCCCAGCTCGAGGAACGCCTCGGGGCGCAGATGTTCGAGAAGCTGCCTTCGGGCTACCGCCTGACGGCAGCGGGCGAGGAGGTCCTCGAGTTCGCGAACCAGATGGAAGCGTCATCGCACCAGCTGGAGACGCGCGTCTTCGGGCGCGACCAGAGCGTGCGCGGGCTTCTGCGGGTGACGCTGGCACCGACCCTCGCGACACACCTGCTCATGCCGGACTTCGCCGAATTTCGCGCGTCTGCATCCGGAGATCGAGATGGAGATAATGCCCTCCGGCGAGCTGGTGAATCTGACCAACCGAGAGGCCGATGTTGCGATCCGCGTCGTCTACGACCGCAAAACCCTGCCGCTCAATCTTCACGGCCTGAAGGGACCGGAGCTGTTCGGCGGCGTCTACATGTCCCGCGATCGTCTAGCCGCGTGGCGTGCGGGAGCGCCCGATCCCATCCGGTGGATCGTCGTGAGCCAGTAATGGTATCCCGGATTGGGCGCGCGAGGGCGAGGTCCGCGCCGCGGGGGTTCCATTCAGGACCACGGACGGCGAGGCGCAGATCGCGGCGGTGCGGCAGGGGCTCGGCATGACGACACTGCCGTGCTTCGTCGGAGATGCCGACCCGCTGCTGGTGAGAGCGCCCGGGCACCGGCCTGCACATGCACGGAACGCTCTGGCTTCTCACGCAGGGCGAGACGCGCAAGACGAAGCGCGTGCGGCTCTTCACGGAGTTCGTATCCCGCAGGCTCGCCGCATACGCTCCGCTTCTCGCGGGGCTGTCCGTATCGCGCGACTGACGCGCGGTAGGTGCCGATGGCGCTGTGTCGGGCGTACCGCTGTATCGATTACGCAGCCCAATGCAAAATCTCGCGAAGGACTCATGTGATAGACAGCCTCGGGAACTGCCGGCACGGCTGGGTCCGCAGCCGTCAGAAAAATCGACCGATTGATACCGATAGTCGCTGAATCCGAGCAAATCGTGGACCGTCGAAATTGGCGTTTGAATTCAAGAGCGCAAGTTTCTGACGGATCGTTGAGACGGTTCTTCGACGCGCCCAAAGAAAGCTGCGCTGAAAATTCAGCGCGTTACCATCCCTTAGAACAATCGAGTGGGCGCGAGAGTGGCGTTGCGCCGGATAACCTAGATACCATAGAGTACTGCGGCGTAGTTCGCTCTTTCGATTGATTTCGATTGATCTCAAACGTTGGACGTTGATCTTATCGCCTCGCGTCCCGCGAGCGGCCGCGCGAAGGGCGGCACCACCGCTTGCGTGGTCAGCCCAGCACGGCAGCCAGGACGAAGGATGCCAGTTGCCGTCGAGTACCGAATGTGCCCCAAGGGCGAGCGAAATTCGCCGCTCAAGCCAAGGTCAGTCGGGCTTTTAAGGCTCGGCGTCATCCAGTTGAGAAACGCGCGGAGCTTGAGTGGCACCGGCTTACGCGGCGTGTAGATGATATGCACCGGAAGTGGTTCCCGTTCGAATGCTTCCAGCACGATGACAAGCTTTCCAGCGCGCTTTGCGAATTGGAACTAAAACTCGGGCTTCTGCCCCCACTGTTTCATCAACGGCACCTCGATGGCAACTGTGTTGGAGAGGTTGCGGTTGTGCAGAGCGACCTAATCCGCGAGAGCTTCGGCCTCAGCCACGGTCCCATTGCGTCCACCAGCACCGCGTCGTGCTTGCCGAAGATTAAGGCGACGTGATCGGGTTAAAGCCGAGCGCTTCGCCGAAGGGCTTTGGCCGCTCGCCGACCACCGCTTTTCCTGGGGCGGTGAAGACGTTCACACTCAGCGAGGTCGACGCGGCCTGTTCTAATCCATTTGTGCGGTCCATTTGAAATTCCTCTCGTTCCATTATTTGTCTCGGATAGTGTGCGGTGGGCCGAGGTAGGGAAATTCAGCAAGAAGATCGTTGTGCGGACCGACTTTATCTCCGGTGACCTTTCCGTTGGTGAGAATGCCAAGGAAGATGTCGGAAACGTCGTCGTTCAGCGCGCGACCGCTGTCGGGGAAGCGCGCGGGGCGTTTGGGGTCGTAGTGCAAAATGTCGGGCAACAGTTTTGCTGCCGCCTGTTTTGCTGCTTCGGGTGTGTAGCCGCCCGTGTGTTCCAGAGAGTGGGCGAAGACAGGAACGAAGCGCGCATCATCCACCGGCTCGGCGCCGAGGTAGGCATCGTTGTGGTCGCCGGAAAGAAAGGGAGTTGGTTGGGGCGGGCGCCGCGATCCGCCTGTACCCAGCCGCCCGCATCATCTGCGGGAATTAGAGTGCGGGCCCATATACCGATGGCTTTCGGCCCAAGCTGCGAGTTGGGCACTTCCAGCACGATGCTGCAAATATCCTTGTCGGCAAAGAAATCGCCAGTGGTGAACTGGAAATTGTTGAGCACGCCAAGTACGTCGAAGAAAAAAGGATCGCTGCGCCAACCCGCAAAGAAACGGTGGTCACCGGCCAGGGTCGCATGTGCCTCGCGCCCGGTTGAGACCGGCACCGCCTCAGCGATAACCCTCCCGCCAGTTTCGGCCTGTGCGCCCTCAAAACGGCGCAGAGTCGCGCTCTGTTTGCCGCCAGGCAACGAACGACAATCGCACCTGGTAAGTGATATTGGCCACAGCATCGCCGTCGGTATCGATCCTGAGTTCGTAACGAGCCTCGGGCGCGAAAGGCTCGGAAGTTGTGGGCGCCTGCGGTTGAAGACTAACGGACGGATGAAAGTTCATGATGAAGATCGACTTGGCCGGGTCTCCGGGCTTGGGGAACGCATAGAGATCGGTCAAGTCGAGTCGAGCGTCGCCGCGCGGAAATCCGACGTTGGGGCCGGAGTAGTGATGTGACATTGTGGTGTTCTCCTAATCTTCTGCCCGGACTGAAATGCAGTATGGCTTTTCAAATGGCGCGGAGGGATGGAGCACTCTCTTCATTCTGTATCCATGACGTGCCAGGCGTTAACCGTAGACTTGATCGGCGCTTTGTCCGACTTCGATGATGTAGCCGTCGGGGTCACGGATGTAGCAGCGGATCTCGCCGTACTTGGGGATCGGTTCGGTGATGAACTCGGCGCCTCGGCTTTTCCATAACTGTAGCAAGCTTGAATATCCGCAACGCGGAAATTCATAAAGCTGTTGATGTAATTCGGGTCGGGGACGCTGAGCGTTACCGTCGGCTTGTCCGGGGTCGGCCCACCCCCAACATTCAGAATCATCCAGATATTCGCGAGCTGAAGGTATGCAGGCGCATTGCCGTCACCCAGGCTCAGAATGCGAGCGCCGAACACCTTTTCGTAGTAGCGGGCTGATCGCTGGATGTCGGTGACCGTGAGAAAATGGGCGATGCTGATCCCCTCTCGCGGAGGCATCTCGTAGCTGTTCTGCTCGATTTGTACGGCGCTCATGGATGGCTCCTTTCGATAACAATGGTCACTACAATATCGTATGGGCTCTTGCCGGGCGTGACGGTCTTTTTCCAGCGGTGCTAATCGTGAAGGCGCAGCTAAAGAACGCAGAAAATCGACCGATTGATGCCGATAGTCACTGAAACCGGGGAGATTCTGAATTGGCGAAATTCCCCTTTGAATTCAAGAGCGCGAATTTTTGACGGATCAGGGAGACGGTTCTTCGTAGTGGGCAGAAAAAAATTTGCGCTGATAGACAGCGCGTTACCATGCGTTGAGAGAATCGAGTGGGAGTGACGGGGGATACCGTAGGGTATATTAGGCTAGCCTAGCGTAGTTTGATGATGGTACGCGCCACCGAAAAATCGGAACCGATCCTGACTTTTCGAAGTCCGGTGAAATTCGAGGCGTATATGTCCGCCGAGCCTCGAACGTCCACCGGATGCTGGCTCAAGTTATCCAAGGCTGGGGCTACTAAGCCGACCATCACCAAACAGGAAGCGATAGAGGCCGCGCTCTGCTGCGGCTGGATCGACGGTCAACTGGCACCGCTTGATAACGAGTATTTCCTCGTCCGAATGACACCTCGTCGGCGAGGCAGTCGTTGGTCCCGAAAAAATCGCGATGCGGCAGATCAGTTGTTGGCACAAGGTCGGATCCGGCCCGCCGGGGTTGCGGAGATCGAGGCCGCAAAAGGCGATGGGCGGTGGGCCGGCGCCTACGTTTCTCAGGGAAAGGCCGAAGTGCCGGCAGATTTGGTCGCGGCGCTCACGCGCAATAAGTCGGCTGCAGCCTTCTTTGAAGAATTAGATCGCGCTAACCGCTATGCCATCATCTACCGAGTGAATGACGCAAAGCGTCCGGAAACACGAGCGGAACGGATCACGAAATTCGTCGCCATGCTGGCCCGTGGCGAAACACTTCACCCCCGCAAAGCCGGCGCGTCGGCGGTGACAGCCAAGAAGAGTAAACGCGGATAGGGCAAGCATGTTTGCCTGTCGATGGTATGATGTGGGGCAGGCAATGACGGTAGATTGCGCGAGCAATCTGTTTGCCTGTGCGCACATGAGGGGTGAGACTTTTTGGGTCGCGTGCCGATAGTCGCAAAATTTTCTACCAAGCAAATTAAATTCTTAGGCTAGATCGAGACAATCGAGTGAGAGTAGTGGACGCTCAAAACACCCTGATGCCTCGTCTGTCGGCGCCTTCCGGCAAGGCGGCGCCTTTCTTGCCGATGTGTCGCGCCGAGATGGACGGCGCTCGGCTGGGATGAATGCGATATCGTGGTGGTGACGGGCGATGCCTATGTCGATCACCCGAGCTTCGGCATGGCGATCATCGGCCGGTTGCTCGAAGCCCAGGGCTTCAGGGTCGGTATTATCGCGCAGCCCGACTGGCAGTCGGCAGAGCCGTTCAAGGCCCTGGGCAAGCCGAGGCTGTTCTTCGGCGTCACCGGCGGCAACATGGACTCGATGGTCAACCGCTACACGGCGGATCGCCGGCTGCGTCACGACGACGCCTACACCGCCGGCGGGGAGGGCGGAAAGCGGCCGGATCGCTGCACGCTCGTTTATGCCCAACGCTGCCGCGAGGCGTTCAAGGACGTGCCGATCGTGCTCGGCGGTATCGAGGCCTCGCTGCGCCGCATCGCGCATTTCGACTATTGGTCGGAGAAGGTGCGCCGCTCGGTGCTGGCCGACGCCAAGGCGGATCTGCTGCTCTACGGCAATGCGGAGCGCGCCGTCGTCGAGGTGGCGAACCGGCTCGCCGCCGGCGCGGCGCCGTCCGATCTCATTCTGTTCGCGGCGTCGCCCTGTTCCGCCGCGTGCCCGCGCATTACACCGAACTGCGCGCCGACGATCTCGACGACGCCGATGAAGGGGCCGCCCGCCACCCCGGCGATGTCGTCATCCGACTGCCGGCGTATGAGCAGGTCGAGCAGGACAAGGAGGCCTATGCCCGCGCCTCGCGCGTGCTGCATCGGGAGAGCAACCCCGGCAATGCGCGGCCGTTGGTTCAGCGTCATGGCGACCGCGATCTGTGGCTGAACCCGCCGCCGATTCCGCTGACCACCGCAGAGATGGATGCGGTCTACGATCTGCCCTACGCCCGCGCGCCGCATCCCGCCTACGGCGATGCGAAGATCCCGGCGTGGGACATGATCAAGTTCTCGGTGACGATCATGCGCGGCTGCTTCGGCGGCTGCACCTTCTGCTCGATCACCGAGCACGAGGGCCGCATCATCCAGAACCGCTCGGAGGGCTCGATCCTGCAGGAGATCGAGCGCATCCGCGACAAGACGCCGGGCTTCACCGGCGTGATCTCGGACATCGGCGGGCCGACCGCCAACATGTACCGGATGGCGTGCAAGGACCCGAAGATCGAGGCGGCCTGCCGGCGGCCATCCTGCGTGTTCCCGGAGATTTGCCCCAATCTCAACACCTCGCACGACGATCTCATCCGGCTCTACCGCAAGGTCCGCGAGACGAAGGGCGTCAAGAAGGTGATGGTCGCGTCCGGCGTGCGCTACGATCTTGCGGTGAAGAGTCCCGAATACGTCAAGGAGCTGGTGACCCATCACGTCGGCGGCTATCTGAAGATCGCCCCCGAACACACCGAGCGCGGACCGCTCGACAAGATGATGAAGCCGGGGATCGGCGCCTACGACCGTTTCAAAGAGATGTTCGACGCCGCCGCCAAGCAGGCCGGCAAGAAATACTACCTCATTCCGTATTTCATCGCGGCGCATCCGGGCACGACCGACGAGGACATGATGAACCTCGCGCTCTGGCTCAAGAAGAATCGCTACCGCGCCGATCAGGTGCAGACGTTCCTGCCGTCGCCGATGGCGACCGCCACGGCCATGTACCATACCGGCGTCAATCCGTTGCGCGGCGTGCGGCACGGCGCCAGCGACAAGGTCGAAGCGATCAAAGGACTTGTCGCATCGCAGGCTGCACAAGGCGTTCCTGCGCTATCACGACCCCGACAACTGGCCGCTGCTGCGCGATGCGCTGAAACGAATGGGCCGCGCCGACCTGATCGGCCCGGGCGCTCACCAGCTCGTGCCGTCTCACCAGCCGCCCGGCACCGGCAAGCCTGCCACCGGCGCGCGACGCCCCGCGCGTCCCACAAGCGGGACGCAGCGCTTCACCACGAAGGGCGTTCCCTTTCCCGGGAACAAGTGACCGGCCGCAAGCAAGGTTGGTCCCGAACGTCGCCCGCGCGGGTCGCCTTGAACGCATGGCGAGCGCGATCTATGACTTGCCAAACCGATGCACGACTTCCTTGTTCTGAAACAAGCTGGCTCGGATGGAGCCGTAAGGGAGGTGGGCGATGGATAACGACATGAAGATCGCTGCGAAGCCGACAGCGCCGCTCGAAGACTTTGTCATCGAGGACCCCTACCACGCCTGGCAAAAGCGAGAAGGGGTGAAGGTCCTTTACGAGTACGTGTTCGGGGACCTGGCGAACGTCGAGCTCTCGCCGTGGGCGCGCAAAGGCGGGGCCGGCGCCTTCATCAATCTTCAGCTTCCCCAGGGCGCGCTGCCGGGCGATGCCCAATTGATCGAGATCGCACCGGGCAAGCACTCCGAGCCCGAGCGGCACCTCTACGAAGAGAACGCGTACGTGGTGACCGGCCGCGGCGCGACGCGTATCTGGCTGGATGGGCAGCCGCCGCAAACCTTCGAGTGGCAATCGGGCAGCGTGTTCTCGATCCCGCTCAACGCCTGGTATCAGCACTTCAATGCAGGGTCCGAGCCCGCGCGCTATCTCTCGGTCACGAATGCGCCGCAGATGATGCGTCTCTTCCGCGACGACAGCTTCATCTTCGACAATCCGTTCAACTTCGAGAGCCGCTATAGCGGCACCAACTCCTTTACCGGCGGCGGCAAGCTGTTCAACCGCCGCGTCTGGGAGACGAACTTCATCCCGAACGCGCCGGACATGGCGCTCTACGGCTGGAAAGAACGCGGCGCGGGCGGCATCAACGTGATGCTCGAGATGGCGAAGAGCTCGCTGAAGTCGCACATCTCCGAATTCCCGGTCGGCACCTATAAGAAGGGCCATCGCCACGGCCCGGGCGCGCATCTCCTCATCCTCAGCGGCGTCGGCTTCTCGCTCCTCTGGACGAAGGACGACATGTCCGATCTGCAAAAGGCCGACTGGAAGAAGGGCGGCATGGTCATCGTGCCGAGCGACTCCTGCTATCACCAGCACTTCAATACCGGCCCGACGCGCGCCCGCTATCTGGCGCTGCGCCTGGGCGAGTTCGGTCTCACCTCGCCGGCGAGCAAAGACGGCTGGAATGCCGACAAGAGCATCAAGGACGGCGGCTGGCAGGTCGAGTACGGGGACGAGAATCCCAAGGTCCACGAGATCTTCGAGGCCGAGCTGGCGAAGCACGGCGCGACGTGCCGCATGAAGGCCTTCCTCGCCGACAAGTGCCACGGCGAGGTCGGCCCGACCAGCGCGCGCGATACCTGATCTGACATCGAAGAGGGGCGGCGGCTGGCCCCGGGTCAGCCGCCCGCCACCCAAATAGAGCGGCGGCGGCCGGCTCTCGTGCCACCCCAATAGAAAAGACAAAAGATGCACGACGATCCCCGCGGCCACGGTCATTTCGGCGAGGACGCCGAAGCGGTCTTCGATCAGCTCGGCGCCGACGGATTTCCGGTCAATCCCGACTGGTTGCGCCTGACCAGCGTCGGCATCGACATCGGCTCGTCGACCTCGCATCTCATGTTCTCGAAGCTGGTGATGTGGCGGCGCAGCACCGGCGTGGCGAGCCGGTTCGAGGTCATCTATCGCGAGGTTCTCTATCGCTCGCCGATCCTCCTGACGCCCTACTCCGATCCCGACACGATCGATACCGCAACGCTCGGCGCCTTCGTGAAGCGGGCCTACGAGGAGGCGGAGATCGCGCCCGACGCCGTGGATACCGGCGCGGTCATCTGCACCGGCGAGGCGGTCAGGAAGCACAACGCCGCTGCCATCATCCGCACGCTCGCCGATCAGGGCGGGCATTTCGTCTGCGCCACGGCCGGCCCCAACCTCGAAGCGATCCTCGGCGCGCACGGCTCGGGCGCCGTCTTCCGCTCCAAGCATCACGGCAACGGCATGAATGTCGATGTCGGCGGCGGAACGGCGAAAATCGCCATCGTGATCGGCGGCGCCGTCCACGACACCATGGCCATCAATGTCGGCGCGCGGCTCATCGCGTGGGACGAAGCCAACCGCGTCATCCGCGTCGAAGAGGCGGGCCGTGCCGTCGCCGCCGCCTGCGGCTACGACATCGCGGTCGGCACACGTCATCCGCGACGAGCAGAAAGCGGCGATCGCCGAGAAGCTCGGCGACCTGCTGTTCGAAGCGCTTCGGCGCGGCGACGCTATCGCCGCTGGCGCGCGACCTCGTGATCGTCGGCCCCCTGAAATACGACGGCGAATTGAAGCAGATCAGCTTCTCGGGCGGCGTCGGCGAATACGTCTACGACGAGAGCAAGCCCGATTACGGCGACCTCGGCAAGCTCCTCGGCGCCGCCATCCGCCGCCGCTTGGCCGGGCTCGATCTGCCGCTCGCCGGCAGCGTCGAATGCATTCGCGCGACCGTGATCGGCGCCTCGCAATACACCGTTCAGGTATCGAGCAGCACGGTCTTCGTATCCCGCAACGACCTGCTGCCGCGCCTCGATTTGCAGGTGATACCGATGCGCCTGCCCGCCGATACCGAGATCCACACGGCCGAGAGCGTGAGCGCCGGCATCGTCGAGGCGTTCGCGCGGGTCGACCTCACGCCCGCGACCACCGAGCGGCCGGTCGCGGTCGCCCTGCTCGGATCCATCTTCCCCAGCTATGCATCGATCCGGGCGTTAGCCGAGGGCATCGCCCAGGCGCTCGCCCCCCTATCGGGGCAGCCATGGTCGCTGATCCTGTCGGCCGATGTCGCCGGCCTCGTCGGCAACATGCTGACGCGCGAGCTCAAGGTGCCGCACGACGTGATCGTGGTGGACGGCATCGAGGTCGGCGACTTCAACTTCGTCGACCTCGGCCAGATGCTGCAAGCCGTCGAGGCAATACCGGTCGTCGTCAAGTCCCTCGTCTTCGAGGGTTGAGCCCGCGCGTCGCGACGCGCTTCATCAACGAAGTGCGCGGCATCAACCGCGTCGTCTACGACGTGACGAGCAAGCTGCCCGGGACGATCGAGTGGGAAAGAGGGGGGTCGTAGCGGGCTCTGGTTGGGGCGCATGATGGGAGCCTGTTTTGTCGAAATCACTTTGATTGATCAGGTCCTCTGATGACTATCCGTTGATGATCGAGGTCAAGGCATCCCGAACTTTCGCTCCAGACGTGCAGTCGCTCGTCTGGCATGGCGATCCACTTTTGCGATTGGGTTGCCGCTGATCGACAGTTTTCGCTCGACAGCGAAATCCGCAGCAGTCGAGTCCGATAGCATTCGCGTTCGACGCTGCAGGCGTTCCCAGCGGCGAATTCACCGTATCCGATGCTCGGCGCCTGTCCACTATAGGCATTGATCCTACGACGGTGGTGCGATATTGCGCGAAATCAATCGCAGCTTTCACCAACCAGAGCCTACGAAATTCCCGTCGCGCTTATCCGTCTTGAGCGGGTCGGGAAGTTATTGTCCATTTCCCAGAAAGCTGCAACCAACTCGAAATCGAAGACCTTGTACGGGCGAAGTACGATCAAGTCTAATGGCAAACCTTCGGATTGCTTCCATTCGCGATTGCTGGCTCGCCTGACGGCAAGCTGCTGGTCAGCGCTGGTTGGCTGTGGCATCCGAGCGAAGCTCGTTCAATTATACGATCTTGCCGCCGCGATAGCGAACTCCCTCATCAGCCGGAACGGCCTGGGGATCAAAGCCTGGGCAGAGGATGGTAGCAGCGTTGCTTTCCTGCCAAAGGGCCAACTCGCTGTCGATTCGGTCGGACTCGAACTCGAAATGAGACGACTACTGCTCCGATCGGAGGCGCTGCATCATTTCGATCCTTACTTGCCGCGAAGCCAAAAGTTATCCGTCGGACGGAATACGGCTCGGTACGATGATGGGGTCGGTGCATCACCACTGCTCGGCCTCTATGGGCTCCAAAGTTGGTCGATCTTCGAAACCGGAGATGTCGAGCGCGACTGTTGCGTATATTTCAATTTCGGCGTGCTAAGAGAGTAGCTTTCTGGTCGACAGCGATCTATCCCACCAATTGCGCTTCGACGACTTTGGTCAGCGGTGTGCTGTCGCAGATAGCCGATGGGGATTACACAGTCGCTGGAATTTCTTGCATCGCCGAACGCGCCCTAAGCAGAAGCCGCTGAATTTGCCGTTACATCCCCCATGCGCCTAGAAGGTGAATTCGATTACATCGTCGTTGGCGCGGGCACCGCCGGGTGCATCGTGGCCAACCGGTTGTCGGCGGATTCGCGCAAGCGCGTGCTGCTGCTTGAAGCCGGCGGGACGGATAACTGGATCTGGTTTCACATTCCGGTCGGCTATCTCTTCGCCATCGGCAATCCGCGCTCCGATTGGATGTTCAAGACCGAGCCGGAAGCGGGTCTCAATGGCCGCGCGTTGGCTTATCCGCGCGGCAAGGTGATCGGCGGGTCGTCGGCGATCAACGCCATGATCACCATGCGCGGACAAGCGGCCGATTACGATCACTGGCGCCAGTTGGGTCTCGACGGGTGGGGATGGGACGACGTGCTGCCCGCCTTCCGGTCGTTGGAAGATCACTTCCTGGGCGAGAGCGACCATCATGGGATCGGGGGCGGATGGCGGGTCGAGGCGCCGCGTCTCTCGTGGAAAATCCTCGATGCGGTGGCGCAGGCCGCGACGCAAATGGGCGTGCCGGCGACCGGCGATTTCAATACCGGCGACAATGAAGGCGTCGGCTATTTCCACGTCAACCAACGGCGCGGGCGGCGCTGGTCGTCGGCGCGCGGATTTCTGAAGCCCGTGCTCGCGCGGCCAAATCTTCGCGTCGAGACCAAGGTGCTCGTCGACAAGCTCATCGCCCAGAACAACAAAGTCGTGGGCGTGCGCTTCATGCAAGGCGGGCAAAGCATCGACGCGCTTGCCAAGGGTGAGGTGGTGCTGTGCGCCGGCTCGATCGGTTCGACTCAGATTCTCCATCGCTCGGGCATCGGGCCGCATGAGTGGCTGGCGCCGCTCGGCATCGAGACCGTGCTCGACCGGCAAGGCGTGGGAAAGAATCTGCAAGACCATCTGCAACAACGCGCGATCTATAAGGTCGAAGGCATCAAGACCCTCAACGAGACCTATCATTCCTTGATCGGCCGCGCGCTGATGGGGCTCGACTATGCCGCGCGGCGGCGCGGACCGTTGACCATGGCGCCGTCGCAACTGGGCATCTTCATGCGCTCGTCTGCCGGGCACGAGCGCGCCAACATCCAGTTCCACGTTCAACCGTTGTCGCTCGACAAGTTCGGCGAGCCGCTGCATCGGTTCCCCGCCATCACCGTCGCCGCCTGCAACCTGCAACCCACGTCGCGCGGCACGGTGCGCATCGCCTCATCGGCACATCGATGCGGCGCCGCGCATCGCGCCCAATTATCTGGCAACCGCCGGAAGACAAAACCGTCGCCGCGGACGCCATCCGCGCGACGCGCCGGTTGATGCGCCAGCCGGCTTTGGCGCCCTACCATCCGCAAGAGTTTCTGCCGGGCCCCGCTGTCGGCGACGACGATGCATCGCTCGCCCGCGCCGCGGGCGACATCGGCACGACGATCTTTCATCCGGTGGGCACGGCAAAGATGGGGCTCGCCAGCGATCCCACCGCCGTGACTGATGCGCGCCTGCGCGTCCACGGCATCGGCGGGCTTCGCGTCATCGACGCCTCGGTCATGCCGACGATCACGTCCGGCAACACCAACATGCCGACCGCCATGATCGCCGAGAAAGGCGCGAGCATGATGTTGAAGGACGCGCCAACGCGGTAACATGTCCGCTCACACTTGCTTTGGGGAATTCGGGTTATGGCGGCAATGATTCGAGGTGAGCGCGGCGTTCAAGGACAATCTTCAGCAGATGCCGCCCATCGATGGCGTGCAACGCATCGACCTCATCGACGACAAGGGCGGCCGCGGTCGCCAGCATCGAGAATCAGCCGGGCAAACAGGGCTCCGTCGCGGTCTATCAATACTTGAAGCAGACCTTCGATATTCCTCGACGCCAAAGCAGCCGAGCATGGCCTCGCCGTGTTCGGTGAGCACACGCCCGATGCGCGCAACCGTCCCGGCGCGCATCCGAACATCGACCGTCTGCTCGCAATCGTCGCGGGTGGCGCGCCGCTGCGTATCGAGGTGATCGCCGCCGCGCATCGTTAAATCCGACTAGACCCGACTGCGGTAGGAGCGCGTAGGGGCCCGTTCAGTGACTGTTGCTCCGGGTCCTTGCGGACAGTAATTTTCGGGCGGGCTCCGTGTCGGTGGTTGCCGTACCAGAGGAAAGATTCTGCAATTCAATCAGATAGCCAAGGCTGTTTGACCAATCGAGTGGAATGACCCAAGGCCGAGAGGCAAACGTAACTCAAACTTAAAGACGAGGAATACGATGAAAGGGAAGATCGCACTCGAGGAGCATTGGAGCCTTCCGGAGACGCTGGAAGATTCGCGCGGCTTCGTCGGCGGCTCGGCGGATTGGGGCCGGTTCGAGCGGCAGATCCTCGAGCTCGGCGACGAACGCGTCTCGGAGATGGAAAAGAACGGCATCGACCATCAGATCGTGTCGCTCAACGCGCCGGCCATTCAGGCGGTGGTCAGCACGAACGAGGCGATCGACCTCGCGCACCGCGCCAACAACACGATGGCGAAGCTGGTCAACAAGAACCGCAAGCGCTTCTCCGGCTTTGCCGCGCTGCCGATGCAGGATCCCACGGCGGCGGCCAATGAGCTGGAACGCTGTGTGAAGGAACACGGCTATGTCGGCGCGTTGGTGAACAGCTTCACCCAGAAGGACAAGCCCGATACCGCGCTCTATTACGATCTGCCGGAATACCGGCCGTTCTGGAAGAAGGTGTCGGAGCTGGATGTGCCGTTCTACATCCATCCGCGCTCGCCGCTGCTCAGCAAGGCGCCCGAATACGAAGGCCATCCGTGGCTGATGAGCTCGCCCTGGGGCTTTGCCGCGGATACGGCGGTCCATTCGTTGCGGCTATGCGGTTCGGGCCTGTTCAAGGAATACCCGAATCTCAAGATCGTCATCGGGCACATGGGCGAAGGCATTCCCTTCTTCCTGTGGCGCATCGACGCCCGCATGCGTTTTTCCCCGCGCGGTTATAAGGGCGGCGACTTCCTGGGCGAGACCTTCATCAAGCATTTCTGGATCACGACCAGCGGCAATTTCTGCACGCCGTCGTTCCAGTGCGCGCTCTCGATGATGGGCATCGACAAGGTCCTGTTCTCGGCGGATTACCCGTTCGAAAGCAACAAGGACGCCGCCGAATGGTTCGACGGGCTGGAGATCGCCGCTGCCGATAAAGAGAAGATCGGCCGCACCAACGCGGCGAAGCTGTTCAAGCTCGATCTGAAGTAAGTCGCCGGAACCGAACGTTGTGGATCGCCGTCACGCTGTCGTGGCGGCGACCGCGACGATCCCGGTGATGCAGCTTCACGATCATCAATCTGCGCGGAGAAAACACTGGCTCGCCCTGGTACGACGCAGAGATCGCCGAAGCGAAGCGGCTCGGTATCGCCCATGCCGATTTCGGCATGTCGGCTAGACGCGAGCTCAGCGCAGGCAGAGGCAGCCGAGGCTAAGCTCGGCGAGGCGGCCGCGGAACAGTAGATATCGATCCGCTACGGGCATAACTCCTTACCAGTGAGCGCCACCTCCGCGATGGACCGGACTTTTGAGGCTCTCGCGCCATGGCTCGGGTTTCCGGATTCTTGAGTGCGAGGCCTAATGGCTAACGCCTTACCCGTCACGGCAATTGTCTGGTGACAACAACATTGGATCTATTGAGCGCCATCGTCCTTGGCGTTATCGAGGGCATTACAGAATTTCTGCCGATCTCCAGCACGGGTCATCTGTTGATCGCCGAGCATTGGCTCGGAGCGCGTTCAGACACCTTCAATATCGTCATCCAGGCCGGGGCGATGTTGGCCGTGACGATCATCTATTGGCAGCGGCTCACAGAACTCGTCCTTGGTTGGCGGCAACCGGAGAAGCGCGCCTACGCCGGCAAGCTCGCAATCGCCTTCGTCATCACGGCTGTGCTCGGCTTCACCGCAAAGAAGCTCGGCTTCGTACTGCCCGAGACACTGGCGCCGGTCGCCTGGGCGCTGATCATCGGCGGCTTCTGGATGATAGCGGCGGAATGGTTTGCAGCGCGTCAGCCGGATCGGGTCGAAATCACCTGGACTGTTGCCGTCGTTGTCGGCTTAGCTCAGATCATCGCCGGCATCTTTCCTGGCACATCCCGCTCGGGCGCCACCATCTTCGCGGCCATGCTGACGGGGACCAGCAACCGTCCAGCAGCCACCGAATTTGCATTCCTTGTCGGCATACCGACCATGTATGCGGCAAGCGCCTATCAGCTCTATGGCCAGTTTAAGCAGGGTGGAAGTCATGAAGACTGGATTGAGCTTGGCGTTGCGTTCATCGTATCGGTCCTGATCGCCTTCATCGCAGTGAAGTGGCTCCTGGGATATATCCAGTCGCATCGCTTCACAGCCTTCGCGATCTACCGGATCATTTTTGGTGGCGTGTTGCTGGCGATCGCCGCCTGGACGTGAGCTGGCTCGTCGCCGTCCCAAGTGACGGTATTTCAGCCAATCTACGACGATGCTTCATCGCGCGCAGAAAAATTTGTGTAATCAGATCAACGCGCTACCATAGCTCAAAATCATCGAGTGAGAGTGACGGGTCGTAGAATAAGATGATAAGTGCGGGGTTCGGTCAGCCTTGCACATTAACGGGCAACAATCATGGAATTGCATCAGATACGCTACTTCCTCAAAGCGGGGGAGACATTGAATTTCACGCGCGCCGCTGAGCAAAGCGGCGTGAGCGTGCCGTCGCTTAGCCGCGGAATCCGACAGTTGGAGGAAGAACTAGGCGGACAACTCTTCCGGCGCGAGCGGCACCTGACGCACCTGACCGATCTCGGCCGGCTGATGCTCGCGCATTTTTCCGTGATGAGTAGCGCTGCCGATGCAGCCAAGCGCGAGGCCACGGACTATGCGAGGCTCGCAGGGGTACGGCTGAAGCTCGGCATATTTGCGTCGATCGGCGCGGACGTGTTGACCGGTTATCTCAAAACCCTGCGAGATCGGGCGCCCGAACTGGAACTCCATATATGGGAAGCCAATTGCGAAGAGTTGGAAGGCGCGTTGCTCGGTGGCGAGATCGATATTGCGCTGACCAGTTCGCCCGAACTTGACGAGCGAATCCGCATGACGCCGCTGTTTCGAGAGGCGTTCTATATCTCCTTCGCTCCCGGTCACCGCTTCGAGCAAATGAATGCGGTGCCGATGCGCGAGCTTGAGGGCGAGCATTACGTCAAACGCCTGCATTGCGAATTTCCCTCGAACCTCGCACGGCTTGGCGTCACGAAGCCCTATAATGCGGTCAACGTGCGCTATGTCGGAGAGCGCGAAGACTGGATTCAGTCGCTGGTCCGGGCGGGCCTCGGCTGCGCGGTGATGCCCGAGAACCTGCCGCTGCTGCCCGGCCTCGAAATGCGACCCCTGGTCGACCCGGAAGTGTTTCGGCAGATCAGCCTGGCAACGGTCGCCGGCCGGCCACATAGCCCAGCGGTTGCGGCGGCGGTCGCGGCCGCGCAGCATTATCGCTGGCCGAGCGGCACTGACACTTAGAGCCTGAACGCCTGCGTCTTGACCCGCAGGACTTACGCGAAAGCTAACAACTCGTTAGCCAAACGGCGGCTGTCTACCGGCGGCAGAAAATCACATCTTCCCTCCCTGCATTTCAACAGGGGATGATGAAGATGACCACCCATGCGAATTTCACTCGTTCGGCCGATCCGTCTCATGAATCGGACGTCCGGGCTTTGGCTCTGAAAGTTGGCTTGATGGGGATTGGCGCGCTCGTCGCGACCACACTTCTTCTGGCGGCGCCGGCGCTGGCGCAGAATGCCATGTCGAGCGAGGCGATGGCGACGACCGGCAAGGCCGTCAAGATCACCATCAGGAACCTCACTGCCGGCCAGCCCTTTTCGCCATCCTATTTCGAGAGCCGTAGCGGCTCCGGTGCGCCGCTGTTCAAGCTCGGCGACAAGGCTTCGGATGCGCTGGTCGCTGTCGCAGAAGGCGGCAACACAGGCAGCTACAGCGTCGCTGCCGCGATGAACACGGATTCGACGATTGGCGATGCGGCATTGGCCATCCACACCTTGCCTGGGCAGGTGCGCACCTTCGTCATCCATGTCGACAAGAACCATCCGCTGATCGACGGCGTCTGGATGCTGGGCAACACCAATGACGGCTTTTCGGGGATCTCGGGGATCGACGCTTACGCGCTCACCGCGCCGATGACGATTTCACCGCGCGGCTACGATGCCGGCTCGGAGAAGAACAGCGAGAAGAAGGGCTATCTGGGTGCCCTCGGCGGCGGCAACGCGCGCGATCCCGAAAACGGCGTGATCACCTACCACACTGGAATTCGCGGCGATGCGGATGCGCCGAAATCCTGGAACTGGGATGTGAACAAGCCGGTCGCCGAGGTGATCATCACACCGCTCCAGACGGGCTTCTAGCCTGCACACAAGCCGAGATGGAGACGCCCGGATCGGTCGCCCGATCCGGGAGCGATCTTTTTGCGCGCGCGATGGCGCGCGAAAGGGGCGAAATGCGGGGACAAGAAATCATCCTAGGCGCGCGATCTCTGCGGTTCGCCTTCGGCAGCATTCTGCTTGTCGCGAGCTGTTTCGCATTGCCAGCCTCTCGTGCGTTGGCGGCCGGCGGCGGCGGCGGTGGCAGTTGTAGTACCGGTAGCGGCGGTGCTGGCGGCGCCAGCTCGGCAACCGGCGCTGGCGGGATCGCCGGTATCGGAATCGGTTGCGGCGGCGGCGGCGGTGGCGGAGCGGGCGTGACCGGCGGTGCGGGCGGTGACACGGGTAACGCTTCCGGTGGCGCGGGGGGAAGCAGCGCCGGCGCCAGCGGAAGCTCCGGAGATAATTTCTTCTTCGCGGGCGGCGGCGGCGGCGGCGGTGGTGGCGGCGCGCATGGCGCGGTGGTGACGACGTCGATCAGCAATTCAGGCAGCGTCGCCGGCGGGAGCGGAGGTCGCGGCGGTAGTCCTATGGTCAATGTCCCCGGCGCTGGCGGCGGCGGTGGCGGAGGCGGCTATGGCGTGGTTGTCGACGGCGGCGGTCTCACCTATGCCAACACCGGTACGGTCAAAGGCGGCAATGGCGGCGACGGTGGCTTCAGTATATTCGACGTCGGAGGCTTCGGCGGCAACGGAGGCGACGGCGTCGTCTTTACCGGCGGCGGCACACTCGTCAATTCCGGCAGTATCGCCGGAGGCAACGGCGGCGCTGCGGGCAACGGCAGCGTTTCGGATGGCCTCGCCGGACTGGGCGGCGTCGGCATCGTCGGCTCGAACCTTTCGATCATCAACAGCGGCTCCATCACGGGCGGCCTCGTCGGTGACGGCTCGACGCGAGCCAATGCCATTTCCTTCACCGGCGGTAGCAACGTGCTCGAGTTGCGGGCTGATTCGACCATCACCGGCGATGTGGCAGGCACCAACTCCGATACACTGCGGCTTGGTGGCACGGCCGACAGCACCTTTGATGTGTCCCGATTTACGAGCCAGTACACGGGTTTCTCGACTTTCGTGAAGACCGGGAGCAGCACCTGGACGCTGACCGGTTCGACACTGGCGCTGACGCCCTGGACCATCGAGCAAGGCACGCTTGCCGTCTCCTCCGACGGCAATTTGGGCAATACCTTATCGAGCGGGCTCATCTTCAACGGTGGCACGCTGCAATTCCTGGCGGGATTTAGCACCAGCCGGCCCGTGACGCTCAACGCGGGCGGCGGTGCCTTCGATACCAACGGCAACGGTGTAACACTTGCCGGCGCGATGGGCGGGGCTGGCGGCCTGACGAAGGTGGGCGCCGGCACACTGACGCTGACGAACACCAATACCTATACGGGCGGGACAACAATTTCGGCCGGCACGTTGCAACTCGGCAATGGCGGCACGACCGGATCGATCCTGGGCGATGTGGTCGATAACGGTGTGCTCGTCTTTGATCACTCGGATGCGCTGACCTTTGGCGGCAACATCTCGAGCACCGGCGCGCTCAACCAGCTTGGATCAGGTGCGACGATCCTAACCGGAAGCAACAGCTATTCGGGTGGGACAACGATTTCGAGCGGCACGTTGCAACTCGGCAATGGCGGCACGACCGGCTCGATCCTGGGCGATGTGATCGACAACACTGTGTTGGCCTTCAACCACTCGGGTGCGCTCACCTTCGCCGGCAACATCTCGAGCAGTGGCGCGCTCAACCAGCTTGGATCCGGCAAGACGATCCTGACCGGAAGCAACAGCTATACGGGCGGGACGACGATCTCGGCCGGCACATTGCAACTCGGAAATGGCGACACGACCGGCTCGATCACGGGCAATGTGGTCGATAACGGCGTGCTCGCCTTCAACCGCTCGGATGCGCTGACCCTGGCGGGCAACATCTCCGGGAGCGGCGGCGTGCAGCAATTCGGATCAGGCAAGACGATCCTGACCGGGAGCAACAGCTATACGGGCGACACAACGATTTCCGCCGGCACGCTGCAATTCGGCGACGGCGGTTCAGGTGGCGGTGCGGCGGGTGCTGGCGGCGGTTCAGGTGACGGCTCTGGAGGCAACGCCGGCGGTCTTGGCGGTGGTGCAGGTGACGGCACCGGTGGAACCGGTGGAAACGCTGGCGGCGGCGCGGGTGGCGGGACTGGGGGTAATGCCGGCGGTCTCGGCGGCGGTGCAGGTGACGGCACCGGCGGAACCGGTGGCAATGCTGGCGGCGGCGCGGGTGGCGGGACTGGGGGTAATGCCGGCGGTCTCGGCGGCGGTGCAGGTGATGGCTCCGGCGGAACCGGTGGTAATGCTGGCGGCGGCACGGGGAGCGGTTCAGGAGGCAATGCCGGGGGGTTCAGCGCAGCCAATTCGGGCGGCAACAACAACCTGGGCGGCAACCTGACCGTCACGGGCGGTACGCTTGCGATTGCGGCGCCGGCGACGCTGAACGTCGCTCACGACGTGACGTTTGCCGATAACACCGCGCTGTCGATTGTTGCCGGTGCGAACGGTCCCTCGCTGTCCGCTGATGGCGTCTCGATCGGTCATAACGTTGCCTTCAACGTCGCCGGCATCGACGATGCGAGCCAGCTCGACAAGGTGCTGATCGATACCCGCACCGGGATCGGCGGCGACTTCGGTGCCGTGACCGTGGGTGGCTTCAATGGAACGGTGGACTATCTCACCCTGTCGACCCGCAAATCGGCCGACAACCTGCAATACCTCGCCACCTATGGGCTGAGCTGGATGGCCAACAACAATCTGGCCCATGGCACCTTCACGCTGACCAATGCGTCCGACACATTCGCGGTTGGCGCAGCGCTCACCGACCAGACGGCCAATCCGGCGACCGGCTGGGATGGCAGATCGCTGACCAAAGCCGGCGCGGGCACGCTGATCCTCTCGGCGAATAATGCCTACACCGGCGGCACGACGATCACGGCCGGCACCTTGCAACTGGGCAACGGCGGTACGACAGGCTCGATCCTGGGCGATGTGGTCGACAACGGCGTGCTGGCGTTCAACCGCTCCGATGCTGTCACCTTTTCCGGCATTGTCTCGGGCATCGGCGCCGTCAATCAGATCGGCTCGGGCACGACGATCCTGACCGGGAGCAACAGCTTCATCGGCGGCACGACGATCGCGAGCGGTATCTTGCAGCTCGGCAATGGCGGCATGACGGGTTCGATCGTCGGCGACATCAACAACAGGGGGACGCTCGCCTTCAACCGCTCGAACGACTTGATCTTCGCGGGCGTCATCAGCGGTGCGGGCGACCTGCGTCAGATCGGCTCGGGCAAGACTGAGCTGACCGGTGATTCCATCGGCTTCACCGGGACGACCTCGATCGAGAACGGCACCCTCGCGGTCAACGGCACGCTCGGCGGCACGCTCGATGTTTGGACCTCCGGCCGCCTGCAGGGCATCGGCACGGTCGGAGATACCGTCGTCAACGGCACGATCGCGCCCGGCAACTCGATTGGCACGATCAATGTCGGCAACATCGCCTTTAATGCCGGCTCGGTCTACGAGGTCGAGGTCAATGCGGCGGGCCAGTCTGACAAGATCGCCGCCGCTGGTACGGCGACGATCAACGGCGGCTCGGTGAAGGTGCTGGCGGGGGCGGGCAATTATGCCCCGCAGAGCCAGTACACGATCCTTACCGCTAATGGCGGTCGCACCGGCACGTTCACCGAGGGCGTGACCTCGAACCTCGCGTTCCTTGATCCCTCGCTCAGCTACGACGCCAACAGCGTCTACCTGACGATGACACGCAACGACATCAGCTTCGCCGGCGTCGGCCTGACCCCGAACCAGGTCGCCGCCGGCGGCGGTGTCGAGAGCCTTGGCCTCGGCAATCCGCTCTACACTGCTGTGCTGAACCTCTCGACGCCTCAAGCGCAGTTTGCCTTCGACCAGCTCTTGGGTGAGATCCATGCCTCGGCGAAGACGGCGCTGATCGAGGACAGTCGCTTCCTGCGCAATGCCGTCAACGACCGCATCCGCGCGGCTTTCGACAGCGCCGGCGCCTCGAAGGATGGGGTTACCACCTATGTCGATGGCAAGCCGGTCGCGGTCGCTGCGACCACGGATGGCCTGGCGGTGTGGGGTCAGGGCTTCGGCTCGTGGGGCCATACGGATGGCAACGGCAATGCCGCGCGCCTCAACCGCTCGACGGGCGGCTTCTTCTTCGGCGCCGATGCTCCGGTGTTCGATAGCTGGCGCTTCGGCACGGTGGCCGGTTACAGCCGGACCGACTTCAACGTGAAGGATCGCAGCTCTTCAGGTTGGAGCGACAATTACCATGTCGGCCTCTATGCTGGCACGACTTGGCGCGATCTCGCGTTACGGTCGGGCGTGGCCTACACGTGGCATGACGTCACGACCTCGCGGAACGTGATGTTCCCCGGCTTCGGCGACAGCCTGCGCGGCGACTACAATGCCGGCACGGCACAGGTCTTCGGTGAGCTTGGTTACGGCCTCACCATGGGCGCGGCCCGGTTCGAGCCCTTCGCCAACCTCGCCTATGTGAGCGTCCATACGGACGGCTTCACCGAGCGGGGCGGTGCGGCTGCGTTGACCAGCCCCTCGGCGAGCACCGCTGCGACCTTCACGACGCTCGGCCAGCGCGCCTCGACGACCTTCGACCTGAACGGGGCGACCGTGACGGCGAAGGGCATGCTCGGCTGGCGCCATGCCTTCGGTGATGTGACGCCGCTGTCGACGATGCGCTTTGCCGGTGGCGGCGACGCCTTCTCGATCGGCGGGGTTCCGATCGCGCGCGATGCGGCGGTCGTCGAAGCCGGCCTCGACTATGCGCTATCGCCGAACGCCACGCTCGGCGTTACCTATGGCGGACAGTTCGGCTCGGGAATGGCCGATCAGTCTCTTAAGGCCAACTTCAACGTCAAGTTCTGACACCAAGCCGACGGCAAATTTACGACGATGCCAATAACCTGATGTTGATGGTTGGAGTGGCGGGAAGCGTGAGGTCGTGATATAAGCCGCCGGTCTTTCTTCCGGTAATTGACGATCAGGTTTTGCGTCGGATTTCGGAACTCGGCCAATCGACAGCGATCGTTGCTGGAAGCGCAAAAATTCAGAACGCGCAATTTCTTCCGGGGAAATCAAAAGCGAAAAGATTTGACGGCTCGTCGGTCGGGTTTTGACGTCGGCGTGATTTCGAGAGCGTCACCCTCACACGCTACACGTGGGCCCCTCCCTCTTCCCAAGAGGCGAGGGACGATGAGCGGACGTCCGCCACCGTGAATGTCCTTGAACCCAACCGTTTCACTTTTTGACTATGTGCCATGATTCGTCTCGATAACATCAGCAAGCAGAACGGCCATCAGATCTTGTTCATCGACGCGTCGATGGGCATCCAGAAAGGCGAGAAGGTGGGGCTTGTCGGGCCGAATGGCGCCGGCAAGACGACGCTGTTCCGGATGATCGCCGGCGAGGATCGGCCCGACGATGGCCAGGTGGCGATCGATACCGGCATGACCATCGGCTATTTCAGCCAGGATGTCGGCGAGATGTCGGGCCAGAGCGCGGTCGCGGCGGTGATGGATGGCGTCGGCCCGGTGAGCGCGCTGGCCACCGAAATGGCCCAGCTCGAAGCCGCGATGGTCGATCCGGACCAGGCCGACGACATGGAGACGATCGTCGAGCGCTATGGCGAGGTGCAGGCGCGCTTCCAGGAACTGGATGGCTATGCGCTGGAGGCGCGGGCGCGCGAGGTGCTCGCGGGGTTGAGCTTCAGCCAGGAACGCATGGACGGCGACGTCGGCCTGCTCTCCGGCGGCTGGAAGATGCGCGTCGCGCTCGCCCGCATCCTGCTGATGCGGCCCGATGGCATGTTGCTGGACGAGCCGAGCAACCATCTCGACCTCGAAAGCCTGATCTGGCTGGAGGATTTCCTCAAGACCTATGACGGCGCGTTGCTGATGACCTCGCACGATCGCGAGTTCATGAACCGCATCGTCAACAAGATCGTCGAGATCGACGGCGGTTCGCTCACGACCTATTCCGGCAATTACGAATTCTACGAGCAGCAGCGTGCGCTGAACGAGGCGCAGCGCCAGGCGCAATTCGAGCGCCAGCAGGCGATGCTCGCCAAAGAGATCAAGTTCATCGAGCGCTTCAAGGCGCGCGCCTCGCACGCCGCGCAGGTGCAAAGCCGCGTGAAGAAGCTGGACAAGATCGAACGCGTCGAGCCGCCGCGGCGCCGCCAGATCCATCCAGTTCGAATTCCGCTCTCCGCCGCGCTCGGGCGATGACGTGGCGAGCTTCAAGGACGTGCACAAGGGCTATGGCAGCCAGCCGATCTACACCGGGCTCGATTTCCGGGTGCGGCGCAAGGAACGCTGGTGCGTCCTCGGCGCCAACGGCGCGGGGAAATCCACGCTGCTGAAGCTGGTCGCCGGCGAGATCGAGCCGGACCAGGGCGCGGTGACCGTCGGCAGCAGCGTCAGGATGGGCTATTTCGCCCAGCACTCGATGGACCTGCTCGACGGCGACGACACGGTTTTCGAATCGCTGGACGAATCATTCCCGCTGGCCGGGCAGGGCGCGCTGCGCTCGCTGGCCGGTTGCTTCGGCTTCTCCGGCGACGATGTCGAGAAGCCCTGCCGCGTGCTGTCGGGCGGCGAGAAGGCGCGTCTGGTCATGGCCAAGATGCTGTTCGATCCGCCGAACTTCCTGGTGCTCGACGAGCCGACGAACCATCTCGACATGGCGACGAAAGAGATGCTGGTCGCGGCGCTGTCGGAATTCGAGGGCACCATGCTGTTCGTCTCGCATGACCGCCACTTCCTCGCCGCGCTCTCGAACCGCGTGCTCGAACTGACGCCCGAGGGCGTGCATCAATTCGGCGGCGGCTACACCGAATATGTGACCCGCACGGGCCACGAGGCGCCGGGCCTTCACCCCGGCGGCGCGATCGCCTGATCAAGGGGCGATAAGGGCACGATCGTTTCAGTGAGATAACTTCGACGTACCGTACCCGGGGATAGCGTCACTGAAGGACAGTGGGAATGACGGACGAAGATTTTGAGGCCTTTTTAGCGACGGTTGATGACGAACTGAAATCGAAGCAGGCAGAGCTGAATCGTGTCTATGCATTGGGAGAGATGAAGCGGTGGTGGTTTGGGCAAGAGGATGCGCAGCTTCAATTCTTTGACGGCAACGATAAGCTGGTTCTTGATGCGGACACAATTGTAATTGGTACTTTCTCCCCCAAGTCCAGTAGTTGGAGATGGGCGTGGAGCAATCTCTCTTTGAGCTCGGAGCTACAGAAAAAGGCGCTTCCTTTGAGGCAGCTTCAAACTATCACGGGCCTTGATTTGTTTGAGAACGATCAGGCCTTCATGATTGACGGAGAGGTGATGGCGTGGCAACTGGCAGCGATGGCAGTGCACTATCTAAAAGCTTTAGGTTGCTATCGGGCACCATCGGCGTCAGATGGTCCGCATACGTATTTAGCGATCACTGACGTAAGGACTTATGCGGCTCTCCATTAAAGTTGCTGTTTCAGCATGAATGGAAGCAATAATTGGTGGATTAGGATTGGTAAGGACAATCGATTGGGAATGAGGCTGCGTCCCTGACGATGGGGCGGTATCAACAATAAGGAAAAGAACCATGAAAAGACAAAAGGTTGAAGTCACATCGTCCTGGGGCGAAGCGATCGGCTATTCCCGCGCCGTCCGCGCCGGCGATTTGATCTTCGTCTCGGGCACGACCGCCAGCGGCCCCGACGGCAAAGCCCTTCACCCCGGCGACGCCGGCGCTCAAGCCGCGGAGATTCTCCAACGCATCGCCGCCGCGCTGAAGGAACTCGGCGCCGGCCCCGAGCACGTGGTCGAGACGCGCATCTACCTCGCCGACATGACGACTTGGGAGGCGGTCGGCCGCGCCCACGGCGCCATGTTCAAAGACATCCGCCCGGCCACGGTGATCCTGGAGGTGAGCCGCCTGATCTCGCCCGACCTGCTGGTCGAGATTGCAGCGACGGCGTCGTTGGCGTGATGAGCGACGGCGGCAGCGACGATCATGACTGACCTCGATTGAGGCGCTGACGCACAACGCCGTGCTGCACTATTCCAAAATGCTTTCTGACGAAGCGATGGAAGCGCTGATCGACGAGGGCGCGCGCCTCGTGACCGGATACCTGAAGGGCTAGCGTTTCCCCTTCAAGGACCTTGCTGCCTTCAAATGCGCCGGCCTGAAATCTTGATCTGACCAGCTCGGTTTATCGACCCAGCAACATCGCCACGCGCGATGCGAGAAGTTTAACGACGAGCCCAGGAGCATAGCCCGAGTAGCTCGGCGCGTCGTCGGGAAGTACAACGCCATCCGGCTTGGACTTCGTGCAAATTCGTAGCTGGAGTGGCGGGAGTTCTCCGTTAAATCGCGCTCTGTATGCCGAGACCCAGTGTGGACCTCTATCGAAGTTCACGAACATCGCCGAATTGCAGCACGTGGCGACAACCCTATTTGTGACGGACGTTTCCTTAAGCTTATAACTTCTCAGCAATTCGGCGCCTTTGGAGCACTCGATGCGGTCCTTGCGATAGAGGATGTATGCGGTACCGCCATCGGGATCGCCGACGGCGCCAGCATTTGGCAAGGCCTCGATCTGACGGGCACCCTTCTGACAGTCGGCGCAGTAGCAGACACTGCTCACGATCGGCCTGTCGAACGCTTTGAGTTCGACGTCGCCGCAAGAGCATGTTGCGGTCATGATGAGTAAGTGTGTCATCTGCTGGTGATCACTATGCGATTGCCTCGTTGTCCCGAAACGCCGCGATCGTGCGCTCCGGTCGCCACGGCGCGGGTCGCGGTTCCATTATGATCTCGACGCCTCGCGATTTTAGGGTAGCCGAACCGAATGGGCTGCAGTGTCGCGAGAAATTCTGATCGACTGCGCGATGCCAGCGCGTGCATCGTCGTAGAATGGCGAAAGAACGCGCCCGGATCGGACCCTTCTATACCTGTGGCTAGGTCGACAGTAGAGCCGCTTCGCATAATATCGGGAACAATGGAGTTAGGCGAGGTGCAATGATGATCGATAATCCACGGCCCGCTTCCAGCCGCTCGATGCCCGAACTGGCGCTCGAATGGACCTTGTTCGCGTCGCGTTGGATTTTGGCGCCGCTCTATCTAGGCATGATCCTGGTGCTCATCGGCATTCTGATCGTGTTCATGCGCGAGCTGTTCACGGAACTAGCGCATGTCGGGAACATGAATGCCGAGCAGATCATTGTGTTGGCGCTGTCGCTGATCGATCTGTCGCTGACCTCGAACCTGCTGCTGATTGTCATCTTTGCGGGCTACGAGAATTTCGTGTCGAAGATCCATGTCGGCGAGCATGAGGACCGGCCGGGCTGGATGGGCACGGTCGACTTCTCCAATTTGAAGATCAAGCTCATCGCGTCGATAGTTGCGATCAGCGCGATTGCGCTGCTACGCGCGTTCTTGCCCTTGGCCGATGCCGGGGCGCCTGTCGATCAGGCCAAGCTACGCTTGATGGTCATAATCCATCTGACTTTTGTCGTCTCAGGCGTGCTGCTTGCCGTGATGGATTGGATCACCTCGCACGCAGCCTCGCATGAGCCCGCTGCTCGCGCGGATATTGCACCCTAACGAGTGTGCCGCTGGCGTCTCTCATTCGTTCAGTGATCTTGTGCCGCTGACGAAGGGATTGTCCCGAAGATAAAACCGCAGCGGGCGGTCCGCGTCGCGTGTGATACCGATGCGGATGCTTTGGCCGATCTCGCCTTGTTTGTGGTCGTCGCGGGCGAGCCAGAGCGGGCCCTTGCGGCAAAGATCGATGCCATCGAGTAAGCGATCGATCCGCAGCGCGGCGGCGAGCCGGCCGGGGCCGCGTGCCAGATCGGTGAGGCGCTCGACGCCGCGATTGCGCCGCATGATGTCGATGCCTTCGAGCGGCTCGAGCGCGCGGATCAGCACGCCGGCGCCGATCCCTGGTGTCTCGCTGGAGATGTTCAGCATGTCCGAGATGCCATACGCGACATACACATAGGCATGCCCGCGCTCGAGAAACAGCGAGCGATTGCGCGGCGTCATCCCGCGATAGCCGTGCCCGGCGGCATCGCCGATGATATACGCCTCGGTCTCGACAACGCGGCCACTGACGATGCCTTCCGGCAATTCCCGCACCACGATCTTGCCGATCAGATAGCGCGCGAGCGCGGCTGTATCGATCGGCAGTTCCGCGCGCTTGAGAAGACGAGGGCGAGGCTTGCGGCGGCCTGTTTCAGGGCGTCGGCTCCACCCATGGCGCGCGCGATGGCGCCCGTTGCGAAGCGGGTCATGCTACAAGGGTCAAACAGGGTTGCGTGCGCCACTTGCCGTCCACGAATTCCATGAATGCTCACGGTGTAAGACGGCCGCCCGTCATTAGGCCGGAGATGAACAAGTTCAGGTCGATGCAGAAGATACCCGAGCCGAGGATGCCGCCGCACGGATGAAGCGTTTACTGATCGGCTGCGCTTCGCGCGACGACATCGGAGACTCCGCCGACTTTCGGAAACGCTCGGCCGATTGCGGAGAGTCGACAGCGCGTCCCCGCGATAAATCCAGATGCGATCCGCTCTCGCAAGTCGTGCGCATCGGAGGCCGACGCCAATCGGTACGATCCAGCGCGGCGCGAATCTCGATCGGTCTGCATTTTATCAATCCCCGCGTTCCACCATCGCGTGCACGAGCTATGGTGAAGGCGGAGCCGAGTGGCAATAGCCTAAGGACAAGTAGGGAGACGCACTGCTACATGCGCGATCCGACGGCGCATCATTGAGTCGGCCAAAGATCCGGGCGTCATTACGAGTTAAGGCACGAAATTAATCGCGCCGCGCGAGATCGGCAAGAGCCTTCACCCCGGCCGATAGATCTGCGCGACTGCGCCTTTCGGGAAAACGCGCGCGCTGACGAGCATGAGCGGCCGTGGCGCGGTGAGGTCGGAGAAAATCGGCAGGCCTTTGCCGAGCGCGACGGGGTGCACCAGCAAAGCGTATTGGTCGATGAGTCCTGTGGCGATGAGGCTGCGCGCGAAGCCGGCGCCGCCATGCGCGATGATCGGCTTGCCATCTTGGGCTTTCAGCTTCGCGATCTCCTCCGCCAGATCGCCGCTCGCGACATAGGCTTCCGCCCAGCTTTCGGCGCCCGGCTGTGGCGCCTGGGGCGGCTCGGTCCCCGCATTCGCGCGTGCATCTTTGAGGGCCGTTGTCGTGTTCGCGCTCTTCAGGATCGCCGCGTCTTGTCGCGTGAAGACGGCTTTGGGAATTTGATTCATCGGCGGCGCGAAGATTTCGGTGGAGGTCGGCCAATACGCGGCCATGTCGTGGAAGGTGCGGCTGCCCATGATGTGCAGGCTCGCATTCCAAACCGTCTCCACGGTCCAGGCGGCCGCTTCCGGATCGTTCTGGAAGAGCCATTTGATGCCGCCATCGGCGCTGCCGACAAAGCCGTCGAGCGACATCGACATCTTCAAGATCAGTTCTCTCATCGCGTGCTCCTTGACCTCGCCGATCCTAGGACATGCGGGATCGATTCGTCCCGCCGCTCGCGATGATGTTATCGATGAGTCCGCGCAGATGATGAAGCCGGCCCAGCCCCCTTACGTCAGCCGCTCGAACTTGAAGCCGCTCGCCTTCTCCATCTCTTCCTTCGAGACGTTCCGCACGGGTTGCGAGAACGTCCAGTAATGGCCTTCGAGATCGGCTGCGATGTAGGCGCGCTCGCCGTAGAACTGGTCCTCCGGCTCTTTCACGATCGTCGCGCCCGCTTGGCGTGCGCGGGCGCAGTGCTCGTCGATGCCGCTTTCGATGCGGACGTGAACACGCTGCGTGTTCTTCCCGCCGAGCGAGACGGGACTGCGGGTCCAATCCGCCCACTCGCTGCCGATCATGACGATGCCGTCGCCATGCGTCATTTCAGCATGCACGACATGGCCATCCGCATCGGTGAGGATTTCGCTCGGCTCGAAACCGAACACGCGTTGTAGCCACTCGAGCGCGGCACGCGTGTCTTTGTAGGCGAGCGAGGAGATGAAGGACGGGCGGCGCGACGTGGTGGCTGTCATGATGCCTCCTGACATAGCCAGCCGAGGCCGGAGAGCACGGCTCCTTCCTATTCTAATATGTGGCCCGCAAGCGGCTTGCTTCAAGACCCGGCTCATCCCGTAGAACCGCCGAAGACAAAAACGGCGGAGTGCGGCGATGAAAGAGCACGCGGTGGTGATCGCTGGCGCGGGACCAACGGGCTTGATGCTCGCTGGCGAGTTGGCCTTGGCGGGTGTCGATGTGGCAATTGTCGAGCCGCGCACCAGCCAGGATCTCGTTGGATCGCGCGCGGGCGGTCTGCATGCACGCACCATCGAGGTGCTCGATCAGCGTGGAATCGCCGATCGGTTCCTGGCAGAGGGGCAGTTGCATAAGGCCGTGCACTTCCACATCCCGCTCGACCTCAGCGACGCTCCCACCCGGCACAACTACGTGCTCGGGCTGTGGCAGAATCACATCGAGCGCATCCTGGCTGGCTGGGTCGACGAGCTGGCGGTGCCGATCCATCGCGGACATCAAGTGACGGGATTCACGCAGGGCGACACGGGCGTCACTGTCGCGCTGTCCGATGGCAACGTGCTGCGCGCGGAATATCTCGTCGGCTGCGACGGCGGACGCAGCGTCATCCGTAAAGCTGCCGGCATCGATTTCCCCGGGTGGGATGCGACGACGAGTTGGTTGATCGCCGAGGCGGAGATGTCAGAGGAGCCGCCATGGGGCTTCCGCAACGATGCCGTTGGTGCGCATGCAATCGGCAAGTTGGAGCATCGAGCGCGCGTCGTGCTGACCGAACAAGGCATCGGATCGGGCGAACCGACTTTGCGCGATGTCCGTGAAGCGCTGATCGCCGTCTACGGAACCGATTATGGGATTCATAGTCCGACCTGGATCTCCCGCTTCACCGATATGACTCGGCAGGCGGCTTCCTACCGGAACAAACGCGTCCTGCTCGCTGGTGACGCCGCGCATGTGCATCCGCCGGTAGGCGGGCAGGGGCTCAATATCGGTGTACAGGATGCGGTGAATCTGGGCTGGAAGCTGGCCCAGGTGGTCAACCGCACATCGCCGGAGAGCCTGCTCGACACGTACCATGCCGAGCGCCATCCGGTCGCTGCGCGAGTCCTGCGCAACACTATGGCGCAAATGGCGCTTCGCCGCACAGACGAGCGCACAAAAGCCTTGGGCGACTACATGTCGGAACTGTTCAGCATGGAGCAGCCACGGCGGCATTGGGCGGCGGAGATGTCTGGCCTCGACGTTCATTACGATCTCGGCGAGGGACACGCGCTGCTCGGACGCCGCATGCCAGATCTCGAAATCGTCACCGCTGACGGCCCGCTGCGGGTCTTCACACTCCTTCACGATGCGAGGCCGCTGCTGCTCAATCTCGGTGAGCCCGGCGGCCTCGACATCACGCCATGGGCGGACCGGGTTCGGCAGATCGATGCGCGATATGCCGGCATGTGGGAGCTTCCGGTGCTCGGGCCGGTCACTGCGCCCACCGCCGTGTTGATTCGGCCCGACGGCTATGTCGCCTGGGTGGGAGACCGAAGCGAAACGGGCCTCACCGATGCGCTCAGCACTTGGTTCGGACCGCCAAAGACAGGAAACAGATCATGACGTCACCCGCGATCCTCGCGATCGCCTTCGATCGGCGCTTTGGCGCGATCGCACGCTAGGCGCGGCGCCGCAACGCGTGGTGAAGAGTTTGATAGGCGCTGCTCGACGGCAAGCAGCGGAACGCTTTAGTCGTGGATGACGATGTTCAGCAGCGAGCTGTGCACCTTCAGCCCGCCGTTGTATTCGATGAAGCCCAGCTTGCGAAACCGGTTCATGAAGAAGTTGATCCGCGATCGTGTCGTCCCGACCCGCGCCGCCAATACCTCCTGGCTGATCCGCGGGATGACCGTCTCCAACGTTCCTTCCTTGCCGAAATTGGCGAGGAGGAGAAGAACCCGAGCCAGCCGCTTCTCGCTCGAATTGAACAACTGATCGACCAGATCCGCCTCGAACTGGATGTTGCGCGAGAGCAGGAACGCCATGAACATTTCGGAGAGTCCGGGCTCTTCGTGAAGCACGCGGATCATCGCGTCGATCTCGATGCGGACAACGTTCGACTCCTCCATTGCGATTGCAGAAGCCATGTGGAGCGGCTGGCCGGCGAGGCACCCCTCGCCGATGAAATCACCGGGGTTCAGCATCGCGATGACCCCTTCCTTACCCTGCTCGGATAGGACAACGAGCTTCACCTTCCCCTTGAGGATATAAAAGACGGCATCGGCCGGATCTCCCTGCCGAAAGATATCCTCATTCGCCCGATAGCTTGCGGTGGAGCGCCCGGCGGCGACCGACGTCAGGAAGGCCGCGCCGTCGAATTCCGGCTTGGCCGCGGGAACGGCAGCCGCGCGGGATGTGCGGACGACTTTCTTCCTTCTTCTTTTTCTCTTTGCCTTCTTTGTCGCCCCCGCGACTGCTCGCTCCATAAAATCGCTCCTATCAGGAGCCCATCGGAGGTGGGCGTGTGATTTCGCCGGCTGCGCCAATCTGTCGCCAGCGATATTGCCATCTATGACGCTGGATTGCCGGATATGACAATGGCTCATTTTGGATTACGACGACTGGTCCGACAATCCCGGCCTTCGCAGCAGCGCAATCTTACGATGTCGTGAGCCGTTCAGGCGCCGCGCCGGTGCGCGCCGTGGCGCAGCACAGTCACCAGATAGGCGATCAGCAAGAATGCGAGGGCGTGAAGAGCGACGATCGCGGCGCCCCGGCTGGCCGGTTCTGCGGTCATCTCCGTCAGCAAGCCCGTGTGCGCATCGATCACCTGAATCGGTCCATCGGCGGCGATGAACACCGACTTCATCGCTTCGGTCAGCCAATGGCCGCTGACCCCTACCTTGGCCAGCTTTTCCGCCAGGTCCGGCAGCTTAGGCACCAGCACCCCGGCCAGGAGCAGCTGCGGCACCAGGGCCAGGGGAACGATCATGGTCGCCTGGTCGCGGGTGTTGGCGACCGCCGAGATCAGCAGCCCGATCGCGGTCCCCGCCATCGCGCCGATCGTCAGCAGCATGAACTGCTGCAGCCAATCCCCGGGGATGTCTTCCGCCAACGCGGCGACGAGCGCGTAGACAAGGGCGAGCTGAAGCACGGTGAAGACACCGGACACGAGGAATTTGGCGCCGACGAAGGCCGCGGTCGACAGATTGCTGTCGCGCTCGCGCCGGAAGATCGCCAACTCGCCGACGATTTCCTTCGACGCGGCGTTGCAGCCGAGCCAGATCGCGCTCAAGCCGAGCAGCAGCAAAAGCGCGTTCTGTGCGTTGATCCGTTCCTGGCCGGCGCCGAAGGCGCCGAAAGCGTAGCCGATCAGGCCGCCGATCAGCACGCTCTGCACTGTCGACATGACCAGCGTTCGGGGATCGGCCAGCAGCAGCTTCGTGTTCCGATGCAGCAGAATGGCGGCTTGCCCGACGATGCGCCGCAATTTGACAAACGGCGCGGCCAGGGCCGCCCCGTGGTGACGGCGCGGGTCGGCGCGCTGCCGGGCCGGGCGCGCGATCGCCTGGGACGGCAGGTTTGCCATCGCACCGATGGTCCGCTCGAACTTGGCGCGCCAGTTCTCGGCGCCAAGCGCGTCCATGCGGTTGAACACTTCGCCCAGGCGGCGAACTGCGAAGAAATCCAATACCTCGGGAAACGTGCCGATGAATGTGGGCTGACCGCCACGTCCCATGCAGATGATCTTGTCACAGAACTCCGCCACGTTCGCCAAGGTGTGGGTGACCACGACGATGGTCATCCCGCCGTCGGCGAGGCGCCGCAGCAGACGCATGATCTCCCAGTCCGTGCTCTCGTCGAGACCGCTGGTTACCTCGTCGAGAAACAGTACGCTCGGACGGCTGAGAATCTCGCTCGCCAGGCTCGCGCATTTTTTCTGTCCGCCGCTGAGTGCGCTGATGCGCTGATCGAGCCGGTCGAAGAGATCGACGCTGGACGCCGCGCTGTCCACTGCTGCGCGCCGCTGTTCTGCGGTTGTATCGGGAGGCAGCCGAAGCCGCGCCGTGTAGTCGAGCGCTTGTCGCAACGTGAGTTGTTCGTGCAGCACGTCCTGCTGCGGAACGAAGGCGATGTCCTGCTTAAGAGCCTGGAAATTGGCATGCAGATCGACGCCATTGAACAGCACCGATCCCTCGCTCGGCAGCGCCCGGCCGGCGATGATGTTCATCAGCGTAGATTTGCCTGCGCCATTGGCTCCGATGATACAGACCAATTCGGACGGGCGGATTCGCACGCTGGCACGATGCAGGATGCGTTGCCGTGCCGCCGCTCCGGCGCGCTTGACCCGAACATCATAGCTGATGCCCCGCACTTGCAGCTCGACACTGCCACTCTGCCACGCCCTGAGCGCGGAACCATCGAACGTCAGTTCGAAGGGGCCGATATTGATGCGATCCCCCGGGACCAGGGGGTGGGCGCCGCGCACGAGCTCGCCGTTGACGTAGGTGCCGTTCGTGCCGCCGAGGTCGCGCACCACGACCGTTCCACCGACTACTTCGAATTCGGCGTGGCGGCGCGAAACATTTGGGTGATCCAGCACGACCTGGCCGGGCATCGCCTGACGGCCGATTGTCAGACTGTGGTCGAGCGGCCAGTGATTGGGCGAGGTCGCAGCAGCCGTCCGGATCGACGGCGCGACAGAGGCACGCGCCTTGCTGCCGTCCTTCCGACGGGCGCCGGATGATCGACGATCCGCCCCCCTCATGTGGAACACCAGCTGTTGGATGACGGCGATGCCGTCATCTCGTTGCTAGCCAGCGTTCGATGGTCTTCTGCTGGCGGCATGCTTCACCTGCTGCCAAATATACCGCTCGATCCTCAAGCCGGCGAGCCCCGCCGACCGCATTGCCAGTGAACGCGCCCGACACGACGGCTGACGCCGACCTATAAAAATATCTGCTGCCGCGGTTTGCCGCTGTTCAAAATTGCACACTGGGCGCGCCTGTAGCGCCGAAGTCCCGCCCGCATGCGGCGCGACGATATCATCCTGCATGTGTGCCTGCATGGAACTTATCATCAGGGCAACACCGGCATCGTTCTTCAAAAGAACGGTGCGCTGTGAGGCAACTCGGCAGCGCATCATAGGAGTGGGTGCCCCCGGTTGGGGCGATCATCCGCCCGTTCGCGTTCGTTGTCCCGACGAAGGCCGGCCGCGCGATGTGCCGAAAAGGCGGCGACCGCATCCTCAAGATCATCGAAGATCATGTCGCGTCCGATCTTGGCCACTAAGCCTGAACGAACCAATGTCTCGAGCGGCTCGAGGTGGAGTTCCACAATCGCGAATTTCAAACCTCGCTCCTCGGCGATGATGTGCAATTCGTCGAGCATGACCACGGCGGTGCTATCGATGTGCGCTGTCGAGCCTGCATTGAAGATCAACCATTCGGTTCCCGGGGCGAGGTTCGCGATGATGTCTTCAAGCCGGCCTTTGACGTACTCGGCGTTGAAGAACAGCAGATTGCCTTGGAGGAGGTAGATAGCGAGCCCGGGAATTGGGTGCGCGTTCTGATAGCGGTGGAGCTTGTAGAAGCCTTCGCGCCCGGGAATGCGGCCCAGCATCGCGTCGCGGGGCCACATGTCTTTCATAAGAAGGTAGAGCAGCGTGGCGCCGACGGCGATGGCCACGCCATTCAGAACGCCAAGCACGATGACGCCCGCAATGCTGATCAGGGCGAATACGAACTCGATCCAGCTGACCCGCCATAATTCGCGCAGCGTGCGCAAATCGATGAGGCTGACGGCGGCGGAGGCAAGGATAGCGCCGAGCGCCGGCGTGGGGAGGAGAGACAAGGCATCGGACAGGAACAGAACCGCAAGCGCCAGAGCCGCCGCCGAAACGATGCCGGCCAGCTGTGTCTTGCCGCTCATAGAGTCATTGATGGCGGTGCGAGAATCCGATGCCGTCACTGCGAAACCGCCAAACAATCCGCAAGCGACGTTCGCCGCCCCAAACCCCAAAAGTTCGCTATTGGCGTCTACGGGATACTTGTTCTTTGCGCCGAAGCTGCGCGCGGTCACGATGCCCGCCCCGAAGCTTACGATCAGCACCGCCATGGCGCCGGGAATCAGCTCACTGATCGAGACACCTTGGGGGATCGGCAGCATCGGCGAGGGAAGTCGCGAGGGGATTTCGCCAACAACGCGGATGCCTAGGCTTGGAAAATCAAAAGCCGCCGAGAGTGCGGTGGCGAGCGCTACGGCGACGAGTGGCCCCGGAATGGCCGGCAGCCATGCGCCCAGTACGCGAAGCAGAAGGAACAGCGCGGCGCCCAAGGTCAGCGATGGCCAATGAATCTGGTCGGCCTTTGTCGCGAGTTCAAAAAGAGGTCTGAAGAGCCCGTCGCTCTCGATCTTGACGCCAGTGAAGCGCCCAAGCTGGCCGACAAGAATGGACAGCGAGATACCGGTCATAAATCCGGTCAAGATCGGCCGCGATAGAAGATTGGCGATGAAACCAAGGCGCAGAACACTTGCCAGGAAGCACAGCAGGCCGACGATCGCGGCGATCGCGGCAGAGACGACGATGCGGTCATCCGTCGAGGACACGCCGAGAGACAAGAACACTGCCGCGAGCATCATGACGGTGCCCGCATCCGGTCCCACGATCAACTGCCGCGACGACCCGAAAAGCGCATAGGCAAGGACCGCCACGATGCTCGAATACAGCCCGACTTCCGGAGGCAGCCCGGCAAGGGCGGGATAGGCGATCGCACTCGGCAATCCGACCGCGGCGATGGCTAGCCCAGAGGTGATATCGTAGCGGAGCCATTCGGCCCGATATCCTTTAGGCTGGCGAGCAAGGGCAGCGTTGGCATGGTGTCGGGTGTATCCCCGGAGCCGAAAGCCGACGCCACGGCGGCCATGCTCCAAGGGTTTCCCTGGTGACCGCCATTGCGGCGTGTCGTCAGCGTCCATCGGTATCATCGCGCGCTAGAGCGCGGTATCGGGTCGACACCTTAGGCCGCAGACGAGAAATCTTCTTTCAATCTCGACGGGCATTGCTGTCCCGCCAGTCTGAATTCGGTGTCATTTTGCACTGCGCCCTGGATGCAAATCATGAGCTTTGGGCGTGCGACGATGGAGGCGAACGCTCTGTCGCCGTGTCAAAAATTTGACCCGCAGGAAAGTCTATCGGGCTTCAACGCGGAGGCCCTCAAGTCAAATGCCGAAGCTTTTAGGTAGTCGACCCGATTCTTATGGAAGAAATAAAATGAAATAAAACAACCGATAATTGTCACGACATACCGAAGGTATCGGTCATGACTGACGTCGTCACGGGAAGGCCGAAGTCGAGCGGCGCGGACATCTCAGGTAAGGAGAAGGTGGCTGGCAAAACGGGGCGCAAGCCGAAGAAGAACTTGATCCTGCTTTTGCTTGGTCTAGCGGCCGTGGCCGGGGGAATAGCAGCCTGGATCTTCTTGCAAGAACCCGCGCTGCCGCCCGGTTTCGCCGGCGGCAATGGGCGGCTGGAAGCCAACCAGATCTACGTCTCCACCAAGTACCCCGGACGGATCAAGGAAGTCCTCTTCAACGAGGGCGACACGGTCGAAGCGGGTCAGGTCGTCGCGCGGATGGACACTTCAGCGCTGGAGGCCCAGCTGCGCGAGGCCGAGGCGCAGATCAAGGCGGCGCAGGACGCGCGAAACGTCGCCCTGGCGCAGGTGGACGTCAAGCAGGCCGACTACGACTTCGCGGCGAAGCAGGATGTACGCTCCCAGGGCCTGGTCGCGGAATGGTGCGGTCAGCCAGCGCGAGGCCGAGATCGATCACGCCAGCGCAGTCTCCACCCGCGCGCAGCTTGTCGGCGCCAAGGCCCAGGCGGTGCAGACCCTCTCCCAGATCGACGCCGCGAAGGCGACCGCCGACCGGCTTGCGCGCCGAGATCAAGGACGCTGTCCTCGTCGCCCCGATCCGGGCGCCGCGTCGAGACGCGCCTGGCCGAGCCGGGCGAGGTCCTGGGCGCCGGCGGTCGCGTCTTCTCGATCAACGATCTCAGCGACGTCTACATGTACGTCTATCTGCCCGAGAGCCGTGACCGGGAAGGTGCCGCTGGGCTCGGAAGCGCGGATCGTGCTCGACGCCGCGCCGCAGTATCCGATCCGCGCCTTCGTCTCCTACGTCTCGCCCATGGCGCAGTTCACGCCCAAGACCGTCGAGACCGCGGAAGAGCGTCACAACCTGACCTTCCGCGTGAAGCTGCAGATCGACAAGAACCGGCTGCGTCAGTTCGAGCCGCTGGTGAAGATCGGGCTGCCCGGCATGGGCTACGTCCGCTGGCGACCGACGCCGACTGGCCGGCGAATCTGCAGCCTGAAGGCCGTTGTCCCAGCCGACCTGTGGAAGCCGACCGGTGCTCGTCGGAGCCCGTGATGGAGGGCAACGGCGTTCCGGGGATGGACGCCGCGCGGCGAGCCCTTGGGTCGCGCGCTGGTCAGCGGCGTGTCAGCCAGCGCTACGGCAAGGCCGTCGCGCTCGACGACGTCAGCCTCGACATCCCGGCGCAGAAGATGATCGGCCTGATCGGCCCCGACGGGGTCGGCAAGTCGACCCTGCTGGGCATGCTCGCCGGGCGTCCGCAAGATCCAGACTGGCCAGGTCGAGGTGCTGGGCGGCGACATCGCCGACGCCCAGTTCCGCAACTCCGTCTCCGCGCGGATCGCCTACCTGCCGCAGGGCCTGGGCAAGAACCTCTACCCGACGCTTTCGATCTTCGAGAACATCGACTTCTTCGGCCGGCTGTTCGGCCAGTCGCGGGAGGAGCGCGAGTGGCGGATCGACGACCTGCTGAAGAGCACCGACCTCGACGCCCTTCCGCGACCGGCCGGCCGGCAAGCTGTCGGGCGGCATGAAGCAGAAGCTCGGTCTCTGCTGTTCGCTGATCCACGACCCCGACCTGCTGATCCTGGACGAGCCGACGACCGGCGTCGATCCGCTGGCGCGGCGGCAGTTCTGGGAGCTGATCGACCGCATCCGCGAGCGCCGCCCGCAGCATGAGCGTGCTGGTGGCCACCGCCTACATGGACGAGGCGGAGGGCTTCGAGTGGCTG
Organism: uncultured Alphaproteobacteria bacterium; assembly: GCA_963740675.1. GTDB lineage: Bacteria > Pseudomonadota > Alphaproteobacteria > ATCC43930 > CGMCC-115725 > CAIKMD01. The sequence goes on from CAVUFS010000001.1 coordinate 799,070, forward strand.
GTGGCGATGAACGCCGGCAAGGTGCTCGGCACCGGCACGCCGCAGGAGGTGCGCGAGAGCGTCGGCGCAGCCGACGCTCGAGAAGGCCTTCATCCAGCTGCTGCCGGAGGAGGCGCGGCGCGGCCACAAGGAGCCGGTGATCACGCCCTACGTGCCGACCGGCGGGCCGCCGGCGATCGAGGCGCACGGCCTGACCCAGAAGTTCGGCGACTTCACCGCCGTCGACCACGTCAACTTCCGCATCGAGCGCGGCGAGATCTTCGGATTCCTCGGCTCCAACGGCTGCGGCAAGACCACCACGATGAAGATGCTGACCGGGCTGCTGCCGCCGACCGAGGGCACGGCGCTGCTGTTCGGCGAGCCGGTGAAGGGCGGGGACGTGGAATCCCGCCGGCATGTCGGCTTCATGTCCCAGGCCTTCTCGCTCTACACCGAGCTGACCGTGCGGCAGAACCTGATGCTGCACGCCCGTCTGTTCGACCTGCCGGCGGACGCGGGCACGCGCCGCGTCGAGACAGCTGCTTGACCGACTTCGGCCTGGAAGCGGTGGCCGACACCCTGGCCGAAAGCCTGCCGCTCGGCATCCGCCAGCGCCTCTCGCTGGCCGTCGCCGTGCTGCACGAGCCCGAGGTGCTGATCCTCGACGAGCCGACGTCCGGCGTCGATCCGGTGGCGCGCGACGGCTTCTGGGAGCTGCTGATCCGGCTCTCGCGCGAGAAGGGCGTGACGATCTTCCTGTCGACCCACTTCATGAACGAGGCCGAGCGCTGCGACCGCATGTCGATGATGCATGCGCGGCAAGGTGCTGGCGCAGGGACCGCCCGCGGAGCTGGTCGCCGAGCGCAAGGCGGACAACCTCGAGGCAGGCTTTCATCGGCTATCTCGAGGATGCGGCCGCCGCCAAGGCGGCCGCAGAGGGGAAGGCTGTCGCGACCCCGGCCGAGACCGAGACGCACCAGCGCCCGTGTCGGATGAACCGCCGGCGCATGTCGAAACCGCGCCCACCCGCTTCAGCCCGGCCCGCATCTGGGCCTTCGCGCGGCGCGAGGCGATCGAGCTCAGCCACGACACCGTGCGCCTGGCGTTCGCGGTGCTCGGGCCGATCCTGCTGATGATCGTCTTCGGCTACGGCATCTCGCTCGACGTCGACCACCTGACCTTCGCGGTCCTGGACTTCGACAAGACCCAGGCCAGCGCGCAACTACGCCGACACCTTCCGCGGCTCGATCTACTACGACGAGAAGAGGCCGATCTCGAACTACGACGAGCTCGACCGGCGCCTGCGCAACGGCGAGCTGCGGTTCGCGATCGAGATCCCATCCGGCTTCCAGCGAGACCTGATCCGCGGCCGCCAGCCGACCGTTCTCGGCCTATATCGACGCGGCCGTGCCGTTCCGCGCCGAGACCACGCGCAGCTATGTCGAGAAGACGACCGACGAATACGAGCAGCAGGTCCGGCAGGACAAGGGCCTGCCGCCGCGCGCCCAGCCGATCAACGTCAACACGCGCGCGCTCTACAACCAGTCGTTCGACAGCGTCTACGCCATGGTGCCGGGCGACATGATGCTGCTGCTGATGCTGATCCCCAGCATGCTCACGGCGCTCAGCGTGGTGCGCGAGAAGGAGCTCGGCTCGATCGCCAACTTCTACGCCGCGCCGGCGACCAAGGCGGAGTTCCTGCTCGGCAAGCAGCTGCCCTACGTCGGTCATCGCGCTGATCCAGTTCGCGACCCTCGTCGCGCTCGCCGTCTTCCTGTTCCACGTTCCGATCAAGGGCAGCATCGCCGACGCTGGTTCTGGGCGGGGTGCTCTATGTGCTGGCGAGCACCGGCTTCGGCCTGCTGATCTCGGTCTTCGCCGCCACCCAGACGGCCGCGATCTTCGCCGCGGCCATCATCACCATCCTGCCCGGCGGCGCAGTTCTCCGGCATGTTCGTGCCGCGTCTCCTCGCTGACCGGCGGCGCGGCGATCGCCGGCAAGATATTCCCCAGCACCTATTTCCAGGCGGTCAGCGTCGGCGCCTTCACCAAGGCGCTGGGCCTGGCGACGCTGTGGCCCAACATCGTCGCGCTGGCGGTCATCGCGGCTATCTATTTCATCGCTCTCCGTCGCGCTGCTGCCGAAGCAGGAGAAGTGAGCGATGACCGCGCTGTGGCACATCTTCCAGCTTGGCCTGAAGGAGTTGCTCAGCCTGGCGCGCGATCCGGTCCTGCTGTTCCTGATCGCCTACAGCTTCACCTTCTCGGTCTACACGCCGGCGAAGAGCGCGGTGATGGACGTGGTCAACGCCTCCATCGCCGATCGTCAACGAGGACGATTCCCAGGCCGCCCGCACGATCCGCGAGTCGATGCTGCCGCCGCTGTTCCTGCCGGCCGCAGGAGATCCCCTTCGGCGAGATCAACCGGGCCATGGACACCGGCAAGTACACCTTCGTCGTCGACGTGCCGCCGAAGTTCCAGCAGGACCTGGCGCGCGACGCCAAGCCGGAAGTTCAGATCGTCACCGACGCGACGGCGATGAGCCAGGCGGGCCGCGGGCCCGGGCTACATCCAGAACATCATCATGCCGGCGGTCAAGCCGTTCTGGTCGGGCGCCGGCAAGCCGCGAGGACCAGCCCGCTGGTCAGCCTCGACACCCGGGCGCGCTTCAACCCGAACTACGCAGCAGAGCTGGTTCGTCGCCATCAACCAGGTGATCAACAACATCTCGGTGCTGGCGATCTTCCTGACCGGCGCGGCCGTGCTGCGCGAGCGCGAGCACGGCAACATCGAGCATCTGCTGGTCATGCCGCTGCAGCCCTTACGAGCTGATGTTCGCCAAGATCTGGGCGAACGGGCTGGTCGTCGTCGTCGCCGCCATGGCTCTCGCTGTTCCTGGTGGTGAAGGTCGCCGATCGGCGTGCCGATCGCCGGCTCCATCCCGCTCTTCGCCGCGCGGGCTCGGCGATCTATCTGTTCTCGGTCACGGCGCTCGGCATCATGCTGGCGACCCTGGTCCGCTCGATGCCGCAGTTCGGGCTGCTCGCCTTCCCGGTGTTCATCGTCATGAACCTGCTGTCCGGCGGCAACACGCCGCTCGAGAGCATGCCGGTCTTCCTGCAGAAGGTGATGCAGTTCGTGCCCTCGACGCACTTCGTCAGCTTCTCGCAGGCGGTGCTGTTCCGGAACGCGACCCCGGCGATGGTCTGGCCGGCGATGGCGAAGATGTTCGTGATCGGCTCGGCCTACACGTTCTTCACGCTCTCCAGGTTCAGAAAAATGCTCGCGGCGGTCCAATGAAAGAGCACTCATGACAAGAGCTCGATTCTGCATAGGCTTGACCGCCGCGATGCTGGCGACAGGCCTCATCGGAGGCTGTACGTTCGGCCCGGACTACAAGCGGCCGGAGATGTCGGTCCCGCACGACCTTCCGCGCGCAGACTCACGCCTACGGAGGCCGCCTCTTTCGCCGACCTGCCGTGGTGGAGCGTCTTCAACGATCCCGACGCTGCAGGCGCTGATCACCGAGGCCGTCGCCAACAACTACGACCTGCAGGTCGCCGTGGCCCGGATCGAGCAGGCCCGCGCGGCGCTCGGCGTGGTGCAGTCCGAGAGCGTGCCGCAGCTCGGCTATGGTGCGGGCGTCGGCGGGGGCCGCGGGCTGGTTCAGAGCCAGGAACTCGGTCGCAGCGGTCACCGCCGGCACGATCACCGGCGGCCTGAACGCGGCGTGGGAGATCGACGTCTGGGGCCGGATCCGCCGTTCGACCGAGGCGGCGCGCGCCAATCTCCTGGCCCAGGAGGATGTTCGTCGCGGCGTCATGCTGACGCTTGGTCACCGATGTGGCCGCCGGCTACTTCCGGCTGCTGGAACTGGACCGCGAACTGGCGATCGCGAACGAAAGCACACGCGTCTTCAAGGGCACGCTCGACCTGTTCACGGCGCGGTTCGAGGCCGGCCGCGACAGCAAACTGCCGGTCCAGCGAGCGCAGGCCAACTACGACGAGAGCCGTGCCCGGGCCGCGGACCTGAAGCGCCAGATCGCCCAACAGGAGAACGCGCTCAGCATCCTGCTTGGCAGCTATCCCAAGTCTATACCGAGCGGGCGGGGGCTGGCAGAACAGACGATGCCGGCGACGCCGCTCGGCGCCACCACCGATCTGCTGCAGCGCCGGCCGGACATCCTGGCCGCCGAGCAGAACATGATCACCGCCAACGCCGAGATCGGCGTGGCGGTCGCCAACTTCTTCCCACGCATCGGCCTGTCGGCGTTCGTCGGCGCCGAAGGCATCACGTTCGCGGGCACGAGCAGCGCCTTCGGTCTCTGGAGCGCCGGGCTGGCCGCCAGCGGACCGATCTTCACCGGCGGTCGCCTGAAGGCGGAGTACCAGGGCCGCCAGGCGTTTTGGGACGAGACCGTCGCCCAATACCGCAAGACGGTGCTGACCGCCTTCCAGGAGACGTCGGACGCGCTGGTCGCGCAGCAGAACCTGGTCGAACGCCGCGCAGCTTTGGAAGCCCAGGTGGCGGATCTGAAGAGCTCCGTCGACCTGGCGCTCAGCCGCTACGACGGCGGCCGCGCGAGCTACTTCGAAGTGCTGGAGGCTCAGCAGCAGCTGTTCCCCGCCCAGGATGCGCTGGCCCAAACCCAGCGCGACCAACTCGTCGCGGTGGTCAATCTCTACAAGGCGCTGGGCGGCGGGTGGAAGCTGACGCCGGACGAGTGGAAGCAGGCGCGGCACTGAGGACGCGCGGCGCGCGTTTCATCTGGATCGAAGGTCGGGGTCGGGTGAGTGTGGTGAGTGTGGAGGAGTGGTGAGATGCCGATCTCGAAGCAGTCCAACCCCGTCCAGGAATACTGGATCGATGCTTGGCAACGCTCGATTCTTTGGCTCGATATATTGAGAGAGCGCGGAAATATATATTGCGAACACAATGCCGGCACGGTGCCGAACGTGCTGCGTTTCCAGGCGGAACTGGTGCGTGACGGACGGACCCTGCCGCGTCCGGTCAACTACGTCCTCGTTCGCATCGTTCCGGCCGCGGGTACAAAGATCGATCCGACCAAGCCGCCGTTCATCATCGTCGATCCGCGCGCCGGCCACGGGCCCGGCATCGGGGGCATGAAGGCCGACAGCGAGGTCGGTGTGGCATTGTCCGCCGGCCACACCTGCTACTTCGTGGGCTTTTTGCCCGACCCCATCCCGGGCCAGACCATCGAGGATGTCTGCCGCGCCGAGGCGACCTTCGTTGAGGACGTCGCTGCGCTGCATCCCGAGGCCGACGGCAAGCCGGTGATCATCGCCAACTGCCAGGCCGGATGGCAGATCATGATGATGGCGGCGATCAAGCCGGACCTCGCCGGGCCGATCCTGCTGGCGGGCTCGCCGCTCTCCTACTGGGCTGGCGTGCGGGGCAAGAATCCGATGCGTTACTTGGGCGGCGTGCTTGGCGGCACCTGGTTGACCGCGCTTGCCGGCGATGCCGGTGGCGGCATCTTCGATGGCGCTAACCTGGTGGCCAATTTTGAGGCGCAGAATCCCGCCAACACCTATTGGCAGAAGCCATACAACGTCTATTCGAAGGTCGACACCGAAGCGGCGCGGTTCCTGGATTTCGAGACCTGGTGGGGCAGCCCGGTGCTCCTCAACGCCGAGGAAATGCAGTGGATCGTCGACAACCTGTTCGTCGGCAACAAGCTGGCGACCGGCGCACTCCGCACCGCCGAAGGACTGCGGATAGACCTGCGCAACATCAAGTCGCCGATCATCGTGTTCTGCTCGTGGGGCGACGACATCACGCCGCCACAGCAGGCGCTCGGCTGGATCAGCGATATCTATGATCATGAACGGGAGATCGTCGCCAATGGCCAGACCATCGTCTACTGCCTGCATCAGTCGATCGGTCATCTGGGAATTTTCGTGTCCGGCAAGGTCGCGACGAAGGAGCATCGCGAATTCACCACTTGCATGGAGATGATCGACCTGGCGCCGCCTGGACTCTACGAGGCGGTCATCACAGATGTCGGACCGGACACACAAAACCCGGCGCTGATCGAAGGGCGGTACCTATTCAGGCTGGAGCCGCGGACGCTGGGTGACGTTCGCGCGATCGTCGCCAACAGCCCGGAAGACGACCGGCGCTTCGCCACGGCGGCGCGTGTGTCGGAAGCGGGGCTCGGGCTCTATCGCAGCCTGCTCCAGCCGGCTGTCGGGCTCATGACGAGCAAGCCCACGGCTGAGGCGATCCGCGCCATGCATCCTAACCGGATGCGGTTCGCCATCTTCTCGGATCAGAATCCGCTGATGAGTCCGATCGGGGCGCTGGCCAAGTCGGTGCGCGAAGCACGGGAGCCCGTCGCGCCCGACAACCCGTTGTTGGCCTGGGAGCAGGCGATCTCGGGCTGGATCAGCTCGTCCCTGGAGACGTATGGCCGCGCCCGCGACGCGTTCACTGAGGCATTCTTCCTCAACACCTATGGATCGCCGCTTCTGCAGGCGATGGTCGGGCTGGGCCAACAAGCTCCGGACGCAAGCCGGCACATCGAGCGGGATCTCGTTCGCGAAGCCGACGAGGCGCGACTGCGCTCCGAACTGGAGACGCGCTTCGAGGTCGGCGGGACGGCGGAGGCGGCATCCCGCGCGCTGCTCTATGTGAACCGACCAAATGGCGGCTTCGATGAACGCGGCTTCGCCATGCTGAAAGAAATCCGCGCGGCGCAGCCCGCCGCGGGGACGATCGGCAAGCTCAAGGAGGTGCTCAAGGAGCAGTCCCTGCTGGTCCGGCTCGATGAGGAGCGCGCCGTCCAGGCCATCCCGAAGCTGCTGCCCAAGAGCGCGGATCAGCGCCAGGCAACGTTGGACGCCCTGCATCGTGTGATCGATGCGCAGGGCGCGCTACCGGAGGAAAGCCAGCGCCGTCTCGAGCGCGTCGACGCGCTGTTCGATGTTAGGCCCGCATCGCGGTCGGCCAGCAGGAGGTCACCCAATGTCTGACGCCGCAGCGCAGGTTAGCCGTCCTCGCCACGAGAAGTTCGAGCGACTGGTCGCGGCCGCGCAGCGGCTGCCGGCGGCGGCGACGGCCATCGCCCATCCGTGCGACAAGGCCTCTCTGGAGAGTGCCGTGGAGGCGGCGCGCCTCAGGCTCATCACGCCGATCCTGGTCGGGCCGCAGGCGCGCATCCGCGACGTCGCGGCGCACGCCGCGCTCGACATCGGCGCGTTCGAAGTCGTCGATGCCGCCCACAGTGAAGATGCGGCTGTGAAGGCGGTAGAGCTCGTGCGATTGGGCCGGGCCGAAGCGCTGATGAAGGGCAGCCTGCATACCGACGAACTTATGGGCGCGGTCGTGGCGCGCGACACCGGCCTCCGCACGGGTCGGCGCATCAGCCACTGCTTCATCATGGATGTGCCCGATCATCCGAGCCCGCTGATCATCACCGACGCCGCCGTGATCATCGCGCCCACCCTAGCGGACAAGGTCGACATCGTGCAGAACGCGATCGACCTGGCGCACGCAATGAAGGTCTCGGAAGTACGCGTGGCAATCCTCAGCGCGATGGAGACCGTCAATCCGAAGGTGCCCTCGACGATCGAGGCCGCGGCCTTGTGCAAGATGGCGGATCGCGGACAGATCACCGGCGCGTTGCTGGATGGTCCCTTGGCGCTCGACAACGCGATCAGCCCCGACGCCGCTGCGATCAAGAAGATCGTCTCGCCGGTGGCCGGCCGCGCGAACGTGCTCGTGGTGCCTGATCTGGAGGCCGGCAACATGCTCGCAAAGAGCCTGTCCTTCCTGGCTGGGGCCGACGCCGCAGGCATCGTCCTCGGCGCGCGCGTTCCGATCATCCTGACCAGCCGCGCCGACGCCTTGCTCACGCGGCTCGCATCCTGCGCGGTGGCGCTTCTGGTCGCGGCTTCGCGCCGGGCCAACACCGCTGTGATCGCTTGAGGGATTTGCAATGAGCGACGCCATCAGACCCATCCTCGCCGGACACAAGGCGCTGGTGGTCGGGATCGCCAACCAGGACTTCGATCGCCTACGGCTGCGCGAAGGCCTTTAGGACGGCCGGCGCGGAGCTCGCCGTGACCTGGCTGAACGACAAGGCGCGCCCTTTCGTGGAGCCTTTGGCTCTGGACCTGGAGGCGCAGATAACGGCGCCGCTGGATGTGGCGGTTCCCGGGCAGCTCGAGGCGGTGTTCGAGCTGATCCGGGCGCGGTGGGGCAGGCTGGACAGCCTGGTGCATTCGATCGCATTCGCGCCGAAGGAGGATCTGCAAGGCGGGCTGCTGGACTGTTCGGCCGAGGGGTTCGCCAAGGCCATGGACGTCTCATGCCATTCTTTTATCCGCATGGCGAAGCTTGCGGCGCCGCTGATGACGGATGGCGGGACAATGTTCGCCATGAGCTACTACGGCGCCAATCGCGTGGTCCCGAACTACAACGTCATGGGCCCCGTGAAAGCGGCGCTCGAAGCCGCGTGTCGGTATCTGGCCTTCGAACTCGGATCGGCGGGAATTCGCGTGCATGCGATTTCGCCAGGTCCTTTGCAGACGCGCGCGGCCTCCGGCCTGAAGGATTTCGAGTTGATGCTGAACGAGGCGGCCCAGAAGGCCCCGTTGGGCGAGCTGGTGGACATCATGGATGTCGGCTTCGCCTGCGCCTATCTGGCCACTGACTTTGCCCGCCGGATCACCGGTGGAACCATCTACGTCGACGGCGGCGCGAACGTTGTCGCGTGATCGTTGACGCGCACCCGTAGACGAGGGCGCTGAATCATGAGTGGATGCATCGCGGTCTTCAACGCCGGCTCGTCGAGCATCAAGTTTGCGATCTACGAGACCGCGACCCGCGGAGACCGTGCTGTTTCGCGGGCAGGTCGAGCAGATCGGCGTATCGCCGCGTCTGCGCGTCGCCGACGCTCATGGCGATCGGATCGCCGAGCAGAGCTGGCCTGTCGAGGGGCTCGATCATCGCGCGGCGACGAAGCGTCTTCTCGATACGGCCGTCGAGCTGATCCAGGGCAGGCGGGTGCTGGCGGTCGGGCACCGCGTCGTGCATGGCGGCTTGAAGTACGCCGCGCCCGTGCCGGTCGACCGGCAGGTACTTGCCGATCTCGCCGAACTGTCGCCGCTGGCGCCGCTGCATCAGCCGCACAACCTCGCGCCCATCGAGGCGATCGCCGAGGCGGCGCCGCACATCCCGCAGGTGGCCTGTTTCGATACGGCGTTCCATCGGGGGCAGCCGCCTCTCGCGCAGCTGTTCGCGTTGCCGCGCAAGTTCACGGACGCCGGCGTGCGCCGGTATGGCTTCCATGGTCTCTCCTACGAGTACGTGACCTCCCGTCTGCGCGAGATCGCGCCGGACCTCGCAGGCTTGCGGCTCGTGGTCGCGCATCTTGGCAATGGCGCGAGCCTTTGCGCCGTCGATCGCGGCCGCAGCGTGGCGAGCACCATGGGCTTCACCGCTGTCGACGGCCTGGTCATGGGCACGCGATGCGGGACGATCGATCCGGGCGTGCTGATCTATCTGATGGACGCCTATGGCATGGACGCGCGCGCCATCGAGAATCTCGTCTACCGCCAGTCCGGTCTGCTGGGCGTGTCGGGCATCTCATCGGACATGCGGACGCTGAAGGCGTCCTCCGATCCGGCGGCCGCCGAGGCCATCGAGCTGTTCGTCTATCGCATTGTGCGGGAAGTGGGCTCGCTCGCGGCGGCGCTGGGCGGCGTCGACGGCCTGATCTTCACGGGGGGCATCGGCGAGAACGATGCGGCGATCCGGACGAAGGTCGCAGCGGGATGCCGTTGGCTAGGGGTGGAGTTGGATGAGACGCGCAACGCGGGTGGCGCGGGCCCGATCAGCACCGGCGCGTCGCGCGTGCGGGTCTGGGTCATTCCGACGGATGAAGAACGCATGGTTGTTCGTCACACCTCGGTCGCGCTGGGTCTGGGGCGCACCCCCGCCGTCAACGACGAAGCACAAGCATAAGGCGTCCGCGCCTTTGGGAGGTCCCATGGCAAAAAATCAGCATCAAGAGCAAGAACACCAAAAGCTGAAGAGAAAAAAGTACGAAGAGCAAGCTGAGAGAGTTGCAGGTTGAACTTTGCTATCTCCAGTCATGGGTGAAGGCGACGGGTGCGCGCATCATGCTGCTGTTCGAGGGCCGGGACACGGCCGGCAAGGGCGGCATCATCAAGGCGATTACCGAGCGGGTGAGTCCTCGTGTGTTCAGGATTGTGGCCTTGCCGGCGCCAACCGATCGCGAGAAGTCGCAAATATATATTCAGCGATACATAAGACATTTTCCGTCTGCTGGTGAAATCGTGATCTTTGATAGAAGTTGGTACAATCGTGCTGGCGTCGAATACGTCATGAATTTCTGCACCAAGGAGCAGCGCGATACGTTCCTGGAGCTATGCCCGACAGTCGAGAAGTGGATCATTGAATCGGGTGTGACGCTCATCAAGACCTGGCTGGAAGTGGGTATGGAGGAGCAGGATCGGCGCTTCATGGCGCGTATCACGGATCCCCTCCGGCAATGGAAGCTGAGCCCGATGGATGTGGAAGCCTATGGGCGATGGAATGAATATTCCAAGGCTCGCGACAAGATGCTGGCGGCGACGGACACCGACTATTCGCCTTGGCACATTCTCTATTCGGATGACAAGAAGCGGGCGCGCCTGAACGGCATCTCGAACATCCTGTCGCTGATCCCGTACGAGAAAATCAAACAGCCCGAGGTGACTCTGCCAAAGAGATCACACAAGCGCGAGTACGATGATCAGTCCGGGCTGCGCGGGCGAAAAATCGTCCCTCAGCTCTACTGACCGGTTTCGTTCGGGCCCTGGCTTTCCGCCTCAGATAAAATAATGCGCGGATGCCGCGTACGCTGGCACGCGACGTGCCAGCGCTGAGTTGCCGGGCGAGAGGACGAACCGGACGCTACGAAAATTGGGACAAAAAATTCGCCCGCCGTGTCACAGAGCGCAGGTGCCGCTCGTCATGTCTCCAGAAACCTCGACAGGAGATGACGATGGCACCTCACAATATCCTGATCATCGGCGGCGGCTTTGCCGGCTTTTGGGCGGCGGTGGCGGCGCGGCGGGTGGCGGGGCCTCGGGCGGGCGTGACCTTGGTGTCGCTGGAGCCGATGCTTGAAATCCGGCCGCGGCTCTATGAGGCGCAGCCCGAGACGCTCGCGGTCGACATGCTGCCGCATCTGCGCACACTCGATATCGGCTTCGTGCGCAGCGCGGCGATGGGGCTCGATGCTGCCGCCAAGACCGTGACGCTCGCCGGGGGTGATCGCCTTGCTTACGACCGTCTCGTCGTCGCGACCGGTAGCCGCATGCGCCGGCCGTCGGTGCCGGGTGCTGAGGCGGCGTTCTCAGTCGACACGCAGGCGGAGGCGATTGCCTTTGATCGGCGCCTCAGCACGATCGCGCATGACGTCGCGGCGCCAACCATCGCCGTCGTCGGTGCTGGCTTCACCGGTATCGAGCTGGCGCTCGAGTTGCGCGACCGACTAACGGCGCATGGCGCCGATGGAGCGGCCGAGCGTGCGCGCATCGTGTTGATCGATCGCGCTGAGGTCATTGGGCCCGAGCTCGGGCCCGGGCCGCGGCCGGCGATCGAGGCGGCGCTCGCCGCCACCGGTGTCGAGTTGCGCCTCGGCGCCATCGTGCAATCCTTGGCAGCAGACCGTGTCAGCTTCGCCGATGCCAGCGTGCTCGCGGCCGACGCTGTGGTGCTGGCGACCGGCATGGTCGCCGCGCCTTTTGCAGCGCAGGTCCCGGGCGCGCGCGATGCGCTGGGCCGCGTCATCGTCGATGCGGCGCTCAAAGCGCCCGCCGCGCCCGACATCTTCGTTGCCGGCGATGCCGCTTCGGCCGATACCGGCGATGGCCATCGCACGCTGCAATCGTGTCAGCATGCGGGACAGCTCGGCCGCGTTGCCGGCGAGAACGCGGCGCGCGATCTGTTGGGCTTGCCGCCTGTTCCGTACGAGCAACTGCGCTACCTTACCTGCCTCGATCTCGGTCGCTCCGGCGCGGTCATCACCCAAGGCTGGGAGCGGCGGATCGAGAAAACCGGCAGTGAAGGCAAGGCAGTGAAGCGGCTGATCAACACGCAAATCATCTATCCGCCGACGGATGGCGCGGCCGAGGCGTTGCTCGCGGCCTCGAGCATCGACCTTGCCGCACGGGTTCGCCCGATCGATAGCGCGAAAGAAAAGGCGGCGTGATGAACGCGGCATCGAGTGAAGACGCTGCTTCGGTCTTCAATCCGCTGCGGCCGAGCCTTGTCCGCGTCGCTTATCGGATGCTGGGCTCGGTCGCGGATGCGGAGGATGTCGTGCAAGACGCTTTTCTCCGCTGGCTCGATGCCGACCGCGATACCGTGCGCGAGCCGGCGGCGTTTCTGCGGCGCATCGTGACGCGTCTGTGCCTGGACCGATTGAAATCGGTCCAGCGCCGGCGCGAGACCTATCCCGGCACCTGGCTGCCGGAGCCGGTTGTCGAAACGAGCGAGGACGAAGTCGACGACGTGACGCTGCCGCTGCTGATGGCGCTCGATCGTCTGTCGCCATTGGAGCGTGCGGCCTTCTTGCTGCATGACGTGTTCGGCCTCGATTTCGACGAGGTCGCCGCGACGATCGAGCGTGATCCGTCGGCGTGCCGTCAGCTCGCCAGCCGCGCACGTGCGCATATTCGTGCTGATCGTCCGCGCTATCCCGTGCCGAAAGAACGCGGGCTCGAGATTGCGGCGGCTTTCTTCGCCGCATCCCGGAACGGCGAGATGGAACGCCTCCGTACGTTGCTCGCAACTGACGTCACCGCCTATGCCGATGGTGGCGGCAAGGCGTCGGCGCATGGACCGCCGGTCTCCGGCATTGAAAACCTAATGCCGCTGTTCGAGCGGTTTGCCGCTGTCTTCGCCGCGAACCCATCACATCTCGTGCGCTATGGCTATATCAACGGCCTGCCGGGGTTCGTCACCATCGAGGGCGGCAATATTCTCCAGACCACCGCGCTGGAGATCGCGGATGGCCGCATCGTCGCTATCTACGCGACGCGCAATCCCGACAAGCTGCAGCGCGTGGCCGACACGCTGCATTGATCATTGGGAGCGCCGATGATCCAGAGCTTCGCGTTAGGTTTGTCCCTTGTGCCGGGCGATGAGCTGATCGGCAATGTCGTTGAGGTCATTGCCGACAAATTGCGGTTGAGGGCCGACGCCCAAGAGATCGTTGCCGACGCGTTTGATCAATGCCGCTTCCCAACCTGCCGCGACGGCGCCGAGCGTGTCCCAAGTGTGGCAGGCGATCAGACAGAGCTGTGAGGGCTCAACGCCAAGCTCTTTCTCGACATAGCCATACGTCTCGCGCGAAGGCTTGTGATGTTTCACGCCGTCGGCGCTGAATCGCCGCTCGAACAAATCGACGATGCCGCCATGCTCGAGCTGGCGGGTTTGAACTTCAAGCAGATTGTCCGTGAGCGTGAAGAGGCGAAAACCGGGCGCATTGCGCAGCGCCGCCGGAACCTCGGGGAGCGGCGGCATGGTGGAAAATTTTTCCGTCAGCTCCTTCTTGTCGTTGTCCCCAATCTTGATGCCGCGCGTATCCGCCAGCATTTTCATCACGGCTGTGCCGATATCGGTGAAGGGGACGTAGCAGCCGGCGACCGTCAGGGCAGCGGAGTACATGATCAGATTGGCGAACCAGAGACGCATGGCGCTCTTTTCGCCGAAGATGCGCTCGAATGTCGGCGCCATCGTTTCAAGATCGAGAAGCGTCTCGTTGACGTCGAAAACGATCAAGGGAAGAGCGGCCATGCTACGAGACTTCCGTTTGTTGGTCCTGGTCTCACATTCGTCAGGGAATCAGCGCTTGTTCGCATGAATATTCCGCGGACCGACACCGTCGCATCCCTTGTAAGGTCAGGTGATGACCACCATTAGACTTATCAAGGGCATTTCACATGGTTAGCGAAGCCCCGCGATCTCAGGAGCGACAGGATGGCGATGCAGGATGTGAGCGTTGTACTTGCCCACGGAGCCTGGGCCGATGGATCAAGCTGGGCGCGGGTCATCACGGCGCTCAAAGCAGAGTCGGTAAAAGTGTCGGCCGCGCCGCTGCCGCTGACGTCTTTGGCCGACGACGTTGCTGCCCTCAATCGCAGCCTGGAGCGGACGGAAGGGCCGATCGTCTTGGTGGCGCACGCCTACGCCGGTGCGGTCATCGCTCTCGCACAGCCTGAACGCGTGAAGGCGTTGGTCTACATAACCGCTCTGGCGCCCGATGAAGGTGAGAAGGTCGCGGACGTGTTCTATCACCTTCCACCCCATCCCAAAGCGCCAAAGCTTGCACCGGACAGTCATGGATTGATCTGGCTGCCGGAAGAAGCCTTCGCAGCGGCCTTCGCGCAAAATGCTTCCGTCGAGGATCGCGCCGTGCTCGCCGCCGTGCAGCGGCCGATATCGCCGAGCTGTATCAGCGTTCCGGTCGGACGCCCGCTGTGGAAGGACGTCCCGAGCTGGTTTCTGATCGCCGAAGACGATCGCATGATCGTCCCCGAGACGCAGCGTTATATGGCGGCGCGCATGAAGGCCAAGGTGACGGCACATGCCGTCGATCACACACCAAGCGTTACCGCGCCGGCCTTCGTCGTTGCCCTTATTCGTGACGCCATCCACGCCGTTGCAGGCAGCTGAAGCAAATCCGTACAAGCGACAGCAGGCAGGTTATGGCATCCTCACGATAAGCTCAATTTCACTCGGAGATTATAAGCAGAGGAGGGTTTGATGGCGCTCGTCAGCTACCGTACGGCCGATGTCGACGGCTTCAAGATCTTCTATCGCGAAGCAGGCACGACCGATGCGCCGAAGCTCCTGCTGCTGCACGGCTTTCCCAGTGCGGGTCACATGTTTCGTGACCTCATTCCACTTCTCGCCGACAGATTTCATCTTGTCGCGCCCGATCTTCCTGGATTCGGCCAGTCGGACATGCCGCCGCGGGAAAAATTCAGCTACACCTTCGGCAGCATTGCTCGCGTGATCGAGCGCTTCACCGAGATCATCGGCTTCGATCGGTTCGCCGTGTATGTCTTTGACTATGGCGCGCCGACCGGGTTCCGGCTCGCGATCCGTCATCCCGAGCGAATCACGGCCATCATCTCGCAGAACGGCAACGCCTATGAGGAAGGGCTTAGCGCAGGCTGGAGTCCGATCAAGGCCTATTGGCAGGATCCGTCGGCGGCGAACCGGCAAGCGCTCCGCACCTTCCTCAAACCGGAAACAACCCACTGGCAATACATGCAAGGCGTATCCGACCCGGCGATGGTGTCGCCGGATGGTCAGAATCTCGATAATTTCTATCTGGCTCGTTCCGGTGCAGATGAGGTGCAACTCGATCTTCTCGGCGATTACAAGAGCAACCTCGCGCTTTATCCGTCATTCCAGGAATATTTCCGCACGCACAAGCCACCGCTATTGGCGGTGTGGGGCAAGAACGACCCGTTTTTCGTGCCGCCCGGCGCGGAGGCGTTCAAGCGCGACAATCCTCGCGCCGTCGTCCGCTTTCTCGACACCGGCCACTTCGCGCTGGAAACGCATGCGAGCGAGATCGCAGAAAGCATCCGCGATTTTCTGCAGTAAGCCAATGGAAGAATTGTGACCGCAAAGACGCTGGCCGGAAAATGTTTCTGCGGCGCGGTTGCTTATGCGGTAGCGGATAATTCCGCTACGCGGCCTATTGCCATTGCTCCGATTGCCGGCGCGCGACCGGCTCGGCGTTCAAGCCTTTCGCGGGCATCGAGCGCGCAAAGCTCGTCCTAACCGCGGGGCAGAACGACCTTATGATCTTCGGCGACGATCAGGGCAACGATACGCACTGCAAAGCCTGCGGCTCGCTTCTCTACTCCGTCGTTCGCGATGGTGCCTATGTCCACGTCGCCATGGGAACGCTGGTCGATGCGCCAACGATTCGGCCCGACAAGCACATCTTCGTCGGCTCCAAAGCGCCGTGGTTCACAATCACCGACGATCTGCCGCAATTCGACGAGCACGCGACGAGCAGGGCTTAGCCGCGCTCAATAACTCAGCTTTGGATACCAGTCCGTGCCGCGCCCGCCAGGCGTTAGATCGAGGATCGACCACAGCGACGCGATGTCCGGCGCGTCGCGCGGATCCTGACCCGGATCGGCCATGTCCTTTTTCATCTCGCTGGCCCAGAACAACCGGACCGCGTCGCCCTCGCGCTGGTAAACGACGAGCGCCGGATATTCCCATCCCTCCGGAGTCAGGAGGTTGAGGTCTTTGGCGTAATCATCGCCGACGGTTTGAACGAAATCGAGGTGGTGCCAGCCGCGTTCGCCCGCAAAAGCAATCTGCCGCGCGACCGGCGAGCGGCCGAGAATCTTCAGCGCCACACGCTGCTTGAGGTCGGCGGCGTTGCCGTTCACCGCGCCGAGCCAGTTGGTGCACATCGGACAAGGACGCTCGCGTTGCGGGCCGTACATCCAAAAATAGGTGACCAACGTATCGTGGTCGCCAAATAGTTCCTTGAGTCCGATGTCGGCGCCGTTGGCGTCCTTGAAGCGGTAGTTCTTGGCGAGGACGGGGCCGGGCGGCAGCGCGCGCCGCTGCTCGGCGAGCCGCGTCATATGGCGGCGGAATTCGATTTCTTCCGCAAGCAAGGCCGCGCGTGCCTTGCGGTATTCGGCGCTTTCGCCGGGAAACGGCGTCTTGGCCGTCTTGGCCAGTGTGGCGGCGGGTGTGAGGATGTGAGCATCCATGGGGCATTACTCCAGGGTTCGGCTCATAACGGCCTCGCGCGGATCATGGTTTCGCGGCGTCGCGTGCGGCTTTGGCTAAGCGGTGTGGAAGCGTTAGAAATCGGGCGGTTGAAAAGCGAGCAGGAGCAACTCGTGTCTAAAGCCACACGCGCGACCGCCGCGCTGGAAAAATCCGGCGTTGCCTTCACGGTCCACAGCTACGATTACGATCCCGATGCTGACAAGATCGGCATGCAGGCCGCCGAGGCTTTGGGCGAGGCGCCCCAGCGCGTGTTGAAGACGCTGATGGCGCTGGTCGATGGCAAGCCGGTCTGCGTGATCGTGCCGTCCGATCGTGAAGTGTCGATGAAGAAGCTCGCCGCGGCGTTCGGCGGCAAATCGGCACAGATGATGAAGCCTGCCGAGGCCGAGCGCATCTCGGGCTACAAGGTCGGTGGCATCAGTCCTTTCGGCCAGATGCGCGCGCTGCCGACCGCCATCGAGGAACAGGCGATGGAGCATGATCTCGTCTACATGAATGGTGGCCAGCGTGGCTTGCAGGTACGCCTGAGCCCGCGCGATGTGGTGACGCTGCTGAAGGCGATCGTCGCGTCGTTGGTGGCGTAGCCGCGCTGGTTTGGACAAAGCCCGCGCGATGGAGACAATAGGGCTACGCGCGAACCAACGAGCATGGGGTTTATCATGGCGAACGTCGGTCTCACCGAAATCAGTCCGTTTTCCGTGGGGTTCGTGACGCGCGATATCCCGGTCGGCGACGCGACCATCCACGTCCGCTCTGGCGGGCAGGGCCCCGCGGTCCTGATGCTGCACGGTTTCGGCGATAACGGCGATATGTGGCAGCCGCTCGCCGCCACGCTCATGGGCAGCCACACCGTGATCGTTCCGGATCTGCGCGGCATGGGCCTCTCGTCGCATCCGCCGGGAGGTTACACGAAGAAGAGCCAGGCCGGCGACATGGCGAAAGTCCTCGATGCGCTTGGCGTGCAGGGACCGCTCTCGCTAGTGACGCACGATATCGGCAACATGGTCGGCTATGCTTTCGCGGCGCTCAATCGCCAGCGCGTGACGCGCTGGGTGGTGATGGATGCACCGCTGCCGGGCGTCGGTCATTGGGAAGCGCAGCTCCTTAATCCGAAGACCTGGCATTTCAACTTTCGCGGGCCGGACGTCGAGCGGCTGGTCGCCGGGCGCGAGCGGATTTTCCTCGATCGGTTCTGGAACGAACTCTCTGCCAATCCGTCCGCGATTGTCGAATCGGTGCGCAGCCATTACGCGGCGCTCTATGCCCAGCCGCAGGCGATGCATGATTCGTTCGAGCAATTTGGCGCTTTCGCGCAAGATGCGATCGATAACAAAGCCTTTCTCGCCGAGGGCAAGCTGGCGATGCCTGTCCTCGCCATCGGCGGCGATCATTCTTATGGCGCGCAACTGGCGACCGAAATCGGCTTCGCCGCCGCCGATGTGAAAAGCGTATCGATCGCGAATTCGGGCCATTGGCTGATGGAAGAGCAGCCGAAGGCGACGGTCGCGGCGATCGTTGCCTTCATCGGCGCGTAATTTCGGGGTGTGCTGATCCTCCCAATCGGGAGAATCAGCGGCGGATAGGTGGCGTCGGTCTTCATAATAGACTCCGGCGGCATCGCTACGCGGCTAGCCTGGCCTTTCTCCGAATGATCTCGGCAAATCCTTCGCGCCACGATGGGTGTTGCGGGCGCCATTCGAGCTCGTTCTTTGCTTTGGCGTTCGATCCCGCGCGCGATTCCGTCATCATGACGACCAGATGCTCGCCGGCAAAAAAGCGCGCAAGCCATGCCGGCACGTGGATCGGCGGCTTCGCGCCCAGCATATCGGCGAGGGTGGGAAGCCATTCGCGCACTGGCGTGGGTTCGTCATCGACGACATTGTAGACACCGCGGCCGCGCTCAATGGCCGCCATTGTCGCCTCGGCTGCATCGTTGATATGGAGGAATGACCACCACGCGGCGCCGCTCCCGATCAACGGCACGTGCCGTTTCCGTATCTCATTGATGAAACCGGCATCGAACATCCCTGTGTCATTGCCGTAGAACGAGCCATAGCGAAGCACGACGCCATCAATGCCTGTCGCGCTCGTGACGGCGTTTTCGAGGTAACGGATCGCGTCGAGGGAACGCCGCAATTCCTCCGGCGGATTGGGGTCGAGCGGATCCGTTTCCGATTTCACGTTCCCGCCGCTGCGCGCGTATGGCCAGCCGCAATAGCTTTGCGCGACGAAGCGCTTCACGCCAGCATCGCGCGCTGCGGCGAGCAGATGATCCGTTCCGCGGGTTCGCAACAAGTTGCTGTTCGCGAAGGTGCGATCGAATTTCCTGAGATCCGAGGCGCCGGTCAAATCGGTGAGTTCGTGCACGATCACATCTGGCCGCGCAGCCGCGACCGCGGCTCGAAGGGGCCTTTCGTCCAGTGCATCCGCGACGACGGGCTCAGCGCCAAGCTCACGCAGGGAAGCGGCTTTGGCGGGCGTGCGCGTCAGGCCGACTACGGTGTGGCCGGCGCGCACCAAACGGGGAACCAATCGCCGTCCAACCGAGCCGGTCGCGCCTGCCACGAAAATGCGCATCGATCCCTCCGCCGTTTGACAACCTACTCATCAGTAGGTAATTCGGCCGGCGATGGCGTCAAGAGTGCGAAAGCGGCTCAATGCGGCGGACCGGCGCAAAAAAATCCTTGCCGCCGCCATAAAGGCTTTGGCGCGGCAGGGCTATGACAATACCTCGATGGATCGGATCGCCGCGGGCGCGAAGATCACGAAGCCGGTGCTTTACGATCATTTCTCATCAAAGCAGGCGTTGTTTCTGGCCGTCCTGCAATCGATACGCGATGGCCTGATCGGCCGCGCCCAGGCCATCGCGGATACCGGCGGCGGCACGGAAGAAAAGTTTCGCCGCAACATCGACGCCTTCCTGCAATTCGTCGAGGAAGAGCCCGAGGCGGCACGGGTTCTGCTGACCGTGCCGCGCGGCGATCCGCGCGCTGCCGACGTCTCGCGCGCCGTGCAGGCCGGCGCGACCGCAGGGATCGCGCCGCTGCTCGCCGCTTTCATGCCCGGCAGCGCGGCCTGGCAGCTTCACGCGGCGACCGAATTCCTTAAAGAGGGGCTTCACGCGCTCGCGGTTTGGTGGCTCGACCATCCAGATCACGCGCGTGAGGAACTCGTCGATATGGTGATGGATATCGCGTGGAAGGGATTGCGGCGCAAAAATCCCGAGCGGCGGTCGTAGTTAGGCGCGCGTGGCGTTGCGTTTCGGCCGGCGGATGACGCGCACCTTGCCGCTGCTCCCGCCGCCGCAGAAAAGCTGATCGCCACCATCTGATTCGAGGCCCGACACAGCGGTGCCTGCCGGCATCGCGAGCGTTTCCAGCACCTCGCCGCTTTGCGGATCGATGCGCCGCACATCGCTCTCGTCGCCTTCCCAGGTGCCGTGCCAGAGCTCGCCATCGACCCAGGTCACGCCGGTGACGATGCGATTGCATTCGATGGTGCGCAGGATCGCGCCAGTCTGCGGATCGATTTGAACGATCTTGCGCGCGCGCGGCTGTCCCACCCAAAGCGTGCCTTCCGCCCAGGCGAGGCCTGAAACGCTGTCGCCCGGCACCGGGATGCTTCCGATCACGCGGCCTGTCTTCGGATCGATCTTCTGGATGCGATCTTCGGCGATCTGAAAGAGGTGCGTTCCGTCGAACGCCGTGCCCGCATGTCCGGGAACATCAATACTGCGCGCGATTTTGCCGCTCGCGGGATCGAGGGCGTTGATCCTTTCACCCGACGCAAACCAGATGTGATGACCATCGAAGGTCAGGCCGTGCACCTGGCTGATGCCGGGGAAGGGGCCATATTCGCGCAGGATCTCGGCGGTCGATTGTTTCATGGTTGCGCTCCTCGTCGATTGTTCATGCTGCAAAGCTAATCGCTCGGCAGCGGGCCCGGGAGTAACAAGCTTGTCGGGAATGCGGGCACCGGCGGCGTCAGCCAACGCCGCGCGCGGCCGCGGCCGAAGGATTGCACCTTGCCGGCAGTCGCCAGCGCATCGAGCGCGCGCTGCACCGTGCGCGAGCTGGCGCCAAGCGCGATCGCCAATGCTGAGCTCGACCATGCTTCGCCATCGGCGAGGAAAGCGAGCACGGTCGAATGTTGCTCATCGACCGGCGGCGCCAACACGACAACATCGCCGCTGTGGCGTGGCGCGAGCGCGAAGCCTTCTGATGTCGCGCTCACCTCAACAAACGATCGCAGCGCCGCGCGCAGCCGTCCGATCTCGACGCGCAACCGCGCGCGGTGCAAGTCATCGGCAAATTTCGCGCCGAAAGCGCGCGCCAGCAGCGTGACGCGCGGCGCGTCGCCGGGCCACGCTTCGCCCAAGGCGCGGGCGAGGGCGAACAGCACCGGGCGGCTGGCGAGCGAGACGATCTTGCCTTCGCGGCGCACGACATGACGGCACGCATCGATCACCAATGCCTTCGACGCGAGCAGCGCTTCGACGTCTTCGAGTAGAAGATCGCGTTCTTGACGCTGGGCGATCACTCGTGCCGCGGGTGCGGTCATCGCTCGCGCGGCGCTTTCGACTTCGGCGATCAGAGCAGGGATCGCTGCGGCATGCGCGGCGCTTGCGGCCCGGTCGAGCGCCGCGCGTGCCGCTTTCGTCCGCAAGCGGCGAATGGCGATACCGGCAATCACCAACTCGCGCGCAACACGGGACGCTGGTGGAAGTTCTGAAAGGTCGCGTTGGGCGAGCGCACGTTCCGCTTCATCGAGCTGCCCGAGCAGCAGCAAACGGCGCAGCTCGAGGTTGTCTGCATGCACGGCATTGGCGCGGTCGCCATGCGCTTCGAGCGTCGCCTTCGCCGTATCGAGCGCCTTGACCGGCCAGCTCAGATCGCGCGAGACGAAAGCGATCTCGGCCTCGGCGACGACGCAGCGTGCCCGCGCCACCGCTTCTTTCGGACCGAAGCCGCGTGCGGCGCGGCGCAAGAGCGCCTTCGCACGATCGAACTCGCCAAGCTGCGCCATGGCGATGCCGCGCAGCGCGAGGGCCGGGGGATCATCGCGCAAAGCGACGCGGTTGAGGGCGCCGAGCGGATCACCCTTGGCGAGGGCGCGCCCCGCCGCCGTGATCAGCGAATCCATCTGAATCCCGACACACTTGTCACTCCCCTCATCGCGCTCTCCGACCCTAAGTCTATCTCACGACCTTGGACGAAAGGAGAGACGACAATGACGAAACATCCGACCGGAACACGGCAAGAGTGGCTCGCGGCGCGGCTCGATCTGCTGCACGCGGAGAAAGAATTGACCCACCGCAGCGACGAGATCGCGCGCCAGCGGCAGGCGCTGCCCTGGGTGCGGCTCGACAAGGATTATGTCTTCGACACCGAGGGCGGAAAGCAATCGCTGCGCGATCTCTTCGCGGGCCGCTCGCAGCTTCTCGTCTACCACTTCATGTTCGGGTCCGATTGGTCGGCGGGTTGTCCGTCCTGCTCGATGATCGCGGATGGCTTCAACGGGCTCGACACGCATCTCGCCCAACATGACGTGATGCTCTGTGCGGTGTCGCGTGCGCCTCTTGCGAAACTGCAAGCCTATAAACAGCGCATGGGCTGGAGCTTCCCTTGGGCATCTTCAAGCGATAGCGACTTCAACTTCGACTACGACGTTGCTTTCACCGAAGAACAACAGCGCGCCGGTCGCATCGAATACAATTACGCGCGCGACAGCCATGCGATGGATATGAATCCGGCGCCGGAACCCGTTGCCCGGCTCGCGGCAAGCTGCGGCACCGATGCGCCCGCCTATTCGCGCGATCGGCCGGGCATGAGCGCTTTCGTGATCGAGGACGGCGCCGTCTATCACACCTATTCTACCTACGCGCGCGGCGTCGATGCGATCTGGGGCATCTATCCCTGGCTCGATCGCGCACCGAAGGGACGCAACGAGGCCGGCATCTGGTGGCGCCGCCACGACGAATACGACAAGCGATAAGCGGAGCGGGCGATGGCAAAGATCGACATCGCGGATATCGCGGCGTGGCTGCATCTCGCGGCCACGCCGAGCTTCGCCGCCATGGCCGCGGTCACGACAATGCTTGGCAGTGGCCCGGACATGATCTGCGGGCACGCTTTGTCGCTGACCGGCATGGTGCCGATGTACCTGTTGATGAGCGCGTTCCACGCCGCGCCCTGGCTGAAGCTTGCAGGCGCAGCGCGGTCCGGCTCTTAGGAAGCGTCGCAACTCGATGCGCATGATTGCGTTAAATCGTCATGACGATGAACACCGGAACGATCGCCCAATCGCATGAAATTGCCCGAACCCTTATTGGCGCATGGCAACTTGTGTCCTGGTCCGAAATAAAGAACGACGGAACGGTCGCCTATCCACTGGGCGAGCACGCGATCGGCCAGTTGGTGTATAGCGCCGACGGTCATGTCGCGGCGCAGCTGGCACGGAAAGAAGCGAAGCCGCTGCACGAAGAGGATTGGAAGGCCGCGACGGAGACGGAAAGTGCCGCGGCATGGAAATCCTATTTCGGGTATTTTGGCACGTTCTCGATCGACACCGAAAAGAAGGCAGTCGTCCACCACGTCGAAGGGTCGTGGTTTCCGAACCTCGCTCACACCGACCAGATCCGATCTTTCCACTTCGACGGCGGCCGGCTTGTTCTCGATGCCGATACGGCGTGGGGCAAAGTTCGCATCGTTTGGGAACGCACGCCAGATTGCTCCGGCAATCTCTGACGGCGCATCGCGCCCTAAAGCGCGGCGAGCAGCTTCTTCAGCAACTGATTGAGCTTGTCCTGCTCGGCCGGCGTGAGCGCGGCGAGCAGCTTCTCCTCGTTGGCGACGTGCTTGGTGAGCGTTTCGTCAACGATCGCGTGGCCTCGCGGGGTGAGCGCGATCAGCTTGCCGCGCCGGTCGTTAGGATCGGGCCGGCGCTCGGTGAACCCGGCGCGCTCGAGCCGATCAAGCCGTGCGGTCATGCCGCCTGACGAGATCATCAGCGCCTCATAAAGCCGCGTCGGCGAGAGCATGTAGGGTTGGCCGGCGCGGCGCAGCGTCGCCAACACATCGAACTCGCCGGGTTGCAGCCCGGCTTCGCTAAAGAGTGGATTCATGTGATCGCGCATCACGCGCTCGGCCGCCTCGGATAACCGCCCGAACAGCGCCATCGGCAGCGTGGGCAGATCCGGGCGCTCGCGGCGCCATTGCTCGATGGCGGTATCGGCGCGATCCATAGCCTCTCCGTTCCCTCGACGGAAAGTATCTTGACAAGAAGATACTTTCTCTATAGAAACTTTCTAGCGAGATAATATGACGTCATTCTGCAAAAGGCAAAAGAGAAGGCCGATAAAAGAGAAGGAGGATGTGATGGCCAAAATGATCTTCGTGAACCTGCCCGTGCGTGATCTGGCGGTCTCGACCGCTTTCTATAAGGCGCTCGGCGGTACGCTCAATCCGCAATTCTCGGGCGACAATTCGAGTTCGATGATGCTGTCGGATGCGATTGGCGTGATGCTTCTGACCCATACGCATTATCGCCAATTCACCCAGCGCCCGATCGGCGATGCGCGGCGCGAGAGCCAGACACTGATCGCAATTACCGTCGACGCCAAAGCCGCGGTCGATGCGACGATCGCCCAAGCCGTGGCCGCGGGTGGCCGTGCCGATCCGAACCCGGTGCAGGATCACGGCTTCATGTATAGCCGCAGTGTCGAGGATCCGGACGGCTATGTCTGGGAAGTGTTCTGGATGGATGCCGCGGCGATGCCAAAAAACGCCGCCGGCTGAGTGTCACGCTGACGTTACCGCGCCGCTTCGCGCATCGTCGACACTTTCGCGTGCCCGAGCCGTTATGAGAGAACGAGCTTGGATGCAAAAGTGGTGTCGGGATGCGTATCAGGATCGTGACGCTCAATGTCTGGAACACGGAAGGTGATCCGAAGCGGCCGGACATCATCAACCGCGAGCTGCACAAGCTCGCGCCGGATTTGATCGCCTTGCAAGAGGTCGTGCAGACGGCAGAGATCAAAATGCTCGATCGGCTGCTGCACGGTCTCGATTTCCACGCCACGCACCAAAGCGATCTGCAACCCTTCGCGCCGCCTTTCGCAGATCGCTATGGCGGCAGCGCCTTGGCCACGCGCTGGGAGCACCGCGCGGTCGAGGTGCTCGACGGACGCGTCGCCGGCGCGGGCGATGTGCCATGGGCGACCTTGGCCGCCATCGTCGCGATTCCCGATCAGGGTGAGATGCTTTTCGTTGCCGCGACGTCGGCGTGGCGGCCCTCGGCCGAGGCGGTTCGCGAGCGTCAGGCGATGGCGATTGCCGATCTCGATGCGCGTCACCGCGGCAAGCTGCCGACCGTCATCGCCGGTGACTTCAATGCCGGTCCGGACGCGGCCAGCATTCGTTATCTCACCGGCAAGCAGTCGTTGGCGGGGCGCAGCGTCCTCTATCACGACGCTTGGGCGATCGCCGGTAAAGGCGACGGCCATACCTGGGGCGTCGATAATCTCAACGCCAAAGCCGGCATCGATCAATTCATCGGCCAGCCACGTTATCGCGAGCGCTTCGATTATGTGTTCGTCGGCTCATGGGATGCGCATCCCGAGGGCCACGCGCATGTCCAATCGGCGGCGCTTGCTTTCAACGAGCCGATCGATGGCGTCTGGGCCAGCGATCATTTCGGCGTTGTCGTCGATATCGATATTTCCGCCGCTGGCGGTTGAGCGTCAGGCGAGGCGCTGCAGTTTCCGATAGCGCTTCAACGCGCGCTCGCGCTTCAGGGACGATAATCGCTGGATCCAGAAGATGCCGTCGAGCTGGTCGATCTCGTGCTGGTGGCACACCGCACGCAGGCCGCTCGCTTCCTCGATCTGCTCGACGCCCCCCAAGTCCTGATAACTGACACGGACCTGCGCCGGGCGTTCGATCTCGCTGGTCACGCCCGGCATCGAGACGCTGCCTTCCGCATGCCGGATCAACTCGTCCGATGCCCAGACGAT
Source organism: uncultured Alphaproteobacteria bacterium (assembly GCA_963740675.1). Lineage (GTDB taxonomy): Bacteria > Pseudomonadota > Alphaproteobacteria > ATCC43930 > CGMCC-115725 > CAIKMD01. The sequence goes on from CAVUFS010000001.1 coordinate 824,882, forward strand.
CTTCGGATTGACGTAGATCGTCGGCCCTTCCTCGGGCGACAGCTCGAGCGCGACCAGCCGCGTCGCGATGCCGATATGCGGCGCAGTGATACCGATGCCGGAAGCGGCGCGCATCGTGTCGAGAAGATCGGTGGTTAGCGCGCGCAGCCCATCGTCGAATATCGTGACCGGCGCCGCGATTTCGCGTAGACGCGGATCGGGATATTGGACGATCGCTTGGATAGCCATGGCGCATGCTAACGCGACATGGCATTGGAAGCGATGCGGGCGCGCGCTACGCCGGCCCTTTCTCGGTCTTGATTTTGAGCTTCGGCGCGCCTTGATAGCCATAGACCTGATAAAGGATGGTCAGCAATTCGTGCGCGATCGCTGCATCGTCGAATTTGCTCAGCAAATAGGTCTTCGAATAATTCGGCGCCCGTCCCGGATCGGTGTAGCCGACCGCGTGCAAACGCGCGACACGCTCGGGCGTTAGAACGGCGGACAACATCGGCCAGCTATCGGCCGATTGCGCTTCGCAGTAGATCGCATCCGGCTGAGTCTCGGTCTCGCACTGGACGTAGCCGCCTGTCGTATCGAAAACGACGAAGACACGGCGATCGATATTGATCCGCAAACGCTGAATTTCGCCCGTGACTCTCGGGCCATAGACGCCGATTAAATCGGCCCCAGATTGAATCGTAGGCGTTGCCGGCGCGGTATAGGTGCAGCCGCGGATGGCTGTCGCCGCCATCGACGGCGCGTCGTTGATGACTCCGGCGAGATTCTGCGTTGGCCCATTGCGTGGCGGGCAAGGCTGGCTTTTGATCCAGTCGCTGCGCACGCCGAGATCGGCCAAATTCGAATCGTAGCCTTCCTTCAGCGCTTGGAGGATTTTCGCGGCAATCCCGCGCGCCGGCGTCGAAGCGGGAAAGACTTGCACATAGTTGCCGAAGCTGGGATCGAGCTGCCAACCGAGCGTCGTCAGCCGCGCGATACGTGCGGGCGTTAGCACGTGAGCGAGCGATGGCTGCAGCAATGCGCCGGCCGCCTCACAACGGAGACCGTGATCGGTCATGCGTCGGCACTGCACATATTTATTGCCATCCCAAACCAGAGCGAGTCCGTCCTGGCCGGGCCGTTCCAAGCCGACGATATTCGAGAGTGCGGCTTCGATACGCGATTGGTTCGTGCCGGGATCGGTGGCTGCGGCGGCGGCGCGCACCACGAGCAGCATCAGCAGCACGGCACATGCTGCCTTTCGTCCTCCGATTTTCATACGTCCCCCCGACGTCAGGAATGTTCTTATTCTGTTCCAGAATGCATCAGGATGCGCACCATCGTCAAGTTTCAGAAACGGCCTTGCGAGCGCCATGCGGACGAGGAATAGAGAGAAGATGGCAAATACAAATGTGACTACATCCATTCCTGCGACGTTGATCCCCGGCGACGGCATCGGGCCGGAGATTGTCGACGCGGTAAAGCATGTGCTGGCCGCGCTCGGCGCGCCTTTCGTCTGGGAAGAAAAGATCGCCGGCATGGCCGCGCTCGCCAAGGGTGGCGACCCGCTGCCTGCGGATACGCTCGACAGCATCCGCCGCACGCGGCTCGCGCTGAAAGGCCCGCTGACCACGCCGGTCGGCGGCGGCTTCCGCTCGGTCAATGTGCGGATGCGCGAGGAGTTCGGGCTCTACGCCAATGTGCGCCCGGTACGCACCGTCGTGCCCGGCGGGCGGTTCGAGAAGATCGATCTCGTTCTCATCCGCGAGAATCTCGAAGGCCTCTATGTCGGCTTCGAGCATTACATCCCGATCGGCAACGATCCGCACGCCGTCGCCATCGCCTCAGGCGTCAACACCAAGGCCGGGGCCGAGCGTGTCATCCGCTATGCTTTCGAATACGCGGTAAAGAACGGGCGCAAGAACGTGACCATCGTCCACAAGGCGAATGTGCTGAAGGCGCTGACCGGCCTCTTCCTCGAAATGGGACAGAAGATCGCGGCCGAATATAAAGGCCGCATCGATTCGAACGACCGCATCATCGATGCCTGCGCGATGCAGCTTGTGCTCGATCCCTGGCAATTCGATGTGCTGGTGACGACCAACCTGTTCGGCGACATTTTGAGCGACGAGATGGCGGGGCTGGTCGGCGGGCTTGGCCTCGCGCCCGGCGCCAATATCGGCCCCGACGCCGCGATCTTCGAGGCGGTGCATGGCTCGGCGCCCGATATCGCGGGCAAAGGCATCGCCAATCCGGTCTCGCTGTTGCTCGCATCCGGGCTGATGCTGGAGCATGTCGGTCGGCTCGATCTGGCGCAGCGTCTGCGCGCCGCGATCGATACGGCGATCGTCCAGGACAATGTCCGCACCGGCGATATGGGCGGCAAGGCGGGCACACGCGCTTTCGCCGAAGCGATCGCGAAACGCCTCTAGCGACCCGCGTGCAACGCTTGCAGCCGCGTGCGAAGCCGCGGGGCGAGGAAATCGAGGAAGACGCGTAGCTTCTGCGGCATGAGCGATTGTGCCGGATGGACGAGGCTGACGGGCAAAGGCTCCGGCTCGACATCGGCGAGCACAATCTGTAATTGCTTATCCGCCAAGGCACGCGCCGCTTGATAAGAAAGAACGCGTGCGACTCCGACACCGATGATTGTGGCATCGATCGCCGCTTCAGCGGTATTGACGCTGAGGCGCGAACGGATCGGTATCGCGCGCTGCGCATCGCTGCCCGGCACCGGAAAGCTCCAGGCATCGTCTGAATCGAAGACACCGAAGGTGACGCAAGTGAGCGCGGAAAGATCGCTTGGCTCTTGTGGCGTGCCATGCGCCGCGAAATAGTCGGGGCTGCCGCAGACCACGCGGCGTACCTGACCAACACGTGTTGCCATCATCGAACTCTCGGGCAGGGCGCCAATGCGAACCGCCATGTCGATATGATCGTCGATCAGCCTCGCGTTGCGATCGGACAGCACAAGCCGGATGTCGATCTCGGCAAAGCGCGCCAGGAAATCCGCGACGATCGGCAGCACGTGCAACCTGCCGAACAAGACGGGCGCGGCGATGACCAGCTCGCCGCGCGGCGCCGCATACTCGCCTGAGGCGGCGCGTTCGGCTTCGCTCACCTCTTCGAGGATGCGTTTCGCTGCCGCGACATAAGCGGTGCCGGCGCTGGTCAGGCTGAGCTTGCGCGTCGAGCGCAGCAGGAGCCGCGTGTGGAGATGGGCCTCGAGCTCCGAGAGCTTGCGACTGACGGTCGGCAGCGGCGTGCCGAGCTTGCGGCTCGCGGCGGAGAGGCTGCCGGTTTCGACGACTGCCAGAAGAACGGACATCGCATCGAGCCGATCCATTATTATTCCAAATTATGGAATGAATGTTCTCATAAATATAAGATTATATCGAATAAAGGAACAGTCTATAGCTCTGTTTTGAGGCCGTTCTGGCCAGCCAGAGAACGAGTAGACATCATGACCCGTCATTTCCTAGAGATCGCCAGCACGCCGAGCGTGAAAGCGGCGCAGCAGGCTAATGGCATTCTTTTCCCGGCTGAAGCTGCTGGTGAGCGCGAGAGCGACCAACTCACCGCGGCCGAAACGGAGTTCATCGCGCAACGCGACAGCTTCTATATCGCGACGGTCTCCGAAAGCGGCTGGCCCTATGTGCAGCATCGCGGCGGCCCGCCGGGCTTCTTACACGTGATTGACGATCGGACGTTGGCCTTTGCCGATTTCCGCGGCAATCGCCAATACGTCACCGTCGGCAATCTTGCCGCCAATGATCGGGCGGCGCTGTTTCTGATGGATTATCCGGCGCGCCGTCGCCTCAAGATCTATGCACGGATCGAGCAGCGGGATCTTGCAACCGATCGCCAGCTTGCCGCGACACTCGCACTGTCAGGCTACAGAGCAAGGCCGGAGCGCGGTTTTCTTCTCCATATTGAAGCGTTCGACTGGAATTGTTCGCAACACATCACGCCGCGCTTCAGCGAGGCTGAGCTGGTGCAGGCGCTCGCGCCGTTGCGGCTACGCCTCCAGCAGTTGGAGGCTGAGAACCACGCGCTGCGGGAACAGCTCGCGGCCCAACAAGGAGAATCGATGCCATCTCCGATGTGACCACGTTGCTTGCGCTCTGCGTGCCGAAGATCCTGCTGCCGTCCGGCACGGTGCGCGGCCAGATCGAGCCTTGCCTCACCGTGACCGATCCGGGCTATCCGATCATCGTCAATCAGGATCTGCCGGCGGATCTCGTCTATCGCCTTGCCCAGGCGCTCAATGAATTGAGCCCGGCGCATTGGGCGTCGGAAGATATTTTCTATTCGACGCGCCACGCGCCGTACGCCTATGCGCCGCTCCATCCCGGTGCCACGAAATATTATCGCGAGCTCGGCACGCTGAAATAAGCGAGGCGGGTCGTCAGGCCCGGCGACGATTGTCTTCGACCGCGGCTTCACCCTGACGTTGGAGAAGCAGAGCGAACATCATGCCGTGCGTGATCAGCAGCAGCGGCACGAAGACGGTGGGAATGAAATAAGCGGCGCCGAGCTGACCCGCTTCGAGGCCGGCGCGATTGGCTTCAAAGAAAGCTTTCAGCAGATCGAAGCTGCCCCAAAGATTGAAAATCCAAACGATGACGATGCTCGACCGACTCGACAGCAGCAGCAACGACAACACCGCGAGCATCGCTGCGATCAGATCGCCGTAAGCCGCGGACACCGCAAACGCCGCCGGCAAATCCGGTGACACCACGCCCGGCACGAGAAACGCGAGCCCCTCGAAACGGAAACTGTGCAGCACGAGCAGCGGACGGAGTGCCTTGGCGCGTGGCCGGCGGTGCAAGACCGGCCAGATTTGCGCGGCGACGATGCCCCAGGCGATGAAGCTAAACGCGATGCTCAGGAAGAACAGGGCTTGTGGCGGCATGGCGATCTCCTTTTCCAAAGCCTGATTTCTTATGCACTCGAATTAGATGATAGTTGACCTCCAATAGGATGACGATTAACCTCCAATCCGTCAAGGGTGTTTTGGGAGCCGGGCATGCGGGTGTCGCAGGCGGAAAAAGAGAAGAGTCACGCGCGCATCGTCGCCAGCGCGTCGCGCCTCCTACGCGAGCGCGGCCTCGAAGGCGCGAGCGTCGACGAGGTGATGAAGGCCGCGGGCATGACGCATGGCGGCTTTTATAAGCATTTCGAGAGCAAGGAAGCGCTGGTCGAAGCGGCGATCGGCGCTGCTTTCGCGACTTTCGCGGAGCCGTTGGAGCGCGGTGAGCCAGAGCGCGCCGCCGCGGCGTATCGCGCGCTCTATCTCTCGGACGATCACAAGAACCATCCCGGTCTCGGCTGCCCGGTCGCGAGCGTCGGGCCCGACATCGGCCGCGCTCAAGAGCGGTTAAAATCGGCTTTCGGCACCGGCGTGAGACGCATGGTCGCTGCGCTGGCACGCGTTCGCAGAGGATCCGCGCAGGAGAAAGAAGCTGCTGCCTTCCGCGAGCTCAGCATGCTGGTCGGCGCGATGGTGATCGCGCGCGCCAGCGATCCCGCCACCGCGCGCGACGTGCTTGCCGCTTGCAAGCGATAGCGAGGAAATGCGACGCGACACCGTTGCGTCGTAGGAGCTAATCCCTACCGGTGATTGGAACCGGCACCGGATCGTCGCCGCCGACCCAGCGATAGACCAAGCCGCCGGCCGCGCCGCCGATCAAGGGCGCCATCCAGAAAAGCCAGAGCTGGTGGATCGCCCAGCCGCCGGCGAACAGCGCGACTCCGGTGCTGCGCGCAGGGTTCACCGAGGTGTTGGTCACCGGGATGCTGACGAGATGGATCAAGGTCAAACAAAGCCCGATCGCCAAAGGCGCGAAGCCTTGCGGCGCGCGGCCATGGGTCGCGCCGAGGATGACGAAGAGAAAGCCGAAGGTCATCACCAGCTCCGAGATCGCGCCGGCGGTCAGCGAGTAATGCCCCGGCGAATGCTCGCCATAGCCGTTGCTGGCAAAGCCCGCGGCGAGATCGAAGCCCGGTGCGCCGCTTGCGATGGCATAAAGGATCAGGCCGCCGGCGATGCCGCCCAGCACTTGCGCGATGATGTAAGGGATCAGATCGGCGGCGGGAAAGCGTCCGCCGGCCCAAAGCCCGACCGACACCGCGGGATTGAGATGGCAGCCCGAGACATGGCCGATCGCATAAGCCATGGTCAGTACCGTCAGGCCGAAGGCCAGTGATACGCCCAGCAGCCCAATGCCGACATTGGGGAACGCCGCGGCGAGAACGGCGGCGCCGCAGCCTCCCAGGACCAGCCACAGCGTACCGATGAACTCCGCCGTCAATTTTTTGATCATCCGAATGTCCCTTTCCGCTGCCCAACCGGCAATGCATGTACCGCGCCGCGGTGCATCGCCTGACGCTGCTCTTTTTCGCACGGAAAAGCTGGTTTCGGAGGTAAGTTACGGTATCGACTTAAGCCTTGGGGGAGAAGCCGATCTATGGCGCGCGCGATCACGATCTACGGCATCAAGAATTGCGACACGATGAAGAAGGCGCGGACCTGGCTCGACCAGCACAAGGTTGCCCACGAATTCCACGACTATAAAACCGCCGGCATCGACAAGCCGGTGCTCGAAGGCTGGGCGAAGAAGGTCGGTTGGGAAGTGCTGCTCAATAAGGCCGGCACCACGTTCAAGAAGCTGCCCGACGCGAAGAAAGAAAAGCTCGACGAGAAGAAAGCGATCGCCCTGATGCTCGATCAGCCCTCGATGATCAAGCGCCCGGTGCTCGATATCGGCGGCAAGCTCACCGTCGGCTTCAAGCCGGAGATCTACGAGAAAGCCGTCTCATAGCAACGCGATGGATGCGCGTCGCAATGTCGCCGCGGAGGCTGCAAGAGCGCCGCGCCCATGCCTTAATTGAGCCACAGAGCTTTGGGTAATTAGGCTACCGCCGTGCGTTCGCGCGTGCGATGCCCCATCAACTGCAGCGGATAGGTCTATGCCCCTGATTCATCCTCATGTGGAGGCGGTTTACCGCACGATTCCGCTGGATGACGGTAAATTCGCCGTCGAGGTCACTATTCCCGGCAGCAATCCGACGAAGGTAACGGGGCTCGATACGCAAGAGGCGGCGGAAGCCTGGATCGAGCGCCATAAGACGCAGGTCGCGACCGGCACGATCATGCGCCAATCCTCCTGGTCGCGCGGTCGCCGCTAACGTGGCGTCGATGCGAGCTTTATGTGCGTGGCAGCACGGACTATCAGCGGCGCCACTGCGGCCGGCGCGGTGCGGGAGCGGTGGTCGGCGCGCGCTCGTCGCGGTGCCGGAAATTGATCCGGCCTTTTGTCAGATCGTAAGGCGTCATCTCGATCGTGACGCGGTCGCCGGCTAGAATGCGGATGCGATTCTTCTTCACGCGCCCTGCCATGTAGGCCATGGTTTCATGACCGTTATCGAGGCGCACGCGATAACGCGCATCGGGCAAGCGCTCCAATACGGTGCCTTCCATCTCCAATAGATCTTCCTTGGCCATGAGGCCTCCCGATGATGTTGTCGATGACGAAGGCGCGCGCATGCGGCCGCGAGTGGGCGATGCGTCGCTGCAATGTCGCAAAAAGAAAGCAGATCGCCCGGCAGCGGCGCTGCCGGAAGCGAAAGAAAGCGAAAGAAAGCGAAACGGTGCATCCGAACGGAAGGACGGCGCGAGGCCGCCCTTCCGCGTCGGGTCGATATAAGGTCAGGCAGTCTTCAGATTGACGGCAGAGGTCTTGCCCTGCTGGCCGCGTTCGATATCGAAGCTGAGCTTCTGGCCCTCGTTGAGGCCTCCGAGACCAGCGCGCTCGACAGCCGAGATATGAACGAAGACGTCTTTTGAGCCGTCATCCGGCTGAATGAACCCATAACCTTTTTGCGAGTTGAACCATTTGACAGTACCGGCGGGCATCGATCTTCTCCGAAAGTGAATTGCCGCAGCGCGTTTGCGCTACGGGTCAAAGGGCTCCGGGTGGATGGGGACCGGGGTTGGGCTCACACGAGCATAACGGCGGTGGCCAACCCAAGGGTCGATTGACCTAGAGAGGATAGAGGGAGATGGCCCCCGGTTCAACGCCCGGATTTCGTCCGTTTCGGGGGTAACATGCATAAGGCGACTCACCCGAGCCGCCGATGGCGAGGCCGGGGTATTTATGAAGGATATCAGGCCAGTTCGGTCTCGACCGCCATGCGCTCATGCCCGTCCATCAGCGAGCGGATGCGGTATTGGCGCAAGCCGTGCTCGCTCGGCATCAATCGCACGATTTCGAAACGGCCCAATGGCTTGAGGCGGGTTTCTCCGGCAACGAGCTCGACCGATTGGCCGAGTTTGAACTTGTAGGAATCCACCATGCTGCCCTCCATTGCGCTGCGACCACCCCCTCCGATCAATACCCTTCGCGCTCCATACGCTTGCGCATCGCCTTGCGATAACGCCGCACGGCCTCGGCTTTCTCGCGCGCGCGGCGTTCCGACGGCTTCTCATAGGTCCGCCGCCGCTTCATCTCGCGGAAGGTACCTTCGCGCTGCATCTTCTTCTTGAGGATGCGCAGCGCACCGTCGATGTTGTTATCGCGGACAAAAACCTGCATCGAGAAATCCTTGACTGGAGGGCGTATGGCCAAAACACGAAGCGGCGCGAGGGATTCCCTCGCGCGGTGCGACTTCTGACTTCTGGCAATGCGAAAGTCCCGACAGCCAGATCTGCGGGCGGCTGGATAACGGCGCTTACGCCGGAATATGAAATGAATATGGCCCTTTACGCGGCTCTTTTCAATGGAGGCAGGGAGGCAGCGAGGAGCGGACTGTGGGCTCAGCCGCTCGCTTCCTCGCCGGTAATCACTGATTTGGTGAGTTGATCGGCGATTTCGGTCATGCCGGACGGCGTGTGCGGCATCAGGATCACCTTCGAGCCGGCGGCGATGCCGATCTCCTTCATCGTGTCGAAGTACTGCGTCATCAGCACGAGGCGCAGCACATCGCCGGCATTGACGCCGGTCGCTTCCTGGAACTGCTTCACTGATTCGCGCAGGCCCTCGACGATCGCCTTGCGCTGATTGGCGATGCCTTCGCCTTGCAGGCGTTTCAATTCGGCCTCGGCCTCGGCGTTCTTCACGGTGAGGGTCTTGTTGGCCTCGCCCTTGGCCTGCGCCGCGACTTGTAGCCGGCTCTGCGCCTGGATCTCGTTCATCGCCGCCTTGACGTTCTCGGCTGGGTCGACATCGGTGACGAGCGCGCCCATCACTTCCCAGCCGAACATCTTCATCGTGTCGTCGAGATGCTCTTTCACCGCGGCGGCGATGTCGTCTTTCTTCTCGAACACCTCATCGAGGTTGAGTGTTGGCACTTTCGCGCGCACCACATCGAGCACATAAGAGGTGAGCTGCTTCTGATCGTCGGTGAGTTGGTAATAGGTGTCGGCGGCGTGATCCGGGATCGCACGGTATTGCACTGCGACCGGCACTTTGACGAAGACGTTATCCTTGGTCTTGGTCTCGACCATGACGATCAGTTGCTGCACGCGCAGCTCGACTTTCCAGACGCGCTTGTCGATGATCGGCCATTTGAAATTGAGGCCGGGATCGGCGAGGTGATGGAATTTGCCAAGCCGCTCGACCACCTCTTTGGTCTGTTGATGCACGACGAAGAGGCTCGATTTGAACATGCTGAGCACAATGATCAGCCCGAAGATGCTGGCGATAATCGTGAACGGCGTCTGGTAATCCATCAATTCCCCCGCAAATTGATCGCATTTGCCGGATCATTGCTCCGGCCGTGCGATGATGCCAGTCCAGGATTGCGCATCCGTTACGATGCGGGATTCGTGCGCCGGCGTGCCGCCTGGATGAGCTTGTCGAGCGCTTGCAGAAATTGCGAGCGGTCGGATTTCGAGAACGGCGCCGCACCGCCGCCGGTCATGCCGAGCTCGCGCAGATGGCGCGAGACTTCGCGGCCGGCGAGCGCGTTGCCGATATTGTCCTTGGTCCAGATCTTGCCGTTCGGCGCTAGTGCGAAGGCATCCTTCGCCAGGCAGCGCGATGCCAGCGGGATGTCGGCCGTCACGCAGATATCCGCGGCGCCAACATGCTCGGCGATCCAGTGATCCGCCGCGTCCGCGCCGTCGGTGACCGTGATCATGGCGATATTGGGATTCGGTGACGGCCGGATGGGACGCGAGCCGTTCGAGACGACGAAGACCCTAAGGTTCAGCCGCTCGGCGACGCGATAGACTTCGTCGCGAACGGGACAGGCATCGGCATCGATATAGATTTCGGTCATCGTTTGCGTCGTTCGGGCGTGCGGGCTTTCTCGCTTGGCTTTGTCCGCGATTGCTTGGCTGCCGCGGCCCGCTTGGGCTTGTAAGGGCTTGCGGGATTGACGTCGAGATCGACGATCTCGACGCAGCCTTGCGGCTGGGTATGGCTCGACCCGCTATGCCAGGGACCGTCGCGCAGCGTGGCCTCTCGAACCTTGGCGAGCCACAAGCAGCGCCACTCGCCGCCGGGCGGCAAGCCGGAATTGCTGCTGCCGCCGAATTGAAAGGTCAGCGCTTTCTCATCGCCACGCGAATGGCCGAGGATGATCGGGCAAAGCTCGCGCGGATGGCCTTCATAGACACAAACGATCTGCCGGCGCTCGATGATGGCGCGCGCGAAAAGATCGTAGATCGGCGAATTCGCCATCGCCCTGCGGGTAGCTACTCCCGTCCCGGTAAGATCGTCGCGTAACGCTTGTCGATCAGCACCGAGGCTTTGAGGTCGCCCTTCACCTGGCCTTGCGATTTATACCAATCGATCTGGTGCTGCACGTCATGGGCGTCGAGCCGCGTCTCGGCATCGACATAGGAAATGCCGGGCTTCAATTCCGCCGGCGTCTGGCCGATATACTTGGAAAGGATCGCCAGCATCGCGTCGGTGCCGGGCCCGTCCTGGCGTTTCTCGCCGGGACCGGTCACCGCGTCGTGATAGTCCTTCGCGCCGTGGCGATACGCGGTGAGGAATCGCTTCAGCATGTCGCCGCGATTATCGGCCGTCTTGGTCGAGACGAAGATCGCGCCGAGCTGATAGGTCGCCTCGTCGCCGACATAGCCCAAAAGCTTCGCGTCGCCGCGCTGCACGACCGGCAACACCGCGGCCGCCGGCCCGACGCCGGCATCGGCCTGGTTGCCCTTGATCGCGCTGACGATATTGGTCACCGATTGCAGCGGCAGGAAGTGCACGCTGTCGAGGCTGAAGCCATATTTCTCGCTTAACAGCACGATGCAGTATTGCGGCGATCCGCCGATCGTCGTGATCCCGATCGCGTGACCGCCGAGATCCTTATAGGATTTGAGGCCGGAATCCCACGCGTGGTTCGAGACGATGACGGTGTTGTTCTGGAAGGTCGGCACGTCGGCGCTCTGTGCCGCCACCACGCGCATCGCGCCTTGCGACGCCATGTTGTAGAGGCCGCCGGTCAGCGCGGTCGAGCCAAGATCGACATCGCCGCTCACCGTCGCCACCGCGATCGGCAAGGCACCGTCGAAAAAGACGAGCTCGACGGTCAGATTCTCGGCGGCGAAATAGCCGCGATCCTGCGCGACGAAGATGCCGCCATTGCCGGCCGTCTTGAGCAGGCCGAGCTTGATGTTCTCGGCCTGAGCGGTTCCTGCGTCGCCGAGCATCAGCGCCAGCGGCGCCAGCAGGATCGCAAGCGCCGCGCCGATGCCTCGGAGCGTCATGGCCGCGCCTGCTTAGCCGTTGGCGCGCTTGCGTTGGCGCTTACGCCAAGCTTTCAGCTTGCCCTTCCGCTTGTTGGCGCGCTCTCGTTGGCTTTTGGCGCGAGCGTTCTTTTGCATTGTTTTGATTCCTTGTGTCTGACTATTGCTTGTGGGTGACCGTGGTCGGGATCTGGTTAAGCTCTTCGCAGCCGGTGGCGGTTACGACCATGGTGCTGCCGATATTGACGCGATGCCGGTCAATACAGGCATTCGGCTCGAAAGCGAAGACCATCCCTTCTTCTAATACCGCATCGCGCACGCGCCAATCCATCGTGCCCTGGAAACGCACGCCCTGGGCGGCGAGGTTGGGCGCGTTGACGGCGCTACGGCCCATCAGGAAATGCGGGCCGACGGAATGGAGGAGCGGCGTATAGGACCAGCAGCCCGCGGCTTTCAGCGGCTCTTCCATGATCTTGGTGAGATCGCTGAATTTCATGCCGGGCTTCATCGCCTTGACGCCGGCGTCATAGCATTCGCGCGCGACGCGCTCGCATTTGAGGTTAATGTCGTCGAGCGGGTCGCAGGCGACAGTCATTTGCACCTGGACCTCCTGATTGCCGCACATCGGCATCAACTCGGCCTGCATCAGATCGCCGCGTTGCAGTACTCGCGGCGCCTCGCCGCGCGTCGTCCAGCGCGGCGGACCCCAGGACAGCGTCGCCGGCCCGGAATTCAGCACGATCATCGGATAGCGCATGCCGATGCCGAAGCGCAGCATCTCGGCCGTCGCTTCGGCCATGATCACTTCCTCGCCGACACCGGGCCCCGCGACTTCGGCGACCGCCTTGCACGCAGCCTCGGCGGCTTGCGCGGCATAGCGCACCTGCGCCAGCTCTTCCTTCGACTTGACCAACATCATGTGGCTGAATTCTTCCGAGATATCCTCGAAGCTCGCTTTCGGCAGCGCGGTCGAGAATTGCGCCCAGAAGGTCGCGGGAATGCCGCCCCATGTTTCGGTCGGCGCCTGCGACGTCAGACCGACCACGCCGAGCTTGGCATCGTCGAGATATTTCTCGGCGACGATCTCGGCGACCGCCTCGCCGCTGGTCGCGACGCGCTGATCCTCGACCCAGAGCTTCTCGCCGCGCTCGGCCGACCAGAGCGCGCGCAGCACGCGCAGATGCGCCCAGGTAACGGTGACCGGTTCGCCTTCGAGCGGGAAAAGGACGCAGCCCTCGTTGTAATCGTCGCTGATGTAACTCTCATACATCTCGCGCGTGCGGAAGCCGGCGATCAGCAGGCCGTCGAGGTCATGCTCCCGCATCAGGTCACGCGTCCGCTGCCAGCGGCGGTCGCGCTCGGCAAAGGAAAGGGTCGGTGGTTGAACGCCCATCTGCTGCTCCCTTAAGGATTTTCCGCGCGGCGGAGAATTTCATCTTTCGCGCCCCGCGGCAAGCTGGAATGGCGCGAAAGAGCGCCGCAAAACGAAACGGGCAGCCGTGTTAACCGCTGCCCGTTTTTTCCCGCGATTGAACGAAAACTAAAGTGGGGGGCGGGGGCAGCCCGGTACCGCGGGCCCATGATAATCGGTGCCGCCCGGGCGGTTCTGATGCAGCGCGTCGGCGCACTGCACGTGGTGACGCGTCTTATGGGCGCTGGCGGGATGCGCCGCGGCGCGCTTGTCGGCCTCGGCCGAGCGCGTCGCGTAATGATTGACCTGGCCGAGTTCGGAGACGCAGTGGCGCTCGTCGCCCGCATCGGCGGCGCGCTTGGCGGCGTTGAGATGCTGCTGCGCGGCGCTGGTATTGGGGCCTGGACGCAGCTTATCGACGAAGCGCTGCGCATCGGGAATCTGCGAGCAGGTGATCTGCGGTGTTGCGGCATGGGTGAGGGGTGAGCCCGTGAGCAGGAACGCCGCAGCTGCGGCGGCAATGGCGATGGAAATCACGCGCATGAGATTATTGTCTCCCAGAGAGAGTTTATGGCGAGTCCCAAGGAGGGCCACGCTAAGCCGTACGGATGCTGGTTTCGTGGAAGGATTGCGGCTTAATTTCGGCACGCACGCGTTGTCGCCCGACTTTACACAGCGCGCCGTGGCGGATGGTTAATTTCCGCTAAGCCTTTGATGTCGCGGGTATGGCCTATTTGTTGCCTTTTCATCGGCAGTTCCTCGTTTTTGTCAGGAGAAGACCGATGATCCGCCGTACCGCCGCCAAGCCCAGCATCATGAGTCGCGCCTTCGGCCACGCTGTCGGCGTGCTCGGTGCCGTGATGGGCCTCAACGCCGTCGCCACGTCGATCGACCCGCATTACCTGCATCTCTTTCCATTGAGCGACACCGGCATCCAGCAGACCTCGGCGGCGCTGATCAGCGTCGGCCTGATCGCGCTGGCGGCATGGCTTGTCACTGCGCGCGGCCGGGCGGCGAGCGCCAAGATCGATCCGCCGGAAACCCGCTGAGCGCATCCGCGCGTTCGATCAACAAAAACCAACGGGCGATCCGCATGCGCATTCTTTTCGTCACTCATTCCGCCTTCCTGCCTGAGATCAAGCGCGGGCAGGAGCGCAACACCGACCAGCTCTGCAAGGCACTGATGAAGCGCGGGCATCAGCCCGCGGTCGTATCGGGACTCATCTCGTCGGGTCTCGTCGGCAAATGGGCCAGCCTGCGCACGAAGATCGGCGAGCGTCGCCGTGCGGTCGTCGATCGTTTCGCCGGCTATCCGATCTATCGCAGTTGGGATGTCGATTTCGCCTTCGATAGCGTGCTCGCGGATTTCGCGCCCGATATCGTCGTCGTGCAGTCTTGGGTGCATACGGTTCAGCATTGTGTCGCGCGCGAGCTGCCGGTGGTTTATTACGTCCATGCCGCGAACGAGCCGCCCGATCCTGGCTCCGCGCGTGTTCGGCAAGAGACGCTGTGGCTCACCGTCTCGCAATTCGCTGCGCGCCATAACGGCGCGCATGGCGTGAACTTCCACGTCATCCCGCCGCTGGTTGAGCCGGCGCGCTATCGGCTCTCCCAACATGAGCGCCGCCACGCGACCTTCATCGGCTTGCAGAATTTCAAAGGCGGCGAGCTTGTCGTGAAGCTGGCGCGCGCCTGTCCCGAGATTCCGTTCTTAATTTTTGACAATGTCGATCGCAACCTGCCGCAATGGCCGGGCATGACCGGCGCCGAGTTGCGCGCAGCGGCCGAGGCCTTGCCGAATGTCACCATCCGTCCGGCCGCCAAAGACGTCGACGCGATCTATGGCTCGACGAAAGTGCTGCTTGCGCCGAGCCGCTATCACGAGGCCTGGGGACGTGTGGCCAGCGAAGCGCAGATCAACGGCATCCCGGTGCTGGCGAGCAATCGCGGCGGCCTGCCTGAAGCGGTCGGCCCCGGGGGCATCTGTCTCGATTACGACGCGCCGATCGAGCTCTGGGCCTCGCATCTCGAAGCGATGTGGAACGACGACGCGTATTACGCATCGCTCTCCGAAAAAGCATTGGCGCATGCGGCACGGCCCGACTTCCAGCCCGACGCGATCATCAATCGCTTCGTCGATCTGATCGAAGCGCGTGCTGCCGGCGTGATCGTTCCGGCGCCGCGACTGCCGCGCGATGCGGCTGTCGCCGAGGCCGTGGAGTCGATGTTGGCTTAGTGGGGGCGAAGCCAAGGGTACGAAATTCGGATCGGCACATTATCCCTGTCGTCATGCCCGCGAAAGCGGGCATCCAGTGGTTGTTCTGGACCCCCGCTTTCGCGGGGGTGACGATAAAGGTTTGATCTAATAAATCAGGACTCTAATACGACCGCGGCAGGCCGAGAACATGCTCGGCGATATAGGCGAGGATGAGGTTGGTCGAGACCGGCGCGATCGAGAAGAGCCGCGTCTCGCGCCATTTGCGCTCGACATCGTATTCGCGCGCCAGGCCGAAGCCGCCATGCGTCTGCAGGCAGGCTTCGCCCGCATGCCATGACGCATCGGCGGCAAGCAGCTTCGCCATATTGGCTTCGGCGCCGCAGGCCGCACCGTTGTCGAACAGCGCCGCCGCTTTGCGCACCATGAGATCGGCGGCTTCGGTCTCGGCGAAAGCGCGCGCGATCGGAAATTGCACGCCCTGATTCTGGCCGATCGGCCGCTCGAAGACGATGCGGCTCTTGGCATACTCCGTCGCGGTGCGGATGAACCAGCGCGCATCGCCCAGCGCTTCCGAGGCGATGAGGATGCGCTCGGCATTCATCCCGTCGAGGATATAGCGGAAGCCTTTGCCTTCCTCGCCGATGCGGTTCTCGGCCGGCACTTTCAGCCCATCGAAGAACAATTCGGTGGTGTTGTGATTGATCATCGCCGGCAGCTTCTTGATCTCGAGCCCGTTTCCGAGACTGGCGCGAATATCGACGATGAACACCGAAAGCCCGTCGCCGCGGCGCTGCACCTTGTCGGCCGGCGTGGTGCGCGCCAGCAACAGCATCAGATCGGATTGCAGCGCGCGCGATGTCCAGACTTTCTGGCCGGTGACGACGTAGTGATCGCCGTGACGTTCGGCGCGGGTTTTGAGCTGTGTCGTGTCGGTGCCGGTTGACGGCTCGGTGACGCCGAAAGCCTGTAGTCGCAATTCGCCCGATGCGATTTTCGGCAGGATCGCCTGCTTCTGCGCCTCGCTGCCATGCCGCAGCAACGTGCCCATGATATAGAGCTGTGCGTGGCAGGCGGCGGCGTTGCAACCGGCGGCGTGAATCTCTTCGAGGATCACGCTCGCGGCACGCAAGGGCAGGCCGGCGCCGCCATAGGCTTCGGGAATAAGCGCGGCGAGATAGCCCGCTTCCGTCAGCGCTTTGACGAAAGCGTCGGGATATTCCTGCCGCTCGTCGAGTCCGCGCCAATAGACGCCGGGAAAACCTTCGCAGATCTTCCGTACCCCGGCGCGGATCTCGGGGTAATCCTCGCCGAGCGCGAGTGTCGCGTCGGCCATGTCAGCGGCCTTTAAATTCCGGTTTGCGCTTCTCGTTGAAGGCGCGGATGCCTTCGCGGCGATCCTCGGTCGGGACCAGCTTGTTGTAGCATTCGATCTCGAAGCGCATCGCCGCGGCGAGATCCTTTTGCAGCCCGCCATGGATCGAGCGCCGCGCTTCTTTCACCGCGATCGGCGCATTGTTGGCGATGCGCGTCGCCGTCTCCAGCGCCGCCGGCATCAGCGCGTCCGGTTCGTAAAGCGCGTTGACCACGCCCCATTCCAGCGCCTGCGCTGCTTCGAAAGGCTTGCCGGTGAGGATGATCTCCTTGGCGCGGCGTTCGCCGACCGCGCGCGGCAGCGTCTGTGTGCCACCGGCACCGGGCATCAGGCCGAGCGTCACCTCGGTCAGCGCGAATCGCGCGCCCTTAACCGCATAGGCGAAATCGCAAGCCAGCAGCATCTCTAGCCCGCCGGCAAAGGCATGGCCGTTGGCGGCGGCGATCACCGGTACCGGGCATTCGATCAGCGCCTTGAATTGCTCTTCGATGATGACGTGCTGCGCCATCCATTGCGCCTCGCTGAGCGTGTTGCGCTCTTTGAGATCGGCGCCGGCGCAGAAGGCACGGTCGCCCGCGCCGGTCAGTACGATGCAGCGCGGCAGTGTTGCGCCGGTGGCAAGCTCCTGCCACAGCGACAGCAGGTCGCGCATCATCTGCGTGTTGAACGCGTTCGCGACGTCGGGACGGTTCAACGTCACGCGCAGCACGTGAGGTGCCGGCGTGTCGGTGAGAATGGTTTGATAGGGCCCGGTCATTTGCCGGACCCACGCTAGGTTGCGCTTAGGAAAGCGTCAACGCCGGAGCAGCTCGGATGTCGCGGTGAGAACCCGGCGCCAGATCGCCTGGGCGATGTCGTCGCCGATATCGACCGCGCGTTCGGCACGAGCGAGGACGTGGTCGATGGCGTCGACGCCGTATTTGCCGATCAGATCTTCGGCGATGCGCCGCGCTTCGTTTTTGTCGAAATCGTTCATCGTGAAAGTTGCTGCTGCGATCATGCGGCGATCGGCTCCTGGAGGATCAGATGATCGATGTGATGACGGAACCATTCGACCATCTCGGCATCGGCCGGCTCGCGTGCGTCGAAGCGGCGCGGCCCGGCGACAAGGCCGAGAAGGTTGCGCTCCTCGGCGAGATCGAGAGTGGTGGCGATCGCTTCGCCTTTATCCGTCGCACGCACCATCGCGGCAGGACGGCCATCGCAGGTCACGGTGAAGATCCGCATTATCATCATCCTTCAACCAACGTCGAACGAACGAGGCAGAGTTTAAGTGTTTTGAAACGTAATTCAATCGAATTATCGATATTTACTATATAAATTCGAGCTTTAGCTTCGCCATTATTGGTTAATTCGCACTTTATCGTTAATACGAAGGTGGAATTGTAGTTAATACCGGAGAGTATTCATTCCGGCGTGTAGTCGGCGATGATGCGCGCCGTGCGGCTGCGCCATTCCTCTGCGGTGGTGAAGCCGGGAAGGGTGCGGGCGAGGGCTTCGCTGCGCTTCATGATCTCGTCCTCGGGGAGGTCGAAATCCATCTCCTCGCGGATCGGTTGGTGCACATACCAGGGCGTGTCGCAATAAACCTCGATGCGGTTGCCCTCGGGATCGCGGAAATAGATCGACCAGGCATGGCCGTGGCAGATCGGATGCACATCGCTCGCGGTCGGCTCATTGCGGACACGCTTATAGAAAGCGCGCACCTCGCCGAGTGTGCCGACGCGGAAGGAAAGCTGGTTGATCACCTTGTCGCCATGGCCGGGCGGGCGGCCGGCGACCAGCACGACCTGATGATGCTCGCGCGGATTGCGGCTGAAGAACATCATCTGTGCGCCGTGCAGCGGGCCTTCATCGGTGATCGGGAAGCCCATCACGCGGTGATAGAAATCGGCCATCTTCGGCAGATCGGTCACATAGATGCCGACATGGGCGAATTGCAGATCGATCGGCTGCTGCGGCATGGTCCTGGCCTCTTCTCGCACTTGCTCAAAAACCTAGCGCAGGGCTTACCCGCGCGAAAGAGCGTGGCACAACGAGCACTGGCAAAGCGCGCGCGCTTCGGACAAACTGCCGGTAAGGCAAGAGCCAGATAAAAGACGGCGGCACCTAAAGAGTGGGCTGACGTCGTCAGGGGAGGATTATGTTCGCGGATCTGTTGCTCAATGCAATCGTATCCGGAATCGTGCTCGGCGGCTTTTACGCGGCGGTTTCCGTCGGGCTCGCGATCTCCTTCGGCATGCTCGATATCGGTAACCTCGCGCATCCTGCCTTCGTCATCCTCGGCTCGTTCTGCGTCTATGTGCTGAATCAGCGCTGGGGCATCGACCCGCTGATTGGCGCGATCTTGATCACGCCGCTGTTCTTCGTGCTCGGCGCGGGGCTCTACGGCGTCTATCACTATTCCTTCGAGCGGCGCGGCGAGGAAGGCTTGCGCGGCCTCGCTTTCTTCTTCGGTATTCTTTTCATCACCGAAGTCGCGCTGATCCTCGGCTTCGGCGTCGATTACCGCTTCGTCCAGGCCTTCTACATCGACAACACGCTGCATATCGGCTTTATCGATCTCGCCTGGCGCACGTTGGTGCCGTGCATCGCCGCCTTGGTGATGATCGGCGCGCTGCAGCTCTTCATGTCGCGCACCTATATCGGCCGCGCCATCCTGGCCGTATCGCAGGACAGCCTGGCGCTGCGGCTGATGTCGATCAATCCGAGCCGCGTGAAGCTGATCGCCTTCTCGTTGTCGATGGCGACGGCGGCGATCGCCGGCGCGCTGCTCATCATCATCCAGCCGGTCGAGCCCTCGATCGGCCGCGACTATATCGGGCGTGTCTTCGCCATCGTCGTGCTGGGCGGCATGGGCAGCTTTCCCGGCATGCTCTGCGCCGCGATCCTGCTGGGTGTCGCCGAAAGCCTCACCGCGACCTTCTACGGCCCGTCCTGGGCGCCGGCCGTGTCCTTCGGCATCCTGCTGCTGACCTTGGCGTTCCGCCCCGCCGGCATTCTGGGGCGCGTATGAAGAACAGCACCTTCTGCCTGCTGACCCTGGCTGTGGTGATCGCGATCTTTGCTGCCGCGATGTTCGCTGTCACCAACGACTATTTCTTCTTCGCCGGCTATGTCGTGCTGCAATACATCGTGCTGGCGACGGCGTGGAACATTCTCGGCGGCTATACCGGCTACATCAATTTCGGCACCGCCGGCTTCTTCGCCATCGGCGCTTATTCCTCGGTGGTGCTGCACAAGCTCTGGGGTCCGCCCATCCCGCTGTTGATTGTGGTCGGCGGCGTGCTCGCGGGTCTCGTCGGCCTCGGCATGGGCATGCTCACCTTGCGGCTGCGCGGTGTGTTTTTCGCCATCGGCACACTGGCGCTGGCGATCGTCGTCCAGACATTCGTGACGAATTGGGATTTCGTCGGCGGCTCGCGCGGCGTCTACATCATCCGCCCGGCGACAGCGCCGCTGCTCGGCACCTATATCCATTATCTCTTCTTGTTGATGCTTGCGCTCGCCGGTTTCTCGATCGCGCTGGCGCGTTGCATCGAGCACTCGACGTTGGGCTTCGGCCTCGCCGCGGTGCGCGATGACGAGCTGGCGGCCGAAGCCGCCGGCGTGCCGACGCTCAAATTGAAATTGATCTCGACGGCGCTATCCGGTGCGCTGATGGGCATGGCCGGCGCGCCGCTGCCCTATTACGTCACCTATCTCGATCCGACCTCAGGCTTTAACCTCGCTTATGCGGTCAATTCCATCGCCATGCCCCTGGTCGGCGGCATGACGAGCTGGGTCGGGCCGCTGGTCGGCGCGATTTTCCTCGGCACGATCCAGCAGACGGCGACGGTCACGATCTCCTCCTCGCTCAATCTGCTGCTGGTCGGCGTGCTTCTGGTGCTGTTCGTCGTCGTCGCGCCCAACGGCATCATCGGTCTGTGGCAGCCGCGCCGCCGCGCACGGGGGCGGTCATGAGCGACGCGCTGCTCCAAATCCAGTCGCTCGGCAAACGCTTCGGCGGCTTCGTCGCGTTGGACGACATCTCGCTCGACATCAACGAGGGCGAGCGCGTTGGGCTCATTGGTCCCAACGGCTCGGGCAAGAGCACGCTGGTCAATTGCCTCTCCGGCGCGTTGCGGCATGACGGCGGCAAGGTGCGCTTCGATGGTCACGCTTTCGATCGGCTTCCCGCTTATCAACGCACGCGGCTTGGCCTCGCGCGCAGCTTCCAACTGCCGAAGCCGTTCCGCAGTCTGACCGTCGTACAGAATCTGCACGTGCCGCTGCTTTTCACGGCTAAGCACCGCGCCGGCGCGCATCTCTCCACCGCAGAGATCGACGCGCGCTGCGAGGAGCTGCTGCACATGGTGGCGCTCGAAGGCAAGGCGCGGGCACAGCCGCGCGACCTGACGCAGATCGAGATGCGCAAGCTCGAACTGGCGCGCGCCATGGCGGCGGCGCCAAAGCTGCTGATCGCCGACGAGGCGATGGCCGGTCTGTCGCATTCCGAGGTCGACGACATCCTGGCACTGCTGGTGAAGCTCAACCAATCGGGCGTCACCGTCATCTTGATCGAGCACATTATGCGCGCGGTGATGAGCTTCTCGCAGCGCCTCATCTGCCTCGTCGCCGGCAAGAAGATCGCTGACGGCCTGCCGCAGGACGTCGTGCGCAACCCCGATGTCGAGCGAGCCTATCTTGGCGAGTAGCCTCCATATCGAAGGCCTCTCGGCCGCCTATGGCGCGGTGCGCGTGCTCGAGGACGTCTCGATCGCGGTCGAGAGCGGCCAGACCGTTGCGCTCCTGGGCACCAACGGCAACGGCAAAAGCACGCTGATGAAATGCGTGATGGGCCTGCTGCGTCCGAGCGCCGGCACGGTCAGCGCCGAGCTCGACGGCAAGCGCCACGATCTGAGCAAGCTCACCACCGAAGAGATCGTCGACCTCGGCATCGCTCTCGTGCCGGAGGGACGGCGGCTCTTTCCGAAGCTGACCGTCGAGGAAAATCTCCATCTCGGCGCTTATCGCAAGCTCGCGCGCGAGCAGCTTCAGCGCAATCTCAAGCATAGTTACGATACCTTCCCGGTGCTTTATGAGCGCCGCCGCCAACTCGCCGGCAGCATGAGCGGCGGCGAGCAGCAGATGCTGGCACTGGCGCGCGCGCTGATGTCGGCGCCGCGCATCTTGTTGATCGACGAACCATCGGTCGGCTTGGCGCCGTTGCTGGTCCGCCGCGTGATCGAGAAGATCAAGGAGCTGCAGCGCGATTTTCAGCTCACCGTGCTCATGGCCGAGCAGAATTTCGCCCAGGCGATTCGCATCGCGGATCGCGGCTATGTCATCGTCCATGGCAAGATCGCCTTCGCCGGCAAATCGCCGGAAGAGCTCAACAACAACGAGCTGATCCGGAAATTCTATCTGGGGCTGTGAGGCGGGATTTTTTGCTGATGCGCTTTTAAGGCCGTCATTGCGAGGAGCGGAGCGCGCGACGAAGCAATCCAGAGTCGCGCGATCAAAACTGGATTGCTTCGCCCTCATCCCGAGCTTGTCGAGGGACGCTCGCAATGACGAATGGTCGACGAGGTATTGCAGATGACAACTGTCGGCATCGTTGGGCTTGGCATCATGGGCGGTGCGATCGCCCGCAATCTCCTCGCGGCCGGCATGCAGGTGCGCGGCTACGATGTTGATACGGCGCGCTTTGACGCGCTCACGCAGGGCGGCGTCGCGACCAAATCCGCGGGCGAGGCGGCGCAAGGTGCGGATGTCGTGCTGAGCAGCCTGCCGAGCATCAAGGCGCTGGACGAGACCGTCGCGAGCCTGCTTGCAGCGAAGGCAGCGGATCTCGTCGTCGCCGAGCTCAGCACGCTTGCCGATCGAGGCGAAAGAGAAAGCGCGTGTGCGCGCTAGCAGGCGGCGGCATCACGCTGCTCGATTGCCCGCTTTCCGGCACCGGCGCGCAGGCGGTGACGCGCGATCTTGCGGTCTATGCCAGCGGCGAGCGCGCGGCTTACGACCGTGCCGAGCCGGTCTTTCGCGGCTTCGCGCGCGCGACGCATTATCTCGGCGCGTTCGGCAATGGCAGCAAGATGAAATTCATCGCCAATCTGCTGGTCGCCGTGCACAACGTCGCCAGCGCCGAGGCGATGGTGCTCGGCACGAAGGCTGGGCTCGATCCCGACACCATCGTCAAGGTCATCGCCTCGGGCGCGGGCAATTCGCGCGTCTTCGAGTTGCGCGCGCCGCTGATGGCGAAGAACGACTACACGCCGACCATGAAGATCGACATCTGGCAGAAGGACATGGCGATCATCGCCGAATTCGCTCAAACACTCGGCGTGCCGGTGCCGACTTTCACCGCCAGCGCGCCGATCTATGACGCGGCGCAAGCGGCGGGACTGGGCGGCGAGGACACCGCCGCCGTCGCGGAGATCATCGCCAAACGGGCGGGGCTCAAACGATAAAGCAAAGGGGGAGGGACATGCGGCTTGTATCCGGGCTCTTTGTCGCGACTGGCGTCGTGGCGTTTCTGCTGGCCGGGGCGGTCGCGCCGGTGCGCGCGGAAGCGATCAAAATCGGCACCTTGAAACAGGCGCCTTACGGCGTCGCCTCGATAGCGCAGCAGAAAGGCTATTTCACAGCCGAAGGGCTCGATGTCGATATCGTCACGTTCGATTCCGCCGAGCCTGTGCCGGTCGGCATCGTCTCGGGCGATCTCGCGTTCGGCATCGTTGGCACTTCCGCCGCGATGTTCAGCCTCGCGGCGCAAAATGCGCTCAAGCTGATCGGCGGCAATCAGCGAGAAGTGCCGCATTTCCAATACGAGGCCATCGTCGCCTCGAAACGCGCTTATGCGGCCGGCCTGACCGCGGCCAACGGCTTCGGCGGACATTCGGCGACGGTCACGCAAATCGGCTCGCCGCCGCATTACGGTCTGGCGTTACTTGCGGATAAATATCACGTCGATCTGAGCGGCGTGCGCATTCTGGCCTTGCAAACCATTCCGAATGAGGTCTCGGCGCTGGTCGGGGGCCAGGCTGATTTCGGCCTACTGCCCGCAACGGCGATCCTCACTCCGGTTGAGCGCGGCGACGTCAAACTGCTTGGCTGGGCCGGCGACGAAGTGCGCTGGCAGTTGAGCGTCGTCGTGACCGGGACGAAGACGGTGAATGCGAATCCCGATCTCGTCCAGCGTTTCCTGCGCGCCTTGCGCAAGGGCATGCGCGACTACCACGACGCTTTCGCCGGTCCGGGCGAAACGCGCGTCGACGGGCCGAGCGCGCCGGAAATCTACGCGATGCTCGGGAAATTCACCGGCCAAACGGCGCAGCAGCTCAAGGGCGGCATCGCCTATGTCGATCCCGAAGCGCGCGTCGACGCGAAAGACATCGCGCACCAGATCGAATGGTTCAAGGCGCAGGGGATGGTGAAAGGCGAGCTCGATCCCGCCACCTTCATCGATAAGCGCTATGCGCTGACCCTACCCGAGAAATAGGCGCGATATGCCGAACCGAATGGCCAGAAGCTTCTGCGCCGCCGCGGCGATCGTCCTGGCGCTCCATGGTCGCTCGGCGCTCGCGGACGACACGGTGAAGATCGGCGTCGTCAAGAATTCGGTCTACGGCCCGCTCTTCGTCGCGGAAAGTCGCGGCTATTTCACCGCGGAGAAGCTGAACGCCGAGCTCGTCTATTTCGATTCATCCTTGCTGATGGGGCCGGCGGTCGCCTCGGGCTCGATCGATTTCGCGGGCGGCAACGCCACGGCAGCGATCTACAATCTCGGCGGCCAGGGCGCGGTGCGCATCATCGCCGGTTTCGCCGAGGATTCGCCCGGCTTCCAACTCTTCGCCTTTGCCGCATCGAACAAGGCTTACGATGCGGGACTTGAAGAATGTCGCCGCGCTGTCCGGGCATACCGTCGCGGTGCAATCGCTCGGCGCGGCGGCGGGCTACATCCTCAGCCTGGTCGAGGCGAAATATCGTCTCGATCCGAAGACCGTTCGCGAGCTGCCGCTGCAATCGAATTCCAACATGATTTCGGCGGTGACCGGCGGCACGGCGGATTCTTTCCTCGGCCCGCGACGCCCATCGTGCCGGTGACCCAGCGCGGCGATGCGAAGCTGCTTGGCTTCAGCGGCGATGAGGTGAAATGGCAATTGGGGACGATCTACACCGCAGCGAAAACGGCGAACGATCGACATGAGATGATCGAGCGCTTCCTCGCCGCCTATCGCAAAGGCATCCACGATTACGACGATGCTTTCGTCGATGCGTCAGGCATGCGCCGCGACAGTGGCGACGCGCCCGCGATCCTCGACATCCTCGCCAAGCATCTCGATCAAACGCCGCAGGCGCTGAAGCCGGCACTCGGCTACGTCAATGCCGAGGGAAAGCTCGATGTGAAAGACATCCTGCGCCAGATCGCCTGGTACAAAAGCCAGGGCATGATCAAGCCGGAGGTCAACGCCGAAGCGACGATCGACAAGCGCTACGTCGATACCGCTGGAAAAGTGAGCGCCGTTTACACTTTTGCTTCGGACGAGCGGCGCGGCGGCATTCATCATTGCGCCCCGGCGCGATTAAAATTAATACGAATAATTGAATTTTACCTTCCGCCGGATGATGATATGCCCCGCTTCAATGAGGCGCTGCTTTTGCGCGCCCACGTCAGCGTGGATGAATCCCAGCGAGTCCCGCCTGTCGCTCCATCGAGGCCTTGGGATAGGGGGATTTTTAATGAACCGTCATGATCGGGTCGTCCGGATGCGCGGAGCCGCCGTCGCGACGACGCTCGGCTCTCTCGTTTTGGCGCTCAGCCTGTCCATGGTGCCGACGACAGCGTGGAGCGCTTGCAGCGCTGCCGACGTCGCCTCCTGCAGCGCATCGGGCGGTGCCGGCATCGTCGAGAGAACCGGCAACGGCGGCGCGGGCAATGGCGGGGGTGGGGGCGCGAGCGTCTTCGACAGCGGTACGGGGGTAACCGTTCCGATAGACGGCGCGCCCGTCTCGAATGGTACCGGCGGTAATGGCGCCGCGGGCGACAGTTCCGGTGGCACGGGTGGGGCACCTGGACAGTCGAGCAGTGCCGTCCTCTCGGTCCCGGCCAATGTCCAAGGCACGGCCGGCGGCCCGGGGCCCGACGGTTTCAACTTTGCCAGCGGCGGCGGCGGCGGCGGCGCCGGCATCGTGTATTCCGGTTCGACCATCACCATCGACAACGGCGCGACGGTTTCGGGCGGTGTCGGCGGCGTCGGCGGCAACGGGACAAGCGGCGATCAGAGCAATAGTGGCGGCGGCGGCGGCGGCGGCGCAGGTCTGTGGTCCAGCGGGACGAGCGCTACCATTACCGTGAACGGGGGAGTCAACGGCGGCACGGGCGGTGCCAGCGGCGCCGGCGGCAACAACGGCGGCGGCGGTGGTGGCGGCGACGGCGTGTTGGCGCTGGGCAACGCGACGGCGGTAATCAATTCGAATACGGGCACGATCAACGGCGGCGTCGGCGGGGCGGCAGGCACAGCCACCTTCGACAATTCCGGACGCGCCGGCGATGGCGGCTCCGGCGTCAACCTCGTCGGCGCCGGCAGCACCCTGGACAATGCGGGCACGATCTCGGGCGGTGCCGGCGGGGCGGGCGGCGGTAACGCCGGGCATGCCGTAGTCACCTGGGGCAATGTCGGCATCACCAATTCGGGGACGCTGAACGCCGGACTCAACGGTGGCTCGCCCGCCGCCGCCATCGAATTCCATGGCACGAGCAATACGCTCAGCCTGCAGACCGGCAGCACCATCAACGGCGGGCTCGATCTGGCGGCTGGCGCGACCGCCAGTATCTCAGGCGTTGCCGGGGGAACAACGCTCGGCAACGCCATTACGGTCGGCAACAGCGCAGTTGTCACCGGCGACTCCAGTGTCGGCAATCTTCAATTCGATGGATTGATTTCCGGCAGTGGCGGTCTTGCCACCAGCGGCAGCAACACGCTGACGCTCACCAACACGAACACCTATACCGGCGGCACGTCGATCGCATCGGGCTCGACCCTGCAACTCGGCAGCGGCAGCACGACTGGCTCGATCGTCGGCGATATCACCAACAACGGCACGCTCAAAATCAACCGCAGCAACGCGGTCTCGCTGAGCGGCAACGTCGGCGGCGCGGGTGCGCTGTCCAAGGATGGTGCCGGCACGCTGACGCTCAGCGGCAACAACGGCTACACCGGCGGCACGACCGTGCTCGGCGGTACGATCGCGTTGTCGGGCAGCGGCACGATCGCTTCCAGCAGCGGACTCGATCTCGCGGTCAGCGGCGCCGGGTTCGATATATCCGGGATCACCGCCAGCGGCACCACGGTCAAAGATCTGACGACGGTTGCCGGCACGACGATCGCGCTCGGCGGCAAGACGCTGACCTTCGGCACCGGCAATTCGAAGAGTATCGCCGGCACCATCACCGGCAGCGGCGGTAGTCTCGTCAAGCAGGGTGCAGGCTTCGTGCTGCTCTCGGGCGCCAACACCTACACCGGCGGCACCACGCTCAGCGCCGGCACGTTGCAGGTCGGCGTCGACACAGTCGGCACGCCCGGCGCGATCACTTCGTCGGCGCTGGGCACCGGCACGCTTACCTTCGATGGCGGCACGCTCGAAGCCTTCGGCAATTTCACTGTGGCGAATGCCGGCAAGGTCAACAACACCGGCGGCACCATCGATGCCGGCGGTAACGCTACCTTTACCTACTCAGGCGCGATCGCTGACGGCGTTGGAACGGCCGGCACGCTCAACATCATCGACAGCAGCGCCGGCAACGGCGCAGTGATCTTGTCGGGC
Organism: uncultured Alphaproteobacteria bacterium; assembly: GCA_963740675.1. Lineage (GTDB taxonomy): Bacteria > Pseudomonadota > Alphaproteobacteria > ATCC43930 > CGMCC-115725 > CAIKMD01. Next base: position 852,375 of record CAVUFS010000001.1, read on the forward strand.
GCCAACACCTATGATGCGGCAACGGCGGTCGGCGACGGCATCGGGGCGGTGACACTGCAAGGCGGTGCCGCCAACAGCTTCAGCGCCAATTCGGCGGTGACGTTGAACGGCACGACGGGCGCGGTCGCCACTCTCAATCTCGGCGGCTTCGATCAAGCCATTGGCACGCTTGCGGCGACCGACAGCCACAACATCGTCACCAACACCGGCAGCAGCAACGCGACACTGACCGTCGGCGGCATCACTGGTACTCTCAGTTCGACGACCTTCTCCGGTGTCATCCAAGACGGCACGCATACGACGGCGCTGGTTAAAGCCGGCCTCGGCAAGTTTATCCTAACCAATGCTAATACCTATAGCGGTGTTACGACGATCAATGCCGGTACGCTTGCCTTGTCGAGCGGCGGCGCGATCGGATCGAGCAGCGAGGTCGATCTTGCTGTTAACGGAGCGATCTTCGATATTTCAGGAACAACCAGCGGAGCCACGATCAAAGATCTGACCGGCGTAAGTGGCACAACGGTTGCTCTCGGTACGAAGACCCTAACGCTTGGTACTGGCAATTCCACGGGTTTCGATGGTGTGATTTCGGGCAGCAGTGGTGGCCTTATTAAGCAAGGTACGGGCACACTGACACTCGCGGGCCTGAATACTTATATCGGCATGACGACGATCAATGCAGGAACGCTGGCCGCATCAGGTGACACCCGTTTGGGCAGTGGCGTCAACCTTACCGCTAGTGGCGCGACCCTCGATATCTCGGGTGCTACGAGTAGCTTTTTCGATCCGTTTATCGGCATCGGCGTTACTTCTGTCGGTCTGGTAACCAACGATTTGTCGGGCGTTAGCGGCAGCACCGTCGTGTTAGGGGACAAAACACTGGAGCTCTCGACCGTCAATTCGACGACATTCGCGGGCGTGATTTCTGGCAATGGTGGAGGTCTGATCAAGGCTAATGGGAACACGCTGACACTTACCGGCACGAATACGTACACGGGGGCAACGATACTTACTCTTGGTTCCGGTGGTGGAACACTCGCTCTGTCTGGTAATGGATCAATCGCCTCGAGTAGTGGGGTCAATCTGGTCGCTCACGACACCATCTTCGATATTTCAGGTACGACCGCCGGGACCACGATCCAAGACCTCTCCGGTGTCAGCGGCAGTACGGTCGCACTCGGAGGCAAGACGTTGACGGTCGGAACCGGCAATTCGACTAGCTTTGGGGGTGCGATTGCGGATGGCGGCATCGGTGGCGGCACCGGCGGCTCGCTCGTCAAGCAAGGGACCGGGACGCTGATCCTCAACGGCGTCAATACCTATACCGGCGACACAACGATCAACGACGGCGTGCTTGAAATCGGCGACGTATCGCATTCGAATGCGAGATCTCACTGGCAATGTCATCGTCGGCGCTGCTGGCGCACTCTTCGGCCATGGCACTGTCGGCGGTGCCGTGACAAACACCGCGGGCGGCATGGTTGCGCCGGGCGGTTCGATCGGCACCCTCAGCGTTGCCTCCTATACGCAAGGCAGCACCAGCACCTTGCAGATCGAAGTCTCGCCTTCGGCCGCGAGCAAACTCGCGGTCACCGGTACGGCGTCGCTCGCCGGCAGGCTGTCTCTTGTCTATGACCCCGGCGTTTACACCGCGACGACCCACAACCTTGTCCATGCCGGCACGGTCACGGGCACGTTCTCGACGGTGAATGCGTCGGGCAGTACACCAAGCGACCTCAATCAATCGATCACCTACAGCGGCACCGATGTCGATCTTGTACTCGGCGGCTCTTCATCGTCCTCGACGTCGATTGTCGTGCGCCCCACGAACGCTACCGTCTTCTCGTCGCTCAGCACCAGCGCGCTCTTCGGCGGCCAGCAGGCGAATGCGACCTTGCTCGGTCATCTCGCCGGCGCGCATAGCGGCACGGGCAGCGAGACGATCGAGACCGCGCTTGCCGGTACGACACCGACGAAGCTCGCCTTCAACGGCGGTGCGATGCATCTGAACGACGCGGTCGCGCAACTGCCCGATGCGATGGCGCAGCTCGGCGGATGGTTCCGCGCAATCGGCAGCTTCGCGAGCCTCTCCAGCAGCAGCGTCCCGGGCGTCGACACGCAAGGCGGCGGATTCATCGCCGGCCTCGACCGGCCCATCAACGAGAACATCACCGTCGGCATCGCCGGCGGCTACAGCCACACCAATCTCTCGCAGCACGACGATGAGAACGGCACGCTCGATACGCCGCGCATCGCCGCCTATGGCAGCTATGTCATGGGCCCCTGGGCCTTCGATGCGACGGTTGGCTACGCCTATGACCGCGTTAGCGAGAAGCGTCCGCTCACCGGCATAGGCACCGCCTCGGCCAATTACGATGGGCATGAAGCGACCGGCGCGGCGCAAGCCAGCTATCGCTTCGACTATGCCGGCTTCTCCGTGATGCCCAATGCCGGTCTCACCTATGTCCACCTTTTCAACAATGGGCTCGAAGAAGGCGGCGCCGGCGGCTTCGATCTCGACGTGATGCATCGCAACGCGGACTCGCTGCGGCCCTTCATCGGGGTCAGCGCCAGCACGCCGATCACCACGTCAGGCGACCTGCGCCTCGTGCCCGAAGGCGATATCCGCTACAGCCACGAGCTCTTCGCGACGGCGCCGAGCCTCATCTCGGTCGGCGGCGGCAATTTCGCGGTGAACGGCATCACGCCATCGCATGATCTGCTCACCATCGGCGGCGGGATCACCGCAGCGATGACCGATCGCCTCGCGCTCTTCGCCGATTATCACGTGACTTTGCCGACCGGGAATTACTGGCAGCAGACCATCAGCGCCGGCGCGCGCTACCAGTTCTGACGGCGGTCGCGGCGATTTTTCGCTTCCAGACATGCCCGTGATCAAGACGCGCTTCCGAACCATCGAGATGAGTCCGTTGGCGAAGAGAATCGGTGCAAATAATCAGACGTTTTTGACGGCCTCTCGGTGAAGCGCGCGACGTTACCGACACTTGGTGGCTGTCCGGAGGTATTTTGCTCGGCTCACCCAAAGGGCTCGCTATCAGCCATGGGCCACGCTGGCGGGATCAGGCATGATCTTCAGCCAACGCGCGCGTCTGCTCCGTCAAACGCTCGTATCGCTCTGCTATCTCGCTGTAGCGCTTGGCGATCTGCCGGTCGCCTACCGTCATCGCCGCATCGCGCATATGCCGTGCAGCTTCGCTGTAACGTGCGACCTGATCCTGCGCCCATACTTTTCCCATCACTGACCTCTTCAGTGAGACTGACAAGTCCACGAACAACGGAGCGCAACGGGCTAAGTTTCCACTGAAGCTGTGCAGTGGAAGCGAGATACTTCGCTCTGTGGGGCAGGCAGGCGCGCTTGATCACGTGCCGCTCAATAACCACATCCACGCTTCAAACGCTCATGGCGTTTGAAGCGGAGTAGGGGGGCACGAAAACTAAATTTTACCGAACAAAGCCAAATTCCCTTGGTAAATCAAAGGCCGGGGCAAATCAACGATCCGCCGATTTGGCTTCGTGCTTAGCGCTTGAGGAAAGCCTCGATCGTGCCGACGGCGCCGCCGTCCTTGCGGTCGGGGAAGTCGTGCGCGATCTGCTCGTAGAGCCGCGCCGCGCCGGCCAGCATCTGGCTTGCGCCCGGGTCGGCGGCGAGGAATTTCGAGATCTCCTCCATCTCCGCGACCCAGCGATAGGCCTTGGGGAACATGCGCGGCATCTGCTTCGAGACATACCCGAAGACCTCAGGCAGGCTGTCGGCGAGTGCCTCGCGCACCGTCGGCGCGACGTTGTTGCGCATCGCGCCGAGCATCATCGAGGCGCCGATCGCCTGCGTGCCTTTGGTGAGACAGGCATAACCCATCTTCACGGCGGAGGCTTCGCCGATGCCGCCGTCGACGATGCGGATGTCGAGACCGTAATCCTTGAGCGCGAGCACGGAGCGCGCGCCGGGGCCCGAAGCATAGAGCCGCGGTCCGCCAGCGCCCGAAGGCGAGGGCGGCGCGCCGAGGATGCCCATATCAGCGAAAGCCGAACCACCGGGCGCGATCGCTTCCGCGACCTCGCGCACCGTGGCGGGGGCAAGCGCGTTGCAATCGGCGAAGATCGGCTTGCGGTCGAGCCGCGCCAGCACCGGCGCCATGCGCTCGGCGAAAGCCTTGGCGTCGCCGGGCGGCACGATCGAGAGCACGAAATCCGCGCCGTTCACCAGCGTGAAATCGTCATCGACTGGCACCATGCCGGCTTCGCGCGCACGTATGCGGCTCGCTTCGCTCCGGCCTTTGAGCGAGGTGCGCACCGCGGCGCCGCGCGAATGCAGCCTTTGTCCCACCGCCGCGCCCATTTCGCCCTGCGCGACCACTACGATCGTCAATGCCATGCTTGCCTCATTCGTTCAGTGTCGCTTGCTGGCCTAACCCAAGACCTCGCGCTAGGCTGCGTCAAGCCTCGATGCGAGAGGAGATTTCATCATGTGGACGCTGCTGTCGCGCAAGAAGCTCGAATTGCCGAGCCGCGAGGACGCGTTGCCCGGACGACAGGCGAAGATGCCGATCGGATCAGCGCATTTCGTCAATGGCCATCCGCTGGAGCCGCCGTTTCCGAACGGTCTCGAAAGCGTCGTCGTTGCCATGGGCTGTTTCTGGGGCGCCGAGCGCGCTTTCTGGCTGGTTCCCGGCGTTTATACGACGGCGGTCGGCTATGCCGGCGGCCATACGCCGAACCCGAGCTATGAAGAGGTTTGCTCGGGCCGTACCGGCCACACCGAGGTCGTGCTCGTCGTCTACGATCCGAAGAAGGTGAGCTTCGATTCGATCCTCAAGGCTTTCTGGGAAAGCCACGATCCGACGCAGGGCATGCGCCAGGGCAACGATGTCGGCACGCAATATCGCTCGGCGATCTATGTGACGACGCCGGAGCAGAAAGCATCGGCGATCGCCTCATCCGATGCCTATGCGAAAGAGCTGGGCAAAGCCGGTCATGGCGCGATCACGACCGAGATCAAGGACGCGCAGCCCTTCTACTATGCCGAGGATTATCACCAGCAATATCTCGCCAAGAATCCCGGCGGCTATTGCGGCCTCGGCGGCACCGGCGTGAGCTGTCCGATCGGGGTCGGCGTGAGTGCGCCGGCGGCTCATTGAGCCGATTGCATTGACCGGATCTGCATTGAAGAGCGCGGCGCTCGCCATCCTTCTTCTCGGGCTCTCCTTCGGCTCGGCGGCGACGGCAGATCCGCTCAAGATTCGGATCGGCATGCAAACGCCGCCGGACAAGTTCCTGACGATGCTTGCGCATCGCAAGGAAATCGTTCCGCATGTCGATACCTCTTATGAGCTGGAGCCGGTGCGCTTCGCTGCTTCGTCCGAGGAGGTGACGGCGCTTGCGACCGGCGATCTCGATATCGGCAATCTCGCTTATTCCTCGCTCGCCATCGCGATCGAGAATGCCAAGCTCGACGATATTCGCATGATCGCCGAAAGCCTGCGCGACGGCGTGCCGGGCTATTTCACCTATCAATTCCGGGTCAAGAACGATAGCGTCATTAAGAGCGTCGACGATTTGAAGGGCAAGATCGTCGGCAGCAACGGCATCGGCTCGGCGACCGATATGGGCGCGCGCCTCCTGATGCGTCGCCATGGTCTCGAAGACAGGAAGAATTATTCCGTCGTCGCGGCGCCGCTGCCCAATCTTGTGCCGATGCTGATGGAGGGCAAGGTCGATGTGACCTCGATCGGGCCCGCGGACGCGCTCAAGCCGCAAGTCGCGGCGGGGACGCATACGCTCTTTACCCAGGCCGATGCGTTCGGCGTCACGCAATTGTCGCTTTACGTCGCACGAGCGCCGTGGCTCGCGAAGAATCGCGCCGCGCTCGATGATTTTTTCGAGGATTTGGTGCGTGCGACGCGGTGGTCGATCGATCCCGCCAATCGCGAGGCGGTTGCCGCGCTTTTCGCCGCCAATACCAAGCAGCCGATCGATAGCCTCGATTATTTCATGACCAAGAACGACTTCTATCGCGATCCCGATGCACGGCCCGATGTCGCGGCGACGCAAAAGAACATCGACGCGATGCGCGAATTGGGGTTCATCAAAAACAGCATCGACATTGCCAAATACACGGACGTCTCGTTCATCGACAGGGCGGTGAAGCGCCTCGACGGAGAAAATCGGTAGTGGGCGAGGGAGCCGCATCGCATTGAAGAACGCGGCACTCGATAAATTCTGCCGCTCGCTCCCGAGCGCGACGATGTCGGTCCAATGGGGCGATCATCACGTCTATAAGGTCGGCGGCAAGATGTTCGCGGTGCTCACCGACCGCGGCACCGCGTCGTTCAAGGCGAATGACGTTGCTTTCGAGATGCTGGTCGAGACCGGTCAGGCGCGGCCATCGCCTTATATGGCGCGCGCTCGCTGGCTCTATGTCGACGATATGAAGCAATTCCCGGCGGCTGAGCTGCGCCAATACATCGCGCAGTCGCATGCCCTCGTCGCAAAGAAGCTCACCAAGAAAGCGCAGCGCGAATTGGGCTTGGCTGACTAGCGTTTACGGCTTGGTGCAGGTCCATACTTCGATCTCGCAACCTTTGCCGTGGTCGCGTGCGCAACTTTTGAGCGCGCTGTCTTCCGCTGACTTTTCTGTGCCGCCGCTGCCGGTCGAGAATACGCCTTTGCTCTCGACCGCGGCGACGGCGGCGCAGCTATTCGAGAAACGGGTGACGACTTTGCAATCATTGCCGTTCGGTTGGCAATTGGTGAGCGCCTTGCGGTCCGCGTCGCGCGACGATCGTTCGTCGAAGGAATAGCCATAAGCCGCGCTCTTCGCACCGTAAGCGATCGCGCCGTAGGAGACCTGTGGCTTGTCGCATTGCTGGCGATAACATTGCTGCAACCGCTCGAGGCATGCGTTCTGATCCATGCCGAAGCAGCTACCGTAAGCGCGTTGGCACTCATCGACGCAATCGGCGCGCGCTATGCCAAGCGGCGCCATCGCCGCGATGGTCGTCGCGAAGAACAAAGCCCCCCAATGCCGCATCGCGTCCCCCGATTGCGGCTACGCCACTACCTTCTCTGCTTTGAGTCGGCCGATCGTATCGGCGTCATAGCCCAGGCCGCGCAAGATCTCGTCCGTATGCTCGCCGCGCTCCGGCGTCGCGGTGCGCAGCGATGACGGCGTACGCGAGAGGAACATCGGTTGGCCGATGAGATCGACGGTCCCGAGGATTGGATGCTCGACGCTCTGCGCCATCTGCAGGTGTTGCACCTGCGGATCGGCGAAGACCTCGTTCATCTTGTAGATCGGGCCGCACGGCACGCCCGCCTCGTTCAGCGCCTCGACCCATTCGGCCGAGCTGCGTGTTGCGGTGCGCTCATCGATCAGTGCGTTGAGCTCGTCGCGATTCTGGCGTCGGACTTTGAAATTGGCGAATCTCGGATCGGTCGTCAGCTCCGGCACGCCGAGCGCCTGGCAGAGTTTCGCGTAGATCGGATTGCTCGATGCCGCGATGTTGATGTGGCCGTCCTTGGTGCGATAGACGGCGGCGGGAATGTTGGTTGGGTGGTTGTTGCCTTCCTGGCCCGGCACCTCCTGCGACATCGTCCAGCGCGAGCCCTGGAAATCGAGCATCGCGATCATCGCCGTCAGCAGCGAGGAGTGTACCCACTGGCCTTCGCCCAATTCCTCGCGCTCGAGCAACGCGATGAAGATGCCTTGTGCGGCGAAGATGCCGGCGCAGAGATCGGCGATCGGGATACCGGCGCGTACCGGTCCTTGCCCCGGCAGGCCGGTGATCGCCATCAGCCCGCCCATGCCCTGCGCGATCGGATCGAAGCCCGGCCGGTTGCGATAAGGCCCATCCTGGCCAAAGCCCGAGATGCTGGCGTAAACCAGCCGCTTGTTGATGGCTTTCAGCAACTCGTAATCGATGCCAAGGCGGAATTTCACATCCGGCCGGTAATTCTCGACCAGGACATCGGCGTCCTTCACCAGCGCTTTGAGGATCGCGACACCTTCCGGCTTTTTCAGATCGATCGCGATGCTGCGCTTGTTGCGGTGCAGATTCTGGAAGTCCGAGCCGTGACGTTCGCTGGCGAACCCGTCGTCTTCCGGGTTCTCGACCTTGATGCAATCTGCGCCCCAATCGGCGAGTTGGCGAACGCAGGTCGGGCCGGCGCGTACGCGCGTCAGATCGATCACTTTGAAGCGAGTAAGGGGAAGCTTGCTCATAATGCCGCGCCCGATTGTCGTTGAATGAGCCCAATGGCAACCTAGCAGGGACGGTGAGACCCGGCGAGCACGCCGCCATCGCCGTTTTCGCACCGCCCGAGGGCGCCCGCTATCGCGGGCCACAGGGCCGATGACCATCGATTACCTACGTAGCCCGGTTTTCCCCGCCCTCCGCTTGACCCAAGGGTATTGCACCGCCAATCTTTACTCGCCTGGGCCTCCGAATCCGAATAGGATCGGCCCCCGGGGGAGAGAAACGCGTCAATGGATGTCCATCGTTTCATCGTTGAACACGGGACGCTGTCATATCTGATCGCGTTCGCCTGGACGTTCTTCGAGGGCGAAACCTTTGTACTGTTCGCGGGCTTTGCTGCCTCTCAAGGGCTGCTGGCGTGGCCGCTGCTATTGATCGCGGCTTGGCTCGGGAGTTTCTGCGGCGATCAAACCTATTTCTGGATCGGCCGTCATTTCGGCGTCGGTCTCTTGGCGCGCCAGCCGACTTGGCAGCAACGCGTCGATAAGGCACTCGTCTGGATCCGGCGTTTCGATGTCTGGTTCATTTTGAGCTTTCGTTTTATCTACGGGATCCGGAATTTTTCGTCATTCGCCATCGGGGTCAGCCGCGTCAACTGGAAGCGGTTCATGATCTTCAATTTCATCGCGGCCGGGCTCTGGGCCTCGATTTTCGTCGGTGCCGGCTATATCTGCGGGCACGCTTTCGGTCGTGTTCTCGGCGAGATCGCCGAGCGCTTCAGCGAGGCGATGCTAATCATCTTCGCGCTCTTGCTGATCATCGGACATTTTGTCCATCGTTTGCACAAGCGCCGCCGTCGTAAATTGGCTGCGGCCGCATTACCACCAGGTTGAGGACCATGCATGTGATGAAAGTCGGCGTTATCGCCGTGATTTTTGCTGGTAGCGTCTCTGTCGCGCAGGCCGCAAGTTGTTACCGCGCCGAGGAGATCGAAGCCGATCAAGCCGTGCGCTTCCAGACCCAACTCATGGTCGTGAGCGATTCCTGCGGCAGCCAATCCTATTCGGAATTCACGCATCGCAACGCCAGCACGCTGGCGGCGTATCAACAGAAGATGATCGGCTATTTCCGGCGCGTCAGCGGCCGCGGTGCCGATACCGCCTTCGACAGGTTCATCACCTCGCTCGCCAATCAGATGGCGCTCAGCGCCGGCAAAGAGACCGTCTCGGCCCTATGCACGCGTTCGGTCGATCTGCTCACCAAAGGGCAAACCTTCGGCAAAGACGATTTCGTGCATTACGTCACGCAGCAAGCGGCCGCGGCGAAGGGCACCTATCCGACCTGCAAAAACTAAAGCGAGCGCCGATCAAATCGGCGCGACTCGCCAGCGTTCCGCATGTCCGCCCGACATGAGCCGGCGTGCGAGATTTTCCGGCGTGAAGGCACGTAAGCCAAAGCCGAAATGTGGGGTGATGCTGGCGCTGACAAGCGCCAGTTTCGTCGCGTCCGCGGCGCTGAGCGCCGCACCGAGATAACGCCCGACATCGAGACCGGTCACGATCATCCGCGCGACGCCGATTTCGCTCGCGGCTTTGGCGACGCTCGTCGTGTCTTCAATGGTCGACTCGGCCGAGATCGCCAGCATGCCGGCGGCGCCAGCGGCGGCAATGAATTCTTTCACCTGTGCGCGATCGAAAGGCGAGCGGGCGGCGACGTCGATGATGATTTTGCGGCCCGCGGCCTCGCTGACGGCGCGGCCGAGCGTAGCGGCATCGGCCGCGTGGGTGAGGGGCAGGTCGAGCGCTTCGAGATTCTCGGCGAGCATCGCGGTCTTCTCCGCAGCATGCGCGCCGGCGCTGATCACCAGTACTTCGTTTTCGTCGTAGCGCGCAGCGAGCTTGGCCGCCAACGTGCTCGTGCCCGCGCCAGGAAGCCCGCAGAGCAGGATGGGTTGCTGCCACGCCTCCTCGAGCGCGAAGAAATTGAATTGCGCGCCGAGAGCGATCGCCAGCCGGTCGACCGGCCGTTTCATATGCGTGGGCGCGTTGGCCAGTTCGATGAGCCGAGCGGTCAACTTGGCGGCGAAGCCGTGGCTGCCGAGCAACTCACCGAGCTGCCCATCGTCATCGCCTGCCCATCCGACCGTTGCAGCCGGAGCTGGTGCCACCGTGATGACGGCGGTTTCGATCGTATCGTTGCCGATGTCCTCGGCAGGCTGCGTTGAACTGCGACGCTGCATTCCCACTTTCCCCTCTTCGCGGAGGCCAAGTGTCGCCCGAAAATGGTTAACAAATCATGGCCAAGCTTTGTCCGGGTGAACCCGTCCCCCTGCCACTGGCTCCTCTCTTGTTCTATGAATTCATCAAGAGCGAGTTCATGACGGCGCGAGGCGGCTAGCTATGTCTGAAATTCTGGGCCACAGCGTTGGGCTGGACGCGCTCAGCGCGTTCCTGTCGGTCGTCATCATCGATGTCGTCCTGGCCGGCGATAATGCAATCGTCGTCGGCATGGCGGCGGCGAATCTCGAGAAGCAACAGCGCCGCCGCGCGATCTTCTGGGGCATCGTGGCTGCGACTCTGATGCGGATCGGCCTCGCCCTGATCGCTGTCGATCTACTCGCGATCGTCGGCCTGACCTTGGCCGGCGGCTTGCTGCTGCTCTGGGTGGCGTGGAAGCTGTTTCGCGACCTCACCGGCAGATCCGAAAAGCCGACGCATGACGCGAAGCCGGCGCCGTATACTTTTCGCCAAGCGATCGTACGCATCGTTCTCGCCGATATCTCGATGTCGCTCGACAATGTGCTCGCCGTCGCTGCTACCGCGCGCGATCACATTTGGGTCCTGGTGGCCGGGCTCACCCTTTCGGTCGCGTTGATGGGCGTTGCCTCAGAGTTCACGGGGCGGCTGATCGCGCGCTATCGCTGGGTCGCTTGGATCGGCCTCGCGATCGTGACCTTCGTCGCTTTGCGGATGATCTACGAGGGCTGGACCGAGGTTGCCACCCGGCTTTCGGGCGTGGGGCTGTCGACGAACTGGGTGTTGTAGAGCCCGGAGAAGACGCCGCCGCGGCGCATCAATTCGTCGAAACTGCCGCTCTCTGCGATCTTGCCGTCGCGGAGCACCAGGATCATGTCGGCGCTGCGCACCGTCGAGAGGCGATGCGCGATGATGAAGGTGGTGCGGCCGTGCGTCAGGCGGTTGATGCCCTCCATCACCATCGCCTCGGTCTCGACATCGAGCGCCGAGGTCGGCTCGTCGAGGATGAGGATCGGCGCGTTGCGCAGGATGGCGCGGGCGATGGTGAGGCGCTGCTTCTCGCCTTCGGACAAGGTCGCGTTGTCGCCGAGGACTGTGTCGTAGCGCTGCGGCAAATTGTTGATCAGCCCGTCGATGCGCGCGAGCCGCGCGGCGCTTTCGATCTCGGCATCGCTGGCGTCCGGGCGGCCATAGGCGATGTTGTCGCGTACCGACATCGGGAAGACGAGCGGCGGTTGGAGCACCATGGCGATCTGCTGGCGCAGCGAGTTGAGCTTGTAGTCGCGCACGTTGGCGCCATCAATGAACACAGCGCCATCGCTTGGATCAAAGAAGCGCGGCAGTAGACCCATCAAGGTCGATTTGCCCGCGCCGGTCGGACCGACCAACGCGACTTTCATGCCGGGTTTGACGCTGACAGAGATGCCGTCGAGCACCGACATCTCGTCGCGGTAGCGGAAGCGTACATCGCGCCATTCGACTTGACCGCGCGCGCCCTCGGCAGGGAAGTTGCGGTTACCGTCTTTGAGATCGGGTTCGGTGTCGAGCACTTCGAAAGAGCGCCGTGCTCCGACCCGCGCGCCCGCGATCAGGCCCCAGCTCTGGGTGATCTGGTTCACCGGGTTGTAGAGCTGCGCGAGATAGGAGACGAAGACGATGAGTTGGCCGATGGTCAGGTTGTGCGTCATCACCGAGCGTGCACCGACATAAATGACGAGCGCGGTGCCGGCGGCGGTCAGCGATCCCACCATCCCCGAATAGAGCGTCTGCCAGCTATAGAGGCGCAGCGTCGCATTGAGGCTGGCGCGGCTCGCACTCATGAAGCGGCGATATTCTTCCTCTTCCTTGGTGAAGGCTTGCACCACTTTGATCGAGCTCATGGCCCAATGGACAAGGGTGTAGACATGGCTGTCGCGGTCGCGCACCTCGGTGGCGACGGCGACGATCTTGCGGTTGAAGATCGCGATCAGCACAAAGAGCGCCGGCACGACGGTCAGCGACACCAGAGTCAGGATCGGGTCGAGCGGGATCATCACGAACAGCATTCCGCCGAGCAGCACAAAGGCCGAGATGATCGGCAACAGCCCGTTCATGATCACCGTCTGCACGGCGAAACTGTCGGCGGTGATGCGGTACATCAGATCGCCGACCTTCTGCCGGCTATGGAAAGCGAGCGAGAGGCGCTGCAAATGCGCGTAGAGCGCGCCGCGTAGATCGTTGACCATGCCCTGGCCGACGGCGATCGTCGTCACATTGTGCAGCCAGGTGACGCCGGCGCTGCCGAGACTGATTACGACGAGGCCGATCGCTGCCGCGAGCAGCAGATCGAGCGGCCCAAGCTGAGAAAGGAAGGGGAAGCCGGTCTGTTTGCCGCCGAGCACGTCATCGATGACAAGCTGCAGCGGCCAAGGCTTCAAGAGTTCGAAGCCGGCGACGAGGAAGATCTGAATGAACGCCCAGAGGACGCGCCACTTATAAGGACGAAGATAAGGCAGCAGCTTCCAAAGGAGGCTGTTCATATCAGTCCGATTTGACAGGAGTTCATATGCTGGCGCTGCGCGATCGTGTCGACGATACGGTGCATCAACCGGCCGAACTCGATCGTCCGGTAGGCGATCAGCCCGGCATGGGCGATGCCGAGGATGCCGATGATCGCCGCCCAGACCGGCGCGTCGAGGATCAGCGCTGCCGCGGTCAGAACGGCATAGGCGCGCAGCACGAAGGCCGAGAAGCGTGAGAAGCGCATGACGCAACGAACGCGCATCAGCCGTTTTTCGCCGCCGTGATTCTCGGTGCAGACCAGGAGATAGGCTCGGCTCCAGAGGCCGCGCGCGATCTTCAGATCCCAATTGTCCCAGCCCTGATCGGTCTGGATGAAGTATTTCTGCGGCGTGAGGAAGCGCATGATCTCGCCGAGCAGAACTTCCTTCTCGTCGCTCTTCTCGCTCCAGTAAGAGAGATAGAAGGTCCGGTCGCGCCACGAGACGCGCGGCGCCTCGCTCGGTGGAGAGAGCGTGTTGGGGCTCGTCTCCGGCTCCTTCATCTCTTTGAAGCGCCATTTGAGGCGCTCCCAGCCGCGCAGGATCGGGCCGAGATAGATCAGCAGCGCGACCAGGGCGCGTGCCTTGATGCCGCGGAAGCGCTTGTCGATTGGTGCACGCAATGCGCCGTTGATGCACATCACCCAGGTAACGACCAGAGGCACCAGGAAGAGCAGGCCCCAGCCGCCGACAATCAGCCCGGCGAATGCCAGGATGATCGCAACCACATTCCATTCGAAGGTGAGCGGCAGGAACTGGGCCAGCGAAGAGGGCGGCTCGTAAAGCGTCTGGAACAGGCCGCGGCCGAAGACGCCGGAATAGATCACCGGCTGGCGCGACAGCAGCAGCGAAGCGGAGAGGTCGCCATAGATGCGGCCGAGCCATTTCGCCTGGCCGAAGAGGTTGAAGCGGATCGGATGCTTCGAATAGACCAGCGCCTCGGCTTTGCCATAGCCGCGCTGCTGGCCGATATAGGCTTTCACCGTGTTACGGCGGAAATGCCAGACCACGGCGGCAGGGCTGAAGCCGATCGTGTAGCCCGCATCTTGGAAGCGCCAGCAGATATCGACGTCGTCACCCGCGGCGCGATAGACCGGATCGAAGCCGCCGAGCTGCAACAATACGTCGCGGCGAAAGGCCATGTTGCAGCCGGCGATATGCTCGGCCGTGTCGTCCGACAGCAGCACATGCGTCGGTCCGCCCGGCGAGACCGCGACCGCTGACGGAATGAGGCTGTCTTCGGGCGGCGGAAAATTCGGGCCGCCGCACGCGACGAGATCGGCCGCCTCCATCTTGGCGACGAGATAGTTCAGCCAATCGGGATCGGCGACGCAGTCGCTGTCGGTATAGGCGACGATCTCGCCGGTCGCGGCTTCGGCGCCGACATTGCGCGCGACGCTGAGGCCTTTGTTCGGTTGCGAGATGATCTTGCAGTAGCCGAAGCGCTCGGCGATGGCGAGGCTGCCATCGGTCGAGCCATCATTGACGACGATCACCTCGTAATCGGGATAGTTGAGCTTCGCCAGGGATTCGAGGCAGGGCGCCATCGTCCGCTCGGCGTTGTAGGTGCAGACCACGACCGAGACGCGCGGCGTGCGCGGCAGCGACGGCGGAATCGGTCCCTGATAGCGCGCACGCACGGTCGCGAGCGCCGGTTTCGGATTGCGGTCGCGATCGACGAGGCCGAAAGCCCAATCCTCGATCAGATGGCCGCCGGTGAACCATTCATCGGTCCAGGCGAAGACGCAGGCGCCGGCCACCCCCATCTCGAAAGCGGCGCCAAGCTGCCATGACAGGATGCGCACCTGCTCGTCATTGCCTTCGCGCATCGAATCGATGCCGAACTCGGTCAGCACCAACGGACGGTCGACGGCGAGGTTGTGCAGCCGCGACACGTATTTGCGGAAGGCGTGCTCGTGATGGAGATAGACGTTGAAGCAGAGGAAATCGGTGAAATCGATCGTCAGATATTCGGTTGACGGGAAGTTCGCGTAGGAGACGAGCCGGTCCGGATCGACGTCCTTGATGAGGCCGACGAGCTTTTTGAGGAAAGCGCGGACCTTGTTCGGTCCGTGCCATCGCACCATGTCGGGCGGGATCTCATTACCGACCAGGAAAGCGAGGATCGCCGGATGGCGATTCATCGAACGCACAGTCTCCATCACGGAGCGCTCGATGTCGCGCTGAATCTCGGCGCTGTCGAGGAAGGTGACATGCTGCGACCACGGCACGCCGACCAGCATCTTGAGGCCATGATCGTCGGCAAGATCGAGCAACCAAATCTGCGGCGGCGTGAAGACGCGGATCGTATTGATGCCGGCCTCGGCCATCATGCGGAAATCGCGCTCGGCAATTTCGCGCTCGGGGAATTGGCTGCCATGCGAGCCAACGGGGAAGGGCCCGTAGGTCACGCCTTTGACGAAGTACTTCTCTTCGCCGACGAAAAAGAACTTACCTTGCACGCGGACCGGCTGGCGGCCGGTGGCGGCGCGCGTACCTTCCTGTGGCGCGATGGTGGAATCAGGCGCCATCAGTGGGCGGTTCCTTTTGATTGTGCATTGAAGCGTTTTTGGTGCCAGGTCCAGGCGGTACCGATGATGTGCTCGAGCGAGCCGAGCGCCGGCACCCAGCCGAGTTTCTCTTTCGCCAAGCCGGCATCGGCGACCAGCACCGGCGGATCGCCGGGGCGGCGCGGGCTGTCCTTGCTTGGGATCGGCCGGCCGGTGACACGGCGCGCGGCCTCGATCGTCTCGCGCACCGAATGGCCATGACCGGTTCCGAGATTGAAGGCGCGGCTCTCGCCGCCATTGCCAAGATAATCCAGGGCGCGGACATGCGCGTCGGCCAGATCCTGCACATGGATATAGTCGCGGACCGCGCTGCCATCCGGCGTCGGGTAATCGCTGCCGAAAACGCCGATATGCGGGCGACGTCCGGCGGCGGCCTCGAGGATCAGCGGGATCAGATGCGTCTCGGGGTTATGGTCTTCCCCGATCTCGCCGTCTGGATCGGCGCCGGCGGCGTTGAAATAGCGCAGTGCGACCGAACGCAACCCATGCGCGACGCCATACCAATACAGCGCGCGCTCGATCATCAGCTTGGTCTCGCCATAGGGATTGACCGGGCGCTGTGGCGTGTCTTCGCGGATCGGCATCTGCTCGGGCAGGCCATAGGTCGCACAGGTCGAGGAGAAGACGATCTGCTTCACCTCGGTGGCGCGCATCGCCTCGAGCATCGACAGCGTGTTGACGACGTTGTTCTGGAAATACTTCTCCGGCTGCTCGACCAACTCGCCGACATAGGCGAAAGCGGCGAAATGCATCACGGCGCCGATGTTGTGGCGGCGGATCGTCTCGGCCACCTTGGCGCGATCGCCGATATCGCCCTCGACGAAGGGGCCCCAGCGCACGGCCTCTTTATGGCCGTAGACCAGATTGTCGTAGGCAACAGGCTCATAGCCCGCTTTGGCCAAAGCCTTGCAGGCGTGGGCGCCGATATAGCCGGCCCCGCCGGTGACCAGAATGCTCTTACCCATCGTTTTCCTAAACGCGCAGAAATCCCGTTCGAGGCATAACGGGGAGTGGACGCAATTGCTTCCCGGTGAATCGTCTTAAAGCTAAGCCCCTGCCTCGGCAAGAGGTTGCACGGCGGGGCTCAGCCCCGTTTGCGGCGCGATTTCGCTGGCTTGGCCTGCGGCACGCCGGCGGCCGTAAGCCCCTTCTTCTGGCGCGACTCCAGCCCTTCCGGATCGAAATCCTCGATCAATTCGTGGAACAGCCGGTGCCAATTGATCTCGGCCTTCAGATGCGTGAAGACCGAGCCGAGCCCGAGCGCGGCGCGGTCCATGAAGACGAATTCACGTGGCGGCTTCACCCCGCCCAGGCGCCGGAGCTGGCGATGCACATCCTCGGCCAGTTCGCGGCCGTAGATGCCTTCCTCTTCCTTCTCCTGGATACGGCGCTTCCGGTCTTCGAGCAGCGGCGCATAGATGAAGCGCGCCCAGCGATTGAGGACGTCGATGATCTCATTGGTCAGATGGCCGAAGCCCCAGCTTCGATAGGCCGCCACCGCCAGGTCGCGATCGTCGGTGTCGAGCGCGCGATAAAGATCGATGACGCCTTTGACGAACTTGCCCTGGAAGATGCGGATGCAGCCGAAATCGAGCAGGTTGATCCCGTTGTCGTTCCGCACCGTGTAATTGCCGAGATGCGGATCGCCATGGATCACGCCGTAGTAATAGAACGGCACGTACCACGCCCTGAACATGTTGCGCGCAATCTCGTTGCGCTCGGCAAGCGGTCGCTTCACCGCCTCGAGCATCTGCGCGCCTTCGATCCAGGTCATGGTCAGTAGCCGCGCGGTCGAGAGGGCCGGCACCGGCTCGGGAATGGTCACGCCCTTCTCGTCGGCGAGCATCAGGCGATAGAGCCGCATATGCGCGGCCTCGCGCTCGTAATCCAATTCCTCGCGCAGCCGCTCGCCGATCTCGGTATGGATTTCGTCGGTGGTGACGGCGCGGTCGTAACGCTCGTAGAGCGAGAGGAAGAATTTGAGCTGCTGCAGATCGGCTTCGACGGCCGAGCCCATATCGGGATATTGCAGCTTACAGGCGAGCGCCGTGCCGTCCTTGGCAACGGCGCGATGCACCTGGCCGAGGGATGCCGCGCGTGCCGCTTCATGCTCGAAGCTCTTGAAACGCTGCTCCCAATTCTCGCCGAGCTCGCTCGCCATGCGGCGTTTGACGAAGGGCCAGCCCATGGCCGGCGCGTTCGATTGCAGCGAGGCCAACTCGCGCGCGTATTCCTGCGGCAGGGCGTTGGGGATGGTGGCAAGAAGCTGCGCCACCTTCATCAGCGGGCCTTTGATGCCGCCCAGCGCCCGCGTCAGCTCGGCCGCGTGTTTCGGCCGGTCGATCTCGATGCCGAGATAGCGCTCGCCGGCGAGACGCGCGGCAAGGCCGCCCATCGCGGTCGAAACCCGCGCGTAACGCCGAACCCTGCCGGGGAGGCTGTCGTCGTCGGCCATGCGGTCCCTTGTTTAGCCCAGCTTTTCGAGCTGGTCGATAAAGCCGGCGATCATCGACAGCCCCTTGTTCCAGAAAGCCGGGTCGGACGCGTCAAGCCCGAACGGCGCGAGCAGTTCCTTGTGCCGCTTGGTGCCGCCAGCGCGCAGCATGTCGAGATACTTCTCTGCGAAGCCGGCCTGTGCCCCTTGATAGACGGCGTAGAGCGAGTTCACCAGGCAATCGCCAAAGGCATAGGCGTAGACATAGAACGGCGTGTGGATGAAATGCGGGATGTAGGTCCAGTACCAGCGATACTCGTCCTCGAAACGAATCGCCGGCCCCAGGCTCTCGCCCTGCACCGACATCCAAAGCTCGCTGATGCGCTCGGCGGTCATCTCGCCGTTCCGCCGCTCGTCATGCAACCGGCGCTCGAACTCGACGAAGGCGACCTGCCGCACGACGGTGTTAAGCATGTCCTCGACCTTCGCCGCGAGCATCGCTTTGCGGCGCTTGGGATCGGTCTCGGCTTTGAGCATCGCTTGGAAGGTCAGCATCTCGCCGAAGACCGAGGCGGTCTCGGCCAGGGTCAGCGGCGTGTCCGACATCAGCGCACCTTGCGGTCCCGCCAGCACCTGATGCACGCCATGGCCCAGCTCATGCGCGAGCGTCATCACGTCGCGCGGCTTGCCGAGATAGTTGAGCAGCAGATAGGGATGGACGCTTGGCACCGTCGGATGCGCGAAGGCGCCAGGCGCCTTGCTGGCTTTGACCGGCGCGTCGATCCAGCGATGGTCGAAGAAGCGTTTTCCGACCGCGGCCATATCGGGCGAGAAAGCGGCATACGCTTTCAGCACCGTGTCCTGCGCCTCGGGCCAGGTGAAGCTGCGCTCGCTTTCGTCCGGCAGCGGCGCGTTGCGATCCCAATAGGGCATCGCATCGACGCCGAACCATTTCGCCTTCAGCTTGTAATAGCGATGCGAGAGGTTCGGGTATGACGCGCGCACCGCGGCGATCAGCGCGTCGACGACCTCGTCTTCGACATAGTTGCTGAGATTGCGCGACGAGATCGGGCGCTTGAAACCGCGCCAGCGATCCTCGATCTCCTTGTCTTTCGCCAGCGTGTTGGTGATCAGCGCGAAGATGCGCGCATTCTCGCCGAACACTTTGCCAAGCGACTTCGCTGCCTCTTTGCGCATCGCCGGGTCGGGCTCGGAGAGCAGATGCAGCGCCTCGGCGTTGCTCAGCTCTTTGCCGCCGATCGGAAAGCGCAGCTCGGCCATCGTCTCGTCGAAGAGCCGTGTCCAGGCCGAGCGGCCGGCGACGGATTTCTCGTGCAGCAGCTTCTCGACCTCGTCGCTGAGCTGATACGGCCGGAAAGCGCGCGTGTCGCGCAGCCAGGGGCCGTAATGGGCGAGATCGGCGTCTTTCAGCTTCTTCTCGATATCGGCATCCTCGAGGCGATTGAGCTCAAGGGTGAAGAACAGCAACTCGGTCGAGATGCCGTTGACCTTCTCCTGCATGTTCTGGAAGAAGCGGCCGGTCTCGGCATCCGTCATATCGGTGCAATAATCGAGATAGGCGTAGCTCATGATCCGCCCGAGCGTCTCTTGCAGCTTCTCGTAGCCGCGGATCGCGCCGGCGAGATCGGCGCCCGAGAGCGACGCCAGCTTGCCTTCATAGCGGCTGCGGAATTGCTTCGAGCCGGTTTCGCTGTCGGTCAGCGCGGCTTTCAGCTCGGCGCTATCGCGGCCTGGATAGAGGTCTTTCAAATCCCATTGCGGCAAGGGTCCGAGTTCGGCCGCATTGTGGCTCGCGCTCATCGGCGTGTACCTCTTCTCTTTCTAACCTCCAGCATATAGACCTCCGCCAAATTGACGCCAAGGGCAGGGGCCTGTATTCGGCCGCAACGTCTGGGAGAGTAAACGCGTGGCTGACGGAAACGCCATCGAGAGAAGCTGGCCCAATCTCGCCGCGATGTTCTTCGATCAGGCACGGCGCTATGGCGACAAGCCTTATCTTTGGGCAAAGCGCGACGGCGCCTATCGGCCGATCACTTGGCGTGAGGCAGCGGCGCAGGTCGCGGGGCTGGCGCGAGGCTTGCGGGCGCTTGGCCTGCAGCGTGGTGATCGGGTCGCGCTGGTTTCGGAGAACCGGCCGGAATGGATGATCGCCGATCTGGCGATCGTCAGCGCTGGCGGCATCACCGTGCCGGCCTACACGACGCATCAGGTCGAGGATCACCGCTACCTCCTGGCCAATAGCGGCGCCCGCGCGGCAATTGTTTCGACGGCGGCGCTGGGCCGGCGCGTCATTCCCGCCGCCGACCAGGTCGATCACGTCGAGCATGTCGTGATGATCGAGCCGCTGACCGAGGGACAGGCTTCGAACACCGATGTGGTTTCGCTCGAGCAGGTGTTGGCGCGCGGCCGCGAAGCCGGCGGCGATGTCGATGCTTGGATCGCGGAGATCCAGCCCGACGATCTTGCCTGTCTTATCTACACGTCCGGCACGGGCGGTTTGCCCAAGGGCGTGATGACGAGTCACGCGAATATTTTCGCGAATTGTCACGGCGCCTTTGGCATTCTTCAGAAGCTCGGTCTCGGAAACGAAGTCTTCCTCAATTTCCTGCCGCTCTCGCACTCTTACGAGCATACGGCGGGGATGATGTTCCCGATCTATATCGGCGCCGAGGTCTACGTCGCCGAAGGCGCCGATACGCTCGCCGCGAATATGATCGAGGCGAAGCCAACCATCATGACTGCCGTGCCGCGGCTCTACGAAACGCTGCATCAGCGGCTGGTGCGCATGGTCGATCGCGACGGGGGCTGGAAAGCGAAGCTCTTCTATCGCGCCGTTGAACTCGGCGAGAAGCAACTCGCCGATCCCCACAGCCTGACGCTGATCGAGCGACTGACCGACCTTGTGCTCGATAAGCTGGTGCGCGACAAAGTACGCGCGCGCTTCGGCGGCCGCCTCAAGGCAATGGTCTCGGGCGGCGCGCCGCTCAACCCGAAGATCGGCTCGTTCTTTATCGCGCTCGGCGTGCGGCTGCTGCAGGGCTACGGCCAAACGGAGTCCTCGCCCGTGGTGAGCACGAATCCGCCCGATCGGATCAAGGTCGAGACCGTCGGCCGTCCGCTCGACGGCGTCGAGGTGAAGATCGCCGAGGATGGCGAGATCCTGATACGCGGCGCGCTGGTGATGAAAGGCTATTGGAAGGAGCCTGAGGCGACGGCGAAAACGCTGGCGGGCGGCTGGCTGCACACCGGCGATGTCGGCGAGATCGATCGCGACGGCTATATCCGCATCACCGACCGCAAGAAGGATTTCATCAAGAATTCCGGCGGTGACATGATCGCGCCGGCGCGGATCGAAGGTGCGCTGACGCTCGAGCCGCAGATCGCGCAGGCGATGGTCTATGGCGACCGCCGGCCGTATCTCGTCGCGGTGATCGTGCCGGCGCAGGATGTGCTCGACCGCGCGAAAGGCGACGAGGCCGTCTTGCAGAAGACGATCGGCACGGTGGTCGGCCGGGTCAATCAGGGCCTCGCCAATATCGAGCGCGTGCGGCGCTTTATCGTGGCGCAAGAAGCTTTCACAACGGCCAACGGCCAGATGACCCCGACGCTCAAGATCCGCCGCCACGAGATCCGCAAGGTCTATGGCGCGGCGCTCGACGCGCTTTACGAAAAAGCGAATTAGACCTTGTGGTGGTCGCGGTACCACGCGACGAAGCGCGGCAGGCCGTCGGCGAGCGCGGTTTTCGGCACGAAACCGAAATCGCGCGTCGTTGCGGTGATATCGGCATAGGTTGCCTCGATATCGCCAGGCGGCATCGGCACGCGCTCGACGATCGCTTTCTTGCCGATCGCGTCCTCGAGGATTGCGACAAACCGCTCAAGCTCTTCGCTGTTGCTGTTGCCGATATTGTAGAGGCGATAGGGCGGCTTGGTGTCGGTCGGCGGCTTGTCGAGACACGCCACCACGCCGGCGACGATATCGTCGATATAGGTGAAATCGCGGCGCATCTTGCCGTGATTGAAGAGCTTGATCGGCTTGCCGGCGATGATCGCCGAGGTGAAGAGCCACGGCGCCATGTCGGGGCGGCCCCAAGGGCCATACACCGTGAAGAAGCGCAGCCCCGTGCTCGGCAGGCCATAGAGGTGCGAATAGCAAAAGCTCATCAGCTCGTCGGATTTCTTGGTCGCGGCGTAAAGCGATTGCGGCTGATCGACCGGGTCCTCGATGGCGAAAGGCAGCTTGGTGTTGCCGCCATAGACCGAGGATGAGCTGGCGAAGACGAGGTGCTTGAGTTTCGGCAGATGCCGGCAAGCCTCCAGCACTTCGAGCTGGGCGACGAGATTGGCGGTGATGTAGGCGCGCGGATGATCGACCGAATAGCGCACGCCCGGTTGCGCCGCGAGATGGACGACGCGGTCGATCTCGGGATGCGCCTTGGTGAAGCGGAGCAGCGCTTCTGTCTCGGCGAGGTCGAGCCGCTCGAAACGGAAGCCGCGCTGGCTTGTCAGCGCCGCGAGCCGCGCCTCTTTCAGCGCGACGGTGTAGTAGTTGTTGAGGTTGTCGATGCCGACAACTTGCTCGCCGCGCGCCAAAAGCGCTGCGCTGACATGCATGCCGATGAAACCGGCCGCGCCCGTGACCAGAACCGCCATCGGCCCTCTATAACCCGGACGCGGGCGGAAATCACCCTTTTGTGGCGAGCGCGTCGGTCGCGATCTGCGTATCGCGCAGGATGCTGCCGCTCAACTGCCGCGCCAGACAGTCGTAGCTCGCATCGGTCATGTGTAGATGATCGGCGGCAACCATTGCCGACATCTTCATGTTGCCGCGCTCGGTCCAATCGCGCATCAGCGCAAAACGCTGGAACACGGCTACGCCCTCTGATTTCGCCGTCGCCAACAGCGCGCGTTCCATGGCGCGGTAGTGATGGGTCAGCACCGCTGGTGCGTATTGCAGATCCATCAGGATGACATCGGCGCCGGCCTGGTGGAGCTGCGTAACGCCCGAGCGCACGCTCGCCATCACCGACTGCGGATCGGCATCGGCCAACACGTCGTTGGTGCCGACCTGCCAGATCACGAGATCGGGCTTGTCGCCGACGACTTCGGTCGCGATGCGCTGCGTGGTGTCGCCAATCAACTCGCCGCCGACGCCGCGATTGATCACGCGAATTTCGGTGTTCGGATAACGCGCATGCAGCAGCGCGGCGAGACGGCTGGGATAGGAATATTCGGGCTTGCTGGCGCCGGTGCCATAGGTCGAGGAGGAGCCGAGCGCGACGATGGTGAGGCTCTTGCGACCGGCGAGGCGTAATGCGGTATGCGGCAAGGGATCGGCGAGCGCGGTGACCGTCATCGGCGCGGCGCAATGGTCGTGCCCGGCATTGGCGCGCGGCGCGGCGGGGGCGAGGAAGGCGACGGCAACGGCAGCGAAGCCGAGCAGCGACAAGGCTGCTGCTGGGCCACGGCGCCAATGCCGGCCGAAGAAAGCGAATTGTGGTTGGATCATTTCACCGTGCGGCGTAGTCGATCGCGTCCGCCAACCTTTCTCCCAAGCACGCGTAGAACTCCCTGGCCAGCGATAGTCTTTTTTCTTTTGGTACGTTGATGAAGTCGAACTCGCCAGCGTCGATCCAATACTTCATCAAATCATAGCGCTTGAACAGATACACATTTTGCTGGTCCGCCGTTTGGTGGAGGGCGTCCAGGTACGGCTCGAAATTTATAACCGAAACCGTGCTGGGATTGTATTGCATATCGATCAGCATCGCCTCGGCGCCATGATTCTGGATGTCGGTGAGACCCTCGGTAACGGCTTGAGCCATGCCATCGACATCCTCGCCCCGCACCGCATCGACCGTCCCAGTCTCCCAGATCACGAGGCTCGGCTTGGCTGGGTACACGTCCTTGGGGAAACGCGCAGCCATTTGCTCGGTGGTTTGGCCGGCAATGCCCTTATTGATGACGGTGATGTCTGCGCCGGGATGGCGCTGCCGCAGTGCCGCTTCGAGGAAATAAGGGTAGGAGCTGTCCGGCGAGGTTCCGGCTGTCGAGGCTCCGCCAATCACCACGATCACCACCGGCTTATGTTGTCGAAGCTGCTCGCTGATCTTTGGCAGTTGGGGGTCGTCCTGGAAGATGTCCGCGGGCGCCGCGCATTTGCTGCCGTTCTGCTGAGGCTCTTCGGCCAGTACGGGCCAGGGTGCAAGAGCGACGCCCAACAAGCCGATAAGGAGGACGGGAAGGCGCATCGGGGTCACTCCGAAGGTACTGAGAGGGCGGAAGAAGCAGGGTGCACCGGGCGGCGGGCCGCGCTTTTGAACCAGTTGAGCAGCAGCGCGACCGCGATCATCGTGCCGATGCCGACGAGATTGACACTGACCTGCATCAAGAATCCGCCCGAAAACTCGGCGAGCAGGAAATGCCCGAGCACCGAGAGCACGATGCCGAGGCAGAAGACGTACAGCGATTGCTGGCCGCAGATGATCACCGGCCGGGCCCAGCGGTGCTCCAGGAAGCGGCTCTCCGGCCGCACAACCTGCACGGTCGCAATCGCGAGAATGAGGAAGCTGATGAGGCGCAGCGGTGCGAGATTGGTCTTGTCGAGCGAGTAGCTCCAGAGCTGCTTGGCGAGGAGCGGCGGAAACGGGTCCCAGATCCAATGCAGCGTCCAACTGAAATTGATGATTGCGATTGCCGCGGCGAGCAAGATTGCCGCCTGGCCGATCCAGCGCGCGCTGGGGAACGGCCACTTACCAATGACGCGCGCATAGCCGGCGGTGGCGCCGATGACGAAGAGGAATTGCCAGGCGAGCGGGTTGAAGAACCAGACGTCGTGCCCGGGGCGGGTGTGCAACGCCCAGCCCTGACGCAGCGTCAAAACGTAGAGGACGAAGGAGAGCAGGAGCGGCAGCATGCGATGCCGAGCCATCAGGATCAGCACCAATGGGAACGTGGCCAGCAGCACGATGTAGAGCGGCAGGATATCGAGAAACATCGGCTGGAAGGCGAGTACGAGCGCGCGCATGATCGCGAAATGCGGCTCCTGCAAGAAATCCGCGACGCCCATCTCTTCGGTGTAGAGCGGATTCTGCACCACCATGATTGCGTAGCTGACTTCGGCGGTGAAGATCACGAAGAGGAATATATGCGCAACATAAAGCTGCCAGACGCGGCGATAGATCTGTGCGGTCGCAAAAAGCGGTCCGTTCGTCGCGAGCGAGCGGCCATAGACCAGCGCAGCGGTGTAGCCCGAAATGAAAATGAATACCTCGGCGGCATCGTTGAAGGCGACGGAGCGCAAGGTGAAATAGGCGAGCACGTTCTCCGGGATATGGTCGATGAAGATGAAGAACAGCGACAGGCCGCGAAAGAAATCGAGCCGCAGATCGCGCGTCGGTTTTGGCGCGGGCACGGCCATGTTGCTCAGTGCGCGACGCGGACGAGCAGCTTGCCGCGGTTGGCGCCGCTCAAGAGGCCGATGAAAGCGCGCGGCGTGGCTTCGATGCCGTCGACGATGTCTTCGCGGTATTTGATCTTGCCGCTGGTCAGCCACTCGGTCATCTGGACGCGGAACTCGCCCCAGCGCGCGCGGTGATCGCTGACGAGGAAGCCCTGCACCAGCGCGCGTTTGACGAGGAGCTGGCGGTTCCAGCGCGGGCCGGTGTCGGGTTGGCCGAGCCGATCATAGGCCGAGATCGCGCCGCAGATGATGGTGCGCGCATTGAGCGCGAGGTTCAGCATCACCGCGTCGTGCAACACACCGCCAACATTGTCGAAGAATACATCGATGCCGTTCGGCGCGTGCTGCATCAGCTCGGTCGAAAGCGCGGCGGTATCCTTGCCCTTGTAATCGATGCCGATATCGAAGCCGAGCTCGCGGGTCACATAGTCGAGCTTGTCGGCGGCGCCGGCGGTCGCGATCACCTTGCAGCCTTTGAGCTTGGCGATCTGTCCCGCGACCTGGCCGACCGCACCGGATGCCGCGGAGATCAGCACTGTTTCGCCGGATTTCGGCTTGCCGATCGTATCGAGCGCGAAATAGGCGGTAGCGCCAGGCATGCCGAGCACGCCGAGGAAATAGGAAAGCGGCAGGCCGTCAAGCTTCGCGCGATCGATCTTCTCGCAGCCTTTGGCGGGCAGCACCGCGTGGCTCTGCCAGCCGGCATAGGCGAGGACGATGTCGCCCGGGGCAAAGCCCGCTGCGCGCGATGCGATCACCTCGGCGACGACCTCGCCCGTCATCACGCCGCCAATCTCCACTGGCGGCGCATAGGACCGTGCCGCGCTCATGCGGCCGCGCATATAGGGATCGAGCGAGAGAAAAAGCGTGCGCAGCACGAGCTGGCCGTCGGTCGGCTCGGGCACCGGCGCGCTCTCGAATTTGAAATCGGTTTCGCGGACGGCGCGGCCTTCGGGCCGCTCGGCGAGGAGAAAACGCTGGTTCGTCAGATTGGACATGATCGGCGTCCCACTTCAGGAACACCGATCATAGCAAAGCTTCGCGCTCAGATCGCGTCGAGCTGGTACTCGATATCGTTCGAGATATTCCAGAGGTAACCGATATCGGCCGTGCCCACGAGGGCGTAAGCGTGGCCATGGTGGCGCCAGTAAAGCATGTTGAGATCGCCGCGCCGGTCGAAGGTCGGTGCGATGTCGGGCTGACTGGTCGCGCCAATCACGACCGTCAGCGGGCCAAGCTTCTTGTTATCGGTCGTGTAGAAGAGCTGCGTTGCCGGCTGGCCGCCGACCACGAGATAGCGTGCACCCTGGAAGTCGAGGCCCCACGGCTTCAGATTCGGCAGCTTGAAATCGGACGGCAGCTTTTGGACGACTTTGCGCGTCGGATCGTTCGGATCCGGCGGCACGTCAACCAGCGCCTGATCGTTGCCGCCGGCGCTGATCAGCATCTTGTGATAGCCGGCGATATTGTCGAGCCAATTGGACGCGGCGGCATTCGTCGCAGTGCGCGTGTTGTTATCGTAGCCGGTGCCCGCGAAATAGCCGACACCGCCACCGATCAGCAGACCGCCAATTCCGGCCGCCATGGCAAAGCGCGCCCAGGGACGCTGCATCAGCGGACGCTGAGCGGGCGTCTTTTGCGCGGCTTTGAAATCGACGATCTCGGCGCTCGCCGCGGGCGCACCACGCGCCGCCGCCAACAGCCGTTCGGGAACGGGCTCATGAACAACGGGCTCGAACGCCGCGCGCAGAGCCTCGGCGCTTGCCGCCAGCGCAGCGACGTAGTCGCGCAGCTCGGCATCGGCTTCGAGCCAAGATTCGACCTCGCTGCGCAACTCGGTATCGAGCTCGCCATCGAGATAGGCTATCAGGGTCTCGTCACTCGGCTTCTGCATCATTCCTACTCCTTCGCGCGTGGACCCCGAGCTCAAGCTTCGATGTCTCGAGCTTGGCTTGAAGCGCCACCCGCGCCCGTGCCAGCCGGCTCATAATCGTGCCAACCGGTACTTCGGCGACTTCCGCCGCCTGCTTGTAACTCATGCCATCGACCGTCACGAGCAACAGCGCCATGCGTTGCTCGGCAGGAATTTGCGCCAACGCGGACCGCACCTCCTGTAGTGCGAGACGGGCTTCCACGCGCCGGCCGGGCTCATCGCTGCCGACATGCAAAGCCTCATCCTCCGCGACCTCCTTCCGGGTATTCCGCGACCGCAGCTGATCGATCCACATCGTCTGCGCGATCCGGAACATCCAGCTGTCGAACCGTGTCCCCTCCTGGAATTGATGCGCCCGGGTTAGTGCCCGTTCGCATGCGCCCTGGACGAGATCATCGGCTTCGGCAGCGGAGCCGGTCAGACCGCGGGCAAAGCGTCGAAGACGCGGCAGAACGGCAATAAGCTGGTCGCTGATCGACGCGCTCATGATGCCGTCCCAATGCGGAACGGGGGCTTTGCAGCCGGCCTAACAATATAAGAACGGGGTGTGATCAGATTTATTCCCTGTAATCTAGGTGCCATCTCCAGGTAACCGTTCGGCCGGTTCCGGCGGCCCCGGGCGCTTGGCCCGGCTTCGACAACGGTTAACCTATCTTAACACCTGTCCCCCGCCAGGGAAGCTTGCGGGAGCGGACCAACTCGAGCCCCGGCCTATAAGAGCGGCGGCACGGCCGGTCCTCGCCCTTCGATGGCACCAATCGCCATGCGCTCGGCAACCCGGCGGGATGTCTCGCTGAGGGTCGCACGCAAGCGCCGCGGATTCACCCCATCGCGATCCATCATGAGCCGGACGATCGGCTCGTTGAAGAGCTCATCGAGGCTGGGTTCGCCGTTGGCAAGGTAAGGTCTGCGGCGGGCGAAAAGAAAATGCCGCCATTTGCTGGGAGTCGCTGCCATTCCGGATGTTCCCCTGGGCCGCCGGACGCAAGTCCAAGGCGGCGATGCTTGTTGTGTCACGACGCTCTATCGCAGTCGCGCGATGGCGATTCCGTATCGCTCGATGGCCCGGTAAAGAGTGACGCGCGACACACCCATTTCCGTGGCCGATTGCTTAATGTTGAAGTTGTTGCGCTCGAGCGTTGCGCGGATGAACTCTGTTTCGGCGGTGGCGCGCACCGCGCTGAGTTCTTGCGCTGGCACGGCGGTGTCGGCCGGTTCGTGCGGGCTCGGATGGAGGCCCAGCGCCGCGACCTGGATCGCGGTGCTTTCCTCCATGACGACGGCACGGCGTAGGCTGGCGATCAACTCGCGGACATTGCCAGGCCAGGGATAGGCGGCGATGAAACGTGCGGCTTCCGGCGAGAGCGTAAGCTTCGGGCGGCCGGTCTCTTCCGCCAGGCGCTCCAGGAAGAAATGCGCGAGCAAGAGAGTATCGTCGCCGCGCTCGCGCAGCGGCGGCAGAGTCATGGTGAGCACATGCAGGCGATAGAACAGATCCTCGCGAAACTGGTGGGTGGCGACCGCGTTGCGCAGATCGACATGGGTCGCGGCGATGACACGGACGTTGACGGTGATCGACTTGCCGCCGCCGATGCGCTCGATGGTGCCTTCCTGGAGGAAGCGCAAGAGATGTGCCTGGACCTCGAAAGGCAGATCGCCGATCTCGTCCAGGAAGACAGTGCCGTCGGCGGCGGATTCGATGCGGCCGATCTTGCGGCTGACGGCGCCCGTGAACGCGCCTTTCTCGTGGCCGAAGAGTTCCGATCCGATGAGCGTCGTCGGCAACGCGCCGCAATTGATCGCGATGAACGGGCCGTTCCTGAAAGCCGAGCGTTCATGGATAGCCCGCGCGACCAATTCCTTGCCGGTGCCGCTTTCGCCGAGGATGAGTACCGATGCGCCGGAGAGCGCGTATCGTCCAATAGCATCGAAGATGCGCTTCATCCGCGGATGATTGCCGACCATGGAGGGCGATCGGTGATTCGCGATGGAGGGCTGCGCGCCACACACCGATAAAGTCTCGGCGAGCAGTTTTCGCAGACGTTGTTGCACCGATGCGTCACGGGCGCTGACCTCAAAGAGAAGCTTCGCCATCTCGGAAGGGCTCACGCGGCTCAGCGCTGACAAGCTCATCGGCGCAGCATCATGCGCGAGCATGACCGCGGCATTGTTCGCGGGCGGGCTCATCTCTGTAATGCCGTTGGCTGCAAGCGAAGATGAAACAAACGTGTCGATGTCATCGCTGTACTCCGAAAGTGGTAGGTCGATCCCGTCCACGTAGAGTCGCTACGCCGAGTAATTGCATCTGCATCGCTGCTCGGTCACTGCCGTGCGGTTGGCTTGGTCGTCATATTTTGTTGATGAGGATAATGCGCTCGCTCGGGCTAATCTTGCCGAACCACGACGAGCTTTTGCGTAGCTTGCCAAATTCGCTTGGCGGCAAATAGAAATTTTTCTCTGCCTTGTGAGTCTCCCGAACAAGGGTGCAACGATAATGTCGACTGCGCGTATGTATCGGCCGCTCAAAACTTATCCTGGCTTCAGAGCGGCCAATCTCCACGATCTGTCGGCGATGATCAGGGAGAAGCTGGGAGCACACATCATCGATGTGGACGATCCGCCGGCATCGTTCGAAGCAACGGGCAACCAGTGCAAGTTGCCGTCGAGCGAGATGCGGTTTTGTGATTACGGGATTCCGATCACGCTTCGCTTCCCCGATACGGACGAGGTGCGCATCCAATTCAGCATGAGCGGCGCCGGGAAGACGCGCCTCGGCGACGACGTGATCCCTGTGACGCTCGAATCGTCTTGCATCTCGTCGCGGCCGGTTGATGTGCTTTTCGGCAAGGGCTTCAGCCAGATCGCTTGGCGCGTTGCGAAACCCACGCTGCAGAAGAAGCTCGCGGCGCTCACCGGTCTTCCCGTCTCGCGTCCGATCGAATTCGATCCCGAATTGGACATGACGGCGGCGCTACCGCCGCTTCGCGACATTCTTCATTCTCTGTTGAGTGCCGTCGACGGTGCATCGCCGAATGCGGCGCGGCTGATGGTCTCCGAGCTGGAAGGCGTGCTTCTGACCGCCATCCTCTGCACAGCGCAGCATAATTACCGCAGCGTACTCGATCGGCCTGCGTCCGAGGCCGGGGTCTGGCAGGTCCGTCGTGCCGAGGCCTATATCGAAGCGCATTGGAACGAGCCGCTCACGATCGATGCCTTGGCGGAAGCGACGGGCACCAGCGGTCGCAGCATCTATCGTGCGTTCAAAGCATCGCGCGGCTATTCGCCGTTCCGATTTGCAAAAGACGTGCGGCTGCGGCACGCGCGCGAAAAGCTTGCCCATCCCAAGGACAATACCGTCACGGTGACGGCCATCGCTCTTGCTTGCGGCTTCGAGAATGTCAGCCGCTTCAGCACGGATTTCTCGGAAGCGTTCGGCGAGACACCGTCCGCCGTTCTGAGACGCGCCAAGGGCACTTTCGTCGACTGAAACCGCAACATGCGGCGGCCCGGTGCCTTTCGGGCCGCGACGGAAGCCTGTCGTCACCGAATTCCCGAGCCGCATCAACGCGATGCGGCTCTTCCCGATCGTTATACCCCGTAATCGAAGTGCCATCTTCAGAAGACCGTTCCGCCGGTTCCGGCCGCACCGGGCTTTAGCAGGCCAACTCGGGCCTACACGCAAAAGCGGCATTCGCGCTTCACAAACTCTTAGCAAAGCGGCATTGTTTCGCGGTTCTCGCCCGAAGGGATTTTCCGCGACATGCGCATAGCAGTTCCGAAAGAGCGCCGCCCGCAAGAGCGCCGGGTGGCGGCGTCGCCCGATACCGCCAAGCGGCTGATTGGCATGGGGCACGAGGTGGTGGTCGAAGCCGGCGCCGGTGACGGCGCGGCCTTTCCCGACGCGGCCTATACCGCCGTTGGTGCGACCATCGCCGGCAGCCAGGCCGAGGCACTGGGCAGCGCCGATATCGTCCTCAAGGTGCAGCGACCCGAGCCGCAGGAAGTCAGCGCGATGAAACGCGGCGCCGTGCTCGTTGCGATGCTGTCGCCACTACAATATCCCGATGAGGTGAAGGCTTACGCCTCGGCCGGTCTCACCGCCTTCGCGATGGAGCTGGTGCCGCGCATCACCCGCGCCCAGGCGATGGACGTCTTGTCCTCGCAAGCGAACCTCGCCGGCTATCGCGCCGTGCTCGAAGCCTCGGTCGCCTTCGGCCGCGCCTTCCCGATGATGATGACTGCCGCCGGCACGATCGCCCCGGCCCGTGTTCTCGTGATGGGAGCGGGCGTTGCCGGGCTGCAGGCGATCGCCACGGCCCGCCGTCTCGGTGCCATCGTTTCCGGCACCGATGTGCAACTCGCCGCAAAAGAGCAGGTCGAGAGTCTCGGCGCCACATTCCTCACCGTCGATATCGAGGCGATGCGGCAGATGGAGACCGCCGGCGGCTACGCCAAGGAGATGGGCGAGGATTTCGCCCGCCGCCAGCGCGAGCACACGACCGAGGCGCTGAAGAAGATCGACATCGTCATCTGCACCGCGCTGATCCCGGGCCGCAAGGCACCGGTTCTCATCACCAAAGACATGATCAGCGTGATGCGGCCGGGCTCGGTGATCGTCGACCTCGCGGTCGAGCAGGGCGGCAATGCCGAGGGCAGCGAGGCGGGCAAGGATGTGGTGACCGCGAACGGCGTCACGATCCTCGGCCAGCTCAATATCCCGTCTCATATCGCCGTCGATGCGAGCCAGCTCTATGCCAAGAACCTCTTGGCCTTCCTTGGCCTCATCATCGACAAGGACAAGTCGCTCAAGATCGACACCGCTGACGAGATCGTCAAAGCATCGCTGCTGACGCGCGACGGCGCGGTGGTCCACCCGCAATTGGCAGGAGCCTGATCCATGGAAGCCGCCAACCAACCCGATGTCGTCGTCTTCTTCCTCACGGTTTTCGTTCTCGCCGTCTTCGTCGGCTACTACGTCGTCTGGCGGGTGACGCCGGCGCTGCATTCGCCGCTGATGAGCGTGACCAACGCCGTCTCGTCGGTGATCATCGTCGGTGCGCTGATCGCCGCAGGGCCGGGCGATATGAGCTTCTCGAAGATCATGGGCTTCGTCGCCGTGACGCTCGCCTCGGTCAACATCTTCGGCGGCTTCATCGTCACGCAGCGCATGCTGCAGATGTTCAAGAAGAAGCAGAAATAAGCGGGCAGGGGGAGAAATTCTTTGAGCGCTAATTTATCGGCACTTCTCTACCTCGTCGCCTCGATCTGCTTCATCATGGCGTTGCGAGGCTTGTCTTCGCCCGATACGTCGCGCGGCGGCAATCTCTACGGCATCATCGGCATGGTGATTGCGATCGGGACGACGCTCGCCTCGCCGCATGTCGTGAGTTACGGGCTCATCCTTGCCGGCATTGTGATCGGCGGCGCGATCGGCACCTTCATCGCGCTGCGCATTCAGATGACGGCGCTGCCGCAGCTTGTCGCTGCCTTCCACAGCCTCGTCGGCCTCGCCGCAGTCTGCGTCGCGACCGCCGCTTTCTACGCGCCATCGGCTTATGGCATCGGCACGGAAGGCGCGATCGAGCAGGGCAGCTTGATCGAAATGGGCCTGGGCACCGCGATCGGCGCCATCACCTTCACGGGCTCGATCATCGCCTTCGGCAAGCTGCAAGGGCTTATCACCGGCGCGCCGCTGGTCTTCCCCGGCCAGCATCCGTTCAACGCGCTGCTCGGCATCGTGCTGCTCGGCGTGCTCGCTTGGTTCGTGGTAGCGCAGCCGGTCGCGGCCTTCTGGGCCATCGTCCTGATCTCGTTCCTCTTGGGCTTCCTGCTGATCCTGCCGATCGGCGGCGCCGACATGCCTGTCGTGATCTCGATGCTCAACTCCTATTCGGGTTGGGCGGCGTGCGGCATCGGCTTCACCCTTGCCAATTCGCTGCTGATCATTACCGGCGCCCTCGTCGGCTCGTCGGGCGCGATCCTCAGCTACATCATGTGCAAGGGCATGAATCGCTCGATCTTCAACGTCATCCTCGGCGGCTTCGGCACCGAGGGCGGCGCTGCGGCGGCCGGTGGGCCGGGCGGCGACAAGGCGGTGAAAGCGGGCAGCGCCGAAGATGCGGCCTTCATCATGAAGAACGCCAGCTCGGTTGTGGTCGTCCCCGGTTACGGCATGGCGGTGGCGCAGGCACAACACGCGCTCAAAGAAATGGCCGACATCCTCAAGAAAGAGGGCGTCACCGTGCATTACGCGATCCATCCGGTCGCGGGCCGCATGCCGGGTCACATGAACGTGCTGCTGGCCGAGGCCAACGTGCCCTATGAAGACGTGATGGAACTCGACGAGATCAACCGCGATTTCGCCTCGACCGATGTCGCCTTCGTCATTGGCGCCAACGACGTGACCAATCCCGCGGCAAAGACCGATCCGAAATCGCCGATCTACGGCATGCCGATCCTCGACGTCGAGAAATCGAAAACCGTTCTCTTCATCAAGCGCTCGATGGCGTCGGGCTATGCCGGCGTCGATAACGAGCTGTTCTTCCGCGACAACACGATGATGCTGTTTGGCGACGCCAAGAAGATGTGCGAGCAGATCGTCAAAGCGCTCGACTGATGCCGCCCGTATAATGGCGGCATGAAAATAGTTTCGCTCGGCGCCGGTGCGATCGGCGGGTATTTCGGCGGCCGCCTCGTCGAGGGCGGTTGCGATGTGACTTTCCTCGTCCGCGAGCGCCGCAAAGCCAGCCTGCAAAAGAACGGGCTGCGGATCGAAAGCGGCTTCGGCAATTTCAGCGGCCCGGTGCGCGCCGTCACGCGCGACGAGATATCGGCTTCCGCCGATCTCGTGCTTCTCACCTGCAAAGCCTACGACCTGCCATCGGCGATCGACGCGATCCGCCCGGCGGTCGGTCCCGGGACAGCCATCCTGCCGCTGTTGAACGGCCTGGCGCATCTCGACGAGCTTAACGGTGTGTTCGGTGCCGAGCGCGTGCTCGGAGGTTTCGCGAAAATTGCGGTGACGTTGCTGCCGGATGGCACCATCAAGCATCTCAACGATTGGCGCTACATCACTTTCGGCGAGCAAACTGGCTCGATGTCCGAGCGGCTCGGTGCGGTGAAGGCCCTGTTCGATCGCACCTCGGTCGTCGCCGCGGCGGTCCCCAACATCATGGCCGGCATGTGGGAGAAGCTCGTGCATCTCGCCACCGTTGCCGGCGCGACCGCTGTGATGCGCGCCAATATCGGCGAGATCGCGCGTACGGCGGAAGGCTCCGCGCTGATGATCGAACTGCTGGAGACGAATGCCGAGATCGCGTCGCGCGCGGGATTTGCGCCGTCGGCCGGCTTCCTCGATGAATATCGCGCGCTCTTAAGCGACCGCAAATCGATGAATACCGCATCGCTGCTGCGCGACATGGAAAGCAAGGGCCCGGTCGAGGCCGATCACATCATCGGCTATCTGCTGCGCAAGGCGCGCGAGCTTCATGTCGACGACCGGCTGCTGCGGGTCATCTACGTCCACACCAAAGCCTATGAGCAGCGGCGAGAGGCGGGACGGCTTTAACCCACCACCGTTCGAGGCGCTATTTCGCCTCGTAACGCAGGCCGAGCTTCATCTGCACCTGATAATGCGCGACCTTGCCGTTATCGAGATGGCCGCGGATCTGCGTCACCTCGAACCATTCCAGATTGCGCAGCGTTTTCGCGGCGGTGGCAATGCCGTTCTTGATCGCTTCGTCGATGCTCCCGCCTGAGCTCCCAACGATTTCGGTGATGCTGTAGACATGATCGCTCATCGAAGCCTCCCGTTCCTTTGCTCTAGAACACGGGGGCGACGGGCTTCGTTGCGGCTGGCCTAGGAGCCGAGCCACTTGGCGAGAGCATCGAGCAGTGCCGCTTGGCCTTTGTTGATCTTGTGGCGTGCGTCGGCGAGCGCGAACCACGCGCCGCGATCCACCTCGGGAAAGCGAGTGCGCTGGCCCGAGCGAGCGCGGCCATTCGATCTCGAACTCGTTGCTGACCAGCGTCGCGGTATCGAGATTGCCGGCGATCGCCCAGGCATGCACCCATTTGCCGCCCGCCTGTTTGATCGGCGGCAGGGCATGGAAATCGCCGGCGAGCGTCGTGCCGGTCTCTTCGGCGAATTCGCGGATCGCAGCGGCAAGCTTGTCTTCGCCGGCGTTCGGCTCGCCCTTTGGGATCGTCCAGGCGCCTTCGTCCTTCTTTTTCCAAAACGGGCCGCCAGGATGGACGAGGAACACCTCGATCATGCCGCCATGCTGACGATAGAGCAGGATGCCGGCGCTTTCTTTCGGCATAAATCTCGTCCCGGAAATGCAAAGCCGCCGCGGCGAGGCCGGGGCGGCTTAATTCTGCGTCGTGCAGAGCAGGGCGACTAGTAGCCCTCGCGCTCCATGCGCTTGCGCAGCAGCTTGCGGTAGCGACGGACGGCTTCCGCCTTCTCACGGGCCCGGCGCTCGGACGGCTTCTCGAAATTGCGGCGCATCTTCATCTCCCGGAACACGCCTTCACGCTGCATCTTCTTCTTGAGGACACGCAGCGCCTGATCGACATTGTTGTCACGGACGAGAACCTGCACGAGCCGCCAACTCCTTAGGGGAACGACAAAACGGGCTGCGAAAGACAGCCCGGTAGCGTATCTATACCACACTCGGCTGGATTTGGCAATTCTGCGCCGTCAGCCGGCGGCATGCTTCGCGATCTCGTACCATTCGCGCTGCTCCCGCCGCAGGTGCCGCGGGCCGTATTCGACGAGCTGACACACTTCCTCGAAGATCCGCCGGGCTTCGAGGCCGCGGCCGGTCCGCTGCAACAGCATGCCGTAACGGCAACGTGCTTCCTGCCCAGGGTAATAGTTGACCAGCGACTGGTATTCGAGGATGGCCGCTTCGTTTTTGCCCTGTTCTTCAAGGCTTCTCGCGTAGAGAAGATGCCCTTCGGGCGAGCTATAGCCGGGATTGGCGGCGCGCAGTGCTTCGAGCTCGGCTTGTGCTTCTGTCGGCTTTTCGGCCGCGAAAAGCGCGCGTGCCAGGCCGAGCATCATGCCGGGATCGGTGGCATGGATGCCGGTGAGCGCCTCGCGGTACAACGCCACGGCGTCCGCGGCCCGGCCCACCAGCAGGTATTCCGCCGCGAGTGTGGCCTTGTTTTCGGTCGTCGGCGTGATTTGGACGCGACGTTCGGCTTCGCGGAGCCGGCGCCCCGGATTAACCGCCAGCTCGACGCCGGCCGCGGCCTGACGCGCCGGGCGGCTATGCATCGCCTCGGGCAGGATTTCGGCGAGAAAATAGGCCGCCATCCCAACCATGGGGACGAAAATGACAAGATAGATCCAAACTTGATTGCGGCCGGTGCGGACCACATGAACGGCACACGCGATCTGCGCGAGCAAGACCAGAACCCCGAACGCTGGCATGTCGCCTCCCCCGATTTGGGGTAGTTGTATTTGTTCTTGTTTTATTCTTCAAGAGCGATGTGAAACGTGAGCGGGCGTGCCTTTACCGGGTTTCGGGCGTCCCTCATATTAGTCCCATGGCCATTCTGAAAATCGCCCGTATGGGTCATCCGGTACTGCGTCGCCGGGCCGACCCCGTGGTCGATCCGACCGCTCCCGAAATCCATCGGCTCATTGCCGACATGGCGGAAACCCTGGCCGATATCGGCGGGGCGGGGCTTGCGGCACCCCAAGTCCATGTGCCGCTTCGGGTGGTGATCTTTCAGGTGCCGGAGCACCGGCTGAGCGGCCGCCCGGAGGACCAGGCACAGCCGCTGATCGCCCTCATCAACCCGATCATCGAGCCGCTCGGCCCCGAGCAGGAACTTGGCTGGGAGGGCTGCCTGTCGGTGCCCGGCCTCAAAGGTGCGGTGCCGCGCTACAGCCGCATTCGCTATCGTGGCCTCGCGCCGGATGGCAGCGCAATCGACCGCTCGGTCGAAGGCTTCCATGCGCGCGTCGTGCAGCATGAATGCGATCATCTCGATGGCGTGCTCTATCCGCAGCGGATGACCGATATGCGGCTGCTGATGTTCGTCGAGGAAGGCGCGCGTTTCCCGATCGATCTGACGCCGGTGCCAGCATGAGCGACGATCTCGCTGCGCGCAAAGATGCGCTGCTGTTGGCGATGCTGCCGAACGTGCCGTTCGACGGCTGGACGCGCAGCGGTATGCGCGCGGCGGCAGAGCGCGCTGGGATCGATATCACCGAATTGCCGCTGCTATTTCCCGCTGGGACGCGCGATGTCGCGGCCTGGTTCAGCCATTGGGCCGATCGCCAGACCTTGGCGGCGCTGAAGCGGCGGCATATCGGCACGATGAAAATCCGCGAGCGCATTGCCGCCGGCGTGCTGGCACGGCTCGAGATTCTGCTGCCACATCGTGAGGCGGTGCGGCGCTCGCTCAGTCTTTTCGCGACGCCGCTCAATCTGCCGCGCGGCGCGCAGCTGCTCTACGACACGGTCGACACGATCTGGCACGCGGCGGGCGATCGCTCGACCGATTTCAATTTCTATACCAAGCGCGGGTTGCTCGCCGGCGTTTATGCCGCGACGACGCTCTACTGGCTCGACGATCGCTCGGACGATATGGAAGCGACGAAGGCGTTTCTCGATCGCCGGCTCGCCGAAGTGCTGGCGATCCCGAAGCTGCAAGAGCGGGTCGGTCAGCTCAATCCGCTCAAAATATTGGGGGCGGCGCGCCAGCGTTTTAGCGCCGCTAGATAAATCGGTTTCAGCGCCGCTGGATAAGCTTCGTGACGTGACCCATCTTGCGGCCGGGCAGCGCTTCGTCCTTGCCGTAGAGATGAATCTTCTGCAGCGGATCGTTCACCGCCTCGCGCCATTTCTCGATATCGGCGCCGATGAGATTCTTCATCACTGCATCGGAATGACGTTCGGGCGAGCCGAGCGGTAGGCCGCAAATCGCGCGCACCAATTGCTCGAATTGGCTCGTGTAGCAGGCATCGATCGTCCAATGCCCTGAGTTATGCGGCCGCGGCGCGAGCTCGTTGACCAGTACCTCGCCGCTATGCGTGACGAACATCTCGACCGCGATGATCCCGACCAGCTCGAGCTTTTCGGCGATATGACGCGCGATGGCCTCCGCGCGCATCGCGATCTCCGGCTTGATGCGCGCCGGCGCGATCGTCGTGTCGAGGATGTGATTGACGTGCTGATTTTCGACCGGCGCATAGGTCGCGGTCTTGCCGGTCTCGCTGCGCGCGATGATGACCGACACCTCGCAGGCGAATTCGACGAAGCCTTCGAGGATACCGTCGGTCGAGCCAAAGCCGCGCCAGATCGTGCTGAGATCGCTGTCGCCGCGAATGCCGACCTGGCCCTTGCCGTCATAGCCCATGCGCACGGTCTTGAGGATTCCGCGCGGACCGATCGTATCGACGGCGCGGCGCAGTTCCTCTTCGGTCGTCACCGCTTGATAGGGCGCGGTGCCAACACCGATCGAGCGCAGGAAATCTTTTTCCCTGATGCGGTCCTGCGCGATGCGCAGCGCGTTGGGACCGGGCCGCACCGGCTTGCGCTCGGCAAGGAATTCGGCCGTGTCGCCGGGCACATTCTCGAATTCGAAGGTGACGACATCAACGGACTTGGCAAAACGCCCGAGCGCGAGCTTGTTGTCGTATTCCGCGGTGGTCGACAGCGACGTCACCTGCTTCGCCGGGCTGTCCTTGATCGGGCAATAGACATGGCAGCGATAGCCGAGCGCCGCTGCGGCGAGCACGGTCATGCGGCCGAGCTGGCCGCCGCCCAGAATCCCAATCGTTGCGCCCGGTTCAATCACGGCCATCGGATCACGAATTCGACGGGCGCTTGGCGACGCTGTCAGTTTGTGCTGCGCGCCAGCGATCGAGCCGCGCGGCCACGCCTTTGTCGCTCAGTGCGAGGATCGCGGCCGCCAGCAGCGCGGCGTTGATCGCGCCCGAGCGGCCGATCGCCAGCGTGCCGACCGGCACGCCGCCCGGCATCTGCACGATCGAGAGAAAGCTGTCGACGCCTTTGAGCGCCGCGCTCTCGACCGGTACGCCGAGCACGGGCAGCGGCGTCATCGCCGCGGTCATGCCGGGCAGATGCGCGGCACCGCCGGCGCCAGCGATGATGACCTTGAGGCCGCGGCGGCGCGCGCTGCGTGCATAGGCATAGAGCCGCGTCGGGGTGCGATGTGCCGAGACGATGCGCGTTTCATGCGGGATCGCGAGGGCGTCGAGAGTCTCCGCGGCATGACGCATGGTCGACCAATCGGATTGGCTTCCCATGATGATTCCAACGGACGGCGGAGCGCCGCGTTTGGCGCCTTTCTTGGCCGCCATCTAATCCCCCGACTGAAACGAAGCGCGCATTATAGGAACGGCTTTTGCGACGGCAAGCGCGAAGGCGTCGCAGCGCTAGGCGATGATGTCGGGGAGCAGCGAATTCTCGAGTTTGGTGATGAGATCCTTGAGCGCGAGCTTGCGCTTCTTCAGCCGCTGCAGATGCAAATTGTTCGCCGGCACTTGCGGCGCGAGCCGATCAATGGCTTCGTCGAGATCGCGATGCTCGGCTTGGAGGGTCGCGATTCGCTGCTTGACGGCTTCAACATCGAGGTCCATGTGACCCGTTAATATATCAAAAAACGGTGATTTCCGCGATGTCTGATGCGGCCGCCGCTTTCTGGCGCTTCTCGCTGGCGATCTATGCCCGGCCGGATGTCCCGCCGGCGTGCCTGGTGCTGCAGGATCAGCATGGCCGCGACGTTAACCTAATGCTGTTCGGTTGCTGGCTCGGCGCCAGCGGCCGTGGCCGGCTGGATCGCCCGGCGCTGGACGCCGCCGATCGCGCGGTGGCGGGTTGGCGGCATGACGTGGTCGAGCATTTCCGCGCCGCCCGCCGCGCCATCAAAGCCGCCGCGCTGCCCGATAGCGACAGCATCTATGCCAAGGCAAAAGCGATCGAGCTCGAAGCCGAGCGGCTGTTGCAACGCCAGCTTGCCGAGCGCGCGCCGGAGGTCGATGTCGGCTTGCCTACGGAACGCCGTCTGGCCGATGCGCTCGCCAATCTCGCGCTCTATGTCGGCGACGCGCCAGCCGCGCCGATCGTGGCGGCACTCAAAGCAATGGCGGAGACCGATTTTCGGATCGGCACCGGCTAATTCGCCCGGGGGCACAGGGGAGGGGGCTATGTCGTTACAGAGCCGTATCGGAAAGCGGCGGGGCCGGTTGCTCGCCGGTGCGCTGTGGCGCGCGATCGCGGGGGCGGTCATGGCGATGTTGATCGTCGCGCCGGCTTCGGCCGAGACGATCCGCGTCGCCAAGACCATTGGCGTCATATGGGCGCTCATTCCGGTGGATATCGCGCAACAGACCGGCATCTTCGCGCGCGAGGGTTTACAGGTCGAGATCAGCACGCTTGCCGGCGATCCCAAGGTGATCGAAGGCTTCGTCGGCGGCAATTTCGACATGGCGCTCGCCAGCGGCACCAGCATGATGTTCGCGGTGAAAGGCGCGCCGATCAGGGGCGTTGCCGCCCTCAACGGCGCGCCGCGCAATTTCTCGCTCGTCGTGCTGCCGGATTCGCCGATCCATGATGCCGCCGATCTCAAAGGCAAGAAGCTCGGCACCGCGACGGTCGCGTCTTTCCCCGAATATCTCGCCCGGCGTATCGCCGTGGCTCAGGGCTGGGGCATCGACGACATTCACACCGTCGTCACCGGCGATCCGCAAGGCACGATGGCGGCGATGAAAATCGGCCAGACCGACGGTTTCGTCGGCGCCACCGAGCTTGGCTATCAGCTTGAGGAGAATCATGCAGGCCGCATCGTCTTCGGCCTCGAGAAGTTCGTGCCGCATGTCCACACGCATGTCGTGATCGCCAGCCAAAGCTTCATCGCCGACCATCCCGATCTCGTGCGGAAATTTCTCGCGGGCATTTTCGAGGCGGTGGCCTTCATGCGCAGCAACCGCGAGCGCACGATCGAGATTTCCTCGACGGTCATGCATATGAGCCCGTCGGTCATCGCCAAGACGTATGACTATGAGATCTCGATGATGCTCGATGATGGCAATTTCGATCCCGCCGCCATTCAGGTGCTGAAGGATTCTTTTGTTTCGATGGGGCTGCTGCCGGCCGCGCCGAGCGATGAGCAACTGTTCACGCGGCAGTTCGTGCCGGTGAAATTCTAGCTAGCGCATCTTGCCGTCGGTCTCGCCCCAGCGCTTTACCTTGCCGGTGTCGAGACCGAAGAGATCGAGCACGCGGCCAAGATTGTGGTCGATCGCGTCTTCGAGCGTCTTGGGACGGTTGTAGAAAGCGGGAACGGGCGGGGCGATGATCGCGCCCATCTCGGTCAGCGCCGCCATATTGCGCAGATGGCCAAGATGCAGCGGCGTCTCGCGCACCATCAGCACCAGCCGGCGGCGCTCTTTGAGGATCACATCCGCGGCGCGCGTCAGCAGCGTCGTCGTGACGCCCGAGGCGATCTCGGCGACACTGCGCACCGAGCAGGGCGCGATGACCATGCCGAGCGTCTTGAACGAGCCGGAGGAGAGCGAGGCTGCCATGTCGCCGATGGCATGGGTTTCATGCGCCAGGGCGCGCACCTCGGCAACCTTCATGTCGGTCTCGTAGGCTAACGTGACCTCGGCCGATTTGCTCATCACGAGATGGGTTTCAATCGGCATCTCGCGCAAAAGCTGCAGCAGCCGGACGCCGTAAATCACTCCCGACGCGCCACTGATTCCTACAACAATTCGTTGTTGCTCTGACATGTTATACAGACTGCGGATGTGAAAGGGGATTTGTCATCAGAACGCAGCATATCTCGCTTGGCGGTTACCTCCAAACGGAGTTAGCATCAGACGTTCGTGCCTCATCTGGTAGCAACAGGAGGTGCTATGTCGTCGCAAGACCGTATCGAAGAGCTTCGTGCCCAGCATCGCGGCCTCGAAAGCACTCTCGATCAGGAAATCCACCGACCACTCCCCAATCTCGACGTCGTTACCGATCTGAAGCGGCAAAAGCTGCGAATAAAAGACGAAATAGCTCAGCTCGAGCATTCGAGCGCTTAGCACCATTCGGGAAACCCGGCTTTACGGCAAACCCTTCGCCTGCTCGCGAAGCTGGAATTTCTGTACCTTCCCGGTCGACGTT
Organism: uncultured Alphaproteobacteria bacterium; assembly: GCA_963740675.1. GTDB lineage: Bacteria > Pseudomonadota > Alphaproteobacteria > ATCC43930 > CGMCC-115725 > CAIKMD01. Next base: position 894,961 of record CAVUFS010000001.1, read on the forward strand.
TTCGGCAGCGGGCCGAAGACGACCGTCTTGGGCGCCTTGAAGTGGGCAAGATGATCGCGGCAATACGCGATGATCTGCTCAGGGGTGGTGCTCGTGCCCGGGCTTTAGCGTGACGAAGGCGCAGGGCGTTTCGCCCCAATGCGGGTCGGGCCGCGCCACGACCGCCGCTTCCAGCACATCCGGGTGGCGATAGAGCACGCCTTCGACCTCGATGGTCGAGATGTTCTCGCCGCCCGAGATGATGATGTCCTTGGAGCGATCCTTGATCTCGACATAGCCGTCGGGATGCGCGACTGCGAGATCGCCGGTATGGAACCAGCCGCCGGCAAAGGCTTCGTGCGAGGCTTTCGGGTTCTTGAGATAGCCTTTCATCACGACATTGCCGCGCATGAAGATCTCGCCCATCGTCTGGCCGTCGCGCGGCACCGGCTGAAGCGTCGCCGGATCGGCGACCATCAGCCCTTCGAGCACCGGATAGCGCACGCCCTGGCGCGCTTTGATCGCAGCGCGCTCTTCATCGCCGAGCGCGTTCCAGTCACCATGCCATTCGCAAACCGTCACCGGCCCGTAGACTTCGGTGAGGCCATAGACATGCGTCATCGCAAAGCCCATCGCTTCGATGCCTTGCAACACGGCGGCGGGCGGCGCCGAGCCTGCCGTCATCATCGCGATGGTGCGGCCGCCGAAATCGCGGCGCTGCTCGTCGGGTGCGTTGAGCAAGAGATTGACCACGATCGGCGCGCCGCAGAGATGCGTCACCTTCTCCTGCGCAATCGCTGAAAAGATCGCGCCGGCTTCAACGCGCCTGAGGCAGACATGCGTGCCCGAGAGCGCGGCGATGGTCCAGGGAAAGCACCAGCCGTTGCAATGAAACATCGGCAAGGTCCAAAGATAGACCGGGTGCTTCGGCATGCTCCACACCATGAGATTGCCGATCGCGTTGAGATAGGCACCCCGGTGATGCAGCACCACGCCTTTCGGATTGCCGGTCGTGCCGGAGGTGTAGTTGAGCGATATCGCATCCCATTCGTCTTCGGGATAGGACCAGGCGAAATCAGGATCGCCGTTCGCGAGGAAGGCTTCGTAATCGATCTCGCCCAGCGCGTCGCCTGGCGCGCCGAGCGGGTCGTCGATATCGATCACCAACAGCTTCTTGCCAAGCTGCTTGAGCGCCGGGCCGACGATGCTTGAGAATTCGCGGTCGGTGATCAGCACTTTCGCTTCGCCATGATCGAGGATGAAGGCGATGGTTTTCGAGTCCAGCCGCGTGTTGAGGGCATTGAGGACAGCGCCGATCATCGGCACGCCAAAATGCGCCTCGAGCAGTTGCGGCGTATTCGCCGCCATCATCGCGACCGTGTCGTTCTTGCCGATTCCGCGTCGTTGCAGCGCGCTGGCAAGGCGGCGGCAGCGGGCATAGGTCTCGGCCCAGGTGTAACGCTGCGTTCCGTGGACCACGGCCAGTTGATCGGGATGCACCGCGGCGGCGCGCTCGATGAAGCTGAGCGGCGTCAGCGGCATATGATTGGCCGGGTTGCGATCGAGATCGACTGTGTAAGGGTTGGCCATCCCGTTCCTCCGCTTTGGGCCGCAGCTTGGCAGGCGCCGCGTTTTGCGACACGATAATAGCCAAAGCGCTTAGGAGACGGGGAGGATTCGCACCATGGCCTGCCGGCAAGAGGAAGAGCATCGCCGCTCGCTCGCCGATCCCGAGGGATTCTGGGCCGAGGCCGCCGCCGCGATCGATTGGGACAAAAGCTGGGACAAGGTGCTCGATCAGAGCCGCGCGCCTTTCTATCGCTGGTTCAGCGGCGGTCGGCTCAACACCTGCTGGAACGCGCTTGACCGCCATGTCGAGCGCGGCCGCGGCGAGCAGGCGGCGCTGATCTATGACAGCCCGGTGACCGGGCAGGTGAAACGCTTCACCTATCGCGAGCTGCGCGATGCGACCGCGAAAGTGGCGGGTGCGCTGGCCGCGCTCGGCGTCACGCGCGGCGACCGCGTGATCATCTACATGCCGCTGGTGCCGGAAGCGGTGATGGCGATGCTCGCCTGCGCCCGGCTCGGCGCGGTCCATTCGGTCGTGTTCGGCGGCTTCGCTGCAGCGGAGCTGGCGACGCGCATCGATGACGCCAAGCCGAAGGCAATCATCTCTGCGTCTTGCGGTATCGAGCCCGGCCGTGTCGTCGCGTACAAGCCGCTGCTCGATCATGCGATCGAGCTCGCGCATCACAAGCCGGCGGCGACGCTGATCCTGCAGCGGCCGCAGCAATGCGGCGAGCTCGTTCCCGGCCGCGATCACGATTGGCACGAGGCGGTGTCACGCGCGGTGCCGGCAGATTGTGTACCGGTCGAGGCGACCGATCCGCTCTACATCCTCTACACCTCCGGCACGACCGGCCAGCCGAAAGGCATTGTGCGCGACAATGGCGGTCATGCCGTCGCGCTCTATTGGTCGATGGCGAATGTCTATGGCGTGAAGCCGGGCGAGGTGTTCTTCGCCGCTTCCGATATCGGCTGGGTCGTCGGCCATTCCTATATCGTCTACGGACCGCTGCTCTATGGCTGCACGACCGTGCTGTACGAGGGCAAGCCGGTCGGCACGCCCGATGCCGGCGCTTACTGGCGTTTGATCGCCGAGCACGGCGTCGCCGCGATGTTCACCGCGCCGACGGCATTCCGCGCCATTCGCCGCGACGATCCCGACGGTAAATTCATCCGCCAATACGATCTCAGCAAATTCCGCACGCTCTTCCTCGCCGGCGAGCGCGCCGATCCGGCCACGGTCGACTGGGCCGAGAAACAACTGCAGCGGCCGGTGATCGATCATTGGTGGCAGACCGAGACCGGTTGGTCGATCGTCGCGAATTGCACCGGTCTCGGTATCGAGAAGGTGAAGCACGGCTCCGCGACCAAGCCGGTGCCGGGCTACGATCTCCGCGTGCTGGCGCCGGATGGCGAACGCGCCAAGCCGGGCGAGATCGGCGCGCTTTGCGTAAAGCTGCCGCTGCCGCCGGGCGCGTCGCCGACGCTCTGGCAGGCGGAAGAGCGCTTCGTGAAGACCTATCTCAGCGATTATCCCGGCTACTACCACACCGCCGATGCCGGCACGATCGACGAAGACGGCTATGTCTTCGTGATGACGCGCACCGACGACATCATCAATGTTGCGGGGCATCGTCTCTCGACCGGCGCGATGGAGGAAGTCGTCGCCGCGCATCCCGACGTCGCCGAATGCGCCGTGTTCGGTATCGCCGATGAGCTGAAAGGCCAGGTGCCGCTCGGCCTCGTCGTGCTGAAAGCCGGCGTGAAGAAGGAGCGCGCGGCGATCGGCGATGAGGTTGTTGCGCTGGTGCGCGAGCGCATCGGCCCGGTGGCAAGCTTCAAGATCGCGCTGGTGGTCGATCGTTTGCCGAAGACGCGCTCCGGCAAGATTTTGCGCGGCACGATGCGCGCGATCGCCGATGGCGAGGCTTACAAAATGCCGGCGACGATCGACGACCCGGCGATCCTGGGTGAGATTACTGAGCGTTTGAGGTCTGTGGGACTAGTTAAGCTGAAAAACTAAACGTCATTGCGAGCGAAGCGAAGCAATCCAGGGCAACATGTGATGCTTCTGGATTGCTTCGCTTCGCTCGCAATGACGTGTTAGAGAGCGCGATAGTGGGCGATGGCGTAACTAGTCAGTACCACCGCCAACTGTCGCCAAAACGAAATGCCCGGCACAAGGCCGGGCATGACGTAATTCTTTATAGAGTGGAGGCGTTACGGCGCAGCGTCCTCGCCGCCCGCGACGTCTTCGAGCGTCGGCGGCTTCACGAGCGGGCCGTCATTCTCGTCGCGCTTCTTGCCACGATTGGCGCGGGTTACGGCAGCCTCGAGCATCTCCATGGTGCAGAGGCCGAGCGCCACCGGATGGCGCGGCTTGATGTTGGGCGAGTTCCAATGCGTGCGGTCGCGCACGGCTGCGATTGTCGGCTTGGTCGTGCCGACAAGCTTCGAGATCTGACCGTCGCTGAGCTCGGGATGATTTTTCAGCAGCCAGGCGATCGCATCGGGCTTGTCCTGGCGTTTGGCGATCGGCGTGTAGCGCGGGCCGCTGCGCTTCACGAGCTCGACCGGGTGCGCCGCCTTGGCGATCTGCAGCCGCGCCGCCGGATCTTTCTGGCAGCGTTCGATCTCTTCGAGCGTGAGCTGGCCATTGGCGATGGGGTCGAGCCCAACCATCTGGACTGCGACCTCGCCATCGGCGATCGCTTGCACTTCGAGCGCGTGCAGGCCGCAGAATTCGCCGATCTGATCGAAGCTCAGCGACGTGTTTTCCACCAGCCACACCGCGGTCGCCTTGGGCATCAGCGGCAAAGTCATGTTTCCTCCTCGATCGCGAGGTCGCTCTCGGCGTCCGTCAACGTTTTGGGGTGATGACCGGTATATAGTGGCTGGAACGCCGCCTGGGAAGGCCCAAAAGCCTAGCCTACGCCAGGTTTTGGCTCAAATCGTGAGCATAATCTTGCCGATATGGCTCGATGTTTCGAGCAGACGATGCGCTTCGGCCGCTTCGGCCAGGGGAAAGGTCTTAAAAATGACCGGTTTCACCTTGCCGGCGTCAAGCAGCGGCCAGACCTTCTGCTTAAGCGCCGCCGCCATCGCGCCTTTCTCGGCAACGCTGCGGGGGCGAAGCCCTGATCCGGTCACGGTCAGGCGCTTGCCCATCACCGCACCGAAATTGACCTCGGCGACCACGCCGCGCTGTGTTGCGATGCTGACATGGCGGCCCTCGACCGCGAGGATGCTGAGGTTTTTCTGGATGTAATCGCCACCGACCATGTCGAGCACGACATCGACGCCGCGATTGGCGGTCGCCTGCTTGATCACGGCGACAAAGTCTTCGTGCTTGTAATCGATGCCGCGGGTGGCGCCGAGCTTCTCGCAGGCATGGCATTTGTCGCGGCTACCGGCGGTTGCGAAGATCGCGCCGGCGTTGAAGGCTTTGGCGAGCTGGATCGCCACCGTGCCGATGCCGGACGAGCCGCCATGGATGAGGATCGAATTCACCTGCGGCAAGACGGCCACGCTCGAAGACATTGTGCCAAACAGTGAAGAAGGTCTCGGGCATCGCCGCGGCTTCGACCATGCTGAAGCCTTTCGGCAGCGGCAGGCATTGCGGCTCGGGCGCGATGCAGTACGTCGCATAGCCGCCGCCGGTGACGAGCGCGCAGACCTCGTCGCCGACCCTCAGATGATTGACGCCGAGTCCGACCGCGACGATCTTGCCGGCGATCTCGAGTCCGGGAATGTCGGAAGCGCCGGGCGGCGGCGGGTAGTGACCCTTGCGCTGCAGCCCGTCGGGACGATTGACGCCGGCGGCAGCGACTTGAATGAGCACTTCACCGGTCGCCGGCGTCGGCGTTGGGCGGCTCACCGCACGCAAGACGTCGGGCCCGCCCGGCTCCGTGATCTCGATCGCCGTCATCGTTTGCGGAATGGTCATCCTGCCTCCTCAACTTGATTGCACCTCTACCCAAGCCGCGCCAAACTGGCAATTGCGCGGCCAAGAGATTGGACTAGGAGGTGATGCCGTGGACGAAGAGGAACTAGAGCCGCGCCGCAAGGCACCGAAGTTGCGCGATCTCGGACCGCTCGCGATCGCCGAGCTCGAAACCTACATCACCGAGCTCGAAGCCGAGATCGTGCGTGTCAGAAACGACATCGCCGCCAAGCGCAAACAGCGCGGCGGCGCCGAAGCTCTCTTCAAGCGATAGGCAATCGATGAGTCTCAAAGGCAAAGTGGCGGTCGTCACCGGCTCGACCAGTGGCATCGGTCTTGGCGTCGCCCGTGCGCTTGCGACGGAAGGCTGCGCGATCATGCTCAATGGCTTTGGCGACAAGGCCATGATCGACAAGCTGCAGCGTGATCTCGCGACAGAGCATGGCGTCAAAGTCTCTTATTCCGGCGCCGATATGTCGAAGCCCGCCGAGATCGGATCGATGATCGCCGCGGCCGAGCGCGAGCTCGGCGCTTGCGATATCCTCGTCAACAATGCCGGCATCCAGCATGTCGCGCCGATCGAGGAATTCCCCGACGACAAATGGGACGCGATCATCGCGATCAATCTCTCGGCCGCGTTCCACGCCACCAAGGCGGCGCTGTCCGGCATGAAGAAGCGGCGCTGGGGCCGCGTCGTCAACATCGCCTCGGCCCACGGCCTCGTCGCCAGCGCGCAGAAGGTCGGCTATGTCGCGGCCAAGCATGGGCTTGTCGGCGTGACCAAGGTGACCGCGGTCGAATGCGCCAATGACGGCATCACCTGCAACGCGATTTGTCCCGGCTGGGTGCTGACGCCGCTGGTCGAGCGCCAGCTCGCCGACCGGGCTAAGCAGACCGGCCGCTCGATCGACGAGACCAAACAAGATTTCTTGCGCGAGAAGCAGCCGATGCTGGCGTTCTCGACGCCGGAAAGCATCGGCGCGCTGACCGTGTTCCTCTGCGGCGACGCGGCGGCGACGATCACCGGTTCCGCCTATTCGATCGATGGCGGTTGGGTTGCCCAATAATTCATCGGCCGAAGAGAAGACCGAGGCGCCACGGCGCGAGGATTATAAGCATTTCCTGGCGATCCCGACGCGCTGGATGGACAACGACGTCTATGGCCACGTCAACAATGTTGTCTACTACTCCTATTTCGACACGGTGGTGAACGAGTACCTAATCGCCGCGGGCGGCCTCGATATCGAGAAAAGCCCGGTGATCGGCCTCGTGGTCGAGACGCTCTGCCGCTATTTCAAGCCGATCACCTTTCCTGAGGTGGTCGAGGCCGGGCTCCGCGTGGGCAAGCTTGGCAATAGCAGCGTGCGCTACGAGATCGCGATCTTCCGCCAAGGCGACCCAGCGCCGGCCGCTTCGGGCCATTTCGTCCATGTCTATGTCGATCGCGCGACACGGCGCCCGGTCCCGGTGCCGGGCGGCATGCGTCAGGCGCTTGCCCGGATTCTCGCCGAAAGTTGACGCGCTTACGGGGATGAGCGACTTTCCATACTAGCTGCGGAGAGGGGAGCGGCTTTTTGACGGTGCGCTTGTCGAGTCGCTTCATATCGGGACCGCTTTTCGGCACGATTTGGCTGCTTTTATGCGGCGGCTATATCACGTTCTTTATCGGCTGGGGCGTGCTGCAATCGCTGCTGCCGCACGAGATCGCGCTCGTCGTGCTGGCGGTCGTGCTGCCGGTCATCGCGGTCTGGGCCATTGCCGGCGCCTATGAGCGAGCGGCACAACTCGAGCGCGTGTCGACCCGCATCGCCCAGCAGGTCGACCGCATCCAGGTATCGCCCCTACGTGTCGACGATCAGACCCAGGCGGCGCTGCGCGAATTTCGCAACGACCTCGAACTGCTCAATCGAACCAGCGACGAAACCGCGACGCGCCTGAAGAACACGACCGAAAACCTGGCGACGGTGGTCGCCGAGGCAGTCGCGAGCGTCAATGCCACGGTGGCGCGCGCCGAATATGTGCGCGGCGATGTCGCCGCGGCGATCGAGCCGCTGCAGAAACTGACCGAGACGCTTGCCGATGAATGCGTCGCCATCCAGCGTGCCGCAGGACGCGATCTCGGCGCCGCGACCGATCGGCTGCGTGCCCATGTGGCTTCTGTTCAGCAGGCGGTCGACCGCGCGATCGATGTTTCGAGCGCCCGTGTGCTTGAGCGCACCGCAGCCATGGGACAGGCCATCGCCACGGTGATCGACAAGGCCGCGACGACCGCAGCCGGCCGGTTCGACGGCGTCTCGGAGCGGGTCGCGCAGGAAGTCGCGGCCGCGGCCGAGCGCATGAGCGCGCAAACCGGCACACTCGGCAATCTCATCACGGCGGCGAGCGACAATGCGATCGAGCGGCTGGCCAGCCAGCGTGCCATCATCGAGCGGCTGCTGGCCGAAGCCGATGCCCGGTTCGACGCGGTGGCGCGCGAGACGCTGGCCGCGTCCGAGCGCTCCGGCGCGTTGCTGCGCGGCGAGGCAGCGGCGTTGCTGTCCGCCGCGACTGACGCGACATCGCGCGCCGAGGCGCTTGGCCTGCGGCTAAGCCAGGCCGGTGCCGGCTTCACCGAGCAATCGCAGAATGTGTTGCGCCAGACGGGCGAGGCGAACACCGCGCTGGTCGAGCAGTCGCAGGCGCTGGCGCGCATCGCCGCCGAGGCGCTGTCGCGTTTGCGCGAAGTGGGCGTCGGCTTTGCCAGCCAGGCTGAGGCAGTGATGTCGGCGGCGCGTCAAAGCGGCGAGCATGTCGAACGCGCCGGCGAGCAGATGCGGGCGCAGATTGGTTTGATCGGTACCACGACAGAACAGGTCGCCGCGAATGCCGAGAGCGGCACCCATCGCATTCGCGAGGCGCTTGCGGCGCTCGATCAGAACAGCAAGACCGTGTCCGAAACGCTGGCACAGCGCAGCGAGGATATTCTTTCTGTTGCCGAGAGCGGCGCGGCTCGGCTGACCAATATCGTCGGCACGATCGGCGAGCGTGCGCTTGCCGCGGCTGAAAGCGGCGTCGGCGAAATCCGCGCGGTGATGAACGCGCTCGAGGAAGCAGCAGCACAGACGCAAACCGCGCTGACGCGACGCGGCGAAGATATGAGCGATGCGGTCGAGGCCAGCGTGTCGCGCGCGCGCGGCGCGTTGGGCGAACTCGAAGGGATCGCGGGTACGGCCGCCGAAGCCGGTGCGGCGCGGGTGCGCGAGATCATGGCGAATTTCGAGGTCCGCGCCGGCGAGACGACGGTGGCGCTCAACGCGCTGGCCGGCAATGTCCAGGCGGCTATGCAAGGTGTCGAGCAGCGCGCGGCCGCGGCTGCCGAAGGCGGCCGCATGCGGGTCACGGAGGCGCTGAGCGGCTTCGAATCGCGTACCGCCGAGACGGCAAATTTACTCGATGGCGTGATCGCGCGGCTGCGTGGTGCCATGCAAGGGCTCGAGACCACCGCTGCTGCGGCTGCCGATGCGGGGACGACGCGGTTGCGCGAGGCGCTGGGTGGTTTCGATATGCGCGCCGCCGAGACCACGAACTTGCTCGACGGTGCGATCGCGCGGCTGCGCGGCGCGATGCAAGGTCTTGAGGCCACCGCCGCCGGAGCGGCCGATGCGGGTGCAACGCGTTTGCGCGAAGCGCTGGGCGGCTTCGATATGCGTGCCGCCGAGACAACGAATTTGCTCGATCGCTCGATTGCGCAGTTGCGTGACGCGATGCAGGGGCTCGAGGTCACCGCTGCGGCTGCTGCCGATGCCGGAGCGACGCGGCTGCATGAGGCGCTGGGTGGCGTCGAGGCGCGTGCCGGCGAAACCGCGGCCGAGCTCGTGCGTCAGAGCGAGCAGATGGTAGCCGTCGTCGATGCGCGGACGGGGCAGGTACGCGACACTATCGCCGGTATCGTGCGCGAAGTGGCTGCGGCGTCGGAGCGCGGCGCGGGCGAGGTTCGCGCTGCGATGGAGGCGCTCAATCAAAGCGGCACGGTGATCTCCGCCGCCGGCGATACCGCGACAGCGCGTATGCGCCAGGCGCTCGACAATATGATGCAAGAGGTGACGGCGGCCTCGGAGCGCGGCGCGCAGCAAATTCGCGCGACCATGGATGCTCTCGCCGATACCGGCGCGACCATTACTGCCGCCAGCGATGGCGCGAGCGCGCGGATCGCCGATCTGCAAGCGGCGACCGGTGCGGCGGCCAATGAGATGAACCGCGCCGGCGAGACGGTGCAGCTCCGCGTCATTCAGCTCGCACAGATTTCCGACGAAACGAAGACGCGGCTCGAAGGCGTGGCGCAGGTGCTCGGCCGTGAGATCGCGGCGTTGCGCGATACCGGCGGGCAAGTCGCGCATCAGGTCGAGCAATTGCACGACGCTTTCGCGCAAGAAGTCGCGCATTTCAACGCCGCGCGCGGCACGCTGGAAACGCAGACCGGCGAGGCCCGAACCATCCTGCAGCAGCAGGCAGAACTGCTGGCGCGTGTGTCGGCGGACGCGGCCGAGCGTGCCTCCTTCGCCAATGGCGCGCTCGACGGTCATGTCGAGCGGCTTTATGAGGCGGCGCAGCGCGTCGCCGGGCACTCCGAAACGTTGGCCTCGGTGATGCAGCGCCAGCTCGTCGAGCTCGGCAAAGGAACCGAGCACATCGCCGCCATGGGTGCGGCGATCGACAACACACTGAAGACCGGCGCGGGAGCGCTACACGAGGCGGCCGACAAGTCCATCAGCCGCGTCGATGAAATCTCGCGCATCTATGCCGATCGCAGCCGCGGCATCGAGGAGATGACGGTCGCGACTGTGCAGCGCATCGTCGAGCGTTCCTCGGCGATCGAAGAGCATACGCGGCAGCTGGATCAGACGGCAGAGCGGGCGAGCGCGCAACTTCTCGAATTGGCGAAGCAATTCGATGAGACGAGTGCCGGGATCGGCACGGCGGGCGAGGTGGCGGGGGCGACCATGCGCGATGTCGGAGCCGCGTTCCGCCAGCAGGTTCAGGATCTATCCGGCGCTGTCGAGCAGACCGTCGGCCGTATGCAGAGCGCGCGCACTATGCTCAACGAGCATTTCGGGGCCATCGCCGATGCCACTGGTGCGGTCTCGAAGCGGCTGCAAGAGCTGGCTGAGGGCGCACACGCCCAGATCACCACGTTCTCATCGGCCAGCGATGCGATGACCCAGCATCGCGACGAGGCGGCGGCGCTGGTGCATCGCCAGATCCTCGAATTCAACGGCCTGCTGGAGCAGGCAAATGCGAGGCTCGAATCCGCGCGCGTCGTGCTGCGTGACCAGGCGGCGGAACTTAATGCCGCGACCGATCTCGCGGTCGACCGGCTCCGCGACGTCGCCGAGATCTATCACGGCCAATCCGCCTCGCTGGTCGGTGCCGCCGAGCAGGCTGGCAGCCGTGCGCGCGAGGCGAGCGAATTGTTCCGCACGCAAACGCAAACTTTCCTGAAGGCTGCCGGCGATGCCGCGGAGATCGCACAGCGCATGCGCGATCAGGCGCAGAGCAACCAGCAGGACGCCTTCCTCAAATCGGCGACCTTCATCATCGAGACTCTGCAATCGTTGTCGGTCGATCTTGCCCGCGTGCTCGATCAGCCGGTGCCGGACACAATATGGAAACGCTTCCACAGCGGTGAGCGCGGCGTCTTCGCGCGCTACATCCTGCAACTGCAAGAGCGCCAGACCAGCGCCGTCATCAAAGAGAAATTCGAGGGCGATTCGACTTTCCGCGAGCAGGCGCTGCGCTACATGGATCAGTTCGAGCAGTTGCTGGCGCAGGCGCGCACCGTCGATCGCGCCGATGTCATGGGCGCGACGTTCGTCACGGCCGATGTCGGCAAGCTCTATCTCGTGCTCGCCAATGCCCTTGGCCGCACGCTGAACTAAGCCAAAAAGACAACGGGCAGCGCGAGGCTGCCCGTTGCCGTGACGCTGGAGAGCGAAAGCCTTAGGCGGCTTTCTGCTCGATCACTTGCGGCTGCGTGGCAGTCGCGATCTCGATCTTGCGCGGTTTCAGTGCCTCGGGCACTTCGCGCACGAGATCGACATGCAGCAAGCCGTTGTCGAGGCTCGCGCCCGCGACCCGGATGTGGTCGGCGAGCTGGAAGCGTCGCTCAAAAGCGCGCCGCGCGATGCCGCGATAGAGATACTGCTTGCCCTCTTCGTCTTTGAGGGCCTTGGCGGTCACGACCAGGGCGCCTTCCTTGGCGGTGATCTCGAGATCTTCCGCGCCGAAGCCAGCGACGGCCATCGTCAGGCGATAGGCATTCTCGCCGGTCGCTTCGATGTTATAGGGCGGATAGGCACTCGCGCCGGTATCGAGTTGGGTGGCTGTATCCATAAGTCGGGTCAGCCGGTCGAAGCCGATGGTCGAGCGAAAGAGAGGGGAAAAGTCGAAGCCGTTCATAACCACATCCTCCGTTGAGCAATATGGAAGCTATGACGAACCCGCCAGCATGGCCGGGCACGTCCCGTCACGAAGCCCGAACCCGCTAAAGCGGCGTCCGGACAACCTTCAAAATGGGTTTGGAGGATATAGATTTAAGGCCCCGTAGGGCCCCGATTTAACGAGCGAAGCGGTTGCTTCGCGGAGCGTCTATTTCTTGAGGCCGATGCCCGAAAAGCGCTTGTTGAAGCGAGCAAGCTGGCCACCGGTATCGAGCAGGCGGTGCTGGCCGCCGGTCCAAGCCGGATGCGACTTGGAATCGATGTCGAGATGCAGAGTCTCGCCGGGCTTCCCGTAGGTCGAGCGCGTCTTGTAAGTCGATCCATCCGTCATGACGACGGTGATCTCGTGGTAATCGGGGTGAATGCCTTCTTTCATCGCGCGCTCCTGGGGAGGGCGCGTTTATAGCGAAGACCGGCGCGTCCTGCAATGCACAGGGTAGAGAGCAACAATCGGTCGTTTCATTGTCACATAACATGCAAATCCGTTCGACTTTCGCCCACACCTCTCATAAAGTTTCAAAGTCCCATTGGAGTTGAGGGGGTTCAAATGATTGACGGAACAGACGACGGCAACGGCCCGTCCTACCCGCCCATCCCACCGGCGCCGCTCGCGCCGCCTGCCTATGAGCCGGAAGAACCGGCCGCGGCAACCGCTCCGGCGCGGCCACGGCGGAAGGCGAAAGCCAAGGCCAAGAAGAAAGCCGTGAAGAAGGCGGCTAAAAAGGCGAAAGCCAAGAAGGTCGCGAAGAAGGCCAAGAAAGCTGCCAAGAAGGCGAAAACGGCCAAGAAAGCGAAAAAAGTCGCCAAGAAAGCGAAAACGGCCAAGAAAGCGAAAACGGTCAAGAAAGCGAAGAAGGCCAAAAAGAAGGCCCGCCGCCGCTAAGCTTGTTGGTTTTGAATTGCGAAGCCGCGGCAGGTGTCCTGCCGCGGCTTTATCTTTTTCAGCGCTCGGTGAGCTTCAGCTCGATGCGCCGGTTCTTGGCGTAAGCGTCCTCGCTGTCGCCGGTATCGATCGGGTCGTGCTCGGCGAAGCCGGCAGCGGCGAGACGATCCGATGGCACGCCTTGCGCAATCAGGTAATTGATCACGGTGATCGCGCGCGCCGCCGACAATTCCCAATTCGACGGGAATTGCGGCGTGCTGATCGGCCGCTTGTCGGTATAGCCGTTGACCGCCAGCACCCAGGGGATGTCGTTCGGGATTTTGGTCGCGATGTCCTTCAGCGCGGCCGCGACGATCGCCAACCTTTGCTTGGCCGCGTCGCTGAGCTGTGCGCTCGCCGGCGGGAACAGCACTTCCGACTGGAAGACGAAGCGGTCGCCGACGATGCGGATATCCGGCCGATTGCCCAGCGCGTCACGCAACCGGCCGAAGAATTCCGAGCGATATTTGGCGAGTTGCGCGACTTGGCTTAGAAGCGCCGTATTGAGGCGCTGACCGAGATCGGTGATCTGCGCCTCCTGGTCCTTGTCCTTGGCCTCAGACGCACCGAGCGCGGCGGCGATCTGCGCGAGCTGATCGCGCAGCGCGGCGATGTTCTGGTTGAGCTGGTCGACGGTTGTCTGCGCCGCCGTCGCCTTCTGTTCCGATTGGGTGTTCTGATCGCGCGCCGCGGCCAGCGCCTGATTGGCGGTGGCGAGCTGCTGGGTCAGCGAATTCAGTTTCGCCTGCAGATCGGTATTGCCGCTCTGCGCCATCGACAGCATATCGGCAAGCTGATCGACCTGCTGCGCTAGGCGCTGCAATTGCACATCGCGGCCGGAAAGCGCGTCGGTCAGGTAGAACTGGCCGGCGGTGAAAACCAGCAGCACGAAAACGATCACCATCACGAGCTGCGACAGTGCGTCGACGAAGCCCGGCCAGATATCGATGCCGGGGCGGCGCTGACGGCGCGATACATACGCCATGGCTTAGGAAGCTCCTATGACGGCGCGCCGCATCAGCCCGGCGCGATTTCCCTGCTGCGGGTGGCCAAGGTACGCGCGAGAAGGCGGATTTCGCTGCGGATTTCCTGTACGGAATCGCCGCGGCCTTGCGCCAGCTCCTCGCTCAAACGCACGAGATGCACCTCGATGTTGCGCAAATGCGCGCGCGCTTCTTCGTCGATCGGCGAGGTCTCGCGGCTTTCGGCGAGGCGTAGCAACACCGGCTTTAGGTCGACCTGCTGCTCGGCGAGCCTCACCAGCAGCACCTGCTCGGTGCGGATCTGATCGCTGAGCAGCGCAAGCCGCTCGGCGAGAGAGACGAGGTTGTTGTTCGCGGTGATGCGGCTTTCCTCGCTGCGGCCGATGACACGCTGCAGCTTGTCGATATTGTCGGCGCTCTGCTCGAGCAGCGCTTCGAGGAAGGCCGGCGCCGAGGTTTCGCCGTCGGTGCCGGGCAGCGTCGCGCCCGACAGCCGCGTCCAACCCGAGAGCCATTCCTCGAGATCGTTGTAGAAGCTGTTGAAGGCGAGCCCGGCTTGCAGATCGAGGAAGCCGAGGATCAGCGAGCCGGCGAGACCGAAGAGCGATGCGCTGAATGCCGTGCTCATGCCGCCGAGCGGCGTCTGCAACCGCGATTGCAGATTGCTGAAAGCTTGCGCGACGTCGTTGGTCTGCACCGCGAGGCCGCCAATCACGCCTTTCACCGACTGCACGGTCTCGAGCAGCCCATAGAACGTGCCGAGCAGACCGAGGAAGACGAGCAGGCCGATGAGGTAGCGATCGGTCTCGCGGCCTTCGTCGAGCCGCGTGCCGATACCGTCGAGCAGCGTGCGCATCGTCGTCGCCGAGAGCGTCACTTTTCCGCCGCGCCGCGCGGCGAGGATCGTCGCCATCGGCGCGACGAGGCGCGGCGTGCCGGAGTTGAGATTGGGCGCATCGGGGCTGCGGCGAAACCGCTCGATCCAGGCGACTTCCGGGTTGAGCTGCAGCACCTGGCGAAAGATGTAGAAAATCCCCGCCAGCAGAATGCCTAGGATCACGCCGTTTACGGCGGGGTTGCCCATGAAATATTCCGAGAGCGGTCGCCAGAGCAGCGCGGCACCTGCGGCCACGGCGAGCACGAAAACGGTCATCCGAATGAGATATCGGCGCGGACGAGTTACGGCTTTAGCCTCACTGTCTCACTGTCACGACAAGGCGTAACTGTAGCGTAAGTTATTGGCTCACGACCAGAAGATCGACTTGGTCGGCGGCGGGGCTATTATCGGCGCGATTGCCGAGGGCGCGGACGTCGATGCGCAGGCTTCGGACGCCTTTGTCGATCAGATAGGCGCGCACGGCGACGGCACGCGCCAGCGAGACGCGGCGCGCTTCCATGGCATCGTCGGCGCCGCCGGTCGCGTGGGAAACGATCTGAACCCGGAGGCTCTCATTGGCGAGCAGCCGGTTGGCGATCGCGTCGAGAACCGGCTGGGCGCCACCGCCGAGATCGGTGACGCCGGACTTGAATTTGACGGCGCTTGCCGCGTCGCCAACCGTCGTCACTGCCGCCATCTGCACGGCCGGTGCCACCGCGGCCGGGGGCGTGCCGGCAACGGTCGCGCTGGGCGCCGCCGCGGCAACAGCGATGGTCATCGGGAGTGCCGACGAAGTGGCTACGGTCACGGTTGCCCGCGGAGCGGGTGCCGATGCCACGGCTGGTATTGCTGGCGGCGCGGTGCTGGCCGAAATAGCAGTTGGCGCTGGCGTGGCGGCAGGCGGTACAGCGGTGACGGCCGGCTGAGAGGGCGGTGTCACCGGCGCGGACGGCGCCTCGTCGCGTATCTGCTGCGGTGGCAGCACTGCCGGAGTCGGGACATCGTTGCTCACCGGCTGCTTCGGTGCCGGCGCCGAAGTCGGAGCGAGTGCTGCGAGCGCTACCACGGCTGCTTTGGTCGGCGCGCTGATCGCCGTTGCCTGATGGCTAATCCCTTGGTGGGTGGTTTTGGCAACCGGTGTCGTCGCAGCGCTGGCAAGACGCGACTTCGGTGGGATCAGATGGATGATCTGATTGAATGAGGAGGCCGTCTTCACCGGCGCTTTCGCGGTACGGGACGGCGCCGCTTTGGCAACGGCCGGCTTGTGACTGGCGGGGTGCTTGGATCGTTTGGCGATGCGCTTGCCGCCGCGATGACTCGGCGCGGCTTTGTGCATGGCGCGGTGGTTGGCGGCGACTTGTGGCTTGACGGCGCCGGGATTGCGCTCGCCGAGGAAAAGCTGGGGCAGGGTGAGGGGCGGGCCGAGCCGCTCGAGCACGCTGTTATCGACGCTGACGGCTGGGCCGCTATGGCCGCCGATGACGACTTGCGCTTGCGCCGGGGACGCGAGCAATGCGCCCAGACCAGCGAGCGCAACCCAATTTCCGCGGTGGCCGAGAGGCCGCTTATTGCCAAGCCTAAGGCTTCGCGGAAGGCGGAAGGCCATCAAAATGATCCTATCGGACGCCACTAAAGTAGACGTCAGACTAACCCAAATGGGGGATTTCCGCCACCGTCACGTTAATACTGACGGATACAGTGCTTCCTTGAGCAGCTTTGCCAGCGGCGCGTGCAAATGGTCATTGGCGGCGAGCACATTACCGCGTTTCAGCACGTCCTGGCCGCCTTCGACATCGGTGACGTAGCCTCCGGCCTCGCGGACGAGAAGAATGCCGGCCGCGATATCCCACGGTTGCAGACCGAATTCCCAGAAACCCTCAAAACGGCCCGCCGCGACATAAGCGAGATCGAGCGCAGCCGAGCCGGGACGGCGTACGCCGCTGGTTGCGGCCATGACCGCGGCTAGGGTTTTGAGATAAGCCGGATGATCGCCACGTTCGCGGAAGGGAATACCGGTGCCGATGACGGCATCGCCGAGCTGGCGTCGCGCCGAGACACGCAACCGCCGGTCGTTCACAAACGCGCCGACACCTTTTTCGGCCCAGAAGGCTTCATCGCGGATCGGCTCATAGATCATGCCGGCGACGATCTCGCCGTCGCGCTCGAGCGCGATCGAGATCGCCCATTGCGGGATGCCGTGAAGGAAGTTGGTCGTGCCGTCGAGTGGGTCGATGATCCAGCGATGATGCTCGTCGCTGCCGCGGACCGTGCCGCCTTCTTCGAGAAGGAAACCATAGCCTGGCCGCGCCTTGCTGAGCTCGGCGCGCAGGATTTTCTCGGCTTTGAGATCGGCGGCGGTGACGAATTCGCCCGGGCCTTTGACGGAGACCTGGAGCTGCTCGACTTCGCCGAAGTCGCGGATAAGCCCTTTGGCCGCTTTCAGCGCGGCCCCGGCCATCACATTGATCAGCGCCGAGCGCCGCGGACCTACCATCGGAGACGGATCAGTCTTTCGCGCGTTCGATGTAAGTGCCGTCGGCGGTGTTGACGACGATGCGCGTGCCGGCGCCGATATGCGGCGGGATCATCACGCGGCGGCCGTTCTCGAGCTTGCCGGGCTTGTAGGACGAGGACGCGGTCTGGCCTTTCACCACCGGATCGGCCTCGACGACTTCGAGGGTAACGCTTTGCGGCAGGGTGACCGAGAGCGGCGTGCCCTCATAGGTCTGGACCGTGCAAATCATGTTCTCTTGCAGGAAGTCGGCGGCTTCGCCGATAAGCTCGCGATCGACCGCGGTCTGCTCGAAGGTCTCGCTGTCCATGAACGTCGCCTGATTGCCGTCCAGGTAGAGATACTGCATCTCTTTTTCTTCGAGCTGGGCGCGCTCGACGGTTTCCTGCGTGCGATAGCGCTCGATCGTCTTGGTGCCGGTCTTGATGTCGCGCATTTCGATCTGGGTGAAGGCGCCGCCCTTGCCGGGTTGAACGATTTCGCGCTTCAGCACGAGCATCAGCTTGCCCCCGTTTTCGAGGACGAAACCCGGCCGGATATCGATAGCATTGATCTTCATGGCGCTTCCTTTGGCGCGGCAGTTGCGGCGGTCATGGGATTTGGCGCAGGTTCCTAGCAGTTCGACCGGGCTTATGAAAGGGGTGTTTGGCATGACCGAGAGCGCGTGGTGGCGGCCTGATGCCTTGGCGCGCCGTCGGCCCTATCTCGAAACGCGCAGCCGTATCCTGGGCGCGATGCGGGAAGTGTTTACCATGCGCGGCTTCATCGAGGTCGAAACGCCGGCGCTACAGGTGAGCCCGGGGCTAGAACCGCATCTCCAAGCGTTTGCAACGCTGCTAGAGCGGCCGGGCGACGGGACCGTGCCGCGGTTCCTCCACACCTCGCCCGAATTTGCGATGAAGAAGCTGCTGGTCGCGGGCATGCCGCGCATCTTCCAGCTCGCGCATTGCTTCCGGAATGCCGAGCGCGGCTCGACCCATTCGCCGGAATTCGCGATGCTCGAATGGTATCGCGCCGGCGCCACCTATCTCGATCTCGTCGCCGATTGCGAGGCGCTGCTGCGCGCGGCCGGCACGCGGCTGATGACGTGGCAGGGGCGCGTTTGCGATCCGCATGCCGCGTGGGAGCGGCTGACCGTCGCCGAAGCTTTCAGCCGCCATTGCGGCATCGACATTCTAGCGACCATCGACAATCGCGACGCGCTGGCCGCTGCGGCACGGCCTTTGGGCATCGCGCCGCATCAGGGCGATAGCTGGGAAGATCTGTTCTTCCGCATCTTCCTCGCCGCGATCGAACCGAAGCTCGGCATCGGTGTGCCGACGGTCCTCTACGATTATCCGATCGAGATGGCGGCGCTGGCGCGGCCGAAATCGAGCGATCCGACGCTCTGCGAGCGGTTCGAGCTTTACGTTTGCGGGCTCGAGCTCGCCAATGCTTTCGGCGAGCTGACGGATGCTGCCGAGCAGCGCCGGCGTTTCGAAGCGGATGTGGCGAAGAAGCGCGAGCTCTATGGCGAGACCTATCCGATCGACGAGGATTTCCTCGCCGCGCTCGCGCACGGCTTGCCAGAAAGTGCCGGCATCGCCTTGGGTTTCGATCGGCTGGTGATGCTCGCCTCGGGCGCCACCCACATCGACGACGTGCTCTGGGCGCCGGTTGTCTGAGCCGGCTATTGCTTCTTCAGCGTATAGACCCAGTCGTTGAGGCCGATCTTCACCGTCGTTTGATCGACGAAATGCCAATCGAATTGGCAGCCGGTTTCGAGCGTCGTGAAATTGTCGCCCTTGAAGCCGAGCTTTACGGCGAGTTTACCGGGATCGATCGCCGGATCGCGCTCGCGCATTTCGCCGAACGCACCCTCGAACAGCTCGGCCGCCGGGTATTCCTTCAGGGTGTATTTCGGCCGTTGGCAGACGAAGGCGCGCGGACCGGCGATCTCTTTCGGCCGGATCGCTACCGTCTTGCCGAGAAGCGCATCGCGCTCAGCCGTGTTCGGCTTGCGCGCCGCTGGCGCTGCCCATGGCGCGACCACGGCCGCGGTGAATTTCCACGTGCCGAGATAGAACGGATCGGCGGCGCGCGCCGGGCCGATCATCGCGGCGACGAAGCCGAGAGCGATCAACAGACGAAAAACACGCATGAATAGGCTTCTATCACGCGCGGTTCGGCGGCGGAAGATACGCGGAGACATAGCGCCGGCACGAGATATGCACGGTAAGCATCAGTGGACAGGAGAAGCATTCGATGCTCGATGACGGGAAGGCGCTGGTCTTGTTTTCCGGCGGTCAGGATTTGGCGACATGTCTTGCCTGGGCGCTCGATCGCTTCGCAAGCGTCGAGACGATCGGCTTCAGTTACGGCCAGCGCCATGCGATCGAGCTCGATTGCCGGGCGCCCCTGCGCGCCGCTCTCGGGGCGCTGAAGACGGCTTGGGCGGACCGGCTCGGCGCCGATCACATGATCGACCTCAGCGTGTTGGGTGCGCTCAGCGAGAGCGCGCTGACGAAGGAAATGGCCATCGCGATGAATGACGAGGGCCTGCCGACGACCTTCGTGCCGGGCCGCAATCTCGTCTTTCTCAATTTCGCGGCGATCGTTGCCTATCGGCGCGGCGCCAAGCATCTCATCGCCGGCATGTGCGAGACCGATTTCTCAGGCTATCCCGATTGCCGCGACGACACGCTCAAGGCGCTGCAGATCGCGCTCAATCTCGGCATGAACCGCCGCTTCGTCATCCACACACCGCTGATGTGGATCGACAAAGCCGCGACTTGGCGATTGGCCGAACAACTCGGCGGTGCGGAACTCGTCGAGATCATCCGCCGCGACAGCCATAGCTGCTACAGCGGCAATCGCTCGATCCTGCACGATTGGGGCTATGGCTGCGGCACTTGCCCGGCCTGCACGTTGCGGGCGCGCGGCTATACAGCCTTTATAGAAAACGCCCGCTAATGCGCGTCCGCGGCCGGGCCTTTTGGCGGCGCGACCTTGCGCAACAGCGGCACGGTCAAAGCGGAGATCGCGATACATACGGCGATCACCAGAAAAATATCGGCGAAGGTCTGGGTCAGCGCTTCGCGCATCAACAGCGATGCGAGCTCCTGAAGGGCCGCGGCCTTTCCATGGACCGGATCGCCATTGAAGACGGTCGTGCCGCGCGCGGCCATGCGGGCGAGCAGGGTGGCGACAGAGGCGTCGCCTTGGTTCACGTGCTCCGCCAGGCGCAGGAAATGCAAATTGGTGCGATCGTTCAGCAATGTCCCGCAGGCGGCAATGCCGATCGCGCCGCCCAGGTTGCGCATCAGGTTAAACAAGCCTGAAGCGAGCTTCAGCCGATCGGGCGCGAGGCCGCCGAGGGTGAGGGTGACGATCGGTGCGACGGCGAATTGCTGCGAGAAACCCCGTAGCGCCTGGGGCAGCAGCAGTTCCTGCCAGCCCCATTCATGGGTGATCGGGGTGAACTTCCAGAGACCGACCGCGAAGAGGACGAGGCCGATGAACATCAGCCAGCGTAGATCGATGCGCTTGGCCAATACGGTGTAGCAGGGAATGGCGGCGAGTTGGAAAAGCCCGGTCGAGAAGACCGTCAGGCCGATCTCGGAAGCGCTGAAACCGCGGACGCGCGCGAGGAAGACCGGCGTCAGATAGATGGTTGCGAAGATGCCGATACCGGAGACAAAAGAGAGAAAGCAGCCGAGCGAGAAATTGAGATTTTTCAGCGCGCGCAAATCGACGACCGGCTGATCAAAGGTCAGGCAGCGGTAAACGAAGCCGACACCAGCGATGGCCGCAATCCAGGCGGTGGTTCGGATCGTCGTGTCGCCGAACCAATCCCAGCGTGGGCCTTCCTCGAGCGTGTATTCGAGACAGCCCAGGAACAATGCCATCAACGCGATGCCGAAGTAGTCGGCGTGGCGCAACAGAGCGAGATTGGGACGATCGACCTTCACCAACAACGGCACGGCAATCGAGATAAAGGCGCCGGGCAGAAGGTTGATGAAGAACAGCCAGTGCCAGGAATAGTGATCGGTGATCCAGCCCCCGACCGTCGGACCCAATGTTGGTGCGAGCGAAGAGATGCCGCCGACAACCGCTGCCGCGACGACGATCTGCTGCTTGTTGAAATAGAGAAAGGCGGTGGTGAAAGCCGTCGGGATCATCGAGCCGCCGAGGAAGCCTTGCAGCGCGCGGAACACGATCATGCTCTGGATGTCCCAGGCCCAGCCGCACGCGAGGCTTGTCAGCGTGAAGCCGGCTGCCGAGGCGGCGAACAGCCAGCGCGTCGACATCACGCGCGACAACCAGCCCGACAGTGGAATCACGACGATCTCGGCGATCAGATAGCTGGTTTGGACCCAGGCGACTTCATCGGGCCCCGCGGATAGGCCGCCGGCAATGTCTTGCAGCGAGGCGGAGACGATCTGGATATCGAGCAGCGCGATGAAGAAGCCGATGCACATGATGCTGAATGCCAGCACCTTTTCGCCGAGCGGCAGATCGGCGGGCGAGAGAGCCGCGGTCTTGGCTGAAATCGTCATGGCTATTGCCCCGCGTGACGCTCGTCGACATCGACATTGACCGACAGACCGGGGCGCAGTGGATTGAGCGAAGCGGCATCGCCGTCGAGGGCAATACGGACAGGCACACGCTGCACGATTTTGGTGAAATTGCCGGTCGCGTTCTCAGGCGGGAGGATGCTGAACTGCGCACCCGTGGCCGGGGCAAGGCTGGTGATGCGGCCGTGGAATTCGATGCCTGGGACCGCTTCGGCGGTAATCGTCGCCGGTTGGCCGGCACGCATCGCAGCGAGTTGGCTCTCTTTAAAATTGGCGTCGACCCACAGCCCCTGCGCGGGAATGATCGACAGAAGCTGCGCGCCGACCGTGGCGAAGCTGCCAGTCCGAGCACTTCGATTGCCGATCGTGCCGTCGATCGGCGCGCGCAATTCGGTGTAGCTGAGGTTCAGTTTCGCAGCGTCGCGATCGGCGATGGCGCCGGCCAAGGCGGCTTCGACCTGGCGCTTCTCTGACGCGATGACGTCGAGTTGGCGCTGTGCTGCATCATAAGCAGCGCGCGCTTGCTGCGCGCCTGCCTGCGACGCTTTGAAAGCGGCATCGGCGTGCTGGAAGGATTGAACGGACGCAATGGACGAAGCAGAGAGGATACGAAGACGTTCTTGGTCGGCGCGGTCGCGCGTTGCCGCGGCATCCGCCGCGATGATCGCTGCCTGAGTCTGGGCGACGACCGCCTGCTGTAGTTGGCGATGCGCATCGAGATTGGCGAGTGAGGCTTGCTGCGCCTCGACCGCGGCGTCCGCCTTGGCGAGGGCGGCGCGATAGTCGCGGTCGTCCAGCGTCAGCAAGAGGTCGCCGGCGCGGACCGGCTGATTATCGGCGACGGCAATCTTGGCGATGATGCCGGAGACCTTGGGTGCGATGACGGTGATGTCGCCGCCGACATAGGCATCGTCGGTGCTTTCGATGAAGCGTCCGACCGTCCACCATTTCTCGCCGTACCAGGCCGCTCCCGCCGCCAGGAGCAGGGCCATGGCCCCGATTGCCACCTGTTTGCGGCCGAGCTTTTGCCGCGGTTTCGCGACTTCAGCGGCCGCAATCCGTCCGACCGATCCGTCCATCATACGTCTCCAACGCAACCGGAATGATTGAATGTCGAATATCATATAAAAATGGTGCGCTGCAAAATGATCGATTGACAGTCCGGCTATGCAAAAATATGATGATCACCATATAAAGGCGATGCGGTACGCCGACGACCATAAGCAGCAGACCCATGAGCGCCTCGTAAAAGAGGCGGCGGCGATGCTGCGCGCCGAAGGGCCGGAGCGGATGAGCGTCGCGACCCTGATGGCGAAGCTTGGCCTGACCCATGGCGGCTTCTACGCACATTTCCGCTCGAAAGACGCACTGATCGCCGAAGCCATCGATGCAACCTTCGACGGGACGGCTGAGCGGTTCGCGAAACGGATCGAGGGCTTGCCGCCAGCAGAAGCGCTCGGCCACCACATCGATTTCTACCTATCGGCGCTTCATCAGGAAGGGATGGCCGACGGCTGCCCGCTGCCGGCGATCGCGGCCGATGTCGCGCGTCTCGGTCCTCTTGCCAAGGCCAGGTTCGGTGCCGGCGTGCAACGGCTGCACACGCGTATCGCCGCTTTGTTCGAGGCGCTCGGTTATGATCCCGGTGAGGCAAAGGAGCAGGCGGTATCGCTCTATTGCGAACTCGTCGGCGCCTTGGCACTGGCGCGGGCCGTCGATCCGGAACAAGCGCGCGAGATTCGCACCAATAGCCGGGCGGCGCTGCGTAAGCGCTTCGGCCTTGACGGTACCGGCCGCCGCTTAGCCGCTCTCAGATCAAACGCTGGAAGGCGTCGCTGCTTTGATCGCTTCGTTGAAGGCTTTGACCGCGGCGGCGGGGCCTTGCGGGTGGTCCCACACCGCGGCAATCACGGCGAGGAAATCGGCGCCGGCTTTGACGAGCATGCCGCAATTCTCCGGCGTGATGCCGCCGATGGCGCAAGACGGCACGGTCATGATCTCGCTCCACCAGGTAAGGATTTCGGGATCGTTGCCGGCGATACGGCGCGTGTCCTTGGTAGTGGAGCGGAAGAAGCCGCCGAACGCGACGTAATCGGCGCCGGCGTCGGCGGCCTCGATCGCGAGGTGGCGGCTGTTGTAGCAGGTGACGCCGATGATCTTGTCGAGGCCGAGAATCTTGCGCGCCGTCTCGAAGGATGCGTCTTCCTGGCCGACATGCACCCCGTCGCTGCCCGTCTGCAGCGCAAGGTCGGGCCGGTCGTTCATGATGAAAGCGACATCGCGCGATTGCGTGATCGGCCGCAGCACATCGGCGGCGCGGCGGACAGTGTCGTCGTCGACATCTTTCAAGCGAAGCTGCACGCAGGCAACATCGCCGGCATCGAGCGCGGCTTCGAGCTTGGGCGCGAACGCCGCCGGCTCGAAAGCCGGCGGCGTGATCAGATAGAGACGGGCGCTCACGCCTCGCCGCGATAGATGCGGACGATATGGTCGAGCATCTTCAGCGCGTCCTCGCGCGGGCGCTGGAAGGTGTTGCGGCCGATGATCGAGCCGTTGCCGCCGCCGTCGCGGATCGCGCGCGCTTCGTTGTAGACACCGTCGAGATCCTTCGCCTCGCCGCCCGAGAAGACGACGATGCGCTTGCCGTTGAAGCAGGACTGCACGACATGGGCGATGCGCTTGGCCGGCGTCGAGATGTCGATCTTCTGCTGCTCGTAGACTTTCTTCGCCGCGTCGAGCTCGAGGAATTCGGTCGGCGGCTTCACCTTGATGATATGCGCGCCAAGGAGCGCGGCCATATGCGCGGCATAGGCGCAGATATCGATCGCGGTCTCGCCGTTCTTCGAGAGATTGCCGCCGCGCGGATAGGACCAGACCACGACCGCGAGGCCGTAGGATTTGGCCTCGCGCGCCATCTCGGCGATCTCTTCCATCATCGTGTAGGCTTCGTCCGAGCCCGGATAGATGGTGAAGCCGATTGCCGCGCAGCCAAGGCGCAGCGCGTCTTTGACGCTCGCGGTCACGGCCTGCGACGGGTCTTCTTTCGCGCGGGCGAGGCTGTTCGCCGAGTTCACTTTGAGGATCAGCGGGATCGAGCCGGCGAAAGTCGAAGCGCCGCCTTCGATAAAGCCGAGCGGCGCGGCATAGGCCGAGAGCCCGGCATCGAGCGCGAGCTGGAAGTGGTAATGCGGGTCATAGGCTGGCGGGTTGGGCGCGAAGCTGCGCGCCGGGCCGTGCTCGAAGCCCTGATCGACGGGCAGGATGACCACCTTGCCGGTGCCGCCGAGCTTGCCCTGCATCAGGATGCGGGCAAGGTTCGCCTTGCTGCCGGGATTGTCGCTTTCGTAGTGAGAAAGAATAGTCCTGACGCGCTCGGTGAGCTGCATGGGAGATGTCCTCGATCTGTTGCCGCCGATATACCAAAAGCGGGCGTTGTCGGCCACTCCGGCCCGCTGATCAAACTGTGTCTAAGTTTCCAGAAGAAATGTGGCGCATGCCCTTTCGGGGTCCGCGATTTCACGCAAATCGAGGCTGGCCTCGGCCGGCGGCGCAAAGACCGCTCCCATGCCTTCGAGCTTTGCCCGGAACCCCGCCGCACCGTGAAAACGCAGATCCGTAAGCCCGAGGCGTAGGGCCGCCATCACCGCACCGGGCTGATCGCCGCAATCGAGGATCGCTATCGCCAGGGCTCGGGGATAGGCCGCGCTGGCCTCTTCGATCACGGCTTTGAACCAGCCCGGCCCCGTTTGAAGGGCGGCGCTGGGCGCGCTCGCCAAGGTCACTTTCTGGCCACCAGCCGCGGCGGCGGCGAGCGCCGCGCGCGCGTGGTCCAGCGAGTGAATGACGATCTCGCGCCGCACTTACCCCAATTTGCCGACGAGCGCGGCGGCCTCGACCATGCGGTTCGAGAAACCCCATTCGTTGTCGTACCAGCTCAGCACGCGCACGAAACGCTTGTCGATGACTTTGGTTTGGGTGAGATCGAAGCTCGAGCTGTGGGGGTCGTGGATGAAGTCGCTCGATACGACCTCGTCCTTCACCACGGCGAGAATGCCTTTGAAGCGGTTCGAGTTCGCCGCCTTCTCCATCAGGGTGTTGATCTCTTCGGCGCTGGTGTCGCGGCTCGCGGTGAACTTGAAGTCGATCAGCGAGACATCGGGCGTCGGCACCCGGATCGAGGTACCGTCGAGCTTGCCATTAAGGCTCGGGATGACGAGGCCGAGGGCCTTGGCTGCGCCGGTCGAGGTCGGGATCATGTTGATCGCGGCGGCGCGAGCGCGGCGCATGTCCTTGTGCAGCGTGTCGACCGTGTTCTGATCGCCCGTGTAAGAGTGAACGGTCGTCATGAAGCCATGAACGATGCCGACACCTTCGTTGAGCACATAGGCGACAGGCGCCAGGCAATTGGTGGTGCAAGAGCCGTTCGACAGCACGCGATGCGAGGCGTTCACCTGATCGCTGTTGACGCCCATCACCATGGTGATGTCGACTTCGTCGGCAGGCGCGGAAACCAGAACCCGCTTGGCGCCGGCTTCGAGATGCTTGCCCGCGGTCGCGCGCGTGGTGAAAAGACCGGTGCATTCGAGCGCGACATCGACGCCGAGATCCTTCCACGGCAACTTCGCCGGGTCGCGTTCGGCGACGACCTTCATCTTGCCGCGGCCGACATCCATCCAATCGCTGCCGGTGCTGATGGCATCTTTGAAGCGGCCATGGACGCTGTCGTATTTCAGAAGGTGCGCGTTGGCGGCGACAGTACCCAGGTCGTTAATGGCAACGACCTGTAGATCGTCGCGGTTCTGTTCATGCAATGCGCGCAGCACGAGGCGTCCGATGCGGCCGAAACCGTTGATCGCAACTTTTGTCGCCATTCTTTTTTCCCCTGAATGTTTTTTAGACGAGACCGAGGGCCGCTTCGACGACGGCCTCGGCAGTGATACCGAAATGCTTATAGAGCGCTTCGATCGGCGCCGAGGCGCCGAAATCATGCATGCCGATGAACCGGCCGCGATCGCCGATATAGCGATTCCAGCCGAATTCCGCGGCAGCCTCGACCGCGACACGCGGCGCGGTGCCAAGCACGCTGCGGCGATAGGCTTCGTCCTGCGCCTCGAAGAGCCGCCAGCATGGCATCGAGACGACGGCCGCGGCGACGCCCTTGGCGGCGAGTTGCTCGCGCGCCGTCATGGCGAGGCCGACTTCTGAACCGGTCGCGAGCAGCGTGACTTTGCGTGCGCCATCGGCCTCGGCGAGGACATAGGCGCCGCGCGCCGAGCGGTTCTCGCCGGCATCCTTGCGTAGCCCGGGCACCGGCTGGCGCGTCAGCGCCAGGATCGACGGGCGGTCGTTATGCGCCAGGGCAAGCTCCCAACATTCCGTAGTCTCGACGGCGTCGGCGGGGCGGAAAACTTGAAGATGCGGGATCGCGCGCAGCGCCGCGAGTTGCTCGACCGGCTGATGGGTCGGCCCGTCTTCGCCAAGGCCGATCGAATCATGCGTCATCACATAAATGACGCGCAGCTTCATCAGCGCCGAGAGGCGGATCGAGGGCCGGCAATAATCGGTGAAAACGAGGAACGTGCCGCCATAAGGAACGATGCCGCCATGCGCGGTCATGCCGTTCATCGCCGCGGCCATGCCATGCTCGCGTATGCCGTAATGGATATAGCTGCCGGAGAAATCGTCCCGCGAAATGACTTTCTGGCTCTTCGCCTTGGTGTTGTTGGAAGGCGTGAGATCGGCCGAGCCGCCGATCAGCGCGGGCAGCACCGGCGCAATCGCGTCGAGTACGCTGCCCGAGGCTTGGCGCGTCGCGGTCTTCGGCGCTTCGCTGGCGAACTTCGTGCGCAGCGCGGTCAGCGCGTCGCGCGCCGCTTTCGGTATCTCGCCCGATTGTTCGGCTTCGAACTCGGCGCGCTTGCTCGATTTGGCGAGGCGCTCATGCCACGCGGCCGCGGCGGACTTGCCGCGCTGTCCGACCTTGTGCCAGGCCTCGACCATGTCGGCGGGCACGACGAAAGGCGGCGAGGTCCAGCCCAGCCGCTCGCGCGTGCCGGCGATCTCTTCCTTGCCCAGCGCCGAGCCATGCGCCGCGGCCGTGTTGGCCTTGGTCGGCGCGCCGAAAGCAATGATCGTGCGGCAGGCGATCATCGACGGGCGGTCGTCGGCCTGCGCCTTGCGGATCGCGTCGGCGATCGCGTCGGTGTCATGGCCGTCAATACGCTGGGTGTGCCAGCCGCTGGCGTCGAAGCGCTCGATCTCGTCCTCATGGCGGGCGAGTTCGGTCGGGCCGTCGATCGAAATATGATTGTCGTCCCAGAAGAGGATCAGCTTGCCGAGCTTCAGATTGCCGGCGAACGAGATCGCTTCCTGGCTGATGCCTTCCATCAGGCAGCCATCGCCGCAGAACACATAAGTGTAATGATCGACCAGATCCTTGCCGAAACGCGTCGCCAGCAGCCGCTCGGCGAGCGCCATGCCGACCGAATTGCCGATGCCCTGGCCGAGAGGGCCGGTCGTCACCTCGATGCCGGAAGCATGGCCGCGCTCGGGATGGCCGGCGCAACGGCTGCCAAGTTGGCGGAATGTCTTGATCTCGTTCATCGTCATGTCGGCATAGCCGGTCAGATGCAGCAGGGAATAAAGCAGCATCGAACCGTGGCCGTTCGATAGGATGAAACGGTCGCGATCCGGCCAATTCGGCTCGGCGGGATCGAATTTCAGGAACTGGCCCCAAAGCACCGTCGCGATGTCCGCCATGCCCATCGGCATACCGGGATGGCCGCTATTGGCCGCCTCGACGGCGTCCATGGACAGCGCGCGAATCGTATCTGCCATGCGGCGCAAATGCTTGTCGCGCGGGGTGGGAAGGGGGGAGCGGCGCTGGTGGTGGCTTCGGAGGCGCTCATCGACAATCATGATCCGTGAAACGGGGGGTGCGCGCACCTTGCCGGGGCGTCACGCCTACGTCAACCGCCCGCGCGGGCGCGAAGTTCCGTCGCGTTTCCGCGACGAATTGCGCCACCGGCTTTGCCTTGCGGTGACTTTGCGATTATGGTCGCCGCCAATTCCAAGCCGCCGCGCATTGGGGCGTAGCCAAGTGGTAAGGCAGCGGATTTTGATTCCGCCATACGGAGGTTCGACCCCTCCCGCCCCAGCCAGCCCTTAGCGGATTTGTGATCCGCGGTTTTCCACTCGAACGCGCGCCGGTTTTCCATTTTTCTGTTCGCGTGGTGTTCGGACGATGTCAAACGTCGAGTATCACGCCTCCTACATGAACGGGGTCAGGCTCCCAAGGATCGCCCGCGCTTGCCTTCAGGTTTTATCGCGCCGATGCACTCAGCTATGGGACGCCGCCAAATCAAGGCATCTGAAAGTTACCAAGCCCTAAGTCCAGTTTATGCGACTGGATCGCTTTACGCGCACGCCGGTTGGGCGACGGATCCAACGGGCGACGAGGCGCTATGGAGATCGGGCAGGTCTGGCGCAAAGATGTTGCGTTTTTGTGAGCGTCGTGGTTGGCGATCCCGTTGACGTTAAATCTGCCTTGATTTGTGCTCACTTTAGGCGCATCGAGCACGACCAAAGCCTCCTTCAGCCTGCGACCGTGCGAGTGTCTTCCGGCGCAGGAACCGATGCCGCCAACGCTTCGCAGTAGATAGCGCGCAATTCTTCATCGTCGAGCTTCTTTAGCTCGTGGGAACGCGGGCGCTTGCTTAAACCGTTCTGAGATTTTCACGCGGAAAAGATTTGTGCGTCTCCATAAACCATTCGAACAGCTCGTACCGGCTCTCGATCTTCTTTCTGCACGGGCTAAATCCGGCCGAAGTAAGCATCGGGGTGAGCCTTGTAGTCAGCGAGTTCGGCTTCTGACATGGGCGCGCGCAAAATCTGACCCTAACCGCGTTGATCAACGATACCGAGGTAGACCTGCTTCTCAATTTCGCTG
Organism: uncultured Alphaproteobacteria bacterium; assembly: GCA_963740675.1. Lineage (GTDB taxonomy): Bacteria > Pseudomonadota > Alphaproteobacteria > ATCC43930 > CGMCC-115725 > CAIKMD01. The sequence continues at coordinate 924,723 of CAVUFS010000001.1, forward strand.
ACTGTCGCTGTCGTGACGGTGCCAATGATCCCGCCTTCTCCCAGGTCCTCGAAATTGTAAGTCTCACCGATAAGCACTCGCGAGCTGGCCCGACCGTATAATTCGGACGGTAGAGCACCATCGAAGGTGGATGGTATCTGCGGATACCGCGCCATCGTTTCGGCGATATCGTGGACGTCGCGATGCTTCTGCTTTCTCCGGTATGTTTCGGAGAGCCTGTAAAAACCTGGCCGGTTGAAATCCATCATGCCGAGACCGAACGGGACAGCAGCGACCGGCGTGAATTCCCGATCTAGTGCACGGTGGAAAGGCATATTGGTTACGAAGATATAGGCCTCGACGCCTTGGGTCCTCCTTTCGAAAGCCTCAAGCCTTTTGACCGCCAAATCAACCCATGTCGGCTTCTCCGTGGGCTTGATGGGCGGCTCAGCATTGACGTCTATAAAGATTAACCGTTGATCCGCTGATGGCTTCGCCAAGGCACGGTTCAATAGGCGGATTAGTCGTGCTGTTGGGTCAGCGTCAGCTGGCGCCCCGTCGAGATTAGTCTTGCCTAAGACGCCTTCTACAGCGCGCATCTTGGCCTCGACCCAATACTTCTTACCGGTTTGCTTCGAGATTGCGGCGAACTCGCAGTGTTTCGAATGCCTATCGGCCTCATCTTCACGCTCAAGGTCAGCGTGAAGCCAGCACGGATCAGCGTGTTGGCCACGATCAGCTCATAGTACGCACCCTGAAAATTCCCCGGATCTTTTAGCCTCGCAATAAGCCGCTTCTGCAGTTCAACATTATGGCTGACGCAGATAAAGGTTGTAGGCGAGCCCGATAACAGCAAACTGCTCCGCCGGGCATGTTCGACGTGTGAACTTCACCCCGGCATCTTGATCATCTTCTGCTGGAAACGGCAGACAGCGTCATACCACTGCATGATGATGTGCCGCTCCGCGAATGGCTTGAGCAATTTCAGCATTCCCCCCACGCCGGGTCCAAAACGTCTTTCACATAGTGGGAGAGAAAGTCAGCGAAGGTCTTCCAGGTAGGCAAGTAATATGATTCTATTCCCGACCGCGACGAGTTGATGGCCGTGAGATTTGGCCGAAATGATCGGCTTGCCCAAACCCTGCTGGGCCTCGCGAATGCGTTGGGCCGCTTTCGCCTGCTCCAGCACGTGTTTGATCCTTTCGGGAGATGGCGCGAACGGATTTGGAGCCGCAGCCAATCCGCCGTGGCATTTCTTGTACTTCTTTCCGCTGCCACAGGGGCACGGCTGATTGCGACCGACCTTGTCCATATTGCTATATCGAGCACCATCTATTTGGTCTCGATACGATAGCTCGTTACCCGCGCTGCGCTATCGAGCTATGATGATGATTGAGTGGCAACAGTTGCAGTTTTTGTCCTCGAGATACTCATATAGGCCACATTAACAACGACCAAGACCCGAACCTGAGGTCAAATGCTCCAAATCATTCCGGGAAATTGTATCAGCACGGAGTAGGACGAACCAACAACCTTCGGGGCGTGCTTTACACAAACCTTATCATGGCTGGTCTCGACGATCATGCCATCGACACTGTTGGGAATATCTTCTGCCAGCAGAACCCTTTGGGCGACCGAATTGCCTGGTCTACGAGCTTTTGGAGCGAATTGAAGTCTTGAAAGCTCCCGGCGTACTGATTTCCCACACCGTTCGCCCCTATCTAGGCGATTTCGCATCGGTCGTGTCCTCCTTGCTGAGAGTAACCTGCACGCCCAATTCGAGCCTCATGGAACGGCTTTTAGGGGATCGTCGAAGCCCTTCGGTCCCCACGCCTCCATCTAAGTTGATCAAGGGCGTCTTTGATCGCGAAGTGTGGTGCCGAGACGAAGATGCCCTTTTGTTGAAGAGCTTTACCGATGATCTCATTGGCTTACGAAGAAAGAGTTTTCTCGCGGCGATGAAAGCCATCCGAACTTATGTGACTGGCCTTCATCGCATGATTGATGATTTAGAGCTGGCCTACACACTATTTGTTGCCGCAATCGAATCGCTCGTTCAGGATTTTGATGACCATGAAGGCAATTGGAACGACCTCGATGGACAGAAGCGCGAAAAGCTTGAAGAGGCTTTCGACAGATTAAATTCAACCGCCATAGAGCGGATCAAAGCCGCAATCGTGGAAACCGAACATTTAGCACTCACGAGAAGGTTCCCAGCGGGCTCGCGCGCACATTCGAACGCGTATGTGTAGCGCCTGCACCGCTCCTTCGCTGCGCCACTTGCGACATCGCCGCCGGGACCGTCAAGCGGGCTGCCGCATTGCAGGATCAACGAGCGCCTGAAGGACTCGCCAGCTCAGAGCGACATCGCGTCTGCGTCGCACCGCTACCGCGATCGCAAGGGCAAAAGACGGGAATTGCAGCCTTGCGATTCACTGAAAACTCTCGAAGGACACGTCTTGCTGGAAAGTTTGAACCGGGAGTATGAGGTGTCACGCGGGGGGCTCGGGTGTCCTCACCAGCAGCGGAGACGCTGCTGAGCGGTCGCGCGCCTGGGTCGAGTTCTACGATGGCGGGGGGAACCATAATGAAATCAGACACATTCACGGTCCAACAATTATTCCAAGACCGCCGCCAATACAGGGTGCCATTTTATCAACGAGCATATGTTTCGCAGAAAGAAGCTACAGTGGCAGCCGCTTTGGCAAGACATCAGGGACAAAGCAGAATTTCGTCGTGGAGGTGAGAATGCGCCGTTCCAGTCGTATGTCGTGTTCAACTGGCTCGCCGCGCGGATGCGGCTCGGACGCGTCTACCGACCAATGTCAACGAAACGAGTGCTACTGCCAGGAGCAGGATGGAAGACGGCTCCGGTACCTCGGAAATTGAAATCACGTGAAGCAGGCCATCTGGAGTCGATACGTCGCCGGAATTGTTGAGGTTATTAATAAAGAGGACGGGGTCATCCACGAGGCCGAGCGGATTGGCCAGAAAAACCCAGAACTGACCACAATCATCCGTAAGGCAGCCATTGTACGTGAGTCTCGGGAGCGAGACCCCAGCAATCGGCGATGCGGCTAATCCGTACATGATACCGCTGTTACTAGGATTAAAAGCTATGAACCCGCCCGCCGTGGTAACAACGGGTCCCGTCCAGTCGGTAAATTGATTGGTTGTTTCATCGATGGTGAGAGTGCAGCAGGCCGAATTTTCGTATACGAATGTGACGATGACATCTGCCGCTGCGGGGCGTAGAAGCATCAAAAAAATACAGATCGTCAGCGACGCAATAGCCCGTATGGGACGCATGATCCTTCCCCCCAAAGGTTCTTTATGTCCATCAATATGTACAAGTGTAGCAAGCAAGTACAGCTCTTCTATCATTAGAGCTGGCGCGGCCCTGTTGGCCTACAACTCCCCTGCGCTCTTTTGTTTAAGCGTTGCCTTGACGGTAACGACCGGCCACCCCAGCTGTACTAGTGATATAGCCGCAACGTGTTTGGGGATCACAGCACCGGGATAAAAGCTAAAAAATCTCCACGTTGGCCTTGTGCATGATGGCGGCTACCGGAAGGGACCCTCATGCAAGAGAAGGAAAAACCAAATGTCATTGGTTCTCTTTCTCGAAGCCAGCCAGCCGTCCGGTAGAAGTTACCGTCTAGGCTTTGGATGCCATGTGCATCCGTCACTGGCTTCGATGGTTGCATTTATCGTACGACTGTTCTGATCGACGGAAGGGCACTTCTTCGGAGGTGCCCTTTTCGTTTTGAGGCTAGCCGTGCTTACTCGAGAGCATGACAAAGATCGCTCCCACGCCTGCCTTCCACGTGAAATCCATGGTTTGAATGAGGCTCAGCTGGACCTGGCTTGGCTCAGTCCACATGCTGGCGGCATAAAGCAGTACGCAGCCAGCAAACATGGTGATTGCGGCAGCTACCGAAAAGACAGGGAAAAAGGGCCGGCCGAACATGACGAGGAACTCCCCCAACCAGCATCCTTGCCAGGAAATCTGATCGATTGAGCTCCTCGCGGCGGTTCCTGCCTAGCGAGAAACGATGAGACTGAATAGGGCGGACCCCAGTTAAATTCCAGAGCGGGGAAACCAACCCCCCGAAAAGGTCCGGCTTCTGGAGCAGGCGGGCACTTTGCGCCACCATGGTGCTGCAACCGGTAGTCCACGTCAACAGGCCCAGCACCCAAACCTCACACAGGTCTTGGCCTTTATTCGCCGCGCAACCCAAGCAACAGTTGCGAGCGCCAGTTAAAGCAACCAATGCCCCGGCCCTGGCCGGAATGTAGAAATAGTCTTGTAAATCAAGGACTTATGCACATTTTTAGGCCATGGAACATTTGGTACACCGTGGCCCGGCTAACGCTGTAGAACAACGCAGCAAACCGACCAGCAAATTTAACCTATTGTTTTTGCTGGGTTTTGACTCGGACGCCCTGATGCTCCCCAACAGCACCAGGAGGCCACCATGTCGCTGCGCTTAGTCAAAGCGGGCGCGCCATTGCCACCCCAAGTCGCCATACGGCCCTTAAGCCACGCCCGCGAAGCGCTCGCAAAGCATCTTGCTGCAATGGGCGCAGTGCGTGTCGAGCACGAGCGCCTCTCTAAGTTTCGCACGACAGCCAACGATGCGCAGCGCGTGCTTGATGACGCAAATGAAGCCCTGGATGCCGTTGCCGACATCGAGCGCCAGCAGTGGTTAGATTGGGTATCCGCAGGCGGTCGCACCCCAAGCCCGCAGCCAATGTCGGAGGAACGCGCCGCACGTGCCACCATCGTTGCGGAAGCAACAGCACGGCGCGATTTCACGCTTCAGCGAGCGGAAGCCATCCAGCCCGCTGCTAAAGCTGCTTGGGAGACATTTATAGCGCTGTCCCAGCAACGCCCCGCGCTTATTGCCGCCGTGCTGCTAGAGGAAGCCCAATCACTGGCGCATGGCTACGAGCAGCTTTGCCGCCAAGCTATCGAGCACGAGGTCGCCCTCAATGCATTGCGCAGCGCGCTGCTCCGCATCGATCAGGGCCAACGCTGCAATGACATTAGCCTATTGCTGCGCTTGGCAGCGGCGATCGTGGTTATGGCGATCCGCTAATCGACAAAGATCAATCCGCGGCCATCCGCGAGCGGTTTATAGCGCTTGCCGACAAGCTCAACATCGACCCGCGCGCCACCGCATCAATCTCTTCAACCAGCGAAAAAGATCATGTCTGAAACCACCACCATTTGGATGGCACCAGAGCAATACGCGCATTGCGTTGCGCAAATGCTCACCGGCCTCCGCGTACTAGACCAAGCTCCGGCCTTGCTCGATACTTCGATGCACGCCTGGCCAAGCACAACATCACTGTAGGTAATAACCATGGCCAATGATGACGGCGCACCGCTACTACCATCATCGGACGTGATCAAAGACGCCCCAATCTCACCACAGACGCCGCAACAGCATATACCCATGGCCGAACGTTGCCCGCACTGCGGGACAACGAAAGGCCCTGGCATGCTCTGCATCGCGTGCGGGCGGTAATCATGGCTGATTACAGCGACATACTGCGTAAGATCAGCGCCCAGCTACCGAGTCAGCTTATGGAGCTGGAACAGGCTCGCCGTGACTTAAGGGACCTGTGGCCAGAACTCGAAAAGATTCGCCGCGACCAAGCCGCTCTGCGCAGTCAAGTGGAAAAGCTAACGCGCGGCGAAAGCATATTCACTCTGCACTAAGGCTACCGACATGAACTCGCTTGAAGCGCTCGCCAAAGCAAACATCGTCAAACAACAGCACGATGCCATCGTAAAAGAGAAGAGCAAGCTTGTTCGCAAGCTTCGTGGCGCCTTGGCACGGGGCGACAAGAAGGAAGCGGCGATCTACGGCAGGATAATTGCCCATGCCTACGAATTTGCCGAATACCTCAACGGTCGTCTGCAAAAGCTTACGAAGGCCGTAGGTAGCGTCGTGCGCATGCAGCCCACGCGCCCTCGCGCATAGGGATTTAAGTCATGGACACACCAGACTTCTTCGACAAGCAAGCCTTGGACGCCGACCTCAGACGGCGCCAGCACATTGCCTCCCTCGAAGACGCTACCAGCATGGGCGATACACGCCTGTGTAATTTGTACCGCGATCTGTTCCAAGCCGAGGAACGGTTGGCAATGCTCTGCCGCAAGCAAGCAAGGTTGATGCGGCAGGCCGATCCCCGGGCGCAGACGTTTATGCAACGCATGGGCGGTAATCGCACGTTCGTAACCAGTTACGGCGCGCCAAGACGAAGCTAATAGGCGGCACGACCCGGTAAAGCGTGTCGCTTCGGCGAGTGGCGGGCAGTTCCTTCAGGGGGGCTGCTCGCCACCCGTGTTGAGGTTCTAATGACGGAAACAATCGTTATCCCAGCAAAGGGCGGTCAGCGGCGCGGGCCGCGTCCTGGCCTATGCACCGCATGCAAACATCCAGAACGTGCGCGTGCCGAGCTATTGCTCGCTGGTGGCGCGTCCATTCAGTCCGTCGCGGATAAGTTTGGCATCCCTTACCAGGCGCTACGCCGCCATTGGCAGAAGCATGTCTCCGAGGGCATGAAGCGCATGCTAAGCGTCGGTCCATGCAAAATGGCCGAGCTCGGTGCCAAACTTACCGACGAAAACTTATCCGTGCTCGACCATCTGAGGCTTATTCGTGGCGGGCTGTATGCAATGTTCGACAACGCGGTAGAGGCCCGTGACCGTAACGGCACAGCGATATTGGCTGGTCGGCTGCACGAGAACTTGTCAGCGATGGCAAAACTCACGGGCGAGCTATCGCAATCTCCTGCTGTCGTTCTCAATCAACAAAACATCTTCATGCTCCCTGCCGTCGCGGAGTTGCAGGCCGCACTCCTGAATGTGCTTAGCAGACATCCTGACGCCCGCGTTGCCGTGATTGCGGCCTTCCGCGAGATGGAACAGCGCATGGCGGCACCCCAGATTGATCATGTTCAAGCCTAGTGCCGCAGCCTTACCACTAATATCACGGCTCGCCGACGCCCTCGATAGCGATTGGACATCGAAAGCCCGGCCATCGCAGCTACCGCCACCCGGCGATTGGCGATTTTGGTTGCTCCTGGCTGGCCGTGGCTTCGGCAAAAGACCCGTAGCGGTGCCGAATGGGTGCGCGCCCAAGTAGAGTCTGGTGCTGCCAAACGCATTGCACTTGTCGCGCCGACCGCTGCAGACGCACGCGACGTCATGGTCGAAGGCGAAAGCGGCATCCTCAACATATCGCCCGCCTGGAACAGGCCCGAATACGAGCCAAGCAAACGCCGGCTCACATGGCCCAATGGCGCCATCGCCACATGCTTCTCTGCCGACGAGCCTGAGCGGTTGCGTGGCCCACAATTCGATGCGGCATGGTGCGACGAGGTGGCGGCGTGGCGCTACCCGCTGGCGTGGGACATGCTCATGTTTGGGCTGCGGCTTGGCACCAATCCGCGTTGCGTCATTACGACCACGCCGAAGCCAACCAAGCTCATCCGCGAATTGCTCGCTCGCAAGGATGTAGCGGTTACGCGTGGCAGCACGAAAGAGAACGCCGCCAACCTTGCCCCGGCCTTCCTCAATCAAATCATGGGGCGCTATGCCGGTACCCGGCTAGGTCGCCAGGAACTCGATGCCGAATTGCTGGATGACGTGCCGGGCGCGCTGTGGACGCATGACGTTATTGACCGCGCCCGCATTGCCCAAGCGCCGCAGCTCGTCCGCATTGTCGTAGCGATCGATCCAAGTGGCAGCGGCAATGACGAAGCTGACGAGTGTGGCATTACTGTCGCGGGCAGTGACGGCAAAGGCCATGGCTATGTGCTGGAAGATCTATCTGGCCGCTTTGCGCCAACCGAATGGGCTCAACGCGCCATCGCCGCTTACCACCGCCACAAGGCGGACCGCATCGTTGCCGAGATCAATTTCGGCGGTCAGATGGTGGAAGCCACGTTGCGCGCCGTTGATCCGTCCATCCCATTCACAGCGATAACAGCATCACGCGGCAAGGTGCTGCGTGCCGAGCCTGTGTCTGCGTTCTACGAGCAAAGCCGCGTGCACCATGTCGGCAGCTTCGCCGAGTTGGAAGATCAGATGTGCGGGTTCGCCAGCAACTTCAATCGGGCCACTGCTGGCTATTCGCCCGACCGCGTAGACGCTCTGTGCTTCGCGGTAACCGAATTGCTCGGCGGCACAGACCTTAGCGGCTGGGTCGAGTTCTATCGCCTGGAAGCGACGTACGCGACCGGCCAAGCCCCGCGGCCAACCACCACGCCAACTACGGAGAATAATATGTCCATCGAGTCCGACCAAACCGTAACGATGAAGGCGCCCCGTCCTTGGGCATCTTTTTACATCAACACGCGCCTACACACCGCAGACAATGACGGTCTCATAGAAGACGTCCAGCCCGAGCATGTGAAAGCGCTCCGGATGGCTGGTTGTAAGGAAGTGGTCGAGGCGCAAACTAAAGGCTACTTCGATTTTGACGTTTAAATCCTAGTCGTTGTGTTTGCGTTCACCGGTATTATCGAGCACTCGCCACAAGCAATCCGGCGCTTGCGGCTCACCTATCGAAAGGTAGGTGAGCCGTGTCAATCCGCACTGCTGTTACGGCATTGGCTTCAATAATCCTTGTTTCCAACGGGGCAGCTGCCGAACGTCCATTTGTCGATGGGCTGTTTAGCGTTCGGTATCAGGACCGCGCAAATGCAGTGTGCTTTGTAAGCCCAACCGTCTCATAGACGAAACAGCCGCTGATAATCAAAAGCTTCTGTCCGGCCTTTATGTCAGCAACGGGAGTGCTCTCGTTTTTTGTTGTGTCGATAAAAAATATGGGGTTTGCGGTTGGATAGACGATACTCGTAACCCAAGTCTTTTCGGCGTCGGCGCAGACATTCTCAGGGGAAAGGGTGCTTTCGGAGAACCACCACGGCAAATCTTGTGGCCTAGTGTTTTCGGGGATGGGGATTGTCGACCAACGTGGCAGGAGAGAGTTTTTCAGATCCTCCCCCGGCTCGCGTCCCACATTTTGGAAGTCTACTCGAACTCTCAACGGGTCATCCGGGTCGTTCAGGTTTTCAAAGCGAACGTTGGTGGGCACTACCCAAGCGCGCGTATCGCTTTGGCTAAAAGCCAGCTGCTGTTTAGCGATGTCCGTCTGAGTTTGCATGATCGTCGCTTGTCGCGAGTAGACGGTGTATTGCCAATAAGCGACAACCAACAAACAAAACCCAAGGAGCAATTCAGCTCCGCCCTTAAAGTTGGCCGCGAAGGCTCTCCAAATCTTATCTTTCAGTCTCTCACTGTCGCAGCTCTTGGCGCATTCGGAATTCTTCTGTTTGCGGCGCTCGCCACCATAGGCCAATTTACCCGCACCATCTTCTGGCGCGTGTTCTGTTTCGCCATCGGCGGCGTGGTCATCTGCGGCACCCCCGTCGCCGCTATCTTGGTTACTTACCGGTTGTTCCATGGTGAATGGGAGCTTTGTTTGATTAGGCGTCTTCGAGTCTCAGAGTTTCCACCCCGATCGCGCGCAGGCATTGCAGCATGAATGCCGCCATGAACTTCCCGCGCGACTAGCAAGACAAATGTTAGCATTTGAACTGCGCCACGTCACCAATGCGTGTCATGTCCTCTAACTAGCCGGCGACCCGTGCGCGGGATTCTATGCGTAAGGTCGCACATTCGCCGACGCCAGTGGCCTTGTCAGGATGCCCAAGCGATCACGTGGAATTGGCCGGCCCGCGGTACGGGCCATCGCCGCGTCAAGGTCAAGCCTCGTACCACATGTTGAGAGCGCCAGCGCCGCCAGCGCCCGCTGCGATAGACAGTAGCGCGACGCACTCCCTCAGGAATCGAGCGGGTCAGGGGCATCGGCAAGCCCCACAAATGCGGTGAACATCACAAGCGACATGACGCGAGGCTTTGTCAGTGTCGCGAAATCGCCTATCCGACGAACTGCGACCAAGGCACCTACGCGAACTGATGCGGTGCTTTGACTGACAGCGAACACGGTCTTCTCCTGCTTGCGCATCTCGAAAATCGGTCGGTCCTCTTAGAAGAAAGGACCGACCGCCAGGTTAAGCCGGCGGGGAGGCGACGCCGGTGATAGAAGATCGAAGAAAATTCGATGAACCACATAAGCCAGATCCGTGTGGCCCGCGCGTGTTACTAGTCTCGTCAATCTAGCGTGCGATACAGCTGCAGTATTTCCCAAAAGACGCGCGCGTAGGCCAAATCGACCATCGCTTGCCGCCAGCCCGTTGTCGCATCGGATCACGTAAACGTAACTACCTCTGTGACCCCGCGCGCCAATCCCCGTCCAATTCTTTTAGAACTGCCGCCGGAAACTTCAAAAAGCCCTTGTTCCGCGCAGAAAGGGTCGCGACCCGAAGCTTCTCGACGGCACGCAACTCGATCTGACGGATGCGCTCGTTCGAAACAGAAAACCGATGCGATAGCTCATCAAGGGTGGGCGGCGTTTCTCTTAGGCGTCGCTCTATAAAAATCACGCGCTCACGTGGGTTCAGACTTGCGATGGCCTTGTTCAGGAGGCAGCGTCGCGCGCTGGCTTCTTGACGCTCGCCGACAACTTCCTCCTGGCTCGGTCGTTGGTCGGCCAAGAACTCGAGTGGCTCGCGATCCTCGTTGCCTGTCGGCTTTGCATTCAACGAGTCATCATGTCCGCTCAGGCGGCAGTTCATCTCCTCGACATCGTCGGCTGTCACGTCGAGATTTTCAGCGATCGTCGACAGCGCATCCTCGGAAAGGTTGGCACTATCAAATTCGTGGAGTCGCGCCTTCAAGCGGCGGAGATTGAAGAATAACTTTTTCTGCGTGCCCGTCGTGCCGATCTTTACGAGAGACCAGGACTGCAAGACATATTCATGCATTGCGGCACGCACCCACCAGATAGCATAAGTCGAGAAACGAAATCCGCGATCGGGATCGAATTCGAGCGGCGGCCCGCATCAGTCCCACGTTTCCTTCGGCGACGAGATCGGCAAGGGGAAGGCCATAACCCGCCAGGCCCCGAGCAACTTTTACCACCAGCTTCAAATGGCTGCCGACAAGTTCGCGGATCGCTGCAGAGTCCCCGGTCTGGTGCCAGTTGCGTGCAAGTTCTTGCTCTCGCTCAACAGCCAGTGTCGAGAAACTGTTTGCCTCGCGCATCAAGATGACGAGGCTCTTATCGGCATTTGCACGCATTAGAAATCCCCTGCTAGAGCCGCAAGCGGGCTTGAGATCGTTCATCACGAACGCACCGCCGCTCCGTGATGGCGAAACGAAGCGAAACACGCCGGCGCACCAGTGAGGTTTGCACGATGCGCTTGTTAGCGACTGCCGTCTTTCACGGACGTATTATTTTTGTGATTTCCGGTCATCGATACGTGGTGTAGTTTTTCCGCCTCCGGAACCGGAGTTTCCCGCGTATCGATGGATCGCGCTGCGAGAAAAGAGGCCTTGAGCACGCGCTATCGCGTGGACGTTTTCTGACCGCCGCAACTACTGCCTGCGCGATCCCCCAGAAAACGCCCCCCAAAAAGTCCGATTTCGTTCCCCCATTTAGGGGACTGAGCAGCCGGTTCTTTCGGTCTAAACCCAAGCTACGCGACATAGATCGGCACAGAGGCGCCAAATCTTCACTCGCGCCATTTGTGACTTAATCGAAAGATAGGCGGGAGATTTGGCATGATCGAAGGCGGTCTCTATGGGCATCGGCTGGGAAAGCATTTTGGGCTTGGCAATCCGCCGGCCTTCGTGACGCGCTCGCTCAAGACGGCCGAGATCGCGGTCACGCAACTGAAATGCGACACATCCGGTCACGGCATGACGCAGCCCTTACCCCGGGAAGAGGCCTACGTCGTTGAGCTACAAATTAGCCGATCGGATCGTGAGTTTTGGGTCGATGGTCGGGCGCTGGGAAAGCGCACCTTAGCAGATGGCGTTGCCACCTTCGCTGATTTGCGGCGCAACCCGGCCTGCTACATGCTAAGCCCGTTTCATTCGTTGGCCTTTTATTTGCCGCGCAAAGCCTTCGACGAACTTGCTGACAATTCGGGCGCGCGCCATATCGAGGATCTTGCTTACGAACCGGGTGCTGGCGTCGATGATCCAATCCTTAGGAATCTAGGCTTGTCTTTGCTCGGCGCTTTCGAGCGGCCCGAACAGGTTAGTCGCATCTTCATCGATCATGCCACGCTCGGCGTCTGCGCCCATATCGCTCATACCTATGGTGGCATGCGAGCAAAGGCCCCGCTTTCGAGGGGCGGCCTCGCGCCATGGCAGGAGCGCCGCGCCAAGGAGATTCTCAGTTCAAATCTCGCTGAGAATGTCGGATTGAAAGAGCTGGCCGAAGAATGCGGTTTGTCGGTGAGCCATTTCTCGCGCGCTTTTCGCCGCTCGACCGGAGCCGCGCCGCATAAATGGCTGCTCGAGTATCGGGTTGATGCGGCGAAGCCGTTGCTCCGCGAGCGCCAATTGCCGCTCTCGGCTGTGGCACTAACTTGTGGGTTTGCTGATCAAAGCCATTTTACCCGGACCTTCACGCGTGTTGTCGGGGTCAGCCCCGGAGCATGGCGACGCTACCTCGAAGTTTGAAGCCAAAAGGCCGAGTCGCCGTTGTGGCCCTTTCTGAGATTCTTGTGCTGTCGGTGGGGGACCGCCTCCATATGCCCTTGTTCAGCAAAATCCGACAAATTAAGCGGGTTTGTACGCGACAGATGGGGCGCGATCCAACTTAACTTGTCGGGCCGACCGACCCATGCGGAGTGGACGTTGTGCACGTTTCGTCCGACGCGTGCGGTGTAAAGGACACGAAATAAAGATGGACGAACTCTGGCTTCCGACGTTGAAGACGGACACACCGCAAGACGGCATCGAGCTGGCGGTTAAGCTCTCCGACCTCGGCTTTATGGTATCTCAGAGGTCGGAGGACAATCGCCCCACGCTGCATGCGACCCACGAATATACACACAGCCAACTCATCGCCGCGGCTCACGTTATTGCCCTGAATTTCCAGACGATCGCTGCAGCCAATGATTGGTGGCGACACCGAAAAAGCCCGAACGGCGAGTGATTACCCGTCGACCAGCTTACCGCGTCAATGGGGATGTTAATCTCCGCGCATGCTAAGGCAGCCGGCCCCTTTGCCTCGCCGCTTGCTTGGTATTCGGACCATGTTCGAGGGACTTGCACAGAGAAGTTTAACGATATGGATCCGGCATACGTCTCCGCCTTGGCGGCCTTGTTGGGATCGGCCGTTGGGGGCACGACATCGTTCTTGAGTTCCTGGCTCAGCCATCGCGCGGAACTGCGCTCGCAGTTGTTTCTCAACGACAAAGGCAATCGCCAGGAACTCTACCGCGAATTCGTCGACAAGGGGTCACTCCTCTATATCGACGCACTAACCCACGATGCGCCGGATCTATCGAAGGCGATCGATCTTTACGCCTTGATCAGCCGGATGCAAATCCTGTCATCGCCGCGTGTCGTCGAGGAAGCGGACAAGGTCGCGCTTTCGATAGTCGAATCCTATTCTCAGCCCAATAAGACCTTCGAAGACGTGCGTACAATGGTCAACCAGCACGCGCTCAACCCATTGCAAGGATTTTCGGAAGCCTGTCGTGAAGAGCTAAAGGCGCTGCCAGGGCGGCCGTGAGGTCGGTCATAGACCGATGCTCGCGACTATGGCTCATTCATCCGTCGCGATCGTCGTTGCGAGATCATCGGCCGTCTCCGTGACGAGACCGCTCATTGTCCCGACGATATCTATAACACCCGGCCCCTTGGTGGTTGCGACGTGGTGTGTTGTAAAGACCCGGCTGCTCGCCGCAGTCGATCCGGATTTAGCGTCGGATATCACCCATGAGGCTTCGAGTGAGCTTTCACCGGTCTTCCGTGGGTCGAATTCCAGAATACTGACAGTGATCCGCCGCCGGGCTTGCAAATCCGCCGGCAAGCCAGGATCGATGACCACACCCGGCCCAAGCCGCTTCGAAAGGTCGGCGGCCAGAACGCGTTCGAGCTGGTCGGGCAGAGGCGCGGCCCAACGATCATCGTCAAGCATCTCGACGGAATTCGTGCTGGTCCGCAGAACGATTTGTGGTCGGTCCAAGAGATCCGGGATAGAGACCGCGTCGATGGCGTAGGGAGCGCGGGCTGGGCGCGTTATCGCGGCTGCGCCAGAGGGCGTGCTCTCGGCCGAAAGCGTGTAGTAGCGTATCGGCGGCGACGAAGAGCATGCCGCGATCGTCACCAGCGCGGTCAAAAGGAGCAGCCAAGCCTTCATTGCTTTGCAGCCTCCGACCGGCCGCGTAGCAGCGATTCGGGATGGCTTTCGAGATAGTCTGCGAGAACACGCACGGAGCGCGCAGCGGTTTTGAGCTCGCGCATGGTACCGGCCAGGTCGCCGCCGTCGGCGCGACGGCTGTCGAGCGCGCCTCCCGCGACGGTGAGGGTCGCGTCGGCCTGTTTTAGCGCGGCATCGGCCGAATCAGCGACGGTGCGTAGTTGGGCGATGAGCCGGCCGACGTCGGCTTTTCGCACATCCGCCGTAATGGCATCGAGATTGGCGAGCGATTTGTCGAGCGAACGGAGTGCCCGCGTAAGTTCAGGCGACGCCAAGAGGGTATTCGCCTCTTTCGCGGTGATCTGTAAGTTGCCAAGCAGATCTTTCGCCGCCGCAATCACGGAATCGAGGTCGTCGGAGGGTAGCGTCGGGATTTCGGGATAGGGACCGCCTTCATTCATTGTCACGTCTCTGCGCCCCGTCGACGAAATCGAGGTTCACTAATTGTTGTCCGGTTAAGAGATTGCCGAACTCCCAGCCGGGCACGCAGACCGCGCGCGACGAAGCGGGCGAAAATCGCATTGGCCTTTTCCGCGAAACTGCCTGTCGTTACGGTCTCGTGCAGCAATGTGACCCGATCGGGCTCGATCTCGATCACGACCGGTACGGTGATGCGATTGGTCGCTTCGTCAAATTCCATATGAACGTCGGCGACCTGTCCGATCCGTATTCCTTGCATTCTGACTTCGGCTCCCGGCTTCAGAATTCGCAACGGATTGGCGGAAGTGCAGCAGGAAGCGCGCCTTGCGGAGATAGATTGCGTCATTCGCGGCCGCTGCGTCTTCGTAAAGGGTGTAGGACGCATCGGGCTTCGCCGGCGCGCCGGCTTCGCTACCCGCAGGGATGTCGAAATCGATGCCGCCGGCAAGGAGTGTCCAGAGTGATTCGGATTGGATCTTCAATCCGTCGCTGCCGGCAGTCACCGCAATGCCAGATGCGTTCCAAAACCTCGTTCCTTCGTGTACGAGCTGATCATGCGGCGCGCGGATGAAAATCCGCACTGTGACGCTGCCATCGGCATCCGATAATTCATAGCCGAGTACCTCTCCCACATTGACCCCGCGATAATAAACGGGAGCGCCTTGCGCAATGGAGCCGAGATGCGCGGCATGCAGCGTATAGGTAACCCCGGGTTGATCGGCGGTGATAACGGGAGGTTCCTCGAGTGCGGTGAAGCGTCGTGCCGGAGGCCCTTGACCCGGGTCGAGTTCGACATAGGCGCCTGAAATCAGCGTGCTCAATCCCGATATGCCGTCGGCCGAAAAGCGGGGGCGGACGATCCAGAACCGCGTGCCATCGGTCAGGTGATCTTCAACGACTTTGCTCATGCGCGCGGTCGCGATGACGCGGGTGAAATCGGAACTCGGCTCGATCGTCTCGATCGTGCCAAGCTCGACATCATTGTGCTTGATCTTGGTCTTGCCGGCGGCCAGTCCCTCGGCAGAGACGAAGGTGATCGTAATGGTCGGGCCGCGCTGCGAAAGGCTCTGCCACCCAAGCCATCCAGCGGCGAGGACGGCTATAAGCGGGATGAGCCAGACGCCGGAAATACGTTGTCGCACATGCAAGCCGGTGTGCTCGTGCGGGTCCGGTGGGCTAGCCATGGCGGGCCTCCGTCGCGTCCCACATCAAACGCGGGTCAAAGCTCTCCGCCGCGACCATCGTCGTGACGACGACCGCGCCGAAGGAAAGAATGCCTGGTCCGGGCTCGACCGTCGCGATCTGGCCCAATGTGACGAGCGCGGTGAGAAGGGCGGCGACAAAGATGTCGATCGTCGACCAGCGCCCAATGAACTCGATGATCCGATAGAGCCGTGTGCGATCGACGAGATGGTTACTGAACCGAAGCTTGACCGAGAGCAGCAATAAGGTCAGCCCGACGAGCTTGAGAACCGGGACGGCCACGCTGGCCGTGAAGATGAGCAAGGCGAGCGGCCAGTCCGACCCGTTCATCAGTTCGACAACGCCGCCGAGGATCGTCGCCGATGTGCCTTGGCCAAATGAAACAACCGTCAGTGCCGGGTAGGCATTCGCCGGGATGTAGAGCAAGAACCCGGTTGCCACGAGCGCCCAGGTTCGCGCCACGCTATCAGGCTTGCGTCGCGATAGTCGCGCGCGACATCGCAGACATCGCCGATCCGGCGGCGTAACAGAATGAATGAGATCGCATGTTCGGCAGCTCACGCACGTCGCGGGTTCGGGCGGGAGCGACGGGGCAATCGGATGCAATGCCATCCAGACAGCGCGGCGATCGAGCAGCGAGTTGAGCATCGCAAGCGTCAGGACCAAGAAGCCCAGCGACCAGAAACCGATACCGATTTCGATCGAGGCGAGATCTTGTAATTTGGCAATGGCGATAATGGTGCCGAGGAGAAGAACGTCGAGCATCGCCCACGGACGCAGTCGCTCCGAGAGCCGGAAGATCGTCTCCAGATGTTTTGGTCGGAGACGCGTCGCGAGGTTCGCCAGCACATAAGCATTCGCCACAACACGAAAGAGCGGTGCCGCGACGGAGATCGCCAACACCAGCGCCGCCACAGGTGGAAGACCGTGCTCGAATAGGCCGACAACGCCCGATCCGATCCCAGCGGACTGGCTCAGACCATCGAGCTCGATTCCCATGAGTGGGAAGCTTTGCGTGAGCGCGAAAAGCACCACGGCTGTCAGTGACAGCGGAAGAGCAGCGGTGAGCGCGCGCCGGTCATGTCCAAAGGATCGGCGACAACGGCAGCACACGCGTCGATAGCCGTGTGTGGGCGCTGGAAGCGGTTGCACCATGCCGCAGTCTTGGCACTCGATCCATTCGGGCGTGTCATCGGCGGAGTTGCGTTCCGGGTTTGAGGCGGGTGTGCCGATCACAGGTATGGCCTTCACCATTGGGATAGAGTGGCGCCGGTCGCAAAGGCTAACGCGGCGGCGGCGGTGAAGACATTCGCGTGAGCATCCTCCTTCGCGGCTTGCGCTTGCGTGAGAGCCGTCTCGCTATTGGCAACGTCGGTGTAGGTGCCGACGCCATGGCGATAGGAGTCGAGCGAAGCGTCGTAAGCGGTTTGCGCCGTGTCGTTGAGGGTTAGTGCCGCGCCATATTCGGCAAAGCTGGTATGAAGCGAATCGTAAGCGTCGGTCACGTCGCGAACCGCTTTATCGCGCGCCTGGTCGAAGGAACCATGCGCGGCATCCACTTCCGACCGCGCGATCGCGATACGCGCTTCGCGCGTACCGCCATCGAAGAGTGGCAAGCTCAATTTCAAAAGAATGTTGGCACCGGGCTCGTTGACGGAATAGAAGCGGCTGCCCTGAGTGCTCAATCCGCCGATATTCTGATAAACCTGCGATTCCAATCCGATCGTCGGATAGTGAGTCGCACGGGCGCCGCGCAGCGTCGCTTCGGCGGCGCGGACTTTACCGAAGGCTGCGATGATATCGGGGCGGTTGGCGAGCGCGTCCCGCACGTAGGCATCGACGTCGCGCCTCGGCGCATCGGGCAGCTTCTGCGCGGAACTATCAGTCACGTCGACCCGCGTGCTTGGCGCGATACCCATGCTGGCGATCAATGCGGAATAAGCGTTGTGCTCGGCGCCGGTTGCACGCACCAGATCGAAGCGCGTTTGTGCCGTTTGCCGCTGCGCCTGCGCGAGCTCGACGGTGGTCGCAAGACCGCGCCCGCGTCGTGACTGGGTCGCGTCATCCACGATCTCGGCGCTCTTGAGCGCTTGCTGCGCGACGCGCAAACGGCTGCGTGCCGCGCCGAGAGCGAAGTAGTCTCGACTGACCGCGTAGATGAGCTGCTGATGTGCGCCCGTGAAGGTGACGTTGGCGACAAAGGAATTGGCCTTTGCGGCGTCGACCGCCCCGGCGCGCTGCCCGAAATCGAAAAGCAGCCATTTCGCCGTCAAAGTCGGGATAAGCTCGCGCGTATCCGAGGTGAAGAAGCCTTGCGGAATCAAATTCGTCGGAATCGGCAGCGGCGTGTGCTGATATCCGGCGATGATCTCGCCGGTGATTTGCGGCACATAGGTTGCTTCGCTGAGGCCGACACCAAGCGCAGCCTGGCGCGCCCGCTCCCAAGCATCGCGCGTTTCGGGATTGTTGCGCTGGGCAAGATCGATCAGCGCGGCGAGATTATAGTGCCGGTTTGGGTCGATCGAGACACTGTTGCCGCCCGGAATAGCGTTCGCGTACTCGCTCGACGTGGTACGGCCAGACGCGGTTGTTTCGGGAGGAAGGATGGGCACTGCGTCAGACTTGTCGTTTGTCGCCGGCGGCGCATGATCGGACGCGGAGGACCCTGGGGGCGGCAATTTGTCGAATGACGGTGGGATGACCCAAGGCTGAGACGGCGTTCTCGGTGCAAGGTCCAACTTGTCGGTTGCGCAAGCCGCGAGCGCCAACGTGCCGAGCAGCGCTAGTCTCGAAGCATTTCGCGTGATAGTGCCGCGCTTAGCCCGCGACATTCGCGATCTCCGTCAGAAGCAGCTTCCGGGCCTCGACCAACGAGGCGCGCGGATCGGGAGGCGTGTTACCAGGCAGAGTGGGCGAGGCTGCGCTGAGATCGGGCGCAGGTGGTATAGGCTTGGCTGCCGCTAGATGATCCGCTGTCGCGACAAGCCATCCCGACAGCGCTTCGTCTTGCTCGTGGAAGATGCTGGCGCGAGCGATGTCGGCTGGTTGATCCGCGACGGCGAAGACGGTGGCCGCAAGACGCTCGGCAGAAGCCAAGGGCGGCTCTCTGCTCGGCCCTGAGCCTTCGCGCTGCGGCAGCATACGCAGTTCGAAAAATGCGATCCCAGCAAACCGTCTCGCCTCGACGAGCGCCTGGACGACAGCCAGCCGCGCCTCGGCATTTGTCCGACCCTCGAAGGTGAGGAGCCGCGCAAGCGCGCGTAGCGTTTTCGCGAGCGCGGATCGCGCCACATCCGTGGCACTGACCGGCCAAAATACGCTGAAGATCAGCGACATCAGGAAATTGCCGAGGAGAATGCCGACAACGCGATCGCGCAGCACGGTGAGATCGGTCGAGGGGCCATAGCCTTGGAGAACGCCGAGAAAAAAGGCGAAAGCCGCTTGCATGCCGGCATAAGAGAGAAGTTCGCTGCTCGTAGACACCCAGGCGCAAGCAAAAGAGACCGCGACGATCAGGAGACAGAGTTGGCCGATATCCGTCATCTCTGGCAGCAGATAAACGATGGCGAGCCCGCCGGCGATGCCGCCGATCACGGCGCCTGAAAGGCGCAAGGTCAGCTTGTGCACGGTTTCGCCGAGCGTGCCGAGAGCGACGAAAAAGCAGGTAGTGATGCAAGTACTGATGCCCGGCCAATCGAGGCCGGTATAGATAATGTAAGACGCCATGACCGCGACGGTCGTCTTGAGCGCAAAGCGAACGTGGTTCGGGTTGGTGAACGCGTCCGGCACAAAAGCCGCTTTCGCGGAGGAAGGTTTCGCCGGATCGATGACGGTAGGCCGGCTGGCAATTCCGGCAGCCAACCGCCGCAGCACCTCGGCCAGCGCAATGACAACCGGTCGGGATGTCAGCGTGAGCGCCGCCATCACGTTTTTTGGCGGCATGATCTCGAGCGAAGGCGGTTTCTCGCCGCGCTCGAACGCCAAAGCGATCATCTCGCACGCAGCAGCGAGTGGAACGCGTGCCTGTGCGGGCGTATCGACGGGGAGTATTTCGAGCAGGGTCAAGAGTTCGCCGAGCGTCTCGATGAGAGCGGTATCGCTCGTCGTCCGCGCGTGGAGAGCGTGGTCGAGCATGCCGGCGCGATGGTGCAATTCGATCAAGGCGATGGCATCCGCGCGCTGACGCTCCAGCGATCCAGCGTTTTTCTCATCACGTAATGCTGCCGCGATGGCATTAAGGAGACGCAGCGCCGTGCGATGTGCCAGTCGGGTTGGGTTTTCGCCGATCACGAGGTTGAGCAGAACCGTCCAGACCGCCGGGACAAGGACGACAACCCAGAGCCACAAGACGAGCCGGGTCAGCGCTTCGAGATTTGGAATCTCGTCGATCAGCGTCTGCGACAAGACCAGAACAAAGCCCATCAGAAAGACGACCGGACCAAGGGCTAGAGTTCGCGTCAGGAACATCGCGGCGAAGGTCGCGCCCGCCATCAAAGGCAAGCGAAGCGCCGGCTCCGAAGCATCGAGTGTGTAGAACAAAAGCGTCAGCGCAACCGCCAAGGTGACAGCGAGCGCGCCGACGACGCCGGTTAGTAGCGTGCTTGCTGCTTCGTTCTGGCTGACGAGAAAGACGAGGTAAGCCATGTAGGCAGGGAGCGGGATCTGAAAGACCATCGCGATCGCGACAACGACAGCGCAACTGATGGCAATTCTCGCCGCGGCCGCGACCCGACCGGGCCGCGGCGCCAATTCTCGACGCAGGAAAAGCCAGAGAGGAAGACGTCTTGGCTCTAACGTATCAGCGAGCAGCGTCATGCTGCACCACCACTGAGACGGTCGCGCCGATCCGCATCGCCGTGTCCGGTGGATCGTCAAGCCGCACGCGGACCGGAAAACGTTGCGCCACGACGACCCAGCTCAATGTCCGGCTAACGGCGGGAAGCGATGGACCGCCGCCATCTTCGGGCCGAACGCCCCAGCCGATGCTTTCGACGTGAGCGCGAAGCGGGCGATTGTTGTCCGCCATAACCCATACGGTCGCAGGATCGCCGATAGCGATGCTCGGCAATTCCGTCTCGCGGAAATTGGCGACGGCATACCAGTCGTGGGTCTTGATCAGCGTAAAGAGCGGATGCCCCGCGACGGCATAGGCGCCCTCAGCGATATTGAGTCCGGAGACGAGGCCGTCGAAAGGCGCGTAGATCGTCGTCTGGCGCAGATCACGTTCCGCGAGGCCGACGCTTGCCAGCGCGCCGGCGAGCTGCGCCTCCAGGCTCGCGGTATCGCCAACGGCGTCGCGCGCTTGGCTCGCCTGCTGGATCGTGGCGGTCAGGGCAGATGCCGCTGTGCGTTCGTTGGTTCTTGCTTCGTCGACTTGCTGGGCGGTGACGTAGCCTTTGCCCAGCAAAGGCGTGAGGCGGCCGACCGTGTCCTGAGCCAGCGCGAGCTGCGATCGGGCGCGTACGATCTGCGTCGCCGCAGCGTCGGCACCGGAAGACTGTGCTCGCACCTGCCGTGTTGTCAGATCGATTTGCGCCTGGAGAGCCGCAACCTCGGCTCGCGCTTGTCGGAGCCGCAAATCGAAGGGTTCGGGGTCGATCTTGACGAGAGGATCGCCTTTCTTGATCCGCTGATTGTCGCGAACAAGCAATTGCACGATCCGGCCATTGACTTCGGGTGCGATCCCGGCGCTATCGGCGTAAAGAAAAGCATCGTGCGTTCGGGGCGCGCGGTCGAGCCGGTAGAGCGTGTAGCCGCCGAACCCGAACGCCGCCGCCACGCTGAGCGCGGCGACCAACCGTCCGACCCAAGGGCGAAATCCGCTCATCCTTTATGCCTCAAGCTCGATCGAGCCATATCAGCCACGTTGCGAAGGCAGCGGCGGTCGCGATGGCGAGATAGACGAGAAGCGGTACCGGCAGCGTCCGATCGATGCCGGTAATGGCGAATATCTGGCGAATGACGATCGTCACAACGATCCCGATGAGCGCGCAGATCATCCACGAGGGGAAATAAGATCCGAGAATGTTTTGCGATGGCGCTGCGCTACAGCCGGCCAGCGCAACCGTCGTCCAAAGCGCGACAGCCAGCCTGATACGACGGGAGGGCGACATCGGCCCTCGGCCTTTCGCAAAATGTCGCAGAAGACGGACACGCATCAGCGCACCCATATTTCCCGCTGGCGCGTCCATCTTTTACGCACGTCGCTTTTTTGGCGAAAACGGCTGTGTAATGAGGGTACGAGGGCCGTATATTTCACGGACGCGCCTCAATGTTCCGCGATGTCCGGCATGATCTGGCCCATTTCCATGGCTTGGCTGGGCGGCACTTCCTGAATTCCGATGACGATTTGATCGTCCGGAGTGGCGGTGGCCTGTTGGACCAATTGCCAGAGTTGCGTGAGCAGCGCTCGCTTGTATTCCGAAGAGCGGCCCGTGCGGATGAGCAAGGTGAGCCCGACCGCCGCCGCGGGCTCGCCAGCGGTAAAGCCGTTCCCAACAGGGTAGTCATAGAAGACGATGTGGACCCAGTTCGCCGGCACGCCCGCGAGCTCGCAATGAAGCTCCGTCAGTCCTGCCGCCAAAGTGGCTTTGCCATCGCGGGTGAGGACACCGGTCTGCGTCGTGATTGTATAAAGGGGCACTTTCGCAAGCTCCTATCAAAAGCTGCAGTGGTTCCGCTCGATATCGCCGTTCATCGGCCCCGCGGAAATCATCGCGTAAGGTTTACCTTCGCCAGATCGATGAGTTCGCCGGCACGACCGTCGAGGACGGCTTTCAACATGAACACGCCGAACTTGTGGGCATCGCCCAACGTTGTTTTCGGCGGCATCACGAGTTCCTGGCGAGCGGTCACGACATCGAGCAGGGCTGGCCCATTGTGCGACAGCACCTGCTGAACGGCGGACCGCAGTTCTTGCGGCTTTTCGACGCGAATCCCTTTGATGCCCATCGATTGGGCCATCTCGGCGAAATTGGGATTCTTGAGATCGCATCCGGTATCGAGGAAGCCCGAGGCTTTCATCTCGAGCTCGACGAAGCCCAGCGTTCCATTGTTCAGCACGACGATCTTGACGGGCAGACCGGTTTGGATGAGCGTTACGAACTCGCCCATCATCATCGTGAAACCGCCGTCGCCGGAGAACGAGATCACTTGCCGCTTCGGGAACGCCGCCTGTGCGCCGATCGCTTGCAGCATGGCATTGGCCATCGACCCATGACTGAACGAGCCAACCAGGCGCCGGCGACCATTCATCTTCAGGTAACGTGCCGCCCAAGCGACGGGTGTACCGACATCGCAGGAGAAGATCGCGTTTTCCTCGGCCAATTCGCTGACGAGACGGCTTACGTATTGAGGGTGGATAAGCTTGCTGTTGGGCCCGCTCTCCGCGAGCGCATCGAGACCGGCCCGCGCCTTGCGATAGTCGGAGATCGCGTTGTCGAGATGGGTCGTGTCCTCTTTCTCGTGGATCAGAGGAAGGAGCGCTCTGACGGAATAGCCCACCGCCCCAACCAGGCCGATATCGAGAGGACAGCGATTTCCGAGGGCGTCGGGCCGGATATCGATCTGCGCAATGAGCGCGTCTTCGGGGAAGAATTGGCGATAAGGAAAGTCCGTTCCCAGCATCAGGAGAGCATCGCAGCTCTTCATCGCCGCGTAGCCCGAGGCGAATCCGAGGAGCCCCGTCATCCCGACATCGAACGGGTTGTCGAACTCCAGGTGTTCCTTGCCGCGCAGGGCATGGACGATAGGCGCCTTCAATTTGCGCGCGAGCTCGATGACCGCGGCGTGCTCGCCGGCACATCCGGCGCCGCCGAGGATCGTCACGTTCTCCGATCCGTTCAGGAGATCCGCGAGTTTTCGCAACTCGTCTTCGGGAGGTTGTGTCACCGGGACTGCGGGGACAAGCCAGGTGGGGACCGCGTCCGCGAGCGGCTTCAACGCAACATCGCCCGGGATGACGACGACGGCGACGCCGCGGCGACCGACCGCGACGCGCATGGCGCGCAACAGGATCTGCGGCAGTTGATCGGGATTGCTCACCAACTCCACGTAGTGGCTGCATTCCTTGAACAGGCTTTCGGGGTGAGTCGCCTGAAAGTAGTCGATGCCGATTTCGCTGCTCGGGATGTGCGCCGCGATGGCAAGCACGGGCACGTTGTTGCGCTGCGCGTCGAAGAGTCCGTTGATCAGGTGCAGGTTGCCGGGGCCACAACTGCCGGCGCAGACGGCAAGCTTGCCGGTCAGGTGCGCCTCGGCACCGGCGGCGAAGGCGGCGCCTTCTTCATGGCGCATGTGGATCCATTCGATGGATTCCGAACGCCGAAGGGCGTCCGTAAATCCGTTCAGCGAATCGCCAACGACACCGTAGATGCGCTTCACACCCGCTTGAGCGAGCGCTTCCGCCATATAGTCTGCTGCAGTTCTGCTCATCGTCGAATTCCTTGAGATGCGCCGTCGGAAGGATCGGAAAGCGGCGGCGACGATTAACCGGTGTTGGTCTTCAGAATGCGGAGATCGGTGACCGAGTACGCCATGCCGAGGCGATAGCCTCGGCCGACACGCCGCGGCGCGATCAGATGCATGTCCTCGCCGTGGACTTCAGGGATCGACAGCGCTGCCGATCCTGCCCAGACATCGACCACCGCGAGGTCGTCGGTAAGCGACATCGTCAACTCATCGACAGCCGGCGTCTCATGAAGCCCGGCGGAGAGTTGCGGAAAATACCGTCGCATGGTCGTCGGGCGATTGAACACGGACGCGGGATTGTCGACTTTTTGTTCGAGCTCGATCCGCGCGGTCGCCAACCGCTCGCCGTGTGCAGCGACGCTGGCGCCGAAGCGGCTTCCTTTGGCGAGGGGTGCCGCGGCCGCACTCGGTGCGGCGTAGGTTCGCGTTTGAAAGACGCTGCCGAGCTTCTTCGGGAAGCCCTGCGCCCAGCCGCGCGCCATCGCGGCGTCGTTGTCGACGAAGATGTAGGGGCAGTAATTGACCGGCGTGCCGTCGAAGATCGCCTCGACCAGGACGAAGGCTTCGCGATATTGATACCGCGCGGGGTCGGTCAGCTCATCGTTGGATCCGGTGAACTGCCAGTCGAGGAACCAGAAGAAGGCGCGCCCGCCGGATTTTTCGTCCGGTGCGAGGCCGGGTGGAAGGAGCGCCGCGACCGAAGCGGGATCGGTCCAGTATTCGATCGCGATACAATCGCTGGAGTAGTGCCAGGGCGGCAGCGGCGCCAGCGTCGACTTTCCCTGCGGCGTGAGTGGAACTGAGAATCCTTTGAGCATCTTCGTGCTGCCTCCTTATCGGTATTTGCTGATCCCGCGCATTGTCGCGCGACTTATCGGGGAGAGAGTCTCGTTAGATAATCCAGCGCCAGCTCGCCTTCATACGTTTCGGCGCCGAGCTTCAGCGCTTCCGTCACGCGCGCTTGTGTCACTTCGCTGGCGACACTCAAATCGAACTCATGGGCTTCCACCAGAAGCCCCTCCGCAAGGGAACCGAATGCTCCCGTATCCACGGCCGCCTTGGCGTGAGCGATCGCGTGTTGAGGAAATGAGGCGATGCGGCGAGCCAGTCTCTCGACAAAAGGGCTCAGCTCATCGGCCGGCAGCGCGCGATTGATATACCCGTAACGTTCTGCCAACTCCGCGGACAAATCATTGCAACCCAGGAGCACCTCCAAGGCGCGTCCTCGCCCGATCAGCCGCGGCAATCTTTGCGTAGCCACCGCCGCCAGGAACAAGCCCGATCGCCACTTCGGGATGGCCGAAGATCGCTCTGCCAACGGCGGCAAAGCACATGTCCATGGCCAGCGCGATCTCGCTCCCGCCGCCCCGGGCCCGCCCCTCGACTTTCGCGATGGTTACCTTGGGCATGTTCCTGAACCGCTCGCCGATCGTCTGCGTAAGACGAAAGCTGCGTGTACGAGACACTATTTTGGATGCGGCTCCAACTCGGCCCAAACCCGAATGGGCTATAAAGAACTCAGGAAGCGCGCTCTGCAGGACCACAACCCGGACGCTCTCGTCGGCCTCGAGTTGCTTGCCGAGTTTGATCGAACTCCTGCGACAGAACTTCATCGAGAAGATTTATCGGCGGGTGATCGATGCTGACGAATGCAACGCCGGAATCGATTTCGAACCGAAAACATTTGTAATCCGAATATTGCATGACAATGGTCCATTTCCGTCTGCGCTTCGAGACGGCATCCTTTAGTCCGCCTGCGGACGACTCAGTTCCTCGAGCAGGAAAACAAAAAACTCATACGGTCGCCCGGTCGCGTGCCGAAGGCCCATTTCGCAAGTTCGGTTCGCCGACAGGTAAGCCTCTGCCGGGAGAGCATCCAGCACGGACTTGATCTCGCGCGTTGCCGAGACGACCAACTCAGGGTGTAAGGAGCCCGCGGTCGCCGGCGGTGCCGCAGCAGGTTGTGCCTACCGGCACTTCGACTTCGTCGGCCAGATGCCCTGCGATCTCTCTGAGCGCCTGGCCAAACCAAGATGCGTCATCGAGCAGGTGGGATGGACCGCGATCCGCCCAGCCTCCGGGAAATGGTCAGAGTTCGGCAGCAGATCGCGACACCAGCTTATGGAATCGACGATCTTGAGGCTTTCGTACTTCGCCTTTTGTTTCGGCATCGAGCTGCGTCGCGATGTCTTCGGCCAAGCCGAGCGTGCAGGATGCCGCATCGACGACGATCGGTATCGCCCCGCCATCGCTCCAGCGCCAGAGCGCATCGGCGATCGCCTTCGCCATAAACGTGTGGCCGGAACGCATGGCCTTGCCGATAGGCTTTCGATTTCCAAGGGGTCGAGCAGCAGAAGCCGCCAACGTCCGGCGGAATCCACAAACGCTTTCCGCCGCGCTCGGACAACGTCAGGAGAGCTTCCGGAAGCGATGGTGCTGGTGGCCCGTCGGATCGCGACCGAAGATCCGATTGATGCATGCCGAGAAATAGACGGCTGCCGCGCCGTCGCGATCTGTCCGCGGCAAGGCCCGCGCTGGCCGCGGCATAGGGCCCGGGACGGCGGGAAAGAGATCCGGGCTCACGACCCCCGGGCGACGGCGGTCAAGGCCGTCAGCGGCTTCACGCCGAACAGCGCGGAGAAAGCGTGCGTTCCCCACAAGCGCAACGCGCGATATTTTCTCGACCGCGCTCCAGTGCTCGGCGAGGCGCAGCGCGATCTCGTCGGCGCGCGGGCTATTCTCGCGCGCTCTGAATTCCTTGATCAAGGCACCGGTATTGATCCCGATCGGACAGGGAATGGCGCACGTTCCGTCGCCGGCGCAAGTCTCGATCCCGTCGTATTGATACTCCGCCTGCAATTGGGCGAGCATGGGTGAGCCCGGCGTCTGCCTGGCCATTTCGCGCCGGAGCGCGATCCGTTGTCGCGGCGTCATCGTCACATTGCGGCTCGGGCAAACCGGTTCGCAGAAGCCGCACTCGATGCAGTGCGAGCTGCCGGTGATGCCCTCGATCTGCGGGACCGACTTTCAGATTCTCCAAATGGAGATTCTGGTTCCGCGTCAGAATGACGTTCGGCGCGAGAATGCCGTGAGGATCGGCAAGTTGCTTGATCCGCCACATCATGGCGGCGGCCTTCTCGCCCCATTCCGCGGCAACGAAGGGCGCCATGTTGAGCCCGGTTCCGTGCTCGGCCTTCAGCGAGCCGTCGTATTTCTGCACGACCAAGTCGACGAGCTCGGCCATGAAAGCCGAATACCGCGCGAGATCCTCTGCATTGCCGAAATCGGCAACGAGCACGAAGTGAAGATTGCCGTGAGCGGCGTGCCCGGCCACACCGGGAATAAACCCGTGCTTCGCCAGCAGCTGCTGAACATCGTGCGCCCCTTGCGCCAGGCGCTCCGGGGGAAAGCAGACATCCTCGGTTATGAGCGTCGATCCCTTGCGGCCGGTTCTTGCCGACCAGGCCCAGCAGTCCCTCGCGCACATGCCACGCGAGTTCAATCGCTTCTTCGACGCTCGTGAACTCGACCGGCCGGATCAGTTTGGCCTTGGCAACAAGCTCGAGAACGTGGCCCTCGGCGGCTTTAAGCGACTGCCGCGTCCGCCGCGCCGAACTCGACGAGAAGCGCTGCCGCTTCGGGATCGAGCGTTTTCCAATAGGATGGCGTGTCCGCAAAGACTTGGCCCGCTGCAGTGAGAGCCGGGGCAATCATCAACTCGACGGCGGATGCGCCAAGCGCGACCAGGTCGGGGACGAGCGCGACGGCATCAGCGATCGTGGGTACCGGAATCCAGGCGACACCGGTCACTTGGGGCGCGGGTACCGTTTCGATCGTCGCATCGGCGACGAAGGCGAGCGTTCCTTCGGACCCCACGATGAGCCGCCGAAAAATCTCGAGCGGCGTCTCGCCATCGAGCAAGGCGCAAAGGTGATAGCCGTGCGTGTTCCGGATCTTGTATTTGCGGCGGGTTCGGTCGGCCAGTGCTCGGATCGGCAAGCAACTCCCGACGGAGATCGAGGAGACCTTGCGCAAGCTGCGGCTCCGCCGCCGCGAAATTGCTTTCCGCGTCCGGAGCCGACGTATCGATTACCGCGCCGGACGGTGTCACGAAGGTCAGCGCGGTGACCGTATGGTAGGCATCTTTCGGGACGGTGCAGCGCATGCCGCCGGAATTGTTTGCGATCACACCGCCGATCGTGCAGGCGTTCGAGCTGGCGGGGTCGGGACCCAGCCGTCGCCCGTGCCGCGCGAGGAGGGCGTTGACGTGACCCAGGATCATTCCGGCACGCGCTCGCACGCGCTGGCCGCCATCCTCCACTTTGGCGCCGTACCAGTGGCGGCGGACATCGATCAAGATGTCATCCGATTGGGACTGGCCGTTCATGCTGGTCCCCGCCGCCCGGAAGGTCGCGTGTCTTCCGGTCTCGTGGCAGTAACGAAAGATTTTGACGACATCGTCCGTCGTCCGGGGCAGCACGACGACTTGGGGCGTGAGCCGATAAGGACTGGCGTCGGACGCGTATCGCACCAGGTCTATCGCCCTGTGGAGGACGCCGTCCCTACCGAGGAGCGCGATGAGATCGGCTTTCAATTCGCTCGGTGTGCCGCGCGTAAGGGAAGCCGGGATAGCGTCCGGCTTCGGTGGGGAATCGAACCGACCGATGCGGGCCGGGTTGGCAGAGAGTAGCTTTCGCAACAAAGTTAACTCCGGGTCAGCGGATAAAGAGCGAAGGGCAGAACCGTTACCGCTGCATCTGCATCAGCTGATCCATTGGCACCATTGCGTGATTGAGATTGGCCATGATGATCATCGATCCGAATACAATGAGGCCGACGACGAAAATGCCGAAGGCGAGTGCGAGGAAGTTGTTGGTCTGGTCAGGGGCGCTTGAAATGTGGAGAAAGAAGACGAGGTGCACGCCCATCTGCGCGATCGCGAGTACGGCCAGCAGAACCGGGATCCCGGGCGCGTAGATGACGGTTGTCGATGACGCCCAGAACGAAGCGAGAGTCAGGACGATCGCAAAACAGAGTCCGATGAGATAGGTTCGCGGCGTGGCCCGGCTATGCTCGCTGACGCCAGGGGCCCGTCCTTGAGCCTCGAGTCTCGTCGCTCATGGATGTGCTCCCAGGTAGACGATCGTGAATACGCCGATCCAGACGATGTCGAGGGCGTGCCAGAACAGGCCGAAGCAGAAGAAGCGGCGCCCTACCATCGGGCGAAAGCCAAGGGTCGCGATCTGCAGCATCATGACCACGAGCCAGCAGAGGCCGATCGTCACGTGCAGGCCATGCGTGCCGACCAGCGTGAAGAAAGCCGACAGAAAGGCGCTGCGCGACGGACCGTTGCCGCCGGCAAGCATGCGTGCGAATTCTGCTTTCTCGAGCGAGAGGAAAGCGGCGCCCAGGAGGAAGGTGACGATCATCCAGACATACGCGCCGACGCTTGTGACGCGCTTGAACGGCGAGCGATCGCGAAGCCGCAAGTGACGCTCGAGACGAGCAGGCACGCGGTTTCGATAAGGACACGTGTTTTATCGAAGAGTGCCGCGCCGGGCGGTCCGCCATCCGTGTTGCCGGACAGCACGGCATAGGCGGCGAACAAGGCCGAGAAAATGATGATGTCGGACAGCAGGAACAGCCAGAAGCCGTAGCCAACGACGACCCGTGTCGGCGCCGGGCCGCGCATCGAGAGCGGAAGCGCTCCGAGATCGCGCGCGAGCGGATCGACGGCACTCATACGGTCACCTTCGCTCTCTGCTGCTCGCCATAGAAAGCAGCGACTTGCTCGGCTGAGATCACCGTTTCGGTATCGGTCTGCCAAGCCTGCCGCAATCCGACCGCCAGGGCGCCGACCAGACCGACGATCGCCAGCCACCAAATGTGCCAGATGAGCGCGAAGCCCAGCACCACAGCGAAGAAAGCGAGAAAGAAGCCCGTAGGGTTGCTGCGCGGCACATGCAGGGGCATCGTACGGACCGGCGGCGAACGGGTTGACCGGCCGCCTGATCCTGTCGCTTGGCTGCCCAATAGGCATCGACGGACTCGACCGGCGGGAGGACGGCGAAGTTCCAGGCGGGCGGCGGCGACGGCGTGGACCACTCGAGCGTGCGCCCATTCCATGGGTCGCCGGTGGTGTCGCGCCGTCGGTCCCGCGTGCGAATGCTGACAGCGAGCTGAACGACGGTCAGGCCGATACCGAGAAGAACCAAGAGCGCGCCCGCGAGGGCGACGATCATCAACGGTTGCCAGTGCGGATCCGCGTAGTGCTGCATCCGCCGTGTCGCTCCCATGAGGCCGAGCGCATAGAGCGGCATGAAGGCGAGATAGAAGCCGATGAACCAGCACCAAAAGATCGCCTTGCCCAAGCGCTCGTCGAGCTTGAAGCCGAAGGCCTTGGGGAACCAATAGGTGTATCCAGCCATCGCGCCGAACACGACGCCGCCGATCGCCACGTTATGGAAATGCGCGATCAGGAAGAGGCTGTTGTGCAGCACGAAGTCGGCTGGTGGGATCGCCATCAACACGCCGGTCATGCCGCCAATGACGAAGGTGACGATAAAGCCGAGCGTCCAATAGATCGGCACGGTGAAGCGGATGCGGCCGCCATAGAGCGTGAACATCCAGTTGAAGACTTTCACGCCCGTCGGTACGGCGATGATCATCGTCATGACGCCGAAGAACGCGTTGACGTCGGCGCCAGCCCCCATCGTGAAGAAATGATGCAGCCAGACCATGAACGACAGCACGCAGATCGCCATCGTCGCCATGACCATGGAGCGATATCCAAAGAGCGGCTTGCCGGAGAACGTCGCGACAACTTCGGAGAACACACCGAAGGCCGGCAGGATGAGGATATAGACTTCCGGGTGGCCCCAAATCCAGATGAGGTTGACGTACATCATCGGATTGCCGCCGGCGTCATTGGTGAAGAAGTGGAAGTCGGCATAGCGATCGAGCAGGAGCATCGCGAAGGTCGCGGTCAGATACGGGAAACGCGGCGACGATCAGCAGGTTCGCGGCCAGAGCCGTCCAGCAGAAGATCGGCATCCGCATGTAGCCCATGCCGGGTGCACGCAATTTAAGGATCGTCGTCGTCAGGTTGATGCCGCTGAGCAGCGTGCCGATGCCCGATATCTGCAAGGACCAGAGGTAGTAATCGACGCCGACTCCGGGCGAGTAGGCGATCTCGCTGAGCGGCGGATAGGCAAGCCAGCCGGTCCGCGCGAACTCGCCGACGATCAACGAAAGATTGACGAGCAGAACGCCCGAGGCCGTGAGCCAGAAGCTCGACATTGTTGAGCACGGGAAAAGCCACGTCGCGCACGCCAAGCTGTAGCGGCACGGCGAAGTTCATCAGGCCGATCACAAACGTCATCGCCACGAAGAAGATCATGATCGTCCCGTGGGCGGAAAAGATCTGATCGAAATGTTCTGGCGGCAGATAGCCCTGAGAACCGCCGGCGGCGATCGCTTGCTGGCTGCGCATCATGATCGCGTCGGAAAAGCCCCGCACGAGCATCACCAATCCGAGAAGGA
Source organism: uncultured Alphaproteobacteria bacterium (assembly GCA_963740675.1). GTDB lineage: Bacteria > Pseudomonadota > Alphaproteobacteria > ATCC43930 > CGMCC-115725 > CAIKMD01. The sequence goes on from CAVUFS010000001.1 coordinate 956,699, forward strand.
AATACATGGCGCCGATACGCTTGTGATCGACGCTGGTGATCCATTCGCGCCACAGATAGGGCCACCATCCTTTCAGCGTGACGAGGGCGAGAATGGCGAAGAGCACGAGCCCGACCACGCCGGAGGTGACCATGACGATCGGCTGGTCGAACGGGACTGCCGCCCAGTTGAGCTTGCCCAGCATGTCAGTGCTCCTGGTGCGACGCGCGATTGGCGCTCGCGTGACTTGTCGATATGGTTTCGAAGAGGCCTTGAGCGACACCGGCATAGGTGGCGGGAGCCACCCCCTTGCTCGGCTGTGCGAGCGCGTCGTATGTCGTGAGATCGAGTGTTCGCCCTCGTGCTTTGACGCTTTCGATCCAGCTTGAGAAGCGATCCGCGGGAAGCGCGGTCACCTCGAAACGCATGTCGGAGAAGCCATCGCCGCTGAACTGTGCCGAGATTCCCTTATATACGCCGGCCTCATCCGCCTGCAGGTTAAGCTGCGTGATCATGCCGGGCATGGTGTAGATCTGGCTGCCGAGCTCGGGCACGAAGAACGAGTTCATGACGCTCGACGAAGTCAGGCGAAAATGAATCGGCGTGCCGACAGGGACGACGAGCTGATTGACGCTGGCGATGCCCTGGCTCGGGTAGATGAACAGCCATTTCCAATCGAGCGAAACGACGTCGACGTCGAGCGCCGCTGTTGCCGAGGCGATCGGCTGCGGCGGGTCGAGTTCGTGCGAGCCGATCCAGGCAATGCCGCCGAGGAAGAGGATGACCAGCGCGGGGATCGACCAGACGATCATCTCGATCCGGCCGGAGTAGCTCCAATTGGGGAGGTAGCGCGCTCTGGTATTGCCGGCGCGGAACCACCACGCGAAGGCTAGCGTCAGCAGGATCACGGGAATGATGACCGCGAGCATGATGCCCGTGGCGTCGTACAAGATGACGGCTTCGGCCTTGCCGATGGGCCCCCGCGGAGCGAGCACGCCCTCATTGCATGCGGCGAGCAAAGGCGCCGTTGCACTCAGAGCAATAAGTCGCGCGATAAGCTTTGTACTGGCGGCCCGCACTGCTCGCTCTCTGGCCCAGGGTTGCGACGAGCATCGGATGGTCGGTCCTTCCGTGCGTCGTCACGAAAAACCTGGGCGAAGGCTCTGGCGAACCCTATCCCCCCGTTGGGGGACGAGGTCGTAGTGCGGCGGAGGAAGAATCCAGGTCGCTGGTCGCCCTCTGCGCTCGCGTTGAAGAGCGTGCCCTCAGCGCGGTTCGGTGGAGATTCCCCCGAATGGGACGATGCGTCCCCCGATCGGGGGATTGGGCGCTGGGTGCCAAAGGCACAAAAACTAGACAGCACAGATTTTTGATCTCTGCGCGTCCGAGAGCTGCTTACGGGAGAGCTTTTCGGCTCGTTCGACTGCTCTGACATTTCCCGGCAACAGGCGAGAATTTCACGATGAGCAAGAGAGTGGCCGATGTGTTGGTTGATATGTTGGAAGCTGCGGGCGTGAAGAGGTGCTATGGGATCGTCGGCGATACGATGAATCGGATCGCCCACGCCATCACAGCAGTAGCATCGACTTTGTTCATATGCGGCATGAGGAGGCCGGCGCTTTCGCTGCCGGCGCCGAAGCGCAATTAACCGGCCGCCTGACGGCGTGCGCCGGTTCCTGCGGTCCGGGCAGCCTCCACTTCATCAACGGGCTCTACGAGGCCAACCGCAATCGCGCGCCGGTCATCCTGATCGCAACCCAGATCATTCGACAGGATCTCGGGTTCCAGTCGATCCAGGAGGTCGACCTCACTGAGGTGTTCAAGGGCTGCAGCGTCTTTTGCGAGACGGTCGTGACGCCCGAGCAAGCGCGGCGCAAGGTAGTCGCTGCCTGCCAAGCGGCGCTGACGAAACGCGGAGTCGCCGTACTCGTCGTACCGGCGGACGTCTCCAACGCTCCGGCGCACGACGAGGCGCCCTATACCGTTCATGCGCGGCGCCCGCTCGTTCGGCCGAGCGATGCCGACCTTGGCGAGATCGCGGCCATCCTCAACGAGAGCAACGCGATCACGATATACGCGGGCGCCGGCTGCGCTGGTGCGCATGATGAGGTGGTCGCGACGGCCGCGCGCCTCAAAGCGCCGATGGCCCACACGTCGCGTGGCAAAGACTTCGTCGAATACGACAACCCTTACAACGTTGGCATGTCCGGCATTATCGGCCAGCCGGCAGGCTATCACGCCATTCTCGATTGCGACGTGTTGGTAACGCTAGGCTGCGATTTCGCCTGGAGTCAGTTTTATCCGAACAAGGCAAAGATCATCCAGATCGATGCCGATCCGACCCATATCGGACGGCGGCATCCGGTCACGATCGGCGCCGTCGGCGATATCAAGGCGACCTTGGAAGTGCTGCTACCCCTTCTCAATCAGCACGACGACGATAGCTTTCTCGCAAAATATGCGGAGCGCCATCGGAAGGATCGGGCCGAGGCGGATTCCGAAATCGTGTCTCGTCCGGATGCCTCCATTCCCGGGACATACGTCGCCAAGATCATCAACAAGCATGCGGCCGAGGATGCGTTATTCACGATCGACGACGGCACTGTGTTGGTCTGGACGCTTCGCCATGTCGATACGGGCGGCAAGCGCCGGACCTTTGGCAGCCTCCTGCATGGCACGATGGCGAGCGGTATGGCGTCGGCCATTGGATTGCAGAAGTGTCAGCCCGGCCGACAGGTGGTCTGTATGGCAGGCGACGGTGGTTTCACCATGCTCATGGGCGATTTGCTGACCGTGGTGCAGGAGAACCTGCCGATCAAGATCGTGGTCTTTGACAACGGCAAGCTCGGCTTCATTGATATCGAACAGAAATCCATCGGCATGGAGCCGGTCTACACCGACCTGAAAAACCCGGATTTCGGCAAAGTCGCCGAAGCGGTGGGGCTTTGGGGGCGTAGCGTCTCGATAGCGGGTGAACTGGAAGAGGCGGTTCGAACCTGGCTGGCGCAGCCCGGTCCGGCCCTGCTGGACGTGAAGGTCAATCCGATGCAGCTCGTGATGCCGCCTTCACCGTTTGTTTCCCCCGAAGCCGTGGTCGGAATGGCGGTCTACACCGCGAAGGCGATGCTGCACGGCAAGGGCCACGACGTCTGGGAAATGATCGTCGAGAATATTCCCTGATCATGTCGACAAACCCACAGCACGACCTTCTCGACTTTATCAAGGCCTGAAACAAGGAGACCGCAATAACCAATTCGAAGCTCGAAGTCTCACCCCGACGAACTGCCAACTTATCTTCATCGACCACCAGCCGCAGATGGCATTCGGTGTCTAGTCGATCGACCGCCAAACTCTCAAGAACAACGTGGTAGGGCTGGTTGCGGGCCCTATTACAAGACTTGCGTGCTAACTACCCGACGTGTGAAGCGACTAAAGCGGCGTACTAACCAAACCGAGACTCTGAGCGCGAGCGACGGCCTGAGCGCGTTTTTCGACACTGAGTTTCGTGAAAATATTTTTGATGTGGGACTTCACGGTTTCGGGCGCGATGTGGAGTTCCTTTGCGATCTCCTTGTTCGATTTTCCTTGGCCAATGCGTTCGAGGATCGATCGCTCGCGCATGCTGAGCGTATCTGCCGCTGCCGATGTTGAGTCGATCTGCCCATCGCGTTGGTACCGCTCACGCCAACGCGATAGAGCGGTTTTCAGATAACCTGAAAGTTGCGGGTTGGCGTTGGCGCGCTGCATATCCTCCGCAGTTCGGTGTAGGAGTGGTCCGATCTGTGGACCGGTCTCTAAGATCAATTGATCGAGCTGCGCTGCAGCCGATGCGCTCGCTATTTCTCGAAAAACTGTGATCGCACGCGCACTCTCATCGGCACGAAATAGTGTGACAGCGAGGTGCAGACCAAGGCGCAACGCGGCCAAGTGATTTTGCGCTGAATTCATGGGCTCTTCGTAGTGACGTTAAAAGATAAATGCTCTCCTTTAGCCGATTATCGGCTGCGGCAACCCACGCATGTCCGAGGCTGGCGTAGTTTTGGATATCTGACCGAGCGCAGAGGCCTGTCGTGGGATTTTCGCGAGCGAGGCGATCGAGCTTCTCGAGATGGGCGCCGGCCTCGGCGTTTCGGCCTTCGGCGAGGTCCAAACGGATTTGCTCCGATAGAACGAAGGCGATCAGACGTTCCCAGCCGCGCTCGTAGCCGTGCGCCTCTCCTTGCTCAAGTATGGCACGTGCGCGCTCGAAATTGCCCCGCCACTCGGCGACACGCGCAAGCGTGAGAATTGCGCTCAACCCACATTCCAGCATGCCGGCGCCGGTAATCAACGGGACACGATCGATTATAAGAGCTTCGGCTTCGTTCAAGCGACCTTGCTCATATCGAAGGAAGGCAAGCAAGCTGGCGGGGAGGGCGGCTGCAATTAAATCCGGGCCTATAGACTGTTCAGCCAAGCGCATGCCCTCGGCGTAGTGCCGCTCAGCAGTTTGTATCCGCAACTGCTGGAATTCCGCAATTCCCAGAAGGCACCGATGATAAACCGACGCGAAAAGGTTTCGTCGATCCTCGGTTTGGGAATAGGGAATCCACGGTGTCGCGTAAAAGCTTTTGAGATCGGCAGCCTTCAGATAGCAAAGGCGCGCAACGTTCGAAGCAACATTTGCTGTCCAAGGATCGTTCGTGCGTTGGAGGCAAGCTTCGGCGAGTGCTAACGCGGTTTGGCTGTCGTCTTTCAGCACGATCGCGACCGCGCGTATCACGTCACATTCGCAGTCCATCGCCTCCCTGGTCGCAGGCGCCATCTCGCTTCGGCCAAGCTCCGTTTGTAGAGCGTCTATCAGTTCCAGGGTCTCATTGAAACGCATCGCGAGCGCCATTGCCCAGGCGATCGCGATGCGTGCCTCAAGTTGACCGCGCATGAGCTCGGTAGGAAAGAGCCGTCGCCAATCCATCAGTGTCAGCAAATCGCCTGTTCTCACCAGATCCATGGCAAACTTCTTGATCCAGGCGACTGCTTGATCGACATCCCCTGCTGCGATCGCATGTTGGATAGCTTGTGTCCACGACTCCTGCGAGGCATACCAATAGTACGCATGCCGATGTAGCCACGGGATCTCGGCGGCAAATTCCTTTATCAGTCTGTGGCTCAAGTGTTCGGCCAGAATCGGATGGTAACGGAACCATCGTCCCTCACGGTCGATCGGTGAACACAAAAGTTGGTGCGTGAGAATCGTATCGATAAAAGCTTGAGAGGATTTCGCGCTCGTAACAGCTTCGCACAACGGCACCGAAAAGCGCTCGAGGATCGCTGTCCTGAGCATGAACTCGACCAGAGCACGTGGGAGACCGTCGAGGATTTCATCAAGATATGTGCCGATTGGGCTGAGGTTGCCGGACAACTGGCGCACACTCTCCGAAACGCTCTGTCTCGACTTGCTGGCGATCAGGCAAAAGATGCGCAAGAGCGCCGGCCAGCCGTCCGTCTTTTCGTCCAACAACCTTGCTTCGGCGGCAGTCGCGACGATCTTTTCCTGCCGGAGAAGTCGAATCGTTTCATCGACGTCGAAACCCAATGCTGCCGCATCGATTTCGAGCAATTTGTTTTGGACACGGATGCCGGCGATCGGCAATGGAGGTTCGGCACGCGTCGCTAGGACCAGATGAAACCGGCTCGGTGCGTGCCTGAGCAGGAAAGACAGAACGGTATGAACCTCTGTGTCGTCGATAAGGTGATAGTCGTCGAGAACCAGATAGATGTCTTCGTCAATATCGACGAGTTCATTGGTGAGACTGGTTGCAATCGTCTCGGGTGTCACGAGCTCTGAGATCAACTTGATTGAACTCTCGCCTATTCCGCATGCGCGGCGCAGCGCCTGAGCCATATAAAAGAGAAACCGGGTTGGGTCGCTATCCGCCGTATCGAGGGTGAGCCAAGCCACGACATGACCGCCCTGTTGGAGACGGGTGGCCAAGTCGGCTGCCAGCGAGGTTTTACCGAAGCCGGCGCCGCCTTTGATGATTGTGAGCTGCTTTAGCTGGATTTCCTCGATCAAGCGGAGCAAGCGTGGACGTTCAATGAGGCCGGGCGCCCGGTTAGGAACCATGACTTTGGTTGCGAGGAAGTCAGGCTGCTTTTGGCTGCTCATCTGGGTTTTCCCCTCGACGATCTCGCGTTTTGCGACCACTCGTCCGGACGAGGTCTCCTAAAAAACTCGTTGTGGCCCTATTGGGAGGCTGATTGAAATCCCGTACCAGCCTAGAGCAGCTAATCACGCTGCGGAAGCGTTTCCCACGTCTTGTCGGTTTCGGTCGCTGTACAGGCAGTTCCGGCGTGCCGTCGCCGCCTTCGCGCAGGCCGAGCACGAAGAGGGCCGCCGCTGGACAGGCGCATCGGACGCAATAGCCGTGATGCCGCCGGCAGCGAAGATAGATCGTGCGGCACCCGTATTAGGGCACGCCGCACTCAGCAGCGGGGATCGTGAACCGAAAGAGAGAGCCCCGCGGCTCGCGATTGCTTCGCGGTAGGTTAGGGCGGTCACCTCGAGGATCGCCGCATTGAGCCGAATTGCCGAGGGACACGGGAGGGGTGGCCATGCCTCGCACCGGCTACGGGTTCGGTAAATCGTGCCCGGTTCGGCGCTGAGCGTCGAACAGGAGTTCAGGCGCCACCATGTAGTTGCGGCCGCGTCGCACCGATGCGGCGACGATGATGCCGATGACATAGCCGTTCCCATCGATGATGGGAACGCCGCCGAGGCCGGCTATCGAATCGAAGCTCGCCGGGTCGCGGTCGAACTCGGTCCGGGCGAGGACGGGTGCCGTGCTCTCTCCGCGACGACGCTGGCCATCGAACAGTCTCTGGCTATGACTATTTCTGCGGACGCGGCTTGTCTTTGGTAACGTCGCCCGTCGAATAGTTCGCGCAGCCGGTGCTGCTATCGCAATTCGACTTCGCGGGGCTGAGGTCGCCGCTCGGCCCGGTGGCCGAGGAGGCGTTGGTTGGCGCGGCGGTCGGATTTTGCTCGTGACGTCGCCCGTTGAATAATTCGCGCAGCCGGTGCTGCTCGCGCAATTGGATTTCGCCGGGCTGAGGTCCGAGCCGGGCGCCTGCTATGCGTAAGCTGCAGTTGCCGAAAGCAAGCCGGTCAATACAGCCACTTTGCATACAGCCGTCATCGTCGCTTGAAGTGTCATCTCTTTCCTCCATCCGTGCGTGAGTCCCTTCGCACTTGAGTTGCCGGCGGGACGTACAGCTACTCCGCAGCCGATTTCGGGCCGTGACCCGGCAAATCCATTCCCCCAAATGGGGGTAACGTCCTGGCGAACGGGGGAATCTGTTGGACAGAGCCGTATTCGGGCCGGTCTTCCCGAAACGTTGTTGCGGGCCACCCAACCGGGGGATGGAGATTTGCCATCCACAGCTGACATTGCAGCTTAACAAGGCGCAACGCCGCTCCCCTCCGCCGCTTTTTAGGACACCCACATGGGTTTTAAGCGCCTTGAATCCCGGAAAATCATGACGCGAATTGACGAGGTTTGCTCGCGTCTAAATCCAGGCCTCTTTGCCGTGGTCGTCATTCTTTCGACGGTCCTGCTCTGCGAGACAGCGACCAGAATTATTGCGACAGAACAGGAAATGATGGCGCAAGGCCTGGCTTGGGGAATTGAGCCGACGGCGTTCTTTCCGGCGGACTAATCGCAATCCAACTCTGTCTCCCCTTCGACAAGCTACATGAACCCCTCTTTGGGGGATCGTGTGGCGAAGAAAACTGCACCACCTCTCTACTTACGACGAAGAAACGAAGGCAACAGTCCACATCCGAAACGAAGGAGCAGTGAAATGGCAACGGCGACAGCTGGTGTGACACCGGCGACGACAGCAGAAAAGAAAGCGCCGAAGCAGCTGCCTGCGCCGAACAGCGACTTCTATCAGCTCGCGGACGTGCTGACGGCGGAGGAAAAGGTGACGGTCGAACGCGTCCGCGCCTATATGCAGACCAAGGTCCAGCCGATCATCAACAAATACTGGTCCGAAGACGCGTTCCCGTTTGAGTTGCTTCCATCGTTCAAGGAATTGCAACTCGGCGGTTTGGGTTACGAGGGCTATGGCTGTGCCGGCGGCAGCCAAAAGCTGTTCGGCTTCGTCGCGATGGAATTGGCGCGCGTCGATGCCTCTTTCTGCACCTTCTTTGGTGTGCATAGCGGCCTCGCCATGGGCTCGATCTATCTCGACGGATCGGAAGAGCAGAAGCAGAAGTGGCTGCCGGCGATGGCGCGCTGGGAAAAGATCGGCTGCTTCGGCTTGACCGAGCCGCTGGTCGGGTCCGGCACGAGCGGCGGTATGACGACCACGGCGAAGCGCGAAGGCGACACCTGGATCCTCAACGGCCAGAAGCGGTGGATCGGTAACGCGACTTGGTGCGACGTTTCCATCATCTGGGCGCGCGATCTTGCGGACAATCAGGTCAAAGGCTTCATCGTCGAGAACAAGGCCACGCCCGGCTTCAGCGTGGAAAAAATCGAGCACAAGATCGCGTTGAAAGTCGTCCAAAACGGCCAGATTACCCTCAAGGACGTGCGACTTCCGGAAGCCAATCGCCTGCAGGGTGGCAACTCGTTTCGCGATACTGCGCGCGTGCTCCGGATGACGCGGTACATGGTGGGCTGGGCCTCGACCGGATCCAGATGGGCGCCTTCGAGGCGACGCTCAAATATGCCCAGGAGCGGCTGCAGTTCGGCAGGCCGATCGCGTCATTCCAGATGGTGCAAGACCTCTTGGCCAAGATGCTCGCCAACATGACCGCGTGCCAGTGCCTCATGGTCCGGCTCGCCCAGATGGATGACGAGGGTAAGCTCGCCGATCATCACGCATCACTCGCAAAGGCGTTCTGCACGGCAAAATCACGCGAAACCGTCGCGTGGGGTCGCGAGATTCTGGGCGGCAACGGCATCGTCGCCGATTACAACGTCGCGCGCTTCTTCGCCGATGCTGAGGCTCTCTATTCCTATGAAGGCACGTATCAGATGCAGAATCTGATTGTCGGCAAGGCGATCACAGGCCTCGGCGCCTTTGTATAGCGAGATCTTGATCCCAACGCGTGCGCTTGCTCGTCTCCAACGTCGGATAAAGGGATCGCCATGGCTTCTTCAATCCTAGAAAGCTCGTCGCACGTAGCATCCACGAAAGAGGAACACGCGCCGGAAATCTAACGGATAAGTCAGGCACCATCTTGCGCGTTCAGCTCAATCGCCCGGCGAAGAAAAATGCGATGACGTTCAACATGTATGCAACGCTCGCGGAGCTGCTCAACAATGCCGCGAAAGACGACGCAATACGCGTCGTCGTCTTGCATGGAGCGGGAGATTCATTCTCGTGCCGGCAACGATCTCCAGGATTTTCTCCATGCCTCTTTTCCAATGGATGCCAACAGCCCGCAGGGACGCTACATCGCTGCGCTGATCGATTTCGACAAGCCGTTGATTGCCGCCGTGCACGGCGCGGCGGTCGGATCGGGAACGACAACGCTGATGCATTGCGACTTCGTTTACGCGGCCGAGAACGCCGTGTTTCAGATGCCATTCATCAATCTCGCCTTGGTGCCGGAATTGGGCACGAGCTACTCGGTTCCTGCGCAGATCGGCTACATCGCCGCTGCCGAATTGTTTTTGCTTGGGGCGGCCATTCGATGCGCCGCGGGCGGCCGAGCTCGGTCTTGTGACACGGGTGGTGTCCGACCACGGCCTCATGGCGACAGCGATGGAGACGGCACAAGCCTTGGCGGAAAAGCCCATCGACGCCCTTCGAGCTTCCAAAAGGCTGCTGAAGCGGTGGTCGCGTGAGCAGACCGAGGCGGCGGTGAAAGTCGAGATACCAAGAGTACAATTCGCGACTGCGGTCCGCGGATACCAAGGAAGCGCTGACGGCTTTCTTCGAAAAACGCCGCCCGGATTTCACCAAGACGAAAACCACTGTCGGCCACTGACAAGCCGTCCGGATAGGAGACATCCCCATGAGTTCAGTCGCAATTGCATCGCGCACAAGGCGAACAGCCGGCGCATCCCCTCACGCTACGAATGTGTTGTACGAAAAGAGGGACGGCATTGCCTATGTGACGCTCAATCGTCCCAAGGTGCTCAATGCGCTGAACACGCCAACATGGGCGGACTTGCGCACGGCTTTCGAGGCCGCGCGGGACGATGCGGAAGTACGTGGCGTCATCCTCACCGGTGCCGGTGAAAAAGCTTTTATCGCGGGCGCGGATATCAGCGAGCTCTCCAACGTGACGGCGGTTGAGGCGGAGCAGTCGAGCCGCTTCGGCCAGGAGGTCCTGGACCTCATCGAGAATCTCGGCAAGCCGGTAGTCGCGGCGATAAACGGCTTTGCGCTTGGCGGCGGCTGCGAGACGGCGATGGCCTGCACGATCAGGATCGCCGTCGAGAGCGCGAAATTCGGCCAACCCGAAGTCAAGCTCGGCTTGATCCCCGGCGGCGGCGGCACGCAGCGCTTGCCGCGGCTGGTGGGAAAGGGTCGCGCGCTACAGCTCATTCTTTCGGGGGAGATGATCAGCGCGCAGGAGGGCTATCGCATTGGACTCGTCAATGCCGTTGTCCCGGCCGCGGATCTGATCCCCCACGCCGAGGAGATTCTGAATCAGATCGCCGCCAATGCGCCCATCGCGGTGAAATTCGCCCTCGAAGCGACAAACAAAGGAATGCAGACGAGCCAGGACGAGGGGCTGCGGCTCGAAGCCTCCTATTTCGGTCTCTGCGCCGCGACGGAAGACAAGAAGGAGGGCACGACCGCCTTCCTCGAGAAGCGTGCCGCGCAGTTCCACGGCCGCTGAACGATCCAAGGAGTGAATGATGGCGACTGACAACATCTTTTCCGACCTGAAAGTCGTGGACATGTCGAGCTTCGTCGCAGGTCCCGGCGCGGCAGTGATTCTCTCCGACTTCGGCGCCGAGGTGATCAAGGTCGAGCCTCCAGCAGGTGAAATTTGGCGACATGCGCAGAGATTCCGCCGCAGCCCGCTGCGAAAGATGCCTATGGATGGCATTTGAACAATCGCAACAAGCGCGGGTTGACGCTCGACCTGAAATCCCCGAACTCCCGCGCCGTGGTCGAGCGGCTCGTCAAATGGGCGGACGTGCTGATCATCAATACGCCCCATCCCGCGCGCAAGCGACTGAAGCTCGAGTACGCCGATGTCGTGCAGTGGAATCCGCAACTGATCTACGCCGACCTGACGGGTTACGGCGAAAAGGGGCCTGACGCCGAACTCCCCGGATTCGACATCACCGCTTACTGGTCGCGCAGCGGCCTCCTCTCGCTAACGCGCGACGCCGGCGAACCTCCGACATGGCCGTTCGCAGGAACGGGAGACAGCCCGACGGCAGTAAGCCTGTTCTCGGCGATCGTTACGGGATTGTACGGCGCGAGCGTACCGGCACCGGTTCCTACGTCACGACGTCGCTTCTCGCCGGAGGCGTCTGGTCCGCAAGCGTCGCGATTCAGGCCGCGCTCTGCGAGGCCAAGTTCTTCCCGCAGCATGATCGGACAGAATCCGGCGAACGCGGTGATGAATCTCTATAAGAGCGCCGATGACGTCTGGTTTCTCATCGTCGTCACGCCCGACAAGGTCCCGGTTTTGGTGAATGCGATTGGGCGTTGCAGACCTCGCCGAAGATCCGCGCTTTTCCGATCCCGCCAAGCTCGCCGCGAATATGAAGGAGCTGACGGCAATCGTCGACGAGGATCTTCCGCTCGCAGCCGATGGCGCATTGGCACGAGGTCTTCGATCGGCGCACATCACCTACGGGGAAGTGCGCGATCCCGTCGACGTGGTCAGAGATCCACAGCTGCGCGAGAACGGCATCGTCGTTCCACTCGAAGGCGCCGGCGGCAAACTGACCGAGACGGTCAGCAGTCCCATTCAAGTCCATGGCGTCGACAAAGTGCCGGCTAAGCGAGCCCCGGGTCTCGGCGAACACAATGAGGAAATCCTCACGCAGTTGGGCTTCGATCGCACTCAGATCGCCAGCTTCGTCGAGAGCGGCGCCGTCCGAGCGACAAAGAACCGCCCCGCGGCGGCATAGCATCAAAAGGAGCAAAGCATGAGCAAAATCGCAGAGGCGGACACCAAGCCGGCCACCGCAAGGCAGACCGACACCGGCTGCTTGTTCGTACTCGACGTCAGCAGCGACAGCGTGCTTTCGATGAATCCGGACGGCTCAAACAAAAAAGTCGTCGCCTCCCAATGCCGTATTCCTGATGGCGTGGTCGTGGATGTCGAAGCGGGTCACGTCTACTGGACCAACATGGGCGTGCCGAACCTGAACGACGGCTCGATCGAGCGCGCCGACCTCGATGGCAAGAATCGCAGATTCATCGTCCCGTCGGGCGGCACGCACACCCCAAAGCAGCTCCATCTCGATAAGGCGAGCGGCAAGCTCTACTGGTGCGACCGCGAAGGGATGCGCGTGATGCGCGCAAACCTCGACGGGTCGCAGATCGAGACCCTGGTCGAAGCGGGTCGCGGCGATGCGGATCGGTCGCGATCAGACGAGATGGTGCGTGGGAATCACAATCGATCCTGAGCGCAAGCAAATCTACTGGACCCAGAAAGGTCCGGACAATGCCGGCCGTGGCCGCATCTTCCGCGCGGGTATCGAGATCCCGACGGGCGAGACCCCCGCCGAACCGCAGCGATATCGAGGTCATCTTCGACGGCTTGCCCGAGCCGATCGATCTCGAGCTCGATACGACGAGCCGCGTCCTCTACTGGACCGACCGGGGCGATCCGCCTCGAGGCAACACCGTCAACCGCGCGCCGGTCGACGCAAAACCGTCAAGTGCCGGAAATCGTGCTGACGCACCTGATGGAAGGGATCGGCATCGCGCTGGATGTCCCGGCAACGATCGTATGTTCATCACCGACCTCGGCGGAACGATTTATTCTGCCGAGCTCGACGGCTCGGACAAGCGCGAGCTGCTCTTCGCCCAGGGCAATCTCACCGGGATCGCCTATGCCGAAGTCTGATAACGATCGGAGACACGACATGACCGACATCAATCCCATTCGTCGCATTGCCATCATCGGTACCGGCGTGATCGGCGCGAGTTGGACCTCGTTGTTTCTCGCTAAAGGACTGCAGGTGGTAGCGACGGACATCGCGCCGAACGCGGAAGCCGCGCTGCGGAAGTTCGTCGAGGCCGCGTGGCCGGCGCTCGAGCGGTTGGGCCTCTCGCCTGGCGCGGCACTGTCGAACCTCCAGTTCACACCCGCGCTCGCGCAAGCCATCGGCGGCGCCGATCTCGTCCAGGAAAACGGACCCGAGCGGATCGACTTCAAGCAGAAGCTTTACGGAGAGCTCGATGAATTGCTGCCGGCCGACGTGATCATCGCGTCGAGTTCGTCGGGACTCACCATGAGCGCAATTCAATCGGGTGCCCCGTCGCATCCGGAGCGCTGCGTCATCGCCCATCCGTTCAATCCGCCGCACTTGATTCCGCTCGTCGAGATTGTTGGCGGAGCAAAGACCTCGGAAGAGACGATCCGGCGCGCCACGGCATTTTACGCGTCGATTGGGGGGCGGACGGTGCGGCTCAACAAGGAAATGCCGGGCCACGTCGCGAACCGCCTCCAGGCCGCCTTGGCGCGCGAGGTCTATTACCTCGTTGCCGAGGGCATCGTGAGCGCCGCCGATGTCGACACCGCCCTCTCCTGGGGACCGGGCCTGCGTTGGGGGATCATGGGCAACATGATGCTCAATCACCTCGGCGGCGGCCCAGGGGGTATCGAGCACTTCTTCCAACAGTTCGCCGGCCCCATGACGGCTTGGTGGAAGACCCTCGGCTCGCCGGTGCTGACGCCGGAGGTGGAAAAGAAGCTCATCGACAGCGTCCATGCCGAGGTCGGATCGCGCACGATTTCCGAACTGGAGGCAGAGCGGGACGAGATTCTGCTCGGCCTCCTCGAACTGCGCACCAAGCGATCGGAGAAAGGGCGCGCTGCGCAAAGTCGCAGTTGAGTAAAGGAGCAATGACAAGGAGCACGAACAAGGGTGACCCATGAGCGCGACGCTGGCGGATAATCGGCCTGACCAAGCAACAGTCGTCGTCGACGCACCCGGTGCTGGGCGCAAGCGTGTCGTGATCGTCGGCGGCGGCTTTGCCGGGCTCGCGGCGGCGCACGCGTTGCGGCACGCCGATGCAGAGGTCGTTCTGATCGACCGCCGCAACCACCACATATTTCAACCGCTGCTCTATCAGGTGGCGACGGCGGTCCTTTCCCCGGCCGATATCGCCGCGCCGCTCCGTCAGCTCGAGGTGAAGCAGCGAAACCTCACCGTACTCCTGGCGGAGGTCACCGGCGTCAGCCTTGCTGACCGCACTATCGACGCTTCCACCCCGGGCGTGGGCGTCCGCAAGATCGTGTTCGATTATCTAGTGGTCGCGACTGGCATGCGCCCGAGCTACTTCGGCCACGACGAGTTCGCGCGATATGCGCCGGGGCTCAAGAACCTCAGCGACGCCGAGACGATCCGGGGCAATATCCTGAGCGCGTTCGAAATGGCCGCAACGACCGAGGACGAGCGCGAACGTACGCGACAGATGACATTCGTGCTGGTCGGCGCAGGTCCCAGCGGTGTCGAACTCGCGGCGTCCTTGGCGCAGATGGCGAACGTCACGCTGCGGGGCAATTTCCGCCGCATCGATCCGGCAAAGGCCAACATCATTCTACTCGACGCGTCCAAGCGGATTCTGCCGACTTTTGCGGAGTCGCTGTCGCGCAAGGTCGCCAGGCGTCTCCAGAAGCTCGGCGTGAAAGTCATGACGGACGTTAAAGTCGAGAAAGTCGACGAGATAGGCGTGATCGCCGGAGGAATGAGGATCCCGAGTGCGACCGTGCTGTGGACGGCGGGCGTGGCGGCGTCGCCAATTCCAAAGATGCTCGGCACCAAAATCGATCGTGCCGGGCGGGCCCTCGTTGACCCGCTTATGAGGGTAGTGGATGTACCCGAAGTGTTCGTCGTTGGGGACGCAGCCTCGATCATGCAAAACGAACACCCTGTGCCCGGCGTGGCACAGGCGGCAATTCAGGAAGGGCGGTATGTCGGGCGGCTGATCGCGAAAGAGCTGAACGGTCAGACGGTCAACGATCCGTTCCGCTATTTCGACAAGGGCAACATGGCCGTCGTCGGCAAGAACTACGCTGTGCTGGAACGAGGCTGGTTGCGCACAAGCGGCTTCCTGACATGGTTAGTGTGGGCATTCGTACACATTCTCTCTCTGCCGCAGCTACAGAACCGCCTCCGCGTACAGCGCCAGTGGCTCTGGTCCTATTTCACAGGTCAGCGCGGCTCGCGTTTGATCCCGGAGATGCCGCGGATCCTCATTCAAGAGATTGGTCGTGGCGTTTCAACGGAAGGCTATCATGGATCTCCAAACGACAGCGCGCCTGCAGACGCTCGAACTGCTCATAACTGAGCTCCTCTCAGCGCACCTGATCGCGGTTCCCGATTCGGAACTTGAGGTGAGTTGGGCGATCGACCGCCTGTGCAATATCGCCGATGCTATGCCAATCGGGAACGGATCCGCGAAAGACATGGCGGCGCTGCGCGCGGCTGTGAAAGATGATCTGAGCCGGATTCTCAAAGCGGCGCTGGCGCAAGCAAAGCAAGTCGGTTTGCAACGCTGGGACGTTGGGCTCGGTCGTGAACCCAAAACCTGAAAGAGTGCCGGTGCTCGCTATTCCGCCATGTACTTTCGAATCCTGAAAGGCTGATATGATCCACTCGTGTTCCCTCGGCCGCGCCGCGCGATTTTTTCCGAACCGGCTCGCGATCGGTGGCAGCGCGGCGCCCTCGACGTTTCGCGAGCTCCACGACAAGGTCCGGCACATTGCCGCCTCGCTAACCGGGCGCGGGCTTGCCATCGGCGATCGGCTCGCGATCTTGCTGCCAAATGAAAGAGAATATCTCGAGCTGGTTTATGCGTGCGCGTGGCTCGGTGTGATAGCGGTTCCGCTGAACACGAGGCTTTCCCCCGTCGAGATCGATCGCGTTCTCCGCGATGCGAGTCCGCGGGGTCTCATCCGGCACTCCTCGCTGCCCGTCGCATCGGCAGAGGTGCCATGGCAAATCTGTCTCGACCAAGAACCGCTGAATTTGGGCAGCGATTCCGCTCCGGAACCCATTTACGACCCCAGCGCCGTGTTGACCCTGATCTACACCAGCGGCACCACGGGCCACCCGAAAGGTGTCGCGCAAACGCACGGCAATATCCTTGCGAACGTCGACCACTGGAATTACTGGATGCCGCACAAAAAAGACGCAGTGCATCTTCACGCTGCGCCGCTTTTTCACATCGCGGACTTTCCGGTGATGTTCGCGGCGCCCGCATTCGGCGCGTGCCAAGTGACCATCCCCAAATTCAGCGCACAGCTCTTTTGCGAGGTGGTCGAAAGCGAACGCGTGACGCACACCGTTCTGGTGCCGACGATGCTCGATCTCCTGACTGAATTTCCCGCGCTCAAGGACTACGATCTGACAAGTCTCGAAGAAGTCGCCTACGGCGGATCGCCGATGGCGCTCGAGCTTATCCGGCGGACGCGCGCAGCGCTGCCAGGCTTGCGCTTGGTCCAGGGTTATGGGCTCAGCGAAACCGGTTTCCTGACCGCGCTTCAGGATGATGAGCATAGCGGCCGCACAATGGCATCGTGCGGCAGACCGTGTCCGGGCATCGACGTACAGGTCGTTGATCAATCGGGCAAGCAAGTCGGAATAGGAGAAACCGGCGAATTGGTCGCGCGCGGTGCCAATGTGATGCGCGAATATTGGAACAATACCAAAGCGACGACGCTCGCGTTTCGCAATGATCTCTTGTGTACCGGCGACATCGGCTATCAGGACGCCGACGGGTATTTCTATATCCTCGATCGTGCAAAGGACATGATCGTCACCGGGGGCGAGAATGTCTATTCCGGTGAGGTCGAGGCGGTCATTTATGAACACCTGGCGGTCCGCGAAGTAGCGGTGTTTGGAATCCCCGATGAGAAGTGGGGCGAGGTTGTGATGGCGTACGTGGTGCTGAAACCTGGGAAGACTCTCACGGCCGATGAGCTGATCGCTCACTGCCGGCGCTCGCTCGCGAACTACAAAGTCCCGCGCCGCATCGAGTTTTCGCCCGTCGAGTTACCTAAAAGCGCGAGCGGCAAGATACTCAAGCGCGCTTTGCGCGAGCGGTTCTGGGCCCACGAAGACCGCGCGGTCAGCTGATCAGCGCGAAAGCTTTGAAATCAATTCTTCTCCGGACCGCGTCGAGTGACATGAGGCGTCTCCTTCAATTCTTTATAGGCATTGCGGCCCGGTTGCCAACTCCAGAGTTACCGCCCGATCCCGCCGACCATTTCCTCACGACCGACGCCGAGCGTCGCTGCCATGCATTGAACGATTGGCGAGGACAGTGGTCGCCGTTGCCGGCAGTACCCGAAGAATGTTCCACCCCGGAAATCCTCGACCTGCTCGAACGGCATCGGCACTGGTTCATGCAAAACAGCACGACGACTGATGTTTGAAGGCGCTTTCCTCACTTCGAAGCTCTGGCGGCTTGAGCGCGCTCGCAAAAGTGTCTCTGCGAGGTATGAGGTTTTAGCTATTCTTCTCGACCCATCAGAGGTTCAAAGGTTCGCTGAGAAGTATGTCTCGTTGGCAGCGATCTGGCGCAAGATTGGGGATAACTTCACGGTCCAGCGGCTCGCACAGCTAAGGTTAAATCCTGCCATCCGGGCCAAGCGGGGGCGGTATTTTCTTCGACAAGACTTTGAAAACTTACTGGCCAGGGGCGAGCGCGAGGGCATCCTTCTATCAGCTTTCGATTTACCCCACGACCAACGCCGCTCCAGGGCGCCCTCGACGGAAAATTGCTCGACCGTCTGACACGCGCTCCAGTCTAACCAGCTGATCTGCCAAGGGCCGTCGGCGGCCGCGAAGACCGTTTGACGCCAATTGCTCTCGTCTTCTCATCGACATTAAGGCGGTTTTCTTCGACGCCGGCGGCGCCGGCGCGCCTCATGCTGCCTTGGTGGAGCAATTCAAAGTGCCTGATTTTGCACTGTTATGACCGTTAAAGTGCGGGACTTTGAACCGTTCTGACCGTCATATTTGAATCGTTCGGTCCGCGAACGAGGTTTCCGCCGCAGAGATAGGTGATTGATTTGAATCGTTTTTCCGACTCTTACATCCGGATCCTTAGCTGTACAGCGCGACACCTCTGAAATGGCCCAAAAGAGATTGGGCTGGGGGACATGAATCGAACCCACATTCGCAGATTGATTCCTAAGCCCCCCGAATGTCGGGGCTATGGATGCATATTTCAGCTCCCTGCGATTGCTTCCATGACGGCGTCGACGATGTTTGGATAGCAGGCGCAGCGACACAGATTTCCGCTGATTCGCTCTCGAATCTCAGTCTTCGAAAGCGTTGCCAGCGCGAACGGCTTCCGCACGTCCTCCGTGGCGGCACTCGGCCAACTGACTTTCGCCTCTTCGACCACGGCGACCCCGGACATGATCTGGCCGGAGGTGCAGAAGCCGCATTGGAATCCATCGTGGTCGATGAACGCGGTCTGCAGCGGGTGGAGCACGCCGTTCCGTTCCAGTCCCTCGATCGTCGTGATCTTCTTGCCTTCCTGCATTGCCGCGAGCGTCATGCAGGACAAGACGCGCCGTCCATTGATGTGCACGGTGCATGCTCCACACTCTCCGCGATCGCATGCCTTCTTTGTGCCGGTCAGCGCCAACTTCTCGCGCAACGCATCAAGCAGAGTCGTGCGCGGTTCGACAGTAATCCTGTGGATTTGATCGTTGACGGTGAGGTTCACAGACAATGGTTCGATGAGCGGCTTTTTGCTCGCGGCACCGCGTTTCGGCTCGTCGCTCATTTTTGGCTCCTTGGCGCGACATCCGCGGCGCTGATGCCCTCCAACGCCAGTCCATAACCGACGCCCTCGTCAACGATGCGTCGCAGTTTTTGCGTCAAAGCGATACGCGTGTATCGCGTGGTGAGCGGCGGCAGCTTGGCAAGCTCCTCGGCGATCTCCCGGGCACGGGTAAGCAGCTTGTCGGAGGGTACGATTTCATTGACGGCGCCCCACTCTCTTGCCGTTTGGGCATCAAGCTCCTGACGCGTGAGAATGAAGTAGCGGCCGCGGACGCTGCCGATCACCTCTTGCCACAAGAGATGAACGCCATCGCCGGGCACGATGCCGAATTCGAAGTGCGGCTTGTCTTGAAAAACCGTCGAAGGAGTCGCCAAAACAACGTCTGCAAGAAGGATATATTCGGAATGCAGCCGAGCAGCCCGTTTACGGCCGCAATAAGCGGCACCTCAATGTCGAGGATATTCATGAGGACCTTTTTGCCCTCGCGATAGATTTTGTCGTAGCCTCGCGGCGTGAAGAAATCGAAGCCATCGGGAGTGATCGTTTCCATGAACGCTTCGCCGCTGCCGGTCAGGATGACCACTCGGTTGTCAGCATCGGAGCCGATGGCGTGAAATAAATCGACAAACTGTTCGTGGACATGGCCGTTGAAGATCAGTGTCCCGCCGTTGGTATGAAGGGCTACCTCAAACACGCCGGTTTTCGACCGCGTCAGGTGGGCGTTGGGAAAGCTGTTGCAATAGGCGTCAAAGCTGCTCATCGCCTAAGTCCTTTCATTGAGAGGTTCGTTGTCGTATCGACACGGGATCCTTTTCAGTCGCTGCGCATCTCGGGTCAGTACTGGGCGACGCCGCCATCGACGAAAAGTTCCACACCGGTGATGTACGAGCTATCGTCTGACGCCAGGAAGACCGCCGCCTTCGCGAGATCGTCCGGCGTTCCCATCCGGTTAAGCGGAATGTTTGGAAGGACCCGTGCCTTCGTCTCCTCGTCCCACAGCACGGAGAGCCCCGGGGTTTCTGTATGTCCAGGGCTCAAGACGTTGACACGAATGTCCCTCCCTTTGAGATCAACAATCCAGCTCCGCGCGAACGAACGCACGGCCGCCTTTGTGGCGTCATAAACGGAAAAGGATGGAAAACCCTTCTGCGATGCGACAGAACCGACAAGAATGACGGAAGCTCCGCGGGCCATAAGCGGGAGAGCCTTTTGCACCGTGAACAGAAGCCCGCGCACATTGGTGTTGAACGTTTTATCGAAGTGCTCCTCGGTGATTTCGCCGAAAGTGCCGGCCTCATAGAAGCCGGCATTGGCGACAAGCACATCGATACGACCAGCCTCGGTCTTCACGACGTCATAAAGCCGATCGAGATCGGACAGGTTTGCGGCGTCCGCCCTAACGGCGGTTGCATTGCGGCCGATTTCGGCCACTGCCTTGTCCAGTTCCGATTGGCGTCGCCCCGTAATGAACAGCCTCGCGCCTTCGCTCGCGAACCGCTTCGCGGTTCCAAGGCCGATGCCGGCACTTCCGCCGGTGATTACCGCGAACTTGCCTTCGAGCTTTTTCGTCATGACTTGGTTCCTCCAATCCGCAGATGCGATCCCGTCGGAGATCACGGATCGAAGTTACCCTTCGCGCGTCGAAGCGGTAGAAAGGAGCTGCGACTAAGATTTATTCCGCGGCGGAATATTGCCGCGCGCGTCGGCCACGGCGGAACATTGGGCGGGCATCAGGCAAGCCGAGACGGTGGGCATCAAATCTGCTGTCGCCTGATCCGTTGGCGGGCGATCCGACACTCTAGGCAACGCTAGAATGTGTGATTTCCGCCACTAACGCAGCGACGGAGTGACGACATGGATCGATTGGCCGCTATGGAGACCTTCGTGGTCGTCGTCGATACGGGATCATTTTCTGCGGCGGCGCTTCGGCTCAACGTGGGCCAACCGGCAGTTTCGAAAACTGTGGCGCAGCTTGAGGACCAGCTCGGCGTCAAACTCCTGGTGCGCACAACACGAGGACTGACGGCGACCGAGGCGGGGCTCAACTCTTACGAACGGGCGCGACGCTCGATCGAGGAAGCAGACGAGGCTGAACGTGCCGCCCGTGGTGCGGGTAGCGGCCTGACCGGTAAGCTGCGCATAAGCGCGGCAGTCACATTTGCGCGCATCCACCTGATGCCACGATTACCCGAATTCCTGTCGAAGCATCCGGAACTCGAGGTGGAGGCAGTATTCGATGATCGCAATATTGATCTTGTTCACGATGGGATTGATGTTGCGCTTCGCCTGGGGCAAAGGTCGCGGAACCCAGCCGCTGACAGCGCGGCGCCTTGCAAGCGGACGGCAGGTCGTTCTCGGATCGCCAACGTATTTCGCTCGCGTAGGCGAGCCGACAGCGCCCAACGATCTGATTCAGCACGAAGCCATTATCTATCTCAGAAAGGCGGCGGCGCTGATTGGACATTCCAGCGGGAAGGCGCGGCAATTGCTGTGACACTGAAAAGTCGCTTGCGCGTCAGCGCTGCGGAGGGCGTGCGCGCCGCTATCCTCGCCAATTTCGGGATCGCGATTGTTTCGGAATGGATGTTTGCGCCTGAGATTGCAAATGGGACAGTTAAGGTTGTGCTGCAGGATTGGGAATTGCCCCAATGGATCTCTGGGCCGTTTCTCCGGCCGGCCGAACGTCGACCTTGAAAGCACGAACGTTCGTTCAGTTTGTCGAAGAAATAATGCGCGTCCCCAGCGAAGAGAAGAGGTCGGGCCCTTCCTGATCCTCGGAGCCGCGCAAGGTCCGAAATTGACCAATTCTGTTGAAAAACGTTGCCGTGAAGGCATTGCGCTAATTCAGTTCCACCATCGATGCAGGAGAGCAGGCGATGATGGGCGAGCGGCGACTGGATCAGGGTTCGCTGTTTTACCGGTTCTCTCTCGAACACCATGTTCCGGCAGACCATCTTCTCAAGGGCCATCGACCGCTTCGTCGATCTCAGCGATCTGCGGGTGCACCAATGGCTGGTCGACGAGCGCGGGATCGAGCCCGCATGTGCCTGTGTTCGACAAGTCGAAGCGGACCGACGGATCCTTCTCCCGCGACGACTTCACCTACGACCACCAAGGGGATGTTTACTTCTGCCCGGCGGCAAGATGCTGACCTGCAAGGGCGCCGATCGTGAACGACAATCAACTCCTGTACCGCGCCAGCAAATATGACTGAACACCTCGTCTACAAATCCACCCGCAGACTCGCGACAATTCAGTTTTTCACGTGAGAATCTCATCGACAAATTCCCCTTCGACGCTTGCATGGGCGCGACGTGAGTGCGTTGCGGCTATATGAATGTGTGAGAATTCGGGCAGGCCGATGCAGCTCTTGTCGAAGCCGCGCGCCCGCTCCATTGCCGGGCGCGCCGATCAGCTTGCCGTCGAGACCATAAGCCCAGTGGTGATACTGGCAGCGCAACGAGCGCGCGTTGCCAATGGTTTACCGGTGCGGCGGATGGCTTCAACGTGATGCCCATGCATCTTCCGGCCGGTCTCAGCGACTTCGTCACGCTGGTGGTGCCGGAATTGCAACGCCGCGGTCTTTTTCGTACCGCCTACGAAGGTAAAACCTTGCGCGACAATCTCGGTTTGCCGCGGCCGGTCAGTATCTATCGCGGCGCCGGTGTCATTTAGCGGCGCCCAGGAAGTGACCGGCGATGATTTCGTCGGCGGGCACGGTTCTGGGGGGCGGCTGATAGAGCGGCCAGTGCGAAAGATTGAGGATCGCGGCCCGGCAAGGGGCGCCCCTCCTGATGATCCTCAATTGCGCGGCGTAGATAGCGCCGTAATTGCACAACGACGAGATCGGATGTTGTCAGATATTCAGATCGATCCGCGGATCAGCCCCATGCTCTCCTGAACCGCGCTGTCCTGCGCGCCGATACCTTTGATGCCACTCTAGGATTCTCCACTTCGTTGGAGCGCACGGCCCCATATAGATCCAGATCACGCCGCGGCGCTCGATGCAGGGATAGGCCTTTGCTTTGACGCGCTGCTTGAGCGAACTGCCCGCGGGTTAGGCAGGAAGATAGACGCAGTTGCCCTCTATATCGAACTTCCAACCGTGATGGATACAGTGGATACCGCATTCCTCGTTATGGCCGAAGAACAAAGACGCGGTTCGGTGCGGGCAATGCTTCTGCAACAGGCCGATCCGGCCGCTGTTTCGCGAAACGCCACCAGCTTCTCGCCCATCAGCGTGACGCGTAAGATGGGTGCGACGTTTCCCGCTTGTTTGGCGGTGCACGATACCTTGATCGCCACGAGGCGATGACTCAACCGGGTCACCCGTAGGGAAGGGGAGGCTTGGGCATTTGCACCGCTCATGAGCGGCGGATGAAGCCTACGAAATATTGTGCGTCGCCACGCAAGCGTGTGCGAAAGCGTCGACCATAATCGCGCACACCCGTTGCGCGATTGTGGTTATCCGTGCTCAAAATCGCGGCGCAAGCCTCAGTCGAGGAGAACGCATGACGAACCAGAAACACAACACGTCTCGATCGTCGGCACGCCGCATGGTGGTGCCACCGAATTCGACGGCATCATTCTGGGTGCCGGCCATCACGGCATAATCCTCGGTTCCTATCTCGCCAAGGCGGGCTTGAAGGTGTTGCTGCTGGAGCGGCAGCTGCAATATGGCGGCGGGCTCTGCACGCTGAAATCAACCAAGCCGGGCTTCTATCACAATCTCCACTCGATCAATCATTTCCAGATCGCGGAGGCACCATGGTTCGAGGATCTGAAGCTCGGCGATCGCGTCTCCTACATCGCGCCGAAATATGAATTCGCGATGCCGCTGGCGAGCGGCCGCGCACTGGTCTTCAGCCGCGATCTCGAGGAAACCCTCGTCAATATTGCGCGATTACTGGAGCGCGCGATGCGCAGACGTTCCGCGA
>CAVUFS010000002.1:0-216301 GCA_963740675.1 uncultured Alphaproteobacteria bacterium
TCTCGTTGAGCTTGGCGAGCGCGGCGTTGCCGGGGACAAGATCAGCGGTGCCGAGCTCGTTCAGCGGCTTGTCCACCGTGTTGAGATAGTCGTGCAGATCCTGGCCCTGCGGATCGACATAGAGCAGGCCGGTGACGATCTCGCCCGCCGCGGCGCGCTCTTGCAGATAGTTCATCGCCGCGATCCGGTCACTCGGATCGTAATGCGCCGCGATCTTCCTGAGGCGCAGGATCGAGCCGTCATGCTGCGTCACCAGCTCGACCGTGCCGGGCGCGTAATCGGCCGTGATCGGCTCATGATCGACCATCACGTCGAGCCGGTTCACGGTCTCGTTGTGCTCGCGCACATAGTCGAAGCTCTTGGTCGAGCCGGCATGGTTGTTGAACGCGACGCACGGGCTGATGCAATCGATGAAAGCGGCGCCATGATGGTTCATCGCCGCCTTGATCAGCGGCACGAGCTGTTCTTTGTCGCCCGAGAAGCCGCGCGCGACAAAGGTGGCGCCCAGTTGCAGCGCGATCGCGACCATATCGATCGCACTGTCCGAATTGACCGCGCCGTATTTGCTCTTCGAGCCTTTGTCCGAGGTTGCCGAGAACTGGCCCTTGGTCAGGCCGTACACGCCGTTGTTCTCGACGATATAGACCATGTTGACGCCGCGGCGGATCGAATGCGCGAACTGGCCGAAGCCGATCGAAGCGCTGTCGCCGTCGCCCGAGACGCCGAGATAGATAAGGTCCTTGTTGGCGAGATTGGCGCCGGTCAGGACCGAGGGCATGCGGCCATGCACGGAGTTGAAGCCGTGCGAATTGCCGAGGAAATAGTCCGGCGTCTTCGACGAGCAGCCGATGCCCGACATCTTGGCGATGCGATGCGGCGGCAGGTCGAGCTCGAAACAGGCCTGGATCACCGCGGCGCTGATCGAATCATGGCCACAGCCGGCGCAGAGCGTCGAGACCGAGCCTTCGTAATCGCGGTGGGTGAAGCCGAGCTTGTTCTTCGGCAGCTCCGGATGGTGGAGCTTGGGCTTCGGAATGTAGGTCATGGCTTAGGCCCTCCCCGCCACTTCGCGCAGCGGCGCAACGTTGCGCGCTTTGAGCAAGGCGGAAATCTTGTCGATGATGAAGCGCGCCGTGATCGGCGTGCCATCGTAATGCACCACCGGCACGATGCGCGCCGGATCGAGATTGCTCTCGGTGATGAGCAGCGTGCGGCATTGCGCGTCGCGGTTCTGCTCGACGAAGAAGACCTGCTCGTGCTCGAGCACGAAATTGACGACCTCGTCGACAAAGGGGAAACCGCGCAGCCGCATCGCATCGATGTGGATGCCCTGCTCTTCCAACGTGCCGAGCGCCTCGTTCATCGAGGGCGCGGTCGAACCGAAATAGAGCACGCCGTATTTGCTCTTCTGCTTGGCGTCGCGGCGCACCGGCGCCGGGATCATCTTCTTCGCGGTCTCGAATTTGCGCAGCAGACGCTGCACGTTCTCGACATAGACCGTGCCGTTCTCGCTGTATTTGGCGAGCCGGTCATGCGACGAGCCGCGGGTGAAGTAGCTGCCCTTCGTCGGATGCGTGCCGGGATAGGTCCGGAAGCCGATGCCGTCGCCTTCGAGATCGGTGTAGCGCTGCAACTCCTTGCCGCTCTGCAGGTCTTCGTAGTTCAGCACCTTGCCGCGATCGATCTGGCGGCTGTCGTCCCATTGGAACGGCTTGGTCAGCCAGTCATTCATGCCGATATCGAGATCGAGCATGAGGAAGACCGGCGATTGCAGCCGGTCGGCCATATCGAAAGCCAGCGCTGCCATCTCGAAGCACTCGCCCGGATCCTGTGGGAAGAGCAGCGGATGCTTGGTGTCGCCATGCGAGGCATAAGCCGCGCCGATGAGATCGGCCTGCTGCGTGCGCGTCGGCATGCCGGTCGACGGACCGCCGCGCTGCACATCCATGATCACCGCGGGGATTTCGGCATAATAGCCGAGGCCGACGAATTCGGTCATCAGCGAGACGCCCGGACCCGAGGTGCAGGTGAAAGCCCGCGCGCCGTTCCACGCCGCGCCGAGCACGATGCCGATCGAGGCAAGCTCGTCCTCGCCCTGAACGATCGCGAACTTGCCCTTCCCGGTTTCCTTATCCATGCGGAAGCGGCGGCAGTATTTCATGAAGGCTTCGGCGAGCGACGTCGACGGCGTGATCGGATACCAGGCGCAGACCGTCGCGCCGCCATAGACCGCGCCCAGCGCCGCGGCGCTGTTGCCGTCGATGAAGATGCGATCGCCGACCGCGTCCGCATTGCTCACCCGCAGCCCCAAGGGCGCGAGATTCTGCTTGGCGTAGTCGATGCCCATATGCAGCGCCTTGACGTTCGGCGCGATCAGCTTGTCCTTGCCCTGGAATTGCTCGCTGATCAGCTTCTCGATCGCCGCCACATCCATGTTGAGCAGCGCCGCGAGCGCGCCGACATAGATGATGTTCTTGAACAGTTGGCGCTGGCGCGGGTCGCTGAATTCTTTGTTGCAGATGCCGGTCAGCGGCACGCCGACGACGTTGATGTCGTCGCGAAACTTCGACGGCGGGATCGGCTTGGTCGAGTCATAGAACAGGTAGCCGCCCGGCTCGATCTCGGCGACATCCGCGTTCCACGTCTGCGGGTTCATCGCCACCATGAGGTCGACGCCGCCGCGCCGGCCGAGATGGCCGGCTTCGGAGATGCGGACCTCGTACCAGGTCGGCAGGCCCTGGATGTTCGAGGGGAAGATGTTGCGCGACGCCACCGGCACGCCCATGCGCAGGATCGAGCGTGCGAACAATTCGTTCGCGCTCGCCGATCCCGAACCGTTGACGTTGGCGAATTTGACGACGAAATCGTTGACGGCTTCTAGCGGCTTCGGCATGCGGGTCCCGCGTAAGTCATATCGAGGAGGAATTTCTGCATGTCCCAGGCGCCTGTTGGGCAGCGCTCGGCACAGAGGCCGCAATGCAGGCAGACGTCTTCGTCTTTCGCCATGATGCGGCCGGTCTTGAGCTCGGTCGAGACGTAGATGTCCTGCGTCCGGTTCTTCGCCGGCGCTTTCAGATGGTGCCGCAACTGCTCCTCCGGCTCGTTGCCGGTGAAGGTGATGCAGTCCATCGGGCAGATATCGACGCAGGCATCGCATTCGATGCAGAGCGACGGCGTGAACACCGTCTGGATATCGCAATTGAGGCAACGCTCGGCCTCGGAATAGCCGAGCTTCCGGTCGAAGCCCAATTCGACCTCGAGCCGCACATCGGCGAGCGCCACGACCTTGTCGCGCTGCGGCACCTTATAGCGCTGGTCGTTGGAGATATCGTTGTCGTAGCTCCACTCGTGGATGCCCATCTTCTGGCTGATGATCGCCACATCCGGCGGCGGCCGTTTCTTCACGTCCTCGCCATTGCAGAACTTGTCGATCGAGACAGCAGCCTCATGAGCATGCGCGACCGCCCAGATGATGTTCTTCGGGCCGAACGCCGCGTCGCCGCCGAAGAACACGTTGGGGATGGTCGACTGCAGGCTGACCGGATCGACAACGGGCATGTCCCATTTGTCGAATTCCATGCCGATATCGCGCTCGACCCAGGGGAAGGCATTCTCCTGCCCGACCGCGAGCAGCACGTCGTCGCATTCATGAAGCACGTCCGGCTCGCCGGTCGGCACCAGCGAGCGCCGGCCCTTGTCGTTGTAAACGGCCTTCACCTTCTCGAAGAGAACGCCGGTCAGCTTGCCGTTGTTATGCACGAACTCTTTGGGCACGAGCATGTTGAGGATCGGAATGTCCTCATGCATCGCGTCTTCTTTTTCCCAGGGATTCGCCTTCATCTCCTCGAAGCCGGAACGGACGATGACCTTCACGTCCGTGCCGCCGAGGCGGCGCGAGGTGCGGCAGCAATCCATCGCTGTATTGCCGCCGCCGAGCACGATCACGCGTTTGCCGATCTTGGTCGTGTGCCCGAAAGACACGCTGGACAGCCAGTCGATGCCGATATGGATGTTCTCTTTCGCCTCTTGGCGGCCCGGAAGCTCGAGTTCGCGGCCGCGCGGCGCGCCTGAACCAACGAAAATCGCATCGAAACCCTGCTTCAACAGGTCTTTGAGGCTGGTAATCATCTCACCGAGATGGAGTTCGATCCCCATATCGGTGATGTAGCCGCATTCCTCGTCGGTGACGGCTTCGGGCAGACGGAAGCGCGGGATCTGTGTCCGCATCATGCCGCCGGTCTTCTTGTCGCCGTCGAACATGATCAGATGGTAGCCGAGCGGCGCGAGATCGCGCGCGACGGCCAGTGACGCCGGACCGGCACCAATGAGCGCGATACGTTTGCCGTTCTTCTCGGTCGGGATGCCCGGCAGCCGTGAACGGATGTCGTCTTTATTGTCGGCGGCGACGCGCTTGAGGCGACAGATCGCCACCGGCTCTTCCTCGACACGACCGCGCCGGCACGCCGGCTCGCAAGGTCGATCGCAGGTGCGGCCGAGGATCCCTGGAAAAACATTGGATTTCCAGTTGATCATATAAGCGTCGCTATAACGCCCGGCCGCGATCAGACGGATATATTCCGGAACCGGCGTATGTGCCGGACAGGCCCACTGACAATCGACAACTTTGTGGAAGTAATCCGGGGCCGCGATATTCGTAGGCTCCAAAGCCCTATCTCCCTAACCGCTCACATCCCCCGTCCCGCCAGTTCTTTGCCTCGCAGGTACGTGCTCTTCGGTGCTTCTTGTCCGCGCGATCCTCGCTTGAGCGAGGCTTGGGCTTGACCCCGTGAAAGGTGCAGCAGCGCGTCGTCGAAACGTAAGGGCCAGTCACTCTGCCCCATCGGTATTGGTTTCGCAACATCCAGAAGACCATAGGCGGCGGCGGGATTTGGCATGCCCGCGCATAAGCCAAATGCGACATCTCTGCATCATCCACAAGAAATCGTTCCACCAAATGGCTGACGAGTCGGCTTTTCTCTTTCAGCCATGTTAAGGTTTCCATCGGTCGCCGGTTTGGACTCTTCGAATATTGGATCAGCCGAAAACTTCCCCCACCCGATCCCGACGGACCTGGAGCGCAGCGCTTCTGCTGATGGCGTTGTTCGCCTTGGTTTTGGGCGTCTTCGGCGCGGTCTACTTCCAGGGCAATGGACCGGCTCCCGGCCCGCAGGTCGCCAATAACGAGCCGGCTCAGCCTCAAACCCAGCCGCCTGCGGTGTCCACGCCGCAGGCTCAGCCGCCGCAAGCCACCGAGCCGTCCGAAAATAAGCCGCAAGATCAAGCCGCTGCCTCCCCCAATTCGGGTACGCCGACAATCATCGAGTCAGCACCGGAAACCGCTCAAGCGCCGCCACCAAATCCGGCTCCGACCGCGCCGGCCCCGAGCCAAATTTTACCGCAAACTCAAGCGACTAATGCGCCGCCCTCGCCTGACAACGAAGTTCAGCAGCTGTCGCAGATTTCGCCCAGCGCGGCCCCGGCTAGTGTCGCTTCTGCCGCGCCGCGCTATTGGGTCGAGTTCGGCGCTTATGAAGGCGCCTATTACGCCGATCGCCTCAAGCAGGGCCTCGGCCAGCTCGGCATCGCCGCCACCGTCGCCGACGTGCCTGGCAAGAACGGCCGAACTTATCTCCGCGTCCGCACGGCCAATGACGCGGATCACGCCACAGCCGCGGCCCAGCTCGCGAAGGCGCAGTCTGCCCTCCACATCACGCCGCTCCTTCACCGCGCGGCTGCCATCAGCCCGGTACCAGCACGCGCCCCTGAAGCCCAGGCCAAGCCGGTTTCCAGCGACGGCTACTGGGTCCAGTTCGGCGCCTTCCGCGACCGCCGCAACGCCGAGATAATGCTTTCGCAACTTCGCAAGAAAGATATTCAAGCAGCTGTTTCAGAAAGAAAAAATAGCGTTCTTAAACCGCTTTTTCTGGTCCGGGTGGAGGGGCTTTCCAGCTACGCCCAGGCCACGCAGACGGCTCAGCTCGGCGGCAGCGCGACCCATACCTCGGACGCCTTCGTCGGCCAGGATCGCCCAATTTCCTCCCAGCCAAGCTCCTGGCTTAAATCCCCGGGCGCCGACGCGCTAGTCCCTCTTTATGATCCTGACCGATATCGCGCCGGAGGAATTGCCGGGCGTGATCGAGCGCTTTGCCGCGTTGCTCGACCCTGCCGCGCGCGCCGTGTTCCTGCAAATCGCCGATCTGGCCAAAGCGGCGCGGGCCGATGGTGCTGAGGCCGAGCGCCACCACGCGATCTCCTGCGACCTCGCTGGTGCCTTCGGCATGCCGCTCCTGCCCGGTAGCCCGACCGTCGACTATGCCTGGACCGGCCAGGCGCTGCGGCGCGAAACCGAGGCCTACGTGCTGCTACACGAGGTGGCGCATTTTCAGCTCGCCCCGCCCGAGCGCCGGCACGCCATCGATTTCGGCCTGGGCGCCGGACCCGAGACCGGCGACCGAGACGGCGCCGAGCGGGCCGCGACCGTTTTCGGCATCGAGCGCGAAACCGAGGAAGCGATGGCCTCGCTCCTCGGCGTGCTGTGGGAGGTCGAGCTCGGCCAGCCGGGCTTTGCGTCTTTCCTCGATCAGAATTGGCTCGAAGGCGCCGACCGCCCGGGCGCTGCACGGCACTTCGAGACCATCCTCAAAGCGCTCCGGCAACGCGGGCTCGTCGATGAGGATGGACACCCGCTACATCAGCGCACCGCAGCCGTAACGCATCCGTAACAGCACGTATCATTCTTTCGTTTAGCATCGGGTTCATTTTCCGCGCCTTAGCATTTACCCGTCGTGATCGTGTCGATCGTCGATGGCGGTGAGGCGATAAACTCGCATCGCCGCGTGTTGCTATGTCCTCATACCGTGGCAATCCGGTGGCCATCCTTTCCCGCCATCTTCAATCTTTCCGCGCGACGGATCCCCGCCGCGCGCGGCTGAGCCTCATCGCGATCGCGACGATGCTGGTGCTGATGATCGCCGGCTCGTCGGGCGCGTGGATCTGGAATCTGCGCGTGACGGCCGAGCAGAACATGCGCGCCGATACCTCCAACCTCGCCATCGTGCTGGGAGAACAGGCCGCACGCTGGGTCGAGGCAACCGATCTCGTCCTTAGCGAGCTGCAGATGGATCTGCGCGGCAAGATCGGCTCGGCCAAGGATTTCGACCGGCTTCTGACCGGCACCGCCGCACAGCACCAACTCGACGAGCATCTGCGACACATGCCGCAGGCGAATATGCTCGGCTTCATCGATGCGCGGGGTCAGGTCATCAATTCGTCCCTGGCTCTGGCGCGTCCGGTCCGCCTCGCCGATCACGATTTCTTTCGCCATTTCCACGCAAGCGACGACCACGAGATATACGTCTCGGCGCCCGTTAAATCGCAACAGACCGGGAAATGGGTGATCTATCTGACGCGTCGCATCGATGGCGCCGATGGCAGTTTCGCCGGTATCGTCGGCTGCGCGCTCGATGTTTCCTACATCGAAGATTTCTACCAAGAGGTCCTGCGCAACCCCGGCAGCTCGGCCGATATCTTCCGCAAGGACGGCACGCTGCTCGC
This sequence comes from uncultured Alphaproteobacteria bacterium, assembly GCA_963740675.1. Taxonomy (GTDB): domain Bacteria; phylum Pseudomonadota; class Alphaproteobacteria; order ATCC43930; family CGMCC-115725; genus CAIKMD01. The sequence goes on from CAVUFS010000002.1 coordinate 7,555, forward strand.
GCGCTACCCGCATCTGGAAGCTGCCATGAACACGCAGCTTCCCGCCGGCGCTGAATGGTACAATCTGACGGCACATCGCGGCGGCACCTACATCTCGCCCGGGTATTTCGAGGGCACGCGGCAGCTGGTCGCGGTTCAGCCACTGGCGGACTACCCGTTGGTGGTCGACGTGGCACAATTGGAGAGCGAGGCCCTCGCCGATTGGCGCGAGCAGAGCATCCTCATCGCCATCGCAGCGTTGTGCGCGATCGCCGGCGTCATCGTCCTGTTCTCGATCATCGGCACCCAGCTCGAAGGGATGCGCAAAGACGCGGATCTGCTCAAAGAAGCAAAGACCGCCGCCGAAAGCGCGCGCGAGCAGGCCGAGCAGGCGAACCGCGCCAAATCGCTGTTCTTCGCCAAGATGAGCCACGAAATCCGGACGCCGATGCATGGCATCATCGGCATGGCCGATCTCGTCCTCGCCAGCCAGCTGACGCCCGATCAGAGCGACCACATGGTGATGCTGCGGGACTGTGCCCAGGGCCTGATCGAGATTATCGACGACATCCTCGACACATCGAAGCTCGAAGCCGGCAACCTCGCCATCGAAGCGATCGATTTCGACTTCGAGCGCCTCATCCAGCAGGCGATCGATCCGCTCACGCCCAAGGCCGGCGCCAAGAATCTCGATCTGACCTTCTCCCTCGTCCCGGTTCTGCATCGCCACTTCCGCGGCGACCCGACGCGCGTGCGCCAGGTGCTGGTCAATCTGCTCAGCAACGCCGTCAAATTCACCGCTAGCGGCAGCGTTGAGCTGACCGCCGATTGGGTCGAGACGCGCAACGACCGCGCCATTGTCGCAATCACCGTCGCCGATACCGGAATCGGCATTCCGCCCGACGCGCAAGCGCGGCTGTTCCAGAATTTCACGCAAGCCGATGAGAGCATCGCGCGCTGCTTTGGCGGCACCGGGCTCGGCCTGTCGTTATCGAAGCAACTTACCGAAGCGATGGGCGGTACGATTTCCGTGACCAGCGAGCTGGGCAAAGGCAGCCAGTTCACCGTGATCCTGCCGCTGGCCTTGGCCGAGGGCGAGCATGCCAGCGCGGTCGCGCCGCAGCCGCGGGCCGATGCCACCGCAGCGCGCCCGCTGCGTATCCTCCTTGCCGAGGATCAAAAAACCAATCAGGTGATCGCGACCCGTTTCCTCGCCAGCGCCGGTCATCGCTGCGACATCGCCGAGAACGGGCTCGAAGCCGTCGCCGCCGTCGAGCGCCAGGATTACGACCTGATCCTGATGGACGCGCACATGCCGCTTCTCGATGGACTCGAAGCGACGCGGCGCATCCGCGCGATGGCGCGCGGCGAGACGATCCCGATCATCGCGGTTTCCGCCGACGCGGTTCCGGGCGTGCGCGTGCAATACGCAACCGCCGGCATGGACGATTTTTTGTCGAAGCCTTTCGATCGCGACGCGCTGCTCGATATGATCGCGCGCTGGGTCAGCGCCAGCACCGGCACTATGCAAGCCCCGACCGCCGTTACCGCACCGGAGAGCAATGCGCTGATCGACACGCGCCGGCTCGCGATGCTCGAGACGGTCATGCCGGGCGAGAAGCTCGCCGCCGTGATCGACGATTGGATCGCGCAGACGAGAATAAGTCTCGAGCACATCAAGACGGCGTTCGTCGAAACCGACCTGGCCGCGCTGCGCAAACTCGCTCACAGCCTGGCCGGCACCGGCGGCAATGTGGGCGCAGCCCAATTCGCGCAAGCCGCCCGCAATCTCGAAACAGCCTGTGCCGCCGATACGAATGCCGCGACACAGCAGGCCGACGCGCTGCTCGCGATCGCCCCACCCACTTTCGATGCGCTGGCGGAGTACACCCCGCCGCGCCCGGCCGCTGCGTGAGCAGCGCCGCTTAGGAGACGAAGATGACGCAACAAGCGCAGCCCGCCGGTCGGCACTCGATCAACAGCGCCAAGCTGGTCATCGCGGTCGATGACGACGCCACCAATCTCGCGATCCTCAATTCCGCGATCGCCGGCGCTGGTTATCCATTCCTCGGCGCCAGTGGCGGCATCGAATGCATCGAGATGCTGAAGCGTTATTCGCCCAATCTGTTGCTGCTCGATGTCGAGATGCCGGATCTCGACGGCTTCGAGGTGTGCCGCCACATCCGCTGCAATCCGCATCTGACGCAAATGCCGATCGCCTTCCTGACGCAGCGCCGAAGCGAGGAAGACGTGAAGCGCTGTATCGAGCTCGGCGGCAACGATTTCATCGTCAAGCCGTTCGATCTGCCGATGCTGCTCGGCCGGGTACGGTATTGGACGCGCCGTCGTCCCGGCAGCTTCGCGCTGGGCGACAACGCCGCGTAACGACGCGGCGCGTTACGGGAGACGCAGCTCGGCCTCGGCGCCGGTCTCGATCATCCCGTGCTCGATCAGATAGATCTCGCGCGAGTGGCCGACCGTGAAGATCGGCTCGAGCGTGTCGTCATGATCGCCGATGCGGGCGAGCCCCGCCGCAGCCCATAGAGCTTCCGCGCTCATGACGGCTCCACGGGCCGCTCGGCCTCGCTCGTCGTCATGATATGGATCGCGAGACAACGCTGATAAAGGCTTGGCCGGCTTTGCCGACGGCGCGAAAACAAGCGCTGCAGCCACAATTCGCAACTCGCGCGACGGCGCTTTTTCTCCGGCCGGGCAACCGACCAAGGCACCCAGACAACACTGCCGGGGACATACCCCGAAGTCATCCCTTCAGACACAGCTCTAACCCCCTGTAAAACCGAGCACCTGAGGTGCCGAATCGGGCCGTTTTTGCGCCCCGAATGGTTAAAAAAGGGTTAACGAGCTGCGGAGGCGTTAACCTTCGTTTTAGCCCAAATGCTTAGCGGAGCGCGCTGAACGTTTCGGCCGTCGCCATGTGGACGGCGAGGCAGCGCTGGAACAGCGTCGGCTTTCGCCGCCGGTGGAACAGCCGATCCCAGGCGCTCACGCGGCGCGCGGCGGGAATCGTGTTTCGGGTGGTCGGAAGATGGGAGCCGGAAAGGGCAACGGTCGTCGTCAAGGCACGCATGACCAAGGTACCTCACAAGATGCTTAATTCACGACGCGCCCGATGCGCGCCGTCCCCGAAGTCGAGCATCGTGGGGTCCGGCCATGTCAAAGTTATGGGTGGATTGTGGAGTTGCACGCCCGGTCTGGGCAATTTTGCCACAATTCGCGCGAAAACAACCGTAAGGGTTGTGTTTTGCCGCGGTTGACGCGCGCTCGGAGCGCGCTCAACATCGCCCAAACATACGACATCCGGGGGATGGAGATAGAGATGGCCCAAAAAGAGACCCTACCGCAAGCTTGGGAAGAGATGAGCACTGGCGGCGCGACCGCCACGCTGGACTCCAACGCCCGCGCCGACGCGCTCGAGCACAAGATGATGAAAGGTCTGGAGCGCATTCCGCTCCGTTCGGTGCTGTTCACCTCGGGCGATCGCGATCCGACCGGACCGATTCAAGATCCGCTTCCGGCCGGCAAGCATGTCGTGCAAGGCCCCGATCCGCGCCTCAAAGCGATGCCGGACAAGCCGACCTTGATGGATTTCTTCCATCTGCGTTTCGGCAGCGCGGTCAATCATCTCCTGCAGAGCGCCAATCTCGCGCGCAAAGGCGGCTATAGCGAGAAGGTCATTCTCGCCTGTCTGCTGCACGATATCGGCGTTGTCGGTTTCATCCGCTCGGATCACGGCTACTGGGGCGCGCAGCTCATCGAGCCATACGTCGACGAGGAGGTAAGCTGGGGCATCCGCTATCACCAGGCGCTGCGCTTCTTCCCGGACAAGGATTTCGGCTACGAATATCCCGAGATGTATGTCCGGCTGTTCGGCAAGGATTTCGAGCCCGAGGCCTACATCAAGCGCGATTATGAATTTGCGCGGAAGCATAAATGGTACGGCACCGCGCGGCAGATTTGCGTGAACGATCTTTATGCCTTCGAGCCCGGCGTCAATCCGCAGCTCGAGGAATTCGAGGACATCATCGGCCGCAATTTCAAGCAGCCGGCGGAAGGCCTCGGCTGGGACAACACCCCTGCCTCGCATATGTGGCGGACAATCATGATGCCGACCCGCGCTCTATAAGCACGCACACCATCGACGCTTCGAAGCGGGCACCTTCACGGTGCCCGCTTTTTTATTCGCGCGCGTTGGTTCACACGCATCTTGGCACGAGCTTCAGCGAAGCGAATCGTGAGCGCCAAAGTTTGGTCACATTGAAGAGTATCCTATTGAGGCGGCGGTGCAGCACGTGTTCGAACAAAGCGTCGCCTTCTGCGTACGACAGCGAAGAAATTTCGCGAAACCCATCAACCTCTACCGTCTCGTGACAACTTGGTGACGACAAAGCCAGGGCGTTGCTTGATTGGATCGGGGCCACCCGCAGCGGCGAACATGTGACAGCCGCAAGGAGGGCCTTGCGAGATCTCGGCGCATTGAACGCAAACGATGCGCCAATCGCTGACATCGTCGATCTTCAGCTTCGATAAAGTAGGAGTACGAATGAAATTATCGACAGCGCGAATTCAGCGCACATTGCACCAATTGGAAGAGCAGACCGCTTTCCAGGAGACCTTGCTGATTGGCGAGGACAGTCCCCTCAAGCCCAAGCTGAGCGAATTGTACGGTGAGCACACTTTCTTTCTCGACAGCGAAGGCATTCACATCGTCGAGCCGGCCGAGACCCGATCATCGGCACCGACCGGAAAGGTGATCAAGCTGGCGACGTGGAAGGACAACAAGCGTACCGCGTTGACTCCGCATCGTCCGCAAGCGACCGACATCGTCGTCGTGCTCGGCTCGGAGGAAACGGAAGAAGACTCTTCCGAATAATCTGCCGCGATCGACGCTGCGAGCGGGCGAATACCGGCTGAAGCCGCAGGCTTCGCTTGCAGTGCCCCAGCAAAATCTTTCACGCACAATCCTCGAGGAGAACTGATGTCCCTTAACGCGTATCATCGCATCTATGTGAAGAAATCTCGGCTTTCCGTCACACGGATCGCAACGATCGCCTTGCTCGGCTCGTGTCTTGCCCTCTCCCAAGCCTTCGGACAAGCGCAGCCGCCGGCAAACAGCGCACCGGCCGCGTCGCCGGCCAGTATCTCCGACCAAAAGCTCAAGGCCGCCGCCGCCGCCATCCCGCAGGTCGAAGGGATCCGGCAGAACTTTGAACAACAGCTCGCCCAGGCCCCCGCGGGAGACAAGTCGCGTATTCAAGGCCAAGCCGGCGACGAGATGAAAAAGGCCATCGCCAATCAGGGTCTATCGGTCGCCGAATACAATTCGATCCTGGAGACCGCCGAACAGAACCCTGATCTCCGGGGACGCCTCATTCAGCAAATGCCGCAACAGGACCACGCGCCGGGACCTTAGACGCGCATCATCGATAATCTGGAAGCGGGCGCGTTCACAGCGCCCGCTTTTTTAATTCAGCCGCCATCAAAGCCGTTCGACACGGCATAGAAAGCAACCCGGCCGCCCGGTGTGAATGTTGGCAAAGCATGTGCGCTCGTCGGCGAAGCACCGTGCCAGCAACGCCTCGATCCGGTCGCCCGTCGTCGTATCGTTGAGATCGTAGAGCAGCCGATCCTCGCGGTCATAAGGACGGACATTGACCAACTGCACCGCGCGCACGGCCAGCGGAATCTCGCCATCACCCTCGTAACGCGAACAAGAACTGTCGTGAACGAAGATCGGGCTCGGCTGCCAATAATGACCTTTCGGCTGCTCGATATTGTATGAGCCGAGCAGCACGACATGGCCCTTCCCTGGTTCCGCCAGGCAATGCCGGCAGAAATAGCCGTGATCGGAATCCGCCGTCAGCGCGCGGACGGGATTGTTGAAATCGTCGCTGCCCGATGTCCGGAACCGCTCGGCCGTCGTTGTCGGCATCGCAAGAATACGGAAGCGCATCGCCTCCTCCTTCGCTGTGATCGTCACAGCGAATGTGAGGCGCCTGGATACGAGAAGCGCTCCGCTTCTTGCGCACGAATTCCGAATATCCGCGAAAAGCCTCTCGCGCGGGCGATCAGGTTTTCGGCGTCAGGAGCGCCTGTGCATCGGTCGCGTCTTTCTGCGCCGCCGTCATGTCTTTCGCCTTCAGCCCGGCGCTCGCTTTGGCGAGAGCTGCCTGCAACGCGTTCTTTTGCTTCGGATCCTTCGTATCCGGGATCGCGCCGTTGCCCTGATCCTTGCAGGGATTGGCATTGGTCGTATCGAAGTCCTTACCCTTCGGGCCGACGAGGCAATTGACGACGTGATGCAGATGCATCTGCGTCATTTTCATGTCGGTCGATTTCGCGGCGAAACCGGCATGGGTCGCGGCAGTCGCCATCTCTTTCGCCGGATCGCTATCCGCATGCGCTGCCGAGATCATCACAAAAGACGCAAAGGAAAATGCCGCTGCTATCAACGCGGTGCGGCTCAACGAAACTTTCATGCTGCCCTCCCATGAGTAAATCACGCGCCGAGCCTGCCGCGCGAGTGTGACCGCCGCAAGCCTGCGGCGGAGCATTCACGCCCCTGTGAACTTAAAGCGACAGCGTCGCCGGCGGGAAAATCTCCTCGAGCGCGAGCACGCGCGGCGTCAACCCCTGCTCATGCGAATAGCGCGCGATCGTCTCCAGCACGACACGATTGGCGACGACGCCGTAGGGATAAGGATCGCGCTTCAACGCCGCGCCGGCTTCCGGCGCGAGGATGCCGGTTTCGAGATGCGCCTCGGCAGCTTCGGACACGCCCACGAGCCAGCGGTTCTTCGCTTCAAGGAAGGCGCGATAGAAGTTGAGCACGACCCAGGGATGCTTCTCGACGATCGAGCGCCGCACGACCATGCCGTGATTGATCGGATAGAGACCGGTCTTGGCGAAATAGCGGCGGCCTTCGGCGGCGCGATCGGGAAAGAGGTAATGCCCATCGGCGCGCTCGTCGAGATTGACCTTGCTGCGATCGACGAGATTGTTCGCCGCGATGTAATGCAGCGCCGCGTCGAGCTTTCCCGACACTAGCATCGAGGCCATGCTTTCATCCGCGGGAATGCGGTTGAGCTTCACACCCGGCGGCGGCTTGAAGCCGGTCGCGCCGCCATGGCTCACCTCCTCCGTGCGCTCCATCCACCATTCAATCTCGCTCGCATCGACGCCGAACTCGTGCTTCAGCGCCCCGCGTCCCCAGAGCGCCGCGGTCTGCTGATATTCGGGCACACCGACGCGCTTGCCGCGCAGATCGCTCGGCGATTTGATGCCGCTGTCGTTGCGCGCCCACATGCCGGTGTGGAAGAAGCGCCGCGTGGTGAAGACCGGCAGCGCCACCCAATCGCGATTGCCCGACGCGAGCAGAATCAGCAGCGACGACATCGACATTTCGGAAATGTCGAATTCGCTGAAATGGAGCTGGCGCCAGAAAATCTCCGACGGGTGAGCATTGGTGACGAGAAGATCGATGCCGTCCGGCTTGATCCTCCCTTCGAGCACCGGCCGCGAGCGGGCATTCGGATGCATCGCGATACTGAGCTGAAGATCGGCCATTCACATCCCTCCTGAGCGTTGAGCGCTTCTAAGCGCGCTTCAGTCGGCTGGCAAGCGAGCCCGCTTGCGTCCGGCAGCAATTCCGGCATGATCGGCCGCAACATGGTGCTCGCCCCGCGGTTCGTGCTGGTCTTTTTGCTTGCGGTGGCGCTGCTCGGCCGAGCCATGCCGGCTTCGGCGCAAGCCAATGCCCCCACCGCTCAGCAGGGCACCGCTCAGCCAGGCACGGAGACTTCGCGTCCCGCGCCGGTCTCTTCGACCGCGGAGCGGATTTTCGAGGCGGCGCGCGCCAAGCTCTTTCAGATCCGCACCGAGCTCGCGGCCAGCGGCCGCCAGACGACGATCGGCTCGGCTTTTCTGGTCGATAGCGATCTCGCGATCACCAACTACCACGTCGTCTCGCAATATGTGCTCGAGCCCAATCTCTACCGGCTCGAATATTTTACCGCGACCAACGATCATGGTGGCCTGCAGGTCCTGGGCTTCGACATCGCCGACGATCTCGCGCTGGTGAAGATCGATCGCGCACAGGCTGAGCATTTCGCTTTCGATCCGCGCAAGCTCGAAGACCTCATCAAGGGCGAGCAGCTCTATGCCATGGGCAATCCGCTCGATATCGGTTTTGCCATCGTCGAAGGCACCTATAACGGCCTGGTCGACCGCAGCTACACGCCGCACATCCATTTCTCGGGCGCGGTCAATCCAGGAATGAGCGGTGGCCCCGCTGTCACGAGGAATGGCGATGTCGTCGGCATCAATGTGGCGACGCGGCGCGACGGCGAGCTGGTGAGCTTCCTCGTTCCGGCGCAATACGCCATCGCGCTCTTGGCGCATGCGCCGCGCGATCCGCCCAAGCCCGAGACCCTGCGCGCCGAGCTCGCCCGCCAGATCGCCGCACGCCAGACCGAGCTCTATGCTCGGCTCGAAGCCGCCGGTCTGCAAGTCGCGACTTTCGGCCCCTATGTCGCGGGTGAGAGCAAAGCCGATTGGTTCACTTGTTGGGGCCAGACCAACGCCGGGCAAGTGCCGAAGCCGCGCGCCATGGTCGAGTCCACGAATTGCAGCAGCGAGAGCGATATCTTCGTCGCCAGCGATCTGATCGTGGGCCGTCTCTATGTCACGCATTCCTATATCCGCAGCGTCGATCTCAACGCCTTCCAATTCGCGACCTATGTGGCGACGCAGAACGGGCTGCAATGGCCGGCGCGCTGGCGCGAGAAATGGTACACGCCGCCGCGCTGCACGCAGGCCTTCACCCGCATCGCGCCTGCCGACACAGGACCTCCGGTCGAGGCGATCTGGTGCGCCCGCGCCTATAAGGACTTCCCCGATCTCTACGACGTCGCACTGACCTCGATCACACAGGACCGCAACAACGAGGCGCTGGTCTCGCGGCTGAGCCTGCAAGCTGTGACCTACGAGGCCGCGCGATCTCTCGCCAAGCAATTCCTCACGGCGCTGCAATGGCAAAAGTGATCTGGATCGAGATCGTGTCGCGCAGCGGCCAAGTCCTGGCGCGCCACCGCAGCGCCGGCCCGGTGCTGCGCATCGGCCGCTCCTATCAGAGCGACGTCATCATCGACGACCCCACCGTCGCACCCGATCATCTGCGCGTCACCCAAAGCGACGACGGCGCGATCCTGGTCGAGGCGGTGAACGACGCGACGGCTTTCACGATCAAAGGCGAGCGCCAAGAACGTAGTCTGGTCGATGGCAATACGGTGCTGCGCATCGGCCACACATCCTTGCGCATTCGCGACGAGACCTACGCCGTGCCCGCCGCCGCGCTGGTCGTCGAGCCGAAGCCGCGCTGGATCGAGCTGTCGGCGCTGATCGTCGTCGCGCTGCTGATCAATGGCGCGACGCTCTGGCTCAACGAGATCAGCGAACCGCGGCTCTCGCGCTACGTCGCCGGCATGGTCGGGCTCGGTGCAGCCGTACTGCTGTGGTCGGGACTCTGGGCGCTGGTCTCGCGCATCTTTGCCGGCGCGGCGCGGTTCCCGCGCCATCTCGGCATCGCCGCCGGCGCGTTCCTCGTCTACACGATCTACACCATCCTCGCCGAGGCGCTCGCCTTCTCGCTGTCCTCGGGTTTGATCTTCGGCAATGTCGCGGCCGGCTTCTGGGTTGTGCTGGGCGTCGCCTGTTTCCTGCATCTCCAGGTGATCGCGCCCAGCCACGCCTGGGTCAAAGCCGGTATCATCGCCGTGCTGGTTATCGCCAGTATCGCGGCGCAGGTGGCCAATCGTTCCGAGCAGTTGAAGAACGGCGCGCAGCCGAGCATCGCCGAGACGACATTCCCACCCGCTTTCCGGCTTGCGCGCGCCCAAAGCGAGGAGCAATTCTTTAACGCGGTCGACGCCTTGCGGGAAAAGCTCGAGGCGGATCGCAACGCGAGCGCATCAGCGCCCTGAAAGGGAGGTTCCAGTGAATATCAAAGGCGGTGTCGCCATCGTTACCGGCTCGGCGACCGGCATCGGCGCCGAGACGGCGAAGCTGCTCGCGAAGAAAGGCTGCCGCGTCGTCGTCAATTACAGCCGCAGCCGCGATGAGGCCGAGGCGACCGCGGGCGAATGCCGTGCGCACGGCGTCGACGTGCTGGTGCATCAGGCCGACATCGCCGACGACGCGCAATGTCGCGGCATGGCGAAAGCGGCGCTGGAGCGCTGGGGCCGCATCGACGCGCTCGTCAATTGCGCCGGCAAGACCAAGCCGGCCAAGCCGGGCGATCTCGAGGCGCTCAACGGATCGGACTTCCTTGAGATTTATGCCGTCAACGTCGTCGGCACCTATCAGATGATCCGCGCTGTCGTCCCACAGATGAAGAAGCAAGGCAATGGCGCGATTGTCAACGTCTCGGCGCTCGGCTCGCTCGACGGCGAAGGCTCGTCGATCGCTTATGGCGCGTCGAAAGGCGGGATCAATTCGATGACCATCGCCCTCGCCCGCCAGCTCGCGCCGGTGATCCGCGTCAACGCGGTGGCGCCGGGCTTCGTCGCGACGCGCTGGATGAAGAACCTCCTCGGCGAGAAACGCTACAACGAGCGCATCATCGAGCAGGCGAAGATCACCCCGGTCGGCAAGACCGCCTATGCCGAGGACATCGCCGAGATGGTGTGCTGGTTCATCGACGGCCCCGATCTCATCACCGGCGAGGTTCTGCCGATCGATTACGGCACGCGTTTCGGTAAGTTGTCCGCGAACTGAGGGAATAAGCGATGGATCTCGAACTCACCGGCAAGCGTGCGCTCGTCACCGGCGGCAGCCGCGGTATCGGCAAGGCGATTGCGTTGCAACTCGCGCAAGAAGGCGTCGATGTCGCTATCGCGGCGCGCAATCTCGCGCCGCTCGAAGCAACCGCGCGCGAAATCGCCGCGGCGACGGGCCGCAAGATCATACCGATCGTCGCCGATATGGGCGATGATTCGGCGGTCGAAAGCCTCGTGACAAAGGCGGTGCAGGCGCTCGGCGGCATCGACATTCTCGTCAACGACGCGGCCGCGCCCGGCGGCACCGTGCCCTCGGCGAAGATCGAGCAGGTCACGGCCGAGAATCTGCTTTTCGATGTGAACGTAAAAGTTGCCGGCTATATGCGCGCGGCCAAAGCGGCGGCGCCGCATATGGCGAAGAGCGGCTGGGGCCGCATCATCAATATCGGCGGGGGCGCGGCAAGGCGCAGCGGCAATTACATCGCCTCTGTCCGCAATTCAGCGGTCTCGTCGCTCACCAAGAATCTCGCCGACGAGCTCGGGGCCAAAGGCATCAACGTGATCGCCATCCACCCCGGCACGACGAAAGCCGGCCAAGCGATGACCGATGAGTTCGAGAAACGCATGAGCGCGTCGGTCAGCATCGGCCGGCTCATCGAGGCGAAAGAGATCGCGTATCTCGTTGCTTTCCTCGCCTCGCCCAAGAGCATCGCGATCAACGGCGAGACCATCGCCGCGGGTGGCGGCATCACCGGGCCTATTAATTACTAGGACAGTGACTTAAACTTCGTCATTGCGAGCTGCAGCGAAGCTATCCACTATTTCGTCAACTGACTGGGTTTGCTCCGTCGATCTATGGACTCCTCGGACAATGCCCACGGGTGTCAGTCGGTCGATTAGCCTAATTATAACGCCGGCAAGAACTTCTCCGTCACATAAGGCGAGAGATCGACCGCGCGGTCGAGCATCTTCAGCTCGACGAAGCTATCCGACAGCTTCTTCAGCGCCGCGGCTTCGAAACGGCCGTCGGCCGAGAACATCGGCATTTCGAGATCGTATTCCTTGCCCGCGCGCACTTCGCCTTCGCCAGTCACCTTGCCCATCACCGCGCTTGTCTCGGCGCGATGAGTGCGCATGAAAGCGATGGTCTTGAACCAGGCCGCGAGAAAGTGCCGTAACGTTTCGGGATCGTCGGCGATCAGCGCGTTGCTGGCATAGATGCCGTGCACCATGAATTCGTTGACGTAATCCGAGGCGAGCGCGAGTAGATGGCCCTCGCCCTGCCTCTCGAGCTCGAAAGCAAGGCCGGGCGCATCGTAGAGCGCGTCAACCGCATGCGTGCGCAACGCTGCAACCTTACCGGCGCGCTCGACGCCGACCGCGACCGAGGTGATCTCGTCCGGCCGCCAGCCTTTGACCCGCGCCAACTCCTTCGCCATCCATTCCATCATCGAGCCGCCCGCGGTCGCAGCCGAGGCTTTCTTGCCGCGCAGATCATCGAGACTTTTGATCGGCGAATCCTTGCCGACGATGAGCGCGATGTCGTAAGGCCGCCCGGCGAGATTGGCGACACCCATCGCCGGCACACCTTTGACGATGAGCGCGAGATCGGTACCGGCACTGAGCCCGATATCGGCAGCGCCTGCGGCGATCCCCTGTTGCACCTTGGCGGCGCCGCTGAAACCGATCTCTTCGATCTCGATCCCGACATCGCGATAGAAGCCCTCGGCCATGCCGACATCGAGCACACCGAAAGAGAAGCCGACAGCAGCGGCTTTGCCGACGCGCAGCGTGTCGGCGGCCTGCGCACCGCCAACACCGAATAAAGCGGCGCCCAACAGAACCGCGCCGAGCGAGGCAAGAAGACGAGCACGCATCGCTATTTCACTTCGGCAGCCGCTTTGTGAACGAGCGCCGCATCGACCACCTTGTCGTAGGAAAGCGGCTCGCTGTAGTTGAGCCGGCCGTTCTTGCGGTGCAGCGCCTCTTCGTTGCGCAGCTTCGCGACATATTTGCTGATATCGAGATTGGGATCGAAGAGATAAGGCGCGCTGTTCGCGACGTCTTCCACTTTGAGATCGGTCTGCTTCGCGATCATCGCCGCGATCGCCGGGTCTTTGTTATAGGGACCTTGCGCGTCGCGCGCGGCACGCACCAGCGCGCGCATGAAAGCCTCCGCGACTTTCGGCCGCTCCTGCATGAATTTTGTCGCAAGGAAGACAAAGCTCGTCGGCGTCCCCTCGCCGATCGACGATTCCGGGCCGATCATCGCCGCGAAGCCTTGGCTCTTCGCCGTAGTCGCGATCGGCTCGGGCAAGAACCCAGCATCGATCGCGCCGTTCTTGAAAGCGACGAGTTGCAGCGCGAACTCCATTTGAGTCTCATCGATATCCTTTATTTCCATCCCGTACTTCTCAAGCATGAGTGTCAGGAAATACTCAGTGATATCGCCGGGCGCGTTGATCGCGACTTTACGGCCTTTCAGGTCTTTCGCGCTCTTGATCGTGCCGTTATCCCACAACTCCTTGCGCACCAGTGGCTGGGTTGCCATCAGCGGACCTTGCAATCCTAACGCGGCTGTAATGCGCATATCGAAGCCCTGATGCGCTGCGTTGAAGAAGCCGGCGGTTGCCGCGCCCATGGCGCCATCGAGACGGCCCGTCGCCATCGGCGCAATGGCATCAAGCGCGCTGCGGACATTACCGGCTTCGACTTTGATGCCTTCTTTGGCGAAATAACCTTTGCCTTCGGCGATATAGAATGGCGCCTGTGCGAGTGCTTTGACGATCTGGATTGTGACCGTCTCCTCCGCGCGCGCTGCCGGCATCAGAAACATAAACGTTAAGGTAGCCGCTACCCACCATTTCATGAGCATCCCCTCCTGTCGTACGCACTTATGGCGTAATCTTTTCGATACGATCATCGCATCCGGACCGCCGTTACAGCAAGGCCCACGCCACATCGTCGTAAACAATCGCTTGCATCGGCTTCGAAACGCAGGCTTATCAGAGCGTGGGGTGACGACGCCCCGAGGCATCGAACAATGTCATTGGAAAGACGGGACGTGTGGGCGTCCGCGATCGCGGCTCTTGTTGTGACTTTATTCGTCGCGGCAGGGCTGATTTGGCTTGGCGTCGACAACCTCCGAGCGCGCGGCTTGGTCGGCCACGATCAGGGCCCGGCGCATGGCTTCCTTTATCTACTGATCGGCGGAGGCCGCTGAATGTCGATGTTGCGTAGTCTCTCGCGCCGCGGCTTTGTCGCGGCGGTGCTTTTTTTCGCGCTCCCGCTCGCCGCGCAGCGCGCCGCCGCTGCGGCACCCGACGCATCGCACTTCGTCGGCGATCTCGGCAATCGCGTGCTGCAGCTCATCGGCGACAAGCAACGTCCGGTCACCGAGCGCGGACAGGATTTCGAGCGTCTTGCCGAACAGGCTTTCGATTTCCCGCGCATCGCGCGCTTTACGCTCGGCACCTATTGGCGCACGGCGAGCGACGACCAGAAGCGGCAATATCAAGCCGCGTTTCAGGCCTATATGGTGAACTATTATTGGGCGCAATTCACCAGCTTCAACGCCGCCGATTTCAAGGTCACGAAGCAGCGCGATTCCGGCAGCAACTTCATCATCGTCAGTACCGAGATCGATCGCCCCACCGGCCAAGCTCCGATCCTGGCTGATTGGACGGTCGCCAAGATCGGCGATGGCTTCAAGATCACCGATGTCAGCATCAGCGGCATCAGCCAGCTTCTCACCTACCGCGACCAGTTTGCTTCGACCTTGGACCGCAATGGCGGCAATGTCGCTGCGCTGATCGATCTGCTCAAGCAGAAGAGCACCGGTTAGCGAGCAGCCAGCGACCGGTCGGTCGCGGCACTATTTCAGCCGCGACGCGGCCTCCTTCACGAAGCTGAGATCGGCGTATTTCTTCACCTCGAGCGTCTCCTTGGTGAACCCGAGCGAGCGCATTGTGTCGATATTCGCTTGCAGCGCGTCGAGATCCGGCATGCCGTTCGGGTCCTTGTAATAATCCTCGCCTTTGACGTAGAGCCACGGATCGAATTGCGCCGCCGGAATTTTGGTGAAATCAGAGAAAATCTTCACCGCTTCTGCGTGATGCGCGGGATCGCTGAACCAGGCGAGCTCGCGCAGCGAATCCTCAAGATAGTCGGTCACCGCAGCGCGGTTCTTCTCGAGGAAGCCTTCCCGGCCGACAAGCTCAGCCATCTGCGCGCGGCCGACCGCGTCTTTTTGGGTGAACAGAGTCCTCGCATAGGCACGCAGCGCCGGGTCGCCATTGGTAAGGCGCGTGCCGGGAATGAGATCGACCTTATGCTCCTTCAGCATCGGCGGCATGTTGCCGAAACCCGCTTCGAGGATCGTGACGTCGCGGTTGGGCTCGAGCCCGTTCTTGCGGAAGATCGCGCGCAGCACCATGTCGACGGCGCTGCCGGCACTGTTCGTGACCGCGACATGGCCCTTCATATCGGCGATCGAATGGATCGGCCCGTCCTTCAACACGAAGAACTCGTTCGAATAGCCGCCCGGCGCGCCGTCCTGGAACATATCGGCGACGATCCGCAGATCGGTCATATGCGCATTGAACACCGCGGTCGGCAACGCCGAGAAGCCGAAGCCGACGAAATCGATCTGATTGGCGGCGAGTGCCGTGATCTGCGGCGGCGAGCCCTGGAAATGGGTGAGTTCGAGCACATAGGATTTGCCTTCGTGCCGCAACACATCCTTCGGCCCGATCGTCACCAGCGGCACGTCAGAGCTGCCTGACACCCAACCGATGCGCAGCGTCACCGGATCGGCGGATGCGGTAACCGCACTCGCGACGACGAAAGACGCGGCCAGCGCTAATGCCCATAACTTCATCGTTTCCCCCTGTTTTTTCCTTGTCGTCTTCCCCGCGAAAGCGGGGATCCAGGGGAAAGAGACGAGCTGTTGCCCTGGATCCCGCTTTCGCCGGGGAAGACGAATGTAATGAAAAATCGCGCGCTTGCTAATGCGCTGATTGCATCACCTTAGGCGGCGTGCTCCATGGCGGCGCGATGCGGCAGCCTGATCGCAATGCGTGCACCCTTACCCGGGTCGCTGGCCACGGTGACCGTGCCGCCATGCTGTTCGACGATCTGACGCACCACCGAGAAGTCCAAGCCCGGTGCCAAAGCTTTTGGTGCTGAACAGCGGCTCGAAAATTTTCGGCAGAATGTCCGCTTGTATGCCGGGGCCGGTATCGGCAACGGTAAATTCGACAGCGTCCGCGGCCATTGCGGTTGATACGACGATCCGGCATTGTTGCTGCGCGCTGTCCATGCCCTGCATGGCCTGCGCCGCGTTCTCGACCAGATTGTTGACCACCTGCCGCATCCGATCGACGTCGATGCCGATCGCTTCGCCGGGCGCGCCGAGTTGCTTGATCAGGGCAATGCCGACGGGAAGTTGCTGGTCGCTCAGGACGTCGTCGATCCATTGATCGAAAACGACCGGCGAGAGGTTCAGCGCCCGGAGCCGGGAGTAATCCAGGAGATCGCTGATGATCCGGTCGCATCGACCGATGCCACGCTCCATCCGCTCGAGCTGGCGATCGAAATTGGTCTCTTTGCGCTTCGCCGCCTCTTTCATCACATAAAAAGTGTTCCGGATCGCGCTGAGCGGATTGCGCAGCTCGTGGGCGACCGTGGCCGTCAGCTGCCCCAGCGCGGAAAGCCGCTCTTTGCGCAGCAGTTCCTCTGCCATGTGCTGCTTTTCGATCGCGTTGTCGCGGAAGACGATCAAGGCGCGGGCGAGATCGCCGACCTCGTCATGACGCTGTGCGAAGGGGATCGTGCCGGCAAGATCGCCTTCAGCGACCGCGCTCACCGCGCCGGTGATCGTCGCCATCGGCCGCACGACGCGGCGATCGACGAGGCGGGTCGCGAACAGGCCGAAGCCGACGAAGAAGAGCATGAGCAGAACGGCGAAGAAGAAATCGTGCCGCGCCGAAGCGGCGGCCGTCTTGGCGTGATCTGCGGTGAGATCGACAGCGGTGTTGGCGACGTTGATCAGCGGCGCGAGAAAATCATTGCGGGCATCGATCCATTGAACCCCGGCGGCGCCCGTGGATTGGCCGGCGCTGAGGGCGTCGACGATCAGCTTGTGATTAGCGCGCACCGTCTCGAAATACTTGTGCCGTGCCGTGTCGATCGCGTCATTGAGAGTTGGCGGCAGCTTTTGCAGCCGCGCATCCTCTTCGATCATCTTCCACGCCGCATCGGTCCGGCCGCTCAACGTCACGGTTTGCTCACGTATCTCGGGCGACAGGCTCTGCTTGGCGACGGCGCCGCCGAGGACCAGCCGGTCGAGGCCGGCGGCGTCGCGCATTGCCCAGCCAAGCTGCTTCATTTTCATCATCTCGGCGATGAAGGAATCGCCCTGCGCGACGTCTCTCGCCAGCACATCCGACAAAGCATTGATGGAGTTGACCAGCTTGCCACCATCGGCGACCCAGGTCGCCGCGAGCCCGGCCGGACGCTGATCGAGGGGCTGGCGCACCGCGGCGTCGGCCTGCCGGCGCAGCTCCGCATAATGATCGTGAGCGACGCGGATCGCCTCGACCGCCGCGTCCGTACCGCTGAGCTTGGCGCTGGCGAGTTCGTCGAGCGCGGCGCCGAGGGCCTGCTCCGACCGGCCGCGCAGGGTCGCGATCGTGCCGGCGGCCGGGGTGCCGATGGGTTCGGGAGTCAGGAGCGCGGTGTTCTCGCTGCCGCGCTCGACCATCAGCGCCTGCATCGCCAGGAACAGATCGCGCGACACGTCAGCAGATGCCAGCACGCGGTCGGCGGTGCGCATATGGCTGTAGGCAATGCCGGCGATGATCGCAAAGGTTGCCACCAACGCGATTGCCATCAAGCCGGTGACGGCCCGCAAAAGCGGACCGATCAACAACTGCCTGATCATGAAAAAGTGAACCCCTCGCTCGCGGCTACCACTCGCGAGGCTGCACCGAAGAGGTAACGATCACATTAAGCCAACGCCGCCGGCCGGCACGTTGGCCGGCCCTAATTATCTGGCGCTAATGATCTAATGCGCCGGCCGCGGCACGGCGGAGCCGCTGTTGCCGATGAGAAAATCGAGATCGCAGCCGAGATGCGCCTGCTGAACGTGCTCCTGGTAGAGCTTCACCCAGCCGCGATCGGAATGCGGCTTCGGCGGGGTCCAGGCCGCACGTCGCTTCGCCAGCTCGGCGTCGCTCACATCCAAGTGTAGGCGCCGCTTCTCGACATCGAGCTCGATCATGTCGCCGTCCTTCACCAGCGCCAGCGGGCCGCCAACGGCTGATTCTGGTGAGACATGCAGCACTACGGCACCGTAGGCCGTGCCGCTCATGCGCGCATCGGAGATGCGCACCATGTCCATGATGCCTTTCTTCAGCACCTTCTTGGGCAGCGGCAGATTGCCGAGCTCGGGGAAGCCGGGATAACCCTTCGGCCCCGCCCCTTGCAGCACCATCACGCAATTCTCGTCGATATCGAGCGCCGGATCGTCGATCCGCGCCTTGAAGTCCTCGATGCTGGAGAACACCACCGCGCGGCCGCGATGCTTGAGCAAGCTCGGCACCGTCGCCGCCGACGGCTTGATCACCGCGCCGTTGGGGCAGAGATTGCCGCGCAGCACGGCGATGCCGGCGCGCTCTTTCAGCGGCGTCTCGGGCGAGCGGATCACTTCGGCGTTCCAACATTGCGCATCGGCGATGTTCTCGCCGAGCGTCTTGCCATTGACCGTCAGCGTGTCCTTGTGGATCAGAGCGCCCAGCGACTTGATCACCGCCGCGAGCCCGCCGGCGTAGTAGAAATCCTCCATCAGGTATTTGCCGTGCGGCATCAGGTCGGTGAGCAGCGGCATGTCGTGGCCAAGCCGGTCGAAATCGTCGAGCGTCAGTTCGACGCCGATGCGCCCCGCAATGGCGAGCAGATGCACGATCGCATTGGTCGAGCCGCCGATCGCCGCGTTGACGCGGATCGCGTTCTCGAATGCCTGCCGCGTCAGGATCTTCGACATCCGCAGATCCTCGCGCACCATCTCGACCGCGCGCCGGCCGGCCATATGCGCCAGCACATAGCGGCGTGAATCGACCGCCGGGATCGCGGCATTCGCCGGCAATCCCATGCCGAGCGCTTCCACCATGCTCGCCATGGTCGAGGCCGTGCCCATGGTCATGCAATGGCCCGCGGAGCGCGAGAGGCAACTCTCGGCCTCCATAAATGCGCTCAGCTCCATCTTGCCGGCACGCACATCTTCGCTCATCGACCACACGGCGGTGCCCGAGCCGATGCGCTTGCCCTGGAACCAGCCGCTGAGCATCGGCCCGCCCGAGACGACGATCGCCGGCAGATCGACGCTCGCCGCCCCCATCATCAGCGCCGGCGTGGTCTTGTCGCAGCCGACCAGCAGCACCAGCCCATCCAAGGGATTGGCCCGGATCAATTCCTCGACATCGATGCTGGCGAGATTGCGATAGAGCATCGTCGTCGGCCGCATCAGCGTCTCGCCGAGGCTCATCACCGGGAACTCGACGGGGAAGCCTCCCATCTCCCAGACGCCGCGCTTCACATGCTCCGCGATATCGCGGAAATGCGCGTTGCACGGCGTCAGCTCGGACCAGGTATTGCAGATGCCGATCACCGGCCGGCCGTCGAACACATGGCTCGGCAGGCCCTGATTGCGCATCCAGGCGCGGTGATTGAAGCCGTCGCGATCCTGCGCGCCGAACCACGCGGCGCTGCGTAACGCTGGTTTCTTCTTCGGATCGTCAGGCATCGGCTTCCTCCTCACATCAAGCAGGAGGATAGCAGATGCCGCGCTATGTTGAGGCGGCTAACGCGCGGGCGCTGCTTTCGGCGGTTGCGCGGGCTTCGTCTTCGGCTCCGGCGTTGGGATGGGCGTTTGCGCTTGTTGCGGCTGGGAATTGTCCGATGCGGGTCCGGGATTGGGCTCGGCGATACCGCTCGGCAGCACGGCCGGCGCATTCGGCGTTCCGGTCGTCGGGCCTGCCGTCTCCGGCGTGAGCGGCTTTTGTTGCTGGGCTGCCGCAATCAGCGCGCCGCAATTATGGTCTTTGCCGAGACCAAGCTGAATTGTCGCCAGCAAGCCGGCCGGCGGGAACACCGCACCGAGCGCCGCGGCGATGCCGAGCCGGCTCACCAGCGCGGCAGGCTCGGGCTTCACGCTGAAATCCTTGAAGCTGCCATTGATGTCGATCGGTGCATGCAACGCGCCGACGCTGATATGCTTGCTTTCCTGGGTGATCTGATACGCGATGCCTTCGTTGCGCAGATCGATATTACCGCGGCCGTAGACATTGCCCTGATCGGTATCGAGGACCAGCGCACGCGTATCAAGCACGCCGTTCTTCAGCGCGAAGTCGCTCACCATGCAATTGACCTTCGCCGTTTGCGGCAGGCCGAGCAGCGAGGCGAGCGTGCCGCCGACATCGAGCCCGGCCGCGTTGACGATGATCGCGCTGAGATCGCCGCTCCCCATGAAGAGCTTCAGATCGCCATTGCTATGCGCGAGAATCTGCGCCAGCGAATTGCCGGTGCCATCGATCACCCAGCGCCCGCCAATCACGCCGACGCCCTGGGCGAATTTGATATTTTGCACGACCCGCTGAAGATCGACATGGCGGAAATCGATATCGGCTTTGGCGCGGATCGGATTGACGCGGCCGTCGAGTTCGATCGTGTTGTGAATGGTACCGCTGCCGACCGCGAAATCGAGCGGCTCCAGCCGGATATCGCCGTCCTTGATGGTCAGCTTCGCTTCGAGATGATCGAGCGGCGCCCAATCGGTGACGATGTGCTCGCCACGATAATGCACCTTGAAATCGGTCGAGCGGATCTTGCCGAGATCGATCGGCGTGTCAGGCAATAGTGTCGGCTTCGCTTCCTGCGCCGCGTGCTCGGCGCGCTGCTTCGGCCCTTCGGTCGGCGCGTCCTTGCGGCCAGGCGGCGCGCCGATGAAGCCACCGAGATCGGCCATGCGCACATTATGCGAGGTGAGATTGGCGGTGACCTCGGGCCGGGCGCCGGCACGATTGACGTTGAAATCGCCTGCGAGATCGCTCTCGCCGACGCGACCGACGAGCTTGGTGAAGCGGATGGTCTTGCCGCCGTTGTCGTAATCGAGATGACCGCGCAGCGAATAAGGCGGCGACGGCTGCAACGGCAGACGGAGAAGCTTGTAGAGATCGGCGAGGTCCTGGCCTTGAAGCTCAAGCTGGAGATTGGCGCCGCTGAGTTGCTCCGGATGATCGATCGTACCGACAAGGTGCACGCGCGTATCGCCCGAGGACGCGGTCAGCTCGACCGGATAAGGCTTGGTGCCGTCGCGCAACGCGAGAACCGAGCCGCCAACGAAAAGCCCTTTGAGCGGTTGCCCGCCGTAAGTGCCTTGCGCATCGATGACGATCTGCTGCTCGTGTTTCTGATCGGCCGGCTGGGTTTGCACTTTGACCTGCAGATCCGCTTTGAGCCGGGGATCGGCGAAGCGGAAATTACCGTCGGTAATAACCAGCGAGCCGATGCGCGGCGGCGTCGCATTGCCGGAAGAATCCTCCGCGATCGGGAACGTCCAATTGGGATTGCCCTTAGGCCCGGGGCGCAGATCGCCTTCGGGATGCTGGACGATGAGCTCGCTGACGATGATCTTCTTGCCCCAGCTCCCGACCAGCGCGCGCAGATCGAAGCTCACCCGCAGCTCGTCGATCGTGCCGGTTTGCGTGCCGTCGGGAAAATCGGGCGGATTGCCGATGGCGATCCCGTCGAGAACGAGAGTCGGCTGCGCTGAAAGTGCGTTCTCGACATCGAAACGCTGCAGCGTCACCGGCCGCTGCAATTCATTGGCGATTTTCTGCGCAACCATCGGCCGGAACCAATTCCAGTTCCAGACCAGCGCAAACACGATGAGCAATCCGACGAAGACACCGGCGCCGGTCCAAATCGGATGACGATGGAGGCCGCTCCACACCCGCGCCAAAGCTTCCTGCTCCCGTGTGCCAAACCCGTTTGCGGGATATAACCGTCCCGTCCCAGGTCGGTTGCGAAACGGCGCGTCAAGAAAAGGATTTCAAACATCATGAGCGAGCGCATTGCTTTCCTCGGTATCGGCTTGATGGGCGCGCCGATGGCCGAACGCCTCACCGCCGCCGGCCGCGATCTGATCCTATGGAACCGCACGCGCGCCAAAGCCGCAGCGATCGCCGGTGCGCGCGTCGCCGCGATGCCGGCCGAAGCCGCCGCCGATGCCGATGTGCTCATCACCATGCTCGAGACCGGACCGGTGGTGGAAGCCGTGCTCTTCGGACCGGATGGCGCCACCGCGGGGCTGAAGCGCGGCGCACTCGTTATCGATATGAGTTCATCGCCACCGCCCCTCGCCCGCGATCACGCTCAGCGTTTTGCCGCGCGCGACATCGACTACCTCGATGCGCCCGTCTCGGGCGGCGTCGTCGGCGCGCGCGCCGGCACGCTGGCGATCATGGCCGGCGGCAATGCAGCGGATTTCGCACGCGCGAAACCGATCTTCGAGCTTCTTGGCCACCCGACCCTCGTCGGCCCGGCCGGCAGCGGCCAGCTCGCGAAATGCTGTAATCAGGCGATCGTCGCCATCACCATCGGCGCGGTCGCTGAGGCCTTGCTGCTCGCCGCCGCGAGTGGCGCCGATCCCGCTGCGGTGCGCGAGGCGCTAATGGGCGGCTTTGCCGATAGCCGCATCCTCCAGCTTCACGGCAAGCGCATGATCAAGCGCGATTTTGTTCCCGGCGGCCGCGCTCGCGTGCAGCTTAAGGACCAGGACACGATCCTCGCCGCGGCCAAGGCCGCCCATCTGCAATTACCACTTTCCGAATGCGTGACCGCACTTTATCGCGATCTCGTGAAGCAAGGCGGCAGCGAACTCGATCAAAACGCGCTGCTGTTGGAGCTCGAGCGCATCAACACGCCGGCACGGCTCGGTGACGGCGCGGATAAACTTCCACCGATGTAATGTTGTACCGGCCGCGCAATCATAATTTCGACACAGCACGAGCGTAACTTCCCCCCGTCTCATAAGGCGATTCTTAATCGCCGGAGGGAGGGCTCATGCAATATCGCTGCTATTACGTTGGCGCGAGCGGTCAGCTGCTTGGCGCCGACACCATCGTTCAAGACAACGATAGCGATGCGCGTGTTGCAGCGCGGAAACTCTTCGCCCAACACGCGCATGCGATCGGTTACGAACTGCGGCAAGGCACCCGTTCGATCGAAGCGCAGGAGATTTCGCGCCAGCCGCGTCCGCAATCTGGCACGCCGCGCGCCGCCTAGATCCGACTGATCTTAGATCACGGGCGTCAGCAATTTTTTGCCGGCGAAATGCGCCAGAAAATTGTCGATCATGAGATTGCCCATCGCGCGCCGGGTCGCGTGGGTGGCGCTGGCGATGTGCGGCGCGAGCACGACATTGTCGAGCTTCATCAGCGTTTCGGGCACGCGCGGTTCGTCGGCATAGACGTCGAGCGCCGCGCCGCCCAATATCCGCGACTGCAATGCAGCAATCAGTGCCGGCTGATCGACAACCGAACCACGCGCGATATTAACCAGCAGCCCGTCCGGGCCCAGCGCTTCGATGACCTTCGCATCGACAAGGTTTCGCGTCGCCTCGCCGCCCGGACAAGTCAGCATCAGATAATCGCTGTCGCGCGCCATGGCGACGAGATCGTCGTAGAAGGGATAGTCCACCTCGGGCACGCTGCGCCGGCCGTAATAGACAATGCGCATCCCGAAGGCCTCGGCGCGCTTGGCCACCGCCTTGCCGATCCGGCCGAGGCCGACGATCCCCATCGTCGCACCTCCCAGCTTGGTCGCCAGTGGAAAGAGGCCTTTGGTCCAGTCGCCGGCGCGGACGAAACGGTCCGCCGCGACGAGATTGCGCGCGAGATTGATTGTCAGCCCCATGCCGAGATCGGCGACGCAATCGGTCAACACGTCGGGCGCGTTGGTGACCGCGATGCCGCGCGCCTTGGCCGCGGCGAGATCGATATGGTCGGTGCCGACGCTCATCGTCGCGATGATCTCGAGCTTCGGCAGCGCTTCCATCAGCTTCGCCGGCACCGGATAGCCGGTGAAGCTGGCGAAGCCGCGCACCTGATCCGCTACCGAGGTGAGAAAAGCCAGCGGCTCTTTCGCCTCCCACAGCGGGTGAATTGTGAACTCGTTTCCGAGCCTTTCCATCACCGGCTGGTAAAGCCGCGGGGCGACGACGATATCGATCTTCACGCCTGCTCCTGAGTGGGTGCTAAGGGTATTAAGGTATTGATCGTATTGATCCAAAGCGGCGATAAATTCTATCCACAGGATTTCACCGCTTCCGACTTTTGCTTGTCGCGGTAACTCAATACAATCTCTCAAGCGCGGAGGCATTCACAAGATGACCGAGACGGTGAGGCGTAGCGCTGAATCCGTCATTGAGATCGGGAATACAGCCTATCCCGTGCTAACGCCCAATTCGACGGTCGGAACGGGGCTGCGCGTTATGATCGCGAGCGGATTGCGCAGCCTCCAAGGGGCCAGCCAGCGCGGCGGGTCCGAGCGTCCCGAATTGATCCATCGTTTTCGCACAGGCTTGCGCCGACTGCGCTCGGTGATCAGCGCCTTCAGCACGGTCTTGCCCGTGGAAGAGCATCGCGTCCTCAATGACCGCCTCAGTAGCCTCGGCCGCGGCTACAGCCGGCTGCGCGAATGGGATGTATTCATCGCCGATACGGTACAACCGTTAGCTAAGTCCCTACCCAATGAGCCGTCGATCCTCGAGCTCGACGCGACAGCGCGGGAGGCGCGCAAACGTGCCCTGCCCAATACCGGTAGCCTGCGGCAGCAAGTCGAGGACATCGCGAGCACGATCGAGGAGGCCGAGTGGCTACAACGGCCGGCCGGCGCGTTCGAGCTCGACTGGAACAAGGATATCAATAGTTTTGCTGGCGAATTGCTGGCGAAACGCCATCGCCGCCTCCGTAAGCGCCTGAAAAAGGTCGATATCGCCGACCAGGAGGATTTCCATCGGCTGCGGATTCAGACAAAGAAAATCCGCTATCAAACTGAAATGTTTGGAAATCTGTTCGAACCCAAAACTGCGGATGCCTATCTCGACCGGCTGATCGCGATGCAGGATGTGCTCGGGCATCTGAACGATGCGCTGGTCGCGCGCGACCGCTTGGCGGAGCTGCCGGTTTCCTCGCGCGCCCAGGGGCTAGTCTCCGGCTGGCTCGCCCATGAGGTCCAGGCGCGCCGCGACCGTTTTCCGCGCGCCGCCAAGAGGCTTCGCAAAGCGACGCCCTTCTGGGAAGTCTGAGGGTCTATCGGCCGAGCATTTCTTCTCTCAAAAACACTCGTTTTCCGAGAGCTATCCCACCAGCCGCTCGCCGGGTTAGCAAAATTTTAGTTACCAAATGGCATAAATCCCCACAAAGGGCTTCTGCCCTCGAAGAGGGATTTCGGCAGTGGGTTCACCCGCTTTAGGCGGCTCGGGCAAGTCTTCGCCTGCGGTATCCAACCACGTCGATCCGCAACTGCCCGGCCGGGCGGAGCGGGATCGGCGGCGGTTGACCCGTCGCATCCTCGGCGGCGCGATTATCGTCGCGCTCGCGATCATCAGCCTGACCGCCATGATGCTGTGGCGGCTGCAGCAAGCCCAACTCGATGACGGCCTTACCGATGTCTCGGCGCTCGATCTTTTGGTCGCCGCCCAAACCGAGCGCGCTTTCGAGAATGTCGGCGTCGTGCTCGACGATATTTCCGTCGATCTCCAAGCGCAAAACATCGCCTCGGCGGCGGCCTTGCGCCAGGCGGCGAGCGACGAATCCACGTTCCGGCTGCTCCGCGCCAAGATGGCCGGCGTACCGCAACTCGATGCGCTGGCGATCGCGACCTCCGAAGGCGATATCATCAACCGCGCCCGCAGTTATCCGGTCGCCCAGCACAGCAGCGTGGCGGGACGCGAATATTTCGCCCGGCTGCGCGATCACCCCGAGCTTTCGGCCTATATCAGCCCGCCGCTGCAAGGCACCGACGGCAAACCGATGATCTACATCGGCAAGCGGCTCACTGCGCCCAATGGCGCTTTCATCGGCATCGTGCTCGGCGCCATTCACGCCGATTACTTCCAGGACCTCTACGCCAACTACCTCGAGGCGATGGTTGGCGAGGGCAAGTCGATGGCGTTGTGGCGCAATGACGGTACCCTGCTCTCCCGCTCGCCGTTCGACCCCAATTCCGCCGTCGACGCCATGCCGCCGGATTTCGCGCGGCCGGTGCCCAACAACGGGCTGCTGTCCTATTGGACCAAAAATCCGTCCGGTAGCACGATCGCGATCGCACAGCGCCGGCTCGACAATTTCCCGCTGATCGTCGAGGTGCGGCACTCGGCGTCGGCGATGCTCGCCCCCTGGAACAGCGAGTTCCTCGCCACCGGTCTCGGCGGCTGCGCGCTGCTGCTGCTGGTCGGCGTCGCGGTGTGGCAGCTGATACGCCAATTGCGCACGCAGGCACTCATCATCGAAGAGCGCGCCCGCGCCAATCGCGAGGTTGAGGCGCGCGAGGATATCGAGCGTGCGCGCATGAAAGCCGAAGCGGCGATGCGCGACGCGCAGCAAAGCGAAGCACGATTTCGCGACATCGCCGAAGTCGGCAGCGATTGGATTTGGGAAACCGATGCGGCGCATCGCTTCACCCTGATTACCGGCGCACGCCAGCCCAAGACCGACCTCATCGGCACAACGCGGTGGGAACAGGCCGGCGTCATTGAGCCCGAAACCAACCCGGTCTGGTCCGGGCACAAAGCCGTGCTCGATGCGCACCAGCCCTTCCGCCAGTTCCGCTTCTCGATCGATCTGCCGGATGGCCGCTTCCATGTCTGCGTCAGCGGCAAGCCGATCTTTGCCGACGATGGTAGCTTCGTTGGCTATCGCGGCACAGTCAGCGACGAGACCGAGCTGATCGCAACGCGCGAGCGCGCGGCGCGCGCCGATGCGCTGCTACGCGACGCCATCGATAGCATCGCCGAAGGCTTCGTTATCTACGACGCGGAAGACCGCTTCGTGATGTGCAACGAAGCCTATCGCATGATGTACAAGGAAAATGCCGAGTTCATGGTGCCCGGCGCAACATACGAAGACATCATGCGTGCCGCCGTGGCGACCGGACGTTACGCCGACGCGATCGGGCGCGAAGAGGAATGGCTCTCCCGCTGGATGCATAAGCACATGAACCCCGGCGAGGCCGAGGAAAGCCAGCTCGCCGACGGCCGCTGGGTACTGCGTTCCGAGAGGCATATGCCGGACGGCGGCACTGCCGGACTACGTATCGATATCACCGCGCTCAAAGCAGCGCAGGAATCGCTGCGCGAGAGCCAGGTCATGCTCAACCGCGCCCAGAAACTGTCGGGCACGGGCAGTGTCGTGCGCAATCTCGTCACCAAGAAGACCGAGTGGTCCGACGAGATGTATCGGATCTTCGGGGTCGAGCGCGGTGTTTTCGAGCCGCGCACCGAGAACTTCCTCGCCATGGTCCATCCTGACGATCGGCCGTTGGTCGAGAAACTGCTCGCCAAGGGCAAGAACGACTCGAACGAGCCGGCGTCCGAATTCCGCATCCTCCGGCCCGACGGCACGATCCGCTGGGTCTATCGCGAAGCCGATTTCTGGCGCGATCCGGAGGGAAAATCCGGAATGCGCCTCACGACCTACAAGGACATCACCGAGAAGCGCGAAGCCGATATGCGGCATCGCGAGCTCGAGGCCTTACTGCGCGATGCGATCGAAAGCATCTCCGAAGGTTTCGTCATTTACGACGCCGAGGACCGGCTGGTTCTCTGCAACGAGGCCTTCCGAAAGCTCTATCCCAATTCCGCGGATCGGATGATTGCCGGTTCGCGCTACGAGGATATCCTGCGTGGCGCCGCCTACCGGAACCGTACCGAGCCGTGCGAGGACGCGGAAGAATGGCTGGCCCAACGCTTGCGGCAGCATCGCGAGCTCAAAGAGCCCGTCGAGTTGCAGCTCGCGGACGGTCGCTGGCTGTTCATCTCCGAGCGCCGCACCAGCAGCGGGGGCACTGCCGGCCTTCGCGTCGACGTCACGTCACTCAAGCGCGTGCAGCAATCGCTGCGCGAGAGCCAGCAGCGCTTCGACCGCACGCAGCGGATCGCCCATATCGGCACCGTCGAGCGCGATCTCAGCACCAATGGCGTCGTTTGGTCGGACGAGACCTACCGCATCTTCGGCGTCTCGTCCGAAAGCTACACGCCGAGCTTCGAGAATCTTTTGAGCTTCGTTCATCCCGAGGATCGCGAGCAGGTGCTGCGTGTCTTCCGGCTGCATGACGAGAATCAGCGGAATTCGAGTCTCACATACCGCATCATTCGACCCAGCCGCGAGGTCCGTACCGTCTTCTGCCAGGCCGATACGACATATAACGACGCCGGCAAGCCGCTTTATATCTCGATCGCGATGATGGACGTCACCGACAAAGAGCAGGCGAGCCAGCGCCAGCTCGAGCTCGAAACGCAATTGCGCCACTCCGAGAAGCTCACCGCGCTTGGAACGCTGGCCGGCGGCATCGCACACGACCTCAACAACACGCTGGTGCCGATCCAGGCGTTGTCGAAGCTCGCAATGCGGGAACTCCCAGCCGGCGCACCGGCGCGCAACGATCTCGAAACCATCCACCAGGCGAGCCTCCAGGCGCGCGACCTCGTGCGCCAGATCCTCGCGTTCAGCCGCAAGCAGGAAATACTGAACGAACCGACCGACATTGCGGTGCGGGTGCGGGAAGCGCTGCAGATGCTGCGCGCGAGCGTGCCGAGCACGATCGAGATCGTCGAGAATATCGCGCCGATTGCGCCGATTTCCGCCGACGGCACGCAAATCCAGCAAGTCGTTGTCAATCTCGTCGCCAACGGCGCTTATGCCATCGGCAATAATTGTGGCCGCGTCACCGTGGCGCTTGAAGAAATACCGGGCCCACCCGACATGCCGCGTAGGATCCAGCTCAGCGTCGCCGACACCGGTTGCGGCATGAGCCCCGAGATCATGCATCGCATGTTCGAGCCGTTCTTCACCACCAAATCGGTCGGCGAAGGCACCGGCCTCGGTCTTTCGGTGGTGCATGGCATCGTGACCAGCCTGGGCGGCCAGATCGATGTGAAGAGCAGACCGGGCGAAGGAACGGAGTTCATCGTCGTTCTGCCGGTGAAGAGCGTCGACGAGGATATGGATATCGCTGCCGTCGCCTGACGAAGGAACGCGGCAGCGAATAATGCTTGCGAGGGAAATAGGTCGTCATGAAAAAGATCTTGGTCATTGAGGACAATGCGATCGTCCGCAACACCATGATGCGCATCCTGCAGGCCGCGGGCTACGACGTGGTCACGGCGAATGACGGTCTTGAAGGCGTCAGTTTGTTTCGCCAGGAGATGCCTGATCTCGTCATCTCGGACATCATCATGCCGCAGCAGGAAGGTATCGGCACGATCCGCCAGATCCTCGCCGAATCCCCCGCCACGAAGATCATCGCGATCTCGGGCGGCGGTCGCATCGGCAATACCGACTTCCTGCAGATCGCGCGCAAGATGGGCGCGGTCGACGCGCTGCCGAAGCCCTTCGATCCGGACGATCTGCTCGGCCGGATCGATAACTGCCTCAAAGCGGCTTAGACGACACTTACCGCGTGGCCGCCATCGACCGGCAGCACCACGCCATTGAGATAAGCGCCCGCCGGCGAGGCGAGTAGCAATAACGCACCGTCGAGATCATCCGGCGCGCCGACGCGGCCGGCGGGAATGCGCGAGATCAGCGCCTTGCCGGTATCGCTGCGCAGGAAGCCGCGATTCATGTCGGTCTCGACATAACCGGGCGCGATCGCGTTGACGGTGATGCCGAAACGCCCGAGCTCGACCGCCATGGTGCGCGTCAGGTGATCGAGCCCCGCTTTCGCCGCCGTATAGCTCGGTACGCTACGGGTGGTGCGCAGCGCCAGCAGCGACGAGATATTGATGATGCGCCCGGCGTGCTTCAGCTCGAGCCAGCGCGAAGCGAGCTCGCGCGACATCAGCCATGCGCCTTTGAGATTGGTATCGAGCACGCGATCCCAATCCTCTTCGCTATGGTCGAGCAGCGGCTTCGACACCGCGATGCCGGCATTGTTGACGAGGATGTCGATCGGCCCGAGCGCCTGTTCCACCGCGGCGACGCAGGCTTTGACGCTCTTACCGTCGGTGACGTCGAGCGGCACGGTCGTGGCGCGGCCGCCCGCACTCTCGATCTCGCCCTTCACTTCGGCCAGCAGCGTCTCGTCGCGTGCCGCAAGCGCGACCGCGGCACCCGCCTGCGCCAATACGCCGGCAAAATGCCGGCCCAGCCCGCGCGAGGCGCCGGTCACCAGCGCGATCCGTCCGTCCAAGGTGAAATCCGCCATGCGCGCCATGTTGCGGGTCGGGCTGCGCCGGGTCAACCGCGTGCTATAATTCCGCCATGCAGATCGACATCATTTCCGACGTCGTGTGTCCCTGGTGCTTCATCGGCAAGCGTCGGCTCGAGAAGGCGCTGGTCATGCGACCCGAGATCGAAACCGAGATCACCTGGCGGCCGTTCCAGCTCAACCCCGACATGCCGGCCGAGGGCATGCCGCGCGCCGATTATATCGCCACCAAATTCGGCGATAGCGGCCATTCGCGCCGCATCCATCAAACCATCGCCGAGGCCGGCGCAACGGTCAGCATCGATTTCGCTTTCGACAAGATCAAGCGCAGCCCGAACACGCGCAACGCCCACCGCCTCGTCCGCTACGCCACCAAGCAAGGCGCCGGCAACGATGTGGTGACGCGGCTGTTCGAAGGCTATTTCCTGCAAGGCCGCGATGTCGGCGACGTCGCAACCCTCGCCAAGATCGCCGCCGAGGCCGGGCTCGACGAACGCGAGGCACGCGCGTTCCTTTCAGGCGATAGCGAGCGCGACGAGATCGTCGCCGAAGATCGCAACGCCCGCCGCCTCGGCATCAACGCCGTCCCCTGCTACATCTTCGCCGGCCAATACGCGATCTCCGGGGCACAAGAGCCGGAGTTCTTTTTGCCGGTGTTCGATCTGGTACTGAACGGGGCGCCGACGCTGGCCTGATTTTCGCTTTCTAATTTTTAATTGTCTTCCCCGCGAAAGCGGGGATCCAGGGATAGAGCACGTTGTCGCCCTGGATCCCCGCTTTCGCGGGGAAGACGATTGAGTAAGAGGCAGCGAAAACGGGACGATTAAAAAATCGTCCCCGCCCCGGCGAAGGCCGGGGCCCATTGTGATGCGGCGTGGTACCGAAATGCGTCCCGGCCTTCGCCGGGACGAGGTACATTGTTTATCGCATTAGCGCCTGATCACTTCGCCCTCGCCATCGCGGCCGCCGTCGGCGCCGGTGCGGCAGCGATGCGCGCAAGGTGGCCGAGGAGGCCGCTCACGCCCTTCAATCGCTCGCGCGTGTCTTCCCAATTGCGCATGATGACGAGCTTCTGATCCGGCCGCAGCTTCGCGGTCGCGGCGTTCTGCTGCAGGAAATCGACGAGGCCGGCAGGATTGGCGAAACGGTTGCCGCGGAAGCCGATCGAGGCACCCTTCTCGCCCGCGTCGACCTTCTCGACCCCGGCATCGCGGCAGAGCCGCTTGATCGCGATGATGTCGAGCAGATTGTCGACCTCGGGCGGCAGCGGCCCGAAACGGTCGACCAGCTCGGCCGCGAACGCATCGATCTCGCGCCGATCGACGAGCTGCACGATGCGGCGGTAAAGCCCGAGCCGCACCGGCAGGTCGGCAACATAGGCCTCGGGAATAAGGACCGGCGTGCCGATGGTGATCTGCGGCGTCCATTCGTCTTTCGCCTCGCCGACGGTCGGGTCGCCGCTGCGCGCCGCCGCCACGGCTTCTTCCAGCATGTGCTGATAGAGCTCGATGCCGACCTCGCGCACATGGCCCGATTGCTCGCCGCCGAGGAGATTGCCGGCGCCGCGAATATCGAGATCGTGGCTCGCCAAGGTGAAGCCGGCGCCCAGCGTATCGAGCGTCTGCATCACTTCGAGCCGGCGCTGCGCCGTCTCGGTCAGCATCTTGCCGGCGGGCAGCGTCAGATAAGCATAGCCGCGCAGCTTGCTGCGGCCGATGCGGCCGCGTAGTTGATAAAGCTGTGCCAGGCCAAACATGTCGGCGCGATGGATGATCATCGTATTCGCGCTCGGAATATCGAGACCGGATTCGATGATGTTGGTCGAGAGCAGCACATCGAATTCGCGCGCGTCGAAGGCGGTCATCACCTCTTCGAGCCGCGTCGGCGTCATCTGGCCATGCGCGACGATGATCTTCGCTTCGGGTACCAGCTCTTTGAGCTGCGCTTGCACCTCGTCGAGATCGTTGATGCGCGGCGCGACATAGAAACATTGTCCGCCGCGATGCAACTCGCGCAGCACCGCCTCGCGCACCACCACCGGATCGTAAGGCAGCACGAAAGTGCGCACGGCCAGCCGGTCGACCGGCGGTGTCGCGATTACGCTCATCTCGCGCACACCGGCGAGCGCCAGTTGCAAGGTGCGTGGGATCGGCGTCGCGGTCAGCGTCAGCACATGGACATTCGCCTTGAGTTGCTTCAGCCGCTCTTTCTGCGTCACGCCGAAATGCTGCTCTTCGTCGATGATGAGGAGGCCGAGATGCTTGAAGGCCATACCCTTCGCCAAGATCGAATGGGTGCCGACGACGATATCGATTTTACCCTCGGCGATATCCTTCTTGGTCTGCGCCGCCTGTTTCGCGGGAACGAGACGCGAGAGCTGCTCGACCTTCAGCGGCAGCCCGGCAAAACGGGCATGGAAAGTGCGAAAATGCTGGCGCGCGAGCAGCGTCGTCGGCACCACGACGGCAACCTGCGTGCCGCTCATCGCCGCGACGAAAGCCGCGCGCAACGCCACTTCGGTCTTGCCGAAACCGACATCGCCGCAGACCAGCCGATCCATCGGCTTGCCCGAGGCCATGTCGTTGAAGCTGTCGAGGATCGCCTTGTCCTGATCCTCAGTCTCGGGGAATGGGAAGCGCGCGGCGAATTCCTCATACGCGCCTTCAGTCGGCGCCATCGGCTCGCCTTCTTTAAGCTGGCGCTGCGCCGCGACGGCGATGAGCTCTTCGGCGATGTCCTTGATGCGCTTCTTGACGCGCGATTTGCGCGACTGCCACGACGTCGCGCCCAGCCTGTCGAGCGCGACATTCGCGTCCTCGGTCCCGTAGCGTGTCAGCACTTCGATATTCTCGACCGGCACGAAAAGCTTGTCGTCGCCGGAATAGATCACGCGCAGGCAGTCATGCGGCGCGCCGCCGACTTCGAGCGTCGTCAGTCCGTCATAGCGGCCGACGCCATGCTCGGCATGAACGACGATATCGCCCGGCTGCAAGGTCGCGACCTCGGCGACGAACTGGTCGTAATTGGCGCGGCGCCGCGGCGGACGCGACAGGCGCTCACCGAGCATGTCCTGCTCGGTGACCAGCACCGTATCCTCGAAGCGGAAGCCGTGCTCGATCGCGAGCACCGCCAGACCGAACGCGGTCGGCGGCAGGCGGCGGAAATCCTCCCAGCAAGGCACCGACAGCGTCTCGCCCGCGCCATGCTCTTTCAGCAGCGATCCCAAGCGCTCGCCCGAGCCGGCGCTATAGGCGGCGATCAGCACCCGCTTGCCGGCGGCGATCTCGTCCTTGAGCTGCGATTGCACGATGTCGAAGAGATTGCGCGACGGATCGGCACGCGCCGCCGAGAAATCCATCCCCGGCTTGGCGCCGCCATCCGCGGCCTCGGCGGCACCGCCGAACGGCGAAAGCTGCACCATCGCGCGGGTATTGAGGATCTGGCCCCATTCCTTCGCATCGAGGAAAAGCTGCTTCGGCTCGACCGGGCGATAGACCACCGCGCCTTTGACCCCGCCGGTATCGCGCCGCGCGGCGTAGAAATCGCTGATCGTTTCCAGCCGATCGCCGCGCACGCCATCCGATTGATGATCGAGCGACACCGCCGCGCCGGGCAGATAGTCGAAGATCGTCTCGAGGCTTTCGTAGAACAGCGGCAGCCAATGCTCGACGCCGATATAACGATGCCCGGCGCTGACTGCTTCGTAAAGCGGATCGTCATTGACCGCTGTGCCGAATTGCTCGCGATAGCGCGAGCGGAAACGGCTGATGCTCGTCTCGTCCAGCAGCACTTCGCTGACCGGCTTGATCACCAGTGCCTCCGCCGGGCCGGTGGTGCGCTGGCTCAACGCGTCGAAAGTGCGGATATTCTCGAGCTCGTCGCCGAAGAAATCCAGGCGCAAAGGCGCCGCGCTGCCCGACGGATAAAGGTCGACGATCCCGCCGCGCACCGCATACTCGCCCGGCTCGCGCACCGTGTCGGCGCGGCTATAGCCGTTGCGGCCGAGGAACGAGATCAGCCGCTCTACCGGCATGCTGCCGCGCACCGCGAGTTGCAGCACGCGGCCCTCGAACGCCTTGCGCGGCGGCACGCGTTGCAGCGCCGCATTCATCGTGGTGAGCACGATGCGCGGCGTATCGCTCTTCTCGGTTAGTTTGGTCAGCGCATCGATGCGCCGGCTGGTGATCTCCGCATTCGGCGAAACGCGGTCATAGGGCAAGCAATCCCAGGCCGGGAACGTGATGATCTCGACATCGGGATAGAAGAATTGCAGCGCCTGCAGCGTGCGCGCCATACGGCCGTCGTCGCGGCAGATATGCAGCAGCGTCTTCGCCGCCCCGCGCGCCACCGCGCCGCCGATCACATACGCGTCGTGCCCTTCCGGGGTCGACGCGATCTCGTGCTTGCCGCGGGTTTGGAAGAGAGAAGTCGGTGTTGGTCATCGTTGCAAAAGCATCCAGCGCCCTTCGACGACGCCTTCGGCTCCGCTCAGGGTGAGGTGAATTTTGTGTGCGGCATCTACCATTGGAAGATGCCCGATACGATTTCCCTCATCCTGAGCGTAGTCGAAGGACGCACGATCGAATTGCAGCCTCATTGAACCCCCGGATATTTAAACGCGAGCAGAAGCCGCAGCACGTCATTCATCTTCTCCGCCGGCGGCTCGGCGCGGCCAGTGACCCAGTCGAAGAGGTCGCCGTCATTCTCGTTCAGCATCGCCTCGTAGCTGTCGAGCTGTGCTGGGGTGAAGGCATCCAGATGCGCGGCGGCGAACGCGCCGAGCAGCAGATCGCTCTCCTTAGTGCCGCGATGCGCGCTTTGATAAAGCAGCCGCTTGCGGCGGGTCGGTAGGTCGTCCATCCCAGCTCCAGAATCGCCACCAGCCGCGACGGAAATCCGGCGCGGCGTTCGGCCAAAAATGCCACCCGGCCGCAGGTCCGGCAAGAGCACCGCCCGGATGACAGGGTTGCGTTGCGCTGATAGGAAGGCCGCAGCATTCGGGGAGACACGCAGATGAGACGGAGCCTTGCCGCCGGAAGCGCGGCCGCAGCGCTTTTTGCCCTTACCGCACCCCTCACCGCCCAGGCCGATCCCTTCGCCGATCCGCGCGCCGACAAGATCCCGGCGCTGGAGCAGGTCGGCACCTTCACCAACGAGCCGCACGACCCCGCCTGCTCGGACTCGACCTTGGTCTCGACCGGCGGCGCCGCGCCGCGCGACCGGCACACGCTCGCCGTGCGCTGGACCGGCTTCTCCAATTTCGAGCTGGTCTATAACGGCAAGATTATCCTGCTCGATGCATTCTTCGACCGCGGCAGCAACTATCCGCCGCTCGGCTTTGCCGCGGCCGATGTGAAGAAGGCAGATATCATTCTCATCGGCCATGCGCATTTCGATCACATGGCGGACGCGGCCTCGGTCGGAATCCGCACCGGCGCCACGATCGTCGGCGCGCAGGTCACGACCGACAAGCTCAAGACCCAGGGCGTGCCGGAAAAGCAGATCCGCACCGTCTTCGGCCGCTCGCAGGAAAAGCTGTTCTTCAGCGGCTTCACCGTCGAGCCGGTCCTCGCTTTGCACGGCCAGCCCGACAAGCACATCACCGAGGTGATGGAAGGCGCAGTGAATTCCCTGGCGCCGAAGCTCACCCAAGAGCAGCAGGCCGAGGAAAAGACGATCCAGGATCGCGGCAGCTTCGATCCGCGCATCATCGCGCAAGGTACGATCGCCTATATCATCACCTTCGACGACGGCTTCCGCGTCGTTTATCGCGACAGCGGCGGCCATGTCACCGACTACGAAAAAGCGGCTTTCGCCAAATCGCCCGGTGTCGATCTCGCGCTTGTCGCGCTCTCGGCCGATTTCCTAAACCCGCTGGTCGCGGCGCAGGCGCTGGAGCATGAGAAGCTCTACAAGCCCGACGTCTTCATGCCGGCGCATCACGACGCCGCGTTCAGCGGCCACACACCGCTCTGGCGCGCAACAGAGCCGGTGTTCCAGGCGCTGAAAGATTCCGACCCACATCTCACCACGGTATCGCGCGGCTATCGCGAGCCGGTGTGCTTCGATACCGAGGTGAATGTCGCGCATGGCCGCGCCCGCGGCGGGTGACGATTAAGAGTCTCAGCCGGTAAATCAGCGCAAGCGCCCCAGTAAAGACACGATCGAGTCCCATCTCCTACTTTAAGACCCGCAAAAGTCCTCTCGCTTAAATCTTTTTCTTTACTCCTGTGATATGCTCGACGCGCTCTCTCGCGTTGGATCTCCTTTTGAAGCTGGTTCCGGGTTGGCATCGCGCGGTTGATGGCATTTTGGCGGCGGAGACGTAGTGACTGAATCGGTAGCGAGCCGCATGCCGAGCACACGATCGCGGCTTAGCGCCGGGGTCAAACGAATGGAAAGAATGGAAGGCGAGAATGGCAGCTAAGAAGATAAACGCGAAGACGAACGCCCTGGCCGTTGAGCAGTCGGAACAGCAGGCAGTCCAGGGTGTAACCTTCCCGCATGCGGTGGAATCGCCGTATCTCCCCGGATGGGAGCACGCGCTAACCGCGAAATATGGTGTGCGTGGGAAAACTTGGACAAGCGCCAAGAGCGAGCCACAGTGGACGGTGCACTTCAGACAAAGCGAGGCTGCCGCGTGGTTTAAAAGCACTTGGACCGCGGCATCTCTCCAGCCGCAGGCATGATCCGATGCTCCTGCCTCCCCTTGGATGAACAGGAGCAAGATTACTTCCCTGCGCAACGCTCCTGCCCTGCCGCAAGCTCCTCAACAGTAGCGGGTCAGTTGGAAAAATTGGCCTCGTTCTGGCGCAGATGACATCGGACGGCTGCGTTGTTAGAACCCTCCTAACTCGTGGGAGGGATCTATGGCCAAGAAGCCGCTCGTTATCGCGCTCGAAGAGCATTATCTGGACAATGAGGTGAAGGCGAGATTCTCGCCCGCCGATGCGCGCGCCGGCTCGCCGCCGGAGACCGCCAAGCGCCTCGCCGATCTCGGCGCGCTACGCCTCAAGGAGATGGACGAGGCCGGCATCGACATCCAAGTCGTGTCGCACGGCGCGCCCTCGGTGCAGAAGATGGACGCGGAAAGCGCCGTCACCCTCGCCCGTCAAGCCAATGACCGGCTGTTCGAGGCTTGCCGGGCCAACAAGGATCGGCTCTACGCTTTCGCCGTCTGCCCGACCCCCGATCCGAAAGCCGCGGCCGACGAGCTCGAGCGCACGGTGACCAAATACAACGCCAAGGGCGTGATGATCCACGGCCTGACCAACGGCGTGTTCCATGACGACAAGCGCTTCTGGCCGATCTATGAGCGTGCCGAGGCACTCGACGTGCCGATCTATATCCATCCCGCCTATCCGCACCCGGCGGTGGTCGAGGCCTATTACAAGGATTACATCGGCGCCTATCCGAACCTCGCCTCCTCCGCCTGGGGCTTCGGCGTCGAGACCGCGACGCAAGGCATCCGCTTCGTACTGTCAGGCGTGTTCGACAAATATCCGAAGCTGCAGATCATCCTCGGCCATATGGGCGAAGGCCTGCCCTTCTTCCTCTGGCGCATCAATCAAAGCCTGGCGCGGCCCGGCAATGCCGGTGCGGCACAATCCTTCCGCGACGTGTTCAGCGAGCATTTCCACATCACCACCAGCGGCTTTTTCTCGGACGCGGCGCTGCAATGCTGCATCACCGAGCTCGGCATCGACCGGGTGATGTTCTCGATCGACTATCCGTTCGTCGACAACCCGCCGGGGACCGAATGGGTCAACGCGCTGCAGATGAACGCCGCAGATAAGGAGAAGATTCTCAGCGGCAATGCGAAACGGCTGTTGAAGATCTAACAGATTACCGAAACTTCGAAGCGTCATTGCGAGGAGGCTGAAGGCCGACGCGGCAATCCAGAATCCCAGCCTTTATGATATTTCTGGATCGCCACGGCCGCTTCACGGCCTCGCGATGACGGAGGAGATACTTCAACCGCAACGGAGGTCCCGATGATCCAGAATCATCCCGTCATCGCGCTCGAAGAGCATTACTGGCATACCGATGTGGTGAAGAAGAGCGGCGGCGATGCTGGGGCGCATCGCGGCCCGGACATCGTCACCCGGCTCAACGAGATCGGTCCGATGCGCATCGCGACCATGGACGAGGCAGGCATCGATGTGCAGGTGCTGGGCCACGGCATGCCGGCGACCCAGCGAATGGACGCGGAAAGCGCCGTTCGCCTCGCGCGCATCTCGAACGATTACGTCGCCGAGAAGTGCAAGCCCTATCCGACGCGGCTTTACGGCTTCGCCAATCTGCCGACGCCCGATCCGAAAGCCGCGGCCGACGAACTCGAGCGCACGGTCACCAAACTCGGCTTCAAGGGCGCGATGGTGCATGGGCCGAGCAACGGCATCTTCCTCGATGACGAGCAGTTCTGGCCGGTCTGGGAACGCGCCGCCGCGCTCGACGTGCCGATCTACATGCACCCGGCCTCGATGGATGAACGCGTCGCGGACATTTATCTGAAAGACTACCTCAAGAAGTATCCGCAGCTCGTTGGCGCGGCCTGGGGCTTCACCATCGAGACCGCAACCATCGGCCTGCGCATGGTGCTATCGGGCGTGTTCGACAAATATCCGAAGCTGCAGATCATCCTCGGCCATATGGGCGAGACGCTGCCCTTCCTCTTGCATCGCGAGAGCGAGACGCTGCGCGCCATCACCGCCGACGGCAAGACTTTCCGCGATATCTTCTGCAACCACTTCTACATCACGACCAGCGGCTATTACTCGACGCCGGCGCTCAATTTCACGATCACCGAGATGGGTATCGATCGCGTGCTGTTCTCGGTCGATTATCCTTACGTCGACAGCAAGGCCGGTACCGATTGGATGGCTGCCCTCCAACTGAACGCGGCCGATAAAGGCAAAATCCTTGGCCACAACGCCAAGCGGCTGTTGGGGCTGTAGCGACACCCTTCTCTATCGGAGAATGTCTGCTCGCAACGCGTAGCGGCGATCGTCAATGCCACTCCGCCAATTCCACCGTGACGTCTTCGGGGCCGCGCAGGAAGACCAGTTTGCGATCATGAAAATCCATCACGTGATTGCGCAGCTCGACCCCCGCCGCCCGGAGCTTCGCGATTTCAGCATCGAGGTTATCGACGGCAAAACACACGTGATTGAACCCGAGCTTGTTGAGGCGGTCGATGTTCGGATCGGGTAGCGGCGCCGGCTGGCGATAGTGCAGCAACTGCACCTCCGTATGAGGCGTGACGTTCTCGAGCGCGAGGGTCACGTGATCGGCCTCGATTCCCGCGATGCCCATGTAATCTTCCATGACCTTGCCGGTCACGACAGCAACCTTGGTCTCCTTAAACCCGAGCAACGCGAAGAACGTCTTGGCCTTATCAAGATCGCGCACGACGATCGTGACGTGATCAAAGCTCTTGACCATCGGCTGGATCCTTTCCGTTTGCACCATGAAGCTTATTTTAGCCGAGCACGCAGGGAATGTGGCGCTCCCGAGAACCCATGATCACCACTTGGCGTGGCAAACACTCATTTGTCACCGAGAATCGATATAACTCCTGCGTTCGGTTCTGGCACTGAATTCACGTGTGCTCCGCAAATGGGAGTGACGCCATGGATGACAGTGAAATCAACGCCATTCGCGCCTTGCTGGCCTCGAAGGCGCGACCGACCGGCTGGGCGGAACGGCGACAGCGGCTGGATGAGATCGGAACCGCTTGGCCCGTCGCCGCCGATGTGAGTCTCGAGGAAACCGATCTCGACGGGGTACCTGGCGAATGGTCCGTCATCCCGGACAGCGATGTCTCGCGCGTGTTGCTGTTTTTCCATGGCGGCGGCTATTGCTCGGGTTCGATCGTCAGCCACCGCCGCATGGTGACGGAAGCAGGTCGAGCAGCGGGAATTCGGACGCTGGCCATTGGCTATCGCTTGGCGCCCGAGCATCCCTTCCCGGCGGCGTTCGACGACGCGTTGACGGTGTGGCGCTGCCTGCGGAAGCAGGGAATTGCGGCACGCCAAATCGCCATTGGCGGCGATAGCGCTGGCGGTGGGCTGACCGTGGCATTGCTCGCACATCTCCGCGATGCCAAAGAAGACCTGCCCGGCTGCGCTTGGCTGGTATCGCCGTGGACGGATCTGACGATGTCCGGTTCGACACTCGCCACCAAGGATGCGGACGATCCGCTCATTCACAAGCCCTATCTCGAAGAACTGGCCGCGGCCTATGTTCCGGCAGGAATGGATCGGAAAGATTCGCGCCTGTCGCCGCTCTTCGCCGAGCTGAGCGGCCTACCCCCGATCCTGATCCAGATTGGATCGGCGGAGACGCTGCTGGATGATGCGGTCCGCTTGGCAAAAGCAGCCGGCGCCGCCGACGTGCCCGTGACGCTCGAGATCTGGCCGCGCATGATCCATGCTTGGCCGTTGTGGAATGGGGGTCTCGACGCGGGACGTCGTGCACTCCACAGCGCGGGGACGTTCATTCGATCCCATCTTTGAACGCTGCGACACGCGCGTAACAATCAGCGTGCCGCGGCATCCGACAGGCAACCGTCGGTGCTCACCCGCGCGGCGGTATCCAGCCTTGCTTGGCAAAGAAAGCAGCAAGCTGCTCGGCCATGGCTTTTGCCATGCGCTCGCTATCCCCCTCGACGTCGCCGCTCATCGTGACGCCGGTTGCGACACCGACGGCGCCGGACTCCGCCGCGCGACCGGTCGCGGCACCCACGCCCATCGTCTCGGCAGCGCCAGGCTTTCGGCTGCTCTGCGCATCCGCGGCGAAGCTTTCGAGGAAGCGTGGCTCGCCAAAGCCCGAAGAGTAGTAAATATCCGCGCGCGCTTGGATGTCGCTCTTTCCCGCGCCAAGCCCGATGAGGTTCCGGCGGGTGCGATTGCCTTCATCGACCGACAGGATCTCACCGCCAACGACCACCTTGGCAGCTCCCTGCCACAGCGACGGATCGTTTCCG
This sequence comes from uncultured Alphaproteobacteria bacterium, assembly GCA_963740675.1. Classification (GTDB taxonomy): domain Bacteria; phylum Pseudomonadota; class Alphaproteobacteria; order ATCC43930; family CGMCC-115725; genus CAIKMD01. The sequence continues at coordinate 48,805 of CAVUFS010000002.1, forward strand.
CGTATCGCCGGCAGGCCAAGTTTGTTGATCTCGGCGACGAGAATCTCCGAGATCTTTGCCGTGACCTTGCGATCGTCTTCCGTTTGTTGGGTCGATTGCGACGTGCCGCTGAGCCTGTTCCGCAGCCGCGCGCCGATGCCGCTATCGACCTTCACCGTGTCTGCTGATGCAAGGAAGTCTGTGATGACCACAACATTGGGCCGCGGCATCTGGGCGCCTTGATAAGGCTGAACCTCCGCGACTTTGGTCGGCGCGCAGCCAGACAGTAAAGCGAGAGCAAAGGCCGCACCCAAAAACGATGCTCGCGCGGCGTCTCGTCAACGTGGCGATGATCATTTTGGCTCCCCAATGTTATTGGCTTTGCCGGGCGTCGGCGAGGCCTCGTTTACACACCGGCGACAGCCGGCTTTCATTCTGTACCAAGCACCGCACCGCGCGGCCCTCGCCAAGCTGTGTCCCTTGGCAATAGGAATGAAAATCCTCGCCGCATGAGCGGCGCAACAAGGCGGCCTCTTGCACCGGCGTCAATTGGGGCACCGACCCGCTGGAAGGCTGGGTGGGCTGCTTCGGTTGGGCGGGCGCCGGTGTGCCCGCTGCCGGCGGAGGGCTTGGCGTGGCCGCATTCACGGCCGTCTGGCATGAGGGTGATAGCGCGGAGACATGATCGCGCAGGCATTGCAGTGCCGCCATGCCGCCCGTCGGCACGTTGGAGCAGTGCGACATGTAATCGGAGCGGCACGCGCTACGGATGGCGGCGGCCTGCTGTTGCGTTGGCTGCTGCGCGAATGCGCCGCTGCTAGCAACAACCAGCATGGCAACTGCGCCGAGCAGCGCGAACCTGGATTGCATGCGGCGAACGATCGGCATGAATGTTCCTTCGTTTGCAAAAATGGCGTGATTAACGGCGCCGGCCGCCGCCGCCGAACGCGCCACGATCGCCGAAGCCGCCACCACCGCCGCCAAACCGGCTGCCGGCGCCGGTTTGCTGCGCTCCCGCGAAGCGGGCTTGGCGATCTTGTTCGAGTTGCTGGTACGAGCTGCTGTCCATCGTCTGAGAGGCGCCGCGGCGCTGCTGGCTCGCGCCGGGCTGGTTGCCTTGCGCGGTGCTCCCGGTCGAACCTTGCGTCGCCGAGCGTCGCTGCTGCTGTTGGCTCGTGCCGAGCTGATTGCTCTGCGTGGTGTTGCCGGAAGAGCCTTGCTGCCGATTTTGATTGTTCTGATTGTTGGGTGAAGTCGGCGGCGTGACGGGCTGCCAACCGCCGTTGTCCCATTTCGACCAGCCGTCATCGGTGTGCTGATAGGCGTTGCCGTCATGCCCGGCATAGACATCGCCGCTCTGCGTCTTCACCGCGCCACCGCTACCACCAGTAGCCCTATTGTAGTAGCCCGCGCCTTCGGCACCCGTGGACGACTGGAACGAGCCAGCCGAGCCCTGCGCGTTGCTCCGGCTTTGCGTGTTCACGGTCTGGGTCGGTCCGCTGAACGTGCTCGATCCCCAGCGCGAATACGCGTTCCAGTTCTGATTGGTCGAGCCCGAGATGCCGGTGCGCGCATTGTAGTAATTGGCGTTGGCCGCGCCGCCCGAACTGTTCCACGCCGCGCTGCCATGCGCGTAGCTGCCATTCGATGGATTGTAATAAGAGAACGCACCCGCGCCGCCATTCGGGCCGTAGATCGCGCCGCCGGCGCCGGTAGCACCGGTCGATGGGTTGTAGTAGGTGCGATAGCTCGCGTCGTTGTAAGGCCCGTAGATCGTGCCGCCGCTGTTCCAGGTGCCGTTGCTCGAATTGTACCAGACACTGCCGGCATAAGAGTAAGGCGCGGCGTAGTAGATCGGCACCGGCCCCGCGATCACGACCGGCGGGTAGTAATAACCGGTGCCATAGACGACGACGCCGGCACTGACGAAGCTCATCGTGTAGCCGGCCGTGTAGCCATAGGTCACCGTCACCGGCGTTGCCGCATACACCTTGACGAAGGTGACGTTGTAGAGCGGGCTGGCGGGCGGGATCGTGTAGATGACCGCCGGAACGGTTTCGGCCAGCGCCCAAGGACCGTTGGGCGTGTTGCCGACAAACCACGCGCCCTGATAGCAGAGATAGAACCGTCCATCGGCGCCGATCACTTCGAACGAGGTGTTGACCGCATAGGTAAGAGGCGTGCCGGCGATCGGCTTGAATTGCGGCGGCCCGGCATAGATTACCGTGACCTGTGCGGCGTTCTTCTTCAGCGTGGCTTGGCGCGGTACCTGGGCTTGTTGCACGGCAAGCTCCGCTTGGGCGGTACCGGGCACCGCCGCGAGTACCTTGCCCTCGGGGCTGTTAGGCGAGATCAAAGCGAAGTCGGGCGGGAGCTTATCGGTCGCGAAGCTCCACGGGCCATCGAGCCCTTGCGAAGCGAACCACCGTCCCGACACCAAAAGAAAGAAACGGCCACTCCCCGGCTCGAGGAAGAGGATGCTGTTGGTGTTCCGCACAACCTGAAGGGATGTGCCGGCGACCGGCGCGAATTGCGGTTGGCCTTGCGTGACGATGATCTCGGCCGGCTTGGTGCTGACGAAAATCGCCGGCACGATTGCGGGCTTGCCCGGCTTCGGCGGTATGGCCTTACGCACATCGGCGAAGTTCTTGTCGGTCGGCAGCGCTTTGAACGCCGGTGGCAATGTCGTGATCGGCTTGTAAGGGCCGGCATAGGCCGGCGCGGCAAGCCACAGGCCGTTGTTGAGCAGATACCAATTCTTGTCATCCGTGAACACGTACCAATTCGTATTCACCGCAACGGACAGGCCGGATTTGCCGACGGGCGCAAGCACCGGCTCGCCGTCGAAAACGACGAGGCTTGCGGGCGCGCTGCTATGAAAGATCACGGGCGGCTCGACCGCCAACGGCGCGGCCGGCGGCGCATCGTGTTCCTTGAGGCTCAGCAGCACCGCGTTGAGCGGGATGTGGTTGGTTTCGATGCCGGACAACAAGGCCGTCTTGATGCGCTCCTCCAGTTGAGCGGCCTGCCCCGTGTCGAGGCTTGGAAAATGCGTCGCCAAAAGCTGGGGATCGAAGAGCGTGACATCGCCGGTAGCGGCATCGACGCGGGTCGTAAGTGCAATCTCGACCGTGCCGACGATCGGTGTTTTCTCTCCCGTCCGCGTGATCGCCAGTGCCGCGCGCGCCGTCAGCTTTTCATGATTGGGCCACGCGATCGCCTGCGGTTGATAGACAACGACGCTGGCGTTGGGCGTTGTGATCGTGTGAGGCCAGGTGCCTGTCGCATTCTGTGCGTGACCGACGCCGGTCATGCCAAGTGTCGCGGCCACGAGAAGCCAAACCGAAAGCACGCGCCGCCCTACGATCATCATCTAAGCGTCCCCAAACACGACCGAGCCTTAGCGCGGCCGGTAGCGACATTATGCGCTCGTGTTGCCTTATCCCACGTCTTTGTTGGGACTTTCTCCTTTTGGCTGAGTGCGGTAGCACCAAAGAATATTTGACTTGATCGTTGATTGTCTTTTGCATCGCCGCCACGTCCGCGATCTTCACCGCGTCGTTGTGATGAGCGGGAATCGAAGTACCAGCGCTCGGCACGCAGCGCATCTTCCATGAGCTCATCGCGGCGTGATCCGTCATTGCGAGCGAAGCGAAGCAATCCAGAGCATCATCGGAAGCCCTGGATTGCTTCGTCGTGCTCCGCACTCCTCGCAATGACGTAGTAGAGAACGCCCGCGCGCCTCTGCAGCCGTTCGCGCTGCAGCCACCCCGGGCAAAGCTCCAGCTTGACCATTCGGGATTACATTTGCGCCTGCGGCGATCTGCGCCGACCACGTAAGTAATCTTGATTACCCTTTCGTTAAGGCTTTTCCGATAGGTTGGCAGCGCTTTCGCTATAGCCTGGCTTGTCAATGACGCCGCGCCCTTCTCACTCCCGCCGCGACTTCTTGCTCGCGACCGCTCTCGCTACGCTGTCATCCACGATGGCAGCAAAGACGCTTCGCGCGGCTATGCCGGCCGGGATCGATGTGCGCAGCTATGGCGCCGCCGGCAATGGCCATACGATCGACACCCAGGCGATCAACGCCGCCATCGAGACGGCAGCCGCCAAGGGTGGCGGGATCGTGCGCGTGCCCGCCGGCGATTATCTCTGTCACACGATTCATCTGAAAGATGGGATCACGCTCTATCTCGAGCGCGGCGCCATTCTGCGCGCGGCCCCGACCAGGCAATACGATCCTTTCCAGCCGAACCGCTGGGACCAGTATCAGGATTTCGGCCATAGCCATTGGCACAACAGCATGATCTGCGGCGTCGGCGTCAAAGACGTTGCGATCGCAGGCCCGGGCCTCATCTGCGGCAATGGCCTCAGCCGCGGCGAAGTGAACTATGCCAGCGCGACGCGCGGCGGCGCCGACAAGATCATCGCGCTGAAGGAATGCCGCAATGTCAGCCTCAGCGGCTTCAGCCTAATCGGCACGCCGCATATCGCGATCCTCGCCACCGGCGTCAACAATCTGCAGATCAGCCGCCTGCTCGTCGATGTCGGCCGCGACGGTATCGATATCGATTGCTGCGAGGACGTCGTCGTCGAGGACAGTGCGTTCAATACGCCGCATGACGACAGCATCGTGCTCAAATCCTCGAACGCGCTCGGCTATCGCCGGCCGACGACGAACGTGAAAATTCGCCGCTGCCTCGTCACCGGCGGCTTCAGGCCCGGCACGCTTCACGACGGCACGCGCGTCGCGATCAGCGCCGCCGACGGGATGAAAGCGCGCATCAAGATCGGCACCGAATCCTGCTGGGGCTTCGAGCGCGTCGCGGTCGAGAATTGCATCATCTGGAATGCGCTCGGCATTCCGCTGCTTACCGTCGATGGCGGCGCACTGACCCACGTGTCGCTGCGCGATATCGCGATGCGCGACATTCAGGATGCGCCGCTGTTCCTGCGTCTCGGCAGCCGCTTGCGCGCGCCCGCCGGTGCAAAGGTCGAGCCCTTCGCCGGCGTCACGGTCGAAAATCTCGCTTGCGATGGTTTCCGCATGCCGATGGCGATCGCCGGCATTCCCGGCCACCGCATCGCCGATGTCACGCTGCGCAATATCGAGCTGGTGCAGCGCGGGGTCCCGGCGACGCAAGAAGGCGGCGGCTGGATTCCAACCGCCGCAGCCTTCGCGACGAGCGATGCCGCCCCGCCTGAGAAAGCCAGCGATTATCCGGAAGCCGGCATGTTCGGCCCGCTGCCGGCGCGCTTCCTGTTCGCGCGCCATGTCGAGACGCTCGCGATCGAAAATCTCCGGCTTAAATCGACCGCGCCGGCGAAAGCGCTTCCCGCCGCCTCAGCGGCGAGCGAGGTTCCGCTGTTCTGGTTCGACGACATCGAAGGCGCGCATTTCGCCGATATTCATGCACCTGACGGCGCGACCGGACCGATCTGCAACCCGGCTTCGCCTTGCCGTCCGTCGGTGACGCTCAGCTTCACGCATACAAACGCTAATTAGTCTTTCCGGCCCCATTGGTATCCGCTGCATTCGCCACCGCATCGGGCGCGGCGAAGCGCCAGACCGTGATGTAGTGCCCGATCTTCTCCTCGCTCGCCGGCCGGCCTAGCTGCGAGAGTAGCGTCACGTAGTCTGCCGGCCGCTCCATCTTGCCTTGGCCCGCACGGCCGAAGACGACCCACAGCGCATGGCCCGGCTCGAACCTTGCCGCGTCGGCGGGTTTCCAGGTCATTGCCAAATTCTGCTGATCGAGCCCGCTTTGCTTGGCAAAAGCGCTCGCGACGTAATACGCATCCCACGAATTGAACAGCACGACATCGCCCGGCTGCGTCTCGCCGGCGAGCCGCGCCGCCGCGAGATCCCAGCGCGGCTTGGTCTCGGCATGGTAATAGGGCTCGAGATTGATCAGCGCGACGAGCACGAACGCGGCGAGCGCTCCGGCGTAGCGCCATGAGCTCAGCCGCGCGATGCCAGCGCCGGCCAGGATGAAGAATGGCGCCGCGCTCCAGGCGAAATAGCGCGGCACGAGCACCGGCGTGACCCGCGAGACCAAGAGCAGCAGCAGCGGCAACACACAGGCAGCGCAGCCGATGACGATCAGCGCATGCGGCTTTTGCCGCAGCCGCCACGCGCCATAGGCCGCCAGCGCCGCGATCAGCCATGACAGGCCCGGCACGGCCGCCGGCAGCATGTCGAAGGTGATGAAAGCGGAGATGCGGTCGAGATAGACCGGGCCGATAATCGACCAGAGCGCGGCCCATTTCTCCGGCAGCGCCCAGCCCGGCCCTTCGAGCGCGGCGCCTCTGCTGAAATAGAGCACGGCACCGAGCGCCGGCAGCCAGAGCGCGAGGACGACCGCCTGCGTCACCGCCCACCCGCGCAGGAAAACCCGCCGCTGCCGCGCCCGCCACGCGATCACGCCCGCCGCAATGTTCGAGGCGACGAGCCACGGCAAGGCGACATTGAGCACGCACAGGGCCGCCAGCGTGCCGCCGCCATAAGCGAGCCACGCGCCGCGTCTGCCGGGCTGAGCTTCGCTTGCGGTCGTCTGGCGTGCGAGCCGCACCAAGCCCCACAGCGCCACCAGAATCAGCGCCGCGACCAGCGTGTAGGAGCGCGCCTCCTGCCCATATTGTACGTCAAAAGGTGAAAATCCGAGCAGCAGCCCGGCCGCGATGCCGGTGCGTGGCTTGTCGGCTTCGCGCCCGATCGCCACGACCAGCGCCGCCTCGATCGCGCCGAACACCGCCGAGGGCAGGCGCAAGAGCCAAGTCGACGCGCCGCCGAGCTTGGCGATCAGCCAAATCAGCCCGAAATAGGTTGGATAATGCTTGCTGTGGAGAGCGTCGGTAACCATCGCGGAAAAGCCGATGGTGGCGCGATGAAGCGTCGACACTTCGTCGAGCCAAAGCGGCTTCGCGGCCAGGCCATGCAGCCGAAGCGCCAACGCTACGATGCCCACCGCGAGCGGCGGCGCCCAATTCGCCAACCCCCAGGCGGCGAAGCGATCGAACACGATCCGGCGCGGCATCAATTGCATTGCTATCGCCAACAAAAATCGGGGCCTAACCGATGCGCATCGACAAAGCCGCGAGCGACGCGCTGTCCCTCATATCTTCATAGGATGCAAAACGCAGGCCGTGCCCAAACGCTGCGCGTTTTGGCGAAGATTCTTGGCGCATAGGCACCTCCGGCCGCCCGCGCTACAGTTAGCTCAAATCAAGGGAGGAGCATGCTGATGGCCGCCAACAAGCCGATCATCCATTTTGTCGGCAGCATTCCACTGCCCGACAGCGAGACCGTGTTCAAGACCCTATCGCAGAGCGCCGGCGCGCATCTCGCCCGCCTGCCCGACGGCGAGACCGGCATCCGCAAAAGCTGGATCCGCTTCCTGCAAGACGTGCTCGCCCAGAATCCCGCCATCGAGCTCGCGAAGGACACGCCGCCGTTCAAATTCACGCAATGGGACGGCAAGGTCGTGCGCGAGATTCCGCGCCTGCGCGTCAAGCAGGGCATGGTCCCGGCGGCCAGCGGCTTCGTAACCAATTACGGCGACATGGCGATCGCGTCGTGGAAGCTGTTCGAGCAGATGCAGAAAGCGGGCGCGATCCCGGCCGGAGTCAAATTCCAGGTCTCGCTGCCGACGCCGATCGCGCCGACCTACAACAACATGGTGCCGAGCGACCGGCCGCGCACGCTCTCGGCGCTCGTCGATCATTTCAACGGCGAGGTGGCGAAGATCGCCACTGTCGTGCCGCACGACAAGCTCGCGATCCAATGGGATGTCTGCCAAGAAGTGCTCGCCTGGGAAGGCTATTACGATGCCGGCCCGGTCGATTTCCGCACCGAGGCGATCGACGTGCTGACCAAGATCGGCGACGCGATCCCGCGAGCGGTCGAGCTCGGCTACCACCTCTGCTATGGCAGCCCGGCCGATGAGCATATGGTGCAGCCGAAAGATGCCGGACTGATGGTCGAGATGGTCAATGCTATCAGCGACAGCGTGAAGCGGCCGATCGAATTCTTCCATCTGCCGGTGCCCAAGCCGCGTACCGACGAAGCCTTCTACGTGCCGCTCGAGAGATTGAACATGAAGCCGGGGACCGATCTCTATCTCGGCCTCATCCATCGCGACGATGAAGCCGGCAACGCCGCGCGCCTCGCCGCCGGCAAGCGCCACGCCAAGGTCGATGGCATCGGCACCGAATGCGGCATGGCCCGCGGCGACCCGGCCCGCTTCCCCGAATTGCTGGCCGCGCATAAGAAGCTGGCCGACGCGCGCACGTAAGACAAAACACCGTCATTGCGAGCGAAGCGAAGCAATCCAGTTGTCGCAATAGACTGGATTCCTTCGTCGCTGCGCTCCTCGCAATGACGGCTAAAGCAGGGTCGGGAATAGATCCTGCCAATCGGGATTCGTCGTCTCGATCAACTCGAGTTTTTTCTGCCGCGATCCCGCTTTGATCTGCTTTTCGCGTGCAATCGCTGTTGGCATGTCCTCGAACGGCTCGTACCAAACGAGCAGCTTGCAGCCGTAGCGAGAAGTAAATCCGGGCGTAACGCCCTCGCGATGCTGCGATACGCGTTTGATCAAATCCGACGTCACGCCGGTGTAGAGAGTTCCGTTCCGTTTATTCGTGACGATATAAACAGCGGGCTGTTTGTGATTCTGTCATTGCGAGCGAAGCGAAGCAATCCAGTGGTTGCAACAGACTGGATTGCTTCGTCCCGCTTCGCGGTCCTCGCAATGACGCCCTTTAATCAATAGCCGAGCGCTTTCGTCGCAATCGCCGCGCCGTCGCCGAGCGCTTTCAGCTTCGCCCAGGCGATTTGCGGATGCGAGCGGCCGCCGAAGCCGCAATCGGCGCTGGCGATGACGTTCTCTTTGCCGACGACCTTGGCGAAGCGGACGATGCGTTGCGCGACCAGCTCGGGATGCTCGATCACATCGGTCGAATGCGTGATCACGCCGGGCAGCACGATTTTGCCCGCCGGCAGCTTCACGCTCTCCCACACCGCGTATTCATGCTCGTGCCGCGCATTCGCCGCCTCGAAGGAATAGGCGCCGGCCTTCACCGCCAGCATCACATCGATGAAATCCTTCATCTCGAGATCGTAGGCATGCGGCCCGTGCCAACTGCCCCAGCAGAGGTGATAGCGGATGCGGTCTTCGGGAATGCCTTTGAGCGCGTCGTTCAAAATCTCGACGCGCAGCATGCAGCGTTTCTTGAACGCTTCGAGCCCCATCGCCATGCCGATACGATCCCAGAGCGCGGGCAGCCAGGCATCGTCGACCTGCAGCACCAGCCCGGCATCGACGATCGCCTTGTATTCGACGCGCATCGCGTTGGCGATGCCGACGAGGAATTCTTCCTCGCTCTTATAGAATTCATTGTCGCGATAAGGCTCGAGGCTCGCCGGCGCGGTGGTGGTGATGAACCCTTCCTCGGCCGGCTTCAGCGCGTTCTTGAGCAGCGCGATCTCGCGCTGCAGCGCCGCCTCGGCCTTGTAGGTGATCGGCCCGGTGCAGACCCAGCTCGGCCGCATGCGGCGGATGAGGCCGCCCGGCTCGTAGAAGAGCGTGCCCTTCTCGGTCGCGTATTGGTAATACGCGGCGAAATCGGCGCGGTCCTTGCCTTGCGCCAGCAGATGCACCGCGCCCGGCTTGGGCGGCCGCGCATCGAAACCGCCGAAACGGTCCTCGATATAGGAGAGCCAGTCGCCACCCTTGGCGTATTCGCCTTCGTTGATGATGTCGATGCCGCAGTCCCGCTGCTTCTCGACCACGGTGGCAACCGCCCCCGCCAGCTTCGCCGGATAATCGGGCGCGGTTTTGTCCAGCTCCACCAGATAAGGCAGGCTGCCGACATGGCTGGTGAGAATTTTCGTGTCGCTGCGCCGCATGTCTTTTTCCTCCCGCTGCAGTACCATCCTGCGCCCTTCGACTACGCTCAGGGTGAGGAGAGAGTGAGTCCGGCATCTCCCAGTTGATGCTGCGCACAATTCTACCTCATCCTGAGCGTAGTCGAAGGGCGCTCGATCGAATTGCAACGATTAATCGCTTAAAACCACCTTGCGTCCCACTCCACTCAACCCACTCTTCGCTGATGTCACCGCCCTCAAAGGCGTGGGACCGCGTTTGGGCAAGCTGTTCGAGAAGCTCGGCGCGCCGCTGGTCGTCGATCTCCTCTGGCATCTCCCGACCGGCCTCATCGACCGCCGCCACCAGCCGAAGGTGAAAGAGGCGAAGGACGGCGAGATCGCGACGCTGACCGTCGTCATCGACCAGCATCAGAAGCCGCATAACCCGCGCCAGCCTTATCGCGTGCGTTGTCGGGACGAGACCGGCTTCCTCTTTCTCATTTTCTTCCATGTGCAAGGCGATTGGATCGAGAAGCAATTGCCCATCGGCGAGACGCGCATCGTCTCGGGCAAAGTCGAGTATTTCAACAATCAGATCCAGATCACCCATCCCGATCACATCGTCACGCCCGAGGACGCCGCGAGCCTCAAGCCGATCGAGCCGGTCTACGGCCTGACGCAAGGCCTGACGCCGCGCGTCCTGGGGCGCGCCGTCGATGCCGCCCTCGCCCGCGCGCCCGAGCTGCCGGAATGGCTCGACCCGCTTATGTGAAGAAGCAGAAATGGCTTCCCTGGCGCCAGGCGCTCGGCGCGGTGCATGCGCCGGAGAGCGATGACGCGCTCTCGCCGCTGACTCTGCCGCGCCAGCGCCTCGCTTTCGACGAGCTGCTCGCCAATCAGCTTGCCCTCGCGCTGATGCGCGAGCATGTGAAGCGTGTCTCCGGCCGCGCCCTCATCGCCAAAGGCGATCTGCGCCGCAAAGTGCTCGCCACCTTGCCCTTCAGCCTGACGCGCTCGCAGCAAGACCGCGATCGACGAGATCGTCAACGACATGCGCCAGCCGATCCGCATGCATGCGCCTGCTGCAAGGCGATGTCGGCAGCGGCAAGACCGTCGTCGCGCTGGCGGCGATGCTCGATGCGGTCGAGACCGGCGCGCAAGCCGCGTTCATGGCGCCGACCGAGCTGCTCGCGCGCCAGCATCACGCGACCCTGACGCAGCTCGCGCAAGGCTCCGGCCTCAAGATCGCCCTGCTGACGGGCCGCGAAAAAGGCAAGCCGCGCACGCAATTGCTCCATCACCTCGCCGAGGGTGAGGTCGATATCGTCGTCGGCACGCATGCGCTCTTCTCCGACGATGTCGAATACAAGGACCTCGCCCTCGCCATCATCGACGAGCAGCATCGCTTCGGCGTCGAACAGCGCATGCTCCTCGCCGACAAGGGCAAAGGCGTCGATATCCTGGTGATGACCGCGACGCCGATCCCGCGCACCTTGATGCTGACAGCCTATGGCGATCTCGATTCCTCGCGCCTCACCGAAAAGCCCGCCGGCCGCAAGCCGATCAAGACCGTGACCATGCCGATCGAGCGCCTGCCCGAGGTGATCCAGGCGGTCGACCGCGCCATCGCCAGCGGCACGAAGATCTATTGGATCTGTCCGCTGGTCGAGGAATCCGAGCTCAGCGATCTCAAAGCCGCGACCGAGCGCTTCAACGAGCTGAAGCACCGCTTCGGCGAGCGCGTCGGGTTGGTCCATGGCCAGATGAAAGGCGAAGAGCGCGACCGCGTGATGGAGAAATTCGCCGGCGCCGGAATCGATCTTCTCGTTGCGACCACCGTTGTCGAAGTCGGCGTCGACGTGCCCGAGGCGACGGTGATGGTGATCGAGCATGCCGAGCGTTTCGGCTTGGCGCAGCTCCACCAGCTCCGCGGCCGCATCGGCCGCAACGACCAGCCATCGAGCTGTTTGCTGCTCTACACGCCGCCGCTCGGCGAGACCGCGAAAGCGCGGCTCACGATCCTGCGCGAAAGCGATGACGGCTTCCGCATCGCCGAGGAAGATCTACGCCTGCGCGGCGCCGGCGAAGTGCTCGGCACGCGCCAAAGCGGCCTGCCCGAAATGCGCCTCGCCGATCTCGCGGTGCATGGCGAACTGCTCGCCGTGGCGCGCGACGATGTGCAGCTCATCATGACGCGCGATCCGTCGCTGGCCTCACCCCGCGGCCAGGCGCTGCGCACGCTGCTCTACCTCTTCGGCCGCGATCAAGCGGTGCGGTATATCAGATCGGGGTAACTCCCCTCCGCCTCCCCTTTTTTCGTCATGGCCGGACTTGTTCCGGCCATCCATGAGTTTGATCGACCGTACGTATGGACCCGCGGAACAAGTCCGCGGGTGACGATTAAAGAGAAGCAGTGCGTCGCAGAGAAGTCGTGCTGTACGTCAGTTCGACGTGCCTCTCTCCTTTCGTCATTCCCGCGAAAGCGGGAATCCAGGAAGCATCTCGGTTGTAATGCTGGATTCCCGCTTTCGCGGGAATGACGATTAAAAATGAGCCCTGTGATCCGGCGCGACCACCTAGCGCCAATACCCAAACGTCACGCCGTGGCCAGTGCCGGCTAGCGAGCGGTAGCATGGCAGGTATTCGACCAGTTTCATCGTGTCCGGCGCCATCGCGGCGGCGACCGTCACCCAATTGAGGATTTCCGGCGTGCCGGGCGCGCGGTTGAGGCGGTCGCGCGGCAAGGCGCGGAGCTGCGTGGCATTGCCGGCGGTCAGCGCGTCGATTACGCCACGATCGAGATCTTCGTCGATGATCTGATGGCTGAGGCCGCCCGAGGCAATGAGGCCGACGCGCAGATCGAGCGGCGCGGCTTCGATCTGCCGGCGCAGCGCGACGCCGAGATCGTAACACCGCCCCGCATTCGCCTGGTTCGGTAGGTCGCGGCTGAGCAAGAAAGGCACTAGCGGAATCGCACGCCCGGCGAAGAGCCACTGATAGGCGAAAGAGAACGCGTCATCGAGCACGCTGCCTTCAGGCAATTGCTCGATCGAGGCGACATCGAAGCCCTCGTCGATCAAGCCGGTGAGCAGCGCATCGGCGAGCCCGGGATGGCCCGGCATCGTGCCAGTCGGCGCCGTCTTGCGCTCGCCTTCCTTAAAGCGCGCATCGGGATTGTAGTTCTCGATCGCGCGCTCCAGCACCGGGAAGCTCTCGCCCCGCATGATGCCGAAGACCGGCTGCGGCTCGGCGCGGCGGATGCGATGCAAGTTGCTCACCATCACCACGACATCGGGCTTTGCCGCGGCGATGCGGTCCGTCAGCGTGTCCATGCCGTCGCGCGCCGCTTTGTGCCGGGCGCGCTGCACGTCGATGGTGATCTCTGTATCGAGGCCGGGCTTCGCCACCTTGAGCAGCGCCTGATAGTCGAAACGCGGATCGCGTGTGTCGCCATCGCCGAGCCGCGCCCAGGATTCCGCCGGGCTCTGGATGGTCGGGCCATGCGAGCTGCCGATTGCGAAAACGATCTTGGCCATGACGATGCCTCCGTTTAGAGCTTCAGGTTGAAGACCTGCTTCGCGTTCTCGGAGAAGATCTTCTTCTTATCGGCATCGCTCAGCCACGCGATGCTTTCGATCAGCGGCGCGGTGTCGTCCATCCATTTGCCGGTCTCGGGATCTTTCGCCGTGCCCGCGCCCGGCCGCTCGGTGCCGAACATGCAGCGATCGGGCGTCGCCCAGCGGAACAGCATCTCGAGCGCGTCTTTCGTGTAGAGCGAGCTGTCGAAATAGAGCTTGCGCAGCCCATCGAGGAACGAATCCGAGCCCTCGCGCTTCGAGCGCCCGGCGAGAAAGCGGCCGATTTGATAGGGGATCGCGCCGCCGCCGTGCGAGATGATGATTTTGAGCTTGGGGAAATCCTTGAACACGCGCGATTCCGCCAATTGGAAAACCGCGATGCTTTCCTCAAGGATGAAATTGAGCGTGTAGGAATAGCGCGCGGCCCGGCAACCCGCGCCATGGATCAGCGCCGGCACGTCGAGCTCGCACAGCTTCTCATAGACCGGATACCAGAATTCGCTGCTGAGGCCCGGCGGCTCCGGCGCCGTGTTCTCGTTCGGATCGGTATTCAGGAGGCAGCCGACGAAGCCATAGTCCTTCACGCAGCGCTCGAGCTCTTCGACCCACGCCTTGGGCGAGGTATCCATGCTTTGCGGTAGTGATGCCATGCCGAGGAACTTCTTCGGGAAGAGCCGGCATTGCTGCGCGGTCAGGTCGTTGCACGCCTCGGCATAGCGGCGCACGACGATCTCGGGCTTCTCCGAATGCATAAGCTGATAGGGCCGCGGCGAGATGATCTGCATATCGGTGCCGACTTCCTCGAGCTGCTGCAGATGCGAGGTGCCGCCATGCACGGGTTGATTGAGCGCGGCGATAATCGCGTCGTCGCTGAGCTTCAGCCGCCCCCGCCCCCAGCCGCGGCTCGCCAGCAGATTGGCCTTGTAGGCGTAGAGCGCTTCGGGTGCCGTGAAATGGGCGTGGATATCGATGATCATGGTTGCTCCCCAAGTGCCTTCTAGGCTGCGCATTGTTATACTAGCGGCGAGTATAGAGCATGGAGCGCGGGATGAGCCACGCAGCCGATTTCAAGCGCCTCGTCGAGACCGGACAAGGTACGCCGGGCGGCGAGTTGCTGCGCCGCTATTGGCAACCGGTCGCGCTGGCGAAAGAACTCGGCAAGCGGCCGCTCGCCATCCAGGTGATGGGCGAAGACCTCGTTCTCTTTCGCGACAATAACGGCAAGCTCGGTCTCGTCGGCCGCCATTGCCCACACCGCGCCGTCGATCTCGCTTATGGCCGCATCGAGGACGGCGGCTTGCGCTGCCTCTATCACGGCTGGCTGATGGACCATCGCGGCCGCTGCCTGGATCAGCCGGCCGAGCCGGTGGAGAGCACCTATAAGGACGAGATCCGCCACACCGCCTATCCTTGCCGCGAGGCAGCCGGCACGATCTTCGCTTATCTCGGCCCGCGCGAGGCGCCGCTCTTCCCCAATTTCCATTTCCTCAACGCGCCCGACACGCAGGTGCATCAGACCAAGCTCTATCACGCGTGCAACTATCTGCAGGCGAATGAGGGCAATTTCGATCCGGCGCATCTGTCGTTCCTGCACAGCTTCCACAAACCGCTGACCGATCGCCAGAAAGAGGCGCAGAAGCTGCAAGGCGTGCTGATCCGCAACACGCGGCCGAAGATCAGCATCGCGCGCACGCGCTACGGCTTCCGTATCTTCGCGACGCGCGCTGCCGAAGCCGGCAAGAATTACATGCGCATCACCAATTTCGTGCTTCCCAATCTCGGCTTCTTCGCCGGCGATGGCGGCCAGCGCGGCCCCGGCGGCTATGCCGTGCATTGGCATGTGCCGATCAACGACGAGAAGTCATTGGCGCTACGATTTCTACTATCACCGCGCCGAGCCGCTCGACAAAGCCGAGATGGACGCGAAGCACGCGGAAGAAGCCGACGAGAAGTACCTGCCCCGGCGCGGACCGGCGAACCACTATCTGCAGGACGCGGATGAGATGGAGAATTTCTCTTTCGCCGGCATGGGACGGAATTTCTCCGCACACGATCTTTTCGCCGTGCAATCGCCCGGCCCGATCCATGACCGCGCACGCGAGCATCTCGCCTCGAGCGATGTCGGCGTGGTGGCGATGCGCCGGATGATGCTCGACGCGATGGCTGAGATCGAGCGCGGCAACGAGCCGCCGCTGGTGCTGCGCAGCGCCAACGAGAATGTCTTCAACGATATCATCGTGCTCGGCGCGCTGCTCGACGAAGGCCAGGACCAGAACGCCTATTGCGAAGAGATCGTGCGCAGCGGCGATTATCACGCGCTAAGGGTGTAGAAGCAGCCACGCATTTTTCTCTTCGTCATTCCCGCGAAAGCGGGAATCCATGTTCACGACCGAACTGTTGCCCTGGATCCCCGCTTTCGCGGGGAAGACGGTTTTAAAATATGCGTCATCTCCCGATCGCCTCGACCAGCGCCTTCTGATACTGGCCGATGTATTTTTCGAGATACCAGCTCTCGACATACTGATCTTCATATTGCACGCCCGGTTTGGGGACGACGTAGTCCGGGATGCCGTCGACATGCACGTCGGTACGGTTGCTTGGCGTCTTCCACACCGTCGAGAAAACTTGCTGACCCGGCTGGCTCGCATACCAGTTAAGGAATACCGCCGTCGCATTGGGATGCGGCGCGAGCTTCGGCTCCGAGATGACGCTGCTGCCGCCAAGCACCGCGCCCGGCCCGTCCTTCATATAGATCGCGGCAAGATTGCTGACGCCAGCGGCGCGAAAAAACTCGATCTCCGTCGCCAAGGTCGCGAGCGCGATTGGGTAATTGCCATGCGCCACCCAATCGACGAGCTGGCGGCTGCTGTTCGAGAGCACGACTTTCTGATCGGCATAGAGATGCTTGACGAAATCGATGCCGAAGACATCGGCGATATAGGACGCATTCGCCTGCCCCGGCCCGCCGACGCGCGGATCGAAGGACGCGATCTTGCCCTTGTATTCCGGCTTCATCAGATCCTTCCAGCTTGTCAGCTCGCCGGGCTTGATCACATCGGTATCGATCAGGATCCAGCCGAAGACATATTCGCTGCCCTCGAACATATATTCCTGTCCCTTATCGACCCATTTCATCTTGCCGTTCTTCCAGTTCTTCGTGTCGAGCACACCGGGCAGCAGGAATTGCGATTTGATGGATTTGATGTAGCCGTCATTGACGAACGGCACCAATGACTGACCGTCGAAGATGACGTCGATCGTCACTTGGCCGGCGCGCATCTCGCGTGCGAGGCGGGTGAATTGATCGCGCCCCTCGCCGCCGAGGAATTCGAGCGATATGCCTGTATCGCGCTTGAAGGCCGCGGTCATCGGCTGAGCCATCTCGCCGCGGCCAGCAACCGCGAGGCTGCCTTCCTGCTGTCCGGCGGCGAGCAGCTTCTGCCATTCCGGCCCTGCCCCAGCCTGCCAATCATCGGCACGAGCTTGCTCAGCAAAGAGACAGGCGCCGACAAGCAGCGCAGCAACCACGGCGGCCTTCATCATTGATCCCTCCCACGTGCCGGCATCGCGCGTGCCGTGTCTCCGTACGCTCGACTATAGGCGAGCGGCTCGCGTGCTAAAAGCCGACGAGCCGCGCGGGATTGTCGACGAGCAGTTTGCGCTGTTGCGTTGTATCCGGCGCGATCAGCGGGATGAGATCGACGAGGTCGGCGTCGTCCGGCGTGTCGGCATGATTGGGATGCGGCCAATCCGTTCCCCAGATCACGCGCTCCGGCGCCGCTTCTAACAAAGCTTGCGCGAAAGGCAGCGCGTCGTGATACGGCCGCCCGGCTTTCGAGAGCCGATCGCTGCCGGCCAGTTTCACCCAGCCATTATCGCGTCGTACGAGATCGAGCAGTATCCGGAATGCCGGCTGTTCGAGCCCACCCGCGATGTCGATCCGCCCCATCGTATCGATGACGAAGGGCACACGCAGCGAGCGCAGGAAATCGGACTTATCGAGCAGATCCTGTTCGCCGCGCAAAAAGAAATCGGTGTGCCAGCCGAGCGGCGCGATGCGTTCTATCGTTGCGCGCATCATCGCAAGATCCGGCGACGCGCCATGCCGCGCATTCGTGGTGAAGGTGAAACGCACGCCGCGGAATCCGGCTTCGTGTAGCGATGCGAGCTCTTTCTCCGATGGCACTTCGAGGATCGGCGTGATGGCGCGGTAATTCGGCCCGGCGAGCGCGAGCCCTGCCAACGTCACGGCCCGGCTCTGCGGCAAAGCCTGAACGAGAATGCCGCGACCAACATCGAGGCGGCGATGCACCGACAGCGCCGTATCCATTTTATGCGACGGAAAGCGCGCATCGTTGTCATAGACGTGGAAATGGCAATCCGTCGCGCCGGGCGGCATGACAAAACGCGGCTTTCGACGCTCGGTAGTCTCGGCCATCGCTCCTCGCTGCTAAGAAAACCCTCTCCCACGATCATAAGCGCAGTGGCCCGCTAAATACATTTGGTCCGCGATTGATTTAGCCCCCTATCTATTTGGTCTTTATCCATTTGGCCGCGACGGCGCGTTGCGCTAAATCCGCCCCAAGCTCGAAAGATCGCGAACAGGAGAAACATCGATGCGGTTGGTTGCTTGGTTCATCCTCGGCCTGATGGCCGTCAGTGGCGCGGCTGTCGCGCCGGCACAGGCGGAAAGCGTCAAGGTCGGGCTCTCGAAGCTGATCTCTTATCCCGGCGTGCCGATCGCCCTCGCGCGCGGCTATTTCAAGGAACAGAATCTCGACGTGCAGATGGTGTTCTTCGATGGCGCCCAGCCGATCAGCCTCGGCGTCGCCTCGGGCGATATCGATTTCGGGGTCGCGGGCCTGTCGGCCAGCTTCTACACCCTCGCGGCCCACGGCCAGCTCAAGCTCATCGCCTCCTCGGCGGGTGAAGAGCCGGGCGGCTTCTACAACCTGACCTTCGTTGCCTCGAACAAGGCCTATGACGCGGGGCTCAAATCGGTGAAAGACTTGCCCGGCCACGACGTCGCTATCGTCCAGGTCGGTACCAGCCTGCATTACGCCATCGGCCTCGCCTCCGAAAAATACGGCTTCCCAATGAGTGCGGTGACTGTCCGCCCGCTCCAATCCAACACCAATGTCATCGCGGCACTAAGCGGCGGGACGGTCGACGCGGCGGTGATGCCGAGCACCCCGACCCTCAATCCGGTCGCCAAAGGCGAGATCAAGCGCGTCGCCTGGGTCGGCGACGTCACCCCCGATTGGATGGGCGCGGCGCTGTTCACCGGCACCAAGACCGCGAATGAGCGCGGCGACTTGGTGAAGCGCTTCCTCGTCGCTTATCGCGAAGGTACGCGGGATTATCACAATGCTTTCTCGACCCCGGACGACAAGCGCAAGGACGGGCCGGATGCGCCGGCGATGCTGAAGATCCTGTCCGATTTTGCCGGCGTGCCCGAAAAGGCGATCGACGAGGCGACACCGTTTATCGACCGCGATGCGCGGATCAACGTCCGCGACGTCGCGCATCAGATCTCCTGGTACTCGGCCCAGGGCCAGCTCAAGGGCGAGATCAAGGCCGAGGATTTGGTCGATATGCGCTACGCGACGACCACGCCGACAAAATAGGTCGACCGCAGTTCTAAAGCGTCATTGCGAGGAGGCCATCGGGCCGACGAAGCAATCCAGGAAACACCGTGCTGATGCCCTGGATTGCTTCGCTTCGCTCGCAATGACGAAGTTGTTATGATGGCGGAAACCCGCAAAACAGCGGGGCCGTAACACGGGGAGGAAGCAAATGCGCCGCAGGATCGCACCTGTCCTGATCGCCGTCATGGCGCTCGGTGCGCTCAGTCTTCCCGTTCTTACCCCATCCGCACATGCGGAAAGCATCAAAGTCGGGCTGTCGCGGCTCTTGGGGTATGTTGCCATCCCCATCGGCATCGAGCGCGGCTACTTCAAGGCGCAGGGCCTCGATGTCGAGATGGTGTTCTTCGACAGCGCCCAGCCGATCAGCGTCGGCGTCGCGTCGGGTGACATCGATTTCGGCGTCTCCGGCATGTCCGCCGGCTTCTACAACCTTGCGGGTCAGGGCCAGCTCAAGCTGATCGCGGCGTCGGCCGGCGAAGCGCCGGGCTTCCACGCGATGGCCTATCTCGCCTCGCCAAAGGCCTACGATGCCGGCCTCACCTCGCCCGAGGATCTCGGCGGCCATAGCGTCGCGGTCACGCAGCTTGGCACCAGCCTCCATTACAGCATCGCCGTCGCAGCGCAGAGATTCGGCTATCCCTTGAGCAGCGTCACAGTGAAGCCGCTGCAATCCAACACCAACGTCATCGCCGCGCTGGGTGGTGGCACGGTGGACGCCGCAGTGCTGCCCGAGACGACCGCCGCCGCCGCGATCCAAAAAGGCGACGCGAAATTCATCGGCTGGGTCAGCGATCTCTCGACCAGCCTCGTCTCGGCCAGCGCCTGCTTCACCTCGACCAAGACAGCGAATACGCGCAGCGAGATGGTGAAGCGCTTCCTCGTCGCCTACCGCCAAGCGGTCAGGGATTTTCGCGATGCCTTCATGAGCGCCGACGACAAGCGCCAGAACGGACCGACCGCGCCGGCGATGCTGAAGCTGATGGAGGATTTCACCGGCACGTCGCAAGCCGAGATCGAGCGCACCATGCCCTATATGGCCGCCGAAGGCCGCATCGACACCAGCAGCATCGACACGCAGATCGCGTGGTATCGAATCGCAAAATCTGATCAAGACCGACATCAAAGCCGCCGACATCATCGACACACGCTACGCGCTGTTGACGGGCGAGCATAAGTGAGGCAGCGATTGCGATGTTGTGATTCCAACGTCATTCGACGACGCGGCCAATCGCTCTTCGCATCAGGGTGCGGTAGATCTTCAATGCCACTAAGATTGCATTGATCGATGCGACGCACAATTTCCCTCATCCTGAGCGAAGTCGAAGGACACTGGATGTCCTGCGACGATCGCTCCTCGCAATGGCGATTGCATTTTTGCGATCGCTCACGCGGCATGCGCGAATTGATCAAAATCGGCATTTCCAAGCTGATCGGCTTTCCCGGCGTGCCGATTGCGATCGCGCGCGGCTATTTCCAAGCACAGGGCATCGACGCGCAGATGGTCTATTTCGATTCGGCGCAGCCGATCGCGGTGGCGGTCGCGTCCGGCGATGTCGATTTCGGCACTGCAGGCATGTCGGCGGGCTTCTATTCCCTCGCCGCGCAAGGCCAGTTGCGGCTGATCGCGTCGTCGGGCGGCAACGCGCCGGGCTATTTCAACCTCGCTTTCGTCGCCTCGAACAAGGCCTGGGACGCGGGGCTCAAATCTGTCGCCGATCTCAAAGGCCATTCGGTCGCCATCACGCAGCTCGGCACTGCACTACATTACAGCGTCGGGCAGGCTGCGAAGCGATATGGCTTTACCATGGACGACATCACGCTGAAGCCGCTGCAATCGAACAGCAACGTGCTCGCGGCGCTGAACGGCGGCACCATCGACGCGGCGGTCATGCCGGGCGGACCCATCCTCGGCCCGATTCAGCGCGGCGATTTCCATCTTTTGAGCTGGGCGGGCGATGTCGCGCCCATCCCCGCCGGCAACGCCACCTTCACCTCGACCAAAGAGGCGAATGAGCATGGCGACACGGTAAAGCGTTTCCTTATCGCCTATGCCCACGGGACGCATGATTTCGCCGAGGCTTTCATGACCCCGGACGGCAAGCGCCAAGACGGGCCGACCGCGCCGGCAATCCTGGAGATCATGGCGAATTTCACCAGCGTTCCAGCCACGGAGATCGTCAAGGCAATCCCCTATGTCGATCCCGGCGGCCGTATCGACGAGACCAGCATTGCCGACCAGATCGCGTGGTATAAATCACAGAATCTTTTGAAGGCCAACGTCACGCCTGGCGATATAATCGACCGGCGTTATGCCCTTATGATGCCCCATCCGTAAATTGCCCCATTCGTAAATTGACAGGGAAAGACCAATGAGTTTCGCCGTTCTCCGTACCGCCTTGCTCGCCTCCGTCGCCTCGCTGGCCGCCGCAGCCGCGCTCGCCGTCCCGGCCCATGCTGAATTGATCAAGGTTGGCATCTCGAAGCTACTCTCCTATCCGGCCGTGCCGATTGCCATCGAGCGCGGCTATTTCAAGGAGCAAGGCATCGATGCCGAGATGTCGTATTTCGACAGCGCCCAGCCGATCGCGGTCGCGGTCGCGTCGGGCAGCGTCGATTTCGGCGTCTCTGGCCTCTCGGCCGCGTTCTACACGCTCGCGGGCCAGGGCCAACTGCGGATGATCGCGGCATCCGGCTATGAAGAGCCGGGCTTCTACAACATCGTGCTTCTGGGCTCGCTCAAATCCTATGCCGCGGGCCTGACCTCGCCGAAGAACCTCGCCGGCCATTCGGTTGCCGTGACCCAGCTCGGCACCAGCCTCGAGCTCAATCTCGGCCGCATCGCAGACAAATTCGGCGTCGATTTCAAATCGCTCGAAATCAAGCCCCTTCAATCCAACACCAACGTCGTCTCGGCCCTGACCGGCGGTACCGTCGATGCCGGCATCATCCCGGCAAGCCCGGCACTGCCACTGATTGGCAAGAACGAGGTGAAAGTCCTGTCCTGGGTCGGCGATGACGTGCCCGGTAACACCGGCAGCGCCGCCTACACCGGCACCAAGACCGCGAATGATCGCGGCGATCTGGTGAAGCGCTTCCTCGTCGCCTATCGCCACGGCATGAAGGATTTCCACGACGCCTTCACCGACGCCAACGGCAAGCGCAAGGATCAGGCCACGGCGCCCCAGATGCTCGATTTCATGGCGAAATTCACCGGCGCGCCGAAAGAAGAGATCGAGAAGGCAACGCCTTATGTCGATCCCGAGGGCCGCATCAACGTGCCCGAGATCAAGAGCCAGATCGCCTGGTACACCTCGCAAGGCCAGATCAAAGGCAAGGTCGACGCCGACGAGCTGATCGACAAGCGCTACGCGATCCCGCTGCCGACACAGAAGTAAGAAGCCGGATCAGCGAGGTGCGCCTTCGACTGCGCGCTTCGCGCTCCGCTCAGGGTGAGGAAAATGGGGGATGCCATTCGCCATAAACCCTCATCCTGAGCGGAGCCGGCACGAAGTGACGGCGTCGTCGAAGGACGCAGGCTGACACTGCAACAATCCGAATAAAAAGAATTGTTGGGAGGAACATGAAAAAAATTCTCGCCTTGGGGCTGCTCGCTTCCGTCGTCGCCGTACCCTCTCACGCCGAATCCATCAAGGTCGGCATCTCGAAACTGATCGGCTATCCCGGTGTGCCGATCGCCATCGAGCGCGGTTATTTCAAGGAACAGGGCATCGATGCCCAGATGGTTTATTTCGACAGCGCCCAGCCGATTGCCGTCGCTGTCGCCTCGGGCGATGTGCAATTCGGCACGGCCGGCATGTCGGCGGGCTTCTACACCCTCGCGGGCCACGGCCAGCTTAAGCTGATCGCCTCCTCGGTCGGCGACCAGCCCAGCTTCTTCAATCTGGCGTACGTCGTATCGAACAAAGCCTGGGATTCCGGCCTCAAGACGCCTGCCGACCTCAAAGGCCATACGATCGCCGTCACGCAGTTCGGCACCAGCCTTCACTATGCCGTCGGCGGCGCGGCGAAACGCTATGGCTTCACGATGAGCGATGTGACGCTGAAGGCGCTGCAATCCAACGGCAATGTCCTCTCGGCGCTGAGTGGCGGCACTGTCGACGCCGCCGTGATGCCAGGCAGCCCGATCCTGCCGCCGATCCAGAAAGGCGAGATCAAGCTCTTGGGCTGGGTCGCCGATATCGCCCCCAACCCGCTCGGCAGCGCGACCTTCGTCTCGACCAAGGAAGCGAATGAGCATGGCGATACGGTGAAGAAATTCCTCGTCGCCTATCGCCACGGCATGAAGGATTTCCACGACGCCTTCACCAATGCCGCGGGCAAGCGCGAGGACCAGCCGACCGCGCCGGCGATCCTCGACATCATGTCGAAATTCACCGAAATCTCCCCGGCCGAACTCAAGAAGGCGATCCCCTATGTCGATCCCGCGGGCCGTCTCGATTCCGCTGCCGTCGCCGATCAGGTCGCCTGGTACAGCTCACAGGGCCTGATTAAGGACAAAGTCGATGCCAACGAGCTGATCGACAAACGCTTCGCGATCCTGTTTCCAGCTGCCAAGTAAGACAGGAGGATTCTAATGCCACGCTTCTTCCAACGTCATTGCGAGCGAAACGAAGCAATCCAGTCTGTCCGCACGCTGGATTGCTTCGTCGCTGCGCTCCTCGCAATGACGACCATTCTTACATGTGTGCCCTCCGCTCACGCCGAATCCATCAAGATCGGCATCTCCAAGCTGATCGGCTATCCCGGCGTGCCGATTGCGGTGGAGCGCGGCTATTTCAAGGAACAGGGCATCGATGCCGAAATGGTCTATTTCGACAGCGCCCAGCCGATCGCGATCGCCGTCGCCTCGGGCGATGTGCAGTTTGGCACCGCCGGCATGTCGGCGAGCTTCTACACCCTCGCGGGCCAAGGCCAACTCCACTTGATTGCGTCATCCGGCGGCGATGCGCCCGGCTTCTACAATCTCGCCTACGTCGTCTCGAACAAAGCCTGGGATGCCGGGCTCAAGACGCCTGCCGATCTCAAAGGCCATACGATCGCGATCACCCAGGTCGGCACCAGCCTTCACTACGCCATCGGCGGCGCGGCCAAGCGCTATGGCTTCTCGATGAGCGACATCACGGTGAAGCCGCTGCAATCGAACACCAATGTTATCGCCGCGCTGAGTGGCGGTACGGTCGATGCTGGGGTGATGCCGGGCGGGCCGATCCTCGGTCCGATCCAGAAAGGCGAGATCCGGCTCTTGAGCTGGGTCGCCGATGTCTCGCCCAATCTCACCGGCAGTGCAACGTTCACCTCGACCAAGGAAGCGAATGAACATGGCGACACGGTGAAGCGGTTCCTCATCGCCTACCGTCACGGCATGAAGGATTTCGCCGACCGCCTTCATGAATGCGCAAGGCAAGCGTGAGAACGGGCCCACGGCGCCGGCGATCCTCGATCTCATGTCGAAATTCACCGGCGTCGCGCCGAGCGAGATCCAAAAAGCCATCCCCTATGTCGATCCCGAAGGCCGCATCGATGCCGCCAGCGTCGCCGATCAGGTCGCCTGGTACAAATCGCAAGGCCTTCTCAAAGGCGATGTCGATGTGCACCAACTCATCGACAGCCGCTACGCGCTGGCGAAAGTGGCGGGGAAATAATTACGATGTTCTCTAAACCGTCATTGCGAGGCCAAAGGCCGAGGCAATCCAGTCTGTTTCAGCCACTGGATTGCTTCGCTGCGCTCGCAATGACGATGTTGCTGCTTGTTGTGCCTGCTCCCGCCCACGCGGAATCCATCAAGATCGCGCTGACCAAGCTCCTCTCCTACCCCTCCGTGCCCATCGCCATCGAGCGCGGCTATTTCAAGGAGCAAGGGCTCGACGCCGAGATGGTCTATTTCGAGAGCGCCGAGCCGATGGCCGTCGCGCTCGCCTCGGGCGATGTCGATTTCGCCGTCTCCGGCCTCAGCGCCGCTTTCTATACGCTCGCCGCGCAAGGCCATATGCGTATCCTCGCCTCGTCGGCGATCGAGCAGCCGGGTTTCTACAACCTCGCCTTCCTCGGCTCGACCAAAGCCTATGATGCCGGCCTCACCACCGCGCATGACTTGCCCGGCCATAGTTTCGCCGTGACGCAGATCGGCACCAGCCTGCAATACACGCTGGGCCTGCTCGCCGAGAAATACAAATTCCCGCTCAGCGATGTCTCGGTGCGCCCGCTGAGCACGATCCCCAATGTGATCAGCGCGCTGTCGGGCAGCCAGATCGATAGTGCCGTGCTGCCCGCGACGCCGGTGCTGCCCTTGCTCGATCGCGGCGCGATCAAGCTGCTCGGCTGGGCCAGCGATCTCGTCCCCGGTTGGATGGGCGCGGTCGCCTTCACCTCAACCAAGCATGCCGATTATGACAGCGACCTCGTGCGGCGCTTCCTCACCGCTTTCCGTCACGGCTCCAAGGATTATCACGACGCTTTCGCCGGCAGCGACAACAAGCGCCAGGACAATGCCCAAACGCCGGCGATGCTCGATCTCCTGTCGAAATTCACCGGCATCCCCGGGCCGCTGATCGACCGTGCCGTTCCCTATATCGACGGCCAGGGCCGCGTCGTCATGTCGGACCTGGCGCATCAGATCGCATGGTATCGCGCGCAGCGGCTGATGAAGGCCCAGCTTGACCCCAAGACGATCGTCGATACGCGCTACGCCGTCCTGATGCCCGAGGGCAAATAGCGCAGACCCTCCGTCACGCGCGCCACAATAGCGCTACGCTTTACGGGTCGATTCGAACAGGAACCAACACCGCCGCTCGGCTTGGTCGATCCAATTTTCCAGCAGGCTTGTGGTCGCGACGTCGCCATGCTCGTCGCAGAGATCGTGCGCTTCGCGCAGCCGCGTGAGCATCTGCATGTGGTCGTCGCGCAGCTCGGCGAGCATGTCCAGCGGCGTGACGTATTCGGCGTCGTTATCGAGCACCCGCTGCAGGCGGGCGACATGTCCGATCGATCGCAGCGTCGTGCCGCCGATCTTGCGGACCCGTTCGGCGATGTCGTCCGTCGTCGCGAAAATCTGCTCGCCTTGCTCGTCCAGCAACAGATGATAATCGCGAAAGTTGGGCCCCGAGACATGCCAATGGAAGTTCTTGGTCTTCAGATAAAGGGCGAACATATCCGCGAGCAAGGCGTTGAGCGCACCGCTGATGTCCCGAACGGCTTCCGGCTCCAAGCCTGTCGGCGTGGCCAGCGAAGCGGTTTTCAATTGCTTGGCGTCTCGGATTGTCATGATTACGCGACCTCCTGGGCTGTTACGGCTTTCGCGGCGGCGTGGATCACGTCGATCACGAAGCTGGGATGGGAGAGCATGGGAACGTGGCTGCTGTCGATCTCATAAGTGGTCGCGTCCATACGCTTGGCGACGAAGCGCTCCAGCTCGGGATGGACGGTGAGGTCTTTGGTGGCGACGATGAACCAGCTCAGCTTTATCCGCCAAGCCGTGCCCTCGACTTTCTGCGTGAACAGATCGGCAGCCGGCACGCCTTGGGTCGCCCAGACAAGCTTTTGCTCGGGCTCGGGCAGATCGCCAGCGAAGCAAGCGATACCGTCCGCTTTCAGCCAGACGCGTCCGTCCGCAACTTCGATATGGGAAAAGACGTCGGTGGTGGGGAATTTCTGCTGCAGACTGAGTGACGTTTCGTCCGCATCTGGCGCGAGCGCGGCGATATAGACCAGCCCGGCAACGCGGGGATCGGCCCCCGCGGCGGTGATGACCGTACCGCCATAGGAATGGCCGACGAGGATCGCGGGGCTCCTCACCCTCCCTAACGCGGCTTTTACGGCAGCGACATCGCCGGCGACCGTGTCGAGACCATATTGGGCCGCGATCACCTCGTGGCCTTCGGCCTGAAGCGTCGGGATCAGCTTGGCGAAACACGAGCCGTCGGCCCAAAGCCCGTGGACGAATACGATGCTTGGCTTGGTCTGCTGGGTCATATAGCGCGCTCCATGCAGGAAGGCCTGACCTAACTTTGCCGCTTCGTGAGCGCGCGGGATGGTACGAATCCGTCCTTTTTATAAAATTCAGCGCCACGCCGTTCGCCGATAGCCGGACGACGCCTCACATAAAGCCGGGATTGCGCGGCAGATAGCAGGTCCAGTCGCCGAACGGCCGCGACGACATCAGCATCATCGGCAAGGCAATGCGCATGCCCTGCGCGACGGCCGCCCCGAGCGCCGCGTCGCAGATACCCGGGATCAGTGCCGAGAACTGCGCAGCACCAAGCTCTGACGCTTTGTTCAGGGCCGCGGCAAAAACCGCTTCCAACGCATCAGGCCGTGTGACTGCCAAGGGACCAACATGGCCTTCGGGGCTGATATAGGCGTAGCCGACACAGCCCCCGTCCTCATAAAACAAAAACCCATTCAATCCGCTGTCGGCGATGAGATAGCGGTGATGCTTCTCGCGCGATATTCCGAGAGCGTGAGCATCGATGGCGGCCATCTCTTGGAGATGGCTCGTATCGATCGCGGACGCCGCGAATGACGCGCTCGGCGCGCGCGGCGACCAGGCTTCGCGAGATACGCTGACGAGATAGAGCGGCATCCGCGGAAAGAGGCCGTGGCGGATATAAAGGCCTTGGGAAACGGTGTTGAAGGCAAAGGTGATGAGCGCCTTCTCGCTCGCTTGCGCCTTCTCTGCTTGCGCGATCGTGCGCTTCAGCAATTCATTGCCGACACCGCGGCCTTGCTGGTCCGGCGCCACGAACAATTCCGCCAGGAACCAAAGCGTGCCGCAGACCCAACTGAAGGCGAAGCCGAGAATTTCGCCGCCATCCTCGGCCACCCACAAGCCGTCGGGGTCATCCTTCAGCGAAAACAGTTGGAAATGCGGCGGCCTGACCGACGCCATCCGGCCGAAGCCGTGACGCAGCGTGAGATCGTTGATACTCGCGGTCACGAGCTCTTCGGCTCGGGCCAGCTCGTCTTCACGCGCCGGCCGGTAGAAGATGGCCATCGCTATCCTTTCGGCAAAAACTTCTCCGTATAGAATTTCGACATATCGGGCTTGGTCGGCAGCGCCTTGGTCTCGACATAGGAGCGCGCCAGCGTCTCCAGGCCCAGGGGATCGAAACGTCCGTCGCGCGACATCTGCGGAATGACGATGTCGTAGGTCCTGGCGACGATGCTCGGATCGAGCTTCGCGATCGGCGCCGCGATCTTGACCGTCTGCTCCTTGTCTTTCTGCATGAGATTGACCGCCTCGAACCAGGCGGCGCAGAACGCGGTGACCGCTTCCGGGTTCGCGTCCATGATCTTGTTCGTGGCGAAATTCGCGTGCATGACAAAGTCTTTGACGTAGTCGGAGCACGGGATCAGCAAGCGCCCCACCTTTTGCGGCTCGAGGAAAAAGCCGATGGCGATATCGACGACCAAAGCATCGACCTGCTTGGTGCGGATGGCGGCCACCGCCGCGTCGGTGCCGCCGATGCCGACGGTTTTCATATCGGTAAGCGGCCAGCCTTTTTGGCGCGCCAGCTCGAACACCATCCACTCCGTGACCGACCCGGTCGAGGCGACGCCAACGACCTTGCCGCGCATATCGTCGACCGTCTTGATTGGTGACTCATAGGGCACGACGATGGCGATATCGGCCGGCGGACCGAGCGTTTGCGCCATGCAGAGCGCCGGCTCGCCCTTGCTGATATCCGACATCGAAGCACCCGAACCGAGGCCGATATCGATGGCGCCGCTGACGATTGCCTGGTTCATGCGCGCCGCGCCGTTGAACGACACGACCTCGAGATCGAGGTCGCGCTTCTGATAGAAATTATTGGCGAGGCCGAATTCGATCGGCGTGTAGGCGAGCAAGGTCGGGATCGATTTGCCAATCACGAGCTTCGTGGGCGCGGCGCGGCCGATCCGCGGCATAGCGATCGAGGTGGCGCCGGCAGCAGCGGTGGCCGCCATGGCCTTGAGGACCGATCGTCTTGCCGGCTTTTTCACGCGCATCGCAGAAGAACTCCCGGTTACTGATTTTGTTGACTGTAACTATAAGCTCGGCGATTCGTCGTCTCAAGCGCCGTGCCTTGCCTCGATGCGGGGCCACAGGCAAGATGGGCAAAAGCGTAAGGGAGAACGTCTATGCAAGGCGAAGCGGCATGAGCGGCGATCCGATTACCGGCCCCGCCATCCTTGATCAGATTGCCGCCAGCGGCACCGAATTCATCGTCTCGGTGCCCGATATCACCACCAGCGCCAGCCTCCTCTGGCCGATCGTCGAGGACAAGCGCTTCCGCCTGATCCGCGTCTGCAAGGAAGACGAAGGCGTATCGATCTGCGCCGCCATGTCGATGGCGGAAAAGCGCGCCTTGCTCCTGATCCAATACACCGGCCTGCTCGACAGCATCAACGCCCTGCGCTCGGCCGGCTGCGAATACAAGATGCCGGTCTGCATCATGGCGGGCCTCTTGGCGAAAGAGCCGGGCGTGCCGCCGACGCAATCGAAGAGCCTGGGCATCCGCATCGTCGAGCCGATTCTCGACGCGATGCTGATCCCGCACGCGCTGATGGAAGATGCCGGCGACGAGCGCCATATCCACCCGGCCATCGATGCGGCCTATGCGCGCTCTTATCCGACCGCGCTGCTGATCGGGAGGCAGATGTGAGCAACGTCCCCAGCACCACGATGCGCCGCGATCTCTGCTTCAAGATTCTCGCCAAGCATATCCGCGACCAGATTATCGTGCCGGTCTATCAGGCGGCGCAGGAATGGCACGGCATCGCGCCCGACCATGCCCTCACCTATTACTCGATCGGCGCGATGGGCCAGGCGTCGTCCTGCGCGCTCGGCCTCGCGATCGCGCGGCCCGACAAGCGCGTCGTCGTGCTCGACGGCGATGGCAGCCTCCTCATGAATCTCGGCACGCTCGTGACCATCGCCAATCAGAAACCGGCGAACCTCATGCATTTCGTCTGTCAAAACGGCGAATACGAGGCGAATGGCGGCCATCCGATCCCGGGCCGCGATCAGGTCGATTTCGCCGCCATGGCACGCGCCGCCGGCTACCGCCGCGCCGACACGATCGCCACGCTCGACGATTTCGAAGCGAAGATCGCCGGCCTCCTCACCGAGCCCGGCCCGGTCTTCGTCGCGCTGAAACTCACCGCCGGCCCGCCGCCATCGCAAGACTACGCTTTCATCCATGGCGCTCCAACCCGCGCCGCGTTCAAAGCAGCGCTAAAAGCGAGCTAAGCTGCATCACCGGGCGATTGGCTTTCGTAACCGGCTCTTGAACCTGACCATCCAGGCTGGCCGGCCTAAAGCGGCTCCAGCGAGAGATCGAGAAAATAGGCGACGACCAGAACGGCCCGAGCGCCGCTTTGACGAACTGTCCCGTTGAGCTCCGGTTTGCAAAATAGTTCACTGGACCCCGGATAGTCCTTTCCTTCGTCGGACCGACCCGAGCAATTAGTCTTTTGGTGCGGATCGGTTACTCCCGCAAAGCGCGGAATACAATTCCTTCATAAGCGCGGGAGATAGGGCATACAGCATCGCCCCATACAGAAGAGCGCCAATCGGAATAAGTACAATAAGGCGATTGATGTCTGAAAAATAGGAAACCGTCATTCGATCGGCAGTGCCAACAACGAGCGCCATAGTAACTCCGCAAGCGACGGGAGCGGCAAGACGCAGGCACAACGCAGCAAGGTTGGAGCCAACTTCCCTCAGCACGGTCTTTAGGCTGATCAGAGTCACGACGAGCATAGCAAAGAAGTAGCCGCTTACCACGCCGGACAAGCCAAAACGCAGGCCTAATGCGAAAGCGCTCAAAAGAATGATGGTGTTAACGATCCCAAGCGTGCGCAGCAGATCTGTTCGCCCGCGCGCCGCTAAGATGGTTCCTGTCGATGAATTCAGCGATTGAAAAAAGCCCATGGGCGCGAACCACGCAAGAATCTCTATAACGGCGGACCAGTTTGGACCAAGCGCGACATTTATGAGGGGCGCTCTTAGTGCCCAAATGCCGCCCATCATCGGAGCCGTGATAGTGGCGATGAGAGCCAAAGTCCTTAGATAGGTCGAACTGATCAGAGATTGGTCGCTTTGCTGTCGGCTGTAGATCGGCAGCAGGGCTCGACCAAGGACGAAGGTCACATTCTGGAGAGGAAACATCAGGATGCGATTCGCCGCACTGTACCAGCCGAGACTCGTCGGCCCGAGGTAACGGCCGACCAACATCGCATCGCTATTGCGCGCAAAATAGTTGATCACGTTGAACGCCACGAGATTCCCGCTGAATTTCCGAAGCTCGACGAACTCTTTGCAACTCCAGCGCCATTTCGGGCGCCAATCCAGTGCCCGCCATAGCTGAGCCGTCGAACAAGCTATTGTCAGCAACGATTGCAGGATCAGGCTATAGATACCCGCACCACAGATGGCCGCCGTGACAGCGACCAGCATTCCAAACAGCGCCGATACGAGTTCTATCGACGCGATCCGACGGAATTGGCTCTTTCGTTCGAGAAGAGCCAAATGCGGAGCGGTCATCGATGCGAGCGGAAACCCGATCGAGACCGCGAGCAACACATCTCGAAGCCGCGGTTCTCCGAAACTCCAGGCCGCGATCGGAGATGCCGCGGAGACCAACGCTAGGGCGGCAAAGCCACTCGCGAGATTCACAGTAAAAACCATATCGAGGACATCGTCCGTCAGACTTTCGCGCTAAATCAGCGCGGCCGATGTGCCCATGTCGCGGAACAACAGCGCGAAATTCGTGACGACAGCCGCCATCGCGAAGAGGCCGAAATCCGCTGGTGTTAGCAACCGTGAGAAGACTGCGAGTGAAGCGAATTGAATGGCCGCGCGGCCGAACTGCGACAATGCCACCCAACGAACATTCGATACCGCCGACACGCGAGATGTATCGTGCGTACCTAAAGCCCGGTCCACCCTCGCATTCATTCGTAGCCGTCGCTCATGAGCTCGTCGTAATATTTTTCCAGCCTACCGGTCAGCACCGAGAGGTCGAAGTGACGACAGACAAAATCTCGTGCCTCCGATGCCATCGCCAAGGTCAGTTCATCGTCTGTAAGGATCTGCGTCAGGCGACAGGCTAGATCTCCAATATCCTTATCCACGAAGCAATAACCTGTCCTTCCGTCCTCCATGGCTTCCTTGATCCCTCCAAGCCGCGAAGCGACGACCGGCAATCCCGCTGCTTGAGCTTCAAGGAGGACGATTGGCAGTCCTTCTGCATCTCCGTTCATAGCGCGGGTGCTCGGCAGACAGAAGACGCGTGCCTTGTCCAATTCGGACCTGATCGCCATCGGCTCTAACGCGCCATGGAAGTGGACAGACAATCCAAGATCCCGTGTAAGCCTCTCGAGCTCGGGCCGCATCGGACCATCACCGACGATGGATACCTCGACATCCGGCACTCGGTTCTTCACCAACGGAATCGCCCGCAAAAGAAATCCGCAACCCTTCTTTTCGACAAGGCGACCGACAAAGAGGATCCGATGATTTCTTTTAACAATCGGCGTTGTGCCGGGAACAAACTTCTTAAGGTCGATACCGATTGGAAGGGTCGTGACTTTTTCCGGTTCAATTCCGTAAGCGATGGCACGTTGTCGGATTGCTTGCGACACAGCGATAAAAGACACGTGTTTTTTGGATGCAAGAGCGAGCAGGCGCCGCGGGTAATGCCTCATCTCCGGTTCGCCCTCGCCGCTTTCCCACCATCGTCGATCGATATTGATATCATAGCCGTGAAGTGTGACGGCTAGCGGTATGCGCAGCGCCTTGGCGAGCGGAGCCGCCTCGATCGCGTCGACACCGAAATGCGCGTGCAAAAGCCTCGGTCTTTCTAATCGCAAACGATCGAGACCTGACGGTCGACCTATCGACCACAAGGCACGTGCGATAAATCGGGCCGCGAAATCCTGCCGCGGATCGCCGAGCAGGCGTATATCGAGCCCATCGAGGGCCAACTCGTCTGCCAGCTCCTTACCGGTTAGGATGCCGCGCCAGGACCGATAGGCTTGTATCTGCTCCTTGATAAAGGTCTCGGAGTGCGGCAGAAGGCGCGAACGATAAATCAAGACTGTCGACATTCAGGCGCCATTCGTCAGCGGCTTTTTCAGGACGGCTGCGACAAAGAGTGGATAGGCACTCGTCTGCGGCAGGTCCCGAGAAGCCAAAAGAACGACACGTTGAAGCGCCGACGCAAGGTGCGCTCCGCCGACCGGCAGGTTGCTCAGCAGCTTGCCCAACACATCGGCGATGACGAGCATACCGCCGCCGATCAGGTCGAGTTGTATGACCTCGAGCCCCGCACTGCCCGCCATGCGCTCGAGCGCATAAGGTGTGTACCTGTAGAAGTCGTACGGCGCTTCGTGGATGAGATAAAGGAACGGTGTGTTGATGAGAGCAGTCGCCCCGGGCCGTAAGACGCGGTGAATCTCGCGCAAGAGCCTGTCGGGATGAAAAATGTGTTCCAAAACGTCGGATAGAACGATTGTGTCGAATGTCGCATCGCGCAATGGGATGCCGGTGTTGAGATCATTGGCGAAGTCGATAAATGCTTCGCCATGAAGTGTCGCTGGCCAATCGGTACATATAATTTCCTGAACATGCGGCGCGTACATTTCATAGAGGGGAACCTTTCCGCATCCCAAATCGAGTAGCCTGCCGCGCGCGTGTCGCGACAGCTCCTTCCGATACCAACGTCCGATGAGTGTCGCGATCAGGACGGAGCCTGCCCAGATGTCACCGCTGCGAGCGGGTGCCCGCAATTTTCTTCTCGCGGGAACGAGATATTTCGTCGGGCGCCAATGTCCCTTGTTCCTCATCTTCCCCAAGCACCGCTGACTGCTTCTCGCCCCACAACATCCTCGCGGTCAGCCGACACCTCTAAAGAGGCTGCGGCAGGGAGATGGAGGAATGCCGCGATGAACGATCCCGACGAAAAACGATCAATTGTATTGATGATAATGTAGACGAGTACCCGTTCCATAAATGATATACGTTTTAGCCATTAGGATTACCAACTTCGGGTTAGAAACTACCGCGATCTGAGGACGAACCTTCTACCTAAGAGCCATTGACCTTTGATTTGTCACAGCGCGGCCAGTCGGCCATCGCTCCTAGAGCAGTCCAGCGATGACGCCATTGATCTCCTAACGCGTGCAAGGCGGAGGAAAGTACAACCAATGGACCTGTCTCTGATAATCTGCACCAAGAACCGCGCTGCTCAGTTATCCCAAAGCCTCACTTATATCGGCCAAATACGCTCAAAAGCTGACTGGGAACTCATCATTGTCGATAGCGGATCGACCGACGAAACGCCTCTTGTCATTGCTGAGTTCTTGAAGTCGGCTACGTTTCGCGCGACGACGACCTATGAGGCACAACCCGGCAATGGTCGCGGTCGCAATGCCGGATTGGCTTTGGCACGCGGTAAGATTATCGCCTTCTCCGATGATGATTGTTACATCTCGCCCGACTATGTCGATCAGGTCATCGAAGTGTTCAGAGATCCTAGGATCGGGTTTGCTGGTGGGCGGATCACGCTTCACAATTCGTCGGACTATCCGATCACGATCAGGGATCTAGATGAGCCACAGTTCTTCCCTGCCCGCTCGTTTATTCCCGGGGGAGCAATTCAAGGCGCGAACATGATGTTTCTCAGGCAAGTGCTCGATGAGATCGGGGGCTTCGATAACGCCTTCGGTGCAGGGGCTTTGTTCAGCGGTGACGATATCGATGCTTGCGCCCGCGCGAGCTTCGCCGGTTGGCGGGGCATGTATTCGCCCGCGCCAACCGTCTCGCATCATCACGGGCGTAAAGAGAAGCATGTGCGGGCGCTAAAACGTCGATACGCGATCGGACGAGGCGCCTATCTCATGAAATTTGCATTGAACAGAACGAGCGCGGCAATCTATCGCCGGGTGTGGTTGCAGCGGTTGAGCCGATTTTGGACTCTCGGCCCGCGCAACTGCGCTCAAGAATTATATGGCTCTCTAAGTTATCTCTTCTACCGGTTTGGCGCGAGATAACTGAGGCGCAGGTCGTTTAGGGGTTGCCATCTACCCCCGGGTTCTCGCGCTCTTTGGCCGCCAATCTAAATCGTCTTCACCGGCTCCATCGTCGCGGCGGTGATCGCATCGGGCGGCGTCACGATGCCGGTCGAGATCACATATTTGATCGCGTCCTCGACCGCCATATCGAGCGTGATCGCGTCCTTGCGCGGCACGAACATGAGATAGCCCGAGGTCGGGTTCGGCGTCGTCGGCACATAGACCGCGATCGTGTCGTCGCCGGTGCGGCGCTGGAGCTCGCCCTCGACCTCGGCGGTGACGAAAGCGATTGTCCACATACCCTCACGCGGCCATTGCACCAGCACTACCTCGCGGAAGCTGTTCGATTGCTTGGCCAGCACGGTCTCGAAAATCTGCTTCACCGCGGCATAGATGCCGCGCACCACCGGCATGCGCGCGAGGATGCGGTCGGTGAGCCGGACATAGACCCGGCCGAGCACGCCGGCGGTCAACGCGCCGATCAAGGTCAGGCAGAGTACGACGATAATCAGCCCGATGCCGGGAACATGCAGGTAGGTCTGGGGATTATAGACGTTCGGCAGCAACGCGCCGACCGAGCGGTCGATGAAGGTGACGATGAGCCAGATAATGTACAGCGTCAGTAGCGTCGGCCCGGTGACGACGATACCGGCGATGAAATAGCCTCTTAAATGCTCGCGGATACCCCAGCGGATGCGGCGGCGCGGCGGCGGATTGTCGGCGCTCGACATACTTTAGCCTATAGCCGTTATTTCATTGAAACACGCGAACATGTGATGTGCGCCAAGATCGCTCTGGGATTAGCTTAGCCGCGAAGCGGCTCCAACAATCGCACTGTAACCGCGCCGGGAAAGCACCGCCAGTGACACAGCCACCTTCCGCGAACTATCCCCGTCTTCTTTCGCTCGCCACTGCCGTGCCGAAGCATATTCTCGGCCAGGACACGGTGTCTGAAACCGCGCGCCTTGTCTTCGGCATGGCCGGCGTCGCCGATCTCGAGCGCATGGTCGCGGTCTTCGGCAATGCCGGCATCGACCGCCGCTATTCGACCGTCCCGGTCGATTGGTACGCGAAGCCGCATGGCTGGACCGACCGCAACAACCTCTATCTCGAACACGCCCTCGCGCTGATCGAGGAAGCCGCGCGCCAAGCCATCGCCGATGCCGGGCTCAAGCCGGAAGACATCGACCAGGTGGTTGCCGTCTCGACCACTGGCATCGCCACGCCGAGCCTCGATGCGCTGCTGCTCAACCGCCTGCCGCTACGCAGCGACGTACGCCGCTTGCCCATCTTCGGCCTCGGTTGCGCCGGTGGCGTGCTCGGCCTGGCACGCGCCGCCGATCTCGCCCGCGCTGCGCCGAAATCGCGCGTGCTGTTCCTCGTCGTGGAGCTTTGCGCGCTGTGCTTCCGCCATGGCGATTTCACCAAGAGCAATCTCGTCGCCACGGCGTTGTTCGGCGACGGCGCCACCGCCGCGGTGATTTCATGCGACGGCAACGGCCCCGCGCTCGGCCAGAGCGGCGAATTCACCTGGCCGCAATCGCTCGACATCATGGGCTGGGACGTCGCCGATGATGGCCTCAAGGCGATCTTCTCGCGCGACATTCCGGCGTTGGTGCAGCGCGATCTGCGCAATGCGACCGAGGATTTCCTCCGCCGCCACGATCTCACCGTCGCCGATATCGATTATTTCGTCTGCCATCCCGGCGGCGCGAAAGTGCTCGACGCACTCGAGGAAGCATTCGGTCTGACGCCGGGCGCGCTCGGCCATGCGCGCGCGACCTTGCGCGACTACGGCAATATGTCGGCGGCCACGGTGATCTTCGTGCTGAAGCGCATGCTCGATGCCGGAATCCATGGCCGCATGCTGATGACCGCGCTCGGCCCCGGCTTCACCGCGGGCTTCCAGCTTATCGAAGCGTGATCCCAGGGCCATGAACTGGCCGCTCGTCATTGTCGGCCTGGTCGCGCTCGAGCGCTTGGCCGAGCTTCTCTATGCCAACCGCAATACGCGCGCGCTGCTGCGCGAGGGCGCGCATGAGATCGGGCGACGCCACTATCCGCTGATCGTGCTGCTGCATGCCGCGTGGCTGATCGCGGTCTACGCCCTCGCCGATAAGATCGCGCCGCCGGCCTGGTTCTGGATCGCGATCTTTCTACTGCTGCAAGCCGCGCGCTATTGGGTCCTCGCCACGCTCGGCCGCTATTGGACAACCCGCATCATCGCCGTGCCGAACGCGCCGCTGGTGACGCGCGGCCCCTACCGCTTCCTGCGCCACCCCAATTACGCAGTCGTGATCGGCGAGATCGCGGTGCTGCCCCTCGCCTTCGGCGAATACGCGGTCGCGATCGTGTTCTCGCTGCTCAACGCCGCACTGCTCTGCTGGCGCATCCGTCTTGAGACCGCGGCGCTGAACGAGAGAAAGTCGTTATTGCGAGAAGCGTAGCGACGAAGCAATCCAGTCTGTGGACACACTGGATTGCTTTGCTTCGCTTCGCTCGCAAAGACAAAGAAAGAGACTAAGGCCGTTCGATCAGCTCGATCTTGTAGCCGTCCGGGTCTTCGATGAAAGCGATGTTCACGTTGCCGA
Source organism: uncultured Alphaproteobacteria bacterium (assembly GCA_963740675.1). Classification (GTDB taxonomy): domain Bacteria; phylum Pseudomonadota; class Alphaproteobacteria; order ATCC43930; family CGMCC-115725; genus CAIKMD01. Next base: position 86,543 of record CAVUFS010000002.1, read on the forward strand.
ATTTCAGCGGGCCTGGCGCGCGCGGGATCTTCACGCCTTCCTTCTCCAGCACCTTGCAGGTGCCGTAGATGTCCTGCACGCCGATGGCGAGATGGCCGAAGCCGGCGCCGATCGCATACGGCTCTTTCTGGTCCCAGTTATACGTCAGCTCGACCACCGTGCCGGTCGCGTCGTCCTCATAGCCGACGAAGGCGATGGTATAGCGCCCGGCCTCGACCTCGCGCTTGCGCAGCAGCTTCATGCCCATGAGCCGGCAATAGAAATCGATCGACTTCTCGAGATCCAAAACGCGGATCATCGTATGCAGCAGCCGGAAGCGGCTGGTATCGATGCCGGTGGCCGGCTTCGCACTGGTCGCGGTGTCCATCTCTTTCCTCCTCAGCCTCGCTGCTGTTTGCGCGCGATCGCCGCAAGCACCTCGTCGGCGGCGCGCACAGCCGGCGATACGCCGCCATAGCCGAGCACCTTGAGCGCCTCCTGTCCAGCGGCGATTTGCTCGCTGGCCGCTTCCTTGTCGTCGAGCAGCCGCGCCACCGCCGCGGCGAGCTTCTCCGGCGTGCCCTCATATTGCAGTAATTCCGGCACCGCCTCGCGGCCGAGCACGACATTGATGAGGTTCGCGTAATCGACCTTCACCGTGCGGCTGACATAGGCGTGGGTCAGCGGATTGATGCGATAGGTGATGACGGTGGGAAGCTTCGCCATGGCGAGCTCCAGCGCCACCGTGCCCGAGGCCGCGAGCGCCGCATTGCTAGCGGCGAAAGTATCGTATTTCTCGGCAACGCCGCGCAGCACGATGGTGGGCAGCGGCCAGGAAGCGAGTGTTGCTTCAACCATATCGGCGACATTCGCCGTCGTCGGCACCACGACGCGCAAATTCGGGTGCGTGTTGGCGATGCGCCGTGCGACCTCAGCAAAAATCGGCAACAATTTGCCTACCTCGCCGCGCCGGCTGCCCGGCAGCATCGTCAGCAACGGCGCGTCGTCCGGGATCGCATGGCGGCGGCGGAAGCCCGCGCCATCGCCGCGATCGGCGCCGCTCTCGACCACTGAATGGCCGACGTAACCACAGGAGAGCCCCACCGCCGTGAAATACGGCGGCTCAAAAGGCAGCAGCGCCATCAGGTGGTCATACCAGCGCGCCATGCGCTTGGCGCGGCCGCCGCGCCACACCCAGACCATCGGCGCGACGTAATGGATCATCGGCAATTTGCTGCCGGCTTTGCGCAGCCGCTGCGCGATGCGCCAGGTGAAGCCCGAGCTGTCGATGGTGACGAGCGCGACCGGGTTCTGGCGCCGGATATCCTCGACCGTCTCGGCGACGCGGCGGAAGATGCGCCGCGCCGCGGGTAGCACTTCGAGCACGCCCATCACCGCGAGCTCCGACAGCGCCACGCGGCTCACCAGGCCTTCCGCCGCCATGGTCTCGCCGCCGATGCCGGCAAAGCGCACCTGGCCGCCCATCCGCTCTTTTAGCGCCTGCATCAGCCGGCCGCCCAAGAGATCGCCCGAGGGCTCGCCAGCGACGATATAGATCAACGGCGGGCTTTCGCTCATGATGGGCTGACCCCGATCACAAAAATTCCGGCGCGATCCGCGGCCGCGACGACCGCATCGCGATCGAGTACGAGACACGCGCCGGCCTCGATGGCGATGCCTTTGAGCCCCGCCGCCGCCGCGCCGGTCACCGTCTGCGCACCGATCGCCGGCAGATCGGCGCGGCGCTCCTGCTGCGGCTTCGCCATCTTCACCAGCACGCCACCTCGCGCCTGGCCTGAGGCGGCGCAGCGACGAAGCAGCGCATCGGTGCCCTCGGCATCCTCGTGATCGACGGGCACACCGGCGCGCATCATTACCGCCTGCCCCAAATCCTCCGCGCCATGGCCGCGGGCCGCGGCAATACCGGCGCGAATATCGGCTTCGGCGCCCGCATCAGGCGCAACGCGACCGAGCAATCCCTCCGGCGCGACAAGATTGGACAAGATGCTGTCGGCGCCGACGACGCGAAAACCCTCGACCTCGAGCTCGCCGATGATCGCGCGGAACAGCCGGTCGTCGCCGAAATCGGTCAGCGCACGCATGCCGATCTTCAGGAAAAAGCGCGTCGTGCGCCAATCGGGACGCAGCGCGGTCAGCGACGGCCGCCGCACGCCGCCGGCCATCACCAATTCCTCGACGCCGTTGTCGCGCAATATCTTCAGCCCGCTGCCGCCGGCGCCGAGGCGAATAAACGCATGCGGCTGGCCTTGCAGCGTCGCGGGATCGCAAGAGCCGGCGAAAGCGAGCACGAAATAGGGCCGGGCTTGCGCGCGGCAGGCTTCGATCAAGCGGAGCGGCAGTTCGCCGGAACCGGCGAGAATGCCGAGCTTACCCGCCATTACTGTTGGATTTGGGCTGAACCAGGCCGCGCGAGGATTCGTCCTTGATGAAGCTCAGCACGTCCTCGACCGGGCGGATGCCGGCGAAGCGCGTCGAGACCTCGACCACGCGCTCGGCGAAAGTCCCCTTATCGCTCTCGAACAGCGCCTGATAGGCGTTGCGCAAGCCCTGGATTTCCTCGCGCGAGAAACCGCGACGCTGCATGCCGACGATGTTGAGGCCCGAGAGCCGAGCGCGATCGCCCATCACCGAGCCGTAAGGGATCACGTCGCGCTCGACACCGGTGACGCCGCCGATCATCGCGTATTGGCCGACGCGCACGAATTGATGCACCGCCGAGAGACCGCCGAATACCGAGAAATCGCCGACCTTCACATGGCCCGCGAGCGTCGCGTTGTTCGCCATGATCACTTCATTGCCGATGATGCAATCATGCGCGACATGGACGCCAACCATGAAGAGGCAGCCATCGCCGATCTTCGTCAGCATGCCGCCGCCTTCGGTGCCGGGGTTCATCGTCACCTGCTCGCGTATGATGTTGTTGCGGCCGATGACGAGGCGGGATTCCTCGCCCTTGTATTTCAGGTCTTGCGGCTGATGGCCGATCGAGGCGAAGGGGAAGATGCGCGTCCCGTCGCCGATCGAGGTACGGCCGGCGATGGCAACATGGCTGATCAGCTCGACATTCTCGCCGAGCTGAACATGGCGGCCGACATGGCAAAAAGGCCCGACCTTGGTTGTGGCCGCGAGTTCCGCTCCCGGCTCGATCAGCGCCGTCGGATGAACGTCACTCATTGTTGTTGATGTTGTTGTCCATGATCATGGCGGCGTAGGTCGCCTCGGCCATCAGCTTGCCCTCGACCATCGCCTTGCCCTGGAATTTCCACACCGTGCCGCGGCTGTGCACGCGCTCGACATGGATATGCAGCGTGCTGCCCGGCACCACCGGCCGGCGAAAGCGCGCGCCGTCGATGCTGGTGAAATAGACGAGCTTGCCGGCGGCGAGATCGCCGATCGCGTCGACCACCATCACGGCCGCGGTTTGCGCCATCGCCTCGATGATGAGCACGCCCGGCATCACCGGCCAGCGTGGGAAGTGACCCTGGAAATGCGGTTCGTTGACGGTGACGCTCTTGACGCCGACCGCGCTCTGGCCGCGCACCACGTTGATGACCTTGTCGATCATCAGGAACGGATAACGATGCGGGATCATCTGCATGATCTGCTTCAGATCGATTTCCGCGGTGACGATCGGCTCTTGGGACGCTTCGGTCATTGTCATGTCACTCGCCTCTGTGCTTGGCGGCGAGACGCCGGAGGTAGGTGGTCATATAGTGAAATTCCCGGATCGGTATCGACGGCGAACCAAGCACCACCTCGCCCGCTTTGACATCGCGCAACACGCCCGCCTGGGCGCCGATCTTCGCGCCGTCACCGATCGTCAAATGGCCCGTCAAGCCGCCCTGCCCTCCGATCATCACATAATCGCCGAGCCGCGTGCTGCCGGAAATACCGACTTGCGACACCAGCACGCAGCCGCGACCGATCTGCACGTTGTGCCCGATCTGCACCAGATTATCAATCATAGTGCCCGGACCGATGATCGTGTCCGGTCCCGCGCCGCGATCGATCGTCGTGTTGGCGCCGATCTCGACATCGTCGCCAATCATCACGCGGCCCAGTTGCGGCACCTTCACCGGCGCATCGGGATCGGGAGCAAAGCCGAACCCGTCCTGGCCGATGCGCACGCCGGTATAGAGGCGCACGCGCGAGCCGACGATACAGTGGCTGAGCGTCGCATTGGCGCCGACGCGCACGTCATCGCCGAGCACGACCGAACTGCCGATCACCGTGTTTGCGCCGACGGCACAACGCTTGCCGATGACAACGCCAGGGCCAATCACGGCATTGTGTTCCACCGCACAGCCCTCGCCGAGCGTCGCGCTCGGATCGATGACAGCCGTGGCTGCGATCCCGGGCTTCGGCGGCGACTCGGGATAAAAAGCCTGTGCCGCCATCGCATAGGCGCGATAAGGCTGCGGCGTGACCAGCAACGTCGTGCCCTGGGGCGCTTCGGACGCGAGCTTCGGGGAGACGATCACCGCACCGGCGCGGGTGTGGCGGAAGTGATCGAGATAGCGGCGATTGTCGAGAAAAGAGAGCTCGTGCTCGGTCGCGGTCTCGAGCGGTGCGACGTCGCGCAGCACACGCTCGCCTACGGCCGCGCCGCCGAGCTGGGCGCCGACGCGCTGCGCGATCTCAGCGATCGTGAACGGACCTGCCACCGTGAAGAAGCGCGGATCGGCCATAGGTCAGCGCGGCGGCAGCGGCAGCGCCGGGCCGCCGACACCGGATGCATTGGGGGGCGTAACGGGTGGGTTGCCGGAACCAGCCTCATTGCCCTGAGCAGGCGTAGCCGGCTTCGGGGCGATCGCCGGCACGGCGAGCTGAACCTGCGGCAGCTTCACATCCAGCCGCTTGATCACCTCTTGCGTGATGTCGAGCTCCGGCGCCTCGAACAGCACCGCGGCCTTCGCGACCACCAGATTGGCTTTCCGTTCCCCCGCGATGTCGGCGATGATCTGCAACGCGGTATTCTCCACCTTGGTCATCGCGTCATTATAGGATTGCTGCAGCGCCTGTCGCGTCGCCTGGACACGATTGTCGAGCGTGTCGTAGCTACGCTGGAAATCGCGCATCTTCGCATTGAAAGCGTCCGGTGCCAGGGTGGTGCGCTCTTTCTCGAGCTCCTCCTGCGTCTTTTGCAGCTGGGTCTCCTGATCGCTCACTTCCTTTGTATAGCGATCGGTGCGCTGATCCATCTGCGCCTGCACGTCCTTGGCAACAAGGCTGTCGCGCAGGATCTGCTGCACATCGACGGTAATGATCACCGGCGCCGCGACCTGTTGGCCGCGCGCTCCAAGCGGCAGTAGCGCCGTCAGTCCCAGAACCGCGGCGACGCCAAGACGGGCTCCGACACGCATTTAGAAATTCGACCCGAAACCGACCCTGAAGAATTCCTTTTTATCGAAATTCTGTTTGATGATGGGCACAGCCAGATCGAGGCGCAAGGGACCCAGGGGCGATTGCCACGAGAAGCCGTAGCCGGCGGACACGCGGATCGAGTTGATGTCCTTGACGATATCGGTGTTGGGCGGCGCGGTGTTGCTGTCGAAGCCCCAGGCGCTGCCGAAATCGGTGAAGACATGGCCCAGGAGACCGAATTCCTTGGGCAGGCCCAAAGGCATGGTGAGCTGCAACGAGCCGATCCAATAGGCGTTGGCGCCGAGCGCGTTGTTGGTCGTGATGTCGCGCGGGCCGATACCGCCGCTGGCGAAGCCGCGCAGATTGTCGCCGCCGATGAAATAGCGGTCCTCGATGCGCACCCCTTGGCCGAGACCGTGGATATAGCCCGCCTCGCCCGTGATGCTGCCGACCCAATTGGTGGCGAACGGATAATAGAAGCCGCCATTGACGCCGTTGCGGACGAAGAACACCTGACCGCCGAGACCGGCAAGATCGGTGCTGTAGGACCCGTAATAGCCCGACGTCGGCTGCAAGCGGTTGTCGCGCTTGTCGTAGAGCAGCACCTGACCGACGATCGAGGCCAAACGCGTTCCTTGCTGCGCCGTGATGAACGGCGACGCACCCGCGACGATATCGGACACAGTGTCCGAACGGATCGTGTAGCTCAGCGTCTGGCGCAGCGCCTCGTTGAATTGATAGCCGGCACGCAACGAGGCGCCATAGGAGGTCTCGATATAACCGGCGAACTCCGTGTAATCGCGCTGCAAGGCGAAGATATCGAAGCCGGCGGCAAGCTCGCGATTGAGGAAGTACGGTTCGGTGAAGCTCAGATCGACCTGACGCGTGCGAAAGGCGATCGTCGTATCGAGGCGCAGATCCTGGCCCTTGCCGAGCAGATTGCGCTCATGGATGCCGATATTGGCGAGCGGACCGTCCGTAGTCGAATAACCGACGCCGACCTGGAACTCGCCAGTCGATTGTTCCTGGACATTGGCGCGGATGATCGTCTTGTCGGGCGAGCTTCCGGGCGTGTTGGTGATGTCGACCTTCTTGAAGAAGCCGAGATTGTTGATGCGCTGTTCGGAGCGGTGGAGCTTGGTCGTATTGAACGCATCGCCTTCGACCAGACGGAACTCGCGGCGGACAACGCGGTCCTGCGTGCGGAGGTTGCCGGTGATGTCGATGCGCTCGACATAAACCTCGGGGCCTTCCTTCACATCATAGGAGACGTCGATCGTATGGGTGTCGGCGTTGCGCTTGACGGTCGGATTGACCTGCACGAAGGCATAGCCGCGATCGCCGAGCGCGTCGCTGACGGCGCTGACCGAGCTGTCGATCAAATCGGCGTTGTACCAATCGCCCTCGCGCGTCGTGAGCAGCGACTGCAGCACTTTCGGGTCGACGTCTTTCAGCTCGTTGGTCAGGTTGACCTTGCCGAAATGGTAGCGCGTGCCTTCCTCGATGGAGAAGGTGATGAGGAAGCCCGAGCGGTCCGGCGCCAGCTCGGCGACGGCCGAGACGACGCGGAAATCGGCATAGCCCTGCGCGAGGTAGAATTTGCGCAGCAGCTCGCGGTCATACGTGAGGCGGTCGGGATCGTAGGTATCGTCGCTCGACAGGAAGCGCCACCAGCGCGATTCCTTGGTCGAGATCACGTCGCGCAGCGTCTTCTCGCCGAATTGCTGATTGCCGAGGAAGGTGATGCCGCGGATGCCGGTCGAGGGCCCTTCGTCGATCTCGAAGACGAGATCGACGCGGTTCTGCGGCAGCTCGATCACTTTCGGCTGCACCGTCGCGGCGAAGTGGCCGGAGCGGCGATAGAGTTCGAGGATGCGAACGACGTCGGCCTGCACCTTCTCACGCGTGAAGACGAGACGCGGGCGGAGCTGGACCTCGCTGTTGAGGTTGTCGTCCGTGAGCTTCGAATTGCCCTCGAACTGGATGCGGTTGATGACCGGGTTCTCGACCACATGCACGACCAGCGCATCGCCCTGCCGCTGCATGCGCACGTCCGAGAACAGGCCAGTCGCGTAGAGCGCTTTCAGCGAGGCATCGAGCTTTGCCGAGTCGTAGACCTCGCCGGGCTGCACCTGAAGATAGGAGCGGACCGTGTCGGGATCGACACGCTGCGTGCCGTCGACGCGAATTTCGCGCACGACATCGCCGGTTGAAGTCTGCGCGACCACGTTGATCGCGGACACGGCCGCGGCCAAAGAGATCAAGCTGACAATGAGAGCAATCGCTAAAGCGAAGCGCCGGACAACGCCGAGAACGATCCGCAACTAATCCCCCTGTCCCGAGCGCCTTCTGTGCCGGTTTCGGCGACGGCTTTAAGTCACCAACGCCTTCAAGAACTCAACCACGCGCAGATGAACCAGATCGTTCCAGGTGGCGAACACCATCAGCGTCAACACCAAAGCCAGTCCGAAACGGAACCCGTATTCCTGCGCACGATGGCCGAGCGGGCGTCCCCTCACGGCTTCAGCGGCATAAAACAGAAGATGTCCACCGTCAAGCACAGGAATCGGGAAAAGGTTTATCAATCCAAGGTTTATCGACAGTACCGCCATGAAGGGCACGATAGCCGAGAAACCGTATTGCGCGACCTCGCCCGACATTTGTGCAATACGCAGCGGGCCTCCGAGCTCGTCGGTCGAACGCGCGCCGATGATCATCTGCCACACTGCCTGCAGCGTGCCGCCGACGATATCGAAGGTCTCGCCATTGGCGCGGACCAGGGCCTCGAAGGGGTTGTAGCGGACGTATTGCACGCCCTGCCCCACGATTCCCAGCAAGCCGTATTGATGCTTGTTGCCGAAACGGTCGGTGACTTCGCTGAGCTTCGGCGTCACCGACATACTGACATCCTGATCGCCGCGATGCACGACAACCGCGAGCGGCTGGCCCGGATCGAGTCGGACGATGCGCTGCACATCCTCGAAACGCTCGATCGCCTGGCCGTCGATGGAGGTGATGGTATCGCCGGCCTTGATGCCGGCGGCTTCGGCGGCGCTGCCTTCCTGCACGGTGCCGATCTGCGGCGGCGTGAAAGGCTGGCCGACGGCGATGAACAGACCGGTCAGCGCAACGATCGCGAAGATGAAGTTAGCGACAGGTCCCGCCGCGACAATCGCCGCGCGTTGCGGCAGGCGCTTATGATGGAAAGCGACCTCGCGCTCGGCCGCCGTCATCTCGGGCAGGTCGGCGCCCGGCATCGAGGCCGGATCGGCATCGCCGAACATCTTCACATAGCCGCCAAGCGGAATTGCGCTGATCTTCCACCGCGTGCCGGCGCGATTGTTCCAGCCGAAGAGTTCGGGCCCGAAGCCGATCGAGAAGACTTCAACCCGCACGCCATTCCAGCGCGCGACGAGGTAATGACCGAGCTCGTGGACGAAGACGAGGACGGTCAGGACGACGAGGAACCAGAAGATGAAGTAGCCGGCGCCGCCGGTGAATGCCGCCATGGCCTCCATAACCACCTATTTCCTTTAAGCCGGGCAGAGGATAGCAAACTTTACGGGCCGCAAAGGTGAAAAAAAACTTAGGTGCGACAAAAGCTTACGGGTTAGGACGGGGTCCCGCCGGCGGTTGCCGCGGCCAAGGCCAGGGCAAGTGCCAGGGAGGCGAGGAGCAATGAATCGAGTCGATCGAGAAGCCCGCCATGGCCGGGAATGAGCCCGCCGGAGTTTTTCACATTGAAACAGCGTTTGGCGAAGGATTCGATAAGATCGCCCGCTTGCGCGGCGATGGCGACGAAGGCGCTGATCGCAAGCAGCACTCCCGGCGCATCGCCCGCGAAAAACGCCGCGGCGAGCTGGCCGATGACCATGGCGCTGACGAGGCCGCCAACCGCGCCGGCCCAGGTCTTGTTCGGCGAGAGCGCCGGCGCGAGCTTGGGCCCGCCGATGAGTCGCCCGAAAGCGTAAGCGCCAATATCGCTCGCCCACACCACGGCGAAGAGATAGATGATGCGCTCGCGGCCGCCCTCGCCACGATCGAGCCAGAGGATCGCGATGCAAGGCAGCGCGATCCACAGCGTCGCCCCCGCGCCCCAAAGGCGTAAGCGCCGATCCTTCTCGGCAATCGCCACGCCGGCCGCGAAGACGAGTGCGAGCAGCACCGCCGCGACATCATGGTGAAACGCCATTGCGCACACGGCGACGAACGGGCCGAGGATGACGAACATGACCGCGCTCGGCGATGTGAGGCGCGACATGCGCGCCCATTCCCATCCCATCCCTGCCCCGAGCAGCGCGACAAGCGCCGGCAGATAGGGCGAGCCGAACCATACAGCGGCGATCGCCACCGGTGCCATGACCGACGCGGAAAGGATACGGAGAGTCAGCCCGCTCGAATGAGGCGCGGCCGATGACGGGGGTGGGTTGGGCGAGTTCGCCGGCTCCACTCAGCCCGAGCCGGCCGATGCGCCGTAGCGGCGCTCGCGGCCATGGTAGTCGCTGATTGCCTTCTCGAGATCGGCGCGGCCGAAATCGGGCCAGAGCGTTTCGATGAAGACAAGCTCGGTATAGGCGAGCTGCCACAGCAGGAAATTGCTGATGCGCTGCTCGCCGCTGGTGCGGATAAGGAGATCCGGATCGGGAATGCCGGCGGTGAAGAGCGATGACGACAGCCGCGTCTCGTCGATGTCTTTCGCCTGAATGCGGCCGGCCGCGACATCCTCGGCGAGCTTGCGCGAGGCCTGCACGATGTCGTCGCGGCCGCCATAAGACAGCGCGACGATCAGCGTAAGCCCCTTATTGTTGCGCGTGAGCTGCTCGGCATTGTCGATGAGCGTGACGATGTCGGGCGCGAGCCGCGCGCGATCGCCGATCACCAAAAGCCGCACGCCTTGTTGATGCAGCTCGGCGATCTCGCCGCGCAGATAATGGCGCAGCAGCCCCATGAGATCATTGACCTCATCGGAAGGCCGCTTCCAATTCTCGGACGAGAAACCGAACAGCGTCAGATAGGAGATGCCGAGCTCGGCCGAAGCGGTGATCGCCCGGCGCACCGATTCGGCGCCGCGGCGATGGCCGGCGATACGCGGCAGGCCGCGCGATTTCGCCCAGCGGCCATTACCGTCCATGATGATGGCGACATGCGCCGGCGGCGCCGGCGCGGTCAGATCCCGCTCCCCCGACATCAGACCTGAAGTATCTCCTTGTCCTTCTGCGCCAGGAGATCATCGACACGCTTGATGGTGGCGTCGGTGAGCGTCTGGATATCCTTGTCGAGCTTGCGGTGCGCGTCTTGCGAGAGCGTGCCGTCCTTCTCCTGCTTCTTCAGGCCGTCGAGCCCGTCGCGCCGCACATTGCGCACCGAGACGCGCGCCGCCTCGGCATATTTCGCCGCGACACGCGTCAACTCCTTGCGCCGCTCTTCCGAGAGATCGGGCACCGGCACACGAATGGTTTGGCCTTCGGTCTGTGGATTGAGGCCGAGCCCCGCTTCGCGGATCGCCTTCTCCGTCGCCTTCACATTGCCCTTGTCCCAGACAGAGACGAGCAACAACCGCGGCTCGGGCACACTCACCGTGCCGACTTGGGACAGCGGCATGCGATTGCCATAGGCCTCAACCTGCACGGGCTCCAACAGACTCGTCGAAGCCCGGCCGGTGCGCAGACCGCCGAACTCCTTGCGCAACACGTCGATCGCACCTTCCATGCGCCGCCGTAGATCGGTGACCACTTTATCTTCGCTCATGGCCGCATCTCCTCGGCTTCTATGCCTTAATCGGTCACGATGGTGAAGCGTCCCTTGCCCGAGACGACTTGAGCGAAACCGCCCTTGTCATAGATCGAGAACACCAGGATCGGAATCCGATTTTCACGCGCCAACGAAATCGCCGCCGCGTCCATTACCTGCAGGTCGCGCGTCAGCACGTCCATATATTTGAGCTGGTCGTAGCGCTGTGCCGTCTGATCCTTCTTCGGATCGGCGCTGTAGACGCCATCGACCTTCGTCGCCTTCAGGAGTGCCTGACAGCCGGTCTCCGAGGCACGCAGCGCCGCGGCGGTGTCGGTCGTGAAGAACGGATTGCCGGTGCCGGCGGCGAAGATCACGACATAGCCCTTGTCCATATGCGCCATGGCACGGCGCCGGATATAGGGCTCGCAAACTTCCTGCATCGAGATCGCCGATTGCACGCGCGTCTCGATGCCGAGTTTCTCGAGCGCGCTTTGCAGCGCGAGCGCGTTGATAACCGTCGCGAGCATGCCCATGTAGTCGCCGGTTGCGCGCTCGATGCCGACCGCCGCGCCCGAGAGGCCGCGGAAGATATTGCCGCCGCCGACCACAAGCGCGACCTGCACGCCAAGATCGTGCACCGATTTAACTTCGGCGGCGATGCGCGCGACGATATCGGAATCGATGCCGGAGGTCTGATCGCCCATGAGCGCCTCGCCGCTGAGTTTCAGCAGCACGCGGCGGTATTTCGGCTCATTTCCAGCGGTGTCCGGCATGTGGCGGACTATACAGTAAGCGAGACGTTACGTCATGGCCGGGCTTTCGCCCGCCATGACAAACACGACAGAAAACGCGACTCGACTCAGTTCGGCTTCAGGGTCGCGGCGACTTCGGCGGCGAAATCGGTCGCTTCCTTCTCGACGCCCTCACCGAGCACGAGGCGATCGAACGCTGCGAGCTTCACCGGCGTGCCGAGCTCCTTCGACGCCGCGTCGACGATCTTCGAGACTTTGGTCTCGGCATCGATCACGAAGATCTGCTCGAGCAGCACGGTCTCTTCATAGAATTTCCGCAGCCGGCCTTCGACCATCTTTTCGACCACGGCATCCGCCTTGCCCGAGGCCTTGGCCTGCTCGCGCAACACATCGCGCTCGCGATCGAGATCGCCCTTCGGCACCGAGGCAATGTCGAGATATTGCGGCTTCGCCGCCGCGATATGCATCGCGATCTGGCGGCCGACACTGCTCAGCCGGTCGGCCGCGCCGGTCAACTCAAGCGCGACGAGCACGCCGATCTTGCCGAGATTGGGCGCCGTGGCGCTGTGAACATAGGCCGCGACCACGCCATGCGGCACATGGAGCCGCGCCATGCGGCGGATCGACATGTTCTCGCCGACCGTCGCGATGAGGTGCGTCAGCTCTTCCTCGACCTTGCGGCTTCCGCCCGGATAGGGCGCGAGCTTCAAGCGGTCGATATCGACATGGGTGAGCGCGAGCTCGGCGACATTCGCGACGAACTTCTGGAAGGTCTCGTTGCGCGCGACGAAGTCGGTCTCGGCATTCACCTCGACCATGGCGCCGACATTGCCTTTGACGGCAACGCCGACCAGACCTTCGGCCGCGGTGCGGCCGGCCTTCTTCGCGGCAGCGGCGAGACCCTTCTTACGCAGCCAATCGACCGCATTCTCAAGATCGCCTTGCGTCTCCGACAAAGCGCGCTTGCAATCCATCATGCCGGCGCCGGTCTTCTCACGCAGCTCTTTGACCAGCCCTGCGGAAATTTCTGCCATTTATCGCCTCCGTATTAGGCGTCGGGTTGTGCTGCGGCGTCAGAGCCGCGCGCATCGCCATGCGTGGCGGCCGGCAGCTCCTCACTGACTTCCTCGGCGGCACCGATATCGACACCGGACGCGACCGCCTCGGCCTGCAGGCCGTCAAGCACCGCGCTCGCCACGAGATCGCAATACATATGGACGGCGCGCATCGCGTCGTCATTGCCCGGGATCGGGTAGCTGATGCCGGCCGGATCGGAATTGCTGTCGAGCACCGCGACCACCGGGATTTTGAGCTTGTTCGCTTCGAGAACGGCGATCGCCTCTTTATTGGTGTCGATCACGAAGATGATGTCGGGCAAGCCGCCCATCTCCTTGATGCCGCCGAGCGCGCGCTCGAGTTTGTCGCGATCGCGCGTCAGCTCGAGAAGCTCGCGCTTGCTGATGCCATGCTCGGGACTGGTGACGCGCTCATCGAGCTCGCGCAGCCGCTTGATCGAGGCCGAGATGGTCTTGAAGTTGGTGAGCATGCCGCCGAGCCAGCGATGGTCGACATAATATTGACCGCAGCGCTTGGCCGCTTCCGCGACGGCTTCCTGCGCCTGGCGCTTGGTGCCGACGAAGAGCACGCGGCCGCCGCCGGCGGCGACGTCGCGAATTGCCTGCAACGCGCGCGCGAGAAGCGGCACGGTCTGCTCGAGATCGATGATGTGCACGCCATTGCGCGCGCCGAAGATGTAATCCTTCATCTTCGGATTCCAGCGCCGCGTGTGATGACCGAAATGGACGCCAGCTTCCAAGAGTTGGCGCATGGTAAAGGACGGGAGTGCCATGAATCGAGTTCCTTTCTCCGGTTGAGCCGCCGCGGGGTTTCATCGCTCTCGAGAGAGCGACACCGGAAGGCGCCTTCGGCCCTGGACCAGACCGAAACCGCGTCCCCGCGTGTGGGTTGACGTTAAGCGCGCGATAGATAGGCGGAATCCGCCCGGAAAGCAAGCGTTCGCCTTGTAACATACTGGAAACACTCGATTAGTTCTCTGTGCGGGCGATCGGCTGTGTTCTCTATATTTGCTCTCGTGCCGCAGCATCGGTAGCTTGGGGTCCGCGCAGCGCCCCAGCCCAATGAAAAAACCGAACACCGCGACCGTCAAAAAGCCGCCCGCCACAGCGGGTACGCGCGGCCTCAAGCGCAGCAGCGATTATCCAACCGGGCGCTTTTACACGCGCCAGATCGCCCTGCTGAGCCGGCTGATCGCGCGCACCACCAAGCCGGCTTTCGACCGGCTGTTCAATATCAGCCAGCTCGAATGGCGCATCCTGGTTCAGCTCGAATACCGCTCGCCCTCGAAGATCGTCGAGATGTACGAGCGCAGCCTGATGCCGAAATCGCAGATCTCCTCGGCACTGCCCGCGCTGATCCGCAAGGGCTATGTCGTCCGCGCGGACGACCCCGACGATGCACGCGCGCCCAATTTCGCCATCACTGCCGAGGGCCTCGCCCTCTACAAGGCCGTCCTGAAGGTATCGAAACGCCGGCAGGACGGGCTCGAAATCCCTCCTCACGCGGCAAGAGCGCAAGATCTTCGCCGATGCGCTCGATAAGCTGGTCGAATTCTATCTCGCGGAAGACGCGCGCAACGGCGACGGCCTGTTCGCCGACGGCGAGAGCTAGCAGGGCGCTGGGGAAGTCTTTCGTCGTCATCGCGAGGCCGCAAAGCGGCCGTGGCGATCCAGGAGCACCGCACAAACGGCTGCCATTTCTGGATTGCTTCGTCGCCCTCGGCGCTCCTCGCATGACGTGTGCGGATTTTCAACACCTCGCTAACACCGAAATCGTTCGTATCTGAACGATCGATCTTGACGCCGATCGGCGCGCGAGCCTAGGCTCCTCCTCAGTTTCGATCATGGAGGAGCATCCGATGGCATCGCTCAATCTCACGCCTGAATATCGCCAGTTGAGCGCCCTGATGCAGTCGCGCCGCAGCATGCGCGCCTTCAAGAAGCAGGAGATCGACGACGATACAATCCGCCTGCTCGTCGACACCGTCCGCTACGCGCCCTCGGCCGGCAATGCCCAGCTTTGGGAATTCATCGTCGTGCGCGACCCGGAAAAGAAAAAGGCGATCGGCGATTATTACGTTCAGCAGCTCGGCCCCAAGCAGGAGATCGAGAAGCTGCGCGAGCGCGGCCTGTGGTTCTCGGGCGAGAATCCGCTCCCGACCCCGGCGGCGCCTTTCGTCGATGCGGGCGCGCTCATCGTCGTCGCCGGCGATCCGCGCATGCAGGACGCCTATTGGTATCGCGTCAAGCTCGACAAAGGCCATCAGCACATGGTGTCGTCCCTCGCCAATGTCGTGCTGTCGCTGCATCTGACGGCGGCATCGCTCGGCCTCGGCTCGCATTACGTCAGCGACACGGCCTCGCCCGATATGCAGTCGAAGATCAAAGCGCTGCTCGGCATTCCCGATCCGCTATGGTGCTACGAGACCATTCCCGTGGGCTTCGCCGAATTTTCGCCGTCGAACCGCTATGTCCGCGAGGTCGACGACATCGTCCACTGGGATCAGTTCGACAAGTCGCGCCTGAAGACCGATCGCCAGGTGATCGACCACATCATCGACAAGATCCGCCCGAAGAAGAAAAAAGCCTAACAAGGCGCCGAACACGTCTTCTATCGTCATCGCGGACGACCCGGCCAACCGCTCTTCGCTTTTGGCCCTTTTGGGCTCCCGCGCGAAGTGCCCGCGAACGGGTCGTCCAAAGCGGCCGTGGCGTCGCCGGCGATTAAGCGCGGCGCGGGACCTACCGTCCCGAAAAGCCGCGGGCCAAAGCCGGCGCAAGCTTCGGTCGTCGCTACCGAAAACCTCGCCCTCTGCGAGCTGGTGTTACAGGATATTGCGGCGCAAAAGCGAGCTCGCAGTACAAAAACGCTGCCGAGATACAGGAAAAGCCCGATAGGGACGAATTCGCACTTTTGGTATGACTGCCCTCGCCGCCCATGGAACGGGCGGACGCGCTGACGGCCGACGTCTCGCGCAACTCGCGAGCCGAAGCTCGTCGATGACAAACCGAAATCGAGCGCAGCATAGCCGCTCGACGATCTGCATCCTGAGCCTCGGGCGTCTTCGCTGCTGACAGCCACGCGGCTTCCTCTCTTGGGAAACGCGGGCGCAAGGAGGCGTAGTCATGACTAGTACACACGCATTTCCCGTTGGCGGGTTGCCGCTCCTGCGGTCGCTCGCCGAGAACTGGTGGTTGCTCTTGCTGCGCGGCATCGCCGCGGTCGTGTTCGGTGTCCTCGCCATCTTCTGGCCAGGCATCACCTTGCTGGCCCTCGCCTATCTTTTCGCCGCTTACGCACTCGTCGACGGCGTCTTCGCCTTGGGAGCGGCGATCTTCGGCCACACCGGCAGCATGATGCCGCGCTGGTGGCTCGCCATCGTCGGCGTGATCGGCATCCTTGCCGGGCTCATGGCCTTCGCCTGGCCTGGGCTAACGGCTTTTGTGCTGCTGCTGCTAATCGCGAGCTGGGCGATCATCATCGGCGTGCTGGAGGTCGTCGGCGCGATTTATTTGCGCAAGGAGATCGAAGGCGAATGGTGGCTGATCATCAGCGGCCTGCTGTCGGTCGCCTTCGGCGTGATCCTGTTCGTTCAGCCGGGCGCGGGCGCGCTCGGTCTGATCTGGGTCATCGGCATCTATGCGATCCTCGCCGGCGGCTCGCTGATCGGCCTTGCCTATCGGCTGAGGAACTTGAAGCAGCCGAGCTGAGCGGCAATCGCCAGCGGCGCCGGCTTGTTGCTCGGCGCCGCTGCCATCAAGTTGACACCGCGTCCGGACGCGGCAAAAGCCGCGCGCCCTTTGCGTTGACCTCGCGGCGCTGCCTGCACTCGGTCGACTATCCGGCAAAATCCGCTCATCCGCGGCCAAACCCTGGCGCCTGCGCGGTCGAGATCACATGCCCGCGAACACCTCGATCCATTCCTCGAGCATCTCGGGATGGCCGTGGCGTATGGTGATGGAGAAATGATCGTAGCCGGCATCGCGTAGGCCGCGGAGCTGCTCGCGCAGCGCGGGCTTGGTGCCGGTGAAGGTCGTCGCCTGGATCAGCGCGGCGGTGCAGAGATGCGCTTCCTCGGGCTTCAAGAACATCAGATGCCCGCGATGATTGGTGAGGTAGCGCGCATCCGGCGGCTGATAGGTCATATAGAGTGCGCGGTATTGCTCGAGCAGCGGCTGGAGATGCGCCGGCATCGGCGGCCGCGTGAAGCCGGCTTCCGCCGCCTCGACCTGATTGTGCAGCGCGATCATCGCATGCGGGCCCGCCAGCGCTTTGGCCCGCTTGCTGTCATAAGCCTCGCCCTCGGCCAGCACGCAGCCGCCGACCACCGCCGTCGCGATGTAATCCTTGGCGTTCCGATCGGCCGCCTGCCAGGCCTGGTGCATCTCGCCAATGGCGCGGGTCGCGCTGGCGACGCTACCCGTCGGCACGATCCAGCCGGCGCCGAGTTCCGCCGTGAGCTTTCGCCCGCGCGGCCCCGCCGCCGAGATATGGAGCGGGATCGGATCGGCGATGTTGATCGCGCCGATCTCGGGATTGAGGAAGCCGATCTTCCGCCGCTCGCCCTCGAACTCCCATTCGATGGTCTCGCCCCGCAAGAGCGCTTGCACGACGCGGATGTATTCCGCCATCGCCGACAGCTTCACCGGGCCCAGCCCCATCGTGCTGCGCGCCGTGCTGCCCGTTGAAATGCCGAAATCGACGCGGCCCGGCGCCAGCGCATTCACCGAGGCGAGCGCATTGGCCGCGACCGGCGCGATGCGGTTGCTGGGGATCAACACACCGCTGCCGAGGCGGATCTTCGATGTCGCCATCGCCGCGGCCGTCATGCCGACGAACACATCGGCATTCAGCATATGCGTATCGAAGAACCAGACCCGGCTGTAGCCGAGATCCTCGGCGCGCTTGACGATCTTCCAGCTATCGGCGGAGGTCGCGAGGTTGATGCCGATATCCATGGTGCCGCTCAGTCCTTCGCCGCGCGCACCGCCGCCTCCTTGACCATGGACAGATCGACATACGGCGTCACGTCGATCGCCTTCGGCACCACGCCGACCGATGCCATATCTTGGATGTTCTTCTGCAAGCGCTTGGCGTCGATCGCGGCGTCGGGCGGATAATAATAGTCTTTGGTCGTGTAGACCCAGCTCGAGAGATTGTCGGCCGGTATCTTGCTGATCTCCGCGAGCTGCCGGACCGCGTCCGGGCGCGTCTTGGGATCGAGCATCCACCGCCGCATGCGGATATTGTCCTCGAGGAAATCGATCACCACGTCGCGATGCGCGGCGATGAAATCGGCCTTGGCCATCCACATCAGCGTCTCAACCGGGCCAAACGCATCGCCGACGCTGAACATCGGTTTCAAGCTGGGATCGGCTTCGGCCGGTAGACTGAACGGCGGCACCAGGACAGCGACATCGATTTTGCCGGCCTTGAGCGCAGCGAGCTGCACCGGGAAAGCTACTTCGACCACGGAGAAATCCCGCGGCGGTGTGAAGCCGTGGCGCGCCATCACCATGCGCGCGGCCGCATCGACATTGGCGCCGAGCGCGTTGACGGCAAAGACCTTACCCTTAAGATCGTCGAAGGTCTTTATCTTCTCCTTGTCGACCCAGTAATGGGTCACGTTGTAACCCGGCACCTCGGTCGAGATTTGCTCAGCGATGGCGCGAAGATCGAGCTTTGCGTTGGTCACGCCATCGACCAGGCTTTGCGGGCTGAGCGTACTGATATCGGTCTCGCCGAGCGCGAGTGCCTGCAGCGTGGCGCCGCCGCCGCGCAGCTTAACTGGCTCGACGACATAGGACTTGCCGTAATGGCGATAGACGTTTGGGGCGTATTGCGGCACTGACGGTATGAGCGCCGCGAATTGTCCGGGAAGCACCGACCAGTCGGCGCGGATTTTGAATGGATCGGCAACAGAGCTGGCGCTCGTGGCGGCAAGCGCCATGCCGATGACGGCTGCGAACAGTGCCAATCGCTTCACGACACCCCTCCCTCGATCGAATGATTTTCCCGGATGCTCTCACGGTCGCCGATAGAAGGCAACCTGTTATTTAATGACAGGTTACCTGATATATGGTGGAATTGGTGCAGCATGATCGGGAGGCGATAAGCCAGATGGCGGCGCAAAAACCACGAACGATCTTTTTGCTGCGGCTGCTCCAGCTCAACATCTACAACTTGATGGTCGAGCGCTTGCGCTCCGCCGGGCTGACGCCGATTCAGTACATGGTGCTCAGCATCCTCAGTCACCGCGATACGTGGTCGACGGCCGAGCTCGCGCGCCGTTTCCACATCGCGCCGCAATCGATGACCGAAATCATCGCGTCGCTGCAAAAGAAAAAGCTGATCGCGCGCAGCAAATCGCTGGCGCATGGCCGCATCATCAACATCCGGCTCACAGCCGCCGGTATACGCATGCTAGACCGCTGCAATCTCGCCGTCGATCGGCTCGAGCGTTCCGTCTTTGCCGATTTCGACGGCGGCGAGCTGACGCAGTTCCGCGATCTTCTCGGTACGGCGTTGCTGAAATTTACGGAACGCGGCGAGAAGCGCGGGCGCGGCAGGACAAGCACGACAACGGAGCCCGCGAGCACGCGGCAACGGCTCGCGACTTAGCGAAAGGCGCGGCGCGCCTAGTCGGCGTGGCGACCCGGCGGCACCAGAAGCCGCTCAAGGGCGCGATCGAGCGTGGCACTCATGGGTGTGCCAGTTGCGACAGCGACCCGCGGCAGGTAGTGCGGATTGATGCTCGCCAGGGTCTCGTTGACGAAGAACGCCGGATGCGACGCGAGTCCCTGACGCAGCGCATCGTGCGGCAAAGTATCGGCATGGTATTGGCAGACGCCACTCAGCCCGGGATGGTTGCGAAAGAAATCCTCGAGCAAGCATTCGTATTCGAAGAGCTTGGCGAAATTCTTTTCCGGGCCGAATTCCCAGGTCATGTCGCCGGTCGCCCATAGGCCCTGATAGCCGTCGCGGCGTGCCTGGGCGAGCGCGTCGCCTAGCAACGCGATCATGCGATCGGGGTCGAAATGCCCGCCGGCAAGGTGGTCGCGATCCGAGGACAGGATCAGGCTGCCGCGCTCGGTTTCCTGCGCGATGTCAACGCCGGCCGCCGCGAGATAGCTGCGCATTCCAGCGACCATTGGCGGGCTATTCAGGAAAACGCAGCGGTAATTCTCGCTCAGCTTCTGGCGCACCATGACGGCGAGCGCCGACAGTTGTCGCGACGGCGACCCGTCATAGATGAGGCACTGATGTCGGGAGACTTGTTCCATGCGAAACAACGAGAACGATCACTAAACCGGCGCTTATCATATATCGCCCGCCGCCTTTTGGGTAGCTTCGGCGCGGACCGTCGGCCTCGTCGAGTTCGATATGTGACAGAACGCCCTCTTCGGCGGAACCCGGGCGCGGCTTGTGCGTCTTTTAGGAAATGGCGCGTCCTCGGCGCAGCTTGGCGTTAGGCTGTGCGTCATCGCCCCCGTGCAAAGAACACAATGGTAAGAACAATGCCCGTCGACAGCGCCCCTTTGGCAGAAGTCGAAAGCGTTTCGCCTTTCTATATCTCCTCCTCCACCGCGATGCGGCATGCGCGCCGCGTTTTGAAAGCCGGCGATAGTCTTGCGATCCTCGATGAATTCGGGAATATCGAAGCGTCGACCGCCGCCGAAGGCTTCTTCTTCGAGGACACGCGCTATCTCTCGCGCCTGAGCCTGGCGATCAATGGCCAGCCGCCGCTGATGCTGTCTTCGACGGTCACCGAGGATAACGCCAAGCTCGAGGTCGATCTCACCAACCCCGATGTGCTTGAGCGTGGCCATATGGTCCTGCCGCGCGACACGGTGCATCTCTTGCGCAGCGCCGTGGTCGGCGAGCGCAGCTTCTTCGAGACCCTCAGTATGCGCAATTTCGGTCACGCGAGCGTGACGCTCAGCATCGAACTCGGCTTCGACGCGGATTTCGCCGATATGTTCGAAGTGCGCGGCACGACGCGGCAGCGGCGCGGCACGCGCCTGCCCGACGAGCTTCACCTCGACGGCACGACTCTCGCCTATCGCGGGCTCGACGACATCGTGCGCCGCATGAATGTGACCTTCGAGCCGCGGCCGAGCGCGCTCCGCGGCCATCAGGCGCAGTGGCAGATCGAATTACCGCCCGGCGAACGCGTTTCATTGCAGCTCACCTTTCGCGCCGATGACGGACACACCGCCATGCAATCGCGCGCCGAGGCGATCGCTCATGCCGAGAGGCGACAGGCCGAGCGTCAGCAGCGCACCGCCGACATCTACACCTCGAACTCATCCTTCAACACCTGGGTCGGCCATTCGCGCGCCAATCTCGATCTGCTGATCACCGAGACGCCGTTCGGGCTTTATCCCTATGCCGGCGTGCCGTGGTTCTCGACCGCTTTCGGCCGCGACGGTTTGATCACCGCACTCGAATGTCTCTGGCTCGATCCCGCGCTCGCCGCGGGCACGCTGCGCTTCCTCGCCGCCAGCCAGGCAAAGACGGTCGATCCCGCCGCCGATGCGGAGCCGGGCAAGATCCTGCATGAGACGCGAAAGGGCGAGATGGCGGCGCTCAAAGAGGTGCCCTTCGGCTGCTATTACGGCAGCGTCGATGCGACGCCGCTCTTCGTCGTCCTCGCCGCCGCCTATTACGCGCGGACCGGCGATCGCGCGCTGGTCGAGATGCTGTGGCCGCATATCGAAGCGGCGCTGCGCTGGATGGATGAATACGGCGATCGCGACCGCGACGGCTTCCTCGAATATGGCCGCACCTCGCAGGACGGTCTGATCAATCAAGGCTGGAAGGACAGCAGCGATTCCATCTTCCATGCCGATGGCCGCCTCGCCCAGGGCCCGATCGCGCTCATCGAAGTACAGGCCTATGCCTATGCCGCTTACAACGGCGCGGCGATGCTGGCGCGCAAGCTGGGTCGCACGGAGCAAGCCGCCACGCTCGGCGCGAAAGCCAACATTTTGGCACAGCAAGTCGAGCGCGCTTTCTGGCTCGATGAGCTGAACAGCTATGCGCTCGCGCTCGATGGCGCGAAAGCGCCCTGCCGCGTGCGCGCCTCCAATGCCGGACACGTTCTCTTCACCGGCCTGACATCGCAAGCGCGTGCCGAGCGCGTTGCCCAAACGCTGATGACGCGGCAGTTCTTTTCCGAATGGGGCATACGCACCGTCGCGTATGGCGAGGCGCGCTACAACCCGATGTCCTACCACAACGGATCGATCTGGCCGCATGACAACGGGATCATCGCCATGGGCTTCGGCCGCTACGGGCTGAAACAACCGCTGCTCAAAGTCTTGAGCGGCTTGTTCGATGCGATGCTGTTCAGCGAGATCAAAGGCGTACCCGAGCTCTTTTGCGGCTTCCCGCGCCGCAAAGGGATGGGGCCGACCTCCTATCCCGTCGCCTGCATGCCGCAGGCCTGGTCGTCCGCCGCGATCTTCGCGATGCTCGGCGCGACGCTCGGCGTCACTTTCGACGCCGAAGCCGGTCGCGTGCTGTTCATCCGCCCCACGCTGCCGGATTGGATCGACGAGCTGAGCCTGACCAATTTGCGCTTGCGCGATTCCAGCGCCGATATCGTGTTGCGGCGTAGCCACGACACGGCCGCACTGTATGTTACGCGGCGCGACGGACCGATCGAGATCGTGCTGGTCGCATGAGGCGCGTAGGGCCGGCCGCACTGATCCTGCTCGCGTGGCTGACGGCGAACGCCTCCGCGCAAGACGCATCGACGCCGGAAGGGCCGCCGCCCATATCGCCGCCCGCGACAACACCGCCGACGGCGCCCGACAACGCGACATCACCCGCGCCATCGACGACCGCGCCGGCGCCTACCGCCAATCTCGAGACGCTTGTCGCCGCCGACGCGCGCACCATCCTGGGAAAAAAGGTCAGCGGCGCCGCCGGTGAGGATATGGGCATGGTCGTCGACGTGCTGTTCGATGCGAATAAGCAGCCGCGCGCCGCGGTCATCGATTTCGGCGGCTTCCTCGGCGTCGGCACGCGCAAGATCGCGATCGATTGGCGGCTGTTGCAATTCTACGCGCCGGATTCCAAGACGCCGCTGAAAATCGATCTCAGCCGCGCCGATGTGCAGAGCGCTCCCGAATATAAGGCCGGCGAGAAGACAACCAGCGTGATCGCGGGACCGGGACCGACACCGCCGACACCGCCGGCACCACCGCCATCCGCGACAACATCGCCGCCGCCAACGCCGCCTGCCGCAACGACAACGTCACCGAATTCGACGCCGCCCGCGCCCTCGGCGCCGCCAACCGCAGCGCCTTAAGCGGGCCGCCGCCATTTCGCCGGTCAAGCAAAGCGGCACGTCATCGAGCGATGCAAGCGACATCGCCGCCGCCAGCCGCGGTCTCGATCATCTCAATCTTTTCGTCGCCAATATCCAAACCGGCTTCGGCCCCTTCATCGCGATCTATCTTGCGAGCCAGGGCTGGAGCCAGACCGGCATCGGCCTCGCGCTCAGCCTCGGCACCGCCGCAGCGATGGCGAGCCAACTCCCGGCCGGCGCGCTGGTCGATGCGATGCACAGCAAGGTTCACGCAGCACGCATCGGCATCGCCTCCTTTACGCTGTGCGCGCTGATCTTCGCGATCTATCCGGTGCAGCTTTTCGTTTACATCGCCGAAATCCTCCATTCTTTCGCGAGCTGCATGCTCGGCCCCGCGATCGCAGCGATCAGCCTTGCCGTCGCCGGGCAGCGCGCGCTGGGCCCGCGGCTCGGGCGCAATGCGCGTTATGCCTCGATCGGCAATGCGGTCGGCGCGGCGTTGATGGGCGCGTGCGGTTATTACTTCTCCGACCGCTCGATTTTCTTCCTGACGGCGCTGCTCACCCTGCCCGCCTGGTACTTCATGGCGCCGCTGTCGCGCCTCAAATCGCCGCGCATCGCCGCGGCAGCGCGCGCCGATGAGACAAGCCACGCCACGCCGATCATACGGCTGCTCAAGGATCGGCGGCTGTTCGTCTTTGCGAGCTGCGTTGCGCTTTTCACCTTCGGCAACGCCGCGACCTTGCCGCTGGTCAGCACGGTGCTCAACAAGAGCGTCGGCGATTTCGCCGCTTTGATGATCGCCGCCTGCATCGTGCTGCCGCAAGTCATCGTCGCCCTCATCTCACCAGCGGTCGGGCGGCTTGCGGAGACGCGCGGCCGGCGCTTCATCCTGATGCTCGGCCTTATCGCGCTGCCTTGCCGCTGCGTGATCTTCGCGCTGTTGCTCGACCATCCGAGCATCGTCGTCATGGCGCAAGCGCTCGACGGCATCGCCGCAGCCTCGATCGGCGTGCTCGTGCCGCTGATCACCAGCGACATCGCCGGCCGTTCGGGACATTTCAACCTGTCGCTCGGCTTCATCGGCTTTTTCATGGGCATCGGCGGCACGCTCAGCACCGGAATCGGCGGCTGGATGGCCGATCGTCTCGGCGATCCCATTGCGCTGCTGGGACTTGGCGCGATCGGGACGCTCGCCGTGCTGCTCGCGCTCGTCGCCATGCCGGAGACGCGCCCTGAAGACGAGAGCGCATGAGGCGCTGACGCGTTCCAGCGCGCGCGCTATCTTGCCCACGCTCATAGGGAGGAAGAAGAAATGGAATACGGCATTGCCCTCGCCACTCATGCCGAAAGCTGGCAGCGCGTGAAGCGCGCCGAGGAGATCGGCTACACTGCGGCCTCCTTCTTCGACACGCAGCTTTTGAACGCCGATCTTTTCGTCGCGATGGGTGCGGCGGCGATGGTGACGAAGCAGATCAAGCTGACGACCGGCGTCCTCATCCCGTCGAACCGCATTCCCGCGGTCGCGGCCTCGGCGCTCGGCTCGCTCAACAAGCTCGCACCCGGCCGCATCGAATTCGGCGTCTCGACCGGCTTCACCGGCCGCCGCACGATGGGCTTGAAGCGCATGAAGCTCGCCGACATGGCGGATTACATCCGCGTCGTCGCCGGCCTGCTCGCCGGCGAAACGGTCGAATGGCGCTACGACGACAAGCCGCACAAGATCAAATTCCTCAATCCCGAGATCGGTGCGATCAACATCAAGGATAAGGTGCCGGTCTATATCTCGGCGACCGGCCCCAATTCGCGCGCACTGGTGGCGAAGCTCGGCACCGGCTGGATTTGTCCGCTCGGCCGCGCCGCGATGGTGCAAGAAGCCGTCGCCGATATGAAGAAGAAGTGGGTCGCCGCCGGACGCGATCTCAAAGACCTGCATATGCATGGCGAAATCGGCGGCTGCGTGCTGCGCGAGGGCGAGGCCTATGACGCACCGCGCGTCAAGGACGAGGCCGGCCCGACCGCGATCATGGTCGTGCACGATCTCGTCGAGGAAGAGATGCAGGATCGCGCGCCGATGAATCTACCGCCGGTGCTGCGCAACGCGCTCGATCACTATCGCAAGGTCTATGAAAAGATGGAGCCGGCGGACGCGCGCTATCTCACCAATCATCGCGGCCATCTCATGTTTTTGAAAGACGAAGAGCGCCACATCGTCGACGCCGACCTCATCAAGAACATGTCGTGGACCGCGACCAAGCCCGAGCTCGTCGAGCGGCTGCGCGCGCTCAAAGAGGCCGGCTTCGAGCGTCTCTCGGTGCAGATCCGTCACCAGCATCCCTCGATGATCGAAGATTGGTGGGACGTCTTTCAGGCGGTGTAACCGGCGCGACTTAGCGCGCCGGCACGACCCAGCCCTGGTCCACGAATAAAGCCTGGAACGACGCCGCGATCTCCTTGCCCATGGCGCGCGGCATCGTCTTCGACCGTCGCGCCGAGCGTCCAATTCCCCGGGACGCCTACCTTGTTTCACAGCCGCGGTGACGCCACCGCTTCGTTGATGCTCAATTCGGCGGGGACTTGCTCTGGTGCTTGGTGTCTGCCGGCGCGTTCCGCCGTTTCACCATTTCGGCGATGATCATGACAAGCGCGCAGGCGACCGCGAGGACAATGGCCCAGATCGCGGTCGCGACGTGCGGATCGATCACCAATGTATAGGCGCTATGGCCCGCGTTGTTGATCGTATCCGTCGAACTATAGGGCGAACTCATCACTGGACCCTTCGCGCAACTCTGCCTCTCGGTTAACAACCGAACCGGCGGAAGTATCCCGGGCACCTTCCACGAAATTTGCTGTTGGCGGTCGCTGGCGACTAGGATGGAATTGGCCAAATCTTCGGGGGAACCGGAATGACACGCTCGTTGCTACGCCTTGCGGCGCTGATCGCTTTCGTTTTGACGCTGGGTGCGTGGACCACGCCCCCGAGCCACGCGCAGAACAGCGCGACGCAGCGGCTCCGCGGTCAGATCACGCGCGTCGATGGCAACATGCTCTATCTGCGCACATCGAACGGCCAGCCGGCGACAGTGCTGCTCGCGCCCGATGCGAGCGTGACCTCGGTCCAGCCGGCGAAGCTCACCGACATCAAGCCCGGCCGCTTCGTCGGCACCGCAGCGCGTCCCGGGGATGGCGGCCGCTGGCAGACGATCGAAGTGCATATCTTCCCGGTGGGCTCTCGGCTCGGCGAAGGCCATCACCCTTGGGCGCCTGAGCCCGGCGCGACCATGACCAATGCCGATGTCACCGCCGCCGCGGTCAAGGCCAGCGACGGCAAAATGACGCTCGCCACCGGCGGCCAGACCTATGAATTCGATGTGCCGAAGGGAACGCCGATCGTCACGATGGATCCCGGAACGCGCGCGCTGATCAAGAAAGGCGCGCATGTCGTGATCAGTCAGGCGCAGCCCGGCGCTGGCGGCTCCTACAACGCCAAAAGTATCTACGTCACCACCGCACTCAATTGGAAGTGACGGCGTAAGCCGTCATCCCCGCGCCCTTCGTCAAGCTCAGGAACGGGGATTGAGGGATATAATCGCGATATAACAACACAAGCCGTCACCCCCGCGAAAGCGGGGGTCCATGCCACAAACTACGTGGTCTCATGGGTTCCCGCTTTCGCGGGAATGACGGTTCAAGGGAGGAGACGCGATAATGAGCGCAAGAATTGGTGTGGTGTTCCTCGTCGCTGCGGCGCTCGCCGCGTCCGCGGCGCATGCAAACGAGACGATCAAGATCGGCTCGCTCAAAGCAGCGAATGTCGGCCCCGCTTTCATCGCCAAAGAGAAAGGCTATTTCGCCGCCGAAGGCCTCGACGTCGAGTTCAGCTATTTCGAATCAGCGCAGCCGGTCGCGGTCGGTGTTGCTTCGGGCTCGCTCGATTTCGGCTGCACCTCGACCTCGGCCGGCATGTATGCGCTCGCCGGCCAGGGCGTGCTGAAGATCATCTCCGGCATGTATAGCGAGGCGCCGGGCTTCCATAATTTCGGCATCATGGCATCGCTCAAAGCGTCCGCGGCGGGACTCAAGAGCTACAAGGACCTGCCCGGCCATTCGATCGCGATCAGCCAGGTCGGCTCGCCGGTGCATTACTCGCTGGCGCTCGTCGCCGATAAATATCACCTCGATCTGAAATCGATGCGCGTCGAGCCGCTGCAAGGCGTGCCGCAGATCGTCTCGGCGGTCGAGGGCAATCAGGTCGATTTATCCGTGACGACTGCGACCGCGATGAACCCGATGCTGTTGCAGCACAAGGCCGAGCTTGTCGGCTGGATCGGCGACGAAACGCCGTGGCAGGCCGCGGTCACGATCACCACGGCGAAGCGCATCGCCGAAAAGCCGCAGACGGTCGAGGCTTTCCTGCGCGCCTTCAAGCGCGGCGCGCAGGAATATCACGATGCTTTCACCGGGCCCGGCGAGACGCGCCGCGACGGGCCGAACGTGGCCGAGGTGCTCGGCATCCTCGCGAAAGTCACCGGCCAGCCACCCGACCAGATCAAGCTCAGCGTCGCCTATGTCGATGGGCAGGCGCGCGTCGACGTGACGGACATCTATCACCAGATCCAATGGTTCAAAGAGCAGAAGATGCTCAAGGACGATGTCGATCCCGCCAAGGTGATGGACATGAAATACATCGTGCCGCTGCCGGGGCGGTAAGATCGCTCGCTCAAACAGCACGAGTCCTTCGACGACGGCTTCGACAAGCTCAGCCTCCGCTCAGGATGAGGAGATAGTTAAGTCTCGCACGATCGAGCCGAAGATGCCGCGCACACTCACCCTGAGCGGAGCGCGCAGCGCGTCGTCGAAGGGCGCACGATGCCCCTGCAACCCTCTAAACGCACCCATTGCATCATCGGCTATAACGCCGCAAGAATAGGCACCGTTTCGGTGTCGTTGGGGGAGAACATGAAAATGAGCGTGAAGAAATTTCGCGGCGCACGAGGCGCGGCACTTGTCGCGGCACTCGCGGCTTTTGCATATGCCAACACCGCCAGCGCGGCCGACCACATCAAGATCGGCGTGTTGAAATCGACCAATGTCGGCGCGGTCTACGTCGCGATCGACAAGGGATATTTCGCCAAGGAAGGTCTCGACCCCGAGCTCTCCCTGTTTGAATCGGCACAGCCGATTGCTGTGGCAGCCGCCGGCTCTGCAATCGATTTCGGCACCACGTCGACCTCGGCCGGTCTCTTCCAGCTCGCTGGTTCGGGCGCGATCCGGATCATCAGCGGCTTCTACGATGAGGCGCCGACCTTCCATAATTTCGCCGTCGCCACATCGATCAAGGCTTATGAAGGCGGCCTCAAGAGCTACACGGATCTGCCCGGCCATTCCGTCGCCGTGACGCAAGTCGGCTCGCCGGTGCATTATTCGCTGGCGCTGATCGTCGAGAAATATCATCTCGACCTCAACAAGATTGCCATCAAGCCGTTGCAGAGCATTCCCAACATGGCGTCGGCGATCCGCGGCAATACGGTGGACGCGACGGTCATCAACTCAACCTCGATCAATCCGCTGCTCGATAGCGGCGCGGCGAAGCTCCTGGGCTGGGTCGGCGACGAGACACCGTGGCAAACCGCCGTCGCTTTCACGCAGCCAAAAATGATCGAGCAGCACAAGGCGACGGTCGAAGCTTTCCTGCGGGCACTGAAGGCCGGCGCTCGCTATTACCATGACGCCTTTACCGGCCCCGATGAGAAGCAGAAGGAAGGCCCGACCGCAGCCGAAGTCACGGGCATTCTGGCCAAATACACCGGCCTCACCGATGCGCAGGTGAAAGCGAGCCTTGCCCATGTCGATGCCGACGAGCGCGTCGATGTGAAGGACATCATCCATCAGGTTGAGTGGTTCCAGTCGCAGAAGATGGTGAAAGAGGACGTGAAACCGGCCTCGGTCATGGATTCCAGCCTCGTGGTGCCCATCCCGGGACGCTAAGCGGCCCCGACACACCCCGCCCTGACCGGGCGGGACCTGTCGGAATCACAACTTTGCCACATTATCAAGCCGTCCGACTTGCTAGGTTGGGACGGCTAACATGAGCGACAGCCAGCAAGAAAACGCTACGGGGATATCGGGCATCCCGTCATCGCAGGAGCGTTTCGCTGCCCCGCATAGCGTTCGCGCGCCCGAGATGGCGCGTCGCGTGCGCGATTTCGATTGGGCGAAGACACCGCTCGGACCGCGCGCAAAGTGGGCACGGCCGCTGTGGCAAGCTGTCGAGATCATTCTCGCATCGGGCTTTCCCATGGCGGTGCGCTGGGGCCCCGATCTCATCGGCATCTATAACGACGCATACATATCGGTCCTCGGCGACAAGCATCCTGATGCGCTCGGCAAATCCGCGCGCGAGGTTTGGGCCGAGGTCTATGACGAGCTCGGCCCGATCAATGAATCGATCCTGAGCGGCGAGCGGCCGAGCTTCTTTGCCACCGATTACCTCTGGAAGATTCGGCGCCACGGCCCGCTGCGCGAGGATGCGCGCTTCACCGTCAGCTACAGCCCGATCCCCGACAGCAGGGCGCCACACGGCATCGGCGGCGTGCTCGTCACCTGCATCGAGACAACCATCCGCGTGCAAAACGAGCTGACGCTGCGCAAGCTCAACGATCGGCTCGAGGACGAGATCGCGCAGCGCATCCGCGAGCGCGATCGCATCTGGCAGGTGTCGGAGGATCTGCTGGGCGTCTCGACCTTCGACGGCCGCTTCCTCGCCGTCAATCCGGCCTGGACGGCGCTGCTCGGTTGGAGCGAGGACGAAATCCGCGGCATGCACGTCGAGACCCTGCGTCATCCCGACGACGCGGAATATTCACGCTCCGGCCGCGCGCGCTTGGCACAAGGCGCGCCGCGCGTGCGGCAGGAGAACCGTTTCCTGCACAAGGACGGAAGCTGGCGGCGCATCTCGTGGACGATGACCGCCGAGCAAGGCCTCAT
Source organism: uncultured Alphaproteobacteria bacterium (assembly GCA_963740675.1). GTDB lineage: Bacteria > Pseudomonadota > Alphaproteobacteria > ATCC43930 > CGMCC-115725 > CAIKMD01. The sequence continues at coordinate 116,774 of CAVUFS010000002.1, forward strand.
CTACGTCATCGGTCGCGACGTCACCGCGGAAAAAGCCGCCGCCGACAAGCTGCTCGAAAGCGAGCGGCAATTCCGCCTGCTGGTCGAAGGCGTCACCGACTACTCGGTCTGCATGCTCGATCGCAACGGGTTTGTCAGCAATTGGAACCCGGGCGCGCAGCGCATCAAGGGCTACAGCGCCGACGAAATCATCGGCAAGCATTTCTCGATCTTCTATACGCAAGAGGATCGCGCCGCCGGCGTGCCGGATCGAGCGCTCGGTGCCGCGCGCCAGGAAGGCCGCTACGAGGCCGAGAACTGGCGCGTGCGCAAGAGCGGCGAGCGCTACCGCGCCCACGTCATCATGGATGCGATCCGCGCCGCGGATGGCGAGATCGTCGGCTTCGCCAAGATCACGCGCGACATCACCGAGCGCCACGAAGCGCAGCTCGCGTTGCAGCGCGCGCAAGAGCAGCTCGCGCAATCGCAGAAGATCGAGGCGCTGGGCCAGCTCACCGGCGGCATCGCGCATGACTTCAACAACATGCTGATGGTGGTCAGCGGCCACGCGCAGTCCCTGAAGGCTCGCCTCAAAGGCCCGCGCGACACGCGCGCGATCGAGGCGATCGAGCTGGCGGCGCGGCGCGGCGAACGGTTGACGCGCCAGCTCCTCGCCTTCTCTCGCCGCCAGGCGCTCAATCCCTCCGTCATTCGTCTCGACGAGCGGCTCGACGCGGTCCGCGATGTGCTCGAAAGCTCGGCGCGCGGCAATATCGCGCTCCACATCGATGTCGCCGGCGATATCTGGCCGGTCTCGGTCGACGTGCCTGAGCTCGAGCTCGCGCTCGTCAACATCGTCGTTAACGCGCGCGACGCGATGCCCGCCGGCGGCGCGATCGAATTCAGCGCCGAGAATGTGCGGCTGATCGGCAAGGAGACCGCGGAAGAGCTGCATGGCGATTTCGTTGCGCTCAAAATCACCGACAGCGGCACCGGCATTCCGAGCGAGATTCTGTCGCGCGTCTTCGAGCCGTTCTTCACGACGAAGCAAGTCGACAAAGGCACCGGCCTCGGCCTGTCGCAGGTTTATGGCTTCACGCGGCAATCGGGCGGCACCACCGCGATCGCGTCCATTCCGGGCTCGGGCACGACCGTCACCATCTATCTGCCGCGCAGCCTTGCCGCCACCGACAATATCGTCGAGCCCGGCACCGGTGAAGAAGCCACCTCCGCAGGCAGCGAAGCGATCCTTCTCGTCGAAGACAATGCCGAGGTGAAAGCCGTCGCCGGCATGCTGCTGCAGCAGCTCGGCTACCATGTCGATGCGGTCGACAACGCCGCTGCGGCGCTCGATCTGCTTGCGGAAGGTAAGAGCGTCGATCTTGTCTTCAGCGATGTCGTCATGCCGGGCGAGATGGACGGTCTCGCCCTCGCCCGCCGCATCCGCATTGACTATCCGCATATCCCGGTGCTGCTCACGACCGGCTATGCAAAAGCGGCGAGCCAGGCGAAAGGCTTCCCGATCCTGCGCAAACCCTATCGCCTGACGAATCTCAGCCGCGCGATCCGCGACGCAATCGAAACCCAGCGCAAGAGCGCCTAACGCGCGAAACCAAAGCCGCGCTGAAGTGTTCCGCGTCGCGCGAATATAAATTTCGTATATGAACTGAAATTGGCAGTTTCCTGCTCTGGCACGCCACGTCACTCTACCTATGTCTCTCAGCTGGAGACGATCAATGGAAAGAGTGACGGACGAAGCAGAACATCAATCGCTTGACGATCTCGCGTTGCGCATGACCGCGTATCGCGAGCGCGCCGCGGCCGCACGCCGTCTCGCCGAGGCGATCACGGATAAGCGCGCAACGACGGGACTTCTCACGCATGCCGAAGAGTTCGAAAAGAAGGCCGAAGAAATCGCGGCGCAGATCGTGTCGCTCGCCCATACCCAACACGATCGCGATAGCGGCGATGTCAATTCCACCGCAGCGGTGAAACCGCCAACTCGGCCAAAGCATCGATAAGGCACTGTCGCGAATGATTATCGCCACCCGGAGGCATGGATCGTGACAGCGGGTCTGGTGTTCATATTTCGATGCACGATCCGCGCGATCCCGCCCTGCAACACTGGTTGCGTTCGCTGAAGCCCCGCGTCGAGCTGACGGCGCGGTATGCGCTGCGGGCGAAATTCGCCGGGCTCCGTGCCGATCCGGGCTTCACCATGCGGATCACCGAGCTGCTGCATATGCTGCGGCCCGATTCCGAGGAGCTCGCCGCCATCCTGCGCGACGCGCAACTCGTCGGCCAAGCCTTCCAGCCGCGGGAAATGGTCGAGACGCCGCGGCGCGCGCGCCGGCGGCGGCTCGACGGCTAATTCGGAAACGGCGATAGCCGACGCTTGCGCTTGTCGCGCACTCGCGGCGTACCTCTACAATTCGCCGGAACTCAACTCGACCTTGGGCGTTTGAAGGACCGACAGCAGCAATTTTCGCGCGGGTCAGTCCCCTACCGCCGCGCGTTTCACGGCTCTCCTCGCGGGAGCCGTTTTCTTTTTTTCTTTCTGCAAAAACGCGTCGGCGGCTCCGCCCGGCGCGATGTCTGTCAACTATCCGACACAGCGCCATTGTTTTGCCGGATTTCCATATCCTTATGGGTAAGCAGGAAATTGCCGGGTAGAAGAAAATGTCGAACGCCGGAGCAGCCAGCACCTATCGCGAGCAGGCCGAGCGCCTCACCTTCCTCGCCGCGGGAACGGCGAGTCCGGAGACTCGCCTCGAATTATTGGAAATCGCCGCCAGCTTCCAGAAGCTTGCCGACTACGCTTCCGCCAACAACAACGGCGCCGAGAACGAAGAACTCAGCCACTCGGCCTGAAGCGCCCAAACTTAGGGCTGGAATCTCAAAACGGGACTCTCAGGGACGGATCTCGATCGGCGTGCCGACCGTGACGGCACTGTAGATTTCCTCGATGGCCCGGTCGCCGACAGAGACGCAGCCATGCGTCCAATCTTTGTCGAAGCGGGCCGGGTTCAACGGGCCGTCATACCAAGCCGGCAAACCGTGGATTTCGATATCGCCGCCGGGATCGCGATGCGCCGCCTCTGCTTGCGCGCGGTCGGTCTCGTTCGGATAGGAAATATGCAGCGCGAGGTGATAGTGCGAATGCGGTTGGAATCCATCGATCGTGTAGACGCCTTCCGGCGTCTTGCCGTCGCCGCCGGCGCGTTTCGGTCCGACCGGATTGGCGCCTAGCGCAATCGGATAAGTCTTCAGCACGACGCCGTCTTTGAGCAATTGGAGCTTACGCGCCGATTTCAGCACCAAAATCCTGTCGGCTTTGAGCGCCGGCATCGTGAAGGCGGCTTGGGTAGCCTTGGCCGTAGCCATGCGTTCCATACCTACCGTGGCGCCGAGAAATGCTGCGAGAGCGGCGACCGCCATCGTGAAGCGCGTGAAGCACGCAGAAGGGCGCAGGCGGACGCGATGTCCGGTCTCGTGACGAATCATGGATGAAGTGACCCCGATAGAAGCGCGGTTTGTTTGAGTTTAGGGCGCTACAAAAAGGGGCTTGGGGCGTCGAATGACGACACTATGGCAGCAACATGGTTAAAAAACCATTAATTTGCCCAATTCGCGTCCGCAAGAAATTGCAACAGCGGATCATCCAATAAAGCGTGGCGAATTTTTTTCCGCGCCAGCGGAACTGATGAACCGTTTCAGCCTTTAACTTGGCACGGCGTCGTAATGTCGCATCGGTGATTTCGACGCCGCGGATTTTCGGATGGTCCCTCAATTCCGGATGGAGGTTGTACATGGTTCGCAAGGTTTACGCCCTCGCACTGCTCGCCCCACTTGCTCTCGCGGCTTGCTCGCAGAGCCCTCAGACCAGCAGCGTGTCGAGTGCCGATCAGCAAGCGCTCGCAACGTCGCAGCAGGCACTGCAGACCGCGCAGCAGGCTCAAGCCACCGCCAATGAAGCGAAGGCCCAGGCCGACCGCATGAATCAGCGGAATTTGCAGAAATAGTTCTCCTCGAGAGAGCTGAGCTCGCGCCGCCGCGGCGCTGCGAGCTCAGCTCTTTGCTTCTTCGCGTTTCGTCGCCGCGTTTTGAATGCTGCGTGTCATGTTGAAAATCGCCCTCGCCTCTTTCGTCTCCGCCTTCGCGCTCAGCACCGCTCTGCCTGCTGAGGCCATGGAATTCCCGCTGGCGAAAGGCCAGGTTGCGGTCGGCGCTGTCGATAAGGCGACGACCAAACACGAGGACACGATGCTCGACCTGGCACGTCAGTTCGACAGCGGCTATGTGGACTTCATGGCGGCCAATCCCCGCGTCAATCCCTGGCTTCCCGGCGAGGGCACGCCCATCACCATTCCCAATTTCTTCATCATTCCGGATGCGCCACGCACCGGCATCGTCATCAATCTCGCCGAGCGTCGCATCTATTACTTTCCGCCCGGCGGCAATACGGTCGAGACCTATCCCGCCGGCGTCGGTGTCAAAGCCGATGCGACACCGATTGGCGTCACGCGCATCGTGTCGAAAGAAGACGGACCCGTCTGGCGGCCGCCGCCGTCGATCCGCGCCGAGCGCCCCGAGCTGCCGGCCGCGATCTATCCTGGTCCCGACAATCCACTCGGCGATTACGCGCTGCGCCTCGGCTGGCAGAATTATCTCATCCACGGCACCAACAAGCCCGACAGCGTCGGGCGCAATGTCAGCCACGGCTGTCTCCACATCTATCCCGAGGATATCGAGCGGCTCTTCCACGAAGTGTCGGTGGGCACGCAGGTGCGCTCGGTCTATCAGCCGGTGAAAGCAGGCTGGATCGATGGCCGCCTCTATGTCGAGGTCCATCCAAGCAAAGAGCAGGCGGACGAGATCGGCTACAACCAGCCGATGACGCCGGCCCTGCCCCCGATGCTGACGCAGATCGTCAAGAAGGCAGCGGGCGATCGCGCCGATCTCATCGATTGGAATACGGTACGTGCCGCCGGCCTCGCCGCCAACGGCATCCCGACGCCGATCACCCCCGCTGCCGCGGATCTTCAGGCGAGCGATGCGCCGCCGCATGCGAGCAGGCCGCTTCCTGCCGTGACAAACACCGCCGCCCGCACTGCCGCTGCCGATACGGGCGATGCGACCGTGATCATCGGCGGTCACACAGGCGTGACGACCGTGGCGCCGCGGATGGTCCCCCCTGTCGCAGGAGTCTCTCTGCCCACCCGCGCGAAGCCGCAAGAGGCCGCGCTACAAGTCGCGAAGTAGTACCCGCTCGCACACGATTGCGATGACGCGCGGCCTTGCCAGTCGCGCGCCTGCCGCCCTAAGCTTTTTGCGATACTGGAATCTTTGGGCGAATCTTGGGCGAGTCGAGGCTTCGTGGCGGATAGCGGCCAAACGCAGACCTTTCTTTCCACCATCGCCGCGAGCCGCCGGCAGCGCCGTCTCGCCCTCGCGATCGTTCTCCTCCTCGGCGCCGCCTTCCTCGCCACGGCGCCCTTTGCCGCCGTGCCGCTCCTCCGCAGCGACGCCTTCATCCCCGCCTATGAAACAGCACTCGTCATCGAGGACGTGATCACGGCGGCGCTGCTTTATGTGCAATTCGCGATGCTGCGCCTGCCGTCATTGCTCGTGCTCGGCACCGCCTATCTTTTCACCGGGCTGATCGTCATCCCGCATATGCTGGTGTTCCCCGGCCTTTTCACGCCGACCGGCTTGCTCGGCGCGGGACCAAGCAGCGCGGCTTGGCTCTACGTCGCCTGGCATGTCGGCTTTCCAGCCGCCGTGATCGCCTACGCCTTCATGAGCGACGACCGCCGTCATGTGATCGCGGCGAGCACGGCGCGCCGCGCGATCCCCATCATGATCGTGGCGACGGTGTTGCTCGTTCTCGCCTTCACCTGGGTATCGACGGCGGGCGAGCCGCTGCTGCCGCACGTCATCGCCGGCGACCGGCGCACCTCGTCCTTTCCTTACATCAGCGGCTCGGTCTGGCTGCTGGCGGTGATCGCGCTCGCGATCCTGTGGTGGCGCCGGCGGCGCACCGTGATCGAGCTCTGGCTCGCGGTCGTGCTCTGCGCCTGGGTTGGCGAGATCGCGCTCAGCGTCCTGCTGGCGCCCGCGCGCTTCAGCGTCGGCTTCTATTTCGGCCGGCTTTACGGCGTGATCGCCGCCAGCGTTGTCCTGATCGTATTGCTGTCGGAGACGACCGCGCTTTATGCACGGCTCGCCCGTGCTGCCGCCACCGAGCGGCGCGTGCGCGAGCGGCGGCTCAGCGAGATGGAAGCGATGCTCTCGCATCTCTCGCGCGTCAGCGATCTCGGCCATGTCGTCACCTCGCTGATCCATGAGGTCAACCAGCCGCTCGCGGCGATCGGCAACTACCTCGCCGCGCTGCAGCGCCTCGCCGCCATGGGCGACAAGGAAAAAGTCGCCAACACGATCGAGAAGACGCTCGGCCAAAGCGAGCGGGCGCGCGAGATCATCCGCCGCTTGCGCGAATTCGTCGCCCGGCGCGAGATCGATCGCCGGCCCGAGCCGCTTTCAACCACCGTCGAGGACGCGATCGGCGTGGCGCAGGCCGCGACCGGCCGCACCGGCGTCGAGATCGAAACCGTGCTCGACCCGCCGGCAGCGATGGTCGTAATCGATCGTATCCAGATCCAACAAGTGCTGGTCAATCTCATCCGCAACGCCAGCGAAGCGATGGTCGAGGGCGAGAGTCCACGCCGGCATCTGACGATCGCCTCGCGTCCGCTGGGGCCGGAGAAGCTCGAGCTGAGTATCGCCGATACCGGGCCCGGCCTGCCGCCGGTGCTGCGCGAGAAGCTGTTCCAGCCTTTCGTGACGACGAAGGCCGCGGGCATGGGCGTCGGCCTTTCGATCTGTCGCTTCATCATCGAAGCGCATGGCGAGAAATTGCGGGTCGCCGACAATACCGGCGGCGGCACGGTGTTCAGCTTCACGCTGCCGCTCGCGGCGAGTCGCCGCCGCCGCAGGCGATTGAGCAGGCGATGCACAAACACCGACTGATCGCTTGCGCGTTCCTCGCGGCTCTCGCCCTCGCCGCTTCATCGCTCACAACGGCGCGCGCCGAGGACGCGCCGCGCTTCTTCCGCATCGGCACCGCCGCCATCACCGGCACTTATTTCCAGATCGGCGCCGAGATCGCCAATGCGATCAGCAAACCGCCCGGCTCGCGCGATTGCGAGCGCGGCGGCAGTTGCGGCGTGCCCGGTCTCGTCGCGGTGGCGCAAGCGACTGAAGGCTCGGTCGCCAATGTGCTTGCCGTCGGCCAAGGCCAGATCGAGGCCGCCTTCGCGCAAGCCGATGTCGTGACCTGGGCCTATCGCGGCGAAGTGCCGACGCTCGCGCCGAGCAAAGCCTGCCGCGGCAGCGCCGCCGCGCCGCAGAACGGCGCCGCGCCGCTCGCCAAGACCGGGCCGATCCGCAATCTGCGCGTCATCGCTTCGCTCTATCCCGAAGCCGTGCATATCGTCGCGCGCATCGGCTCTAGCGTCCGCACCCTCGCCGATCTCAAAGGCAAGGAGGTCTCGCTTGGCGAGCCGGGCTCCGGCACGCTCGCCGAGGCGCGCCTCGTGTTGCGCGCGGGCGGGCTACAGGAATGCCAGCTCACAGCGCAATATCCGCACCTCTCCGACGCAACCGCGCTGATCGAGAGCAACAAGCTCGACGCGTTCTTCCTGATGGCGGGTGCGCCGGTGCCGGCGATCATCGAGGCGGCATCGATGGAGCGCGTGCGGCTGGTGCCGGTCTCGGGCAAGCCCCGCGACGCGCTGATCCATGGCTATCCTTTCATCACGGCGACGACCATTCCCGGCGCGACTTATCCGGGCATCGATAGCGAGACCCCGACCGTCGCCGTGCCCGCGCTCTTCGTCGCCACCGCCGCTTTGCCCGACGATCTCGTCTACGGCATCACCAAGGCATTGTGGCAGGATGCGACACGCCGCCTGCTCGATAACGGCCATCCCGCCGGCAAAGCGATCCGCATCGAGAATGCCCTCCAGGGCGTTGCGATCCCGCTTCATCCCGGCGCCGCGCGTTATTACACTGAGCGCGGCTTGACGCTGCCGGCGGAAGCGAAGGCGCCGTAGTGACGCCATCCCATCGATGAAGCCTCGTGCGGGATTGTTGCGTGAGATCGCGATTGCCAAGCCGTTCCAGAATCGGTCGTAGGAAAAAACCGCGTGAAGATTTTCCGGTGCTCTCTCGTCGTTCTCGCCCTCGCCGCCCCGGCATTCACTATTGGCGCATCGCCCGTCGACGCACAGTCGGGGATTCGCGTCCTCATCCCGAGCGATGATAGCTGCAACGCCTTCATCGCCGCGCTCAACAACGGCGATCGCACGACGATGCTCAGTCTCGGCGGCTGGGCGCTCGGCTATCTCTCGGGCATCGCGCAGCAGAGCGGCAAGAACATCCTCGGCCAAACGACGAGCGAAAGCCTGATGGACCGCATCGCCGAAGGCTGCCAGCGCGACCCGAACCGCGCGATGTCCACCGTCGTCATGGAAATCGCCAACTCACTGCTGGCGCAGACTCAATAGGGCGGCCCATCACGATAACGCGCGTGTGATGACGGACGGCCCCTTGCATCGCTAAACTCCTCCGCGAAGAAACAAATTAAAGGGAGGATTTCATGCGCATTGCGCTTTTCGCCGCCGCGCTCATGAGCAGCGCCGCGCTCATCTCTTTTTCTGCATTGGCACAGCAAGCCGGCGGCGCCGCACCGCCGCAACAAGCCGCGCCGCCCGCTGCGCCGACGCCTTACGGCTTGCCGATCGATCTCACCCTCGCGCGCAAAGCCGCCGATGCCGGTGTCGCCAAGGCGAAAGCGACCGGCTTTCCCTCGGCCATCGCCATCGTCGGCCCCGCCGGCGAGTTGATCTTCCTCGAGAAGATGGACAATGCGAACAATTCGACCTCCGAGCTCGCGATCAAGAAGGCGTCGAGCGCCGCCGCCTTCCGCCGCCCGACGAAGCTCTTCGAGGATCAGTTGGCAGCCCGCCCGGTCGTTGGCCAGCTCGGCGTCACCGCGGTCGGCGGCGGCATCCCGATCGTGATCAAAGGCCAGATTGTCGGCGCGATCGGCGCGTCTGGCGCCCCGACTTCGGACGGCGACATCGCCGCCGCACAAGCCGGTCTCGACGCGCTCGAGAAGTGAGGCTTCGACGCCCCGCGATCTGCCGCTACAAAGACGCGATGGCGCCAGGAAATTTCACCACGGAGGCACGGAGCTCACGGAGAACAACGACAGCGCGCTCCTGAGCCTGACCAAGGGACGCACAAAAAAATTGTCTCTCCGTGGACTTCGTGCCTTCGTGTTTAATCTTGCCGCCTGTGGGTTTGGCTTGCCCGAAATCGCCTAGCCCGCCGGCGGCGTCTGAACGGAGATGCCGAGCAGCCGCCATTGCCCGCCGACATTTTCGAAGAGGAGATCGAAGGCGATGCGGAGCGGCTTGGTCGGGAAATTCCCCGTCAGCCGCAACGCACCGCTCGCATCGAGGCGCGGCGGCGAGGTGAGTTGCGGCGCCATCAGCGCGGCCTCGAACAGATCGACGTGGCGCTCGCGCAAATCGGTAAAAATCCGCGCGAGATCGGCGGCAGTATTCTTGGCCTGGAAACCCGGCGCGGCGAGATCGCGCAGCACCGTGTAATTGCCCGAGCGATTGGCGTCGTTGAGCGTGAGCAACATCGAGCGAATGAGATACAGCGATTGCTCGAGGCTCGCCGGAAGGTTTTGCACCGGCTGCTGCGGGGGCGCTTGCTTTGGTGCCGCTTTCGACGGAGCCGCGTTCGGATGGCCAGGCGCAGCTTGCGTCGGCGGCGGAGGAGCGGATTGTTGATCCGCCGCGATCGCGACGGACCCGCCGCCGAACAACAGCGCGAGGCCGACAATCGCGCGCGTCAGGATAGGCTTCATGCGCGCGTCCCTCACCACGCCAGCCGCAAGCCGACGCGGCCACCGACAACGCCGCGGCTCGGCCCATAGCCGACGCCGCCGGTGAGCTGCACGTCGTCGGACAAGCGCACCGCGCCATTCATCGCCAACCCGCTCTCGCCCTCGAAAGACCCATAATTCATCGTGAGCGCCAGCTTCTCGGTCGGCAACACCGTCGGCACGCCGGCCATGGCGAAAGCCATGGCGACGCCGGCATAGGCTTTGGATGTCCGTCCGTAGAGGTCGTTGACGCGGCCGTTGATCGACGAGAGCTGCGAGTTGATCGCGGCGATATCGTTATTCGACGCAAGGCCGAGATCCGCCAGCGTCGTCGTCGCGAGATCGCCGCCGGCATCCGCGGTAACGAGCTGCGTAGGTCCACTTTGCGCCGACTTGCTCGTGGCCGAGGCAATGCCCGGCGCCGTGTAGGTAGTGCTCGCCGTGCCGAAGACCTGTTGGTTGGCACGGGTCACCGCCGCGCCATTGCCGATAGCGACCGAATTGGCGAAATTCGCGCTCGCATTGTTACCGATCGCGACGGCGTTTGCGCCGCTGACGGTTACCGCGTTGCCAATGGCGATGGCGCTCGCCCCCGTGACCGTCGCCGTGTTGGCCATGACCAGCGCGTTGGTGGCGTTGACGGCATTGCCCGAGCCGAAGACGGCAGAACCCGACGCGCTCGCCGTACTGGCAATCGTGTTGTTCGACCCGACGACGCTGATGTTGTCGCCGTTGCCGGCCGTGTGCGGCGCGTTGATCGTATTGCTGGCTCCAACGGCGAAACTGCTGTCGCCGGTGACGAAAAGATTGGTGCCGAAAGCACCGCTGTTGTTGCCGGTCACGCTGTCGAAAAACCCGACCGCGGTGCCGTTGGTGCCGCTGGTTCCTGCCTGGACACCGACAGCCGTACTGTTCGTCCCGAACGCCTGCGTGTTGAATCCGACGGCGGTTGCGTCGGCCGCGGTGGCCTGGGCCTCAAACCCGACCGCCGTGGCGGAAAAGGACGCACCACCGGAAGCTACAGCTCCGACGCCGACGGCGAGATTTTTGGCGCTGTCTCCCGTGGCTTGGGCATCGAGCCCGATCGCTATATTGGCGGCGCCGGTACCCGAGGCGACGGTTGCGTTGCCGACTGCGATATTGGAAGACCCACCGTGACTGCTCGCGTCGGCATTCGCGCCGAGCGCTGTGTTGTTGGTGTTGTCCCCGCCATTCGAGGAAGCCGTCGCGGAAAAGCCCAAGGCGACGTTATTCGTCGCAAAATCGCCGCCGGCATTCGCATTGGCGCCGACCGCCGTGTTATTGGTCTCGTCGCCAGTCGCAACGGTGTTGGCACCGATGGCTGTATTGTTCGACAGGAAATCCGCGGACGCATTGGCGTTGATGCCGAAGGCGGAATTGTTCGAACTCGGGCCGCTCGCATCGGACCCATTGCCACACGCCGTACCGGAATTGGCCCCGCCATCGCTTCCGGCCGGATTCGTCCCCGTGCCGCCATTGCTACATTCGACTGCGAGTGCGCTGCCCGGAAACGCCACCGCCATTGCCAGAAGGGCGCCGCACAGAAGGACGGGCGCGCGGAGGTGTTTGGCGCGCGCGCCGAGCCAGACCATCATTGTGTTCATCGATCCCCCAAAATTCATTGGGGCGGACGCGGAAAATGTTCTTCCGGTGACAGCCTCAGGCCCGCGCGCGCCCAGCCATTGTCTGCAACCTGTCCTAGGCGCAGAGAGCGATTACTTTAGTATCCAGAGCAACTGCCGGAGAAGTCGCTTTTTCGCGAGCAACCGGAGACGGGCAGACGGTGGATGGAAATCGTCAATCCAAGTCGGTCGGTGCGCTATAGTCGCCTTTACCGCCACCGCATCGGGAGGGCTTTCGCCATGGCCAACACGCCGTTGAGCCTCGATGAAATCGACGACCGCATCGCGATCGTGCGCGACAATCTGCGCCAATTATCCGAACAGGCTACCGCCCAATCGGGCGCCGCGGACGACGATCGCACGTCGCAGCGCATTGCGGATCAGGAAGCGGAGCTGACGCGGCTCAAGCAGCAGCGCGAGAAGCTCGCCCGCGCGAAGTAAGCTGCGGCGCGCGGGCTTACGACGACACCAACGGCAGCGGCGCGACCTGACGCTGCAAAGAAATCGCGCGCCGCTCGCGTGCGGATTGGAGGATGGCGAGCGAGGCTTCGAGCGTCGCGAGGCCCCATTCGCCCGAATGCAGCGGCTCGTTGCCGCTCCATATGGCCTCACATAGTTCCGCCAGCGCCTCCAAACGCGGCGCGCGCGGCGGCGCGAGCGGCCGCAAACCGTGCTCGCTGTCGCTGTCGACGATGACGCCGTGCGGCACGGGGCGCAGATCGGCGCGCTCGCAGCTTACGACGATGAAGCCGAAATGCTCATGCCAGCGCGTTTGCGGCGGCGCGGCCGGATTGTCGGCCGCGACACCATAACCGCGCCGGCGGCGGAGTTCTTCTTCCTCCACTTGGCTGAGCCCCGGCGGCAGCGAGCGCCGCGTGCGCGTGAAAGCATCCTGATCTTTCGCCACGCCTGACTCACCGATCCAGCCGAGCAGCGCATCGGAATCGAAATGCGCGTAGCCGCTATAGGTGATGCTGGCCGCGATATCGCCGGCAAAGCGCAGCAACGCCGTATAAGCGCCCTCCGTCGGCCGTGCGGCGTCCCAAATGCCGGTTTGCGCCGTGACGCTTTCGGCTAGGCCGCCGGCCAGCAGCCGCACGATATCGACCTGATGCATCGCCTGATTGAAGATCACGCCACCGCCCGCCGCCGTATTGAGTTCCTCGGCGCGCCGCGGCCGATAGAGGAAGTCGGTAAAATTCAGCGCAGTGATCATTTTCACGCCGCCGAATTCGCCGCTCTCGATGATGGCGCGCGCCGCTGCAATCGGCGGATCGAGGCTGTGGCTGTGGCCGACAAGCAGCTTTACGCCTGCCTGCCGCGTCGCCGCGACCATCGCCTCGGCTTCGGCAATCGTGAGCGCTATCGGCTTCTCGACCAGCACGTGCTTGCCGGCACGCGCGGCAGCGATCGCATGTTCGGCATGGAATTGATGCGGGGTCGCGATATAGACGGCCTCGACGCGCGCATCGCGAAGCAATTCGTCGACGGTGGCATAGCCGATGCCGCCGAATTCTTCAGTGAAGCGCTTTTGCGCCTCGGGCCGCGGGTCAGCCGCGGCGACCAGCGCAATCTGCGGAGATGCGGCAAAGGCCGGGCGCATGAAGGTGAAAGCGCGGCCCAAGCCAATCGCGCCGATGCCGAGTTTTCGCTCCGTCGCCATCGCTTATGCCTTCTTGGCCCGCGGCAACGTCGGCCGCGCGCCGCGCATCGTTCGCCGCCGCGAGATTCTTGCGCATCTTGCCCAGCGTCGCCTTGAGGCCCTCGATCTCGGCCTCGCTGATCCCTTCGGTCGCCGTGCGATTGACCTCGCGCGCTTCTTTCAGCAGTAGATCGCGCATATCCTTCGCCGGCCGCGTCAGGAAGATATTCGATTTGCGACGATCGTCTGTGTTCTGGACGCGCAGCGCCAGCCCACGCTTTTCCATCACATGCAGCGCGCTGACTGTGGTCGCTTCCGACGTACCCACACGATCGCTGAGCTCGCGCTGCGAGAGCCCATCCTCTTCCCACAGCGCGCGCAAGAAATACCACATGCCATTGGTGATACCGAAAGGCTTCAGCCGCTCTTCGATCTCGCGCTGCAAGGCACGATGCGCCCAGCGCACCTGATGGCCGATACTCTCTTCCGGCGGATAGGGCGAGCGCTTTACCGCCGCCTCGCTCTTGCCGCGCTTCGGCGCGGGGGCTTGCTGCGGCATGCTATTCCGCTGGAACGGCGGCGACGGCGCGCTCTTCCTCGGACACGGCGAGCGCGCGCCAATCCGTCGTCTTCGCGACGATGCCCTCGAAGGACGCGAGCTTCACCTGCGGGATGCGCGGCGCGGTCGTGCCGAGTGCCGGGCCGCCCTCGGCCATGTGCTTGGCGGCCGCGACCATCTGACGGCGGAATTGCGAGACCGCGACATCGCTCGCGCCGAGATAATCATGCGAGCGATCGGCGATCGGCCCCATCGACTCCCACATCGCCATGTCCTGCGCCGGGATGCCTTTGATGCCGGTGAAATCGCCGAGCTTCATCGCCTGGCGATCCTGTTTGAACCAATTGCCGAGATTGGCGAATTTGCGATAGTCGGCGTCGAGATCGATGCCAACCTGCGCCGCGCAGAATTTGCGCCAGCTTTCCTGGTCGATGCCCTTCGTCTCGTGCCAGGCGACCCAATAGAACATCGTGTTTCGGTCATCGATCGGGATCAGCATCTGTGCCAGCTTGTACTGATCGTTCGGCGGGATCAGCACGGTGAAGGGCGCGACGAACACCGTGATACGCACATAATCATGCGTCTCCGGATTGACGATCGGCTTGCGGATCGCGGCATAGCGGAAGCCGTAATTCGTGAGCTGGAACTGCATGCGCGGCGCCTTGTCGGTCGACGGCCGCGGCCAGTTCTGCTCAGTCGCCTTGGCGCCGTCGACCTTCATCGCCGGCATGTTGGTCGAATGGAGGCTCGATGAATGCGCGGAATCGATCGCGCCTTCGAGCGGCTGCGCCCAATTGCAGGCGGTGTGCATCTTCACGATGCTGATCCTTGTCGTCGGCGTCGGCGCCCAGGTCGGCGGCTGAAATTCCGGCATCGTCTCGCGCGGCCCCATATAGACCCAGACGAAGCCGCCGCCTTCGCGCGCGGGATAGGCCTTGTGCTTGATATTCGGCCGCATGCGCGCGCCGTTATCGGGCTCGCACGACATGTCGAGGACATTGCCCTCGATATCGAATTTCCACCCGTGATAGAGGCAGCGCAGGCCGCATTCCTCGTTGCGACCGAAAGCGAGCGAGGCCTGGCGATGCGGGCAATGCTCGCCGAGCACGCCGAGCCGGCCCTGGCTGTCGCGGAAAACGACAAGATCCTCGCCGAGCAGCCGCGTGCGCACCGGCGTCCCGTCGGGCTCGATCACCTCCTCGGACATGCAGGCAGGCAGCCAGTGCCGGCGCATCAGAGCGCCCATCGGCGCATCGCCCTCGACACGGCACAGCAGATCGTTTTCTTCCGGCGTCATTGTCTACTCCGTGTTTTCAGCCCTGCCAGAATCTTTAAAAGGCTGAGCCTCAATCGAATTCGCGCATTCGCGGCAGCACCTTGGATCCTAAAAGCTCGATCGAATGCATGGTGGGCTCGCCAAGTTGGACACCAACGACAAGATCGATGATCCCCGCACCCAACTCGTCATGGATCCGTCGAATTTGCTTGAGCGCCGTTTCCGGGCTCCCGACGACGACCTGGCCAAGCTCGATCCGCTCGGCAAGTTCGCGGCGCGAATTACGCGTCGTCTGCCCGCCGAGGTCGGCCCCATAATATCCGGATTCGCGCATAGCGGCGGACACGGCTTTATTTTGATCCGTCATGTTGACCCGCGGCTGAAGCGTCGCCATTTCCGCGAACGCTTGTTCATCCGTGTCGGCAATGTGGTAAAGCGCGCGATAGATCACATCGTCGGCCGTCGGATCCCAGCCCGCCGCGCGCGCGCAGGCGCGATAGTGAGCGACCGCCTTCTTGGCATGCGGAATGGTCGTAAAGGCGAATCCCACGCCGATATGATTTTGGGCGGCGAACGCGCCGGCCTCGGGGCTCGCGCCGGACATGTACATGGGCGGATGCGGGGTTTGCGCCGGTCGCGGCCAGATGGAGACCGTCCGGTACTGATAATATTTTCCCGTCCAGCCGAAGGGCTCCTTCTCCGTCCAGCTTCGGCGGATCAAATGCAGCGCCTCGGCAAACCGCTCGTGGGATTCGGATGGGTTGATATCGTAGGTCACGTATTCGTTCGGGGTGCCGCGCATCATTCCGGCGATGAGCCGGCCGCCGGACATGACGTCGATCATCGCGAATTCTTCCGCAACGCGAATGGGATTGAGGATCGGAATCGTCGGCCCCAATACCGCGATCTTGGCCTTGCGCACGACCTGGCATAACGCGCCCGCCATCACCATGGGGTTGGGGCTGAGCGAGAACGGCGAGTAGTGATGCTCGGCGACGGTCACCCAGTCGAAGCCGAATTCGTCCGCATGCCGGAACTGGTCGAGCGTCGTCTGCATCGACCGTACGGCATGCTCCGGCTCGAAGTATTTACCCGAGAGCGGCCACACATCGGCCGGCGCCGGTCCCATGTATTGGGCATTGCAAAAGAGAGAGGCTTTCATGAGGCCGTGTCCTGATGACGGGATCGCGCGCGATTACGGATAGAGGACGCCGCTCGTATTGCGGACAAGGAACCGATCTTTCCGCGCAAAGAAATCGCCCGCGACGGCAGCCAGCGCCTCGGGACGATCGGCATCGATCGCATGCGCCGCGTCGTAGATCAGATTGATATGGCAATTCGGGAGAGCATCGCGAAAGAGATGAGCGCCCTCGGGCGGCGTCACGCGATCGACCGTGCCGAAGAGCGCCAACACGGGAATTTGCAAATCCGCAAGCCGCGCCTCGAACCGCGCATCGCGCGGCGGACCGAGGAGGCGGCTCGTCAACGCAGCATGTTTTGCGACGAGTTCGCGCGGTGGCGGCGCGGATTTCGGCTGCCGCTCCGGATGCGCATAAAGCAGCTTAGCGCCTTCCTCGGGCGCGACGCGGGTCGGCACCGGCCCTTCTTGCAGTCGGATCGCGGCCGGTGAGATCAGAACAATCGCTTCGACCGGCTCCCGACGCTGGATCGCCATCCACAGCGCAACCTTCGATCCGAACGACGTGCCCATCAGGTTGTAGCGCTCGACGTGCAAGGCCGAAACGGCAGCATTCATGCTCTGCGCCAGATCCTCGGTCGAGATTGAGCGGCTATTCTCTGGCGAGGCACCAAATCCCGGCATCTCGAAAGCAATCACGCGATAGTCCCGCGCGAGGAGATCATGCGCGGGCGAGAGGCGCAGCCCACCGCCGCCATGCATGCAAATAAGGACGGGGCCATCGCCGGCTTCCAGATAACGGATACGGAAGCCATCCGCGTCGATAAAGGCCTCGCGAAACGATTCGCCTGTCATCGTTCTTATTCCTTAGCCTTCGAAGGATTTTAGTATCGTGCCATAACCCTGTCTAGCCTTTAAATATTGACATTCCAGGCGTTGCGGCATAATTCGGTATCGAAGTAATAAAGAGCAATGAGGGAGGAATATCGTGGGGAAACCGCAATCTGCGCTGGCGCTTGGGCTTGCTCTCGCCGCCTTTTCCAGCATCCCTCTGCCCGCCCGCGCCGCCGACAATTTCGAGATCGAGGTCGTCATGCCGCTGACCGGCGGCGGCTCCTTCCTCGGCCAGGGCGAGCAGCAATCGCTGCAGCTCGCGGAGAAAGTCGCGAATGCTGGCGGCGGCATCGGCGGCAAGCAGATTCATTTCGTCTTCCATGACGATCAGAGCAGCCCGCAAGTTGCGGTCCAGCTTACCAATGAGATCATGGCAAAGCACCCGGCCGTGCTCCTCGGCTCGTCGATCGTCGCGATGTGCAGCGCGATGGGGCCGCTGGTACAAGCAAGCGGCCCGGTCGACTATTGCCTCTCGCCGGGCATTCATCCCGACAAGGGCAGCTATGTCTTCACCTCGAGCGTCTCGACGCTCGATCTCGCCGCCGCGGCTGTCCGCTATTTCCGCATGAAAGGCTGGACCAAGGTCGCGCTGATGTTCAGCACCGACGCATCGGGCCAGGATGCCGAGCGCGGCATCAAATCGGTGCTCGACCAGCCCGAGAACAAGGCGATGAGCATCGTCACGACGGCGCATTTCAATCCGCAGGACGTCAATGTTTCGGCACAGATCGAGCAAGTGAAAGCCGCCAACCCGCAAGCCTTCATCGCCTGGAGCACCGGCGCGCCGATCGCCACCATCTTCCGCGCCATGCTGCAAGCGGGCCTCGACGTGCCGACCGCGACCACCGACGGCAACATGACGCGCGCGCAGATGAAGCAGTACGAGGCTTTCCTGCCGAAGCAGCTCTATTTCCCGGCCGCGGAATGGGTCGTCGCCAACGATCCGAAATTCCCGATGGAAGCCGCCGTCGCCGACAAGCAGAAGGCGTTCTACGGCGCCTTCAAGGATGCCGGCGTGCAGCCCGACATCGCCTCGGAGCTCGCCTGGGACCCGGCGATCATCCTGATCGATGCGCTGAAGAAGCTCGGCCCGGATGCGAGCGCGCAAAAGATCCGCGACGAGATCGCCGGCCTCAAGACCTATGCCGGCGTCAATGGCGTCTATGATTTCGAGAAAGTGCCGCAGCGCGGTCTTAGCGTCGACAACGCCGTGGTGACTCGCTGGAATACCGACACCAAAAACTGGCAGGTCGTAAGCAAGGCGACGGGCGTTCCGCTCTCGCCCTGACCGTCGAGCCCGTGGACCGCTTCGATTGACAGGGACAAGCGTAAAGACGCAGTCTAACGACACAATTGAGGAGCGCCGTCATGATGTATGCAGATGTCTACGTCGATGAACCGCTCGAGAAGATCGTCGACGATTGGGATTTCCTCGCGGAGAAGGTCCTGCCGCGCTTCATGGGTTTCAGGCCCGTCGGCGACAATGTCTACGGCATTCGCCAGATCCTGATGGAAGCGCCGAAAACCGTCGCCGAGCAAAAGGGAACCGGGCCCGTCCTGGCGGTGAAAAATCGGCGCCATCTCGAGATCGGTCCCAAAGGCGTCACGGTCATCAAGCGTGAGCCGCTGGTGGCGCATCTGACGCACGCCGGAACGCCGCACCATACGGAGTTCGTCTATGGCTATTGGCACATCAACGATATGGACGAGATCTCGATCGATCTGCCGCCGACAGCCGATCAGCCGGGCTACGTCCTGCTCATTCAGGGCCATCCCAAAGGAAACGAGGCCGATCGCATCGCCTGGTATTGCGAGAAGTGCACCGCGCTCGTCTATATGAGCGAGCTCGTCACCGGATCGCTCGGCTTCAAGGATTTCTGGAATTGGGAGCAACAGGCGGTGCACGAATATAACGGTGATCCGAAGCGGCGCGTGTGCCCCGATTGCGGCCATGTCAATTCGGTCGGCTACGTCGCCTTCGCCCGCAACGATACGCCCGAGGAGCGCGAGGCGCGCCTCAGATGGTGACGGCTGAGCCGCTGCTCGCTTTCGATTTCGATGTCAGGGGCCCGACCGGCCCGTGGATCCGGCGCGGCAATCATGCGCTGTGGCGTGCGACGCGCAGCACCGACCAGCCGCCTTACGTGTTGCACGAATGGTGCGACAAGGGCGTCCGCCCCTTCCCGTCCCATGGATCGAAACCGGTCTTCCACCGCGTTCCCGAAGGCACGCCCTACCACATCGCGCATCTCTTCGGCTTCTGGATCGTGAACGATGTCGATGCGATGCTGCTGACGGTGCCACGCGGGCCGATCGCGCATCTGATGCTGGTCGTCGGCGGACTCACCGGCAAGCCGGCGGAAGCGAGCTGCCTCCATGTCTGCCCGAAATGCGCCACCCGTTTCGGCGAGGCGCATTTCGCCGAGGTGCAATCGGGCTATGAGCGATTCCTCGATTTCGCCTTGGCGCGCGTACGCGCCTTCAACGCCGACGCAAAGCTGCGCACCTGCCCGAATTGCAGTGCCATCCATCCGCCGATCTATGGCTTTCACGAAGACGCCGATACGCCCGACGAACGGGCGGCGCGCGAAGCCGGCTGACGCACCATGACGACGATCGCGCTGTGCAAGACCGAGGATGTCCGCGATGGCGCGATCTTCTGCAAGCGGGTGAGCGGCATCGGCGAGATCGCCGTCGCGCGCCTCGACGACGGCAGCGGCTACATCGCTTTCAAGCCGCGCTGCCCGCATGCAATGGGACCGCTCGCCGAGGCCAAGCGCCATGGCGATGTCATCGTCTGCCCCTGGCATTTCTTCCGCTTCGATCTGAAAACCGGTCAGCCACCGGGCATGACGAGCATTCTCGCGCTTCGCCGCTATCCGGTGACCGTGACGGACAACGAAATTTTCATCGAAACGGCATGATGCGATGAGCGAAGAAGCACTGTGGCCGCGGATCGAGCTGAAGATGGTCGGCGATTGGGGCGTCGCCAATTTCCACACCCTTGTCGGCATGATCGCGGCGAATATGCGCTTTCGCTCCGAGCCCCGTTCGCGTTTCTGGATCCTCACCGGCACCGGCTTCCGCGACAATATCGATGCCGTCGCGCGCGGCGAAGTCGATCTCGGTATTACGACGCCGCTCGACGTGCCGCTCGAATGGGCGCGGCAGGGCAAGCATCTCTTCGCCGGCCGCGCTTATCCGTTTCTGCGCACACTCGGCTATTACCCGCAAGACGACCGGCTGATCTTCGCCGTGCGCGAAGATACCGGCATCACCTCTTTCGCCGATATCGTCGAGCGGAAATATCCGCTACGCCTCGCGACCTCGGTACGCGATCCGGACAATTTGCTGACTTATGTGATCGAGCGTGCATTCGATGCGCATGGCATCGCGCCAGGCGACATCGAAAAATGGGGCGGCAAATGGCTTGGTAGCGACCGGCCGCAGAGCTGCGTTGCCCAGGCGCTACGCGGCGAGGCGGACGCCGTATGTTTCGAAGGCATCATGACACCCGGCTGGTACGAATGGGTGGAGAAGGCGAAGGTCCGGTTCATTCCCTTCACCCAGGACGCGCTCGCGACGCTGCAGCGCAACTACGGGCTGCGGCCGGCAAATTTGGCAAAGGGCCGGCTCGGCGCGCCGGCGGATATTCCCTGCCTGGACTTCTCGCATTGGGCGATCTTTGTCCGCGACGACATGGATGAAGAGGTCGCCTATCGCATCACCGCCGTGCTGGTCGAGCATCGCGCCGAGATGGAAGCGCGCTTCCGCAACATTCCTGTCGAGCGCAGTCCCCTGACCTATCCTATCGATCCGCACAAGATGTGGCAGGGGCTCGGTGCGCCGCTCCATCCCGGCGCCGAGCGTTACTATCGCGAGCACGGGTACAAGCCCTAGCCGACGGGGCGGCTTCGAAGCTACGCCGCGTGTACGAGATGCGGCGCGCCGTAATCGGTGATGATGCGTGCCGGATCGCGCGTCGCGGCCGTGCCACGCTCTGACGGCGGCTTGATCTGCGCCTCGATATAAGCGCCGAGATAGCGCGAATGCGCGACGATGGCGCGGCCGAAGGCGCAGCGCTGTTCGTTGTAGCGCACGAGCGCGGCATCGATATCGTCGCCCGCCGCGTCAAGCGCGTCGACCAGACACGCCGCATCGAGCGCCGCCTTACTGGTGCCGGCGGCGACATGCGGGCGCGCGACAAAGGCCGCATCGCCCATCAGTGCCACCCGGCCGAAGACGAGGCACGGCGATTCCATATCGGTGATCGCCTGCAGCAAAGGCTGCTTCACGCGGCTGACGATCTCGGCCATCAGCGGCGGCAATTTCGCGCGCGCCGCCGCTTGCAGTTGATCGAGGAATTCGTCGCGGATCATCGCCGGCGGGATCGAGAGTCCGTGATGCTGACCCGCCGCATCGGTGAACATTTCGCGCTGGTGATCCGGCGTCGCCGGCCGGTACCAGATGAAATAATAGCGGCGATGCCCCGGCCGAACGTCGTTGCCCGGCCCCGGCACATGCACCGACAGGATCATCTCGCCTTCAGGAAAAGAGAAAGCGATGCGATCGAAGAGCAGATCGCGGCCCGATGCCGGTATTTCCGCCTCGTCGATGATGCCGCGCCAGGCGACATAGCCCGCCAGCTTCGGCGCGACCTCGGGCAGGAGTTGCCGCCGCGCCGTCGACATCACGCCATCAGCCGCGACGATGAGATCGGCCTTCTCCACCGTGCCGTCGGCGAAGACCGCGCGCGCTTTCGGCCCATCCTGCTCGATGCGCGTCAGGATCATGCCGGGGCGATAGAGCGTATCCGCCAAGGCGCGGCGCAGCGGCTGATAGATCACCGGCCAGGTGCTGCCGCGCGAGGCGCGCGGCAATTCCTGTACCAACTTCGTCCTTCTGGCCGAGCCAGATCGAGGTCTTCGCGCCGACCGACAGCGACGGATCGGGCTCGATGCCGATCCGTGCCATGATATCGAACAGCTCTTTCGAGACACCGAGCCCGGCGCCACGATCGGCGAGGTCGCTGCGGCTGCGTTCATAAACGGTGACATCCCACCCGGCGCGATGGAATAAATGCCCGGCGCAAAGCCCGCCGATCGAGCCGCCGATCACCAACGCGCGTTTTTTCGCCACCCTCACCGCCCCCGCCGAATCGCCTGCTTTTTTATCCGGCGGAAGTCGCTGTGCCTAGAGCGCGAATTCACGAACGCGTCGCCACAGCCGGATCGGTATCGACAATCCCGACAGCGTAACCTCCTGTAATCTACGTCGTCCTGCTTCGTGAACGGTCGACGCTCAACGTCGGAGCGTGCGACATTGGTGGAGATTTCGGCTGCTGCTACGGCGAGGCCAGTGGAGAAAGCGCCGATGGAGGTTTGGAAGGTCGTCCTTCGCCTGTGGGCGTTGCTATCGTTCCTATCGCTGGCGATCGCTGGCGCCTGCATCTGGCTCGACCTGCACGGTAGAGCCACCACGCTGCTGCTCGACACCTACGAGGTGAGCCACGTCACCGTGTTCTTGTTCACCGCGCCGGGACCGTTCTTCTTGGCGATCCTGATGCCCATCCTCGGCGTGTTTCTCATCTTCATTCGCTGGTGCATCGGGATCGACGAGCCGCATGCTCAGCCGCGCAAAAAGCCGCGAGCTGACGCGATCATGCCGGTACCGGACCCCGCAGCGCGTCGAAAAGATGCGGCATAAAGCTATTGGACGAAAGCGCCGCTGCCAATCCGGCGCAGCCCCTCGAAGAGATGCAGCATGAACGCCACGCCGATCAGCGGCGCGGCGAGATTGAGCACGGGCACCGAGAGCATAAACGCGATGATCGCGCCGGCGATTACCAGCCGCACGCGATAGTGCCGCCACATCGCCTTGACCACCGGACGCTCGAGCCGGCGGCTCGCGACCGCCTCGAAATATTCGCGGCCGATGAGATAGCCGTTGATGCCGAAGAACAGCACGACATTCACCACCGGGAAAAAGATGTAAAGCGGCAGCGCCAGGACATTGAGCAGCAGCGCCAGTAGCGCGAGGCGGATGGCGCTCGCGAGCGACGGGCCGATGCCGATCGCGCGCGGCGCCGGCAGATCCGGGTAATGCCGGCGCTCGACCGAGGCGATCACGCGATCGAGGAAGAAGCCGAGCATCAGGATCGCCATGCTCGGAAAGATCAGCCAGGCAATGAACAGCGTCGCGACGCTGCCGAGCAAATCGATCGCGATATTGAGCCAATGCCAGCCGGTCACATTCAGCGCCGCGATCACCACCGAGGCACCGAACCACAGCCCGATGAGCAACGCGATCGTCCCGCCGACCGTCAGCAAGAGCAGACGGCGCTCTGACGGCGCGAAAGCATCGGCCACGGCGAGCGATAATGCAGATCCCATCTTTCCCCCTTGCAAGCTGTAGCTAACCTCATCAGTGACTCGAATATTGACGCGATCTTTCACCGTCATTGCGAGGAGCGTAAGCGACGAAGCAATCCAGTATGCCTCAAACACTGGATTGCTTCGCTTCGCTCGCAATGACGAATGGTTAGTCTTGGCCCAGCTCTCTCCCGGTACCAATTTGACAAGCCCCGGAAACTCTCGCTAGTGGCGAGCAAACGCACCGCATGAATGTGCGACAGAACCGAAGGCAGAGGAGAGGAAAGCATGGGCAAGCCCAAGAGCAAGCTGGGTCTCGTCGCTTTGGTTGCCGGATGGGCGCTCGTCGCGCCGGCCGCAGCCGTTCGGGCCGACGATACGATCGCGGTCGGCAAGGCCGATGCCGCCTCGACCTCGTTTTTGCCGGTCCATGTCGGCGACAAGACCGGCATCTTCAAGAAACACGGCCTTACGTTGAAAATCTCCGACTTCACCGGCGGCAGCAAGCTGTCGCAGGCGATTGTCGCGGGCAGCATCGATGTCGGTCTCGGCGCCGGTACCGAGATGGCGCTCGTCGCCAAAGGCGCGCCGATGAAAGCGGTGTGCGACGGGCTCTCGCCCATCCCCTTCATCGGCATCGCCGTGCCGTATAAATCGCCGGTCCACAAAGTCGATCAGCTCAAGGGCAAGAAGATCGGCATTTCGAGCCCCGGCTCGCTCACCGACTGGCTCACCAAGCAGCTCAATCAGCATGAAGGCTGGAGCGGCGCGGATGCCGCCAGCGCCATCGCGATCGGCAACGGCGCCGCCGCGACCATCGCCGCTTTCCGCACCAACGCGATCGACGCCGATCTCTCGGTCACCTCGAACGTCTTCAATTGGGAGGAAAAGAAAGAAGGCCGGTTGCTCGCCCCGTCTTCGGACTTCGTCGGCAATATCGCCGCGAGCACGACCTTTGCGAGCCAGCATTTCATCGACACCGATCCCGATGCGCTACGCCGCTTCCTCGCCGGCTGGCTCGAGACCATCGATTACCTGACCACGCACAAGGCCGAGACCGTGAAGATCGAGAGCGAGGTCACCGGCTTCTCCGAAAATGTGATGGCCAAGGAATACGACATCACCGCCAGCAAATTCAGCCGCGATTGCAAATTTGACGCCGAGGCGCTGACCAATCTCAAACGCGCTTTCGTCGATCAGAAACTGGTCGACACCCCGCCCGACATGTCGACGCTCTACACCGAGGCGTTTTTACCGAAGTGACGCATCAGCTTGCTGATGTGTCATCCCGCTTTCGCGGGAATGACGGTTTTCTTCTGCGACGCCCCAGAGATCCCAACCGTCGGAGACCCGCTACGCCGCGCCTGCGCCTGGTCTGATAAACGGACAAGCTCGCCGGGCGCTTCAAGCCCTCGCGACCGCCTGCTGCATAGCGCGCAAGCCGTTCGGGCAGGGTTCCGGTGTGCAGTTCGAAAAGGTGATTGTCGTCGTCGTGGAAGTAGATCGAGCGGCCTTCTCCCTCGACCCGTGATCGACCTTCTCTCGTATCGAGACCGAGCGAGCGGAACTCGCTCGAGACAATCTTCGTAGTCTGCCTCGTCGATTTTGAAGGCGACGTGATTGTAGGTTCGCTCCTCCAGCGGTTTGCCTTCCATGATCGCAATCCATACCGGCGCGGATGTATCCGCGGAGCCGGTGCCGACAAGGAAGAAGCGCTTACGCGAAAGCGAGAAGGTCTTGCGCCCGCTGTCATAGACCTTCTTTGCTCGAAGTATCTGCGTAAGCACCGTTTCCATGCGATCAAGATCGCGAACGATGAACGTGATGTGGCTCAGACCAGAGATCATGCGCGCTCTCGTGTTCGCTGTTCATGGTAATCGACACGCAGGCGCACGAAAAAGCCCGCTGACGCGGGCTTGAAGTCGTTGACCAAAGAGTAAAGGCCAAAAAGAAGATTGGATTTATCGCGCTGCAAGCTCCCGACCCGATGGGCGAGCCGGGTTTGCCAGCGTGCCATGGTTATAGCAACCGCAAGCCCGGCTGTCTAGAACACAACGGGAACATCGGTGAATTTTTCGCCGTCCGCTTGATTTTTTGCCCGCAATAAAACCATTATATTTCAATGCATTGCAACGAGACGCTGCATTTATCCGTGAACTTTGAACCCGGCATTCGACCCTTGCCGGCCGCAAAAACCGAGCCGGTCCCGGCCTGTGGATAAGCCAGCGAAAGCCACCTCACCCCCTGATCACATCACCGATGCGTCGCGACCGATACGACAACGCTCATGAGCGCGTGTCGCGCATGATCCCCTACGACTTTGTGGCGGAAATTTCTCCGATGCTGGCAAGACTCGACATGTGAGCATCGAAGCGGACCGTTCTCTCGTCGATCGGCGTCGCCGATAGCGGCGCTCGCCGAAACTTTGCCGCTGTTGGGTTATTCGGGATCAGCTCTTACATACGAACTGAAGCGTTTCGCCGGCCCTCGAGCCAGCGCATGAAGCCGAGCGCGGCCGCCGCACCCAGGCACTGAGCGAGGACAAAGCCCGGCACGTCACGCGGCGCGATGCCGGCGAAACTGTCGGTCAGCGCCCGCGCGATCGTCACCGCCGGATTGGCGAAGGATGTCGAGGACGTGAACCAATAAGCAGCGGTGATATAGGCGGCGATCGCCGCCGGCAGACTTTGCGCAAAAGCGCGGCGGCCGTTTTCGATCACCAGCAGCAGCCCGAAAGTCGCGACAAATTCGCCGGTCCATTGGCCGACGCCCGTACGCGCATGCGCCGACCATTCGAGGATTGGCCGATCGAACATCAGATGCGCGAGCCAGACGCCAATAATCGCGCCGGCGATCTGCGCGGCGATATAGACGACAACGTCGCGCCACGCGACCTCGCCGTCGCTCGCCAGCGCCAGCGTCACCAGCGGATTGAAATGCGCCCCCGACCAAGGCGCGAAAACGAGGATCAGCGCGAAGAGCGCACAACCGGTGGCGATCGCGTTGGCGAGCAGCGCGAGCGCGACGTTTCCGCCGGCGAGGTGCTCGGCCATGATGCCCGAGCCGACCACTGCGGCAAGGAGAAACGCCGTGCCGAGCGCTTCGGCGGCGGCGCGGCGTTTGAGATCCGGGGCCGCGATCATCTGTTTAGCCCCATCATCCGTTCACGATGCTTGGCTATCCGCGGCGCTCGCGCCGGTACGACCGATGCGCTCGGCCTCGCGCGTGAGCATCAACCGGTCGAGTTTGTCGAACGGCAGCGACACGAACAGCTTGATGCGCGCATCGAGCCGGCGGCAAGCATCGCTGAACGCCGCGCGACGCTGCGCCACCGTTCCCTCGACCGCAGCCGGATCGGGAATCCCCCAATGCGCCGTGATCGGCTGGCCGGACCAGATTGGGCAGACCTCGCTCGCGGCCTGATCGCAAACCGTGATCACGAAATCCATGACCGGCGCGTCGGGCGCCGCGAATTCGCTCCAACTTTTCGAGCGCAAGCCTTCGGTCGGCAGATGCAGCGATTGCAGCAGCTCGATCGCCAGCGGATTGACCTCGTCTTTCGGGAAGCTGCCGGCGCTAAAAGCACGGAACTTCCCCCTGCCCCAATGATTGAGCAGCGCCTCGCCAAGGATGCTGCGCGCCGAATTACCGGTGCATAGGAACAGCGCGTTGTAGATCGTCATGCGGATTTCTTTCTCGAACGGCTCGAAGGCGTTTTCGTCGGCTGGCAAACCGGTCCACAGGACTGGCCACCGCAGCAATTCTCGGTGAGATATGTGACGAGCCCATTCATCGTCGCAAAATCCGCCGCGTAAATCAGGCTGCGACTGGCGCGGCGCTGATTGATCAGCCCGGCATGCGTGAGTTGCGCGAGATGAAACGACAGCGACGACGGCGCGACATCGAGCCGCTGCGCGATCGCGCCGGCAGCAAGCCCGTTCGGCCCCGCCTCAACCAGCAGACGATAGATCGCCAGCCGCGTCTCCTGCGCCAGCGCCGAGAGCGCGCCAACGACTTCGGAATTCTTCATCGCATTTGAATTCGATATTTCCACAATAATCGAAATATATAGATGCGCCCTGCGGCGATCAAGCGCCATGCGCTCCTTGCTTCCTCATCTGTTGAGGGAGCTGTGTCATGCCGAGAAGCAACCGAGGTTAAGCGGCGTGATTGATTGGGAATATTATTTAAGAAACCCACCACAATAGGTGGAGTTCTAAACGTCTGGGCTCTTTTCGTTTTCCGCCCCAGCGAGAGTGCTGTTGTTAGAGCACACGTCGAACGGGAGCTTTGGCTACGATTAAGCATCGTCCACAGCGAGGTTAATTGCAAACGCACCCTAGCGCTTCGCCATATATGACTTCACTATGGACCTGGGCCCCTCGGTGGTGCTGTAACCTCGCCTTCGCATGCAAACGGCTAAGGAAGGTATTTCGGGACGCACGATGACGATGGCTCTTACTTACGGCATGCCAGTGATTTGGTTATTACAGGCACAGGAAATCCGAGAGACAGCCGACACGATGAGCGAGGCATCAGCCCGCAAAGCGACACTCGGAACTCGCGGACAGTTTTGAAAAGATGGGCACAGAAGCCCGCGACCTAGTAATGGGATCGCATCGTCTAAGAAAGCCAACGAACCGCCTTCGCGATCTTCTTTAGCCGCCCCTCGTATGCGTTCAAACGCGGCTGGCTGAGCTTACACGCGAACTGAACCTTTCGCCGGCCCCCGAGCAGCGCATGACGCCGAGCGCAGCGACAGCGTCAGACATTTGCGCGATGACAAAGCCCGGCACGTCCTTCAACGGTCAAGCCGCGCGCCGCGATTCCGAAAGCGATATTCGCGGAGGTTCAGGTCGCCCGCTCATCCACAGCGCCGACTTCGCAAGCTTGAACGATCTTTGGGAGATAGTCCTGGCAGAACTCCAGATATGTCCTGACGATCGTGGATGGGTGGCGGTGCGGCGGATAGAGCAGATTGACCGACCACTCGGGCAACGGGTAATGCGGCAGCAATGGCACCAGACGTTTCTCGCGGATGGCCGCGGCCGCTAGGAAGGGCGGCAGCTCCGTCACGACGTCGCCACCAAGCGCACGGCTGAACAAATGATGATAGTCGTTGGTGGATAGCACCGCCTTCGGCTCGACCACTTGCCCGCCCAGTTCCCATCGGGCCGGAACATCGATGTGCGACGCCCATACCGCACAGGGGAAGCGATGAAGTGCGTCGGGCGCTGCCGGCATGCCGAAGCGCTCCACCAGCTTTGGACTGGCGACGAGAATATTGCGAAAAGACAATAGGTGTCGCGCCACCATGGCTTCGTGAACGATCGCGCCAACGCGAAGCGCGACGTCGATACCATCCTCGATCAGGTCCATGCGTCGCTCGGTTGAGTAGACGTAAACTTGAATGTCGGGGTAGCGGCGCTGGAAGGCGGCCAGCAGATCCCACCATGGCGCAAAGGTCTGGGGCAACGACAGGCGCAGGCGACCCTTCAGATGCGCCTGATCGCTCACCACGGCTTGCTCGGCCTCGAGCAGCGCCTCGATCCCGCGGCTGGCGTGCTCGTACAGCCTTGCGCCGGCGTCGGTCAATTTCGTGCCGCGCGCCGAACGCTCCAGCAGTTGCACCCTGAGTTGCCGCTCCAAGTCCCGGATTCGGCGGCTCAAAGTTGGAAGCGGCGTTCCGAGACGGGTCGCCGCCGCCGATAGGCTGCCCGCCTGGACGACCGCGACAAACATGCGGGTGGCATCCAGATCCATTCGGAAAGCCTACCATATTTGGCAGGCCTGCTATCAATCTTGCCCGTTAATTTCCGTATTTGATTGGCGTACGGTTCCGGTGCGTTGGGAATGGCCCGATCACCTGGAAGCAAATGACGACGACCAGCATGAGGATTTTGGTAGCGATGTCACTAGTGATAGCGAGTTCCGTCGCATCGGCACAAACGACTGCTTCATCCGTCGTGCCCGTCACCGTCGAAAACTACAACCGCGCCCAAACCGATATTAATTTCGCCGGGGTGGTCAAGAACGGCGGTTTCGGAAAATTCCGGCATGGCCGCGAGCTTGCTCCTCCCGTCCAGCAAGGCATTGTCCGTCCCAACCGCGACACGTTGTATTCGTTTGCGATTGTCGACCTCGATGCCGGGCCGGTGACGATTACGCTGCCGGACGCCGGCAAGCGCTTCATGGGGATGCAGGTCGTCAATCAGGATCAATACACCCCGGCCACCTATTACGGTGCGGGCGCTCACACCCTGACCAAGGAAATGATTGGCACGCGCTATGCCATTGCCGTCGTCCGTTTCCTTGTCGATTTCTCGAACAAGGAAGATGTCGGACAAGTCCACGCCTTGCAGGATGCGATCAAGTTCAGCCAGGAACGCCCCGGCAAGTTCGAAATCCCCAATTGGGATGAGGCAAGCCTCAAAAAGATACAGACAGCGCTCATGCTGCTTGGAACCACGGTTTCCGATACCCGTCGCATGTTTGGCGCGAATGAGAATGAGGTTGATCCCGTCAAGCACCTGATCGGAAGCGCGATGCTGTGGGGCGGCTACCCCGAGAAGGACGCGCTCTATCTCCCGATCACACCGTCCCGGAATGACGGCAGCACCGTCTACAAGCTGACGGTCGGGGACGTGCCTGTCGACGGTTTCTGGTCACTCACCGTCTACAACAGCGAAGGTTACCTCCAGCCGAACCAGTACAACGCCTATTCGGTGAACAGCATCACCGCAAAGAAAGGCACGGATGGTTCGGTCGCCATCCAATTCGGCGGCTGCGACGGCGAGATCCAGAACTGTCTGCCGATCACGCCGGGGTGGAATTACACGGTACGTCTCTTCCGCGCGCGCGTAGAAATCCTTGACGGCACGTGGTCGTTTCCGTCGGCACAACCCGAGAGTTGAAGCCGGTGCTCCGCTGATGCGCGGCGATCCTAATGCTCAATCCGTTCACTCGCCGCGTTCCGTCCCGCGACGAGGCCTTGCATGAGACAGCGTGCGAGGCGGTGCAGGCTGAAGCCGCCGGCGCTTTCGCCACCGCAATAAAGGCCGGGGATCGCTTTGCCCTGCAGATCGATGACATGGCAGCCGGCATCGATGCGCAATCCGGCGCGCGCGTCATGCAAGGGGAGCGCGATCTAACTCCAGTTGCGACTGTCGTGCGGATTCCGTTTCCGGATGGGCCGCGCCCTGAATGCACAGCAGCTTGCGCGCGGAACGATCCGATCTCCCTAACATTAAAGACATATCACACGCGTGGGACGAGCCATGCGGAGAACGGGAGTTCTTGAAGACGTCACGCCGGACATTGCGGGCAGTGCCGCCCGCAATCGGTTGCTTGCGGCGTTGCCGCCGCATATCGGCCAACGCATCCGGCCGCTTCTCAGACCTGTGGCGTTCCGGCGCGGCGACGTGCTGGAACATGTCGGCGCGCCTACCGAGCATCTCTATTTTCCCGATCGGGGCCTTATCTCGCTCCTGAAGGTGCTGAACGACGGGCAGATCAGTGAGGTCGGTGTGGTCGGGACGGAAGGGATGGTCGGCCTTTCGGCGCTCCTGGGAATACCTGAAACGCCGTTCGAGACCGTCGTCCAATTGGATGGCGAGGGTCACCGGCTAAGTATCGCTGCCTTGCAGGCGGAAATGGCCGACCCTCAGCTTAAGCAGCTGGTGCTTCGCTATGCGAACTATCGGATCAATCGTTACGCCCAGCTGATCGCATGCAACCGTTTGCACAATCTTAGACAACGCTGTTGCCGATGGCTCCTGACGGCGGCCGACAATGCCAAAGCCCCGACGATTTGCGTGACCCATGAATTTCTCGCGCTGATGGTGGGCACGTATCGGCCGGCGTTGTCGGCCACCCTCGCGACGCTGCAGCGCGATGGTTTGATCAAGACGCAGCGCTCTTCGATCGTCATCGAGAATCGTGCTGGATTGGTGGAAGCGTGTTGCGAATGCTATGAGACGCTGCAGGAAGAGCTTGAGCGCATCTATCGTTAGCCAGACGGATTAGTTCTTTCGATTCGAAAGTTTGCCCCGTCCTTGCGGCACTATTGACCGAACTCCCGGCTCTAGACACTAACGGCCAAGCTCACGCGCGCCGGCCCAAAATTTTTCATATAAAACCCATGAAATAGCTCCGCTTGGTCTATTTGCGGACAAAATCCAATCCGGCGATTCGTCATCGTCCCGGGGTCGTGCGGCAGCGGGGCCGAAAGCGGTCGAGCGCCGTGAGCGATAATGAGCATCGCCATATAGGAACCATGTGAATGTCCAATCGCCTGCAGAGTGAACAGATCAAGCTTTCGAAGAACGGTGCCCTCCCCGGTTTCGCTTTCTTTATCAACAGCTACAACGAGGCCCTTTTAAACTGGGTTCAATCGAGTGACCGCATGCTGAAAAAAGCCGCGGAGCTCTCTGACGACATCATCAACTTCTCGCGCACCCGGCTTCAGACCGATCTCGACACTTGGCAGGCCGTGGTTTCCTGCCGCAGTGCGAACGATCTCTTGGAATGCCAGCGCCAATTCGCGGAAAAGGCCGGCAGCCAGTGTCTCGATCAAGTCGGCAAGCTCGCATCGCGCATGACGACCCTGATCGCCGATGCCGCTTTGTCCCCGCTTCGGGAACACACAGCGAAATCCGCCGACTGACGGATGAGATGGTGTCCGATGCCGAGTAGGGCTCGTTGGTCTGAGGCCGGCGTTGAACCGAACATCACGGATGTTCTGAGCGACCCGATCGTTCACACGCTGATGCGCGCGGACGGCGTACACATCGCCGACCTGCTCGCGATCATCTTCGGCGGTGACGATCGGAGCGCAACGGAAATGGATTGATTTTGCTCGAACGAGACCGTCTTCGATTGGACGCACGGCATTTCAACCGGCAGCTAAGTCCAAAGCACGTAAAGCGGCGCTGGCCTGTTCGAACTGAGCTTTTCGAGGTCCGCTTCGGCACAGGCCGGCATCGACGCGTTCCAAAATCTCCGCGCGTCTGAGCGAGAGCAAGATCGCCTTCAATGCAAGCGGCTGTTGAGGTGCGGCGCGCCGACTAGCCCGCATCGACAACAGCGATGGACTGGATCTCCAGCAGAACGGCCGGATCGGCAAAACCGACGACCGTAATCAGCGCCGAGACAGGAAAATCTTTTTTCAATATCTCGCGACGCAACTCGAGGAATTTCGGCCCGTGACGCTGGTCTTTGAGAAAGACGGTCATGGACACCAAATCGGAAAGCTTCGCGCCCGCCTTGGCGAGCTGAGCCTCGATATTGCGAAAGCACCGACGTGTCTGGCTCTCGATATCGAGATAGGCGATCTTGCCGGTCTCATCGCGAACGCCCGTCTGACCGGCAACCCAGACATGGGCGCCGCCAACGGTCTTAACGACTGGGGAATAACCCCTTTCCGTTTCGAATGAACCGGCGATGTATTCTCGCTGCATCCGCTCCTCCTGGTTTTGAGTTTAGTCGAATCAGTCCTGCCCCAGCGTCGCGATCAGATCGTCGCTCATCCGCACATCGCCGAAATTCCGCAGGATGGTGTAAAGCGCCGATTGACGCTCTTCGTCACTGCAGGCAGCGTGGGCGTCCGCAACCATGACGACGCGAAATCCCTGGGTTACCGCGTCGCATGTAGGGCCGAGTTGGACTGAGCACTGAGACGTGCACGCGAACCAAGCGTGGGTTAATCGTCGAAGCCCAGCCAACGCGTGAAACCATCTACCGGCTCCCGCGGCATATTCAATTGATTGACCGCGGCTTCCTCATCCGCGTAGCCCAACGACACGCCGCAGGTCACCAGTTCCTCGGGACCGAGTCCCAGCTTCTCGGCGATAATGGACTGGAAACGTACGAACGAAACCTGCGGACACGTTGCCAAGCCTCGGGCGCGCGCTGCGAGCAGCAAACTCTGCACGAAGAGACCCTGGTCAAGCCAGCTGTGATGTGTGAGCGCGGCGTGGATCGTGAAGATAAGGCCGACGGGCGCATCGAAGAACAGGAAGTTACGGCCGGTTTGGCGCGCACGGGATACCGTGTCCGCACGGTCGATACCCAGCGCCGAATAATATCGGCCCCCAAAGTCCCCTACCCGTGCCGCGCAATCCAGCGGCATAGCTTGGGGAAATGGCGTGAACGGAGGCAATGTGTTTGCCGTATGCGCCTCCAGGATCGCCTCGCCAAGCGCACGCTTAGCGTTGCCCGTGAGCAGATACACACGCCAGGGCTGAGAGTTGAAGTTGCTCGGCGCCGAGCGCGCCGTCTCCAGGATTTCCGTCAGCAGAAGCCTTGGCACGGGGTCGGTCCGGAATGCACGCACGGAGATACGCGAACGGACCATGTGGTCGAGAATGGCAACGGGATCGGTGATCTCTGAATGCATGGGTGTTTGCCCCTTTGCGCGACAATCGTAGCACAAACTGAGCTGATCCCGGGATCTTTCGCGTTTCTACCTCGCGACGATCGCGCAATCGAGGTGCGGATGAAAATTAGCTCTCGGCTTTCTCCCTTGCCGCATTCCGTCCCGCAATGAGGCCTTGCACCAGACAGCGCGCGAGGCCGTGCAAGCTGAAGCCGCCGGTGCTTTCGTCCCACTATAGGATGGCGGTCAGGGCGCTTCACAAATACGATTTTTAGCGATGCTGCCAGACCTTAACAGCCGATAGCAGCAGAAGGACGGCGGGAACGGGCAACAGGATATGGCCGGGTACGATCCCAAGCAGTTGCGCCCCCATATAGGCACCGACAATCGATCCGATCGCCATCGCCGCCGCAAAGCTGCCGTGCCGGGCCAGGACGCCAAAACTCCGGTCCCGGCTGTATCGAGCGAATCCGGTCAGTATTGTCGGCAAACTCACCGCGAGCGACAAGCTCCCAGCCAGTTTGATATCGGCACCGAACAGTAGGACGAGCGTTGGGATAAGCAGTTCTCCGCCCGCCACGCCCATAAGGGCAGCGACGACACCGATCAGGAAACCGGCAACAATGCCCGCCGCAATCAACGCTGCGCCGGAAAACAGCGGCGCGCTCGTCTGGGCATCACCATGCGTGAACAACAAGACGAAGGCCATTGCCACCAGCAGCACAGCAATGACCTTGTAGAGGGTCGCCGAGGTGAGCCGGGTTGCCCAACTCGCGGCCAACCACGCACCAATGATGCTGCCGGCAAGAAGATTGGGGACAATCGGCCAATTCGTGGCGACCGCTGAAAACGGTACGGCAGAGAAGCGAAAGGGCAATGACGCCGCGACGACAATGAGACTTATCGCCTTGTTGAGAATGACGGCCTCCAAGGCCGGGAAACCAAACAGGCTGATAAGGAGCGGCAAGCGAAACTCTGCGCCGCCCAAGCCGATCATTCCGCCGAGCGCACCAATCGCGGCACCACTGCAAAACGCGCTCACATAACCGCGTTCTTTGGGACGCGCTGAAGCATCCTGTGGAGCAATACGATTGCTCACGCTGGCACCGCCGCCATCGTGATTGCACGCAACACACCTTCGGCGATACGCTTAGGGCGCGTGCCGAGACCAAATGCGGCTTTCGCATCGCCGCGCGGATCGACCTCGATAACCTTCGTCCCCGATTTGATCGGGACGCCATCGCGGGTCAGGCCCCGAATGATGCCGGCAATGGGCGCGCGTAACGGTGTGTCAGCGACCGTTGCGATGACAGCACCTTCGTTGACGGTATCACCGATACGCTTGTCCGTCGTGAAGAGCCCGTCATACGAAGCATAGACATAGCGCTGTCGGGCAACACCGCCGAGCGGTTGAGGCTCACCTCCTAACGGAAGCGTCCCTCCGCTTTCAATGACGTCACCAAGCCGATTCCCCCAACTCGTCTCGATTGCGAGATCGACATTTCCATCCGCAACAAAGTTCGGACCAAGACCGATGGTGACGGGCGCATTGCCCCGCTGATTTTCCGGCGTCGCACGTTTCCGCATGCGCGCATCGACGATGGCGGACCACGACAATGCAGCAAGCACCTCCGGAAATGGCCAGATCACAACCGGGATCGCATCTTTGGTCGCAAGAAGAATATTGAGTTCGGTCGCTGTCTCGACGCGGCGCGCATAGAGATCATCCAGCGTCGTGGCTCCATCGAACACCGCATCGACAAAAGCCATCCCTCGGCGGAATGCTGTTGGCTGAGGCTCGTCGTGAAGGACAACTGGATAACCGGCCCGAAAGACAACAGCGGCAACCGCCGAGCCAACATCACCCACCCCACGAACGAGAACGGGCTTCCGCGTTTTTTCCGTCATTCCAAGCGCCGGATCGTTATGGTAAAAATACCATAGCGATTCTCGTTCGGCTCAAGCAATGACTTTTGGTGATGTAATTAAATTTTGGGTCCGGCGTCCGGGAGAGCTCGGCGCTCAAGCGCCTTGAGGTCGGCTGTACCGAACTCCGAGGCAGCGGCTTCAATGCGGCGATAACGGGCCAAGACATCCGCGCCGAACGGTGTCAGGACTGCTCCGCCCCCACCCGCACCACCGGTTGCACGATCAACGACCGGCTTATCGAAAGCTCGGTTAAGGCTATCGATGAGAGTCCAAGCTCGTTTGTAATCCATGCCCATGGCACGGGCCGCAGCCGAGATCGAGCCCGTATCATGCACGCTTTCGAGCAGCGCAGCCTTACCCGGCCCGATACGGGCACCGGATTCCAGAATCAGCGTGATGCTAAGGTGTGCCATATCGCATCGTACCGGCGATCCTAACCCTATGCCTCTTCTTTCGCCGCGTTCCGTCCGGCGACAAGGCCTTGCACGAGGCAGCGCGCGAGGCCGTGCAGGCTGAAGCCGCCGGCTGACTCGCCGCCGCAATAAAGGCCATGGATCGTCCGCCCCTGCAGATCGATCACACGACAATCGGCATCGATGCGCAAACCGGCGCGCGTGTCGTGCACCACTGGCGTGCACCAGGCGGCGTAGAAAGGCGGCTTCATGATCGGATATTTCGGCGATGGCTTGCCGAAATCGCTGTCGGCGCCGTCAAAAACAAAGGTGTTGTAGTTCGTCACTGTCGCGCTGAGATTGCCCGGCGGCATCGGCACGCGCTGGTGCTTCATTTTGATCTTCGCCGCGAGTTCTTCGATCGTGTTGGCGCGGAAGAAGAAGCCGCTCTCTTCATCGACGTGCGGCGGATTCGGATCCCATTTCTCGCGCGCGCAGGCGTCGGCATCGAAGATCGCCCAGATCGGCCCGCCGCCATTCTTGCCGTCGCCAAACCCCTGCATCGCCGCGTTCAGCCAGTTGTTTGGCTTGTATTTGATGGTCTCGGCGTTGAGGTAATGGCCGTGCACGTACGGCTTCACCGCGTTGTAGTTGTTGCTGGTGAATTGCTTGCAGGTCTCGTCGTAGAAGCGCCTGCCCAGCATGTTGACGGTGATGAGGTTTTGCCAGTCCGAAACTCGCAGTCCTGTTGCGCGGATCTTGTCGAAGATCCTGCTGCCCGGTTGCCAGGCGAGATTGACGTAGCCCCATTGCGAGCCGATGCGGCCGGGCTTGGTGATGACGGCGCCGAATTCGGCGCTTTGATTGGCGAGGCCCCAGAGCGAAGCGCCGATCGCCATCGCCGCAAGCTCCCCGCTCGCGTCTTGGTCTGAATACGGCATGCCGGCGAGGCCGCAATATTCCTCAGTCAGACGCGGATCGAACATGCGGCGGAACTCGACATTGCCGGTCGAGCCGCCGGTGGCGATGATCACGGCCTTCTTCGCGCGGATATTAAGCGTCTCGCCGCGATGCGTGACCTCGATGCCGATGACGCGGCCTGCCGGATAGGCGTTGAGGCCCTTCGCATCGCCTTTCTCGCGATGGATGCCGGTCATGCGGTGCTCGAGCAATATCTCGACACCGCTTTTGCGCGCCGCCGCCTCGAGCGGCCGCATCAAACCATTGCCGGTCGAATAGCTGCGCCGCGCCTCCTCCGCCGCCGGCTTGCCGGTCTGAATCAGCGGCACGTCGAGCGGCACGGCATGCATCTCGCGCGGCACCGAATTGCCGACTGCGCCGCCGCCACGCTGATCGGGCGCCTTGTCCTGGAAGACGACGCCGTGCTGCAACAGCCACTCGAAACATGGCGCGCTTTCATCGGCGAAGACGCGGATGATCTCGCGGTCGTTATAGCGATAATCGGCCGCGCCGTTCGGCTGGACCACCGACCAGTCGGTCAGGTCCTTGAAGACGAGGTCGGGCGTATCCTCGATGCCGTGTTTCTTTTGCACCGACGTACCGCCGCCGAGCGGCACGTTGCCGCCCGAGGTGATCGCATGGCCTCCGATATCGGCCTCCGCCTCGATCAGCAGCACCGAAGCGCCCGCCTCGCGCGCCGCGATCGCCGCCGGCAATCCGGTCGCGCCCGAGCCGACCACCACCACATCCGCTTCCTGCTGCCACGCGACCATCCGCACCCTTCCCCTCGCCCAATCACCAAAAAATCGGCCCCAAAAAATGATGGGCCCCCGCGACATAATGGCCATAATCTAGCAGCCACGCCGGGTTATTCACATTCGTTCATAGCCTGGCAAGGTCCCCCAAAACACATTGTGGCATCGACGAACGAGGGGCCGGCGTGATCGCATGGCGATCGCAGAATCAACACATTCTCAACCATCGGATTCTAAAGCCGGTCGGGCGCGTCACGCCGCGCCGAAAGACGAGCAGCTCAAGGACGAGCGCAACCGCTTTCTGGCTTTTGCTTTCGCCGCCGCCGATCTGCTGATCGAGGTGGATGCCGCGCTGCGTATCCGTTTCGCTGTCGGCGCGACCGATGGGCTGGCGGGGCGCAGCGTCGCCGCGCTGACCGGCAGCGATTTCCTGGCGCTGTTTTCCGCGGGCGACCGCGCGGTGATCGCCGCGGCGGTGAAGCGCCTGGATGTCCGCAGCCGCATGGAGCCGATCGCGCTCCGCATGCAGCGGCCCGACGGCCAATCGACCGGCGTCGCGGTGAGCGGCTGCCGCATGCCCTTCATGGGCGGCGCCATCCATTTCGCGGTCTCGGCGCTGCGCCCGTCCCTCGCCGAAGCAACCGTTGGCGACAACAACCTGCTCGACAAGGATGCCTTCGAGAAATCGGTGCTCGCTTGTTTGAAGCAGCCCGAGACGCTGGCCGACGATGCCGCGCTCAATCTCTATGAAGTCGACGGCGTCGACGGGCTGCGCGAGCGCAGCGGCGACAGCGCGATCGATGCGCTCTTCACCCAGATCGGCGGCTGCCTGCGCGCTTATGCCGTCGGCGGCCTTGCGGGACGGATCGGCCCGAACAAGCTCGCCGCGCTGACCGACGGCGCGGCCACGGCCGATGTCAGCAACGAGATCGCCGCGATCCTCAAGCTGCACGACCCCAAAGGCGCTGAGCTGCAGGTCAAAGAGCTGGCGATCGCACTCGACATCGCCGATCTGAGCCCCAGCGACGCGGCCAAGGCGCTCTCCTACACGCTGCAGGAATTCGCTGCCGGCGATATCGCCAACCTGCCCTTTGCCTCGCTGGTCGACGGCTTCCGCGCGCTCATGGCGGAGACGGCGAAACGCGTCATCGCTTTCAAGAGCTCGCTCACCGATCGCGGCATGCGACTGGTGTTCCAGCCGGTGGTCGAGATGGCGCCCCGGCGCATCCATCATTACGAAGTGCTGACGCGTTTCGCCGACGGCAAGTCGCCGTTCGAGACGATCGAATTCGCCGAGCGTGTCG
The DNA here is from genome assembly GCA_963740675.1 of uncultured Alphaproteobacteria bacterium. Lineage (GTDB taxonomy): Bacteria > Pseudomonadota > Alphaproteobacteria > ATCC43930 > CGMCC-115725 > CAIKMD01. Next base: position 155,952 of record CAVUFS010000002.1, read on the forward strand.
GGCTGATCGAAGAGCTCGACCTGTTGGTCGCCGAGCGTGCGTTGAAATATCTCGACAATGCCGGGCCGGGTTGTACTGCACAGCTCGCCGTGAACATCTCCGGCCGCTCGATCCAGAACGACACCTTTGTCGCCGAACTCGAGAAGCTTTTGAAGCATCACGACATCGTGCGCCCGCGCGTGCTCTTCGAGATCACGGAATTGACCAGCATCACCGATTTGGCGCGCACCAATCAGGTGATCCAATCTTTCCGCGAGGCCGGCAATGCGGTTTGCCTCGACGATTTCGGCGCCGGCGCCGCCTCGCTGGCCTATCTGCGCGCCTTCCATGTCGATTACATCAAGATCGACGGTGCCTATGTGCGGCGGATGCAGGACAGCGATCGCGATCTGCAGATCATGAACGCGATGATCGGCATGTGCCGCCAGGTGAAGACCGCGATCGTCGCCGAGATGATCGAGACGCAGAAGCAGGCGCAAAGCCTGCTGGCGCTCGGTGTCGAATTCGGCCAGGGCTATTACTTCGGCAAGCCCGGCGACACGCTCGCTTCGCTGCCGCCGCTACGCGCCGGCGCACGGATCTAGACCGCGCACTCAAAAATCAGCCGGTCTATGGCTTGCCGGTATTAACCGCCAATTGAGCGGCGAAAGCCCGCTTGTAGGCGGGCCGCGCTTCGCCGCGGGCGACATACGCGGCCAAGTTCGGATATTCGTCCAGAATGCCCGATGATTTCAGCCTGAGCAGCACCGACACCATCATCAGATCGCCCGCGCTGAACGCACCATCGAGCCAGTCGGCATCGCCGAGGCGAGCGGAGAGTTGCTTCAACGGGTTGCGGACACGATTCTCGACAAGAGGCAGACGCTCCTTGCTCCACAGCTTATCGCCCTCCAAAAGCTTGGCGTTTGCAAGTTCAAGGATCGGCGGCTCCACTGTATTGAGTGCGGCAAACATCCATGTGATCGCGCGCGCCCGGGCGTTCGCATCCTCCGGCAGCAGGCCCGTATAATGCTGGGCGATATGGAAGACGATCGCCCCTGTCTCGAACAGGGCGAGATCGCCTTCCTCATAGGTCGGAATCTGGCCGAACGGATGAAGCGCCTGATGCGCCGGTTCCTTCATCGCACGGAACGAAACAAGGCGAACCTCGTAGGGCTGGCCCACTTCTTCAAGTGCCCAGCGAACGCGCGTATCGCGCGCCAGTCCCTTGCCGCCATCGGGTGACCGTTCAAAGGCGGTAATAGTGATGGTCATCGTGAGACTCCTCCTTGGCGAAAATCATCGGCTGCGGCGCTGGCATCTTGTCAAGGCGAACTCACGAGATTGAAGACGATCCCGTTCCGTGTCCCGTTCATCCGCATCGCAGAGCTTTGCCCGGCATCCGCGCGACGCATTACCGTACAAACAGTCGGGGATTAGAAGTGGTGGTCAGTGCGCACATTCATCAAAAGCAATGTCACCGAATAGACACACGTTTCAGGAAAATTCGAGACTTAATGATGCTAGCGTTCTTGCCAGGGAGAGAAGCGGGCGCCCATCGGCTCGCTCTTCGGAACGCCGTGGTACGGCCACGGGCAATGCGGTTCTTAAACCGCGATGGTATCGGCTGAATGAAGCCGCGCCTGCTGTGTTCAGACGATACATCTTCTGAGAGCGATCGTTCGTGCCCGTCAGCTTTTTGCAACGGGGCCACGTCCAGGATCACTAAAAGGAGGCTCGTGGCGATGACCGCGACCGGACCGCGCGAAGCGGCTACGCGCGATCCCGCGGCTGAGCGATGTCGCTTAGCGCCGCGCACGCGGGCACGATTTTGTGCGTCGATTTACATTCAGCCGATCCAATGAGGCCGCACCGGTGCGCGGCCGATAATTTGCACCGATGAAGCGACCGTATGTCCCGCCGGCCGCTCCTCGAGAAGGGACGAAGTCTATGGAGGACAAAAATGACGCGACAAAAAATGCTCGGTGGAGCATGCACGCTTGCCATCTTGGCCGGCCTGCTTTCGGGAGCACCCGCTTATGCACAAAGCGGCTCGCCAGGGTCCGATCTGAGTCCGGCCAGGTCGAATTGCAATAGCCCCACCGGATGCGCAAACTATGAGACGGGCAATTTGACAACCAAAAATCCGGCGGCGGGACCGAGCAACGCCAACTCGGCGACCGGTCCTGGCGGCGATCTGAGCCCGGCCAAGTCGAATTGCGATAGCCCCACCGGCTGCGCGAATTACTCTACGGGGAACACCACCCCGCAGAATCCAATGCAGCAAAACCCAAACTCCGGCCAGAAGGGCAAATAGTCGGAGAGCAAGCCAGTCGTCTTCGCGGAGGATCGTATGGAACGGATGAACGCGGCCTGGCATGGGCTGTTGATCGGGTTTCCCGTTCTTCTCGGTCATCTCGCATTGACGACTGGTCTTCTCCTCGTGGGTCTCGGTCTCTACGCCAAATTCGCGCCCTATCAGGAAATCGAGCGGCTGAGGGAAGGCAACGTTGCCGCCGCGATCGTCTTTTCCGGACAGATGTTGGCCTTGGCGATCCCGCTCGCGGCCATGATGGCGAACAGCGTCAGCATGCCGGAGATCGTCTTATGGGGGATCGTCACCGTCTTCCTCCAATTCATCGCGATCGTCTCTCTGCGACTGTTATTGCCCGGACTTCCAGCGCTTATCGCGCGCGGCGAGATCGCACCGGCACTGGTCTATGCCTGCGGCCAGCTGGTCACCGGGCTTCTCAACGCCGCCGCTCTATCCGGCTAAAGGCACTACAGGTGAGCGGAATCCGTATTCTCGCGCTACTTGCAACCTTGCTGGCACCGGTCGTTGTCGCTTTGCTGTTCGCGTACGTCGGCGAGCGCACCTCCGGCAGCATTGGGACAACACATGTCGCAACCCATGCCGCACACCGGACGCAACTGACCTCCGATCTGATCCGTCCTTCTATGGTGCCGAGCGCCGATTTGCCGCTCGTCGACATTACCACGTCGAAAATCCCGGAAGGCCTGACCGAGCGTGGCACATCCTTCTACGTAGGAAATGGACTGTGGTTTACAGCTCGCCATGTGATCAACAACGACTGCGCGCGCATTATTATGATCGTCGGTGGCAAGAATATCGACGCGAAAATCGTTTATCTGGACGAGAATGCTGATCTCGCGGTGTTGCGCGCCGCTGTACCGTCGGTGCCGGCGCTGGCGATCGCGGATCCGGAATCCGATCCGACCGATCTCGCTTATGCCTTCGGCTTTCCGCAAGGATTGCTCGGCGGCACCGCGGACAGTTATCTCGGGCGCACGCGTCTGAAGCTCGGCGGCCGCTTGATGGGTACGGCGCCGGTCCTTGCCTGGACCGAACTCGAGCGCCACCCGCAGGAACTCGACTCTCTGGCCGGCATCAGCGGCGGCCCCATTGTCGATGCGAACGGTTATGTCGTCGGCATCATGGTCGCCGCCTCGGTACGGCGCGCCCGCAATTACACCGTTGCGCCGGAACTTCTGCTCGAAGCCGAACGTCAAACACTGCGCGGCGCACCGGATCCGATGCGCCAACCGGCGCGCGACGTGGTCACGCCCCCAGTCGCCCTGGCCAAAGCGGCCAAGATACTGGATCAGAACGCACGCATCGTCCTGACCTACTGCATTCCGCCGTCGGCACAGAGCTCTGCGTCGCGCTAGCTGCGGACGAAAACCAAAAGGTCCTCGTCAATGACCTCGGCTTTGCGCGGTGAGCATGCGGTTCAGCGCTTTTGATACGGGTGGAAGATATAGTCCTTCGCTTTCACGGCGACATGGCACGCGTGTCCGCAATCCGACGGGCTGGGATCGGCCGTGAACTTGTCGCTTGCGGCTTCGTAGTTGAACAGTGCGTATCCCCATCCGCCGCTGTTCGGAAATCTCTTGCTGTCCTTTTCCATGACGAAAGCCTGCGTGAACACGTCCGGCACATCGACGACGAAGGGGGCCTCGGTGCTCTTCTTCGGTTTCCACTGAAGCTTCACGATCTTGGAGCCATCGGGGAAAGGCTGGCCGTTTCCCGGAACGCCGGCCTTAAACGCCTCGATCATGATCGGATTGCCGACAATCACCTTGAGCACTTCGTCCGTGCGTGCGGAAGAGACCGGCGCCCAATCCTCGTATCCCTTGAAGTCTGAGAACTCAATTCCGTCTGGCGATTTCAGCGAGTATTTATCTTGTGCGCAAACGGCAGCGCCTCCCGCGACAACGAGCACTGTCGTGGCTATCGCGATCGTCAACGTTCTTTTGTGCTTCATGGCTTATCCTTGATTGTCGTGGACAAGCGGCAAGGACGCGACCTTCACAAGCAGAAATACACATGGCACTCTCGAGCAGGAAGTGCCTAGTCTGTGACCAAGACGAGACAGCGCCGCCGCTGCGTAGCGGGACGCGAATTTAAGCTCTCTTGGATGTCGCGGAGCCCTTCTCCTTCGAGTGCAGATGCAAGATCAAATTCGTGCCTTTGAGCGGCGCTGATTCCATTCGTCGAAGCCGATGCGGGCACGGCCGTCTGAGCCGGCGCTGCCGCAATGGCGGTGCCACTCGAGCCTTGCTTTGGAACCCATTCGCGCCGCGCCCTGCTACGCAGCTGCGACAAAAAAATCCGCGCGGCAACGACAATGCTGCTCTGCAACATGTCAAATCCGCGAATAACGCCAACAGAGTCCGATAGATAGGCGTCAAGTATTCGGCGGCGAATGCCCTAGTGAAAAATATCGAATAAAATCGACACTAAGTGAGGTTTGTAGAACAACGCCCCTTTTCACAGTCGGATTCGAACATCGTGAATAGAGACAGGGGCGACCTCATGGAGCCCCTTGATGAAACGATCACTGATCGGACTTTCGCTGCTGGCCCTGTCGTCCCTGACAGCCTGCGCGAACACCAGCAATGTTCCGCCGCTCTTTCACCCGAGCAGCAGCTTGCAGGAACAACAACAGCAAACCCAATCCGCGGCGCAAATTGCGCTTTACGACTACCAGCACAATATCAATCCGGAATGGAACGTGCCGATCAGCGGCATCTACGATCAGGCCGATCGTTACCGCGGGCCGAATGGCTTCCCGCTTCCGGGTTGGTCACAGATGTTCTTTGGCCGGTGATGCAAGCCCCGCTTCGCTGCCGCCACGAACGGCAGCGAAGCGGATTTTGCCGCGTCGCTTCTTTACGCTTTGGCGATGCCGATGTTGCGGTGTTTCAAGTCGGTCACCTTAGCGACGCCCGAGAGCAGCATCGTCGAACGCAGCTCGGCGGCCATCCAGTCGTAGAGGCTTTTGACCCCCGGCGCTCCGCCCGACATGAGGCTCCACAGCACGGGCCGGCCGACGGCACAGACTGTCGCGCCCATCGAAACCGCCTTGAAGACATCGACGCCGCGCCGCACACCGCTGTCGAAGACGATGGGCACGCGCCCTTGAACCGTGTCGACCGCCGTGCGCAAGCAGGTGAAGGAGCCCGGGCCGCCATCCATCTGCCGGCCGCCGTGATTGCTGACCCAGATCGCCGCCGCGCCCGACTTGATCGCTTCGCCGATATCGTCATGGTCGACAATGCCTTTGACGATGACGGGTAGCCCCGACGCCTCGTGCAGGAAGCGGATATCGGCAAAACTGATATCGCGCTTCTGATCGGCGAAATTGCCGCGGCCGCCGAAACGCGGATCATGATTACCGACGGTCAGCGCGGGATCGCGCGGGCGGCCCAAGGCGATGTAGTCATCGCTCTGCCCCGGGCCGAGCGCATCGGCGGTGAGCACGATCGCCGAGAAGCCCGCCGCTTTCGCGCGCTGCACGAGCCAGCGGTTTATCTCCATGTCGCGGAGCATATAGATCTGAAACCATTTCGGACCTGGTGTCGCCTTGGCGATATCCTCCATCGGCCGGGTCGACGCGCCCGAGGAAACATAGAGCGCGCCAGCGGCGCCGGTGCCGCCCGCGGTCGCGACCTCGGCATCGACATGGAAGCTGCCATGCCCGCCCATCGGGCACGTGATCATCGGGAACGGCAGCTTGTGGCCCAGGATCGAGGTGTGTAAATCGATCGCCTCGTCGCTGATGTGCTGAAGCCGGCGCGGCTGGATCCGCGCCTCGTCGAGCGAGGCGCGGTTCGCACGATAGGTCAGGCCTTCGCCGCACCAGCCGGTGATGGCAAAGCGCGCGGGCGAGACCATCTTGCGCGCCTCGGCTTCAAGATGCTCGGGGCTGACGATGTTCACCGGATTGTTGGCGCTGCTCGCTTTGCCGAAATCAGACGGTGCCGCTTGTGGCGTTGCGGCCGGCGTCGACGGTGGCGGTGCGGCAGGCGCATCCGCAGCAAGCACTTCGGATGCACTTGCTGCTATCAGCGCGCCGGCACCGACAGCCTGAAACAGGCTACGTCGTGATGGTCTCATGGCATTCCCCCTAAGGTGTTTTTTAGGCCATGAGATTGCGCCCATCGGGCACCGCCGACAAGGGCAGCCGATCTAGCCGCGGCGCGCGACCTTGTCGGCGAGCACGGCCAGCAGCAGGCCGAGCGTCAAATAGCCCAGCGTCACCTCGGTGCTGACGATGATCTCGCCGAGATGCGTCTTCGGATGCACATCCCCGAAGCCGAGAGTCATATAAGTGGTGATCGAGAAATAGAACGCGCTGTAGCCGGGATGGCAATTCTCGGTTGAGAAACCCTCGCAGGTCGGAAAATCGATCAGCGCGGGCCAAGTGTAATAGATCAACCCGAAGAACACGATGAGCGTCGTCGCGATCAGGAAGACGCGCGCGATGCTGCGACCGTAATCGATGAGGCCCCAAGCCCAAAACAGCCGCGACATCCACGTCTTGCCCTGCCAGTGCATCTCGAGTGTGTCGAGATAATCCTGATCGGCGGCGTCGCGGCGGAACAGCGCGTTGCCGTAACAGGAATCGAGACCGCGGATGCCGTGATATTTGCCGCGCATGCGGCGGCGGTCCCAAACGAGATGCGCGATATTGGCGCCGGCAAGCTGCGCGCAGGAAAGATCGGTGCCGTTCACCTCGGCCGAGAGCATCGTGGTGTCGCTGAGATTGGCCCAGCCGAGATCGGCGCCGTCGAGCTTTGCCGCGTTGAGATTGGCGCCGACGAGCTGCGCGCCAAAAAGCTGCGCGCCCGACAGGTCGGCGCCGCCGAGATGCGCGCGCTCCAGATGCGCCTTCAAGAGATTGGCCTGCACCAGCGACGCGCCGGCAAGATCGGCCTCGACGAGATCGATCGCTAGTTCGGGATGCGCGGCGCGCCAGGCATTCCACGCCGGCACACCGCTTTTCAGAAGCGCAAGCTGTTCCTGATCCGCCATGCCCGCCGCTATTCCCCCGCGATCCCGACGATCTTCTTAGCAGACCAATGAGATTTTAGCTGCTGGGAGCCGAGACAAAAAATATCGCCTCACCCTGGCCGACGACCCAAGCCTGCGGCGTGTTCCGCTCGGGACGAGGAAAATCGAACGCACCGTCGTACCGTCGGTTAAGACCCTAGTGCGCACAACGGTAATGCAATGATTTTGCACAGTTCGCCGGATGGGCGTTGAACGGACGATGATTTATCCTTTTCCCAAAGCGGACCCTAAGAGGAGGATACAAATGTCTGCAAAACGCGCATGGCTTGCGCTGGCTGGATTGATGCTTACAGCGGGCTGTCAATCCGAGAGCCAGGTTCTCGGTAATGAACAGGCGACAGCCATCGATACGGCGACCCGGCGCGCCCAATTCGAGATGGCTTGCTCGTCAGCTTCCGGTACCGTTCTTTCAAGCACTGTACTCCAACCGGCGCTGTGGGGAGGCGTTGAGCGGGCGGAATATACGATCGGCGTCGCAGGTTGCGGAAAGCGGGCAACTTACGTCTCGGTTTGCCCGCTCGCATCACTGGGGACGAATAGGTGTTTTGCGGTATCCGGCGCGACCAATGTCTCCGTAGGTTACAGGCCTTGAAGTGATCCGCCTATGAGCGGCTCAAAGACAGCGTGCCGTTCATGATCATGGGCGTGGTTCTTGTAAAGCGTAACGGTGCCATCACCCGCGCATAGGGGCCGGCGTTGTTATGGCCTGACAAGCCCGTGCTCGGCAACGTGCTCGACGTGGCCAGGTAGGCTTTCAATTTCTACGACCCCGTCGACGCCGCTCCAAAGTGTGATGGCGGCAACGCTGATGGCGCGCCCATAACAGTCGTTACTCACTCGATGCAGATGCAATGGAGGGTCAGTATGACGGTCACATCGATATCGTCGCACACCCGGGGCGTGCTTGCCGCCGGATTGCTACTTGCTACCACCATGATGGTTCCGCAGCCTGCGAATGCTCAGGCGCCACCACAGAAACCCAACATCCTGTTCATCATGGGCGATGACATCGGCTGGATGCAGCCGAGCATCTACCATCGTGGCCTGATGGTCGGGGAAACCCCCAACATCGATCGCATCGGCAATGAAGGTGCGATCTTCATGACGTATTACGCGGAGCAGAGTTGCACCGCGGGACGTAACTCATTCTTCACCGGCATGCATCCGCTTCGCACCGGCATGATTCCGCCGCAACTACCAGGCAGCCCGTCCTATCTGCGGCCCGGGACGCCGTCGATCGCCTGGTTCCTGCGCGACCTCGGCTACAACACCGGCGAGTTCGGCAAGAACCATCTCGGCGACCACACCGACGCACTGCCGACGGCGCATGGCTTCCATGAGTTCTGGGGCTATTTGTATCACCTCGATGCGATGCAGGGGGTGAGCTTCCCCGACATCAACAAATCGCCGACGGTGCAGGGCATCGTTCCGCCGTGCAGGAACACGCCGATCCCCGGCCTTCCCGAAGTTGCCGGCGCGGTCGACCCGAGGACGACGACCTGCCTGACGCCGCCGCGCAACGTGCTCTTGTGCAAATCGTCCGATGGAACATCGGCAAACCAGACCTGCCAGGATCAGGGTCCGCTGACGCTGGAGCGGTCAAAAACAGTTGACGAGGAAATCTCGTCGCATGTCATCGACTACCTTGATCGGAACGATCCCAAGAAGACCAACAAGCCCTTCTTCGTCTGGTACAACCCGGCGCGCATGCACGTCACGACGGTTCTGTCGGACAAGTATATGGCCATGGTGGGCGAGCCTGGCGGCAAGGACTGGGGCGTCAACGAAGCCGGCATGAAGCAGATGGACGACAACATCGGCTACGTGCTGAAGAAGCTCGAAGACATGGGTGAGCTCGACAATACGATCATCGTCTTCACCACCGACAACGGCGCCGAGGTGATCACCTATCCCGATGGCGGCAATACCCCCTTCAAAGGCGGCAAGCTGACAACCTGGGAAGGCGGCATGCGCGCGCCGCTGGTCGTGCGCTGGCCGGGCCACATCAAGCCAGGGACAGTGAAGAACGAGATATTTGCTTCGCTCGACTGGCTGCCGACACTTGTCGACATCGCTGGTGGCCCGAAAGGCGATGCGCTGAAGAAGCAGATCGAGGCCGGCCAATACCCAGGGATCGTCAAGACGACCCTCGACGGCTTCGACCAGCGCGACTACCTCGAGGGGACGTCGCCGACCTCCGCCCGCGACACTTTCTTCTACTATACGGGCGCGACGCCCTCGGCGGTGCGTTACAAGAACTGGAAGATCTACTTCTCGATGGTCGGCGCCTGCGCCACATGCGGACTGCAAGGAGCGCAGACCTTCAAGTGGGCTCAGATCGACAATCTCAAGCGTGATCCTTTCGAGTTTGCCATCGGCTTTGATCAGGGTACCGTGATGGGTATGGGTGGTGCACTTGCCGGCCCGGTGACCGCTTATATCTACGACTGGAATATATTGCCCCTCGGACAGCTGCTGTGGCTCAAGGAACTTGAATCGTACACGGCGTTCCCGCCGATGCAGGATCCGGCGAGCTACAACCTGACCCAGGTCCTCCAGCAGGTCAGAGAGCAACGGATGACGAGTCACGCAGGCGACTAAGTATGACAATGCGGGCGGCCCGAAAGGGTCGCCCGTTCCGTCGCGCCCGCAACCGCTCCATCGCCTTTGGCATCATGACCACCGTGCTTCCTCTGGCACTCGGCACTTAGGCTGGCCTTGCGCTCGGTTATCCGAGTTGAAGCGCACGACCGCACGAACAGTAATGGAGAGACGCATGTCATCTTTTCACGCTGGTCACCCGAGCCGCCGCCTGATGTTGGGCGCAGTTGCTGTGTTGCCGATGCTGCCCAAACTTGTCGGCACCGCCGTCGCTCAAGCGCAAATCGCACCGCTCGCATCGTGGAACGACGGTCCGGCGAAGCGGGCGATCCTCGATTTCGTGCGCATGACGACTGACCTGGCCAGTCCGAGCTTTGTGCCGTCCGCCGAGCGCATCGCTACCTTTGATCAGGATGGCACGTTATGGGTCGAGCATCCGATGTACTCGCAAGTGATATATTGCCTGGATCGTGTGCCGGCCGTGGTCAAGGCGAAACCGGAGCTGGCGAAGGTTCCGGCGTTCGAGACCGTACTGTCCGGTAACCGGGAGGCGATCGCGAATTTACCGCCGCAGGACCTGGAAGAAATACTCGTCGCGACGCTCACCGGCATGTCGGTGGACGATTTCGAAGCAGAAGCGAAGAAGTGGCTCGAAACGGCGAAAGATCCGCGATGGCAACGACCATATACGGATCTCACATACCTTCCGATGCAGGAGGTGCTGCAATACCTGCGGGCCAACGGTTACAAGACTTACATTGTCACCGGCGGCGGACAGGATTTCGTCCGCGTCTACGCAGATAGGACCTACGGTATTCCGCCTGAGCAGGTGGTGGGCACCGCCGCGGGGACGAAATACGGGTACGACAATGCCGGCAAGCCTTTCCTGACCAAGGAACCGAAGCTGCTGCTGAACGACAACAATGCCGGCAAGCCCGAAGGCATTCACCTGATGACCGGCCGTCGACCCTACATTGCGTTCGGCAACTCGACCGGCGATCGGCAGATGCTGGAATACACCAAGGCCGGCGACGGGACACGAATGTCGCTGCTCGTGCTGCACGACGATGCGCAGCGCGAGTATGCATACGGACCCGCACAAGGACTGCCCGATACCAAGGTGGGTGCCTTCCCGCAGACCCTATATGACCAGGCAAAGACACAGGGCTGGACGGTGATCAGTATGAAGAACGACTGGAATAGGATATTCGCGTTTTAAGCGTGCGCCGTTTAGTCGAACCGAAACGAAGCCCAACAACGACGCTTACGCTTCCAAAGCAGATCGGAAGCCGCCCCAGGGCGTGTTATGAGTTCGCGCTCTAGGCCGGCTTCTCGAGCAAAAAAACGAGTACGCCGTCCGGCTCTTCGCGTTGCTCGATCAGCGTTGCGCCGGTGGTCTTGCAGAAATGCTTGAAATCGTCGATCGCGCCGGGGTCTGTGGCGAGGACCTGCATGCGCGCGCCGGCGGCGAGGCCTTTCAGCGCCTTGCGCGCCTTCAGGACCGGCAGCGGGCATTTCTGCCCCTTGGTGTCGACGATCAGCGGCTCAGACATCGCCATGCTGTTCCTTTTCGCCATTCCTGCGAAAGCGGGAATCCACGGGGTGCTTCTCTGGATTCCCGCTTTCGCGGGAATGACGATGAAAAATCATCCCGCGCATCAAAACCCGACGCGGCGCGGCTCCGCGATGATGTCGAGCTGCGTGTCGGGGTTGAAGAGCTCGGCGATGGTGTAGTCGCGCTGGCGCTCGGGCACGCTCAGCCCCGCGACCTTCGCGGCCGCCGTCGCCTCGGCATAAGTCAGCGCGCGGCATTTGATCATGCCATAGCAGCGACCGGGCCGCAGCAGTGCCTCGTCGACCTTTTTGAAATCGTCGAGGTTGGTGGTGAAGATCACCTTCTTGCTCGGGAATTTGATCAGCCCGTCCGAGACGTTGAGAAACCGCGCGATCATCTTGTTGCCTTCACGGCTGCGGCTGCCGAGGATCGTGTCGGCATCCTCGATCACGAAGACATTCTCGCTGGTGCCGGTCAGAAAATCGACGAAGGTCGAGTCCGACGACAGCAGCTTCTCCTCATACGTCACCGCGGCGTTCAGGCTGTATTCATGCAGCAGCCAGCGGATAAGCGACGTCTTGCCTGTGCCCGGCGGCCCCGAGAGGAAGAGCAGCGAGGAATTGCTCTTGATGAAGCCATCGAAATAGGCGCGCAGTCCGCCTTTGATCCAGGGATAGAATTCGTCGTGGACGGGCGCGGCCGGATCGAGGATCACGCTCGATTGCCGCGTATCGTCACCGAACATGAAATGCCAGGTGACGGTGGCGAGATGCTTCTTGCCGATCTTCTCCTCGAGCACGTCGCGCAGCGCCCGCACCTTCTCGCGGTCGACGCCATAGATCGCGACCGAGAAATACGAACGCCGCGGCGTGAACGGATCGGCATGGCTGGCGCAGCGCACGCCGATCAGCATCTCGATCTTCTGCGGCAACTGGCCGATGCGGATGACGCAGGTCTCGCTGTCGACATCGACCGCCCAGCAATCGCGCTTCGGCTTGTCGTGCAGCGCGACTGCCGCGTCCTTGACGATATCGGTCACGTCGACGCGCGACGCATCGAGCGTGTAATGGCGCTCGACGATGGAAATATCGCTCTGGGCACCGGCGATGAATTCGAGCGCAGCGGACATGCCGAGCTCGTGGAGGCGTGTTTGAATGCGGCGATCGGGGAGGAAATTGCTCATGCGCGCAACTATAGGAGGCGCATCGATGCTTGGAAACCGCGGCAACCAATCGGGCCGCGGCGTTTTCTATCGCTAGCGTTTGAACAGGAGATCATGATGAAACTGTGGCAAGGCTTGGCGATGGCGGGTTTGATGGTGTCGCTCACCGCGTGCGGTGAAACGGTTGGCGATCGCGCGCTGTCGGGCGCGGCGATTGGTGCGGGCTCCGGCGCAGCAATCGGCGCGATCGCGGGCCCGGTCGGCGCCGGCACGGGCGCGGCGATCGGCGCGGGCGCCGGCGCGGTGACGGGCGCGGTGACGAGCCCCTCGGCGGTCGATCTCGGCCGGCCGGTTTGGGATCGCTAAGTCTCAATCAACCTGAAAGCGACAAGAAGGTGGCGGCTCGATGCGAGTCGCCACCTTTTTCTTTGCCCCGCAGGGAAATTGGCGCGCAAAACTGCGCAAAATCGCTAAACGTTGTCTGCACAATTAGGGCGACTTCGTCACAAAGCTCCACAATTTGCCGCGCCCCGCCGTGAACTATCCAGATCGCGTCATCAAATCGCGCAAGCCGGGCTCTAAAACTGAACTCATCGACCACGGAACATGACCCTCGGGGAGTTCAGATCATGCGGATGCAGAAGCCCGTCAAAGAGACCAAGACCGTTGCCATCAGCACCGACGCTTTAGACCACGCGTCGGTGAAGCAGATGCTGGCGGCGATGAAAGCCTTTATGGCGGTTGACTCCGCCGCGTTTGCCGAAACCGCGCTGACCCAGCGCGCCGCCTAGTCGCGGACCGCCTCCCCTTCTATCCTCCTTCCTTGGAACTGCCCGCGCATGCGGGCGGTTTCTTTTGCGATGGAGGTGCCCCATGTCGCTGGAAGACGATCTCTTCGCGCTCGAGGAAAAATTCTGGCCGGGCGATGCCGATTTCTATCGTGCCCATCTCGACACGCAATGCGTCGTTGCCTTCACCGAGATGTCGGGCGCCATGGCGAAAGAGCAGATCGCCGGCATGATCAAGGAGGGTCAGCGCTGGCGCGATCTGAAGCTCACGCGCAAGGGCTTCTACCAGCCGACCAAGGATACCGCGATCATCACCTATGAGGTGAACGCGGTCCGCGACACCGGCGCGGCGCACAAGGCCAATGTCTCGACCGTCTATGTCGATCGCGGCGGCGATTGGAAGATGGCCTTCCACCAGCAGACACCGCTGACGAGCTGAACCGGATTGCCGCGCGCTCGGTCCCTGGATCAAGTCGTGGTCAAGGGCACGTTATAAAAAATATGACACCCCTCCATAAGCAATTGGTGCGTTCTTCCGTTCTCGGAACGCTCGCTATGCTGGTGCTGATTTTTGTCCCTGCGGGGACGTTTCAGTACTGGCAGGGATGGGCATCTCTCGCCGTGTTTATTATTTGCTCTGGTGCCTACACGCTGTATCTGGCAAAGCATGATCCAGCATTGCTGAGACGACGCACTGAAGCCGGTATCTCTTACGAAAAAGAATTCACCCAGAAAATCGTGATGGCTTTGCTCTATGTCGCGTGCATCGTTCTCGTCGTTCTGCCCCCGCTGGATTTCCGCTTCGGCTGGTCGTTAATGCCGTGGCAAGTCTCAATCATAGGCGACGCACTTGTCGTATTCTCTTTCTACATTTTCTACCTCGTGTCGAAAGTGAATACCTACGCCGCGGCCAACGTCCGCGTTGAAGAAGGACAAAGGGTTATTTCATCCGGCGTGTACGCATTGGTCCGTCACCCGATGTACTTTGCCGCTTTGTTTCTTTTCGTCGGCACACCTGTAGGGCTCGGATCTTGGTGGGCATTGCTTTTGGTCCCTGTACTTATACCCACTCTCGTTGCCCGTATTTTGAACGAAGAAAAAGTGCTCGCGCGGGATTTACCCGGTTACATCGACTATATGCACAAGGTCCGATATCGCTTGATTCCCGGCGTTTGGTAAAACGTCGACTTCGTGTTTCTACCGAAAATCTCCGGAAATCTCAGGGCACTCGTTGCAGAAGCGCCATTGGGCTGAAGCTGCGCCGCTTTCGCCATCATGGCGAGCAGAACGACAATGCTTTTCATGAGCAATACATGGCGAGCCGGGTGCTTTGACGAGAGGATCCCCGTGTTCAGTGTCCACGCTCGATTGGGACCACACTATCGACGGCCGCGAAGGCCGATGCCGCCAACCACCGCATAAGGCGCGTAATAATACGCATAAGGCGCGTAATAATAAGGGTAGGCGTACGGCGCGTAGACGTAGGGTGGCGGGTAGCCAAACGAATAATTCAACTGCGAATAATTCAGCTGCGACGCGTTGATGAATTGGCAGCCAGCGCCGGGAAAATAATAGTAGCCCGGCGGGCAGGCGACAGCTGCGTGTGCGGCGGGCGGCTTCGCAGACACTCCCATGCCGACGACGAGACCGGCTGATAACGCTGCATTCATCAAAATTTTGCCGCATTCCATAATTGGCCACCCTTTCTCTAAAGGTGGGGCTGCGTTTCATCTTTTTCAAAGAACCGCTCCACTGGGGCGCGAGCCATCCACGAAGAGCGTTCGTCTTGAATCGCAGTACGATGTTAAGGTCCGCTTGTCCATTTCGTTCTCCGAAAGCAGACAGTCCGCTTCCGGCCACGAAGCGGACCTGTGCGTGTCCGAGCGGCACGTCCGATAACAGCCCTAAAGCGGACGCGTCTCACGCCCTCCGTGGCGGCTCATCGCTCTTCGACCGGTATTCCAATTAAGTAGAATTGCGCGATCGCAATCGATGCTATTCTTGAGCGTGGATAGATGAGTGTTGAGCCATGAGCCTCCATGTCGTCGCGACGGTTGACGAGATCGCACCCGGCACGCACAAGCTGGTCACGGTCAAGGGACGCGAGATCGGGATCTTCAACGTGAAGGGCGATTTTTACGCGCTCTTCAATCGCTGCCCCCATGCCGGCGCATCGCTCTGCGCCGGCCGCGTCGGCGGACTCGTCGTGTCGGACGAGCCGGGCAAATACGAGATCCTCAGGGAGGGCGAGATCCTGCGCTGCCCCTGGCACGGATGGGAATATGATATCCGCACCGGTCAATCCTGGTGCGATCCCAAGAAGGTGAGCACACGGCAATACAACGTGTCGGTCGAGCCGGGCGAGCGGATCGCCAGGGGTCCTTATGTCGCCGAAAGCTTCCCCGTCTTCGTCGATCGGAATTACGTCGTCGTCGACGTTTAGCCGCGCTCAGTTTAGGCCGTAGACCGCCTTGGCGTTGCCACGAAAGATCGCCTGATCCACCGCATCGGACAGCCGCACCTTGAAGGCTTGTCGTGGATCGTCAAAGTCCCAATGCGGATAGTCGGTCGAGAACATCAGCCGGTCTGCTCCGATCCAGTCGATGACATCGAGGAGATGGCGCGGGTTCTCCGGCTCTTCCATCGGCTGCGTCGTGTACCAGAAATGCTGGCGCACATATTCGGAAGGCGGCCGTTTGACATGGGCGAGCTCGTCGCGCATCCGCTGCCAAGCCTTGTCGAGGCGCCAGGCGAGCGCCGGCACCCAGGCAAAGCCGCCCTCGACGCAAATGACCTTGAGCGTTGGAAAGCGCTCGAACACTCCTTCCATCACCAAACTCGTAACGACCGATTGTAGGCTGTGCGCGAAAGCGTAATGCTCTTCGATGTAATAGGACATCCAGCCGCTGCCGCTATTGGCGCCAGGGCCGTAAGCCGCCGAATGCAGCGCGATCGGCAGATTGTGCTCGACCGCCGCCTGATAGATCGGCCAGTAGCGCCGGCGCCCTAAGGGCTCGATCGCGCGCGGCGGAATCGAGATCTGGACGAAGGCGGGATTGCCCGCATGGCGCTCGATCTCGGCGATGGCGACCTCCGGCTCGTCTTGCGGCACGCAAAGCGATGCTTTGAGCCGTGGCTCCGGCTTCACCCATTTCTCGACTTGCCAGTCATTCGCGGCCGCGCATAAAGCGGCGCCGAGACCCTGATCGAAAGTCTGGCTGCCGATTGAGAGCGGCTGCAGGATGCCATATTCGATGCCGAGCGGATCGAGCAGCTGTTGCTGCATGAAGGCAAGATCGGAGCCGGGCGGGCCGCCGCTGGGCGGGAATGCGTCGAGGCGCGAACCATTGCCGATCGTCATGCGCGGATAGGGCACCATGCCGAGAAAAGGCTGCGCCACGCGCGCGCCATAGCTTGCGACTTGCTTCGCCCAGCGCGCCGGCATGAATTCGGTGATTTCCTTGGGCGAGCCCGCCACCGGATGAATGTCGCAATCGACAATGCCGCGGTGATTGACGCGGGGCCGCGACGCAGACGGGACGGAAGCGGTCGTCATTGCGCTGTCTCCTGCAATCGTGGATAGGTCGCCAGCGGATTCTCGACGAGTATTTTGTGGAGCAGGCTTTCTGGCAAGCCCGGCGGCAGAACGTCGTCGCCGTCGAATTGCCAATGCGGATAGTCGGTCGCGAAGAGCAGCATCTCATCGGAACCGATATGGTCGAGAAGCTTACCCACTGCGCTAGGATCGGCCGGTCCATCGAGCGGCTGAATTGTAAGGCGGAAGTGATCGCGGATGATCTCGGCCGGGATCTCCTTGATCCACGGCACCTCGGTGCGCACGCCGCGCCAATCCTTGCTGACGCGCCACATCAGCCCGGGAAGCCAGCTCACACCGGATTCGATGAGCACGACGCGCAACGCAGGGAATTTCGCGAACACGCCTTCGGCGACAAGGCTGATCGTCTGGGTCGCGAAGGCTTGGGCCTGCGTGACGTAATCCTCGGCGAGATAGGAGAGATAGCCGCTCTGTGTCGGCGCGTGCCGCATCAGGCTGCCGGCATGGATCCCGATCGGCAAGCCGAGGCGCTCGGCCGCGCGATAGATCGGCCAATACATCCGCCGTCCCAACGGCATCTCGCCCATGGCGAGAACCAGCACCTGGACGAAGCGCTTATCGGCGGCGCAGCGCTCGATCTCTTCCGCCGCTGCCTCCGGATCCATCAGCGAGATGACGATCGAGGCGCGCAAGCGCGGCTCGCGATCGAGCCATTCTTTCGCCATCCAATCATTCATCGCGCGGCAGAGCGCTGTGCCGAGATCGGGATTGTAGACGGCGACCGCGCCATAAAGGCAATTGCAGATCGCATAGCGCAGACCGAAATGATCGAGCGCTTGTTCGCGCAGGAGCGCGAGATCCGTCCCGGCCTTTCCTTCCTGGGGACGCCAATCCGGCCGGCTCGTCAGTGGCGCATTCGGCGGATAGCTGTTGAGCTCGAGGCGGCCGATGCCCTTCATCACCATCGAGACCGTATCGCGCCAGTAATCGTCGAGATAAGGCAAGAGCGCTTGCGTTCCTGGCAAGGCCGGGTGAATGTCACAGTCAATCGCGCCGGAATGAGGCAGGCTCAACACACGGGTCTCCGCAGGCGTTCGCACGAACTCTTAGAGTTATTGTGCGAGCTTCGACGGCACCGCGCAACCACGTCGCAAAGTGGAAGGCGATGGGCGTGAGGGCGAGGGAGTTGCGATCAAAGGTGTCAACAATAAGGCATTGGCGAGGAAGCGATGGCATCACCGGAAACAATCGATATCAACGCGACAATCGAGCGCATCGGCCTGCGCCGTCTCGGCATCTTCGTTGTCGTTCTTTGCTTCTTGATGATGATGGCCGATGGCTATGATTTCGGAACGCTGTCGCTTGCGGTGCCATCGATCCTGCGTGAATGGCAACTTCAGCCCAAGGAGATGGGCTTCGTCTTCAGTGTCACCTTTTTCGGCTTGCTGGTGGGCTCGCTGACCTATGGTTGGATCGCGGATCGTTATGGACGCCGCTTCACCATCATCCTCGGGACATTCAATTTCGGCATCCCGATTCTGCTGACGGCCTGGGCGACGAGCATCAACGAACTTGCGGCGCTGCGCTTCATCGGTGGCGTAGGCATGGGCGGCATCGTACCGATTGCTTACACGCTGGTCAGCGAATATGCGCCGAAGCGCATGCGCTCGACCGTCACGGTCATCACCAATGCCGGCTACAATCTCGGCGCGGCCTCCGGCGGCTTGATCGCCGCCGCATCGATCCCGGCCTATGGCTGGCAATCGCTTTATGTGATCGGCGCCATCTTTTCCTTTGCGATGGCACTGGTGTTGATTCTCTACCTTCCCGATTCTGCTCTGTTCCTCGCTTTGAAGAAGCCGAACTCGCCACAATTGCGGCCGCTCGCACAGCGGCTGCTTAGCGGGCGCACGCTGGCCCCTGAGACGCGCTTTGTCGCAGTCGACGAGCATGAGGGTGACGAGATCGGCCGCGCCGGTTTCTTCCGCCTCTTCACCGGCATGCGCGCTTATGCGACGAGCTTGCTCTGGCTCCTCTTCGTCGCGGATTCATTGGGCTTCTTCTTTCTCGCGAGCTGGCTGCCTTTGGTGATGGAAAACGCCGGCGTCAGCTCTAGCACCGCTTCGCTGACGGCCTCGCTCTTCGTTTTTGCCGGACTGGTCGGCGGGTTCGTCATCATGCGCTTTCTCGACCGTGTCGGCCCGATCGCTTTCGTCGCGCTGCCCATTATCGGCGGTCCCGCGGAAATCATGATCGGCATGCATGGCTTGCCGGAGCCGCTTCTCCTTGCCACCGTAGCGATTGCCGGCGCTTGCCTTGCCGGCATTCACATGGCGGTCTATGCGATTGCGGTGCGCTTCTATCCGTCCACCATTCGCGGCATCGGCGTCTCGATGGCAACAGTGTTTGGCCGCGCCGGCGGCATCGTCGCGCCGTCCGTTGGCGGCTATTTGTTGTCGGCACACATGCCGCTGCAGCAGCTGATGGTCTTTGCCGCTCTTCCCTGCTTGGCGACGACCCTCATCGGCATCGGCTTGGGTCTACTCTATCGCCGGCATTTCGATACGCCGGCAACCCTCTCCGTCGCCGAGCAGCCCGCGTCAT
The DNA here is from genome assembly GCA_963740675.1 of uncultured Alphaproteobacteria bacterium. Lineage (GTDB taxonomy): Bacteria > Pseudomonadota > Alphaproteobacteria > ATCC43930 > CGMCC-115725 > CAIKMD01. The sequence continues at coordinate 175,575 of CAVUFS010000002.1, forward strand.
GAGATGGGGACCGCTGTCCGCCGCCGTTTCTGCGTTTAGCCGCTCTCCGCCGGCACGGCACCACCGGCTTTGAGGATTGGCGTCCAACGCGCCACTTCCTGAGCGACATATTCCTCGAGCCAGGCGGATGTGCGCGCCTCGCCTTCTGGCAGCACGCCGCCCAGGTCTTGTAGACGCTTTCTGGTGCCCGGATCGTCCAATGCTTTTACGAGAGCGGCATTGAGCTTTTCGACCACGGACTTCGGCGTGTTCTTCGGCGCAAAGATGGCGTTCCAAGCACTGACCTGATAGTCCGGCAGGCCCGCTTCCTTGGTCGTCGGCACATCGGGCAGCGCCGGCGAGCGTTCCGGCGTGGCGATGGCATAGGCGCGGATGTTGCCACCCTGGATCTGCGTCACCAGGTTGACGATCTGGTCGCAGGCGTAGTCGACCTTGCCGCCAATCATGTCGTTGATGACCGGCCCGGTGCCCGTATAGGGCACGCGCGTCGGCTTTACGCCGATCATCACGTTGAACATGGTGCAGGTGGTGAAGGACACCGAGCCGACACCGGCATGGGCTTCATTGGCCTTGTCCTGCTGGGTCTTCAGCGTGGCGATGAATTCCTTCAGGTCCTTGGCGGGATAATCCTTGCGCGCGACGATCAGGATCGGCGTGCCGGCGGCCATGCCGACCGGTGCGAAATCCTTGGTCGGATCGTAACGCAGCTTCGGATACAGCGCGGGCGCTGCGCCATGGGTACCCATGTGCCCCATCATGATCGTGTAGCCGTCGGGCGCTGCTTGGGCGCCGCGCGTGATGCCGGTGGTGCCGCCGGCTCCCGTCACGTTCTCGACGACGATCTGCTGGCCAAGGGTTTTCGACATATTCTCGCCGACGATGCGGGTGATGACGTCGGTCGGACCGCCGGCGGCGAACGGCACGATGATGGTGATCGGATGCGTCGGGTAATTCTGCGCCCGAGCGGTGGTTGTAGCGGCAGTCGCCGCAGTCAGAGTAGCAGCTGCGACGGCGAGGAGCGCGAGAGTTTGTTTCATGGTGGCCTCCTTGTCCGGTTTCTGAGTCGGTTTCTTATGGAATGCTTCCGTTCTCGGTCATGAGCCGAAACGGGTTGTCGACGCTTGACGTTCCTTATTCTTGGAACGCTTCTTCACGGCCTTTGCGCACCGTCGGAATGATCGCCACCACGATGACGAGTACGGCCACCAGCAGCAGGCCGGCAGACACCGGACTGGTGACGAAGGTGCCGAAATCGCCGCGCGATAAGATCAAAGCCTGACGCAGCTTTTCTTCCATCAACTTGCCGAGCACGAAACCGAGCAGCAGCGGTGCCGGCTCGAAGCCGAATTTATAGAATGCGTAGCCGGCGAAGCCGAAGAACGCCGTCAACAGCACGTCGCTCGGATCGTTGTTGATCGAATAGATGCCGATGCAGCAGAACAACAGGATCGCCGGGAACATCAAGCGATAGGGTACCTTGAGCAGCCGCACCCAAAGGCCGATCAGCGGCAGATTGATGATCAGCAGCATCAGATTGCCGAGCCACATGCTGGCGATCATGCCCCAGAACAGGCCCGGGGTTTTGGTCATCACCTGCGGGCCGGGAATGATACCGTGGATCGTCATGGCGCCGACCATCAGCGCCATGACGGCGTTGGGCGGAATGCCGAGGGTGAGCAACGGGATGAAGGCCGTCTGCGCGCCGGCATTGTTGGCCGATTCGGGACCTGCGACGCCTTCGATGGCGCCCTTGCCGAAACGCCAGGGCGTCCTGGAGATTTTCTTTTCCAGCGTGTAGGACGCGAAGGGGCCGAGCACCGCGCCATTGCCGGGCAAGATCCCAAGCGCACCGCCGAGCAAAGTGCCACGCAGCACCGGAAGCGCCGCCTGCTTGAAATCCGCCTTCGACGGCAACAGTTTGCCAATCTTGGCCCGCACCACATCGCGCGTTTCCGGATTGTCGAGATTGCGCAGGATTTCCGCGAAGCCGAACAGGCCCATGGCGAGCACGGCGAAGTCGATGCCGTCCATCAGGTCGACCATGCCGAGCGTCAAGCGCTCATCGCCGGTCTGCAGATCGGTGCCGACGGTGGCGAGCAGCAGGCCGATGAAGATGACCGCGCCCGCTCTCAGAAGCGATGCGCGCGCCAGCACGACCGCGAAAGCGAGGCCGAGAACCATCAGCGAGAAATATTCCGCCGGACCGAAGACCAGCGCCAAGCGTGTCAACGGCACGCCGAGCGCCGCGATCACCAACGTCGCCACCGTTCCGGCGAAGAACGAGCCGATGGCGGCGACGCCGAGCGCGATGCCGGCCCGGCCGTTGCGTGCCATCTGATGGCCGTCGAGCGTGGTGACGACCGAGGTCGCCTCGCCCGGAATATTGACGAGGATGGCCGTGGTCGACCCGCCATACTGCGCGCCGTAATAGATGCCGGCCAGCATGATCAGCGCGCCGGTCGGATCGACTTGGAAGGTCAGAGGCAGCAGGATGGCGATGGTGGCGATCGGTCCGACGCCGGGCAAAATGCCGACCAGCGTGCCGATCAAACAACCGGCGAAGCAAAGCGCGACGTTCTGCAGCGACAGCGCCGTGCTGAAACCGAGTTCGAGATTAGCAATGAATGAGCCCATCTCGCGCCTCCTAATAGCCCAGCAGCCAGGGTGCGACGGGTATCGGCAGGCTCAGTAGTACCTTGAACAGCAGCCAGCAGAACGTCGTCATGACGGCAGCGAACAGGATCGATTTGACGAAGCGCGAATTGCGTGCGGCGAGGCTGCCGATGATGACGGCGGCGGGACCGGCGACGAACAATCCCAACGGCCGGATGGCGAGACCGAACAGGACGGCGGCGCCGAGAATGAACAAGGGACCGCGGATGCTCCAGTGTTCGAGCGAGGCGCCGTCTTTGAGAAAAGATAGGATCACCAGGGCCACGCCGCAGAGACCGCAGGCCGTCGCCAGCGCACGCGGCATCATGCCGGGGCCAAGCGCTCGCATGGTGCCGACCGTCAAATCGTCGGTCTGCCAAAACACGAACGATGCGAGAGCGATCAGGAAGAGACCCGCGGCAGTCTCTTGCGGTCCGCGGATGCGGATCATCGGACCACACCGTGCCGATCGATTTGGACGAACTGCTCCCAGCAAGTCGTTCGCATCGCCCACCCCGCACTGCTCGGGTAGGTGCTTTCTCTACGAGGATTGTATGACTACGCCAGACGATTGCACGAGCAAAAACGCATCACCCATTCGTCTTCTGGAGTAGCCAAGTTTGGCGCCCCCCTTTATGGACCACACAAAGCTAACTTGGTTGTTAGATAGCTGATGTCGGGTTTGGGTGGACAGATCCCCCTGAGCAGTCGTCGAGAGGCGCTTCGGGTCAAAGTCGGGCTCGATCGCGCGATCAAACCCAGTCCGCTTTAGTTCCATTACGAGACGTGCCAACGAACAAAAGGCATGTCGCAGAGCGGCTGCGACCTGCCGTGAAAGCTTGGACATCTTGTAATTGCACTGTGGCGGCGTACCGGAGCACGCACCCGGGAGATAGGGCTCAGCAGCGGCCTTCAGCCAGCGGCCAGCCGCGGTGATGCGTCCAACAGGTTCGGGAAAATGCCCAGCTTTGAGAGTACGGAAGCCGCTGGTCTCTAGTCCGATTTTTTCGCCTCTATCGGGACTTGACCCGATACTTGCGTGGCAGCGCTTCGGCCCAACTGAAGCCCGATTTCGTCACGTCGGAGCATGGCCCAGCCTAGGAGGCAGAGCCTAGAACGCGGAGGACAAGACATGATGCTTCAGAAATTGCGGATGTTGAGCACCGTAACCGTGCTTGCCACATCTGGTTTCACATTTGCGGCCAGCGCCTACGGGCAAACGCAAGGCACGGAGCGGCGGGATGACCGCCGCGATACGCGCTCGGATTCGCGAGCCACAAAGCAAGAGTGCAAGGCCGGCGACGAGAAAAGTCGTGCCGAATGCCGACAGGATAAGCGCGACGTGAAGCAGCAGGGTCGGCAGAACGGGTCATCCCAAACCCCTCAGACGCCGCCAGCCAACAAGTAAGCGAAACGATTCCTACGGCGCTTCGTTTTGAAGCCCGGATCGGCCGGGACGCGAAAGGATGGCGTGTAGGTCCCGGCCGGGAACCGCGTATATCGGTCAGCTATTTCCTGAGGCTCCCCTGATAGCTGCGGCTAGCCGCCGCTTGTGCCTGCTGCGCCTGCTGGCTCGCCGCTTGCGCCTGCTGGCTCGCCGCTTGCGCCTGCTGGCTCGCCGCCTGAGCCTGCTGCAAGGCTTGATCGGCGGTGCTTTGGGCTTTCTGGACGTCGGATTGGCTTGCGCAGGCGCCCAGCGCGAGCGTGCTCAATCCAACGAGCATTACCGCGAATTTTCTACGATTGTTCGTGAGCATTGTCTGCGTTCCTCCTGATCAAGGTCCGTCAAAATACCCAGCTTCGACGACCTCGGCGGAGATCGTCGGCCAAAAGCAGTCGAGCTCGGGAGAACCCAACTGCGCCATATTGCAACCAGGATCAGGAAAAGCGTAGTCGGGTGCTTTCCGTATTTACGAAGATTAGAGTATTGAGCGGTCAACCCGGCGCATTGGCGATCTGGCAGGTTCGTACCGCTCGGCAATCCGAGAGATATTCCTGGCAACTTCCGTTTTTGGTACCGAAGCGACGTTCAGTTTGCGATGAACGGCGTCTGATAACAGGGGCTAAAGCGGACCCAGGTTGCGCGCGCCGTTTCGGCCGCCTTTAACCCAAAGTGGAACCTCTCGGCCAACCGACCGCGCGTCGTTGAGTGGACATCAGGGTTTCTCTGTATACCGCTCGTCGCCCGTTCCCAAGAGATTCGTGCACTCGGGGAAGAGGCGATGACCGACCGTTGCCGCCGCGTTTGTGCGGCGCTAACCCACTCGACCATCGCTCTCAGCTTGGCAAACATCGTGTGAACCACTTTCACTTCTGGAACGATGCTTAAGGCTGAAGGGGAGATAGCGATGAGAATATTTCCTTGGGGGCAGAAATTTACGGCGCTTACCCTGACCGGGTTCTTGCTGGCGGGCATCGGTTCGGCATCTCGGGCACAAGAAAGCACCCCTCGGCCGCTGAACGATTTATCGCAATCCGCGCAAACGACGCCGGCGAGCGAAGCTCAGCCGGGCGATCGAGGCAGCGTCAAGGAGACCGAGAGCGCGACCGATCTCGCCAAGAAGCTGCAAAACCCTGTGGCTGATCTGATCAGCATTCCGTTCCAGAACAATACCAATTTCGGCTTCGGGCCGAGACAAGGGACACAGAACATCCTGAATGTTCAGCCCGTGATTCCGATCCATCTCAACGAGGATTGGAATCTCATCACGCGAACGATCCTTCCGCTGACCTGGCAGCCGCAACTTCAACCGGGCGGCGACTCAACGTTCGGATTGGGCAATACCAGCTTGTCCCTCTTTCTGTCGCCGAAGAAGCCGACGGGAGGGATCATCTGGGGCGTGGGTCCCGCGATCATTTTACCGACGGCCACGAGCGGTCAAGTCGGCTCGAACATCTGGGGCGCAGGCCCTTCAGCCGTTGCGCTGCGCATGGACGGACCCTGGGTCTATGGCGCGCTGGTGAGCGACGTGTGGTCGTTCGGTGGGAATTCGCGACCCGTCGGCAGCGGCAACAGCTACAATAATTTCTTGCTGCAGCCGTTCATCAACTACAATTTCAGTGAAGGCTGGTACGTCAACAGCTCGCCAATTCTCACAGCCAATTTTCTCGCGCGGTCCGGACAGCAATGGATCGTGCCGATCGGTGCCGGCGTCGGACGCGTCGTAAAGTTCGGCAAATTGCCGGTCAATTTTCAGCTCGGCGCTTATTACAACGCGATCCGGCCGAGCGGGCTCGGGCCCGAGTGGCAATTACGCGCGCAAGTGACATTCCTCCTGCCAAGTCTATAGTGCCGGCAGAGCTTGGGTCCGAGGCTCGCGCGTTGTCCGCGATGGAATCGCCTCGGTGTTGTTGCTTCGAGTCCGTTGCGCGAGTTGACCGCACCTAAGCGCGAGCCAGCGTCCCTCGCGTCCAGCTTAGCCTACCAGCGATTTCTCGACCGATTACGGGATATGTTGATGCTCGGCATCGCCATCGTCGGCGTACCGTCATTCCCTGAAAAAAGAGCAGACCAAGCTCGCCAAGCCGATTGGGCCGAATTGGACCCGACGACACATGGCACTCGTGCGGGTTGGATCATTCATTGATTCGCGAACCAAGGTATCGACCGGTGCTGAATGGATATCTGTTGGAGCCCGTAAGCTGGATCTGGGGTCTTTCGCTCATCGTACTGACCGTCGCAACTCACGCGACCGGCGTGGTCGTACTGGCTCTGGTGGCTTTGAGAATACGAGTCCGCATAGCCAACCGGCGCCTTGGTCTACGGTATGTTATCCCGATCATGATTGGCTTGGTCGCTGCGGCTGGACTGCTTCTGGCTGTGCTGCACGGAATAGAAGCCGCGATCTGGGCAGCCGCGTATGTGTGGTTAGGTGCGATTGATTCGCCTTTGGATGCAATCCTCTATTCTGTGGATTCGATGTCCACGCGTGGCGCCTCGGGACTGATACTGCAAGCGCATTGGCGGATGATGGGCGCGCTGGAGGCGGTTGACGGCATGCTGCTGTTTGGCATTAGCACGGCCTACATTTTTGCCCTGATGCAGGCCTACTGGCCGATGCTCTCCCGCCGTCACGGGGCCTAGCCAACGCACGGCACGCCGTCAGTTCGTTGGTGTGTTGACCTGCGATCGTGAGCCTCGATCTATACCGCGGCAGCCCAGCATTCCATTTCGACAGCGGCGCCAAGCACGAGGTCGGCGACGCCGAAGGCGGTGCGGACCGGCAGCCGCTCCTGTTTGAAATAGCTGACATAAACGTTGTTGAACGCGCCCCACTGCGTCATGTCCCTGAGCATCACACTACACCGAAAGACATCGTCGAACGATCGGCCTAGGCGTTCAAGCGCGCTTCGGATATTTTCCATCATCTGGCGCGTCTCGGCTTCGATGCCGCCGGGCGCCAGTTCGAGTTTTCCGGGCAAATTTCCGACCTGACCTGACAGGTATATCACGTCCCCGACACGGACGGCTTCGGAGAACGGTAGGCGCGCGGCCCGCGTGAGAGCTGACGAGTAAAATTCCATGTTGAGCCCCTTGTTGAACATCGCTGCGAAATTCAATTCGCCGCGTTGATAGGTTGTATCCTTGACCGCCCGCGATCATCAAATCGCCTATACCCGTGACCGGAAATGGCACGAGCGAGAAGTGCTTATGGCTCGCGATCAGGACCGCTTTTCATGGGCGGTGCGGCCGGATCGGTCATCCGGCCGCTCGCATACATCGTTAGGGAATGAGGGATCATCAACCCGCAGCGGCCATCCCGCCGGGTTCGACGCCGGTCGGGACAGTCGCCTCGTTCGGATCGATGGCGCCAAGGCTCTTCACGATCTCGAATTTGCCGTTCTTCGCCTGCGCTATATACATGTTCATGCGCACGTGGTGCTGACCGGGCACCATTTCCGCCGGGCCGCCCGGCCCTTCGGCGAGCTTGGCGTGATCGAGCGCCGCGATGACATCCTGCTGGCGGAGCGATCCCACTTCCTTCACGGCGGACTCCCACAGTTTCATGCCCCGGTACAGGCCCGAACACGCGCTGCCGCCGGTGAATTGCTCCTGGCCGGGATACCGATCGTTATAATGGTCCAGCAGCGTTTTGCTGAACGGATCGCTGACGTCCTGGTAATAGTCGAGGCAGCCGTACAGGCCCTCGATATGAGCGGCCGGCAGCAAGCTCAGGAGGTTTTCGTCGAAATAGGTGCAGATGAGCTGTCCGCCGCCTTTCTGGAAGCCCGCGTCGTATAGCTGCTGAAAGAACGGCACGACACCCGGCGGAACAATCGTGTTGAACACCACCTCCACGCCGAGCGACATGATTTTCTTGACTGTCTCGCCGTACTCCATGCGATCGAGCGGATAATATTCCTCTCCGACGATCGTGCCGCCGTTGGCGGTGACCAGCTCACGGAGCTTCTTGTTCATCACGTGCGGCCAGATGTAGTCAGCCGACGGCAGGTAGAATTTCTTCGCGCCGGTCTTTTGCATCAGCCAAGGGATGAGCGGATCGAGCTGCTGCGCCGGCACCGGGCCGGTGCAGAAGATGAGCGGATCGCATTCCTGCCCTTCGTATTGCTCGGGGTAGATATAGAGCGTGCGGCCCTTGACGACGGCTGGTTCCTTGATGGCCTGACGTGTCGAGCTGTAGATGCCGCCGAAGATTACATCCACCTTGTCCTGCTGGATGAGCTTGGTCGCTTTGGCCTCCGCGACGCTGTCGGTCGTTGCGCCGTCCTCGAGCATGAGATCGATCCGGCGCTCCAGCAGGCCGCCGCTGGCGTTGATGTCGTCGATCACCATTTTCGCCACGTTGGCGTTGGCGCCGCCCATGAACGACAGTGCGCCGGTTTGCTCCGCGATGACTCCCACTTTGATGGATGGAGTTTTCATAACTCTTGCTCCTGTCACTGGCGACGCCACAACAGCCCGCCTCACCTTGGACAGGCTGGCCCTTGCGCTGGGGGTCGCACATGGGGTGGATTCCCTAGGCCGCCGAAAATTCGTGTGCGGGCCGGCGAGGCGGGAAATTGGCGCTGGAGCACGATGGAGCGCAGCATCACACCCACCGGGCGCCGTGTTGCCCGGCGAGGACGAAAAGGGCTGGCAGAGCTTGGTGTCCTCCAATCGAAGATCGCGCACACGGTTCTCTTCGGAGGGACCGCGGAAGGCAGTGCAGCCACCCGGGGCGCCGGGATAACGTTTGCCCCAAAATCTATAGGCAACGGGACCACGGCTCGGGATTCGAAAGCGGACGCTATCGACCGATCCTGCGCCTCCATGTGCTAACCGGTTGCTGGATTCCCGCTTGCGCGGGAATGACGCGTCGTAAAGATTCACTCGCCCATTACGTACCCGGCAGAGCGACGACGTAGCGTTTATCGACGATCTTGCCGCCGTCGACGTCGGGCTTCACCATGCCTTGCAATTTGTACCATGCGATCTGATGCATCACATCGGCGACGTTGAGCCGGCCCTCGAGATCGAGGTGGACGAGGCCGATCTTCATCGTCTCCACCGGCACGTCGGTATATTTGGCGAGGAGCTGATACATCGCCGGCGCCGTCGGCCCGTCATGCGGCCGCTCGTCGGCACCGATGAAGGCATCGTGATAATCCTTCAACCCCATGCGATAGACGCGCAGGAAGCGCCGCACGAGATCGGGATCCTGGTCGGCATGCTTGGCCGAGGTCATCACGACCGCGATCTGCATGCGCAACTCGTCGCTGACCCAGGCGAGGTTGTGCAGCTTGTTGCCGGCGAGCGCCTGGCGCGACACCGACACCGCGGGGATCGCGCTATCAGCGCTGCCACCCATCACGGCCGAAACCATGTTCGCGAAATTGCCGACCGGCAGCATCTTCATGCTCGAATAGGCGAAGTGATATTTGTCGGCGAGGATCCCGAGATCGTATTGCTGCAGCGTGCCAACGGCGGTGATGGCGAAGGAATGGCCGCCGAGATCCTTGAGGTTCTTCAAACCTTTCTGATAGGCCTGGCTCGAGGCGACAACGACGAGGCCGCGGAAGCCGGGGCTTTCATCGCCATCGGCGGCGATGATGCGCATGACGCCCTGGCCGGCGGAATTGAAGAAGCCGGCGCTCATTGCCGCCATGCCGAAATCGAAATCGCCCGACATAATGCCTTGCGGCACGAGGATCGGCGCATCGCTCGGCACGAGCTCCGCGCTGAGCCCCTCCTTGGCGAAATAGCCTTTCTCTTGCGCGATGAAGACGGGGCCGCAGGCGCTGACTTTCAACACGCCGATCTTGATGGCCTCGGCACGCGCCGGGGATGCCACCGCCACGCCGAGCAGAGCGGCGCCAACGAGCGATAAGGAGAACGCGCGCATTCCCTCCCTCCCCTGTTTTATTTTGTTCCCGATTGTGAGCCAGGCCACGCGCCTCATGCAAGTCGAGACGTCTTGCGACTACGCCGGCGCAAGCGATCGCCTTGCCCTGGCAGTGGAGGCTTCACGCGAAATTGCGCGCTGCTCAGGTGATTCCCCGATTGGCCCGGGCGCGCCGCGCTCCCATATAACGGTGTACTGTAGGGAACGGCGCGGCGGCGCCGGCCGCGCGCGCCCCTGCCAAGGGAGCGGCAGCCATGACGCGCGCATTCCACCTTCTGATCTGGCGGATCGTTGTGTTTATCGTCGTCGCGTTCGCCGCGGCGACGCTGGCGTCATCGGCGCGCGCCCAGCATGGCGGCGGCGGCGGTATGCATGGCGGGGGCATGCATGGTGGCGGCGGCGGTATGCATGGCGGCGGCGGCTTTCATGGCGGGAGTAATTTCCACGGCAACGGCCATTTCCGGGGCGGCTGTTGCTTCTCTCGCTTTGGTTTTGGTTTCGGCGGCGGCTGGCCGTACCGGCCGTTCCCGTATGGCTACGCGCCCTATTATGGTTATGGCTACCCGCCCTATTCCTATAATTATCCCTATTACCCGTATTACCCGTCCTATCCCGCTTACCCGCCCGTCACGGTGGCACCGCCCATAGCGCCGGGATCCTATACCGGGTCGGCGATGCCGCCATCCGGTCCGGCGAGCTTCGCGGTCTATTTTGCCAGCGGCAGCGACCAGCTCAGCACCGCCGCGCACAATGTCATCTCGCGCGTCGCTGCCGCCGAAGCGCAGGCGAATGCGCGGATCGCGGTTGCGGGCTTTACCGATGCCACGGGCAATAGCGCCCGCAATCTCGATCTGTCGCGCCGCCGCGCCGAGAACGTCCGCGCGGCGCTAATCGCCGCGGGCGTGCCGGAGCATCTGGTCGCGCTCGTCTGGCATGGCGAGGAAGGCTTGCAAGTGCCGACTGCGGACGGCGTCGCCGCGGCGGAGAACCGCCGCGTCGTCATTCTGGTCGGCGCGCCGCCCCCACCGGTGAGTTAGGCCGGGTGAGTCAGGACCGCAAATTTGAATTAATGGCGGCGTAGCCAGCCGGCGAGAGTTCTCGTAATCCGCGGCCAGTTGCTGCAGGCCGAGACTGAGCCGCTCATCGGTCACGATGTAGCGGGCAAGACGCCGGCAGCGTTTCGCGTTGTCCAAGGCGTGCCAATAGCGGTGATCCCACGTATAGGCGATATCCCGCGCCGACAAATCCGGCGCGTTTGGTGATGTCTGAGAGACCATGGGGGTTCGCAATGCCTCGGCAAGTAAATCCCAGTAACCTCCTATAAACTACCCCGCCCCACCTTGTGAAATCGGATTTCGTGATGCTTCTATCGGGCCGATGAATTTGGCGGCCATCGACCTTAACTTGCTGAATGCTTTCGACGCGCTGGTCGCCGAGCGCAACGTGTCGCGCGCCGCGGCGCGGATCGGCGTCTCGCAGCCTGCGATGAGCAACGCGTTGTCGCGGCTCCGGGCGCTGTTCGGCGACGAGCTTTTCATACGCGCGCCGCAAGAGATGCGCCCGACGCCGCGAGCGCTCGAACTCGCCGGGCCGATCGGCGAGGCCTTGCAGAATTTGCGCACGGCCCTCGCCCAGCCGAGGCAGGAATTCGCGGCGGAAACCTCGACGCGGCTCTTCACCATCGCGGCCAGCGACAATTGCGATTTCGCGCTGGCGCCCGCGGTCGCGGCGCTGCGCGAGCGTGCGCCCGGCATCGCCCTCGATTTTGCCATTGCGGGCCGCACCGCCGCGTTCGATCGCATCGACGAAGGCATTTTCGATCTGGCGATCGGCCGGCTCGTCCGCATCCCGCAGCGTTATCTCAGCGCCGCGCTTTACGACGAGCGCTTCGTCTGCGTTTACGATCGCAACGTCAACAGCTTTGCAAACGGCTTGACGCTCGACCTCTTCGCCTCTCTTCCGCATCTCCATGTCGCACATGACACGACGGAATTCGTCGACATGGAGCTCGCGGGGCATGGCCTCGCGCGGCGGCGCGCCGTGACCGTCCCGAATTTCGCCATCGTGCCTTATGCGCTCGAGCGCTCGGATCTCCTTGCGGTCGTCGGCGCCCGGATCGCGCAACGCTTCGCCGCCCTGCCGTGGATCGGCGTCGAGGAGCTGCCGGTGGCGCATGAGCACTGGACGATCAGCATGGTCTGGGGCAAGGCACAGGATGTCGATCGCGGCGTGATGTGGTTACGCGCACAGCTCCAGCAGGCTTGCGCCGAGCTTTGAGCGCCAGCCGCGGAGGCTTGCGCTGGCCCGAAGGATCAGGCCGAGAGATCGACGATCTGGCCGAGGCCGGGATTGCTCGCGCCGGTCGGCGCGGCGCCGCTGCCGCCCAGCAGCACATTGGCGACATTCTGCTCGGCCTGGAGCGTGCTCGACAGTGATTCGAGCGCCATCGAGACTTGCGGCGGAACGGCGGTGCTGACGGAGCTGACAGGCATGGGCTTCACTTCGCGCGGGATTCGACGTCGCTCAGCATGAGGACGCTTCCAAGAAGTGCATGATAACTGCGCGCCCTTAACAGCGATTGAACGCCCCTCGCTTGAGCGCAACGTCGCTTGATCGACGCTGCGCGCCCGCCGGATCGTTAACCATGATGCACACGAAAGACCGAACCGAAACCGGTCCCGTCTCAGGCAATCAGCCTCTATCGCCGGTTCAGCGTGCGATCGAGCGCCCAGACGCCGCCGCCGACCAGGAAGATCGTGAAGAAGAAGAGGCAAAACATCGCTTCGAGCTCCCCGCCATTGGTCAGCGGGAAGAAGCCACGTCCCAGCCGGTTGGCGTAGATGAAATAGGCGACGAACATTTCACCGGAGATCAGGAACGCGACCCATCGTGTGTAAAGCCCGAGCACGATCATCACACTGCCAATGATCTCGATAGCTCCCGCCGCCCCGATCATCGACACGACCTGGAAATTCTGCGGCTGCGGCGCGGGAAAGCCGAAATATTTCGACAGACCGTGCTGAAGATAGAGCAGCCCGAGCAGAATGCGCACGAGGCTGAGAAGCCGTGGGGCCCATACCTCGCGAAACGCCTGACTCTCGAACATGAAAAATCCTCCCATTCATCGCATGGGCGGTCATCGCGCCTGCCCTATGCGTTCATGGACGGTACCGCGCCCGCGCGCGTCGCGTCATCGGCCAGACCGATCACGAAACCGGCATCGCTCTAATATGACATGATCGTGGCGCGCGAGAACGCCCGTTGTCGCGCCGTTGAGGACGAGAAGCAAAGACATTGCTGGGCGGCGCGTTATCGCGAACCGTTCGGCCAGATTTGCCTAAGCGCCCGGTCCAATCTTCCGCGCATCACCGCCGCGCGATGCCCGCGTTTCGTCACGCTGCCGCCGACAGCGCGTTGCGAACGGCCGCGACCAACGTATCCGGCATGACCGGCTTTCGCAGGATCGGACCGCGCGCCTCTCGGACCGGCACGTTGTCGTAACCCGTCACGTAGACGATTTTAAGATCGCGGCGTCGCAGATGTGCCATCCGTGCGAGCGCGAAGCCGTTAACGCCGGGCATGACGAGATCGACAAGCAGCAGATCGACCTGACCTTCGCCTTCCAGGATCGGGAGCGCCTCGCGGTAGTCGCTGGCTTCCGCGACCTCGTAACCGGCAGCAGCAAGTGTCCTGGCCATCAGGTAGCGCGTTGTTTCGTCGTCTTCGACCACCAGTATCAGCGCCATGTTTTTCGCATCTCCGGCCGGTCGCACGGTTCGTCCTTCGTAAAGGGGTAAAGGGCGAACGGACTCACTTCTCAGCTCTCTATGACGGCCGGCCGTCCGATTCTAGCCAGGCTAGAAAATCCCCCGCCACCGGTTAACGCTCGATTAACGCGCCGGCAGAGGATGCGAAAATACGGTAATGGGCCAGTTTGAACGAAGCGGGCAAGAAGAAGCCCCGCCGGGAGACCCAGCGGGGCTATGTCACCAGTCCGACTAGGCCCGAGGAGGCTTAGAGGCTGCTGGCGATATTAGTGAATGTGCCCTTGAGGTTCGTGCCGACAGCACCCGCTGCACTGATGCAGACGACCGCAATGAGCGCAGCGATTAGGCCGTATTCGATGGCCGTTGCACCTGACTCGTCACTCACCAAACGCTTCATGAAACCCATCACAACTCTCCTATACAGCGTACGAGGGACAGTTTTGACGGGAAAAAATTAACAGGACTTTGACGATCCCTAAAAGTCTATCAATCAGCGCCCTTCCTACGTGTGGGCGCGTTTTGGGATCGGGCAACTGTAAGTTGCCGCCAGACTTGCACTCGGTCTCCGTCATGTCCCGAAGCTTTGCCGTGACGCTCGTCGCCGTCGCCGGCGTAACGCGTGTCGTTTGATGAATGCGTGGTTGCGCGCGTCGGAAACAACGTAGGAAATCCGCTGACCAAAGAACGAAGGCCCGATCTGATCGCAGCAATCACCGCAATGAGTTAATGGCGTCGACCACCAAGCGTTGCACGCGCGCGCTTGATGGTCTTTCGCTCAGGCGTGTTTGAGACTCTCCGGAACCACGCCGCCGCTCTCCGCGAGTTTCGCCATCACCTCTTTGTGCAGCCAGATGTTCATATCCGCCGAACCCGTGAGCGCGCCCGTGTAGCCGAGTTCTTGCGCGAGCTGCTTGCGCGCGTCGAGGCTGCTATCGAGCTTCAACAGCTTCATCAAATCGACGATCGATTCGTTCCAATTGTATTTCGCGCTTTGCCCGTCGGCGATTTTCGCGATCATCGCTTCGACCTCGGTCATCGAGATCGGCTTCGGGGCCATCGCGCCAGGTGATCCAGCCTGGGAAGGCGCAGCGGGTGATGGCGCGGCGGATGCGCCGCCGGTTGCTGTCGCGCTGGCCGCGTGTGAGCCGAAAATCGCCGCGACGATATTGCCGAAAACACTCATCCTCGCCTCCTCTATGAAGTGTGACGATCGATTTGTTCGTGCATCGCTACGAGCTTCTTTTCGGCGCGGCGCGTCTCACACCAGTCGCGACGCTTCTTCCTCGGTCGGCAACCGCCCGTTCGGCGTCAGATGATCGACGAAGCCCGGCAGGTGCTGGCTCAGTACCGCGAGCAGATCTTCGCGCCGCATGCCGGTCTGCTGTGCGAGCGCATCGAGCGTGTCGGGGCCGAGCGCGGTCTGCAATTTGTCGGGCGGAACCTCCTTGTTCGGCCCGGTGCCGACCCAGGATTGCGCGGCTTGATCGAGCCCGCCCTTCTGAAGATCTTTGAGCAGACTACCAAGACCGCCGCTCAGCACACTTCCCGCGGCGGCACCGCCGAGCAAGCCACCCAACCCTCCCATACCGCTCTGGCCGCCGCCCGCGGCGGACCCGCCGCCGAAGAGCGACCCCAATAAACCACCGAGCCCGCCGCCTTCATTTGCGGCTGCAGCCGTGTTGGGCGGAGACGAAGTTGGATGCCCTGCATTATCTGGCGCGGGCGTGGCACCGCCGAGGATGCCGCTGCTCTTCACGGCCTTGTAAGCAAGCAGTCCCAAGAGCGCCATCGTTATGGGCGACATCCCGCCGCTGCCAGGCTGGCGTTCGCCGCGCGGACCGTTCTGCATTCCGTTGAGGACATCGAGAAGTCCCATATCGACCTCCTGGTTTGCTTACTGTTGTCATGATCGATGCGACACGCATCTCCTCGGCATCGACCGAACTAATTCCTTGGCCAGCGTTGGTTCGGCGGCGCGGCTGAGTTCGTCGTTGTGCCTGAATTGCGAATGACGCGATGAGCCACCAGCCGGTTCCAGATAAAGAGGACAATCAACGCGCCGACCGTCGCGCCGATCAGGCCCGCGCCTTGGTCGAGCCGGTACCAACCGACCATTTGGCCGATAAAGGTCGCAACGAAAGCGCCGGCGATTCCCAGCGCGACGGTCAGAATGAAACCGCTCGGCTTGTTTGGACCGGGGGATAGGATGCGCGCAACGACGCCTGCGACAAAGCCGATGACGATGAGCCAAAGGGCATTCGACACGCGGATCTCCGTTGGGTCTTTGAAGCGTTTCGTGGAACGATTTATCGCGACCGGGCGTGCACTTCTGCGAGACAGTGCAGAACTGAACGCTGAACATCCGACTCTTCAACGACGAGCGCGTTAGAGATCGCACCATTCGCCGTTGGTCGTTTCATCAACGTACGCGTGCTTTACGGTACCATACGCCAACGACATAGAAAAGTTCTGCATCAGCCGATATTACGCCAGCCGACATTACGGATGTGTGTCTTGGACCAACTGCAAATGATTATGTTTTGTATTTTCGCGGCACACTGTTGGTCAAACCAAGCACTGTAAGCGGCCATTTTGGTTTGGGGAGCGCCCGTTTGCAGGGAAGCAAGTCATCCAACGCCAACGCCGCTACAAGGGCACACAACAGCGTTGAACGCTGGCCGGCTTGGTTACAACCGCTTTAACATTGGGCCGCCGCGCGATTTGACTCCGTCTCCGCTCTCTTTCAGGCTCGGTTGGCGCAAACTCGTCGCGCCGACCGTGCCCCGCCGACACGTTCCGCCAACCCCGTCCCAACCCCGCGAGCCCATGGACCGGACCGAACTTAATCATCCGGTTGTGGTAAAGGGGCCGAGCTTTCTCGGTTGGCCGTCACGCTGCGTGCTCGCGCCGGCGGCGGAGCGCGGCATTCATCTGCGTCTGCCCGATGGCGCGATCGTGCCGCTCGGCGCCATGACGCTGAGCGTCAACCGCCTCTTCCGCTTTCTCACGCTGCGCAGCGGCCGCCATGTGCTGCGCATTCCCGAGCATCTGCTCGGTCTCGTTTTCGCGCTCGGTCTTGATCGCGTCACCATCGCGCTCGATCAATTCCGCCTGCCCTATGACGGCCGCGCGAAGCTTTATTGGGATGCGATCAAAGATGCGCGCCGGCACGCGGGCCCGCTCGATTGGTTCACCCCGGCGGCGCCGCTGAAGATCGCCGTGTCGGACGGCCGCTTTATCGAGCTCATCCCCGCCACGCCCGGCGATCGCCGCTTCGCTTTCGAGATCGAGGTCGGCTATCCCGAGCTCGGCACGAAAGTGCTGCGCGGCATTGTCGGCGAGGAAAGCGATCTCGAGTGCCTCTTTACGGCGCGGCCTTACTGGAACACGCAGATGCGTCGCCGCGTGGCGCGGCTGGCGCGGCGCCTCGGCTGGCCACAAGGCGATATCGGCGTGTGGCCGATAAGCGACGGCGCCGAAGGCCCGAGCGCTGAAACTAAAGCCCTGGTGCTCGAAGAGCTGTGCTGGCACCGGCTGCTCGACATGCTCGGCATGTTCGCCGCAGTGATGCCGCCGGGCGGGCGCATCGCCGGCGCGGTGGTGACGCGCCGCGTCGGCCACGCCGCCGATGTTGCGCTGATGCACGCGATGAAACGCGCGGCGCTGGTGCGCGTATAACGCGCGCGTTGCGGCGATATTGCCTGTTGCTGCGGCTGTGTGGCAAAAGCGAGCGCTGACGAGAGACTGAGCGCTGCGACAGGAGTAACAAGGCTAAAGACTGCCGCGGGATAAGTACGCACAATCATCGTCTGCGCGTTGGTTCGATCTCCGCCAATGAATTCGCAATCTGCATGCTCACGGCGAGCAAATTATTGCTCATGCCGTCGGCGACGGATTGATTGCTTTGCGTGTCTATCGGCGCGCTAAAGGCAAATCGCGCGCTGGCACGTTCCCGCGAATTCCTTGTATCGGCAATGACCCAACGCCCGACGATATTCGCGGTTCCATTGGTGTCGCTTTCGAATTTGCTGAGATCGACGCTGATGCGGTAATCGACCGGACGGTCGATCCTGGATGGCATTGGAATGATGTCATCCGCGGGCCGAAGCGTACCGAGATCCGCGGCCAGGGTGCGCGCCGCCGTCACGGAGAGGTTCTCCGCCCATTGTGCGTTGTCGAGCGCCTTGACCTGGTTTGCATCGGTGCGGACGATAATTTTGTCGCTGTCGAGATATTCCGGAACAAAGACCTCTATCCCTGCCGAGACCGGATCGGATGCCTGTAGGCCAGCGCTTGTTCGCCGTGGCCCATCGATCGATTGCCGCGGCGTAGCGATCTGTGGCGGACGCGCCTGCGAACTCAACAGATAGAGCTGTGGCGGCGAAGACGAACCGCATCCCGCGATCGATGAGGCGATGCCTGCGGCGACGGCGATCGCGGCCCCTTGCGAGAGCGCTCGAGCACGTAACAACGACGGCGCGACTTTCATCTTCTTTGCCTCATTTTCCGAGCAGCACAGCGTTCGGCTTGCGGTCGAGTTCGGCGCTGAGAGAACGGAGCGAACGGGTCGTCACGGCCAAATTATGCAGAATTTCGGTGATATCGTAGCGTTGCGCCGAGCTGGTCGAGATCAAGGAATTCGCGTCGGTCAGCAATTTATTGGCGCGATTGAGCGCATCTATCGCAGCCGTGAATGTAGCGCGGCCATCCGTACTCAGCAGCCGGTTCGCCTCCTTCAACGTTCCGTCCGCTCCAGAGAGCGCGGTATTGGCCGCCGCCAGAGCTTTCTGCGCGGTCCTCAAGGTATCGCCGAGATTTGTCACCAGAGGCCCTAAATCCTTGTTGGCGCTCTCGGTGAAATTGTCGAGATTGTTGCTCGCGGCGGCGAGCGATTTCAGAAGCGCTGGAATCTCCGGCGAGGTCACGACGTGATCGATGTCGTCGAGCGTATGGAGAAGCGACGCGGCAATTTGATCCAGAGGAATCTGGGAAAAGGTTTGCTTGATCTTTTCGATGCCGGAGAGAGACGTCGGGATCTCGATGGTCGAAGGATCCGCGCCGACTAATTTGCTTGGCTCGTTTGGGTCGAGCGATAGGTTGACGAGCAATTGACCCGTGACGAAGCTTTGCGATGCCAAAGTCGCGTGCAAGCCTTTGTCAATCGCCGCTTTCAGGATGCCTTGCTGGCGGATCTCCGCGGGCGAGAGTTTGAGGTCGGTGAAATGCAGACGCTCGGGATCGAATTCGAGATAGACCGGAATACGCGGAACCATCTCCGCAACGTTGAGGTCTATCCGGATGTCGGTGACCGTGCCGACAGGGACGCCGCGGAGCGTGACCGGCGCGCCGACCGTGAGGCCTTGGATATCGCCTTGGAAAAAGGCGACGGCGCGCGGTCTCGCGTGGAAGAGCGATCCGCTGCCGAAGACGACGAGCGCGCCTACCGCCAGCGCAACCGCACCGATGATGAAGGCGCCGACGACTGTTGGATTCGCTTTTTTGCTCATGCGCGCGCTTTCTCATCAAGTCACGGTAAGGGAGGGACGATGGGGGCCGGGTTGCCGCGCGTGAGAAAGTCGTGAACCTTTGGAATCTTGCAATTCTCCAACAACTCCTCGGGCCTTCCGTGCGCAGTCGCGGTGTGCGTCTCGCCATCGAGGAAGATGGCTCGATCGGCGATCGCAAAAATACTGGGCAGCTCATGAGTCACCATCACAACGGTGGCACCCAACGCGTCACGTAACTCGAGGATCAGATCGTCGAGCCGCTTTGAGCTGATGGGATCGAGCCCGGCCGACGGTTCATCAAAAAAGAGAATGCTTGGATCGAGGGCGATCGCGCGCGCCAGGCCGGCACGCTTTTTCATGCCGCCGCTGATCTCGGATGGATAATAATCCTCGAAGCCTTTCAGGCCGACGAGCGCAAGCTTCAGGGAAACGATGGTGTCGATTTCGTCGCGGTTGCGCGTGGTATATTGCGTCAACGGCAATGCCACGTTCTCCGCAAGAGTCATCGAGCTCCACAGCGCACTGCTTTGGAAAAGAATCCCGAAGCGACGTTGGACTTCCGCTCTGCGGTCTTCATCGAGGGTCCATAGTGCTTCGTTTCCATAAGCGATGCTGCCTCTGGTAGGGGGCAGAGTTCGATCATCGATCTGAGCATCGTGCTCTTGCCGCTGCCGCTGTCGCCCATGATCACGAATATCTCGCCGCGCATGATCGAAAAGCTGACATCGCGCTGCACCACATAGGCGCCGAAGGCCAGGGTTACGTTTTCGACCGATATGGCGGACTTGTCGGTGCTCACTGTTCGTCACCAGCCGAGGACGTTGAGCACGACTGCGAAAATCGCGTCGGTAATAATGATGGCGAGAATTCCGGACACCACGGCCGACGTCGCGGCGGCGCCGACGGCCGCCGCGCTGCGGCCCGCCTGCATGCCGCGAAGGCAGCCGGTCACCGCAACCAATATCCCGAAGACGCCGCCTTTGACGATCCCAATGGCGCAATCGCCCACCGTTATCGCCCCCTGCGTTTGGAGAAGGTAGGCCGCGCTGGTGACATTCAGGGTACCCATTGCCACGACGTAGCCGCCAGCGATTCCCAAAGCGTCGGCATAGATGCAAAGCAGCGGGGTCATAACGATCAACGCCAGCATCCTCGGCAGGACAAGAAATTCCATGGCGGAAATCCCGAACGTCGACAGTGCGTCGATCTCTTCATTTCCCTGCATGGCTCCGATTTGGGCAGCAAACGCGGCGCCGGTTCGGCCGGCGAGAACGATGCCCGTCATGATGGCGCCCATTTCCCGCGTCATCGCGACGGCGACGAGATTGGCATCGTAGATGTCGGCGCCGAACTGCTTGAGCTGTAGCGCTCCGACGAAGGCGAGGATCATTCCGACCAACAGCGAAATGATGCCGACGATGGGGAGAGCCTGCGCGCCGCACTCTTGGGCGACCAGAAGAATATCCGACCAGCGGCATCGCGCGCGCCCAATGACGAAGCGGGCGAGCGCGGTCGCGCTTTCGCCGATGAAGGCGACCGGTTCGCGGAGCGCCCGGCCCTTTCGCAAGGCATCCTCTCCCAGTCGCCGGACGAAATTGCGTGACCGCGGCAGCTCATGTTCGGCGGTGCGCTGTGGGGTCGCGGAAGCCAGCGCGACCAAGCGGCGCGCTCCGGCGGGCAGGTTCTCACCATCAAACGAGATGCCATGCTCGCGGCAGAAGCCCTCAAGCAGGAAAAGAAAGCTAAGGAGGGCGCTATCCCAGTTTTGCAGCTTCGACGCGTCGATGGCGACGCGACGAATTTGGGGCGATTCTTGCGCACGCTGACGAAAAGGCTCAAGCGAGGGAAGGCGTTCACGGATCGACCAATCGCCGGTCACGCTCATGATGGCGGTTTCATGATCGACGGATGAGATCGCGAAGGAGTTCACGAATTCTTCCAATAATCGGGCGATTTTTTGGAATCATCCGAACGCGTTGATGGCGGTGTGCCAACGCATTGAACGCGGAGGTGTACTCGTTTGGATGTCCTATCGTCCCGCGATAGCACAACGAATTGCGCCCTGCAGCAATCAGGCAAAACCCGCATTTTTTGCCGCCGCGGACGCTAGGCACACCCGCCCTCTCCTTTCGCCGAAGATGCACATGCGCAGCGCATCATCGAATGCGACAAGGAAAAGACCATCACCATGAAATCCGATCAAAACGTCCGGCGGGCTGGTCGCTGGCGTGCAAGTGCCGGATACCGGCGGGGGCGCGAGCCACAGGCGTATCGTTTCGCTCATTGGGGCCGCGATGCTTGGGTTCTGTCCAAGCCTCGCCCATGCGATCGATCTCTCGTCTCACGACCGGAGACCTGTATCGGTTGCAGGGTTTCTCGCGAAGCTTTCAGGGTTTTAGCTGATGGAAAATCGGTCGCTCATGCCGCGTAATCATATAACAGTGGAAAGCGTGTTCCCGTAAAGCGAGCCAATGCCACCCGCCAAGAGCTAGCGCGTTCGAATTCGCAAAAATTGAAATGGAGAAGAGTGATGAATCGGACAACCTCGGCACTATCATTGCCGGCGAAAACGGCGCTCGCCGCAATGTTGATGGCGACACTGGCTCCTGGCGCATCGAGGGCGGCTGACCAGGGCGGCGTTCAGGCCGGCATGCTCACTTGTCAGGTAGCGAGCGGATGGGGCTTTATTTTCGGCTCGACGAAAGATCTGAAATGTGTGTTCTCATCGAAGCCCGGCGTCGAAGACCACTATACCGGATCGATCGGCAGATACGGCGTTGACATCGGATACACCGCAGCAACGGTCATCGCATGGGCGGTTCTGGCACCGTCAACCGACGTCGCGCCGGGTTCCCTTGCAGGCACCTATACCGGCGCTACCGGCAGTGCGACAGTGGGCGCCGGGGTCGGTGCCAACGTACTCCTCGGTGGCGGATCTAAATCAATTTCACTACAGCCGGTCAGCTTCCAGGGAAGTACCGGTCTGAACGTCGCGGGCGGAATTGGGGTGTTGACTTTAACGCCGACGAGTTAAGCCCTCGCGCTAAGTTCGCGCCTCGGATCCCGCGGTTTCGCAATATTGCAGCGTCGTCGCGCGAGAGGAACGGCAGCGCTATCAGTAGACGTTCACGATCGAGATCCTGGTGCTCGAGCCGATGCTGCAATGAGCATGTCGAGTATCCCA
Source organism: uncultured Alphaproteobacteria bacterium (assembly GCA_963740675.1). Taxonomy (GTDB): domain Bacteria; phylum Pseudomonadota; class Alphaproteobacteria; order ATCC43930; family CGMCC-115725; genus CAIKMD01. Next base: position 198,028 of record CAVUFS010000002.1, read on the forward strand.
CGCCATCGGCGCCCGCCGCGCGGCAAGCGTCGAGAGACGCGACGCTCAAGGGTGCGAACGGTACTCATGACTGCCCGACGCACATCGGGTCCGATTGTTCGTGATGAATCTGTGCAAGGCTCGACCAACGACATCTAGCGACCTTTGTGCCGTTGCGAAACGCTTTATCGAGTGCCGCCTAGCGAAATGAACATGGCCCGCCCAATACCTGTTCTTTTCATTGCTGCTTGTCATCCGACCGCAGCCCGCTGCGGATCAGGTCTCGCAGGCTGATATGTTTTCCAACCAATCGCCCGCTCGGCGAATCGATATTCGTGATCATCCGCTCAAACGCCCGCCGAGACCAATCATCGGTCCGACTATTAAGACGCTTGATCGCCTTCCATAGGTTCACGGCCTTTGCCCTATTTTGCCAAGGGTCCCCGCTGCGACGTTTGCGAGGCTCCCTCACTCTGAGACTGTTCGATCGGAGGTGGCGGCGCACGACCGCGATAGACGGTCAATGCCTGAGCGCTCAGAAGAATCAGGATGAGGGATAAGAACAAGAGTGTCGTTTTCGCGGCAGGTTTCGGAGGAACGTTGGCACTTGCCGTCGCCTGGACAGGGCTGTCCGAAGAATGCTGGCCCGGCAAGAGAGCGGCCAGGCGCGACGCAATATCCCCCACTGCCGATTTCGGCCATTGTCCGCGCGGCAGGCTCGAAATCATCAAGGCCAACCGTTTCGTCGCCGTTTCTCTCGGGAGCTCGCTTAATCGAGCCGCTTCACCCCACGGGTCTACCCCGCATCGTGCCAATGCGGAAAGCATGGTGAGGACCATACCGTTGTCCTCCTCCCCGACCGGCGCATAGAGAAAATCATTGAACGCAGACGTTCGAAGCGAAAAAACGGAGCGTCCGGTCGTCGCTTCGCGCACGTCAGCTATATGCGCGATAAAGCGCATACCCCGTGATGAGTAGCGCGAGTAAGACTGGAATAACGATGGGGGGAACGAACCAGGAGGTCATGGTGCACCTGCTCTTGGGCGGGAGTGCGCATCGCCTCTCTGCCGCAGGTGCCCGGCCGGAATGTTAGAATCTGGCCTGCGATATCTGACAAATGTGCATGAATGGCTACGCTTACAAGATACAGCATCCCCGTCGTCGGCGTCGCGCCCTGCGCAATTCCATCAAACAGGGATTACGCGAAGGACGGACGGCCCGCGCACGGTGGTGCGGGAGGCGCCACGCGATGGCTAAAAGTTCCTCGGCAGCTTCATCGCTCGCATTCGACCGTAACGATGTGCCAGGGACACATACTGCGCCCAGCCGACACGCAGCTTGTCGTCATTTAGCCATCAGATGGGCGACGATCAGAGCAGCAGCTTGTGGTTTTTGACTGATCCGCGCATGGGTGGGCATAATTCCGCCAAACAATTGCATACGATCTCCCTGTGATCACGGCATAGGGTCAGAATGCAATCAGCCGAATATTATCGACAGAAAGCGACCGAGCTGCGCCAACAGGCGTCCGGTGTGCGCACGCAAAGAATCAAGGAACAACTCCTCGCTCTCGCCTCGAGTACGACAGTCTAGCTACCCAGGCCGAGGGGCTCAGAGATAAAGAGCGGTAGAACTCTCGATTACCGCGCGCATTGTGTGTATACTCCAGCTACCGTCAGCATTTGCCTCTGGGCGTTGACGGCTGAGAGACCGCGGCATCGATAGAATGTCCCGTGCTCCCGCCTGAATTGAAAGGCGGATAAAGTCATGCTCGGATATCGATGCTATTTCCTTGGAAAAGAAGCGCGGATTCTCGCGCGTCGAGATTTTTATGCCGATGGCGACGCTGAGGCCCTCACCACAGCGAGGACAATGTCTACGGAGAAGAGGCCTCACGGCTTCGAACTTTGGGAGGGGAAACGTTACATCCATGGCGAGGATTACGCAGACCACAGCCCATCACTAGGGTCCGCCGCCTAGCGCTTCGCTTTCTCCGGCTTCGCCGTTGCAATCTCGCGGCCCAGCCGGCGGCTAGCTCAGCTCGCTCAGCCGCGTATTGATCCTCGGGCTGTCGCGCAACTCGCAGCTCGTTTTCATCGCGCCCTCTAAGATCCTCACCGCGATCCTCTCGATCGCCCGTTGCAATGTCGTGTCCTGGGCGCCCGCGAATGCCTCACCCGCCTGTGCAATGATCGCGCGCGTCTGCAAACCCGCGGAGCTCGTAACGAGCTGCGCGCCATACCATAACTCAAAATCATCGCAGCGATCGGTGCAGGCAGCGAATGCGAGCGCGGCCGCCCGGCACGCCCAATCGTCATTCTCCGCGCTGAATTCGCTGTGCGCGGTGATTTTTCCCTGCCGCAGCAGAAATATTCGATAAAGATTCATGCCCGCCTATCGCCTTATGAACTTGCGGCGATTTGACCATACCTATCCACGGGTCATGCAATTCTTATAACCCCTAATATAGGACAATTTTTCCGCTAAAATTTGGACATACAGTAAATTTAAAATTGGGGCGTTCCGTAACGAATCGGTAAGTTATCGGCGTCTAACTCGTCTTGAAGGAGAAAGAACGTCAATCATAAAAACGACCAACTGCCGAAGAAAGGCGGGGAACGTGCGATGCCGAGCAGGATCCACATTCTAAGGTTTTTTCGAGATGCGGAGGCGCGTTTGCGCGAGCTCGTCGAACGGAAGGCGAGCGACGCCACGTCAGACTTGCAGCAACTTGCCGATGAAATTTCGAGTCACGCGACCGAGCTGAAACGCGAGCTGATCGCAGAGGGTCTGATTTCTTGATTTACCCATCGGCGGCCTGAAAGCCGGATCGGCAAAAAGGACAGGCATCGCCGCGCAGGCAAACGAGCGCTCGGCAATGTCGGCGCTAGCGCGACACAGGCGGCGTTCGACGCAACTCACTCAGCCGTAAATTGAGCCTCGGGCTGGCGCGCAGCGCGTCGCTCATCTCCATCGCGGCCTCTTCGATCGTCACGGCAATCCTCTCGATCGCCTCTTCCAATGTCGCGACATGGTCGTCGGCTCTCGCGGCTACATTCGCCGCGCGTGCGATGATCGCGCGCGCCTTCCAACTGGCGCGACGCGTGACCAGCCGCACGCCAGCCCATAATTCGAAATCATCGCAGCCATCGGTGCAGGCATCGAAGACGAGGGCGGTCGCCGCGCACGCGTGCTCGTCATTTTCCGCATTGAATTCGTATCGCATGACGATTTTGCCCTGCTGCAGCAGGAATAGCTGGTACCGGTTCATGTCCCCCGCGCCGTCCTTTCACGGCACGGCCAGTTCATCATACTTATCCACAGACGTATATATTATAGTTGTATCATAAGAATTTTCTACTTTAACGGGTACATCTGCCTAAAAAGTAAGCTGGCGGCCCTATTACGATTGCCCCGCGGGAATCCCCGCCCCCGGCATCTCGGTCAGCCGGGACAGAGCTATTCGCGCATCACCGCTTGGTGGATGGCGGTGCAGTGGCGCACGAGGTTTTGCCGCGAGGCCACGAACGCTTTCAGCGGCGTGGCGATGTCATAGAAATGGATATTCGCAATGAAGCCGTAGATGGCGGCGTCGATGCTGGTCGGGGCTTCGCCATGCACATAGCCGCTGTCCGGAACGAGCGCGGCGAGGACGCCGAGATCAGCAAGGCCCCGCGCATAGGCGGCATCCGGCGCATAGCGTCCGATGCCTTGGAAATGATAGCGCTGAAAATTGTAGTCGCGCGCCTTCTGCAATCCGTCTTCGGTCAGGTTCGGGTACTCGCGCATGATGGCCGCGCGGAAGGCCGGCCAGTAGCGCTCATCCTGCCAGCGCGAATACGACATCACCCAATAGAGATCGTCGAGCAGGCGCGTAACGAGGAGATTCAACGAGCGCTGGTGCCCGCCGAGCGCGGCATCCACCGTCACGCCGTGATTGCGGATCAGATGGGCAATGATGGCGTCGCTGTCGCCGATGATCTCGCCATCGTCGGCGATATAGGGAAGCTGCCCGCGCGGCGCCGCCGACGCATCGAAAATATGCTCATGCACGAACGGCAAGCCGGCGAGACGCAAGAAGGCGAAGACCTTCAGCCCGTAGCCGTTGTTATCCGCGACACCGAAAAGCACTGGATATGAATAGAGTGTGATCATGGCCACAAACTCTAGACCGCATGGGGACGATGGAGAATGGGTGTTCCGAATGCGTCCGGCTAACGACCGATCGTATTACTCCTTCGGAAGCGCGCGAATAGCCGTCCGGCTCGGGCATGCTGCCAACACGCGCGTCCTATAGCACTCCGACAGGTTGCGACGTGACTGAGCTTCAGGGCACCCTCGCTTTCTTGCCGTTTGAACATTGAGGCGCGAAGGGAATCCAGCGGAGCCCCCTTCGAAGGGTGGCCCGACCCCGAACGAACCTTTCTTCGCTGATTGATGGACGATCAGCCCGATTGGGGGGTGAACAGTGACAGCGACAACCGATCTTCGCGACACACGCGCATCGGATGGCATGCGGATGGTGCAGCTCGATGCGCTTCGCGCCTTCGCCATCTTCGCCGTCATGCTTTTGCACTTTTGGCCGGAGAATTTCGTCGTCGAGCACTTCCCGATTGGCGCCACGGGACTTTATCTTTTCTTCGTCCTGAGCGGCTTTCTCATCACGGGCATTCTCGACCGCGGCAGGACGAGCCCGCGCTCCCGCTTCATCCCCGAATTCTATCTGCGCCGGGCGCTTCGGCTGCTGCCGCTCTATTACGCTGTCGTCCTGTTCCTGCTGATCTTCAGCCCCGAAGCACAACAGCACTGGCCGTGCTACGCGGTCCAGATCATGAATGTCTGCATCACGGCGCAATCCCAATGGGGGCCGGCCGGCCATTTCTGGTCGCTCGCCGCCGAAGAGCAGTTTTATCTGCTGTGGCCGTTTGCTGTTCTGTTTCTCAATCGGCGTTGGCTGATCGTGGCTTGCTGGATGCTGATCCTGATTGCGCCGCTCTATCGCGCCGCCGCGGTGCTCATCACGCATGAGCCGTTTGCGGGTACATTGCTGCCGGGCGTGGTGGACTGCCTGGCGGCCGGCGCCTTGCTCGCGCTCGAGCCCGCTGCGTTTCCGGCACGGGTCACGCTGCCGATGGGCTTAACCGGCGCGGCGATCGTTGCGCTGATGTACATCAGCCCCAGCACAGGGCCCGTCGCGGACGAAGCGCTCGAGACGACTTTGATGCTGCCGTTGCTCTGCTGGTTGGTTGGCGGCGCGTCGCAGGGCTTCGGCGGAGCGCTCGGGCGGATCCTGTCCGACCCGCGCCTGCGCTATATCGGTCGGATCTCCTATTGCATGTATGTCGTCCACTTCCCCTTGATCCGAGCGCCATCGGTCGTTCGCCATCTCCTGCCCCACCTGCCGGGCGGCGCGCACATCCTTCCCTATCTCCTGATCCGCCTTCAGCCGGGCCCGCATGCCTTTCTGCGCTTCGGAGCGCTGAGCGCGGCAACGATCGCCATCGCCGCGTTCTCGTGGCAGTTCTATGAGGGACCGATCAACAGCATGCGCAACAGCGTGTCACTGGCGCGCTGGTTCGGCGGCGGCACCGGACAAGCGAAGACGCGTAGCGTGTCCAAAACGCAATTGGAAACGGCGCTGGCGCAACGGGAATAATCCCATCGACTTGCGGTCGGCTACCGCCCCCCGGCAGGAGCCGGTCGCAGCACGTTCAGCCGCGCGTTGAGTCTCTGGCTATCGCGCAGCAATGCGCACGTCTTCATCGCGGCCTCCAAGATCGCGACGGCGATCCGCTCGATCCCCGCATCCGCGGCCATGGCCTGGCGTTCCGCGAATGCCGCGTCCGCCGTTGCGTCGAGCGTGTGCGTCCTCAAACCCGCGCGGCTCGCGATGAGTTGCACGCCAAACCACAATTCAAAATCATCGCAGTGGTCGGTGCAGGCATCGAATGCGAGCGCGGCCGCCCGGCACGCCCGCGCGTCATTGTCCGCACCGAATTCGTGATGTGCGGTGATCTTGCCCTGTCTCAGTAGAAATATCCGGTAACAACTCATGCCACTAACCGTTCTGATCAACCAGCGGCGATTTGACCATACATATCCACGGGTGGCGCAATTCTTATAATCTGCAATGTAAGACAAATTTTTGGAAAATTTGATATAAACCGTGACTATAAAATTGAGACATTCTCATCGCTGATCGGTAAGTTGGTAAGCATCCAACACGGGTTGGCAGAACTTTTATAGAAACGCCAACGACCGAATTAAGGATTGGGATGCGATGCCCAGCAGGATCCACACTCTAAGATTTTTCCGAGATACCGAAGCCTGTTTGCGCGATCTCGCCGAAGCAAATTCGCGCGACATCACCTCAGACTTGGTGCAACTGGCCGATAAGGTCTCGGGTCACGCGACCGAGCTGAAACGCGAGCTGATCGCGGACGGTCTCATTTCCTGATTTGCCGATCGGCGGCGTTACTGCAACCTAGTCGGGGGCAGGCGCAACGCATTCAGCCGCACGTTGAGCCGCGGGCTATCGCGCAGCGCGCTGCTCGTTTCCATTGCGGCCTCGATGATCCTCACCGCGATCCTCTCGATCGCCTCATTCGATCCCATGGTCAGAGACCCCGCGAACGCCGTGTCCGTCTCAGCGACGATCGCCCGCGTCCTCAGACCTGTATTGCTCGTGACGAGCTGCGTGCCCTTCCATAATTCAAACTCATCGCACTGATCGGCGCAGGCATCGAATGCGAGGGCCGCCGCCTGGCACGCCCAGTCGTCATTCTCCGCGCGGAATTCGTGATGTGCGGTGATTTTGCCCTGCCGTAGCAGAAATGTTCGATACATGCCGACCGCCGTCCTTATGAGCGCGCGGCGATTTGACATACCTACCCATCGGGGGCGCAATTACTATAGCGTGTAATCTCGGACAATTTTTCTGCAAAAGGTACTGCGACATCCAGGAAATCTAAAATCTCGACCAAAAATAACCAATAGGTAAGCTATCCCGCGCCTAACTCTTCGGATTGCGAGGAAAAGTACGTCGTCCACAGAAACTGCTGACGACCGAAGAAGAGTGGAGAACGTGCGATGCCGAGAAGGGTCCACATTCTAAGGTTTTTCCGAGATACCGAAGCACGTTTGCGCGAGCTCGCTCAACGATGTCCGGGCGACAGCGCGTCAGAGCTGCTGCAACTCGCCGATGAGATGTCGGTTCACGCGGCCGCGCTGAAACGCGAACTGCTCGCGGACGGCCTCATTTCCTGATCCGCCGATCGGCGGCCTGATGGTGTGCACGTTTGAGCCGCCCGTGCCGCCATCCTCTTTTTCCCGGCACATGCGATCTCGCACACGCTTGGCGTGTCCAAAACACCATGGGCAACAGCGCGTGGCGCAACGGGAATAACCCTCGCCCCACCTTATTAGCTCGAACGGTTGATGCGTATCGGACGCGAACAGCCGCCATTCAATTGACCGGCACATCGAGCGTGTCGGATACTTCGACTTAGCCTCGCTGTTGAGAGCGAACATCACCGATAACCGCTTTTGCGGTATGCGTGGCGAGGCTTGTTTGTCGTGACAGTCTGGTCCGTTGGTTGATGCGCAAAGCCCGTGCCTTGCGCGTTTGCGCGCGCGCAGCCGAAAGAAGATCGTTCAACCCAGTGGAGGAACACATGGCCGGAAAATTGGAACGCAAATCGATGGAGAAGCCGGACGAGACGCGTCCGTTCAAGGACGGCAAGGGCAAATTGGATGTCGTCACCGTCGGCGATCACACCGTCGGGCGCGGCGTCTTTCAACCGGGCTGGCGCTGGTCCGAGCACGTCAAGCCGATCGCCGGGACGCCATCCTGTCAGGCCGCCCATACCGGCTACGTCCTCGAAGGCAGGATGGCCGTGAAGATGGACGATGGATCGCAGGTCGAATACGGCCCCGGCGATGCCTGTTTCATCCCGCCCGGCCACGATGCCTGGATCGTCGGCGACAAGCCGTGCGTGATGATCGACTTCACCGGCGTCGCGAAATACGCCAAGCCGGCGTGATGCGGTAGCGTCGAAGGGGCGCGCGATGGCGCGCCCCCTCACCCGAATTCTCTTTCGGGAATCCCCGGGCGCCATCTAGTCAACGCCGCTTTAGGTCCATATTCGCTGCACGTACCGCCTGAGCGGAGATCAGTGTCGCCGCATCATTACCAAAGCTGAAATAACCTCACCGACGCTCGAAGTCGGCTTTGTCTTCTTCGTAGAATTTTTTCAGCTCATCGCAGCGGCTCGAAATCGGCCGTGTTTCGAACAAGACACTGACGGTAGGCGTCTTGCGACTTCTCCATCCTACTTTGCGCTTGGTAGTGATCGGCAATGCCACATGCCGAGAGACTAACAGCCATAAGTGCGTATAAAACAACAAACTTGCTTCTCACGTTATTATCCCCCGTTACGGCAAACGTATTCATCGGCGCCTTAGCGCACCGTTCGCTTCATGATGATCTCGTCGCTGATCATTCCGACGAACTCATAGCCCTGCGCGGCCATGCGGTTCATTTTGAGCGTCAGATAGAAAGCGCGTTTGTCGGCGTCGTCCGGCCGCGGAATGTCTTTCAACTCCGGATAGAAGAAATCGACCTTGCCGTCGGGATAGATGACGCACATCCGGCTGGTGCCGTCCCAACGGATGTCGATGAATTCGGTCCGTGGCGCCGGCGCCTGAGCCTGCGCGGCTCCATCGCTCTTTGCCAAGCCGGCCAAAGCCACGGCCGCAAACGCAGCCCATCCGAGATAGCTCGATTTCATGGTTCCCCCATTGAATGTTCCGCGCCACACTGCCACCCCAAACCCGATAGTCGCAAGCGAGAAATCCAATAGAGAATGGCCGCAGGGGCAGCCGCAGAAGATTGAGATGACGCTCGCGCGCCCAGCCGATCTAGCGCCGCGCCCATTAGCCGCCCGCACCGTCGTCCTCTTTTTCCCGTCCTCTTTTTTCCCACTGCGCGCGATCTTCAACAGCCGCTCGCGCAGGATCGCGTTGGATCGGGTTCACGCGCGAAGGGCGCGTGAACGGAGTCGGCGGCGCAACGATGTTGCCGATCGGATCGTCGCACATCTGAAACGCGCCAATTGGATCATCCGCCGCGGCAAGCCGCTCCCCGGCCGATGGCTCTTCGCAATCGGCCCCTGAAATTCGGGCGCGCGCTTCCTATCTTGGGAGTGCAGAACCCGACACGGTGCCAATGCGCGAACAGGCCCCATCCATTCCGCCCAACGAAATACGGGGCCGCGACCTCCAGCAATGGCACATCGTGATCGTCGAGTGCTGCTATTGCCACGTCGCGCGCGTCATGGATCACAAGCGGCTCACCGATGCGCGTCACCGCGACAAGCTGCTCAGCGAGATGCGGTTCTGGTGTCGCCATTGCCGGCGCGGCGGGCCGCATAGGGTAAGTGTTACGAAGGCACCGAAGCATTACTGAAAGCCGGCTCGTTCGCTGACACACCACGCTTTGGTCACACCCAACGAGACAGCGTGCGTGATACGACGCACGATGCTCAAGCAGGTCCTCACGTGGCATGCCAAGCCCCGGTACGAAGCCGGTCCTTTCAGGGGAAGCGGAGCCCGCTCCTGGATGGTTTATGACGACCGTGTCGGCCGGCTGGTGGCGTTTCCACTCCAGCAGCACGAGGCCTGCACGTTGGCGCACACATTGAACGTCGCCGATCTCGGCGTGCCGATAGAGGATTTCGGCGACGCTTAAGATCACGTCACCCCCGCGAAAGCTGTTACGAGTGTGCCTAGGGCCTAGCCGTTAAAGCAGGCGCTTGTCCGACTCTGGCCGCACGGTCTCGACCGACAGCGAACCGCCGGGCAGCGGACGCAGCAACGCAGCTCAGGCTTCGAGAGATCGAGCCACGCGGCCCAGTCCTCGGGGCGCAGCACGACCACTTGGCGATTGTGGATCGGCGCAACATCCGGTCCCGGCTCCGTCGTCAGCATCGTGAAGCTCGGCGGCTGATTGCCCTGGCCTTCGCGCCAGAGCCCGGCGATCGCCATGAACGGCGCATCGTTCAAAACGCGAAGCGATGCTTCGCTTTCGGCCGCGGCGGCGGCCCTTCGTCAAGCTCAGGAGCCGAAGCGCATCGGCGCAAGCTCGACAACGCCCTCGCCCGCCGCGCATCACCGGCGCGATATCGTTGATCCGCACGTCATCGGCCTGAAGCAGATCCAGCTCGCCCTGTCGCGGCGGGATTGTCACCGAAACAGATTCGAGCGCCCGCTTGTACTGCGCCCAGGTGACATGTTGTTCGTAATCATTGCACATGGGGCAAAGATAAAGATAGCGCGGGTTATCGGCAACGCGCAGATCACATCGCAAACTCGTCGCCGCGGCGGACAACCTCACGTGAAGCGGCGGCGCACAGCGCGCGATGAACGATCAAAAACGACTGGGGTCCGAGCCGTAACACAACACGAGATCACAGCGCGCAAACTCTTAGCTCTCTTGGACCCATGTTCGTGCGACCTGATAGCCAGACACGAATAGCGGAGTTGAGTTTGCTCTTTAGCCCAAAGGTCATTAGCAACGCCGCGTACCGTGCAAAATATCAAAGCCTGAAAGACGACCTAACGAGTTGCGGTATTGAGACCGAGCAAGAGATTACGGGATATCGCCGGTATTAGGCGATAGAGCCCCGCATCATGCGTCATACCTTGCACGATATGCAGATGGCATCTTCGAACGTCGCGCGTGTAACACGCTAAATCCGCATTTCTTCGGTGCCGGTGTTTTGAGGGAGGTAAACACTCTCTCGTTTCGGGTTCTTGAAAAATATTTCCGAACGCCCAGCTTTTAGCAGTCAAGTAAGTGAAGAACAGCGTCAGCCGCTTGTCCCGCCGGCAGGCGTTCGCGCAAGGGACCGAAGCAAGGGGATAAGCATGTCACGAAACGCATTGGCACATATTGGATCGTACGCCGTCATTATCGCTGGGCTGTTGGCGCCCGCAGCGAGCTATGCGGCTAACTCTGGTTCGCCCTATGATCAGGGTGGCACGAATCCGGCCCAGTCGAATTGCGATAGCAAGACGGGGTGCGCGAGCTACGCGACCGGCGACCTGACGAAGACGAAGCCCTCGCGCAGCAGCCGTGCACAAGAGAACAGCACCACCGCCGAGCTCAATCAGCAGCAACTCACCGGGAATGGTCAGCAAACCGCGCCGCCGGCACGGGCACCCATGGCCCACTGAAGCGGTGCGACTGACGGAATTGAATCGTCCCGGTTGAGGGATTCAGCCTAAGCGTCACGTGGCCGAGCGCGCTGCGTGACGCGTCGCCGGGCGTTTAAACTCGCGCACCTGACAACACGCACCTGACAACAACGGATGGACCATCCGGACCACTTGCTCGATGCGCTCTTCAACGCTGGGCGGTAAATCGCGTGCATCGATATCGTAGTGGCTCTGCAGCGCGGACATTCGGCGCTGCGCCTTTAATCCCGAGACCACGCGACGTTTGGGTAAGCCGGAAGATCGCTTCCGGTCCGGCTTCGCCGCGTTAAGTGTGGGGTCGCCACCTAAAGGCCCGGTTTTTCGCGTGCACGATTTGCGGCCAGGCCGCGGGCCGCTACTTCTAACTTCTCAAGTTCGGCTTCGAGTTCTTCGACGGACAGCTTTAGATTAGGCGCAGCAGGGTCGCTGGGGACGAGGGTCAGCAAAAAGCGGCGTGCCATCGCAACGCGTTCCCTTTTCGCCTCAATCTGCATCAGCATCTCGACGAGATTGTTGTTTTCCACGCGCGGGACCCAATGAATCAGATGCAGAGGCGAAGCCGGAGAAGGCAAAGCGCTAACGCTCTGGCGCTTTAACCCGAGGGCTCTGGCGCTTTAACCCGAGCCGCCGCACGTTTGGCGATTTCTTCATAGGCGGCCGCCACCGCGAGCATGGTGTCGCGTGCGCCACGATCAGGCAACTTGTCGGCAACGACGCGGGCTCTTTCCGCGCGATGAAACCACACCAGGGGATCGTTCGGAATTGAGTACGTCAAGTTAGGCCTCCTTAAGCGGCGTGAGGCGTGGCTAGTCGGTTGTCGACCTGAGGGTTCCCCATCCAGGCAGGAGCGCGGGCAATCCTTGAGCGCACAAGTTTCTCAGCCGTCGGCGCTAAGACCAATGTCCGAACGCTACGTGGAGCGACGCTGTCCGTATATAAGGTATTATCCGTAGTCCGATTGTGCGGGTGCGAAATGCCTCAAGCTGATTTACAGGAGCTTGAGTGCGACCACGATAAAATCCCGCAAGCCTAGGTGATGTTGGGTAGGTTACATATCGTCCGTTGTGATTCTTTGTACAGGGAATATTTTAAAGCTCTGGCCTTGCTTGTGGGGGTTCCCATGGACAATGAAAACGCGAATGGCCTGCTGTTACGAGCGCAGCAATACCGCGACATTGCATCCTCCTTACGCGACGATCGGGTATTGGCGAATATCATACGGATTGCCGCCGAGGAATTAGAAGAGCGCGCCAAGGAGATCGAACTACATCCGAAAGCCGATGTCGCCCTTGGATAAGAAGGTCGCGAAGGCGAAAAAGGCGAAGCGCTAAGGCTCCGTGCTGATGACGAAGCCAATCCTTCGGGTGTGCTGAAGGCACGGGATTGTTCGCGAGGAAGCGACAGGCCACGTTGCTGTTCGCGTCGCACGGCATGATCGAAGACAACAAACGGCAAACCGCCTTAGCGCGGTCCTGCGTCGTTCGCGGATTTCGGTCTGGTCGCGGAAATGAATCGTTCTAGATCAACAGCGTCACTGTCGCAGTCGAGGGCAATCCGCCTTACCTGTTCCGCTATCTCGGCGTCCTTAAGGTCGCTCGCGATCTTCTGTAAACGCAGTACGCTGTCGCGCAGCACCGCAACTGCGTCGTTTTCGCCACTCATCCGGGCCATCTCCCCGTGGTTGGAGCACATTGCACGTAAGGCAGGCGGTTTTTCAAGATGGTCGGTGTAGACTACTAATTTATGACGCTGGGTCTGATCGAGGCCGACGAAAGAAGATTCGCCAGGGCGAAGCGATCACTGAACGCTACCAGACGGTCGAAAAACGAGGCGTACGCCGCGCCAAAGCTCGAAACTGGCCGCCCGGCTTTCCGACGCGACCGCTTGCGCCTCGCCGATAGCCTCTACGTCACCGTTCGCGGAAACGTTATACGCCGCAAAAACATGCCGGTCGTAGTCGATCAAATAGCACTTGTACGCGGTCATCGCCCAAGCCCTTTCCCGAGGCTATGGCATGACGTGGTAGGCGGGGTCGCCAGCAACCGTGCCCGTTGGCCATGAAAATTGTGAGCGATGCCCCTCATTCGCCGAGGGCGCGGCTTACCCACCCACCTATAGAGGCGGGGCTGTGCGCCTAGGTCTTAGCCGTTAAAGCAGGCGCTTGTCTGACTCTGGCCGTACGGTCTCGACCGACAGCGAACCGCCGGGCAGCGGACGCAGCAACGCAGCTTCAGGCTTCGAGAGATCGAGCCACGCGGTCCAATCCTCGGGCCGCAGCACGACCACTTGGCGATTGTGGATCGGCGCAACATCCGGTCCCGGCTCCGTCGTCAGCATCGTGAAGCTCGGCGGCTGATTGCCCTGGCCTTCGCGCCAGAGCCCGGCGATCGCCATGAACTCCGCATCGTTCAACGCGAAGCGATGCTTCGCCTTGGGATATTTCGTGCCGGTGAATTCGAAAAACGCCGAGGCCGGGATGAGACAGCGTTGCCCCTAGCTTGAGAGGGCGCCAAAGCGCCGCCCCTCGGAGCGGAAATTGAAAACCGGCGACGCCTTCGGCCGCGGCGCCGGAAAACCAAAGCGCATCGGCGCCAGCTCGACAACCCCTTCCCCCGCCGCGCGCATCACCGGCGCGATATCGTTGATCCGCACATCATCGGCCTGAAGCAGATCAAGCTCGCCCTGTCGCGGCGGGATTGTCACCGAGACTGATTCGAGCGCCCGCTTGTACTGCGTCCAGGTGATGTGTTGTTCGTAGTCATTGCACATGTGTCGAAGATAGTACGGCGGCGGGTAATGCGTAGGAGGCGCCGGCGCACTCTAAAATACCCGTCAAGCCCACCAAGCATCAGAACAGCGCCGCGAAAAACTCTTTGCCGGATTCCAACCCCAAACCAAAAAGATCGAAAACGCACCGTCGGGCGAGGTGGACAAAGGTGTGACGCAAGACCTTCAGGAAATGCAGCGTGAAGGCGGCGCGCACGCGGTCAATCGCCCGAAATAGGCTGTCGCTCGGCGACGGGCTCGACGGTCTGTCTTCTTAAATAATCTTGTCGTTGCGAGCCTATAGGGCGAAGCAATCCAACCTTGAATAAAAACGCTGGATTGCTTCGCTAACGTTCGCAATGACGTTAGAGGTTTAGGCCTCTCGCCAGCCGCTCTTCGCGGCCGGCCCTCAAGCCCGCACTCACCCGAACATTAGCAGCCTTCGACCAATGTTCATTTCGGTCCATAGCCAGAGCTGATGTTGAAATCATTCCTGGTGAACTCTCGGAAGTCCGCATCGACAGGACTCTTGAACAAGAAATGGATCGAATAAGGAATGGCATGCGGGTCGACCGCATTCATCGCGCCAGGCGTATCCACAAAACAATAAGAAGTCAGAACGATAGGCCGGTACATTCCCGCTTGCACTCGGAAAGGCGCGCTTACAAAGACATCGTGAGCCGCTGTCATGCCCGAATCTCTTTCGTGAGATTTGGCATCCGCGCTGGTCATAAGATCGCCACCGAGTCTTACGTCGCAAGTAATCGGCCGAGCATCTCGCGCGATGGCGGGACCGTCAAGCACGGCCTCGATCTCGTAATCGCCGCTTGCTCCGAAGGTCACCTCGCCCAAAAAGCTTCGCTGTGCCAGATGATGCCAGTCCGAATCCAGTTTTCCGGGCGAGCCTTGCCGGTCTTCCTCATACCAAAAGGAACCAACATCGGGATCAGCGCCCCGATACCCCGGGGGCGACCCCAAAAACAAGGAGCGCCGACGCAACGTCGCTCGCACCTAGGACTGCTCCGATCACCGCGAGAACACAAAACGATTTCGCAAAGTTCATGACGATGGCTCGAGCGGAACGAGGTCTGCTCACCCAAACTTATTCTCTTTTGGGAATCCCCGCGGCGCCATCCGGCCCGCGCTCGCGCGCGCGCCGCGCCAATTGTCGAGGTCCATCTCGGTGCGGGTGCGCTCGCCGCTGCGCCAGCTCAAGCCTTCCTTCGCTTTGATCACCTTCGCGTCGGCGAGGCCACCGTCGTGATAGCGTTGCAGCATCACGCCGCGGCCGCGCGACATTTCCGGCAATTCGCTGAGCGCGAAGACCAGCAGCTTGTGATTGTCGCCCACCACCGCGACCGTGTCGCCCTCGGCGCTGGCGAAGGCGGCCGCTTTCGCGCCCTCCCCCGGCCACATGTTTCCTTGCCGGAGGCCCTCAATCGAGCGGCTCGACGTGCACCAATGCGTGATCGTGGTTGCTGCCGACCCAGGCGCTGATCGGCGACGTCGTGTTGTCGACAAAAATCGTGCGCATGTTGGTGTCCGACGGCATCAGATACTGGTCGGTCTGCCCGGTCTTTGGATCGGACCGTACGATGCGGTCGGTGCTCATCGTGGAAGCCCAGATGTCGCCGTTCTTGTCGATTTCGGCGCGGTACGGGAAGGTGTAAGCGGGCAACTGATATTCCGTGAATTGACGTGTTTTCGGATCGAACACCGCAACCTGGTTGCCCTGGTATTCGGTCGCGATGATGTCACCGTTCGCCGCGATAGCCATGCGGCGCAAGCGTGAATTCGCCGTCGGCGGCTTATACCAGGTCACCTTGGCCGTCTTCGCGTCGATCTCGCCGAGATAGCCGGTGCTGAACTCGGCCATCCACAGATTGTTCTGGGCGTCGGAGATGACCTGATAGATGCCGTAATGATGATTGGCGGCATCCGGCAGCTCGTCGGTCGGATGGAACCGCTCCCAATTGCCGCTCGCGAGGTCGAGCCGATAGACGTATTGGGTGCCGACATCCTTCGTCCACACCTTGCCGTCGACGTCATGGCGATCGCCGACGAAATTCAGCTGCACGCGGTCATCGTTCCACTTCGCCGGCACCGGATAATATTTGATCGCGCCGGTCTTCGGGTCGATCGTGCCGAGGGCGGCTTGGTACATCATGTCGAACCAGAGCAGACCCTGCTTGTCGAAATCCAGGCTGAGCTGGCCCACCGGGGCATTCGCTTTGAATTTCTTTACCGGATATTGGGTGAGCTCCAGCGTCTTCGGATTGAGCTTGCCGAGGAAACTCTGGCCGAAATCCGAATACCAGACGTTGCCGTCCTTATCGCGGACGACGTCGTGCGGTTCGATGGTCTGTCCCGGCAACGAGTACTCGGTTACGACAACCTTGGTGGAATCGCCGCTCGGGCGCGGCAGCGTCTTGAGCTGATAAGCCCAGGTGTCCGACGCACTCAAATTGACGGTCGCCAAATATTGCGCCGGCTTGAGAAACTGCTGCGGTGTGCCGGCGCGCGATTCGTCCAGCATCTTCTGCGGCTTGATCGGCTGACTGACGGGCCCATAGCCCGCCATGCGATGCATCACCTGCATGAATTCATCCGAATTATGGGTCGACAGCGCGATCCGCTCGAGCGTATGGCAGCCGGTGCAGTTGAGCAGCTGGGCTTTCTGTTCGTTCGTGCCGGGCATGCTCATCATCCACTCGGCGTCGGTCAGCTGGCCGGCAAGATTCTTCGTCGGCTCAAGCTTCACATCCACATCGGCGGTCTTGCCCGGGGCCACCTGGGCTCCGGCGGGCGCTGCGAGAACATAACCGACGGCGCGGATGGCGAGCGTGTATTGGCCGGGAGAGAGCCGCGCCGCCGGGAAATGGAAATCGCCCTTGGCATCGGAGGTCACGCTCACCGAGACGACCGACCGAGGCAGCTTGCACGTCGATGGCTGGGCTCCCGGGGCGGGTTCGGCAGCCTTTGCCGAACAATCGCCGGCGCCCTCCGGACCGGCCGCGCGCGCG
This sequence comes from uncultured Alphaproteobacteria bacterium, assembly GCA_963740675.1. Lineage (GTDB taxonomy): Bacteria > Pseudomonadota > Alphaproteobacteria > ATCC43930 > CGMCC-115725 > CAIKMD01. The sequence continues at coordinate 215,052 of CAVUFS010000002.1, forward strand.
GTGACGACGACGCCCTCCATGGCGCCATCGGCAGAGGTCACATGGCCGGCAATGGCGGCCGGCGTCCCATTGGCGGCGTCGGCGGCGGATGGCGTGATCTGGGACAGCCCGACCGCTAGCGCGGCCGTCATGCCAAAACTGAGCATCGATTTCATTGCTCGCTCCCTTGAGATCAATTTGCTCTGCCCGCGGGCAGCCTCCAGACAATAACAGACATCAAAGTGCGGACAGGTAGCGCGCCATCGCCTCACGCTGGCTCTTTGTCAGCGCCTGCATGAATCCCGGCATATCGAGGTTGTTGGTCCGCGTTTTGTCGGCAAAACCGTTCATGACGCTGACCAGGTACGTATAGTCGAGACCCGCCAGCCGCGGCGCCGGCGCGCCGCCCTCGAAATTCTGCCCATGACACGCCTTGCACATGGCGATGCCCTGAGGCGCCGGGGTCACGGCCGCTTTCGCGGCTTTCGCGGCGGCCGGCGGCCAGGTCTCGGCGGCAAAATAATCCGCTATCGAACGGAGATCCGCGAGGCTGAAGGATTGGGTAATGGACGACATCGTCTCATTGCTGCGGGCACCGCTGTGGTAGTCGTGCAGTTCCTTATAAAGGTAACTGCCCTGTTGCCCCCAGATGATCGGTGTGACGGGCGTCGCGGGTTTGCCGTCTTGCCCATGGCAGCCGGCGCATACCTGTGCGCGGCTGGCGATGTCGTCGGCGCCGTAGGCGGGGAAAGCGACGACCGCGGCGATGGCGAAGAAAACGCTGGCCAGGCGGCTTTTGAACATGACGCCACGCCGCATCAACGCACGATCGCGACGATGTCGAACAATTGGCGCAATGGAGAAACGAACGCGAGCCATCGCCACGAGCACGTCTTCGTGCCAACACGACATCTAAGCATTCTCCCACGATAGCGTTCTTCTTTATTCCCCGAGGCTATCATAGGGGGGCGTCTCTGAAAAGCATGGCGGAAATCGAGGGCCGTTTGATTTTGGCGGCACCGAATATTCAGTCTCAAAGCCGTCGTTACGCGCGCAGAGCAGGTCGTGCCGACGACGATCGCGTGGATCAAGGCGCCGGAGGTTTCCGAAGCGGCGTTCCGCCGCTTCTGCTTCTGGCACATCTCGGAAGTGCCGATTGCCCGCCGCGACGACGGCTCAAGGTTCTCGGTCGGACGCTCTCGATCCGAATAGGAAGATTGGAAAAGACCAACTCGTTAAGCTAACGGCTCGTCATCACCCGAACTTATTGT
>CAVUFS010000003.1:0-930309 GCA_963740675.1 uncultured Alphaproteobacteria bacterium
CGGTAAGCCGTCTCACCCTCGGAGAACGAAACGGCCGGGGAATGCCCGGCCGTTTTGCTTTTGAAGAATGGGCCCCGGCTCCTGAGCTTGGCGACGGGCGCCGGGGCGTCGAAATCGGTGGTGCCCGGTTTCTACGGCTTCACCGGCAGGAACTGCTTCGTCAGGATCTGATCGTCGCTCGGCTTTTCCTTCAGCATGCCCAGCTCGACGAAGGATTCCTTCAGCACGTTCAGCCCCTCCGGATTGAACCCGCCATCATCGCTCATGGTCGTGATCTCGAAATCATAGGCCTTGCCCATCACCGCCGGCGATTGATTGAAAATCTTCGCCGTCAGCTCAATCGTCTTCTCTCGATTGTGCTTCATGAAAGCGACGGTGGCGAAAAGCCCTTTGAGGAAGCGATTAACAAGATCGGGATTTTCTTTGACCAGATTCTGCCGCGCGAAAGCGGCCTGGTTGATGATCGTCGGCGCGTATTTGCCCATTTCGGTGATGATGCGGCCGCGTTTCTGTTCTTCCATCTGCAGGCCGACTTCGGTGGCGGTCATCATCGCATCGACCTGATGCGCCATCACGGCGGAGATGCTGCCTTCGACGCTGCCGAGCGCGACGCCTTTGACGCCGTTCGGGCCCCAGCCTTCGGCGGTCTGGAGGCGATGCACCAGCCAATCCGGGAACGAGCCGTTGGTGCCGTAGCTGATTGTCTTGCCCTTGAGGTCGGCGACCGTCTTGATCGGCGAATCCTGTGCGACGACGACCGAGAAGCCGCGCGGCGCGCCGACGGTCGCGGCGATGGCGATGACCGGCGAGCCTTTGATGGTCTGCGGCATGGCGGCGGTGCCGGAGACACCGACATCGATGCTGTTCGAGGCCAGCGCCTGCTGGAAGCGAGCGCCGCCGGAGAGGACCGTGACTTCTACATCGAGATTGTATTTGGCGAAGATGCCTTCATCGACGCCGATATCGAGCGCCGCATAGGGCCAGGTATCGGACGTCGCTTTGCCGGCCCGCAGCTTGTCGGCAGCGGACGCGTTCGATGCGGTGTAAGCGAGAGCGGCGACACAAATAGTCAGCGCGCAAGTCGCGCGACGATAAATCAACAAAACGTTCCTCCCGCGGCGTCTTTCAGCCGCTGCTTACGACTAGGTGTTCTGGTTTCCACTGATGGCAACCGGCGCGGGTGTTATTTGACTTTAGGGATAGCCGGGTGTCAATTTTTGGCAGGGCCGCGGGCCAACCGCGGGAGAGACAGCGCCGCGGCTGACCGCGGAAGAAAAATGCCGCGGAGGAAAGTCGCGTGAAGCCTGTTGATGCCGTCGCGTGTCCGCGCGAGAGCCTGTTGCAATGACGGCGCTGGGTCCGCTCTCCGGCTATCGCGTGATCGAGACGGCGCGTTTCGTCACCGGTCCTTATGCCAGCCAATTGCTCGCCGATCTTGGTGCCGAGGTGATCAAGATCGAGGATCCCGAAGGCGGCGATCCGTTTCGCGGCTGGGACGAGCGCGGCGGCTATGCGCCGATGTATCAGGCATTCAACCGCAGCAAGCGCAGCCTCACGCTCAATCTGCGCCACACCCAGGGCCGTGCGATCGTCGAGAAGCTGATCGCCACAGCCGATGTGTTCATCGAGAATTTTCGCCCCGGCGTCGCCGACAAGCTTGGCATCGGCTATGCGCGGCTCTCAAAGCTTAATCCGCGGCTCGTCTATTGCTCGATCACCGGCATGGGGCGCGACGGGCCTTACGCGCAGCGGCCGAGCTACGACATCGTCGGGCAGGGGTTGAGTGGCTTCCTCAGCCTGCTGGTCGATCTGAAAGATCCAAAGCCGGTCGGGCCGACTTTCTCCGATACGCTGACCGGCATGTTCGCCGGCTACGGCATCCTCGCCGCGCTGCATGCGCGGGTACGCACCGGCAAGGGACAACTCGTCGAGACCAGCCTGCTGCAAGCGACGATGGGTTTCATGCACGAGCCGTTCACGACCTATTTCGGCGCCGGCCGTGCGCCGGCGGCGGAAGATCGCCCGCGCATGTCGAAAGTCTTCACCGCGGTGTGCGGCGACGAGAAGCCGATCGCGATCCATCTGTCCTCGCCGCAGAAATTCTGGCGCGCTTTCGTCACCGCCGCAGGCCGCGCCGATATGATCGACGATCCGCGCTTCCGTACCGGCCGCGATCAGCAGAAGAACTGGGATATCGTGCATGAGATATTGCGCCCGATCTTCCGCCAGAAGACGCGTGCCGAGTGGTTCGACATCATGGTTGCCGCCGAAGTTCCGGTGGCGCCGATCTACAAGCTCGACGAGGCGCTGGCCGATCCGCAAGTCCAGCATCTCGGCATGATCAAGAAGGCGGTGCATCCCGAGAAAGGCGAGGTCTCGCTTGTCGGCTTTCCGGTAACGCTTTCGGAAACGCCGCTGGGGCCGATCAAGGCGCCCGACACGCTGGGCGAGCATAGCGACGAAATTCTGGGCGAGCTCGGCTATTCGGCCGAGGACATCGCTCGCATGCGCGCCGACAAACTCATCTGACAGATCGAGAGATAAAAGAGAAAGGACTTCCGACGTGACCGACACTTGGACGACGATTAAGGATTGGCCGGATACGCTGCGGCTCGAGCGGCTGAGCGATGCCGGCGTTGCCCGCATCATGCTTAACCGGCCGGAGAAAAAGAACTCGCTGACCGGCGAGATCTTCAAGGCGTTCTTTGACTCGCTCGAGATCATCCGCGCCGATCGCGAGCTCAAAGTCCTGATCACCAAGGGCGAGGGTGGCTGCTATAGCTCGGGCTTCTACCTGCCGTTCCTGCGCGCACATAGCCATGACGGTCTCGCCGATTGGGACAAGCCGCGCACGATGGATCGCCTCGCCGAGGAGCTGCGCTTTTTCCCGCGCATCACCATTGCCCAGGTCGAGGGCTATTGTCTCGGCGGCGCGCTAGCGATGATGAATTCGCACGATCTCGTCTTCGCCGCCGAGGATTCGCAGATGGGCATGCCCGAAGTGATGCGCGGCAGCTTTGGGCAATTCGCCACCTGCACGCTGTTCCATTCGCAAATCCCGATGAAGAAGGCGGCTTATATCCAGCTCGTCGGCGAGAACATCACGGGCGTCGAAGCGGATCGCGTCGGGCTTGTCTCGCGTGCCTATCCAGCGGCAGAGCTCGAGGAAAAGACCAACGCCTTTGCGCGCGAATTGTCCCTGCGCCATCTCGCGGTGTTGGAGCACGCGAAAATCGCGGCGCAGATGGGACGCGATCTGTCGCTGACCGATGCGATGAAGCTGGATCACCTCGTCGGGCAGCGTCTCGCCAAAGCGGTCGATGCGACGGGCGATATCGACACCTATCTCAAATCGCAAAAGGGCGGGCCGAACCTCGCCTATAAGCGGCCGGACGCCTGATCCGGCCGCATAACGGCAGGGAGGAAACAAGATAATGAAAAAAAAGATTGGAAGACGGCCCGTACTGCAAGGCATCGCGGCGGCGGCATCGCTGATCGCCGCGCCGCCCATCTTGCGCGGCGCGACCCGCAAGCTGACCGTGGCGAAATCGATTCCCAATCTCATGGCCTATACGCCGATCGATGTCGCGACGGCCAAAGGCATTTTCGCCAAGCACGAGATCGAGATCGAAGCGATCGCGTTCTCGGGCTCGGCGGGCATGCATCAGGCGATGACGGCGGGCGCGCTCGATATCGCGCTCGGCTCGGGCTCGACCATGGTCAACATCGTCAAGGGCGAGCCGGATATCTGCATCGCGCAAACACTGGGGCCGCCGGTCGAGCTGTCGATCATCGTGCCCTATGATTCGCCGATCCGCTCGACTGACGATCTCAAGGGGAAGAACGTCGGCGTTGCCTCGGTGGGCTCGCCAACCGAATGGGTGGTGTTCGAGCTCGCGCGGCTCAAAGGCTGGGCCAAGACCGACGTGAAAACCGTCGGGCTCGGCGGCACGCAAGCCGCGATTGCCGCGCTGCGCGTGCATCAGGTCGACGCCGTGGTGGCCGATACCGCCGTCGCCTACACGCTGGAGCCGCAAAAGCAGGGGCGCGCCATCGTCAACTGCGCCGATTACGTGTCCAATTTCATCATGCACGCGAATTTCGCCTCGCTGAAGGCGGCGAGCGAGCAGCCGGAGGCGGTGAAAGCCTTCTGCGCCGCCTGGTTCGAGGCGGTCGCTTTCATGCACAAGAATAAAGAAGAGACCAACCGCATCGTCGGGCCGGTGACGACGCTTTCGCCCGAGGTCCAGGCCAAGAATTACGACCTCGTCGTACCGTTGCTGTCGCTCACCGGCCGCTTCGAAGCAAAGGGCCTCGCAGCGCTGGCGCGCTCTTATGTCGAGCTGAAGATCGTCGACACCGAGCCGGATATGACGAAACTCTATACCGAGAAATTCCTGCCGGCGGCCTGATAAGGAGAAATGATGTTCTACGAACCGGACAAGAACAATCACGGGCTGCGCTTCAACCCGTTCAAATCGATCTGCGTGCCGCGGCCGATCGCCTGGGTATCGTCGCTGAGCATCGACGGCGTGCCCAATCTCGCGCCGTTCAGCCAATTCACCAATCTGTCCTTCGATCCGCCGATGGTGGTGATCTCGGCACGCGCCGGCACGGATACCGCGCGCAACGTCAACGCGACCAGCGAATTCGTCGTCAACATGGCGACGTATGAATTGAAGGATGCGGTCAATGCGACCTCGGCGGTCGTGCCGTCCGAGATCGACGAGGCGGCGCTCGCCGGGCTCGAAATGCTACCCTCGACGCTCGTGAAGCCGAAACGCGTCGCGGCCTCGCCGGTGCAGATGGAATGCAAACTGTTCTCGTCGATGGTCGTGCCGGGCCGGTTGCCCGATCATGGGCATAATCTCATCATCGGCCGCGTCATCGGCGTGCATATCCGTGACGAAGTAATAACCGACGGGCGGATCGATATCACGCGCATCCGGCCGCTCGCGCGGCTCGGCTATCTCGATTACACCAGCGTGCAGGAGGCCTTCACCATGCCGCCGCCCGACGGCCCGAATTCGGAGCAATCGCGCCGCGGCCTCGAAGGCCGTCCCGAAATGCCGGTCGCCAAGCCGGAAATTGTGGGAGCAAAATAACGATGAAGACAGGGAAGCTATTTTTGATTGCCGCGACGGCTCTGAGCCTCGCGACAAGCGCGCAGGCTGCCGATCATCTGCGCATCGGCCGGTCGCCCGGTTTCGCCTTTGCTTATGTGCCGCTCGAGATCGCCAAATCCCAGGGCATCCTGCAGAAAGAAGGCATCGACATCGAGACCATCTCGTTCGAAGGCGCGTCGAAGATGGATCTCGGCATGACCTCGGGCTCGGTCGATATCACGCTCGGCAGTCCCATGGAGTTTGTGGCCATCGCCAAAGGCATGCCGGCCAAGGGCGTTGCGATCATCGCCCGGCCGGTGCGCGAGCTGGCGATCCTGGTGCCCTATGATTCGCCGGTCAAATCGATCAAGGAGCTGAAAGGCAAGACGATCGGCATCGCCACGGTCGGCTCGATCACGCAATGGGCGGCGCTCGAGCTGGCGCGCTCGCAAGGCTGGAAGCCCGACGACATCAAGCTGGTCTCAATCAGTTCCAGCGCGAATGCAGCCACGGTGGCGATGCGCCAGCATCAGGTCGATGCCGATGTCGGCAATCTGATGACCGGCGTGGTCCTCGAGAAGCAGAAACAGGCGCGTGTCCTCGCGCTGGCCTCGGATTACGCCAGCGATTTCATCATGCATGAGATGTCGGCCAGCGACACGCTGATTGAGGCCAATCCGGATGCAATCCGCCGCTTTGTCAAAGCGTGGTTCGAGGCGGCCGCCTATATGCGCACGCATAAGGAGGAAACCGTCGCGGCCGCGATGCCGGTGACCAATCTCAGCGCCGAAGACGAGAGTCGGGAATACGATCTGCTGATGCCCGAGATCACCAGCAGCGGCAAGCATGAACCGGCGATGATGCAGCGCGCGGCCAATTCCTTCATCGAGCTGAAGCTGCTCGATCAGAAACCCGATATGGAGAAGTTCTATACCAATAAATTCCTGCCTCAGGAGCAGGGCTAGCGCCATAGCTCCTTGCTGGCGAGCCGCGCGCCTTCGGCGAGCGCTTTGAGCTTCGCCCAGGCGATTTGCGGATGGACGCGGCCGCCGAGGCCGCAATCGGTGCCGGCGATCACATTCTCGCGGCCAACCACGTTGGCATAGTTGAGGATGCGGTCGGCGACGAGCTCTGGATGCTCGACCACGTTTGTCGCATGGCTGACGACACCGGGGATGAGGATCTTGCCGTCGGGCAGCTTCGCGTCGCGCCAGATTTTATACTCATGCTCGTGCCGGACATTGCCGGCCTCGACCGAGAAGGCCTGTGCTTTGACGCGCAGCATGACGTCGGCGATGTCCTTAAGCGGCAGGTCGGCGGTATGCGGCCCGTGCCAGCTTCCCCAGCAGATGTGATAGCGCACCCGATCCTCGGGAATGCCGGCGAGCGCCTGGTTGAGCGCATCGATGCGCAGCAGCGCGTAGCTTTTATATTGCTCGAGCGTCGGATGCGGATCGAGCATGTCCCAGGTATCGGGCAGGCCCGGATCGTCGAGCTGCAACAGAAAGCCGGCATCGACGATGGCGCGATATTCGACCGCGAGCGCCTTGGCGATGGCGTCGAGGAAATCCTCGGCACGCGCGTAATGCGCGTTCTGGCCTCGGCAGAACATCTCGAGGCTGCCGACGGCGATCGAGGTGACGAAAGCCTCTTTGATGCCGGCGGCATCGGCTGCGGCTTTGAGGTAGGCGAGATCGCGTTTCAGCGCCGCCTCGCCGGTATAAGCGATCGGCGCGATACAGGCGGGGCGGGAGGCGGTGGTCGGCACGCCCGCGCCTTGCTTATAGAAATCGGAGAATTCGCGCTGCTCCCAGCGCTCGCCGACGATGCGCATCGGCTGGCCGGGCTTGGCGCGGTCGGGCGCGGCGGCGCCGGCCGGCGTCGGGCCGAAACCCGAGAGCCGGCCGAAGATATAGGTGCCCCAGGCGGCGAGATCGGCGGCAGCGCGCATCGGCTTGCCGAACTCACCATCATTCGGCACGTCGACGGCCACCGCTTGCTGCGCCTTCACGACGTCAGCGACGGCCGATTTGAGCAGCCCGTCGATCTCGGCTTCGCTTGCGCCGGGCTTGGCCCAGGCTTCGCGCAGCGCATCGGGGCGGGGCAGGCTGCCAGCATGGGTCGTCAGAATGCGATCGGTGCTGTGCTTCATGGCCTTTTCCTCCTCTTTTCCAAGGCGCCGGCGCGTGGCGCCAGGCCTGTCACTTGCAGGGAAAGCATACGGCGCAATCGCGCCAAGCCATGCTTGCGATCGGGATCGTCGACCGCAATCCAGCGCCGGATTTCCGCCGCGAAGGTTGAGAGCAAGGCTTGCGCGACGATCTGCGGATCTTCGCGCGTGCCGAGTTGCCGCGCTTTCCGTGCCTCACGCACGAAAGAAGCGAGGTGCCCGACGATGCGGCCGCAACTCGCCTGGAACTGCTCGGCCTGGCGGCCTTTCAGATAGAGGGTCATTTCGCGCAGTACGACGCGCGACAATTCGGGCTGCGGCGCGAAGAAGATGTAGAAGCCGCTGAAATAGGCGACGAGCTGATCGAGGAAGAGCCGCTCTTTCGCCGCCCGTGCGAAAGAAGTCGCGACGACGTTGTCGAGCTCGTCGTTAAAGATCAGGAACAGCATGTCGCGCTTGTCGGACGCATAGGTGAACAGCGTGCCGAAACCGACATCGGCGCGTTTCGCGATGTCGCGCATCGTCGTGTCGTCATAGCCGCGTTTCATAAAAAGCGCGCGCGCCGCTTTACGGATGCGCTGCAGCTTCTCTGCCTTGTTCTTCGCGCGCAAGCCGACGGGCGCCTCGGCGTAGGAGTCGATCGGTGCGAGCGGCGAAAATCCCTGACGGTCCATGGCCCAGCATGCTGTAGGCAAGTTGACGCTTGCACAAATTTAGATCAGGATCGAAAAAGATCACAATCGATAATTTCGCGCGCCAGTGAGCCGCGAAGATTGGGGAGGGCGGGGACTGAATGAGCGTTTCGCCGAACGATCCCGTCTTGCGCCTTGCCATGACACTGCGTGTCGATTGTACGCCGTTCGAGATCGTCGGCGATATGGGCAAGGGCATTCGCCGCATCCAGACCCTGACTGGCGGTACGTTCGAGATCCCGGCGCAAACCGGCGGCACGTTTTCGACACCGGCGGTGAAGGGCGTCGTTCTCGGCGGGCATGATTGGCAGATCCTGCATAGCGATCGTCACGCCGAGCTCGACGCGCGCTACAATTTGCGCACCGATGACGGCCATCTGATTTATGTCCGTGCTTCGGGCCGGCGTTATGCCAGCCCGGAAATCCTGCAGAAGCTGCTGCGCGGTGAACCGGCCCAGCGCGGTCCCGATTATTACGGCGCGTCGACGCCGCTGATCGAGACCGGCGCGCCGGATTTGCTGTGGATGAACCACCACGCCTTCATCGGCAATGCGCGCAGCGAGAAGAATGTGCAGCATCTGCGCTTTTTCGTCGTCGATTACGGCGGACCCGAAATCTGAAGTTCCTGAGACCTGGGGGTAGGAGGGCATCATGGCGAATAAATGGGCGGCGCTGATTGCGGCCGCGTTTTGCGTGGCGGCGGTCCCGTCGGTGAAAGCCGAAGAGGTCAATCTGCTGTTCGGTACGACCCTGCCGGCGCAGGTGCATCTCAACATGCGCGTCCTGCATCCTTGGGCTGAGAAGATCAACGAACAGGGCAAGGGCATCGTCCATATCGATGTCCGCGACGGTGAAGCGATTGCCAATCTCGGCAATTTCTATTCGCGCGTTCAGGACGATGTGATCCAAATCTCCTGGGGCTTGCAAGTTGCGATCGGCGGAAAATTTCCCCGCACCGCGGTCGGCGGTCTGCCGTTCGAGGTTGATAAGGCAGAGGTCGGTTCGGTCGCGCTGTGGCGTCTCTTCAAGAACGGCTTGCTTAATGCCGAATACGACACGGTTCAACCGCTCTACATGATCACGTTTCCGCCGTCCGGCATTCACTATGCGAAGCAGCCGAAGACGCTCGATGATCTCAAAGGGCTAAAGATCGCGACCGGCTCGAAGGTGACGGCTGACGTGATCGAGCGCTTGGGCGGCACGCCGCTCGCGATGATCACGAGTGACTACTATACCGCTGTGCAGCGCGGCATGGTCGATGCGGTGCTGGTGCAATGGACGGCATTCCAGCCCTTCAAGCTGCAGGACGTGACCTTCTATCACCTTGAGACCAAGCTCGGCGGCGCGACCGGCATGGTCTTCATGGCCAAGAAGAAATACGATGCGCTGTCGCCAACAGTGCGCAAGATCCTCGATGACAATTCCGGCGAAGCCGAGAGCCGCGTCTACGGCAAGTTCTGGGACGATGTCGATAACGAGGGCCGCGACATGGTCAAGTCGCTCGGCGACAAGCACAAGATCGTGCAGCAAGATCCCGCGACCGCCGCGAAATGGCGTAAAGAGGTCGAGCCGGTGATCGGCGAATGGGTCAAGTCGACGCCCGACGGCGACAAGGTCCTGGCCGCTTTCCGCGAGCAATCTGCGAAAGTGAAGGCGGGGAACTAAGCCGATGCGTGCGATCGCCGTTGCCCTAAGTCTCCTCGCGCTGGTTCTCGCCCCGGCGGAGGCGGCGACCAAGATCCGGGTGATGTACACCGCGGTCAGCGGCTATTCCTCGTCGTACATCGCCAAGGATCAGGGCTTCTTCGAGAAGCGCGGGCTCGACGTCGAGCTGATCCTGGCGCCGCAGGGTGGGGCGATCATCGAAGGTCTGGTGAGCGGCAGTGCCGAGATCGGCACGCCGACACCGACCGTGTTCCTCCAGGCGGTCGATAGCGGGCTCGATATGGTTGCCATCGCTGCGACCAATGCCTTTCCGGAGAAATCCAAATCCGGCGTGCTGGCGCGCAGCGACGTCAGTATCCATTCAGCGCAGGAACTGATCGGCAAGAAGGTCGGTGTGCCCGGCATCAATGGACTGCTCGATGTCGTGTTCCGCCAATGGCTCGCGGGCAAAGGCATCGACACCAAGAAGGTTACCTATGTCGAGGCATCCTTTCCACAGATGAGCGATATGCTGCGCAGTGGCACCGTCGACGCGGTCGTTGCCGTCGATCCGTTCTATGCGCGGATCATTGACCAGAAGACCGGCTATCTCGTCGACAATTATACGAGCGTGCTGCCAGATGGAACGATCGCTTCTGTCTATTGCGCGACGGGCAAATGGGCGGCCGAACATGCCGACGCGGTGAAATCATTTCAGGGTGCGCTCGCCGAAGCGGCGGCTTTCAGCAAGGACGATTCGCATGCGGCGGCGGTGCAGGAAAGCATCGCGCGTTATACCAAACTGCCGGTTGCCGTCGTCGCCGCTCTGCCGATCCCCAATCTCGTCGCGCAGATCAAGCCGAGCGATCTCGATTTCTGGATTAAGGTCATGAAAGAGCGCGCCATGTTGACCGGCACGCCCGATCCGGCCAAAGCGGTGGTCGCCTGGAGCCCGAAATAGGAGAGCAGCCATGACAGCCACGCTTATCACCAACGTCTCGATCTTCGACGGCACGGGCGCGCCGCTCTTTCCGGGCGAGGTGCTGGTAGAGAACGGGCGCATCAAAAGCGTTGCACGCGGCGGCGAGCGCATCGCGGCACCGGGTGCGGAGGTCGTCGATGGCGGTAGCGGTACGCTGATGCCGGGGCTGATCGAGCCGCATGCGCATCTGACTTTTACTTGCTCGGTCGATCGGATGGTACCGAGCTTCATGCCGCCGGTGGAGGAGCATGTTTTTGTCACCGCGCATAACGCCAAAACCATCCTCGATTACGGCTATACCTCGGCGTTCTCCGGCGGTGCGACGCGGCCTCAGATCGAAGTCAGGTTGCGCGACGAGATCACACGCGGCTTCCTGCCTGGCCCGCGCATCAAGGCCGCGTCCTTCGAGCGCGCCGTCGATGGTAGCCGCCAGGGCTATGGCCAAGGCGTCGCCGAGGTCGAGAAGTTCTGCAACGAGATGATCGCGCTCGGTGTCAATTCGATGAAGTTCATCCTGTCCGGCGCGAAATCGGTCATCCCACAGCATTTCGACGAGATGGCCTATACCGAGAGCGAAATCGGGGCGGCGGCGCGGCTGGCGAAAGAGAAGGGCATCAATCTCCTCGGCCATGCCTACAATTCCGCCTCCGTCCGGCTGGCGGTCGAGCACGGTTTCCGCGCCATCTTCCACTGCAATTTCGCCGACGAGCCGACGCTCGATCTGATGGAGCGGCACAAGAGCGAATTCTTTGTCGTGCCGGCCGTCGGCATCATCGAAGCGGGGCTCAAGAACCATGCCGAGATGAGCGAGCACGCGATCGAGCGCCAACCGGAAGCGCAGCAGGGCCTGCATCAGATCGACGAGGGACAGCTTCGCGTCGTGCCCGAGATGCGCAAGCGCGGCATCCGTGTTCTGCCGGGCGGGGATTACGGATTCGCGCATAATCCGCATGGCCGCAACGCCTGGGAGATGGAGTTGTTTCAGCGCAAATTCGGCTTCACCGCCGCCGAGACTCTAGCCGCGGCGACACGCGACGGTGCCGCGTTGATGGGCATGGCGGATACGCTCGGCCTGGTGAAGCCGGGCTATACCGCCGATCTGCTGGTGGTGGCGGGTGATCCTCTTAAGGACATCCGGCTGTTGCAGGATAAGACGAAGCTCACGCATATCGTGCAGAGCGGGCGGTTCTATAAACGGCCGGAAGCAGCGGGTAACGCAGCGTAACGCGAGATATGCCAACATCGTCATTGCGAGAAGCGTAGCGACGAAGCAATCCAGTCTGCCCACACACTGGATTGCTTCGCTTCGCTCGCAATGACGATGAATTAAGCGGGTGCGGCTTAGGCCAACACCAACTCGTCACTCCCGCGAAGGCGGGAGTCCTAAGGCCGCAGGATGCCCGCTTTCGCGGGCATGACAGTTGGAGAGGGGCGAGTGGTGCCGATCAGCGCCGCTTCGCGCGCTTCGCCTTTTTCGCGACCTTTGCTTTCTTCTTCGCCGCGCGCGCGGGCTTTGCGGCTTTGCGCTTTTTCCAAAGCTCGTCGGTCGCAATATCGGCGCCTTCGCGCATCGCCTTGAATTTCTCCCACACCACGGTCGGGTGGACTTCGGTGTGGTAGAGCGCCTGCGAGGAGAAGCCGCAATCGGCGCCGGCCATGACGTTTTCGCGCCCGACCAGCTTGGCGAAGCGCATCAGCCGCTCGGCGATGAGCACAGGATGCTCGACGATGTTGCTGGCATGGGTGATCACGCCGGGGCAGACGACACGGCCGTCCGGCACCTTGACGTCCTCGAAGAGATGGTATTCGTGCTCGTGGCGCGGATTGGCGCATTCGAAGCTGAATTGCCCGGCCTTCACCTTCAGCACATAGCGGATGATGTCGGACAACGCGGCCTCGTAGATACGCGGCCCTTCATTGATGCCATAGCAGGTGTGGAAGCGGATCTGCTCCGCCCGGATGCCTTTGATCGCGGCGTTCGTCGCCTCGGTATAGATCTCGGCCTTGCGCTTCATCTGCTTCTCATCGAGATGCGGGTCGACGAAGAGGTCGGGCAGGAAGGGATCGTCGATTTGCACGATGAGGCCGGCCTCGGCAATGGCACGGTATTCCTTGCCGAGCTCGACGGCGAGGGCGTGGAAAAATTCCTCGTCGGATTTGTAATACTCGTTGCGGCCGACGCCTGACGGTGCCGTCGCCGGCAGGAAAACGTGGTCATGCGGCACGCCGGCCATCTCGGCGGCGGCTTTTACATTGGCGATGTCGGTGCGGAGCAGCGCCTCGCCTTTGTATTTGACCGGCCCGACGCAGACCATCGGCACCATGGGCACGGCGGCGCCGCCAAGCATCGCGGCTTTGAAATACTCTTCGTAATATTCGGGGAAAGCCGCGACTTCTTTCTCGAACATCGGGAAGCGCTGATTACGTGGCTCGAATCCCTCGAGCCGCGCCTGGATGTAGGAGAAGAATCCCGGCTTCGAAAATTCGCCGTCGGTGACGTAATCGATGCCGCAGGCCACTTGCTCGCGGATGGAGTCTTGCACCGCCCTGGAGAGGGTGCCGTCGAAACTCGGTTCGTCAAAGGCCTGACCGGTGTATTTCGCCTTGATCTGGTCGAGCAGATCATGCGGCCGGGGCAGGCTGCCGATATGCGTTATCTGGATGCGGTCGGTGTTCTGTTAACTCATGGCATGTCTCTCCCGCGCGATTGCGCTCAATGCGATGGCAGGAATTCTTCGGTATAGAGCGTCTTCATGTCAGGCGCTTTATCGAGGAGGGCGAGGTCGCTGAAAGTGCGCTCGACCACGGCGAGCGCTTTCGGATCGAAGCGGCCGTCGAGCGAGAACATCGGCATCTGCTCCTTATAGACGACCTTGGCGATCTCGGGCGTCAGGCCCGTCACCTTGTTGGTGATGCGGATGGTCTCGTCCTCATGTGCGTTCATATAAGCGATGATCTCGAACCAGGAAACGAGGAAACGCCGTACAAGATCGGGATTACGCGTGATGATGTCGTTCGAGGCAAAGATCACATGCGTCAGGAATTCGGGCACCACTTGGCCCATGCTAATAAGGATACGGGCGCGGCCCTGCGCCTGGAGCTGGTAAGCGTTCTCGGTGGAATCGACCGAGGCGTCGACATTGCCCGAGAAGAGCTGCGCCGTCATACCCTCGATACTGCCGAGGCCGACAATCTTCACACCGTTCGGTCCCCAGCCTTGCCGGTTCGAGGTTTCCTTCGCGACCCAGGCGGTGAGGCTTGCAGGTCCAGAGACCGCAATCGACTTATCCTTGAGCTGCGACGGATCCTTGATCGGCGAATTCGGCAGCACGATGATGCACATGTTACGCGGCGCGCCATACATGGCCGCGATCGCTTTTTCCGGCGCGCCTTTGACGATCGCGGACATTTCGAGCCCCGAGCCGAGCGCGATATCGATGCTTCCCGCGATCAGCGCCTGCTGCTCGCGCGCGGCGCCGCCGAACGCGATGCTTTCGGCATCGATGTTGTGTTTGGCGAAGATGCCGGTCTCGATCCCGACCTCGACCGGCGAGAAATCGAAGCCGGTCGCCTCGGGCTTGCCGATGCGCAGCTTGTCGGCGGCGAAGCATGGCGACGCCGAGAGAAACGCCAAGCCGATCAGCGCGGCGAGAATACGAATGGTCATCATCTTCCCCCTTGTGCGCGTTTTGTGCGCGTCAATCGAGCTTTGCCGCCTCCGCATGGATACGCAACAGTTCGGGAATGGTTTCGGGCTTGCGCCGGCCAAAGCCGCACTCCGTGCCGATAGAAAAATTCGACGCGTATTTTCGTGCTGTCGCCATGCGCCGCGCCGTGCCGTCCAATCCGTCGGTGTGATGGACGAGGCCGAGTGCCAAGTCCGTCTCGGGACGCAGCTTCAGATTTTTGAGCGGCGCGAAATAGGCATCGTCGCTGCGGTCGCGCGGCACCGGCATGTGAATGAGATTGATCGGCC
The DNA here is from genome assembly GCA_963740675.1 of uncultured Alphaproteobacteria bacterium. GTDB lineage: Bacteria > Pseudomonadota > Alphaproteobacteria > ATCC43930 > CGMCC-115725 > CAIKMD01. Next base: position 14,570 of record CAVUFS010000003.1, read on the forward strand.
GCTTCACCAGCCCGTTGAGCCGCGTCGCCATATCGACCATGTCGCCCATGTCCGTCGGCTCGACGACATGGCGATGGTTGCTGTCGCCATAGCAGAAATGGAACATCAGCGGGATATCGGCCGGTACGCGATTGGCGAGTCCGGCGAGGATGGCGGCGAATTTTTCCTGCATCGCGGCTTTGTTGTCGCCGTAGACGCCGGTTTCTTGCCGCTGCAGCCGAGCGAATACCGCCGAGGCCACGTCGAATTGGATGCTCAAATCCTGATGCGGGATTGCCGCGGCGAGCTTGTCGATCTCGCGCATGAGCGCTTCGTTGTAGATCGGGTCGACCGGCGCCTGCAGTTCCTCGGCCAGGAAGAGCCAGAGAACCGAATGGGCTGGGACGAGATCGACCTGGAAGCGGGTGCCCGGCGCGATCTTGCCGGCATCGCGTAGCCGCTTGAAGGTGGCGTAGGATTCCTTCGCCTTATCGGCATAGAACAGATTGTCGAAGTGGATATCGGCGATGCTTTTGCCGGACCGAAGCTTATAGCGCTTGCGCGCGATGCCCGTTGCATGGACGCGAAACAGCTCGTCCGATTGCTCGAGCGCGGGGCTGTTGGCGAAGACGATCTCGAGCCAGGCAATCCAATCGAGCCGCTCGCCGGTCTCGCCATCGGGGATTTGCTTGATGCGCGCTCCGAGCGCGCTGCCGACCGCGCTGAAAACCGCTTCGGCATTGTCCATCGGCACCGAGCCGACGAGATAACAGTCATGGGCCATGTTTGCCTTCCTAGGGTTGCGACGGCTTTGCGCTGCTCGGTTGCTTCAACCGGGCAGAGGCAGCGTTGATGAACGACAGATCGGTGTGTTTCGCCGCGTCGATCTGCGTGCGGATGAAGCCGAGTTCGTGCATGGCGTCGAGATTATGTTGCAGGGCCTCGATATCGGGCCGGGCATCGGGGTCACGATAAACATCCTCGCCGGGCAGGAGGTAATAAGTGGCGAGGACGTCCGGCGATTGCTTCGTGACATCGGCGAGCATGCGAGTCGCATCGCCACGGTTCTCCGGCGCGAGCATCCAGCGCGTCGCGCGAATCATATCCTCGAAGAAATCGGCCAGCGCGGCACCGTTGCGCTGCAGGAAGCCCGTACGCGCGCAATAGAAGGCGAATTCGGTAACGCCGAGCGCGTCGCGTTCCTTGAACAGGGTCCTTGCCGATTCCGCAGTCTTGGGATTATGCGTGTAGATCGCATTCATGGTAACCAGATCAGCCTTGCCCTGAACCAGCATCGGCAACATGTTGGGCAGCGAGGCTTCGATCAGCGTGTAATCGCGCTTGTCCTCGAGGCCATGCTTCTTCATCATGTAGCGCATAGCGATATCGACGACGCTGCCGGCACCATTCGAGGCAAGGACCTTGCCTTTGAGGTCCTGGATCGCGTGGATCGGGCCGTCTTTTTTCACCATGAAATCGTTGGAATAGGCGCCCGCAACGCCATCGCGATAGCCATCGGCGACCAGCCGCAAATCCTCCATCTTCGCGCCGTCGAGCGCGATGCCGAAGGAGGAGTAGCCGAGCGTAGCGATGTCGATGTCTTCGGTGGCGAGTGCCGTGACCTCGACCGACGAAGCCTGGAACAGGACGAATTCCACATCGTAGGATTTACCGAGATGCGGCGCGATATCGGTCCGTCCCAGCTTTAGGGGGATGAGCTTCTCCGGCGACGCTTGATAACCGATGCGGATCTTGAGCGGGTTGGCACTGGCGGGCGCCGAAACGCTGCTCAAGGCGAGCAGGGCGCAGCCGACCGCGCCGAAAATGCCGATGGCGGAGCGCATCATCGTTTTCTCCTGCCTCGCGCGGCTTACAGCGCCGCGACTTGCCGGTGCAGATCGAGTACCGCGCCAATGGTGTCCGGGGTCGCTCGCCGCAATTCGGGGATTGGCGGGTTCGCATGGCTCGAAGGACCGGTTGAGTCGGGCGCGGGCGGGCGGCCAAGGCCGCAGAAAGAGCCGACGCCAAAGGATCGGCACGACTTTCTCGGCCATCGCGATCCGCCGTTTCGCGCCTTCGACCCCGTCGGCGATATTGACCAGGCCGAGATAGAGATGCGCTCCTGACGGAAGCGAGAGATCCCTGAAGGCGGCGTAGTCCTCCTGGCGATGCGCCGGAATGACGGGGAGGTGGATATAATCGACCCGCCGCTTTACGCGCTCGAGGATCGCGTTCGCGGCGTCGACCAGCACGCGATTGTCCTGTCCGCCCGAGGGGTCGTGGTGCCAGATCGAGCAAATATGAAAGCCGAGCTCGACGCCGGGCGGAACCCGATTGGCGAGCCACGCGACAGAGTTGGCCATCTGCGCCAGGCTCCAGTGGAACGCGCGATGGAGCGGCTGGTCCCAGGCCTCGGGCCGGCGAAGGAATTCCTCGTGCTCGGCCTCCATGCCGATATCGAGCTGTATCGTGAGGTCCGCGGCTGGGATCGCGGCGGCGATGCCTTCGATCTCGCGTAGCAGCGCTTCGCGCGCGAGCGGCAATAGCGTGTCGGCGTCGAGCTCGATGCAGAAGGCAGAAGTGCCGGGGCCGGGCAAGGTCGCCTGATACCGCGTCTTTTGCGGGATGATTCCGGCATCGCGCAGTTGCTTGAAAGCGGCATAGGAACGCGCCGCGTTCTCGACATAGCCATAGGGACCCAGGACGAGGTCTCGCGCGGCGTATCCGGGCCGTAGGCGAAAGATGTCGACGGGATCCTTGCCGCCGGCATTGAGCGGCACCTGCTTATAGGCTTCGAGCGCGGGATGGCGCTCGAACGTGCGGCGTGCCGCCGAGGACCAGCCGATCTGCTCGCCATCGGGGATCCGCGGTGCGACGCCCCCAAGGTGCTTCGCGACCGTTTCGAAGACCTTCTCCGCCGTCCGCAGCGGCACGCTTCCGGTCAGGAGGACCTCTCTCGACTGTGTCATCCTGCTTGCTCCTCAGCTCTTCCAGATTTGGCTGGCGGCGCTGACGAGATGGGAGAGCTTGCGCTCTTCGTCATCGGCGGTGAACCGATCGACCTCGGCGCTCGAGGCGAAGCCGCATTGTGGGCTGATGCAGAGCCGCGCCATATCGACATGACGCGCGGCCTCGTCGACGCGGCGCTTCAGCTCGTCGACCGGCTCCAGCTCTTTCAGCTTGGTGCTCATCAAGCCGAGCACGACGACTTTGTCCTTCGGCACGAAGCGCAGCGGCTGGAAATCGCCGGCGCGCGGCGTGTCGTATTCGAGGAAGAAGCCGTCGAAGCCGAGGCGTTGAAACAGCCGCTCGGCCACCGGGTCATAGCCGCCGCTCGCCTGGCCGTGGCCTTGATTGCCGCGGCAGAGATGGACGCAAAGCGTCATATCCTTCGGCCGGTCGCGGATCGATTCGTTGATCAGGTCGATGTAATCGTCGATCAATTGCTGCGCGTTCTCGCCGCGCCCTTCGACGATCGTCTGGTTCTTCGGATCGCACAGCACGGCGAGCGGAACCTCGTCGACTTGCAGATATTTGCAGCCGAGCTGTGCCAGCATCGCGATCTCCTGGCGATAGATCGCGGCGATATCGGCGAGGTAACGCTTGCGATCGCCGGCATAAGGCGAATTGGCGAGGCCCTGATCGCCGGTGAAGAAGTGATTGACCGTGGGCGAGGGGATGGTTGCCTTCGCCGTGCGCTTGGTGAGCTTCTGCAGCTCGGCGAAATCGTCGGCGGTGATCGGATCGCGGCGCTTCAGCGTGCCGACCGCGACGGTGACCGGCATGCCGCGGCGTTGCGTGCCGGAATATTCGGTGAAAATAAACGAGCTCGGAATCTTGTCCTGGCTGTAGCCGTCGGTGCGCTCGAAGAAACGGTCGCGCCAATTGTTGCGGCGGAATTCGCCATCGGTGATCGATTGCAGCCCGACGCGCTCTTGCAGCGCCACGGCCTCGCGGATCGCGGCATCCTCGATGGCACGCAGCGCTCCAGCGGTGATTTTCCCAGCCTGATGATCGCGCCGGGCCTGCAGCAGCGCGGCGGGGCGCAGCATGCTGCCGACGTGATCGGCATGGAAGGGCGGATTGAGATGGGAAGCGGTCATAGCGGGCCTCGTTTTCAGTTGAACGATGATCAATCGAGCCGCGCGGCGGCTTCCTTGACGAGCGACAGATCGGAATAGGCGTTGACGTCGAGCGGCGCTTTGAGGATGCCGAGCTGGACCTGCACATCGATGGAATGTTGCAGCGCCTCGAGATTGGGCATGCCGCGCGGATCGCGGAAATAATCGCGCTGCGTCCAGATGTAGTCGTAAAGCGCGGGCGACGCTTTGGTGAAAGCCGTGACGATCTGCAAGGCGGCCGGCCGGTTCGCCGGATCGAGGAACCAGCGTTGCGCGCGCATGAAATCTTCCATGAAATCGATCATCGCCGCGCGGTTGCTGGCAAGGAAATCCTTGCGCGCGGCCCAGAAGATCTTCTCCGTCGGGCCTATCGCGTCCTTGCCGGTGAAGAGCGTGTGCGAGATGGCGGTGAGATCGGGATCGAAGGCGAAAGGCGGGATCGCGGTGACTAGATCAGCCTTATGCTCTCTGAGGATCGCCGGCATGTTGGCATAGGCCGCCTGGATGATGGTCACATCTTTGGTCGGGTTGAGCCCGTGTCGCGTTAGCATCGCGCGCAGCGCGATATCGCTCGCCGCGCCGAAGCCGGTCGTCGCCAGCACCTTGCCTTTAAGGTCCTCGACCTTGGCGATGCCGCTATCGTTCCGAACCTTCAATTCATCGGTGTAATAGCCCGGTACGCCGTCCTGCAATTCATCGGCGATGATGCGCAGATCGGTCATGCTCGCATTCTGCACCGCGAGCGGAAAGCTCGAGAACGCGAAGGCGGCGATATCGATCTCATTGGCGGCGAGGCCCTGGATCATCTGCGGGCTCGCGGTGATATGCACCGGCGCGAAGGCGTAGGTCTTGCCGTTGTTATGCGCGAGCTCGGGCTTACTGACGAAGATCACCGGTGCCAGCTCGCCCGGCATCACCGACCAGGCGAGGCGGATGGCGGGCGGCTCGGCGCGGCCGCTGAGCGGTGCGAGGATGAGGGCGGCGGTCGCGAGGGCAAGAAACTTGCGCATCGCGGCCTCCTAATCGAGCTTAGCCGCGTCGGCGTGAAGTTGAATCAGGGCCGGCATCGTCTCCGGCGCGCGGCGGCCGAAGCCGCATTCCGTCGCGATGGCGAAGTTACTGAGATGGCGGTGCGCCGTCGTCATGCGCTGCTTGATGCCGTCGAGCCCGCCGGTCAGATGGACGAGGCCGAGCGCGATCTGCGTCTGCGGTGCGAGAGCCAAGCCTTTCAGCGGCGCGAAATAGGCATCGTCGCTGCGATCGCGCGGCACCGGCATATGGATGAGGTTGATCGGCCGCTTCACCGCGCGCGTCAGGCGATTGGCCATGTCGGTCATATCGCCCATATCGATCGGCTCGACCGAATGGCGATGATTATTGTCGCCGTAGCAGAAATGGTAGAGCAGATCGACATCGGCCGGCACGCGATTGCCGAGCATAGCCAACAGCTCGGTGAAATTCTGGGCGGCTTCGTCCTTGCTCTTGCCGTGGCGGCCGAACTTCCCGGTTTGCAGGACGTTGAAGACCGCCGAGGCGGCATCGAATTGGAAGGCGAGATCCTGATGCGGGATTGCTGCCGAGATGCGGTCGATCTCGCGCATGATCGCATCGTTGAAGATCGGCTCCATTTCGGTCAGCAAGCTATCGATGACATGCGAGCGTGCCGCCGAGTGTGCCGGCGCGAAATCGACCTGGAATTTCGTGCCGGCGGGAATCTTGCCGGCGTCGCGCAGCCGCTGGAATGCGGCATAGGATTGCAGCGCGAAATCGCCATAGGGCAGGTTGTCGAAGGAGATATCGTCGACTTTGGCACCCGGCTTCAGCCGGTAAAGGCGATGCCCGCTCGCGGCTTCATGCACGCGCCAGACATCGTCGGAGAGTTCCAGTTGTGGCACTGTCGCGAAGACGCGGCTCAGCCAGCCGACCCAGCTCAGCCGCTCGCCGGTCTCGCCATCGGGAATGCGTTTGAGCGCCGGTCCCAAAGCGCCGGCAAGGGTGGAGAAGACTTCAGTGGCATCGGCGAGCGGCACACTACCGACAATGTGAACATCATACGCCATGTTTTTTTCCTCCCACCCCTATGGTGCACGCGATCAAGCGCCGCAAACAACCACATTTTGCGGAAAGGGCGTCCCTTGTTCAGGGTGCTGTATGCGGAGTGGAGGAAGAGACTGCCGAGCGTGAGATAGGCCGGGCGTGCGGCGACGGCGAGCTCTGGCTGGTTCCCAGGCTGCCTCAGACAACGACGCGCTTGCTACCGACCGGGTAAGTTCTGCAACTTAAAGAGCGAGCTGCTCAAATCCACGACACATTTGTTGAATGTGGCGCTCCGCACACGGATTCCCATCTCGGCGCAAGCGCGCTCAATGGGATCACGTGAGACCTCATCCGAGTCATAAGCAGCGGCAAGGCTGTGATTCAGGCTACTGACGCAAGCCGCATATTCGGCCTCCGATGCGTTTAAGCCCATGGTCGTCTGGCAGGCATGGGTCGCGAGCTGCGGTGACATCACAGCTCGGTTGGCGTGAGCGGGGTTTGGTAAGGCGCCGATAAGTCCACAAATTCCGATTGCCAGCGCGAAGGTCTTCCGCGCTTTTGGCGGATAAACGCCTTCGCGAGCAATGCAGTCGGTTTGTTTTATATTTCCAGCTATCGAGCGAACCTTCTCCTCATGGTAGTCCCACCGCCGATGATCGGGCCGCGAACTCGTTCGGCCCCGAGTTGCAAAGCGGGTAGCGAGCAGCCGCAGCCGGAGCCTCATCCTCACCATTTTGCGTCGACGGTGACCGGCGGTTAGCCCCGGCGCCGGCTTTCGTCGCCTTTGAATAACCAACATTGCGATCAGAGCGAATAGGTGATTCATAAGCCGTGCCCTTGAGGTTAGAGAGGGTGGCTGTCGCGTAAAAAACTGCCGATCGGCACGGCGCGGTCACTGCGTCATGCTGATCGATACAGCGCTCCCGCCCAGGCTCAGCATGAGTCCTTCGCGCTTAGCTTTCAGATGGAGAATGACGTGCTGCTGGTTTTCCAGCCAGAGGTCGCCCGAACTGGTCGTTCCAAGTGCAAAGCCGTAACGGGCCTCGGCGTAAGTGCCGGAAAATTCGCCGAGGTTTTTGAGCCCGTAGACTTCACCTCTCGCATCGACGGTCGAGAGACCCATCCCACCTACGCCAACGCCGTTGACGGAGAAGGGATAGCTTTGGCCGTTGAAAAACAGCGTGCCGTTGCCGGTGCTGCCGCTACCGAGATACGCAGCTTGCACTTCACGCATGTCGACGGTGCCGACGGGTTGCATTCCCGCGACCGATTGCGGCCCGACCCCGGTGCTGTTGCATCCGAAGAGCCCGACCATGACGGCAAGGGTTAATCCGCGAGATCCTGAGCCAAGCCGATCGACAATTTTCATCGCTCACCCACCGCTTGCTGTCGTGCTATGTCGGGCCGCTATTGCGCTTCGTGGCCCTAATCGCTGGTCTGACTGACGCAACGGTTGCAAGCACCAAAGTGGTGGCAAGCGTCGTGTCGGCGGCCAACATCTCGCGGCGGCTCAGCGTCCTGTGAGGTTGATGGTTCTCGGTCTCTGCCGCTCGGTGAATGACCGGTACCGTCGAAAACTCCGCGAGACTTTAAGTGATGTACGCGCTCGCGGTATCAGGCGAAGCCTGTAATCGATTCAGATTCTTTGTGTAGCGGGTATTTTGCAGCGCGACCCTGGCTCGGAATCCAGATCGGCGGATGCAGCTACTTACAGCGCGGTGGCTAGTTCGATCGTCCCAAGAAATTAAAGGACCGCTCAGGTCCCCCAAACAGACCGCGTCACTTCAACAATGCGCTGCAGCTTCTGCAATTGGCTTTCATAGGTCATGGGCGACCCGGCGAAGCCGCACGAGAAGCCGCATTGCGGCCCGAGACATAGCCGGTCGAGCGGCACGACTTTGCTCGCTTCTTCGATACGCGCGGTGAGTTCGCTCGCGGGTTCGAGCCGCGTGCTCTTGGTCGAGACGAGCCCGAGCACAGCGATCTTGTCCTTCGGCATGAAGCGCAACGGCGCAAAATCGCCGGCGCGCGGTGAATCGTATTCAAGCAGATAGGATTTGGCTTTGACCTCGCTGAACATGATTTCAGCCACCGCATCGTAACCGGCTTGCGCTTGCCACATGCCGGCATTGTTGCCGCGGCAATGATGGATCGCGATCTGCATTCGCGCCGGTGCGCCATCGATGATACGATTGAGGACACTGGCGTATTTCTGGGTCAGCTTGCGCCAATCGTCACCGCGCTTCGCGACCACATTTTGGATCTCGGGGTCCGCCAGTTTCGGTATGCAGGTCTCGTCGATCTGAACGTAAGTGCAGCCAGCATTGCCTAGAGCCTTAAGCTCGGCGTGATAAGTCGCGACGATATCGTCCCAGAAGGTTTCGATGTCGGGATAGACCGATTTGCTGATCCCGTTCGTGCCCGCGAAAAGATGGACTTGTGTGGGAGCCGGCAACGTGACCTTCGGCGTCTCCTTCGTCACCGATTTGAGGAATGTGAAAGCGTCGACATTCACCGAGGCTTTCCATTCGATGCGATGTTCGACGAAAGCCTTGGTCGCCGGCACCGTTCCGCCATGGTCATCGTGATAAACGAGATCGTCGCTCGTGCGCTGACGCAGCTCCACGCCGATCGGGTTGAGGAATTCCGTGAGATAGGTCTGGCGGCGGAATTCGCCGTCGGTGATCGAATGCAGGCCGATCTCTTCCTGCATCGCGACGACCTCGCGGACGGCTTTGTCTTCGAGCGGCCGCAGCGCATCGTGCGTGATTTTTCCGGCGTTGAATTCTTGGCGCGCCGCGATCAGCCAGGGCGGACGCACAAGGCTGCCGACATGGTCGGCGCGAAAGGGCGGAAGGGTGCGTTCCATGCAAGTTCCTCCTTTTTGAAATGTCGGCACAGGCGCGTTGACCCATAGCCAGTTTTATATAATTATATTCATTCAATCTAATTGAAGTCAAACGCTGGTGGCGATATGTCGGTTATCACCGCGGGCCAACGCAAAGGCATTCAGTCGTTCGAAGTGGGGATGGCTGTGCTCGAATGCATCGAGCGCGCCGGCGGTCCGTTGCCGCTGAGCAAGATCGCGCAATCCTGCGGCATGACTGCCAGCAAGGCGCATTTCTATCTCGTCAGCCTTAGCCGTGTCGGTCTCGTGAGTCAGGATTCGATCGGCGGCCAATATCGGCTCGGTCCGGCGGCTCTTCGCCTCGGCCTGTCGGCCCTCGCGCAACAGGACGCGGTTGAATTAGCGCGCGCGGAGATGGCGCGGCTCAGCGAACTGACCGGCGATACGGTGTTTCTCTCCGTCTGGGGCCATGCCGGTGCGACAGTCATCAGCCGTTTCGACGGCATCAATGTCGCGCCACTCGCCGTCCGCGTCGGCGCGGTCATGCCGCTTGCGACTTCGGCAACAGGACGCACATTCTTGGCTTGGCTGCCGGAACAGCACACGAAACCAATTCTCAAACGCGAAAAGCCGGTGCGTGCCGCCCCAGCAAAACTGCCGACGGTGCTCGCCCAAGTCAGGCGCGATGGCTTCGCCGCCACGCCGGGTGCGGTCGCCGCTGGTATGGTCGCGATCGCGGCGCCGGTCTTCGATTATTCGCGTCGCCTGCAATGCGTATTGACGATCACCGAGCATGCGTCGCATCTCGACGATGCGGCACGAGGGGCACTGGCCCGAGCGCTACGCCAGGGCGCGGAAGCGGTATCGCGCAGCGCGGGATATAGGGAGAAGGCGGACAACTCATCGCCATAACGGAGACCGACATTCAAGCGACCGGCCACAAAGGCTGGCGGCAAGCAAGGGAGGAAAACGTGGCGAACCAAAATATCGACGTCGCCGAATTGGTCGAGAATCGCAAGCTCGGCCGATATCAGCTTGCAACTCTCGGCTTATGCTTTCTCATCCTGTTCGTCGACGGCCTCGACTACAGCGCCGCCAATGTCGGTGCACCGTCGATCATCCGGGCCTTTCACGCGGAAAAAAGCGCGATGGGTTTGGTGTTTGGTTGGGGCAATTTCGGCATCCTGTGCGGAAGCTTCTTGTTCGGCTTCATCGGCGACCGCTACGGCCGCAAGTTCGGCGCTGTCACCGGCGTCTTGACCTATGCGCTTCCGGCCATCGCGGTCGCTTTCGCGGGCACGCTCGAGCATTTGATGGCGCTGCGCTTCCTGGCCGGTCTCGGGATCGGCGGCGTCATTCCGAACACGATCGCGCTTTTGACGGAAACGGCGCCGAAGAAATATCGCGCCAGCTTCGTGATGCTTTGCTTCGTCGGCTATTCCGCGGGAACGGCGGTCATTGCGCAGGTCGCCGCGTGGCTCATCCCGGTCTATGGCTGGTCGGTCGTGTTCATCACGGCGGGCGTTGTCGGCACCCTGCTCGGGCTTTTCCTTGCCTTCGCGCTACCGGAATCCCTTCGCTATCTGGCGCTCAAGCATCCAACATCGCCGCAGCTGAGGCGCCAGGTCGCGAAGCTGGCGCCCGAGCTTCGGACCGATGGTATGACGCGGTTCTATGTCACCCAGCGCAGCGAGAAATTCCGCCTTGCCCAACTCTTCGAAGGCGATCTGAAATGGGTGACGCCGCTGCTGTGGCTTGGCTATTTCGCTGAGTCGCTGACCTTCATGACCATGAATAGCTGGATCGCCGTCATCCTCGAGACAGCCGGTCTCGCGCCTCAGCAGGCGGCCCTGGCCGTGTCCTATGTGGCCGGAGGCGGGGTAGTCGCCTTGTTGCTCTTGTCTCGTTTCCTCGACCGCTATGGACCGGCGGTGACCGTCCTGACGGCTTTGACTGCCATTGTCCTGATTGTTGCGCTGGGGATGAGCGGTCTTTCGACGGGGACGATCACCATCCTTGCGGTCCTCGGCATGGCGTGCTGTTTCGGCAGCCACAATTCCTTCAATAGCACGGTCGGGAGCTTTTATCCGACTATCATCCGCGCGAAAGGCATCGGCTTTGCGAGCGGCATGGGCCGCGTCGCCTTGATCACGGGCCCGGTGGTCGCGGGATTTCTGCTTTCCGCCAATCTGCCGCTGCAAAAGCTGCTTTACGTGATCGCCGCGCCGTATCTGGTGGTCGCTTGCGTGTGTGTCGGCCTCGGCTTGCTCTATCAGAAGCGTTTTGCTGCCGGTGAATCCGCTATCACGCAGGCGTCCGAAGCTACGGCGAGCGTCGATATCGCGCGATCGATGCCCGCACCACGCTGAGGAGACAGCCGTATCGGGCGATCAGCCGCGCAGATGCGGCATGACCTCGCTAGCGAACATCTCCATGCTGCGCTTGGCGAGCTCGTCGGACAGCACGCCGAATTGCAGCATCGGCACCAGGATGCCGAGGCCGGTCTTGTCGCGCACTTCCTCGATCTTCGATCGTACCGTCTTGGCGCTGCCGATGATCGCGGTGCCGCTGGCGATGAGGCTATCCGCCGTCGGCTTTATCCCTGAAGCCACCGCCGTGCGCATCTTGAGGAAGTTCTTCATCGAGTTGAGCGAGGTGTAGCCCGGCGGGATCAGCATCTCCATTGGCATGCGAAGATAGTTGTTGAACAGCGTCTCGATCGCATGGCCCGCTTCGGCCTTGGCGCGCTCGTCGGTCTCGGCGACATAGACCGGACAGGCCCAGCCGAATTGCCCGGCCTCCGGCTCATAACCGTACTGCCGCGCCTGATCGCGATAGGTGTTGAGATAGCGCACCACCAGATCGGTCGCAGAGAAGGTCACGAGGAACGGATATTTCCGCGCCGGATCGGCTGCCCAAGCGACAGTCTCGCTCGAGCCTTGGCTCGGAATCCAGATCGGCGGATGCGGCTGCTGATACGGCCGGGGCCAGCAATTGACATAACGCATGTTGTAGTGCTGGCCCTCGAACGGGAAGGGGCCGGGCTTGGTCCAGGACTGGATGATGAGGTCGTGCGCTTCGTGGAAGCGCTCATGCGAGAAATACGGGTTGACGCCGGTCGAGTGATATTCGGCGCCGATGCCGCGCACGAAGCCGCAGATGATGCGGCCGCGCGAAAGATTGTCGAGCATCGCATATTCTTCGGCGATGTTCATCGGATTGCTGAGCAGCGGCAAAGCGCGGCCGAGGATCGCGATCTTGACCTTTTTGGTACGCTGGATGAGCGCGCTGGCGATCAGATTCGGCGCCGGCATCAACCCATAGGCATTCTGGTGATGCTCGTTGACGGCGATGCCGTCGAAGCCCAGCCGTTCGCCATCGACCAGGAAGTCGATGAAGTTGGCGTATTCCTCGGCGCCTTTGATCGGATCGTAAAGGCTGTTCGGCAGCACGACCCAGGCCGAGCGATGTTTCGCCGCCTCGGCGAAATCGAGGTGGCGATAGGGCATCAGATGGAAGGATATGAATTTCATCGTGACGCCTCCGCAAGGAAATCGCGCAAGGGGTCGATCGTCTCTTTCAACTTTTCCACCTGCGGTACATGTCCGCATTTCTCGATCATGACAAGTCGCGCATCGGGCAGGCTCTTGCGCCATAGCCCGGCATAGGCCGACGGCATCACCTTATCGTCTTCGCCCCAGATGATGAGCGACGGCAGTTTGATGCGGTGCAGCCACTTCTCGAGATCGGGATTGTACCAGCGCGGCTGCCAGCCGAGCTTGGTCGAGGTGAAGCGGTTCTTCAGCATGGTATCGATCTGCTGCTCAGTCAGCTGCAGCGAAAGCGCGATATCGGCATAAGCCTGGTTGTGGAAGATGTTGCGCAGCAGCTCTTCGCGGTTCCAAATGAAGATATCGCCCGAGGGCACACCCTCGACGCGAATGCCGGCGGAAGAGATCAGCGTCAGGCTCTTGGCGCGGCTCTGATCGCGGATGAGAATCTCGGAAGCGATCCAGCCGCCCATCGAATGGCCGACGATGCGCAAATCGCGGAGATCGAGGGCCTCGAGGAAGTCGAGATAGAACATCGCCATGTCGGAGACGCTGCGGATAAGCGGCGGATCGTCCGAAGCGCCATAGCCTGGATGCTCCGGCACCAGCACCTCGTATTGTTCGGCGAGCGCGTCGAAGAAGGGCAGCCACTGCGAATAGCCGTCGGCGCCATGCAGGTAGAGTAGGGGCGGACCTTTGCCGGCGCGCCGTAGGCTTACGCCGACATCGCCGATTTTCACGGTTTGTGGTTCAGGTGGCATGCTCGCTGTTCCTCACCTTGGTGGTCCCCGTTTCTTGTCGAACGGCCCAGACTTAGCAGCAGGGAGTTTAGCACAATAAAAGGGCCGCGGTTTCCCGCGGCCCAAGTTTAGGGAGGAACGCCCTGAAAAGGGCGTGCCTCTATAACGCTGGTGTTAGAAAATGTATTCCTGATCGGAACGTGGCATTTTCAGCCGCCGTAGAACACATTTTCGCCCAAATCTTTCATCTCGAGAATGGCGGCATCCGGCCGGCCCGCGGGCGGCTTCAGCAGATGCGCCTCGGTCACTTCGGCGACGACGATATGGTGGTCGCCCTGCTCGACGATCGATGTAACGTTGCATTCAACGGCGGCTGTCGCGGCATCGAGGATCGGCGAGCCGTTTCCTGCCTTCTTGAAGCTCTGGCCGCTGATCTTGCCGTCGGCGAGCTGCGCCGGCTTGAAGAAGGTGAAGGCGAGGCCTTTCTGGTCCTTGCCCAGCATGTTGAGCACGAAGCTCTTGGTGTTCTTGAGCAGCGCGTAAGCGCCGGAATCGGTTTTGACGCCGACAACGACGAGCGGCGGCGCGAAAGCGGTCTGCGTCACCCAATTGACGGTCGCGGCGGCGACACCGCCTTTGCCGTCATCGACGGTGAGCACATAGATCCCGTAGGGGATCATCCGCAAAGCGATCTTCTTGGCATCGGCGTTCATTGGCAACTCCCTCCTGGTCTTGAGCCTTGAGGCGGGTTTTAGCACGCCATGCGCGCTTGCCAAACTCCGTCGGCCGAAACGGACCAAAGAGGCTCGCCGTTTCGTGACCGGCCGTCATCGTCGGTTCATCAAGCTGACATCCAACGTCCTTACGGTCTCGCCGCTTGTTCATTTTTTGGGGAGAGACAAACCATGACATCAAGACCGAGGGACAAGGCTGGCCGGTTGCGCCGCCGAGGGAAAGAGACGGCTATGGCGGCTTTCTTGATCGCGGCTTCCGCGGGCATCGCGAGCGCGCAACAATCGGTGAGCTTCGAGGGGGCGAGTTTCGTCAATAAAGGATTGGTGGGCGTCGCGCGCGTGCCATCCGACTCCCGCGACCAGTTCGGCGACACGCTCGGCGGCTTCGGCTCGGCGATGGCGATGGAGCCTGGGACCTGGCGCAAGAATCGCGATGGCAGCTACAGCGGCACGCTGTTCATGGTGCCGGATCGCGGCTGGAACACGCAGGGCACGGTCGATTATCGCGGCCGTGTGCATCATTTCGATATCACGCTGCACCCGTTCACTGGCGCCAGCACGACGCAGCAGAATCAGCTAACGATGGATTATCGCGGCTCGGTCTTGATGCATGAGAGCAGCGACCTGCCGGGTCCGGGACCGCGTCTCGACCATCAGGGCCGGCCGACCACGGGAATCGATCCGCTGGATGTGCGCCAGGCCTTCCTGCATTTCCCCGATCTGCCCGTCGACGACAACAATCACATCGCGCTCGATAACGAGGGCATCGTGTTGCCGGGCGATGGCACGATGTGGGTCAGCGACGAATACGGGCCGTATGTCTATCACTACGATCTCAGCGGCACATTGCTGAGCGCCATCCAGCCGCCCGCCGCTTTCATCCCGATGCGTCTGAGCAACGGCAAGCCGGTCGAGAATTTCTCCGCCAACAGCCCGCCGATCGGCGTGACCTACAACACCGGCAATCCAGTTTCGGGACGCCAGAACAATCAGGGCTTCGAAGGCCTCGCCATGAGCCCAGACGGCCACACGCTCTTCGTCCTGCTGCAAAGCGCGACGATCCAGGATCTCGACGCGACCAGCGCCACGACGATCAAGCACACGCGCGGCACGACGCGTCTGCTGGCGTATGATCTGCGCGGCTCCGCGCCCCGGCTCACCGGCGAATATGCGGTACAGTTGCCGCAATTCCCGGATACGGCTGCGCCCGGCCAGAACCTCACGGCGGCGCAGAGCGAAATGCACGCGCTCAACGACCACCAGTTCCTGGTGTTGGCGCGCGACAGCGGCAACGGCTTTTCCGATCCCGATCCGACGTCTGTCTATCGCAGCGTCGATCTGATCGACATTTCGCATGCGACGAATTTCGCCAACACGAAATTCGATTTGCCGGCCAATCCGATCGCACCGATGGGGATTCTCAATCCCGCGATCAAGCCGGCGACGTATAAGCCTTTCCTCAATATCAACGACAACACGCAGCTCAACCGTTTCAATCTGCATAACGGCGAGCCGAACGATCCCAACGATCTCTATGAGAAGTGGGAAAGCCTCGCGATCGAGCCGGCGCTCGATCCGGGGGCGCCGCACGACTATTTCCTCTTCATCGGCAGCGATAACGACTTCATCACCACGCACGGCTCGATGGTCGGCTCGCCCTATACGGATAAGGCGGATGTCGACACGCTCGTGCTCGTCTATCGCGTGACCTTGCCGACCTATGAGCCGCCGAAGGCCGACGGCCATGATGGCGATCACGGCGGCGACCACGGTGGCGACGATGGCGACAACCACGGTAACGACCACGGCGATGACCACGGTTCGGGCGGTCACTAAGCCGGCTCCGATTTCGATCTAATAAGCCTGACGCCGCCCTCATCGGGCGGCGTCTTTCTTTTAGGCGCTGCGCAAAAAATAATTCCGCGCCTCTGTAACCTGAGCCGGGCCGTCAACGAACAAGTCATCGGACGGTTCGATTTCCGATCCTTCCCGTAAAAACTTGAGGAGATTGCCATGAGCATTCGTGCGCATACGCTTGCGCTTGCCTTCGTGTCGCTGGTTGCAGCGTCGCCTTTCGCCCACGCCGCGGATATGACTCCGCTGCCGGGCCAGCCTGGTGCCGATACCACGGTCGGACAGGAGCTGCGCGGCGCGCCTTATATGGTGATGATGGTCACGTCGAACGGGATGATGACCGAGCGTCAGGTCAACGCCGCCACGGCGAACGAGTTGATGAAACATGCGAAGCCGCTGACCGGCATGATGGTGCTGACGCATGACGGCAAGGCGTATCTCGTCGAAAACATGAAAATGAGCAACGGCAAGATGCCGTATGACGAGCTGAGCCTGCCGGCGAATCTTATCAACTGAGCGTGATCGGGCGGCGGCGCCGGCCGAGAGCCGCGCCGCCGCTCACAAAATAATTTTTCTGCATCCGTAACCTCGGCCGGCTCGTAACGAACATGAAGGTACGGACGATGCGTCCCAAACCCACAGAGATCCAAGGAGAAACAGCCATGACCATTCGTAGCACCGCCCTCGCTTTTGCCTCGCTTCTCGCCATCGCCGCGGCGCCTTTCGCTGCCGCCCATGCCGACACGATGTCCATGTCGGCGCCGATGACGCACACCCTCGTGCTTCCCGGCCAGGCCGGCGCCGACACCTCGCTCGACCAAGAGTTGCGCGGCCAGCCCTATCCGGCGACCACCGAGTTGTCGCAATTCAAGCCGACCGAAGCGATGAAGACCTCGACAATCAGCCCGAGCATCTATGGCTCGCTGTCCCTTCCGGCGAACCAGGTCTTCAACTGATCTGGCGGCCGAGCATATGGCGGCGCTGTCCCCCCGGCGCCGCCATATCGCTTTCCTGCTCCTCGCGCTCTTCGCGCAAAACCCAACGCTCTTGACCCACCCCGCTAAACGGGCGCAGCATCGCGGTTGGAGGAAAACCCGGTCGGGGTTTCGTCCACCGGCCGGGGTTACGCCACGATAACGCTCGCATGAGCGAACGCAGGGAGGCGTCACATGGCCATGTCAGCCTCGCCGGTCACTGCCGGCACATCACAACCACTCGTTTCCGCCGATCGCTGGACCGGCTACAGCGTCCGCGTTCTCGGGATCTGCATTCTTGCCTGGGCTTTCGACGTCTATGAAATGACGGTGATGCAGCTCATCACGCCGCTCCTCATCCAAGAATGGGGCATATCGCCGGCGACGATGGGTAACATCACGACGCTGTCACGCTGGATCGGTCTCATCGGCACATTCATCTTCCCGGCGCTCGCCGACCTCTATGGCCGCAAGCCGATACTGATCTTCTCGATCCTCGGCTTCTCTCTCTTCAGCGGCCTCACCGGCTTTGCCGCCGGACCGATCAGCCTGCTGATCTTCTCGTCGATCACGCGTATCGCGCTCGCTGGCGAGACGCCGGTCGGCATGGTGATGGTGTCAGAGACCGCACCGACGAAGTGGCGCGCGACCGCGCTCGGCGGTCTCGTTGGCGGCTATCCCTTCGGCTACATGCTGTGCTCGCTCGCCGCGCTCGTGGTGGTGCCTCTCTGGGGCTGGCGCGCGCTGTACTTCCTCGGCCTGTTGCCCGCGCTGATGGTGTTCTGGGTCGCCTGGGGCATCAAGGAGAGCCCGCGCTTCGAGCGTGTCACCACTACGATGGTGAAAGAGGGCTTGAAGAAGCAGCTGGATATCCTGTCGCCGGTGCGCGACTACCCGCGCGAGATGCTAATCGCGACGCTGATCTATTTCTTCTATCTTTTTGCCTGGATCGGCTGGTCGGCCTGGATGCCGCAATTCCTCGCCAACGAGAAGCATCTCGGCTTCCAGACCACGGCAAGCTATCTCTCGATCTGGATGTTCGTCGCCATCATCGCCTATTGGCTCTGCGGCTGGCTCTGCGACGTGTTCGGGCGTCGCTATGTCATCCCGGCCTTCGTGATCCCGGCGGCGGGCTTCCTCGTGCTGATCGGCCATCTCGACAGCCCAACGAGCTTGTTCTGGGTCGGCCTCGTCACGAACTTCCTCATCACCGGCAGCTTCGGCACGGGGCTCGGCTACACCACCGAGATATTCCCGACGCAGATCCGCGGCACGGCGGTCGGCGCGGCTTTCGCCTTCGGCACGGCCGGCGGTTCGACCGCACCGGCGATTCTGGGCTGGATCGCGACCTCGCATTCGATCGCGGCAGGCCTGCCGCTGCTCGCGGTTTCGTTCTTCCTCCTGGGCCCGCTCTTCCTGTGGTTCGCGCGCGACACGACGCGGCGCGAGCTCAAGGACTTCGTCGGCGAGAAGGTCTAGGCCGGCACGACCGCGCGGCGGCCGAAGATGAAAACCGCGATCGCGGAACCGAGCGCGACCACGGCGCCGGTCATGGTGAGCTCGATCATGGGCAGCGCCGTGCCGTCGGACAGGATGCCGAAAAGCTCGGACGAGACGGCGCTCAGGAACATCTGAGCGAAAACGCCGAGCCCTGCCGCCGTGCCGGCGAGAGTCGGCTCGATGCGCATCGCACCGGCTTGCGCATTGGGCATCGACAGGCCTTGCGCGAAGCTGACCAAGCCGCCGGGCAGGAAAATCAGCAGCGGCGAGAGATCGCCGGCGAGGATCAGCACGGCTTGGCCCAGGAAAAGGACGAAAGAGAGGATGGAGCCGACCAGCACCATGGTATCGATCGGCACCCGGCCTGAGAGATGCACCGAGACCCAATTGCCGCTCGTGTAGCCGATCGGAAACATCAGGAAGTAGAGCCCGTATTCGAGTCCGCTTTGGCCAAGGATGTCTTTCATCAAGAGCGGCGAGGCCGCGGCGATGGCGAAGAAGGCGAAGGACAACGCGCCCGATTGCAGCACATAGGCGACGAAGCGGGCGCTGCCGAGCAGCGTCGTGTAATGCGAGAGCACGCGGCCGTACGGCGGCGGGCTGCTGCTGCGATGCTTCGTCTCGAACAGCACGAGATAGGACATGACGAGGATCGCGGCGCTGGCCACCAGCGCGAACCAGAACGCCGCGCGCCAGCCAAAGATATCGAGCAGTAGCCCACCGAAGGTCGGCGCGATCATCGGCCCGATTGTGTAGGCCATGGTGAGATAGGCGATAGCTTTGACCAGCGCTTCCGGTCCGTAAGCGTCGCGGGCGATAGCGCGGGAGAGGGTGAGGCCGCTGCCGGCACCGATCGCCTGGATGACGCGGCCGACGATCAGCATCGTCACCGATGTTGCGAAAGCCGAGAGCGCGCTGCCGATCACGAACAGCGCGAGGCCTCCGAGCAACACCGGGCGGCGGCCGTAGCGATCGGAGAGGCTGCCGTAGAACAGCGTCACGATCGCCATCGTGAACAGCGTCACGCTGAAGGTGAGCTCGACCACCGCGTCGGAGATCGCGAAGGCGGTTTTCACCGCCGGCATCACCGGGAGGAAGAGATGGATCGCCAGCGGCCCGATCAGCGTGATCGCACCGAGCGCCGTCGCGAAGAGGGCGCCAACCTTCAAAAAAGGGGCGCGCCGATCGTCTGTCATCCAACCAGCCGCGGCAATTTCTCTTTGAGGATCGCCTCGGCTTCGCGTGCGATACGGGCGACGATTTCGCCCGCCGGCGCGATGTCGTGTATCAGCCCGCAATCCTGACCCATCGACAGCGGCGCGTTGTCGATATCGCCGTCCTTGCGCGCGGCCTGCACATCGGCGAGGGCCTGCGCCTGATTCTGTCGCAGCGCCCATTCGCGCCCGGCCCAGCGCTCGATGAATTTGTTGCGCTTGGAGCGCGACATCGCGCCCGGCCAGACGAGGCCGGCGGCGACATCGGGGATCTCGGACAGCAGCGTGTCATGCGCGTCGGTGTCGACGATCGCCTGCTTGAAATTGGGATGTAGCGGCGATTCCGTACTGGCGAGGAAGCGTGTGCCGAGCAACGCGCCATCGGCGCCGAGCGCCAGCGCGGCCGCAAGGCCGCGGCCATCGGCTATGCCGCCGGCCGCGAGCACCGGCACTGGCCCGACCGCGTCGATGACCGACGGGATCAGCGGCATGCTGGCCTGCCAGCTCACATGACCGCCGCCTTCGGTGCCTTGCGCGATGATGATATCGGCGCCAGCTTTGGCGGCGCGTACCGCTTCCGGCACCGATCCCACCATGAACGTGACTTTGGCGCCGACGCCATGGGCGCGATCGATATAAGGCTTCAGCTCCTGCTCGGGACGCGGCCAGGCGAAGGCAATCGCCGCGGGATGAAGATCGAGCGCGGCGGCGAAACTGTCGTCGCGGATGCAGAACAACAGAAAATTCAGCGCGAAGGGCTTGTTGGTCTTGGCGCGGATCGCTTCCGTGCCGGCGCGAACCCGCTCGGGGGGAAGGCCGTGACAGCCCATGGCGCCGAGCCCGCCGGCATTCGAGACGGCCGAGACCAGATCGGGTGCATAGATCGATCCCATCCCGCCGAGCGCGATCGGATGGTCGATCTTCAACATGTCGCAAATCCGCGTGCGGATCATCGAGTGCCTCCCTTATTCTCCTTTTAATTCGTCATTCCCGCGCAAGCGGGAATCCAAGGATACACATCATCTGTATCCCTGGACCCCCGCTTTCGCGGGGGTGACGCCTAAAGGACGTGTTTGGTTATTCCGCCGCTTCGAGCGAGACGATCGAGTGCTCGTAATCGTTCGTGCCGAGATTGCCGTCGGGGAAGATGCCGCGTTCGGCGATCCACTTGCGCGATTCATCGAACACTTGCTTCGTGTAAGGCTCGAAGACGATGCGCTCGCCCGGACCCCAGCGCCGCGTATCCATCATCGGATGAAAGCGCGTCGGGAATTCCTTCTTGTAGTAATGCGTATAGAGCTCGGGGCGGAGATCGATGTCGCGCTGGGCACGGCGGAGCGCGCGATAGTATTTGCGCACGTCTTCCATATCGGGATTGCCGGTGATGGTCATCGCCATCATGAACGTGCTGTCGATCACCTTGCGGAAGCCCAACTGCTCGAGGAAGTAGTAGGGGCCGCTGAACACCGACACCGCCGGCACTTTACGGTCGAAGAGCTGCTCCATGCGGCTGAACAGCAAGCCCTCGCCGAAGCTCAGCTTGATCTGATCGAGCGGCAGATAACCTTCGAGCGACTGGATGGTCGCGTAGTGGCTGCCCGATTGATAGCCGACCGAGATCGGCACATTCGCGAGATCCTTCGGCTCCTTGATCGGCGATTCCGGCGGCACGAAAACGCCGGCGGGCGAGACCGAATAAGCATCGGCATAGAGCTTGCCGTGGCCCGAGGCCGCGGCGACGTTCACCGTCCAGTGGCAAGCGCCGCTGATATTGCAGGTGCGGCCGGCTTCGATCGTCTGATAGGCGCCGACCTTGTTGCCGAGTTGATGGCCCGAGCCGCTGGTGGAGGGCATCGTCTCCTGGAAGATGTAGTCGAGCCCTTCATCCTTGAAATAGCCCTTTTCCTCGGCGACCCATTCCTGCAAGCGGAAATGCGGTGCGATCACGAATTTATCCATGTCGGTTTCCTCCTCTTACGTCAGCAGCAAGTGTTGATAATGGCGGCGTCGGCGCCGTGTTCGGCGACACGCCGCGCGCGGATCATTTTCACGTGGTCGTCCATCAAGCGCCGCGCGCCGCTCGGATCGTGTAGCTCGACCAGTTTGACGAGATCGCGATGCGCCGATTGCACATGCAGCGCGACCTCACGGGTGAGGGTCGGATTGCGGCTCGGCCAGGAGACGTGTTGCAGCGATTGGAGCTGCACGGCGAGCACGCGGTTATGCGAGGCTTCGGCAATAGCGAGGTGGAAGTCCGCGCCGTTCTGGGTAAAAGCGGCAGCGTCGTCGATGGCTTTGTCGCCGGCTTCGAGCAGCGCTTTCAGCCGCGCGATATCGGCTTTGGTCGCGTGCTCGGCGGCCAGCTCGGCGGCGAGGGTCTCGACCGCGCGCTGCGCGTCCATGATCTCGGACACATCGACGCCGGTGAGTTCCAGCTGAACCGCGAGGGCTTCGGCGAAACGCCGCGGATCGCCGCGCGCGATGCGGGCGCCGCCGCCCGAGCCGACTTTAATCTCGACGATACCGAGGGCTTCCAGCGTGCGGAGCGCGTCGCGAGCGACGATGCGCGAGACGCCGCGCTGATCGGCGATGTCCTGTTCGCCGCCGAGGAAATCGCCGGGCTTCAGCCGCTTCTCGAACAGCGCCTGGCGCACTTCGGCGACAAGCTGCGCGGACAGGGTCGGGCGACCAAGGCTATGTTTGCCTTGGGAATTGCGGAAAAGCGGATGAACCGACATAGCAACAGCATACCAGGAATAGGAAAGATATGAAAGATAATATGTTTACTCGGAATGCGTTCGTCGGAGCGGTGAGTTCATGAGCCCTGCAGGGCGTCGGCTCGGCGAGATGATCGTCAGGCTGTTCCAGTTGCCCGCCATCGCCCTGGCTGTGGCGGGGGTGTTCGTTGTCGGCTCGCAGTGCCTGTGGTGGACTCAGGATCACGTCTGGTATCCGAAAACCCTCCTCGATCTTTGGCTCGACCTCGGCGGCAGCTTTCGCGTCGTCGGGCCGCCGACGCTCCAACGTGTCGTACTGTGGCTGCTCGATCTTCCGCTCAGCGGCGCGCTCCTGGTCGTTGGCATCGCACTCTTCTGGCTCGGCGATCTCGTGAAGCGCATGCTCAACCTCGGCCGCTCGCCGCCGGTCAACCGTCCCGGTTTTTGACATTCGCCGCGGCCGGGCGCGACTGACATGTGCAATGTGCTTGAAGCACGCTTGGTCGTGGTCGATGCGCTCGCCATCGTTGGCTAAGCGCGCGCGATTTAATTGAGGAGGGATTTAGTTTAGCAAGGTTTGGGCCCAGTCAGGCGGCAGCGTGCCGCTATCGAGACCCTTGCCGACATAATAGCTCCAGAGTTTCGAGGCGTGCGTGTCACGGCGGAAGTCGTGATGGAACGCTTCCATTTCCTTTGCCGTGAGCGGCAACACTTTGCCGAGCGTCGCGGCGCGATACAGCGCTTCCGCATTCTCGACGAAATGCACGCAATCGCTGAGCAGCGCGGGCAGGTCTTCGGCAACGACGACCTGACCATGCGCGCGGATCAGCATTGCCTGATGCGGCCCCAAGGTTTCGGCGACGCTACGGCCGAGTTCGGGTGAGGAGACATGGCTGGGATCGGGATGGGTGGGAATACCGCTCTCCCAGCGCACCGCGTGATTCTTGATCGGCACGAGCTGCGCGCCTTCGACCAGCGAGAAGGTGGTGGTGAGATCGTGATGGAAATGCGCGACGGCGTTCACATCGGGCCGGGCGCGGAAAATCTCGGTATGGATGTAGACCTCGGAGGGCGGGCGTGCATGGTTCGAGCGGTCGAGCGATTTGCCGTCCATGCCGCAGACCAGCAGATGCTCGGGCCGGAGCTGCGCGCGGCTCTGATCGACCGGCTGGATCAGGAAGTTGTCGGTGCCGGGAATGCGCACGCTGATATGGCCGCTATAGCCGAGAATATTCTCGGCATTGAGCAGCAACGACACGGCGGCAACCTGGTGGCGAAGGGCTTGTTCGGTATCTGTCATGATGATCGGATGCTAAAGCGTCGCTAAGATAGGTCAAGCCATAGGGGGATTCGCTTGTCTCGCGTCATTTCGCTCGTCTTCGCTCTCGCCATACTGGCCATCGCGCCGGCAAGTGTTGTTCCTGCTTGGGCCGCCGATCATGTCAGCGTCGGTAAGGCCGTTTCCGCGCTTTGGGCTTTCGTGCCGGCCGATATCGGCGTGCAGGAAGGCATCTTCGCCAAATACGGCCTCGAGGTCGAAGTCCTCGATCTCGGCAATTCGCCGCGGCTACATCAGGCGATGACCGCGGGCAGCGTCGATTTCGCGATGACCAGCGGCGCCGACCTCGCTTTCGTCGCCAAGGGCGAGCCGGCGCGTGCCGTCGCTGCCTTCGCCACCGATCCGCGCAATATCTCGATCACGACGCTTGCGGATTCGCCGATCAAAGCGGTCGCCGATCTCAAAGGCCAGCGCATCGCGATCTCGGGCACCGGCTCGGTCAGCGAATGGCTGGTGCGGCAGATGGCGATTCAAGAGGGCTGGGGCAAGGAGGGCGTGCTGCCGACGCCGCTCGGCTCGGGCGACGCCAATCTCGCGGCGTTGCGCACGCATCAGGTCGGCGCGATGGTGGCGTCGGTCGAGGTGGCGCTGCAGCTCGAAGCCAAAGGCATCGGCCGCATGGTCACGACAATGGGAAAATACGCGCCGCATTTCCACGCGCATATGATGTTCGTACGGAAGCCGCTGCTCGATCAGAACCCCGCGCTGGTCGATCGCTTCCTCAAGGGGTTCTTCGCCTCGATCGCTTTCATGAAAGCGAACAAGGAGAAAACCTCGGAGATAGCGAGCCAGACGCTGCATATCGATCGCGCCATCGCCGACCACGTCTATGACGAACAGATCGGCATGCTCGAGACCGACGGGCATATCGATCCGCAAGCCATCGCATTGATGAAGGATTCGTTCCTCGACATGGGCATGCTGCAGACGAAGCCGAGTGATGATCAGATCATCGACGCGCGGTTCCTGCCGGTGAAGCCGTAACCGTCATTGCGAGGGACAACCCAGCCAATCGCTCTTCGCGATTGGCCCCTTCGGGTTCACGCGCGAAGAGCGCGTGAACGGGTTGTCAGCGACGAAGCAATCCAGTCTGTGGACGCACTGGATTGCTTCGCTCCGCTCGCAATGACGTTTTTATCAGTTCCGGCCACTGCACCCAGTAATAATCCGTCATTCCCGCGAAAGCGGGAATCCAGGCTACATCTCGCTGTTTCCGTGGACCCCCGCTTTCGCGGGGGTGACGAGTTAAAGAAGTCGCGTCACTTGTAAAGCTCAGGCCATTTCGCGCGGATCTTCGCCGCGAAGTCGGGCGAGGTCATTGCCACTTTCGGGAAGCGGTCGTAGTGCTCGTACGGCTTGCAGGCGTCGATCACCATGCGTGAATTGGTGAGCTTCGAGTAATCGAATACCATCGTGTCGAGCCGCGACGACCAGCAATTGTCGAGCATGGTCGTACGCGTCTTGGGATCGCAGCGCGTGCCCATCGCCCAGACCACGTCGTGGATGTCGGTCGGATCGACATCGTCATCGACGACCACGATCCAGCGGCTGATATAGCCGACCGACGCGACTTGGCTTGCGACCAGCCCGACTTGCGTCGAATGACCGTGATAGCGCTGCTTGATCGAGACGACGCAGAAGGTGCGGCCGGCGCCCGCCTGATGCAGCCAGGCGCCGCGCACATCGGGAATGCCGGCGCCTTCCAGCGCATCGAGCAGGGCCGCCGAGCGCAGGAAGCAGCGCTCGAAGAGATGGGAATGCGGCGGCTTGTTCGAGGCGGCGCAGGTGAGGATCGGATCGTTGCGGTGATAGATGCGCTTGATGCGGATCACCGGCTCGTCCTTCGCCTCGCCGGCGTAATAGCCGTGCCATTCGCCGAAGGGGCCTTCGAGCGTCGTCTCGGTCGGCGAGATTTCGCCCTCAAGCACGATCTCGGCGCGCGCCGGGAAGGGCAGGCCGGTCACTTCGCCCGTCACCAGCTCGATCGGCCGATCCATGAGTCCGCCCGCCCATTCATATTCCGGCATCGCGTCCGGCATCGTGTAGCCGGCGGCGAGATAGGTGATCGGATCGCAGCCGACGATGATCGCGACGGGGCATGGCTTGCCGGCTTTCAGATATTTGTCGCGGTGGATGCGACCCTGCTTGCCGTTGGAGATGTAAGAGGCACAGGTATTGCCGCTCTTCACCTGGACGCGATAGGTGCCGACATTGACGCGGCCGGTATCGGGATCGCGCGTGACGACGCCGCAGGCTGTGCCGATATAGCGCCCGCCATCGTCCTCGTGATGGATCGGCACCGGGAATTTCAGCATGTCGACTTCATTGTCGCGCACGATGTTCTCGGTGACGGGGCCGCTATCGACCATCTTCGGCTCGATGCGCTTGAAGCTCTTTTTGATCTGCTTGCGGAAATGATCGAGCATTTCCTTGCGGTCGTTCGACAAGGTCGGCTCCATGCCGAGCACCAGCGCCAGGCGATAGGGCGAGCCGAACATGCCGTAGAGGCATTGGTAGTTCTTCGGGTATTCGGGAATCTCGTCGAAGAGCAGCATCGGCGACTTCTCGACCTTCTGCCGATAGAGCACCTCGGCGACCGCGCCGAGCTCGCGATCCCAATGCGCATCTTTGACGCGCGCCAGCTCGCCTCTGGCCTCGACGGCTTTGATGAATTCGCGAAGATCGTTTTGCGGGATGGGATTGAGAAGCGTCACGACGTTACTCCCTAGCTCTCTAAGACGTCATGGCCGGGCGTGTCCCGGCCATCCATCTCGTTGGAGTATAACGCCGTCTGCACCGCCTCCTAGAGTGCGTCGAGCCAGGCAGTGAGGCAGGCATTACCGCGTGCTGCGGCGGCGGGGGCGAATTCTTGCGATTGGGCGCGCAGCGTGGGCACGGCGATCTTTGCCGTCGCCAGCTCCATCGTATGGCCGACATACCAACGCTCGAGGCCTGTCGCGTCGGCTTCGATGTGGAATTGCAGGGCCAACGCGTTCGTGCCGTAGCTGAAAGCCTGGTTCTCGCAGATCGCGGTCGAGGCAAGGCGCGTCGCACCAGTCCGGCAGGTCAAAGGTGTCGCCGTGCCAATGCAGCACCGGCCCGCTGCCGAGCGGCTTCAGTACGCTGCGCTGCCCGGCATCGGTCAGCGCGATCGGCGCCCAGCCGAGCTCTTTCGCCTTTGCCGGATAGACGCGCGCGCCGAGCGCCCGGGCCATGAGCTGCGCGCCAAGGCAGATGCCGAAGATCGGCAATTTCGCGGCGAGGCGCTTCTCGATGAAGCGCAACTCGGGATTGAGGAACGGGATAGAGCGCTTCTTCGTAAGCGCCGATCGGGCCGCCGAGCACAAAGAGCGGCGCTGGCAGATCATGTGGCAGCGCGGCGAGATCGTCGGTCGCGGCATCGATATATTGGATGTCGTAACCGCGCGCTTTGAGCACGCTCTCGAAGCTGGCGAGATGCTCGAAGGCAACGTGGCGGATGGCGAGGATGGTGCTCATTGTCCAGCCTCGGCGACGCGGGCAGTGGCTTGCAGCTTGCGCGGCGTGATCAGGCACCAGCCCCAGGCGCAAACCTGCAACGCGACCATCACCGCAAAAGCGAGCTGATAGGCGAGGGCCGGGTAATGCCCCGGCTCGGTCGCCGGCACAAGATCGATGACAAGGCCGATCGCCGATTGCACCATGAAAGCGCCGACGAAGAAGAAGGAGTTGAGCGCAGTCGTGGCGCGGCCGGTCATCGCCGCCGGGAAATATTGCGACAAGATCGGATAGCACAGCGTGTTGATATTGGAGAGCAGGCCGATGCCGAGGATCACGCTCCACATGCCGATGCCGGTCGGGAGCAGGAGCGGCGTCAACGTGCTGATATAGAGCGCCGAGCCGACATGCACGATGCGAACCAGCGGCACGTTGCGTTTACCGAGCTCGGTTGCGATGAAGCCGACGAGGAAATAGCTCACGATCTGCAACAGGCTGAGCATGAGGAGATGGCTGGCGACGGATGGCGCGCTGAGCGCGCCGACATCGTGCAGCCACGGCCCAGCCCAGAGGCTCTGGAACGCCATCGTGCTGCCAGTGGTCGCGAGATAAAGCGGCGCGAAACGCCAGAACAAGCGGTCGCGATAGATCGCGGCCATGCCTTTGAGCTGATCGCCGAGCGTTTCGCCTTTCGGCGCCTTGCGCTTTTCCGGGACGATACCGAACAGCACCAGCGAGCCGACGAAGCTGATGATCGCAACGCCGATGAGCAGACGATTCCAGTCGAACAGATAAAGCAGATATTGCGTCGGCAGTGTCGCGGCGAGCGAGCCCAGTGCGCCGAGGCTCAGCACGAAGCCGTTGAAGAACGGCCAGCGCGTTGACGGGAACCACAACGTGACCGCCTGGATCGAGGTCATGAGCCCGCCGGCGGCGCCGATCCCCATGATGACGCGGCCGGTGATCAGCACCGGCCAGGTCGTACCGAGCGCGAAGATGATCGCGCCGATACCGGCGATGACGATGAGAATGGCCTGCACGCGGCGCGGCCCGTAGCGGTCCATCAACAGGCCGAGCGGCGCCTGGAAGAGGGCGGAGACGAGGAAATAGATCGAGATCAGCAAGCCAAGCTGGCCGGCATTGAGGCTGAACTGCTCGATGAGATAGGGCGCGAGCACCGCATTGACGGTGCGATAGTAGTTGCAGAGCGCGAAGATCAGCGCGAACGGCACCAACACGACGAGAACGGGGAAGCGCGGCACGGCAACGTCTCGCGTCGCATCGGTCACAACAGGTGCACTCCCATTCCAACGTCATTCCCGCGAAAGCGGGAATCCAGGAAGCAACTCGTTTGTTATCCTGGATCCCCGCTTTCGCGGGGACGACGATAGCCTCTATCGGCGTCGCTCTCTAGATCGAGAACAGGAACCGTGCGGTGGTTTCGACGGCGGGTTGGACGACGCGGCCGACTGGGGCGGCGAGGTCGAGCGGCTTGAGGATCATCTTCACCGCCATCTCGTACGGGAAGGTGGTACGGCCGAGGCGGCGGAAGCTGGCGCGGAATTCGTCATAGGCTTCCTGCGTGAAAGCCTCGTCCGGATTGCGCTCGAGGAAGACATGCTTGAAGGCGAAGTATGCATCTTCGGCCTTCACATCGGTGCTGCGCTTCCAGAGCTGGCGCAGGATCGCGACGCGGCCCGGCCGCTCGCTTTCCTTATAGTCGAGGAAGTAGCGGTAGAAGTGCTTGTAGTGGCGCACCTCGTCCGAGCTGATGTTGGCCGTGATCTGCTTCAGCACCGGCTCGGGCGCGACTTCGGATAGGGTTCGATAGAAAGACGAGGTGCCGGTCTCGACGACGCAACGCGCCACCATCTCCAGCGAGCGCGTCTGTGCCAGCGCTTCCATCGTGCAGGCCTGGCCATATTCCACGAAGAAGGCGCGATAGGCGCGCTCCCAATCGAATTCCGGCCACGCAGCTTGGACATAGCGCTTCAGCGCTGTGCCGTGTTGGACCTCTTCAAGCTCCCAGAAATTGGCAAGCCAGTTCTCGATCTCGGGATTGCCTTGGAAGAACTCGATGAGATTGCGCGTGTAGAGATCGGAGGTGATCTCGACGAAAGAGGCGGCGGCAATGAGATAGAAGAGCTCGGTGTTGTCGTGGATCAGCGAGGCGTCGATCGAATCATAGGGAATATCCTCCACCGACCACGCGGCGCTACCCACACGCCCTTTGATTTCGCTGTCGTCCATCATTCAAATGCCCCTGCGTTCTCCCATTGTTGGCAAAGGCGACACGCCCATCTTATATGCAACCCAAGCTTAGGTCATTCCCTTGAGATAGCCTAGTTTCCTCTAGCGACGTTGTCCCCGCTCGGCATGGCGACCATGCCGCGAACGCATTGCAAGGATTGGCGAATCGGCCGTGGAAACCGCCCGGATCGCGACCTACCCCGAGTTCTGGCACTACTATCTGCGCGAGCACGCAAAGCCTGCGACTCGCGCCTGGCATTATGGCGGCACGAGTCTCGCGCTGCTTTGCCTGGTCGTCGCTATTTTGCTGCGTGAGCCGTGGTTCCTGCTCGCGTCGGTTATCCTCGGCTACGCACCGGCCTGGATCGGGCACTTCACGATCGAGCATAATCATCCTGCGACTTTCCGCTATCCGCTCTGGTCGCTCTTGAGCGATTTCCGCATGTTTGGTACGTGGCTGAGTGGCAATCTTTCGCGCGAGCTTGCTGCGGCTGGCGTCGCCGATTCCTCCAAGAAGCAAAAGGCCGGCACCTGACCTGTCGTCAGGGCCGGCCCTTTTAGCCCCACGCGCTTTCACGCGATCGAGGCTGGCCTCCGTAATGAGGGGACTACTGCTGCTGGGTCCCATAGGTACGGTGCTGCGGCGAGGAATTGATCGCCGGGTTGTCCCGTGCCGTGCCACAGCTCGGATTGTCCGGCGTGCAGTTCGCCCCGCCCGCCTGGGCTTGTTGCGGCGAGCCGTTATTGAACGGATTGCCCGAGCTCATGCCGCGTGATGGCATGGTGCTGTTGCTCGCGCCGGTGCCGCCGACTTGCTGACGATTGAGCCGCATCGTCTCTTGATTCTCTTGCGCGTCATTACCACCGCTGCGCGAGCTCATGCCGTGATGCATTTTCGACTTGGATTTCTTCGAGTGATCCATATCGCTCGCTTGGTCCATGCTGCTGCCTGAACCCATGCTCGATCCGGACTGGTTCATGCCGGAGCCTGATTGGTTCATCATGGTACCGGGCTGGCCCGCACCGCGAGGCACGCCTTCCGCGGGACCTTTCGCCGCCGGGGTCGGGGTCGAGTTGTTGATGGTCGAGCCGTTAGCGCCGGCTGCACCTGATTGTGCTTGTGCAAAGGCAGTGCCGGCCGTGAGCAAGGCGATGGCCGCCACATAGGTAAAGCTCTTCTTCATGACATTTCTCTCCGCATTCAATGAGACGAAGGGCGCGTTCGTGGCGCCGCCTTGTCACTAAACGCGAAGCCAAGATTTGGGTTCCCTCACCGGCTGGAACCGGGCTTTGAAGCGGTGTGGGCGAAGGGATAGACTTGGCGGAAGGGCGTCCAGACCAGGGACGGGAGGAGATACGCATGGCGACACCGCAAACAGCGGCCACCGCGATCGATACAATCAGCGATGGCGCGATCGATACATTCAGCGATTTCGATAACCGCTATCTACGCCAGGGTATTGCGCGCAACGATCTCGCGACGTTGCCGGTTATCGATATCTCGCCCTTTGTGCAGGGCGGAAGCGAGGCCGCACGCGATGCGGTTGCGCGCCAGATCCGTCAGGCCTCGATCGATATCGGCTTCTTTTATGCGAAGGGGCATGGTTTCGGCGCGGCCGAGCTGCAGGCGATGCTCGATTGGGGCTTGCGCTTCTTCCATCTGCCGGGCGCGGAGAAGAACAAGCTCTTCTGGAAGAGCGCGCCGGGCCGCGGCTATGTCCCGCCCGGCGGCCTCAATCCCGATGCGAACAAGGACAAAGCGCCGGACCTCAAAGAGCGACTCTACTTTGCCCGCGAATACGCCTTGAACGAGGCTGAGCATGGTGGTGCCTTTCCGCCGGGTCCGCATCAATGGCCGGAAGAGGCGGCACTACCTGGCTTCCGTCGATTTGTTACCGACGCGCAATATCAGAGCGTCAGCCTGATCCAACGACTCGGCTTCGCGATCGCCCGCAGCCTCGGTCTCGACGAGGCCTATTTCGAGCGCGAGAACGGCCGCTTCGGCAGCACCATGGTTTACAATTATTACCCGCCGCTCGATCGCGAGACTTTGGAGCGGACGCAATGGAGCTTCTCGCCCCATACCGATTACGGCTCCTTCACCATCGTCGTGCAGGACGAGAATGGTGGTTTGCAGGTGCGAAATGCTTCCGGCCAATGGATCGATGTGACGCCTATTCCCGGTACGGTGATCGTAAATATCGGCGATTTGATCGCGCTCGCGACCAACGATCTCTACACGTCCAATCTGCACCGGGTCGCGAATTTCAGCGGTAATGAGCGGCTTTCCGTAACGTTCTTCGTCGGCCCGCCGCCGACGGCCGAGATCAGTTGCTTGCCGACATGTCAGGGAGTCGACAATCCGCCGCGCTATCCGACGGTCAATGCCGAGGACTATACGCAGGCGCTGATCGAGCAGTATCACCGCACCGGCCGACCGGGCATCGCGGTCACGACAGCGACTCGGTTTAAGCGTCAGTAGGCTTAAATGGCGGTAGGTTTAAGTGGCGGTAACGGAAACTTTTTCCTTGCCAAGGGGCGTCCACAAATCGCCACAATTGGTGCAATGTAACGCCACATTCTAGCCCGAATAATCCGCTGCTCTAAGATAAAGGGGTGTTCCGTGCCACGCGCCGTACGATCTCAACTCGAGGCCAGCAGTGCGGGTCTCGCCACAGAACCTGCTGTTCCTCCCCCAACTCCCTACCTTCCGAAGAAATCCAAAAACGGCAATAGCGGCGGGCCTGGCTCGCTCGATATGCGCATCCTGCTCCAGGCGATGCAGGCGATGCGCAACGGCGATTTCTCGGTGCGCTTGCCGAACGACCTCGATGGTCTTTCGGGCAAGGTAGCCGATGTCTTCAACGAGATCGTCAGCTCCAACGAGCGCA
This sequence comes from uncultured Alphaproteobacteria bacterium, assembly GCA_963740675.1. GTDB lineage: Bacteria > Pseudomonadota > Alphaproteobacteria > ATCC43930 > CGMCC-115725 > CAIKMD01. Next base: position 46,796 of record CAVUFS010000003.1, read on the forward strand.
TGGCGCAGCAGCTCGAATTCGTCGGCCAAGCGGTCGGCCGGCAGGGCCGTACCCGCCAGCGCTTGAAACTTGGCGTGCCGGGCGGCGCTTGGGCCGGGATGGAGACCTCGGTCAATTCGTTGATCGACGATCTGCTCTGGCTCAACAACGCGGTGACGCGATCGATTGCCGCTGTGGCGCGCGGCGATCTGCTGCAGACCGTGCCGCTCGAAGCGGATGGCCGGCCGCTCGAAGGCGAATTCCTCACCTCGGCGACGATCGTGAATACGATGGTCAGCCAGCTTAGTGTCTTCACCTCGGAAGTGACGCGCGTCGCGCGCGAGGTCGGCACCGACGGCAAGCTCGGCGGTCAGGCGCAGGTGAGCGAAGTCACCGGCGTGTGGAAAGACCTGACCGAAAGCGTGAACTCGATGGCGTCGAACCTGACCGCCCAGGTTCGCAACATCGCCGAAGTGACGATCGCCGTCGCCAATGGCGACTTGTCGAAGAAGATCACCGTCGACGTGCGCGGCGAAATCCTGCAGCTCAAGGAAGCCATCAACACGATGGTGGACCAGTTGCGCTCCTTCGCCTCGGAAGTGACGCGCGTTGCGCGCGAGGTCGGCACCGACGGCAAGCTCGGCGGTCAGGCGATCGTGCCAGGCGTCGCCGGCACCTGGAAGGATTTGACCAATTCGGTCAACGCGATGTGCGGCAACCTGACTGACCAGGTGCGCAACATCGCGCAAGTGACCACCGCCGTGGCGCGCGGCGACTTGTCGCGCAAGATCACCGTCGACGTGCGCGGCGAAATCCTCGAGCTCAAAAACACCATCAACACGATGGTCGATCAGCTCAACGCCTTCGCCGCCGAAGTGACGCGCGTCGCGCGCGAAGTCGGTACCGAAGGCAAGCTCGGCGGCCAAGCCAACGTGCCGGGTGTTGCCGGTACGTGGAAGGACATGACCGACAACGTCAACTTCATGGCCTCGAATCTCACAGGCCAGGTTCGCAACATCGCCGAAGTCGCGACCGCTATCGCGCGCGGCGACTTGTCGAAGAAGATCACCGTGACGGTGTCGGGCGAAATCCTCGAGCTCAAAGAAACCGTCAATACGATGGTCGATCAGCTCAATGCCTTCGCCTCGGAGGTGACGCGCGTCGCGCGCGAAGTCGGCACCGACGGCCGTTTGGGCGGTCAGGCCAACGTGGTCGGCGTCGCCGGCACTTGGAAAGATTTGACCAACTCCGTGAATTCGATGGCCTCGAACCTCACGGCGCAAGTCCGCAACATCGCCGAAGTGTCGACCGCTATCGCCAACGGCGACTTGTCGAAGAAGATCACCGTGAACGTGTCGGGCGAGATTTTGCAGCTCAAAGACACGATTAACACCATGGTCGACCAGCTCAATGCCTTCGCCGGTGAGGTGACGCGCGTCGCGCGCGAGGTCGGCACCGAAGGCAAGCTCGGCGGCCAGGCGCAGGTGAAAGCCGTCGCCGGTACGTGGAAAGACTTGACCGACAACGTCAACTTCATGGCGTCGAACCTGACGGGTCAGGTGCGTAACATCGCCGAAGTGACGACCGCCGTGGCGCGCGGTGACTTGTCGCGTAAGATTACCGTCGACGTGAAGGGCGAAATTCTGGAGCTCAAGAACACCATCAACACGATGGTGGACCAGCTCAACGCCTTCGCCGGCGAAGTGACGCGCGTCGCGCGCGAGGTCGGTACCGAAGGCAAGCTCGGTGGTCAGGCGGCGGTGCCGGGTGTCGCCGGCACGTGGAAAGACTTGACCGACAGCGTGAACTTCATGGCCGGCAATTTGACCGGTCAGGTGCGTAACATCGCCGAAGTCGCGACCGCCATCGCGAATGGCGATTTGTCGCGCAAGATCACTGTCGACGTGCGCGGCGAGATCTTGCAGCTCAAAGAAACCCTCAACACCATGGTCGACCAGCTCAATCGTTTCGCCAACGAAGTGACGCGCGTCGCGCGCGAGGTCGGCACCGAAGGTAAGCTCGGCGGTCAGGCGAATGTGCCAGGCGTCGCCGGTACGTGGAAAGACTTGACCGACAACGTGAACTTCATGGCGTCGAACCTGACGGGTCAGGTGCGTAACATCGCCGAAGTGACCACGGCCGTCGCGCGTGGTGACTTGTCGCGCAAGATCACCGTCGACGTGAAGGGCGAAATCCTGGAGCTTAAGAACACCATCAACACGATGGTGGATCAGCTCAACGCCTTCGCCTCGGAAGTGACGCGCGTCGCGCGCGAAGTCGGTACCGAAGGCCGTCTCGGCGGTCAGGCCGCGGTGCCTGGCGTCGCCGGTACGTGGAAAGACTTGACCGACAGCGTGAACTTCATGGCGTCGAACCTGACCGGTCAGGTGCGTAACATCGCCGAAGTCGCGACGGCCATCGCGAACGGCGACTTGTCAAAGAAGATCACCGTCGACGTCCGCGGTGAAATTCTGCAGCTCAAAGAAACGCTGAATACGATGGTCGAGCAGCTGCGCTCCTTCGCCGCCGAAGTAACGCGCGTCGCGCGTGAGGTCGGCACCGAAGGCAAGCTGGGCGGCCAAGCCAACGTGCATGGCGTCGCCGGTACGTGGAAGGATTTGACCGATAACGTCAACCTGCTGGCCGCCAACCTGACGACCCAGGTCCGCAACATCGCCGAAGTCGCGACCTCGGTCGCGCGCGGCGACTTGTCGAAGAAGATCACCGTCAACGTGTCGGGCGAAATTCTCGAGCTGAAAGACACCATCAATACGATGGTCGATCAGCTCAACGCCTTCGCCGCCGAAGTGACGCGCGTCGCGCGTGAAGTCGGCACCGAAGGCAAGCTCGGCGGTCAGGCGGTCGTGCCAGGCGTCGCCGGTACGTGGAAAGACTTGACCGATACCGTCAACGTCATGGCCGCCAATCTCACCGAGCAGGTGCGCGGTATCGTGAAGGTGGTGACCGCGGTCGCCACCGGCGATCTGCGGCAGAAGCTGACGGTGAAATCGATGGGCGAGGTCGCGGCGCTCGCCGAGACCATCAACGACATGACCAACACGCTCGGCACCTTCGCCGAGCAGGTGACGACTGTCGCCCGCGAGGTCGGCGTCGAAGGCCGTCTCGGCGGTCAGGCGAACGTGCCGGGCGCCGCCGGCACGTGGAAGGATCTGACCGGTAACGTCAACCTGCTGGCCGCGAACCTCACCACCCAGGTGCGCGCGATCGCCGAAGTGGCGACCGCCGTGACCAAGGGCGACTTGACCCGGTCGATCCAAGTCTCTGCGCGCGGCGAAGTCGCCGAGCTTAAAGACAACATCAACACGATGATCGACAACCTCCGTCTCACGACGGATCGCAACAAAGAGCAAGACTGGCTCAAGACCAACCTCGCGCGTTTCACCAATATGCTCCAAGGCCAGCGCGACCTCGCGGTGGTCGGCCGTATGTTGCTCTCCGAATTGGCGCCGCTGGTCAATGCGCAATCGGGCGTCATGTATCTCGTGCAAACCGAGGGCGCGCCGAGCCTGCGTCTCCTCGCGAGTTACGCCGATCAAGGGCCGGGCGAGGGCCATCCCGAGCGGCTGATGATCGGTGAGGGGTTAATCGGCCAATGCGCCGCGGACGCGCGTCGCCTGTTGATCACCGACGTGCCTGACAACGTCGTGCCGATCGGCTCGGCGCTGCTCAAGGTCCTGCCGAAGAACATCATCGTGCTGCCGATCCTTTTCGAAGGCCAGGTCAAGGCGGTGATCGAGCTCTCTTCGATGAACGCCTTCACCGATCTGCAGACTTCCTTCCTCGATCAGCTCACCGCCTCCAGCGGCATCGTGCTGAACTCGATCGAAGCGACGATGCAGACCGAAGCGCTGTTGAAGCAGTCGCAACAGCTCGCCACCGAGCTGCAGACGCGGCAGCGCGAATTGCAGCAGACCAACGAGCAGCTCGAGCAGAAGGCGCAGCAGCTCGCCGAACGCAACGTCGAAGTCGAAAGGAAGAACCAGGAAATCGAGCAAGCGCGGCGCGCCATCGAAGAAAAGGCGACCGAGCTGGCGCTCACCTCGAAGTACAAGTCCGAGTTCTTGGCGAACATGTCGCACGAGCTGCGCACGCCGCTGAACTCGATCTTGATCCTCGGCCAGCAGCTCATCGACAACCCCGAGGGCAATCTGACGGCGAAGCAAGTTGAATTCGGCCGCACCATTCACGCCGCCGGCACCGATCTTCTGAACCTCATCTCCGACATTCTCGACCTGTCGAAGATCGAATCAGGCACGGTGTCGGTGAACGCCGAAGACATTGCCTTCGCCAATCTTGCCGACATGGTGGCGCTTCCGTTCCGCCACGAGGCCGAGAGCCGCAAGCTCACTTTCGAGGTCAGCGTCGATCCGAAGTTGCCGCGCGGCATGGTCACCGACTCTAAGCGCGTGCAGCAGGTGTTGAAGAACCTGCTGTCGAACGCGTTCAAATTCACCGAGCACGGCAGCGTGAAGCTCGCGATTGGCCTTGCCGATCAGGGCTGGAACGCCGATCACCCGACCTTGTCCTTCGAGCCGGCGGTAATCTCGTTCGAAGTGTCGGATACCGGTATCGGTATCGCGGCCGAGAAACAGAAGTTGATCTTCGAAGCTTTCCAGCAGGCCGACGCCTCGACCAGCCGTAAATATGGCGGCACCGGTCTCGGCCTCGCGATCAGCCGCGAGCTCGCCAATCTGCTCGGCGGCGAGATCCAGCTCCGCTCGGCGCCCGGCGTCGGCAGCACCTTCGTCCTCTACCTGCCGCTGAAGTACAAGGGCCCGGCCGCGGCGCAGTCGCGTCCTATCACGGGCGATGCGTCGATGGCGGCTCTCGCAGCCGCGGCGCCTTCCGCGGTGATGCTCAACAATGCTCGTCTCGAAGCGGCGGTCGAGCAAGTGGCCGACGATCGCGACAATCTCGAGCCCGGCGAGCCGGTGCTGCTGATTGTCGAGGACGATCCGCATTACGCGCGGATCATGGCCGATCTGGCGCATGACAAGGGGCTCAAGGTTCTTGTCGCGATGCGCGGTGCGGATGCGCTGACCCTGGCGCGGGAATACAAGCCCTATGCCGTGTCGCTCGATGTCTTCCTGCCCGACATGCTGGGCTGGAGCGTGCTCGGCCAGTTGAAGCAGGACCCGGCGACGCGCCACATCCCGGTGCAGATCGTGACCCTCGACGAGGATCGCCAGCACGGCCTGTCGCGCGGCGCGTTCTCCTTCATCAACAAGCCGACAACGCCGGAAGGGCTCGAAGAAGCGCTCAACCGCATCAGGGAATACACCAAACCGCGCCGCAAGCGGTTGCTGGTCGTCGAGGACAACGCCGACGAGCGGCTGAGCATCACCGAGCTGCTCGGCCATGACGATATCGAGATCGTCTCGGTCGAAACCGGTGCCGAAGCCCTCTCGGTGCTGCGGGTGCAGGAAGTCGATTGCGTGGTACTCGATCTGCGCCTGCCGGATATGTCGGGCTTCGATCTGCTCGAGCAGATGAAAGACGACACCCATCTCGCCGATATGCCGATCGTCGTCTTCACCGGCCGCGAGCTGTCGCCTGAAGAAGACGCGCAGCTCCACACCATGGCCCGCAGTGTCGTGGTCAAGGGCGTCGAATCGCCCGAGCGCCTGCTCGACGAGACGGCGCTCTTCCTCCATCGCGTGGTCGGCGATCTGCCGGCCGAGAAGCAGCGAATGCTCGAGCGCCTGCACATGTCGGACGACGATCTCGTCGGCCGCACTGTGCTGGTGGTCGACGACGACGCGCGCAACATCTTCGCGCTATCCTCGGTGCTGGAGCGCCGCGGCATGCAGGTGTTGACCGCGTCGACCGGCCGCGAGGCCATCGCTATGCTGGACAATACGCCTGGCGTCGCGATCGTGCTGATGGACATCATGATGCCTGAAATGGACGGCTACGAGACCATGGGCGTGATCAGGCAAAATCCATCGTTCCGGCGCCTGCCGATCATTGCGCTTACCGCGAAAGCCATGAAGGGCGACCGCGAGAAGTGTCTCGAAGCCGGCGCCTCGGACTATCTCGCGAAGCCGGTGAACACTGAGCAGCTACTGTCGGCGCTGCGCATGTGGCTCCATCGTTGAGCATCCGCAATCATGGCCGAGAACGACAAAGTCAATATTCTTCTGGTCGACGACCAGCAGGCCAAGCTTCTTGCCTATGAGGTGATTCTCGACGAGCTGCACGAAAATCTCCTCAAGGCAAACTCGGCGCGTGAAGCCTTTACGCTGCTCTTGAAGAACGAAATTGCGGTCGTGCTGATCGATGTCTGCATGCCCGAGCTCGACGGTTTCGAGCTCGCGGCGATGATCCGCGAGCATCCGCGCTTCAAGACGACGGCGATCATCTTCGTCTCGGCGATCGCGATGACCGATCTCGATCGCGTCAAAGGCTACGAGTACGGCGCGGCTGATTACGTGCCGGTGCCGGTCGTGCCGGAGCTGCTGCGCGCCAAGGTCCGCGTCTTCGCCGAGCTCTATCGCAAGACCCGGGATCTGGAACGGCTCAATGTCGAGCTCGAGCGCCGCGTGGCCGAGCGCACCGCCGAGCTGGCCGAAGCCAATGCCGATCTGGAGCGCCGGGTCGAGGAACGCACCGCCGAGCGCGAGCAGGCGCTGGCCCAGGTGCACGAGATGCAGAAGCTCGACAGTCTCGGCCAGCTCACCGGCGGCCTGGCACACGACTTCAACAATCTGCTCATGGCCATCCTCGGCAATCTCGAGATGATGTCGCGTCGGATCGGCACCGAGGATCCAACCCGGCGCCTGATCGACGGCGCGAGTCGCGCGGCCGAGCGCGGCGCGGCGCTGACCAAGCGGCTGCTGGCTTTCGCGCGGCGTCAGGAATTGCGGCCGGAGCCGATCGATGTCGCGCGGCTGATCGAGGATATGAGCGATCTGCTGCGGCGGACGCTGGGGCCGACCATCGAACTGGCGGCGTCTTTCCCCAACGATCTGTCGCTGGTCCATGTCGACCCGAACCAGCTCGAGCTGGCGATCCTTAATCTCTCGATCAATGCGCGCGATGCCATGCCGCAAGGCGGCAAGCTGATGATCTCGGCACAGCGCGAGACGGTCGACAATTTCAATGCGCGTGAGCTGGCGCCGGGTGAATTCGTCCGCATCGCCGTCAGCGATAGCGGTAGCGGCATGGATGAGGCGACGCTGAAGCGCGCCGCCGAGCCGTTCTTCACGACGAAGGGGCTGGGGAAGGGGACAGGGCTCGGTCTCTCCAGCGTCTACGGCATGGCGAAGCAATCGGGTGGCGCGATCGCGATTTCGAGCCGCGTGGGCGTCGGAACGACCGTCGAGCTCTGGTTGCCGGTGGCGGTGGGCGCGGAAAAGCGCGTTGTGCTCGGCGTGCCAGCCGCAGTGGCGAGGGACGACTGCGCGAAGACGCGCGCTTGCAGCATCTTGCTGGTCGATGACGATCCGATGGTGGCCGAGACGACCGTTGGCATGCTCGAAGTGCTGGGGCACCGCGTCAAAGTCGCGTCGTCCGGCGGGCGTGCGCTCGAAATGCTGGTCGCCGATACCAGCGTCGATCTTGTGATTACCGACTACGCCATGCCCGGCATGACCGGCAAGGAACTGGCACGGCGCATCCGCGAGACGCGGCCAAATCTGCCGGTGGTTCTCGCCAGCGGCTATGCCGAGCTCGCGGCGCAGGACGATTCCGGTCTGCCGCGGCTCGACAAACCCTACGCGCTCGACAAGCTCGCCTCGGTTATCGGCGCGATGGTCTGATGGCGACGACGACGTCGTTCGGCAAGCGCCTCAGGCGACGCTGACCAATCGTTTCAGCCACGATATCCGCGAGGTGCTGCCCGGCGCGTAACCGGTGTGGCCGTCGATGATGTCCTGGCGCGCGCGATTTAAGACGGCGATGACCTGTGGATAGGTCGTCGTGCGCCGGTCGTTGAACGTCTCGATCGCGGTGTAACGCCGGCCGGTCACTTCCTGGATCGCCTGGAGGATCGGCTGCTTCAGGACCATCGCGCCGTTCACCGCCTGCATCGCGCCGAGGATGCAGCGCCGGCCGTCGACGGTATAGAGCGCGCCCTTGCACCATCGCTCTTCGCTCGGCAGCTGTTCGATCACGCGATCGATCTTCTCCAGAGCATCGATGCGTGTGGAATAGTCCCTTCCATCGAAAGGCATCGCGACCTCCGTCCAAACCCATGAGTTGAAGTTGGCCAGGGGACCGGCCAAATGCCAGCCTCCCAAAAGCGCAACACCGGGATCGGAGAACGGGTTCCGCAGTCCTCTAGAATTAGAGCTTTAGCAGCCGCTCGGCGGTGCCGTGCGCCAGCTTTTCCTTGTCCGCGGCCGGCAAATCGAGGTTGTTGAAGAAGGCCATGCCGACCTTGTTCAATTCATAGGGCCAGTCGATCGAGAACATCACCCGGTCGATGCCGAGAACGTCGATAGTGCAGCGCAACGACGGCGCCGAGAAATTACCGCTGGTTGTGACCCAGACATTCTCGTGCATCGTCTCGGCGAAGGTCTTCTTGAAGCCGCGGCGTTTGGTGGCGAGGGCAGTGTGGTCCTCGATCCGCTCGAGCACGAAGGGCAAGCCTTCCCCGAGATGGCCGAGCAGGAATTTGAGCTTCGGGAAAGCCTCGAACACGCCGCCGAAGACCAGGCGCATGAAATGGATCGTGGTGTCGACGGTGAAGCCGCAGGCCGCGGTCGCGATCTCGGGATAGCCGTCGAAGTAGAACGCCGCCTTGGGCGGGATATCGCGCGGGTGGAGATAGACCGGCACGTCGAGGGCCTGGGCGGCCTCGAAGATCGGCCAGAATTTCTTGTCGTCGAGGAATTCGCCGTTGGTGTGGCCGTTGATCATCGTGCCCTTGAAGCCAAGGCTGCCGACCGTGCGCTCCAGCTCCCTGACGGAGGCGGCGACATCGGGCGTCGGCAGACAGGCAAAGGCGGCAAAGCGGTCGGGATGCGCCCGGATGGCATCGGCCATGCGGTCGTTGGCGTCGCGCGCCACGGCGATCGCCTCGTCCGCTGGTAGGCCCTGCGGCCCGGGCATGGTCATGGAGAGGACCTGGAAATCGACCCCGGCCTCGTTCATGGCCGCGATTCGGGTGTTCGACATGTTCATCAGCTCGGCATTCACGTCATGCCCGACGCGCTGACTACGATCGATCATCGACTGCTTCCGGCGCGGCGTAACGACCTCCTTTTCCGCGTAGAGCGGTGTCGTCACATGCTCTTCCAACGCAATGATTTTCATTGATTTTTCTCTTCTACTTCTGTGTTTGTGCGCGCCGTGCCCCTTGTATCAGGGCGGCTGGCCGATTGGAAAGCGCCTGGCGTCCTCGGCCGATATTTTGAAACTCGAACTCTGGGCGTGATCCTTTTGTTTTGCCAGCTCTTCCACCCGGTTCGAAACATAGAAGCCCAGATCGATGTCGTCGACCGGCCCGGTCGGTGACGGGCGCGCCTTGCCCTTCAGCCCTTCGAGCACGGCGTAGGCGAAGACCCCGTTCTTGCCGTCATAGCTGTCGAGCGCTTCCTGGATGCTTTGCGAAGCGACCAAGATATAGCGGCCGCTTTCCTGGTTGATCCGCGCCGGCCCGGTATCGAGCCGGATTGCCCCCGCATGGCAGGTGTCGAGGAAGAGGAAGCCGTTCTTGGTCCCGATCTTGCCGAGATGCGAGACCAGCATTCCGCCGCTGAGCCCCTGTTTGTTGATCGCGTCGTTGGTCGCCGCGTCGTCATCCGAGGATGGCATGCGGAAATCCTGGGTGATGAAGTAGTAGTCGCTATCGACCTGCTCGCCATGGCCGGAGAGGTAGACCAGCAACACGTCGGTCGATTCGGCCTTGCTGGCGATATTGTCGAGCGCCTTGCCGATGCCGGCCGCTGTTGCCTGCTCGTCGTAGAGCTCATAGGCGTCGACTTCCCGATAAAGCGGCTGCGCGCCTTGGCGCACGGCGGCGACGAAGGATTTTGCGTCCGTCACCGCGAGATCGAGTTGCGGCGCCGGATCGATGTATTTGTTGACCCCGGCGGCGAGAACAAAAAGCCGCGGCTTCGGCGGCGCCGCGACCGGCGGCGCGGGCGCGAGCAGGGTGACGGCGTCGGAGACGGCGTAGCTGCGTTCGGCCTTGTCATAGACGCGCAGCTCGATCGTGTTGGCGCCGGGATCGAGCTTCACTGCGCGCTCTGCCTCCTTGGCATTGCTGCCCGGGAAGGCATGCAACGCCGCGGCGGTATCCTCGGCCGAGAGCCGGCCGGCATTGCGGCCATTGATGAAGAGATCACTCGGCCCGATGCCGCCGCCGCGGTCGGTGATGCGATAGCGCAGGGTCAGGACGCTCGTGCCGGGCGGCAGCGTCGCGTTGACGAAAGCCGCTTGCGCCTGTGCCGCGCTATCGGGTGGCAGGCGGATGCTCTTGCCGGGATCGAGCGGCGCGCAATTCGCGTTGATGCATGAGGCCGTCCATTGCAGCGCCGGCAGCTCCGCATCAGCGGTCCTATCACCCCGATCCCCAAAACTCGCCGATTAGATGCTGGATTCGGAGGCGGTTCAACTTCATTCAACTGCAGCGGGCATCACTATTTCGGCTATTACGCGGCCCACGCGCCGTTGCGGGTGATGTGGAAAACGGGCATTCTCCCACCGTCCGGAGCCCACCGCTCGAGAGCTGCCGGCGTTAGAGGGGAGAAGCGTTCGATGAAAGATCTCATCAAGCAATATCTGGAGCATGGAATTTCGCGGCGCTCGCTCATGCGGGGCCTCGGCGCGGCCGGTCTGACCGGCGGCGTGGCAAAATCGATCATCGATTCGCTGACGATTTCGCCGGCGATGGCGCAGGAAGCCTCTGCTACCGGCGCGATCCGCCAAGTGCACGGCAATGGCGGCGCGCTCTACATGCAGCAGCTCAAAGCCGCCGGCGTGAAGTACGTGTTCTTCAATCCCTCGACCGGCGACGCGCCGTTCTATGACGCGCTGGTCGATATTCCCGAGATCCAGCTCATCAAGGGCATCCAGGAAGGCGCGGTCGTCGCGATGGCCGACGGCTATTCCCGGCTATCGGGTGAGGTCGGCGTCGCCCATATCGCCAATGTCGGCTTGCCGAACGGCATGACCCAGCTCGTCAACAGCTACAAGGATCATATCCCCGTCTTGCTGACCGTCGCCGCTTTCGGCACCGAGGTCGAAGGCCGCGACTACGCCCAGGACTACGAGCATCAAGAGCAGATGATGGCGCCGATCACCAAGAATTGGTGGCTGGCGGAATTGACCGCGGACATTCCCGATGTCACGCGCCGCATCCTGAAATTCGCACAGACGCCGCCGGCAGGACCGGTATTCCTTTCCGTGCCGGACGATCTGCTGCGCGGGCAGGCGACGGCGGCGATCTATGACGGCAGCCTGTTCAACGTCTCGTTGAAAATCCGGCCGGATCACAAGGATGTCGAGACTGTCGCCAAGATGCTGATCGAGGCGAAGAACCCGCTGCTCTCGGTTGGCGACGAGATCACCCAGGATCACGCCGAGGCCGAAGTCGTGCAGCTCGCCGAATTGCTCGGCCTCGCGGTGTGCGGCCAGGCCGGGCAGGGCAATTGGTCGAAGCCGTTCCCGACGCGCAATCCGCTCTATATCGGTGCCTATGCCGCGAATATGCGTTTCCCCGGCGCCGTCGATATCCATCTCAACATCGGCGATCAGGGTGCCGAGCGTACGATGAAGGGCGCGACGCTCATCTCCATGCGCCGCGATCCGACGGGCCTTGCGCGCGTCTGGCCGGTCGATCTCGGCATGGTCTGCAATCTGAAGCTCGGCGTCACCGATCTCATCGCCGCGGTGAAGAGCATGGCGACCAAAGAGCGGTTGAAGCAGATCGCCGACGGCCGTACCGGCCGCGTGCATGATCAATCCGCGGCGCAAGCGAAGATGCGCCAGACCATCGCGGCCGATCTCAACAACGGCTCCTCGATCAAGATGGAGCGGTTGGGCGTCGAGCTCGACGGGCATATGGACAAGGACGCAATCTATGTCTCCGATTGCGACAGCGGCCGGACCATGGATCCGCTCATCTCGTGGGGCGGTGGCGGCGGCCGGTCTTACATCTCGACCGGTCCCAACATCCTCGGCTGGGGCATTGCGGCGGCAACCGGCGCCAAGCTGGCGCAACCCAATCGCCCGGTCGTTTCCTGCGTCGGCGACGGTAGCTGCCTCTTCGGAGGTCCGCAGCCGCTGTGGAGCCAAGCGCGCTACCAGGCGCCGATCACCAACATCGTCGTCAATAACAAGAGCTACAACAACGAGCGCAATCGCATCTGGTCGTTCATCGCCGGTCAGCAGTTTAAGACCGGCAAGGACATGACCTGCTACAACGGCAGTCCGGATGTCGACTTCGCCAAGACGGCGCAGGCTTTCGGTGTCGAAGGCGAAGTGGTGGCCGATCCGAACAACCTCAAGCCGGCGCTCGCGCGGGCGAAGAAGGCAAATTACGACGGCCGGCCCTATCTGCTCGATGTCCATGTCGATCGCGACGGCGTTGGTGCCGCTTCGACCTGGTATCCGGCCTACTCCATCGCCGATCAGCGCACGCGGAAGGTTTGATCATGAAGAAAATCATCGTCTCGCTTGCCCTTGGGGGCGTGCTTCTGGGTGCTGCGCTGACAGCCGGCGCTCAGGAAGGGCAACAACAACCGGCGCAACAACAGGCGCCGGCCGCGCAAGCGGCACCAGCCGCGCCGGGCGGCGGTGCCGGCAATTTCGGCTCGAACGCAGCGGCGGCGAATCCTTTCCCGGATCATCCCGGCCGCGAGATCATCTCCGTCGCTTGCACGCAATGCCACGGGCCGAATGTCTTCACCCAGCTTCGCATGGGCGACAAGGCGTGGCGCGCGCAGATCTACGACATGGTCCTGCGTGGCGCGCAGATCGGCCCCGACGACATCGACACCGCGGTCAAATACATGGTGGCGAGCTACGGGCCAGGCGTGCCGTTCCCGGGGCAGCAGCCGGCGCAGGTGTCGCTGGCCGATGGCTCGGCTAAGTCGCTGGTCGAAGGCGGCTGCGCGCTCTGCCACGGTCTCGATCGCGTCGTCGCGACGAAGCGCAGCAAGGGCGAGTGGCAGAACATCGTCAACCGCATGATGTATTTCGGCTCGCCGCTCTCGGGGGATCAGGTGTCGAGCGTCGTCGATTATCTCGCGGCGAATTACAGCCCGCCGCAAACCGCGTCGGCGAAGTAAGCCGTAAAATCTTCGGGAAAACGGCGCGATCGGGAAACCGGTCGCGCCGTTTTCTGTTATCGCCGAAAAATGTCGCGCGATGCGAACGCCGTATCAGAGCGGCGCTGAAATCTCGTAGCGGATTCCTTCCGCGGCATAGTCGAGCCGGGTTTCTCCGCTCAGATCGCGGAAAAGACCATCGTTCAGCATTCGGCTGCCGAAGCCGCGCCGCGTCGGTGGTGCGACCGGAGGGCCGCCGCTCTCGCGCCAATTCAAATGCAGCACGCCATCCTCGGCGCGCCAGCCGAGCTGGACTCGGCCTTCGGCCCGCGACAGCGCGCCATATTTGGTGGCGTTCGTTGCAAGCTCGTGCAGCGCCAAGGAGAGCGCTAGCGCGTATTTGGGCGAGATATCGACGGAAGGGCCCGACAGCTCGATTTGCGATGCCGCAAAAGGCTCCATGGCGCGAAACGCGACATCGCGAAGGTCGGCGCCGGACCAGCTGCGATCGGTCAGGAGATCATGGGCGCGGGCCAGAGAAATGATCCGCCCGTCGAGCGCGGCCCGCGCGGAAGGAAGGTCGGGCGCACCACGCAGTGTTTGTATCGCGATCGATTGGACGGCGGCCAAGCTGTTCTTGACCCGATGGTTGAGCTCGTTCACGAGCAGCCGTTGCAGCTCCTCGGATTTTTTTATCTCCGTCAGATCGCGGCTCGCGCCGGCGATCGCGACGGGTTTGCGATTGGAGCCGCGCCCTTCGAATTCGACGAGACCCCAGGCACTCAGCCATCGCCAACTGCCATCGAGCTGCTTGACGCGGTACTCGACCTCGTATTTTCCATCGCTCTTGGGATCGAGCGCCTTGGCCACGCGCGTCCACATCGTATCCATGTCGTCGGGATGGAACTTGGCCCTCACGCCCGCCTCGTCGTGAAGGAAGCGTGCCTCGGTCAAGCCATAGAGCCGCTGGGCGTTCTCGTCGTAAACACAGATATTGTCCGCGATGGTGTAACGCCAGGTTCCCATCTGCGAGGCGATCATCGCCAGATCGAAGGTGCGCTGCTGCTGTCGCATGGCATCGCGCATCTCGTGCTCTTGCGTGACGTCCTCGAAGCAATTGACGGCTCCGACCACCGCGCCGCCGGCATCGCGTAACGGCTTCACGTTGACGCGCGCAATCCAACGCGTTCCGTCTGGATTCTGCACGACGGCTTCCGCGCCTTCGAAGCTCTCGCCGTGGAGTGCCGCACGCGCCATCGGGGTCTGATCCGGCGCGATGAATTGGCCGTCGAGGCTCTCGACGCGAAAGCAGCCACAGAACCGGTTGACGGGGTCGAAGAGGCGAGGGGTGCGGCCCCAAAGCTCAACGGCCTTACGGTTGACCCGAAGAAGGAGCCCGTCTGCATCGCAAAGGTAGACACCGACCGGCAGCGCATCCAACACCGCCTGTTCCAGATCGAGCCACGATTTTAAGACGGACGCTTGGCTGCGAGGTTCGAAATCCAGGATTTGCGACACGTCGGACCTTTTGAACGCCTTTCAAAGGCATGAACCAGCGTGCTGCCGTTTGGGCGCAGCTAGTCCGCGCCACAGTAGCTCTATGGTTCTAGCAGCTCAAATGAGGCAAAAGTGTGGCGCGGGGCTGATATCTTTTTTTGTGCGCTATTTGCCGTACCAGAAGGGCGTTTGCTTGGTCCAAGGGCTCTTCGGATAGGACGCGCGCAGTAGATTATAGGCGCGGCGCGAGATGCCGCTGCTACCGGCATCGCCATATTGCGTCAGCCGCACGACGAGATGCAGCGCCTCCGGCACGCGCAGATCGTCGGCATGCGCTTTCGCCCAATCGAGCACGATCTCGCCGAGATAATCCGCGGCGGACGGAGTGTTCTGCCGGATGCGTGCGAATTCGTCCTGCGCCGTGCGGAGATCGGTCGGTGAGACGAAACTCGGCGGGCCGAGCCAGCCGGGCATCGCGCAGGAATCCGGGCAGGGGCCGCTGAAATAGGCGGCGGCGATCTGGCTATCGATCTTGAGGCTTTCGGGCGACCACCAGCGGCTCGCATAAGAGCCGATGACATCGCGCTTGTAAGTGTAGCCGAGATTGTCTTCGAGCCAGGGCTCCGCCGCGGGGAAGCGCAGCAGCAGCAGAGCCGCCGCGAATTTTCGCTCGCCCGCCGATGACGCATCGCGATAGCGCTGCCAATCGCCGGCATATTGCGGGAAAGTTTTGGCGAGGCTCTCGGCGAGAGGCTTGGCGATGTCGTCGTTGCCGAGCAACACGGCGCGCGTCCAAGCAGCCAGCGTCAGATCGCGGCGCATATTGTCGGGCAGCGCGGCGTTCGCCGCGAGCCTCGCCTGCACGGCGAGCGGCGCGTCGACATTGAGGATCGTCGCACCGTCGGTGTCGAAATAGCGTGGGTCGCTCAGCAACTCGCTGCGCCAGCCGAGCAGCGACGCGTATTGCTTCGCGATGCTCTTCATCGGCAGAGTGACGTAGTCGGTGACAACGACCGAATTTCCGTCGCCGAAGTAGGGGCCGAGGAATTCGGCGCGACGCGGCACGAAACGCGCGAACTCGTCCCAATCGCGCGCAACCCGAGCGCGCTCGATGAGGAACAGATTACGTGTGCCAGTGGAAAGGTTTGGAGTGGCGAGGATGGTGTCGAGTTCGACACGTGCGGTATCACTCTTGCCTTGGCCGATAAGCAGGCGAAGGCGCTGCCAAGCCGCATCGAGAAAGCCGGGCAGTGTTGGGTCGAGCTTGCGCGATTGCTCGATCGCGGCGGCGGCATCGGCATCGTTGGGGCTGAGGAAGGTGAGCGTCGCGATCAGCCAGGGCAGGGTTGGCGTTTGCTGCCAATGCTCGAGCACTTGGGCCTTGGCCGCGGCGATGGCATCGGCATCGCTGTTCGACACCTGCATCACGTGAATCCAATCGCCGAGATCGGTCGACGGCGCATTCTTGGCATCGGCGAGCAGCAGGAAATCATGCAAGCTGGTTGCGAGATCGTCGGGCAGGTTCGGCGCGAGCAGCGCTTGTTCGAGTGCGGCGATCTGTTTGTCTGGCTGGAGGAAGGCGAGCGCTGACGAGAGCTTCGCCACATCATTTGCGGTGATGCCGGATTTGTCGCCGGGCTGAACCGCCGCGATATCTTGTTGTGCTTGCGTGATGGCGTCTGGTGTCTTCGCGGTGCTGGCAAGGCGAAGCGAGGCGCGCGCCATCAGATAAGGCGCGATCGAAGCCCACGGCGATGCCGTATCCTTGGTGATGGCGGCAAAGCGCTGCCGCGCCTCGGCATAGTCCCAGTGGTAGAAATAAGCTGAGGCGAGCTGATAAGCGCGATCGGCTTTGAACCAATCGGGCAGATCGGGCAATTCGGCAGGGAGCGAAAGATCGGTCTGCGAGCAATTGGCAAAGACCGCATCCTGGCCTTTGACCCATTCGATCACCCAGCGATCCGTCGCGCCGTAAGCGGCGATGCGCGCTTTCAGCGTGGCCGCCGCCGTGTCGAAAGCCGACGGGTAGCAATTAAGGAAATCCATGTAATTCTTGGTCGGGCGATACGGATCGAGATCGGGCTTGGGTTTGTCCGACATGACAGTCGCGCGAATTTTCAGCCAGTCATCCTGCATCGGGGGCGCGGCGTAAGGCGGGCGGATATCGCAGCAATTCGCCAGAAGCTGTTGCGCCTGATCGTCGGTGAAGGCATGACCGAGCAGGACGCGATAGGCGGCGTAAAGCCGGTTCTCGTCGAAGGTCGGGCGGATGATTCCGAGCCGGCCTTTGAAATAAGCTGTATCGCTATCGGCATCGACGCCCGAGACACTGTAGAAGCGCAGCATAGGCAAGAACGGTCCCGAAGCGCGCGCAGGCGCGATCGCATTGGTAACGGCGAGCAAACACAGAAAGGCGAAAAGCGCGGCGCGCTTCATGGGGCGAACTCTTTGCGAATGGTGGCGTAGGTGTTGGCGGTCCACGCTGTCGGCGCGAAGACATAGGCGCGGCGGCCGGCAAGCCGCGGCGCGTCGAATGCGTTGCGACGCATCTCATCCGCCGCGATGCCGAAACTGCCGCGGCAGCGTGCATCGCGGAAATCGCCGCCGGCGCTGAAATGCGCTGCGATGCGCAGGCGATCGGGGCCGAGACGGAAGAGCATCGGCACCACCTCATCGACCGGCAGCGTGTCGAGCCAGCTTTCGTTGAGGCACCAGGACGAGAGCGCGGTCATCGACAGCGGCGTGTCCGGCAGCTTTTGGCGCAGCGCCAGGATCGTCGCAGCGAGGAAGCTCTGTTGCGATTGCGCGACCTCGAAATCGATCTGCAACGCGACACTGGCGGCGGGGCGTAGCGCGAGGATCGCCGCCACCAGCCGGTCGCGCGTGGCGTCATCGAGCGCCGGTGGGCGGGCACGATCGAGGGCGATATGGATGACGGCGAGCGTCGCTGTCCTGGGCGGCAGCAGCAGCGGATTGCGTCGCGGCACCACGGCAATGCCGTCCGCGGCGAGGTGGATCGACCCGGCGAGGTAGGCGACGCCCGTATCGGCGGGATTGATGAAGCGCAGATCGTCGGCGCGGTCCCAGCTCCAGAGGACGAGCTGAGGCAGGCCGAGGCGATCGGGAGACGGCGCCGGCGCGTGGCTCAGGCCAAGGGCGACGAGCAGACCCGCGATGATGGCTTTGATGGATCCCGCCGGCATGGCCGACCGATGCCCCCTACGCCCATGAACCCCGCGAAGGACGTATCCTTTCTAGCATGCGATTGGTGGTTTTCTGCGCCCAATCGCGCCTGTCCGCACCTTTCTGTTGCCAGGGCTGTCGTTGACAGGGTTGGGGCGCTCGGCGATCATCCTGCCAACAACCTTGGCGCGTGAAAGACGCGCTCATCAGCTTCTCGCGGAGGATTCACCATGGATGGCACCAGCAAAATCGGGAGCAAGTACAACGTCGGCGGCGTGTTGCTCGACCGGCCGTTCAAGATCCGGCGCCTCGGCCACTTTGGCTACAACGTCTACAAGATGGACGAGGCCATGCATTTCTATAACGATTTGCTTGGCTTCCGGATCACCGACACGCTCGATTTCGCGCGCGTGCGGCCGGATGGTGCCAAGCTATTCGAAGGCATATCAGCCGTCGGTTATTTCACGACTCACGGCACCGACCATCATTCCTTCGTGCTGTTCCCGAAAGCGGCGCTCGACCGCATGGGCCGCGGCAGTGCTGGCGGTCATGTGACCAACGGTGAGGTGACGACCAACCAGATCACCTGGCAGGTCGGCACGCTGCGCGAAGTCGGCGATGGCATCGACTATTTCAAATCGATCGGCATCAATCCGGGCCGTGTCGGCCGCGACGTGCCGGGCTCGAACTGGCATTCCTATCCATCCGATCCGGAAGGCCACACCAACGAGATCTACTACGGCATCGAGCAGATCGGCTGGAACCTGCAATCGAAGCCGCCGGCAGTGCGCAAGCGCGGCTTCCACGAGAAGCCCGAGCTGCCGCAGATCAGCGAGTACCAAGAAATCGAGATGTTCAAGGCCGAGGGGATGGATCTGACCTCCGGCATGCGCAATACCGAGAAGCTGCCGTTCAAATACGATGTCGGCGGCGTGCTGCTGCCGCGGCCGTTCAAGGTCATCAAGATCGGTCCGGTGCGGCTCTTCGTCGACGACATGGACAAGTGCCTCGACTTCTATACGAAGATCCTCGGCCTGCGCGTGACCGAAGAGGTCGTCTATGACGGCCATCGCTGCGTCTTCCTGCGCTGCAACACCGAGCATCATTCGATCGCGCTCTATCCCAAGGCGCTGCGCGCGAAGCTCGGCCTTTCGCCGCACACGAGCTGCATGAGCTTCGGCAATCAGGTCGGCGACTACAAGCAGCTCCGCGACGCCGTCGACTTCCTCAAAGCGAATGGTGCCACCATCAAATACCTGCCGCCCGAGCTTTTCCCCGGCATGGATTACACCGCTTTCGCGGTCGATCCCGATGGCCACACGATCCAGCTCTATTACTACATGGAGCAGGTCGGTTGGGATGCGCGCGTCCGCTCCAAGGCCGAGCGCCGCAAGATCGACAACAACGCCTGGCCGGAAACGGTCGACGGGCAAAGCGACACCTTCGACGGCGAAACGTTGCTCGGCCCGCTGGGGTAAGGTTGCAATAACAACCTGCGTCCTTCGACTACGCTCAGGATGAGGTAAATCGTATCGGGCATCTTCCACTGGGAGATGCCCGATTTATTTTCTCCTCACCCTGAGCGGAGCGAAGCGTGCTCGAAGGGCGCGGGTTGATTTTGCAGCGGGTCAGTACTGCAGATACCCAAACTCTGCCATCGTACCGCGAGGGAACAAGAGAATCGCGTCGATCTGCGCCGGCGTCACCAGCCCCGGCTCATGAATTCATCGAGGCATTGCGGGGAAGCCTTGGCATAAGTGCCGCGGCGGCTGACGACGGTGCCTGTGAGCCGTCGCAGCGCAAGCGCCATCTCGGCCGCTTTTGCCACCTGCGGGATCCCGCTCAGCACCGGCGCGCCATCGACGGCGAAGCCGTGCTCGCGCGAGAAGAGCAGCATGGGCAAGCCGCCGGCGGGGATGATGACGTCGGCGCCGGCGGCGACGAGCGGGCGCACTTGCTCCACGAACTCCGCGCGCGCCTGGACGTAGGCCTCCTCATCGGTAAAGGCCTTCATGAAGGAAGGCAGATTGGCATGGATGGCAGTGATGCCAACGACACGCTGCTCGAGGCGATGGCGCGCGATCTGCTGCTCATGCCAGGGAATGAAGATCGGGTCGATGGTGACAAGGCCGATCTTATGGCCGAGGGTGCAGGCGTTGAGCAGCACGGATTCGCCGAGCGCGATCACCGGGATGTCGACGGAGCCGCGCGCCTCGATCAGGCCGGGTTCCTGGAAATGGCCAATGACGAAGGCGTCGTAGCCCGCGCGCTCGGCGGCGATCGCATTGCGAATGCATTGCGCGGCGCAGCGGAATTCGGTCAGCGGGTGGAAGAACTGATCGGGTGGGGTCAGCCCATGCACCTCAAAGGTGATGCCCGGGCTGGCGATGTCGTTGAGCGTCTGTTGCAGCCGGTCGATATAAGGCTTCTGACCGTCCGGATCGACGAAGCTCTGATACCAGAGCTTTGCGTTTCCAATGCCCTTCGTGTCGCTCATGCGGGCCTCCACCTCTTTAATGTTCAGCCCGCGCGGGCTTCTTTCGTACGGCCGGCTCCTATTCGAGCTGCAGCGGCGCCGAATCGGGCAGCAGGTGATGGAATGTGTTCATGTACAACACAAAGCGCAGCTCGCCGGACGGGATGCGTTCGATGATCCAATCCTCGCCGACCACGGCCTTGATCAGATTGGGCGGCGGCCGGTCGCGATACCGTGCCTCCCAATAGACGGTGCCGGTTGCCCGCACACGATCCGGCGCGGTGTTGATCGTCGCGATACTGAAGCCGCCAAAGAGATGCCGCTCATCGGTCCATTGCTTGTGCAGTTTCTCGTGCTCTTCGAAGCCGATCGTCTCGCCGCCCTGAACCACATAGATGCGCGAATGCGGATCGAGGAAAAGCGCCGCCTGCGCGGCTGCGCTGCCGCCACCGCAGACCGTCAGGAACCATTTGTCAGCGAAGGCGATGACTTCATCCAGCGTGATGGCCATGGCCGAAACGATAAGCGATCGGTTGGGTTGATAGAAACTGTCCGAAGGAGGTAGGCGGCTCTTGCGCGAGTGCGGCGCTTCCATTACGCGCCTCTCATGGGGGAAGAGAACGGCGCGCCGCATCCGCATCGTTGGGCCATGCTGGCCGGGGTGTGGATGGTCTATTTCTGCTTCGGCTCGACGGCGGCGGCGATCGCGCCGCTGGTCTCGCGCATCACCGCCGAGCTCGATCTCAGCCACACACAGATGGGCTCGATCCTTGGCGCGTGGCAGCTCGTCTATATCGGCGCCGCGATCCCATGCGGCGCGCTGCTCGATCGCATCGGGCCGCGCCGCGGCCTGGCGCTCGGTGCGCTGGTGGTGGCGATCTCCGGCATCCTGCGCGGCGTTGCCACCAACTACGTCACCATGCTGCTCGCGGTCGGCGCTTTCGGCATCGGCGGGCCGCTGGTGTCGGTCGGCGCGCCGACGGTGATCCGCGACTGGTTCACCGGCCGCGAGCGCGGCCTCGCGATGGGCATCTACAACATGGGCCAGTCGCTCGGCACGATCGGCGCGCTGTCGCTGACGTCGAGCATCGGCTTGGCGCTCGCCGGTGACGATTGGCGGCTGGTGCTGATCGGTTACGGCTTCGTCGCGCTCGCCGCGGCGCTCGGCTGGTTCGCGATCAGTAGCCACGAAGCGAGCCGGGCGCATGAACGCTTGCGCCGTGCCGAGAGGTCGGCGTCATCATCGGCGCAATATCTCGATCTGCTGCGTTCGCCGGCGATGCGCACCGTGCTCTATCTCGCTGTCGGCACGTTCTTCTTCGGCCATGCGCTCAACAATTGGCTGCCGGAGATTTTGCGCTTCGGCGGCATGGATGCGACCAGTGCCGGTCTTTGGGCGAGTATTCCCGTCGTTATCGGCATGATCGGCGCGCTGATCTTCCCGCGGCTTGCGATCCCGGAACGGCGGATGAAAATCCTCGCCGCGCTGTTCCTGGCGCAACTCCTCGCGCCGCTCTGCATCGAATGGGGCGGTGGAACGCTCATCACTGGCCTCATCCTCCAAGGCCTGGCGCGCGGCACACTCTCGGTGGTCGTCGTGCTGGTGATGATGGAGCTGCGTGAAGTCGACAGCGCGCGCATGGGCGCCGCGGCGGGCATGTATTTCACTGCCGGCGAGATCGGCGGCGTCCTCGGGCCGCTGACCATCGGCACGCTTTATGACGCGACCGGCGGTTTTGTCGCCGCGCTCTATTTCCTGGCGGCGCTCTGCGCCTGGCAATTGCTGTTGTTGTCGCGTCTCAAGGCCGCCTTGCGCTAAGATCGCAGGCGCAGAAGCACGAAAACGTGCTCGCTTGTCAGCAGGGAGGTTCCGTCATGACATCACGCATGATTGCTGCCATCGGTTTTGCTGCCGTTGCGATGCTTGCACGGCCCGCCGCCGCGGCAGAAGAAAACACGACGCTCGCCGTGCCGGCGATCAATCTTGGCTTCCTCACGCGCTACGTTGCGGAGGAAGAAGGCTTCTGGAAGAAGCAGGGTCTCGATGTGAAGATCCAGCATATCCAGGGCATCGGATCGATGAACGCAGTAATCGCGGGCTCGGTCGATTTCTCGATGTCGTCCGGTCCGTCGATCACCCGCGCCAATGCGCGCGGCCAGAAGCTTACCGCACTCGCCACCTCGATCTCGGAATCCGACGCATATATCGTCATCCGCAAGGACATCGCCGAGGCAGCGCATTTCAATCCGAATGCCTCGCTCGCCGAGCGCGGCAAGATTCTCAAGGGCAAGACCATTGCCACCGGCGGTACGGCGGCAATCCCTGATATCGTGCTCAAGGCCGTGCAGAAGATCGCCGGCGTGCCGCGCGAAGATGTGACGACGACGCCGATGCAGCCGCCGGAATTCATGGCGGCTTTCTCGCGCAAGGCGATCGACGGCTTCGTCTCCGGCCCGCCTTTCAGCCAGCAAGCGGTGATTGAAGGTACCGGCGTGCTGGTCTCGGATTCGGCGAAGGGCGAGCCGAAAGAATATTCGCCGGTCTCCTCGGCCTTGCTGTTGACGCGCGCCTCTTTCTGTCCCGAGCACCGATCGATCTGCCAAAAGATGGTGCATGGCATCGTCCAGGCGGCGAAGTTCGTTCACGAGCACAAGCCGGAGACGCTCGCGATCATCAAAAAGAATTTCAAGCTAGACGACAAGGTCGTCGAAGCGTCCTACGAGGCGCTCAAGGCGATGACGCCGGTGCCGCCGATCACCACGCCGAAATCACTAAAAAACGCTGATCTCCTGAACATCGCCGCCGGTTTCATGACGGAGAAAGACGAGCTAGCGGATTACGCGGCGATCATCGATAACGGGTTCATCAAATGAGGAGCATCCGCGGCATCGTCGCGGCGCTCTTCGTGCTGGCTGCTGCGCCTGCCATGGCGCAGCAGCACACCTCGCTGGCGCTGCCCTCGATCACGCCGGGCTTCACGGCGATCTATGTCGCGCAAGACAAGGGCTTCTGGAAAGAGCAGGGGCTCGATGTCACCGTGAGCCAGATCGCCGGCGTCGGCACGATCAACGCCGTGATCGCCGGCAGCATCGATTTCTCCGGCAGCACGGCGGGCACGCTGATCCGCGCGGCGGTCGCCGGGCAGCGGATGATGGCGATCGCCAATCTGACCGATCGGCCGATGGACGAGGTCGTGCTGCGCAAGGATATCGCCGCCGAGCGCAGCTTCGATCCGGCGGCATCCTTGGCAACACGCGCTTCGCTCGTGAAAGGCCTTCGGATTGCCGTCGATGCGATCAACACCATCAATCACGGCTTCTTGCGTTATGTCGCGCGCAAAGGCGGGCTCGATGCGGATCAAGACGTCACCGTGGCGCCGATGCAATCGCCGACCATGGCGGCAGCGCTCGCGGCCAAGGCGATCGACGGCTTCTCGGTGTCGCAGCCTTGGACGACAGCGGTGATCGTCGACGGCGTCGCGGTGCGCCTCGTTTCGGTGCCCGCCGGCGATTTTCCCGAGCTCGTGCCATTCGGCGGCGGCATCATCGTGACGCGTCCGGAATTCTGCCGCCAGCAGCGCGAGATCTGCATGAAGCTCGGCCATGGCATCGTCGAGGCGGCGCATTTCATGAAAGACCACCCGGCGGAGACGCTGGCCATCATCAAGCCGCGCTTCGGCACGCTCGACGAGAAGACACTCGATGCGGCGTTCCAGAGCTATCGCGCGGCGACTCCGACTTCGCTGGCGCCGAGCGCGGCGATCCTCGATAGCTCGCAGAATTTCGAGATCAATACTGGCTTGACCAAGCCCGCCGACAAGCTCGCCTCGTTCGACGGTATGTATAGCGGCGACTTCGTTCGCTGAGTAAAATAGAGGACGAGAAGGAGACGCCTCATGCCCGATACCGCGCTCACGAATAAGGTCGCACCGCTCAACAAGTCGGTGATGCTGTCGCATGGCACGATCACCTGCAAAAGCCTCGCGGCTTCGCGGCGCTTTTACGAGGAATTCCTCGGCCTCGATGTCGTGCAGCATACCGAGCGCGGCGTGCTCTTACGTAAAGGCGGCTATTGCGTGATCGTCTGCCTCGAGGTCGGCGAGCACGTAAAGCCCGTCGATCGCCAGCATCATTGGGGCATCGATCTCGCTTCCCGCGAGGAGGTCGATCGCGCCCTGGCCTTGGCGCATGAGCTCAAGGACAAATACGGCATTCATCAGATCTCGCGGATCACCGACCATCATGGCGGCTACTCTTTCTATTTCCGCGATCTCGACGATAATTACTGGGAATTCCAGTTTGTCGGCGGCGGCCAAGAGTTGGGGAGTGGCCGCTACGACCAGTTCTTTGCCCGCGGCGACGTGACGGAAAAGAACAAACCCGATTGGGATCGCGGCGACTAAATTTAATCGATCCGATTGAGTCGAAACTGTGGCGTCAGGGCGCGGCCACGCTCGCGCCACACCTCTTCCGCGCAACTACTAGATTTAGTGGCAAATACTATGGCCTATTGTGCGCTGCATAATAGTTCGAAGTTCTATGAATATTAGTTTTTCACTTCATGAGTGTCTACAAAACCGAAAAACCGGATGGTTGATCATCCGATTTATCTAATTCAAATGAATGAAAATCAACTTCGATTGAAGTATCACTGATCGGCATTTTAAGCATTTCTCGGTGCAATGACTTAGCCCGTCCGTAATATTACTAACCGGATTAACCCTAAGTTTCTTCCGCGGGTGCGAAAGGATATTTGTCTTCGTGACAATTACTTCTTCCAACCTGAGGGGATCTACCAATGCGTACCCAGTTTTCGGCAGTCGTTGCATTCAGTTCGGTGCTGTTGGCTGCCGGGCTGAGCCAAGCGGCAGGCAGCAGCACCAACAACAGCACGGACTCCGCGACCGCGAATGTCACTGCGACGATCGTGGCGCCCATCACCCTGACCAAGACGTCGGATCTTTCCTTCGGCACCTTTACCTCGGATGCCGCGGCCTGCACCGTGGCCGTCAGCGCGAGCAACACCCAGACCGTCACCGGCAATTGCGCCCCACTGAGCGGCTCGACGATTTCGGCGGCAGCCTTCACGGTCGGCGGCTCGGGCAATCGCAGCTTCACGACGAATGTTTCCGCTACCTCGGCGAATCTCAGCGATGGAGCCGGCCACACCATGGCGCTCTCCTTGCAGAACAACGCCCCGACCCATCTGACCAATGGCTCCGCGACGATCAACGTCTATGGCAGCCTCGCGGTCGCCGCCAATCAAGCGGCCGGCTCTTATGCCGACACCGTGACCGTGACGGTCTCGTACTAACCAACCCTATCGACATCGACATGGCGCCGCGGCGGGGAGAACGCGGCGCCATGCATCGCCCGAAAATTTACGTCTGGGACTTAACAACAAGGAGCAGGCGCGAAAACGCCTGAGAGACGATGAAGCACTTCTCGGGGAAAGGCCTGGTTCTTTCGGCACTCGCTTTGGCCGCGGCGGTTAGCAGCTTCCCATCGCTGGCGCGTGCCGATCTTCTGCTGGTGCCCCAGCGCATCGTTTTCGAGGAGCAGGACCGCGCCGCAACGCTGACCCTCGTCAATAACGGCAATGAGACCGAGACCTATCGCATCTCGTGGAAGCAGCTTCACCAGCTTCCCGATGGTCAATACTCCGAAATTCAGACGCCCGGTCCGGGCGAGCATTTCGCCGACGATATGATCCGCTATTCGCCGCGCCAGATTACTTTGGCGCCCGGTGAGCAGCAGACCGTGCGGCTAATGCTGCGCAAGCCGGCGGATCTGCCGACGGGCGAATATCGCTCGCATCTCGCTTTCACCGCCGAGCCGCGCCAGATCCAGGCGCCGGCCGCGCCGGGTGCTTCGAACGGCAAAGGCAAGGGCCTCGGCGTGCAGCTCGCTTTCGTCTATGGCGTGTCGATCCCGGTGATCGTGCGCCAGGGCTCGCTCAACGCGTCGGCGACTTTGGCGATGAGCTTGAAGCCGTCCAGCAGCGGCTATGACATCCTCACCACGATCGGGCGCAGCGGCACGGAAAGCCTGTACGGCGATCTCGTCGTCAATTATCGGCCGCCCAGCGGTAAATCGGTGCAGCTCCAAGAGGTCGACGGCGTCTCGGTGCTGCTGCCGAACAATCAGCGCAGCATCACGATCGGTACTACCCTGACCCCGGAGCAGCGCCACACCGGCGGCCAGCTCCAGCTCATCTATCGCGCCCCGTCCGAGGCAGGCGGCGGCGTTCTCGCGGAAACCCAGAAGCCGATTAGCTGATCCATCCGACGAGCAGGGTGAGGGCGTGCGATGCCGCGCCTAGCCGCGTATTTTCTCGCCGGAGCGATGCTTTTTGTGGCGGCCTTCACCGCGGCTTTATCCGCGCGGGCGGCTGACCAGCCGAACGCTGTCCCGGGCTCGGCCGCGCCCCAGACCGAGGATCTGATCCTCGAGATCCGGCTGGGCAAATACGAGGTCGCCGATACGTTTGTCGCGCAATACGGCGACGGCGTCACCTATGTGCCGGTGGCGCAATTCGCCGAAGCACTGGAGATCGGCGCCGACCTTCATCTCGACCGCAAGCAGGTCTCGGGCAAGGTCGGCGCCAAGCAGGTCGCCTGGTCCGTCGATGCCGCCAAAGGCGTGCTGCGCCATGGCAGTGACGAGGAAGCGTTGCCGCCACGCAGCTTTTTTGTCGCGAGCGACGACATCTATCTCGACAGCCGCCTTTTCGAGAAGATATGGCCGGTGACGATCACGGTGCGGCTCAATCTGCTGCGCCTGACCATCAATTCGACAGAGCCGCTGCCGGTGGAAGAGCGCCTGGCGCGCGAAGAGGCGCATAAGCGGCTGCGCAGTCAATTCATCTATCCTGATTTTCCGCAGCGGCCGAACGATTATAAGCTTTGGAGCATTCCACAGGGCGATCTGCAGCTTTCCTCGCAGGTCGATCGCTCGCAATCCTCGCCGCAATATTATTCGGCACTTGCCACCGGCGATCTTCTCGACATGACCGCGCGGTTGTTCATTACCGGTGCCGATTTCAGTTCGCCGCCCGATGTACGCTTCAACCTGTCGCGCTCGGACAGCGCCGGCGGGGTCTTCGGCTTGCCGGCGATGAAGCAATTCGCGGTCGGCGATATCACGACGCCGGCTTTCCAGAACATCACCAACGGCCGGCTGGAGCGCGGCATTCTTGCCTCGAGCTTTCCACTCGACCTGCCGAGCGGCACCGACCAAACGGTGCTTCAAGGCGACGCGTTGCCCGGCTGGGAGGCCGAACTTTATCGCAACGACACGCTGCTCGATTATCAGGTGATCCCGGCGCAGGGCCAGTATCGCTTCGTCAATGTGCCGCTGCTGATCGGCACCAATCTTCTGCGCGTCGTGCTTTATGGCCCACAGGGGCAGCGGCGCGAGGATGTGAAGCGGCTCTATGTCGGACCCGGTGTCGCGGCGCCGGGTCAGGGCTATTGGCGCTTTTCGCTGAGCGACGCCAACCAGACGCTGATCAACACGACGGAGAACAACAGCCAACTTTTTGGTGGCATACCCGAGCCGCAATCCGGCCCGGTCGGCAGCGCCGAATATCTTTACGGTATCAACCCGGATTGGTCGATCGGCGGCAGCGTTGTTCGCGCTCCGCCGAACAATGCGACCGTTCCGGTCCCGTCGGACGCGCAGAATTACGCATCGGCGATCTTGCGCACCGATCAGTTCGGCATCTTCATCACCGAACAAGCGACGATGTCGGATTCGGGTGGCACCGCTTTCGATAGCGTGGCGCAGACGACGATCTTCGGCGATTACGGCCTGACCGGCGAATATCTCTTGCTCAACAAGTTCGAGAGCGAGGCGGTCGATTTCGGTCCGGACGCGCTGGTGGAGCGCGCGCGCCTTCATCTCGACGGCGCTTTCGGGCCGCTGCCTTTCATGGCCGACCCGGTGAATTTCGCGGTCGAGGGCGTGCGCGATCGCTTTCAGAGCGGGCGTGTCGATACCTCGATCCTGCATTCGTTATTCCTGCGTGTCGGCCGGACCTATCTCAGCAACAGTGTTTCTTTGGCGCAGAACCAGGAGACGGGCGTCACCTCGAACACGCTGCAAGGCTTGGCGACCGGCAATCTGCTGCTCGGCAAGGTGACGATGCGCGGCCAACTGCAATACGACCCGCAGGATTCGTTCCAGTTCCAAAGCTTCAACGGCACGGCGGAATATCACTGGTCCCCGGATATCCTCTATCGTGCGACCGTCGATCAGACACTGGTAGGGAAGAGCATTACCGGCTTCGGCGTATCGGCCTCGCGCGATTTCGGCAAGTTCCTGCTCGGCGCCGGCGGCCGCATCGCCACCGATGGCAGCTTGACCTTCGGCCTGACGCTGTCGGTATCTCTCACCGGCACGCCGAACGGTCATTTGCTGACCAGCTCGAAGCCGATCGCCGATCGCGGCTCACTTGCTGCGCGCGTCTTCCTCGATCGCAATCTCAACGGCGTCTACGATGACGGCGATCAGCTCTTGCCGAACGCGGCGCTCGATATCGATCATCGCCGCGATTTCAATGAACAGAATGTCGATGGCGATATCGTGCGCACCGGCATCGAACCGTATCGCCGCACGAACATCTCGGTGAACGAGGCGAGCCTGACCGATCCTTATATGAAGCCGGTCGACGGCACGTCTTTCGTGCCGCGGCCCGGCCATATGGAGCAGATCGATCTGCCGGTGGTGGAGACGGCGGAGGCCGAAGGTGCGCTGTTGCTCGGCGACGAGACCGAGCCGCGGCCGCTGGCCGGTATCAAGATCCAATTGCTCGATGCGAGCGGCAAGGTCGTGCAGGACACAACCTCGGCCTATGACGGCTATTTCTATTTCTCGAAGCTGGTGCCCGGCCACTACTCGGTCGCGATCGACCAAAGCGCCGGCCGCGCCGCAGCGTACGACTATGTGCTGCCGTCGGCTTTCGATGTTGCGCCGGGCGCGATCAAGACCGGGCTCGGCATCACCGCACGCCGTCGTCCGGATCCACAGTGAACGGCAGTGCTATTCGAAGTCGATGAAAATGGTGCGGAGATTGGCGGCGCGGCCGCTCTCGTTATCGAGCTCGCCGTGGATCATACGCATGGTATAGGCACGCGGCGCGGCGGCATGAACGGTCGGCTGCGCGCCGCCGGCATAGCCGCCGCGGATCGTGACCGGCGACTGCACGGTTGCCGTGACCGCCGCGACCGCAGAGGCGTGCTGGTCCGCGTCGGCAGGCACGAAAGCCATCGCCGCGCCGATGACGGTTCCAAGCGCAACGTGCCGCGGCGCGCTGCGTAAAACATTCCCAAGGCTTGACATAATCTACCGTTCGAAATCGGCGCTCTGTTGCGCGCCCTCTCGGTTCTTGATCGAGAGGCTAACGCAACTAAGCCGGTTTCGCCCAGCAGTATCGATTCGGGTTTAGGCTAAACTACGGCGAAATTTAAGCTTTTACTAACCGCGTTGCCCTGTTTTGCTTTTAGCTGTTTTAGCCTTCGCGGTTTTAGCGGGCGAGGATTTGCCATTGGCGACTATCGCACGGAAATAAAGCAATGTCGCTTTCGCATCGCTCGGCGCGTCGTCGATCGAGTTGCGCTTTGCCGCCAGGTATCGCTGCGCGCTGACAGCAAGGCCCGCATCTTCGGCTGCCGCTTTCATCTCGGCAAAGCGATATTTGCGGTAATGCGAATGCACGCCGACATGCGAGGCATAGGTCGTGACGATCAGCGCGCCGCGTTTCCTCAAAACCCGCCGCGATTCTGCAAAGACATCGGGCAGCGGCACATGGCCGATCAATTCCGGAAAGATCACGATGTCGAAACAGCCGGGCGCGAAGGGGAGGGCGCGCGCATCGCCGCCAACGCCGCGCTTGAGCCCGGCGCGCGCGGCGCGTTTCAGCATCGGATGCGCCGGATCGAGACCGGTAAGACGATGGCCTTCGCCGATGAGATACGCCTCGAGCTCGCCATT
The DNA here is from genome assembly GCA_963740675.1 of uncultured Alphaproteobacteria bacterium. Taxonomy (GTDB): domain Bacteria; phylum Pseudomonadota; class Alphaproteobacteria; order ATCC43930; family CGMCC-115725; genus CAIKMD01. Next base: position 77,162 of record CAVUFS010000003.1, read on the forward strand.
GCCGCAGCCAATCGAAAGGATGTCGTGCGGCTTTTCGCCAAGCTCCTCAAGCAGCCAGGCGCGAAACGCGGGCGAGCTCGACGAGTAGGTGAAGTAATTGCTGTTGTTCCAGCCCTTATCGCCGATGCTGCGATAAAACCGCGCCGGAGAGGCGCGCTTGGCCGGTGTCGCGGCGCTCTTCTTCTTTTGCTTTTTCTTTTGCGCCATGGCTCCGGACACGCGATGGGGATGACGGGCATCCAAAGCCGGATAGGGCGAGGATGGGGATGGTGGGTGTCTACCGCCCGCTCAATAACCCAATCGCAGCCGTGGCGCCATATGCAACCGTCAGCAGGGGCCTCGCGCGCAACTTTGCTGCTGGCGCTTGAGGCGTTGAAGTTCGAGCTGCTGCTGGTCCAGCCGATTTTGGAGCGATTGCAACTGCCGATCCCGTGTCGGCGTCGACGGTTGTCGCAGCCTGAGCTGATTTAGTTGCTGCTGCTGTTCGTTCAAACGAAGCTGAAATGTCCGGAATTGCTGAGGCGTCGGACCGGTCGTCTGCGCAAGAGCCGCCCACGGCAGAGTGAGAGCGAGAACGATAATAAGAATGAAAGGTTTCACGAAGGAGATATGGGAATAGCGACGGCGCTGGACCAGTCTATCAATTGCTCTCGTGCCGCTGAATGTCGCCGTCGAGCGCACCTTCGGGCATGATCATACCAATCGCGGCGCCGGCCACGCCGCCCACTGAGAACTCCGATCGGGCCACCTGGAATGCCAAGCGCCGCGCCCATTGCGCCAGTAGAAGCTGTCTGCTCGCCGTGTTCGCTGTCACATGCCGACAGGACAGCGAGAACCATGAGCAATGCAACGTATCGTGTCACCGCCGCCTCTCCGTTCTTCCGGGCGAATAACTACGACGGGATATGTCGATGAGGCCATTCAGCAAAACCCGGTATCGGCGGTAAAATTCTATGAGCGTTCGATACGCGCGGATAGCGCGTCGAACAAGCCATAAGGTGTCAGAGGGCAGCGTACAGAAGATCGCGAAGGCGAAGCCGGAAAAGAGTGCAGGTAAGTAGCTCGTCAGTTCTGCCCCATTCCGTTTGCGGGGCCGATGCGATCTCGCACCGCGCCCAAGATTCGGGCGCGCGGCCAAATGGAATTAGCCAACCGTCTTGATCCAAAGAGAATGTCCTCGCTGTAACGAGGGCCTCCGGGTAGGAATCGGCATGAAAGTTTTGTAGCCCGAGAATCGGGATTCTCTAATCTGAGACTCTCGACTGAGGAAGTAGCACCGATATCCGAACATAGCGCTATCAGCTTTCAATTAAGGCGGGGACGCGACGTAATCTTCCTTCCTGCACGTGAGGAGCGCGCCAGACGTCATAGAAGCCACGCGCGAGCTTGAATGCGACGAAACGACAAAGAGCGGTTTAAGTGGCGGCTAAAGAAGAATCGCGAAGGCGAAGCCGAAATGAAGGACGCCTAGTCGAGCGTCAGCTTTGCTGCCTGGGCATCTAGCGTTCGAGCGAGCGTTTCCAGTTCTGCCGCTCTAACGCGCAATGTTTCTTCAATCGCTTGATCGTTGATGAGCGTCGCGGCTTGCCGGAAGCGATCCGCATCGCGTCGAGCCCTCACGGCCTCGCCTAGCAATTGTTCCCGCGACCTCTTATCCGGCTCTGTCACTTGCCCAGCCCCAACGTCGAACGGCCGATATAAAAGTTTCAATTCGGCGAAGATAAGGCGGCGTGCATTTTTCTAACCGCCAAGAAATCAAGTCGGCTTGACTAGGCGTCGCGTGACGTATCGCTTTGGAACTTGGCTATTTGGGCGCGGGAAGTGGCAATCTGATCCCGCGACTTATGCAGTCGATCCATAATGGACTGCTCCAGCAGAGCAATGCGCCCGTCCAACCGGTCGAGTTGGTCCGTAAGCTCAATAAGCACGTTTGATCTTTGGTCAGACATCGTCCATCTCCCAACCATTCAGGCGGGAGCGCGGGACACTCTTCGTGATGCCGCTGTCTCTCAGCCGTCAGCGCCCAGAGGGCCGCAGCCGACGATAGGCGGAGTATGGACCGGTTGTGGGCTACATGCCACCACGCAGTGCGCGTCGGGAGTCATCCCGTGGCGCGTAAGTGGATGAAGCGCTCCAGCATGGCTGACGCCGCCACTTCGCTACAGCCATCGAAAAAATCCGCGAGGCGATTAAAAGAAAAGTCCCGCTTCGGCGGGTTCCCGTTGATGTTAGGTGCTTATTGGGGCGAGGTATTTAGTTCGCGCTTCTGAATCGGCGATTGCACGGACGGATTGCCAATACCAGTCCCGCAGGTCGAATCCGCCGGCGAGCAGCTTGTCGGCTGATTTTGGTTGGTTCGCAGCTGCGCGTTCGATTCTTTGCCGTATGCGTTGTCGGGGATCTTGATGAACATTCCAGCAGAACGACGCAAGTGACTGGCCGAATCGTTCTGCTTGCCATCGAATAAATGATGCGCCGCCCTGCAACTTAAGGATTTAGCTAGCAGTCCGCCGCCATCAGGGCGCAGGGTGAGGCTATGGCGCGTTACCGCTGCTACTTCCTTGGCATAGAATCTCGGATTCTCGCACTGCGGGAGTTCAAGACCGAAAGTGATAACGATGCCCTCACCACAGCCAGGACGCTCGCCTTGGGGCACCAGGCTACCCGGAGCTTCGAGCTTTGGGAGGCAACCCGCTACATCCGCGGCGAGGATGCGAGACCACAGGGAATGGCCGGCGATGTTACGCTTGGCGACACCAGCAACCAGGCTGAGCGGTATCCTATTTCCGCCGACTTGGATTGGTTATTTTGCAGCCTCGATATTGAGGCTATGCAAGTGTCAGAAACGGATATCCGCTCGCGGTATGTACTATTGATCGAAGCGGAGAAAGCCCGGCTGGAAGCCGAGCGCTACCACCGCGCCACGATTTTGGTGCGCGATCCCGTGGTTGAAGAAACCTTGCAAGCGCGGGAAAATGAACTCCTAACGCTCGCCGAGAGCCTAGAGGCTCGAGCCGCGAAGCTGACGCCCCCGCCTGATTTTCGGTCGGAGGCGCGAGATGGCGCTTGATGGATCACGAGCGGAATATTACCGCGGGCGTTCGAGAGAGCTACGCAGAAGGGCCGAGAACTGCCGCTACCCAGACCTAAAGGCTCAGTTCGAGCTAATGGCAGAACAATGGGAAACGCTCGCTGCAGAAGTCGATAGCGGGGCGTTGAGCCCCTAACGCTTCGCAGGCTTTTCCGGCTTCGCCTTCGCGATCTCACAGATCACGGAGGCACCTATCACCCGGACCTAGGCCCCAACGAAAAGCCCCGCCGAAGCGTCGCTTCTGATTCGACACCCTCCGACCGCCATGCTTCGATCTCGCCATGGGAAACTGGCGACCACAGGGATCTCCCGAGAAAACGATGGAACCGGAACGCTTCAGGCGCTTTTCGGCCATGCTCAGAGCCGCCCACGGTGTCGCATCATGCCGAGAATGACCCCACCGACCAGTACGCAGAGAATCGCGATGCTTAGGGCATCACGGGTCGACAGCGACATCCTTAAATAAGGCGCACCGACGACGCTGACGAGAGCAAGCAAAAGGGCAACGGCGACTGCCCAGATGACCGGGTGGCGATGGGGCATGCTTTGAATATGGGATGGCCGCAGGGAAACTGAAACCGGCCCGATCCAAGAAAAGCCCCGCCGAAGCGGGGCTAGGTTCGCAAGTTCTGAGAAACGTCAGGCCGGGAACCTGACCCTGCAGTTATACAAATCCGGCAGATCGCGACAACTACCGCGCTGCCGGGATCGAAAACCGGCTATGGTCGCTAGAGGAATTTGTAGATCGCACTTCGGCATAGGAAAAATTCAAATGAAGGCTAGCAAATGGTCCGTTCAGATTCACCCCGCTGGCGGAAGAATGCCTGAAGACCCGATATATTTTCAGGGCTTCGCGGCCACCCTGACATTTGCTAAAGCATTCAAAGGGCGTGCCTCGGGAGCTATCTTGAAGGTGCATACTCCGGCCCAAGCGACATATATGGAACGGCAACAGCTAATAGCGAGCGGTGCGACTCCGATAGCGCACTCAAATTAGGGACACTACCGCCGCCGGTGCGTATGTGCCTTGATCATCCATCGAGGATCGTTCCGGCGATGGGCCGTTTTCTCATGCTGCACCCCCAGGCAAGTTTTCATCGTCGAGGATCATGTCGCGCGGCACGCTGAGCGCTTCGCCGAGAGCGACCCAAGCGAGGGCGGGCGATCGCGTTCATGATTTTCTGGCATTCCGCCGGCGTTACGTCGTCATCCGGCGTGCTCCTGTCCTGGAAATTGATCACTAAGCGAATACCAAGCTCCGCCAGGCCGATGAGATAAGCGCGGTCACCGGTCCGCTGATCAATGACCTTGAACAGGCCCTCGAAATTGGGCCGATAGGTCGGCTCTGGCAGTTTGTGAATGGTGGCGCTCATTTCGCACCTCCCGTCGCAGCCTGATAGCGACCGCGTGCCGCTTCGATGATGGCCTGATCTTCGATCGATCGATAGCCGACTTCCTCCCGGTCGACCGCGGCCAGCGGATAGACGGGGCCGCCGCCTAGAAGCTCGCGGGCTATATCCAGGAGTATTCCGATACCCTGCTGATGTTCACGCTGAAGGCGCGCCGGCCGGAGAAATTCCGCGACAACGCGCACCTATCACTTTCGGGCAGCTTGAAGCTTGAGCAGCTCGTGGCGCAGAGCTTCGGGGCGTTGCCGCCGGCCAAGTAAAGCTACGTCCTGGCGCGGATATGGACGAACAAACCTTCAGGCGGGCGATAGGTGGCCTCGCGAAGGCGAAGCCGGAAAAGAGCCCGAGCGATTCTCCGGTCCCCCCGTGGCTCTTTCGAGGACGCGCAGGGAAACGCCGGCGCGTTCCTCTGTGTTTGATGCCGTCTTCGGTGGCTTCGCGAGCCCTTGGGCCTGCCTCCGCGCCCGCCTTACTACCTTTGCGCGTCTGGGCGTTGCCGAAAGGACTGTGCAAAATATCGGTGATGGATTTCCCCGGATTGCTAAAGGACCTCCAGCTCGACGCTCGGGACATGAATGTTCCCGGGCTGTTGAAGGATCTTCAGCTTGACGCCTGGTACATGGACCTCCTGTACCTCGGGGTCGTCATTCTCGTTACATCGCTCTTTGTGGAAGCCCGCGGGATCACTAGCGTCGATCTCCAATTGCTGTCGTTTGGTGCAATCTTGGTAGGCTTGGCGGGACGGCAGAATCATGAATTACGATTGGTGATTAAGCCGCCGAGCGCTCCCGAAGACGAAGGCCCTACACTCGTGGAGAAGAGGGTTTATAACCCTAGTTCGTTGGGATTTGTGCTCAACGTTGCTGGCGGCGTATTGATCGCAGTAGGTGCCGTAGGCGCCATCTAGTGCGGTATGCGCACCGCCAATCGTGCCGCTGCTTCCGATTTCGAAAGCGAAGCGGTCGCCAAAATTTTTGATGCTACTCGCTGGTGCTGTTCGGATGCGCCGCCGTATCAGCCAACAGCTGCTCCGATAGCCCGCGATCGAGCCACCTGGAATGCCAAGCGCCGCGCCCATTGCGGCAGTGGAAGCTTTCTGCTTGCCGTGTTCGCTGTCCATGCCGACAGGACAGCGAGAACCATGAGCAAAGCAACGTATCGTGTCACCGCCGCCTCTCCGTTCTTCGGGACGAATAACTAAGACGAGATGTGTCGATGGGGCCGTCAAACAAAACCCGGAATCGGCGATAAAATTCTATGAGCGTTCGATACGCGCGGATCCGGATTTTCGCGGCTGTTTGAAGCGAGTATGCGGGATCGGCAAGTGGCGGATGGGGTGAGATTCGAACTCACGGTGAGCTTGCACCCACGCCGGTTTTCAAGACCGGTGCCTTAAACCGCTCGGCCACCCATCCGCATTCAAGAACAGTCACTTAGCAATCGAGCGGGCGCCAGGGAAGGGCCGTTGCCACCGGATTGGCTAGGTTTTGTCACCCGGCTTGGGCATGCGAACAGACGATCGCCGCGAGCTTCTCGTTTGGAGGCATCATGAAGCACGGTTCGACGTTTATCGTCCTCGATCTCGTGTCGTTCTTCCTGATAACGATTGAACTCTACGGCGAGGAGCGGCTCGACAAGCTTTCGCAGAAAATGAGAAGCGTCGGGGGCTGGCTTCAAGGTCCGATCCTCGAGAGACTAGACAGCGCCATCGTGGTGGGCTGCGCGCTGACTTTCTTGATTTTTGGATACGCGTTCGCTTTCACGCACGTCGTCTATGCCGAGCTCATTGGCATCTATCGACGCTGGAATTGGTGCTCTGGGACATCATGACCGTTTCGATTGGGGCGGTGATGATCCTTGGGCCCATCGTTGTTCAGGTTATTGCTATATGGTTAATCTTCGCGATCTGTTCGCGCTCAGTTCGCTCTACATTCGTAAACATTGTTTAAAATCCGCGCTATCGGCAGTGCGTCGCCGAAACGCAGGCGGTAAATCATCAATGATGGACGACGAGCGCCGTCGTGAAGATGGTTGCGCAGATAAGCGCAATGACAAGGCCAAACTCGATTGCTGCTGCGGAATTATGCGCTAGAAGCCGCTTGATGAACTTGGCCATGGTGGTCGAGCCGCTGTGCAATTTACCATGGCCAGCGTAGATGAGCTTTCGTCGCAACGTCTGTCCGAAATAATACTTACTGCACGCCCTACCCAAATGCGCCGTACATCTTCGGGGGCCGGGCGGGGCCGGCCGATGGAATCAGAATCGACGAAAAAGAAAAGCCCCGCCGAAGCGGGGCCAGGATTTATTTCACATCCGAGAGATTTGCCGCCGCAGCTTTACCGCGGTCCATCGTCACGTCGTATTTGATCTTCTGGCCTTCGGCCAGTCCACCCATGCCGGCGCGTTCCACCGCCGAGATATGTACAAACACATCCTTGCCGCCGTCGTCGGGCTGGATGAAGCCGTAGCCTTTTTGACCGTTGAACCATTTGACAGTGCCGATTGCCATCGTCGCTCTTTCTGAAATTGGAGAGAGTTGCCTATTTTGGAGACCCAAGCGCCTGACTTCAAGGGCTCAATGCCGCGGGTAGGGACTCCCGAGCCCGGCACATATACAGCGCCTTCGAGGCGCTCCGTTCGGCTGCAATAACATCGATGTTACGTTTGACGACTTCCGCCACTGCGGCGCCATCGCACGAACACAGCACGAGGCTCGATGATGCGCTCTCTGCGACCCGCATCACATCGGCCAAAGCTGAATCCCACTACTATCCCTAGCTCCGGCGAATAGTCTTCCTCCCGAACGCCGGCAACCTTTCGGCCCCGCTTCGGCGGGGCTTTTCTTTTGCCTTTCATTTGGGCGTTGTGATCCGAGTCACATTGGCCGTGGCTCAGCCCAAGTAACTTCAAGCAACCGTCGGCAACTCTTACCGGCACGTTAGTATTAGCCCCAACGATCGTTAGTCGCGCCCGGATACGAGCTTATATGATTTCAGGACTAAATCGATTTGCGGATACAGGAGTAGGGCTCTTCTATGTCGGACCTAAATGATCCGGCCTATTGGCTGGAGCGCGCAGATCAAGCGCGTCAGATGGCGAAATCATTCGCTCATGAGCAAGCATGCAGCCAGATGATCGGGCTCGCCAAAGGCTATGAACAGATGGCGAAGATGGCCGAAGAGATGAAGCTTGTCATAAGGGACAACGCGTCGCCTTTTGTCTCGCGACCTTCCATCAACCAAATTCACGAAAAGCCAAGCTCAAGAAGCGACATCGCTTACTGGGGCATTGGGGACAGTGCAGCGTAGCAACCTTCGGTATGGACGCGCGCTTTCCATGGCGGAGCGCGCTCACAAGATTGAAGGCCCACTCTGCGATCGGCGTCAAAGCCAGCGCGCGGTAATAGCCGCAAGCGGGATTGCAGCGAAACCTAACCCGGTTCCCCTACTGCCTCATGAGACGGCGGAGGGTCGGGATCTGTCCGGGCGAGTGCCGCGGTCGCGGCCTCGGTGCTGGATCATCCTGCGGTCGCCAGCTTCACATGACGGGATCGAAGTGCAACCGATCGAGCCCCGTCCAATCCGAAAGCTCCCGCTTCCGGGGGGTCCTTAACCCCTCGGTGCGTTCTCCAATTGGTCGGCTTTCTCTTCAAGCTCTTGCGCCATTTTCAATAGCTGTGGCGCTAGAAAGCTCTGTAGGCCAGCGATCCTACGTAATTCTGCCGTGCTTCGGCGTATATAGCGCGCCGCCTCGACCGTGTCTGACATAGCGGTTGCTCATTCATAAGGTGGAGTCCGACGAATCAATTTTAGACAAAAAATTTTCAAAGAGTCGAGGTCGCAGTTGCATGGTCATTCAAAAAAATGATCGCCACATACATATTTGCTATGATATGCCAATTTGTTGCGGGTTCTTGGCAATTCAGAGAACAATCAAATAGGGTATTTTTTGGTCTGTTAACCCCAGAATAACCATGATACGGAGAAAACGGCTTAATTCGCGCCTGCTTCGCGGGTTCCCGGGGTGTCGCTGTTATTCCGGCAGCCCAGAGGCGCCGAGCATTTCGCCCAGAGCGGTTGCAAGCTTCGGTGCGCAATCAACGCCTGAAAACTGCCGACCGAACCCAAACGCCGGCTGCAATTCCAAAACACGTGCGGCGGCTGCCTTGGCTTCCTCCCATCGCCCGACTTTCGCGAGCATTGCTGTCAGCAGAACATAATTGATGCTGTGGCCAGGATTGGATTGCACGGCTCTGTAGGCGGCATGGACCGCGGCGTCATAGCGGCCGAGCAGAAAATACCCGAGCGCGAAGGAGCCGAAGGCGGCAAACGCCCAGGGATCGAACGGGCTCAGGCGCATCCCTCGCTCTGCCCAATCGATCGCGCGTTCGGCCTGTCCGGTCCAACTGAAGATGACGCTGCCGAGAATGTAGGCGAGAGCCGTTGATGGGCTGATAGCCAAGGCGGCCTCGAAGGCGGTGAACGCGGCGGCGCGATCGTGCGCGTCCATGCCGATGGAAAACGCGGCAAAGGTCAAAGCGAGCGGATCATCCTGCCCATTTGCGATCGCCGCCTGAGCATGACGGATCGAGGCCGCTTTATCGTCTTCATGCAGACCCGCACGAAGAAAGCGATTGTGATAGCCCATCGCCGCAAAGCCGTGCGCCAACGCGTAGGTAGGATCCAGGACGAGCGCGCGCTCCAGGAGCACCAGCGCCTTTGCTGAGCGCTCGGGCATGCCGGAATAGATGTCGGGCTGTGCCCGCAACACGAGATCGTATGCGTCGAGGCTATCCGGCCGCTTGCGCTTGACGCGCTCAACTTCCGCTTGGCGCAAACTCGGTTCGATCGCGCCGACGACTGATAGGGCGATCTCGTCCTGAAGGGCAAAAATATCGTTGAATTTGCGATCGTAACGTTCGGCCCATACATGCGTTCCCGATACGGCATCGACGAGCTGTCCATTAATGCGTACGGAATCCGATATCTTGCGCATGCTGCCCTCAAGCACGTAGCGCACGCCGAGCTCGCGCCCGATTTGCTTCACGTCAACGGTCCGGCCGCGATAGGTGAAGCTCGAATTGCGAGCGATGACGAAGAGCCACTTGATGCGCGACAGGCCGGTGATGATGTCGTCGACCATGCCGTCGGCGAAATATCCCTGCTCGGGGTCGCCGCTTAAATTCGAAAACGGCAGCACGGCCACAGACGGAGTGTCCGGTAGGGCAAGCGCGGGCGAAGTTTGCGGGATCGACTTAGCATCAGGGCTACCGGCCGCAACCTCCGGCCCGACATAGCGGTAGCCACGGCGCGGCAAGGTCTCGATCCAGCGTTCCCCTCCGGCCTCCATCGCCAAGACCCGGCGCAACGCCGCAATCTGAACCGTGAGGTTACTTTCCTCGACCGCAAGCCCGGACCAAGCGGCATCGATCAAAGCGTCTTTGGACACAGGCATTCCCGGCTGCGCAAGAAGCACCCGAAGCAGCGCAACGGCGCGTTTGCCCAGCATCGTCGGTTCTGCGCCGTGAAACAGTATTCCGACGTCCGGCTCGAGGCGAAATGGCCCGAATTGAGAGGTAGTCGCCATCGAGCGAGTGGGCATCATTTGGAATAATTTTACAATATTTTCGCGACTGATTCAGGACCTCCGACAAAGGCAAAGCCCATGGTTGAGGGGCTTGCCGAACATGGCAACGCGCCAAACCTGGAGGTATCAATGAACGCAAAAGCAGTCATTCGAATGCCGTGCGAGGACAAAGGTGTCGTGCTGTCCGGGCATCCGATGGTATTTCTCGTAACCGGGGAGGACACCAAGCACACGTCCATGTTTGAGTGGACGATACCACCTCGGTTCTCGACCGGCCTGCACGTCCATCGCATCCAGGAGGAAACCTTCTACGTGTTGGACGGGGAATGCGAGTGGCACGTCAGCGACCACCAGATCCGGGCCACGCCGGGCACCTTCCTCTTCATTCCGCCAGGCGTACCTCACAACATCGCCAATCCGACCGACAAGCCAGCGCGCGTGCTCATGACTGTATCGCCGCCCGGTCACGAACACTATTTCGAGGAGCTCGCGAAAGCCGTCACGCGCGACGGCCCGCCGGACGCCAAGGTCATCGCCGAACTGAGACGTCGCTATGACACCGATCAGCTATCGGCACTGAAAAGCTAGCAAGCGTGCGGCGGTCGCCAGCGTCCAGCGGCGACCGTCCGACTAAGTACCGCGCGCTGCTACACGGCCCGCAAGGCCGCCTTGAAATCGGCGGCCTTACCGCGTCCCTTTGCCGTGCTGCGCGTTCCAGCGTGCTTGCGCGGTTTTGCGGGCGCGGTCGGATTTGCGGCGGGCGCTGAGCTTCTCGGCGCGCGCGAGGCCGCCGTTCTTGTGCGCGGCGACATCGTCAGAGAGCTCGACGATCAGAAAATCGATTTGCTCGGGATCGCGAGGGCGGTTCATGCCGTTCATTATGCGCCGCGTTCGCGCCGGCGTATAGGAGTTTGCAAATGCGCCGGCGCCGTGCTTAGCAACGAAGCAGTGATTCACAATAAAGGCACGTGAGGGAGAAGCCGCTATGGCCGAGGCCGGGCTGGATCGGGAAATGCAGGCGAAGCTTGAGGCGCTCGAGCCGCGCGAAGAGCTGGTGATGCGCATCGCGTTGCGCGAAATGCATGACAGCATCCGCGGTGACCGCAGGTTCGGCGACCGGATCAAGCAGTTGCTCGAACAGCTCGACCCGCGGCCGCAAGAGATGGCGGCGATCTTCACCGAAGCGCGCGAAGCCGGAAAAGCAATGAGTATCGATGGCGATAGTGGCGCTCAAGCTATGCCCCCGCGCGGCGGTCGCCGCGAATCCTGAAAAACCGCGGCGCCGCGGCTTCGTCTAAAACACGACACAGCGCCTTTAATGCGGCGATTGCTGTCTCACGGCAGTGTGAGCGCAACCCCGTCCTCCCTGACGAGTTACACCTCTCAGAATTTCCGAAGAAAATTTGTTTGTGACACACATGGAGAATGTCATGCGAGTGGTGACCTATATCGCGGCGCTGGGGCTATTAGCAGTCGGTGGCTGCAGTCAGGGCCAATCGGCCGATCAAAGCGGACAAGCGCCGTTCAATAATGGCACGCGACAGAGCCTTTCGCAGCCAACGACCTGTTCGCCGGCTGATACGACCTGCGGCACCGGCATCGGGAATCCGTCTGTGCAATCGCCGGTGCAGAAACGCGAGCTGAACACGACGCCGTAATCGGCGTGCTACGAAAGCCCCGCTTCGGCGGGGCTTTTGCTATTTCGTGTCGTTGAACAGCTTGGCGTAGCGCATATCGATGATGTTCCGTGCATCGATATGCATCTTCTGCATGCCTTGTGCCTCGTACCAATCGAGCATGCGCTGCACATCGCCGAGATTGATGCGCGCTTCCGGCTCGACATAGTTGAGGCCTTGCTCGATGACTTCGGGCTTCTGATTGAGGCCTTTGGCCATGAGCGCGATCAGCTCGGGCGCGCTCGGCTGATCAGCGCGGTTGCCTTGCGCATCGACGAAACCGGCGTTCCAGGTTTTCGCGGCCTTGCGGAACGCCGCGAGGAAACGCTTCACCGTGTCCGGTTTGTCATTGGCGATCTTCGTTGAGGTCACCGTGCCGGTGACGCTGGCGCCGTGCACCTCGTCGTCGAGCCACGCGATGAATTTGCCGCCGCTGCGCGCGAGCAGGGCGTTGAGATTTGCCGCGCTCATGATCGAGGCGTCAATCTGACCGCCGGTCAGTGCCGAGGCGACGTTGCCGTTCGACTGCAGTCCGACCACGCGCACGTCCTTGAGTGCGATATGATGTTTTTCGAGCATCAGGGCGAGGGAATATTGCAGCGGGGAGCCGAGTTGGGTGATGCCGACGGAATGGCCCGCGAAACCATCGAGCGAGGTAAGGCCGGCGGCATAGGCCTGGTTCGAGACGATGAAGCCGAGGCCGTGAAAACCCGGATGCTCGACCGTATCGCCGCCGATGACTTTCATGCTGCCCTGATTGGCGAGAACGAAGAACGCGTCGGTGAGGCCGGCCGAGCCGAAATCGACATCGCCGGCGGCGATCGCCACGACGATGGGCTGAGCGGATTCGAACGGTACCATCGTCACGTCGAAGCCTTCGTCGTGGAAATAGCCTTTGGCATCGGCAACGACGAGGGGAATGCTGGCGAGCGAGGTGGACACGATGCCGACGCGGATCGGCTCACCTGCCGAAGCGCTCGCCGTGCCCATGCAGGCAGCAATGCCGAGCGCTGCCAGGGCTGCTGCAGGGCGAAAAGCCCGTTGCGATCGTCCCATCGATTTCCTCCCTCAACGTCGGCGTGTTATCCGCCGCCCAATTATGCCCGCGCGAAGATATCACGACAAAACCACATGATCGCCGCCTTCGCTACCGATGATTGAGGTTGGGGAAAAGATCATTGTGGAGGTCATCGTGCGCAATCATTTCAGCTTCGGCTTATCGACTGTCGCGTTGGCGGCCGTTTTGTTGCTGCCGCCGATCCTTGCTTCGGCGCAAACGCCCGAGCCGGCCGCGGGCAATCCGGCGATCACCAATACGCCGAAGCCTTCGGGAGGCGACACCGTGACGTCGGGTTCGGGCGGCGCCGCGTCGCCGAGCATGGCCTCGCCCTCGAATGAGGCGAATATCCCAAAAGGCTCGAATCCGAATAGCGCCAACGGCAATCTCGGCCCGGGCAGCGGCGGTACGCCATCGTCGAGCGCGTCCGACAATTCGATGCCGAGCCAGACCGGCGCCAATGCGCAATCGGGAATCAATGATTCGCGACCAAGCCAGACCGCGACCAATCCCGATGCGGGCATGAATAGCGGTTCGTCGGGCACGAGCAACGGCGCCGCTTCCATGTCGCAAGGCCAGTATGCATCGCCGCCAACGACGGACATGAAATAGCAGTGTCAGCCGCCGTAATGCGAGCTGCTGACCTTGCCGCGGAAAACGATGTACTGGTAGGCGTTGTAGACGACCATCACCGGGATCAGCAGCCCGATGCCGAGCATCATGATGACGAGGGTGAGGCTGTCGGATCCGGCGGCCTCCGCCGTCACGCTGCGCGGAATGAGATAGGGATAGAGGCTCGCCGCCAGCCCGCTCAGCGACGACAGGAAGATTCCGATGCTCCACAGGAAGGGCGCGGTCTCGTGGCGCTTCAAAAGCGCGCGGGCCAGCATGCCTGAGCAGAAGATCGCGAACAAAGGCGGGATCACGAAAGCGCTGATGATGCCGTTGCCGAACCATTTCTCGGCGACGAAGGGATAGCGGATCGGTGTCCAGAGCGAGACGCCGGCCGCCGCGATCAGCATCAGCGCGCCGGCGATCCAGGCGGTACGGATCGCGTGCTGTTGCGCTTCGCCTTCGGTCTTGACGATGAGATAAGTCGCGCCGAGCAGCACATAACCGAACACCACGCCGAACGCGACGAGCACCGAGAAAGGCGAGAGCCAGTCGAACGGGCCGCCGGTGAAACGCTCGTCCGCGACACTCGGGCCGGCGATCAGCCCGCCGAGCGCAAAGCCCTGGCACAGCGTCGCGACCAAGCTGCCGATGCCGAAGGCATAATCCCAGAGCCGCGGATGCGCATGTTCGCGGTACTCGAAAGCGACGCCGCGGAAGATCAAAGCGAAGATCATGATCGTGATCGGCAGATAAAGCGCGTTGAGCAACACGCCGTAGACGAGGGGAAACGCGCCGAACAGCGCGCCACCCAGCACGACGAGCCAGCTCTCGTTCGCGTCCCAGACGCTGCCGAGGCTCGCTACCATGATGCCGCGGCGCTCGTCTTCGCGCACGAAGAGCGAGAGAACGCCGATGCCGAGATCGAAACCATCGAGCACGACGTAGAACGTCAGAAACAGCCCGAGGAAACAGAGCCAGACATCGATCAGGAAAAGATGCACATTGTCCATCGGTCAGGTCTCGCTCGCGCTGGTTCGACGTCCTTCGGACGATACGCTAAGCCGATCGCGTGAGGGCGCCGGCAAAGTGAGATCGGGGCCCTTGCGGACTATCCGATAGGCGAAGGTGACGAAGGTCACAAGCAGCAGGCTGTCGATCAGGAAATAGCCGATGGTGGTGAAGCCGACGCTGGTTGGCGACAGCGCCGAGACCGCATCGCTGGTCCGCATGAGGCCGTAGATGATCCAGGGCTGGCGTCCAACCTCGCGCACCGTCCAACCCATATCGACGGCGATATAACCGAGCGGGATCGACGCCACCCAGGCCCAGAGCAGCCATTTCTGTGCCGCGATGCTTTCGGGCTTCAGCCGACCTTTGAATGCTGCCCAGCCGGTCCACAGCATCAGGAAGAACAGCGCGAAGCCGATGCCCGCCATGATGCGGAAGGCGTAGAAGATCAGCGGCAGCAAAGGCGGCTGATCTTCCGGCGAAAAATCATGCAGGCCTTTCACCTGGCCGTCGAGCGTGTTGGTCGCAAGGAAGGACAACACGCCGGGGATGGTGATCTCCCAATCGTTGCGCTGCGCGGCTTTATTGGGCCAGGCGAGCATCGCCCAATCGGCCGGCTGGCCCGGCTTGTTCGTATCCCAATTGCCTTCGATCGCCGCGCCTTTGGCCGGCTGAGTCGCGAAGACGGATTTGCCGCTCGCATCGCCGAGCCAGATTTGCACCGGCGTCACGATGATTGCGAGAGCGAAAGCAAGCAGAAAGGATTTGCGGAAGAAGGCAACCGAACTGCCGCGCAGCAAATGCCAGGCACTCGCGCCGCCGATGACGAACAGGCTGGTCTCGAGACAGGCGACCCACATATGCGAGACGCCCCATGGCATGTCGGGGTTAAATATCGCTTGAAGGTAACTCTCGATGACGAAGCGGCCATTTTCCATATGGCCGCCGGCCGGCGTCTGCATCCAGGAATTGGCAACAAGGATCCAGAACGCCGACAACGAGCCACCAAATGCTACCATCGCCGTGGCGAAAAGATGCATGCCGCGGGGCACGCGCTCCCAGCCGAACATCATGATGCCGAGAAAGCCGGCCTCAAGCATGAAGGCCATGGCGCCTTCGAAGCCGAGGATATTGCCGAAGAAGCCACCGGCGACGTGCGCGAAGGTGGCCCAATTCGTGCCAAACTCGAATTCCAACGGCAGACCGGTGACGACGCCGACGCCGAAATTCAGCAGGAACAACCGGCCCCAGAAACGCGTCTGGTGATACCAGACGATGTTGCCGGTCCGCATCCACAGCGCTTCGGTGACGACCAGAAACAACGACAGGCCAATCGTCAGCACCGGCCAGAGAATATGGAACAGCGTCGTGATCGCGAATTGCAGGCGCGACAGAATGACGACGTATTCGGCGGCGCTGGTCATCCTGCACCCTTCGGGTTGCCGGAAAGCTTCTCGATAGTGACGAGCCGGAGCGACCGCGCCAAGAGCATGAAGCGATGCCGTGGCGTTAGGTCGCGCTGGCCTGTCCGGCTGCTATTTATGGCCGGGTAGGAATTCCTCGGTCATGTATTTCGACATATCCGGCTCAGTCGGCAGAATGCCGAGATCGACGAAGGAGGCTTTGACCGGTGCCACGGCATCAGCCGGGAAGGTGCCATCCTTCGAGAAGGACGGCATCACGTTGGTGTACTGCTTTTCCTCGACTTCCTCGGCGAAATTGTCCTTGGTGCGCGCGAAGGCGATGGTTTCCTTCTTGTGCGATGCCATATAGGCGACGCCTTCGAGCCAGCCCTTGATGAAGTTGCGCACCGCGGTCGGGTCTTTCTGGATGATCTCATCCGAGGCGAAGACGACGTTCTGAAGGAACGCGCCGACCCATTCCGACGCGGGCGCGAGCAAGCGGCCTTTCTTCTGCAATTCGAGATTCCAGCCGAGCGCCGCGCCGCTGATCTGCGCGTCGATCGCATGCGTCTCGAGCGCGGCGAGCTGCGGCGTGTATTCCGAGCCGTCGGTGACGAAGGTGAAGCTCTTCGGATCCCAGCCTTCCTTCTTCGCGATCTGGAAGGCGAGCCATTGTGTCAACGAGCCCACGGTCGAAATGCCGATGCGCTTGTCTTTCAGGTCGCTGAGCTTCTTGATCGGCGAATCATATTGCACGATGACGCCGAACAGCGCCGGCGTGATCGCGATGGCGGCGACCGCTTTCTCTGGCGAGCCTTTGACGGCGAAGGCAATATCGGTGCCGGCGCCGAGACCCATATCGATTGCGCCGGCAATCATCGCCTGATGCAGCTTGGCGCTACCGCCAAGATCGATCTCGGTTACATCGACGCCGCTCTTCTCGAAGAATTTCTGCTCGATGCCGATGGGAAGCGGCAGGAAGTTGAAGGCCTGCGCCGAGCTGTTGCCAACCTTGATCGCGGAGTTCGCCAGCGCCGGCGCGGTGTTGAGTGCAGCGATGCTCAGAATGGCGGCTGCAAAAAGAAAGCGCGGCGCGAACGACATGGCAGACCTCCCCTTTGATCTTCTGCCCACCGTTTAGCTGCTGAGCCATGGGCAGGGAAGGGGCTACGCCCACCCGGAATCAGGGTCCCCAGATCTGGATATTCTTGAGGCTGAAGCGGAATTTGTTGTTCGGCCCGCGATTGTTGGCGCCGCCGAAATCGGCGGTGCGGATCGAGGTCACCGGATCAGGATTGTGCGTGCCGAGTGCGAGATTGACGAGAAGCTGCACGCCGACCGGCTTGCCGGCATCGTCGCAATATTGCTCGGCGGCGAAGGTGCCGATCGGCCGATCGTCGACCCAGATCGAGATGTTGTAATTCGGCGCGATCTTCGCGCCGAAGCGATGGAAGCCCTGCGCGAAATCGCCGCCGGGGCGATAGTCGAACGATCCCATGTTCCAGGGATGCGCTTCGTAGCGTACCGTGGAGGTCTCGCCGTGGCCGGGCGGATCGCCGCCGCTGCGCATGAAACAGTTGGATGGCGTGCGTGAGCCATGCAGCGTGCTCGACATCAGATCGGTCTTGTTGTCGTAGGTCTCGATGATGTCGATCTCGGGCCCCCAACTCGATGAGCCTTGCGGCGTGCCCGCCGTGTGCCCCAGCGTCCACCAGGCCGGCCAGGCGCCGCTGACCGACGGCACGCGGCATTCGAGCTCGTAATAACCGACCGGGCTTGGCGAGGGCACGTTGTAGCGCATCATCAATGACGAGATGCTGCCATTGCCGCGCGCGGAGACGACTGGTCCGCCATTCCAGATCGCGACAATGTCGCAATGATCGGCTGCGGGTACGAAATTCGCGTTGTTGTCACTGAGATCGGTGGTGTTGTAGGTCTGGCATTCGTCGTTCAGCCAGCGCGGCGTCTCATTCATGAACCAGCCCGCGCGCAGCCAATCGCTGAAGCGGCCGATATCGTTGCCGGGCGCGGTGCCGAAGCGCCATTGCGATTTGCGCTTCCAGCCTGTGCCTTGCGTCGCGGCGGGTGCGGCTTCGTCGGCGTGCGCCTTGCCGGGCCGCAGCGACAAACCCAGGGGAAAGAGCAGGGATGCGGCCGCCGCTTTCAGCACATCGCGGCGTCCCGGTGAGGGGATAATGATAGTCGGCGCCATTTTCCTGCCATGCTTCCGTCGGCTCAAAACGCACACCGCGCGATTTGGATGCACTCAATGCGGCGAATTTCACGCTAGACTGAACGGCAGCGTAACCGGCCGAGCCCTCCATGCCGAAGAAGCCCGCCATGCCGAAGAAGAAGACCCCTGCCAGCCTCTCGCCTGAAGAGATGCGTGTACTCGAGAAGCTGATCGAGAGCGGCGTACTGATCGCCGTACCGCCGAAGCGCATGGGCAAGCCACGGCCGGTGATCTCGGCGAGCCTGACGCCGGGCGGACAAAGCATTCTGCTGTATCTCTCGCAAGAGCCGGCTTCGCTCGATGAGTGACCGCGTGAGCGGCGGGGCGGGGCCCGCGACGTATCACATCATGCTGCGCGCAAGAGACGCGGCGGATTTTCGGCGCGCCGGCTCGGTGCGGCTCGATACGCAGCCACAGCGCGGCACAGTGATCGAGGTGGATTGCGATGGCCGCAAGCTACGCGGCTTTGTCGAAGCGATCTTCATCCCGCCCGGTTGCGAGGAAAACTGTATCGGTACGGTGTTTCTCGGCGAAGCGTAACGCGTATAGGCGCGCGTGGTTAATCGCGTTAAACCACGATTGCGGTGGATGGTGCGGTAGGGATGGTAGAGACCGCTTAATCATCGCTTAAGCCACGCTGACTACCTTTTGCCGAGTTATGCCCGCCTTTTCGCTTGCCAGGCTTGAACGCCTTCGTGTGCTGCTTGTCGATAATACGCCGATGATGCGTGAGCTCGTGCAGGGTGTGCTCGAATCCGTGGGCGTGCGTCATTTCATGACGGCGAATGACGGGCGTAGCGCACTCGACCTGCTGCCGGCATTCGGCCCGCATCTCGCTTTCGTCGATTGGGAAATGGAGCCGATGTGCGGGCTCGATTTCGTGCGCGCGGTGCGCAAGCTGCCGGAATACGACAATCCATTCCTGCCGATCGTCATGTTCACCTCGCACGCCGAGGAGCGATGGGTGATCGAGGCGCGCGATGCCGGTGTCCACGACTACATGGTCAAGCCGGCATCGGGCGCGACGATCCTGGCGAAATTGGCCTCGGTCATTAACAATCCGCGGCCCTTCATGCGCACGGATAATTATTTCGGGCCAGCGCGCCGTATCGGCATCGAGGGCGCGGTACGGTCTTAGTGATGGTTATGCCGTTTCGCCGCACTCGCGGTTATATCGACCCGCCGACACGGGCGCGGCTCGTTGATTTCGCCGGTACAGAGTTCGACGCCGACGATCTGAGCCGCGCCGAGGAGGCCATCGCCAAGGTCGTCACGCGCTATCCGACGCTCCTTGCCGATGAGATCGCCAAGTTGGTCGCCGCTTGGGATGAAGCGCCCGAGCAGCTGACCCCCGAAGTGGTCGGGCCGATTTTTACGGTCGCCCATGATCTGGCCGGCTATGGCGCGACGTTTGGTTATCCGCTGATCACCATCTTCGGCCGCTCGCTGAGCCGGTTGCTGACCATGGGCGATCTCAGCCGGGAACAGATGGCGACGGTGGTCGATGCGCATATCGCGACGTTGCGCGTGATCGTGCGCGATCGCATGACAGGATCCGGCGGTCCGATCGGGCTTCAACTCGCGGCAAGTCTTGATCAGGCGATCACCAAATTCCATCTCGCCGCGGGAAGCGAGCGCAAAGGCCGGCTGTACGAAGAAGTCACGGCGCTGCAAGCGAAGCAAAAACAATCCAGCCGCGGTACAGCGCAAGCCAAGAAATAGTCCAACTAATAAATAGACGAGCGTGATCTAGCGCCGACGCGACGGATGGACCAAAATGCAGCCATCCGAAAGTGATCCAGATGGGAGGACGTTAAGAATGGAACCCTTGCCGAAGGGCGCAAATTTCATCCGCGCGAAGATGCTGTGGGAGATCGGCCTGCATATCGCGGGCAATCCGCTCACGCCTTATGGCGGCAATCGCGACACCTGCATCACCGTCGGCAGCGGCGGACAAGACACCTTCAAGCCCTGGCTGCGGCTGGGCACCGGCTCGGCCATCATGGCTGAGGATGTGTGCCGCGGTAATCTTGAGATGGCGTTCGTTAATCCTTCGGCGATGCTGACCCAGGCCTATCGCGGTGTCGGTGTCTTCAAGAAGCCGCTACCGGTGCGCGTCGTGGCCTCTTATCCGAGCTGGGATCGCTTCGTCGTCACCGTCAATCCGAAATGCGGCATCAAATCGCTCGCCGAGATGAAGGGCAAGCCGCTCAAGATTTCGGTGCGCGAAGACCCGACGCATTCGACCCATGTGCTGATCGACCAGGTGCTGTCGCTGCACGGTTTCACGCTGAAGGATGTCGAGAGCTGGGGCGGAAAGCTCGTGCTCTGCGGCGGTCCGGGCGATGTACGCCGTCTCGATCCGGTGGCCAAGGGCGAGATGGACATGATCTTCGACGAGGGCATCAAGACCTGGCTGCCGCAATCGATCGCCGCCGGTA
Source organism: uncultured Alphaproteobacteria bacterium (assembly GCA_963740675.1). Taxonomy (GTDB): domain Bacteria; phylum Pseudomonadota; class Alphaproteobacteria; order ATCC43930; family CGMCC-115725; genus CAIKMD01. The sequence goes on from CAVUFS010000003.1 coordinate 97,682, forward strand.
TGGTGCCGCTCAACCTGACGCAGCCCGAATTCGCGCATCTGACGGCGCTTGGCTGGCGCAAGAAGTTGATCCCGGCTGGCAAGATGGGCGTGAAGCACGACCATGATTGCATCGATTTCAGCGGCTGGCCGATCTATTGCAGCGCCAATCTCGACGAGAAGATGGTCTACGACGTCTGCGGCGCGATCGCGGCGCGCGATTTCGAGATGCCGTTCGAGGAAGACTATAAAGGCATCGCGCAACTCGGTCGCGACACCGAAGAGACGCCGATCGACGTGCCGCTCCATCCCGGCGCGGAAAAATGGTTCCGCGAGCATACGCAGGGATAAAGTCGACGCATAAGAAAACACGTCATGCCCGGGCTTGTCCCGGGCATCCACGTCTTTGGATCAAACTCGTGGATGGCCGGGCCAAGTCCGGCCATGACGACTTCTGTTACATGACGGCTTTTGTTAAGAGCGCGCGGTTGCCGATTCGTGCAGCCAGCATTCGACCATGCGCGTGCTGTCGCGCGTGGTCGCGGGTCGCTGCGTCTTGCAGATCGGCATGACTTTCGGGCAGCGCGGATGGAAGGCGCAGCCGGGCGGCGGATCGAGTGGGTTGGGAAAGCCCGGGCCTAAAGCAAATTCGGGTAGGCCGCGCGACGGATCGGGCGTCAGCACGGAATCGAAAAGTGTCTGCGTGTAAGGATGGCGCGGCGCCGAGAAGATTTGCGCGGTCGGACCCGCCTCGATGACGCGGCCGAGATACATTACCGCGACGCGATCGGCCATATGCTCGACCACCGCGAGATTATGCGAGACGATCACGAAAGTGAGGTTGAGCTCGCGCCGCAGATCTTGCAGCAGATTGAGGATCTGCGCCTGCACCGAGACATCGAGCGCCGAGGTCGGCTCGTCGCAGATCACGATCTCGGGGCTCATTGCCAATGCGCGGGCGATCGCGACGCGCTGGCGCTGGCCGCCGGAAAGCTGGCTCGGATAGGCATAGATCAGCCGCCGCGCCAGGCCGACCAGTTCCATGAGCTGCTCGACACGCGCGCGGCGCTCCTCGCGCGTGCCGATACTATGCACCTCGAGCGGTAGGGCAATGATCTGCGCCAGCGTCTTGCGCGGATTGAGCGAGGAGTAAGGGTCCTGAAAGACTGGCTGGACGCGGCGCGCGATCTCGTTGCGGCCGATCGAATGGATCGGCTCGCCGTCAAAGAAAATCTCACCGCTGGTTGGCAGCAGCAGGCCGAGCATCATGCGCGACAGCGTGGTCTTGCCGCAGCCACTCTCGCCGACGATGGCGAGGACCTCGCCGCGTTTCAGCGTCAGATCGACACCATCGACCGCTCGCAGCTCTTTGCCGGCCCCGAACATGCCGGCGCCGATCGCGAACATTCGGCCGACGCCGCGGCATTCGAGCACGATATCGGTTTTGACCGCCGCCTCGTTCATTCGGCGACTCCGAGCGCTTCGGAAGCGCGGCGCGCCTGTGCCGGCGTGTCGATGGGCAACAGGCAACGATCGGCGCGGCCGGGCGTGGTCTCGCGCAACGGGACCGGCGCCTTGGCGCAATCGGCGAAGGCTTGCGGGCAGCGATTGCGGAACTGGCAAGCGTCGATCGGGCCGAGCAGCGGGGGCACGATGCCGGGGATCGAGCCGAGCGGCGCGCCGGGACGGGTCTTGCCGGGGATCGGAATGCAATCGAGCAGGCCGCGCGTATAAGGATGGCGCGGCGCCGCAAAAATATCCTCCGCGGTGCCGGTCTCGACCACCTGACCCGCATACATCACGATGACGCGGTCGGCCATGCGCGCGACGACGCCGAGATCATGGGTGATGAGGATCAGCGCCATGCGGTATTCGCGCTGCAGATCGTCGAGCAGATGAAGGATCTGCGCCTGGATCGTGACGTCGAGCGCGGTCGTCGGCTCGTCGGCGATGATCAGCGTCGGGTCGCACATCAAGGTCATCGCGATCATCGCGCGCTGCCGCAGCCCGCCCGAAAGCTGATGCGGATATTGGCCGAGACGGCTCGACGCGGCGCTGATGCCGACTTTCTGCAAGAGATATTCGGCGCGCTCGCGGGCCTGTTTCTGATTGCCCTTGCCGTGCCGGACGTAGATCTCCTCCATCTGATTGCCGATGGTGTAGACCGGATTGAGAGAGGTCATCGGGTCCTGGAAGATCATCGCCATGCGGTCGCCGCGCAGATGCGCGCGCTCCTTGGCCGAGAGCTTGGCGAGGTCGCGGCCTTCGAGCTCGAGCCGCTTCGTCGATAGATGCGCGCGCCGCGGCAGCAACCCCATGATGCCGAGCGAGGTCACGGTCTTGCCGCAGCCGCTCTCGCCGACGATGCAGAGCGTCTCGCCGCGGCCGACATGCAGATCGACATCGCTGACCGCGCGCAACGTCCCGCTAGGCGTATCGATCGTGACCGATAGGCCTTCGACGTGGAGGACTTCCTGCGGCTGGCTCAATTGCGGCCTTCGGGCGCGGTGATGTCGCGGATGCCGTCGCCCAGCATGTTGATGGCGACGACGAGGACGAGGATGGCGATGCCCGGCACGGCGACGAGATAGGGCTGGAAGAACATGAAGTTCCGCCCTTCGGAGATCATCAGCCCCCAGGACGGCGTCGGCGGCCGGATGCCGAGACCGAGGAAGGACAACGCCGCTTCGACCAGGATCGCCACCGCCATCTCGAGAGAGGCAATGACGATGATGTGGTTGGCGACGTTTGGCAGCACTTCGCCGAGGATGATGCGCAGGCGCGAAGCACCGACCGCTTCGGCTGCGGTCACGTAATCCGCAACGCGGGTTTGCTGCGTCACACTGCGGGTGACGACGATGAAGCGATCCCAGAACAGCACGCCGAGGATGAGCGTAACGCTGAACACCGAGCCACCGAACACCTCGATCAGCGACAAGGCGATGAGGATGCCGGGCAGGGCCAGCTTCACATTGACGAGATACATGACGATGCTGTCGACCCAGCCGCCGAAATAGCCGCCGATCAGGCCAAGGCTGGTGCCGATAAAGCCGGCGATGGCGGCGGCGCCGAAGCCGATGGTCAGCGAAACGCGCGCACCATACATGAGGCGGGTCAGGTAATCGCGGCCCATCCCATCGGTGCCGAGAAGGTGCGCCCAGCTTCCTTTCGCCGCCCAGACCGGCGGGATGAGGCGCTGCGACAGATCCTGGGCATAGGGGTCGTAGGGCGTGAGCAGCGGCGCGAAGATCGCGATGATGACGGTCGCCAGAACCACGGTCGCGCCGAAGAGGAAGCCCGGATGAGTCAGCGCGCGGCGGCGCATGATGATGCGCGGCGAGGGCGCTTCGAGCTCGAAGGTCGGTGCCGGTGAGGAGACGATGATACGATCGCGCTCGATTGAGGTCATGCTCTACCTCCCAGCCGTATACGCGGATCGAGATAGGCGTTGATCATGTCCGACAGCAAGGTCAGCAGGATGTAGCTGAAGGACACGAAGACGACGATTGACTGCACCACCGGGAAATCGGTGCGCAGGATCGATTGGAAAGCGAGGAAGCCGATGCCGTTCAAGGCGAAGACCGACTCGACGATCACCGAGCCGCCCAGGAGGAAGCCGAGCGATACGGCGGTCAGCGACACCACCGGCAGGATCGCGTTGCGCAGCGCATGCTTGAACAGCACCGAGCGGGTCGGCAGGCCCTTGGCGCGCGCGGTCCGGATGTAGTCGCTGTCGAGCGCATCCAGCATGCCGGTGCGGGTAAGGCGCATGATCGCCGGCATCACCGAGGTGCCGAGCGTGATCGTCGGCATGATGAAATTGGAGAAATGATCGGTGCCGGAGATCGGCAGCCAGCGTAGGGTGACGCCAAAAACGATGATCAGGATCAGGCCGAACCAGAAATTCGGCATGCCCTGGCCGAGGACCGCAAGGCCGAGCGACAGCCGGTCGATCCAGCTATTCGGCCGGGTCGCCGCGACCACGCCGAGCGGGATCGCGATCAGCACGGCAAAGATCAGCGACATGATCGAGAGCTGGACCGTGACGCCGATGCGCTGGGAGATGAGCAAGGTTACAGGTTCGTTAGTAAAGAGCGAGCGGCCGAGATCGCCATGCAGCGCTTTCCACACCCAATCGAAATATTGGATATAGAGGGGCCGATCGAGTCCATAGAGATGGGCGGTCTGGGCGATCTGCTCCTGGGTTGCGGTATCGCCGGCCAAAGCCGAAGCGAGATCGCCGGACAACCGCAGCAGCGTGAAGCCGATGATCGACACGGTGATCGCGACCAGCAGGGCGATCAATGCTCTATGGATGAGGAATCGCGACATCGCTGCCGTCTCTCGCGTCCAAACTCCCTGTCGACCGCCGCGCGCTCTCGGATTTTTCTACGCGCGCGACGCTAGAACCCTAGCACTCGCCCAAGCGCATGCAAACGAACTTATTTTTCGTTCGCCCAGCCCACGCAGCCCGGCGTGGGCGGAGCGCTACCCCAATCCGCTTGCCGCGGCGCACGTTCTGGCTGACACTTGCGGCAAAAGTATCGCGGGGGAGGCTGCCTTGCAGACGATCTGGGCGCGGATTCTTGGCTTGGCGGTGCTTCTGGCGCTCGGAACGACGCAGGCTTCGGCCGGCAAGGCCGACGACACGCTGCGCATCGCGGTCGGCGATTGGTGGAGCACGCTCGACCCTTATCAATTCCCCTCCGACGAAGCAGGCCCGTTTTCCCGGGGCGTCTACGAGACGCTGCTTCGCTTTGACGAGCGTGAGCACAAGATCGTGCCGCGCCTTGCCAAGGCGTGGCGCCAAATCGACGATAAGACGGTCGAATTCACGCTGCGCGACGATGTGAAATTCCACAACGGCGATCATTTCGACGCCGACGACGTGGTCGGAACGCTCCGCTACCTCATCGATCCGAGCACGCAACTCCGCTTCAAGGATGTCTACGCTTGGATCGACAAGGTCGAGAAGATCGATCAGTACACCGTACGGATTACGGCCAAAGAGGCCTTCGCAACCGAACTCGTCGGCTTCGCCTATCGATTCTACATGTATGATTCGAAGGTGCTGAACAAGCTTCAGAACAAAGCCGATTACGGCCGCATGGGCGCAATCGCCACGGGCCCCTTCAAGGTCGTCTCGCTCGACCAGCAGAAAATGGTGCTGACGCGATTTGAGGATTATTACGATAAAGGCCGCTCGAACGCAGCGCCCATCAAGAACATCGTCGTCACGCCGATTCCGGACGGTCAGACGCAGGTCGCGCAGTTCATGACCGGCAATATCGATCTCATCCGCAATCCGTCGGCAGACCTCGCGCGCGAGCTCGAGAAGGATCCGAATACGCGGGTGACGCCGATGCATGCCGGTATATTGAGCTATATCACGCTCGATGCGGCCGGCCGGTCCGACAACAAGGTCATGACGGATCAGCGCGTCCGCAAGGCCTTCATGGAAGCGATCGACCGCCAGGAACTGAAGAAAACCGTCATTCCCGGTGGCGAGATCGCACAGCTTCTCGACGGTATCTGCGTTCCCGCCGATGTCGGCTGTGTCTCCTCGACCAGGCCGCCGGATTACAATCCCGAGGACGCCAAGAAGCTGCTCGCCGAGGCCGGCTACAAGGACGGATTGGATCTCGAATTCGACGTACATGAGCCGCTCGCCCCCGTTGGTGAGGCGATCGCCGGCATGCTGCGCAAGGTCGGCATTCGCGCGACGATGCGGCCGCTGCCGATTGCGCTTTATGGGCGATTGCGCGGCGAAGGCAAGTTGACGGCGTTCATGGGTTCTTATCCGACCAGTGCGCAGCCGGATATGAACAACATCCTCGACCTTTTCTTTGATGGCAATCGCGACTATTGGGGCGATGACCCGGTGATCCGGGAAGCGCAGAGGTTGGGCGCGGTCGAGCAGGATTTCGCGAAGCGCAACGAGATCTATAAGCGCGCCATCGATCAGGTGAACAACAAGAATTACATCCTGCCGATGGTCGATCTGCCGATGGTCTTCATCCACACCAAGGATGTGGCCGTCAAAGAGGATCCGCTGACGCCAATCAACACCGACATCAACGATTTTTACTGGACGCCGTAGACACTCGCGGCAAACACGAATGAGAGGGAGGCTAAGTTGCGCAAAATCCTATCGGCGATTTTGGGTGCGGCGGCGCTTCTGGCGTTCGGGACCGCTCAGGCCTCGGCGGGCAAGGCTGACGACACGCTCCGCATTGCGGTGGTCGATTGGTGGAGCACGCTCGACCCCTACCAATTCCCGCTCGATGAGGCGGGCGTGTTTTATCGGGGAGTCTATGAAACGCTCATCCGCTACGACGAGCGCACGCACAAAATCGTGCCGCGTCTTGCCAAGGCTTGGCGCCAAGTCGACGACAAGACGGTCGAGTTCGATCTCCGCGACGATGTGAAGTTCCACAACGGCGATCATTTCGATGCCGATGATGTCGTGGAAACCATTCGCTATCTCATCGATCCGAAGACGCAACTTCGGTTCAAAGACGTCTATACCTGGATCGCCAAGGTCGAGAAGGTCGATCAATACAAGGTACGGATTACCGCCAAAGAGGCTTTCGCAACCGAGCTCATCGGCTTCGGCTATCGCTTCTACATCTATGATTCGAAGGTGCTGAACAAGCTCGAGAACAAGGCCGATTACGGCCGCATGGGCGCGATCGGGGCCGGGCCGTACAAGGTTGTGTCGCTCGACCAGCAGAAAATGGTGCTGACGCGTTTCGACGATTATTACGACAAGAGCCGGCAGGCGCCGATCAAGTACATCATTGTCACGCCGATCCCCGACCGTCAGACGCAGATCGCGCAATTCATGACCGGCAATATCGATCTCATCCGCAATCCGACGGCGGATCTCGCGCGCGAGATCGAGAAAGACCCGAACACGCGGGTTACGCCGATGCATAACGGCTTGCTGATGTACGTGACCCTCGATGCCGCCGGCCGCTCCGACAACAAGGTGATGACGGATCAGCGCGTCCGCAAAGCGTTCATGGAAGCGATCGATCGCCCGGCATTGGCGAAGACGGTCATTCCCGGCGGCCAGATCGCGGAGATGCTCGACGGCATCTGCGTTCCCGCCGATGTCGGTTGCGTCTCGTCGACCAAGCCGCCGGATTACAATCCCGAGGATGCCAAGAAGCTGCTGGCCGAGGCCGGCTATCGCGATGGAATCGATCTCGAACTGGATGTCCACCAGCCGTTGGCCGATATCGGCGAGGGCATCGCCGGCATGCTGCGCAAGGTGGGCATCCGCGCCACCGTGCGGCCGCTGCCGCTGGCACTATACGTGCGGATGCGCGGCGAGGGTAAGCTCACGGCATTTCTTGGCTTCTATCCCACCAACGCGCAGCCGGACATGGACAACATCTTGGATTTGTTCTTCGACGGCAACCGCGACTATTGGGGCGCCGATCCGGTGATCAAGGAGGCGCAGAAGCTCGGCGCGGTCGAGAACGACATCGAGAAGCGCAGCGATATCTATAAGAAGGCCATCGATCAGGTAAATAACAAGAATTACATCTTGCCGGTGGCCGACCTGCCCATGGTCTTCATCCACACCAAGGATGTGGCCGTCAACGAGAACCCCCTCACGCCGATCAACACCCAGGTCGACGATTTCCGGTGGGCGCCATAGGCGTCTACTACCGAAAGCGGCTTGCGGTCTTTTCCGTTCTGGCAGACACTCGCGGGAAAAGTTGCGCGAGGGGAGGCTAGCCGTGCAGAAGATTTGGACAGGAATTCTTGGCTTGATGGCGGTGCTGGCGATCGGTGTCGCACCGGCGGCGGCGAAGAAGGCGAACGATACACTTACGGTCGCCGTCCACGATTGGTGGAGTACGCTCGATCCCTATCAATTCCCGCTCGACGAAGCTAACGTTTTTTACACAATCGTCTATGAGACGCTGATCGGTTTTGACGAGCGCGAGCATAAAGTTGTGCCGCGGCTCGCCAAGGCCTGGCGCCAGGTCGACGACAAGACAGTCGAATTCGATCTGCGCGACGACGTCAAATTTCACAACGGCGATAAATTCGATGCCGACGACGTCGTCGGGACGATCAAATATCTGATCGATCCGAATGTGCCGCTGCGCTTCAAGAGCGTTTATGACTGGGTCGACAAGGTCGAGAAAACCGGTCCCTACAGTGTGCGGATCACCGCCAAGAAGCCGCTCGCCGGCGAGCTGCTCAATTTCGCCTATCGATTCTATATCCTCGATACGAAGGTGTTGGCGAAGCTCGATAACAAAGCCGATTACGGCCGCATGGGCGCGGTCGCGACAGGGCCTTACAAGGTCGTCTCGCTCGACCAGCAGAAGATGGTGCTGGTGCGCAATGACGATTACTACAACAAGACCGGGCCCTATAGCGCGCATATCAAGAACATCGTGGTGCGGCCGATCCCGGATTCGCAGACCCAGATCGCCGAATTCATGACCGGCAATATCGATCTCATCCGCAATCCGTCGGCCGATACGGCGCGCCAGCTCGCCCAGGCGCCGAACACGACCGTAACGCCGATGCATAACGGCTTGCTGATGTATATCACGCTCGATGTGGCAGGCCGCTCCGACAATAAGGTGATGAAGGACGAGCGCGTGCGCAAAGCCTTCATGGAGGCGATCGATCGCAAGGAGCTCGCCAAAACCGTCATTCCCGGTGGCGAGATCGCGGAATTGCTCAACGGCATCTGCATTCCGAGCAATATCGGCTGCGTGTCGTCGACCAAGCCGCCTGATTTCAATCCGCAGGACGCGAAGAAGCTCCTGGCCGAAGCGGGCTACAAGGACGGCATCGATATCGAGCTCAACGTACACGAGCCGCTGTCCGAGATCGGCCAGGCGGTCGCGGGTCAGCTACGCAAGGTCGGCATCCGCGCCACCGTGCGGCCGCTGCCGCTTACGCTTTATGTCCGCCTGCGCGGCGAGGGCAAGCTAACCGCGTTCCTCGGCTTCTATCCGACGAGCGCACAGCCCGATATGGACAACCTCCTTGACTTCTTCTTCAGCGGCAACCGCGACTATGTGGGCAACGACCCGATTATTCGCGACGCCGAGGTGAAAGGCGAGGTCGAGTTCGACCAGAAGAAGCGTGACGCGATCTATCAGAAGGCGATCGACCACATCAACGAACAGAATTACATCCTGCCCGTCGCCGACTTGCCGATGGTGTTTGTCCACACCAAGGAGGTTCAGGTGAAAGAGAACCGCATCTCGCCGATTCAAACCACGGCCGTCGATTTCTACTGGGCGCAATAGGGCAGGACGCGATATTTCCAATTCGCCTTTCCCGCGAAAGCGGGAATCCAGGATACACACATCGAGCTGTGACCCTGGATCCCCGCTTTCGCGGGGAAGACGGTTGTTAGGGGGCGGAGCGGGTTAGGCTCCGCGCACCTTGTCGATCAGTGCCAGCGCGTTGGCAGGCGGATCGTCGGCGCGCCAGGCGACGTGGCCGTCCGGCCGCACCAGCACAAGGCAGCGCTCATAAAGCGCGGCGATCTTCTCATCGGCGAGATCGACGATAGTCAGCGGCACGCGCCTGGCTGTCGCCGCTTCGGCGATGCTGGCACCTGACGGCGGCGCGGCGCCGAGGCGCAGCAGCACGAAGCCCTTGCCGAAGAGATCGAGGATCGAGTGCCGCCCTTCATTCTCAGGGGCTTCGAGCCAGGCATGCGGCGCGCGCGTGCCGGGCCGCGCCGACGGCACGTATTGCTTGGTCTCGACCGGGATCGCCGGACTGCCGTCGGACACGATAATCGGCGACGGGTCGTAGCAATAGCCGAGGCGCAGATTCTCGGTGAACATCGGCATGTTGGCGTGGTTCGTGGCATAAAACACCTCGGCCCAGCGCTTGCGCAGCGCTTCGCCTTCCGGCGTCTCCTTGTCGATCTCCGGCCCGCAGGGCAGGGAGGAAAGCAGCTCGAACTCGCCGGTGCAGGCGCGGACATTGTTGAGCGCCACCGGCTTGCGCTCGATCTCGTAGCTATCGAGCAGATGCGCGCCGCCCCAGCCTTGCAGCACCGCGGTCAGCTTCCAGCCGATATCGAGCGCGTCCTGCAGCCCGGTATGGAGGCCGAGCCCGCCAGTCGGCGAGTTCTGATGCGCGGCGTCGCCGGCAATGAAGACGCGCTTGCCATCGCGATAGCGGGTCGCGACGCGCTCGCGCCGCTCCCAATGCATGACCGAGATCACTTCGTAGGCGAAATCGCGGCCGGCGAGGCGGCGCATGTAATCGGGCGTGTCGTAGCCGTCGATCGCTTTCAGCACGGAGAGGCGCCAAGTCTCGTTGCCGTCGATGCCGATGATCTCGCCCCAGGTACCGCCGGTGTCGGTGAAGCGGAAGAAACGCGCCCAGCCCTTGTCGTGAATCTCCATCAGCTCGCGCGAGCGGAAATAGATATTCGTGCTCGTGGCGAAGACGCCGACGCCGTCGTAATCGAGCTTGAGCTGGGTCGCGACCGCGCCGTCGGCGCCGTCGCAGCCGACGAGGTATTCGGCCTCGACGATCTCGCTCTTGCCGGTTTTGCGGTCGGTGACGGTGGCGCGCACGCCGTTTGCATCCTGCTCGAAAGCAATCGAGGCTGGTCATGTGGCGCAAGGTCACCGCGGGCAGGCCGCGCACGCGCTCCAGGAGGATCGGGTCGTAGAAGATCTGCGCGCAGCCGCAATCGGGCTCGGGCGTGAACGGCGGGTGCTTGTCGACGTAAGGCGGGATGCGGACGCGGGTCAGTGCCGGCCCGGTCATGCTGGTGCAATAGACGAAATCGTTCGGGCCGGGTTTGCGGCCAGCCATTGCGCTTCACCTTTTCGGAAATGCCCCAGCGGCGGTTCAATTCCATGCTGCGCACGGAAAGCCCGCTCATCTTCGGCACGCTAAGCGAGCCGTCGCGCCGCTCGACGATGGTGCAAGCGATGCCGGAAAGGCCAAGCTCGACGGCGAGCGCCAGCCCGACCGGGCCGCCGCCCGCGATCAGTACTGGGATTTTTGCCATCGCCGGCTCGCGTTATTGCAGATAGTTGCGCAGCAGCGCGACGACGTGCTGCTCGTAAGGCCCGAGCTCTTCTCCCTGGGTGCAGGTGTATTGGCTCATCATCTTCTCATCGACAGCTTCGGCGGGATCGCCCTGCGGGACGTCGACGCGCTGGCTGTTGAGCTTCACCGCCTGCATCAGCATGGTCTGCGTGTCTTTCGACAGCAGCCAATTGACGAAAAGTTTCGACGCATTGGGATGCGGCGCCTTCACCATGTATTCGATCGCGCCGACGCCCGGGCTCCAGAGATGGATGCCTTGCACTTTGACGAAATCGTCGAGCGGAGGCGCCGCGCGCCGCGTAATCGACGAAAGTCGCGCTCGGCAGGCCGAAGGCGATGGGATAGCGGCCGGAGGAGAGCCAATCCATCATCTGCCGCGGCTCGCCGGTGATGACCGGCTTTTGCTCCATTAGCTTCTTGATCGTCTCATCGCCGAAGAGCTTGTCCATCACGACGAGCACGTTGAGCGAGGCACCGCCCCGCGGATCGGCCATCGAGATCTTGCCGGTCCATTGCGGCGCATCGAGAGTCAGCATCGTCGGCGGCGCAGCACCGTTGAGCTTCGCCTTGTTGTAATAGACGCTCTGGCTCTCATAGGCGACGAAAGCCGGGAAGAACTGCTTTTCCTTGTCGAGGAAAAGGCCGTTGAAGCCGGCGCCCCAATTCTTCTCGTCGGTGATCTCGGGCAGGATGAAGAGCGGCTTCACTGGCGCGAGTTCGCCCTTGTTCTTCATGTCGTAGGATGGCGCATCGATGCCGCCGATGCGTAGATCCCAGAGATACTGCCCGGCCTCATGCTCCTTGACGATGCGGGGCCAGTAATCGCGGCTCGCGACCGGCGTCATCTCGGTCTTGATATCGGGATAGGCCTCCTGGAATTTCGCCAGCGCATCGCGCCAGGCGCGGCCCGACGGCACGGAGAGGACGAGCGCACCTTCCTTCTTCGCCGCGGCGACGGTCGCGTCCCAATCGGTTTTCCAATCGGCGTGGGCGGGTGTCGCCGCCGACAGAATTATCAACGTCATTGCGAGCGCAGCGAAGCAACCCAGAACCTTTCTGTTGCTCTGGATCGCCACGGCCGCTGCGCGGCCTCGCAATGACGAAATAACGAAAGCGTGCATGCTCACTCCGCCGCCACGGGCTTGATCTGTCGCTGTTTCCAGATGTCGTGGTAGTCGATGTTGTGCGGTACGATCTCGGAGACGACGACGATATGCGACATATCGTTCTGCGCCGGCGAGCGCACGACATGACCGGGATCGCGGCCGGCGCTGACATCCTCGATCGCATTCAGCAATTGCCGCCGCGCCACGACGATGCAGGTGTCGGAAACGCCGAGATGCTCGTTCTCGCGCTTATGGACGCGGCCCGGTGTCTCGGTCGCGAAAGCATCATGCACCGGGAAGTATGTACCCATGCCGGTGTAATTCTCGGTCTTCTGCTTCTCGCGATCCTGCTTGTAGCGGTTCTCTTTGTTGCGGATATAGCGATTGTCGCGGATCTCATGCGCGATTTCCGCCTCGTAGCGCTCGCGCGCCACGCCGCGCACGCGATTGAAGATGAAATCGAAGCGGTAATGGGTTTCGTCATCGATCGGCACATGCCAATGCACCGAATAGCCTTCGCCGACGCGGCCTTCATTGCCGATGATCGCTGCCTTGTTCGGCAGGATGAAATTGGTGATGCGGACGTATTTGCCTTGCTCACCGGAATTGCGCACCGAGAAGATGCGCACACCGTAATCGGTGCGCTCGGCTTCGAGCTTCGGCCGGCCGTCTTCACGGTAATACTGATCGGCGGATTTGCTGCTGCCCGGCACGTTGCGGGCATCGATCCGCTTGATCGGCTTGTGCAGATAGGAGAGGTGCGACGGGTCGATATCGCCTTCGAGCGATTGGAGGTAATTGCAATCGAGAATGGTCTTCTGCAGGAAGAGATGTTCGCCGGTCGCGCGCAGGAATTCGTAATCGGGCAGCATCGGCGGCTCGCCCTGGCCCATAAAGGCGAAGATCATGCCGGCGCGCTCTTCCACCGGATAGGACGGGTGGCGGATCTCGTCCTTGTATTTGCTCTCGGGCGGCTCGGCCGGCTGCTCGAGGCAACGGCCGGCGATATCGAACAGCCAGCCGTGATAAAGGCAGCGCAACCCGCCATCCTCGACGCGGCCGTAAGAAAGATCCGCGCAGCGATGCGAGCAGAGAATGCCGAGCAGGCCGGCGCGTCCCTTGTCGTCGCGGAAGAGAACGAGGTCTTCACTGAAAAGACGGATCGGTTGCGGCGGGCCGCCCGGCGGCAATTCGGAGGACAGCGCAATCGGATGCCAGTAACGGCGCATCAGCGCGCCGCCCGGCGTGCCCGGCCCGGTGTGGGTCAACAGAGCGTTTTCCTCGCGTGTCGTCATCTTCGTCTCCCACCCACGCCCAAGCGCTTTGAATAAGCCCTCGAATGGGCAATTTCGCGTTACTTGACAGTATCTTGCCGTAAATCGCAGGATGAAAGTCAACGCGAAAAAGCACAAGCCGCGGTGTTCGGGGGAAAAGCGTGAGTCAAAGCGGCAATGGTGTTGTCTACGGCGCGCGGAGCCGGCGCAGGAAAGCTTCTTTCGGCTGGATTGGGTCGGGCGGCGCCAGCCTGGTCCTGCTGATCACCGGCTTTTTTGTCCTCTATCCGCTGGCGCTGCTCGTCTATGGCAGCTTCGTTGTCACACGCACGGATGGGACGAGCAGTTACGGCCTCGCGACCTGGCTCTCGGCCGTCAACCAGCCGGGAATGTGGGCATCGCTGCTCAACACGGCGACGCGCACGATCGCGACCGAGGTGATCTCGCTGCCGCTCGCCATCGGCGTCTCGTGGCTCGTCGCGCGCAGCGATCTTCCGGGCAAGCGCCTGATCGACAATTTCATGTGGATCGCGTTCTTCCTGCCGGCGCTGCCCGTGCTGCTCGGCTGGATCCTGCTGTTCGATCCGGATTACGGCGTGGTCAACCAGGTGTTGGCGAAAGGCTTCGGCATCACCGAGCCGGTGTTTAACATCTACACTTTCTCTGGCATCGTCTTCGCGCATCTCGCCTCGCGCTCCATCTCGGCGAAATACATTTTCCTGGTGCCGGCTTTCCGGAATATCAATTCCTCGCTGGAAGAGGCCGCGCGCGTCGTCGGCTCGGGCACACTCGCGACGATCGGCGCGATCCTGGTGCCGCTGCTGCTGCCGGCGATCCTCATCACCGCGGCGATCTCGCTGATCCACTCGCTCGAATCCTTCGAGATCGAGCTGATCCTCGGGCCGCCGATCAGCTTCTACGTCTTCAGCACCAAGATGTATCAGCTCATGCGCCAATCGCCGCCGCTCTTCGGCGAGGCGACAGTACTGGGCTTCGCCGTGCTGATCGCGGTGCTGCCGCTGATCCTTTGGCAACAGCGGCTGCTGGCGGCAAACCGCTTCGTCACCGTGACCGGCAAGGCGCGGATGCAACTCGTCGCGCTCGGCGGTTGGCGCTGGCCGCTGTTTTGGGTGCTGGCACTGCTCGGGATTTTCACGACGGTTGTACCGGGCATCTGCCTGATCCTCGGCACCTTCATGAACATCTTCGGTCGTTTCGATATGGCGCGGGTCTGGACCGGCGAGCATTGGTCCGAGGTGCTGAGCGATCCGCTACTGCTGCGCGCGCTATGGAACACGGTGGTGATGGGCGGCGCGGCGGCGCTATTCGGCATGCTGTGGTTCTCCCTCGTTGCCTATGTCTCGGTGAGGACGCGCTATCCCGGTCGCAAGCTCCTGGATTTCGTCACCTGGCTGCCGGCGAGCCTGCCCGGCGTTATCCTCAGCCTCGGCCTGCTCTGGATGTTCCTCACCGTGCCGGTGTTGCGGCCGCTTTACGGAACGATCGCCGTGCTGGTAGTGGCGGTGCTGATCAACGCGGTGACGACGAGTACGCAAATCATCAAAAGCAACATGGTGCAGATCGGCGCCGAGTTGGAGGAGGCGGCTTTCGTTGCCGGCGCCGGCCGCGCCGCGACCTATGGTCGGATCGTGCTGCCGCTGCTCGCGCCGGTGCTGGTCACCGCCGCGCTCTATATTTTCAGCACCGCCGCGCGCAATGTCGCGACCATTGTGATGATCGCGACCGGTGGCAACCGGCCGTTGGCGCTGTTGCAGATCGACTATATGATCGACGGTCAATACGAGGCGGCGTCGATCGTTGGCGTGTTCATCGTGGTGCTGACCTGGGGCGTGGCGATGATCGCTCGCGGTATCGGACGGCGCTTCGGCTTTCGGACGCTCTAGAAGGGGAGGAATTCATGGCCCAGCTCATCGGCGGATTAGGGACATCGCACGCGCCGCAGCTTTTGATGCCGGCGCTCCAATGGAGCGATTTGCCGACGCGCACCAAAGGCCCGTTCAACCCCAAACCCGATATCGCGAAGGACCTCACCGACGAAGCGAAGCTCGCGAACCAGGCGCGCTGCAACAAGGCGATCGGCGCGCTGCGGGCGCAGCTCGAAGCCTGGGCGCCCGACGCGGTGATTGTCATGGGCGACGATCAGCACGAGAACATCCTCGACGACAACCAGCCGCCGTTCCTGCTCTACCTTGCGCCCGAGACCGACGCGACGCTGCATTTCAATTATCTCGGCGTGAAATCGACCGACCAGATGACGCGCTATCCGGTCGCGAGCGCGCTTGCCCTGCAGCTTTATGACGGGCTGACCGATGAAGGTTTCGACATCGCCTGGTCGCGCAAGAACCGCGAGGAATACGGGCTCGGCCATGCGTTCGGCCGTGCGCTCGATTTCCTCATGCCGCTGAAGAAATTCCCGATCGTGCCGCTGATGGTGAATACCTATTACCCGCCGGCGCCGAGCGCGAAACGCTGCCTCAATCTTGGCAAGTCGCTGCGCCGCGTGATCGAAGGCTTGCCGGGCGACGCGCGGATTGCGCTGGTCGCGTCAGGCGGGCTCAGTCACACGGTGATCGACGAGGCGCTCGACGCGGCCTTCATCAAAGCGCTCGAGGCTCATGACGAGAAATACTACGCCGCGATGCCGGCTGACGTGCTGGTCGAAGGCACGTCCGAGATCCGCAACTGGATCATCCTCGCCGGCGCGATGGGCCGCGGCGGCAAGATGGTCGACTACATCCCCTGCTATCGCCAGCCGAGTGGTGTCGGCTGCGCGATGGGATTTGCCATTTGGCAGTGATCAAATCTTTCCCTCTCCGCCCTTGAGGGCGGAGAGGGTAGGGTGAGGTGGGTGACTTGATATCAGGAGATCGCGCCGTTGAGGCACACCTCACCCTCCCATTGCTTCGCAATGGGCCCCTCCCTCTCCCCGCAAGCGCGGAGAGGGAATATCTAAGCGAACATCTCCGCCGGACGCACGGTCTTCACCTCATGCGCGTGAAGCGCGGGCAGCACGTCTTTACCGAAGCGGCGGATCTGTTCCATGAACATCTCATGCGGCATGGCGCCGAGATTGACGTTGAGGAGCACGTTGTTGGCGCCGGCATGCTCGCCTTCGTCGATGAGGCGCTCGATCACCTCTTTCGGTGAGCCCCAGGCCGCGCGGTCGACGACGCGCTTCTCGGCATCGGCCATGGTGAAGGCGGTCGTCTTCACGCGTTCGTTCATCAACGGCCCGCGATTTTCCGGCCGCACGTAATCGAATGACGCCGGGTTGCGCGCCGAGCCGAGGCGGGCGAGGGCGACACTGTTGCCGTGGCCGAACAGCATGTTCTGGAAATAGACGTAGTAAGGTCCGTATTCCTTGATCGCGGCGGCGCGGCTGTCGGCGACATAGGCGTCGGCGAAGAGCGTGATCTGGTCGGGCGTCACTTTGTTGCCCGTCTTGGCCACGGCCTTCGAGTAGTAGCCGATGATGTCCTCGATCAAGCCCTTCGAGAATTCCGGCAACGCGATCGGGTAGTTGCGGCTGCCGGCCCAATCGAGCGTTTCCTTGGAGCCGGTCACCGGAATCCAGATCGGCGGATGCGGCTGTTGATAGGGTTTCGGCCAAAGCGAGATGTCCTTGTACTTCCAGAACTTCCCTTCGTGCGAAAAGCTTTCCTGCGTCCACGCCTTCATGATGATCTCGTAGCTTTCCTCGAAACGCGCGCGCGCTTCTTGGGCCGGCATCGAGAAGACGTGGTATTCGCGCGGCGCCCCGCGCGCCAGGCCGGCGATCACGCGCCCGCCCGAGATCTGATCCGCCATCGCGGTCTCTTCCGCGACCAGCAGCGGATCGTGCATCGGCAGCAGATAGCCCATCACCACGAATTTCAGCCGCTTCGTATGCTGCGCCGCGACCGCAATCAGCATGTTCGGCGAATTCATCAGGCTGTGCGGCGTGGTGTGATGCTCGTTGAAGCCGACGCCGTCGAAGCCAAGCTCGTCCATCAGCTTCCAGGCCTGGATGTGCTCCTGATAGGTCTGGTGCGCGATCTTCGGATCGAAATATTTACCGGGCAGCGGATAGGGCAGGTCGGTGAATTCGGTGAACTGGTGCGCATAAGGCACGAGATCGAACAGAAAGACTTTCATCGGGGTTTTCTTTTTCGGGAGAGCGACGAGACGTTGCTTTTTCTTTCGTCATTGCCGGGCTTGTCCCGGCAATCCATGGACCCGCGGGACAAGCCCGCGGGTGACGAATAAAAAAATACGAAAGACTAGTCCCTAAACGACGGGTCGAGCCGGTCGAGGTTGCGCAGGATCGCGGCCCATTCGACCTGGCCACCGCTGTTGCGCTGCTTGTCGAATTGCTTCGCGGTGTGCTCGCAGACGTCGGCCGACGGCTCGATGATGTCGGCGCCCGCCGCCATCAGGCGAAGTTGCGCATCGGCGACGCGGATCAGCATCGCCATGGTGGTGACGGCGCGGCTGATATTGGCGCCGGTCGTCAGCAGCCCGTGATTGCGCAGGATCACCGAATGATTGCTCTGGCCGAGATCGCGGGCGAGGCGGGCGCATTCGTCGCTGTCGGTCGCGATGCCTTCGAAATCGTGATAGCCGATGCGGTTGTAGAAATTCATCGCATCCTGGCAGAAATATTTGAGCCCGCCCTTTACTGCCGAGATCGCGATGCCCGGCTCGGTGTGGACGTGCATCACGGCGTTGATGTCGGGCCGCGCCATCAGCACGGCGGTGTGGATCGTCGTCGCCGCGGGGTTGATCGGCTTGTCCTCGCCGATCGGCCGGCCTTCCATGTCGAGCTTCAAGAGGCTCGATGCGGTCACTTCCTCGAACAGCAGCTCATGCGGCTTGATGAGGAAATGATCGGGCTCGCCCGGCACGCGCAGCGTGATGTGGTTGAAGATCGAATCGTTCCAGCCGGCATATTGCGCATGGCGATACGCGGCGGCGAGGTCGACGCGCGCCTGCCACTCGGCCGGCGGAATGGAGTTGCGAAGCGTCGGCTCCTTATGCAGCGGCGTCGGCGTCACCATCGTCGATCTCCCTCGAATACTTTGAATTAGGCCCTGCCGTTACTATAAGGCTCGGAATTCTCGCCAACAACGGCGTTTTCCCGCGCCAAATCAGGGTAATAGCGAATGCAAATCGTCGTCGTCGGACCGGCCGCTACGGAATACGCTTTTGTACCGGTCGAGGAAGAGCTCAAGCGTCGTGGCCATGAGGTGATCCGCTATATCGGCGCGGCGCCGTTCCTGGCGAAGCCGGATGCGCTCGCCAAGGCCGATATTCTTTACGGCAACGCATACCCCTGCACGCACGCGCTGCTCGAGAAAGCACCGCTTCTTCGTGCCGTGATCAATCCGTGGATCGGCATGGAAGGCTTCGACATCACCGGCGCGACCTCGCTCGGCATCGTCGTCGCCAATGGCCAGGTGCCGGAGAATTATCTGAGCGTCGCCGAAGCGACGATCATGCTGATCCTCGCCTGTCTCCATAACCTGCCTGAGAAGATCGCGGCGCTGCGCGCCAACGAGCCGGCGCCGTCGCGCATGAATGCGCGGATGCTGCGCGGCAAGACGGTCGGCATGATCGGCTTCGGCAATATGGCGCGCGCCATCGCGCATCGCCTCTCGACCTGGGACGTGACGTTGCAGGCTTATGCGCCGCGCGTGCACGAGCCGGTGCCGGCAAATGTCGCCTTCGTCGGCCTCGACGATCTGCTCCAGAGCAGCGACATCGTTTGCGTGCTGTCGACGCTCAACGCAGAGACGCGCTATCTGCTAAATGAGGCAAAGCTGCGGCTGATGAAGCCGAACGCGATCCTTATCAACACGGCACGCGGCGGCATCGCCGACGAGGCGGCGCTCGTGAAGATCGCGAAAGAGGGGCGGCTGCATAAGATCGCGCTCGACGTGTTCGAGAGCGAGCCGCTGGCGCCCGATAACGCGTTGCGCGATCTGCCGAATGCGATCCTGACGCCGCATTGCGTCGGTCATTCGCGCGAAGGCGCCGAGGCCGTGCCGCGCACGGCGATCGCCAATATCGAGCGCGTGATCGCCGGCGAGCCGCCGGTCTATGTCGTCAATCCGGCTGTGCTGCCGGAATGGCAGAAGAAGTGGGGTAAGTAACCCGTCATTGCGAAGTGAAGCGTTGCAAGGTGCAGCCTGCGCCCTTCGACGACGCCCCTTCGCCAAGCTCAGGCGCTCCGCTCAGGGTGAGGCGCTAGTGTGGACGGCATCTGCCGCCAGAGGATGCCGCGCATCCCTTTATCCTCACCCTGAGCGGAGCGAAGCGTCGTCGAAGGGCGCACGATCGCCTTGCCGTTAGTGCTTCATATCCTCGGCGAAGCGCTTGTCGATCACCTGATCGAGCGTGACCTTGCCCTTCAGCATGTTCTGCGAGGTGAACCAGTCGAGCTGGCGGGTCATGTCGGCGAAATCGAGCCGCGCATCGGAATCGACATAGGGAACGGCAACGCGCAATTCGTCGGGCTTCTGGTCGAGATACTTCGCCATGATGGCGAGCGCCTCATTCGCGCCGGGACCATCGTGACGTGTGCCGTCGGCAGCGGTGAAAGCGTCGTGGAAATCATGCAGGCCGCGACGTAGGCCGGTGAGGAAGCGCTTCATCACCTCGCCGCGTTCGTTGAGCGCCTTCGGCGAGGCGATGAGCGCGCTCGACTGCCATTGCACCTCGTCGCCGACGAAGGCGAGCAGTTTCAGATCGCCTTTGGCCAGGGCCGGCGCCATGATCGTCGCCGGGATGACGCCGGTATCGGCGGTGCCGCCGGTCACGGCCGAGACGATGTTGCCGTTCGCCTGCAGCGCCAGGAAGCGCACCTGGTCGAGCGGGACGTGATGTTTCAGCGCGACCTGCGCGGCGGCGTAATGCACCGGCGAGCCGATCAGCGAGATCGCGACGGAATGGCCGGCGAGCTTGTCGAGGCTTGTGAGCCCCGCCGCCGATGCCGCGTTCGAGAGGATGAAGGCGTTGACCTGGAAGGTCTGATGCTCGCGCGCCTGGCCGGCGAAGATCTTGATCGCGCCCTGGGCGGCGAGGGCGTAGAGCTGCGCCGAAACGCCAGTTGAGCCGATATCGGCCGAGCCCGACACCACCGCCGGCGGCACGAGGCCCGGTGAATCGAAATTCGCGAAATCGATCTCGATGCCGGCGTCTTTGAAATAGCCCTTGTCGATTGCGACATAGACCGCGCCGAGCGCCGTCGATTTCACCGTCGCGACCTTCACGACATCGGCCGCCTCAGCCGCGCCGCCGGCGGCGAGCAGAGCGGCAATGCCGAAAGCGACCTTTTGAATGAGTCTTTTCACTAGGATCCCCCGATCTTCGATCAAAGCCAGGCGCTAATCCGATTGCCTGCCTGTCTCGGGCACGTAGCGGATCAACAGGAAGGCGACAACCGCGGCGCAGGACGACGTGAATATAAACGCCGTGCCGTAATCGACGGTATCGGCGACCAGCGCGAAGATGATCGGGCCGAGCGCGACGCCGCCTTGTCCCGTAAACCGCCAGATACCGAGGAACGTTCCGCGGGCTTCCGCCGGCGCCACGTCAGCACCAACGGTCTGCACCGAGCCGCCGGTCAGGGCCTGGGTTGCGACGCCGAGGAGGAACAGCCCGACATACCAGGCAAGCGATAGATGCGCGTAGGCCGAGACGGCGAGGAGCGCCATAGCGATTGTGACACCCGTGAAGCCGGGCACCATGGTCCGCTTGCGGCCGAAGCGATCCATGATCCAGCCGCCGGTGAAGCCGATCGGCAAGGAAAGGCATGAGGCCGCGGTCGCGAGATAGCCGATCTGCGCCGGGCCGAGGTTGTAGGCGAAGGCGGCGTAGAGGTGGAGGAGATCGGCATTGAGCGGGCCACGCGTCAGCCCGGCGAAGAGCGCGACGCCGAAATAGACGAGGCGCGGCATGATGACGTCGCGCAGCGACATCGTGCGCGCCGCTTTCTTGTCGCCTTTGCTTTGCCGCGGCGTGTCCTTGCCAAAGGTCGAGGTCGGGACCAGCGCGATCAGCGCCATCGCCGCGAAGACCAGGAACGGCGCCCGCGGTCCCCAGGAGGCGGCGATGAAGCCGCCGATAATGGGACCCGCAAGCCGGCCGGTGCTGTCCATGCCGAACATCCAGCTCACCAGCCGGCCGCGTTGCGACGGCGCCGCGCCGTACGAGATCGCAGCCAGCCGCGCCATCTGCCACATCTGGGCGGCCATTCCGGTGAGGAAGCGCAGGATCAGCAGCTCAGTGAAATCATCGGAGAAGAAGATCGCGAAGCTCGTTACCGAGGTGATGAGCGGCGCCGAGATCAGCACGACGCGGTTGCCGAAGCGATCGATCAACCAGCCCGAGGGGATCGTGCCGACGACATTGCCGAGCACGAACGCGGTGACGACGCCGCTCGCCATGCCGAAGCTGACCGCATAGGTCTTGGCGAGTGTCGGGATCGCGGGCAGCGCAATGCCGGTGCCGATCGCCAGGACGAGGGCCGGCAGATAGGTCGATAGAAACGCGTCCCACGATACCGCGCGGGCGCTGCTCGATGCCGCTGCCGCGCTCTCTCCACTCGAGCTCTGACTAGTGTCGCTCATCCTTACCGAAACACCATGACTATTCGGCGGCTTTGCTCGCGCTCAACGATGGCGACAGAATCTCCAGCACTTTGCCCTTGGTCTCGATCGCGACAAAGATGACGGTGAGGCCGCCGATTACACCGAACATGGCGTAAATCAGATAGGCGTTGTTAAGGCCGAAGTCGGCGCTCGCCCAACCAAGGAAGATCGGCCCGATGACCGCCGCAAACCGTACCCAGGCATTGCCGATGCCGACGCCGACCGCGCGCATCTCGGTCGGGTAGAGTTCGGCCGTATAAGTGCTGAGGCCCAGCGCCAGGATCGAATTGAAGGCGGAACCGAGCATGAACATCGCCATCAGGAAAACGAGGCCCTGGCCCGGGTACGCGTAGGCGAAGAGGAATATCAGCGGGATGGCGCCACAAAGCTGACCCATGGCAAAGAGCGGCTTGCGACCGAATTTGTCGATCAGGAAGATGCCGGTGATCGTGAAGCAAAGACCGAGGCCGCTCGCCCAGTAACCGAAGCTCAACGAATCCTCGAGCGACGCGTGATAGACCGTGCGCAGCAGGGTCGGCACGGTGGTGTTGAGCCCGTAGACGATGATGTACGTGCAGAACCAGATCGTCCATACGGCAAGGGTACGTCGGCGATAGATGCCGCGCAGCAGATCGCCGATCGTCGCGGTCGAAGGCTTGGTCGGCGCGATATCGGTCGGTATAGGCGCCAGCGGCTTCGCGCCATGCTCCGAGATCTCATCTTCGATCTTGCTGAGGATCGTGTTCGCTTGCTCGTCGCGCCCCTTGTTGACCAGCCAGCGCGGCAATTCCGGCATCCATTGGCGGAGCGGGATCAGGATGATCGCCGGGATCGCGCCGATGATGAACATCCACTGCCAGCCGAATGTCGGCACGACGAAGCGCGCAATGATCGAAACGAAAATGAAGCTGATCGAGAACCAGAGCTGGAAGCCGAGACCGTAGCGGCCGCGATGCGAGGCCTTGGCGAATTCGCCGATATAGGCCGCCATGATCGGGATTTCGCCGCCGAGGCCAAGGCCTTGGATCGCGCGCATGGTGAACAGCGACCAGTAATCCCAAGCGAAGGCGCAGCCGATGCTCATCACCGTGTAGAGGATCAGCGTGTAGCGGAAGATCGGTACGCGCCCATAGCGCTCGCCGAGCCAACCGAAGACGATCGAGCCGATGAGTTGCCCAACATAACCGGCACTGATCAGGGTGCTGCCGGTTGCGAAGGTGAGATGCCATGCCGGCACCAGCACCGGCAGGACATAGGCGATGGCGAGGGCGTCGAACCCGTCGAAGAACCAGCCGGTCGAGACGATCGCGCCCATCTTGAAGTGCCAGCGCGAAAAGGGCAGGCGCTCGATGCGGGCGGCAATCTGATAGCGATCGGCTTGCGCGGTGATGTCGGCCATGTCTCCCCCGAAGGACTCTGCGACGCCCGGTTTCTTGTTGCTGTCGCTTCTCTATAGGCGGCGCGCCGCTGAGCGGCAAGGAGGGGCAGGCCTCTCTCGTTGACCGCTGCGGTTGTTAGGGCCGATACTTTTCCACAACGGGCAGCAAGCTCATCAATGAGGGAGGAAGATCATGGACGGAAGCATTCCGCGTCGCCGCTTTCTGCAAAGCGCCGGCGCAGCGACAACCGCCGCGGCGGTTGTCTTCGGGCCGCGCAGCAGCAACGCGGCCGAACAGTTAGCCGCCGATCCGCAAGAGCCGGTAGCGGCGCCCGTGCCGGCACAACCGAAAGACGAGGCCTTCGATCCGGCGAAATTCGTCGTGATGCATCAGCTCGTGCAATCGGGCCATGCGAAGATGAAGCCGATCGCGTGGAATTATCTGCTCGGTTGCGCCGATACCGAGACGACGATGCGGCGCAACCGTCAGGCACTCGATAGCGTCGCTTTCAAGCCACGCGCGCTGCGCGGCGTCGGCAAAGTCGATACGCGCGGCAAGTTCCTCGGCAAGACGATGCGCCTGCCGGTGATGATGTCGGGCATCGGCTCGGTCGGGCTGATCGATGCGGGCGGCGCGGCGACCGTTGCCAAGGCGGCGGCGAAATTCGGTATCGCGATGGGCTACAGCTCGGTCGCCAAACCCGGCCTCGAAGAGACCGGCGCCGCGTCGGATTGCCCGAAGATCCTGCAGCTCTATGTCAGCGGCGATGATGCCTGGCTCGACAATTATGTGCAGCGCGCGACCAAGGCGGGTTTCGACGTCTTCGGCTTCACCGTCGACAGCGCGCATTTCTCGCGCCGCGAGCGCGACATCATCCACGCGGGCAACAACGCCAATCTCAGCGACAATCCCGATCCTTATCTCTCGACGCTCGATTGGGACCGCATCAAGCGCTTCAAGGACCGCCACAAGGATGTGAAGGTCGCGCTCAAGGGCATCACCAACGGTGAGGATGCGGCTGAGGCGGTGAAGGCCGGCGTCTCGGTGATCTGGGTCTCGACCCATGGTGGACGCCAAGTCGATCACGCACGCGGCGCTTACCAGATCCTGCCGGAAGTCGTGCAGGCGGCGAAAGGCAAGGCGACGATCATCTTCGACAGCGGCGTCTATCGCGGCACCGATGTCGTGAAGGCGCTGGCAACGGGCGCCGATGTCGTCGGCATCGGCCGGCTCTACGCCTATGGCTTGGCGAATGGTGAGGCCGGCGTGGTCCGCGTGCTCGAAATCCTCGAGAAAGAGATCGAGGCCTGCATGGCCAATCTCGGCGCGAAGAATGTCGGTGCGCTGAACAAATCGTTCATCACGGCTTCCACACCGGTCAACCCGCCAGGCCTCTTCAGTGCGTTCCCGCTGATGGATGCGACCGGCTATTCGGCGGTTTAAAATTTTCCCGTCATTCCCGCGAAAGCGGGAATCCATGTGCATCGATGGACCCCCGCTTTCGCGGGGGTGACGGAGAAAGAGCAAGCGAGACGGAAGAAGGAGCGAGAGCGGTAAGTGCCTACGGCGCCTTCACGCCAAACCGGTCAGCCACCTTCATCAGCTCGGCCCACGTCGCCGCTGGAATTGTGATGCCCGCTTTGCGACGCTTCTCAAGTTCGCGTGCGCCGCGCTCGCCCGGCATGAGGATTTCCTCGAAGCCGGCCTGACGCGGCTGCGCTTTGAGTGCGTTGATCGTACGCGTGAGATCGCGGTCGAAGCCGGGCAGGTCGCGGAACTGAGCGATATCGATCGCGATGAGGAAAGCGTTCTGGCGATGCGCCTTGCCTTCGGGCTTGCCTTCGATGGTGTCGGCGATGATCGCGTTGGCGGTGACGAGGCTGGCGATTGCTTCGATCATCAGCGAGAGGCCGGAGCCTTTCGGTCCGCCGAGCGATAAGGGCAGCGTCGCTTTCTTGGGATCGGTGGTCGGGTTGCCGTCATCGTCGAGCGCCCAGCCTTCGGGAATGCTTTTTCCGCTGCGCGCCGCGTGAACGATCTTACCGAGCGCCGCGACCGCCGTTGCCATGTCGAGCACCAGCGGCTCGCCTTTTCCATGTGGGATCGCGATCGAGAAGGGATTGGAGGCAACGCCGACTTCGCGCGCGCCGTGATAGACCATGTTCGACCACGAGGCCGAGCCGGCGATCGCCGCCATGCCCTCGAGCGCCGCCAGTCGCGTGTAATAGCCGAGCGCCGCGGTATGCGTTGTGCGCCGCACCAGCGCAAGGCCGATGCCGGCAGCGCGTGCCTTGCGCGCGGCTTCAGCGGCGGCGAGACGCATCGAGACCTGGCCTGGTCCGCGATCCGCTTCGATCAATACCGCCGCCGGTAATTCTTTCTCGACGCGGACCGTCGGTCGCGTGTTCATCTCGCCGGCGTCGATGATCTCGATATAGCGTGGGATACGCTGCACGCCGTGGCTCGGCGCACCGCGCAGATCGGCCCAGACAAGCACCTCGGCGATCTTCGCCGCGTGATCGGCTGAGAAGCCGCGCGCGATGAAAATGTCGGCCGCGAATTTCGCGAGGTCTTCGGCGGAGATTGTATCAGTCATCGTCTCGATCAACTCATCTTCAATGCCCTCGCATAGGGAAGGCAACCGTGAGATGTAGCAGGATTTGCCGCAGCTTCCATCCATGCGCGCAACGCCCCACAAAGCGTCACGCGATGGTTAGAGAGACCTCAAGGACACCTGTCCCATTCGCAACGACTTGGTCTGACCTCAAATGCGGGCGTTTCGTGCGCTGATCCCCGGGACGCAGGCTGACAACGCCTGGCCGGTATCCGGGTGCGACTGGCACGCGGTCCATTTAATAAAACCGTGTTCTCGGGATATTGCTGTATATCGGCACAGCCTGCACTTTGCGACTATTGCGGCGTTGTGAAGATCAATCGGCCGTTTATGCGCAACGGGGCTCGCCAGAGATATCGACGCGCCTCCTAGAACTCTTCGGTCGCAGAGCTTCGCCCGGCCCTACGGTTAGGACAACGCATTGACTGGGGGAGAGGTCGTCAGGCGACCCCACCTGTCCGGCCACTCAAATCTCGAAGGAGATGCACATGACCATCGTTACCATCGTTCGCGCAAAGCGTACACTCATCGCGCTGCTGCCATTAGTGGCGCTCACCGCCTGCGTCACGGACAACAAGTACGACGCGCTGCAGGCTCAAAACAACCAACTGCAAGCGCAGCATCAAGCTGATCAGGAGAAGATCGCCGCTCTCACCGCGCAACAGGGCCGGCTGCAGAATTCGCTCCGTTTGGTCGTCAACGACGATCTCGCGTTCAAATCGGGCTCATGGGAATTGTCCGCCGCGGGCGAGCGCAACATGGCGCAGATCGCCCGGCAGCTGGCGCCGTATCAGCAACGGCGGATCCTCATCAGCGGCTATACCGACAATGCGCCGATTGGCCCCGACCTGCGCCAAAAGGGCGTCGATACCAACGAACAACTCTCGCAAAGGCGGGCCGAGGCTGTCATGGCATACCTTGCCCAGCATGGCGCGAAGCGGGACATGATGACGACGAAAGGCTTTGGCGAGGCGCAACCGGTCGCCTCCAATGACACGCCGGCCGGGCGCGCGCAAAATCGCCGGGTCGAGATCACTTTCGCCGATCAGTCGAACGCAGCACTGCCCTAACGCCCGGAAGCCCGCGCGGATGTGAGGCGCGGTGTAATCGGTCACGGTGTGCCGAGCTTCTCTTCCGCGCGGAAGAGAAGCTTCGGCGCGTCGTGCGTTCTGGACGCTCTCTCCGTCGAGCGGCTTAACTACTTTGCCTCGATCGGGAAGAATTTATTGAGCCAGGTGCGGATGATCTCGATCACGCGCGGGTTTTCCTGGCTGAACATGAAGTGATCGACATCGGGCATCAGGTGAAGATCGGTCGAGGTCTTGCCGGCATGCTCGAAGAGACGCAGCGATTGCTCGGTCGGCGTCACCGAATCCTTCGATGCGTGCAGCAGCAGCAAGGGCCGCGGCGCGATGTTGCCAACGACCTCGTTGGCGCGGAAATTATACATGCTCTCGACCGTGTCGAAAGTGAACTCCATGATCGAGTTCTTGGCGAGATGCGTGCGCAGATGCTCGGGGATCGGCACGATATCGAAACGCGGCACCATGATGCTCTCGCCCTTCGCCTTCGCCGCCTTGCCGCGCTCCATCATCTCGGTGAAGCGCTTCCAGGCTTCCGGCAATTCATGCTGCTTGCGAAACTTGGTTTCGCCATCGCCCCAGCCGCCGGATGAGATCACCACGCCGATGCGCTTGTCGACGCCGCCGCTATAGACGGCGACCGCCGCGCCGAAAGACGAGCCGGCGACGCCGATGCGATTGCCGTCGATCTCGGGTCGCGATTGCAGGAAAGTGACTGCGGCCTTCACGTCGTCGACCTGCTCAAGGCAGACATTGTTGGCGCGCTTGCCTTCGCTCTCGCCGCAGCCGCGGAAATCGAAGCGCAGCGCGACATAGCCCCATTCGGCGAGCATCTCGCACGGAAGAACGCAGTTGCTGCTGCTGCTGTTCGAGCCGAAGCCGTGCAGCACCATCATCGCCGGCCGCTTCTCGCCCGGCTTCATGCCAGCCGGCTTGTGAATGTAGCCGTTGATCTTCAGCCCGGCGGATTGAAACGAAATGCGCTCTGCAGCGGCCATGGGTGTCCTCCCTCTGATGAAGTGGTCTATGCCGCAGACGGATGCCGGCTGCAATCGGATTTGCTAGCGTGACGGCGGGGAGGATCGGACGGGCGCGAAATGGAGATCGCGGGCGATGGATCGATTGACGATTTTTGGCTTGTTCGCGGTCAGCGCGATGCTCATTTGCTATGCGTTCGAGAGCCGCAGCCACTGGTTCATCGTCGCGTTTGCCGGCTCCTGCGCTCTCGGCTCGGCCTATGGCTTCTTGCAAGGTGCTTGGCCTTTCGGTCTGGTCGAGGCAATCTGGGCACTGGTCGCACTCAAGCGCTGGTGGGGCGTGCGAGGCGGCCTCGCGAAAGCCTGAGATAAGGCGAGGGAAACATGTCGGGCAGGTACCTGCGGAATTCCTGGTATGTCGCGGCCGAGGCCGGCGAAGTGACGCGCGCGCCGCTATCGCGGCTGCTGCTCGGCGAGCCGGTGGTGATGTATCGCCGCGAGGACGGCACGCCCGTCGCGCTCGAGGATCGCTGCTGCCATCGCCGTGCGCCGCTTTCCAAGGGCAAGGTGATCGGTGATCGGCTGCAATGCGGCTATCACGGCTTCACCTTCGACGCGTCGGGCGCCTGCGTCGCCATTCCCGGCCAGGACCGGGTGCCGCCGAGCGTCGGCGTGCGCGGCTATCCGATGGTGGAGAGCCACGGCTTTTGCTGGATCTGGATGGGTGCGGCGGCCGCGGCTGATGCGTCGCGCATTCCCGATTTCAGCCGCAACACCGATCCGAACTGGAAGCCGGTACATGCGTGCTTGCCGGTGGCGGCGCATTACCAGCTTCTGGTCGAGAACCTCATCGACCTGTCGCATGTCGGCTTCGTCCATGCCAAGACCATCGGCACCGACGACAGCAAGGCGAAGCTCGATTTCGATCGCGGCGACGATTTCGTGAAGGTCATCCGCGCGCCGGTCGAGGTCGACACCGCGCCGCACAATGCCGCGCAAGGCATGGGGCCACGCTCGCGGCTGGAGAAGAGCATCACTTTCCTGCCGCCGTGCCAGGTGGTGATCGATGTGCGCACCACCGAGGTCGCGCCCGGCAAGAACGATCCGATGTCGCTCGGCATTACCATACTCAATGCCTGCACGCCGGAGACCGAGCGCTCGACGCATTATTTCTGGACCAGCATTCGCGATTATCTGCAAAGCGACACGAAGCTCGACAGCTTCATGATGAAGATCACCACCGACGCCTTTAATGAGGACAAGGACATGCTCGAAGCGCAGCAACGCTGCATCGCGCTCGATCCGGAAGCCGCTTATGTCAGCGTCAACGCCGATTGGGGCAGTGTACAGATGCGGCGGCTGATGGCTGAGCTTCTCCAGCGCGAGCAAGGCGTCGACGCGGAAGCGGCGCAGTAAAGCTTTCAGCCGTCAGCTATCAGTCAACCAATGGCGTCATGCCCGGCCTTGTGCCGGGCATCCACGTCTTAAAAACTCGTGGATGGCCGGGACAAGCCCGGCCATGACGAACTGACGGTTGATACCTGACGGCCGGAGCTGATGGCTACTCCGCCGCTGCTTTGCCGAATTCGCCGGGCACGACTTCCTGCTTCGGCGCGGGATAGGGATACGGGCCAAGCCCGAGGAACAGCCCGCAGGTAATGACCAGCAGCACCTCGTAGACAATGAAGATCGGCACGTAGGAGTGGAAGTGGTCGAAGCTCGCGCCCGAGAGCGATGGGCCGACGCCGTTGGCGCCGGCGAAGAGCGCGAACATCACGCCATAGATCTTGGCGTAAGCGCGGATGCCGAAATAGCGACTGGTGAAGAAGGCCATCAGATCGACCTCGGCGCCGACGCCGAGGCCGCAGAGTACCGCGCCATAAAGTGGCACGCTGCCGCCTGCGCCGCTGGCGAGGAGGGCAATGCCGACCATCGGGATGATGAAGAAACCGATCGCGACATAGGGTCCCCAGAAGCGATCGAGGCACCAGCCGGCGATGATGCGGCCGATGATCAGCGCCAGACCGGCGGCGCTCAGCGCGCCGACCGCTGTTGACGCGGGAATGCCGCGATCGGTCAGGAGCGCGACAATTTGGGTGAGGGTGCCGTTGATTGCGACGATGGCGATGAAGAAGGCGAGGGTGAAGGACCAGAAGCGCCAGGTCTTGAACGCCTCGCGCGCCAGCATGCCGGGCAGCACGTTCGCTGCCGCGCGTTCGGCCGCACGCCGCTCTTGCGGCTTGTAACCCGGCGGTTCGCGCAGGAAGATCGCGACAGGCAGCCAGGCGACGATCATGATGGTGATGCCGAGACCGATATAGCCATCGCGCCAACCGAAATTGGCGATCAGCCGGGTGGCGATCTGTGGCACCAAAGCGACGCCGAGACCGACGCCCGCCATGGCGATGCCGAGCGCCAAGCCGCGGCCGCGATCGAACCATTGCGAGACCGAATTGGCGTAGGGGATCGGTGACTGACAGCAATAGACGAGGCCCGAGAAGCCGAAGAGCAGATAGATGCGCGACGGGTCGGGCAGGATGGTCGAATAAAGCGCGGTCGAGATCGCGCAGAGGATCAGACCCGGGATCATGACCCGGCGCGTGCCATAACGATCGAGCAGCCAGCCGAGCGCGAAGCAGGCGAGGGTGGTCATGAGTGAATTGATGCCGAGCGCCGAGCCGAAATAGCCGCGGCCGATGCCGAGCTCTTCCGTCACCGGTTTCAGGAACACGCCGAAAGCGAAGACGTTGATCGCGCCCGATCCGACCAAGAGGCCGCAGACGCTCGCGAACACGACCCACCAGCGATTGCCGAAGAATTTCCCCATGCGTCTCCCCCCGTCGTTACTGGTAGCGCTTAACACGCTCCGCTAGCACTGGTTGTAGCAAAGTTTGCGTTGCAACGGCATCCGAAAATGCGATGCAATCGCACAGCAATCCAACACCGGTTGATTCCGTTGGTGGATTCGGCAGAATGGCGGCTGCACAAGCGGAGGAAGCAACGGGATGGCTCTCGCCGATGGTAAATCGACCATCGAGATCAGCGGTATTGCGCTGGAGATGGATGTTCGCGGCAACGGCAAGCCGCTTTTGTTTCTTCATCCTGAAATCGGCATGGATCGCGCCGGTCCTGCGCTCGACGCGCTGGCCAAAGGTGCGAAGGTGATCGCGCCAACTCATCCGGCCTATGGCAAGCCGGAGGTGCCGCTCAGCTTCAACACCATCGACGACATCGCTTATCTCTATCTCGACCTGCTCGAGGCGCATGATCTGCGCGATGTGAATGTCGTCGGTCTCGGCATCGGCGGCTGGATCGCGGCCGAGATGGCGGTGAAGTCGACGCAGCGTATGGCCAAGATGGTGCTGGTCGATGCGTTCGGCGTGAAGCATGGCGATCGCGAGGCGCGCGACATCTATGATATGTGGTTCGTCACCGACGCCGATCTGCAGAAAGTGTTCTATCTCGATCAGGAACTGGCGGCGCGCGATACGTCGAAGCTGTCCGATGACGAGCTCTACACGATCGCCCGCGCGCGCGAGGCGAGCTCGCGTTTCGGCTGGCGGCCTTACATGCACAATCCGAAGCTCAAAGGCCGGCTGCATCGTATTACGATTCCGTCGCTGGTGTTGTGGGGTGCCGAGGACAAGATCGTCGCGCCGGCTTACGGCAAGGCCTATGCCGCGGCGCTGCCGAACGCATCCTTTGCGACGATCGACAAGAGCGGGCATTTCCCGCATGTCGAGCAGCCGCAGGAATTTGCACGTCGTACGCTGGCATTCATTGAGGGGAAGAACTAATGCGAGTTTTTCACTTCACCGAGCAGCCTTATGCACCGGCCTGGAAAGATCACGGCGGCGCGCTGCGCATCACCATCCCGAACAGCCGCTGCGATCCGAAGCTCGCGGGCGATCTGCTGCATCGCTATTACGACGAATGGCAGCTCGCCGATGAGATCGGCCTCGACATTATGTGCAACGAGCATCACTCGACGGCGACCTGCATGGCTTCGACCGTCGTGGTTACGCTCTCGGTCCTGGCGCGCATCACCAAGAAAGCGCGGCTGCTGGTTCTCGGCTATCCGCTGGCCCATCGTCCCGATCCGCTGCGCGCCGCCGAAGAGCTCTCGACCATCGACGTGATCTCGCGCGGCCGGCTCAATATGGGCTTCGTCAAAGGCGTGCCATCGGAATTCACGCCGTCCAACGCCAATCCCGTCCATGTCGAAGAGCGCTTCTGGGAATCGCTCGACTTCATCGTCAAGGCGATGACGACGCATGACGGGCCGTTCAATTGGGAAAGCGAGAATTTCCAATATCGCCAGGTGAACATCTGGCCGCGGCCGTATCAGCAGCCGCATCCGCCGGTGTGGAGCACGACCGGCAGCAAGCACAACGCGCAGCGCCTCGGCGAGCGCGGCTACACCATGGCGACGCTCGGTACCGGCTATGCGACGAAGCCGCTCTACGAGGCGTATCGCGAAGCCTATCGCGCGAAATTCCATCGCGAGCCGCCGCCGGATCGTTTCGGCTATCTCGGCCTGATGGCCGTAGGTGAGACCGAAGCGGAGGCGCGCCGCCGGGGCGAGCTGGTCGCGGATTATCTCCGCACGCTGCCGTTCACGCCGGCGCCGTTCCGCAATCCGCCGGGCTATATCTCAATCGATGCCAATGTGCAGTTGATGAAGGCGGCGGGCCGTCCGCCCAATCGCAGCTTCACCAAGGACGGTCGCGCCATCAACATGATGACCGGCAGTGTCCAGGATCTGATCGATGCCGGCATCATGTTCTGCGGCACGCCCGACCAGGTCTACGACCAGATTACCGGCTTCGCCGAATCATGCGGCGGCATGGGCAATCTTTTATCGATGAGCCATGCCGGCTTCATGGACCATAACGACACGGTCGCCAATCTCTCGCTCTTCGCGAAAGAGGTGTTGCCGCGCTTGAAGGAATACCGCCAACCCAACGAAGCTGCAGCCGCAGCCGAATAGCCAGCCAATGAGGCTGCAGCCGCAGCCGAATAGCCAGCCAGAGCGAGAGCTATGCCACCACGTCTAACCCTTCGTGTCGATCTCGGACCTAAACAGTCGATCGGTCCCGGGAAAATGCGCCTGCTCGATGCCATCGCCGAAACCGGCTCGATCAGTAGTGCCGGGCGCATGTTGGGTATGTCTTATCGTCGCGCCTGGATGCTCATCGACGATCTCAATTCGAGCTTCCGGCGCAAAGTGGTATCGACCACGCTGGGCGGCAAAGAGGGCGGTGGTGCGAAGCTCACGCCTTTCGGCGAGGAATTGGTGAAGCGCTATCGCGCGATCGAGGCGAACGCGACAAAGGCGACACGTGCCCATGTCGCCTTTCTCGCTCGTTCGATGCGCACCGACCCGGAAGCCGGTGCTGCAAAGCGCACGCGGCTGAGCCGCTAAGTCCTTTAAGTGCTCGCCCCGGCGAAAGCCGGGGCCCATTGCTCACCAGCGCGATGATGAACCATGGGTCCCGGCTTTCGCCGGGACGAGGGGTTATTGGTCTCGTCATTGCGAGAAACGAAGCTTCGCTTCGCTCGCAATGACGAATAGGTTTACGGAACTACTTCGCGATGATCGAAAATCCCTGCTTTTCGAAGAACGGCTTCGCCGCATCCGAGTGCATATAGGCGAGGAACTTCGCCGCTTCCGGATTCTTCGATGATGCGGTGATCGCCGCGGGATAGATGATCGGCGGATAGGTATCAGCCGGGAACACGCCGGCGACCTTCACGCCCTTATCGGCCGCTGCGTCGGTCTGATAGACGATACCGAACGGCGCTTCCTTGCGCGATACGAAGAGCAGCGCAGCGCGGACATCTTCGGCGCTCGCGACTTTTTTCTCGACCGAATCCCACACGCCGAGCTTTTGCAGCGCCGCCTTGCCGTATTTGCCGGCCGGGACGGAATTGGGATTGGCCATGGCGAGCTTGCCGTCGCCGATCAGCGAGGCAAGCGGGAAGCCCGGCTTGATATCGACGGTCTTGGTGCTGTCCGCTGGCTCGACAAGCACGAGCACATTGCCGAAGAAATTCGCGCGCGTCTCGGGCTTGATCGCGTTGTTCTTCTGAACGTCGTTCATCCAGTCGAGATCGGCCGAGATGAAGATGTCGGCCGGTGCGCCGTTCTCGATCTGCTTGGCGAGGGCAGAGCTTGCGGCGTAAGAAACTTTGATCGCCCCGCCGCCACTTTTTTCATAAGCGGCGACCGTATCGTCGAGCGCGTTCTTGAGGCTCGCCGCGGCGAAAACCAGAACGTCGTCGGCAAACGCGGCAGGCGCCAGGACGAACAAACCAAAGGCCAGGGCAAGCCCGGCCGGAATTAAGCGGAAACGTGCCAATTTCATTCGAAAACCTCCCATCGATATATTTACTCGAATATGTCGCCACGGCTGTATTTGCAAGGATATAATGGCGCGGCTTTAGCCATATGGAGTGGGAGATGCAGAAGCTTAGCGCCCGCAATCAGATCAAGGGCAAGATCGTCGGCGTGGACAAGGGCATGACGACCGCTCATATCCGGATCGATATCGGCGGCGGGATCACGCTCACCTCGTCGATCACCAACGAGGCGGTCGACGAGCTTGCGCTGAAGGTGGGCGACGAGGCTTGGGCGGTGGTCAAGGCGTCGGATGTGATGATCGGCAAATGAAGCGTCTCGCTGCCTTTTGCCTCTTTCTGTTGCTGGTCGCGCCCGCGGTTGCCGGCGCAAAATCTTTCACCGATGCCGGCGGCCGCACAGTCGAGCTGCCGGATCGCGTCACGCATGTCTGGCCGGCAGGCCCGCCATCCGAGGCGCTGATCTATATTCTCGCACCGGAAAAATTGGTCGGCTGGACGCATCGTATCTCGCCGGAATCCACGGCCTTCATGCCGAGCAATTACGGCGCGCTGCCCGTGGTGGGGCGACTGACCGGCCGTGGCAACACTGCGAATCTCGAAGCCGTGATCGCCGCCAAGCCCGACCTCGTGCTCGATGTCGGCACGATCGGCCCGACCTATGTGTCGCTCGCCGATCGCGTGCAGGAACAGACGCATATTCCCTATGTGCTGATCGGCGGCTCGCTTGCCGATATGCCGAAGCTGCTCCGCACGGCCGGTATGGTGTTGGGCGTGCCCGATCGCGCGGAGACACTGGCGCACTATGCCGAGGACGAGATTGCCGATATCCAGAAGAAGGTCGCGACCGTGCCGGCGAATGCGCGGCCGAAAGCCTATATGGCGCGCGGCCCGCGTGGCCTCGAAACCGATGTCACCGGGTCGATCAATGGCGAGGCGCTGGCCTTCCTCGGAGCGCAGAATGTCGTGCCCGCCGGGACAAGCGCCGGCAATCTCGCCGATGTATCGATGGAGCAGGTGCTGGCCTGGCAGCCCGATGTCATCGTCACCATCGACCGCAATTTCTTCGCCAGCGTGTTGAACGACCCGCAATGGCAAGGCGTCAAAGCGGTGCACGACAAGCGTGTCTATCTCGAGCCGCTCAATCCTTTCGGCTGGGTCGACGAGCCGCCAGGACCCAACCGGCTGATTGGCGTGCGCTGGCTCGCGCATTTGCTCTATCCTCAGCTCTTCTCTGGGGATATCCGCGCTGAGACCAAGCGTTTTTATGAGCTCTTCTATCGCCAAGCCCCAACCGACGCCCAGCTCGACCAACTCCTCGGCCCTTCGGGGTGAGGCCGGCTTTGCTTTTCTGCTCGGCGTCGCGCTGGCAGGGCTTGCGGTATTAGCGCTCGTTGCGCTTGCGGTTGGAGCTTACCCTGTCTCGCTGAGCGAGATCGCGTCGGCGCTAGGACTACGTAGCGCGCCGCTCAGTGACGCAGCCCAGACCGTGATCTGGCAGATCCGCGGTCCGCGCGTCATTGGCGCGATGTTGGTCGGTGCGGCGCTGTCATCCTCGGGCGCGGCCTATCAAGGCCTCTTTCGCAATCCGCTGGTATCGCCCGATATCCTCGGCGTCGCGGCGGGCGCGGCGCTGGGCGCGGTGCTCGGCATCTATCTCTCGCTGCCGGTGATTGGCATCGAGGCGTTGTCTTTCGGCGGCGGGCTCGTCGCCGTGACGCTCGTCTATACCGTCGCTGCCGGTATCGGCCATCGCGATCCGGTGCTGGTGCTCGTCCTGACCGGTGTCGTCATCGGCGCGTTGCTCGGCTCGGGCGTCGCGCTGCTCAAATATCTCGCCGATCCGCTCAACCAGCTTCCCGCGATCACCTTCTGGCTGCTCGGCAGCCTCGCCGCGTTCAACCGCGCCGATCTTTGGGTGCTGGCGCCGACGGTGATCCTGGCTTTGGTGCCGCTCGCGCTGCTGCGCTGGCGCCTCGACGTGATGAGCCTCGGCGAGGAAGAAGCGACGGCGCTCGGCGTCAATGTGCGCAGCGTGCGCGGTGCGGTAATCATCGGCGCGACCTTGATGACGGCGGCCTCGGTCTCGGTCAGCGGCATCGTCGGCTGGGTCGGACTGCTCGTGCCGCATCTCGCGCGGCTGATCGTCGGCCCGGCTTTCGCGCGGCTGCTGCCGATGACGCTGGTGATCGGCGCTGGCTTCCTGCTGCTGGTCGATACGGTCGCGCGCACGGTCGGCGTGGTCGAGATGCCACTCGGCGTGCTGACCGCGGTGCTCGGCACGCCGGTCTTCATTTGGCTCTTGGCGCGGGGGCGGCGCGGCGCATGGTGAGCGCCGTCATCGCCGTCGAGGCGCTGTCCTTCGGCTATCCCGGCCGCACGGTCGGCGACGCGGTCAATTTCGCATTGGCGCCGGGCGAGGTGATGTGCCTGCTCGGCCCCAATGGCGGCGGCAAATCGACCTTGCTCAAGACCGTGCTCGGATTGTTGCCGCTGCAAAGCGGCATTGTTCGCGTCGACGGCGAGGACACCGCGAACTGGACGGCACAACGGCGCGCATTATCGCTTGGCTACGTGCCCCAAAGCGGTGCTGGACAATTCGCCTATAGCGTTGCCGAGATGGTGCTGATGGGACGCACGGCGCATCACAGCGCCTTCGCACCGCCGGGCGCGCATGATCGCGCGATCGCCGCCGAGGCGATGGCGGCGCTCGGGATTTCCGCGCTTGCCGAGCGCGATTGGTTGAAGATCAGCGGCGGCGAGCGGCAATTGGCGTTGATCGCGCGCGCTCTGGCGCAGCAGCCGCGCGTATTGATCCTCGACGAGCCGACGGCCAATCTCGATTTCGGCAATCAGGTGCGTGTGCTGGCCGAAGTGCGCCGGCTCGCGGCGCAAGGCCTTGCGGTGATCTTCGCGACGCATCATCCCGAACAAGCCTTCGCCTGCGCCGACAAGGTCGCGGTGCTGCATGCCGGCCGGCTCGAGCGCCAAGGCACGCCCGATGCGATCATTACGGCGGAGACGATGCGCAGCGTTTACGGTATCGAGGTCGAGATCGTACCGGTCGGCGACAGCCGGCTGAAGATTTGCGTGCCGAAGGATTGGCGTTAGCGGCTTTTGGTAGGGAGATGACGATGGATGATGCGCTGACTTGGAGCGGCGATTGGGCCTGGAGCCTGCCTTTGATCATGCTGAACGTGGTGCTGCACGTGCTCGGCCTTGGCTTTATCAGCGCCAACGTCCTGCACATCCTTTCCGTCGTCAAAAATCATCGCAATTTTCTGACCATCTTCTGCGTGGTGATGGGCATGACCGTACTGCTGGCGACGATTTTGCACGCGCTCGAGGCGACCATCTGGGCGTTCGCCTACAGGCTCCTCGGCGCCGTGCCGAACAACAAAGCGGCGATGCTCTACTCGCTCGAGGCGATCACGACTTACGGCCACAACAACCTCCACCTTGCCGCACACTGGCAGTTGATGGGTGCCTTGGAGGCGCTCAACGGCATGCTGCTCTTTGGCCTGACGACGGCGTTCCTTTATGGCCTTATCCAGCGGGTCTGGCCGGTCGAGCTCCGCGAGTGGCATCGGGACGAGCCGCGGTAGTGCTAGTTCCGGCGTTAAGCCCGTCGGCCTTTTTATTTGCAATTGAAAATCATTCGCAACTAAGATTGGGTGTCGCAAAGGAATGTGCCGATGCCCAACCCATCACCGTCCGGACTGCCCGAAGCCCGTCTTAAAGGTCTGACCGATACCCAATGTCTTATCGTAAGAACGTTCCGCAAGATATTGCTTGGGAATAGGAATTGTCCGGCCTTGGCGCGCGATTTCGCGCTCGCTTATGGCGGTGACGCGGTCGAGGTCTACATGACCTTTTGCACGCTCCTCGCAGCCCTGGCCTATGCCAGCCGCCGGCCGTTGAGCGCCGGGCATCCGGGCTGCGATTGGCTGACGGGCGACGAGCGGCAGCTTCTGACCTTGATTGCCGCGGCCCAGGCTGAGGACCGGCCCTTATTCGAAGCGAATTTGCGCTGGCTGGCGCGCGCCGAATTGCGCGCCTCGCTGGCGATGACCGCGAACGCCTTCGCCAATGCGCTTCGGGCACACGGACAGATCCTGCCGGTGATGAAAGCGGCGCTGCCCCTCGACGACGAGGCGCAGCATCTGAGGCTTCGCCTGGTCGGCGCCTGATCGCCCGCTGACGATTTGGAGCCGGCGTTAGGCCGTCTGCATCGCCGGCGCCGGCGTGGTGCCGGCGATGAGCGCGAAGGCGGCCTGCTCGACCACCGAAGCCCAGTCGCCCGGGCTCGGCTGACGGAAGAGCAGCGTCGAGCGATACCACGGCGTGTCGCTGCGCTTCTCGAGCCAGCGCCAATCGGCGCAATGCGGCAGCAGCAGCCACGTATTCTTGTCGAGCGCGCCGGCGAGATGCGCCACCGTGCCGTCGACCGAGATGACGAGGTCCATCATGCTGATCGCCGCCGCCGCGTCGGCCGCGTCGGCGAGATACGGCGTCACATCGACGATGCGATCGGCGAAGGCGCTGTTCGCGAGCTCCGCCGCAGCCGCGCCGCGTTGCAGGCTGTAGAAGCTGACATTGCGGATCGCCAGGATCTGGCGCAGCGCATCGAGGCGGATCGAGCGCTCGCCGCCATCGATCGCGTCCGAATCCGAACCCCAGGAGAGGCCGATCCGGATCGCATCACCGGTGTTCAGGCCGCTCAGCGCCTCGACCCGCGCGGAATCCGCCGCGAGGTAAGGCAGGTGCGACGGGATCGAGGCAAGGGTGGTGCCAAGGCGATGCATCGCGCTCATCAGCGGCAGATGCGCATCGAAATGCGGCAGCTGCTCGCCAAGCGGCACGACGCCGTCGATGCCGGGCGCCGTCGTCATCAGCCGTACCAACGCAGGCTGGCAGGCGAGGATGATGCGGCTCACGAAACCTTTGAGCAGCGGCGCGAAGCGGATGAACTGGATGGTTTCGGCAAGGCCTTGCTCGGACCAGAGCAGCAGCGTCTTGTCGCCGAGCACTTGGCCGTCCCACATAGGGGCGTTGAAGCTCGGCAGCTTGGCGCCGCGCCAGCCATGCCAGCGCCATTCGAACTCGCTGCTGCCGGCGCGCAGATCGCCTTTGGCCATAAGCGCCGTGGCGAGACCCATATGCGCCGCCGGATAATCGCTGCGCGTCGCGATCGAGCGACGGAAGCATTCGATGCCGCCATCGGTATCGCCTTTGAGCCGCAAGGTCGCGCCGAGATAAGCAAGCGCCTCGGGATAATTCGGCTTCACCTCGAGCGCCTGACGCTCGAGCTTCTCGGCCTCGTCGAGCCGGCCCGCGAGCCGCTCAATATTGCCGAGATTGGCGAGCGCCTGCGGATGATCGGGCTTCAGCGACAGCGCGTGGCGGTAATGCAGCACGGCTTGATCGGCGATGCCGGCCGCGTCGAGTGCGACCGCGAGGTTGTTGTGGCCATCGGCCGAGCCGGGCTTCAGCTCGAGCGATTTGACGAGGCAGTTGATCGCCTCTTCGACATTGCCTTGATCGAGCAGGGCCATGCCGAGATTGCCATAGGCGAGCGGGTAATCCGCGCGTTTGGCGAGGGCACGGCGATAGCAGGTGACGGCTTCCTCGAGATAGCCGAAGCGCTTCAAGAGCACGCCGAGATTGTTCAACGTCTCGGCGCGGTGATCGCGATCGCCGACGAGCGCGCGCTGGGCGACTTCGCCCGTGAGACGATAGACAACAGATTGCTCGTCGCCGCTCTCCTCGGGCCAGAACACGCGAAGCTGCGTGTAGCATGGCATGGTCGAGACGCGGGTGAGCCAGCCAGCTTCGGCATCGGATGGCAGGAACAGCCAGACCGGCCGGTCGAGCGCCGTCGCGAGATGCGCGACGCCGATATCGGTGGTGATCACGAGGTCGAGCTGCCGCAGCGCGGCCGCCCAATGATAGAAATCGGTGAGCTCGCCCGAGAGATCGTGGATGCGATCGCTCGTCGGGCGCGTCAGCGAGAAGAAGGAGAGGCCGGGGACATCGAGCAGCGCGTTGAGCGCCGCATCATGGCCGTTCCAGGCGAGCGCGATCTTGAGCTCGTCGCCGTTCTGATTGAGCCCGTCGAGGCTGACGATCTGCGCCGGATCGAAAGCGAGGCGGCGCAGGCGGAGGAAATAGTCCTGCGCCTCGGGCCGGCCGGCTTCGGCGAAGATTGCGCCAAGGCGGAAGAGAAGATCGGTGTTCTGCGGCTGCAGGGCCAGCGCCGAGGTGAGCTGATCCATCGCGCCGACAACGCGATATTGCTTGAGCGCGCTGAGAAAGGGCGCGCCGGCGCTCGGCGCGACCGGCTCGGGCGCGACCGGGGTCGTGGTCTCGATCGAGCTCGAATTGCCGAAGACGGCAAGCGCGCCGGCGATCTGCTCGGCGACGCGCTCCCAGCTTTCGCCTTGCGCCTGACGGAAGAGCAACAGGCTCGAATACCACGGACTGTCGCTGCGATCATGCGACCAGCGCCACTCGCTGACGGCCGAGAGCATGACCCAAGCCGAGCGGCCGAGCGCGCCGGCGATATGCGCGGCGACGTTGTCGGCGGTGATGACGAGATCGAGCTGGCTGATCGCCGCCGCCATATCGGCGAGATCGGTGAGTTTGCCCGAGACATCGAGCATGCGGCCGGCGAACGGGCTGTTGGCGATGTCGCCGCCGCCCGCCTGATCGAGGCTGAAGAAGCGCACGCCCGGCACTTGCAGCAACGGGGCGAGCGAAGCGAGCGGCACCGAACGGCGGCGCTCTTTCTGACTGCTGTTCCAAACCAGGCCGACCTTGAAGCCGTGGCCGGCGAAGAGCGGCTTCAGTGCCGCGGCGCGCGCTGCATCGACCGAGAGATAGGGGCTGGTCGCGGGAATGGTGTCAGGCGTGATGCTGAGGCGATGCAGCAGGCTCGCCATCGGCAGATAGGCATGCACCGGCGGCGTCGGCTCGCCATTCGGCACGACGTGATCGATGCCCGGCGCGGTCGCGGCGAGCTTTGCCATCGGCGCGGGGCAGGCGAGAACGATGCGCGCGGCCGAGCTGTGGAGGTGTTGCGCGAAACGCAGCATCTGGATGCCGTCGCCGAAGCCACTATCGGCCCAGAGCAACAGCGTGCGCCCGGCGAGGGGCTTGCCGTCCCAGAGGGGCGCATTGAGCCGTGCGGTACCGGGGCGACGGAGGCGCCATTCATATTCGGCGGCACCGTTGGCGAGATCGCCTTGCTCCATCAGGCAGAGGCCGAGATTGGTGTGCAGCGTCGGATCTTCCGGCGCGGCCGCGATCGCGCTCTGCAGCGCGGCGACGGATTCCGCGAGCTTGCCCTGCTCGCGCTTCACCAACGAAAGGCCGTTGAGCGCGGCGGGATGGCCGGGGCGGAGATTGAGTACTTGCTCGAAGCATTGCGTTGCTTCGTCGTAGCGGCTTTCCTCGCTGAGCGCGCTTGCCAGCATGAACAGCGCTTCCGGATCCTGCGCGCGCAAGCGCAGCGCGAGACGGCCGCATTGCACGGCTTGATCGGCGCGACCGAGCATCAGGAGCGAAAGGCCGAGATTGATCAGCGCATCGGGTGAATCGGGTTGGATGGTCAGCGCGTGACGGAGATGCGTCACGGCGTCCTCGGCGCGGCCTTTGAGGCGCAGTACATTGCCGAGATTGTTGAGGAGGCTGACATTGTCGGGTGCGATCTTGCGCACCTCTTCGAGATACTGGATCGCTTCATCGAGCTTGCCCGAGGCGGCGAGCACGGTGCCCAGCAGGAAGCGGAGATCGGCGCTTTGTGCCGGCGCTTCGAGCGCGCCGCGCAAAGTCTTCTCGGCCTCGGAAAAGCGGTTTTGGCGCATGGCCTCGACCACCCAATCCTTAAGGTTGGCCATCGTCATCATGTTGCGGTCGCCGTCCATCGGACACCCTCAAAAGCAATGCGGCCCTCGCCGCTTTTCGGCAAAACTATGAAATCTTGTAGAGAAAAATGGTGAATGAATTACCAACCGCGCTTGCGCCGACGGTACGGAATGCCAAAGGTTAGGATCGTCTCAGTAATATTTTATTAATAGTCGTTAGGCCGATTGGCGGTAATATTTACGTCTGAACCGCCAAAATCTTCGCGCCGCGCCACAAAAGGGCCACCTTCTACCCGTAACTTTAGAGAAACGGAGGTAAAGGAGGGGCCGATGCCGCATTGGTGGCTGAAGGGCGAAGCTTCTCTCGAAGAATTGCTGAGCGACGAAATCATGGGCCCGGTCGCGGCGAGCGCCGGGATGAGCCGCGAACAGCTCAGGCTAAACCTGGCCGAGGTCGCGCGGCGGATCGGCGGTGACCGCGAGGGCCGGGCTGGGACCCGGAAGGAGCCGCGTCAGGTCGCGGTCGGATTCTAAGGCTGCATCGCTCGCGGCGAGCGGCAACTCGACAATTACTTTGAGACCGGGATTTTCGGCACCGGGGACGCTGTCCTCGAGCCAGATCGCGCCCTCATGGAGTCCCGTGACCGCGCGGACGAGGCTGAGGCCAAGCCCATTGCCGGACGTACTGCGGCTGCCTTCGAGCCGCACGAAACGGTCGAACACCGCGCTGCGCCGATCGGCGGGCACGCCGGGTCCGGTGTCGCTGACCTCGATATGCGCTTTGCCGATGCGGCTCGCGACGCTGAGCGCGACCTTGCCTTCACGCGTGTATTTGAGTGCGTTGTCGAGCAGATTGGCGATCGCTTGCGAGAGCAAATGGCGGTCGCCGCGCACCATGATGCGATCGGCGATCTTAGTCTCGAAGCCGAGGCCGCTTTCGTCGGCAACCGGCTCGTACAGCTCAGCGACGTCGCGCGCGATTTCTGACAGATCCACCGGCTCGAAACTGTCGCGCCGCGATCCGGCTTCTGCCTCGGCGATGCTGAGCAAGGCGTTGAAGGTGCCGAGCAGGCGATCGGCCTCGGCGATCGTCTCGCGCAACACATCGGCATAACGCGCCTCGTCCGGCTTCTCGATCAGCGTGACCTCCAGGCGCGCCCTCAGGCGCGAAAGGGGAGTACGCAAATCATGCGCGATGTTGTCGGTGACCTGGCGCATCCCCGCCATCAGCCGCTCGATCTGGTCGAGCATGGCGTTGAGGTTTTGCGCGAGCTGGTCGAATTCGTCGCCGGTGCCGGAAACCGGCACGCGCTGGCTTAGATCGCCATGGATGATCTGTGTCGATGTGCGGTTCACCGCATCGACCTTGCGCAACATGTTGCGTGTCATCAGCAGGCCGCCGACAACGCCAAGACCTAACGTGATGAGCGCCGCCCAGCCCATCGTATCGGTGATGCGCAACCGGAACAGCCGCGCGTCGCGCAGATTGCGGCCGACAAGGAGGTGGAAATTGCCCGGCAGCACGATCACCGAGGCGCGCGCATTGTCGATCTCGGGACTGCCGGAGACCTTCTCGGTCACCGGGAAGCTCACCCAGCCGCTACCGCGCTCGACGGTCTGCGGCCAGGTCTCGAGATTACCGGCGAGTTTGTGCAGCAGCGGGTCGGTGATGAGATAGATCGTGTCGTCGATATGGGTCGGCGTTCGTTGCGCCGCGGCGATGCGCTGATCGATGATCTCGACGAGACCGGCGAGGCCGTGCTCGCGATATTGCTCGGCGAGGCCGCGGATCTCGGCATCGATGGTTTCCTCGGCCTGGGCTTCGACGAAATCGGCGGTCGAGAAATAGATGAAGGCAAGCAGCGCCAACACCGAGGTCGCGAACAGCGTGAAATAGATCGCGGCAAGACGAAAGGCGCTGGTGTTGATCAGCCCAGTCAACGGAAACGCTACTCGGCGCTGAGGCGATAACCGGCGCCTCGCACCGTATGCAAGAGCGGCTTGGCGAAGCCTTTATCGATCTTCTGCCGCAAGCGGCTGATATGGACGTCGATGACGTTGGTCTGCGGATCGAAATGATAG
The DNA here is from genome assembly GCA_963740675.1 of uncultured Alphaproteobacteria bacterium. Taxonomy (GTDB): domain Bacteria; phylum Pseudomonadota; class Alphaproteobacteria; order ATCC43930; family CGMCC-115725; genus CAIKMD01. The sequence continues at coordinate 142,117 of CAVUFS010000003.1, forward strand.
TCCCACACATTCTCGAGCAGCATGGTGCGGGTCACGACCTGGCCGACATGGCGCATCAGGAATTCCAGCAGGCGGAATTCGCGCGGTAGCAGATCGATCTCCTGGCTGCCGCGATGCACGTTGCGGGCAAGCAAATCCATCTCAAGATCGCCGACATGCAGCTTGGTCGTGGTCGGTGAGCCGCTGCCACGGCGGAGGAGGGCCTCGAGCCGGGCAAGGAGCTCGGCGAAGGCGAAGGGCTTCACCAAGTAATCGTCGCCGCCGGCCCGCAGGCCTTTGACGCGATCGTCCACGGCGCCGAGAGCGCTAAGGATCAGGACGGGGACGCGGATATCGGCGGCGCGCAGGGCGGCAATAACCGCCAATCCATCCATACTCGGCAGCATGCGGTCGACGACGACGGCGTCGTAATTGCCCGAGCTCGCCATGAAGAGCCCGTCACGGCCTTCATGGGAGATGTCGACGACATAGCCGCTCTCGGCCAGGCCCTTCGAAATGTACGCCGCGGCTTCGCGGTCATCTTCAATGACGAGCAGCTTCATGTCGCGACCTTAACGCGAGGCCGTAGCCCCGCAAAGGCCGCTGCCGATTCCTGGCGAAACTGTAAGGCTCAGGTAAGAGTTGTGACGAGAGCAACGAGCCAGCCGACAACAAGCAGCGCAGCGGTTTGACGGTCCATCGGACGGGACATATTTCCTCTCCCCATGTTCTATGGCCCGTTTCTATCAAAAGAACAAAAAGAGAACAAGAGATTTTTGCAGCTTACTTCCGTAGTCATGGGCCAACAACTCGAAACCGCGCGGGAACGCGCGGGTTGAGGTAAGAGCGCGACGACGGCTTGAGGAGAACCTGATGGCGATAGCCTCCCAACAACCGGCCGGAAGCCCGGCTAAATCCGAAACCAGCGGCATGGCCGCGATCTTCGATATCGGCTTCAACGAGCGGCTGCCTTTCGGGCAGGCGCTGATCCTGGGGCTGCAGAACGTCTTCGGCATGACCGGGATGTTCGTCTTTCCCGGTCTGCTCGGCCGCGCCTTCAATCTCAGCCCTGAGCAGATCGCCTATCTCTACGGCATGAGCTTCGCCACCTGCGGGATCATCACCATCCTGCAATCGGTGTTGCTGCTCCGCCTGCCGATCGTGCAGGGACCCTATGCCGGAAATTTTGCGGCGCTGTTGGCGGTCGGTCATTTGCAAAATGGCGGGCTCGGCGCCGCTTATGGCTCGCTTGCCGTCGCGGCGTTGATCTGGTGCGTGCTCACCGTGCCGATCCGCGGCTTCAGCATCGTCGGGCTCTTCGCCGGCTATCTGCGCGCGCCGATCATCTCCGGCATGATCGTTATCCTCACGATCGTCCAGATCGCTAATGTCGCGCTGCCGAGTTGGATCGGCCTGCCGGCGAGCCCGGGCTTCGGCTGGGTCAATCTCGGCGCGGGCGCCATCGCGGTCACGGTGCTGATCGCGGTGACAGTCTGGGGCGGCAAGATCTGGCGCCGCGGCGCCGTGCTCTTCGCACTGGCGATCGGCTCGGGAGTCTATGCGCTCTTCCGTCCCGTGTCCTTTGCCCAGGTCGCGAGCGCGCCGCTGCTGGTGACGCCGCGGCTCTTTCCCTTCGGCTTCGGCGTGCAACCCGACCTCGTTGCGATCTTCCTTCTGGTGCTGATCGCCGCCGGCATGGGCTCGATGGCGATGTATCAGCTCGTCGCGGATTGGGGCGGCGAGAAGCTCAGCCCGGCCCGGGCTTCCGAAGGCGTGCTGGGGGTCGGCCTCGGCACGATCCTCGTCGGCATTGTCGGCGGCTTCAGCACCATCGTCTATCCCGACAATATCGGCTTGATGCGTACAACGCGTGTCGGCTCGCGCTATGCGACGATGACGGCGGGTATCCTGCTTATCGTTCTGGGTGGTTGTGTGAAGTTCGACATGCTGCTGGTCGTGGTGCCCACGTCGGTGCTGTCGGCGTCGGCAACGCTGCTCTTCGGCATCGTGTTCATGCAGGGCGTGCAGATGCTGGGCCGCGTGAATTGGGACGATCGCGCCTTCATCGCGGCCGGGCTCGCGATCATGGTCGGGATCGGCGGGCTGTTCGTCCCGCCGGACGTGCTGACGCAGATGCCGCTATGGCTGCGGCTTCTGGTGCAGCAGCCGGTGATCTCCGGCGGGCTCACCGTCGTTATCCTCTATGCGCTGCTCGGCCATGAGAAACCGGCGAAGGAGAGCTGATGGATACAATCGAAGGTTTCACGCTCCGTCACAGTGGCAAGCCGCTGCCGCGGAAAGAGGATTTTCGGCTGCTGACCGGCCATGGCCGCTACGCCGATGACTTTAGCGTTGTCGGCCAGGTTTTCGCGGCCTTCGTGCGCTCGCCGCATCCGCATGCGCGCATCGTGCACATCGATCTTGACGAGGCACGCAAGATGCCGGGCGTGCTCGGCATCTTTACCGGCGTCGATTGCCGCGCCGATGGGCTGAAACCTATTCCGCACGATCCGGTGCCGTCGACGAAATTCGATATGAAACTCACCGCGCCGGATGGCGGCCCAGCAAGCACCGTCTATATCGGCCCGCATGAGTTGCTGGCGATGGAGCGCGCGCGGCATGTCGGCGAAGCGGTCGCGATGGTTGTCGCCGAGACACAAACCCAGGCTTGGGATGCGGCGGAAGCGGTGCTGGTCGATTATGAGGCCCTGCCTTTCGTGATCGCTGTCGAAGCCGCGCTCGCATCCGGCGCACCGCTGCTTTACGACGCCGCGCCGGGCAATCTGCTGGTCGATACGCATTTCGGCGATGCCGCGGCGACCGATGCCGCTTTCGCCAAAGCAGCGCATGTTTTCACCGAGCACGTCCATGTGCCGCGCGCCTCGCCGATGCCGATGGAGCTGCGCTCGGGCCTTGCCGAATATGACGCCGCAGAGGATCGCTACACGCTGCATTTCACTTCGGGCGGGCCGGGTGTGATCCGCCAGCGCCGGCAATACGCTGCCGTCCTTGGCATTCCGCTCGAGAAGCTGCGCCTCGTCTCGAACGATGTCGGCGGCAGCTTCGGCGCGCGCAATCGGCCTTATGTCGAGTTTGCCTTGCTGCTCTGGACGGCGAAGAAGCTCGGCCGGCCGGTGAAATACACGGCGACGCGCTCGGAGGAGATGATCACCGCTTATGAGGGCCGCGATCTCAGCACGCGGCTCGATCTCGCGGTGAGCGCCGAAGGCAAGTTCCTGGCGTTGCGCGCGACCAATATCAGCAATGTCGGCGCGCATTGCGTGAGCTTATCGCCGCTCGCCAAGGGCTGCGGCCTGATCACCGGCTCTTACGACATTCCGGCCGCGCATCTTCATGCGCGCGCGGTCTTCACCAACACGGTGCCGACGACGACGATGCGCAGTTCCGGCCGGCCGGAGGTGAACTTTCCGCTGGAGCGGCTGATCGATAAAGCCGCGCGCGAACTCGGCATCGACCGTATCGAGCTGCGGCGCAAGAATCTCGTTCGCAAGGAGCAGATGCCCTACACGAATGCGGTCGGCACGATCTATGACAGCGGCGATTACGAGCGCGCGATGAACGAGGCACTGCGCATCGCCGATTGGACTGGCTTTCCGGCGCGGCGCGAGGCCGCACAGGCGCGCGGCCGGTATCTCGGTTTCGGTTTCGCGAACTACGTCGAATCCTCGACCGGCTCACCGCGCGAGCGCGCCGAACTGAAAGTCTTGCCCGAAGGCCGCGTGCGGCTGGTCATCGGCACGCAGCCGAGCGGGCAGGGACATGAGACGAGCTTCTCGCAGGTGATCGCCGATCTTCTCGGTGTCTCGATCGAACGCATCGATGTCGTGATGGGAGACACGGCTATCGTCAGCGAAGGCGGCGGCTCGCATTCCGGGCGCTCGATGCGTCACGCGGCTGTCGTCATGACGATGGCGAGCGTCACGCTGATCGAGCGAGCCAAGCGCCTCGCGGCGATCGTGCTCGATACCGCGCCCGACCAGATCCGTTTTGAGGATGGTCATTTCCGTACCGCCGCAGTCAATCGTACGCTCGATCTCTTCGATCTGGCGAAAGAAGCGCAGCTTCGCGGCGAAGAGCTCGCTTCGCGCGCCGATAACGAGATGCATCAGCCCGTCTTTCCCAACGGCACGGCGATTTGCGAGATCGAGGTCGATCCCGGGACCGGCGCCGTTCAGATCAAGCGCTACACCAGCGTCGATGATGTCGGCCGTGCGATCAATCCGCTGATCGTCGACGGGCAAAGCCACGGCTCGATCGCGCATGGCGTCGGCGAGGCGTTGTCCGAGGAATGCACGCGCGATCCGCAGACCGGTCAGTCGCTCGCCGGCTCGTTCATGGAATACGGCATGCCGCATGCCGACGATCTGCCGCTGATCGATACCGAGATCATCGAGGTTCTGTCGCCGACCAATCCACTCGGCATCAAATCGGCTGGCGAGGGGCCGACGACCTCGGCGCCGGCGGCGGTCATCAACGCCATCGTCGATGCGCTGGCGCCGCTTGGCGTCACCGACATTCGGCTGCCGGCAATGCCGAACACAGTCTGGCGCGCGATCGAAGCGGCGAAGACGGAGCACAAGCCATGAGCAATCGCGACGCCCAAAAAGCACGCGCGGCGGCGCGTGCGGTCGAAGAGGTGAAAACCGGCATGGTGCTTGGCCTCGGCAGCGGCACCACAGTGAGCTTCGTGCTTGAAGCGCTTGCGGCACGCATCAAGAGCGGACTCAAAGTCGTCGGTGTACCCAGCTCGGAGCGTACGGCGGAAGACGCCAAGCGCCTCGGCATTCCGCTCACCGATTTCGCGACGCACCGCCGGCTCGATCTCGCCCTCGACGGTGCCGACCAGGTGGCGCGCGGCTCGCTCGATCTCGTCAAAGGCCTGGGCGGCGCGCTGCTGCGCGAGAAGATGGTCGCCCTCGCTAGCGAGCGCATGATCGTGGTGGCGGATGAATCGAAGCTGGTCGATCATCTCGGCGGCCCGACGCCGCTGCCGATCGAGATCGTGCCGTTCGGCTGGGAGTTGACGCTCGACCGGTTCAAGGCGATCGGGGCGACACCGCATCTGCGCTACGCCGCCGACAAGCCCTTCATCACCGACAACGGTAACTACATTGCCGATTGCAGCTTTGCCGCGATCCCCGATCCGACCGAGCTCGATCTCAGCCTGCGCGCGCTTTTCGGCGTGGTCGCAACGGGTCTGTTCTGCGGCCTGGCGACGATGGCCGTCATCGGCACCGACAGTGGCGCCGATGTTTTGCATCGAAGGGTCGCGCTATAGACCGCGTCATTGCGAGGCCAAAGTCCGAAGCAATCTAGAATGTGTCGAAATCCTGGATTGCTTCGCTGCGCTCGCAATGACGATGTATTATGATGCGTCACAGAAAAAGATCGGGGAGAACGCATGAAATTTTTAGCCGGCATTCTCGGAAGCCTTTGCCTGTTGCTGACGGCCGCACCATCGACGCGGGCGGCGGATCTCATCCCGATCAAGATCGGTATCGTGCAGACCCTCGCGGTCGGCCCGTTTTTCGTCGCCGATGAGCGCGGCTATTTCCGCGATGAGGGGCTCGACGCGCAGATCGTGTTCTTCGACGCGGCCCAGCCGATCGCGATCGCGGTGGCTTCGGGCGATATCGATTTCGGCTGCGGCGGCATGGCGGCCGCGTTCTATAGCCTCGCCGGACAAGGCGTGTTGCGGATCGTCGCCGCCGGCAATCGCGAGATGCCCGGCTTCAAGAATGCCGGCTATATCGCCTCGAACCGTGCCTACGACGCAGGCTTCACATCGCTGAAACAGCTTGCTGGCAAGACCGTGGTGGTGACGCAGATTGGCTCGCAGCTCCATTACGATCTTGGCCTCGCTGCCGATAAGTACAACATTCCGCTGAAAGACATTCATGTCCTGGCCGTGCAGACCAACACCAATATGGGCTCGGCCATGGCGGGCGGTCAGGGCGATCTCGGCGTCTTTCCAGTGACGCCGGCGATGGCGCTACTCTCGAAGAACGAAGCGCATCTTATTGGCTGGGTTGGCGACGAAGTGCCGTACAGCCAAGCGAACACCGCTTTCACTTCAACCAAGATCGCGAACGGCAAGCACGACACCGTCGAGCGCTTCCTGCGCGCCTTCAAGCGCGGCGCGAAGGATTATCACGATGCCTTCGCCGACGATCAGGAGCATCGCCGCGACGGCTCGACCGCCGACGCGATCATCGCGATCCTGTCGAAATACACGAAGCAGCCGGCCGATACGATCCGTTCCGCGATCCCGTGGGTCGACGCGCAGATTCGGCTCGATGCCAAGGATGTGCGGCATCAGATCGAGTGGTTCACCGCGCAGGGCCAGATGAAGACTCCAGTGAACCCGGCCGACATCATCGATAAACGTTATGTCGTGCCGCTGCCGGGGCGGGAATAACGGCTAAGCGGTGCTCTTCGCCAGCACGGCTTTGACATAACCGCCAAAGCGGCGGAACTCCTCCCGCCGCGCGGCGCCGCGTCGCCACGCAAGAGCGATCACGCGCGGCGGGGCATCCTTGTCGAGCGGCCGGGCTACAAGGTTGCCGTCGGGCGGTAATTCCTGCGCCAGTGCCAGGCGCGGCACGAGAGTCACGCCCAACCCGCCGGCTGCCATCTGCACGACAGTGCGAAGGCTGGTGCCTTGCAGATTCTCGTTCCGGCCGGCGCGGGTCAGGCGGCAGGCTTCGAGGGCGTGGCTCCTGAGGCAATGCCCGTCTTCCATGAGCAACAGCTTCTCCCCGGCGAGCGCGTCGGGTGGGATCGTCTTGCGGCTGGCGAGCGGGTGATTCTTCGGCAACACCGCTTCGATCGGATCGCTGCCGAGCGCCATGGTTTCGAATTCTTCCGTCGCATAGGGCAGGGCGAGCAGCACGAGATCGAGCTTGCCCTCGGCGAGCTGCGCCAGCAGCGGCGCGGTTTGCTCCTCGCGCAGATAGAGCTGCAGCTTCGGAAAGGTCTTGCCGAGATCGCGCATGATCGCCGGCACGAGATACGGCCCGATCGTGGGGATGACGCCGAGCCGTATCGGCTGGGTCAGCGGCTCGCGGCCGCTTTGCGCCAGCGCCGCGAGATCTTCGGCATCGGCGAGCAGACGCCGCGCGCGCTCCAGCACGGCTTCGCCGATGGCCGTCAGCACGACGCCGCGCCGGCTGCGCTCGATCAGGGCGATGCCAAGCCGCGCCTCGAGCTCCTGGATGCCGGTGCTGAGGGTGGATTGCGTGACGCCGCAGGAGGCGGCGGCGCGGCCGAAATGATGCTGTTCGGCGACGGCAACGAAGAAGCGCAATTGCTGGAGGCTGGGCAGGATTATCATCGATTTTTCCGATCGAAAATAATCTAATAATCAATTAGAACGATTACAAGGTAGCTGCCATCTTCATGACACCACACACCGTTATGGAATGAGGCATCATGCTGACTGTTGGCGACAAATTCCCCGAATTCTCCCTGACCGCGGTCAACGGCACCGACCCGGCCAAGGCTTTCACCACGATCGATAATCAGAGCCATCGCGACAAATGGCGCGTCGTCTTTGCCTGGCCGAAGGATTTCACCTTCGTTTGTCCGACCGAGATCGTCGGCTTCAACGCCATCGCCGGCGATCTCAAGGATCGCGATGCCGAGCTACTCGGCCTGTCGATCGACAGCGAGTACGTGCATCTCGCCTGGCGCCAATCGCGCGAGGATCTGGGCAAGGTCACCTTCCCCTGGCTCGCCGATATCAAGCGCGAGCTGAGCACCGCGCTCGGCATTCTCGATAAGGATACGGGCGTCGCAAAACGCGCGACCTTCATCGTCGATCCGCAAGGCATCATCCGCTTCGTCTCGGTCAACGACATGGATGTCGGCCGCAACCCGCAAGAGGTGATGCGCGTGCTCGACGCCCTGCAAACCGACGAGCTCTGCCCCTGCAACTGGCAGAAAGGCCAGGAGACGCTGCAAGCGGCTTAACTCGTCACCTGTCTCACCCTCGTCATTCCCGCGAAAGCGGGAATCCACGGCAACCGGCACGTTGTCTCCATGGACCCCGGCTTTCGCGGGGGTGACGATCTAAGAAGGAGAAAAAAATGGCTTTGGACAAAATTCGCGAGCTGATCCCGGACTATGCCAAGGATCTGAAGCTCAATCTTTCGGCTCTGCTCAATGACGCTACGCTGACCGAGCAGCAGCGTTGGGGCACGCTGGTTGCGACAGCGCTCGCGGCGCGCAATCCGGCGCTCAGCGCGGCGATGATCGGTGATGCGCAGGCGGTACTCTCGCCCGCGGCGCTGAACGCTGCCAAGGCGGCGGCCTCGATCATGGCGATGAACAACATCTATTATCGCTTCACCCATCTTGCATCCGATCCGGACTATGCGACCATGCCGGCGAGGCTTCGGATGAATGTGATCGCCAATCCCGGGGTCGAGAAGGCCGATTTCGAACTGTGGTCGCTGGCCGTGTCCGCGATCAATGGCTGCGGCAAATGCATCGATGCGCATGACCAGGTGCTGCGCCAGGCCGGCGTGACGCACGAGGCAATTCAGCAAGCGGTACGCATCGCCTCGGTCGTGCATGCCATTGCCGCGACGCTCGATGGCGAGGCCAGCATCGCCGCTTAAATCTTTTCGGATCGACAACAAGAGAAGAGGAGACCCAAAATGGCTTTGTTCAAGACGCAGAACGACCTCAAATCGAACACCAAGACGACGGTGATCGAACTGCTCAACCAGCTTCTGGCCGACGGGATCGATCTGGCGCTGTTGACCAAGCAGGCGCATTGGAACCTCAAAGGTCCGCAATTCATCGCCATCCACGAGATGATCGACGGCTTCCGAACCGAGATCGACACCCATGTCGACACGATGGCGGAACGCGTCGTGCAGCTCGGCGGCACCGCGCTCGGGACGACTCAGGCGGTGAACAAGGCCACCAGCCTCAAGGCCTATCCGACCGATATCTACAAGATCAAAGATCATCTCGCCGCGCTGATCGAGCGCTATGGCAAAGCCGCGAATGCGGTGCGCGCCGGGATCGATAAGTCCGACGATGCCGGCGATGCCGACACTGCCGATATTCTCACGGCATATTCGCGCGCGCTCGACAAGGCGCTGTGGTTCCTCGAAGCGCATACGCAGGAACCGGCTTAACCTCCGCCGTCATTGCGAGCCAAAGGCGAAGCAATCCAGGGCCTCATGTGAGGCTTCTGGATTGCTTCGCTTCGCTCGCAATGACGAATTAAATGGCCCGATGAGGCCGCAACCGAACCTAGGTCGCCTTATCGCTCTTCAGCAGACCGACGAGCGGGTTCGGCTCCGGCGGCGCGATCCGCCGCAGGGTGTTGGTGTCGCGGTGGTCGAAGGCGGGCGTTTTGCCGCGCAGTGCCAGATCGGTGCGCGTCACATAGGTCCAGCTATCGTCATCATTGAAGGTGATGTCGATGCGGTAATAGTCGGTGCGGAACGCTTCTTCGAGGAAGGTAGTCGAGCAAATCCCGAAACGCGTATCGCCGCGCCGCGCTTCCACCGAAATGCGCTTGTCGTCCGGCTTCGCTGTTCCACCCGCCAGCACGACTTGGCCGCGCGGGATGGCGATGGTCTGCATGATCAGTCCGGTCGCCGGTTCCCACAGCCAATAGCCGACCTGGTCGTGGAAGGTGATCGCTTCCTCGGGCGTGTTGATGTGGATGTGATAGCGCAAGCCGTAAAGAAGCTGGGGGCCGTTGGTCTGCGGATCGATCGGATCCATCCGGATACGTTCGCGGAAGACGCGGCGCTCGGGGCCATCGGCCTTCGGGTTGATGTCCACCCCTTTATCGGATTGCCACACGCCGGCGAGGCGCCGCAGCGGACCGAGATTGGCGAGCGTATCGGGTGATGCATCGGGTTCGGTGAAGATATCGTCGGGAATGTTCGGCATGGATTTTCCTAACGTGCTGAATTCGTCAGACCGATATTAGCTCGATTTCCCCATCCGTTTCTCCATCGCGCGCACTTCGGCGCGGGCGATGGAGCGGAGATGCACTTCGTCGGGGCCGTCGACGATCTGGAGATAGCGGCCATGGGTCCAGATATCGGGTAGGGGCGTGTCGCCGGTGAGGCCCTTGGCGCCAAAGACCTGCATCGCGCGATTGGCGATCGCCACTTCGATGCGCGGCACGATCACCTTGATCAGCGAAACCTCGCGCCGCGCCGCTTTCGTGCCGTATTGATCGATCAGCCAGGCGGTCTTGAAGACGAGCAACCGCGCCTGTTCGAGCTCAATGCGCGACAGCGCGATCCATTCGCGAACGGTGCCATGCTCATGAAGCATCTGCCCGAAGGTGCGGCGCTCGAGGCTGCGCTGAATCATCAACTCCAGCGCGCGCTCGGCCGCGCCGATGGCGCGCATGCAATGATGGATGCGGCCTGGGCCCAGACGCGCTTGCGCCAGCGCGAAGCCACCGCCTTCCTCGCCGAGCAGGTTGTCGGCCGGGACGCGCACCTTGTCGAAGAGGACCTCGCAATGCCCATTGCCATGGACGTGATGCATGATCGGCGGGTTGCGCACGACGGTCAGGCCTTTCGCGTCGGCCGGAATCAATACCATGCTCTGGCGGCGATGCGTCTCGGTGCGGTCGGGCGAAGTCTGGCCCATCAGGATAAAGACCTTGGTCCGCGGATCGGCGGCGTTGGTGATCATCCATTTGCGGCCGCTGATCACCCAATCGTCGCCGTCGCGCGCGATCGAGGTGCGGATGTTGGTCGCATCTGATGAGGCGACATCGGGCTCGGTCATGGCGAAGGACGAGCGGATGCGCCCGTCGAGCAGCGGCTTCAACCATTGCTCCTTCTGCGCCGGGGTCGCGGCGAGATGGAGCAGTTCCATATTGCCGGTATCGGGCGCGCTGCAATTGAAGACTTCCGATGCCCAATCGATGCGCCCCATGATCTCGGCGCAGGGCGCGTAATCGAGATTCGACATCTGCGTGCCCGGCTCATCGGGCTTGAGCCCGGGCAGGAAGAGGTTCCATAGCCCCTGGACGCGTGCCTTTGCCTTAAGTTCTTCCATGAACGGCGGCGGGAACACGCCTTTGTTTTCGAGCGTGGTGAATTCGCCATCGCGCGGCGCGACATGCTCGTCCATGAATTGCTTGACCGCGGCTTGCATGCGCTGCGATTTTTCCGAGAATGCGAAATCCATGGCGCTGTTCCCAACGGTTGCATAACGATCGCGCGGCCTTCGATATCACTCAGGATGAGGAAAAAGCGTGCGCGGCATCTTCCGGAAGAGGCCATCGTTGATGTACCTCAGCCGGAGCGAAGCCGAAGGCCGTAGGATGAGTATGCAACATTCCGTTATCCGCCGACTACTGATTGCCGCTTTGGCGGTACTTGCGCCAAGTTCGGGTTATGCGCGGGCGATCCATGCCGCTTCGGCGCCCGAGATCATTTCCGCGGTCAACAATGCGAAGGCGGGCGATGTCATCACCGTCGCGCCGGGGCATTACGAGCTGCCGGGGCTGCGCATGACGGCGAGCGGCACGCATCAGCATCCGATCGTGCTGCGCGCGGCCAAGCCTGGCACGGTCGAGTTTCGTTCCTCCGCCACCGAGTTCATCAAGATCAGCGCGCCGGGTTGGGCCGTCGAAAATCTGGATATCGCCGGGACGTGTCAGGATGACAGCGACTGCGAGCATGCCTTCCACATCGTTGGCCGCGCGGACCGCACGATCATCCGAGACAATCGCATCCGCGATTACAACGCGCATATCAAGGGGAATGGCGAGAACGGCCATTTCCCGGACGATGTGCTGATCGAGAATAATTGGCTTTTCGATACGCGGCCGCGCGTGACCAACAATCCGATTGCACCGGTCGATGTCGTCGGCGGCTCGCGCTGGACGGTGCGCGGCAATCTGATCGCCGATTTCGCCAAGCAGCTCGATCATCCGCCGATGCGCACGGACGATTGGAGCTACGGACTCTTCCTCAAAGGCAATTCCGAGCGCGGCATGATTGCCGGCAATATCGTCGATTGCGATATCGACGCACCGCCGACGCGCTCGATCCGCGGCATCTCGCTCGGCGCCAGTGGCACCGGGCCGGGGCTCTGCGACAAAGGCGGTGCCTGCCGCACCGAGCATCGCCAGGGCACGATCTGGGGGAACATCGTGCTCAACTGCCCGGCCGAGCCGGGGCTCTATCTTTTTCAGGCGCAGGACACGCTCGTCGCCGGCAATATCGTCGTCGGCACCGCCGGCATCGATGTGGTCGGGATCATGAGCAAGGCGCGGGTCAGCGGCAATACGCTCGATGGCGCGATCGCCGTGACGGGCGGCGCGGCCGCCAGCGGCGTGAAAGACAATGTCATCCTGAGCGCCGCCGCAGCGCGTCAGAATTATCTTCTGCCGCTGCTCGGCAAAGCGCCGGTCAAAGGCGATCCCGCGCTGGCGCAGGCGGCGAAGCGCATTGCCGCCTATCGCGCTTACCGTGCCGCGCTGACGAAACGATAGGCACCGTCGTCGGGCGGGCTGCTCGGCGCGCGCGGCGTGACGCCGAGCGGGTAGAGATTCTCGAATTCGGGCATCAGCTTGAAGCCGTTCACCTGCTCCATATCGATACCGGCGCCGATCGCCGGCGAGCCGGGCTTCAGGTGATAATCGGCGCGGTTGGGATCGACGAAGCCGACATCGCGCACGACCTTGTTGCCGCTGCCGCCATTGGCGTCGAGGCCAGAGCCACTCGCGCCTCCGGCGAGAATGTTGTTGATGAGCCGGCCATTGCCCTGCATCGGCTGGGCCGGGCCGCTCATGATGTTGTCGGCGACGACGGCAAGACCTGGCGAGCGCGAATGGACGAAGATGCCGCTCGAGCGATCCATGATCATCGTATTGCCGACGACATAGAGCTCTTGCTCGGCCAGGCTCGGGCCTTCCATCGCCATGGCGATCATCGTGAAGTTATCGGCCTTGGGGCCTTTCTCGATGACGTTGCCGATGATGTAGCCGCGACCGCCATTCGACATATCGATCGAATAGCTCGCCGTGCCCTCGGCGAAATCGAGAATGCGGTTGTAGAGGATGTAGTCGTTATCGGCGCGCGTCTTGATGTGATGGCCGATGGTCGTGCCCTGGAAGACGCTGCCGCGCACATAAAGAGTGTGGATATGGCCGATATAGATGCCATGCGTCTGGCCGCTCTGCGTGCCGTTATGCACGAAGGCCGAGCTGTCGATGATGATATCGCTGGTCGGGTCTTCGCTCGTCAGGATGCCTTCCTGATTGTCGTGGAAATAGCAATTGAACACGGTGAGGTTGGCGCCTTCGGCGCGGATGCCGGCGCCATTGTTGTCGCCGACCTTCGCGTCCGAGAATTCGATATTCTCGATACGGGTGTTTTTGCCCTTGGTGACAAAGATCGCCTTTGCCTTCGGCGGCTTCGCCGTCAGCACTGAAATGAGGCCGGCCGCCGACGCCGCGGATGGTGAGATTGTTGGCGCGCCAGATGGCGACGTCGCCGGTGTAGGTGCCGGCATCGATCTCGATCGTGTCGCCGTCCTTCGCTTGGGAGGCGGCATCTTTAATCGTTTTGATGTCGCGCGAGGCACCGACGCGCAACACGCGGCCGCTGGCTTTGGGCTGCGCACCGGGTGAGGGCGGCGCGGGCGGTGGCGGCGCGATCGCCGCCGTGGCGGGCGCGGACGCCGGCGGCGCGATGCCGGGGATCGGCGCGACGAGTTTCGACGAGGATTTTCCGGCGGGCGTGGCGGGCAGTGGCGGCGGAAGTGGCGCGGCGCTCGCGCTGGCCCCACTACTCGGACCGAAGCTCAGGGAATCGATGTCTTGCGGATCGACCGGCAGCGTGAAACTGCGCCCGTCTTTCAGGTGAACGGTCATTTCCGCGAGTGAGGGCACGGCGAGGGCCGAGCCAACCGCTAACACCGAAAGCGTAGTCCAAAGCCAATTCATGCGTTTGACCATGATAGAGGGCAGGGATTGTCGCCAGCCTGCGCCAAAGTCTTTGACGGATCGTAAAGGTTTCGACCTCCTGGGACCGCCTTATGGGCGGATGCCGGGCGCTGTGGTAGGTTTGGGTCAAACATCGCGAGCAATCGTCGCGAACGCGTTCGAGGGAGATGAAATGGCCGGTGAGGCGACATTCGACTACGTCATCGTGGGTGGCGGCTCGGCCGGCAGCGTGCTCGCCAATCGCCTCTCGGCGCGGTCGAACAATCAGGTGCTGTTGATCGAAGCTGGGCTTGATACGCCGCCCGATGCAGTGCCGGCCGACATTCAGGAGATGTTCCCGAAAGCGGCGCTCAATCCCAAATACAAATGGATGAAGCTCGTCGCCTATACGCAATCGCTACGGCGCAACTATCCGCGCCCGCCGATCCCGGTGCTCTACGATCAGGGCAAGGTGATGGGCGGCGGTTCGAGCATCAACTATCAGGCTGCCAATCGCGGCCATCCCGACGATTACAACGAATGGGCCGAGCTCGGCGCGACCGGCTGGGGCTGGGACGGTGTGCTGCCCTATTTCAAGAAGCTCGAAGACGATGCCGATTACGGCGACGACGCCTATCACGGCAAAGGCGGCCCGATCCCGGTGCAGCGCATGCGGCGCGAGGAATGGTGCGGCTATAGCCGGGCCGTCGCGCAGGCGCTGGAGAAGGCCGATCTGCCGTATCTCGAAGATCAGAACGGCGCTTTCGTCGACGGTTATTTCTCGGCGACGCAGAACAACCGCAACGGCCGCCGCGTTTCGGCCGCGGTCGGCTATCTCACCAACGAGGTCCGCGCGCGGCCCAATCTGCGCATCCTATCGCAAAGCCATGTGCTGTCGCTGATCTTCGAAGGACGACGTGTCGTCGGCGCGAACGTGCAGACGCCGAGCGGCGTGCAGACCTTCCGCGCCAAAGAGGTGATCCTTTCCGCCGGTGCGGTGCACTCGCCATCGATGCTGATGCGCTCGGGTATCGGCCCGGCGGCGCATCTCTCGGCAATGGGGATCGAAATTCGCCAGGACTTGCCGGGCGTCGGCGAAAATCTGCGCGATCATCCTGGCATCGGCCTCTTGGCCTATATCACCAACGATGGACGCGCGGCTGATGAGGCGCGGCCGTTGCAGATATCTTTCCGCCATTCCTCGAAGATCGCGGACTGTCCTTCTTCCGATATGTTCACGGCTGTCTTCAGCCGCGGTGGCTGGCATGGCGTCGGCAAGCGGCTCGGCATGGCGATGACGTGGGTGAACAAGTCGTACTCTGCCGGCCGCGTCAGCCTCCAAAGCCTCAATCCGCAGGACGAGCCGAAGGTCGAGCTCAACTACTTCGATGATCAGCGCGATTTCACGCGGCTGAAAGACGGTCTGCGTTTCATCACTGGCCTGTTCGATACCGCGCCGGTGAAGCGAGTGACGCGCACGCCGATCGGCGCGCGGCTGTCGCAACGCGCGCGCGACGCGAGCGCTGTCAATTTCAAGAATCTCGTAAAGATGGGTGCGGCGGGGATGATGCTCGACGGGCCGGCGCCGCTGCGCGACAGTATCATCCGCAACAAGATCAGCGAAGCGCCGCCGCTCGCCGATATGATGGCGGATGAAAGCATGCTCGATGAGTATGTGCGGGCGACGGCGATGGGGATCAAGCATCTCTCATGCACCTGCCGCATGGGCCAGGACGACGATCCGAAAGCAGTGACCCATACCGACGGTACGGTGAAAGGTGTCGACGGGCTGCGGGTCGTCGATGCGTCGGTGATGCCGAACCTGCCGCGCTGCAATACCAACCTGACGACAATGATGATCGCCGAGAAAATGTCGGACAAGATTCTCAATGCGTAACATCACAACCCCGTCACTCCCGCGAAAGCGGGAGTCCACAGCAACAGACTGGATGTCCGCTTTCGCGGGCATGACGGGCGAACCGAGGAGGCACGAATGATCGATACCTTCAAGGATGATGCGGTTACCGCGCTCGCCGATTTCGACAATCGCGCCCGGCGCGAGGCGGTGCTGAGCGACCGGCGCTCGTCGCAAACGATCCCGGTCATCGATTTCGGTGCCTATACAAACGGCGGGGGGATCGAGGCGCGGCAGGGCGTTGCGCGTGAGCTACGCAAGGCTTGCCTCGATACCGGCTTTTTCTATCTCGCCAATCACGGCATCAGCCAGACAGAGCTCGACATCGCGCACGCATGGGGCTTGGTGTTCTTCGAGCAGCCGCGCGCCGAAAAGATGAAGCTCGACAAAAGCAATCACCCATCGCGGCAAGGCTGGATGCCGATCGGCGGCATGAATCCCAGCGCCAATCCCGACAAGGACGCCGATCAGAAAGAGACTTTCGTTCTGCCGCGCGAGCTGCATGCCGGCGAGGTGAAGGGCGAGAACCCGGCGGTCGGCAACGGCCAATGGCCCGATCCGGCAAAGCTTCCGGGTTTCCGCGAATTCCTCACCGCTCATATCGCCAAGCGTGTGACGATCGCGCAACGACTGTGCCGCGCGCTGGCATTGAGCCTCGATCTACCGGAGGATTATCTCGACGAGAGCCATCGCTATCCCGGTATTTCGCTGACCTATAACTACTACCCGCCGGTCGATCCCGAGACGGCCGGCCGCACGCAATGGGGAATCTCGCCGCACACCGATTACGGCACGTTCACGCTGCTGTCGCAGGATGCGCTCGGCGGGCTCGAAATCCGCAATCAGACGGATGAGTGGATCGACGTGCCGCCACTTCCGGGCACGTTCGTCGTTAACATCGCCGATCTTTTCGCGCGCTGGACCAACGGGCTTTATCGCTCGAGCCTGCATCGCGCGTCGAATTTCACGCATAGCACGCGCGCGCGCATTTCGTTGCCGCTTTTTGTGATTCCGTATGCGAAGACACGCGTCGAATGCCTGCCGACTTGCCAGGGCCCCGGCAATCCGCCGAAATACGAGCCGGTCGAGGCGGGGCCTTATGTTCGCGCGCTCTTGGAGCAATCTTATCGCACCGGCCGGCCGGGCGTCGCCCAGCGCACGGTCGAAGAACGCATGAAGTCGCTGTAAGGAGAACCACGCTATGCAAGCGCTCCGCAATGCCTGGTACTGCGCCGCTTTCGGAAAAGAGCTCGAGCAGAAACCGCTCGCGCGCACCATCATGGGCGAGCCGGTCGTGCTCTATCGCACGGGCGATGGCCGGCCGGTCGCGTTCGAGGATCGCTGCTGCCACCGCCGCGTGCCGCTCTCCGCAGGCAAGATCGAGGGCGACAATCTGCGCTGCGGCTATCACGGCCTCGTCTACAATCCATCCGGCAAGGTGATCTGGGCGCCCGGGCAGGATCATTTGCCGCCCGGCGCGCAAGTGCGCTCCTATCCGATCGTCGAAAAACATGGCTGGGTGTGGATATGGCCGGGCGATCCCGCGCTCGCCGCCAAGACGCCGGCCCCGAATTACGACAAATACGACGATCCGAACTGGGCGTCTTATGAAGAGTTGCTGCCGATCAGCGGGAATTATTTTCTCGTCGTCGACAATCTGCTCGATCTGTCGCATCTGCCGTTCCTGCATGCGGCGACGATCGGCAGTCCCGAGGACACCAATCCTAATCTCAAATGGGAGCGCGGTCCCGATTGGATCAAGGGTACGCGCGTTGCGCGCGGCCTTTCGCCGTCGCCGCGCAATCTGATGGAAGGGCTCGATTTCAAATTCGACCGCACGCAGATCATGCATTTCGAGCCGCCGTCGCAGGTAACGATCGATATCCTGTCGAACGAGTTCGGTAAGGAATACGGCGCGCCGGATGATCGCATGAACCGCCGCATCATCATCTACGATGCCATCACGCCCGAGACCGACACGACCTGTCATTATTTCTGGGCGATCTCGCGCGATTATGGAATACACGATCAATCGCTTACCGAACTCGGCTTCAAGGCGACAAGCACGGCTTTCCGCGAAGACAAAGGGATGATCGAGAAACAGCAGCGCGTGATCGATCGTGAGCCCAACGCATCAATGATCGATCTCATCGGCGATAGCGGTGGGCTGCAGGCGCGGCGCATCATCGAGCGGCTTCTTGCCGAGGAACAGGACTCCGCGAAAGCGGCGGAATAAACGCTTAAGCGAATAGGGAGGACGACATGAAGCTTTACATGCATCCGATCTCGACGACGTGCCGGCCGTTGTTGCTATTCATTGCCGACAACAACATCGGTGTGGACTTCGAGGTCGTCGATATCCTCACGGGCGCGCATTACGGCGAGGAGTACAGCAAGCGCAATCCAAACCGGCTGGTGCCGCTGCTCGAAGACGGCGATCTGGTGCTGAGCGAGAGCGCCAGCATCCTGCGCTACCTCGCGGGCAAGATTGATTCGCCGGCCTATCCAAAGGATTTGAAACAGCGCGCCCGGGTCGATGAGCGGCTCGACTGGTTCAACACCAATTTCTATCGCGATTGGGGCTACAATTTCGTCTATCCGCAGGTCTTCCCGCATCTGAAATACGAGGACGCCGCGGTGCAGGCTGGAGTGATGGCGCGCGGCAAGGAGAAGTCAAAGACTTGGCTGCAAATCCTCAACGATCACTGGATCGGGCCGCGAAACAATTATGTGTGCGGCGATCAGGTCACCATCGCCGATTACTTCGGCACCGGCCTCACCACGATCGGCGAATGGGTCCATTGCGATATCTCGGCCTATCCCAATGTCACGCGCTGGCTCGGTACGATGAAGTCGCGGCCGAGCTATCAGAAGATCAACGACGTCTTTAACGGCTTCGTGGAGTTGACCAAGGGCAAGCAATTCCAAGGGCTGTGAGCCGCGTTTCATCACGAGAATGACCATGCACATGGATCAAAGACGTCCTTTTCGCGCGGACCAGGTGGGAAGCTATTTGCGTCCCAGCGCGCTCATCGTGGCGCGGCAGCGCGTTGCCAAAGGCGAGATGACGCGCGAACAGCTGCGCGCTATTGAGGACCAATGCATTCGCGAGGTCGTCGCGATGCAAGAACAGATCGGTCTCCGCG
This sequence comes from uncultured Alphaproteobacteria bacterium, assembly GCA_963740675.1. Lineage (GTDB taxonomy): Bacteria > Pseudomonadota > Alphaproteobacteria > ATCC43930 > CGMCC-115725 > CAIKMD01. The sequence goes on from CAVUFS010000003.1 coordinate 161,105, forward strand.
GCGTAACCGATGGCGAGTTTCGACGCGGTTCCTGGAACAAGGATTTCCTCGCCGGTTTCGATAACGTCATCGAGCGGCCCGGTAACCTCAAGGTCTTTCATCGCAATCCCGACGGCACCCCGGTCTCGCAGGTTTCCGGTTGGGGCGTTACGGGTAAGATCAGACGCTCGCATCAGATCCAGGTTGAGGATTTCAAGTTCCTGAAAAGCGTCGCGCATGGGACGCCGAAAACCTGCATGCCATCGCCGACGCTTCTTCATTTTCGCGGCGGCAGGCAGGCGATCGATCAGGCAGCCTATCCAGACATCGATCAGTTCTTCGCCGATGCCGCGACCGCGTATCGCCAGGAAATCGACGAGCTCTACGCGGCCGGGGCCCGCTACATCCAGCTTGACGACACGAATTTCGCCTATCTTTGCGACCCGCGCTTCCGCGATGCCGCGAAAGCCATGGGCGAGGATCCGGCAAAACTGGTGAACACATATATCGCGCTCGTCAACAACGCGATCCGTAATCGACCCGATGATCTGCTCGTGACCATCCATCTTTGCCGGGGCAACCTCTCCAGCGCCGGTGCGGCCGCCGGAGGATACGAGGTCATTGGCCCTTCATTGTTTCCGAATCTCGATGTCGATGCGTATTTCCTCGAATACGACGACGAGCGGGCCGGCGGATTCGAGGCCTTGAAGGATGTACCGAACGGTAAATTCGTCGTGTTGGGGCTGATCACCACGAAACGCCCCGATCTTGAATTGAAAGATACTTTGAAGCGCCGCATCGATGCAGCGGCGAAAATCGTGCCTTTGGATCGCCTATGTCTCAGTCCGCAATGCGGCTTTGCATCCGCGATCTCGACCCAAGGCCGCACACAGCTAGACCACGAGAAGGCGAAGCTTCAATTGCTCGTCCAAACTGCAACCGAAGTTTGGGGCGGGGCGTAGTCCCGCCGCCCGAAGGAATGCAGCCATGTCGAAGACCGTCGAGCATATCCATTGGCCGAACGCACCGGACATGTGGATGCCCTATGCGCCGGCGATCAAGGTGCGGGGCGGCACGACGGTCTATCTCGCCGGCGTCACCGCTGCGCCGGTCTATCACCACCATCCGCATCGGCCGGAAGAATTCAATTCCATGCCGCGCGATATGGAAGGGCAGGCGCGGGCGGCGCTCGAGAAATTTGAAACGCGGTCTCGAAGCGGTCGGCGCGCGTTTCGCGGATGTCGTCACCGCCGATCGCTTCGTCACCGATCTCAGCGATCAGGATTTGCTCAACCGCGTCTGGGCGGAGTATTTCAAGGATGCCAAGCCGGCAACAACGACGGTTCAGGTCGTGCGCCTCGCAACCGATCCGCGCTGCTTGATCGAGATCAACGCAGTCGCGGTGATCGACTAGCCACGCGGCGCGTTGCGGCCGCGGCGGCCTTGCGCGAATTCGATTGTGTAGCCATCGGGATCGCGCGCCTGGGCGGAGCGTTCCCACGCCTCGTCATGCGGCGGCTCGGTGAAAGTGACGCCGCGCGCCTTAAGCCGCTTATAGAGGCCATCGAGATCGTCGGTCGAAAGCTCGACATGGATCGCGGCGTGCTGCGCCTTGGTCGCGGGCTTGGTGCCTTTCGGCACGGCGTGGCGCGTCGCGAGCAGGCCGATCGATGCCCCGGGCCCGACGCGGACGAGGGCGAAATGCGGCGCGCTGTCGACCTCAATCTTGAGGCCAAGCTTTTTGCCGTAGAACGCGACCGAGCGTTTTACATCCTTGACGGCCAAGGTCAGGCCTTCCATGCGGATCGTCGATTTTGGTTTTTTTGTTGCCATCGGTCCTCCCGAACCCACTTAAAGCCCTATTGGAAATAGGGCCGGAATCTGCGCGTTTTTCCCGGACCAGAAAACTAAAATAATAGTTGCAGGACCTTGACCCTTAGGGTTTATTGCCGATCTTAGATAGAGGACTACGGTAGTCCTAATTCTTTAACCGGAGCCGCGCGCGCCGACATGGTCATCCTGTCGAAGCTTGCCGATTATGGCGTCATCATCGCGACCCATCTTGCTGCCCATTCGGAGCGGCAGATGACGGCGGCGGTGCTGGCCCAAGAGACGACGCTGCCGCGCGCCACGGTCGCCAAGATTTTGAAGATCCTTGCCCATGCCGGCGTCGTCGCCGGTGCGCGCGGCGCTGCCGGCGGCTATCGCCTGGCGCGCGATGCCGGCGCGATCTCGGTGGTGCAGGTCGTCGCCGCGATCGATGGCTCCGTGGGCGTGACCCAATGTACGATCCATGACGATTGCAAACGCAGCGCCTTCTGTGCGACGCGGCCGCATTGGCATCGCATCAATATGGCAGTGAGCGCCGCGCTTGGCGCTATTACCCTGGCCGAAATGGCCAATCCTTTTGGCGTGCCGCCATCGCGTCCGGCCGCGCCGCAACCGACAGCAACTCCGTAACCAGCATCATGACCGCACCCGACGACAGCCTAGAAACTGTCCGCTCCGTCACGGGCGAAGGCTACAAATACGGCTTCGTCACCGATATCGAGAGCGACAGCCTCCCGCCCGGCCTCAATGAGGACACGGTGCGCTTCATCTCGGCCAAGAAGCAGGAGCCGCAATGGCTGCTCGATTGGCGGCTTGAAGCCTTCCGCCAGTGGCAGAAAATGGAAAGCCCGGAATGGGCGAAGCTCAATATCGCGCCGATCGATTATCAGGCCGCGAGCTATTTCTCCGCGCCGAAGCAAGGCCCGAAATCGATCGACGAGGTCGATCCCGAGTTGTTGAAGACCTATGAGAAGCTCGGTATCCCGCTGAGCGAGCGCGCCGCGCTCGCCGGTGTGGCGGTCGATGCCGTGTTCGACAGCGTCTCGGTCGCGACGACCTTCAAGGGCAAGCTGGCCGAGCTCGGCATCATCTTTTGCTCTTTCGGCGAGGCGGTGCGCGAGCATCCCGATCTCGTGCGCAAATATCTCGGCAGCGTCGTACCGCAAGGCGACAATTTCTTCGCCGCGCTGAACTCCGCGGTCTTCAGCGACGGCTCCTTCGCCTATGTGCCGCCGGGCGTGCGCTGCCCGATGGAGCTCTCGACCTATTTCCGCATCAACGCCGCGAAGTCGGGCCAGTTCGAGCGCACGCTGCTCGTTGCCGAAAAGGGCGCGTATGTTTCCTATCTCGAAGGCTGCACCGCGCCGCAGCGCGACGAGAACCAGCTTCACGCCGCGGTGGTCGAGTTGGTCGCGCTCGAAGACGCCGAGATCAAATACTCGACGGTGCAAAACTGGTATCCGGGCGACGCTGAGGGCAAGGGCGGCATCTATAACTTCGTGACCAAGCGCGGCGCCTGCCGCGGCAACCGCGCCAAGATTTCCTGGACCCAGGTTGAGACAGGCTCGGCCATCACCTGGAAATATCCGAGCTGCCTGCTCGAAGGCGACGACACGGTCGGCGAGTTCTACTCGGTCGCCATCACCAACAATTTCCAGCAGGCCGATACCGGCACGAAGATGATCCATCTCGGCCGCAACTCGTCCTCGACCATCATCTCGAAGGGCATCTCGGCGGGGCGGGGTCAGAACACCTATCGCGGCCTCGTCCGCGTCCAGCCGAAGGCCCAGAACGCGCGCAACTACACGCAATGCGATTCGCTGCTCATCGGCGACCGCTGCGGCGCGCATACCGTGCCTTATATCGAGGTGCGCAACCCGTCGGCCCGGGTCGAGCACGAAGCGACGACCTCGAAGATCAGCGACGACCAGCTCTTCTACTGCCAGCAGCGCGGGCTATCGAAGGAAGATGCTTTATCTTTGATAGTCAATGGCTTTTGTCGAGAAGTTCTAAAGGAACTCCCGATGGAATTCGCGGTCGAAGCGCAAAAGCTCCTGGCGGTAAGCCTCGAAGGCAGCGTCGGCTGATACCAATCTGAAAATTACCAAACAAACCCCATTCGGCTGATCGAGTAATGTTGGAAATCAAAAATTTACACGCCAAGCTTACCGAAGGACGCGAGATCCTGAAGGGGATCGATCTGAGCGTCAAAGCCGGCGAAGTGCATGCCATCATGGGGCCGAACGGCTCCGGCAAGAGCACCCTGGCAAGCGTTCTCTCCGGCAAGCCCGGCTACGAGGTGACCGAAGGCGGCGTCACCTACCAAGGCAAGGATCTACTCGCGCTTGCGGCTGACGAGCGGGCGCGCGAAGGCATTTTCCTCGCCTTCCAATACCCGGTCGAGATCCCGGGTGTGAACAACATGTATTTCCTCCGCGCCGCCCTTAACGCGACGCGCCGTTATCGCGGCCAGCCCGAGCTCGATGCCGGCCAGTTCCTCAAAGCCGTCCGTGCCAAGCTGAAGGAGCTGGAAATCGGCGAGGATCTGCTTCAGCGCGGCGTCAATGTCGGCTTCTCGGGCGGCGAGAAGAAGCGCAACGAGATTTTCCAGATGGCGATGCTGGAGCCGAAACTCGCCCTGCTGGACGAGACCGATAGCGGCCTTGATATCGACGCGCTGCGAGTCGTGTCGAAGGGCGTTAACGCGCAGCGCGCGCCGGATCGCGCTATCGTCATGATCACCCATTACCAGCGGCTGCTCGACTATATCGAGCCCGACCATGTCCACGTCCTGAGCGGCGGCAAGATCGTCATGTCGGGCGATAAGAGCCTCGCCACAGAGTTGGAGAAACGCGGCTACGCCATGCTTGGCGACGCTGCGGCCTGAGTTGCCATGAGTGCGAAACCAGAAACAGCGCCGTATCGCGCGGCTTTCGCGCCGGCCGGAACGCTTGCCGAGAAGCGCCGCGAGGCGTTCGCTCGCTTCGAGGAGTTGGGTTTTCCGACGCGCCGCAACGAGGCTTGGCGTTTCACCAATCTGCGGCCGCTGCAGGATAAGGCTTTCGCGCCGGCAACAGACAAGCCCGGGGCGGCACCTGCACTCGATCGATATTTCTTCGCCGGCGACACGCATCGTATCGTGCTGGTGAACGGTCGTTTCGCGCCGGCATTGTCGAAGATTGGCGGACTGCCGAAAGGCGTGACGCTGGGCAGCGCCGCCGAGATCGTGGGTAACAATTCGGCGCTTGCATCGCGGTTGCTCGATCGGACCGATATCGTCGGCGGTCAGGCTTTTGCCTCGCTCAACGCCGCGCTTTTCGCCGATGGCTTTGTGCTGGCGCTCGATGCCGGTGTCGCGCTCGAGACGCCCGTCGAGATCATCCACTGGGGCGACGCCGCCGAGAGCTCGTTCCATCTCCGCCATCTCATCCAGCTCGGCGCCGGCAGCCGCGCAACGATCATCGAGAGCTATGCCGGCAATGGCCGCTACTGGACGAACGCCGTTGCGCTCGTCGATCTTGCGGCGGGTGCTACGCTGCGCCATGCCAAGCTGCAGGACGAGGCGACCGACGCGATCCATTTCGGTCAGGTGAGGGCGAGTATCGCCGCCGATGCGCGCTATGAAAGCTTCGTGCTGACGCTCGGAGGGCGGCTATCGCGCCACGACAGCTTCGCGACTTTCGCGGGCGAGGGCGCGGCGTGCGGATTGTTCGGCGCCTATCTCCTCAAGGGCGAACAGGAAGCGACCAACGCGACTTTCGTCGATCACGCGGTGCCGAAATGTACCACCGACGAGGTCTTCAAAGGCGTCGTCGACGATCGCGCGCATGGCGTGTTCCTTGGGCAAGATCGCCGTCCGGCCGCAAGCGCAGAAGACCAACGCCAATCAGCTCAATAAGAACTTGCTGCTCTCGGCGCGCGCCAATGTCGACACCAAGCCCGAGCTTGAAATTCTCGCCGACGACGTCAAATGCAGCCATGGCGCGACGGTTGGCGATCTCGATGAGCAGGCGCTGTTCTATCTCGAAGCGCGCGGCATTCCTGCCGACGAGGCGCGGCGCATGCTGATCGAGGCCTTCGCTGCCGACGCGATCGATCGCATCGAAGACGACGCCGTTTTGCGCGCGCATCTTCTGGCGCATGTGCAGCGCTGGCTGGGTCGCAAGGATTGAATGACGTGAAAGCCGTTGCCGACATAAAAGCCCCCATGAAAGCCACAGCCGGGTTCGATCCGCAGCAGGTGAAGCGCGACTTCCCGATCTTCGCCAACAATCCCGGGCTGGTCTTCCTCGATAGCGCGGCGAGTGCGCAGAAGCCGGCCGTGGTGATCGATCGCGTCAGTAATTTCTACCGCACCGACTATGCCAATGTGCATCGCGGCGTTTACCGGCTCAGTGCCGCGTCGAGCGACCAATACGAGAATGCGCGGGTGCGCGTGGCGCGTTATCTCAACGCGGCGCATGAGAGCGAGATCATCTTTGTGCGTGGCGCGACCGAGGGCATCAACCTCGTCGTGCAGAGCTGGGGCGCGGCCTTCCTCAAAGCCGGCGATGAAGTTCTTATCACCGAGCTCGAGCATCACGCCAATATCGTGCCGTGGCAGCTTTTGCGCGACCGTATCGGCTTCACGCTGAAAGTCGCGCCGATCGATGCGACCGGCGGGCTCGATCTTGCCAAGCTCGAAGCGATGATCACCGCGAAGACCAAGATGGTCGCGGTGACGCAACTCGCCAACGCAACGGGCGCGATGGTGCCGGTCGAGAGCATCGCCAAGATGGCGCATGCCAAGGGCGCGAAATTCCTCGTCGATGGCTGCCAGGCGGCGCCGCGGATGAAGGTCGATGTCCGCGCCATCGATTGCGATTTCTATGCGTTTTCCGGCCACAAGACGTATGGCCCGACCGGCATTGGCGTGCTCTATGGCAAGCGCGAGCTGCTGCAAGCGATGCCGCCCTGGCAGGCCGGCGGCGACATGATCCTCAACGTCACTTTCGAGAAGACGACGTTCCAGGACCCGCCGGCGCGGTTCGAAGCCGGGACGCCCGATATTTCCGGCGCAATCGGTTTGGCGACGGCCCTCGATTACATCGAGAATCTTGGTCTCGAAGCGATCGAAGCGCATGAGGCCGCGCTCACCGAATACGGCGTCGGGCAATTGGCGCAGCTACGCGGCGTGCGGCTGGTGCCCGCGGGGCAGCGGCGCTTCGGCATTCTCTCTTTCGCCATCGACGGCATTCATCCGCATGACGTCGCCAGCATCCTCGACCAGCACAAGGTCGCGGTTCGTGCCGGCCATCACTGCGCGCAGCCGCTGATGGACAAGCTCGATCTGGCCGCGACGACGCGTGCGTCGTTCGGCGTCTATAATGATGAAAGCGACATCGACGCGCTGGTCGCGGCGATCAAGGCGGCGCAGAAGATGTTCGCAGACTGAGGCTGTTCATGGAATCGCGCGAGCTTTATCAGGACATTATTCTCGATCACGGCCGCAAGCCGCGGAATTTCCATGGGATGGAGCACCCCTCGCATTTCGCGCATGGGCACAACCCGCTCTGCGGCGATCGCGTGACGGTTTATCTCGAGATCGAGGGCGACAAGATCAAGGATGTGAGCTTCGAGGGCCGCGGCTGTGCGATCTCGACAGCGTCGGCCTCGCTCATGACCGAGGTGCTGAAGGGCAAGACTCTTGCTGAGGCCAAGGAACTGTTCAAGGCATTCCATGCCGAGGTGACGGGCGGCGACGCACCGGCGGTCGATGCGAATCTGCAGGACGATTTCGAGCGCCTTGCCCCGCTCGAAGGCGTCAAAGCCTATCCGACGCGCGTCAAATGCGCGACGCTCGCCTGGCACGCGTTCGAGGCGGCACTGAAAAACGGCGCCGTCGGCGCGACGGTCAAGACCGAGTAGCCATCATGTCCGTCGAAGACGATCCATTTGCCTTTCAAAACAACCCGGCGCCAGCCGGCGAGGGTGGCGGTGTGCCGTCCGACGGTCCGCATGAGCCGGAGCGGCCGTCATCGACGGAGACCAACGAGGAATTGCTGCCGACCGTGCTCGAAGCGCTGAGGACGGTGCGCGATCCGGAGATCCCGGTGAACCTCGTCGATCTCGGCCTCATCTACGAGTTGATCGTCAACAAGGATGGCGTTGTTTACGTCGAGATGACACTGACCGCGCCGTCTTGTCCGGTGGCCGGGGAACTCCCTGGACAGGTGAAAGAAGCGATCGAAGCGGTCGAGGGCGTCAATGACGTTCGTGTGAAGCTTGTCTGGTCGCCGCCTTGGGACAAGGACCGGATGAGCGAAGAAGCGAAGTTAGAGTTGGGTCTTATCTAATCTCGGTCTAATTCCCGACACAATTTTGCGCAGGAATGATTCACGCAAACGTAAATCAGATGCGTGCCGCGCTTGCCTATCATCGGCGGCTATCGCACCTGTCCAAAAAGGGAAGCCGATGAAAAAATTTTTAATTAAGGGAGTTCTGGTTGCCGGCGTCGGCGCGTTGCTCGCCGTTGGCTCGGTTAGCGTCTTCGCTCAGCAAGGCGATAAGCTGGCGGCGATCAAAGCGCGTCAGGACTTCATGAAGGCGCAAGGCGCCGATTTGAAAGCGATCTCCGATTTCAGCAAGGGCCAGGGCGATCAGGCCGCGGCAACAAAGGCCGCCGATGATCTCGTCGCCCGCAGCCCGAAAATCGCCGAGCTGCTCGTGCCGGGCACGAGCGTGCAGGAATTCCCGGAGCAGACCAAGGCGAAGCCGGAACTGTTCACCGATACCGACAAGGTGAAAGCCATCGTCACGGCGCTCCACGCCGAAGAGGGCAAGCTCGCAACGGCCGTGAAGAGTGGCGATAAACAAGCGATCGCCGATCAAATCGTCGCGACCAACAAGGCCGGCTGCGGCGCGTGCCACGGCACGTATCGTATCAACAAGAGCTGATCTCGGTAGCTAGTCGTTCCATCCTGTTTCTTGTATAGGAGGGTCATGGCGCAACTCCGCGTCCTGATCCTCCTTGCGTTTTTGGTCTCGATTGGCGTTACCGTCGGGACTGCTTCTGCGCGCGCGGCCGACAATGCGGCGATCACGCGCGGCGCTTATTTAGCCATCGCTGCCGATTGCGGCGCCTGCCATACCGACAAGAAGGCAGGCGGCGCGCCGCTGGCCGGCGGGCCGGCATTGAAGACGGCATTCGGCACCTTCTATGGGCCGAACATCACCCCCGATAAGCAAACCGGCATCGGCAATTGGACCGAGGACCAGTTCAAGCGCGCGCTGCGTTCGGGCATCGATGAGCACGGCGCATACATGTTCCCGGTCTTTCCGTTTACGTCCTTCACGAACCTGACGGACGCGGATGCGAGCGACCTCTACGCCTATCTGATGAGCGTGCCGGCGGTGACGCATCGCGCGCCGCATAACGATGTGAAATTCCCCTTTGGCTGGCGGCCGCTGCTCTTTGGCTGGCGAACGCTTTACTTCAAGGAAAGCCCGCTCGCGCCGGTCGAGGGGCAGAGCGCCGAATGGAATCGCGGCCGCTACCTCGCCGAGGCAGTGGTGCATTGCCAGGAATGCCACACCCCGCGCAATTTCCTCGGCGCACTCGATAAGAGCCACGCCTATGCCGGCAACCCGAATGGACCGGACGGGCAGGACGCGCCCGACATCACATCGGACAAGAAGGACGGCATCGGCGATTGGAAGCTCGACGATCTGGTCGAGTTGCTGAAGACCGGCAATACGCCGGATGGTGATGTGGTCGGCAAGGGCATGGGCGATGTTGTCGATGGAACCGGCAAGCTCACCGACGCCGATTTGCACGCGATCGCTATTTATATCAAATCGCTTCCCGCGCTGTCGCAGACGCCAAAATAGCGATGGCCTCGGTCATCCATACCGAGAAGCTGGCGAAGCGCTTCCCGGGCCATAAAAAGGGCGAAGTGGTCGACGCGGTCCGCGATCTCGATCTCGACGTTACCAAGGGTGAGATTTTCGGCCTGCTCGGTCCCAATGGCGCCGGCAAGACCACGGCGATGCGCATGCTCTGCACGCTGCTGGTGCCGAGCGGCGGCAAGGCGACGGTCGCTGGCTATGATCTGACCACGCAGGCGCATGAGATACGCCGCCACATTGGTTATGTCGGCCAGAAGGGTGGGATGGAGCAGGTCGCGACCGGCCGCGAGAACCTGCTGCTGCATGCGCAGCTCTATCGGATGTCGAAAGCCGAAGCGACGAAGCGCATCGATACGCTGATCGAGCGATTGAACCTTTCGGCTTTCGCTGACCGCAAGACCGAGACTTATTCCGGCGGCCAGCGCCGCATCTTCGATCTCGCGTCGGGCGTCATCAACATGCCGTCGCTGCTTTTCCTCGATGAGCCGAGCACCGGTCTCGATCCGCAAAGTCGTGTTCGCGTGTGGGATGAGGTGAAGGCGCTGCATGAGCAGGGCACAAGCATTTTCCTGACGACGCATTATCTCGAGGAGGCGGATGCGCTGTGCGACCGGGTTGCTATCGTCGATCTCGGCCGCATCGTCGCGATCGGCACGCCGGCCGAGCTCAAGAAGCAGATCGCCGGCGACATCGTCACCGTTAGCTATGACGCGGCACAAGACGCTCAGGCAGCAGCCAAGCTGCTCGACGGCAACGCGATCGTGCTGGAGCGGCGTGAGATCGACAACGGCCAGCAAATCTATGTCGATAAGGGCGATGAGGCGCTGCCAGTGATCCTGCGCATCCTCGGACAAGGCGGCGCGGCGCCGAAATCGGTGCATCTAACGCGCCCGTCGCTGGACGACGTATTCCTGAAACTGACCGGCCGGTCGATGCGCGACACGGGCGAGGGAGCGCATTAGCGAAGCAAAGCCGTCGTCCGAATCTCGAGGCGACGGCGTCTTGCGAAGCCTCTTCATAAGATTGGCTTCGCACAGTCGACCCGACCGACCGCTCTTCGCGGTCGGTCCCTTCGGGTTCACGCGCCGAGAGCGCGTGAACGGGAGCCGACCGCGCCTAAGCTTCGGCGCTCGCCTGTGCTACACTCGCCGCGATGCGCGACATCTATCTTATCACCATGAACGAGATCCGGGTCACCATCCGGAATCCGTTCTGGGCTTTCAGCGGCCTGTTCCAGCCGATCATCTATCTGCTGTTGTTCGGGCCGTTACTCAACGGCGTTGCGAGCGTGCGCGGCTTTCCCGGCGGCGGCAATGCGATCCAGTTCTTCGCGCCGGGACTGCTGATCATGAACGCGCTCTTCGGCTCGGGTTACGAGGGCTTCACCCTGCGCGACAAGCTCGATTCCGGCTTTCTCGAGCGGCTGCGCGTGACGCCGATCAGTCGGCTGTCGCTGGCTTTGGGCTTCATCCTCCAGACCTCGATCAATCTCGTCGTGCAGAGCATCCTGTTGCTGATCGTGGCGCTGTTCTTCGGGCTGAAATTCGACCTGCTTGGTGCGTTGGTTCTGCTGGTGCTTGTCGTGCTGATCGCCATCACCATGGCGTCGGTGTCGTACCGGCTCGGCTTGGTGATTCGCGAGGGCGGCATCATGGCCGGCATCGTCAACACCTTCATCCTGCCGGCGATGATCCTCTCCGGCATCATGTTGCCGATCAGCTTTGGTCCGCCGATTATCCAAATGGCGGCGCGCCTTGACCCGTTCTATTACGCCGTTAATGCGAGCCGAGTCCTGATCGACGGCAATGTCGGCGACCCGTCAGTTGGCTTGGCACTGGCGATTTTCGCGGTTCTTGCCGCGGTCTGCCTTGGGATTTTCATCCGCGGCATGCGCGAAGCCGTGGCATAAGAGCCGCACTACAAAAATTTTTTGTCGCACGCTTTTGTCGTGACGGGACGGCACGACAGATTTATGATTCGATGGTGCGGCGACTTTGTATCGGTTCTGGTGGGGACGATGTGGTTTAGGAAATCGGGTTCTGGAGACGATGTCGCGGCGGGGCAACGGTTTCGTTCGAATGGACCGACTCCGATCCTTTGGGAAGTTGGCGTGGTCTACCGCCATCCCTGGGAACCAACGCCGCATGTAAAGCTGCATCGCGTCGGTGTGCCGTCCGACGTCAAGACGATTGCCTTGGCGACACTGCGCGACGAGCGGTATTTCGCGCCGGCAGGGTAATTTCCTGCGACGAGCCGCGAGCGAATCGCAAATCTCATTTGCGGCGGTGTTAGCGCGTTCTAAATTGCGCGGTGTTAACTTAGACGTAGATGGCGGATTCCCGCCATTTATCCAAAGCAGAAACGGCACCGCAAGCAATGCTTTACCAAGCTTATCAGGTCCAAGCTGACGCTTTTGCGCCTTTTCGCGTTCTGGCGCAGGCAAGCAAGGATTTCCTTAACCAGCCCTGGCTCGCTTTCCGCGACCATCCGATGCTGCGGCACGCTGCCGCGACCTTCGAACTGGTCTCGCGCGCCGGCATCTCCGCGCGCCGTCCAGATTTCGGCATCACCACGACGACGGTCGCCGGCCGCGAGGTCGCGGTGGTGGAAGAGGCGGCGTTGCAGACGCCGTTCTGCACGCTGCTTCATTTCCGCAAGGACAGCGCCGTCGAGCAGCCGCGCGTGCTGCTGGTCGCGCCGATGTCCGGCCATTTCGCGACGCTGCTGCGTGGCACGGTCGAGACCTTGCTGCCGGATTACGACGTCTACATCACCGACTGGCTGAACGCGCGCAATGTCTCGCTGCGCCACGGCCGCTTCGATCTCGACGATCATGTCGGGCTGATGATGACCTTCATGCGCGAGCTTTCGCCGGCGCTGAACGTCATTGCCGTCTGCCAGCCGGCCGTGCCGGTGTTGGCTGCAGCCGCTTTGCTGGCGCAGGCCGGAGACGCGGGACAGCCACAGACGCTGGCCTTGATGGGCGGGCCGATCGATACGCGGGTCGCGCCGACCCAAGTCAGCCAGTTCGCCGAAGCGCATTCGCTGGAATGGCTCGAGCGCAATGTTATCGGCGTCGTGCCGATGCGCTATGCCGGCGCCTTCCGCCGCGTCTATCCCGGCTTCATGCAATTGGCCGGCTTCCTCAGCATGAATCTCGACCGGCACGTGAACGCGCATGTCGAGCTCTTCAAGCATCTCGTCGAGGGCAATGCTGAAAGTGCTGATACGACGAAAAAATTCTATGACGAATATGCGTCGGTGATGGACCTTCCGGCGGATTTCTATCTCCAAACCATCGATCGCGTGTTCCATCGCCAGGCGCTGGCGCGCGGCGAGTTCTTCTGGCGCAACATCAAGGTCGATCCGGGCGCGATCAGCCGCACCTCGATCTTCACCATCGAGGGCGAGAAGGACGATATCTGTGCCGTCGGCCAGACCACCGCGGTACATGGCCTGCTGACCGGTCTCGATCGCTCCAAGCAGCGCACGCATCTCCAGCCGGGCGTCGGCCATTATGGCGTCTTTAACGGCCGCGGCTGGCGCAACGGCATCTATCCGAAGCTCAAAGAATTCATACGCGAAAGCGCCTGATCGGGCGCGTCTTGCCGAGACGGCCGTAAGAGCCGCCGGCGAAGGTGAGGAGGCAGAGCATGAAGGGAAAGATCGCGCTCGAAGAGCATTGGGCGATCGACGAGACCATCAACATCGTCGGTCAGCCGATTGCCGCCGGTCCGTTCTGGGAAGCGACCCGCGCCAAGCTGGTCGAATTCCGCGAGGTGCGCCTCGCCGGCATGGACAAGAACGGCATCGAATTCGCCATCCTCGGCCTCAATTCGCCGGGGCTTCAGGCGATCCTCGATACCAAGAAAGCGGTCGAAGTGGCGCGCCGCGCCAATGACATCCTCGCCGAGGAAGTCGCGCATAATCCCAAACGCTTTGCCGGTTTCGCCGGCCTGCCGATGCAGGACCCCGATGCCGCGGCCAAGGAGCTGACGCGCTGCGTTAAAGAGCTCGGTTTCAAGGGCGGGATGGTCAATTGCTTCACCCAGCGCGGCGAGGCGGATACCGCGATCTATTACGATCTGCCCGAGTTCCGGCCGTTCTTCGCGACCGTCGAAAAGCTCGACGTGCCGTTCTATCTGCATCCCCGGATCACCCTGCCGTCGCGTACCAAAGCCTATGAAGGCCATCGCTGGCTTTACGGGCCGGCTTGGGATTTCGGCAGCGAGACCGCGACGGCGTCGCTGCGGATGATGGGCGCGGGGCTGTTCGACGCGTTTCCGAAGCTCCAGCTCGTGCTCGGCCATCTCGGCGAGCGCATTCCCTTCGACATGTGGCGCATCGATAATCTGATGCATTCCATGCCGGTGAAGCACACGGCCAAGCGCACGATTTCCGACTACATGCGCAACAACGTCCATATCACGACGAGCGGCCAGTTCAGTGACGTCCCGTTCCATTGCGCACTCGAAGCGGTCGGTGCCTCGCGCATCATGTTCTCGGTCGACTATCCCTATGAGGCGATGGAGCCGGCGGCTCAGTGGTTCGACAACACCAAACTGCGGGAAGCCGACCGGCTGGCGATCGGCCGCACCAACGCGATCAAGCTGTTCATGCTCGACTTGGCTTAGGACGAGGGGCTTGCGGCGCTTTCGTCGCGCTATAACTATTTTCGTCTTCCCCGCGAAAGCGGGGACCCAGGGTGACTGCACGTCGTTTGCCCTGGATCCCCGCTTTCGCGGGGAAGACGAGATTTTTAGGTGATTGAGTAGGGAGAGGCGCGATGGCGAAATCGGGTAAGGTCATCATCACCTGCGCGGTGACGGGGTCGATCCATACCCCGACCATGAGCCCCTATCTGCCGATTACGCCGGACGAGGTGGCAAGCCAAGCGATCGGTGCGGCCGATGCGGGGGCGGCGATCCTCCACCTCCATGCGCGCGATCCGAAGGACGGTCGGCCGACGCCCGACCCGGCGGTCTTCATGCAGTTCCTGCCGCGCATCAAGCAGGCGACCAAGGCGGTGATCAACATCACCACCGGCGGCGGTCACAAGATGACCGTCGAGGAGCGGCTGGCGGCGCCGCTAAGCGCTTCGCCGGAGATGTGCTCGCTCAACATGGGGTCGATGAATTTCGGCCTCTACCCGATGCTCAACCGCTACAAGGAATTCAAATACGATTGGGAGAAACCTTATCTGGAAGGCACCGACGACCTGATATTTAGGAATACATTCAGGGACATCGAGCGCATCCTTAAAGACCTCGGCCAGGCGCACGGCACGAAGTTTGAGTTCGAATGCTACGACGTCGGCCATCTCTATAATCTTGCACATTTTTTGGACAGGAAACTGATCCAACCGCCGCTCTTCGTGCAGACCATCTTCGGCATTCTGGGCGGCATAGGCGCCGACAGCGAGAACCTCGCGCATATGAAGCGGATCGCTGACAAGCTCTTCGGCGACGCCTATTACTGGTCGATCCTCGCCGCCGGCCGGCATCAGATGCCGCTGATCACCATGGGGGCGATCATGGGCGGCAATGTCCGGGTCGGGCTCGAGGATTCGCTTTATCTGGGCAAAGGCCAGCTCGCCAAGACCAATGCCGAGCAGGTCAGCCGCATCCGCACCATCCTCGAAAACCTATCGCTCGACATCGCCACCCCGGACGAGGCGCGCTCGATGCTGCAATTGAAGGGCGGCGATGCCGTTAAGTTCTGAGCTGAGATGATCAACAAAATCGTAGAAGGTTTCGGCGCCGCGCTCGCCGGGATGAAAGACGGCGACACGCTGCTCTGCGGCGGCTTCGGCAGCGTCGGCGAGGCGTTCGCCCTGGTCGAGGCGGTGATCGCGCTCGACGTGCGCGACCTGACCGTGGTCTGCAACAATGGCGGCAGCGGGCTCGTCGGCGTGGCGGCGCTCCTCAAGTCCGGCAAGGCGCGCAAGCTGATCGCGTCCTATCCGCGCTCTTCCGACCCGCAAGTGATCGACGACCTCTACGCCCGCCGCGCGATCGAGATCGAGCTGGTCCCGCAAGGCACGTTGAGCGAGCGCATGCGCGCGGCCGGGGCAGGGATCGGCGGCTTCTTTACGCGCGCCGGCGCCGATACCAAGCTCGCTGACGGTAAGGAGGTCCGCGAGATCGACGGAAAGCTCCACGTCTTCGAGAAGCCGCTGCCGGGCGATTTCGCGCTCATCAAGGCGCATCGCGCCGACCGCTGGGGCAATCTCGTCTATCGGAAGTCGGCGCGAAACTTCAATCCGGTGATGGCGATGGCCGGTAAGACAACCGTGGCCCAGGTGGATGAGATCGTCGAGCTTGGTACGCTCGATCCCGATGTGATCATGACGCCCAGCATCTTCGTCGATCGCGTGGTGAGGACGCCATGACACCGCTCACCCGCAAGCAAATGGCTTGGCGCGCGGCACAGGATCTGCGCGACGGGGAATTCGTCAATCTTGGGATCGGCCTGCCGACGATGGTTTCGGACTATCTGCCGCCCGGGCGCGAGATCGTCCTTCATAGCGAGAACGGCATTCTCGGCATGGGCGGCGCGCCGAAGCCAGGCGAGGAAGACCGCGACCTCATCAATGCCGGCAAAGGCCTCGCGACCTTGTTGCCGGGCGGCTCGTTCTTCCATCACAATGACAGCTTCCTGATGATCCGCGGCGGCCATATCGATGTGTCGATCATGGGCGCTTACGAGGTCTCGGCGACCGGCGATCTCGCCAATTGGGCGACCAAGGTCGAGACCTTGGCGCCCGGCGTCGGCGGCGCGATGGATCTGGCGGCCGGCGCGAAAGAAGTGCGCGTGCTGATGGAGCATAATGGCAAGGACGGCAGTGCACGCATTCGGCGGGCCTGCACGCTGCCGCTTACCGGCAAGGGCTGCGTCACGCAAATCTACACCAACCTCGCCGTGCTGGATGTCACGCGTGACGGCATCGTGGTACGCGAGATGGTCGAGGGTCTCGATCTCGACGGGTTACAGAACGTCACCGAACCGAAGCTGATATTGGCGAATGATTGGAAGAAGCTGACACCACCGGAGCTCTAACCAGGAGGAAGCGATGGATACGCGTGTAGCCGAGACATCGTCGACAGTCGGCACAACATTGAAACCGCTGCTCCGCGGCATCCATCATCTTGCGCTCGTCACCGACGACATGAAGGGTACGCTCGATTTCTATGTGCGCGTCCTCGGCATGTCGATCGTCCATAGTCTGCGGACGCCAGTGGCCCGCGGCGCGCATGGCGCCGGCACGCCGCCTTATGCGAGCATTCCGCATGTCTTTCTCGATATGGGCGGCGACAGCCTGCTCGCCTTCTTCGAATACCCGAAGACCGCGCCGAAGGTCGATCGCGACGCGCTCGGCGCGATGCAGCATGTCTCTTTCGCTTGCGGCCCGAAGCGCCATCGCGAGATCCTCGAGCAACTCAAAGCGAATGGCACCGCCATCACCGGTGGTCCGCTGGTCAGCATTCCGCCGGCGATCGTCTCTTTCTATTTCTTCGATCCGAACAACATCCGGCTCGAGGTTGTTTGCGATCCACGCAATGACGAAGAGGAGGATCTGCAAGTGATCCGCTCTTGCCGCATGAGCGAGGCTGAGCTGCGCGCTCAGCTCGGCGATATCAGCGCCGACCAGGCGTGGATCGAGACTATGATCGCGGCGATGTCGCGCTAATACGAATGGCTTAAAGCCCCATCTTTCAGCCGCGACAAAGCCCAGCGCATACTCGCGTCTCGCGTGCGCAGACGGGGGTCTCGCAATGCTGCAGAGGGTTGGGGTCGTCGTCGTTCACGGTATCGGCGAACAGAAGCGCTACGAGCATCTTGACGGCCAATCGCGCGATTTCATCAACGCGATCATCGAAGCGCATGACGGCGGCCCGAATTTCGTGACGGTCGAGTTGCGCGACGGTCTTTCGACCGCGTTTCGCGGTACCGAGAACACCTGGCTTGCCGACAACAACTGCGCTGCTGTGCGCGCGGTCATTCGCGACGGAAACGGGCACGAGACGCAGCTCTTCATTCACGAAGTCTGGTGGGCGGACGTCAACGAGCCCTATTCGCTGATGAAGCAGTTCCGCTTCTGGGGCTGGGCGCTCGCCCTCTGGGTCGTGCGCAGCAAGAATGATTCGACGCGGCCCGGCTTCGTGCGCGAGATGCAACCACCGGCCGGGATGACAAGCGCGCAACGTATCTGGCTGCGCTTACGGCTGTTCTTCACGTCGTGGCTGTTTTCGAGCGCGGCGTTGTCGCTGGGGCTCGGCGTCGTGCTGCTGAAGCGCCTGCTCGATATCGATCCGCCCGATCTCATCCGCACCTTCGTCAATTATCTCGGCGCGGTGAAGCTCTATAGCCAGAAGCGGCGCAGCGATGGCGGCTTTCTCGACGCGCTGAATGAGCCACCGCGCGTCTCGATACGCCGGCGCATGATCCGCACGTTGGCCGATGCCGCGCTGGCCGATTACGATCGCTGGTATCTCATCGGCCACAGCCAAGGGACGGTCGTCGCTTTCAACGGGCTTTCGGAAACCGGGCATGCCTGGCCGAATTATGTGGACCAGGAACGCTGGCGGAACCTGTTGGATCGCGGGATGGCAGGCCCCGCCCGCGGCCCGCGCGAGATCGGCACGATCGACGATATGGAGCCGGCGCGTCCGCTCTGGCTCGATCCCGACGAGATCGTCTATCGCGAGCGTATCTTCGAGCGCTTTGCCGGCTTCGTGACGCTCGGCAGTCCGCTCAAAAAATTCGCGGCGATCTGGCCGGGCAGGGTGCCCAACAATCTCTTTCCGGCTTTCCCGGCGAGCGCGTGGTGGCTCAACATCTTCGATCCGCTCGATCCGGTTTCGGGCGTGCTGGAAGGATTCCATCTGCGCACGCTTGCAACGCCCGTCGATTCAACCGTGCCGCTCGACAACGCGCCGCAAGGACGAGTGATCGAGCCGCAAAATCTGGGCTGCCGTACCTCTTCGATCCTGCTCGTTGGCCATACGCTCTACCTCCAATTCCGCTCGCGCTTCACCCGGCACGGCGTCAGCGCCTGGCTTGCCGAGCAGATGGGTTTGATCACGCAGCCCGGACCGGCGGGGCCGCCGGTCGAGTTGTTCTATCGCGCGGGTAGTCCGACTTATGGCCAGCGGCGCTTGGTCAGCCATCTCGAATGGCTGGCGATCTTTGTCGGTGTGACGCTGCTCAGCGCGTGGCTGACCTGGCTGCTCGTGCCGCCATTCTATGGTTGGCTCGCGCGCTTCGCCGGAACGGCATGGCATTTCGCGCAATCTCATTTCTAAGCGGCGAGGCAGGAGAATGGGTTATTGGGGATGGACGGCATGGTTCACCGCCGCGTCGCTTGCCGCGATCCTGATCGGCGGCTTGATCGCGCATTTCTTCATATTTGAAGTGGACGACGACGATAAGCGTCATCACGGCCCGAAACCCATGTAGCGAAAGCGGCCCGAAAGCCGGGCGCAATTCTTCGAGCGGCAGGATTCCGATCGGAGCCGGAGCGACTAGTTCGGCGTCGCGCCGTTCTCTTTCAGCCAGGCAAGCAGCTTGTCCGAGATCGGCTTCGGCTTGCGCGCCGCGCGGTCCATGAAGACCAGCACGACTTCCTCGGTGCAGCAGCAGCGATCGCCCTGGAACACGGCCTGCCCGAGGCGGAACGAGGTGCGGCCGTATTTCAGGCCGCGTATGCCGATCTCGAAATCGCCAGGAAAGCGCAGCTCGGCTTTGTAATCGCACTCGACGCGGACGACGTTGAAATTCTCGTCCGGGCTGAGCATGCCGAGTTCGGGATTGCGCGTAATCGACACCCGCGCCGTCTCGAAATAATTCAAGAAGACGGCGTGGTTGACGTGGTTGTTGTGATCGACGTCGCTAAAGCGGACATGCTCCTTGAACCAGAGCTTGTAGCCGTTGCGATCGGCAAGGTTCGCCTTCTCGGTCTCGTCCGCCATGATCAGGGAACGCGCTCGATCACCGCGGCGATGCCCTGGCCGACGCCGATACACATGGTGACGAGTGCATAGCGGCCGCCAATGCTGTGCAATTGCCGCGTTGCGGTGAGCGCCAGCCGCGCGCCCGACGCGCCGAGCGGATGGCCGATCGCGATCGCGCCGCCATTCGGATTGACGCGATCATCGTCGAAACCGACACCCATCATCTTGAGGCAGCCGAGCACCTGGCTCGCGAAAGCCTCATTGAGCTCGATCACGTCCATGTCTTTCAGCGTGAGCCCCGCGCGCTCCAGCGCCTTCTGCGAGGCGGGCACGGGGCCGAGGCCCATGACGCGCGGCGCCACGCCGGCGACAGCCGCAGACACAATGCGCGCGAGGGGCTTCTTGCCGGCTTTCTCGCCGGCTTTCTTCGTGCCGATGATCAGCGCGGCGGCGCCATCATTGATGCCCGAGGCATTGCCGGCGGTGGTCACGCCGCCCTGGCTCAGCACTTTCAGCGCGGCGAGTTTCTCCAGCGTGGTATCCGGCCGCGGATGCTCGTCGGCGCCGATGATGGTCGGCTCGCCTTTTTTGCGGCTCGGCACGCTCACCGGCATGATTTCTTCGTTGTAGAAGCCGCCAGCTTTCGCCTTGGCGTATTTCTGCTGCGAGGCGAGGGCGAATTTATCGCTGTCCTCGCGCGTGATCTGATGCTCGCGCGCGACATTGTCGGCGGTCTCCGCCATCGTGTCGGCGCCGTAAGCCTTCTCGACCTTCGGATTGGGGAAACGTGCGCCGATCGTCGAATCGAACATCCGGAATTCGCGCTGATAGGGCGCCTCGGATTTCGCCATCACGAAAGGCGCGCGGCTCATGCTCTCGACACCGCCGGCGAGGAAAAGCTCACCCTGGCCGCTCGACGCAGCGCGTGCCGTATCGAGCACGGCGGCAAGGCCGCTACCGCAGAGGCGATTGACGGTAAGCGCCGCGGTTTCGATCGGCAGGCCCGCGACCAGGATCGCGTGACGCGCGACGTTGCGCGCGTCTTCGCCGGCCTGGTTGGTGTTGCCCATCACCGCATCTTCGTAATCCGCAGGCTTGAAGGGATTGCGGCCCACAACCTCTTTGACGACGCTGGCCAGAAGATCGTCCGGCCGCACCGACGCCAGGCCGCCCGCGTGGCGACCGATCGGCGTGCGCAAACCGTCATAGATATAGGCGTCGAGCATGCGGGGAGTCCTTTCTGGCGACCGTGTTCGGTGGCACCGAACCTCTATTCACGTCATTCCCGCGCAAGCGGGAATCCAGGGCAACTTCGTGCTGCTTCCTGGACCCCCGCTTTCGCGGGGGTGACGGTGATAGGGATCGAATCCCACCGTGAAAACCTAGTCTGAAATTAGGGAATGGGCGGTGGCGCGACAAGCGATATGGCGGTATGCCTGCACCTATGCGCGACTTTGCCCAGCCCCGCCGTTCCGCCGCTGATTGCCGCCAATGCCATGGCGGCAACCTCGCATCCGCTCGCGACCCTGACGGCACTGGAAGTGCTGCGCGCCGGCGGCAACGCCGTCGATGCGGCGCTTGCGACCGTGGCGGTGCTCGGCGTGGTCGAGCCGCAGATGACCGGCATCGGCGGCGATTGCTTCGTGCTCTATTCGAAAGCCGGCGGGTTGCCGATTGCGCTTAACGGCTCGGGCCGCGCGCCGATGAAGGCGACGGTCGATTGGTATCGCGCCAATGGCATTCGCAGCATCGAAATCCAGACGCCGCATGCGGTAAGCGTGCCGGGCGCGGTCGATGCCTGGTGCAGGCTGCATGCCGATCATGCGACCAAGGATCTCGCCGAATTGATGGAGCCGGCGGCGAAGTTCGCCGAAGAAGGCCATGCGGTGACGCCGCGCGTGGCCGCCGATTTCGCTGCGAGCTTCCCGAAGGTGATGGCCGATCCCGATTGCGGCCGCGTCTTCGCGCCGGCGGGCCGGGCAATCGGTCTCGGCGAGACGATGAAACAGCCAGCGCTCGCGAAAACGCTACGCCAGATCGGCAAGCAAGGCCGCGCCGGCTTTTACGAGGGCGAGGTCGCGGAAGAGATCGTCGCCAAGCTGCAGCGTCTGGGCGGTCTCCATACGATGGAAGATTTCGCTTTGCAGCGCTGCGACTATGTCACGCCGATCTCGACGAAGTATCGCGGCTACGACGTGTTCGAATGTCCGCCGAACGGGCAGGGGCTCGCGGCGCTGATGATCCTCTCGACGCTCGCCGGCTACGACATCGGCGGCAAAGGCACCAGCGATGCCGATCGCATCCATCTGCTCGCCGAGGCGGCGAAAGCGGCTTATGCAGTGCGCGATGCCTATTTCGGCGATCCGAAGCAGGTCGATGTCGCGGTCGATCGCTATCTCTCGGCCGATTACGCCAACGCGACGCGCGCCAATATCCGTCTCGATCGCGCCGGCGATCCGGTGCCGTGGGATGCACGCGACGCCATTCACAAGGATACGGTCTATTTCTGCATCGTCGATCGCGATGGCAACGCGATCTCGTTCATCAATTCGTTGTTCCACGATTTCGGTAGCGGCATTCTCGCGCCGAAGAGCGGCGTGCTGCTGCATAACCGCGCGATCAGCTTCCGCATCGATCCGGAGCACCCGAACGCGATCGCGCCCGGCAAACGACCGATGCATACGATCATACCTGGCATGCTGGCGAAGGATGGCAAGGCGGTGATGCCGTTCGGCGTTATGGGCGGACATTTCCAATCGATCGGTCATGCCAATCTGCTGATGCAGATGCTCGATCTCGGACTCGACCCGCAAGAAGCGGCCGAGGCGCCGCGCAGCTTCGCCTTCGATGGGATTCTTGCCCTGGAAACCACTGTTCCAGAAACAATCGCCCGCGATCTCGCCGCGCGCGGACATCGTGTTGCGCGGGCCGGCGCCTTGGGCGGCTGCCAGGCGATCTGGATCGACCGCCAGCGCGGCTGTCTCATCGGTGGCTCCGAGCCGCGCAAGGACGGCTGCGCGCTCGGCTATTAATCTGGTTTGCCCGCCAAAAATTGCCATTTAAAGCGGCGATAGGGCGCGGCTCCTGAGACGCTTCGCCTATTGAAACACAGCCTCGGCTCCGGTACGAAAAACCGGCCGGGGGGCGGGGTTCCACCGAGAAATTCCCCAAGAATATTAAGGAAATAGGCGCGTTCCTTGTGACGCGCCATGACTGAGGTCGAATGACGGATTTGGTATTGCAGCATGGTCTGAGCTTCGCGGATCTTTATCACCGCGACGGGCTCGCGCGTCTCGACGCCGCGTTCATGGCGCACCTCCAGGGTGCAGATGCCAGCCTCTTCGCGCTGCTTGCCGCCGGCCGCGCTGCGCCCGAGAAGCTGGCCGCGAAAGATGAGTCCGATCTCATCGTCGACATCGCGCCGCATCTCGAGGATTTCATCGCCGCGCTGTTCGGCATTCAGGCCGAGGTGCTGGCGCATCAATCGCAGCATGACGAGCTGTCGCCGCTCTACACGGTGAAGCGGCTGTTTGTGCAGCGCCGCGCGGCCAAGGGCGCGACGCCCGATGCCATCGCCAAGCTCGACGGGGCGGCGCTCGCCGCGAAGCTCGAAGGGCTGATGGGTGAGAAGCTGACCGATCGCAGCTTCGCGACGCATGTCGCGCATTGGCTCAACAACGAAGCGCAATATGCCGGCCAGCTCGATACGGCCGCGCAATATGCCGCTTGGGCGACGCATTCGGCCGAGGGCAAGAAACTCTGGCACGACAGCATCCTCTTCAAGATCCCGCATCGCCTCGATATGCATCGCCTCGTGCCGGTCAAGACGATCGTGCATGAAGGCGTGACGATGCTGCATCTGCCGGAAGAGCATCACCGTCATCGTGAGGGTTTCGCGCTGACCGATCAGGGCATGGATCTGATCCATGCGCTCGACCACGCGAATTACTGCATCTGGTGTCACAACCAGGGCAAGGATAGCTGCTCGCACGGCATCAAGGACAAGAAGGCCGGCGGATTCGCCAGCACGGTCTTCGGCGTCACGCTGAACGGTTGCCCGCTCGAAGAGAAAATCTCCGAGATGAACCTGGTGAAGGCGCGCGGCAACAGCATCGGCGCGATGGCGATCGCGGCGATCGACAATCCGATGATGGCCGGCACCGGGCACCGCATCTGCAACGATTGCATGAAGGCCTGCATCTATCAGAAGCAGGACCCGGTCGATATCCCGCAGGTCGAGACGCGCACGCTGAAAGACGTGCTGGCGCTGCCCTGGGGCTTCGAGATTTATTCGCTGCTGACGCGCTGGAACCCGCTCGACCTGCGCCGCCCGATCCCGAAGGTCGAGAGCGGCTACAAGGTGCTGGTCGTCGGCCTCGGCCCGGCAGGCTTTACCCTCGCGCATCATCTGATGAATGACGGCCATTATGTCGTCGGCATCGACGGGCTGAAGATCGAACCGCTGCCGCAAGGCCTCGCCGGCAAGGATTTCCGTCCGATCCGCGACGTGAAAGAGCTTTGGGAGAATCTCGACGATCGTGCGATGGCGGGCTTCGGCGGCGTTGCCGAGTACGGCATCACCGTCCGCTGGGATAAGAACTTCCTCAAGGTCATCCGCCTGCTGATCGAGCGGCGCGCGCAATTCGCGATGTATGGCGGCGTGCGTTTTGGCGGCACGATCACCATCGACGACGCTTTCGCGATGGGCTTCGACCATATCGCGCTTTGCGCCGGCGCCGGCCGGCCAACGGTCGTCCCGATGAAGAACGGCTTGGCGCGCGGCGTGCGCCAGGCGTCGGACTTCCTGATGGCGCTGCAGCTCACCGGCGCGGCCAAGACATCGAGCCTCGCCAATCTCACCGTGCGGCTGCCGATCGTCGTCATCGGCGGCGGTCTCACCGCGATCGATACGGCGACGGAATCGCTCGCTTACTATCCGGTGCAGGTCGAGAAGTTCCTGTCGCGCTATGAGACGCTGGTCGCCGAGCGCGGCGAAGCCACTGTGCGCGCGAGCTGGAGCGAGGAAGACAAAGAAATCGCCGCCGATTTCATCGCTCATGCCAAGGCTATCCGGCAAGAGCGCGAGGCGGCAAAGCGCGAAGGCCGTACGCCGAATGTCAGCAAGCTGCTCGATCAATGGGGCGGCGTCACCATGGCGTATCGCCGCCGGCTGATCGACGCGCCGAGCTACACGCTGAACCACGAGGAAGTGGCGAAGGCGATGGAAGAAGGCATTCGCTTCGCCGAATGCCTGGCGCCGGAAGAGGTGAAGATCGATCGCTTCGGCCATGCGGAGGCGCTGGTCCTCTTGAGCCACAAGGTCGAGGAGGGTACCGGCAAGATCATCCCGACCGGCGAGCGCGTGACTCTGAAGGCGCGCACTATCCTGGTCGCCGCGGGCACCACGCCGAACACGGTGCTGGCGCGCGAGGATAAACAGGTTGAGATCGATGGCCGCTTCTTCCAGGCCTATGACGAGGCCGGCAATAAGGTGAAGCCGGAACGCGTCGCGAAGCCCGACAAAGTCGAAGTGCTGATGAATCTGCGCGACGACGGCCGCGCGATCAGCTTCTTCGGCGATCTGCATCCGTCTTTCGCCGGCAATGTCGTGAAAGCCATGGGTGGCGCCAAGCAAGGCTATCCCGTGGTGAGCCGCACGCTGGCGAAGCGCAAGCCGGAAGCGCCGGCGCCGCAGCAATTGCTCGCGACGCTCGATGACGAACTGCGGCCGCGCGTCCATGCTGTGGTCGAGCTTGCGCCGAAGATCGTCGAGGTCATCATAAAGGCGCCACGCGCTGCGCGCGCTTTCCATCCCGGCCAGTTCTATCGCCTGCAGAATTATGAGAGCTACGCGCCGAAGACCGGCGACACCCTGCTGACGATGGAGGGCCTCGCACTCACCGGCGCGACCGTCGATCGTGAAAAGGGGCTGCTCTCGACCATCGTGCTCGAGATGGGCGGGTCTTCCGATCTCTGCTCGATCCTCGAACCAGGCGAGCCTGTCGTGCTCATGGGGCCGACCGGCACGCCGACCGAAACCCCAGGCGGCGAGAATGTTGTGCTCGTCGGCGGCGGTCTCGGCAATGCGGTGTTGCTGTCGATCGGCACGACCCTGCGCGAGCGCGGTTCCAAGGTCCTCTATTTCGCCGGCTACAAGAAGCCGGAGGATCGCTACAAGGTGCGCGAGATCGAGGCGGGCGCCGATTGCGTCGTCTGGTGCTGCGACACGGCGCCGGGTTTCACGCCGTCACGGCCGCAGGACAAGGCCTTCGTCGGCAATATCGTCGAGGCGATGCTCGCCTATACCGCCGGCAAGGTCGGCGATCAGCCGATCGCGCTGAATTCGGCCGACCGTCTTATCGTCATCGGCTCAGACGGCATGATGAATGCCGTGGCGCGCGCCCGCGAAACCTCGCTCAAGCCGCATCTTAAGCCTGGCCATCATGCGATCGCGTCGATCAACTCGCCGATGCAATGCATGATGAAAGAAATCTGCGCTCAATGCCTGCAGGTGCAGAAGGATCCCACGACCGGCGAAGAGGTCGTGGTGTTCTCCTGCTTCAACCAGGATCAGGGCCTCGATCGCGTCGATTTCGGCAGCCTGCGCGAGCGGTTGACCCAGAACAGCCTCGAAGAGAAGCTGACCGCACAATGGATCGATCGTTGCCTCAAGCAACTCGGCATGCGCCAAGCTGCGGAATAACAACCAGCGGAATAACGCTAAGCTTTGGTTAAGAATTGCGGGCGCGCTCTTGTGGCGCGCCCTTCTTCATCTGCCGGTAAACGAAATTTAACGTGAAAGCATCATAACTTGGCCCCATTCGATCGCCATATAGACCGAATAGCCAAGGACGGTTTGGATCATGGCCAATCAGACACCGGAAGAGTTGGTGAAAGAATTTTCGCGCCGCTGGTTCGCGCATGAATCACAAGCGGTGCGCGAAATCGGCGAGCGCGAACTGCTGAAGATGATTCGTCAGGCGACCGGCCAGCCCGAGCCCTCGAACGATCAGAGCCGAGCGGCCTGACCCGGTCGCACCTTTCGCGTTACGCGTCTAATCGAGAATGCGGCGCCAGCCTTCGGCGCCGAGCGCTTCGAGGGGGCGGAAGCGCGATTTGTATGACATCTTCGCGCTGCCCTCGATCCAATAGCCCAGATAGACATAAGCGAGCTTCTTGCGCCGCGCCTCGTCGATAAGCGCGAGGACGAGCAGCGTGCCGAGGCTGCGCTTGGTCTGCTCCGGATCGAACGAGCTGTAGACGGCCGAGAGCCCATCATCGAGCGGATCGTAGAGCCCTGCGCCGTACAGCGTGCCGTTAGCGGCGCGCAGCTCGATCATCTTGGTCGCGACCGGACTGTCCTCGATCATCGCCTGGTAATCGCCGAACGTCATCGCGGCCATGTCGCTATCGGCATGACGCGAGCGCTGATAGCGCTGGAACAGACGGAACTGCTCGAGCGTGGCATCGGCCTCGATCGGCCGCGGAAAAAGATCGCGGTTGAGATTGCGGATGCGTTTGAGCGATTTGCTCTCGACGAAATCAGCAACCGGGATCCGCACTGGCACGCAAGCGCCGCAGCCGACGCACGCGGGGCGGTAGGCGAGGTGATGGCTGCGGCGGAATCCGGCGCGCGACAGCTCGTTGTAGAAGAAACCGGCGTGGCGGCCGGCGAGCTCGGTGACGAGCTTGCGCTCGATCTTCCCGGGCAGATAAGGGCAGGGCAGCGCCGCCGTGCGATAGAAATGCTGCGGAGCTACCGAGAGCCGCTCGGGCGAGCGGCCTTGCTTGGGCAGTTGCTTGTTGTCGCTATGCCCCTCGGGCATTCGCTTCTCACCACGCTTCTGAACCGGAGCGAATTATGATCCCAAGTGCCCCGGATCGCCAGGGGGCCGGCTGTGCGGGCTTAGCTCAGCCCGATCATGATGCGCTGGCGATAGGCCGGGCGCTCGCCGAGCCGCTTGTACCAAGCTTCGAGATGCGGCAGGCGGTGCCGCTCGATCGGCAGCGAGTAGAAGCGATAGGTGAGGATGCCGACGGGAATGTCGCCGATGCTGATCTCCTTGCCGGCGACATAGGGCGTCTCGGTGAGATAGCGATCGAGGATCGCCATGGCGTGGTTGGTCTTCTTCACCGCCTCCTCGATGCGCCCGGAATCGCGCTCTTCCGGCTTGGAGCGGATGAGTCCCCAGAAAGCCGGTGTGATCGCCGGGTTCAGCGTCGTCAGCGCCCAGTCGAGCCAGCGCTCGGCGCGGGCGCGCTCGCGCAGATCCGCGGAGAGAAAACGGCCATTGCCGAATTTGGCGACGAGGTAGCGCATGATTGAGTTCGATTCCCATAGCACGAAATCGTCTTCGATCAGCGTCGGCACCAGCTCGTTCGGATTGAGCTTGTTGTATTCCGCCGTGTGATTGACGCCGTGTTCGAGCCCCGCGAGCTCGAGCGCGTAAGGCGTGCCCAGCTCTTCGAGCAGCCACAGCACCTTCTGTGTGTTGTAGGAATTCGGCCGTCCGAGAATTCGCAGCATCGCCGCTCCGCCTGATTTGCCGCTCGTGTCCCTATTCCGACGTTCGTATCGTTTGTAACAGGCTCCGTACGAACGTCGGAATAGAAAGGACGCGAGCCACTTATAAATTCGAGTGTGGCTTTCCGGATTTGACGTTCCTAATGAGTTGCAGCGAACTGCGAGGAACGTCAAATCCGCCACACTCGCATCATGGCGGCAGGACGGGCGTCGTCAATAAGCTAGGGGCACAGACAACAAGGGGGCTCTAGCGGCTAGCGGATTGGGTCGGGTGCAATGGTGTGGGGGCGCCCTGGGCCGGCGTGTTGTCCGCGCGGCTCGGAGGAGCGGGCGCGGCATCGGTTTGCGTCGTGCCGGGCTTTTCCTGGTTTTCGCGCTGCAAGACGATGCTGATGCGGCGGTTCTGCGGATCGGCGGCGTTGCCCTTATCGAGGGGGTCCTGATCGGCCATACCGATCACACGCGACAACCGGTCAGGCGGTACGCCATCATTGAGGAATTCGCGACGCGTCGCATTGGCGCGGTCGGCCGACAACTCCCAGTTGGTGTATTTGGCGCCGAGCGCGTATTGCGTCGAATCGGTGTGGCCGCTGATCGAAATCTTGTTTGGCAGCTTCTGGATCGCTGTCGCCACTAGAGCCATCAGCTTCTTGGCCTGATCGTTCATATCGGCCGAGCCGGTTGGGAACATCGGCGTCTTGTCCTGGTCGACGAGCTGGATGCGCAGCCCCTCGGGTGTGTCGTCGATCTTCAAGTTCTTGGCGAGAGCCTGCATCTCGGGCGAGCCGTTGACCGCGTCTTCGAGCGCTTTCTTGGCTTCCTCGAAGCGCTGCTCTTCGCGCTCGGCGGCCTGTTTCTTGAACTCGGCGTCGCTCAGCTTTTTGTCGCCGGTCGCTTGTTTGTCGTCAGCCGAATTCTTGTCGTCGGGCGGAATGGCCGCCGAAGCGGCGCCGCCATCCTTGTCGGGATCGGCGCCCGGACCGCCGCCTTCGTTGCCGTCATCGCCTTCCTGGGGCTGACGCAACGCGTTTTGAGCCGGATTGAAGTTCGGTTGCGACAGCGGCAGCGTCTGGCTGCCGGGGCTGCCGACGGTGAGGCCGCCGAGGACGCCGCCGGCGCCGCTGTTCGATTTCGAGGTGATGGTCGGCTCGAAGTAATCGGCGATGCCGCGCTTCTGCACGTCCGTGGTGACGTTGAGCAGCCACAGCAGCAGGAAGAAGGCCATCATCGCGGTCACGAAGTCGGCGTAAGCGACCTTCCAGGCGCCGCCGTGATGGCCGCCATGGCCACCCTTCTTGACCTTTTTGATGATGACCGGGGCGCCGGCGCCGTGCTTCGCCATAGCTTATGCTTGTCTGATCGATCAGGCCGCTTGCGGCATCTTTTCGACCGCCTCTTCGACCTCGTAGAAGGTCGGGCGGACATCGGTATTGAGCGCCTTGCGGGCGAACTCGACCGCGACCGAGGGCGCGTAGCCCTGCATGTAAGCGAGGATGCCCGCCTTGATGCAGAGGTAGTAGCGCTCTTCTGCGTCGCCGCGCGCTTTGACCGCGGAGGCGAGCGGGGCGATGAAGCCGTACGACAAGAGAATGCCCATGAATGTACCGACGAGCGCGCCGCCGATGAGCTCGCCGAGCACCGCCGGCGGCTCCGTGATCGAGCCCATGGTGTGAATAACGCCGAGCACGGCGGCCACGATGCCGAGAGCGGGCATGGCGTCGGCGACGTTCTGAATGGCGCCGGCAATCGCGTGATGCTCTTCGCGATGGGTATTGAGGTCCTCGTCCATCAGCGTTTCCATCTCGTGATGGTTGTCCGTGCCGAGGGTGAGGAGGCGCAGATAGTCGCAGAGGAACGTTACCGCGTGGTGATCGTGCAGGAAGGTCGGATATTTCGTGAACAGCGCGCTCTCTTCCGGCTTCTCGACGTGCTGCTCGAGCACGAGCGCGCCCTTGGTCTTCGCCATCTTGAAGATCGCGTAGAGCAAGGTCAGCAATTCGAGATAGGCAGCCTTATTGAAAGCTTCGGCCTTGAGTAGGCCGGGAATTGCCTTGGCCGAGCCGGACAGAACCGGCTTGCGGTTGGCGATAATGAAACCGCCGATCGCCGCGCCGACGATGATCATGACTTCGAAAGGCTGGAACAGGACAATGAGGTGGCCGCCATTGGCGAGATAACCGCCCATGACGGAACCCAAAACGACAACAATACCGACAATGACCATCATGGCAGGGGGACACGTTCTGTGACGCTGCGGGAGTGCAGTTAAAATGCAGGATCGGCGTTAATATTCCCTTTCGCGGCCGCCATATCCTGCCTATCATCGGCGCCAAATCCCGCGCCGAAATATGAAGGCTAAGCCCTTGTCAGGTAAGAATTCTCAGTCCCTGGACCAGCCGCTCGGCGCCTATCCGCGGCTGCGCATGCGGCGCAACCGTCGCGACGACTGGACGCGCCGGCTGGTGGCGGAGCATGTCTTGAGCTCGGCCGATTTCCTCTGGCCGGTTTTCGTCCACGACGGAAAAGAGGCGAAAGTCGCTATCCCCTCGATGCCGGGCGTCGACCGGCTGTCGATCCCGGCCCTGGTCGACGCGGCCGGCGAAGCGCATGCCCTCGGCATCCCGGTGATCGCTCTATTCCCGGCGACGCCGCCCGACCGCAAGACCGCGGAGGGCGACGAGGCCGTCAATCCCGAGAATATCGTTTGCCGCGCCATCCGCGCGGTGAAGCAGGCGGTGCCTGGCATCGGCGTGATGTGCGACGTTGCGCTCGATCCCTTCACGACGCATGGCCATGACGGCGTGCTGCGTGACGGCTATGTCGCCAATGACGAGACTGTCGCGATCCTCTGCAAGCAAGCGATCGTCCAGGCCGAGGCGGGCTGCGATCTCATCGCGCCCTCCGACATGATGGACGGCCGCATCGGCGCGATCCGCGACGCGCTCGACGGCAAGGGCTTCGAGAGCGTACGCATCATGGCTTATGCGGCGAAATACGCTTCGGGCTTCTATGGCCCGTTTCGCGACGCGATCGGCTCCAAATCCAATCTCGGCAAAGCCGACAAGCGCAGCTACCAGATGGATCCCGCCAACAGCGACGAGGCGCTCCGGGAAGTCGCGCTCGATATCGCCGAAGGCGCGGATATGGTGATGGTGAAGCCGGCACTGCCTTATCTCGACATCGTGCGCCGCGTGAAGGACCGCTTCGGCATGCCGACCTTCGCCTATCAGGTGAGCGGTGAATACGCGATGCTCAAAGGCGCGATCGAGCGCGGCTGGCTCGATGAAACGGTGATGCTCGAATTGTTGATGTCGATCAAGCGCGCCGGCGCCGACGGCGTGCTCACCTATGCTGCGGTTGACGCGGCGAAGAAGCTCAAAGCGGGCTGAGCCGCACCCACGTCAGTTCGTGTTTGTTGACGTGGAGATGCATCAGGCGTGAGCCGGGGATCGCGGCGAAGCGCGCTTGCGTCGCGAAATCGGTCTCGCCCTGGAATTTGATGGTGCATATGAAATTCCGCACCGTACCGGCGGCAAAGAATTTCTCGACCAGCGTCAGCAAGCGCGCCGGGTAGCAGATCACATCCGAGAACAGCCAATCGATCGGGCCGACATCGCGCGGTGCGAGGGCGAAAGCGCTTTCCAGGCGCTGCTCGACGCCGGGAAGGGCGAGCACGCTCGGATCGAGCGGCGCTTTGTCGATGGCGATGACGCGCGCACCGAGCTTGCCGAGGACATAGCTCCAGCCGCCGGGGCTGGCGCCGAGATCGAGACAGGTCTCGCCCGGTTTGGGCTGCGTGTCGAGCAAGGTGAAAGCTTCCCAGAGCTTCAGATAGGCGCGGCTGGGCGGCGCGCGGTCTTCGATGAAATTCGCTTCGCCGTTTGGAAACGCGCTCGAGCAATCGGGCGCGGCGAGCACGGTCGCGTTATCGAGCAACGTCCAGGAGCCGAGCGGCGCGCTCGGCTCGGCATCGCCGAAGGCGAGGGGCTTTGCCGAGACTTTCGGCAGCTTCTCGACAATGAGTGCGGCGCGGCGGTGATGTTCGACCGAATAGAGCACCCAGTTGCGCTGAATGGCACGAAGCTGCTTTGCCGCATCGCCGATGGACACAATGCTGAGGCGTTGCGGATCGCGCCAGACATTGGCGACCCAGGCGACATCGCGCGGCAGTCCATCGGCAAGCACCAGCCGGCCATGTGTCTCGATGACGGCTTCGCCGAGCTCATGCTGGAGCTCGGATAGAAAGCCCTCCGGCGCTAAATACCCCGTGATACTCATCGAAACGTCATCCCGCGAAAGCGGGGATCCAGAGGCGCAGTCTGGATGCCCGCTTTCGCGGGCATGACGATGAAAGAAAGGGCATCGCGAGTTTAGCCAAGCAGGAAATCGCGGATCGCGGCGATCTGGTCATCGGCCATCAGCGCCGGCGCGTGGCCGATGCCGGCGAATTCGACCAGCTTGGTTCGCGGGCCGCGTTGCGTCATCGCTGCGGCGTCGCTTCCCAACAGAATGTCCGATTGCTCGCCGCGCAGCACGAGGACCGGGCATTGGATCGCGTCCCAGCTCGCCCAGAGCGCGACATCGGTGATAGGGCCTTGCTTCAAGGCATCGGCGATCTTCGGATCGTAGTTGAAGCCGATGCCGCCATCGGGTTTGCGGCGCGACGAATGGGTCGCGAGATGATGCCATTGCGCATCGCTCAGCGGGCCGAACGGCGCGTGGACGCGGCGCAGCGTCGCCTCGAACGCGGCAAGATCGGGGAAGCCCGGGTCGAGGCCGGCATAGGCGGCGATGCGCTCGATCCCCGCTTTGGGAACGACGGCGCCGACATCGTTGATCACAAGCTTGCCGATCGGCGTATTCGGCAGAGCCGCAAACAGCATCCCGATGATGCCGCCCATCGAGGTGCCGACCCAATCGACGCGCTCGACATCGAGCCGCGCGATCAAGGTTGTGATGTCGCCGAGGTAGACCGGGTAACCGTAATCGCCCGCCACGTCGAGCCATTCGCTTTTGCCGCGGCCCGGCATGTCGGGACAGATGACGCGGTAATGCGATGACAGCGCTTCGGCCAGCACATCGAAATCGCGGCTGTTGCGCGTGAGTCCATGGACGCAGAGCAGCACCGGCGCGTCGCGGGTCGGGCCCGGCCATTCGGTATAAGCTAAGCGGTGAAAGCCATGCGGGCCGATACAGGTCAGCGTGCGCTCGATCATGGCGCGACCTTGGCGCAACGGCGCGCGTTTACTCAAGATGTTGCAGGGGGAGCCCGCGCGCTTCGACGACGCTTCGCTCCACTCAGGGTGAGGAAAGATCGTGTCGGGCATCAACCGGCGGAGGGTGCCAGTCTCAAATACCTCCTCACGCTGAGCGGAGCCGAAGGCGTAGTCGAAGGGCGCGGATGGTTCTGAAGTACGCAGGATCTGCAACCGATCTGGATAGTCCTGCCACGGATTGCTAAAACCTCGGCAAATCAAGGAGTTTCCTATGCCGCAACGCGGCCCGCTTTCGGGCATCACCGTCGTCGACCTCTCGCGCATCCTCGCCGGGCCTTATTGCACCATGCTGATGGCCGAGATGGGCGCGCGGGTGATCAAGGTCGAGCCGCCGAAGGGCGGCGATGACGCGCGCGCTTACGGCCCGTTCATCAAAAGCCACTCAGCCTATTTCGCCTCGGTCAATCGTGGCAAGGAATCGATCGCGCTCGATCTCAAAGCCGATGGCGATAAGAAGATCTTCGAGAAGCTGCTCGAGAAGGCCGACGTCATCGTCGAGAATTTTCGGCCCGGCACGATGGAAAAGCTCGGCTATGGATGGGAGACGCTGCACAAGCGCTATCCGCAATTGATCTACGCGGCGGCTTCAGGCTTCGGACATACCGGCCCCAATTCGAAAGACCCGGCCTATGACATGGTCGTCCAGGGCATGGGCGGCATCATGAGCGTCACGGGTTTCCCTGGCGGCGAGCCGACACGCGTCGGCATGTCGATCGGCGATGTCGGCTCGGGGGTTTACACGGCGGTCGCGGTCAATGCGGCGCTGCTGCATCGCTTCCGCACCGGCGAGGCGACGAAGGTCGATATCTCGATGTTCGATTGCCAATTGGCGCTGCTCGAAGGCGTCGTCGTGCGCTATACCGCCGAGAACGTCATCCCGGGCCCTGTCGGCTCGCGTCACGCGACGATCACGCCGTTCCAGGCGTTCAGGACCAAGGATGGCAACCTCATTATCGCCGCCGGCAATGACAGCCTCTTCGTGCGGCTTTGCAATGCGCTGGGCAAGCCCGCCATGGCAACCGATCCCGATTACCTGACCAACGGCTTGCGGCAGAAGCATCAGAAAAAGCTCGAGACCGAGATCGAGGCGATCCTCGCCGACAAGACGACCGTGGAATGGATCAAGATCATCGGTGACGCCGGCGTGCCGTGCGGCCCGATTAACAATATCGCTCAGGCGCTGCAGCATCCGCAGGTCGAGGCGCGCAACATGCTAGTGACCGTGCCGGACGGCGAGGGCGGCACGCTGAAGGTCTCCGGCAATCCGCTGAAGATGTCTGCTTTCGCCGATCCGCCGACGCGCGAAGCGGCACCCGATCTCGACGCAAATCGCGCGGCGATCCTGAAAGAGCTTGGCCTCGACTGAGACCTAGCCTGCCGCTGCGCTCGCAGGCTTCAGCTTCATCGCACGCGGCGCCGGCAGCTCGATCCCGATCTCAAGTGTCGACACCCGCTCGCCGCGCTGCAGTCGGACGTCGACATTGTCGCTCGCGACGTCGATGTATTTGCGAATGACGTCGAGAATGTCGCGCTGCAGCAGCGGAAGGTATTCCGGCTGCGAGCGATCCTGCCGCTCATGCGCGAGAAGGATTTGGAGCCGGTCCTTCGCCTGCTGTGCCGAGCTTGGCTGCTTCGGGCGAACAAAGTAGTCGAACAGCTTCATGCGGTCCTCCAGAGGAGCCGCTGCAGCAAGCCTCGACGCTCGGGACCGAGCACGCGCATTTCGGTCTGCTCGCCCATGAGCCGCGACACGGCGTCGGCGTAGGCCATACCCGCATTCGAGGTCTCATTGAGGACGACCGGCGTGCCGACATTCGATGCGCTGAGGACCGTCGGGCTCTCAGGCACGATGCCGAGCAGTGGAATGGAAAGAATCTCAAGAACGTCCTCGACCTTCATCATTTCGCCCTTGGCGACCCGCGCAGGGTCGTAGCGGGTGAGCAAAAGATGAGCTTTGACCGCGCCATCGCCTTTTTCGGCGCGGCGGGTCTTGCTGCTGAGCAAGCCCAGCACCCGGTCGCTGTCGCGCACGGAAGAGACTTCGGGATTGGTGACCACAACCGCTTCATCGGCAAAGTACATGGCGAGATGCGCGCCGCGCTCGATCCCGGCCGGGCTGTCGCAAAGGATGTAATCGAACTCGTTGCGAAGGCCGTCGATCACCTTTTCGACGCCTTCGCGCGTGAGGGCGTCCTTGTCGCGCGTCTGCGATGTCGGCAGAATCGAGAGATTCTCCAGCCGGCGGTCCGTTATCAAAGCCTGGTTGAGCTTGGCATCGCCCTGTATGACGTTGATGAAGTCAAACACCACGCGGCGTTCGCATCCCATCACCATGTCGAGGTTGCGCAAGCCGACGTCGAAATCGATGACGACGGTCTTCTTGCCGCGCATGGCAAGCCCTGCGCCGAGCGCCGCGGTCGAGGTCGTCTTGCCGACGCCGCCCTTACCGGATGTGATTACAATGACTTTGGCCACTCACTATTCCTCTTTGCTGGTTACGGAATCGCCCTATCTCAGCGGCTCGATACGCATCGTGCCGTCGTCGAGGAATGCCTGAACGCGCTGGCTGCGAAGGGAAGGGTCGATGGCGTCGCTGGTCTTGTAGAGGCCGGCAATCGCGACGAGCTCCGCCTCGAGATTCTGACAGAAGACTCGTGCCGCGTTGTCGCCGTGCACGCCGGCGAGCGCCCGTCCGCGCAACGCGCCGTAAACATGGATATTGCCGCGGGCGATGAGCTCGGCGCCGGGACTCACCGAGGCGACAACGACAAGATCGCCGCGCTCGGCAAAAATCTGCTGTCCCGAGCGCACCGGCTCGGTGATGAGGAGCGCGGTGCTGGTCGTCGGATATGCGATCGGCGCTTGCCGTATCTGCGGCTCTTTGGCGTGAGTTCTCTTTAGTTTTCTTGTTCTCTTTGCCCGGTTTGTCCGCTTTCACCGCCTCATCTTCTTTCGCCGCGCCGTTCTGCTTGCGGTTGTCGGGCAGCACGTCTGTGCCGCTGGGCAGCGTGATGAGACCCGCGTGCAGCGCGGCCTTATTCTGCTCGATCGTGCCGTTCTGCACGCCGATCAGGGTGACCTTGCGATTGCGCATCTCCCGCGTCAGGGCGATGAAATCGAAGGATGGGCCGATATCCTCAGCGCGGTCGAGGTCGAGCACGAAGGGCGCGTTCGCGTAGAAATGCGGCGTCTGGGCCAGCATCGTATCGACGGCGTCGAAGAAGGTCGCATCGGGAGCTCGCGCCATCTGCAATACGATCGCCGTGAAGAACCGGCCTCGCACTTGGAAAGGGGCAACGCTCGCGCGTTGCGTACTCGCGCTGACTTCCACTCGCGGCGAACTATTCATCACTCATGCGCTATGCGTGTTCACAAATTCTGTTTATCGGGGCGGCTGTGTTGAGGCTACTGCGTTGCGACGCGTGCGTGTGCTTTTTTTGTGGGTTACTTGAATCGTCCACAGATTTTTTGAGTATGACTCGTCTGCTTGGATGAAAGTTACGAGGGAGACTCGTCGATCAATCGCGATGCGGGTATTTTCCATACACACCAACAGACCAAGAGTTGTGACGGCGCTCACGCTTGATGCAAAATTCGCGTCGATTCTCGGTGACTCGGCTTAGCGCAAAAAGAAACGGCGCGGTGAGATCCGCGCCGTTTTTCGAAACCGACGGATGCTCGATCAGTACCAGCCGTAAGGCCCGCCGAGCAGCGTGAAGACTAGCAGCAACAGGATGATCAGGCCGATGAACCCAAGTCCGCCACCGCCGTAGTATTCGCGGCGATAACCATAATAGCCGCCGCCGCTGAACACGAGAATGAGGACAATCAGTAGTAGAAGAAGCATATCGATCTCCAATTTCGTCCTTGCGGAGACAAACAATCGGAGAAGCGAAAAGTTTCAGCAGGGTAAGGTTTGCCGCTTTAGACGGCGGCGACGCGCTCGAGCTCTTGTGCTTCGACCTGCATCAATTCGGCCAAAGATTTGAGCTGGGCGGCGACAACCGGCGCGGCCCGCGCAGCTTGAAGCTCGACGCTTCGCGCTTTGCGGCGTAGATAATCGATGGTACGACGGCGATCCGACGGCGACGCCGTCGTCTGAATATTATCCATGATGCCTCCGAAGGCAGGACGACACCTAAGGTAAAGGTGGCATTGCCCGCGGCTCGCGACTAGCTAGGGCTGCTACTTACGGGGTTTTACGGATAATCTCTGACGACAGAGTGACGAGGCGCGAAACTCCTCACTGGGACGAGTTCAAGCGCCGTGGCCTCGGCCTCGATTGTCGCGGCAAGGCTCGTGAGTTGCTCCGCGAGCACGGCGGCAGCATGCGCAGCCTCGATGCGCATATTGCGCGCCTGACGCTTCAGCCGCGCGATCGTGTAGCACCGGTCGAAAGACGATAGCGCTTTAGCTTCCATGAAACGGCTCCATAAGAACTGTCACATGAAAGCGAGAGTGCTGCGGTCTAGTTTCCGGATCGGAAAGGAGATTTCGCGGCTTTTCGCGTGGACCGCGGAAATTTCGTGGCGTTTCCGGCGCGCCTGGGAAACTTCGTGGCTTTATCGAGGCACTTTATCAAAGCTGGGCCGTCAATGCATGAACGGCTCGACGACCTCGTTCTCGCGGCACGTCGCCCGGCGCATATCGCGGGGATAGCTGAGGTCATCGTACGGCGTCGCGCGATGCATGGTGCAGCGATTGTCCCAGATCACGACGTCGCCGCGCGTCCATTTGTGGCGATAGACGAAACGCGACTGGGTCGCGAAATCGATCAGCTCTTTCAGCAGCGCGCGGCCTTCATCGACAGGCAGGCCGACGATGTGCGAGGCGTGCGAAGCGA
The DNA here is from genome assembly GCA_963740675.1 of uncultured Alphaproteobacteria bacterium. Taxonomy (GTDB): domain Bacteria; phylum Pseudomonadota; class Alphaproteobacteria; order ATCC43930; family CGMCC-115725; genus CAIKMD01. The sequence continues at coordinate 199,397 of CAVUFS010000003.1, forward strand.
GGTAGAGCGTCTTGCGGCCGGAGGTCGGATGAACCTGCGCAACCTTGTGCTCGGCCGGCGGGCGCGATTGCAGCTCTTCCGGCGTCGGCTCGGGAAAGCCCGAGACCTGACGCGAATACCAAATCGAATGCGACGCGGTGAGCGACTCGATCTTTTCCTTCATGGCCGGCAATAGCGCGTCGTAGGCGGCGCGCTCATCGGCGAATTCCGTGTCGCCTTCGCCATTTGCGGGAATGAGATGGCTATTCAGCAGCGAATAGGTCGCGCGGTTGGGATGGAAGGACATATCCGTGTGCCACAGCCGATTGGCATTGTTGAAAGCACGGGCGCGGCTTTCGGCAGCGCGAATATTGCCGTCGACGTCGAGATTGCCGACATCGACCAGCTCGGGCCAGTCTTCCAGACGCTCGCGTCGGCCGGTCACGGTCAGCACGCGGCCGCGCTGCATCGGCCCGAGGTATCGGGCAAAGGCGATATGTTGGTCGTTCGTCAGCGGCGTTGCATTGGGATAGATGCAGACCGCGTAGCGATCCATCAGCGCGCGCACTTCTGCAACCTCGCCTTGTGTCAGCGGGCGCGTCATATCGAGGCCGGTGACCCGGGCAGCAAAGACGGGGTGGAGCGGCTCGGCTTCAAGGGGCATCTCTGCCTCCTACTTCTTTGCGAGAGAGGATAGCGCCGTGCGCCGGGCCGCGTATAGTGGCGGGCCATGCGTGTCGCCGGGCAAATCCTCCTAACATTTCTGTTTCTTGTCGCCGCCGTTCTTGCTGGCGGCTACCTCTGGCTGCGCTCGTCGCTGCCGCAGACCGACGGTACGATCGCCGTGCAAGGCGTGAACGCAGCGGTCACGATAACGCGCGATACGCATGGCGTCCCGACGATCAAAGGGGAGAGCGACGCCGACGCCGCTTTCGGCCTGGGCTATGTCGAGGCGCAGGATCGGCTGTTTCAGATGGATCTGATGCGGCATTTCGGCGCCGGCCGGCTCAGCGAGTGGTTCGGCGCGGTGGCGCTCGACACCGACAAATCGATGCGTACGCTCGGGCTCTATCGCGCGGCGGAAGCGCAGTATCCTTTGCTCTCGCCCGAGTTGCGCGCCGTGTTCGATGCTTACGCCGCCGGGGTCAACACGTTCCTCGGTACCCGCAACGGCGCGCTGCCGCCGGAATATCAGGTGCTGCAAGCCCAAGTCGAGCAGTGGAGGCCCGTCAACTCCTTGGTTTGGGGCAAGTTGATGGATTTGCAGCTCACCGGCAATTATCGCCAGGAGCTGCTGCGCGCGAAACTGGCGCAGCGTCTGAAACCGGAGGATCTCGCCGTCCTCTATCCGGGCTACGATCCACAGGCGCCGAGCACTTTGGGCTCGCTCGATCTCGATAAGATCCTGCCCGGCCTGCCACCGGTGCTGCCAGCATCGAATGAATGGGTGGTCGACGGCAAGCATTCGCAATCGGGTAAGCCGATCCTCGCCAACGACCCGCATTTGGGCTTCGCGACGCCGGGCGTGTGGTATCTCGCGCGCATCGTCACGCCGCAAGAGACGATCGCCGGCGTGACCTCGCCGGGCGAGCCGATGATCGTGCTCGGCCACAACACGCATATTGCCTGGGGCTTCACGACAACGGGCGGCGATGTCGAGGATGTGTTTCTCGAGAAACTCGATCCCGCCGACCCAACCCATTATCTGACACCCGACGGGTCGCAAGCCTTTGAGACACGCGATGAGAAGATCATCGTCAAAGGCGGGCAACCAGTGACGCTCACCGTGCGCTCGACACGGCATGGGCCGGTCGTTGCCGATGCCGGCGACGGGCAGGTGATGGCGCTGCAAGCGACGTGGCTGCAGGGCGACGATCGCACCCCGCAAGCGCTCTGGGATGCGAGCCACGCGCATGATTGGGATGATTTCCGCAACGCCTTCAAGGACGCGGTCGCGCCGGAGCAGAACGTCACCTACGCCGATATCGACGGCCATATTGGCTTCATCGCGCCGGCGACGGTGCCGATCCGCGCGCAAGGCGACGGCACGGCGCCGGTGCCGGGCTGGACCGGCGAGAATGAATGGACCGGCACGGTGCCGTTCGACGATTTGCCGCAAGGCGTCGATCCGCCGAGCGGACGCTTCGTCGCGGCAAATAACAAGATCGTGCCGGATTCCTATCCTTATATGATCACCAAGAATTGGGAGCTGCCCTATCGCGAGCAGCGCATCAGCGAGTTGCTGGATGCGACGCCCATCCAGACGCCGGATACGGCTGCGAAGATGCAGGCCGATATCGATTCGACGGCGGCGCGGCAGTTGCTGCCGCTGATGCTTACCGGCACGCCGCAATCGGAGGCCGGGCAGGAGGCTTTGCGCCGGCTCAAGGCCTGGGACCAGAATATGAGCCGCGACAAGGTTGAGCCGCTGCTGTTCGTCGCCTGGCTGCGCGAATTCAACCGACAGGTACTCGCCGATAAGCTCGGTCCGCTCTTCGACAATTACTGGGCACTGCATCCCGATGTCATCCAGAACATCCTCACCAATCATCAGGATTGGTGCGACAACCGCGAGACGCGCGAAGTGGAGACCTGCCCGCAGCAGCTCGGCGCGGCGCTCGATCGGGCGCTCGATGGGCTTACCCGCCGCTATGGCGGCAACATCTCCACCTGGCATTGGGGAGAGGTCCATCCGGCCAGCTTCTCGCATCCGATCTGGTCGCGCCTGCCGCTGATCGGCGGCTGGCTCGGGGTCGCCATTCCGGACGGTGGCAGCTTCGATACGATCGACAATGCCACCATGTTCGCCGGCGGCGAGGCGCAGCCGTTCACGGCGGTCCATGGCACGTCGATGCGTATGATCGTCGACATGGCCGACCCGACAGCCGCGCGCTTCATGGTCGCGCCCGGCCAGTCGGGCAATCTGCTTTCGTCACATTACAGTGATCTGCTGACGGCCTGGCGCGATGTCGGCTACGTGGGTTTCAGCAACGATGCGAGCGGCGGCGTGCTCACTCTGGAGCCGCGTTAACCGCGCATTATCCATTAAGGCAGCGGCGCCATAATATTGGCCGCGCGAAATGCCCGAATTTCGACACTTTTCGAAACGGATTCTCGAATCGAGATCAATAATTGAAAGAAATCGGCAGAGTTGCTGGGTCGTCCTAGGTACTTTAACGGATGAGCTATGAGCGATACCCCGGCCGGCGCTTTGACGCATGCGCTAGTTCCTTATGGTGAATAGGAAATTTGCCACGAGTTGCGCCGATTTCTGCCACGAATGTTCCTTGTTCCATCAACATTATCTTAAGAGACCGGACTTTAAAGTTCGTGCCAAGTTTTACTTGGCGAGGAACTCATGCAGTCCGCATATCTCGATCTAATCGCTTTGGTGGAGCGCCTTCATCGGCAGTTCCTTGAAGTGGTCAAGCTGGAATTGGATTCCAACGCTGTGCACGACATCAACAACGTGCAGGCGATGATTCTCTACAACATCGGCGACCTCGAGATGACCGTCGGCGAGCTGACGCTCCGCGGCTGCTATCTCGGCTCCAACGTCTCTTACAACGTGAAGAAGATGCTGGAGAACGGCTACATCGTGCAGGAGCGGTCCTCGCACGATCGCCGCTCGGTCCGCGTCCGCCTGTCGGACAAGGGCATGGCGCTGCATCAGAAGCTGAAGCGCATGCACGAGCGCCACATGGCCTCGCTGGCACAAGGCGTGGTGCAGGGCGAAGACATGGTCTCCGCGCATCGCACCCTGCGCCGCCTCGAGCGGTTCTGGACGCACGCGGTCGAGCTCGGCTCGCGCGCCGTGGCTTTCCCGCCCGCCGCCTAAATCTTTCTTCCTCGCCGCAAGGCGAGTCTCTCGCCAAACGACGCCGGTAGGCTTCACAGCCTATCGGCGTTTCGCTTTTCCGGTGAACCTTAGCCGGGGCTGTTCCGTTCTATCTCGGCCCATGAGCAACAGATCCCGCGCTTCCGGCCCCGCTGCCCCCGCATCGACGCGCCGCGTGTTCCAGATTCTGGGGCCGGGGCTCATTACCGGTGCATCCGACGACGATCCAAGCGGCATCGCGACCTATTCGCAGGTCGGCGCACAATTCGGCTTTGGTCTCGGCTGGATCATGCTGTTCAGCTTCCCGCTGATGACAGCGATCCAGGAGACCAGCGCACGCATCGGCCGCGCCACGGGTGAGGGGATCGCCGGCAACATCCGGCGGCACTACCCGCTATGGCTGCTGCGAATCATCGTCGGCATGCTGCTGATCGCGAATATCATCAATCTCGGCGCCGATCTCGGCGCCATGGGCAGCGTCGTGAACATGCTCGTCGGCGGGCCGGCGCTGCTTTATGCGGTGTTCTTCGGCGCGCTCTGCGCCGGCCTGCAGATTTTCACGAACTACCGGCGCTACGTCAGCCTCCTTAAATGGATCAGCATCAGCTTGCTTGCGTATGTCGCGACGGCATTGGTGATCGATATCCCGTGGCGCGAAGTCCTGCTGCGTACGCTGATCCCATCAATTCAATTCGATACAAAATACATCGTCGCGATCGTTGCGGTCCTGGGGACGACGATCAGCCCGTATCTCTTCTTCTGGCAATCCTCGCAAGAGGCCGAGGAGGTTCGCGAGGACCCGAAAGCGAAGCCGTTGAAAAAGGCCCCGCGCCAGGCGCCGGGCGAGTTCCGGCGTATTCGCATCGATACCTATCTCGGCATGTTCGTCTCGAACGCGATCGGCTGGTTCATCATCGTCAGTGTCGCGGCGACGCTCAACGCGCATGGCATCAAGGACATTCAGACCGCCTCGCAAGCGGCCGAGGCGCTGCGGCCGATCGCCGGCGTCTTCGCTTTTGCACTTTTCGCCGTCGGCATCATCGGCACCGGCATGCTCGCCGTGCCGGTGCTGGCCGGGTCCGCGGCCTATGCGCTCGCCGAGGCGTTGGAATGGCCAGGCGGGCTTGCGCGCAAGCCGAAAGCCGCGAAGGCGTTCTACGGCACGATCGCGTTCGCGACGGGCATCGGCATGATCTTCAACCTGCTGCCAATCGATCCGATCAAGGCGCTGTTCTGGACGGCTGTCATCAACGGCGTCGTCGCGGTGCCGATCATGGTCATGACCATGCTGATGGCGGGGCAGCAGCGTGTGATGGGGCAATTTGTCCTGCCGCGCGCGCTTTCCTTCATGGGTTGGATCGCGACGGCGGTGATGTGCGCGGTTGCTGTCGCTCTCTTCGCTACCTGGTAAACTCGCTCCCATCAGGGAGGGAGCAATGAAAAATTATCTGCGCGGGGTGACGATAGCGGCGATCGGCTTGGCGATGCTGGCGGGGCCGGCTTGTGCCGCACCCGACGAGACGACCATGTCGCTGCCGGGCGAGGGCGTAACCTTCTTACCGATCTATGCCGCGCAAGACGCGCATTTCTTCGAGAAGGAAGGCCTGGCGGTCAAAACCGTCTACCTGCCGGGTGTCGGCACGACCAACGCGGTGATCTCGGGTGCGGTCGATTTTGGTATTTCCAACGGAGTTTCATTGACGCGGGCAGCCGCCCATGGCCAGAACATGCTGGCCATCGCGAGCATGAGCGACCGCCCGGGCTGGACGCTGGTCATGCGCAAGGATGTCGTCGATGCCTCGGGCATCGATCTCAAAGCGCCGCTCAAAGAGCGTATGCAGATCCTCAAAGGCCACAGTTTCGCGATCGACACGGTGAGCTCGCTCGCGCATGCTTATCTGCGCGTGCTCGAGAAAGCCGGCGGGATCGATCCCGACGCTGTGCCGATCAATCCGACCCAACCACAGGACGCGGTCGCCGTGATCCAGCGCAAAGGCCTCGACGGCTATGTCGGCAACGCGCCCTTCACCGAGATGGGGATTCTGACAGCGGGCGGCGTGGCGGTCGCGAGCTCGTTCGACAATGAGCCACCGGGGCTTTCGCCGATTGCGCTAACCATGCTGATGTCACGGCCGAAATTCTGTGCCGATCGTCCCGACACCTGCAAGCGCATGGCGCATGCCTTGGCCGCGGCGCTGAAATATGTGCATGAGGACCGCAAGGCGGCTTACGACATCCTCAAGGCACACTTCCCGAAATTCGACGACAAGCTGCTGGCGATGGCTTTCGAGGATGTCGAGAAGGTGCTGGCGCAATCGCCGGTCATCCAAGAGGTGTCGATCGCCAATTCCGACAAGATGAACATCGACGCCGGCTTCATGCAGCCGGATCAGGCGCGGTCGTCCTACAAGGACCTTTTTACCGACCAGTATCTTAAGTAACCGGGCTTCTAGTCGGTCACAGTGGATTACCCTAACCGTCACCCTCGCGAAAGCGGGGGTCCACAACCGCGTGCTGGATGCCCGCTTTCGCGGGCATGACGGTAAGGGCAACGTGCGAAACGAATTCGATCTGCGTTGATCGCGCTAAACGTCGCGATTGTCGAAGATGTACATTTCGACGCCGCCGGTCGCGAAGTCCTGAACGTCGGCCGCGGCAGCCTGGCCTTCCGGGCTGCCGAAGCCGCGCTGGATCGCCGCTACATCGTCGAAATGCAGCGTCGCAATGAGATGGAAGCTCGACGGACCGGCCGGTGTCATGACGGGGCCCTGACTTACCTCGTATTTGCGCAAGCCCGGGATCGTCTTCGCCAGCGGGATGTGCTTCTCGAAGTAGTGCTTGTCGAAAGCGGCTTTATCCGCCGGCGGTTTGTACATCACAACCAGTCGTGCCATCGCGCCATATTCCCCCATCAAACGATAATACTCATCACACCCTGAGAGCGCAGCGTGTCCTGAGCAAGGATAACAATGCGCTCTGCGAATTTGAAGCTCGCGCCAGCGCGGACGAGCTTGTAGCGATACTGGCCGACATAGGTGACGATCCGTTCCATGCGGCTGCGCTGGATCAGGAAGTTTGCCGTCGCCCGGATCGTCGTGCCGTCGACCGCCGTTACCCGCACATTCGTGATCAGCCGTCTTGTCATCGAGCGCGGATTTTCGGCCCAGGCGGTGTCGCCGAGCAATTGCCGCGCCCGCGACTGGATGCGCGGCAGGTCGTCATTGATCAGGAATATGCTGTTACCGGGATCGCGTGTCGGGTCGTCGAGCGCTGGGGCCTGATAGATCGCGTCCTCGGTGAAAAGCGCGGCCCATTCCATCAGTTGCCAACTGTCGAGCAACTCGGCTTCCTCATAGAGGAAGGCCTCGATCTCGGCCCGCAGCGCGGCGTGCTCGGCGGAGTTCGCCATCAAGCGGCGCCCATCGTCTCGCGCCATTGCCGCCAGAAGGCGCGCATCTGCGCCTCGTCCTGCGGCCTCGGATGATCGCTCGTCATGCCGCGCGAGCAATCGATCATCGCGTCGTCGGGCAGGCCGGCGCAGTTCTTCTGGATCAGCTCCATCACCTCATTGTCGTCGGGCGTGGCGAAGCCGGCCGGGCCGAGGAAGGAGAGATAAATATCGAGACGCTGCTTGCGCACCACGGGGTCGTCGATTGCCGGCATGAGCGGATAGCCGGTGATCTCTGACTGGTCGGGCGCGGTCGGGAAGGTGGTGCGGATGACGCGGCGCTGCTCGATGAAGAGCGTGTTCGGGAAGAGGACGAGCGTGCGCGTATAGTCGAGCATGCGATTGGCGCGCTCGACGCCGAATTTCGCGTGCCAGGCTTTACGCTTCGCCTCGTCGGCGACGCCGCTGAATTTGCGGTACTCGATAACCGCGTGGCCGTTGCCGAGGCCGCGCGGGCTCATCGCGCCGTCATTCGCCGTGCGCGGATCGGGCGTCTTGAGCCCGAGGACGTTCGGCAGATAGTCGCGCATGAAGCGGCTATGCGTCGAATTGAGGTGATAGATGTCGACGGTATTCTCCATCAGCATCTTCCAATTCGCCCGCATCGAGTATTCATGCGCGCCGGGCAGGATGACGCTGCCGCCCTCGTCCTGATCGAGGATCATATCGAGCAGATCGCGCGCCTCGGCGAGATATTCGACAAGGCCCATGCTCTCCCGGCTGAAGCAAACGAAGATCCAGCCGCGATAGCTCTCATGGCGGACTTCGTAGAGTCCCATCTCGCTTGGCGCGAAGCCAGGACCATAGGAACCGGCATCCGGCACGCCGATAAGGCTGCCGTCATTGCCATAGCTCCAATAGTGATAGAAACAGGTGAAGGCCCTAGCATTGCCGCTGCGCTCGCGGCACACCATGCCGCCGCGATGTCGGCAAGCATTGTGGAAGAGGCGAATGCGGTTGTCGGCGCCGCGTACCATCAGCAGCGGCCGGCCACCGACGCGCCGGGTCAGGAAATCGCCAGGCTTTGCCAGCTCGCTCTCATGCCCGGCATAGAGCCAGCAGCGATCGAAGATGCGCTTCTGCTCGTCGCGGAAGAGATCGGGATCGCAATAGACTTTCGGGCTGAAGCGGAAGATGCCCGCGTCTTTGTTTTCGACGAAAAGGGAATCGACGCTATTCCGGCGCTGCGGTGTGAGCGTGTCCATATCGGGTCCCTCCCTTCAGGGAGGCTAGAATGCGGCGATCGCTACCGCCGATCAACCGTCTGCTTGAGAATGATCTCGAGGGCGATCACGAAAGAAAAGGCCATGGTGAAGAAGTTGAGGGTTATCGTAGCGATATAGATGGGGCCGCTCGCCGCGAGGTCGGCGAGGACGCAGGGAATCATCGCCACGATGGCAGCCGAGCCGAGCCCAATGAACACAGCATAAACCAAAGGGGTCGAGGCGTGGCCAGTTACCTTGCGGCGCCGATGTGGAAAGGTGAGCAGTACCGCCAGATAAGGCAGGCCGAAAACGAGGGCGCTCGCTTTCCATATCCACGGCTCCGGCAACGCAAAAAGCTGTAACAGCGGCGGCAGCATTGCGGCGCCGATGAGTATCAGCAGATTCCCGATCACCGTGCGCGTCAGGAACCGGTCGAGGACCGAAAGCTGTCCGCCGGAGGTCTGGCGGATGATCAGCAAGAGCGCCGAAAATCCGCCAAACGTCACCATCAGCGTGGCAAGCGTATAGAGGAAAGTGGTGCCGGGGAGTTCCATGGATGTGCTCCTCGGCGGCTTTCTTGTCCGCGATTAGAACGCGGCGATCCCCGTCTGTGCGCGGCCGAGGATGAGGGCATGAATGTCGTGCGTGCCCTCATAGGTATTCACCGTTTCGAGATTCATCATGTGACGGATCACGGGGTATTCATCCATGATGCCGTTGCCGCCATGCATGTCGCGCGCGGCGCGGGCGATATCGAGCGCTTTGCCGGTCGAGTTGCGCTTGAGGATCGAGACCATCTCGGGCGTCGCCTTGCCCTGGTCCTTGAGCCGACCGAGCCGTAAACAGGCATGCAGGCCGAGCGTGATCTCGGTCATCATGTCGGCGAGCTTCTTCTGGATGAGCTGCGTGCCGGCGAGCGGCTTGCCGAAAGCCTGACGCGACATCGTGTAATCGCGCGCCGCGTGCCAGCAGGTCTCAGCCGCGCCGAGTGCGCCCCAGGCGATGCCGTAACGCGCATTGTCGAGGCAGGTGAACGGACCGCGCAGGCCGGTGACGCCGGGCAGAAGATTGGCCTCGGGCACGAAGACTTCGTCCATCACGATCTCGCCGGTGACGGAAGCGCGGAGCGAAAATTTGCCCTCGATCTTCGGCGTCGAGAGGCCCTTCATGCCGCGCTCCAGAATGAAGCCGCAAATCACATCGTCGAGCTTCGCCCACACCACCATGATATCGGCGAAGGGCGAGTTGCTGATCCACATCTTGTTGCCGGTGAGAACGTAGCCTCCATCGACCTTCTTGGCGCGGGTCTTGAGGCCGCCGGCGTCGGAGCCATGATCGGGCTCGGTCAGGCCGAAGCAGCCGACCATCTCGCCGGTCGCGAGCTTCGGCAGGTATTTCTTCTTCTGCTCCTCGGTGCCGAAATCGTTGATCGGGCCCATGACCAGCGAGGATTGCACGCTGAGCACCGAGCGATAGCCGCTATCGACCCGCTCGACCTCGCGCGCGACCAGGCCGTAGCAGACATAACTCACGCCGGCGCAGCCATAGCCGTTGATCGTCGAGCCGAGGAAGCCGAGGCTTCCCATCTCGTTCATGATCTCGCGGTCGAAACGCTCCTCGCGGAAGGCTTCCTTCACCCGCGGCAGCAGCTTTTCCTGGGCATAGGCGCGCGCACTGTCGCGCACCATTTTTTCTTCCTCGCTGAACTCCTCGTCGAGCAGCAGCGGGTCCTGCCAGTTGAAGCTGGGCCGTTTTTCACGCGGCGGGGTCGCCATTTTCTTAAACTCCTGTTTACGGATCGAGGTGCTATTTTAGCGGCATGAGCGCCGAGCGCGAGGTCATCTTTGAATTTCTACGGATCGGAGCGGCACTGAAAGTGACCGCGATCGATGTCGCGTCCGGGGCGGAAGTGTCTATGGTCGGCGATCCGAATGCCGGGCAAGAGACCCTGCGTCGCCTTGCCAAGCAAAAGCTCGATTACGTGATGAGCCGCAAACGGGCCTGAGACTGGTTTCGGGCGGCCACCGAGGATGATCGATCAATCCTTGCCGGCGTGATTCTCGTCGCGCTCGAGCCAGGTGATGAGCCGGCGCCGCAGCGGCGGAATATCGAGCGCGATGAAGGTCGCGCCGACGGGGATCATCCAGAATCCCAAGATCGGCAAGAATCCTAGAATGCCACCGCAGATCAACAAGATGCCGAGCAGGCTGCGCGCGCCGGGCGGCACATTCTCTTGGCCCCAGGTCACGGCGCGCCGGAGGGCGGCCTTCGAAAACATTTTGCGCAGTGCGGCCGCCATCTGCTTGGCCCGGTCCATGCTCAAAGCCTAGCGCCGGTGGTGGCGTCTGTGTCGAGGCAAATCAGCGGCCATCAGAGCGATGGACGGCGAAGAACAGAAATTGTGGTTGGGTCGATAGAAGCTGGTAATCGGCCGGGAAACGTTCGCGCGCCTCGGGCAGGGGACGCGGCTCGCTGATGACATCGATGATGAAGCCAGCGGCCGACAGCGCCTCGGTCATGGCGTGCAGCGGCCGGCGCCAATAGCGCATCTCCAGGGTCTCGCCGCCCTTTTCCCAGCAATCGTCCAGTTGGAACGTGCCGAAATAATCGTGGCCGCCGGCTAGGAGGTGGTCGCAGAAGGGATGATGCGTCGAAATGACAAGCTTTCCGCCCGGCACGAGCACGCGCCGGAGCTCGCGCAGCGCCTTGCTCCAATCTTCAATGTAATGCAGAACGAGTGCCGCCAGCACGCGATCGAAAGCGCTATCGGCGAAAGGTAATGGCGCGGCAAGATTGGCTTCGAAAAGTTCGGCCGTATTGCCGAGCCGCTCGCGCGCCAGCGCCAGCATGCTGCGGCTTTTGTCGATGCCGGTGACAATCGCGCCGCGCGCTATCAGCGCGGCGGCATGGGCGCCGCTGCCGCAGCCGGCATCGAGAACTTTCAACCCGGCGATGTCGCCCAGCAGCCGAAGCAATTCCGGACGTTCGTAAAGCGCGTTGTAGGCGTTGTGCTCTGCGTCGTCGCTATAAACGCGCGCGAAGCGATCGTAGTCGTTTTTCTGGGCCCTGACGGCCAGAGATTAGGCCGGTTTTGGTTTGCGCGCCTTGCTCGGCCGCCAGATGGTCGCGCGGATCACGCCCAGCAAGGCGATTGCCAAGGTCGAAGCGAAGACGACCGGAGCAGGACGCAGCCCGGTATCGAGCGTCAAATTGGCTTGCAGCACGAGGTCGAGCGGCGCACCCAGCGAAAGCCAGTAGTAGAGGGCTTCGCAGATTGCTGTGAGCAAGCCCACGCCGAGGCTGAGGCTGGCGACAGTCCAGAGCGGCAGCTTGCCGCGGCCGAGGCGCCAGCTCACCAGCCGGCAGCCCATCAACCAAACGAAGATGCCAGCCATGACCGTCGGTTCCCACTCGTCGAGCTTTGACTGCAGGAAGAAGTGGATCACCGCGAGAACACCGATGAGGTAGACGACACGATGCAGCTTCTGCCAGCGCCGTGCGCCCAATCGTCGCTGCCAGCCATCGGTCGACGTCCAGGCGAGGACGACGAGCCCGGTCAGTGCGGTGAAGCCGATGGTAAGATAGATGCGGAGGATGATTTCGGAGATGACAAGGGGCATGGAGAACCCCTCATCGACGATATAAAGACTCAAATGCGCGAGGCCGTAGAGGCAGGCGGCGACGCCGATCATACGGCGCAGCTCGAGCAGCTTCGGCCATTGCAGCACCACGCGCGCCGGCGATATCACCAGCGAGATGAAGATCAGCCGGATCGTCCAATCGCCGATTTGGTGTATGGACTCGGTCAGCGGTCGCGCGCCCAGCCGGTCCATCGCATAGGATACCGCCGTCCAGATTGCGGGGATGAAAAGGCTGGTGAAGACAGCCGCCTTGAGCGGCGCGAATCGCCCGCCGTAATCGAACCAGGGCAGGTTGCGGAAGTTCATTTCTTGTCTTTCTAACCGGTTTGGCCCCGAAATCCCATCCCGTTCGGCGACATGCAGCCTTGCCGTGAGCGTGGCGCCCGAATAATTTGGCGCCCCATGGCTTATTTCCTGCAGCAGCTTATCAACGGCCTGACGCTCGGCGCGATCTATGCCCTGATCGCCATCGGCTACACGATGGTTTACGGCATTATCGGCATGATCAATTTTGCGCATGGCGAGATCTACATGATCGGGGCATTTGTTTCGCTCATCACCTTTTTCGCTCTAGGGGTGGTCGGGGTTACATGGGTGCCGCTGGCTTTGGTGCTGGTGCTGTTCTCAGCCATGCTCTTCACCTCTGCCTATGGCTGGACGGTGGAGCGGGTCGCCTACCGCCCGTTGCGCGGGTCCTTCCGGCTCGCGCCGCTGATCTCGGCGATCGGCATGTCGATCTTCCTGCAGAATTACGTGCAGCTTTTGCAGGGCGCGCAGGTCAAATCGCTGCCGCCGGTCGTGACCGGCGGCTTCCGGCTCATGGAAACCGGCGGATTCGCGGTCCAGCTCTCCTATCTGCAGATCATCATCGTGCTGGTGACGATCGCGCTGATGGCGGGCTTCAGCGTGATGATCGCGGCGACTCCTCTCGGCCGGGCGCAGCGCGCCTGCGAGCAAGACACGACCATGGCCGCGCTGCTCGGGGTCGATGTCGATCGCACCATTTCGACGACCTTCCTCATCGGTGCGGCGCTCGCGGCGGTCGCGGGAATGATGGTGACGCTTTATTACGGCGTGATCGATTTCTTCATCGGCTTCCTCGCCGGGATGAAAGCCTTTACCGCGGCGGTGCTGGGCGGCATCGGCTCTCTGCCGGGGGCGGTGCTGGGTGGTTTCCTCATTGGTATCATCGAGGCGTTTTGGTCGGGTTATTTCTCCTCCGCCTATAAGGACGTCGCCGTGTTCGGCGTCCTGATCCTCGTGTTGATTTTCCGCCCCTCCGGCTTGCTCGGCCGACCCGAGATCGAGAAAGTCTGATGGATCTGGGCAGGTTGACGAAGGATTCCGCGCTCGCGGCTTTTGTAGCGTTGATTCTCGCGATCCCGCTGGTCGGCTTCTCCACCAATCAAGCGGGAGCGGGCCTCGATTTCCGCTTTTCTTGGGTCGTCATCGCGGTGGTCGTCGTCTTCGTCGGACGTTTCGCGCTCGGCTTGTTGCCGCAGCGGCGTCAAGCCGAGCGGCCACCAGTCGTCACGCTGTTCCTGACCAGGCATCAGCGCGTCCTCGGCTGGCTCGCGCTAGCAGCCGCGGCGATCTGGCCATTCATGCCCTTCGCCACCCAATACGAGCTCGATCTCGCGACGGCGGTGCTGATCTACATGATGCTCGGTTGGGGATTGGGTGTTGTGGTCGGCCTCGCTGGCTTGCTCAATCTCGGCTACGCGGCATTCTATGCGGTCGGCGCTTACACCCTCGCTTTGACCTCGGCCTATTGGGATCTCGGTTTTTGGGAAGCATTGCCGATCGCCGGCGTGGTCTCCGCGGCCGTCGGTATTCTCCTTGCGCTGCCGGTGCTCCGTCTGCGCGGCGATTATCTTGCCATCGTGACGCTCGGCTTCGGCGAGATCATCCGGATCGTCCTGATCAATTGGCAGTCCTTCACCTATGGACCGAATGGCGTGAACGGCCTGCCGCGCCCGACTTTCTTTGGCCTGCCGCTTACCGCGCGCGCACCGGGCGGCGGCAAGACCCTCGCACAGTTCCTCGGCATCGATTTCAATCAGGCGCAGCGATACGTCTTCCTCTACTTCGTCACCCTCGCGCTTGCGTTGCTCGTCAATTCCTTCATCCGGCGCTTGCGGCGCCTGCCAGTCGGCCGCGCCTGGGAAGCGTTGCGCGAGGATGAGATCGCCAGCCGCGCTCTCGGCATCAATCCCGTGAGCGTGAAGCTCTCGGCCTTCTCGGTCGGCGCGTTGCTTGCCGGGTTCGCCGGCGTGTTCTTCGCCACACGCCAAGGTTTCGTCAGCCCGGAGAGCTTCAACTTTCAGGAATCAGCGACAGTGCTCGCCATTGTCGTGCTCGGCGGCATGGGCAGCCAACTCGGCATCGCGGTCGCGGCGATCATCCTCGTGACGTTGCCGGAATTCGGCCGCGACTTCGCGCAGTTCCGCATGCTGCTCTTCGGCGCCGCCATGGTCGGCATCATGATCTGGCGACCGCGCGGCCTGTTCTCGATCCGCACGCCGTCGATCCGTCTTGGCGCAACGCGGCTGGGCGAGACGCCCAAATGAGCGATGGCGCGTTGCTGCAGGTCGACAAGCTCACCATGCGCTTCGGCGGATTGGTGGCGATCGATCAACTGAGCTTCGCCGCGGATCCCGAGAAGATCACGGCGGTCATCGGCCCGAACGGCGCCGGCAAGACGACAGTGTTCAACTGCCTCACCGGGTTCTATCGCCCGAGCAGTGGCAGCCTGGCGCTGCGGCGCGGCGACAATGAGATGAGGCTTGAGCGCATGGATGGCTGGCGCATTGCGCGCGATGCCGGCATCGCGCGGACATTCCAGAACATCCGGCTCTTCGCCGGAATGACAGTGCTCGAAAATCTGATCATCGCGCAGCACACCAAGCTGATGCGTGCGAGCGTCTGGAGCATTTTCGGGCTCCTCGGTCTTGCGCGCTATCGCAATGCCGAGAGGGAAGCCGTCGAGCGCGCCCGCGAATGGCTCGACCGCATCGGCCTAACCGATCGCGCGGATCAGAACGCCGGTACGCTGCCTTATGGCGATCAGCGCCGCCTCGAGATCGCGCGGGCGATGTGTACCGATCCCGTGCTGCTCTGTCTCGACGAGCCAGCGGCGGGGACTCAATCCGCATGAATCACACCAGCTCAACCGGCTGTTGCTCTCGATCCGCGACCGCTATCGCATCGCGATCCTGCTTATCGAGCATGACATGAATGTGGTGATGGGGATTTCCGATCGCGTCGTCGTGCTCGATTACGGCAAGAAGATCGCCGACGGCACGCCCCAAGAAGTTCGCAGTGACCCGGCGGTCATCAAAGCCTATCTCGGCGAGCCGGACGCATGACCGCGCTGCTCTCCATCGCCGGCGTCCACACCTTCTACGGCAACATCGAAGCGCTGAAGGGCGTCGATCTTGTCGTAGAGGAGGGCGAGATCGTCACGCTGATCGGTGCGAATGGCGCCGGCAAATCGACCTTGCTGATGACGGTCTGCGGCCGGCCGCAAGCGGCGCGGGGCAGCGTCGCTTTCGCCGGCGGCGACATCACGCATCTGCCGACTTACGAAATCATGCGCCGTGGCATCTCGCATGCGCCGGAAGGCCGGCACATCTTCCCGCGCATGACGGTGCTGGAAAATCTGAAGATGGGCGCCGTCGTCGCCGATCCGCAATATTTCGCGGTCGACCTCGAGCGTGTGCTGTCACTCTTTCCGATCCTAAAATCGCGCCAGGATCAGCGCGGCGGCACGCTTTCGGGCGGCGAGCAGCAGATGCTGGCGATCGCCCGCGCCCTGATGAGCCGGCCGAAACTCTTGCTGCTCGATGAGCCGTCGCTCGGCCTCGCGCCGCTGATCGTGAAGCAGATTTTCGATGTCATCCGCACGATCAATCGCGAGCAGAAGATCACCGTTTTCCTGGTCGAACAGAACGCGCATCACGCGCTCCGCCTCGCGCATCGCGGCTACGTGATGCAGACCGGACACATCATCCTGACTGGCACCGGTGCCGAGCTGCTCGCGAACGAGCATGTCCGCGCCGCCTATCTCGAAGGCGGTAGCGCAACTTAGAGCCGTCCTATTTTCGCCCACGCGCGTTGGGCATAGATCGCAGCGGTTCGCTCCGAACGTTTTTCGACAGGCCTAGCTTCCTTGACGTCTCGGCCTCGCAAGGCGAGGATTTGAGAGGGAAGGAAATGCAATTATGGGTCAATTCGCGCTAAGTCAGTCGGTGCCGCGTACCGAGGATCCGCGGCTTCTGAGAGGCGGGGGACGTTATGCCGCCGATTTCTCGCTACCGAACACGGCTCATGCGGTTTTCGTGCGCTCGCCTCATGCTCACGCAACCATAGCCAGCATTGATGTGCGCGCGGCGCAACAGATGCCCGGCGTCATCGCGGTGCTGACCGGCCAAGATTGGATCAAGGAAGGCTATGGCGATGCACCGCCCGGCTATCCTCGGAACCGCCGGGATGGGTCGCCTTTATTTCAGCCGCCGCGGCCGGCACTGGTTGCCGATCGCGCCCGTATGGTGGGCGACCCAGTTGCCATGGTCATTGCCGAAACACTCGATGCTGCGAAGGACGCTGCCGAGCGCGTCTCTGTCGAGTATGAGCCGCTGCCGGTGTTGATCGACGCGACCCGTGCACGCGCATCGGGCGCACCCGTGCTGCATAACGACTGCCGAGACAACGAGAGCTTTTTCTTTGTTGCGGGTAACGCGCAAGCAGTCGAGGCTGCATTCGCTAAAGCCGCCCACGTCACGCGCTTACGGCTGCAAATCAACCGGGTCACGGCGAACACGATGGAGCCGCGTGCCTGTGTCGGCGACTATGCGGCGGCGGAGGGGCGCTATACGCTTTACGGCGGAACGCAGCGTGCCTGGGGCTTGCGCCATAGTCTCGCCGAGCATGTGTTCAAGGTGCCGGAACACAAGGTGAGGGTGGTGACCGGCGATATCGGCGGCAGTTTCGGCATGAAAACGGGCGGTTACCCGGAATACCTGGCCTGTCTTTGGGCCTCGGCGCGTGCCGGCCGTCCGGTCAAATGGGTCTGCGAGCGCAGCGAGGGTCTTCTGAGCGACAGCCATGACCGCGATCAGATGACCGAGGCCGCTCTCGCGCTCGATGCCGACGGCCGATTTCTGGCGATGAGATTCGACAATATTTGCGGCGTTGGCGCTTATCTCGGGGCGGGCGCGCCGGTCTCGCCATCGAACCATCTCGGTGGCCTGGCCGGTCTCTACACCACGCCGGCGATCTATGTTGAGGCGTCTGCTGTGTTCACCAATACCGCACCGATAGGCCCTTATCGTGGTGCTGGACGACCGGAAGCGACCTATGTTCTCGAACGTCTGATCGATACGGCCGCGCGCGAAATGAAAATCGACCGCGCCGAGATCCGAAAGCGGAACCTGATTCCTCCCGCGGCAATGCCATTCAAGACCGGACTCACGTTCACATACGATTGCGGTGAGTTCGAGCGCAACATGAGCCAAGCGCTCGCCACGGCCGATTACGCCGGCTTCGGAGCGCGTCGCGCCGAAGCAGCGGCCCGAGGCCGATTGCGCGGAATCGGCATTGCCAACTTCGTCGAACAAACCGGCCAGGCAGATGGCGAGGTCGTCAGCCTCAAATTTGACGCGTCCGGATGCGTCACCGTCGCTGCCGGCTCGATCCCGCAGGGGCAGGGCCACGAGACGATGTACAAGGTGATTATCTCCGATCGTCTCGGAATCGACGCGGACGACATCCGCGTGGTGACCGGCGACACAGATCTGACGCCTTATGGATGGGGTACTTACTCGTCCCGCTCCGCGGCGCTCGGCAGCGCGGCGGCGGTGGTCGCTTCCGACAAAGTGATCAGTAAGGCGCGCCGGACAGCGGCGCACCTCTTGGAAGCCGCGGAGGCCGATATTGAATTCAAAGCGGGCGCCTTCCGCGTTTCAGGGACCGATCGTACGATCGCGCTGAAGGATGTCGTGCGCGCTTCCTTCGATCCGCGTCGACAGGCACCGGGGCTCGAGTTGGGCCTTTTCGAGACTGGCGTGTTCCACCCGCATCCGCCGACACCGACGTTTCCGAATGGCTGTCAGGTCTGCGAGGTCGAAATCGACCCGGACACTGGCGTAACGGAAATCGTCCGGTACTGTGTCGTCGACGATGTCGGCACCGTGATCAACAAACTTACGCTCGAGGGGCAGATCCACGGCGGTATCGGCCAGGGCGTCGGCCAAGCCTTCAGCGAAGCCATCATTTATGACGAGCACGGACAACTCTTGAGCGGCTCGTTCCTCGATTACGGCATGCCCCGCGCCGACGATATGTGCTCGTTCGAATGCGCCAATAATCCCGTGCCGACGAAGAAGAATCCGCTTGGGGTCAAGGGCGCAGGAGAAGCCGGCAATGTCGGCGCGCTCGCGTGCATCATGAACGCGGTCGTGGACGCACTCGCGCCGCTCGGCATCGCCCACATCGATATGCCGGCGACGCCCGAGAAAGTCTGGCGCACGATCGCGGCGGCGCGCGCAGCCTCTTAGGGAGCGAGCGTCTCCAGGTTCTGCTGCTTCGTCTCGATGCCGAAGAGCGCGAGAACCGCGGCACCGATCAGGCCAGCGACGCCGAACATCATAAAGACGCTGTCGATGCCGAAACCGGAGCCTAGCAACGCGCCAACCGCGGCTGGCGCGATCACCGCGGCGAGCCGGAGCATGCCGCTGCCCGCCGCAACGCCAAGCCCGCGCATTCGCGTCGGGTAGAGTTCGGATGTGTAGGTGAAGAGAATCGTCGTGCACAGCGACGTACCCATGCCGAGCAAGAGGCCGATGGTGAAAAGCACCTGCCATACCGTCGTGTGCCAAAAATCGACAACGAAAGCGCCGCCGAAACCGGCGAGGATGACGGAGAGGAAGCCGAAGACGAAGATCGGCTTGCGGCCGATCCGATCGACCAGGAGGGCACTGAGATACATCAGCGACATGTTGACGATCCAGGGGACGATCGAGAGGGCCAGCGCGTTGTTCACCGGCAAGCCGCCGATTTTCACGTAGAGCGTCGGCAGCCACAGGCTGAAGCCGTAGGCGACAAAGAAAGCGCAGAGCCACGCCGTCCAAACCATCAGCGTGCGGCGGAGATAGACGCCGCTGAACAATTCGCCGAAGCGCAGTTGCTCGAGCGGCGGCGGCGTGATCCGTTCCGGCGCTGCCAGCGGCTCGGGCCATTTCTGATTTTCGATCTCCCGCACCACTTTATCCGCCTCGTCGTAACGGCCGCGATCGGCAAGCCAGCGCGGCAATTCCGGCAGCACGAACCACGCATAGATTGCGGCGATGGCCGGGATGCCGCCGAACACGAACATCAGACGCCAGCCCAACTCCTGCCCGAAGAGATTGAAGAACAGTAGGCCGATGATCGGCGTCAGCAGAGCGCCCCATTGGAAAACGGTTTGATAGATCATGCTAATCTGGCCCCGTTTGCGGCTGCGCAGCATCTCGTTGATCAACACGGCCGCAGCGGGGATCTCGCCGCCCAGGCCGAGACTTTGGACGACGCGGATCACGACCAGGCTTTCGAGGTTCCAGGCGATGGCCGTCGCCATGCTGAGCACGCCGTAGAGCAGCAATGCCCAGACAAACGCGTTCTTGCGGCCATATTTTTCGCTCAGCAGTCCGAAAGCCCAAGCGCCGACGAATTGACCGATATAGGCCGAGCTGAACACCAGCCCGGCGTCGAAAAATCCGATATGCAAGGTATTGAAGATCACGGTGAGCGCGACCGCGATGCAGATCGCGTCGAAGGCGTCGAAGAAGGTTCCGATCGACAAGATCGCCGCGAGGCGCAGATGCACGCGCGAGAAGGGCAGCCTTTCGAGGCGCGCAATGATGTCGCCGCGCTGCGGGTTCAACGTTGTCAACGGGACAGCATGGACGCCACTACTACGGGCGACGTCTTTGACGGCGATATCGCTCTGCATCTTCCTCCCCCGGAACGTTGTGTGATCACAACTTTATTGTGCCATGATAATATCGGCCCCTCTTTGCGAACAACGAAGAGAAGCGGTGCCGGACACCAAATACTTAAATCATTGTGCCCACAAAACGCGGCGTGGTTGCCGGGCCTCGCACGGCAGCCGCGCGCATCTTGGGCAAAGGCCGGTTTGGGTATATGATGCCTATCAACAGGGCTCGATCCCGCGCGCGGAGAGGCGATCATGGCCGAGAAAGAACCGAAAGCCGGCATGGCTGACACGGGGAATTCGTCACCGCCAGCACCCTCCTCAGGCGAGGCCGCGGTCGCGCCGAACTGGGCGCCCAACATGCTCGTTTATGCCGATATCTCGCGCATGCTGTTCCGCATGCATCGCAACGTCTCGGCACACATGGACGCCCACAAGCGTCTCGCCGAGCGCATGCAGGCGGTGTTCTCGCATGAGCAGGCGATGGTGTTGGAGTTGGCGCGGCTGATCGATCAGAGCATGAGCCTGACGCAGCGCAAATCGGATGAAGACAAGCCGCCGGTCGGCGGCGATAGCATCGAGCGCATCTTCGATCATGCGCGCGACGCCATGCAGGAAACCGGGCGGATGGTAACCGAAATTCAACTTGAGTCGCTCGCCCTCCTGCAGCATTACGTCACCCAATCAACCGACGGCACTATGCCGGCCCCTACCAAAACGGAAGCGGACAAAGGAACGGACAAGAAATGAAGAAGCTTTTCGCAATTGCGCTGATCTCGGCCATCGGCATGGCCGCGGGCATCGCTCGCGCCGACGATATCAAGATCGCCATCGCTGGGCCGATAACCGGCTCCGACGCCGCGATCGGCGAGCAGATGCGTCGCGGCGGCGTCCAAGCTGTCCAGGACATCAACGCCAAAGGCGGGCTGCTCGGTAAGCAGCTCAATCTGTCGATCGGCGACGATGCGTGCGATCCGAAACAGGCGGTCGCCATCGCCAATAAATTCGCGGTGAGCGGCGTCTCTTTCGTCGCCGGCCATTATTGCTCGAGCACCTCGATCCCGGCCTCCGCGATTTATGCCGATGCCGGTATCCTCGAAATCTCGCCGGCCTCGACCAACCCGGCCTATACCGACGATCCCTTCAAGAAGGGTTGGAACAACGTGTTCCGCGTTTGCGGCCGCGACGATGTGCAAGGCAAGGTCGCGGGCGATTACATCGCCGAGCATTTCAAGGGCAAGCCGGTCGCGATCATCGACGACAAGACCACCTACGGTGCCGGCTTGGCGAACGAGACACGCAAGGCATTGCAAGCGCATGGCGTCACGGCGGCGATCAACGAGTCCATCAATCAAGGCGACAAGGACTTCTCGGCGCTCGTCAGCCGCATGAAGCAGGCGAATATCGCGGTGATCTATTTCGGCGGCTATTACACCGAGGCCGGGCTGATCGTGCGTCAGTCGCGCGACCAAGGCCTTAAGGCGCCACTCATCGGCGGCGACGCGCTGGTGACGACGGAATACTGGACCATCACCGGCAACGCGGGCGAGGGCACACTGATGACTTTCTCGCCCGATCCGCGCAAGGTCGAGGCAGCGGCGCCGATCGTGGCGGAGTTTCAGAAGGCGGGCTACGACCCGGAAGGCTACACGCTCTACACCTATGCCGCGGTGCAGATTTACGCCCAGGCGGCGGCGCAGGCTAAATCGACGGATATCGACAAGGTGTCGAAGGTAATGCACAGCGCTCAATTCGATACGGTGCTGGGCAAGGTCGGCTTCGACGAGAAGGGCGACATCAAGGGCCCGGGCTACGTCATGTTTGAATGGAGCAAGGGAAAATACGAGCAGATCGGCGACGTGCTGCCGGGCACGGGCAAATAATCGGGGAGGGTTAAGATGAAAGCCTTCGTCCGTTATCTCGCGGTCAACACCGCCCGGCCGGAGGCTATGGCCGATTACTACAAGAAGTATTTCGGCCTCCGTGAAGTCGTGCGCTCGGCGGAGGGCGACATTGCGCTCTCCGACGGCTGGTTCAAGCTCTGCCTTCTCGCGCATTGGCCGGATGACGAGATCGCGGGCATGAGCCATTACGGTATCGCCGTCGACGATCTGGATGAACTGCAGGCGCGGCTGAAGCAATTCGGCCCACACGCCGAGATTGGCCGCGACCGCGGCGGCGATTTCCACGGCGACTACTACGTCCTCGATCCGCACGGCATGCCGTGGTCGATCTCGACCAGCGATTTCGGCATGCGCGGCAGCGCGGCGAAATCTGCCGGTATCCCGCGTATCCGCCACGCCGAGCTCTCGGTCGGCGAAACGCATCGTCAGATGTTGTGGATGAGCGACATCTTCGGCCTACGCGAGATCAATTGCAGCAAGAAGATCCGCGACGCCGGCAGCAAATTCGCCATCCGCATGCTCGGCGACGGCGCGATCAACGTCACCTTCCTGCCGTTCGATCATGTTCATCCGAAGGTGCTGAGCGCGCGCCAGACCGAGCACAAATGGGCGGTCCAGCATTTCGGCTGGGTCGTGCCCGACATGATGGGGCTCTTGAAGAACCTGCCGGGCGAGTTGATCGATATGAGCGGGGGCACGGGCAACATGGCCGAGTTCCAGGCGTTCGATCCCGATCAGAACCGTTTCGACCTGTCGCAGAACAAAGGCTTCGAGGTCGATTTCGACGTGTGGGAGCGCGGCGACGGGCCTGGCGGCCCGCCGGAGAGGATCCACATCCCGGCGTAACCGTCCAGCCTAATAATCGAGCCTAATAATCAAGGCCTATTCAGCGATCACGACGCCTTGGGCGGTGTCGGAATGATATTCGCCCATGAAGGGATACTTGCCGGGCTCGAGCGGGTGCAGACGCACGAGGCCGCTGCGGCCGCCGGCAATCACCTTCTCGACGCCGAGTGAGTTGGAATCGAATTCCTCCGCGGTCGGATCCTGATTGTGCATGTTGATGACGATAGGCTGACCGGCTTTGACATGAATTTCGGCCGGATCGAATTTGTGATCTTTCACCGTCAGATCAATCGGCGCGGGTGTATCGGCGGCGCGTACCGGCGCGATGCCAATGAGGGCCAGGCCGAAGCAAAGCGTGGCGGCGCGAAGGAAGTGCATCATCAGTCGTCTACCCAAATGTTTCTCACTCATTGCGCTTTGGTCGTTTGCGGTTTGCCGATAGCCTCGGCCTCGGCGGCGATCGCGCGATAATCGGTGACCGAGGCGCGCGGTGTCGGGGCAGGCATGAGATCGCCGACGATGTATTGCGCTTTCGCCAGCACGGTCTTGAAACGATCGAGCAGCGATTGCGACGCCGCGTCGGGATGGGATGCGGTGAGGCTGCTCACTTCCTCGGCGACATAGGCGAGGAAGCCGCGGCTGTCGTGATATTCGACCAGGGCGGAGACTTTGCCTTGCTGAAGCGATTCACCGAATTCGCCGGACGCGGCGTCGATGGTGTCGGAGCAGATCTGAATCATCTCCGGCACCGAAGCTCGCAGGCTGGCCGGCGTCAGCTCGCGCGCCTTGTGCAGCGTCGCGATCATCGCTTGGTATTGGTCCTCGGTGGCTTTGGCTGTCGGCGCCGCTGTGACTGCGGCTTCGAGCGTGATTAGTTGCTTATCGAATGCCGGGAAATGATGCTTGTCGAGATAGGGCCCGACATCGTCATAAAGCTCGCGCACCGGATGACCGAAATGGGGCAGGGCGAGTGCGATCTGATTGTTCGTCAGCAGCTCGTGGCCGATGATCAGATGGCCTTCCATCATGCCGAGGCGAAAGAGGAAGTCCGTGTCGTCTGAGTTCTGATCGGATTGCGCATCCGCTGCTTGCTGCATCAGGGTCGGCGAGGGACCGGGATGAGGCAAAGTGAGAGGAGCGGCACTGGCAACGCTGGCCATGGCCGTGGCAGCAAGCAAACCCGTCAGGAGACGCATCATTTCAGCCTTTTAATTGCGAATGATTATTAATATCATTGCTATAGTGGTCATTGCAAGTTCAAGTACAACCCGGTTTCGGCCGGGCGGGTGTTTCGAGGGGATAATAGATGCCGGATGTGTATGGCGCGGGCTGGATGCCGCATTTGCCCGTGGAGTTCCTGGTTTGGCTCGCGACCAGCCCGCCGCGCCTCTGGGTCTACGGCCTGCGCTCGGTCCACGGCGTATTTCGCTTTTTCCATCTGCTGGGCATGGCGGGATTTCTCGGCATGCTCTTGTTAATCGAGGTGAAGCGGCTCGGCTTCTTCCGCGATGCCTCGATCCGCGACGCGCGCATCCCGATGCTGACGCTGATGAACACGGCTTTTGCCGTCACGCTTTTGTCAGGCATCGCGCTGTTTCTCTATGATCCGATCGGCGTCGGGCTCCACACGATGTTCCTGCCGAAGCTGCTGCTGATTGTGCTCGGTCTCCTGCATGCTTACGGCATCGAGCGCATGCCGGCGATGCGTTATCAGGCGCTGCGCCGCGCCTCGGCCGTGGTAGCTTTGCTGATATGGACGCTGGTGATCGGCGCCTCGACTTGGAACGCGATGGAGCAACCGTTCAATCCCGCCGATGTCCATCGCCGCGACCCTTCGCTGAAATAGATCGATGTCCGCACCTTCGACCGCTTCACTGATACGCCATCGGCCGTTCCAGCTTTATCTGGGCGGCCGCGCGCTCGCTGCCTTCGCGTCGCAGATGGTTGGCGTCATTGTCGCCTGGCAGCTTTACGAACTGACCAACAGCGCGTTTCTGCTCGGCATGATCGGCCTGGTGCAATTCATTCCGACGGCGTTGCTGATCTTCATCGCCGGGCATGCCGCCGATCGTTACGACCGCAAGCGCGTCGTGCAGCTTTGCCAGATCGGTGAGGCGGTGGGCGCGGGTTATCTCGCCTGGGGCAGCATCGGCGGCTGGCTGACGGTCGGAGAGATGTTTGCGGTCGTGTTGGTCTTCGGCATCGGCACGGCTTTTTCCAGCCCGGCCAGCGCTGCACTGATGACCGGTGTCAGCCCCGAAGGCATGCGCCAGAAGGCAACCGCGCTTGCGACCGGAACTTTCGAGGCGGCGACGATCGCCGGGCCGGCGATCGGTGGCCTCGCCTATGGAATCTCGCCGGGTGTCGCCTACATCGCGATCGCGGTGTTCTGGTTTCTCGGCGGATTGCTGATGGGCGCCATCCAGTTGGAGCGCCCGGTGGCGGCGGAGCGGCCGGCGCCGACACCCGGCGCGATCTTCGCCGGCTGGACCTTCGTGCGCCGCAATCCCGCGATCCTCGGCGCGATCTCGCTCGATCTCTTCACCGTGCTGCTCGGCGGCGCGACGACGCTGCTGCCGATCTATGCGCGCGACATTCTTCACACCGATGCCTGGGGTATGGGCCTGCTGCGCGCCGCGCCGTCGGTCGGCGCGTTGCTGATGACCGCTGTGCTGAGTCATTCCACGATCCAGCGTAAGACCGGCATGCGGCTGTTCCAGGCCATCATTGTCTTCGGCCTCGCGACCCTCGTCTTCGCCGTCTCGCACACGATGTGGCTGTCGATTCTGGCGCTCGCCATTGCGGGTGCCGCCGATACGGTCAGCATGGTGATCCGCATTGCGCTGGTGCAGCTTGCGACGCCGGATGAAATGCGCGGCCGCGTCGGCGCGGTGAATTTCCTCTTCGTCAACGCGTCCTATCAGCTCGGCGGCTTCGAGAGCGGCGTTACCGCCGCGCTGTTCGGCGCCGTGCCCTCGGTGTTGATCGGCGGGGCCGGGACGATCCTCGTGGCGCTGCTCTGGATGAAGCTGTTCCCGCCGCTGCGCGAGCTCGACAAGCTCGAATGATCTAAAAATTTAGACAATGATTCACGCATAAGACGGAATTGAAGTTCAATTCCGTCTTATGCGATCATGGTCTAGCGGCCGGTAACGCGCGCGAGCAGCGCCGCGCAATCCTCGGGCAGGCGATTGCCGCGCCAGGCAACGACCAGATCGGGCCGGACGAGAGCGAGATCGCGTGCGTAAAGATCGCGGCCCGGCTCTAATGCGACATCGACGATATCGAGCGGCATATGCGCGGTCTTCGCTGCTTGCTCCATGGCGCGCGTCTCTACGCCGCGGTTGAAGCGCAGCATTGTGAAGCCCTTGCCGAGCTGGTCGTAGAGCGAGCGATGCCCGTCGAGCCAGAGATGCGGCGCGCGGCCGCCGGGCACGCTGCTCGGCGTATAGATCGCGGGATCGTCGGGCGGCGACGCGCTGCCATCGTCGGCGATGATCGGCGAATTGTCGTAACGCGCACCAAGCTGCACACCGAGCGAGGCGAATTCCTCGCCGAAGGTCGAGAGGAAATCGGCGGCGGCTTTCCGCGCCGCGTCGCCTTCCGGTGACTTGTCGTTGATCGCTTCACCGATCGGCACCGCGCCGACACTGCGCGCCAGGGCTTTGCCGGCTGCCGTGTTGCGCTGTGCGATAGGCCGCCGCTCGATCTCATAACTCGCGAGCAGGGCAGGGCCGCCCCAGCCCTGCGTCAGCGCCGCGAGTTTCCAGCCGAGATTGAAGGCGTCGTCGTTGCCGGTGTTGAGACCAAAGCCGCCGGTCGGCGTGAAGAGATGGGCGGAATCGCCGCACAGGATCACGCGGCCTTCGCCGAAACGGTCCGCGACGAGCGCGTGACCCGCGGTCC
This sequence comes from uncultured Alphaproteobacteria bacterium, assembly GCA_963740675.1. Lineage (GTDB taxonomy): Bacteria > Pseudomonadota > Alphaproteobacteria > ATCC43930 > CGMCC-115725 > CAIKMD01. Next base: position 226,136 of record CAVUFS010000003.1, read on the forward strand.
AAGGCTTGTGGTCGTGGAATTTGAAATCGATGTTCTCGCCGAAGCTGGCGATGAATTGCCGCGCGATCACGGCCTCGTCCGGCTTGTCGTCGGGATTGCGCAACGTCGTGCCGAAGAGAATGTCGGTCGATTGATCGATGATCATCGTGTTGGACCGGATGTCGCGATTGACCGTCCAATATTGCCAACAGCGCTTGTGCGGGATGCGCTTGAAGAAATCCGGCACGCTTACGAAGGTCGAGACCATCGGCCCGTTGAGATAGGCCGGCCGGTCTTTGTTCGCGGAATCGCCGCCATATTTGATACCGAGCTGGCGGCGCACAATGCCGCGGCCGCCATCGCAGCCGACGATGTATTGCGCCTCGATGCATTGCTTCTTGCCGCTTTCGATATGCTCGATCTCGGCACCGACACCGTCGGTCCGTGGCGTGAAGGCGGTGCATTGCCAGCCGAAGCGCACATCGATGCCGGCGAGCGTCTGGATGTGCTTGAACAGATAGTCTTCGCAGATCATCTGATTGAGCCGCAGCATCGGCTCCGGCACTTGATGGGTCGGACCGGCCGCGGCGATCCTCGCCTGCTTCTCGGCTTCCGAAGGCTGCGGCAATCGCGTCAGCTCCCAGCCGGTGAGGCGGGTGAAATAGCCGATATCGAGCGGGTGATCCTGCCCCAGGCCCATGCCGCGCAGCACCTTCGAGATGCCGAGCCGCCGATAGATCTCCATCGTGCGCGCGTTCTGCGTACTGCCCTTGGGATGCCAGCGCGGGGCCATCTCGCTATTGGCGATAAGGCACGGCACATTCAGCGCGTGGAGGCACATCGCCAATGTCATGCCGACGGGTCCACCGCCGACGATGAGTATCGGGACGCGAATTTCGGCAGGCGTATCACTCATGGGAGCCACTCAGTCACCGCGGCGCATAGCCGGGCGCGGTGCGTTCGTCGCGCCATTGCCCGGGCGGCGTGTTCTTGTGCTCGGGCCGCGCATGCCAGGACGAGCCGTAGAAATTCGGATCCTCGCCGGGACGGAATTTGCGCGGCACCCAATCGTCGTCGACGCAATCCATATCGGAATAGGCTTCCGACAGGCCGCCGGCCGGATTCCAGAAATACCAGGAGCAAGTCGAGCTGACGTTGTGACGGAGCGGCCCGACATTGGTCTTCCAGCCCTGCGCCTCGACCTGGCTGCCGAGCAGCATCACCTCGTCGAAATCGCGGAACTCATAAGCGACATGCTGGAAGCCGAGATGTTTGCCGCCTTGCAGCAGCAGCGAGTGATGATCGCACGAGCCGCCGCAGCGCATGAAGAGTCCGCCGGCCGTCATGTCGTCGGTGATCCTGAAGCCGAGACGCTGATAGAATTTTGCAGCGCCCGGCACGTCGCGCGGTGCCCAATAGACGACGTGGCCGATGCGCGCCGGCGCGACCGGACGGCGGATCGTGCCCTCGGCGACGCGGTTGCGCCGCGCGTGATTGCCGACGGTGTTCGTGGCCGGGAACGAGAGTGGCGTCTCTTTGCGCTGCGAGACCATGAAGCCGATCGAATAGCCGTAATCGTCGCGGCAGCGCAGGATGCCGTCGCTGCCGGTTTTCACCTCGCGGTCTTTAGTGATCTCGGCGCCGATCGCATCGAGTGTCGCTTTACTGTCGACGCCCCAGATGATCTCGCGCGCTGTCGAATCATTGAGATCGGCCCAATCGATCACCGCCGCCGGCAACCCGTTATCGGCGGCGCGGCGCAGATGGATCGTTGTGCCGTCGGCAAGCGCGTAATCGGCGCCGCTTGCCGCTGCCTCGCGCTTGGTCAGTCCCCAATGATCGTGAAACCGCGCCGCGAAATCGACATCGGCCACGCCGTAATAGATCCGTTCGACCCCGAGGACATTCATCGCCGCTTTCCTCCCATCACCTGCAGAAGCGTGACGCGTCTCGAGCGCGCCGACAACGTCTCAATCGCTGCATTCACGTTGCGGCATACCGCGCGTGGTGCGCTTTCTCTACCAATCCCGCCCATTGGTCGCATGACGGCACGGAGCCATCGCAAGTAGGATTGCCGGCGGGGAGGAATACAACATGGCGATGCTCGGGCGCCTGCTATCGGCAGGTCTTCTGTTGTTGGGTGCGGTATCGGCGGCGCATGCGGACGATGTGCTGCATGTCGGCAAGGCCGTGCCGCCCGATTTCGGCTACACGGTCGTGAATGTCGGCGTCGCTGCCGGCACCTTCGCCAAGCATGGCTTGCAGGTCGAGCCGATCGACTTTGCCGGCGCGCCGAAAATGCATCAGGCGATGATCGCCGGCAGCGTCGATATCGGCCTCTCCGGCGGGCCGGATATGGCGTTCATCGCGAAAGGTGCGCCCGAACTCGCGATCGCGGCCCTGGCCAATGCGCCGCGCGGTTTCGAGGTCTATGCGCGGGACGGAGCCGGCATTTCGTCGGTCAAAGACCTGAAAGGGCGTAAGGTCGGCATCTCGGCCGAGGGCGCGCTGTCGGACTGGCTGATGCGCCAGCTCGCACGCCAGCAAGGCTGGCCATCGGACGGCATCACTCTCATCGCGCTCGGTGCGCCGACAGCGATCTCCGCGGCGCTGCGCACCGGACAGATCGACGCGATGTTCATCGACCTGACGCTCGCCTCGCAACTCGACGCGCAGCATGTCGGCAAATCGATCGCGAATTTCGGCGATGTGGTGAAGGACTTCCACATCGAGGCGATTTACGCGACGCTCGATGTCATTCAGCATCGTCCCGACGACGTACGCAGCTTCCTGGCCGGGTGGTTCGACACCGTCGCTTATATGCGCGCGCATAAGGACGAGACGGTGAAAATCCTCGTGCCGATCACCCACACCGATCCGGTCGCACTCGGGGATATCTACGAGCGGCTCATGCCGACGTTTTCCAAGGACGGACGGTTCGATCCGAAGGCGCTCGCCGTCCTCGGCCAGTCCCTCAGCGATCTCCATCTCGTCGAGGGCATGCCGGATATGACGAAGCTCACCACCGGGGCGTTTCTGCCCGCCGCGCCCGGACATTAGGCCGCTGCCCATCCCGGTGATTTCCCAACAAATTCAAAGGATGGGCCGAACCGCGAGGGGTAGTAGGCGGCTGGCGGGAAGCCGCGACATCTGGTAGAGTCGGGCTCGTCTTCTTAGCTTAGCGAGACGCATGTCCGACATCGTCGCCGTCGCCGCGGATCACGGCGGTTATGAGCTTAAAGCCGCGCTCTTGCCGGAGTTGAAGGCGCTTGGCTTCGAGGTGCTCGATCTCGGCACCAATAGCGCTGACTCCGTCGACTACCCGAATTTCGCGAATGCCGTGGCCGAAGTGATCGGCAGCGGTCGCGCGCAGCGCGGCGTGCTGATCTGCGGCACCGGCATCGGCATAAGCATCGCGGCCAATCGCCATCGCCATATCCGCTGCGCTCTCGCGCACGATGTGACGACGGCAGGCCTTGCGCGCCAGCATAATGACGCGAATGTCCTGGCGCTCGGCGCCCGCGTGCTCGGTATCGAAGTCGCGAAGGCTTGTGTTCGTAAGTTCTTCACGACCGCTTTCGAAGGTGGCGGGCGTCATGCCCGCCGTGTCGCTCAATTATCCTAAGGGTATCTACGCCGATGGCTGCGCCGACAATCACGCAATCCAATGCCGATCATTTCTTCACCGCCTCGCTCGCCGATGTCGATCCCGAGCTCACCACGGCCATCGACAAAGAACTCGGCAGGCAGCGCAGCCAGATCGAGCTGATCGCCTCGGAGAACATCGTCTCGCGCGCGGTGCTCGAGGCGCAGGGTTCGGTGCTCACCAACAAATACGCCGAGGGCTATCCCGGCCGGCGCTATTACGGTGGCTGCGAATTCGTCGACATTGCCGAGCAGCTCGCGATCGACCGCGCCAAGAAGCTCTTCGACTGCAAATTCGCCAATGTGCAGCCGAATTCCGGCTCTCAGGCCAATCAGGCGGTGTTGCTCGCGTTGCTACAGCCGGGCGACACGATCATGGGCATGTCGCTCGCCGCGGGCGGGCATCTGACGCATGGCGCGCCACCGAACCTTTCAGGCAAATGGTTCCGCGCCGTGCAGTACGGCGTGCGCCGCGACGACGCGCGGATCGATTTCGACGAGGTCGAGCGCCTCGCCAAAGCCGAGAAGCCGAAACTGATAATTGCCGGCGGCTCGGCCTATCCGCGCATCATCGACTTCGCGCGCTTCCGCAAGATCGCGGATTCCGTCGGCGCCTATTTCATGGTCGATATGGCGCATTTCGCCGGGTTGGTCGCGGGCGGCGTTCATCCGAGCCCGCTGCCGCATGCGCATGTCGTCACCACGACGACGCACAAAACCCTAAGAGGCCCGCGCGGCGGCATGATCCTCGCGAACGACGAGGATATCGGCAAGAAGATCAACAGCGCGATTTTCCCCGGCCTGCAAGGCGGCCCGCTGATGCATGTCATCGCCGGCAAAGCGGTGATGTTGGGCGAGGCGCTGCAGCCGGAATTTAAGATTTATGCCAAAGCCGTTGCCGACAACGCCAAGACGCTCGCGGCAACGCTCGTCGAGCGGGGCCTCGACATCGTCTCGGGCGGTACGGATACGCATCTGATGCTGGTCGATGTTCGGCCGAAGAAAGCGACCGGCAAAGCGGCCGAGATCGCGCTCGAGCGCGCCGGTATCACCTGCAACAAGAACGGCATCCCGTTCGATCCGGAGAAGCCGACGATTACGTCCGGTGTCCGGCTTGGCAGCCCAGCAGCGACGACGCGCGGCTTCGGCCAGGTTGAGTTCAAGAAGGTCGGCAAGCTGATCGCCGAGGTGCTCGACGGTCTGCAGGCGAATGGCGATGCCGGCAATGCCGGGGTCGAGGCGAATGTGAAGCGTGAGGTGGCGGCGCTCTGCGCCGCATTCCCTGTCTATCAGGGCTGATCGGAGAGGGGGAAACGATGCGGTGCCCGTTTTGCGGAACCGAAGACACGCAGGTCAAGGATTCGCGTCCGACCGAAGATCACGCGGCGATCCGGCGTCGCCGGCTCTGTCCGAATTGCGCCGCGCGTTTTACGACGTTCGAGCGCGTGCAATTGCGCGAGCTGACGGTCGTCAAGAAGAACAATCAGCGCGAGCCTTTCGATCGCGACAAGCTCGCGCGCTCGATCCAGATATCGCTCCGCAAACGTCCGGTCGAAGGCGAGCGAATCGAGCGCGTCATCAATTCCATCGTCCGTCAGCTCGAAAGCTCGGGCGAGAGCGATATTCCGAGCGATGTGATCGGCGAGTTGGTGATGGAAGCGCTGGCGGCGCTCGACCAGGTCGCTTATGTGCGCTTCGCCTCGGTCTATCGCAATTTCCGCGAGGCGAAGGATTTCGGCGAATTCATCGGTCGCATCCGCGCCGACGCCGATAGCGACGATTGAGCCGATGAACGACGCCGCTTTCATGCGGGCGGCGCTTAACCTGGCGCAGCGTGGGCTCGGCACGGTATGGCCTAATCCCGCGGTCGGCTGCGTGATCGTGAAGGATGGCGAGGTGATCGGCCGCGGCTGGACGCAGCCCGGCGGCCGGCCACATGGCGAGACCGAAGCACTGGCGCGCGCCGGCGGCAGAGCCAAGGGCGCGACCGCCTATATCAGCCTCGAGCCTTGCGCGCATCACGGCAAGACGCCGCCTTGCGCCGATGCGCTGATCGCCGCGGGGATCGCACGCGCTGTGGTGGCGATGGAAGACCCCGATCCGCGTGTGTCCGGGCGCGGCCTTGGCCGCTTGCGCGATGCTGGAATCGCGGTCGAGACCGGGCTTTGCGCAAAGGAAGCGAGCGAGCTCAACGCCGGCTTCTTCAAGCGCATTCGGGAAAACCGGCCGCTCGTCACGTTGAAGCTGGCGGCGACCCTCGACGGCCGCATCGCGACATCGCATGGCGAGAGCCAATGGATCACCGGCGAAGCCGCACGCAACCGCGCACATCTTCTGCGCGCGACGCATGATGCGGTGATGGTCGGCGTCGGCACCGTCGTCGCCGACGACCCGCAGCTCACCTGTCGGTTGCCGGGACTAGTCGGCCGCAGCCCGGTGCGTATCGTGATCGACGGTAGCCTGCGCACGCCGCTGACGGCGAAGCTTGTGGCGGAGGCGAAGCAGGTGCCGACCTGGATCGTCCATCGCCACGGCGCCGATGCGGCGCGCTGCCAGACCTTGCGCGATTGCGGTATTGATCTCATCGAAGTGCCGGTCTCGGAGACGGTCGAGATGGATCTGACAGTCGCTTTTATCGAGCTGGGCAAGCGCGGTTTGACGCGCGTGCTGGTCGAAGGCGGCGCGGGCCTCGCCGGCGAGTTGCTGGAAGAAGGTCTCGTCGATCGGCTAGCCTGGTTCCACGCGCCGATGCTGATGGGCGGCGACGGGCTCGCCGCGGTCCAGGCTTTCGGCGTCGAGAAGCTGAGCGCGGCGCCGAAATTCCGCCGTCAGTCGATCGAGACGATCGGCGAAGACGTCCTCGAAACCCTGACTTTGGTGCGTTGAATTGTTCACCGGCATCATCACCGATATCGGCACCGTGCGCGAAATCCGTCCCGGCGGCGACACGACCTTCGTGATCGAGACCAATCTCGATCTCGGCGATCTCGCGCTCGGCGCATCGATTGCTTGCTCGGGCGTGTGCCTCACGGCGATCGATCACGGCGTTAATTGGTTCGCGGTGCAGGCCTCGGCCGAGACGCTGTCGCGCTCTAACCTCAAGGAATGGCGCGTCGGCAGTCGCATCAATCTCGAACGCGCGCTGAAGGCCGGCGACGAGCTCGGCGGGCACATCGTCTCGGGCCATGTCGATGCCTTGGCTGAAATCGTCGAGCAGCGGAAGGACGGGGATTCCGAGCGCTTCACTTTCCGCGTGCCGGACGAATTCGCGCGCGCGGTGGCGCCCAAGGGCTCGGTCACCCTCAACGGCGTCTCGCTCACGGTCAACGAGGTCCAAGGAAACCGTTTCGGCGTGAATCTTATCCCGCATACCTTGGCGCACACGACCTTCGGTACGGCCAAGGTCGGCGACAGCGTCAATTTCGAGGTCGACATGCTGGCGCGTTATGTCGCGCGGCTCATCGGGCAGACCATCGCCGGCTGAGGACCGCCCGCTAGAAATCTGATATAAAACGACTAATCTACCGCGGGGCGGTGATGGCTGCCCGGCGTTTAGTGCGTGACCACCGTGGGCGCGGCCGATATATAGTCGCCCGGGATTTTGGAACGAGACTATGAGCTTTATCGACGTCATTTCCCCGATCGACGAGATCATCGAGGAAGCCCGCAACGGCCGGATGTTCATCCTGGTCGATGACGAGGACCGCGAAGACGAGGGCGACCTCGTGATACCAGCGCAGATGGCGACGCCGCAGGCCATCAATTTCATGGCCAAGCACGGCCGTGGCCTGATTTGCCTGGCGATGACCTCCGAGCGCGTCGAGCAATTGAAGCTACCGCTGATGGCGCAGCACAACGCCTCGCGGCTGCAGACCGCCTTCACCGTCTCGATCGAAGCGAAGGACGGCGTCACCACCGGCATCTCGGCACCTGACCGCGCGCGCACGGTTTCGGTCGCGATCGATCCGACCAAGGGGCCGCACGATGTCGTTACGCCCGGCCACATCTTCCCGCTGATGGCGCGCGACGGCGGCGTGCTCGTCCGCACCGGTCACACCGAGGCCGCGGTCGATATCGCGCGGCTCGCCGGCCTTAACCCGTCGGGCGTGATCTGCGAGATCATGAACGACGACGGCACCATGGCGCGCCGGGCCGATCTCATTGCTTTCGCACAGCTCCACGGCCTCAAGGTCGCGACCATCGCCGACCTCATCGCCTATCGCTTGCGTCATGACCGCATCGTCGAGCGCAAGCTCGAGACGACCTTCAAGAGCCAGTTCGGCGGCGACTGGAAGCTGATGATCTATGCCAGCACGGTTCCCTATGCCGAGCATATCGTCCTGGTGAAGGGCGATATCTCGAAAGGCGGTCCGGTGATGGCGCGCATGCATGCCATCAACATGCTCGACGACGCTTTCGGAAATGTCGGCAACCGCCGCGGTGCGCTCAACGGGGCAATGGGGATGATTGCCAAGGAAGGCCGCGGCGTCGTCGTTGCCATCCGCGAGCCGACGATGACGATCCTGACCGATCGCGTGCGCAGCATGATGCAGGGCGAGCATTTCGCCCCGGCACTGCGCGATTATGGCGTCGGAGCGCAGATCCTTTTGGATCTCGGCGTCCACGAGATGATCCTTCTATCCAATACCGAGCGCACCATCGTCGCGCTCGAAGGCTATGGCCTGAGCGTCGTCGAGCGCCGCGCGATCAGCGGACCGGAGAAGAAATAGATGGCGCAGCCACGTATCCTTGTCGTCGAAGCGCGCTATTACGAGCATATCTCGGAAGAACTTCTGAAAGGCACCAAGGCGGCGCTCGACGAAGCACAAGCGCGCTACGAAGTCATCACCGTGCCCGGCGCTTTCGAAATTCCGGCGGCGATCCGCTTCGCGGCGCTGTCGCAAAGCCCCTATGACGGCTACATCGCCCTGGGGTGCGTCATTCGCGGCGAGACGACGCATTACGAGCATGTTTGCACCGAGAGCGCGCATGGGTTGCAGCAGCTCGCGCTCGAGCAGAAGCTGGCGATCGGCTTCGGCATCCTGACGGTCGAGAACGAAGATCAGGCGCTTGCCCGCGCACGCATGGATAAACGCAACAAAGGCGGCGAGGCGGCGAAGGCCTGTCTCGCGATGGTCGAGTTGAAACGCCGCTTCGGCCTCACGACTTGATCACAATGGTGGAAAGCAAGCCGGACCAACCGAAACGCGCGAATACCGCGGAAGCGGGACGGAAACGCACCGCGTCGCGTCTCGCGGCGGTGCAAGCGCTCTACCAGATCGATCTGACCGGGGCCTCACCGGCGACCGCGATCATCGAATTCACGCGCCACAACCTCGGCGGCAACGCGCCGGATGAAAGCTTCGGCGAGGCCGATGACCAGCTTTTCGCCGAATTGGTCGAAGGCACTGCGGCGCGACGCGAGGATATCGATCGCGGCATCTCCTCCGTACTCACCGCCGATTGGCCGCTCGAGCGACTGGAGATCATCCTGCGCGCGATCCTGCGCGTTGCCGTATACGAGCTTCTGGCGCGGCCCGGCGTACCGGCGCGCGTCATCATCAGCGAATATCTCGATATCGCTCATGCCTTCTTTGCCGGCAAGGAGCCCGGACTGGTGAACGGCGTGCTCGACCGTCTCGCGCGCTCGATCCGATCCGAGGGCTTGCGGGATGACCAAGCCGACAGCGCCGCCCCTCAGTGAATTCGAGCGCATCGCGCGCTTCTTCGCGCCGCTCGCGGGGCCGGGCGCGCTCAATCTCACGGACGATGTTGCGCTGATCGATGGGCCGGCGGGCGAGCAGTATGCGCTCACCACCGACACGATCATCGAGGGCGTCGATTATTTTCCCGACGATCCGCCGTTCCAGGTCGCGCAGAAGCTGCTGCGCGTCAATCTGTCGGATATCGCCGCCAAGGGCGCGACGCCGTTCGGTTATCTCCTGACGACGGCGTTGCCCAAGGCGTATGGCGAGGCTTGGCTCGAGCCATTCACCCAGGGCCTTGCCGCCGACCAGAAGGAATTCGGCGTGATGCTGCTCGGCGGCGACAGCAGTGGCACGCCCGGTCCCGCGACTCTGACGCTCGCGCTGATCGGCAAAGTCGCGAAGGGCAGGGCGGTGTTGCGCAGCACCGCGCGCGCCGGCGATCGGATCTATGTCTCGGGCACGCTCGGCGATTCGGCACTCGGTCTCGCTGTGCGCAAAGGCGAGATCGGCCAGGGCCTCAGCGGCGCGGAGCGCGACTATCTGATTGATCGCTATCGTCTGCCGCGGCCGCGTGTCGCGCTCGGCCCGTGTCTCGGCGGAATCGCGCATGCGATGATCGATATCTCGGACGGGCTGCTCAGCGATCTCGGGCACGTTTGCACGGCTTCCCGACTGCGTGGCGTTGTGCGCCAACCGCTCTTGCCGGTATCGCCTGCGGCTCGCGCGGCAATTGCCGTAAATCCAAGGCTTAACATGGCGGTAACGGGCGGCGGGGATGATTACGAACTGTTGTTTACGGCGCCCGCGGAAGCCGCCGAGGCGATCGCCGAGGCATCTGCGGCCGTAGGCGTTCCGGTTACCGCTATCGGCGCGATGGAAAAGGGCGAGGGTATGGCGTTGCTCGACGCGGCAGGCCAAGAGGTGAAAGTCGAACACACGGGTTATGCGCACTTTTAATAAAATTGTCCCGATCTTCGCCGCACTGTCTTTTGTGTCTCCGGCCCTAGCGGCCAATCGCGAGGCTGTACCGGAGATGATCGAAGGTGCGCCCGCCTATGTGCGCTTTCCGCCGATTTTCATTCCGATCATTCAGGGCGAACAGGTGACGCGTCAAATCGGCGTCACGCTGATGCTCGAGCTGAAAGAGGGCCAGGAGAAACAGCCGATCGAAGAGAAGCGGCTGCAGCTCAACGACGCTTTCATGCGCGATCTCTACGTCTTCTTCCAGCAGCGTTCTGGCATGAAGAGCAACGACATCGACGAGATGTATCTGAAGGGCCGCCTGCTGCAAGTCGCCGACAATGTGATCGGCGAGAAAGTCGTGCGCGAAGTGCTGATCCAGCAATTTTACGAGCAGAAGAAGTAGGCGCTCGTCTTACACCGTCATTGCGAGCGTAAGCCAAGCAATCCAGTGGATGAGACAGACTGGATTGCTTCGTCGCGCGCTGCGCTCCTCGCAATGACGAGTTGGACAGCGTGGCGCTAGAGCATGAAATCGTGACGGCGTGGTTGGCCCAGCATGACCTGGCCCCAATCGCGCGCATGCAGCGGCACGCTGTTCGTGATGTGCTGCCGCGCCGCCGTGATGTCGGCGACGATGCGACCATAGGGATGGCGCGTGGTGTAGAGCCCCGAGGCGCCGCTTGCTTCGAGCAGCTTGTTGGCGGCGATGCGGCAGCGCTCGGTGTTGAGCGATAGCTGATATTTCACCTGCAGCCGCTCTTCGATCGGCGGCAGCTCTCCGGCTTCGGCATGCGCCAGCAGCCGCGCGAAATTTCGCGCGACGACCGCCTTCGCTTCATCGACCGTCGTGGCCGCTTCGGCGACGACAAGGCTGAGATCGGGATCCGTCCGGCGTGGGCCGCGCTTTTCGTTGATCTCGCCGACGAGACGCTCGAGCATCCCTTGAAGCCCGCCGACCGAGGCATTGGCAACACCGCCAGCGAAGACGAGGCCGAACGGCATGCGATAAAGCGCCGCGGTATTCACCGCCTGGCCCGGGCCCTTTGCAATCGAACACCTCGATCATGCGCAGCGCGCGATGGGCGGGGATAAAAGCATCCTTCACCGCAACGTCATGGCTGCCGGTCGCCTTGAGACCGGTGACGTGCCAGGTGTCGAGAATCGTGAAGTCGCTCTTCGGCACGAGCAACAGATAGTCGTCCTCTGGTGTCATCCCGGCGGCCGCACCGAGCAATGCCCAATCGGCATGCTGGCATCCGCTGGTATAGGCCCACTGGCCGTTCAACCGGAATCCGCCTTCGACCGGAGTCGCGGTCCCGGCGCGGCGGATGGCGCAGCAAATGAGGCTGTTCGGGTCTTTGCCCCAAATGTCGGCGCCGGCGCGATCGTCGAACAACGCAATCGCCCAGGGAATGATGCCAAGCACGCCCACAATCCACGCGGTCGACATATCCACCGCACCGATCGCCATTTCGGCCTCATAGACCGCCGTGGGCTGCAGCTCGTAGCCGCCCCAGCGTTTGGGTTGGATAGCGCGGAAAAGACCAGCCTCCTTCAGGGCGGCGACGATCCGTGGCGACACACAACGGTCACGCTCCCCTTGGGCTGCCGAGTCGGCAATAACCGGGACAAGATCGCGCGCACGTTGTAGTAATTCTTCGGGTAGGGGCGGCATCGGGGCTGATTCTAGGGGGCCATCGGGCCATCGTCCAAAGAAACCGCGGGTTGCCTCAGCGGCGCGGTTCTGGCATGTTCCGCGCGCTTTTTGAAGAAGCCTAAGAACCAACTGAAGAATCGATCTTAAAGGACAGAAGAAATGAATATCGCCTATTGGCTGGTCATCGGCGCAGGCGTGCTGGCGATCCTCTATGGGCTGGTAACGAGCCAGCAGGTGCTGGCTGCGAATGCCGGCAACGAGCGGATGCAGCAAATTGCTAGCGCCATCCAGGAAGGCGCGCGCGCTTATCTCAATCGGCAATACACGACCATCGCGATTGCCGGCGTCGTGATCTTCGTCATCCTCTTCGCAACGCTCGGTTGGCATGCCGCCCTGGGCTTCCTCGTCGGTGCGGTCCTGTCGGGCGCAGCCGGCTATATCGGCATGAACGTCTCGGTACGGGCCAATGTGCGCACCGCCCAGGCCGCGCGCGACGGTCTCGCCGCCGGTCTCGCTCTGTCCTTCAAGGCAGGTGCGATCACGGGGATGCTGGTTGTGGGCCTCGGCATCCTCGGCGTCTCGCTTTATTACATGTTCCTGCGTGCGACGCTGCCGGGCGATGATCTCCGTCCGGTTCTCGAATCGCTCGTCGCGCTCTCCTTCGGCGCCTCGCTGATCTCGATCTTCGCGCGTCTCGGCGGCGGCATCTTCACCAAGGGCGCCGATGTCGGCGCCGATCTCGTCGGCAAGGTCGAAGCCGGCATCCCGGAAGACGATCCCCGCAATCCCGCCGTGATCGCCGACAATGTCGGCGACAATGTCGGCGACTGCGCCGGCATGGCGGCGGATCTCTTCGAGACCTATGCCGTGACCGTCGTCGCGACCATGCTGCTCGCCGCGATCTTTTTCACCGGCGCGCTGCGCGACACGATGCTGATGATGCCGCTGCTGATCTGCAGCGTCTGCATCGTCGCCTCGATCATCGGCACGTATTTCGTGCGCCTCGGCTCGAGCCAGAACATCATGGGCGCGCTGTATAAGGGCCTCATCGCCGCCGGCATCCTGTCGGCACTGGCGATTGCCGGCGTGATTTACGAAACCACGGGATTCGGTCACGCTTGGACGGCACGCCCTATACCGGTCAGGCACTCTATCTCTGCTCGCTGACGGGTCTGGCCGTGACGGGTCTCCTGGTGTGGATCACCGAATACTACACCTCGACCGAATACCGTCCGGTGCGCTCGATCGCGGCCTCCTCGACCACGGGTCACGGCACGAACGTCATCCAAGGTCTCGCGATCTCGATGGAATCGACGGCACTGCCGGTCATCGTGATCTGCGCCGGTATCATCAGCGCCTATCTACTGGCAGGTCTCTTCGGCATCGCCGTCGCTGCGACGACGATGCTCGCGCTCGCCGGCATGATCGTGGCGCTCGATGCTTACGGTCCGGTCACCGACAACGCCGGCGGCATCGCCGAAATGTCGGAGCTGCCGCATGACGTGCGCAAATTCACCGACGCGCTCGACGCGGTTGGCAACACCACGAAAGCCGTGACCAAGGGTTATGCGATCGGCTCCGCGGCGCTCGCGTCGCTGGTGCTGTTCGCGGCCTACACCGAGGATCTGCATCACTACTTCCCGAACCTCAACGTGAATTTCACGTTGAACGATCCGTATGTCGTGATCGGCCTCTTCATCGGCGGCTTGCTGCCGTATCTCTTCGGCGCGATGGGCATGACCGCGGTCGGCCGTGCGGCTGGTTCGGTCGTCGTCGAAGTGCGGCGTCAATTCAAAGAGATCAAGGGCATCATGGAAGGGACGGGCAAGCCGGATTATGGCCGCGCCGTCGACCTTCTCACCAAGGCCGCGATCAAGGAGATGATCGTGCCCTCGCTGCTGCCTGTGCTCGCGCCGGTCGTGGTCTACTTCGTGATCGATGCGATTGGCGGCCGCGCCGCGGCGTTCAGCGCGGTCGGCGCGATGCTGCTCGGCACGATCGTGACCGGCATCTTCGTCGCGATCTCGATGACCTCGGGCGGCGGCGCCTGGGACAACGCCAAGAAGTACATCGAGATCGGCAATTACGGCGGCAAAGGCTCCGACGCCCATAAGGCGGCGGTGACCGGCGACACCGTCGGCGATCCCTACAAGGACACCGCCGGCCCGGCCGTCAATCCGATGATCAAGATCACGAATATCGTCGCGATCCTGCTGCTGGCCATTCTCGCCGCCGCAGCGCACTAAAGCGCTCGGCCCGGAGGGTTTCGACCCTTCAGGCCGCCAGCGACTTAAACTTTCGGAATCAAAACGCCTCGGATGTTGCCATCCGAGGCGTTTCTTTTAGGCCACGTCTTGTGGAGCTTGGCGTAGCGCTTAATAACCGCCGCCGCCGCCGGTATTCGGTCCGCCCGGGCTGTTGCCGCCGCTGCCGCCGGCGTTGAACTTGCCGAAATTGCCGATGAGCTGTTCGAGGAAGGTGAATTCGCGGCCCGGTGCCGGTGTCGCATCCGGGTTCGGCGTCAGGTTATGGGCGTCGTCGAGCCCTTTATGCGAGACGTCGTTGACGATGCCCTTGTCGTCGAAGTGGATGACATAGACTTGCTGGTTCAGCACCTCGGGTTTCAGGAAGGCGATCTGCCGCTCTTCCTTGCTGATGTAGTACCAGGTGTCGCCATCGAATGCCGCGATGCTCGACGGGGTGCCGAGCAGGGACTTGACGCTGTTCTTGTCGGTCACGCCCGGTTTGATCTGGGCCAGCAAATCGGTCTTGGGCAGATTGCCGCGGTCGTTCACCGGGAACCCGCAGCCAGCGAGGGTCGCCAGGGCTGCGGCAAATACGAACGGGCGCAGGACGTGGTATCGCGACGCGGGCCGATCTATCATGGTGCGAAGATGCCTGTGCCCGCCAAGTGCTGTCAATCCTGGTGCTACGTTGGGCGTTTTTGTCACAAGCCACGCTGAATATGTCGCTCGCCTCGCTTTTCCACCGCAACCGTTACCGCCCTCAGGCTTACGCTGCCTATACCTCGATCGTGGAGCAGGCCCGCGCGCCGGATTTCTTCCTGCGCCTTGACGTGCCGGACACCCTCGACGGCCGGTACGAGATGATCGCGCTGCATATGTTCCTCGTCCTGAACCGGCTGAAAGCCGAGCATGAGGAGACCGCGGAATACGCCCAGGCGCTGTTCGATGCGATGTTCGCCGATCTCGATCGCGGGCTGCGCGAGATGGGGGCGACGGATATGGGCGTCGGCAAGCGGGTTAAAGAGATGGCGAAGGGCTTCTACGGCCGGATATCCGCCTATGAGAAAGGCCTGGAAGGCGACGACCAGACACTGAGCGAGGCGCTGAAGCGCAACCTCTACGGCACGGTCCAGCCGCGGACGGAAGCTGTTGCCGCTATGGTGCGGTATGTGCGCAGCCAAGCCGAGACGTTGGCCCACCAGCCGATCGCCGCCTTCTTGGATAACAACATTAAGTTCGATCCCGTAACTCTTTAATTATGAATGATCTTCCAGAATTTTCACGGCGCATCGATGGGCTTCGCCTAAGCCCCGGCGGTGAGAAATACGAGATTTCGGCCAAGCCCGAAGAGCGCGGGGCATTGGCCAAGCGCTTCGACCTGCTTGCGCTCGACCGGCTGGAGGCCAAGCTCAAAGTGACGCCGATGGCCGGCGGCTATTACCGACTTGCCGCCGATTTCGAGGCAGAGCTTACCCAAGCCTGCGCGATCACCTCCGAGCCGGTGCCGGCACGCATCGCGGAGAGCTTCACGTTAATCTATGGGCCGGTCGAGGAATCGAGTGAGATCGTTCTTGATGGTGATGCCGAGCCAGTCGAGCCGCTCGATGACGGCATGATCGATATCGGCGAGGCCGTGGCGCAGCAGTTGTCGCTCTCGCTCGATCCGTTTCCGCGCGCTCCGGGAGCCACGCTCGAAGAAGAAGCCGACCTGTCCGACCCCAATCCGCGCGAATCGCCTTTCGCGGCGTTAGCCAAGCTGCGCAAGCCGGGACAGGCCTGAGAGCCGCTAACGGGTTGCCTTCGGCCACGTTTTTAGCTACTTAGCTGCCCTTCTGCCCGGCCGATCCGGGCCTGAAGCCTTAAAGGATTACCGTCATGGCTGTGCCAAAGAAGAAGACCTCCAAATCCCGCCGCAATATGCGCCGGTCGCATGACCATTTGGCAGCTGCCAGCTACGTCGAATGCTCTAATTGCGGTGAGATGAAGCGTCCGCATCACGTCTGCAAAGCCTGCGGCCATTACGGCGAGCGGGAAGTTGTGTCTGTCGCCGCCGAAACGGCCTGACTACAACGAGTAGGGGGCTCTAGCGCGTGACCGACCCCCTTGTCGTCGCACTCGATGCCATGGGCGGCGATAAAGCGCCGGATGCCGTCATAAAGGGCGCGGCGATCGCCCGCGAACGTTTCCCGCAAATCCATTTTCTGCTGTTCGGCGTCGAGAGCCGTTTGGCGCCTTTGGTCGACAAGCTGCCGATCCTGAAAGGCTGCTCGACCATCCGGCATACCGACAATTTCATTACCGGCGATGCCAAGCCTTCGACCGCGTTGCGGCAAGGCCGGCAATCCTCGATGCGTCTGGCGCTCGATGCGGTCGCAGCAGGCGAGGCGCAATGCATGGTCTCTGCCGGCAATACCGGCGCGTTGATGGCGATGGCGAAATTCGCGCTGAAGACGCTGCCGGGCATCGATCGGCCGGCGATCGCGACCTTCTTTCCGACGCGGCGGGGCGAGAGCGTGTTGCTCGATCTTGGCGCCAATGTCGAATGCGATGCCGAAAATCTCGTACAGTTCGCTCTGATGGGCGAAGTGTTCGCGCGTACGGTGTTGGGTGTGTCGCGGCCTTCGGTGGGGTTGCTCAATATCGGCTCCGAGGAATTGAAGGGTAACGATGCCGTACGCGGCGCCGCTGCGCGGCTGCGGGCGCCCGGCTCGCCGATCAATTTTGTCGGCTATGTCGAAGGCGACGATATCGGTGCGGGCAGCGCCGATGTGGTCGTGACCGACGGTTTCACCGGCAATGTCGCGCTGAAGACCGCCGAAGGCACGGCCAAGCTCTTCCTCGAATTCGTGCGCACGGCTTTCGCCAGCTCGACCCTCGCAAAGCTCGGCTATGTCTTCGCCAGGCCGGCGCTGCGAAAGCTGCGCGAGCGCCTGGATGTGCGCCGCTACAACGGCGCCGTGTTCCTCGGCCTAGATGGCATTGCCGTGAAAAGCCATGGCGGCACCGACGAGCTCGGCTTCGCCAGCGCCATCGGGGTCGGCGCCGATATGGTCATCAACGACTTCCTCGATAAGATCCGCGACGACATCGCGCGCATGAGCGCGGTGACCGACTTGCCAGAAAAACCGCAAACGGCAGCAATCTAAAATGGGCTTTCGTTCGCAGATCCTCGGCTGCGGGGGCTATTTGCCCGAACGCGTCATCACCAATGCCGAATTGGCCAAGACGATCGACACGTCGGATGAATGGATCGTGCAGCGCACGGGTATCCGGCAGCGCCATGTCGCGGCGCCAGGCGAGAAGACCTCGGACCTCGCGCTCAACGCGGCACGTAATGCCTTGGCAGCGGCCAATGTCGCGCCCGAGGAAGTCGACCTCATCGTTCTCGCGACCTCGACGCCGGACAACACCTTCCCGGCAACGGCCGCGCGGGTCCAAGCGGCGCTTGGCATAAAGCAGGGTGCGGCTTTCGATGTGCAGGCGGTTTGCACCGGCTTCGTCTACGCCTTGGCGACGGCGGACAACTTTGTGCGCACCGGTCAGGCCAAGACCGCGCTGGTGATCGGCGCCGAGACTTTCTCGCGTATCCTCGATTGGAAAGACCGCGGCACCTGCGTGCTATTCGGCGACGGGGCCGGGGCCTTGGTACTGCGTGGCGCGCCCTCGAATGGCAGCCCGTCGGAGCGCGGCGTGCTCTCGACCCATCTTCACAGCGACGGCAGCGGCTATGACTTGCTTTATGTGGATGGCGGCGTCTCGAGCACCGGCACCACGGGCCATCTTCGCATGGAAGGCAAAGAGGTCTTCAAATACGCCGTGCTGCGTCTCGCCGAAGTGGTCGATGAAGCGCTTGCGGCCAATGGCCTTCAGGCGGGCGATGTCGATTGGCTTGTGCCGCATCAGGCTAATCGTCGAATTATCGATGCCATGGGCAAAAAGCTTGGCCTGAGCAGCGACAAAGTGGTTGTTACCATCGATCGGCATGCGAATACCTCGGCGGCATCGGTGCCTTTGGCCCTTGCGGAAGCCACCGGTGCGGGCCGGATTCGGCCCGGACAGCTCGTCTTGCTCGAGGCCATGGGCGGTGGTCTGACCTGGGGCGCGAGCCTGGTCCGCTGGTAAATCATCCAGCGCACGCAACAAAACTCACAACTCTCTGTATTTGCAAATTTTCCCGGCCCGGTTTAATGTTTTGGGCAAAGGGGGAGGCAGTGCATGGCGGGGCAGACGGTAACGCGGGCTCAGCTCAGCGAGGCCGTATATCAGGAGGTCGGATTGTCGCGCAACGAGTCGGCAGAACTCGTTGAAACCGTCCTCAACGAGATATCTGAAGCCCTCTCGCGTGGCGAGATGGTGAAGATATCTTCGTTTGGCAGTTTCGCGGTGCGCAAGAAGGGCCGTCGTATCGGCCGCAATCCCAAGACCGGTCAGGAAGTGCCGATCAATCCGCGACGCGTTTTGGTGTTCCGTGCGTCGCATGTGCTCAAGGACCACATCAACGCCGCGTTGAGTAAGGATGAAGGCGTTTCATGACAGTTCGGGTTCCCGACTTGTTCGATACGTCTTCGCCACGGCCGTCACGTCGCGCTCCGAAATCTGCGGATGCGTTTCGTACGATCAGCGAGGTCGCGGACGAACTTGAAGTGCCGCAGCATGTGCTGCGTTTCTGGGAGTCGAAATTCCCGCAGGTAAAGCCGCTGAAGCGCGCCGGCGGGCGGCGCTATTACCGCCCGGACGACGTCGTGCTGCTGCGCCGGATCCGCAACTGCCTCTACGATCAGGGCTACACCATTAAAGGCGTACAGAAGCTGCTGCGCGAAGGCGCGCTCAAATCGGATGAGCCGCCGCGCGCACCGCCGCCGCCGAGCGCCGCGGCGCCACGCGTCGTCAAATCGGAGAGCCTGCGCTCCGAGCTGCTACAAATTCGCGGCGAGCTGGTTGCCTTGCGCGATCTGCTTAAAAAAGCACAACGCGGATAGAAATCTTACTGGATTGTTAGCGGAACCGGCATCGAGCGGGGGGCTTTGCTTAGTGACGAAGCAATCCCAAGGTTTTGGTGCCGATGAAATTCTTCGCCGTCCATCCCAGCGCGTTGATGTACTCGAAGGTCTTCCTTCGGCTCGAGCCGCTCGGCCTTGAACTGGTTGCCGCTTGCGCACGCGGCCTCGGCCATGACGTCCGGCTGATCGATCTGCAGGCCGAGACCGAAGAGCGCTTCATTCACGAACTCTCGGCATGGCGGCCGGATATCGTCGCCTTCTCGGGTAATTATCTCGCCAATCTCCCCGAGATCATTGATCTCGCGAAACGCGCGAAACTCTTGCTGCCCGATTGCTTCGTTCTCGTCGGCGGGCATAGTGCGTCGTTCACGGCGCGGGCGATCCTGTGCCATGCCGAAGGCGCGATCGATTGCGTACTGAAGGGCGAAGGCGAAGCGGGCTTGCCGCTGTTGCTTGCGACGATCGCCGCAAGGCGCGATGTCGCGACGGTGCCGGGCGCGGTGACACTAAAAGGCGAGGGACCGCGGCCGAGGTTGCTCGATAGCCTCGACGATCTGGCGCCGGCGCGCGATCTTCTCCATCACCGCCACAAATATTTTCTGGGGCCGCTCGATCCCTGCGCCTCAATCGAATTCTCGCGCGGCTGTCCTTGGGATTGCACCTTCTGCAGCGCCTGGACTTTCTATGGCCGATCCTATCGCCTGCGCGACCCGGAGCGCATCGTCGAGGATCTGCGCGCGATCCGCGAGCCGGGCGTCTTCATCGTCGACGACGTCGCTTTCATTCAGGACCGCCACGGCTACGCGATCGGTGCTGCGATCGAGAAAAGCGGCATCAAGAAGGAATACTATCTAGAGACGCGCGGCGATGTGCTGCTGCGGAACAAGGATGTGTTCCGCTATTGGCAGCGGCTCGGCCTTCAATTCATCTTCCTCGGTCTCGAAGCACTCGATGAGGCTGGGCTCAAGGCCTATCGCAAGCGTGTGCCGCTCGGGCAGAATTTCGAGGCGCTGGAATTCGCGCGCTCGCTCGGTGTCAATGTCGCGATCAACCTCATCGTCGATCCCGATTGGGATCGTGCGCGTTTCGCGGCGGTGCGCGATTGGTGTCTCGACGTGCCGGAGATCGTCAATCTCAGCGTCAACACACCCTATCCCGGCACCGAGACCTGGCAGAGCGAGACGCGGCCGCTGCAATCGCTTGATTATCGCCTCTACGACATTCAGCATTGCGTTCTGCCGACGAAACTGCCGCTGCCGGAATTCTATGCGGAGTTGGTGCGCACGCAGCAGGTGCTCAATCGCAAGCATCTCGGCTGGGCGGCGTTGCGCGGCACGCTCGGTCTCGCCGGCCGGTTGTTGCTCAAAGGCCAGACGAATTTTGTCACCAGCCTTTTCAAATTCAACAGTGTCTACGATCCCGCGTTGCTGCTCGCCGATCACGCGCAGCCTGTACACTACGCGATGGAGCCGCCGCCACACTCTGGACCCATCCGCGATCGGCGCTCTTTCTATCTCCATGAGACGCGCGGCCGGGTCGATCGCGCGATCGATGACCACACCGAGCGTTTCGTCGACGAAACGAGAGCCACGCCGGCGGATTAGAGCTCTCCGCCTTGTACGCGGGAAGTAGGCGACAGCCGGCTGATCCGTCCGACGACCAACTCGTCGATCTCGAGCCGCTTGATCCGCGCTTGCTTCACAGCCAGGCGATTGATGGCGAGAAAGCCGATGGCAAGTGCGCCCAGGGCGACAGCGCCGAGGGCCACCGCGCCAAGCGAAATGCCGGCCGGCCTCCGCGCATCTTGGGGCAATTCCCGCCTTGTCGCTCGTGCCATGCTCGCGCCTTTCGGGGACGGAACGCTAAAGCTGGGACTGCGCGTTGCAACGCGGCCCCGCTCTCACTATAGTCGCCAACGATCTGGCGGGCAGTAGCGCAGCCTGGTAGCGCATCAGCATGGGGTGCTGAGGGTCGCGAGTTCGAATCTCGCCTGCCCGACCATCTTCATCCGCCAGCGTATCTGAGAAGAAGTTTGCCCGAGCCGATTTCCCCAACAAGACGGCGTTGGATTTTCGTTGCCGCCATGATCGTCAGCTTCGTTTCGGCGATCGAAGTGACGATCGTCGCGACGGCCATGCCGACCATCGTCGGTGCGCTCGGTGATTTCGATCTCTTCTCCTGGGTCTTCACTGCCTATCTGCTGACCCAGGGCGTGACCGTCCCGATCTACGGCCGGCTATGCGATTTTTATGGCCGCAAGCGCGTGCTCTATTTCGGGCTCGTCTTCTTCGTGCTCGGCTCGCTGCTTTGCGGTTTTGCCTGGAGCATGCCAACCCTCATCGCCTTCCGCGTCGTGCAGGGCCTCGGTGGCGGCTCACTGGCGGTGGTCTCGCAGACCATGGTCAGCGATCTCTATCCACCGGCCGAGCGCGCCAAGGTGCAGGGCTATATCTCCGGCACTTTCGCAACCGCCGCCTTTGTCGGCCCGCTCGCCGGCGCTTTCATTGTCGCGCATTGGCCGTGGCCCTGGGTATTCTGGGTCAATCTGCCGCTCTGCGTGCTGATCGTCGCGATGCTCGAGGCGACCTTCGTCGAGGATGTCGAGCTGCATTCGCACAAGATCGACTATCTCGGCTCGCTGCTGATGGCGCTCACGACCTTCTTCCTGATGTATGCGCTGACACGTGCCGCCACCTTGCCTGGCAGCACGATCGCGCTGCTGTTCGTCAGCGCGCTCATCTCTTTCGGGCTGCTATTGCTGCAGGAGAAGCGGGCACGTGAGCCGATCCTGCCGCTCGATATCTGGCGCAACCGGATCGTCGTGCTCGCCAATGCGATGAGCTTCTCGCTTGGCGGCATGCAGATGGCGGTGACCGCCTTCCTGCCGGCTTTCATCCAGGGGGTCATGGGCGAAACGCCGGTCCATGCAGGTCTTGCGCTGACCGCCATGTCCTTTGCCTGGCCGACCGGCGGCTTCATCGCAGGCAGGCTGCTGCTGCACATGTCCTATCGCAAATCGTCGAGCCTCGGCTCGATCGTGCTCATCGCCGGTGCGGTGATGATGGCGCTGCTCAGCCTCTCGCTCGGCCCCAGCTTGGCGATCGCCAGCTCGTTCTTCATCGGCCTCGGCATGGGGCTAACTAATATGGGCTTCTTTGTCGCCATCCAGGCGAGCACGGAATGGCACCAGCGGGGGCTGGTGACGGCGACGTTCAACTATTCTCGGATCATCGGCCAGTCGGTCGGCACCGCGATCTTTGGCGGCATCGTGAACGCCGCGCTAGCAAGCAAGGTTGAGGGCGGGGGCGATCTCGCCAGCCGCATCCTCGATCCGAGCCTGCGCGAGAACCTCAGCCCGGCTCAATACGGCCCGCTGCTCGACGCCTTTGCTGACGCCGTGCATATCATTTTCATGATCGATGTCGCCTTGGCAGTCCTCACGGGCGTTTGGGCGCTAGCCCTTCCGAGCGGCCTGGGCGTGCGCGGTCAGATGAGGAAATAAGCTTTAGAAAAAGCTAGATAGCGGAGATATCTGCCGTCTCGATTGAATGAGAGACGGTCTGGCTCTCGGCTGCGACCCGGCCGAGGGCGGTCAGCTTGCAGACCATCCAATCCGGCTTCAGCGGGTTCGGATACCAAGGCCGGGCCCAGCCGTGCTCGACGCAGGCGTGGACGGTGCGCGGGTCGATATGCTGGCCGAATTCATCGAAGAGGGGCAGCTTGCCGCCCGGCTGATCAAGGCCGCGACGCAGCCAAGCGCGCTGAATAGCCGTCGGTGCGTGGCGCCGGGTGTCAAGCATCACAAGGTTCATGCGCAACTCCTTCTAAGCGTATGCTAAACCCGTTCGGCCCAACTCGTCGAGTCGTGTGAGAGGTGCGTGATGCCAGTGATGTTCGTTTATGTGACTGCCGCCGATGCCGAGGAGGCCAAAAAGCTCGGCCGCACGCTCGTGGGAGAGCAACTCGCCGCCTGCGCCAATATCCTGCCGGGGGCAACGTCGATTTTCCGCTGGCAGGGCAAGGTCGAAGAGGCCGAAGAGGCAGTGCTAATCCTCAAAACGACTGAGCAGAAACTCGAGCGGCTCATCGAGCGCGCCAAATCCCTCCACTCCTATGATTGCCCCTGCATCGAGGCTCTGCCGGTGGTCGAGGGGAATCGCGATTTCCTCGAATGGGTGGTGCGGGAAACCGGAGGGGATCCGAAGCAATTGCTGGACGAGATTTAGGTCGGTCGTTGCAAGAGCACCCCGAGTCCTTCGACTTCGCTCAGGTTGAGGCGTTTTTCTTACCGGCATCTCCCAACGGTTGAGGCCGCGCACAACCTATCCTCACCCTGAGCGTCGTCGGAGGGCTCGGGGTGAGAATGCAACCGGTCCTTAGCATCAACCCGCCAACCCGCTAAAATCGCGCCATGAATAAAAGCTCCGTCCGCTGGGCGATTTTCTTCGCCAATGTCGGGCACACGATGACCCATCTGATGATGCTGCTTTACCCGACCGTCGTGCTGACGCTCGAGAAGCAGCTCGCGTTGTCTTATGGCGAGCTCATGTGGCTGTCGGTGCCGGGGCTCGTGCTTTACGGGCTTGCGGCGCTACCGGCCGGCTGGCTCGGCGATCGCTGGAGCGCCGAGCATATGATGGTGCTGTTCTTTCTCGGCAGCGGCGTCGCCGGCATAGCGACAGGCTTGGCGCAAAGTCCGATCCAAATCGCGTGCGGCCTCGCCGCGATCGGCTTCTTCGGCGCGATCTACCATCCGGTCGGCACCGCCTGGCTGGTGCGCCACGCCGAGAATCGCGGCCGCATGCTTGGCTGGAACGGCATCTTCGGTAGTATCGGTGTGGGCGCTGGGCCGATCGTCGGCGCGACGTTGTCGGCGTTTTACGGTTGGCGCGCGGCGTTCGTGGTGCCGGGGATCGTCGCACTGCTGCTCGGCGGCGCCTTGATGCTTCTGGTGCGCGGCGGCAGCGTGGTCGCAGCGAAAACCGATTTGAGGCCACAAGCCGAGCCGGCAAGCGCCGAGGTGAAGCGCGTGTTTCTGCTGCTCTCGGTGACGATGCTCTCGACCGGTATCATCTTCCTGGCTTTCACCAGCGTGTTACCCAAGCTGTTCGAAGTCCGGCTGGCCGATCTCACCGCCGGTGGGCTCGTCGGCACGGGTGGAATGGTAAGCCTCGTCTTCGCGCTCTCGGCCGCGTTCCAATTCTTTGGCGGCATGGCGGCGGATCGCTTCTCGATGAAGCGCATCTATCTGCTCTGCTGGGTCTTGCAGGTGCCGGTGCTGTTCGTCGCAACTCGGCTCTTCGAAATGCCGCTCTTCGTCGCCGCGTTGTTCTGCTTCAGCCTGATCGCGATCTCGACTCCGACCGAGAACGCGCTGCTGGCGCATTACACACCATCGCGCTGGCGGGCGACCGCGTTCGGCGCGAAATTCCTGCTGTCGCTCGGCGTCAGCGCGCTTGGCGTACCGCTGGTCGCCACGGTCTATGACAGGAGCGGCGACTTCATCTGGCTGTTTGCTATCTTGGGCGTGCTCGCTGCGGTGGTAGCGGCGACGGCGCTGTTCCTGCCGCGCGAGCGGCGGTCGGTGGCGGGGGCCGTCGCGGCGGCGGCGGAATAGCGCAGCCGGCAAAGACGTTAACGATTACCAGTGTCGCAAGTCCGGCTTCTGTGCTAGGAGGGCCGGGGGGCGGATCAGGGAAAATCCAGTTATGGCCGATGTTGCGAGTGATGTTCTCGAAGTGATAGCCAAGCAGGCGAAAACCGACCCTGCGAAGGTCACGCGCGAGACCGAATTGGCCGATCTAAACCTCGAGTCGCTTGACACGATCGAGCTCATTTTCGCGCTCGAAGAGAAATTTAATATCGAGATTCCCTACAACGCCAATGAGGCGACCACCGCCGGCATCAACTTCACCACGGCCGGTGACGTCATCGATGCGGTCGCCAAGCTCGTCACCGAGCAGAAAGGCTCAGCGGCGTGATCCGTCGCTGCGCATGAGCAGCCTGTCATGAACCGTGTCGTCATTACCGGGCTCGGCGTCATTGCCCCGCTCGGCAAGAATACTGCCCAATTCAGCGCCGCCCTCAAAACCGGCAAGAGCGCGATCGGGCCAATCTCGGTCATCCAGACCGAAGGGCTGATCACCAAGATCGGCGCGCAGGTCCTCGACTTCGATCCGCTCGCGCATTTCGAAGAAAACAAGCTGCCGCTCTACGATCGCTGCACGCAATTCGCGCTGGTTGCGGCGCGCGAGGCGATCGCGCAGAGCAAGCTCGATTTCCGCTCCGGTCTCGGCGCGCGTACCGCGACGATCATCGGCTCGGGAGTCGGCGGGCAGGGGACGCAGGACGAGAATTACCAGCGGCTCTATCTCCAGGGCATGAAGCGCTGCCATCCGCTGACCATCCCGAAGCTGATGATCAACGCACCATGCTGCCACATCACGATGGAGCACGGCATCACCGGCCCGTCTTTCGTCGTCGCGAGCGCCTGTTCTTCGGCCAATCATGCAATCGGCGTCGCCTTCCAGATGGTGCGCTCGGGCATGGTCGATGCGGCGGTGACCGGCGGCACCGAGGCCGTCTTCACCTTCGGCACGATCCGCGGCTGGGAAGCTTTGCGCGTCATGGCGCCCGATACCTGCCGGCCGTTCTCGCTCGGCCGCAAAGGCATGGTGCTGGGCGAAGGCGCGGCGATCATGGTGATCGAGACCTATGAGAGCGCGCAAAAGCGCGGCGGCGAAATCCTCGCCGAAATCGCCGGCTTCGGTACGACCTCCGACGCCAGCGATATCGTGATGCCGGCGCTCGAAGGCGCGTCGGGCGCGATCGCCGCGTGCCTCACCGATGCGAAACTTGCGCCCGAGCAGGTCGATTACGTCAACGCGCATGGCACGGGCACGGCGGCGAACGACATCACCGAGACCAAGGCGTTGCACAAGATTTTCGGCGAGCATGCGAAGAAGCTCGCCGTGTCGTCGACCAAATCGATGCACGGTCATACGCTCGGTGCGGCCGGCGCGATCGAGCTCGCGGCGACGATCTGCGGCATCCGCGACGGGTTCATTCCGCCGACGGCGAATTACACCGAGCGCGATCCGCAATGCGATCTCGATTACGTGGCGAACGAAGCACGCCAGGCGCCGATCAATGTCGCGATCTCGAACTCTTTCGCCTTCGGCGGCCATAACGCCGTGGTAGCGGTGAAGCGCGCCTGAACGCGCGGCCCGCGATGCGCGCCGCCAAGCTCACCACAACACATTACATCCTCATCGCGCTCGGCCTAATCGCCGCGCAGGCCGTGGTCGAGCACGCCATGGGCCGTGTGACCATCTGTACTTGCGGCTATGTCAACTTCTGGGAAGGCGACGTCAACAGTTCGGGCAACTCCCAGCATCTGACCGATTGGTACAGCTTCTCGCATCTGATCCATGGCTTCGGCTTCTATCTGCTGTTCTGGCTCGTCGGCCGGCGTTGGCCGATCGGCCTGCGCTTTCTTGCTGCGCTGACACTCGAAGTATCCTGGGAGCTGATCGAGAACAGCAGTTTCATCATCGACCGCTATCGCGCCGAAACCATCTCGCTTGATTACTACGGCGACAGCATCATCAATTCGGTCAGCGATACCTTGATGGCGGCGATCGGCTTTTGGCTGGCCTATTACCTGCCGGTGACCGCGATCGTGCTGCTAACGCTCGCGATGGAGATCGGTGTCGGCTACGCAATCCGCGACAATCTCACGCTCAACATCATCATGCTGATCCACCCGGTCGCGTGGATCAAAGCTTGGCAAAGCGCGGGACAAATTCGCTAGTGGAACGAAAAAGTCTAACCGCCAAGACCTCAAGGCGCGAAGATTATTTTAGAGGCCGCTATGCGGCCTCTTTGATTTCTTCTTCGCGTCTTCGCGTCTTGGCGGTTCGCCTTTTACGCCGCTTTCGCGAGCGGGTTCTGCTCGGCGGTGAGAATCTTCTTCACGGCCGGTCGTTGCAGCATCCGATCCTTCCACGCGGTGTAGTTCTTAAGGTCCTTGAGCGGCAGCTCGGCGCGCATGCCCCAGCTATAGAACACCATCGCGTAAGGATCGCAGGTGGTGAATTGCGTGCCCATCATCCACGGCCCTTTGCGCAGCATGCCGTCGATCTCGGTGAGATTTTCCCAGGCTTCTTTCTTGCCGCTTTCTTTAATCGCGGCTTGGGCCGCCGCGTCGCTGGCGAATTTGTCGCTGCGGAAGATGCGCGTGAAGGAGGGGTGTAGCGTGTCGGCAAGCCACGTCATGATCGAAGTCCAACGCGCCTCGTCAAGCTCGCCTTCGGGCTTCAGCTTCGCGGCCGGAAATTTCTTCGCGAGATAGGTCATGATCGCTGCATTCTCGAGCAGGACTGTGCCGTCGATATCAAGCGCGGGCACTTTGTGGCGCGGATTGACCTTCAGATAGTCGGGCGCCATGTGCTCGCCCTTCATTACATTGATGATCTTCTCGTTATAGGGCGCGCCGGTTTCCTCGATGGTGATATGCGAGCCGAGGGAACAGAGACCCGGGCAGTAGTAAAGCGTGAGCATGTCGATCCTCCCTTTGGTAGTCTGATCTAGAGGCCGAGCCGCGGCATCTCGATCGCCGGGCAGCGGTTCATCACAACGTCGATACCAGCGGCTTCGGCTTTCGCCGCGGCTTTGTCGTCGCGCACGCCGAGCTGCATCCAGACGATCTTGGTATGTTTCGTGATCGCCTCGTCCACGACTGGCGCGACTTCCGAGGAACGGCGGAAGATATCGACCATGTCGATCGGCTCGGCGATATCGCCCAGCGAGGCGACGACTTTCTCGCCATGGATGGTTTGGCCGGCCGCTTGCGGATTGACCGGGATCACGCGAAAGCCTTTGCGCTGCAGGAAAGCCATCACATGGTTGCTTGGCCGGTCGGGGCGGGGGCTCGCGCCGACCATCGCAATCGTCCTCACCCGTGCAAAGATGTCTCGGATATAATCGTCGCTATAGCTATCGTGATTCATCGGCCTTCCCAAACCGGTTTGCGTTTTTGTAGGAAGGCATCGATGCCTTCCTCGGCGTCGCGCGCGAGCATGTTGGTGGTCATCACCTCGGAGCAATAGGCGTAGGCTTGCTCGAGGCCGAGCTCAACTTGCGCATAGAACGCCTTCTTGCCGATGGCCACGGTGAGCGGCGATTTTGTCGCGATCTCGGCGGCAAGCGTGGCCGTCGCGTCTTCGAGATTCGGAGCCGGCACGATACGATTGATGAGGCCCCAGCTACGCGCGGTCTCGGCATCGATTAGCGAGCCGGTCAGCAACATCTCCATCGCCTGCTTACGGCCGATCGCGCGCGAGAGCGCTACCATCGGCGTCGAGCAAAAGAGACCGATATTGACGCCGGGCGTCGCGAAACGTGCATCCTCGGCCGCGACGGCGAGATCGCAGGAGGCAACGAGCTGGCAACCCGCGGCCGTCGCGATGCCATGCACACGCGCGATCACGGGCTTCGAAAGCATGACGATGCTGGTCATCAGCTTGGCGCATTGCCCGAAGACCGCTTCATAAGCCTGGCGCCCGGGATTGGCGCGCAGCTCTTTGAGATCGTGGCCGGCGCAGAAAGCCGGGCCGGCGCCGGCGAGGATCACGACACGCACATTCTTGTCGGTCGCGATCGTATCGAGCGCGGCTTGCAGCGCGCTCATCATGCCGACGGACAGTGCATTGCGTGCGCTCGGCCGGTTGAGGGTCAGCGTTGCGACGCCATCGCGATCCTGGCGCAGGACCAAAGCCTCATCGCTCATCGGCACCTCCTGCAGTCTAACGACGCCATGCGTCAATCGCCGCCCGCGGCTGCTTCCGCTTCCGTGTGGCAACAGACGATCCGGTCCGGCCAAACAAGCTCGTCGCCCGAGCGGAGCACTTCGTAGCCGGTCGTCGCGATCAGCCAAAGCGCGACGGCGGCAGCAACGATCGGATCGAAGACCGCATAGCCTGTCGCGGCGATGAAGAGACCGGCTGCAACCGGTGCGAGCGAGACCCAGACATCGCCGAGATTGTGGATATAGGCAAGCCGGATCGCGGCGTTGTTGCGGGCCGGCGCAAACAGCAACCGCGCGATGCCCCAATTCGCGGCCGCCGCGGCCAAGCCGATTGCGATCGGAATCGCGCCATGAACCGCAACGGGATGGATCACGCGTTCATAGGCCTGCCAGAGCAACACCGCGGAAAGCAGGATGAGGCCGCCGGAATTGAGCGCGTTGGCCACGCGCAGCAG
Organism: uncultured Alphaproteobacteria bacterium; assembly: GCA_963740675.1. GTDB lineage: Bacteria > Pseudomonadota > Alphaproteobacteria > ATCC43930 > CGMCC-115725 > CAIKMD01. Next base: position 255,597 of record CAVUFS010000003.1, read on the forward strand.
AGCCCGCGACGGGCCTTTCGCGACCATGAAGGCGAGCCACAGCGCCACCAGCGCCAATTCGTCGGATAGGTTATGCGCCGCGTCCATCAGCAGGCTGAGACTCCCGCCAAGCTTGCCCGCGACGGCTTCGACGATCGGGATAGCCGTGTTGAGCATCACAGCAGCCGCGACCGCTCTTTGATGATGAGCCATAGATGCGAATTCCCTGATGATGCGCTCGCCACACTACCCAGCGCCTATGCGTCATCCTGCCACTGACGGCCAGCAAACGCCATCGATTGAGGATCGAAGCCTTGTCAGCACAGCCGCTTTACGCTTATGCTTGAAAACAATGCTCGATCGTCTAGCCATCGGGAGGAGAAACCTCCGCCGCGCGCCGCAATGGCTCGCGCTGTTGGCGATGATGATTCAGTTCGTCGCCAGCTACGGGCACATTCATCCGGAAGATTTTCGCGGGATGCTGCAGGGCCACGGCACGCCCGTGGTCACGGCTCCGAACGGCACGGGCAGCGGGCTCGGTGACGGCGTTGCCACCGACACCGACTGCCCGGTCTGCGCATCGATCTCGCTTCTCGGCAGCTCGGCGCTGCCCGATGGTATCCGTATACCGATGCCATCCTTGCAGGCTTCGACGACGATTGTCGCCTTCGAAGCGCTGCATCTGACGTCACCCCCACACCTACTCTTCGAGACCCGCGGTCCGCCGCTTACCTGAGATCGTCGACAGCTTGTGAAGCCGGCCGGTTCTGTGCGCAGAGCCGGTCATCTCGATCTTTGGTTGGAACGGAACATGCACAGCAGTTTCAAACTGTTGGCGCAGGATGTTGCGAAAGCATCGCTTGCGCTTATCTTGGGTATTACCATCGGCGGCAAAGCACATGCGCAAGCGAGCGCCGATCAGACGCCGCCGGCAGCAACATCGCAGCCGGAACAAGAGATTACGGTTACAGCGCAGCGCCTCAACGAGGCACGGCAGAACATCGAGCCGAGCGTCGGCGCCTCGACGTATAATTTTTCAAATCAGACGATCCAGAATATGCCCGGTGGCGAGAATGCCGGGCTCAATCAAGTGCTGCTGCAGGCCCCGGGGGTCGCCCAGGACAATCTGGCCAATGGCGCTTTCCACATCCGGAACGAGCATCTCAACGTCCAGTATCGCATCAACGGCGTCATCATTCCCGACGGCGTGAGCTTCTTCGGCCAGGGCCTCAGCCCGCGCTTCATCCAATCGATGAATCTCATCACCGGCACCATGCCGGCGGAATACGGGCTTAGAACGTCGGGCGTCGTCGATATCACGACCAAGAGCGGCGTTTTCCAGAATGGCGGCTCCGCCGAGATGTACGGCGGCAGTTACGGGACGACGCAGCCGAGCATGGAATATGGCGGCGATCTCGCCGGGTGGAATTACTTCGCGTCGGGTGAATTTTTCCACAGCGCGCATGGCATCAACTCGCCGGTATCGAATTACGATGCGGTGCATGACAACACCAATCAGGAGCACGGCTTCGCCTATGCCGAGAAGATCATCGATCCGACGAGCAAGGTGAGCTTCATCCTCGGCAGCTTCCTCGGCCGGTTCGAGATCCCGAACAATCCCGGCCAGCAGGACAATCCAAACGTCACACTCTTCAACACCTTCGACGGCACGATCAACGGCCAGTCGAGCTTCGATTCGAATGCACTGCGCGCGACGCAGTTCGAGAGCTCGAATTTCGGCATTGCCTCCTACCTCCATACCGAGGAGAATTTCGACTATCAGGTCTCCGCTTTCTCGAAATACTCGACGCTCGCTTATTCGCCGGACGTCTGGGGCGATCTCGCCTTCAACGGCATCTCGCAATACGCGCAGCGAAAGGATTTCGCGAGCGGGCTTCAGGCGGACGGTACCTATCGCCTGACCTCGGCGCATACGTTGCGTGGCGGCATTCTCGTCACCGGCGAGAGGACCCAAGCCGACACGAATTCGCAGGTGCTGCCGGTCGATCCGACCACCGGGCTAGCGAGCTCCAATACCTCGTTCCAGGTCGTCGACAACAACGCAAAGACGGGCTGGACCTATAGCGCCTACGCGCAGGACGAGTGGAAAATCCTCCCGACCGTGACCCTCAATTACGGCGGCCGGTTCGATGTCGTGAATACCTCGACCATGGAAAACCAGCTCAGCCCGCGTATCAACGCGGTCTGGAACGCGACGCCGAGCACGGCCGTCCATATCGGCTATGCGAATTACTTCACGCCGCCGCCTTTCCAGATCGTCGCGCTCACCTCGGCAAGCAACTTAGCAGGCACGACGGGCGCGCCGCCGAACGGCGCACCGACGACGAACGTGAAAGCCGAGCGCTCGCAGTATTTCGACGCCGGCATCACGCAGGATGTGACGCAGGTGCCGGGGCTGAAGCTCGGCATCGATGCCTATTACAAATATTCGCGCAACTTGCTCGACGAAGGTCAGTTCGGGGCGCCCATCATCCTGACGCCATTTAACTACCACGTCGGCTACACCAAGGGCGTAGAGGTGACGACGAGCTACGAGAACGGGCCATTCTCCTACTACGGCAATATTTCGGTCGGCACGGAGAAGGCCGAAGGCATCAGCTCCGCGCAATTCAATTTCGACGCGCCGACGCTGGCCTTCTCTGCGAGTCATCTCGTCAACACCGACCACAGCCAGCTCGTGACGGCATCCACCGGCATGTCCTATCTCTGGGACGGCACGCGCTACAGCATGGACATGATCTTCGGCACGGGCGTTCGCACCTCGGCGCCGAACGTCACCGACGGCACGTTCAACAACGGCACCGTGCCTTCCTACTGGCAGATCAATTTCGGCGTCTCGCATAAATTCGACAAGGCGCCAGGCGGACCGATCGAGATCCGCGCCGATCTCATTAACGCGTTCGATCAGATCTATCTCATCCGTGCCCAGCAAGGCATTGGCGTCGCCGCACCACAATTCGGGCCGCGGCGAACCTTCTTCATGGGGGTGAGGAAATTTTTCTAATGCAGGGTTTGGCAATGAAGAGACCAGTTTTCGTCGCGGCGGCTGCCGGACTGTTGCTGCTGTCGCGAGCGGCGTTGCTTTGGGCCTCCGAACCGCTCGATACCTTCGATTCGGAAGCGGCGGCGCTTAAGCACTGCGGCCGGGATGCGGTCGTCTGGCTCGATGTGCCGTCGCACACCTTCTGGAGCAAGGGACAGAAGGGCTACGGTCGGTCGACGAACGGCAGCTTCACCTGCCGCAAGGACGCGATCAAAACCGGCAATCACGCGAAGCGAGCTTAGCCGGTCGTGCCTTACGCCGCGCAACGATCTTCAAGCAGCCGCGTCATCGGTTTCGGCGTCGTCGCGGTGTTGCATGTGGCGCTGATCTATGGACTCGTCGTCACGCTTGCGCATCGATCGATAGATGTCGTTCCCGTGCCGATCGAGACCAAGATCATCACCGCGCCACAGCAGCAACCGGTCGAGCCGCCGCCACCGCCGCCAAGCTTCGTCGCGCCGCCGCAAGTCTTCGTGCCGCCGCCCGAGGTCAACATCGCGAAACCGCCGCCGCCACCGCCGCGGAGCACGGCGCCGGCGATCGTCACGACGGCACCGCCGCCGGCGCCCGCACCGACAGCGCCGGCGACGGTGCAGCCGCGTATCGATCTCGCGCATAGCAGCCAGCCCGAATACCCGCCGCAATCGCGACGCCTGGGCGAACAAGGCTCGCTGGTTCTTCAGGTCATGGTCGATGCAAGCGGCCGGGTCACCGATTCGAAGCTCGTGCAATCGAGCGGCTCGCAGCGGCTCGATCAGGCCGCGCTGGAGGGCGTGAAGACCAATTATCACTTCTTTCCCGGCACCGTCGACGGCAAGCCGCAGCCGATGTGGTTCACCTTCAAATTCACCTGGAAACTGCAATCATGAAAACTCTCGCACGCGTTTTCGCGCTTTTCGCCTTTCTTGCCTTGGTGTCGTTCAATGCGGCAGCACAAACTCCGACAACAACCCCGGCCAGCCCGACAACTCCGACAATTTCGACCGCACCGGCGGTGCCGCCGCCGGAACAACCGGCTCAGGAGATCGTCGCCAATCCTTATTCGCTGACCGCGCTGTGGCAGGGCGGCGATGTCATCGCTCGCAGCACGATCGTCATCCTGGCGATCATGTCGATCAGCACCTGGTATGTCCTGATCACCAAATTCGTCGAGCAAGCTTTGCTGTTGCGCCAAGGCCGCGAGGCCAGCCGCAAATTCTGGAATGCGGCCAGCGCTCATGCCGGCGCCGACAGTCTCGGCCGCAACAGCGCTTTCCGCATGGTGGTCGAGGATGGGCTCAAAGCCGCGGAGCATCATGAAGGAAAGCTGACCGAGCAGATCGACCGCCACAGTTGGATCACCTTGTCGCTGCAACGTTCGGTCGATTCCATCAGCAACCGCTTGCAAGGCGGTCTCGCGGTCCTGGCAACGGTCGGCTCGACGGCGCCGTTCGTCGGGCTCTTCGGCACGGTGTGGGGCATCTATCACGCGCTGACCGCGATCGGCATCGCCGGCCAGGCGAGCATCGACAAGGTCGCTGGACCGGTTGGCGAGGCGCTGATCATGACCGCGATCGGTCTTGCCGTCGCCGTGCCCGCGGTGCTTGCCTATAACTGGATGGTTCGCCGCAACAAGGTTGCGATGGACCAGGTGCGCGGCTTCTCGAGCGATCTCCTCGCGCTATTGATCGGTGGTACGGCCACGGTGCCGAAGCCCGCCATGCGGAGCGCTTGACATGGCGATCATCGGGCTGCGCAGCGATGATAGTGAGGGCACGCTCACCGCAGCGATCAACACGACGCCGCTCGTCGATATCATGCTGGTGCTGCTGATCATCTTCCTGATCACCGTTCCCGTGGTGACGCATTCCGTGCCGGTCGCGCTGCCACGTGAGGTCAACCAGCCGACCGTCACCAAGCCCGAGAACATCAATATCGCGGTCGACCGCGACGGGAATATTTATTGGAACGACGCCAAGCTCGCCGACAATGCCGCGTTGCTCGCGCGCTTAAAGGATCGTGCCGGCGATAATCCGCAGCCCGAAGTGCATATTCGCGCCGATAAGGACGCGCGTTACGAATTCGTCGGCCGCGTCGTCGTCGATTGTCAGCGCGCCGGGATTGCAAAAGTGGCGTTCATCACCGAACCCGATCGCGGCAGCGCGGTCGCCGCAGCGGAGTAGGGCAATGGCGGTCAATCTCACGCCAGCCGGCGACGACCAGCCGATGGCAGAAATGAACACCACGCCGCTCATCGACGTCATGCTGGTGCTGCTGATCATGCTGATCGTCACCATTCCGGTGCAAACGCATGCGGTGAAGCTCGATATGCCGCAAGCCAATCCGCCGCCACCGATCGTTCAGCCCACAGTCGTCGATCTGGCCATCGATTTCGACGGCACCATCACTTGGAACGGCACCAACATTCCCGATCGCGCGGCGCTCGAGACCTACCTGCAATCGGCGGCGGTGCAGGATCCGCAGCCTGAAATTCATCTCAATCCGAACAAGCTCGTCAAATATTCCTACGTCGCGATGGTGCTGGCAGAGGCGCAGCGGCTCGGTGTGGTGAAAATCGGTCTCGTCGGCAACGAGCAATTCATGGAATGATCATGCGACGCTATATCTTCCTCCTTATCCCGCTGCTGACCGTCATGAGCGGCGCCACCTTTGCACAGGAAACCCAAACCGCGCGACCCGAAGTCGGGCAGCCGGTGGCGCAAGCCAGCCAATTGCTGAAGGACAAGAAATACAAGGAAGCGTTGCAGAAGCTCGCGGCCGCCGACGGGGTTCCCAACAAGACCGCCTATGAGCGCTATGTCATCGAAGGCACCCGGGCGGCGATCGATCTCAACAGCGGCGACGATCGCGGCGCGATCAAGGCGCTCGAAGCGGTACTCGCGACCGGGATCCTCTCGCCGCAAGATGCGCTGATCCGCGTCCAGGCGCTTGTCCAGCTCGATTACCAGGTGAAGGATTATCCAGCGACGATCGCCGCGGCCAATCGCTATTACCAGCAAGGCGGCACAGCGGACGAGCCGCGGCTGCTTCAGGCCCAAGCCTATTATCAGCAAAGCGATTTCGCCGACGCGGCGAAGACGGTCCGAGCGATCCTTCAGGCAGACGCGAAAGCCGGCAAGAAGCCGGACGAGAATCTGCTGCTGACGTTGGTGAGCAGCGAATATCAGCAGAAGAACGAGGCCGGCCGCATCGAGGCGCTCGAGCGTTTGGTCGTGCTCTATCCCAAGCCGCAATATTGGACCGATCTTCTGGCCGCCGTCGCAAAACAACCGGGCTTTGCAACCGATCGCCTCGCACTCGATCTCGATCGTCTCAAACTCGTGACCGGCACGATGAACAGCGCCAACGACTATATGGAAGCGGCGCAGCTCGCCTTGCTCGCTGGGCTGCCAGGCGACGCCAAAGCGATCCTCGATAAAGGTTATGCCGCCGGTGTGCTCGGCAAGGATGCGCAGGCCGATCGCGAGAAGCGGCTCGCGACCATGGCGGTACAGCAAGCGGGCGACGATTCCAAAACGCTCGCGCAGCAAGAGAGCGACGCGGCCAAGGCGGCGAACGGTCTCGCGTGGGAGAAGCTCGGCGAAGCCTATGCGAGCTACGGCCAGGACGACAAAGCGATCGCTGCATACAACCAGGCGCTGCAAAAAGGCGGCTTGCAGCATCCCGACGATGCCAAGCTGCATCTGGGGATCGCCGAACTCGTCACGGGACAGAAAGCGAAAGCGCGGGAGACGCTCAGCGGCGTGGCCAGCGGCGATGGTACAAAGGACCTCGCGCAACTCTGGATGATCCAAGCGGGTGGCTGATCCGGGCGGCTCGCCGGTGCTTGTCAGCACCGCCATGCGCCGCCTATCCTTACAGCAATGTTACAGTCGTTCGTTAGCCGGGGGAGCCGTCCGCGCCGCACGCCGCATTTCTTGGCGCTGTTGGCGATGCTGTTCCAATTTGTCTTCAGCTTCGGCCATTTCCACGCCCAGGATTTCGCGTCACTCCAGAGCGGTCATCAGCCGCTCGCCATCGCGCACGCGCAAGGCGCGAGTGGCGGGGTAGGGCAAATTCTCGCCGGCGATGTCGACTGCCCGATCTGTTCATCAATCCAACAACTCGGCAGCACGGCCCTCATTGATGGCGTGTCGCTGCCGCTGCCGGCCATACAGCAGGCCGGCTTCGTTCTTGCCATCGAACCGTTGCGGCTGACGCCGCCGCCTCATCTCCTTTTCAATACCCGCGGTCCGCCCGTCGTCTGACATCGATCTTCGCTGCCGCCCACCTCGCCGCGGGCGGTGACTCCGATGTTAGTGAATGGAGCAGATCATGCTTACTCAACGTATTTCACGGCTGAGCCTCGCCGCGAGCGGCGTCGCTCTTGCCCTCTCCTCGGTTCCTGCCAAAGCCGACGATCTCGGCGAGATGCGGCAAGAGATGCAGGCGATGCAGCGCCAGTATCAGGCAGAGCTCGCAAAGCTGCAGCACGATTACGAGGCGAAGCTGCAATCGATGGAAAAGCGCCTCGATGCCGCGGAAAGCAAAGCCACCGCCGCCACGCAAAAAGCCGACGATGCGCAGAAAGCCGCTCAAGCGGCGCAGACGGCCGCCGATACCTCGGCGCAGACCGCGGCGGCCGCGCCGGCTCCCGCCGATACGGGGGGTAACACGAACGCGCAATCGAGCGCGAATTCCTTCAACCCGACGATCGGCGCGGTGCTCAACGGAACGGGGATGGCTTCTAGTCTCAATCCCAACACATGGCATGCGCCGGGCTTCGCGCTGGGTAACGAAGCGGGACCCCCGCCGCGTGGTCTCAGTATCGGCGAGAGCGAGGTCAATCTCCAGGCCAATGTCGATCAGGCGCTTTTTGCTAATCTCACCGTGGCGTTCGAGAACGACAACAGCGTCAACGTCGAAGAGGCCTTTGTCCAGCCGACTGCGCTTCCCTGGAACTTCACGGCCAAATTCGGGCGCTTCTTTTCAGGGATCGGGTACCTCAATGAGCAGCATTCGCATACCTGGGACTTCGCCGACGCTCCGTTGCCCTACATGGTTTTCCTGAACACGCAGTATGGCGATGACGGCGTTCAACTTCGCTGGGCCGCGCCGACCAACGTATTCCTCGAATTCGGCGCGGAGGCAATGCGCGGCGCGTCGTTCCCGGCGAACAGCCTAGAAGAGTCGCTCAGCACAAATCAGAACGCTGGGGTCGGTGCCTGGAGCGCGTTCGTCCATGTGGGCGACGATATCAACGACAGTTCGAGCTATAGCGCGGGGCTTTCTTATCTTGGTACCCGCTCCAACGACCGCATGACCAACCCCGTCGGCGGCCCGCCGGGCTCGGATCAGTTCACCGGCAGCGACAATACTTTCATCGGTGACGTCGTCTACAAATGGGCGCCCAACGGGAATTTTGCCGACCGCTACCTCAAGCTGCAGGGCGAAGTTTTTCTGCGCAAGGAGCAGGGCGCTTTCACCGCGCTTGATTTTCCTGGCGCCTCCGGCATTGCGACCACGAAGCCATTCTCGGCTGGTCTTCAAAACGGCTTCTACGTTCAAGGCGTGTACCAGTTCATACCCTTCTGGCGCGTCGGCGTGCGCTATGACCAAGTACACGCGCCGTCGCTGGGCTCGAGCTTTGCCGGAACGACACTCAATTCGGGCAATCTCACGCCGCGCCGCTATTCGGCGATGATCGATTATTCAACCAGCGAGTTCGGCCGCTTTCGTCTGCAATACAATCGGGATGAAGTGCGAACACAGCCCGACAACGAGTTCATCCTGCAATACACCGTCAGCCTCGGCGCGCACGGCGCCCATCAGTATTGAGAGCCACATCATGAAAAAACTCATCATTACGCTTGCGACGTTCGGTGTCGTTTTCTTCGCCTCGGCTCATGCGCATGCGGCGTTCAACGTCTTCGCCTGCGAGCCGGAATGGGGCGCGTTGACGACAGTGATCGGCGGCAGCGATGTCGACGTTTTCACCGCGACGACCGCACTGCAGGATCCGCATCAGATCCAGGCGCGGCCGGCACTGATCTCGCGGCTACGCAACGCCGATCTGCTGGTCTGCACCGGCGCTGAGCTCGAGATCGGTTGGCTGCCGGTGCTGCTGCGCCAGGCATCGAACGGCAAGGTCCAGCCAGGTCAGGCCGCCTATTTCGAGACCACCTCGGTCATCAACCTGCTCGAGAAGCCGGCGCGGCTCGATCGCGCGGAAGGCGATGTGCATCCCGCCGGCAATCCGCATATCCAGACCGATCCGCGCAACATGCGCGCTGTCGCGGCCGAGCTGGCCAAACGCCTCGCAGCGCTCGATCCGTCGCATGCGGCTGGTTACCAGCAGCGTGAGCAGGCTTTCGATCAGGCGCTCGGCGCGGCGATGCAGAAGATGCAGGCGCAGGCCGCGCCGCTCAAAGGCGTCGCTTTCGTCTCTTATCACAAAGCCTGGATATATCTCGCAAATTGGCTCGGCATGAGCGAGGTCGCGAATATCGAGCCGAAGCCCGGTGTGCCGCCGGGCAGCGCCTATATCGCCGAGTTGCTCGACAAGATTCCGTCGCTCAAGGCGAAGATGATCGTCTATGCCGCCTATGAGGATCCGAAACCGTCGCAATTCGTCGCCGAGAAGAGTCACCTGCCGGCGGTAATGCTGCCTTTCACCGTCGGCGGCGACGACGCGTCGAAGGACATCATCGGATTCTATCAGGACACAGTGAACCGCTTGTTGGCGGGACTTGGGGGAAAGAGTGGCTGATCACAGTCTCGATATTCTGCTGCCGGCGCTCCTGACCGGCATTCTGGTGCTGGCGACACATGTACCGCTTGGCCGCTTGGTGCTTGATCGCGGGATCGTCTTCATTGATCTCGCGATTGCGCAGGTCGCCGGGCTCGGCGTCGTTGTTGCCGATTTCTTCGGCTGGGAGCCGAGCGGTTGGTCGGTGCAAATCGCTGCTGTGATCGCGGCGCTCGCCGGCGCCGTGTTTCTCATCTGGACGGAGCGCAAGCTGGCGGCGTTGCAGGAGGCGGTGATCGGCGTCGTCTTCGTGGTCGCCGCGAGCGCCGAGATATTGCTCCTCAGCTACAATCCGCATGGCGCGGATGAGCTCAAGGATTTACTCGTTGGCCAAATCTTGTGGGTGGTGCCGAGTGACCTGATCCCGGCCGCGATCCTTTACGCGATCGTGATCGGCTTCATCCTGCTCGTCGATCTGTCGCGCTGGCGCGTGCTGTTCTACGCGCTCTTCGCCATGACGGTGACCGCGTCGGTGCAGCTCGTCGGCGTATTCCTGGTCTTTGCCTCGCTGATCATCCCGTCGCTCGCAGTGCGTGGCATTCGCGGCCCACGCTCGATCGTCTATGCCTATGCGGTCGGGCTGGCAGGCTACGCCATCGGCCTGCTGTCATCGGCGCTTTTCGACCTGCCGACAGGGGCGGCGGTGGTCTGTGCACTGGCGCTGGTCGCGGCGCTCACCGGGCTGGGGCGGCAGTGGGCCGGGAGGCCGGTCGCGGTATCATAATACCATAGGCAAAAACCCCAGGTTTTACCGGCTCATCCCTTGACTTCGGCGCGCCGGACGGCATACTGCGCCGCCTTACCTGAGGAACAGGGATGAAGACTTATACTGCAACTCCGGCCACGATCGAAAAGAAGTGGCTACTTATCGATGCCGACGGGCTTGTGCTCGGCCGGCTCGCCGCGTTGATCGCCGACCGGCTCCGCGGCAAGCACAAGCCGACCTACACCCCGAATATGGATTGCGGCGATCACGTCATCGTCGTTAATGCCGAGAAGGTGGCCCTGACCGGCAACAAGCGCCAGGACAGCATCTTCAACTGGCACACCGGTTTCCCGGGCGGCATTAAAGACCGCAGCAAGGGCGCGATCCTCGCCGGCAAGCATCCCGAGCGCGTGGTCGAGAAAGCCGTCGAGCGTATGGTGCCGCGCGGTCCGCTCGGCCGGCGCATCATGGGGCATTTGCGCGTCTATGCCGGCCCCAATCACGAGCATGAAGCACAACAGCCGGTGAAGCTCGATATCGCCGCCATGAATCCCAAGAACAAGAGGGCCTAAGCGATGGCCGATCAACCGCAACAGTCCCTCGGAACGATGCGCGACGCGCTGCAGAGTGTGCAGCTTCGTCACGCCCCCGCGTCCAATGCGCCCGCCGCGGCGGCGCAGGCCGACGCCCAACCGAAGCTCGACGCGCAGGGTCGCGCCTATGCGACCGGCAAGCGCAAGAATGCCGTCGCGCGCGTCTGGGTGAAGCCTGGCACCGGCAAGATCACCGTGAACGGCCGCGATAGCCCAATCTATTTCGCGCGCCCGGTGCTGCGCATGCTGATCAACCAGCCCTTCGCCATCGTCAATCGCCTCGGCCAGTTCGATGTGAACTGCACCGTGATCGGCGGCGGTCTCTCGGGCCAGGCCGGCGCGGTGCGTCACGGCATCTCCAAGGCGCTGCTCAATTACGAACCCGGTCTGCGGCCGGCGCTCAAGGCGCAAGGCTTCCTGACGCGCGACAGCCGCGTCGTCGAGCGCAAAAAATACGGCAAGGCCAAGGCCCGACGTAGCTTCCAATTCTCGAAGCGCTGATCCCGCAGGCATCGGCGTGTTCTCAATCAAGGGCGTCCTGCGGGACGCCCTTTCTTTTTGTGGGTTACCGTTTGTTGACGAGAGGAGGGGTTCATGTCTTCGAGCTCTGATAAAACGCGGGTCGGCATCCTGGGCGCATCCGGTTACACAGGCGCCGAGCTGCTGCGCATTCTCGCGCACCACCCGAACACTTCGATCGGGGTGCTCACCGCCGATCGTCAGGCCGGCAAGAAGATCGGCGCGGTCTTCCCGCATCTCGCACGGCACATCCTGCCCGATCTCGTCGCTATTCCGGAGGTCGATTGGAGCCAGCTCGATCTCGTCTTCTGCTGCCTGCCGCATGGCACGACGCAGGAGGTGATTTCGGCGTTGCCGGCGCATCTGCGCGTGCTCGATCTCTCGGCGGATTTCCGGCTCGCCGATCCCGAGGTATACGCGAAATGGTACGGCCATCCGCATCGCGCCGTCGGGTTGCAGCGCGAAGCCGTTTATGGCCTGACCGAGATCGCGCGCTCCGCGATCGCCAACGCGCGGCTGGTAGCCGTACCTGGCTGCTATCCGACGGGCTCGCAATTGCCGCTTATCCCGCTGGTGAAGGCCGGCGTGATCGATCCTGACGATATCGTCATCGATGCGAAATCGGGTGTCACCGGCGCTGGTCGCGCGGCGAAAGAGTTCGAGCCTCTTCGCCGAAGTGTCGGAAGGCATCACGGCCTACGGTGTCGGACATCACCGCCACATGCCGGAGATCGAACAGGGCCTATCGCGCGCCGCGGGACGGCCGGTAACGATCAGCTTCACACCGCATTTGATGCCGATAAATCGCGGCATCTTGTCCTCGATCTATGTCCGCATGACCGGCGGCGCCAAGATCGAGGATCTGCGGCGGATGCTCGAGGACACCTACAAAGACGAGACCTTCGTGCATATCCTGCCGCAGGGCCATTACCCGGCGACGCATCACGTGCGCGGTTCGAATCTTTGCCTCATTGGTCTCGGCGCCGACCGGCTCTCCGGCCGTGCGATCATCGTCTCGGCGATCGATAACCTCGTCAAAGGCGCATCGGGCCAAGCCGTACAGGACATGAACGTCATGCTCGGCCTGCCCGAACCGACAGGGTTGCAAACGGAGCCGCTCTTTCCCTGAGGTATCGGGCGCCGGTCGGTTTGACCGCGCGAAGAGGCGGGGGCTAGGCTTTACGCGTCCAAGGCGGAGGGCGCGTCGATGGTGTTGCTCGATCACATCGGTATTCGTGTCACCGACATGGAGCGCTCGATCCGCTTCTATTCGGAGCTGTTCGGCTTCGAAGTGGTGCAGCGCTTTACTCGGCCCGATACCGAAGAGCGGATGATCGATACTGCCGCTCTCAAGGTGAACGATTTCAGCGGCATCTTCCTGACGATGCAGCCCGGGCTCGAGCCTTATGCTGCGGAAGAGCGGCCCGAGCATATCTGCCTGACCTTCGATCCTGCCGAATTCAAAACCGTAATGGAGCGGCTGACCAAAGCCGATGCTTTCGCGCGGCTGCCGTCGAAGCTGATGCCGCGCAGTGGCATGACCGGCCGCAGCCCATCGATCGATATCCTCGATCCGGACAACAACCGCATCGAAGTCAAAACCCTCGGTTCGTAAGGCGCGGGCGATGGACGGACAAGAGCGCAAACGCGTCGGCCTCAGCGATTTCGGCACCTGGCCGCATTACGGCGAGATAGCGCTCGGCCTGCCGAACTACTGGTATCCGGTCATCTGGTTGCGGCGCATCGGCGCCAAGCCTCTGCGTGTCGACCTGCTCGGCCAGCCGCTCATGTTCCGCCGCGAAGCCGGGCGCATCCACGCTCTCGCCGATACCTGCCCGCACCGCGGCGTGCCGCTGTCGATGGGCCGGCAGGAATTCCCCGGCACTTGGAGCTGCGTCTATCACGGCTGGACCTTCGACGTCGAAACCGGTGTGGTGCGTGCCGCGTTGACCGATGGTCCAGAGTCTGCCGTGTGCGGACGCGTGCGCGTACGGATTTTTCCGGTCGAGGAACGCGCCGGCATCGTCTTTGTGTGGATGGGGAAGGGCGCGCCCGTTCCCGTCGAGGCCGATATCCCCGATGAATTCCTGCGCGCGGATTCAGCGATTGTCGGACGGCTGAAGATCCGCCAAGGCAATTGGCGCTACGCCGCCGAGAACAGCGTCGATGAAGGCCACGCCGCTTATCTCCATCGCTACAAATCGCTCTGGACGAAATTCACCCGCATGGCGGGCTGGATCGTGTCGCTGCAAGGCGGCAACCGCAAAGGCGATTGGGTCGTGCGCACAGCGGACGAAATCGGCGGTGTCGGCGACTATCCCGGGCTCGGAAGCTGGCCGAAATTCCGCTTCTGGAACCGCGCTCAGGCCGCGTGACGGTGAGCTACCGGCTGCCCGGCAACATCCGCGTCGCCTATGGAAACTACAATCACTACAACTGGTACATGCCGCTCGATCGCGACCGGCATCACTATTTCCAATTCCTCGTCGCGCAAGGCAATCGGTGGCAGCGGCAAATGTTCCGCCTGCGCTATTGGCTCTATCGCCGCTGGTTCTTCCACGTGCGGCTGAACAACCAGGATTCGCGCATGGTGCGCGTGATGCCGGAGACAGAGCCGGCGCCGCTTTACCGCCCGGATGCCTCGATCGCCGCCTGGCGTCGGCTCTGCGAGGAAGCGCGCGGCGAAAGCTGATCGCTTATTTCACGAATTCGTTCGTGAACAGCGCATCATAGGATTTGAGCTGCTCGTCCGGCTTCAAGAAGCCGGCACGCACATTGATAAGCTCCGAATTGGCAAGATCCCGCGCCGAGGAAACCGGCGGCTGCGGCGTCATCGCTTTGACGGCCTCGTAAGACGCGGCAAGCACGGCGTCGCTGACCGTCGAGAAGCGCTTGCGCAGGCTCGCGACCAACTCTTGCGGATGGGTCAAAAGGAAGTTGACCGCTTCGACCATTGAATGCCCCATCCGCTCGCAGATCGAGCGATGATCGCTGCAATAACCCGCACGCGTCGCCAGCATCCCGGCAGCGGAAGGCGATAGATCGGCAATGAGCGGCTTGGAATTATCGGCAACGATCACGCCGGTGCCATCGATCTCAACCTGCTGCGGAAAGGGAGGACCGAACACGAAGCCGTCGATTTTCTTCTGCGCGAAGGCCGGCATGAATTCGGAGGCTCCCATCGGGGCCACGACGACCTGATTTGCGTCGACGCCTCCTTCATGCGCGATCACCTTGAGAAACGCGTCGGCGATCGAGCCAATGCCGCCGACGGCGATCGTTTTCCCCTTCAGGATTTTGGCGCGGGTGGCGAGTGGCGCGTTTTTGTCGAAACCCGCGGCATCGGCGACGTCTTTACGCACGACAAGGATTTGGCCGCTCTGATTGCCAAGCTCGACGATGGCGACGATCTTTTGACCGTGCGCGACAGCACGGGTAATGGCCGAGCCGGTCGAGAAAGAGAAATCGGCCGAGCCGGCGATCACGGCATTCAGGCCGCCAACGCCCGGGATGGCGACGATCGTCGCCTCGAAGCCGGCGTCGCGCCAAAACCCTTGATCCTGGGCGATATAGATCGGGAGGAGCTGAACGATCTCGGCTGGAATGGCAAAGGTAATGTGATCCGCCGCCCGCGCTGGCGCGGCGCCTGCCAGCGAAGCGGCCAAAATGAAGCTCGTGACGGCCTTCAACATTCATTCCCTCCCAACGTGCGGGCATTGCCCATTGCCCGGTTCCCCGATCTTCGGCCGAGGTCTTGCCAGAGACGTGCACCGGGCGCAACATAGCGGCAATCGTCGCTGAAAATTGCAAGGGAGATACATATGCCATCGGTCACCATCATGAGCATCGCGGATGTCGAGCTGGTCCAAGCTGGCATTGGCCGCGAAGGCAGCATGGCCGTGAAGCAATTTCCGCTCGATACCGGCGTGCCCGGCATCCAGCTCGAATTCTCGTGGAACTCCTACGACACCGGCTATGCCACGCCGCGCCATCGCCACACCTTCGATCAGTATCGTTATGCACTGACGGGTGACCGCATGATCGAGGACGGCTATGTGAAGCCGGGCGAATGTGCTTTCTATCCTGAAGGCGTCTATTACGGTCCGCAGATGCAGACGGCGCCGACGGTCGGCCTCGGCCTGCAATTCCAGGGC
This sequence comes from uncultured Alphaproteobacteria bacterium, assembly GCA_963740675.1. Lineage (GTDB taxonomy): Bacteria > Pseudomonadota > Alphaproteobacteria > ATCC43930 > CGMCC-115725 > CAIKMD01. Next base: position 271,399 of record CAVUFS010000003.1, read on the forward strand.
ATCTCCGGCCTGCCGTATCTGACCCATGTCGATCTGCGCAACGCCGTGAAGTCGCTGAAGGCCGATGGTTGGACCTTCAAGGAAGGTATCGCGACCAAAGTCGGGCCCGACGGGCACAAGATCAACAAGGACTCTCATGCCGCCTGCGTCGAATATCTCACCGGTGAAAAGATCGATTTCCCGGTCGGCCGCTACGAGAAGCCGATCGTGATGAAGCCCGAGGGTCATCCCTGGATCGCCGATCGGAAGGTCGCCGGTGTCGAGCATAAGAAGCTCGGCTTCTTCGGCGGCTCTGGCATTCGTCTGACCAAACTCGAGCCAGGCGCCAAGATTCCGGCGCGCCGCGAGGACGATGCCGAGATCCGCTATTTGATCGAGGGCTCGATCACCTACGGCGGCAAGAGCTGGAAAGGCGGCCAGACCAAGGACGAAGGCACTTACATGTTCGTCCAGGCCGGCGCCGATGTCGGTGAGATCACTGCACCGGAAGGCGCGACTTTCTTTGTGATCGAGTTGCCGATGCTGGCCGATATCGCGGCGGGCAAGCAATCGGCCGTTCGCGTCAACGCGAAGCAGCCGCAGCCGGCGCACGCCTAAACCGGCGCGCTTAAAAACCGGGACTGGGCGTCCAAATGAAAAGCGCGGCTCGCAAGAGCCGCGCTTTTTGTTTCAAGATGTTTGAGGGACGTTCTAGATCTTGCTTCCCGCGCCGCCGAACGTCGCGCCATTTTCGTGGATCCAGATCTTGGCCTCGTCCTCGGAGCGGAAATCGCAAATGTGCTGGTTCCGGCCATCGCGCTTGAGGACTAGTTCGTAGCCACCGTATTTGAGCTTTTTGACGCTGAAAGGCGAATTCGTCTGCCTCGAATTCAATTTATGCGCGTGTGATTCCATGAACCCTCCTGACCCAAGTGCAGAATCAATCGCCCGGCTGTTTTCAGCCGTACGCTTCCTCGGGCGCGCCCCCTAAATTTTTATAAGCGATAGCCTGCCACAAAACAGTCACGCTCCGCCAGTGCGGCATTGTGACCCGTCTACAACCGCTAGTCGCTCAGGCCGGCCGCCAGGCGACGGCTGCCGGCCTGAATGCTGGGTTTACGGCGACACTTCCTCCAAAACACGCCCTTTGGTTTCGGTGCCGTAGGCGAAGACCATTAGGCAAGGAATGAGCGGTGCGATACCGAGCATCGTGAACACGCCGGGTAAGCCGTAATTGCTCAGCATCAGCGCGACCATCGTTGGGCTCAAGGTCGTGAACACGTTACGGACGGTCGATCCCATGCCGCAGCCGAGCGCGCGCATGCGCGTCGGATAGAGCTCGGAGGTGAAGACGTAGATCGAAACCGACACCGAGGCGAGACAGAAATTCGCGATCGTCGCGCAGATCAGCATGAAGATCGGATCACGCGCGCCTTGGATCGCGAGCGTCAGCAGCGACAGCGCGCCGATCAAAAGCGCCGAGCCGATCCATATCCGCCGGCCGACATGATCGATCGCGAGCGCCACGGCGATGGCGCTGACGATCGAGATGCAATGCGTCGCCAAGGTGAATTCGAGCGATTGCTGCACCGATAGATGCAGCTCCTGGCGATAGATGGTCGGCAGCCATGAATTGAGCGCCTGGGTCACAAAGAAGCTCAAACCCCAAACCGACCAGAGGACGAAGGTGCGCATCCGGTAAAACGGCGTGAACAATTCCCGCAGATCGGTGCTCTTGCGCACTGGCGGCGGCGCGACTGAGAAATCCGGGGCGGGAAGGCTGGTGCCGAGCTTCGCTTCGGCTTCGCGCTCCATCGTGCTGACGATTTCATCGGCCTCTTTGGTGCGGCCCTTGCTCGCGAGCCAGCGCGGCGATTCCGGCAGAGTACGACGCATGATCGCCGCGACGAAAGCGGGGCAGGCGCCGATCAGGAACATCACCTTCCAGCCATAGCTGCTGACCAGCAGCACGGCGAGCAAGGTGCAGATCAGATAGCCGAAAGCGAAAGCCGCTTCGTACATCAGGAAGAAGCGGCCGCGGGTCTTCGAATGGGCGATCTCGTTGATATAGGTTGCGGCGACCGGAATCTCGCCGCCGATGCCGATGCCTTGGAGCACGCGCGAGAAGGTGAGGCTGGCGAAGCTCCAACTCGCGGCGCAGACCAGCGCGAAAATGCCGACGACCCAGATGCTGTAGCTCGCGGAACGCAGGCGGCCGTAACGCTCGGCGAGATAAGGGAAGAGGATGGCACCGAGCAATTGGCCAAAGAAGGTGCCCGAGAGAAGAAAGCCGATCTGTGCGGTCGAGAGCCCCCATGCGCTGGCCAGCACTGGCATCACGAGACCCATCACCAGAGAGTCGTATCCGTCGAAGAAGGTCGCTGTGCCGACGATGATCCGTGCTCTGATCTGCGTGCGGGTCAGCGGCATTCGCTCCATGCGCGCTGCGATATCACGCTGCGCTGTCGCGGATATCGTGGCGTCGGCGCTGGCAGCACCGGCGGATAACGAGATATCGACCATGGCATATCTCCCCCTGATGTGCGGGCATGTCTTGGTGGGCGCCCGCTTTGTGAAATTCTGATCGCTAGTCGAGCGGCTCCACTTTCAAATGGCTGACATTGTGAAACGATGCAGGGCGAGCCACGCCGCCGGAACGCGGCGATGCGCGCCGGCAAAATTGCGGCGCGCGATAGTCCCCAAGAACCGTCAAGGCATACCCGAGAATGCGCGACACGGCATCTCCTCACCCACGTTTTGGCCGCATTTCTTCCGCGGCCGATTTATGGGATCAGTGTCGCGCGAAGCGGCAGCGGCGTCAAACCTAGCGAGTGAGAAAGTTAGCCGGCTTTTGCCAGCACATAGGAGCCCGGTGCGTCCTCGATCACTTTGAGCTTGCCGTCGCCGGGGTGGCGCGCATCGACTTCGTCACCGGTATATTTGCCGACCCATTTCTCCCAGGTCGGCCACCACGAGCCGTCGACATATTTCGCGCCGGCGAACCAGTCGTCTGGGCTCTTCGGCAGCTTCGCATTCTCCCAGTGGCCGTATTTCGATTTGCCCGGCGGATTGATGACGCCGGCGATATGGCCGGAGGCCGAGAGCACGAATTTGACCGGCCCTTGATAGATCTGCGTCGCGGCGTAAGTCGATTTCCACGGCGCGATATGATCTTCTTTGGTCGAGAGCAGGAAAGCCGGCGTCTTGATCTTGCGCAGATCGATCGGCACGCCCCCGAGGGTGAGCGCGTTCGGCTCGATCAGCTTGTTGTCCTGATACATATTGCGCAGGTAGTAGGCGTGCATCGCCGCCGGCATGCGCGTTGAATCGCTGTTCCAATACAGCAGATCGAAGGGGAAAGGGTCTTTGCCTAAGAGGTAATTGTTGACGACGAAGGACCAGATCAGATCGTTGGCGCGCAGCATGTTGAAGGTCGTCGCCATGTCCGAGCCTTCGAGATAGCCGTGCTCTTTCATGCGATCTTCGAGCGCGCCGAGTTGTTCCTCGTCGATGAAGACCGAGAGCTCGCCGGCTTCGGCGAAATCGGTCATCGTCACGAAATAGGTCGCGCTTTTGAACCGGTCGTCGCCTTTGACCGCCATATACGCAAGTGTAGAGGCGAGGAGCGTGCCTCCGAGGCAATAGCCGATAACATTCGCCTCGCGCTCGCCGGTCGCTTTCTCCATCGCATCGAGCGCCGCCAGCGGCCCTTCGCGCATGTAATCGTCGAACTTCTTTTGTGCGAGCGTCTCGTCGGGATTGACCCAGGAGATGACGAAGACGGTATGGCCCTGGCTCACCGCCCATTTGACGAAGGAATTATCGGGCCGCAGATCGAGGATGTAATATTTGTTGATCCAGGGCGGGATGATCAGCAGCGGCCGGCGATGTACTTTCTCGGTCGTCGGTACGTATTGGATAAGCTGCATCAGATCGTTCTGATAGACGACCTTCCCGGGCGTGACAGCGATATTGCCGCCGACCTTGAACGCTTCGAGGTCGGTCATCCGGATCATCAACCGGCCCTTGCCGCGATCGAGATCCTCGAGCACGTGCTTCAGGCCGTTGACCAGATTCTCGCCGCCGCTGTCGATCGTCGTGCGCAGCACCTCGGGATTGGTGAGCACGAAATTCGAGGGCGCCATCGCGTCGACGAATTGCCGCGTATAGAAATCGATCTTGCGCGCGGTCTTGTCGTCGAGCCCATCGACCTGGCGCACAGTCGATTGCAGCCAGCGCGCGGTCAGCAGATAGCTCTGCTTGATGTAGTCGAAGAGCGTGCTCTCCTGCCAAGCCGCATCCTTGAAACGTCGATCGCCGGGGGCCGGCTCGGCGACCGGCGGCTCGGGCTTACCGCCCAGGAAGCGCTGCGTCGTATTCGACCAGAGCTTCAGATAATCCTGCCACAGGGAGAGCTGGGCTTGGACGAGGCGGCCAGGATCGCTCATCAGCCGCTGTGTCATCTCGAGAAAGGCGCTGCCGATGTTGAGCGGATCGGCCATGCCGAGACCGGACTGCTGCGGCTGCTGGGCCAAAAAATCGCGTACGAGCTTCTCGCTCAGCCGGGCGATTTCTGCCATATGCTGTGCCCATTGTGTCGGATCGGGGAATTTCGGAGCACCGCTATCCGAATCGTTCATCTTTTTCGTCCTTGCACCCCGATACTGCCTGCGCCAGCATCGCGCCGGAAAACGCTGGACGGGTGGCCGGGCTGGCCGTCAGCCGGGCCGATCCGAGTAGTCTATATGGAGTAGGTGGTAGTGCGGAACAAGTTTGGTCTCGTGATCTTGGGCGTGACGCTTGTGGGCGTGTCGGGGTGCTCCTCCGTGCCCAATGCCGTCAATCCGATTTCGTGGTACCGCGACGTCACCGGCCTCTCCAAGAATGACGATCTCGGTAAAGGCCAGAACGAGCAAAACCTCGCCGAGGGCAGCAACGAGCCTTACCCCAATCTCGGCAATGTCCCATCGGCCCCCGATAACCAATTGAGCGGTGTCGATCGCGAGAAACTCGAGAAGAGCTTGGTTGCCGATCGCAACAATGCGCAATACAGCGCGGATAATCTGCGCGCCGGCGACGTTGCCAGCACGGTGCCGCCACCCGCGCCGCCAGCGCCGAAGGCGGATACGAGTTCGGCGACGCTCTCTTCGGCGCCGGCATCGCCGCCACCGGCAGCACCGCCGATGCCGCCAGCGCCTGCGGAGAGTTCGAGCGCGGCGCCGCCACCGCCGCCACCGTCAGCATCGTCACCACCGCCGGCACCGACACCGAGTCCAGCTGCGACCGCATCCGCTGTACCGCCTGCTGCCGCGCCGGCGCCATCTCCCCCTAACAAGGCCGTAGCCGGCAACCCGCAGCAGCGGAAGCCGTCGACGCGGGGCAGCGAAGCACCGCCCCCCAAATCGTCGCTGCAAAGCCCGTCCATTCCCAATTTGCCGCAAGGTGAGACTGCGACGGCGGCACCACCGCCGCCGGCGCGTACCGCGACCAAACAAGTTGTCGATGGTGCGCCGCCCTCCGCGCGCGAGCCGGCTCCGCATCAACCGAGTGGTACACCGACGCAGCAAGCGACCGCGCCCGCGAATGCGCCCGCGACAACCGCGGCGCATCGCCCCGGTGTTTCCTATCGCGTCGCGGATGTCAGCTTCGCGTCTGGCTCGGCCTATCTCTCGGGCGCCTTGCGTGGCACGATCGCCGAGATCGTGAAGATCCATAACACCGAAGGCGGCACGATCCGTATCGTCGGCTTCGGCGAGTCGACAGGGAAAGACGCAGCCGTTGCCGGTCTCAACCTGGCGCTCGATCGTGCGCAAGCGGTCGCCGTGGCGCTGACCAATTCCGGCGTGGCGGCGAAAGACATCGCCGTCGAAGCCGCGCCGGTCGCCGCCAAGGGCGGCACAGACGCACCGCGCGCCGAAGTCTATATCGAGCAATAACCCGGATGAGCGAGCCGCTTAGAGTTGCGATTGCCGGCTTGGGAACGGTCGGAGCAGGGACGGTTGCTCTCCTACGCCGCAACGCCGCACAGATCGAGCATCATACCGGCCGCAAGATCGAGGTCGTCGCGGTCTCGGCACGCGATCGCGCCCGCAGCCGCACGATCGATATCGACGGTGTGCCCTGGCACGACGATCCGGTGGCGATGGCCGCGGCGCCAGGTATCGATGTCGTTGTCGAGTTGATCGGCGGCAGCGACGGGGTCGCCCGCAAGGTCGTCACGACAGCGCTGGAGCACGGCCGGCACGTCGTGACCGCGAACAAGGCATTGCTCGCGCATCACGGCAATGAAATCGCTCATCTTGCTGAATCTAAAAAAATATCGCTCGGTTTCGAGGCCGCCGTTGCAGGCGGTATCCCGATCCTCAAGGCGCTGCGCGAAGGCCTCGCCGCCAACCACGTGCTGCGGGTCTGCGGCATCCTCAACGGCACCTGCAATTACATCCTCTCGCAGATGCGCGAGACCGGCCGCGACTTCGCCGCCGTGCTCAAAGAGGCACAGGCCCTCGGCTATGCCGAAGCCGATCCGAGTTTCGACATCGATGGCGTCGACGCAGCACATAAGCTCGCACTGCTTGCGTCCGTCGCGTTCGGTAGCCAGGTCAATTTCGCCGGCGTCTACGTCGAGGGCATCCGCCACATCACCGCGCTCGACATCGCCTTCGCGCAGGATCTCGGCTACCGCATCAAGCTGCTCGGCCTGGCCCGGCCAACTGAGCATGGACTGGAGCAGCGCGTCCATCCTTGCATGGTGCCGCTATCGGCGCCGCTGGCGCATGTCGAGAACGTATTCAACGCGGTGATGGTCGAGGGCGATTTCGTCGGGCGGTTGACCCTCGAGGGCCGCGGTGCTGGCGCCGATCCGACCGCCTCGGCCGTGGTCGCCGATCTTCTCGATATCGCCGCCGGCCGTGGCGCGCCGGGCTTCGGCGTGCCGGCGTCATCGCTGCAAAAGCGTCCGAGCGCGCCGATGGCGCGGCGTTCCGGTGCTTACTATGTGCGGCTGATGGTGGTCGACCGGCCGGGCGTCATCGCCGATATCACCGCCGCCTTCCGTGACGACTCCGTTTCCATGGAGCAATTCCTCCAACGCGGCCGCTCGCCGGGCGAGGCGGTGCCGGTCGTGCTCACCACGCACGATACAGTAGAGGCCTCGATGGTGCGCGCCCTGGGCCGTATTGGCGGCCTCGATACGGTCGTCGAACCGCCCTGCATGATCCGAGTCGAGAATTTCTGAGCCGGCGCGCCGGAACCGGACCCCTTGGCGCAGCTAAGGAAAGTATGCCAAGCTAATGTTCCCTCGCCGGTAAGCGGGCAAAGTGGAGGAAAAAGAACGATGAAAATGCATTTTGTGGCCACGCTGCTCGTGGCTCCGCTTTGCGCTTGTGCGACCGGTCCGGGGGGGACCTGGGCGACCCCGACGGGAACCGGCGCCACCGTGGTGGCCGCAGCCGAAACCCCAGTCTACTTCGCGCTCAAGGCACCCGTTTGCTTGCTTCGCACGCCTGCTCTCATCCCGAGCGCCATTGCCTCGGCGATCGTCCCGTTCTCGAAATCGAAAGAGGGCAGCGGCGGCGACTATTTCACCAACAATGCCGTCGCCGATTGTGGCCCGCCCTACATGGTGACGCCGTCGCAGGTCAGCAACGAGCCCTGACGCTCGCTGCTATTTCCCTATAGTTCCCTGATTAGGCGTTCGCGGTACGGTAGCGGTAACCGACGCCGTAAAGCGTCTCGATCAGCGCGAAATCGGCATCGACCGCTTTGAATTTCGCGCGCAGGCGCTTCACGTGGCTATCGATCGTGCGATCGTCGACATGGATGTTCTCGCCATAAGCGGCATCCATGAGCTGGCGGCGGCTCTTGATATGGCCGGGGCGCAAAGCGAGCGATTTCAGAAGCAGGAATTCGGTCACCGTCAGCTTCAGCTTCTGGTCTTTCCAGCTGCATTCGTGCCGTGACGGGTCGAGTTGTAGGTCGCCGCGCTCGATGAGCGGCTCACTCTCACCACGGCCGTCGGTCAGCTCGCGGCGCCGGATCAGCGAACGGATGCGTTCGACGAGCAGCCGCGTCGAGACTGGTTTGGTGATGTAGTCGTCTGCGCCCATGCGCAGCCCCAAAAGCTCGTCGAGCTCGTCGTCTTTCGAGGTGAGGAAAATCACCGGCAGAGTGCTGTCCTTGCGCAGCCGCGTCAGCAACTCAAAACCATCGAGGCCGGGCATCTTGATGTCGAGCACGGCGACATCGGCAGGGAGATCCTTCAACGCATCGAGGGCGGCCGTGCTGCTGTCATAGCGGCGAACAGCAAAGCCCTCGCTTTCAAGGGCATCGCCTATCGTGTTCAGCAGGTTTCTGTCGTCATCAACCAAGACGATGGTATGCACGCAACTAGCCCCCGTGGGTTTTTCCCTTACGCCGCAGCCTCTCAATATGGTGAGCGGATACCGCTGGTGACAAGCTGTCTTTCCAAATCAATGGCTAAGTCGGTCTCCCGACATTGCGAAGCATTCGCGTTTGATGGTGAGTGTGGCACGCCTCCGCAAAGCTACCGCTTTTGAGCCGCTATTCATTTTCAGTTTGCCGCAATCCGTTCGTTAAATCGTCACCCTCGGACCCGATGTCGAGGGTACGACCGGATCGGTGGCCATCTCAATTCTCGATTGAGCGGCCTGGTTATGTCGACTGTCGGGCAGACTAAGTACCGGAACTAGTTATCTAATCTGCCCCCTTTCCGGATTCGTGCAGAACTTTTTTTGGCAAGAACAAAACGGGCGACAGATCATGGCTAAGAAAAAACGTCCGGGTACAGAACCCATCAACGTCGGAAACCTGTGGGCCGGCAATGCTTTACTTGCATCGATGAAGCCGCAGGACCGAGCGTTGCTTGAGCCCTCTTTAGAGGCGATCGAGTTGCGTCGCGGCGACGTGCTGTTCGAGTCCGGCGAAGACGTGGTGACGACTTATTTCCCCACGGCTGGATCGATGATTTCGCTGGTGCTCTCGATGCAAGATGATCGCATGATCGAAGTCGCGACCATCGGGCAGGAAGGTGCGGTCGGCGGCATCGTCAGCGCCGGACACAAGCCTGCTTTCGCGCGCAGCGTCGTCGAGATCGGCGGTGCTGCGTTGCAAATGGAAACGATGCGTCTCGAGGAAGCGAAAAAGAAATCGCACAGTTTGCGCGATCTCTTCAGCCGTTATGCCGATGTGCTGCTTGCGCAAACGCTTCAATCGGTGGCGTGCAACGCGCTGCACACGATCGAGGAACGCTGCAGCCGTTGGCTCCTGGCGACACAGGATCGCGTGCCGACGCGCGATCTGCCGCTGACGCAAGAGTTCCTTGCCGAGTTGCTCGGCGTGCAGCGCACGACCATTTCCGCTGCGGCACAAGCACTCCAACGCAAAGGCCTCATCCATTATCGCCGCGGACAGATCACGATCGCGGATCGTGCCGGCCTCGAGGAGGCAGCCTGCGAATGCTATGCCGCCGTCGAGAGACATTTCCGTGCCGTGTTGCCCGATGTGAAGGACGCACGCACGCGGCAGCCCCCGAGCCACTGATTGCAACGGATCGCCGCCCGGGGGGGAGGATGATCTCCGACGGGCCCGAGGATATTCACTATCTGCATCTGCGCGGGTTGGCGGCGCGCTTGCGCTCATTGGCGATGACCGAACCGAACATCGCCTACCAATTGCGCCAGATTGCCGACGAGGCTGACGACCGCGCCGACGCGATGGTCGCGCCGCGGCCGCGCCCCCGGACGCCCTGAGGAGAGCCCTCGCGACTCGATCACGAGCCGTCACATCTCCGTCATAAGCCAATTCCCGAGTCGCGGCCACCCATGGGTTCAAATCATGGGCGGCGCGCGATACACTTGTGCCGTCGCGCTCGCGAAGAGATGATCCCCGCGGACCTCATCGCCGTTTTCGCCTCGCGTGAAGCTCATTTGGTTTTTTGCCGGGCGCGCCGCGCCGGGCTCTAGGGAGAGAGATCGATGACCGACAACGCCACCATGGACCGGAACCTCGCGCTCGAGGCCGTCCGTGTGACCGAGGCCGCTGCGCTTGCTGCCTCGCGCCTGATGGGCCGCGGCGACGAGAAAGCAGCCGATCAGGCTGCCGTCGATGCGATGCGCAAAGCGCTCAACGGCCTTACCATCGATGGAACAGTCGTGATCGGCGAGGGTGAGCGCGACGAAGCGCCGATGCTCTACATCGGCGAAAAGGTCGGCGCGGGTCACGGTCCGAAGATCGATATCGCGCTCGATCCGCTCGAAGGCACGACCATCACTGCGAAAGGCGGCCAGAACGCACTGGCGGTCATCGCCATGGCGGAAGCCGGCGGCTTCCTCAACGCGCCCGATGTCTACATGGATAAGATCGCGATCGGCGGCGGCTTGGGCGAGATCGTCGATCTCGACGAGACACCGGCGACTAATCTCAAGAATCTCGCCAAGGCGAAGCAGACCGACGTTGCCGATCTCGTGGTCTGCATCCTCGATCGCCCCCGCCATGCCGAGCTGATCGCGAAAGTTCGTGAGGCCGGCGCGCGTATCATGCTGATTTCCGACGGCGATGTGAGCGGCGTCATCGCGACGTCGCGGCCCGATAGCGGCGTCGATCTCTATATGGGCTCGGGCGGCGCGCCTGAAGGCGTGCTCGCCGCGGCGGCGCTGCGCTGCATCGGCGGCCATATGCAAGGCCGCCTGCTGTTCCGCAACGACGACGAACGCGCGCGCGCCGCGAAGTGGGGCGTCAAAGACCTCAATCGCAAATACGGGCTCTTGGATCTCGCCAAGGGCGAAGTGATGTTCGCCGCAACCGGCGTCACGTCGGGCAGCATGCTACAAGGCATACGACGCTTCGCCGGCGGCGCGACAACGCAATCGATCATCATGCGCTCCAAGACCGGCACGGTGCGCGTGATCGACGCAACGCATAACTTCAACCGCAAGCCGCAGACGTTCTAGCGCCGCTCTTTGATGGATTACATTCTGGGGGTCGAACAATCGCTCTCGGGGCGCGCCTGGCGGGCCCGGGGCGGCGATGCGCGAACCGGCCTCGCGTTGGCGCAGCGCTTCGGCTTTCCGGAGATTATCGGCCGGCTACTCGCTTGTCGCGGCATCGGCGAAGAGGATTGCGAGCGCTTCCTCGCGCCTACTTTACGCGACGGGCTGCCCGATCCCTCGCATCTCAAAGATATGGATCGCGCGGTTGAACGGCTCGTTGACGCCATTCGCAAAGGCGAGACCGTCGCAATCTTCGGCGATTACGATGTCGACGGCGCAACCTCGACAGCGCTGCTGAAGCGGTTCTTCACCGCCGTCGGCGTTCGGGCGATCATCTATGTGCCGGACCGGCAGCGCGAAGGCTATGGCCCGAACGAAGCCGCGCTCGCCAAGCTGCAAGCGCAAGGTGCGCGCGTTGTCGTTACCGTCGATTGCGGCATTACCGCGCATCGCGCGCTCGAAGCTGCCGCATCGCGCGGTCTCGATGTCATCGTCGTCGATCATCACCTGGGCGAACCCTCATTGCCGCAAGCCTATGCGGTGATCGACCCCAATAGGCTCGACGAAGAAAGTACGCATGGCATGCTGGCCGCGGTCGGCGTGACCTTTCTGCTCGTCACTGGCGTCAATCGCGCACTGCGCCTCGCGGGCTGGTACCAAACGAGACCGGCGCCCGATCTGCTGCAATGGCTCGACCTCGTCGCGCTCGGCACGGTCTGCGACATCGTTCCGCTGACAGGCGTCAATCGTGCGCTCGTTGCGCAAGGACTCAAGGTGATGCGTCGCCGCGCCAATACCGGCATTGCGGCCCTCAGCGATGTTGCCGGCATCGGCGAGAAGCTCGATGCCTATCATGCCGGCTTCATCTTAGGTCCGCGCGTCAATGCCGGCGGCCGTGTCGGCGAAGCCGATCTCGGCGCGCGCTTGCTCTCAACCGACGATCCGACCGAGGCGCGTGCACTGGCGGTTCACCTCGACGTGCTCAACGGCGAGCGGCGGCAGATCGAAGCCGATGTGCTCAACGCGGCGGTCGTTCAGGTCGAAGCGGGACCCCTGGGACCGATCGTTTTTGCGGCAGGCGAGGGCTGGCATCCAGGCGTCATCGGCATCGTCGCCAGCCGCCTCAAAGATCGCTTCAACCGTCCCGCCTGCGTCGTCGCGCTGCAGGACGGCATCGGCCGCGGCTCGGCACGCTCGGTCGCGGGCTTCCCGATCGGTCCGGCGATCATCGCCGCCCAGCAAGCCGGGCTGCTGATCAATGGCGGTGGTCACGCGATGGCGGCGGGCCTGACCGTGACCTCGGAAAAGCTCGACGAATTTCGCGCAACGCTCAACACGCGCGCGGCCGAAGCGCTTGGCATGGCTGAGCCGGTCGCCGAGCTCTCGATCGACGGCGCGCTCAATTGTGCCGGCGCGACAGTCGATCTTTGCGAGACGCTCGATCGGCTGGGCCCGTTCGGCACCGGGAATTCCGAGCCGCGCTTCGTCATTCCTAATCTGCGGGTGCTCAAAGCCGATATCGTCGGCCAAGATCATGTGCGTTGCATCTTCGGCGATGGCGGCGCCAATACGCGCCTCAAAGGTATCGCCTTCCGCGTGCTTGGCGCGCCGCGTTTGCAGGAAATGGGCAAGGCGCTCTTGTCGTCGCAAGGGGCGGGCTTCCACCTCGCAGGCCATCTGCGCGCCGATACCTGGCAGGGTCGCACCGACGTACAGTTGATGATCGACGACGCGGCGGTCGCGCGCTGAATCAGCAACGTCATTGCGAGGCGTATAGCGACGAAGCTATCCAGAGCCGCGCGTGAAATTCTGGATTGCTTCGCTTCGCTCGCAATGACGACTTGGCGACGAACGGGGTCAACCGTTTGGCAGCCAGCGCTCTTTCCACGCTTGGAACATTAGCACGTCCCAGAGCAGATACTGCCAGTTGCGCTTGCCCGAGAGATGCTCCTGCCATTTCTGGCGGATCGGCGCCGGCGCGAGGATGCCTTCGCGTTTGAGGCGCGCTTCATCGAGCAATGACTCCGCCCAATCTCTGAGAGGCCCGCGCAGCCATGAATTGATCGGCACGGCGAAGCCCATCTTCGGCCGCTCGATCAGCGAGCGCGGCACGTAGCGGTCGAGCACACGGCGTAGAAGGTATTTGCTGCGTCCCGGCCGTGCCTTCCAATCGGATTTCAACTGCCATGAAAACGCGACGACGCGGTGATCGATTAGCGGTACCCGCGCTTCCAGCGACACCGCCATCGAGGCACGATCGACCTTTGTCAGGATGTCGTCAGGCAGATACGTGATGCTGTCGAGATATTGCATGCGCTCGATCGGATTCTCGACCAAGCCCGCGATGCGCGGATCGTCGGCGATGAAGCGCGGCGGCGCTGCGCCCGCAACGAGCGTCTCGGCTTCGGGCCAATGCGTGATGACGAGGCGGTAGAAATTGTCGCGTCCGCCTTCGAGAACACCGGCGAGCTTTGCCATCTTGTCATCGAGCTGCGGTGGCCGCTGCCGCTCGGGGATCAGATGCGCGAGACCGCGCCAGGCGCCGCGTGGCACGGCGCGGATCGCGCCCGCCATCAACTCTCCAGTGCCTTCCGGCATTTTGCCGAGTGCGGCGAAGAGATTCTGCATCTGAAAATATTTGTTATAGCCGCCGAAGACCTCGTCGCCGCCATCGCCCGAGAGCGCAACGGTGACGTGCTTGCGCGTCATTTCCGAGACGAGAAAGGTCGGGATCTGCGACGCGTCGGAGAACGGCTCGTCATACATGTCCGGCAGGAGCGGGATCACCGTCAGCGCGTGATCCGGCGAGACATAAAGCTCGGTGTGGTCGGTGCCGAGATGCGCGGCGACGGCTTTTGCGTGCTCGGCCTCGTTATATTGCTTCTCGTGAAAGCCGATCGAGAAGCTGCGCACCTTCTGCGTATTGTTCTTCTGCATCAGGGCAACGACAACCGATGAATCGATTCCGCCGGAGAGGAACGCGCCAAGCGGCACGTCGGCGATCATGCGCCGTTTGACCGCGTCGCCGAGCAGCGCGTCGAGCGCTTCGACGGCTTCATCCTCGCTGCCGACGAAACGCGCGCTCTGCCCCTCGCGTGCGATCTGCTCGAGAGTCCAATAGGGACGAACCTCCGGCGCCGCGCCGGCGCGCACGACCAGGATTGTCCCCGGCGGCAGCTTGTTGACGCCTCGATAGATCGTCTTAGGCCCCGGCACATACATCAGGCGCAGGAAGGCGGCGAGGGCGTCGCTATCGAGTGCCGGCTTCCAGCCGGGATGCTCGCGCAGAGCCTTGAGCTCTGAGCCGAAGAGCAACAGCTCGCCGAATTGCGCCCAATAGACCGGCTTGATGCCGAGCCGGTCGCGCACGAGGTAGAGCACGCGATCGCGCCGGTCCCACAGCGCCATGGCGAACATGCCGATGAGCCGCTTCGTCGTTACCTCGACGCCCCATTCGGCACAGGCTTCGACGATCACCTCGGTATCGCTATGGCCGCGGAATTTGCGACCGAGCGCCTCGAGCTCGGGCCGGATCTCGGCGAAATTATAGACTTCGCCGTTGAAGGAAATGACGAAGCGGCCGCAGGACGAGATCATCGGCTGCGCGCCGGTCGGCGTCAGGTCGATGATCGAGAGGCGGCGATGGCCGAGTGCCAGCCCCGCCTGCGCGTCGCACCAGACATCGCCGGCATCCGGTCCGCGATGCAGCATGCTATCGGTCATGCGCTGAGCTGCATGGCCGAGCGCTTCTGGGCTCATTCGCGCCCGCTGATCCCATAACCCGGCGATCCCGCACATGGCGCGCATAGTGGCGGGTGAGCCGCCCCGCGTCGAGTTCCTCGACAAGTCGCAAAGGGATGAACTGAGCTACCGCGGGCTATCTTCCGCAAGCGAGGGCCGGGCCGCTAAGATCGAACCGGCAAAAATCGAAAGATCGGTGTCATGCGTACATTCCTTACTGCTCTCACATCCCTCGTACTCCTTGCGGCCTTTGCCACCTCGGCCATGGCGGCCGGCACTCTCGATACGATCCGCTCCCGCGGCGCCATCATCGTCGGCTACCGCGCCGATGCCGCGCCGTTCTCCTCGCTCGGCTCGGATGGCAAGCCCCAGGGCTATGCGGTCGATCTCTGCGACCGGATCGCGGGGGCAGTGAAAGATCAGCTCAACCTGCCGAAGCTGCAAGTGCGCTACACCCCCGTGACGGCGGAAAATCGGATCAGCAAGCTGCGATCAGGCGCGATCGATATCGAATGCGGCACAACGACCCGCACGATCTCGCGTCAGGCGCAGGTCGATTTCACGCTTTTCACCTTTCTCAGCGGCACCGAATTATTGGTTAAGGCGAATTCGAGCATCCACGGCGTGGCCGATCTCGCCAACAAGCGGATCGCTGTCCAGCCGGGCACCACGACCGAGAAGGTCTTGAAACAGCTCTTCAGCCTGCGTCTGGTTTCGGCGACCGTCGTGCCGGTGCAGAGCGGCGCCGAGGGGCTGGCGGCGCTCGAGAATGGCCAGGTCGATGCTTATGCCTCCGACCAGGTGGTGCTGATCGGCCTTGCGGCCGGCTCGAAAGATCCGAAAAGCCTGCGGCTCAGCGGCGCGCTCTATTCGTACGAGCCCTACGCCTTCATGGTGCGCCAGAAGGATGCCGCGTTTCGGCTGATCGCCGATCGCACGCTGGCGCTCATCTACCAGAGCGACGACATCGTCAAGATTTACGATCGCTGGTTCGGGCAATGGCAACCCGACCCGCCGTCACTGCTTCGCGCGCTTTACGATATCGAGTCGCTCGGCCCCTAGACGGAAGAGACGGGATTTTCCATCCCGTCTCTTTCGATCATGGTCTAGGCGCAACCAGCGCCGTCAGCTTAGCAACGGTAGGGGTGGTGATAGCACCATCCGCCCCGCGGGCCAGCAGGCTCGACAACGCAACCGGCGAGCGCGCCGACCATGACGACCGCCGTCAGAATCTTGATAAGACCGCGCGTCAAAGACATCTCACAAACTCCATCCGTTGTCAGGCAAGCAACGAAGCGCGCGGAGCAAAGTTCCCGTTCGTTGCGAACAGATCGAGGCTGAAGCTAAGCGACCAAACGAGCGAACCGCGTGCGCCCTAAAATTGCACGCACCTCGCCATAATTTGCGATGCGATCGGCCGCGCGCGGCCCGCGATCGAAAGCCATGGCGCCGCTTGCTTGGGCAGCGGCGACCGACTGAACCGAGGCTTCACTGATGCCGATAAAGCGGAGCAGGAGCTCCATGATGTCTTTACGCGCCATGTCGTCGTATTCGAGGGTGAACACGTCTTCCGGCTCGGCGAGTACAAGAGCGTCCTCGATCTCGATGTAGTTTTTCTCCATCGTGTGCAGATCGTCGATCAGCGTATCGACCGGCACGGTGAGCCGCGCGTCGTCATCGACGCGCTCCCAGCTTTCGTTCCCGTATTTCGCCGAGGCGAGCAGGAACGAGATGTATTGCTCGAGGATGTTGTCGCGCCAGAGGAATATCTTCTTCCACTGACGGCTGGCGCAGAAATAGTGCAGCAGCTTCTGGTTGTGGGTTGGAAATAGTTTCACGCCGAATGATTCGCACGGCCCAACATCCTGTTCGAGCCTATGAAGAAAACGCAGCGGATCGTTATCTCTGACAGTCGTATCAGTCAGCGCAGCGTCATTCGGCTGATGATGGCGGAGGAGCACGACATCCGGATTGAATACCTCGGAGAGGCATTTCACGCTCGGAGCCGCATCGAGATAATCGACCAGATAGGTCGAGCCGGTCCGTGGCAACGATAGTATGACGAAGTGCTGATGCAAAGCCATCGGAGGCGCGCTGTAGCCTGTATAGGCTTCTCTAGGGCGCGTTTCCTATGTGCATCCCCACCGCCGAAAACGACGAGGCAATAGGAGATGCCGTCTAATCAATTTGTGATATTGTCAACCTAACAAGGGTTTTAGGAGAAGGCGGATGGTTATCGGAATGTCGCTTTCGACCTTCACGACACTGCACGTGATCTTAAGCCTGGTCGCCATGTTGGCCGGCATCGTCGTCATGATCGGCATGCTGGCGTCTGTTCGCCTCGGCTTCTGGGCGGGACTTTTCCTCGCCACCGCGATCCTCACCAGTGCCACCGGCTATCTCTTCCCGGCGTCCGACATTCTGCCATCGCATATCGTCGGTGCGATTTCACTCGTCGCACTGGTCGTCGCTGCCATGGCCTTTTATGGCGGCAAGCTGCGCGGCGCGCGCCGCTGGCTCTATGTGATCGGCGTGACGCTCGCGGTTTATCTCGATGTGTTCGTCGGGGTGGTTCAGGCCTTCCAAAAGTTGACCTTCTTTCATGCTCTCGCGCCGACGCAAACCGAAGCGCCCTTCGCAATCGTCCAGATCGCGGTACTGGCGATCTTCCTGCTCTGGGGCTTCTTCGCGCTGCGCTGGTTCGCGCCCGAGCGGAATGCTCCTCGTTTTGCTACCGCGGCACACTGAGCGGCACCGAATTGAGCGAAGGGGTGCAGCATGGCTATGATGCCGTATAGGCCGTTGTTGGTTGTAGAAGGAATGCCATGCCGGAGCGCGATCCGAAAGAGCAGTTGAAATTTGCCGTCTTTATGTCGGGGGAATCGAATTATCACCTCGCCGGTTGGCGTCTCCCCGAAAGTTATGCCGATGCCGGCATCCGGCTCGATCGCTGGATCGAGTTCGCCAAGACGATGGAGCGTGGCAAGCTCGACATGCTGTTCATTGCCGACAGCATCGGTACCCATGGCGCGGACGATCCGGACTCGCTGCGCTTCAACCCGAAAACCGACCGGCTCGAACCGTTCACCTTGCTCTCGGCGCTTGCCGGGCGTGACGAAGCATATCGGTCTGGCCGCGACGTGCCACACGACCTACAACGAGCCGTTCCACGTCGCGCGCAAATTCGCCTCGCTCGATCATCTGAGCGGCGGCCGCGCCGGCTGGAATTTCGTCACCGGCGCCAATGCCGAAGATGCTCATAATTTCAGCAAGGAACAGCACACGCCGCATGGCGAGCGCTACGACCGCGCCGAGGAATTCGCCGATGTGGTGATGGGACTATGGGACAGTTTCGACGACGACGCCTTCGTGCGCGATAAAGAGTTCAGGCGTCTATCTCGACACGTCGAAATTCCACATCCTCAACCATCACGGCAAATATTTCGAAGTGAAGGGTCCGCTGAGCGTGCCGCGCCCGCCGCAAGGGCATCCGGTGCTGATCCAGGCGGGCAAGTCGGAGCCGGCGAGAGAGATTTCGGCCCGGGTCGCCGATGCCGTCTTCACCTCGCAATCGACGCTCGAAGATGCGCAGGCTTTCTACGCCGATGTCAAAGGCCGAATGGCGAAATTCGGCCGCTCGCCCGACACGCTGAAGATCCTGCCGGGCTGTGTGATCTTCTGCGGCCGGACCGAAGAAGAGGCCGAGGAAAAATATCAAAAGCTCGGCGCGCTGATCAGCGAACCAGCAGCAGTGCGGCTGCTTTCCGAGCGCATGGGCGGCATCGATCTCTCGCCCTACGACCTCGACGGGCCGCTGCCCGATTTCCAGGGCAACAACGTACGGATGAGCAATCCGCCGGCGCTGGTGAAGCTGGCGCGGCGAGAAGGCCTGACCTTGCGCGGTCTCGCCATGCGCTTTGCCGCCGCGCGCCCGCATTTCCTGCTCAAAGGCACGCCACAATCGATCGCCGATCAGATGGAAGCATGGTTCAAGGGCAACGCCTGCGATGGCTTCATCTACATGCCGGTCACGTTGCCGCATGCGCTCGACGATTTCGTCGATCTGGTGATCCCCGAGCTGCAGCGCCGCGGTCTGTTCCGCAAGGAATACGAGACAAACACGCTGCGCGAGCATCTTGGCTTGCCACGCCCCGCGAGCGTCTTCGCTAGCCGCAAAGCTGCCGAATAGACAGGTCGGGTAACGTGGAAGAGCAAGCGGATACGCGCGCGACGCGGCGGGCGATCCTCGCCGGCATTGCGATGCTCGGCACGGGCCTTGTCCTGCCGAGCGGCACGACAGGTGCTGCAACGCCGGCGCGGAAACATCTCCGCATCGATGTGCATCACCACTTCGTGCCGGACGAGGTTGTCGGCAATCGTTTCATCGTCCCGCCGCTGAAAAGCTGGTCGCTGCAAAAATCGCTCGAGGACATGGAGCAGGGCGGCGTCACCACGGCAATGCTGTCGGTCACGCCGCAAGTTCTGACCGCGCTGGCGCAGGGCGGGGAGGCGACGCCGGCGCATTACCGTCGCGCCAATGATTTCGCCGCGAAACTCGTCTCCGATCATCCCGGCCGCTACGGGCTCTTCGCCGGCATTCCGATCACCGATCCGGACGCGGCGCTGAAAGAGATCGACTACGCCTTCAGCAGCCTTAAGGCGGACGGCATCGGCCTCTTCACCAGCTACGGCAATCGCTGGCTTGGCCATCACGATTTCGATCCGGTCTTCGCCGAGCTTAATCGCCGCGAGGTCGTGGTTTACACCCATCCGACCGTGGCGCCGTGCTGCGTGCATATCGTTCCCGATCTCAACGATTCCGAGATCGAATACGGCACCGATACGAGCCGCGCGCTGGCCAATTTCGTCTTCACCGGCTCATCGAGCCGCTATCCCGATATCCGCGTGATCTGGTCGCATGGCGGCGGCACGATCCCATTCCTGATCGCACGCTTCACCAAAGAGGCGCATCCCGGCTCACGGCTTTCCAAAGTGTTGCCGCAGGGGTTCACGCCGGAATTCAACCGCTTCTATTTCGACATCGCGCAGATCGCGAAGCGCCCCTCGCTGCTCGCGCTGCAAGCAGTCGCGCCCAAGGGCCATATCCTCTTCGGCACGGATTTTCCCTACCTGACCGCGGTCGAGCATGTCGACGGGCTGGAGGAAGCCCATGTCTTCAACGCCAAGGAGCTGCGCGGCATCGATACCGACGCAACCGCACTGATCCCGCGGCTCGCGATTTGAGGGCGCGGGGGAAGCGGGGACGTGGCCTGACGGCTTGATTTATCGCGCTCCGGCGGTTAGACCCTTCGCCGCTGTCCCCATCGTCTAGAGGCCTAGGACATCGCCCTTTCACGGCGGTAACAGGGGTTCGAATCCCCTTGGGGACGCCATTAAAAATCAATGACTTAGCGTTTTTTACCGGCGCGTTGTGAAACGCCTGTGAAATACCGGGGATTCGGTAGCGCACGCACGGCACGCCTCGATGGCCGCGAAAAGCCGGCGCGCGGGGTGCCCCAGGGGTGGGGGAAGGCGGTCGTGCCGGAGCTTGAGTGCAACGACGATATGGACCGCTTCGAGCGGCAGGATAAAGAAGATCGCGTCGGGCGCCTAAGAGGCAATCAGTGCATCCACTCGAACACCGAAACGCGCGAACATCCGATTCGTGCCTTCGTGACGGTTTGAGAATGGATGTGCGCACTGTAATTCAAACTCGGAACGCGGATCCGAGAAACTCGCGCCCGAATGGCGGGCCTTGCCCGCAAGACCATGTGCCTGCCAGCTAGCGACTGCTCTGTGTAGCAGACCCATTCGCGACGAGACAAAGGAGCAATCTTCGCCGATAGTTAAGACCTCGTCTCCGGGAGTAATACATTGTCGTCTCTGCGTCGGTTGGACAGGTTCAAGCGTCTACTCGCCCACGCGCAGGACGAGCTTGGGGTGCAGGTCGGATTCGTGCTGTGGGACGGATCAACTGTGCCTACTGACCTGCACCCGGATGCGCTGGCGATCGCGATCGCCGATGAAGGCGCCGTGGCAGCCCTGCTCCGCCAGCCCAATATCGACACCATCGCCAATCTGTGGGTTTCCGCGCGGCTCGATATTCGCAACGGAAGCATCTTTGAGCTGGTGGAGAAGCGCGCCGCCGTCCGTTCCCGTGCGCTTTGGCGTAGCCTGGACAAGAGATTGCTGCTGCGTGGCCTGATCGGCTTCCTAACCGTCCCACGCGGCGGCCCCTTTCCACTGGAAGGTATTCGCGGGGACAAGGCCCTGGCCGATGGCAGCGAAGCCGCCAATCAGACCAATGTCAGCTACCACTACGATGCGTCGAACGAGTTTTACGCACTCTTCCTTGACCCATCCATGGTGTACACGTGCGCGTATTTCAACGAATGGGACAATGACCTCGCGACTGCCCAGCAAGACAAGCTGGAGATGATCTGTCGTAAGCTCCGGCTGCGCTCAGGCGAGCGAATGCTGGATATCGGCTGCGGCTGGGGGGCCTTGATCTGCCACGCGGCGAAATATCATGGCGTACATGCGCATGGCGTGACGTTATCCAAGGAACAATATGCCTATGCCGAGCGCCGCATCGCGGACGCCGGGTTGCAGGATCGGGTCACCCTGGAATTTCGCGATTACGCCCTGGTGGAGGGAAGCTTCGACAAGATCTCCTCCATCGGCATGTTCGAACAGGTGGGCATCGCGAACCACGCCACCTATTTTGCCACGGTCAACCGCCTGTTGAAGCCAGGGGGCCTTTACCTGCACCATGCCATTGCCCGCCCAGCCAAGCGCAACAACAAAAGGTTCCGCCGCGGCGCGAAAGAGTATTCGGCACTGGTTCGCTACATCTTCCCAGGCGGCGAACTGGACCATCCAGGCATGTCTATTGCCAACCTGCAGCGCCACGGGTTCGAGGTGCATGACCTTGAAGGCTGGCGTGAACACTACGCGCGTACCTGCCGCCTCTGGCACGATCGGCTCCTGCGGCATTACCAGGAAGCCGAGGCAACGGTCGGCGCGGTACAGACGCGGCTCTGGTTGGCCTATCTGGCTGGCTGCTCTCTGGCCTTCGCCCGCAACACCGTGGGCATCTACCAGACCTTGGCTTCGAAGCGCGTGCGTGGCACGTCCGGTCTGCCGCCGACACGAGCCGACCTCTACCGATAACAGATGGATCAGGCTGCCTTCCCGGGTGTCGTCATCGACATCGCGGCAATCAAAGTCGCGGCGGTGGAACAGGCAAAAATGACAGCGGGTTTGGCAACAAATGTGTCGTCTCAGGGCGCGCGCGAAGCGACAAAAGCGGCAATGGCCAACGCGCTTCGCAAAAGGGCTGAAAAAATATGTGCAGCCGCTGTAAAAGCGCCAAGCAGCGTAAAGCATCCAACAGATCGTGCCGACAAGCCTGTCCGCCGAATGGCCAGCGAACTGCGGCTGGTGTAAAAAACCTCGCAGGCCATTTAACAGCCAGCGAAAGAAAAGCCTCGCTCATGCGCTTCGTCCTCCTCGCTCTCGCCCTCTTCGCTTTTGGCACGGTCGCCCGCGCGGAGACCGTGAAGATCGGCATCATCAAGACCACGGCGTCGGGTCCGATCTTCGTCGCCGATGCGAAAGGCTATTTCGCCGCAGAAGGCATCACCGTCGATCTTGTCTATTTCGATAGCGGGCAGCCGATCTCTATCGCGGTGGCGTCGGGCGATATCGATTTCGGCTCGGTTGGTTTTACTGGCGGCTTCTATTCACTCGCGAGCCAAGGCGCGCTGAAGATCGTTACCGCGGGCGTTAGTGAGGTATCGGGGCGCCATAATCAGGCTTTCGTCGCCTCGAACAAAGCGTGGGATGCCGGTCTTCGGTCGCTCAAGGACATGCCCGGCCATAGTTTTGCGCTGACGCAAATCGGCTCGCCGATCCATTACGCGCTGGGGCTGGTTGCACAGAAATACGGCTTCGATCTCAGCACCGTGCGTCTCCTTCCGCTGCAAGCAATTCCGGCGACAGTCGCTGCCACCACCAGCGGCCAAGCGGATGCAACCGGTCTGACCGGGAGCCTCAGCACGACGATCTTGTCGCGTGGAGACGCCAAGCTCCTTGCCTATGTCGGCGACGAGGTGCCGTTCCAGCTCTCGAGCGTCTTTGCCTCAACCAAGACCGCCAATCAGCGCGGCGACATGGTCCGCCACGTCTTGAGCGCCTTGAAGAAAGGCGCGCGCGACTATCATGATGGGGTGAACGGCGATAAGCCGACGGCGCAAACCCCCGAGATCCTCGGCATCCTCGCCAAGGCGACGGGACAGACGCCCGAAGATGCCGCAAAAGGCCTGCCCTATATGGATCCGGAAGGGAGGCTGAACGTCGCCGACGTGCTCCGGCAGTATCAGTGGTATCGCGCCCAGAGCATGGTGAAAGGCCCCGACAATCCCGATTTTATCGACAAGCGCTACGTCGTCGATATCGCGCACTGACGCCGCTCGATTCATCATGGCCGGCAAAAGAGATGCCCGGTGCCGAACGGCGGCTCGGGCGCACCTTTATGGTGCTCGCGGCTAAGGCGCATCGGGGCGGGCCTCACCGCCCCGATGGGCTATTTCAAGCCATGATCTGTCCTAGACGATCGAGCGCAAGCTCGATCATCGCCGGCGCGTTGCAATGGAAACGCCGGCCGTAGCGGTCAGACGGCATATCATCGATGAGAACGTGCTGCACCGTGTGACGCCAGTCGCCGCACTGACGCAATGTGCTCGCACGCTCCTCAGGCGGCATGCTGAGCAGGCGTTTGCGAGCGGTATCGCGATCCAATTTCTTCGTTGCCATTCCAATGATTCCAATATTTCTGTTGTTTTCTGCGCGTTCCGAACCGATCAATTATACGCTTTACGGTTCACCGCGTCGTTCCGAACCGAGCGCTACTTGCGGCCTTGAGGAGATATCCCCCAAGCAACCCAATTCCTAGCGCAACAAGAGCCAAGGATATAGGCCGCTCTTGGGCCTGAGTGAATGCTTTTCCAAGACCTTGCCCTGCTGCATGGTCGATTTGGTCTGCAAGCTGCCGAAGCTGCTTTCGCATCTCCGCGACTGTAGGGATTGCCTCAGTGGTACCGGCGATATTCATATCGACCTCCAACCTTTGGCCTCCGATCCTGGAGGACAAAAGCTGCAGTCATGTGGCCGAATCAGGATCAATCGTGAAGGAAGAAGAAGTCGCGCCGAAAAAGCGGAAAACGACACCGTTTGTGTCATCAAATCATTTTCTGCTCTTCGCGGTAGACCTTCCGCTTGGAACGACCGGCAAGACGCGACATCGCTAATTTCTTGAACTCAGCCAGCGGCTGATGAGCGTACCGACGCCCTTGTAAAGGGAATTACGTGCGGTGCAACGCGGACGGACTCAGTCTCAGATTAAAAAGATCACACGCTCCGAGAACACCGCAACCTCGCGATCATGCAATCATTATCTTCGCAGCAGGAAAGCCATACAGGCTGCCTCCTACACATGGAGATGATCCAACATGGTCGACACCATTCAACCGACAACAGACGCGCGCGAAACATTCCGACTTATTTCTTCGGAAAAGGTGACCAGCACAGCGGTGCAGAATGCGAGCGGCGACAATCTCGGCCACATCGCCGATCTCATGATCGACAAAGTATCCGGACGCGTGGCGTATGCGATTCTCAAATATGGGAGCTTCCTCGGCATGGGCGGTAAGCTCTTCGCGCTCCCCTGGGAGATACTGAAATACGAGCCGGGCCCCGACGCGTATGTGATCAACGTACCCGAAGAGCGCCTCAAGAGCGCACCAAGTTTCGATGAAGGAAGCGAGCCCATCTGGAATGATCGGGACTATAATCGCCAGCTGCACGATTATTACGGCTCAAAGGCCGACTGGTATTGAGCGTCCAGTAAGCACGGTGGAAACGTGGCGGCCGGTCGCAAAGACCGGCCGCCATTCGAAGGCGCGGACATGAAAGCGGAAGTGTGGCCCCTTATCCGTTGGCTAACGTTCAATGAGACGAATGAGCGCCTGATACTCGGGGCTTTCCCGCTGGCCGCTCAGGAAGGCGTCGATCTCGATATTTATCTGATGACCACCCGATGCGGCGTTCGCCACATGCCTGACGTACACTCGGCCCGAATCGGCATCGCGCTCTAGAAACCATCGGTCCCCGTTCGAGCTGCCGTAAATCTCCGTCGCAGCTGTCACCGTCCTCTTGTCCGTTTGAGAAGGGCTGCGCGGTTTTGCTCCTGCATCACAGCCCGTTTCGGATCGGCCTTGATGTTGACCCGTTGTTTATCTGCTTTGGCAAAGCGCCCCTCGGCTTTGGCAATGACCTGACGGTCGGGAAAGCCCGACTTTGCTTTGCTCTTGCGGTGAGGCATGGGATGCTCACTCCCAATGAGTAATGATACCCGGCCATTGGGCCCGGTAGGCGACTTCGCGGAACATTTTGTCAGCGGTCGTGGTCTCGTACGAGCTGGCGCAGAGACGGTTCATCCAGTCGTTCAATAACGTCGATCAGCTGCGCAGAATTGCTTTCGCCTTTGGCAAATGTAAACCCGTACTTTACGCGCAGCGTCCGGATCAATGTGTTTCCGTGCTTCTGAGCGATTTCGCCGTTTTTGTCGCGATGATCTATTGCCATGATGCCCCATCCTTCAATGTTGTTTCAGAGGCCACGCACCACTTCAGGCATCGATAGCTTGCCGGCGCTCGATCTCGGCAATCTTCAGCTCTAATTCTTCCGAAAGAAGCTCAAGAATTATTCGGGTGCGTTTATCGGCCGTGTATGGCGCAAGCCGCCGCGCCTGAATGGCGTGACCGCGGAATTTATCCAAATCACTCATGGTGCCGTCCTGATAACAGGCGGGAGTGCGCGCAACCTCACATGCAGGACAGCGTATCTCTCAGCCGCTGGTGCCTGGCGCTCTGCCGTTCCAGCGATGTTCTTCATATTGGACTAAGACGATAGGACTACAAGAAGAAAAGCCCCACCGAAGCAGCGGGGCTTTCAACGAGACATCTTAACGCTTGCGGATGACATCCATCAGGTGCCGACGCCATCCCATGGCAAGAGATGCTGGCTGCGGCACGCAGCGGCGCCGAATTCGGAATCGACGACGGCATTGTCGTTGAGAAGGTAGGCGGTACGGTTGTCGCTCGTACCGCCGAGTTCGACGCAGACGACCGAGCCTTTTTGTCCATTCACCGAGCCTTGAAACGGCGTTCCGATCTTCGCCTGTTTCAGCGAATTGCCATCGACGGCGTAGCGCTTGATGTAAGCAGCGACCGAGACCTTATAGGGCTGCGGGCCGGCCGGCTTGTTCGGAGCCGTAGCGGTTTGAGACGGCCCTAAAGCATCGTCGAAATCTATCCGAGGCGCTGCGCTTGCCTTGTCGGCTACGAGCGCCGGTTGCGGTATTGCGGCAACCTGGGAAGAGGCGGAAGGCTGCTCGCCAAAATAGGAAGATCGGAAGGAATCGATCGTCGTCGGCGGTGTGCGGGAGGATGAATGGCATCCGACGACAAGAAATGGCAAAGCGAGCAGAGCGAACGAGCGATACATGACCACCTCACATCGCGGCCGCCCGCCCAAGCAGACGCACTACCGCGAGCCGGCCGCTATTACCGATACCGAGCGGTAAAATGCATGGCTCGGAAATAGGTTCCGGCGAGCGAACGCGCGCCTAAACGCCACCCGTCCCCATCATGGAACTGACGAGCGTGGCCACTTGCTGCCACAGGACAGCGTAGTCGAGCTGTCCGTTATCGACGAGCGTCGCAACGACCGCGAGCGCAATCGCTTCTGCGCCTTTGCCATGAGAAGCAATCAGCCAGCGAGCCAAACTGCGGACGCGCGCCAAATCCTCTCGGTAGCGCATGCCGACCTCTGTCGTCGCATCTGCCGGAGACTATGCGCGTCGACGCTGTGCTTGCCAATTTACAACGCTGTCATGCAAACGTGATCGCATGGCGTGAGATACTGAAGCCCTGTGACGTGAAACGGTCTCGCGGCTCCCCTATACTCGCACGCGATAAAGACATTCGGGGAGGTAAATCATGTTCATCGGGTTACCACGGCGTGCCGTTCTGGCCGCGGCCGCGTTCGGCGCCATCATCGCATTCCATGACGCCGCTTCGGCGCAGACGAACATCGTCGATGATTGGGGCAAGGTAGCGCCGCCGCCCGCACCGGAGCTCAGGCCTGCCGGGCTCGACGCCAAGACCACGGCGCTCGTCGTCATGGATTTCGTCAAGCAAAGCTGCAACGAGCAGAACCGGCCGCATTGCGTCGCGCTTATTCCGAAGGTCAAGGCGATGATCGATGCAGCGAAGGCAAAGAATGTGATGATCATCTGGACCCTGCCGAATGGCCCAAAGCCCGAGGATTTTTTACCCGAAGTCGCGCCGCCTGCTGGGACGAAGATGATCGCCGGCCCGGTCGATAAATTCGTCGGCACCGATTTCGAGAAAGAGCTGAAGGACAAGGGCGTTACGACGCTCGTCCTGACCGGTACCAGTGCTCATGGCGCGGTGCTCTATACCGCGAGCCAGGCTGCGATCCGCGGTTTCAAAGCGGTCGTTCCGGTCGACGGCATGTCGGCAAGCGCGCCTTATGCCGAGCAGGCGACGGCGTATATTCTCACGACAGCGCCGGTGCTGTCCGGCAATGTTACGCTGACGCGTGGCGATATGATCACCTATCACTGATCTCGGTCTGAAGAGCCGCCAACTCGACACCCTTGCCCCAGCCCGCTAGATCAACGGCGAGGCTGGGGGAGAGATTCGGGTGAAATCGGGCGGTATCGCAATCTTTCTAAGTGCGCTGCTTGTTGCAGCGCTGAGCCATAGCGCACGTGCCGAAGAGCGCGTCAACGTCGCGCGTTCCGGCATCGATATTGCGTTCGCGCCGATCGAGGTCGGCCGCGAGGCGCATATCTGGAGCGATCTCGGCCTCGATGTCGAAGTGCTGGACGTGCCGGGCACGCGGATCGAGCAGGTACTCACCTCGGGCGATGCCGATGTCGGGCTCGGCGCCGCCGTCGCGCTCGGTGCGCGGCTCAAAGGCGTGCCGACCATCGGCGTCGCCGCGATTGCTGACCTGCCTTACAACTTCACGCTGATCGTTCCGGTACAGAGCCCGATCAAGACCGTCGCCGATCTGCACGGACGCGCCGTCGGTGTTTCGACCGCCGGCTCGCTCACCGAATGGCTGGTCAAGGAAGTCTCGCGCCAGCAGGGCTGGGGCTCTGACGGCATCAAGACTGTGCCGCTCGGCGGCGATGAAGCGCGCATCGCGGCGTTGCGCAGCGGCGGCGGCATCGATGCCGATCTTGCGGGGCTGATGCAGGCGGTCGATCTGTCGGATAAAGGCCAGGTGCGGATCCTCGTCTATTTCGGCGATGTGGTGAAGGACTTTCAGAATCTCGTTCTCAAGGCGTCGGATAAATTCATCGCCGAGCACCCGGACCGGCTGGAGCGCTTCCTGCAAGGCTGGTACCGCACCGTGATCTACATGAAGACCCATCCCGAGGAAGCGACGAAGGTGATCGCGGCCGCATTCCGTGCCGATCCCGTAGCCGTCGCCAAGGCGTTGCCCGTCGAAATGAAGATGATGTCGGAAGACGGCAGCTTCAGTGCCGCGGGCATGGAGGTGGTGCGTCAGTCTCTCGTCGAGCTGAAGATCCTGCCGACCTTGCCGGCCATGAGCGATCTCATCACCGAGCGCTTCGTGCCCGTGAAGCTGAAATAAGCCCCATGAGCTTTGCCGGTAAAATCGCGATCGTCACCGGGGCCAGCCGCGGCATCGGCGAAGCGATTGCGACAAAGCTGGCTGCGCAAGGCGCGACCGTGGCCCTGATCGCGCGGGGCAGCGCCGACCTCGACGCGGTCGCCGCGCGTCTGAGGGCAGCCGGAGGACATGCTTTCACTTTTCCCTGCGATCTGCGTCATGCGCATGAGCTAACGCAGACGATCGACACCATCATCAACCAGCTGGGCCACATCGATATTCTCGTCAACAACGCTGGCGCGACGCCGCATGGCAATCTGCTCGAGCGCAACGATGCCGAATGGCACGATGCTTATGAGGCGAAGATCCATAATTTCGTGCGCATGTGCCGCGCCTGCTGGCCCTATCTCAAGGCGCGGCAAGGGCAGGTGATCAACATCTGCGGCGTGCTGGCGCAGACCCCGAATGCGAATGCGCTGATCGGCAGCACGCTCGCCGCTTCAGTCATTGCCCTCACCAAAGGCCTCGCCGAATTCGGCAGGCCCGATGGTATCCGCGTTAACGGCATCAGCCCCGGCCTCATCGACACGGGCCGCTTTCGCGCGCGGCTGCAAGAGATCGCGCAAGAGCAACAGGTCTCGTTCGAACAGGCGCGCGATCAACTGGTGAAACGGCTCGGTATCAAGCGGCTCGGCACGGCGCAGGAAGTCGCCGATGTCGTTGATTTCCTGCTGTCTGAGCGCAATACCTATATCGATGGCGCGGTCATCGATGTCGATGGCGGCATGACCAAGAGTGTGTGATGCGGGACAAATCGGGCTCGATTGAAGGCGACGGCCGGCGCTATCCGCTGAGCGGAAAACTCGATCCGAAATTCGTCGCCGTCTGGGATGCCTTCGCCAATAATTTCGCGCGCGGCGAAGAGGGCGGGGCAAGCTTCGCGCTCGCCATCGATGGACGGATGGTCGTCGATCTCTGGGGCGGCTTTCGCGATATTGCGCAGACAAAGCCCTGGGAAGAGAACACGATCTGCAATGCTATGTCGGTCGGTAAGGCGATGGCGGCCACCTGCTTGCATATGCTGGTCGATCGGGGTTTGGTCGATCTTGACGCGCCGGTCGCCCGCTACTGGCCGGAATTCGCCGCGAACGGCAAGGAAGGACTACTCGTCCGCTGGGTGCTCGATCATCGCTGCGGCTTGCCGTTCCTCACCGACGATCTTTGGCCCGGCGCGATCTATGATTGGGAAGCGATGACGAAGGCGCTCGCCGCGCAAGCGCCGATCTGGCCGCCGGGCACGCAGCCTGCCTATCACATCCGCACCTTCGGCTTCCTCGTCGGTGAGATCATCCGCCGCGTCACCGGCAAGCGCTTCGGTCAGTTCTATCGCAACGAGATCGCCGCACCGCTCGGCATCGATTTCCAATTCGGTGTCGATCCCGGCGATTTCGCGCGCTGCGCCGAATTCATCGCGCGCCCGGAACAGGCACCGCAGGATCCCAATTCGATGTTCGCGCGCGCCGGACGGCAATGGCCGGTGCCGCTCGATTACAACGCACCGGAATTCCGCCGCGCGGAGGTTCCCTCCTCGAACGGCCATGGCAACGCGCGGGCGACGGCGCGCTTCTATTCAATCCTCGCCAATGGCGGCGGCTTCGAAGGCAAGCAAATCCTCAGTCGCGCCGCGCTCGATACCGCGCGCGCCGAGCAATATTGGGCGAAGGAAGCGGTGATCGGCCGCAACAATCGCCAGGCGCTCGGCTTCCTGCTCAACTCGCCGCAATTCCCGATCGGGCCGGGCAAGAATTCCTTTGGGCAATCCGGCATGGGCGGCGCCATGGGGTTCTGCGATCCCGATCGCGGCCTCGCGCTCGGCTATGTGATGAACAAGATGCATGCGGTGAGCAATATCGGCCCGCGCATCATGCGCCTGATCGACGCGGTCTATGCCTGCGTCTGATCACGAAACGCCTGTTCTCATCGTCGGCGGCGGTCCGGTCGGGCTCGGCCTCGCCGCCGATCTCGGCATGCGCGGCACGCCCTGCCTCTTGATCGAGCAGACAGACGGCAAGATCGATCACCCGCGCGCGAACACCGTCAATTCGCGCACGATGGAATTCTGCCGCCGTTGGGGTATCGCCAAGGAAGTGCGTGAATCCGGCGCGCCGCCGGACTTCCCGCCGACCATCGTCTATGTCACCAGCCTCGACGGCTATGAGCTGGCGCGCATCGAGCGGCCGACGCATGGCGGCCACAAGCCGCTGCCGACAACGCCCGAGCGCTCGCAGCGCTGCAATCAGATATGGTTCGACCCGATCCTGCGCCGTCTCGCCGGCAGCTTCGATAGCGTGCGGCTCCGCTACAACTGCCGCTTCGACAGTTTCGAGCGCGACGGCGACGGCGTCATCGCGCATGTCACCGATCTGGCGAGCGGCCGGCGCGAACGCATCGCCGCGCGTTATCTCGTCGATTGCTCGGGCGGACATTCCGGCATCGGCAAGACGCTCGGCATTCGCCAAGAAGGCCGGCCGGTGCTGTCCTATCACCTCAACATCTTCGTGAAGGTGAAGGAGCTGTGGAACCGGCACGACAAGGGTAAAGCCGCATTTTATTTCTTCATCGACAAGACCGGCGCTTACGGCAGCCTGATCGAGATCGATGGCGACGAGCTGTGGCGCGTCGGCGTCCATGGCGATGAATATCGCGAGGAACCGAGCGACCAACTCGTCCGCGAGGTGATCGCGCGCTGTATCGGCGGCGACATCCCTTACGAGCTCATCTCGGCGCGCCGCTGGACTTGCCGCGAGCTCGTCGCCGATCGCTTCCAAGCGCCGCCAATCTTTCTCGCCGGCGATGCGGTGCATCAGCACGCGCCGTCGGGCGGTTTCGGTATGAATACCGGCATGGGCGATGCGGTCGATCTCGGTTGGAAGCTCGCTGGCTCTGTCGCCGGCTGGGGTGGACCTGGCTTACTCGCGAGCTACGAGGCCGAGCGCCGACCGGTGGCCCAACGCAATGTTGGCGAAGCGACCGACAATGCGGAACGCGAAACCGATCCTGAGCTGATCAAGCAAATCGACCTGCCGACGCCGGGAGGCGAGGCGGCGCGGCGCCAGATCGGCGAGGAGATTCTCACCAACCGCGCCAAAACCTTCATCTCCGACGGTGTCGCGCTCGGCTATCGCTATAAATCGCCGATCGTGATTCCCGACGGCACACCGCCGCCGCGCGATAGCGTGATGGAGTATCACCAGACCAGCAGGCCGGGCTCGCGCGCGCCGCATGCGTGGATCAGCAAGGGTCAATCGACCATCGATCTCTTTGGCAAAAACTTCGTGCTCATGCGCCTCGGCACCGACGCGCCCGATCCATCGGGCCTCGCGGCGGCCGGAAAGCAACGCGGCGTGCCGCTCGATGTCGTGAGCATCGCCGATCCAGCGATCGCACAGCTTTATGAGCGGCCGCTGGTGCTGGTGCGGCCCGACGGTCATGTTGCCTGGCGCGGCGCGATGCCGCCGCCGGATCCGCTGGCGATCATCGATACGGTGCGCGGCGCATAGAGCGCAGCCGGGGGTAGGGGGACAAAGTGCGGGGGCTTCTGGGGATTTTGGTGCTGTTGCTGGTGGCATGGCTCATCAGCGAGAACCGTTGGCGGATTCCGATCCGCGTCGTCATTACTGGCATCGCCCTGCAATTCATCCTGGCGCTGCTCTTCGTCAAATTCCCGCCCGCGGCCTCGATGTTCCTGGTGCTGAATGAGGGCGTCGATGCGCTGCAACGCGCGACCGATGCCGGCACCAGCTTCGTCTTCGGTTATCTTGGCGGCGGCCCGCTGCCTTTCGACGAGAAGCAGCCTGGGCTGGGCTACATCTTCGCCTTCCGTGCCTTGCCGCTGGTGCTGACGATCAGCGCGCTCGCGTCGCTGCTGTTCTATTGGGGCATCCTGCAGATCATCGTTAAAGCCTTCGCCTGGGTGTTGCGCCGCGCGATGGGTATCGGCGGCGCGCTCGGTCTCGGCGCGGCGGTGCATATCTTCGTCGGCAATATCGAGGCGCCGCTGCTGGTGCGGCCGTATCTGCAACGCATGGAGCGCGGCGAGATTTTCGCGCTAATGACCTGCGGCATGGCAGGCATCGCCGGCACGGTGATGGTGCTTTATGCCTCGATCCTCGGCCCGGTGATTCCGGATGCGCTTGGCCATATCCTCATCGCCTCGGTGATCTCGACGCCGGCCGGTATCGCCGTCGCCGCGCTGATGGTGCCGTTCGAGAGCAGTGCCGATGCCGAGGCGCAGCTCTCGATGGGCGATCCGATGCTATCGGCGGTCGATGCGCTCGCCAAAGGCACCGCCGACGGCATCGTCTTCCTCGCCAACATCATTGCTATGCTGATCGTCGCCATCGCCTGCGTCAGCCTCGTCAACATGACGCTGTCCTGGATCCCGGCAATGGGCGGCGATCCTGTCACGTTGCAGCGGCTCTTCGCTTATGGGTTCCGCCCGGTGATGTGGCTGATCGGCGTGCCGACGGGCGATATCGTCACGGCCTCGCATTTGATGGCGACCAAAACGGTGCTCAACGAATTCATCGCCTATGTCGATATGGCAAAGATCCCCGCCGATGGCTTGAGCCCGCAGACAAGGCTGATTCTAACTTACGCAATGTGCGGCTTCGCCAATTTCGGCAGCGCCGGTATCATGATTGGCGGCATGACCGCGATGGCGCCGAGCCGCAAGCACGACATCGTCGGCCTCGGCTTGCGCTCGATCCTGTCTGGTACACTCGCCACCTGCATGAGCGGCGCCGTGGTCGGGATGATCGGCTAACGCAAACTGATCATCTGCCCGCAATATTTGTGTGAGTCTTCGGTCGGCTTCGGCGTGCCGGTGACGAGCGGCGCTTCATACATCAGCGTCTCACCTACCTGCATATCGAAAACGCGCCCAACCGTGTCGACGAGTAGTCCGGCAATATCGTAGAGCGCCTCGGGCGTGCGTGCGTCGCGGAACTGACGATAGTTGTCGTGCTTGTGTGAGTGGTAGCCCAGTGCCCTGACAAGCTTCAGCTTCGCACCCGAAAAAAGGGCTTCATTGGCGGATTAAAGAACGGCAAATCCAGCTCGCAAAGCATGCGCGTATCCATTTTGTCGAAAGCGCATTGCGCATAATAGCGCTGATCGCCGCGATGCTCGATGGTGATGATCAGAAAGCGATTGTCCATCCGCTCCGGCGTCGGGTATTTATGGACGGCTTCGAGATAGTCGAAGATTTGACAACGGAACTTGGCCTGCAGCGCCGCGATCCGGTCTTCGGTCGCGTCCGCCCGAGCAACTGCGGCACCCAAAGCGATTAGCAGCACCGTCGCCACACATCGATTCAAGAATTGCCGGATTGTCCCCATCGCGCGTTCCCCCTTGCGCGATTTTTCTCAATTGGCAGCGGCGAGGCAAGCCCCTAATCTTGCATCACCATGCCAGCCAAGAAAAAAGCCTCCCCCAAAGCCAAATCCTCCCGCCTCATCACCGCCTCGAAAGACCTCGTCGCCGATGTGGCCCTCGCCAACCTGATTCTCTTCGATCATGATATCCTCGACGGATTCGGCCATGTCAGTGCGCGACACGACAAGGATCCCGAACGCTTCGTCATGTCGCGCTACGTCGCGCCGGGCATCGTGACGCCAACGGATATCCGCGAATTCAGCCTCGATAGCGAACCCGTGCCGGATAAGGGCGAGCGGCATTACAGCGAGCGCTTCATCCACGGCGAAATCTACCGGGCACGGCCGGATGTCATGGCGGTGATCCATTCCCATGCACCGCCGCTGATCCCCTTCGGCACGACCGGCGCACCGCTCAAGCCGATGTATCACATGAGCTCGCATATCGGCATGGGTGTGCCCGTGTTCGAAATCCGTAATTTCCAGAACGACGGCCAGATGCTGATCCGCTCGGCCTATCTCGGCCGCTCGCTCGCCTCGGTCCTCGATAACAAGCCCATGGTGCTGATGCGCGGCCACGGCGCGACCATTGTTGCGACGTCGCTGCATCTCGCCGTCTATCGCGCGATCTATTCCGCGATGAACGCGAAGCTGCAGATGGAAGCAATGCGGCTCGGCGGCGAGGTCACTTACCTCAACGAGAGCGAAGTTGAATATTGCACGGGACCAGAAGGCGTCGAGAACACGAACGAGCGCGCCTGGGCCCTGTGGAAGAAAGAGTCCGCGGGCAAGAAGCGATGACCGATCTCGTCGAATGCTATCGCGGCGGCGTTCTCATCCAGGAATGCGACGCCTTCGGCCATCTCAACATCGCTTATTACATCGAACGCTTTGCCGACGCCGGCCATGAGCTGATGCATCGCCTCGCGCCGGCGACACGCTGGCGCACCCGGACGATGAACACGCGCTATGTCGCCGAGCTGCGCGCTGGCGATCCGATCGCGATTGAAAGCGGCGTCATCGGGCTCGACGCGGCCACCCTGAAGCTTGGCCATATCGCAACCAATGGCATGGGCGGACCGGTCACGACGAGCGCTGAGCAGGTGATTGCGCTCGATGCTCCGGATGGCGAGGGCTGGACCGCACTCCGCGCGAAACTCGAAGGCGTGATTGCGCCCTGGAAGGAATTGCCGTTCGATCCGGTGAAGCTGCCGGAGAAGCTCGGGCCGGTGCCGACCGGCCTGGCGCGGGTCAAAGCCTGGCAGGCGGATGAGGAGGGGCGGTTGTCGCTCTTCGGCTTCATCGACCGCTTCTCGACCGCCAATCTCATCAACATGAACGCCGCGGGCATGAGCAGTACCTATATGCGCGGCCAGAAGCGCGGCTTTGCCACTTTCGATACGCGGCTCGAGCTGTTCCCGCCGGCGCCGGCGGTCGGCGAGACCGTGGCCATGCAAAGCGGCATGCTCACAGTCGGCAATTCCTCGGTGACGATCCTGCACGAGATGCACCTGCCGCACAGCGACCGTCGAGTTGCGCGCTATTACCAGGCGGGCGTGCATTTCGATCTGGAAGCGCGCCGCTCGGCGCCGTTGCCTGACTCGATTCGCGACAAGGCACGCGAATTTGTAATCAAGGATTGATTTGCCCGTAGCGCTCGGGCGCGCGCTTGGCTATCTCTCTTAGCCATGCGTTGGTTGGTGTTTGCCCTCGGGCTTCTATTCTGCACGACGAGCGCGTCGGCGCAGGACACGGATTTCGCCACCTGGGTTCAAGGCATGCGTCAGGATGCGCTGTCGCAAGGCATCAGCGCGGCAACCTTCGATCAGGCTTTCGCCGGCGTGCAGCCGATCCCGCGCGTGATCGAGCTCGATCACAAGCAGCCTGAGACGACACTGACCTTCCAGGAATATATGGATCGCGTCGTGACGCAGACGCGCCGCGACGCTGCGCGCCAGCGTTACCTTGACAATCAGGCGCTGCTCGAGGAAGTGGCGCAACGCTATCACGTGCCGGCGCGCTATATCGTGGCGCTGTGGGGCATCGAAACGAATTTCGGCGAGCGCATCGGCACCTATCCGATCATTGCCTCCTTGGCGACGCTTGCCTATGACGGTCGCCGCGCCGCGTTCTTCCGCAAAGAGCTGATCAACGCGCTGAAGATCGTCCAGAACGATCACGTCGATCCGTCGACGATGATCGGCTCATGGGCCGGTGCAATGGGGCAGAGCCAGTTCATGCCGTCGAGCTATTTGCGTTTCGCGGTCAGCTATAGCGGCAACGGCGCGCCCGATATCTGGAACAAGCCCGAGGACGTTTTCGCGTCGATCGCGAACTACCTTGCGAGCAGCGGCTGGCATCAGGACTACCGCTTGGGCTGGCAGGTGATCGCGCCGCCGGGCATCGACTCGTCGCTGGTTGGCATGCCGCCGAAGCGCACGCTGGCTGAATGGGCGGCGCTCGGCATCAAGCGTTCCGACGGCATGCCGCTGGTTAACAATCCGACAGAATCGACGCTGCGCGCGGCGCTGCTGCAGCCAGGTGGCGGCGACGGCCCGAGTTTCTTGGTTACCGATAATTTCAGCGTGATTTTGCGCTGGAATAATTCTAGCTATTTCGCATTGGCTGTCGGTTATCTTGCCGAGAGCGTGAAGTAGCGGAGCGGTACGGGAACCTATCGGGGGATGCAGCGTCATCCATTTCGTCTCGCGTGTTTTGCCGCGCTCGCGCTGTCGCTCGCGGCGTGCAGCTCGGCGCCGTCCGGTAGCGGCGAGAGCGTTCCGCCCGGCGGCGGCAAAGGCATCTACAAGGTCGGCCAGCCTTATCAGATCGACGGCACTTGGTACTATCCAGCCGAGGATTGGAACTACGACGAGACCGGCATCGCCTCGTGGTATGGCGAGCAGTTCCACGGCAAATACACCGCGAATGGCGAAGTCTTCGATCTCAACCAAGTGACCGCGGCGCATCGCACGCTGCCGATGCCGGCGGTCGTGCGCGTCACCAATCTCGAGAATGGCCGCTCGATCGCAGTGCGCGTCAACGATCGCGGTCCCTATGCGCGCGGCCGTATCATCGACATGTCGCGCCGCGCCGCACAGCTTCTCGGCTTCGAGGGGCAAGGCACCGCGAAAGTCCACGTCCAGATCATGGTGCCGGAATCGATCCAGGTGGCGAGCCTTGCCGGTCGCCGCGGTACCGATCCGGCACTTGCCGCCGCCGCGCCGCCGCCGCAAGCGGCGCCCGTACCGCCCGTCGCCGCCGAACCGCTGCCCGCGCCGCCAGGCGTCTCGGTGGCAGCCAACAAACCAGTGTTGCCGCCGCCGCCGGCCGCGCCGCAAAGCCTTCCGCCCCAGCCAGGCCAGCCGATTGCCGAAACGCCGCTGCCGCAAAACGTGCAGGTCGTGCCGGTGATGCCGACGGGCATCTACATCCAGGCGGGCGCTTTCGCGAGCGTCGATCGTGCTGCGCAATTGAAATCGCGGCTCGAGAAATACGGCTCCGTCAATGTGACCACGGCCAAGGTCAGCGGGATGAATATGTATCGTGTCCGAGTCGGCCCTATATCTTCTGTCGATCAGGCCGATGCGCTGCTGAACCAGGTCATCAATACCTCGCCCGAGGCACGAATCGTCGTCAATTGATTCTGACGAATTCGTAACTCGCGCGTCGAACGCAATTTCGCGCTATGCTCTTTTACCACCGTTTTGCATCCGGGTGCCGCATGAAACCGCTTTTCGCTTCGCTTGTCGCTACCGCGTCTCTCGCGCTGCTGGCAACCACGTCGCTCACCTCGGCCGCCGTGCCGACTATCGATACGGCCGCACGGACTGCGATCGTCATCGATTACGACACCGGCGCTGTGCTCTACGATAAGAATGCCGAGATGCGCATTCCGCCAGCATCGATGAGCAAGATCATGACCGCTTATGTGGTCTACTCCTACCTCAAGGCGGGGCGGGTGAAGCTCGATGATACGCTTCCCGTGAGCGAGAGAGCCTGGGCCAAGCACAAGACCGATGAATCGAACATGTTCGTGCCCTTGGGCGCGCAGGTGAAGGTTGAGGATCTGATCCGCGGCATGATCATCCAATCGGGCAATGATGCGTGCGTGGTGCTCGCCGAAGGACTTGCCGGCAGCACGGATGCCTTTGTCGATCAGATGAATCAGACAGCACAAAAGCTCGGCCTCAAAGACAGCCATTTCGCCAATGTCGATGGCCTGCCGAACCCTGACGAATACGTGACGGCACGTGATCTCGCGACGCTCGCGACCAACCTGATCCGCGACTTTCCGGAATACTTCCACTACGATTCCGAGAAGGAATTCACCTATAACGGCATCAAGCAGGGCAATCGCAATCCGCTGCTCTACAAGGATCTCGGCGTCGACGGCATGAAGACCGGCCACACTGACGAGGCGGGCTACGGCATCACCGTGACGGCGTTGCGCAGCGGCCGCCGTATCATCGAAGTGCTGAGCGGCATGAAAAGCATGAATGCTCGCTCGCAGGAGAGCGAGAAGCTGCTCGCCTGGGCCTATCGCGAGTGGAACAATTACAAGCTCGTCAAAGCCGGCGATCCTATCGACGACGCACCGGCGCCGGTCTTCCTGGGCACCACGGCGACCGTGCCCGTGACGGTGCAATCGGATCTGCTCGTCAGCCTGCCGCGCAACGCTCGCTCCAGCATGAAAGTGACCGCGGTCTATGACCGGTCGGCACTAGCACCAATCGCACAGGGCCAGCAGGTCGGCACGCTGCAAGTGACGGCAAACGATATGACGCCGGTTCAGGTACCTTTGGTCGCGGCGAAGCCGGTCGACAAGGTCAGCGGCTTCTCACGCGCGGCGCTCGCCGCCGGCTATATCCTCTTCGGGAAGAAAAACTGACGCGCGGTAAGTTCATCACGCTGGAAGGCGGCGAGGGCGCGGGCAAGTCGACGCAGCAGAAGCTATTGGTGGCGGCACTGACCCGCGCCGGCAAAGACGCGATCGCGACGCGTGAGCCCGGCGGCGCTAAAGGCGCCGATGAAATTCGCGCCTTGTTGCTCAACGGCTCGACCGAGCGTTGGGATCCGATCAGCGAGGCGCTGCTGATGGTAGCGGCGCGGCGGCGGCATCTGCTCGAAACAGTGTGGCCGGCGCTCGATGCCGGTAAATTCGTCGTCTCCGATCGTTTCGCGGATTCGACTATGGCCTATCAGGGCTATGGCGGCGGGCTCGACCGGACGCGGCTTGCCGAACTGCATCGCCTCATTGCCGAGGATTTCGCGCCCGATCTCACCCTGATCTTCGATGTACCGGTCGAGACCGGCTTGGCGCGAGCATCGGCGCGCCATGGCGGCGAGACGCGCTTCGAGGCGAAGGGGCTGGAGTATCACGAGCGCGTCCGCCAGGGGTTTCTTGCGATCGCCAAAGCCGAGCCAAAGCGCTGCGTCGTGATCGATGCGAGCCTCGACGTCGAAACCGTCAGCGCAGCGGCGCTGCAGGCATTACGCGATCGTCTTGCTATCGTGGCCTGAGCCATGGCCGAAGAAGACGATATCGAGACCGACGAATCCGGAAGCGCCGAAGCCGCGGAAGTTCCGCATCCGCGCGAGAATACGGCGCTGCTCGGCCATGAGCCGGCCGAGGCAAGCCTGCTGCAAGCTTTCAACGCCGGCCGGCTGCCACACGCCTGGCTGGTCACCGGACCGAGAGGCATCGGCAAGGCCACGCTCGCCTATCGCTTCGCTCGTTTCCTCTTCGCCGAAGGCCCGACCGGTGGGGGCGGACTCTTCGCGGCACCAGCGACCTCCCTCGCCGTGGCGCCGAGCCACCAGGCCTTTCGGCTGGTTGCGACAGGGGCTCATCCCGATCTGCTGGTGGTCGAACGTGGCTACGACCCGCGACGCAAGCGGCAGCGGCGGGAGATCGTCGCGGACGACGCGCGCGCGGTCGGCGACTTCCTGCACCTGACGTCGTCACAGGGCGGCTGGCGGGTCGTGCTGGTCGACGGCGCCGATACGATGAATTCGCACGCCGCCAACAGCCTTCTCAAGATTCTCGAGGAACCGCCGAAAAATACGGTTCTTTTGCTGGCGAGCGACAACCCGGCGCGGTTGCTGCCGACGATCCGGTCGCGCTGCCGGACGCTGGCTCTGAAATCACTTCAAGAGCCAGTGATTATGGAGCTTCTTCAGCGGTTTCGGCCGGATCTCTCGGGCGAAGAGCAAGCCGTCTTGGCCCGGCTCGGCGAGGGTAGTATCGGCCGGGCGCTGGAGCTGGCCGCGGGCGACGGCCTCACGACCTATAGTTTTATAATCAATATGCTGCAGCGTCTTCCAAACCTTGACTCTGAACTCCTGCACGGCTTTGCCGAGCAGATGGCGCGGAGCGGCGCCGAGGACAGTTTTGCCCTCCTGACCGAGCTCTTACCTGCTGAACTTGCAAGATTGGTGACATCGGCCGCGCGGGGCGGGGCCATCTCGGTCGCCGCCGAGGATCGGGCGCGCCGCAACCTCGTCGGGCGGCGCAGCCTTGATCAATGGGTGGCGGTATGGGAAAAGCTGAACAATCTCTTTGCCCAGGCGGAAGGCATCAATCTCGACCGTAAGCAGGTCGTGCTGAACGCCTTTTTTGCCCTTGAAGACGCGGCACGCTGAGCCGCCGTTTCGGAGTTTCACATGGCCGCCGGCCGCTATTACCTGACCGCCGCGATTCCTTACGCCAATGGCGAGCCGCATATCGGCCACGCCTACGAGGTGATCGCTGTCGACGCGCTGGCCCGGTTCATGCGCCTCGACGGCTACGATGTCCGCTTCCAGACCGGCATGGACGAGCACGGCCAGAAGATCGAGCAGACCGCGCGCAACCTCGGCATCGCGCCGCAAGCGCTGGTCGACAAGGTCGCGGCCCAATTCCGCGCGCTCTACGACGGGCTCGGCATCTCCTACGACGATTTCATCCGCACGACCGAGAAGCGGCACAAAGCCGGTGCGCAGGAATTCTGGCGCCGCATGTCGAAGGACGACATCTATCTCGACAAATACAGCGGCTGGTACTCAGTCCGCGACGAGGCTTATTTCGACGAAAGCGAGCTGACCGCGGGCGAGGGCGGCCAAAAGCTCGCGCCGTCGGGCGCGCCGGCCGAATGGGTCGAGGAGGAGAGCTATTTCTTCCGCCTCTCCGCCTATCAGGACCGGCTGCTGAAGCTCTACGAGGAAAATCCCGGCTTCATCCAGCCCGACAGCCGGCGCAACGAGATCGTCAGCTTCGTAAAATCGGGCCTGCGCGATCTTTCGATCTCGCGCACGACCTTCTCCTGGGGCGTGCCGGTGCCGGATGCGCCCAAGCACGTGATGTATGTCTGGATCGATGCGCTCTCGAACTACATCACCGCGCTCGGCTATCCCGAGCCGCAAGGCGAGATGACGCGTTGGCCGGCTGACATCCACATCATCGGCAAGGACATCACGCGCTTCCACGCGATCTATTGGCCGGCCTTCCTGATGTCGGCGAATCTCGCGCTGCCGAAGCGCGTCTTCGGTCACGGCTTCATCTATAACCGTGGCGAGAAGATGTCGAAATCGGTCGGTAACGTCATCGCGCCGCAGGACCTGATCGCGACCTATGGACTCGATCCGATCCGCTATTTCCTGCTGCGCGAGGTCGCGTTCGGCCATGACGGAAATATCTCGCACGAAGCCCTCGTGCAGCGCATGAACAGCGATCTCGCCAATGGCCTCGGCAATCTGGCGCAGCGTGTGTTGAGCTTCATCAACAAGAACGCCGGCGCCGCCGTGCCGACGCCGGGCGCGCTTCTGCCGGCCGACGAAGCGCTGCTCAAAGCCGCGCAGGATCTCTTGCCGGCGCTGCGCAAGGAATATGCCGAGCAAGCCTTCCATCGCGCGCTCGACGCGATCTGGCAGGTCATCGCCGCGAGCGACCGCTATGTTGACGAATACGCGCCCTGGACGCTGCGCAAGACCGATCCCCCGCGGATGAACACGGTGCTCTATGTGCTGACCCAGGTGATCCGGCATCTCGCGACGCTGGTGCAGCCGGTGATGCCGACCTCCGCCGCCAAGCTGCTCGACCAACTCGCCGTGCCGCAGGACAAGCGCGATTTCGCCAGCCTCGCGACACTGCTCGCGCCCGGCACACCACTACCGAAGCCAGAAGGCGTGTTCCCGAGATTCGTCGAACCGGCGAACGCATGAACAAGAGGCACGCCGACTCTGCTGTCCGTCATTCCCGCGCCCTTCGACAGGCTCAGGAGCGGGAATCCAGCATAAGCGCCGTGCTGTATCACTGGGTCTCCGCTTTCGCGGGGACGACGAATAAAAATTGGTGATCGTCACTGATGCTCGTCGATAGCCACTGCCATCTCGATTTCGCCAAGGAAGAGGAGCGCGCCGGGATCATTGCGCGGGCGCGTGGGGCAGGGGTGCGCACCCTGCTCACCATCTCGACCAAGCTGCACGAATTCCCGGGCGTGCGCGCGATCGCCGAGAGCGATCCGGATATCTGGTGCTCGGTCGGCGTTCATCCGCATGAGGCCGAGGTCGAACCGGCCGCTGCCGAGGCGCTGATCGCGCTGACCAAGCATCCCAAGGTCGTCGGCATCGGCGAAACCGGACTCGATTTCTTTTACGAGCACAGCCCGCGCGAGCAGCAGTCGCACGTATTCCGCGCGCATCTGACGGCAGCGCGCGAGACCGGGCTGCCGGTCATCGTTCATACCCGCGACGCCGATCCCGAAACGATCGCGATCCTCGAGGAAGAAAAGCCGTCGGCCGGCGTCATTCATTGCTTCTCGACCGGGCGCGAGCTCGCGGAGCGCGCCGTGGCGCTCGGCTTCTATATCTCGATTTCGGGCATCGCGACGTTCAAGAACGCGCAAGCTCTGCGTGACATCATCCGCGATCTGCCGCTCGAGCGGTTGCTCGTCGAGACCGATGCGCCGTATCTGGCGCCGGTGCCGATGCGCGGCAAGACGAACGAGCCGGCTTTCGTCGTCCATACGGCGACGCTCGTCGCGCAGCTCAAAGGCGTAACGCAAGACGAGTTGGCGCGCGTCACGACGGAGAACTTCTTCCGGCTATTCAGCAAGGCGCAACCGCCGACGGCGGCCGCATGAGGATTCCGAGCTGATGCGGGTTACGGTGCTCGGCTGCGGACCTTCCTGGGGCGTGCCGCGCATCGGCAATGATTGGGGCGTCTGCGATCCGAAGAATCCCAAGAACCGGCGCACGCGCTGTTCGCTGCTGATCGAGGATGGCGGCCACACAGTTCTGGTCGACACGCCGCCGGATCTCCGGCAGCAGCTTCTGACCGCTCAGGTTCGGCGCGTCGATGCGGTGCTGTTCACGCATGCGCATGCCGATCACAGCCACGGCATCGACGATCTGCGCTCGGTCAATCGCCTGGTCGGCAAGCCGCTGCCGATCTACACCGATCCGGAGACGATGAGCGAGCTGCAAGCGCGGTTCCGCTACATCTTCGCGCCCGTCGATACCACGATAACGACCTTCTATAAGCCGGCTGTCGAGCCGTATGAGGTCACAGGCCCGTTCACGGCCGCCGGCATGGCGATCGTGCCGTTCGAGCAGGATCACGGCTTTTCCAAGACCACGGGCTATCGGTTCGGCCGGTTCGCATATTCGACCGACGTGATGACGCTCGACGACGCGGCATTCGCGGCGCTGGACGGGATCGAGGTCTGGGTCGTCGATTGCATCCGTCATGCGCCGCATCCGACTCACAGCCATCTGGTGCGAACGCTGAGCTGGATCGAGCGCGTGAAGCCGCGCCGCGCGATCCTGACGCATATGGACGAAACGATGGACTACGAGACGCTGCGCCAGGCGCTGCCGCCGGGCGTCGAGCCGGGCTTTGACGGGCTGGTGCTCGAAATCTGATCGAGGGCATCG
Source organism: uncultured Alphaproteobacteria bacterium (assembly GCA_963740675.1). Lineage (GTDB taxonomy): Bacteria > Pseudomonadota > Alphaproteobacteria > ATCC43930 > CGMCC-115725 > CAIKMD01. The sequence goes on from CAVUFS010000003.1 coordinate 315,209, forward strand.
ATGGAGATCAAAGAACTTTATGCGGACGCGGCCGGCGAAACCCATTTCCGGTCGACGAGCATCGCGTTCGAGCAACGCGATTTCGCGCCGCCATCGCCGGCGATCGGTGTTTCGGGCGACCTCAAACCGACAGCCGCCGTAATCTTGTCGGCACCGCCGGGCTGGGATCAGGTTTTCCATCCGACGCCGCGGAAGCAGCTGGCCGTCGTTCTGACGGGCGAGCTCACGGTCGCGGCCACGGACGGCGAGGTCCTGCGCTTCGGTCCAGGCGGCTGCTTTGTGCTGAACGATGTCGGCAGCAAGGGACATCTGACGCAGGTCCAAGGCAGCGCGAATGTCCATGCGTTGATGGTCGCGATTGCTTAGGCGGCTGCCGATGATGGTGGCCGGTGACGGAGAGTTCGATCCCATGAGTTACGCACAGACCGCAATCTCCATTATTTCCCATAATATACATTATGCGATATATGGAGGTGCGCCGGACCGCACAGGTTTGTCCACACCCCTTTGGAATTGTGGCATTCCTGCGGCCTCACCCGATGCCGGCCCCGAGGCCCAGCAATGACCGATACGCCCCAATTGCAGCGGCTTCTGGCGATCATGGCGCGGCTGCGCGACCCGGCGTCCGGCTGTCCCTGGGACGTCGCACAGAGCTTCAAGACCATCGCGCCGTACACGATCGAGGAAGCCTACGAAGTCGCGGAAGCCGCCGAAGCCGACGACGTGCCGGCGCTCAAGGAAGAGCTCGGCGATCTGCTGCTCCAGGTCGTGTTCCATTCGCGCATGGCCGAGGAAGCCGGCAGCTTCGTGTTCGAGGACGTCGCCCGCGCGATCAACGACAAGATGGTCACGCGGCATCCGCATGTCTTCGCCGCGACCGAGATCGCCGACGCGGCGGCCCAGACCGTGGCCTGGGAAGAGCTCAAGGCGAAGGAGCGCGCCGCCAAGGGCGCGGCGAGCGCGCTGGACGGGGTCGGGCCGGGGATGCCCGCCCTCACCCGCGCCGCCAAGCTGCAACGCCGCGCCGCTCGCGTCGGCTTCGACTGGCCGGACCTCGCGCCGGTGTTCGAGAAGATCGAGGAAGAGATCGCCGAGCTGCGCGACGCGATGGATGAAGGCGCCGACCGGATCGAGGACGAACTCGGCGATCTGCTCTTCGCCGTCGTCAATCTTGCGCGCAAACTCGATCACGATCCGGAACAGGCGCTGCGTCGCGCGAGCCGTAAATTCGAGCGCCGCTTCCGCCGCGTCGAGACGCTGCTCGCCGATGACGGCAAGCAGCCCGGCAGCGCCAGCCTCGACGAGATGGAGGCGAAATGGCAGTGGGCGAAGCACGAGGAAAATAAGGGAGAAAAGCCCTAGCCGGCGGCGCTAGACTTCTCCCAAACAACATTGGGGGAACGTCATGAAGCGTGAATCGGGCAAGATTTCGCGGCGCGGCCTTATCCAAGCCGGCGCCATCGTTGCGGCGAGCGTTGCGGCTCCCGCCATACCGCGCACGGCCGATGCCGCCGAAACCGGGGTCGTCCATCCGGGCGTGGCGAAACCGAACGGCCGCATCCTTATCAAAGGCGCGACCATCATCACCATGGACGAGAAGCTTGGCGACATCGCCAAGGGCGATCTGCTGATCCAAGGCAAGAAGATCGTCGCTGTCGGCAGCGAGCTCAAATCGCCGGGCGCGCTGGTCATCGACGGCACGAATGCGATCCTCATTCCGGGCTTCGTCGATTGCCATCGCCATGCTTGGGAAGGCCAGTTGCGCCGCATCAATCCCAATGCCGCGACCTTGGACGCCTACTCCGCCGCGACGCATCTCTCTTTCGCTAAGGCCTATCGGCCCGACGACATGTATGCCGGCAATCTCATCACCGCGCTCGGCTGCATCGATGCCGGCATCACCTGCATGATCGACAATTCGCACAATTCGCGCACGGCGGCGCATTCCGATGCGGCGATCAAAGCGCTGTTCGACAGCGGCATCCGCGGCGTTCATGCCGCCGGCGGGCCGCAAGCCGGCGATTGGGATCATCAATTGCCGCAGGATCTGGCGCGGCTGCAGAAGCAATTCTTCTCATCCACCGATCAGCTCGTGACCTTGCGCATCTTCGCCGGGCCGGTGAAAGAGCAATGGGCCTATGCACGCTCGCTCGGCCTACGCATTACCATGGAGTTCCAAGGCGCAGCCATGGGCAAGATGATGGATCAATTCGCCGAAGAGAAGCTGCTCGGCCCCGACGTTACCTTCAACCACTGTGGTAATCTGCCGGAGAGCACTTGGCAGAACATAAAGTCCGCCGGTGTCACGATCGATGTCTGCCCGCGCTCGGACTCGCAATATGGTCTCGGCGCTGGCTTCCCGGCCTATCAGCAGGCGATCGATCATGGCATGAAGCCGGGCTTCAGCGTCGATAACGAGACCTCCTACTCCACCGACATGTTCATGGAGATGCGCACCGCGTTCCATATCCAGCGCGCGGTCGCGACCAATCGCAAGGTCAACGGCGATACCAATCCGCCAGCACCGGTCTCGGTGCGCGACGTGCTGACTTGCGCCACGGTCAACGGTGCCACTTGCGCCGGCCTCTCCGACAAGATCGGCTCGTTGACGCCCGGCAAGGAAGCCGACATCGTCATGATCCGCACCGACGCGATTAACCTCTACCCGTCGAACAATGCGCTCGGCACCGTGGTCGCGGCGGCCGACCGCAGCAATGTCGACACGGTGATCATCGGCGGCGTTATCCGCAAACAGCACGGCAAGCTGGTCGGCGTGGACATGGCGCGCTTCAAGAAGATGGCGGATGAGTCGCGCGCATATCTCTTCGGCAAGGTCGGCTATAAGCCGGACATCTTCGCGGAGAGTTTTAAGATTTAGCTGTCAGCGGTTGGCTCTCAGCTATCAAGTCCCAAGGCTCGCTCTTCGAACGTCATTCCCGCGAAAGCGGGAATCCAAAGACGCACACTGGATGCCCGCTTTCGCGGGCATGACGCATAATTTCGAGACTGATATCAGCCCTTGGTTCCCGACTTCAAATTCCCCTTCCCCGGCGAAGGCCGGGGTCCATTGATCCACCTCGCGGTCGAGGAATGGACCCCGGCTTTGCCGGAGAAGGAAAAATTCCAACCGTCATTACGAGCGAAGCGAAGCAATCCAGTCTTTTGCTTTTCTGGATTGCTTCGTCAGCCCTTCGGGCTTCCTCGCAATGACGAATGTGCGCTATCGCATCACTTGATGAATTGATTATCGATCAACGGCTTGTAGTCCGAGAGCTTGTCGCTTTCCTTAAGAAAGCCGGCGGCGATGTTGATGAGGTCGCCGTTCTCGAGCATTTGCGGCGTGGTGGTCGGCGGCGACGGTGTCATCGCCGTCAGCATGTCGATCGATTGCGCCAGCACTTCGTCGCTATAGGTACCGAAATGCTTCTTGGCGACGGCAATCGATTCCGCGCGATGCTCGTGCAGGAATTTTGCCGCCTCGACGATGCCATGCACCATCTTCTCGCAGATCGAGCGATGGCCGGCGCAGAAATCGCCGCGCGTTAGCAAGAGCCCTGCCGATTGCGGCGAGTATTCGATCGGCTCGCCCTTGGCGGAATCCGACAGCACCACGCCTGTCCCCGCCACCACGGCCTGCTGGATGAAGGGCGGTCCCGAGACGAACCCGTCAATCGCCTTGCGCTGGAAGGCGGCCATATATTCGGGCGGCTGCATCGGCGTCGCGGTGACGCTGTCGCGCGACAGCCCGGCCTGGATCTGCACCACTTTCAGTACGACATCGGGAATGGCGCCGATGCCGCCGACCGCGATGGTCAGGCCTTTGAGCAGCTTGCCGCGTTCTTTGAGCGGCGCTTTCGGATCGAAATGCGCCGCATCGGCGATATCCTTGCGGATAACGATATCCTCGTCCGATTGATTGATCGCCGTGGCGAGGCCGAGAGATGCTGACCTTTCGCCCAGGCGCGGGTGATCGACGGGCCGGACGACATCGAGAAATCGACCGAGCCCGAGATCACCGCATTCATCGACCCGATGCCGGCGATATCGAGCACCTTCACATCGAGCCCCTGCTTCTTCCACAGTCCCTCATCGTCGGCGATGAAGCGCGTGATGAAGCCGATGGTGATGCCGGGAATGGCGAGCGAGGTATGCTCGTCCTCGGCAAGCGCCGGTGCGAGCAGCGCCGCGGGCGCAACAAGAAGCGTCAGCGCGGCGAGAGCCGCGCGATGAAACACCTTCATTCCATGAAACTCCCCCTGCTCCGCTACTTGATACGCGCCGCCGCTTCCTTGATCATGCTGAGATCGGCGTAGGGTTCACGTCGATCTTCTTCTTGAGGAAGCCGACCTCGGCCTGCGCATCGACCGCGCGCTGTAGATTTCGATGTTCGGCATCATGTTCGGATCGCGATAGAGATCCGCTTTGGTGAAGACGTATTGCAGTTGCGCCGCCGGCTGCTTGGTGAGCTTCGCCGCGATGTCGACGACCGCATCGTGGTTCTTGGGATCGGTCATCCAGCGCGTAACGCGAATGGCGTCCTCGAACATATCGACCAGGGCCGCGCGGTTCTTCTTGATGTATTCCTCATGCGCCGTCCAAACGACGAATTGCGATGGTCCGCCAAGCGCATCGACCGCGTTGAACAGCGACCGCGTCGCAGCCACGAAAGTCGGCCGCTGGTTGAAAGGCTGCACCGAGGACACCAGATCCGCCTTCTTTTCGGTGAGAAGCGCTTCCATATTGGGAAAACCGGCCTCGATCACCGTATAATCGCGCGGCGATTCAAGCCCGTGCTTCTTCAGCATCGCACGGATTACGATATCAACCGCCGAGCCTGCGCCGACATCGGCGATCACCTTGCCCTTGAGGTCTTCGACCTTTCTTGATCGGCCCGTCCTTCAGGACGTAGTATGAGCCAGAGTTATATCCGTTGGGGCCGTCCTGCGCTTCGTCGGCGATGAATTTGAGATTGCTCATGTTGGCATTCACGATCGCCGTCGCGAAGGAAGAATAGGCAAGGTCGGCGATGTCGAGTTCGCCCGCGGCGAGCGCCGTGATCATCGGCGGCGTGCCGGCAAAATGCGTCGGCGTGACCGTGTAGGTCTTGCCGTAATGGGTCATCAGATCCTTCTTCTCGTAGATGATCGATGCCCAATTGCCGACCGGCACAACCCACCCAATGCGGATATTGATCGGTTCGTCCGCCTGTGCGACCGAGGTGCTGAAACCGAAGGCCGCCGCGACGGCCATACCGATGATGGTGGCTGAAAACCGCATCCCTCTCCCTCCCTCTGGCGGATCGCCCTGGCGGGCGATCGCTTATTGGCTGATAGCAGAAGCCGAAGCGGCGCCGTTGTCAACTATGTCGAGGTCAACCATATCGGTCGGGGCGCCGCTGTCGGTCTCCTATCAGGTCTTGCTGATCTGCGCGTTGACGCGGGCGATGGTCTCGGCCGCTTCGCGCATTACTTTCGCCTCATTGAGCGTCGTGAGCTTGCCGGCGTGCTTCAGGATGCGGCCGTCGACCATCACCGTATCGACATTGGCGGGCTGTGCCGCCTGCACGATCATGCGCGCGGGATCGGCCATCGGCGCCATGTTGATGGCGTCGGTGCGGACGAGGATGATGTCGGCACGTTTGCCCGGCGTCAGCGAGCCGACGCGATCGGCGATGCCGAGCGCCCGCGCCCCGTCGATGGTGCCCATCTCGAGAACGCGCCGCGCGGCGATGCCGAATTCGCTCGGCGTCGTGCCGTCGTCGATATTCTGCATCACCTTCATGATCGCGAACATGTCGGCATTGCCGCAAAGCACGGTCGTGTCGATCGAGAGGCCGAAGGGCACATTGGCGGCCAGGAAAGAGCGCACCGGCGTGACACCGAAGCCGGTCCGCATTTCGGTGAAGGGGCTGCAGCTCACCGGCGTCTTGGTCTCGCCGAGGATCTTGCGCTCGGCATCGGTGCTGTTCGTCGCATGGACCAGCAGAACATCGGGGCCGAGCAGATTGGCTTTCGCCATCATCTCGACGAAAGAATTCTTGCCCGGCTCGATGCCGACATGGGTCGTCAGTGCAATTTTCAGCTCGCGCGCAAAGGCCATTTCCTGCGCGCAGATATCGATCGGATTGCTGTTGGGACCGCGCGTCGCGATGCCGAAAGTGACAAGCCCGTCGCCGGGTGTGCTGAAATATTTGGTGTGGAAGGCGCGGATATCATCGAGCGGCAGCATCGTGTTGGTGCCGGTCTTGCGCGAATAGCCATAGGAATATCGTGCGCGGCTGCCGGCTTCGCGATGCACGGCAAGCTCGGCCGCGGCATAGTCTGGCGAGAGATTGTTGTGCGACCAGTTATGCACGGTCGTAATGCCGGAATGGATCGCTTCGGCGAGGCCGAGCCGCACGCCGCGCGCATTGTCTTCCGGCGTGAACAACACGCCAAGCGTCCGGCTATGCGGGAAATAGCCGGTCTTCGCATCATCGCCGGCGAGGTTACGCGCCACGCTCTCCCACATATGCCAATGCGTGTCGATAAGACCCGGCATCGCGATCATGTTGGCGCCGTCGATCACGCTGGCCTGCGGTGCGTTGATGCGCGGGCCAACCGCAACAATCGTGCCGTCGCGCACATGCACGTCGCCTTTGGCGAAATCGCCGACCGACGGATCCATCGAGATGACCGCCGCGCCACGGATGAGATATTCGCGATGCGCCGGCTGTGCGGTGGTGTTTGCCTTGGTTGCTGCGACAGCCTCGCCGCCCGATACGGCCGAGGCCGCGATAGCGGCCGATGCAGCCGCGAGAAAGCCGCGACGATTGATGGTCCCGTTGCTCATCGTTCCTCCCGTGACATGCGGCGATCGTTCGTACGTCGCCGCCCTGCTCACTATGTCACGGTCGAAACCTCAGCAACAGATCGGCGCGGAGACCGCGCCCATCCTTGCGCCCACGGACGGCGCGTCAGGGATGGGCAAGAAGATGGAGAAGGCTCGACGTATCCCAACGGCCGCCGCCGCGCTCCTGCACACGCTGATAGAACTGATCGACCAGCGCGGTGACGGGAAGCGGCGATTTGTTACGCCGCGCCTCGGCGAGACAGATCGCGAGATCCTTGCGCATCCAATCGACCGCGAAGCCGAAATCGAATTTATCGTCGAGCATGGTCTGGTAGCGGTTCTCGAGCTGCCAGGATTGCGCTGCGCCTTTCGCGATGACCTGCGCCGCTTTCTGTGCATCGAGCCCGGCGCGAACCGCGAAATTGAGGCCCTCCGACAGTGCCTGCACCAAGCCCGCAATCATGATCTGATTGACCATCTTGGTGAGCTGGCCGTTGCCGGCCGCGCCCATATGCGTGACCGCGCGGCCATAATGCTTCATGACGGGCTCGGCCCGTGCAAAGCTTTGTGCATCGCCGCCGACCATCACCGTGAGCGTGCCATTCTGCGCTCCCGCCTGCCCGCCCGAGACTGGCGCATCGAGGAACCCGAAGCCTTTCGCCTTCGCTGCCGCATCCAGCTCGCGCGCCAGCTCGGCCGAGGCCGTGGTGTGATCGACCAGCAGCCCGCCTTTGCTCATGCCTTTGAGCGCGCCGTGCTCGCCAAGCACCATCTGCCGCACATCGTCATCATTGCCGACGCAGGTGAAAACGATCTCGGCCCCCGCCGCCGCTTCCGCCGGTGTCGGCTTCGCGGCGCCCTTGTGCTGCTCGGTCCAAGCACGCGCCTTGGCCGCGCTCCGGTTATAGACCGTGACCTCGTGGCTGGCCTTGGCGAGATGTCCCGCCATCGGAAACCCCATCACGCCCAGACCGATAAAAGCGAGCTTCATCGCGCGTCTCCTGTGCTAACGCGCCTCTATCTCGAATTCCGCTGCGAGGGAAGAGCCGGGGTTACATCTGGGCGGACAGAGTCATTGGTTGTTGATGGCGTTTGATCTCGATCGGCACGAGGGAACCTGGCGCAGTCGCCCTGATGAGACCGCTCAGTTGATCTGCGCCAGTGACCTTCTGGCCATTATAGCTCAGCACCAAATCACCAATCTGGAACCCGGCTGCTGCCGCCGGCGTATTCGGATCGACACGATTGATTTGTACGCCAACTCCGAACGGCAGGTCAAAGGGCAGCACACCGAGAAAGCCCTTGCCATCTGGCGTGCGTGCGTTTGCTGCCGCTGCTGCGGTAACGGCAGAGACACCCGTAGGTGCGCCATAAATGCGGTCTTCCGCCTGAAGCTGTGCGTTGATCATCTGGGATGTGATATCGAGGATACCCGAATATCCATCCTGACCGATCAGCTTCACTTGAAAGCCTGTTGTCGCACGCTTGCGCAACGTCGCCTCATCAATGCCAATGCCGATCGTGTCGGTTCGTGGACATTTACCGAAAGGGCATGATTCCTTGAAGAGTATCTTCACCGGTAACGTACGCGCCGTATCGTCTGATGCGCGGTAAGGGCCCGCTGAGGGACCGGTGTAACTCCATTCAACGTAAATCTGATGAGACGTTTCGTGGGTTTGCTGATCGACGAAGCTGCGCAGTTCCCAGAACAGATCGACGCCGTTTGTTGGATCGTGTAGCGGCACGCCCTGCAGTTCGATGTCCTTGCTGAATTTGTCGCCTACCACGTTGACGGTTGTACGGGGCGGCGGCCCGATCGGCCCGCACGCGGCGAGGACGAGCAGCAACCCGGCGACAGCAAGAAGTTTCCCCGATCGATACAGCATGACGTTCCCCCGATCCCGAAAAGTGGCTGAGACTAACTTATGTCTCGGCGCAATTTCAAGAACGTTAGGGGAACACTTAGCCCGTCAGGGCTAGTGCCGCGTGTGGAGGCTCTGGAAGCGGCCGAGATCGGCTTCGCTCAGGCGCACGGTGAGGTGCGCGTGCTGCTCGTCGTCGTCGCGCTCGACCACTTCGCCATGGCGGTAGAGCCAGGCGATCGCCGCGCCATCGGAGAGCGGCACGTCGAGCTGGGCGGTCTGACGCTCGGCATCGAGGCGGTTGTCGATCAGTGCGAGCAGCTCGTTGCAGCCCTCGCCGGTTGTCGCCGAGATCGGCACGGCGGCGACGTTCCGCTTGGCCTGATTGCGCAACACGATCTTCTGGTCTTCGGGCAGCAGATCGATTTTGTTGAGCGCCTCGATCGAGCCGTTCTCGAGCTTCTCGCTCACACCGAGCTCGTTCAGCACCGCATGCACGTCGTCGCGCTGCGCTTCGCTTTCGGGATGATGCATGTCGCGGACGTGGACGACGAGATCGGCCGACGTCACTTCTTCGAGGGTCGCGCGGAACGCGGCAACGAGCGGCGTCGGCAGATCGGAGACGAAGCCGACCGTGTCGGAGAGTATCGCGCTGCGGCCCGAGGGCAGCGGCAGCCGCCGCATCGTCGGATCGAGCGTCGCGAAGAGCTGATCGGCGGCGACGACTTCGGCGCGCGTCAGGCGATTGAACAGCGTCGATTTGCCGGCGTTGGTGTAGCCGACAAGCGCGACGACCGGATACGGCACGCGCTTGCGTGCCTCGCGATGCAGCGCACGGGTACGCTTCACCGTATCGAGCTCGCGCTTCAGATAGGTGATGCGATCGGTGATGAGCCGGCGGTCGATTTCGAGCTGACTTTCGCCCGGGCCGCCGAGAAAGCCGAAGCCGCCGCGTTGCCGCTCCAGATGCGTCCAGGAACGCACCAGCCGCGAGCGTTGATAGGTCAGCGCCGCAAGCTCGACCTGCAACGAGCCTTCATGCGTGCGGGCGCGGGCGCCGAAAATCTCGAGGATGAGACCGGTGCGGTCGATGACCTTGGATTTCAGATCGCGCTCGAGATTGCGCTGCTGCACCGGCGTGACAGTCGCGTCGATCACCGTGACGGCGATCTCCTGCTCCTCCACCAGCTCGGCGAGACGCTTCACGGTACCGGTGCCGAGCAAAGTGCCCGGGCGCCATGCGCTCATGCGCACGACTTCGGACGCAACGACATCGAGCGCGATCGCGCGCGCGAGGCCGACCGCCTCTTCGAGACGCATCTCGGGCGTGCGCGCGGCATCGCCCCGCGCCGCCGCGGATCTTAGGCAAGGATGAACGACGAGGCAGCGCCCGACCGTCGGGGAGCGCTCACCCGTAGCTTCTACCACCGATCAACCTTCTTGATCGGAAGTCCCCGGCTCGAACAGCTGGATGGGTCCCGCCGGCATCACGGTGGAGATTGCATGCTTGTAGACGAGTTGCGAGTGCGCGTCGCGACGCAGCAGCACGCAGAAATTATCGAACCAAGTGATGATTCCCTGAAGCTTGACGCCATTGACGAGAAAGACCGTGACAGGTGTCTTGTTCTTGCGGACGTTATTGAGGAAAACGTCCTGCACATTCTGAGTCTTTTCCGAAGACATGGGGATATCCCTTCTTGAATTATTGCGGCTGACCGGACCCATATCCGTGCCCGCCGAAGAGCGCCTCATAGCCACCCAATGGATACCAAAATTGGGTCGCAAAGGGAAATCACAAGGCCCGGCGCGAGGAATTTGTATTTTATCGCGACAGAGTCCAAACTGTCGGGCATGCGATTGATTTTTAGTCAAATTCTGAGGTTTGCCGCGGTCGTAGGCGCCGTCCTAGCGCTCGCCGGCTGCAACCGCATGAGCGAGGTCGGGTTCGACACCAAGATGGCGTTCGGGAGCGTCAGCATGATCGATCGTTGCTCGGATTTCATGACCCGCGCTTTTCCCCGCAGCTCCATCGACGTGGTGGGCAGCCATATCGACACCGACTCCCAAAACGCGCTGGTGACAGTGCAGGGCGTGCGGGGCGACGTGCCGGAGACGTCAACCGGCTATGCGCACAACGTCGCTGTCGAGTGCCATTTCGAGAGCGGCATCCTCACCGGCTTTCGCTGGATCGCCGGGCCGCTTCGCCCCGCAACGACCAGCCCAGCGCGCTGAAATCGGCAAAGCGAAGCTGCGGCGGGAATTTGACGAAGCCCTGATCCTCGGGATCGAGGGGGCCGAGTAGGACGGCCGTGCAGCCGGCCCGCGCCGCGCATTCCATATCGAGCGCGGTATCGCCGACATACCAAACATCGGCACCGGTAAAGCCCGAGCCTTCGAGCGTGAGTTGCATCGCGATCGGATCGGGCTTGTCGGCTTTGGCATCGCCCGCGCCGACGAGGCGTTTGAAATGCGGCGTCCAACCGAGATGATCGGCTTCGCGCCGCAGGATGCGTCCGGTCTTGTTGCTGAGGACAGCGAGGTGGAAACCGGCCCGGTTTGCTTCATCGAGCAATTCGGCCGCGCCAACGATCGGCGCCAACCGCTCGATATGCATCGAGGTGAAATGATCGAGATAGAGCTTGCGCGCCTCGTCCCACCGATCGCCGAATAGCGCCGGGAAAGCATCGCGCAGCGAATGCCGCGCACGCGCCTTGGTCTCGGCCAGCGTCCATGGCTCATGGCCCATGGCCTTGAAGGTCAGGACCAACGCCTCATGGATCGTGGTCCAGCTATCGACGAGGGTGTTGTCCCAATCGAAGACGATGGCGCGCGGTAAACTCATGCTTTGTCCGAGCCGCCGACAGCGGCGTAATCCGCGTAGGAAGCCGCCAGCTTCTTGGCGAGTGGCCCCGGCTTGCCGTCGCCGACCGGCGTCTCATCGATCCGCACGACCGGCACGACGAAATTCGTGCTGCTGGTGAGAAGCGCCTCAGCCGCTTGTTTGGCCTCGGCGACGCTGAACGGCCGTTCGACGAATTTCAGCCCCGACGCCGCGATGACACGCAGCAATCCTAGCCGCGTCACGCCGTTCAAAATCCCCTGATCGGCCTGGCGCGTGACCACCTCCCCCGCTTTGGTGACGATCCAGGCATTCGACGAGGTGCCTTCGGTGATATTGCCGTCACGATCGACCTGCCACGCCTCATAAGCACCGGCTTGCTTCGCCTGTTCTTTCCCCAAGGCATTAGGCAGCAACGAGACCGATTTGATATCGGGCCGCGCCCAGCGCTGATCAGGAATAGTGACGACCTTAATACCGTTCGCGAGCAGCTTCGGATCGATCAGCAACTTTGAACGCGCCGTCATCACCAAGCTCGGCCGCGTCTTGCCTGGGAATGCGAAATCGCGCGTCGCTACGCCGCGCGTGATTTGCATATAGACGAAACCTTCGCGCACCAGATTGCGGCGCGCAACTTCGTTCATGATGACCATGAGTGCGGCATCGTTCATCGGAAAATCGATGCGCAACGCGGCGAGCGAACGCCGCAACCGCTGCAGATGCAGCCCAGCATCGATGAAGACGCCGTTCCGCATAGCAACGACTTCATAGCAGCCATCGGCAAATTGGTAGCCGCGATCCTCGATATGCACCTGCGCGTCGCGATGCGCGAGGTACCGGCCGTTCACATAAGCAATACGGGACATGGGACTCTAATCCAGGCTCAATTCGCCTCGGACAAATCGGCCTTGGCGGCGGGCTCGTCCGGCCCCCGCTCATCGGACCCGCGCTCGCCGCCACGCTCGCCATTGAGCACGCCGAGCGATTTGAGCTTGCGATGCAGTGCCGAGCGTTCCATGCCGACAAAAGCCGCGGTGCGCGAGATATTGCCGCCGAAGCGCGCGATCTGGGCGAAGAGATATTCGCGCTCGAACATCTCGCGCGCATCGCGTAGCGGCAGTGCCATCAACTCGCCGCCGCGATCCCACCGCACGACCGCCGGCGCGATCGAGCCGATCTCCGCCGGCAGCATCTCGGCGCGGATCGGATCGCTGCCCGCCGGCACCATGATCAAGGTCCAATCGACCGCGTTCTTGAGCTGGCGCACATTGCCCGGCCACTCATAGGCCTGCAGCGCGGCGATCGCGTCGTCGCCGAATTCGCGTGGCGGCAGACGTGCCGTCTCGGCAGCGCGCAGCATGAAATGCTTGGCAAGCGCGGGAATATCCTCGATGCGTTGCCGCAGCGGCGGCACATGCAGCGGCACGACAGCAAGCCTGTAGTAGAGATCCTCGCGGAACCGTCCGGCGGCGATCTCGAGGGTGAGATCGCGATTGGTCGCGGCGATCACGCGGACATCGACCTTTACCCGCGTGCCGCCGACGCGCTCGAACGTCTGATCCTGCAGCGCGCGCACGATCTTGCCTTGCGTCTCCAAAGGCATGTCAGCGACTTCGTCGAGGAAGAGTGTGCCGCCATGCGCCTGCTCGAAGGTGCCGACCTTACGCGGCGATTCCGGTCCCTCGGCGCCGGCATCGGTGCCGAACAGCTCGATCTCGAAACGCTCGGGCCGCATCGTCGCGCAGCTCAGCACGACAAACGGCCCCTTGCCGCGCCGCGAGCCGGCATGGAGCAATCGCGCGACGACTTCCTTGCCGGCGCCGGGCGCGCCGGTGATCAGCACGCGGCTATTGGTCGGGCCGACGCGATCGAGCTGCTGGCGAAGCTGCGAGATCGCGTGGGAGTTGCCGATGAGGTCTTCATCGCCGCCGGTACGCTGGCGCAGCTCTTCATTCTCGCGCCGGAGACGTGCCGCCTCGATCGCGCGCTCGACGATGATGAGCAGCCGATCCGATTTGAACGGCTTCTCGATGAAGTCGTAGGCGCCGATCTTGATCGCCGCGACGGCGGTCTCGATATTGCCGTGGCCGCTGATCATCACGACCGGGATATGCGGCAGCTCGCGCTTGATGATCTTCAGAATCTCGAGCCCGTCGAGTTCGCTGCCCTGCAGCCAGATGTCGAGCACGACGAGCGACGGCTGGCGCGAGCGGATCGCGGCCAATGCTTCCGTGCTGTTGCCGGCCTGACGCGTCTCATAGCCCTCGTCGCCGAGGATACCGCACATCAACGCGCGGATATCGGCTTCATCGTCGACGACTAGAATCTCGTTCGCCATCGATTAGGCTTCCACCTGAGCTACCGGTTCTGGCGCCACGTTCTTTGTCTCTGGCGGATGGAACACGAGCCGCACCCGCGCACCGCCACCTTCCCGATCATCGAGAACGAGCTCGCCGTAATGATCTTCCATGATTTTCTTCACGATGGCGAGACCCAGACCCGTACCTTTTACATGCGTCGTCACATAGGGCTCGATCAGCCGCTCGCGCCCCTCTTTTGGCAGGCCGCGACCGTTATCCTCGACCGATAGCACGGTGTCCTCGCCCTCATGGCAGAGACGCACGGTGATCTGGCCGGGCGGTACGTCGCCTTCGCGCGAAAGAATTGATTCGGCAGCATTCTTTAAAAGATTGACCAACGCCTGCGCCACTTGGCGCGAATCGCAATTGATTCGCGTCGGCGCGCCGGGCAGCTCGGTCTCGACGCGAATCTCGGGCGTCGCGGCGCGCTGTAAGAACGTCGCCTGACGGACGATCTCGTTCAAATCCTCGTCGCGCAGGACCGGCGCCGGCATCCGCGCGAAGGAAGAAAACTCGTCGACCATGCGGCCGATATCGCTGACATGGCGAATGATCGTGTCGGTACAGGCGGCGAAGGTCTCGCGATCGCTGGTGATGTCCTTCAGGTATTTCCGCTTGAGCCGCTCGGCTGAGAGCTGGATCGGCGTCAGCGGGTTCTTGATCTCATGCGCGATCCGGCGTGCAACATCGGCCCAGGCCGCTTTGCGCTGCGCCGCCTGCAACTCGGTGATATCGTCGAAGGTGGCGACATATCCTTTCGCCTCGCCTTCGAGGCGCTCGGCCGCGACACGGACGAGCAGCGTGTGCGCGCGGCCGGAGCGCACGAGTTGAATCTGGCCTTGCGCCAGCCGGTCGGGCCGGCGCTCGGCTTCCTCGATCAGCCCGGCCATTTCGGGCACGACCTCGGTCAGGTCCTTGCCGATATGCTGATCGAGATCGGTACCGAGCAGCAGCGCGGCCGAGCGGTTCGGCAGGTTGATACGACCCTGCTGATCGAGGCCGATCACGCCGGCGGAGACGCCCGACAGTACGGTCTCGGTGAACCGCCGCCGCTGATCGAGCTGGCGGTTGGCTTCGATCAACTCGCTTTGCTGGCTCTGCAATTGATGCGTCATGCGGTTGAAGGCGCGCGACAGGGAAGAGAATTCCTCGTCGCTGTCGCCCGCCGGGACGCGCGCCGCGAGATCGCCGCCGCGCACCCGCTCCGCCGCCGCGACGAGCGAGGCGATCGGTTTCGCCATTCGGGTCGCGAATGTGAGACCGACCCAGACAGCGCCGGTCAGCAGCAGCAAGCCGACGCCGAAGAACACGATGGAAAGAACGATCTGATAGTCCGAGCGCTGGCCTTCGAGTTGCTCGTACTGCGCGACCGCGCTTTGCGTCTGCTTCATATGGTTGATGACATTGGGATCGATGAAGCGGCCCGCATAAAGGTAGACCTCGCCATAACGCTCGAGCCGCACGAGGGCGCGCACACGATCGTCATTATCGTTCGTCATCACGGCGACATCGCCCGCGCGCGCCGAGGCGAGCGCCCAATCCGGCACCGGCTGCAATTCAAGCGCGAAGCTGAAGCCCGTGCGCGCCAGCAGATGCCCCTGCCCGTCGAAGACGATCGCTTCCGTCAGCGAGCGCAGCGCCGCTTGCGCGCGCACCACTTGATTAAAGCGCTGCGGATTGAGGCTGAGCAGATTGGCGTCGCGGTTGAGGTCGTTCGCCATGCCGACGACATCGGCGCGGATCGTCTGCTGATGCTCGTGAAGATACGCCTCGGCCACGGCAAGCGAACCGGTCACGGCGTTATGGACCGGCTCGCTGAACCAAGCCTGCACGCCGAAGCTGAAGAGCAGATAGGAAAAGATTGCGACGATCACCGTCGGGATCACGGCAACGAGGCTGAACAACACCACCAGCCGCGTATGGAGGCGCGAGCCGGCAAGCCCGCGCCGCCGCTCGGTCCAAAGCTGCACCAGCCGCCACGCGATGATGGCGATCAGCGGCAGCAGCAGGACGAAATTGAGCAGCAAGAAGAGCTGATCGAGATGCGGCGCGCCGGCCCCGGGCCATAGGCCGCGCAATTCGGCGAGCGTCGCGAAGCCAGAGAGCAGCGCGAAAATGCCAAGCGTGAGCGCAAGCTTACGCCCAAGCCCGGCCGTCCCGGCCCACGCCGCAAACCCCCGCCGCTCGCTCATCCTTTATTTTAGGCCGCGGGCGACATCAATGTCGAGTTCACGTACCTTTTTGCGCAGCGTATTGCGGTTGAGACCAAGGAGTTGCGCGGCTTTGAGCTGGTTGCCGCGTGTCGCGCTGAGGCTCAACTGGATCAGCGGCCGTTCGATCTCGCGCAAGACTCGGTCATAGAGTCCCGCCGGCGGAAGCCCGCCCTTATGAGCGGCGAAATAGTCGCGCAGGTGACGCTCGGCGGCCGAGCTGAGACTGTCGTCGCCATTACTTTGTGCCGCCGTGGGCACTGCCGGCGTATCCGCCAGTTCCGCCTCGATCGCGTCGACGCCGATTACTTCCTGCGAATAGAGCGCCGACAGACGCCGGACCAGATTCTCGAGCTCGCGGACGTTGCCCGGCCAACGATAGGTTTTGAGCCGCTCCATCGCCGCCTGGTCGACCGTCTTCACCGGCAGGCCTTCGCTGCCCGCCTGGGCAAAGAAATGCCGCATCAGCGCCGGGATGTCCTCGGCCCGCTCGCGCAGCGGCGGCAGGCGGATCGGCACGACATTGAGACGATAGAACAGGTCTTCGCGGAACAGACCCTGGCGGATGAGCTGGCGCAGATCGCGATGCGTTGCCGCGATGATGCGGACATCGGTGCGGATCGGGGCGCGGCCGCCCACAGTTGTGTATTCGCCCTGTTGCAGCACACGAAGGAGCCGCGTCTGCGCTTCGATCGGCATGTCGCCGATTTCGTCGAGGAAGAGCGTTCCACCTTGTGCTTGTTCAAACCGTCCGACACCGCGCGCCATGGCGCCGGTGAACGAGCCTTTCTCGTGGCCGAAGAGCTCGCTCTCGATCAGCTCGCGCGGGATCGCCGCCATATTGATGGCGACGAACGGCCCGGCGCGGCGCTTGCCGTATTCATGCAGCGCCCGCGCGACCAGCTCTTTGCCGGTGCCGCTCTCGCCGGTGATCATCACCGTGAGATCGGTGCCCATGAGCCGCGCCAGCACGCGATAGATTTCCTGCATCGCCGGCGAGCGGCCGATGAGCGGCAGTTGCTCGTCCGGATCCTCGGGCGCCGCGGCGGCAGCCGCGGTCGAGGCATGCGGTACGGTCAGCGCGCGCTCAACGACATTCACCAGCTCGCGCAGATCGAACGGCTTGGGGAGATATTCGAACGCACCGCGCTCGGTCGCTTTCACCGCGGTCAGCAGCGTGTTCTGCGCGCTCATGACGATGATGCGCAGCTCGGGTCGCAGCTTCTTGATACGCGGCACGAGGTCGAGGCCGTTCTCGTCCGGCATTACGACATCGGTGATGACGAGGTCGCCCTCGCCATCCGACACCCAACGCCACAGTGTCGCGGCGTTGCTGGTCGTACGCACATCGTGGCCGAGGCGCCCGAGTGCTTGCGCCAGCACCGTGCGGATGGCGCGATCGTCGTCAGCAACGAGGACGGTTGCGGCGCTCATGATGGGTTCTCCTTCGGCACAACGACGACTGTCGGCGCCACCGGGAGATAGACACGGAAGGTGGTGCGGCGCGGCTGCGTGTCGAATTCGATGACGCCGCCATGATCGTTGATCACCTTAGCAACCAGGGCAAGGCCAAGGCCGCTGCCGTTGTGCTTGGTCGAGACAAAGGGATCGAAGAGATGGCGCTGCATATCCTCGGGGATACCGTCGCCATTGTCGGTCACCGTCACCACCAGCGGCAGATGCACGCGGCTATCGCTGCCGGCGACCATCATGCGCACGCCATGCTGATAAGAGGTGGTGAGCTGAATCTCGCCGCCCTGCGCCGGCGCGGCTTCGGCCGCGTTCTTGACGAGGTTGAGGAAGATCTGGATCAGCAAATCGCGATTGCCATGCACGGCGGGCAGCGACGGATCGTATCCCTCGATGAAGCGGACATTGCGCGCGAAGCCCGATTGCGCGGCGCGGCGGACGCGCTCCAGCACTTCGTGAATGTTGACTGGCGCCCGCTCGAGCGGCCGGCGATCGGAGAACACGTCCATGCGATCGACCAGCGCGCAGATGCGATCGGTCTCGTCGCAGATAAGGCGTGTCAGTTCGCGGTCGGCCTGGCTGGCATTCTCTTCGAGGAGTTGCGCCGCGCCGCGGATGCCGGAGAGCGGGTTCTTCACCTCATGCGCCAACATCGAAGCCATCGCCGTCACCGAGCGCGCGGCATTGCGATGCGTAAGCTGGCGATCGATCTTGTCGGCGATGGAGCGGGCCTGCAGCGTCACAATGACGAGATCGGAGCCATCGCCCATCGACGCCGCTTGCACGGTCAGCGTCCGCGGACCGATCCGCGGCATGTCGACGGCGACACCATATTCGGAAACGCTCGCGCCGGTACGGCGCACGCTGTCGATCAGCGCGAAGACCGGGCTGTCCGGCGGCAGCAAACCGGGCAGCGGCAACCCCAGCAACATGGTCTTGCCGGCATCGAAGAATTCCTCGGCGGCATGATTGGCGTAACGCAGTGTCCCTTCATCGTCGACGACGAGCACCGGATCGGGCAAAGCCGCGAGCACGGCGTGGGCTTCGACCGCAACCGAGGGCGGTAAGCGCCGAATGACGCTGCCGCGGGTCGCCACCATCTAGGCCGCCTCTGCCAGAAGCGGCATGTAGAACTCTTCGACCATGGTTTTCACCTTCGCAGGATCATCGCAGCGATTGACCGCCGCGCGGAATTCCGACGAGCCGTAAAGCCCTTTCGAATACCAACCGAGATGCTTGCGCGCGATGCGGCTGCCGACGTTGACGCCGTAGTGCGACAGCATCGCGTCGTAATGGCCGAGCAGCGTGTCGCGCTGCTCCGCGAGCGGCGGATCGGGCAAGCGCGTGCCGGTTTTGAAGAAATGCATCACCTGGTGAAGGAACCACGGCTTGCCGTAAGCGCCGCGGCCGATCATCACGCCATCCGCGCCTGAGAGGCTCAAGGCGTCTTGAGCCTCTTCGATGGTCGTGATGTCGCCGTTGACGATGACGGGCAGCGACACCGTTTCTTTGACGCGGCGCACGAAAGACCAATCGGCATGGCCTTCATAGAATTGGCAACGTGTGCGGCCATGCACGGTAATCATCTTGATGCCGGCATCTTCGGCGATCTTGGCTAGCTTCGGCGCGTTGCGGCTGTTGTCATCCCAGCCGGTGCGCATCTTCAGTGTCACCGGCAAGTTGACCGCTTTCACCGTCGCTTCGAGGATGCGCGCGGCCAGCCCCTCTTCGCGCATTAGCGCCGAGCCAGCCTGGCCGTTGACGACCTTCTTCACGGGACAGCCGAAATTGATGTCGATCAGCGTCGCGCCGCGGTCGGCATTGAGCTTCGCCGCCTCGGCCATCACATTCGGCTCGCAACCGGCGAGTTGCACCGCCATCGGCTGCTCTTCCGGACAGTTCTTCGCCATGGTCATCGATTGGCGCGTCTCGCGGATCATCGCCTCGCTGGCGATCATCTCGGACACGACGAGCCCGGCACCATGCGTCTTAACCAAGCGGCGGAACGGCAGATCGGTGACACCGGACATCGGTGCCAGGATCACAGGCGCTTCAAGCTCTAAAGGACCGATCTTGATGCTCATTATTTGTGCAAAAACCTATTTGCCCACCGTTTGAGCATATCATATCGCACTGCACAACGATTGCAACGATATTTCGCCCGCGGAATTCCGCCCTTTTAGGGTTAACAGCCCTGCCACCGTGGAACTGCCTGCGCTAGCTTGGCCCCATGCCGGAATGCATCGCCCTCGTCGTAGCGGCCGGCCGCGGGACGCGGTTCGGCGGCGAACGACCCAAACAATATAGAACCCTCGGCGGCCAAGCGCTGCTGCGCCACTCCGTCGAGCGGCTGGCGGCGCATCCGCGGATCGACCGGGTGCGCGTGGTGTATCACCCCGCCGATCAGGACCTCTACGATGCGGCCGTGGCCGGTCTCGACATCTTACCGCCCGTCCCCGGCGGCGCCGCGCGTCAGGATTCAGCGCGGCTCGGGCTCGAAAGTCTCGACAGCCTCGCGCCATCGCGCGTTCTCATCCACGACGCCGCCCGACCCTTCATCGACCAGATCGTCATCGATCGCGTGCTCGATGCGCTCGATCAAGCGCCAGGCGCAATCCCGGCACTGCCGGTCGCCGACACGGTGAAGCGCGGCGATAACGGCGTCGTCACCGAGACGCTCGACCGCGCCGCGCTTTGGCGCGTGCAGACGCCGCAAGGCTTCGACTATCGCGCCATCCTCGCCGCACATCGCGCGGTTATCGGGATGGAATTGACCGATGATGCGGCCGTCGCCGAGCGCGCCGGCTTGACCGTGCGCCTCGTCGAAGGCTCGGAAGGCAATTTCAAAGTGACGACAACAGACGATTACGAGCGCGCCGAAAAGCTGATCAGTGGCAGCGGTGGCGATTACCGCAGCGGTCAGGGCTTCGACGTGCACGCATTCGGTCCGGGCGATCATATCTGGCTGTGCGGTCTCAAGATTCCGCATAGCCACGGTCTCGTCGGTCATTCCGATGCCGATGTCGGCCTGCATGCGCTGACCGATGCGATCCTCGGCGCACTCGGCGCCGGCGATATCGGGATGCATTTCCCGCCAAGCGATCCGAAGTGGCGCGGCGCTCCCTCGCATCTTTTTCTGCGCCACGCCGCCGATTTGGTCGCGCAGGCCAAAGGCCGCATCGTTCATGTCGATGTGACGATGATGTGCGAGGCGCCACGCATCGGTCCACATCGCGAGGCAATGGTCGCGAAGATCGCGGAGATCCTTGTGCTTCCGACCAACCGGGTGAGCGTCAAAGCGACAACGACGGAGAAACTCGGCTTCCTCGGCCGCAGCGAAGGCATGGCCGCGCAAGCCATCGCGACGCTGCAACTGCCCTGAGCATGGCGCGGCTGATCGCAAGCTGGTTCGGCAGCGGCTTCCTGCCGGGCGCGCCGGGCACCTGGGGCTCGCTCGCCGCACTGCCGTTCGCTTGGTTGATCGTCGCCTATGCCGGCAAATGGGAGTTGCTCGCGGCGGCAACCCTTATTTTTTTTATCGGCTGGATCGCCGCGCATGTCGCGATCCGTGACCGGAGCGATCAGGATCCCGGTTGGATCGTCATCGACGAAGTCGTCGGCCAATGGATCACCTTGTTCGCGCTGCCGCTCAATATCTTCGCTTACGCGATCGGCTTCGCGCTGTTCCGTCTGTTCGATATCTGGAAGCCCTGGCCGATCCGTACGGTCGAGCGGCGCTGCGGCGGCGGTTTCGGTATCATGATCGACGATTTGCTCGCCGCGGTCTATGCATTGATCGTGATTGGGATTGGGAGGTGGTTGCTTGAGCGATGACCGCATCCGCGCGCTCGCCGAAGCCGTGTTGACGCGCTGCCGCGAGAAAAAACTGATGATCGCAACCGCTGAGTCCTGCACCGGCGGGCTGATCGCCGGCGCGCTGACCGATATCGCCGGCTCTTCCGATGTCGTCGAGCGCGGCTTCGTCACCTATTCCAACCGCGCCAAGACCGAGATGCTCGGCGTGCCGGCGGCACTCATCGCCTGGCATGGTGCCGTCAGTGCCGAGGTCGCGCGCGCGATGGCGGCCGGTGCCCTCGCCCATGCGCCGGTCGATCTGGCGGTCGCTGTTACCGGCATCGCAGGACCCGGCGGCGGCTCGGCAGATAAGCCGGTTGGTCTGGTGCATTTCGGCATCGTGCGCAAAGGCAAGCCGGTGCAGAGCGAGCATCACGTATTTCCCGGCGATCGCATCGGCATTCGTCACGCGACGGTTGAGCGGGCGCTGGAACTGCTGCTGGCGGCAGCCGAGCAATAGTCGTCTATCCTCTGGTGTGGTAGGGTCGGGCCAAAGCAGCGGGAGAAGAAGCCTCATGCGTTTCGGTCTCTTCGGCGGTGCGCGCTCGCGCAGCGGAACGCCGGTCGGCGATCATCAGGGCGGCGACAGCCAGGGTTATCGCGACTACATCAACTATGTGCGCGAGGCCGAGGATCTCGGCTTCGAGAGCGTCTTCGTCGTCGAGCATCACTTCACCGGCGTCGGCCAAGTGTCTGCATCGCTCGGGCTGTTGAGCTATCTCGCCGGCTGCACGACGCGCATACGTCTCGGCACGGCGGTCGTCGTGCTGCCTTGGCACAATCCGGTGCTCGTTGCCGAAGCCGCGGCGACAGTCGATCTGCTCTCCAATGGTCGACTCGATTTCGGCGTCGGCAAAGGCTATCGCGACGTCGAGTTCAACGGCTTCTGCGTGCCGATGGAAGAAGCGACCGAGCGCTTCGACGAAGCGATGGACGTCATCCGCAAGGCGTGGAACAGCACCGGCCGCTTCTCGCATCACGGCAAGCGCTGGAACTACGAGAACATCGTCGTCGAGCCGGCACCGGTGCAGCGGCCGCACCCGCCCTTTTGGCTTGGTGCCGGCAGCGAGGAATCGATCCGCCGCGCCGCGCGCGAAGGCTACAACCTGCTGCTCGATCAGATCGCGCCCGTCGATCTCACGATCGAGCGCGTCGCCATGTTCAAGGACGAATGCCTGAAGGCCGGCCGCGCCTACGATCCGGCGATGGTCGGCACGACCCGCGGCTTGCAGCTCGTGCGCAATGCCGCGGACCGCGAGAAGGCGCTGGCGATGCGCATCAACATGCTGAAAAACATCGGCACGCTCGCCCGCGGCCGTGGCGCCGAGCGTTATACAGAGATCAAGGATTACAGCGGCCCGCCGATCGAATTCGATGACGCGCCACTGCTCGGCACGCCAGACGAGATCATCGCGCGGCTGAAGAAGCTCGAAGCCGGCGGAGTCGACAATGTGCTGCTGGTCGACCCGACGGGCTCGATCGCGACACTGCAGATCTTTGCCAAGGAAGTCATGCCGGCTTTCGCAAAGAAAAAACCCGCTCCCGCCAAAGTTGTTTGAACCACAAAGAACAGCCCCTTGCGTAACATCATTGTACTTCTCTGCGCCCTCAGTCTGGCGGCGTGCGATAGCTTTGGCCCGAAGCAAGCTGCCGCACCGCTCTGTCCCTTGCCGGGGCAAGACCGCTACACCATCGCCCAGATATTCTTCGGCCGCGACATTCCCGGCCGCGGACCGCTGACGGATGCGGAATGGGATGATTTCGCGGCGCGCGCGGTCACGGCACAATTCCCTGACGGGTTCA
Organism: uncultured Alphaproteobacteria bacterium; assembly: GCA_963740675.1. GTDB lineage: Bacteria > Pseudomonadota > Alphaproteobacteria > ATCC43930 > CGMCC-115725 > CAIKMD01. The sequence continues at coordinate 338,439 of CAVUFS010000003.1, forward strand.
CGGTGATGGACGGCTCCGGGCAATGGTACGACCAGAGCAGTGGCAAGCTCATTCACGAACAGAGCAAGATCCTGCTTGTCGCCGCCGATCCGGATTCCGATCTACGCACGCGTATCGGCAGCGTCATCAATGCCTATCGCGCGCAATTCAAGCAACGCTCGGTCGGCGTGATCACGAGCGAGGCCTGTGGCGCGTTTTGATCTTCGGTCGAGGGGCCGGCAAGCATGAGCCGGAATGATCGCCGTCTCGCCAAGAAAACGGGAGGCGGATCGCAAGACAGCTTCAACGAAGCGCTCCGCCTGCATCAGAGCGGGCAATTCGCCGAGGCCGAGCGGCTCTATCGCCAGATCCTCGCGCGCGATCCCGCCCATGCCGACAGCCTGCATCTGCTCGGCGTGCTTGCCTATCAGCGCGGTGAGGCGCAAAGCGCGATCGACCTCATCGGCCAGGCGATTGCGATCAACAACGCCGTGCCGTTCTTCCACAACAATCGCGGCCTCGCCCTCGTCGCGCTCGGCCGGATTGACGAAGCGGCGACACATTACGAACGCGCCTTGGCGCTGAAAGCCGATTATGTCGAAGCGCTGAGCAATCTCGGTAATCTGCGGCTCATGCAGGGTCGCGGCGAGGAAGCCATTGGTCTTCACAAACGCGCCCTCGCTCATAACCCCGACTATGCCGAAGGGCAGATGAATCTCGGCAATGCCCTGCGCGAGCAAGGCAAGCCGGAAGAAGCCATGGCGCGCTATGAGCGCGCGATCGCCCTGCGGCCCGATTATGTCGAGGCGCTGAACAATCTCGGCAATGCGCTGCACGATCTCGGCAGGCTCGGCGAAGCGCGCGCGGTTTACGAGCGCGCTCTCGGCTTGCACGCCGATTTCGCCGAAGCGCGCTGCAATCTCGGCAATGTGTTGCACGAGACCGGCGATCTCGATGCCGCGATCGCGCAGTTCGAGCGTGCGATCGCGCTGCGCCCGGATTACGCCGAGGCGCAGAACGGGCTCGGCCTCGTGCTCGACAAAAAGGGCGAATACGACAGGGCGATCGCCTGTTTCGAGCGTGCCTTGGCGCTGCAGTCCGACGATGTCGAGAGCCTCAACAATCTCGGCGCGGCGCTGCAAAATCGCGGCCGCTTCGATGAAGCTATCGCGCGCTATGAGCGCGCCCTCGCATTGCGCCCGGATTACGCCGAGGCGCGCAAGAATCTCGGCGGCGCTCTCCATGCCCGTGCCGCCGAGCGCAGCGGCGCGCTGTTACGCGAGCGGATGAAGCAGGCCACTCATGACGGCGTACGCGGCCAATATGAGACGCTGCCCTTCCCGGCGCGCGATCCCGCAGGTGAGCGCTACGTGCTCTACATCACGCCGCCCGACATCCTCGCCAAGGTCAATCAATATTGCTTCGGCGGGGCGCGCGATTTCAGCAAAGGCCTGCGCGTGCTGGTCGCCGGGTGCGGCACCGGCGACAGCGTGATGTGGCTTGGCGAGCAGCTGCGCGACACGCCGTCCGAGATCATCGCGCTCGATCTTTCTTCGGCGAGCCTCTCGATCGCCGAAGCGCGCGCGAAAGTGCGGGGGCTCTCGAATGTTCGCTTCGTCAATGCGTCGCTGCTCGAGGCGCCGCAGCTCGGCCTTGGGATGTTCGATTACATCACCTGTCTCGGTGTGTTGCATCATTTGCCCGATCCCGATGCCGGGCTGCGCGCGCTCGAAGCCGTTCTCGCGCCGGATGGCGGCATGGGGCTGATGGTCTATGGCCTGCCCGGCCGCGCGCATATCTATGCGATGCAGGAGTTGCTGCGCGGCATGACCGCCGGCATCGACGATCGCGAGCAAAAGCTCGCCATCGCGCGCGACGTGCTGGCCAATCTGCCGCCGACCAATCCGTTCCGGCTGCGTGAGGGCTGGGACAATGTCCAGGCCGGCTATCTCAAGGACGACACCAATCTTTGGGACACGCTGCTGCATGAGCAGGATCGCGCCTACACCGCTTCGGGCGTGCACCATTTCCTCGCAGGCGCCGGGCTGCATCTTCAGACTTTTGGCACCTATAAGGCCGCGCCGGCGACCTGCGCGTTGCAATACGACCTCGACCTCTATGTTAGCGATCCCGCCGAGCGCGCGCGGCTCGCGAGCCTGCCGCAGTCGCAACGCGAGGACATGGCCGAGACGCTCGACGGCAGCCTTGCGCTGCACACCTTCTATGCCACACGCGCGCCGAATGCCGCGCTCGATCCAACCGCGCCCGACGCGATCCTGTCGGTGATGAGCGAATTCGGCGACCGTGCGCTGGCGCAGCTCGCTGCGCCCGGCGCCTCCGTGCCGATCGTGCTGCGCAACAGCCGCAGCATCACCTACGTACCCTCGCCGCACACGCAGCGTTTCCTCGCCACCATCGACGGCAAGCACAGCAATGCGGAGATCGCGCAGGGGCTCGGCGGCGTATCCCTGGCCGAGATCGCGCCGGAATTGCGTGTTCCGACTGCACTGCATTGGCTGATCGCGCGCCTCGCCTCGGGCACGACGTTCGCACCAATCCCGATGCACGGCAAATTCGCGCTGCCGCTGCGCCCGGAAGAGCCGGTGCTGCTCGTCGAGCCCCAAATTAAATAAATGGCCGCTAACGCGCGGGGCAGAGTTGGTCGAGGAACTGCCGCGCGCAGGCCGACCAGGAGAAGCACAGCGCATGCTCGCGGCAGCGCATCCGTGACAGACCGAGCGCTTTGAGCGCCGCGCTTTTCAAATCCTCATCGAGCGCGCCGGCATCGCTGCCGCCCAGCACATCGAGCGGACCCGGCACGGGATAGGCCGCGACCGGCACGCCCGAGGCAAGCGCTTCGAGCATCACGAGGCCAAAAGTGTCGGTGCGGCTTGGAAAGACGAAAACATCGGCGGAGGCATAAGACTGCGCGAGCGAACGGCCTTCGCGCTTGCCGAGGAAATGCACATCGGGAAAGCGCGCTTTAAGCGTGGCGAGCGCCGGCCCCTCGCCGACGACGACTTTCGAGCCCGGCAAATCGAGACCGAGGAAAGCGGGAAGGTTCTTCTCATGCGCGACACGGCCGACATAAAGAAAGATCGGCCGTTGGAACTCCGGCCGCTCGTCACGCAGTTCCGGATCGAAAATCGATGGATCAACGCCGCGGCCCCATGGCGCGAGATTGTTGAAGCCATGACCGGCGAGCTCGTGGCGCACGGATTCTGTCGCCACCATCACCCGCACCGCCGGCGCGTGGAACCAGCGCAGCAGCGCGTAGGTAAAACGCTTTGGCGCGATGTAGCGCACCGCGAGATATTCGGGAAAGCGCGTGTGATAAGCGGTGGTGAAGCGCAGGCCGTGCTTCAAGCACCAGCGCCGCGCCGCGATCCCGATCGGCCCTTCGGTGACGATATGGATTGCATCGGGCTTCGTCTCCTCGATCACCCGCGCGACCGCGCCGCGCGGGTTAATCGCCAGCCTGATCTCTTTGTAGAACGGACAGGGCACGGTGAAACATTGGTCGGGCGTCAGGGTCACAATCGTGTGGCCGAGCGCTTCGAGCTCGTGCATCACCGTGAGCATGGTCCGTACGACGCCGTTGACCTGCGGCGGCCAGGCGTCGCTGGCCAACAGGATCTTCATGCGTCTTCTTCCAACAGTTCGAGCTCGCGCTCATTCGGTGGATTGAATGGATCGCAAGCACGCAGTGTCATCCAGTGCAGGATTTCGAGCGAACCGTCGAAATGCTCGACCAAGGCGGTGCAGCTTTCGACCCAATCGCCATCGTTGCAGTAGAGAACGCCGTTCATGTCGCGCATCTCGGCCTGGTGGATATGGCCGCAGATAATGCCGTCGACCTTGCGCGCCCGGGCTTCGGCGGTGATTGCGTTGGCGTAGTCGCCGACGAATTGCACCGCGTTTTTGACGCGCGATTTTAGGTACGCCGAGAGCGACCAGTAGGGATAGCCCATATGGCGCCGCGCGTGGTTGAAGTAGTTGTTGATCTTGAGCATCAGGTCGTAGGCCCAATCGCCCAAGAGCGCCAACCAGCGGGCATAACGCACGACGCCATCGAAGGCGTCGCCATGGATGACGAGCATGCGGCGGCCATCCGCGGTCATATGGATGACTTCGGATTCGACCATCACGCCACCGAATTGTAGCCCGGTGTAGTCGCGCAGCATCTCGTCGTGGTTGCCGGGAATGTAGATGACCTTCGTTCCCTTCCGCGCTTTGCGGAGGATCTTTTGAACGACGTCGTTGTGGCTCTGGGCCCAGTACCAGGACTTCTTGAGCCTCCAGCCGTCGACGATATCGCCCACGAGGTAGAGGTATTCGGATTCGGTAAGGCGGAGGAAATCGAGCAGGAATTCGGCTTTGCATCCGCGGGTCCCCAAGTGAACATCGGAAATCCAGATCGAGCGGAAACGATTGATCGATTGTATGTGACTCATCATGCCGCCCCTCGCCGGCGCCGATAGCGCCAGACCTGCACCGGCGGGAATTGCGACCAGACCCGCGCGACCTCGGCACCGTCGAGATCGAGCGCGCTCATCGCCACCGGCGAGACCAGCGCGTTGGTGAGTTGGATGAAGCTCCCGCCCTCGCCGGCCAGCGCGAGACAGGGCGCGATCACCGCGCGCTGGCTTGCGATGGGAAACCATTTGATCGGGAGGGAGGAGACGATCGCCGCCAACCTCGTGACGCCGCGCTCGGCGAGGATCTCGGCGATCGCGCAGGCATCGCCTTCGACGATCTGCAACCGCTCGAAACGCCGCCGCAGCATTGCCGCGAGTGCCGCTTCGCGCTCGACAACGATCAGCCGCTCGGGCGGACACCCCGCTTCGAGCAGGCTCGCCGTCACCGGGCCGGTACCGCCGCCGAGTTCCAGGATCATGCCTGGCCGATCGAACGCGACGGCTTTTGCCATCGCCCGGCCGACCGCCGCGCTCGACGGCAAGAAGGCGCCGATCTCGAGCGGATGCCGGAGCCAATGGCGGAAAAAAAGGGCGCTTTCGGCGCCCTTGGTTTCAAGCTTCGACAGCATCGCGGCCTCGATCGCCTGATCGATTGTCGGGCCCCTTGGCGGGACTGTCATCGGTCGTGACAACCACATCGACCAGCCGGTCGGTGCGGCGGCTCTTCTGCATCTCACGCAGGGCGGCGCGGAAGATTTCCGCCGTCCGTACATCCGGCACCGAGACCGTCGCCACCTTGCCGCTCGTCGAACTGCGAAGGGTCGCCAGCCCCAGGCGATTGACTGCAAGGACGGTGAGTTCGACCGGATCGACGGGTGGCACGGGTGCGACTTGTGGAGCCGGCAGCGGCTTCGGCGCCGGCGGCACCAGCCAGAGATGCGGCTTACGGCGCGGCTTGGTCGCTTTCGTCGCGCTGATAAAATTCATCAGACCGTTCTTCATCGCAGCCTGGAACTTCTGATGCTTTGCTGGAAACGCAGTCATTCCGTGTCCTCGAAACAATCCGTTGGACGACGGGAACGGCGTAGCAGCGCCGCATGACGGATTTGTGCAGCTTCAATTTCGCTGCCGTGAAGCCACGCCGGCGACCATGCTTAAGGCAGCGGTCTCGAGGTGTATTTTTTAATTAATGTGAAACATAATATTTATTATATAATACGTTGATTATACGATATTTCTTGATCAGATATAATGAGAATCTATAGCTGCTGACGCTCCCGCCATGCAAATGCGACGGCGCTGTCATCTGCGCCGCGACGCAGTTTCGCATGTCACTTTCGTCATGACAATTCGGCGAAGGCGACTCGCTGCTTGCAGGCACGCCTCACGCCGACTCAGTCACGACTCGTCAATGCGACTAGGGCTTAATGCGACATGCCGGGCATCGACGACATGTCGTGGCTCATGCCCTGCGCCGGGTTCGCCGCGCCGCTCATCTCGCCGGCATGCATCGCACCGACCTTGGCAACGGATGCTGTTACTTGTTGGGCGCCGGCATGCTCGAAGGTCAGGGTCAGCGGCACGGTCTGGCCTTCCTTCAATGGTCCCTTCAATCCGGTCAGCATGATGTGATAGCCGCTCGGCTCCAACGTCACGCTTTTGCCCGGATCGATGGTCAGCGATTTGACCGGCCGCATCTCCATCACACCGTTCGCCATCTTCATCTCGTGCAGATCGGCATGTTCCGCAACCGGCGTGCTGACCACGCCTTCGAGGGTGTCCGGCGTGGTGCCGGTGTTGGTGACGGTGAGATAGATCGCGCCGGTTTTGGCAGCGCCAGGGGTCGCGCGCGCCCAAACTTGGTCGACCTTGATGCCGCTCGAATCGGCCCAAGCCGGTGCGGCGATCAAAACCGCGATGGCGGCCACGGCAAAGATATTCCTCATGCTGCTCTCCTTCGCTCAACCATGGACATGACCGGCCGGCATGGCCGGAGCTAAATCGATCGACGGTGCGACCGTCAACGCCTTCACCTCGCGCTCCAGCGCCGTGAGTTGCGTCCAATCCGGCATATCGCCGGGACGCCAGCGTCCGCGGATATCGCCACCGCGATCAATCAGGAATTCGATATGCGGCGCCGGCGGAGTATCGATCTGCGGCCGCCGCTCATACAGCGCATAGGCGGCGCGGATCTCCGGCGATTGGGTGACCGTCACCACGGTTATGCCGGCCTGAGCCAGTGCATCGTGCCATTGCCGGAGCTGGTCGCGACGCGGCTGCGATTGCGGCAAGGTCGCAAAGACCAGCAGTACGGCTTGGTGCTGCAGCAACGCGGACAGCGTCCCCGCATCGTCCTGAGGCTCGGGTAAGGCGAAATCGGGCGCTCGCGGCGCGGGCTGCGTCGTCACCTCAGCCAGCAGCGTGCTCATCGCCATTTTCGCGTCGTAGCGCGCTTCGATGGCACGGACGATATCCCAGCGCTGCTCCACGGGAATGGCGGCGAAGCTCGGCATGATGCCCTCGTCCAGGCCGTCGGTGATGTAGGAGAAGAAATCGCCCTCGGGATGCATCGGCAGATGCATCATCAGATCGGCGGGTGGGATCGGCGATTGCGCGGCGAGCGGCCCGTCGCCCTCGCCTTGCGCGCCATGACAAGCGACACAGCGCTGCTGAAAGACGGCATCGCCCGTGGCGATATTTGCCGCGGTAAACGGCTCGGGCGAAGCCTGGTAACTCGTCGGCGTCGCCGGGATCAGCACCAAATCCACCGCATGCGCACCCAGCCCTAGCGTGATCGCAAGGCTGACCGCGATGATGAAAGCACGGCGGCGATAGAGGCCGAAGCCCAAACCCGCCAGCCCCAGCACCGCGATACTGCCACTGAAAATCGCATCGTCGCGCAGCGCCGGTATATCCGCGATCATGTCGAGCCCGAAGCGCCAGCCGAGCGGCCAGACGATCGCTTCATGCACCGCCGGCTCCATCGTCCCGAGCGCCGCCACGATGAAGATCACGCCAAGGCCGAGCGCGACTTCTATCGCCGAATGGCGCGCGATGCGTTGCGCAGCGTTGCTGTCATGCGCGGCCAGCCGTGGCACGAGCTTCCAGCGATTGATGCTGGCCAGCGTCAGCATCGCCAGAACCAAAGCAAGCTTCAGCAGCAATATCCGGCCATAGATAGTTCCGAGTAGCGCCGCCACCGAGCCGACAAGGTAATGGGTGTTGACGATGCCGCTTACCAGCAACGCCGCGACACAGATGACGCCAAGCGTCGAAAACCGCCGGGCGACAACGTATTGCTGGCTTACGTCAGAGATGCCGCGCAATGCCATTATCAGCGGCAGCAACGCGCCGACCCAGAGCGCGGCAGCAACCAGATGCGTGGCATCGGCTATCAGATGGTCCGTCGCATCGCTGCCGAGTTCGGCGCCGGCATGGCCTTGCCAGGCAATCGCCGCGACGCCGATCGCGGCGATCAACGCGGCGATGCTAGTCGATCATTCGCCGCCGACCCAAGGGCGCGATCAGCGGCAGCAACACCAGCGTAAGCACAAAGCGCAGACCAAGCGCATGACCAAACCGCGTGTCGAGGAGCACGGTCTTCGGCACGCCGGCGGCGATCGTCGTGACAAGCGTGTCGCCGCTCATATTCTCGGCGACGAAGATCAGCCAGAGCGGCGCGGTCAGAAGGACCAACGCCGCGCTGAGCTGAGCCACGGTACGCAGTTGCCGCGCCAATCGCGGCGGCAGATCGCCGGCGATGAACACGACGAAGCCCAGCACACCGGCGAGCGAGAGCGCGCCGGTAAAATGCAGGGCCCGCGTCGTGATCAGCAGCGGATCCATGGATCGTTAATCCGATCCGGCCCCTTCTCGGCTATTTTACCGTGAAGGTGAAATCGCCGTCCGTCGCATGGGTATCGACCGACACCGCATGCCAATGGACTTTGTAAGCGCCCGGCCGCAGCGGTTTCAGCGACACATGCATCAGGGTCGTGTCTTGCGGATCGACCGCTGCATTGCCCTGATCAACCGCCGCGCCGCCGGCGTCATGAACCTCGAGCTTGCTGAAAGCCGGCTCGAGCTTTCCCGTGAACCAGATTTTGACCTCGCTCGGCGCGGGCGAGACCGTACTGTCGATTGCCGGCTCGGCGGTTTTAGGAAAAGCGTGTGCCTGTGCGAGACCGGGCGCCGCCGCTAGCGACACCGCCAAGAGGAGCGCAAAGCGCCTCGAATGTTTTTTCACGAAAGAACTCCATCCCATGAATTGACGAGCGAAGCGCCGCGCATGGCGGTGCTTCGGCTGATGCGTGCAAATCAGGCGACGGGAGGCGGTCCGCGCGATTGATAGGAGGAAGTTACAAGCAGCGCGGCTTGCGCACTGTCGACTGCGGAAAGATCGCTACGGCCGATCGATGCCGGCAATGGCAGCGGGGCCGCCGCGGGCGGTGCGTAGGCCTGGGCCGCGGCCAGGGTGGTACAGATCGAGCAGTGATCGGCGAGTCCGTGATCGGACGCATTGCCGTTTTGCTGCGTATTATGGCCAAGCGCCGAGCAGATCACCGCCACGCCGTCGGGACGTCTCGGCGCGTGCGATCTCCGCCATCAGGAAGAACGGCACCAGCACCTGCATCGCGAGAGCGAGGAAGGCGAGCCATGCGCCCCACGCGGCGGACGCGTCTGCGGCAAGCGATGCCGGCGAAGGGTCGTCATTCCGCCGCTCCGCTTCGATATCGAGCGCGCCGTAGCCTTTGAGATGATATATCGCCATCGAGCCGAGCCAACTCACGATGAAGATCGCAAGGACGACATAGCCGATGCTGCCGAAATTATCGTTGAGCGCCGCGATCGCGTCCCAGAACGGGCCGGTCAGGCCAAGCCGCTCGATCGCAAGGCCGAGCAGCTCGACGCCGCCAATCAGCAGCGCGACCACGACCGAAGCGAAGGTGATGGTGAGATTGTAGTAGAGCTTGCGCACCGGCTTGGCCAAGGCCCAGCCATAAGCGCCAACCATCAGTACGCTGTCGGCCGCATCGATCAAGCACATACCGGCGGTGAAGAGTGCGGGGAAAACCAGTGTCGCCCAAAGCGAGAGGCCATGCGCCGCCTCGCTCGCGGCGATGCCGAGCAGCCCGATCTCGGTCGCCGTATCGAAGCCGAGGCCGAAGAGCAGTCCGACCGCAAACATATGCCAGCTGCGCGTCACCAGGCGGAAGAGTGGCCGCACCAGCCGCGCGAGGAACCCCTGCCCCGCGAGCATCGTATCGAGCTCACCCTCGCCGAGCTTTTCGCCGGCGCGCACGCGGTGGAAGCTTTTCCACACTGCGATGAAGATGAAGAGATTGACGACCGCGACCGCGAGCAGGAACAGCGCCGAAATCCCGGTGCCGACGAGACCGCCAACTTCCTGTAGCCGCGGGAAATCCTGCCGCAGCCAGCCAGCGGTGGCCGCAACCGCGATCGACGCAACCACCACGACGGTCGAGTGACCGAGCGCGAAATAGAAGCCGAGCGCGGCCGGGCGCTTGCCTTCCTGCATCAGCTTGCGCGTCGCGTTGTCGATCGCCGCGATGTGATCGGCATCGACGGCGTGGCGTAGGCCGAAACCGTAAGCGAGGAAGGCCGTGCCGAGCAGTACCGGATAGTCGTGGAACGCGATCAGCGCCCAAAACCAGGCAAGCAGATTGGCTGCGCCGATCACCAAAGCGAGGCCGAGCGCGGTCGCACGCAGGCTGCGCGGCCGGTCGGAGAAAATGCTCGCGAGGGAGGCGACGGTCATGACCCCGCGTCTTAGGGCAGATACTGCTCTGTGATCAAGCGGTTGGGGTCGGTGCTGGCCGGCATCTGGTCGGTGTCGATCAACGATTGCGCGACGATCTTCAGCGCCTGCTGGTCGTAATGACCATCGGTTGGAAACATCGGCTTCTCGGCGTCATAGACCTTTCCGACCCACTCCGCCGGCATGTTGAGGATCGGCTGAACCGTGTTCACGGTTTCAGTTTTGTGGCTGGCGGAATAGGCGATCGTTTCGTACCACGCCGCGAGAAAGTGCCGGAGCACGTCCGGCCGCTCGGCCTGGAGCTTGTTGGTCGCGTAGATCGCGTGGGTGATGAAGGGCTTCACGAAGTCGCCGAACGCGAACAACACCCTCGCGCGGCCTTGCTGCTCGAGCGCATAACCGCCCTCGACGCTGCCCACCAGCGCATCGATATTCCCGGCGATCAATGCTGAAGTGGTGCCGTCCGCGCTGCCAAGCGCAACGATGCTGGAGGCATCGTCGCCTTTCCAGCCCTCGCGATAGTTGATCTGGCGCGCGAACCAGTCAGTCAGCGAGCCGGCGCTGGTGACCCCGATCTTCTTGGCTTTGAGACCGGCCATGTCGTGGATTGGGCTTTTCGCACTCACCACCAACGCCATGTTGAGCGGATTCGTTGCCATCACGCCGACGCCCTTCTCGGGCGAGCCTTTGGCAATGAACGCGATATCGGTGCCGGCGCCGAGCGCGATATCGATGCTGTCGGAGACCATCGCCTGGTGCAGCCGCGCCGCGCCGTCGATGCTGCTCTCTTCGATGCTGAGATTGTGCTTTTTGAAGATGCCGGCGCCGAGACCGACATCGAGCAGCATGAAGCTATACGCGCGGCTGGCGCCTTTGGCGACGCGCAGCGAATCTTCGGCATGGCTCGCACCCGTCATCGCCAGCAAAGTTCCGACCAACAACGCCGCGCCGATTTTCTTTTGCGTCACCCGCGCCCTCCCTCTTTCATTTTCATTGCCCAGAAATTGGCACGAACAGCCGCCCGGAGCGAGCCCTTTTACCGGTGTCAGAAGCCACCGCGCCGTCGGGGAGATTTTGCACAAATCGCACCGATTAGTAGCTCTTTGCTCAAAATCTCATTTAGACAGAGCGAGTCAGCGTGTGAAAAAGGTTGATTAAGATGGTACCAGGTCGCGTAGAACGTGTTCTCTCCGCCGCCCTTTTCTTGGGATTCGCCGGTGTCGGGTTCGGGGCGGGAGACGCGCAAGCTCAGACCACGATCAGCGTGGGCAGCGCGGGGTCGAGCGATCACGGCGCGACGCTGATGCTGAAGCAGCGTGTCGACCGCCGCGTTCCGCGCGATTAAGTGCAGATCGAGCTCGGGATCGACATGCTCGGCGCCGATCCGAAGCAATTGCAGACCCAAGTACACTCGTTGCTCGATAATGCGATCCACAAGGCAAAAGCGATTCCGCAAATCGCTATCGAGACCGGCGCCCACAAGGCGACCAATTTCAACCAGCAGGCCACCCAAACGGTGATCATGCCGTCCGGCGATTTCGACGGATGGGTAAGCGCCAGTGCGAGCGTTCAGCTCGCACCGAAGGTAACGCCGTAGAAGCTGGGCTATTCTCCCCGCTTGCGGCGGGCAAAATCCTCGAGCTGGCGTTCGATGGAATCGAAAGAATCCCGCAACGCCACATAGACATCCTCGTGCTCGTGGCACTTCCCCGGGTTGCGATGCGAGGTGAGCGTTCCACCCGGGACTTTGACCTCCACCGCAATGGCAAAAAGCTTGCCTTTGTGGTGACGGCGATGCGGCGCTTCAACGACCACGCGGCAGCCGGTCACGCGATGATGGAACTGCTCGAGCTTCTCGGCCCGCTCGCGGATGCGCTCACGAACAAAAGGTGACGGCAGCATTTTGCGAAAAGTGACTTGCAGCGGAATGGGCATGACAGCGTTCTCTCTCTCGGCCAATGACAATGACATCGCTGTGCCTCCGGTTCCTTTAGTGATCTAAGTCCCTCAAAGCCGGGCCGGTTCCGCCCCCTCGCCTACGCCCCTACGCCTAGGTTAGGGGCTGCACCTCCGCCCCATCCATTACATAGGGTGCGTAGAGAAAATCGCAAATCGTGATCAGCCGGTCGGCGCGCCATTCGATGAGCACGAAATAGGTCGGTGGCCCTGCCGGATTGGCAGGATTGTAGACCAGGATGGCCGGCCGGGCCTCGACGAAGCCGGGCACGAAATGCCAATGCGTGGCGCGCTCGTAATTGCCGAAATAATTCGAGACTTCGCCGCGGCCTTGCAAGCGCCGGCGGTTGACCAGATCGACCTTCACATCGTCGGCCAGCATGTTGCGCAGGACATCGAATTCGTGCGCGTTGAAGCGGTCGATATAACCGGTGAGGCGCACGCGGTCCCTGGTCGACAGCGCGGGCGTTGGCCGATCCTCCGGCTCCTGCGCCAACTCTTTGAGACGGGTTCGGCCGCGATGCAGCGCCGCCTTGACCGAGGGCAGGCTCGTCTCGGTTACATCGGCGATCTCGTCGAGCGAGTAGCCGAGTACATCCATCAGGATGACGCTGCTGCGCTGCACCGCCGGCAGCCGCATGAACGTCCTGAGGCTGACGGCGGCGTTGAGGCGGTCCTCGACCGTCGAAACCGGATCGACGATCATCTCCAACTCCTTCTCCGACTGACGTGCGTCCTGCCGCGTGCGGCGGCGCAGCAGATCGAGCGTCGCGTTATGCGCGATGCGGAAGAGCCAGGCTTCGGGATTGTCGATCGAGGCGAAAGACGGAAAGGCCTCGATCGCCTTCACCAGCGTCTCCTGCACCGCATCCTCGCCGTCGATGACCGAGCCGCTCATCCGCGCGCAATAGCGATGCAGCTTCGGCCGTAGATCGCCGAGCAAACGGTCGAAGGCGACGCGTGCAGCGTCGCCGCTCTCCCCGCTCATCCAAACACCTTTCGAGCCACGTTATTCGCTCAGCATACGATAATCGCCGATGATGGTCGCCTCGCCGGTCGCGGGCGGCGCCTGAAGACGACTGCGGACCTCCGCCTGATAGGCGCGGAAGGCGTCGAGCTTCGAGAGCGGGCCGGGCTCACCCTCTGGCGTGTCGGTGAAGACGATGTGGACATAGGTATCGTCGGGTAACCGCGCCGCCACATAGCGCACGCCCTTGGGCTGCTTGGCATGGAGCTCTTCGAACACGGCTTTGAGCAGGCGCTCGTTCTCCGCATTGTGTTCGGGCTTGGCTTTATAAATCACGATCTGGCGCTTCATGGCGGCCTCCTGGGCTGAGTGTCCTACGAGGCTAGGACGATCCAGGACGCGCAAAGGATTCCCCTCCGCCGAAAAATTTTTTGTATCTGCATGACAAAAGCCCGGCCGTTTGGCCGCCGGGCTTTCGAGCCGAACGGATATGCCGCCCAGACTCTCGTCGTCCTGTTAATCGTCGGTATCGGTTTTGGTCTTGACGGTGGTCCGGGACGAGCCGTTCGGGGTGACGGTTTCCTGGGTGCGCTTTTCCTCGCGCTTCATGCCGTCATCCGATTGCTTGATCGTGTCCTTCTCCATCGTCCGCTGCTCGGCCGGCGCCGGCATAGTGGCCACTGGCGGCGATACGACGACGCCTGCGCTGTCGCGGGTCTGGACCGTCACGGAATCGGCAAAAGCGGGCGCCGCGAGAAGCAATCCGCCAGCCAAGACGATATTGAAAACTTTCACTATCCAATCCTCCATCATGAAAGAACCGATGCCGGCCCTGAGCTTGGCATCGATGATGGTTGTCTAACCGGCTGAACCGCGAAGTGGTTGCGATGCGCTTGCGCCACGCTCAAGTCTGGCCACGAAAAATTTTCGGCATGGCGAATCTTTCAGGGCCGCTGGCTCGTCTCAGGACCGTAGATTCGCGGCTCTACACGCATTGATGCTTTCCGCCGCGCGGAAAATCTTGCATGGAAACCTCTCCCACGCGTCACGGCGCAATCTGGGTATTGGCCCTGACCTCGACCGCCTCTTTCATGATCTCGCTCAACTCTCAGGTCGTCACCACAGCGCTCAATGTCATCCGCACCGATCTCGGCGCATCGATGGAGCTGCTGGAATGGACGGTGAATGCCTACATCCTCAGCTTCGCGGTGCTGCTTCTCGGCGGCAGTGCGCTCGGCGACCGTTTCGGCCGCCGCCGCATGCTGATGGCGGGACTGGCGCTGTTCACCGCCGCGTCGGCGGCATGCGGCGCTGCACCCAATGTCGCGATGCTGATCGCCGCCCGGGCCATTCAGGGCATGGGCGCGGCACTTGTGATGCCGCTCGCGATGGCGCTGCTGAGTGGCGTTTTTTCGGCCGCCGAGCGCGGCAAGGCGCTCGGCATCTTCGCCAGCATCACCGGCGCGGCGATGATCGCCGGCCCCGTGCTGGGTGGCGCCATCGCGGCGGGCTTCGCGTGGCAATGGATCTTTTGGATCAACGTACCGATCGGCTTGATCCTGCTGCCGCTGATCTATCGCAACCTCGGCGAGGCGTTCGGCCCGAAAGCAAAGCTCGACTTGCCCGGCATCGCGCTTGTGACCATCGCCGCTTTCGCGCTGGTCTGGAGCCTGATGCGCGGCAATCCCGTCGGTTGGTCGAGCCCCGAGGTCGTTGCCGGCTTTGCGGTGTCGGCGATTGCCCTGCTCGCCTTCGTCCAATGGGAAGCGCGCGCGGCGCAGCCAATGCTCTCGCTCGGCCTGTTCCGCCGGCGTGCTTTCGCGATCGGGAATCTCGCGAGCCTGCCCTACTACGCCGCGATCTACGGCACGACCTTCCTGCTCGCGCAATTCCTGCAAGCCGCGCAGGGCTATGGCCCGCTCGGCGCCGGGCTGCGCATCCTGCCTTGGACGGCGACGCTGTTCTTCATGGCGCCTGTCGCCGGCAGCCTCATCAATCGGGTTGGCGAGAAGCGGCTGGTCGTCGCCGGCATGCTGATGCAAGCGGCTGGCATGGGGACGATCGCGCTGATTGCCGCGCCGGGCCTCACGACGCTGCAGCTTGCAATTCCGCTGGTGCTCGCGGGCTGCGGCGGCTCGCTCGTCATGCCGGCGGCGCAAAGCGCTGTCCTCAACGCCGTGCCGCAAAGCGATCTCGGCAAGGCGTCGGGCACCTACAACATGCTGCGCTTTTTGGGCGGCATGCTCGGCATCGCCATGCTGGTGGCGGCCTTCTCGGCAACAGGCAGCCCCGCCTCGCCGCAGGCATTCACCGCTGGATTCCAGCCGGCGATGGCGGTCGCCGCCGCGCTCTCGTTGCTGGGCGGCCTAACGGGCTTGCTGCTGCCGGCGCGCGGCGTGACGAAAGTCGCCGCGCAACCTCAGGAGGCTTAGGTGCTACGGGGTGCTGCGCCTCGGCTGCAATCGCACCCGGAGCAACACCTCGCGCTCCTGCTCATGCCGCACGACATCGGCACGCACGCGCAGCAGATCGCGCCGTGCCACCAGGCCGACGAGCTTCTCATCGCTGCGGCGAAGGATCGGCACGCGCCCGACATCGGCGATCGCCATGCGATCGGCCAGCGCGCCGACAAGCTCGTCCTCATAGCCGGTCACGAGTTCTTGCTCGCCGAGCAAATCGCGCAAGCGTGTGCCCGCCGCCCAGCCGCTCACCGTCCAGCGCAGCACATCGGCGCGCGCTACCATGCCGATCAGCGCGCCCTTCTCGTCGAGCACCGGATAGCTCTTGTGCCGCGCCGTCGCGTCAGGCGCGGTGAAAAACGCGACGACATTGTTGATCGTCGTCTCGCCCGAGAGCGTATCGACCGGCTTCGCCATGATCTCGGCGACGCGCGTCGTCTCGAACGGGTCGACGATGTATTCGCGCATCACGTGATGTCCCTTGCGCGCGACCTTCTCGGTGAGGATCGAGCGGCGCAGCAGTAGCACCGTCGTGGCATGCGCGGCGGTGCAAGCAACCGCGAGCGGCAGCAAAGCAGTGAAGTTGTGCGTCAGCTCGATCGCGAAGACGATGGCCGTTAGCGGCGAGCGCATCGTCCCGCCCATCATCGCCGCCATGCCGATCAGCGCCCAGATCCCGTCGCTGCCCGTCGGCATGATCAGACCGAAGAGCGCGCCAACCGCGCCGCCCATGATGAGCAACGGAGCGAGCACGCCGCCCGACGTGCCGGAGCCGAGCGCAACGGACCAGATGATCGATTTCACGATCGCCAGGCGCACGATCGCCATGCTGGTCATATCGCCGTTGAGCAACGCCGCGATATTGTCGTAGCCGACGCCGAGCGCATGCGGCTCGATCAGCCCGCCGACACCAACCACGAGGCCGCCGAACATCGGCCACCACATCCAATGGATCGGCAAGCGCTGGAAGAAATCCTCGCAGGCATAGACCATTTGCGTCAGCAGGCCGGAAGCGAGGCCGGCGACGATCCCGAGCCCAACCGCAAGCAGCAAGCCGAGCGACGGCATCGGGGCACCGACAGCCATCGGGAAAAGTGGGCTCGTGCCCATCAGCAAAGGACGCCACACCGCGGCGACAACGCTCGCCACGGCGACCGGCACGAAACTGCGCGGCTTCCATTCGAAGAGCAGCAGCTCGACTGCCAGCAGCATCGCCGCGACCGGCGTGCCGAAAGTCGCGGTCATGCCGGCGGCTGCGCCCGCGACGAGCAGCGTCTTCCGCTCGGCATTGGAGAGGTGGAAGAACTGTCCAAACAGCGAGCCGAACGCGCCGCCCGTCATGATGATCGGCCCCTCGGCGCCGAACGGGCCGCCGGTGCCGATCGAGATCGCCGAAGAAAGCGGCTTCAGGATCGCGACCTTCGCCTGGATGCGGCTGCGGCCGATCAGGATCGCCTCCATCGCCTCGGGAATGCCGTGGCCCCGTATCTTCTCCGACCCGTAGCGCGCCATCAGCCCGATGATCAGACAGCCGACGACCGGAATGAAAGCGGATACCCAACCGAGCGTGTGGCCGGCAAAGGTGGCCGAGCCTTTGATTGACGCCGAGCCCGCATCGAAGTGGCCGTAATAGGCGATGTTTGTGACAAGATAGATAAGGTGCAGCAGCACCCACGCCGCGAAAGCGCCGATGGTGCCGATCACCAGCGCCATCACGACGAGCAGGAACACGCGGCTATCGGTACTGAAATCGCGGAGCCGATCCTCGGTGACCGAGCCGCCTTTGGCCTCAGCCTTTTTTGCGGAAACAAACATTGCCATTGCGCTGCGAAACCTCGAGCGATGTGAGCTTTAATTGTGAGACGACTTCCGTTATATCGTACTACGATATATTTAAAAGTCCGTCCCGTCGCATAACAGACACAGCATCGAGGCATGAGCGCAAGGGTTAGACGGCCGGCACCGCGCGCGCTAAACGCCGCAGACTACGGACGGCTCGCCGAGTTCCGCTATGTCTTGCGTCACTTTCTGATTTTCAGCGAGAACGCCGCCTTGGCCGCAGGACTTAGCGCGCAACAGCACCAAGCGTTGCTCGCGATCAAAGCCGCGCATACCAAGACGCCGGTCACCGCCGGTTTGCTGGCCGAACAACTCGGCATCCGCCATCACAGCGCCGTCGGGCTGATCGACCGCCTCGAAGAGAAGGCGCTGATCCGGCGGCAGAGGAACGTTGAAGACCGGCGCCAGGTCCTGATTCGGCTGGCGCCCAAAGCCGACCGTTTGCTCGCGCGGCTCTCCGTTGCGCATCAGCGCGAGCTCAAACGCGTCGCGCCCGTGCTGCGCGGATTGCTCAACCAGCTCACTCGGCCTTGAGTCTAGCACTCAATTTAAGCCTACTCGCCGAAATTGCGGTGTCTTGCATCTGCAAGTTGCGGCCCCACATGGCAACGATATGCGCGATGATGACATCGGGGATCGCGCTTCCCAGAAAGCCCGGCGATGAAGTTCTACCGCTGCTATTTTTTGTCGGCGTCGAACGCCATTAAGGACGTGGCCGAGTTCCGTTGCCCCGACGACGCCGAAGCAATCGGACACGCAAGAGACCTCCTCAAAAACCTGCCAATCCATCAAGGCTTCGAGTTGTGGGAGGGATCGCGGCACCTCCATCGTGAATTCGCCAATTCCGGGAATGCCCTCAATGACAATGCGATCAAGCCGGGCAAATAGCGTAATATGCACCATTGCGGCGAGTGCAGGATCACTCCATAATCGGACGAGATTTGGACAAAGGAAGGCTCTGTGCAGGTTCTCGTTCGCGACAACAATGTCGACCAGGCGTTGCGGGTTCTCAAAAAGAAGATGCAGCGCGAAGGCATCTTCCGAGAGATGAAGCAGCGGCGCAATTATGAGAAGCCTTCCGAACGCCGTGCTCGCGAGAAATCGGATGCCGTCCGGCGCTATCGCAAGATGCTGCGCAAGCGGATGGAGCGCGAGGGCTACTAGTCACAGATACGGTGCTGCGGCCGCCATCAGCCGCACGAGCAGAAAAGCCCCCCGTGCGGGGCTTTTCTCTTTTACGCGAAGAATATTCGCGCCGTTTTCGACGTTCGTATTTTATTAACCTTGTTCCCCGATGCTCCGACGCGTTCGGGGGAATAATGGTCGATCATCTTCGAAACCGGGCGCTCCGCTACCGGGAGCTCGCCTGCGACATCAACGACGAACACACGCGCGAAGAAATCCTGCGCCTCGCGGCAGAATACGAGCAGCGCGCCGAGCGACTGCCTTCAGTGGACGCCGGAGTTCAATCCAGCCACTAACGTCGCATCACACTCGTCGACAAAAGCGATCGAGCGACACCCCAACAATCAATACATTGGCGTCATCACGTATCAGCCACGGTCGAGTGGCGGATATTCAATTGGCGCTGGTGCCCCCGACTGCGCCGTCGATGTCTCCATAAGGCATGGGCCCTTGGCTGCATCCCATACCGCCCGGACCACAGGATGTCTGTCTGTGGTCACTAAGCGCGCTCGATTGGCAAGCTGCGAGCAAGAAGGTCAGCGAAAGCATCATCAGGACACGCATGAAATCATCTCCGATAAATCCGGGCACGGCGGTCGGTCCCCCATCGGCGCCATACCCGAGTTTCGCCCTATTGAGACGGCTTGCCAAGCCGTCGCAAGCGAAAGCAGCGGGAGCCGGCTTTCGCTCTAAAACCTCGGTGCGGCAGCCTTCGCGGCGCCGCGCGTGCAAAGGTTGGCGGGCCCTGCTGGGATCGAACCAGCGACCTGCCGCTTAGAAGGCGGCTGCTCTATCCGCTGAGCTAAGGGCCCTCGCCTGAACCGGCGAATGCTGCGGCGCCGATTTGAGCAGAAAGCGCCGGCAAAAGAAACCGGCGCGCGGGTGGTGCCATTTTCCTAGTAGCCAGCCCCTACCGCGTACACGCAGTTTCGAGCCCAACTAAGGTCCTTGCCGGATACGGCATCGCCGTCGCGACCGATAAGGTGAGGCCTAATTAGCACATGAAGGTCCATGCCCCGGCATGATCTTCGAAAGGGAGGGCTATCCAATGAATTCACGCATCATACCTGCGTCCATTGGACTGATCACTGTTTCGGCAATTGCGACGACCGTCTGGGCCGCCAGCTTTGACGGCACCTATATCGGCAAATCACGGATGACGGGCCAATCCTACTCCGACACCGGCGCCGCCGTGAGCTGCAAGCGAGAATACGACATCAAAATCACGATCGCCGGCAATACGCTGACGGGCGAGAACCTGTCGATCGGCGGCAAGGCTACGGGCACCGTACAAAGCGACGGCAGCTTCTTTGCCCAAGGCGGACTCGCCATTCAGACGCAGGCGACCATTCAAGGCAGGATCAGCAACAACGTCATCCGCGGCAACTATTCCCAAGTGACACGCAACGCGACTTGCACCGGCACGATCGAGGCGACCCGGCGGTAAGTAAAGCGCGTCCGCGGGCGCCAAGTCGCGCCGACGCCTTGATGTATTGCGCGCGATGCGCTTCGCTTCGCGCCGTTGGCGCATGCGACAGGCGCGCAGTGCCGTGCCGTCGGACGGGACCTTGCCGTGAGCCAGCCATCCCCCGGGCGACGCTTTCTCTGAGCCGATCGTCGTTCCACGGCATGCAATGGCCGACGAGGGCGACGGCTATTTGCTGGCGACGATGTATCGCGCTAACGAGCGCCGCAGCGATCTGGCGATCTTCGATCCGTCCGCGCTTCCGCGCTTGAGAAAGGGCCGATCGACGTTGCCGAGTTCGCGCATCACGTGCCGCTGGGCTTTCATGGGAACTGGCGCGGCGCGACGTCAAACACAAGCCGAAGGAGTTGCGAGCCGTATGAAGCAGAGCGCGACGACGAAAAAGAGCGCCGTGGCGAAAAAGAGTCCAACAAAGAAGAATGCGACTGCGAAAAGCGCGTCCCCTTCCCGCTTGATCGACGCGCGGATCAAGGAGCTCGGCGATTGGCGCGGCGAGACGCTTGCCCGCGTTCGTGCGCTCATCAAGCAAGCGTACCCAGAGGTGATCGAGGAGTGGAAATGGCGCGGTGTGCCGGTCTGGTATCGCGACGGCATGATCTGCACCGGCGAGACTTATAAAAGCGTCGTGAAGCTGACTTTCGCCAAGGGCGCAGCGCTCAAGGACCCGTCAAAGCTGTTTAATTCGAGCCTCGACGGCAACGTCCGGCGTGCCATCGATATCCATGAAGGCGAGAGGATCGATGAGAAAGCGTTGAAGGCGCTCATTCGCGCTGCCATCGTGCTGAATCAGTCCTGAGACCGACGTTAGAGAGCGTCCGTCTCACTCAAGATAGACGGAGCGGCTCGACATCAACTTTCCGCCCCAATCGGCTGGATCGACATTCGCGATCGTCTGGGAAAACGTCCAGCGATGACCCGCCAAATCAAAGCATGTGTATTGGCGCTCGCCATAAGGGAAGTCCGCAAGATCCTGAACAATGCGGGCACCATGCTGAACTGCTCGCGACAGATGTGCTTCGATCCTATCAACTCTTACCATCACCGAATGTCCCCGTCCCAGGACGCTTCCCGCGCCTTCGCTCTTCGCGACCACGATCGCACCGCTGCCGAATTGCAGTTGAGCTCTGTGATCGCCAATCAACAGCCGCACTTCGAATTCGAATGCGTCCTCGAGCCATTTCACGGCGGCGTGGACGTCCGGATACTCCAAGACGGGGATGATCATCGCTCTCGGCATCGATAGATTCGTCTGCATCAGAAATCCCTTCGCGATTTTGTCTGGAGTCCTAGCGCGCATCAGCCGTACTGCCGGCAAGAACGAGCCGTCGCGCCATCAGGAGATGCGGCAGGATCTGCTGTGAGCGATCCTTCAAAAAGAAGATGCCGTAGACATTGCTCTCCCGGTCGATCCATGGGAAGGCGCCGAATGCGCCGGGGCTCGATACCAATGTGCAGTGTCCGCGGGCAATCCATTCCTCGCACCAATTGCCGAGCGCGTATTGCACGCCGCCGACCACACCCGGCGGCAGGTATGCCATCGGCTTGCCGATCGTCTGCGCCGTTTCCATGTCGTCCACCGCTTTCTCGGACAAGATACGCTTGCCCTGATAAAGCCCGTGCTGGTCGATCATGGTGAGGAAGCGCATGTAGTCTTCCGCCGTCGTGACGGCACCACCCTGCAGTAGTGGATTGGTCACCGCGGCCGCGGGAACACCGTGATCGGGCAGATGCGTCCAATAGGTATGCGTCATGCCCAGCGGTGTTGCTAGGCGTTCGGCAAAGAGGTCCGACCATTTCCGGTGCGTGACCGCCTCGACCATCGCGCCCGCGACCTGAAAGCTCGGCCCGCCATATTTGAAGACCGCACCAGGCGGGTTCTCGAGCGGCCGCGCGGCGATGAGCGCGGCCGATTGCGCCAGCGTAATGCGGGGATCTTGCCGTACATCGACCAAGCTTTCGAGACTGCCCTGGCCCGAGGTCTGCGCCAGCAACTCGCGCAGCGTCGTCTTGGCAGCCTCGCCCTTGAACGCCGACACATAGCGCGAAATCGGCGCGTCGAGCGAAAGCTTGCCTTCGTCGACGACTGTCATGACAAGCGCCGTCGTCAGCCATTTCGAGGCCGATGCGACCTCGTATTCCGTCTCCGGTGCGATCTGCCCAACGTCGAGACGATAGAGCAAGCGATCGCCTTTCATGACAATCGCCGTCACGCCCGGCGCGCCTTGCTGGACAATCGCGTCGAGCTCGGCCCGTAGCGCCGCCGGCGGTTGGACGACATCTTGCACCGGCGGCGCGGTCGTCGATTTTGCGGGGGTCTCCTGTGTCGCGTTCGACTGCTTCTGCATCCGTTTCGCCATCCGCAGCGGAATGCCGATGCAACCCGTCAATACGAGGGCAACCGACGCCAACAAAAATACTCGCTTCAACATCGGCAGCGATCACCAATTCCGCGTAAAGCTTTGGCCATTGGCCCGGTTTGCGTGAACGAGCCGCCTTCGCCCGGCGTGCGGGTCAAGGTTCGCGTCGCCGTGTTGCCATTGAAGCCCGTAACCGTGCGGTTGTCGGTAATCGTGCCGTCGTTGACGCTGCGATTAAAGGAATTTATCGCTGTCTTGCCGTTGGGACCGGTCGTCGTGAAGGTGCGGCCGACATTGCCGCCGCCATTGTTATAAGACGTAACGCTGCGATCGTAAGTACGGCCGCCGCGACCGGTATAGGACCAACTGCGTGCATCGGCGACCGAAGCGAAAGCGAGCACGGAAGCCGTAGCGACGACGCCGGCCGCGAGCATGCGATGTCGGAAGTAAGACATGATCTGACTCCTGTAACGATATGGATGCGGAGCCATCTGCCCCGCTCAATCGTGATACGGAGCCGCCTGCGAAAATTTCCGCGATCGATTGTCGATTATTGTCTTGGCGCGCCGAGCCGGTATTGCGCCAATGTACGGCGTCCTTCATCGGACATTTCCGGGAGCACGCCGATCAGCGTCTCTTGGATGGCGGCGCCGATCTTTTGCCGAGCATCGCGCGAGATCAGCATATCCGCTTGCGTCTTGGCGAGATCGAAAGGCTGTTGCGCGATATCGGCCCTCACTTGATCGACCGCCGCGAGCGATTGCCGGTTGAGCGTCGCCAATTCTGGCAAGCGCGCGATGAAGGCATCGCGCAACATCTCGCCATCCTTGGACGGCAGGTTCGCGATGATCTCGCGCAAGACCGCGCGCATTGAGGTCGCCGCGCCACCGCCATCGGTTTCGATAAGAGCGCCCCGCGCGACGCGATTGTGCCACAGACGCTCGCCGATAAAGGCCACGCCGAACAGATTGACGATGAGCGAAATCGCAAGCGCGAGCTGAACGGCACGCCGCGTTGAGAAAGAGATCGACATCAGAGCAGATCCTCGACGGAAATCGCCGGCCCGCCCAACAACGTCGAGATCGCGTAATTTCCCGGCGCAGCCGTCCGTGGCAAATCGGCACCGAGTATCGCACCGCTCAGCCATCCTGCGAGCAACGCCGTGGCGGCGATAGCACCGGCCGGCTTTGAGAACAGCCATCGCCAATCGAAGGAAAAGGCCGGCGGTTGCGTGCGAATGCGGCGCAGCGCGTGATTGACGATGGCATTCTGCCGTGCCGGATCAACGGCGATGTTGTCGCGATCGTGGCGAAACAGGGTGTCGAGCGCCCTCGCCGCCTCCCATTTTTCTCGTCCTGTTTCGGAGGTGCGGAGAAACGCGGTGCCCGCGTCGCGCTGCTCGGCCGGCCAGCGTTCCAGATCGGCACCGTAGGTGCTCAGCAGCGTCGTGAATTCTTCGATGGTCATGATGGATTGGCTTTCGCGAGGGTGATGGTGTCGTCCATGAGCGCTTGAACCGCCTGGCGCGAGCGATGAAGCAAGGACCAGAAGGCGCGCAGGCTGATATCGAGGATGGCGGCCGCTTCCTCGCCGCTGCAGTCCTCGTAATAGAACAGTGTCAGGGCGGCGCGCTGACGCGGCTGCAGTCCATCCATCGCCGCGGCTAGCCGCGTCAGCTCGTGCGAGCGCGTTAGCGCTTCCGGCGCACTGGGCGCAGGATCGGCGACTTCCATCGCCTGATCGAGCGGCAAGGTCGGCTGGCGCCGCAGGCGATCGATGCAAAGACGGTACACAATCGTATAAATCCAGGTGCTGAGGCGGGCGCGCTCGCGCTGCCAACGCCCCGCATGTTTCCAAATCCGCAGCAGCGCCTCTTGCACGACGTCATCGGCCTCGAGCGTTGAGCCAAGAGTCTTTTCCGCCAGCCGCAGCATGCGGGCGAGATGACGCTCGGCGAGCAACCGCAGCGCGCCTTCATCGCCTTGAGCTATCAGGGTCATCAGCGCCTCGTCGCTGAAATTCTCGGTCAACGCCACTCTCACTCAATCGCGACACAACAGGGCGGCATGCCGTGATCGCCCGGCCGAGCGATGCGCCGCCAACGCCACGCGCCCGGGAATGCGTAACTGATACGGCGGTGGCCCGGTAAGTTTCCGGCCGCCCCGCGAAAATTTTTCGCTGTCCCGATCGGAAACTCCTTCGACCAGACCCGTATCACCACCGTCACGACAGCAAGATAGGTCAAAATGCCTGGATTCATCCGCCCGACACGGCCGCAAAAGCGGCTGCTCGATGTCATCGCCTGCGTCGCGATCGCCGTCCATCTCGCCGGTTGCGTCGGCATCGCGCGATCGCAGACCCGCAACACCCCCGCCGATAAAGCCGTCCGCCAAGCCTGCGCGGCCGATTATCGGACGTTCTGCTCCGGTATGCGCCCTGGCGGCGGCGAGATCGCGGCTTGTTTCAAACAACATGCGAGCGAACTGTCGCAGCCATGCCGTTCCGCGCTTCAGGCCGCGCAAGCGGCGAAGCAGCCGCAGCAGTAAGCCCTTCACACAAGCCGTCTCGAAAGGAACCACGATCATGTCTTCGCGTCTTCGTTCGTTCGGCCTCGGCGTGCTCGCCGCCGTTGCGGTCGCAAGCTTCGCCCCGGTACCCGCGCTCGCCTGGGGCGTCGTCGTTCGCGGCCCGATCTTCGTCGGACCGCGCGCAGTCTATGTCGGCCCGCCCTACTACGCGCCACCACCGGTCTATGTAGCGCCGCCCGCGCCGATCTGGGTCCCAGGCCATTGGAACGGGCCTTACTGGGTGCCGGCACATTGGGCTTGAAGCGGGCGACCACTTGAAGCGATCACTGACGCTGCGCTACCGACAGGATCGTGAAAGCTTACCCCGCGTCTGGCAGCTACCGGCGTTTCACCGCGTTGCGCTTGCGATGGTATATGACGGCAAGCGGCCAGTCGCTGCTGCGCCATTGGCAGTGGCTCGTTCTCGCCGCGCTCTTCATCCCGGGCTTGCCGATCGTCTCGCTTCTCGCGCTCTCGGCGCAGATGGTCGGCGCTATCGTAACCCGCGACGGGCATTTGTTCGCGCATCTCGGCGGGCTCGCGGGCCTGCATGTCATCGCGGTCTTGTGGATTTTGCCGCAGCGGCAAAATCTGCGCGGTGGCGTCTTCGCGAATTTTGCCGCAACGCTGCCGATCTCGCCGCGCATACGCCGCAGCGTCGATCTTACGCTTCTGGCTGTCGCCGATATCCTGTTGCTGATCCCGGCAGCCATCGCCCTCGCGATTCAAGCGCGATCGCCCGATGCCGCGGCCTTCTACAAAGCGGGTGCGATCTTCGCGGCAACCGCGGCGCTCTTCGTTGCGCAAATGGCCGTCCTGGCGAAGCGGCCTTTTCTTTTGTTCGCTGCCGGCACCGCCGACGTATTGCTGAGCTTCGGCCTCACCCTGCCGCTGGGCATTGCGGCATGGCTCCTGTTGGCACTGTCTTTCTTCGCGGCAACGACCGCATTGCTTCGGGAAGTGCAGCCGCTTCCTATACGCCGGCGGTTCGTACGCCGCGGCATTCCACGACCGGCGCCGTATCTCGATCGATTGCCGCTCTTTCTTCGCATCCAAGGAAAAGCGCTCGCTGCGCATCCATTCGCCACAACCTTGCGACTCGGCGTGGCCCTGGCTTTGGCCATTACGACCGACGCGCTGCTCGTCGCGTTCGACTTCGACGCACGCGCGCTGCCGAGCGCCATCGCGGCCCTGGCGGCGAGTGCCGTCATCCTTGCCGGCTTTTATCGCACGCTGCGCCACGCCCATGCATCGATGCAGGAGTTCCTCATGACCTTGCCCGTCACGCCTTCGTTATGGCCGCGGCGTGACACGTTCTTCGTCGTGTCGCTCGGCCTCGTCCCCTTCGGACTTATGCTGGTGCCTTTGGTGTCTCATGGTCTGGCGTCCGCGCCGCTTGTTGCGGCGCTTGGCACCGCCTATGTCGCGCTGATCGCTTGTCTACGGACGCCGCTGCGCCGAGACAGCGGATTGAGTGTCATCCTCGCCGTCCTGATTGCTGCAGGCTGGGCTGGCGCTGCCATCGCTGCGGTGCTGCGATGATGAATGGTGTATTACGCGGTCAGAACCTGAGCGCATCTTATGATGGGCGCCCGGTATTTAGGGACGCGGCGATCGTCCTCGGGCAAGGAACTTACGCGCTGCAAGGCCGCAACGGCATCGGCAAGTCGACGCTGCTGCGGCTTCTCGCCGGCGCGCAGCCACCCGATACCGGCGATGTCTGGATCGATGGCGAGAGTCTCACGACGGCGCCGCTCACCGCGCGGCGCTCTTTGTCCTACGTCCCCGATGAAAGCCCGGTCTATCCGTTTATGACCGGGAAAGAGCTGCTTGATTTCGTCGCGTTGACCAAGGGGACCGAGATCGGTACCGACACCAAACGACGTATCGAAGACTTCGAATTGAGCGACAAGCTCGGCCTGCGCTTTGATGCGATGTCGCTCGGAACCCAGAAGAAAATGCTGCTCAGCGCCGCTTGGATCGGCGCGCCACGGGTCATGCTGATGGACGAGCCGAGCAACGGCCTCGATCGGTCGTCGCGCGAGCACCTCGCAGCCGCCATTCGCGGCTGGAAGAGTTGCGGAACCATTCTGTTCGCATCGCATGACAGCGACTTCATCACGGCCACCGAAGCGTCGATCGTCACGATGGAGACGTTGATCGCCGATGCTGTGGCGTAAAGGCCGCTCTATTCGCTCCGCGAAGGGCGCTTGCCGGTGACCGCGCCTCTAGTTCGGCCGGTCGTAGCGGAAATTGTCGGCGTAGCTCTTCGGCTTGAACGTACGCTCTTGCGGTTCGACCACCGTGTAGTCGAGGCCTTTCTTCTCGGCGAACTCCTTCGCCTCTTCGAGCGTCTCGAATTTCAGCCGCACCTGGTTGAGCGTATCGCGCGCGCTCGCCCAACCCATCAGAGGGTCCGGCTCGCGCGGGCTCGCCGGCTCGTATTCCAGCACCCAGCTCCGTGTCCCCGCTCTGCCCGATTGCATCGCGGTTTTGGCCGGTCGGAAGATGCGTGCGGTCGCCATTCGTTCAGGTCCCTTTGAACTTTGCCGGCCCCTGCTCCACCGGCGGGGCCGACCGATTGGTCGGGGCGAGAGGATTCGAACCTCCGGCATCCAGCTCCCAAAGCTGGCGCTCTACCAGGCTGAGCTACGCCCCGAAGCTGGCCGAATTGGCAGTGTTTCTATGGCCTTGGCCACACTCGGGTCAAGGAGAGCCGCGCGAGTCCCGTGTTTCAGCCCATATTAACGACGAAATACTCGCCGCGATCGACGAAATCCGCGACCAGCTTCACCCAGGTGGTCGCCGCCGAGATCGGCAACTCATGCGCCGCGCCGTAGACGATGATGCGCGTGCAATGGGGGATCAGCTCCTGATAAGGCGTCATCGCCTCTTCGGGGATCATCTGATCGGCGCCGGCGACGAGGAGCAGCACCGGGACTTTGATCTCGGCGAGCCGCGCCTTGAGGTCGGCATTGGCGTCGGGCGAAGCGAAGCGCGCCATATTGGCCTGCGCGTTCTTGCCGGTCTGCTGTTTCTCTTCATCTGTCGGCGCTGAATCCCAGGCCGGGTCCTCGCCATAGAGACGCTTCGCCATGTCGGCGAGGCTGGGCGGACCGCCGCTTGGCGGTCCGTGGCGCACAGCGAACGCTGCCGGGGCCGAGAGCACGAGACTCTCGACCAGCTCGGGATGCAACACGGTCAGCCAGCAGGCGATCGCGCCGCCGGCCGATTGCGCGACGAGATGCACCTTCTGTCCCGGCGCAGTGGCGGTAATGAATTTCGCGACCGCTTCGGCGACGTCTTGCTGGGTCTTGCACTCGCCCATCGGCGTCTGATCGAAGCCGGGCCGCGACGGGATCAACACCCGATGACGCTCGCCGAGCATCGCCGGAAAGCGCGAGCTCTTGGGCGATTGCCCGCCGGCGCCGTGCAGGAAGACGATGACCTTGCCCCCGTCCTTTTCCTTATTGGGGGCGCCGGCCTCGCGGTACTGGAATTTGATGCCGCCGGCGTCGATGAATTTATCGGTGATGCTCATTGCTCAAAACTCCCGCGCCGCCGGCATCACTTCTTTGGCGAATAGCTCGATCGAGCGCCGCTTCTTATCGGGCGCGCCGCTGCGGTCGAAAATCAGATTGAGCATGCCGCAGCCGATCTCGTGATTGAGCCGCTTGATCTGTTGCAGCACCGTCTTCGGACCGCCGCAGATGAAGGTGCCGCGCTCGAGTGCCTCTTCGAGACTGCGCGGCTCGTCGGCCGATAGATCCTTGAAGCGGGCGAGGAGATTGGCGTCGCCCTTGCCGAAGAAGCCAGACGTTGCGACGAGCCGGTTCATATCGGCAAGGCCACCGGCCGGCATGGTGTGACCGAACATCGGCCGCACCGCGTCGAAAGCCTGGTCGTCGGTTTCGCCGACGTGGATGGGAAGCTGATAGATGATCTGCTCCGCCGTGGGCGTCCAACCGTATTCGGCGCATTTCGCGCGGTAATGTTTGGCGGCTTCGGCAGCGAGCGGCATGTTGGTGAAAGCGAGACCGAGCCCGACTTTCTTGCGCGCGGCGAACTCGCCGGATTCGCGGCTCGATCCCGAGACATAGATCGGCGGCGTCGGCTCTTGCAGCGGCCGCGGCCAGATCGAGACATTGCGATAGTGATAGTACTTGCCTTCCCAACCGAAAGGCTGGCGATCGGTCCACGCCTTGATAATAAGGTCCCACGCTTCTTCGAAACGCGTGCGCGATTCCGCCGGGTTCACGTTGTAGACGAGATATTCGTACGGCGCGCCGCGCAGCAGACCAGCGACGAGCCGCCCGCCCGAGAGATTGTCGATCATCGCATATTCTTCGGCGATGCGGACGGGGTTGCCCGTCAGCGGAATCAGCGCCCCGAGGATCGCGATCCGCGCGCGCTTTACATGCTGCGTCAGCGCGCTCGCCAGCACCGTGACATTGGGCGCGAGGTTGAACGGCGAATAATGATGCTCGGCGCAGGCAATCCAGTCGAAGCCGAGTTCGTCTTCCATCGCGACTTCTTCAAGACAGGAGGCAACCGCGCGGCGCGCCTGCTCCGGCTCGAAATATTGATTAGGCACCGGCCATTTATTGCCCGGCATGCGTATCCGCCCATAAGGCATGCCGTTGAACACCGAGAATTTCATGCGTGATTTCCCCTCTCCCGCCGCCACCTTATCGGACGCCGACGGCAGTGGGCAATGGCGCGGCGGCTAATTACTCGGCAACGGAATGATGCTGCGTTCATCGATGACGCTGCGCGCATCGAAATTGCCTTTGATCAGACCCTGGCTGCGAAACCACTCGACCTGATGCAGGACATCTTTCACATCGAGACGCCCATCGGGATCGACGTAAGCAATGGCAGGTAGCAATTGCTCCACCGGCTGTTGCAGATATTTCGACATGATCGCGAGCGCCTCGGCCGCCCCCGCCCCATCGCGGCGTTTCCCGTCCGCATCGATGAAGGCATCGTAGTAGTCGTGCTTGCCGCGCCGCACCGCGCTCAGGAAGCGCTCGACCATCTCGTGGCGATCGTTCGCGGTTTTGGTCGCGGTGAAGACAACGCCCGTCTGCCATGCGGTCTCGTCGCCGACAAAAGCGAGCAGATGCATCTCACCGCGCCCAACCGCCGGCATCATCGCCGCCGCCAGCATCACACTCGCATCGATCGTGCCACCGGTCAGCGCCGAGAGGATGTTCGGATTGGATTGCAGCGCCGCGAGGCGTATCGATTTCGCGTCGATGCCGTATTTCTCCTCGATCAGCACGAGGCTGTAATGCGGCGGCGAGCCGAATTGCGAGATGGCGATCGAATGCCCACCGAGATCCTTGAGCGAGCGCAATCCGGCATCGTAGGCGCGGTTCGAGGCGACGATGCCATTGACGCGAAAGCCCGGCGCCTCGCGGCTGGCCGCGGCGATGATCTTGAGCGCGCCTTGGCCGGCAAGCGAATAGAGTCCGGCCGAGGCGCCGGTATGGCCGAAATCGACCGAGCCCGACGCCACGGCGACCGCGATCGGCTCCGATGAATCGAAAAGGACGAATTCGGGATCGAGACCTTCGGCGGCAAAATAGCCTTTCTCCTTGGCGATAAAGATGCCGCCGGCGGTCGTCGATTTCGACAGGCCGATCTTGATCGTGTCGCCCGCCCATCCCGGCGTCGAGACGAGTACCAGACTTGCCAGCACCAGCGCCGCCAGCGTCCTGCCAATGAGAGGTCTATGCATCGCTTCCCCCGTTTGAGGCGGCGACGGTACCGAATTGGTCGATGCCGTCAACCAAGGACCTCTGGCGGCCACGCGTAATTGCGCCTAGTTTTCGCGACAACGTTATCGGGAGGAACCATGTCGCGTATCATCGACACGCATCACCACATTTATCCGTCGCGCTATGTCGCGCAGAATCTGCAGCGATTGCTCGACGACGCGACCATCCTTCCCGCCTCGGCCTATCAGAATTGGACGCCCAGCCTCGCGCTCGAGCAGATGGACAAAGCCGGCATCGAGAGCGCGATCACCTCGATCACCAGCCCCGGCGTTTGGTTCGAGGGCGACAGCGCCGGCGACAACCGCACCCGCGCGCGCGACTGCAACGAGTTCGGCGCCACGATGATGCGCGATCATCCCAAGCGCTTCGGCATGTTCGGCGCGATCCCGGTGCCCGATATCGAAGGCAGCCTCGCCGAGATCGCCCATGTCTTCGATGTGCTGAAGCTCGACGGCATTGGTGTGCTGACGTCCTATGCCGGCAAACTCCTCGGCGATCCGGCTTTCGATCCGGTGTTCGACGAGCTCAACCGCCGCAAGGCCAAGGTCTTCGTCCATCCAACCATGTCGTGCTGCGGCAATGTGTTTCCCGGCGTCTCGGGACCGACGATCGAATTCCCGACCGACAGCGCCCGCGCCATTGCCAGCCTGCTGCTGCGCGGCACCTTCGCGCGTTGCCCCAACATCACCTTTCTCTTCTCACATGGCGGCGGCACGCTGCCCTCGATCATCCAGCGTGTGGTCGGCAGCGTGCGGCACATGAGCGCCGAGGATCGCGCGCGCTTCGTGCCGAACGGCGCCGACTACGAATTGCAACGCCAGTATTACGACGTCGCGAGCGTCGCGATGAATCCCGCCGGCATGGCGGCGGTGCTGAAACTCTGGCCGTCGACGCAGATCACCTATGGCTCCGACGCGCCCTTCGCTTCGACCACGGGTATCGTCGAGGCGCTGGCAAAACTCGATCTCGCGCCGGCGCTGTTGCAGGCGATCCATCGCGACAACGCACTGCGTCTCTTCCCGCGTTTCGGCTGAGGCGCGTTTCCCGCATGCACGCATGCGGCGAAAACAAGCCACGTTCGCTTGCTCGCCGATAGGTCGGGCGCTACGGTTCATCTTCAACAATCTGCGCGTGTGAGTCGGAGGCTTTCATCATGGATATGACAGGCGAATACATCATTCCGGCGCCGCGCCAGAAGGTTTGGGACGCGCTTAACGACACCGAAATTCTGAAGCAGGCCATTCCCGGCTGCGAGACCATCACCAAGCATTCCGATACCGAGATGAGCGCGACGGTGCGCGCCAAGGTCGGACCGGTGAGCGCGCGCTTCGGCGGCAAGGTCACGATCTCCGATCGCGATCCGCCGAACGGCTACAAGATCATGGGCGAAGGCACTGGCGGTCCCGCCGGCTTCGCCAAAGGCGGCGCCACGGTGAAGCTAACCGATGAGGGTGATGGCACGAAGCTGAGCTATGTCGTCGAGGCGAATGTCGGCGGCAAGCTCGCGCAGATCGGCTCGCGCCTCATCGACGCGACGGCGCGTCAGATGGCCGACAATTTCTTCTCGAAATTCGCGCAACTCGTCGTCAGCAGCTCGGCCGCCGCGGCCGCACCTGCCACGGCGGCACCGGCCGCTGCACCCGCAGCAACGCCGATGGCCGATGCCGGCGCCGCCGCCGAGGCGCCGCCGGTCACCATCGCCGTCGTCCCGCCATCGCCCGGCAGCTCGATCGAAATGCCGCCGGACAGCCGCGTCCCGCCCCCCAGCGCCCCCAGCAGCAGTGGCGGGCGCCTGTCGCCGGGCATCTGGGTGACGGCACTCGCGATTGTGGTGATTGCGCTGCTATATTTCTTCACGCGGTGAGGTTAAAGCCGCTCGGCGCTTGACCAAAGCGCCGCCGCGAACGAAACTCCGCCTCCACGCGAGGCGCTTGAGTATGAGGGAGGACGACGTATGCCATCCGTAACGATCACGGTGAACGGCAAGCCCGAAACCCGCGAGGTTGAGAACCGCACATTGCTGGTGCAGTTCCTCCGCGAGTATCTGGGTCTCACCGGTACCCATGTCGGCTGCGACACGACGCAATGCGGCGCTTGTGTCGTCCATCTCGACGGCTATTCGGCGAAGAGCTGCACGATGCTTGCCGTTCAGGTGAACGGCTCCAACGTCAAGACCATCGAGGGCCTCGCCGACGGCGAGAAGCTCCACCCGATGCAGGAAGCCTTCCGCGAGAATCATGGCCTGCAATGCGGCTTCTGTACCCCCGGCATGGTGATGGCCGCAGTCCATTTGCTCGAGGTCAATCCGAAGCCGAACGAGCGCGAGATCCGCGAGTGGCTCGAAGGCAACATCTGCCGCTGCACCGGCTACCACAATATCGTCAAAGCCATCGCCGATTGCGCCGAGAAGACGGCTGCGAAGGCCTAAGGGGGAGCGGCCATGTATAATTTCAATTACCATCAAGCCAAGAGCGTCGACGAAGCCTCGAAGCTCTCGACCTCAGTCGAGGAAGGCAAAGTGATGGCGGGCGGCATGACGCTGATCCCGACCTTGAAGCAGCGCCTCGCCAAGCCTTCCGACGTTATCGACCTCGGCAAGATTGCCGAGCTCAAGGGCGTCAAAAAGGAAGGCAACGCCATCGTCATCGGCGCGATGACGCGCCACTACGACGTGTTCACGTCCGATATCGTGAAGGCCTCGATCCCCGGCCTCTCGGGCCTTGCCGGCCATATCGGCGACCCGCATGTGCGCAACCGCGGCACGATCGGCGGTTCGATCGCCAACAGCGACCCGGCGGCGGATTATCCCGCCTCGGTGCTCGCGCTCAACGCGACCATCATCACCAATAAGCGCAAGATTGCGGCCGATGATTTCTTCAAAGGTCTGTTCGAGACCGCGCTCGAGCCCGGCGAACTGATCACCGCCGTGAGCTATCCGATCCCGGACAAGTCGCATTACATGAAGTTCCCGAACCCGGCCTCGCGCTATGCGATCGTCGGCGTGTTCGTCGCCAAGACCGGCAACAATGTCCGCGTCGGCGTGACCGGCGCCGGCGCTTGCGCCTTCCGCCAGAAGGACATGGAAGCCGCCCTGTCGAAGAACTTCTCGCCGGACGCGATCAAGGACATCAAGCAAGACCAGAACGGCCTCAACTCCGACATCCATGCCAGCGCCGAATACCGCGCTCATCTGGTCAATGTGATGGCCCGCCGCGCGGTCCAAGCCTGCCTGTAACCGAACCGGCATTTCTCGATTGAAGAGGGCGTCTCGCAAGGGACGCCCTTTTTCGTTTTCGAGACGCGTCATTGCGAGAAGCGCGTAGCGCGACGAAGCAATCCAGAGCAACACCCGCCGCCCTGGATTGCTTCGCTTCGCTCGCAATGACGTGTTAATTTGAGAAAACGATCGGGGAGGAAACATGCGCCGTATTGCCCAGCACGTTCTCGCTGTGACTTTCTCGGTGGCGATCGCATTCCCTGCCCTCGCCGCGACCAAGATCACCTTCATGCACAACGCGTCGGCGTCCTTCGCCGCGATGTTCGTCGCCAAGGATCAGGGCATCCTCGACAAGCACGGGCTCGACGTCGAATTCACGCCGGCGCAGAGCGGCGCGGTGATGCCGCCGGCCTTGATGTCGGGTTCGATCCAACTCGCTGCGCCGACCGCGACCGTGCTGGTGCAGGCGCATGAGCAAGGCATCGATCTCGTCGCCGTCGCCAATACGGCGGCCTACCCCTCGGCGGCCGATGGACAGATCGTCGGCCGCACGGGCAGCGGGCTCAAGGATACGCGCGATCTCATGGGGCATAAGGTCGGCCTGCCAAGCCTCGGCGGTATCTTCGAGGTGCTGATGCGCGATTGGGTGCGCAAGGCTGGTGCCGACGACACCAAGGTGCAATGGCTCGAAGTGCAACTGCGCCAGATGGGCGACGCGCTGAAGAGCGGCTTGGTCGACGCTGCCGTACCGGTGGAGCCGTTCTACAGCCGCATCGTCCAAAGCGGCGCCGGCTATCCGATGGGCGATTTCGAAGCCGCCATCCCTGCCGGCACCATTCCGGTGCTCTATGCGACGACGCGAAGCTGGGCGGCCGCGAATCCGCAAGCGCTCGCCGAACTCCGCGCGTCGATGGCCGAGGCGATCACCTTCATCAACAATCCCGCCAATGCCGCCGCGGTGCGCTCTGCCATCGCCGAGCATACCAAGCTGCCGCCGGAAGCCGCCGCCACGCTGAAGATTCCGGCAGGGCTTCAGGTACCGGTGACGCCGCAAGGGCTGCAATTCTGGGTCACAGTGATGCGCCAACAAGGCCTCATCGACCACGACATCGATCCGGCGAGCCTGATCGCGCCATGAACACTCGCGCGCTGCGCGAAGCCGGCATCGTCTTCGAGCGCAGCGTCGCTGTGCCGGTACGTGACGGCACGAAGCTCAGCGCGAATATCTTCCGCCCCGCCGAGGGCAAGCGTGTACCGTTGCTGATGTCGGTGACGCCTTACGGCAAGGACAAGCTCCCCGATCGCATCGGCAATTTCTTCATGT
Source organism: uncultured Alphaproteobacteria bacterium (assembly GCA_963740675.1). GTDB lineage: Bacteria > Pseudomonadota > Alphaproteobacteria > ATCC43930 > CGMCC-115725 > CAIKMD01. The sequence goes on from CAVUFS010000003.1 coordinate 373,755, forward strand.
GGCTCGCCGGCGTGCGCTTTGGCGATATCCGCATCTCGCGCTACACCGGCTTCGAGGCACCCGATCCGTTCTTTTGGGTGAGCGCCGGCTATGCCGTGCTCCAAGCCGATGTGCGCGGCATGCACAAATCGGAAGGCTGCGCCGGCGTCCTCAGCGATCGGGATGCCGAGGATTACTACGATCTCATCGAATGGGCCGCCACGCAGAGCTGGTGCGATGGCGGCGTCGCGCTGTCTGGTGTTTCCTATCTCGCCATGTCGCAATGGCGCGTCGCGCCACTGCGCCCTCCGCATCTGAAAGCGATCGTGCCGTGGGAAGGCGTCAGCGATCTCTATCGCGAATTCGCCTTCCAGGGCGGTATCCCCGAGACCGGCTTCGTTCCGATCTGGTGGAAGAACCGCATGAAGCGCGGCCGTAACCGAAAATTCGCCATGGCCGAGGATTTCCTCGCCGAGGTGAAACGGCATCCGCTGATCGATCGCTATTGGCTCGAGAAGCAGCCCGCACTGGAACAGATCGACGTCCCAGCCCTCGTCTGCGCGAGCTGGTCGGATCAGGGGCTGCATACGCGTGGCTCGTTCGAGGCTTTCGCGCGCATCGGCTCAAAGCAGAAATGGCTCTACACCCATGGCCGCAAGAAATGGGAGACCTATTACAGCGCGGAATCCCTCGCGACGCAGAAGCGCTTCCTCGATCATTTCCTCAAAGGCCAAGACAATGAATGGAACGAGATTCCGCCGGTGCGTATCGAGTTGCGCAAAGCCTACTACCAGCATGAGCTGCGCTACGAGCAACAGTGGCCGCTGCCGAACACACAGCACACACCGCTTTATCTCGATGCCGATAACAAAGCGCTGACCGTCGAGCCGCCCGCGACAGCCGCCGTCGCCACCTACGAGCCCAAGAAAGACCCGAAGAAGGTTCCCAAGAAAGCGCGCGCGACCTTCACCTATCGCTTCACCGAAGCGGTCGAGCTTACCGGCGAGACCAAGCTGAAACTGTGGGTCAGCACCTCGGAAGGTGACGATATCGACCTCTTCGTCGTGCTGCGTAAATTCACTGCAAGAGGCAAGAGAGGCAAAGAGGTCTTCTTCTGCGGCTATAACGGCCATGAGAAAGACGCTGTCGCCAAAGGCTGGCTGCGCGTCTCGCATCGTGCGCTCGATCCTGACAAGAGCCGGCCATCGCGGCCGTATCATTCGCATGAGCAGCTCGAGAAGCTCGTCCCCGGCCGGATCGTGCCGGTCGAGATCGAGATCCTGCCGTCCAGCACGTGGTTCGAGGCGGGCTCGCGGCTGGAGGTATCCGTGCAGGGCACCGACGCCGCGAAATATCCCGCCTTCAAGCACAAGAACACCGTGAACCGTGGCACGCACAGCATCCATTGCGGCGGCAATTTCGATTCACATCTCCTGGTGCCGCTGATCCGGGGCAAATTAGGCTGAAGCGCCTTGGGGCTTGCCGCCCCGGCTGAATCGGCGCATCCTCTTCGTTAAGCGATAAAAAGTCGCAGCACGAATAGGGAGGATCGAATGCCGGGTTTCCGTCATCTCGCCTTATCGCTCGTTGCCTCTTGCGCCATCGCCGGTCCCGCCATGGCCGAGACCGAACCGGCGACCGTCGCCTTACCCGCCGTCGCTTCGATCTTCACATCGCTTTACGTCGCGCAAGACGCCGGCATCTACAAAGAGGTCGGGCTCGATGTGAAAGAACAGGTCATCCAAGGCATCGGCTCGGCCAATGCCGTGATCGCCGGCTCGATCGATTTCTCGAGTTCGTCGGGCGTCACGCTGACGCGCGCGAGCGCGCGACAACAACCGGTCATCGGTATCGCCAACACCTATAATCGCCTCGGCTTCTGGATCGTGATCAAGAAATCGATCGCCGACGAACGCCATTTCGATCCCAAGGCGCCGCTCGCCGAGCGCGCGAAGCTGATGAAAGGGTTGCGCTTCGCGGTCGGAGGCATCCAGGCCATTCCCGATTCCTATGCCAAGGCAATCGCCAAGATCGGCGGTCTCGATCCCGATAAGGACATCGTGCGTGCCGGCATCACACCGCAAGAGACTTTCGGCTCGATGCAGGCCGGCGCGATCGACGGCGCTTCGATCGGCCCGCCGGTGGTCGAACAATTGCTGCAGAACAATTTTGCGGTCGTCCTGGCCAACGGCACGATGGGTAATCCCGTCGATCCGCCCTGGCTCAGCCACATCGATGCGAACGTGATCCTCGTGCGGCAGCAAACCTGCACCGATCGCCGATCGCTCTGCCAGAAGATGGGACAGGCGATGGTGAAGGCCGCGGCGTATATCCACCAGCACGCCGACGAGACGAAGAAGATACTCGCCAAGCGGCTCAACATCACCGATGCCGATGTCCTCAACAAAACCTATGAGGTGACGGTGGCGGCAACGCCGCTCGCGCCGGTGCTCGATGCAAAAGCACTCGAAACCGCGGATCAACTCAATGTCGAGGCCGGCTTCCTCCCCGCCGACCAGAAGCTCAAATCCTACGACCACATCTTCACGAATGAATTCGTGAAATAGCCACCTCTGATTGGTTCGTTCCCTCGCCCATCTTCGGACTTGTCGCGGGCGCCAAAGATGGGCATGTTTCGCTGGCTCCGGCCGAACCAGACCGGCTGCGACGAGGGGAGAAAACCAATATGCCAAGAAGCCGACATCTAGCCGGAGCTTTGCTCCTGACCGGCCTTGCCGCCGCTTTGCCGGCGCATGCCGACGTCGAAAAAACCAGCATGGCGTTTCCGGCGATCGCACCTATCTTCGCCTCATCCTGGATCGCCCAGGATGCCGGCATCTACAAAGAAGTCGGGCTCGAAGTCTCCGAGCAAGTGATCACCGGTATCGGCTCGACCAATGCCGTGATCGCGGGCTCGATGGATTTCGCGAACGCCTCGGGCGTGACGCTGACCCGCGCCGCCGCGCGGCAACAGCCGATCGTCGGCATCGCCAACACCTATGACCGCAGCGGCTTCTGGGTCGTGCTCAGCAAGAAAGCTGCCGAGGCGCGGCATTTCGATCCGAAAGCGCCGCTCGCCGAGCGCGCGAAAGTCTTGAAGGGCCTGAAATTCGCGGTCGGCGGCATCCAGACCATTCCGCACGCCTTCCTCAATGCGATCGCCAAAACAGGCGGCCTCGATCCCCAGAATGATCTGATCGTCTCGGCCATCGTGCCGCCGGAGACCCCCGGCGCGATGCAGACCGGCGCCGTCGATGGCGCCTCTGTCGGCCCGCCCGTGGTCGAGCAGGTCGTGCAGGATCAAGGCGCGGTCATTATCGCGGATGGAACGACGGCCAATCCGGTCGATCCGCCGTGGCTGACCCATGTCGATGCCAATGTGATCCTGGTCAAGAAGCAGACCTGCATCGATCACAAATCACTTTGCGTGAAGATGGGCCAGGCGCTGGTGAAGGCCGCCGCCTTCATCCACGACCATCCGAAAGAGACGACCGAGATGCTCGGCAAGCGCACGCGCATCACCGACGCGAAGGTCCTCGACGGCATGTACAAGGTAACACTGGAATCGACGCCGCTCGCGCCCGTCCTTGACGCGAAGGGGCTCGAGACGGCCGATCAGCTCAATGTCGAAGCGGGCTTCCTGCCTGCCGACCAGAAGCTCAAATCCTACGAAGGCATCTTCACGAACGAGTACGTGCAGACAAAGTAACGCGCGTCATCCTCGCGAAAGCGGGGATCCAGAAAGGCGACGAAGCGATACGGGACACCGGATTGCTTCGTTGTCCGTTTTGCGCACCGACGAACCGCAATGGCCTACGCGATCAAAGCCGAAATTCACGCGACCCAGGCGAAGTCATTCGTCTTCCGTGAGCAGAAAACGATGTATGGCGGCAAACGCATCACCAAGGGCGACATCGTATTCATCTTCGCGAGCGAGAATGAGGGAGGTGAAGGTCTTATCGCGCGCGGCATCGTCACCACCGTCAATGCGGTTCCAAAGAAGCGCGGGATCGCACGGCAGACGCCACGCGTGAGCATCACCGTCAAACGAACAGCGCTAACGAAGCGGCCCCTCGGACGAAAGGAGCTTAAACCTTTCAAGGATTGGGACGACGGACGTCCCGAGACCGAGCTCAATTTCAAATTTTATCGGCAAGCAACGAACAAGATCGTCGGCCTCTCGGAGGAAGCCGAGGCATTTTTGCAAGGGCACTTCTCCGGGTCGTGATCCCACCCCTAGCCGAATAGACAGAGCATCCCCAAGAGAGGCATGCATAGTTCCTTGTCATTGCGAGGAGCGTAGCGACGAAGCAATCCAGTCTGGATCAACGACTGGATTGCTTCGCTTTGCTCGCAATGACGAGGATTCAAACTATTTCCCGTTCCGCACCTTCATCGCCTCGTCGCGGTAAGTCGCGAGGATGGCGGCGCCGTTCGGGGTGATCTTCGTCCAGGCATCGACCTCGGCCTTCACGATCTGCTTCTCGTATTGATCTTTGTCCGCCGGGTTCAGCGTGACGATCGTGTGGCCTTGCTGCTTGCGCACCTGGGCCTCTGAGCTCGCATAGATGTTGTCGAGCGATTGGCCGAGCAACTCCGAGGCGGCATAGCCTGAATTCTTGTCGATCGCCGCTTTCGCCGTCGCCGGCAGCTTGGCATATGTGTCTTTGTTCATCATCAGCATGCCGCCGCCCGAGCCGAGCCCGACGGCAAGATGGTAATTCGTCACCTCGTCGAGCTTGTATTCGTGAACGCCGAGCCAGCCGATCACCGCTGCTTCGGCGGTGTGGTGTGACAGCACCTCGTAGAGATCGGGCGGGCTGGTACTAAGCGGCGCCGAACCGAGATTCTCGACGACGCGCGAATTTACCTTGGTCAAGCGTCGCAATCCGTAGCCCTTTGAAATCGGCAAGCCGCGGCACTGGCTTCTGCGCGCTCAAGAAGGATTGCGGATAGACGAAAAGCGCAATCGGCTTGATCGCATCGTATTCGTGGCCGAGCAACCCGTCTTGATAGAGCTTCCAGAACGCGGGCGCGCCTTCCTTGCCGACGATGTCGGAGGGCAGCTCGACGACGGTCGATAACGGAAACTTGCCGCCGATCGAGCCTTGCACCGCCGCAGCGATATCGGCCGCGCCGCCGGTCACGCGGTCGTAGACATTGCCGAAGGTCGCGAGCGTGCTGCCAAAGAAGGGCTGAAGCTTCAGCGCCCCGGCCGCATCGGACTCGACGCGGGCGATCCACGGTCCCCAAAGCCCGGTCCAATTCGGCATCGTCGTCGTCGTGCCCGGCAGCGCGATGCGCAACGTCACCGGCTCGTCGGCCCGCGCTGTCCCAGCCGCCACAAAGGCGGCGGCGGCCGCGATCATCATCGCCCGCTTGAACATGCTCCCTCCCCCCGAAGGGCGCGATTATTCGCGCCGCTTATTTACTTGAACGCGCGCACCACCTCGCCCATCAGCTTGATCGAGTTGCGCACGAGCTCTTTCGGCATATGGCCGATCTCGTGATTGGCACAGAAGATATCGAAGCCGATCTTCTTCTTGCCCTCTTTCAGCCTCTTGATCACCGTGTCGGGGCTGCCGACAATCGCCAACCCATTCTCGATGTTGAACTCGTAGTCGCGGCCGGCGCGGAAGATGGTCTCGCCGCGCGCCTTATCGTCGGGACGCTCGCTGTCGCGTCCCATGCCGCGCGCATGCGTGCCCCAGCCGACACGCGTATTCTCGAGCGGTCCTCCGCCGACCGGCACCGCACCGCCCTCGCGCTTCGCGAGCCACGTGCGCGCCTCGTCATGCGCCTTTTCATCGGTTTCCGCGACATGCACCTGGCGCTGCAGGAAGACGCGCGGCATCGATCCGGGGTGATTACATTCCTTCCAGATCTTGCGATAGAGATCGAATTTCCGCGCGATCACGTCATCGGTGTCGAGATTTTGCGCGACGTGGTAATTGTTGCGCGCCGCGAACTCGACCGCAGCATCGCTATGCACCGCTGACCAGATCGGTGGATAGGGCTTCTGGAACGGCTTCGGCTGCGGCAGCGCCTCATCGAAATGGAAGTATTTGCCGTTGAAGGTGACCTCGTCCTGGGTCCAGGCCATCTTCACGATCTGCATAATCTCGGTCGAGATTGCGGCGCGCTGATAGAAATCCATTCCCCAGCGGATGAATTCATGCTCGTGAACGCCGATGCCGGTGCCGAATTCGACCCGGCCACGCGAGAGCTGATCGAGCATCGCCACATCCTGCGCGAGGCGCAGCGGATGATGGAAAGGCAGCGACCACATCATCGTGCCAATGCGCAGCTTGCTCGTCGCGCGCGCGATGGCGGTGAGATAGACGCTCGGCGCCGTGATGCGCCCGATCGGCGAGTTCTGATGCTCGATCACGAAATAGGAGTGCCAGCCGGCTTCCTCGATCTCCTGCGCGAGCCGGATATGCTCGTCATAGACATCAGCCATCGGCCGGTCCGTCGGCGCATAGCCGCCGACCGCATCCCAAAGTGCAAAATCGATTTCCGCCATGTCGCACTACCCTCCCATACACGTAGCTTTCGGCGAGCATAGCACACCGGCCGCACCGACACAGAGCCGCCGAAACCTATTCCGCCCGCCGGCCGTTACCCTCTATGGGCGCTCCTGCGGGCGCGTCCAACCTCGTTCCACAAGAGGAGGGGAAGATGAAGATCGCCAACATTATGACTCGCGATGCGCATTTCATCGGCCCGGATATGACGCTTCGCGAAGCGGCCTCGCTGATGAAGCAGATCGATTGTGGATTTCTGCCCGTCGCCGAGCACGACAAGCTGATCGGAATGCTCACGGATCGCGATATCGCGATCCGCGGCATCGCGATCGGCAAGGGCCCGAACGACAAGGTCCGCGATGTAATGAGCCGCGAGGTCAAATATTGTTACGACGATGAAGACGTTCAGCACGTTGCCGAAAATATGGCCGAGCTGCAGATCCGGCGCCTGCCGGTCATGTCGCGCGAGAAACGCCTCATCGGCATTGTCTCGCTCTCGGACCTCGCCCGGGGCTCGCTGCCGAATACCGCGCGGGCGCTGCACGGTATCTCGAAACCGGGCGGCCTGCACAATCAGAGCCGGGCGGCGTAGCCGGCGGCGGCACGGAGAACCGCGCGAGCGGTGCCAAAACCTGTGCCACAACGTGACGTTGCGGCACGGGAACCGATGCTTCGTGCCGCCGTTGCTTTGGCTAGGCCATCATGATCGGAGAGAGCAGAGCCATGAGCAACATCAAGACGCCGGCGCATAAAAAGACGAAGGACGAGCCGGGCGCGAGCGTTGACGAGCAGATCGACGATAGTTTCCCGGCGAGCGACCCCCCGTCTTACAACGCTGGCGGGCGCGTCGGGCGGCCGGATCGGGAAAAGGAAAAGGAAAAGGACAAGCCCACCAAAACCGACAAATAGGAATTGCTTTCCGCTTTGAATCTATCGCCGGACAACATTCACCGCGCGATCGATGTAGCCTGGACCTGGATGGCAGCGTTTCTGCCGCGCTTCGTTGCGGCAGTTCTGATCCTGGTCGTCGGCTCCATCGTCGCGCGGTGGCTTTCGCGCGCGATCTTCAACGTCGCCAGCCGGAGCGCGCATATCGACCCGACCGTGCAACCGGTCCTGGCGGCAATGGTTCGCTATTCGGTTCTGATTCTGGTTTTCATCGCCGCTTTGAGCCAGATCGGCGTGCAGACCGCGTCACTTTTCGCCGTGCTCGGCGCCGCCGGTCTCGCCATCGGGCTTGCCTTGCAAGGCACGCTCAGCAACATCGCCGCCGGGCTCATGCTGTTATGGCTGCGTCCCTTTCGCGTCGGCGATTTCATCGAAGTCAATGGCATGGCCGGCACCGTGCGCGAGATTGGATTATTCGTCTGCCATCTCGAGACCTTCGACGGGCTTTTCCTCTTCGCACCCAATTCGACGATCTGGAACCAGGCGCTGCGCAATCATACGCGCAATGCCGGGCGGCTGGTTTCTGTCGATATCACCGTGCCGGCAAAAGCCGATATCGACCGCGCGCGGGTGATTCTCTTGGCGATGGCGAAGCGCGATCCACGTGTCTTGAAGACACCGCAGCCGCGCGTTTTCGCCGAAAGCCTCACCGGCGCCGGGTTGCTGCTCAATTTGCGCGTCTGGGCCGATCATCAGAAAGTCGGCGAGTTGCAACGCGTGATCGTCGAGGCGGCGAAAGCCGAACTCAATTCCGCTGGGATCGAGACTTTGCAGCCACAGCAAGTCGTGCGGGTCATCCCGCCGGATAGCGATCCGTCGCGCCTGCTATCGGCCACTCAGCCTTACAGCGAATAGAAATCAAAGGCTTGGGAGCAACCACCCCGCTTTCCTCAGGGATAGCTTTCCTCTAAAACAGGCTGCCCTCCTTCAGCCACGAAGAGTTGCCATGGCTTCTTTGCCCCGCTCGGTCAGCGATACGCTCGCCCTTTTGGCCAAGGGCCAATACGTGTCGGATCGCAGCCTTGCGACCGCGATCTACCTGTCGCTGACGCTCAACCGCCCACTTTTCCTCGAGGGCGAAGCCGGGGTCGGCAAGACCGAGATCGCCAAGGTCCTCTCCGAGACGCTCGGACGGCGGCTCATTCGCCTGCAATGCTATGAAGGCCTCGACGTTGCCTCGGCGGTTTACGAGTGGAACTATGCGCGGCAGATGATCGAAATCCGCCTCGCGGAAAGCAACTCCGAAAGTAAGGATACGGTCGAGGAAGAGATTTTCAGCGATCGCTTCCTCATCAAGCGGCCGCTGCTTCAGGCGCTCGAGCCCGATCTCAATGGCGCGCCAGTGCTGCTGATCGACGAGCTCGACCGCACCGACGAGCCGTTCGAAGCCTTCCTGCTCGAAGTGCTCTCCGATTATCAGATCACCATTCCCGAAATCGGCTCGATCAAGGCGGAACATCCGCCGATCGTGATCGTGACCTCAAACCGGACGCGCGAAATCCACGACGCGCTAAAGCGCCGCTGTTTCTACTACTGGATCGACTATCCGAGCGCCGAGCGCGAGATCGACATCCTGAGGCTCAAAGCGCCGAAAGCCGCCGGCTCGCTCAGCCGCGAGGTCGTCGCTTTCGTGCAAAAGCTGCGCAAGACCCAGGATCTCTTCAAGCTGCCCGGCGTCGCTGAGACCATCGATTGGGCGCATGCGCTGACCCAGCTCGACGTGCTGGCGCTGACCCCCGAGGCGATCAACGACACACTTGGCGTGCTGCTCAAATATCAGGACGACATCGCCAAGATGCAGGGCAGCGAGGCCGAGCGCCTCCTGACCCAGGTGAAGAACGAACTGGCCGCCGCCGGCGGTTAAGTCGGCTTTCCGACCTTCGGGTAAGCTTTTCTCGCACCTGCCCTTCTCACGCGGAACGATCCAAAACGCGAACGCGTTCTTCTTCCAGCAGAGGAGAACGCTCGTATGAGCATCATGGATATCCTAACCGGCAAGAAAGGCGATTTTCCCTTCTCGCCGGAGGGCGATGACGCCGACGCTGATATCCTCGACACGCTGAAGAAAGAGCATGACGAGGTCGCCGAGTTGCTGACGCAACTGGTCAAAAGCGACCGCGGCGCCGAACGCAAGGTGATCCTGAAGCAGATCAAATCAGCGCTGGTGCCGCATCTCCGGGCCGAGGAGAAGGTCGTCTACAACGGCATCTACGCCCTGAAGGACAAAGACGCGAAGCGGGACAGCGCCGAAGGCTATATGGAACACCAGCTCGCCGAGAAGATGCTGGTGACGCTCGAGCATATCGACAACGCCATGTCGCCCGAATTCGCCGCCGGCTCGAAGGTGCTGAAGGAAATGATCACGCACCATGTCGAGGAAGAGGAAAGCAACGTCTGGAAAGACGTGAAGCAGCATTTCTCGAGCGACGACCGGGTCGGCATGAACCGGAAGTTCCTGGAGCTGAAAAAGAAGGTTCGCGCTTCCTAAGACGACCTCTCTACAGCGTCATTGCGAGCCCGCCCTTCGACAGGCTCAGGGGGCGAAGCCATCCAGCAACCCGTTCGCGCGCTCTTCGCGCGTGAACCCTAGGGGCCAACTGCGAAGAGCAGTTGGCCGGGTTGCTCCTCACGTGAAGCCCTGGATTGCTTCGCTTCGCGCGTAATGACGACCCCGTCGGGTCTTTGCCCGCCTTCCCCAAACGGCCTATAAAACGGCCATGGAAGGTCTTGGCGAGCCGCCCCTGCCTGAATCCGGACCTGAATCAGGCGGCCGGCTTTATCAAAACATCATGTATTTCGCGCGCTGTTTGCGCGCCGCCGGCATGCCGATCGGCCCGGGCGCGGTGCTCAATGCGCTGCAAGCGGTTCAGGCCGTCGGCATCGACAATCGGCGCGATTTCTACTGGACGCTGCACGCGGTCTTCGTGACCAAGCACGACCAAGAGCAGATATTCGATCAGGCTTTTCACATCTTCTGGCGCAATCCGCAGTTGCTCGAGAAGATGATGTCGCTGATGCTGCCGGGCTTCGCGCCGGAAGAGCCGGAAAAAGGCGAAGAGATGAATCGCCGCCTCGCCGAAGCGCTGCAAGGCGACAGCGAGAAAGACGCGAAGGAAGGCGAGACCGAGATCGAGCTCGATTCGACAATGACCTATTCCGCGCAAGAGGCTTTGCGCGATATGGATTTCGAGAAAATGTCGAATGCCGAGGTCGATCAGGCGAAGAAAGCGCTGGAGCGCATGTCGCTGCCGCTCGCCGATCTCAAGACGCGGCGCTTCTCCCCCGCGCCGCGCGGCAACCGCGTCGATCTCCGCGCGACGATGCGCGCGCAATTGCGCTCCGGCGCGATGATCGCGCTGCGTCGCAAGAAGCCGCGCACGCGGCCGCCGCCGCTGGTCATTCTCTGCGACATATCCGGCTCGATGAGCCGCTATAGCCGCATTTTCCTGCATTTCATGCATGCAGTGACGAACGACCGCGACCGCGTCTTCACCTTCCTCTTCGGCACGCGGCTGTCCAATGTCACACGCTATTTGCGCTATAAGGATGTCGACATCGCGCTCGATAAAGTCGCGCAAGCGGTCGAGGACTGGTCGGGCGGCACGCGGATCGGTCAATGCCTGGCGGATTTCAACCAAAACTGGTCGCGCCGCGTGCTGGGTCAGGGCGCGATCGTGGTGTTGATCACCGACGGGCTCGACAGGGACGCTGGCGTCGGTATATCCCAGGAAATAGAGCGGTTGCACAAATCCTGCCGACGCCTCATCTGGCTCAATCCGCTGTTGCGCTATGAAGGGTTTGCACCCAAATCATTGGGGATGCGGGCAATCCTGCCGCATGTCGACGAGTTCCGGCCGGTGCATAGTCTCGATAGCATTGCCGAGCTGGTCAAAGCACTAAGCAAGCCGGGCCCCCGCCGCCTCGAAGCGGCCTCCGCCTGGCGCGAAGCGGGGTGATCGAAGATGGACGACAATCAAGAAATTCTGGACCAGGCCCAGAAATGGCAGTCCGAGGGTAAAGGCGTCGGTATCGCCACGGTGGTCTCGACCTGGGGCTCATCGCCCCGGCCGGTCGGCTCGAAGCTCGCGGTCGATGAAGACGGCCGCTTCCTCGGTTCGGTCTCCGGCGGCTGCGTCGAAGGCGCGGTGATCCACGAGGCGCAGGAATCGATCAAGGACGGCAAGCCGCGTCTGCTCAGCTTCGGCATTACCAATGAGCAGGCCTGGGATGTCGGTCTCGCCTGCGGCGGCAAGATCCAGATTTTTGTAGAGCGCGCGGAATGAAGCTCCAGTACATCGAGAAGGCGGTCGCTGGAAGCCTCGCCGGCAAGCCGTCGGCGATCGCGACCAACCTTAAATCCGGCGTCCAAAGCCTGATCGTCGGCTCGGATGTCACCGGCAATCTCAAGGTCGATGAGCTGATCCAGGGCGGCATCAGCCGGGCTCTGTCGGACGACAAGAGCACGACGATCGAGACGCCGGACGGCCCGGTCTTCGTCGAGGTCTTCAACCCGCCGCTGCGCGTTTTCATCGTTGGCGCGGTGCATATCGCGCAGCCGCTCGCCCGCATGTCGGCCGAGCTCGGCTTCAGGGTGACCGTGATCGATCCGCGCACCGCTTTCGCCACCGATGATCGCTTTCCCGAGATCGAGTTGTCGACGGAATGGCCGGACGAGGCGCTGGCACGGCTCAAGCCGGATAAGCGCAGCGTCATCATCACCCTCACCCACGATCCGAAGCTCGACGACCCGGCGCTGGCTGAAGCGCTCAAATCGCCGGCCTTCTTTATCGGCGCTCTCGGCTCACGGAAGACCCATGCCGCGCGGCTCAAGCGCCTTGGCGAACTCGGCTTCCAGCAGGCCGATCTCGACCGCATCCATGGCCCGGTCGGCCTCAATATCGGTGCGATATCGCCTTCCGAGATGGCGGTCTCGATCCTCGGCCAGGTCACCTCGGTGCTACGCGCCGATCGCCTGAAAGAGCGCGAAGCTGCATGAAATTCGGCGAGACGCCACTCGCCGAAGCGCAAGGCGCGATTCTCGCGCATAGCGTCAAAATTGGCGCGCGCGCGCTCAAAAAAGGCCGAGCCATTACCGGGGAGGATATTGCCGCGCTCAAAGCCGCTGGTCGTACCAGCGTTATCGCCGCGCGGCTCGAGCCGGGCGACGTCATCGAAAACCAAGCCGCCGACCGCGTCGCCTCCGCGCTGACGTGTACCGGCGTCTCGATCGCACCAGCTTTCACCGGCCGCGCAAATTTCTATGCCGAGACGGCCGGGCTTTGCCTGATCGATCGCGACGCGGTCGATCGCTTCAACCTGATCGATAAATCGATCACCATCGCGACGATCGAGCCGTCTGTCGTCGTCGAGCCGAAGCAAATGATCGCGACCGTGAAGATCATCCCCTTCGCCGTGCGCAGCGAAGCGCTCGATGCCTGCATTGCCGCGGTCAAAGACAAGAAGCTGTTCCAGGTCGTGCCGTTCAAGCCGCATCGCACGGCGTTGATCCAGACGACCCTGCCCGGGCTCAAGGACAGCGTCCTCGACAAGACGGTCGAGACGACGCGCGATCGCCTGGCCGAATTCGGCAGTACGCTCGATTGGGAGAAGCGCTGTGCGCACGATCCCGCGGCGCTGGCGCCGGTGATCGACGAGATGGTCAAAACCGGGGCGCAGCTCGTGCTCGTCGCCGGCGCCTCGGCGATCCTCGACCGTCGCGACGTCATCCCGGCCGCGATCACCGACCTCGGCGGCATGATCGAGCATTTCGGCATGCCGGTCGATCCGGGCAATCTGCTGCTCATGGCGCGGCTCGGCGAGGTGCCGATCCTCGGCCTGCCCGGCTGCGCCCGCTCGCCCAAGGTCAACGGCTTCGACTGGGTACTGTGGCGCGTCCTCGCCGGATTGCCGGTCGGCGCCGATGCGATCCGGCGCATGGGGGTCGGCGGGCTGCTCTCGGAAATCGGCTCGCGCCCCCTGCCGCGCGCCCGCGCCGGCGGTCCGCCTGCAGCCGATACAACCAAGCCGCCGCAGCGCGCCAAGATCGCCGGCATCATCCTGGCCGCCGGCCGGTCCTCCCGCATGGGCGCGATGAACAAGCTGCTGATCCCAATCGACGGCAAGCCGATGGTCCGCCGCGCGGCCGAGGCGGTACTGGCGGCGCAGCTCTCACCGGTGGTCGTGGTCACCGGCCATCAGCGCGAGCAGATTGAGGAAGCACTTAAAGGGCTGCCCGTTATTTTCCTGAATAACAAAGATTTTGCGGCCGGTATGTCGACCTCGCTGCAGGTCGGCCTGAACGCCATGCCGGCTGAATCCGACGGTGCCGTCGTCGCGCTCGGCGACATGCCGCTGATCACCGCCGCCGAGATCGGCCAGCTTGTGAATGCCTTCAATCCTGTCGAAGGCCGCGCTATTGTCGTGCCAACTCGGCGTGGCAAGCGTGGTAATCCAGTGCTCTGGGCGCGGCGCTTCTTCGACGAGATGACGGCGGCCGGTGGCGATATGGGTGCACGGCACCTGTTTGAAGCCTATCCGGAGGCGGTCGTAGAGGTCGAGATGGCCGGGGACGGCGTTCTGACCGATATCGACACGCCCCAGGCTCTCGCCCGCTTGGCCGCCGCGAAAATAGACGCGTAGTTACTTTTTTTGTTTGGCGAATGAATAAAGCGGCAAGCCGAGGCGTTGTCGGTTTGGCCAGAACAAAAACGTTTGGAGGGGCCCGCACATGACCACGTTGATTGGAACAGTTACCCTTGCCGGAACCGTTTTTGGCGCCCTGATCGGCCAAATCGCGACCGGTGCCGAGTTCGCCGGCGTTATCATCGCCTCGCTCGTGCTCATCACGATGCGCAACGTTCGAGACTAAAAATCTTTTATTTTCAGAAGACTAGATTATTTTCCTAAACCTTTATCGCACGTAATCCGTTGCCACGGTTTCGTCGACCGGCGGCTTTGACGCCAGCGCGCTAAAGACCGGCGTCAGCACCAGCACTACCACGAAATTCAGGATCACGGTGTAGAGCGCGGCGTAGCCTGGGAAGGACCAGCCGCCGATCGCCAAGGGATAGGTCGCACTGAAATTGTTCGCGGCCGCAATCCAGGTGCCGGCCACCGTCCCCACCAGCCAGCCGCAGAGCAGCGCCCAATCATTCAACTTACGGGTGAAGAGACCGAGGATGACCGCCGGGAAGGTCTGAATAATCCAAATTCCGCCCAGGAGCTGAAGCTGGATGGCGTATTGCAACGGCAGGAACAGCACGAAGACCAGTGCCCCGACTTTGACGATCAGCGATACCCATTTCGCGATCTGCGCCTCGTCCCGCCCGGAGATGTTCGGATTGATGAATTCGCGGTGGATGTTGCGGGCATAGAGATTGGCCGAGGCGATCGACATGATCGCCGCCGGCACCAACGCGCCGATGCCGATCGCGGCGAAGGCGATCCCCACGAACCACGATGGAAACGCCCAGAGCAGGATCGCCGGGGCGGCGAAATTGGCCTTGAACTGGGCGAAGCCCGGCGCGAATTCCGGGAGCTTGTCGACCCCGGCAGCCACGACGCAGAAGCCCAGCAGTGTCAGCAAGCCCAGCAAAAACGAATAGGCCGGCAACAGCGCCGCGTTGCGTCGCACCGCATGTGCGCTACTCGCGCTGAGGATGCCGGTCATTGAATGCGGGTAAAGGAACAGCGCCAGTGCCGAGCCGAGCGCGAGGGTGGCATAGGCTCCATAGGAGCCGGTGCTGTTCGCCGGCGGCGTGGCGAGCAGCAGCTTGGTCTCGGGAATGGCGGCGAAGATCTTGCCGAAGCCGCCGAGCTCCATCGGGATCACGATGATCGCGGCGAAGGCGGTGATGTAGATCAGCACGTCCTTCACGATCGCGATCGACGCCGGCGCGCGCAGCCCGCTGGTATAGGTGAAGGCGGCAAGGATGATGAAGGCGATGATCAGCGGGATCTCGCTGGCCCAACCGGTGCCCGAAATCCCCATGCCGCCGATGATCACCTGGAGGCTGACGAGCTGCAGCGCGATATAGGGCATGGTCGCGACGATGCCGCTCAGCGTGACCGCGAGGGCGAGCCAGCGATTGCCAAAACGACCGCGGACAAAATCCGCCGCGGTGATGTAGCCATGGTTGTGACAGACCTGCCACATGCGCGGAAAAATGACGAACAGCAGTGGATAGATTACGACCGCGTAGGGGATGGCGAAGTACGCGACCGCGCCCGCGCCATAGGCGAGCGCCGGAATCGCGACAAACGTGTAGGCGGTATAGAGATCGCCGCCGATCAAGAACCAGGCGACCACCGTGCCGAAGCGGCGGCCACCGAGGCCCCATTCATCGAGCATATCGAGATCACCCCGCCGCCAGCGCGCCGAGACGAAGCCAAGCCAGGTAATGAAGCCGAAGAGCACCATGAAAATGGTGAGAATGGTCCAGTTGACGTTCGCCATCGCGATCTCTCCCTGTTCTTATTTTTTTTCGGTGGCGAAATAGACGATGCCGATGAGCGCGGCGCCGACGAGCACCAGCAAGAGCTGGAACCAGTAGAAGAAGGGCAAGCCGATGAAAGTTGGCTCTGCGCGATTGTAGAGCGGGACCCAAAGGACAAGCAGGCAGAACAGAGCGAGCAGGACGTACCAGCCTGCATGCGATTTTCGCGGTTCCATCCCCTAAATCCTTTCCCACGGCGCACAGACGTATCTTTATCGCCCGGTTACCATGCGCCGCACGACGGGGTCAACTGTCGTGCATTCCAACGAGTCGCCACGCAGAAATTCGCCGCACGGTTTTGCATGACTTGTCGCCGCGCGGATGGCAAACTCGTCCGTACGCATCGGACACGGGAGCCGCTTAGCACGTGCATGTGATTTTCGGCTTCGATCCGCTGATCACCGCCTCGGTCATCCTGGTCGTCACCTATATTCTGGTGATCACCGACCGTTTTGACCGCTCGCTGCTCGCCCTGCTCGGCGCCGGCGCGATGATCTTTTCCGGCGTATTGACGCAGGAAGAAGCGATCCGCGGCATCGACTTCAACACCATCGCACTGCTGACCGGCATGATGCTCCTGGTCTCGGTGGCGCGGCGCTCGGGCGTGTTCGAATTCCTTGCCATCAGTTCGGCGCAGCTCGTACGTGGCTCGCCGGCTGGCGTGCTCTGTCTATTGTCGCTGGTCACGGCGATCGTCTCGGCGCTGCTCGACAATGTCACAACCGTGCTGCTGATCGCGCCGGTGACGCTATCGATCACGAAATGGCTCCGCGTGCCGGCCTTCCCCTTCCTCTTCGCCGAGGTCATGGCCTCGAATATCGGCGGCACTGCGACACTCATCGGCGATCCGCCCAATATCATGATTGGCTCGGCGACCGGGCTCAGCTTCAACGCCTTCATTCTGAATCTGGCGCCGGTCATCGTTGTCGTGATGGCCGTGCAGCTTTTGCTGACTCACCTCATCTGGGGTCGTTCGACGCAAGCGACACAAGCGGACCGCGCCGCGGTGATGGCGCTCAGTGCACGCGCAGCCATTACCGACGGACGGCTGCTGCGGCTGTCGCTCACGGTATTGGCCGCGACCTTGCTCGCCTTCATCTTCGCCCCGATCCTCCATCTTGAGCCTGGCGCCATCGCCATGATTGCCGCAGCCAGCCTGATGCTGCTCGACAATCTTGTCCATCACCGCTCCGAGCAAACCGGCAAGATCAGCGCGATCTATGGCGATGTCGACTGGATTACGATCTTCTTCTTCGTCGGACTGTTCATTGTCGTGCACGGTTTAGAGCAGACCGGCGCAATCGCCGACCTCGCGCAGGTGCTTTTCATTCTGTCGCATGGCAATCTCGCGATCACTGCGTCGGCGGTTCTCTGGGGCGCAGCGATCCTTTCGGCGATCGTCGACAACATTCCTTTCGTCGCCGCGATGATCCCGCTCATCAAAGTGCTGGCACCGAATTTCGGCGGCGAGGAGGCGTTGCTGCCGCTGTGGTGGGCGCTGTCGCTCGGCGCCTGTCTTGGCGGCAACGGCACGCTGATCGGCGCCTCGGCCAATCTCACCGTCGCCGGCATCGCGCAGCGCAACGGCGTCCGCTTCGATTTTCTCACTTACACGAAATATGCCGCGCCGCTGACGCTCGTCAGCCTCGCGATCGCACAGCTTTATCTCTGGCTCCGGTATTTCTAGACCCGATAGCCCTTCGCCTTGCCGGCAAGCCCGTCATAAAGATCGAGCATGCGGCCGCGCCAAGCATAAATCGGGTCATCGGTCGCGAGGAGCGGATAGTCGCTGATGCAGCGGCACCACTGGAATCCGCCGAAGATCGCATAATCCGCATAGAGGGGCTTGTCGCCGCCAAGGAAAGGCTGCGCGCGCAACACGAGGCGCAGCGGCAGCAGGCTGTCGCGGAAGCCCGCGATCTCATTGTCGCGATTGGCGACGGCGGCTTCGAGCGTCTTGCCGAGCCGCTTCTCGCGGCTCTCGCGGAAATAGGCTTTGTCCTTCGCGTCGACATGCTTCCAGATATCGAGCACGACGAATTTCATCATCGCCGGATGCAGGAAGCCATTCGCCCAGTTCGCATGGAAGAGCGAGAGCGCTTTGCCCGCCGAACCGCCGAAGATCGATGGCCGGTCGGGATACTTCTCCTCGAGATATTCGGCGATCGTCCACGAATCATGTATCTCGCGCTCGCCGTCGAGCATCACCGGTACGAGCCCTTGGCCGCTGAAAGCGATCGCCTCTTTCTCGGTGAAACGCCAGGGAATGGTCTCGAGCTCGAGCCCCTTATGCGCGGCCGCGAGTTTGACGCGCCAGCAATAAGGACTGAAACGGCGATCGGCCTCGGCGCCGGCGAGATCGTGTATCTTCAACATGGCTAGCCCCAATAACGCCCGGTCGCGCCCACCACCACGACGATGAGGCCGAGCACGAGGTTGAACTCGACGATGCGGCGGATCTGATTGAGCTGCGCGGCAGCGACGGGAAAATCGCTGGCATCGACCGCGCGGCGAAAGCGCTTCCACGGCGCAAAGAAGAGATGCGCGAAAGCGAGCATCATAATGATGCCGAGCGCTTCCATGATGGTGATATACAAGCCCTGCACGCCCAATATCTCCATGCCGATGCCGGTGACCAGCAGCAGCACGACCGCCGCCCAGACCCAGCCGAAGAAGCGCGCGAAGATGCGGCGCCACAGCGCGAGCCTTACCGGCGCATCAAGCGGGCCGACCGACGGGCGCACCATCTGGTGCGCGAAAAACATGCCGCCGACCCAAACGACGGCGGCGAGGATATGGAAGAAAAGGAGCGTTGGAATCATGATGGCGCGGAGTTTAGCACGACGGGACGAAAAAAAACGCGTCGTCATTGCGAGGAGCGAAGCGACAAAGCAATCCAGGGTTACGCGTGGGATCCTGGATTGCTTCGCTTCGCTCGCAATGACGTGGAAAGACTAATCCTTCAACCGCTCGCGAATCAGCGCCTGGGTTTCCGGCGGCAGTGACTCGATCGCCGCGGCGACGCTCTTCAGGCGGTTGCGCAACGCGTAAACCTGATCGAGCAGGTTGAGGATCACTGGCATCGCATCGGCATCCACCAGCAGCTCGTGGCGCAGCTCGACGATGAGATGCACGCGCGCAACGTCGATCTCGTGGAAGACATAGCCGCTGCTAACGCGCTCGGGCCGTACCCAGCGTGCCTCGATCCATTGATCGAGCTCGGCGGCGTCGAGGCCGCGCACTTGGCGCAGCAGAGCTTCGAGCGCGATCATGTCCGCATCCCCTTGCGCGGATCATAGGGGTGCTTCGCCGCCCACTCCTTGAGGAAAGTATCGAGCTCGGCATCGCCCTCGCTCGGCAGCACCACTTTCAGCGTCACCAGCTCGTCACCCTTGCCGGCAACGCCCTTGCCGCGAAGACGGAGCACCGTGCCGGTATTGGAATGCGGTGGCACTGTCATGGTGACGGCGCCGGTCGGCGTCGGCACGGTGACGCGGCCGCCGAGCACGGCTTCGCCCAGCGTCACCGGCAGATCGATATGAATATCGTCCCCCTCGCGTCTGAAGAAGGCGTGAGGCGCAATACGAATCTCGATCAGCGCATCGCCCGCCGGGCCGCCGCCGAGCCCCGGCCCGCCCTGCCCGCCGAGGCGCAGCACCTGGCCATCGCGCACGCCGGCCGGGATCGTCACATCGAGAACTCTTGCCCGGCGCGAGCTCCAGCCGCTGCTTGGCGCCGTTTACCGCATCGAGGAAATCGACGGTCAGCGCATATTGCCGGTCGCCGCCGCGCATGCGAATGGTCGCGCCCTCGCCGCGCGCGCCACCGCCGCCGCCGCCCTGGCCAAAACCGCCGCGGCCGAAGAAGGAGAACAGATCGTCGAGATCCTCCGGCGACATGTTCTCCTGGCTGGTGCGGTATTTCGCGCCCGGTGCGCCTTCAGCGAAGTCCTGATAGGCGTAGGCGCGCGGCTTCTCATTGCCGGCTTCGTCGATCTCGCCGCGATCGAAGCGCGCGCGCTTGTCCGCGTCCGACAGCAGATCGTATGCCGCCGAGATTTCTTTGAAGAGAGCCTCGGCCTGCTTGTTGCCGGGGTTGAGATCGGGGTGGTGCTTTTTGGCGAGCGCTCGATAGGCTTTGCGGATGTCGTCCGCTGTCGCCTCTTTCTTGACGCCCAGCACCTCGTAAGGATTGCGTGCAGCCATGTTCTTCTCGGAAGAGGTTGCCTGGATATAGGCAGTCTTTCGGCAAGTCCCAAGTGCCCTCGTTGCGAGAGTGTTCTCGTTGCGAGCCGGCACCACTTCGGTTAAGGTCGTGCCGTCTTTGGGGAGTAGCCGCCCTCGGTTCGAGAGGGGTTCGCGCCAACATACTTGCCGCCGCACGTCGCGGGGCATGGCGCGATCGGCACGCGGCCAGCCGTATGTTTGGCGAACCGCACGCTTGGCGAGACCATGGACATCGGCGCCGTCCGGCTGGGGCGGTATGCCGGTGTCATGGTCAACCGCCCAGCCCGAAGATCGCCATGGCGCTTACCCTCATCCTGTTCTTCGGCTCAGCCGTTCTGATCTATTTTTCGTGCGAGTATTTCGTGAACGGCGTCGAATGGCTCGGCAAACGGCTTGCCATCAGCCAGACCGCGACCGGCACCATCCTGGCCGCCTTCGGGACCGCGCTTCCCGAAAGTGTCGTGACTTTCGTCGCGGTCGTCTTCGGCCATACCGCGGCCGAGCGCGAGATCGGAATCGGCGCGGCGCTCGGCGGCCCCTTGGCGCTCAGCACCCTCGCCTATGGCGTGGTTGGGCTGACCTTGATGGGATCGACGCGGCTCAAAGTCCGCCGCAAGGAAGCGCTCGATGTCGACAGCCACCGCCTCAGCCGCGACCAAGGCTGGTTCCTGAGCATTTTCATCTGCAAGCTCGCGCTCGGCTTGGTCGCGTTTCCGGGTAAGCCTTGGCTGGGCTTCCTCTTTATCGGCGCCTACGCGCTCTATGTCGTGAAGGAACTGCGGCGCGACGAGCGCACGGTCGACGAAGGCGATCTCGAGCCGCTAAAATTTCGGCCCAGCGATCCCTACCCCTCGCTGTTCTGGTCGGCACTGCAAACCGGCATCGCTCTGATCGCGATCTTCATTGCATCGCGCGTCTTCGTCGCGCAGCTCGACACCATCGGACCGTGGCTCGGCTTGCGCCCCCAGATCGTCGCTCTGTTGCTGAGCCCCATCGCCACCGAGATGCCCGAAACCATGAACGCCATCATCTGGGTGCGGCAGGGCAAGGAAAACATGGCGCTCGCCAATATCAGCGGCGCCATGATGATTCAGGCAACCATCCCGACGGCCTTCGGCTTGTTCGGCACACCTTGGCTGTTAGAGCGGCCGCTGATCTTCGCCGGCGGCGTCACCGCGATCACCGTCTTAGCGCTCTTCTTTATGTTTCGCGGCGAGCGCGTCACCGGCAAGCGCCTGTCCTGGGCGAGCGTCTTCTATTTGCTCTTCGTCGGCGCCTTGTTCCTGCGGTGACGACGCGACGGCGCGGTCGTCACGCCGGGTGTTTATCGACCCAGGCCGCGTAGGCTTCCATGAATTTGGTCAGGAAGCCGCGCGTGCCGTCATTGGTGATCTTGCCGCTCGCATCGAACAGCTTGTCGGCGCCGCCGACATAGGCTTCCGGCTGCTGCATCGCCGGCATGTTGAGGAAAACGAGGCTCTGGCGCAGGTGATGGTTGGCACCGAAGCCGCCGATCAAGCCGGGAGAGACGCTGACCACCGCCGCGGGCTTCTTATCCCAAACGCTTTGGCCGTAGGGGCGCGAGCCGACATCGATCGCGTTCTTGAGCGGTGCCGGGACCGAGCGATTGTATTCCGGCGTGATGAACAGCACGCCATCGGCCTTCTTCACGCGCTCGCGGAATTCCTTCCACGCCGCCGGCACATTGTCGGGATCGAGATCCTGGTTGTAGAGCGGGAGCTGCCCGATCTCGACGATATCGAGCTTCAGCGATACGGGCGCCAACTCACGCAACACATTGGCCGTTTTGCGATTGAAGGATTCCTTCCGCAGGCTGCCGACGATGACGACGATATCCTTGGCCATGCTGTCTCCTCGGGTTGAATAGGCGCTACCCGTCCCTCAGGCGAGGCGCTCGCTTACCTCCCAAAGCCGCTTGGCGTCGGCATCGTTCCGTGCCGCCGCATTGGGCTCGCGCTCGCGGCATTTGTCGAAATACTTGCCGGTGACGCCCTCGATCTCGGGCGCCGACGCAACATAGACGGGCGTCTCGGCGCCGCGCGGGACGGAAATCGCGGCAAAGAGCTTGCCGAGACGAATACCGATGCCCCAAAAGCCGCGATTGTTGTCGCCGAAACTGGTCTTCACGAAGCCGGGATGCAGGCAATTCGCGGTAACACCCGTGCCGGCGAGACGCCGTGCCAATTCGCGGGTGAAAAGAATGTTGGCGAGCTTCGAGCGCTGATAAGCGTTCCACCCATTATAGCCGCGCGCAGTTTGCAGATCGTCGAAATCCAGTGACGCGTTGCGATGCGCCTCCGAAGCGACATTGACGATGCGCGCCGGCGCCGAAGCAATCAGCCGCTCGCGCAGCAGCGCCGTCAGCCGGAAATAGCCCAGGTGGTTGAGCGCGAAAGTCTGCTCGATCCCATCCTCGATCTCGACGCGTTGCGCGAAGAACGCGCCGGCATTGTTGAGCAGCACATCGATGCGAGGTGCCGCGGCCAGCAATTCCGGCACCAGCCGCTTGATCTCGTCGCGGCGCGCGAGATTGGCGTAATGCATTTCGGCTTCGATGCCCGGTACGCGTCGGCGCAGCGCTTCGAGCACCACCTCGCCCTTCGCGCGATTGCGCCCGACAAGCACGAGACGCGCACCGAGTGCGCCCAGCCTCGTAGCCGCTTCGAGACCGATGCCGCCGGTCGCGCCGGTGATGACGCAGGTCTTGCCCTTCATACGCTCACGCCGCGGTCACGACCTCATGCACGGTCTGCCAGGCTTGCGTGGTCGACGCCGCAAGCACCGCGCGATCGATGATACGCGCGTCATAAGCACTGCCGTCGAGGAAGCTGCCGAGGCCGCCCGCCTCATGCACGATCAGCATGCCGGCGGCATGGTCCCAGGGCAGCGAGCGCGAATGCAGCGAGAATTGCGCGAGGCCTTGCGCGATCGACATATATTCGAGACCGCTGCAGCCTTGATTATGCGTGCCGCGAATACGGCCGCTGTCGTTGAGCGCCCGGCCGGCCCGCACACCGGATTTGGTGCGGCCATAGGCGGCGCCGGTCAGCTTCTCCGGCGGCACATCGCGATTGACGTGCAAACGCCGGCCCGCGCTCCAGGCACCTTGGCCTTTGAGCGCCGAGATCATCACATCGGCAAGCGGATTATAGATCCAGCCGGCTTCGACCTGGCCTTGGCGCGCGAGCGCGACAATCACGGCAAAGCCGACATTGCCGCGCACGAAATTCGATGTGCCGTCGATCGGATCGATGATCCAGACCGGCGCCTCCGCCGAGAGCCAGTCGAGACGCGACGCATCCTCGGCGACGCTTTCCTCGCCTAAGACATTGGCGCCGGAGATGACGGTTTTGAGACGGCGCGTCAACTCTTGCTCGGCTTCGGTATCGGCGATGGTCACCGGATCGCCCGGTTTCTTCTCGCGTACATCGCCCTGCCCCAAAGCGCGAAAGCGCGGCAGAATCACCGCGCGTGCTGTCTCGCGAATATAAGTTGCGACACTTTCCGTATCGATCATCGGTGTCATGATGGGGCGAAAGGGACAGGATTTCTATGGCTGACGGACGGGATTTCGACGTCGTGATCGTGGGCGCCGGCGCGGCTGGAATTGCCGCCTGCCACCATCTTTCCGCGGCCAAGCTTCGGGTTGTCGCGCTCGAGGCGCGAGACCGGCTGGGCGGCCGTGCCTGGACCATGCCCACTTCGCTCGGCAAGCCGGTCGATCTCGGCTGCGAATGGCTGCACTCGGCCGAGGTCAACCCGTGGAGCGATATCGCCATCGATCTCGGCTTTACCATCGACAAGACGCTGCCCGATTGGACAAGCCGCATCGCGATCCATCACGGCGAGGAAGCCAATGACGATTGGCAACGCGCGCGCGACAAATTCGAAGAAGCCTGTGAGCGCGCGGCGAAGCTGCCTTACGATCAACCGGCCTCGGCGCTGTTGCCGCCGGGCGGGCGCTGGAACAAGCTTTTCGATGCGATCAGCACCTGGGCGAATGGCGCCGAGCTCGACCATGTCTCGGTGAAGGATCACCAGAACTACGACAACACCGCGCTCAATTGGCGCTGCTATGACGGCTATGGCGCGCTTATAAATGCTTATGCCGAGCGCCTGCCGATCGAGCGTGAGACAGTGGTCACACAGATCGATCACAGCGGCCGCCACATCCGCCTCTCCACCAATCGCGGCGAACTCACCGCGGCGGCGGTGATCGTCACCATCTCAACCAATCTGCTCGCCGCCGACGCAATCCGTTTCACGCCCGCCCTGCCGCAGATCATCGACGCCGCGCATGGCCTGCCTTGTGGCGTTGCGAATAAATGCTTCCTCGCGCTGGACGGAGTGGAACCCGCCGAAAGCTATCGCCATCTCATCGGCCGCACCGATCGCACCGCGACAGGCAACTATCAGATCCGACCGCATGGCTGGCCGATGATCTCCTGTTATTTTGGCGGCCATCTCTCCGTGCAGCTCGAAAAGGACGGCCCCGAGGCGATGGCGGCTTTCTCGATCGACGAGCTAGCCGGCATCTACGGCAACGATATCCGCTCGCGCTTGCGGCTTCTGGCAAGCTCCGCCTGGGGCACAGATCCTCTCGCGCGCGGCTCTTATTCTTGCGCCCTGCCCGGCCATGTCGATGATCGTATGACCTTGGCGCAGCCGATCGACGATCGCGTGTTCTTCGCCGGCGAGGCTTGCTCGAAGGATCAATTCGGCACCGCGCATGCTGCCTTCACCACCGCTATGTCGGCTGCCGAGCGTATAATCGCAGTGCTGGCACCAGCGTCATGATTTCGCCAAAAAGCTTTCGTCATTGAAGCGATCGCTTTTCGGGGAGCAAATGATGCAAGGCGTTTTGCGCGGAATTATCGGAATATGCAGCGGCTTGGCCGTCGCGATGGCAGCCGGCGCGGCATCCGCGCAAACATCGACCCTCACGGATTGGCAGAATTCGGCAGGCATCGTGATGCGTCCACTCGGGGGACCGCCCCCCGATTGGCAGGTCACGCTCGGCATGGGCGCTGCCGGGCTTCCCGCCTATGAAGGCTCAAATGAAGAGCGTCTCTCTCCCGCGCCAACCGTCGATATACGCTACAAGGATCTCGCCTATCTCTCGATCGGCGAAGGCATCGGCGTGAACATCCTGCGCGGTACCAATTATCGCGCCGGCGTCGGCCTTACCTACGATATGGGTCGCGAGCATAATGCCGCGACGCGCCTCGCCGGCACCGGCAACATCGATCCCGCGCCCGTCTTCAAAGCCTTTGCGCAATACGCCTTTGTCCCGGTGGTATTGAGCGTCGACATCAAGCAGGCGTTGACGAGCTATCAGGGCCTGACCGCCGATATCGGCGTCTATATGCCATTCGTGGCAAATGAGAAGCTGCAGATCTTCGCCGGTCCCGAGCTGACCTTCGCCGATTTACGCTACATGCAGGCCTATTTCGGCATCAACCCCGGCAACACCAGCTCACAGTCGCATTTCCATAATTACAGCGCGGATGGCGGTCTCAAAGACGCCAAGCTCGGCGTCGCCGCTCTCTATCACTTCGACGATCACTGGTTCGTCGACGGCGATTTCGGTGTCGAGCGCCTGCTCGGCTCGGCCGTCAACAGCCCGATCACGCAAACGGATTGGGGTTGGACCGTCGCCGGAACGATCAACTACACGTTCTGAAAAAGACTGGCTGACGAGCTGGGCTGATCAGCGCGCGAGCTTGCGCTTGATCTGACGCGCGGCCGCGCGCAAGCGATGATCGAGCCGCGGCCGGCGCAGCACTTGCCAGAACAGCAAGTAGCGATTGGTTGCGAAGTTTTCCTTCAAGCGATTGGCGCCGGCGAGGAAATCGTAAAGCCGCTCGCCGCGCTGCGCGTTATGCGCCAGCGCGAGTCCATGGCTGACGACGCCCGGACTCAGGCCGCGATGCCCGTCATCGAAGCCACTCTGGTATGCATAGACGATGCCGTTGCTGCGGAAACTATAGAGATAGCCGATCGGCGCATCGCCGACCGCAATCCGTAAAAGCTGAATTGCGCCATTGGCAAATTCGCGCTCGATCAACGCGCGATGGAAATGCTCGAAATGCGGGCTTGCGAAAGCATGGCGCCGACGGCGGCGTTGCCACGAGGCAATATGCAATTTCTTCAGCGCATCGAAATACATCAGCGCTTCGCCAACGCTCGACGCTTCGTTTACCTGAACGGTGCCGCGCGCTTCATAAGCACGCAACGCACGCCGTAGCTGCTGGCGCGACTTGCTGCCAAGCGCGGCAGCGACATCGCCGCCGGCTTTCACCACGCCCGCCAGGTCCATCGCGAAACCCGGCACCTCTTGCACGTCCTCGACGAGCCGGCCGCGGCGCACGCTCGCGGCAATGCCCGGCAGATGCAGTGCATCGAGCGGCGGCTGCGCTTGCGCGAACCATGCCGCGAAGGCGTTGAGCACGGCGCGCTCGGCGCTTACCTCGCAGAGGAAGCCGTTATGCTCGATATAGATCGTATCGAGATCGCGATCGCCCGTCGCATTGAGATAGAGCGCGCGGCCGGCAGAGCGTTCAACCGCGAGGGCGATACCGACGGTCGCACGGCCCTTCTTGGCGCGTAGCAGGAATGGCTCCACGCCCGGCGGCAACGTCGCAAGCCACGTCCCGATCCACGCCCAGGAAAGAAAGAAACCGCGCCCGGCCAGGCGCTCTTGCGCCCGCCATTCGCGCTCGAGCGCTGCTAGCGGCGGCAGCGACTCGCGATGAATGTCGATGGGTTCGGCCAAATTCCGCAACCTGCGCTATGCGCTTTGGCGCGGGAGCAGTGTAATCTCAGCCGGCTCATGCATCTGGTCGAGAACCCCGATTTTCTTCATCTACCCGCGACGCTGCAGGCGCTCTTTACGCGCGCGGCCGAGCGAAGCTTTTTCGCGCTGCCGCTCTGGTACCACGTCCTCGCCCGTCACGGAACCGACAAGGCGATCGTGCCGCGGCTTTATATCGACAACCGCGACTCGCCGGCCGTGGCGCTGGTCTGCGGCCAGAACGATGGCGCCAAGCGGCTCATCAGCCTTTCGACCTATTACAGCACTGAGCACGGGCCGATTTTCGGCAGCGGTGAGCAACGCCTCGGTTCCGCGTTGGAGGAGATCGCCGCCGCGTTACTCCGCGAGCGGCCGAACTGGCATGCGCTGCAGCTCACCGGTCTCGATCCCACCGACCCGGTCTATGACACGCTCGGCGCTGCCTTCCGCAAGGAAGGGTGGGCGGTGTTTCCCTATTTCGATTCCGGCACCTGGTACGAGGACACGGGCGGTCTCGATTTCGCGCGCTACCTCGCCGACCGGCCGGCGACGCTGCGCAACACTTATCGCCGGCGCGCCGCAAAGCTCGATGCCGAAGGCAAGGCGATCATCGCCTTTCACGAAAACGCGAGCACGCTCGATGAGGCGATCGCCGATTATGACACCGTCTATCGCGCGAGCTGGAAAGGGAGCGAGCCCTTCCCCGACTTCACCCCCGCCTTGATCCGTGCCGCCGCCGACACCGGTGCGTTGCGTCTCGGTGTCTTGAAGATCGACGGCACACCGGCCGCCGCGCAACTTTGGCTGCATTGGCGCGGGCGCACCACGATCTACAAACTCGCGCACGATCAGCGCTTTGACGAGTATTCCGTCGGCACCGTGCTAACGATGCGGATGATGGAGCGCGTGCTCGACCGCGACCATCCGATCGAGATCAATTTCGGCCGCGGCGACGACGGATATAAGAAGCTGTGGCTAACAAAACGGCGTGAGCGCTGGGGTCTGTTCATGACCAATCCGCGCAATCTCCGCGGCCTTGCCCTCATGCTCCGCGAGCGGCTTGCTGCGCGCTTGCGCCGCTGGCGCTGAAGCGGTCAAAGCCGCTAGAATTGGCTCGTTATAAGCTCGAATTGCTTTGTCAAAAGATTGATGTGTGAACTGGGGGATATACGCCGATGATGGGTTTGGTGCGCCTGGCGTTGCGCCGGCCCTATACCGCGGCCGTTACAGCGTTGCTCATCCTGTTGATGGGCGGTTTCGCGGCAACCCGCATGATCGTCGACATCTTCCCCATCATCGACATTCCGGTCGTGCTTGTCGCCTGGAACTATCCCGGCCTCTCCGCGCTCGACATGGAGCGCCGCGTCGTGCTGGTCAGCGAGCGCTCTTACTCGCAAAGCGTCAATGGCATCGACCACATTGAGTCGGAAGCGATCCCCAGCACCGGCATCATCAAGGTCTATTTCCAGCCCGGCGCCGATGTCGGCACCTCGATCGCCCAGATCGAATCCGCCAACGACACAATCCTGCGCCAATTGCCGCCGGGCATGACGCCACCTAGCGTCATCCAATTCAACGCCTCGAGCGTGCCGATCCTGCAAGTAACGGCGACCAGCAAGACCGTGCCCGAGCAAGTCATCTCGGACTACGCGCTCAACTTCTTGCGTCTGAAGCTCTTCACGGTGCCCGGCCTCGCGATCACCGCGCCTTATGGCGGCAAGTCGCGCCAGATCCTGGTGCAGCTCGACAATGCGCGGCTCGAAGCGAAGGGCGTCTCGCCGAACGACGTCGTCCAGGCGTTGACCAGCTCGAACGTCATCCTGCCCGCCGGTGTCGCGCGCATCGGCACGCGCGAATACAATGTGTCGCTCAATTCGAGCCCGCCAACCGTCGCCGAGTTCAATCAACTTCCGCTCGGCATGCGCAACGGTGTCCCGGTCATGCTGGGCGATGTCGCCACCGTGGGGGATGCTGCTGCGCCCCAAACCACGGTCGCGCACATCAACGGCGCGCGCGCCGTCTATATGCTGATCCTGCGCCACTCCGACGCATCGACCATCACCGTGGTCGATGCGACGAAGGATCTGATGCCCGAGATCAAAGCCTCGGCGCCACCCGGCGTCGATCTATCGCTCGATTTCGACCAGTCCGTGTTCGTCCGCTCGGCGATCTCGAACGTCGTGCGCGAAGCCATCATCTCGTCGGTTCTGGTCTCGTTGATGATTCTGCTGTTCCTCGGCAGCTGGCGCAGCACCACGATCGTCGCGCTGTCGATCCCGCTCTCGATCTTTGCCGCCATCGTTGGCCTGCTGATGACCGGCCAGTCGATCAACCTGATGACGCTCGGCGGCCTCGCCCTCGCCATCGGTCTTCTCGTCGATAACGCGACCGTCGCGATCGAGAACATCCACCGCAACCAATCGCTCGGCAAGCCGCTGACCGTCGCAATACTCGACGGCTCCGAGCGAAGTCGTGCTGCCCCTGACCGTCGCGACCCTCGCGATGTGCATCGTGTTTTTCCCGGTCGTTCTGCTGACCGGCCCGGCGCGCTTCCTCTTCATTCCGCTCGCCATCACCGTCGTGCTGGCGCTGCTGGCGTCGTTCTTCCTGTCCTTCTCGCTGGTGCCCTGCTTCACGCGCTTTCTGCTCGCGGCGGAAAAGCATCACGATAGCCCGCCTCAGGGCTTCTTCGGCCACTTCGGCGCCCGCTTTCAGCGCGGCTTCGAGAAGCTACGCGACGGTTATGCCCGCGCGCTCGGCAATTGCCTGGCGCGACGCGGCTTCGTTCTCGCTTGCGCCGGCATCTTGCTCGTCGTCAGTGGCGGTCTCGCCACCGTGGTCGGCACGGACTTCTTCCCGATCTCGGATGTCGGCCTCATCAAGCTGCATTACCGCGCACCAATCGGCACACGTATCGAAGAGACGGAAAAGCTCGTCCTCACGGTCGAAAAAAAAATCCGCGAACTCATCCCGGCCAATGAACTGCAGACCATCAACGACGTGAGCGGCGTTGCCAACGCCTATAACTTGTCGGTCGTCCCGTCGGACAATGTCAGCAGCGGCGATTCCGAAATCCTGATTCAGCTCAAGACGCCGCACCACCCGAGCGAAGACTACATCCGCAAAATCCGCGACGAGCTGCCGAAGGCGTTTCCTGGCAGCACTTTCTATTTCCAGAACGCCGATATCGTCAGCCAAGTGCTGAATTTCGGCCAGTCGGCACCGATCGACGTGCAGATCCAAGCCGCCGATTTCAACGCCGCGCAGGACCTGGCGCAGAAGCTGTTGACGCGGATGCAGAAAATTCCGGGCGTCGCCGATGCGCATATCCTGCAGCTGCTCCACTACCCGTCGCTCGAAGTCAATGTCGACCGGCTACGCGCGATCGAGCTCGGCATCTCGCAACGCGACATCGCCAACAATGTGCTGATCTCGCTGTCCTCGAGCCAGCTCACCAATCCGAACTCGTTCCTCAACCCGCAGACCAACGTCAATTACAGCGTCTCGGTGCTCGATCCGATCACGCAGATTCAGACCGTGCCTGATCTGATGGGTATCTCGGTCAGTCAGCCCAATGCGCCGATTTCGGCCACTGCGCCGCCGACCAGCTCGCTCGCGACCATGCCGAACGCGCCCGTGACGCGCCTCGCGGACGTTGCATCGGTTCGCCCGATCAGCGGATTTGAATCGGTCAGCCACTACACCGTCGCGCGTGTCGTCGACGTCGCGGCGAATGTCGACGGCCGCGATCTCGGCGGCGTCGCCGGCGATATACACAAAGCGATCGCCGACATCATGCACGGTCAGCCGCTATCGACCCATATCGACATTCGCGGCCAGAACCAGGTGATGGAGACTTCGTTTCGCAATCTCGGCCTCGGCCTGATCCTCGCGATCATCCTGGTCTATGCGCTGCTGGTCATTCTGTTCCAGTCCTGGGTCGATCCCTTCATCATCATGATGGCGCTGCCCGGCGCGCTCATCGGCATCATCTGGATGCTGGTGCTGACGCATACGACCATCAACGTCGAATCCCTGATGGGGACGATCATGACGGTCGGCATCGCGGTGTCGAACTCGATCCTGGTCGTCAGCTTCGCCAACGACATCCGCGCCCGTGACAATCTCGATCCCTTCACGGCGATCGTCGAATCCGCCAAGACGCGCCTGCGCCCGATCATGATGACCGCGCTCGCCATGATCCTCGGCATGACGCCGATGGCGCTGGGTCTTGGCGAAGCCGGCGAGCAGAACGCGCCGCTCGGCCGCGCCGTCATCGGCGGCCTCGCCGCTGCAACCATCGCGACCCTGTTCCTGGTTCCTGTCTTCTACACCTTGTTGCGCCGCAAGCCGCCAACGCTGTATGAACTCGACCGGCGTTTCGCCGCCGAGGCGGCGGGCGCCGTCGAAGGAGAGCATAATCATGGCTAGACGCTCAGGTGGGATACGCGTCTATCTGTGGGGCGGGTTAGGCCTCATCGCGGCGGCGATCGTCGCCGGCTATGTCGCGCATGGCCGCTATGCAGAGATCGCCGCGGCGCGCGATACGCTCGACGCCAATGCCGCGCGCGGGCCTGTCGTCCAGGTTGTCAACGTCTCGACCAGCCCTGCGGTCCGCAATATCCAGCTGCTCGGCGATGCCCGCGCTTTCTCCAGCGCGACACTCTTCTCCAAGGTCAGCGGCTATCTCAAATCGATCGCCGTCGATAAGGGCGACAAGGTCAAAGCTGGCGACAAACTCGCGGAGATTTCGTCGGCCGAGACAGACGCGCTCTATGACGCGGCTGTCGCCGATCTCGACAACAAACGCCGCCTCGCCGCGCGCGACAAAGATCTGCTGACGCGCGGCAATGTCGCGGTCCAGGCGGCGCAGACCTCCGACACCAATCTGCGCATGGCCGAGCAAGCCGTGCGCAACCTCGCGACAATGAAGGGCTACGAGACCATCACCGCGCCCTTCGACGGCATCGTCACCGCGCGCTTCGCCGATCCGGGCGCGCTCGTCCAGTCGGCCGCGACCGCGCAATCGAGCGCGCTGCCGATCGTCACCCTGTCCGACAATTCGAAGCTGCGCATCACCGCTTATGTCGAGCAGCGCGACGTGCCTTACGTGCATGTCGGCGATCCCGTCGATATCACCGACGCTGCCGACCGCAGCCGCGTCGGTGTCGACCAAGATCGCCCGCACCGCCGGCGCGCTCGATCCCAAGACGCGCACACTGCTGATCGAGATGGATGTCGACAACAGCCAGAACTTCCTGGTGCCCGGCTCCTTCGTCTACGTCACCTTGCACCTAAAGGTCCCGACAACGCCGCAGATCCCGGTCGGCGCGCTGATCGTGCGCGGCAACGACAATTTCGTCGCCACCGTCGACGAGAGCGGCGTGGTGTCGTTCCGGAAGGTGCGAATTGGCGACAGCGACGGCGCGAATGTCAGTATTGTGGACGGCGTGAAAACCGGCGATAAAGTCGCCGTCAACGTCCCTGACGAAGTCGGCGACGGCACCCATATTCAGGCGGTGCTTGCCAGCAAGTAGTCAGGCCAACTCGAGGAGCGGCTTTGGCCAAGGAAGATCTGATCGAATTCGACGGCGTGGTGACCGAGCTTTTGCCTGACGCGCGGTTCCGCGTAAAGCTCGACAACGGGCACGAGACGCTCGCCTACACCTCCGGCAAAATGAAGAAGAACCGTATCCGCATCCTCGCCGGGGATCGCGTTACGGTCGAGATGACGCCTTACGATCTCACCAAGGGGCGGATCAATTTCCGCCACAAGGACGAGCGCGCCGCCGCATCCCCGCCGCCGGCAAACCGCGCCCGGCCGCAACAGCCGAGACGGCGCTAAGCCCTCTTCGTGTCGTTTTGATGCCCGGCCTCGTGCCGGGCATTGCCATTTAGGCCGGGTCGTTTAGGCCCCGGTCTTTAGCCTGGCGTCAGCAGATGGATGCTGAAGAGCTCGTTGGGGTCGGTCCAAGCGCGGCTCGGCGCGAAGCCGGCGCGGCGCGCCAGCGTCTGGAACTCCTCGATACTGTATTTGCAGGAATCCTCGGTATGGATTCCTTCGCCGCGGCGGAAGTGGAAGCGCTTGCCGGCGACCGTGACGACCTGATCGGCGAGACTGCGGATGCAGATCTCGATCTTGCCTTCGACCGGGTTGTAGGACGCGTCATGCATGAATTTCGTCAGATCGAAATCGGCATCGAGCTCGCGATTCATCCGCGTCAGCAAATTCATCGTGAAAGACGCCGTGACGCCGGCCGCGTCGTTATAGGCGGCGTGCAGCAGCCGCGGATCTTTCTTCAGATCGACACCGACCAGCATTGCGCCGTTCGGGCCGACGACACGGCGACAGCGGTGCAGGAACTCGACCGCGCCGGGCCGGTCGAGATTGCCGATCGTCGAACCGGGAAAAAAGCCCAGCCGCCGGCCGTTCTTGGGCTCGGGAATCTCGGCGAGATCGAGCGGCTCCATGTAGTCGGCGCAAACCGCACGCACATCGATCTGCGGGAAGAGCGCCGCGACGTCATCGGCCGCTTGCTGTAGCGCCTCGCGCGAAATCTCGATCGCGACATAAGACGACGGCCGATCGAAAGCCGACAGCAATAGGCGCACCTTACGCGACGAACCGCTGCCGAACTCGACAAGTTGACATTGCGGGCCCATCAGTGACGCGATCTCGCTCGCGCAGTCGGCGAGGATCGCGGTCTCCGTACGCGTCGGATAATATTCCGGCGTCTCGCAGATCGCCTCGAATAGCTCGGAGCCGCGCTCGTCATAAAGAAAGCGGCACGGAATCTCTTTCTGCCACTGACTCAATCCCGCGATAACGCAATCGCGGAAGCTTTCGGGCTCGGGGGCGAAATCGTGAAAGGTCGCGCGTACCGATTGAGCTCTCATTGATCCTCCGCCAGACGTATGCCGCCGAACGCCCAGCGCGAGGCGGGATAAAAGAAATTGCGATAGGTGAAACGAACATGTCCCGGCGGCGTCACCGCCGCGCCGCCGCGCAGTACCATCTGATTGGCCATGAACTTGCCGTTGTACTCGCCGATGGTTCCTTCAGGGGGCCGATAGCCGGGGTAAGGCATATAGGGGCTGGCGGTCCATTCCCAAACATCGCCGATCATCTGCTGCAGCGTAGCTTCGCTCGGCGAAGTGGCCTGCGGATGATACGCCGCGCGATCCATCAAATTGCCGCTGACCGGTATACCGCTTTCGACAGCGGCGACTTCCCATTCGGCCTCGGTCGGCAAGCGTTTTCCCGACCAGCGCGCGAAAGTATCGGCCTCGTAATAGCTGACGTGAACGACCGGCTCGTCGTCATCGACCGGACGGCGTCCACCAAGCGTGAAGATCGACCACGCGTCGCCGTCGCGTCGCCAATAAAGCGGCGCTTCCCAGGCCTCGCCCTTCACCGTCGCCCAGCCGTCCGAAAGCCAGAGCTCGGCGCGGCTATAGCCGCCATCGGCGATGAACGCGCGATACTCGCCGCACGTGACGAGACGCGAGGCAAGACGAAACGGCTCCATCCAGATCTTGTGGCGCGGGCCCTCATTGTCGAAAGTGAAGCCTTCACCCTCATGCCCGATCTGGCGCAGCCCGCCATCGAACGCGACGAAATCCAGCGGCGCGACCGCATTGCGCTTCGCCGCCATCGCTGTCGGCACATAGACCGGATCGAGCGGGTTCAGCGACAGCACGTGCTTGATGTCCATCAGGATCAATTCCTGATGCTGCTCTTCGTGATGAAGGCCGAGATCGACCAGCGGCGCGATCTCCTGCCACAGGGCGCTGCTGGCCCGCGCGACGAGTTCCGTCATCGCCTCATCGACATGGGCGCGATAACGCGCGATATCGGCGACGCTTGGCCGCGACAGCATTCCGCGCGCCGGGCGCGGGTGGCGCGGCCCCGCGCCTTCGTAATAGGAATTGAAGAGATAGCCGTAGGCCGGGTCGTGCGCGCGGTAAGCGTTGTCGAAGGGCGCGAGGATGAAATTCTCGAAGAACCAGGTCACATGCGCCCGATGCCATTTGGTCGGGCTGACATCGGGCATCGATTGGACGGTCTGGTCCTCAGGCGAAAGCGGCGCCGCCAGCGCCTCGGTCCTGGCTCGCACGGTGCGGTAGCGGTCGAGCGCCGAGTTGCGCCCGCTGTCGAGGTCAGCGGCTCTCCGGGCCATCGATCCCATTAATGTGCTCCCCCCGCCAAAGTTGCCTGACCCGGACTGCATGTGGGTATTGTTGTTTAATTCGCCCAGCCTACCGTTGCAGAATCGCGGCCGGCGACCGAGATATTAGCCGTCCCAATAAGATAGGGAAATTTGGCGATGTCATGGCGGGGAACGGGGCGATGGGCGGCACTTTTGCTGGCCGCGATCATGGTCTTATCGCCGGTTTTGGCGGAAGCGCGGGCCGGCGGCAGCTACCGCGCCGGGGGTGGCAGCAGTTTTTCAAGCATGGGTAGTCGTGGCTCCCAGACTTACAACCCGAACAGCGCCGCCCCCATCCAGCGCAGCGTCACGCCGCAATCCAGCCCCAGCGCCCCCTACGGGACCGCACCGGGTTATACCGGGTTCGGCTCGCGCCATCCTTTCCTCACCGGGCTTTTCGGCGGCTTTGTCGGCTCCTGGATCGGCAGCATGCTGTTCCCGCATTGGGGGATGGGCTACGGCGTCGGCGGCATGTTCGGCTCGATCTTCACCTGGCTGATCCTGATCGGGCTGATCTGGTTCGTTTTCCGCATGTTCCGCGGTCGCAGCGTGGGTATGCCCTTCAGCGGCGGCGGCGGCATGATGGGGTCCGGCGGCCTCTACACCAACGGCTACAGCGGTATGTCGCCGATGAGCGCCGGCTATTCCGCCTATTCGCAGCCGCGGCTTGCGACGATCGGCGTCTCGCAAAACGACTATCAGGAATTCGAAGACCTGCTCAAAGGCGTGCAGAAAGCCTGGAGCGACGGCGATCTCGGCGCCCTGCGTCAATATACGACGCCCGAGATGCTGTCCTATTTCTCGGAGCAGCTCGCCGAAAATGAAAGCCAGGGCGTCGCCAATAAGGTCGACGATGTCGAGTTGCTCAAAGGCGAGGTGCGCGAAGCCTGGGACGAAGGCCGCATGCAGTATGCGACCGTCATGATGCATTGGCGGGCGCGCGACTACACCGTGCGCAGCGGCGGCAACGTGCGCGAGGGCGAGATCATCACCGGGGGCGATCCGCAGAACCCGGTCGATGCCAGCGAGATGTGGACTTTCACGCGTAGCCCTGGCGGGCGCTGGCTGCTTTCGGCGGTCCAGCAAGTCTAAGCGCAACGCTCGGGCTTCTGGGCGCGCGATTTCGGGGGAAGCGATTGGGGATGGAACCGCGGCTCAAGACCGGGCTGGTCGTACAGGCGGCGTTGCGGCTCGCAACGGTGCAAGCGATTCCGATTGTGGTGGCGCGGCGCGGCGATGCCGATGCCGGCGCCATCCTCATCAAGCTCAATCAACGCGAGCAAGGCTTCACCATCCTTGCTCAAACACGCACGCTTGAAGGCGAGCTCGCCTGGATACGCGCGACCGGCGCCGCGCCGGTCGATGAGCCAACCGCCGACGCCTATATCGAGCGGCAGGTCAAACGCGACCCCGATCTCTGGGTCGTCGAGATCGAGGACCGCGCCGGGCGTCCCATCTTCGCGGGCCGCGTGCTATGAGGGTGACGAAGGCGGGCGCTTAACCCGCCCGTCCTTCTTAACCGGCCGCCTTTCTTGACGAGTGGGCCTTACTGAGGCGCGAGACCATGCAGATCGACACCGCTGCGCATGAACCGGCGCTTGGCCATGTCGGCATTGCGCGCGCAGAGTTGCGCGGCGCGGCTGTGCAACAAATCCTGCAGCCGCTCGATCTCGGAAGCGGGAAGCATCGTTCCCATATCGGCCGGCGATGCCTCTTTGCCCTGCTCCGCAACGGCGCGGCGCAGCGAGACGACGACACCGCGTTGAGTTGGCTGGCGCAGCTGGGCTTGCGCTCGCACCGCACGCTCGCCGAAGCCGCGGCGATATTCGCTGGCTTGCGTGCGGGTCATGGCCGAGAGCGGCTTCTGCTCCGCGAGCATCGCGGCGCGGAAGACCAGCCCCGCCGCCACCAACGAAACCCCCAGCATTGCGACGCCCGTCGATCGGCTCAGCATATCCGCCGAAACGCTCGAGAAAGCGGTTTGAGCGTCCGACAGGAACCATCCCAGCGCCGACAGGGCCATTCCAGCCCCAGCACACGCGAAAATCCTCACCCGATTCATTGTCAGTCCTTTTGCCTTTTGGGCTTTTCCAAACTCGGGCCTCGCTCTGCAACGCGCATGCCGTGTTGAGTTGATCCTTTAAAAACTGATACTTAGGTACCTTCGTTAACCATGACCTCAACCAATCTGTCAGCTTTCCCGACGGTCCGAACGGCATGAGTGGCAAGCGCCTTTGCGTTTTCTGCGGCGCGTCGATGCCGCCCGAGACGGCCTATCGCGACGCGGCAACCGCGCTGGGCACCGCGATCGGCCGGGCCGGCGCAGAGTTGGTTTATGGCGGCGGCCGCGTCGGGATGATGGGCTTGGTCGCCGACGCCGCGATCGCCGCCGGAGCCAAGGTCATCGGTGTCATCCCGACCGCGCTGCATAACCGCGAGATCGCGCATTCCGGGGTGACCGATCTCGTCGTCGTTCCCGACATGCAAGAGCGCAAGCGTGAGATGTTCGCGCTTTCCGACGCGGTCGCGGTTCTGCCCGGCGGCCTCGGCACGCTCGATGAGGCCTTCGAGGCGATCACGCTGCGCCAGCTCGGCTTCTTCCAAAAGCCGATCGTCCTGGTCGATACCCTGGGCTATTGGCGGCCGTTGCAGGCGTTGGTGGCGCAAGTTATCGCGTCTGGCTTCGCCAGACCCGAGGCAGAGCGGCTTTATGAGGTGGTTACGCGTGCCGACGAGGCGATTCCAGCCTGTTTCGGCAAGAATTTGCGTCGCTAAGGTGTGACAGGCCGCCGCCTTGCGCGGCTTTTCGCCCTTCGCTGAAATGCAGCAATGTCTTTGCCGTACCAGTCACCATCACTTGACGCTTGGGACAGGATTGGCCGAGTGCCTTGGTGATCGCCTTGCTGGAGATTGCCTTTCCCTCACGTCAGTGCGACAAGACAGGCCATCGTCGTCAATAGATCGAATCAGCCGAAACGAAAGCGGCGCGGAGGTACAAGAGTGTCAGATCTCGAAATCGTTTGGACGAAGGTTGATGAAGCGCCTGGGCTGGCGACGTTCTCCCTGC
This sequence comes from uncultured Alphaproteobacteria bacterium, assembly GCA_963740675.1. GTDB lineage: Bacteria > Pseudomonadota > Alphaproteobacteria > ATCC43930 > CGMCC-115725 > CAIKMD01. The sequence goes on from CAVUFS010000003.1 coordinate 412,021, forward strand.
TGCCGATCGTCGAAGCCTTCGTCGGGGCGGCCGGCGTGAAGATGAAGCTGAAGGACATTTCGCTGACCGGCCGCATCATCGCCAACTTCCCCGAGAAACTGAAGCCAGAGCAAAAGATCAACGACGAGCTCGCCGAACTTGGCCAACTGGCGATGCGCCCCGAGGCCAACATCATCAAGCTGCCCAACATCTCCGCCTCGATCCCGCAGCTGAAAGCCGCGATCAAGGAGTTGCAGAGCAAGGGTTACGACGTACCGAACTATCCGGACAGCGACGCGACGCCGGCGGATAAGGAAATCCGCGCCCGCTACGGCAAGGTGCTGGGCAGCGCGGTCAATCCGGTGCTGCGCGAGGGCAATTCCGACCGCCGCGCCGCCGGCGCCGTGAAGCAGTACGCGCGCCACAATCCGCACAAGATGGGCACCTGGAGCAAGGACTCCAAAACGCGCGTCGCACACATGACGGCCAACGATTTCTATGGCTCGGAGGTCGCGACCACCATCGCAGCGCCTACCAATTGTCGGATCGAGCTGGTCGGCACCGATGGTGCGGTCACGGTGCTGAAGCCGAAGATTGCACTTCAGGCCGGCGAGGTCATCGACTGCTCGGTGATGAACCGGAAGGCTTTGCGCGAATTCTTCGCCGCATCGATCGCCGCCGCGAAGAAGGATGGCATCCTGTTCTCGCTGCATTGCAAGACGACGATGATGAAGATTTCCGATCCCATCATCTTCGGTCATTGTATTTCCGTTTTCTTCGCCGACGTGTTCGAGAAGCATGGCACCGCGCTGACGAAGCTCGGCGTCGATCCCGACACCGGCGTCGGCGAGATGATGACCAAGATCGAGACCTTGCCTGAGGCCGAAAAGGCGGCGATTAAGGCCGATATCCAGGCCACCTACGCGAAGCAGCCGGGCCTCGCCATGGTCAATTCCGACAAGGGCATCACCAATCTGCACGTGCCGAGCGACGTGATCATCGATGCATCGATGCCGGCGATGATCCGCGAATCGGGAAAGATGTGGGGCCCTGACGGCAAGCTGCACGACGTGATCGCCGCAATCCCCGATCGTTGCTACTCGACGCTGTTCCAAGCCGTCATCGATGACTGCAAGGCGCATGGCGCCTACGACCCGAAGACGATGGGCTCGGTGCCGAACGTCGGATTGATGGCGCAGCAAGCCGAGGAGTACGGCTCGCACGACAAGACGTTCGAGCCCGCCACGGATGGAACAATCCGCGTGGTTGCCGACGACGGCACGGTTCTGATGTCGCAGAAGGTCGAGGCTGGCGACATCTTCCGCATGTGCCAGGTCAAAGACGCGCCTATTCAGGATTGGGTCAAGCTCGGCGTGCGCCGCGCGCGCCTGACCGGCGCCCCGGCGGTGTTCTGGCTCGACGCCAAACGCGCCCACGACGCGCAGTTGATCGCCAAGGTCAAGAAATACCTGAAGAACGAAGACACGTCGGGTCTCGACATCCGCATCATGGCGCCGGTCGAAGCAACCAAGTTCTCGGTCGATCGCATTCGCAAGGGGCTCGACACCATCTCCGTCACGGGCAATGTGCTGCGCGACTACTTGACCGATCTTTTCCCGATCATGGAGCTGGGCACTTCGGCCAAGATGCTGTCGATCGTTCCGCTGCTGCAGGGCGGCGGGTTGTTCGAGACCGGTGCCGGCGGCTCGGCGCCCAAGCATGTGGAGCAGTTCGAGCACGAAGGCTATCTTCGCTGGGATTCGCTGGGCGAGTTCCTGGCGCTTGGCGCTTCGCTGGAACATCTGGCGCAGACAACCGGGAATGAGGACGTGAAGGTCCTGGCCGAAACGCTCGATGAGGCCAACGGCGAGATCCTCGAGTACAACCGTTCGCCGGCGCGGAAGGTTGGCGAACTGGATAATCGCGGCAGCCATTTCTACCTAGCCCTCTATTGGGCCAAGGCGCTGGCCCGGCGAGACAACAGCACGGCGCTCGCAGCCCGCTTCAAACCGCTGGCGGAGAAGCTCGCGGCTAACGAGGCCAAGATTGATGCTGAACTGATCGCCGCGCAGGGTAAGTTGGTGGATACGGGCGGTTACTACCTGCCCGATCAGGCGAAGACATCGGCGGCGATGCGGCCGAGTGCGACACTGAACGCTGCGCTCGCCACTCTTTGACGCGGCGTCAGATGAAGCCGCCCCGGACAGCCGGGGCGCCTTCACGACCCTGTCGCTCAACACCGTCCCCTTCCTCGACAAGCTTGATGCTTCGCTGTCAGCGATCAGGCGAAAGAAACCCCCGGTCGATGACCGGGGGTTTTTGTTATTGATCGGCATAGCAAGCGAAGCGACCGCTGGTCTTCTTCCTCCCTCGTCATTCCCGCGAAAGCGGGGATCCAGAGACAGCGACTGGATGCCCGCTTTCGCGGGCATGACGGCAAGGAGCGAGTAGAGCTTAACGCTGTTTTACGACACTGCTTTCATCGCGAGTGCTTTCTCGATCGCGGCGAGTGCGTCGTTGATAGGCGCGCCATCGGAGCCGCTGGCTTGCGCCATGTCGGAGCGGCCGCTACAGCCTTTGCCGTCGGCCGTTCGTTGAGGTCGGAGCGCATACGCGAGTGCACCTGTCAGCGCGAGTGAAAACGAAGCTGTAGTAGCCGCAGCATCCCGATCAGCTAAGCTGCAGCGACCCGGCTGCGCGTCTCTATCCCGTCAAATATGTGTTAGTGTGCCCATGCCGCTCGACACAATCGATCCTCCAGGAGATCACGCCCCCCAATGCTGACCGCTTCGCCGTCAGACCCGATGTTAGGCAACGCCGGAGAGTCCGGCCAACCGTGCTTTTCGGTCGTCGTCGCCGTGTTCAACGAAGCGGACAATCTTGCCACGGTGACGGAGGATATCCTGCGTGCCGCCGCTCCTATCGGCGCGTTTGAGCTCATTTATGTCGATGATGGAAGCAATGATGGAACCGCCGATCGGCTCCGCGAACTGCGAAGGACGAAATGCTCCATTCGTGTGCTGCGGCACGACCGGCGATGCGGCAAGACCGCGGCCCTGATCACCGGCATCATGGCCGCACGCGCGCCCTGGATCGTGACCATGGACGGCGACGGGCAAAACAGTGCGGATGATCTGCCGCGCCTGCTGGAAGCGGCGTGGGCCAGCGGCGAGCCGTTCCCGTTGGTCGCCGGCATCCGCGTCCGCCGTCACGATCCGTGGTCGCGGCGTGTCGCAACCAAATTCGCAAACGGTCTCCGGCAGGCGCTGCTGCATGACAGTTGTCCGGACACCGGCTGCGGCCTCAAGGCATTCCGCCGCGACGTTTTCCTCCGCCTTCCTGCGTTCGAAGGTATGCACCGTTTTCTTCCCGCGCTATTCCAGGCCTATGGGTACCCGCTCGTCTGCTGCGTCGTGAGCCACCGCGCCCGGCTGGCCGGGACATCGAAATACACCAATCTCGGTCGCGCGGCTGTCGGTCTCTTCGACATGCTCGGCGTCATCTGGCTGCGGCGCCGCACGCGGTTACCGCAGCGCGTATTCGAGGAGTAGCTCGGTTAGGTGACAGCTCGATCGCGCTTCTTACCCTATCTCGCCCTGCTCCTCCTTTCGGCAGTCCTTTTCATCCCGGGTCAAGCGAGTTCTTCCGCCGCTCGATCGAGACGAGTCGCGATACGCGCAGGCAACAACCCAGATGCTGGAAACCGGAAACTTCCTCGACATCCGTTTCCAGGACGAGCCACGCTATCTGCAGCCCGCAGGCATCTACTGGCTGCAGGCCGCATCGGTCTCACTGCTGAGCACCCCAGAGGCACGCGAGATCTGGGCCTATCGGATACCCTCGCTCATCGGGGCGATGCTCGCCGTTCTCCTGACGGCAGCGATCGGCAATCGACTCTTCGGGGCGCCCACCGGCTTCGTTGCCGCAGCTCTGATGGCCGTGTCGCTATTGCTCAGCGTCGAGGCTCGGATGGGCAAGATCGATGCTACCCTGCTCGCGACCGTTCTCGTCGCTCAGGCCGCTTTGGCGAAGATATATCTCGATTTCGTCGCCGGCCGGGAAGCACCACGCAGATGGGCTGCGATCCTCTGGCTGGCGCTCGGTCTTGGGCTAATGCTGAAGGGGCCCATCGATCTTCTGGTCGTCGTTGGCACGATCCTCTTGCTGACGATCACCGAGCGCCGCCTTGAATGGCTTAGACATTTGCGGCCAGGCTGGGGCGTGCTCCTGATGCTGGCGGTGGTATTGCCGTGGTTTATCGCGATCGGCATCGCCAGCGACGGCGCGTTCTTCAAGACGGCGATCGGGCATAGTTTGCTCGGCAAGGTCGCGACCGGCCAACAGTCTCACGGCGCGCCGCCTGGGTACTACGTGGCACTGTTCCCGCTGACCTTCTGGCCGGGCTCGTTGTTCGCCGCGCTCGCGGTGCCGTTCGTGTGGGCGAGGCGGCGCGAGCCGGCGGTCCGCTTTTGCCTGTGCTGGATCGCCCCCACTTGGCTCGTCTTTGAACTGGTCGCCACCAAGCTGCCTCACTACGTGCTACCGACCTATCCGGCGATCGCCTGTCTCGCGGCGGCCGGACTATTGTCGCGGCCGACCACCGAACCCGGGCGATGGGCCAATCGACTGATATGGGCGTTCGCCATCCTTTGGCTGGTCATTGGCCTCGCCTTGGCGTGCGGGCTTCCCGTGTTGACCTGGCTGCTCGAGCGGCGCATCGATGCGATCGGTGTTTTGACGGCGCTCGCGGCGGTGCCGCTCCTGGGCGCGACGCTCCTGCTGCTTCATTACCATCGGCCGGTTCGTGCCGTCGCTTGTGCGGGTGCGGCGGCGTTGGTCGTCTTCGTGTCCGCCTATGCCTACCAACTGCCGCGCCTTCAGACGATTTGGATGAGTCCCCGGATCGCCGAGGCCGTTGCTCGCGCCCGCCCCTGCTCGGGAACAACGCTTGCGGCCGCCCAATATTCGGAGCCGAGCCTCGTCTTTCTTGTTGGTACCGAGACGAAGCTAACTGATGTCGGCGGGGCGGCTGAATACTTGCTCAATGACCCGACATGCGCCCTCGCGCTGGTGGGCGCGCAGGAGCAGGACCAATTCTTGTCGCTGATGGCCGCGGCTAATGTCCAACCTCGCGCGGTCGACCACATCCGCGGGATCAACTATTCCACCGGCAAGCGGTTGGAACTCACCCTCTATGCGGCTTCGCCCGCTCCTCATTAACCCGTCCCGCCAAAACGCAACAATCGGCCGGGCAGCCGGCGTCCTCTTAAGGATTCTTTGCGATGCAGAGCCTATTCGATGCCGCGGCCAGCGAAATTCGTGCACTCGGCATGCGCGAAGTGATCTGGATTGCGATCGGGTTCGGCGGTCAATTCCTGTTCATGATGCGGTTTCTCTGGCAATGGGTTCAGAGCGAGCGGCAGAAGCGTAGCATCATCCCCATCGCCTTCTGGTACTTCAGCCTGACGGGCGGAATGACCCTCTTGATCTACGCGATCCACCGGCGCGACCCGGTCTTCATCGCCGGTCAGTCGCTCGGCTTGTTTGTCTATACCCGAAACCTGATACTGCTTCGTCGCGAAAGACGGACCAATTGATGTGCCGGGCGGACGGCATGATCCTGACAGGCTCACCCCGCGATGCGCCTCGCCCCAAACGGAACGGCCGACGCCCATGGCTGATATCATCGAGGTCGATGATGCGGGGGATATTTTTACGCTCTCTTCTCGTCATCTCCGCGAAAGCGGGGATCCAGAATCACACAACCGGATGCCCGCCCCTGAGCTTGTCGAAGGGCGCGGGCATGACGTTGGGAGAGATGCTGACAGTTAGAAGCTGAGAGCTTACGACGCTGCTTTCGTCGCGAGGGCTTTCTCGATCGCGGCGAGTGCGTCGTTGATGCGGCCGCCATCGGGACCGCCGGCTTGCGCCATGTCGGGACGGCCGCCGCCGCCCTTGCCGCCGACCGCTTCTGAGCCAACGCGCACCAGATCGACCGCGCTGAAGCGTTTCACGAGGTCCTCGGTGACGCCAACGACGATCGACGCTTTGCCTTCGGCGCTGGCGACGAGCGCCACCACACCCGAGCCGATCTCTTTCTTCAGATCATCGGCGAGGCTCTTCAGCTCTTTCGCCGGCACGCCGTCGAGGGCACGGCCGGCGAATTTCACGCCGGCGATCTCCTTGGCTGCCGCTTGCTGTGCGCCGCCACCGCCCGTCGCGGCCGCACGCCGCGCCTCGCTGAGCTCGCGCTCGAGCTTCTTGCGATCGTCGAGCAGCGCCGCGAGCCGCGTCGGCAACTCGGCAGCTGAGGTCCGCAGCACGTTCGCTGCTTCTTGCAGCAAGCCTTCTTCGCGATCGATATATTCCTCGGCGGCAGGACCGGTCACCGCCTCGATGCGGCGGACGCCCGACGCCACGGCGCCTTCATTGACGATCTTGAAGAAGCCGATATCGCCGGTACGGCGCACATGCGTGCCGCCACAGAGCTCGACCGAGAACGGGTGTGCGTGCTCATCTTCGTGATCTTCACCCATGGAGACAACGCGCACCTCGTCGCCGTATTTCTCGCCGAAGAGCGCCATCGCGCCCTGCTCGATCGCCTGGTCCGGCGTCATGAGACGCGTCGTGACTTCGGCATTCTCGCGGATGCGCTTATTCACTTCGCCCTCGATCGCGTGCACATCCTCATCGGTCAGCGCGCGCGGCTGCGAGAAATCGAACCGCAGCCGGTCGGGCGCGACGAGCGAGCCCTTTTGCGTCACATGCTCGCCGAGACGGCGGCGCAGCGCTTGATGCAGCAGATGCGTGACCGAGTGGTTGGCACGCAGCCGCGTGCGGCGCTCGTCATCGATACGCAGCTCGACGACGTCGCCGCGCTTGAACGCGCCACCCGTCACCGTGCCGATATGTACCATGAGATCGCCGGCATGCTTTTGCGTATCGCGCACCGCGAACTGGCCGCCGCCGGTGCTGAACAACGTGCCGGTATCGCCTTGCTGACCGCCGGATTCGCCATAGAACGGCGTCTGATTGGTGACAATCGCCGCTTCGGCGCCGGTCATCGCGGTCTCGACTTCCTTGCCGTCGACGACGAGGGCCACGATCTGGCCCTCGGCGACGTGTGTGTCATAGCCGAGGAATTCGGTGCCGCCGAGCTTCTCGCGGAGTTCTAACCAAAGGCGCTCTGTGGCCGCCTCGCCCGAACCAACCCAGCTCTTGCGCGCTTCTTCGCGCTGCCGCTCCATCGCCGCGTTGAAAGCATCGATCGCGACCTGGCGCTCGCGCGTGCGCAAGACATCCTGCGTCAGATCGAGCGGGAAGCCGAACGTGTCGTAAAGCTTGAAAGCGACGTCGCCCGAGAAGGCTTCGCCGGGCTTCAACTTCGCGTCTTCCTCGTCGAGCAGCTTCAAGCCGCGCTCGAGCGTCTGCTTGAAGTTGGTCTCTTCGAGCTTCAGCGTCTCGGTGATGAGCGCTTCGGCGCGGCCGAGTTCCGGATAGGCCGTGCCCATCTGGCGGACGAGCGCCGGCACGAGGCGCCACATCAGCGGCTCGGCACAGCCGAGGATATGCGCATGGCGCATCGCGCGGCGCATGATCCGGCGCAGCACGTACCCGCGTCCTTCCTTCGACGGAAGGACACCATCCGCAATCAAAAACGACGAGGCGCGCAAATGATCGGCGATCACGCGATGCGATACCGCCTGCGGACCGTCGGCGGCGACCCTGCTGGCTTCGGCCGAGGCGAGAACCAGAGAACGCAGCGTATCGGTGTCGTAATTGTCGTGCTTGCCCTGCATCACCGCGGCGATGCGCTCGATGCCCATGCCGGTATCGATCGAGGGGCGCGGCAGGTTGCGCCGATCGTTCGGCGTCACCTGCTCGTATTGCATGAAGACGAGATTCCAGATCTCGACGAAGCGGTCGCCATCGGCGTCCGGGCTGCCGGGCGGGCCACCCGGAATCTTGTCGCCGTGATCGTAGAAAATCTCGGAGCATGGGCCGCAGGGTCCCGTCTCGCCCATCGCCCAGAAATTGTCCGAGGTCGCGATGCGGATGATGCGGTCGTCGCCGAGGCCGGCGATCTTCTTCCAGAGCACCGCCGCATCTTCGTCCTCGGCATAGACGGTGACGGTCAGCTTGTCCTTGGCGACGCCGTATTCCTTGGTGATGAGATTCCAGGCGAGCTCGATCGCGCGATCCTTGAAATAATCGCCGAAGGAGAAATTGCCGAGCATCTCGAAGAAGGTGTGATGCCGGGCGGTGTAGCCGACATTCTCGAGGTCGTTATGCTTGCCGCCGGCGCGAACGCATTTCTGCGCCGTGGTGGCGCGGCTGTAGGCGCGCTTCTCGGCACCGGTGAAGACGTTCTTGAACTGCACCATCCCCGCATTGGTGAACAGCAGGGTCGGGTCGTTGCGCGGCACGAGCGGCGAGGACGACACCACCTCGTGCCCGTTCTTCGCGAAGTAATCGAGAAAGGCGGCTCGGATATCGTTGGTCAGCATGACGCTAAGATGGTTCTTTCCCCCGACCGGGCCAAGTCAGGCAAGGCAGAAAAGCCCGGGCCGGCAAAGGGTTTAGCCGAGGGGGTTAAGGCCGTAAAGCCACGCGGTGCCGCAGGCCGGCGTGGCATGGTGGGCTTCGGGCCCCTGCCTCTTCGCGGCCGGAGAAAGCGGCTCAAGGCTCAATCACCGCGATCCACGCGCGGATAGCCCTCGATTGGCTTCGTTTCGCAATTTTCGCATTTCGCCCGGTCGACGAGCCACTTAGCCGAAAAGGAAAGCGGCGCCGGTGAGCCCGCAGCCGGGCTCGCACGACGCCGCTTAGCCTTTCGACCGAACCGAGAAGCGATTACTCCTCGGCAGCCGCCTCGCCACCACCCGCGGCCATCATCGCATCGGCGACGAGGCCCGCATTGGAGCGGATCGCATGCTCGATCGCATCCGCAACGGAGGGGTTGTCTTTGAGATACTGCTTGGCGTTCTCGCGGCCCTGGCCGATGCGCTGGCCGTCATAAGAGAACCAGGAGCCCGACTTCTCGACCACCCCGGCCTGGATGCCGAGATCGATCAGCTCGCCGCGTTTGGAAACGCCTTCGCCATACATGATGTCGAATTCGACCTGCTTGAACGGCGGCGCCATCTTGTTCTTCACCACCTTGACGCGCGTCTGATTGCCGGTGGTCTGTTCCTTCTCCTTGATCGCGCCGATGCGGCGGATGTCGAGCCGGACCGAGGCGTAGAATTTCAGCGCATTGCCGCCGGTCGTGGTCTCGGGATTGCCGAACATCACGCCGATCTTCATGCGGATCTGGTTGATGAAGATCACCATGGTGCGCGATTTGGAGATCGAGCCGGTGAGCTTGCGGAGCGCCTGGCTCATGAGCCGCGCATGCAAGCCCATGTGGCTGTCGCCCATCTCGCCTTCGAGCTCGGCGCGCGGCACCAGTGCCGCGACAGAGTCGACGACCAGCACATCGATCGCGCCGGAGCGCACCAGCGTGTCGGCGATCTCGAGCGCTTGTTCGCCGGCATCGGGCTGCGAGATCAGGAGTTCGTCGATATTGACGCCGAGCTTGCGCGCATAGACCGGATCAAGCGCGTGCTCCGCATCGATGAAAGCACAGGTGCCGCCGTTCTTTTGCGCTTCGGAGATGACATGCAGCGCCAGCGTCGTCTTGCCGGAGCTTTCCGGCCCGTAGATTTCGACGATGCGACCGCGCGGCAGACCGCCGATGCCGAGCGCGATATCGAGGCCGAGCGAGCCGGTCGAGATCACTTCGGCCTCGGTCGCGGCTTCGCGCGAGCCGAGCTTCATGATCGAGCCCTTGCCGAAAGCGCGCTCAATCTGGCCCAGCGCGGCGTCGAGCGCCTTTTGCTTATCCATCGTATCCTTGTCCACCAGGCGAAGAGCGGTGTTCGACATGCCCGAACTCCTTATTCCATAGGCCCGTAAGCCGTTCAATGTCAGGACAAATCGAGTACACGATTTGTTCCGGGAATAGCAAGTTCTTTTTATGTTCTCTCATAGAGATAGGGATTTCAATTACTTATGGCTAAGCGCCGGAACGCTGACGATCCCGCCGAAGGCACATTCGCGGGGGATTTTCCGAGCGACTCGGAGACCGTTGAAGGCTTTTTCAGTGCTGCTCGCCCGAGCAGATATTGTACCAGAGGCCGAGATTGGCCTCTTTCCACTGCGGATCGGCGCAATCCTGCTCGCGCGTCGCTTCGGTCTGCACGTCATGCCGCGGATCGTCGGTCACGGAGTCATGGTGGCAGCCGCTCAACACGGCGAGCAGCGGTAGCGCGATCACGCCCAGCCCAAGCATTTTCCCCCGGTGCATCATTCTTGTTCCCGCCTCGATGCGATGGCCGCGATCTTGCCATAGAGACGATCGTCATAGGAATGAAATCGGATTAAGACTGCACGCGCTCACGCCGCTCGTTAGCCGTCACTTCACATAGGCGTCGGTAAACAGCCCGTCATAGGATGGCAGCTTCTCTTCGGGCTTCAGCAGTCCCGATTCGATATTGAGGCGCTCGGCATTCTCCAGCGCCTTCGCCGTCACGGCGAGCGGATTGGGCGTCGCCTTGCTGACTTTCTCTAGCACCGCGGCAATAAGCTTCGGATCCATATTCGGCAGGCGTTTGGCGAGGATCGCCACCGCCTCCTCCGGCTGGCCATGCATGATTTGCGATGCGTCTTTCATCGCCTGGCCGACGCCTTCGCAGATCACACGTCGCTTCTCGCACGTCTCGGGCTTGGTCAGCACGACCGTGGTAGTCAGCGGCACATAATCGGGCGGGTCGCCATCGAGACCGCTCGCCACAAGCACCGCGCCGTTCGTGAGCATCGCGGTTTGCGGCCAGGGCGGCGACATGGCGATGCCGTCGATCTGCTTGGTGGCGATCGCGGCAAGGGCGTTATCCGCTTTGAGCACGGCCAGCCGCACCGCATCGGGCCCGAGGCCGCCGCGCTTGGCGATCACGCGCAGGAAGATGTCGTCGATCGAATTGATCGCATCGATCGAGATGGTGCGGCCGTCTAGCACCTTTGCGCGTTCCGCAAGTGGCGCTTTCGGATCGAAACCCGCGGCCTCGGCGACATCTTTGCGCAACACGATCTCGACGCTGGCGCGATCGAGCACCGCGACGATGGCGAGCAATTTCTGACCGCGCGCCGCGGCCCGCGTCAGGCTCGCGCCGGACGCGTGGCTGACCTCGACACTGCCGGCGATCACGGCATTGGTCGCGCCGATGCCGGCGATCAGAACCTCATGCATGTCGAGGCCGTGCTTGGCCCAAAGCCCCTTGGCATCGGCGATATAGGAGAGCGAATAAGCCAGGCCTTCGGAGGGCATCGCCATGGTTACGGGTTGAAGCTGGGCGCGCGCCGCCGGCGCTTGGGCAAAAATCGCCGCCAATGCCGCGATGGTCGCCAAACCGTAGAAACGCCGCCCGATCCTGCCTTTGAAACGCATTAATTCCGCCCTCAATCCGCTAATTCAGGGGAGCATGCCTATCCCCATGGCGTGGCTCAAGCGAAACCGTAAGGCCGCGTGGATTGTTGTAACGGCAACGCTCTCTTGCATCGGGTGGCAATTATGCTCCGTTGGGCTCTCATCTTCCTGGTGATCTCGCTGATCGCCGCGCTGTTCGGCTTCACCGGCATCTCGGTGGCCGCGGCCGGCATCGCGAAGGTCCTGTTCTTCATCTTCGTGGTGATCACGCTGGTCTTCCTCGTTCTGGCGATCTCTGCCGCCAGATCCATACGCTAGCCTCGCGCTTGCGGGGGATTCCGGTGCGCGCTGCGCCGCCATCTGCATCGCTCGACGCATTGGCCTGAGCCATGCCGGCGAGCGATGTGCCTGAGCTGCGTGGCGCCGGCGATACTGCACGGCCGACATTCGCCGCGAGCGGGATCGGCAGTGCGCTGACGCTCATCGTCGGGGCCGCGGTTCTCTTTGTCGCGCGCGACGTCTTCATGCCGCTCGCGATCGCGGGGCTGCTCACCTTCGTGCTCACGCCGCCGATGCTGTGGCTGCGGCATCACGGCCTGGGCCGCGCCCTTTCGGCGATCGCCGTCGTCCTCCTCGCGTTCTTTGTCATCCTGGGTTTCGGCGCGATCGTCGTCGGCGAAGTCGCGTCGCTGACCAACGAGATGCCAAACTACACGCCGAATCTCGAAAGCAAGCTGCATCGTTTTCGCGAAGCCGTACCGGTCGACCGGCTGTTCCAGCAAGGCGAACAGCTCCTCCAGGATCTACGCGCCGAACTCGCGCCGGCACCGGAAAAGTTGGCGCCGAACGTAAAAAACACTGCGAACAGCGACGCTCCCGTACCGGTCGAAATCCGGCAACAGACCGGCATTTTGCAACTCCTCGACTATGTCGTCGGCCCGGTGCTGAAGCCGCTGACGCAAGCAGGCTTGGTTCTCGTCTTCGCGATCTTCTTCCTGCTCAATCGCGAGGATCTCCGCGACCGGTTTATCCGTCTCGCCGGCGCGCGCGATCTCCATCGCACCACACAGATGCTGAACGATGCGGTCGAGCATCTGTCGCGCTATTTGCTGATGCAATGCGTGATCAACGCGATCTACGGCACGCTGATCGGCGTCGGCGGCTTTGTCATCGGCGTGCCGAACGCGGCGCTCTGGGGCGTGATGTCGTTCGTGCTGCGTTTCATTCCCTATATCGGCACCTGGTTCGCGGCAATGTTTCCGCTCGGCCTGGCGCTCGCCGTCGCGCCCGGCTGGGGCACATTCGTCGAAATGCTCGGTCTCTTCATCGTCGTCGAGATACTGGCGACCAATGTGCTCGAGCCGTGGCTGTTCGGCGTCAGCGCCGGCATGTCGCCGGTCGCTGTGCTGGTCGCCGCCACGTTCTGGACCTGGCTCTGGGGACCGATCGGACTCGTACTCTCGACGCCGCTCACGGCATTCCTTGTCGTCATCGGCCGCTATGCGCCACCACTGCGCTTTCTCGCCGTGTTGCTGGGCAATGAAGCGCCGCTTGCTGTTGAGGAAAGCTTTTATCAGCGGCTGCTGGCTGGCGACGATGCCGAAGCGACGGAACAAGCCGAAGCATTCTTGAAATCCGGCACGCTCGTCGAATTCTGCGATCAGATTGCGATCCCGGCGCTGTCGATGGCGCAAGAGGATAGCGAGCGCGGCGTGCTGACGCGCAACGCCCGCGCCGAGATCAGCGACACGCTGCGCGAGATGATCGAGAGTCTCGGCGATGAAAGCGAGACGACAGAAGCCACCGCCATGCCGTCGCCGGCAATCGAATGCCTCGGCGCCCGCAACGAGCTCGACGATGTCGCAGCCATGCTGCTGGTGCGGCTCCTGGCCGAGCGCGGCATCGCAGCGCGCGCGGTCCCCGCGCGCCATTGGATGACCGAGCCGCGGCCCGGTCGGACGACCGCTCTCGAAACCGCCGCGCCCAAGCTCATCTGCCTCTCGCATCTCGGCCCCGCCTCGGCGCCACGCCTACGCTTGCTCGCACGGCAACTCCGCCGCCGATCGGCGCCGGATGCGAAGCTTCTGCTTGGCTTGTGGTCTGGATTACCGCGCTATGTCGACGGACAGCCGGACACGCCCGATTTCATCGACGAGATTGCGACGTCGCTAAGCGAAGCGATCGACGAGATCGCGGAGCGCCTATTGGTCGGCGAGGAGCCGCCGGCGGCACGCACGAAGGCCAAGCTCGCGACCGAAGCGCGAAACGCAAGCTAGCCCAAAAGAGCACGGATTCGCCCAATTCAAACCACATTCGGTCGGGAATATGCCGGTAGGAGGAGACCCGATTGCCTGCGCAGAATGTGGCTCACTTCAACCCGGTCCCCGCGGCCGCGCCAAGTGTCCTTTTGCTCGAAGAAGCCTTCCAGCGCGGCGACCACTATTTTCGCGAATTGCTCGATGCCCTGCCTGTCGCCGTTTACGTAACCGACGCCGCCGGTCGGGTTATCTTCTTTAACGCGGCTTGCATCGAATTCTCCGGGCGGACGCCAATTCTCGGCAGCGACTATTGGTGCGTCACCTGGCGCTTGCTCAATCCCGACGGCACGCCGCTACCGCATGAACGCTGCCCGATGGCGATCGCATTGAAAGAGGATCGCATCGTGCGCGGCGTCGAAGCGATCGCCGTGCGGCCGGACGGCACACGCTTGCCTTTCATCCCCTACCCGACGCCGTTGCACGATGCCGACGGCCGGCTGGTCGGTGCCGTCAACATGCTGATCGACATCACCGAGCGGAAGAAAGCCGAGGCCTCGCTGCACCAGCTCAACGAGATGCTCGAGCAGCGCATCGAGGAGCGTACCAAGCAGATGACCGAGGCTTACGAGCGGCTGCGTCAAAGCGAGCGCCGCTTCCGCCTCCTCGTCGGCAGCGTGGTCGATCACGCGATATTCATGCTCGACGAGAACGGCTTCGTCACCAATTGGAATGTCGGCGCCGAGCGCATCAAGGGCTATAGCAGCAACGAGATCATCGGCCAGCATTTCTCGATCTTCTACACGCCGGAAGACCGCGCCGCCGGCGTGCCGACACGCGTGCTCAAAACGGCGCGGCGCGACGGCCGCTACGAGGCCGAGAGCTGGCGCGTCCGCAAAAGTGGCGAGCGTTTCTGGGCGAATGTGGTGATCGATGCCGTGCGCGACGATCGCGGCGAGATCGTCGGCTACGCGAAAATCACGCGCGACTTCACCGAGCGACGGAAGGCCGAGCAGGCGCTGGTCGAAAGCGAGCGCATGGCGCGCGGCATCATCAACACCGCGCTCGATGCTTTCGTGCAATGGGATCAGGCCGGGCTGATCCACGAATGGAATCATCAGGCCGAGTCCGTCTTCGGCTGGACACGCGCGGAGGCGATCGGCAAACCCATCGCCGAGTTGCTGATCCCCGTCAGCGGCCAGGCCGCTTTCCAGGCCGAATTCGAGCGCTTCGTCTCCGGCGGCGAGACCACGTTGCTCGGTCATCGCCTGCAGATGGAGGCGATGCGGCGCGACGGCGCGCGCCTCACCGTCGAGATTGCCGCGACCGTGTTGCCGCGGGGCGACGGCTTTGTCTTCAACGGCTTCATCCGCGATCTCACCGACAAGATCGTCGCGGAAGCTGCGCAGCGCCAGGCGTTGAAGATGGAGGCGGTCGGCCAGCTCACCGGCGGCATCGCGCATGATTTCAACAATCTGCTCGCCGCGATCATTCCGAGCCTCGAGCTCGCGAAGCTGAAGCTCGGCGACAATCCGACGAGCCGCTATCTCGACAGCGCGTTGCGTGCCGCCGAGCGCGGCGCCAGCCTGACGCGCCAACTACTCACCTTCGCGCGCAAGCAAGAGCTCGCGATCGAGCGCGTCGAGGTCAATCGTTTGATCGAGGCGATTTCCGAGATGCTGCCACGCACGCTCGGCCCCACGGCACAGCTCGTGACAGAGCTTGCCCCCGATGCCGGCGCGACCCTGACCGATCCCAATCAGCTCGAGCTCGCGATCCTCAACCTTGCGATCAATGCACGCGACGCGATGCCCGATGGCGGCAAGTTGACGATCGCGACCTCGGCACTGAGCGCCGAGACCACGCGGGATCGCTGGCAGCTCATTGGCGGCGGCCATGTCATGATCGCGGTCTCGGATATCGGTAACGGCATGACCGAGGAGGTGCGCAGCCGCGCTTTCGAGCCTTTCTACACAACGAAAGGCGTCGGCAAAGGCAGCGGCCTCGGCCTCAGCATGGTCTATGGCTTCGTGCAGCAATCGGGCGGCAGCATCGCGATCGAGAGCGAGCCCGGCCAAGGCACGACCGTGCGGCTCTTCCTGCCGCGGGCGTAGCGCACGAGCTTATCCACTTCGTCATTTGCGAGGAGCGATAGCGACGAAGCAATCCAGTCTGCGGACACACTGGATTGCTTCGCTTCGCTCGCAATGACGAAAAACGGAACGAGACGGCGTAGAGCCTAATCCCCCTCCGCCATCACCTCTTTGACCTTGCCGGCGAGCTGCTTGAGGCTGAAGGGCTTCGGCAGGAAGTGGATATCGACATCGTCGCCGAGGCGTTGCCGGAAATTGTCCTCGGTATAGCCGGACATGAAGATCACTTTGAGCGCGCGGTCGGGATAGAGCTCGCGCACTTCCTTGATTAGGGACGGGCCGTCCATCTTCGGCATCACCACATCGGTGATGACGAGGTCGATCTTTTCGGCAAGGTCGTGGAGAATTTCGAGCGCGCGTTCGGCGCTCTCCGCCTCGATCACCTTGTAGCCCTTGTTCTTGAGCGCGCGCGACGAGAAGAGCCGCACCGGATCCTCGTCCTCGACCAGCAATACGGTTCCCGCACCGGTCAGATCCTTCGGCATCGCCGCTTCTTCGCCCGCGCGCGCGACACTGGTCCCGACGCCTTCTTCGCCTTCATGACGCGGCAGATAGATCGAGAAGGTCGAGCCCTTCCCAACTTCGCTATCGACCAGCACGAAGCCGCCGGTCTGCTTGACGATGCCGTACACCGTCGAGAGGCCGAGGCCGGTACCGGCGCCGACTTCCTTCGTCGAGAAGAACGGCTCGAAGATGCGTTCGAGATTTTCCTTCGGGATGCCGCAGCCGGTATCGCCGACGCCGATCACGACATATTTCCCAGCCGGCATCAGCTCGTCGCCGCGGCGGATCGGCTCGGTGAGCTCGACATTCTCGGTCTTGATGGTGAGCGCCCCGCCGCCGCTCATCGCGTCGCGCGCGTTGACCGCGAGGTTGATGATCACCTGCTCGAGCTGGCCCTGATCGACCTTGATGAGGCCGAGATCGCGGCCATGAACGACATTGAGCGCGATATTCTCGCCGATCAGCCGGCGCAGCAGATGCGAGAGATCGGCGAGCGCGTCGGTGATGTTGAGGACGCGCGGCTGCAAAGTCTGCTGGCGCGAGAAAGCGAGAAGCTGGCGCACCAGATTGGCGGCGCGGTTCGCGTTCTGCTTGATCTGCATGATGTCGGGGAAAGAGCGATCGCCCGGTCCATGCTGCTGCAGCAGGAGATCGCAAAAGCCGATCATCGCGGTCAGCAGATTGTTGAAATCATGCGCGACGCCACCGGCGAGCTGGCCGACCGCCTGCATCTTCTGAGATTGCGTGAATTGCGCTTCGATCTTCTTCTGATCGGTCGTGTCGATGAAATGGAGGATCAGCCCGTCTTCGCTGTCGCGCGTCAGAACCAGCGCAACGGATTTGCCGCCTGGTAGGCGCAACGCAATCGGGCCCGGCACAACGTCGCCGCGCAAAGCGGTCGTCAGCTTTTCGCCGACATCGGCTCGCTCGCCCTCGACGAGGTAGTCCACAAGCGGCTTGCCGATCAGCCCCGATGGCTCGGCGCCGAGGAACGCACCCAGCGCTGTATTCGCCTCGACGAATTTGCCGTCGCCATCCAATAGCCCGATACCGACCGGCGCATTGGCAAAGAACCGCTCGAAGCGCTCGCGCGATTGTGCCAGCGCCTGCTGCCAATCGCGCTCGGGCGCGAGATCGCGCACCATCGAATGGGTGCGCAAGCCAGTGCCGGATTTGACGATGCTTTGCGTGATCAACGCATGGATGGTACGGCCGTCGCGCGCTTTCAGCGTTACTTCGCCGCGGTTGCCGGCGCCGGCGAAAGGCGCATGCGGCGTGGTACCGGCGGGTGGCGGCTCGGCGAGGAAATCGATGAGCTTGGCGCCCTGCCCGACCAGCTCGGCCACCGTCGCACCGAGCCATTGGGCGAACGCGGCGTTGACGAAAAGGAAATGCCCGGCGCCGTCGACCGAGTAGAAACCGCTCGGCGCGTGATCGAGGAAATCGGCGAGTGTCGCGCGCTCGTCGCGGATTTCCTGCTCCATCGCCTGGCGCTCGGTAACGTCCTCGAAGCTCCAGAGGCTGGCGCCATCCTTGTCGGCAAGGCGATGCGCCGAGACGCTGAACCACGCGATCGGCCCGGCCGGATGCGAGATCGCGACCCGGCCGCTGGCGCGGCCCTTCTGATCGAGATCGCGGCGCAGGCTCGCGAGATCGCCGACACTGCCGTCACCGGCGACAAGTCGACGTTGCAGCGCGTCGAGCGGCGGCCCGACCAAACCGGGGAAGAAGCGCCCGAAAGCCGTATTGGCGTAGATGGTCTGGCCGCCGGCGCTCGCGATCAGATGCGCATTCGCTGCCGTCGATAGCGCCTGATTAAGCAGATCGAGCTTGCCGATCACCGCGCCATGGACATGGCGGCCAACAATGGCAGCGACGCCGCAGCCTAGCGCCAGCGTCGCCAGCACGATCGCGGCCGGCGCCGCCACCGAACTCGAGACCGATTGCGCAAAGAGCAGCGCAACGCAGAGAATCGCGGCCAGGGCCAGGACGAAGGTCAGCATGCCGACGCCTGCGACCCAGCGCGGCACCCGCGGCGGCGGCGCCATCGCCGGCACATGCAGCCCGCGCGTCGCGTAGTCCGAATCGAGCAACGAATCCATCTCTACGACTTTATCACAACCCCAACCGTCATGCGCGGGCCTGGCCTGCGCATCGATGACTTTTATGCAAAAAAATCGTGGACGGCCGAACAGGTCCGGTCATGACGATTCCTAAAACTTTCGTGCTTATCTACCGTGCGCCGGCAGCGGCCTGAGCTTGCGGGCGGAGCTTGCCTTTGAGGCGGAAGACGTAGGAGATGATCTCGGCCACCGCCTTGTAATGCTCGGGCGGGATTTCGCGGTCGATCTCGACGGCGGCATAGAGCGCGCGCGCCAGCGGCGGGTTCTCGATGATCGGCACGTCGTGTTCCTTGGCGATCTCGCGGATCTTCAAGGCGACGAGATCGGCACCCTTCGCGACCACTTTCGGCGCGCCGGACGTTCCCATCTCGTATTGCAGCGCGACCGCGAAGTGGGT
Organism: uncultured Alphaproteobacteria bacterium; assembly: GCA_963740675.1. GTDB lineage: Bacteria > Pseudomonadota > Alphaproteobacteria > ATCC43930 > CGMCC-115725 > CAIKMD01. The sequence continues at coordinate 430,896 of CAVUFS010000003.1, forward strand.
CGGGTTGGTGATGATGACCGAGGCTTTCGGAACCGCAGCCATCATGCGCTTGCGCGCCCGATTCATGCGGATCGCGCGCAAACGGGCGCGGATGACGGGATCGCCTTCCGACTGCTTGTTTTCGTCTTTTACTTCCTGCTTCGACATGCGCATGGACCGCATGAAGGAGAAGCGTTGATAGGCGTAGTCGAACATCGCCATCGCCGTGACGATGGACAGCACGCCGATGAGCAACTTCACCATGATGCTGTAGATCTCATGCGGCAGGTATTCGGCCGGCTCGCGTATCATGTAATCGAGCGCGCCGACCGACGGCAGCGCCATCCAGCCCGCCACCGCGGCGACGGCGCCGATCTTCGCAATGCTCTTGAGGAATTCGATCAGCGATTTCGGCGAGAACAGGCGCTTGATCCCGCCCATCGGCGAGATGCGCGAAATATCGAAGCCGAGCTTCTCGGTCGCGAACACCAGACCCACTTGCAACAGCGTGCCGGCGGCCGCGGCCACGACGAAGATCACCAACGGCAGCAAGAGGACGAAAGCGATCTGCCCGACGGTCGCCTCGATCGCGTCCCAGCGTACGCCGTCTCCGTCGATATAACGCTGTATCGTCAGAAAGGCGCGCAGCGTCGCCGTGATGTTGGTGGCTGCGGTTGGCCCCATAAACAGCACGACACCCGCGCCAGCCATCAGCATGAACCAGGTGTTGACTTCGCGCGACTGTGCGACCTGACCACGCTTGCGCGCGTCCGCCAGTTTTCGTTGTGATGGTTCTTCGGTTTGTTGGCCGCTGTCTTGTTCGCCAGCCATCGCTCAGCTCGGAATGATGGATTGGAATTGCTGGGCGAAACCCTGCAGGAACCAGCCCATGCCGGTCGCGGCGAGCAATCCCATCAACAGCAGCCCGCCCAAAATCTGCAGCGGCTGCGTGATGAACAATATCTGCAATTGCGGCACGAGCCGCGCGATGAGGCCGAGGCCGATGAAGAACACCGTGCCGAGCACGATGAACGGCGCCGCGATCTCCATCGAGAGCTTGAACGACGCGGAAACCGCATGCGCCATGGTCTGGGACAGATCCTCGACCGGCGGCAAATGGCCGGGCTGGAAGATGGCGTAGCTGTCGACCAGGCCGCGCAGCATCAGATGATGCGTGTTGGTCAGGAAGATCAGCAGCACGCCGAGGATCGCGTAAAAGGCGCTCGGGACCGAATCCTGCGAGGCTTCGATCGGATTGAAGACCTGCGCGTAGGACAGCCCCGTCTGCATCGAGACGATCTGCCCGGCGGTCTGCAGCGCCGCAAGGATGGTGCGCGTCATCGTGCCGATGAACGCGCCGATCACCAGCTCGCTGCCGAGCACGACGACGAGATCGGCCGGGGTGGCCGGCAAAGGCGGCAGGATCGGCGACAGGACCGGCAGCAGCAACGCGGAAAATATCAGCGCGAAAAGCAGCCGATAGCGCTGCGGAACATAAACCTCGCCGAACCCCGGCAGCAGCATCATCGCCGTGCCGATACGTGCGAAGATCAGCATCGCCCCAAACGTATTGTTCGGCAGGAAGTCGGTGATATTCATCGGTGAATACGCGTTCTTCGTCAGCCCGAAACGATGCGGCCCATCAGGCTTTCGGTGAATGAGGTCAGCGTCGACAGCATGAACGGCAGGAAAAGCAGCAACGATAGGAGAATGACGACCATCTTCGGCACGAAGGTCAGCGTCATTTCCTGGATCTGCGTCAGCGCCTGGATGAAAGAGATCACGAGGCCGACGCCGAGCGCCAGCAGCATCGCGGGCGCGCCGAGCTTCAACGCAACGATAATCGCGTCGCGGGCAATGCTGAGAGCGTCAGCGGATGTCATCTTATGAAACCTTGTTCTTGAACTTTGCCGGGCGTCAGATCGGCATCTTGATGATGTCTTGATAGGCCGAGATCACGCGGTCGCGCACCGCGACCACGGTCTGCAAAGCGACCTGCGCGTCGGTCACCGCCTGTGTTACCGAGGCGAGATCGGCATTGCCGGTCGCGGCCTGCATGCTCGCCTGCTCGCTCTTGTGCATCGTGTCGGTGAAGGACGAAGCGGCGTCTTGCAACATCTTGCCGAAGCCTTCGGCGCCTTTCGACACCGGTGTCGAATTGCCCCCCGTGAACTTCGCTACGTTCGCGTAAGCATTGACGGCTGCACCCATATTGACGGCCATAGTCTATCTCCCCTCGCGTCTGATTAGCCGCGCAGTAAATCAATCGTGCGGCTGAGCATCGCCTTTGCCGCGTCGATAACATTAAGGTTCGCGTCGTAGCTGCGCTGCGCTTCGCGCATATCCATCATTTCGGTGATCGTGTTGACGTTCGGCGTCTTGACATAACCGCTGGCGTCGGCCGCGGGATTGCCCGGCTCGTAGACCCGGCCGAAGCCGCCCTGCACCTGATTGACGCCCGATACCTTCACCATGTCGACGCCGAGCTTTTTGTCGAGCTCGTCGGAGAAGCTGATGATCTTGCGCTTATACGGATCCTGGTCTGGCGTCTTCGCCGTCGAATCCGCATTGGCAATATTCTCAGAGATGACTTTGAGACGCTGGCTTTGGGCGCTCATGCCGGCAAAAGCCACCGTGAAAGACTTATCGAGTTCCATCTTCCATCTCCTCGTGTTTAGCCGCCACCGCCGCCGCCCAGCACGTTTTTGATCATGCTGATATTCTGCTTGTAGAGAGTCGTGATCAGCGAATAGTCGGCTGCGTTGGTCGAAACTTTCATCATCTGCTCTTCGAGCGAGACGCCGTTGCCGTCGAGACTGTGATCATCGGCGGTCTGCACGACAGGCGCCGGATTTGTCGGCTGCATCGGCGCGAAATGGCCAGGCTCGGTCGCGGCGAGTTGCAGCGGGCCATTGGTCTTGCCGTCGCCAATCAGCGATTTGAAATCGAGATCCTTCAGATCCTTGGCGACGTAGCCCGGCGTATTTGCATTGGCGACGTTCTCGGCGAGCACGGTTTGCCGCGCCGTGAGCCACGACATGCGCTTGGAAAGCGCCGAAAAAAGGGGGATCTGGCCGATGTCCATGCGGCCAATCTCGGCCGTTTACCTTAATAAAAAGCTAAAGCCCGGCACTTTCTGCCGTGTAACCCGGCAAAAATATCACCAGTCGCAACACAAAATTAACCATGCCGGCAGCACTCTCGGGCCGTCACGAGCCTGAGGATTAACCATTGTCCGTCTCCTCCCCTGAGCCTGTTGCCGACGCGATCGTTGCCCGCATCCGCGAGCTCGCCCGCGCCCACGGCACCAATATCCAGACCGATTCCGGGCTCGCGGATTTGCTGGCCTCGCTGAAGATCGGCGATCAGGTGCCGATCGCGCCCTTCGCGGTGGCGGCCGATCTGCTTTTCCACCTCCTCGCCGCCGATCAACGGCCGCGGGCGGAGCTCACGCCATGATGGGAGATATGTACTGGCGCTTCCTCGGCGCGCTTGTCCTCGTTGTCGCTCTGATCTTCGCCCTCGCCTGGGTCGCCAAGCGCCTGGGTTTCGGCGGACGCGTCGCCTCCGCCCGCGGCAAGCGCCGGCTGGGCATTCAGGAAGTCCTCTCCCTCGACAGCAAGCGTCGCCTCGTCCTTTTGAAGCGCGATGGTGTCGAGCACCTCATTCTTCTCGGCCTCAACGACGATGTCGTCGTCGAGACGGGCATCATCCCGCCCGCCGATCAGCCGGCCGATCCTTCGACACGCTCAGGACCGAAGCTGAATTTCGCCACTCTGTTACCGGGGTCACGTCCATGAAGTTTTGGTTGCAACGGATTGGCTGGACGGCGCCCTTCCTCCTTCTCCTTTCCGCCGCGCCGGCGATGGCGCAAAGCCTGACCCTCGATATGGGCGGCGACGGTGGCTCCTCGACCGGCCACATCGTTCAGCTTCTGATGTTGCTGACGGTGCTGAGCCTGGCGCCGGCGATCCTCATCACCGTTACCTCATTCACGCGCATCGTCGTCGTTCTATCCTTCTTGCGCAACGCGCTCGGTACGCAAACCGTCCCGCCCAATATCGTGATGGTGAGCCTGGCGCTCTTCCTCACCGGCTTCGTGATGGCGCCGACGCTACAGAGCTCCTACGACAACGGCATCGCGCCGCTGATGGCCGACAAGATCACCGAGCAGCAGGCTTTCGATCGTACCGCCGCGCCGATCCATGACTTTATGATGGCCCATGTGCGCGAGCAGGATCTCGACCTCTTCGCCGGCATGGCCAAAGTCGACGTGAAAGACACGGACGCGAAAGAAATCCCGCTGCGCGTCGTCGTGCCCGCCTTCATGATCAGCGAGCTGCGCCGGTCTTTCGAGATCGGCTTCCTCTTGTTCCTGCCCTTCCTCATCATCGACATCGTCGTCGCGTCGATCCTGATGTCGATGGGTATGATGATGCTGCCGCCGGTAACGATCTCGCTACCGTTCAAGCTGATCTTCTTCGTGCTGGTCGACGGCTGGTATCTCGTCGCCGGCAGCCTCGTGCAAAGCTTCGGCGGGAGCTAATCGCCCAATCCGTTCGTCATTGCGAGCGAAGCGAAGCAATCCAGGGCAATACGTGATTCTCTGGATTGCTTCGTCGCTGCGCTCCTCGCAATGACGAATGAGTGTGTCTTATTGCTTCGTCACCAGCTTGATCAGTTTGCCAAGATCGTCTTCGGCGCCGGGATGCGAGGCGTACCAATCCGTCGTCACGTCGATGAACTTCGCGCCCTCTTTCTCGTAGTTGGCGATTTGCTGATGCGTCGGTGTTTCCGGATAAGTATCGAGTTCGGTGCCGAAATTGTCATGCAAGATCTTCGACTGGCCTTCGGGTGACGAGGCGTAGAGCGCGAAGAGGATCGCGGCGTTGGGATGTGCCGCATTGGTCGGCACACCAACATAGTCGAAACGTCGGCTCGCCACGTCCAGCATCACGACCTCGCCGAGGGCGCCGCCGTATTTCGCCAGGTGCGCCTCCGAGCCGGAGCAAGACAACGCTAGTGCCGGAATCTCGCCCGACGCGATACGATCGACCCCCGCGCAAGCCACGAGACCGCCGACATTCTGCGCGAGCTGCTTGATGAATTGCTCGGTCTTGTCGTAGCCCCAGACGTCCTTGGTGACGAGAACGTCGAAACCGGCGAGATAGGGGGTCGTATAGAGCTTGCCCTTGTATTCGGGCTTCAGCAGGTCCTCGATCGTATGCGCCTCGCCGAATTGCGGCGCGACCTTCTTGTTGTAGAGGATGCCGGGCAGCTTGGTGACGATGCGTAACGCGCGGCCGTCGGCCTCAGCGATCTCCGGTGTGATGCGGCTGGGGTAAAGCTCGGTCCAGGGAATTTTGCGGAACAGGCCCTTCGAGAGCTGCGGCGTCAACTCGATCGCGGTGCCGTTATAGAGATCGGTCGATGCCGGCTGGCCCGCCTGCATCTCAGTCAGGAGCTTCGCCGCCATCGGCGCGAAAGACGGGCCCGGAAAATAGGTGATGTCGATATCGACGCCGAATTCCTTCTTGATGCCGGCCGCGCCGATCCGTGCGCCATCGGGACCGCCGAGGATGTTCGCGGCGTAAGAGACCGTCAGCTTGCCCTCTTGTTTCGCGCCGTCGATGACCTTTTGCAGCGCCGGATTGAGCGGAATATCACCGGCATGTGCGAACGACCCCGTCCCCAGCTGAGCGGCAGCAAACAGCACAGCCGCGACGACCGGCATTCCCCGAAACTTCATACTTCCCTCCCTGTATCGCTTTTGCCGCTTAGTGTATCGCCGAATGGCAGACGCGCTAGCGGAAAGCGCGGCTTGCGCGATCTGAAATGGCACGCCTTGCGTGTGGGGGTGCTTTCTGCCTCAATTGTGGAACCATGATTCTGCTGATGACCCCGATTTTTGCGCCCGCGCCTATTTGGCGCGATTGTTTTGCTCGCGAGATGCCCGAGCTCGAGGTGCGCTTCTGGCCCGAGGCCGGCGACCGCTCTCAGGTCGACGTTGTGGCCTGCGGCCGCATGCCCGACAATGCGCTGCGCTCGCTGTCCAATCTCAAACTGATCGTCTCATTGTTCGCGGGACAGGATTTGTTCCTCAGCGACAAGACCATCCCGGACAACGTGCCCGTGGTGCGCGCCGCCAATCACGCGGGCGACCAGATGATGACCGAGACCGTGATCCTGCACGTGCTGCGTCATCACCGGCAGATCCCGGAACTCCTGATCGCGCAACAAAAGAGCGAGTGGGCTTCACCCAAGCGCCTGAAGACGCGTGATCGCAAAGTCGGCATCATGGGGCTGGGGCCGATCGGCGTCGCCGCGGCCAAAGCGGTGCGCGATCTCGGCTTTCAGACCGCGGCCTGGGTGCGGCGTCCACGTCAGCTCGAAGGCGTCGAAGTGTTTCATGGGAACGATCAGCTTGCGGCGTTCCTCGGCCGCAGCGATATCGTCGTGAACCTCTTGCCGAATACGCCCGCGACCGAAGACATTCTCGGCGCCAAGAATTTCGCGCTGATGCCGAAAAGCGCGTCGGTAATCAATCTCGGCCGCGGCCAGCAAATCGTCGATGCCGATCTCATCGCCGCACTCGACAGCGGACAACTCGCCGGCGCCACGCTCGACGTGTTCCGCGAAGAGCCGCTGCCGAAAGAGCATCCGTTCTGGCAGCATCCACGCGTCACGGTCCTGCCCCACGCCTCGCGCGGCCAATTCCCGGCCGATATCGCACCGATCATCTGCGCCCATCTTCGCCGCTTACAGCGCGGCGAGAAAATGACGGATATCGTCGATGTGAAGGCGGGGTATTAGCGCGCGTTTTTTCGTCGTCTTCCCCGCGAAAGCGGGGATCCAGGGATACCACTGGATTCCCGCTTTCGCGGGAATGACGATGGAGCTAAGAATCGGGCATTAAGCCATTCAAAGGCCCCTCAGGAGGAACTATGGATACCCATCTCGCCACGATGTCCGCGGATAAATACGTCACGATCGACGGGCTGAAGATCCGCTATCTCGAGGAAGGCTCGGGCACGCCGGTGGTGTTCATGCATGGCGCGTCACTCGGCTCGTCGGCCGATGTATTCCGCCGCAATCTTCCGAATTTCGCCAAGGCCGGTTTCCGCGCCATCGCGTTCGACTTCCCGGGTTATGGCTTGAGCGAGGTCGGCGACGATCTCTCCCTCGCCTATCAGACCAACACCGCGCCGAAACTCATCGACGCGCTCGGTCTGGGCAAGGTCGCACTCGTCGCGCATTCGCGCTCGGGCGGCCAGGCCGTGCAGCTCGCCGGCAAGGAGCCGGCGCGCTATTCGAGCCTCACGGTGCTCGGCACCGGCACGCTGATCCCACCGCTGCCCGCGGATATCGAGGGCCGCTACAGCCAAGTAGCAGCAAAGGTCGATCGCAAGATGGCCGAGAGCGAGCCGAAGCCCGAAGATACCGAAAAGCTCATGAAGGCCGATCTCTTCCACACCGAGCTGGTCACCCCGGAAGAGCTCGCGCTGCGCCACAGCCGCAGCATCGGCCGCAACTTCGAGGTCTTCACCAAGCGCGCGCGTTCGGAAGAAGGCGCCGGCGGCAGCGGTGCGACGCCAGCCGTGCCGCAATGGCAACGCATGCTCGACCTCAAGATCCCGGTGTTGCTGATCTATGGCCGCGAGGATCGCGCCCATGCCGGCGAACGCGCCGAGCTCTTTAAGAAGAGCCACCCGCAGGTTAATCTCCACATCATGGAAGGCTGCAAGCACATGGTGCCGTGGGATAAGGAACAGGACGTCTATCGGTTGGCGATTCCGTTTATTAAGGGCGCCTAAATCTCGTCATTGCGGGCGAAGCGAAGCAATCCAGCATCTCACATGATGCCCTGGATTGCTTCGTCGCTTCGCTCCTCGCAATGACGCAAAAAGAAATTTAAAAGGGACGGAGACACACATGGCAAAGATCAGGCATCTCGCTTTCTTCGCGGACAGCCCGGAAGAGATGGCGAAGTTCTACGTCAACGCCTTCGGCTTCGAGATCACCGGCCGCGGCAAGGCGTCCGTCTGGCTCACCGACGGTTATCTCGACATCGCGCTCTTGAAGCGCGCCGACAACATGCATGTGCATACCGGCCTCAATCATTTCGGCATCACCCTCGATGCCAACGAGCAGCCGGGCGTCTATGAGCGGCTCGAGAAGATGGGCCACACACCCTTCAAGCCGCCGAGCGATCGCTCTTACGTCGAGGATTATTGCATGGATGTCGAGCGCAACAAGTTCGACCTCTCGACCTCGGGCGTGAAGGCCGACAAGAGCCAGAAGATGGTCTTCAAGGAGCCGTCGAAAGTCTGATCCGCTTCTTGCGAGGCTTGGGGATGGCGCCTCGTCCCCTCGCCTATTATCTCGGCATATGCGGTTTTTGATCTATTTCTCGATGATCTTCTGGCTCGCGCTGACAGTTGTCAGCACGACCGATATCGGCGCGACGGCAAGGCTCTTCGCCAAAATTCATCTCGGCTAAGCCTCTGCCTCGACCCGTTTCGTCGGGTTCGCTAGATTGCCCGCGCATCTTCAATAAGAAGCGTGGGAGGGAAGCGGATGCGGTCGAAATTTGTCTGGGGGATGGCGATCGCTGCGGCGCTCGCATGGCTGACGCCGCGCGCCGACGCCGAGGCCATCAAAATCGGCTCCACCAAAATCGCATCCGGCGGCCCGATCTTCATCGCGATCGATAAAGGCTATTTCAAAGAGGAAGGCCTCGACGCGGAGATGGTGTTCTTCGCCGCCTCGCTGCCGGTCGCCGTCGCGACGGTCTCGGGCGATATCGATTTCGGCTCGGCTGGTCTCACCGCCGCGCTCTATCAACTCGGCGGTCAAGGCCAGCTCCGCATCATCGCCGCCAATGCGCGCGACGCCGCCGGTTTTCCGCTCTACGCGTTCATCGTATCGAACAAAGCCTATGAGGGCGGCCTCAAATCCTACAAGGATGTCGCCGGCAAGTCGGTCGCGCTCGGCGAAGTCGGCGCGCCGGCGCATTACACGCTGTCGCTGGTCACCGCCAAATACGGCGTCGATCTGAAGACCGTGCGGGTGTTGCCGATGCAGGCGATCGTCAATGTGATGTCGGCGGTCACCGGCGCCCAGGCGGATGGCGGCGTGACGCCTGCCTCTGCCGCACTGCCCGCTATCCAGAAAGGCGACGTGAAGCTTCTCGGCTATCCCGGCGACGAGGTGCCGACACAGGGCGGCGCCATGATCATCACCACCAAGACCGCCGACGAACGCAGCGATCTGGTGCAACGCTATCTGCGCGGGCTGCACAAAGGCACACGCGCCTATCACGACGCTTTTATCGGACCCGACGAGAAACCACGCATGGGTCCGACAGCGCCCGAGATGCTCGCGATCATCGCAAAATACACCCAGCAGCCGGTCGCCCAGATCGAACACGCCCTCGCCTATGTCGATGCCGATGCACGGCTCGACGTGAAGGACGTGCTGCGCCAGATCGCCTGGTACAAATCCGAAGGGATGATCAAGGGCGAGGTCGATGGCGACAAGATCATCGACAAACGCTACGTCGTGCCGCTGCCGGAGAAGTGATCAGAAGGTCCTTGTCATGATCAGCTTAAGAACGAGGCCATCGGAGCCGGCGGTGAAGCCATGGCCGATACCGAATTCGACATCGACCGGCTCGCCGCTGTAATCGACCACCGCAAAGAGCATCTGCTGCTGGTCGCGCAAGCCGACGAGATCGCGAAACTGGCCGTAATCGGCATAATGCTCGAGCGCGATCGCCCAGGCTTTGGAGAAATTGTAATCGAGCCGCGCCGCCGGCGCGAAGTCGAGCGAGCCGACGCCGTTCCAGCTATTGTCGATGATCGGATTGAAAATTAGATCGACCGGGCCGAAGCGTGCGCCGATGATCGGGCGAATCTCGTTGCTATAGCGCGTCGGTTCCCAATGCCGCGCGTTGTAGCTGAATTCGAAATTGATCGCGTAGAAGAATTGACGTTCGGCGACATGCGGTTCGGCGAAGAGGAGGCGTATCTTGCCGCCGTTGATCAGCGGCCGGCCTTCGCGCGTGATCGAGTAGAGCGGCAGATAAAGCCCGGCCTCGAACCATTCGGTCACGCCATAGGCCCATTCGGCAACGCCGTTATAGGAACCTTGCGGCACAATCCCGCCCGGGAATTCCGCTTCCTTGCGGCCGATAGGCGTGTAGTTGTTGTGGAGCGTGAGGCTCCCCTGCCCGACTTCGTCGATCTCGCCGTTATAGACCTGGATCTCGTCGGTCTGGCCAAATGCCGACTGCCCGAGCAGCGTCGGCACGATGACTACGAAGGCGATCACGAGCCTCCGCCACAACATCCTGAGCCCTCCCCGACATTCTCCTGATCGTTACGACCGGACTCGCCCCGACCGTACACGAATAGTCACGACGTGGATGCCTGAACAAATCTGGGCATGACGTTAATAGCAGATCGGGAAGGAGGTGTGACGTTAATTCACCGCGGCGTTGAGGCCGTCGCTGGCGAGGCGCTTGCGATAGGCGGCCATGAAGCTCTGCAGATTGCCGATCTCGGCGATGCGCTTCGCCATATCGGCGGCGTTTCCGCCACCGGCGATACCGGCATTGGCGTCCTCGGTGATGAGGTTGAAGGCTTGCGCGGTCTGCGTGCCGGCGATCGCCGGACCCCAATCGGTACGCAGCTTGTCGAGGCCGGCCTGATCGCCGGCGAGGGTCAAAGCCGAGCCCCAGGCGAGCAGGATACGCGACAGATCGATACCAAGCGGACCCTGCGCCGGCGGCGCACCGGCCAATTCGCCAAATGTCTTGGCGGCGTTCTTCCAATCCTGCTGGTGCCAATAGATGTCGGCGCGCAGCCGGGCGGCATCGACGCTGTTGTCGTTCTGCAGCAGCGCCAGCGCGTCCGGAACCTTGTTCAGATCGGTCAGCGCACGGGCACGCAGTTCCTGACGCTGGCGTACGAGGTCGGCCGGGATGTCGTTGCCGGCATCGACATCGAGCGCAGCGATCGCGGCATCCGGCTGACGGTTGATGAGCCGCAGCAGCGCAAGCTGGGTCGCGCCCCGCGCCTTGTCGCGGCCGGTCAAATGGTTCTTCACCTGATCGTCGAGCAGCGAGGTCGCCTGGTCGAGCAGATCGACCGAGACCAGCCGATCGATCAGCTTGCGCACGATCTGATCGTGGCGATCGCCCGCGGGCTCGAGATCCTGGTATTGGGTATAGAGCGCGAGCGCCTTCACCGGCGGCACGTCGTCCGAGTTCTTGCCGAGATAGAGATTGGCGAAGGCGTCGGCCGCTTCCTTGGACACATCCTTCGCCGCCGGATAATCCGGGAAATAGACCGCCGCCTCGTGCAGCGCTTCGATGCCGCCGTCGATATCGCCTTCGGCAAGCTGCAGCTCGCCGAGCTGACGCAGCAGCGCGAATTCGAAGGCATCGCCGCGCCACGAGAAACGCAGTGCATCGAGCGAATTGATCGTATCGAGACGGCTCACCTGCTTATTGGCATAGAGCGCCATCGCGCGGCCATAGAGCGCACGCGCACGGGCTTTGCGATCGCCGGAGGCGGCGACCTTGACCCATTCCTCGAGCGCCGGCTCGAGTTGGCCCATCGCCTGCTCGCGGCGGCCGGAGAGATATTCGGCCATCGCCTGATCGCTGGGGGTGGGCGAATCCTTGAGCACCGTGTCGAGCAGCGGACCCGCCGCGGAGCTGCGATCGGTCTCGATCATCGCTTCCGCCGCCGCCAGCGCGAAGCGGTCGCGCAGCGCCTTGGGATAGCTCGAGATAATGCCGATGCTGCCCGTGAATTCGCGTGCCGCGTTGTTCCAATCGGCCATGTCGGCGTCGAGCGCGCCGCGCCACAGCGCGACTTCCGGCTCGTTATCGAAGGTCGCGAGATTGAGCTGCTTCTTGGCACAATCGCGATCGTCGGAGAGGTAGCAGGCCGCGCCTTTCAGCGCCTGGACACCGCGATCGGTCGCCGAGGTCGGATCGTCTTTCTCGATCTGGGCAAGCACGCCGAGCGTCTCGGGGCCAAAGAGATGAGCGAAATAGAAACGCGCGAGATCGAGCCGCGGCATGGTGCGCACCGCCGGCGCCGCATCGGCGGCCGCCCGTTCGAGCTTGGTGCGACGCTGGATGAAGGTCTCGGTGTCGGGACCAATCCACGCGGCGAAATCGAATAGGCGATGAAGATCGGACGGGGCGCCGCCGAGCAGCCGGTCGCGCTGGTCGGAGAGTGCGAGACCATGCGGCCGCGTGATCTGTACCGCTTCGGTATCGGGCAGGACGACAAGATCATCGGTATTCGGACGAATGACGATGCCCTGCACGCTCTCGAGCAGACGGAAATCGACGAAGCTGCGCGCGGCATCGATACCGCGGCCAAGCTCGCCGACCGGCACGACGACCATCGTATCGCCCATCACCGGATCCTTGACCGAGATCGGTGCGGCCGCTTGATGCACGCGCAGCTCGACCGACGGCACGGTTGCGTCCGGCCGAGGCGCAACACCGATCGGCGCATCCGGTGTCGGAGCAATGCGCTTCAGATCGACGAGCCAGGAATTGCCGGCGCGACGAACGCTGGGATTGAGACCATCGGCGACGACGAGACGAAGTGCCGTTCCCGTTCCGACCGGAACCGCATCGATGGCGGAGAGCACGCCTTTGCTCTGCGTGCGGAAATTATCGAGATCGAGCTTGGTCGAGCCGGCGAACACAAGCCACAGCGCACTGCCGCGGCGATAGATTGCCGCCGCGGTCGGCGTCGGCCAATCGAAGCGCAGGCTGGTCAGATCGCCTTGGGTGATCAATTGCGGTGCGAGCGTACCGGCCGGCACGCTCTGGCTCGGCGCGGATGCTTGGACAATCGGTGTCGGCTTGGCCTGCGTCGGCGCGATATTGGCGACGACCGCCTCGCCCGCTGCGGGATTGGTGTCCTCGACGCCGGCCGGCGGCACGACCGCGAGCGGCGCGGCTTGCTCCGAAGAGCCCAGCGCTGCGAGTTGTTCCTGCTTCGCCTTGGTTGGCGCAACGGGTTTGGCGGCCGGGGTCTCGGCCACTTCAGTCTTCGGCGGCGGCGCTTTGATGAGCTTGCCCTTGGCGAGCATTTGCGCATCGGGCTTGGTCGCAAGCGTTTCGATCTTCTGCACGAGATCGATCGCGACGATGTTGTGATCGACGGTCTCGGTCTTCAGCTCGACCGGGCGAAGAAGCTTCGCCGTGATCGTCGTACCGTCGGCCGATTGCGAGGCGCTGGCGACGTAATGATTGAGATTGCGACCGATGATGTTGAGCTGCCCCGTGAAGGGCCGCGCGAAATGGATGACCAGAGTTTGGCCGTCGAGCTTCGCCTGATAGGTGATCGGCGTCGGCCATTGGATCGCGATACGGCCATAGCCTTCGTGCTCGCCCGCGCGCAACTCGACCTTCTCGGCGGCGCGCGCCGACATGGTTAACGCTGCGAGAGCGACGGCAGTGAGGAAAGCGGAGGCGCGTTTCGTCATCGGTCTACGGCTTCGCGGTCGCGTCGGCGGGAGCGGAAGGCGGATTTTGGCGCTGCGCCATGGCGGTGGTGATGGCTTCCGCCTTGGTCGGATCCATCGCCGCCAGGATCGGCGCGGTCTTGGCCTCTTTCATGTGGCTCAGCATCTGCAGCAGGATCGGCATATCGAGCTGGCTGAGGATTTGGGCGGCGTCGGACGGCTTCATCGTCTCGTAAATCTTGACCAGGCTTTGCGTGCGCGCGTCATCGGCGGCGTTCTGCTTGTCGACCGACACCTGAATGCTCTTCTGCAGCGCGTCGAGCTTCGCGATCTTCTCGTCGATCCGCTTTTCCGTCGCCTGCAATACCACCTGTTGCTGGTCGAGCTCGCTGGCGCGCTGGTCGATCTGCGTGCGGCGCGCCGACAATTGCTGCAACACTTCGATTTCGGCTGGGCTGAGCAGCAGCGGGTCCCTCATCGGTGCGCGTCCCGCCGGCTTATCGGCGCCGGGCTTATCCGTGCCCGCCTTGTCCGTCGCGGGCGCTTCGGCGGTTTGCGTGGGTTTGCCGCCTTCCGCCTGTGCCGCCGGCTTCGCGCCTTCGGCCTGTTGGGCGGGCTTTGCGGAAGCTTGTTGTTGCGGTGCGTTCGGCGTCTCGGGTTTCGCGGCTGCGTCTTCGGGTTTGCCGGCAGCCGGCGAGATGCCCTGCATCTTGACCGCATTCGCCTGGCTCGTGAGATCGACCGGCGCGCCCGTCGCTTGGCTGGGCGACGGCGCCCCTGCCACGGCATGGCTGCCGACCGCGAAAATATCGCTCACCTTGAGGCCGAGCAGAATCGTCGCCGCAAGAATGACCGATGGGATAAGACGGGGGCGAAGCTTCACCACGCGCTCCTACCGGCGGCGGGCAGCCAGGGCACGCAGAAGATCGCGCTCGGCGCGCGAGGGCGCGTTGGCGCGCTCGACGACAGGCTCGACTGCCTGGGCCACGCTCGCGGCGGCAGCAGCCGGCACGGTAACGCGCGGCTCGACGCGGATCGGCTCTTGACGCACGAAAGCAGGCCGCGGCGTCGCGGCCCCTTGAACTTGTCGGTGGGCAGTCTCGGCAGGCGCACGGCGCTCCTGAGCTTGTCGAAGGAGCGCCTCGGCTTGCGGCGCGGGGGGCACGGCCGGCGCGACAGGCTCGACGAAATGTTCGGCGACGCGCGGTTGCGGCTTCGGCGCTTGTTTCGGCTCAGGCTGGAAATCGGGCTTCAGCGCGTCGCGGCCGGCGCGGATCTGATTGGCGAGTTTGTCGGCGAGGCCATCGCCGCGCTCGATCATATAGGTCAGGTCGTCGGCGAGCGCCCGTGCCTCTTCCACCTTCTTCTCGAGGCGGCGGCTGAGATCGTCGGCGGTGACGCGAAGATTGGTCACGGCGCCCTCGGCGCGCTGCGAGGCAGCGTTGAGGTTACGCACCAGCACCTCGAACTTCTCGCGGTCGTTGCGCACCATGCTCAGGCGGCGATTGAGCACCATCGAGTAGCCGATCGTGGCGATGAGGAGCAACGCAACGATCGCGTCGCCGGCAAAGCTCAACATCAGGAGGCTCCCCGATCTCTATCGAGTTTATCTTCGATCTGTACGGCGATATTGCCGGCCTTGCGGCCCATCTTGCCGACGAACATCGGCAGGTCGCCGCAAGTCAGCTTGATATCGGCATCGGGCTGCGCATTGAGCGGGATGCGGCTGCCGACATGCAGCTTCAGCACGTCGCGCAGCGACATCTCGACCGTGTCGAGCACGGCCTGGATCGGCACGCGGGTGTTCCAGAGCTCGCCGGCCAAGTGCGTTTCCCAAATCGAGTCACGGCCGAACTTTTCGCCGAGGAAGCCTTGCAGCAGGATTTCGCGCACCGGCTCCAGGGTCGCGTAAGGCAGCAGGACCTCGAGACGGCCGCCGCGATCTTCCATGTCGACGCGCAAACGCGCGAGCACGGCGGCATTGGCGGGCCGGCCGATGGTGGCAAAACGCGGGTTGGTCTCGAGCCGGTCGAAGCGGAAGGTAACAGGGCTCAGCGGATCGAAAGCGCCGGAAAGGTCGGACAGCACGACCGAGACGAGACGCTCGACGAGGTTGCGCTCGATGGTCGTGTAGGGACGGCCTTCGATACGCATCGCCGCGGTGCCGCGGCGTCCGCCCAAGAGCACGTCGACGATCGAATAGATCAGCGCGCTATCGACGGTCAGCAGACCGTAATTGTCCCATTGCTCGGCCTTGAACACGGTGAGCATCGCCGGCAGCGGGATCGAATTGAGGTAATCGCCGAAGCGGATCGAGGTGATGTTGTCGATCGAGACTTCGACGTTGTCCGAGGTGAAATTGCGCAGCGAGGTCGACATCATGCGCACGAGGCGGTCGAAGACCACTTCGAGCATCGGCAAGCGCTCGTAGGAGACGAGCGCTGAGTTGATGATCGCGCGAATGCCGGAATTGTCGGCCGCGGAATTGCCGCCGTCGCCGAAGCCCAGCAGGCTGTCGATCTCGTTTTGGTTGAGGACACGAGCGGAGCCGAGCGGAACATCGCCCTCGCCCTCGCCGGCCATCGCGGCATCGGCAGCAGCCTGATCGCCGCCGCCTTCCGTCGCGGCCGCCCATTCGGCGGCCAGCTCTTCGTCTGTCTTGCGCGGTTCGTCAGCCATGGATATCGCCTATTGAACCAGCATTTCTTTGAAGAGGACGTCGTTCACCTTCACGGGAGCGACCGCGGCATTGACGCGCGCGAGAAGCTCTTCGCGCAGACGATAGATGCCGCCCGACCCGCGCAGATCGTCGATCCGGAGCTCGCGGAGATAGATTTGGAAATTGTCGACGATGCGCGGCATCACCGCCTGGAGGCGCGCCGTGTCCTCTTGCTTCTCGAGCTCGAGGCTGACCGACAATTTGAGGAAGCTCGCCTTCTTGGCGCCGCCGCTGTTCAGATTGACGAGGAAATCCGGCAGATCGAAGAAGACGAGCGGCTTCGGCGGCGGTGCGGCTTCGGCCGCCGGCACTTCTTTCTTCTTACCCATGAGGCTGTCGAGCATGCCGGTGAAATAGAGACCGGCGCCGACTACCAGCAGCAAGCCGACCACGCCGCCGACGATGATCATCAGCTTGCTCTTGCCGCCGCCTTTGGCTTCGCCGTCGGCTGGTACGGCTTCGATCTCTTCGTTCGCGGTTGCGGTCGCCATTTACGTCACACTCGGGAAAAGGGGTGTCAGGACTGCGGCAAATCTGGGGCGAACGATAGCGACGGTACGGTTAACAAGTGGTTGAGGGGGTCCGGCAAACCGGCAGATTTTTCCCGGCAAACCCGGTCATCGGCAGCGGCAGCTCGGCCGTGCTCGGCGCTAAGTAATTGAAATTGCTATATTCCGTTTTTGGCACGGGCTGTGCAACGACGAAGCCGGAATTAACCGAGCCCGTTAGGCCATGGAAAACTCAACCTACATCGCCCTGTCCGGTCAAAGCGCCCGCGAGCACCAAATGGAGGTGCTCTCGAACAACATCGCCAATCTGTCGACGCCTGGCTTCAAGGCGGAGAAGATGATGTTCCAGGAGTATCTGACCAAGCCGACCGACGGCAGCGATCCGAGCTCCTATGTCGTCAGCCAGGGCAATGCCCGCGATATGAGCCAGGGCCCCCTGACCCATACCGGCAATCCGCTCGATGTCGCGCTCAACGGCGGCGGCTTCATGACGGTGACGACGCCCAGCGGCAATCAATACACCCGTAACGGCCATCTGCAGATCGACAACCAGGGCGAGCTCGTCACTTCGGCCGGCTTCGTCGTGCAGGGCGACGGCGGCTCGCCGATCGTCATCCCCTCCGGAACCGCTTCGATCACTATCGGCAAGGACGGCACCGTCGCCACCGAAAAGCAGACCATCGGCAAGATCTCGGTCGTCAATTTCGACAATCCGCAAGTGATGGCCGAGAGCCAGGGCGGCCTCTTCACCACCGACCAGACCTCGACCCCGGCCACGGGCACCACCGTCGAGCAGGGCACGATCGAAGAATCGAACATCCAGCCCGTCGTCGAAATGACGAAGCTGATGGATGCCGCGCATCAAATCGGCACGGCCAAGAATTTCGCCGACGGCGAGCACACGCGTTTGAAAAACGCGATCGATCGCCTCGGCAAGACCGTTTAAGCGCCAAAAAGCTTTTAGAGGAAGAACGACACCATGCGCGCAACATCCATCGCCGCGACCGGCATGCTGGCTCAGCAGCTCAATGTCGAAGTCATCTCGAACAACATCGCCAACCTGAATACCAACGCGTTCAAGGCGCAGCGCGCCGAGTTCCAGGACCTGCTCTATCAAGACGAGCGCGCGGTCGGCGCCAATTCCTCGGACAGCGGCACGATCGTCCCGGTCGGCGTACAGATCGGCACCGGCGTCAAAGCCGCGGCCGTCTATCGCATCGCCACGCAGGGCAACCTCACCCAGACCTCGAACCCGCTCGATATCGCGATCCAGGGTCACGGCTATCTCCAGGTGCAGATGCCCGACGGCTCGACCTCTTACACCCGCGACGGCTCATTGCAGCTCAGCCAGACCGGCCAGCTCGTGACCGCCGACGGCTACACGATCCAGCCCGCGATCACCATTCCGCAGAACACCACCAGCGTCACCATCAATGCGAACGGCCAGGTGATGGCTCAGGTCGCCGGCCAGACCGCGCCGCAGACCGTCGGTCAGCTCGAGCTCGCGAATTTCGCGAATGAAGGCGGTCTCGCCCAACAGGGCAACAACCTCCTCACCGAGACGCCGGCTTCGGGCGCCGCCACGACCGGCAATCCCGGCACCACGGCTTTCGGCACGATCCAGCAGGGTTTCATCGAGACCTCGAACGTCAACATCGTCTCGGAGATCACCAATCTCATCTCGGCGCAGCGCGCTTACGAGATGAATTCGAAGGTGATCCAGACCTCCGACCAGATGATGTCGACCCTCAACCAGATTCAGTAACGCGTGATTGAACGATGATGCGCAAGTTTCTCATCCTCGCCACGGCCCTCGCTTCCGTCTCGCCGAGCCTGGCCTTCGCCGACACGATGTTGCTGCCGAACGTTACCGTCACCGGCGACACGATCCATATCGGCGATATCTTCCGCGATGCCGGCCCGCATGCGAACGATCCCGTCGCTCCCGCCCCCGCTCCCGGCACGCGCCTCACCTTCAACGCTGCGTGGCTCGGCTCTGTCGCGCGCGAGCATCACCTCACCTGGCAGCCGAACTCAGAATTCGATCAGACCAGCGTCCAGCGTGCCAGCCGCACCATCGATGCCGACACGGTCGGCCAACGCATCCTCGCCGCGGTCGCCGCCGATACGCCGAACAGCGATGCCAGCATCTCACTCGACAATCCCGGCCTGCGCTTCATCGTCCCCGCCGAAGCCTCGGACGAGATGGCGCTCGACGGGCTCAATGTCGATCCTCGCACCGGCCGTTTCTCGGCCTTCGTGACCGCGCCGGCCAACAGCAACAACGCGCAGCGTCAGCGCGTCAGCGGCCGCATCGTCTATCAAGTGACGATCGCCGTCCCAGCGCACAGCATGAGCATGGGCGATGTCTTCGGCCCGGCCGATGTCACCGAGGCCAAGCTGCCGCGCGAGCGCGTCGCTTCGGACGCAGTCACAAACCCGCAGCAACTCGTCGGCAAGGCAGCGCGCCGCATCCTGCGCGCCGGCGAGACCGTACGCGCCGGCGATATTGCCGATCCCGTGGTCGTGCATAAGGGCGATCTCGTCACCATCATGCTCAACACCGCGGGCATGCAGCTCACGGCACAGGGCAAAGCCGTCGAGGACGGCGCGATGGGCGCGTCGATCCGCGTCACCAACACGCAATCCAACCGTGTCATCGACACGGTGGTTGCCGGTCCCAATCAAGTTGTTGTCGGCAGCGGCACCATGCCGTCGCGCATCGCTGCCCGTTGAAAAACAGGAACGTAACGATGACCAGCCTTTCGATCCCCCAGCTCATCGCCGTGACTCTCGCCACGGCCGTGTTGACGAGCTGCAACGCCGCCAGCCGCCTCTCGCAGATCGGCGAGACGCCGCCGCTGACGACGATCCAGGACCCGAAGACGCAGCCGGGCTATCAGCCGGTATCGTTGCCGATGCCCGCGCCGATCGTCACCGAGCGTCAGCCGAATTCGCTGTGGAAAGCCGGCAGCCGCGCCTTCTTCAAGGATCAGCGCGCCTCCAATATCGGCGACATCCTCACTGTGCTCGTCAATTTCGACGACAAGGCGCAGTTCAATAACGAAACGCAAACTCAACGCACGACCAACGAGCAGGATACGATGCCGAACGTGTTCGGCTTAGAAGGCCAGCTCGGCAAGATCCTGCCCAAAGGCTTCAACCCGGCAAGCGCGGTCAATGTCACCGGCGCCACCAACAATGACGGCAAGGCAACGATCAATCGCCAGGAACAGGTCACGCTTGAAGTCGCCGCGCTCGTCACGCAGGTCCTACCGAACGGCAACCTCGTCGTGCAGGGCCATCAGGAAATCCGCGTCAATTACGAGGTGCGCGATCTCCAAGTTACCGGCGTGCTGCGTCCGCAAGACATCAGCTCGATCAACACCGTGGCGCTCGACAAGCTCGCCGAGGCGCGCGTCTCTTACGGCGGCCGCGGCCAGATGACCAACGACCAGCAGCCGCGCTACGGCGAGCAACTCCTCGACATCGTCGCGCCGTTCTAAGACGCAGGAGCCTCAACCGTCGTCATGCCCGGCCTTGTGCCGGGCATCCACGTTTCAGAACGAGTTCTGGCTATTTTCGTCGTTAGTTATTTGTGCGGCTGCTTGCTGAGATCGCTGATCGTCTTCTCAGCAGAGCGTTGGTAGTCGTCACGCGTTTTCTGAGCAAGAGCCGCCCACTGTTCTTCAGGCACCGATAAAGGCTGCTGCGATTGCACTTGGTTTCCCAGGCCCTCATTCATGGCCGCCATGCCGTGCAGATTGATCCAACGCTGATCGTAGTTGTGCGGCGTGGCGGCATCCCATTTGATCATGTCGTCGATGATCTTTTTTAGCTTGGGTAAGTCCGAGAATTGATCTTTCTTCAGCTCCTCGGGAACCTGCAAAACAAGCGCCTGAACGGCGGATCGCGCAGTAACGTCCGTGCAGCGCACGGCGTCATAATCTGCCCGCAAGCGGCCTGCGTTAAGCCAGAAAATCGCACCGTCCCGATTACCCTGCCGATAGAGCAGCGTCGCGAGCGAAAAGAACACAGGCGGCTGATAATGGTCTGCGTGCTTTTCAATGTTGTCGACCAAGGCATCATTCTCATGACCCTTCGTCGCTGCCAAGCGCTGGATCGTAGAGATCGTTTCACGCGTATCAATCGTAGCGTAAACACCTGTTTGCGGGACAACGACCGTTTTGCCTCCACCCGAAGCCGCGCAAGGATAGATTTGCGCAAGCATTTGAACAGCAGCGGGCGCGGTGAGCGTATCTCCAGCTTGGTACATTTTCATATATTGCTGCAGCGCAATAGCAACATCGCGTAACGGCGTGTTCGGCGGAACACAAAACGAGCGGCCGTTATTGGCCTGGACAAGCGTTGTGAACCACTGCGCTTCGCTATTCGTGTCCGCAGCACGTGCCAGCGATATGAAGCCGGTGTCACACTCTGCCAGAAAAACCATTACCATTAGGCCAGCGGCAACAAATTTCCCGGTTCGATCCACGACAAGCCGCTTTAGAACCGATCCCTGTGAAAAAGCCCACCCCATTTCCTCCCCCCGGAGCAACATTCGTGTCTTCGCCCTAAAACCACTCCGGATGCGTCTCGCGCCACAGCGCGTGACGTGCCGGGTTGGCGGCCAGCGTGGCTTTGAATTCGGCGGCGGCCTTCGTGTCGCCGCCCTTTGCCGCGTTATGGAGCCGGATCATGGTGAGGCCGAGATCGTCCGGCCGCTTTTCCATGCCGCGCGCATGCCATTGGAAGCCGAATTTGTAGTCGCTGGTGAGCGGCACGCCGGTCAGCAGCTCTTGTGCGTTCTCGTGGAATTGCTCGAACACGGTCTGGCCCGGATGGCCGAGCAGCGTCGGCAGATCGTTGCCCGGCTCGCCGAGACCGCCCATTCCGCCCCAGGCCGGCTTGTCCGCTTTCACCACCTCGATCGGCTTGCCCGCGATATTGCTGAGCTCGGCCGCGAGCTCGCGCGTCGTGATCGTCGAGCCGATGATATGATAGATCTTGCCGGCGTGGCCCTTCCCCACCAGCACCTCGGCGCCGGCGGCGGCGATGTCGTCGCGCGTGATGTAGTTGCGGCGCAGATCGGGCGTGTCGGTCGCGATCTGCCCTTCGCGGATATAACGCTTCGCCTCGCGGCCGAGACTCTCGGCGAAGATCGCGGTGCGCAGGATAACCCAATCGATGCCGCTGCCGCGCAGCGCGTTCTCGGTTTGGAAATCGTCGTCGCAGCTCTCGGCGATGCCGGCGCCGATCATCGATTGATAGACACAGTAGCGGATGCCCGCCTTCTTCGCGATGTCGACGACCGCGCGCTTGACTGCGATCTCGTCCACGTCGTCAGGCGGATGATTGAGCGGCATGAAATACATCCGCCCACCGCCGGCGAAGGCTTGCGGCAGCGAGGCGAGATCGGTGAAATCGCCATAGCGCAGCACGGCGCCCTTCACGCCATAAGCCGCGACCTCCTCGCGCTCGGGACTGCGCGAGATGAGGATCAGATCGCTCGCCGGCAAACCGCGCGCCAGGAGATTGTCGATGATCTTGCGTGAGGTCCGGCCCGACGCACCGGTGATGACGATTTTCATAGACGAACTTACGCTCCCTGACTCTGGATTTCGCCGACGCCCTCGACCACCTGTTCCTCCGGCTCTTCGTGCAGACGCGCGGCATAGCGATAGGCCGGCAGCGCGGCAAAGCATATTGCGACGAGGAACACGCATGCCTCGCAATAGAGCAGCCCCCAGCCATACGAGCCGGTCTTGTCGAAGACCGCGCCGAGGATCACCGGCTGGATACCGTTCGCGACGGCAGCAACACCCCACATGAGGCCATAGATCGAAGCGAAGGCTTTGAGGCCGAAATAGCGCGTGAGGAAATAGGGAACGACGCTGCCCTCGCCCGTCGTGCCCGCGCCGATCAATGTGCCGGCGACGAGCAACGTGCCATAGCCCGAGCCGAGATGGATCATCACCAGCCCGCCGAGCGCACAGAGCGAGAAGAACACAGCGAGCTTCGGCGTACTGATCTTATCGAGGAGATAACCGGCGACGAGATAGATGATGGTCGAACCGAAGACCTGCGCGCTCAAGACCGTGGCCGCCGTCTGCGGCGTGAGCCCGCGATCGATCAGTAGCGGCACCATGTGAAGGTTGAGGCCCAACAGCGCCGTGTTGAGCACCAGCGCCGCCATGCAGAGCCAGAAGGCGGCATAGCCGCTCGCCTCGCGCACGCTCATGCCGGTTGCATCGGTCTTGTTCAGCGCCTGGCCGCGCGCCCGCGCCGCAACCACCGCCGGCGATTCACGCAGGAAGAAGAAAACCGGGATCGTCAGCAGCACGACATAGCCGGCAGCGACGAGATAAGCTTCGCGCCAGCCGAGATGCGTGATCGACCAGCCTGACCATTGCGGGATGAGGCTGCCGGCAAGCCCCGTCCCCATCGCCACAAGTGCCAGCACCAGACCGCGCCGGCCCGAGAACCAGCCCGAGACCAACTTGGCATTGCCGACGAAGCCGCCAAAGACGAGCAGACGCCAATCAGCGCATAAAGACCGAGCAGGACGACGAGCGAGCCGTTCTGCAGCGAGAGACCGACCATGGTCGCGGCGAGCAGCAACAAACCCGCCAAGCATGAAAGTGCGCACACCGTAGCGATCCATCAACCGGCCGATCACCGGGATCATCAACGCCTGAACCCAGGACCAGACCGTGAGGCCGGTCGAAATCTCGGCGCGCGTCCAGCCGAATTCCTTGGTGAGCGGCGGCAGGAAAACGCCGAACGTGCCATGCACGACGACCGACGCGCCGGCCATCAAGCCGAGCGCCGAGGCTGTTGCCGCGGCGACCGAGCCGTAGCTGAATTCTTTATTCGCCATCCCGATATCCCCCCGTTTTTTGCTTTATTGCATTCTCATCCAGCGCCCTTCGACTACGCTCAGGGTGAGGATGAGATGTGCGTGGCGTCATCTATCGGAAGATGCCGTTAGAAATATCTCCTCATCCTGAGCGGAGCGAAGCGTAGTCGAAGGACGCGGGTTGCTCCTGCAACGTCACGACCCCAGTGCGTTCGGGGCGAAAAGCTCCTCCATGGTCATGACGCGCGGCGTCAGGCCCTGCTGGTTCGAATAGCGCGCGGCCAATTCGAGCACTTCGCGATTGGCGCGCAGACCATGCGTGATGAGCGGCTTCGCCACCGTGGCGCGGTATTCCACCGGCACGAGCCCGGTCTCGAAGTGATAATGCACCTGCTCTTGCCGCTCGCGTTCCGCGATCTCGTTC
Source organism: uncultured Alphaproteobacteria bacterium (assembly GCA_963740675.1). Lineage (GTDB taxonomy): Bacteria > Pseudomonadota > Alphaproteobacteria > ATCC43930 > CGMCC-115725 > CAIKMD01. The sequence goes on from CAVUFS010000003.1 coordinate 454,886, forward strand.
GCCCTCTGGAAGGCTTTGATGATGTTGATCGCGACCCAGGGATTCTTCTCGTAGATCTCGCGCCGCACCGCCATGCCGTGATTGATCGGATAGATGCCGGTCTTTTTGTAATAGCGCGCGCATTCAGCGGCGTTATCCGCAAACAACGGCCGGATGTCGGGATGATTGTCGAGATCGACGGTGCTGCGGTCGATGACGTCGGAATGCCGGTTATACGACATGCAGGCATCGATCTCGCCCGAGACCAGCATCGAGCCGATGCTTTTATCCGGCGGGATGCGATTGACCCAGGACGGCAGGGTGAAACCGATGGCACCGGCATGGCTGCGGTTGGGCAGCCGCTCCATAAAGTAATTCATATCCTTGGTCGCAACGCCGAACTCGCTTTCGAGCACGCCGCGCGTCCAAAGCGCCGAGGTCTGAATGTATTCCGGCACGCCGATCCGCTTGCCCTTGAGATCGGCGGGCTTGTCGATCTTCGCGTCTTTCCGGACATAGATGCCGGTGTGATAGAAGCGGCGCGTCGTGAAGATCGGCAGACCGACGAAACGCTGATCGTCGCGCGAGCGGATGATCATCAACTCCGACATCGATAATTCGGAGAGGTCGAATTCGGCCGTGTTCAACTGCCGCCAGAACATCTCTGCCGGACCGAGCACGGTCTTTTCGAAATCGATGCCGTCCGCGGCGACCCGACCGTCGATGATCGGCCGGGTGCGCGGATTGTCGGTGATCGCGAGGTGGATCTTGAGATTGGCCATGCTGCCCCCTACCCGCGCGCGATCACGAACCGAGCGCGTTGGGCGCGAACAGCTCTTCCATCGCCACGACCCGCGGCGTCAGGCCCTGTTGGTTGGAGTATTTGGCCGCGGCTTCGAGCGTCTCGCGATTGGCTTTGAGGCCATGCGTGATGATCGGCTTCGCGGCGGCGGCGCGGTATTCCGGCGGCACAAGGCCGGTCTCGAAATGATAATGCATGTGCTCGACGCGCTCGCGCTCGGCGATGTCGTTCGCCTTCTGGAAGGCTTTGATGAGGTTGATCACCGCCCAGGGATTCTTATCGGCAACTTCGCGCTTGATGACCATGCCGTGATTGATCGGATAGAGGCCGGTCTTGCGGTAATAGCGAATGCCTTCCGCCATCGAGTCCGGGAAGAGCGGCTTGATCGCGGGGTGGTTGTAGAGATCCTCCGTGCTGCGATCGACGAGATTCTGATTGCGGATGTAGAACATGCAGGCGTCGAGCTCGCCCGAAACCATCATCGAGCCGATGCTCTTCTCCGGCGGGATCTGGTTGATGGTAACGCCCGGCGGCGCCTTGAAGCCAACGGCGCCGGCATGGCTGCGCGACGGCGGGCGTTCCATAAAATGGGTGATATCGCGCGGCGAGACGCCGAACTCGTTCTCGAGCGCGCCGCGGATCCATAGCGCCGCGGTCTGCTGATATTCCGGCACGCCGACACGCTTGCCCTTGAGGTCTGCCGGACTTTCGATCTTCGCGTCCTTGCGAACGAGAATCTTTGTGTGGAAGAAATACCGCGTCGTGAAGACCGGCAGCGCGTAGAAGCGCTTATCGCCCTGCGCCGTGATCATCATTAGCGACGACATCGACATTTCGGAAACGTCGAACTCGGCGTAATGCAATTGCCGCCAGAACATCTCAGACGGATCGACGACGCTGGTCGTGAAATCGATGCCGTCGGCCTTGGCGCGCCCGTCGATGATCGGCCAGGTCCGCGGATTGTTGGTGATGGCAAGACTGAGCTGCAAATTGGCCATTACTTTCCTCCCTACCCCGGCCGGGTAATTTGTGTGCGTGCAGAATGAGCTTTCCGGCACGCCCAGGCAAGCGGCCGGCGAGGTATATCAAGGCAACAAGTGTTCAAATAAAAGAAGAGAGGATTGACCGACGAGCGTGACCCGTCCCGCTCAGTCTTCGCGGTGGGTACGTTCCATGCGCTCGTGGCGCTCTTGCGCCTCGAGGCTCAGCGTCGCGATCGGACGCGCATCGAGCCGCCGCACGCCGATCGGCTCGTCGGTCTCTTCGCAATAACCATACGTCCCGTCATCGATCCGCTGCAACGCCTCATCGATCTTTTGGATGAGCTTGCGTTCGCGGTCGCGGGTACGTAGCTCGGTATAACGATCGGTTTCAAGTGTCGCGCGATCGGCGATGTCCGGCTCGGCGAGGCTTTCTTCCTTGAGATGCTGGAGCGTCCCGGTGGATTCCGACAGCAATTCGCCGCGCCAGCGCAGCAGCTTTTGGCGGAAATACTCGCGCTGCAACGGGTTCATGAATTCTTCGTCCTCGGAAGGACGGTAGTCAGGCGGCAGAGTTACACTCACGCTAAGCGATCCCAAGCCAAGCAATCCCAAGCCACAACAACGCGCGCGCAATTATATGAGTCGAGTGTTCTTGCGCAAGGCTCAACAGGTAACCTCTCCTGCGCCATTTGTTACAACCGAGCGGCACCGAGCGTGGCCCGCGCTTTAGGCTTCCTCGCCCACCGCGCCCGCGATTTCGTTGACCGAAACCGCATAGCGATAGGGGCCGAGCGGCAAGAGCAGGCCGCAAGCGACGGCGAGCGAGACGACGAAAGCGATCATCATCGGCACATAGCTGCCAGCATGGCCGAAAGACAGATCCATCAGATAAGGCCCGACGCTATTGCCTACCGAGAACAAGGCGAAGAGCGTGCCGTAAATCACGCCGAAGGAACGCAAGCCAAAATAGCGGCTGACGAAGAACGCCATCAAATCGACTTCGGCACCGATACCAAGACCGCACAGCACGGTGGCGACGAACACCATGTTGCCCTCCACCCCCGCCGCCAGCAGCGCGATGCCGATCATGGCGCTCCCAAAGAAGGTGCAAGCGACATAGGGACCGTGGACCCGATCAAGGCTCCAGCCCGAAATGACGCGGCCGACGGTCAGCGCGATACCCGCAGCTGACAGCGCGCTTACCGCCACGGCGCGGGCGATCCCGCGATCGCTGAGCAATGGCACCACGCGGGTCAGCATGCCGTTGATCGCCACGACACCGATAAAGAAGGCGATGGTCATCGCCCAGAAGCGCCAGCTATGGAAGACGGCTTCGGTAAAGGTGCTGCCCGGCGCCATCGGACGGCCTTCGACGACGTGATCGGTGCGAAATGGTGGCTCGCGCACAAAGAGCAACGCCGGGATGAAGCCGATCACGATGATCGCGACACCCATACCGGCAAAGGCCTCGCGCCAGCCCCATTCGACGATCAGCCAGCTCGCGATTTGCGGCATCAGCGCGACGCCGAGACCGACGCCGGCGATGGCGACGCCGAGCGCCAGGCCGCGATCCTTATCGAACCAGGCGGCAATCGCTTTCGAATAGGCGATCGGCGATTGGCCAGAGCCGACGATACCGCGGAAGCAGAAGAACGTGACCATCAGAGCGAAAGAGGTGTTGAGCAAGCCAAGCAGCGCGATCGACAGCGCGTAGAGGCAGATCATCGGCAGATGCACTTTGCGCAAGCCGAAATGGTCAATGGCCTTGCCAAAAGCCGGCGTCGCAAACGTGGCGCAGAGCGAGCCGAACACACCGGCCAGCGCGATGGTCTCGCGCGGGAAGCCGAGATCCTCGGAAATCGGCTTGAGGAAGACCGAGAAGGTGAAAACCTCGATCACACCCGTATTGACCATGAGGCCGAGCAAGGCCCCGACCACCAGCCACCAGCGATTGGCGAAAATGCCCGTCTTCAGCATACCGCGCGCTCCCCTCAATTCCCCGCAGCGCCGGTCATGCCGGCGCCTGTTTTTTTCTAGCAGGCGCAGAATGCGCGAGTGGGCGCGGACGCGCAAGCGCGGTCACGACACCGGATGATGGAAAAACTTGGGGCTCTAGGCGACGCTATCGAGCTTGGCCAGCTCGACCGCGACACGCAGCTCGATTTCGTCGAGAACCGACTGAAGCTGCGGATCGTTCAGAATATCGCCCCGATCCTGCGCCATGCGGCGGAGGGATTCGAGTTGGCCGCGCGGCAGCGAGCCGGTCAGCAAGGCAATGCGGATATCGTCGAGACGGTCGAGCATGCTGCTGCCGCGCTGCATGGCGGCGCGGCGGCGGCCCGTCAGATCCTCGGCGACCTCTTGCAACATGAAGAGATTGTCGACCGTCGCCACAGCTTTCGGCGCATTCGCTGCGGTGGTCGTCGTGTCTGACGACAGCGCTTGGGCAAAACCGCTGCCGCCGCTCGTCGCTTGGGCGCCGCGACGCGCGGTTGTCGATGACAAAGACGAAGATTGCTCGATCCTCATATCACCACATTTGCGCCGTTAAGGTTAAGAGAGGCTTAACCGCGACCGGCAAAACATGCCGCGAGGCGGCAGCGATTGCCGCGCATCGCTCATCCTGATCCGGAAAAATCCGCAGAATTCCTCGCCGCGCGTTCTGGCACGGCTTTGGCATCACGTGCCGCGGGTAACCATGTTCACACGACCGGTCTCCATGAGCAAATTCCGTAGCCTCCTCTCTCTTGCGATCTTCGCCCTCTGCGGCCTCGCCGCCTGGGCACCGCCGAGCCATGCCGCTTCGCGCATCAAGGACATCGCCGATTTCGAAGGCGTGCGCGACAACATGTTGGTCGGTTACGGCTTGGTCGTCGGTCTCAACGGCACGGGCGACACGCTGAGCCAGGCCGTGTTCACGCGCGAGAGCCTTATCGGCATGCTCGAGCGTCTTGGCGTCAACGCCCGCGACAGCAATCTCCGCACCGCCAACGTCGCTGCGGTGATGGTGACCAGCACCCTTCCCGCTTTCTCCCGCCAGGGCGCGCGTATTGATGTGCAGGTGTCGGCATTGGGCAATGCCAAGAGCCTTCTGGGCGGCACCTTGCTGGTGACGCCGCTGCTCGGCGCCGATGGCGAGGTCTATGCCGTCGCACAAGGCACCGTCTCCTCGGGCGGCTTCGTCGTCAAAGGCCAGGGCGCTTCGGTCACCAAAGGCGTGCCGACGGCCGGTCGTATCCCGACCGGCGCGATCGTCGAGCGCGAGGTCGGCTTCCAGCTCTCGCAGCTCCACAGCGTCAGCCTGATGCTGCACAACCCCGATTTCACCACCGCGCGCCGCATCGCGCAGGTGATCAACGCGCATATGAAGAGCCCCATCGCGCAGTCGACCGATCCGTCGACCGTCGTGCTCAACGTGCCGGCCGATCTCAAAGGCAACATCGTCAATCTGATGACCGATATCGAGCAGCTCGAGATCGAGCCCGATCAGGTCGCGCGCGTCGTCATCGACGAGCAGAACGGCATCATCGTTATGGGCGAGAATGTTCGCATCAGCACGGTCGCGGTGGCGCAAGGCAATCTCACCGTGAAGGTCACGGAGACGCCGCAAGTCTCTCAGCCCAACGCTTTCGCGCCGGGTGGCCAGCCGACGACCTTCAATCCGCTCAATGCCTCGGGCGCCGTGAACAATCCGAACCCGATCTTCAATCCGACGCAGCCGCCAGTGCCGAGCGGTCCGGGCGCGCAGCCCAACCCCGGCAACTCGACCCTGCAGTCGCAGGGCACGATCCAGCCCTACAGCGCGCCGCAATCGAACAACCCGGCTCTGCCCGGCCCGCCCGGCGACAACAACGTGCAGTTCAATCCCGGCGGCGGCGCCAGCACCGTGGTCGTGCCGCGCACCAACATCCAAGTCGATGAGCAGAGCGATCACCGCATGGCGGTCGTCCGCAGCGGCGTCACCTTGCAAGAGCTGGTCAACAACCTCAACTCGCTCGGTGTCGGTCCGCGGGACATGATTTCGATCCTGCAGGCGATCAAGGCCGCGGGCGCGTTGCAAGCCGATATCGAGATGATGTGATGAGCGATCCGACTGCCCTGATTTCATCCGCCACTTCCTCGCTGAACACCGGCGCGCCTGCGATCGGCATGAATGTCGATGCCGCTTCCGCGCAGAAGACCGGCCAGGACTTCGAGGCGTACTTCCTCTCGCAATCCTTCGAGAACATGTTCTCGGGCGTCGATGCCGATCCGATGTTCGGCGGCGGCCAGAGCGAGGGCATCTATCGCTCGATGATGATCCAGGAATACAGCAAAGTCGCTTCCCGTACCCATGCGACGGGCATCGGCGACGAGGTCACGCGCGAAATCCTCCGCATGCAAGAACATCAGCAGCACTGAGATCATGCCCCTTCCCGCCAGAACCCCGCTCCTGCCCGCTCGCGGCAACAACGCTGCGGCCAAACCTTCGAACATTCCCGTGCTCTGCGCGGTCGCGAACGAGCTCGCGATGCTGCTCGATCGCGAGACCGCGCTGATCCGCGCGATGAAGCTGACCGAGATCGGTCCGCTGCAAGCCGACAAGGCGCGGCTGACCCAGCTTTGCGGCACCACGCTGAAGACCATCGACCCGGCCGCGCCCGTCTCGAACGCGCTCAAGGATCAATGGCGCGCGGTGAGCAAAAAGCTCGGCGATGCTGCGATCGCCAATGAGATGGCGCTGCGCGTCGGCCATGCCGCGACCGATAAACTCGTCTCGGCCATCATCGGCCACGTTCAGAAAGAGCGCGCCGTGACCACAGGCTATGCGCGCCCGAAACCGATCGCTCCCGGCGCCTCGCGTCGTCCGACGCTCGCTGGCGTCACGATCGACCGCTCGCTCTAAGGGGCACCGACAATGGGTCTCGACATCGCACTAAAAGACGCCATGACGGGCTTGCGCGCAACGCAAGCGCAAATCCAGGTCATTTCCGCGAATATCGCCAATGCGCAGACGCCCGGCTATTCGGAAGAAACCATCACCCAGACGCCGATCCGGATGCCGGCAGGCGGTGCCGGCGTCACGACCAGCATCATCCAGCGCGTTTCGGATCAGTTGCTGACGACGACGCTGGCCAAGCAAAGCAGCGCGTCCGCGGGTGCCTCCACCACGAACAACTATCTGCAACAATTGCAGAGTTTGCTCGGCCAAGTCGGCAGCGGCAGCACCTTCACCGACGCCTACAACAATTTCGTCTCGGCGATGCAGAACAAATCCGCGACGCCGGAAGATCCGGTCGCACAAAGCGCAGCGGTCAATGCCGGCCAGCAGCTTGCCCAGCAGCTCAACCAATTCTCCAGCGGCATTCAAGGCCTGCGTGCCAATGCCGATAGCGATATCGGCACGTCGGTTACCGCCCTCAATACCGCTCTCGGCCAGATCGCCGCGCTCAACGGCTCGATCGCCCAGGTCCAGGCCGAGGGACAATCGACCGCGACCCTCCAGGATCAGCGCGACCAGGCGCTCAACCAGGTCGCGCAGCTCATGGGCGTCACCTCTTATGATCGGCCGGACGGCTCGATGGTCGTGCTGTCTGCCTCGGGCCAGACCCTGATCGACGGCACCCACGTCTCAACCTTTGGCTATACGCCGTCGGGCGTCGTCACCGCCGGCTCGCCGCTCTCGAACGTGACGCTCAACGGCCAGAACATCACCTCTTCCATTACGACCGGCCAGATCGGCGCGTTGCTGCAATTGCGCGACACGACCTTGCCGGCCGTCACGTCGGAAATGAACCAGTTCACCAACAATCTCTTCAACCTGACGACAAACACCAATCTCAACACGACGAATAGCGGGACCAACGCCACCAACGACGCGAATCATTTCTTCGCCAATGTGAATACGACGGGCGGTCTCGATAACGCCTCGACGATCGAGGTGAACCCGTCGCTCGTCGCAAATGCGAGCCTGCTCTACAACGGCATCAGCGGCGCAGATCCGACGATCGCCACCTCGATCGCGAGCGCCCTTACCTCGAACACCACCTTCGCGGCCGCGGGTAATTTCCCGAGCAGCATGACAACGACGATGGCGAATTACGGCGCCCAGATCATCGGCCAGGCGGCGACCGCCGCGAGCAACGCGACGCAGAACAACACCTACCAGTCGCAGCTCACGACACAGATGCAGAACCGGCTCCAGGCCGAGACCGGCGTCAATCTCGACCAAGAGCTCGGCAATCTCTCGGTTTATCAGAACGCCTATGGCGCTTCGGCGCGCGTCGTCTCGACCATCCAGACGATGTACGACGCGCTCATGAACATTGCGAATTAAGAGGTAAACGGCGATGAGCAGGGTCAGCAATATCGAGCAGCAGAACACCATGCTGCAGTATCTGCAGCAACTGCAGAGCCAGGGCCAGACGCTCGAGAACCAGATCGCGAGCGGCCAGAAAAGCCAAACCTATGCAGGTATATCGTCCCAAGCCGGTCAGGTCATCAATCTGACAGCGACGCAGTCGCTGCAGCAGGGCTATATGAACACCATCGATACGGTGAACACGCGGCTGAAGACGATGAGCCTCGCGATGCAGAATATCTCAAGCATCGCCACCAGCTTCCAGAACACCCTCGCCAACAGCGCCTTCGCCCCCAACGGCGCGAGCGTGCAGCAGACCGCGCAGCAACTGCTGACCGAGCTCGGCAGCTATATGAATACGCAAGACGGTTCGCGCTACGTCTTCTCGGGCAATCAGACGAGCACGCCGGCCTTCAACCCCGCCGGTTTGCCGAGCCCCGGCGACCTGACGACCAATGTCGCGGCCGACTACTACGGCGGCGATAACGGTGTTGCTCAGGCCACCGTCGATAACAACGTCAACATGCAATACGGCGTAACGGCGAACAATCCCGCCTTCGAGCAGATCGTCCGCGTGCTCAATTTCTTCGCCAATGACTCGACGCCGCTCTCGCAGTCGAACCCGACCGACGTCGCCAATGTGAACCAGGCGCAGCAGATGATGGGCACAGCGGCTCAGGCCGTGCAGCAGCTCGTCGCGACCGCGGGCGAGCAGCAGGGCGACCTCACCCAACTCAAAACCGCGCATCAGAATGCGCTGAGTCTCGCCACCACCTCGCTCAACAATATCGAGCAGGTGGACACGGCGACCGCGATCACCCAGCTCAATACGCTGCAGACCCAGCTTCAGGCGTCCTACCAGACGATCAACGTCCTGCAGTCGCTGAGCCTCGCCAACTACATGAAATAACGAACTAAATCGCGGGAACGACGCGTAACCGGCTCGCGGTCAATGCTCTGTTAACCATGTTTGGGCCAGTATCGCCCTTCATTAACCAACGATCTTACGAAAGTCCGCCGGAAAGCCATGGCCCAAAGCACCAAAACCGCTGCTCGTCTGCGCACACCCGAAGCGCTGTTGCCGTCCGCTCCGGCACCCAAGCCAACCGCTCGCAAAGGCGGCCGCGTCCAGGCCCTGACCGAGCATGTCGGCGCCGCGATGCGGCAGTTCGACGATAAATCCATCCTCATCACCGGCGGCACCGGCTCGTTCGGCCGCCGCCTGGTCGATACGCTGCTGCGCAATAGCCGTGCGCGCCGCATCATCGTGTTCTCGCGCGATGAGTACAAACAGTACGAGATGCAGCAGAGCCTTGTCTCGCTTGGCCTCGACCGCATGCGCTTCTTCATCGGCGACGTGCGCGATGCCGACCGGCTCGAGCTGGCGACGCGCGGCGTTGATTTCATCGTCCACGCCGCGGCCCTGAAGCAGGTCCCGGCCGCGGAATACAACCCCTTCGAATGCATCCGCACCAACGTCAACGGCGCCGAGAATGTCGTGCGCGCTGCGCTGCGCAACAACGTGCAGCGGGTGATCGCGCTCTCGACCGATAAGGCCGCGAACCCGATCAATCTCTATGGCGCCTCGAAACTCGCCTCGGACAAGATCTTCATCGCCGGCAACAACCTCGCAGGCAGCAGCGGCACACGTTTCGCCGTGGTCCGCTATGGCAATGTCGTCGGCTCGCGCGGCAGCGTCATTCCGTTCTTCGAGAAGTTGGTCGCGGAAGGCGCCGAATATCTGCCCGTGACCGATAAGCGCATGACCCGCTTCTGGATCACGCTGCAGCAAGGCGTCAATTTCGTCATCACCTCGCTCGGCCTCATGTATGGCGGCGAGATCTTCGTGCCGAAGATCCCGAGCATGCATATCACGGATCTAGCCAAGGCGATGGCGCCGAACCTGCCGATCAAGGTCGTCGGCATCCGCCCCGGCGAGAAGCTGCACGAGGTCATGATCACCGACGACGACTCTCGCCAAACCCTGGAGCTCGACGATCGCTATGTGATCGAGCCGAGCTTCGCCTGGTGGCAGCGCGACCGCTACGACGCAACCGGCGCGACACCGGTGGCCGAGGGCTTCCACTTTGCCAGCGACAACAACAGCGACTGGCTCGACGCCGCGCGGCTGAAGGCTTTGATCGCGGAAGCGCACTAAAATGTCCGCCGTCCGGCCCCTTCCCTATAGCCGGCACGCCATCGACGAAGACGACATCGCCGCGGTGGTCCAAGTGCTGCGCGGCGATTGGCTTACCACCGGTCCCGCCGTGCGCGACTTCGAAGCCGCGCTCGCCAACCAATGCGGCGCCGATCACGCGATCAGCTGCACCAACGGCACGGCCGCCCTCCATCTCGCCTGCCTCGCCCTCGGCATCGGCTCCGATCACACGGTGATCGTCCCCACCATGACGTTTGCCGCCACCGCCAACGCGGCGCGGCTCGCCGGTGCGGAAGTCCATTTCGCCGATTGCGATCCCGACAGCGGCCTGATGCAGCTGCCGCAATTCGAAGCGGCGCTGGCCCAGTTGAAACGCGCCGGCAAGCGCGCCGCGGCGGTCTTCCCGGTCGATCTCGCCGGGCAATGCGCCGATCTCGAAACCATTGCCGCTTGCGCCCGTCACGAAGGCCTCGCCATCGTCGAGGATTCCTGCCACGCGCTCGGCACGCGCTATCAGCGCCACGACAAGAGCTGGACCGCGGTCGGCGGCTGCGCCGATAGCGATATCACGGTTTTCTCGTTCCATCCGGTCAAGAACATCGCCGCCGGCGAAGGCGGTGCGGCGCTGACGAACCAGCCTGATCTGGCAAAGCGTCTCGCCATGTTCCGCAATCACGGCGTCACCCGTGAGGCAGCTCAGTTCGTCGATCAGGAAGCCGGTATCGAGAACACGCAGGTCAATCCCTGGTATTACGAGATGACCGCGCTCGGCCACAATTACCGCCTGAGCGATATCAATTGCGCCCTCGCCAAGAACCAACTCGGAAAGATCGAGCATTTCGGCGCGACCCGCCGCCGCCTTGCTGCGCGCTACGACGCGCGGCTCGCCGATTTCGCGCCGGTGCTGCGGCCGATCACGCGCAGCGCACATTGCATCCCGGCCTGGCATCTCTACAGCGTGCTGATCGATTTCGATGCCGTCGGCACAAGCCGCGGCCAGCTCGTGCGCGCGCTCGAAGAGCGCGGTATCCGCACCCAGGTGCATTACATACCGGTGCACCGCCATCCCTATTACCGTGAGCGTTACGGTACGATCGCGCTGCCGGGCGCCGAAGCCTATTATCGCCGTACCCTGTCCTTGCCGCTTTTCGTCGGCATGGAAGAAGACGATGTCGACTACGTCACCGAAACTCTCGGCACGCTGCTCGGCTTCAGCGCCGGTGCAGCACGGAGGCGTGCACCATGAGCAAGACTGCTTGCATCATCCAAGCGCGGCTGGGCTCCACCCGCCTGCCGGGCAAAGTGCTCGAGCCGCTCGGCGATGCGCCGGTACTCGAACATGTGCTGCGGCGTTGCCAGGCGATCGAGGGCGTCGATGAAGTGGTTTGCGCCACGGTCGAGGGCGCCGACGGCGAAGCGGTTGCGACGCTGGCGGAAAATCTCGACGTCGCCGTCTATCGCGGCTCCGAGCGCGACGTGCTGGCACGCTACCACGGCGCGGCTCATGCCGTCGGCGCGGATGTCGTCCTGCGCGTCACCAGCGATTGCCCTTTGATCGATCCGGAAGTCTGCGCCGCCGTCTTGACGCTGCGCGCGGAGGCCGGGGCCGATTACGCCGCCAACAACATGCCGCCCTCCTGGCCGCATGGGCTCGATTGCGAGGCGTTCACCATCAACGCGCTCGATGAGGCAGCCATCACGGCGGTGGCGGCGGAAGATCACGAGCACGTCACGCCCTGGATCCGCCGCAACCGAGCTTACCACCGCGTTAACCTTGCCGGCCCAGGTGGCGAGGTCATGACGCAGCGCTGGACCCTCGACTACCCCGAGGATCTCGCCTTTTTGCGCGCGGTTTATGAGCGCCTCCCCGGCGGCTGCGCCGGCCGCTCATGGCGCGCGGCGCTCGCCGTGGTCGCTCGGGAGCCGGAATTGGCCCTGATCAACGAGGCACGCCGGCAGCGCTGATTAAGCTCTCGGCAACCTTCCCGGGCGCATTCTGTTCTCGGAACTCCCATGACCATCACCACCGGCACATCTGTCTTCAATCCGTTCACCACGCTGCAGTCCATCTCGCAGTCCATGGCGACGGTGACCCAGAACCAGCAGATGGCCAATATCGCGCAGGATCTGCAGAACCAGCTCAACCGCCAGCTCGCGGCGATCCAGCCGACGACCGATCAAGTATCGATCGACATCTCGCAGAACCGGATCAACGCGCTCCAGTCGCAGCAAAAGACGATCAGCGGCCTCGAGACGCAGTTCGGCAATAACAACTCGATCCTGTCGGACATGGCGAACCAGATCAATTTGATGACGCAGGCCGTCGGCAAGAGCGACAACACCGCTTTCGACAACGCCCTGAGCGCGCTGAACACGGATTACACCATTCTCACGCCGCCGGCCTGGAATCCCATCTTCCAATCCGACGGCATGGCCCAGTTCAAGATGGCGGGCGGCATCAATATCCAGTCGAGCGCGACTTACGATCTCTCGACGCAGGCCGGCCAGGACGCGGCGACCGCCGATATAACGAATGTCTCGAACCTCGTTCAGAGCATCCTTAAGATCAACGGCGCCAATCAGACCGTGGCCGCGAGTTCAGCTCACGGCCCTCAATGGCCAGATCAGCTCCCTGCAAAATATCCAGTTCCAGCAGCAGACCGCCTCGCAACAGGCGGTTCAGCAGCAGACCAACCAGCTCACGCAGAACATGCAGAACACGCTGCATCTGATCCAGCTCAACCTCGGCCAGTCGAGCCAGATGGCTACGGCGCTGAGTGCGGCGCTGAACCCGCCGCAGCCGGTCAATTCGGTGTTCGGCGCGCTGACAAATGCGATCGGCCAGACCGCAGCCGGCGCCGAAAAGCAGCTTGGCCAAATGCCCGCGGTGATGTCCCTCTTCGCCTAACAGCGTTCAGCCGTTCACGCAGACCAGATTGGGCGCCTATCGGCGCCCGATTTTTTTTTGCCGAGCGATAGTGCCTCGCCGGAAGGGAGGCACGCCTACGCGCGGCGAACCCAACGCGACAAATCCGGAAATCTGGAAGGCGCGCCGATCGCGTTGACCGACCTGTGCTTTCGCTGAGCGTTTATTCGTATGGCGACGGCTGCACCTCTACCCCGCCGCCATAGCCATTGCGCTCCACGCCGCTGCCACCCAGAAGTTGAAGCTGACCCGGCTACCGTATGATCGCCCTCTGTTCGGGGCGACTCGTTAGACCGACTTCTTCGGAGAAAGCACTCAGCGAGATTGCCTCGACCGGTACGGCGCGGTCCGGCCAGAACCTTGTCGTCATGTCCTTCTTGGCCCGACCGTTTTAGCCGCCGGCGCAAAGCAAATCGGGCGCCACAAGGGGCGCCCGATCCTATTTGCGGGGACAGATAGAAGCGACTTAGGCGATGCGGCGCTGGCTTTCGGGCTCAGCCTGGAGGGCCGGCGTGGAGACGCTGATCACGCGGTCGAAGAGTGCGGCCGTGCCCTCTTTCAATTCCTGAATTGTCGATCGAAACTCTTTGATAAACAAAGAAAACAGGTCTTTGCGTGTGGCCGGGTCGTCGATCCGGAAGCCGAAGAACATCGCGATACGCGGCAGGGCGACCAGCGTCCCAGAGACGATAGATTCGGTCCGGCTATAGGTCGTCCCGGCCTTCTCGATGAAGGACCGGACGGCGCGATAGACGTCGGCGAAATCGGCCTTGTCGTTGTCGGACTTGGCGAGCATGTCGTCGAGATCGTCGAACATTCGCGCAGCGTTCTTAGCCACCGCGGCAAGATCCGTATCGGTGAAGATGGAGGCCGGCTCAATCAGGTCGAGAGCACGTTTTAGCGTGGCCTTCAGCCTCTCATGATCGAGCGGCTCGACGCCTGGCTCAATCGCCTCAACAACCCGCGGCACGGCACCCGGAATGAAGGCACCATCGCTCGCATTCACGGCATTGAGGCTGCGCATTTCGATAACTTCGGCCAGCATCAGCCGGCAGGAGTCGTAAATCCAATTGGTGCGCGCCACGCCGCCGAAATTGCCTTCGACCTCGACCGGATAGCGCCGGTTGATATCGCCGTTGTTCTGGAAGGTTCCGACATCGCGATAGACCGTGTCTTTCGCATGATCGTCACTGCCGGGGCGGATGCCGCAATCGGCGCCGAACAGCGCCATATTGGTAAAGCCCAGGAACGCCGCCATCGACAGCGCCATGTTGACGCAAGTCGGCGTCGCGCCAGCGATCGGCATATGCTTCTCGCCGAGGATCTGGGTCGAGCTGACCGAATCGCGGAAGAAGTAGATCGTCTCGCGGAACATCGGCGGAATGCGTGGATCGACCGTCGCTGACGCCATCAGCGTGATTTGCGAAAGGTCGCCGTATTTGCTCGCCTCTTTCAGGGCCTCCACAGTCGCCGGCACGTTCTCGAGCTCGGAATGGAAGTCCGGCACGATACCGTTGCGCAGCAGCGGCCGCAGCGCAGTACCGGCCGAGAACAACACGACGCGGTCGCGAATCTCCTTAAGGCGTGGCAGGCATTCGTCGAGCGAGGGCCCTGCCCCGACGATAACGGCCAGCTCCGGTCGATGCAGCCGCGGCCGGCCTTCGATCAGCCAGAAGGGCTTCGCGGCGAAATTCGTCACCGCGTTGGTCATCATCACCAGCTCGTCTTCGTAGAAGCCGCGATTGATAAAGGCGAATTCGACCGCTTCGTAGAGTCGGTTACGCGCTTCGGTAAAGGCCCAAAGCGGATAATGCGTGAAAACGTGGCTGCCATCGACGTAAGGGATGCCGCGCTTATTCATGTAGCGCACGACACCGGAGACCATTTCGCCGGGATCGAGATGCGTGACGATTTCGATGCCACCGCCCTGCTCTTCGAAATGCGCGAAGAGCGCAGGCCAGTCGACGGTATGGAACGAATGCGCGAGAAAATCGACGATCGGCTCAACGATGATTAGCCAACGCGCCTTCGTGCCTCGCGCGAGGGCTTCGATGTGATGACCGAGACCCAGGCCGAAGACAACAAGATAATGAGGACTGTCGTCGCTGACCTGGCCGCGGATCTCCTCGATGCCGCGATCGAGCAGAAACTCGCCGAGCGCGTCGTGAAGCTTCACGCAGACGGGACTGACAAGCCCGGCGCGTGTCGGCCGCTCCATGAAGAGCCGCAGAGGCTTCTTCATGAAGGCCTCCACCTGGCCCGCGGCAAAGGAGCGCGCATCGGCATTATAAAGTCGCGCGTCGTTGACCATCGCATCGACGACGATGCCGTTCTCCTCGATGAGCGAGGACGATACGGCACCGGGCCGATCGAGGGTTTCGAGGATCTTGGGAAAGCGCTCCGCGAAAGCCGCGCGCGATGCGGTGAAATCGATCATGCGGCGTTCTCACGACGATTGAGGGAATGGCCAAGGTCTTCGATCGCGCGTGCCAGCTTCGTCACGCCGCGCGCGATCGGCGGCAGAATTCGCACCTGCGGCGAAGCAGCCAGCGACATGGCCAGCGAGCAGTATTGCGCGCCGTCGGTGGCGAGGAAGCGCTTATCGAGACCACGACCGGTCATGAACGAGCCGAAAGGCTCGCCCGCCATCGCGATCGCGGGAACGTTATGCGCCAACGCTTCGGCGGCGGCGCGCGGCGACGCGGCGTGATACGGCAGCAACGCGACATCGACAGCTTCGTAGAATTCGGCGACGTGCTCGACCTGACGCAGATCGATCCGCGCCGCGAGGTTCTCGCCGAAAGCGGCAATGAGACGGCCGATATTGGCGCGCGCTTCCATATCGCGTCCCCGCAACACGAGTTTCGCGTCGGGCACCAGGGCGAGCACCGCCGACCACAGCGCAACCGTACGCGAATCAAGCTGTGCCAAAGTGACATCGGCGCCGAAAGACACCGGTCCCTCGCCGTTCGCCGCGGTTTTCGCGACATCGTCGAGCACGGGATAATCGGCGGCCGCCAGGCGCACATCATAGAGCGGCGCGAGGACTGCCGAAGGATTGCCGAGCCAGGAAACGCGTAGTCCGCTATCGAAACGCGTAAGCGCTTGAAGCTGGGCCGATGAAGCGAAGCCGCCGGCATCGACGAGCACATCGACGCCATCACCCGACAGCGTCCGCGCGAGCGTCGCCGGATCGAGCGCACTGATATCGCGCCATTTGCTGAAAGCACCGACCAACCGCACATTCTGCTCGGCCGTTTGGCTGCCGAGACCGAAACCGAGCACGCTGACGCCGGCACGATCATGCGCCTGCGCGACGGCAGCGACGGCGACGGCGTCGTCGGGATCGATGAAACCGGAAACGAGATAGCCGATCGCCAGCTTTCGGCCGGGGCTGTGCTTGCGCGCCGATTTCGGAGCAAGGCTGAACCGCCCGAGCCAATCGCGCGCCAAGCGCCCGATCTCAGCATTATCGACACCGAGGAAAGGCACATCGGCAATATGGGCCGCGGCAAGGACCGGGTCCGCAGGTGAGGCGTTGACCGCATTCTGGTGCCAATGAGACGCTTCCTTGCTCTCGCCAACCGCCATCAAAGCGCGTGCATAGAGGCTGGCGATCGCAGGGCTCGGCCCCGGGACGAGATCGGCCAGCGGCTTCAGGGTTTCAACCGCAGCGGCAGCCGAGCCCGCGCGGAGCAAACATTCGGCGTAGTAAGCGCGCCCTTCGACGTGATCGGGATCGATGGCCACATGCTGGCGAGCGAATTCGATCGCCTGCGCAAGCTTGCCTTGCGCTCTCGCCTCTCGCGCCTTGCCGAGCAACGGCCGTTCGACAATCGACAGGAACGCGCGGTCGAAACCGGGAAACGCATCGGGTACCAGCGCGGCAAGCGCCGGATCGTTGCCCAACGCCGTTGCCAGCTTGCCGGTGAAAAGACTTTCTCCGAGCTGTCCGAGTTGCGCCTGCAACGAGGCCAGCGCTTCGGCGACGCCGCCATTATCCGGCGCGTCATTATGCGCTTCCTTGAGCAGCATCAGCGCCCAATCGAAGCGCTCGACCTTCCAGGCGGCCATCGCCAGCGCGAAACGCGCCCCGAGGCTCGGCTGCGGGACAGAAACCAGCGGGGTCAGAAGCTCGAGCGCTTTGGCCGTATCGCCGTGGTTGAGATGGCCGACAATGGTGCGCAGTTGGTCATCGGCCGACCCCATGCCGTCCGGTTGCAACACCAAGAGATCCATGATGGGCCTGGTTCAGATGGATTCGAGCTGTCGATTGCTCGACAACTGGGGAGCGGCCAGCGGCTGCTGATTGGCACGCGCGCTGGCGCGCTGACCTTCGAGCAGACCCTCGCTGATCTGACGGTTGATGTTCACGAGGGCTTCGACTTTTTTGTCGTCGCGCACCGCGAGGAGCTCTGCGGTCTGGCGATCGACGAAATTCGAGAGGCCAAGGAGATTGCGGCGGATGGGCAAAGGCACCGCGCAATCGGCTTCGCTGAGGCTTGCCTGGAAGATCGTCCACAAGCGCCAGTTCTTGCGCAGCGCGGCGCGAAAATCCTCGATCGGACCGTCTTTGGTCAGATGGATTTGACGCGCGGCTTCGAGCAGGGCCCAAGCCTCCGTGCGGGCGGGATTGCCCGGCTCAGGGGTCCTTGGATATGCCTTCGCTAGCGTCATTCAAAATCTCCTGTTCACGCGTAATCAACTGCTTGGCTGATTTGAGCGCTCGATAGTGCTGGCCCGTCTCGACAAAGCCGCGGATCTCTTCCACGAGATTAACCGTGCTCGGCGCTGCTTCGCCGAACTCTGTGAGAAAGCGGTAAATGATTGGTAAAAACAGGTCGTCCTTGCCCGGGAACAGGTATTCGCACTGGATGGCGAAATAGATCCTGCGTGCCGGCGTGCTCGCCTGCTCTTCGGTGATGATGTCTTTTTCGCGAAGGAGAGCGGCGTTGTTGTGGATGAGAATCTTGGCCAGTTGGCCGGAATTCTCGATCACGACGCCGTTGACGATGAGCCGTTCGCGCGGCTTGAGATTGATGGTGAGCGGCATTCTACTGCTCTCGGGATGAACCTGGGGTTGGTTCTACCCCTGCACGCTTACCAAAGGCTTAATGCAAAACGGGCGGCCGAAGCCGCCCGTTCCGTGACGATATGCGTACTATTAGTGGAAGAGACGCAGCACCGCTTGCTCGGACGAAGTCGCGATCGACAGCGACTGCAACGCGAGCTGTTGACGGGTCTGCAACGTGACCAGGTTCGTCAATTCCTGGTTGACGTCGGCCACGGTCAAATCACTGGCGCCTGAATTGAGGGTGGTCATGTAAGCCTGCGTAAAGCTCATACGGGTTTGCAGGAAGTTGACGTTCGTGCCGAGGCTCGCGGCCGCAGCCTGGGCCTTGAACACCGCCGTCTGCAGAGAGTTGTAGACGTTGGTGAACATCGAGATCTTGTTGCTCACCGCCGAGAACTTGACCGACATCAGCGACGAAGCCGCCGCCGAGCCCTTGCCCACGGCCTTACCGCCGGTGACCAGCTTCGAGAACATCAGGTTCTGACCCTTGATCTTGAGGGTCGAGGACGAGGTGATGCTGAACTGCAGGGTGAGGTTGCTCGCCGTCGAGTTGACGAGGTTCAGGCCCTGGTAGCTGGAGTCGTTCAGCATGGTCGTGAGCTGCTGACCGAGGGTATTGAACTGCGTCGTCGCCGAGGCGCGCTGTGCAGCGGTCTGGGTCGCCGCGCCGTTCACGATGCCTTCCATCTGCTGGAGGATCGAGATGACGCCCGAGATACCGTTGGTGGCGGCCGTCAGCGATTGAATGCCCTGGTCGATCGCGCTCTTGCGTGTGGACAGGTCATTGGCGCGTTGGGTCAACGACTGCGCCTGGAAGTACTTGACCGCATCGTCGGTCGCGGAAGCGACGGCGAGGCCGGTGGACAAGTGATTCTGAGTGGTGCTCAGATTGCTGTTGATGTTCTGCAACGCAAGCAGGTTGGCCTGCGTGGCGGACCCAAGGACGATATTCGACATGTGGCTAGATCCTTCTAGAGTTTCGGTAGAGCCGCTTCGCAGCTCCGCCCTCCTCTTTGGCAAGGATCGTGCCGTTCTCGTCGCTTACCGGCCGTTTACCACAACGCCTTTTTCAACCCCGTCTAAAAATTTAAGCGAACGTTACTTAGATTTTTTTCGCTTATGCGACGCATCCCTAAAGCTCAAGCAGCACAAAGAAAAACGGGCGGCCCGAAGACCGCCCGCATATCAGATGCGTATGTTGCCGTTTAGTGGAACAGCTTGAGGACCGCCTGTTCGGACGACGTGGCAATCGACAACGACTGCAACGCGAGCTGTTGGCGGGTCTGCAAGGTAACCAGGTTGGTCAATTCCTGGTTCACATCGGCCACGGTCAGGTCGGAAGCGCCGCCCTGGAGCGTGGTCATGTACTGCTGCGTAAACGACATACGCGTCTGCAGGAAGTTGACGTTGGTACCAAGGCTTGCAGCCGCGGCCTGGGCCTTGAACACAGCCGACTGCAGGGCATTGTAAACGTTGGTGAACATCGAGACCTTGTTGCTCACCGCCGAGAACTTGATCGACATCAGCGACGAAGCCGCCTGCGAGCCCTTGCCGATAGCCTTACCACCCGTAACCAGCTTCGAGAACAGCAGGTTCTGACCCTTGATCTTGAGGGTCGAGCTCGAGGTAATGCTGAACTGCAGGGTGAGGTTGCTCGCCGTCGAATTGACGAGGTTCAAGCCCTGGTAGCTGGAGTCGTTGAGCAGCGTCGTAAGCTGCTGGCCCAGCGTATTGAACTGCGTCGTCGCCGAGGCACGCTGCGTTGCAGTCTGCGTCGCCGCACCGTTCACGATGCCTTCCATTTGCTGCAAAACCGAGATGACGCTCGTAATGCCGTTGGTCGCGGCCGTCAGAGATTGAATACCCTGGGCGATCGCGTCCTTGCGCGTGGAAAGGTCCGAGGCACGGTTGGTAAGCGACTGCGCCTGGAAGTATTTCACGGCATCGTCGGTCGCGGAAGCGACGGCGAGGCCGGTCGACAGGTGGCCCTGCGTGGTGCCCAACTGGGTGTTGATGTTCTGCAACGCCAACAAGTTTTGCTGGGTCGCAGTACCGAGAACGATATTAGACATGCCTGTTTCCTTCTAGGATGGTGAAAGGCCGCTTCGCGACCCCCCCTTCAGCACCGAGACGACCATCGCTCGCCGCTTTGGATGAAGCGGTTATCGATCAAATCGACTGACATTTGCTTAAAATGCTCGATAAATTGCGATCAAGTTCGCTGCGCATGCACACGATGCACGGCAAGTTCTGCCGAGAAAAATTTGCCGAGCCGGCAAAACTTGCCGAGTGATCGCTTCGCTCTTCGCGCTGTGTGCATGACTGCCGTGGGGCAAAACTTGCCTGCCCGATCTCGGCATGGTTTGCCGCTCGATCGCCGCGCGCGAATCCCGTCCAAAGAAAAAACCGCGCTGTATCAGGCGTTTGTCGATTGCGTGCGTCATGGCACGCGGCTTGCTGATAAGGCCGCGAGACCATTTGGACGAGCACATGATCGCGCAACCAGTACTCACGACCCCGACAGCGAAGTCGCAAACGCACCAGCATCAGCAGGCGGCGCAACAGCAGCCACAGCAAAATGCCGGCGGCTTTCAATCGCTGTTGTCGATGACAGATTCTTCTTTGACCGATCTCGCGCAGAACACCGGCGCGGCTGCGACGACGCCGCAGCCGGCAAACGCCAATAAGAAGAACAACAACGATCAGACACCCACACCTTATGTGCAGGCGCCCAATCAGCCCGTGCCGACGCCCCAGCCCTCCGACGGCAATCAGGCCGCGAATGCGGCGAGCGCCGTTCCTAACAATGCGACGATGCCGGCGGCCGATGCGGCGGCAGCCGCCGCGGCAGCCGCCGCGGCCAACGATCAAACCAGCAACACTGACGGCAACAGCAGCGCGTTCGGCGCCGACGAGCTCAATGCGCGCATCGCCTCCGGCGCGCCGATCTATGCCTCGCAGCCGACCGCCGCGATGGCGACCGTGCCGGCGCATCTGCTTGATGCAGCCAACGCCCATCCGCTTCCGGGTGATACCATAGGCAAGCCGGGTGCAGACGCGCCCGCCAAGGCACCGACCGACGCGAACGCCACCATGCCCCCGTCGACCGCCAGCGCCACCGCGCCGACGACGACTTTGCTGCCGACCCACCAAGCGGTCACCGCGGTCGGGACCAACGGCAACGATAAGGACGACGACACCGGGACGGCGGCGCAGACCTCCGACACC
This sequence comes from uncultured Alphaproteobacteria bacterium, assembly GCA_963740675.1. GTDB lineage: Bacteria > Pseudomonadota > Alphaproteobacteria > ATCC43930 > CGMCC-115725 > CAIKMD01. Next base: position 476,376 of record CAVUFS010000003.1, read on the forward strand.
GCGACAACCGCCACCACCAACGATCCCTCAACTCCGAGCGCTTCGATGCTGCAGCAGCCGACCGCGCCGCAAACCGCGCCGGTCCAGGTCGATGCCGCAGCCCACACCGCCGCTCCTTATGTACCGGTCGGCGAGCAGGTGGCGGTCAATCTCAAACAGGCGCTCAACGCCGACAACAATGAAATCCGCATTCAGCTCAAGCCGGCGGCCCTCGGCACGATCGACGTGAAGCTGAATGTCGGTCAGGACGGCCGCATCAACGCCGTCATCTCGGCCGATCGCTCTGACACTCTTAATATGCTGAAGCAAGATTCCGGTACGCTGCAGCAAGCGCTGAAAGATGCCGGCCTCAACGCCGACAGCAGCAGCCTCAGCTTCAACCTCAATAGCAATGCGCAATCCTTCGCGCAGAACTGGTCGCAAGGCGGCGGCAGCGCCAATGGCGGTGGCAACGGCGGCTCCTATCGGGGCAGCAACACCACTGATGCTTTGACCGGCAACGACGCGGCCGCACCCGCGCAGCGCAGCCATTCCGGCGCGCTCAACATCGAGGTCTAAGGAACCGTATCATGACAACTCCAGTCGGCTCATCGACCTCTGCCGCAGCCGCGACGACCAACGCGTCAGGCTCGACCACCAATTCGGCCACGGGTCTGGCGCAGAACTTCAACACCTTCCTGACGCTGCTGACGACGCAGTTGCAAAACCAGGATCCGCTGTCGCCGATGGACACGAATCAGTTCACCCAACAGCTCGTTTCGTTCAGCCAGGTCGAGCAGCAGATCAACACGAACAGCAACCTGCAGCAGCTCATCCAGCTACAAGGCGCCGGCGAAAGCATCGCCGCCCTGCCCGTTGTCGGCCAGAACATCGAATACAACTCGGCAACCGCACCGCTGTCCAATGGCCAGGCGAATTACGTCTACGGCCTGCCGAGCGCGTCGACCTCGACCGCGCTGACCGTGGTCGATTCGGACGGCAGGGTGGTCTACACGCAGCCGGGCGAAACCGACGCCGGTTCGCATTCCTTCACTTGGAACGGCAAGACCAATGCCGGCGTGCAACTGCCCGACGGCAACTACACGCTCAAGATCCAGGCCGCCGACGCCAGCGGCAGCGCGATCACACCGAGTATCGCCTCGATCGGCTCCGTCCAGGCGGTCGGCGTCGAGAACGGCACGGCGACCTTCACCGTGAATGGCTTGGCGGTACCGATGAGCGAACTCGTCACCGTCAACCCCATCCTTCCGCAAACCAACTAATTTCGTTCCGCAGGAGATAACCTTATGAGTATTTTTGGTGCGCTCGGCGCAGCCGTCTCGGGATTGGCCGCCAACAGCAACGCGCTCGGTATCATTTCCGACAACATCGCGAACTCGAACACGATCGGCTACAAGGACACCGGCACCGATTTCCGGACGCTGGTGACGGCGAGCGGCTCGCCCTCGCTCTATTCGCCGGGCGGCGTCGAATCCCAGCCGATGTACAACGTCGCGCAGCAAGGTGTGCTGCAGGCGGAATCCTCACCCACTGATCTCGCGATCTCCGGCGGCGGCTTCTTCGTCGTGAATTCGAGCTCGGCCGGTGGCTCCAGCGGCGCGATCACCTATACACGCGCGGGTAATTTCTCGGTCGACGCGAACGGCAACCTGGTCAATGCCGCGGGCTTCTACCTGCAGGGCCAGCCGCTGACCAATACCGAGGCAGCGCAGGTCCAGGCCGGCAACTACAACGTGCTAACGACCACAACTCCGAGCCTCTTGCAAACGGTCAACGTGTCGAACAATGCCGGCACGGCGCAGCAGACCGGCAATGTCAGCCTGATCGCCAATCTCCCGGCCAGCGGCTCAACCCCGCAGACCATGACCGTTCCGGTCTATGACTCGCTCGGCGTTCAGCACGATATGACGCTGACCTTCACGCCCTCGGGCACTGCGAATACATGGACGGTCGGCGCTTCCTTCACGGGCGCCGGCACCAGCACCGCGACGATCGCCGCCGGCGACAACACCATCAAGTTCAACACCGACGGCACGCTCAATACCGCCGGAAGCACGTTCGACACTGCCGGCGCGCTGTCGATCGCTTGGGACCCGGCAGTAACCGGCGGCACCTCGCCGCAGACCATCAACTTCAATCTCGGCAACGACGGCACCTCAAGCGGCCTCAGCCAGATCGGCACGGCCTTTACCGTCGGCCAGATCAACCAGGACGGTGTGCAATTCGGTAATTTCAGCGGCGTCACGGTCAATTCGGCGGGTATCGTCACGGCGAATTACGACAACGGTCTGACCCGTCCGATCTACGTCCTCCCGGTCAGCACCTTCTCGAACCCCAACGGGCTACAGGCGCAGAGCGGTAACGTCTACTCGGAAACCACGACCTCGGGCGCGGCCGTGCTCCGCGAGGCGGGTACGGGTGCAGCGGGCGAGATCGCGCCCTCATCGCTGGAAGATTCGACCGTCGATATCGCGACGGAATTCAGCAACCTCATCGTTACCCAGCGCGCCTACGAGGCGAACTCGAAAATCATCACCACCGCCGATCAGATGCTCCAAACGCTGATCCAGGCGAAGCAGTAACGCCTTGATCCAAACCGGTTCCGGCGCGCTCAACTCGCGGGCGCACTCACCGGCATTTTAGGTAAATGTATCAAAGCGTTAACCATAAAACTTAGGGTTTTTTTAAAAGGGGTACGGGTACATTCCGTCGTCATGCAGACCAAAGCGACCACACCCTTGAGCGCTGCTCAACCGCAATCCCGGGAAGCCGAGAGCACAGAGTGGCTCCTCGACATCGGATCGGGCGTCAGCCTCGACAGCCTCCCCCCGCCCGAGACCAAGCGCTGGGTCATTCGCCGCAAGGCGGAAGTCGTTGCCGCTGTCCGGGCCGGCCTCCTCAGCCTCGAAGAGGCTTGCGCACGTTACACGCTTTCCGTGGAAGAATTCCTTTCCTGGCAGCGTCTCGTCGACAGCCACGGCCTCCCCGGCCTACGCGTCACGCGCCTCCAGGACTACCGCGCTCTCGATCGTAGCGAGCGCTGACTTCGGCGGCCGGATGCCCTGGGCACCGGCCGGGTTTAAGTCAGGGCGGCATGATTTGCCGCCCAGTCGGCAAAATCTGCCGCCTCTTTAACTCTCTGTTCACCCAACCGCCCCTAGTGTCGGCGCGGGCATAAGCCCGGATCGCCAGCCAAGGGATTCGACGGTGAACGGTTTCATTCAGTTAATTCGCAATCTCGGTCCCGCGCGCCTGTTGACCATGGCGCTGATCGCCGCTGGGACGGTCGCGTTCTTTTATTACCTGATCGGCAAGGTCAACACGCCGGAGATGGGGCTGCTCTATAGCGACCTCGATCCCAAGGACAGCGGCCAGATCGTCCAAAAGCTCGAAAGCCTGAACGTCCCCTACGAGCTGCGTGCCGGTGGCGGCCAGATCCTGGTTCCGGTCGATCAAGCGACGAAGCTGCGCATGTCGATAGCCGAGCTTGGCCTGCCGCATGGCGGCTCGGTCGGCTACGAGATTTTCGATAAGACCGACCAGTTTGGCCCCTCGCAATTCGTCGAGAACATCAATCAAGTCCGCGCGCTCGAAGGCGAGCTCGAGCGCACCATCACTTCGATCAACCTCGTGTCGTCGGCGCGCGTCCATCTCGTGCTGCCGCAGCGCCAGTTGTTCTCGCGCGACCGCCAGGAAGCGAGCGCGTCGATCGTCCTCAAAGTGCGCGGCAAGCTGTCCAGCGGCCAGGTCGCGGCGATCCAGCACCTCGTCGCCGCCGCCGTGCCCGACCTCAACCCCAATCACGTCTCGATCGTCGACGACCAGGGCACGCTCCTGGCGCGCGGCGATGGCGATGCATCCGCGGCGGCCACCTCCTCGAATGCCGAAGAGATGCGCGTCAATTACGAGAACCGCATGGCGCGCAATGTCGAGCAACTGATCGAGCGCTCGGTCGGCGCCGGCAAAGCACGCGTCGATGTGCATGCCGAGATGAATTTCGACCGCATCACGACGAATTCCGAGAGCTACGATCCGGATGGTCAGGTCGTGCGCTCGACCCAGACCGACAACCAGTCGGAGCAGAACGGCACCACCAGCGGTGCGGCGGTCTCTGTCTCGACCAATCTGCCGAACGGTCAAACTGCCCCGAGCAGCAGCGACAACAAGCAGAGCAAGAGCACGCATACGCAAGAGACGGTCAATTACGAGATCAGCAAGACCGTCAAGAGCCAGATCAGCGATCAAGGCACCGTGAAACGTCTCTCGGTCGCGGTGCTGGTCGACGGCTCCACGACGGTCGGCGCCGACGGCAAGAAGACCTATCAGCCGCGCTCGCCCGACGATCTGAAGCAGCTCACCGCCCTCGTGCGCTCGGCCGTCGGCTATGACGAAAAGCGTGGCGACACGGTCGAAGTTGTGAACATGGCCTTCGCCGGCGCCGAAGATCTGCCCGCCGCGCCCGCCGCATTCAATCTGATGGGCCTCGAGAAGGGTGACCTGATGTATCTGGGCACCACCGCCGGCACCGCGCTGATCGGCCTCCTGATCCTGATGCTGGTCGTGAAGCCGATGTTCGGCCGCTTCCTCGACACCGCAAAGAACCTTGGCCCGACGGGCATGCCTGCGCTAGCCATGGCTGGTGGCGCTCCCGCCACCGCGCTCCCCGCGCCCGCCGGTGCCCCCGGCACAGCCGTCGCCCGCGCACCACAGCCGCCGCAAGGCGAGATGATCGATATCGGCCAGGTCGACGGCCGGGTCGCTGCCTCCAGCATTAAGAAGATCGGCGAGATCGTCGAAAAACATCCGGACGAGGCGGTCGCCATCGTTCGTAGCTGGATGTACCAGGACAATTAAGCGGAAAGACCGAGCACATGCGCGTCCGTGAAGATTACCGATCGCTGAATGGCGCCGAGAAGGCCGCGATCCTGATGCTTTCCCTCGGTGAAGAGCATTCGAGCCGCCTCTTTGCCCTGATGGATGACGAAGAGATCAAGGAAATCTCGGCCTGCATGGCCAATCTCGGCACGGTCTCGTCGAGCATCGTCGAGAAGCTGTTCGTCGATTTCGCCGATCATATCTCGGCCACCGGCTCGCTCGTCGGCACGCATGAAAGCACTGAGCGCCTGCTCTCCAAGGCCCTCGGCCCCGAGCGCGTCGCCTTGATCATGGAAGAAATCCGCGGCCCCGCCGGCCGCACGATGTGGGACAAGCTCGGCAACGTGAACGAGGCCGTCCTCGCCAACTATCTCAAGAACGAATATCCGCAGACCGTCGCCGTCGTGCTCTCGAAGATCAAGTCGGATCACGCCGGCCGCGTGCTGACGCAGCTTCCCGAGAGCTTCGCGATGGAAGTGATCATGCGCATGCTGCGCATGGAAGCGGTGCAGAAAGAGGTGCTCGACGACGTCGAGCGCACGCTCCGCAACGAGTTCTTCACCTCCCTCGCCCGCACCAACCGCCGCGACGCGCACGAGTTGATCGCTGAAATCTTCAACAGCCTCGACCGCAACACCGAGACACGCTTCATCGCCGCCCTCGAAGAGCGTAACCGCGACAGCGCCGAGCGCATTAAAGGCCTCATGTTCACCTTCGAAGACCTGCAGAAGCTCGACAGTGGCGCGATCCAGTCGCTCATGCGCGCCGCCGAGAAGGAAAAGCTGCCGGTCGCCCTCAAAGGCGCCTCCGACGCGCTCAAGGATCTGTTCTTCGGCAACATGTCCGAACGCGCCTCGAAGCTCCTCAAGGAAGAGATCGCGGCCATGGGCCCGGTCCGCCTCAAGGACGTCGAGGAAGCGCAGAGCTACCTGGTCTCGGTCGCGAAGGATCTCGCGGCACGCGGCGAAATCATCATCTCCGACGGCAGTGCCGAAGACGAGCTGGTGTACTGAGCCCCTCCATGGCAATGCCGCAGAAATTCACCTTCGACGTCTCCTTCGACCACCTCGGTACGCCGAGCGCGCGGTCGCTGGCCGAGCGCCGCTTCACCCGCAACGAGATGGAAGCGACGCGCCAGGCCGCGCTCGCCGAAGGCCACGCGGCGGGTCTCGCCGAAGCCGCGACATCGGCGCAGTCCCTTACCGCGGACTCGCTGGCGAAGATCGCCGGCAGCCTCGCCGCGCTGTTCGAGGCGCAGGACGCCACCGCTCTCGACACCGAGCGCCGCGCGCTGGGTGCGATGCAGACGATCATCACCAAGCTGATCCCGGGCATCGCCGCCAAGGACCCGCTGGCCGAGGTCGAAGCCTTCACGACCCAATGCCTCCACGAGGCGATCGACGAGCCGCGCGTCGTGTTGCGCGTCGCCGAAGAGATATACGAGCCGCTGCGCGAGCGTCTCGACACGCTTGCCAACGCCGCCGGTTATGCCGGCCGCATCGTGCTGCTGGCCGACGACGCGATCACCGGCGGCGACGCCCGCGTCGAATGGGCCGATGGCGGCGCCGAGCGCAACCTCGCCGGCCAATGCACCGAGCTCAATGCTTTGCTTGATCGCCGCCGCGATCCGGCCGCGACCCCCAACCCCGTTTCCGTGTGAGGAGTAACAGAGAATGAGTGAGAACCCCAATATGGCGCTGAACGAGCTCGACGGCTCCGGCGATCAGCAAGCGGAGCAGAAGCCGCAAAGCGCCAAGGATCTGGAGGCGGTCTACGACATTCCCGTCCAGATCTCGGCGGTGCTCGGCCGCGCGAATATGCAGGTCAGCCAGCTTCTGAAACTCGGCCGCGGCGCGGTCGTCGAGCTCGACCGCAAAGTCGGCGAAGCGATCGACATCTATGTGAACAACCGGCTCGTCGCCCGCGGCGAAGTCGTCGTCGTCGATGAGCGCCTCGGCGTGACCATGACCGAAATCGTCAAGGCCGATCGCTAACCGGCTCGTTTAGAGGAAAAGTATCATGCGTCTCCTGATTCTCGGACCGCTCGACGGCCATTTCAGCACCGCCGGCAAGATCGCGCTCAACCGCGGTGCGACCGTCGCCCATGCCGACGATATCGACCACGGCCTCAGCGCCTTGCGCTCGGGCCAGGGTGCCGATCTGTTGATGATGGACGTGAAGCTCGACATCGCACGGATGATCGAAAGCCTGAAGCAGGAGCGATTCTCCGTTCCGATCGTCGCTTGCGGCATCGGCAACGACGCCGACGCGGCCGTCCGCGCGATCAAGGCCGGCGCCAAGGAATACATCCCCCTGCCCCCGGATGCGGAGTTGATCGCCGCGGTGCTGCAAGCGGTCTCGACCGACAGCCACGCGCTGATCTATCGCGATGCGGCGATGGAGCGCGTGGTGCGCCTCGCCGAGCAGGTCGCGCCGTCCGAGGCCTCGATCCTCATCACCGGCGAGAGCGGCACGGGTAAAGAAGTGCTCGCGCGCTATGTCCACCGCAAGAGCAAGCGCGCCAAGGCACCGTTCATCTCGGTCAATTGCGCCGCGATCCCGGAAAACCTGCTCGAAAGCGAGCTCTTCGGCCACGAGAAAGGCGCGTTCACCGGCGCCGTCGCCCGCCGCATCGGCAAATTCGAAGAAGCCCATGGCGGCACCTTGCTGCTCGACGAAATCAGTGAGATGCATCCCCGTCTCCAGGCGAAACTGCTGCGCGCGATCCAGGAGCGTGAGATCGATCGCGTCGGCGGCACGCAGCCGATCAAGGTCGACATCCGCCTGATCGCCACTTCGAACCGCGACCTCGAAGCCGAGGCGCGCAACGGCAATTTCCGCGAAGACCTTTATTTCCGCCTCAACGTCGTCAATGTCCACGTCCTGCCGCTGCGCGAGCGCCCGCGCGACATCGATATGCTGGCCGATTTCTTCGCCAAGAAATACGCCGAGATGAACGCCCTGCCCCAGCGCCGGCTCTCGCCCGCGCTGCGCGAGAAGCTCATCCATCACGCCTGGCGCGGCAATGTCCGCGAGCTCGAGAACACCATGCATCGCGCGGTACTCTTGGGCCATGGCGAAGAGATTGGGCCGGACGCGATCGCCCTGCCGAATGCCAAGCCGAATGCGGCGGCGGCCGCTGAGACCGAGGCGAGTGCCGGCGCCCGCGCCGGTCTGGTCGGCCGCACCGTCGCCGATGTCGAGCGCGATCTTATCCTCGAGACGCTGCAGCACTGCCTCGGCAATCGCACCCATGCCGCGAATATCCTCGGCATCTCGATCCGCACCCTGCGCAACAAGCTCCAGCAGTACCGGCAAGAAGGTGTTCCCGTGCCGCTGCCGAGCGAGCCCGAGCGCATCCCGGCTTAATTTTCGCCTAGCGTACATTCGATAGTTGGTGATCGGTTATGGCTGATATTACTGCCGCCCCACAGAACCCGACGGACATCGTCGCCAAGATTACCGCCGCGCTGAAGCGCGGCGAGATCGCGCTGGCGCTCGGTGTTGTCGGCATCCTGTCGGTGATGATCCTGCCGATGCCGACCTGGCTGCTCGATATCAGCCTGGCGTTGTCGATCACCTTGGCTGTTCTTATCCTGATGGTCGGCTTGTTCATCGAGCGGCCGCTGGAATTCTCCGCCTTCCCGACGGTGCTGCTCATCTCGACGATGATGCGCCTCGCCCTCAACCTCGCCTCGACCCGGCTGATCCTGGGGAATGGCGGGACCGGAACCGCTGCCGCGGGCCACGTGATTCAGGCCTTCGGCAATTTCGTGATGGGCGGCAATTTCGTCATCGGCGCTATCGTCTTCACGATCCTGGTGGTCGTGAACTTCGTCGTCATCACCAAAGGTTCGGGCCGTATCGCGGAAGTCGCGGCACGCTTCAGCTTGGATGCGATGCCCGGCAAGCAGATGGCGATCGACGCCGATCTCAGCGCCGGCCTCATCGACGAAGGCAAGGCGCGGGCCCGCCGCAAAGACCTCGAAGACGAAAGCAACTTCTTCGGCGCCATGGACGGTGCCTCGAAATTTGTCCGCGGCGATGCCGTCGCCGGTCTCATCATCACCGCCATCAACGTCGTCGGCGGCATCTTCATCGGCGTCGCCCAGCACGGCCTCTCGTTCAGCGAAGCCACGCATACGTTCACGCTGCTCAGCGTCGGTGACGGTCTGGTCTCGCAGATCCCGGCGCTGATCGTCTCGACCGCCGCCGGTATGCTGGTGTCGAAAGCCGGCATCAGCGGCTCGACCGACAAAGCCTTGTTCGGCCAGCTCGGCGCGCATCCCGCCGCGCTCGGCGTCGCATCATTCCTTGCCTTCGTCCTCGCCCTCATCCCGGGCGTGCCCTTCGTCCCCTTCATGGCGCTCTCGCTGCTCTCGGGCGGCGCGGCCTATAAGGTCAACGAGAAGAAGGAAAAGGCGAAGAGCGCCGCCGAAGAGGCCGAGAAAGCCGAAGCCGAAAAAGCGACGCAGAAAGAAGAGCCGATCACCGCGGCGCTGCAGATCGACCAGATCCGCCTCGAGCTCGGCTATGGCCTGCTCGCCCTCATCAACAGCGAGCACGGCACGCGCCTCACCGACCAGGTAAAGGCGCTGCGCCGCACGCTGGTCCAAGAGATGGGCTTCATCATGCCCTCGGTGCGCATCCAGGATAATCTCCAGCTTGCGGCCAACAGCTACATCATCCGCGTCAAAGAGATCGAAGTCGGCCGCGGCGAGCTGCGGCCGAACATGCTCCTGGTCATGGACCCGCGCGGCGAGCCGATCGCGCTCAACGGCGAGAACACCACCGAGCCGACCTTCGGCCTGCCGGCGCAGTGGGTCTCGGAGACCATGCGCGAGGAAGCGCAATTCCGCGGCTATACCGTCGTCGAGCCGCAGACCGTCATCACCACCCATCTCACCGAGGTGGTGAAGGACAATATGTCCGAGCTGCTCTCCTACTCGGAGACGCAGAAACTCGTCGATGAGCTCGACAAGCCGCATCAGAAGCTGGTCACCGACATGGTGCCGGCGCAGATCTCGATGGGCTCGGTTCAGCGCGTGCTGCAGAATCTGTTGAACGAGCGTATCTCGATCCGCGACCTGCCGACCATCCTCGAAGGCATCGCCGAGGCCTGCGGCTTCAGCCGAAACATCTCGGTCATCACCGAGCATGTGCGAGCGCGGCTCGCGCGCCAGATCTCGGATTCCAATGCCAACGAGCAAGGCATCATCTCGCTCGTCAGCCTGTCGCCGCAATGGGAGCAGGCTTTCGCCGAGGCGCTGACCGGTCAGGGCGAAGACCGCCATCTCAGCATGGCGCCGTCGAAACTGCAGGAATTCATCGGCGCCGTGCGCACCAATTTCGAGCGTCTCGCCCAGCGCGGCGAAACGCCGGTGCTGCTGACCAGCCCCGCGGTTCGGCCGTATGTGCGCTCGATCATCGAACGCTTCCGGTCCATGACGGTCGTGATGTCGCAGAACGAAATCCATCCGCGCGCGCGGATCAGGACGCTCGGCGCGATCTAATCGGATAAGCGAAAATGCGCCTCAGGACATTCATTGGCCGTTCACCCGCCGAAGCCATGGCCGCGGTGCGTGCCGCGCTGGGCCCCGATGCGGTGATCGTCTCGGCCCAGGACGACGGCAACGGCAATACCCGCGTCACTGCGGCGCTCGACGATCGCGATAACGGTCCCGATATTCCGGCCGTCGATATGGTGCTGAGCGATGCCCTCGACTTTCACGGCGCCGCGATGTCGATGCGCGCCCGGATCATCAACAACGCGCTGCAATCCGCGCTGGAGAACCCGACCGAAGCCCTGGCCTCGGGTCTTGGCCATACTTTCCGCTTCACGCCGGTCACACCGAAAGACAGGGCCATCCTGCTGGTCGGTGCGCCGGGCGCGGGCAAAACCATTACGGCCGCGAAGCTCGCGACGCGCGACGTGCTGGCGGGTAGACGCGTGCGTCTTATTTCGACCGATCTCGCGCGCGCAGGCGGCGTCGCGCAACTCGAATCTTTCGCCAAGATCCTCGGCGTGCCATTCGCGACCGCGGATGGTCCGGCCGCGCTCGGCTCGATGGTCACGCTGGCTGATCCGAAAGAGCGGCTCATCATCGACACCGCCGGCGTCAATCCATTCAGCACCGGCGACCGCCGCGATCTCGCGGCACTGATCGGTGCCTCGACCGCCGAGCCGTTGCTCGTCTTCGCCGCAGGCGCCGATGCCGCCGACGGCAGCGAGCGCGCGCAGATTTTCGCCGATCTCGGTTGCACGCGCGCTGTTGTCACACAGCTCGACGCAACGCGACGCCTCGGCAGCGTGCTTGCGATGATCGAAGCCGCCAAGCTTGGCTTTGCCGAAGCCGGAATCGCCGCCGATATCGCCGACGGAATGCTGCCGTTTACGTCCGTTCTGCTGGCGCGATTGTTATTGCCGAAAGGTTCTGCATGACCAGTATCGATATCAACTCCCCGACAGTCCCGACGCGTTCGGCCGCGACGCGTAACATCATCGCGGTTGCCTCGGGCAAGGGCGGCGTCGGCAAGACCTGGTTCTCGATCACCCTGGCGCATGCACTGGCACAAGCCGGCCGCCGCACGCTGCTGTTCGATGGCGATCTCGGCCTTGCCAATGTCGACGTTCAGCTCGGACTCCAGCCGCATGGCGATATCGCCGGTATCATCGCCGGCGATATGACACTCGCCGATGCGGTGACGCCATTCGATGGCGGCGCCAGCCGCAACGGTTTCGATATTATCGCCGGACGCTCGGGCTCGGATCGGCTTGCGAATCTCGGCGCGGCCAAGGTTGTCGCGTTGCGCAACGAGTTGCAAACCTTTGCGCGCCAATACGATTGGGTCGTGCTCGATCTCGGCGCCGGTATCGAGCGGACCGTGCGACTGATGGCGGCGAATTCGCGCGCCTGTCTTGTCGTCACCACCGACGAGCCGACCGCCATCACCGATGCCTACGCCTATATCAAGATCACGGCACAGGAGCGGCTGCCCGAGGGCATCCGCATCGTCATCAACATGGCTTCCTCGACCGAGGAAGGCGAGCGCACTTATGCGACCTTGCTGCGGGCTTGCCGCGAATTCCTGAAGATCGAGCCGCCTTTTGCCGGGCTCGTGCATCGCGACGATATGGTGAAAGACGCGATCCGCCGGCAAACCTCGATCATGAAGCGTAATCCCAATACCGAAGCGGCCCGAGACGTCGATCAGATCGCGCGGCGCCTCGATCGCGAATTGCGGGTCTGGTAAAATGGGCGATACCGTCGGCTTCGGGACACCGATCACGCCGACGGCGGCGATTGACCATTGGATCAATCCCCAGACGGCCGTGACGGCAACGCAAAATCGCGGCGAGCAGGCGCGGCCATCGCTCGATGAAGAGCCGACGAAACTCGGCCTCGGCACAGTGATCTCCGCCGTGGTGCGCGCACCGTCTGCGCAAGGTCCTGCCGAGGGCACGCAGCTTTCGCTTCGTCTCGTCGCGCCCACGACGGCCACGCCGGATGTGATCACGGGCGTCGTTTACGACAGCATCGGCAACGAGACGACACTCGCGACGCCGATCGGGTTGCTTGCCTTGCAGCGTAAGATTGCCCTCCCCGCCGGCACGCAGATCGCTTTCGTGGTGATCGATACGATCGCACCCAAAGCCGAAGCCGCGATGGCACCCGCGCGTACCGGTGGCTGGAGCGCACTCGAAGAAACGTTGTTCGCGCTGGTCGGTCAGTCGCCGGCTATTGCCGAACAGCTTCGTGCTGAGCTCACCCCGCCATCGGGTACCGACCTTGCCGGCACGCTCCTCTATCTGATCGGCGCACTCTACCAAGGCAATTGGCCGAGCCCCGCCGTCACCCGCGCGCTCAATGAATCCGGCAATGGCAAGCTCACCAAGCGGCTCGCCGACGACATCGCGGCGCTACGCCGCCTCGGCGATGACGAGAGCACCGGCGAATGGCGCGTGCTGACACTGCCGTTGCTGCTCGGCAATTTCCCGCTCCCGGTCAGGCTTTATCTGCAACGGCGTCGACCCGTCGGCCAGGACGCGATCCGCTTCGCCCTGGAGGCCGAGCTCAGCCGGCTCGGCCCGGTCCAGCTCGATTGCTTGGTGCGCGCCAAGCGGCTGATCCTCGTGCTGCGCAGCCATCGCAGCCTTCCGCCCGAGCTGCGCGACGAGATGCGCGCCGTGTTCCAGCGCGCCCTGCAAGCATGGCACATCAGCGGCGATCTCAGCTTCGCGACCGTCGCCACGTTCCTGGTGCACCCGCTCGATCAGATGCGGGAACACATCCAGATTACGGCTTAATTAGAGTGTCTACAGAAGTTTGAACGTCATGGCCGGGCTTGTCCCGGCCATCTACGTCTTGGACAAGCTGGTATGAAGTCGTGGATGCGCGGGACAAGCCCGCGCATGACGATGAAGAAGAGCGATTAACGCCGTCGCACCGCCGAAACTTAGCCCGATTTGCGGCGGAAGCCGGCGAGCGCGACTTCGTCGAGCTCTTGCTGGCGCAACCGCTCGATTCCGCGATGTTTGGCGAGCAACCGATTGGCGGCGGCGATCTCGTAGCGTTTCACTTCGGCGAAGGCATCGGCGAGCGCGGCCCGCGCGCCGACGATCTGCTGCTCGGTTTCCTGAATCGATTGGTTCAACTTGGTGCGGCGATCGATCAGCGTCTTGGCATAGCCGCTATAGGTGAAGCTCGCCTCATGCGAGCCACCCGCGACCTGCTGCTCGTAATCCTTCTCGCCGTCGAGACGTTGCAACTCGGCGCGCAACTTGTCGGCAAGGTTCTCGAACTCGGTGACCCGGCGGCGTTGTTCGTCGAGCTGCCAGCGATGCAGCTTGATCAGCGTATCGAGCGAGCTCATGACTCACCCGGCGGCGCCGCGAGAAGTTCGGCGAGCCCGGCATAGCCGGTCGCGAAATCGGTCTGCTCGTCCTTCCTCTGCGTGAGGAATGCCTCGATTGCGGGATAGAAGCGGATCGCCTCGTCGACCTTCGGATCGCTGCCGCGGCGATAGGCGCCGAGCCGGATCAGCTCGGCCATGTCTTCATAGACCGAGATATGATTGCGCGCGGCGGCGATGATCGCGTTTTCTTCGTCGGAATTGCAGCCCGGCATCATACGCGAGATCGAGCGCAGGATATTGATCGCGGGATAGCGGCCGCGCTCGGCGATCGAGCGCTCGAGCACAATATGGCCGTCGAGGATCGAGCGCGTCGCATCGGCGATCGGCTCGTTGTGATCGTCGCCATCGACCAGCACCGAGAAGAGACCGGTGATGCTGCCCTTCCCTGTCCCGGGACCGGCGCGCTCCAGAAGCTTCGGCAATTCGGCAAAGACGGTCGGCGTATAGCCTTTGGTGGTCGGCGGCTCGCCCGCGGCGAGGCCGATCTCGCGCTGCGCCGTCGCGAAGCGCGTCACGCTGTCGATCAGGCAGAGCACGTCTTGATCGAGATCGCGCAGGAATTCGGCCATTGCCAAGGTCAGATACGCTGCCTGGCGGCGCATCAGCGGCGATTCATCTGAGGTCGCGACGACGAGGACGCTGCGCGCCAAGCCTTCGGCGCCGAGATCGTCTTCGATGAATTCCTGCACTTCGCGGCCGCGCTCGCCGACAAGACCGATCACCGTCACATCGGCGGTCGTGTACCGCGCGAACATCGACATCACCGTCGACTTGCCGACGCCAGATCCGGCGAAGATGCCCATGCGCTGCCCGCGGCAGCAGGTCAAAAAGGTATTGATGGCGCGCACGCCGAGATCGACTTTGCCTTGCACGCGCTGGCGCGCATGGGCCGGCGGCGGCGCCGCGCGCAGCGGATAGGCGACCGGACCCTGTTTCAGGGGGCCTTTACCATCGATCGGCTCACCCATTGCGTTGATGACGCGGCCCAACCAAGATTTATCCGGGTAAATGACCGGGGTGCCCGTGGCGAGTTCGACCCGGCAGCCGAGACCGATGCCATCAAGTGCGGTAAACGGCATCGCGAGCGCTCGTCCATCGCGAAAACCCACGATTTCACAAGCCACTCGGCGGCGTTCCTGAGTCATTACGTCGCACCGGCTACCGACGGTAACCTCATGTGGCATGCCGCCAAGCTCGATCAGCATGCCGTTAACGCCCGCAACCCGGCCCCAGCGCCGATATCCGGAAAAACTATCAATATCTTCAATAGCTTGAGCGAGAAGAGACAAATTCGACCTCGGTTGGGGAGCGGCTATATCCGGTAAACTCCCAATGGCGCCAGCATGGTCGATTACGCTTAATGAGGCGTTAAAGCGCAGTGCCTCCCGGGAAAAAATGGCGGATTTCCTTAGGTTTCTGCGCCGAGGTACGAAAATCGTAAGAAGATTGGCGAAAATTGGGCGGAATTAACGAGGTCTTAACCCCGCTTGGTAACAATCATTAAAAGCAAGTATGGTCAACCCGAGCTTCCGAACCGGAGGTAAGTAATGCGCGTCCTATTGGTAGAAGACGATTCGGCCACGGCCGCCAGCATTGAGATGATGCTCCGGACCGAGGGCTTCATTTGCGATACGACCGATCTTGGCGAAGACGGCCTCGAGATCGGCAAGCTTTATGATTACGACATTATCATTCTCGATCTCATGCTGCCGGATATCGACGGCTATGAGGTTCTGCGCCGCCTGCGCGCCGCGCGCGTGCGCACGCCGATCCTGATCCTCTCGGGCCTTGCTGAGCTCGACAACAAGATCAAGGGCCTCGGTTTCGGCGCCGACGATTTCGTCGCCAAGCCGTTCGACCGCCGCGAGCTCATCGCTCGCATCCAGGCGATCGTGCGCCGCGCCAAGGGTCACAGTGAATCGGTCATCCGCACCGGCAAGCTGACGGTCAATCTCGACAGCCGCACCGTCGAGGTCGAGGGTCATCCGCTGCACCTGACCGGCAAGGAATACGGGATTCTCGAGCTTCTCAGCCTGCGTAAAGGCACGACGCTGACCAAGGAGATGTTCCTCAATCATCTCTATGGCGGCATGGACGAGCCCGAGCTCAAGATCATCGACGTCTTCGTCTGCAAACTGCGCAAGAAGCTGTCGATCGCCACCGCGGGCGATAATTACATCGAGACCGTGTGGGGCCGCGGCTATGTGCTGCGCGATCCGCCGGCCGACGCCGAGAGCGCCAACGCGGCGCGCCATGAGCCGGTCGCGGTTGCCGCGGGCGCCAAGGCCTGATCCGAGCTGCAATCGGGGGTTAAGAAAAACCCGCTCTCGCAAGAGAGCGGGTTTTTTGATTTGGCAGCTCCCGCGACAATTTTTTCGCCGGCGGAAAACGGGCGATCTCAACTCAACCATCCTCCAATCAGATTACGGGATTACCTTGACAGCAAGACGGTCGATGGCGAACTGCTAGGTGAACGTTTTGCAATTTGAAGAACGACGTGTGCAGGTTATTTGCGATATCTGCCTTCCGCTGAGGCGTCCGGCCTCCGCGGTCCGCAGATAGGAGCTTCTGGTTGGGATCAAGCCTGAGTTCGAATTAGGTCGAGATTACTATTCTGCAGCCGGAACGATCTGCGGTCGCGCAGGTCCCGGTTGAAGATCGCCGGATATCCCCCGCAAAGAACTGAATGCGCTTACGCCGACCGCCCTGTGCGCAAGTCGTCGCACGGCGTTGCACATTTCGACACAAAATGATGGCGCTAACGGACCTTATGACCTGCATCGTTCAAGGAGAGGTTTTCTATGGAAGAGACGAACCGCGACCGTTCCCTTACGGATAGAAACAGGGTGCGGAGTGTCGTCTCCAGCATTTCTACGGAACGACGTCTTCTCGGCTGGACGGTATTGGTCATCGGGGCCGCTCTGATGGCGGCCGGTGGAGCGCTGGCCCTCATGTCCAGTTTCTAATTCGCGAACCTTGTTCCTGACGTTTGGTGGAGTACGCCGCATATGATCAAGGATGCCGATGTTGTGGGTCTGACGGAAGAGCAGGCCCGCCGTTTCGAAGAAATCGATAGTGATGTATCGCGAACGCAAGAAGGCATTGCGGTCTGGCACCGCCTGCTGGATCGTCGACGCCTCGACCGCAAACTTGGCCTTCATCCGATTGCCGAGTTCGCGGTGAATGAGAAGCCTTCGGGGGAAGCGCAAGGAACGCTGGTGCGGAAGGATGACGCCGCGCGCGAGACGATATCCACCCGCGATCCTTTCTATCTCATCACGGAGAGCGAAGCTCGAGCCTTGCTGATCCGATGCGTGGGTTATCTGAGCGACGCCTCCGGCGAGAAATTCGCCTTCGACAAGAGCTATGGCGAGCGCGACAAGATGGCCGAATGGATCATCAACGAAATTAAACTGGGCGGCGCGCTGGCCTATATCCGAGCGCATGCGCCCTATATCTTTGGCATTCCCATCGCCGTTGCCGATGGGTGACAGGCGGAGAGCGCTGCCATGCCACGATATTTGGCCGTCGTCGCGGTTCAGACCGAGGGACGAAGAGTGTTAGCGGAAGGCGTAAATCAGCCAACCGACGACGTCCCTGCGGAGGCGCCGCAAATTCCCGATGGCGACCGGCTGGTCGCGGTGGTGAACAACGGGACATGGCAATCGGCCCTGGACGTCACTTATCCGACGACTTACGCGCAGGTCTATCGCCGCTACCGGGATGGAACGTGGAAAGCGATGGAGCTTTTTTTCGTTCCCGAGCAACGAGCGGCCCAAATCGAAGACGGCCGGCGCGTGCTGATGAATGGCCAGCCGGTTCGAGATCCTGGAAGGACCTGACGCCGTCACCGCTATTCCGTCGGCTTTGTAATTCTTTCCACCAAGCGTCCCATGCTAATCTTCGTTTGATGGTGCTCCCTGGAATGAGGACCTAAGCAAGCGGTCGCGAGGCAACGGGACGAAAGCCTGCGCTAGCTGCGAATCCGTTGCTTTGAGGCGACTGCGGAAGGCACGGTGGAGATGAATCCAACGTGCGGCGAGATTATCCATCTCGCGCATCACGCGGCCGGTAATCCAACCCTCTGGGACGAAGTCTCGGCACGGCTTTGTGCGGCGTTGAGCGCAGATATCGTCGCTCTCGTCGAACACAACTTCATTACCCATCAAGGTCAGATCAGCCACGCGGCCGGTATCGAACCGAGCTTCCGAGAACTCTACGGCGCGCAGTATGCGGTGCAGAACGTCTGGCTTCATGCCAAACCTCTTTTTGAGCCCGGGCAGGTGTTTACGGGTGCTGAATTGGTGGCGAATTGGGAACTCGTCAGAACGGGGTTCTATCGGCATTGGCTTCGGCCTCAGCGGGCTTTTCATTGTCTCTTCGGTGGCATCTCTCGATGCGGCGAAGAGATTAGCTGCCTGATTGCGCTTCGGCCGCTTGAACGGTCGGCTTTTGATGCACGCGACAAGCACCGCCTCGCCTCTCTGCTCCCCCATTTGCAGTGCGCCTGCGAACTCGGGGCCGAGTTCGCAGCAAGTCGCGTCGAGCGAAACCTTCTGATGGCCGTGATGAGGACTCTTCCGGAAGCGGTTTTCGTGGTCGACGGCAAGAGGCGGCCTGTCCTGCTCAATCGTGCGGCGGAGCGGCTTCTCGCGCAAAACGCCGGTCTCGTACTTGTGCACGGCGTGCTCGCAGCGATTTCCGACGAGGGAACGGGTGAGCTTCGACGGCTTATCGCCGCCACGATCGGCTGCCACGACGAGAGCACGGACAAACTGGACAACGAGATCGCCATCGGCGACCCATCATGTCACCCTCACCTTATTATTCTACGGATCGCGCCTATCCGATGTTCCGACACAGACTATGCCGGCCGGTCAATACCTCTTGTTGCCGTGTTTGCACACCTGGTCGAGCCAGCCCAGTCTGCACGTCACCTGTGCGAATTTTACCAGATGACTCCCGCTGAGACGCGGCTGACCACGCTGATTGTCGGCGGCCACTCGTTGCAGGCGGCGGCTGCCGAACTCCATATCAGCAAGAACACGGCCCGGACTCACATGAAACGCATCTATATGAAAACCGAGACGCATCGACAGGTCGATCTCGTACGCTTGTGCGCGGAATGGCTACCGAACGACGCACCGACGACGACACCGGACACCGTGCCATCCGACAAGGCGCACGACAAAGAGCACAACGATGCGAGCTTGTTATTGCGACGCTAAGACGTACGCCTCGCTCAGTGAGAATGGCCCAATACCGAGCTGCCGTACATGTTGCGGCCATGCCCCTGCTGGCGCGGCTTGATATGGCCGTGGGCTGCGGCCAACTCCTCCCGCCGCATCACCTTCGGCTCATGGGCGCTGCGCTCGTTGCGTTCATGCGCGATGCGGTTATTCGGACTGACACAGGGCAGGAAAGGCATCGCCACCAAACGCTTGGACGCGCTTCCGCAGTTCGGACAACTAACGTCCTCGTCGAACGCGCTCATCGGCCGCCAATCTCTGAAGGGACCACAGCTATCGCAGGCATAATCGTAAAGAGGCATGATGTCTCCTTCCGACGAAACGCTTGTGACCGATCACGAACCCGGCAGCACTGCGCCGGGCATGGCTCCGCTCAGGAGCAAGTAACCTGGAATCCAGCCCGTATAGACGCCTTGGAGAGCACAGAGCGCTCCCGTGGCCCGGGTCAGATTCGTCCGTCCCTGCGCCAGGATCAAGAAGAACAGGAACCAAAGAACGCCCCAGGACAACCAGCAGATTCCGAACCAGACGTCCCAGGTGGATTGAGCGGTGGCGAAAGTCTCGACAAATACGGGGATCGTCGTGATTGCGACGAAGAGGCAGAACCAGCCGAGACCGCGACCATCGGCATCGTTCCATCGGTTCCAGGCGACCCAGAAATAAGTAAACGTAAAGAGCAGCGTGAGCGCTGCACCCTTGATCGACGCGGCGCTCGCTCCTGGGCCGAACGCCAGGTAGAGCGACACAAGCAACGTGACGAAGCCGACGAAGACATCGATGACGGCGATCTCGCGATCACCGATTCTTCCGAGAAGCCAAATGCCGTTCAGACAGAGCACGGCACCGACCCAGAATAAGGCAAGACCGAGAAGCATGGTTAGGTCCTCCCACTAGACCCGGCGGTTAGGCCACGAGTAGGCACTTCGCCGGTTCGGGCGAAGGCGAGGCGATCGCGCCTCGCCCCTGCCCGTCAATCGTGTCTTCACTTACAGACCGAAATGTCGATGCCGGAAGGAATACTCAGCTTCGGACCGCTGCTATTCGGCCGGATATCGAAGTCGAAAATCTCCGTGGGGATCGCCACGGTGCAGCATGCATTTGGGATATCGACGATACCGCTCACGCGCCCCTCGACCGGCGCCGTCCCGAGAATCACATAGGCCTGCTCTCCCGAATAACCGAACTTCTTGAGATACTCGATCGCGTTGAGACAGGCCCGCCGATACGCCACATGCGCATCGAGATAGAGTTGCTTGCCGCTCTTCTCGTCGACCGAGATTCCCTCGAAGACGAGGTATTCGGAATATCGCGGCTCAATCGGGCTTGGCTGGAAGACGGGATTGATGATCCCGTATTTGGCAATGCCACCTTTGATCAGATCGACACCGATATCGAGGTAGCCTGCCATTTCGATGGCACCGCAGAAGGTGATCTCACCGTCGCCCTGCGACCAATGAATGTCGCCCATCGATAGTCCGGCGCCCTTCATATAGACGGGGAAGTAAACCCGGGACCCGCGCGACAGATTCTTGATATCGCAATTGCCGCCATGCTCACGCGGCGGCACCGTGCGCCACGCGTCCTGGGCGGCGGCCTGCGCCTTGCGCCCTGTCATTTGCCCCATGAGTGCGGTTTCCGCATTCGGCGCCGTCGCCAATGGCGGCACACGGTCGGGATTGGTGGCGATGAGCTCTGCTTCGCGCTTATTGGCGCGATCGAGCAACTCCTGATTGGGCAGGCAACCGATGAGACCTGGATGAACGATGCCTGCCCAGCGAACGCCAGGAACATGCCGCGAGGTCGTGTAGATGCCGTGGAAATCCCAGCAGGCCTTTCGGGCTTGCGGATAATGATCGACGAGGAAACCGCCGCCATTCTCACGCGCAAAAATGCCGGTGAAGCCCCAAGGCGATGCCGGCAAATAGCCGAGATCGAGGAGATCGACGACCAGCAGATCGCCCGGCTCCGCGCCTTCGACACCGAACGGGCCGCTCAGATAATGAACCTTGGTGAGATCGACATCACGCACGTCGTTTGCACTGTCATCGTTTTCGATCTGGCCGCCGGTCCAGTCAAAACATTCGACCCGGAATTCTTCTCCAGGCTTCATCATCTCGACCATCGGAATTTCCGGGTGCCATCGATTATGCGTCTTGATCTCCGCGGCCTCGGGTGGCCGCGACAAATCGACTTTGAAAGCGGTTTTTGGCATGCGTCGTCTCCCGTTAGATAGAGTTGCCTCATCCAATATGCGTCGCGTGCCGCAAGTGGGCGTTTATCGAGAGGGAAAGCTCGCATCGGCATCAAATCTGGCCGGTTAATCGGCTGCCGGCCATTTGCCTGCCCGCGCGAATCACGGCGACGATATTGCGTTCCTTTTGAGAGAGCGTCGTCACCCCTAGGGGTGATGCAGACGATCATTCAATGTGAAATTAAGTACATGCACCCCCTCAGAAGAGAGCGGGCTTTTTGTTTCCGCCCTCATCGACGCGATCGACCGCCCGGAAGCGACAATCGCTCTCGACGTAGGCGCACCCCAAAAGAAAACCCGCTCTCGCAAGAGAGCGGGTTTTTTGATACGCACGCCGTTTATCTAATCGCGCGGCATGGGCGTGTGGGGGCACGTTGAGCTTCGTCTTTCCCGATCAGAAATCGCAGCAAGCGCTTCTGCAGAAGGTCAGCGCCCGGACGAGTACGGCGCCGACGGCAAGCTGGTGTTTTACCCGAACAGCGCGCGGCGCATGGCTACGTGATCAACCCGCCAGGGCGCGAGGAAGCGCTACGAGATTATGCCTTACGGCGCAAACATTGACACATTTCGCGCCCCGGGTCCTTGTCACGCCGAAAGAGCTCACTTGCAACGAAGGCACGATCGCGTGGCGGCGAAGTCACCGCGATTTCGCTCATCGCGGACCGCTGGATTGGCGATTATGCGACGCTTGCGCTGAATCCGGCGCGGCGCAAGGACGGGCGCTTCATATTCACTATCATCGAAAGCGACGCCTTTTCTCGCGAAATCGGCGGTAGTTGCCGGAAGCGCGCGCACCGCTGTCATTCGCGCCAAAAATTTGGGCACCATCCGATAACGATCTCTTCCATATCTTTTATCGGCGTTCCCCTGTCGTGATGATATTCAATGCACACACGACAAATCGGGCGCGCGTTTTCGCTCTCGCGCATAACGATGCTCTCCTTTTAAGCAGGGGCGCGAATAGGCATGTGAATTGCACAGCTCGTTCGTGCAGCGTTGCGACGTGTGAGAAAAGCCTAAGGGCTTCGACACGCTGCGAAGTGATGGAGGTACCAGTCGGGCAGCGATGTCGGAGGTACAGCTATCATGCGTCTACCGCGCTCTATTACACGCTCTTTCCTCGCCGCCGCTTTCCTGACCGGCACGCTCACGACAGTGCCGGCCCAGGCGGAAACCGTATTGCGCATCGCCATGACCGCTGGCGACATACCGAATTGGCTCGGCGAGCCTGATCAAGGCTTCGAAGGCTTTCGCTTCGTCGGCTTCAATCTCTATGACGGCTTGGTTAATTGGGATCTGTCGCGCAGCGATGTCGAGGCCGATCTGCGACCTGGCCTTGCCACAAAATGGTACATCGATCCGGAAAACCACCAGAAATGGATCTTCGAGCTGCGGCATGGCGTGAAGTACCATGACGGCTGCGATTGGAACGCCGATTCCGCCATCTGGAACTTCGACCGGCTGATGAACGAAAAAAATCCCGCCTTCTTTGCGTTGAATTTCGCACGGGCGCGCTCGCGAATGAGCAACATCGATCACCTCGAAAAGATCGATGACTACAAGATCGCGATATACACCAAGACCGTGGAATCGGTGTTCCCTTATAATTTGCCTTTCGTGCTGATGATGTCGAAATGCGCTCTCGACAAGGCGAATAACGACTTCTCGCGTACCTCTGATATTCCTGTGGGCACCGGCCCCTATAAATTCGACAAAGTGGTGCCTCACGAGCGGCTCGAATTGGTGCGCAATTCTGACTATTGGGACAAGAACCGCATTCCCAAACAGGATCGCGTCGTGCTGATTCCGATGCCGGAGGCATCAACTCGCGTCGCCGCGATCCTCTCAGGCCAAGTCGATATGGTCGAGGCGCCGCCGCCGGACGCGATCGACCGCCTCAAAGCCGCGGGGATCAAGGTCATCACCAACATCTACCCGCATACCTGGCCGTATCTCTTCAACTTCAAGCGTGGACCATTCGAAGATCTGCGCATCCGGCAAGCCGCCAATTACGCGGTCAACCGCGACGAGATGGTCGAGATGCTCGGCGGCATCGCCGTGCCGAGCTCCGGCATCTTCAATCCCGACCAGAAGGATTACGGACATCCCTACCAGTACAAGACCGATCCGGCCAAAGCGACCGCGCTGCTGAAGGAAGCGGGCTGCTATCCCTGTGCCATCAACATCGCGATCTCGACGTCCGGCTCGGGTCAGATGCAGCCGTTGCCCATGAACGCTCTGGTCAAAGAGCAGCTCGAAAATGCCGGCTTTAAAGTCAACTTCGACACCATTGATTGGAACACGATGGGGACGGTCTTCATCCAAGGCGCTTCCAAATACCCGCAATATGACGGCATCAACTTTAGCAGCGGCGCCACCGATCCGGATGGCTTCATGAAAAGCGTGCTGACGATGTTTCAGGCGCCGAACGGATCGAATTGGGGCGGCTATTCCAATCCCGAAGTCGACAAGCTTGGCCAGCAACTCCTCGCCACCTTTGATCCCGATGAGCAAACCAAGCTGACAGGCAAGATGCACGAGCTGGTTGTCGCAGATGCGGCGCGGCTGTTCATCGTGAGCGACCTCAACCCGCGCGCGCTTTCGCCTAAGCTCTCGGGCTTCGTCCAGGCTCAAAGTTGGTTCCAGGACATCACGCCCATCGTGGTCGCACCGTAATCTCGATCTCTCCGCCTCGTCATTGCGAGCTTCTTCGACAAGCTCAGGAGCGAAGCAATCCCGGGCCTCACGTGATGCTCTGGATTGCTTCGTCGCTCCGCTCCTCGCAATGACGAAGTCTTACGACTGCGCTGCGTCCTCGTCGTGCAGCTTCACGTCCCAGCTATAGGGCTTTTTGAGATGCTCGGGGACATCGTGGATCCAGACGCTGCCGCCGAAATTCTCTTCCCAATCACGCGGGATCCAGCTGTCGTCGAGATAATCCTGATCGGCGAGATACTCAGCATGGCCGCCGGCCGGGCACGGGATGTAATAGAACAACGCGGATGAGATGCGATGCCGGCCGAGACCGACGAAGCCGCCGGGGCGCTTGGTGGCCCAGCCTTTGAGTTCGAGATAATTCGCGCCGACCATCATCTCGTCGATATCGTCGCAAGCGAAGGCCGTGTGGTTGAAACCGAGCTTGCGTACCGGCGGCGGCAGGAAATCGGCATTGAAGAAGAAGATATTGTGATGCTCGTGGCTGCCATCGGCGCGGGCGTAACAGCCGAGCTTGCGCTGCGTGTCCGAGAGCCGGAAGCCCAGGCGCTCCTTGAAGAATTTGTACGAGGCTTGCGGGTTCGCGACCTGGAAGACGACATGCGCGATTGATTTCGGATGCGCGCGCTTGCGCCAAGTGCGGTGGCGGTTGACGCGCGCTGCGCGCGCCGGGGTGTTGATCTCATCCGCGGCGCTGACGACCTCGCGCTTACGGAACACCTGCAGCCCTTGGGGCATACCGTCATCGGCGAGGAAATGCGCCGTGCCGTCATTGTCGCGCCGGACCTCGCGGTCGGTCTGCAGATTGGTGACCAGCCGGTCGAGGGATTCCTGTGTATCGACCGCCCAGATCGTCTCTTTGACGCCGTTGCCATCGAACCAGGCCTTGGGCAGCGCCGGATCGTCTTTCTTGCGTAGGATGACCTGCGAGCCGTCTTCGAGCTCGAAGACAGTCTTTTGCGCGGTCTTTTCCTGAAGGCCGAGACCGTAATCGGTGAAGAATTGCGTGGATTTGTCGAGATCGTCGACGCCGTAAACCGCTTTCGCGACGCCCAGAATAGCCATGGCGTCCTCTTGGGATCGAGGCCGCGCCAAGCGGCCTTCGTGACCGCGAGAATACTCGAAATCCGGCCGATCAGAAAGCACCGCACGACGATGCTGATCCGGCCGATCCCGCTTTTTCTACTTCGCCGCCTTTTCCATGCTCGATCGGGGCGCGGAGATGCCGCGGTCGCACAGCAATTCCCAGGGCTCCACGTCGAGGGCTTTCGCGAGCTTGACCAAAGTCGTGAGGTTCGGATCGCGCATCCCTTTTTCGAGCCGATTAAGATTGGCGCGATCAAAACACGCACGCCGAGCAAACCTCTGCTGAGATTCACCGCGTTGCTCACGGAGCGCGCGGACATTCTCGCCTACGATGACAGCAACGTCAGTCGCCGGACGCCTTGTCGATTTCAGTATGCCGCAATTCAGCCCCATACTGTTTGCCCCAAACACAGCGGCCCAGGATCACTCCTGGGCCGCTGGACTGCTAAATTCCTCTCGATCTTTTCCTTACATCTTGATCTCGACACGGCGGTTCTGCGGCTCACGCACACCGTTTGCCGTCGGCACACGCGGATTCTCTTTGCCGTACCAACTCTCGTCGATCGACGACGCCGGGACACCATCCTGCACAAGCGCGGCTTTCACCGTGTCGGCGCGGCGTTTGGAAAGCGCGAGGTTGTATTGCTGCGAACCGACCAGATCGGTGTAACCGGCGATCGCAACGCCCGACTTGCCCGACTTGAACGCCGCAGCCGCTGCATCGACGACCTTCTTGCCGTCAGCCGTAAGCGCCGACTTGTCGAACTCGAAGAAGACGATGAACATCTGCGCTTGCGGTGCAACGGCGGCCGGCGGCGGCGCGGGCGGCGCAGCCACAGGCGTCGGAGCCGGCGCCGGTCCAAACTCGTAACGCACGCCGAGCATGACGGTATGGACCTTCAGATCGGCTATCATCCGGGCCGTATTGACCCTGGCTGCCCCAACCGACAGCGTCGTCCCGGAATGCATCTCACCGAGGTTGAGATATTTGTAGCCCAAATCGATCAGCAAATTCGGCGCAACCGCGTAAGCGACGCCAGCGCCCGCACCCCAAGCGAAGTTCGTATAGCCATGGCTGCTGACGTTCGCGATGTTCGCGCCGTTCCTTGCAAAGGCCGTGCGACTCAGATTGTTGTACGCGACGCCAAGGCCGGCATCGATATAGGGCTGGAACCGGCCGAAGACGGTGGGCCATACGCCGTTAAGGTCGAAATAGCCGTTCACCAATCCGACGACCGACGAGACATGAGCTGAACTCGTCACGCCTCCGGCGACCGCATTTGTACCCTCGATGTTGAGCCGCCTGATTCCGTCAACGGTGATGTCGCTGCGGAACATCGGATTGATGCGCACACCAATGCCGCCCCCATACATGATCGAATTGTCGACGCCGCTCGTTTGTGTGCTCCCGCTGCCGCCAGGCAACGAGGGTAGATTTTTAAATGTCGTATTGGTGCCGAATGCCCCGCCGATGTCGCCCCTCACATACACGCTGTGAAAGGGCAGCCAAGATGGCGTGCTCTGAGCAAAACCACTGGATGCCGATGCTAGTAAAATCGCGCCCCCTAAGAACGCGCCGCGCAGTGCTTTCATAATAGACCTCCAAGGGTAAGCACAGCTAAAGCTCTCCCATTCACTATGGCAGTTGTAGTTTCACTCTGCACGGCAATCAGCGCTCGCGCATATATTTTGTTGGTTGGTGTTGCACGATCGCTACAGAACCGTCTGGCAGCTTTGCGCAAAATTGCTGTGCATTTGTAAAAAACGGGCATGCGTATACCTCAATCGAATGATCTATCTTTTTTGGTAAGCCGAAAGTTGTAGTGTGATGGCGTTGTCTCGACAGTCGATCAAAGCCAATTTCGGTTCCATCGTTGCGCGCTTCGCGCAAATCTCAGCGCTCGCAGATCGGGTTGTCGACATACGGCGGAATGCGAGTCACCAAGTCTTTTGCCTGCGCCATACTTGTGAGTGGCGCGCGGACACAATGCGTGCC
This sequence comes from uncultured Alphaproteobacteria bacterium, assembly GCA_963740675.1. Classification (GTDB taxonomy): domain Bacteria; phylum Pseudomonadota; class Alphaproteobacteria; order ATCC43930; family CGMCC-115725; genus CAIKMD01. The sequence goes on from CAVUFS010000003.1 coordinate 503,464, forward strand.
GCATCGTCTACTCTGCCGGCGACGTAATCCGATAATCGATCACGGGCCTGTCAAATCGAAAGCAGGCGTATCAGGAAGCGCTGCGATGCGGCTGCGATACGGCATGATATCCAACAACCGCGCGATATCGAGCAATACGATCAGTCCCGCCTCTGTCGGATAGACGGCCGACGCGACCGCGCGCCATTGGGGATCGAGCACCGACGGCACCGCTTCGAGTTGCCGCTCATCGATTTGCAACACATCGCCAACCCTATCGACGACGAGCGCATAAGGCTCGCCATCCTGTTCGACGACGATATTCGCTGTATCGTCATCGGCATCCAGCGGTGGCAAGCCGAGCCGCTCGCGCAGATCGATCGCCGTGACGATGCGGCCGCGCAGATTGAGCAAGCCGGCAATCCCACGCGGCGCCAGCGGCACCGGCGTCAGTTGCTGCTGCCGCAGCACGTCGCGTACCTGCATGACGGGCACGCCGAAATGCTGAGCGTCGATCCGGATGGTGACGAAATCGCTCACGCGGCGCTGCGCTCCGCCAAAGGAAGCCGCGTGCCCGCGTTCTGCGTGTAATGTGCCGCATCGATGATCTCGACCGGCCGGCCCGCGATCGTCGCGATGCCCAGCAATCCCGGCGATACCAGCGAGCGATCGAGCACCGGCATATCGTCGATGGTGTCCATCACCGCATCGGCGAGGAAACCGCAGATCCGGCCGTCATGCACCGCGATCAATGCCACCTGTCGATCCGTGGTTGAGACGGCACCGAAAACATAAATCGGCAGTGTTGTGCCGCGATAAAGGATGACCGGCTTGCCATCGATCTGTTCGATCTGACCCGGCTCGATCTCCTCGATGCGAAGCAGCGATGCTAAGCGCAGCGCTTTCGGCGTGTCGGCGCCGGCCCGGAAGAGCAGCAAGCCGTCGCCTCGCGGCAGGTTACCGAGCTTCGGTGGCGCGACAACGCGCCCCGGCTCGCCGCTTTCAACCAGGCCGATAGCAGCTGCCAGCGCCCCCGGATCGAGGATCAGCACCACGCTGCCATCGCCGAGGATCGTACTACCGGCGAAGAGCTTCATGCCGCGCAACATCGGCGCGAGCGATTTGACGACGATTTCCTCGGCATCGTCGACGCCGTCGACCATGATACCAAAACGTTGCGTGCCGTAGCCGATGATCGCGATCAGCCGTTCTTCCTCGGCACTCGGGCGCGCACCGAGATGCAGCACATCGCCGAGCGCGACCAGCGGCAGGAGACTGCCGCGCAACCGCAACACCGGCGCATCATGAATCCATTCGATGCGATGCTCGGCGCCGGTGCGCACCAGCTCCGCCACCGCCGTCTGCGGCATGGCGAAACGCTGGCCGCCGCAATCGAGCAGCAGCGCTGGTACGATCGCGAGTGTTAGCGGGATCTTGATCGTGAAGCGCGTGCCGCGGTCGGCATCGCTCGCAACTTCGACGGCACCGCCGATCTTCTCGGCATTGCTGCGCACCACATCGAGGCCGACGCCGCGGCCTGAGACATTCGTTACCTGGGCCGCGGTCGTGAGGCCGGGATGGAAAATGAATTGCAGCAATTGATGCTCGCTCATCGCGCGCAGCTCGGCGTCAGTGGCGAAGCCGCCGCGGCGGATCGCGGCGCGGATGCGCTCGGGATCGATGCCACGCCCGTCATCCGCCAAGGTGATGACGATGGCGCTGCCATGGCGGCGCGCCGAGAGCGTGACGGTGCCGGTCTCGGATTTCCCAGCGCGACGGCGTTCACCGGGTGTCTCGATGCCGTGATCGGCCGCATTGCGCATGAGATGCGTGAACGGGTCCCTCACCAGCTCGAGCACTTCGCGATCGAGCTCGATCTCGCTGCCTTCGAGCTTTAGCTCGATCTTCTTGCCGAGATCGCGCGCGAGATCGCGCAGCATGCGCGGCAGCTTCGTCCAGGCCTGGCCGATCGGCTGCATGCGCGTGTTCATCACGCTTTCCTGTAGATCGCTTGTCACTTGCGATAAACGCTGAAGCGCGAGCGCTGCTTTCGGATCGCTGTTGCTGCGCATCATCTGCATGAGCTGATTGCGCGCGAGAACCAGCTCGCTGACTTCGGCCATCAGCCGATCGATCTTGTTGAGATTGACGCGGATCGTATTCGCCGTCGGCGCGGGTGCAGCCGGCGCCGAACGGGCGGGAACTGCCGGCACGACAGCCGAGGGCCGCATCGCCAGTTCCAGCCGCGCGACGATATCGGCATCGCCGCCTTCAGGCTCGTGTCCGTCTTGCGCCAGCGCGGCAACGATGGTCTTGGCACGATCGCAGGCGCCGAGCAGCATGCCGATGACGATCGACGCGGTCGGCAACGCCTCGTCGCGCAGCTTGCCGAGTGCATTCTCGGCGGCGTGGAGCAGGCTCTCGAGCCGCTTCAACCCGAGGAAGCTGCAAGTGCCTTTGATGCTGTGGACATTGCGAAAGATATCGTCGACCAGGCGGCCGTCGTTAGGGGCGCGCTCCAGCGCGACGAGATCGCGTTCGAGAACCGCGAGATGCTCGTTGGTCTCGGCGATGAATTCGCGCAGCAGCTCGTCCATAACCACCCAAGGACCGCTTCCAGGCCACACCCGGAAAACGTCCATCTGGACGCGCGGAGATCATCCGGGAACCCGGAAAAACTGCCAGAAATGCTTTAAAACGTGTTGAATGTGGGGCTTAGCCCGCAGATTTGGCCGTCAGCAGCACCTTGCCGGCCCCCGGGTCGCCGAGTTCGAGCTTGGCGCCGAGGCTTTCCGCGACCCGCGCGGTGTAGTAGCCGTGCACGGTGCGGGCCGTGAGCGCGTCGATATCCGCCTTATCGCCCAGAGCCGCGCGCAACTCGGCGGTCAGGTTAACGCTATCGCCCGCCGCGTTAACCACGATGCCCTTGCCGCCCTCGCCCGCCGCGATCTGTACCGTGCCGCCGCGCGGCAGGATCTCCGCCGCGATCACCAGCATGTTGCCGGCCAGCCGCTGCCATTCGAGCGGTAGTGCCGAGGCGGAATCGCTCCAGTCCAGCTTGACCTTGCTGCCTTCGAGCAAGCCTGCCGACGCATCCTTGCCAGTGCTGCCGCGGCCGCTGCCATAGGCGAAGCGATAGAAATTGAGGCGATGGCCCGCGGTCTTGGCGCTCGATGCAATGAGCTTCATTGCGTCGCGCTGGAAATCGGCATCGACATCTTCCTCGGCGACCAGCTCGACGCCGTTGTTGATCGCGCCGACCGGGCTGATGAGCTCATGGCAAAGCCGCGCATTGAGCAGCTCCATCACCCGCAATTCGACTATCACCGCCATGATATCCCCGATCTCTCTATGTCCTCATTCCGGCGCAAGCCGGAATCCATGCCTCGGCACCAAGCTCTAATGCACCATGGACTCCGGCTTCCGCCGGAGCAAGGAGGAATAATGTCAGGCTTAATTGAAAAAACTATTGCGCCAGCGCGATCAGTCGTTCCGCCTCGGCCAGATCCTCGGGCCGGTTTGCATTGAAGAACGGATCGACCGGCTCGGCGAGAAATTCGACTTCGACCAGCTTGTAACCCGCCGTCCAGCGATCGACCTTGCGCATGCCGCTGGCCAGCGCTTCGCGCAATGCCTCGCGCAGTGATACCGGCCAGAGACCGAAGACCGGATGAGCCTGTCCATTCGATTGCGCGCAAGCGAGATCGAACCCGCCCTCCTCCAGCGCCACCGCAAGCCGGCTCACAAGATCGCGCGGGAAGAACGGCGCATCGGTGGCGAAGCTGGCGACCAACTCGGCTTCGGGCAAATTCTTTGCCACCCAATCGAGACCCGCGAGCACGCCGGCCAGCGGTCCGACGAAACCGGTGATGCTGTCGGCGATCACCGGCAGGCCGAAGCTCGCGAAGCGTTCCGGATCGCCATTGGCGTTGAGCACCAGCGCATCGACCTGCGGCTTCGCGCGCTCGATGACATGCGCAAGCACCGGTCTGCCCCCAAGCAGACGCAGATTCTTGTCGCCGCCGCCCATGCGCTGTGACTGGCCGCCCGCCAGCAGCACACCGCCAATCTTCATCGAGGGGCTCATCTACGCGTCCTCCGCGATGCTTGCCTTGCGGCCGGCGCGGCGCGGCTCGTCGGCCACGCTGTCGGGATCGCTATCGAAGACCAGACGCTGCGTGCCGGCGAGCGCCGTAAAACGCTTGCCCTTGGCACGGCCGATCAGGGTGAGATCGGCTTTCTGCGCGAGCTCGACACCCCACGCCGTGAAGCCCGAACGCGAGACGAGGATCGGAATCCGCATCTGCACGCATTTGATCACCATTTCGGAGGTCAGACGGCCCGTCGTATAGAAGATCTTGCCCTCCGGCCCGATCTTATTGAGATGCATATAGCCGGCGATCTTGTCGATCGCGTTATGCCGGCCGACATCCTCCATATATATAAGGGGACGATCCTCCTCGCAGAGGACGCAGCCATGGATTGCGCCCGCCGCTAGATAAAGGCTCGGCGCGAGGTTGATCTTCTTCGACAGCGCATAAAGCCATGACGTCTTCAGCACTGCATCGCTCGGCAGCTTGATCTCGTCGAATTTCTCCATGAGATCGCCGAACACGGTGCCTTGGGCACAGCCCGAGGTTAGCGTCTTCTTGCGCAGCTTCTTCTCGAAATCGGTCTTGCGCTTGGTACGAACGACGACGGTCTCGAGCTCCTCGTCGTAATCGATGCTGGTGATCTGGTCATCGACGCGCAGCATGTTCTGGTTGAGGAGATAGCCGATAGCGAGGCAATCGGGGTGATCGCCAACCGTCATCATGGTGACGATCTCCTGCCCGTTGAGGAACAGGGTCAGCGGCCGCTCAACGACAACCGCGGTCTCCACCTCCTTACCGTCCTGATCCACCCCCACGACGCGATGGGTCAGACGCGGATCATCCGGATCGGGTCGGACGGTGAACTCCTTCATGCAATAGATGATGGGGCGCGATCATAGGTTGTGCAAGGCGCTGCGCGGCCGCGCTTGCCAGAGTGGGCAACAATCACGATGATGGCGCCAAACAAGGCGCCTCGCGCCCCGGGGAGGACAATCACATGCCGGCGAAGACCTTGCGCGGAACCGCGCTCGCGTTGCTGATCGGCGCAGCGATCGCGGTATCGCCGGCACAAGCGGCCGATCATCTCCGCGTAGCAAAGCCGGCGGCGATCGGCTTCGGCTTCTCGATGCTCGATGTCGGAATCAGTGCGGGCATCTTCAAGAAACACAATCTCGACGTCGAATCGTTGGTGCTCGAAGGCGCGGCCAAGCAGCATCAGGCCATGATGGCGCATGCCATCGATATCAGCCTCGGCGCCGGCACCGATCTCGCTTTCTTGGTGAAAGGCTCGCCTGAGAAAGGCGTCGCCGCCCTCGCCGGCCCGCCGCTCGCCTTCGTCGCCATGACGCGCAACGACGGCAAGATCAATACACTCGCCGATATGAAGGGCAAACACATCGCCGCAAGCACGGTCGGGTCCCTCACCTATTGGCTGGCGACCCAAATCTCGGTCAGCCAGCACTGGACGGGCGCCGATGCGGTGACGGTTGTACCGCTCGGTAATTTCGACGCCATGCGCGCAGCGCTCGCCACCGGCAATATCGATGCGATCTCCGCGACGCTCGAAGGCGCTCTGCTCTTGGAAAAGGCCGGCAGCGGCAAGCTGCTGGTGAAATTCGGCGACTTCGTCCACCCTTTCCTTACCCACATGCTGCTGGCCAGCGACGAACTCATCGCCACCAACCCGAGCGCGCTGCGGCGCTTCATCACTGGCTGGTTCGAGACCATTGCCTGGATGAACGCACATAAGGAAGAAGGCATCCGCTATTCGATGGACGCGACCAAGCTGCCGGCCGATGTCTCGTCCAAAGCCTACGACGCCGAAATGGCGATGTTCTTCACCAACGGGCATTTCGATCCGAAGGACGTCGCCGCGGTCGAGCACGCACTCATCGAGAGCGGCCAACTCGATACCATGCCCGATACATCCAAATACCTGACCGAGGAGTTCTTGAAGTGAGATTGTGGTTCGTAACGTTGTTGCTATCGATGCTTATTGCGTCTGGCGTGGCAAGCGCCGCCGATCGTTTGCGCGTCAGCAAGCCTTCGGCGATCGATTTCTATTTCGCCGTCCAGGATGTCGGCATCCAGCAAGGCGTCTTCAAAAAATACGATCTCGATATCGAGACCGTCACCCTCGACGGCAGCGCCAAGCAGCATCAGGCGATGACCGCCGGCAGCACCGATATCGCGATGGGCGCCGGTCCCGATATGCAATTCGTCGCCAAAGGCACGCCCGAGAAAGCGGTCGCGGTGATGGCCGGACCGCCGGTCAACATGTTCGTCATCACCGGCGCCAAAGCCGGCATCAAGGATGTGAGCGATCTCAAGGGCAAGAGCATCGGCGTCTCGACCATGGGCTCCCTCACCTATTGGCTGGCGATCCAATTCGCCAAGCATCAGGGCTGGCCGGCCGATGCGATCAAGATCGTGCCGATGGGCAACATCCAGGCCGAAGCCGCTGCTTTCTCTGCCGGCAATCTCGACGCCGCGGTCGCCTCGCTCGAAGGCGGGCTCACGATGGAGTCGAAGGGCCAAGCGCATCTCTTCCAGTCATTCGACTTCGTCAATCCGTTCCTCGTCCATGTCTTCTTCGCAACCAACGAACTGACGGCGAAGAATCCCGACGCGCTGAAGCGCTATCTCAAGGGCTGGTTCGAGACCGTCGCCTATGTCAAAGCGCATAAGGACGACACGCTGCGCATCACGCGCGAGATCACCCGCCTGCCGCCCGACGAGGCGAGCCGCGTCTACGACGTGATCGCGCCGACATTGGCCGATAACGGTCATTTCGACCCGAAAGCCGTCGATAGCGTGAAGCAATCGATGCTCGATCTCGGCCAAGTCGACAAGCTGCCCGACAACAAAGACCTCTATACCGAGGCTTTTCTACCCTAAGGGAGGACCAACCCATGCGCGCGCGTCTCGCGGTTATCGCCGTCGCTTTTGTTGCGGGAGCGGCGCTTGCCGGGCCTGCCTTCGCCGAAGACATGGTGCGCGTCGGCAATCCCGCCGGCGATGATTTCCATTTCTCCTTCGCCAATGTCGGCACCGAAGCCGGCATCTTCAAAAAGAACGGGGTCGAGCTTCAGATCATCTCCCTCGCCGGCGGTGCCAAGCTCCATGCGGCGATGACCGCGGGCAGTCTCGACATCGCACTTGGCGCCGGCACGGATTTCGGCCTCATCGTCAAAGGCGCCCCCGAGAAAGGCATCGGCGTCCTTGCGACCAAGCCCTCGAATATCGTCATTCAAGGCAACACCAAAAACGGCATCACCACCATTCAAGCGCTCAAGGGCAAGAAGGTCGGGGTGTCGAGCGTCGGCGCCCTCACCTATTGGATGGCGCAGAAGCTGGCGCAGCATGAGGGCTGGGGCCTCAACGGGATGGAACTCGTCGCGACGGGCGGCGGCCAGGCGAATGTCGCGGGCTTCGAGACCGGCAGCCTCGATGCCGCTGTCACCTCGCTCGAAGCGGCGCTGCGCATCGAGCAGGCCGGCAAAGGCAAGATCCTTCTCTCCTTCGGCGATATCGTCGATCCGTTCATCGCGCATGTCATCTACGCAACCAACGACATGATGGCACAGCATCCCGACACGATCCGCCGCTTTCTCAAGGCCTGGTACGAGACCGTCGCCTTCGCCCAGACCCACAAAGCCGAAACGATCAAATATTCGCAGCAGGTGACGCTGTTGAGCGACGACCTCGCGAGCAAAGTCTACGACGTCGAGATGCCGACCTTCTCGACCGACGGCCGCTTCGATCCGAAAGGCGTCGAGGCCGTGAAACAAGCCATGCTCGATCTCGGCACGGCGAAAGAAAAGCCCGAGGACAAGGCCGTGTTCACCGAGGAGTTCCTGCCGAAGAAGTGAACGAGATAATGCCGTTCGCTTCCTCATCCCCGCGAAAGCGGGGATCCAGGGTGAGCGTTCGGTGTGGGTTCCTGGATTCCCGCTACGTGGGAATAACGCGATAAAATCCCATTCTGCTTGCGATTGCTTGGCTTGCATTCGCGGCGTCCGCTGCCGCCGACACCCTGAAGATCGGCAACCCGGCCGAGATCGGCACCGGCGCGAACATCTTCGCAAGCACGATGTTACGCTCGAGGTCGTCTCGCTCACCGGCAGCACAAAGCTCCACAGGGAATTTCTGGCAGCAAACCATCAGCGCCGGCACCAGCTATAAATTTTGAGCTGCGCTGCTCAGGGCTTCGGATCGGCCTCGGGGTGGAAGAGCTTCTGCCCTGCCATTTCATATTCCCCGATCGCCTGCTGTCCCGCGGGCGAAACGAGCCAATCGGCGAATTGCTTGGCGAGGTCGAGCTTGGCCTGGCCGTGGAGCTTCGGATTGAGCTCGATCACGTCGTAGCGATTGAGCAGCCGTGAATCGCCTTCGAGCACGATGGCGAGGTCGCGGCGGTTGCTGAAGCTGAGCCAGGTGCCGCGATCGGAGAGCGTGTAGGCGTCCATGCCGGCCGCTGCGTTGAGCGCCGCACCCATGCCGCCGCCGATATCCTTGTACCAGGTACCCGCTTTGGTGATGTCGAGATCGGCGGCCTTCCACAGACGTTTCTCGAGCGCGTCCGTGCCGCTTTTGTCGCCGCGCGAGACGAACGGAGCCTGCGCGTTCCAGATCGCCCGGAAGGAGGCGACGACATCGTGTCCGCCCTTGATCTTCACCGGATCGGCTTGCGGGCCGACGATGATGAAATCGTTCCACGCGATTTCGCGCGGGTTGATGCCATGGCCCTCGTCGATGAATTTCTGCTCGGCATCGGGATCGTGCACGAGCACGAGATCGGCATCGCCGCGCCGCGCAACATCGAGCGCCTGGCCGGTGCCGAGCGCCACCACGCGCACATCGATGCCGCTCGCCTTCTCGAAGAGCGGCAGGATATGCGTCAGCAACCCGCTATTATCGACCGAAGTGGTTGAGGCCAGCGTGATGAATTTGTCCGCGGCGCGAACGACACGCTGTCCGACAAAGAGAACGACCGCACAAAGGATCAGGGCCCCCAACAAAAAGCGCGTCATTTGGCTTCCCTCCGATCGGCGAGCGCAAAAGCGACGCCGTTAAGTGCGATGCTGATCATAACCAGCACGAGGCCGAGCGCCAGCGCCAGCGGCAGATTGCCCTTGCTGGTCTCGAGCATGATGGTCGTCGTCATCGTGCGCGTGACGCCGGCGATATTGCCGCCCACGATCACAATCGCGCCTACTTCGGAGATGGCGCGGCCGAGCGCAGCAAGCACCGCTGTCAACACTTGCCGCCGGGCGATCAGCAGGAGATGCGGAATGACCTGAAGGCCGGTCGCGCCGGCGACCTGGAACGCGTCGCCATGCCGTGCCCATTGCTCCTGCGCCGCGCGATGGACGATCGCGATCACGATCGGCGTGGTCAGCACCGCTTGCACCAGCACCATCGCACCGGGCGTATAGAGCAAGCCGAAACGGCCAAGCAGTCCGGCACGCGACAAGAGCAGGTAGCCAGCGAGCCCAACCAGCACCGGCGGCAGGCCCAAAAGCGAATTCACGAGGATCACGATGCCGCGGCGGCCAGGAAACGGATAGATCGCCAGCGCCGCCCCCGCCGGCAGGCCTATGACGATGGCGATCACCACCGCGAGGGCGCTGACCCAGAGCGAGAGCGCGATGATCGCGTACAGCGTGGCATCGCCGCCGAGCACCAGAGCGAAAGCCAGCCTTACCGCATCCCCGAAATCGCCCATGGCCGGCGCGTTCCCCCTTGCCTGCCCTTCATGCCTGAATTTCGCCGCATTGTCAGGGCTTTCCGCAGCCCCTATCTTATAGGTGTGATTGATCCTTTTGGCCGCCATATCTCCTATTTGCGCGTTTCGGTGACGGATCGCTGCGACTTCCGCTGTGTGTATTGCATGGCTGAAGACATGACCTTTTTGCCCAAGGCCGAGGTTCTATCGCTGGAAGAGCTCGACCGGTTGTGCAGCGCCTTTGTCCGCAAAGGCGTCAAGAAGCTGCGCCTGACCGGCGGCGAGCCGCTGGTGCGGCGGAATATCATGAGCCTCATCCGCTCCCTCGGTCGCCATCTCGATACCGGTGCGCTGAACGAGCTGACCCTTACCACCAATGGCAGTCAGCTCGCGCGCTACGCTGACGAGTTGAGAGCCGCCGGCGTCAAGCGCATCAACGTCTCGGTCGATACGCTCGACCGGGAAAAATTCACCGCCATCACACGCTGGGGCAAGCTCGACCAGGTGCTCAGCGGGTTGGATGCGGCGAAGCGTGCCGGGCTGGCGGTCAAGATCAACGCTGTCGCGCTCAAAGGCGTCAACGACAATGAATTCGATCGCCTCATCGAGTGGTGCGGCGAGCAAGGGTTCGACCTGACTCTGATCGAGGTCATGCCGATGGGCGATATCGGCGGCGAGATGCGCATCGATCAGTACCTGCCGCTGTCCATGGTGCGCGGCCAGTTGCAACACCGCTGGACGCTGGAAGAGACCGATTACCGCACTGGGGGCCCCGCGCGTTACTACAATGTGCGTGAGACCGGACGCCGTATCGGCTTCATCACGCCGATGACGCATAATTTCTGCGAGGGCTGCAATCGGGTCCGCCTCACCTGCACCGGCACTCTTTTCATGTGCCTCGGCCAGCATGACAGCGCGGATCTGCGGGCGCCGCTGCGCGCATCAGAGAGCGATGGGCTGCTCGATGCCGCGATCGACGAAGCGATTTCGCGCAAACCCAAAGGCCATGATTTCATCATCGATCGCCGTCACGCGAAGCCGGCGGTTTCGCGCCATATGAGCGTGACGGGCGGCTGAGGCCGCGCCGTGCGGGGGATGCGGGCGTGAGCACCAAAGTCGGCTTCGAAGCCAGTGACGCCCCGGCCGCGCAAGACGCACTGCAAGAGCTCACCAAACGCTATCGGGCCACCGTGCCCGAAGAAGCCGATGTTATCGTCGCGCTGGGCGGCGACGGTTTCATGCTCGAGACGCTGCACAAGCATTTGCGCCGCGGCGTCGCTATCTATGGCATGCATCGCGGCAGCGTCGGCTTCTTGATGAACAGCTACTCGCCCGACGCGCTCGAGGAGCGGATCGCGAATGCACGGCCGGTGCGGGTCAAACCTCTCGCGATGAGCGTGCGCGATCAGCATGGCCGCGAGCATCAAGCTCTCGCCATCAACGAAGTCTCATTACTCCGCCAGAGCCGTCAGACCGCGAAGCTTCGAGTGAGTGTCGACGGGCTCGTGCAGCTCGACGAACTCATGGCCGACGGCATCATCGTCGCAACGCCGGTCGGCAGCACGGCTTACAATCTCTCGGCGCATGGGCCGATCATTCCCCTCGCCGCGAACGTCCTCGCACTGACGCCGATCAGCGCCTTCCGGCCGCGGCGTTGGCGCGGCGCCCTCCTCCCGCATGCGGCGCGTGTGCAACTCGACATTCTCGAGCCCGATAAACGCCCGGTCAGTGCGACGGCCGACTTCACCGAAGTACGCGATGTCGCCTCGGTCGAGATCCGCGAGAGCCCCAACGTGACACTCACCATGCTGTTCGATCCCGAGCACAATCTCGAAGAGCGCGTGCTGAAAGAGCAATTCCTGAGCTAGCGCCGCGCGCTACCTCCGCATATCCCCAGCTCTGCCGCAAACCGGCCACATTCTTGCGCAACAAGCTTGGGCATAAACTGCTTGGCGCGCACGTTCTCCAAACAACAGAGCGTCATCGCTCGCCACAGCACCAAAGCAACGCTGCACTTTCTTGAGGGTCTCCATGCTTCGTCTCTCCCCGATCTCCTCCTTCGCCCTTGTCGCTGCGCTCGCTCTTGCGTCGCCGCTGACACTCGCGCCACGCGTCAGCCAAGCGCAAGAAGTCGCCGTCTCGATCACGGTTCCTCCGCCGCCGCTGCCGGTTTACGCGCAGCCCGTCATCCCCGCCCCCGGCTATATCTGGACGCCTGGTTATTGGGGCTGGGGACCGGAAGGCTACTACTGGGTGCCAGGCACTTGGGTGCAGCCGCCCTCCGTCGGCTTGCTGTGGACGCCCGGCTATTGGGGCTGGGGCGATGGCCGCTACTTGTGGCACGCCGGTTATTGGGGCCCGACCGTGGGCTTCTATGGCGGCGTCAATTACGGCTTCGGCTATTTCGGCGTGGGCTTTGCCGGCGGCCACTGGGACCACGACCACTTCTTCTACAACCGCGCCGTCAATAATTTTGGCCATGTGCACATTACCAACGTCTATAACGCGCCGGTACACAACGTCTCGGTAACGCGCGTCAGCTTCAATGGCGGCCATGGCGGCTTAACCGCGCGACCGACCGCGCAGCAGGAAGCCGCCGCGCACGAGCATCATGTCGATCCGACGAGCGTGCAGGCGCAACACGAGCACGCGGCCTCTCAGAACCGCGCCTTCCTGTCCTCCGTCAATCACGGCCGGCCGACGGTCGGCGCGACGGCGCATCCCGCCTCGTTCACCGGCGCGGGCGTCGTCCACACGCACAACGCCGCGGCGACAGCCAACACGCCGCATAACAATGCGCAGCACCAAGCACCGGTGCACCATGCGAATGCTCCGCATGCTCAAGGCGGACAGCATAGCGCACCGGGCGGCGCTCACGGCGCGCCGCATGCGCAAGCACATGCCGCGTCCGGAGGTCATCCGGGCGGCCAGCCGCATGGCGGTGGCGAGCATGGCGGGGGTGATCATGGTGGCGGCCACGACCATCCTTAACCTTGCGCTCTAACGCGGATCACGGTTAAGAAAGCGGCGCGGCGCAAAACGTGCGCCGCGCCGTGTTTGGGCTTTTCCTAAAAAACAGATCTTATTGCTGGCGGTCGGATGATCCGGCCGTCAGGCGGTGCGCCATCGCGTCGGGTCGGGTATGAACACGACCTCAAGTGCGCTATCGAAACGAGCGGCCATCTGCGCGGCCATCTGCGCCAAAGCGCGTGTCTCGAACAACATGGCGTGGCGTTTATCGCTCCAGATCAGCGTCGGCTTCGCACGACTGAGCCACTGTTGCTTGTCGCCTTCGGAAGAGTTCTTCTGCACAACGTACATCATGATCGTCACATCATCCCCTGCGTCTTCGGATGTGGCGGGAGATTGCCGTTGGCACGACTAACGAGCCGCTAAGAACCCTGGGAAGTTTATCAAATCGGTGTGGAAAAATTTGTTCGAACTCGATTCGATGGCTTTATTGTGGCGAAGACGTCGCGGTTTGCGTCACCACGCGTCTGTTTTGTAAGCTCTGGCGACAGCGATTATGACATTTGTGACGGAGCGCACGATATGAGCGCAAAAGAAGCAGCCCTGCCCGCGACTCGAGCACAGAGTGTGACGATCGTTGCGGCCGCGTCGCTGCTCATGTGTCTCGGCATGGGCATGCGGCAAAGCTTCGGCCTCTTCATGGTGCCGATCACTGGCGATCTCGGCCTCACCGTTTCCGATTTCACCTTCGCGCTTGCCCTGCAGAACATGATCTGGGGCATCACGCAGCCTTTCGTTGGCGCGATCGCCGATCGCTTCGGCATGCGCATCATGCTGATCTTCGGCAGCCTGTGCTTCGCCGCCGGTCTCGTCGTCACTGTGTTTGCGACCGGATCGTTCATGCTGCTGCTCGGCACCGGCGTGCTCATCGGCATGTCGCTTTCCTGCACCGCCTCCAACCTATCGCTCGCCGCGACCTCGCGCGTCGTTTCGCCGGCACGCCGCAGCGCCACGCTCGGCATGGTCGCGGGCATCGGCTCTTTCGGCACTTTCCTCGTCGCACCGATGGCCCAAAAGCTGATCGCCGATCATGGCTGGCATGTTGCGTTCTATGCCTTCATCGGTCTCTCGGCGATCATGTTACCGGCGGCATTCTTCACCGGCGGCGTCGACAAGGTCTCCGATCAGCGCTCGCGCGGCCAAGGCGGCGGCGGACCCGAGACCTTCCGCGAGGTGCTGCGCGCCGCCGCCAATCACCGCGGCTACATCACCATGGCGACCGCGATCTTCGTCTGCGGCCTGCAGCTCATCTTCCTCACCACCCATCTGCCGACTTATCTCGCGCTCTGCGGCGCCGATCCGATGCTCGGCGCCGAAGCGCTCTCGACCATCGCGATCTTCAATGTCGGCGGCTGCTATCTGCTTGGCTGGCTCGGCGGCAAATATCCCAAGCACATCCTCTTGGGCCTGGTCTACGTGTTCCGCTCGATCTTCATCGCGATCTATTTCATGCTACCCGCGACGCCGACGACGACGCTGATCTTTGCGGCGCTGATGGGGCTGATGTGGCTCGGCGTCATCCCGCTGACGCAAGGCCTCGTCATTCAGATGTTCGGGCTGCGTTACCTCGCGACGCTGTCGGGCATCATGTTCTTCACGCACCAGGTTGGCTCGTTCCTCGGCGCCTGGGGCGGCGGCCTGATCTACGACCATTTCGGTTCGTACGACCATGCCTGGCAGCTTGGCGTGGTCATCGGCCTCATCGCCGGGACGGCGCAGATGCTGACCGACGACCAGCCCGGCAGCAAAAAGAAGCGGAAGCAGCTCGAGCCAGTGCCGGCTTAGACGCCGAGCAATTCCGGCAATTCCGCGAGCGTCGCGATCTCGCGATCCGGCGCGCCCGGCAAGCGCTCGCGCCGCTGGCCGCTGCGATTACACCACACGGTGCGGAAGCCGAAAGCCGAGGCGGCATGAATGTCCCACGCATTCGACGATTGGAATGCAATCGCCGATTTCGGGACACCGAGCCGATCGACCGCAAGTTGATAGACCGCCGGTGCCGGTTTGAAGACACCGACCTCTTCCACCGTGAGCACCTGATCGAGCGCATCGCCGATACCGGCATGCTCCACCGCGGCGGCAACCATCGCCGGCGTGCCATTGGAAAGGATCGCGGTTGTAAAGCCGGCGGCTTTGAGCCGTCGCAACATCGCCGGCACCTCGGGAAACGCGTCGAGGGTCCGATAGCAATCCATCAAGCGCTGCCGCAGCGCGCCTTGCCCATCAGCGATGCCGAGCGTCTCGAGCGCGAAATCGAGCGCATCGCCGGTGACCTGCCAGAAATCGGCGTGACGGTTCTGCGCCGCGCGCAGCCACGTATATTGGAGCTGCTTGTCGCGCCAGAGCGGCGTCAACGCCTTGGCCTTGTCGCCGAGCGCATCGGCGCAGCGCGACGCCGCCGAGGCGAAATCGAACAGCGTGCCATAAGCATCGAACACGCAAGTCCGAATACCGGTCAGAGGCGTTGCGCCCGCCGCCATGTCAGGCTAGCCCCACCAGCTCTTTGACGCGCGGCCACGCCTCGCGCCCCTTCTCGTCCATCAGCGGCAGGTATTTAGGATTGAACTGCGCCGCGAGCGCCATGCGATAGCTCTCGCGGTTGCGCATCCGCTCATACCAATGCGCGGTGCGCGGGTTCTTGTCGAGGAAGCCCATGAATTTCAGATGATCGAGCCGCGTCAGATAGGGCGCGAAGGCGACATCGGCGAGCGTCAGCATCTCGCCGCAGAGCCATGGCCCGCGCTCGAGCGCCGCGTTCATATCGACGACCATCTTGTAGAGCCGCTTGATTGCGTCGGGGAAGAACGGGTTGTTGACGCCCTGCTGCAGCAAGGCGAAGCGCTTGCGATAAGCTTCGCCGCGCTGACGCGTGAGCTCTTCCAGGACCTCCGGCGTGTATTGGTGATGGAAGGCGATGCTCATGCTGACCGTACCGGTCGCGGCGAAGATGCTGTCGTCGATCTGCTTCGTCCACCACCGCATCTTGGCGCGACCGGCGGGATCGTTCGGCTTCAGCGGATGCTTCGGGAAAGCGTCGTCAACATACTCGTTGATGACGACCAATTCCGTCACCACGACATCGTCGTCGACCAACGTCGGCACCACGCCTTTGGGATTGAGCTTGATATAATCCGGCTGCTGCTGATCGCCGGCGCGCAAATTCAGATGCCGCGCCTCATAGGCCAAGCCCTTTTCGGCGAGGCAGAGCCGCACCTTTTGCGCGCAGACCGACATGTCGTTGTGATAAAGCACCAGCATCGCGGCATCCTCCCTATTGTACGATCGCCTTGACCTTGGGCCAGGCTTCCTTGCCATATTTATCCATCATCTCACCCAAGCCCGGCGGCACGTATCTGAACAGCGCCGGCTCAAAAGTCGGGCGCGCTTTCACTCGCTGCCACCAATCGGTCAGACGCGGCCGCTTCTCCGTCCAAAGTGCTGAGAGCGCCAACATATCGAGGCGGTTGATATAGGGAATGACGCCAACCTCCGCGAGCGAGAAGCGGCTGCCGGCCAGCCACGGCGTGCGCACGAGCTGCACCTCCATATCGCCGAGAAATCTGTCATAAACACGCATCGACGCCGTGGCATCGGGATCCTCGATGCCCGCTTCGAGCCGCTGCCGGCGCCGAGCATGCTCGGCCGGCGGCGCGTTCTCGACCCAGGCCTTGATCGCGTCGGGCCCGTTCGCGATCACCGCATGCCGATGCGAGATCGCATAGGTGACGATGCCGGTCGCCGGATGGAGCTCTTCGTCAAGACGCTTCGTCCACATCCGCATGGTGACGCGATCGAGCGGTGCCTCCGGCTTCAGCGGCGGATCGGGAAAAGCATCGTCGATATATTCGCCGATCACGGTCAATTCCCGGATGACATTGCCGTCATGCACCAAGGTCGGCACGACATGCTTGGGATTGAGCTTCAGATAGTCGGGAGCGAACTGCTCGCCTTTCAGAATGTCGACGTAACGACTAACCCAATCGAGCCCCTTCTCGGCCAGGACAATCCGCGCCTTCGCCGCGCAAACCGACGTGCCATGGTGATAAAGCTCGAGCATCGTATCCCTCCCATGCGAAACAGCTTTTCGAGTGCCGCTCTTAAGCGTCGAGGCAACGCAACATCGTTGTCGCGACGTCGCGAAGCGCTGCGCGATCCGGTTTCGCCTTGCCGACGAGCCGCAGGCCTTGGATGCTCGCGGTGAGAAAGCGCGCGAGCGCTGCGACATCGGCATCGCGCCGGATTTCGCCGCGCTTGCGTGCCGCTTCGAGCGCGCCGCGGAAATAGCCTTCGTTGCGCTCGATAGCTTGGGCCAGAATCGCTATCGCCGCATGATCGTCGCGTGCCAACTCGGCGGCACAGTTGCCAATGAAACAGCCGCGACGGCCGGGACCGGCGGCGATCGCGTCGATGAATTCGTCAAGCAGAGCGGCAAGCGCCGCGCGGATCGGCTTCGGCCCATTGAGACCCTTCGCGATCCGCTCGCTGCCACGCTGCGAATAATGCTCCAACGCACGCAGCAGCAAAGTCCGTTTGTCGCCGAAAGCCGCGTACAAGCTCGAACGGCTCAGCGACATCGCTTCGCAGAGCGTGTCGAGCGACGTTGCTTCATAGCCTTGCGACCAGAAAACCTGCATCGCCCGCTCGAGAGCGTCTTCCGTATCGAATTCGCGTGGGCGCGGCATGTCCTCGCTATACTCCACGGTCATTATGGACTATACGTTCCATAATGACAATCGCATGAGGAGGTCGCCATGGCCGATACGCTCGAGCTCTATCACGCAGGTCTGACGAGTTGCTCGAAGAAATCGCGGCTCTGCCTCAGGGAAAAGGGCGTGCCGTATAAGAGCCACTACCTTTCGCTCAACAAGTTCGAGCATCACGATCCAGCGTATCTGAAGCTCAATCCCAACGGCTTGGTGCCGACGCTCGTCCATAACGGCACGGTCATCATCGAGAGCGGCGTCATCAACGAATATATCGACGAGGTCTTTCCGAGAGAATCCGATGCGGCCGCAGGATCCGGTCGCGCGCGCCAAGATGCGCGTCTTCTGCAAGATGGCCGACGAATACGGCCTGCCCGCGACACGCATCCCGACCTGGACACGCACCAAGCAGACGCAGATCAAGGAGATGTCGCAAAGCGACTTCGACAAAGCCGTTGCCGAGACGCCGCTGATCGACCATCGACTGAAGCTGCAAGCGCTCAAAGGCGACGGCTTCTCGAAAAAGGAATTCGAGGAAGCCTACGGCAAGATGGATTACATCTTCGATCGCTGCGAGACGGCGCTGGCCGAAGGTGGCCCGTTTCTCGTCGGCGCGATGTACACCCTCGCCGATATCGCCATTCTCCCCTACGTCTTCGCCTTCCGCGAAGTACGGCCCGAGCTGATGACGAGCCATCCCAAGACAGCGGCGTGGTACGAGCGCGTCATGGCGCGGCCGGCGGTCAAAGCGACCTACGAACCTTCAGCCGAGACCCGGCCGGCTTAGGCCTTCGCCGTCAGCGCGACGAGCGGCGCGACCGACGCAGCGCCGTCGAGCACGAAAACTGCCTCTTCCAATCGTGCGGCGCGCACTTCACCGAGCATCGGCGTGACCAGCGCGCGGAATTTGCGGCCGAGCGCCACGCGCTGCGCCCCGAGATCGACCTTTGCCGTATAGCTGTCGTAACGCTCGGTGAGCGTGCGCCCGTCGATCAACGCCGCGATGGCCACCGCCTCCCCGCCATCGAGATCATCGCGTCCCGTCACCGATATCCTCGCCGCGAGCCGTTTCACCTCGGGCCGTGTCACCCGCTCCACCGCATAGGCGTTGATGTCGCCGGTCGCGTCGCCGAGCAAGGTCATGGCCGCGACGGTCTTAAGGCTGAATTTCGCCTCGAGCCCCGTGGTCGGCTCCGCGATGTTGCAGACGCCCATGCTGGAATTCGGCACGCGCAGCTCGATCTGCTCGATCGCCGCCGGCGTGACCGCATGCCGGCGCATCAGAAGCAACATGTTCTCGATGCTGCTGTGAGTCAGCGCGCAGGCGGCATGCGCCTTGAACTTGGTGTCGCGGATAAGGAAGCGGTCCGCGCAAGGCGCGAGCGGCGTGGCGCTCCATTCCCTCACGTGCGCCGAGAGAAATCCGCCCGGCGCCTCGATCGCATCCGGACGGCCGGTAAAGCCGCGCGCGGCAAGGCTCGTCGCCAAGAGCCCGTTCATCGCTGCCTTGCCGGAATGGAAGGGCTTAGCCATCGAGCCGGCCGACGCGACCAGCCCCGCGCCTTGCGTCGCCGCGAGCCCCAGCGCATGCGCACGCTGCCGCGCATCGAGCCCGAGGAGATGCGCCGCCGCGGCCGCCGCGCCGAAGACGACCGTCGTGCCGGTCGGGTGGAAACCGCCGGGATGAAGCCGGCCATGCGCCAGCAGACCCGACACGGCACGCCGATCTCGATCCCGACGACGATCGCTTCCAGCAGCGCGCGGCCGCTCGCGCCTTTCGCCTCGGCCAGCGCCAGCGCCGCCCCAACGATCGCCGGCGTGGTGTGGCCGTGCATGTTGGGATTGGCGTCGGAGAAATCGAGCGCATCGGCCATCGACGCGTTGACCAGCGCCGCCAGCGCCGGCGAGGTCTTGTCGCCGTGAAACAGCACGCTCGCCACCGGCCGGCCGCCTTCCTCGCGCGCCTCGTCACGCAGCGCCAACGTCAGCGCATCCTCGGCACCGGCCAACGCAACGCCGAGCCAATCAAGCACGCAATGTCGCGCCCATTCTACGACATCGTCCGGCAGTGGCGCGGCGAACAGCGCATCGACCTGTGCGAGGATCGTCGCGGTCACGCCCTGCGATGCTGCATCTTGCCCAGCCATACACCCTCCCCCCTTGCGAACCACAACAGCTTAGCGCGCTTTTCCGCCTCTGGCGCGCCGCCTTCCGCCGCGCCAGAATGACCCGATGCCGGGTCAGCATATGACGAGTGTCGAGATGATCGGGCGGTTGGTCGGGTTCGACACCACCAGCCGCGAGAGCAATCTCGCTTTGATCGATTTCGTCCGCGATTATCTCGATCGCTGGCGCGTCAAAAGCGAGCTGGTCTTCGATGCGACGCGGCGCAAGGCCAATCTCTTTGCCACCATCGGACCGACCGATGTCGGCGGCGTGATGCTGTCGGGCCATAGCGACGTCGTCCCGGTCGACGGGCAGGATTGGGCGAGCGACCCCTTCAAGCTCGAGCCGCGCGACGGCAAGCTCTATGCGCGCGGCAGTGCCGATATGAAGAGCTTCATCGCGGTGATGCTGGCGAAAGTGCCAGAACTCGTCACCCAATCGCTGGCCGTGCCGATCCATCTCGCCCTCACCTATGACGAGGAAGTCGGCTGCCTCGGCGTGCGCTCGCTGATCGCCGCCATCGCGCCGCGTGCGGTGAAGCCGCGGCTCTGCATCATCGGCGAGCCGACTTTGATGAAGCCGGTTATCGGGCATAAAGGCAGCCGGCGCCTGCGCTGCCACGTGCATGGCCATGAAGCGCATTCATCGCTCACCCATCGCGGCGTCAACGCAATCGAGACCGCCGCCGCGATGATCACGCATATCAACGGCATCGCGAGGAAGAAGCGCACGAGCGGCCCCTTCGATCCAGCTTTCGATCCGCCCTATACCACGCTGCAAACCGGCCTCGTCGCGGGCGGCACAGCGGTCAATATCGTACCGAACGAATGCCGCTTCGATTTCGAGATGCGTCATCTGCCGAATGACGATCCCGATGCGATCGTCGACGATCTGAAACGCTATGCCGCGAGCCTCTTGCCTGAGATGCAAGCGGTGAGCGCGCAAGCCGGCATTGCCTTCGAGGAGACCAACACCGTGGCCGCGCTCTCGGCCAAGCCCGATGAGGAAGTGGTGCAGCTCGCCCTTGCGCTCTCGGGCGCGAACGGTACCGGCAAAGTCAGCTTCGCCACCGAAGGCGGCTTCTTCCAGCAGGGCGGCATCCCCACTGTCATCTGCGGCCCCGGCTCGATCGAGCAGGCGCATAAGGCCGACGAATTCATCGCCCTCGACCAGGTCAAGCAATGCGAAGATTTTATCAGCCGCCTGATCGAGCGGGTTCGTCACTGAACGACATGGCATACGGCGGTGGTGCAACACGCGGCTTTCGTGCGACGCCGGTTGAGCTCGATCCGCCCGATCTCTCGCCGTGGCGCACCGGCGATACCGGCATCGATTATGCGTGGAGTTTCACCGCCGTGGTGCCCGGCCCGCATGTGATGCTCTCGGCGCTGATGCATGGCAACGAGATTTGCGGCGCGATCGCGCTCGACAGGATGCTCCTTGCCGGCGTGCGGCCGGCGCGCGGCAAGATCACGTTCGCTTTCTGCAACATCGAAGCCTATCACAATTTTAGCCGCGTCGACCCTGCGCTCTCGCGGTATGTCGATGAGGATATGAACCGCGTCTGGGACTGCAATGCGCTCGAGGGACCGCGCAACAGTCAGGAGTTGCGCCGCGCTCGCGTGCTGCGGCCGCTGATCGACACGGTCGACTACCTACTCGATATCCACTCCACCACCAACATCAACCCGCCGCTGATGCTGACCGGGATCGAGCGCAAGCATCTCGATTTCGCCAAGACGCTCGGCTTTCCGGTCTATCTCGTGCGCGACGCCGGCCATGAAGGCGGCCAGCGGCTGCGCGACTACGGACACTTCTCCGATCCCGCCTCGCCCGCGGTCGCGCTGCTCGTCGAAAGCGGCCAGCATTGGGCGAAGCAGACCGCGGAGACCGCGAGCGAAACCGCGTGGCGTTTCCTCACCGCCACGGGAGTGCTGAGCGAAGTCGACGCGGCGCCCTGGACGCAACAGCCGCCGGAAGCGCAGCGCGTGATACAGGTCACCCATCGCGTCACGATCCAAAACGACGATTTCCGTTTCTTCGACACCTATGAAGGTTTTGAGGTGATCGAGCACGCCGGCACCATCATCGCCCGCGATGGCGGCCGCGATATCCGCACGCCTTATGACAATTGCGTGCTGATCATGCCGGCACGACGCTTTACCCGCGGCCAGACGGCCGTAAGGCTGGGCCGGTTCGAGGAGTAAATTAAGAGCTCGTCATTGCGAGCGAAACGAGGCAATCCAGAATTTCGCGTGTCGCCCTGGATTGCTTCGTCGCTACGCGCCTCGCAATGACGAAACAGGTAGGAGGCTGCGCAATGCGTCACC
The DNA here is from genome assembly GCA_963740675.1 of uncultured Alphaproteobacteria bacterium. Lineage (GTDB taxonomy): Bacteria > Pseudomonadota > Alphaproteobacteria > ATCC43930 > CGMCC-115725 > CAIKMD01. The sequence goes on from CAVUFS010000003.1 coordinate 525,494, forward strand.
GCCATCCATCGAACGTCGCAGGCGATTGGTACGTCGACACCGAGTGCATCAATTGCAAAGCGGCGCAGACCGTTGCGCCGGGCCTTATTATCGAGCGCGACGGGCAATCTGTCTTCGACCATCAGCCTGTGACAGACGCAGAGCGCGTCCTGGCTTGGCGTGCAAGGCTGCTCTGCCCCACCGCTTCGGTTCATGCCGAGCACGCCGCACCGCCGCAGGGCGCGGTATTTCCCGAGGCAATGACCGAGCGCGTCTGGCGGCTCGGCTATAACGCCCGAAATTCCTGGGGCGCGCATTCTTTCTTTATCCAGCGTGACGCGGGCAATGCGATGGTCGATGCGCCGCGTTGGACCGAGCATGTCGTCCAGGCCATCGAGCAGCGCGGTGGCCTCGCGCTGATCCTGCTGACGCATCGCGACGATGTCGCCGATGCCGAGCGCTACGCCAAGCATTTCGGCGCGCGCGTCTTCATCCACGAAGACGACCGCAGTGCCGCACCTTACGCGACAAATCTCCTTCGCGGCCGGGAGCCGACCGCGCTCGGCGACGATCTTCTCGCCATCCCGGTTCCGGGCCACACCAAGGGCAGCGTCGCGTTTCTCTTCGAAGAGCGCTGTCTCTTTGCTGGCGATTCCCTTTCCTGGGATTTCACCACCGACGATTTACGCGCCTCGAAACATGTCTGCTGGTATTCCTGGCCCGAGCAGACAGCGTCGCTGCATGCCCTCGCCGCCTATCGCTTCGAATGGATCTTCGCCGGCCATGGCGGAAGTTTTCATCTGCCGCGCGACGAAATGCGGATTCGCCTGATTGCCCTGACGGAAAGAATGGCCGCGCAGTAGCGCGCTTTCTCGCGCATCACTTGCGTTGAACACCCGACACAAACTCGCCGTCTCTGTTGCGGCCGTGCCACAGCCAATGCTCGACAAAGGAGGATTACGCCCGCGTTCAAGCTATCCTATAGCCACGAATTGCTTAATCCGAACGAGACTCTGTCCCTCACAACGCCCGCCGCCGCCGCCGTTCCAGCGTCAATCGTGACGCCGGCCCACAACATCGTGACCCTCGGCCCGTCCGCGACGTTGCGGTTGAATGACAGCCTCAATCTCTACGCCGATTACAAGCTCTCGATCGGCATCGGCAAGTCGACAGATCGCGTGATATTCGCCGGCGCTCAACTCAATTGGTGAGCATCCTAACGTCAAAATAATATGGATTCGGTCGAGACGCCTTAGATTCGACCGAATTGCAGATGAAACTATGTTTCGCCTTCTAAGGAGAGACATAGGTGACCAAGAGACGGGTTTCCGCCATCAAAACATCCCGTCGTCCCGTTGCCGGGGAAAGATCGCTCTTCCTCGATAGCGATACCATCACCAATTTGCGCGACAAGCAGAACGAGATCCGTCAGCGGGCAACGCAGATGGGGCATCTGTTGAAAGTTACCTGCGACGCCAAGCAGCGGATCAACCTTCTCCTGCATATCGATGATCTGAAGCTCGCCTTCGCACGCGTCGACCAACAAATCCTCGCGCTTCAGCAAACGGCGACCGTCAAGGCTCGCACGCTCGAATTTGCCTGACAGCGCTCGCTGCCCGTAATTTGCCGCGTTTCCGTCATACGGAAGCAATTCCCGCCAGATAAAGATAGCCATCGGTTGTGTATCGAGGCCGAAAACGATGTTGGAATATCGCTGTTACTTCATGCGCGACGACGCCGCGGCCCGCTCGCCGGGCCACGAAACGATGCATATCCTGCGGCTCGAATCAGACGACATGGCGCGATCGGTCGCCGAAGCGATCGTCACGCAATGCGACCACATCCGCGGCTTCGAACTCTGGCAAGGCAATCGCTGCGTCCAGCGCAGCAATTGACGCAGCCGCTTTCGCTATCGCTTCCCATCGATCAGCACGAAGCATATCCGTGCCGGCTTACCGGAGCGATTGGCCCAGGCGTGGTTGGTGCCGCGCTGGATGAGGATGTCGCCGGCGCGCAGCACGGTCTCGCTATCGTCGAGCATGGCCACAATCTCGCCTTCGAGGATGATCGCGTAATCGACCGTCTCGGTGCGATGCATGCCGGGATGCTTGTCGTCGATACGGTGCTCGGCGTCGGGATAAAGCGTGCCGAAAGTCGCGGCGAGCTGGCGCCGCCGCTCGGCCGGATCGGTCGCCTCGGGCGGATAGTCGATGACGCGCAGCACGGTGCCGTTCGGCGGCGGCAACAACACACCTTTGTGATCGGCGATGCGATCGGGAGTGTTGATCGATGCCGGCGTATCGCCGGTCACCCAGATATTGCTGACATTGTAGCCCGGCCGCTCCGGCACGCTCACCGCGGGCACGCGGGTATCTTCGACGATCCGAGCCCGTCCTGACGCGTCTTCTTCGGTGACGACACGGCGAATAATCCGCTGTACCGGCTCTACCATGCTTCCCCCACGCCGCTTCTGAATTGGTTGCGGGCTTCTGCTTACCATGGCTGCACGGGAAAGGCAGCACCAGCAACCGACGTGCGTTATCCCTTGCTTTGCCACGCGCTTTATTGCTTTGCTGCGGCACCGAAAAGTTGAACCTAGGGGGAGAACGTATGGCCTTATCATCCCGTTTGTTATCGCTCGCTTTGGTGGCGGCGAGTGTCGCGCTGAGCCTGCCCGCGCGGGCCGCGGATATCATCGACAATTGGGCACAGGTCCAGGCGCCTACCGCGCCGAAGCTTGACAACGTCACCGTCGATCCGAAGACGACCGCGCTATTGATGCTCGACTTCCTCAAGCAGAACTGCGCACCCAACCCGGTCTGCACGGACACCTTACCGGCGATGCAGAATTTGCTGAAGACTGCCCGGGACAAGAAGATGATGGTGATCTACACCAAATTCCCAAGTCCCTCGCCGACGATCCCGGCGCCCACTGCAGCCGACATCCTGCCGCCTGTCGCGCCGCTCGGCAAAGAGCCGATGATCACCGCCTTCCTCGACAAATTCCTCAAGACGAATTTGGACCAGGTCCTCAAGAAGAATCACATCAAGACCGTGATTGTGGTCGGCAGCGCAGGTAATGGCGCGGTGCTGTTCACCGGAACCTCGGCCTTCTTCCACGGCTACGATGTCGTCGTACCGGTGGACGGGATTTCGTCGCGCGCACCCTACGGCGACCAAGCGACGGTCAATACCTTTGCCGCCGGGCCGGTGATGGGCGGCAAGATCAAGCTGACCCGCACGAATATGATGACGATCCAGTAAGCGGGCCTACGCTTCGAGACGAAAGGGGCGCGTTTCGGCTATGGAACGCGCGCCTCGCTTTAGCGGGAACCTCTCCTTACGATATGTGGAAAAGATCAGGGAGGACATCTTGCGCGGGCTCATCATCGGCGGCATCGCCGCATTTCTGACTGCGTGGCTTCCGGCTCCTTCCAGCGCGCAGAGCATCGAAATCACCCCTGCCCTCGCCAAGATCATCGACGGCGCCAAGCAGGAAGGAAAGCTGCTGGTGCGCTCGACGCCCGCGTCGACGCTCGCAGGGCCGGAGGCGCAAGCCGCCGCGCAGCGCGGCATCAAGGCGACGTTCGGCGTCGATATCCCGATCGAATGGAGCCCGGGCGCCGCTTATGGTCCGCTCGCGGCGCAGCTCTTCCAGGAGATGCAGGCGGGAACGTCCGCGAGCACCGATGTGCTGGCGCTGACGCCGGCCCAGATCGTGCCCTATCTCGAGAAAAATTTCTTCCGCGCGATCGATTGGCGCGGCGCAATGCCGACGGTGCCGCCCGAGCTGATCGAGGCGCAGGGCAAGGCGATTCGGGTGAACCTGTCGCTGCCGAATATTCTCTATAACCCCAAAGCCGCGCCGTGGGCCGCCGATATCAAAAGCTCAGCCGATCTGTTGAAGCCCGAGCTCAAGGGAAAATTCGTGACGACACCCTTCCTCGGCGGCTTCGATGCGCTGCTCGCCGACGATGTCTGGGGCATCGACAAGACGACCGCCTATATCAAGCAATTCGCCACCCAGATCGGCGGTTTCGCCAGTTGCGGCAGCGTCGATCGCATCGCCTCGGGCGAGCTTTCGGCGCTGGCACTCGATTGCAGCGGCGGCTGGTCGAACAACATCAAGTTCCGCGGAACGAATCTCGTCGCCGCCAAGATCGTCAGCGACATCGCCGAGAGGCGCTATTCCTATATCACCATCCCGACGCATGCAGCGCATCCCAACGCCGCGATCCTCTACACGCTCTACCTCACCTCGCCCGACGGTCAGGCGAAGGTGATGGCCGATTACAACGGCCTCGATCTCGGCCTCTACAGCGACTCATATGCGAAAAAGCTGGTCGAGGGCGAGCGCGCCCAAGGCGTCAAATTCGTCGACGTCACCGTCGATTGGTGGAAGACACATCCCAAGATCGATCAGCAAGTGATCGACCTGATCAAGATCGTGCAACATTAGACAGTTGCAGAAACGACCTGCGTCCTTCGACTACGCTGCGTTCCGCTCAGGATGAGGTGGATTGTATTGGGCATCTTCCAATGGAAATGCCGCGCACGTTCTTTCCTCATCCTGAGCGTCGTCGAAGGACTCTCGATGGGAATGCAGCGTTACTGGACGTACTGATTATCGATGATCGACGCGTATTCCGGCAGCATGTCTTCCTTCTTCAGGAAGCCCGCCGCGACGTTGAGCCGGTCGCCATTTTCCAGCTCTTGCGGCGTGGTGATCGGCTTCGCCGGCTGGATCGCGACCTCGTCGTCATACGCCGCGGCCAGCACTTTGTCGTCGAAAGCACTGAAGTGCTTCTTCATGATCGCCAGCGTCTCGGTCTTATGCGTCTTGATGAAGGTCAACGCGTCGACCACGCCGCGCATGAATTTGGTGCAGATCGATTTATGCGCTGGGCAGAAATCAGCGCGTGCCAACACCAAGCCGGAAGAGATCGGCGAATAACCCTTGGGCTCACTCTTCGTCGTATCGGAAACGATCACAGCCGTCCCGGCCACGGTGACGATCTGGGTGAAAGGCGGGCCCGAGACGAAACCATCCACGGCGCCACGATCGAAAGCCGCGATCTGGGCATCGGGGCTCATCGGCGCTGTCGTGACGCTGGCGGCTGGCACGCCCGCCTCCATTGCCACCACTTTCAGAACGACGTCGGGAATGGCACCGGCGCCGCCGATGGCGAAGCTGTGGCCTTGGAGAATCTTACCGCGCTCCTTGAGCGATGCTTTCGGATCGAAATGCGCTGCATCGGCGATCGATTTGCGGATGACGATCGTCTCGCCCGATTCCTGCGACTGCGTCGCCAGCGCGACGAGATTCTGGCCGCGGGCCTTGGCGCGTGTGATGGTCGCCGCCGAGGCATAGGCGAAATCGATCGAGCCGGCGATCACGGCGTTGGTCGAGCCGACGCCTTGGATGACCTGCACCGTGACGTCGATGCCTTCTTTCTTCCAAAGACCTTCGTCATCGGCGACAAAGCGGCTCAAGAAGCCAAGATTGATCGCGGGAAGCGAGAGCGTCGTGTGCTCCATCGCCGTGTTGTCGGCGGCTTGCGCCGTGCCCGCGCCGAGCGCGAGCAGCGCAATGGCCATTGTCTTTATCGGAAATGTCTTTGTTGAAAACTGCATGATGTGCCCTCCCTCTCCTTCACTTATTGATTACGAGCGAACCGACGCCCGGCCACGCTTTCGTTTTATTCGGGCAATGGAATAGCATACCGCTTGTCGATAACGGAATTCGCGTCGAAATCGCCCTTGACCATGCCTTGCGCGCGGAACCACGCGATCTGGTGGCCGACATCCTTCACATCGATGCGCGCTTGCGGATCGAGATAGGTGATGCCGAGCTTGATATCGGCTTCGTGCTGGCCGGTGTATTTGGCGATGATCGTCAGAACCTCGGGCGCGGTCGGACCGAAGCGCAGCTTGGCATCCGGCCCGATGAAGGCATCGCAATAATCTTTGACGCCGCGCAGCGACGCGCGAAGAAAGCGGTTGAGCATGTCGCTGCGGTCATTCGTTGCTTTCGTCGACGCGAAAACTGCCGCGACCTGCCACGGCGTGTAATCGCCGACCCAGCCAAGCAGCTTGGCATCGCCATGCTGGATCGACGGCATCGCGTAGGTCACAGGAATGATCGCCGTATCGGCCGTGCCGCCCGTCACCGCCGCGATACGGTTGGCGTTCGATTGCAGCGGCAGCACGCGCACGGCCTTCGCGTCGACACCGAATTTCTCTTCAAGCAAGCCGAGGCTGTAATGCGGTGCGCCGCCGACCTGGCTTATGGCGACGGAATGGTCGGGCCAATCGGTGAAAGCTTTGAGCCCTCCATCCCAAGCGCGGTTGGAGACCAGCACCGCCTGTCCCTGGAACCCCTGCCGCTCGAAGCTTTCCGACGCCAGCATCTTGAGCGCGCCCTGGCCCGCGAGGGTATAGAACCCGGCGGTCAGGCCGGTCGCGCCGATATCGATCGAACCCGAGACGACCGCGACGGCGATCGGCTCGGCGGAATCGAAAACGACATCTTCGATCTCAAGCCCTTCGGCCGCGAAATATCCTTTTTCTTGCGCGATGAAGATCGGGCCCGAACCGACGGTCTTGAGGAGCCCGACCTTGATCGTCTCGGCTCGCGCGCCGGCAGCGAGCGTGACGCAGCAAGCCAGCACGACCAGCGATAGGCGTGACGTCGCGATCATTCGGTCGAGACTTTGGGCAGCCCCCATTGCTCCAGTCGGCGCTCGGCCTCGCGCACGGCGGCATCGCTCTCCTCGCCCAGCCGCACGGCGACATGGCCGTTCTTTTGGGCGAAGCCAAGATAGCGATAGGACAGGCCGGTATCGCGGATGAATTCCTGAAAGGCGCGCCATTCATGGCGCTGCCAATTCGGGTAGTTGAAATATTCGTCGAACACCAGCACCGCGCCGGGCTTCAAGCGCGGCGCGAGCGTGCGGAGCACGGTCACGGTCGATGAATAGATATCGCAATCGACATGCAGGAACGCGACGCTGTCATCGGGATGCGCGGCAAGAAAAGCCGGAAGCGTTTGCTCGAACCAGCCCTTATGCAGCGCCACATTGCTCGGCACCTCCGGCAAAGTGCCGCCGCGGCCGAATTTGCCTTTCTGCTCGAAGGTGCCGGCCCAGGCCTCGGGCAACCCCTCGAAACTGTCGAAGCCGTGGAAGCGCCGCACGCTGTCGCGCGCGGTGTGACGCAGGCTCGCGCCATCGGCAACGCCGCATTCGATCATCAACCCATCGGGTGGCGCCTCGTTCACCGCATGCCGCAGCAGCGCCCAGCGATCCTCGAAGATCGACGCATCGCCCATCTCGGCGACGATGTAATCGACGCTTTTCTGCCGCGCGCGGAACTGTAGCTCGGTGATGAGGTAGCGGCCGTGATATTTGAGGAAGAAACGGCGGTAGAGCCGCTCGGAAAGCGGCATCGGCCGGATATCGCCACTTTTGCGGCCCAACAAGCTCACGTCTTCTCCCCTTCGCCCTTTGCCGTCGCGACCTTCAGGTAGATCAACAAGGGATAAAGCGCGGAGAAGGTGGCGAGTGCAAGCCCATAAGCGCCCTCGCGATGTCCCTTGCGCGCGACATATGATTTCCAGAAGCGGCTGAAAACACGCCGGACCGAGTGCCCCATCGGGGGTATATCGCCCGCGTCGATCGCATCGAGCGCCGCCAGATCGGTATAGCGATTGAGGCGCCGGAACATATCGCCGATATCGCGATCGACATAATGATCAAGCGTCTCGTTGAGCGTCCCGCGCCGGCCGTTGAGCTCGATACGCGGATGAACGCGCCCCGCACCCCAGCGCTTCACGCCACGGCGAAAGAGGATCGGCTTGGCGGCGACGCCGTTGTAAGCACCCCAGCCATACCGCACGCGATGCGCGCCGATGTGATTGGCCATCGGCACCAGGAAAATATCGCTGCTGCCTTGCACTATCGCGCTGCGGACCTCTTGCGCCAGCGCCGACGGCACCCGCTCATCGGCATCGACCTCGATGATCCAATCACAGCGGCATTGATCGAGCCCGGCGTTGCGCCGCGGCCCTTCGAGTTCCCAGCCGCCCTCGATGACGTGGGCGCCGGCGCTCCGCGCGATCTCGGCCGAGCGATCGGTCGAGCGATCGAGCACGACGACGATCTCGTCGGCAAAGCGCAATCGTGCGAGACAATCGCCGAGTTGCGCCTCCTCATTATGCGCGATCACCAGCGCCGAGAGCGTAGGCGCGCCTTGATCGAGTTGAGAGCCGGGGCCGTCCGATGCCATGAGCAGAAACTCCGCGATGGCGGGCGCAAGGTCAAGCGTCGATGCGCTGCAGCAATCGCGGGCGGCGCTTGCCCTTTGGGCGAGAAACCGCCAAATCTTGAACGGGAGAAACGCTGGAGAGCGATGATGCGAAAGTTTGGCTTGCTGGGGCTTATCCTGGCGCTGGCGGCGGCAAGTATTCCTGCACGGGCGCAGCAATTCATCAACGTGCTGACCGGCGGCACCAGCGGCGTCTATTACCCGCTCGGGGTGGCGCTCTCGAATATCTATGCGAAAGCCATACCGGACGCCAAATCGTCCGCTCAGTCGACCAAGGCCTCGGTCGAGAATCTGAGCCTGCTGCAAGCCGGCCGTGGCGAGATCGCCTTCACCCTCGGCGACACGTTGAGCCAGGCCTGGCGTGGCGATACGGAGGTCGGCTTCTCGAAGAAGCTCGACAAGCTGCGCGACGTTGCCGCAATCTATCCCAATTACATTCAGATCGTCGCCACCGCCGATGCAGGCATCAAATCGCTCGCCGATTTGAAGGGCAAGCGCCTGTCGGTCGGCGCGGCGAAGTCGGGTACCGAGCTCAATGCCCGCGCCGTCCTGAAAGCCGCGGGGATCAGCTACAACGATCTCGGCAAAGTCGAATATCTCGATTTCGGCGCCTCGGTCGATCTGATGAAGAACCGCCAGCTCGATGCGACGCTGATCTCGGCCGGGCTCGGCGTCTCGGCGATCCGCGATCTCGCCACCTCGGTGAATATTATCATGGTGCCGGTGCCGGCCGAAATTGTCGCGAAGATTGGCGATCCGGCCTATCAGCCGACGACTATTCCGGCGCATACCTATGACGGCCAGAATGCCGACGTGCCGGCGATCAGCATCCAGAACTATCTCGTCACCAGCAGCGATCTGAAACCCGACCTCGTCTATGCGATGACGAAGGCGATCTTCGACAGTCTCCCGACGCTGGTAGCAGCGCATTCGGCGGCACGCGATATCAAGCTCGAAAACGCCGCCGCCGCCGGTCCGGTGCCACTCCATGAAGGCGCCGAACGCTTCTACAAGGAAAAGGGCGTGCTGAAGTAAAGTCCGGCGGCGCGCTGCAATGGCATCCTGCGTCCTTCGACTACGCTTCGCTCCGCTCGGGATAAGGAGATATTTAGGTCGGCATCGACCATCGGAAAGTGCCAGGTTAGCTTTTCCTCATCCTGAGCGGAGCGCGAAGCGCGTCGTCGAAGGACGCGCGCTGCTCATGCAACGCAATACTTGAGCCATGACCGCTGAAACCATCGCACCCGTGCCCGAGCAACTCGTCGACCCCGAAAATCCCGCCGCCGGGCTGACCGCGCCCGGCCGGTCGGGCAAGGCGATCTACGTGATCGCCGTCGTCTTCAGCCTCTGGCAGATCTACACCGCTGCCTACGCGCCGTTCTCGAGCATCGTCATCCGCTCGGTGCATGTCGGCTTTTTGATGCTGCTGACCTTTGCGCTGATGCGATTCCGCTCGGCCGATAACGGCAAGGTGGCGGTGCCTTGGTACGATTGGTGTCTTGGCGGCATCGCCTTCCTGCTCGGCCTTTATCATTGGGTCTTCGAGACCGAGTTGATCCAGCGCTCGGGCGAGCCCTCGACGATCGATCTCGCCGTCGGTGTCGCCGTGCTGGTGCTGCTGCTCGAGGCGGCGCGGCGGCTGATGGGCTGGGGCCTGCCGATCTTTTGCGCCATCTTCATCCCCTACGCCCTTTTTGGCCGCTCGCTGCCGCCGCCGCTGCTCAATCGCGGCTTCGGCTTCGATCAGGTGATCGACAATCTTTATCTCGGCGTCGACGGCATCTACGGCACGCCGACTTTCGTCTCCGCGACCTATATCTTCCTCTTCATCCTGTTCGGCGCGTTCCTCGAGAAAGCCGGCATGATCCGGCTCTTCAACGATCTCGCCCTCGGCACCGTCGGCCACACCCAAGGCGGGCCGGCGAAAGTCGCGGTGATCTCATCCGGCCTGATGGGGACGATCAACGGCTCTGGCATTGCCAATGTGCTGACGATCGGACAGTTCACGATTCCGCTGATGCGCCGCTTCGGTTATCGCCCGGCCTTCGCCGGCGCGGTCGAGGCAACCGCCAGCATGGGCGGCCAGATCATGCCGCCGGTGATGGGCGCGGTCGCCTTCATCATGGCCGAGACGCTCAACCTGCCCTATTCGACGATTGCCATTGCGGCGACGATACCGGCGATCCTCTATTACGCGAGCGCGTTCTGGATGGTGCATCTCGAAGCGGGACGCGCGCATCTCATCGGCTTGCCGAAAGAGCAATGCCCAAGCGCCCTCGCCGCACTAAAGCGCGACTGGTATCTCGCCCTGCCTTTGGGCGCACTCGTCTATATGCTCTTCACCGGCTACACGCCGCTCTTCGCCGGTTGGGTCGGGCTCGCGCTGACGATGATCCTGATCCTCGGCAAGGCGCTGGTCTCACCGCTCGGCGCGGCGATGATGCGCATGGGTTTCTGGGTCGCGCTCGGTCTCGTCGGCGGCGCGTTGGTGATGAGCCATACGCTGGCGCTCGAGACCACACTCTTCGCCGCCATCGCTGGCGTCGGCGCGCTTTGTTTCTTCGCGCCGGATCGCGGCCGCACCGTGCGGCTGCTCGTCGATGCGCTGGCGGACGGCGCGAAGAGCGCGCTTGGCGTCGGCATCGCCTGCGCCCTGGTGGGTATCCTTGTCGGTATCGCCACCATGACCGGGCTCGCCGGCGACCTCGCGCGCATCGTGCTCGATTTTGCCGGCAACAGCCTCTTCCTCGCGCTGGTGATGACGATGTTCATGGCGCTGATCCTCGGCACCGGCCTGCCGACGATCCCGACCTATATCGTCTGCAGCGCGATGGCGGCGCCCGCGCTTTTGCAATTCGGCGTGCCGCTGCTGCTCTCGCATATGTTCGTCTTCTATTTCGGCATCATGGCCGATCTGACGCCGCCGGTGGCGCTCGCCGCTTTGGCCGCGTCGTCGATCACCAAGACGAGCTTTACCGAGATCGGCTGGATCGCGACACGCATCGCCCTCGCCGGCTATGTCATTCCCTTCATGTGGGTCTACGATCCTTCGTTGATGCTGCAAGGCCATTGGACGGTGCTCTCCGTCGCCTACATCGTCTTCAAGGCGTCGTTCTCGATCATGCTGTGGGGGGGCGCCGCGACCGGCTATCTCTTCGGCACGATGAGTTGGGCCGAGCGCGTCACCGCGACTGTCGCTGCCTTCCTGGTCGTCGCAGCGATCCCCTGGACCGACGAAGCCGGCTTCGCGCTCGGTGCCGCGCTCCTCATCTTCCACTACTGGCGTCACCATCGCCCCGTCGCCGCATGAGCGTCGCCGCAGCGGCGATCTGCCTCGCGCTCGGCACCCGCCATGTCAGCCTGCCGACAGACCGCTTCACCCTCGCCTGGACCCATTCTGTCGAAAAGACCGGCTGGCAGGAGGATTACGCGATCCGTGGTTCCGGCTTGGCGCTGACCGAGGCGCGGATCCAGGGCACCGGTGCGGGAATGGAACCACCGCCCGATGCGTTGTTTCACGACGGATGGTGGCATTACGTACCGCGGTTGCCGGTCTTACCGGAACTTCGCCTGACGCTCTCGCCCTATACGGCGGACTATCGGCTCTGCTGGAAAGAGCAGTGTCGGTCGCTTGCCAAACTCATGGGGGCGAAACCGCCGGAAGGCGTGGTGATCGTGCGGCCTTGCGCGCCAACATCCGCTGCAAATTGAGGAAACGATGACTGTCTCGACCCGCCTCCTGCTTACCGCTTCGCTCTGCCTCGCGCCGCTCGCCTGGGCCGCCGCCCAAGACCAGCAACACGACGATGAGCAGCACCAGCGCGACCATCAAGAACAGCACCAGCAACAGCACAACCAGCCGCAACAGCAACACGGCCCGCAGCAGCAACAGCATTCGCAGTCGCCACAACAGGGCAACTCTGCGCCGCAGGGCCAGCATGCCGGCGGCGGCTCCGGTGGACAGGGCGGCGGCGAACACCAATTCCAGCGTCCGGCGCAGACCAACGCGGCGCCGCCCAGCCAGCCCGCCGGCGCAACGGCCCCGCCGACACCGCCCTCGACCCAGGGCCAGTTCCAGCACGGTCAACGGCAACCGCAGAACAATGGCGCGGCACCGGCAGCCACCACGCCGCAGCCGCCGCCACAGCAGCCGCAATTCCAGCAGCGCTCGGTTCAACGCGGCGGCGGCGCCTCCGTCGGCTCAGCCGCGCCGCAAGCGCAGTCCCAGCCGCAACAGCAGCAGCACACCGCGACGACGCGCGCCAATTTCCAGGGCAGTACGCACGGCGCCAACACGGCTGCCTTCACCCAGCATCACGGCGGCGCAGCACCGACGCAATTCGATCATGGCCATTTCTACGGCCATGATTACGCGCATTTCACGCCGCATGACCGCGATCTCTGGTATCGCGGCGCGTGGCATCATGAGTTCCGCGATGGCCGCTACGGCTGGTGGTATGCCGTCGATGACGTTTGGTACTTCTATGCCGCGCCGGTCTACCCCTACCCGACCTACATCCCCGACGTGGTCTATATCCCCGAGGAAGAAGAAGCGCCGCCGCCCGTCTATGTCGACGCGCCTCCTGAGCCCGCACCGCCGCCGCAATACGGCCAGCCGCCGGCCTACTACTATTATTTCTGCCCCGACACGCAGTCCTATTATCCCTATGTCGGCAGTTGCGCGTCGGCCTGGCAGCCCGTGCCGACCTCCCCGCCGCCGCAGTAAGATCGAGCGCCGCTCCGCCCTCGCACTTTCCTGACGGAAATGTTAACCGCTTTCGGCCGCGTTCGCGTCGCCGCGCAGCTTTCGACGCGCCGAAGATTTCGCCTATAATCGCGTCAGCTCTCCGCTTTTCGCGAAGGTGAATGAATTCCATGCGTTTGCTCAATCTCGTCGCTTCGGCTGCGCTCATTTCGCTGCTCCCGCTGGCGCAATCCGGCGCCGCGCCCGACACCGATTCGAGCCAGGTCTCGTTTTCGCTGGTCAAGGAAATCTACGATCAGGTGAAGTCGAGCTATGTCGAGCCGGTCACCGACAAGAAGCTGGCCGAAGGCGCGGTCAAAGGCATGCTCGCCGCGCTCGATCCGCATTCGAGCTACATGGATGCGAAAGAATTCAAGGAAATGATGGTGCAGACCCGCGGCGAATTCGGCGGGCTCGGCATGCAGGTGACGATGGAGAACGGCCTCGTCAAAGTCGTGTCGCCGATCGACGACACGCCGGCTGCGAAAGCCGGGATGAAGCCCAACGACCTCATCGTCGCGATCGACGACGCGCCGGTCACCGACATGACCTTGGAGGAAGCCGTCGACAAGCTGCGCGGGCCGATCGGCTCGCAAGTAAAGATCACCGTGCGCCGCGCCCAGACCGATCCTTTCCAGCTCACCCTCACCCGCGCCGACATCAAGGTCGACCCGGTGAAATACTCGCTGCAGGGCAAGGATATCGGCTACATCCGCATCACCAATTTCAGCGAGCGCACCAGCGCCAATGTCGAGGCCGCGTATAAGGACCTCCAGGGCAAAGCGAGCAACAAGCTGGTCGGCATCGTGCTCGATCTACGCAACAATCCCGGCGGCTTGCTCGACGAAGCGGTCTCCGTCTCGAACGATTTCCTCGACAAGGGCGACATCGTCTCGATCAAGGGCCGGCTCAATCGCGACAATCGCCGCTTCGAGGCGCAAGCCAATCACGACATCACCCACGGCCTGCCGGTCGTGGTGCTGATCAATGGCGGCTCGGCCTCGGCCTCGGAAATCGTCTCCGGCGCGCTGCAGGACAATCACCGTGCCGTCGTTCTCGGCACGCAATCCTTCGGCAAGGGCTCGGTGCAGACCGTGCTGCCGGTGAAGGAAAGCGGCGGCGCGATGCGGCTCACCACTGCGCTCTACTACACGCCGTCGGGCCGCTCGATCCAGGGCACCGGCATCACGCCCGATCTTGTCGTCGAGCCGGCGCGTATCGAGCAGGTCGCCTTGCCGCAAATTCAGCACGAGGCCGATCTGCGCGGCGCGCTGAAGAACACCGGCCCCGAGGCCGCGGGCACTCCCCCCGCCGCCAAGCCGCCGGCCGCCAACAGCGCAACGCCGCCGACCTCCAACGCCGCGCCGGCCGCGACGCCGACGACGAGCGCCGCGCCCGCCAACAAGAACGCCGATATCCCGCCGGGCGCCACGCCGCTGCCGAAGCCGAGCGACGCGGTCGACGCGAACAATTTCGGCACCGACAAGGACTATCAGCTGGTGCGCGCGATCGACCTGCTACGCGGTGTCACGCTGTTCAAGAGCATGGCCGCGGCGCAGTAAGCGCCACAGCACTTACAAAACCTCGCCTCCCCGGCGAAAGCCGGGGTCCATTCCTCCACCACGAGATGGCGCAATGGGCCCCGACTTTCGTCGGGGCGAGCGATGAAGAACAGGGGAAACATGTCGAAGATTTTAAACGGCACGATTGCCGCCTTCGCTGTCGCGCTCGGCTTCGCGGCGCCACAGGCGCACGCGCTCGACAAGATCAATGTCAGCGCCATCAAGGCGGCGACCTTTGGCGGCGCTTTCATCGCGCAAGAGCGTGGCTATTTCGCCAAAGAAGGCTTCGACGTGAACTTCGTCTATTTCGATGCTTCGCCGCCGATCGCGGTGGCGACCGTCGCCGGCAGCCTCGATTTCGGCATGGCGGCAACGGCCGCCGGCTTCTTCAATCTCGCGGACAAGTTGCGGATCATCGGCGGCTTTGCACGCGAGGCCCCGGGCTTCCAGGGCATGACCTTCGTCGCCTCGCAGAAGGGCTGGGACAGCGGCATCCATTCTTTGAAGGATCTCGGCGGCCACACGATCTCGATCGGCACGGTCGGCTCTTCGCCGCATTACTCCTTGTCGCTGATCGAGAAGAAATTCGGCATCGATCCCGCGACCGTGCGCATCCAGCCGCTGCAAGCCGCGACCAATCAGGCGACCGCCGTTGCCGGCGGCTCGGTCGATGCAGCCGTCACCATGTCGACCATCCTCATGCCCGGCGTGCAAAGCGGCCAGACCAAGCTTCTGGGCTTCGTCGGCGACGAAACGCCGTGGCAGCTCTCTTCCATCTTCACCACGGTGAAGACCGCCGACAACGTCGACCTTTGTCGAGCGTTTCCTGCGCGCGTATAAACAAGGCGCGCATGACTATATCGCCGCTTTCGTCGGCCCGGACGGCAAGCGCGCCGATCAATCAAGCGCGCCGGCCGTGCTCGAAATCATCTCGAAATATGTCGGCCAGAGCCCCGATCAGGTTCGCAAGGCCATCGCCTATGTCGATCCCGACGCCAGGCTCGACGTGAAGGACCTGCAAAATCAAATCGATTGGTATGTCTCGCAGGGCATGCTCAAGAACCATATCGACGTGAGCAGCGTCATCGACAAGCGCTACGTCGTGCCGATCTCGGACTGATCCGCGGCATGAGCGCGCTCTCCGCAAAGCCGCTTGAGGGTAAGATCGCGCTCGTGACTGGCGCCAGCCGCGGCATCGGCTGCGCGATTGCGTTACGCCTTGGCGCCGATGGCGCGCTGGTCGCGGTGCATTTCAACCGCGACCGCGCCGCCGCCCAGGCAGTGGTTGGGGCGATCGCGGCCAACGGCGGCACAGCCTTCGCCGTTGCCGCCGATTTCATCGAGCCCTCCGCCGCCGAGCAGCTCTTCGTCGCTTTCGATGCCTCGCTGCGCCAGCGCGGCGACAAGCCGAAGCTCGATATCCTGGTCAACAACGCCGGCATCGGCAGCCGGCAACCGATCGAGACCGTCGCGCCCGACGATTTCGAGCGCATGATCGCAATCAACCTGCGCGCGCCGTTCTTCGTCATGCAGCAGGCGCTGCCGCGGCTTGTCGATGGCGGCCGCATCGTCAATATCAGCTCGACCGCGGCACGTATCTCTTACGCCGAAACGCCGCTCTACGCCGCGACCAAAGCGGCGCTGCAATCGCTGACGCTATCGACGGCAAAGCGGCTCGGGCCGCGCGGCATCACCGTCAACGCGGTGGCGCCGGGCGCGACACGCACCGATCTCAACCCCCTCGCCCGCGATCCCGAATCCGCCAAGCAGATCGCGTCCGAGACGATTCTCGGCCGAGTCGGCGAACCCGAGGATATTGCGGATGTCGTCGCCTTCCTTGCCTCCGACCAGGCGCACTGGATCACCGGCCAGGTGATCGAGGCCAGTGGCGGGCTGCGGCTTTAGGGAAAGCGGAAGCGGCTAGAGCTGGGAGATAACGGCGCGCGCGGCGTTGGTAATGGAAACGTCGCTGGCCGTCCCGCTGGTCGCCTCGGCATACCACTGATCGACCGCTTGCGAGAGCAGCAGGCTGCCGCGCTTGCGGAGATCGGCACCGACGATCGCCTCGAGCGAGCGGATTCGGGCAAAAAGTTTGCGGGTCGCCGCCTTTCGGCGTTCTTCCGCCTGAGCCGCGGTCGCGACTTGGCCCGGGCTTAAGGGTCGGGCTCCGACAGGCCGAGGCTGGGGATTACCCACTGGAGGCGCGATCTGGACAGGCCGGGTGGGAGGCGCCGCGATGACCGGCCGAGCCGGCGCTGGCGCGCTCGCGGCGGCAGATTTCCGGGCGGGTTGCTTGGCAACAGCCTTCTTCACGGCCTTTTTAAGGGCCGGCTTCCCCGCTTTCTTCTTGGGAGCCGCTTTTTTGCGGGATGGCATCGCTTTCCTCCAACTGGTCCCAGCACGATCCTGGGTCGCCGCCAAATTGTAACTGGGGCGAACGGAGAGCAAGAGAAAACCGCGAGAAGCTATGGTTTTTATTCACGCTTTCCGATTCGTCCCCCAATTTGCCACAACCGGAAATTTCCTTACCGAGAGTTTACCTTAAGCGTTCCCTTCAACTAGCTGTTTTCCCGTTAGTGTCGTCCAGTAGACAGCCAGAACAGCCTATTTCCCGTTGGCCTTATCGAGGAACTCGGTCACGAAGATCTTCTTGAGGTCCATCGGTTGGCTGGCTTTCAGCCGGCCCGTGTCGACAACCTGCTGATAGGCGTTCTGCTGCTCCTGGGCGGTGGTCCGGCCATCGGCCGTGTAGATACCCTTATTGGCCGTCAGGACCTTGTCGAAAATGTCCTTGTCGCCGCCGTAGAACTCGTTCGGCAGGAGTTTCACGATCTCCTCGTTCGGGGCGGTGTGCAGCCATTTCACAGCTTTCACCAGTGCATTGACGTAGTGCTGAACCAGATCCCGGTGGGTCCGGACATAGTCCGCCGTGGTGGTCGCCCCGGCGAGTGCCGCCGGACCACCATAGACGAAGGTCTGGCCAGCGACCGTCCGTGTATCGACTACCGGCAGGATGAAGCCGTCGACCGTCAGCCGCATGATGACGGGATCGGCGAGGACGATGCCTTGGATCTTGCCCGTCTCCATCGCCGCGATGGCGGTCGAGCCCGACCCCACCCCAACCGAGGTCACATCGGTCAGCTTCAGCCCGCCCTTGTTCAGGATAATGCGGAGCATGTTCTCGGCCGCGCCGCCGGGGCCGGTCACGCCGATCGTCATGCCTTTCATATCGGCCGGCCCCTTATAGGCGCGCGCCTTGTCGGGCGGCAGGCCGAGCACGATCGCCGAGAGATTGGCGCCGAGGAACAGCGAGACGATCTCCACGCCCTTCGGTTGCAGCAGGAACGCGTAGTCGATCGCGCCATAGACCATGTCGGCGCTGCCGCCGACCAGCGCTTCGACGGCCTTTGGCCCGTTCTGCACGTCCTGGATATCGACGTCGAGACCTTCGGATTTGAAATCGCCGTGGTAATAGGCGACCGGCAGCGGCAGATAGGCGATGATTGTCTTGCCGCCGACCGCGATGGTGAGCTTGTTGCTTTGCGCGCTCGCGGTGCTGGCCGCCAGCAAGGCAGCGCCCGCCGCGATCAGGCTAAGAATCTTCCGCATCTCGTCCCCCCGCTCGTCTTTGTTCTATGGAAAAAGTGAGCTGCGACCGGAGCCAGGCTGGCGGTCCCAGCGCGCTTCGAGCGTGCTGAAGTAAGCCCAGGTGCGCGGTGCCACCATCTCGAGCGTGATTTCTTTCTCCAGCACAGCAATCTCTTCTGCGCTCAGCGTGCCGAGCTCGCCGAGGCTCGCTGCCTGCAGCGTCTTTAGCGCGTCATTTTCCAGCGCCAAGGTGGTGTGCAGCATCTCCGGGATGTTGCGCGCGACGACGGTGATGCCATGGCCGCGCTGGAACGCGGCGCGCTTGTCGCCGAGCGCCTGTTTCAAGCGCTCGCCGCGATCGACGCTGGTGATGAGATGCGCCTCGCGATAGGTCGCGATGCCCTTGCCGAACAGTCCGCTATGCATGGTGACGGGCCGGTATTCGCGCTTGCTGATCGAGAACAAGGTCGCGTAAGGCGGATGAAGATGCGCGATGGCGAGCGCATCGGCGCGCGCCGCGTGGATCGCGGTGTGGATCGGCCATTCGAGCGGCGGCCGCTTGCCGTCCACCGCTTTGCCGTCGAGCCCCGCCAGCACCATGTCGTCGGCGCGAAGATTCGCCTTGTCGGAGCCGGCGCCCGGCGAGATCAGCATGCGCTGCGCCTCGGGCTGATAGACGCTGATATGCCCGTGCAGGCCGAGCAGGCCCTGCATTGCCATGATGCGCGCGCAGGTCGCGAGTTGCTCACGCAATTCCGTTTCGGATGCCATTCCTATTCCCCCAATTACTGCAGTGATACGGCGTAGCGTTTATCGACGAGCTTATCGACGTTGATATCGCCTTTGATCATGCCTTGATCGCGATACCAGTCGATCTGCCGCCGCACATCGCGTACATCAAGCCGCAATTTCGGATCGACATACGGAAGCTGATCATCGAGCTCTTGCGGCGTCTCGCCGATCGCCTTCGCGATGATCGCGAGCGCCGCCGGCGCGCTCGGCCCATCCGCGCGCTCTTCATGCGCGTCGGTGAAAGCGTCGTGATAATCGTGCGAGCCCTTGGCGAGGACGCGCAGAAAGCGCTTGAGCATGTCGCCGCGCTCATCCGCGGTCTTGGTCGTCACAAACACAGCACCGATCTGCCACGGCGTCTCGTCGCCGACCCAACCGAGGAGATGCGCGCCGGCCTTATCCATCTCCGGCTTCAACGTGCCGGGAATCATGCCGACATCGGCCTGACCGCCGACAACGGCCGCCGAAGAATTCGGGATCGATTGCAGCGGCAGAATTTTTACGGTCGCAATCGGGAAATTGTATTTCATCGCCAGCAACCCGACCGCGTAATGCGTGGTCGAGCCGATCGTCGTCAGCGCCACCGAATGGTTCGTCACGTCTTTCAGCGATTTCAGCCCCTCATCATAAGCGCGCTTCGAGGCGAAATAGCCGAGCATGCGAAAGCCACGCGCCTCGCGATGCAGCCCGCCGACGACGCGAAGCTGCCCGCCACTGGCGAGGTTATAGAGGCCCGCGGTCAGGCCGGTGACGCCGATATCGACATCACCCGACACGACGGCTACCGCGACGGCCTGCCCCGCGCCGAATGTCACCGGCTCGGCGGTCAGACCTTCAGCCGCGAAATAGCCGCGCTCCTCGGCAAGATAAATCGGCCCCGATGCGCCGACTTTCAGAATACCGACTTTGATCGTCTCTGCTTGCGCAGCGGTCGCGAACGCGACGCTTAAGAACGAGATCATCAGACAGAAAATGAATTGCTTCGTATGACTCACTTATCCCCCCATACCGGCGAAAGCCGGTATCCATTTTCTTCGTGGTGCGATGTTAGCCGATTTACCTAAGGCGCGAAATTTTTATAGAGGTCGACCCATTGTGGATTTTCTTTTTCGATCAAAGTGCTCTTCCAATCGCGCTGCCATTCCTTGATCTGCCGTTCGGGATAGCGCGCAGCGGCGATCGTGTCTTATTCCTCGAACCAGACAAGCTTGTCGACACCATATTTCGCTGTGAAGCCAGGAATGGCTTTCTCCTTATGCTCATAGATGCGACGCGCCAAATCGATCGTGCTGCCGACATAGACGGTCCCATAAGGCTTGCTGGCAAGCAGAAAGACATACGCGACTGTCCCTATCCCCCTTCACCGGCGAAAGCTGTGTCCATTCTTCGGGATCGTGCTGTTGATGAATGAGTACCGGCCTTCGCCAGGATGAGGCGAATATCTCGTAATCACGAAGCTCGCGGCCGAGCACATCGCCGCGCATTAGACGAAGCGCAAGTCGTCACCGATCCGCACCGTACCTGGCCGCAACACCTCGGCATAGATGCCGAGCGATGCCGCATTGTCTGCGGCGAGCTTGCGCAGAACCGCGGGCGCCGCGCCGAACTCGGCCTGCGGTTGCGTTGTCATCACGCAGCGTACAGTCTGCCGCACGGCTTTGACGACAACTTCGGCGCCAATCGCGATCGCACGGCCGAGCCATTCCTGCTCGACAAGTCCCGCTGCCTCGCCCGCAATGACGATATTCGGCCGGAAGCGCCGTGCATCGATCGCCACGTCCGGCAGGCGTGCGCGCAGCCAGGCAATCGATGCTTCGGTCAGAAGATGCAGCGGCGCGCTGTCGCGATGCATGATTCGGTCCTGATCCTCGGACTCGACCTTGATGTCCATGCCGCATGCGGTAGTGAGTGCCGAGCCGAGCTTCGGATCGTCGGCGCGCATCGCGCGGCCATCCGGAAAGCGGACAATAACCGCGCCGTCCTCGGTCGCGGCGGTAAAGCCGAGCAACCCATCGATTTGGCGAAAGCGCTTCGTCGTCTTGCCGCTACCGAGCCGCCCGTCGCTATCCTTCAACGCGAAATACCGGTCGCCGATCGCACCCTGCTCGTCGACAACGAGGCTTTGCAGCATTTCGCCGCGCATCGATTTTACTGGATAGCGCCACAGCGCGACGATGCGGCCGAGACTACCGGACACGATCCGCCATCATCTTCGCCCAGCGATTATCCGGCCGGGCGGCAAGCCGCTCGCGCAGCAGATCGCGCGCGATCTCGGATCGGCCTGCCCTTACCGCGGAATCGATCAGTAGCTTTGTGAAAAGGTCGCGCTGTGCATGGCTGCCGCCAATGCGGTGAAAGCGCTCGCGCACCGGCTGAAGCAGCTGGATCGCTCGTGCATAGTCGCCATGGCGATGGGCCAGCGCGGCATCGCCGAGCGTGAGTCCGATTTCACGCAAGACCGCGGACTCCGTCTCGTCTTTCGTCCCATACGCTTCGCTCGAGCGGCGCCAGCGCGCGAAATCCTCGTCGCCGGCGGCCACGAGAGCTATCGCATAATGCGCATCGCCGAAGATCTGCATGTGGTCGTCGCATCGCTTGGCCGACCAAGCGGTCAGCTCTTCCCAGCGTCGGCCGACATCGGTGCCGAGTTGTTCTAGCCGCCACAGCAGCGCGACCGCGTTGCTGATATCAAGCATATCGTCGGTCAATTCCGGCCGCACCTCGCGATCGTACAGCGCGAGAACTTCGTCGTTACGCTCGAGATCGAGAAGAAAGAGACAGCGATGCCAGGCCACATGGAAAGCGAAATTGTTCGCGCTTTTCCAGCCGCCACTCGCCTGATCGAGCCAGCGAAGGCCGTCATCGATGCGATCCCGCATTTCGTAGACATGTGCGACCGCATGACCGGCCCAGATATCATCGGGACAAAGCTCGACGGCGCGCCGCCCCGCCCGCTCCGCCGCGGCGTAGTCGCCACATTCTTCGAGACTGAAAGCGTGGCAACCAAGGACATAGCCACAGCCGGGCATGCTCTCGTCCCACGCGGCAAGCGCCGTCTCGATCGCCGCCCGCATCGCCCGCCAATCGCCGGCATAGAGCAGCAGATATTGCACGAGCTTCAGCGCCAACAGATCGCGCGGCTCGTCGGCAAGGATCGCGGTCAGGATGGCACAGGCGCCGCGCAGATCGCGCTGCGTCCAGAGGCGCAGCGCTTGGGCATGGCTGCGCTCGCGCGGCGTCGCGCCGTATTTTGCCATCGCCGCATCCGCAATCGTCACTGCATCCAGTGCACGCGGCACCAGCTCACGCTTTTCGAGGAGCAGCAAGAAGTAGCCGC
Source organism: uncultured Alphaproteobacteria bacterium (assembly GCA_963740675.1). Classification (GTDB taxonomy): domain Bacteria; phylum Pseudomonadota; class Alphaproteobacteria; order ATCC43930; family CGMCC-115725; genus CAIKMD01. Next base: position 547,821 of record CAVUFS010000003.1, read on the forward strand.
GCAAGACCGGCGCCATGACAAGCGACGGGTCCGATGCCAGCGCCGCTTTCAACCTGTCGCCCGTATCGATTTTAAATGCGAGGTAGCTGAGCAATGTCGCATCGAGCAGCGATACGGCTTCGGAATGGGGCGCCGTTATGGCGACGCCGCGTGCATCGAAGAACATGATAATATCATGGCGCAATCGCACCCCGCTTCACAGGCCCTGTCATGGATTTCGATCTGACGCCGGATCAGCGCACCCTGAAAGAGCGAGCCCGCACGCTCGCCGGCGACATCGCCGCGCGCGCGGCCGAGATCGACCGCAGCGAGGAATATCCCTGGGACAATGTCGAGCGGTTGAAAGCGGCGGGATTTTTCGGCATGACCATTCCGCGCAGCTATGGCGGGCTCGGCCTGAGCTGCCTCGATGCGATCCTCGTCATCGAAGAGATCGCGAAGGCTTGCGGCATCACCGCCCGCATCGTCGTCGAAGCGAATATGGGCGCGATCGGCGCAATCATGAAATACGGCTCGGAAGCGCAGAAGCGGCGCGCCGCCGAGCTGGTGCTGGCGGGCGACAAGCCGGCGATCTGCATCACCGAGCCCGAGGCAGGCAGCGCAGCGACGGAAATGACCACGCGCGCCGACCGGCGCAGCGACGGTTTCGTTATCAACGGCAAGAAGCATTGGATCACCGGCGGCGGGGTCTCGCGCCTTCACCTGCTCTTCGCCCGCGTCTTCGATGAGAGCGGCAAGGCGGAAGGTATCGGCGGCTTCCTCGCCTATCGCGACGAGACTAAGGGCTTGTCGATCGGCAAGCGCGAGCCGGCGATGGGGCTGCGCGGCCTGCCCGAGACCGAGATCATCTTCAATGATATGTCGGTGCCGAAAGACGCGCTGCTCGCCACGCCGCGCGGCCTGGCGCATGGATTTTCCGATTTGATGCTGGCCTATAACGCGCAGCGTCTCGGCGCCGCGACCGTGGCGCTGGGGATCGCCGAAGGCGCTTACGAACTCGCCCTCGCCTACGCAAATGAGCGCAAGCAATTCGGCCGCCCCATCGGTGCGTTTCAAGGCGTGCAATGGATGGTCGCCGACATGTCCATCCAGATCACAGCAGCGCAGGCGCTTATCTATAAAGCCGCGGTGCGCGCGGGCAGCGATTTCCCCGATGCGCTCGACGCGGCGCAGGCCAAAGTCTTCACCGCCGAGACGGCCATCAAAGTGACCAACGACGCGCTGCAACTCTTCGGCGCGGCCGGCTATTCGCGGAACCAGCCGCTCGAGCGCATGGCGCGCGATGCGCGGATGTTTACCATCGGCGGCGGCACCTCGCAGATGTTGCGCAATCTGATCGGTGGCCGCGTGTTACAGCAGGCAAAGGCGCGCTAAACTAGGGGCCGATGGCAACGGCGCAGGAAAAAGAGGCCGAATGGTCGGGCTGGATGGCGGCAGCGCAGGACGGCGACCGCGCCGCCTATGAGCGCCTGCTCAAGGATTGCCTGCCCTTCCTCCGGGCCATCGCCAGCCGCTACCACCGCACCGCCGATCGCCGCGAGGATGTAGTGCAGGACATCCTTCTGACCCTGCACCGCGTCCGCCATACCTATGATCCGGCGAGGCCTTTCACCCATTGGCTCGCGACCATCGCCAGCCGGCGCTCGATCGATGCGCTACGCCGGCGCGGCCGGACCGAGAAAACCGAGATTTTCGATGAACAGGCCTATGAAACCTTTTCCGATCCTGAAGCGAATAGAGAGATGAGCGCGCGTGACGAGGCGCCGGCGCTTCAGGCCGCGATCGCCACCCTGCCCGAGGGGCAGCGGGAGGCGGTCGAGCTATTGAAGCTCCGCGAATTGTCGCTCGCCGAAGCGTCGCAGCAGACCGGCAAATCGGTGAGCGCGCTCAAGGTCAACATGCACCGGGCGCTGAAGGCGCTCCGGGCGCAGTTGAAAGGAGATTAGGCGTGCCGCCCTCGACCGAGCAGCTCATCGCCCAGCTCGCCGCCGGCGCCGAACCGGTGAAGCGGTTGCGGCCGCCGTTTATGCGTGCGCTGTTCTGGCTGATCGGCGTTGCCGCCATCGGCGCGATCGTCGTGCCGTTCTTCGGCGATTTCACGCTTTTCGCCGAGAGGGCGCGCGATCCGAAATTCGTGATCGAGCTCGCCGCCACGTTGCTCACCGGCATCGCTGCCGTGATCGCCGCTTTCGAGCTCAGCGTCCCCGACCGCTCGCCCGCGTGGGCGTGGCTGCCGCTACCGCCTTTGCTTCTGTGGCTCGGCACCAGCGGCTACAATTGCTGGCGCGATTGGATCACGCTCGGCGATCAGGGCTGGCAGCTCGGCGAAAGCGCTGCGTGCTTCGGCACGATTGTCGGCTTCAGCATCCCGCTCGGCGTCGCGCTGATCGTCTTCCTCGCCCGCGCCAAGCCGCTCGCGCCAATGCCGGTCGCCGGGCTGGGCGGCTTGGGTGTCGCCGGCCTTGCCGCCTTCTTCCTCGATTTCAATCACCCGATCGATGCCAGTTTTCTCGATCTCGGCTGGCACGTTGCCGCTGTGGGTTTGGTTATCGCGAGTTCTTCGCTCTGGGGTCGTTGGCGACAACAAACCAATTGGGCGAATGTGGAGTCGCGTTCCGGCCATTAATTTTCCTTGCCGTGTCGTGGAACAGAGCGGCGCGCTGGCGCGTTGTGTGGCTGGCTATTCGCCTATAACGAGGAGAAACGTATGAACTTCAAAAGGAATACCCAGGCTGCGCTGGTAGCGGCCCTTCTGGCGGCAGGTTCACTGACGCCGATGACCGCAGCCCATGCTGCCGTTTCGGTGCAGTTCGACGCCGGCAGCGTCGCCTTCGGTTATTCCGACGGCTACTGGGACCGTTCGCATCAATGGCATCGCTGGCCGAACACCGCGGCGCGCACCGATTGGCGCACGCATAACAAATCGCATTATTACTCGCATGCGCACACGCATGATCACGGCGGCGGCTGGCATGATAACGATCATTGGTGGGGCCACTAATTCCAGCTGTCACGAAGCAGCAGCAGCAACCGAAAAGCCCCGCTTAAGCGGGGCTTTTCTTTTCATTTTGCAACCCGATGCGCAAGCAAATCGGGCAACCGTAAGCAAGGTAAGACGTTAGCACTTCAGTCGTGAACTACTGAGGAGAACAAAATGAAACGCACGATCCAGGCCGTTCTCATTGCCACCGCTTTGGCGGCACCGGCTTTCGCGCCATTGGCGGCTCGCGCTGACGTGAGCGTGACCTTCGATTCCGGTAGCGTTGCCTATGGCTATAACGATGGCTACTGGGACCGCACGCACGCCTGGCATCCTTGGCCGAACGCGGCGGCCGAGCGCGATTACCGCGCTCATAACGCCCCGCATTACTACGCCTGGAAGCATGACCGCGACAAGGATATGGGTTGGCACGAGGATCATTGGTGGGATCACCACTAATCTCTGTGCGTCATGCGCAGCATGATATGACGCTTTAAAGGGAGAGCCCCGCTTCGGCGGGGCTTTTTCTTATTTGGTTGTCCCGGTGCGGGAACAGCAAAGACAAAGCCCGCACCGGCAATGCCGATGCGGGCTACGCTGATCCGCGACGGGGTGGGTAAACGTCGCGGATCTTGGAAAAACGAACCGGGCTGCTGCTAGGCGGCGCGGATCTTCGACAAGAACGTATCGACCTGGCCGCGCAGGCTCTCGGATTGCTTCGAGAGCTCGCCTGCCGCGCCGAGAACCTGGGTCGAGGCCGCGCCCGTATCGTTGGCCGCTTTGGTCACGCCGACGATATTGGTCGAGACCTCCGCCGTGCCGGCCGAAGCCTGCTGCACGTTGCGGGCGATCTCTTGTGTCGCCGCGCCCTGCTCCTCCACCGCCGAGGCGATGGTGGTGGCGATCTCGTTGATCCGCGCAATCGTCTGGCCGATACCCTGCACGGCTTGAACCGAAAGGCTCGTCGCCGATTGCATCTCCGCGATCTTCGCGCTGATCTCTTCCGTCGCCTTCGCTGTCTGATTGGCGAGCGACTTCACCTCGGATGCAACCACCGCGAAGCCCTTGCCCGCCTCGCCGGCGCGGGCCGCCTCGATCGTGGCATTGAGCGCCAGCAGATTGGTCTGGCCGGCGATGTCGTTGATCAGCTTCACCACATCGCCGATCCGCTGCGCCGCTTCCGCGAGGCCCTGGATCTGCGAATTGGTCTTCTCGGTATCGCTGACCGCCTGCGAGGTGATGCGGGTCGATTCCGCGACCTGGCGGCTGATTTCGGAGATCGACGAGCTCAACTCTTCCGCCGCCGAGGCGACCGTCTGCACATTGGTCGAGGCCTGCTCCGACGCCGCCGCAACCGCGGTCGATTGCTGCTGCGCCGTTTCCGCCGTCGCCGACATCGACTTCGCCGTCGATTCAAGCTCGGTCGAGGCCGAGGCGACCATCTCGAGCACGCCGCCAACCGACTTGTCGAAGTCCTGGATGTAGCTGTCGACGGCTTTCTGACGCTGCTCCTTGCGGCCCTGTTCGGCCTTCTGCTCGGCTTCGAGACGTGCCGAGGTGATCATGTTGTCCTTGAACACCTGCACCGCATCGGCCATCGCGCCGACTTCGTCCTTACGGCCTTGCGCCGGGATCGCCGTGCTCGTGTCGCCGCTCGCCAGCTTCTTCATCGCATCGACCATCGCCGTGATCGGACGCGACACGCCGGTGACCAGCACAGAAGCGACGAAGACGCTGAACGCGATCGCGATCGCCAGCACGCCGAGGATCCAATAGAACGCGGAGCTATAAATATCCTTGCCTTCCTGGGCGACTTGGTCGGCGCCCTTGGCATTGAAATCGAGATCCGCCTGGATGGCGTCGCGCAGCTTTCCGGTAACAACGAGCCCGTCGCCGCTGTTGAATTGCGACGCCCCATCGCGATCGCCCTTTTTCACCATATCGGCAACCTTGTCCCACAAGGCATCGTAAGCGGCGGTCTGCTTCTCGATCTCCGCGGCGAGCTTCTCTTCTTCGCCCGGCGTGATCGTCTTCTGATAGTCCTTCCACGCTTTGACGCGGGCATCCATCGCAGCCGCGAGTGCGCCATTGATCTTGTCCATATCGGTGCCGGGTAAGGTGGACATGAGCATGTTCTGCAGCGACTTGACCCGTTCGGTCAGCATCGCGACATCGCCGAGCAGGCGTACGGACGGCAGCCAGTTGGTGCGGATATCGTCAGCCGACGCGTTCACGGTGCTGAGGCGCTGGATCGAGAAACCGCCGATACCGGCCGTAATCGACAACACCACCGCGAAGGCCATGATGACCTTCGTGCGAATTTTCATATCGTTGAATTTACGCATAACATCCTCTTTGCAACGATGAGTAGGATGCCGGTGACGATTCAGACACACGGCTAAGCTCTATTGTCGTAACTCGGCTTGCCCCGGCGATCCCATCATTCAGAAGCATGATGAGTAGTCGACCGGAGCGAGTGCTAGGGTCGCTCGCATTTCTCGAGCAGGCGGAAAAGATCGCGGAACGTACGGTAATCGCTGCCGGACAACCGCGTGCTCCAGACCACGGCAAGCTGGCGCAGTAATTTGTAATTGTCGGGATCGCGCGGCTTGTCCGTAAAACGCTTGCGCAGCGAGGCAAGGCTGCGCAGATCCATCGCCACGAGATCGCGCAACGTGTTCTCGCGCTCGGCCTGGTGCAAACACTCCTCGAGAATGCCGATCGCGCGGAGCGTCGGTTGCTCGGTGTCTGCAGGCGCGGCAGCCGGCACTGTCGGCTTACTACGCTGCGGTAGCATCGCGAGGCGCGCCCCTACGCCGCTTGCGGCCGGCGGGCCCGCGCCGCCTCGATGACGCGCTCAATATTGAGCACAAGCAGCAACCGTCCCTCGAGGCGATGGACGCCGGTGATGAGCGAGGCCCAGTACGGATCGAAATTCTTGGGCGGCGCTTCGCGATCTTCGTCCGCCAGCGTGATGACATCGCCGACGCCGTCGACAACGAGGCCATAGGGCTCGCCGTTGAAATGCACGACGATGTGGATGGAATCCCCACCGTCGGCGCGCGGCTGCAGCTCGAGACACGCGCGCATATCAAGCGCCGTGACGATCCGGCCGCGCAAATTCAGCATCCCGGCAATACCGGGCCCGGCTTTCGGTACGCAGGTCATCGCCTGCGCGCGAAGGACGTCGTGGATATCCATCACCGGTACGCCGAACTCTTGGCCTGCCACGACAATGGTGAGAAACTCGCGATTGGTCATAGTAACAACTCCAGCGCTTTAGGCGGCGTGAGCAAAGCGGTTCGCGCGATCGACCGCGCCTTCCGGCCATGCACGGTTGGCGAATTGATCGATATCGACGATCTCGGTCGCCTTGCCGGCAATGACGGCCGTGCCGACGAACTCGCCGCGCTGCTTGCCGATGCGCGGCGTAATGTCCGCCTCGACCACATCGACGATGCGCTCGACGATGATGCCGAAGGGGCCGTGTGGCGTGTTGAACACCAGCGCCGGGCGCGTGCCATGATCGGGCAGCGGACCGCTCGCATAGTCGATCGTCTCGAGCGGCATCAGCGAGCCGCGATACTGGACGACCGCGCGATCCCCGCCGGTCTCGACCTTGTCGAGATGAAGATTCTCGATGCGGTCGACCTTTTCGAGTGCGACCGCGCAGAGCGGGCCATTGGCACCCGCCTCGAAGACAAGCACGCGTTCGAGCGCGGCGCCGGTCTGCGTGACAGGGACGGTCTTCTCGTCTTCCGAGCGAGCCTTGTCGGCGACGGTCGCGGAAATCCGCGCCGCCAAGCCGTTGGTATCGAGGATCATCACCACGCGGCCGTCGCCGAGAATGGTATTACCGGCATAGATCGGCAGATCCTTGAGGATCGGCGCGACCGGCTTGATGACGATTTCTTCGGTATCGAGCACGCGGTCGACCGCGAGACCGAATTTCTGCCCGCCGGCCTGAAGAATGAGCACGTAATAGCGATCGCCCTCGGATTTGCTCTCGATATCGAGCGCTGCATCGAGATGAAGGACCGGCAGCAACCGGTCTCGAAGGCGCAGCAGATCGGCGCCGTTGATACATTCCAGACGATGCTCGGAATTGGGCGACACCATTACGAGCTCGAGCACCGCGAGTTGCGGGATCGCGAAGCGCTCGCCGCCGGTCTCGACGATCAGCGCATCGGCAATCGCCAAGGTGAGCGGGATGCGGATGACGAACCTGGTCCCCTTGCCTTCGGTCGAGGACAGCTCGATCGCGCCGCCGATCTTCTCGATATTCGAGCGGACGACGTCCATACCGACACCCCGGCCCGACACCGCGGTAATCGTGGCCGCCGTCGAGAAGCCCGCATCGAAAATGTAGCGATGAATCTGGGCCATGCTGAGCTGCGCCGCCGCGGTTTCGCTGAGCAGGCCGCGTTCGACGATTTTCTGGCGGATGCGCGCCGTATTGAGGCCGCGGCCGTCATCCTCGATTACGATGACGATGTGACCGCTTTCGTGACAGGCGCTGACGCCGATCGTGCCGATCTCGTTCTTGCCGGCCTCGACGCGTTCGGCCGGGGTCTCGAGACCGTGATCGGCCGAATTGCGGATCATATGGGTGAGCGGATCCTTGATGATCTCGAGGACCTGGCGATCGACTTCGGTCTCCGCGCCCGAGAGCTTGAGATCGATCTTCTTGTCGAGTTCATGCGACAGATCGCGGATCAGCCGCGGCAGCTTTTGCCAGGCATTGCCGATCGGCTGCATGCGCGTCTTCATCACGCCTTCCTGCAGCTCGGAAACGATCTGCGAGAGGCGTTGCAGCGGCACTTTGACGGAGCCGATTTCGAGATCGCGAATGCCCTGAACAAGCTGATTGCGCGTCAGGACAAGCTCGCTCACCGCAGTCATCAGCGACTCAAGCAGCGGGATCGACACACGCACGGTCTGCGCACCTGCCGCGGCAGCCGAAACATTGGCTGTTTCCTTCGGCGCGGCCTCGGCCTCCCCAACAAGCGCAGCGGCCGACGCGATTTCGGCAATCGGCGCAAGCTCGGCTGTTGCAGCGGGCACCGGCACGAAAACGAAGGGCTCGGGCTCGGTCGCAACCAACTCAGCCGCGGGCTCAACAGGTTTCGCGGCCTTCGCTTTTTTGGCGCGTTTCACCGGTTTGGGCGCAGCCTCGGTAGCCTGCGCGGCCACGGGCGCCGCATCGCCTTCGATAATCGCGTTGAGGCGGCCGATGAGATCGCCATCATCCCCCTGAGGCTCCGCGCCCTTCTCGGCCGTGCCGTTGATGATGAGCTTCATCCGGTCGATCGAAGCGAGGACCGTGCCGATCGTATCGGCGCTCGCCTGCAGCTTGCCGTCGCGGAATAGGCCGAGCACGTTTTCGGCGGCATGGGCAATCTGCCCGAGCCGCGCGAGACCGATAAAGCCGCAGGTTCCCTTGATGGTGTGAACCGTCCGGAAGATGTTGCGGATGAGATCGGGGTCGTCAGGCCGTTGCTCGAACGAGACGAGGTCATTGTCGATGCTGGCGAGATTTTCCGTTGTCTCGGTGAGAAAATCCTGAAGCAGCTCATCCATGGCTTAATTCCAAAAAGAGTTGGATCGACGGCGACGTCCAGCGATTAAGCCGCCGAGTAACGCAATCCAGAACTAGACGGAGGTATGAGATGGCTATCAGCGCCCAGCGCCGCGGCGCTCCTCATACTTTCGTCGACTATCCGTTGCCGGACGGTTCCTTAGGATCGGCCGTTGAAGGAACAGCACGAGCATCTGATGAAGACCTGTCTGATCGTCGATGATTCCCGCACGATTAGGGGCGCCGTCCGCCGCCTCGTGACCGAACTCGGCTTTGACACGCGCGAAGCTGCGAACGGGGCCGAAGGGATCGAGGCTTGCCGCAAGGAGAAGCCGGACGTCGTGCTGCTCGACTGGAACATGCCGGTGATGAACGGCATGGAATTCCTCCAAGCGCTTCCCGGTGCGATGAATGGCGAGTTGCCGCCGATCATCCTCTGCACCACGGAATCGAGCCTCGATCATATCGTCGAAGCGCTCGCCGCCGGCGCCAACGAATACATCATGAAGCCCTTCGATAAAGAGATCGTCGAATCGAAGTTCCGGCAGATCGGGCTGCTATCGTGACATTCCCGACACGGGCCACCGCGGAAGCGGCGCCCGGCACGCTCAATCCCATCCGGGTGATGATCGTCGATGATTCGGCCGTCATCCGCGGCATCGAAACACGCATTCTCGAAGCCGAGCCCGATGTTAAAGTCGTTGCGTCGGTCGCCAACGCCCAGCTCGCGCTCAGCCAGCTCGCGCGCACGCCGGTCGATGTCATGATCCTCGACATCGAGATGCCGGTGCTCGATGGGCTTTCGGCGCTGCCGCAAATCCGCCGGATCGCGCCGCAAACCAAAGTGATCATGGCCTCGACGCTGACGACGCGCGGCGGCGAGATCAGCCTCGAGGCACTGCGCCTCGGCGCCATCGATTTCGTGCCGAAGCCGACCGTCGGCACGATTTTCGGCGCCGAGGATTTCAAACGCGAGCTCGTCAACAAAGTGACGGCGCTTGGTCGCGTCCGCCTGCCCGGCGCGCATGCCCCACAAGGAACGGCCGCGCAAAAGACCGCCGTGCGGCCTGCCGCCCTGTCCGCGATGTCAGGACCGCCGCCGAAACTACGCGCCGCCACCGGAACCATACCGACAATCATCGGCATCGGCTCCTCGACGGGTGGACCGCAAGCTCTACAAACGACTCTCACCGCGCTGCCGGCGGCGATGCAATTGCCGATCGTGATCGTGCAGCACATGCCGCCGACCTTCACCAAGCTGCTCGCCGACCAGATCGCGCGCGCGACGGGCCGGCCGACTTGCGAAGGCCAAGACGGTATGCCGATCGCGCCAGGCCGGATCTATATCGCACCCGGCGGCATGCATATGTGCGTCGAGCGTCAGGACGGCCACGGCGTCATCCGGCTCAACAGCAATCCGCCCGAGAGTTTCTGCCGTCCCGCCGTCGATCCGCTCTTCCGCAGCCTGGCGGCGGCTTACGGCCCGTCCGCCCTGGTCCTGATCTTGACCGGCATGGGCGCGGACGGTGCGCGCGGCGCCGAGGTTGTGGCGAAGGCCGGGGGCACGGTGCTGGCACAGGATGAAGCAACCAGCGTCGTTTGGGGCATGCCCGGCGCCGCCGCCGCGACCGGTGTGGTCTCGGCGCTCATCCCTCTCGGCGAGATCGGTCGCCGGCTCGGCGACTACGCGGCAGGAAGAGCGCGATGAAGGCCGACAATTTCGATTTCTTCTGCAAATTTCTGCAGAAGCAGACCGGTACGGCCCTCGGCCCGGGCAAGGAATACCTCGTCGAGAGCCGCCTTTCGCCGATCGCCCGCAATCACAAGCTGGCGGACACCGACGCGGCCATCGCGGCGATGAAAGCGAATGCCAATAGCCCGCTCGCGCGCGAATGCCTCGCCGCGATGATGACGCATGAATCCTTCTTTTTCCGCGACATCCGGCCGTTCGACGATTTCCGCAAGAGCATCCTCCCTGGGTTGATCGAACGTCGCGCCGGCACGCGCAAGTTGCGGATCTGGTGCGCCGCAGCTTCGACAGGCCAAGAGCCCTACTCCCTGGCAATGATCCTCCAGGAAGAGGCCGCGAAACTCGCCGGCTGGTCCGTCGAACTCATCGCCACGGATATCTCGCCGATGGCCCTCGCCTATGCCCGAAGCGGGCTCTACACGCATTTCGAAGTCCAGCGCGGCCTGCCGGCGCAGATGCTGGTCAAATACTTCGCCAAGGAAGCAACGAATTGGCGGATCGCGCCGGTTATCCGCAACATGGTCACCTATCGCGAATTCAATCTGCTTGAGGATCCGTCGCTATTTGGATCCTTCGACGTCGTATTCTGCCGCAACGTGTTGATCTACTTCGATCAAGACACAAAGGGTCACGTGCTCGAGCGGATTGCGCGGCGCATGCCGAATGACGGCGTGTTGTTTCTCGGCGGCGCGGAAACCGTTATCGGCATTACGACGCGGTTTGCGCCGGTGACAGGCTTTCGCGGAGTTTACGCACCCGGTGCGACGCCCGTGCTCGCGGCAGCGAGCTAGAGGTATAGGTACAAACACATACTTCCCCGCATACCTGAGCGGCAGATTGTCGCTGCTCGCATTAAGTGTTCCATTAGGAAATTCACCGACTGTGTTCTGCAAGCCGACGTTCTTGATCGGCTCGCCTCATCGAGAAACGACGAGGCTCTCTCTAGTCGGAGAAAAAGCTTGCGGATCCTGATCGCCGACGACCATGAGTTGTTCAACGAGCTGATCACTAACGTCGTACTCGCACACGGTCTCGCCTCCGACGTTGTCAGTTGCCGCAATTTCGATGATGCCTATCAGATCGTCGGTACACGCAAGGTCGGCGAAGTCTGCCAATTCGATCTCATCATCCTCGATATGCGCATGCCCGGCATGAAAGGCTGCAGCGGTCTCCGCCGTATGCTCGGGATTGCCGGCGCGACTCCGGTGGCAATCATCTCGGGAATGCTCTCCCCCGCCGAAGCGCGCGAAGTGATGCGCGAGGGCGCGGCAGGCTTTCTGCCCAAGACCATGCCGCTGCACGAGCTCGAAGCCGCTATCAAAGTACTGCTCTCCGGCGAGCGCTATGTGCCGCCGTATCTGATGGTCAAAAAGGACTCCGATGTCGTGCAAGCGCGCAACCTCGCCGCGGCCCCTGGCGACCTTACCTCGCGTGAACGCCAAGTGCTCGACGAGCTGATGCAAGGCTGGTCGAACAAGGAAATCGCCAGCAATCTCGGTATCACCGAGATCACGGTCAAAAGCCATTTGATGCATCTGTTCCGCAAGATCAATGCACGGAACCGCACTGACGCCGTCCGCATCGGACTGCAGCTCACACACGACAACATGGAAGAGGTCACCTCGTCGGCGGCGGCCTAATCGATGTCGCCGCAGACGAAGGCGAAAAAGGACATGCTGCGGCACGATCTCGGCAACGAGCTCGCCGTGGTCAGCGGCTTCACCTGGCTTGCCCTGAAATCGCTCCGTCAACTCAGCGAAAAGCTCGAAGGCGATGCACAGACCAAACTGCAATCGATCATTTCGATGGTCGAGCGTGTCAAATCCAGCGCTGAGCAGGGCCGCGAGCTGCTTACCCTTCCGGCTCCCGCACCGGACGCGACCGAAGCCGAGATCGCGCCAACATCGGCCAAGCACCGCATTCTGGCTGTCGACAATTCGCTGCCGCTACTCGCGCTGCTGAGCAAAATCCTCACGCGCGGCGGTTACGAGATTGAATCCTTCACCGATCCCCGGGCGGCTTTGCAGCGCTTCGACGAGATGCCCGATGCTTTCGCCGCGGTAATCACCGACGAGATGATGCCCGATATGACGGGCGCGGCGCTGGCCGAACAAGTCCGCGCGATCCGGCCGACGATCCCGATCATTCTCTGCACCGGCGCGCCGGAAACGCGGCGCAGCAACCATTGGGCGCAAGCAGTGATTCGCAAGCCCTACCGGCCGCGCGATCTCTCCCCCACGGTCCGCGGTGTGATCGCCGAGGCGAAAAAAGCGCGGTGTCATACTTTCGTCGCATACGAGAGCGAACCGGCTCCGTGCGACGATCGTGCGAATGCACAATAATTTCGGTTTGTCGAGGCGTTCCATGTCCATGACCCCGCCGGTGTTGAGCGACACCGAATATCTCTCGATCGAAGAAGCCATCAGCGCGACGGCCAAGGGTCGGGCGTTTCTGCGTCAACGCGACAAGATCGGTCGTGTCATCGGCGTCGACAGCATGGGTCAGATGATCCGCGGGCTGAAGGATTGGATCACCGGCGAGGAAAGCGCGCCCGATCACGATTCCCTCGAGCTGATTCGCCACGAGCTTTCGTCGGTGCGCAGCCATATCGATCAGGTCAAATCCGAGATATCGACGCTGACCGAAGAGGAAAGCAGCGACAACCGCTTCCGCCGCGCGACCGCGGAACTTTATGAGATCGTCACCTCGACCGCGCGCGCGACCGACGACATCCTGACGGCCGCGGAAGCGATCAAGGAAATCTCCGACAAGCTTCCGCCCGACTATGCCGCGCAGCGTGAGACGATCAGCAAGCACTGCCTCAATGTGTTTCAGGCGTGCTCGTTCCAGGACATCACCGGACAACGCATCGCCAAAGTGGTCAAGACGCTCGACTACGTCGAGCAACGTGTCAGCGCGATGCTGGCCATCGGCGCGGAAGCCGACAAGGCAAACGCCGCGCAGCCCATTGCCGCTGCGCTGGCGCCTGTCGTCCTAGGGGCTGGACCGATCACATCCAAGCACGAAGCGGAGACGCTGCTCAATGGCCCGCAGCTTCCGGGCAAAGGGCTCAATCAGGACGCTATCGATCAGCTCCTGACGCCGACGGCCGCGATTGCGCCTGTCGTCACCCCGGCAGCGCCGGCGAACGACGCGCCGATGGGTCAAAGCGCGATCGATTCGATCTTCGCGTAGCAACAGCATTCGTGGTTGCAACGGCCGCCTCATCCTTCCGTGTGATAGAGATCGCGCACTGAAAAATACATCGTATCCACGTCAACACTTGAAACGTGGAGCGAGCCGTGGCCGTCAACAAGTCAATGGAAGTCCTGGTCGTCGACGATTACCCGACGATGCGGCGGATTATCAAAAATCTCCTCGCCGAGCTGGGATTCACCAACGTCTCTGAAGCATCCGATGGCGGCGAAGCGCTGAAGCGTATCCCGGCCAGTCGCCCCGGCTTGATCGTCAGCGATTGGAACATGGAGCCGATGACCGGACTCCAACTGCTCCAAGCCGTGCGCGCGAACAAAGAGATCTCCGATATCCCGTTCATCATGGTCACTGCCGAAAGCAAGACCGACAATGTGATCGCGGCGAAGAACGCCGGCGTCAACAACTACATCGTCAAGCCGTTCAACGCCGAAACGCTCAAAGGCAAGATGTCGGCGGTTCTGGGACCGCTCGACTAAGCAGCACGCTTAGCGCGGGCAACAACAGCGAAAGTTTCAAACATGCTGGCCCAAGAAGCGAAGCTTGATACCGCCGCCGATATGCGCGGAAACGAAGAGTTCCGGTTCGAGCACAAGCTCTTTTCGGTGAATAGCTGCGTCTTCCGGCGCACCACCGGCGCCGGCGGCGGCGTGTCGCTCTATATGCCGCTGGGCAACGTCATGGTCGCCGTCCCAGTCGACAAGATCGTGAAGACCTTCGACATTCCGTCGGATTCGAACGATGCCGCGCTTCTGTCCCGCGTCGCAGCCGCGCTGAAATTCGTGCAGGAAATCCGGCCGGGCGATTCCATCCCGAGCGAGATCATCAACGGTCGCGCCTCGTGGATGGTCGATCCGAAATTTCTCGCCGCCGCGAAAGCGAAAATCTCACTGCAGCTCGTGGCCTGGCTCACCGGCAATCATGTCGACAATCTCGACATCAACGAGTTCATCGTTCTCGCCGAACGCGGCGACATCCGCGAGAAGGTCCAGGAGGCCTTCGCGTCGATCGCCGAAAAGCTCGGTTACGGCAGCGAGCACCGTCAGGAAGTCGTCGAGCTGGTCGATCGCTTCGCGGTCGAGCTCTCTTATATCGAAGCGCTGCGCGATCGCTTCAACGAGCTGCGTCATGTGCTGGCAAAGCTGAAGACTCTTGCCGCGCTCCATCGCCGCGACCGCAACGTCGTCGAAACCATCGCGCGTTGCAGCACCTTAATGGCCAAGCCCGTGCAACGGGTCTTAGACAAATTCACGGCCTTCGATGCCAATGTCGGCGAAATCCTCAACACGCTGCAACATTTCGACGCCCAGGTCGTCTATGTGCGCGACACCCGTGACGCGCTGCGCGAGAACTATCTCTATTGGGAAGAGATGATCCGGCTTTGGGAAAACTTGAAGCCGGTCTCGGGGCCCGAGGCCGAACACGCGGTGCGCGAAACCTATCGCTTTGCCGCGCGCAATTTCTCGTCCGGCGTGGCTTGGTCGGGCGGCTGACGCAAGGCCAAGGATCAAGGATATCCGCTATGGCACGCATTCTCGTGATCGACGAGGATCTCAACTCCATCGCTCTGATCTCGAGCGAGCTCAAAAGCTGGGGGCATGAGGTCGAATCTGCGCCAAACGGACGCAATGCGTTTCTGCGCCTGACCGAAACGAAATTCGATCTGATCCTCACCGATATCGCCATGCCGGCGATGGACGGGGTCGAATTCATCAACTGGTCGCCGAACGGCATCCGTCCGCCCATCCTCGCGATGTCGGATTACAGCTCGGAGCAGGCAGTCTGCCTCCTCAAGATCGCGATGCTTCTCGGCGCCGACGCGTCGCTGCGCAAGCCGTTCACGCCACAAGAACTGCAAGACGTCGTCGCCTCCCTGCTCGGCGAAAATAGCAGCTCCCCGGAACCGGGCGCTGCCTGACGTGCCGTTATTTCGGCAGTAGCATGTCGGTCATCAGGCGGATCAGTTCGATATAAGAGCGCGCCAACAGCGAAAGCACGGCGCCGATCAACACCCCGGCCATCAGCCACCAGAGCGACGCACCAAGCACGATTGCCACGACGCTGGCGAGGAATACAACCGCGCCGACCGCGATCGACAGCCACCCGCCGTGCTTCTCGAGGAAACGTAAAGTCGGATATTCCGTCATCGGCGCGACATTAGCGCGCCGACGCCGCAAATCGAAGCCCATGCGCTATAGATCACGCGCGTCCTTGACAGTGCCCGCTTGGCGGAATGGTAGACGCAACGGACTTAAAATCCCGCGCCTATCATCCCGTCATGTATTGTCGCTTGCCGAGTAGCGCGATTTTATTGGTGAAATCGCATCATCGGCCAAGCCGTCATCCCGCCTATTCCCGTGCTGTTGTGTCCCTTCCGGTGGGGATATCGGTGGGGAAATCACTACCCCTCTAACCGGTCCCTTACCCATGTCCTAATATCGGGGCCGGCCTGCTATCGCCGCAGCCATTCTCTAATGCGCCTCAATATCGCGAGCGCTGCACTATCCCAAATCTCCAACGCCCGCAGCTCAAGTCGAGTGCGTTTGTTGTGGGGCACAGTCGATCGAACCCAAATCAAAAGGGCGAGGCAGACCAAAGCGACGATTGCCGGATGCTCCATCGGCGGAACATGCGCCCTGGCCGCCGTACATGACAGGAGGCAAATTGCCTCCCCTCAATACCCTGCGCGAATTCTCGCGCACAGAATCAGAGAATCTGATTTGGCTTTCAGGTGCCCGGTTTCGGGTACCGCCATAGCCGCGCCAGAGTTGATTCTCAGTGACTCTCTTGCGCCGTGCGGGCTGGCCGGGTTAAGTCCTGGCATGGGAAGCTGGCGACCGCAGATGACCACAGCCTAGCCTGCGCTAAGACCTGCCCATCGTCAGCTTACTGCCTTGGCACTGGCGACTGAGAGGCTGCGGCACCGAGGTGCCCCGCGCTCCGGCCTGACCCAGTAGGGAGGCGGAGTATGGCCGCGATCAGGAACGACCGACGCGAAGTGCTTGAGTACGCGCTGCACCTTAGAGAGATGGTGGCCCGGGAGGAACGATCGGAGTCACCTCGCATACAACGACAGAGTTGGCTAGATTTAAAGCGGATGCTTCTGGCCTGGGCTGACGACCTGGAGCAGGAAGCCAAAGAGGCCGCGCGCGATCAGACCTAGTCGCCTCTCATGATACCGAGGTCGCATGATCGATTGGTATTTCGCCGGTATGTTCGAAGAATCGTTTTGGGCCATGGTCGGCGACAATGAGATCAAGGGCCGAACGGCCGACGGAGTGCTACGCCCGCTGGTAGCGATAGCCGTTGAGCTGGACTTCTCCTGGATATCGAAGGTTCGTCTCCTGGATGCACTCTGCCGCTCGGAATTGGCTTTCGCAATCGAACGCAAAGGCGAGCAAATTCGGTGGGTGTTGAATCCATTTCGAGACCCGCCTGAGGCGAGCGGTGGCGCCGAAATGATCGGCGATGCAATCGACGCGCTCCTCGCCACCGTGCGGATCCGCTATGGCGAGCAATGGGCTCGGAGAGGCCCTAGCCTGTCGTAGGCTCCAAAGAAACAGCCCCGCCGGGATGCCTCGGCAAACTCCCGGCCGATGCATTCGTATTCGCGAACTTCGACGGCACATCATAATCGCCGTTGACCCTGACAAAGCAATGGGCGGAGTTCGCTGAGTCGATCGGACTGCCCGAGGTCACGTTTCACAGCGTGAGGCATACCCACGTTTCGCAACTGGTCGAGGCCGGCGTTGATATCCGACCATCAGCCAGCGTCTTGGGCATGCCAACACGGCGATCACTTTGGCGATCTACACGCATCAATTCCGCAAGGACAGCAACAAGCGGCAGACGCCATCAACAGCGCGCCCGCCAAGCTCGGCAGCGAAACGAGATGAGAACAAAGCGGTGAGTATCCGGTGGGAATTTCTGCTTTCTCGTGTCGGGGTGATTGGCTAAGACATTGATCCGCAAGGTTGCCCGCTTGGCGGAATGGTAGACGCAACGGACTTAAAATCCGTAGGTTCGAAAGGACTGTGCCGGTTCGAGTCCGGCAGCGGGCACCAAATGACCAGACGAGTGCCCGTGCTCGGTCGTGTCGAGACAGCCGAGGCTGGCGAAAGAAACGCCGATCTTGTCGCCGAAACGTGCTCGAGCCGGATCGCCAAGGAAGAGAGCCTGCGCTAGAACGCGGCCATGCCCAGTCCGCCTCTATTAGCGTTGCGCGATGCCGGTATCGGTTTCGGCGGCCGACCGACCTTCACCGGCGTGTCGCTGGCGATCGGCGCGGGCGAGCGCGTCTGCCTGGTTGGCCGCAACGGCAGCGGCAAGTCGACCTTGCTCAAGGTGCTGGGTGGGCTGATCGAACTTGATAGTGGCGAGCGCTTCATCCAGCCGGGAACGCGCGTCGCCTATATGCCGCAGGTGCCGGAATTCGATGCGGCGATGACGGTCGGCGATTTCGTCGAGACCGGCCTGCGGCCCACGACCGAAGGGACCAATCGCGATTACCTCGTCGCGGCCACGCTCGATGAGGTCGAGCTTCCGGGCGATCGGCTGCTGGTCAATCTATCAGGGGGCGAGAGCCGGCGCGTCAGCCTGGCGCAAATGCTGGTCGGCGATCCGGATATCCTGCTGCTCGACGAGCCGACCAATCATCTCGACATTCCGGCGGTCGAATGGCTGGAAGAGCGGCTGCTCACCCATCGCGCCGGGCTGCTGCTGATCAGCCATGACCGCACCTTCTTGAAGCGCCTGTCGCGGCGCACTCTGTGGCTCGATCGCGGCACGATGTGCGAGCTCGATAAAGGCTATGACGCGTTCGAGGAATGGTCGGAGGGTATTCTCGCCGCCGAGGAAGCTGCGGAGGCGCGCGCCGATAAGCGCATCGCGGCCGAGACCATCTGGTCGCGCCAAGGCATCTCGGCGCGGCGCAAGCGCAATCAGGGCCGCTTGCGCAATCTCGAGAAGATGCGGCAAGAGCGCTCGCAACGGATCGCGCAGAACACGGCGAAGCTCGGCAACGTCAGCTCGGATGTCGGCGGTCGTCTCGTTGCCGAACTCGAGCACGTCGATAAGGCCTTCGGCGATAAGGTCATCGCGCGCGATTTCTCGACCCGCGTGCTGCGCGGCGACCGCGTCGGCTTGATCGGCCGCAACGGTGCCGGCAAATCGACCTTGCTCGGCATTCTTGCCGGCACGATCGAGCCTGACAGCGGCATCGCGCGTCATGGCACTAATCTGACGCTCGCGGTCTTCGACCAGTTGCGCGGATCGCTCGATCCTGAAATCGACGCCGTGGGCGACTTTGACCGATGGCGGCGGCGATACCTTGGCGGTGCAGGGCCGCACGCGGCATGTCGCTTCGTATCTCAAAGATTTTCTCTTCGAGGAGCGGCAGTTCAAGGCCAAGGTCAATTCGCTGTCGGGCGGCGAGCGCAATCGGCTCTTGCTGGCGAAGGTGCTGGCGAAGACATCGAATCTGCTGATCCTCGACGAACCGACCAACGATCTCGATATGGAGACGCTCGATCTCCTCGAAGAGCTGCTCGCCGATTACGAGGGCACCTTGCTGCTGGTCAGCCACGACCGCGATTTCCTCGATCGCCTCGTCACCAGCATCATCGCCGTCGAAGGCGATGGCGCCGTCCATGAATATGTCGGCGGCTATACCGACTATCTGCGCCAGCGGCGCGAGCCGCTCGCGCCGAAAGCGACAAAACCTGTCGAAGCAAAACCGACGCCGGAGCCGCAACGCAATCGCGCAGCGTCGAAGCTGTCCTTCAAGGATCAGCGTGAGCTCGATGGTTTGCCCGAGCACATCGCCAAGCTCGAATCGGAGAAGGTCGAGGTTGAACGTCTGCTCGCCGATCCTGCCAGGGCCACCGATGCCGCCAAGCTCAAGGCCGGCATGGTCCGCCACGGCGAACTGGTGGCCGAGTTGGCGGCAGCCGAAGAGCGCTGGCTGGCCCTGGCCGAACGCGCCGAGGAACTGGCGTCCAACCGCTAAAGATAGAGTGAGGCGGTGGCTAACCCGCCCCTCGCTGACCAATTCAAGGATGTCGTGGAACTGGCGGTGGGCCTCGCGTTGCTCGGCATCCGGGATGCTACGGATGACGGAGTGATCTGGGTCACACCGATCTGTGCCGTGCACGCCTATCCTTTAGCATCCCATTAGGAGGCGATGATGTTCAAAGGAAAGGCCGAATTGACCGACCCTGAGACCGGCAAGCTTGTGGCGACCTTCACGGAAGAAGGTGACCATATGAAAGTCGTTATGAAACACCCAGAAACGATCAGCGGCACTACACGGCTTGCTGTCTACAGCACCGTGAAGGACCAAGAGCTCATTTCGGTCGAAGCTGAGAACGGTCAAGACACCAAAATTCATGAATTCCATGGTGTCAGCTCATTGGGACCGCTCTCCGACAAGGCGCAGATTTCCCTGACGCGCAGCCCGGGTGGTCCGTTGGGAACGCTCCTCGTGGTGCTCGCAAGAGGCATCGTTCATCACGAGCATCATTGATCGAAGCCGAAAGCCTGGCTTCCAGTGTTGCTGCGCTCGTTGTGAAAAACGATGTGCCGGTTCAAGTCCGGCAGCCAGCACCAGCGACGAGTGGAACTCAGTGCTCGGCAAAGCGTTGCCAGAACCAGTCCTCCAGCATCGCCTTTTCATAGGGCATGACCTGGCCGGTGGTGCGCCCGGCATGCATCAGATAGGTCTGGTCGGAAATATTTTCTTCACCGGCGCGCGTCGGTTGCCCGTTTTCGGTCAAGCGGTAGCGCAACTTGATCCGCGGCCAAGTGATGTCACGCATGAAGCGGACATTGTAGGCGAGCGTGCGCCATGGCTCGAACCGGCCGGCGAGATCGACGTTGAGCACCTCGATCGACAGCGTCTGGCCCTGCCGCAGATAGCGCTGACCAAGCCGGTCCAAGGTCTGCTCGATCTCGCGCAAAGCCGGCGCGCGCGCGGCCTCACCATAGCCGTTGTAGAGGTTGGCGTCGGTGTAATGCGCCGCGCCGACAAAGCTGACCCGAACCTCGGCGACGGCAGCGCGCGATCCCAAGGTTGCCAGGGCGCCGCAAAGTGCCAATGCCGCGAATTTCCGCATCGCTTCCTCCACACCGCACTATTTGCGATATGGCGCGCGCCGCAGCGTCGCCCAACCTCCGATCACCGCTTGTTGATCGGGAAGCCCTTTCCCTATGCCGGCGTGGTTTCCTCGACCGGCGTGTCGCCAAGATCGCGCACCATCTGCACCACTTCATCGGTCGCCGCCGCGAGCCGCGCCTGATCGCGCCCGCGCAGCACGAGATTCACGCCGAACGAGCCGCGGCGCATGATCGGATAAGAGCCAATGTCGATGTCGGTATAGCGGCTCTGAATCTCGCCGAGGCGCTTCGCCAGCACACCTTCCGCCAGCGAGGTCGCGATGGTGCGCGAGATCATCGGCCGCCCGCCTTTGAGCTCGCCTTTGATGGTATCGAACATGCCTTGCATCACGCTCGGAATGCCGGCGAAGACATAGACATTGCCCATCTTGAAACCCGGCGCGCGCGAGACCGGGTTGTAAACGAGCGTTGCGCCTTGCGGCGTTGTCGCCATGCGCATACGCGCTTCGTTGAGCTGGCCCGGTGCGTAGAATTGTTGAAAGTGCTTATGCGCCTCGGGATGTACGACCCACGGCACACCGAACGCCTTGGCGATGCATTCCGAGGTGATGTCGTCATGCGTCGGGCCGATGCCGCCGGTGGTGAAGAGATAATCGAACTTGGCGCGCAGCTCGTTGACGGTCGCAACGATCGTTGCCTCGACATCGGGAATGACGCGCGCCTCGCGCAAGGTCACGCCGACCTCGTTCAGCCCTTTTGCGATATAGGCCAAATTCGCGTCTTGCGTGCGGCCCGAGAGAATCTCGTTGCCGATGATGAGGACCGCCGCGGTGACGATCTTCTCTTCGCTACTCTTTTCTTCGCTCATAGGAGGCGCTCCCGCTGATAGCGCCTCTTTAGCCTCATTCGGCCATTCGTGCCAGCGGTTGCCCGCGCCTCGGTCAACGCGCCGGTTGCAGCGCCGCGTGCTCGGGACGTGCGCGGCAGAGCAGCGCCGCGAAGCAACGCCGCCAAGGCTCGCGTTGTTGTTCGAAACACGCGCCGATCACCACGACAACCAGTGCCGTGATCGCGATCATCGCTGCCCGCGTGCTCCAGGCCGTGACATTCCAGAACGGCATCACGGCGCAAAGCTTCAGCACCGGGATATGGACGAGATAAATCGTGAAGCTCCGTCCCGCGGTCCAACGGATTGCACGCGTGCATGGCCGCAACAATCTGGCGAACCGCGGCGCGATGGCCTCGAAACCAAGCAGGTTGATCGCGAAGCAGATGCCGGTGACGTAGTCCGGCACATAGTCGGTCGTCGCGACGTGTTCGAGGGCATACCCGGCCGCGTGCAACCAAAACTGCGCGGCGCCCCAGGCGGCGATCGAGCCGAGAAACAGCAACCAGCCGATAGCCTCCCGCGCCTTCCAGCGACGGCCGAGACAATAGAGGCCGACGCCGAACAGCCAGATCGGCAGCAGCGTCACGATACCCGGCCCCGCCATCACCATAAGGCCCGCCGGCAGAATGATGCGCCAAAGGCCGCGCGCAAACAGCGCCGAGCCGAAGATCACGTAATACGGCACCTCATAGCCGAGCGACCAATAGGCGCCATCCGACCCGGGAAAGAAGCCGAGATTCCAGAATGCGTTGGTGAAGGTCAGGCCGGTCAGAAGCTGCTGCCACAGCGCGCCCGGCGAATAGGACCAGCTCGTGTAATGCGGGTCGATCCATTGCCCCACGAAATCGCAGCCAACCGTTAGGGCGATCGCCGGCACCGCGACCGAATAGATCCGCGCCGCGCGGCTGACGAAATAGTCCGGGGCGTTGCGCTCCTTCTGCGCGGTTGCATGCGCGATGACAAATCCCGATATCACGAAGAACACGATCACGGCGTCGCCGCCGAAAGGCGCGATCTGCCAGAACAGCCCGCCCGAAATCGCCGGGCGCGCGAAGTGGTCGAGGAAGACCACAAGCGCCGCCAGCACGCGCACGGCATCGATATAAAGCGATGTTTCGCGCGTAAGCGGCAGAGGCGATGGACGACCCGAAGTCATGGATCGACACTAACAATTCTGAAATATTAATTCCAATGATAAGATCATTAATATTCAAATCGGAACAGGAATTTCTTAATATTAATCTATGTTATTTGGAAACATCTGAGCGTATTACTACACTTACCTGGTCGCCTCTCCGGCTTGCCCCGGATGATGGAAGCCGATATGAGGTCGCCTTATGAACCAGTTTCAACCCGCGCCCGTCGAAGAGCGCGTCTCCGCCGAAGAGCGGCGCATCAAGCTGCATAGCGCCGCGGATTTCGACGGCATGCGCAAAGCCGGACGCCTCGCCGCCGAAGTGCTCGATTTCATCACCCCGCATGTTATGCCGGGCGTGACCACCGACGCGCTCGATCGGCTCTGCCACGGCTTCATCGTCGATCACAGCGCGATCCCTGCCCCGCTCAATTACCGGGGCTTTCCGCGCTCGATCTGTACCTCGATCAATCACGTCGTTTGCCACGGCATCCCGGGCGACCGAAAGCTCGAGGAAGGCGACATCGTCAATCTCGACATCACGGTCATTCTCGATGGCTGGCACGGCGACACCAGCCGCATGTACCTCGTCGGCGAGAAAGTGGCGCTGAAAGCGCGCAAGCTGGTCGATGTGACTTATGAAGCGATGATGCGTGGCATCGAAGTCGTAAAGCCGGGCGCGACGCTCGGCGATATCGGCTACGCGATCCAGAGTTTTGCCGAAGCCAATCGCTTCTCGGTGGTGCGCGATTTCTGCGGGCACGGCATCGGCCGCGTCTTCCACGACGCGCCGTCGGTCGTCCATTACGGCCAGCCCGGCTACGGAACGAAACTGCGCGAAGGCATGTTCTTCACCATCGAGCCGATGATCAACGCCGGCCGCTACGACGTGAAGGTCCTGTCCGATGGCTGGACCGCCGTGACCAAGGACAAATCGCTCTCGGCGCAGTTCGAGCACACCGTCGCCGTCACCGCGACCGGGCACGAGATTTTCACGCTGTCACCCAAAGGCCTGCACCACCCGCCTTACGCGGCGTGAGGTTGCCATGGCTGCGCGGGGGCGAAGCCAGAGCACAGACGAGCAGCCGAGCGAGGAGCCGCATTACCACGGCCATCGCGAGCGTTTGCGCGAGCGGCTGCTCGAAGCAGGCGCATCGGCCCTGCCCGATTACGAGCTTCTCGAATTCCTGCTCTTTGCCGGCATCCCGCGCCGCGATACGAAGCCGCTTGCCAAAGAGCTGATCGCCCGCTTCGGCAGCTTTGCCGGCGTGCTCGCCGCCAATCGCGAGGCGCTGAGCGATGCCGGGCTCAAAGACGCGGCGATCGCCGTGCTCCTCAGCGTGCGCGAAGCCTCATCGCGTTTCCTGCGCGGCGAGATCGCGGACAAGCCGGTCATCTCCAATTGGCAGGCGCTGATCGATTATTGCACGGCAAAGATTGGCTTCGCCGCGTCTGAGGAATTCCATCTCCTCTTCCTCGACCGTAAGAACGCCCTCATCCGCGACGAACGCCAGCAGCAAGGCACGGTCGATCACACGCCGGTCTATCCGCGCGAAGTCGTGAAGCGCGCGCTCGAGCTCAACGCCTCGGCCATCATCATGGTGCACAATCATCCAAGCGGCGACGTCACGCCGTCGCGCGCCGATATCGAAATGACGAAACAGGTGCGCGAGGCGGCGAAAGCCGTCGGCATCGCGCTGCACGATCATCTCGTCATCGGCCGCGGCAAGCATTCGAGCTTCCGTAGCTTGGGTCTTCTATAAGGAAAGCATGAGCGCAGCACTCTTAGCCACGGTCGGCACGACGCTTTACGGCGAGGGCGAGCATTGGGTCGGCCGCCTTGCCGAAGATCTCGGCGTCAACGAGCGCACGATGCGCCGCTGGCTCGCGTCGGAAAGCGCGATCCCAGCCCGCGTCTGGGACGATCTCGTCAATATCGCGATCGGCCGCGCCCGCGAGATCGCCGATCTCGTCCCGAAGATCGATCAGGCCAAATCCGGCTGACACGCGATCGCTTCTGTGCGGCGGCGGAAAGCAACGCCGTGTAAAGTCGAATCATTCGCCGCAACCCAACCTTGCGTTTGGCGTACCGAGCCTGACGCCGTCAGTCGATGGCGAGTGTGTGTTCCCGGGTTGGACTGACGGGCGCTTTTTTGAATACGATGAGCAGCGGAATAGCGATGAGCGTTGCGATCATCAACAGCTTGTAGTTGTCGATATAAGCAATGATCTCCGCCTGCCGGGTGACGACGGCATCCAGCGCTGCGCGGCCGGCGGCTGTCACGGGATTCCAGTACTGGGCGATCGTCGGGTCATCGAATATCCGGTTGACCGCCGTGACGTGCTGCGCGACGTCGGCGTGATTGACCTGCGTGTTCACGACGAGCAGGCTGTTTACCGCCGAAATGCCCACGCTCGAACCAACATTGCGGGCCAGGCTGAACAGCCCGGCGCCGTCCGCACGTTGTTCTGACGACAAACTCGACAGGGTTGCTACGCTCAAAGGTGTGAAGAGCAAGCCGAGGCCCAAGCCCTGGACGACGCCCATAACAACAACCGTCATCTGTGACACGTCCGGCGTCCAGCCCGTCATCTCATAAAGCGACCACGCGGTGAGTCCGAGGCCAGCACCGAGGAGGATACGGATGCTGACGCGTCCAACCAGCCTGCCTGCGATCAGCATGGCGGCCATCGTGCCGATGCCCCGTGGCCCCATCACGAGGCCCGCGGTCACGACCGGGTAGCCCAGCAGGTCTTGTAGATAAGGGGGCTGGAGCGCCAGAGAGGCGTAATAGGTAAGACCGACAATCGCGATGAAGATCATGCCGGCCGTGAAATTGCGGTCGCGGAAAAGCGACGGCCGCACGAATGGATCTTTCGCCGTGAAGGTGTGGACGAGAAAGAGGTAGAACGCGGATGCCGCGATGATCGCCTCGATCCAGATCTCACCGGAGCCGAACCAGTCTTTCTCCTCACCGCGATCGAGCAGGATCTGCATCGCACCGATCGCGATGCTCAAAGCGACGAAGCCGAACCAATCCAGCTTCACACTGCTGTTGCGCTCGGCGGAAGGCAGGAACGCGACCATGCCCAGGAAGGTGAGAATGCCGACCGGGAGATTGATGTAGAACACATAGCGCCATTCGTAGTTGTAGGTCAGCCACGCACCGAGAACCGGGCCCAGAACCGGGCCGGCCATGACCGCGACGCCCCACCACGCCATCGCCGAGCCTTGCCGTTCCTTCGGGTAGATGTTGAGAAGTACCGATTGCGAGAGCGGGACAAGTGCCGCACCGAACATGCCTTGGAGGATGCGAAACGCGACGATCTGCAAGAGAGACTGCGCCATGCCGCACAACATCGAAGCGACGGTGAAGCCCGCAACCGATACCAAAAAGGTACGCTTGACGCCGAAGCGTGCGGCAAGAAAACCCGTCGGCGGTGTCATGATGGCGGCGGCTGCGATATACGAAGTGAGCACCCAGGCAATCTCGTCTTGGCTCGCGGCGACGCTGCCCTGTATGTAGGGCAAAGCCACGTTGGCGATCGTGGTGTCGAGCGCCTGCATCAGCGAGGCGACCATCACGCAGAGCGTGATGGCGGCTCGATTGATTCCCTCCCCGCTCTGTGCCGTGCCCATCACGCCGCTCCGCTGGCACCGCCGAACAGGGCGGTGACGAAGCGCGGCAGACCACGCGTATGACCCGTATCGACATTGACCTCAACGCTCATGCCAGCGCGCAGCGGGGGCTGTTTCTTATCGCTTGGATCGATGCGGACGCGCATGTCGATCCGCTGCACGACCTTCACCCAGTTACCGCTCGTATTCTGGGCCGGCAGCAGCGAAAACTGCTGCGCTGCCGCAGGGCTGATGCTTTCGACAGTTCCACGCCACTGAGCGCCCGGATAAGTGTCAACCGTCACCGTGGCGAGTTGCCCCGGTCGCACATAGGTGAGCTCTGTCTCTTTCGGGGTGGCTTCGACCCATAGGCGATCGGTGTCGACGAGATAAAAAGCGGTCGTCGATGCAGCGAGGTATTTGCCGGGTGCGATCGACGGCACGTTCGTCACGATACCGGTGAATGGTGCCTTGACCACCGTGTGATCGAGTTGTCGCTGCGCCTCATCGACTTGCGCCTGCGCCTGGACGTATGCCGGGTGCTGCTGCACCGGAATGTCCGGATTGCCGGCAAGCCGCGCGAGTTGCACTTGTGCCTGCTGCTGCAGTGATAGAATCTTGTTCTTGTCGGCTTCCAGCGTGAAACGTGCCTGGTCGTAAGTTTCCTTGGAGACAGCGTCCTTGCGTACGAGCGTCGCGTATCGGTCATACGTCGCCTGATCGAGGTTGACCTGCGCCTGCTGAACATCGACGTCGCTCAGCATGCGGCGATAGTCCTGCTTCATGGATTGGATATTCAGCGCAACCTGCGCGAGGTTGGCCTTCGCGTTGTCGAGAGCGATCTGGAACTGTTTGGGATCGAGACGATAGAGAACTTGCGCGGCTGAAACGCGCTGGTTATCCGTGACGTCCACCGACTGAACGATACCGGAGACGTCGGTTGAGATGCCGACCGTGTCGGCTTGGACATAGGCGTCATCCGTCGAGACCACCTGACCGCCGCGTACATACTCGCCGGCACCGGCCAGAAGGGCGAGCGGCAGCAGCGCAAACAGGGTCCAACGCACCAAACGCCGCCGAGAGAGCCGAGGCCCTTTCTGTAAGGCGGGGGCTCCGGAACCCGGGCGTTGTCCGGGCCGGATTGCGGGAGTTTCACGCCGCACGGCCGGGACCTCGATCGTTGCTGCTGGAGGCGAGGCCAATTTCACGTCGGCGGACATGCGAACTCCTTCACGCAGAAAGCTTGTTTTATCAGGGACTTGGTGTCGGGCTGGACGGCTCGGAATAAACTCACGCCGATAAAATGTGCATGAGGGGTCCGAGCGAAAATCCTATGGTTGCTGCATTCCCTGTTGAAAGGAATTCAACAATGGATCGCGTCGACCTGACGAACCTGAGCACCTTCGTGACCGTTGCCGAGCAGCGAAGCTTTCGGGGCGCAGCCGCTCGCCTCGACGTCACGCCCTCCGCCCTCAGTCATGCGATGCGGCAGTTGGAAGAGCATCTCGGCGTCCGGCTGCTGAACCGTACGACGCGTAGTGTCTCGCTCACGGATGCGGGTAAGCGTCTGCTCGACCAGGTGCAGCCCGCGATGAACCAGATCGCCGGGGCGCTCGACAGCCTCGACCAGGAACGGCTCCATCCGTTCGGCCAACTGCGAATTTATGCGACGCGCCAGTTCGCCGTGACGACGGTGATCGCGCCGGTTTGGCAACAGTTCCTATCCACCTATCCCGACGTCCACCTCGAAGTCCACGTCGGTGACGAGCCGGTCGACATCGTAGCGAAAGGCTTCGACGCCGGAATAGGTCCGCGCGACGAGGTCGCGGCGGACATGATTGCCGTCAGGGTCATGGGACCGATGAAAGTGGCTATTGTCGGCGCACCGTCCTACTTCGCGCGCCGGCCGCCGCCGCACACGCCGGACGATCTCGCCGGCCACAGCTGCATTCAATACAGACTTGCGATCGATGGACCGGTATTCGACTGGCCGATCATACGGAACGGCAAGGCACGGCGCATTCCGGTGAGCGGTCCCGTGACCGTCAGCGACGCCTATCTGGCCGCCCGTGCAGCGGTCGATGGATTGGGTATCGCGCTGACGGTGGAAGCGGTGGTCGAACCGTTCGTGCGCTCGGGACAGTTGGTACGAGTGTTGCTGGATTATTCGGCATCGTTCGAAGGGTTGTTTCTCTACTATCCAGGCCGACGGCAGGTTCCAGTCTCGTTGCGCGCGCTCATCGATATGGTCCGCGCGGCGCGGGGACCAGCACCAACCGGACGCTCATTGCAAAACCCATTCACCAAAGACTGAGTTCGTTGCTTTGCAATCCGAATGATCGGCTCACGGCGATCGGCCACGCCCGCGAGATCGCCGGTGTCGTCCGGAAGATCGACCAGGCAAAGCCGGGCTGAGGTGCGGTCGCTTCCGAGCAGGCGCAGGAAGCAGCTCCGCGTAAATGCCGATCCATTCGCCGCACCCCAAGCAGACGATGTCGCTGGTCAGCGTCGCATGCGGCCTAATCTCGATCTCGGCGCCGCACGCGCAAGCGAAGGATGCCAGCATCAATTGCTCGGCCATAAATTGCCCGGCAGGCGCTATCGCCGGCTTAACCCGTGCCGATTTTTTCAGAACCTTCGCTGCTTTGCGACGGCGCGGTGGCATAGCGGTCCCCTATCCTCTCACCACGCCAATGGGCGACTCAACTCGAAGGTTCCCCCGCACTCACAGCGATGCGAGAAACCGCTCGAACGCTTCGCGGCCGGTAAAGATGTGGCCGTGAAAACCGAGCGTGCGCGCAGCGGCGACATTCTCGGCGAGGTCGTCGACGAAAAGCGCGTTCCGCGGATCGAAGCCGGCGCGCGACGCGACGCATCGAAAGGCCGACGCATGCGGCTTCATATCGCCGATCTCATGGCTGAGATAAGCGTCGTAACGGCTAAGCGCACCATTAGCGAGCTTCGTCACATAATCCCAATGCTCGCGATTGGTATTAGAGAAAAGCAGCACGCGATTATCGCGCGCCAGCCGCGCGAGCAAAGCGAGCATCGCCGCATCGACCGCGAAATGGCTGCTCCAATCGGCTAGGAAGCCGTTCCAATCGCGCTTGTAACCGAGCTCGCCGACGATCTCGTCATAAACATCATGCACCGGTCGCGCGCCGGTCGTGATGTCGGAGTCGAATGCCGCTTCGCGGATGCGGTCGACCGCATCCGCCGCGCTGCAGGATTCGGCAAGCCGCCGGAACAGTCGTTCATTATCATGCAGGATGAAAATCCCGCCGACATCGAAAACGAGAGCGTCGAAGGGCAGCGGCCGCGCGATATCCATCGCGGCAATCTACCGAACATCGGCGGCAATGTCTTGGCTACGCGGCGTCTTGGCTATGCGGCCTTCCCGAACAGATCGACTATCTCGCGACAGAACGCCGGCAGATCGTTCGGCTTGCGGCTGGTGACAAGATTGCCATCGTGCACGACCTCACGCTCGACCCAATTGGCACCGGCATTCTTGAGATCGGTCTTGAGCGACGGCCAAGATGTTATCGTCATGCCTTTCACCATCCCGGCCTCGACCAGCGTAGAAGTGCAGGACATCGCCGTGGTTCCCGCGCAGCTTACCTGTGGTGCCCGCCGCCATGTCCGCCATGGCCTCCGTGCCCGCCATGCCCGTGCATCCCGCCGTGCCAGGAGCCGCCGTGGACGCCACCGCCGCGCCAGTGACCTGCACCGGCATGCCCCCAACCATGGTGGTTCCAATACCGACGCCCATCGTAATGCCTGCCGCCGACAATCACGCCGCCGTAGAAGGGGCTGTAGAAATCGGTCGGATAAGCATAGGCTGGGTAGTTGCCGTAATATCCGTAGCCGTTGCCGTAATACCCGGTGCCGTAGTTCGCAGCACACGACGCAAGTGTCAACGCTGCGGCCGGCAGCAGCAGCCATCGCAATCCGGATTTCATCGCACACTCCATTTATTCTTTTTCTTTTTTGCCTGCACTTCATGTGGCGATGCGTGCGCAGCTTTTTGCGGCCCGCTCGGGTTACAAGCGCGTAAGCTTCGGGAAAGCGGTTCCTTCATGGCGGCGAGAAAGCATCTTGTCGGCGATATCCGCATCGGCGTTTCCGGTTGGAACTATGCGGGCTGGCGCGGCGTCTTCTATCCGCCAAAGCTGGCGCATAAGCGCGAGCTTGCTTATGCGGCCCGCGCCTTCCGCACGATCGAGATCAACGGTACGCATTATTCGCTACAGCGGCCGGAGGATTTCGCGCGCTGGGCCGAAGAGACGCCGGAGGATTTCGTCTTCGCGGTAAAGGGCTCGCGCTACATCACGCATATGAAACGATTGCGCGAGCCGGAAGCCGGCCTCGCCAATTTCTTCGCGCAAGGGCTGCTGCGCCTCGGACCCAAGCTCGGACCCGTTCTCTGGCAATTCCCGCCCAACTTCTCCTTTGATCGCGCGCGCATCGAGCCGTTCCTGGCCCTGCTGCCGCGCGACAGCGAAGCCGCGCTGAAACTCGCGCGGCAGCACGATCATCGCATCGCCGGCCGGACCTGGCTCAAAATCGACACGAAGCGCCGGCTGCGGCATGCCATGGAAATCCGGCATGAAAGCTTTGTGACACCCGATTTCATCGCTCTCTTGCGCAAATACAGCGTCGCTCTAGTCTCAGCCGATACGGTCGATTGGCCGCTGCTTATGGATGTGACCTCGGACTTTATCTATTGCCGGCTGCATGGCTCGGAGCAGCTCTACGCGAGCGGCTACGACGCGAAAGCGGTCGCCGCCTGGTCAAAGCGCGTGGCCGCTTGGACCCAAGGCGGGGAAGCGCCCGACGGAAAGCGGGCAAGCCCGCACCCTGCCCCGAAACGCGCCCGGCGCGATGTCTTCGTCTATTTCGACAATGACGCGAAAGTGCGCGCGCCTTTTGATGCACAAGCGCTCGTGGCGGCGGTCGAGAAACGCCTTGCTTGCGCCAACGGAACTGCACGCCCCAGGACACGTTAGCTGAGCATGGCCGCCCTTCGCAAAAAATCGGCGAAACAGAATCTCGTCCACTATCGAGCAAAGCGCAGCTTCGACGTCACGCCGGAGCCGAGCGGCGGTAAGCCAACTGCCGAGGGCAACAGCTTCGTCGTCCAGAAACACGCGGCGCGGCGGCTGCATTACGATTTCCGCCTCGAGCTCGATGGCGTCTTGCTGAGTTGGGCAGTCCCGCGTGGTCCGAGCCTCGACCCCGCCGATAAGCGCCTCGCCGCGCATGTCGAGGATCATCCGACCGATTACGGCGGCTTCGAGGGCACGATCCCGCAAGGCCAATATGGCGGCGGCACGGTGATGCTGTGGGATCGCGGCACCTGGGAGCCGCAAGCCGGCGAAGATCCGCGCGAGGGTTATCGCAAAGGCCGGCTCAAATTCATCCTCCATGGCGAGCGCATGAAGGGCGGCTGGACGCTGGTGCGCATGGGCCCGCGCGGGCAAGAGCGCAACAGCGACAACTGGCTGTTGATCAAAGAGCGTGACAGCGAGGCGCGCCCTGGCGAAGGCACGCAACTCGTCGATAAGGGCATGAAGAGCGTCGCCAGCGGCCGGACGATGGAGCAGATCGCCGATGCGCCCGATCGCGATGTCTGGCATTCCAATCGCGCCGAGGAAGAAAAGCCGAAGGCAAAAACAGCGGCGAAAAAGCCTACCGCGAAGAAAGCCGCCGCCACTGCGCGCACAAATGTCGTCAAACGTGGCCCCCTGCCCGATTTCGTCCCGCCGACGCTGGCAACGCTCGTCGATAGCCCGCCCAGTGGCGGGCAATGGCTGCATGAGATCAAGATCGACGGCTACCGCGTCTTCGCGCGCCGTCGCAACGGCAAGGTCACGCTGCTGACGCGCAACGCGCTCGACTGGACCGGACGCTTCCAGCCAATCGCCGAGGCGGTCGCGAAACTGCCTGGCGGCGATCTCGCGCTCGATGGCGAGGTTGCCGTGCTCGATCAGAATGGCGGATCGAGCTTCGCCGCGTTGCAGGACGCGCTATCGCGCGGTGATACGAAATCGATGCGCTATATCGTTTTCGATCTGCTCTATCGCAATGGCGAGGATTGGCGCGGCGCCGTGCTGACCGACCGCAAGGACGCGCTGCGCGATCTGCTCAAGAACACGCGCGGGCCGCTGGTCTATTCCGATCATGTCGTCGCACATGGCGGTGAGGTGTTTCAGCAAGCGTGCAGCTTGGCACTCGAAGGTGTGATTTCGAAACGCGCCGACCTGCCCTATTACGAAGGCCGCACGCGCGACTGGCTGAAAACCAAATGCACCATGCGCCAGGAATTCGTCATTGTCGGCTACGTCGATTCAAACGCGCATCGCGGTATTGGCGCGTTGGCGCTCGGCTATTACGAGGACGAGAAACTGCGCTATGCCGGCCGCGTCGGCACCGGCTTCGATCATCGCACCGCGCTCGATCTCGCCAAGCAGCTGAAGCCGATGATCATCGAACGCGTGCCTTTCGCCGATTTGCCGAGTGCGGCGCGGCGCGGCGTGCATTGGGTCGAGCCCGAGCTCGTTTGCGAGATCGCCTTCCTGAATTGGACGCCGGACGGCGTGCTGCGCCATCCGTCTTTCCAGGGCCTACGCGAAGACAAGCCCGCGAAAAGCGTGAAACGGGAGCGCACCATGCCAACCGGCAAAGCGACAAAAATCTCGCACGACGCCGATCCGCCAGTGGAACCAGCCGAAACAACGAGCAACGCGCGTAAAGGCCTAGAAAAGAAAGGTCCCGAGAAGATCGAGGGCGTCGCCATATCGCATCCCGATCGCGTGATCTTCCCCGATCTCGGCATCACCAAGCGCCAGCTCATCGAATATTACGCGGGCGTCGCCGAGTGGATCTTGCCACATATCGCCAATCGACCGCTGAGCTTGCTGCGCTGCCCCGGCGGCATTGCCGGCGAATGTTTCTTCCAGAAGCATTTCGCGACCGGCATGAAGGACATCAAGCGCGTCACCATCAAAGAAAAATCCAAAACCAGCGACTATCTCGTCGTGCGTGACGCGCATGATCTCGTGCTGTTGATCCAGGAAGGCGTGGTCGAAATCCATCCTTGGGGCGCGACAGCCGACGATCCCGATAGTCCCGATCAATTCATCTTCGATTTCGATCCCGCGCCCGACCTGCCCTTCAGCGCCGTCGTCGATGCCGCAAAGACGATGCGCGATTATCTCGCGGCGATGAAGATCGAATCTTTCTGCAAGACGACCGGCGGCAAGGGCTTGCATGTCGTGGCGCCGCTGAAGCGCGGCATCGATTGGGCCGAGCTCAAAGCCTTCACCAAGAAGATCGCTTCGAACTTCGCCACCGCCGCGCCCGACCGCTTTACCGTTAACCCACTGAAGCGCGAACGCAGCGACCGCATTTTCCTCGATTATCTGCGCAACGATCGAGGCTCGACGGCTGTTGCACCATATGTTGTGCGTGCACGACCCGGAGCAACAATATCTTTGCCGCTCGATTGGAACGAAGTGAATGCGCGACTCGATCCTTCGCGCTATACTCTAGCTTCCGTTCCTAAGTTGCTGGCCAAGCGCAAAAACGATCCCTGGGCCGGCATGATCAAGCATCGCCAAACCATCGCCGCGGCACAGCGCGCGCTGGGCTTGGCGGCGTAATTTCAGCGCGTCGCAAAAGGACAGTGTTATGCCGCACGCTTACTGGTCCGGGTTCCTGCGTTTGTCGCTCGTCTCCTGCCCGATCTACCTCTCGCCGGCGACGACCGAGCGCGATCGCATCTCGCTGCATCAGATCAATCCCAAGACCGGCAACCGCATCCGCTTGCAGCCGGTGGACGCCGAGACCGGCGAAGAGCTCGACCGCGCCGATCTGATCCGCGGCTACGAGGTAGAGAAAGGCCAGTACATCGAGATCACCAAGGATGAGCTCTCCTCGTTGAAGCTCGAATCCTCGCGCGTGCTCGAGCTGTCGCGCTTCGTCGAGCGCGAAAGCATTAACGAGCTTTATCTCGACACGCCCTACTTCGTTTATCCCGAGAATGCGCAAGCCGAGGAAGCCTATCACGTGATCGCTGCGGCGCTCGCCGAGACGGATCGCATCGGCATCGGCCGCATCGTCATGTCTCAACGCGAGCGGCCGGTGGCGCTGCAGCCTTTCGACAAGGGCTTGCTACTCTCGACCTTGCACACGGCCGAAGAAGTGCGCGCCGCCGAATTCGATACGCCGAAGAACAAGCTCGATCCGCAGATGGTCGAGATCGCGACCACGATCGTCGAGCGTCTCGCCGGCAAATTCGAGCCCAAGGGCTTCCACGACCAGTATCAGGACGCGCTGCGCGAGCTTGTCGAATTCGAAGCAAAAGGGCAAACCGATCCAACGTGCGAAGATCGCGGAGCCGAGCAGCAACGTCGTCGATCTGATGGCCGTGCTGAAGAAGAGCCTTGCCTCGACCGGCAGCGGTGTCGCCAACGAGAACGAGACCGAGCGTCGCCCCGCCAAGAAGGCGCGCGGCAAGAAGTCGGATGCGCGGCAACGTTCTCTCCTGCTGCCGATCGACAGCGGCAAGAAAGGCGCGGCCACCAAGCGCGTCGCCGAAGGCACGCCGCGCACGGCGACGACGAAGCGGCGCAAGCGCGCGTAAGCTGTTCGCATTTCCATGAAGCAAAACGGCCCCGGAATTCCGGGGCCGTTCGCGTCAGACGATGAAGCCAAGAGTCAGCGCATATTGATGCCAGGATTGATCCGATTCATCTCCGGATTGCTGAGATCGGGCGTTTGTCCGATCTGACTCGGGCTGTTGATGCCGGAATTCGCGCTGCCCCTGACGCCGGTGTTCGCATTGGCGCCAACACCGGTATTGGCATTGAGGTTGGTGCTGCCGACACCACCGGAGCCGATACCGGTGCCCGTGGTCGCGCCGCTGCCGACGCCTGAATCGCTCGAGCCGTTGAGCGCGCCGGTTCCGCCGGACCCGTTGATCGAACCGGTGCCACCACCGATCGCGCCAGCACCCCCGGTGCCAATTCCGCCGGTTCCAACGCCGCCGCTTCCGATGCTACCTGTGCCGCCGCCGCTAACACCCGCGCTTGCGCCAGCGCCGGCACTACCGCCCGCGCCGCCGCCTTGTGCAAACGCAGCCGCCGGCGCCAAGGCTAAGCTCACCACGAAAGCTGTCGTCATGAGGTTCTTCTTCATCTGCATTTGCCCTCTCCTTCCTTCATATCCCGTAGCACAATTGGGATTCAACCAAAGGATCAGGGAGCAGTTCCCACCGATAAGCCGCCGGCCCCGGCTTGAAAGATACGCTCCAATTGCGTATTTCTTTGCTTAGACACAGCCATGCGCCATTCGCAATTCATATTCGCTCTTGGACTTTGCACGGCCCTTTCTGCGTTCGCGGCGCCGGGCGCTTCTGCTGCGTCACAGGTTCTTAGCTACAACGTCGAGCATCCGACCTACGGCAATATCGGCACCTACACGAACACGGTGTCGCAGAACGGCAACAATACGAGTGTGCGGACCGATCTTCACATCAGCGTGAAAATGATCGGCATCCCGATGTTCCATCAGGACGCGACCCGCGACGAGCAATGGCAAAATCAACGCCTGGTCGGGTTCCGCAGCCAGACCGACGATAACGGCACGAATATCAACGTGACCGGCAAGACCAATGGCACCAACTTTGTCATCAATTCGAGCACCAACGGCAACCTGACGGCGCCGCCGCAGGTCCACCCGTCCAATCCGTGGGCGCCCTTCATCCTGCAAACCGACACGATGATGTCGACCAAGACCGGCAAGATCAGCCCGGTCGTCGTCAAAGATACCGGTGACGTCATGATGACTTTCAATGGCCGTCAGATGCGCGTTCGCCAATGGTTCGTCGATGACGACAAACACCAGGTCGTGTGGATCGACGACCGCGGCGTGGTCGTCGCTTTCCAAACCGAAGAACAGGGCGCAGCGATCAACTTCGTTCTGAAGAACGAATTCGGCCTCGATCAATTCCCCGCCAGACTACGCCACCCGCTAATTCCAGCCTCGTCACAATTGACGCGCGGCCCTGCAGCCGATTGACGCGCGCTCCGCGCGAGGGTAACCCCTTGCCATGATCCCGCGTTACAGCCGCCCGGCGATGACCGCCATCTGGGAGCCGGAAAACCGCTTCCGCATCTGGTTCGAAATCGAGGCCTTGGCCTGCGATGCGCTCGCCGAGGTCGGCATCATCCCCAAATCCGCCGCCAAGACGATCCGCGAGAAGGGTAAGTTCGAGATCGATCGCATCGATGCGATCGAGCGCGAAATCCATCACGACGTGGTCGCCTTCCTCACCAACCTCGCCGAGCATATCGGCCCGGACGCCCGCTTCCTGCATCAGGGCATGACGTCGAGCGATGTGCTCGATACCTGCCTTGCCGTGCAATTGAAGCAGGCTTCGGACCTCCTGCTCGCTGATCTCGACGCGCTGCTCAAAGTGCTGCAACGCCGCGCGCATGAGTTCAAGCACACCATCACCATCGGCCGCAGCCACGGCATCCATGCCGAGCCGACGACCTTCGGGGTGAAACTCGCCAGCTTCTACGTCGAGTTCAGCCGCGCGCGTCGCCGTCTGGAGACGGCCAAGCTCGAAATCTCAACCTGCGCGATCTCGGGCGCGGTCGGAACTTTTGCAAATGTTCCACCTTCGGTGGAAGAACACGTTGCACAAGCGCTGGGCCTGCGGCCCGAGCCGGTCTCGACGCAGATCATTCCGCGCGACCGCCACGCCGCGTTCTTCTCGGCCCTCGCGATCATCGCCAGCTCGGTCGAGCGCCTGGCGCTCGAGATCCGCCATCTCCAGCGCACCGAAGTGCGCGAGGCCGAGGAATATTTCGCGCCCGAGCAAAAAGGCTCGTCGGCGATGCCGCATAAGCGCAACCCTGTGCTGTCGGAGAATCTCACGGGTCTCGCGCGGCTGGTG
The DNA here is from genome assembly GCA_963740675.1 of uncultured Alphaproteobacteria bacterium. Lineage (GTDB taxonomy): Bacteria > Pseudomonadota > Alphaproteobacteria > ATCC43930 > CGMCC-115725 > CAIKMD01. The sequence goes on from CAVUFS010000003.1 coordinate 585,064, forward strand.
CGCTCCCATGTCGTGCCGGCGCTCGAAAATGTCGCGCTCTGGCACGAGCGCGATATCTCGCATTCCTCCGTCGAGCGCGTCATCGGTCCAGACGCGACCATCGCGCTGGATTTCGCACTGGCGCGGCTCACCACGATGATCGATCGCCTGCTAGTCTATCCCGACGCGATGAAGCGCAATCTCGACAAGCTCGGCGGTCTGCACAATTCGCAGCGCGTGCTGCTGGCGCTGACGCAAGCCGGCATGAGCCGCGAGGACGCTTATCGCGCCGTGCAGCGCAACGCGATGCAGGTCTGGGCTGGCAAAGGCGATTTCCCCGCGCTGCTCAAGGCCGACAAAGACGTCGCCGCCCTGCTCTCATCCGCACAAATCGACGCCGCCTTCGACGACACCTATCACCTGAAACACGTCGACACGATCTTCAAACGCGTGTTCAAGGAAGGCTGACACCACCCTCGCCGTCATTGCGAGCGAAGCGAAGCAATCCAGGTTCTCACTCGATGCTTCTGGATTGCTTCGCCCTTCGGGCTCGCAATGACGATTAACATCAGCGGCAGCCGCCGAGCTTGCTGTCTTTGTTGGCGACCTCAAATGGCCCCAGCTCTTTGGCCGCGTCTTCCGCGTAGCTCGGATCAGCGAGCTTTTCGCGCGGCGCTGCTTTTTGCAGCATGCCGAAGCGGGCGAACCAATCCTCTTCGTCGACAAGGCTGTCGATATTGATGCGGCCGTTTGGATCGCGGGCTTGCCATGCCATGCGATCAATCATCGCCGGATCGTTGAGGACCTTGTGCTTCACCAGTGTAGCAGCCATCTCCTGCCGGCTCGGCCCGTGATGATAGGCTTGGCAATATTCGCGGCCAGCGCGCGCGAGGATTGTCATCAGCTTATGCGCCGCTTCTGAATTGGCCTTCGCCCAATCCGTGTTGATCGTGTAGACGACAAGCTCCATCGGCTGCGGCCCAATCTGCGTCGACGGATCCATCCAGCGCACGCCGAGCTTGCGATCGCTGATCAATTCGCCCCAAGGCGGCACCGCCAGCACCGCATCGATCGCCTTGTTGGCGAGCGCCGTCGCCATATCGGGGAAGGGCATGTATTTGTCGTCGATGTCCTTGATGGTGAGGCCGACATTCTGCAGCAGCTTGCCGACGCTATAGACCGGCACGCCGGCGGGCGCGACGAAGCCGATGCTGCGGCCTTTCAGGTCTTTGACCTCGCGGATCTGATCCTTGAGATCGGGCCGCACCATCAAATCCTGGTAGACCGGCGTCTGACCTGAATTCGAGCGCCATCGTGATCGGCAGTCCTTGCGCGATCGCGTTGAAATAAACCGCGCCGATGCCGCCTTGCAGCAACTGAATCTGCCCGGTCGAGAGCGAGGCGATGAATTTGGTCGCGGAATCGACGGTCTCGATCGAAACGTCGAAACCGGCATCGGAAAGCCAGCCCTTTGTCCATCGCATAGAGCGTCGACGCCAACGGCACGACCGGGGCCACGCCGATGGTGATTTTCATTGCTGCTTCCGCGCGGCACGCGAACAGCAGCATTCCAATGATGGCTAAAGCCCGAAACATCCCGATCCCCTCCCCGTTTTTGTTGCAGTCTCATCCAGCGTCCTTCGACTTCGTTTAGGATGAGGTCAAATTGCGCGCGGCATCTTCCGCCGATGATGCCAGCAAAAAGTATCTCCTCATCCTGAGCGGAGCGAAGCGTAGTCGAAGGACGCAGGTTGGATATGCAGCGAGCCTCAGCTCACTTGCTTTGCAGCCTGTGCCTCGAAATGCGACAATTCGAGATTGACGCGCGTCTCGTCGAGCGCCACGCCTTTGGCTTTGAAATCGCCGACGATCTTGCTGACAATGTCTTTGTCGCCGTGCAGACGCTGTCCGGGATCGGCAATGCCGCGCGCATAGGCTGCGGCAGCATCGCCCGAAAGCCCCATCTGCTCCGCGGCCCAGGCGCCGAGCAGATGGTTGCGACGCGCCTTCACCTTGAAGGCGAGTTCCTGCTTGCGCTCGAAGTCACGCTCATAGCCTTTTTCGCGATCGCTGAAATCCGCCATTGCTATCCCCAGATTCCGCTTGCAGCCCGCCTTGAATAGCCGATAACCGACACATGTGCACCTTCATCATTTTGCGCCGTCCGAACGAGGCGTGGCCGGTTCTGATCGCCGCCAATCGTGATGAAATGATCGACCGGCCCTGGTTGCCGCCGGACCGGCATTGGCCGGATCGGCCGGAAGTGACGGCCGGTCAGGATGCGCTGGCGGGTGGCTCCTGGCTCGGCCTCAACGATCACGGGGTGGTTGCCGGCATTCTCAACCGGCACGGCTCGCTCGGCCCGTCTCCAGGGCAACGCTCCCGCGGCGAGCTCGTGCTGGAAGCGCTCGATCATGCCGACGCCAGCGAAGCGGCCGCAGCGCTCAGCCAGATCGAGCCCGCCGCCTATCGTACTTTTAACCTGCTCATCGCCGACAATCGCGACGCTTACTGGCTGCGCCATGCCGATCCTTCGGGCACGTTACCGGTCACGGTGACGCCGGTAATGCCCGGTTTGCACATGATCGCTTCGGGCGATCTCGACGATGACGAGTTGCCGCGCCTCAAACGCTATCGCCCGCTCTTCGAGGAGGCACCGGTGCCGAACCCCGACACCGGCGATTGGGCAAGCTGGCAGAAGCTGCTGACCGACGGCGATCTCAAGCCCGGCGAGGAAGCGCAAAACGTCATGCGCTTCGACACCGGCCGCGGCTTTGCCACCGTCTCGAGCGCGCTGATCGCGCTTCCGGCCATCCCACACACGCCGGAAGCCGCCCGCAAGCCGCAATTCCTGATGGCCGCACACCACCCAAAGCCGAGCCCGTGGCGCGACTATTATTCGCGCTGAACAACTCGGGACGCGCGATTGCGCGGCTGTCCGCGCCTGCTATACACGCACACATCTAACTTGACCCGCGAGGCCCGCCATGACGCGTCGTAAACAGGTCTATGAAGGCAAGGCCAAGGTCATGTTCGAAGGCCCGGAGCCCGGCACGCTCGTCCAATATTTCAAGGACGACGCCACGGCCTTCAACGCGCAAAAACGCGGCACGATCACCGGCAAAGGCGTCATCAACAACCGCATCAGCGAGTATCTGATGCTGCGCCTCGCCGATATCGGCATCCCGACGCATTTCGTGCGCCGTCTTAACATGCGCGAGCAACTCGTTCGCCAGGTTGAGATAATTCCGATCGAAGTCGTGATCCGCAACGTCGTTGCCGGCTCGCTGGCGACGCGTTTCGGGATGGAGGAGGGCACCCCGCTGCCGCGCTCCATCGTCGAGTACTACTACAAGAGCGACAAGCTCGGCGATCCGATGATCTCGGAAGAGCACATCACCTGCTTCGGCTGGGCGACGACCCACGACCTCGACGACATCATGCAGATGTCACTCCGGATCAACGATTTCCTGCTCGGCCTGTTTCACGGGATCGGCATCAAACTCATTGATTTTAAACTAGAGTTTGGCCGGCTCTACAACGAGAACGACGAGATGCGGCTGGTCCTGGCCGACGAGATCAGCCCGGACAATTGCCGTCTCTGGGACCTCAAGACCAACGAGAAGCTCGACAAGGACCGCTTCCGCCGCGATTTGGGCCGAGTCGAAGAAGCCTACCAGGAAGTGGCTCGCCGCCTCGGCCTCCTCACCGAGGGCGCGCCGGCTGAAGTCGCCCCTGGCGACATCAAAGGCCCGCAGACGGTCCAGTAATGAAAGCCCGTGTTTTCGTCATGCCGAAGGACGGCGTGCTCGACCCGCAGGGTAAGGCGATCGGCCACGCTCTCGGCACGCTCGGCTTCCAGGGCGTCGGCGAGGTTCGCCAGGGCAAGGTGATCGAGCTCGAAGTCGCCGAGAGCGATCAGACCAAGGCCCGCGCCCTCCTCGATGAGATGTGCAAGAAACTGCTCGCCAACACCGTGATCGAGAGCTACCGCGTCGAGATCGTCGGGTGAGCGTTGGAGCGTTGCACTTTCACCACGCGTCCTTCGACTTCGCTCAGGATGAGGTGAAATCTTATCCGGCATCTGCCAATGCCACGCACAACCCGTCCTCACCCTGAGCGGAGCGCGAAGCGCGTAGTCGAAGGGCGCTGAATAACCTTGCAACAAACCAACTAACCCGCATGCAATCCGCCATCGTCGTCTTTCCCGGCTCCAATCGCGAACAGGATGTGTTCGATGCGCTGCATCGCGCTTCGGGCAAGGCACCGCTGAAAGTCTGGCATCGCGACAACAACTTGCCGAAATGCGATCTCATCGTCATTCCGGGCGGCTTTTCCTATGGCGATTATCTGCGCTGCGGCGCCATGGCGGCAAATTCGCCGATCATGCGCGAGGTGAAGGCAGCCGCTGCGCGCGGCACGCCGGTGCTCGGCATCTGCAACGGGTTCCAGATCATCACCGAGGCAGGTTTGCTGCCGGGCGCCCTGCTCACCAACAAGACGCTCAAATTCCACTGCAAGAGCGTCCATCTGCGCGTCGAGAACAGCCAGACGATCTACACCTCGCGCTATCAAGCGGGCCAGGTGATCGCCGTGCCGGTCGCGCATCACGACGGCAATTACTTCGCCGATGACGAGACGCTGAACCGGCTCGAAGGCGAAGGCCGCGTCGCGTTCAGGTATTGCTCCCCAAACGGGACACTGGACGACGCGTCTAATTCCAACGGCTCGGCGCGCAGCATCGCCGGCATCTTCAACGAGACCAAGACCGTGCTCGGCCTGATGCCGCATCCCGAAGACGCGACGCATCCGCTGCAAGGCTCGCTCGACGGCGTGCCGTTCTTCGCCGGTCTCTGCGAGGCATTGAATTGAGCGAGCGCGTCGTCAGCCCTGCCCTCGCCGCCGAATTCGGCCTGAGCGCGGAGGAATATCAGCGCACCGTCACGATCATGGGCCGCACGCCCAACTTCACCGAGCTCGGCATCTTCTCGGTGATGTGGTCGGAGCATTGCTCGTACAAATCCTCGAAGAACTGGCTGAAGAAGCTGCCGACCACGGCGCCGCATGTGATATGCGGCCCGGGCGAAAATGCTGGTGTCATCGATATCGGCGACGGCATGGCGGCGATCTTCAAGATGGAGAGCCACAACCACCCGTCTTTCATCGAGCCTTATCAGGGCGCCGCGACGGGTGTCGGCGGCATCCTGCGCGACGTGTTCACGATGGGCGCGCGGCCGATCGCCAATCTCAACGCGCTGCGCTTCGGCAGCCCCGATCATCCGAAGACGCGGCATCTCGTGGCCGGTGTCGTCGCCGGGATCGGCGGCTATGGCAATTGCGTCGGTGTGCCGACGGTCGGCGGCGAGTGCAATTTCCATCCGAGCTACAACGGCAACATTCTCGTCAATGCGATGACTGTCGGCATCGCGAAGACAGACAAGATCTTCTATTCGGCCGCGTCGGGCCCCGGCAATCCGGTGATCTATGTTGGCGCCAAGACCGGACGCGACGGCATCCACGGCGCGACCATGGCCTCGGCCGAGTTCAGCGACGACAGCGAGGAGAAGCGCCCGACCGTGCAGGTCGGCGATCCCTTCACCGAGAAGCTGCTGATCGAAGCTTGTCTCGAGCTGATGGCGAGCGATTGCATCGTCGCGATCCAGGACATGGGCGCCGCCGGCCTCACCTCTTCCTCGGTCGAGATGGCCGGCAAGGGCGGGCTCGGCATTACCCTCGATCTCGACCAAGTGCCGATGCGCGAGACCGGCATGATCCCCTACGAGATTATGCTGTCCGAAAGCCAGGAGCGCATGCTCATGGTGCTGAAGCCCGGCAGCGAAGGTATCGCGCGCGCCGTGTTCGAGAAATGGGAATTGGATTTCGCGCGTATCGGCACGATCACGGATACCGGCCGGCTTGTGCTGACCATGCACGGCCAGGTCGCGGCCGACATGCCGCTCGAGCCGTTATTCTCGCAAGCCCCGCTCTATGATCGCCCGTACGCGAAGACGCCGCCGAAGCCGGCACTGCCCGCACAAGATGTCGAAGCGCGCGAGCCGATCCATGCGCTGAAGACGCTCATCGCCTGTCCCGACCTCGCCTCCAAACGCTGGATCTGGGAGCAATACGATCACCTCGTCAGAGGCCGCACTGTGCAGCGGCCAGGCGGCGATGCCGCCGTCGTCGCGCTGCCTGATAGCAACAAGGCGCTGGTGATGACCTCCGACTGCACGCCGCGCTATTGCCAAGCCGATCCCGAGCTGGGCGGCGCGCAAGCCGTCGTCGAGAGCTGGCGCAACATCACCGCCGTCGGCGGCACACCGCTCGCCATCACCGACAACATGAATTTCGGCAATCCCGAGCGGCCCGAGATCATGGGCCAGTTCGCCGGCTGCATCGAAGGCATGCGCGCGGCTTGCCTCGCCCTCGACTATCCGGTCGTCTCCGGCAATGTCTCGCTCTACAACGAGACCAACGGCACCGGCATCCTGCCGACCCCCACCATCGGCGGCGTCGGCCTTCTCGCTGACGCCGATAAGAGCGTCGGCATCGCGCTCAAAAATCCCGGCGACACGCTGATCCTCATCGGCACGACACAGGGCCATCTCGGCTGCTCGCTTTATCTGCGCGAAGTCTTGGGCCGCGAGGATGGTCCGCCGCCCTCGATCGATCTCGGCGCCGAGCGTCGCCATGGCGACTTCGTCCGCCAGCAGATCGCCGCCGGGCTGGTCGCTTCCTGTCACGATGTGTCGGACGGTGGGCTCCTGGTCGCGGTCGCCGAGATGGCGATGGCGGGGAAACTCGGCGCCAGCATCACCACCCTCGCCGGCATACCGCCGCAAGGCTTCCTCTTCGGCGAGGATCAGGCGCGCTATGTGCTCGCCACCGCCCAGCCCGATACCGTCCTTGCCGCCGCGCAAAAGGCCGGAATTCCAGCGTTAACCTTGGGATCAGCCGGGGGCGATCAATTGACACTGGCCGGGGGCAATGCCATATCGATTGCAGAGCTTATTCGGCTCAACGAGGCTTGGCTGCCCGATTACATGGCGGGCTAAGTCCCTGAGCCGAGCCCTTTAACGGAAGGCGCGGCATGGCGATCGAAGCGGGCGAAATCGAGCGGCTGATCAAAGCCGGTTTCCCCGACGCGCAGGTGCGGATCGACGATCTGCGCGGCGATGGCGACCACTACGCCGCGACCATCATCTCCGCCGCCTTCAAGGGCAAGACCCGCGTCCAGCAGCATCAGATGGTCTATCAGGCGCTGCAGGGCCGCATGGGGAACGAGTTGCATGCGCTGGCGCTTCAGACAGCCGCGCCACAGGACTAATTTCTGACGAAGGATCGATCATGGCCGACCAAGTCACCGAACGCATCAAGCAGGACATCACCGACAATCCGGTGCTTCTCTACATGAAGGGCACGCCGGTCTTCCCACAATGCGGCTTCTCCGCCGCAGTGGTGCAGATCCTCACCACCATGGGCGTGAAGTTCAAAGGCATCGACGTGCTCGCCGATCCCGAGATCCGCGAAGGCATCAAAGTCTTCTCGCAATGGCCGACGATTCCGCAGCTCTATGTGAAGGGCGAATTCGTCGGTGGCTGCGACATCATTCGTGAGATGTATGAGTCAGGCGAACTGCAGGAATATTTGAAAGATCACGGAGTCGCCGCCAGGGCGTAAGCCGCGCGACAGCGGCATTCCTGGCTTGCCCGTGAATGCCGCCCGCTGAAGCGAGAGCGCTGCATCTCGCCCGCGCTCGCGATCGTGGAGGTGAGACCATGACAGGCGCGCGCCGTTTTCAGTTTCGATTTCTTACCGCGCTTGGCGCGTTCTCACTCCTGCTGCTTGGTGCCTGTACGCCTCCCCCCGATTGGCGCGCCATCGCGCAACAGTCGGTGCAAATTCACGCCACCTGCGCGAGCCAACACCCCGACAGCGCGCTCGCGACTGAGCAATGCGCCAATGGCCAGATAGGCAACCTTTACGCCAGCGCCGGCTTTCCGGATATGGATGTCGTCGACGCCTATCTCGCGAAACGCGAAGCGATCGCGGCACAAAAAGACAATCACACCATTTCGGCCGTCGACGCGCGCGCCGCGTTCGCGCAAGCGCTGGCGGAAGAAAACACTTTGTTGCAACAACGTGCCGCCAGCCGCGCTCAGCTCGCCGCTGCCAGCTCGCCATTCTTTTGCGACCGCGTCGGTTTCCGCTCGATGGTCTGCTATTAGCGGGTATAATTGCGCATGACACAGCCGCGCAATTTGTTTCCAAAGCTTCTTGCCGCCGCGGGCACGCTCGCCCTTGCTGCTTGCGCTGCGCCGAATTGGACCACGATCGATCAGCAGGCTTTCACCATTCGTGCCGCCTGCGAGCGCCAGCACAATAACGGCGTGATCCCGACCGCGCTTGCGACCGAGCGATGCGCCAATGGCACGATCCATCGCCTCTACGCCGATGCGCAGTATCCGCAGATGGATGTGCTGGACCAATATCTCGCACGACGCGAAGCGATCGCCAACGCTGTCGACCGCAAAACCATCGCGCCGAACGAAGCACCCGTGAAGCTCGCCGAAGCGGAGACCGAGCAGGTCGCAGCGCTGCAACAGCACGGCCTCGATCCGGTGGTCTACAACACCGCGCCGTATCGCGTGATGGCGGCCTGTCCCCGCTACAGCCTCGAAAGCACGCTCTGTAATTAGCGTCTAACGCGGGATATTTCTAATTCGTCACCCCCGCGAAAGCGGGGTCCAGAGCAACAGCACGTCGGGTAGTCTGGATTCCCGCTCCTGAGCTTGGCGAAGGGCGCGGGAATGACGCGTTGTTGTGGGTGCGTTGTCCTAAGCCGCGAAGCGGAACGCGCTCATGCTGAGACCGCCGAGCGAGAAGCCGCGGTGGATACGTGCCGCCGGAGCCCCCTCGCCCGCCGCACCGAGCGCGACAAACAACGGTAGGAAATGCTCAGGGCTCGGATGGGCGCGACGCGCATGAGGCGCCTTCTTATCCCAATCGAGCAGATCGTCGAGACGATGGCCTTCGAGCGCATCGCCCAGCCAATCGTCGAACTCGCTCGCCCATGACGGCGGCGGGCCGCCACGCGGATCGATCTCGCGCAGATTATGCGTCGCGCCGCCGGTCGCGAGGATCAGCACGTTCTCGTCGCGCAAAGGCGCGAGCGCCTGGCCGATGCGATAATGCCAGCGTGCATCGCGCATTGGCTGCACCGAGAGCTGCGCCACTTTCATATCGGCTTTCGGATAGAACGATTTGAGCGGCACCCAGGCGCCGTGATCGAGCCCGTATTCGGGATCGCCGCTCACGGGAATACCCGCGTCGTGCAAAAGGCTCTGCACGCGCTCAGCCAGCTTAGGCGCGCCCGGCGCGGGATAGCGGATCTGATAGAACTGTGGCGGGAAGCCGTAGAAATCGTGGATCGTCTCCGGCGCGTTCGTCGTCGCGACCAGCGGCAGATCGGTGAACCAATGCGCCGAGACCGCGAGCACGGCATCGGGCCGCGGCAGGCTCTCGGACAAGCCGCGCCAGAAATCGCCGATCTCGCCCGGCGCCAACGCCAGCGGCGGCGCGCCATGCGAGATGAACAGGGTGGGAAGCGGTTGAGTCATGGAGACTATCTAATCACTCCCCCGCCCCGGCGAAAGCCGGGGCCTATGGGAGAAACCACGCGACTAACAAATGGGTCCCGGCCTTCGCCGGGGCGAAGGGTGATTTTCACCTTTCGCCCGCTTTTGTCGGCGTGATCAGTACATGGTCGACGCGGCGCCCGTCCATGCTGATCACCTCATACTGCACGCCGTCGACTTCGATGCGGCTGCCGACTGCGGGAATGCGATGGAGCCGCGCCATGACGAAGCCGCCGAGCGTGTGATAATCGCCGCTCTCGTCGCTTGTGCTCATGATGTTGAGCAGATCGCGCACCTGGTCGAGCGGTGTCATGCCGTCGACGACGAAGGAACCATCGGGGCGACGCTCGATCGACGGGCTCGGCGGCTCGCCCGGCTCGGCGATGTCGCCGACGAGCGATTGCAGGATGTCGTCCAGCGTCACCGCGCCTTGCAGATCGCCGAACTCGTCGACGACGAGCGCCATGGGCTCGCCTGATTTGCGGAACATCTCGAGCGCGCGCAGCGCCGTCGCTGTTTCGGGAATGAACATTGCCGGCCGGACCAGCGGCTTCAGATCGAACGGCTTGCCGGCTATCTCGGCGGTGAGGATGTCCTTCACCTGCGCGATGCCCGCGACTTGCTGCGGCCCGCCATCGAAGACCGGGAAGCGCGAATAGTCGCTGTCGCGCACCTTGCGCCGGTTCTCTTCGACATCGTCTTGCAGGTCGAGCCATTCGATCTGTGTGCGCGGCGTCATCACCGCATTGACGCGGCGGTCGCCCAAGCGCAGCGCCATCTGCACGATGGCGGTCTCGGCAGCGTGCACATTGCCCGCTTGCTGTGCCTCGCGCAGCATGATGGTGATCTCTTCTTCCGTCACCGCGGCCGACTCCTTCGGCGCGCGCGGCAGGAAATGCAGCACGAGATTGCTCGACGCCGAGAGGAACCAGACCAGCGGGGCCGCCAAGCGTGTCATCAGCGCCAGCATCGGCGCGAGGCTGCGCCCGATCGCCTCGGGGCGGCTGAGCGCGACACGCTTCGGCACCAGCTCGCCGAGGATCAGCGTGAGATAGGAAATGACCGCGACGACGACGGCGAGGCTGATCGGCCCGGCCTTTGTTCCAAGGCCGAGAGGGGCGAGATATTCGGCGAATTCCTCGGCAAAGGTCGCGCCACCCAGCGCGCTGGCCAAGACGCCGATCACGGTGATGCCGATCTGCACGGTCGAGAGAAAGCGACCGGGATCGCGCTTCAGCTCGAGCGCCGTCTTCGCGCCGGCGCGGCCGAGATCGGCAGCACGTTGCAACCGCACCCGCCGCGCGGAGACGATGGCCATCTCGGCAAGGGCGAAGAAGCCGTTCAGCAGGATGAGCAGAAGAATGAAGGCGAATTGCAGCCAGAGCATCGCGATCCCGATTCCGGTGGTTCGTTAGCCCCAGAATACAGGTTTGCGCCAGCCTAGGGGTAGCATGGGGTCGTGGGGAAGCGCGGTTAGCGCGACTTGCCCGAATCCGGCAGATTGGCGCGCAGGCCGTGCGCCGCCACCACCGCCCAAGCCTCTTCGGCGTTCTCGGCATAGTGGAAGAGCTCGCAATCGCCAGGCGATACCATCTCCTCCTCGCACAGCAGATCGAAGTTGATGACGCGGCTCCAATAGTCCTTTTTCACCAGGACGACCGGCGCGTGCGGCGATTTGCCGGTCTGTACCAGTGTCAGCACTTCGAACAATTCATCCAACGTGCCAAACCCGCCGGGAAACACGACGAGCGCGTTAGCACGCATCGCGAAATGCATCTTGCGCATCGCGAAATAATGGAATTGGAAGGTCAGCTCCGGCGTCGTGTAGGGATTGGGCTCTTGCTCTTTCGGCAAGGTGATGTTGAAGCCGATGCTCGGCGCGCCGATCTCGTAAGCGCCGCGATTGGCCGCTTCCATGATGCCCGGCCCACCGCCGGTCGCGATCACATTGTCGCGCCAGCGATCATGCGGCGCGAAAGCCCCGCCGCGCTGCGAGGCAATGCGGCCGAAATTGCGTGCTTCCTGATACATCGCCGCGCGGCGCGTCAGTGCCGCGGCGTGGGCACGTTCGCCATCGCTGGTCGCGGCCTTTCCGGCTACCTCCGCCTGCTCCGGCGACGGCGTGCGCGCGCTTCCGAAAACGATAATCGTTGACCGCACACCCCAATCGCGCAGCAACAGATCGGCCTTCGCATATTCGAGCTCGAAACGCGTGCCGCGCATCTCCTCGCGCAACAAAAATTGCGAATCCTCGACCGGCAGGAGGTAGCTGCGCGATTGCTTTTGGGGATAGTTATCGGCCACGATGCCGCTCCACGAATAATGATTTCCCCCGAGACATAGCATTTTTCACGCAGCACGCGGCATCACTTCGCGGCTAGAGGAGCGATCGAGGATGAAAATTTCGTTTCATGGCGCGGCCCAGGACGTCACCGGCTCGTGCCATCTGGTCGAGGCCGCGGGTAAGCGCATCCTGATCGATTGCGGCCTGCATCAAGGCAGCCGCGCGCTCAACCTCGAAAATGCCGAGCCGTTCGGCTTCGACGCCGCCGCGATCGATTGCGTGTTGCTAACGCATGCCCATCTCGATCATTGCGGTCGCCTGCCTCTCCTCAGCAAACGCGGCTTCAAGGGCCCGATCATCACCACCGCCGCTTCACGCGAGCTTGCCAATCTCGTGATCCTCGATTCGGCCTATCTTCAGGAAAGCGACGCCGCGCACGATGCACGCGCCGCGTCGCGGGCCGGTGTCAAAACCGCACCGCCCCTCTACACCGTGATCGACGCGACCAACACGCTGCATCAATTCAGCAAAGCTGTCGATTATGAAAAACCTGTCGAGATCGCGCCGGGCATAAAGGCGACCTTCTTCAATGCCGGCCATATCCTCGGCTCGGCCAGCGTACTCGTCGAAATCGAGGAGGGCGGCAAGAAGCGCAGCGTGTTCTTCTCGGGCGATATAGGCAATGCCGACCGGCCGCTGCTGCCCGCGCCGCGCACACCCGCCGCGGCGCAGGCCGTGGTGATGGAATCGACTTATGGCGACCGTAACCACCGCCCCTATCGCGAATCGGTCGAAGAGCTCTACAGCGCGATCACGGCGACGTTCGCGCGCGGCGGCAATGTTGTTATCCCAACTTTCGCCTTGGAGCGCGCGCAGGAAATTCTCTACATCCTGCGCCAGGGCATCGAGGCCAATCGCCTGCCGCCCGCGACGCCGGTTTTCGTCGATTTACCGATGGCGATTTCCGCGACCGAGATTTTCGAGCGCTATCCCGATCAATTCTCGCCCGCGGTCGCCGAGCTGTTCCGCCAGGGCAAGGACCCGTTCGCGCTGCCCGGCCTCCATTTCACGCGCGACCGCGCCGAATCCGTCGCCATCAACCAGGTCAAAGGCGGCGCCATCATCATGGCCGGCTCGGGCATGGCGACCGGCGGCCGCGTCGTTCACCATCTGCGGCACAATCTGGCGCGACCGGAAGCCGGCGTGATCTTCGTCGGCTATGCCGCGCCGGGCACGCTGGCGCGCCGGGTCATCGACGGCGCCAAGCATGTCGCAATTCTCGGCGAGCAGGTCCAGGTCCGCGCTTCGATCCATACCGTGAACGGCTTCTCCGCCCATGCCGACCAGAGCGAGTTGATCGCCTGGCGCCAGCAGATCACCGGGCTCGAAACCACCTTCATCGTCCATGGCGAAGAGCCGGTCATGCACACTCTCGCCGACAAGCTTGGCCCGGGACGGATCGAGATACCGGCCCTGCATCAGAGCTACGAGATCTAAATATCGCGCGGTTGCTCTAACGATATCGCCGATGCAAATTCGCTCCTTCGGGCGATGGAGGAGCGATATCGGCATGCGAAGCTGCAAAACAACAGCAATCGCTGTATTGGCAATTTCGGCGATGCTCGCGAGCACCGCGCAAGCGGCAACGCTTAAAGTCACATCAAGCGCCTTCAAGGAAGGCGGGATGATCGCGGCGAAATATGCCGGCCATCTCGTCACCAAGCGCGGCGCCAGCGCGCCGACCGATTGCGGCGGTCAGAACGTCTCGCCGGCGCTTTCCTGGACCAATGTGCCGGGTGGAACCAAAAGCTTCGGGCTGGTCATCTACGATCCCGACGGCGCCAAAGGCGGCGGCGCGGTGCATTGGGTCGCTTACGGCATCGCCGGCGATCTACGCTCGTTGCCGGAAGGCTTCGGCAACAAGACGAGCGGTTATGTCGGTGGCTCCGGCGCCGCGGGCAATCATGACTATATGGGCCCTTGCCCGACGCCGGGCCACACGAACCACTACATCTTCTCGCTCTACGCCCTCGACCTGGCGTCCGACGCGTTGCAACCGGGCCTCACCCGCGACCAGTTCCTCGATGCCGTGAAAGGCCATGTGCTCGATAACGGCTCGCTTGTCGGCCGCGCGCCCTCGCGTATGCGCTCGCCCTAAGCTTTACCGGCCGATTGGCTAGAACGCGGCAAATTCGGTAAACTACAGGCAGAAGATTTAGGGGAGAGACGCGATGCATGCAGAAGATCAAGCGCGGCTGGTCCATGTCGGTCCCGGCCAGCCGGCGGGCGAATGGCTGCGACGCTATTGGCAGCCGGCATGCCTTTCGAGCGAGGTGCCGGAGCGCGATGGTCCGCCGGTGCGCGTGAGGCTTCTCGGCGAGGATCTTATCGCTTTTCGGGACACGAATGGCACGATCGGCTTGGTCGACGCATACTGCCCGCATCGCCGCGCGCCACTGTTCTTTGGCCGTAACGAGGAATGCGGCCTGCGCTGCGTCTATCACGGCTGGAAGTTCAACGCCGCGGGCGAATGCGTTGATCTGCCGAGCGAGGCGGCGACCAGCCCGATGAAGAACAGCATCCGTATCAAGGCCTATCCGTCCGTCGAGCGCGGCGGCATCGTCTGGGCTTATATGGGCCCCAAGGACAAGCAGCCGCCGGCGCCCGATTACGAATGGACGCGCGCGCCCGAGACGCATCGCGCCGTGTCGAAGAATTATCAGAACAACAACTATCTGCAGAGCCTCGAAGGCGGTCTCGACACCGCGCATGTCGGCTTCCTGCACAACAACAACCTCCGCGACAAGGGCTATCTCTTCGCGCGCGATAACGCGCCGAAGATCGAATGCTTCGAGACGCCTTACGGCTATTCCTATACCGGCACGCGGCAGATCGGTGGCGACGATGTCTGGGTGCGGCATTACCAATACATCATGCCGGTGCAGCAGATGCGGCCGAATGTGCGCTCGCCGCTGCCCGGCGACAATCACCATCGCCCTGCCTATGACGGCCATATCTGGGTGCCGGTCGATGACGAGCATACCTGCGTCTACAACTGGACCTGCGGCTATGACGAGCGCGCGCCGATCGATCCCGAAGGCTTCGACATCTTCGAGCGCCGCTTCGGTCGCGGTCGCGATGCCTATATCCCCGGCACGTTCCGGCTCAAGGCGAACATGACGAACGACTACAAGATCGATCGCGCCTTGCAGAAGACGACGAGCTTTACCGGCATTCCCGGTATCAACACGCAAGACGTGGCGGTGCAGGAAGGCATGGGTCCGATCGTCGACCGCACGCAGGAGCATCTCGGCACTTCCGACCGCGCCATCGTCTTCCTGCGCCGCATGCTGCTCGAAGCGGTCGACGCGGTCGAACGCGGCGAGACGCCGCCCGGCGTCGATCCGCTGCAGCACCGCGACGTGCGGCCGCATGAAGGCATCCTCAAAGAGGGCGGCGATTGGCGCGCGGCTTTCGCGGTCGAGGGCGCGGCGCGCTGGTAGCTGCGAGCGAGCTGCTAAAGTCGACGAATCACCGCCGGCGTCGTTTAGATCGCCACTTGGCGCATCATCGCGATGTCGCGGCCGGTGCGTGCGGATTCAAGAATCCCGAAGCACACCTCCAGCGTCGCGAGGCCCCAGCGGCCGTCATGGAACGGCTTGCGGCCGCCACTGAGTGCTTCATGCATCTCCATCAGCTCCGCAAGCCTGCCGCCTTCCTTGCGGGGCAAGGCGATCTCTTGCCTTCCGTCCTTGTCATAGAGATAGAGCCCATCGGCCGATTGTCGGATGGTCGCGTCTTCGCCGCTCACAACGACGAGACCGAAGAACGGTTGATGCGGACGTGCGCGGCCCGCATGCGCGTTGAGCAATTGCCCCGCCGTCGCGCCACCGTAACGACCGCTCTCCTTACCACTCTCGAGCTTTGCATCGCGCTCCTCAGGCGGCCGCGCCATGAGTTCGAGGAACGAGCGGCGATTACGCTCGTTGCTTTTCGGGTCGCGCAGATTGCCGCCCTCGCCGACCCATCCGAAAAGCTCGGCGGTGTCAAAGAGGCTGCGTCCGTCATAGACCAAGGTTGCTGGCACGCGGTTCTCGAATTCGAGATAGCAGACATAGCCGCCTTCGTAACCGGTGACGCCGTCGGGGATCGTCGTCGCGCGCACGCTTTTGACGAGACCGCCGCCGATCTGGCGCACGATATCGACATGATGCGGGCCTTGATTGAGCACCGGACCGCGCGTTGCTTTGAGCTCTTCGAGCAGCCGCGGCCGATGATTGAATTCGTTGAAGTTCCATGCGTTGATCGCACGCAGCGCACCGATACGGCCGGACTTCACCAGCTCGGTCATAGCGACGATGGGTGCATCGAAACTATGTGTATGACCGGCTAGCAGCACGACACCGGCGCGGTTCGCCGTCTCAACCATCTCCACCGCATCCTCAAGTGACAAGGTCAGCGGCTTCTCGCAAATGATGTGCTTGCCATGCGCCGCGGCGGCTTTGGCATGGTCGAGATGGAGCCAGGATGGCGAGGCGATATACACCGCGTCGACATCGGCATCGCGGCAAAGCGCTGCCGCATCGGCATAGGCGCCGCCGCCGAATTCCGCGGCGAAGCGCTCTTGTGCCTGCGCGCGCGGATCGGCGCCCGCCGCGATCGTCCACGGCAAATCGGGCGCGGCACGCATCTCGTCGATGATCATCGCCCCCGCCTGGCCGAGGCCGATGATGCCGAGACGCAAACGGTTCTGCCCGCCGGGGTTGCTCACGCTGGTCCGCCCTCCGCTTTGTCGGGCAAGCTTAACACAGGCCGAGCCCACATGGCCCCGGCGGTCGATCGGTGAAAATGGCGGATTCCTGCGGCATCTCCTGTAAGGCGTTCGCGATCTAAGGCGAGATTTCACCTCGAAATTTTAGCGTTGTTAACCTTTCGCATCGCAAGTTAAAGCGGTTAGTCAAAGCAGAATTTCGAGCCCCCGTGTCACGTTTGTTTCGCCTGTTTCGCCGCGATAGCCGATCTCCTTTCGCCCCGGCGAAGAAGCCGGACGCGGCGCGCGTCGATGCCCCAAAGCCAATGATACGGACACCCGCTCAGCGACCGCGCACCTCTCTGCTCGCCCCCGAGTTCTTCGTTCTCAGCTTCACCGCGTTTCTCATCACCTTGATCTGGACCGCGATCAGCTATCGCATCGATCACGATCGCAGTGTTGTCATCGAGGCCGCGCAGGTGAATACGCGCAATCTGGCCCGCGCCTATGCCGAGCACGTCCAAGGCACGCTCCAGCTTCTCGACCAGGTTTTGCTGCGGGTGAAGAACGACTACGAAAACAAATCCAGCGATCCTGCTTACTTGCGTCGTTTGCTGAATGACGAGCGGATCGAGGCGCAAATCGTCCCAATGGGGGTCGTCAGCCGGGATGGCTACGTCATTGCCTCGAATCTCGGCACACTGCCGCACGTAAATTTGCCGTCAACGGCCAGCTACGCCGGCGACCGCGATTACTTTCACGCGCAAATAGCGCGTGATTCCGGCGTCTATGTCAGCGCACCGAAGATCAGCCGCATCACCGGCAAGACCACGATCGCGCTCAGCCGCCGGCTCAATGATGCGCATGGCGGTTTTGCCGGAGTGGTGTTCGCATCCTTCGATCTCGATTACCTGACCGGCTTCTTCAGCGATCTCGACATCGGCAAAAGCAGCAGCTTCACGATTGTCGGCAACGACATGGTGATCCGCGACATGATCCGCGGTACCGGCCGGGCAACGGAGCTCGTCGGCGAGACGATCTCCAAGCCCAGCCTCCTGCCGGCCCTCACCCAAGCGGCCAATGGCGACTACGAGGCGGCATCGCCGATCGACGGTGTCGACCGCCTGTATTCCTATCGCTCGCTACCGAAATATCATCTGATCGTTCTGGCCAACGCGGCGCGGGCCGACGTTCTCGCCAGTTTCAACGAACGCAAGCACGCCATGCTTTGGATCTGTGCCGTGCTTTCGCTGATTTTCATCGCCGTCGCCGCGTTCCAACTCCGACGCGTCGCGAAAACAAGGCGCTATGAGATCGCACTCAATCGCAGCAACAAGAAATTGGCGCGCGCGCAACGTCTCGCGACGATTGGATGTTTTGAGCACAACGTCACCACCGGCGAAGCCGAGTGGTCGGACGAGCTCTTTCGCATCCTCGGCCTTGAGCCGACGGGTGCGATCCCCGGCCGGGACACACTCCTTGCCCTCGTCCATCCCGAAGACCGCGAGCGCTTCGAGCAATATCGCAACGCCGAACTCCTCGGCGAAGCGACCCCACCGCTCGAATATCGCATCATCCGCGCCGACGGCACGGAGCGGATCGTCAGGCGCGAGACCGGAGTTATGATCGACGAGGAAACGCAAGGCCTGCACCGCTATGGCACGCTACAGGACATCACGGCATTGCGGCTTGCCGAGCAGCGCGAACGCGAGCTCGAACGCAAGCTTCTGCATTCGCAAAAACTCGAAGCTCTCGGCACGCTCGCCGGCGGTATCGCGCATGACCTCAACAATACGCTGACGCCGATCATGGCGTTGAGTAAGCTGACGGCGCGCCGGCTGCATCACGACAACGATCTGCGCCAAAATCTCGAGACGATTTTCGCCGCCAGCGAGCAGGCACGCGATCTGGTGCGCCGGGTCCTGTCCTTCAGCCGCCGCGAGAAGATCGAAAAAATTGTTGTCGGTCCTGCCCCAATCGTTATCGAGGCGCTATCGCTCTTGCGCGCGACGGTGCCGTCATCGATCAAGCTCAGCAGCCAGATCGGCGATGTTCCGTCGATCCTTGCCGATCCGTCGCAAATCCATCAGGTGATCACGAACCTTGTCGCCAACGCTGCCCAAGCGATCGGCTCCAAGCCCGGCACCATCACGGTGATTTTGGAAGCGGCGGGCAATGCGAACGTCGTCCGGCGAGATCCGGCTTTCGGTCATCGACACCGGCAAAGGCATGGACGAGAGCACGCGCCAGCGGATCTTCGAGCCGTTCTTCACCACCAAAGAAGTCGGCCAGGGAACCGGGCTTGGCCTCTCGATCATCGACGGCATCGTCAACAGTCACGGTGGCCGTATCGAAGTCGCCAGCGATCCGGGCATGGGTACGCGTTTCGACATCTATTTCCCGATTACCGCCGCCAGCGAGACTTCGGCCGCAGCCTGAGCGCTGTTCCCGGCTGCCGCCTAAGCACCGGCGACGAGAAAGACCCGTCCGGTCGCAAGCCCGCCCAAACGCTGTTGCAATGGCTCCCGGTATTCTTCCGAATGGTAGAACCGCTTGGCGGCGTCCATTGAGTCGAAATGGATGATGACGAAGTGGTTGGGCGGCACGCCTTCCAAAGCGACCGCCGCATCGCTGCGCGCGACGACCCGCCCGCCGAATTTCTCGATCAGCGGCCCCGCTACTTTGACGTAAGCCGCGAACCCCTCCGCATTCTGGATCGTCAGATCGGCGACGAGATAAGCGGACATTTTGTCTGTCTCCAACAATTAGCGATCAACCACGGCGCGTCCGCGCGACACCCAGAAGCCGAGATAGATCAGCGGCATCATTGCGACAAGCATGATCACGACGACCGCGGAGGCCTGGCCGAATTGCGACCCGAACCACATGTTCCAGATCAGCACGGCAAGCGGCAGATTGTCGTTTGTCGCCAGCAGGACCGGCACCGTCAGCTCGCGGTAGGTTAGCAGCGCGATCCAGATGAAAGCATAGCCGAGCGCCGGTTTCAAAAGCGGCGCGAGGACGTGGCGCATAACGCCGCCGAGGCCGGCCCCGGCGATTTGGGCTTGTTCCTCCAGCTCGCGGTGAATCTGGATCAGCGCGCTGTTGGTGATCCGCGTCGCGTAGGAAATCCGCGAGACGACATAAACGAGCAACAGGATCCAGATCGTGCCATAGATCGGGATCACCCTTTGCAGCACAAAGAGGGCGAGAAGAAGTGCCGCCATCGAGAAAACAATGCTTGGCACCGACAACGGCAGGAAGGCAACGAAATCGAACAGCGCCCGGCCACGAATCCGCGAGCGCAGCACGATCCAACTTATAGAGAACGCGACGGCGATGGTGATGACCGGCGCGAGTATCATCAGCTCGACGGTATTCTTGAGTGCGCGCCAGATCATCGCGCCGCTGAGCGCGGCGTAATTTGTCAGCGACATTGTGGCGATGGCTTGCGGCGTCGGTGGCTGCGGGAACTGCACCGTCGACGTCCAGACGATGACAAGCAGCGGCACGAGCTGGGATAGGAGCAGGTAGATCACCACGAAGCCGATGGCGAGCGCCTTGCCGGTGCCGTTGAGAGCGATCAGGCGCGGGCGATACCCTTTGCCGGTGACGACAGCATATTGTGGCGCGCGTCGCTGCATCCGCGCATACCACCCGGATAGCAGCAGCCCAATTATCACCATGATGGTCGACAGCGCCGACACCGCGCCGTATTGCGGATCGCCCTGCGGCGGCCGCATCTGGTCGTAGGTATAGGTTGCGAACGTGTAGACATTGCCGGCGAGACCGATGATTGCCGGTACATCGAAGGCGGCAAAGCCGATCATGAAAATGAAGATTCCCGCCGCTAGGAGGCCCGGCCAGGCGAGCGGCAACGTGATCCTGAGCAGCGCGCGATGTGGCCGCGCGCCGCTGATCGCAGCCGCGTCCTCGAGCGCCGGATCCATCGCGCGCAGGACGACCGACGTCATGACGAAGGCCACGGGCGCAAGGCCCAGTCCCTGCACCCAACCCATCCCCCAAAGATTCGTGATGCTGATCGGCGCGTTCTTCAACCCGAAGATCATCATCAAGGCGGTATTGATCATGCCGATGCGTGGATGAAGAAGAAATTCCCAGCCGATCGCGGTGGCAAAACCCGGCACCAGCAATCCGATGGTCATGCTCGAGAACACGAGTGTCTTACCGGGAAAATCCGTGCGTTCGATGATCCACGCCAGCGGCACGCCTATGCCCATGGCGACCGCAAGCGTGAGACCCGAAAACACGAAGGTATTGAACAGGGCACGCCAGACGAAAGTATCGGTGAACGTCTCGGTATAATGTCCCAGCGTGTAGGCCATGTCCGGATCGCCGGGCTGGCCGTCAATCACGCTGAGCCAGAGCACAATGGCGAGCAATGCCAGCACCACGAGGCTCGCGAGCCCCGCGGTCGCGATCATCGCAATAGCCCAGCCGCTCGGCCGATCGCCTTTAAGACGCGGCTTCTGCGCCGCCCGCGATTTAGCCGTTACGGCAGCCACGCGCCCTTCCCCGCGGCCTAGCCGCCGATTGCTTCTTTCAGTGCCTTGCCAAGCTTTGCGGCGGCCTGGTTGATGCCCGGATTGTCGAGCCACCATTGGTACGTGATGCGGTGGAACTTCAGACCCTTGGCCTCGAATTCCGTGACGCGCTTATGAACTTGCGTCTCGGGGAAGTAATCGAGATCGATGCCTTCGTTCTTCGCCATCAAGCGCTGTCCCTGTTCGGTCATGAGATAGAGCGCGAACAGAATCGCGGCGTTCGGATGCTGGGCGTGTTTCGGAATCAGCAGTTCGTAATATTGAAGCTGCGCCGCGTCGGTTGGGATGTTGAGCGCGAGCTTGCCGGCATATTGCGGCACATAGGCGGTTCCCGCGCTGCATTCGAGCACCAGCGCGAGAAACTCGCCGGAAGCGACGCGATCCTGACCGCCGCAATTGAGGATACCTTGCGCCTGCTTGCCGAGCTTGCTGATGTAGTCGACCATCTTAGCCTCGCCTTCCCAGCCTTTGGCCGACATGGCATCAAAGCCGTTGGCGAAGGCGGTCGTGCCGAACTTGCCCTTGTATTCGGGCTTCAGAAGATCGTCGATCACTTTGACCTTGGCGAAATCCGCGCCCTTCTCCGGGTTGTAGAGAATGCCCGGCGTACCCGTGGAGAAGGCGATGCTGTAGCCGTCGCCACCGATCTGCTCTTTCATGATGCGGTCCGGCCAGAGCGTCTGCCACGGCACTTTCACGAACATGTCGGTCTTGAGCAGCGGGTCGTATTGCGGCACCGAAGCGGCCCAGATATCGACCGACGATGGATGTCCGGCACGAAACTCCGTCAGGATCTTCGACCCGACGACGCCGAATGGTCCGCCGTTGGTCACATCGAAATTGAGATCGACGCCGAAACTCTGCTTGATCCAGACCTTCGCTGCATCGATGTTTTCCTGGGCGCCAAAGACGAGCGGATTGGTGTTGCTCAGCATCACCTTTTCCGTCTTGGCACCGTCGATGATCTTCTGCAGTTCCGGCGTCATGGGCGGCTTGTCCGCCGCCGCCCGCGCGCCCGGCGCGTGGGACGCGCCGATCGTCACGAACACCGCTGCCGCGGCTATCCATCTACGCATCGTTTCCTCCCTGTCGCGGCGTTTGCCGCCTCTCGCGAGTTTGGCCTTGTTCCGCGACCCCTGGCAAGCCGGCCCTGCCAAGCCGAACCTGGGCGCGGTTGCCTCGACTCCGCCGCGTCCGCTAGCGTAGCGGCTGGGAGGAATGATGCCCGCGCCTTTGCTGGTCAATCGACGGCAAATCATCGCCGGCGCCGCGGCGTTGCCGCTCGCGCAAGCGTTGCCGGCTTGGGGGCAGGACGCGCCGCCGAAAGCGGATTACGCTCTCACCATCGCACCGGTCTCGCTGGAAATCGCTCCGGGCCAGGTGATCAAAACCTTCGGCTATAACGGAACCGTTCCCGGTCCGCTGATCCGCGTGCGCGAGGGACAGAACCTCAGCATCGATATCACGAATAACAGCGATCACGACGAGATCGTGCATTGGCACGGGCTGGCGATCCCGTCGCCGGCCGACGGCGCGATGGAGGAAGGCGCACCGATGATCGCGCCCGGCGCGACGCAGCGCGTGAGCTTCGTCGCCAAGCCTGCGGGCACGCGCTGGTACCATACCCATGCCATCGCGAAGACCGATCTCACGCGCGGCCTCTACAGCGGCCAATACGGCTTCTTCTACATCGAGCCGGCGCAAAATCCCGGCGCCTATGACCGCGAGGTGTTCATCGCCCTCCATCAATGGGCGCCGCAATGGGTGAGCCTGCAGGACATCCGCAAAGGCCCGCCGCCCGATAATGGCCTCGAAGCGATCTATGGCGCGGCCTCGTTCAACGACAAAGCGCTGGGCCACGGCGAGCCGATCCGGGTCAAGGAAGGCGAGCGCGTGTTGTTTCGACTGGTCAACAGCAACGCGACGGCGGAGACGGCGGTCTATCTCCCCGGCCATCATTTCACCATTCTCGCGATGGACGGCAATCCCCTCGCCCAGCCCGTCCCCAGCGACACGCTTTTCCTTTCACCTGGCGAGCGGATCGACGCGCTGTGTGAAATGAACAACAAGGGCGTCTGGATCTTCGGCTCGGTGATCGATGACGAGCGTGGCAAGGGCATGGGCGTAGTAATCGAATATGCCGGCGCGAGCGGCGACCCGGTCTGGCAAGCCCCGGCCGAGCGCGTGCGCATGATCGACTACACGCTCTTCGGCAGCAACAGGCCAGCACGCGAGCCCGATGCGCGGATCGAGCTGGTCTTCGACAAGGTCCCGGGCGGCCGCGGCGGCTACAACCGCTGGACCATCAACGGCAAATCATTCCCAGACACCGATCCGATCATCGTTCAGCAGGGCAAGCGCTATCGCTTCGTGATGCATAACCTCGCCGGCGACATGCATCCGATCCATCTGCATCGCCACAGTTTCGAAGTGACCAACCATATGGGCAAGGCGATGTCCGGCCTCATCAAGGATGTGATAGCGCTGCCGGGCCGCCACGATGCCGAGATCGATTTCGTTGCTGATAATCCGGGGCCAACGCTGTTTCATTGCCACATGCAAGACCACCAGGATTTCGGCTTCATGGCGCTTGTGAAATACGCCTAAAGAAAATGCCGCTAAGGGGGGACCATGATCAGTGTCTTGCTCATCATCCACATGCTCTGTGCGGTCGCGCTGATTGGCGCGATCACCCATCAATCGCTCAGCGTCTGGTGGCCCGTCGCCGCCGGTCAGCAGCGCAATTTTGTCGCCAGCTTCCGCGGCGTGCGCTCGGCCGCCTATGCAAAGCCGATCATCATTCTCTATGTGCTGACTGCGCTGATTGGCGTCGTCATCTACCCCAGCTATCGCATCGGCATCCGGCCGATCCTCGAGCAGGTGCATTTCAACAAGCCGCTCGGCCTGTTCGAACTGAAGGAGCATTTCATCACTATCGGCTTCGCACTCTTACCGGTCTACTGGTATCTTTGGCGACAGCCGCTGACCGCCGAGCATGCAACAACGCGGCGGATCGTGACCGGTCTGTTGATGCTGATTGTGTGGTGGGGTTTCCTTGTTGGCCACATCCTCAACAATATCCGGGGATTCGGGCTATGAGTATGGCGCGCATTCTGCCGGTCTTCAGCGTCGCCTTCATCGTCGTCTATGCGATCGCGCTCTATTTCAACATCCCGCTCGTCACCTATTACCCGACGGTGGGCCAATGGCATTGGACGGCACAACCAAACCTGCCCGGCCCGGCGATGTATTATTACGGCTGGCTCGCCAACGCGGCGATCGGCGCTGTCGTCGTTTCCGCGATTGCCATGGTGCTGCCGCCGCTGCAGCGGCTATGGACGGGCTGGAGCTGGATCGTCGCCGTTCTGGCCATCGTCATGGTGGTCTACGTCAACTTGGCTTGGTTCACGCATTGAAGCAGTGTTTTGCGATTGTATTCACCGTAGTGCTCGGGCTGGCGCTGCCGGCTCATGCGGGCGGCGGCGGCTTTGGCGCCGACGACGATGATACCGACGCCAATGCCGGGCCGCCCTTTCTCGGCCTCGTTCAAGACGAAGCCGGCAAGAACATTACCGATGCGCGCATCACCGTTGCCATCGCCGCGATGAACTCGACCCTGGTCTTGCGCTCCGACACGGTCGGACATTTCTTCGTCCGCGGCTTCGACAAGAGCGTCGATCCCAAAGATGTGAAGATCACCTGCAGCAAAGACGGCTATGCCGATGCCACGGCAGTGACAACACCGCCCGCCGGCAACGCGCCCATCCAGGCCATCTGTATTTTGAAGAAGCAATAGCAATGCGTTTTGTATTCGCGGTTTTTCTCTTGCTGCTCGGCAATGGCTTTGCCTGGGCAGATACCGCCGCGCTCAGCGGCACGGTCTCTTCCGCCGCCGAAGGAAAAATGGAAGGCGTCTTGGTTAGTGCCACAAAATCGGACGACACGATTACTGTCACCGTGGTGAGCGACGCACTGGGTCATTATCGCTTCCCCGACAACAAGCTGCTGCCCGGGAAATACGCACTCGACATCCGCGCCATCGGCTATGTGCTGGACAAGCCTTCCGGCGTGAACGTCGCCAAGGGCAAAGCGGCGCAGGCCGATCTTCGCCTTTCCAAAGCGCCGGACCTTGCCGCTCAGCTTACCAATACCGAGTGGCTGGAAAGCATGCCGGGGAGCGATAACGACAAGCGCGCGTTGCTCGAATGCCAGAGCTGCCACACGGTCGATCGCATCGTCCATTCGACGCACAACGCCGACGAATTCGTGCAAGTGCTGAACCGGATGGCGAACTACGCGAACAATACGACGCCGCTCCATCCGCAAAAACGCGTTGCGCAGCGGACGCCGAAAGCCGATCTCGCCCGTGCGGCGGCGAACTATCTCGCGACGATCAATCTCAGCGCCGGACCGCATTGGTCCTATGCGCTGAAAACACTGCCGCGGCCCAAAGGCGCGGCAACGCATGCGATCATCACCGAATACCATCTACCGCGCGCCAGCATGGCGCCGCACGACGTTCTGCCCGACAAGGACGGCATCATCTGGTTCTCGGAATTTGGCGACCCGGCGATCGGTGCCCTCGATCCGAAGTCCGGCAAGGTGACGGAATATCCCCTGCCTAGCCCCAAACCGAATTTCCCCACCGGCACGCTCGATCTCGAGCCCGACGGCCAGGGCAATTACTGGCTCGCGATGATGTTCCAAACCGGGCTGGCGAAATTCGATCCGCGGACGAAAACCTTCCAGACCTTCCCGATCCCGACCGCGCTCAACAACGACGCGGCCCAGCAATCGATGGTGATGCCGAAAGGCGTCGCGGTCGATGGCAAGGTCTGGACCAATATGGTCAATCGCCAATCGGTGATGCGAATGGATCTCGCGACTGGCGCCTTCGAGTTGGTCGATCCTTTCGCCACGACCGCGCCGGGCCAAAATCCAAAAGGCGTCGAGCATTCGCCCTACGGCATGGTCGTCGATGGCAAGAACGATCTCTACTTCATGGATTTCGGCGATACGAACATCGTGCGCATCGACGCCAAGACGCTCGATCCGACGATCTATCCGACGCCGACACCCGCCTCGCGCCCGCGCCGTGGCATGATCGACGCACAAGGCCGCATCTGGTTTGCCGAATTCGCCGGCGATCGTATCGGCATGTTCGACACCAAGACGACGAAATTCCAAGAATTCCCGTTGCCCGCTCGCTGGACCGCGCCCTATGACGCCTCGATCGACAAAGAAGGCAAGGTCTGGTCTGGCGCCATGAGCTCCGACCGCGTCCAACGGCTCGATCCGGCGACCGATCAGGTGATCGAATACCTTTTGCCGCATCAGACCAATATCCGCCGTATCTTCATCGACAATTCGACGCCGCGTCCGACCTTCTGGGCCGGCAACAATCATCACGCCGCGATCATCAAGCTGGAACTAACCGAGTAGCTTCCGCGCAGATCATTCGCGGCGTGTAAGGGCATCGCCCCGCACGCCGATGACGGCGATCAGCGCACCGAGCAACTCGCCGGCGCCGCCGATCCACAGCGCAGCGCGCAGCCCCGTCGTGAAAGCGTTTGGCGAGCCCTGCCCCGAATAATGCGCAAAGACGGTGCCCATCAGGGCAACGCCCAGCGTCGCACCAATCATACGCGCGGTGTTGAGCAGACCCGACGCTGTGCCCGAGCGTGCCGACGGCACGGCGGCCACCGCGACGGAATTGACGGGGCCGGTGTTAAGGCCAAGGCCAATACCAAGGATCGCGAGATAAAATTCGATTGCATAGAGGCTCGTGTCCGCCTTCACAAAGCTCAGCAGCAACAACCCGATCCCCAACGCCGCCATGCCGCCGGTCATCGCCGCGCGCGCGCCGAACTTCGTCGCGAGCGGCCCGGAGCGATGCGAGACGAAGACATAGAGGATCGACAGAGGCAGCAATTCGAGCCCCGCCGCAATGACCGACGCACCGCGCAACTGCTGCAGATAGAGCGGCACCAGGAATAGCATCCCATACATGCCGAAGGTCATCAGTGACGCGACCGCCATCGACACGGCGAGGCCGCGTCGCTTGAGGATGGCGAGCGGCAGCAGCGCGCCTTCGGTCCGCGCTTCGACGATCAGAAATGCCGCGCCCGCGACGAGCGCGATAGCAACACAAGCCAGCGTCACAGAACTGGTCCAATGCGGCCCCTCGATCGCGGCGAGTGTCAGCAGCGCCAGCGTCACGACGGCGAGCGACTGGCCCGGCAGATCGAGTTGCCGTCCGGCCGGATCGCTCGATTCCGGCAGCACGCGCAAGGTCAGGCCGAGCGCGACCAAGGCGAACGGCACGATCATCAGGAAGATGCTGCGCCAGCCGGCGCCGCTCACCAGGAAGCCGCCAAGACTCGGGCCAATCGCCAGGGCAACGCCATAGCAGCTTGCCCAGATGCCGATCGCATGGGCGCGTTCGGCGGCATCCTCATAGGTGACCGCGAGGATCGCCAACGATGTCGGCACCAGCAGTGCCGCGCCCAGCCCACTCAAAGCACGGCCGGCGATCAGGGTCATCTCGTCCGGCGCGAAGCCGCAGATCAACGAGCCGATGGTGAAGATTGCGACGCCCATCGCGAAGATACGGCGGCGGCCGTAAAGATCGGCGAGCGTCCCCGCCGTCAGCAGCAAGCTTGCGTACACGAGATTGTAGGCGTCGATGACCCATTGCAACACGCTGACCGGCGCGCTCAGCGCTTTGCCGATCGGCGCAAGCGCCAGATTGACCACGGAGGTATCGACCTGGGCGATCAGAATGCCGAGGCACATCGTCAGGAGGATCCATGAGCGCCGGGCTTTCTCCGAGCCGGCTTTCTCCGAACCTATTTTTTGCAGACGCTGGGCAGCGCCAAGCTGAGTTGCAGCCATCATCGCACTCCGACAAGGTTACGGTCTCCCCTAGATGGAACACCGCAAGCGTGTTGTCTGTCGCAAATGCTTCGGCCGCGACCGAAGTATGAATGCTGTTAATTGTGTCCGGGCTGCCTACATTCAGGACTATGAACGGAGGACCCGATCTCGCCCTGGTTGCGTCGCTGATCGGCGATACGACCCGCGCCACAATCCTCGCCGCGCTGCTCGACGGCCGCGCGCTGACGGCGAGCGAGCTCGCCTATTTCGCGCATGTCTCGCCGCAAACCGCGAGCGGCCATCTGGCCAAGCTGACCGACGGCAAGCTGCTGACGATGCTGCGCCAAGGCCGCAACCGCTATTACCGGCTGGCGACACCGCTCGTCGGCCAGATGCTCGAAGGCATCATGGCGGTCGCCGCGCAAGGCCCGCAGCGCCATCGTCCGGTCTCAAAAATCGATGAGGCGATGCGCATGGCGCGGACCTGCTACGACCATTTCGCCGGCAAGCTCGGCGTCGGCCTCGCCGACAATTTGATCGAGCGAGGTTATCTGGTGCTGACGCCGGAAGCCGGCGAAGTCACCGAGCGCGGCGCTGGCTTCCTCGGCGATTTCGGCGTCGATCTCGCGGTGCTGCACGCGAAGCGCCGCACGCTGTGCCGCCCCTGCCTCGATTGGACGGAGCGCCGGCTGCATCTCGGCGGCACCGTCGGCGCGGCGCTCGCCCGGCGCTGCTTCGATCTCGGCTGGTTCACGCGCTCGCGCGACAGCCGCGCGGTCGCCATCACGCCGGCGGGCCGGCACGGCCTCGGCGATGTGTTCGGCTTGTCTTTCGACGAAATGCTACCTGTCGCCCTAAGAACCGCGTCCTAATTTTCGTTGCCGGAGAATTTGATGAGCGCCGTGCCGAAGCTTCCGCCCATCGCCCTCGAAGCGGCGTCGGCGCCACCGCGCACGAAGCCATCGAATTATCCGGAGCCCTTCTTCAGCCGCATGGGCAAGCGCGAGAAGCACCCGCTAGGCGATCTCTTCGGCCTCAAGAATTTCGGCATCAATCTCACGCGGCTCAAGCCGGGCGGCGAGTTTGCGGTACTGCATCGGCACAGTAAGCAGGACGAGTTCGTCTACATAATCGAAGGCAACCCGACCCTGGTGACGGATCGCGGCGAAGTCGCGCTCGCGCCCGGCATGTGCGCCGGCTTTGCCGCCGGCGGCATCGCGCATCAGCTCGTCAATCGTACCGACAGCGATGTGGTTTATCTGGAGATCGGCGACCGAACGCCCGGTGACGACGGCACATATCCTGCAGACGATTTGAACGCCGCGCTCGGTCCCGATGGAAAATGGCAATTCACGCATAAGGACGGCCGACCGTATTAGACCAAGACCGGATGAGCCGGAATCGAATGCGATCCCGTCTCCTCCGGTCTTGGTCTACACTTTAAGAATCAGAGCACGATTCACGTATCGAAAAAGAAGCGAGTGCGCTTCTTTTTTCGATACGATCGTGCTCTAGCGGTCGGCCGCTGCTCTGCGGCAATCAGCGCGAATAGAATTCGACGACGAGGTTCGGTTCCATCGACACCGGATAGGGCACGTCGGCAAGCTTCGGCGCGCGCAGGAACTTGCCTCTGAACTTGGCCTGATCGACCTCGAGGTAATCCGGGATATCGCGCTCGGTCGAAGCCGATGCTTCGATGACCACGGCCATGTTCTTGGCCTTGTCGCGCACTTCGATCGCGTCGTTATCCTTGACGAGATAGGACGAGATATTGACGCGCTTGCCGTTCACGGTGATGTGGCCGTGATTGACGAGCTGGCGCGAAGCGAAGGGGCTGACCGCGAATTTCATGCGATAGACCACCGCATCGAGACGGCGCTCGAGCAAGCCGATGAGATTCTCGGCGGTGTCGCCTTTGCGGCGCCGCGCCTCGGTGAAGAGACGGCGGAATTGGCGCTCGCTGATGTTGCCGTAATAGCCTTTGAGCTTCTGCTTCGCCATCAACTGCGTGCCGAAGTCCGAAGGCTTCTTGCGGCGCTGACCATGCTGGCCGGGGCCGTAATCGCGGCGATTGAGAGGGGATTTGGCACGGCCCCAGAGATTGACCCCGAGGCGGCGATTGATCTTGAACTTAGAGTTGGCGCGTTTGCTGCTCATCGCGAATGATGATCCATTTGATCGCTGTTGTTGTCCCGATAGGCCCGGCCTTACGGCCGTGCGGGATGCCGGCACATAGGCCGATATCCACGTTCTCGGAAATGAGGGCGCGACTATAGACCGGCCTGCACCGAAGTCAAGCCGAACCTGTCTACCATATTGATAATACTAGATTATTTCGCAGCGGCGAGCGTCGAGCCCGGATAGATCGTCGCATCGAATGGATTGTCCGGATCGCCGGGGCCCCCTGAAAGCTGCGACAGGCTCAACCGCCCGTTCACAGCATAGCCGTAGCCATAGGGTCCCGCCTCGCTGCAAGCGGCGAGCGTGGCGGTCAGCAGAACGAGCAGGATCAAACGCGACATCGGCCGACCCTGCCCCGCGATGATGGCGATTTTCTGCCGCGCATCTGACGCTTTCGCGGCGTGTTCGGTTTTAGAAGCTTCTCAAGACGGCTCGCGGCTAGAGATTCGCCACTCACCCTTGTTCCGCTACCGGACGCCACCCTTGTTCACGACCGGACCGGTATAGCTCTCGAAGCGCTTGCGAAGCGCCGCGATGTTCTTGTCGGTGACAAGCTTCTGATAGCCCGCGTCGATTTTATAAGAGGAAAGCGGATTCAGCCCGGGCGGCGGCGGCACATCGGTGCGGGCCGAGAACGAGCCGGTGCGGCTCTGCTGCTCCTTGGCGAGATACCAGGAGAGAAACAGCTTCGCTGCATTGGGATGCGGCGCGCCTTCGAAGATACCGGCGGTGACGAAGAAAGTCGGCATCACATCGTCGGTCGGGAAAGCAAAATCGATCGGCTGTCCCTGCGCCTTGAGCGCGCCGGTGGTCGAATTCGTTGAATCGAAGGTCACGATGTTGGTGCCGTTGGCGATACTCTTCAACTCGTCGAGATGGCCCTGAATGAAGTTCGGTTTGTTGGCCATGTATTTCTTCATGTAGCCCCAGCCGTATTTCTTGACGATGTCGTTGAAGACGAACAGCGTCGCATCGTCATCCGCCGGATAGGCCGAGACGATCTTGCCGGCGAATTGCGGCTTCAGGAAATCGAGCGCGCTCTTCGGCACCTCATTCGGCGTCAGCGCCTTGGTGTTGTAGGCGTAAGAGAGCAGCACGACACTCGTCGCCCAGAATGTCTCGTCCTTGTCGCGAAAACGCGGATCGATCTTGTCCGCGCCATCGGGACGGAAACGGATCAGTGCGCCTTCCTTCTTCCAGCCGACGAAATCCTGCACCGTCTGCAACAGCGCCATGTCGACATCCATCTTCTTGGCGACGATCTGCTGATTGATCTTGCTGTCGAGCACGTTGCTGAAGCCGCCTTCGACCTTGACGTCGATGCCGGGATATTTCTGCATGAATTCCTTGGCCCAGCGCTCATAAGGCTCGACCGGACCGCCGCTATAGAAAAGCAGCGCGCCCTCGCTCTTCGCCTTCTGATAAAGCTGATCCATGGTCTCGGCGCGCGCGGCGCCGGACATCGTCACCGCAAGCGCGACGACGAAAGCAAAAACAAGACCCTTTGCCATGTCTCCTCCCCATTTCCGTCTTCACGACGGTTGGGGATCAGCTTCGCATGGCAGGCGAGCGACGGCTAGCCCTCGCGTTTCACGGTCGCCTTGAGTTGCTTGCGAAACTCCGGCGTGTCCTCGTGCTTATGAACAGCGACCGCATGCTGCACCGCCGCATCGAGCAATTCTTGCTCGCTGTCGGCGGAGATCGCCACGGTGCAATTCATCTCACTCGGATAGTCGCGGCAGTCGATATGCCATCTCGCCATCTCAACCTCCCGCAATTTCGTTTTTGCAAAAGCAAATCGCCGCGCTACGCGCGGGCGATCGCGATTGCAATTGTACCAGAAATGGCTCTGACGCCGTCCCTTTTCGGGCGGTGATTCCGAATTACACCATAGGTGGGAAGGAATGCTGGCCCTTCGCATCGAGCGGTAGTGGCTGCACCCATGCGGCATTGCGTGTCGGCAAGCCCTCATAGAGATGCGGGAAAAGCTGCCCGCCGCGCGACACTTCCCATTTGAGCGCCGCGCCGAGCTTTTCCGCATCGACGGCGACCAGCACCAGCCCCGCCTGCCCGGTGAAATGCTTCGCTGCCGTCTCGGCCGCCTGCTCCGCGGTCGAGAAATGGATGAAGCCGTCGTTGATATCGATGCCGGCGCCTTTGAACACGCCTGCGCGCTCGGCTTCCTGCCACTCGGCGGCGGAGATGATCTTGTAGATGAGCTGGGTCATGCCGCTTTCCTATGACACACCGCAGCTTTGTTCAACTCATCGCTACTTCCACCCTCCCCGGCCGAGGCTATCCGAGGAATTTGCGACTAAGCTATCTTCTGTTGCGCTGGTGCGTGCTGGAACAGCGGCGAGAAGCGATAGCCGACGCCAAGCCGGTTCCAGGCGTTGATCGAGACGACAGCAGCGGTGAGATCGGCCAGCTCCTGCTCCGAGAAATGGACGCGCGCTTCTTCGTAGACTTCGTCCGATACGCCTTGCGGCAGATGTGTCAGCGCCTCCGCCCAGCCGAGCGCCGCGCGCTCTTTCGCCGTGAACACCGGCGCCTCACGCCACACGGCGATGAGGTTGAGCTTGGTCTCATCGAGCTTCAATCGACGCGCGTCGTCGAGATGCATCTGCAAACAGAACGCGCAGCCGTTGATCTGCGAGACGCGGATCTTGATGAACTCCTGCAGCGTCTTATCGAGACCGTGGATCGAGGCAGCCTTGCTCAGCGCCAACAGCGCGTCATTGGCCTCGGGCGCCAGCGCTTTGAAACTCTGCCATTCCAGGCGTGCTTTGACCTCATGTGCCACGATCGATCTCCTCGCTCGATATCAGTGTACTTATATGATATAAGAGCACTGATATGAGTTGCAAGCGTTCCCCGGACATACCTGCCTTGCCCGATGCCGGCATCGCTGCACCGGGCATTCCCCAACCAGGTCAGGGCAAGCGCGGCCGCGAGGGTTATCTCTCCTATCTGCTACGTCAGGCCAGCGGCGCGACGCGGCTAACGCTTGAGCGGTCGCTGGCCGATCTCGGTGTGACTCCGCCGCAATTCGTCGCCCTGACCATGCTCAACGCCTATCCCGGCATCTCGGGCGCCGACCTCGCACGGCTGACCTTCCTGACGCCGCAAACAATCGGCGTCATCGTCGGCAATCTGGAGAAAGCCGGTGCGATCACACGCCAGAAACACCCGACCCATGGCCGCGCGCTGCAATGGATGCTGACGCCCAAGGGGCAGAAGCTTCTCGCCGCCGGCCGTAGTCGCGCCCATGCGATGGAAGCGAAGATCGCGTCGCTGCTACCGAAAGGCGCCGAGCCGGCGGTGCGCGCGTGGCTGTCGGCGTTGGCGACGGAACTGACGAAGCTGGATAAATAAAAGTCATCGCGTTTAATTTCACGTCACCCCCGCGAAAGCGGGGGTCACGAACGCCGCTGGATGCCCACTTTCGCGGGCATGAGAGGGAAAACTCGCGGCTACTCCTCACCCTTCCGCTTCCGCGGGCCGCAGAAGGACGTCACCACGCCGTGCAGCGTACGCAACTCCTGCTCGGTGCAGCCGGCGCGTTGGAAGAGGTTGCGCAGATTGCGTACCATCGACGGGCGCTTTTCCTCGTTGCGCATGAAGCCGCTGCGATCGAGCTCTTCCTCGAGATGCTCGAAAAAGCGGATGAGATGTTCCTTCTCCGCCGGCACCGAATGGCCGAGCGCAAGCTGCTCTGCCGGCGTTTCGTCGCCGAGCTGGAACCACTCATAGCCAATCAGCAACACCGCCTGCGCGAGATTGAGCGAGGAGAAAGCCGGGTTGAGCGGCACGTTCAGCACCGTATCGGCCAGCGCGATATGCTCGTTGATAAGCCCCATCCGCTCGGGCCCGAACAGGATGCCGCTCGCCTCGCCCGCACCGATGAAATTGTGCACTTCGGTCATTGCCTGACGCGGCGTGACGATGCGCTTCACCATGTAGCGATCGCGCGCCGTCGAGGCGTAGACATGCTTCAGATCGGCGATCGCCTGCTCGACCGTGTCGAAGAGCCCGGCACGCTCCAGCACGACATCCGCGCCGCTCGCCGCCGCCTGCGCATGCGGGTTGGGCCAGCCGTCGCGCGGATTGACGATGCGCATATCGGTGAGGCCGCAATTGTACATCGCGCGCGCAGCCGTGCCGATGTTTTGACCGAGCTGCGGCTCGACCAGGATAATCGCGGGCCCGCCTTCCAGCGCTGTTTGGCGATGATCGGTGCCGGCCATGGTTACGCACCAATCTCCAACACGTCACCCCCGCGAAAGCGGGGGTCCAGAAAAACGACTGGATGCCCGCTTTCGCGGGCATGACGGTCAAATATGAGTCTCGATGAAATAAACATCCTGAAAACTCTAAGTACGCCGTGCGCGCCAGAGCTTGTACGTCAGGCTGTCATGGAGCGCGTTGTACGAGGCGTTGATGATGTCGGCCGAGACGCCGACCGTCGACCAGGTCTCGCCGCCCTCCTCCGCGCTTTCGATCATCACGCGCGTTACCGCGCCCGTGCCCGCTTGCGGCGTCAGGATGCGCACCTTGTAGTCGCTGAGCTGGATGCCCTGCAGCTCGGGGAAAGCCGGCACCAGCGCCTTGCGCAGCGCTGTCGCCAGCGCATCGACCGGCCCGTCATGGCTTTCGGCGACTTCGGTAAAGGCCCGGTCGCCGACCTCGCCATAGACTGTCGCTTCCGAGACGGTAACGAGATCGCCCTTGGCGTTCCACCGCCGCTCGTCCATGACGCGGAAGCGCTGCACCTTGAAGTAATCAGGCACGCCGCCGAGCATGCGCTGCGCCAGCAACTCGAAGCTGGCCTCGGCGCCATCATAGGCATAGCCCTGGAATTCGCGCGTCTTCACCTCGTCGAGCAACGCATCGAGCTTCGGATGCTTGGCGTCGATCGCAACGCCGATCTCGCGCAGCCGCGCCAGGATATTCGAGCGCCCGGCCTGATCCGAAACGAGAATGTGGCGCTCATTACCGACCAGCGCGGGATCGATGTGCTCGTAGGATTTGGGATCCTTCTCAACCGCCGAGACATGCAGCCCACCCTTATGAGCGAAAGCGCTCTCGCCAACATAGGCGGCGTGGCGGTTATGCGGCCGGTTGAGCCGTTCGTCGAGGAAGCGCGAGATATGCGTCAACCGCGCCAGCCCCTGCTCGTTCACACCCGTGCTGTAGCCCATCTTCAGCATCAAGGTCGGGATCAGGGCGATGAGATTGGCATTGCCGCAACGCTCGCCGAGGCCGTTCAGCGTGCCCTGGATCTGGCGCACGCCGGCACGCACCGCAGCCAGCGAATTCGCGACCGCGTTCTCGGTGTCGTTATGCGTGTGGATGCCGAGATGATCGCCGGGGATGTGCTTCGCGACCTCGCCGACGATGCGCTCGACCTCATCCGGCAGCGAGCCGCCATTGGTGTCGCAGAGCACGATCCAGCGCGCACCGGCTTTGTGCGCCGCCTTGATGCAATCCAGCGCGAATTTCGGATTGGCCTTGTAGCCGTCGAAGAAATGCTCGGCGTCGAACACGACCTCGTCGAGCGTCGAAGCAGCATGCTTCACCGAATCCGTGATCATCGCGACGTTTTCGTCGAGCGACACGCCGAGCGCGACCTTGGCATGGAAATCCCAGGTCTTGCCGACAAGGCAGGCGACACGCGCATTGCTGCCGGTGATCGCGGCAAGACCGGGATCGTTCCCGGCGCTGCGGCCGCTGCGCCGCGTCATCCCGAAAGCGGTGATGCGCGCATGACCCAGCTTCGGCAGCTTCGCAAAGAACGCGTCGTCGGTCGGATTGGCGCCGGGCCAGCCGCCTTCGACATAGTCGATGCCCAGGAGATCGAGCTCGCGCGCGATGGCGAGCTTGTCCGGCACGCCGAAATCGACGCCTTGCGTCTGCGCGCCATCGCGCAGGGTCGTGTCGTAGAGATAGATGCGCTCGCCGCTCATCATGCCCTCACGCTAAGGGCATGGGTTAAGAGAGCTAAAGCGAAAGGGAGGTCGGCGAAAAACGGGGCGTTCATGACGCAAATTCCAGATGATGGGGACGGCAAAGGCGGACAGCACCCGGCCCCTATCCGGGGCCGGTCAGCTAATTCGCGACCGGGAAGCCTGCGTCACCATCCGATAAATCTAAAATCGCTCCAACCAAGCGTCAACCGGGCCGCCGCCAGATTGTGCCGCCGGGGCCGTCTTCGAGAAGGATATCCTTATGCGCCTGCGTCGGCTCGTTGCGGTCCCGGCGCTGTTACCCGTAGCCTCTAGGGACGAGTTCAAGGGGAGGACGCCATGGCAAGCGGCACAACCTTACTGCATCGTTGGTTCGAGGAAGTTTGGAATCAAGGACGCGAGCCGGTGATCGACGAGTTGATGGCGGCTGATTGCCGCAATCACGGCCTTGTCGATGAGAACGGGAATCCAATACACGGCACCGCCGGGTTCAAGGCTTTTTGGCGCAAGTTACGCAGTGAGTTTCGCGATGTGCACGTTGAGGTGCAGGACGCTCTCGTTGATGGCGACCGGATGGCCGTGCGCTGCCTCGTCACGGCAACTCATGCCGCATCGGGCAAGCCGGTCGATTTCACCGGCATGTCGATCGCGCGCGTGAACGGCGAGCAAATCGTCGAAGGCTGGAACAATTACGATTTCGAGCGGATGAAACAGCAGCTCGCTTGAGGGACGCCGCCTACCCTGCCCTTCGCCAGGTTGTGCCGCCGGGGCCGTCCTCGAGCAGGATACCTTTGAGCGCCAGATCGGTGCGGATGCGATCGGCTTCGGCGAAGTTCTTCGCCCTGCGCGCGGCGTTGCGTGCCGCTATGGCCGCCTCGATATCGGCTGCGCCCTTGTCGCTGCCATGGAGCCAAGCCTCGGCATCCTGCTGCAACAATCCCATCACTGCCCCGCCGGCGATTAGCGCCTGTTGGAGCTCGGCTTTGCGCGCCGCGTCGTCCGCCTTGTTGAGCTCGGCGAGAATCTCGTAGAGCGCGGCGATGGCAAGCGGCGTGTTGAGGTCGTCGTCGAGCGCGGCTTCCACCTTTACCGGCAGCTTCGCATCCTTCGCCGGCTTCGCCGCGCCGCGCAGCGCAAGGTAGAAGCGATCGAGGCTTTGCTTGGCCTGCGCCAGCCGCTCACCCGTCCAATCGAGCGGGTCGCGGTAATGGCCCATCAGCATCGCCAGCCGTGCTGCCTCGCCCGGAGCCTCGGCGAGCACATCGCGGATGGTGCGGAAGTTGCCTTCCGATTTCGACATCTTCGCGCCTTCGACGGTGACGAAGCCGTTATGCAGCCAATAATGCGCGAAGATCTTGCCGCCGTGGACACATTCGCTTTGCGCGATTTCGTTCTCGTGATGCGGAAAGATCAGATCGAGTCCGCCGCCATGGATGTCGAAGGTCTCGCCGAGATGCGTCTCGCTCATCGCCGAGCATTCGATATGCCAGCCCGGCCGACCGCGACCCCAGGGGGAATCCCAACCGGGTAGATCATCGGGTGACGGCTTCCACAGCACGAAATCGGCTGCGTCGCGCTTATAGGGCGCTACCTCGACCCGCGCGCCGGCGATCATCTCGTCGCGATTGCGGCGCGACAGCTTGCCGTACCCCTTGTCGTTGCCGACAGCGAACAGCACATGGCCTTCGGCAGCATAGGCATAATTCGCATCGATCAGCCGCTCGATCATCTTGATCATCTGGCCGATATGCTCGGTCGCGCGCGGCTCGACATCGGGCGGTAGGCAGAGCAGCGCCGCAACATCTTCGTGAAATATCTTTGCCGTGCGCTCGGTCAGCTCGCGGATCGTCTCGCCCTTGGCTTTGGCGGCGGCATTGATCTTGTCGTCCACGTCGGTGATGTTGCGCACATATTTGACGTGGGCCTCGCCATAGATATGGCGCAGCAGCCGGTAGAGCACGTCGAAGACGATGACCGGGCGCGCATTGCCGATATGGGCCATATCGTAGACCGTGGGCCCGCACACATACATACGGACATTGCCCGGATCGATGGGCGTAAAGACTTCCTTGCTGCGGTTCAGCGTGCTGTAGAGGGAAAGCGGCATGGGCGTGGCGTAACAGATTTGCTAAGATCGGTCCAGACGAAGGCCCCTCCGAGGGAGAACGCCCATGTTGCTGACGGCGAAACGGCCGCAAGCGGCGGCCAGCCAAGGCCCGATCGAGATCGTCCCGCGCGGCGCGACCATCGGCGCCGAGATAAAGGGCATCGATTTCTCGAAGCCCGTCGATGCCCAGACCGCCGGTGCGATTTACGACGCGCTGATGCGGTACTCGGTGATCTATTTCCGCGACGCGGCGATGACGCCGGCACAGCATGTCGCGTTTGGCCGTCTCTTCGGCGAGCTGACCGTCCATCCTTTCGTGCCGCATCTCGAAGAATTCCCCGAGGTCGTCGTGCTCGACAATCACGAGGACAATCCCGTCTTTTCGACCGATCATTGGCATTCCGATGAGACCTTCCGTGTGATGCCGCCGATGGGCTCGATCCTGCGCTGCCTCGTTCGGCCAGAAACAGGTGGCGAGACGCTGTGGTGCGACATGGTCGCCGCCTATGAAGGCCTCAGCGACAAGATGCGGAATTTCCTCTCCGGCCTCGAGGCGATCCACGACTTCAAGAATTTTCGCCACAAATTCGATCACCTGCCGCCGCGCGAGAAGCACGCGAAGCTCGCCGAGATGGAAGAAGAGCTGCCGAACCCGGTGCATCCGGTCGTGCGCACCCATCCGGTCACGAAGCGCAAGGCGCTTTTCGTCAACGAGCAGTTCACGCTCGCAATCAAAGGCATGCGCGAGGATGAGAGCCGCGCCCTCCTCGACTTCCTCTACGCGCAGTCACGCATCCCGGAATTCCAGTTCCGCTTCCATTGGGAAGTGAATTCGATGGTGTTCTGGGACAATCGCCCGCTGCAGCACTACGCCGCCAACGACTACTACCCGCAGCGCCGCACCATGCACCGTGTCACCATCAAGGGCGACAAGCCGTTCTAGCGTAGCCGGACCAACATCGTCATTGCGAGGAGTGCGAAGCACGACGAAGCAATCCAGTCTCCGGACATACTGGATTGCTTCGCTTCGCTCGCAATGACGGTGTAATCCGATCGCCGCGTTACGCCTTCGCGTAGCTGTCGCGCAGGCCAATGGTGCGGTTGAAGACAGGCTTACCGGGCGTCCCATCCGGATCGGCGGCGAAATAGCCCTGGCGTTCGAACTGGATCGCCTCGCCGGTTTTGGCGTCACCGAGCGACGGTTCGAGCCGCGCGCCAGTCAGCACTTCCAGGGAATTCGGATTGATATCGGCCATCAGATCGCCGCCCGCGCCCGGATCGGGCCGGGTGAAGAGCGGGTTGTAGAGGCGGATTTCCGCCGGCAGCGACTTCGCGGCGTCGACCCAGTGGATCGTCGCTTTGACCTTGCGGCCATCCGGCGCGTTGCCGCCGCGCGTTGCCGGATCGTAGGTGCAGCGTAGCTCCACGACCTCGCCGCTCGCATCCTTCACCGCCTCGCGGCAGGTGATGAAATAGGCGTAGCGCAGCCGCACTTCGGCACCGGGTGACAGGCGGAAGAATTTCTTCGGCGGGTTCTCCATGAAATCGTCGCGCTCGATGAAGATCTCGCGGCCGAAGGGAATACGGCGCGTGCCGGCCGCTTCATCGTCGGGATGATTAATCGCCTCGAGCTCTTCGCCCGGCCCGTCGTAATTCTCGATCACGACTTTGAGCGGCTTCAGCACCGCCATGCGGCGCTGCGCCACCTTGTTGAGATGGTCGCGGATCGCATGCTCATACATCTGAATGTCGACGACGGAGTTCGCGCGTCCGACACCGACCATCTTGATGAAATCGCGGAGCGCCGCCGGCGGAATGCCGCGGCGGCGCATGCCGGCGAGTGACGGCATGCGCGGATCGTCCCAGCCATTGACGCGCTTCTCGTCGACAAGCCGCGTCAGGAAGCGCTTCGAGAGTACCGTGTAGCCGATATTGAGCCGTGCCAATTCATACTGCCGTGGCCGCGCCGGCACCGGCAGATTGTCGAGGAACCATTCGTAGAGTGGCCGATGGTCCTCGAACTCCAACGTGCAAAGCGAATGGGTCACATGCTCGATCGCATCCGACTGGCCATGCGCGAAATCGTAATTCGGATAGATGCACCATTTGTTGCCGGTGCGCGGATGATCCTCATGAAGGATGCGGTACATCACCGGATCGCGCAGATTGATATTGCCCGAGGCCATATCGATCTTGGCGCGCAGCACGCGCGCACCATTCGGGAACTCGCCCGCCTTCATGCGGCGGAAGAGATCGAGATTCTCGTCGACCGAGCGATTGCGATATGGGCTGTCCTTGCCCGGTTTGGTGAAATCGCCGCGGTTCGCCGCCAGCTCTTCTGGCGTCTGATCGTCGACATAAGCCTTGCCGGTCTTGATCAGATGCTCGGCCCATTCATAGAGCTGATCGAAATAATCCGAGGCAAAGAAGAGATTCTTGCCCCAATCATAGCCGAGCCAGCGCACATCGCGCTGAATCGAATCGATGAATTCCTGCTCTTCCTTGGCCGGGTTGGTGTCGTCGAAGCGCAGATTGCAGTGGCCGCCGAATTCCTCGGCGATCCCGAAATCGATCGCGATCGCTTTCGCGTGGCCGATATGGAGATAGCCATTCGGCTCCGGCGGAAAGCGCGTGACGACGCTCTTCACCTTGCCGGATTCGAGATCGGTGCTGACAATATCGCGAATGAAATCGCGGCCGGCAGATGGTTCTGTATCAGACATGATCTATTGCTAGCCGTTTTAGATTTGGCCGACCCTTACATCGTGCCGAAGCCATGCACCAAACAATTTCCTAAACGCGAGCCCTACGACAACGCAGACTGAACCGCCGAGGGCCAGTAACCAAGGCGATGCCCCAATATCACCGCCGCTCCACGCGTAAAGCAAATCGATAATTGTGATAACTGCGCTAAGCAAAGCAATCATCAATCCCAGCCATTTTCCGGTAATGAGGAACACCCGAACCCAACTCGAACGAAGATCGCAAACCCGTTCGCCACGAATAGAGATAAACGATAGCTAGAAATGCGCCCACCATTACCAAAGTCGGCAGCAGCAGGAGCGCGCTTCTCATAGTTCATTCCTCACCGCCCGTGCGCGAAGGCAAAGGCGCGCGCGGACTCTCGCCTGGCTCGCCGACCGCGCGCGGCACCGCGCCGGGCGCCTGAAACGCGTTGGTGATCGGATAGCGGCGGTCGCGGCCGAAAGCGCGCGACGTGATCTTCACCCCGGGCGGCGCCTGGCGCCGCTTGTATTCGGCGCGATCGAGCATGCGCCACACCATGCGAACAGTCTCCTCGGAATGGCCGCGCGCGACGATCTGGTCCACGGGCATCTCGTGCTCGATCAAGCATTCGAGGATATCGTCGAGCTTGTCGTAAGGCGGCAGCGTGTCCTGGTCGGTCTGATTCGGTTTGAGCTCGGCCGAAGGCGGCTTGGTGATGACGCGTTCCGGCATCACCGGACCCATCGGGCCGTGCATACCCGGCAGATGCCGCTTGTTACGCCAACACGACAGCTCGAACACCGTCGTCTTGTAGACGTCTTTCAGCACCGCATAGCCGCCGCACATATCGCCGTAGAGCGTCGCATAGCCGGCCGACATTTCCGATTTGTTGCCGGTCGAGAGCACCATCCAGCCGAATTTGTTGGAGAGCGCCATCAAGGTCACGCCACGGGCGCGCGACTGCAAATTCTCTTCGGTGATATCGGGATCGCGGCCCTTAAAGCTCGGCGCCAGCATCGTGCGATAGGCTTCCATCGCCGGGCCGATATTGATGTCGCGCAGCTCGCATTCGAGGAATTCGGCGACCGCCGCAGCGTCTTCAAGGCTCTCTTTCGAGGTGTAAGGCGAGGGCATCATCACGCAATGCACGCGATCCGCGCCAAGCGCATCGACCGCCACCGCCGCCGACAAGGCGGAATCGATGCCGCCAGACAGGCCGAGCACCACGCCGGGGAAATTGTTCTTGCGCACATAGTCGCTAAGCCCGAGCACCATCGCCCGATAGATCGACGAGAGACGATCGCCGCGCTCGGCGACGACGCCCTTCTCCACATTCCAGCCACTGGCCTCGCGCGTCCAGCGCGTCGGCATCAGCGCCGGCAGCCATTCCGGCGCCTGCACGCGCAGATCGCCATCCGTCGCGAGCGCGAAAGACGCACCATCGAAGACCAACTCGTCCTGGCCGCCGACCTGGTTCACATAGAGCAGCGGCAGCCCGCTTTCCTTCACCCGCGTGCGCGCGAGGTCGAGCCGCTGCTGCTGCTTCATTCCCTCGAAAGGCGAGCCGTTGATGACGATGAGGAATTCGGCGCCGCTCTCCTGCAGGCATTCGCAGGCATCGACCGACCACATATCCTCGCAGACCATCACTCCGAGCCGCACGCCTTTCAGGACGATCGGACCCGGCGCCGGGCCTGCCGCGAAGACGCGCTTCTCGTCGAAGACGCCGTAATTCGGCAGATCGTGCTTGAAGCGCAGCGCCGCGACCTTGCCGCCTTCGAGCAGCGCCGCCGCGTTATAGAGCTTGCCGTCCTGGGTCCAGGGCGTGCCGAGCAGCACCGCGGGCCCATCCTTGGTCTCGCGCGCGAAATCTTTGACCGCTGCCTCGCAAGCGGCGACGAAAGCCGGCTTCAGCACCAGATCCTCGGGCGGATAGCCGGCGACGAAGAGCTCGGAAGCGACCAAGAGATCGGCATGCGAGGTCTTCGCCTCGCGCCACGCGTCCCGGAGACGGCCAAGATTGCCGGCGATATCGCCGACGGTCGGATCGAGCTGGGCGATGAAGATACTGAGCGAATTGGTCATGATTCGCTTAACATTGGTGACGGCGGCCACCGCTGTCAATCAGGCGCCCGCTACTCCTTATCGACCAGCACGCTTTCGCGCACATCTTCTTCGATGAGGCGCCAGATGTGGTCGACATAGCGCACGAATTCCGGTGTGCGCTTCAGCGACAGCGCCCGCGGCCGCGGCAGGTCGATCTTGACGATCTCGCGGATGCGGCCCGGCCGGCGGGCAAAGACGAAGACCCGGTCCGAGAGGAACACAGCCTCGTCGATCTGGTGCGTGACGAAGAGCACGGTCTTGCGCCCCTGCTCCCAGATGCGGATCAGCTCGGTCTGCATGATCTCGCGCGTCTGCGCGTCGAGCGCGGCGAACGGCTCGTCCATCAGCAGCACTTTGGGATCGATCGCCAACGCCCGCGCGAGATTGACGCGTTGGCGCATGCCGCCCGAGAGTTGGCGCGGGAAATAGTCCTCGAAGCCGCCGAGACCGACCAGCTTCAGCAGCTCGACCGCATGGCTGCGCGATTGCGCGCTGACCGTGCCCGAGACCTCGCGCCCGATCAGCGCATTCTGTAGCACCGTGCGCCACGGCAAGAGATTGTCGCTCTGGAAGACGAAGCCGCGATCGATGCCAGGGGCCTTCACCACCTCGCTATCGATCCGCACCTCGCCATGGCTCGCGGTCTCGAGCCCGGCGACAATGCGCAGGAACGTGGTTTTGCCGCAGCCCGAAGGGCCGACGATGCAAATGAATTCGCCGTCCTCGATCGCGAGGTTGATGTCGTCCAGCGCGAGAAGATCGCCGAACTTCTTGTTGAGGCCGGAAGTGGTGAGCTTGGGCGCAGCCATGTCAGTCATTCGTCCAGGGAACGAGTCTCTTCTCGAGCCAGGTGAAGCCGGCGGTCATGGCTATACCGGCACTCGCCAGGATCACCACCGCGGCAAAAAGATTGGGCATGTTGAAGCTGTCGGCAGAGGCGCTGATGAGCTGGCCGAGGCCGGCGCGCGAGCCGAAGAGCTCGGCGACGACGACGCCGATCAGGCCGCGGCCGATGCCGAGCTTCAACCCGGCAAGCACGAAGGGCATCGCCGAGGGCAGCGACACTTTCCAGAAAATCTGGCTGCGCGTCGCACCAAAGCTTTTCAGCATCTCGATCAGGCGGGTACTCGTCTGGCGCAGCCCGACCTCCGTATTGATGATAACGGTGAAGATCACCAGCGTGACCACCACCAGTACCTTCGACCATATGCCGATGCCCAGCCACAACAGGAAAAGCGGCGCAAGCGCGATGGTCGGTGTCGCGTAAATACCGGATATCCAGGGCTGCAGGA
The DNA here is from genome assembly GCA_963740675.1 of uncultured Alphaproteobacteria bacterium. GTDB lineage: Bacteria > Pseudomonadota > Alphaproteobacteria > ATCC43930 > CGMCC-115725 > CAIKMD01. Next base: position 629,535 of record CAVUFS010000003.1, read on the forward strand.
TGGCCTTGCCGCGATCGCTCTCGGCCATCAGCAAGCCGATAGCGATGCCGAGCACGCAAGAGATGACATAGCCGATGATAAATTCGATGCCGCTGATATAGACGTGGCGCCAGAGATCGCCGCTGACCGCGAGCTTCCAGATGGCAAGGGCGATCTGTGAGGGCGAAGCCAGGAACAGCGCGTTGTCGACGCCGAAGCGGCTGACCGCTTCCCAGATCAGAAGCCCGCCGACGATGGAGAGCAGACTTGTAAGGGAGGCGCGCTGGCTCACTCCGTCAGCTCCGTCAGCCCGGGCATGACCAAATCCTTCGCCGTGATCGGATTGGAAACGTCGCCTGAATCACGCATCACCTTGATCAAGCTGTCGAGATCTTTGCCCGACACTTTGCTTGTCGGCGCGAAATATTGAATCTTGCGCAGGAAGTCGAGGCTTTGCGTCGCCTCCTGCTCCCCGATCTTGAAATTCTTGACGCCCATCTTGATGAGTTCGTCGCGATGTTCCGGCACATAGAACCAGGCGGCGCTCTCATCAAGCGCGGCCAGGAGCCGCTTGGCGAGATCCATATGCGCCGTCGCCCAAGGCTTCGACACTTCCAAGCCGGTGAACGGGTAATCCTTCACGTAATCGATGACGAGGCCAATATTCTTGAAGCCGGCCGCCTCGGCGAGGAAGTTGTATGGCGGCAACACCATCGTAGCATCGACCGTGCCGGATTTGAGTGCGGCGAAGCGTCCGGCAGTCGCGCCGACGACCGTGATATCGACATCGCCCTTCTTCAAGCCGTTCGCCTCGGCCATGCGGTTCCAATAGATCGCCGTGATATCGACAAGCCCGCCGAGCACGATGGACTTGCCTTTCAGGTCCTTGATCGAGTTGATCGTCGGTTTGGCTTCGAGCGCGTAAGGCGAATTGAGACCGATGATGCGCGCGATCGCGATATTTTTCGCGCCCTTATCGACGGCATGGATCGGCTCGGCCGTACCCGTCGTGGCGACGATGTCGAGCGAGCCGGCGGTGAGCTGCTGCAGGATGCCGGGCGCCGTCGGCGCAAAGATGATGTCGAGATCGACGTCGTGCTTTTTGAAGAAGCCCTCATCGAAGCCAACATAGAAGAGCCACATCGTTGCCGTCGGCCCGCCAACCGCGCCGGCCTCGATCTTCTCGGCCCGCGCCGTGGGCGTCATCGCCACGAGCAACGTAAGCGCCGCGGCGACCAACGCCGCGCGCATCGATGCGCTTCTCATCCAAACCTCCCCGTTACCCTTCACTCTACCCTCGCCCTGGCGAAAGCCCGGGTCCATTTCTCAACATCGTGCTGCCGAGAAATGGATACCGGCTTTCGCCGGTACGAGGATCAAAAAAAACCTCTACGCTCTTACAACTGCGCCTTATAGGCGTCGATGATTTCGCTGCCGGTCGCCAGCCAGACATCTTTATGGCTCGTAATATAGGCCAGCGCCTGATCGAGCGCATGGATGCGATAGGCCCGCCCCGTCAGGTACGGATGAAGGCAGATCGACATCGCCCGGCCAGACTGGGCGCCTTCGGCATAGAGCGTGTCGAACTGCCGGCAGATCATGTCGCGGAATTCTTCCGCCGTCCGGTGCTGGCGCTCGAAAGCCGGAATGTCATTGATGTCCTGGCTATAAGGAATGGAGAAGATCTTTTTGCCGCTCTCCAGCGTCATCTGGTACGGCTGATCGTCATTCACCCAATCGCAGACATAGTCGACGCCCTCGGCAGCGAGGAAGTCGAGCGTGTTCCAGGTTTCTTGCAGACCCGATCCGAGCCAGCCCTTGGGCCGCTTGCCGGCGACACGCGCGATCGTGTCGAGCGCCTCTTTGATCGCCTTGGGCTCCTCTTCCTCGGACATATCGATGAGCCGTTTGGAGTTGGTCTTGTTGTGGCCCATCCATTCCCATTGGCGCTTGTTGCCCTCGGCAATAATGAACGGGTGCTGGTTGCAGATTTCGCTGTTGAGCGCGACGGTCGCGCGGATGCCGTATTTGTCGAACACATCCATGAAGCGGAAGACGCCGACACGATTGCCGTAATCGCGCACCGCCCAGGTCGGGATGTCCGGCATCTTGCCGGTTGTGCTCGCCGGAATGCGATCGGACAGCGCGAAGAACTCGATATTGGGAATGACCCAGAACGCGACACGCGCGCCGTTCGGCCATTGCAGCTTCTTGCGGGTGACGATCGGTGAGTATTCGAACGGACCGTAGGATGCACTTGGCTTCATGTTATTCCGCCGCCTTTCGCGGCTGCTTCTCGAGAGAGGCAACGACTTCGTCGACATGCATCACGTCGACATATTTATGGTGCAGATCGAAGAGATTGACCTTGTGCGACAGCACCACGCGATCGAAGCAGCATTCCTCGACAAGGACGACGTGATAGCCCGCGGAATAGGCATCGACCGCCGAGGCGCGCACGCAACCCGAGGTGGTCTCGCCGCACATGATGACGGTGTGGATGCCGAGCTGCGTCAGATGCGCGGCGAGCGGTGTGCCATAGAAAGCGCTGGCACGCTGCTTGGTGATGACGACATCGCCCGGCTGCGGCTTGAATTCGGGGCGGATGGCGTAGCCCGACGGATCGTTTCCGCCGCGCCGCCGCTTGGTCGCCGTGACGAAGCCGGGCTTGCTCTCCGGCCGTATATCACCGGTCGAATAGAAAATCGGCAGCCCCGCAGCGCGCGCCGCCGCAAAGAGCCGCTGCGTTGGCGGAATGGCCTTCCACGCATGCTCGCCGCAGGTCATCGGATGTTCGGCAATCAGCTCCGACACCGGCTTGTTGCCGCCGCGATAGACCACGTCGTAGAGATCGATCGCGACCAGCGCCGCCGGCGCGCCGACATAGGTTTCGCGGGTGAACGGACCGTAGATTGCGAGATCGTTGGCCGGAATCACGTCCTGCCAACAATGATCCTCGAATTTATCGACCATCATGCCCTCCTGGCTGTCCTTTTTGTCGCCGATTTGCGCCTGCATGGCAAGCGATCCGCTGCCCACGCTCGCTGCGCTAGTATGTCCCCGTCCGAAAAGCATGGAGACGCGCCTTGAAGAACGAAACACGCCCTTCCACCGCTTCCCGCGCCGTGATCCGCAAGCTCGATGCCGCGGTCGACGATTTCGTCCGCCGCACCCGCTTTTTCAGCGAGCCGCTCACCCGCGGCCGGGCGCAGATGTTCGTGCTGCAGCATCGCCAGAACACGCGACAGCGCAATTCCGTGCTGAAGCTGCGCGTCGCGACCAACTGCCCGGATTGGGAGACGCGGATGCGCATCATCGGCGCCTGTAGCGAAGAAGTGATCGCCGACCACGCGCATGGCGGCGGGCGGCCGCATTGGGCCATCCTTGAAGATCTCGGCGCTCGTATCGGCCTCACCCGCGCGACAATGCGCAAGGCGCCGCTCCTCGCCTCGACGCAGCTCTGCTGGCTCGCCTGGGAAGCGCTGATGTCCAACCGGCATTGGCTCGAGGGTTTAATCGCTAATACGTGCGCGGAGCGCACGAATATTCCGGGTTATGGCACCGGCATGATCCACCGGCGCGGCTGGTTCGGGCTGGAGCGCCAGCGCTGGGGCCGGTTGTTCAAGCTAACCGACGACGAGCTCGATTTCTTCGAGCTGCATGAGGAAGCCGATATCGAGCACTCCAATCTCGGCTGGCAAACCATCGCACGCTATGCCGGCGATCTCGGTCTCGTCGAAGCTGTGGTGAAGGCCTGCGAGCTCAACCTCATGGTGTGGGAGCGCTATCTCGACGGCATCGCCGCGGGCGGCGATGCGCTCGATCGGCGCCGCGAGCCGGTTTACGTGTGAAGAGCCTCAGCCCTTCTCCGCCTCTTTGGCCTTGGCGATCAGCGCCGCGGCGATCTCGCGCGCATCGGCGGGCTTCATTTGCAGGATCACGGTCGCATCCTCGCCTGGGAGGTCGACGCGCAGCATCACGTCGCGATCCTGCGAGACCGCGAAGGCCAAAAGATCGGCCGTGACCTTGGTGCGGGTGAGATGCGGGCCTTCATGCGGCATGCTTGCATTCCTTATGGGGTGTCGCGCTTCTTCAGCAGAAATTCGCGGCCGAGCTTTACCATCGGCTTGCCATCATAGGCGATGATGTCGGCGGTCGCGTAGGTTTCGCTCCACAACTCCGGCAAGAAGGAGCCGGTGCCGATGACATCGATCGGCGCGCGGGCGGCCGCCATCATGCGGCATTTCTCGATGTTGAAGCCCGAGCTCGCAACGATCTTCACCGGCGCGAAGCCGGCGCCATCCAGCGCCTCGCGCAGCGACCAGATCGATGCGGCCGAGACGCCGGTGCCGACGAGATGCCGTAGCTCCGCCTCGTTGCGGTATTGCCGAACGGCTTCGGGCGCGCGGCGCTCGAGCACCGCGTAAGAGGATTGTAGATCGAGCCCCTCGGCATAGCGCCCGCCATGCGTGTCGAGGCGGAAGGAAAGCTGGCCCGAAGCGGCAAGCTCGGGAAAGCGTTGGCAAACCTCAAGCGCGTCGCTGATCTCGCGACCGAAATAATCGCAGAGCACCGTCATCGGCTCGTCGGGATAGGTCTCGCGATACATTTCGGCCGCGCGCAAGGTCGAGCCGGCATAGCCGATGAGCGCATGCGGCATCGTGCCCAGCCCTCTCGCCTGGCCGAAATAATGCGCCGTGGCGTGGGTGGCATTGCCGATGAAGCCGATCGCGCCGGTCTCGCGCTTCGCCGCCGCCGAGCCGACCGACGCGGCATAGGCCATCATCTCGGCCATCTCGGCGCCGGCACAATGCCGTGCATCCATCGCCAGGAAAGCGACGCGCGGCAACGCGTTGCACATCGCATAAGCGTTATACGCGGCGACGCAGGCCGGGCCGAGCTTCTGTAGATAAAGCGTCTCAAGATCGACGAGATGCTCGAGCGAACCGGTCAGGTAAGCGAGCGACTCGCCGGCGCCGACCAGCTCGCCTTCGCGGTAATTGAGTTGGACGTCGATCTTCGTCACCCGCGCCTTGGCCGTGGCTTCGATGAAATCGAGCATCAACTTCGGCGTCGAGATCACCGGCCGGCGCAGAAAGATCGCATAGGTTGCGTCGCGATCGCCGAAGCGGCGCACGATTTCCTGGGTACGCAGGAAATAGACATCTGTCTGCTGGGCGACATAACTGGGCTTCGACGACATGCCTGATAAGCTTAGCGCGAGCACGAAAATCGGCTAGGCGGTCGTGACGGCGAAAAAGCGCCAGCTATAATGACGCATCGTTCTCTAAAGTAGCCAATGCCGATTTCCCGACTTTCCGTTATCCGCATCACGATCACGAGCATTCTGGTCGGGCTTGCGGCGTTGCTCGCGATTGTCGCCGTCAATCTATGGCTCGTGCATCGAGCGGCGGTCTATGCGGATGCCGTCACCAACGCGAGCTCCATCCGCGCCAATATCGTCGATCTGCGCGATTTGCTCATCAACGCCGAGACCGGGCAACGCGGCTATGTGCTAACCGGCTTGTCCGATTACCTTGTCCCTTATACCGCCGCGCGAAGCGCGATCGCCAACAAGCTGACGCAGCTTCGCGCCCAACTCGACGCCTTTCCCCGGCAAAAGGCCGAAGTCGACAAGCTGTCAGGTCTGGTCACCGACAAGCTCGCCGAATTGCAAGGGACCATCGATCTGGCGAATTCCGGACAGCGCGACGAGGCGCTCGCGGCCGTCAAAACCGGCCGCGGCAAACAGCTCATGGACGATGCGCGCGGTGTGCTCGGGGGCATGCTGGACCGCGCCGAAGCCCGGATCGACAGAGCGGTACATGACCAGGACGACAGCATCAACGAACTCGAATGGGTGACGTTGATCGGCGCCGCCGTGATCCTTCTCGTCGTCGGCGGCTCGGTCTGGACGGTGATCGTCTACACCCGCCAGCTCGTTGCAGCGCAGCGCGAGGTGACCGCGCTCAATATCGGCCTCGAAGAGCGGGTCAAACTGCGTACCGCCGATCTCGGCCGCGCCAATGAAGAAATCCAGCGCTTCGCTTATATCGTGACCCACGATTTGCGCGCGCCGCTTGTCAACATCATGGGTTTCACGGCCGAGCTCGATACCTGCCTCACTGCCATCAAAACCTACGTCGAAGGTCAACCGGCCGACACGAATGAGGCCCAGCAAGCCAAAACCGCGGCGCTCGAGGATCTGCCCGAGGCGATCTCTTTCATCCGCTCATCGACCACCAAGATGGACGGGCTGATCAATGCGATCCTCAAACTCTCGCGCGAGGGCCGCCGCGTCCTGCGGCCAGAACCAGTCGAGCTAAGCAGCTTGCTGAAAACGGCTGCCGAGAGCATCCAGCACCGCGTTACAGAAGCGGGTGGCAAGGTTGAGATCGACACGAAGGTCGCACCGCTTGTCTCCGACCGCCTCGCTTTGGAGCAGATTTTCGGCAATCTCCTCGACAACGCGGTGAAGTATCGCGATCAGAAGCGGCCGCTTAATATCAGCATCCGTGCCGGCGAGGATCGCGCCCACCGCATCGTCGTCGAGGTCAAGGACAATGGCCGCGGCATCGCCAAGCAGGATCACGAACGCGTCTTTGAAATATTCCGCCGTTCCGGGGTGCAGGATCAGCCGGGCGAAGGCATCGGCCTCGCCCATGTGCGGACCATGGTCCGCAATCTCGGCGGCGACATCACGCTGCAATCCGAGCTCGCGAAAGGCACGACGATGAGGGTCGACCTGCCACGCGATCTTCGTCCCATTCTCGCAACCCAAGCCCAAGGTGCCTGACGTGACCCAGCAAGCGAGACCCGTCTCCATCATCATGATTGAGGATGACGAGGGGCATGCCCTGCTCATCGAGAAGAACATCCGCCGCGCCGGCGTGAATAACGAAATCGTGCCGTTCACCAACGGCACCGCCGCGCTCCAATATCTGCTCGGCGACGACGGAACCGGCAATGTCAGCGCCGGCCGACACCTTCTCGTCCTGCTCGATCTCAACCTGCCGGACATGACGGGGATCGACATTCTCGAGAAGCTGAAAGCCAATCAGCACACCAAGCGCTCGCCGATCGTCGTGCTGACCACCACCGACGACAGCCGCGAGATTCAGCGCTGCTACGATCTCGGCGCAAATGTCTACATCACCAAACCGGTGAACTACGAGGCTTTCGCCAACGCGATCCGTCAGCTCGGCCTGTTCTTCTCGGTCATGCAGGTGCCGGAAGCGGTCTGACCGTCATGGCGAGTGCGCGCGGCCGTATCCTCCATATCGACGACGACCAGGCTCTAGCAATTCTTGTCGGGCGGGTTCTCGGCCGCCGCGGCTACGATGTCGAGAACATCGCCTCGAGCGACGTCGGGCTGGCGCGTCTGGCGCATGGCGAGATCTTCGACGCCATCGTTCTCGATCATTTCCTGCCGACCGGCACGGGCCTCGATTTCCTCACCGCCACGCGCGCCCTGCCCAATCGGCCGCCGGTCGTCTACGTCACCGGCGCCAATGATGCCGCCGTCGCTGTCGCGTCGCTCAAGGCGGGCGCGAGCGACTATGTCATCAAGACCATCGGCGAAGAATTCTTCGAGTTGCTGGCCACCGCGGTCGACCAAGCGATCGAGACGGCACGGCTGCAGCGCGAACGCGACCGCGCCGAGCAAGAGGTGCGCGAAGCCCGCGACCGGGCCGAGATTCTGCTGCATGAGGTGAACCACCGCGTTGCGAATAGCCTCTCGCTTGTCGCTGCTTTGGTGATAATGCAGGCCAAAGCGGTGGACGATCCCGCCGCCCGCTCGGCGCTCGAGCAGACGCATACGCGTATCTCGGCCATCGCCGGCGTTCATCGCTGCCTCTACACCTCGGATGACGTTCGCTCCGTCGAAATCTCCGACTATCTGACGAGCCTGCTGCGCGATCTCGAAATGACCCTGATGAAAGAAGGCCACGCCGCGACAGCGCGCCTCCAGGCCGAGCGCGTCGAGGTCGGAACCGATAAAGCCGTCTCGCTCGGCATGATCGTCACAGAGCTGGTGACCAACGCTTTCAAATACGCCTACCCTAACAATCAGGGTGGGGAGATTCGCGTCAGCCTGCAAAAGACCGATGCCGACCGCATGAAGCTGACGGTCCAGGATGACGGTGTCGGCTGGAACGGCCTCGGCCCGATTCAAGGGACCGGCATCGGCACGCGCATCATCAACGCGCTTGCCAAGAACCTCGGCTCGGCCGTCACCTATGCGAGCGGCGGCCCGGGCTGCGAAGCGACCCTCGAATTCGCGCTCTAGGCCTTTTCACTAAGACCGTCGAAAATCTTCTTTTGCGCGCTTGATTCGCAAGGGAATTTATCGCCCGAAATCACGACAATATTGGACCAAGTCAATTTAGGTCCAATTCGCGCCGTACCATTTGCGATTTCCGGACGCTTTCACGTTCAATTAACGCGCCACGCGCGACGGTGGAGCTGTCGGTGAGTGCTGCCGAAGAATAGGAGCGTGTGTCGTGAGTAACCGAGCCTCGATCGAGCCGAAAAGATTGATGCGAATGCTCGCTAAATCCGTCGCAGTTATCGCGATCAGCGGTGCGATGGGCGGTTGCGCGGCCCTGCCTGCGATCGAGGCTGGCGCGGCGATCCTCGGAAGCATTCCGGCGATCGCCTCCCTTCCCGACAAGATCACCGGCTTCTTCAAAGGCCCCTCCGATCCGCAAACGCAGACAGCGCAAGCATCCGCCCCGCCGAAGATCGTCACCGAGGCGGACTTCCTGCGCGGTGGCGATTCGGTCAGCGCGCGCGGCGATTTCGTGACCGCCGCCTGGTTCTACGGCAAAGCAGCCGACGCCAATCCGAATTCGCTGCAAGCGCGGATACGGCTTGCCAATGCACAGATGGCGCTGAAAGACGACAATGCCGCCTACACGAATTATCAGGCCGCGCTGATGCTGTCGCCGAACGATGCCGACGCGTCGATGCGGCTCGGTGAGATCGAGCTGGCACACGGCGATGCGAAAACGGCACTCGATCATTTCGCCGTCGCCATGCATACGCGGCAGAGCGATCCGAAGCTCTACAATCTCATGGGCGTCGCCTTCACGATGCAGGGCAAATACGCGATGGCGCGGCAGAGCTTCGAGGTTGGGCTGAAGCTGAAGCCCGACTACGCCTCGCTGCAGAACAATTACGGCATGATGCAGCTTCAATCCGGCGACTATGAAGCGGCGCGCGCGACCTTCACGCGGCTGGTGCAATCGCCTTACGCCAATGACCGCTATCGTACCAATCGTGCGCTCGCCGAGATCGCACTGGGCGATGTGAATGCGGCGATGCTCGATGCGCCAGGCATGGACGAGACGATGCTGCGCCGGACGCTTGCGCGCTATCAGCCGAAGCAGGAGCCGATCCAGATGGCCGCGGCGGGCAACATCCAGATGGATGTGACGCCGCGCGCACGCGACACCGATCCGACGCCCGCGGCGCTGGAGCAAGCGCTGATCGCGCCGACACTCATCCCGGAGAAGCTGCCGACGAAGCGCGTGAAGAGCTACTACGACCAGTTGCCGACGCAGCCCAACTAAGCAGCCCTATCAGGGCGCGACGAGGCTGTTCGGATCGGGATTGCCTTTGATCATGCCCTGATCGCGGGCCACATTGACCCAGAAGGCGAGCGACGCACCGGTCACCTTCTCTTGCAGCGTATCTGGGATCACGACCGTCGCCATCGCCGCCGGCGGTAACTTCGTATATTTCGCGATGCTTTCCTTGACCGATGCCGCATTCGCCGGGTTGCGCGCGAAATCGTACGCCTCTTCGATCGCGGCGCGGAAATCCTTCAGCGCTTCGGGATTTTCTTCGTCCAGGCCCGCGTCGCCGCGTAGATCAGCGTGGTCGTGCCCTTCGGCCCTTCCGCCTCGGCCAGAAAATAGCCGGCATCGACTGCTTTGATGCGCGTATTGAAGGGCTCGGCGGTCACGACCGCGTCAACGAGGCCAGCCTTGAGACCATCGACCATCTGCGGAAACTGCACCTCGACCCAATTCACCTTGTGATAGTCGACGCCGCTTGTCTTGACCCAGTTGCGCGCCAACACGTCGAGCGCGCCGCCAAGACCCGGCACGCCGACCTTGCGGCCGATCATGTCCTGCGCGGTTTTGATACCGCTGCCCGTGCGCGCCATGATCGCCGCCGGCGAGTTCGTCGGATAGGTCGTCATGCCTGCGATGGCGACGATATCGAGGCCCTGCTCGTCGGCTTCGAGCAGAATCGACGGCGTCAGGGTGCCAATCTGCGCCGCATCCGCGACCAGCGAGGCCGAAATCAGCGAGCCATTCGCGGTCGGAGTCACGTCGACATCAAGACCGTGCTTCTCGAAGAAGCCCTGATCCTTGCCGACGTAAGCGCCGAGATTATTCGCGCCTTGCGTGAAGAGCAGCGTGATCTTGGGTGCAGCCGAAGCCGGCATCGCACAGGCAATAACAAAAAGCGCCGCGACGACGCGCGCGAATACACCCGACATAAGATTCCCTCCCCATTCGCCCCCGTAGGGCAGCTTTGCTTGATCATATCGGGAGGAAGGCATGCGCACTAGCAGCCGCGCGACGAACACTCCTCGTCTGCATCGCTCGCGGTGATAAGACGCGCGCCGCGCTGAAACGTGAGATACGCCCAGATCCAATCCATCGCCACGGCGAGGCGGTTGCGGAAGCCGATGAGGAAATAGATATGCGCGACGCTCCAGACGAACCAGGCGATCCGCCCCGTCAATCGGAGCCAGTGGAAATCCACGACCGCAAAATTACGCCCGACCGTCGCGAGCTCGCCGTAATCGCGATAGCGGAACGCCGGCGGCACAGCGTGTCTCGATAGCCGCGCCCGTAACACACGCGCGACATATTTCCCTTCCTGCTTCGCGACCGTCGCAACGCCGGGCAAGGGCTTGCCGGCGGCATTGCGCACCGAGGCCGTATCGCCGATGACGAAAATCTCCGGATGGCCAGGCAACGTCAGATCGTGATCGACGAGAACGCGGCCGGCACGATCGTGCTCGGCTTCGAGCCACTGTGCCGCAGGCGACGCCATGACGCCGGCGGCCCAGGTCGTGACACCGCACGCTACCCTTTCCTCACCCAGCATCACGCCGAGCTCGTCGCAGCGCGTTACCGGCCGGCCAAGACGCACCTCGACGCCGTGCCGCTCGAGTGCGCGCTGTGCCGCGGCGGAGAGGCGTGGCGCAAAGCTCGGCAGCACACGCGGCCCGGCCTCGATCAAGACGATCCGCGACATCGTCGGGTTGATCGCGCGGAAATCGCGTGCCAGTGCGACCTTGACCAGTTCGGCGATCGCGCCGGCGGTCTCGACACCCGTTGCGCCGCCTCCGACAACGACGAAGGTCATCAGGCGCTTGCGCTCATCCGCATCGGGTTCTTGCTCGGCGCGCTCCAAGGCGGTCAGGATATTGCGCCGCAGCCGCGTCGCATCGTCGATATTCTTCAGCGCCGGTGCGAAAGCCGCCCACTCCTCATGGCCGAAATAGGCGTGGCGCGCGCCGGTCGCAACGATCAACCAGTCATACGGGACTTCGCGATCGCGCAACCGGACGACGCGCCGCGCTTTGTCGATGCCGACCACACGTCCGAGCACCACGCGCGCATTGCGTTGCCGCGAAAGGATACCGCGGATCGGCGCCGCGATGTCCGCCGGCGACAGGCCGGCGGTCGCGACCTGATAGAGCAGCGGCTGGAACAGATGGTAGTTGCGCTCGTCGATCACCGTCACCTGGGCCGGTGCGTTGGCCAGGGCGCTCGCCGCCCAGAGCCCGCCGAAACCGGCGCCGACGATCACGATCTTGGGCAGCGTGTTCGCAGAGTCCGACATGGGAGTGATGTTTGCTCTGCGCCGCCGCTTGGCAAGAGCGCGGCTAGGACGTGATGTGGCTCAAAACCTGAACGAGCTCGGCGACTTTCTTGCGCTGATCCTTCGCATCCCCCGAAGTGATCGCGTGCTCGACGCAATGGCCAATGTGATCACGCAGGATTTCGTCCTGCACCTTCTTGAGCGCGGCTTTCACCGCCTCGATCTGGTTGAGCACATCGATGCAATAACGGTCGTCGGCGATCATCCGCGCGACGCCGCGCACCTGCCCTTCGATGCGATTGAGCCGCGTTGAAGCCGCTTGCTTGACTTCGTCTCTCATTGGGATTTCTATATACCCATAGGGGGTATATGTCCAGCGACGCCATGACCGACAGCAATCACCACCATCATCACCACAATCATGGCGCGGCCGATAGCGCCGGCGTCAGGGTCAAAGACCCGGTCTGCGGCATGAGCGTCGATCCACAGAAGACGCAGCATCGCACGCGCTCGGGCGATCAGGATTATTTCTTCTGCAATCCGCGTTGCCGCGAGAAATTCATCGCCGATCCGGCGAAATATCTCGCGCCGAAGCCGGCGGAAGAAGCGCCACCCGCTCCCGCCCCGCCGGGCACGATCTGGACCTGCCCGATGCATCCCGAGATCCGGCAGGACAAGCCTGGCGCCTGTCCAATCTGCGGCATGGCGCTCGAGCCCGCCGGCATTGCGCCGGACGCGGGCCCTAATCCCGAGCTCGTCGATATGACGCGTCGGTTCTGGATCGGCCTGGTACTCGCGCTTCCCGTCGTCGTGCTCGATATGGGCGGGCATTGGCTTCACCTTGCGAGCGCGCTTTCGGTCTGGCTGCAATTCGCCTTCGCCTCGCCTGTCGTGCTCTGGGCCGGCGCGCCGTTCTTCGCGCGCGGCTGGGCGTCGCTGCGCTATCGCTCGCTCAACATGTTCTCGCTCATCGCGCTCGGCACCGGCGCCGCCTATCTCTACAGCCTTGCTGCGACCTTCGCGCCGAGCTTGTTCCCGGCGGGCCTCCGCCAAGACGGCATGGTCGCGGTTTATTACGAAGCCGCCGCCGTCATCACGGTTCTTGTCCTCCTCGGCCAGGTGCTGGAGCTGCGCGCCCGCGAGCGCACGGGCAGCGCGATCCGTGCCCTCCTCAACCTCGCGCCGAAGATCGCGCGTCGCATTCGCGCCGATGGCAGCGATGAAGAGATCCCGCTCGACCGCGTGCAGCATGGCGATCGCCTGCGTGTGCGGCCAGGCGATGCGGTGCCGGTCGATGGCAGCGTGATCGACGGCAAGAGCGCGGTCGATGAAGCGATGGTCACCGGCGAATCCCTGCCAGTCGAGAAGGCGCCCGGCGACAAGCTCATCGGCGGCACCATCAACGGCACCGGCTCACTCGTCATGCGCGCCGAGAAGATCGGCGCCGAAACGATGCTGTCGCGTATCGTGCAAATGGTCGCCGAGGCACAGCGAAGCCGGGCGCCGATCCAGCGCCTCGCCGATAGTGTCTCTGCCTGGTTCGTGCCCGCCGTCATTGCGGCCGCGGCCATCGCCTTCATTGCCTGGCTCGTTTGGGGCCCACCGCCTTCTTTCGCTTATGCGCTGATCGCGGCCGTGTCCGTGCTGATCATCGCCTGTCCCTGCGCGCTCGGGCTTGCGACGCCGATGTCGATCATGGTCGGGGTCGGCAAAGGCGCGGGTGCCGGCGTCCTCATCAAGAATGCCGAGGCGCTGGAGCGGCTCGAGGCGATCGACACGCTGGTGGTCGACAAAACCGGCACGCTGACCGAAGGCAAGCCGCGCGTGATCGCGGTCACCGTCACCGAGAAATTCGACGAAGCGACGATGCTGTCGCTGAGCGCAAGCCTCGAGCGCGCGAGCGAACATCCCCTCGCCGCCGCCATCGTCGCCGCCGCGAAAGAACGAGGGCTCGCGCTGCAGGACGTCGTCGATTTCGAATCCCGCACCGGCAAAGGCGTCATGGGTACGATCGGCCAGCATCGCATCCTGGTCGGCAATGCCGCGTTACTGGGCGATCTTGGAATCGCGACCGCGCTGCTCGATGCGCGCGCCGAGGAATTGCGGCGCGATGGCGCCACCGCGATGTATGTCGCCATCGATGGCGATCTCGCCGGCATCGTCGCCGTCGCCGACCCGATCAAGCAGACGACCTCGGACGCGCTCGATGCGCTGCGCGCCGAGGGCATCCGCATCGTCATGCTGACCGGCGATAATCGCACCACGGCGCAAGCTGTCGCCGGCAAGCTCGGCATCACCGAGGTCGAAGCGGACGTTCCGCCCGAGCGAAAGCATGCCATCGTGCAGCGCCTGCGCGGTGAAGGCCGCAAAGTCGCGATGGCCGGCGACGGCGTTAACGACGCTCCTGCCCTCGCCGCGGCCGATGTCGGCATCGCCATGGGCACCGGCACCGAGGTCGCGATGCAGAGCGCCGGCGTCACCTTGGTCAAAGGCGATCTCGCCGGCATCGTCCGCGCGCGCCATTTGAGCCGCGCGACGATGCGCAACATCCGCCAGAACCTGGCGCTCGCCTTCGTCTACAACACGCTCGGCATTCCGCTCGCCGGGGGCGTGCTCTACCCGGCTTTTGGCTTGCTCCTGAGTCCGATCGTCGCCGCCGCCGCGATGAGCCTCAGCTCGGTCTCGGTCATCTCGAACGCGCTGCGGCTGCGCCTGACACGACTTTAGCGACGATCGCTACGACACCGACGCGCCCGTGCCCCAGCGGCGATGCATGAAGCGCTCCCAGGGCGCGAAAAGGCCTTTATCGGTGACAAGGCCGATCACGACGATCACGATCATCACGCCGATCACCTGATCCATCGCGCTGAGCTCGCGGCCATATTCGAGAAGATGGCCGAGGCCGAAGCCGGTGAGGATCGTGACATAGACCTCGGCCGCCATCAGCGAGCGCCAAGCGAAGGCCCAGCCTTGCTTCATGCCGGTGACGAGAAAGGGCAACGCCGCCGGCAGGATGACGCGCGTCCATTTATCGAAACCTTCCGAGCCCATCGTGCGCGCGACGCGTGTATAGATCGGCGGGATCGACCGCGTCCCATTGCTGGTCGCGATGATCACCGAACCGACCGTGCCCATGATCACCACGAACAGCATCGCGCCTTCGGTCTGGCCGAACCATAGCAGCGCGAGCGGCACCCAGCAGACGCTCGGCAGCGTCTGCAAGCCGAGCGCCAGGGCACCGACCGTGCTGTCGAAGAAATCGGACGTGCTGACCATAAGCCCCAGCCCCATGCCGATCGCGACGCCGATGAAATAGCCAAGCAACAGCCGCTTCACCGTGACCATCGATGCCGAGAGAAGCGTGCCGTCGAGCAGCGCATCCCACAGATAGCGCGCGACCGCTTCAGGCGGCGGCAGCAGCAACGGCGACCAGCCCATGACCATGGTCGCGATCTTCCAGAATAGGATGAGTTCCGCGAAGAAGGCGACGACGCGCAGCGTACGTTTCATTGACCGCCCAACTCCGGATCGTGGCTCTTGAGCGCCATGGTGATGTCCTGCGCCAGCTCGGCGAGCAGCGGCGAATTGATATCGCGCGGCCGCGGCAGGTCGACGCGGAATTCCTCACGGATGCGGCCGGGATGCGGCGACATCACCAGCACGCGGTCGCCAAGGCATGCCGCCTCGCGCACATTATGCGTCACGAGGATGATCGTCTTGCGCCGGCTTTGCCAAATATCCTGCAGGTCGCCGTAAAGCCGCTCGCGCGTCAGCGCATCGAGCGCGGCAAAAGGCTCATCCATCAGCAAGACGCGCGGATCGGGCGCAAGCGAGCGCGCCAGCGCGACGCGCTGCTTCATGCCGCCCGACAGTTCATGCGTATAGGCCTTCTTGAATTTCGTCAGGCCGACGAGTTCGAGATGGTGCTCGGCGATCTCGTTCTTTTGTTGCCGTGTCAGGTTTTGGTCGCGCTTTAGCCCGAACATCACATTGCCGAACACGTCGAGCCACGGAAAGAGCGCGGATTCCTGAAACATCACCAGGCGATGCCGCCCCGGCCCTACCACCGGCTGGCCGTCGGCAAAGACATTGCCGCTGTCGGGCACCGTCAGCCCGGCGATGATGTCGAGCAGGGTCGATTTCCCGCAGCCGCTCGGCCCGACGAGACAGAGGAACTCGCCGGGCGCGACGGTCAGGGTGACGTCATCGAGCGCATGCACCGAGGCTCGCGGCGTGCGAAACCATTTCGACACGCCTTCGACTGCGAGCTGACCAATGGAATCAGCGGTCACGGCGATTGCAGGAAACGTCCGAGATCAGGAGCATCGCGCATGAAGCCAACGGCTTGCGCGCTCTTCACCACCTCGTCAAGTTGCTCGCGCTTCACATCATGCACCCAGTGAATCCGATGCCACGCCTTGGCGACGAGATCGGGCGCCATATCCACTTGCGTCTCGGCTTTAAGCTCGGTGCGTACCAATTGCTGCGCCTCGTCGGGATGCGCGACAATCCAGTCCGTAAGCTCCTGCTGGGCAGCGACAAATTTGCGCACGAGATCGCGCTGCTTATCGAGGAAATCCGCGCGTGCGACGAGCAGCGTCGTCAGCGCTTTCGGTTCGTCGACCAGTACTGTGCCGCCGGCCTCGTTCTCGAGCCGCGAAACCCAAGGCTCGACCGTCCACACGCCATCGAGCTGCTTCTGCCGAAACAGCAAGAGCTGATCGGGATTGGCCGTCGGAATCACCTGCGCATCGCCGCCAGTCTGCGTGATACGCAAGCCGCCCGCGATCAGCCAGGAGCGCGCGGCGACATCTTGGGTATTGCCGAGTTGCGGCGTCGCGATTTTCTTGCCGCGAAAATCCGCCGCGCTTTTCAGATTCCCACCGGGCTGTACCACGAGCGCCGAGCCGCCCTCGGCTGCGCCGCTGACGACGCGCGTCTCCGCTCCGCCCGATTTGGCGTAGACATTGAGCGCCGGATTGGGACCGACAAAAGTGAGGTCGATCGATTTCGCGATCATCGCCTCCATCGCCGCAGGCCCGGCATTATAGACATACCATTGCACGGTGACGCCGGGTCCGAGCCGCTGCTCGAACCAGCCATTGCCTTGGCGCGTCAGCGCATGCGCGATGAGGCCCTGCGCGTGCGTGATGTTTGGAAAATGTCCGACACGAATGACCGTATCGGCGCGCGTGGACGAGGCGGCGAAGACCGTGAGCGCCAAGGCGGCGAGTGCCATGACGGACCGCCGCAAACGCGATTGAACGACAACCATTCGCTCCATGCCCTTTCCTTTCGAGCCGCCGTGAAAACGCCGCGGCGAGCGTAACGGCTCCGGTCATAATTTGCGCAAAAATAATCGTCAAATAGATTATATATTACATTTTTTATACGTAATTATGTCTCCCTCGTATTTGCCATGAAGGTTTCGCCGAAAGCCGGCACACGGAACGCATTTGCCGCAACCCCAAGTTGCATACGCGCGGCTGCGAGGGCGGTTTCGGGGGCGCCGAAAGCCTCATCGGTCAGGCAGAAGGTCGCGAAATGCATCGCGATCGAGAGCCGCGCGCCGAGAGCTAAATGCGCCTTCACCGCCTCTTCCGGATTCATGTGCTGCTGCGACATGAACCAGCGCGGCTCGTAGGCGCCGATCGGCAGCAGCGCTATATCCGGTGCGCCGCAGCGCTGCGCGATCGCGCCGAACTGTGCCGGATAGCCGGTGTCGCCGGAAAAATAGACGCGCGCGCCTTGTGCTTCGATCACATGCCCGCCCCAGAGCATGTGATTGGTGTCCCCGAAGCGCCGCCGCGACCAATGCTGTGCGGGGACATAGGTGATCTTGAGACCCGGCACCGGCTCGGCGCTCTCCCACCAATCCAGCTCGATCACGTTCGTCACGCCGCGCGCCGCAAGATAAGCACCATTGCCGATGCCGGTGACGATCGTCGGATTGCTGTGCGCCTGCAGCGCGCGCAGGCTCGGCAGGTCCATGTGATCATAGTGATTATGGCTGAGACACACCGCGTCGATCTTCGGCAAATCGGCGAGCGCATAGGCCGGTGCACGTACGCGTTTCGGCCCGAGCGACGCGAAGGGACTGGCCCGCAGCGAGAAGATCGGATCGGTCAGCACTGCGAAACCGGCAAAACGCAGCAACAACGTCGCATGGCCGATGAAGGTCGCGGCGACCTCGCCCCACCCTGCCGGCGCCGGCGGCAACGGCCGCGCCTCGTCCGCGATCCATTCCGGCCAAGCGGGTCGCTCGCGCGAGAATTGCCAGCGCAGGAAATCGCGAAAACTGCGCAGCCGCGCTCCGCCCGGATTGAAGAACCGCTGTCCGTCGTAATGATCGCTCGGAGCCGCGCGCCGCAACTTTTGCATGATGCCATTGTAGCGCGGCTGCGCGCGGCGTCAGATCACGGGTCAGATCACCATGAGATCGCGGCCGACGATGATCTTGCCCTTGAAGTGCTTGGCGGCATCACCATGCCAACGCGCATCGCTCACACTGAAATCCCCGGGCGCCAAGTGCGACAGCACAAGCGTCTTGACCCCGGCCTCCTGCGCGATGCGTCCGACTTCTTCGGTCGGCGTGTGATCGGCGCGCATATGAGCCATATAGCCTTCGACCGATCCCGGTGTGCCGTGCGCGATCAGATTGCTGATGAAAGCTTCGAGCGCTGCCATGTCGATCGTCTCATGCACGAGAACATCCGCGCCCTTTGCCATCGTCGCGACCGCATCGAGCGCCACGGTATCGCCGGAAAACGCGATCGAGCGATCGGGGAAATCGAAGCGATAGCCATAAGCCGGCGTGACCGGCGGATGCTGCACCAGTACCGACGTGACCTTGACGATGTCATCCTGCATCACCGGCCCCGCTTGCGGCAACTCGTGCACCTCGATCATGCCCAAAGGCTGCGTATGAAAATCCTGCGCCCAAAAATCGATCGTTGTCTTGGCCGACCGTAGATAATCCTCAGTCATCTGTTGCAGCGGCGGCGGGCCATAGGCGCGAACGCCTTGCGGCATGCCGCCAAGCCAGCCCATCACCAGGAGCGGCCCATATTCAATGTTGTGATCGGGGTGGTGATGCGTGATGAAGATCGAGCGCAGCGATCGCCATGGTATGGCAGTGCGCGCGAATTGCCGCGACACGCCGAGACCGCAATCGACGATATAGGTTGCGCCGTTGTGCACCAGCACATGCGCCGTCATGTGGCGCAAACCGCCCGGCACCGGCCCCGCACCCGTGCCCAGGAGCACGAGCTTGGTCCCCTTCGCGCCTTTGAGCGCCGCTTGCGTATGCGCGATGGTGGTCGCCATATCGGCGGCCTCGGCCTTGCTCGCCATGCCCATCGCCACTGCGGCGGGTGTCGCCGCGAGCCCGCCGAGCAATCCCCGGCGCGAAACGCGCCACGCTCTCCCGTCCATCTTCCCTCCCGATCGCGCTGAGCGCGTTATGATCGGAAGACTATGCCGAAGGATGGGAGCGCGGTAAACCGCTCGCCTGTTGTGCTACGCGCTGGAGGCGAGAAACGGGTAGTTCTCGAGCAGCCAGCCGCGCCGCGCCGGCGTGCGCGAGTGCCAGATGAATTGATCGACCCAGAAATGCGCCAGCGTTATGCCAATGACCAAACCAGCGCCGGCCTTCGCGATACCACCCGCACCGGCCATCCGCTGAATGATCTGAGCGAAACCGGCGAAAGGCAATTCCGGATGACGCCAGAGCAACGCGCCCGCAAGCGCGGTCGCGACGAGCGCGAGGCAGGGCATCAACGCATACCAGCCGATCGAAGCACCCGGGAACGCGCCGCTATCGGAACGCCGCGCGACACGCAATGTCGAGCGCCGGTAGGCATGGAAGCCGAGCAGGACGAGATATTGCAGCCCATGCGCGGTCGTGAAAGAAGCGATGCCGAGCAGCGGGTGGCCGAGGGCCACATAGATCGGCACGTACCAGGCGACACACATCCAGAAAATCGTCGCACTATAGGTATCGTAGGACTGGCGATGCGCGAAGAAATGCCGCGCGGCGAGCGCGAACACGACGGCATAGCCGACGAGACCCGCGATATAGAGCGGCTCGATCACCCTGGAGATCGCGCTGAGATCGAAGGAGAAATTTTGCGGGTTAAGCAGCAAGCTGGGCGCGTAAAGCTTCAGCGCACCGAGCATGCCGCAGACCGCGACGCCGTTAAGAATAAGTTTTTCGTCACGATGCAGCGGCCGCCGCGCCGAGGTCAGCGTCACGAAAGAGAGGACGCCAATATTCTGACGCGCAAAATGGAAGAGCGCGTAATGGACGTAGGCAATCATGAACCACATAAGCTGCGACGCCGGCAGCATCGTGATCGTCCAAAAACTCAAACCGACAATGGCGGCGGGCATCAGATACAGCAGCGTCCAGCGATGCCGGATGCCCTCGAAATTGCGCGGCCGGAGATAGAGATAGCCGGTTGCGAAGACATGGCTGTCGCTCGCTAGTCCCCAGGTCGCAACAAGAAATACGCAAGGGCGCCAGAACGCGTATTGGCCTAACATCGTATCGAGCGAATAGAGGACGAGCGGCGTCATCATCGCCGCGAGAATCCCGATCTTGAAGGCACCGACGCCGGCGCTCCGCACCGCCGGCGCGCCAACCAAAAGGCTGGCCTCGCTGCAATCTGCCGCAGACACGCCTACCCCTCCGCATCTACGCCAGACACAGAGCCACAGCCCGGCGCGGCACCGATAACGCGCAGCCCTAACACTTGTTGCGATCAATTCTGAGCGAATTTGTTGATTGCTAGCAGCGCTGGTTCCCCTTTGAATTCCGGCAGCCGCAAATGGCCCCGTTCTTGCTATGAACACAGCAAAGGTGCCCTGACCACAACCACTCCGCGAGGTTCCGATGAACGGCGATGCGAAATCCGGCTTTGCGATCGAAGAAGCGACCATCGAAGCAATCCAAGACGCTTACCGTTCCGGCAAAACCACAGCGCGGAGCGTGACGCAGGCGCATCTCGACCGTATCGCCGCTTACGACCGCAAGGGCCCCGCCCTCGGCGCGATCATCGTGACCAATCCGCAGGCACTCGCCGATGCCGATGCGCTCGACGCGCATTGGCAGAAGGCCGGCACGTTGCGCGGGCCGCTGCACGGCATTCCGGTGCTGGTGAAAGACAATTACGACACTGCGGGTTTGCAGACCACCGGCGGCTCAGGCGCGCTCATCGGCTGGGTGCCATCGAAGGATTCAACCGCAGTGCGCAAGCTGCGTGAGGCCGGCGCGATCATCCTGGCGAAGACAACGATGTCTGAATGGGCACGCGGCGGGCTCGACAACATCAACTCGGTACTGCCCGGCTTCGCGCGCAATCCCTACAACACCGCGCATGCGACCGGTGGCTCCTCGGGCGGCACGGGTGGCGGTCTTGCCGCAAGCTTTGGCGTGGTCGGCCTCGGTTCGGACACGTGGGGCTCGATCCGCAATCCGTCGTCGAACAACGCGCTCGCGGGTCTGCGGCCGAGCTGGGCGCTGGTCTCGCGCGCCGGCATGGTCGGACTCTACGACGCGCGCGACACGGCAGGACCGATGGCGCGCAGCGTCACCGATCTCGCGACGCTGCTCGATGTCATCGCCGGCGTCGACGCTGGCGATCCCGCCACCGCGCATGCTGCCGGCAAGATCCCGCCGAGCTACAAAGCGTTCCTCAAACCGGACGGCGCGCGCGGCAAGCGCCTCGGCGTGCTACGCCAAGCCTTCCCGCCCGACGGTTCCGATCCGCAAGTCGTGGCCTTGTTGGAGCGCGCCATCGCCGATCTGCGCAAAGCGGGCGCCGAAATCATCGATCCTTTCACCGTGCCGGAATTCGACCAATTCCCGGCACGCCCGCATCCGCAAAGCGAAGTGCGTGCCGCGATCGAGCGTTATCTCACCACCACCGGCCCTGCTTTTCCGAAGACAATCGCGGCAGTCGTCGCGACCGAGAAATTTCATCCGCTGCATGAGGTCGGCCTTAAAGCCGCCGCCGTCGCGCCCGCCCCCGCGAGCGATCCGATCGTCCGCGACCTCGAAGCATTCGAGATTCGCATGCGGGAGGCTTATCTTGTGGCGATGGCGAATGCGCGCATCGATGCGCTCATCCTGCCCGTCGCATCGTTCCCGCCGAAGATCAACGGCGATCGCAATTTGACGCCGACCGGCGCCACGACCTGGATCGCGTCAGGCCTGCATTGGCCCGCAGCGGTGGTGCCGATGGGTTACACCTATGAAGACCTGCCGTCGGGACTGCAGATCATCGGCCGGCCATGGAGCGAGCCGGTATTGATCGAGATCGCTTACGCCTATGAGCAAGCAACGCATCACCGCAAATCGCCGGCGACGACACCGCCCCTTCGATAAGCGCTAGCGCGTCTCCGCGGCGAGCGCGCCTCGGCGGTCGCGCCAGATAAGCACGATCGCCGCCAGCGTCGTCAGTGTGATCGCGGTGCTGAGCGGCAGGCCAAGATCAAGGCCGCGACGGCTGGGCAGGAAATCGCCCATCGTCGTGCCGGCGGTGCGCGCCGCGACGATCGCCGCCCAGTACCAGAAGAGCGACATCTTGCCGATGCGAACGGCACCGAAAAGGACGATCAGGAACACGGCAAGAAGCACCAGCGAGCCGTAACCGACGCCGAGGCCAAGCTCGTCGGCGGTGAAATCGCCGCCTGCCGTCCCGAGCGTCCCTGCGGTGAGCATCGCCAGCCAATAAGCGCTGTCGGTCGCCGGCAGCTTGCGCCCATCGGCCGTTTCCGGCGCGGCGCCATCGCGCCAATAGGCAAAGAGCAGGATCGCGATGATCAGCGCGGCCAGCGCCGCGAGCGTCAGGGGATAGCCGAGATGCAGATCATGTGTCGCGAGATCGGCAAGATTGGTCGCGCCGGTGCGTAGCACGATGATCGCCAGCCAGTAATAAGCCTCGGTCGCACGGCGTGCGCGCGTCTCGGCCCAGACGATCGCGAGAAAGATCAACGCCAACGGCAAGAGCCCGCCGGTATGACCGAGATGGAGATAGCGAGCGGCAAAGTCGCCGGTATTCGCGCCGGCCATGCTCGCCACCGCGATCGCACACCAATAGCGCGCGTTGATGCTTGGCAGGTTTTGCGCCCTCATTGCCCTCCCTCTCGCGTCATGGCACCGATCGGCTCAACTCTCGGCATACAATTGCACCGTCTTTCCGGCGAGCCGCGTGCGTGCCTGATTCAGCTTCTTGAGGCTGCTCAGCGTCTCCTGCGGGCGCTTCGCCGCGATACCCACCAGCAGCGCTTCGATAAAGCCGAGAGTCGCCGTGTGCATGCTGAGCATGTCGGATCGGCCGCGCGGCACCGACAGGACCATCTCGACGCGCTTTTTCACGGCACTGGCGAGGCTGTCGGTTATGAGGAATGTGCGTAGGCCCAGTGCTTTCACGCTATCCAGCAAGGCGACGAGTTCCGCGTAGAGGCGGCCATAGGCAAGAATCATCACGACATCGCCCTCGCGCAGCTTGCGGAGATCGTCAGCGAAGAGCAGCCCGGTATTCGTGAGGCTGAGCGCTTCGATGCCGAACCGACCGAGCTGAATCGTGAGATAATCGACCATCGCGCTCGAGGGGCCGATGCCGAAAGCAACCACGCGCCGCGCCGCCGCGAGCGCACCGACGACACTTTCGAACTGGCCGGGCATAATGTTGGTCGAGAGGGATTGGAGGGACTGCAAATGTGTGTCGATCGTCGCGCGAAACGCCGCGGCAGGGCTATCGCCGACCGCGTCGAGTGTTCGGCTTAGGCGATCGGCAGGCGAGAGGTTCTGCCGCATCTCTTCGGCGAGCGTGCGGCGCAGTGCGTCGAGGCCCGAATACCCCAATGCCCGAACCGTCCGCACGATCGTCGCATCGCTGGTTTTCGCCTTCGCCGCCATCGTGGCGGCGGAAGCGATCAGCACTTCTTCGGGATGGGTGCGGAAAAACCGGACAACGCGCTGCTCTGCCGGCCTCATCGTGCCGTAGTGCTCGTCGATCCGTTCGCCGAATGTCATCGCCGCCGATCCAATTGACGTATGTTGTAAATACTACCATAATTTTTTTCGTGTCGCATCTACAACAACATCGGCGACGGAACTTACTCGTTGGCATCGTGGCGGCACTTCTAGCATTGCCGCCAGTGGTCGCCGTTGCGGGCCCTCCCTACATTACCGACGATCCCGAGCCGACCGACTATCAGCATTACGAGATCTATCTTTTCGCGAATGGCGAGCGTGCGCTTGACGGAGTCAGCGGCGAAGGCGGCGTGGATTTCAATTACGGCGCGTTACCCGATCTACAGCTAACCGCGGTTTTGCCCGTCGGATATTCGTTTCCCGACGAGCACGGGGACGCAAATCGGTACCGGCAATATCGAGCTGGCCGCGAAATACCGCTTCCTGCATCAGGCGCAGATCGGCTGGGATATCGCCGTCTTCCCGCGCGTCTTCCTGCCGAGCCTCTCCTCTCGGGTTGGGGATAACCACCCCTCCCTATTATTGCCGCTGTGGTTTGAGAAAGACTGGGACGACTGGTCGACCTTCGGCGGCGGCGGTTGCGAGATCAACCGCGGGGGCGACGCCAAGGATTTTTGTCTCGCGGGCTGGGCGCTGACCCGCCAGGTGATGCCCGACCTGCAACTCGGTGCCGAGCTGGTACATCAGACACCATCGAGTAAAGGCGGCCGCTCCTCGACCGGTGTCGGTGCCGGTGTCAAATACGATCTCACCGACAATTACCATTTGCTCGGCTATTTCGGCCCGAGCCTGCAGAACACGAACCAGACGTCCCAATTCTCCTGGTATGCCGCCATGCTGTTCACATTTTGACGGGTGAGGACTCGATGACGCAAAGAGACGACGCGGTCTTGAGCAAAGTGCCGGCGGTGACGCTGGGGTTCTGGATCATCAAGATCCTCGCGACCACGCTGGGCGAGACCGGCGGCGATACCGTGACCATGACGATGAATCTCGGCTATCTCGTCGGCACGGCGATCTTCCTCACCGCGCTGGTCGTGCTGGTCGCTTTTCAGATCGCCGCCAAACGCTTTCACCCGCTCCTTTATTGGGCGACCATCATCGCCTCGACGACGGCCGGCACGACGATGGCGGATTTCGCCGACCGCTCCCTTGGCATCGGCTATACCGGCGGCTCGCTGCTGTTGCTTGCTTGCGTGCTCGCCAGCCTCATCGCCTGGTATCGGTCCGAGGGCACGGTCGCGGTAAATACCGTCACGACACGCAAAGCCGAGGCGTTCTACTGGATCACCATCACCTTCTCGCAAACCCTCGGAACGGCGCTGGGCGATTGGATCGCCGATGCGGGACTTGGCTATGAAGGCGGCGCGCTCGTCTTCGGCGCCGGCCTGCTGTTGCTCGCGATGCTTTATTTCTGGACAGAAATCTCGCGCGTAACCCTGTTCTGGGCCGCTTTCATTCTCACGCGGCCGCTCGGCGCGACCGTCGGCGATTTCCTCGACAAGCCCCTCGCCAACGGCGGCCTCAACCTCAGCCGGCCGCTCGCATCGGCGGCGATTGCCATCATCCTGATCGCCTTAGTGCTGATACTGCCGCAGCGCGCCGGCAAACATCCTGGGGGCCAACCGGTCACCGGATAGCATAGACAACGCTGCCCGCATGATCGGCGACCCTCCATCAGCCGACGGCGCTTCCATCGCTCAGTTGTGTCGGAAAGCCTCCCGCATGCTTCTTTAAAGATATAAATATTTCTTTATATACTTGTTGACAGGAAGTGGGGTTTGGCCCACTTTGGAGTTGTCGTGGTTCTCTGGGGTCTTAGTGGGCACCAGAGCTAAGAGGGAATTCGGTGGGAACTCGCCCTGTCTGGGTGCGCTCGAAACCGAAGCTGCCCCCGCAACTGTAAGCGGCGAGCCGACGTCTATCTGTGTCACTGGGATGACTTAGTCCCGGGAAGGCTGGACCGAAGCGACGACCCGCGAGCCAGGAGACCTGCCTCGACGACGTATCGTCCACGGGCGGGGTGTCCCGGTGGTTGCGCTTTGGTCCACCGCGCGGTGATTCGTGTGCGGCCCCGAACGTCTCCGCCCTGGCCCTGCCCCTTTAGAGGGCTTTGACCATGACCCTATCCTCTCTTCCCATTGCTACGCTCGGCACGCCACGCATCGGTCCACGCCGCGAGTTGAAATTCGCTTTAGAGAGCTTCTGGTCGGGCAGATCCGACGAGCGGGCTTTGCAGGAAACTGCGGCAGCACTTCGCGCCGCAAACTGGGCACGCCAGAAATCGCGCGGCGTCGACATCATGCCGTCGAACGATTTCTCGCTCTACGATCACGTGCTCGATACCAGCGTCATGGTTGGTGCCATCCCGGCCGTTTATGGATGGGATGGCGGACCAGTGCCGTCGTCGACCTATTTCGCCATGGCGCGCGGATCGCAAGGCGAGACCCACAATCCTTCATGCTCGCACGGCGTTCATGACGACGGTCATGGCGTGCCCGCGCAAGAGATGACGAAGTGGTTCGACACCAACTACCACTACATGGTGCCGGAATTCACAAAGGAGCAGCACTTCGAACTCGGCTCCCTCAAGCCGGTCGACGAATATCTCGAAGCAAGAGCGCTCGGCTTTCTCACCCGCCCGGTTCTACTCGGCCCTGTCACTTACCTCACGCTCGGCAAGAGCAAGGACGCTTCCTTCGAACCGTTGTCGCTGCTGCACGGCCTGCTCCCAGTCTATATCGACGTACTCCGCCGTCTCGTCGATAGCGGC
The DNA here is from genome assembly GCA_963740675.1 of uncultured Alphaproteobacteria bacterium. GTDB lineage: Bacteria > Pseudomonadota > Alphaproteobacteria > ATCC43930 > CGMCC-115725 > CAIKMD01. The sequence goes on from CAVUFS010000003.1 coordinate 656,138, forward strand.
GCCGACTGGGTCCAGATGGACGAGCCCTGCCTCGTGCTCGATCTCGACGACGCCACGCGCGCAGCACTCAAGACGGCCTATGCCGCCTTTGCTCGTGCGTTACCTGATCTGAAGATCATGCTGACCAGCTATTTCGGCGAGCTCGGCGATAATCTCGATGCCGCGTTGGGGCTCCCGATCGCGGGGCTACACCTTGATCTCGTCCGCGCGCCCGATCAACTCGATACCATTCTAGCAAATGCGCCGCGGGACCTGGTTCTCTCGCTGGGAGTCATCGACGGCCGCAATATCTGGCGCGCCAACCTGCCGCCGCTCCTCGACCGACTTGAGCCCGTGGTGGCGAAGCGCGGCGCAGATCGGTTGCAGATCGCACCGTCGTGCTCGCTATTGCACGTGCCAATTGATCTCACGCTGGAGACGGACCTCGATCCTGATCTCAAGAGCTGGCTCGCTTTCTCGGTGCAGAAAATGGACGAACTCGCCATCGTCGCCAAAGCACTGGCCGGCGGTCGGGAAACCGTCGTCCGGGAGATCGCGGACTCCGCCGTCGCAGCAGGCCATCGCAAGGCTTCCGAGAAAGTCCATGATCGCGCCGTCGCGACGCGATTGGCCGCCGTGACTGTGGCGATGACGAACCGGAAAAATCCCTTTCGCCATGCGCGCCTCTCTCCAACGTGCGCGGTTCGGCTTGCCCGCCTTCCCGACGACCACGATCGGCTCGTTCCCGCAAACCGCCGACGTGCGGAAAGCGCGCGCAGCCCATGCCAAGGGGGCCATCAGCGATGCGCAATACGAGCAATTCCTGCGCGAGGAGACGGAACGAACCGTCCGTTGGCAGGAGGACATCGGCCTCGACGTGCTGGTCCATGGCGAATTCGAGCGCAACGACATGGTGCAGTATTTTGGCGAGCAGCTTGCAGGGTTCGCCTTCACAAAGCATGGCTGGGTGCAAAGCTATGGGTCGCGCTATGTCCGCCCGCCGATCCTCTTCGGCGACGTCTCGCGTCCGCAACCGATGACGGTCGGCTGGTGGCAATTTGCGCAGTCGCTGACGACAAAGCCGATGAAGGGGATGCTGACGGGACCGGTAACGATCCTCAACTGGTCCTTCGTCCGCAACGACATTCCGCGCAGCGAGGCCTGCCGCCAGATCGCGCTCGCTATCCGCGACGAAGTAACTGATCTCGAGGCCGCCGGTGCCGCGATGATTCAGATCGATGAGGCGGCGCTACGCGAGGGCTTTCCTTTGCGCAAGGGGGAATGGAAGAACTACCTCGATTGGGCGATCGAAAGCTTCCGCCTGTGTTCCACCGGCGTCGACGATGCGACGCAGATCCATACCCACATGTGCTATTCGGAGTTCAACGACATCATCGACGCGATCGCGGCTATGGACGCCGACGTGATTTCGATCGAGACCTCACGTTCCAAGATGGAGCTGCTCGATGGCTTTAGAACCTACAAATATCCGAACGAGATCGGTCCCGGCGTCTACGATATCCATTCGCCGCGAGTGCCGGCGATCCGCGAGATGGCAGATTTGCTCAGACTTGCACAGCAACACCTGAACGACGCACAGCTCTGGATCAATCCGGATTGCGGTCTCAAGACACGCAAATGGGAAGAGGTTCGCCCGGCTTTAATCAACATGGTCGAGGCGGCAAAGGAGATGCGAGCGACTGCACCTTGATACCTGAGTTCACGCCGGGTTGGCACGCAGCCAGTCGATCACGTCGCCCGCGCTGCGATCGGGCGGAAAGACGGGATAGAAAACCTGCGCAACCAGTCCGGCGCGAAGGATCACCGTCAGCCTTTTGAGCAAGCGCATACCGGCAGTCTCGAATGTCGGCAGGCGTAGCGCTTTCGCGAGATGGAGCTTTTCGTCCGAGAGCAGCGCAAACGGCAGATGCAGCCGCTCGACAGCCTCGCGCTGATACGCGGTCGACTGTGTCGAAAGGCCGAACACCTCCTGCGCACCGAGCGATTTGAGCTCGGCGAAATGATCGCGGAACGCGCAGGATTGCGGCGTGCAGCCGCGCGCGCCTGGAATCATGTCCCAGCCTTCGGGCAGCGCAACGTCGGGCCGGCCGGTCATCGGATAGGCATAGACAACCGACGTGCCCGTGATTTTCGAGAGATCGACCGCGCGGCCATCTGTCGCCGCTAAGACGATCGACGGCAGGATCGCGCCCGCGAGATGTTTCGCGGCGCCGTCATCGAGCGGCGCCGGAATCTTCGACCAATCGACAGCGAGAAGATCGACCATGCGTGCGGCGCGTGCGGAGCGCGCTTATTGCGCCGCCGCGATGGCTTGCTTCTTCGGCGCGGCGAGGCGCTTCTTCTTCAGCTCTTCGGCGATAAGGAAGGCCAGCTCCAACGCCTGGGTGGAATTGAGCCGCGGATCGCAATGCGTGTGATAGCGATCGCCGAGCGCGGTTTCGGTAACCGCGCGTGAGCCACCGATGCATTCGGTGACGTCTTGGCCGGTCATCTCGAAATGCACGCCGCCGGCATAGGTGCCTTCGGCCTCATGCACCTCGAAGAAGCCCTTCACCTCGCGCAGGATGGAGTCGACCATGCGGGTCTTGTAGCCGCTCGCCGACGTGATCGTGTTGCCGTGCATCGGGTCCGAGCACCACAGCACCTTGCGGCCCTCGCGCGCGACGGCGCGGATCAGCGGCGCCAGCTTGGTTTCGACCTTGTCGGCGCCCATGCGCGTGATCAGCACCAGCCGCCCCGGCTCGTTATCCGGATTGAGGAGTTCGATCAGCCGCAGCAAATCGTCGACCGGCATGGTCGGACCGCATTTGAGGCCGATCGGATTCTTCACGCCGCGCAGGAATTCGACATGCGCGCCGTCAGGCTGGCGCGTGCGATCCCCGATCCACAGCATATGTGCGGAGACGTCGTACCAATCGCCGGTCGTCGAATCGACGCGAGTCAGCGCCTGCTCGTATTCGAGCAGCAACGCTTCATGCGAGGTGAAGAGCTCGGTCTCGCGCAGTTGCGGCGTCGTCTCCGAGGTCAGGCCGCACGCCGCCATGAAGTCGAGCGTCTCGGTCAGACGGTCCGCCAATTCCTCGTAGCGTTCCTTGGCCGGGCTGTCGGCGACGAAGCCCTTGGTCCAGTTATGGACGCGGTGCAGATCGGCATAACCGCCCTGGGCAAAGGCGCGCAGCAGATTGAGCGTTGCGGCTGACTGGCTGAACGCCTGGATCATGCGCTGCGGATCGGGCTTACGCGCTTCGGGCGTGAAGTCCATGCCGTTGATAATGTCGCCGCGATAGGACGGCAGCGTGACGCCGTTCTGCGTTTCGCTGTCGGAGGTGCGCGGCTTGGCGAATTGCCCGGCCATGCGAGCGACCTTCACCACCGGGCAGGCCGCCCCAAACGTCAGCACCACCGCCATCTGCAGGAACACCTGGAAGGTGTCGCGGATGTTGTTGGGATGGAATTCGGCAAAACTCTCGGCGCAGTCGCCACCCTGAAGCAGGAAAGCTTTCCCCTCCACCACTTTGCCTAAGCTGGATTTGAGGCTCCGTGCCTCACCGGCAAAAACCAGCGGCGGGAAGTTGCGCAGCGTCCCCGTCACCGTGCCAAGCACAGCGGCATCGGAATACTCCGGCACTTGGCGGATGGGCATGTCCCGCCAGCTATCGGGCGACCATTTCTTCTGCATCTTCATGACCTTACGGGTCTTTGGGCCGGGGCTTTGGCAGGACCGGATTGCGCTGCGCCGTCCCTTCTCCGGATAGCCAGAAATAGCGAGTTTTGGGCCGAATTGAAAGGCCCCTACGGTCGCGACTGCGCCTACGTAAAATCCCGTACGGCCAGTCCCTTACGCAATGGACCTAACTATTTTTTCCCGCCCTCGGGGAGCATCGTCATGGTGCCAGGTGATGGCAAGCACATGACAGCAGAGCCCCCAACCGAGAGCGCTTCATGACACTGACGACCCGAATCAAACGTCTCTTCCCCAGCCGCGAAGACGCCTTCGCTTACCTCACGCTGCGCGGCTTCCTGTTCATGCCCGCCGGCTGGGAGAACGGACGCTGGGCCGCCGATCTCGATTTCGATGGCCACCAATTCGTCGTCACCGCCTGGCTCCGCGCGCCGAAACAAATCGCCGCTTGAGGGAACACACCATGTCATTCGTCGCCTTCGATCCCAACCGTGTCGACCAGATCGTCCAAAACCTTTCCGCGATGCTCCAGCGCCGCTCGATCGCGCGCGAGCTCGAGACCTTGAAGCAATTCGCCGTCGTGCCCGAACAAGTGGATGAAATCATTCTCGCCGCGATCAATGTGAGCCTCGATCTCGAGGATGAGAGCTTGATCACCGACGTCCCGCAACTTCGCATCGATGTGAAGTCGATCACTTCAACTGCGGCCAAGGCCGCGTAACCTGTAACGAGCACATAGGGGGAAATATCATGCAGAAGCAATCGACCACCCGGATCATCAAGGCCCTCGAGATGCTCATGAGCACCGATAACTCCTCCGTCAACCGCAGCCTCCAGACCATCAAGCGCTATTCCGTCACGCCCGAGCGCATCGACGACGCCATCCTCGCCGCCATCAACGCCAGCCTCTGCCTCGTCTCCAATGGCAACGATCACGTTGCCGAAGGCTTCAATGACGACATCGCCCGCAACGGACGGAATTTCGGCCGCCGCAGCACCGTTATCGCCTGTGCCTGATGTTTAACGCCGCGGAGATTCCGATGCGTGACCTGAGCCGTGATCTGCACCGTGACTGGCAGAAATGGACCCGAACCGAGCGGTTCAGCGCTGTCATCATCCTTGCCGCGATCATCACCGTGATCGTCCCGGCCGCCGTCGAATTCTCCCACCAATCTTCCTCGACGACGATCGCCCATACCCAAGTCGTGACTCTGGTGCGCTAAGCGCGAGTGTCCGCCCACCCCTTCCCGACGTCCACCTTCCTGCAATTGATTTTTACGGCCGCGGCTTTCAAGCTCGGCCGTAAATCATTGGGGGGAAGCACTGGTGAACGACGCAGCGGGACATTTCAACGACGGCGCGGCTTACGAGCGGCTCATGGGCCGCTGGAGCAAGCTGGTCGGGCAACAATTCCTCGATTGGATCGCGCCGGCCAATGGCCTCTCCTGGCTTGATGTCGGCTGCGGCAACGGCGCCTTCACCGAAGAGATCATCGCGCGTCACGCTCCGGCCAAGGTCGCGGCAGTCGATCCATCCGACGGGCAGCTCGGCTATGCCCGCACGCGCCCGGACGCGAAACTCGCCGAGTTCCACGTCGCCGACGCGCTGAGCCTGCCCTTCGACAATCACAGCTTCGATGTCGTCGCCATGGCGCTCGCGATCTCCTTCGTGCCGAATCCGGCGAAAGCCGCGTCGGAGATGGCGCGGGTCGCACGACCGGGTAGCACGGTCGCGACTTATATGTGGGATTTCTCCATCGGCGGCGCGCCGGTCGAGCCGATCTATAACGCGCTGCGTGCGGTCGGCGTCGAGCCGCCCAAGCCACCCAGCGCCGCGGTCGCGACGCGCGAAGGACTGCACGAGCTTTGGACCAAGGCCGGGCTGCAAGCGGTCGAGGTACGACATATCCGCATCGATGCGGTCTTCGCCAGCTTCGACGACTACTGGATATCCAACAGCGCACCGAGCGGCCCACAAGGAATGCTGATCTCGCGCATGGCGCCTGAGCAGCGCGAGCGGGTGCATGAAGCATTGCGCGCGCAGCTGACGCCGGGCACCGACGGCCGCGTCACCGTGCCGGCGGTCGCCAGTGCGGTCAAAGGCAAGGTGCCGTCATGAACACACATCGCATCGCCCTCGCCTTCGCGCTCGCTGCGACGCTCAGCTTCGCCGGCACCCCGAGCCGCGCCGCCGACACCATCACCTTCGGCCATGTCGGCGCGCCGTCGGCAATCGTCTGGCCGATCTATATCGGCCTCGATCAGGGCTTCTTCGAGCAGAACGGCATCACGCTCGACATCGTCTTCACCCGATCGAGCGCGCAAGTGCTGCAACAGCTTGCGGCGGGCGCGATCGGTATGGGCGATACCGGCGCCTTCGATCCGGTGCGCGGCGTCAATGAAGGTGCGGCGGTGGCGATCCTCACCATCGAGGCCGGCCCCGGCCCCTTCTCGCTCTTGGCAAAGCCCGAGATCAAGTCGATCAAGGATCTTAAAGGCAAGACCATCTCGGTCGGCGAAGTCACCGATATCGCGCGCGTCTATCTCGACCGTATGCTGATCGCGAACGGGATGAAGGACAGCGATGTCGACGCCCTGCCGACGAATTCGACCGCGGCGCGTCTCGCCGCGCTGGAATCGAAAGCCGTCGATGCGGCGATGCTCTCGGCACCGGCAAGCTTCAAGGCCGCGTCGGACGGGTTCGTCACGCTTGGCCTCGCCGCCGATTATGTGAAGGATTTCCCCTTCGGCACGATCAATGTCGGCCGCGGCTGGGCCGCCACCCACGGCGAGCTGATCAAGCGCTTCATGACGGCCTATCTCAAAAGTGTCGCCTGGTTCTACGACGACAAGAACCGCGACCGCGCCGTCGCGATCATGGCGACCGCGAGCAAGACCAGCCCCGAAGACAACGCGCAGAGCTACGACTATTATCGCAAAATTGGCTTCTTCGCGCGCGATGCCAAAGTGTCGACCGCGGCGCTGAAGAGCCTGGTCGCGGTGCTGCAGCAGATGGGCGAGATCAAGACCGAGCTGCCGCCCGAGAAGCTGGTGATGCCGGGCATGACGGAGGACGGCCCGTAGTTGTTGAACCGTCATTGCGCGCGAAAGCGAAGCAATCCAGCATTTCGGTGAGATTCCTGCATTGCTTCGTCGGGAGTACCAAACGGCCTCCTCGCAATGACGGATGAAGGGGAGAATTCTGATGGCGATCGAGACAGAAGCGAAATACAGCGTTGGCGGCGTCTTATTCGATCAACCGTTCAAGATCAGGCGCCTCGGCCATTTCGGCATCAACGCCTATCGCATGAGCGATGCGCTGCGCTTCTACAACGATCTGCTCGGCTTTCGCATCACCGACATTCGCCCAATGGGCGGCAAGGCGCCCGATGCGTTCAAGGATTTCGGCGATCTCAACGGCTATTTCTTCCGCTACGGCGGCGATCACCACGCCTTCGTCCTCTATAACCATCGCCTCCGCAAAGCGACCGATCGCACCGGCTTCCACAAAGACGATGTGATGGTCAACCAGATCACTTGGCAGGTCGGTAGTCTCGCCGAAGTCGTCGAAGGCGATGCCTGGTTCAAGCGCACGGGGCAAAAGGTCGTGCGCTCGGGCCGCGACATGCCGGGCTCGAACTGGCATTCCTATCTGATGGACCCCGACCTCCATAAGAACGAGATCTATTACGGCATGGAGCAAGTCGGCTGGGACGGCCGCTCCAAGCCCTGGGACATGCATGATCGCGAATTCGATCACGCTGCCGAGCTGCCGCAGATCTCCGAATATGAAGAGGTCAACCAGGCGATGGCGCGCGGCAGCGATCTCGTCTCCGGCTTTCGCGATAAAGAGAACTTGCCGCTGAGATACGATGTGCAGGGCATTCTTCTGGCGCGGCCGTTCAAGATCGTGAAGCACGGGCCGGTCAATCTCTTCGTCGAGAACATCGAGCGTGCGGCCGATTGGTATCAGCGCGCGCTTGGCTTCATCGTGACGGAAGAAACCCGTTGCGAAGGCGAGCGCTGCATTTTCCTGCGCAACAACACCGAGCATCATTCGCTCGTCCTCTTCCCGGTCGCACTGCGCCAAAAGCTGGCCTTGCGCGCCGACACCACGATGGCGGCGTTCGGCGTGCAGCTCGGCTCCTACCAACAGCTTCTCAGCGCGATCGACTTCCTCAAATCCTACGGCGTCGAGTTCCGCGAACTGCCGCCCGAGATGACGCCCGGCATGGATCATACAATCTGCGCCCTCGATCCCGATGGGCACGCGATCCAGCTTTATTGGTCGATGGAGCAGATCGGCTGGGACGGAAAGCCGCGCCCCGCTGCCGCGCGTCGCAAGATCGTCCCCGGCAAATGGCCGAAAGCGCTCGAGGCGAATGCCGACAGCTATGCCGGCGAGCCCTTCCTCGGTCCGCTGGGGTAAGTGGCAAACAAAATTCGCTTTTGTCGTCATGCCCGGCCTTGTGCCGGGCATCCACGTCTTGGAAACTCGTGGATGGCCGGGACAAGCCCGGCCATGACGTACAAGAATGGCGAAGGGGGAAATGCCAATGCGGTTTCGTCTACGCGTCGTCGCATTACTGTCGCTGCTTTTCTCGTCCGTGACTCCACTGGTGCACGCCGCTGAAAAAATCACCGTCGGCTATACGCCCGGTCAGGATTTTCTCGCCGCTTTCACCGCGAAGGACCAAGGCTTCTTCGAGAAGCACGGCATCGACGCGACCTTGCAATTCACCGCATCGGCGAATTCGATCCCGGCAGCGCTGCTTTCGGATTCCTTGCAGATCGGCACGCCGACCGTGCCGATCCTGCTCGCCGCGGTGTCCAACGGGCTCGGCCTCAAGATCGTCGGCGCCAATATCGAGACCGGCGGCAGTTTCCATCTTTCCGCGGTTCTTGTACGTAGCGATGTGCAGGCAAGCTCGGCCAAAGACCTGGAAGGCAAGACGGTCGCGATCCCCGGATTCAATTCCTTCCTGCACATGCTCTTTGTGAAGTGGCTGCAAACCCACGGCGCCGATCCGACCAAGGTTCATATGGTCGAAGTGCCGATCCCCGGCATGGTGGATGCGATGAAGGCCAAGCAGGTCGATGCTTCGTTGCCGGTCGACCCCTTCATGGCGCGTATCATCGGCAGCGGCACCGGCCGCGTGCTCTCTTATTACATCGACGATTTCCCGCCCGGTATTCTGCCGACGATCTATGTCGCGAGCAGCGACTATGTCCAAAAGCATCCCGATGTGATCAAAGGCTTCCGCGACGCGCGCGTCGAGGGCCTCGCCTATCACGAAGCCCATCCGGAAGCCGCCGTGGCGAGCCTCGCCAAATACATGAACATCACGCCCGAGATCGCGAAGACCTTGCCGATGCCGCGCTTCATCACCGACGTGAAGCCGGAGCAGGTGAAATTCTGGATCGATCTCATGACCGAGCAGAAAGTCCTCACCGCACCGGTCGATCCGAATTCAGTGTTGGCGCAGCAGTAAGTTGGATTCGCCGTAAGACAAAATCGAACGTCATTGCGAGCGAAGCGAAGCAATCCAGTAGTTGTTCTGGATTGCTTCGGCGCTACCACGCCTCGCAATGACGATATGACAAATCGAGATACATGATTTTTATGGTGCTCTTTTGTTCGCGCGCACCGAATATCGCGTCTTGCTTAAAGACACCTCGGCATCGCACTGACTACGGCACCACGCGATAGCCTAAGCGTTCGGAGATCGTCGCGGCGGTTTTCTTGAGCAACCGGGCCGCAGGTGAATCGGCTCGGGCTTCGAGATGCTCCGGATTGCCGAGCAGCGCGACGCTCGCAACGATACGCGCGCGGTGATCGAACACCGGCGCGGCCAGCGCCGTCACCCCGGGGACGAGATCGCCGTCGACGACGCCGAGACCGAGCCGCCGCGTGCGCGAAAGCCTTTCCTCGATCGCGCCCCCGCCTCGCCTCCGGCCGATCGTCTGGCGTTCCTTCGCGATCAAGCCTCGCACTTCTTCCTCGGCGCGGTATGCCGCGAAGACCAGGCCGACGGCGCTGCGCAGCAATGGCAGGGTCGAGCCGACGCGCACATTCATGAAGACCGGCCGGCTGCTTTCCTCAATGCGGATGATCACGGGACCCGTGCCGCTCCAGATCGCCAAGACAGCGGTTTCGCCGCTCGCGTCGCGGAGATCGCCGAGACAGGCCGACGCAATCCTGACCGCGTCCACCGAATGAAGCCCGGCCAAGCCAAGCGCGATCGCGCCGGGCCCGATGCTGTATCGCCCATCGACGCTATCCTGCGCGACCAATTTCGTGCGTGTCAGGCTGACCAGATAGCGGTGGACCTTCGCCGCCGGCATGCCGCATCGCCGCGCCAAATCCTTTAATGGCAACGGCTGAAGCGCGTCAGCCATCGCCGCCAGGATGCGGCTCGCGATCTCGACCGATTGAATTCCCAGACGCTGTCTTGCCGCAGGCATGGTGCTTCTCTTCCTCGCATGTATCCGGGGACCCGGGGATAGATCGGATCGTTGACGTCATACAATACGAAACGTATCGTATAATATAAAATTCCCCTTGGGAGGCTGCCAATGGATGACCACAGCCCGCGCCTGATCTGCCCCGCGACCCAGCCGGTATTGCGCAACGAATGGTATGTCGTTGCCTTCTCTCATGAGGTCGACGATCGGCATCCGCTGCCGCGCTATTGCTGCGGCGATCGCATTGTCCTGTTCCGCACGGCGCAGGGCGTGCCGGTCGCACTTTATGATCGCTGCCCGCATCGCGGCTCGCCGCTGTCGCTCGGCAAGATTGCCGAGGACACCCTGCAATGCCCGTATCACGGCTTCCGTTACGGGGCCACCGGCCACTGCGTGCGTGTGCCGAGCCAGGCCGCGATCATCCCCGAGCTCGCGGTGCGTAGCTATCCCGTCGTCGAGAAAGGCGGCTTCATCTGGCTATGGCCCGGGGATGCCGAACTTGCCGATCCGGCAAAGCTGCCCGATTGCCATGCCTTCGGCCTCGATCGCCCGGATTGGACGGCGAAGCCTTATCTCCTGCTCGAAATCAAATCGAATTATTCGCTGCTTTTCGAGAATTTGCTCGACACGTCGCATATCTCGTTCCTGCATGGAACGGCGCTCGACGGCGGACGGATGGCGAGCTCCACGTTCCATCTCGAGAGCGACGGCAAGACCGTGCGCCTCATCCGCGAGCTCACCGGCGACACGCCAACGCCGAGCAATACCAAGCAATATGGCTTGCAGGGCGTGACGATGTTCGACCGCCGGCTTGAGTTGATCGCCTATCTCCCGAACCTGCACATCATCCGCAACATCTTCACCTTCCCTGACCGGCCGGGTCATCCGCCGCATGTACGGATCAACGTGATGCCGATCACGCCATCGCGCGAGAACGAGCTTTATCAATTCCTGACGATGACCACGTCCTATCCTGAAACGCATCCGGCCGAGCTTGTCGAAGGAATGCGTTCCGTGCTCGACGAGGATCGGGTCGTGCTCGAGGCGATCCAGGACCTCTACGACGAAAGCGGTCCCGATCTGCCGGAATGGAGCGTCAATGCCGATGTCGCCGGGCTGCGCGCGCGCCGCAGGCTCGCCGAACTCGCGACTCTCTCCTAACGTCGCCGTAAGTCCCCTTTGGAGAATTTTCGATGTTGAAGGTCTACAGCTACTTCAATTCGATCTGCACGCAGAAAGTCTTCATCACCCTCGCGGAAAAAGGCATCGACTACACGACACAGAATGTCGATCTCTTCCGTAACGAGCAATTCTCGCCCGAATATCTCAAGATCAATCCGAAAGGCGTCGTGCCGGCGCTCGACCATGATGGCCGCGTCGTCATCGAATCGTCGCTCATCTGCGAATATCTCGACGATTGCTTTCCAGCGCCGCGGCTGGTGCCGCAGGACCCTTTCCTGCGGGCACGCATGCGGCTGTGGAGCAAAGCCGTGGACGAGCAACTCTTCGAGGCCACCCGTGAGCTCAGCTTCTCCGCGATGTTCCGCGAACGCATGCGGAATATGACCGAAGAGCAGCGCCAGGGCCGCTATCAGAATGTCGGCGATCCGATCAAGCGCGCGCGGCTGATCTCGACCTATGAAGAAGGCGTCGACAGCCCGTATGTCTTCCAGGGTATCGGCGCCTTCGAAATGGCGTTCCAGAAAATGGAAAAGGATCTGCACGCGGCCGGACCCTGGCTGCTCGGCACGGAGATCAGCCTTGCCGACATCAACATGATGCCCTTCGTGGCGCGAATGGCCTATCTTGATCTTCTCGACATCTGGATCGCCGATCGCGCGGCTTGTCGCGAATGGTGGGGGCGCGTTCAGGTGCGGCCAAGCTTCATCGCGTCGATCCCGGAAAAAGTGCCTGCTGCCGATTTTACGGCGATGAAAAACTCCGGCGCCGCGATCCGTGCCCGCGCCGCAGAGCGTCTCGCCGAATACCGGCGTCTCCCCAAGGCCGCGGCCTAGTGGTGTTGGTCTCGTTTCGATAAGCTCGGAAGAAATAGGGGAGGAACATCGCCATGAAGCTCACGCTCTATTACGCGCCGATCACCTGCGCGCTCGCGCCCTATATAACCTTGACCGAGGCAGGCACCGATTTCGAGGCGAAGCCGGTCAATCTGCGCAAGGGCGAGCAGCGCAGCCCCGACTATCTCAAGCTCAATCCGAAGCACCAGGTGCCGACCTTGGTGATCGATGGCGAACCGCTGACCGAGAGCCCGGCGATCCAGATCTGGATCGCGCGCAATTTCCCGACGGCGAAGCTGCTGCCGGAAGACCCGATGCAGTTCGTGAAAGCGGTCTCGATCCTTTCTTTCTGCGCCTCCGGCGTTCACCCCTTTCTCTACCGCATCAACTCGCCGCACCTTGTTTGCGATCTGCCGGATGCCGAGCCGGCGGTGAAGCGCCTCGCGCAGAAACAGCTCTTCGAGAAATTCGCCATCGCTGAAGAGATACTCGCCGGCCGCGAATGGTTCTTCGACCATTTCACCGCTGCCGATGCTCATTTCTATTGGTGCTTTCGCCGCGGCACACTCTTCCCGCTCGATCAGTCGCAGTTCAAGAATTGCACCGCGCATTTCAAGCGCATGGAGCAGCGGCCATCGGTTCAGAAGCTCCTCGCCTATGAGCGCGAGGTACAGGAGGCCTTCGCACGCGCGGCGTGAGAGGCAACAGTCAAGCTTCCGCCGCAAACGCCAAGCTGGCGCTAAAGAACCGTTCGCGCGATGGGGTGTTATTGGGGCGAGACCACTGTCACAGGAGAGCCCTATGACGTTCGACAAAAAGCTTAGCTTGCGCAAAGCGGCCATGGCGACGGTCTTGGCCGGCGCGGTGCTCGGCGCAGCTTCCTTGCCGGCAGCGGCGCGGGGTTACGTCTCCTTCGGCTATGGTGGACCGACCTACTACAGTTACGGCCCAAGCTATTACGCGCCGTCTTATGGCTACAGCTATTATGCGCCGCCACCGGCCTACTACTACCCTCCTCCGGCGCCGGTCTACGCGGCCCCTCCGCCGGTGAGCTTCGGCTTCCATTTCCGATAATCCGGGACCATTGGTGACCGGCAAAGCCCCGCTTCGGCGGGGCTTTGTTTTTTGCGCTATTTTCCACCGGCGATTAGCGGCCTGGCCGTTAGCGTCGGCTGTCAATTTCGCGCGATCCGACGTTCTTTCGTCCATTCGGCAAAGCCAAGCCTCTGTACGAGTGCGGGACAATCGTGCAAGGATTGCCCCAAACAATCGTAGGGGAGGAAATCATGCCACAGCATGATGGAGGGCGCCGTGCGTTCCTTAAGGGAGCCGCGGCGAGTGCGGGTGCCGTTGCCGGCGCGACGCTGATATCGCCAGCGCAAGCCGCGGATCAGCCGATGCAAGGCATGCATGGCAGCATGCCGGAGGCGAAGAAGAACGATAGTGGCACCGTCATCGGTGGCTCGGGCCAGCATGCTTTCTTCAATGACAACGACGCGATCGCGATCGCCGCTTTGACCGAGCGCATTATGCCCGATGCGCCCGGTAAACCGGGCGCGCGCGAATCCGGCGTCGCCAATTACATCGATCTCGCCCTTGCCGGCGCGTATCAGGATCAACAATATTTCTATCGCACCGGCCTGGAACAGCTCGATGCCTATTGCCACACGCAATACAAGCGCGGCTTCGCGGCGCTGACGCCCGATCAACAGGATGAGGTGGTTGGCGCGCTCGCCGCCGGTAAGGCCGATGGCTTCACCTGGCCATCCGCGCAGGCCTTCTTCCGCACCGTGCGCACGCACACGATGGAAGGCATGTTCGCCGACCCGATCTATGGCGGCAATCGCAACTTCGCCGGCTGGCAGTTGATCGGCTTCCCCGGCTCACAAATGCAGTACACCGAAGCCGATCTCAAGAGCGACAAGGCTTTCACCCGTCTGCCGATCACCGGCCTGCAAGCCCAAGTGAAGAAGAGGAGCTGAGCCATGGCGACGGAAAAGACCGAAGTTGTCATCATCGGCGTTGGCGCGGTGGGTGGCATTCTCGCAGCCGAGCTCGGCAAAGCCGGCATGAAAGTGATCGGCCTCGAGCGCGGGCCGCGCTTGCAGACGCAAGATTTCATGCCGCAAGACGAGCTGCGCTTCTTCGAGCGCGCCGATCTTCGCCCCGATCCGAAGCGCTCGCCCGTCACCTTGCGTCTCAACACCAACGCGCGCGCGACGCCGATGCCCGTGCTCAATTACGGCAACCAGGCCGGCGGCGGCACGGTGCATTACGGCGCGCTGTCGTGGCGTTTGCATGAGGACGATTTCCGCGCCCGCTCGGCAACGATCGAACGCTATGGCGCCGCCGCGATCCCGGAAGATTCATCCTTCGCCGATTGGCCGGTGAGCTATGCCGAGCTCGAGCCTTACTACGACCAGGCGGAATACGAGTTGGGTGTCGCCGGCAAGGCCGGCAACATCCAGGGCCGCAAGATCGACGGCGGCAACGTCCTCGAAGCGCCGCGCAAGCGCGAATATCCGCTGCCGGCGCTGCTGACGGATCAATCGAGCACGCTCTTTTCCGAGGCGGCGACAAAGCTCGGCCATCACCCCTTCTCGTCGCCGCATGCGATCGCGTCCATTCCCTATAAGGGCCGGCCGGGCTGCACCTATTGCGGCTTCTGTCAGGCTTTCGGCTGCCATATCGGCGCGAAGGGCAGCATCCTGGTGACGAAGCTGCCCGAGGCCGACGCCACTGGTAATTTCAAGCTCGTCACCGGCGCGATGGCCTATCGCATTAACAGCGACAACAGCGGCAAGGTCACCGGTGTCAGCTATTACGGCCCCGACGGCTCCGACAACACGATCGAAGCCGATATCGTCGTCGTCTCAACCTTCATCTACGACAATACGCGGCTGCTGCTGTTGTCGAAGACCGATAAATTTCCGAACGGTCTCGCCAATTCGAGCGGCCAAGTCGGCAAAGGCCTGATGGCGCATCTCGGCGGCAATGTCTTCGTCGGCTACAACAACCGCCACCTCAACGCCTATATGGCGCCATCGGCACAGAAATTTTCGATCGACGATTTCAACGCCGACAATTTCGATCACAAGGATCTGAAATTCATCCGCGGCGCGCAGCTCTCGATGGGCACGGCCAATCTGCAAGGCGGGCCGATCGGCTTCTCGACCATCAACCCGCCGGCCGACGTCAAGCCGTGGGGCGCAGAGTATCGCGATTTCCTCGCGACCTATTTCACGCGTCACGGCTCGATGGTCGCTCAGGTCGAGAACCTGCCCTATCCCGATCAGACCATCGATCTCGATCCCAATGTCCGCGACGCCTGGGGCTTGCCGGCGCCGCGCCTCACCTATGATTCGCGGCGTCCGAACGAGTCAGCACGGCTCGAATTCATGCTGACGAAGCTCGAGGCGATCGGTCATGCGATGGGTGCCGACAAAGTCTGGCGCGGCGGCGCAAATTCCGGCGCGCCCGGCGCGCATCACGAAGGCGGCACGCGCATGGGCAGCGATCCCAAGACCTCGGTCGTCAATAAATACGGCCAGAGCTGGGACGCGCCGAACCTGTTCGTCATCGGCACATCGAACTATCCGACGATGGGCGCGGGCTTCAACCCGACCCTCACGCTGCAAGCGCTCGCTTATATGAGCGCGGATGCGATCGTGAACCGTTATCGGAAAAGTCCCGGGCATCTGATCTAGCCAAGCGACGGGCCGCTTCATCGCGTTTTGCCCCCGGGCGAGCCTACATCCGGCGTGCGCTATGGCGTGGCACGCGGTCGTGATAAGATTGCCCGCACCAGCGCTTGGGGACGGAGGGGGCGATGCTATCGCGTGAAGACAATGAGCTGCTGACGAGGACCGGCCCTGGTACGCCGATGGGCAAGCTCATGCGGCGTTATTGGATTCCGGCGCTGTTCTGCGATCAGCTTCCGGAGCCTGATGGCGCGCCCGTGCGCGTGAAGCTGCTCGGCGAGAAGCTGGTCGCTTTCCGCGACACGCAAGGCCGCGTCGGCTTGCTCGACGAGCGCTGTCCGCATCGCACCGCATCACTGTTCTTCGGCCGCAACGAAGAATGCGGCCTCCGCTGCGTCTATCACGGCTGGAAATTCGATGTCGAAGGCAATTGCGTCGATCTGCCGAGCGAGCCCTGGGACAAGGATTTCAAGCGCAAGATCAAGATCACGGCTTATCCCTGCATCGAGCGCGGCGGCCTTGTCTGGGCCTATATGGGGCCGCCAGAGTTGAAGCCTGAATTCCCCGATCTGCATTGGACCGTCGTGCCGGATTCGCATCGCTACGTCACGCGGCATGTCCAGGAATGCAATTGGCTGCAGGCGCTCGAAGGTGGTTTCGACACCAGCCACCTCACCTTCCTGCATCGCGGCGATGAAGGAAATGCGGACGGCGTCAAAATGAACCTGCCGGGACGCTATGAGGTGATGCCGTTCGATTTCGGCTTCGTCTCCGGCACCGTCCGCTCGCAAGGCGAGAATAATTTCTGGACCTGCAGCGTCATGCTGATGCCATTCCACAAGCTGATCTCGACACAGCCGGCTGGCGCCCATGCGTGGGTTCCGATCGACGACGAGAACACGATGAATTACTGCATCGAGTATCGCGAGGACCGGCCGCTGACCGATGAGGATTTACGGGATTCGCGCGACTCTTTCTTCATCCATCCGCAACTCATCCCCGGCACCGACCGTCCGACCGCCAATCGCGACAACAACTATCTGATCGACCGCGCACTGCAGAAAAGCGGCCAATCCTATACAGGCATCAAAGGGATTGGCCGGCAGGATTGCAGCATTCAGGAATCGATGGGCCCGATCGCCGATCGCTCGATCGAGCATCTCGGCGTCTCCGATACGGCGATCATCAAGCTGCGCCGTCTGCTGTTGGACACGGTGAAGGACCACGAACGTAACGCCAATACGCGTCTGCCCGGCATGGATCCGAGCGCCTATCGCGTCCGCTCCAAGCGCTTCACCGTGCCGGCGTCGATGACCATGGAAGAGGCCGTCGACCGCTTCATCCGCGTCAAAGAGATGGCGCCGGCCAAGTAGCGCCATGCGGACCGGCCGCGCCACACTCCTGCTCTTCGGCTTGCTGCTGATGGCGGGCAGTGCACAAGCGGCCGAGAAGCTGCGCGTCGGCAAAGCCGTCCAGGTCGGCTGGACCTTCACCATCTGCGAGGTCGCCGTCGATCAAGGCATCTTCGCGAAATACGGCATCGACGCCGAAATCATTCCTTTCGCCGGGGAAGCGAAGTTGATGCAAGGCTTTGCCGCGGACGCCGTCGATATCGGCGTCGGCAGCGGGCCGGGCATGGTGTTCAACGTCAAGGGCTCGCCGACCATCGCGGTCGCCGCCTACGCTTCCGATCCGCGCAATATCGCCGTGACCGTGCTGCCGGATTCGCCGATCCACACGGTCGCCGACCTCAAGGGCAAATCGCTGTCGGTATCGAGCCCCGGCTCGCTGACCGAATGGCTGGTGAAGCGCATCGCGGTGAAGGAAGGCTGGGGACCGGACGGCATCAAGGCGATCGCGGTGAATAGCGGCTCGCCGCAGGTCGCGGCGCTCAAAACGCATCAGGTCGACGGCATGATGACCTCGACCGAGCAAGGCTTCTCCTTCGAGGAGACCGGCCAGGGCCGCATCATCGTCACCATGGACAAATACGCGCCGGTCTTCATCGCCCATGTCATCGAAGCGCAGAAATCGCTGGTCGATAAGAATCCCGATCTCGTCGACCGGTTCCTGAAGGCCTATTTCGCGACCATCGCCTTCATCAAGACACATAAAGACGTCGATGTTGCGATTGCCAGCAAGGTGCTTGGCTCGAGCCTGGCGGTCGAGAGCCGCACCTATGACGCACAGGTCTCGATGCTGCTCGATGACGGCCGCTTCGACCCGGCGGCGATCGAGGTCATCAAGGACTCGTTCATCGATATGGGCCAACTCAGCCAGCGGCCCACGACCGACCAGCTTCTGACCACGCGCTTCGTGCCGGTAAAGCCCTAGCCGCGTCCTGTTTGTACATGACGCCGCTCGAGTTCGCGTGCCACCTGAAAAGCAGGAGGTTGTGATGACGACTGGCGAAGTAATCTATCTGGCGATCACTATGGCGGCGTTTTTGGCCTATTCGGTAACGCTGTTTTGGATGATGGTAACCAGCGGCGGTCCTCCGAATATCGTCGATGACGGGCACCCGACCGAGCATTAGTTAGCCGCACACCGCCTATCATCTCAAAAGCGCAGGCACCGCCAATCGCGCCTTTGCGCTGAGCGCCTGCGCGCTCTAGAATAGTCCGTATTAGGACGAATCAATATGACTGAACCTGGCAACCGATGAGGATTCCCATCGGTTTTGAAATTTTGCGGCAGACGCTGACGCTCCGCTATTACCGGCTCTATGTCTTCGGCAATGTAACCTCCAATCTCGGCATGTGGACCCAGCGCGTGGCCATGGGCTGGCTCACCTGGGAGCTGACCCATTCGGCAGCGTGGCTGGGAATCAACGCGATATGCGAGGCCGGGCCGAGCATCGTTATCGGCATGTTCGCCGGCGCGATCATCGACCGCGTCGACCAGTTCAAGCTCCTGCGTATCGCCCAGCTCTGGTCGCTTATCTATTCGGCGGCTTTCGCGATCCTGACTCTCACCGGCGTCATCGACATCTGGATGCTGACGACACTGGTCCTGATGCGCGGCGTCGTGATCGCCTTCTATCGGCCGACGCGCTCGACCGTGATCTACGGCCTGGTCGGCCGCGAGTTCCTGCCTTCGGCACTGGCGCTCAATTCGATGATCTTCAACAGCTCGCGGTTCTTGGGGCCGGCGATCGGCGGCACCATCATTGCCTTTGCCGGCACCGGCTGGAGCTTCGTCTTCGCTTTCGTGCTCTATTGCGTGATGACGCTGGCGCTCCGTGAGATTCAGCGCGCCGGCCTGACTATGCCGCCGGCGCAGGCGCATCATCGCTCGATCCTCCACGAGACCATCGGCGGTATCCGCTACATCCTTCATCATGAGGGTATCCGCCTACAGTTGCTGCTGCTTGTCGTGACCTCGCTCGCGGCCAAGCCTTTGCCCGATCTGATGCCGGGCTTCGCCGGCGAGGTGTTCGATCGCGGCTCGAGTGGCCTTGCGATGCTGCTCTCTTGCGAAGGCATCGGCGCGCTGGTTGGCGCGACGTGGCTCATGTCGCGCGCCAGCCTGGTCGGCCTCACCCGTATCACGCTCGCCAATATCCTGTTGATGTCGGTGACGATCCTGCTCTTCTCGCAGACGACGAATTTCTGGATCGCGGCACCGATCAACGCTTTCATCGGCTTCGCCTTTATCGTCCAGAGCGTCAGCAACCAGACGCTCATCCAATCCGCGATCGAGCCGGGCGTCCGCGGCCGGGTGATGAGCATCTACGGCATCATCGCCCAAAGCGTGCCTTCAATCGGCACCCTGACTATCGGCGCCGTCGCGGCGCATACCGGGCTGCGCACGCCGGTCGCCATCGGCGCGATCATCGTCGGCCTGCTCTGGGCTTGGGCCTGGCGGCTGCGGGTGCCGCTGGCGGCGGCGCTCGAAACCGAGCCCGAACCCCGTCCTCTGGCCGCCGACTAAGGCCCTTACTCGTCTTTGTAGCGATTCTGGCCGGCTCTTTTTCTCCATCTCGGGGCGAATTAACCACTCTGTTACGCCCCGAATCGCACTATGGGCGGACTAGTCGTTTGGGCATCTCAACCCTTCTCTTGAGCCGATTTCCGCGTGCGAAAGTTCGCCTCGATCAAGATTAAGCTTCAGGCCGTCACCGGCCTGATGGCGCTCGCGCTGGTGGCCGTGTTCGCGACCTCGGCCGAACGCGCCTATGACCGCCGGATCGAAGCCCAGCACACCCATGCCGTGGTCAGCGTCTCGCGCTCACTCTTCATGGCGATGCAGACGATCCGCGTCGAGCACGGCACTGCCAATTCCGGCCTCGAGGCCGCGGGACCGATCGATCAAGGAACGCAACACGATATCGTGGTCTTGCGCGCGAGCTCCAACGCCGCGCTCGATAAAGCGCTCGCCGAGATTGGCGCGATGGGCATCCCGGGGTCGGATACCGGCCTCGCCAAGATCGCCAATGCGCGACAGGAATTCGACCGCATCCGCGCCAGCACCGATGCAGCCATGTTGTTGCCGAAGAATGCGCGCCCGCCGACGATCAGCGGTCTTTGGGTCGCGGCCGGCGGCAAGCTGGTTGATTCGATCGATGCGTTCTCGGAGCGGCTATCCGCCGAGATCAATCAAGCCGATCCGCTCATCGCCGAAATGATGAAGATCAAGCAGATCGCCTGGGTCGTGCGCGACGCCGCCGGCGTCGATCGGCTCACCATCGGCTCGATCATCGCCAGCGGCGAAACCGTCACGCCGGCGCAAAAACTGCAATTCGCCACGCTTGGCGGGCGCATCGATGCGGGCTGGCAAGTGATTTCGGAAGACGTGCGCTGGCTCGACCTGCCGCGGCCGATCAAGGATAGCGTCGCCAAGGCGCAGAAGGTTTATTTCCAGGATATACGGGCGCGGCGCAAAACCCTGCTCGACGATCTCGCAGCCGGCAAACAATCGCCGATCACCGGGGTCGAATGGGTCAATCTCTCCAACCCCGGCCTTGAAGCGATCATGAATGTCGCCAATACCGCTTTCGATCAGAGCGACGCGCAGGCGGTGGTGCAAGAAAGCGAAGCGACGCAGCGGCTCGTCGGCGCGTTGTTCCTCACCCTCTTTTTCCTCGTTTTCGGGCTTTTCGCCGTAGGCTTCGTGCTGCATCGCGTCGCGCTGCCGATGGCGGACCTCACGACCGCGATGCGCGCCGTCGCCGCCGGGGATCTCGAGCACGACGCGCCTTTCGTCAATCGCCAGGACGAGATTGGCGAGCTCGCACGCACGCTCGATATTTTCCGCGACAAGGGCCGCGAGAGCCGGCGCCTCGCCGCCGAGCTCTTGCAGCAAGAGCGGCTCTCGGCGCTCGGGCAGCTCACCGCCACCGTCGCGCACGAGTTACGCAATCCGCTCAGCGCCATCCGCAATACGGTCTATACGTTCAAGGAACTGGCCGCAAGCAAGAGCCTCAATCTCGATCGGCCGATCGAACGCGTCGAGCGCAGCATCGCGCGCTGCGATCGCATCATCGGCGAATTGCTCGACTTCACCCGCGTCCGCGATTTGCATAAGAGCGTCGCCTCTTTCGACAAATGGCTCGGCGAAGTTCTCAACGACCAGAAACTGCCGCCGGGCATAACGCTGGTGCGCAACCTCTCCGCTCCCGGTCACGCGATCGCCTTCGACAGCGATCGATTGCGGCAGGTCGTCATCAACCTGATAGACAACGCGGCACAGGCGATGAGCACCGTCGACAAGGCCGCCAGCAACGGCCGCATCGTCGTGACCACAGCGGCACGCCTCAACGCCTTCGAGCTTGTGATCGCCGATAACGGTCCCGGCATCCCGGCCGAAAATCTCGCCAAAGTCTTCGAGCCGCTCTTCAGCACCAAGAGCTTCGGCACCGGCCTCGGCTTGCCGATGGTGAAGCAGGTGATCGAGCAGCATAGCGGCAAGGTCGACATCGCCTCGACGCCCGGCAAAGGCACCAAAGTCACGATCCACCTGCCGCATAGCGCAAAACCAGCGGCCGAGGTTGCGGCTTAGGAGGCTGTCGGCAATCGGCAGTCAGCTATCTTTATTTTCCGTCATGCCCGCGAAAGCGGGCATCCAGTGCGTCGTCTGGATTCCCGCTTTCGCGGGAATGACGTAATTGTGCGAATCGCGGAAAGCTGACAGCCCGCAACTCACTCCGCCGCCGCCGTTTCCATTCCCTGCCATTCCTTGTCGCTGAGCGCTTGCAGCGCCGGCATCACTTCGCGCGCGAAGAGGCGGAGGTTCTTCTCCGTCAAATCGGCGGGCAAGGTCGCGAAATGGAGATTGGCGAGGAAATTCTGGAAACCGAGCTTCTTATGCGCCTCAACCAGCAGGCCGCGCACCGTGTCGGGACTGCCGCAGAGGAAGATGCCGGCATCGATCAGATGATCGATCGACATCGTGCCCGCCGCGAGCGCCGGCCGCTTGATCGCGCGCATCGCCTTGAGCGAATTGATCGAGAGATAGCCCGGCGGAAACATCATCTCGAACGGGAGGTTGAGAAATTTCGTAAAGAGCCGCTCGATGTGGATCTTCGCTTCCTCGCGCGCTTGTCCGTCGGTCTCGGCAACATAGATCGGTGCCGCCCAGCCGATCTGGTCCGAGCTCGCGGTATAGCCGTGGAGACGCTCTGCCGTCTGGCGATAAAGATTGAGATAGCGGATCACCGACGCGACCGGCGAGAAGTTCTGGATATAGACATAACGCCGCTCTTTCGCGCTCGCCCAATCGACCGTCTCGCCAGAGCCCAAGGACGGACACCAGATCGGCGGATGCGGCTGCTGATACGGCCGCGGCCACACATTCACATATTCGAAGCGGTAATGCTTGCCCTCGAAGCTGAACGGGCCGGGCTTCGTCCAGGCCTGCACGACGAGATCATGCGCCTCGTGAAAGCGCTCATGGCTGTAAGCCGGATTGGCGCCCATCGAATAATATTCGGCGCCGATGCCGCGCACCATGCCGGTGATCAGCCGGCCGCCGGTGATGACATCGATCATCGCATGCTCTTCGGCGAGCGTCAGCGGATTGTCGCGCAGGCCGAACGCATTGCCAAGAATCGCAATCTTCGCGGTCTTCACGCGCCGCGCCAGCGCCGAAGCCGTCACCACCGGCGACGGCATCAGCCCATAGGCATTCTGGTGATGCTCGTTGACCGAGACGCCATCGAAGCCGAGCTCCGCGGCCAGCTCCAGCTCATCGAGATAACGGTTGTAGAGCGCGTGGCCTTTCTGCGGATCGAAATAGGTGTTCGGCAGGATCACCCAGTCGGTGCGGTATTTCTGCTGATAGTCGAGATCGAGATCCGCATACGGCATCAAATGGAAGAACAGGACTTTCATGGTGTCAGCCCCGCGAGGAAAGGAATGATCGCCTCGGCAAAAGCACCGGGCGCCTCGGTATCGCAGAGATGCCCGACGCCGGCGATCCGCGTCAGCGCCGCGCCCGGAATGAGGCGCTGCAGCTCATCGCCATGCGCCGGCGGGATCAGGAAATCGCCCTCGCCCCAGACGATATGCGTCGGCACGTCGATGCGATGCAGCCAGCGCGCGAGCTTCGGATCATAGAGCCGCGGCTGCCAGGTGTATTTCGCCGCGGCGGCGCGGTTCTTGTCGTAAAGCTCTTTCATCTCGTCGCTCGCCTGCCAGAGCGTAGCCCAACGCGCCGCTGCTTCCTCGCCGGCAAAGAGCAGCTTGCCGGTCTCGGCCGCCGAGCCGATGAACATATCGCCGCGCTTCACGCCGTTGACGCTGATGCCAGCGGCGTCGACCAAGGTCAGGCTCTGGATTTGCGCCGTCGAGCGAATGGCCATCGCCATCGCGATCCAGCCGCCGAGCGAGTGACCGACGATATGAACGCGACCATTCGCCAACGCGCCGAGCATATCGAGATAGAAGTAAGCGAGATCGCCGACATCGTCGACCCCGTCCGGCGTATCGCTATGGCCGAAGCCCGGGTGATCCGGCGCGATCACAGTGAAATGCTCGGCGAGCCGCGAGAGGGCCTCGGTCCAACCCGGCATGCCCTGCACACCATGCAGGAACAGCAGCGGCTCGCCCGCGCCATCGCGGCGCAGAAAGAGCTTCGCGCCCCTCACATCGACAAAGGATTCGTTCACCACCGGCGTTCTCCCTCGCCGGCATGGTAACGCCGCGCCAGAGATAGACAAGCGAAGCCGGCGCGTGCCCTAAACTACGGCGGCGCGCCGCCGCCGCAACACGCGCTCGCGGAAGAACAGCGCCACCGCGAGCAGTGTGCCTGCGATGTTGAGCCAGCGACCGCCTTCGAAGAGACCGACCGGAACCAACAAGCAGATACCGGCGATGCCGTAATAGAAGCGCCAGAAAAGAACTCAAGCGTCTCAGCGCATAGCCCATCATCGCCGCGGAGATAAACCACACGCCTGCCATAGCGGTGAGGAAGTCGATTGTGATCGCCAGCGGCGTGCCGTCGAGCAGCAGCGTTCCCGAGAACACGAAGAAGAACGGGATCACGAAGACGGTCCAGCCGAAGCGCATTGCCGAATAGCCCGTGCGCATTGGATCGGCGCCGGCGAGATTGGCGGCGGCAAAGGCCCCGATCGCGACGGGCGGCGTGATCATCGACAGCATGCCGTAATACATGATGAACATATGCGCGGCCATGGGCGCGATATGCATTTCGACCAGCGCCGGCGCGACCAGTGTCGCCAGCAGAATGTAAACGCCGACTGTCGGCATGCCCATTCCGAGCACGATCGAAGCGAGCGCAGCGAGCACCAGCAACGCCATAAGGCTGTCGCCCGCGATGTGGACGAGCGAGAGTGTCAGGCCGAAACCGACACCCGAATAGTTGAGCGTGCCGATGATCACGCCGGCAGCCGCGCCGACCATGAATAGCGAGAGCACGGAAGTCGCAGTGTCGCGCATCATCAAGGCGAAATCGGCGAATTTTATACGATGACCCTGGAAGCCGAAGACCAGCGCCAACACCAACAGCACCGCGGTCGAGAGGAGCGCCGCGGTCTCGGGCTCATACCCGAACCAGAACAGCGCGCCGATCAGCACCGCGAAAGGAATCGGGAAATACCAGCCATCCTTCAGCACCTTGCCGATTTTCGGGATCTCGGCCTCGTCGATCGGCAAGATGTTGTTGCGTGCCGCTTCGAGATCCGCCTGAACGAAGAGCGCGCCGTAATAGAGCACCGAAGGAAGCGCCGCAGCGAGCGCGACATCGGCATAGGGCACGCGCAGGAATTCGGCCATGAGGAAGGCAGCGACGCCCATCACCGGCGGCATGAGCTGGCCCCCGGTCGAGGCCGCCGCCTCGATCGCCGCAGCTACATGCGGCTTGAATCCCGAGCGCTTCATCAACGGAATGGTGACGACGCCGACCGTCGCGACATTGGCGACGACGCTGCCCGAGATCATGCCGAAGAGCGACGAACCCAAGATCGCGATCTTCGCCGGACCTCCGCGATAGCGGCCCATGAGCGCGATCGAGATGTCGGAGAAGAAATGCGAGCCGCCAGCCTTGAACAACACGTTGCCGAAGAAGACGAAGGCCATCACCACGGTTGCGACGATCTTCATCGCCTGGCCGAGCATCGCCGTCGAATCCCAGGCGGCATAGAAGGTCAGCCGGTCGAGCGGGATCGATATGCCGGCGAGGTCGCCGGGCAGCTGCGCCGCAACCAGTGCGAGGATGAAAAAGCAGATCGTGACGATCGCCAGCGCCCAACCCGTTGTGCGGCGCAAGCCTTCGAGGATCAGCAGCCCAAGCATCGCCGCGACGATCACGCCGTCGACCGTCGGCGTCGATACCATCTCCGACAGTGTTGGGAAGCGCCAGGTCCAGTAGCAACAAACAAGGAATGCCGCGAGGGCCGCGAGCGCGTCATACCACGGGACCCTGCCATCACGCTCCTTGCCTCTGGCATTGAAGTGGATGAACAGCAACGGCATAGCGAGCGCCATCAGCCCCGATAGGTATTGCTCGGCGTAGAGCACGATACCGACGCGGCGGAAGAGATCTGCGGCGAGCGCGAGCACGCCCGCGGTCAACGTGATCGCGAGGAAATTCGCAAGACGTTTCATTCCGCGGCGAGAGCTCCCATCTGGCGCATGGTCTCCCTGTCTTACTTCTTGTTCCTTGTTTGGCGTAAATTTTACACGTGTTCGGGCCGCCATGCCACGATTTGGACGGGGCCTCGGCCACGGCATTGCCGCTTTACACCCGTCGCCGGTTTCGGCTTGGATGACACTGGAGCCCGCGCATAAACGCAAGCGGGCCGGGAACAGGAGGAGAAGCTCATGCCTATGAAACATCTCGTTCTGTCGATCGCCGTCGCATTCGCGATGGCTGCCGGTACAGCCCAGGCTCAGGTCGTGAGCATCGTCACAACGCCCGCGGGAACCTTTACCAATTCATCCGGTGCCGCGCTCGCGAAAGCAATGATCGATCACGCGAAGCTGCGCGTCGTGGTTCAGGCTCAGGCGGCAAACGGGCTCAACGCCGTCGCCGGCGGTACGGCGACGATGGGGCTTTCAAATTCGTTCGATACGACCTTTTTCGTCGAGGGCATCGAATACTATGCCAATGAAGGCCCCCACAAGAATATACGTGTCATAGCGCCGCTCGTGCCCTACCAGATCGGGATGTTCGTGCGCGCCGACAGCAACATAAAAAAGGTCGCCGATCTCAAGGGCAAGCGCGTCTCGAGCGGATTTAACGCGCAGAAAACCATCGCGACGATCATCGCCGCACAACTCGGCAATGGCGGACTCACCTATGATGACGTGCAGCAGGTACCCGCGCCCAATGTGGCACGCGAGGCCGAGGATTTCACCAGCGGCAAGGTCGACGTGTTGTTCTTCGCGATCGATTCCGCGGCCGTGAAGCAAGCGGCGGCGACGGTTGGCGGCTTGCGCGCGCTCCCGCTCGATACCTCACCCGAGGCGCTCGCCCGCATGCAGAAGGTAATGCCAGGCTCCTACATCGTGAAAGTCGACCCCGCGCCCGGGCGGGACGGCATCGACCAGCCGACCGATCTCCTCGCTTTCGACATGGTTCTCTACACCAACGACCAGGTTGCGGAAGATACGATCTATCGCGCGACCAAGGCGATCCATGAGAACAAGGACGCGCTCGCCGCGACTTTCGTCGGCTTCAAGGCGTTCGATCCGAAGCATATGTCGACGCCGGTTAAGGACGTGCGGTTCCACCCGGGCGCACTGAAATTCTACAAGGAAGTCGGTATCGCACCGCCCGCGTCGTAAGCATCGGGACCGGGCTTCTGCGAGCGAGATGGACCGTCGCTCCGCGCGATGGTTTCTCAGACGAGATGCGCTGGCAGGCCGCCGGCGAAGCGGCTGAGCTCGATCCCCTGCCCCAGCGGCAACAGCAGCGATTGCATCTGCGGCTTCGCTCGCACGGCACGGCGATAATCGGCCGCCTCGGCGTGATGCGCGGCCGGCTCGATCATATTATCGGCCGCGATGACCGCGCCGGGCGCGAGCTTCGGATAGAAAAGATCGAAGCACGGGATGTAGAGGTCTTTCCAGATATCGAGCAGAACGAAATCGAAAGGGCCCGGTAGCGTCTTCAAGATGTCGAGCGCATCGCCATGGTGGAATTCGACCACGTCGGCAAGGCCTGCTTTGGTGATCGCCGCGCGCGCATAAGCCTGCTTCTTCGCCAGGGCCTCGATGGTGACGACCTACCGCCGATCGCGCGCGCCGCCTCGGCAAGCCACACCGTCGAATACCCATTCGAGGTGCCGAGCTCGAGCAAGCGTTTCGGCTTCAGCGCCTTGACCAGCAGATTGAGGAACGCGCCCGCCTCTTCGCCGATCGGCAGCGAGCGTTCGTCGCTCGACAAACGTCGGCCGCCGGCTCGGCCCGCCGCTTCCTCGACAAAGCGCTGGTCGTAATCGGCGAAGACTTGTTCTACCGCGGCATCCATCGTGCGAGCTCCTTATGCCGGCGTGCCTTCATGATAACGCGCGCCGGCGTTTTCGGCTCCCGCTTACTTTGCTTTCGGCGGCTTCAGCGAGTTGTAGACGACGCGCGTGAAATTGGTGCTCGCCTGTTCATTGGCGTTGAGCTTCACGTCCCAATCGGCGAAGACATGTGCCGCGACTGCGTCCTGCTCGCTCTTTCCCGCCTTGATCAGCTTTGCAACGCGATCGCGCGCCTCGATCAGGAAGGCGCGATAGGTGACGAGATCTGACTTATGCGCAAGCGGGCCATGGCCTGGCACGATCTGCGTCTTGTCGTTGGCCATTTTGATATATTTATCGACGCCTGCGATCATGCCTTTGATACTGCCGCCATTGGCGAAGTCGATATTGGGATAGCGGCCGAGCACCACGACATCGCCGGTCGCCAGGATATTGACCTCGGGGAAATAGACGTAGCTGTCGCCGTCGGTATGCGCATTGGCGATATGCCCGATCTTGGCGGTCCGGCCTTTCACCTTGAGCGTCGGGCCGGTATTGCCGGTGTAGGTCTTCGTCGGCACGGCATCGGGCGGCAGGCCGGCGGTATGCGCGCCGGTCAGGCCGTTGGTCGAGCCTTCGAGCATCCGCTTCTTCACATTCTCATGCGCGATGACGGTCACGCCTTCCTTGATGAAGGCGGCATCGCCGCTGGTGTGATCGGGATGGAAATGCGTGTTGACGATGTCCTTGATCGGCTGCTGGCTCACGGCGCTGATTGCGGCGCGGACTTTGTCATGCACCGGCGGGAATTCCGCATCGACCATCAGGATGCCGTCGCTGGCGGTAACGATGGTGATATTGCCGCCCGGGCCCAAAAGCATATAGGCGCCCTGGCCGAGATCCTTGGTCGTGATCTGCGCGTTCGCGAGATCCTGCTGTTGCGCCCAGGCGCTTGGCGCGCCGCCAGCGAAAGCGATCGTCGCGGCCGCCAGGATAGTCATTGCTAAGCGTTTCATGGCGAAAACCTCCCCTTTTCCATCCTGGCTATGGCTAGCCGGTGGACGGCCTGCAAAACACATTCCCGCGAGGCGCTAATGCGCGGCCCGCACATACTCGACAAGCGCGCGGCCGACCTGATCGTCGGGGCTGCCGATGCTGCCGATCTCGGAAATGTGGTTGTGGCCTTTCACATACAGAAAGGCCGGGCATTTGCCGTCGCGCACGCACATGCGGCCGGCGAAATCGTACGCCTCGGGCGCGAGGAATGCCGGATCGTATTCCGCGGTGATCAGCATCATCGGCAGCTTGCTCTTCTCGAGGAACGGTCCGGGCACGCGCGACGGGATGACGCTCGGATCGCCGTAATAGACCCGATCCGCCTCGCGCACGCCGGACGGCCGCGATGCCGGCAGGCTGACGAGGATTGCCGCGGCGATACCGGGGCCCGATTTCGGATAGATGCGCTTGTCGAGCACGTAACTCGCGACGAGATTGGCGCCGGCCGAATGACCGATCAGCACGATGCGTTTTGGATCGCCCCCGTAATGCGCCGCGTTCTTCTTGAGGAAGGCGACGACCGCGGCAACGTCTTGCGCTTCCGCCGGCCAAACTACTTTTGGCGCGAGACGATAATTCACATTCACCGCCACCATGCCGTGCTGTGAGAGATAGGTTGGGACGTTGGCGTAATCTTTCTTGTCGCCATTCACGAACCCGCCGCCATGCACGAACACGGCGACCGGCAAGTTGCGGGCTTTTGCCGGTGTATAAATGTCGATCTTTTGCATCGGGTCGTCGCCATAGGCGACGTCGCTGGCCACAGTTACCGAAGCCGGCGGCGTGAACGGCGCCAGGCCTTTCATCAGCTCGTTCGTCTTGGCGATCATCGGCCGGTCGAGTGTCGGGCCGAGCGCTGCAATGCCGCTCGCCACGTCATGTGGCAAGCGCGAGATGTCAGCTTTGACGACACCGCTCCACAGCAACACAACAGCGGCACAGGCTGCCGCAACGACCGTCTTCCTCATCTCCCTCCCCTCACCGTGCTTCGCACTTATCCACATGAGATTACAGTTTATTTAGGTCTGCGGCAAAAATATCACAACTCAACCAAACATGTGTCTTGTAACACGCGCGTCATCTAATCGACCAAGAAGTGTCATCACGCCTTTCTAGGATCGCGGCGCTGCGCTGCAAAAAAGAGAGCGCAGCCCTCGGGGAAATCCACACAACGAAGGATCAGTGATGTCTCTTAAGACGTATCTTCTCGGCAGCGCCGCGCTTTGCGGTGCGCTTACGGCTGTTGCGCCGGCACATGCGCAAAGTTCCGCCACTCTCAACAACCAAATTCAAGCGCTGCAAGAGCAAGTGCGCGCCCTTAACCAGCAATTGCAGAACCTGCAGACCCAGGTTGTGCAGACGCAGCGCAACACCGCGGTCAACAGCGCCGCGGTCGCCGATATGAAGTCGGCTCCGCCGCCGGCCGCGAGCGGTGTCGTGGTGTCGATGCCGAACAACCGCCCGACGATCTCGAGCGCCGATGGCCGCAATTCGATCGCCATCACCGGCCGCGTCCATTGGGATGTGGGCGATTACATGAACGTCGATCCGAAGAATTCGCATGTCGGCCCGACGCAGCTCAACAGCGGCCAGAACGTCCGCCGCGCCCGTCTTGGTGTCACCGGCAAGGTCGCGGGCGATTGGAACTACGCGCTGATCTACGATTTCGGCGGCTCGACCGATAACGGCCCGGGCACGCCCGGCAGCACCGGCGCCACCGCGACCGGCGGCATCGAGACGGCGGAAATCAGCTACACCGGCTTCCGGCCGTTCGTCATCGAAGGCGGCGTTCAGGACATCCCCTACACGCTCGACGAAGCGACCAGCTCGAACGACATCATGTTCATCGAGCGCGCGTCCTCGCAGGTCATCGCGGCCAATCTCGTCGCCGGCGATTTCCGCTCGAATTTCGGCGGCCATTGGAACGATGACCGCGCCTGGGTCGGCGCTTATTTCACCGGCCCGGCGACCGGCACAATCCACGGCGTCACGAACGGCGTGGCCCAGGAAATCGGCGCCGTCCAGCGCGCGACCTACCAGGTGCTGCAGAACGATAACTATTCGCTGCATGTCGGCGTCGACGCATCTGAGTTGCTGAAGCCCGAGACCTCGGTTGGCTCGCGCGTCGTGACCAACTTCTCCGACCGGCCCGAGCTGCGCATCGATCCGACCTCGATCATCAACACCGGCACGCTGGGCAGCGCGACCAATCCGGTGACCGGCGCAAGTGTCGTCGGCGCCGAATTCGCCGGCGGCGTTGGCCCGCTCTTCGGTCAGGCCGAGTACTTCCACTACAACGTCAACCGCCAGGGCCTCTCCTCTGCGAGCTTCAACGGCGGCTATCTCCAGGCGAGCTACACGCTCACCGGCGAGCATCGGAAGTACAACCCGTCGACCGGCGCCTATACCGCCATCTCGCCTGCTCATCCCTTCGACTTCGCACATCTCTCCGAAGGTGCCTGGGGTGCGCTCGAGCTCGGTGCTCGCTACAGCATCATCGATCTCGACAGCAACTACAGCTCGGGCCAGGTCACCAGCGCCTCGACCAGCGCAGTCGCCGGCGGTAAGCAACAGGTGTTCACGATCGGCGCCAACTGGTACGTGAACAACAACATCCGCTTCATGCTCGACTACCTGCACGGCAAGATCGACAAGCCGGAAGGCACGTCTGGTGTGGCGGGTGCGCCCCTCGGCAGCGATATCGGCCTGAGCTACAACGCCATCGCCTTGCGTACCCAAGTCGCCTGGTAAATTTTTCTCCCCTATCTATCCCCGCGGACTCCACGCCCGGCTGACGCAAGTCAGCCGGGCTTTTTTCATCGGAGTACGCGATCAGCTCGGCGGGAAAAAGAGATAATCCCATCCCGGCAACGGGAAGCCCTTCGCATCGCGATAGTTGTCGTAACCATCATAGATACCCGTGGTCGGTACGCGGCCCATGTCAACGCCGGCGGTGGCGTTGTCGATCAGATTCGGCGACGTCGCCGAAGCCGCGAAGGCAGGCGCGAGCGGAGCGCCGATGCCGACGGCAACAAAGCTGGCGAGAGCGAATGCATGGCGCGCGTAGTATTTGGACATGGATGTCTCCTGGTCAGGTTGTGAGGCGGAAGAAGGAGCGTTCCGTCGTATGGATCGCTCTCGGCCATTGAAACCATGACCCGCTGCGCTTTATTCCCGCTCTGTGCCAACCCGCATAGGCGCATGCCCGCGGAATAAATTCCTTGCGCGCTGAGTTCTCCTCGATGTCGTTGCAGACAGGCTGCGACGTCCTCGAACGGAGCAAACATCCATGTCACGATCCCATCGCTGGCCCCTCGCCCTCGCCACCATCGCGCTGCACGGCGTAATCGCGCTCTCGGGCACATCAAGCGCCTTCGCGCATGACGCCGCCATCAACGTCGATGGCCAATATCACTCGGTCACCAACGGCATTGCCGATTACGATGGCTTCGATCGTTTTCGCGATCCGAGCGGTCAGCCTTTGCCGGGTTGGCAGCAGATGCTCAACAACAACGGTTGACATCGAGGCTGCATCGGCACGGCGTATCCCGCCGTGCCGATGCAGCGCTTGCCGCGAAAGCAGCATTACCGCCGTACGCGCGACTTTATTCCAAAACTATTTTCCCGACCTCACTGAATAGTGCCGCAACTGCGTCGGTCTTGGTCCTCGAAGCGCTGCTCTTCTTCCACATGACAGCGTCTTTGTACTCACGGGGGAAGGCCGATGTCGAACACACGCAAAGCATATTTTTTCACACGCTCGCTGCCGGTCTTCGCGGCAACCGCATTGCTCACCACTCCTGCTTTCGCACAGATCATGCCCGCGCCGGCGCCGCTTCTATCCGCGCGATCGCAATGCAGCCCCTGTATTACAAGGACGGCAACGGACCGGGCGCGAGTTATCTTCAGCGTTGGTTGCCGTCCAATTATGGTTGCCCCGCTTCCGCGCAAGGCAGCGACCCGGTCAGCCAATACACCAATCCGCTCAAATGCATTGCGCTCGGCAACGGCGGCGATTCCTTTATCACGCTCAATGGCACGGAGCGTCTGCGCAACGAAAATGTCTCGCATACCAATCTTCACGTTACCGCGACGACAAACGCCAACGGCACCCCAGGCCGCAACACCACGCTCAATCAAACCGAACGTTACATGACCCATTCGGCGGTCGGCGCCGATCTTCACATCACCGATCACTTCCGCGCTTACGGCCAGATCGACAACGCAACGCAATCGGGCCGGCAGATCCAGGGCGGACCCCAGGCCACCAACCGCAATACGCTTTCGTTGATGGATCTCTTCGGCGAAGGCCGAATCAAACTCGGCGAGACGCCCGGCGCGCTTCCGGGTCTCGAGAATACGATCCTCGGCTTGCGCTTCGGGCGCGAGAACACCGGCTTCGGCAGCGACAATTATTGGAATACCGTGAATGGCGGCACCAATCTTGCCGCCGGCGCGCTCGACGGGGTGCGTGTTTTTGCCGATCAGGGTGGACGGCGACTCGATCTCTTTGCCTATCACTTCGTCAACGCGGTGAATTTCGATCCGCACGGCGGGCGCGAGGCTTTCCTCGATCGCGACAATGCCAAGCAGTTGTTGTGGGGCGCTTATTTCAGCAATGATCTGCCGCGCTCTGCCGTGCTCGGTATGGATACAAAGACCGGCATCGATGCGTTCTACTACGGCTACAGCAATCGCGCGGCGCAATACACGAACCGCGCCCTTCTCAAGAATCCCGCATCGCTTGCTATCGCCCCGGCGGGCGCGAGCTTCGTCACGGCGCATGACTATCGACACAGCCTTGGGCTGCGCTTCTTCGGCGATATCGGTCCATTCGATGCGGATTGGTCGGGTGTGATCCAACGCGGCTCGTTCGGCGCACGCTCCGTCGAGGCCTGGGCCTTTCACACCAGCACCGGCTACAACTTCGCTCTGCCTTGGAAGCCGTGGATCGGGCTGTGGTTCGATGGCGCGTCTGGCGGCGTCGGGCGCGATACGATTTCGACCTTTCAGCCCATGCGGCAGAATGCCTTCGCGATCAGCACCATCTCGGTCTCGCAGGCGCTCAGCAACGTCATCGATGTTTCGCCGCGCATTGCGCTCGCGCCGACATTCGACATCGGCGGATTCCATGTCGAGAAACTCAGCGTCTCCTTCTGGTACTCGCTTTACTTCCGGCAGAATCAGGGCGACGCGGCTTATGGCGGCACGACTTTCGGCAACCAGACCACAGCGAGCGTCAATCCTTATCAGACGACGGCCGTTACGCGCGGCCAATTCATTGGCCAACAGCCGAATATCCGCCTCGCTTGGGCTTTCGCGCCGCATTTCAACTACGGACTTGACCTCGCCTATCAGTTCGAGGGGTCAGCCCTCAAGGCGGTCGGCGCCAAGGACACGCTCTACATCCGCAATCAGATCGCATTCGACTTCTAATTGAGCTTCCGCATTTGGCGAGCTCTTCCCCACCCTCCGCGCTAGCGAGCCGGTGGGCCACGAAATTCTTTGCTCGCGAGAATAAAGGCACCGCGAAAGCGATCTTCCCAGGACAGACAGGAGCCCATGGGTGTGACGATCGAGATGTCTTCCGGTTGGCGTGCCGCAGCACATCAACGTCAAAGAGGAGCAATGATGGCTGATTCCAAGGCGCGCCGCTTCGAGCAGCTGGTCATGCCGCATCTCGATTCCGCTTACAACCTCGCCCGCTACCTGACGCGAAACGATGCGGACGCGCAGGACGTGGTGCAGGAAGCGTGCATGCGCGCCTTCAAATACTTCGACGGATTCGATGGCCAATACGCAAATGCGTGGTTGCTGAAGATCGTCCGGAATACCTGCTATAGCTGGCTGAAAGAAAACCGCCCTTCGGAAGAGACCCTGACGCTCGACGACGATCTCGATGAGATCGATCGCGATCAGGCGGCGATGGCGATGAATGCGCGCGGTCTCGGCCGCAGCCCCGAAGAGCTGGTCGGTATCCGGCGCGATACCGAGCGCCTCAATCGGGCCATCGAAAAACTACTGCCGGCCTATCGCGAAATCCTGATCCTGCGCGAGATGAATGATTTCTCCTATCGCGAGATCGCCGACATCGTCGGCGTGCCGATCGGCACTGTCATGTCTCGTTTGGCGCGCGCTCGCGGGCTGTTGCAGGTCGCTCTGCGAACTTCCGCCGATAGGAGTATGGCGCAATGAAATGCGAGGATTTCGACACTCTCCGCGATCCCTATCTCGATCGCGAGCTCGATCGCCCTACCGTTGCGCAGATCGATGCGCACCTCCTGCTTTGCACAAGCTGCCGGACCGCGAATCAGCAAGCACGCGCGCTGCAGGATGAGCTGCGCGCCGAGGCACGCCGCTACCGTGCGCCACCGCTCCTACAAGCGCGCATCCGCCGCGCCATCGCCACGCGTCCACGCCCGCGAGCGTTTGCCAATCTGCGTCGTTTCGCGACCGGATGGAGTCCGATTGCCGTCGCGGCATCGCTGATGCTGACCGTCGCGTTGAGCTCGGGTATTACCGCCGATTATCTCGGCGCCGCGAGCGACAATCGTGTCGTCGACGACGTGATCGCGAGCCATATCCGATCGCTGATGGCGGATCACCTCATCGACGTCGTGTCCTCGGACCAGCACACGGTAAAGCCCTGGTTTAACGGCAAACTCGATGTGTCGCCGCCGGCGGTCGATCTGGCGGCTTCCGGATTTCCGCTGCTGGGCGGCCGGCTGGACTATGTCGACGAGCGGCCTTGCGCGGCACTGGTCTATCGACACGACAAACATGTGATCAATGTGCTGGTCTGGGCGCATGATGGCGGCGATACCGCGGCGAAAGAGTCGTATTCCCGCCAAGGCTACAATCTGATCCACGTCGCTGGCGATGCGCTGGATTATTGGGTCGTCTCCGACCTCAACCGAGGCGAATTGAACGACTTCGTCAGCCGCTTGCTCACAGCCGCGCGCGATAGCGATAAGGCGGGCTGATCTCTTGAGGCCACAATTCGGTCGGCCAACCGGGCCTTCTTTTAGCGCGAATCGTCGCCTCGCATAAAATTGTTGCACTAAGACAACCAATACACCATTCTCCCCGGCGCGGCGGCAAAACGTGGCGGGGTCCCTGAGGCTCAGCCGCGACACCCGCCAGCAGGGAGGCTGACCTTCTGAGTCGAAGCGGCCAGTTGGGTCACGCTGTCGTTGCGGCCGCGTCTATCGCGGCCGCAACGCGACAGCCTTGCCGTTCCTTCTCTGCGATGATCAAATCCTCAACAGGGAGGACAAAAATCATGAACAGCACAACAGTTGGGCGGCGCTTTACGCTGCGAACACTGACCACGGCCGCCGCGGCGCTCATCGGCGTCGCGCTGGGCGCCCAGTCCAGCGTCGCGGCCGACAAGATAAAGATCGGCACCGTTCACTCCCAAGGCGGCGCCTCGGTCTTCGTGGCCATGGCCAAGGGCTACTTCAAGGAACAAGGCCTCGATGCCGAGCTCGTCTTCTTCAATTCCGCGGCACCAATCTCTGTCGCCGCCGCCTCGGGCGATATCGATTTCGGCACCACGGCGCTGACCGCCGCCTTCTGCAACCTCGCTAATCAGGGCACACTCAAGATCATCGCCTCCGGCGGCTGGGAATGGCCGGGATTCCAGACCATCGGCTTCCTGGTTTCGAACCAGGCCTATGCAGCCGGACTCCATTCCTTCAAAGACATGAAGGGCCATAAGGTGGGCATCACCCAACTCGGCACGCCGCTCGAATTCGATCTGGCGCGCGTCCTCGAGAAGAATGGACTCGCGACGAGCGATGTGCGCGTCATACCACTGCAATCGAATCAGAACGTCGCGTCGGCGCTCAAAGGCGGCGAGGTCGATGCCGGGGTGCAGACCGTCGCCAATGTCTATCCGCTGGTGGAGCGTGGCGACGCGAAGCTGCTCGGCTGGGTCGTCGATGCGCTCGGCGTCAACCAGAGCACGGTGACCTTCACCAGCAGCAAGATGATCAAGGATCATCCCGACGACGTGAAACGCTTCCTCACCGCCTTCGCCAAAGGCGGGACGACCTGGGATGCGGCGTTCATGGATGCGCAGGGCAAGCGCGCCGATCAGCCGAGCGCACCCGAGATGACCGGCATTGTCGCCAAGGCGCTCGGCGAAAAGCCCGAGGTCATTGCGCGCGGCATCGGCTATTTCGATCCGCAGAACCGCATCATCATGTCCGATACCCAAGCCGTGCTCGACTGGTATCACGCCAACGGCAAGGTCAAGGACCACATAAAGGCGGAGAATCTGATCGACAAGCGCTTCGCCATCGAGGCAAAGCCGCCCTTCACGACGGCATCGCATTAAGCGCGGCGGGCTAGTCCGCCGCTTCCTTCTGCGGCTCGGGGACCTTGTCGCGCATCGTGACGAATTCCTCGGCCGCGGTCGGATGCACCGCCATGGTCGCATCGAATTGCTGCTTGGTCGCGCCGCAGATGATCGCGACGGCAAGGCATTGCACGATCTCGGGCAAATCGACGCCGACCATGTGAACGCCGAGGACCTTCTGCGTCGGTCGGTCGACGACCAGCTTCATCATCGTCCGCTCCTCGCGGCCCGACAGCGTGTTCTTCATCGGCCGGAAGCGCGCGCGATAGATATCGAGCGTGTGGCCGCGCTTGCGCGCCTCGCGCTCGCTGAGGCCGACCGTGCCGACCGGCGGCTGGCTGAACACCGCGGTCGCGACGTTGTGGTGCGAGATCTTCATCTTGTTGTTGTTGTAGAGGGTCTCGGCGATCGCCCTGCCTTCCGCGATCGCGACCGGCGTCAGGTTAAGCCGGTCGGTGACATCGCCGATCGCATAGATATTCGGCACCGAGGTCTTCGACCATTCGTCGACCAGCACGCGCCCATCGGCATGCAGCTTCACCCCAACTTCCTCGAGCCCCATGTTCTTGATGTTGGGCTTGCGGCCAGTCGCATACATGATGAGATCGGCGGAAATCTCTTCGCCGGCCTTGGTATGCGCGGTGAAGCCGCCTTGGATCTTGTCGATACGCGCCAACTCGGTGCGGGTGCGGATGGTGATGCCGCGCTGGCGCATCTCCTTGGCGATATCGACACGCACGTCGTCGTCGAAGCCGTTTAGCACCTCCTCGGCGCGGCACGTCAAGGTGACGTTGGCCTTTAACCCCGAGAAGATATTGGCGAATTCCAGCGCAATATAACCACCGCCGACGATCAGGATATTACGAGGAAGCTGCGGCAACTCGAGCGCTTCGTTCGAGGAGATGACATGCTCAATGCCAGGAATGTGCGGCGTCACGGGATGCGAGCCGGTGGCAACGATGATGGTCTCGGCGGTGACGGTCTTGCCGTTCGACAGCGAGATCGTATGCGGATCGACCAAGGTCGCGCGTGCTTCGAAGAGCGTGCAATCCTTCAACAGGCTGCGGTAGATGCCCTCGAGCCGGTCGAGCTCTTTGTTCTTGTTGGCGATGAGAGTCGGCCAATCGAAGCGCGGCGGCGTGACCTCCCAGCCAAAACCGCGCGCGT
Source organism: uncultured Alphaproteobacteria bacterium (assembly GCA_963740675.1). GTDB lineage: Bacteria > Pseudomonadota > Alphaproteobacteria > ATCC43930 > CGMCC-115725 > CAIKMD01. The sequence goes on from CAVUFS010000003.1 coordinate 694,493, forward strand.
CCTCGAACGCATCGGCGAATTGCGCGCCGTAGACCAGCAGCTTTTTCGGCACGCAACCACGCATCACGCAGGTGCCGCCGATGCGGCTGTTCTCTGCGATGCCGACCTTCACGCCATAAGACGCAGCCCGGCGCGAACCGGCCACGCCGCCCGATCCGGCGCCGATGGTGAAAAGGTCGAAATCGTATTTAGTAGCCATGAATGATCCCTTGTTTGGCGCTATGTCTTCGCAGTGTTGCGTTCGGTGACGATCGCGGCGACCGCGGCATTTCCCTCGCGGCTCAGCCCTTCTGCTGCGCCCGCGCTATCGGCCGGCAGGCGGTTCTGGCTCATCTTCCATTTGCCATAGAGTCGTGCGATGGGCAGCGCGAAGCCGATGATGCCCTTGGCCATGCCGGCGATGTAATCGGGTGGCGCATCGCTCACCGCCCAGGGCAAGGCGTGGTGTGATTCATGCGAGGTCGTCAGCCGCGTCACATGTGCGATCTTCCAATCGAGATCGTCGATGAAGCGCAAATTGCCGTGGGCATGGATCGCGACATAATTCCAGGTAGGCACAACCTTGCCGGTCTCTCGCTTCGACGGATACCAAGACGGGCTGACATAGGCATGGGGACCCAGGAACATCGCCAATGCCTCGACGCCTTCCGTCGACACGCCGCGACCTTGAGGATTGCCGCGTGCCAGATGCCCGGTCAGCATACCATAGGGCGCCGGCTCGGCATCGAGCAGCAGCGGGATGTGGCTTGCGGCCAAGCCTTCGGCGCCGGTGGTGACCAGCGTCCCGAAGGCGATCGTGCGCATCGCATCGTGCAGCACCGGGATACGGTCTTCGGCGAATTCCTTGGGAAGATACATGGATTACCGTGGACGTCGCGTGAGCAGCTTGCCGGCGAGCGCGCCGGTGTGGTCGGCATGATCCACGGTTACGACGCCATTGACCAGTACCGTCGTCGCCTTGCCGGCGGGATATTGATGCGGGTCGTCATAGGTCGCGCGCTCGGCGAATTCGGCCGGATCGAAGAGCGTCACATCGGCAGCGTAGCCCGGCTTCAAGAGCCCGCGATCGGTGAAGCCGAGCGAGCGTGCCGAGAGGCCGGTCATCTTCCAGATCGCGCGCGGCAAATCGACGAGCTTCAGATCACGGCAGTAATGGCCAAGAATGCGCGGGAACGTCCCATAGAAGCGCGGATGCGGCCGCCCCTGCCCCGTCGTCCCATATGGCGCGACACAATTCCCGTCAGAGCCGACTGAGACATGCGGCGAGCGGATCATGGTCTGGATATCGTCTTCCGAGATCGAATCCACCAGTACCCGCGTCGCACATTTATCCTCGATCAGATAATCGCAAACGCGATCGACCGGATCGACGCCGCGCTCTGCCGCCAACGCGCTCATGAATTTTCCAGCGAATTGCGGCGTGTTCGGGCTCACCGAGATGCGGATCGCATCCCAATTCTTGATGCGGCCGAAATTGTTGAGACCGCTGGTCGCGATCTCGCTCTTGATGCGCCCTCGATTCGCAGGATCGGCCAGCCGAGCCATCATCTCGCCGAGATCGTCGCTCTGCACCCAGCGGGGCAACAGGTTCTTCAACGGATTGCTCGCCGCCGTATAGGGATATTGATCGCAATCGATGGCGACGCCCGCACCGCGCGCGCTCTCGATACGGCCAAGCATCTCATCCGCCCGGCCCCAATTGTCGAGACCGGAAAGCTTCATGTGCACGACCTGCACATGAACATGCGCCTCGCGGCCGACCGCGATCGCCTCATCGAGCGCCTCGAAGACGGCGTTCGCTTCATCGCGCAGATGCGTGAAGTATCGCCCGCCTTTTTCGCGCACGATCTTTGCCAGCGCGATCACCTCGTCGGTCGCCGCGAAAGCGCCCGGCGGCGTGAACAGCCCGGTCGAGAGGCCGTACGCGCCGGCATCAAGCGATTGCGTCAACAGGCTCGCCATCGCCTCAAGCTCGTCGCTCGAGGCTTTGCGATTGGCCATGCCCATCACCATCAGCCGCAGCGTGTTGTGGCCGACCAGCGGCACGAGATTGGTCGAGGTCGCGGGAAAGCTGCCGAGGTAATCGGCATAGCTCTGATCGACGAAAGTAATCCAAGGCGCGCTCGGCGACAGATAGTCGCGCAGCACACCGGCCTTGCCCGGCAGCACCGGCGCGCAGGAATAGCCGCAATGGCCGATCACCTCGGTGGTAACGCCCTGGCGGATCTTGCTCTCCGCCTTGGGATTGATCGGTAAGGTCCAATCGGAATGCGTCTTGATGTCGATGAAGCCGGGCGCGACGACCAGGCCGCGCGCATCGATCACCCGCACCGCCTCGCCATCGATCTTCGGCGCGATGGCGGCAATGCGGCCATCCACGATGGCGATATCCGCCGCCACCGCCGGCGTGCCGCTGCCGTCGATAACCTCGCCGCCACGTATCAGGATATCGGCTTTGGACATACCCCCAATCTAGCGGATAAAATTGCGGCGGTTTAGGGAGGGCACCCATGCTGTCGAAAGAGGACAACGAGCGGATCACCCGCGTCGGACCGGGGACGCCGATGGGCGAGATGTTGCGCGAATGCTGGACGCCGGCGCTGCGCTCGGTCTCGCTCATCGCCGATGGCGCGCCGAAGCAGTTCCGCCTGCTCGGCGAGGACCTCGTCGCTTTCCGCGCCACGGACGGCCGTGTCGGGGTGCTCGCCCGCCAATGCCCGCATCGCTGCTCGTCCCTCGCCCTCGCCCGTAACGAAGAGAACGGGCTGCGCTGCATCTTCCATGGCTGGAAATTCGACGTCTCGGGCAAATGCGTCGACGCCCCGACCGAGCCGGCCGATCGCCGCGCAGCTTTCGCCGCCACCGTGCCCGTGACGCATTACCCGGCACGCGAAGCCGGCGGCATGGTCTGGATCTATATGGGCCGCCGCGCGACGCCGCCCGATTTCTACGATTTCGAATTTCATCATCCGCCGGCCGATGCGCTGCTGCGCTGCGCGATCGTGCACGGCAATTGGCTGCAAGGCCTCGAAGGCCAGCTCGATTCCGCGCATCTCAATTTCCTGCACAGCTCTTCGGTCCCAGGCCGCTCCAACGCCGCCAGCACCGGCAGGATGGTTTCGTCGGACACGTCGCCGCGTTTCGAATTCATCGACAAGCCCTACGGCTTCCGCGAGGCGGCGATGCGCAACATGCCGGACGGCTCGATCTATGCGCGCATCCGCGAGGTCGTACTGCCGTATTTCTCCTTCATCCCGGGCAATCACGGCGAGCCGCGTTTCGTCGTCGCCATCGTGCCGATCGACGACGAGTGGAGCGCGCATTGGTACTACTACATGCATCCGTTCGGCCCGGTGCCGGATTGGTATCGCGCCCAGGCGCTCGACCGCAGCGGGCCGGATCACGACGATTTTGCCGCCGATCGCGGCGATATGTCGAATAGCTGGCATCAGGACCGCAGCGCCATGGCCGGCGGCCATTTCAGCGGCATGCTCAAGAATTTCGTATATGAGGATTTCATCATCGAGGAATCGATGGGGCCGATCGCCGATCGCAGCCGCGAATTCCTCGGCTCGAGCGACGCGGTGATCGTGCGCGCGCGGCGGCTGTTCTTCAAAGCGCTCGATGAGCATGCCGCCAGCGGCAAGCTTCCCTTCGGCCTCGATCAGGGGATTGATTATCGCGCGATCCGCGCGCTCGCGATCCGCTATCCGCACGATGTCGATTGGCGGCAGCTCGATCTCAAAAATCCGCCGGGCTACGAATTCCGCCTGTCCGACGCGAGCTGAGGTCGCGTCCTAAAAAAAACGGGGCGCGACCGTCAGCGCGGCCTCGCCCCGTCCCTGTCACCAACCAGTCTCGATCAGCTTGCTTCGGCCAAAGCCGCTTCGCTGTCGGCGCCCGTCTTCTTGCCGCGACCGCGCGGTGGGAAACTGATCACGGCTGCCGTGCCCCGCATTGCCGAAGCGGTATCGAAATGCGCGATCGTCAGGTGGCGCTCGTCGCCGATCCCCTCGACCGCGATGATCGCGTCATGGCCGCTCGAGGTGACCTCGTCGCGCAGCGCCCAGGCACCGGCCGATGCAATCTTGTGTTCGAGCGAGTCCGCGCGGTGACGGCGGAACAAAGACCGCGCCTGCTGGCCGTCGAGGATGAGCGGATTGCGGAGTTCCAGCATCTGCCAGCGATGCGCGCCAAGCTGCGTGTTATGCGCGGCGCTGACGTAATAGGTGCCAATGCCAAGAAGCAAACAGGGGGCTTGGCGTGGCCGCGCCATGATCTTCAGCATAGGTTTACCTTTCTTGAAAATGAGTGAAAAACGGTGACCCCTCTTCCGGTCCGATCCCCCGCAAAATCCGGTGCAAGAGCGCGTCCGATCGATGGCGATATGAGTACCCGCCAATTGCGGCAACAACTGGCCAACTTTGGGGTACGACACGGAATACAGATACAATTGGAGATAAAATTCACACTTCGTTTACGCCGTTATTTGCTTTTCATTAACCATGATTTTCAACGCGTAAATTTCGCTTTCAAAACGCGGCATTCAATGATGGTTCCGGTACCCGCGGTAGGCCAAGCGATTGCTGCTGGGATTGCTCTTCTGGCAAAACCAGACGATGGCACGATCCACACCGGCCTTATGCCGTCAGCGGCGTCGTCATCGCCATCAGCAGATCGATATCGCCATCGAAGAAATCGCTATCGATCTTCCCGGCGATGCCGTTGACCGTGCCGTCTTGGGACTTCTGGAAGAAGGCGTAGGACGCCCAGCCCTTCGGCATGCGCGGCGGGTCCTGGCTGTAATCGGCGACCCACAGTGGATGATCGCCGAAACCGACAGGATCGCCGAGCGTCGCCCAGAAACGCGCTGTTGTGTAGATGATCGTCTTGCGCCCGGCGAAAAGCGGATCGGCCTCGACCGCCGCGATCCAGGCTTTGACCCCAGCCACATAATGCGCGATCGAGATGCCGTCCGGCTGCATCTCGACATCGATGACCGCCGGCAGATAGACGTTCTCACCGGGCGCGACGGCGCTCCGCACTTGGCTCAGAAACAGCTGCGCCTGCGCACCAGCATCGTCCACCGGCACGAAGAAATGATATGCGCCACGGATCAGCCCCGCGGCCTTGGCGCCTTGCCAATGAGATTTGAACGTCGTCTCGGTCTGTGCGCTGATGCCGTAGCTGGCCCGCGCAAAGACGAATTGCATTCCCGCGGCCTTGACCTTCGCCCAATCGACATTGGGCTGGAACTTCGAGACGTCGAGCCCCGGTGTGCGCAGATTCGGCATTTTCCCCATCCCCCAAATGCTGAGAGGGAGGATACCGGATAGGGTCCGAACTCTTGCCGACGAAAAAACGCGTGGTCCGACTGGCTTACATCCCGCCGAGGCAGAGATATTTGATCGAGAGATACTCGTCGATGCCGTATTTCGAGCCTTCGCGGCCGAAGCCCGACTTTTTCACGCCGCCGAACGGCGCGACCTCGGTCGAGATGATACCTTCGTTGATACCGACGATGCCGAATTCCAGCGCCTCGGCGACGCGCCAGATGCGCTTCACATCCTCGCCATAGAAATAAGCGGCCAGGCCGTATTCGGTGTCGTTGGCCATCTGGATCGCGTCTTCCTCGCGGCTGAAGCGGAAGAGCGGCGCGACCGGCCCGAATGTCTCTTCGCGGGCGATCTTCATCTGCGTCGTGACATTGGCGAGCACCGTCGGCTCGAAGAAGGTGCCGCCGCGTTGATGGCGCTTGCCGCCAAGCACGACACGCGCACCTTTGGCGAGCGCATCGGCGACGTGGTCTTCGACCTTCGCGAGGCCCGCCGGATCGATCAGTGGCCCGATCATTGTCCCCTCTTCCACACCGGCGCCGACTTTCAGCGCCTTGACCGCGCCGGCAAGCTTCTCGGCGAAAGCGTCATGGATTTCGCCTTGCACCAGGATGCGGTTCGCGCAGACGCACGTCTGGCCGGCATTGCGATATTTGCTGGCGATCGCGCCTTTAACGGCGGCGTCGAGATCGGCATCGTCGAAGACGATGAACGGCGCATTGCCGCCCAATTCGAGCGACAGCTTCTTCACCGTGCCGGCGCATTGCGCCATCAGCAGCTTGCCGATCTCGGTCGAGCCGGTGAAGCTGAGCTTGCGCACCGTCGGATTGCTCGTCAGCTCGCCACCGATCGCTTTGGCGTCGCCGGTGACACAGGAATAGACGCCTTTCGGCACGCCGGCGCGCTCCGCCAACTCGCACAGCGCCAGCGCCGAGAACGGCGTCTGCTCGGCCGGCTTCACCACCATGGTGCAGCCCGCGGCGAGCGCCGGCCCGGCCTTGCGCGTGATCATCGCCGCCGGGAAGTTCCACGGCGTGATCGCGGCACAAACGCCGATCGGCTGTTTCAGCACAATGACGCGACGATCGCGGGTGAAGCCCGGGATGACGTCGCCGTAGATGCGCTTGGCTTCCTCGCCGAACCATTCGATGAAGGATGCGGCATAGGCGATCTCGCCGCGCGATTCCGATAGCGGCTTACCCTGCTCTGCCGTCATGAGCTGCGCCAGATCTTCCTGATTGGCCATCATCAGATCGGCCCATTTGCGAAGGATCGCCGCGCGCTCCTTGCCGGTACGCGCCCGCCAATCGGGCAGCGCACGCTCCGCCGCCTCGATCGCGCGGCGCGTCTCCGCCGAACCCATATCGGGCACGGAGCCGAGCGCGCTGTCATCCGCGGGATTGTTGACCGCGAAGCCCTTGCGGCTATCGGCCTCGACCCATTGCCCGTCGATATAGGCGTGCTGGCGAAAGAGTTTTGGGTCTTTGATCTGCATTCCGTCCTCCTGGCAACTTACGTCGTTGCGAGAAGCGAGGAAGCAATCCAGATGTTCGACGTGTTGTCCTGGATTGCTTCGCTTCGCTCGCAATGACGATTCAGGAAATCACGTATCCACCACCACGCCGTTACGCGCGATGATCGCGTTCAGGCGGTGGAGGATGCCGAGGATCACCGCATAGGCGATGTAGATATAGAAGAAGATGTTGACGACCGGGATGAGCGACAAGATCACCCATAGCGCGACATGCTTATTAAGAGCGCGGGCGATGAAGCCGTTGCCGACGGCGAGCGCAATCCAAAGCGCGATCGTGACGATCAGACCAGGTATCGACGGGTAGAAACCGTAACCGTAATCATCCATGTGCAATTTCCTCCAGAAACCCCTTTTTCGACAACAATAGCTTACTCAACCGCGCGGCTTTCGGCGAGTTCCCGGTGCTCCGCGCCGCCGGTGTATCGCCGCAACCTCCACGCTGCCACGGCGTTCTCTCTCCGAATCACGGGAGGATTCCGACATGCCGACGCCGACCCGCAAGCGGGCGACAAAACGCGCCCCGGCCCGGCCCTCTCCGGCCGTCAAACAGAAGTTCGACGATACCCTGATCGACCGCGAGCTCCACTCCCCGGCCGAGGAGATCGAGATCGATCCGCAGCTCGATGAAAGCAACCGCGCTGAGCCGTAAGCCAGAGGCCGACGGCCTGACGCGGGAACGATCGGTTATTCTGCGGCTTTACGCTGGCTGTCGTTGATCGCGGCCCAGACGCGTTGCGCGCGTCGCCGGCATCGGCGCATCGGCCAATCCCGCCCCATTTTAGTCAAAAGGGCGCGACTTTCGCGGGGTTCGTGGCAAGGCTTGCGAATCAACCGTGCGACACCTATCAGTGCGCACCGACCGGGTGCACCTCGATCAACTCAGTCAATCGACAAGGACCTTATGCAGCGCTTCAGCCTGTCCACCGCCGATATCCCCGCAAAAGACCGCTTTGCCTATTGGCGAGAACAAGTGAGTGAGGGTCTGATCGGCGTCACGGGGGAACGCCGGGAAGACGCTCCAGGGACTCCGTTTTCTGCAACAATCGATGCCCATTTGAGCAGGGCGCTCGCGCATTTTCATCATAGCGCCGATCCCTACCCGGTCGCGCGAGGACCGCGCCAGATCGCGCGGCTTGGCTGGGAAGACTGGATCTGGCTCTATCAAGAACGTAGCCCTGGCGCCCGGTTCAGGCAGAACAACAACAACCACAACGCAGCGACCGGCGATCTCTGCCTGGCAGATCCGACCGAGACCTTCACCACAATGGCTTTACGCCGTTACGACCACGACATCTGGATGTTCCCGCGAAAGCTGCTCGAGCCACATCTGCCGTCAGCGCAATTTCCGCGCAACTTCCTCCTTCAGGGCAGCCAAGCCACCATCGCGATCACGCGAGGCTATCTCGAAGCCTTATCGGCCCAACTCGATCAACTCGCTGATGACGAGACAGATCAGTTCGCGGATCACGCCTGCCGCTTGCTCGCCATCGCCTGCGGCGCGAACGGCGGCGCACATAGGACAGCCGTCGAAGCCGCGCGCCTTGTCGAGGCGAAGCGTTATGTCCAGCAGAATCTCGCCAATCCGGCGCTGACACCGACGCACGTCGCCGCAGCGTTGAAGATGTCCGTGCGGCAACTGCACCTGCTGTTCGAACCGACCGGTGCCAGCTTTGCCCGCCATGTGCTGCAGCAGCGGCTAGAGGAATGCCGGGCCGCCTTGGTTCATCCCCTTTGGCGGGATCGTGCGATCACCGATATCGCCTTCGCCTGGGGCTTCAACAGTCTCGCCACCTTCTATCGTACCTTCCGCCAGGCCTATGGCATGACGCCCAGCGATTGCCGAGCAATGGCCGATCTCGAGAAATAATCGGCCGCCCGACCTCTGCACGGAATGAGAATTGATTTCGCGCGGGCTGAGAAGACTCAAACCAGCAGAATTGCCCAAAAGCCGTTGGCGGTGCCGGCCGTCGGCAATCTCGGGGCGCTTTTCCGGCATGGCGGCGCTCGCATTCTGCTTTGAGGAGTCATAACGATGGGTCGGTATTTTGCTTTGACCGCGGCGGTTGTCGCGGGCGGGCTTTTGGTCGGCAGTGCGACCGCCCAAGCGGCGCTGACGACGAACGCGCTAACGACGAATGCGATCGTGGCGAACGCGTTGACGACGAATGCGCTGACGACGAATGCGCTGACGACGAATGCGCTGACGAGCGGCGGTTCGGCTCTCGGCGATCTCAACGGAGTCGCTATCGAGGCCGTCACGATCCCCGCACGCTAAATCGTGACGCGGCAAGTTCTTGCGATCGTCACAATGCTTGCCGCATTTGCGGTGGCGGAGCCGCTCTATGCGGCTCCGCAAGCCGCGGCACCCACGGTCGAGATCGTCGGTAGCACATTTCAGGTCACGTTGACGGACGGAAGTGTGCTCGCGCCGCGCGATTTACCGGGGGTGATCCTCGCGCTGGGCGACGGCTCGGGGGCGCAACGTCGTCTGCGCATCGATGCGGTCGAACCTGATCCAAAGGATCATAGCGGCGAGATCCTGCTGTACACCGTATCAGAGGCCGACGCAGCCACGGGCGAATGGCGCAATGCGTGCCAACCCGATCCGGATGGAAAGCGCTTTGGCTTTCCGCTCGCCGGCCACTTCACCGCTGACGGACGCTATGTGCCGCAGGCGGGTCAAATCCTCATCACTTGCACCGGCGGCGCCGAGGGTAAATGCGTGCGCTTTGGCTATCATCCGTGGGAAAGCCGGTCCGACGGCACCAGCTTGCTCAGTGCCTACAATGCCTGCGTCCGCCTTGTGCGCGCCGATTATGCCGGCGACGGCCGTGGCACCACGCGCAACGGCCAGCCGATCGATATCTACGACGCCTTCGGCATCGAAGCGCCGGCTGACGATCCCGCTTACGAATTCGAGGCTGGCTTCACCGCGGAAGGCGCCGTCTGCGTGCGCCATGTGCGCGTGTCCAAGAATATCACGCTCTCGGCGCTCGAAGCGCAGGCGCCGCGCCTTGCCGGCAAGATCGGCACCATCTGTACCGAGGCCTATGCCCGCGCCGCCGGCGCCATCCTTTTCGTGCGCTCACCCGTGAAAAACACGAAGCCGTAAGTCCGCAGCACGTCTGCACGCTCAGAAACAACAACTTCATTGTGAGGAGCGCAGCGACGAAGCAATCCAGAGCCACACACAGCCTAGATTGCTTCGCTACGCTCGCATTGACGAAGAAGAAAATCCTATTCCGCGGCTTTGCGCTGGCTATCGTTGATCGCGGCCCAGACGCGTTGCGGCGTCGCCGGCATCGGCACATCGGCCACACCGAAGCTCTGCAGCGCATCGAGGATCGCGTTCATCACCGTCGGCGTCGAGGCGACCGTGCCGCCCTCGCCCACGCCCTTCACACCCAGCGGGTTCGACTTCGACGCCACCGGGCTGAAGTCGACGCTGATCGACGGCATGTTGTCGGCACGCGGGATGCCGTAATCCATCAGCGAGCCGGTCAGGAACGAGCCATTCTCGTCGTGGATGATGTCCTCGAGCAGCGCCTGGCCGACGCCCTGCACGACGCCGCCATGGATCTGACCTTGCGCGAGCAGCGGATTGATCACCGTGCCGATATCGTCGACCACGGTGTAGCGGTCGATCTCCACCGAGCCTGTATCGCCGTCGAGCTCGACCTCGCAGATATGGCAGCCATTGGGGAAGCTCGGCACGTTCGCCGAGAACGCGCCCGCGCCGGTCAGACCGACGCCGAGCTCAGCCGGGATACCGACCGGAATGAAGGACATCGCCGCGACCTTCATCAGCGGCATCTCCTTATCGGTGCCGGCGATCGTGAATTTGCCGTCGGCGAAGGTGATGTCGTTCGGGCTCGCTTCCATGAAATGCGCCGCCCATTTCTTGCCTTTCTCGATCACTTCGTCGGCTGCCGCGCGCAAGGCTGAGCCGCCGACCATCATCGAGCGCGAAGCATAGGTGCCACGGCCGGCGGCGACTTGGTCTGTATCGCCCTGGACAAGGCGAACCTTGTCGATCGGCATGCCGAGCCAGCCCGCCACCATCTGCGGATAGACCGTCTCGTGGCCCTGGCCATGCGAGAACGTGCCCGCATGCACGACGCAATTGCCCGACGGATCGAAGCGGATTTCCATCCGGTCGTTGAAGATGCCGGTGTTGTCGATATAAGCGACGATGCCGCGACCGCGTGTCTTGCCGGCCTTCTCGCTCGCCGCCTTGCGCGCCTCATAGCCCTTCCAATCGGCGAGGCTTTGCGCCTTGTTCATCGCCGCAGCGAAATCGCCGGTGTCATAGGTCCAGCCGGTCTTGCTGGCATAAGGCATCGACGCCGGTTGGATGAAGTTCTTCTTACGGATCTCGGCGCGGTCGATCTTCATCTCATGCGCCGCCTTATCGATCAGGCGCTCCATGATGTAGACCGCTTCCGGTCGGCCGGCGCCGCGATAGGGAATGGTCGGCGGCGTGTTGGTGAAGACCGCGCTGTTGAACACCGCCACCGCCGGAATGTCGTAGACCGACGGCGCCAGCTTCATCACGAACATCACCGGCACGATGCCCGAGCCTTCGATATAGGCGCCGACATTGTGCAAGCCCTTCCACCGCAGCGCGAGGAACTTGCCGTCGGCATCGAGCGCGAGTTCGGCCGAGACATGCAGATCGCGGCCCTGATCGTCGCCGAGCAAGGCCTCGGAGCGGTTCGGAATCCATTTGACCGGCCGGCCAACGCGCTTGGCCGCCCATGGCACGACGACTTCCTCGGGATAAAGATTGCCCTTCATGCCGAAGCCGCCGCCGACATCCTTAGCGATGACGCGGAACGAGCCTTCCGGCAGATGCATCAGATGCGACAGGCCGTGGCGTAGCCCGTGCGGATTCTGGGTCGAGGAATAGACGGTGAAGCGCTCGGTGCCCCTGTCGTATTCGGCAAGGCAGCCGCGCGGCTCCATGGTGAAGGCGTTGAGCCGGTTGTTGTAGAGATCGAGCTTCGTGACATGCGCCGCCTTGGCGAAAGCCGGCTCAACCGCATCGACATTACCCATGCGCAAGGTGAAGCAGATGTTCTTCGGGCTCTCGGCATAAACCTGCGCCGCGCCATCCTTTACCGCATCGATCGCGCGAACCACGACCGGCAATTCTTCATACTCGATGTTGACCAGGTCCACGGCGTCGCGCGCCTGCGCCTCGGTCTCGGCGATGACGATGGCGACGCGCTCGCCGACATAGCGCACCCGCTCGACCGCGAGCGGGAAATGCTGGCTGCGATAACCTTTCGGGCCGCCGAAATCCTCGGGCATGGCCTCGGCCATGATCGGGCCGTTCTTGTCGGCGACGTAATCCTTGCCGGTCAGCACGGCGACCATGCCCGGCAGCTTCATCGCCTCGGCGATGTCGATCGATTTGATCGTGGCGTGGGCATAGGGCGAGAAGATGAAGACGCCGTGCGTCTGCCGCGGCAGATCGATATCGGCGACATATTTGCCTCGCCCAGTCAGGAGACGCGGGTCTTCCACGCGGGTGACGGGTTGTCCGATGCCGAAAGCCATGGTTATTCCTCCCTGTTCGCGGGGCCCAAAAGACCGCTCGCGCAGCTATTGCCGGATTCTTACAGAGGGCCAAGGCGAAGGCAAGGCAAGGCAAGGCAAGGCAAGGCAAGGCAAGGCAAGGAAGGCTAGGCCAAGCCCTAAGCCCCTTGGCGCCACACCTTTTCAGCGCCGTCCCGGCGAAGGACGGGGACTGCCGGCGCGCCTCAAAACGCGATGCTAATACGGCCCCGCGTTCCGCCTGCCTCTAGCCGCCGGTGCGCCTCGCCAGCTTGTTCGGGCTTGTAGGTCGCGGCGACGCGGAGAGCGAGTTTGCCCTCATCTACGAGCTGCCGCAGCCGGTCGAGCTTGTCGTGCTCGAAGACGTAGCCGCTCACAGAAACCATACTGAAGCGGATGTCGCGGGTTGGCACGCCTTGGAAGCCGCGTACAGAGGCGAAACCACCGCCGTCGCGCACCGCCGGGATGACCTTTTCCTTCAGCACGGCGCCATCGGCGAGGCCGTCGACGCCATGCGGGAAATGCTGGCGGATGCGCTGAGCGATATCGTCGCCGCGGGGTAGGACGATATCGGCACCGAGCGATTTGACCAGCGCCTCGTCCTTTTCGGACGCGTCGGCGATGACGGTCAGCCCTTCGGTCTTGGCGAGCTGCACGACATAGCCGCCGAAAGCGCCCGCGGCGCCGGTGACCGCGATGACTTGTCCCGGCTTCAAACCCAGCTTGTCGAGCGCCTGGCGTGCCGTCAGCCCGTTCATCGGCAGGCTGGCTGCCTCGGCATGGGACTTACCCTTCGGCGCGAGCACGACCGAGCGCGCATCGAGCACGATCTCCTCGCGATAGGCACCGTGGCTACCCTTCGGCACGACGATCGCCAGCACCGCATCGCCCACCTTAAGCCCGGTAACGCCGAGACCGATCTCATCGACAACGCCGCCCACCTCCATGCCCGGCACGTAGGGCGGCGGATCGGCTTTTTGCGCCTCTTGGCGCGAGCCGTTGCGCGCGCTGAGATCGGTCGGATTGACGGTCGCCGCATGGTTGCGGATCCGCACCTGTCCCGCACCCACATGCCCTTCCGGAAGATCGATGACCTGAAGCACCTCAGGTCCGCCCCAGGTGAAAAAGCCTACCCCGCGCATGGTCGCCCTCGCTGGCTGGTTGTTGGGTCAAGAATAGCGCAAAAGTGGTTTCCTTTCCCGCCCGCGTGATGAAGGATCAGGGCGACGTAAGATCAGGCGGGTCGAGAGAAGCCCGAGCCATGGAAGGAGTTGCGCACCGTGTTCAAGAATTTTCGCTATGCCGGGATCGTGCTGGCCGCCGCGCTTTACGCGCTGCCCGCTGCCGCCGAAACAAAAATGACGATCGGCACCGCCGGCGGCGGCACCGCAACCGCCGCGCTCTATACGGCGAAGGAAGAGGGCTATTTCGCCAAGCGCGGGCTCGATGTGTCGATCCTCATGGGCGGGCTCGATTCCAACATGCCCTCGGCCCTGCTCGCCCATTCGCTCGAGATCGCCGCGACCAGCGCAACCACCTATTTCCAGGCGGTCGATGGCGGGCTCGATCTCGTCGTCATCCTCGGCGGCACGGCAACCTCGAAACGCCCGACCGACGAGGCGGTACTCGCCGCGAAGGACAGCGGCATTCACGAGCCGAAGGATTTCGTCGGCCGCAAGGTCGGCGTGCCCGGCATCGGCGCAGCCCTGCACGTCCTCTATCGCTATTGGCTGACCGAGCGCGGCGTCGATTTCCACAAGGTCGAATTCGCCGAGACGCAACTGCCGCGCATGCGCGATCTGCTCGCAGCGAAGACCGTCGATGCGGTCGTGGCGGTCAACCCCTTCATCGGCCAGATTACCGATGCCGGTGTCGGCTATATCGCCGTGCCGCTCGCCGGCCAGATCCCGTCGGGCAAGCCGGTGATCATGTATATAGCGACACGCGAATGGGCCGATCAGCATACAAGCGAAGTCGCCGCTTTTCGCGCCAGCATCATCGAAGGCGCGGAATTCGTCGAAGCGCAGCCCGATCGCACCAAGGAAGACATCAACCGCTACGCCAAGCTGCCGCCGCAAGTGCTCAAGGTTGCGCAGATCAGCGATCAAGCGCCAAAGATCAATACCGCCGATCTTGAATGGTGGTTCGATGTCATGAAACGGCAAGGCATGCTGACCCACGATATGGACGTGAAGAAGCTGCTCTATCCGTGATGAAAGGGAATTGGTGATGGTAGAGGAACTCGGGCACTTCATCGGCGGCAAACGCATCGCGGGCAAAAGCGGCCGCCATGGCGATGTCTTCAATCCCGCCACCGGCGAAGTCACAACGCACGTCGCCTTCGCCGATAGCAGCGAGATCGACGCCGCGGTCGCAGCCGCGCGCGAAGCCTTCCCTGCCTGGGCCGCGACGCCGCCCCTCACCCGCGCCCGCGTGATGTTCAAATATAAGGAGCTGCTCGAGCAGAACCGCGACAAGCTCGCACGCATGATCGGCAGCGAGCATGGCAAGGTGCTGGCCGATGCGACGGGTGAGGTCACGCGCGGCATCGAGGTGGTCGAGTTCGTCTGCGGCATTCCGCAGCTCTTGAAAGGCGAGTTCACCGAGAATATCGGCGCGAATATCAACTCTTACGGCGTGCGCCAGGCTTTGGGCGTGTGCGCCGGTATCACGCCGTTCAATTTCCCGGCGATGGTGCCGATGTGGATGTTCCCGGTCGCCATCGCTTGCGGCAACAGCTTCGTGCTGAAGCCGTCGGAGCGCGACCCCTCGCCGGCGCTGTTCCTCGCCGAGCTGCTCACGCAAGCGGGCCTGCCTCCCGGCGTGTTCAATGTCGTGAACGGCGATAAGAGCGCCGTCGATGCAATCCTCGATCATCCCGGCATCGATGCGGTGAGCTTCGTCGGCTCGACGCCGATCGCCGAGCATGTCTTCCATCGCGCCAGCGCCAACAACAAGCGCGTGCAGGCTTTGGGCGGTGCCAAGAACCACATGGTCGTGCTGCCCGATGCCGATATGGGCCAGGCGGTCGATGCGCTGATGGGCGCGGCTTACGGCTCGGCTGGCGAGCGATGCATGGCGGTGTCGGTCGCGGTCACCGTCGGCAAAGCAGGCGACGCGCTGATCGAACAGCTCACCCCGCGTGTGCAGAGTCTAAAGCTCGGCCCCTACACCGATCCCGATGCCGAGATGGGGCCGCTGGTCACGCGCGAGGCCTATGAGCGCGTGAAGCACTATGTCGATATCGGCCTGTCCGAAGGCGCCAAGCTCGTCGTCGATGGCCGCGGCTTCACGCTGCAGGGCTACGAGAACGGCTATTTCCTCGGCGGCTGTCTCTTCGACAACGTCACGCCGCAAATGCGCATCTATAAGGAAGAGATATTCGGTCCCGTCCTCTCCGTGATCCGCGCCGCGAATTACGAAGAGGCGCTTGGCCTCGTCAACGCGCATGAATTCGGCAACGGCGCCGCGATTTTCACCCGCGACGGCGACGCGGCGCGCGATTTTTCCAACCGTGCCAAAATCGGCATGATCGGCGTCAACGTGCCGATCCCCGTGCCGATGGCGTTCCACTCTTTCGGCGGCTGGAAGCGCTCGCTCTTCGGCGATCACCATGTTCATGGGCCCGAAGGCGTGCGCTTCTACACCAAGCTCAAGACCGTAATATCGCGCTGGCCGACCGGCATTCGCGCCGGCGCCGAATTCACCATGCCGACGATGCGCTAATTTTCTTTTTGCAACGGAGAAGAAGAATGAAATTGCTTGGCAGCGATGGCAGCCCCTATGCCCGCAAAGCCCGTATCGCGATCGCTGAGAAAGGCGTCGCCTGCGAGTTCGTCGCGGCGAGCCCGCGCGATCCCGCTTCCGGCGTGTCTGCCGCCAATCCGCTTGGTAAAATTCCGACGCTGCTGCTCGACGACGGTACCGCCATCTTCGATTCCTCGGTCATCGCCGAATATGTCGACGGCATCGCGCCGACGCCGAAGCTCATCCCTGACACATTCGCCGCGCGGATCGCGGTGCGGCGCTGGGAAGCTCTGGGCAATGGCCTGCTCGACGCCACCGTCAACATTATGCATGACCGCCGCCTGCCCGAGCCCAAGCAGCAAGGCGCCGAATACGTGACGCGACAGATGCAGAAAATCGAGGCCACTCTCGCGGTGATCGACAAGACCGTGACCGGCACCGATTTCGTTCACGGCGAGAAGTTCAGCCTGGGCGATGTCGTATGTGGCACCGCGCTCGGCTATCTCGACCGTGTGCTGCCGGAATTCGATTGGCGCGCGCGCTATGTGAATGCGAAGCGCTATGGCGCCAAGCTCGCCGCGCGGCCGTCTTTCGCGACGACCGGCTTCCTGACTGCCGAAAAACCGCCGCGCTAAGGAGAGCGCGCGGCGAGAGCTCTATCCGGCTCTATCCGACTAAGTTGAAATACCCTGACCGTCACCCCCGCGAAAGCGGGGGTCCAGAGCCGCACGCTGGATGCCCGCTTTCGCGGGCATGACGAGGAAGCAAAAGCTACGAAAGCGGCTTCTATCTGCGACTTCGCTCTCGAACGATCAGTTCAAAACGCCCGTCACATATTAGCCAAAACCTTAGTGCCCCCAGGTGTTGTCGTAGTCGCGTTTGTCTTCGTCGGTGAGATATTTTTCCTCGATCTCGCGCACGCGCTTGGTATTGGTCAGCACCGACTGTTCGACCGGGCCCCACTTGCTGTTGGTCCCGACTTTGCGCATGGCACGGTCATCGATATAGGCGCCGCCCATCTCGCGCATGTCGTTGAGCTTCTCCCATGAGGCCTGCAGGCCCCAGGTCGCGGCGATGGTCGGATACATGACCATGCAGGCGCCAAGATCGGCATATTCCTGGTTGGTCGGCGCGGGCTCGATCGTATTGGCCCAGAGCGCGAAGACGGGAGCCGGGACTTCCTTGCAGGCACGCTTCAATTGCTCGCGCGTCTCGCACGAGTTCAGCCAGATGAAATCGGCGCCACCTTCGGTCACGTAGGCGATGGAGCGCTCGAGCGCCTGATCGAAATTGCCGCCCTCGGCGCCCAGGACATCGGTGCGGGCACAGATGACGAATTCCGGGTCCATCTCGTTACGCGCGGCAACGGCTGCCTTCAGCTTGCCGATATGTTCCGCCATCGGCACGCAGCGCCGTCCCGCCATGGTCGCGGATTTTTTCGGCGCTTCCTGATCCTCAAGCTGCATGCCCGCCGCACCCGAGCGGCACACCTCGCGCACCGCATAATCGGCGTTGACCGCATTGCCGTAGCCGGTGTCGCAATCGACGAAGATCGGGATATCGCAGATGGCCGCCGCATGGCGCACGTGATCGACCACGTCGCGCAGCCCGATGAAGCCGTTGTCGGGCACACCCAACAGGAAGGCCGACATCTGCGAACCGGCGAAAAAGAAGGACTCGAACCCCGCACGCTCGGCCATCTTGGCATAGAGCGGCGAGAAGCCGCCCGGCATCACGGTGCAACGCCGACCCGTTAGGAGCTCGCGGAATTTTTTGCGTTTGGCGCGGACGGCATCATGCGCATTCATAACAAGGCCCCCTATTGGATTATTGAAGTTCGACCGAACGGTCCTAATCCGCTTCGAATTTATAGAAGCGCGCGAATTTCATCAGCGGCTCGTCCGACATGCAGAAAAGCTGCGCATCGCTGCTCGCTCTATGCTCGACCTTCGTCCAGGTCGGCACGCAGAAATTGTCGCCGCGCTGCCACGCGATCCGCGTGTCGCCGGCAATGGTCTCGCCGCTACCTTCCATGACGCAGAAGATCTGGTTAGTCGTCGAACGCTGCCGCCGCGTCTTGGTGCCCGAGGCGAGCCGCTCCACCGTCAGCAGCATGGTCGGCATGGTCGGCGCGTCCAAGGTGATGCGCGGACCGTGGAAACCTTCATTGTCGGCGATCGCCTTGTCGAGACGACGCGCGATGTCATCGCGCGAGAAGCGATAGGGCGAGCTCGTCACCTCTTTGGGGCTCGGATCGAAGCGGACAGGCATTGTCCTCATAGAACATATTCTCGAGGCCGCGTACCAGCGGGACATCAAGCCCATCAAACCAATAAGCCGCCTCGTCGCCATCATGACCATGCTCATGCCAGCACCAGCCGGGCGTCAGCACGACATCGCCGGTTTCCATCGGCGTCTTCTCGCCGTCGACCGTTGAATAAGCACCCTTCGCGTCAATGATCACCCGCAACGCATGCGCGGTGTGACGATGCGACGGCGCCTTCTCGCCCGGCAGAATCATTTGATAGGCGCTGACGAGAGTCTTCGTCGTCATCACGCCTTTTCCCGGGATCGGATTGCACATGACAAGATTGCGCCGCTCGGCCAGCGACACATCGATCAACCGGCCTGCCGCATCGAGCGCCGCCTTGCACAAATCGTAGCGCCAATGCGCCGGCACATAATCCGATTGTTGCTTCTCCGCCGGCGCGGTCTCGTCGCGCCGCAGCCAGCCGGGCGTCGAGCTCATCTTACCGGTTTCTTCGTAGAGCGCATCGAGATTCGGCACATTGCGGATCGCCGCGATCCGATCGCTCATCGCACCGTCTGCCATCGCAACCTCCTCATAGGCTGATACTTTCGTGGTAACGCGAAACCCTGGTCAGCCTTCTATAATTGTTGCGAGCGGCGCCGGCTTAAGCAAGAGCTGCAACTGCGCCGCTCCCGGGGAACCTTTTCGGTCGCCCCGTGTCCAATGCGTGGCAAAGGGAGAATTCGATGAGTGACGCACAGTCGACGACCGGACCCGATCTGGCGGCGGGCATTGCGGCCAGCGAGCTCGCCGAAGGCCAGATGCTCACCGGACATGTCGGTGAGGAAAACGTGCTGCTCGCCCGGAGCGGCAGCGAAATCTTCGCCATCGGCGCGACGTGCTCGCATTACGGCGGACCGCTCGGCGACGGCCTTTTCACCGGCGACGCGGTGCATTGCCCGTGGCATCACGCCTGTTTCAGCATCCGCACCGGCGAAGCACTGCACGCACCGGCCCTCAGCCCGCTGGCTTGCTGGTCGGTCGAGCAGCGCGACGGCAAGATCTTCGTGCACGACAAAAAGCCGGAAGCACCGAAGAAATCCCTTGGTGCGGCGACGTCGGCGGTGCCGGGAAAGATCGTCATTATCGGCGGCGGCGCTGCCGGCGTTGCCGCTGCGGAGCGCTTGCGCCGCGAAGGCTACGCCAACAGCATCGTCATGGTCAGCGACGACGAAGTACCGCCGGTCGACCGGCCGAATTTGTCGAAAGACTACCTCGCCGGCAACGCGCCCGAAGAGTGGATGCCGCTGCGGCCCGACGATTTCTATTCCGGCAATCAGATCGATTTGCGGCTCAAAACGGCCGTCACAGCGATCGACCCGCGCGCCCGCGAAGTCACGCTCGGTAATGGCAGCAAGCTTCCCTATGACCGCCTGCTTCTGGCCACCGGCGCCGAGCCGATAAGGCTTCCCCTGCCCGGCGCGGATCTACCGCATGTGTTCACGTTGCGCACGCTGGCGGATTCCCGCGCCATCATCGCGCGCGCCACGAATGCAAGCCGCGCGGTGGTGATCGGCGCGAGCTTCATCGGACTCGAAGCGGCGGCAGCGCTGCGCAATCGCAACATCGAAGTCCATGTCGTCGCGCCCGAGAAGGTGCCGATGGAGCGTATTCTCGGCGCCGAGATGGGCGCGTTCGTGCGCGCGCTGCATCAGGAACACGGCGTCATCTTCCACCTCGAGAACACGCCGAGCGCGATCGACGCCAAACAGGTCACGCTGCAAAGCGGCAGCATGATCGAGGCCGATCTCGTGATCATGGGCGTCGGCGTGCGGCCGCGCATGGCACTTGCCGAGAAAGCGGGACTCAAGATCGATCGCGGCGTGGTCGTCGACCGATATCTCCAAACCAGCGCGCCGGAGATTTTCGCCGCGGGTGATATCGCACGCTGGCCCGACCGGCATAGCGGCCAGCCGATCCGCGTCGAGCATTGGGTCGTCGCCGAGCGCCAGGGTCAGACCGCTGCGTTCAACCTGCTGGGTCAGCGCGTGCCGTTCGACGCCGTGCCGTTCTTCTGGAGCCAGCATTACGACGTGCCGATCAATTATGTCGGCCATGCCGAAAGCTGGGACGAGATCGCTGTCGACGGCAACATCGCCGGCCGCGATTGCGTGCTGCGCTATAAGAAGGGCGGACGCGTGCTTGCCGTGACCTCGATCTATCGCGATCGCGAGAGCCTCGAAGCCGAAGTCGCGATGGAGCGCGGGAAGAACCCTTAGGGCGACGACGGCGTTGTAGCGGCCGGAGGCGAAGATGCAGGTGCGTCAGGCGGCGACGCCGGCGCGGGCTGTTGCGGAGCCGGTGTAGAAGTGGGCGTATTCGCCGGTACAGGCTGATCGCTCGGCGTTTTTGCTGCATCCGCCGAAGACGGCGCCGGCGGCGCGCTCGCCGCACTGTTCGTGACTGATGCCGGGGCCGATGCCGGCGCTGCCACCGCGGTGGTCGACGTCACGGTCGTCGCTGTCGCTGGTGTGGACGCGGGTGCCACAGGTTCCGCTGGTGGAGGTGGAGCGGCCACGGCCGCCTTCTCTTTCTCCGTATCCTGCTTTTGATCGGCTTTCGGCGCAGGCGTCGGATCGTCAAACGACGCCGTCGCGTAATCGGGGATGATGCGCGCTTGCTTGCCTTCGATGACGAGAACCTTCTGACCGATCGGGATCGGCGTCGGTTCGCGCTGCGTCACCGAGACGAGATCGCCTTTCGGCTGGCGCACGATGTATTCCCAGCCCTTCGTATCGCCGGTCGCATGCTGGAGGGTCGCGCCGACCACGCCGCCGACAATCGTGCCGCCCAGCGCGGCAAGCGCTGTCGGCACGGTCGGCGAACTGAGCTCAGCACCGAGAATGCCGCCGGCCGCGCCGCCGGTCACGGTGCCGACCGAGCCGTCGTCGCTGATCCGCACTTCGCGATAGCCGACGACGATACCGGTATCGACCTTGTTCGCCTGCTGGACCGCCGAGCCGTTATAGGTGTTAGGCGAATAGTCCGGCGAGCAGCCGGCCAACGCAATGCTCGCAAAAGCACAAAAGCCGAGCGTGAATGACTTTGTCACGAAAACCCTTCGCCTTCGATGGTGCTCACAGAATTCGGCTGATGGGCGCGCAATCCTTCTCGACATGGCGGAGTCGGGAGAAAGCGTCAAAGAAATCGGCCGAAAATCCCCTCACTCGCCCGCAAGACTAACAAGAATTTTCGCAGGGTGTAACCCGCGAAATGCCGCGTGCACTGACACGCGGTGTCGCGCCGTATGCGTTCAATCCTGCGGCTTTTTGTCCGGCTCTTCTTGCTCCTCGTAACGGCAACCGAGCGCCTCGGCCAACCGCTTTCCCTGGATCGCCATGCCCCACATCAATGAGCAGATGGTGGACACGGGAACCTTCTTGCCGTCCCTGAGCCTCAGCTCGATGCGATCGGGCAGCAGCAGTTGCGCGCGCCGTTGCGGCGTCAACACGACGGCGTCGATCATATCTACCGAGATGACAAGCGGCCGCTCGTCGTTTTGCTTCCATAAACTGAAGCGGTCGAGCAGAAGCCGCCGCGCCGCATGATCGACTGTCAGCGAACTCGCCGTCCAGCCGATCGCGCCCCAAAGCCCGGCACCAATCACGCCGAGGCCGAAGAGCGCCCCGGTCCAATCGGTACCCGGCGCCCAGGGTTTGAACGTGGTCGCATTGTTGAAGAGAAACCAACCACAGATCGAGCAGAAGACGAAACACGCGAGGACCGGACCCCACGGATCGCAACGCATCGTGACAGATGATTGGCTTGAAACCGGCGCAATCGACGGCATCCCCCGCGGCTCCCCCGAACCGTTGTCGTTGACGCGGTATTTGGTGGATCGGCCTCGCGCCAGTCAACCGGCCTTACGCGGGCGCGCGATCTTCGGCGATCCATTCCATCGCCAGCTCATAGGCCACGGCGAGCACGATCGGACCGATGAAAATCCCGATCAGACCGAAAGCGAGAAGACCGCCGACAACGCCGAGCAGCACGAGAAGCAGCGACAGATGAGCGCCGCGCGTGATCAGCAACGGCCGCAAGATGTTGTCGAGCGTCATCGCCGGAACGGTAAAGGCCAGCAGTATCGTCCCGCCGGTCACGTCGCCCGCGGCGTACATCCAAATCATTGCCGGGATGAGAACGAGCCCCGCGCCGAGTTGTGCGATGCAGAGGATGAAGGTCAGCGCCGCCAATATTTGAACGAAAGGAACGCCTGCGAGCACCAGCCCCAGCGTTGCGATCGCGGCCTGGACGATCGCCGTCACCACGACACCGAGCGCAACGCTGCGGGTTGCCTGCATAGCAAGGCGGATCGAGCGCTCGCCGCGATCGCCGGCGAGCCGGTGGCTGAAACGCAGCACGATCATGCCAGCCGCTTCGCCGCGCGCATACAGCACGGCGGCGAACAACAGCGCGAGCACGAATTGCACGAGAATTAGCCCGAGATCACCGAGCGCGCGGATCACCCACTCGGCCGCCCCGCCGGCGTAAGGCCGAAGCTTCGACAAGATCTCGCCGAGATCCGTGTTAACGACATCCTGCCAGAGACGGGCCGCCGAGCCGCCGACGAGCGGTAGCCCGCTCAGCCAAGCGGGCGGCGCCGGCAGCTCCGTCGCCGTCAGCAATTGCTGCACCCAATCCTTGAGTAGTCCGGCATTGCCGACGATCGCATCGACAGCGAACCAGAGAGGTGCAAGAAGAATCACGACGAGGACAAGCGTCATGATCGCGACGGCAAGGCTGCGCTTCCCCCAGAGGAGATGCTGGAGGCGCAGCAGGAGCGGCCAGGTCGCGATCACCAGCGCCGTCGCCCAAATCATCGCCGAGAGAAATGGACGCAAGATCAGGAACGCGGCGGCAAGCAGCGCGGCAAAGAACAACGCAATGAGCATGACTCTCGGCAGATCTATCCGCGCTTCGGTCATTTCCTGCCGTCAGCTTCGTTCGTCATCTTTCCTCGCCCGTCCGGCGCATATCCGCAATCGGGTGGATCAGGTAGTTGCTGCGCGGACACGCTTTAAGATGAACCGATTTACAGCTGAGCTATAGAACGCATGACCCCCGGACGCATCATGCGATCGCGGGGGTCGGTTTGCGAAGCTGTCTTCGCGCCCGGAGAACATGTCCCGAGCTTATCTTGGACTTAGGGCCGCGTCGCCGACGCCAAGTATTTCGGCAACGCCTAACTTGGCCGGTGGAGTCATGCTGGTTGAGCACCCTCCTTCATTGGTTGCAAACCGAATGGTCTAGCTGACGCTTCCATGATGGATAGGCGGAGTCATGTTGGTGAGACACCCTCCTGCTGGTCGACAACCTGATGAGTCTCTCGCGAGGGGCGACGACGGTCAAGTGACATCGACATGAACAGGGCAGTGTTCATGCCCGATTTCGCGTTTTTTGTTTTTGGCGTCGGCGAGGAGGCGTAGACTCTGAAAACGCTCATGCTGCCGCAACCCTTAATAGCGGAGGCAAAGTATGCTCGATGCAGACTTCTGGCTCGATCAAGCAACGATGTTTCGTGAGCAAGCGAATACCGTTCGCGATCCAGAAGAACGCGACGAACTCCGCACGCTTGCTCAGATATGCGACGCTGTCGCGACGAAAATCGAAGAGCACTTCTCCGGCGGCTGATCGCCTATCGCTGCTCATCCTTATCAAACAGCGGAACCCGCAAGCACGTTGACATCCGACCAATTGGACGAACGCGACACGCGCACGCGCCGCGTTAGGCGCAAAACAAAAACACGAACAAAAGGAGCTTCGGGCATGGCATCGACCATCCGTAATCCGATCGAGTGGGGCTGCGACCAACTGCGTCACGCCGCGGCCGCGGTTGAAGTGACCGGGCGTGCCGTTCGCGGCCGCCCTGACGCGCTCGAAAGAGCGCCGGCCGTCAACCGGATCGCTACCGCTGATCTCAAGGACGTGCTGGCAAAAGGCATCAGCGATTTCGGCGCGGCGCGCACCGATGTGATTTTCCTCTGCCTGCTCTATCCCGCCGCCGGTCTCATCATCGCGCGTGTCGTCTTCGGCTCGGGCATGTTCGCCCTGCTCTTCCCGCTGGTCTCGGGCTTCGCGCTTCTCGGGCCGTTCGTCGCCGTCGGCCTTTACGAAATGAGCCGCCAGCGCGAGGAAGGCCATGAGCTGAGCTGGGCCACGGCCTTCGATGTCGTGCGCTCGCCGTCTTTCGGCGCGATCATCATGCTTGGCGTGGTGCTGATGGTGCTCTTCCTCTTATGGCTGAGCGCCGCCGAAGCGATTTACGCGCTGACGGTCGCACCCTTGCAGCCAAATTCGATGACAAGCTTCGTCACCGACGTTTTCACCACCGCACGCGGCTGGGCGATGATCGGTGCCGGCGTTGGCGTCGGCTTCATCTTTGCGCTGGCCGTTTTCGCGATCAGCGTCGTCTCCTTCCCGATGCTGCTCGATCGCGATGTCGGGCTCGGCGTCGCGGTCTGGACGTCGCTGCGCGCGATCCGCGCCAATCCGATACCGATGGCGGCGTGGGGATTGATCGTCACCGCGGGTCTGGTGATCGGCTCGATACCGCTCCTCTTGGGCCTGATGATCGTGCTACCGATCCTCGGCCATGCGAGCTGGCATCTTTATCGGAAGGTGGTCGCGCATTAAGCGCGACCATTCCGCCGCTCACTTCGGCAGTTCGGCCGATTGCACGCGAACGCGATCGCCCGGGCTCGCCGACTAAATCTTCAACGCGCCGTCGGTGAAGACATAGGCGATGACGGGCTTGCCCTTCAGCGTGCCCTCGCCTTCCCAGTAATCGCCGACGCGGGCGAGCGTTCTCACCTGCGCGATGCCGTGCTGATGCATCGCCGCTAGCGCCTCATCATCCGTCATAACCTCGGCCGACGGCCGACTGCCGTCATAAGGGGGCAGCAGCACATCGGCCGCCTGCGCAAACACCGGCACGACAAGAACGGCGCTCAGCGCCGTGGCGAAAATACGTCCGAAACGTGACGTCATCGGCGATCTCCCGTCAAAGCCATGCTGTTGATATGGGGAGCGGCGCCGTTCTCGCCATCGGCTCTCCGTGATGATCATGAACAACGACATCTATGCGAAGCTCGCGGGCAAGGCGAAGCAGGTGATCGATGCCAACATCAGCACGGGCTACACGAATTGGTTCATAAGGTCATCGACGACACCGAGCATCGCAATATCGACAAGGTGCAGAACGAGATGAAGGACCAGACCGTGATCAGGCTAAGCGATCGGCAGCGCGCGCAATGGAAGGCGCGCATCCAGCCGGTGATCGACAATTGGATTAAAAACACGCCCGACGGCGCGCATGTGCTCGCGGCTTTCCGTAAGGAGGTCGCCGCCATTCGCGGCGGCACATAACGCGCTCACTTGCTCTGCCGCGCGATGATATAGTTGCGCGCAAAGTGCAACCGGCTCCAGCCGGCCATCGCGCGCGTGGGAGGAAATGACCAGCAGCACCGACGCCCCTACCGGCTCCTGGGGATCGCTGTTTCGCGGCGGCTTCGGCATCTACACCTTCATGGTGATGCTGGGTGTGGTGCTGTTCTCGCTCCAAATCCTCATCGTCGTTACCATCATGCCGACCGTCGTCGCCGATATTGGCGGCGCTGCCTATTACGTCTGGGCAAGCATGCTCTACCAGGTCGGCGCGATCGTCGGCGCGGCGATCATCGGCTCGATCTGGCGCGCCATCGGCATGCGCGGCGGCTTCTTCGTCACGGCGACGATCTACACGCTCGGCACGCTCGGCTGCGCGCTCGCGCCCGACATGTTGGTGCTCAATCTGTCGCGCTTCGTGCAAGGGCTGGGCGGCGGCCTCGTTACGGGCGGCACCATGGCGCTGATCGGCCGCGTTTTCCTGCCGCAGCAGCGCACGCGCATGCTCGCGGTCTATCAAGGCGTCTGGACGATCTGCAGCCTCCTCGGCCCATTCTTCGGCGGCGCTTTCGCCGCGGCGGGATGGTGGCGCGGCGCGTTCTGGGCCTCGCTGCCTTTCGCGATCCTGTTCGGCATCATCGCTTGGCTGAAAGTGCCGAACGACAAGACGGACGAAAAGCGCGAGCGCGTCGGCGTGCCGGGGCTGCGTCTGGCGCTGCTGACGCTCGGCGTCGCCGGCGTCGCCGAAGCGGGCCAACTTGCCAATCCGGTCGCGCTCGCGATCCTTCTGCTGATCTCGCTGACGATGATGGCTTGGACCTTCCGCATCGATGCGAGCTCCCAGCAGCCCCTCTTCCCGACGCGACCGCTCTCGCTCTCGAGCCCGGTCGGCCTCGGCTATTGGGTGCTGATCATCGGCGGCGGCACGCAGGCCGCAATCACCATCCTGCTGCCGCTCTCGTTGCAAATCGTGCATGGGCTCTCGCCGCTCTGGGTCGGCGTCGCCAATCTCGTCATTTCGATCGCCTGGACGATTGCAACCTTCCTCGTCTCCGGCTGGTCCGGCACGCGCGAGCGTTTCGCCCTTAACTCCGGCGTTGCACTGATGCTGGTCGCGCTGCTTATGCTGGTGCCGACGGCGCAAGGCGAGAGGCTGCCGCTACTCTTCCTCGCGGTCTTCGTTTTCGGCTGGGGGATCGGCAGCCATAATGTGCATCTCGGCGCGCGCACCATGGGCGCGGCACTGAAGGGCCAGGAAGCGATTACCGCCGCCTCGCAATCAATGGTGCGCTCGCTCGGTGGCGCCCTCGGTACAGCCGCTGCCGGCATCGTCGCCAATCTCGCCGGGCTCGGCGAGCGGATCGATATCGAGACGGTGAACGGCGCGACTTTAGCGATCTATCTCACGGCAATGGTGCCGACGGCGCTCGGCGTGGTCTTCATCATGCGCTTCACGCGGCTGGTCGTACCGCATAGGGCTTAGCCCGAGTGACGCCCGTGAAGTTATTGTTTTTGAAAAATTAGTTTCATCCAATGCCTCCCTGATGAGCGAGGAGCGGCCGCTAGTTCTTCAACGTCGCGAGATAGTCGATCAGGGTCTTGCGGTCCTTGGCGCTCTTAAGGCCGGGGAAAAGCATCTTCGTGCCCTTCACCATCGCCTGCGGATCGGTGAGGTATTTATCGAGCACCAGCTTGGTCCAAGTGACGCCCGCCTTCTGCATCGCATCGGAATACGGGAAGTCCTTGAGGCTGGCCGAGGGCCGGCCGACAACGCCCGCCAGCGACGGGCCGAGCTTGTTCACGCCCGGCTCAGTGGCATGGCAGACGGCACAATTGTCGTTGAACTCTGTCGGTCCGTCATCGGCGCGTGCCGCGTTTGGCGCGGCAACGAGAACGGTCGCCGATGACATAACCGCCAGCAAAGCGAGAGTCGCGAACGCAGCGCCACGCAACATCGTCTGCGATCCGACGATCAGCCGTTATCGGCGACGACGGTGAGCTGCGACGGCACCGACTTGAACGGCTCGAACGTCGCGGTGTGACCGTGCTTGTCGGTCGCAACGACCTTATAGCCGAAGCTGCCCGTCGGATAGTTTGCGGGAATGACCCAGCCATAGGTCCAGAAATATTCGACCGGCTGCTGCGGCGGATGCATGCCGTAATGCGCCGGGAATTTCTGGCCATCGGGCAATTCGATGACGAGGCTCTTGAGCTGATCCTTGTCCATCGGCTTGCCGGTCTTGGTGTCGACGACGCGGATGCGGAAGATGATCTCTTCCTTATGCTTGAACTGATTGTTCAGGACGCAACCCGGCGCCGTCATGCCCTGCAGCACGCCACGCACGGTGTCGGACTGAATGACCATCGCCGGCCCCGCGGCTTGCGCACCGCCGACATGGACGAAACCGAGCGCTGCGCCGGCAATGCCGAGCGTCAGAAGCTTGCGCGAAATATTCACGGATAGTCCCCCACAAAAAAGTAACCCCGAAGTGCCGCGATATTGCTTGCTTACGCTTAACTTTGCAACCGTTTGCGGTACAATTCGTGCTCGCGCCAAGCTCGCACGGCCATTGGGCGATCCCTCGCCCAACGGCCGCGTTCGGGCTTACTTCGTTGTGCTGATCAGCGAGAAGAAAGCGCCCTCGGGGTCGAGCGCCTGTATGATCCACGCACCACCCGGAACTTCTTGCGGTCCCATCATCACCTTGGCGCCTCGCTTGGTCGCGCGTTCCGCCGCGGCGGTCACGTTGTCAACGCCGAGATAGTAATTCCAGAATGAGGCGGGAGCTTGGGGCGGCTGCTTCATCATGCCGCCGCTTTCGACGCCGTTGATGGAGAAGGTCTGATAGACGCCCATCGCGCCCATATCCATCGACCGCGCTTTGGTCCAGCCGAAGAGCTTCGAATAGAAATCCCATTCGCGCTCGAGATCGCCGGCATAGAGTTCATGCCAGCCGATAAAGCCCGGCGCCATGGGCGCATGCCCGGCCGGGCTCTCCTCCGTGCTCGGCTTGAAGATGAGGAACATCGCGCCGCCCGTATCGGCGGCGACGGCGAAGCGGCCGACATTCGGGATATCGGTCGGCGGGCGCATGATCTTGCCGCCGGCATCGGCGATGCGCTTGGCATCGGCATCGACATCGTCGACCGCGATATAGCCCGACCAGCAGGGCTTCGCGCCCATCGCGCTCGCATCCGCCGGGATCTTCATCAGCCCGCCGACCATGGTCTCGCCCTGGCTGAAGACGGTGTAGTTGCTGCCGTCCGCCATCGGAAACTCGGCGGCATTCCAGCCGATGACAGCCTTATAGAAATCGCTGGCCGCTTTTGTGTCGTTGGTCATCACGTCGTACCAGATGAACTTTCCACGCGGTGCCGGCATGATCGTTACTCCTCCTCTGGTTGGGCCGATTTAGTTGGGCTTATGGAACAGCAGCTCGAGATAGCGGCGCAGATGCGCCACACAGTCTCGCGCGATCGCGTTACCGTTTTTCGCTTTGGCGAGGACGTAAGCGCCCTGCAGCACCGCCTGTGTATGAAATGCGAGGCTCTCGGCGCTCCATGAGGCGCCCGGCGCGTAGAGCGTTTTCGCCGCTTCGATGTCCTTCGCTACCTCCGCCGCATGGAGGCCGATATAGGTGTCGCAAGCTTGGCGGATCGCCGGATGGGTCTCGTAAGCCTCCTGCACCATCGTGCCCAGGAGACAGGTGAATTCCGGGATCGGCCCGTCAAGGATCGCGGCGCGGAAATCGATATACCCCAGCAGGCGATCCAAGGGATCAGCAAGCTGACGATAAGGCTGGACCGCGAAGAGCACCTCGGCCATCGCCGAAAAATGCGCCGCGGCGGCGACAGCGAGGTCTTCCTTGCTTTTGAAGTGATGGAAGAACGCGCCCTTGGTGACACCCGCGGTGCGACAGATATCGTCCACCGTCGTAGCCGAATAGCCCTGCGCCCGGATCATCCGCATGGCCGCATCGAGGAGACGCGTGCGCGCATCGGGCTTGGCTTTCGCCGTCGTTGCTCCGTCCACGACTCGAACATACCAACTGGTTGGTATCGTAACAAGCGAAAATTAGACCCGAGGGCGTGAGCGGCCCTATCTCCAAGCCAACTGTGCCTACAGACGTGACGACGGCGGCCGAAGACTTCAGTGTCCGGTACACCGAACACTTGTCGCGATTTCGACGCCCTCTGCCCGTAGTTCCCGGGTGATTTCTGTGTCGACGCTAATGACGCGCTAGACCAGCCGGATTGCAAAGGCGACGACGGTCGAGACGATCACCACGATCCAAAAGGCGACGATGATCAATGAGGAGAGCAGAACCGCTCGCCCTCCCCAATCACGGACGAACGCGAATGATCGTCTTCCCCTTGCGTCGCTCGGTCGGGTTCAAGGCGGCGACGGCATCGTCGAGGGTCGCGATGTTGCCGATGTTCGTCCGCAGTCGTCCGTCCCGCACCCGCTGGACGATCTCACTCAGTTGGGCGCGATCGCACTCGACAACGAAGTCGACCGCCAGGCCGTCGTCGGGCCGCGGCACGGGCGGCCCGACGACGGACACCAGTGTTCCTCCGGCTCGAATCAGGCGTGCGGACCGCTTGCCGATGTCGCCGCCGATGACATCGAACACCAGATCGACGCCGCCGACGTCTTTCAGCGCGTCGCTGTCGAGGTCGACGAACTCCTTCGCGCCGAAGTCGAGCGCCTTCTGACGGTCGGCCGCGCGTCCGGTGCCGATGACATACGCGCCAGCCTCGCGCGCGAGTTGCGTCACCATCGAACCGACTGCGCCGGCCGCGCCGTGCGCCAGGACGCTCTGCCCCGCCTGAAGGCGACCGTGCTGGAACAGTCCCTGCCACGCGGTGAGGCCCGAGATTGGCAGGCTCGCGCCCACCGTGAAGTCGACGTCTCCCGGGAGCGGCGCGAGGTTGCGTGCCTCAATGGCTACATACTCCGCCAGGGTGCCGTCGCGATGCCAGTCGGCGAGGCCGAACACTCGCTGTCCTACCGACAGCCCCGTCGTGCCGTAGCCGAGAGCGGTGACTACTCCGGCCAGCTCGTGGCCGGGGATCGACGGTGTTCGGTCACGGCCGCGGCGATCGGTCCAGGTCGAGGGCCACTCCATCTCAGTCGGGACGAATCCCGACGCATGTATCTGAACGATGACGTCGTTTATCGCTGCCGGCGGCTCGGGCCGCTCGGTCAGCTTCATCCCGGCCAATCCCGCGGCCTGATCCGTTACCACGATTGCCTTCATGGGAATTGTCTCCTCGGTTATTTGTCTCTTTGGTGGATATGTTCGCGTTCGACGTCTAATGCCAGGGGTCATGGGTCGTTTCCGAAAGCGAAGGTGGAACAGCGTGACCTCGCTTCCCAAACTGCTCGATGCGGGGCAGCGGCTCGATCAGTGACACATCAGCGTCCACCACGTTCGCGGTCGGGCCGGCCGGAGCCGCTCCGCTGATCTGGTATCGTCGCCTAAGAGTGTTGCGCGCGCGTGCGTCCTGTGCGGTCTGCGCTCAGCCATCGCGGAGCGCGTCTCATAAACACGCTCCTTTCGACCGCCACGTGAAATCATGACGCGCGATGGACCGCGTTCCTGCAAAGTCCAGGTGTTTCCGTCTCGGTTGGCGAGTTGGCGAAGTTCGCCATGAGGCCGACGGACGCGCCTTTCATCTGCGTCACGGTCTCGTTTGAAGGCCGCGATCGCAAACACGCAAACTCAAAGTGTCGGACGGCTATAGTTGCTCCTCGCTTAGCGAGCCCGAGATGCTATCCATCCCTGACCAACACCCTATTCCCGCAAGCAGCCAGACTTCTTTCATCGCGATGCGATAATTTGTATGGGCTTGCTTCGTAATCCGAGGCGCGTGCCTTTGTACCGCTACGCGGCTAAACCCTTTAGCGGAAGCTGGGCTGGAACCCTGCCAAGGTCCGATTGACGGCAACCGAGTGCAAGCAGGCCGAGCGGCGGTCCGAGAATCAAATCCTCGGAAATTGGCAGTTTTGCCCGACGGATTCATCTCTGCCGATCGCAAAAATTGGCTGAAGGTGCCGAAAATCGGATGCTTAAATTGAGATGTTGCTTACGGGGTCAGAGCCAGCCGCGGCTCTTCCAGTAGCGCTCGGCGGCGGGGTGGAGTGGCACGCATTGCGGCGTGTCGATCGCCTCTTTCGCCATGCGATCGACGGGGAGATCACCCGGTTCTTCCCAAGCGATATTCATGTTGCGCGCGGCAAGCCCGGCGCAGATCTGCTCGACCAGCTTGTCGTCGGCATCGGCGCGCACGAACACCGTCCAGCCGCTGAAATCGATCGTCAGCACATCGGCCGGCAGCTTCGGATAGGCCGATTTCGGCAGTACCGCGCGGCGGTAGCCCATCGCCTCGAGCTTCTGCACCGTCGTCTCGTTGAGCGACAGGATGCGCATCCCCGCGTCGAGCGCTTGCGGCACCCAGGAATGCGCCGCCTCGTCGAACAACGCATCGACCTCGCCATTGACCAGCGCCTTGAAGGTCGGCGTGTGCGGCCAGGGCACACTGCCCTTCTTCAGCACCTCGCCGCCCCAAGCAGCGATGTCCTCGCGCGAGAAGCCGGCGGCCGCGGCGACGTCGTCGAACATGTGATGCAGCGTGTGATCGAGCGCGCCGCGCATCATGATCTTGAGCTTCGGCTTCTTAGCGGCGATATCCTCGAAGCGCTCGATGCCGGTCTCGGGCCGCACGGCGAAGACGAACTGATCCCAGGACGGGATCACGGTCACGGCCTTGAGCGGCAGCGGCTCTTTGAAGATGCCCTTGCCCTTCACCGCGACCGACAGCACGCAAGCGGGATTGATGATCGCCAGATCGGCCTCGCGCTTGGCAACGGCGAAGATGCCTTCGGCCGAGCTCACCGCGAACAGCGTGACCGGCTTGCCGCCCGCCGCGTTGCGCAGGATCACCTTCGGTTGGAACCATTCCGGGACCGGATGCTCCTCCGTGCTGCCGCACATCTCCGATGCGATCTCCAGGACGAGACGCGAGCGCGTGACATTGGGATTGATGGCCGGCGTGGTGTTGGTGGGCATTCTGGTTCCTCCCCTTTGTCATTCCTTTTAGACATTCCGTCATTCCCGCGTAAGCGGGAATCCACAGCTACAACACGCTGCCACCCTGGATCCCCGCTTTCGCGGGGATGACGAATAGAGAACGAGGCAATTGTTATCTCGCACTCGCGAAGATGCAAAAAACTCCGGGCTGACCGGTTAGCATTGCCGATTGTTGGCACCGCCCCTTCTGCTACTCTTTCCGCCGTGAGCCTCTCCGCCAGCACATCGCCCGCTCCTTTCCGCGTTCCGTCGGTCATCAAGCGCAACATGACCTTGTTCGCGCTGTCGCAGACCTTCACCGGCGTCGGCATGTCCTTCACCTACAGTTTCGGGCCGCTGATGGTGTTGACGCTCACCGGCGCTTCCGACCTTGTCGGCGTATCGGTCGGTCTCGTGGGCCTCAGTCGCTTCCTCGTCGCGTATCCGGCCGGCAAGATCACCGACACCTATGGCCGCAAGCCCGGTATCCTCTTGGGGCTAAGCCTCGCGCTCTGTGGCACGCTGGTGGTCGCGGCCTCGATGAGCTGGTCGAGCTTCCCGCTCTTCGTCATCGGCATTCTCATCTTCGGCATGGGCATGAACGCGTCGCAGCAGTTGCGCGTCGCGGCGACCGACATGTTCCCGCCAAGCCATCGCGCGACCGCGCTCGGCTATCTCGCGACCGGCTCTCTCTTCGGCCTCGTCATGAGCCCGCTCCTCATCAGTGTGTCGCAATACATCGCTGATCGCACCGGCGCCGACCCGCTCGGCCTCGGCTGGTATCTCCTGCCCTGCCTTATCCTGCCGGGCGTCGCGATGATCTTCTTCGTGCGGCCCGATCCGAAACATATCGGGCAGAATCTGCATCTCTATTATCCCGGCGTCGTCACGCAGGCCCGTCATCACGAAGAAGCGGCAGCCTTCAGCGCGATGAGCCTGTTGCGCCGGCCGGTGATCCGCCTCGCGATCATTTCCAACTGCTCGGTGCAGGGGAATATGTCGATCGTGATGGTGCTGAACTCGCTGGCGCTGAAGGATTGCGGCACCGGCCTGACCGCCATCGCGATCTCCAGCATGTGCCATTCGGCCGGCATGTTCGCTTTCACGATCCCGCTCGGCAAGCTTACCGACCGTTTCGGCCGCGATGCAGTGATGTTCCCCGGCGTCGCGACCGCGCTCGCCGGCGCCGGTCTCGTCGCCTACACCCATTCTTATTTCCCGATCACCTTCGGCGCGTTCCTGGTCGGCATCGGCTGGGCGGCGGCGAATGTTTCGGCGACAGCGCTGATCGCCGATCACTACGTGACCGCGACGCGCGGCCGCGCGTTGGGCTTCAACGATACCTGCGCCGCCGGCATCTCGGTGCTGATCGCGCTGGCAACCGGTCCGCTGATCGCCTGGGTCGGGCTGTCGGGCGCGGGGTTGATGGCGATCCTGCTCGCGATACCGCCACTGGTGATGCTGGCGACGACCGGCGGCACCAAGCGCATGGCCGCACGCGCCGCGGCGGCGACGGCTGGCGGCAACAGCGACGACTAAGACCTTGCCGTCATTCCCGCGTAAGCGGGAATCCAGGACGCGACGAGGCATATCCCTGGACCCCCGCTTTCGCGGGGTGACGTTTTATTTTTTTGTGATTATTGAACCGGCACGAATTGCGTCGTGAACAACGCGCTATCAGGCGGCTCGCTCGGCAGCGTGCCGAGATCGACATAGGATTTCTTCAACACCGCAACCGCCTGCGGGTCGAACGTCCCGTCGGCGGTGAACATCGGCAATTCGAAATCGTAATCCTTTTCGACGACGCTGAGATTCTCGCGCAGCACTTTCGCGGCAAGCGCCGAGGTTTCGACGCGGTGCGCTTTCATATAGGCGATCGAGGCGAAGAATCCCTTGAGAAAGCGCTCGACGATTTGCGGCTTGTCCGCAACCATCTTCTTCCGCGCAAACACCACATGGGTGATGAAATGCGGCGCGTAGTGATCCATCGAGATCAGCATGCGCCCCTCATGTCGCTCTTCGAGACCGAAGCCCGCCTCGGTCGAAAGCACCACCGCATCGATCTGATGCGCCTTCAGCGCGGCGATGCTTGCCTCGACCGCACCCAGCGGCACCGTCTTGATGCCGTCCGCGCCCCAGCCTTCTTGAATGGCCATCTGTTTCGCCAGCCAGTCGCTGAGCGAACCGACCGTCGAGACCGCGATCATCTTGCCTTTGAGATCGGCGACTTTCTTGATCGGCAAATCCTCGAGCACGATCGCCGAGATGTTGCGTGGCGGCCCGGCAAATTGCGCGACCGCGATAGCCTCGCCGCCTTTCGAGGCGAGCGCCATGCCCGGCCCGCTGCCGAGGCCGAAATCGACACTGCCGGCGACGAGCGCCTGCTGCACCTTGGCATCGCCGCCGAGACTGGCACTGTCGACGTCGAGACCAAGCTTCGCGAAGATGCCCTGCTCGATGCCGATATCGACCGGCAGGAAGGTCCAAGCCGTACCTTGCGCCTTGCCAACATGTACCGCGTCATTAGCCTGCGCGGCACTCGCGACGAACATCGTCATCGCGACAGCCAGTGACGCGCACATCATCTTCTTCATCGACGTTCCCCCAGTTCTTTGCTTGCATGCTGCTTTGTCGGCGAGCCTATCGCGGAATAGCCGTGGCGTCACGCCGGGCTGTGCTATGATCGCGACACAAAACGGCGCGACACGCTCGCGCAACGATCGGGGGAACGCACATGATCGGCACCACTTCCTTGCAACGACGGCAATTCTTGACCGGACTCGGCGCGGCCAGTGCGACGACGCTCCTACCTGCGGCGCTCGTCACCGATGCGCTCGCCGCGACCTACAACCCGCGCCGCATCGACGTGCACCATCATGCGCCGCCGCCGGCCTATGTCGATTGGATGGCGCAGGGCAACGCGACGTTCCGCTCGCCGCTCGATACCGGCACCTGGTCGCTCGATGCCACGCTCGCCGATATGGACAAATACGGCATCGAGACGTCGATCGTCTCGAGCCCCGATCTCAACGGCCGCCTGCCCGGCGATTTCGCCGGCGTGGTGCGAAGCTGCAACGAGTGGCTGGCGAAGCTCACCGTCGATCATCCCGGCCGCTTCGGCTGCTTCGGCATGATGCCGCTGCCGAACGTCGATACGACCCTCGCCGAGATAAACTATGTGCTCGATACGCTTCATAGCGACGGCGTGCGCTTCGC
Organism: uncultured Alphaproteobacteria bacterium; assembly: GCA_963740675.1. GTDB lineage: Bacteria > Pseudomonadota > Alphaproteobacteria > ATCC43930 > CGMCC-115725 > CAIKMD01. The sequence goes on from CAVUFS010000003.1 coordinate 730,652, forward strand.
GCCGTCTTATGACGGCAAATATCTCGGCGATGTCGCTTTCGATCCGGTGCTCGCTGAGCTCAATCGCCGCAAGGCGGTCGCCTTCGTCCATCCGACACAGCCGCAATGCTGCGGCCAGATGATGCCGGATGTCGTCTCGGCGATCGTCGAATTTCCCTTCGACACGATGCGCACGATCACCAGCCTGCTCTATAGCGGCCAGTTCGCGAAGTATCCCGACATCAAATGGATCTTCTCGCATGGCGGCGGCACGCTGCCGATGCTCGCCGGCCGTATCTCGGGCAGCTTCCGCAATCCGAAGATGCAAGCACGCGCGCCACAAGGTCCGATCTACGAGCTGAAGAAAATCTATGTCGACACGGCGAGTGCGTTCTTCCCGTGGGCCTGGGCCGGCGTAGCGGAGCTGTCAGGACCGAAGCACATCCTCTTCGGCACCGACGATCCTTACGTGAAGATTTCGGACACCGATGCCGGCATCAAGGCGCTGCATCTGCCGCCAGCGCTGCGTGCCGCGGTCGACCGCGAGAACGCCCTGCCGCTCTTCCCCCGCTTCAACAAGAAGGCATAAGCGCGTCGCTTACGGGGTAACGCCGGTGCCGTCGCCTAGCGGCTCGGCGTCGATCAGCGCGAAGACCATGCGCGCCGGCGTGGTGCCGACATTCGCCCAGGCGTGATTGGTGCCGCGTTGAACAACGATGTCGCCTGGCTTCAGCCGCGTCGCCTCGCCGCTATCGAGCTGCATCTCCACCTCGCCCCACAGCACGATGCCGTAATCGACCGAATTGGTCTTATGCATCGGCGAGACCTTGCCCGGCTGGAGATCGACGACGCGCAAGACAGAGCCATCCATACAGGTTAGGCCGCTCGCCAACTCGGCGCCGTCGCGCTCGTCGGTATTGTCGGCGGGGCTGCTATGGGTGACCCAAAGCTTCGCGAAGGCCGCGTCGCCGCTCGGAACCGGCTGCGGCTCGAAGATGCGATCCGATTTGATGATCGCCAGCCCGTCGCCGCGATGGCCGGTCACGATCCGCCGCACGCCACTCATCCGTTCCTCCCCTTCGCTCTCGCTCATCGTACCGGCCGCGCGCCACCGAGACCGCCACCAATGCTGCCCGTTGCCGTCGAAAAGGTGACGCTCGCGCCGCGGGATTCGCACAGCGGCAATTCGGCAAGCGTGTTGATGATCGGATATTGCAGCGGCACGTCTTCCCAGCGCGCCGGCAAGAAACGAAACGTGCCGTTGCCGAGAAGGCGCTTGGTGACGCCATTGGCGCCGGGGCCGCTCTTCGCGCCGGGAATGAAGGCCATGTATTCGGCATCGGCTTCGCCCTGCGCGCCAACCTTCGGTATGAAGCGATAGTGGAAGCTGCCGTCGAGCGCGGGCGCATCGGCTTTCAACGCCGCCTCGGTCAGGTCGCCCGCTTCCAGCTCGAAAAAACGGAAGCCTTCCCAACTCGCGCTCGCGCGATAGACGTTGCCGAGCACGATAGGCTCAGGGATTTGCGCGTAGAGCTTGGAAAAACCGAGCTCTTCGCGACCGGTGAGGATCGGATCGGCGAGGCTCTCCCACAGCACCGGCGTGAACTTACCGGTAAGACGTCCGTCCTCGCCATCGAAGACGATCGGGAATTCGACGCTGACGATGTTGTAACCTCGACCGGCAAGCCAGCCGATATTGCGCAGATAAGCGATACTGACGGTCAGCACGGGATCGCCGTGCAAGCGGCAACGCGGCGGCAACAGCTCGCCGAGCCGCGCCGCATCGGTCAGCGCCGACGCCGCCACCGTGACGACGGTCATGTTGTCCGGCAGGTTGCGCTTGTCGAGCGGCACGTTGCGCGGCCCCGGCAGCGCGCCGAAAACGCGCGGCTGGCGGTATTTCTTCTCGAGCTCGGGACGATCAGGCGACATGGGTCAGGCGCTCCGGCTATTGCGCGGGACCCTCGAACTATAGGAAGACGCGGCCGCCTTGTCGCGCCGGCAGCCGCCCCAGCTTAGAGCTGTTTCTGCTTCAGCCAGCGCTCGATGCGCACCATCAGGTTCTTGGCATCGAACGGCTTGGTGATGAAGTCGTTGCCGCCCGCGGCGATGCCCGACTTCACATCCTGCGCTGTGCGCCGCGCGGTCACGAAGGCGACCGGGATATGCTTAAACGCCTCAATCGCGCGGATTTGGCGGCACAGCTCGAAACCATCGAGTTCGGGCATCTGGATATCGAGAATGATGAGATCGGGCTCGACGTCCCGGACCAGCCGCATGCACTGGCTGGCATTGTTCGCGCCGTAGAAGCGATAGCCCGCGCCGGCAATGACGCTCTTGAGGATATCGAGCATCTCGCGCAAATCATCGATCGCAACAACGACCGGCTTCTCCATCGTGATAACCGCTGACATCTTGGTTCTCCGCTCTACATTCGCACGTTAGGCAGCCATCGCAGCGTGATAATCGCGCATCAGCGGCAGCAGTGCTGCGGCCTCCGCATTCAACTCCGCTACGACTTCTCGACATTTCTGGGCGTCACCGCTGCTGCAGGCATGCTGCAACTGCCGCGCCAGCGCACTCAAGCGCATGCCGCCGATGTTGCCGGCGATGCCGACCAGATCATGCGCATCGCGCGCTGCTTGCGGCAGCATCGTGGACTCGACCAGCTCGACGACCACGGCGACGCGCTGCTCGACCGCATCGATCAAGGTCGACAACAGCGGCACGAACGTCGCGGCGCTGGTTGCGGCGGTGAGCTGTTCGAGCTTACCGCGATCGAAGCGGACATCGCCTTTGCCTTCGCGGCGCTCCGCTGCCGGTTGCGGCCGGCGTTCCTCGCCCGCAGCCCGAAAGGCGGCGAGATGCTGGAGCTTTGCCAGCAACATCTGGGCATCGAAAGGCTTCGAGACGTAATCGTCCATGCCGGCGGCGAGCACTTCCTCGCGGGTACCCGCCATCGCATGCGAGGTGAGCGCGATGATCGGCACCTGCCCGGCGCGGCCCGGCAGATTGCGGATTTCCTTCGCGGCCGCGATGCCGTCGAGTTCGGGCATCTGCAGATCCATCAGGATCACGTCGTAATCTTTTGCCCGCGCCGCATCGACCGCCTGGCGGCCATCATCCGCCAGGTCAACACGATGGCCGGCATGCGAGACGATCAGTTGCGCGACATGTTGGTTGACCTTGTTGTCATCGGCGATCAACACATCGAGCGCGCGCTTCGGCTCGCTGGCGGAATCCGGTGCCGCCGCTTCCGACGCCTTCGCCGGCGGCGCTTCGACACGTTGCAGCGGAATCTCGAAGCAGAAGAGACTGCCCTTACCCGCCACGCTCGAGAAGTCGATCGTGCCGCCCATCAGCTCGACAAGCTGTTTGGCGATCGCGAGGCCAAGGCCGGTGCCGCCGAAGCGACGGCTGATCGAAACATCGGCCTGGGTGAATTTCTGGAACAGCGTCGCTTGCGCGGCCGGATCGATACCGACGCCGGTATCGATGATCTCGAAACGCAAAACGGCGTGATCGCCGAGCGCGCGCGGCACGGTGACGTCGATGTCGACATGACCGCGATCGGTGAATTTGACAGCATTGCCGGCGATATTGAGCAGCACTTGGCGCAGTCGCACTGCGTCGCCGCGGAACCAGCCGCAAGCGTCGGGACTGACCGTCATGCCGAGCCGCACATCTTTCTGCGCCGCGCGCGGACGAAGGATGGAGACGACGTCGTCCAGCGTCTTGTCGAGATCGAAATCGGCGTATTCGATCTCGACCTTGCCGGCCTCGAGCTTCGATACGTCGAGGATGTCGTCGATGATCCGCAGCAGCAGCGACGCTGAATCGCCGATCGTCCGGGCATAATCGCGCTGCTTGGCGTCGAGACCGGTCGCCATCAGCAGATGATTCATGCCAAGGATGCCGTTCATCGGCGTCCGGATCTCGTGGCTCATATGCGCGAGAAAGCTCGACTTCGCGCGGTTCGCCGCGTCGGCATGCTCCTTGGCGGCGCGCAGGGCTTCCTCGTTCCTGACGCGCTGCGTGACATCGCGCGCGACGACGACGAGGCCCGCTGCTTCACCGTCGGACGCCGGCGAGCCCCGCCAACTCGCCTCGACCGAAATCATCTCGCCTTTCTTGTTGCGGCAGCGATAGGCGACGAGGGCCTCGCCTTTGGTACGGACTTCCGCCGCCGCCGCTTCGAGTGCCGGCAGATCGTCCGGATGAACACGGTCTTCGATCTTGGTGCCGATCAGTTCTTCCGGCTCAATGCCGTAGAGGCGACGCGCGGCAGGCGACACATAGACGGGCTTGCCATCGCGAGTCAGCACAATGAGGTCAGAAGAATTATCGGCCAGGAGGCGATAGCGCTCCTCGTTCTCGCGCGCCGATTGCTCCGCGCGCGAACGGCGCGCCAACTCGCAATGGAGCATCCAGCCGATGCCACCGACCACGACAATGAAACAGGCGACGAGCACGCAAAGGACAACCGTCTTATGCCGCCACTCAACCAGAACGACGTCCTTGGGCACGCTCACGCTAAGCAGCATCGGCATGTCGCCGATTTGCTTATAGACGTAGAGCCGCGTTTGAGGACCCTGCAAGCTTGCGGCTTCGTATTGTCCCTCGCGTGCGCGAAAGAAATGCTCGAGGATCTGCGCATTATTGATGCTGCGGCCGAGATCGCCGTCACGATGCGGCGCGCGCGCGATGATCGTGCCGTCGGTCCTCAGCAGCGAGATCCACATGCCATTGTCGATCTTGATGCCGCGGAAGAGCTGCTCGATATATTTGACACGTATCGCACCGGCGATCACGCCAGCAAAGCTGCCATCGGGATGATTGATGCGGCGGCTGAGCACGATCAGCGCGTCGTCGTCGAGTGTCTGATAGTAAGGCGCGGAAATCTTGATGCCGAGATCGGGATTGTCCCGATGCATCATGAAGAAGTCGCGATCGGAGAAATCGTAATTAATCGGAAGACGTGCCGTCGAGCTGAGCTTTAGCTTGCCATCCTCGTCGATCACAAGGGTCGAGCCGTATTGCGGCGCATGCGAGGAACTGTCGAAAAGGAGCGCGTCGCGCAGCTTGGGGCTGAGCGTGGCGAGTTCGGGCATCTTCAATCTGCCGGCCACCGCTTGCAGCGACAATGCATAGGTTTCGAAATCGCGGCGGATTTCGACTTCGAGCGTCGAGGAAAGGTTCTGCGAGACCAGATAGGCGCTCTCGATCGCCCTCGCGCGCGTCCCCAGCAGACGGCAGCCTGTGAGGCCGAGCACGCCGAGGATAATCGCAGCCGCGCCAATGACGAGCATGGCCACTGGCGTTTTTCGTAAGCGGGTCACGCGCCTTCCGTTCTACCTGCTCGCAAATCGCGAGGGTCGCGCAGCATTGCGCGCCTGTGACTAGGCTCGGCGCGAAAGGTTAATTTAGGCCGAAAACGACCCCTCGCCGCGCGACGGAAATCTTAAAATTCGCGTGAATTTCAAAGGGTTTATGTCGCCGACCCGGCTTTACTACGCATGCGGGGGCCGCCGCGGTGCGCGCTTATAGGAAGCAGGGAAAAAAACTCAGTGCTTCCGCGCGACCATGTCGATCAACGCACACATCCCGCCGCGATGCTGCATGCCCTCGGGCTGCTCGCGGTCATATTCGGCGAGATGGAGCATGTCGCATTCGGCGAACGCGGCGCGCAGCAGCTCCGCCGTGTACATGTTCTCGACGAACGGTGGACCGCCCGTGCCGTAGCCGACCTGCTCCGGGCGATAGCCCTGGATCATGATGAGCCCGCCCGGCTTCAGCACGTCTTTCATCTGGCGAAAGATGCCGTCGCGCCAAGCGGGCCCGGCGAATTGGAACAGGATCCCGACGACGAGATCGAAGCGTGGCGCTCCCCAATCCCAGCTCTCGAGATCGGCGCAGACCGTCTCGATCGAAACGCCGAAGTGCTTGGCGAGCCGTTGCGATTTCGCGATGCCCTTGGGCGAAAGATCGACGGTGGTGACTTTGAGCCCCTGCCGCGCCAGCCAGACGCCGTTGCGCCCTTCGCCATCGGCAATCGCCAGCGCGGACATACCCGGCCTCAAGCGATGCGCCTGTTCCGCGAGGAACGGCGTCGGCTCGGTGCCGAACCAATAATCGGCACGATCGAAACGCTCATTCCATTGCGCGAGCTCGCGCTCTTTCGGGCGCGGCGGGTTCGGTGTGGGTGTCCTGGCTGGCATAGGGATAGAATCCCCCAGATGCCGCCGCGGTTCAATGGGGCCGAATGAAGGGTGCTTGGCCCTACTGCGCGCTCGGCACGATCTGCGCCAGCGACGCGCCTTCATTGGCAAGATCGAGCACTTGCTGGCGCTGATTGGAATCGAGATCGCGCTCGTAGATGAGCCGCTGATTGTCGCGCGCATTCGGCAAAGCGGCATTGCTGGCGGCGCCATAGAGCAGATAAGCCTCGACCGGATCGCGCGCCATGCCGATCGCGTTGAGCTTGCACCAAGCCAACAACTCGATCGCACGCGCATCACCGTTGCGTGCCGCTTGGGTAAGCCACGCGATATCGTTTCTACTCGGACGGCGTGCCTGGATACGGGCCGCAACGACTTGCAGCGGATCGATCGGGCGCGCGGCGACCGGCGTTTGTGCCGATGCCGGAGCAACGGCCGGCGCTGGTGCCGCAATCGGCACCGTCGAAACCGGCTCGGGCACGGCGACCGCCGGTGCCTCGACGGGCGGCGGCGCCGGACGCGGTTTCACCACCTGCGCATCGCCGCAAACCTTCGCCCCACTCTCGAGGCACTGAAAGCGCCCGTCGAGGCTAAAAAACTCCGCCTGGGCCATAGGCAGGTCGGCTAAAATTGTCGCGGCGGCAAACCCGCCGATCACGATAAAGCGTTTCATACCCGCCTCTTCCGCAAGCCGCGTGCCAGGAAAAGCGCTCGGAAAACGCAGGGTTTTGCGCGCAAATTTGAATAAATCGGCAAATCTTGCCGGGAATTCACGTTTGGCGACGGCTGAAAATTGCCGCCTTGTCCGTTGTCGCTTACGGCACAGTCCGCGCTTTTCCGGCAACACCGCCACAAAGCTGCCCGGTTTCTTCGTACCTTTGAGGGAATGGATTCGATGCGATGGTTCTTCTCGGTCGGCACCGGCGCGGCCATCGGCATTTTCGCCGCTTTCGCGCTCGAGTTGAGCTTCCGCCTGATGCGCGGACCGGCGACCGCTGCCGCGACCGTGCCGGTAAGTCCGCGCGTGCCGCTGGTCGCACGTCCATGGCCGGTGCGCATCGCGATCGTGCTGTTCGCGACGGCCTTCTACACGATTGTCGGCTATCAGCATCGACCGCTGCCGCAAGCCACGCCGGACACCACCGCGAATAACGCGCCGGGCGCCGCCAATACAGCGCCAGAAGCGCAAACCGGACCTACCTCTTTCGCCATCGGCGGCGTGACGCTGGCCTTCGCGCCGCCGCAAGGCGCGTGCCTCTATCCCGCACCGCTGCTCGAAGCCGTGCAACTCCAGCAAAGCAAGCTCAACCCCGACAACGTCATCGATACAGCTTTCGGCGATTGCGGTCAGCTTCGCGATACCGTCGCCAATCAGACACGCATGCGGGATTTCGGATTGCTGATGACGCCGAAAGCTGATCTCAATCAGCGCGTTGATCGTGCAATGATCGATCAGATGGCCGGCGCGATCCAGGATCAGACGAGCGTCAAGGCAACACTCGATCAGCGACTCGCCGGGGCCGAGAGCAAGCTTGCGCTGCAAAGCTTCTCGGCGCTGGGCTCGATCGATCGCGACCAGCAAGCAGTTTATTTTGCTTATTTATCCAAAGCCCAGGGCGCGGAAGGCACTTTCACCCAGGCTTGTGTCATGGCGCTGACGGCGATTAACGGCCGGCTTGTTTCCTATTATCTTTACAGCGACTATGAGAAGGACCCGCGGCCGGTGATTTTCGGCCTGCTTGCGAAAGTGAAGGCGGGGGTCAGCGATTTCGCCCAACGCAACCGGACATAGGCGTAATGGGGACGATCGGACGTAACGGAGCGTAAAGCTTCGCGCGAGTAAGGAATAGAGCCATGTCATCCTCGAATAATCGCTTCGGCCGTCGCACGGGCGGGCAGAAGGACGATCTGCGCGCCGAACCGGTGCTGTCCTTCGATCCGAAGCGTCCGGCCGCACGCAATACGCAAAGCGATGGTGGGCCGTCGGTCGGTCGCACACCACCGCCGGCGGCGCCGCGCGTCGATCGCGCGGATGCGGAGGAATTCGGCGTGCATTCCGGACGCGATGCGAAGCGCGATCCCATTCCGTCTTTCATGCGCGGCTCGGAAGCTGGACCGCGCGTCGACCGCGGGGATGCGGAAGAATTCGGCATCGAGCGCCATGACGAGGATTTCGATCCTCGGCTCGCGCCGCGCGAGAAAGCGATGGAGCCGCGCGTTCCCGCTGCCGAGCGTCCGCTTTATCATCATCTCTTCGACGAGGAAGAACAGCGCGGTCGCGGCTTTGGCTGGATCGCCGCGCTCGGCTCGGTCGCGGTGGTCGCGATCGGTGCCGCTTATGCTTGGCACAGTTTCATGGCACGGCCGACACCGGGAAATCTGCTCGATCCGCCGGGCGTCGCGTCACGCGGCGCAAACACCGGCTATACGACGCCGACGCAACCGACGACCAATGCCGATAGCGGACAGGACACGGGGTCGGCGCCCTCGCCGCTTGCCGCGACACCGCCGGCCGATACGAATCCGCAACCGACGCGCGACGTTGCTGCGGCGCCTCAGCCGAAAGACGTTCCGTATGAACCGCCGCCGCCACCAAAAAAGTCGATCTCCGAAGCGGCGGCCAACCCCGGAAACCTCGGTGCTCCGGTGACCCCGCCGCCCGCTGCAACGCAGCCCGTTGTCGCGCCCGCGCCTTTCCTACCACCGCCGCCCAAGCGCGACGCGGCGAAGGCCGATACGCCGAAGCGCGACGTGCCGCGTAAAGAAGCCGCGATCACGCCGCCGAAACCGACACCCGCGCCTGCGCCGCAAGACACAGCGCCACAAGACACGCCGCCGGCCGTGACACAGCCGGCCGCCGCGCCCGCGGTGAGTGCGCCGCCTCGCGCGCGCCAGCCGCAAGCGACGGGGCAACCGCAGCAACTCAATCGCAACGCGCCGGCCGCTTATCCGCCGCCGCCTCAGCAGCAAGCACCGCAACAACAACAGCAGCAGCCCAATTTCGCCACACGTTCACCGCAGCCGATGAATGCTGCGCCGATGAATGCACCGCCGATGAATGCTCCGCCGAGCAATGCCGGACAGAATAACTTTGGGCAGAACAACGCGGGCCCGCAGCCGGGCGCGCCGGACACGGTCACGGTGGACGGCGTCACCTATGTGAACGGCCAAGAGCCGCGTTCGCTCGGTACGCTGGCCGGGCAGCCGCAAGCCGCGAGCAATGGCGGCATGATGCCGCCGGGCGTATCGGCACCGCCAGTGCAATCGCCGCCGCCCGGCTATTCGACGCGGTCTTACACGCCGGCCGATCGCGATGGCGGCGCGCCGCTACCGAACGATGTGATCATCCTTCCGAACGGGCAGATGGCCGTTCCGAACCGGTGACCGACGCTAAACGACGGCGGCGTCCCAGCCGCCGTCATGGGCGATCACTTGGCCCGTGACGTAATGCGACGCATCGCTCGCGAGATAAACCGCAAGGCCGACGAGATCGTCGGGCACGCCGCGATGCTTCATCGGGATACGCTCGCCCAGCGCCTTCTCGAATTGCGCCATCTGCTCAGGCGTTGAAACCGCCCGCCGCTCGGCCGCGAGCGCGGTGCCGCCATGCCAGCCCGGTGCGATCGCGTTGACGCGTATCTTTTCTTTCGCATATTCCGCCGCGACCTGGCGCGTGAAGCCGATGACACCGGCCTTCGCCGTCGAATAATTCACCTGCAGCGAAACGAAGCCCGGATAGTAGCCACGCAAGCCGGCGATCGAGGCGATGTTGATGATTGAGCCCGGGCCAGGCAGCATCAATTGCAGTGCCTTGCGTGTGCTCAGGAAAACGCCGCGCAGATTGATCGCCATCAACCGATCCCAATCGGCGACGGTGAATTCATGCGTGCGACCGCTCGCCGTCGAGATGCCGGCATTGTTGATGAGGATATCGACGCGTCCATAGCGCGATTTGATCTTGTCCCAGAGCGCATCGACCGAGCCTTCATCGACGACATCGTTATGCATCGCCTCGGCCTGGAGACGCGATTGCTTGGCGAGCGACGCGGTCTCTTCCGCGCCGTCGAGATTGCGATCGGCGCAAATCACATTCGCACCGAACGCCGACAGGCCCAGCGCGAAGGAACGGCCGAGGCCGTTGCCCGCGCCGGTCACGACCGCGAGCTTCTTATCCAGGCGGAAGAGATTGTCGAACATCGTATCTTACTCCCAAGCGTGATTTATTTTTACGCCGCTTCGTCGCCCCGCTTCTACCCCGTCGTCACCCCCGCGAAAGCGCGGGTCCACGGCAACCACTCATCGCTTGCCTGGATTCCCGCTTTCGCGGGAATGACGATTAAGAGGGAAAGGTCAGCGCCACAACGGTGCGAATTGCGTCGCGACGACATCTTCGTAAGCCGGCGCGCCCTTCAAAATGCCGAGATCGCGGCCGAACTGATTCATGCCGGCGACGAAATCGCGACCGATACTCGCATCGTAGTAAGGCACGTCGCGGCGAATGAGCTCGGCGATCAGCGCCGCTTCCGACGGCGGAAAGAGTATTGTGCCGGCCTTGGCGGCGAGCGCCGGATCGGTGGCAAGCGCGCGCTGCGTCTTGACGATAGCGCGCACCACCGCGGCCGCTTGCTCCGGCGCGCGCGCGATCAGCGCATCGGTCGTCGCAACCGAGGCCATCGTGTAGTTGAAGCAAGGCTTCGGCCCGTCCCCTCGCCTTATATCGAGCACCACCGTGCCGATGCCGCGCGTCACTGCGACTTCGGCTCCCATGCCGTTCGCCCAAAAACCGTCGATCGTCCCCGCTTCCAGCGCCTTTGCCGCGGTCAGGCCGAAATTCACGGTCGGGCTGCTGCCCGCTGCCGCGCCCGGCACCGGCGCGATCTTGATATCGTCACGCACAAGATCGTAGCCCGCTTCGATCAGCAACCGCTGCAGCCCCATATCGACCCAAGGCGCGGCGCCGATGCGCTTGCCCTTCACGACATCGAGCGCGCCGCGCTGCGGATTGAAGCGGCGATGCATGACGAGAAACCAATACATGCCCTGCGCCTGCGCGCAGAGCAGCTTCACGCCCTTCCAGTCGGGAAATGCGGCGAGCGCCGAATGCGCCGAGCCGGCGACGAAATCGACTTTGCCGTCACGCAGATCGCGATAGGCGCGATCGACCGGAAAGACCAGCTCATGCTCGAGATCCAGCCCTTCCGCCTTGAAGAAGCCAAGCGCCGATGCGGCTGCCGCGGGAAAATAGGAATTCGAGATCAGATCGGGCAGCGCGATTTTCATGAACGGTCTCTTATTTGCTGGATGCCACGAAAAAACTTCTCCTCACCCTGAGCGTAGTCGAAGGGCGCAGGGTGTTCGTGCAAAATTACATACGCATCACGAGTCCTTCGACAAGCTCAGGATGAGGCAAAGCCGTGCGCGGCATCTTCCAGTGAAAGCACATCTCATGCAGGCACATCCTCCAGCGTCAGCGCATCGGCGCGGCGCTGGCTTTCGATCATAGAAGAACGCAGCAGGAATAGCCGCGCGCGTGCCGGATCATCGGAGATACGCCGCAGCTCGTCGAGATTCCGCTGCCTCGTCTCGGCATCGCTCGCTTCCAGCCGCTGCTTGTTGGCGATCGATTGCTGCTGCACGAATTCGCTCATCACCGTGCGGCGCTGCCAATCGTAGAGATCGAGCAATCGCTCGGTCTCGCCGCCTGCGGCCACACGAACAAGCTTCTCGGCAAGATTCGCGGCATCCTGCAAGCCGCCATTCAGCCCCATGCCGCCGATCGGATTGTTCACATGCGCGGCATCGCCGGCGAGCAGCACGCGGCCTCGACGGAAACGCGCGGCGACGCGCTGATGCGTGACGTAGAGATTGCGATGCACGATCTCGTAAGGCGTCGACGATGGGAAGAATTTCTGTAGCCGCGCCTGCACGGCTTCATCGCTCATCAGCGCGTCTTCGCTCGCCGCGGGATCGGTCGGATAGACCGTGCGCCACAAGCCGGGAGGGCCGCTCGCCGAGACCTTGAAGCAATTGCACCATTCATCGGGATCGGCGAAATAGCTGCGCGGGCAATAGCCGCGCTCGGCCTCGAAATCGAAAGGCGTTGTCAGCACGATGAAGCGTTCGGGCCAGGTGAAGCCCTCGAATTCGATGTCACACGCCTTACGCACGACGCTACGCCCACCATCGGCACCGACGAGATAAGCGCCGCGATGGATCGTCTCGCGGCCGGCCTCCGTCACCTTCACATCAACGCCGCCGGAATCTTGCATGACCGCCATCACGCGGTGGCCCCACATCACTTCGACATTGGGCAGCGCGCGCAAGCGCTCCAGGATGAGGTTCGCGGTCTTGAACTGCTCGCATTGAATGACGACCGGCTGGCTGGTGTCGTTCGTCAGCAACGCGTGATCGAATTCGGCGACCTTCTCGCCGCTCGGCCGATCCCAGAATTGGAAAATCGGGCAGACCAGCCCGACCCGTGCCATATCGTTGACGAGCCCCGCTTTCGCCAATACCTCGAGCGTCGCCGGATGCGTCGTCGCGGCGCGCGGATCTTCTTGCGGCGCCGCATTCTCATCGAACAGGCGTACGTTTAGCCCAGCACGGCCCAAGAGTAGCGCCGTGAACAGACCGACCGGCCCGCCACCCGCGATCAAGATTCGCCGCTCGCCCGTGCTCATGCGCAACCTTTCAGAAATTTCATATTCCCCACCTAGGCGACGTTAAAACGATGACATTCGGGCCGCAATCGTGGATTGGGAATGATAAGCCTGCCTATATCGTTGTGAAGATCAGAGGCCCTTAGTGCCTCGATGAAGTTTAAGGAGATTGAGCCATGAAACGTGGCAGGATTTTGGCGGCAGCGCTGGCGTTTGCGGGCATCGGGATGCTTGCCATCGGAGCGGGCTCGACCCCCGCCTCGGCTGATCCCTATTGCGGCCCGGGCTATCATTGGGCGGCTGGCTACTGCTATCCGAACCCGCGGCCGCACTACTACTATCCGCCGGCTTACTACGCACCACCGGCTCCGGTGGTGGTGGCCCCGAGCGTTGGCTTTACCTTCGGCTTTGGCGGCGGTCATCACTGGCGCTAAGCCATAGGCTGAAAGAATTGGAAACGGCGCTGCATTATCGCAGCGCCGTTTTCTTTTGCGCGCTTCTCTCTTTGCGCGCTCGCGTTGCACGCCTACACGCCGCGATTGCGAATCGTCTCCAACGTTAAAAAGATGAAAGGCGAGCAATGCTTTCTCGATCGGAATGATAAGCATGCCTATATCGTTATCGTGAGAGAGGCGAGATCGGTGCCTCTTTGGTATTGAGGAGTTGAGCCATGAAACGCGGCAAATTCTTAGCAGCAATCTTGGGCATCGCAGGGGTGGGAATGCTGGCCCTCGGCATCGGCTCAACCCCGGCATCGGCGCAAGTTTACGGCGCTCCCGCTTGTGCGGCGGGCTACTACTACGCCAACGGCTACTGCTATCCCTACCAGGCGGCGCCGCCGCCGGTTGTCTACTACCCGCCGACCTACTACGCACCGCCGCCGGTCGTGGTCGGCCCGACCTTCGGCATCGGCTTTGGCTTCGGTGGCGGCTGGCACGGCGGAGGCTGGAATGGCGGTGGCTGGCACGGCGGCGGCCATCACCACTAAGCCCGAACTCGATCGTCTGAAATCGATCGCCTGAAATCGATCGAGAGAATGCGCGGCGGCACGGCAACGTGCCGCCGCTTTTCTTTTGCTTTTTGTCTCAGCCGCAATTTGTCGGAACATTTTCGCGCGATATGCGTAACTAAGGCTTCCTCATAACGGCTGCGTTACAAAATGGCCCGAAGCGAACCGCGCCAACCGGCGATCCATCATTTGATCTTCGACATCGGCATGAATCTCTGTGAGGACACGGATTTTTATCTCAAGAAAGGATTTCGCGTCGTCGCCGTCGAAGCCAATCCTGCCGCCTGCCGCGAGGCGGCAGAAAAATATCGCACAGAGATTGAGTCAGGCCGGCTGACAATTCTCAACTGCGCGATCGCCGCCAGCCGCGATCCCGTCATACTTTATCTCTGCCGCACGAACAGCGCCTGGAGCACCGCGTCGCCGCGGCTACGCGATTTTTGGAGCGAGCGCGGCGCCGATTTCGAGGAAGTCGAGGTGCCGGGAATTCTTGCCAGCGACCTCGTCGCCGCGCACGGCACGCCCTACTACGCCAAGATCGACATCGAAGGCTCCGACATACTTTGCCTCGACGGTTTCGCGAACGGCGCGCCCAAGCCGCGCTACCTGTCGCTCGAAGTCGATTTCTATCGCTATCGCGAGCTGCTGACGCGGCTCGGCGAGCTCGGCTATCGCCGCTTCGCCCTGATCGGACAGTCGGGTGTACGCCATCAACGGCCGCCCAAGCCGCCGCGCGAAGGCCACTACATCGATTATCGCTTCGATGTCGGATCGAGCGGCCTGTTCGGCCGCGAACTGCCAGAGACTTGGCATGACGCGCCGGCGCTTCATCGGCATTGCCGACACGTCATTCAGCAATATCGTCTGGCCGGCGTGCTGAAAAAAGTCAGCAGATTTGGGCTCATACCGGCGCGATTGGAACGCGCGCGGGAGAAATTCCTGCCCCTCGCCGGCGATTGGTACGATTTGCACGCCACGCTCGAATGATGCACCAAGGCCGATAAAGCCTAAGGCAGATAATAGAACGGGTTCGGCAGCTTGAATGTGCGCTCGGCATGACCGAGCGCGAGATCGCTTTGCTGATCGCCGACATTGGCGATGATGTGATAGCCCTGGGATTCGATCTTCGCCCGCGCGCCGCTTTTATAGATCGCAACGGAAGCTTCGTGTGATTCCGGCGGGCGCATAAAGATCCCTGCCCAGCCGTCATAGCCGGCGTCGCGCAGATTGGTCTCTGTGGCGGCGCTTTCCTCGGCATTCTCGCGCCGGCCGGTGACGAAGAACACGGCGACGCCATGTGCCTTCGCCGCGTTGAAGAGATCGAGCGTCGGCGCGATCGCCGGCGCCTCTTCGCTTTTCTCCCATGCCGCTTGGCCGCAGGCACGCGGCGAATTCAGATCGCAATCGCCGTCGCGGAAATAGGCGAAGTCGTTGTGATACATCACCGCCCAATTCGACAGCGACGTCTCGTCGATATCGAGCACCAGCGCCGGCCGCGTGACATGGGACGCGCGGCGCACGATCCATGCCTCGGCGGCACGATCGACACGCGCAAGATCGGCGTCGTAACGGGTGCAGCGATAGCGGATGAGCTGGCGCTTGAAGAGAGCGAGATTGTCCGCTTGCGCGGTCGCCCAAGCGACAGACGGCACGGGCGCACCGCAGCCGGCCACCGTCTCCGCGAAAGCCGGCGATGCGATCAGCAACAAAAACCCTACCGCCAAGCCCAACCATGGCGCTTGGCGCCGCCCCCCTTGGCTCACGGGCTAAGGCCGCAGCTTGGCGAGGATCGCCTCTCGCTTTTCGGCCTCATCGGCCTGACGCTCGAGCCGCACGGCCATAGCCAGCAATTGCCGGTCGGCCGCCTGCCCGCTTTCCGTGCGGATACCCGCCGCTCGGCGCGCTTGCTCGGCTTTTTCGCGTAAATCCTTCGCATCGTTCATGGCGCGGCCACTCGCGATAGTCTCCCTGGCGAAAGGGTGTAGCCGATTTTAGAGGTGGGTCAAATGACCGGCGACGGTCATTGGCAACGCCTATCGATCGCCGAGACAGATGCCGAGGCCGCGCGCCGTGCGAACCAGCGAGCCGTCGAGATCGACAAGCTGCGGCCGGACGATCGCTTCGGCCAGCGGCACATCGACCACGCGCCGATTTTGCCAGGTAAGCATTCGATCGAATTTGCCCTCGGCAATGAGATCGACCGCATGCACGCCGAAAGCCGAGCCGAGGATGCGATCGTCCCAATCCGGTTGACCGCCGCGCTGCACATGGCCGAGCACCGTCACGCGCGTCTCGGCGCCGGTGCGCTCGGCAATGGCGTGGCCGAGAATCTGGCCGATCCCGCCATAGGTCGTGGCGCCGCCCGCTTGTTGCCGGCGGATGATCTGGCCGGTGCGATCGGCGACCGCCTCCGCGACGACGACGAGCGCGAAATTGCGGTTCGTGCGCCGCAGCGTATCGATATGCGCGGCAACAACATCCATGCGATAGGGAATCTCGGGAATGAGGATGATGTCCGCGCCGCCGGCGATACCGGCCGCGAGCGCGATATGTCCGGCATCGCGCCCCATCACTTCGAGGACCATCACGCGGTCATGGCTCGCCGCCGTCGGCTGCAAGCGGTCGAGCGCCTCGGTCGCAACGGCAACAGCCGTGTCATAGCCGATCGAGGCTTCGGTCGCGCCGACATCGTTGTCGATCGTCTTCGGGATGCCGACGAAATTGATACCGCCTTGCTGCGCCAGGCGGCGCAGGAGGGTGAGGCTGCCATCGCCGCCGACGCCGATCAGCGCATCGATGCCGAGCAGATCGAGCCCCTCGATCAGCTCGGCCGAGCGATCCTTGCGCGTGCCGTCACTCATCGGGAAATCGAACGGATCGCCTTTGTTGGTCGTGCCGAGGATCGTGCCTCCAAGGCGCAGCAGATTGCAGCTCGCCGCGCGCAGATCGAGCTCTTCATAGTCGACGGGGCGCTTGAGCAAGCCGTGCGTCCCTTGCCTGATACCGAAAACGCGCCAGCCATAGCCGAGGATCGCACGCGACACGACGGCGCGGATCACCGCGTTGAGCCCGGCGCAATCGCCGCCGCTCGTCAGGATGCCGATCGTTTTTGTCTTGTCGGTCACGGGTCGTACTCCGCGAAGATCCGAGCCTTGAGTCCGATTGTGGCAATGACAAGGCAGAGGCTTGCAATGCCTGCGGCAACCGGAAGCCTGGCCGGGGGGTTTTCCTCGCGACGACAAGGACCAGAGCTTTGGATGGCTTCATCGCGGCGCCGCTAGACTGGCTCAACGCCCATGCCGATCTGACGCGTGCGGCCACGATCGCGGCGGCGGTGCAGCTCGCCCTCATCGCCGTGGGGCTCCTCGTCGCCATCCTGCTTCGGCGGCTGACGCGCGAACGCGCCGCCCTGCTCGTCGAGCGCGTCGATGCGCGCTTGCGCGATCCGCGTTTGATATCGGCGGCGACATCCCTCGCCCTGCCGCTCCTCTGGTGGGCGACGATGATTATCGCCATCTTGGCACTGAACGTTGCCAACTATCCTGCCAATCTCGCGCATATCGCTACCAGCCTGCTGCTCGCCTGGATCGTCATTCGCGCGACCTCAATGCTGGTACGCGATGCGGCGCTCTCGCATACCATCGCCGTGATCGTCTGGTTCGTCGCCGCGATCGACATCCTTGGGCTGCGCCCCGCGCTGACCGCGACGCTCGACAATTTCGCGCTAACCATCGGCAACCTGCGTCTCTCGCTGCTGACACTGATGGAAGCGGCACTGCTCCTGACCCTCTTGGTCTGGGTGGCTTTCGCGACCTCGCGGCTCGCGCAAGCGCGCATCAACCGCATCACCAGCCTGACACCTTCGGTGCAGGTGCTGATCGGCAACACGCTCAGGATCCTTCTGGTTGTTCTCGCCGTGGTGATCGCGCTCGATGCCGTCGGCATCGATCTTACGGCGCTGGCGCTGTTCAGCGGCGCGGTCGGCGTCGGTGTCGGCCTCGGCTTGCAAAAAGTGGTCGCGAATTTCGTCAGCGGCATCATTTTACTGCTCGACCGCTCGATCAAGCCCGGCGATGTCATCGAGGTCGGCGACACATTCGGCCGCATCACCTCGATGGCCGCGCGTTATGTCTCGGTGCGCAGCCGTGACGGCAAGGATTATCTGCTGCCGAATGAAGAGCTGATCACCAGCCGCGTGGTCAATTGGACCTATTCCAGTCCGCAAGTCCGGCTCGACCTGCCCTTCGGAGTCGCCTATGGCAGCGATCTGCGCCAGGTGCGCGCACTCGCTGTCGCGGCCGCGAGCGAGCCTGCACGCGTTGCCAAAGCACCAGCACCGGTCTGTCACGCAACCAGCTTCGGCGCGAACGCGATCCAATTCCTCCTCCGCTTCTGGATCACCGATGCCGAGAACGGCGTGACCAATATCAAGGGCGAGGTGTTGATCGCGCTTTACGACGCGCTTATCGCCAATGGGATTGAATTGCCGTTCCCGCAATACGAAATCCGTCTGAAGGACGAGCGGCCGCCCGGCGACCAGATATTGCGACAAAAGCCGAGCGCCGCGGAATAATCCTTTGGAGCGAGGGCTCTATGACATCGCCGACGACGCTTCATACGATCGACATCGCGCCGCTTTTCGAGCGCAACGCGACGGCCGCACGGCGCGACGTCGCCAAGGCGATCGAAGCCGCCTGCCGCGCGACCGGCTTTTTCTACATAACCGGCCACGGCATTCCGGACGATGCTTTCGCCGATCTCGATCGCGCCAGCCGGCGCTTTTTTCGCGTTACCCGAAAGCAGAGAAAGCCGAGATCGCCATGGCCAAGGGCGGCATCGCGTGGCGCGGCTGGTTTCCGGTTGGCGCCGAGCTCACCTCGGGCAAATCCGATCTCAAGGAAGGACTCTATCTCGGCACCGAATTGCCGGCCGACGATCCGCGTGTTCGCGCCGGCCTGCCCTTCCACGGCCCCAATCTCTGGCCGCACCAGGTGCCCGCGCTGCGCGAGGCGGTGCTGCGCTACATGACGCTGACCCTGCGCGCCGCGAATGCCTTGATCGAAGGCGTGGCGCTGAGCCTCGATCTCGAGCCGGATTATTTCGCGCGCCATTACACCGCCGATCCGACGATCCTCTTTCGTATCTTCCGCTATCCCGCCTCGACCGAGGCTGAGCGCGCGGCCGCGCCTTGGGGCGTCGGCGAGCATACGGATTACGGCCTGCTCACGCTCCTGGCGCAGGACAAGCATGGCGGCTTGCAGGTACGGACCGATACCGGATGGATCGACGCGCCGCCGCTCGCGGGCACGCTCGTCTGCAATATCGGCGACATGCTCGATCGCCTGACTGGCGGCTGGTATCGCTCGACCCCGCATCGCGTGCTCAACACCAGCGGCGTCGATCGCCTCTCCTTCCCGCTGTTCTTCGATCCGAATCTTCGGCCGCGATCCGCCCGCTGCCGCAGCATGCGGTTCGCGACACAAGCGCCATCGACGCCGACCAGCCAGCGCCGCTGGGACCAGGCCAGCGTCCATATGTTCGATGGCACCTACGGCGATTATCTCATCGCCAAAGTGGCGAAGGTCTTTCCCGAGCTCGGCCAGCGCGTGTTGCAGCGCTGAAACACTCGCCGTGGGGATACGACGAAGGATCGCCGTTGCCCTGAGCGATTGCAGTCTCACCTTTTCGAGAAACTCGTTGACGGAAGCTCGCGCGCGGCTCCTAATTCGATAAGACCGCAGCCTTGCGAGGCTGGCGCGCAGAGCCGGGAGGGCATGACATGGCACCCGCTTGGTCGATCGAAGGTCGCTATTTCGAGACATGCAACTGCGAGTATCTCTGTCCCTGCATCAGCTCGAACCTTACGGCGAGGCCCACCAACGGCGACTGCAAAGTGGCGCTCGCTTTTCAGGTCGATCGAGGCTCCAAGGACGGCGTCGCGCTCGACGGCCTCTCCTTCATTGTCGTCGCGCATACGCCCGGCGTGATGGGGCAAGGGAACTGGACCGTCGGACTCATTGTCGATGATCGCGCGACAGCGGCGCAGGCTGACGCTCTTGTCGCCATTGCGTCAGGCCAGGCCGGCGGCCCGATGGCGCAGTTGGCGCCGCTGCTCGGAAAATTCGCGGGCGTCGAGCGACGGCCCATCAATTTCAGCAGCAGCGACGGCAAGCGTTATGCCGTCACTGCTGGCGAGCTCATCGATCAAGCTTGTGAAGCCGTCATGGGCGGGCCGAATGCGACGGAGCCGATGGCGATCGTCCATACCGGACATCCCGTCAATGCCGACCTTGCCTTGGCGCGGGCAACGCGCTCGCACTTCCACGCCTTCGGCATCGACTGGGAAGACGATACCGGCAAGCGCAATGGCCATTTCGCGCCATTCCGCTGGCAAGCCTGATACGCGGTAATACCGGCTCGCGCCCTTGAGGCGGGTTACATTCCTAACGCGCGATGAAGCGATCGTGGTGGCGAGCCTCGCTGCCATCACTGTTCTCGCCTGGCTCTATCTCGTCGACATGGCGCGCGAAATGGCCGAGATGGGCGATATGGTCGGCATGCCCGAGATGGCCAACATGGCGGGAATGGCCCTGGTGACATCGGGCGCGCCTTGGATGGTCAGCGACGTCATGACGGCCACGGCAATGTGGGCGATCATGATGGCCGGCATGATGTTGCCGACAGCCGTGCCGATGACGCTCATCTATGCACGCGCCACAAGCGGCAGTGGCGCTCCGCCACTCCTCTATAGCGCGACCTTCACAACGGGATATCTCGCGATCTGGTGCGGCTTCGCGCTCGCCGCCGTCGCGGCGCAATTTCTATTGCTCCGTTTCGATTTATTCGCGCCGGAAATGATGGTCACGAACATGTTTCTGGGCGGCGCGCTGTTCGTGGCCGCGGGACTCTATGAGTGGTCACCGCTCAAGAACCGCTGTCTCGCCCAGTGCCAGACACCGCTTGGCTTTCTCATCATGCATTGGCGCCCGGGGCTCTCCGGCGCATGGCGGATGGGCGCGCGGCATGGAACGTATTGTCTCGGCTGCTGCTGGGTGCTGATGCTGCTGCTTTTCGTCGGCGGCGTGATGAATCTTCTCTGGGTGGCGGCGCTCAGCATCCTCGTGCTGCTGCAGAAGCTCGTGCCCGGCAAGCACGCCGCGCAGGGCACCGGCCTCGTTATGCTGATCGTCGGGCTCGTCCTCATAGGCAAAGCGATCGTCGCCTGATGCGGGCTGGCGCGTGTCGAAACGTTGATACTCAGACCCAGCCCGTCACCCGCGCCAGGAGCGCGTCGCAATCCGCGGGGGGACGGTCGCCGCGCCACGCGACATGCTGATCGGGCCGGATGAGCGCGAGATCGGCTTCATAGAGATCGCGGCCCTGATGCAGCGGCACATCGAAGGAAGCAAACGGAATACCACGTGCCTGCGCCGCGCGGACAAGCGGCTGAATATCCGCATCGCCGCCGAGGCGCAGCAGCGTAAAGCCGCGCCCGAAATGGTCGAAGAGCAAATCGTTGCAGTCGAGGAAGAGATGCGGTGCACGGCCGCCGGGATAGGCGCTGGGCGTATAAACCGTCGGATCGTCCTTGGGTGGCGTCGTGCCATCCGGCGCGACGATGCGCGAGGCCTCGTAGCGTACGCCGAGTTGGATGCCGAGCGAGGCGAATTCTTCGCCGAAGCGAGAGAAAAACGCGCCGGTCCGCGCCCGCGCCGCCGCGCCCGCCGCGCTGTCTTCCATCATCTCGGGATCGACCGGCGCCTCGTTGAGATCGAGCGAGAAGCGTTTCGCCATGCCGGTGTTGCGGAACGCAATCGGGCGACGCTCCTCCCCGTACGATGCGAGAAGATGCGGACCGCCCCAGCCCTGCACCATCGCCGCGAGCTTCCAACCGAGATTGGCCGCGTCGTCGATACCGGTGTTCATCCCAAAGCCACCCGTCGGCGTAAAAAGATGCACCGCATCGCCAGCCAGCCACACCTTGCCGCGGCCGAAACTGTCGGCGACCGCCGCCTGCCCCGCGGTCCACGGGAAATGACTGAGGAATTTGATCGGCACGTCTTCACCGACACAAGCAAGAAACGCCCGCGCGATGGCATTCGGATCGGGCCGCTCGTCGATCTTTTTGATGCGCGTGTTGAAGAGGTAATCGCCCTTCCCGTCCAATGTCTGGATCAGGCCTCGTGCCTTGGGACTGACCGCCCATTGATGCCAGGCGCGTTTGTGTCGCTTGAGCACGCTGTCATAGAGCGCGGGCGCGTGTACATGCGTCGCCAGCGTCGCGCCACTGGTGAAGGCATCTTCCGACGGCCGCTCACCGCGATAGCCGATACCGAGCCAGTTGCGCACGATGCTATGCCCGCCGTCGCAACCGACGAGATAGCGCGCGATCAGCTCTTCGCGGCGGCCCGTCGCGACCTCTTCGACGTCGATCTTGAACGAGCCGTCGCTTTCTTCCGCGATCGCGACACAGCGCCAGCCATAGCGCGCATCGATCTGCTTCACGCTCTTCACATGCCGAAAAAGCTCGGCCTCGACATACATCTGGTTGGCGCGAAAGAGCGGCTCCGGCACTTGAGCGGTCGGCGCAGCCTCGGCCACCTGCACCTGCTTCTCGTTCTCGGACGGCAGCGGATGGCGCGCCATCTCCCAGCCGTTCAGCGTCGTGAAATAAGCAACATCGGTCGGATGATCGGATGGCAGCCCGACCTGGCGCAGCGTCTTGCTGATGCCGAGGCGCCGGTAATGCTCCATCGTCCGCGCGTTATGCGTGTTGCCTTTGGGATGCCAGCGCGAGTTCGGCTCGGTATTGATGAGAGTCGAGCGAACGCCGAACGCGGCCAGGTTCATCGCCAGGACCATCCCAACCGGGCCGCCGCCGATGATGACGATCGGTGTCGCTGTCATCGGTGAGACCTACGCGGCAAAGCCCGGATCGAGCCGCTCGGCGAGGCGCTTCCAATAACCCCACGACATGTCTTCGCGCGGTCCGTTGCGGCCGCCGGACATCTGCGCCTTGGTATGTTCTTGCAGCGTCGCCGGTATCGGCTTGAGCTTGCCGCCGGTCGCCATCACTCGCTCTTGCAAGGTGCAGGCGCCGATCAATGCGCGCATATAGCCAAAGGCTTCGGCGACGGAAGCGCCGACACTCAGCAGCCCGTGATTGGTCATGATCAGCGTATGCTTAGTGCCAAGATCGCGCAGGATGCGCGGCACTTCGTCGTCGACGCGCGCCAGGCCCTCGAAAGCGTGATAGCCCACCTCGCCATGTAAGACGCAGCCACTCTGGTTGTAGACAATCAGCCCCTCTTCGAGCGAGCCGATGACCGCGCCGGCCGCTTCATGAACATGCAGCACGCAGTTGATGTCCGGCCGAACCTTGAGGATGCCGCTGTGAAAGTTGAACCCTGCCGGCGCCAGCTTCACGCCCGTATGGCTCGCGATCCGGCCCTCGTAATCCGCCGTCGCCAACGACGAAGCCGTGATCTCGTCCCAGCCGAGACCGAGCGGATTCATCAGGAACGTCTCCGTCCCCGGCAGCCGCAAGGTGATGTGATTGAGCGTGTCGTAATTCCAGCCGAAATGATGCGCGATGCGAAACGCCGCCGCGAGTTCGATGCGCGAATTCTTCTCGGTCTCGCCAATCTCGCGCGGCAATGCCTTGCCGCCAATCCGCGCCAGCGCGTCACTGCTCATGATGCCCGCTCTCCCCGCCTTGTCGCGGGTCGATCTTAGCATTGTGCAACCGGGAGCGCAGGCTTTCCGAAGTCGCCACAGAAAAGCGCGGAGGCACAGAGACCTTGCCAGCGATCGCTCGCGCAGAGAGTTGGGTGCGGGAAGAGCGCAGTACAGTATTGTCCTACGGTCCACTTCGGGATGAGACTTTTTGTATTCGATGCGCCCGCTTTCTGTCGCGCATGCCCGGCGAGGTCGCGAGCTTTGGTTCGGTTGGCCTGCTTATCGGAAAGATCTCGCGCATATACGCAGCGAGCATTCCGCAATAGTCCGTCGCAAACCGAGGCAATGGTCGTCTTTTGTCCCATGAGATCGTCAACGGCTCCCGCAATGGGCGGCCATTGTAGGTGAGACCAACGATTCTCAAGTTGTAGCGACTGCACTGGAGCTGGGAGGGAACGATCGCTACGCCGTGTCCTGCCTCGGCAAGTGCCAACAGGGTGTGCGGGTTTCGACTTTCAAACCTAACCGTCGGCTTCAATCCCGCCATCCGGCTGGCCGCATCGAAAGCCCGGCGAAATCCGAATCCACCGTCCATCAGGAGCAATGGAAAGGCGGCCAGACGGGCAACCTCGATGGTGCGACGATGACCGAGCGGCATCGAGGGATGGCAGACTGCGAGCAGCTCCACCGATCCGAGCGCAAGGCTCCCGAAATGGTGTTCGTCCGGCTTGACGGCGTGCAGTAAATTCTGGCCGAGGTGGATTTCTCCGCGTTCGAGCAGCGTCAATATCTCGCTCCCCGTTCCCTCGCTAATCCTTACCTGAACATTCGGATAACGAGCCGCGTAACGGTGTAGGAACTCCGACAACACGCTTTCGATATGCTGTGGCGAGCCGGCGACCTTCAAGACGCCTGTATCTCCATGACGGAGCAACTGGGCCTGCTCTGTCACGGCGCTGGCGCAATTGAGAAGCACACGGCATCCCGCAAGCAATTGTTCGCCTTCGCCGGTCAAGAGAAGTCGGCGCCCGACGCGATCGAAGAGACGCAAGCCGAGCTCGTGCTCGAGATCGATAATTTGCCGTGATAAAGCGGGTTGCGCGATGCGCAGGCGCAAGGCGGCCTTGGACACCGTGCCGAGCTCGGCGACGGTCACGAAGGTACGAGCATGCCGCACATCCATGCCCAATTATAGCATTCGGGCATAAGAAGGCAGAGTGTTTATGTATTAGACGTTCGGGAACGTTCTGCGGCAACGTTCCCTCGCTAAGCATGAATGGAGACAGCACAAATGAGCACTCGATACAAAATCGGTCTCGTTATGTTGACATGCGTCGCCGCGGGCGCGCTTGGTAGTGAAGTACTCCATGGGCAAACAAGGCCGCCAGCGTACTTGATCGGTCAAATCGATGTTAGTGATCCCGATGGGTACGCCAAGGAATACCTCCCGAAAGCCAGGGAGATTATTAAGGCGCACGGCGGGCGCTTGATTGCAGCGGCAGGCGCGGCCGCCACGGGCTCACAGGTGGTTCCTGTCGACGGGGACGCGCCCAAGCGCGTGGTCATCTATATGTATCCGAGCATGGAGGCGCTTGAGGCTTGGCGAAATGACCCGGCCTATGTGCAGGTGCGCCGCACTGGTGAAAAATATGCCAAGTACCACACCTTTGCCGTCGAGGGCGCCCCTGGTGACGCACCTTGATCGCGTTGAGACGCTGAAAACTCGCCAATAATATCGACGGTATAAGCGACGTGTTTCGTCGCGGCATGAATGCAGTCGCTAACGGGTCAAAGGCGACATTTGGAATTTATGAGGCAGGCCCTCATAGCCCGTGATGACCCGTCTCGGACTGTATTGCCGCGGCCGAATTTTGAGACGTCGGCTTTGATCGAGCACTACGTCCGTTAACAGGGCAAAAGCAGACTCAGTTGGCTCGCGCGCTCACGACCGATGCCGACCCCGAAGCGGACAAACTGGCCGTCTAAGATTGAAATAACCTCACAGCTATTATTGTCGCTGAGGCCCGCAGATTGTCCGGCTGCTTTGTCGATGGGTGCCGTCGGTAGCTAACAAACCCTAGCGGAAGCTGCTGAATTCGACATTCGAGAGCAAGAACCGGAGTTTGCGCGCGGCCCAAACAAGCTACGCATGTGCCAAGGTCATCTAATAAACCGGGTGACCTGCGAAACGACAATCAAGAGGCACTTCCATGAGCTTGCAAGATGATAACAAGGCCGTCGTTGGTAGGTGGTTTACGGACTTCTGGGGTAAAAACTGCGATTTGCGTGTTGTCGACGAGATCGCCTCGCCGGACATGCTATTGAAATATTCGCTGCATGAGCCCCGGAAAGGTCGTGAAGATATCAAGGCGTTCATGACCGATTTTCGTGCCGCGTTCCCCGACCTGAACTTCTGGGGCACGGCTGACCTCATCGCCGAAGGGGATTACGTCGTCGGCCAGTGGGAGGGAGGTGGAACCCATACCGGTATGGCCTTCACAGACTTCCTCGCTGGCGGTCTGCCTGCGAACACGGGCCGGAAGATGCACTTCACCGGCGTCACCGTTCTAAAACTCAAAGACGGCAAGATCATCGACGAGATCGGACTGGATGACGGGGTCACAGCCCTCACCCAACTCGGGCTTGTCCGCACCGTTTGATCTTAGGAAGCCGCCGCTCGTTAGAGCGGCGGATTCCATCGCCTCAACGCACGTCCGGCAAATACGTCCCATCCCTTCAAAGAAAAAACGAATTTGATTTCGACGCAAGAACCGGAGTTCTGCGATTGGATTTGTATGGCAAAGACGAAGGTGACGACGGCCGAACCTACTTTCCGAGGAATGCTTCACCGTGGACATCATCGCGCTCGCGAACGAACTCCGCATTGCGACGACCGACACCGCAGCCCGCGACAATTTTGCCCGCACGAGTGACCGTGAATTTTCACAACGGTCGAGCGCCGAAAATCTCAATATCGAAACCATCATATCGAACCCATTCCTTCCGACGGACAGAAAATGGGCTATCCGGTTCAACACCGGCGGAACCGTAACCATCGTTCTCGGAATTAGAGATTACTGGAGGGGTTGGTATTCCGCATATTTCGCGAACCTGGTTACGGCTCACCTCGGGGTTCCGTCCAAGCGGGTGCGCCTCTACTACTGCGCCTCCTCCGGCCGTTTTAGTGACTCCCGTGCAAAATCCTATTGCGCGACAGCGAAGCCTTGTCGGCCCAGTTGCAAGAGCAGTCGCGGAGATCATTGAAGAGATGTGCGACCAAGCGATTGATAAGGGACGGCTGGTCTTTGCCCTGATGGCCGGTGTTGATGCCATCGATGTCGGCTTCGACCAGTCGACCGGCCGGTTTGCACTGATGGACCTGACGATATCCATTGTGGCACATAAGCGACGTATTTCGTCGCCGCATGGATGCAGTCGCTAACGGGTCAAAGGTGACATTTGGAATTTATGACGCAGGCCCTCGACTTCGCCCCTACTCCACCGTCACGCTCTAGGTGAGGTGCGCGCTGGTCGACATCGGTGCCTTTGGCGAGGCCGAAACGCGGATAGCGCCGATTCGGCGTATAGCAGTGTGGCGAGGCGTCGCGTTGACTCACAAGCTCCTGCCATCAGATTTGACGCAATGCCAAGCGAGAAGATCAAGTCGCTGCAAGTGATGCGTTTTGTGGCGGCGGCAATGGTGGTCGCGGTGCACGCGCTCTATTTCGTCAGCCAATTGCCGCCCGGCCCCGCCCCGTCGGCGGCGCATATCGATATCGGCGCCGCCGGCGTCGATATCTTTTTTGTGATCAGCGGCTTCGTCATCTATCGCTCGGTCCTCAAGCGGCCGCCCGCTCTCTCCTTTCTTCGCAAGCGCTTTCTCCGCATCGCGCCGTTCTATTATCTCGCGAGCCTCACGCTGCTTCCTATATGCGCTTTATCCGGTTGGCCGATGCCGGATGGCCCGAGCATCGCGGCTTCGCTCCTCTTCTGGCCGGCGTGGAAGCATATCGCCGCTCCGGTCGATCCCGTCGGCTGGTCGTTGTGCTTCGAGATGTTGTTCTACGTTGCGGTGACGATTGCGCTCCTCTCCCGCCGCGCCATCCCCATTTTGCTCCTTGCGTTTGCCGCGGCATGGATCGGTCGCGTCCATTTTGGTTGGCCGGCGCTACAGGTTCCTGGGCAATCCCATTATCCTCGATTTTCTGTTCGGTGTTTGGATCGCCGCGCGCTGGAAGCCCGAGCGCGTTCGCCCGCCTTGGTACGGCGGCTCGATGCTGTTGCTCGGATTCGCCGGGCTCTACATTTTTTGTTTGCCGGCCGGACAGGAAAATGCGCGCTTTGTCATGGACGCGACGGAATCGCTGCCACGCGTCCTTTGCTGGGGCATACCCGCCGCCCTCGTCGTCAGCGGCGCGCTCGCCCTGGAGCCGCATCTAAAAAAAACCTGGGCTGATCCTTTCGTCTTTCTCGGCGACGCGTCTTACGCCGTCTATCTCATCCATTGGCCATTGCTGGTGATCGCCAGTTGGCTGCTCATCGACGTAGGAGCGAAACAAACCTTGTGGCTGGTGCCACCGCTATTCGTCATTGGCATCGCGGCAGGCGTGGCCGCTCATCGCTTCATCGAAGTGCCACTGACCCACGCGATGCAAAACGCGAAGGCAAGAGCACCCTGGCGCAGCACCGGCGAGCGCGTTCTGTCCTAAAAAATTGAGGGCCGCAGCGTCCGCACCCACGACCAGAGATACGCCGCTCGGCTACTCCACCGTCACGCTCTTGGCGAGGTTGCGGGGCTGGTCGACGTCGGTGCCCTTGGCGACGGCGACGTGGTAGGCGAGAAGCTGCGCCGGGATTGCATAAAGCAACGGCGTCACGAAGGGATCGCAATACGGCACTTCGATCGCCTCGGTGAGCTGGCCATCGAGGCGCGCGAGACCCTCCTTGTCGGAGATCATCACGACCTTGCCGCCGCGCGCCAGCACCTCTTGCACGTTCGACAGGGTCTTCTCGAACAACTCGTCACGCGGCGCCAGCACCACGATCGGCACTTTGTCGTCGATCAACGCAATCGGCCCGTGCTTCATCTCGCCGGCGGCATAGCCTTCGGCATGGATGTAGGAAATCTCTTTGAGCTTCAGCGCGCCCTCGAGGGCCAGCGGGAATGACGTACCGCGGCCGAGATAGAGCACATCGCGCGCCTCGGCGAACCATGCCGCCATCTTCTCGATACGCTGGTCGTGGTTGAGCACGCCGCTGGCACGCGACGGCACTTCGGTAAGCGCCGTCGAGAGCGCGGCCTCGCGCTCTTTGTCGATCTTGCCCCGCGCCCGCGCCAACGCGATGGCGAGACAGGCGAGCACGACGAGCTGCGTGGTGAAGGCTTTGGTCGAGGCGACGCCGATCTCCGGTCCGGCAAGCGTCGCCAGCACGGCATCGGCTTCGCGCGCGATCGAGCTTTCCGGCTGGTTCACCACCGCGACGATGCGTTGCTGCTGCGCCTTGGCATAGCGCAGCGCCGCGAGCGTGTCGGCGGTCTCGCCCGATTGCGAGATGAAGAGTGCCATTCCGCCTTTTTGCATGTCGGGCGCGCGGTAGCGGAATTCCGAGGCGATATCGACATCGCACGGCACGCGCGCGATCTGCTCGATCCAGTATTTGGCGATGAGGCCGGCGTGATAGGACGTGCCGCAAGCAATGATCGTCGTGCGCTCGATTCGAACTCAGATCGAACGGCAGATGCGGCAGATGCACGCTGCGCGTCACCGGATTGAAATGCGCCATCAGCGTATCGCCGATCACCGCCGGCTGCTCGAAGATCTCCTTCTTCATGAAGTGGCGGTGATTGCCCTTGCCGATCGCCGCACCCGTGAGCGCGGTTTCCTTGATCTCGCGCTGCGCTGGGTTGCCGGCGGCGTCGTAGATCGCCGCGCCCGACGCGCGCACCACCGCCCAATCGCCTTCCTCGAGATAGACGATGCGGCGCGTCAACGGCGCCAGCGCCAGCGCGTCGCTGCCGACATACATCTCGCCATCGCCATAGCCGATGGCGAGCGGCGAGCCGCGGCGCGCGCAGATCAGAAGATCGTGGTGGCCAGCGAACAGCATCACCAGCGCGAAAGCGCCTTCGAGCCGCGATAGCGTCTTCTCGACCGCCTGCTCGGGCGATGAGCCCTCGCGCAGGTAGCGCGTCACCATCAGCGCGACGACTTCGGTATCGGTCTGGCTCTCGAAGTTGAAGCCGAGACCGGTGAGTTCGGCCTTCAGCGCCTGAAAATTCTCGATGATGCCGTTATGGACGACGGCGACTTCGCGCGTCGCGATCGGATGCGCGTTGCGCTCCGACGGCACGCCATGCGTCGCCCAGCGCGTATGGCCGATGCCGATATTCCCCTGCACCGGTTGGCGATCGATCAGCGTTGCCAGCGACGACAGCTTGCCCTCGGCACGGCGACGCTCGATCAAGCCGTCGACCAACGTCGCGATGCCAGCCGAATCATAGCCGCGATATTCCAAACGCCGCAGCCCATCGATGAGCAACGGCGCCACTTCCTGTCGTCCGATGATGCCGACGATGCCGCACATTCAATAAATTCTTTCGTAAGCGCGAAGACAAACCGCCAAGACGCCAAGACACCAAGAACAATTGCTTGGCGCCTTAGCGCCTTGGCGGTTCAAAGTTGTTTGGCCAAGGCTCTTTAACGCGCGGCGCGCAAGCTTGTTCCTGGTCGTAGAGACCCCCGACATCGCGCTCATCGCTTCTTCTTCGCAGCTTTCGCCGCGCGCTTTCTGCGCTGTCCACGCCGCGGCGCGGCCTTCTTTCACGACCTGGCGGCCGCGGCCGAGCGCCAGCGCATCCGCCGGCACGTTTTCCGTAATCACCGAGCCGGCCGCGATCATCGCGCCGTCGCCGACCGTCACCGGCGCGACCAGCGACGAATTCGTTCCGACGAACACATCCTTGCCGATCTCGGTGCGATGCTTGTCGACGCCGTCGTAATTGCAGGTAATCGTGCCGGCGCCGATATTCGTGCCCTCACCCACCGACGCATCGCCAAGATAAGCGAGGTGATTGGCTTTGACGCCGGTCGCGAGCTTGGCGTTCTTCACCTCGACGAAATTGCCGATATGGACGCCGTCCGCCAGCTCCGTCCCGGGACGCAGCCGCGCAAACGGACCCAGGATCGCGCGATCGCCGACCTTGGCGCCGGCGAGATGACAGAACGCCGGGATCTCGACGCCTTCGCCGATGGTGACTTCCGGCCCGAACACGACGAACGGCCCGACCACACAATCGCGGCCGAGCTTGGTATCGGCGGAAAGGAACACCGTCTCGGGCGCGGTGAAAGTGACGCCTTCTGCCATTGCCTTGTCGCGCAGCCGGCGCTGCATGACGGCTTCCGCCTCGGCGAGCTCGGCGCGCGAATTGACGCCCATCATCTCCTCGACCGGCGCTTCGATCGCGGCGCAGGCGAGCCCGCGCCCGCGCGCGATGCCGACGATGTCGGTCAGGTAGTATTCGTTCTTGGCATTGCTGTTGCCGACGGCATCGAGCAGCGACCAGAGATGCTGGCCGTCGATCGCCATGACGCCGGAATTGCACAGCGTGATCTTCCGCTGCTCGTCGCTCGCGTCTTTCGCCTCGACGATCGCATCGAGCGTGCCGTCCTTGCCGAGGACCAGCCGGCCATAAGCGCCCGGCTCGTCGGGCCGCATGCCGATGACCGCGACCGCTGCGTCGGCGCGTTTCCGCGCGTCGAGCAGCCTGCCGAGCGTCTCCGAGGACGTCAGGGGCGTGTCGCCATAGAGCACCAGCACATCGCCGGCGAACCCCTTAAGCGCATCCCGTGCCGCCATCACCGCATCGCCCGTGCCGCGCTGCAGCACCTGGACCACGGTCGGGACCGGTGCGATGGCTTCGGCCACCGACTCCATGCCCGGGCCGATGACCGCGATCACGCGCTCCGGCTTGAGGGCCTGAGCGGCGGCCAGCGCATGGCCGATCATCGGCCGGTTGGCGACTTTGTGGAGGACTTTGGGAAGCGCCGATTTCATGCGCGTTCCCTGTCCTGCAGCGAGGATCAGGACGGCGAGTTGGGTCATTCGGAGCGGCGATTCATGGCGCTAAGCGTTAGCATAGCATCCTGACGGCAAGGGGTAAAAATTCATTAAAAATCATGAACATATTTGGGCTTTTGCAAGGCTGAACGCATTTATGTCCCGCTCACGGCATGCCCTCGGCCCGGCTTCCCCGCCGGCATGCTACCCTGATCCCAAAATCGGAGGGAGGGGAAGAATGCATCGTTGGCGCGGCCTGATCGCGCTCGCCTTAGCGGGCTTTGCGGTCGCGGTGACTCCCCCGCTCGTCGGAGCAGCGGAGCCGGTGAAAATCGCGGTTGTCACCTCATTGTCGAGCGCGCCGATCTTCGTCGCCGAGGCGAAAGGCTATTTCCGCGACGAGGGCATCGAGCCGGAACTGGTGCGATTCGATTCGGCATCGCCGATCGGCGTTGCGGTCGCGGCGGGCGATATCGATTTCGGCTCAGCCGGGCTGAACGCCGCCTTCTTCACCCTCGCCCACCAAGGCATCCTCAAGATCATCGGCAGCGGCAATTCCGAATACAAAGGCTTCCAGGGCCTCGGCTTTATCGTCTCGAACCAGGCCTATGACTTGGGCGTCCACCGCTTCGAGGATTTACGCGGTCGCTCCGTCGCCATCACCCAGGTTGGGACGGCGCTCCATTACATCCTCGATCTCGTGCTGCGCAAACATGGCCTCGGTCTGTCCGATGTGCGTGTGCTGCCGCTGCAGTCGAATCAGAACATCGCCTCGGCGATCATCGGCGGCCAGGCCGACGCCGCGGTGTTGAGCGCGCCCAATATCCACGCCCTCACCGATAAAAGCCGGGCGCGCCTCCTCGCCTGGTATTCGGACGAGCTCAAGCAAGATCCCGGTATCGCGACCTACACCTCAGCCAAGGACGCGAACGAGCGGCCGGAAGCAGTGAAGCATTTCCTGGCGGCCTTCCGCAAAGGCGCTGCGACGTGGGATGCCGCCTTCATCGACGCCAACGGCAACCGCGCCGATCAGCCGAGCGCGCCCGAGATCATCGCCATCGCTGCAAAGGGACTCGGCCAATCCGAGGCGGTGATCCGGCTCAGCCTCAACTATTTCGATCCGGATATCCGCGTCTCGCCCAGCGAGCTTCAGGCATCGCTCGACTGGTACTACGCGCAGGGCATGCTGAAGACGCCGATGGATGCGCGCGAAATGATCGATTTCCGCTACGCGATCGAGGCGCGGTAGAGGAACGAGGTCGTCACCGTCTGGACCGTCAGCGGACACACTCCACCGATTGTTTGAGCACCGATTTTCTCGCCGGGAAACAAAAATTCGCGTCAGCAGTGTCCTGGAAGCCAGGGCCGAGAGCGACGTTTAGGTGCACCAAATGGGCGAGTCCCGTGGTGCGGATGGAACGGAAACACGGCAGCAGCATTTCTCGCATGGGCGCCAGCACCTGCTCGGCCGACCCACACCGCCACCGCCGCCACCAAAGAAATGCCCGCAACGAGAGGATGTTCGACCATGGCCCAAGCCACCCAAACCGCCCCAGCCGTCCAAGTCGCCCAAGCCGAGGGCGCGTTTCTCACCGACGTCAAAACGCTGCGCGAGCGCGCGCGCAAAAACCTCGCAGACGGCGCCGTGACATCGACCTATCAGGGCGACGTCAAGAAGACGATCGAGCTCCTCCAAGACGTGGTCGCGACCGAGTTGGTCTGCGTGCTGCGCTATACCTTCCACGCCGTCACTGCGACCGGCATTTCCAGCGAGGCGGTGAAAGCTGAATTCGCCACCCATGCCGCGGAAGAGCAGCAGCACATGATGCAGGCTGCCGAGCGCATCAATCAGCTCGGCGGCAAGCCGAATTTCAACCCGGAAGGCCTATTGTCACGCTCTGCTTCGCAATATGTCGAGGGCAAGGACCTCGTCGACATGATCAAGGAGAACCTGATCGCCGAGCGGATCGCTATCGATCACTACCGCGAGCTGATCCGCTATTTCGGCGACAAGGATCCGGCGACGCGCGTGATGCTCCAGGGCATCCTGGCGAAAGAGGAAGAGCACGCCAACGACATGCACGATCTCCTCGTCGCGCATGAAGGCAAAGCGATGCTCTGAGGGCGCGCGACGCCGGGCGCGCTCAGGCATTGATGCGGTGCATCTGGCTTTCCCGGTAGCGCGTGCCTGACGCGGCGCCCGGCGGCGCGATGCGATCGATCGCGGCGAGATCGTCCTCGGTCAACTCGATTGTCGCCGCACCGATATTCTCTTCGAGATGCGCCCGCGATTTCGCGCCCGGGATCGGCACGACGACAGCGCCCGCGCGTCTGCCCATCGCCATCGTCCACGCGATGGCGAGTTGCGCGAGGCTCGCGCCTTTGCGCCGCGCCATCGTCTCGAGCGCCGCGCGCAAGACGAGATTCTTCTCGAAATGCGTTTGCTCGAAGCGCGGCAGATGGGTGCGCACGTCATTCGTGCCGAGACTTTCCGGCCGCGGCGGCGCGGCGCTGATGAGGCCGCGGCCCAGCACAGCATAGGCCATCATCGCCAAGTCGAGCGCTTTGCACGCGGCGATCTGGCCCTGCTCCTCCGCGTCGCGCGAAAGAGCGAATATTCCATCTGCAATGAGACAAGCGGATGCACCGCGCTGCCACGCCGCAGCGATTCCGCCGAGCATTCGGAGAGCGCGATGAAGCGCGTCTTGCCCTCTTTCACCAGCGCCGCCATCGCCGCGACGCTGTCCTCGACCGGCACTTGCGGATCGATGCGCGACATGCAGAACACATCGAGGGTTTCGATGCCGAGATTGCGGAGACTTGTCTCGCAAGTCTCGCGCAGATAGCGCACATCGCCGCCGCCCCCGCTGCCGTCGCGCGGGCTACCGCTTTTCGAATGGATCACTACCTCATGCCGCCGGCCCTTGATCGCCTCGCCGATCAGGCGGTGATTATGGCCGTTGCCATAGCTCGCCGAGGTATCGAGGAAATTGATGCCAAGATCGAGCGCGCGGCGGATGGTGGCGATCGATTCCGTATCGTCGGCGGGGCCATAAACACCCGACATGCCATAACAGCCGAGGCCGATCGCCGAGACCGCGAGATCGGAATTGCCAAAGCGGTGACGCTCCATGAGCCAAGCCTCTCTTCCTTGCCGCAGCGCGCGCCGCAGACGCATAATCCTGACACGAAGCCGACGCGCTGAACATCCCGGGTTCCCGCATGACCGCCCGCATGACAGACGACCTGCCCGCGCTCTTCGAAAGCATCGTCCGCGAGGCGGCGGATGCGATCGTCTACGCCGATGCCGAGGGCGCGATCCGCTTCTGGAACACTGGCGCCGAGCGCATCTTCGGCTATGCCGCGCCCGAGGCGATCGGCCAATCGCTCGATCTCATCATTCCCGAGAAGCTGCGCGGCCGGCATTGGGAAGGCTATCGCCAGGTGATGCAGACCGGGCGAAGCCGCTATGGCGCCGGCGATCTTCTTGCCGTTCCGGCGCAGCGCAAGGATGGCACGCGAGTCTCGGTCGAATTCACCATCGTGCCGCTGCGCGACGGCGGCGGCCAGATGCTCGGCATGGCGGCGATCCTCCGCGACGTGACGCAGCGCTTCAACGAGATGAAGGCGCTGCGCGATCAACTGGCGGCGAGCAAGGCGACGGGACTAAACTCGTCTGCCAAAACGTGATTGATGGGCCGCCATAATGAGTGAGAGCGCCTTCGAGACGGGTCTGAGCGAGCGGGTCGCGGCAATGACCGATGCCTGCACGCGCTGCGGCAAATGCGTCGCCGCCTGTCCCAGCATCGAGCCTGCCGGCCTCGCTGCGGCCGATCCCGTCGCGGTCGTCAGCGGTGTCATCGATATCCTGCGCGGCGGCGATGGTATCGAGCAATCGCGGCAATGGGCCGAGTTCTGCATGCTGAGCGGCGCTTGCATCAAGGCCTGCGATTACGGCGTCAATCCGCGCTTCCTCTTGGCGATGACGCGCGTTGCCATGATCAAAAGTGCGAAGGATGCGACGGAACGGCGAAGCGAAAGCATTGTCGCTTTCCGCAAGCATCAGCGCACGGTGAGTGTCCTATCGCGCCTCCAGGCAACGCCCGAGCAATTGGCGCGGCTCGGCCAGCAGGCGCCGGGCACCGTGCGCACCGCCGATGATCGCGAGCCGGATTTCATTTTCTATACCGGCTGCAATGTACTGAAGAATCCGCATATCCCGCTGCTCGCGCTCGACATCATGGATGCGATCGGCATCTCCTATCGCGTGCTCGGCGGGCCGAGCCATTGCTGCGGCAGCGTCCATCTCCATTCGGCCGACACCGAGACGATGGGCCGCGTCGCAAGCTACGCGATGGAGGATATGGCGCGCTCGAGATCGAAGCAGGTTATCACCTGGTGTCCGAGTTGTTTCGTCCACTTCACCGAGGAAACGCTGCCCGTGGTCCAGCAGCAGACCGGCACGGCGCCTTTCGACATGACGCCCTTCATGCGCTTCCTTTTCGACCGCATCGACGACATCAAGCCGCGCCTGCGCGCGCCAGTGAAGTTGCGCGTCGCCCTGCACAAGCATCCCGGCGTGGCCGGTGTGATG
This sequence comes from uncultured Alphaproteobacteria bacterium, assembly GCA_963740675.1. Taxonomy (GTDB): domain Bacteria; phylum Pseudomonadota; class Alphaproteobacteria; order ATCC43930; family CGMCC-115725; genus CAIKMD01. The sequence goes on from CAVUFS010000003.1 coordinate 766,847, forward strand.
GAAGCCGCCGAGGCACTGCTGCGCGCCGTACCGGGCATCGAGGTCGTCGATCTGCAGCAGCCGGCGATCGGGCTGCAAAGCGTCATGGTCGGGGCGCTGCCGACATATAAGCGCGAGCTACAACAGCGCGAACTCGAAGCGGCGGAAGTGGCCGGCATCGACGCGCTGGTCACGGTCTATCATTCGGATCATCGCGAACTTTGCGCGCATGAGCGCGACTGGCCGTTCCAGGTCGCCAACATTCTCGAGATTGTCGGCGCCAGCATGGGCCTCAATGAGGAGGACTTTTACAAGCGTCTAAAGCTGATGCAGGACGCTGACGCGATCGTCGCCGATTGCAGCGATCTCGTCGCGCGGCACAAACTCAATATCGAGGAAGCGCGCGGCGTCGTCGCCAAGGCCATGCTTGCGGATCAGCCGCTACCGCTGCGCGGTCCACCGTCGACCTAAGCGCGCCGCGCTGAGATGGAGCGCGCCGGAACGTGCGCTCTTAAATTCATCGTTTTAGTTTCGTTGGTCGTGTCCGCCTTGTGTCGTTGAAAGCGGACATGGGATGCGCGGCGGCACATCTCCGTTCTGTGCCAGAAAGGGACCCTGGGAGGTAGGCCCTGCGTTAAAGCGGGCGGGGATACAGGATTTGCCCGATACCGATTGGGCATGGCAGGGTTCACGATGGTCGACGTAGGCGGCCGGATGGAAGTAGCGCCGTGCGGCCGGCTTCACGTCACGCAGCACAGGAGCGGACCGCCATGACCGAACAAGACGCCCACACCATCGGCGTGGATGCCTATGTCTACCTCTACCCGCTCGTCACCATGGACGTGACCCGCAGGCAACTCACGAATATGGTCCCCGGCCCCGGTATCTTCGGTGGCCCGATGAACATGTTCATTAACGTCCCGGCATTCCCTCCGGCAGATTTCAAAGCTGTCGTGCGCCCGAACTTCGACACTCTGTATTCCAGTGCCTTCTTGGACCTGACGAAAGAGCCCGTCATCGTCTCGGCCCCAGATACGAATGGTCGCTACTATCTCCTGCCCATGCTTGATATGTGGTCCGATGTGTTTGCTTCACCGGGTTGGCGCACGACCGGCACACAGGCGGCCAATTTCCTAGTGACACCACCCGGGTGGCGCGGAACCGTTCCGACAGGTTTCACGCAAATCGAAGCGCCCACGCCGTATGTTTGGATCATCGGGCGAACCAAGACGGACGGCCCGCCGGACTACGATGCGGTTCACAAAATCCAGGCTGGATACAAGATCACGCCGCTATCGGCATGGAACATGCCGTCGAGCCCCGTCGCGGTGAACATCGATCCAAGCGTCGACATGAAAACGCCGCCGAAGTCGCAGGTTGATACGATGGCAGCCGGGCAATACTTCGCCTACGCGGCTGAGCTTCTCAAGCTCCACCCTCCACATGTCGCAGACCAGCCGATCATCGCACAGATGAAGCGCATCGGCATCGAACCGGGCAAGACTTTGGATCTAAGCAAGGTCGATCCGGCCTTGAAGCAGGCGATCGAAAGCGCACCCGCGGAGGCGCAAAAGCTGATGGCATGGAAGGTCCCCACGGTCGCTCGGGTCGCGAATTCCTGGTCGATGAATACCGATACGATGGGGGTCTACGGCAACTACTATCTGAAGCGCGCCATCGTCGCACAACTCGGCCTCGGTGCGAACCTGCCCGAGGATGCGATCTACCCGCTCAATCTCGGCGATGAAGCCGGCAAGCCCCTCGACGGCGCGAACAAGTACATCATCCACTTCGACAAGGGCGCCACGCCGCCCGTGAATGCCTTTTGGTCGGTCACGCTCTATGACCAGGACGGCTTCCAGGTTGGAAATCCCCTCAACCGCTTCGCTGTCAGCAGTTGGATGCCGTTCAAGTACAATCCGGACGGTTCACTCGATCTCTACTTCCAGAGCGAGAGCCCGGGTAACGGCCAGGAGGCGAACTGGCTCCCGGTGCCAAAAAGCGCATTCAATCTGACGATGCGCCTCTATGGCCCGAAATCCGACGCGCTTACGGGAAGATGGAATCCGCCGCCGGTCACGAGGGTATAAGGGATTTATCGACCCTGCCTAACGAGGGCGATACGAGCCTCGCGCTTCAACGCAGTACTGCGCGTTGCCCGTCGAAACGGCGCCACTGACGCCGACCATTCAGCGATGCGAGTCCGCTTCGGGTCCCAATGCGGACCTCCGCCCGGCCGATCGGGCCACCCGACCCGCGCATAGTGTCAACGGCAACTTTAGGTTTAGTCCTTGGAGGCGCTCGCCTCGCGTCTGCTCCCATAGCAGCGGAAGTTGGGGTCCATTACTCGGCGGCGGCAGCTATCCTGGCCTTATCCGGAGCCAAGCCGATGCGCTCGGCGAATTTCGGGAACAGCGGCAGCGCATTCGTTCCGATGGCTTCGCGCTGCGCCGCGGTCAGACGAGGATTGCTGCGAACCGCTTCGAGATGCAGATCGCAGATTTCGATGTCTGTACAAGGCGCACCGAAATCGGCGCCGTACACCACATGGTCGGGCGTCGTCACGGCGAGCACCGGATCAAGCGAATGTATGGTGCCGGCGAGGCCCGTGTCGTAATAGAGCCGCGCGAGTGCGTCGCGCATCTCCGCTTCCGTGATCTTGTTCGGATTGACAGTCCGGTTCCGCGGATAGGGGCCCATTGACATGAGGCGGCCTGCCAGCGCCGGTAGCGCCCCGCCGGCATGCGCGAGAATGACGTTGAAGCGCTGGTAGCGCCGAAACACGCCGGCATAAATCATGTCGACCACGGTACGGGCCGTGTCGAACGGCCCCTCGATCAGTCCACCATTGCGCCCCAGGCGCGTCGTCTCGAAGCCTCTCGTGGTCGGATGAATGAACAGCGTCGCCTCGTTGCGGTCGAGCTCGCTCCACACCGGCTCATAGCGGGGATCGCCGAGATAGACCCCGTCGCGATTGGTGAGGACGGCGAAGCCCTCCGCGCCGAGCTCGTCGATACAGCGGCGAATCTCCGTGACGGCACCGGCCGGGTCGGTCATCGGCAATTGCGCGAGCAACCCGAAGCGCTTCGGATAGGCTTCGACCAGCGCGGCACCGTAGGTATTCGAGGCGATAATCTTCTCGACATCGCTCATCTGGTTGCAGTTGGAAACGAGCTGCGCCGCGACACCCGTGCGGTCCATATAGGCAATGTTGGTCTCGGGCGAGAAGGTCCAGTTGCTGCCCCCCTCCTCGGTTCCGGGCGAGCGGCTCAGCCGGTGTTTGGGCGGGACGAAATGGCCGTGAACGTCGATCCAAGCCCTTGCCATGATTACCTCCCCGTAACTCACCGAATTATACCGCAATGGATGCCCGCGGCAAATGGGCGAACCCGCTCTCCTCCTTACCGTCGAACACATGGTGGAGCGAGCGCCGGGGCGCTGGCAGATTGCAAGGAAAAAGATGGCACGTGGAATTGCGTCTGGTTGATAGAGTAATTTAAGCGCGTAATCCGCAAAAGAAGCCGTCAAATGACGGCATGACTGCGGCACCGATCGGGAGGAAAGTGCGATGGATCCGGCAAAGCGCGCATTAGCTTGTGCACTCGTGGCGTCGTCGCTGCTTGCCCTTGACGGCAATGGAGCATTGGCCGAGCCAGTGAAAATCACCGTCGGATGGAGCGTCACGCCCTCCGATCTGGCTCCGCTGATGCTCGCGCCCGGCATCGCGAAGTACAACGGCGTGACCTACACCACCGAACCCGTGCATTTCCGAGGCACGACCGTGCAGATAACGGCGCTTCAATCCGGCGAGCTCGACATTGCCTCCTTGGGCTCGAACTCGTTTCCGATCGCGGTCGAGAATGCGAAGATAACCGATCTCAGGATCATCGCCGACGAGGTCCGGGACATGCCCGGTTGGGGCGGGCCCGAGTATCGGGTGCTCGAGAACTCCCCCATCAAAGCAATCGAGGACCTGAAAGGCAAAGTAATCGCGGTGAACGTGTACGGCGGTGTTTCCGACATCGCGGTGAAGGCGATGCTGCGGCACCACAACATGTTCGCCGGGAAGGATTACACCGAGATCGAAGTTTCAATAGCGGATATGAGCGCCGTCCTGTTCGAGCATAAGGCCGATCTCGTCAACTCGGTTCATCCGTTCGACCTCGACCCAAAATTCCGGGCGCAGACACGCGTGCTGTTCACGACGCCGGACGCGGTCGGACCCTTCGAGCTTGGCATGTTGGCGGCGCGCACCGGGTTCATCGCTAAGCATCGCGCGGCGCTGATCGATTTCTTGCAGGATTATGTACGCGCCATCCGCTGGTATCAGGATCCTGCGAACCGCGCCAAGGCGCTCGACATAATTTCCAGCTTCACGAAGCAACCCAAGGACATCTTCGAAAGCTGGGTCTTGGTGCCGGGCAAGGATTACTACCGCGATCAGAATGGCATGCCCGATTTGGACATGGTGACCGCCAATATCCACGTGGAGCAGGAGCTGGGTCTGGTGAAGAAAGACCTCGACGCAAAAGAATATGCCGATCTCGGCCCTCTCAAGGAAGCGCTTGCCGGGCTTAAATGACGGCAGGCTGCGTTTCGCAGCTTGGCAACGCCACAACACGCGGGCGCAATCGACTTGCCCCGACGCGAGCGGACAGAAGCGCCGGCGTGTTTCCCCGAGGTCGGTCGGGATCGGCGCCGCGAAAGACGACTGCGTGCCTCGCGCTCGTCATCCGTTGTTGTCACGTGCGCGAGTTAAGGGGCCACGCGCGGCGACGCGTCACGTGGCGCGCGCTCTCGGCCACGTGACGCTTAGGCCGAACCCTCAACCGGGACGATTTTCGACTCGGCCAGTCGCATCCCTTCAACGGGCCATGGGTGCCAGTGCCGGCGTGGTTTACTGGCTATTCCGGCCGGTGAGTTGCTGTTGATTGAGCTCGGCGGTGATGCGGTTCTCTTGCGCGCGGCTGGTGCGCGAACTGCTGCGCGCAGGCGTTGCGCGTGAGCGGTCGCCGGTTGCGTAATTCGCACACCCTGTCTTGCTGTCGCAATTCGACTGGGCCGGATTGGTACCACTCTGATCATAGGGCGAGTTAGAGTTAGCCGCATAGCTCACGGCGGGCACCAACAGCCCAGCGATAATGACGACGCATGATCCAACATGTGCCAATGCGCTTCGTGTCATGCTTATCTCCCTTGATGCGGTCCCTTGCGCAAACGCCTGCCGACGGGACGAGCGGAAGACGCCGCCTTTCAGCTACTTCAGGGAGTTGGGCACTCAGAAGCATTTGTCAAGAACCCGACAAAAGAGAGAGTTCTTACCTCCCTCAAGGAGCCGACGGCCGCTACGGACTTCCGCGGCGAACTGTCGTCAATGCCGCATCGTCTCCAGCAGCACGGCAGATTTTGATCGTCGCGAAATTGGAAAAAGTATCGGAGACCGCATAGGGCAGAATGATCTGGTCGTTGTACCTCATGGCTCCGCACGTATAGACGACGTTCGGCACATATCCTTCGCGTTCGGACAGCTCGGGCTGAACCAGCGGCTCGCGTGATCGTGCGAGCACCTTCGAGGGATCCGTCTTGTCGAGGAGTACCGCGCCAATCGAATATTTCCGCATCGGTCCGACGCCGTGCGTAAGCAGCAACCAGCCTTCGTCGAGCTCGATCGGCGACCCGCAATTGCCGATCTGGACGAACTCCCATGAGAACAGGGGCTTCAAAATCGCTACACCTTCGTCCCACGTGTATAAGTCATCCGAATAGATCAGGTACAGATTCTCATTGTCCTGCCTGGTGATCATCGCGTATCGGCCGCCGATCCTCCGCGGGAAAAGCGCCATTCCCTTGTTTCGCGCCGCAACCCCCGCGAGAGGTGACATCCGGAACGTGATGAAGTCTTTGGTCTCGAGCATCTCCGATCTTATGTTCTTGCCGCTGTAGGCAGTGTAGGTCGCAAAAAAGGTCTTTCGCCCGGCGTCGTCGAATTCGGTAAATCGTGCGTCCTCGATACCGTTCGACTGGGATTCGGCGACGGGAAAAATCACCCTCTCGCTGATATCGGTCTCCGGCTCGAAGCCGACCTCGACATCATCGCCCTTCGGTCCCGACATTCGGCTGAGCATGTTGGGAAGCGAAGCAAGACGCGACGTCGGATCGACCGCGATGCTGCCGTCAGCGGCGATCGATCCCGTTCGGAACGTCAACGACGAAATATGTCCCTCGCCGAGGGCGCGAAGACTGAGGATGAAGCGCCGTCCGCCCGCCGGCGCCCCGGACTGATCGGGATGCGAGACGATGCTCGGATTGAATAGCGCCGACGATTCGAAAGAATATTCGTGCAAAAAATAGGCGCCGGCCAGCTGTCGCTGTACCAACGTAAAAGGGACATGAGGCGAAAACGCTTCTTCCATCTCGTCGGCCCGCGCATCGAATGTCTTCAGCAGATGGCGATGGCGTCCTTGAAAGTTATCGAGAATATCGGCCAGCTGGGCGGCGGCGACCGCGGGATCGAGCGCCAGGATCCGGTCGACAATATGATCCGCCCGGTTCTTGTCGACGGGATTGAGGTCGCGCGGTTCTGTTGCCGGCTTGAAAGGGCGCACGATCACCCTCGTCGGATCGGGGCGAAGATAGAGAGCCTGCCGGTTCACGAACGTCGCTTGTGACAAAGATGCCTCGGCTCGAACGAACGGGATTGCGGGGATTTCGGACGCCTAAGCCAGGCGCGGGGCGAATTTCGCGCGACTGTCGCTGATGCGGGAAATCAGACGAATGTCGCAGAGACCAAGGAGATAGGAGACCGCCGACTCGCCGCCCTTGTTTTCGTTCCGACGGTCCGCGTGCAGGCCATCGCAACAGCTTCCGGATTCCGGATCGACCAGGGACAAGGATAGATCATTGCTGCCGAGAAACCACGCAAATACGCGCGAGGCAAGGGCGAGCCACTCCGCCCCGCCCCCGGCGCGCCACGCCGCGAGGCAGGCCGAGATCGTCGCCGTAGCCTCCAGCGGTTGCTGATCGAATGCCCGCGGCAAAGCTCGCTTGTCACCGTAGCTGTCCGTGCCGATCGGCCTGAAATGACCCGCCGGCGCCGCCTGCAGCGCCGTGAGCCAGCGCAAGGATCTCATCCCGGCCACGAGATAGGCATCGTTTCGGGTCGAAACCCCAGTCACGATCAGGGCCTGCGGCAATCGTGCGTTGTCGTAGGCAAGCCCTTCCTCGAACCAAATCCAGTCCGGCGTGTCGCTCGCCGCCAGGACGGCCATCAACCGGTCGGCGAGGAGAGACTTCATTTGCGCGGCAAAGGCGTCTTCAGCGGCCGCGGCGCAGTAGGCGTCCAACCCGAGCAAGGTGAATGCCCAGGCGCGCGGCGAACTGAAAGCTCTCCGCGCTTGGCAGCGATTGGACGAACAGTGCGGCGGCCCAGCGCCGCCGCGACGGGGTGGCATCGCCCCGCGCGCACTCGCCCAACGCCCAGAGCGTTCGCCCGTGGCTGTCCTCCGAGCCGCTGTCTTCCAGCCAAACGCGATCGAAGCTCATGAAATTGCGAAATCGCCGCGTTTCAGGGTTCCAGGCATGCTGGACAAAGGCCGCCAGGCGCGCCGTGAGCACCTCGGACATGCGCCGCTCGCCCGGCTCGTTGAGCGCACAAGCGAGGATCAGGGCACGGGCGTTATCGTCGATGCAATAGCCATGGGAACGATCCGGCACGGAATGGCGTGCATGCTGCAACAGCCCGGTGTCGTCGCACATGGAGAGAAAATGACCGAGCTCTATCTCCGGCGGAGCCTGGTCCTCGCGGGAGGGGGCCACGTAGCCGCGCCGCGCAACGATTCTCAGTCCGCCGCCCTGCTGGGCATTATCGAATGTCGCGAGATAGCGCTTCCCGATTCGCTCCCATGTCATTGATCGGCTGCTGGAATAAGCCCGCACGCGCATCGCCTGTCGCCTGACATTGTCGGTCAGCAAGGCCGCGATTTCCTTGCCGATCGTCGCGGAATCGCCAAATGGGACGAGCACGCCGCGGCCGTCTGCCAACAGTTCGCGCGCGTGCCAATACGGCGTCGACACGACCGCTTTGCCCAAACCGAAGCTGTAGGCCAATGTGCCCGACGTCATCTGGGCCTCGTTGAGGTATGCCGTGACGTAGACATCGCACATGGAGATGAAGCCCAGCAGTGTCTCGCGATCGACGAACTGGTCGAAGAAAATGACGTGTTCCTCGATGCCCAGTTCGCGCGCGCGCGCCACGAGACTCTCGCGATAGGCTTCGCCTTGGCGGCGCACAAGATTGGGATGTGTTGCGCCGAGAACGACATACACCGCGTCGGGGCGGCTTTTCAGAATCATCGGCATCGCATCGATCATGATTTCGATGCCTTTGTTCGGAGAAAGAAGACCGAATGTCAGAATGACCGGCCGGTCGCTGAACCCTAATTTGGTCTTCGCCTGGTCGGGCTCGACGAACGGGAAATCGGGAATCCCATGCGGGATGACCTCGATCTTCTCGGCCGGGACGCGATAGACTTTTTCGAGGATCTCCCGTCCCTTTTCGGCCATGACCACGATCTTCGATGAGACGTCGATGATCCCGGACATAACGCCGCGCTGGGCGATGGACGGGTCGAGGAGAACCGTGTGGAACGTCGTGACGATCGGCATCGTCAGCCGCGAGAGCAACTCCATGATGTAGATGCCGGCTTCGCCGCCGAAAATGCCGAACTCGTGCTGTAGCGAAACCACGTCGTAGCGGCCGGCGTTCAGGAAGAAGGCCGCGTCAACGTAGTCCTTTATGACGTCATCATTGACCTGAAAGCGAACCGCGGGCGGATAATCATAGGTGCGCCCGTCGTCGTTCATTGCGACGATCGATGCTTCGACGTCGCGAGACGCTAGCGCCGTCGCCAGCTGCAAATCCGTGGTGAAGGTGGCGATGCCGCAATGGCGCGGAAGCGAATTTCCAATAAACGCGATACGTTTCAAGGGAGTCAAAGGCGGGCTTCCGGGGCGTTGGGCGGCGGGCGGGCGATCGGCGCGTCGAGCGGGTGCAACAGCCCCGGATCGGGCTCGGGACCGGGATAGGCCAGAAGCCCTCTGAGGCCGGCGGATCCAACCTCGAGACAGGTGCTCTCTGCGTCGAGGAACACAACGTCACCGACCGAGGCTCTCTTCTCTTCTATCCGCCCACGACCGTCGATAATGATCATCCAGGTCTCGTGCTTGGCATTGAGTTCCCAATTGGACCCCGGCGAAAGATCGATCCGCTCGAAGACGAATTCGGGGCTGGCGACGAGCAGAGTTCTGGCATCGGTCAGGCGTCTTTGCGCGGATTGGGGTTCGGAAGGCTTCGCCTTGGCAGCCGCCACGGCTTGGTCCACGTGAAGTTCGCGCTGCCGGCCAAAGTCGTAGAGGCGGAACGTCGCTTCGCTTCGTTGCTGGATCTCGGCAACCACGAGCCCCGCGCCAAGCGCATGGATTGTGCCTGCGGGGACGTAAATGACGTCGTCCTTCACGACGTCATGCCATTGAACGAGGCCGGCAATCGAACCGTCGTCGATCGACGTCCGCAATTCGCGCGAGGTAAGCCGCCGCTTCAATCCGAGAGCGACCTTTGCACCGGCTTTAGCAGAAAGAATGTACCACGCTTCCGCTTTGCCATGCGCATTGCCGATCGACCGCGCGAAGGAATCGTCCGGATGGACCTGGATCGACAGCGGTTGCGTTGTGAAGAGCAGCTTCAAAAGCAGCGCTGATTCGGGCGCTTTCTGGTCCGTGCGCTGAAACCAGAGTTCGCCGACGGCATCGCCATCGTGACGAAGCGTGCTCCAGGGCCGAAGATCAACAGTACCCCACGGTTTGCTCACAAACCGCGTGCCGGCAAGTTCCATTGTCATCGCTGTTTCCTGTCGTCGCTTCATGCGGATTGCGAGCCTTCGAGACATTTGCGGAAAAGCATGGTCTTGAGGCTGCGAACCGCTGCGCGGCAAGCAACGCGCAACGGAAGCGATCGCGCGGATTGCTTCCAATCCTTGAACTTTTGCGAAATGTTGGGATTTCCGGCCGAGCGTACGCGTCCCATTGTTAAATGGGGCGGAAACGGCCAAATGCAACCGCGCAGGCGGTAGCCGTCATTTTTTGTGGCATTGAACGTGTTCGCGTGAGGGAATACGAGGGGTCGGCACCCTGTCGACTTCAGGCCATCAGCTCAAACGTCGTAGAAACCGACTTTTGCAACACTATCTGCCAAAAGCCGGGCACATGTTTACTTCGACGTTTCGCGTCCATCCACTTGTCTTAGCGCCAGGTTGGCCCCTCACCCGCACGAACGGTGCCAAGTCCTTCACATTGTGCCTTGCTGCGCGTTTGCAGGGATAGAACAGCTCCCCGTCTGCGGTGCCCTCGATGGAAACTATTCGCCGCGAAACTGGCGAGCTCAGCTAGGCTGCTGGCGCCCCATCTAATTCACCATCCGGCTGGCCATCGCGAACGAGCGAATCTCTCGCAAGCACACGCTCGCAGCGCCATGATCCCAAGATCGCCTACAGCAACAGGGCACTGACGCGCGCGCACCACTCAGCCCGCGATCAGCGTCAGCCCCTGAATTTCCTGTTGCGCCACCGCGGGGTTCATGATCATCGCGGTATAGCCGTTGATGTCGCAATCGCCGAAGCCAGGTCCGAACCAGTTGCACGGTCTCACCGGCAAGGCGGACAGCTTGATGTAGGCAACGTCGCCGGGGCTGAGCGTCACGGTCTTGAACTGATACGGATCAGGCCGCGTCGGGCTGAAGCTGATCGTATAGCTGCCGGGTGCGACGTTGCGATAGAGCACGTTGCCGCGCGGCAGCACGCCAGCCGGCTGGCGATTGAGCGCCAAGCGCAAAGCGTCGGACGGCTCGTAGTAGCCGATATCGCGATAGAGGATGATCTGCGCCGCGGCCGGTGCAGGCGGCGGGATGGGCCCCGGAATTGCCACCACGGCGGCGCTAGCGCATGCGGTGAGGACGATCAGCAGGATAAGCGACAGCGAGCGGCGCAAGCGTAACATGGTGACATCCTCGCGCAGAAAGGGCGGCGAAAGCCGAACGGCGTCGCTAGTGCCGATGGCGATCTCACTACTTCAACAAACAGCACCGCATCCGATTGGATGCATGGCTGGGCATCGGGTTCAGGGGGGCGCAAATAGGCGCAAAGCGGACATGTATCTCGCAAAGCGGACATGTATCTAAGGATGTCCGGCGTCCGAGTTGTGCCCACTAACGGACATCAAGTCTCGTTCGGCATTGAATACCTTAAGCGATTGCGTCTGTGCTATGTGGCCATTGACGCGAGCGATCCGGTAGGCTCGCAAAACACCCAGAGGGGGCGGTCATCGAATAGCCTCATCGATGTGCGGCACTTCACGCGGTTCGGCGAGCAGGAGTTGTCATTGCCCGGGATTAGCATCGACAGCAAAGAAGCTGTCCGGCGGGTCGGCATCGAGCGGGGTCAATCGAGGATCGAAGCGGAACCGCGTCGCGCAGTAGGGACAGAGGATCGCGTCCGCCTCGCCCATATTGATATAGACGTGCGGGTGGTCCTGCGGCGGGGACACGCCGATGCACTTGAATTCCCTCACCCCGATCGAGATTTCCGGGACGCCGTGGTCGTTCCTGAACTTCGGATAGCTGCTGCCGGACACCGACTTAGGCCGTTGTGAATGTTGGGGGGCTGGACAGTCGTAAGCGTCTGGCATCTTCATTGTATTTGGTTGTACCTCGCCCCATCTAATAATTACGAATTGGCGCTCTCGTCTCGATAGTGCCAGTCCCTCGAAAAATCCGGCCTGAGGAGACCATCCATGAGATTGCGTCCGCTGCAGGACCGCGTCCTGATCCGTCGCGTCGAGCCGGAAGCGACGACCTCTGGCGGCGTTATCATTCCCGATACGGTGAAGGAAAAACCGATGGAAGGCGAGGTTGTCGCTGTCGGGCCCGGCGCGCGCGGTGCCGACGGCGTGCCGCACGCGCTCGATGTCAAAGCTGAGGACCGCGTGCTGTTCGGCAAGTGGTCGGGCAGCGAGATCAAGCTCGATGGTGAGGACCTCATGATCCTGAAGGAAGCCGACATCCTGGGCGTCATCGAACAGAGTGTTGCGAAGAAGAAAGCCGCATAACCGATCGGAGACGGACCATGGCTGCCAAAGACGTGAAATTTAACGGTGACGCGCGCGAACGGATGCTGCACGGTATCGAGATTCTCACCAATGCGGTGAGGGTGACACTGGGCCCCAAGGGACGAAACGTCGTGCTCGCCCGGCCTTACGGCGCGCCACGCATCACCAAGGATGGCGTGACAGTCGCCAAAGAGATCGAACTCTCCGACCGCTTCGAGAACATGGGCGCGCAGATGGTGAAGGAGGTTGCCACGCGAACCAGCGATCTTGCTGGCGACGGCACGACGACCGCGACGGTGCTCGCCCATGCGATCGTGCGCGAGGGTGCGAAGGCGGTTGCCGCCGGCATGAACCCGATGGATTTGAAGCGGGGTATCGATATGGCCGTGGAGGCTGCGGTCGCCGACGTCAAAAGGGTCTCAAAAAAGGTCTCGACCAACGCCGAGATCGCCCAAGTCGGAACGATTTCCTCGAATGATGATCGGGAGATTGGCGAGATTATCGCCAAGGCGATGCAGAAGGTCGGCAACGAAGGCGTGATCACGGTCGAAGAGGCGAAATCCCTGGACACCGAACTCGATATCGTCGAGGGCATGCAGTTCGACCGCGGCTACCTCTCACCGTACTTCGTCACCAACGCCGAGAAAATGTTTGCCGAGCTCGAGGACACCTACATCCTCTTGTACGATAAGAAGCTGTCGGGCGTGCAGGCGCTGCTCCCCTCGCTCGAGGCTGTGGTTCAGAGCGGTAAACCGCTTCTCATCGTGGCCGAGGACATCGAGGGCGAGGCGCTAGCAACGCTCGTCGTCAACAAGCTCAGAGGCGGCCTCAAGGTCGCGGCGGTGAAGGCGCCGGGCTTCGGCGATCGGCGCAAGGCGATGCTCGAGGACATCGCGATTGTGACCGGCGGTCAGGTCGTCAGCGACGAGCTCGGCATAAAATTGGAGAACGTCACACTGGCGATGCTCGGCCGGGCCAAGAAGGTACGCGTCGAAAAGGAAAACACCACGATCATCGATGGTGCCGGTAAGAAGGTCGATATCCAGGCACGCTGCACGCAGATCCGCACGCAGATCGATGAGACAACGTCAGACTACGACAAGGAGAAACTGCAAGAACGCCTGGCGAAACTGTCGGGCGGCGTCGCGATCATTCGCGTCGGCGGTGCAACCGAAGTTGAGGTGAAAGAGCGCAAGGATCGTGTCGACGACGCCATGCATGCGACCCGCGCAGCGGTCGAAGAAGGCGTGGTTGCTGGCGGCGGCGTTACCCTCCTTTACGCAAGCAAGGGACTTGGCCGGCTGAATCCGGAGAACGATGACCAGAAGGTCGGCATAGAAATCGTACGCCGCGCGCTGCAAGCGCCGGCCCGGCAGATTTTTGCCAATGCAGGAGTCGATAGTTCCATCATCATCGGCAAGCTCATGGACAAGGCCGATGCCAGTCACGGTTACGACGCGCAAAGCGGAACCTATGTCGACATGGTGAAAGCCGGGATCATCGATCCGACCAAGGTCGTGCGCCTGGCGCTGCAGGGCGCGGCCTCGATCGCCGGGCTGCTCATTACCACCGAGGCGATGGTCGGCGAAAAGCCGGAGAAGGGCGCGCAGGCAATGCCAAGCGGCGGCATGGAAGGCATGAATTTCTAGGCTTTAAGCCGGAGCCCGAGACGACTTGGCACAGATGGGTCGACGATGTGGGATAACTTAGGCATCTCGTAACCCGATCCCGAGAAGTAAGAGGAAATAGAGGGCGGGTTCGCGGGAGTTGGCTGGAGATGTTTCTTCGGATGCTGCAGCCGCGCCTTCGTTTCGGGATGTTCATCGAGGTGGAGGACGGTCATGATCACGCGAACGATCGGCGAGACGATCACTTTCCAGCATCCATTCAGGTTGAGCGGAGCGGACGAGTTACAGCCGGCTGGACGATACCTCGTCGAAACTGACGAGGAGTTGATCCAGAGCTTGTCGTTTCCGGCCTACCGGCGGCTTTCAACGTTCATTCACTTGGCCGGAAGGCCCAACAGCAACGAATTGGCCCGGGTCGTCGATATCGATCCTACGGAGCTGGCTTCGGTCCGGGCAAGAGACGCACGGGCCCGATAGCGCCGACCTCAACTCACCGGCCGGCGGTGCGCGCGCATGAAAGAGCGCGTGGCACAAAGGAAATCGAGGTCGGACCTCGAAACGTTGGTTGGCGCTCAATCGGTCTCTACCCGGGGCCTCCAGCGGCGACAAGGGCGACCGCCCCCGATGTATGGCCTTCGTGCCGCCGCGGGGAGGATTTGAACCTCCGATCTTTAGGTGACGAGCTGGCGGATGTCCGATACGGGTCGATTCTGTTGAAAAACGTTGCAGTGAAGGCATTGCGCTGATTCAGTTCCACCATCGATGCAGGAGAGCAGGCGATGATGGGCGAGCGGCAACTGGATCAGGGTTCGCTGTTTTACCGGTTCTCTCTCGAACGCCATGTTCCGGCAGACCATCTTCTAAGGGCCATCGACCGCTTCGTCGATCTCAGCGATCTGCGGGTGCACCTAGCTCCGTTCTACAGCTCGACGGGCCGGCCATCGATCGATCCCGAGTTGCTCATCCGCATGCTGCTCATCGGGTATTGCCAGGGCATCCGCTCGGAACGTCGGCTTTGCGAGGAAGTCCACCTCAACCTATCTCGCCGTGCTCGACAACGCGGCTTTCAGTGCTGCGACCGAGGTCACGCCGAAGTTCATCTCACCGGCCGATCCTGCAGCGCGATGGACCGGAGCACATGGCGGTCAGGCGTTCTTCGCCTATTCCACCAATTATCTTATCGATCTGGATCACGCCATCATTGTCGATGTGGAGGCTTCGACTGCCGTGCGTCAAGCCGAAGTAACCGCAGCTAAGACGATGATCGAGCGCACCGAGGAGCGTTTTGGCCTCTATCCGGAACGGCTGGCTGGCGACACGGCGTACGGATCAGCAGAGATGCTTCAATGGCTGGTCGACGAGCGCGGGATCGAGCCGCATGTGCCTGTGTTCGACAAGTCGAAGCGGACCGACGGATCCTTCTCCCGCGACGACTTCACCTACGACCACCAAGGGGATGTTTACTTCTGCCCAGGCGGCAAGATGCTGACCTGCAAGGGCACGATCGTGAACGACAATCAACTCCTGTACCGCGCCAGCAAATATGACTGCGATGCCTGCAGTCTCAAGGCGCGCTGCTGCCCCAAGGAGCCGGCGCGGAAGATCCCACGCAGTATCTTCGAGGGCGCTCGTGATATGGCGCGCAATATCGCCAAGACCGAAGCCTACAAAACCTCGCGCCGCCAACGAAAGAAGGTCGAGATGCTGTTCGCGCATCTCAAACGTATTCTCAGGCTCGATCGTCTAAGGCTCCGAGGTCCATGCGGCGCTCGCGATGAGTTCCTTCTCGCCGCCACTGCCCAGAACCTCAGGAAGTTAGCGAAACTCATACCGATGCAGGAGGCTCCGGCGTTCTGAGAGACCCAAAAATCAAGCGGTCGCGGTGTTCGCACCGAACCGATCAAGCAGCCGACGCCCCACGATCGCCGAGTTCTTCAACAGAATCGACTCGTTGCCGGACGTACTGCGCGAACGAAGGCACGTCGCATTCGTGCCAAAACCGCAAGTGGCGGGCATCACGAACTGCTGCACATGGGTTGCAAGCTTTATCCTGGGGTGGATTTTCGTAGTGCCGTGCCCGTCCTTGGGCGAAGGTTCAACGGAGGGCAGGTTTCGCGATTGCAAACCCTGGGCTAAATCTAGGCCGCGCCGATATCGGTATCACGTGATACCGGGACGCAGAGGTTTGAAATTAGGACGCTACCAAGAAATCGAGCATCGCTCGCCCCTCCCGCTCGGGGCTGCCATCACATGCCGGTTCATCGCTGACAGGACAAAGCTGGGTAGAAGGCGGCCGACGCCGAGTCGAAAGGCAT
Source organism: uncultured Alphaproteobacteria bacterium (assembly GCA_963740675.1). GTDB lineage: Bacteria > Pseudomonadota > Alphaproteobacteria > ATCC43930 > CGMCC-115725 > CAIKMD01. The sequence goes on from CAVUFS010000003.1 coordinate 782,925, forward strand.
TGCCTATTGTTTCGATGACGACGATATGATGACGGCAATCCGCTCATGGACAGAAATCGCATCCGCCGTGTCCCCGTACTGGCCCAGCGATAGTGGCTCAGTTCATTCTCGAAATGTATGCGAGAATATCGGCCCGGCTTACTACGCCTATCATCTCCCCTGAGGTGACCACCGGAACCCGCTTGATGTTTTTTGCTAGCAACAACTCGGCGACACGTGTGATCGGTTCATCTGGCTGCACCGTCACGACATTCCTACTCATCACGTCCCTGGCACGCAATCCATGTGCCTTCAAGTACGCCGCAATCTTATCACCCGCGTGTGATCCAGCTTCAAGTACGTCGAGCCACCATGATCGGCGATTATTGTCAGATGCTTGCCGCCCGATCAAATCTCCTTCGCTGACCATACCGATTAGTCTTCCACCATTGTTGATCACCGGAACTGCACTGATACGCTTCAGCAGGAGGACGCGTGCAATTTCGGGGACAGGTGTCTCCTCCATCACGTAGATCACCGGCGAGGACATGATATCTTTGGCGCTTGGGACTGGCGATACCATTTCGACTCCTCACTCACATGGTTACCTATCGGTAGTTGAGACGCGAGCAGAAGGTGCTCTGTTTAACCCCACATCGCTCCTCGCGGCCGCCTCTTCATCCCCGGATCAATGAATCAGAACATCGCGAAGCACAATGGCTTCGTTGTGCGCCTCATCGCGCGCGGCATAGACCAAGGTGAGACGCCCCTTCCGCGTCAGCGCGCGCAGCTCGCGCAAAAGCTCCACACGATGCGACAGCTCCGCCCGATAGCGACGACGGAACCCGTTCCACCGCTTGGGATCGTGACCGAACCAGCGGCGGAGTTCGGTGCTCGGCGCGACCTCCTTCATCCACCGGTCGATCGCGGCTCTTTCCTTGCTCACCCCGCGCGGCCAGAGCCGATCCACGAGAATCCGGACGCCATCCGCAGAGGATGGCGCTTCGTAAGCGCGCTTAAGATGGATATCCGATTTTCTGAGGGTCTGCGCCATTTTCCTCCACCGGTAACAAAGCTCCCGCGTTTGGCATATGAAGTCCTGTCAAATCTGTAGGAGACTACTGGACTTTTAACTTCTCGGCCGCAGGAAGCGTGTGACCGTGGACATCTTGCCCGGAATGCCTCTTGAGAATATCAATCGCGCGCCTTTCAGCGGCGATATCAGGTGCCCTAACCCACAGAAGCAACCCGCCGCGCTCCAGTTGATCTTGTAGGTAATGCGCATGATGCGAACCAATCCATTTCGCTATGATTGCCCCAATCAACCCACCACTGCCGCCAGCTGCGACGACCGCGGTTACGAGTGCCGCCAGCGTACCTCCGGAGGCGACGACAACTCCCGCCGCCGTCATTGCGCCGATATACATAAGCGCTCCGATGACCCCGCCCTTCGCATCGCCGATCGCTTCGGGCGATACGTACGCGGCTCTTGGCAACGACTGATCATCTGCGATCGTTTCGACTTTCATGAATTGATGACCGAGCTTCTCGTCAACTGCCGCAGCGCTCGCGAGAAGGCTCAAATCCATGCGGTCGAACCCCGCACTCAGCAAATCGTCGATCGCTACTTGCAAGTCCCCAGAGCTGACAAATATGCCGACGACCTCGCGAATGTGCTGGGCTTCAGAACCGGCCGTGTTCTTAGGAGACGCGTCCCGCCGGGGCATAGCTTCTACCAGCGCGGCAAAGGCGGGGTTCACGGGCGATTGCAAGAGTGGGTTCTGTTCCTCCGGTAAATGACCAAGCTCGATGCGACCGCCCTCCCACTCCCATCGAGCCAATGCACGGACGAGCAAGTTATCTTTGGTCGAGGCGTGCGAGTCCTTCTTCGCCATGCATCACCTCACCGATACCCGATGCCCATGACATAATCGCGCATAAGGGATGACTCGTATTCCGATCCCTCCAGAAGAACGAGAAGAGCATCCCGGGCGTTGATTACCCCCAACGGTCTCAAATCTTCGTCCGCGATGGGAACGTGCAAAAGCTTCCGCTCTTTCATGATCGACCACACATCTTCCAGCGAGTCGCTGGGACGACAATAGACAACATCCTTGGTCATCACCGTCGCCGCGTGGGCGGTGCAACCAGAGCCCAAACACAGACTTATCTGGCGGACAACATCTGTTCTGGTGATGACCCCCACCATGGCGCCGCGCTTGTCGCAGACAACAACGAGATTGATGTGACGGCCATCGAGAAACTTGGCAGCCTCCGTCACTGGGACGTCGTCGCCTATTGTCACGAGACGTTCCCGCGCGACAGGCATTATTGTCTCGACGAGAATCATGCTCTCTATTCCTCCTATCGATCGGCGGCTGATGGTTATCCTCCAAAGGCAATGCGTAGCGTAGCGACGATACCTGCTACTGCGAGTGCAAAGGTGCGAGGTGGATCATAACCACAGTCGGGATTTTGATCCGGTCTCTCTGAACGTAATCCTCACTACCACATGAAGCCCGAGCGGCATGGGAAGAAGAGTACGGTCAGCAACAGCGCTATCACCACACTCGCAACGGGCTGCGAAGCCAACGGATCAACGTGCTCTAATCGCCTCGGGTGCGCGCAATCAACGAGGCGGCAAACCCATAGTGGCAGCGGATCTGCGACGCGCGCGCTGACACGCCGCGGTCATCTTCAATCAATAGGACATGTTTTCATTGCATAGAGAGACCATCACCGGCGCTCTTCCTCTGCCGTTAGGGGCGGGAGTGCGCGTCACCTCTTTCTTGGAGAGGCGTGTCTCTCAGCCGCCACTGCCCGAACGTCAAACTAGCGACAAATATGATCTGTGTACGATCGGAGTAGATTACAACCGCCGAAAGCAACCGTGTTCATGCTTGCATAATCCGCAAAGAAAAGCCCCGAAGCGGGGCGTTGTCGCAAGCGCGTCACCCTATTGAGGCGAGGCATTTAGCTCGCGCTTCTGAACCGGCGATTGCAAGGACGGATTGCCGATGCCGGAAGCTTGCCTCTACTGCCGCTGCCCGAGCGAGATTGGGTAAGCCGTGTTACGCAAAACCAGCATTGGGTCGGCCGGTTCAACGCCGAGGTGAGGCTGGCCCGGCAAGAACAAAAGTGTTCGTTGAGAAGCTTCTCCATCGGCTACGAGCTTGTTCAGGGTGACAGTTCCGAGCTTCACCATCCTACGGCTCTCCGGCCAAGCGATAGACGGGTCCTCAATCTTATCTTCCGGTCCGGCAATCTGGGCAAACCAATCGAAAACAACTGGCTCGCGCGCGATCCGACCTGCAATTTCATCCTGGAGGTAAGTCGGGCCGCGAGCCTTACGCTCCTCGGGCGTCAAGTACCTTGCTTCTGCGTGTGGCACCAACCTGTAGCGAACAAAGGCGGCCCCACCCTTGCTATTGGTGAACTTGACTGCGTTGATCCCGTAATAAGTCGCTTGCGCGTAGGACACCGGGTAGGTCAGGCTCGCTAAGAACTGTTTCGCGTGGGGATGGGAGGAAAGGAAAGCGTCCATCGGCGCTTGGTCGCCTTTCCCGGACGCGCCAGCGGCACGGAGGAAGGCCAAGAAATCATCGCTGGTGGCGGTAATGAAGTCCGGATGCTGATTGGTCACAATATCAAAATCCGTTCCTGCCTTTTCTTTGATTTTTACAGCGAAACCAGCCGGCGAAGCGCCGTCATCGTTATCAGCCAAATCAGGCACACCAGCGAAGATCGAGAAGCGCGCGACGACGGGTAGAGTTCCGCCCTTGAATATCGGCTCCTTTGTCAAATTACCCGCGCCGGGAGAGGGAGCGAAGCTACCGTCAAGCATCACACCTTTCGTGTGTACCGCTCGAGCATGATGCTCGCCGAACGCCGTGTGCAACCCGTCTACCATGTCGAGCGGTGAAGCAGCGGATGGCGTCATATTTTGAGCCGGTGATCGAATGGGCGCGAGAATCCCAAGAACCGATGCCGCTGTCACAATCGAATTGTAGAGAGTGCGACGGTTAAAAGCAGTGTAAGTCATCGTGGCCTCCGGAGAGAGAGTGGAAGGATTCTGCGACCTTGATTTAAGGTGACATGATGAGATCCTCCGTAGTTCAAATCCGAACTGCGCTGACATTCACTCCGGTGGCCTTCAGGAAATCGCGCCGCACGGTCCCAACATACGCAACGTGCGGTTTTCCATTTTTACTCATTCCCCCTCCCCTGATTGTCCGTCCAGTTTCAAGCGCTTTTGATGACACGCCTTAGCGCCGCGACGCGATCGCCGCGCCCTCGGCCAGGGCCTGGAGCTTCGCCCAGGCGATGTCGGGATGGATGCGCCCGCCGAGCCCGCAATCGGTCGAGGCGATGACGCGCTCGCGCCCAACGAGTTTGGCGAAGCGCAGAATGCGCTCGGCAACGAGCTCCGGATGCTCGACGACGTTGGTCGCGTGGCTGACGACGCCCGGTAGGATCAGCTTGTCGTCCGGCAGCTTCACCTCTTCCCACACGCGGTATTCATGCTCATGGCGCGCATTCGCCGCCTCGAAGGAATAGGCGCCGGCGTTGATCTGCAGCATCACCTCGACGATGTCGCGCATCGGCAGATCCGTGACATGCGGCCCGTGCCAGCTTCCCCAGCAGAGATGAAAGCGAATGCGATCCGGCGGCAGGCCCTTGATCGCATGGTTCAGCGCCTCGACCCGCACCATCGTGAAGCGCTTATAAGCGTCGATGCTCGGCGGCGGGATGATCGCATCCCAATTCTCGGCGATGCCCGGATCGTCGAGCTGAAGGACGAGTCCGGCATCGACGATCGCCTTGTACTCCTCGCGCATCGCATCGGCGCAGGCGAAGAGGAATTCGTCGTCGTTCTTGTAATGAAGATTGCCGAGCCGCGCGGCGCTGCCCGGCGCGATCGCGGTCATGAATCCTTCCGCGACCCCGGCGGCGGCGAGCGCGGCTTTAAGATGCGCGATATCGGCCTTGATCGCCTCTTGCCCGATATAGCGGACCGGCCCGATGCAGACGGGCCGCGTATAGGGACCTGGCCCCATCGATACGCCGGAATCGGGACTGGTATAGGCGGCGGTGAATTGCGCGCGGTCGCGCCGTCCCTCCAGCCCGACCATCACGAGATCGTCGGCTCGCGCCAGCCGCGGCGGCGCCGGCGGCGGATTGTCCATCTGCAGTCCCGACAGCCGCGCAAAGGCATAGCTGAGCCAGGCGCGATAATTCACCGCCTGGCCCATCGACTTGCCGAACTCTCCGTCATTCGGCACGTCGATGCCGGCGCTTTTTTGCCGCTGCACGACGTCGATGACCGCCGCTTGCAGCAGCTTTTGGAACGCGGCTTCGTCGCCCTGCCCTTCCTCGCGCCGCTTGTTCGCGGCGATCAGCGCATCGGGACGCGACAGGCTGCCGACATGGCTCGTCAGAATGCGCTCGCGGCTGTTTCTCATTCTCGCCTCCTTACGATGCTCGGCTGCGCGACGACCGGCGGTACCTCGATCGGGGCGTCGGGCCCGTGGCGGAAATGCGCCTGGGTGCGGAGCCACATCAGAATCACGCTGCCGAGTAGCAGCGGTGTGCCGGCGATGTAGCACATGGCGCTCGGCGACCATCCCAGCTGCAGCATGAAGCCGCCGAACAGCGGCGCGACGAACGCGCCGAAGCGTCCGCCGAAGGCATAGGCCGCGCCCACGCCGGTCGAGCGCACCGCCAGCGGATAGGAATTGGCGGCAAGCGCCATCAGCGCCGCGCCGCTGCTGCCGGCGATCGCGCCGTTCACGGTGATGGCACAGAGCAGCAGCCAGAGCGGCGCATTCAGGGTTGCGCCGATCGCCCACATCGAGAGCGCGATGATGACGAAGTTCGGGATGAGGATGCGGTAATAGCCGAAACGGTCGACGAGCAAGCCGATGATGAAGGAGCAGAAGATGCTGCCGACATTCCAGAAGGCGAGCGAGACGCCCAGCGCGGTGGTCGAGCCGGTCGCAATCTTGATCAGCGTCGGCACCCAAGAGAGGAAGAAGATCAGGATGCCGTAATCGAGAAAGAACATGACCCACAGCAGCACGGTTCCGAGCGCGCGGCCTTCACGAAAGAGATGCTTCAACGGCACACCCGGCAGCTTTTCTTCGGAGCTGTACAGCTCCGCGTCGGCGGGAAGCGTTGGCGCGATCTTGCTCGCGATGCGACGCATGCGCGTCTGGTCGTTGCCATGCGTGCCGAGGAACGACAAAGACTCCGGCAAATAAAGGCCGAGCGGGATTGCGACGAGGATCGGCAGCACGCCCGCGACGATAAAGAGCGCGGGCCAGCCCCAGATCGGCAACAGCCACACCGCGCTCAATCCGGCGATCATGCCGCCGGCCGGTACCGCCGCCCAGATCCAGCTCGGGATCGACGCCTTGAAGTCGTTTCGGCGCGTATTCGGCACCGAAGGCCAAAGCCGCCGGGCCGATGCTGCCGAGGCCGATGCCCGCGAGCACGCGCAGCGCGATCAATGTCGGCACGGTGGTGGCGAAGGCCGTGAAGAACGAGAACACGCCGAAGATCAGCAGCGAAGCGACCATCAGCGTCTTGCGTCCGATGCGATCGGCAAAGGGCGCAAGGAACACCGCGCCGAGGATGACGCCGACCTGCCCCGCCGTGATGACAATGCCGAGCGTTGCCGGCTCGAGCTTCAGCGTCTCGCGGATACCCGCGGCGGCAACGCCGATGATTTGCACGTCATAGCCGTCGATCACCATCGCGAGGAAGCAGAGCAGGAGCACGCGCTTCTGGTAACCGCCGAACGGGCTCTCCTCGATGAGCGCCCGCGTGTCGATACGCTGTATCGCCATCACATCCTCCCATGTCGCAAAGAACCGCGCCGTTTACCGGCTGCTGGTTGCCATCAGGATTTCACCATTCGTGGGGCAAGACAAGGCCGATGCGCGGCGCAAAAGTGGGCTATCCGCACGGGCCGAAGCGCAAAGCGGCCGAAAATGCGCGCAATCGTTGTGAAAAGGAATGCTGCCGCGGCGCCGCGGGTGATCGCGACGCTTACGGTTTCAAAGCCTTGAACTGTTGCGCAGCCTTTGGGTACTTCCCGGTCGAGATCATCCCCGGATAGGAGGCATCCGTGTTCCAATAGATGTTATAGACGACGTTGTTGGTCGCCATCCAATTTGCCATGGCGGTTATGAAGTACGGGTTGTCGCCCTCATCGCCCATGCCCCATTCAGAATAGGACATCGGCTTGCCATGCTTGGCAGCGAAATCGCGATGCCAGGTCAACCCGTAGGCAGAGGTGAGATAGTTCTGCCACGCCGCCTTCGGATCGATCTTGCTGAGGGGATCTTTATCGTAAATGTCCATTCCGATGATGTCGACATACGGATCGCCGGGATAGAACTGATCGGGCGGCACCTTCACCGTGCCGATATTGACGCACCAATCCATGAGAAAGCCGGGCGACGCCTTTCGGAAGATGTCGACCACATGCCGGTACGCGGCGATGTAATTCGCCTGTTGGCCGTTGGCGGCCGACCAGGCGAACCAGTCGCCATTGGCCTCCCAGCCAATCCGAATGATCGCATTCGGATTGGCGTGCGCGAGGGTTTCGGCAATTGTTTTGAAGGTTTCATCCTGTTCGCCAGCCGCGACTTGCGTCAGCGAAGTGCCGGAAACCGTCAACGCGATTGACCAAACGACCTTGCGATTGGGGTTGCCTTGCCACCAATAGCCGGGCAGCCATTTCACCGTCGCCGCCATATTGGCCCAGCTGTCGCCGGGCAAATAGTCGAGAGCAAGTAGATTTTTGCGGCCGAGCCACGCCTCGAATGCCTGAACATTCAACTCGCGCCCCATGGGATTTCCCCAGTCGACATAGACGCCGGCTTGATTGCGCGAATCACCTGCGGCGCGCGACGAAACCGGCAGATCGAATACCAATAGGGCGACCAACAATGCACAGGCAAGCGCGCGTACCGCGCGTGAAAAGCCGTCATAAGATAAATGCATTCGTAAAGACTCCAAGGTTAACTCCACGCGTTATCACCATCGTGCAACCGGTTGGAAAAGCTGCTCGCCAAAAACGAAGAAGCAGCGCCGCGCGAAATATGAAGGTCTCGAGTAACCCCTCTTGTTACGACAACAACTCTGGCCGGGCTAACGTTGCGACGCGATCGCCGCGCCCTCGGCTAGGGCCTGGAGCTTCGCCCAAGCGATATCGGGATGGATGCGCCCGCCGAGCCCGCGATCGGTCGAGGCGATGACGCGCTCGCGCCCAACGAGTTTGGCGAAGCGCAGAATGCGCTCGGCGACGAGCTCCGGATGCGCCGAACGGGCTCTCCTCGATGAGCGCCCGCGTGTCGATACGCTGTACCGCCATCACATCTTCCCATGTCGCGAATAGCCGCGCCGTTTACCGGCTGCTGGTTGCGATCAGGATTTCACCATTCGCAGGGCAAGACAAGGCCGATGCGGCGCGAAAATTGGGTTGTCGGTGTGGGCCGAAGTTCAAAGCGGCCGAAATGCGCGCGGATCGTCCCGAAAGGATGGCTTTCCGATCAGCCGCTGCCGCTGCGCCGCCCCGCCAAGGGTGAGGCGCTAGCGCCGCGATGCGGGCCGCGTGCCCTCGCCCGCTCCCGCAAATCGCTTTACGGTTTCAAAGTCTGGAACTGGCCCGCCGCCTGGGGATACTGGCCGTTCGAGATCATCCCCGGATAGGAGGCGTTCGTGTTCCAATAGTCGTTATAGATGACGTTGTTGGTCGCCATCCAATTTGCCATGGAGGTTATGAAGGTCGGGTTGTCGCCCTCTTGGCCCATGCCCCATTCAGGATAGGACATCGGCTTATGATGGAGGGCGGCAAAATCGCGATGCCATTGCAACCCGTATGGACCGGCGAGATAGTTCTGCCATGCCGCGTTCGAATTGATCTGGCTGAGGGGGGCGGTGTCATAAACGTCCATGCCGATTATGTCGACATACTGATCGCCGGGATAGATCTGATCGGCCGGAACATTCAGCGCACCGATATTCACGCACCAATCGATGAGAAAGCCGGGCGAAGCGTTCCGGAAGATACCGACCACATGCCGGAATGCGGCGACGTAATTCGCTTGCTGGCCGTTGGCGGCCGACCAGGCGAACCAATCGCCATTGGCCTCCCAGCCAATCCGAATGATCGCATTCGGCTGAAAACGCGCGATCAATTCGGCAACCGTTTCGAAGGTTTCATCCTCTTCGCCAGACGCGACTTGCGTTAGCGAAGTATCGGAAACCGTCAACGCGATCGACCAGACGACGTTCCGGTTGGGGTTGCCCTCCGTCCAATAGCCGGGCAGCCATTTCGCCGTCGCTGCCATATTGGACCAGCTGTCGCCGGGCATGTAGTCGAGAGCAAGCAGACCTTTGCGGCCCATCCAGGCCTCGAATGCCTGGACATTCAACTCGCGTCCCCAAGGGCTTCCCCAGTCGACATAGACACCGGCTTGATTACCCGAATTGCCTGCGGCGCGCGACGGAGCCGGTAGATCGAATATCATTAAAGCGACCAATAATGCCCACGCGAGCATGCGTGTCGCGCGCGACACGCCGTGAGATGAGACACGCATTCTTAAGATCCCCGAAGTTGACGACGCGCGATCACAGTCGTGCAGTTTCCGCAAAGGGTGCCACCACGTCCCTGTGGCCGCGAGTACGGCATATCATCCACGCGGACGATGCTATGTGTCACTTCGATGGCAGATGCCCGCAGACTGCAATCACACCGCGAGGAACCCCACGGGCTACAACGCCCAAGCAGCGCGGCGCCGGGAACGCGGACGCGTCCCAGCAACCGCCCTGATTACTGTAATAAGCGTGGGCTCGGTTAGCGTTTCGCCGCGAGCTTCGCGCCGTCGCCCAGCGACTTCAATTTCGCATAGGCGACGGTGACCGGGATCTCGCTGTTGCCGGCCGTCGATTGGAAGCCGCAATCATTGCCGAAGATCACATTCTCGCGGCCGGCGACCTTGGACCAGCGCTCCATCCGATCGGCGACGAGCTCGGGATGCTCGATCATCACATTGGAATGCGTGATCGCGCCGGGAATGAGGACCTTGCCGGCCGGCAGCTTGATGCGCTCGAGCAGATGGAATTCGTGCTCGTGGCGCGGATTGGCGGCCTCGAAGGAATAGGCGCCGGCCTTGATCGTGAAAATGAGATCGACGACGTCGGCGAGTTGCAGATCGGTCACCCGCGGCCCGAAATTGACGCCGTAGCAGGTATGAAAACGAATACGATCCTCGGGCAAGTCGCGCAGGGAATGATTGAGCAGCGCGATGCGTTTTTCGGTGAATTTGCGATAGCCGTCGAGATTCATCTTGTTGCTTTCGACATCCCACGCGCTGACGAGGCTCGGGAAATCGATCTGCAGCAAGAACCCGGCGTCGAGGATCGTCTTCCATTCCTCGCGCATCGCCTCGCCATAGGCTTCGAGGAATTCGTCGTCGTTCTTGTAATACTCGTTCTTCAGCGAGGTCGTCGGCGCGAGCGACGGCATAAATCCCTCGTCCGCCCCTGCCACTTCCATCGCGCTTTTCAGATTGCGGATATCGCGCTGCAGCTTTTCCTTCCCGACATAGCGGATCGGCCCGACGCAAACGCGCGGCGCGATGCGGATCGTGTGTTTGAATGGATTATTCTCGAGCACATTTCGATAGAAATCGGGAAAGAGCTGCGCATCGCGGCCGCCCACGCCCATCGGCCCGGTCGGCACCGGCAGCCCGCCCGCCGGCATGCGCGGCTCGAAACCGTCAAGGCGCTCGGCGACATAACCTTGGAAACTCGGCTTGCTGCATTCGCCATCGGTGACGGTGTCGATGCCGGCCTCGACCTGCTGCTTCACGATGCTGGCGATGTTCTTGGTCAGCGCCGCCTCATAGGCTTTCTCGTCATAGGGTTGACCGGCCGCCATGGCGCGCATGGTATCGAGCATATCTGCCGGCCGCGGGAGGCTTCCGGTGTGGGTCGTGCGGATATGCGAATTCGTGCTGCGCTTCATGCTCATCAAAGAACTCCGTGGGTTCGGTTGTTAATGGGCGATCTGTTTCCGTGAATGCTCGATGATCGGGCTATAGCATCGCGATCGCTCGATGTAGATCGAGTATCTCGCCGATCGTCTCGGGCGTCGCACGGCGAAGTGCGGGAATAGGTGGATCGGCGGAGACGTCAGGAGCGTTCGGTACCGGGCCGCTCGGCGCCCTGCCCAATCCGCAAAATGACGCGACGCCAAAATCGCCGACCACGGCGTCCGCCAGGGCAAGCCGTCGTTTCGCGCCTTCCACTCCGTCGGCCAGATTGATCAGGCCGAGATAAAGCTTTTGACCCGGTTTGAGCGCGAGATCGCGGAGGGGCGCAAAATCGGCTGCCTTATGTTCCGGAATGATCGGAATGTGGACGTAACCGATCGGACGTCGAACACGGCTGGCAATTGCGTTTGCCGTCTCCACGAGAACCGCATTGTCCTGGCCCGCATCGGGGTCGTGGTGCCATATCGAGCAAATATGGAAGCCGAGTTCGATGCCGGGCGGGATTTGGTTCGCCAAGTTCGCGACGGAGTCCGCCATTTGGTCGCGTGTCCAATGAAACACCGTATGCATCGGCGCATCCCAAGCTTCCGGCCGTCGGAGATACTCTTCGTGCTCGGCTTCCATCGCGATGTCGAGTTGGATCGTGAGCTCGCCGGCTGGAACGATGCGCAGGATTTCTTGAATCTCAGCCATCAACGCCGCGCGGGCAATCGGCAGGAGTTCCTCGGCGGGTAGCTCGATGACATAGGCTGACGTTCCAGGGCCCGGCAACGTCACTTCGAAGCGCGTGCCAACAGGAATCTTTCCTTGGGCCTTCAGCTCCTTGAACTGCGCATAGGATTTAGCGGCATTCGTCGCGTAGCCATAAGGTCCAAGCCTCAGCTGACTGACCGTAAACCCTGGCTTCAGCCGGAAAATGTCGATGGGAAATCTGCCCTTTGCCTGCAACGGCACCTTCCGGCTCACTTCAAGAGCCGGGTTTCGCCCGAAGGATTGAAATGCCGCTTGTACCCAACCCAGCTGCTCTCCATCCGGAATTCGCGGCGCGAGACTGCCGAGATGTTCGGCGACGGTTTCGAAAACCGCACCGGCGGGCCGCAACGGCAGGCTGCCGACAAGCAGAATTTCTCTTGGAACCTTGGCCATTTACAAACGCCTCTTCACAACGACGTCCCGGATGACGTCACTTTCCCGGCGATAAAAACTCCTCGGTGAAAAGAGCTTTATCCGGAACATCGGACTGCATGAGATTCATATCGACGAGTGACTTCCTCACCACGTCCATCGCCTTGGGATCGAAGTGCCCATCGGTAAAATACATCGGCATCTCGATGTCGTAGACCCTTGCCGCGGTCGCTTCCGACAGTCCGGTCACCGGACGCGACAGGCTGATTGCCTCGTCCTTATGTTAATTCATGAACACGACGGTTTCGAACCAGGCTTTCAGAAATCGTCTAACGGCATCGGGGTTCTTCGTTGCGATGTCGTTTGAGGCAAAAATGACATGGGTCAAGAACTCGTGGATCACATCGCCGTAAGCGAGAAGAATTTTGCCCTTTCCCGCCTCTTCCAGCGCCAGTCCACCTTCGAGCGAACTGCTGGCAGCGTCGACATTGCCGGCGAGAAGAGCGGCAACCATCGATGGCCCGCCGCCCGACGCGACCAAGGCAAACCCATCATTACCCCACCCTTCGTGTCGCGATAGCTGTTGTGCGAGCCAGGACGTGAGCGATCCAACGGTACTGACGGCGACCTTCTTTCCCTTCAATTCGGAAACAGAACGAATGCCGTCGCTGGACCGGACGAGAAACGCCATGTTGAGCGGCGGGCCCGCCATCGCAGCAACGCCCCGTTCCGGCGCCCCTTTTGCGACGAAAGAGAAATCGGTGCCGGTGCCCAGGCTGATGTCGATGCTGCCCGAGGTGATCGCGATAGTGACCTTTGCCGATCCCTCCAAAACCACCGGCTCGATTTCGAGATCTCGTTGCTTATAGAACCCCTTCGCCACCCCGACATCCAGGATCGCAAAATCAAAACCATTCGGTGTTGGTTTGCCGACGCGAAGCTTGTCGCTGGCATGTGCACTGGCCGAATACACCGACAACAGGACACACAGAACGCTCACCTGCCAACGCATGACGCCGCCTATAGCGCATATCAGCTTCACCGCACGAGCTCCTGGATTTTCGGTTGCTGCGTCCGGACGACGGCGTTCTCCTGACTCACGGAATTACGCATTCCACACCGCACGCGCAACCTCCACAATGCGTCCGAGCTTTTGGATTTGGCTCTCATAGGTCAGATCCGAGCCGGCAAACCCACAGGAAAACCCGCATTGCGGGCCAAGGCAGAGCCGGTCCAGCGCCATGAACTTGCTGGCTTCCTCGATACGCCGTTTCAACTCGTCTTGGGTCTCGATACGATTGCTCTTGGTCGAGACCAATCCCAAAACCGCGACCTTGTCCTTCGGCATGAAGCGTAGCGAGGCGAAATCCCCCGCGCGCGGCAAATCATATTCGAGCAGGTAAGACTTCGCTTCGACCGTGCCGAACATGAGTTCCGCAACCGCGTCGTAACCGGCCTGCGCCTGCCACATGCCGGCACTGTTTCCGCGACAGTGATGGACGGCGATGATCATATCCTTGGGGGCGCTGCGGATGATCCGGTTCATCACCTCGGCATATTTGGCCAGCACAGCACGCCAGTCCTGACCTCGATTGCGTACGATCTCCTGGATGGCCGGATCGGCGAGCTTCGGCATGCTCGTCTCATCGATCTGGACGTAGCGGCAACCTGCGGCGCCCAGAGCCGCCAACTCCGACCGGTAAGCGGCGATGATATCTTCCCAGAACTGTTCCACATCGGGATAAACGGCTTTGCTGATCCCTTCTCGCCCAGCGAAATGATGAACTTGCGTCGGCGCGGGGATCGTCACCTTGGCCGTCTCTTTTGTTATCGATTTGAGAAAATTGAAGGCATCGACGTTGAGCGAGCCCGTCCACCGGATCTTCTTGTTGACCAGCGCAAGGGTCGCGGGTGCGGTGCGGCCTTCGTCATCGTGATAGACCATATCGGGGCTTTTGCCGGCCAAAAGCTCGATCCCGATCGAGTTGACGAACTCGGCAAAGTAATTCAAACGACGAAATTCACCATCCGTGATGCTATGGAGGCCCATTTCCTCCTGCAATGCCACGACCTCGCGGATGGCCTTGTCCTCGAGCATACGGAGCGCCGCGTGCTCGATTTTTCCTGCCATGAAGTCGCGGCGTGCTTCGATCAGCCATTGCGGGCAAATCAAACTTCCAACGTGATCGGCACGAAACGGTGGAATAGCTCTTTCCATGACTTTTCTCCCGAGGGATTGGTCGTTGTTTGATCGCGTTGTCCGCGTCTGCGGATACGCGAGAAGTTCCGCGGTTCGGCTGTCAGTGCGCGATCTGTCCCAGATAATGCTCGATGACCACGGGGTCGGATTGCAGTTGGCGGCTTGGCCCCTGGTGAACGATCCGACCGCGCTCCATCACATAGGCATAATCGGTGGCATCGAGCGCTCGTTTCGCGTTCTGCTCGACAAGGAGCATGGTCAGGCCGCTTTGATGCACGCGCTGTAGCGTCTCGAAGACCTGCGCGACGATCGCCGGCCCAAGGCCGAGGCTCGGCTCGTCGAGCAGGAGAAGCCGTGGCCGACCCATCAAGGCGCGGCCGATCGCCAGCATTTGTTGCTGCCCGCCGCTTAACTGACCCGCCACCTGATTGCGCCGCTCAGCGAGGATCGGGAAGAGCGCGAACACCTGCTCGATATCCTCGCGCAGCACGCCGCCGCGCCGCGAAGCGGCGAGATGGCCGAGGCGCAGATTCTCCGCGACCGTGAGCGGACCGAGGATCTGCCGTCCCTCCGGCACCATCACAGCGCCGCGCCGCGCGATCTCATACGTGGCAAGGCGCGTGACGGCGGTGCCGTCGAATTCGATGGCGCCCGCGCTCGCATGGATCAATCCGCAAATCGTCTTCAGGAGCGTCGTCTTGCCGGCTCCGTTGGCGCCGAGGATCGCCACCGCGTGGCCTTTGCCGACCGCGAAGCTCAAGTCGTGGAGCACGGGGACCGCGCCATAACCCGCGCTGATATGATTCACATCGAGCATCTAGCCACCGAGATAGGCTTTGATGACGGTCGCGTCACGGCTGATTTCGAGCGCTTTACCCTGCGCGATGAGCCGGCCGGAATCGATCACATAGATCATTTCGCAGAATTCCATCACGAAACGCATATTGTGCTCGATCAGCAACACGCCGATCCCCTCCTGCGCGAGACCCTGCACGATCATGCCGAGCCGTCGCGCCTCGACCTCGTTCATCCCGGCGACCGGCTCGTCGAGCAGGAGAAAATCAGGCTCCATCGCGAGCGCGCGCATGATCTCGACCAGGCGCTGATGCCCATAGGAGAGGCCGCCGGCTGGGGTGTTAGCGACTTCCTCGAGCTCGAAACGCGCGAGCAGCCGCGCGGCGCGCTCGCGGAACGCCCGGCGCTCGCGCCAGATCGCGGGAAAGCCGAGCGAGTTCGCGAGCAGCGAGGTGCGTTCGTGGCGATGCGCGCCGACAACGATATTCTCGAGCACCGAGGCTTCGCGTAGCAGCCGCACGTTCTGGAACGTACGCGAGATGCCGCGCCGCGCTACGCGATAGAGCGGCTCGCCCGTAAGCTCGTCCTCATTCAAGCGGATATGGCCGGCACTGGGCGGCATCAGACCCGAGATCATGTTGACGATCGTGGTCTTGCCAGCGCCGTTCGGGCCGATGAGCCCGGTAATACGCCCGCTCTCGATCGCGAGCGAAAGCTCGGCGACGGCTTCGAGGCCGCCGAAGCGTTTGCTGACACCGTCAAGCCGAAGGGAGCTCATGGACCCGCTTCCCCTTCTCGCCCGGTGTCCCGTTCGTAACGCGGCGCAGCTTCCAGCGATGATTCAGGGAATCGACGATACCCTGCGGTAAAAAGATGATGACGAGGATGAGCAGCAGCCCTTGCAGCAGCAGGCGCGCATCGGCAAGCGGCCGGATCAGCTCGGGCAAAACGATGAGGAAGGCAGTGCCGACCAGCGGTCCCGCCACCATCGATCGGCCGCCCAGGATCACCGCGGCAATGACCAGCACCAGCATCGGGAAACCGAAGACATCGGGCTGAATCGAATAGGTGTTATAGGCCAGGAGACAACCGCCCAACGCGCCGATCGCGCCCGACAGCGCGAAGGCATAACGGAAATAGCGACTGACCGAGATCCCCAACGACATCGCCACCGTGTAGTCCTGGCGGATGGCGTCGAAGGCGCGGCCGATACCGCTGCGGTTAATGATGGCGAGGATCACGGTCAGCACAATCACCACGGGGACGAGCACGGCGGTGGTGGCGACTTTGGGAATGGCATTGAGGCCGAGCGGTCCGCCTGTCAGCGGCTGCGCATAGAGCGCGAGCGACACCATGATCTGAACGAAGCCGATCGTGGCGATCGATTGGAAGGCGCCGCGCAAACGTGCGAGCGGCAAGGAAAGAATCAGGCCAGCCGCAATGCCGCAGAGCATCGCACCCACAGCACCGAGCACCGGCCCGAGCGCGGTTTCCTTTAACAAGATAGCGCCAGCGTAGCCGCCGATCGACGCGAAGCCCGCGGTCGCGAGCGAGAAGAGCCCGGCGCGCAACGCGACATATTGGCTGAAGGCGAGAATGGAATAGATGCAGATGAGATCGAAAAGCGGGCGATACGTGAGGATAAACGCCATCGTCACGCGACCCGGTATTCGGTGTGAATGCCGGAGAAGAACCCGTTCGGGCGGATAAGCAGAACAAGGAAGAGCAGCCCAAAGACCACCGCGTCCGATAGCTCGGTCGAAATATAAGCCGTGGTGAGCGTCTGGATCATGCCGATGACGATACCGGCCAGAACGGCACCGACGACGCTGCCGAGGCCGCCGAGCACGATCACGACAAAGGCCTGAAGCATCACCGCCTCGCCCATCACATAGGTGACGGAATTGAAGGCGATGCCGAGAATGACGCCGGCGGCGCCGGCGAGCATCCCCGCGATGAAAAACGAGGCGAGATAGACCTTGCCGGGATTGACGCCGAGCAGCATCGCCGTCGGCTCGTTCACAGCGACCGCGCGCGCCTCGCTGCCAAGGCTGGTGCGGAACAGAAAGAGCAAGAGGCCGATGACGATCACGGCAACCGCGGCAAGGATCACGATCTGCTGCAGCGAGATGCGCATGCCCGGCAGGTTGTAGAAAACGACAGGAAAGACGCCGAAGGGGAACCGCAACGTCTGGGCATTGGTCGCCTGCTGCGCCAGCTGCATCAGGATGAGATTGGCGCCGATGCTGGCGACGATGGTGCCGAACTCATCGCCCTGGTGCCGCCGCAGCGGACGAAAGACGCAAAGATCGAGCGCGACGCTGATCAAGCCGGCGCCGATCATCGCGGCGATGAAGGCCGCCCAGAGCGGCAACCCTGCAAGAGTCACCGCGAAATAGCCGATGAACGCACCCCACATGAAGACCGCGCCATGCGCGAGGTTGAGGATGCGGTGCATGCCGAAGATAAGGGTGAGGCCGAGCGAGAACAGTGCGTAGACGGCACCAACGACCACACCGTTTAGGAGCTGCTGCGCGAGCATGGCTAGGCTTCCCCTTCCTCTCGACCGCTGCGAAGCCCGCCTACTTCACCAATTCCTGTTTGCCCTTCGCGACCTGCAGCATGATCAGACCGAAGACCGGCATGCGGTCCTTGTCGTAGGAAAACTTGCCTGCGCCCAAAGGCGTTTCGACATCTTGGAGCTTTGCCAAGGCGTCGCGCACCTTGGCGCGGTCGGCGCCGGGACCCGCATCGTGAATAGCGTGAGCGAGCAGAATCATGCCGGTATAAGCCCAGGCCGCGTTCTGATCCGGGTCCTTGTTGTGGAGCTTGCGATAAGCATTGACGAAATACTTGTTCTCTTCCGCCGGCATGTCCGCATCGTAATCCGCCGGATAGTAGATTCCCTCGGCAGCGGCGCCGGCGATGTCGCGGAAGACCGGCGACGAGACTTGCCCGCTCGCGATCAGCTTGACACTCGGATCGAGCCCGGCCTGACGCACCTGGACGAGGAAATTCCCGGCGACGGACGGCACGGATTCGAGAAACAGTACATCGATCTTCTCGCTCGCGATCTTGGTCGCGATCGGCGCGAAATTCGTGTCTTGCGCGGAGATGCCGTCTTCGGACACCACCGCCCCGCCGTGCTCCTTGAAGAATTTCGCGAACGAATCCTTGAGCCGTACCGACGCGTCATTGGCGCGGTCGAAGACCAGCGCGGCTGTCTTCACTTTGAGGCGATCGTTTGCGAAGTCGGCGAGGATCTTCATCGAGGAATTGGGCTGCTCGATGAGAATGAAGGACCACGGGCCGGCTTGCACGATCGCCGGCGACGCCGCAATGGCGAGGAACGGTATCTTCAGCTCGTTCGCGACCGGCGCCGTCGGCAGCGATAGGTAGGAGCCGTAGACGCCGAGCGCGGCGAGCGCATTGTCGGACGTTGCGAAGCGGTTCATCAGCGAGATCGCCTGGTTCCGATCGCCGCCATTGTCCTCGATGATCACTTTCAGCGTGCGGCCTTCGCCGAGCATCTTGGTCTCGTTGATGCGCTGGATCGCGATTTCCGTTCCCTCGCGCAGGAACGGTCCCGAATAGGAGGCCATCGGTCCGGAGAGCGGATACTGCGCGGCGATGACGACTTCCTCGGCGCGAAGCGGTGCCGCCGCGAAGAGAAGCAACCCCAGGCTCAAGGCTAATGCGCCGGCGATCTTCATCTCATTCCCTCCCTATGGACGGCGCTTTCTCGCGCCTTACCGCGGTCGTTGCCGCGTGTGGTTTGCGTGTTCTCACCCTCGGCTCTGCCGCCGCTTCATCACAATGTCGACGTTTTGGCGCGTCGCCCGCGCGGCGATCATCGCGTCGAGCGCGCGCTCATTGAAGGCTCGACCGCTGAACGTCACCATCATCAAATCGAGGCGATCATAGCGCCGCGGCACGCTTTCGACGTGCGTCGCGTTTACGTGGTCCGTGTTCCGCCGAAAGGCCATCAGCCATCCGTCTCCTCTCACGGGTTCGCCTCATTAGACCGGGCGATGCTCACTTGCGTCGAATTTGTTTGGCCAACTCTACGCGCACCAGTCGGCGCAAATCAACCGACAAGGACCACGCCGGGCATTTGCCCAATGCCCGGCGTCCGACTTTATCGCGGAGGCATGTAGCCTTCGCTGTGACGTTGAGCTGCCCACGCCCCGTCAGACAGTGCGGTCCTCGAACAGCAGCATCTGGAACGCCGTGGGATCGGGCGCGAAATTCTGCCGGTCGGCGGCACAGGCTTTGCCCACTTCGCTGGCGAAAGCGGCGCGGATCGCGGCGAGATCGTCGAAGTGCAGCTCGGCGACCATGTAAGCTTCGCCGCCTGCCAGCGCCGTGATCGAGCCGCGGCTTACCTCATATTTGCGCAAGCCCGGCAACCGCTTTGCCAGCGGCACATGCACCTCGAAATAGTGTTTATCGAATGCGGCGGTGTCTTGCGGCGCCTTGTAGATCACGAGCATGCGGGCCATGGGTTTCTCTCCGGTGTTGGGTTGCGTCACCGAGATGACGCTTCGGCACGGCGAAAGGATTTGCGGCGGCAATAAATATTGCTCCAGGCAGCGTAATGATTTTCGCGTGCCTTGATACAGGCGAGCGACTTAAGATTGCCGCAAGAACAACACCTGGGGACGAAATGAGCATCTCGCCACCGGTCACCGACCTTCTCGAACGCGCAACCTCGTTGATCCCGGAGCTGCGCCAGCGCGCCGCCGAGGCGGAGACGCTGCGCCGTCTGCCCGAGGCGAATGTTGCGGCGCTGAAACGCGCGGGGCTGCTCAAGGTGCTGCAGGCGCGGCGTTATGGCGGGCATCAACTCTCGCTGCATGCGCATGTCGATACCGTCGCCACGATCGCGCGCGGTTGCGGCTCGACGGCGTGGTGCATGGGCGTGGTTCATGCACACAGCTGGCTGATGGGCTCGTTCCCGCAAGCCGCGCAGGACGAGACCTACGGCGCCGATCCCGACACTTTCATCTCGGCGGTGATCGCGCCGCGCGGCGAGGCCAAGCCGGTCGATGGCGGCTATGTGCTGAGCGGCTTCTGGCCCTTCGCCTCGGGTTGTCAGCATGCGCAATTCCTGCTGCTCGGCGCGCGCATCCTCGATGCTGGCGGCGCGGTCGTCGATGAGGCGGACCTGCTCGTCCCGGCAAAGGACATCACCATCAACGACGATTGGAACGTCGCCGGCTTGCGCGGCACCGGAAGCTGCAGCGTCGCCGCAAAGAACGTGTTCGTGCCGCGGCATCGCCTTCTCTCCCTGCCCGGCCTCATCGAAGGCAAAGCGCCGGGCGTCGCGCTGCATGATGGCGCGCTCTACAAAAGTGCCGCCGTGCCGGTGCTGCAGCTCGCTTTGGCACCCGGCGCGATCGGTATCGCCGAGGCGGCACTCGATGCGTTTCAGGAGCGGCTGCCCGGCCGCATCATCGCCTATACGCTCGGCGAAAAGCAGATCGAGAGCGCGACGACGCATCGGCAATTGGCGGACGCTGCGACCAAGATCCGTGTCGCGCGACTGCTGCTGCATCGCGCCGTCGACGATATCGAAGCCGCCGCCAATGCTGGCGCGACCATGGCGCCGCGCGAGCGCGCGCGCATCCGCATGGATTGCGCGCATGCGGTGCGGCAATGTCTCGAAGCGGTCGATACGCTGTTCCTCGCCTGCGGCGGCTCGGGCCTTGCCGAGGCTAATCCGATCCAACGTGCCTGGCGCGATCTCCACGCCATCAACGTGCATGGCGCGCTGGCGCTCGAGGTCAATCAGGAAATGTACGGCCGCATGCTGCTGGGCCTGCCGCCGAACACGACGCTGATCTAGCCGGGCAAGTACTTCTCCGTCACCAGCTTCGCCATGTCGGGCTTGGCATCGAGGATTTTGAGATCGACGAAGCTCTGCGCCATCACGTCGAGCGCCTTCGGATCGAATTTGCCGTCGGCCGAGAACATCGGCATCACCAGGTCATATTCCTTGCCCTCGGCGGCAGCATCGACCTGCGTCACCGGCACGATGATCTTCAGCGTCTCCTCGCGGTTGGCGCGCATGAAGGCGACCGACTGGAACCAGCCTTTGAGGAAGCCGCGCACCGCATCCGGATCGCTCTGGACAAGCGTGTTGGTCGCGAAGATCGCGTGTAGCAGGAAGTCCTTCACATAGGCCGAGGTCGGAATCAGCAGCCGGCCTTCCTTCTTCTCTTCGAGCTGGAAGGCGACCGAGGAGGTGCCGACGATGGCATCGACCTGATGCGTGCGCAGCGCCGCGATCTGCGCCGAGAGCTCGCCGCCGAGCGCGACAGTGGTGATGCCGTCCGGTCCCCAGCCCTTCACATCGGCGAGCTTCTTCACCAGCCAATCGGTGGTCGAGCCGACGGTCGAGACCTGCACCTTCTTGCCGCGCAGATCGTCGGCGGTTTTGAGCGGCGAATCATACGGCACGATGATGGTGAGCAAGAGCGGCGGACCGGCGAGCGCCGCGACCGCAGTGATCGGCACGCCTTTCGCCTCGAACGCGATATCGGTGCCGCCGCCAAGATAGATATCCGCCGCGCCGCTGATCAGCCCCTGCATCGCCTTGG
Organism: uncultured Alphaproteobacteria bacterium; assembly: GCA_963740675.1. Taxonomy (GTDB): domain Bacteria; phylum Pseudomonadota; class Alphaproteobacteria; order ATCC43930; family CGMCC-115725; genus CAIKMD01. The sequence goes on from CAVUFS010000003.1 coordinate 804,692, forward strand.
CCGAGCCGGCGAAATTCACGATCTCGATGTCGAAGCCGGGGAAGAAGCCCTTCGCCAACCCCACATCGATCGGGGCGAAGGAAATCGCATGCGGATTGGCCTTCGCGACGCGCAGCTTCGTCGCGGCGCGGGCGATGTGCGGCGCCGATAGCGCGGCAATGCTGGACGCACCGAGGATCAGCGCATCGCGGCGGGAAAGGTTCATGCGGTTCTTCATTCTCAACTCCGGTCTAAACAATCGTCATTGCGAGGAGCGCAGCGACGAAGCAATCCAGTCCGGTTCAACAACTGGATTGCTTCGCTACGCTCGCAATGACGGGAAACTTAGGTACGCAGTCGCTCTTCGGTGCGCTCGGAAAGGCCCGGTTTGCCGGCGCGCGCGGCGTGTTCGACGAGCGCGCGGTTATAGGCTTCGGCCTGGACCGGCGCGTAGCGCGGCGGGTTGGCGGCGCTCATGCAGCTCGGCAGGCATTTGATCTCGGTCTGGCCTTGCGGATAGGTGAAGAGCGCGAGCGACAAGCGCTCGGCATCGTTGAAATTCATCACGCGGTGGATGCTCGATTTATAGAGATCGTTCGTCCACATCGCGAACATGTCGCCGATGTTGATGACGAAGCTGCCTTTGAGCGGCGTCACGTCGATCCAGTCGCCGGCGCTGTTGCGCACCTGTAGCCCGCCGAGCTGATCCTGCAGCAGCAGCGTGAAGGCGCCGTAATCGGTATGCGGCGAGAAGCTCCAGCGTGCCGGATCGCTCGTATCCGTAGGCCCGCCGATCTTCGGATAGTAGTTGAACATCAGCACGCAGCCGAGCTGCGCGAACGCCGTATCGAAATAATCCTGCGGAAGGTCGAGCGACAGCGCGAAGACGCGGGCGAGCGCGCGCGTCAGCGCGGCGCGTTTTTCAATATGCGACACGAAGAAATCGCGGAAGCCCGGCAGCACGCTGTCATCCGGCCAGCACGACAGGCCGGCACCGAAATTGCCCTCCTCCGGCTCGCCGGGGATCGTCTCGCGCGTGCAGGAGAAGCGCTCCTTCAGATCGCCCGCTTTGCCGTATTCATTCGCGCCGCCCAAGGGGAAATAGCCGAAGCGCGCTTTGTTGAAGAGCAGCGGCTGTTTTTCGGCGAGCGGCAGGCGGAAGAAATCGCGGCCGCGCTGTAGCGCTTCGTCGAGCTCGGCTTCGCTGATGCCGTGACCGGTGAGATAGAAGAAGCCGATATCGATGCAAACGCGGCGCAACTCACGCGCGACGGCTTCGCGCTCGGCCGCGCTGCCGCCGTTCAGGAACGGCGCGATATCGATGACAGGGAGAGACTCAAGTGCGTGTCTGGACGTCATGGCAGGAAACTAGAAGCGGAAAAAGAAGAAAACAACTTTTGAACCGCCAAGGCGCAAAGCTTGTCCTCGGGCCGGCGATAGCCGGACCCGGGGGACACCAAGGTTTAACCACGGAGACGCAGAGAACACGGAGAAAAATGAGAAGATTTAAGGCGCGCTTCGCGCGCAGAAAATTCTCCTTCGTGAACTCTGGACGTCCCGCTCACTCGCTTCGCGAGTGAGCCCTTCGGGGCCGATCGCGAAGAGCGATTGGCCGGGGCGTCCCATGGTGAATGCTTGCTTCTTGGTGTCTTGGCGTCTTGGTGGTTCAAGTTTTCTTCGTCATTCCCGCGTAAGCGGGAATCCAGTCTGTCTCTATGGACCCCCGCTTTCGCGGGGGTGACGAATAGAAGGAGCGAGTCCGTGCGCGTTACCTCTTCAGCGCCGCGCGGCCGAGGTAGCGGGCGTCGCCGTTGAGTTCGTCCCAGATGCGCAGGAGCTGGTTGTATTTCGCGAGGCGGTCGGAGCGCGAAAGGGAGCCGGTTTTGATCTGGCCGCAATTCGTCGCGACGGCGAGATCGGCGATCGTCGCATCCTCCGTCTCGCCCGAGCGGTGCGAGAACACAGCGGTGTAGCCGGCGCGGTGCGCGGTATCGACCGCCTCCAGCGTTTCGGAGAGCGTGCCGATCTGGTTGAGCTTCACCAGGATCGAGTTCGCGATGCCCTTCTCGATACCCTCGCGCAACCGCTGCGGGTTGGTGACGAAGAGATCGTCGCCGACGAGCTGGATCTTCGCGCCGAGTTCCTTGGTCAGCAGCGCCCAGCCGTCCCAATCGTCCTCGGCCATGCCGTCCTCGATCGAGACGATGGGATAGCGCGCGGCCAGATCGGCGAGATATTTCACCATGCCGGCGCTGTCGAGCGTCTTGCCCTCGCCTTCGAGCTTGTATTTGCCGTCCTTATAGAATTCGGTCGATGCCGCATCGAGCGCGAGCACGACGTCGCTGCCCGGCTTGTAGCCCGCGGCCTCGATCGATCGCATGATGAAAGCGAGCGCCTCGTCGGCGGATTTGAGCGCCGGCGCGAAGCCGCCTTCATCGCCGACATTGGTGTTCGTGCCGGCGTCGTGGAGCTGCTTCTTCAGCGCCTGGAACACCTCGGCGCCGCAGCGCAGCGCGTCGGGGAAATTGTCCATGCCGACCGGCATGATCATGAATTCCTGCACATCGATCGGATTGTCGGCATGCACGCCGCCATTGACGATGTTCATCATCGGCGTCGGCAGCACGCGCGCGGTCGGCCCGCCGACATAGCGATAGAGCGGCTGGCCGAGCTCGATCGCCGCCGCCTTGGCCGCGGCGCAAGAGACGCCGAGAATGGCATTGGCGCCGAGCCGAGCCTTTGTTCGGCGTGCCGTCGAGGCCGATCATGGTGCGATCGATCTGCAGCTGGCTCGCGGCATCGAAGCCCGACAGCGCGTCGAAAATCTCGCCATTCACCGCGGCGACCGCCTTCTTCACGCCCTTGCCGCCGAAGCGCTTCTTGTCGCCGTCGCGCAGCTCCACCGCTTCATGCGCGCCGGTCGATGCGCCCGACGGCACCGCCATGCGGCCGATCGCGCCGCTTTCCAGCGTCACTTCGACTTCGACCGTCGGATTGCCGCGGCTGTCGAGGATCTCGCGGGCGTGGATATCGGTGATCGCGCTCATGGGACTCCCATTCTTTTATGCGAGGCGGTTTTTACCGAGTTCGTCACCCCCGCGAAAGCGGGGGTCCAGAAAAGTCACTGGATGCCCGCTTTCGCGGGCATGACGGTTAAAAGAGCGTCATTGCGAGCGAAGCGAAGCAATCCAGCACAACACACGCGGCTTCTGGATTGCTTCGCTACGCTCGCAATGACGACGAAAAATCAATTCCGCTTCTTCGCCAGCCGATCGAACTCAATCAATTCCGACAGCAGCCCCGGCATGTCCTTCAGATGCACCATGTTCGGTCCGTCGGAGGGGGCGTGGTCGGGGTCTTGGTGGGTTTCCATGAAGACGGCGGCGACGCCGACCGCGACGGCCGCGCGTGCCAGCACCGGCACGAACCGCCGCTCGCCGCCCGAGGTGGCGCCCTGCCCGCCCGGCTGCTGCACCGAATGGGTCGCGTCGAAGACGACGGGATAGCCGGTTTCGGCGAGGATCGGGATCGATCGCATATCGCTGACCAGGGTGTTGTAGCCGAAGCTCGCCCCGCGCTCGCACAGCATGATGTTCTGATTGCCGGTCGAGGCGAGTTTCGCCGCGACATTCTTCATATCCCAGGGCGCGAGGAACTGGCCCTTCTTCACATTGACGGCGCGGCCGGTCTGGCCGGCGGCGAGCAGCAGATCGGTCTGGCGGCAGAGGAAGGCCGGGATCTGCAGCACATCGACCGCCTCGGCGACGGGCGCGCATTGCTCTTTCTCATGCACATCGGTGACGACGGGGCAGCCATAGGTCTCGCGCACCTCGGCCAGGATCGGCAGGCTCTCTTCGAGCCCCATCCCGCGCACCGACGAGAGCGAGGTGCGGTTCGCCTTGTCGAACGAGGTTTTATAGATGAGGCCGATGCCGAGCCGCGCCGTAAGCTCGACCAGGGCGTGGCTCATCTCGAGCGCATGCGCGCGGCTCTCGAGCGCGCATGGCCCCGCGATCAACGCCAGCGGCCGATCATTGCCGAGCGTCAGATTGCCGATATGGACGTGACGGGGTGTGACAGGCTGTGTGGACATGCGGGGGTTTTAGCAGGACGGAAGGCTGTCAGCTATCTACTTAGAGTAGTTGTAGAGCAGCTTAAAAAGGTACCGTCATGGCCGGGCTTGGCCCGGCCATCCACGCCTTGTTCTTGGCGATGCCAAAAAAGACGTGGATGCGCGGGACAAGCCCGCGCATGACGATTCGTTGCTAGGGCTGATCGCTGACGGCCTCCCTCACTTCTCCCCTTCGCCCTTCTTCCCGGCATTCGCGATCTTCAACAGCCGCTCGCGCAGGATGTCGTTCGCGCTGCGCTTCGGCTCGTTCGCGTTCGCCGCATTCATCGCACCCGGGCGATAGAGGCCGACATGCTTGGCGAGCGCTTCGAGCGCGCGTTCCTTTGAATGGAGGCGCACGGTGATGCGCGGCCCGTGCTTGCCCGGCCTCACCTTCAATTCCGCGATGGCGGCGCGATCGTTTTTGGCGATGAGATCGCGCGGGCGCAGATGCACCGTATCGCCGTCCCAATCGAGGATGTCGCCGATATCGGCAAAGCCGATGCGCGCGAGCTCGAGCCGCACGCGATCCATGCTGATCTTTGTACGATCCGCGCTCGCCTTCTGCTCGGCCGCGATGGCCGCGGCGACCATGGGCACGCGCAAGAGACGGAAGCCGTTCGATTGCGCGTTCTCGTCGCTAAGCCCGATGCGCCGCGCGGCTTCGGCGGCATTGCCGCAGACCAGATACTCTTCAACAAAACGCCGTTGCCGCCACGTGAGCGTTTTGCGTAAGCGCGTGCTCTCTTGACGAATTTGTTCCGGCGGGCGCGCGACATGCAGGATTTCGACGCCCGCGTCGCGAAGCGCCGCGACGATGTGAGGCTTTTGCAAACAGCGCGGACCGAGCGTGGCGGCGCTTGTCGGCGAATAACCGGCGGCAAGCGCCGATTGCTTGGCATTGCGCGTGCGCGCGTATTCGGCGACGAAGCGCGCTTCGCGCCGCGTGAGGGGCGGAGACATGGGGAGTCCTTTTTGGAGAATGAGGGAGAAGGAAAGACGAGCCAGCGGGTGCGGCGTGTCCTCTCTTATGCGAGAGGCGCGCGCGTATCGTGCCGGAGGATGAAGCCGTTCCCCCTTCCGATCGGTCGCGTGGAGACCGCCGGATAGGGATTAAAAGCGCTGGAGATCAAAGCACCCGGACGAAAGCGCGGGTTACAAAAGCGTTGGCGACGAAAGATGTGAGCGACGACGTGCGGGCGACGCAACGTGCGGGCAATGCAACGTGGCTGTGCCGACAAGCACCCGCGATGAAAATGCCGGCGACCAAAAGCACCGGCAACGACCCCTGCCAACGACAAACAGCGTCAGCCGCAAAAGCCGCCGCCACCAGAACCGCCCGACAACCGGCGTCGGCCCGCCGTCGGCGGAAGCTTAGCGGCCCGAAAGCCCATTCGCTCAGTGTTCCTGTTTTGTACCATTTCGATCCGCGTTTATGTACTTGACGTACCGGACGGGATTTCGTAGGTTTGCTTCAGCATTTTGAGGCACCTTTCTATGTCCGACGCAGATCTGACCAACCCAATTTTCACCGACGAAGAAGCGGCCCGCGCCCATTACGAGGCTATCCGGTGGCCTAATGGCCCCGTCTGCCCGCATTGCGGAGCTATCGACAGCGCCACCCAGCTAAAGGGCAAAAGCACCCGCGCGGGCGTCTACAAATGCCGCGAGTGTGAGAAGCCGTTTTCCGCCACGGTTGGAACCGTGTTCGAGCGGTCGCATATCCCGCTCAATAAGTGGCTTCTGGCAATGCATCTGCTTTGCTCCTCCAAGAAAGGAATGAGCGCGCATCAACTACACCGCATGTTGGGTGTCACCTACAAAACTGCGTGGTTCATGGCGCATCGCATCCGTGAAGCGATGGACGACAAAGGCGCGTCCGGTCCGCTCGGTGGCGAAGGCAAAACCATTGAGGCTGACGAAACCTACTTTGGACCGCCCGCCTACATCCTCGAACCCGAGGGCTGGCGCGTCTCGCGCGATCTAAGCAAGCGTATGAAAGTCGTCGCCCTTGTGGAGCGCGGTGGTCGTTCCCGTGCTCGCAAGGTCGATAACATGACCCTCGCGGAAGTCCGCAACGTCCTTGTTACTAACGCTGATCGCAAATCGCGCCTTATGACTGACGAGGCAACTTTCTACCCGCGCATCGGTCGCGAGTTTGCCAGCCACGAGACGGTGAACCATGGCCGCAAGGAATATGTGCGCGGCGATGCAACCACTAACACCGTCGAAGGCTATTTCTCGATCTTTAAGCGTGGCATGAAAGGCGTCTACCAACATTGCAGCGAGAAGCATCTGCAACGCTATCTGCACGAATTCGACTTCCGGTATTCAAACCGTATCGCGCTCGGCGTTGACGACAGCAAGCGCGCGATGCTCGCGGCCAAGGGCGCGGAAGGCAAGCGGCTCACCTATCGACAGCCTCGTGAGCGGGCGCACTTCTAAGCCGCGCCTTACTCGCAAGCAATTCCGGGCATTGCTTAAACGTATCCAAGCCAAGTCGGACTCGACTCGCTAATAAATAACCGGCACCATCCTCAAGCACAGCCCCGACACACACCGTAGCGATTCGCAGCGCGGCCAGTTGTGCGGACAAACTGTGTTCCCTTCCGGGACCTCGAATAGCGCAACATTCGCGGGGTCGCGACCCGAGGCTCCGAGGCGAAAAGGGATCATCTTCGACAGGCGTACGATGCCGAGGATGGGCCGATTAGTCGCAACGGGCGGTCAATCCCGGTGCAGACCATGACACCCGCAACCTTATGGGTCGCGGCGCGCCGTGGACCTTAGGGCTTTCTCATGACCTTCGGTCTCAACGTCGAAGTCAAAGTCGATGTCGGAATGAATTCTCAAGTGGATTGTTTTGACTTACGTACTTTTGAACTAGACCGGCGGGGCTGGCTACGGCCAGCCTCGTTTGTCTTATGCGGCTTCGGCGGAGTGTTGAGCATCCGCTTTAGCACCTCGTCGCGGCGCTTAGCAGTGTCTTGCTCGGTAAAGCGTTCGTCTTTGTCGCTCATCTTCACGAGGATAGCATGATAGAAGAACCGTCTGAACAGCCCGCAAACCCTGCCTCCAAGTTCGCTAGCGCACTCCTAACATCCAACCATTTTGCGGCCATAGGCCGGGTTGCTTCAGACTGGGCGCTATTCGAGACGGTTGTTAACTTCCAGTCCGTCGAGTTGGCGCAAATTCAACGTTCCATAGGCGCATGTTTTACGGCGCAAATCTCAGGTATCGCGCGCAAGCTTGACGCGTATATCTCGCTTGCCCGGCAGCGTGGGGCGAAGCCCGGCACCATCTCGGAATTGTGCGAGTTCGCTACGGATGCGGGTCGCGTTGCGGAACAGCGCAATCGAATTGTGCACGATCCCTGGGTTCTCGACGATCCCTTAAATCCAACGCGCGTAGAAATCACCGCGCGGAAGAAAGTACGGGTCGAATGGATTCCAGTTTCCACGTCCGAGGTAGGTGACGTGACCAAGAGAATCTTGGAATTGATGAACAGGTTTACACTGTTAGACGAAAAGGTCTTCAAGGAAGCCGGGCTGCCCACATAGCGCGGTACATTTCCGCAATGACCTCTCGGCCAAAATCGTATCGACCGTCACCTAGATAGTGACCCTCTAAAACGTCAGCAGCAGCCTGGGCCATGCCTGGAGTGACGTTCGCAATGTCGTCTTTATCTTGCTGCTTCATTCCCGGTACGTCAAAGGGATAATCCCGTTTCGATCCGGATTGGTCAAGTGTTTTCTGCGCCGAGCCCGCGGGGATCGGGGTGCCGAGACCTCGCCCCACACCCGCGCGTCCCCGCGCCGCGATCACGGAATCCCGATGAACTTGTGCGTCTGGAGGTTGAGGCGCCAGCGCGGATCGCGCAGGCAATGCTCGACGCAGAGCGCGGTGTTGCGCGCGCGATCGGGCCCGTCCATCGGCGAGAGGAAATAATGCTGGAACGGCAGATCGAGCAGCGGTGCGGGATCGATTCCGGTTTGCGGCCAGACCAATTTCAGCTCGTTGCCCGTGCGCTGAACCAGATCGGCGCCGGCTTTGGGGCTGACGCAAATCCAATCGATGCCGGGCGGCGCGGCGATTGTGCCGTTGGTCTCGATCGCGATCTCGCAAGCGTGCGCATGGAATTCGGCGATGAGCGCCGCATCGAGTTGCAACAGCGGCTCGCCGCCCGTCAGCACGACGAAAGGACGCCGCCGCGCCGCGCGCGCCGGCCATTGCGCCACGACCGCGGCGACGAGCCCCTGCGCATCGGCAAAGCGCCCGCCGCCGGCGCCATCCGTGCCGACGAAATCGGTATCGCAAAACGAACAGACCGCACGCTGCCGATCCTCTTCCCGCCCCGACCACAGATTGCAGCCCGCGAACCGACAGAACACCGCCGGCCGCCCGGTATTCGCCCCCTCGCCTTGCAACGTGTAAAAAATCTCTTTGACCGCATAGGTCATGCGCGCGGGTTCCTTATCGCGGCGAGATTATAAACATTGGAGGCGGCCGTCTGACCAACAGCTACTAAAAAGCGTGGCTCATCTCGAGCGCGTGGGCGCGGCTCTCAAGCGCGCAAGACCCCGCGATCAGCGCCAGCGGCCGATCATTACCGATCGTCAGATTGCCGATATGGACGTGACGGGGTGTTGGCATGAGGGGTTTTAGCGGGTTCACTACGGCTCCACAAACGGACGGAGCCAACTCGATCCGGCGACGACGGCAATTCCATCGGGCTGATATCGCCAGCGTAGGCCATCCAGCGTCTCAGGTGAGACTTTCTGTTGGCACCTGCACTGGGTAGCTTCTGCCTGGATGTGACCAGCCGCCGGAAAGCGAACTCATCCTCGGAGACAAGCGACCATCGGTCGGCTAAGCCTCGCGAACGCAGGTACTCGTCTGCGTAAGCGCGCATATCAAGCAGTTCCTTTACCTCGCCCTCCTTCATCCCATAGAGCTCGCCAAGCTCCTTGTCGGAAAAATTGTCGCGCTTTCGTTTCGCGAGCATCATATTTGCTCGGGCGTCCCAGCTGTAATCGGCTTTGATGTCTTTCTCGATCTGAAGATTCGCCTCTAGCCGATCAATTTCTTTTTCGTCGCAATGGGGCAGAATAGCCGCGTCGATATGCCGAAAATGTCCGTAGGTTGTAGGCTCTTTATAAGTCAGTTCTCGCCAACAGGCGAGCCGCCGGTTCCCGTTAACAACGAAGCCGTCCTCGTCGAGAAGGATAGGATCGATTTGTTTGTGCGTATTGTCTTCGAAATATTTTTCGAGATCCGATTTTTTTGCCAGCTGCAAGAGCAATCCATGCTGCACTTCCTGGGCATCCCAAAGCTCGGGATCACCCGAAAAAATATCGGTGCGCGTTTTTGGGTTGTTCGCTAGATATTCAGCTTGCAGAGACACCGTGCGGCCGTTCGCCAAGCGATACTTTGCGAGCTCTATAGGAACTCGGATAATATTTATATCCGTGTTGCGCTCTTGGAACACAATGCGTGTAGTAGCACCTGCCGGCCTAGCGAGCAGCTTCTTAAACTCTTCAAGGCGGGCAGGTTTCGGCCACCCGAATCGGGAGCCCTTTGCAGAAGATGGCACATCCGTATCTGGCATATCTTACCCCAAAACAAATACGACTGTTGGCACGTGATATGCCTTTCTAAAAATTTCGAGTTCCCGCCCCTTAACAGTTATTCGCAATCGTCCTCTGTTACACTGCACTGCCCAGCCCTCTCGGATGATATTCCCCTTCGTCTCATAGTGAGACACCAGATTTCTCACCAATTGTTCCCATACCTCTTCTCCGGTCCTTGTCTCTGACAATTGGCGATCCAGAGTCCGTCAAGTTTAGAAAATGCGGAATACGCCGTCTGAGATTTGAGATTGTTGCCTCACCGTTGGGCGACATTGCCAATATTCTCAACACAGCTTCGCCAATCCGCGCTTCAGATGTGCGATTTAGAGCTGCCATGGTTTGTCATGCGGGACCGATTGACGTGCGTAGAAGCAACCACCGAGCACGGCTGCCGTCTTTAGTCTTTCGTATCTTGCCCTGATTCTGAAGCCGCTGACCGGCCCAACGCATTCGATACTGCCACGTAAAAAACATCTCTTCCGATGACCGAAGCTCAGCTTCGTGATGCGTCCAGATATGCTTTGCGATATCGACGATCGTGGCAGCGCCACCGCAGTCACGCACCGCTAACAAAATCCAATCATCTAGCATCGCGTCGGTTGTCATTTGGCCCCCCCACCCCAAATACGTGCGAGAGTTTCGCCGGTTTAACCAAACGATGCAATAATTGATCGCAGCTTTCCTACGCGACAATTAGGAAACAAATCTCTGCCGCGGACGCTTACAGCTGGCACGGTCCTCGAAGGGGCTATTTCCTGACCACCTAAACCAACCTGCTCTGCTCCACCGCCGCCTTGATGAAGCTCGTGAACAGCGGGTGCGGGTCGAAGGGTTTTGATTTGAGCTCGGGGTGGTACTGCACGCCGACGAACCAGGGATGGTCGGGGATCTCGACGATCTCGGGCAGCACGCCGTCGGGGCTCATGCCGGAGAATTTGAGGCCGGCGCGCTCCAGCCGCTCTTTATAGGTGATGTTCACCTCGTAGCGGTGGCGGTGGCGCTCGCTGATCGTTGTCGCATTGCCATAGATCTCGCTGACGCGCGTGCCGGGCAACAGCATCGCGGTATAGGCGCCGAGCCGCATCGTGCCGCCCATGTCGCCGTGCTCGTTGCGCCGCTCCACCTGGTTGCCGCGCACCCATTCGGTCATGAGGCCGACGACGGGATCGGGCGTCGCGCCGAATTCGGTCGTGCCGGCGTTGGGCAGTCCGGCAAGATGCCGCGCCGCCTCGATCACCGCCATCTGCATGCCGAAGCAGATGCCGAAATACGGCACGCGCTTTTCGCGCGCGAATTTCACCGCTTCGATCTTGCCCTCGGCGCCGCGCTCGCCAAAGCCGCCGGGCACGAGGATGCCGTGCACGCCTTCGAGCTTCGTCACCGCGTCGGGCTGCTCGAAAATCTCGCTGTCGATCCAATCCAGCTTCACGCCGACATTGTTGGCGATGCCGCCATGGACCAGCGCCTCGCCCAGCGATTTATACGCGTCGGGCAGATGGGTGTATTTGCCGACGACGGCGATCGATACCTCGCCTTCCGGCCGGCGGATGGTCGAGACGATCTTCTCCCAGCGCTGCATATCCGGCGCGCGGGCCGGGATGCCGAAATGCGCGCAGACCTGGGCGTCGAAGCCTTCGTCGTGATAGGCGTGCGGCACGGCATAGATGGTGTCGACGTCGCGCGCCAGGATGACGCGCTCTTCCTTGAGGTTGCAGAACAGCGCGATCTTCTTGCGCGCGCCCAGCGGGATGTCGCGGTCGCAGCGGCAGAGAAGGATGTCAGGCTGGATGCCGAGGCCCAGCAGCTCTTTCACCGAATGCTGTGTCGGCTTGGTCTTGAGCTCGCCGGCCGAGGGGATATAGGGCACCAAGGTCAGATGCACATACATCGCGCGCTCGCGCCCGACCTCGTTGCCGAGCTGGCGGATCGCCTCGAGGAAAGGCAGGCTCTCGATATCGCCGACCGTGCCGCCGATCTCGACCAGCACGAAATCCTCGTCGCCGATATCGGCCTGGATGAATTCCTTGATCATGTCGGTGACGTGCGGGATCACCTGCACCGTGCCGCCGAGATATTCGCCGCGGCGCTCGCGCTGGATCACGGTCTGATAGATGCGGCCGGAGGTGACGCTGTCGCTGCGCCGCCCGGGCACGCCGGTGTAGCGCTCGTAATGGCCAAGATCGAGATCGGTCTCGGCGCCGTCGTCGGTGACGAAGACTTCGCCGTGCTGATAAGGCGACATCGTCCCCGGATCGACATTGAGATAAGGATCGAATTTCCGCAGGCGCACCTTGAAGCCGCGCGCCTGAAGCAGCGCGCCGAGCGACGCCGCCGAAAGACCCTTGCCGAGAGAGGAGACCACGCCGCCGGTGATAAAAATGAACCGCGTCATGGACTTTTAATCTAGGGACGAATCATGACGCGCACAATCAAAAGCAACTCCAAGACGGACGAGTCGCACGAGTCGCGATGAAAAAAGTTGACGATCGAAACCGCGTTGCTGCGAGATCAACTCATTATCGTCACCCGCGGGCTTGTCCCGCGGGTCCATGGATTGCCGGGACAAGCCCGGCAATGACGTGAAGGTGGTTGACCGTCATTGCGACAAAGCCCGTCAGGGCCGACGAAGCAATCCAGAGTCCTGCGCCGTTGCGATGCCTATTGGATTGCCGCGGCCGCGTCGCGGCCTCGCAATGACGAGGGGCTAACAGCTCGCAAACCCATCCCCTTTCGTCATGCCCGCGAAAGCGGGCATCCAGTGTGTGCTCGTGGACCCCCGCTTTCGCGGGGGTGACGCTTCAATGGTACGGGCTTCGGCTTCCGCGCGTCTCGCGCGTCACTTCGCCAGCGGCGCGGCGGGTGTGCTGGGCGCGGCGGGACCTGCGGGCGCCGGCAATTGGCTCGGCGCGAGGGGCGCCTGGTTCGCCGGCGCGTTGCCCGTCGGCGCGGCGGGCGTGCCCGGCGCAACGGGGGCCGATGACGCGGGCGGCGTGCCGCTGTCGATGATCGACGTGCTGGCGCGTTGATGGGTCGAGATCAGCGCCAGCGCGATGCTGGTCGCAAAGAAGCCGGCGGCGAGGATCGCGGTCGTCCGCGTCAGCAGATTGGCCGCCGAGCGACCGCTCATGAAACCGCCCATGCCGCCGCCGCCCATGCCGAGCGCCCCGCCCTCGCTCTTCTGGACCATGATGACGCCGACCAGCGCTGCCGCCAGCATCAGATGGATAACGAGAATAACCGTGATCATGGCGCGGGTTTTAGCGACTGGACTGTGGAAAAGCCAGTGTTAGAGGACCGCGCGGCCGGGCCCGCGGCAAGATGCTCTTGCGCCGGGGCTGTCTAAAAACCATGATACGCGCCAATTGGCGCGGACGGGCGCCGTAACGCCCGTCAGGGCGCGTAATTTGTCGAAAAATACGGGGGTTTTCATGGACATCACCGAGCAGAAGGCCGATAGCGCCACGGTTTTGCAATTCAGCGGCCGGCTCGACGGCACCAATTCGGCCGCGGCGGATACCAAGCTCGCCGATGCGGTGGGCCGCAACCCGACCCTGGTCCTCGACCTCGCCGCGCTCGATTACATCTCGTCGGCCGGGCTCCGTGTCCTCCTCAAGGCGGCGAAGCAGGCGCAAACGGCCAAGCAGAAGCTGCTTTTGGCCGGGCTTCAGCCCTCGGTGAAACAGGTGTTCGAGATCAGCGGCTTCAGCACCCTCTTCGCCACCTTCCCCAGCCGCGATGCCGCGCTGGCGAGCCTCAAATAAGCTGTCGAATTAACCAGAGGCCGCGAGAACAAAAACATGCTGACCTGCGCCGAAGAACTGCTGCTCCTCGCCCATGACGAGAAGAGTGGCCAATTCGCCAATCTCCAGGACCTGCTGATGAACACGGCGCTTGCCGGCGCCGTGCTGATGGATCTGGCCCTGCTCAACCGCGTCGACACCGACGTCACCGCGCTGGTCGTGCTCGACCGCAAGCCGACCGGCGAGAAGGTGCTCGATTTCGCGCTCAACGCGATCGGCGCGCTGCCGGCCAAGACGACGACGATCGACGCGCTCGACGTGCTGCGCAAGCAGGGCAACGAGATCGAGCGGCTGACCATCGCGCGCCTCATCGAGCGCGGCATCCTGCAAGAGAAGGAAGGCCGCATCCTCTGGGTGTTCGAGAGCCGGCGCTATCCGCTGATCGACGGCAAAGAGCTGCAAGAGGTGAAGCGCCGCATCGCCGATCTGTTGCTCAGCGACGATATTCCCGATCCGCGCGACATCGTCATCATCGCCCTCGCCCAGTCCTGCGGCCTGTTGCGCCGCGTCTTCTCCGACAGCGAGCTGCGCAGCATGCAAAAGCGCATCGACCAGATCGCCAAGCTCGATCTCATCGGCCAGGCGATGACCGATATGATGGTCGAGCTCAACGCCGCGCTGACGAAGCTCCTGCCTTACGGCTGAGACCTAGCAACACGCTTCGGCGATTGCCCAGAAATCGGCGGCGACCAGGCTGGCGCCGCCGACCAGCGCGCCGTCGACATCTTTCACATTCATCAGCTCGCGCGCATTGCTCGGCTTGACCGAGCCGCCGTAAAGAATGCGCACCGCCGCCGGGTCCTTCGCCTTCTTGGCGAGCAACCGGCGTATATGGCCATGCACATCGGCGACCTGCTGGGTGGTCGGCGTGCGCCCGGTGCCGATCGCCCAGACCGGCTCGTACGCAATCACCAGCGACGCGCTGTCGAGGCCATCGGGCAGCGAGCCGGCAATCTGCCGCTCGATCACCGCCAGCGTCTCGCCGGCGTCGCGCTGCGCCAAGGTCTCGCCGATGCAGACGATGCTGCAAAGGTGCACTTTATCTACCGCGACGACCTTGGCCTGAACCTGCGCATCGGTCTCGCCCTGATCGGTGCGGCGCTCGGAATGGCCGAGGATCACATAGGCGCAGCCGGCATCCTTCAGCATCGCCGCGCTGATCTCGCCGGTATGCGCGCCGCTCGAAGCCGCATGGCAATTCTGCCCGCCCAGCGCGACCGCGCTGCCGGCGATCGCCTCGGCCACCGGCACCAGCAAAGTCGCCGGCGGGCACAGCAGCAGGTCGCAGTCCAGGGCTTTCTGCTGGGCACGGCCGACGATGTCGCGCGCCAGCGCCAGCCCATCGGCTTTCAGCCCGTTCATCTTCCAATTGCCGGCAACCAGTTTGCGCATGTCTTTGTCTTTCCCAAAGGGCGACAGGCTCTAGCATAGTGGCCGCCCGATCCGCCAGCCGGCCTTGCCTGGCCCGTGACGCACACCTATCATCCGGCCGCCGCCGAGACGCGGCCTATCCCTCAGATTTTGCCGCAGATTCAATATGCTTCAAGCGATCCGCTCCAAGTCCGAAACCTATATCGTCAAAGTGCTGTTCGCGGTCCTCGCTGCAACGTTCGGGCTTTGGGGCATCGGCGACATTTTCCGCAATTGGGGCACCGACACTTCGGTCGCCAAGGTCGGCTCGGTGGAAATCAACGGCGATCAGGTCGGCAAAGAAGCGCGCGCCGAGATCGATCAGCTTCGCCAAGTGCTGCCGAACGGCATCGATGCCGAGCAGGCCAAGCAACTCGGCATCCTCAACACCGCGGTCGAGCGCATCATCGGCGGCACGTTGCTCGATCTCGAGACGCAGCGGCTGAAGCTGCTGGTTGGCAATGATGCGATCCGGCAGACGATCATCAATGACCCGAATTTCAAAGGCCAGACGGGCAGCTTCGATCGCGACCGCTATCTCCAGCTTCTCGCCGCCAACCAGCTCACCGAGACCGCTTACGAAGCCTCGATACGGACAGGGATGATCCGCAATCAGCTCACCGACGCGGTTTCCGACGGCATGAGCCCGCCACCGGCGATGGTCGATGCGCTTTACCGCGCGCGAGCCGAGCGCCGCATCGCCGATATCGTGACGCTGACGCCCGCCGCCGTGCCGGCGCCGCCCGCACCGACAGACGCGCAGGTCTCGGCTTACTACGACGCACATAAAGACAATTTCCGCTCGCCGGAAGAGCGCGCGGTCACCGTCGCGACGTTGAAGCTCGACGATATCGCCTCGACCATCGCCGTCCCTACGGACAAGCTCAAATCCGAATACGATGCACGTCAAAGCGATTATCAGACGCCGGAAACGCGCGACATCCAGCAGATGCTGCTGCCCGACGAAGCGACCGCCAAGAACGCGAAGGCGCAGCTCGATAGCGGCAAGGATTTCGCGACCGTCGCCAAGACGCTGGCCAATGCCGACGCATCCTCGACCGACCTCGGCTGGGTGAAGAAAGACGATTTGCCGGAGCAGCTTGGCGGCGTCGCCTTCTCGCTGCCCAAAGGCAAGGCCAGCGATCCGATCCAGACCAGCTTCGGCTGGCACATCCTGATGGTCACCGACACCAAGGCGGCGACCACGCAGACCCTCGAATCCGTTAAAGATGCGCTGACCAAGGATATTCAGCGCGATACGGCGGGCGATGCGATCGCCAAGACCGCGAACGACATCGACGACGCAACCGCGGGCGGCGCCAGTTTCGATCAGATCGTGCAGAAATTCGGCCTCAAGACGCAGAAGATCGACACGATCGATGCGCAGGGCCGCGGCGCCGACGGCAAGCCGATCGACCTGCCGCAACCCGGCGACGGCATCCTGCAAGCCGCTTTTACCGCCGGACAAAACGAGACCAGCCCGCTCAGCGAGCTTGGCGAAGACGGTTATTTCCTCGTCCATGTCGACAAGGTCACGCCTGCGGCGGTTCGCCCGCTCGACGACGCGCGCAAGGATGTTATCGCGCAATGGCAAGCCGAGCAGCAGAAAGACGCGCTCGACAAGCTCGCTGCGTCGATGGTCGGCGATGTGAATGGCGGCAAGAGCCTCAAGGACGTCGCGGCGGCGCATAAGCTGGCGATGACCACCACCCAGCCGCTTTCCCGCACCGGTGACGCGCCGACCGCGCCGCCTTCGCTTATCGCGGCACTCTTCGGCGCGAAGCCCAACGGCGCCGTCAGCGCAACGAGCGGCGACAACGTCGTGGTCGCACAGTTGAAGACGATCCAGCCGGCCGATCCGGCGCAGGATCAGACCGGGGTCAAGCAGCTCAGCGATCAGATCTCCGCCTCGATGAAGTCGGACATGCTCGACGCTTTCACCCGCAGCTTGCGCACGACCTTCCCGGTCCAGATCAACCAGACCAATCTCGATCGCGTACTCTGATCTTTCCTCCATGGAAATTTCGCCTTCTTTCGAGGAATTCGAGCGGCGCCACGCTCCAGGCAAGCCGGTCCTGGTCTGGACCGATCTGATTGCCGACCTCGACACGCCGGTCTCCGCGATGCTGAAGCTGGCCGATGGCCAGCCGATGAGCTTCCTCTTCGAATCCGTCGAAGGCGGTGAGCGCATCGGCCGTTATTCGATCATCGGCATGAAGCCCGATCTGATCTGGCGCTGCTTCCGCAACGAAGCGCAGATCAATCGCCGCGCGCTCGACAATCCCGCAGCTTTCGAGAAGCAGAGCAAACCGGCACTCAATTCCTTGCGCGCGTTACTTGCCGAATGCCGTGTCGAGAATGACGGCAAGCTGCCGCCGATGGCCTCCGGCCTCTTCGGCTATCTCGGCTATTCGACAGTCGGGCTGATCGAGCGTCTACCCGACAACAATCCCGACAAGCTCGGTATTCCTGACGGGATTCTCGTCCGCCCGACGATCGTCTGCATCTTCGACAATGTCTTCGGCACGGCGACGGTCGTGACCCCGATCTGGCCGGGCACAACGCCGGCGCGCGAAGCCTATGACGCCGCACGCGAGCGCCTGGCCGCGGTGATGCGCGAGCTCGATAAGAGCTTGCCCGCGCGCCACACCAGCGACCAGCAGCCGAACGCGCCCAGCGTATCGCAAGGTCACGCGCCGCAAGGCAATATGACGCGCGAGCAATGTCTCGCCATGGTCGAGACCGCGAAGGAGTACATCCGCGCCGGCGAGATATTTCAGGTCGTGCCGTCGATGCGCTTCACGGTGCCCTTCACGCTGCCACCTTTCGCGCTCTATCGCGCGCTGCGCCGGCTGAACCCCTCGCCTTTCCTCTTCTATCTCAACTACGGCGAATTCACTGTCGTTGGATCGAGCCCGGAAATCATGGTCCGGCTGCGCGACGGCAAGGTCGAAATCCGGCCACTCGCCGGCACGCGCCGCCGCGGCAAGAACCCGGAAGAGGACAAGCAGCTCGAAGAAGAGCTGCTCGCCGATCCAAAGGAACGCGCCGAGCATCTGATGCTGTTGGACCTTGCGCGCAACGATGTTGGCCGCGTCGCCAAGATCGGCAGCGTCCATGTCGCCGAGCAATTCGTGATCGAGCGTTACAGCCACGTCATGCATATCTGCTCGCATGTCGAGGGCAAAATCGATCCGAAATACGATGCGATCGATGCGCTGCTCGCGGGCTTTCCGGCCGGCACACTGTCCGGTGCCCCTAAGGTGCGCGCGATGGAGATTATCGACGAGCTCGAACCCGAGCGGCGCAATCTTTATGGCGGCGCGATCGGCTATTTCTCGGGCGATGGCAGCATGGACACTTGTATCGTGCTACGCACCGCGGTCGTGAAGGACGAGAAGATGATCGTCCAGGCAGGCTGCGGCGTCGTCGCCGACAGCAATCCCGCCGCCGAGCATCAGGAAATCCACGACAAAGCCCGCGCTTTGCTGCGCGCCGCGGAAGACGCGGTGCGCTTCGCCGGCAATACCAAGCCCTAAAAGAAAAGCGCTGAAAGCAAAAAGGCCGCAGCTTGCGCTGCGGCCTTTCGCTTGAAAGGAGAACCGCGATTACTTCGCGGGCGCCATCTCGCGCGCCGGAGCCTTCGCCGTCGGCGCCGGATCCTTGAGACCCAGGATGCGCTTGGCATTCGAATAGAAAATCTTGTGTTGATCTTCTTCCGACAGCTTCATCTCATTGAAGAGCTTCAAGCAGGTCGCCGGATCCCAGCACGGATAGTCAGTGCCGTACATCACGCGATCGGCGCCGAAATACTCGATCGCCCACTTCATGCCCTGCGTGTGCGGGGTCACGGTGTCGGTGTAAAAGCGATGGATGTATTCGCTCGGCGGATGCGGCAACTTCGCGCCCTTGCCGTTCTTGTCCATGCGGCCCGACTGATAGGGCAGCGCGCCGCCGGTATGCGACATGAAGATCTTGAGGTTCGGATGGCGCTCCATGACGCCCGAGAAGATCAGGCGCATCGCCGCGACGCTCACTTCGATGACGCGGCCGAGCGACACGAAGAGCGCGCCGTTATAGCCGTCGATCAGCATGTCCTGGAACACGGCGTCGGTCGGATGCAGGAACAGCGGCACGCCGAGCTTCTCGACATAGTCATAGAACGGCTCGAGCCGTTCAGCATCGATACGCGGATCGTCGCCGACGCTGCCCGGCAGGTTGACGCCCATCAGGCCGAGCTTGTTCACCGCGTGATCGACGACGTCGATCGCGGTCTGCGTGTCGACCAGCGGCACTGCGGCGCTCGCCCAGACACGGCCCGGATGCGTGCGCTGCGCCCACGCCATCTCTTCGTTCCAATGGGTCGCGAAATCGCGGCCCATGATCTTGTCCATGTAAGAGAAGGCGACCGAGAACGGGCCGATCGAGCAGACGACGTCGATCTCATGTCCAAGGCTGTCCATATGGGCGAGTTGATCGTCGATATCGAACCAATCGGTCCAACCGCCAAGGAACTTCTCTTGGCGGCCCGTGGGACCCCAGAATTCATAGCCGCCGCGATCGTTCGGCTCGGAGCGCGGGAAGTCCTTGCGCTTGCACAGCGCCTCGAAGACCGAGCGCGGCCACCAGTGGAAATGTAAATCGATGATATGCATCAATGGGTCTCCTACCAATTGGCCACGCCTCGAAATGGGCGAGTTCTGCGACATAATATTACGGATTGCACCCGGTTCCGGTCAACAGAGCCGAAAAGCGTTAAGGTTCGGGCAAGAAAGCGCGCGGATTGCCCGGATTTGGCCGGTGCGATGCCAGCTGGCTCCCCTTCTCAGCCGATCAAGAGCTGATAGGCGGCGTGTTTCCGCCTGGGCCTGTCGTTATGATGGGTCAACCATCATGTTTGAGGGAGGACGGAATGTTCAAGCGGATCGATCATGTCGAGCTGATCACCGATCAACCAGAGCGCACGGAGAAATTCTATACCGATGTTCTCGGCTTCAAGGTGCGCGGGCGCAACAAGGTCCCGCAGGCCAATAATGCCGTGCTCAATCTCGTCTATCTCGACCTTGGCGGCACGACCGTCGAGCTGATGAGCTATGAAGGCGCAAAGCCCAGCGCAGCGCCGACCGGGCTGCATCTCGGCTACAACCTTATTGCGCTCGAAGTCGAGGACATGACCAAGGCACTCGATTATCTCAAAGGCCACGGCGTCGAAGCGGTCTGGGGACCGGTGCAGTTGAAGAACGCGGCCCGCGCCGAGATCACCGACCCCAACGGCTACCACATCGAATTGCGGCAATGGTTCTGAGCGCGTTGCCGCTCAGCCGGCAAACGCGATAGGATAAGCTCATCGGGCGGGATCAATGGAGGAAGCGATGACGGGCGGTTGGATCGATGTCCATGGACATTTCAACGTCATTGCTTTGCGCCCACCTGGCTACGATGCCTCGAAAGCATGGACGTTCACGCCGGAGACGAGCCTCGATTTCATGGATCGCACCGGCGTCGCGGCGCAGCTGCTCTCGAATTACGGGCCGCAGACAACGACGACGATGATCGCCGCGAATAATCACGGCGCCGCGCTGGTCACGAAATATCCCGGACGCTTTGGACTCTTGGCGCAACTCCCGCTCGCCGAACCTGAGAATGCGTTGGCTGAGTTGCGCCGCGGCGTCGAGGAGCTCGATTGCGAAGGCTTCGCCATCCAAAGCAATTACAGTGGCGCCTATCTCGGCGATCCGCGCTTCGAGCCGATCTGGGCCGAGTTCGATCGCCGCCGCGCGACGGTGTTCCTGCATCCGACGCCGATGGGTTACGAGGATACGCGCCTCGGCCGCCCTGGCGCGCTGATCGAAGCGCCCTTCGATACCGCGCGTACCGTCGTCGATATGCTCTATGCCGGAATCTTCCGCCGCTATCAGAACTTCAACCTGATCCTGGCGCATGGCGGCGGTGTATTGCCGACCCTCGCTGGCCGGCTCGAGACGCTTGGCCCCTGGCCGCTCGGCTGGGCGGACAATCCGCAGCATGTGACGACGGCCGAGATGCGGGAGACGTTTGCGCGGTTCTATTACGACACCGCGCTCGCCGGCACGCCGCATTCGCTCGACCCCGTACTCGATGTGACCACGCCCGATCACGTGCTCTACGGCGCCGATTTCGGTGCGCCCTGCACCTATATCGAGGTGTGCCAGACGCATTACGATGCGGTGCGCAACAACCAGCGCATGACGCCAGCCGAGCGCGAAGCCGTCGGCCGCAACGTGCTGCGCCTCTTCCCGAAATTCGCCAAGCGTATCGCTGAAGCAACAGTCCGCGCTGCTGCCGAATAGGACTGCAAGACCAGCCTGCGCCCTTCGACTACGCTCAGGGTGAGGTAGAAGACCGTATCGGGCATCTTCCACTGGGAGATGCTCGATTTGTTTCATCCTTACCCTGAGCGTAGTCGAAGGGCGCAGGCTAGTTGATGCAACGCCGCATCCGTTTGATCCCTGTCGGAAACATTTACGGTTTTACGGTTTCCCTCGGCCTATCCCTCGCTAAGTCGCTGAAAAGCAAGGCCTGGCACTCGCCTTGCTGTTCATCTGGCAAAACAAGTTTGTCCGAGGAACATCATGACGGCCGCCAAGCCTGATATGCCGGAGACGCTACCGTCCCGTATTTCCGTCGCCTCCCCGTGTTTCAGTGAGGCCGGCGCTCTGTGCCGGGTAGCAGCATGAGACGGCGCGGATTTAGACGCTTCGCGATCTTTCGCTTCATTGCGCTACGCTTCGCGGTGGTCGGCAGCATCAACACGGCTGTCGATCTTGGCCTCTTCGCGACTTTGACCGGGCTCGCGAGCCTGCAACCCGATCGTGCGAACGCGATCTCTTACGGATGTAGCATCGTCACGAGCTTCCTCCTCAATCGCGGCTGGACGTTCGAGGATGTGCGCGGTGGCGTCGCCGAGCAATTCACCCGCTTCATCGTCGTCAGCCTCGCTTCGCTGCTGCTCTCGACGATGATGGTCGCCGGCCTATCCACCGTGATGCCGGCGCTGGTTGCTAAATTCCTGAGCCTGCCGATCATGTTCCTTTGGAGCTACAGCATGACCCGGCGCTTCGTCTTCTGGCGGGAGGGCTGAACCGTGTGGCTGCGACGCATTGCTCTCCTCGCCGTCTGCACCGCGCTGATCGTTCCCCTGTTCGTCACGACGATCCCGCCGCTGCTCGACTACCCCAACCACCTCGCGCGCATGGCCGTGCTCGCGGCCGGCGGCCACGATGCCGATCTCGCGCAGCTCTATACGATCGATTGGCACATCGCTCCCAATCTCGGCATGGATATCATCGTGCCGCTGCTGGCGCAGATCATGCCGCTGACAGTCGCCGGGAAGATCTTCCTCGCCCTCGCTTTGATCCTGCCACTGCTCGGCACGGTCGCGCTGCATGACGCGATCTTCGAGAAGCGGAGCTTGTGGCCGCTCGCTTCCGCCATCGTCGTCTACAACGCGGCTTTGCTTGCGGGCTTCTTGAATTTCGCCGTCGGTATCGGGTTCGCCTTGCTCGGCACCGCTTGCTGGGTGCGTCTGCGGCATGATGCGCGACGGCAAATCCCTGCCGGCGCGTTGATCGCGGCGGCGCTCTTCTTCGTCCATGCCTTCGCCGCCGGTTTCCTCTTCGTCATGATCGCCGGCTTCGAACTGCGCGAAGGACGGCGGGAGCGCAACAACCAGGCGATGGTACGGCGCGCCGCGAAGCTCAGCCTCGCGGCCGTGCCGACCGCCCTGCTCTATTTCCATACATGGCTCACCGATGATGCGGCGGTCTCGCCGCTCGCTCTCGCGCAGAGCCTCTGGTCGGCGCTGGTGACATTCGATGCCTTCCACAAGACAATCGGCGCTGCTGCGAGCTTCTTCACCTATGAGACCGGCAGCGATCTGCTGATCCTCATCGCCGTGGCGGCCGCGCTCGCCGCGCTCAGCCTGGCGCGCAAGCTCGCCTTCGCCTGGCCTGCCGCGATCGCGCTGGCGCTGATGCTTGCCTATCCCTTTGTGCCGGGCGTGATTGCCGGAACAGGCTGGATCGATAACCGCCTGCCGGTGCTCGCCGGCTTTCTTCTCTTTGCTGGAATAACGCCCAGGAGGCTAGGGCGACGCGAGACCGCTGTGCTGGGTCTCGCCTTTGCGGCGCTGATCATTGCGCGCTTGGGCGTGATTACACTGGCATGGCAGGGGCAGAACGCCGATCTCGCTAATATCACCGCGGTCCTTTCGCCGGTTAAAGCGCAAGACCGCGTCCTGGTTCTGATCGCACCGGAGACCGCGGCAGGACCCGCGAGCGAGCCGGTGCGTTGGCGCTTTTTCGTCGACCAGCCGAGCTTTTCGCAAGTCGCCGCACCGGCGCTGATGCAGCACAAGGCGTTCTACCCGCAGCTTCTCGCCGACGCGGCACAACAGCCGCTGCGCGTAAAGCCGCCTTACGATAAGCTCACCGACGATCGCGTCAGCCCGCCGCTCACGACCCTCCTATGGGATCGCGAGAAATGGCCGGTCACGCTGCACGAATTCCCCTACCTGGCCAATTGGCGGCAGGATTTCGATTATGTGCTGGTGCTGGCTGCGATGCGCATCGATGACCGCCGGACTTTCCATAGCGACGATCTCGACTTCATCATGGGCACCAAGATGGCGGCGCTTTATCGCGTGCGGTCGCGCGAGCGCAGCCACGAGCCGCTGACCGCCCAACTCAACTAGCGCCGGACTTAACTGAGACCCAGCCGCGCTTTGACCACCTCGGTCAGCGGCACCAGCACGATGCCCTTTTGCGGCAGGCTGGCGATCCAACTGGCCAACGCCGCGATCGTCACGTCATGCGGATGACCGATGGCGATCACCGTGCCTTTCTTCTTCGCGATCGCCTCGACCTCTCTGAGTTGCTGATCCACCGCGGTCGCGGTCTGCTCGTCGTCGAGGAAGACATCGCGCTCGGCGAAAGGCACGCCTTCGGCGGCGGCGGCTTTGGCGCCGATGCTGCCGGCGATGGTGCGTGAATCGAGGAACATCAAGCCGCGCGCCTTGAGCTCGTCCATCACCCAGCCCATCGCCTGCGCGTCGCCGGTGAAGCGGCTGCCCATGTGGTTGTTGATGCCGACATAGCCGTCGAAGCGGCCGAGATCCCAATTGAGGCGGCGCAGCACCTCTTCCTTCGGCTGATTCGTCGCGAGCCCGTTCGGCCCCATATCGATCTTGGTGTTCACCGGCTCCATCGGCACGTGAACGATCATCTCGTGGCCGGCGTGGCGCGCGGCCTCGGTCAGACGCGGCAGATCGCCGGAGTAAGCGAGGAAAGACAATGTCACCGCCGGCGCCAGCGCGATGACGCGCTCGGTACGCGGCCGATCGAGGCCGAGATCGTCGATCACGATGGCAACGCGCGGCTTGTCGCGGATATCGACCGGCGCGGTCGTCGCGAAGCGCCGCCATGCCGGTGGCTGAGCGCTCGGTGTCTTGGTCTCGGGCCGCGGCGGCAGCATCGCGGTTTGCGTCGGGGGTGAGTTGCCCGACCCGCCGGTTGGCGTCTCCACATCGGAACTGGCGGCCGGTGCGACCGATGGCAGTTTCGCCGTCGCCTCACCGCTTCCGCCTCCCGGCGGCAAGGACACGGCAACCGCCGCCGAATTGTCAGCCGGCCCGGCCGACCACTGATCGACCGCCAGGATGAGCGCGGCCGCGCACAAGGCCGCGACCGCCAAGACCGCCCAGAAGCGGTGACGGCGCGGGGTACCCCCGTTATGATGCGGGGAGACGGTTGGCGGCGGGAGATCACTCATTCAACAACTCGTTTGGCGCTACTGTAGCGCATCGCAAGGCTTCAATCTTGTTCGGCGCGTGAAGTTGCTTTGTGATCAAATCAGTATAAGTGTTTCCTAAGATCGGAATTCGGCATGTTCCTGCTCATCGATAACTACGACAGCTTCACCTACAACCTCTGGCATTTTTTAGGGGAGCTGGGGGCCGAGGTGACTGTGCGGCGTAACGACGCTCTGAGCGTCGCCGACGCGCTGGCGATGAAGCCGCAGGGCATCATCATCTCGCCCGGTCCCAGCGATCCCGACCGCGCCGGCATCTGCCTCGACCTCGTGCGCCAGGCCGGCAATGTGCCGCTGCTCGGCGTCTGCCTCGGCCATCAGGCGCTTGGTCAGGCGATGGGCGGCAAGATCATCCGCGCGCCGGAGCCGATGCATGGCAAGCTCTCGGCGATCCATCACGACGCCACTGGCGTCTTCGCCCGCCTGCCCAACCCGCTGAAAGCGACGCGCTACCACTCGCTGATCGTCGAGCGTGCGAGCCTGCCCGAAAGCCTGCACGTCAACGCCTGGACCGAGGACGGTCTCGTCATGGGCATCGCCCATCGCGCGCGGCCGCTGCATGGCGTGCAATTCCATCCCGAAAGCATCGCGTCCGTCGCAGGACATTCGCTCCTCAAGAACTTTCTCGAACTCGCGGCGCAGGCCGCTATCGCTGCATGACGGAACTCGACTTCAAAGCCATCCTTATCCGCCTCGCCGCCGGCGAGCGCCTGAGCGAGAACGACAGCGCCGCTGCCTTCGACGTGATGATGTCGGGCAACGCGACGCCGTCACAGATGGGCGCGTTCCTGATGGCGCTGCGGCTGCGCGGCGAGACTGTCGAGGAGATCACCGGCGCGGCGCGCACGATGCGCGCCAAGGCGCTGCCGATCACCGCGCCGCCCGGTGCAATCGACACGGTCGGTACCGGCGGCGATGGCGCCGGCACGTTCAATATCTCAACCGCGGCCGCGATCGTCGTTGCCGGCGCCGGCGTGCCCGTTGCCAAGCACGGCAATCGCAATTTCTCGTCGAAATCAGGCGCCGCCGACATCCTGCAAGCGCTCGGCGTCAATCTCGATGCCGGCGTCGGCGCGGTGCAGCGCGCGATGCATGAAGCCAATATCGGCTTTCTCATGGCGCCGAAATATCATAGCGCGATGCGCCATGTCGGTCCGACCCGCGTCGAGCTCGGCACGCGCACGATCTTCAATCTTCTCGGCCCGATCTCCAACCCCGCCGGCGCCAAGCGCCAGCTCGTCGGCGTGTTCGCCGCCGCCTGGGTGAAGCCGGTCGCCGAAGTGCTCGGTAAACTCGGCAGCGAGCGCGCCTGGGTCGTGCATGGCGAGGGCCTCGACGAGCTCACGACTTGCGGCACCAGCGTCGTCGCCGAACTCAATCACGGCAAGGTCGAGACGTTCGAGGTCACGCCCGACATGGCCGGGCTGAAGCCGGCGAAGCTCGACGATCTGCGGGGCGGCGATCCCGCCGCCAATGCCGCGATGCTGCACAAGCTGCTCGACGGCACTGAAGGCCCGATCCGCGATATCGTGCTGCTCAACGCCGCGGCCGCGCTGATCGTCGCCGGCAAGGCCAAGGATCTGAAAGAAGGCGTCGCGATCGGCGCCAAATCGATCGCCTCGGGCGCCGCGAAGCAATCGCTCGCGAAGCTCGTCGCGATCACCAACGCACCGGATGCCAATTCATGAGTGATGTTCTCGCCCGTATTATCGACGGCAAGCGCGAGGAGGTTGCGCGCGCATCGCAAGCCCGCCCCTGGGGCCTTGTCGAGCGCGCCGCGTCCGAGGCGACACCGCCGCGCGGCTTCATCGCCGCGCTGGAGCGCGCCGCACAGTCTGGTCGCTTCGGCCTCATCGCCGAGATCAAGAAGGCCTCGCCAAGCGCGGGCCTCATCCGTCCCGATTTCGATCCGCCCGCCCTCGCCCGCGCCTATGCACAAGGCGGCGCGACGTGTCTTTCCGTGCTGACGGATGGTCCCGATTTCCAAGGCGAGGCGGCGCATCTCACCGCCGCGCGCAATGCCTGCAAGCTGCCGGTGCTGCGCAAGGATTTCATCGTCGATCCCTATCAGGTGGTCGAGGCGCGCGGCATGGGTGCCGATTGCGTCCTGCTGATCATGGCGGCGCTCAGCGACGATCAGGCGCGCGAACTCGAGGCGACGGCGCATGGCCGTGGTCTTGATGTGCTGGTCGAGGTGCATAACCGCGAGGAGCTGGAGCGCGCGCTGCGTCTGCGCACGCGGCTCATCGGCATCAACAACCGCGACCTCAAGACACTCAAGACCGATATCGCAACGACCGAGCAGCTTGCCGCGTTGGTGCCGAAGGAGAAGCGTCTCGTCAGCGAAAGCGGTCTCTCAACGCCCGATGACCTCGTGCGCATGCATCGCGCCGGCGTCGCCTGCTTCTTGATCGGCGAGGCGTTGATGCGGCAAGCGGATGTCGCGGCGGCAACGGCGAAGATCCTGAGCAAAGAGCCGGCCCAGGCCTGAGAAAGGCCGGGCCTGACGAGGGCCTATGAGCGAGTTCACGCATTTCGACGCCAAGGGCGATGCGACCATGGTGGATGTCTCGGCCAAAGCCGAGACGGAACGGGTGGCCGTTGCCGGCGGCCGCATCACCATGCAGAAGGCGACGATCGAGAAGATCATGGCCGGCGACATGAAGAAAGGCGACGTGCTGAGCGTCGCGCGGCTCGCCGGCATCATGGGCGCGAAGCGCACGCCCGATCTCATTCCGCTCTGCCATCCGCTCAATCTCACATCGGTCGCGGTCGAGTTGAGCTGCGATCCGGATACGTCGTCGGTCGAGATCACGGCGACGACGAAGATCACCGGCCGCACCGGCGTCGAGATGGAAGCGCTGACCGCGGTCGCGGTCGCCGCCCTCACCGTCTACGACATGTGCAAATCGATCGATCGCGGCATGCGGATCGGCGATATCCGCTTGCTTCACAAATCCGGCGGTAAGTCCGGTACCTATGAGGCCGCATAAGATGGCAATGATTTCGGTTGCCGAGGCGCAGCAGCGCCTCATCGCGATGATCAAGCCGCTCGGCGCCGAACAAGTGCTCGCTCACCGAAGCGCTTGGCCGCGTGCTCGCCGAGGATGTCGTCGCGCGCCGGACGGCGCCGCCTTGGGCGGTGTCGGCGATGGACGGCTATGCCGTGCGCGCCGCCGACGTCGCGCAGCGTGCCGACGAAACTCAAAGTCATCGGCGCCGTGCCGGCAGGCCAGGCCTATCCGCATCCGGTCAAAACCGGCGAAGCCGTGCGCATCTTCACCGGCGCACCGGTACCCGCCGGGAGCCGACGCCATCGTCATTCAGGAAGACACCGATCGCGACGGCGATATCGTTATCGTGCGCGAAGGCGCGCCGATCGGCCGCTATGTCCGTCCCGCCGGTCTCGATTTCAAGGAAGGCGAGATCGGACTCAAAGCCGGCCACCGGCTCAGCGCCGCCGATGTCGGTTTTGCCGCGGCAATGAACCGGCCCTGGCTGCTCGTCCATCGCAAGCCGCGCGTCGCCATCCTGCCGACCGGCGATGAGGTGGTGATGCCCGGCGATCCGGTCGGGCCACATCAGATCGTCTCGTCGAACGGCCTCGCCCTCGCCGCACTCGTCACGGCTTGCGGCGGCGTGCCGGTGCATCTGCCGATCGCGCCCGACGATAATTCCGCGCTTCAGCGCATCGCCGCCGGCGCGGCCGGCGCCGATCTGTTGCTGACGACGGGTGGTGCATCCGTTGGCGATCACGATCTCGTCCGCGGCGCGCTCGGCGCGGCGGGGCTGACGCTCGATTTCTGGACGGTCGCGATGCGGCCGGGCAAGCCGCTGATGGTCGGCCGCTATCACGAGACGCCGATGATCGGCCTGCCCGGCAATCCGGTCTCGACCCTGGTCTGCGGCCTGCTCTTCGCCAAGCCGGCGCTCGATCGTATGCAAGGCGTCAGCGATGTCTTCCCGACGCCGAGCCGCGCCCGCCTCAAAGTGCCGCTCGAGGAGAACGATCGCCGGCAAGACTATCTCCGCGCGACGCTTTCCTGCGGTGCCGACGGCACGCCCGAAGCCGAGCCCTTCCAGAAGCAGGACAGCTCGATGATCTCGCTGCTGGCGCGCGCCGATTGCCTCGTCATCCGCGCGCCCGCACGCTCCGCCGGCCAAGGCCGGGGATTGGGTCGAGATAATCCCCCTGACGGGGCTCTAACCGCCCACTCTTCGAACGCCCTTGACTTGCCGCGGAACTAAACTAGAACATCCACAGGAGTTTTGGTTTTGTTCGCGGCTTTCTATCGGCCGCCTATTTTTGAATTGTCCGCGGCCATCGCAGGCCGCCCGATTCGGGAGTTCCGCCGATGCTGACGCGCAAGCAACAGGAATTGCTGCTTTTCATCAACCAGCGCCTCGCCCAGGGCGGTGTCTCGCCGTCCTTCGAGGAGATGAAAGAGGCGCTCGACCTCAAATCGAAGTCCGGCATTCACCGGCTAATCAGCGGCCTTGAGGAGCGCGGCTTCATCCGCCGCCTGCCCCACCGCGCCCGCGCGCTCGAAGTCGTGCGCCTGCCGGAAGAGACAGCGGTTGCGCAGCGCCGTCAGGCCGCCAATCCGCCGCCGACGGACCGCAACAAATTCTCGCCGACGGTCATCCGCGGTGATTTCAAGGGCAATGCCGGCAATGCGGCGCCTGCCAATACCAATGAGGCGGTCGAGGTCGAGATCCTTGGAAAGATCGCGGCAGGCACGCCGATCGAGGCGCTTACGGGCCACAAGGACAGCGTCGCGGTACCGCCGAGCCTGCTCGGCAGCGGCGATCACTATGCGCTCGAAGTCGCCGGCGACAGCATGATCGAGGCCGGCATCATGGACGGCGATACGGTGCTCATCCAGAAGTGCACGGTTGCGGAGAACGGCGCCATCGTCGTCGCGCTGGTCGATCAGAACGAAGTCACGCTGAAACGGTTACGCAAGCGTGGCGATTCGATTGCACTCGAGCCGGCCAACAAGGCCTACGAAACGCGCATCTTCGGCCCCGACCGCGTTCAAGTGCAGGGCAAGCTCGTCGGGCTGATCCGCCGCTACTAAGCGCGCCTTACTAAGTCCAACGCGACGCTGACATGCGTCGCGGGTTTTGCTGGAACTTCCGCTGACAGCTAGGGTTGGCTCGTTGCCGTAGCTTCGAGTGGAAAAGTCATGCGTATACGCCTGCGTTGGATCGCTCTCGGCGCCGCTGCCGTGGCGCTAGCCGGTTGCCTCAGCCAAACCGATAAAGAAGCCATCGGCTTCCCTGCCATGCCAGGACAGGCGCGCTATCTCCGCGCCGATGGCCAGCCATTGACGGTCGACGCGTTGACGACCGCCGAAGCGACCTGCCGCAATCAGAACGGCAATGGCGCGGCGCCTTCGATCATCGGCACGCCGGCTTTCGATGCCTGCATGCAGGGTCAGGGCTATCGCCGCGTGCAGTAAGCAGCGCGGCCGCGCCTAAAGGCCGATGGAATGGCCGATCCAGCCCCAGTTCACGGTCAGCCAAATCAGTATCCCGCCGAGCAGGATCGCCGCCGCAATCGTACTGTGACGGTTCTCGCCTTTCTGCTTGAGCTGCCAGGCGAGAACGCAACCGAGGATGCCGAAGCCGAGCGGAATGAAGCTCGCGCCGAAGCCGACGAAGAACGACAGAAAGACGATGCCGCCGCAGAGATAGGCCCACATGATCTGATTGAGCCGCTCGGATCGTGCCTTACGTGCCGCTTTCTGCTCTTCGTCGCTCGGGCGTGCCGTGCCGTTATCGCTTGTCATGGGACCTGTATCGTTGTTGGAGCGTGACGTGGTGACCAGGGACGCTCGCCCTGCCATGCGCGCACCGTGGCAACGGTGATCGTGTTGCCGGGGTCGAGCCACACGGCATAGCCGCCATTCTCATAGGTGTCGATGCGATCGATCACATGTGCGGCGCGGCAAGCGCGATGCGCCGCCACCAGACTGACCACGAGATCGGCGCTGTGGCAATCCTCAGCGAGCGCCGCGCCGTCGCGGATCAACGCCACTGTCTCGCTGCGCCGGCGATAGAAACAGCCCTGGCTGTCGCAGGTGAGCGCGCCATTGTCGGCGCTACCGCTCGCCGGCCAGATCGGCCCAAGCTGCGCCGCGGCGCGGCGGGTCCAGGTATCCGCGACGGCCGTCTCGCCGCGCGTCGCGGATGGCAGGTAGCTTCCGTCGCTCGCCCGCACGGCGATCAGCCGCATATCGCCCGCGATCAGCAGATCCGGCGGCCGCGTCACCGCGATATTGGCGATGCCCAGCGCGATCGGCACCAGGCCCCACAAACGCCAACGCCCGAGCCAGATGCAGAGCCAGAGTCCGCCCATGCCAATCAACGCGAGCGCAAGGCTCGACGGGCTCGCTACCTGCATCACCGCACCGGGCCACGACGTCACGGTGTGACCGACCGCCGAGATCGCATCGACGCCCCAGGACATCGGTACCAATGCCAGCTTCTCAATGCCGAACGGCATCATCAAGCACGCGGCAATCGCCCAAGGCATCACCCAAAAGCCGGCAATCGGCACCGCGATCGCATTGGCGATTACCGAATAAAGCGGGAAGCGATTGAAGTGATAAACCGTGAACGGCGCGGTCGCGAGCGTCGTCACCATCGTCGTGAAAGCAAGGCCCAGCACATAAAGCCCGAAACGCCGCACTGCGCCCGCATCGCGATGCCACGCGCTGAGCTGCGGCCGCATCGTCTCGTAGAAAGCGATGATGCATGAGACCGCGGCGAAGGACATCTGGAAGCTCGGTCCTGTCGCCGCATCGGGCGTCATCAGCATCACGATCACCGCGGCAAGCGCGATGGCGCGTGCCGAAACGCTCACGCGATCGACGAGGATCGCGAGTAGTACCAGCCCGATCATCACGAAAGCGCGGCGGGACGACACGGTTGCTCCCGACAACAGCATATAGACGAACACCACGCCGAGTGCGCCGGCCGCAGCCCATTTCTTGGTCGGACGGTTGAGCGCGATCGCCGGGATCAGCGCGAAGATCGCCCGCAGCGCAAAGAATGCCGCGCCCGCCGCCATGCCCATATGCAGCCCTGCGATGACGAGGATATGTGCGAGGCCCGCGTCGCGAAACGCGCCTGCATCATCGGGCGCGATGTCGTGCGTTTGCCCGGCAATGATCGCCGCGGCGATCGCACCGGAGCGCTCGGGCAGCGCCGCGCGGATACGCTGTGTCACGGTGGTGCGTAGCGCCTCGACCGCGTGGCGCCACCAACTGATGCTCTCGCCCGGCGGCGGCTCGATCGCCTTCGGCGCACCGAGCGCATAGCCGACAGCGCCCAAGCGCTGATACCAGGCGGCACGCTGGAAATCATAAGCGCCAGGGGCCGACGGTGCCGGCGGCGGCATCAGCATCGCCCGCAGGCTTAGCCAATCGCCCGGGACGACTCCGCCATCGCCTTTGCGCAGCCGCACGCGCAACCGCACCGGCATTCGATCGGCACCGAGATCGCCGACGCGGTTGGTCGCGATCACCAGCCGCGCGCCTTCCGGCAACGGATCGACCGAGACCAGCCGGCCGGTGACCTCGACCGGGCCGAGACGACGCTCGAGCACCGGTGCTGCGACCCACCAGGTCTCGAATTGCGCCGCGGCAAAGCCGAGTGCCATCGCGACGATCGCGCTGCACGGGATAACCCATTGCCCGACGCGCAAGGCGAGCAGCACAGCGACGATCGCCAGCGCCAAGACCAGGCCACCAATCCAGCGCGCCGGTTCCTGATCCAGCATGAAATAGACCGCGATGCCGCCGCCCATCAGCACCGGCAGCCACAACGGCCAGCGTTCGCGCTCCGCCAATAGGCGTTCGCTCAGCACGGCGATAAAGGTGCGACGCGGTTCGAGGGCGACATCGCCGACGGTGGCCATGTGCGGGATTGTAGCCAAAGGCGTAAAATCCGCCTAACTCAGTGAACTCTTTGCCTGACACGGGATTAAGGAAGCAACAACGATGACGATGGAGAGGAAAGCCGATGACGCGCGTTCTCGCACTGCCCTTGCTGTTGCTGCTCGCCGCCTGTAGTGGGCTTGCCCCCGCCAAGACCGAGGCGACGGCGTTTCAGAACCCGCAGACCGGCCAAGTCGTCGCCGGCTGCGGGCCGATGCAGGGCTTCGAGGGTGCCGTCGAAGAGGCGCAGCAAGGCTGTACCGAATCCTACAAATCCGCGGGCTGGCGACAGCTCAACGGCGCGGTGGCGCGCGCGCCAAACTAACCGGGGCCAGAATAACCGCGCGGGCTGAATGACCGCGCGGGACTGATGTGCTAAATCGCGGACGATGAGTGTCACCGTCCGCTTCGCTCCTTCGCCTACCGGCTTCCTTCATATCGGCGGTGCGCGCACCGCGCTGTTCAACTGGCTCTTCGCCAAGCATCACGGCGGCCGCTTCCGCCTGCGCATCGAAGACACCGACCGTGCCCGCTCAACCCAGGAAGCGGTCGACGCGATCATCGACGGCATGCGCTGGCTCGAGCTCGATTGGGATGGCGAGATCGTCTTTCAATCGAAGCAAGCCGCGCACCACGCTGAAATCGCGCGCCAGCTTCTCGCCGAGGGCAAGGCCTATCACTGCTTCTGCACACCGGCCGAGCTCGAAGCGATGCGCGAGAAAGCACGCGCCGAGGGCCGCTCTGTGCGCTACGACGGCACATGGCGCGATCGCGATCCCAAGACCGCGCCGCAAGGCGTGCCGCCAGTCATTCGCCTCAAGGCGCCGCAGACCGGCGAGACGGTGATCGAGGATCGCGTGCAGGGCCGCGTCACCGTCGCCAATGGGCAGCTCGACGATCTCATCATCCTGCGCGCCGACGGCACGCCGACCTACAATCTCTCTGTCGTCGTCGACGATCACGACATGGAAATCAGCCATGTCATCCGCGGCGACGATCACTTCAACAATGCCTTCCGCCAGACGCAGATCTATCGCGCGCTCGGCTGGGACGTGCCGGTCTTCGCGCATGTGCCACTGATCCACGGCCCGGACGGCGCCAAGCTCTCGAAGCGTCATGGCGCGCTCGGCGTCGATGCCTATCGCGATATGGGTTATCTACCGGCAGCTCTACGCAACTATCTGCTCCGTCTCGGCTGGAGCCATGGCGATGACGAGATCATCTCGACCGCGCAGGCGATCGAATGGTTCGAACTCGATGCCGTCGGTCGCGCGCCGGCGCGTTTCGATTTCACCAAGCTCGCCAATCTCAACGGCCATTACATTCGCGAGACCGACGATCGGCAGCTTGTTGCCCTCGCTGCTCCTTTCATCGAACGTATGCTGTCGCGACCGCTGAGCGACAGCGAGCGCGAGCGGCTTGCCGCGGCAATGCCGGGACTGAAGCCGCGCGCCAAGACCCTCGTCGAGCTAGCCAACATCGCGCATTTCTATGTCGCGCCGCGCCCGATCCCGGTCGACGATAAGGCAAAAGCGCAACTAGCGCCCGCTAAAGCGCTGATCGGCGCGCTGGCACAGGCTCTCGACGGCGCGACCTGGGATGCTGCGTCGCTCGAGGCCGCGGTGCGCAACTTTGCCGAGACGCAGGGACTTAAATTAGGTCAGGCAGCGCAACCATTGCGCGCGGCACTGACCGGCAGCACCGCCTCGCCACCGATTTTCGAGGTGATGGCTGTGCTCGGCCGTACGGAAAGCCTGGCGCGTCTCGCAGATGCGGCAGCCGCCTAAGCAGTGAATTGCCAAATTACGGGCTGCCCTCTATTCTGCCCATCAATCGGGGTTTTGCGCCGCACCATGCGGTAAATAGGAGGCCGGGAATGGACAAGAAAACAACCAATCGCAAGACCGTCACCATTACCGACAACGCGACCGGCAAATCGATCGATATGCCTTTGCTCGACGGGACGATTGGTCCGCAAGTCATCGACATCCGCAAGCTCTACAACGACCTCGGACACTTCACCTTCGATCCGGGCTTCACCGCGACCGGCAGCTGTGAATCGAAGATCACCTATATCGATGGCGACAAGGGCGAATTGCTCTATCGCGGCTATCCGATCGAGCAGTTGGCCGAAAAGAGCGATTTCATGGAGGTTTGCTACCTCCTCCTCTACGGCGAGTTGCCGAGCCGCGACCAGAAAGACAATTTCGTCCGCACCGTCACGCGCCACACCATGGTGCATGAGCAGTTGTCGCAATTCTTCTCGGGCTTCCGCCGCGATGCGCATCCGATGGCCGTGATGTGCGGCGTCGTCGGCGCGCTCTCCGCCTTCTATCACAACTCAACCGACATCTCCGATCCGCATCAGCGGATGGTCGCCTCGCATCGCCTCATCGCGAAGATGCCGACGATCGCGGCGATGACCTACAAATACGCGCTCGGCCAGCCGTTCATGTATCCAAAGAACGCGCTCGATTACGCCGAGAACTTCCTGCACATGACTTTCGGCGTGCCGTGCGAGGAGTACAAGATCAGCCCAACGCTCGCGAAGGCGATGGACAAGATATTCATCCTCCATGCCGATCACGAGCAGAACGCCTCGACCTCGACCGTGCGTCTCGCCGGCTCGTCGGGCGCCAATCCCTTCGCCTGTATCGCCGCCGGCATCGCCTCGCTCTGGGGCCCGGCGCATGGCGGCGCCAACGAGGCCGTGCTGAAGATGCTGATGGAGATCGGCCACAAGGACCGCATCCCCGAATTCGTCAAGCGCGCGAAGGACAAGAACGACAATTTCATGCTGATGGGCTTCGGCCATCGCGTGTACAAGAACTTCGATCCCCGCGCCAAAGTGCTGCGCAATTCTTGCCATGAGGTTCTCGACGAGCTCGGCGTGCGTGACGAGCCGCTGCTCGAGTTGGCGATGGAACTGGAGCGCATCGCGCTGCAGGACGATTATTTCATCGAGAAGAAGCTCTACCCGAATGTCGATTTCTATTCGGGCATCATCTTGAAGGCGATGGGCTTCCCCACCTCGATGTTCACCGTGCTGTTCGCGATCGCCCGGACCGTGGGGTGGGTCGCGCAGTGGAACGAGATGATCGAAGACCCCACACAAAAGATCGGGAGGCCGCGCCAGCTCTATACGGGGCCGACGCAGCGGAATTACGTCCCGATCGCCCAGCGTGGCTGATCCTAGCCGCGAGCCCGGCGCACCGACGCAGGCCCCATCGGGCCGCGTCGCCGTTGGGTTGCGTACCAACCGGCCGCCACGGCCGGCGAATGACAATAGCTTCCCCCGGCTCAAGCAGCTTTCCCGCCTGGCGCCGCTCGTTGTGGCTGTCGCCCTCCTCGCCTGGGCGCTGATCCACGCTTTTCGGGTCCTCTAAGGCTTTGGGCTTTACGCCCCGTTAACCATAATCGCCTAGCGTTCGGGGGTATGACCGTCCCGAATAATCCCTTTCCGGCGCTGACGCGCGCTGTCGACCCTACGGTCCTGAGCAGCATCCGCCAGGCGAGCCAGTCGACCTCGGCCGATTTCGGCCTGCTGATGGCGCAGGCCCAGCGCGAGAGCGGCTTCCGCGCCGATGCCAAATCATCGACCAGCAGCGCTGCCGGTCTCTTTCAATTCGTCGATTCCACCTGGCTCGATATGGTACATCGCTTCGGCGACAAATACGGCGTCGGCGATCTCGCCCAACAAATCTCGCAGACCGGCAGCGGCAAGCTCACAGTCGCCGATGCGAGCACGAAGCAGAAAATCCTCGACCTGCGCCAGGACCCGGCGATGTCGGCCTGCCTCGCGGCGGAATACGCCAAGCAGAATCAGAACGAGATGGAGCAAGCGCTCGGCCGGCCGCTGTCGCGCGGCGATCTCTACATGGCGCATTTCCTCGGCGCCGGTGGCGCCACGCAATTCCTCAAAGCGCTCGACAGCAAAGGCGACACTGCCGCCGCCAAGCTTCTGCCGGATGCGGCTTCCGCCAATCCCAGCATCTTCTACGACAACTCGGGCCGCGCCAAATCGGTGCGCGAGATCTATCAATCGGTCGCGTCCAAGATCGAGAAGGATGCCGACGCCTTTGCCGGCGGCGCGCCGATCAGTGCGGCGTCGTCCAGCTCACCCAGCAAAGCTTTCACCGTCGCCGCCGTGGCCGAGACGCTCGGGCTTAAGGATGTCGCGACGGCCCTCGGCGGTGGTTCGGGCGCGGGTATTTCGTCTCTCGGCCATGCGGTCGATTTCTCCGGTGTGAAATTGTCGACGCCGATGCTCCAGATGCTCAACGTCGTCGCAGAGGCCGCGCTCAAAATGACCGAGGACAGCGGCGACGCTCAGCCCGCGTCACAGGCGCCGGTACGCCCAGCACCCGCGCGCGTCGAGCACTCGACCTAGCCTTTCTCAGCACCACTCCGAGCGGCGAAACGCGGGGGCTCAGATTGACCCGCGCGAGGGCCGCTTCTATTGTGCGGTCCTTCGCAAGAGCCCGTCGCTCAGCCGGTAGAGCAGCCGACTTCCTCGCAAGTCACTTTGCTCTTAAGTCGTTGATCGGGCTCGCTTTCAGCGGGCCGGTAGCTCAGTGGTAGAGCAATCGACTTTTAATCGATAGGCCGAGGGTTCGACCCCCTCCCGGCCCACCAACCTTCGCGCAAGGCGCGAAGGTTGCCCCGCCGAAAACCAACGGACAAAGGCGGACTTGTTTCAGCGCTACGGCTGGCAGGCCGGCCATCTTCATTCGTGATGCTCGCGACGGCTCAGCAAGTCGTCAGTCTTCTTAGACGTTCTCCTTTGAAATCCCTTGCTGAAATTGGGTTGAGTCTGCCACATTGGCTGTGTCGCTAGCTCGGGCCCCAAAAGGACGGTTTGGCATGAAAGCACGACTGGTCCTTGTCGCCACGCTCGCGAGTATCGGCGCCCTTGCTGCCACGCAATCGCAAACCGGGTTTCAACCCATCGCACCGGCACGAGCTGAATGCGACCCCGGCACGCGTATCGATAAAACGACGGTCGAGCAGATCCGCGATCGCCTGACCAAATCCGGTTACAAAAACCCGCTTCACCTGCGCAAAGGCTGCGACAATTCCTGGCACGGCACCGCCATGAAGAACGGTGCCCAGATCAATGTCGCGGTCACGGCGGATGGGCACATCGTCGAGGAAAGCGATTGAATATGCGGCTCGTTCCCGTTTCTCGTTTCTTTGCCCTGATCATGCTGACCGCACTCGCGGCCTGCACCGGCTCATCCCTCGATCAGCCGCGCAGCTATCTCGTCTATTTCGACAATGACAGCGCGGCGTTGACGCCGGACGGGCAGCGCATCGTCGGCACGATCGTGACCGGCATCAAAGATACCTCGCCATCGAGAGTGGTAGTCTCCGGCCGCGCCGATGGCAGCACCGCACACGACGCCACGCTCGCCGATCAGCGCGCCGCTGCCGTGATGCAGGCGCTGACCCAGCAAGGCGTGCCCGCGAGCAAACTCGAGAAAGAAGCCGATGCACCGCCAAGCGGTCGCGCCGGCGTCGCTGCGCATCAGGTCGTTGTCACGCTCCTGCCGTGATTGAGGGGCCGTGCGGATGCCGGGGCGGCGCGCATGAGCGACGCCCACCATGAGTGATACCAGGGAGATCGCCGCGCCGCGCGAGGGATTCGACGGGCTCGTCGACCTCTATATCGCTTTCATGCAGATCAGCCTCTCGGGCTTCGGCGGCGCGATCAATTGGGCGCATCAGGCGCTGGTGCAGCAGCGTCGGTGGATGAATGACGAGGATTTCACCGAGACGCTGAGCCTCTGCCAATTCCTCCCTGGCCCGAACATCGTCAATTTCGCGATGTGTCTCGGCCAGCGCCAGCACGGACTCTCGGGCTCGCTTGCGGCGCTCGCCGGCGTCTTCTCCGTGCCGCTCGTCATCTTCATGCTGCTCGGCCTTCTCTATTCCAAGTTCGGCCAGATCGCTTTCATTCATGGCTTCCTGAGCGGTATCTCCGCGGCCGCCGCCGGATTCATCATCACGATCGGTGTAAAGTTGGCGCGGCCGCATCGCCGGCGTCCGTTGTCGCTGCTGTTCGGTTGCGCCGCGTTTCTCGGCGTGGGGATGCTGCGCTTTCCGCTGGTCGACGTGATGCTGGTGCTGGCGCCGATCAGCGTCGCCATCGCCTGGTGGCGCCAACCGTGAATCAGCAGCCATGAATCAAGGTTCTGTTCTGCTGCAGATGGCGACGCATTTTGCGCTGCTGTCGCTCTTATCCTTCGGCGGCGTCAACGTCATTCTGCCCGACGCGCATCGCTTCGTCGTCGACACGCAGCATTGGCTGACGGATCAGCAGTTCGCCGATTTCTTTGCGATTGCCCAAGCAGCGCCCGGCCCCAATTTCCTGATCTTCGCTCTGATCGGCTGGCACGTCGCAGGCATACTCGGCGCGATCACGGCGTCGCTCGCGATCATCGTGCCGGCGGGCACCATGGCCTTCGTCGTCGGCGGACTCTGGCACCGCTTTCGCAACGCGCCGTGGCGGCGTGCCATTCAAGTGGGCCTTGCGCCGATCACCATCGGCCTGGTTTTTTCGTCGGCCCTCGTTTTGAGCGCCGCCGCCGATCACGACTGGCTGACATTTGCCGTCACGGTCGTAACCGCTGTGGTCGCGCTCGGCACCGAGTTCAACCCGCTCTGGCTCTTTCTCGGCGCCGGGCTGCTCGGCATCTTCACGATGAGCTAAAGGAGAAACGCGATGGACACGCTCTTGCCGCTCGCCGAAAAAGCCGCCGTTTTGCTGCGCGCCAAGAAGCAGCGCATCGCTATCGCGGAATCGTCGACCGGCGGATTGATCGCGGGTGCGCTTCTCGCCCTGCCCGGCGCGTCGGATTATTTCCTCGGCGGCGCTGTTGTCTATACGGCGAAATCGCGGCTCGTTTTTCTCGGCCTCGGGGAAGCCGACCTCACCGGCATGCGCCCTTCGACCGAGGCTTACGCATTGCTTGCCGCGCGGCGCGTGCGTGAGCGCTTCGGCGCCGATTGGGCAATCGGCGAGACCGGTGCCGCCGGCCCAACCGGCAATCGCTATGGCGATGCGCCTGGCCATAGCTGCATCGCCGTCGTCGGCACGACCGAACGCGCTGCCACGATCGAGACGGGGCAGAGCGACCGCATCGGCAATATGCGCGCCTTCGCCGCCGCCGCGCTAAAGCTCCTGGTCGAAACGCTGGCGTGACGCGTCAGGCCGCCGCGCCCGTCGTTTGCTTCAGCAACGCGCGCGATGCCGGATTGTCCATGCCACGCACGGTGCGGCTCTTGATGCGCCAACCCTCCGGCGTGCGCTGCAACTCCCAGCGATTGGCGGACAAGCGCAACACGCGGAAGCCTTTCGACGTGCCATGCGCCGAGAGCTCGAAGGGCTTGCCGTCGGGATCGGCGGCCAGGATCTGGAGATAGGATGTCGCGACCGCGCGGTCGCCATCGATCGTGATGTGCGGCAAACCCGTGAAATGGCAGATACCCTGGCGCTGGGCTTCGGCGAAGCCCGGCGTGTTGAGCACACCGATCATCGATTCATATCCCTTCCCCTGCCCCGCCATGTCGACCGTGCCATCCGCCATCCAGAAGGATGCCGCGAAGTCATGGGAGGCACTGTCGGCGCCCGGCGGATGCCCAGCGATGAGATTGAGGATATCGAGCCGATCTTCGATCGCCTGTAAGCGTTGCTCAATGCTGCGGTTCTTGCTCGCGTCGGTCATATCCCCTCCTTGCGCGCGGCGATGTTCTGATCCTTTGCCGGCCGCGTCATTATAGCGATATCGCCAGTGGCGCCGAGATCAGCCACAATGTGCCACGGATAAGAATAAGCGATGGACCAACCCACTCCCCGGCCAACCCTCCGGCCAAACCTGAGCGATCGAACGCGGCGCGACATGCACGAAGCGCTCGCGGGCCAGCGTCACGGCTGGCGCGCCTTTCTGCCGTTCCTCGGCCCGGCCGTGGTGACGTCGATCGCGTATATCGATCCCGGCAATTTCGCGACCAACATCCAGGCCGGGGCGCGCTACGGCTATCGCCTTCTCTGGGTCGTCGTGCTGGCCAATCTCGTCGCGATGCTGTTTCAGGCGCTCTCAGCAAAACTCGGCATCGTCACCGGAAAGAACCTCGCCGAGCAGTGCCGCGACCGTTTCCCCAAACCTGTCGTCATCGCGATGTGGATCGTCAGCGAGATCGCAGCCATGGCGACGGACCTCGCCGAATTCCTCGGCGGCGCCATTGGGCTCTCGCTGCTGTTCGGCCTGCCGCTGCTCGCTGGCATGATTGTCACCGGTGTTATCGTTTATGCCATTCTGGGTCTGGAGCGCTCGGGCTTTCGTCCCATCGAGATCGTCATCGGCAGTCTCGTGGCCGTGATCGCACTTTGTTATGTCGTCGAGCTCTTCATTTCGCCGGTCGATTGGAGCGAGGCCGCGCGTTCGCTCGTTCCCGTCCTACCGGACACCGCCGCGTTGCTGCTTGCGGTCGGCATCATCGGCGCCACGGTCATGCCGCATGCGGTCTACCTCCACTCCGGCCTGACGCAGTCGCGTGTCGTCGTCGAGAGCGAATCCGAACGGCGCTTGCTGGTGCGCTTCTCGAACCGCGAAGTCATCGTCGCGTTGTCGCTCGCCGGCCTCGTCAATATGGCGATGGTGGTGATGGCCGCAAATGCCTTCCATGAAGGCCATAGCGACGTCGCCGAAATCGAGACCGCCTATCACACGCTGGTGCCGCTCTTGGGCGGCGCCGCAGCTGCCGTGTTTCTCGCCTCGCTCATCGCCTCGGGCATTTCCAGCGCCACCGTGGGCACGCTGGCGGGGCAGCTCATCATGCAAGGCTTCGTTGGCATCCGCATTCCAATCTGGTTGCGACGCGCTGTCACCATGATCCCTGCCTTCATCGTTGTAGGCCTCGGTGTCAACGCAACCACCGCGCTCGTTCTCAGCCAGGTCCTGCTTAGCTTGACCTTGCCTATTCCCATGGTCGCGTTGCTGCTCTTCACCGCCCAACGCGATATCATGGGCGAACTGGTCAACCGGCGCGTCACGACGATACTCGCCACGATTGCCGCGGCGATTGTCCTGGCGCTCAATCTCGTGCTGCTGTTGCAGAGCGTGGGGCTTGCCTTCTAGACGCGGCCCTGGATGACCGATTGTCGCAGCCTGGGGCGCGAATCGCCGCCTAAACGGGGAAATTTGGGCGCAACTGCGCCTAAAATCGCATAGCGCAATCCGGCAATGGAAATCGCCTCCTTCCCCGATTCCGCCAATCCCGCATAAGATCGCGGGTTTCCGGCTGCCCGGCCCCTATGCGTTCTCGGTAGCGGAGACTTCGAAGAAAGCTAGAGCCCAATAGATGAGAATACGTTTATGATGCGTCGCAAAATAGAACGGGAACTTTGAGATGCGCGCGGCCCAATTCAAAGGCAACATCGTCGTCACAAATATGCCGGAAAACTTTACCGGCTCAGCGCTCGCAGCGCTGTTCGACGATTTTGGCCTCGTCCTCGGCGCGGTGATCGAGCATCCAAATGGCGACACGGAGCGTGCTCCGCGTGGACTCGTCAGCCTCGCACCGCCCAGCGCCGTCGAAACCGCGAT
This sequence comes from uncultured Alphaproteobacteria bacterium, assembly GCA_963740675.1. Classification (GTDB taxonomy): domain Bacteria; phylum Pseudomonadota; class Alphaproteobacteria; order ATCC43930; family CGMCC-115725; genus CAIKMD01. The sequence continues at coordinate 847,022 of CAVUFS010000003.1, forward strand.
CCAATCCCTCGACGGTCAGGTGATCGATTCGCGTCATCTGAAGGTGCGCAAGGCGCCCGAGCCTAAGAAGCGCGCCCCTGGCCAGGCGAAGCCCGGCGCCCAAGCGCGCCGCCCGCCGCGAATGGATATGCCGCGCGCGGCTGCACCAGCAGCCGCCGCTGCCTCGATGGCGGACTACACGCCCGCGCCGGTCGTCGTGCGCCGCGCACCAATCGTCGAGCGCCGCTCGCTCGGTGCGCCGACGAAGCGCGTCCGCTTCTTTGATGAGTTGAAGAACACGCGCGGCTAATCCGCAGAGCCGATCTCCCAAAACAAATCGGCCCGGAATTGCTTCCGGGCCGATTTCGTTTTGATCTTTGGAAACGTCAGCCGATTACATCGTGATTTCGACGCGACGATTCTGCGGCTCACGCACACCATCTGCCGTCGGCACGCGCGGGTTCTCTTTGCCGTGCCAGCTCTCGTTGACCGCCGAAGCCGGAACGCCGTCACGCACCAACGCCGCCTTCACGGTGTCTGCACGGCGCTTGGAAAGCGCGAGGTTGTATTGCTGCGTGCCGGCGAGATCGGTGTAGCCGGCAATCGCGACACCCGACTTACCGCTCTTGAATGCTGCAGCGGCCGCGTCGACGACCTTTTTGCCGTCAGCCGTCAGCGCCGATTTGTCGAATTCGAAGAAGACGATGAACATCTGCTGCTGCGGCGCGACCGCGGCCGGCGGCGGCGCCGGCGGAGCGGCAACCGGAGCCGGTGGCGGCGCAGGCGGCGCACCGAAGGTCCAGCGCACGCCGAGAGTGACGGTATGCGCCTGTAGATCAGCCTTCGTCGCGTTGACAGCACCCGACACACCGAGCGCGGTCGCAGTCGTGCCGGTTTGCATCTCACCGAGATCGAGATACTTGTAGGCGAGATCGAGCGAGAGGTTCGGCGTGATCGGATAGGCAACGCCCGCGCCAGCGCCCCAAGCGAGCTCAGTCCGCGTCGTGCCGCTCAGCGTCAGGGATCCAATACCGGTAAGCCCGATCGTGGTCTTGTCGAGGTCGTTGCGCGCGAAGCCGATACCCGCATTGATGTATGGCTGGAACGGCCCGAACAGATTCGGCGCAAAGCCGTTCAGATCCAGATAGCCGTTCAACATGCCGACCAGCGAATTGAGATCAGCGGAGTTGGTGACCAAGCTCGTCGTCGAATTGTGGCCCGTGACCTTGAAGGACGGGATGTAATCCAACGTGAAATCGGAGCGGAACATCGGCGTAAAGCGATAGCCGATGCCGCCGCCAAACATCACCGAATTGCCGGGATTGCTGTTCTGAGTCGTCGTGCCCAGGAACGACGTACCGGACGACGGGTTCGTGTCCTTGAACTTGGTGTCGACGCCGAACGCGCCGCCGACATCGCCGCGCAGGTAGACCCCGTTCGGGATCCACGATTGCGCATAACTGCTCGTGGCGGTGGCCAGCAGGATAGCGCTGCTGACGATCGCGCCTCGCATCAACTTCATAAAAGACTCCTTCAAACCCGAGCTTGGTGATGAAAACTGCGGGGTCTGATAGAGGTAACGGACGCAGAGCCGCAAGCTTTGATAGCGGTCTCATACCACTTCGCTATCACCTGTTGCGCGTTCGCAACACCACTTTCTGCGACTCGATACACGGCTCGCTAAAGCAGATCGGCCGGGGGATTTGCCCGCGGCCTCCATGCTGCCCAAAAGAACATCGGGCCGAGATTGCTCCCGGGCCCATTCATTAGCCAAAAAAACATCGGCCCGGGATCACTCCCGGGCCGATGGCCGTCAGACCCCCTTGGATCCGGTCGTTACATCGAAATTTCGACGCGACGATTTTGAGGCTCGCGCACACCGTCTGCCGTCGGCACGCGCGGGTTCTCTTTGCCGTGCCAGCTCTCGTTGATCGCGGCGGCAGGGACGCCGTCACGGACCAACGCCGCCTTCACGGTGTCAGCACGACGCTTCGAGAGCGCGAGGTTGTATTGCTGCGTACCGGCGAGATCGGTATAGCCGGCGATCGCAACGCCCGACTTGCCCGACTTGAACGCCGCAGCCGCCGCATCGACGACCTTCTTGCCGTCAGCCGTGAGCGCCGACTTGTCGAATTCGAAGAAGACGATGAACATCTGCTGTTGCGGCGCGACAGCGGCCGGCGGCGGCGCCGGCGGCGCAACAACCGGAGCGGGCGCGGGGGGCGAACCGAAATGCCAGGTCGCACTGAGCAGGAAGTGATGCTCACGGTTCTGCACCGTGGCCCCACCAAAGTGCACTTCGTCGACGCCAGCGAGATAACGGTATTCGCCAGCGATCGAGATTTGCGGCGTGATCGAATAGGAGACACCGACGATCGGCTGGACTGCAAAGCCCCAGCGGTCTCCACTGCTCGATCCGGTTGTCGAGATCGGGCCGGAAATCGCGAGGTCATTGAATTGGAGGTCGGTGGCGCCAATGCCAAAGCCGACATACGGAACAACCGGCCAGCCAAGCGGAATGTCGTAGAGGCCATTCAACATGAAGCTGAGATTGGCCGTACTCCCGTGCAGGGACACGGTTGAGTTGAACTCGTGGATCGAACTCACATCGTTCTTGCTGTAGTCGCCATTAAGTTCAGCGCGGAACTGGCCGAACTGATAACCGACAGCAGCACCGCCGATGAAGCCATCGTCGCGGTTGAGATTGCCGCTAAAAGCGCCTTCCCGCGCGCTCATATCGCCTGGATGCGACAAACCACCTTCGATCCGAACATAAGGGCCGTTCGGGCCGGATTGCTGCGCAAAGCCGCTCGCGGCCGTTGCGAGCAGGAAGGCGCCGCTGAGAAGAGCGCCGCGAAATGCCGTCATATGTAACCTCCAAACCCGTTCTTGCCGATGAAAACTCAACGAATTTCATACCGGTGCCATCGGCTTAGCTGCAAGCTTTGATGACGGCTGGCGCAATTTTCGCCATTACCTGTGGCACAGGAGCAACACATGGACCGGTCCGACCCCTATCTCGTGCTCTTGCGCCGCGAATTGACTCGGGCCCAAGCCCGGTTGCGGCGCTGCGAGCGCGAGCGGGACGCCCTGCGTGCGGCCCTCGATGCACTAAAGGCGAAAAGATCGCCTGCAAAAGCGGCCAGAGCCCGTAAGACAAATTCAAGTGTTTCCAAATAAAAATTATTAACAGATAAAATGAATCGTTAACTTTGATTTATGAAAACTAGCCGAAATAAACATTGAATTAACTAAACGCCTTTTTTTATTTTGCTTCTCGCAATAAGGGCGAATGCCCGTTTTGGAGGAAGGAGCTCATCGAATGTCCCGTAATCCCACCGGCGCGCAGTCGCGGCCGGGCTGGGCAATTGCCCCCGAAGATTTGCAGGAGGCACAGCTTCCGCGCCGTCGCTGGCGGATTCTGCATAACGCCAAGCCGCGCATGGAGCCGGTCGGCCCCATGCCCAATTGGATCAAGACGCCGGAAGACTTCGTCCGATGGCTTGCGAGCCGCCTGAGCCTCAACGAGCTCTATACTTATTTCCGCGATCTCGAAGCCATCGCGAAGATGAGCTGTGACCTCGAATTACTGCGCTTTGCTCGCCGTTACTTGGCGAGCGACCTGGCGCGCGAATTCGCCGACGATCGCGAACGGCTTTGACGAGGAGGTGTCGGCCGGTTTGACGATCGGCCTGGCGAAGCCAAGCAGCCACTTTCCCAAGTCTTTGATATAGCTTGATTTTTGGAAAGTGGCCCGGCTCTTGCGATGCATGGGTACAGCAGCGCCAACCGCTCCCGTGCGTTTCTCTTCGCCTCCTGGCACATGTCTTTTTTCACGGTTGGCGGACAACTCGCGGCGGAATCCCGATAGGGGTCCGCCGCATTTTTTTGTCCGCTCCGCTAAGCCGGCCCCTGCCCGCGTGGTATCAATTCCTTAGCCTTTTCAAGGCTATTTCCTGTTCATGGTGATGGATCTGGCGGCCCCCGAAGCGCGCCCGCGGACGTCTGCGCGCAGCGCAACGCCCGCCCGAACGCTGTTGCACGTCCTGCCGAGCTTTGCGGTCGGCGGGGTGCAGGTGCGGCTGGCACGGGTAATCAACGCCCTCGGCGACCGCTACCGCCACCGCATCTTGGCGCTCGACGGCAACCGCACCGCCACCACCCTGCTCGACCCCGCCCTCGACACCCGCGCCGATTCGATCCCGCGCGAGCAGCGCGGCTTGCCTGCGACGCTCTTCTCTCTCCGCCGCCGCATCATCGCCGCCACGCCCGATCTGCTGCTCACCTATAATTGGGGCGCGATCGAATGGGCGCTCGCCAATTCCCTCTTCGGCCTTTGCCGGCACATCCATTTCGAGGACGGCTTCGGCCCCGAAGAGACCGACAAGCGTCTCTGGCGGCGCTCGATGCTGCGCCGTCTCGCGCTAATACGCACCAGCACGATCGTCGTGCCGTCGCGCAATCTCGAGGGCATCGCCCAACGCGAATGGCGCCTGCCGACGACACGGCTGCGCTATATCCCCAACGGCATCGATGCCGACACTTTCGCCGCGTCCTATGACGACGATGCCCCGCTCTTCGCACGCAGCCCCGATGAAGTGATCATCGGCACGGTTGCGCCGCTGCGACCGGAAAAGAACGTCGCGCGGCTGGTGCGCGTCTTCGCGCGCCTCGATACGCGACGCTCGACGCGGCTCGCGATCGCCGGCGGCGGCACGCAGCGCGACGAGATCGAAGCGCTGGCGCGTGGCCTTGGACTCGTCGATCGCGTGATCTTCCTCGGCAACGTCGCCGAGCCGCAGCGCGCGCTCGCACTCTTCGATATTTTCGCACTGTCCTCCAACACCGAGCAGATGCCGATGTCGGTGCTCGAAGCGATGGCGATCGGCCTGCCCGTCGCGTCAGTCGATGTCGGCGATGTAAAAGCGATGCTCGCGCCGGAAAACCGCGGCCATGTCGTCGCCAAAGCCGATGAGCAGGCGTTTGCCGATGCGCTCGATGCGCTCGTCACCGCCCCCAAACTGCGCGCCGAGCTTGGCGCGCTCAACCGCGCCCATGTGCGGCAACATTACTCCTTGGGAGACCATGGTCGATGAATATGACCGCGTCTTCGGCGCGCACTGACAACGCGCTGCTTCTCGACGCGCCGTTTCCGAGCGTGCGCGGTTTCGAACCGCAAGACGAAGCGGCCTGGGAAGCCTTCGTCTTCGCGCACAGCGACGCGACCTTCTTCCATCGCGCCGGCTGGCGCCGCGTGATCGAGAACAGCCTCGGTCATCGCGCGCATTATCGTTGTGCCTGGCGCGGTGAGACACTTGTCGGCATCCTGCCGCTGATCGAGGTGAAATCGCGGCTCTTCGGTCATGCGCTGGTATCGCTGGCTTTCGGCGTCGCCGGCGGTATCGCCGCCCTCGACGCGGCGGCGGTTGCCGCCCTGGCGGAAGACGCCGCGCAACTGGGCGAGACGCTCGGCGTCGATTTCGTCGAGCTGCGTCACGAGACGCCACGCGATATTCCTTGGATCGCCAAGCCTGAGCTCTATTTCGCCTTCCGCCGCACGCTCGATCGCGACGAAGCCGCCAATCTCAAAGCGATCCCGCGCAAGAAGCGCGCCGACCTGCGCAAGGCGATCGACAATAAAACTCTCACGGTCGACACCAGCGTCGATCCGAAAGTCTTCTATCGGATTTATTCGGAGAGCGTGCGCAATCTCGGCACGCCCGTGTTGCCGCGCCGCTTCTACGCCGCCATTGCCGAGGAATTCGGCAACGCGGTCGAGCTGTCGACCATCAACAGCCCGGGAGGTCCGGTCGCGGCGCTGATGACCTATTTCTTCAAAAACGTCGCCATGCCCTATTACGGCGGCGCGACGCCGGCGGCGCGGCCGCTGCACGCTTACGATCTGCTCTATTGGCGGCTGATGGGCCGCGCGGTCGAGCGCGGCTGCAGCGTTTTCGATTTCGGCCGCAGCAAGCGCGGTACAGGTGCGTTCGACTACAAGACCTATTGGGGCTTCGAGCCGACGCCCCTCGCCTATCAATTCCATCTCGTGCGGCAGCAAGAGCTGCCGGAGATCAATCCGCTCAATCCGAAATACCGGTTGATGGTGGATAGCTGGAAGAAGCTACCGCTGCCTGTCGCGAATACGCTCGGCCCGCTGATCGCGCGCCAAATCGCCTAAAGCTCAGACCAGCGCTTCGTCGAGCGCCCGCAGCGTCGCGGCGACGCCCGTGACGAGATCCGTCGCGGTGCGGAAGCCGAGATAATCATGCGCGCGCGCTGGGTCACCGACGAGGAAGCGCGCATCGCCCAGCCGTCCGGGCGCGAAAGCAATGTCGGGCTGAATGCCGCATTGGCGTCCAATCTCGTCGATCAGCTCGAGCATCGTGACGCCATGGCCGGTCGCCACATTCAGCACTTCGGGCACGAGCGGCAGATGCTCCATCGCCGCGAGCAAGGCCTCGATCACGTCGTCGACATAAACGAAATCGCGGGTCTGCATCCCGTCGCCGAAAATCGTGATCGGCCGCCGGTTGCGGACCGCGTCGCAAAACAGCGTGACCGCGCTTGCATAGACGGCCTGCACAGATTGCCAGGGTCCATAGACATTGAAGAGCCGCATGCCGATCGCCGGCACGCCATGCACCGCGCGCGCGATGCGCGCATGCAACTCGGCGCCGACACTGTCCGCGCCGTAGGAAGAGATTGGCTTCGCCGGCAGCCACTCGGCCAGCAGCGTGTTCTCGTGATCGCCGTAGATCGCGGCGGTCGAGGCGTAGACCACCGGAACCGGATTCGCGGGCCGCTCGCGATGGCTGGCATCGAGGACATTGACCGCGCCGGTCAGATTGATCCGGTGTGTGTTGAGCCATTGGCGCTGGCTCTGCGGCACGGAGGCAAAGCCGGCCAGGTGGAAGCAGCCGGCGACGCCTTGCATCGCCCGGCGCACGACCGCCGGATCGGCGATATCGCCCTGGATGAGTTCCACACCCGGCGGCAGCAAGGTGGCTGAGCCGTTCGAGAGGTCGTCGAGGACTCGCACGGCCTCGCCACGGGCCGCCAACGCCGCCGTCAGACGCGCACCGATAAAGCCGCAGCCACCGGTGACCAAGACGGGCAAACGCGCGCCCGCCTGGCCACGCCGTGCCATGCCATGGGGAAGGACGAAGCCGTCCGCCATCAACGTGCCCTCGGGCGGGAGGTCGAAGCCGCGTTAACCAAGGAATTTCCTCTACTTACTGGCTTATCCTAGCGCGGCGGCTCGCCCAGGGCCAGAACTCAGTTATTAACTTATGAAGATAATCTATTGGAATCTCTAACTATTTTAACCTTAACAACGGGTCTAACCGTTGCCGAAGAGCTTAAAGTTTGGCGGACACTGTGTTGAAGGTGCTGTTGATCGGCGGTGCAATGGCCGGCAGCGCAGCCACGATCGCCATCGCAATCAGCATCGCCACCAGCGCGTATTCGATCGCGGTCGCGCCGGAATTATTCTTTGAAAAACAATGGGTAAAAAGACGCAGATAATCGGCGGCACGGGTCTTTTGCATGGGCTAATGGTCCCATGGCGCGGATTAATCGAACGTTAAGCCGGGGGCAATTTATGAGCTTCCCGCTTGCTTTTGATCCAGTTCGGGCTGCGCGCGGTATGGGTCGGCGCAGCGAAGGGCGCCAGAACACCGAGCTCGTCGCCGGCGTGCCACGCCCAGCGCGGATCATCGATATAGCCGCGTCCGACCGCCACCATATCCGCCTGCCCCTCAATAACGATTTCGTCGGCCTGGGCGGCGGTGAAAATCATGCCGACGGCCCGGGTCGGGATTCCGACTTCGCGGCGGATCCTTTCGGCGAATTTGACCTGGTAGCCTGCGCGGATCAGCGGTGGGACCATCGAGACAACGCCGCCACTCGAGCAGCAGATGAAATCGCAGCCGGTCTCTTTGAGCGCCTTGGCGAAGACGACCGTGTCCTCGATGGTTGTGCCGCCGTCGACCCAGTCGACGCAGGACAGGCGCACGCCGAGCGGCTTCTCCGCCGGCCAGACCTCGCGCATCGCGCGGAACACCTGCAGCGGGAAGCGCATCCGGTTCTCGATCGGGCCGCCATATTCATCCTCGCGCCAATTCGATAGCGGCGAGAAGAAAGACGAGAGCAGATAGCCGTGCGCGCCGTGCATCTCGCAGGAATCGAAACCGGCACGGGCCGCACGGCGCGTCGCATCGACGAAGGCCGCGAGCACGCGCTCGAAATCCTCGCGCACCATCGCGCGCGGCGTGCCGTAATTCTCACCGAACGGAATCGCCGATGGCGCGATCGTCTGCCAGCCGCCCTTTTCCTCGGTCAGGAATTTATTGCCACGCCACGGCGTATCGCAGGATGCCTTGCGCCCGGCATGCGCGATTTGAATCCCGATCTTCGCTGCGCCGTATTTGCGGCATGACGCGAGCACTTGTTTCATCGCCGCTTCTTGCGCATCGTTCCACAGCCCGGCGCACCACGGCGTGATGCGGCCGATCGGCTCGACATCCGTCATCTCGACGACGACGAGCCCCGCGCCCGAAATCGCCAGCGCCGGCAAATGCTGCGCGTGCCAGTCCGAAGCGACACCATCGTCCGAACTGTATTGGCAGAGCGGCGGCACGACGATGCGATTGTCGAGCGTGAGACCGCGCAAGGTGAAGGGCGTGAAGAGCTGGCTCATGGCCGCGCGAGACTATCCTGCGGTCTCTGCGTGAGCAATCGATCAGCTATTTTCGGAGGGGATGCCCCGAGCCGCCTCGCCTGCCATCTGGAGGATTGGGGGGTGCAGGCGAGACGGACCCGAGGGTCGAGAAAAGCCCGCCAAGGGGGTCGAGCGGGCAGGCGGCAGAGCCGCTTGACGGCATTACTGCGCAAACACCGACACGATCCAAGTTAAACTTATTTCACGAAGATGGGCGATTGAAACGCTCGGACAAACGCTGCGCTACACGCGTGCTAACGAAGTGCGAAACATCGCCGCCAAGCTGGCCGATTTCTTTGACGAATCGCGACGATATGAATTGATATTTGTCCGACGCCATCAAGAACACGGTCTCAACTTTCGGGTTGAGCCGATTATTCATACCAGCCATCTGAAATTCGTATTCGAAATCGCTGACCGCGCGCAGACCACGGATGATGATTGACGCCTTCATCTCCACGGCAAAATGCATCAGCAAATTATCGAAAGCGCGAACCTCGATACGCTTGGCTGATTCGGCGTCGAGATGATGCAGCTCATCGCGCACGATCGCGACGCGTTCGTCGGTGCTGAAAAGCGGCCCCTTGCCAGCATTACGCGCGACTCCGACAACCAATCGATCGACGATCTTCACCGCGCGCAGAATGATATCCGCATGCCCGTTGGTGATTGGATCGAAGGTCCCGGGATAGACGCCGATTCGCTCGCTCATCACGCCTCTCCCCCCTCGCCGGTGCCGACATCGCCATTGCCATTGCCGACATCGCCATTACCGACATCTTCGCCCGTGTCGGGCAGACGCGCCACCGAGACAACGCGCTCGCCGTCATCGACCTTGAACACGGTCACACCGCCGCTGCGCCGCCGCCGGATGCTGATGTCGTCGACCGGCACGCGAATGAGCTGACCGAGATTGGTGACGAGCATGATCTGATCGTCATGATCAACCGGGAAGACAGCGATCGTCGCGCCTTGGCCGCGGCTCGGATCGTTGTTCTCGCGGCCCTGCGCGCCGCGGCCGGTGATCGGATAGTCATAAGCCGAGCTGCGCTTGCCGAAACCTTTTTCGGTGAGCACGAGCACGAATTCCTGCCGCGCGGCGAGATCCTGATATTGCTCTTCGCTGATCTGCGCCGCGACTTCGTTCTCACCTTCCTCAGCAGCGCCGTTCTCCGCCTCCTCCGGCTCGGCGCGCCGGCGCTCGGCATCGAGACGCAGAAACGCATAGCGTTGCGCCGTCGGCACATCTTCATGACGCAAAATCGACATCGAGATCACGGCATCGCCGGGCGCGAGACGGATGCCGCGCACGCCGACCGAACTGCGGCTCGAGAAGACACGCACATCGGCAGCCGGGAAGCGAATGCTGCGACCGTTGCGCGTCGCGAGTAGGAAATCGTCATTCTCGCCGCAGACCGCCACCGCGATAAGACGATCGTCGGCATCCTCGCCTTCGAACTTCATCGCGATCTTGCCGGTAGCGAAGACATTGGCGAAATCGGAAAGCGCGTTGCGGCGGACATTGCCCTTGGCGGTGGCGAAGACCGCGAATTTGTCGCCCCAGGTGCCTTCATCCTCGGGCAGCGGCATCACCGTCGAGATCGTTTCGCCCGCCGCGAGATTGGGCAGAAGATTGACCATCGCCTTGCCACGCGCTTGCGGCGTTCCCACCGGCAGGCGATAGACTTTGAGCTTGTAGACGCGGCCTGAGCTTGTGAAGAACAGCATCGGCGCATGCGTCGAGGCGACAAAGATCTGGTTGATGAAATCCTCGTCGCGCACCAACATGCCGGAGCGACCGCGTCCACCGCGGCGCTGCGCGCGATAGGTCGAAAGCGGCACGCGCTTGATATAGCCGCTATGGCTCACCGTCACGACCATATCTTCGCGCTGGATAAGCGCCTCGATATCGGTCTCGAATTCCAATTCCTCGATCGAGGTGCGGCGCGGCGTCGCGAATTGCTCTTTCGCCTCGCGCAGCTCTTGGCGGATGACTTCCATCAGCCGCTGCCGCGAGCCGAGGATCTCGAGATAGCCTTTGATCTCGATGACGATGCCGTCGAGCTCTTCGGCGATCTTATCGCGCTCGAGCGCGGTGAGGCGTTGCAGGCGAAGATCGAGAATCGCGCGCGCCTGCTCTTCGGTAAGGCGATAGGTGCCGTCGGGATCGGCGCCGCCCCTGCCCACCTCCTCGATCAGCGCGATCAATCCCATCACGTCTTGCGCCGGCCAGCTGCGCGCCATCATCTCGGCGCGGGCGGTCGCCGGATCCGGCGACCGCCGGATCAGCGCGATCATCTCATCGATATTGGCGACGGCGACGGCAAGGCCCAGCAAAGTATGCGCGCGCTCCCGCGCCTTGCGCAGCAGATAGATCGTGCGCCGCGTGACCACCTGTTCGCGGAATTCGACGAAAGCCACGATGATGTCGCGCAGGCTCATCAGCAGCGGCCGGCCGCCATCGAGCGCCAGCATGTTGACGCCGAAACTCGTTTGCAGCGGCGTGTAGCGATAGAGCTGGTTCAACACGACATCGGCCATCGCATCGCGCTTCAGCTCCACGACGACGCGCACGCCGTGGCGATCGCTTTCATCGCGCAGATCGGCGATGCCTTCGATCGTCTTTTCCCGGACGAGCTCGGCGATCCGCTCGACCATGCGCGCCTTGTTCACCTGGTACGGCATTTCGGTGACAATGATCGCTTCGCGATCCTTGCGGATCTCCTCGATCTCAGTCTTGCCGCGCATGATGATCGAGCCGCGGCCGAGCGCGTAAGCGGCATGGATGCCGGCGCGACCGAGGATAATGCCGCCGGTCGGGAAATCGGGACCCGGCACGATCTCCATCAGCTCTTCGATCGTGATCGCGCGATTGTCGATATAGGCGATGCACGCATCGACCACTTCGCCGAGGTTATGGGTCGGAATATTCGTCGCCATGCCGACGGCGATGCCCGAGCCGCCATTGACGAGGATGTTCGGATAGCGCGCCGGAAGGACTTTCGGCTCCTGGCGGCTACCATCGAAATTCGGCTGGAAGTCGACGGTCTCTTTGTCGATGTCGTCGAGCAGCGCATCGGCGGCGCGCGACAGCCGCGATTCCGTGTAACGCATCGCCGCCGGCGGGTCGCCGTCCATCGAGCCGAAATTGCCCTGGCCGTCGATCAGCATCAGCCGCATGGCGAAATCCTGCGCCATGCGCACCATCGCTTCGTAGATCGGCGCGTCGCCATGTGGATGGTAGTTACCCATCACCTCGCCGACGCTGGTCGCGGATTTGCGATAGCCGCGATTCCAGTCATAGCCGGCCTGCTTCATCGCGTAGAGGATGCGGCGATGCACCGGCTTCAACCCGTCGCGCACATCGGGCAGCGCCCGCGACACGATCACGCTCATGGCGTAATCGAGGTAGGAGCGCTTCATCTCCTCTTCGATGGCAACGGGCGTAATGTCGAGCGGCGGCGGCGCGGGTGTATCAGCCAAAATTTCGGTCCGAGGGCTGGCGCTGAGAAGGCGGGAAACGCGACAAATCGGCCAGCAGAAATCGTTAGAAAACCTTAGCCAATTTTGCGCCCGTCAGCAATGTGGGCAGGGCTGCTATTCGCGCCCGGGCGAGTCGCCGTTCGTGAAACCATTTTCCTTTAAAATCAAATCATTATGAGAATAAACGGAGTCCGACCAGCGGCCCGTTCGTGATCACGGGAGGGCGCTTTCAGCGCGCTCCAATTTTGCAGCGCAAAATCGCTGCAAAAACGATTCGCCGCGGACAGCCAAAGCCACCCGCGGCGAGGTCGAAACTGGGACGCCGAGCGGTTAGTTGCTCAGCAGCGGAATGCTGGACGCCGCTGGAGCCGCTGGCAGCGACTTCAGCCACGCATAGATATTCGCCACCTCGGCATCCGACACGATCGCCGCCTCGTAAGGCGGCATCGCATTCTGCGGCACGCGAAGCTGCTGCAACACCGCCTCGTAAGGCAGCGCGGTGTGCGCGAGGCGTGGCCCCGTGATCACCCCACCCTGCGCCACGGTGCCGTGACACTCCCAGCAGCCATCGGCGAGGTAGACCTGTTGCCCAGCTTTCGCATCGCCCTGGGGGGCGGCTTGCTCGCCGCCGTTCTGTTGTGCCCCGGCATTGGATGCCAGGACGGCGGACGCACAGATTACCAACGCCGCCGCCGCGGCAACGATACTACCCCGCATGTGCTCCCCCTCACCGTCCCTGTGAAACTACGTCGACCAGCACCGGCTCGCCCTTTTTGACGATGGCCGCCGCCGTCTTCAGCACGTCGCCCAGCTTCGCCGGATCGGTGACCGTGAAGCCCTGCATACCGAAGCTCTGCGCCATCTTGGCGAAGTCGATATTCGGATCGGCGATTTCGGTACCGATTTTCGCCGTCTTGGGATCGCGCATATGGCGATTGGCCATTGCCTGCAGATGCATCACTTCCTGGAAGTAGAAGCGATTGTTGTGCATGACCGTCAGGATCGGAATCTGGTACTTGGCCGCGGTCCAGAGTGCGCCCGGACCAACCATCAACTCGCCGTCGCCCATGATCGAGACCGAGAACCGACCGTGCTTCTTGTTCGCCAGGGCCGAGCCAATGGCACCGCCGGCGCCGTAGCCGACACCATAGGCGCCTGAATCGCCGAGGTAATGGTAGCTCTTGTCCATCTTCCACAGCTTATGCGACCAATAGCCGCCCGGCTGCGTGGCGGCGACCAACGAGTAATCCTCGTCCTTGATGACGTTCCACAGCTCCATGCAGAGCCGCGCCGTGCTGATCGGCGTCGCGTCCCAGCCCGAGGCCGCTTCGGTTTCCGCCGCCTTGTAGGAAGCCTTCCGCGCATCGGCGAGCTTCTTGCCGCGCCCTTCGAAGGCCGCCTTCTTGTCGTCGGTCATGGCCTTCTTCACGGCTTCGAGCAGGAACGGCAGCGTCGCCGAGCCGTCACCGCTGATCTCGAGATCGACATCCGTGAAGCGCTGGAAGTTCTGATAATTCGAGCGGATAAACTGATCCGCCGACGTCACCGAAACGGTCTTCGTGCCGGGTTTCAGCAGCGGCCGCGACGAGCGGTGCAACTGATCCTTATAGGAATGCGTCACGCCCCAGAAGTCGGTCATGTCGAGACCGACCACGAGATCGGCTTGCGCCAGCAATGCACCACGGCGGTCGCTTTGATTGAGCGCATGCTGCGTCGGGAAGTTCATGCGGCCGCCGATATCGACGACCGGGCATTGCAGCGCCTCGGCGAGCTGGACCAGCGGGTTGAGCACACCCTCCGGACCGGGCCGACCGCGATCGGCCATGATCACCGGGTTCTCTGCCGCGACGAGCATCTTCGCGAGCTCGGCGACGGCGTTCTGATCGCCCGCGGCCATCGCAAAGCGCGGCAGCTTCGGATGGGTGAGCTTTGCATCTTCCGGAAGCGGATCTTCCTGAAGACTGCTGTCGGCCACCAGCAGCACCGGCCCCATCGGCGCGGTCGTCGCGATCTGGTAGGCGCGCACTGTCGACTCGGCGAAGTGCTGCAGCGAGCCCGGGGAGTCATCCCACTTGGTGTAGTCGCGCACGATCACGGCGCCATCTTGCACCGTATGATCGACCTCGACGCCCGGCCGGCGCTCTGTCGCGTCGGCAATGTTTGCGGTGACGACAACGATCGGCACGCGATCGGCATAGGCGTTGTAGATCGCCATCGAAGCGTGCTGCAGGCCCACCGTCGCATGGACGAGGTTCAGCATCGGCTTGCCTTCGACCTTGGCATAGCCATGCGACATCGCCACCGAGATTTCCTCGTGGAAACATTCGATCCACTGCGGCGCGGTGTTCTTGCCGTAATTGATGAAGGACTCTTGCAGCGCGCGGAAGCTCGAACCCGGCATCGAGGCGAGATATTCGAAGCCCAGCGCCTTAAAGCCATCGACCATGAAGTCGGAGCCGCTGGTCGGCGAAACGAGATTCTCGGCGCCCTTCGGGAGGTTCGCCATCGAACTTGGCGGCGCGGTTTCAGCAGCCTTTTGAATTTCGGAAACGCCGCGCGGTGCTTTGCCCCGCTTCGGCGGCGTCGGTGTAGCCTGTGCCGTTAGTGGCGACGCCAGCGTCGTCGCGGCACCGGCAAGAGCTGCACCTTTTAGGAATCCACGGCGACCGACTCCGGTCGCGTCTTTGCGCTTCGACATCGTTCCCTCCCTCGGGAAAGCCGGCCCATGTCTATTCGGGCAACTTATCATTAATTTCACAAAGCGGAGGCGCGCGCAACTAGCGCGGCTCCGTTTGTAGGTGCGGCAATTCGGGAGGCACCCGGCCGAAGCCGGAAAACGACCTAGGCTGCGTGCGCTTGAGGAGACGCGGCCGGCGGCGGATAAAGCAGATCGTCTCCCGCCTGATACTGGGCCGAGCTTTCATCGAGCCGCGCGTTGTTCTCAGCACGCAGGGCGGCGTCCGCCTCGCCGTAGAGAAACGGCAAGAAGGCATAGCGCCGGCCGCGCGTGATCGGCGTCACCTCATGGAGAGCGCCGCAAGAAAAGACGATCGCGCCACCGACCGGCGCCCGATACGTCCGCCGGCCGAATTCCGGAAACATCAGATCGCAACCGTCATAGTCGCGGCTGAGATTGATCGAAACGGCGAAGCGGCGATGCTGGGCGCCGACATTTACGTTATCGCGATGGCGGAAGAAATGGCCGCCTTCCGCCGCGTCGTAACAAGAGACCATGTATCGATCCATGCGCGTCGCCGCGAATTGGAAATAGCTCTCCACGGCGGGCAACAAGCGGCGCACGAGTTGATCGCGGATGCGATCGCGCAGTTCCGTCACGACGATCGGCAGATCCCGCCGCCGCTTCAGACGGTAATTGACCATGGTTCGTGTCTTGCCGTCGACATCGAGCAGGAATCCGGAATCCTCGCCGCCCATCTTGTCGTAGAGACGCACAAGAAAATCGCAGAGATCGAAATCGAGAACACGCGGCACGATCAGCGCCGGCGCCATCATCGGCACCCCGGCAGCGTCATCGATGCTCGGCAGGCTTTTCAGCATTTGCTGAAGGATCGCAGCGTGGCCGGCCGGATGATCCCAGGGAACAACGGCGACGACACGCAGCATCGGATCGAGCACCACGCTACGCGGCGCTTCCACCGCCCCGTAGAGCCGCGTGGTCGCACCATCGTAATCGGCAACATAACGCAGCGTCGCCGGCGCAGCACCGACAACGGCGACAGGATCGGCTGGCGGAGCGGTCAGCACCGCATAAGCAACCAGATGATCCTCGGTCATTCCTTCGATGCAGCCGATCAGTGACTGGCATTCGGCTTCGGCACGCGGCGCTGCAAGATCGCCTAAAAAAGAGATCACGACCCATCGCCCGCCGCTTACATGCAGATCCGCACCGCCGCCGGTAATGGTCGCGGCGCTGAACCATGGTGCCGGATCGCCGAGTTTGATGCTTGTGCTAACCAACTGATCCATAAGGCCACCTCTTGCTAAGACGACAGCGAAGCAGCAAGCGGCGTGCCAACAACAACCAAAGGAACGTGCCATGTTTCGGTGATGAAAACGCGGCACAACCGATCAAGAGAGCAAATTTTGCCGCGCCAAAGCTGCCGAGTTCCGATTGATGTGCGCGGGCTAACATTCCGCGGGCAAGCGACATTAATGATGCGGAAACCATATTTTCTGGATGATGCCGGATGCGGTCTGCACAACAGCCGAGCGGTACATCATGATCTTGCAGCGGTCTCGCTTTCTTCATTCCCTCCCCGTCGGCTCGCAGCGATATCTGCTCATCCATGCCGTGACGCATACGCGCCTCACCATCGATCGGCAGCTCAATACCGTCGTCGAGTTCTTCGACTTGCCGCGCACATGGCCCGACGATTATCCGACGCTCTCTGCAACTGTTTCATATGATCGCGAAACGCTTTCGAACTGCATCGCCGATTTGATCGAGCGCGGTTTCATCACCGACAAAAGCGCCGCGGAAGAGCTTGCCGAAACGACAGCCAAGCTCAGCGCCACCTACGGCCGCGACCCGGACGAGCTGCTCGATCGCTATCGCCGTGAATTGAAGGAAGGCGCCCATGCCTATTGGGCCGCGGGCGCGGCGCGCTCGATCGGCGATCTTGGCGCGACACATAAACGCGTCGATCTACTGCTGTTCGGCGATTGCGACGTCCATATGGAGACGGATTTTCTGCGCCAAGAGGCCGCGCGGCGCGGTGTCGATCTCCGCATCGCCGCCACGTCGCCCGACGATGTACGGCTGGCGAGCGAGCATAAGCACGACGCGATCCTGATCGGTGCATTGTACGCGCGTCATCACCTGACACTCGACCCGTCGCAACTCCAGGGTCCGCCGCACGCCGCCTACATCCTGCAGGCCCGCGAGCTGCTCGAAGAGCTCCGCCGCCGCAGCGCCGCGCCGATCCTCATCGACAACCTGCCCGAGCCGACAGTTCAGCCGCTCGGTCTCGCCGAGCGCGGGCTCAACGGCCATCGCACGCGTTTCCGCACAACCAATGTCGTGCTCGCCGATCTCGCGGCGCAATTGCCCGATGTGCATGTCGTCGACGTCAGCGCCGCCATGGCGGCGATCGGCAGCGAGCGCATGATCGATGACGGCCATTTCGGCTTCACACATCTTGGCTCGCCCGGCTGGCTCTTGCAGCGGCCGGAGAGCGAGAAGGAAGCGGTGCACGGGTTGTTCCCCGACATCAAGCCGCTGGCAGAATTGGTCGGCAGCGATCCTTATGGCCGCGAGGCGGCGATGGCGCGCACGCATATCGATGCGCTCGCCGTCGCGCTCGGGCTCGATCGCAAGAAATGCGTGATCGTCGACCTCGATGGCGTGCTGTGGCCCGGTGTCCTCGCCGAGACGGGCCGCCCCTTCGCATGGGAGCCGACGGTCAGCGGCGCATTTTCGTTCATCGGCCATTATTTCGGTCTGCACGAGGCGCTGCTCTGCCTCAAGAAGCGAGGCATCGTTTTGGCCTGCGTCAGCAAGAACGACGAAGCGACGGTTCGCGAGCTGTGGAAATATCCAAGCCACTACCCGCAGCAACGGTTGCTGCGCATCGACGATTTCGTGACCTGCCGCATCAATTGGCGCGACAAGGTCGAGAATATCCACTCGATCGCCGAAGAGATCGGCTTCGCGCTCGACAGTTTCCTGTTCATCGACGATCATCCGATCGAACGCGACCGCGTGCGCCAACGTCTACCCGAGATCGAGGTCTGGGGCGAAGATCTGCTCGGCTTGCGGCGCAAGCTCCTGACAGATCCGCGTCTGCAACTGCCGATCATCACCGACGAAGCCGCTTCGCGCACGATGCTGGTAAAAGCGCAACTCAGTCGCCAGCAATTCCGCGCCGAAGCGGTCAGCGAAACCGACTATGTCGCATCGCTCGAGATCGCGTGCCGCATCGAGCGGCTGACCGGCCCGGCGAAGCTCGACCGCATCGAAGAGCTGTTCGCGCGGACGACGCAATTCAATACCACCGGCCGCCGCTTTCCCGCGACCGAACTGCAAGCACTGGCCGCCAATCCATTGGCTCGCATCTTCACGCTGCATGTCGCGGACAAGTTCGGCGATCACGGCCTCGTCGGCGCTGCGATCATCGTGAGCGGCGAGATCACCGGTCTTGTCCTGAGTTGCCGCGTGCTCGGTCTCGGCGTCGAGCACCATTTCATGCAGCACATCATCGCTGAGCTCAGCCGCCATGGCTTGCCGGTCGCGGCGCGGATCATCGAGACAGCGCGCAACGCACCGGTCCGCAATATCTATCGCGACAATGGCTTTATGCGCGACGCCGACGGTGTCTGGCGTCTCGCCGCAAATATTCCGGCTACGACCGAAGCCGCCGCTTAGAACGGGATTTCGTCGTCGAGGTCTTGCGTCGCCGGCGCGCGGCCACCACCGCCCCCGCCGCCACGCGACATGCCACCACCCGATGACGCACGCGGCGACGCCGGCGCCATGTCGTCGTCGGGACCGCCCCCGAAACCCTCGCCGCCGCTACGGCCATCGAGCATCGTGAGCTGACCGTTGAAGCGGCCGAGCACGATTTCGGTCGTGTAGCGCTCCTGGCCTTCTTTGTCGGTCCATTTGCGCGTCTGCAACTGGCCCTCGATATAGAGCTTCGCGCCCTTCTTTACGTATTTTTCGACGACCTCGACGAGCCGATCGTTGAAGATCGCGACGCGATGCCATTCGGTCTTTTCCTTGCGCTCACCGGAGGCGCGGTCGCGCCAATTCTCCGACGTCGCGAGCGAGAGATTGGCAATGCGCGTGCCGTCCTGCGTCGAGCGGATCTCCGGATCGCGCCCGAGATTGCCGACGAGAATGACTTTGTTGACGCTGCCGGCCATGCCGTTGCTCCCAAGGGATTGTTTTGGCTATTGACACTCTAGAACGGAAACGGAACATTGCCAAGCAGGTTCCGCGTCCCTATTTTCTCGCATATGCAATACATCCGCGTTCGCGGCGCCCGCGAGCACAATCTCAAAAATATCGACGTCGATATGCCGCGCGATAGCCTGGTGGTCATCACTGGGCTCTCGGGATCAGGCAAATCCTCTCTCGCCTTCGACACGATCTACGCCGAAGGCCAGCGTCGCTATGTCGAGAGCCTCTCGGCCTATGCGCGGCAGTTCCTCGAACTGATGCAGAAGCCCGATGTCGATCTGATCGAAGGCCTCTCGCCGGCGATCTCGATCGAGCAGAAGACGACATCGAAGAATCCGCGTTCGACCGTCGGCACCGTCACCGAGATCTACGATTACCTGCGCCTGCTCTACGCACGCATCGGCACCCCCTACTCTCCGGCGACCGGCCTGCCGATCGAAAGCCAGACCGTGTCGCAGATGGTCGACCGCATCATGTCGATGAAGGAAGGCACGCGGCTGTTGCTGCTCGCCCCCATCGTCCGCGGCCGCAAAGGCGAATACCGCAAAGAGCTCGCCGATCTGCAGAAGCGCGGCTTCCAACGCGTGAAGATCGACGGCAAGATGTACGAGATCGACGAATTGCCGAAGCTCGACAAGCAGATCAAGCACGATATCGAAGTCGTGGTCGACCGCATCGTGGTGCGCGAGGGCTTGGGCAATCGCGTCGCTGATTCGATCGAGACCGCGCTGAAGCTTGCCGACGGTATCGCCATCGCGGAGAATGCCGATAGCGGCGAGACGACGATCTTCTCGGCGAAATTTGCCTGCCCGGTTTCCGGCTTCACCATTCCCGAGATCGAGCCGCGGCTTTTCTCGTTCAACAATCCGCATGGCGCCTGCCCGGCCTGCGATGGGCTCGGCACCAAGCTGTTCTTCGATCCCGAGCTGGTCGTCGCCAATGAGGGCAAGTCCTTGCGCGAAGGCGTAATCGCGCCCTGGGCTGGGTCGAGCTCGCAATATTACGCGCAGACCCTCGACAGCATCGCGCGGCATTTCAAAGCCTCGACCAACACACCGTGGAAAGACCTGCCGGAGAAAGTCCGCAAGACGGTGCTGTTCGGCTCGGGCGAAACGCCGATCACGATGCGATACGACGACGGCACAAAAGCCTATACAACGACACGGCCGTTCGAGGGCGTGATCCCGAATATGGAGCGGCGCTTCAAGGAGACCGACAGCTCCTGGCTGAAGGAAGAGCTCGGCCGCTACCAGAACACAACGGAATGCGAGACCTGCCACGGCCGCCGCCTCAAGCCCGAGGCGCTCGCGGTCAAGATCAACAAGCTCGATATCAGCCAAGTCTGCGACTTCTCGATCCTCGACGCTTGCGAATGGTTCGGCGCGCTGCCCAAGGCGCTCACCGCCAAACAGCGCGACATTGCACAACGCATCCTCAAAGAGATCAACGAGCGTCTCGGCTTCCTGCGCAATGTCGGCCTCGAATACCTGACCATGGCGCGCGCATCCGGCACGCTGTCCGGCGGCGAGAGCCAGCGCATCCGCCTCGCCTCGCAGATCGGCTCCGGTCTCACCGGCGTACTCTACGTGCTCGACGAGCCGTCGATCGGCCTGCATCAGCGCGACAACGACCGGCTGCTCGCAACGCTCAAACGGCTGCGCGATCTCGGCAACACGGTGATCGTGGTCGAGCATGACGAGGAAGCGATCCGCGCCGCGGATTATCTCATCGATATCGGCCCGCAAGCCGGCATTCACGGCGGCAAAGTGATCGCCGCCGGCACCCCGCCTGAGGTGCTGAAGGTTCCCGAGAGCATCACCGCCGATTACCTGACTGGCCGGCGCCGCATCGATGTGCCGGCACAGCGCCGCCCCGGCCATCTCGGCCAGCGGCTCAAGATCGTCGGCGCGCGCGCCAACAATCTGAAGAACATCACCGCCGATTTCCCGCTCGGGACGTTCACCTGCGTGACCGGTGTCTCGGGCGGCGGCAAGTCATCGCTGGTGATCGACACGCTCTACAAGGCGCTCGCGCGCAAGCTCAACGGCGCGCATGAGCATCCGGGTCCGCATGACCGCATCGAAGGCACCGAGCATCTCGACAAGATCGTCGATATCGATCAGTCGCCGATTGGCCGCACGCCGCGCTCCAACCCCGCGACCTATACCGGCGCCTTCACGCCGATCCGCGATTGGTTCGCCGGCCTGCCTGAGGCGAAAGCGCGCGGCTATGGGCCGGGACGTTTCTCGTTCAATGTGAAAGGCGGACGCTGCGAGGCCTGCGAAGGCGATGGCGTGCTGCAGATCGAGATGCACTTCCTGCCCGACGTCTTCGTGCAGTGCGATGTCTGCAACGGCAAGCGCTACAACCGCGAGACGCTCGAGGTGATGTTCAAGGGCAAGAGCATCGCCGATGTGCTCGACATGACGGTCGAGGAAGGCGCCGAATTCTTCCGCGCGGTGCCGGCGATCCGCGACAAGCTGGTGACCTTGGAGCGCGTCGGCCTCGGCTATATCCATGTCGGTCAAGCCGCAACGACGCTCTCGGGCGGCGAAGCACAACGCGTGAAGCTGGCGAAGGAGTTGTCGCGTCGCGCCACCGGCCGCACGCTCTACATCCTCGACGAGCCGACCACCGGCCTCCATTTCGAGGATGTGAAGAAGCTGCTCGACGTGCTGCATGCGCTGGTCGATCAAGGCAACACCGTACTGGTCATCGAGCACAATCTCGAGGTCATCAAGACCGCCGATTATCTGATCGATCTCGGCCCCGAAGGTGGCAATGCCGGCGGCCGCATCGTCGCCAGCGGCACGCCCGAGCAGATCGTCGCCACCAAAGGCAGCTACACTGGCGACTATCTCCGCCCTTACCTCAAGCAGGCCGCCGAGAGCCGCAAGCTCAAGCGCGCCTAGACGAATACCCTTTATTAGGGTGCATGCCTACAACCGGCTCTTTCCAGTCTCGCCGCGCTTCAGGCATAATCCTTTGGCATTCGCTTGGGGGCAGGTGGATGGGAGCGCAAACAAAGCGCAAGACCTTTGCCTAGCTGCTGATCAAACCGTCGCATTACGACGACGACGGATATGTCATCCAGTGGCTGCACTCCGCGATCCCGTCGAACACGCTGGCAGCGCTTTACGGCCTCGCCGTCGATAGCACCGAGCGCCGTGTCCTTGGCGACGATGTCGATATCGTCATCACCGCCTTCGATGAAACCAACACCCGCATCCGCCCCGAACGCATCGCGCGCCGCATCGCGCGCGCCGATGGCGGCATGGTCGGGCTCGTCGGCGTGCAATCGAACCAATATCCGCGCGCCATGGACGTCGCGCGCCGGCTGCGCCAACTCGGCGTGCAAGTCTGCATTGGTGGCTTCCATGTTTCAGGCACGCTGGCGATGCTGCCCGAAATGCCGCCCGAGTTGCGCGAGGCGCAGGCGCTGGGCATCTCGCTCTTCGCCGGCGAGGCCGAGGGGCGGCTCGATCAGGTGCTGCGCGACGCGTGGAACGGCGCGCTGAAGCCGCTCTACAATTACATGGACGATCTGCCCGGCCTCGAAGGCACGCCGGTGCCGATCCTACCGGCGCAGCGCGTTCAGCGTACCACCGGCCATCTGACGAGCTTCGACGCCGGCCGCGGCAACCTGTTCAAGAAAGGGGTCGCGATGGACCCCGATCTCAACAAATACGATCTCCAGCATGTCCTCACCGCGCATCCCAAGATGTCGAAGCCGGAATGGGACGCGCTGTATCAGCGGGCCTGGTCGGCCTTTTATTCCGACGACCATATCGAGACGCTGCTGCGCCGCGCCACGGCGACGGGTATCAGCGCCGGCAAGACTCTTTTCCTGCTTATGTGGTTCTACGGCTCGGTCTTCGCCGAAAAGGTCCATCCGCTGCAAGGCGGCTATTTCCGCCTCAAATCGCGCCGTGATCGGCGGCCGCCGTTGCCGCTCGAAAATCCGCTGGTCTTCTATCCACGCTATGTCGCCGAGCTCGCCACCAAGCATGTGCACATGGCACGGGTCATTTGGAAATTCGCGCGCATCCGCAGCGCGCTGCGCCGCGATCCGAACGCCAAGGCCTATATGGACCAGGCGATCACGCCGGTCGCCGACGACGAGCTCGACACGCTCGAAATGTTCGGCATCAACGACTCGGCGAAAGCCGCCGTCATCAAGGCCCGCCGCGAAGAGCAAGCGCGGGCGCGGATCGGCGCCTAGCGATCGCCGTCGCCGAGCTTTCGTATCACCCGTGCCGGCCGGCCCGCGGCGACAACGCCCGGCGGTACCTCGTTGCTCACCAACGAGCCATGGCCGATCACCGAATCATCGCCGATGCGGCTGCCTTTGAGGATGACGGTTTGCGCCCCGATCAGCGTGTTTTGGCCGAGCGTCACTTTCCGCGTCACCGATAGGCCGCCGTGACGACGCGCGGGATGAAGATCGTGGAAATCGGAATTGAGGATCTCGACCGACCAGCCGACCATGCTGCGCGCACCGATGGCGATGCCCGCGCCTTCCGCGATGATCGCGCAGTTGTTATTGATGACGACATCATCACCGATCTCGATATGCGCCTGATTGCGTGCGTCGATCAGGATCGAGCCGTCGAAAAAGCCGGGATCGCGGTGCCAACCGAATTGCACATTCGCGCCGATCGTGACCGAGCCCTCACCCAGAATCAGCACGGGGGTGGTCCAGTGGACATGGCCCTTCAAGACGACCCGCTGGCAACTCCAGCGCTTGTGGTAACGGACGACCCGTGCTTCCCGGCTGAGACTATCCTGGCTTTTCCGCAAATCGGCCAATTCGCGTTCCAGCATCGCGATCCGCGCTTCCAATTGCGGTATTTGCTCGTCCGACATCGATCCTCCAATCCTACGCGGGATTAGCTATAAGACTTCCATGATGAGCGCAAAGGGTCCCATCCACATTATCGGCGGCGGGCTCGCCGGCAGCGAAGCCGCGTGGCAGGCCGCGCGCCTGGGTGCGCGCGTCGTCCTTCATGAGATGCGGCCGTTGCGCGGCACCGATGCACATCGCACCGAGCATCTCGCCGAACTCGTTTGCTCGAATTCGTTGCGCTCGGACGATGCCGAGAACAACGCCGTCGGGTTGTTGCACGAAGAGATGCGGCGCTGTGATTCCCTGATCATGCGCGCCGCCGATGCGAGCCGGCTGCCGGCGGGCGGCGCCCTCGCCGTAGATCGTGACGCCTTCTCGGGCCGCATCCAGACAGCGATCGAGGGCGAACCGCTGATCGAGATCCGCCGCGAGGCGATCGATACGCTGCCGCCAGCCGATTGGGGCAGCACGATCATCGCGACCGGACCCCTTACCGCGCCCGCGCTGGCAGAGGCCATCGCCGCCGAGACCGGCGAGCAATCCCTCGCCTTCTTCGACGCGATCGCACCGATCGTCTATGCCGAGAGCATCGATCCGACCAAGACCTGGCGCCAGTCGCGTTACGACAAGGGCGACAGCGCCGACTACATCAATTGCCCGCTCGACAAGGCGCAATACGAGCAGTTCGTCGCGACGCTTCTCGCCGCCGATGCGGTCGCTTTCCATGAATGGGAAGAGAACACGCCCTATTTCAACGGCTGCTTGCCGATCGAAGTGATGGCGTCGCGCGGTGCGGATACGCTGCGCTGGGGGCCGATGAAGCCCGTCGGTCTCACCAACCCGGCAACCGGTCACCGCGCCTGGGCCGTGGTGCAGCTCCGACAGGACAACGCGCTGGGAACGCTCTACAACATCGTCGGCTTCCAAACGAAGCTGCGTCACGCCGAGCAAGTGCGCGTGTTCCGCACCATCCCCGGCCTCGAACAGGCCGAATTCGCGCGGCTCGGCGGCCTCCATCGCAATACCTTCATCAACAGCCCGAAGCTGCTCGACCAAGGCCTGCGTCTCAGATCGCGGCCCGATCTCCGCTTCGCCGGCCAGATCACCGGCGTCGAGGGCTATGTCGAAAGCGCCGCGATCGGCTTGCTCGCCGGACGATTTGCTGCTTCCGAGCAGCAAGGCAAGATGCTTGCCGCGCCGCCGCCGACCACGGCGCTCGGCGCGCTTGTGGCGCACATCACCGGCGGCGCCGATGCGGTCAGCTTCCAGCCGATGAACGTGAATTTCGGGCTCTTCCCGCCGCTGCCTGCCGGCGTCATTACCCGCAGCAATCGCGGCGAGAAGAAGCCACTGATGGCGAAGCGCGCGCTCGCCGATCTCGGCAATTGGCTGGTGCCGGCCGAAGAGGCAGCGGAGTAACGACGGCATGGCGCAATCCGCGCTCGATACCTTGTTCGAGCGGGCGGCGGATGCCAATCGGCACGGCGATCTTGCCACCGCCGAGAGACTGTGCCGCGAGATCATCGCCGCCGATCCCGGTCATCTTCGCGCGCTTTATGCGCTCGCGACGCTTGCCTACGACCGCGGCGATTACACCACCGCCGAGACCTATGCCGCGCGCGTCGGCGCGATCGATCCGCGCATCGCGGAGGTGCAGAATTTGCGTGGTATGGCGCAAAACGCGTTGGGGCGCTTCGCCGAGGCTGCCGAGAGTTTTGCGGCGGCGGCCGCGCTCATGCCCGATCCGACCGAGGCGCTCTACAATCGCGGTTGCGTCCTCTTCGCGCTCGGCCGGTTCGAGGAGGCGCTGAGCTGCTACGACGCCGCTGTTAGCCGAGCGCCGGACGATGCGATCATTGCCAATAATCGCGGCAACACGCTACGCGCCCTGAACCGCGCCGCCGATGCTTTGGCAGCCTTTGATCGCGCTATCTCGCTCGATCCTTCCTTCGCCGGCGCCCACAACAATCGCGGCATCGTCCTGCAACTGCTCGGCAGGTTCGACGAAGCGCTGGCGAGCTTCGATCGTGCTATCGCACACGATCCGAAGGACGCCGAAGCGCATTACAATCGCGGCGTGGCGCTGACCCGCCTGAAGCGCTTCAAAGACGCCTTGGCCTGTCACCAGGCCGCGTTAGCGCTGCAACCGGCACACGCCGATGCGGCCGGCGCCGCTTTCGGCCTTGCCGCGATCCTTTGCGATTGGCGCGATTGGGAGCAACGCGCCGCCAATGTAATTGCGCATGTTCGCAACGGAGCGGCGATCGGGCCGCTGACAGTCATCGCGTTCCGCGATGATCCCGGGCTTCAGGCGCAAGCCGCCCGCAACGTCGCCCATGCTTTCGCCCCCATCGCGGCCGCGGCAACATCGATCCCGGCTCGTCCGGCACGGTCGCGCATCCGCGTCGCCTATCTTTCGGGCGACTTCCGCAACCATGTCACCGGCCACACGCTGGTGGATTTTTTCGAGCGCCATGATCGCGACCACTTCGAGCTCTGGGGCATATCGCTGACCCCGGCGCCCGACAGCGCCATTCGCCAGCGCCTGATCGCGGCGTTCGATCATTTCATCGACGCCGCGAATTTGTCGGACCGCGCCATCGCCTCGCTTTTACGCGAGCAAGAGATCGACATTGCCGTCGATCTCGTAGGCCATATCGAGAATGCGCGGCTCGGCATTTTCGCGCATCGCGCAGCGCCGCTGCAGGTAAATTACTTCGGCCATCCCGGCACGGAAGGCGCGGATTTCATCGACTACATCGTCGGCGACCACATCGCGATCCCTGAAACGCTCGCAGCGCATTTCAACGAGCGGATCGTGAGGCTCCCGGGTTGCTATCTGCCGAGCGCATCGATGCCGAGGGTGGCAGAACGGCCGGACCGGCGCGCCCATTCGCTTCCCGACGACGGCTTCGTCCTCTGCAATTTCAATTCGAGCCAGAAGATCACGCCAGCGGTCTTCGACATTTGGATGCAGTTGCTGGCGCAGATCGAGCAAAGCGTCCTCTGGCTCTATGCCAATGAAGACGCACAAGCGAATTTGCGCCGCGAAGCCAAGGCGCGTGGTGTCGATCCGCAGAGGCTTATCTTCGCGCCGCCGCTCGAGCGGGATTTGCATCTGGCCCGTCTCGGCGCCGCCGACCTCTTCCTCGATACGATGCCCTATAACGCGCACAACACCGCCACCGAAACGCTATGGGCCGGCGTACCGCTGATCACCTGCACCGGCAAAAGCATGGCGGCGCGGGTCGCGACCAGCGTGCTCGAAGCCGCGGGCCTCTCGGAACTGGCGGTCCGCTCGGTGGCCGATTACGAGGCCCTCGCCCTTTCCCTCGCCCGCGCGCCGGATCGACTTGCGGCTTTGCGCGCAAAGCTCGCCGCTTCACGCGAACGATGCGTTCTGTTCGATCTTCCGCGCTACTGTCGCCACCTGGAAGCCACCTACACCACAATGTGGCAACGCCGCTGCGATGGCTTGGAGCCGGCGGGTTTCGCGGTCGGGTCCGATCAATAAGCGCGGCGCAGCGCCGCCCAAGCGAGCCGCAAACTCTGTAGCGTGTCCTCAGCCGTGAGGCGCGGATCGAACACATTATGCCCCGCCGCATCGAGCCGCTTGAGCCAGCGCTCGGCCAATACGCCCTGCAGCAACACCGGCACCGCCGCGTGCGGGATTGCCCCACGCTGTCGCCGCGCCTCGCTGAGATGATGGCGCGCCTGCGCGGCGATATCGCGCGCGACACCGGCAAGCGCCGGCGATGGCTTCAGCGCGAAAAGACTGCGCTCAAGATCGACGCCGTGCCTGTCTGTCAGCTCCGACGGCAGATAAAGCCGTCGGCGCTTTGCGTGGAACGGCGCGGCGGCCAGCAACCCAGTCAGCGCATAGGCAACCCCGGCCGCCCGCGCGGCGTCTGCCGCGCGCGCATCGCCAATACCCAGCACTTCGAGGGCGAGCAGGTTAAGGCTGCCGGACGTGGCGGCGGCGTAATCTTCGAGCGCGGTCAGGGAGTCCGGCGGCGCCTCCTCCATGTCGAGCGCCCGCGCATCGAGCAGCGTGGCGAAATGTGCTTTCGAGAGATGATGCGCGGCGATCGCCGCGGCGAGCGGCGTCGCCACCTCGTGGCGGCGCGGTTTCTTGCCGGCGTAGATCTCGTCGAGCGCATCGCGCCACCATTGCAGCCGTATCAGCCCCAACATCGGCTCGCGCACGTATTCGCGGATGCGCGCGACCTCGTAATTGAAAGCATAAAGCGCGAAAAGCGCCTCGCGGCGCTCTGCCGGCGCGAACAGAGCCGTCTGATAGCGATCGCGATCGTGGCGCCGCAGCCCGGCCGCCAGCGTGGGATCGCTCATGACGGCGACGGTATGTCCGATTTCGGGCCGCCGCCCATGGCGGCGCGCGCCCGCGCGAGGCAATCCGGGCACAGGCAAGTCTCGCCCGCCGTGGGCATCGGCAAGTAGGGCGGCGTTTTGCACCAGCAATCGCCCGAAGGGTTGCAGGCAAAGCTCGCGCCGCAATTCGAACATCGAATTTCTGCGCCCGCGCTCATGCCATCCGCCTCAAATTGCCGCTCAGTCCCCGTGAAGCTATCTTCTACCCTACCGGCACCACTCGGGTGCCGTCTTCCTTTCAGTAACAACCGGTGAAAAGAGATAAAGATGGCATTTGAACTCCCCCCGCTTCCCTATCCCAAGAACGCGTTGGAGCCGCACACCTCGGCCAAGACGCTCGAATTCCATCACGATAAGCACCATGCGGCTTACGTGACCAACCTGAACAACCTCGTCAAGGACTCGCCGATGGCGTCGCAGTCCTTGGAGGATATTATCAAAGCAACCGCGAAGGACAACTCCAAAGCCGGCATATTCAATAATGCCGCGCAAGTCTGGAACCACACCTTCTTCTGGAACTGCATGAAGCCGAATGGCGGCGGGCAGCCCTCGGGCGATGTCGCGGCCGCGATAACCAAGTCCTTCGGCAGCTACGACAAGTTCAAGGAGGAATTCAAGGCGGCCTGCGTCGGCCAATTCGGCAGCGGCTGGGGCTGGCTGGTCGGCGACGCCGGCGCGCTGAAGATCACCAAAACGCCGAATGCCGTTAACCCCCTGTCACAGGGACAGACGGCGCTCCTGACCTGCGACGTCTGGGAGCACGCCTACTACCTCGACTACCAAAATCGCCGTCCCGACTTCGTCGAGACCTTCCTGACCCATCTGGTCAATTGGGATTTTGTCGCGGCGAATCTCGGCAAAGTACGATAATATTGCCCGGTGCTGTGTGGCTCGACCGAGCCATACAGCACCGCAACGTACATTAAAAACCAAAGGGGGATACGCTCATGAAAAATCCGTTGGATTCTCTAGGGCAGACGATCGTACTCGGTGTCGTGCTTACGGTTGTCGTCGTGTTGTTGATCCACGCTATCGCTTGAGCGAGGAGAAACATCATGCAAGAACTCATGGCTTGGGACTGGTGGGCGTTCTTCATTCGCTGGTGCCATATCGCCAGCGGTGTGATGTGGATCGGTCACCTCTGGTATTTCAACTTCACCCAGACACCGACGATGCCGAAGATCCCGACCGAGCTTCGTCCCGGCGTCGCCAAATACATTCTGCCCGAAGCGCTCTTCTGGTTCCGTTGGGGTGCGATGTTCACGATCATCTTCGGGCTCATCCTCGCCTGGATGAATGGCTATCTGTGGTCGGCGATCAAGATCGGTATCGGCGATCACAGCACGCACAACACCGCGATCGGCATCGGCATGTGGCTCGGCACGATCATGTGGTTCAATGTCTGGTTCATCATTTGGCCGAACCAGAAGAAGAACATCGGCATCACGCCGGCGTCGCCCGATGAGATCAAGGTTGCCGCGCGCACCGCTGGTCTCACCTCGCGCGTCAACACGATGCTCTCGATCCCGATGCTCTATTGCATGGCCGGCGTTCACTTCTACTAAGCCGCCAGCTATTAAGCCATCAACATCGACGACGACAAAACGGGGCCAAATGGCCCCGTTTTTCATTTCGGCATCGCGAAGAACGCATCTAAAGCACGGCGCCGAGCACAGCCTGTAGCATCTCCATCTTGAACGGCTTTTGCATGATCGGGCGCGTCGCCCATTGCTCGGGCAGGCCGTGCCGGCCATAGCCCGTCGCGAAGATGAATGGAATCTTCGTATCCGCCAGCGTCTGCGCGAGCTGAAAGCCCGAATCGCCGCCAAGATTAACGTCGAGAATCACGGCATGCGGCCGATGCTGCGCCAACACAGCCTGCGCATCCTTGGCGTTGCCCGCGACCCAGACCTGATGGCAGCCGAGATCGAGAAGCATTTCCTCGATGACCGAGGCAATCATCTCCTCATCCTCGACCACGAGGATATCGCGTCCGCTGAATTTGGGATCTGTTCCGGCTGGCGTTTGTGCGTTCATCGCCAACTCGCCTACGATAAAGGTGCTGTCATCAGAAACATAGTCGGCGCCCGCTTGGTTCCCGCTCAGCCGGCCGGCAGCAACGCAGCGGCAACTCGTCGATCCTCGGCGAGCAGCACATTGTAGGTGCGGCAAGCAGCGCCCGTATCCATCGCGTCGATGACGACGCCATGCGCGCGCAATTCCTGACGCAGCGCGGGCGGCACCAATTGCATGTGGTGTCCGCAGCCGAGCAGCAGGATTTGGATGCCGGCTTCGATGACCGGCGCGAGAGACGCCGCCGAGATGTCGGCAACCGCGGTGACAGGCCAGGGCTGCGTCGCATGCGGCAAGACGAGGATCGCGCCGTCATAGGAATTGCCGCTGACTCGGAAACCGCTCGCACCATAGCTTTCGATGACTTGCCGATCTTTCGCAACGAGCGGCGTGACGTCCAAGCTCAGGGCTTTCCGCGTGCGGCGGCCTCGCCGGCATCGCCCGA
This sequence comes from uncultured Alphaproteobacteria bacterium, assembly GCA_963740675.1. Lineage (GTDB taxonomy): Bacteria > Pseudomonadota > Alphaproteobacteria > ATCC43930 > CGMCC-115725 > CAIKMD01. The sequence goes on from CAVUFS010000003.1 coordinate 877,881, forward strand.
TTGCGCGCCGGAGCCCTTGGGACGGATGTAATAAAGGATCGGCGCGGCGATGAAGAGAGACGAATAGGTACCGATTCCGATGCCCCAAAGCATCGCAATCGAGAAACCGCGCAGCACCTCGCCGCCAAAGAGCAGCAACGACAGCACGGCCAACGCCGTGGTGCTGACGGTGAGGATGGTGCGCGACAGAGTCTCGTTGAGGCTTTTATTGATGAGCTCGGCAAAATCCATGCTCTTGTAGCGGCGCATGGTCTCGCGGACGCGGTCATAGATGACAACCGTGTCATTGATCGAGTAACCGGCGATGGTGAGGATCGCCGCCAACGTCGTCAGGTTGAATTCGATCTGCAGCAGCGAAAACAGCCCGATCGTGGTGATCGTATCGTGCAAGGTCGACAGCATCGCGCCGACGCCGAACGGCCATTCGAAGCGGAACCAGACATAAAAGGCGATCGCGAAGAGCGCGAGGATCGTCGCCTCGACGCCGGCCTTGATGAGTTCCGCGCCGACCGTCGGTCCGACCACTTCGGTGCGGCGATAATCGAAGGTCGTGCCGAGCTTATCCTTGACCTTCTGTACGGCCGCTTCCTGATCTTTGTCGCCGCCCGGTTGACGCTGCAGCCGGATCAACACGTCGTCGGAACTACCGAAATTCTGCAACGACACATCGCCCAGGCCGAGGCTGTCGAGATTTGACCGCATCTTGGCGAGATCGGCCGCGCCGGTGGTATCGCGCACTTCGATGAGCGTGCCACCGGTGAAATCGATGCCGTAGTTCAGCCCCTGGGTGAGGAACAACACGATCGAGGCGAGGGTCATGAGGCCGGACAGCACGAAGCCGATCTGGCGCAGCCCCATGAAGTTGATATTCGGAATCCGGTGGATGGTGATGAGCGGGCGCATCGGAGATCAGATCGGAATCGTTTTGGGTTTCAGACGCCGCAACCAGGTCACGATGAGAAGCCGCGTCACCAGGATGGCCGAAAAGAGCGAGGTCAGCACGCCAAGGCTCAGCGTGACCGCGAAGCCTTTTACCGGGCCCGAGCCGAGCCAGAACATCAATGCGCCGGCGACCAGTGTCGTTACGTGGCTGTCGAGAATGGTGCCGAAGGCACGCTCGAACCCGGCTTGCAGCGAGGAGATGAGCGAGCGACCACCCCTTACCTCTTCACGAATGCGCTCATAAATCAGCACGTTGGCGTCGACCGCCATGCCCATGGTAAGCGCGATGCCGGCGATGCCAGGCAGGGTGAGCGTCGCACCGAGCAAGGTCAGCGCCGCCAACATGATGCAGAGATTGAAGAACAGCGCGATGTCGGCGAAGAAGCCGAAAGTTCCGTAGAACACGACCATGAACACCACGACGAGAGCCACACCGACGACACTGGCAAGCGCGCCGGCATGGATCGAATCCGCACCGAGATCTGGTCCGACGGTCCGTTCCTCAAGAACGGTCAACGGCGCGGGCAAGGCGCCGGCGCGCAGCAGCAGCGCAAGATCGTTCGCCGTTTGCACGGTGAAACTGCCCTCGATGACGCCCGAGCCGCCGAGGATCGGCTCGCGGATCACCGGCGCGCTGATCACCTTGCCGTCGAGCACGATGGCGAAAGGCTTGCCGACATTTTCCTTCGTTGCATCGGCGAAACGCCGCGCGCCGGTGGAATTGAATTTGAAACTGACAACCGGCGTACTGTTCTGGAACGTCGCCTGCGCGTCTGTCAGCGTGTCGCCGCTCACCATCACGCGGCGGCGCACAACATAATATTGCGTCGGCTGGCCGTTGGCCGTCGTCGAGCTCGGCAACAACACGTCGCCCGGCGGCAGCTTGCCGCCGCGCGCATCTTGCGGTGCCGCGTTCGGATCGACGAGCTGGAACGTCATCTTCGCCGTGCGGCCGATCAGCTCTTTCACGTGCTCGGGATTCTCGACACCCGGCAATTGCACCAGGATGCGGTCGTCACCTTCGCGCTGGATCGTCGGCTCTTTCGTGCCGGTCTCGTCAATGCGTCGGCGCACGATCTCGATCGATTGGTCGATCGCGGAATTGCGCCGCTGGATCAGCGCCGCCTGATTGGGCGTCAGCGTCACCGCGCCGGTGGCGCCGATCTGCACATCCATCGACGAGTCGATCTTGTTGACGATGTCGCGCACCTCGTTCATGCGGCCGTTGTCGCGCACCGTGAAGCTGACATGATTGGCGGTCGCGGCGAGATCGCTATAGCCGACCTTCGCGGCGACGAGTTGCGTGCGCACTTCGTCGACGAGGCTGTTGAGTCGCTCCTGCTCGACGGTATTCATGTCGACTTGCAGCAGCAGATGGGAGCCGCCGCGCAAATCGAGACCGAGCGAAACCTGATGGCGCAAAAAGCTTGGCCACTTCTCGAGCGTCGTCGGCGAAAAAGCATTCGGCAGTGCGAAGAGGAAACCGAGGAAGCATACGCCGAGGATCAGCGTGAGCTTCCATCCTTGGAAATAAAGCATTGCTCCGACCTAGCGCGTGGGACCGCGGGCGGGCTTAGCGCAAGCCCAGCATACGCCGCCACGCCGGCGTTTTGGCATCGTCATCCTTTGCCGGTGTCGTCGTGGCAGTATCGTCATTGGCGGCTGTGTCACCGTCCTTGGACTTCGCTTCCTTCGCCGGCTCGGTCTTGGCGAGCACCTGCGAGATCGTCGAGCGCACGGCGCGCACCCGCACATTGTCGGCGAGGTCGATCAGGACTTCTTCGTTGTTCACCACCTTCGCGACCGTGCCGATCAGGCCGCCTGCGGTCACGACGCGATCGCCGCGACGGATCGCATCGAGCATCGAGCGCTGTTGCTTTGCCTTTTGCTGCTGCGGACGGATCAGAAAGAAATAAAAGACGACGAAGATCAGCGCCAAAGGAGCGAACTGGACCAACATGCTGGAGGCATCGCCGCCGCCGGCGGCCGCCTGCGCATAAGCGGGCGTAATCAGCATCTCCAACTCCTTCGAGCCATGGGAAAAGGGCCGCGGTTAGGCCCCCGCAAACCGTGCCGCATTCCTACTGGATGGAAGCATAAAGCGCAAGCAAGACAATGGCTTTGCGGCCGGTGTGACGGTCGCTATCATGGCGTTAATCTTGCGGAGGCGGCGATGAAAACGTTTATGTTTTTGGGCTTTGCGGCCCTTCTCCTGGCGGGCTGCACGGACACCATCGTCATGCAAGGCGCAAACGGACAGCAGGATATTTGCGAGTACAGCCTGATGTACCGCTCGCTTCATCAATGCGTGGCGAGCGCCCAGCAAGACGGCATGACCATGGCCAACGGCCCGGCCTGGTGGACGTACGATCGGTAACATTTTCAGTCGTTAGGGTACGAGTATGAGCGAGAGCGCGAAGCTCGAGGAACTGCTTCAGCGCATCGCGACCGCGCTCGAGCGTCAGGCCCCGGCCGCGGCACCGAAGAACGATATCGACGCCGCCGACGCCTTCGTCTGGCATGCCGATCGCGGCTGGCTCGAGCCGGTCAAAAGCGTCAACCGCGTCGAGATGGTGCTGCTGCAGGGCATCGACCGCGTGCGAGACATCCTGCTCGACAATACGCGGCGTTTCGCCCAGGGCCTGCCCGCCAACAACGTGCTGCTCTGGGGCGCACGCGGCATGGGCAAATCCTCGTTGGTGAAGGCGGCGCACGCGACCGTGAATGCCGAGCACAAAGGCACGCTGGTCCTCGTCGAGATCCATCGCGAGGATATTCCGAGCCTTCCCAGGCTCCTCACGCTGTTGCGCGATACGAAGCGCCGCTGCCTGCTCTTCTGCGACGACCTGTCGTTCGACAATGAAGACACCAGCTACAAATCGCTGAAAGCAGTGCTCGATGGCGGTATCGAGGGCCGGCCGGACAATGTCGCTCTCTACGCCACCTCGAACCGGCGCCATCTTCTGTCGCGCGACATGATCGAGAATGAGCGCTCGAGCGCGATCAATCCGGGCGAGGCCGTCGAGGAAAAGGTCTCGCTCTCCGATCGCTTCGGTCTCTGGCTCGGCTTCCATGCTTGCGACCAGCAGACCTATTTCGCGATGGTCGAGGGCTATGCAAAACATTTCCGCCTCGATTATCCTCAGGACAAGCTGAGGGCCGAATCCTCGGAATGGGCGATCACCCGCGGCGCGCGCTCGGGCCGCGTGGCGTGGCAATACATCCAGGATATCGCAGGAAGGCTCGGCAAAAAACTCGGCTGAACCCCACTCGACCGAGCCAAAGGGAGCGAAGCGATGGCGACGACATCGGATTACGCGCAACTGACCCAGGTCGGTCCCGGCACGCCAATGGGGAAGCTGCTCCGCCACTACTGGGTCCCCGCTTGCGCCTCGAGTGAGATCGTCGCCGACGGCCCGCCGCTTCGCCTGATGCTGCTCGGCGAGAAACTGATCGCTTTCCGCGACAGCCAGGGCCGCGTCGGCATCTTCGATCATCGCTGCCCGCATCGTGGCGCGTCACTGTTCCTCGGGCGCAATGAGGAATGCGGCCTGCGCTGCGTCTATCACGGCTGGAAATTCGATGTCGACGGCAATTGCCTCGATATGCCAAATGTGAAGCCGCGCCATTCCTTCGCCGGCAAAATCAAGGCGATGGCCTATAGGGCGCTCGAGCGCAACGGCTTGATTTGGGTCTATATGGGCGAAGCCACCGAAGCACCGCCCTTCCCCGGGCTCGAACCGCTTTTGCTGCCGGAGGCGCAGCTCAAGATGCGCTGGGCGCAGCGGCACTGTAACTGGCTGCAGGCGATCGAAGGCGATATCGACACATCGCATTTCGGCTTCCTCCACGAGGGCAAAGCCGCGCCGGAGCACTACCCCGCCGAATCATCGATCCGCTATCGCCTCGAAGACCGCTCGCCGGATTACAATTGCGTCGAGACCGATTGGGGCACGATGTACGCGGCCTATCGCCCCGCAACTCCGGGCAATCTCTATTACCGCGTCGCGCATTATCTCTTCCCGTTCTGGACGATGATCCCGAACGCGGCCTTCGGCACCAACCTTACCGCTCGCGCGTGGGTGCCGATGGACGACACGCATACGATGTTCCTGCAATGCTCGTGGGATACGACGCTGGAGAATCTCGCGAGAGGCGATCGCGTGCCCGGGCTCGGGCTCAATTTTCATTACCAGCCCCAATCGACGGATTGGTACGGCCGCTGGCGTCTCGTGCCGGATGAGACCAACGACTGGATGATCGATCGCGAGCAGCAACGCACATCGACCTTCACCGGCATCGATGGCGTGCACCTTCAGGATCAGTCGATCACCGAGAGCATGGGCGAATGCGTCGATCACACGATCGAGCATCTCACCATCGGCGATCTGATGATCACGCGCACGCGCCAGCGCATGCTGAAAGCCATGCGCGAGCTCGCCGAACGCGGCATCAAACCGCCGGGCGTCGAGGACGGCGATATCTTCCTCGGCGCGCATGGCGGCGATTTCGTCGCACCGGATAATGTCGATTGGCTCGAGACCTATGCCAATCAGGTCCGAGCATCGGCCAATCCGACCGGCGCTCTACGGGTATCACCGATGGCGGCGGAGTGATCGCTCCGCCGCCTTTCGCTTCGCGATTTAGGTTTTAGGCCCGATTACTTTTTATCGGACGCGATGCTCTTCACATCGCCATTGATTTCGCCGCCATCTTCGATGTGCAGCTTGCCATAGCGAACGGTGCCGCTGACGCGGCCGGTGCTGCGGATCAGCAGATTCTCGCGCACCGTGAGCGAACCGTCATAGTGTCCCGAGATTTCGGCGCCGGTGATCTCGGCGGCGCCTTTGAACGTGCCGTTCTCGGTTACTTCGACCGTATGACAATCTTCGAGCTCGGCCTCGACCTTGCCGTCGATCACCAGACGATCGCAGAACGAGATCTTGCCGTTGAGCGAAATGCCGCGACCCACGGTGAGGCGCTTGGTTTCGTTCTTCGCATCGCTTTTGTTGTCGCGCGCGCCGACCATCGGCGTTGGTGTCAGCGTTGGCGTTGGTGTAGGCGCTGTCACACGCGCCACCGAAATCGTCGTTGATTTCTCCGTCGGATTGGACAGCGCTGCCGTGGCACCGCTCATATCGGAGAGCGGCGTCACCGTTTCGTGAATGCGATCGTCCGATTTCTGTTTGGCGTCCTTCTCGCGAGCAAACATAGTTTTCTTCCCCTATTCGTGTTGCGGCCACTACGGGAAAAAGATCTTGCAATCAAAAAGACGCAAAAAGAGATTAATCGCGATCGCAGCGAATGCAATCGCGAATTTTGCGCTTGCAATTTTTCTACGCGAGGACTCGGGCCGCGAGCCAGCGAATAATGGTCGGATTGGTGTCCGGCGTATACCCCATATGGCCTACCGGATAGAACCGCGCTTCCTTCGGATTGCCATGCTCTAGCAAGAGATGCATATCTTCGATCGGAAAGATCGTATCTTGCGTGCCATTGACGAGAAGCAGCGGGGCGCAAGGCTTATCGAGCACGCCTTGCCTCAAGAGCGACAGACGCGGACAGAATTCGACCCAATCATCGAAGCCATTCCGGCCGAAAGCGCTTGCGAGAGTCTCGGCAAGCTCGAACGCGTAAGAGCCGTGTTGCGCCTTCTCGATCCATTCCGGCGTGAACGCGAGATGCGCGCAGCCGCCTTGCGCGACGACAGCGGCGAGACGATCGCGATGCGTGTGTGCAACCTTCGCCGCCCAGTAACCGCCCGTACTGCCGCCCCACGCGGCGATGCGTTTTGAATTGATCTCGGGACGCGTCGCACACCAATCGAGCACCGCATCCCAGAGACGCTCGGCATCTTCCGAACCCTTGAGCGGTGCATCGCCGGTGCCCGGCATATCGATGAGCAGCAGCGACAGGCCGGCGGCGATCACCGGTTCCCATATCTCGGTGCGATCTTCTTTAAAGGTATCTATGCCGGCCCACATGATCAGCAGCGGCCGGCGCGCCTCATCGCCCGGACGCCGAATGAGATAACCGATCGAGCGATCGCCCTCTCTCGGCTTGCCCTTGAATGGAATCTCGGCGCGCTCGAAGCGATACGGTAGGTAGCGCAAGGCGGCGCGATACATCTCTTGCGACTTGCGATAAGCGGCGCGCTTGCCTTCGGAATTCGTCGTCGGAAACCGCGCCATACGATAGAGACCGTAAGCGTGAAAGTAGTGATCCTTCGCCGCGCGCTCGTTACCCTTCGCTTCTGCTTCGCGCGCCAATGTCTCGAACGGCTCCGCGGCCGCGCTGTAAGCCGCAGCCCATTGATCGCGATCGAGCGAGGTCAGCTTGGCGAAGACGCCCTGATGGTCCTCGTATTTCGTGAAGACCATCGGATGCAACGCGCTCTTGGCATTGGGTTGCCAGAACTGCCACAACTCGGCCATCGACCGCGTATAACGCTGCATGACATCTCCATCGTTCCGCGCGCGCATCATGCGGGTGCGGAAGCTGGAGCGTCAATGCGGGCTAAGCGGCCGCTGCACTTTTCGTCGTGCCGAACGGCAGGCGGATCACGACGCGCGTGCCGCCTTCGGGGCCGCGCGCGATGGCGATGTCCCCGCTGTGATTCTCGACGATCTGCTTCGCCGTTGCGAGGCCAAGGCCGGTACCGAAGCTGCGCGTACTGAACAGCGGCTCGAAGACGCGCGGCAGAATGTCGGACGGAATTCCCGGTCCGGTATCGGTGATCGCGATCTCGAACCGGTCACCAATTGCAGTCGAAACCGTGATCCGCTGCTCGGCAAGCGCCGGCGTCTCGACCAAAACCTCGAGCGCATTCTCGAATACTTTGACGATCGCATTGCGTAGGCGGTCGGGATCGACCGACACCACTGCGCGGGGCGCGTCGAGCCGGCATTCGACAGTGATCCCTTTGGGCACTTTCTGCCCCTTGATCACTTCCTCGAGCCACGGATCGAGCAGGATCGGCGACGGTACGGTGTCGCGCGCGCTCGCATAATCGAGCAGATCGCCGATGATTCCATCGCAGCGATCGATTGTGCGATGGACGCGGCTCATTTGCCGTGCGATATCAAGCCCCTTCATTGCCGCCGCCTCGCCGATCGCATGTACCGTATTGCGGATCGTGCTGAGCGGATTGCGCAATTCATGCGCAAGCGAAGCTGTTAGCTGTCCGAGCAGCGAGAGCCGCTCTTGCTGAAAGAGCTCGGTCTCCGCCGCGGCCCGCGCGCGCTCGGCTTCGGATTTTTCAGCCTCGATCTTGAGCTGCCGCTCGGTCAGCGCCGCATATTCGTCGCGCAGCACCTTGTGAGCATGCGCGGTGAAGCGGCGCTCGCGATCGATCTCGTCATAGGCCGCTCCCACCAACGACAGCAGCGTATCGAGGTCCAGCGTGCCGTCGGAAGTTGTCTGCTGGGCCTGCCGAAGCTGGCGTTGCAACAGCTTGTGCATATCATCCTTCGGCGAAGGTAGTAATGGTCATGGTCTGATTGTGGAGATCGCAATACGGCAAGCCTTCCATCGGCGCAATCTCGCCATAGGAATAGAAGCCGGTCGTACGGCAACCCTTGCCCAGAACATCGGCAACCGCCTCGACCTCGTCGGCGATACGCTGGCCCAGGAGGAGTTTGCGACCGATGCAGCTCACGAGGATGGCGAGTTTCGCATCGGGAATGATTGCCTGCTCGGCGGCGCGCCCGGCGCCGGCGATGAGATGGTCGAAATTGCCGAGCATCACTTGTGCGACTTGTCCTTCCGGCATCGAGCCGGCGAAGATCATTGCCCTCTTCTCCTCGTCGACCCCGACCACCGTCCGCACCAGGCTCCAATCAGGCTGATCCTTCGGATGGATGCGCAGCGGGAAGAGCAGCGCACTGGCCGGCAGATTGGCGGCTTCGGCGCCGAGATATTGCTTATAGAGATCGAGCGCCGGCTCGCCATCGAGATCGAACAGCGTATTCCCGCTCGAACGCGTGATGATGCGCTTGGTGCCGACCGCATCCCAGCCGCCGACGCTGCCATGACCGATCCGGATCTTGTCGCCATAAAAACCGACCGCGGCCACGCGGCCGGGCTCGGGATTGGCATTGAGACCGACACGAGTCATCTGGAAACTGGCGCCATCGCCGGCGAGGCCACCGGTCACGCAAATCTCGCGGCCGAGCAGATGCTGGATGCCGGCGACCAGCTCAGTGCCGTTCACCTTGGTGCCGTCGGAAAGAACAAAGACATTGCGCAAGCCTTGCGACGGCAAGGCTGCGCCGAGCCGCGTACCGATCTCGAACGAACTCTTGCCCGGCGCCGTCGAATTGACCGCGAACTTCACCTCGGTCGCATCGAAAGCGATCGCGTTGGCGATCACAGAGCCATCATGCACATCGATCTCGGCGATCTCGCCGCCGGTGGTGCAGCCGATGAGCGCCGCATCGGGATAGAAGCTGCGCAACTCGGCGAAGCGTGCGCCGTCATCGAGTGTGCCAGGCGCCGCGAAATAGAGGACGAGAGACGGCGCAATGCAAGCATCCTCGCCCAGCACGCGCCAGCCATGGCGTTTCTGCCACAGACGCTGTTCGATCTTCATGAGGACCCCTCAAGGCTGTCCCCAGAATTCTCTACTTACGTGTTTAACGGACGGTAAACCAACGCTCATATTAACGAGTTCGATCTGTTAATACATTTCGCTAACGGTCAGCGAGCGCTGGCTTGAATGCTCGGTAGCAAGCTCGTCGGATCGATCGCGCGCGTGCCCTTGCGGATCTCGAAATGTACTTGCGGCGTATCCACCGTGCCGGTTGAACCCGCTTTGGCGATTTCCTGACCGCGCTTCACAGCATCGCCGCGCTTCACCAAAAGCTGCGAGTTATGCGCATAGGCGGTCATGTAGCCGCCGGGATGCTTGATCAACACGAGATTGCCATACCCGCGCAACTCATTGCCGGAATAGGCAACGACGCCGGCATCGGCCGCGCGTACCGGCTCACCAGTCCTCGCCGCAATGTTGATGCCGTCATTATGCGTCCCGTTCGGGCCGGTGCCGTAGCGCTCGATGATCTTGCCTTGCACCGGCCAATCGAAGCCCTTGCCAACGCGCGGCGGCGTCGGCTTCGTCGCCTCAGGCGATAAAGGCGCGGCGGCTTCCCGCTGCGTGCCCGGCTTTTCCGGCGGCGCGCCGGGCGTGGCGGCTGTCGTGTTGTCGGGCTTTGGACCCGGCGCCTCGGGGCTCTCGGCTGACTCGGGCGCGGCGGCGACCGCCGACGGCGACCGATCCGGCGGCTCGACCTCGGCAGGCAGGAAGAGCGTCTCGCCGGCGCGCAACCCGTAGGGCGGATTGAGACGGTTCAGACTGGCCAGCGCGCTCACCTCGACGCCGTAGAGCCGAGCGATGCCGTAGAGCGTGTCTCCTTGCTTCACCGCATGAAAGCGCTCTTGCGGCAGATCGAGCCTGGTGCCGGCCGCGACCTGGAACGGCGGATCGAGATGATTGGCGTCGATGATCGAGCGCAGCGGCACGTCATAGCGCCGCGAAATCGTGTAGAGCGTGTCGCCTTTGGCGACGGTGATCTGGCTCGGATGGGCCAGATGCTCTTGCGGTGTCAGAGCCGGCGGCGGCGTCGCAGCCTGAGACTTCGCCGGCCCCCCGGAATTTGGTGGGCCGGGATTCGCCTGTGCGCCGGGGTTTGTCTGCGCCCCAGGAAAGGACAGCGGCGCGGGCGGACCGTTGCGCGCGCAACCCGCGAGCGCCGCCGATACGATCACCGCGATGATTGCCGCGAACGGCCCCGGACGGGTCATGGCCTAAGTTTATGCCATGCCACGCGAATCAACGACAACTTGCGTTAGCGCGCCGCGCCGCGCGGCAGCCCGGCCACCAACGGCACAAAGCGCACGGGGCACAAATCCTCGCTCTGCCAGCCGTCGGCGGTGCGCCGCAGCCGCATCAAGGTCTGGTCGCGCTTATCCTCCCCGATCGGCGCGACCATGACGCCGCCTTCGGCCAGACTCTCCATCAGTGCATCCGATAGAGTGGCTGCTGCCGCGGTGACGATGATGCGATCGAAGCTTGGCTGTTCCGGCCAGGCCTTGGTGCCGTCGCCGAACCGCGCCGTGATATTGTGGATGCGCAGCTCTTTGAAGAGCTGCTCCGCCGTGCTGGCCATGGCGCGATGGCGCTCGACCGTGAAGACGCGGCGCGCCAGCCGCGCCAGCACCGCTGCCTGGTAGCCCGAGCCGGTGCCGATCTCCAAGACCATATGCCGGTCGGTCACCTCCAGCGCCTCTGTCATCAACGCCACGATGTAGGGCTGGCTGATCGTCTGACCATGGCCGATGGGTAGTGCGACATTCTCATAAGCGCGATCGCGGAAGGTCGGCGGCACGAATTTCTCGCGCGGCACCTCGGCGATGGCCTTCAGCACCCGCTCGTCGCTGATGCCTTCGGTGCGCAGCTCTTCGATCAGCCGTGTCTTCGCATCGCGCGCGCTCATCGCCGCTTCTTGCTCGTGTGCGGCGATTTGGCAAAGGATTGCCGCAAGCGGGTCAGTGCGCGGCGGTTGGTGAGATCGAGGAAGATTGGCGTCACCGCGACATAGCCTTCGGCAACCGCGCGTACATCGCTGCCATGCCGCGTCTTCGCCTCGTCGCGCTGTGGCCCGATCCAGTAATAAAGTCGGCCGCGCGGATCGACGCGCTCGATCAAATGGTCGCCCATCTTGCGGCCGCCTTGGGCTGCCGGAAGAATGCCTTTCACTTGCTTCGGCTTCAGTTGCGGAAAATTCACGTTGTAAAAAGAATCCTGCGGCCAAGGCAGCGCGGCAAGACGGCGGATCACTTTCGGCGCCCAATCCGCCGCCGCCGACCAATCGACCTTGCGATCGTCACCGATATGCTGGCTGAGTGCGATCGCCTTGAGATCGAGCAGGCGCGCTTCCATCGCTGCGGCAATCGTGCCGGAATAAGTCACGTCCTCACCCATATTGGCGCCGCCATTGATGCCCGAGAGCACGAGATCGGGCGGCTTTTGATCTTTCAGCACCGCATTGATGGCGAGCAGCACGCAATCGGTCGGCGTGCCATCGACGGCGAAGCGGCGCGGCCCGAGCTGGCGCACGCGCAGCGGTCGCGTCAGGGTCAGCGAGTGGCTGGCGCCGCTTTGCTCCTGCTCGGGCGCGACAATCCAGACATCCTTGCTGAGACTCTGGGCGACACGCGCCAGCAGCTTGATGCCTGGCGCCTCGATACCATCGTCGTTGCAAACGAGAATGCGGGCGTGCGCGAGATCGATGCCCTCACCCATCGGGGCGCAGAGCCTCCACACCGCCCATATAGGGGCGCAACGCCGACGGAATCGCGATCGAGCCATCTTCTTGTTGATAGTTCTCGAGCACCGCGATCAGCGTGCGCCCAACCGCGAGGCCAGAGCCGTTGAACGTGTGGACGAAGCGATTGCCTTTACCTTCTTTGGCCTTGAAGCGCGCATTCATGCGCCGCGCCTGGAACTCGCCGCATTGCGAGCAGCTCGAAATCTCGCGATAGGTGTTCTGCGCCGGCAGCCAGACCTCGATGTCGTAGGTCTTTCGCGACGCGAAACCCATATCGCCCGTGCACAGCAGCATCACGCGATACGGCAGATCGAGCCGCTTGAGGATCTCTTCGGCACAAGCGGTCATGCGCTCATGCTCTTCATGCGCCTGGTCCGGATGCGCGATCGAGACCAGTTCTACCTTGTTGAATTGATGCTGGCGGATCATGCCGCGCGTGTCTTTGCCGGCAGCGCCCGCTTCCGAGCGGAAGCAGGGTGTCCAGGCGGTGAAGCGCAGCGGCAGCGCCGCCTCATCGAGGATTTCGCCGGCGACAAGATTGGTCAGTGGCACTTCGGCCGTCGGAATCAGCCAGAATCCGTTGGTTGTGCGAAACAGATCCTCGGCGAATTTCGGCAATTGGCCGGTGCCGAAAGCGCTGTCGTCGCGCACCAGCAAGGGCGGCGCCACTTCGGTGTAGCCGAATTCGCGCGTGTGCAGATCGAGCATGAACGCCGCCAGAGCGCGCTCCAGCCGCGCCAGCCCGCCGCTGAGCACGACGAAGCGCGCGCCTGAAATCTTGCCCGCGCGCGCAAAATCCATTTGCCGCAAGCCTTCGCCGAGCGCGACGTGATCTTTCGGCGTGAACGAGAAGCTGCGCGGCGTGCCGTGATTGCGCACCAGCTTGTTGTCGTGCTCGTCCTTGCCGTCGGGCACTTCGTCGAGCGGAAGATTCGGGATACCGGCAAGCAGTGTATCGATATCGGCTTTGAGCCGACCGGCCTCGGCTTCGAGCCGCACCTGTTCGTCTTTACTTGTGGCGACCTGCTGCATGATCGCGCTGGCATCGCCGCCTTTCGACTTCACCGCACCGATCTCGCGCGCAAGCTTGTTGCGCTCGGCCTGAAGAGCCTCGGCCTTGGTTTGCGCCGCGCGCCATTCCTTGTCGAGCGCAAGGATCTCGGGCGATCTGGGCGGCAAGCCACGCCGGGCGAGGCCCTTATCGAAGGCTTCAGGGTCGTCGCGAATGGTCTTCAGGTCGAACATGGCTCGCCACTATAAATCATTCATCGGATTTTGCTGCAGCGGCCTCTTCCTCGGCCTCGCGTTTCGCGCGCTGCTTCTCGACCAGCTTGCAGGAGAGGATCGATACCTCGAACAGGATCAGCAGCGGAATCGCCAGCGACATCATGCTGAAAATATCGGGCGGCGTGAGCACGGCGGCCAAGCCGAACATGCCGACGATCGCATAGCGCCGCTGCTTCGCGAGACCGGCGGCCGTGACCAGCCCGGCGCGCGCCATCAGGCTCAGAAGCACGGGCAACTGGAAGGCCACGCCGAAGGCCAATATCAGATGCATCACGAAAGTCAGGTATTCGCTGACCTTTGGCTCGAGATCGATGGCGAGCGTGCCGTCGCCGCCGGGCGACCCGAAGCTCATGAAGAACGGATATGCGACGGGGAAAATCACGTAATAAACGAGCGCGCCGCCCATGATGAACAGCAGCGGCGTTGCAGCGAGATAAGGCAAGAACGCACGGCGCTCCTGCTTGTAGAGGCCGGGCGCGACAAACATCCAGATCTGGCTGGCGATGACCGGAAAGGCGAGGCAGAACGCCGCCCAGAAGGCGACCCGCAGATTGGTAAAGAACGCTTCCGTGACGTCGGTGAAGATGAAATGCCCGCCGCCGGCGGCGTTGAGCGCGTCGGCGAGCGGCTGGGCGAGGAAATTGTAGATGTTCTTGCTGAAATACCAGCAGGGGAAAAACGCAACGAACAGCGCCAGGATGGAATACATCAGCCGCTTGCGCAGCTCGACCAAATGATCGAGCAGCGGCATCCGTCCTTCTTCGAGCTCTTCGTCGCGCTCGCTCATCGCTTACGGCGTATGCTTCTCGGGCTCGGGGGCGACAGCCGGCTTGGCCTCGACCTCCTCGGCGACCGCCTCCGCAGGGACCGGCGATGGTGCTGGCGGCGCTTCCAACGCCTCCGCCGGCTTATCTTCGAGCGCCGTTCGCTCCACCGGTTTCACCGGATCGGCGAGCGGATTGGTCATCACCGGTTCGTTGAGCGAGCGCTGTAGATCGCCCGTCGGATCGACAGTGCGGCGGATCTCGTTCTCGACATTGAAACTCGTGGCGCGGTCGATATGCCGCTTCACCTCGTCGAGCTCGGCCTCGCGCACCATCTGGTCGAGGCTGCCCTGGAATTCGCGCGCGATCGCCCGCGCGCGGCGCGTCCACTGCCCGACCACTCGCATCACGCGCGGCAAATCCTTCGGGCCGATCACGACAAGCGCGACTACGGCGATTAACGCGAGTTCCGACCAAGCGAAATCGAACATCGACTAAGTCACTACGTCTAGGCAAATCAGGCGCGGATCATGGCAGAAGCGGCCCGACGCCGCAAACTGGCGCGTTAAGCCGCGCCGTGGCCGCCGCCCTCGTCTTTCGCCGGCGGCTCTTCCTCGTCGTCGTCTTCATCCTCGCCGTCTTCATCCTCGCCGTCGTCGTCTTCGCCGCCTTCGGCCGCCTCGTCGTCCTCGTCGTCGTCCTCATCGTCGTTGTCGTCGTTGTCGTCGCCATCGTCTTCGTCGTCGGCCGCGGTGGCCTCCGCCTCGCCTTCGGCAACGGTTTCCTCTTCGACAGCCGCTTCGGCTTCGACAACCGTTTCAGCTTCGAGGACGACCATCTCCTCGGCTTCTGCCTCGTCGTCGCTGTCCTCGTCATCATTCTCGCCCGGCACATCAGGCAGCCGCTCTTCGGCGGGCACGCCGATGGTCTCGGCGAGGGTGATGTCCGGACGCGGCCCGATCAGGCCCGTGGCCCGCAATTCGTCGATGCCCGGCAGGTCGCTCAGCGAGGCAAGGCCGAAATGCATCAGGAAGGCTTCGGTCGTGACCCAGGTCACGGGCCGCCCAGCTGTCTGTTTGCGGCCCTTCGGCACGATCCAGCCCGCTTCCATCAGCGTGTCGAGCGTGCCCTTGCTGATAACGACGCCGCGGATTTCTTCGATTTCGGCACGGGTGACCGGCTGGTGATAAGCGACGATCGCCAGCGTCTCGATCGCCGCGCGCGATAATTTACGCGCGACCTTCTGGGTCAACTTGAGGCGCGGCGCGAGATCGGGCGCAGTGCGAATGGTCCAGCCGCCGCCGATATGCACGATGTTGACGCCGCGCGGCGCATAGAGCGCCGTCAGCTCGTCAAGCAGCGCCGCGATATCGGTGCCTTCCGGCAGGCGCTGTCGCATCGCGTCAACATCTACCGGCGACGGCGACGCGAACAGCAACGCTTCGAGCAGCCGGAGATCGTCGGTCGACGGCGCCGGGTTCTCGGTCGAGGTCTCCGTCGTGGTCTCGTCGGAATTCATGGTATCGGGATCTGTCAGGCTCATGTGTTCTCGTTCGGCAGGCTGCGCAGATAGATCGGGCCGAAAGCTTCGTCTTGGCGAAGCTCAAGCTTGCCCGAGCGGACAAGTTCGAGCGTCGCAGCGAAAGTGGCGGCAACGGCGGAGCGATGCACTAGCCCCGACTGTAAGCCAGGCGGCAGGAAGCTGACCAGCGTGCGCCAATCCGGCATCCGGCCGAGGAGCCGGCCGAGACGCTGGAGTGCATCGTCCATCGAATAAAGCTCTGGCGCGTCAATATGGAGCACGCCGGATTCTTTGCGCGACTTCTGATCGCCATAGGCTTTGAGCAGATCATAGAGCGTCGCTTCGTAGACCGGGATCAGCACGCGCGGCAGACCTTCCGGCGCACCGCGCGTGAACACGTCGCGGCCAAGAAGATCGCGCGCGAAGAGTCCCTGCCCAGCCTGCTGCATCGCTTCGAGCCGGAGCAATTGATGCGCCAGTGCCGCGGCCATCTCTTCGCCCGAAGGCTCGGCAGCATCCGGCGGCTGCGGCAGGAGCAAGCGCGATTTGAGATAAGCAAGCCACGCCGCCATCACGAGGTAATCGGCGGCGATCTCCAGACGCAACCGCCGCGCCGCGGCGATGAAAGCGAGATACTGATCGGCGAGGCGTAGAATCGAGATCTTGGTGATGTCGACCTTTTGCTCGCGCGCCAATTGCAGCAGCGCGTCGATCGGGCCTTCGTAGCCTTCGAGATCGACGACAAGTTCGACGGCCGGCTCGACCTCGGGTTTCTGCATCTCAAAGGGTTCGACGTCGTTCATTGATCCAAATCGATCCCTGTTAACCAATGGATTGCATTCGCGAACCACTCTACCGGGCGCTGGACGATCCACCACACCACATTCAGGTCCATATGCAGATGCTGGCCAATCAATGGCAAAAAGAACAGCAGACCGAGCAGAATCAGCATGCCGTAACGCTCAGTCCGAGCCAGCGGTATCGCAAGAAAATCCGGCAATAATCCAACCGCGACTCGGCCCCCGTCTAGGGGCGGCAGCGGGAGCATGTTAAAGACGGCAATGATGATGTTGAACTCTGCAGAAATCACAAGATTGTCGTGCACCCAGCCTTGGAAGTAGCCGGGCAAAAATGTGACCGTGCCGAGTAATAACGCCGAAATCACCGCCAAAACGATGTTCGTGACCGGCCCGGCCAACGCGACATAGACCATATCGCGCCGTGGCTTGTTGAGGCGGTCGAAACGCACTGGCACCGGCTTCGCATAACCGAAGATAAATTTGCCACCCGATCCGAATACGAGCAGCAGCGGCAAAACAATGGTGCCAAAAAGATCAATATGCTTGATCGGATTGAAGGTCACACGGCCCATGCGCCAAGCGGTATCGTCGCCCAAGCGGTAAGCGACGAAGCCATGCGCCGCCTCATGTAGCGTGATAGCGAAAATCATCGGCAGCGCCATCACCGTGATGGTCTGCACTAATTCAGAAATCATCGGGAAATTCATAAGTCCGCCAGCAGCGTCGCCAATTCGTGCTCGGCCGCAGTGCGATCGAAAGCGCTGGGCGCGTGACGCCGCGCTTCGGCCGCCGCGACGCGGCGGCTCGCGATCTCGCTCATCGGCCCAATCGCACCGGCGATCGCCTCCATCTCATCGAGAATACCATTGCAATGAAGCACCAAATCACAACCCGCCTGTAGCGCGTCCCAAGCCCGCATCTCGATCTTTCCGCCGAGCGCTGCCATCGATAGATCATCGCAAAGAAGCACGCCGTCAAATCCGATTCCAGCCCTGATCACTTCGGTAATCACACGCGGCGATAGTGTCGCGGGCCGATCGGGATCGATGGCCGTGTATAGCACATGCGCCGTCATCGCCCAGGGCATTCCCGAAAGCGCGCGGAATGGTGCGAAATCTATCGAGTTGAGGTCGGCACGCGACGTTTCCACAACCGGCAGCGCGCGGTGACTGTCGACCGTCGCGCGGCCGTGGCCGGGAATATGCTTGATCACCGGCAACACGCCGCCCGCCATCAGCCCATCACAGACAGCGAGGCCGTTTTCCGCCACGATTTGCGGCTCGTTGCCCCAGGCGCGATCGCCAATGATCGGATCGGCACCGGAGACAGGCACATCGAGCACCGGCGCGCAATCGACGGTGATGCCAAGCTGGCCGAGATCGTCGGCAATCAGCCGCGCCGCCAGCCAAGCCGCACTGCGAGCGCGCACGCCGCCGAGCGCGGCGATTTTCGCGGCTGCCGGATAGGTCGGGAAATGCGGTGGCTTCAACCGTGCGACTTGGCCGCCTTCCTGATCGATCAGAATCGGCGCGTCGCCGCGACCGACCGACTCGCGCAATTCCGCGACGAGTTGTTTGATCTGCGCCGGCGTCTCGCAGTTGCGCGCGAAGAGGATGAAGCCGAGCGGATCGGCGTCGCGGAAGAACTGCCGCTCGCTCTCCGAGAGCGTTGCGCCTTCACAACCGAAGATGACCGGCTTCGTCACGTGCGTTTACGGCTTTACGAGGATGCAGCCGACATTGCGGCTCTTGAGCGCAGCACAAGCTTGCGCGGCCCTGCTCTCATCCGCGACCGGCCCGGCCTGAATGCGATAGTAAGTACCCTTCGCGCCGAGCGCGATGCGCGAGACCGACAACGACAATTTCCCGAGCACGTCGGAATTCTGCCGCTGCAGCTTTAACCATTCGGCCTTCGCCGCTTCCTCGGTCTTCAACGCGCCAAGCTGGAGGCGATAGGAGCCAGCGGCTGGTGGCGGCGCGACTTTCGGTGCGGCCGGTGCCGGCGCCACCACTTTAGGCGCGACCGATGTCGGTGGCGCTACCGGCGCAGGCGGCGCTGTCGCGACTTGCGGCGCTGGTACGGGCGTCGGTGGTTGGGGGTTCGCTCCGGGCGTCGAGGTCGCCGCCGCCGGCGGCGCGTTTGTTGCCGCTTGCGGCGGCGGCGGTGGAGGCCGCTGCTTCACCATTTCCGGCGGCGGCAACAATTCTTCTGGCTTCTCCTTCGCATTGCGATTGAGCAGCACGGAATCCTGACCCGGCACGACCATGCCGCCCGGATCTTTCGGCGACTCTTTCACCGGTGCGGTATCGGGATGGATTTCCGGTACGGCCGCTGCGTCTTGCGGCGATGGCTTGCTGCTGTGTCCGGCCCACCACGAACCGCCGACCAACGCCGCGACCGCAAGCGCCAGCAGCGCGGCGCGCAGCGGACGCATGCTGCTCCGTTGCGGCTCGTCCTCCCCATCGGCACGCTCGTCGTCATCCATTTCGAGACGCGGACTCATCCGCGCAATTCCTCCAGCGGCGTCACGCCCATCACGCCCAGGCCCGAGGCGATGACGAAGGCGACAGCCTGGATCAGTGCGAGCCGCGCCAAGGTCAGCGGCTTCGCATCGCTTTGGATGAAGCGCAGCGTCGCATCGGCATTGCCCTTGTTCCAGAGCCCGTGGAACGCGGCGGCGACTTCTTGCAGATAGAAAGCGATGCGATGAGGCTCTTGGCTTTCGGCGGCGCCTTCGATCAGGCTCGGCCATTGCGTCAACAAACGTATAAGCGCGATCTCATCGCGATCCGTCAGCAAGCTCATATCCGCCTTCGCGAGCTGCGCCGGTGCCAGCTCATGCGAGGTGAATTCGTCGCGTGCATGACGCAGCACCGACGAGACGCGCGCATGAGCGTATTGCACGTAGAAGACCGGATTGTCCTTCGATTGCTCGATCACCTTCGCGAAATCGAAATCGAGCGGCGATTTCGGATCGCGTGTCAGCATCATGAACCGCACGGCGCCGGCACCGACCTGCTCCACCATCTCGCGCAAGGTCACAAGATTGCCGGAGCGCTTCGACAGCTTCACCGGCTCGCCGTTGCGGAATACTTTGACGATGTTGTTGAATATAACTTCGAGCTGAACTTCGCCATCGCTCAACGCCGCGATCGCCGGCCGCATCCGCTCGAGATAGCCGCCGTGATCGGTGCCGAGGACGTTGATCATCAACCGGAAGCCGCGACGCACCTTGTCGAAGTGATAAGCGATGTCGGGCATGATGTAGGCCCAGCCGCCATCGCGTTTCTTGAGCGGACGATCGGTGCTGTCGCCGAATTGGCTGGAGCGGAAGAGTGTCAGTTCCGCCGGCTCCCAATCCTCCATCGCCTTGCCCTTCGGCGGCGGCAAGGTGCCCATATAAATCAAGCCCTTCTTGTCGAGGATATCGAAGGCCTGATCGAGCGTGCCGTTCTGAATCAGCTCGCGCTCATTGGTGAAGACGCTGTGCTTGATGCCAATGAGATCGAGGTCGCTGCGGATCTCGCGCATCATATACTGGACCGCGAAATCGCGGATCGGCGCCAGCCAAGCGGATTCCGGCTGGTCGAGCCATTTTCGCCCGTCGCGCTGCACCAAAGCCGCGCCGACGTCCTTGAGATACTCGCCGGGGTATAGCCCCTCGGGAATTTCGCCGATCGTCTCGCCGAGCGCTTCGCGATACCGGAGTTGCGCGGTACGCGCCAACACATCGACCTGCGCGCCCGCGTCGTTGAAATAATATTCGCGCGTGACCTCGTAGCCAGCCTTCTCGAGGAGATTGGCTAAGGCGTCGCCCAGCACCGCGCCGCGCACATGCCCCGCATGCATCGGCCCCGTCGGATTGGCCGAGACATATTCTATATTGACCCGTCGCCCCTGCCCCAGATCGCTATCGCCGTAGCTGGTGCGCACTTCGAGAATGTCGACGAGCCGCTCCTGCCAGAACGTATCGGTGATCTTGAGGTTGATGAAACCCGGGCCGGCGACATCGGCCGCGGTGATGTCGTCTTCCTTGGCGAGACGCGCGGCGAGTTTCTGCGCGAGATCGCGCGGCGGCATTTTCGCCGGCTTTGCCAGGATCATCGCCGCATTGGTCGAAAGATCGCCATGCGCCGGATCACGTGGCGGCTCAACAGCGACACGCGTCAGATCGAGGCCATCGGGCAACTCGCCAGCTTTCACCAGAGCGTCGATCTCGCCGACGACCACAAAGTGGAAATGGGTAAAAATGTCTCTCACGTCGTCGCGTACCTGTCGAACAAACGATAATGCTCATCGAGCGCAAAACGGTCGGTCATGCCCGCGATGTAGTCGGCCACCACACGTGCCGTTTCACGCGTGCCCGAGCCGGTCGCCTGGTTCTGCCATTCGGTCGGCAGACATTGCGGTTCGGCGAGCAACAGACGGAACAGCTCTTGCACGATGCGGCGCGCTTTCGATGCCATGCGGTTGACGCGGTAATGGCGATACATGCGCTCGAAAAGGAAACGGCGCAAGCCGCGCTCTTGCTCCCGCATAGCCGCCGAGAACGCGATCACCGGCCCTGAGTGGCGGCGGATATCGGCCGGGCTCTCCGCCTTCAGCGAGGCGATGCGGCGTTGCAATTCCTCCACTACGTCGCCGACCATGCGATCGATCAGGCGGCGGATCGCTTCATGGATCAGCCGCGAAATCGTCGACACCCGGATACATGCGATCGACCTCGGCAAAGATCGGCCCCAAGAGCGGCACTTGCGTCAGATCGAGGATCGGAAAGAGTTCGGCGCGCAGGCCGTCATCGGTGTCGTGATTGTCGTAAGCGATGTCATCGGCCAGCGCCGCGACTTGAGCCTCGGCCGACGGCCAGGTGCCGAGTTCGAGATCGTGCTGCGCCACGTAATCGGCGAGGGTCGGCGTCAGCTCGCCGCGTAGCGGGCCGTTATGCTTCGCGATGCCTTCGAGCGTCTCCCAGGTGAGGTTGAGCCCATCGAAGCCGGCATAGCGATGCTCGAGCTTCGTCAACACGCGCAGCGTCTGATCGTTGTGGCGAAAGCCGCCGAACCCGCCCATCACCTCGTTCAGCGCTTCCTCACCGGCATGGCCGAAGGGCGTGTGGCCAAGATCATGCGCGAGCGACAATGCCTCCGCGAGATCCTCGTTGAGACCGAGGCGGCGCGCGATGCTGCGCGCGATCTGCGCGACTTCGAGGCTGTGGGTAAGTCGCGTCCGATAGTGGTCGCCCTCGTGATAGACAAAGACTTGCGTCTTGTATTGCAGGCGGCGAAAAGCCGAGGAGTGGATGATCCGGTCACGGTCACGCTGAAACACCGAGCGGGATGGACTCTCGGGCTCGGGATGGAGCCGGCCGCGGCTCTCTTCAGGGCGGCAGGCATAGGCGGCGAGCGCCGGTTGCGTCATGGCCGCAAACTAATGCGCGCCACGCATAGGCGCAACGCTGCGCGCGATTCGGCTTTCCCGCTTGCTGCCGGGCGTTTCGGCTTGTTGAATGAGGGTAAGAACCCAGGGGGAGATGCGCGAAATGGCGACGGCGGCGAGCTACGACTACATCATCATCGGCGCCGGCTCGGCAGGCTGTTGCCTCGCCCATCGCCTGACCGAGGACAGCGACGTCCGCGTCATCGTGCTCGAAGCCGGTGGCTGGGATCGCGATCCGCTGATCCATATCCCGCTCGCCTGGGGAAAGATTTTCCAGGACCGCCTCCACGACTGGATGTATTGGAGCGAGCCCGAGCCGAATATGGACGGGCGCAGCATCGAATGCGCGCGCGGCAAGGTGATCGGCGGCTCGTCCTCGATCAATGTCATGGGCTATGTCCGCGGCAATCGAGGCGATTACGATCGCTGGGCAAATAGCGGCCTGACGCAATGGTCCTATGCCCACGCCCTGCCCTATTTCAAACGCCAGGAAAGCTGGGAAGGCGGCGAGACCGAATATCGCGGCGGCAGCGGCCCGATCGCGACGCGCTACACGCGTTACGAGGATCCGCTGGTCGAAGCGTTCAAGGAAGCCGGCCGCATGCTCGGCCATCCCTCGACCGAGGATTACAACGGCGCACAGCAGCACGGCTTCGGCCGCACGCAATCCACCGTCGTGAAGGGCCGCCGCGCCAGCGCCGCCACGGGCTATCTCCGCCCGGCCCTCGGCCGGAAGAATCTCCAGGTCGAGACCGACGCGCTGGTGACGCGGCTCGTATTCGAGGGCAATCGTGCGGTCGGCGTCGAATACACCAAGGACGGCCAAACCGCGACGCTGCGCGCCGAGCGCGAGGTGCTGCTCTGCGGCGGCGTCATCAACTCGCCGCAGGTGCTGATGCTCTCGGGCATCGGCGATCCTGAAGAGCTGCAGCGCCACAACATCCCTGTGAAGGTCGACCTCAAGGGCGTCGGCAAGAATCTACAAGACCATCTTTCGGTCGGCGTCGAATATGCGCGCCGCGGTCAAGGCCCCTTTCCAGCCCGCATGCGCGTCGACAACATCACGATGGAGATGGCGCAGGCTTATCTCTTCGGCACCGGCCGCGCGACCGATCTGCCCGGCGGCGTGATGGGCTTCATCAAAAGCTCGCAGGCGCGCGAGATGCCGGATATCCAGATCCTCTTCCGCATGGCGCCGGTGGGCCTCAAACCGTATTGGCCGTTCATCCAGCAGCCGGCGGCCGACAGTTTCGGCCCGCGCGCCGTGTTGCTGCGCCCGACCAGCCGCGGCTCGGTTGAGCTCGCCTCGACCGAGCCGAGCGCCGCGATGCGCATTCACCAAGGCTTCCTCGGTACCGATGCCGACATCAAGCTGATCCGCGAAGGCGTCCGTATGGTGCGCGAGGTCTGCCGGCAGAAGCCGGTGCAGGAATACGCTGCGGCGGAGCTGGCGCCGGGCTCGGCCGCTGAAAGCGACGCCGAGATCGACGCGCATGTGCGCAAGATCGGCGCCACCGCGCATCACCCGCTCGGCACCTGCAAGATGGGCATCGACAGCGACGACACGGCGGTGGTCGATCCCGAATGCAAAGTGCGCGGCATCGACGGGCTGCGCGTCGTCGACGCGGCGGTGATGCCCGATCTCGTCGGCGCCAATATCAACGCCACGGTGATCATGATCGCCGAGAAGATGGCCGACATCATCCGCGGCCGCCCGACCTTGGCGCCAGTGAATGTCTAATCGTTTTTCGTCTAATCTTTTTCGTGGGGGTTCGGGTTAGAAAACCAAGCTGGAGGAAACGATGCGAGTTCGGGAATTGGCTTGCGCCGCCGTGGCGCTAAGCGTTGCGAGCGGCGCCCAAGCGGCAACCGTCAGCGGCACGGTGACGGGAGCCAATAGCGCGCCGGTCGCTGGCGTCTTCGTTGAGGCGACGAACAGTGCCGCCAATCGTCTTGTCAGCGTCCTTTCCGATACGGCGGGCCGTTATCGGCTGCCCGATCTTCCCGCCGGGCAATGGGTAATCTCGGCCCATGGCACCGGCAGCAATGGTCTCGACAGCACGTTGCAGACCGTCGCCGTCACCGCCGATCAGAACCTGACGCTCGAGGTGAAGACCAAGCCGGCGCCGCTCAAATGGAGCGAGATCTCGATGTCGCAAGGTCGGGCGCTGCTGCCCGACGCCAAGGGCAAGACGATCATGTTCCAGAATTGCTTTGCCTGTCACGGCTTCGAGACGCGCATGTCCGAGCGCGGTCCCCACAGCGAGCAGGAATGGCAGATGCTGGTCGATTACATGGTCACGTCGATGCATTTCTTCCTCGGCCCGGTCGGCCATGTCGGCCCCGATGAGGAGAAAGAACTCGTCAGCTACTTCACCGCGACCTTCGGTCCGAATTCGCACCTGCCCGCGCCCGATACGCTGCCGAAATTCCAGGACGTGAAACAGACATTCGGTCCCGACGCGCAGAACATCGTCTATGTCGAATACGACATGCCGGGTCCCAACCGGATGTCATGGAGCGCGTTCCCGGCAAAGGACGGGCATTACTGGATCCCCTATTACGGCGACGCAAACATGATCGCGCGGCTCGACCCGAATTCGGGCAAGGTCGACGAGTTCAAGGCGCCGAACGCCGGTACGGCCGCGATCCATTCCGCCGTGCCCGCGGCCGACGGATCGGTGTGGTTCACCGAGCAAGGCTCGAACAAGATCGGTCGTTGGGACCCAGCGACGCAGAAGATCACCGAGTTCCAGGATGCGATGATCCCCGGCAAGGAAAACACTCTTGCCGGTGGCTCGAAGCACACGCTGCGCGTCGCCACCGATGGCCGCGTCTGGTCGACCGGCGGACCGCTGTCGGTCTATGACCCCACGGCCGCCAAGTTCACCGAGATCCCGCAGATCCCGAGCGCCTATGGCATCACGTTCGATCAGCAAGACACGGTATGGTTCGCGGAATTCACGCCGGCGGGGCAGATTGGCCGCATCGATCCGAAGACGCTCGCGGTCACGAAATATCAGCTGCCAACCAACCGCGCCTTCCCGCGCCGCATCCAGGTCGACACCGACGGCACGATCTGGGTCGCCGAATACACCGCCGGCAAGCTCGCGCATTTCGATCCGAAGACCGAGCACTTCGCCGAATACGAGCTACCCGGCCCCGAGGCGACGCCCTACGCGCTCGGCATCGGCGCCGATCACACGATCTGGTATTCCTCGGAATATATGGATTACATCGGCCTTCTCGATCCCGCGACCGGCAAGGTCACGAAATATCCGACGCCGCAATCCGAGAACACGATGCGCGAATTCTATCCGGATGCGCAGGGCCGGATGTGGTTCGGCACCCCGGCCAACAACAAGGTCGGCTATTTCTATCTGGCCAAATAGTTGCCTGGCCAGACCGTTACGACGCCCTCTTCCGAGGCCGGGAGAGGGCGCCGGTTTGACAATTCGTTGAGAATCACCACATAAAATTGCCACCAGACGGTTGAACCCGATGCCAGACGGCCAAGCTACCCCCTCTCCCGAGCAAGTCACGCTGAGCGCGAATGCGGCCAAGCGGGTTGCTGTGCTCAAGATTCAGGAGAACGCGCCTGATGCGTTCCTGCGCCTCACCGTGTCGGGCGGCGGCTGCTCGGGCTTTCAGTACAATTTCAGCTTCGACAAAGCCCGCAATCAGGACGACCGCGCTTTCGAGCGCGACGGCGTGACCCTCATCATCGACGAGGTCTCGCTCGATCTCGTCAAAGGCGCCGAGATCGATTTCGTCGAGGACATGATGGGCGCGTCCTTCCAGGTGAAGAACCCGAACGCAGCTTCGTCCTGCGGCTGCGGCAATTCCTTCTCGATCGGCTGAGCCTCGCCTCACACGGCGAATGCTAGAGCGCGCCGAGCGTAGCCACGGCGCATTGCGCCATGACTACCATCCTCACGCCTGCAAGCGCCATGCGAAAGCGCATGCCCGGCGATCCACGCCGCTCATAAGCTATCGAGGAACGCAACCAGGTCCTGCTTATCCTGATCCGAAAAGCCGATGCCGAAGCGCTGATCGTAGAAATTTACAACATCGAGCAGCGTCGCTGCCGAGCCGTTATGGAAATAAGGCGCGCGTCCGGCGAGACCGCGCAAAATCGGCCCCTTTACCTTGCCGATATCCGCGCAATTACCCGAGATCAACGCGCGTCCCGGATCCGTCACCGTAAACGTCTGGCCGCTCAAGGGACCTGAAACGCATTGCAGCGTGAAGACCGGCAGATCCGCGATGTCCAACACCGGCGGCGCATTCGTCCCCGCATCGGCGATGCCGATATTCAGCGGCGCTTTCACAGAATGATTGCCGACATTCGGCGCGTCGTGGCAGGTGCCGCAGAAGCCGGAAACGAGTGGCTGCTGAAGCGCATCGTTGATCCCGGCAACGCCCGTTATGTTGATCGGCGTCGTGTTGAAGATTGCCTCGCCACGGGCGACCGATTCCCGTTCGGCCGAGACCCCGCCTTTACCATGCAGATCGTCCCATGCCGCGAAGAGGTTGAAGATATTCGAGGTGAAGGGGGTCCCTTTCGGGTTCTGCCCGAACGGATCGTTGATCCCCACAAAGAACGACGCCAGTTGCTCCGATAGCGCGGTCGGTCCTCCTTCGGCGCCTTTTTTGTCGAGATCCTTTGTCTTGTTGTCGGAAAGCTGGGCGGTGAAGAGACCGGTCTCGAATTGCACAATTTGCTGCAGCTGAGCTGCGCTCGGCGCGACATTGGCCTGGGCATGGCCCAGTGTCGCGTCGATCACCTGGCTCTGCAGTGTTGGTTCGCGCCCGTCCCACATGATTGCGGTGAGGAAGTTGAGGTTCGTCGACGGAAGCGGACGACGGTAAACCGATACGATACCGCTCGTCGGGCCGGTTAACCCGGTCGTTGAATTGGTTGTACAGTTATAAGGATCGTTTACCGAGGTGATTTGGAATTGCGCACCCGCTGGGACCGGAAGCCCGATGCGGATCAGCCCTTTGCTCAACAGCAAGCTATAGGCCTGGCGTTTGTCTTCGATCGCCGAGACATCGTCCGTCGGGCATGTTGCGCCATCGACGAGTCGGAAAATGGGGTCGGTGCCGAAGCTCGCATAAAAGCGGGCCTGCACACCGGCCGCACTCACGCTCCAACCGTTCTGCGGTTGGTGGCAGGTAAAGCAGGTGCGTCCGTTGGTGCCGATATCCTGAAAAAATGCGTTGGCCGAGGTTTCGGTGGCACCGTTCGGCTGGTCCGTCGCAATCGAGCCGGAGGGATCAAAATCCACTTCGGATTGCGGGATGACCGGCGGCGTCGGTTGCGTACCGCTATCGGTATCGCGAAACTTTCGCATTTTCTGGGCGTGATCGATCGCGCCCTTCTGCCAAGCGTGTTCAGCGACGTCGTCCGAATTGGCTGTTTTCGGCGCGGCCGAAGCAAACCCGGCGATCGCGCAGAGCAGCGCGCCAAGGGCAACACAGGCAAAGCGTCTTACGCTTTTGCGGCGGGTCGACGGTGTACTGGCACGAGCGACCGGTTCGCGAACGTCATGCGGCGAACGCAAGCGAAGAACAACCAGCGACATCTCCCCCTCCCCCAAAGTACTCTCCAGCGTATTTAGCTATAGCATAACATTGCTCCGATTGGTGGCCCTATTATGGCTAGGGACGCTTTTCTATGGTTACTTTCGGGCAACCGATCATGGGAAGGGCTGCCGGCATGCGGCGCCATAGGCCTGTTGTGGATTGAAATGGAACGACGGCGATGAAGATTGCGACGTGGAACGTGAACTCGGTCAAGGCGCGGCTGCCGCATCTGCTGGCATGGCTGCAAGACGCGCAGCCCGATGTCGTCTGCCTGCAAGAGATCAAATGCCTCACCGAGGATTTTCCGGCGCTCGAGCTCAAAGGCCTCGGCTATCACGTCGAGGCGCTGGGCCAGCGCAGCTATAACGGCGTCGCGCTGTTGTCGCGCGAGCCGCCGAGCGATGTGAAACGCGGCCTCGCCGGCGACGAAAGCGACACGCAGGCGCGCTACATCGAGGCGACCTATGGCGATGTGCGCGTCGCGTCGATTTATCTGCCGAACGGCAATCCGGTCGGCACCGACAAATACCCCTACAAGCTCGGCTGGATGAAGCGCCTCGCCACGCAAGCGCGTGCGTTGCTGGAGAGCGAGCAGGCTGTCGTGCTCGCCGGCGATTACAACATCTGTCCGACCGATGACGACGTCTACGATCCGGTCGGTTGGCGCGACGACGCGCTCTGCAAGACGGAATCGCGCGCCGCGTTCCGGACTATCGCCAATCTTGGCTATGTCGATGCGTTCCGCGCGCTGCATGCCGAGCCGCATCGCTACAGCTTCTGGGATTACCAGGCGGGGCGCTGGCATCGCGACGAGGGGCTGCGCATCGATCACCTGATGCTCAGCCCGCAAGCCGCCGACCGGCTGCAGGAATGCGACATCGACAAGGCGCCGCGTGCCCAGGAGAAGGCCTCCGACCACACGCCCGTGTGGTGCAGCCTCGGCCCGGCGCGGCCCCCAGCCGTTTAGCCGCGCCGTTTAGCCGCGCCGTTTAGCCGCCGCCGTTACTTCAGCCGCTTCGCAGCTTCCTGCACCAGCGTCAGATCGGCGTATTTATGCGGATCGAGCTCGGCCGGCACGAAGCCGAGGCCATGCGCCGCCGCGATGTTGTTCTGCAACGCGTCGAGATCGGGCATGCCGTTCGGATCGTGATAGAGATCGCCCTTGGTGAAGAGCCAGCTATCCCAGAGCGCGGCCGGCGTCTTGGTGTAGGCGGTCACTTCCTTGATCGCTTCGGCATGGTTCGCCGGGTCGTAATACCAGCGCAGCTCGCGCAGATTGTCTTCGAGATAATCGACGAGCGCGACGCGGTTCTTCTTGATGAAATCCTCGCGCGCCGTCCAGATGATCATCTGTGAAACGCCGATCGCGTCTTTCTGCAGGAAGAGTGGATGCGCCACGGCGCGAAGCTGCGGGTCCTGGCTGAAGGGTGTGACGCCGGTGATGAGATCGACCTTATGTTCGATCAGCTGCGCCTTCATGTTCGGAAACGCCGATTCAATCAACGAGTAATCTTTCTTATCCTCGAGCCCGTGCTTCTTCAGCATCGCGCGCAAAGCGATATCGACCGCGCTGCCCGCGGCGTTCGAGGTCACGACCTTGCCCTTGAGGTCTTCGACCTTTTTGATCGGGCTGTCGTTCAGCACCATGAACTCGGTGCTGTAATAGCCGTTGACGCCGTCGCGGAAACCGTCGGCGATGATGCGCAGATCGTTGAGCTTTGCGTTCTGGATCGCGAGCGCCAGCGACGAATAAGCGAAGGGCACGAGATCGACTTGGCCCGAGGCGATCGCCGTGATCATCGTCGGCGTCGAAGTGAAATGAGTGAATTCGAGCGTGTAGCTTTTCCCCTCATGCTGGGCGATGCCCGGCCGGCCGAACAGCGCCAGCGGCGCGTCCGCGCCCGGCACGATCCAGGCGATGCGCAGCTTCGCCGGATCGGCCTGTGCCGTGCCGATGGTCGCGAGCGCGACCGCTGCTGCCAAAAGCGTTTTTGCGAGCTTCATCCTCGTCCCTCCCCGAAATCGTTATCGCTGAATCCATAGCAGGAGCACCGCGCGCTCACCAGCACGCCGTGTCTTCTCTAGCTCTGGCTCAACTTAGAAATGATAGCCGTATTGCAGGCGGAGATTTTCGCCGGGGACATTGCGGTCGCCGAGCAGCGGCGCCGCATTGGCGTGATCGAAATCGAAGGACAGGCTCGACCGCGGATCGAAGACGTAGCCGAGCTCGAAGGTGCTGTGCAGCGAGATCATGGGGCCATAGAGCCGGGTGGTCGGATCGTTGGCGAGCGGACGTGTCACCGCGCCGGTCAAGGCAACGCTGCCGAACAGACGATCGTTTTCGAAGATGTTCCAGGCGAGGCCGCTGTATTGCGTGCCGGCGGTCTGGCCGACGCTCGGCGTCACACCCGAGAGGCTGCGCGGCGAGAACAGGAAGCGCAGCACGCTGTGATCGGGCGAGGTCAGCGAAATCTCGAGATCGCTTTTCGGCGCGCCGACCGGATCGGGATTGCCGATCTGGATCGGGAACGAGGTGTTGAATTGCGGCAGCGGCGCCCCGCCGCGCACCAGCGCCGAGCTCTTGCCGATCGTCGTGCTGTCGGCATGCGCCTGCCCGACCGCGGCAGCGGCGAGGAGGATCCCGACAAGGGCGATGGCAAGCCGGCGCTTCATGCGCGCTTCCGGAACAGGCGATTGGCGATGGCGCGATCGAGCGCGCCGACCAGCGCGTCCGACGGCTCGACGAAGCGGAAACCGGTACCGTCGGCATCGCACCGCACAATCTCCGCCGAGAAGGCGTGGCTCGTGTTGCCGTCAGGCATCGTCGCTTTGCCCGCGATAGTCGCGCCGAGTGCGAGTTCGATTCCGGGGGGAAGGAGGAAGCCGCCGAGCGACCAGTTGCTGGTCACATAGTCGCCGGCCTCAAGAGTCACAGTAATCGGCGGCAAAGGATAGCGCCGGTCGCGACGCGCCTCGTGCCGGTCAAAGTTGATGCGAATGGTCTTCAACATGCTTCCCCGTAGAAGCGGATATTACATTGTAGCCCTAGCGGGTTAACAACCTTTTTTGTGTGAATTCGCTGCAAGCCCGCGCCACCGTGGCAAAAATGGCGCGCTTAAAGATTGGCCTCTAACACTTTGAAATTTCAGCTTCCTACTTCGTAAGGAATTTCGTTGGTGGGTAGGAATGCGAGTCGCCTTGGGGGTCTTCGACCCGCCACTCGCCCGCCGCCCCGGTTTCGGTTGCGTAACACGGCCCGACCGGCACCTTGCCATGCCCGCCCGGCAGGTCGAGGACATAGGTTGGCTGGCAAAGACCGGACACCCGGCCGCGTATTGCCCGCATCAATTCCCGCCCCTCGCCGAGCCCGGTCCGGAGATGCGCCGTGCCATGCGCCAGATCGGGATGGTGGAGGTAGTACGGCTTCACCCGCATCGCGACCAAGCCGCGGAAGAGCGCTTCGAGGGTTGCCGAATTGTCATTCACGCCTTTGAGCAGCACGGACTGGCTGAGCAGCGGGATCCCCGCCCGGCTGAGCCGCCCGGCCGCCGCCTTCACCGCCGGGGTCAGCTCGCGCGCGTGGTTGGCGTGGAGGACGACATAGACCGCCTTGTCCGAGCGCAGCGCTGCGACCAGCGCCGCCGTCACCCGACTCGGGTCGACCACCGGCACCCGCGTATGGATGCGGATCACCGCGACATGGGGAATCGCCTCGAGCGCCTGGACGATCGCTTTGAGCCGCCGCGCCGAGAGCATCAGCGGATCGCCGCCGCTGAGGATCACTTCCCAGATCGAATCATGGGAGCGGATGTAATCGAGCGCCGCGTCGAGCTCGGCCGGCGACAGCGCCTCGCTGCCCGGCCCGACATCCTCGCGCCGGAAGCAGAAGCGGCAATAGACAGGGCAGACATGGATCGGCTTCAGCAGCACACGGTCGGGATAGCGATGGACGATGCCCTTCACCGGCTCATGCGTGTGATCGCCAATCGGATCGGCGCGCTCTTCCGGCGCCGTCACCAGCTCGCGCGCATCCGGCACGAACTGCCGCGCGATGGGATCGGCGGCGTCGGCGGGATCGATCAGGTCCGCGACATCGCGCGTGATCGAGACGGCATAGCGATCGGCGACCGCAGCGATCTCGGCTTCGCGCTCCGGCGCGATCAGCCCCGACTCGACGAGTTCGTCGGGCCGGCGCAACGCATCGCTCATTGGAATCGCTCGTGAAATTGGCTTTGTTTGGTAATTTTCAGTTTTTGCACGGTGTTCCAGTCGCTTAGCGGCCGCGCGGCCGAAGCTTAGAGATGCGGGCTCGGCCTTCGCTTTTCAACCCGTCATTGCGA
Source organism: uncultured Alphaproteobacteria bacterium (assembly GCA_963740675.1). GTDB lineage: Bacteria > Pseudomonadota > Alphaproteobacteria > ATCC43930 > CGMCC-115725 > CAIKMD01. The sequence continues at coordinate 909,888 of CAVUFS010000003.1, forward strand.
GGAGCGTCAGCGACGAAGCAATCCAGGGTCTGTCTGCGACGACTGGATTGCTTCGCTTTGCTCGCAATGACGGTGGAGGACGACGTGCCCCGTCAAATATCCGCGTAGCACTTCACCTCGGCGCGGGCGCCGGGGTTGGTGACGGCGCCCTTCTCGGCGTCGGCGACGAGCTGCGCGAATTTCCAGAGGGCGCCGGAGCGGTAATCGTTCACCCGCGGCTTCCACGCCTTGCGCCGCTCGGCGAGCTCGGCATCGCTCAGCTCGACATCGATCGTGCCGGCGACCGCGTCGATGACGATGATGTCGCCATCTTTGATGAGACCGATCGGCCCGCCATCCGCCGCTTCCGGCCCGACATGGCCGATGCAGAAGCCGCGCGTGCCGCCGGAGAAGCGCCCGTCGGTGATGAGCGCCACCTTGTCGGAAACGCCCTGGCCATAGAGCGCGCCGGTCGTCGCCAGCATCTCGGGCATGCCCGGGCCGCCGCGCGGGCCTTCGTAGCGGATGACGATGACATCGCCTTCTTTGTATTGGCGCTTCTCGACCGCCTCGAACGCCGCCGGCTCGCCATCGAAGCAACGCGCCGGGCCGCGGAATTTCAGCGACCCTTGCTGCATGCCCGCGACCTTCACGATCGCGCCTTTCGGGGCGAGATTGCCTTTCAGCACGACGACGCCGCCGGTCGGCGCGATAGGCTTCGCGGTGCGATAGACGACGTCCTGATTCTCGGGGAACTTCACGTCTTTCAGATTCTCGGCGATCGTCTTGCCGTTCACGGTGATGCAATCGCCGTGGATATAACCGCCGTCGAGCAGCGCTTTCATCACTACCGGCACGCCGCCGATCGCGTGCAGATCCTTCATCAGATATTTGCCGCCCGGCTTGAAGTCGCCGATATAGGGCGTGCGCTTGAAGATCTCGCCGACGGCGTGGAGATCGAAATCGATCCCCGCCTCGTTCGCCATCGCCGGCAGATGGAGGCCGGCATTGGTCGAGCCACCCGTCGCCGCGACAACCACCGCCGCGTTCTCGAAAGCCTTGCGGGTACAGATATCGCGCGGCCGCAGGCCGCTGCGCAGCAACTGCATCACGGTCGCGCCAGACGCCTCGGCATATTGATCGCGGCTCTCGAACGGCGCCGGCGTGCCGGCCGAGCCGGGCAGCGCGAGGCCGATCGCCTCGGAGACGCAGGCCATGGTGTTCGCCGTGTATTGCCCGGCGCAGGAGCCGGCCGAAGGACAGGCGGCGCATTCGAGCTCGTGCAGCTCTTCATCGGTGAGCTTGCCGACGCTGTGCTGGCCGACGCCTTCGAACACGTCGACGATGGTGACGTCGCGGCCCTGGAAACGGCCCGGCAGGATGGTGCCGCCATACATGAAGACCGAGGGCACGTTGAGGCGCAGCATCGCCATCATCAGCCCGGGCAGCGACTTGTCGCAGCCGGCGAGACCGACCAGCGCGTCATAGCTATGGCCGCGCATCGTGAGTTCGACGGAATCCGCGATCGCCTCGCGCGAGACGAGCGAGGATTTCATCCCGTCATGCCCCATGGCGATGCCGTCGGTGACGGTGATGGTGGTGAATTCGCGCGGCGTGCCGCCCGCCGCCGCGACCCCGCGCTTCGCCGCCTGCGCCTGGCGCGAAAGCGAGATGTTGCAGGGCGCGGCCTCGTTCCAGGTCGTCGCGACGCCGACGATCGGCTGCTTCAACTGATCTTCGGTGACGCCCATCGCATAGAACATCGCGCGATGCGGCGCGCGCTCGGGACCGACCGTGATGTGCCGGCTCGGCAGCTTCGACTTGTCCCAGGCGGAAGGTTTGCGTTGGTCGTCAGGCATGGGTGCTACTCCGGAAGAATTTCCGGGAGATTAGCGGGAAAGACGACGCGCCCCAACCCCGCGTATCGAGGAGTCAGGCTTGCGAAATCGAAGCAATCGCAATATGCGCTCCGCCGCGTACTTATACGAGATCGACGGATGACACACCCAAACGCAGACGTCAATTACCTTCGCAGTGGGACTTGTTCAAAGCAGAATGTACGAGGTTTACTTAGAAAGTTCTTAGTCGAAACCTGCATCCAGTTTCGTGGTGTTTTACCCTAGGGCTGGCTTTCAGAGCCGTACAATGCCGGCCCTCATATTCGCCATTTACGTCGCGACGAAAAACAGGTATTTTCGTCGCGACGTAAATTGAAGGGCCGAGCTATGAAAGATTGGAGGCGACATAGGAAGGGCCTGCCACCACTTGGGCCACATTGGATATCTGCCTTTCGGTGACAGCCTTGTCGGGACCGTCTTCGAGGGACCGAACGCCGAAGCAAGTTTCGTCTTTATGTGGCTGATAGCCAGCAGCCCGGCGCTAAAACGTTCCGGCAAGGTCTTTCGCCGAGCATTGATGAAGCGAAGTTCTCCGCTGACGCGGCAGTGTTAGACAGGAAGCGCGGGCGCGGCGCCGCGATTGCCGGCGAGTTGACGACCAGTACGGATCGGAACCGTCGGCGGGTGGATCGGTTGCTGGCCTCCGAAGCCCTGGCACGCGGCCTCATCGAAGATCTAGCGATTTATCACCAAGAGCTTGTCGCGAGCGGCGACGTTAAGACTGCAGACAGAATTGCGCGCTCGTTGCGGCGGGCTGCGCTGGGCGGCCTTTCCGACTATATGCGGCGGACTGCGACGTTCCGGGTGCGATCGGGACCAGGAATGTCATCGCCTGAAGAAACGCAAACGGAAGTGGAAGCCGTATTGAGGATCGCGGACGAGCTTGACGCGCTTGCTGATGATCCAGCTGCCGACGCCGGCAACTTTAGAAGGTCACAAATAAGCTACGCAAGATAGGGCATTCCTAGGTATTCGGAACTCTACTCTGCTGTCGTGCAGAGTTTTGAGCTTAAGGCGACGAGGTAAAGGCACGAACTCGCAATGACCGACAGTATGGACATTACGTTCCACTATCCGCCAGAACTCTTCGATCTTTTGGTCGAAGCGATCCCGGCGCTTAATCGAGCTAAAAATGGAGTTCTCCTCTTCTTCCAAGGTGCCGGCGTCTCGGGGTCAATGTTTGCTGACATCAGCGAGAAGCTCAAAACCAATCCCAACGATCTTAACAAGTTTGAAATCGCGCGCACGATTCTGAGGCGCCTAAATGAAAAAGGCGAAGGCGCACTGCGGGAGCGACGCGAGGTTCTTCGCCGGGTCGCAGAATTTTCCAATTTCGACGTGTGCTGGCCGAACGATCAACTCAAAGCCAAAGGTCATTGTGGCTTCGATCCGTGACGTAATCAATCAGAAGGACGCGTTCACACGCATCAACCAGGAGCGCCAGCAAGAGCGTGAGGCCCGCACGGCCGAAGCCCAGCGAATAGCGTCAGAAAAAAAAGAACGCGCGGCCCGCATCGAAGCCGCCAAGAACGAATTTTATGCGCTTTTTGGCGCTAAACTACAACGCAGTTGAACGGCAAAATGCTTAAGCTCGCTCAACGAGCTTTCGTCCATACGGCTCTTAATTCGGGAAGCGTTTCTCTCGTTGGCTTAGGCGCGTCGGCATTTCCGAACAAATCATGGCGTCATTAAATAAGGGGCGCGCTCTATTTCGTTGAAGTGAAGTGGTATCGCGATCCCGTAGGGAAAGCGGAAGTTTCCGAACGTCTGGTACCCTAATGGGCAGAGCTGAAGGGCGAGGAATTTTTATTTCTGCGAGCGACTTCACAGCACCCGCGGTCACGGTGGCGCGCGAGTTTTTGCAGCACAAGTTGATCGCACTTAGCCACCTACAAGAGATCGTTCATCTCCTTGATCGTCAGGAGGATTTGGCTGACTTCAATGCAAAATATACAAGCTGATCAATCTCAAAACTCCGGATTGTCAAACCTTTAAATCTGGATGATATCGTCTTAAGGCTCTTAGCAACGCTATTTCCCGCCGTCTTCGTCCCGTCCGAGAAAAGTTCTCACGGAATTTCTGGTACGTCGCTGCCGGGGCTTGGAAGGTGCGCCGACAGGAGCTGATGCCGCACACGATCTGCAACGAGCCGATCGTGTTCTGGCGCAAGGAAGACAGCCGCGCGCCGAAAAGAAACGTCGGTCTCGTTTCGGGGCGCGGCGACCTCAGGCCCGGCGCCTTGTGCCGTCGAGGCTAAATCACCCGCTCCACGCTCACGGCCCGCACATCGGCTTCGAATTCGGAGAGTTGGACCGGCGGCAGGGCGGGATGCGCGGTCAGGCCGACATGCGATAGGCCGTACTTCGACAGAAGCTTCAGAACCGGCTCGATCGCTCGCGCGGTATAGGACTGGATGCCGGTGATATCGCTCCAGGCGCCACCGAGTTCGCGCACCCGCTCGCGCAGGCCGTCGAAGACATGGGCGGCTTTCTTCTCGGTGCCCGCCGGCGATGGATCGCCGTCGGCGACGCGCGTGCGAACCGGCCCCTTGATGCTGTCGGGCATGCCCGAGATCAGGTAATCGCGCGCGCCCGTCGCACCGGGCGCGGCGGTCGTATACGTGAAGGCAAAGAGCGTATGGGCCGCCGGCGGATCGATGTACATCGCGACGTTGCTGCGTGCCAACGGGAAAGGCGGCTCGGCCGGAAAGCCGTTGGCGCGCAACATCTCGACGTAGCCTTGGTTAAAGGCCGTGAAGTCCGCAGACGACATCTGCGCGGGGGAGCGCAACTCGCAGGCCGCCAGCGCGGCAAGCGGGCGCCCCTGTGCCCGGATATGAGCGGCAGCCTGCGCGAGCCCTTCCGCCAGCGGCGGCGGCTTGCGAAAACGGACGCGGGTCAACGCATGCCCCGGCAAGCACGCGATGCCCAGCGAGAATGGATTTTCCCCGCCTTTGATAAAGGCGTAGCCGCCTTCGGGCCGAGAAATAGCGTCACTCATTAGATGTTCCTTTGTCCCCTTATCGGCACAACGCGCCGCCATCTCAAAGCTAGCAACATTTCTCGCGTCCCGCATCGGCCGGGCAATAGCGTCTCTTGCCGTTCAGGATTAGGTCGCCGCCTGGGATTGGGAGGTTTGCCGGCATGTGTTGATGCCGTACACGATCTGCAACGAGCCTATCGTGTTTTGGCGCAAGGAAGACGGCACGCGCACCGCACCGTCCGCTCCGTGACAACGGACAAACTTAATGTGCGGATGCGGCACGTGCCGGCGCGGCCGTAATCGCCTTGTTAGACCAGGCGATGATGACATCGGCGATCTGCTTGCTGTTCTTTTCCATCATCATGACGTGACTGTTGCCGTGGATGCCGCGGTCGGCCAGCTTGATCCAGCTCGGCTTCACGCCGGCCTGGCGCAGGTAGTTCACCGTGCAATGGTCGTAAGGCGCGTGATATGACGCCTCGGAGGTGACGACGAGGATCGGCATCTTCTGTAGATTGGGAAGTTGGCGTGCCGGCTCGGCTTGCGCGTAGCACCGGGCGAGATCGGGGCCTTCGGCTTTGGCCTCCTGCACGATCTTCAGCTCCGATGCGTCCTTCACCGCGGGCGCATAGGTGATCGGCAGGTCGGTGATGCCGTAATGCAATGCGATGTCGCCGTCGTATTTGAACCAATCGGGCGCGCCGGTGTATTCGACGCTGTAGAACGGCGGCCCATTCGGCTCGATCGCGAGAATGCCCTTTACTTGATTGGGCCGCGCATCCGCCACCGGCCAGACGAAGGCGCCGGCCTGCGAATGGACAAGCAGGATCGATGGTCCGATCTTATCGACGAGCGCGATAAGGGCTGCGGAGTTGAGCTCCTGCTGGCGATGAAAATCCTTGATCGACGGCAGTTGCGACGACACGAGTTGCTGGACCGCCGGATCGTCGAGCGTGCCGTTGCCGGGCCATTGCGTGTGAAGATGCGCCTGCGGCCAAAGCTTTGATTTTTCCTCGGCGACATAGCGCGACTGATTGTTCGACATATCGGTCTGGCTGTTCGGACCATAGATGTCCGGGTAATAGGGCGAGCGGCCCTTGCCGACCTGGTCGACGACATAGACGGCATAGCCGGCGCGCACGAAATTCTGTTCCCAGCCCTCGCGCCCGTCGGGCGTTCCGGTGTAGTTGGTGCCCGTCATGGTGCCGCCATGGACCATGATCACCGGATAAGGATGCAGTTGCTTGGCCGGAATCATGTATTCGGCATACATCTGGCCGACCATGTACTGCTTGCCGGCGACGGTGACGACATGGCCGCCGACATACATCCAGCCGGACTTGGCAAGGGCCAGCGGGGGCTCGGCCGATCGCGCGGCATGACCCGTAAAGAAGAGCATGCTCGCCAGCGTTCCAGCGCGCAGCATGCGAGCCGCCAGACGGCGGAGCGAAGTCGGCATGAGTGTTCCTCCCGAGCTATTACGATTGTTGGACGCAGTATAAGCGTCGCCATCGTCAGAGTCCGCCAATTTCGGCGGTCGTTGCCGACCATCGCATTGCGGTCCGTGAGGGCGAGCAACCTGCACCGCTCCTTGAACCGAGCGACGCCTTCCCCTCTCCTTCCCCCTGGTTCTAAGCTGCCCGCAAAACACATCGAGGGAGAGGCGCCATGTTCCCGCGGAATTTCTGGTACGTCGCCGCCTGGGATTGGGAAGTGCGGCGGCAGGAGTTGATGCCGCGCACGATCTGCAACGAGCCGATCGTGTTCTGGCGCAAGGAAGACGGCACGCCCGCCGCGCTCGAGGATCGCTGCTGCCATCGGCATATGCCGCTCTCGCACGGCAAGCTGCGCGGCAGCGATGTCGAATGCCTTTATCACGGCCTGCTCTATGACGGTAGCGGCGCCTGCATCCATATCCCAAGCCAGAAGGCGATCCCGCCGTCAGCGCACGTGCGGAGCTATCCGGTGGTCGAGCGCTATCACTGGGTCTGGATCTGGATGGGCGATCCAGCCTTGGCCGATCCCAATCTGATCGAGGATTTTCATTGGATGGACGATCCGCAGTGGCGCGCGCGGGGCGAGCGGCTCGACCTCAAAGGCAATTACCTGCTGATCGTCGAGAACCTTCTCGACCTGACGCATCTGCAATTCGTTCATCCGACGACGCTGGGCACGCAGGCGATCGCCGGCAATCCGATCAAGACCGAGCGCGACAGCAAAAGCGTGCGCGTCACGCGCTGGATGCTCGATCACACGGCGCCGCCGTTCTTTCAAAAGGCCGGCGGCATCGGCCCCGAGGAGCGGGTCGATCGCTGGCAGGTGATCGACTACACGCCGCCGGCTTTCGTGCGGCTCGATGTCGGCTGCGCGCGTACCGGCACCGGCGCGACCGAGGGCAACCGTTCGCAAGGCATCTCGATGCGCAACCTCAACGCGATCACACCCGAGACCGAGACGACGACGCATTACTTCTGGGCGCAGGCGCACAACTTCGCGATCGACGACCCGACGGTCAGCGAGCTGATCTTCCGCCAGGTGCACACGGCGTTCATGGAGGACCTCGCCGTGATCGAGGCGCAACAGAACACGATGCGCGCTTTTGGCGATGCCCTGCCCGCCGCGGTCGATCTCAACCAGGACGCGGGCGGCATCCAGGCGCGACGTATTGTCGACACCATCCTGGCCGCTGAGCGCGACGCCGCACGCGGGACGTTGCGCGCCGTCTAGCCCGCGCTTAATTCAGCGGCACGACGTAGCGTTTGTCGATGATGCTGTTGCCGTCGGTGTTGGCCGGTATCATGCCCTGGCTTTTGAACCATTCGATCTGATGCAGCACGTCTTTCACGTCGAGCTTGGCATCGGGATCGATATAGGGGATGCCGGAATCGAGTTGCGCCGCCGGCTGCTTCAGATGCTTCTCGAGGATCGCCAGCATCTCGGGCGCGGTGGGACCGTCCTGGCGCGTGCCGTCGGGCGTGGCGAAGGCATCGTAAAATTCGCGCGCGGCTTTCTTATAGGCGCGCAGGAACGCCTCGATCATCTTGCCGCGCTCATTCGCGGTTTTGGTAGAAACGAAGAAAAACGTATTCTGCCATGGCGTCTCGTCGCCGACCCAGGCAATCAGATGCGCGCTCTTGGCCGCATCGAGCTTCAGCGCGAAGGTGCTGACGTCGAGCGCGGCATCAACCTGGCCACCGGCGACCGCCGTCGCGGTGTTGGGTAGAGTCTGCAACTGGACGAGGCGGATGGTTTTGTTGTCGACGTGGTATTTATCGAGCGCGAGTTGCAGCTCGTAATGGATGGGACCGCCGGTCTGCACGATGCCGATGGTGTGATTGGCGAAATCCTTGATCGAATGCAGCCCCGCATCCCACGCCTTGTTCGAGACGAGGAACGCGCTGCCGTGGAAGGTCGGCGCCTCGCGCGCCTGCCCGGCGATGACCTTCAACCCGCCCTTGGCGCCGAGGTTATAGGCGGCAGCCGTCGCCGCCGTGGCGCCGATGTCGAGGGAGCCGGCCATCGTGCCCTGCGCGACCTCTTGCGCGGCGTCGAGGCTGATGATGTCGACGGTCAGATGCTCGGCGGCGAAGTACCCTTTGTCATCGGCGACATAAAGCGGCCCCGCCTGGGTGACCGGGCCCGAGCCGATCTTAATCGCCTCATCCGCGCGAGCCGCGGTGCCTGCGAGTGCGATAAACGACGATAGCGCAAGCGCTGCAACACCCTTCATCCGATCCTCCCGAAGCGTTCGCTTTATGAAACAGAGAATAAGCCGGTCCGAGCGCGCGGGGCTAGGGCGATGTTGGACGAATGCGAATCACGTTCTTTGCTGCCCCATCTCAAATTTTCTTCGCCTCCCCGGCGGGTGTCGGCTGCGCGCGCACCGGCACAGGCGCGACCGAGGGCAATCGTTCGCAAGGCATCTCGATGCGCAATCTCAACGCGATCACGCCCGAGACCGAGACGACGACGCATTACTTCTGGGCGCAGGCGCATAACTTCGCGATCAACGACCCGACGGCCAGTGAGTTGATCTTCCGCCAGGTGCATACGGCGTTCATGGAGGACCTCGCCGTGATCGAGGCGCAACAGAACACAATGCGCGAATTTGGCGACGCCCTGCCCGACGCGGTCGATCTCAACCAGGATGCGGGCTGCATCCAGGCGCGGCGCATCGTCGACACGATCCTCGCCGCCGAGCGCGAGGCCGCACGCGGGACGCTGCGCGCCGTCTAGCGCTTTATCCAATCATGCTGAGGTGTTTTGGGTCGTCACCCCCGCGCCCTTCGACAAGCTCAGGAGCGGGGTCCGGGACGGCAAGCTGGATGCCCGCTTTCGCGGGCATGACGGTAATGGCAAGGTGCGAAAACTGATTCGATCTGTGTGGATTTTTCTCTAGCGGCGGCCGTTATCCCATCGGCTTCACGGCGCTGACGCTATCGGCGCTGCCACAGAACAACGCGTCGACCCAAACCCGCGCGATCCCCTCACACCGTCGACATGCTGAGGCCGAAGATCGTGCGGAGGATAAAGCTGATCACGAAGAAGACCACGATCACGCACAGGACGAGCGCGGCCGTGTAGGTCAAAGCACGCTCTCTCGGCACGCCAACCACCGGCGTTGCGCCGGTATAGAGCAGATAGAGGCCGTAGAGGCTCATCACGAAGCTGAGGATGCCGAGGAACGGGATCAGCATGAAGATGCCGCCGACCCAGGCCGCGGTGTGCGAATAAGCGATCAGCTTTAACGATGCCAGCAGATCGCCGCCGCCGCCAAATCTCGGCGCGAGCCATTGGGCCACCAGCGCGACGATATAGATGCCGACAAGGCCGAGCGCCCAGGAGACAAGCGCGCCGACAAGGCCGAGACCGAAACCCAACCTGCCAAGGAAGAGCGACAGGCCGATCAACGCGCAGACCGGCGGGATCGCCGACATCGGCATGATGTAGCCGGTATAGAGCGCGTCGGCCTTGGTGGGCTCGGCCGCGATCAGCGGCCATTCGGTGTTCGGCGACAAGAGAATGTTTTTCGCACGCGCAACGATGTCCATCTGCTTCCCCAAGGTAAGACGTGGACCGAATGGCATCATAGCGCAACCTTGCCGCGGCGCGCTTGTGCTTATCGTGTGACTCCCCGCCTCCGCCGCCGAACCCGGATTACCGTACCACCCCCGCACATCATCCAAACGGTCGGATATTGCCCGGAGAAAGCTCCGCCTCGGTCGTGGCAAGTTATGCGTCACAACGCCGAACATTGGGGGAGCCATGGTCAAACGATTGATTCTCTGTTTCGACGGTACCTGGAACAGCCCCGGCGAGGACCCCGCGGCGGCGAACACGGTCGAAACCAATGTCGTGCGTTTCTACGAAGCGGTTGCGAACGGCGCGCAGGCGGACGGTGCAACGCAGACGAAATGGTACGACGACGGCGTGGGCACCAATTGGTACGACCGGATTGGCGGCGGCGCCTTCGGCTGGGGCCTCGATGAGAAGATCCGCGAGGGCTACACGTTCCTGGTCGAGAATTACGCCGCGCCCGATCCGGGCGATCAGGAAATCTTCATCCTCGGCTTCAGCCGCGGCGCCTATACCGCGCGCAGCCTCGTCGGCATGATCCGCAATGTTGGCCTGCTGCTGTCCGAAAACGTGCACCGCGTCGGCGACGCTTACGCGCTCTATCGCCGGTGCGACGCGAACCCCGACACCGACGAAGCCAAGGCATTCCGCGCCCGCTATTCGCGCGAGATCAATATCAAGTTCCTCGGCGTCTGGGACACGGTCGGCGCGCTCGGCATTCCGCTGCCGGCGCTGCAATGGCTCAATTCCGCTGTCTACAACTTCCACGATACGGAGCTCAGCGGCATCGTCGCCAATGCCGCGCACGCGGTCGCCATCGACGAACATCGCATCGATTATCAAGTGACGCTGTGGACGCAGATCGCCAAGACAGGGCAGTCCGTCGAGCAGCGCTGGTTCATCGGCGCTCATGCCGATGTCGGCGGCGGTTACGACAGCCGCGATCTCTCCGACATCACGTTGAGCTGGATGATGGGCAAGGCAAGCGCGCTGGGGCTCGCGATCGACAAAGCACAGGTTCCGCTCGTCACCCCAAAGAACTGGAGCGGTGCGGTCACGGATTCCTACACGGCGTTCCTCGACGGCGCCTATGCGGCAACGCACCCGCCCTATTACCGCCCGATCGACCTCTCGGCCGCAAACCAGACCATGGACACGAAGGTCGTCGAACGCTGTGCCGAGGATTCGCGCTATCGTCCTGGCAATAAGGGATTTCCGCCGATCCCGCCTTCCACCGTCCCGATCGCGTAGCGCGCGCTAATTCAGCGGCACCGCGTAGCGCTTGTCGATCATCTTGTTGCCATCGGCGTCGGCGGGCAGCATGCCCTGCTCTTTGAACCAGACGATCTGGTGCAACACGTCCTTCACGTCGAGCTTGGCGTCGGGATCGTCGTAGGAAATGCCTTGCTTCAACTGCTCGGCCGGTTGGTTCAAGGCTTTCTCCATGATGGCGAGGATCGCCGGTGCGGTCGGGCCGTCGCGGCGCGTGCCGTCGGGCGCGGTGAAGGCGTCGTAATAATCATGCGCGCCTTTCTTGTAGGCGCGCATGAAGGCGTCGATCATCGGCTTGCGCTCGTCGGCGGTCTTCGAGGAAACAAAGAGCAGCGTGTTCTGCCACGGCGTCTCGTCGCCGACCCAAGCGAGGATATGCGCCTTGCCGGTGTCCTGCAGCTTCAGCGCGAAGGTCGAGACGTTGACACCGGCATCGACCTGATTGCCGGCCAGCCCGGTCGCGACGTTGGAGAGACCTTGCAGCGCGACGATGCGCTGGCTCTTCGGATCGATGTGATATTTCTCGTTGGCGAGCTCGAGCTCGTAATGGATCGGCCCGCCGACCTGCACGATGGCGACGCTGCGATTGCCGAGGTCCTTGAGCGATCTGACGCCTTTGTCCCAGCCCTCATTCGAGGCGAGGATCGCGGCGCCGTGGAAGGTCGGCACTTCCCGTCCCTGCCCGCCGATGATCTTGAGCCCGCCTTTGGCACCGAGATTGTACGCGGCAGCCGTCGCTGCGGTGGCGCCGATATCGAGCGCGCCAGCGACCACGCCCTGCGCCACCGATTGCGCTGCATCCATGCTCACCATCTCGGCGGTGATATGCTCCGCGGCGAAATAGCCGCGGTCCTGCGCAATGTAGAGTGGGCCGGAAGCCGTGACCGGGCCGGTGCCGACCTTGATCGAATAATCCTCGGCCTGCGCCGACAGCGCGAAAGCCGAAACCGCACCCAGAATCAGCGCCAGCGCCGCGAGAGTCTTCATTGTATCCTCCCTTACACTTTTATGGGGAGGAGCTTACCTCATCCCGCGAGCAGGTACACCGCCAAGATGACGTAGCCGAAGATCGCGACGCTGGCATGGACGCCGATCGCGATCCCCGGCATGCGGCGACGGAAAAGATGCAGCCCGAGGCTGACGATGCCGATCACCGCCGCGAGCAACAGCAACAGCGCGGCGACGAGGCCGAAGGATTGCGTGCCGGTCGCGGCGCCGCGCGGTGGGCCCATCAGCGCAATGAGCAGCGCGCCGTAGCTCATGAGCGCCGCGATGCCGTGCAGCCATGCAAGCAAACGCGACGGCGCGTGCGTCGACCGGCGCAGGATCTGGATGGCGAGCGCGCCGCCCAACAGCACGACGATGGTGAAAGAGAGGACAGCGAGGGAGAGGTTAGACACGTTGCAGACCGATCACGAGTCCTTCGACGACGCTCAGGATGAGGTAAGGCTGTGCGCGGCATCTACCACTGGACGATGCCACGCACAAATTTTCCTCGTCCTGAGTGGAGTCGTTTTTCGACTGCTCAAGGGACGCAGGGTGCGATTGCGACCGAACCCGCTATGATCGCAGGAGAAACAAACAACGGGAGGAAAATCAATGCCGCAGCAGGTCATCAATCTCAAAGGCATCGACCATCCGCAAGCCTCGCCGATGGCATGCAAGATCGGGCCGCTGCTCTGCTCGGGTGCGATCTATGGTCGCGATCCCGAGAGTGGCCAATTACCCGCCGATGCCGAGACCCAGGCGCGCAACACCTTCGCCAATATGAAGCGCGTGCTCGTTGCCGCCGGCATGAGCGTCGATGACGTCGCCAAGATCACGATCTATATCGCCGACGACGCACATCGCGACGCCGCCATCGACGAATGGGCGCGCGCCTTCCCCGATCCCAACCGCCGGCCGGCGCGTCGCACGTTGGTCGCGCCGATCCATGCCGGTATCGTTCAGGTCGAAATCATCGCCTATAAGGCATGAGCCGTCGCGTCGTCGCATTGCATTACGACCGCAAGCCCTTCAACGACGCTCAGGGTGAGGAAGTAGCAGTGCGCGGCACGATCCGCATCCGCTGGTAGATGCCATTATGAAAATCTCCTCACCCTGAGCGTAGTCGAAGGGCGCAGGATGAAACTGCAACGAATACAAAAATTATCGGGGAGAAAAACAGCATGGTTCGTACGATCTCACTCGCTCTTCTTTTTTGTTTAGCCGCGCTCATACCAGCCGCACACGCCGCCGAGAAAGTCACTGTCGGCATCGTCGGCGGCTACAACGCGTTCGTCTGGCCGGCATCGATCGCCGAGGCCAGGCATCTCTATGCCGCGCACGGCGTCGAGCCGGAGGTCATCTTCATGCCCTCCTCGCCCGGCATGCTGCAGCAGGTCACCGCCGGCTCGCTCGATATCGCGGCGAGCGCCGGCCTTGTCGATCCGGTACGTCTCGTCGCGCGCAAGGCCGGCGTCGCGATCGCGCGGGTGTCGCTGCACGTCTCGCCCTATGTGCTGGTCGGCAAGAAGGAATTCGCCGATATCGGCGGTCTGAAAGGCAAAAATGTCGGGATCGGCAGCCGCAACGACATGACCTTTGTGCTGATCATCAACATGCTCGCACCGTTCAAGCTGAAACCCGACGATGTCGACATGCTGTATTCGGGCGCGACGACCGCGCGCTACGCCGCGCTCAAGGCTGGCGCTTATGACGCGACGCTCTTGGCACCGCCGCTCTCGTTTATCGCCATCGGCGAAGGCTTCAAGAATCTCGGCATTGCCGGCGATTACAACAAGGACCTGCCCTTCACCGGTTCTGTCATCAACCGCGCCTGGGCCGCGGCGCATCCCGACGCGGCGAAGGGTTTCTTCGCCGCGGAAGACGAAGCGACCGACTGGTTCTACGACGACAAAAATCGCGAGGCGGCGATCAAGATTTTGATCGATGCCTCGAAGAGCAATGCCGAGGACGCGGCGCGCAGCTACGACTTCCTCAAAGGCGGGGTGTATTTCGACAAGACACATAAACTCTCACGCCGCGGTGTCGGTGCATTGGTGACCGCGCTGCACGAATTGGGAGATAAGGACGTAGAGGCGACCGCGGAGGACGCGGCGATTTCAGGGCTGACGGCAGTGGGGGATTAGGCCCGGATCGACAAAATAAACCGTCATTCCCGCGAAAGCGTGAATCCATCGATGAAACAGCACGGCGCATCCATGGATTCCCGCTTTCGCGGGAATGACGACTTAAATAGGCATCGCCTTAAATAGCGGTCACGCCCCGATCCGCGCCAACGCCGCGTCGAGCTTGGCGAGCGTCGCCTGATATTCGCTCTGGCGCTCGCGCTGCTCTTCGATCGCTTCGGGTTTGGCTTTCGCCATGAATTGCTCGTTGCCGAGCTTCTTCGCGATTTTGTCGAGCTCGCCGCGAACGCTTGCCACTTCCTTCTGAAGCCGTGCGCGCTCTTTGCCGAGATCGACCGCGCCAGCGACATCGATCAGCACCGTTGTGCCTTCGACCACGACCTGCAGGGCCGTCTTGGCATCACCGCTCGCGCCGATCGTGATGGTCCTCAACCGCGCGAGACGGCGGATCTGCTCGCCATGCGTCTCGATCCAGCCGCGCGCCTCGGGACGGATTTCGGTGATCGTCGCGTTGAGCTCGCTCGCCGCCGGCACGTTCATCTCGGAGCGCGTGCCGCGGATCGCGGAGATGAGGCTCACCACCCATTCCATCTCGGCGACCGCCGCCTGATCGGCGGCGAGGCTCGCCTCCGGCCATTTCGCGGTGATGAGCATGTCCGCATTGTCACCGGCGATGTGCTTCCACAGCGTCTCGGTGATGTAGGGCATCAACGGGTGCAGCAGATGCACCACGCGCTCGATTACCCAGATGGTTATCGCGCGCGTCTCGGCCTTCGCTGCTTCGTCGCTGCCGGTCAGGATCGGTTTCGAGAACTCGATATACCAATCGCAGAAAGTGCCCCAAGTGAATTGATAGAGCGCGTCGGCCGCATCGTTGAATTTGTATTCCTCGATCGCGCGCGCGACGCGTTCGCCGGCCGCCGTCGCGGCTGACGCGATCCAGCGATTGACGGTGAGCTTGGCGCTCGCCGGATCGAAGCCCGGGACGCGCTGGCAGCCATTCATCTCCGCATAGCGCGTCGCGTTCCAGAGCTTTGTCGCGAAATTGCGGTAGCCTTCGATGCGGCTCTCGGCGAGCTTGATGTCGCGCCCTTGTGCGGCGAGCGCCGTCAGCGTGAAGCGCAGCGCATCGGTGCCGTAGCGGGCGATCAGATCGAGCGGATCGATGATGTTGCCCTTCGATTTCGACATCTTCTGGCCGCGCTCGTCGCGCACCAGGGCGTGGATATAGACCGTCTTGAACGGCACATCGCCCATGAATTTGCAGCCCATCATCATCATCCGGGCAACCCAGAAGAAGATGATGTCGAAGCCGGTGACGAGCACATCGGTCGGGTAATAGCGCTGTAGCTCGCGCGTGCGCTCGGGCCAGCCCAAGGTCGAGAACGGCCAGAGCGCCGACGAGAACCAGGTATCGAGCACGTCGGGATCGCGGCGGAGATCGGCCTCGCGGCCGTAATGCTTGGCGGCGGCGGCGAGTGCCTCTCCTTCCGTCTCCTCGACGAAGATCGCGCCGTCGGGCCCGTACCAGGCCG
Source organism: uncultured Alphaproteobacteria bacterium (assembly GCA_963740675.1). Classification (GTDB taxonomy): domain Bacteria; phylum Pseudomonadota; class Alphaproteobacteria; order ATCC43930; family CGMCC-115725; genus CAIKMD01. The sequence goes on from CAVUFS010000003.1 coordinate 925,761, forward strand.
GGATCTGATGACCCCACCAGATCTGGCGCGACACACACCACGGCTGGATATTGCGCATCCATTCGAAGAAAGTGTTCTCCCACATCTTCGGGACGAACTGCGTCTTGCCGCTCTCGACCGCGGCGACCGCTTCCTTGGCGAGCTCGCCGGCATTCACATACCACTGATCGGTCAGCCACGGCTCGATGACGACGCCGGAGCGGTCGCCATAGGGCACCATTAGCGTATGCGGATCGATCTTCGCGACGAGACCCTGCGCTTCGAGATCGGCGACGATCTGTTTGCGCGCAGCAAAGCGATCCATGCCGCGATAGGCGACCGGCGCTTCGTCGTTCAGCTTCGCATCGCGATCGAAGATGTTGACCATTGGCAAGCCATGACGGCGGCCGACCTCGAAATCGTTGAAATCATGCGCCGGCGTGATCTTCACCGCGCCGCTGCCGGCGGTCGGATCGGCATGCTCGTCGCCGACGATCGGAATGCGGCGGCCGACGAGCGGCAGTACGACGTAGTGGCCGATGAGATGCTTATAGCGCTCGTCCTCGGGATGAACCGCGACGCCGGTATCGCCGAGCATCGTCTCGGGCCGCGTTGTCGCGACGGTGACGAACTCATCGGGCTGGCCTTCGACCGGGTATTTCAGATACCAGAGCGAGCCCTTGGTCTCCTGGCTCTCGACTTCGAGATCGCTGACCGCGGTGTGCAGCTTTGGGTCCCAATTCACCAGCCGCTTGTCGCGATAGAGGAGACCTTCGCGATGAAGCTGCACGAAGACGCGGCGCACCGCGGCGGAAAGCCCCTCGTCCATGGTGAAGCGCTCGCGCGACCAATCGGGCGAGGCACCGAGCGAGCGGAGCTGGCGCGTGATCGTACCGCCGGACTCACCCTTCCATTGCCAGACGCGCTCGATGAATTTCTCGCGGCCGAGCTTATGCCGGTCCGACTGCTCGGCTTCGAGCTGGCGCTCGACCACCATCTGCGTCGCGATGCCGGCATGATCGGTGCCCGGCTGCCACAGCGCGTCGAACCCCTTCATGCGGTGATAGCGGGTGAGAATGTCCTGCAGCGTGAAGGTCAGCGCGTGGCCCATATGCAGGCTGCCCGTGACATTGGGCGGCGGCATCATGATGCAATAGGGCTTGGCCGGGCTGTCGGGATGACAGGCGAAGGCGCCGGACTTTTCCCACAATTCGTAAATTGCCGCCTGGATGGCGGCTGGATCGAATGTTTTGTCGAGCATTGCCGCTTTTTAGCGGCGTTGCGCGTTTAGAGCCAGCCTCGGCCTGGCGACGCCCCGTTAGCGGCGTTGGGCGTCGAGGGCGAGTCGGCCGATCTCTTCGCGCACGATGCGCTCGACGATCTGCGGCAGGTTCTCGTCGAGCCAGGTCTTCAGGATCGGCCGCAGGAGCTCGCGGGTAAGGTCTTCAAGGGTCTGGTTGGTGTTGCCCATGGGCAGACTCTCAATGTTTGGCTCGCGGTGGCTGCGGGAAACGAGTTCGCTCATTGCCGCGAGCGAGGCCGCGGCAGCACGGTCAGAAATAAGACGGTCAACGAGAGATTCCACCTCGGGCGCGGCAGCGCGTACGGGTTCCGCGAACGGTTCCCGCTCGGGCTCGGGCTCAGGTTCGAAGGTCAGCGGCTCGGGCTCGCGGTACGGCTCCGGCGGCGGTTCGTCGTCTTCGAGTGCCAGCGGCAATTCGTGCAATAACGGGGGCGGCGGCGATGCTTCATCCACCGCCTCCTCGGTCAGCAGCAGCACGTCGCTATCGTCTTCGGCTTCGAGCTCGGTTTCAACATCGGCGATCAGCGGCCGCTTCGGACGCTCCGTCGCTTGCGACAGCGGTGCCGCCTCGGCAACCGGCACTGCCAGCGGCGGCGCAGGCTCGGCCGGGGCCTCCTCGGCTTTGGCCTTCTCGTCGGCTTTGGGCTTCTCCTCGGCTTTGGGCGCCGCAGCCGCATCCCCGCCTTCGCCGCCATCGCCGTCTTCGGAGATGATGCGTCGGATGGAGGCGAGAATCTCCTCCATCGAGGGTTCGTGCTGGTCTTTGCCTTCCGTGCTGTCAGACATGACTATTGCGCGGCGTCACAATCGCAGAACATGCGCTCTATCGTAGGTGAAAGACGCGGCGAACACCAGAGAATGAGGGTCCCAACGCCTTCTAAAGCATCGCGACTCGGCGATGCCAACGCTTACTGACCGTCATCGGCACTGAAGCCGACCGCCTTGTTGCGCACCGATTTGTAATGAACGTTCACGTCGTAGATCTTTACCGGCAGCTTCAGATCGGCGGCCGTGAGCCGGCCGATCTGCTGCCACAGGTTTAACCGTGCCACCGCCTGATCGTGCTGCGCCTTGGCGAGATTGACCTGCTGGGTGAAGAGCGATTGCTGCTGGATCAAGACGTCCTGCACCGTACGTTGTCCCACCTGCTGCTGCTGCGTGATGCCTTCGAGGGCGATCTGCGCCGCGTTGATCGTGGTCTCCAACGAGCGAATGCTGGCACCGGCCGAGTTGATCGTCTCCCACGACTGGGTCGCGCTCTGCACCGCGGCGCGGCGCGCATCGTCGGTCGTGCCCTGAGCCTTGCCGACATTCTCGATCGCTTGGCGCGATTGCGACCAGATGCTGCCCGCTTCATAGAGCGGCACGGTGAGCTGAGCGACGCCCGACAGATTCGTCTGCTCGCGGCCGTTAAGCTGGCTTTCCTGCAGCCGCTGCACGTTGCCGACCAGCGCGAGGCTGGGCAGCAATTGCGCCTTCGTTGCTGCAACAAAATCGCGCGCCGCGTCTTCGGCATATTGCGCCGCGATCACATTGGGATTCTCGGTCGAAGCCAGACCCACCGCCTGCTCGCGCGTCGTCGGCCACGACAAGCCCGGTTTCGGCTGCACCAGATCGACCGGCGCATGGCCGACGGCTCGCGTATAGCTCGCGCGGTCGTTCTCCAGCACGCCCTGATCGGCCTCACGCGTCGCGGTCGCGGCGGCGAGCGCCGATTGCGCTTGCGCCACGTCGGTGCGCGTCACCTGTCCGACGCGGAACTGATCCGACGTGATATCGAGCTGGCGCGACAGCACCTTCTCGTTGTTACGGTCGAGCTCGACCACGGCGAGATCGCGCAGCACATCGAAATAGGACTGGGCCGCGGAGAAGAGTACGGTGCTTTCGGTGGCGATGAGCTTAGCGCGCTCGCTCTGCACGTTATCTTCGGCTTGCGCGGTCCTCGCGACGGTGCTGCCGCCGTTGAACAGCGGCTGGTTCACCGTGAGGCTGTAGGTATGCGGCTGAAGCGTTTGATGCGCCGGCGCGTTGCCGGTCGAGGGCGGCGTGTTCTCGGAACGCTCGGAGCCGATCGAGCCGTTAAACGTGACCGTCGGACGCCAGCCGGCCAGCGCTTGCGGCACGCCTTCGTCGATGGCACGCAGATTGGCGCGCTCGGCGAGGATTTGCGGATTGGTATTATAGGTTGACGCAAGCGCCTCTTCGAGAGTCTCGCCATGCGCGCTTGCGGCGGCAAAGGCGCCGATCCCGGCGGCAACCGAAGCAAAAACAACGCGACGCATGACATCCCCCTGAACGCTTATGTCCGTTTGAAACCGCGACGTTCTACGCGCCGCTTTGCACCAGACCGAGGTCAGAACACGAAAGCCGGGCGCCGCATGAAGCCCGGCAACATCTCCACCGTCGCATCGAAAGCCGGACGGTTCGACAGCTTGCCTTCGGCGCGCGTCATCAGCACGGCGCTGCCGCAGCGCGCCTCGACCGGACCGGCGCTGCCTTCGGTCACCGTCACGAGACGGCCGCCTTCGGCGAGCTGATCGCTGATCGCTGCGGGAATCTCCCCGACGGCGCCGTTGATGAGAATGACGTTGTAGGGCGCGCCGGCGCGCCAGCCGGCCGTCATTGCCGCTTCCTGAAGCTGGACGTTGCCGATACCGAGCGCCTGAAGATTGGCACGCGCCGCAGCCGCGAGTTGCGGATCGCTTTCGACCGCCACCACGCTCGCTGCGATCTTTGCCAGGATCGCCGTCGCATAGCCGCTCGCACAGCCGATCTCGAGCACCTTGTCGTCCTTGCCGATCTCGGCGAGCTGCAACAGCCGCGCCAGAACCAGCGGCTCGACCAGGAACCGGCCTTTGCCGAGCGGGATATCGTCATCGACGTAAGCGATGCCGCGCAGGGCGGATGGGACGAAGCGCTCGCGCGGCGTCGTGAGGAAGCCTTCGAGCACGGCCTCGTCGGTCACCTTGTTGGTGCGCAGCTGGCCCTCCACCATGTTGAGCCGTGCGGCGGGTTCGTTGATCATAGCTGCGTAAGGCGAGTCATGGAAAACCCCGCGTTTATAGTGGCTTGTCGCGCATCTGACAATGCGCTCGATGGCAACAGGCGATCTCCCGGCAAGATTAATCGACGCACGGCACGGCCGCGCTTATGGACGGGGCGCAAACGGGGCTTTATACCTCGCCCGCGCCGTCGGCCGGATGGCAGAGTGGCTATGCAGAGGACTGCAAATCCTCGTACAGCGGTTCGATTCCGCTTCCGGCCTCC
>CAVUFS010000004.1:0-1055060 GCA_963740675.1 uncultured Alphaproteobacteria bacterium
CCTGGGCACCATTTTCAGAAAATCAGGTAGCGCGTAGGCAGCAAGGGTCGGTTTTGCGACCTAGCGTGCCTCGTCGCAACCTCACGCCGCCGCTCGGTAGTGTTGCCGGCCTCCGCCCCTGATGGGCGCGCTTACCGGCCGCCGCGAGAATATTCGTCCGTGAGAACGGTTACCGGCGTGACTTTGCAGCATTCGAAAGCTTGGTTTGAGCCCCAGTGGACCGTCTCGCGCCACACTGATATGCGACCGCCAGAACCCATACCGCCCGACGAGATCACCGGCCGCGACCTCGTGCGAAAGATGCGGTAGGGCGAGCGCCGATCTGCAGCACGTCATTCGCGCGGTGAAGCTGCCGAGGAACTTCTAGCGCCCGGCTCCTCAGAAGAATCTGCCTCTAATTATCTCCCGGCACCGCCAATCGCATAGGCCGGAACCGCGTTGGGCGGACCCCACGACGTCCCTGCCTGATTGAGCCGGTAGCTTTGGGCCAAGCTCTCGCGCTTCATGCAGTCCGCGAACTGGGCTGTGCCCGGCTGTAAGCCGTCGCTCGCACAGCGCTGCTCCTGGGCTTGGCGAATTTGTTCTGAGCTGTCACATGCGCCCAACGCGCAAGCCACACTCAGCGAGAGCAGCAGCGGCAGGGCCGGGCTCCAATCCTTTGCAGCATATCCGGTCATACAAAGCTCCTATTCTTGGATCTATAAGAGCAATCCGGTGTTGGGATCGCGGTTGCATTAATAAACAATACAAAGCCCGCCAGATCGACCTGCTTCTTGTCGATCTCGTCATGCCGGGCGTTAACGGCTTTGCGCTCACACGGATGGCACGCGTGCGCCAGCGCGACATCAAAATCACATATGTGACAAGCTACGACTTGCCGGTCCAAGAGACGATCGGCCGCATCTTGCGAGATCCAATCATGCCCGAGACGTTGGTGTCTATAGTTCGCTGGGAACACTCGGCGGAAGCTTAAAGAAGATCGCAAAGGCCATCTACCGATAAATGCCCGCAAGACTAGGTGATTTTGAGTATGTTACCCATCCCACGTTGCGCGCCTTTGTACAGTGAATACCTTAAATCTGTGGACTTGTAGCGCTTGTGGGGGTTCCCATGGACGATGAAGACACGGATGGCCTGCGGACACGTGCGCAGCGATACCGCGACATTGCCTTCTCCGTACGCGACGACAGGGTGTTGGCGAGTATCATACGGATCGCCGCCGAGGAATTAGAAGAGCGCGCCCAAGAAATCGAATTACAGCCGGAAGCCGGTGTTGCACTTCGATGGTAGAAGGTGACGAAAGAGAAGCTGGAAAAGGAAAGGCGCTAAGGCTTGATCGGTCGCCTCTCGGAGGGCTCGGCCCCATCAATTTGGGCGGTTCTTGTACCGCCAAAGAGGCCGAAAGGTTCTTGCCAATACTCCGCCGCTAACGATCGCCAGCAATAGGCCCATGACCAGCAATAGACGAGCGACGCCAAGCGCGGTCGTCATTTGGCTTTGCACGGGAAGCTTCGCTATCGCCGCTTTTTTCGCATCGCATGCGGCCGGTCCATCCATGTATTCCCAACCTGCGGCGCGTTACTGACGCCGAAGCATATCGGGAGTCGGGTAATTTTTGTTCGGGGTTAAGCTGTGTCAGCGGTCATTTAAGGCGAGCACGCCCTTGAGCGAGTGGCTAGCAGCTCAAGCGATCGAAGGCATGCGGCGTGATCGCCAGAGGCCAGAACGCCCATTGCGTATATTGAATGAGGCTCGCTGCCGGCCGTTTCTCCGTTCAAAAACCCTCGCTTGGGACAACACCGATATCGGAGCCTGAGGCGATTGGTCCGAGCACCGGCTGCCGACCATTGATGTCTTCGGTCGTCTTTCTGTGCTTCGTCATCCAGATCGCGGCTTCGGTGCGGTTCGCGGCGCCGAGCTTCCGCAGGACATTCTTGATGTGGACCTTGACCGTCGCTTCAGACAGGCCGAGCTCGCGGGCGATGACCTTGTTCGACTTGCCGTTCTGCAAGATCTCGAGAACCTGTAGCTCGCGCATCGAGAACGCGTAGTCGGCCGCAACAGCCTGAGGCTGCTCCTCGTGCCTCGGTTCCGTCTCGTTCGGAAAGGATGACGCGATGAGCGAGAACGGGAGAACGCTTTCTCCCATCATGATCAGCTCAAGCGACTGACGCAGCACTTGCGGCGGCGAGCTCGACAACAGCCAGCCGTCGACGCTTGAGCCGAAGATGGCATTAAGAGTTTTAAGTGGCAGGTTGACGCTGGGCGAATAGCATACGGTCCGCGCATGAGGATAAGCGGCCCGCAACAATTTGAGTTGCTCGACCAGATCCGAGCCGAGAGACACGCCCAACAAAGCAAGAGCAACATTCCCCGCAGGTTGCTCGACCGCGGATCTGACAGAATCGCGTTCGCACACGATCCTGAAAGGCGTATCGGCAATCATCGCCTTGAGTTCCTTCGCGGACCAAGGTGTGACGGCTGACGATCAAAACCGAAAGCGCCGAAACGGCTAAGCTGGAATTTTCCATAAGCCACCCACCATTTGTCTAAAACTTGGTAGGCATTTGACCATACATAGCCGCAGGTCATGCAATTACTATAACCTGCAATATCGGACAAATTTTACGAAAAGTTGAGACGAATATTAATTATAAAAATAAGACATTCCAGTCATTGATTGGTAAGTTTTTGGACGACTAATCGTCGTCTTGTCATAGAAACTGCCAACGGCCGAAGAAGGGTCGGGAACACGGATGCCGAGCAGGGTCCATATTTTAAGATTTTTCCGCGATATCGAGGCTCGTTTGCGCGAGCTTGCCGAGCACAAATCGAACGACGTTACGTCGGACTTGCTCGACCTCGCCGATCAGATTTCGCGGCACGCGACCGAGTTGAAACACGAACTAATCGCGGAGCGCATCATCCGTTGATCGCCCATCGGCGTGAGATCAGCCGTAGGTTGTGAACTTGTTTCACATATTGCGGACGCCTCATCTGCCTATCGTCTCCGATATCGAACCCGGGCCGCATTTGCGGAGCCCGCAGGTCAGGAGACAGCCAATGTGGACGAAACTTCTCGGGCTCGCGGCGGTGGCCAGTGCGATCGCTCTCTCCGGCACCACTCCCGCGCTTGCGGTTTGCAATCCGGGTACACCGAATTGCACCAGGGCCGACAGCCCTTGGCTCGCCAAGGCGAAGGCCCAAGTCCATCAAGGCGACGGCAATTTCAATTGCGACCCCGGACCGGACGGCTTTTGCAGCAAAAGTATTCCCAGCGGGCCGCGCCCGACCTCCTCAACACCCGTCGCTCCGAGCGCCAGCGGCAACACGGTCACTGTGGCGCCCCCCATCCAGTAGTTTCACGGCCGGCTGCTGTCCGTCTTTCTGAGCATTCCTCCCCCAACGCCAGGAACCTTGAGGCCCCGCTTCGGCGGGGCTTTTCTTGGGTCTCCTGCGAACTTAGATGGGCACGAGTAAGCGCTTTCCGACGCTCGCAGGATGTATGGGAGTCCTCCAGCGTCCGCCTAGACTCCGCGACGCCGCTCCCGGAATACACATCGGGTAAAACCCTGGGAGCACGCCGCACCAAGTATTAGTCGCTGAGGGTCGACGCGCATGCCGTTGGGACGAGCATTTGAGATTTGCGAATTGAATCTCCCGTCTGTCGTTCGACAGGAATTATCTTGGGGATTTCGAAGCGTCCTCCGCATTTCACCTGATGTTCGGCGTCATTCGTTGACGGTAGTGCTTCTTTCGCACCAGACCATCAGGACGCAAGGGCAATAGTGCGCATCTTCGAGTGTCACGAATGCGGGCTTCGCCACGAGCTTGAAACACTCGCGACGGATTTCACGGCAAAATGCCGACGTTGCAGCGGAACGCAGCTAGCATTCCGTCGAACTCTCTTCAGCGTTCTCTCGCTTTGGCGGCAACGGGCCTTGTGCTGGTCGTCGTGGCGAACGTGATGCCCTTCATGTCGCTCAACATCAAAGGGCGAGTTCAACTGGCGAGCCTCGTCACGAGCGACATCGCTCTTTTCGACCAAGGCTTGCCGGCGCACGAACAAGGCGCTCCCGCCCTTAGATGCCATGCGCGGACATCGCGCCATCGCCTCAGTCACCGTGCAAGAGAGGCATAAAACGTGAATTCACTGGCGATCGCTTTGATCGCGTTCGCCTGCATCTTCGGCGGCGCCCTGCTCGGCATGTTCCTTCGGATGGCGCTGCCCGAACATCACTTGAGCGGCGATACAAAGGACGTCGTTCGCGTGGCGAGCGCTCTCGTTGGAACGATGGCCGCGTTGGTTCTCGGTCTTCTCATCTCCACCGCAAAGAATGCCTACGACACCCGCAATAGCGACCTAGCGCAGGTGTCAGCCAACATCGTCTTGCTCGATAGCTTGTTGCGCCATTATGGCCCCGAAACGAAGGATATCCGATCCCTGCTTCGTCTCTCCGTCATGGCAACGATCGAGCGGATCTGGCCGGCGAATGGGCCTCGAGATGCAGGCGTCGTTCCGCCGATATCACCAGCCGAAATTCTCTATGACAAGATCGGCGAGCTCCAGCCGAGCAACGAATATCAGCGCTCGCTTCAGACCCAGGCATTGGCGATGATGATCGGCATCGGCAACACTCGATTTCTTCTCATTCAGCAGATCAACAGCTCCATACACCCGGCTTTCTTGGCCGTGTTGGTGTTCTGGCTGACGATAATCTTCATGAGCTTTGGCCTCTTTGGACCGCGCAACGCAACGGTCGTGGCGGTTCTTCTGGTGTGCGCGCTGTCGGCTTCCAGCGCCATATTCCTGATCCTCGACCTCGATCAATCGTTCACGGGAACACTTCAAGCCTCAAGCGCACCGTTGCGGCAAGCCCTTACTCATCTCGGTCCGTAGACCGGCATCGCTCTCGCTGCGGGCGAGCGGCACGATCCCCGTAGACACCCGAGACACCGCGCAGATTTTTTACCTCGAGTTACAAGCTGAGGACGTGCTCGCCGGGCTTTATGAGATACCGATCGCGCCTTAAGGTTCGATGATCTTGTTACGAACAGCATACCGAACAAGTTCGGTAATAGAGCTTATGTTGAGCTTCCGCATGATCGTCGCTCGATGGGTCTGGACGGTTGCTGCCGTCAAGCCGAGCTGTTTCGCGATCTTCTTGCTGCTTTTACCCTCCGCGAGGAGTTGCACAACCTCGCGCTCACGCACCGTCAAAGGACCATGGCCAAAATCGGTCTCTTCATTTGAAGGGACACCGCCAATGACCGTTGCGAGCACGATTTCCTCGATCGCCGGTGTGAAATAGGGCTTATGCTGTGCGAGCGCCTCGATCGCAGCCTCAAGACTGGCAGCGCCGTCGGATTTAATGAGGTAGCCTCGAGCGCCGGCCCTAATAACTTCGCGTACAATATCCTCGCTATCGTGCATGGTGAATACAAGCACTTCCGTCGTCGGCGACATCTTCCGGATTCGCAATGTCGCTTCGATGCCGTTGAGTTCCGACATGCTTAAATCGAGTATTACGATATCGGGGCGCAGTTGGCGCACGAGTTCGATGGCCTCTCGACCGTTAGAGGCCTCACCGCAGACTTGCCGATCGCTCCGCAGCTCAATCAGCTCGCGCAGCGACTCCCGTACAATCGCATGATCATCCACGACGAGAATGCGTATCATCACCAGCCTATTCGAGATAAATCGTCGACGACACGGTGCACCATTTTAAGTCAAAGCAGGGGTCCATGTCGTGTCGCGGGCGGATTCGTCAAGCCCCAATAGGCGCGGGCGACGAAGAAGCCGACACGCGCCTACGGCGCTATGATCTTGTTGCGCACCGTGTAGTGCACAAGTTCGACCACGGAATTGACTCCGAGCTTGCGCATGATCGTTGCGCGATGTGTCTCGACTGTCTTGACGCTAATCTTCAATCGCGCGGCAACTTCCTTGTTGCTGCGGCCTTCGGCAATAAGTTGGATAATCTCGCGCTCGCGCGCCGAAAGCGCTCCTCCCGGTTGTCGGATCCCCTCGCCGCTCATGCTCTTCAAGAACGATTCACGAAGCGTCTCGGAAACCTTTCCAGTGAAGAACGGCTTGTGCTTCGCCAATGCCTCGATTGCCGCGATGATTTGGCTTGTCGTATCGGTTTTGAAGAGATAGCCACGCACGCCGGCGCTGATAAACGCCCGCATGACTTCTTCGCCCATATGCATGGTGAAAACCAGCACCTCCGTGTTCGGGAGCTGCTCGCGGATTGTCCGGGACAGACCGATCGTGTCGGTCTCGGGAATGCTGAAGTCGAGAATGACGATGTCCGGCTTCAAAGCCGTCGCGTGCTCCAGGGCCTCGGCACCCGTGGCCGCCTCGGCACACACCTCCCAGCCGGGGTGATGAGCGATCAATTGCCGTAATCCGCGGCGGATTACCTCGTGATCGTCGGCAATTAGCACTTGTACCATCGGCACATTCCATTTGCCGCCATCGGCCAATTCACCGGTCGATCCTGTCCAACCGTTCCCATGAACAAGACGTAGATTCCCTATATAGGATCATTTATTAACGAATTACGTTATCGGGCAAAACCCGGAATTGTTACATTGTTCCGAATGGATCGGGCGCTGCAGGAGCAGCCATAACCAACCGAACGACACCCTAAGGGTAAATACCCCCTAATCCGATCGAGAATGAGCCGGTTGCTCAGTAATATACCTGAACATACCTAGAGAACCGGCAGCACGGCGCGCATCCTACGCCATGGGCCAGACTTGAAAGAAGTCGTGGCTACCCTAACAGGACTTCGGAGAGGGATGTTGAGCGACCGATCGGCGACGGATGCCGATAACGCCTCGATCCAATCGCCCGTAACCGTGCGAGCGCGATGGCCCGAATCGGACAGCGCATCGACTCTTCGGGTCGGGCTCATTCTTCTTGCGACCGCGTGCACGGCCGTCGCGGTTATCGTTTCTTCGGCCTTTGTGCTGTCGCATGCGCGGAGCGAGCGCTCGGCGATGGACTCGCAAGCAAGACAAGTCGCCGCCACTGGCGCGCAATTCTTCGAGCGAGAAATCGCGACGGTACAGGTGCTGCTTAACGGCCTCGCCGTTTCGCCCACCCTTCGCGCGGACGATTTTGCCGACTTCTACAATCAAGCGATTAGCATCACGAAGCCGCTCGGCTCGTTCATTTTATTGTACGATCGCGACCGGGCAACGGTGGACGGCCAAAATCCGTTGATCAATACGAATTTGCCCTTCGGCGTACCGACTCCCGAGCAAGCACCCGAGACGCGGGTAGCGGTCAACGAGATGGTGAGGAAAGTCGTTGAAACACGCCAAACACAGATATCCGAGATTGTGTTCGCCCGCGTACAGAATGCCGACGTCGCCGGCATCTGCATTCCCATTGTCCGAACGGATATAGTTCGTTACGTGCTATGCGCGGCGTTGGACGCGACGGAGAGTGTGCGCGTTTTCAATGCAGAGTTTCCGGCCGAATGGTTTGCAGGGACGTTCGACCGAAATGGCAAGCTCCTTGCCGCCAACCGATCGCCCGAACGGGCTGCCAATGCGCCCGTGGTCGACGCAGCCTGGCTAGGACATTTTCGTGAACCGAACGGCGCATTCGATGCCTTCACGGCGGATGGCCGGCTGGTTCATGTCGCTTACAGTCATGTGGGCGACACGGGATGGATTTCGACGGTCGCCGTTCCTGTTGCGACGCTCAACGCACCGATCCAACGAGCGTACCTGACGTCCAGTGCCGCCGGGGCATCGCTCCTCCTCACTGTTGCTTGCCTCGCTTTCCTGGCCGCCCCGCGCATCACCCGGCCACTGCGGAGGCGGATTACCGAAGGCGAAACGCGCTTTCATGAGATGGCGAATACCGTACCGTGTATCCTCTACACGGCCGATGTAGACGGCCGATGCGATTACATTAGCGACCGTTTCTATGAGTATACGGGCCGGTCACCAGGCACGGCGCTCGACCGCGGCTGGTTATTGTCACTACATCCTGAGGATCGCGGGCGCATTTTGTCCCGACTTACCAAGAGAGGTGGGAAAGAGGAATTATCCTTCCTCTTCGAAGTCCGCCTCAAAAGTGCCGAGGGTAACTATCGGTGGTTTGCATTGCGGCACCGCTTGATGCCTGAGGTTTCCGGCCATCCCCCAACGTGGTTCGGCACCGCCAGCGATATCGACGATCTGAAGCGAGCCGAAATCGATCATCATCGGCTTTCCCGCTTGCTCTTGAAGACGCAGGACGATGCACGGCGACAGATCGCCCGCGAACTCCACGACACGACGGCACAGAATTTGGTGGCCGCCAACCTGCAACTCGGTCTGCTTTCTGCGACTTCGGTTTCCGCCAACACCATTGCCGCCATCGCCGTCGTGCAGGAATTGGTCATACAATCTCTTGAGGAGCTGCGCACGCTCGCCTATTTGCTCCACCCGCCGGTTCTCGACCAGCTCGGTCTCACATCCGCGATCCGGTGGTATGTCAGAGGATTTGAGCAACGGAGCGGCATGGATGTCGTCTTTACGTCGCTGGGCGACACCACCGGTTTTCCTGCTGATATCGAAAACGCCTTGTACCGTGTCGTTCAAGAGGGTCTGACCAACGTGCACCGCCATGCCAATAGTAGCAAAGCAAGCGTTACCCTGACATCGGATAACGGCTCGGTCAGTTTGGAGATTATCGACCAAGGCAAGGGACTTCCAGGCTTCTCAGTCGATCGGGTTCCCTCCGGCGAAGTAAGCCTTGGTGTCGGCATTCCGGGGATGCGCCTGCGGCTCGAAGAATTCGGTGGGTCACTCGAGATTAAGTCGGGCCCCCTTGGAACCGCCTTGCGCGCGACCGTTCCTCTGAGACAGGCGAATTCGGCGCGCATGGAAAAATACGCACGAACTGACGCGCAAAGCCGATCGTTGAAAATGTAACGGCGACAACGCCGCTCGGTTCGGCCCGCCCCTCCTCTCCATTCCGGACTTCCGCATGTCTGATATAGGCCTTGGTTTGTCACGAAAGGCGACTTAAGCTCTGCGAAAATCGTCGGCTCGACCGGCATCAGCGGGAGGGGTCAGTTATGCGCTTCGGGCAACTCATCCTATCCATTATTTTCGGCGCGGTTATCGCGTCGGGGGCAGCCCGCGCCGAGACCGCGCCCGCGCTGACCGGCAAGATCGTTGGACCCGATGGTACGCCGCTCGAAGGTGTCGTTGTCAGCGCCGGGCGTCCCAGCTCGACGATCACGGTTTCGGTGGCGAGCGATGCCGACGGCACCTACCGCTTTCCCGCCAATAAGCTCGCGCCGGGGAAATATTTCCTCGACATCCGCGCCGCCGGTTTTGATCTCGACGGCGACGGCGCGGCAACGGTCGCCGCCGGCCATACGGCGACAGCCAATCTGAAGCTCAAGCCGACGCACGATCTTGCCTCGCAGCTCACCAACGCCGAGTGGCTCACGAGTTTTCCCGGCACCGAGCAGCAAAAGCTTCCTCTCCTCTCCTGCACCGGCTGTCACACCCTCCAGCGGATCGCGCGCGCGACGCATGACGAGAACGAATGGGTCGCGACGATCAAGCGGATGGCGAGCTATGCGCAGGAAAGCAGCCCCTTAAAGCCGCAGAAGACGGCGGACAGTTTCCTCAGCCGTACCTCGCCCGAAGCACAGCAACGCCTTGCCGCCTATCTCGCATCAATCGATCTCAGCGCAGGCCCGGAATGGAAATATCCGCTGAAGGTGATGCCGCGGATCAGCGGCGCCGGCACCCATGTCGTCGTCACCGAATACAAGCTGCCGCAGCCTACCTTCGAGCCGCATGACGTTATCCTCGATACCAAGGGCCAGGTGTGGTTCTCGGATTTCGATGAGCTGCGGCTCGGAAATCTCGATCCCAAAACCGGCAAGGTCACGGAATATCCGCTACCGCAGCGCAAGGAGGGCGCTCCCGTCGGCGAGCTCGATATCGAGCAGGTCGGCGCGCACGATCTGATGATGGGGATGACGTGGCAGGCGACGCTGGCGCGCTTCGACACCAACGCCAAGAAATTCCGGTTCTACCCGATCCCGGCGGCGGCCAATGACAGTGTCGCGCAGCTCATCATGACAACGAACCGTGCTGATGTGGATGGCAAGGTATGGACGGCGAATGAAGGCCACCACGAATTTTATCGCGTCGATCTCGCGACCGGCGGAATGGAGAAGTTTGGGCCGTTCGAGCACACGAGCTATGGACTCGCCGCCGATAGCCACAACAACCTGTTCTTTGCCGATTTCGGCAACGACACAATCGGACGCGTCGATGCGAAGACGGGACAGGCGACGTTCTATAAAACGCCGACCAAGATGTCGCGGCCGCGGCGCGGGCATATGGATGCGCAGGACCGGTTCTGGTTCGCTGAATTCAACGCTAATGCCGTCGGCATGCTCGATACCAAGTCGGGCGCGATCACCGAATGGCAGACACCGACGGCCTGGACCGCGCCTTACGACGCCATCGTCGACAAGAATGGCCAAGTCTGGACCGGCGGTATGACGACCGATCGCGTGGTGCGGCTGAACCCACAGACCGGTCAGGCGGTCGAATATCCGCTGCCCGATAACACCAATATCCGCCGCGTCTTCGTCGACAATCGCACCAACCCGGTCACTTTCTGGACCGGCAGCAACCACGGCGCCGCGATCGTGAAGGTCGAGCCGCTAGAGTGAGCCGCGATCACTCGATCTGGAGCTTCTGTTTTTGTCGCGGTCATGTGCCGGCCGATTTCTTTGGCGGCTGTCCGATCTGCAGCAATCAGGGACTGGTCGAAGTCCCGATGCACTATACGCTCGTCGCCACCGGCCCGGCGATGGAACAGAGGCGGCTCGTCCTGGTCGATACTGGTTTCGAGCACGGGCGGTCGATGACCGGCCGCGCCTTCGAAAATATCGAGAAGCCCTATACGACACTCGCCAAGAGCGGCTTCCGGCCCGAGGACGTGGATATCGTCGTCCTGACCCATCTGCATTTCGATCACGCCGGCAATCTCGATGCCTTTCCCAAGGCGCGTTTCGTGTGCCAGCGCCGCGAATACGATATGTGGAAAGAGGCGATCGCCGCGATCCCCGATACCTCGCCCGGCAAAGCGCTATGGGCGCTTTCGTCGATGGATCTCGATTCCTTCAAGCGTTTCGAGGATGCCGTCGCAAACGGTCGCGTCGATTTCATCGATGGCGACCGCGAGATCAGCGCCGGCATTCATTGCCGCCTCGCCGCCGATAGCCACACTTTCGGCTCGCAATGGGTCGAGGTCGAAACAGGTGTCGGGCCGCATGTCATCGCCGGCGATTGCGTTTATTGGTATTCCAATCTCGAGCGCATGTGGCCGTCCGGTTATGTCCAAGGCAATCCTTGGAATTTGATGAAGACCTATGAGCGGATTTGCGCGCTGGTCGGCAACGACCGGCTGCAACGTGTCGTCCCCGGTCACGACATGCAGATCTATCAACGCCATCCAAGCTGGATCGCGGGCATTCACCCCGTCGCCGAAATCCATCTCGCCAAAGGCGAAGCTTCGCGGATCGGCGGCCGCTAGCCCGTCACGGATGCGCGAGCTCGGCATCGAGCGCCGCGAGTTCCTTGCGGTAAGCCGCCAGAACCTGCGCGCCGTTGGGCGTGCTCTTTTCCCAGCTCTCGATGACCGGCTGGATCTGCTTCATCCATAGCGCGCGCTGGTCGGCGCTCAGCGGCTCGACGCTCTGCCCCTTCGTGCCTTTGATCTCGTCTATCGCCGCCTCGGTGGTGTGATCGACAACCCTGCCATACCACTCGCTGAGGAAGGCGCCGGTATCGGCGTCGATCACGCGCTTCGCTTCAGGCGAGAGCTTGGCGTAGGTCGCGTTGTTCATGATGATCGCCGCCTCGATCGCGCCGAACGGCTCCAGCACGTGGTACTTCACGACGTCGGTCAGCTTGTAGCCAGCGACACCGGGCCAGCCGAGCGTCACGCCCTGGATCGTATTGTGCTGGAGCGCTTGATAGACTTGGTCGAGCGGCAACGAGATGGGCACGCCGCCCAAGGCTTCGAGCGTCTGGCCAGCGAGGCGATCCTGAATGCTGATCTTGAGACCCTTGAAGTCGGCGAGTGTCTTGACCGCGCGCACCGTGTGAAACGTGAGGCCGGGATAAATGCCGAAGCCCAGCGGCTTCACCTTCTGCCATTCGTCGGCGATGACGCCCGTATCGTAAATTCGCTGCATCGCCAGGCTGGCCTTGCGCGAGTTGTTGGCGACGCCAGGCAACGTGGCCACCAGCGTCTGCGGGAATAGCGACGACACGGGCCCGAGGACGCAGAACGCGATATCGGCGACGCCGTCCTGCACGCGATCGAGCGTGCTGCGCATGTCGACCAGCGTGCTGCCGGCAAAGATCTGCACGCGGAAGAGATCGCCCGCGTCGCTGTTCAGCTTTTGCGTCCACCCCTCAATCAGATTGTGATACTGCTCGGTATTCGGCGGGTTCGGATAACCGAAGCGCAGGGTTGGTCCATCCGCGCGGGCCGCAACAGACCCAATCGTGAGCGCCGCCGCAACGGCACCAAACCGTAGAACGCGGCGCACCCATCGCGATCTCATCGACATCGTCCAATCCCCCCATTGCGACGTTTGTCGTCGCCGATTTCTCCGCGCGGGCGCTTGATGGCGCCCGATCTGCGGAAGCGTCACTCCGCGGCGGTGGCTTCGCGCGCGCGCTGCGCTTCGGTATCGGCGACCAGCGGAAGTTCGATCACGAAGAAGATTTCCACCCGTGTCGGTGGCGATCTCGCCGACATCGGCCCCAGGCTGGATGAACATATAAGTGCCCTCCTCGGTCGTCGTGCCGCCCTTCCAGGTGCTGCCGCCGTAATTGATGGAGCCTTCGATCAAATAACGGATCTCGGCGTCATCCTCGCGCCGCGCCGGAATCTTGGCGCCGGGTTGCATCCGCGTGAAGCGGATGCCCGAGCCTCCGAATGCGCCAACGTGCTTGTGCTCGACGCCAGCGAGCTTGCGATCGCCGATCCAGAGATGGGCATCCGGCTTCATCACGATCGGCTTCTCGAAGCGGCCCCTGGGAAATTCGAGTTGCTTGCCGGCGACGTACTCGCTGCAGGCGAGGTGACTATCTCTGTTGATCTTGCGGCCGTCCGGAAGAACCCTAGTACAGACACCGCCTTCGAAAGTCGCGCCCTCGGCCGAGAGCGCCTTGCGGGCATCGTGGAGTTCCTTATGCGTCAGATAGGGAATGCCGCTGAGGCCCTGAAACTGGAGACCCAGCCCCGTGCATTCCTCGCTTTGCATCTGCGGACCGTAATGGACGCCTTCGGGGTAGAAACCGACTTCGCCTACCTCGAGGAATCCGTCCTTGATCTCGCGCTTGCCCGTGAAGTTGTAGCGATACTGATCGAAGATGTGCGTGTGGCGCGGCGTACCGTATCCCTTGTCGTAGCGCCGCCAGCTGAGTTCGAGCTTTACCCCGGGAACGCCTGTATCGAGGGGGAACCGCTTGCTCGCAGCGCTACCTTCGCGGCCGACGCCGGGGGAGACTCTCAGCGGAAGATCGGCGATGTTTACAATCGTGACGGTGCGCGTCATTCGAGTCTCCTCCCATCATAGATATGCATTAATTCAATGCTACGGGCACTTTCTTACACCGCGACGGCTGAATTGCAATCTGACCTCATGCGACAGTAGGCTGGACACACATCGGCGGTTCGGCATCAAGGCAATAATTTTGGAGGAACATCGATGACCGACATCATCTCGGCACCGCAAGCCGGCTACGGCTTTCTCAAAGGCGGGATGCACCCGTTCTCCGGCGGTGTCGCGTGCCTCAAGGGCCACGCCTTGACGCGGGTGCGCTTCCGCACGCCGCTGCCTTTGGCCCAAGGGCTGGTGCAGGCCGCATCATTCATCAAAGCGCAAGGCCGCCCGCTCGCCGCTCTTGCCGCCTGCGAATTGCGTTCGCCGGCACAGATGTCGCTCGCCGATTTCGCCGCGTTCAACCGGACCTATGTCGAACAACTGAAAGCCAACGGCTTCCCGTCGGAGGCGCCCTTCCCGATGGCGCGCAGCAACGTCGCGCCGACTTTGGCGCCGCCCTCGACCAATACACTCTTCGCCTTCACGTATTCGACCACGACATCAGAGACGAAGACGCATCCGGATTTCCTGATTTCCGGCAAAGCCGAGATCATCGACGAGCCGCGTAGTGTCATCGCCGAAGGCGACCCATCACCGGCAGGTACGGAAAAGAAAGCGACTTACGTCTTCGAGCAGCTACGTATCCGCGTCGAAGAGCTCGGCTGCCAATGGGCCGATATCACCGGTGTCCAAATCTACACGCCCCGCTCGCTCGACCCGGTGCTGCCGCTGTTGAAGCGCATCGGCCTCGCCAATGTCGGCGTGACCCTGCATCCGGCCTATCCGCCGGTCGCGCCCTATGAATTCGAGGTCGATGTGCGCTCCGTCAGCATCGAGCGCGTGCTGTAGCTTAGCTCTCGTCTTCTTCGTCGAGACTGGACGGCGCGTCCTCATCTTCCTCGGTGCCCTGGCCCGCCGGCACGTGGTAATTGCCGCCGAGCCAGCGGCCGAGATCGATCAGCGCGCAGCGATGCGAGCAGAACGGTCGATGCCGCGTCACCGCTTGCTTGCCGCAGATCGGGCAGGTGCCGGTCGGGATTTTCTCGCTCGGATTTTCGTCGCTCATCGCGCTCTATAAATAGGTCGTGCTGCGAAAAAGTCGACCGTCTCGCGCGGCCTGCACCGGGGCGCTAGGCTCTCCCCGAAATACGCCGACTTACAAAGAAAAGCCGGCTATCGGGAGGATCGATATGCTTCGACTGTGGCTGGCCGTCGCTGCGTTCATCGCCACCGCTTTGCCGGCATTCGCCGCCGATCATGTGAAAGTCGGCACGACGCGCCTCATCGGCTATGTCACCGTGCCGGTGGGCCTGGCGCATGGCTATTTCCAAGCCGAGGGGCTCGATGTCGAGCAGGTCTTTTTCGATAGCGCGCAGCCAATCGCCGTTGCGGCCGCCGCGGGCGATATCGATTTCGGTATCGCCGGACCATCGGCCGGTTTCTACAACCTTGCGGCCCAGGGGCATGTGAAGCTCATCGGTGCCTCCGGCGGCGACAGCAAGGGCTTCCACGCGCTCGAATTCCTCGCCTCGAACAAGGCCTGGGATGCCGGGCTCAAGACGCCGCACGACCTCCCCGGCCACAGCGTTGCGATCACGCAGCTTGGCACCGCGCTTCATAATGTGATTGGCATCCTCGCCGAGCGCGACGGCTTCCCGATGAGCGCAATCGAGGTAAAGCCGCTGCAATCGAACAACGTCGTCATATCAGCGTTGATCGGCGGCACGGTTGACGCGTCCGTGGCGCCGAATGGGCCGATCCTCAATCTTGTCGATAAGGGTCAGATCAAATTCCTCGGCTGGACATCGGATTATGCGCCGCTGAAAGCCGGCGTGATGCTACTCGGCTCGAAGCGCGTGCTCGATGAGCACGGCGACATCGTGAAGCGCTTTCTCGCCGCCTATCGCAAAGCATGCAGCGATATCCATGCCGCCTTCGCGGACGCGCACGAAACCCGGACCGACGGACCGACCGCGCCTGATATCATCAAGATCATTGGTGAATTCACAGGCCAGCCGCCGGAGCAGGTCGAAAAAAGCGCCCCCTACGTTCAGCCCGACGCGCGGATCGATCTCGCTGCCTATGCTACGCAGATCGCTTGGCTACGATCGCAAGGCCTGCTCAAGGACGATATCAAGATCGAGGATTTGATCGATAAGCGCTACGCGCTGACAACCGCCCGCAAGTAAAGGCTACGCGGCGCGAATATCGATCGCGTCGCGGGCGCGTTGCGGCTCGGCCATCACTGGGAGCTTGCGACCTAGCCGCCCTTCGAGCCAATGTCGCGCCGCCTGCCCTGCTCCCTGATCGAGCGCGGCGGCGATATCGGGATGCGCTGTCATCGCGAAGCCCTTGCCCGGCCGCGCCGCGGCCTCGCGCGCGACCATGCGCAAGGCTTCGAGCGCAAGGGTCAGCGCCGTCTTCCGCGCTGTGCCATCGTCCGCTTGCTCGAACAGCAGTTCGGCCAAGGGCGGTTCGCGCCGCGGCCGGATCAATTCGAAATGGCCGAGCTTGGTCCAACCGAGCAGCTCTAGCGTCTCGTTGTTGTCGGCGAGCGCGGCTTTGAGCGCCGCTGTCACGTTGTCACGATCCTCGCGGCTCTTCATGCCGACGAAATCGATGACGATCGGCCCCGCCAGATTGCGCAATACGATCTGGCGCGCGATGGCTGCCACCGCCGCGCGATTGGTTGCGAGCGCACCTTGCATCCCGCCATCGACATCGATCATCGTCGCGGCATGCGATGCCTCAATGAAGATCGCACCTCCACCCTCTAGCGGCACGCGCGGCTGCAGCACCGCATCGACCTGCTCGGCGATGCCGAACGTTTCGAACAGCGGCGTGTCGTCGCCATGAAAGACGAGCCGCTCGGCAAGACCGGGATACGCGCGGCGCAGCGTCATCAGCGCACTGCGATCGTCGATCAGGACGCGCTCGATATCGTCGCGCAACAGCGCCTTCACGGCGCGGAGGATGGCAGGTTCCGGCTGATCCAGGCGCGCCGGTGGTGTCGCGTCACGCGCTGCCCCCTCGAAAGCTTCGCGCCGTGTATCGGTGGCTCGCAATACGCGCAGGCCCGCCGCCTTGTCGGCACGCGCCGCTTTCGTCACCTCGACGATCAGCGCCTGGCCCTCGGTCAGGCCTTCGATGCCGCGTTTGCGATCGACATCGCGCGCATCGAGAAAGCCGGGCCGGTCGAGACCGATATCGACGAGCGCCGCCGGCAATTCGGGCCGCAGCGCGACGATCCGGCCAAGAAAGACACCGCCAACCACATCGCTATCGCCGTCGCGGGCGACGCGTAGGCCGATCAGCTCGCCCTCTTCCTCCAGCGCGGCCCAGACCTCACCGGGCGAGACCTGGCAGGCGAGCGTCTTGCTCACCAGCGAAAGCCCTGGCCTTCGAGCAACGTCGCCGTCTCGAAAAGCGGCAGGCCGACGACGTTGCTGTAAGAGCCGACGATCTCGCGCACGAAACGCGCGGCGCAGCCTTGGATGGCATAGCCGCCGGCTTTGCCCTGCCATTCGTCGCTGGCGAGATAGGCGTCGAGCTCTTGCGGCGATAGGCGCTTCATCGCCACCGCCGTCGTGACGCGGCGCTGCAGCAGCTTGCCTTCCGGCGTCACCAGCGCGACGCCGCCATGCACGCGGTGTCGCCGGCCCGATAGCAGCGTCAGACAAGCACGCGCCTGCTCGATCGTCTCGGCCTTCGGCAGGATACGCCGGCCGCAGCCGACCACCGTATCGGCGCCGAGCACGAAAGCACCGGGATGGCGCTTTGCCACAAGCTGCGCTTTCTCTGCGGCAAGGCGCTGCGCATGTTGCTGCGGCAACTCGTCCTTTCGCGGCGTCTCGTCGATATCGGCGGGATCGATCGCAGCCGGCACGATGCCGATTTGCGCAAGCAGCTCGCGGCGGCGCGGCGATGACGAAGCAAGGATCAGTGGCATCAGGTTTCGCTGGGCGGGAAACGTTCGAGAATACGCTTCTGCAATTGATCGCGCACCATGCGATAGGCGATCAGCGTCTCTTCGCGGTTGCCTTCCATGCCGGTCGGATCGAGCACCGGCCAGAATTCGACATCGCAAGCGACGCTGCGAGTCAGCTCGACCGCGGTATGCTGGGCGTCGGGCGAAAGCGAGATCACCAGATCGAAGGACGTATCTTCGAGCTCGTCGAAGCTCTTTGCCTGGTGATCTTTGATGTCGACACCGATCTCGGCCATCACCGCGACGGCGAAAGGATCGACCGGCGCGGTGCGCACACCGACCGAATCGATGAATACGTGGCGGCCATGGAGATGGCGCATCAGCGCCGCCGCCATCGGCGACCGGATCGAATTGAGGGTGCAGGCGAACAACACGCTACCGGGCAACCGCGTCATGCCTAACCCCGGATATGCAGGACGCAAAGCAGCGTGAAGAGACGCCGCGCGGTGTTGTCGTCCATCACGACGCGATCGGCGAGGCGCTCGGCGAGCTTCTCGCTGCCTTCATTGTGTAGCCCGCGACGGCCCATATCGATCGCCTCGATCTTGGCCGGGCTCGCCTCGCGCACGGCGCTGTAATAGCTGCCGCAGATGATGAAATAGTCTTTGACCAGCTTGCGGAACGGCAAGAGCGGCAGAACCACCTGCTCGAGCGGTTGGTCTTTGGTGTCGCGGATATCGAGCAGCAGCCGGTTCTCCGTAACGCTCAGATGGAGATGGAAGGGGCCTTTGATTGCCGAGACCGGCGCGAAATGATTGTCGGCGAGGAGATCGTCGATCGCAACCTGACGCTCATGCTCGACATTGGGATCGCGGCGGACGACGGTGTGTTCGTCGAGCGTGATTTGCGCGATACGCTGGTCACCGCGCACCATGGCGTCAGCCGTCGCCGAGATTGAGCCGCACGCTGATCGAGCGCGCATGCGCATCAAGCCCTTCGGCTTCGGCGAGCGCGATGGCAGCCGGACCGATCGCCTTGAGGCTCTCAGCATCGCAACGCAGCAGCGAGGTCCGCTTCATGAAGTCGAGCACGCCAAGCCCCGAAGCAAAACGCGCGCTGCGCGCCGTCGGCAGCACATGATTGGGGCCGGCGACGTAATCGCCGACCGCTTCCGGCGTATGGCGGCCCAAGAAAATCGCGCCGGCATGCGTGATACGCGCGGCGAGCGCTTCGGGGTCATCGACGGCAAGCTCGAGATGCTCGGCGGCGATGCGATCGGCCAGCGCCGGCGCTTCGCCAAGGTCTTTCACCAGGATGATCGCGCCATGATCCTGCCAGCTCGCCGCGGCGATCTTGCCGCGCGGCAATTGCGCCAATTGGCGCGTCACGGCCTCGCGCACCGCGCCGGCAAAGCCGCGATCGTCGGTGATAAGGATCGATTGCGCTGCGGTGTCATGCTCGGCCTGCGCCAGGAGATCGGCGGCAATCCATTGCGGATCGTTGTTGCGGTCGGCAATCACCAACACTTCGGACGGGCCGGCGATCATGTCGATGCCGACCGTGCCGAAAACGCGGCGCTTGGCAGCGGCGACGTAGGCATTGCCGGGGCCGGTGATCTTGTCGACCGGCGCGATCGTCGCCGTGCCGTAAGCGAGCGCAGCAACCGCCTGGGCGCCGCCGACGCGATAGATCTCGCCGATACCAGCGATCTGCGCCGCGGCGAGCACCAGTGGATTGAGCACACCGCCCGGCGACGGCACCACCATCACGATGCGCCCGACACCCGCGACCTTCGCCGGCACCGCATTCATCAGCACCGAGGACGGATAGGCCGCCGTGCCACCCGGCACGTAGAGGCCGACGGCGCTGATCGGGCGATAGCGCCAGCCGAGCTTCACACCGCTTGCATCGGTGTAGTCGAGATCGGCGGGCAGTTGTTTCTTGTGATAGTCCTCGATGCGCGCTTTCGCGAAGCGCAGCGCATCGAGTGCCGCCGGCTTGCATTGTTTCACCGCGGCGTCGATCTCGGCGTCGGTCACGCGCAGCGTCGCCGGGGTGAGCTCGAGCTTGTCGAGCCGCTTCGTCTGTTCGATCAGCGCCGCATCGCCGCGCGTGCGCACGTCCTCAATGATCGCCGCCACCGCGGCATCGACATCGGCCGCGAGCTCGCGCTTGGCAGCGAGGAATTTCGCGAAAGCCGTCGCGAAATCCTTGGCGCCGCTATTGAGCTCAAGCGGCATTGGCCGCCCCGCGGAAGCGCTCGATCCAGCCATTCACTTCCGACGCGCGCGTCTTCAGCGCGGTGCGGTTGACGACGAAGCGCGAGGTGATGTCGGCGATGTGCTCGATCTCGATAAGACCGTTGGCACGAAGCGTGCTGCCGGTGGCGACCAGGTCGACGATCTGCCGCGCGAGCCCCATGATCGGCGCCAATTCCATCGCGCCGTTGAGCACGATGCATTCGGCTTGCACGCCGCGCTGCGCGAAATGGCGGCGCGTCATCTCGGGATATTTGGTCGCGACGCGCACATGGCTCCAACGCGAGGGATCGTCGCGCCCGGCATCTTCCTTCGGCGCCGCTACCACGAGCCGGCATCTGCCGATATTCAGATCGAGCGGCACGTAGATTTCGGGATAGGAGAATTCCATCAGCACGTCGCTGCCAGCGACACCGAGCTGCGCCGCGCCGAAAGCGACGAAGGTCGCGACATCGAAGCTACGCACGCGAATGACGTCGAGCCCGGCATGGTTGGTCTTGAAGCGGAGCTGGCGCGAGGAAGGGTCCTCGAACGCCGGCTCGATCACGATGTCGGCGCGCTTCAACAGCGGCGTCACCTCCTCGAGGATACGCCCCCGTGGCAGCGCCAAGACCAGCGTTTCGTTACCGCGCACGGACAAAGACATGCTCCTTGGAAAAACCGCGCCGTTCAGCCCGCATCCGCAACGGGATGCTTCGGCCGCCAACGCGTCGGCCAGGGCTCGCCGAGGTCATCTAGATGGCACAGGATCTGCCCGACTTCCAGCCGCACCGAGCTACCGCCGGCGAAATTAAGGATGAGCGACGCCGCCTCCCCCTCGCCTTCCATATGGAGCGCCAGCAGCGACAGGATGCGGTCGCCATCGCGCGGCGAGAAGCCGCGCCGGCTTACGGTTTTCACCCCGTCGATGCAGAGCCCGGTCAGCACGCGCTCGCCCTTGGTCGGCGCCGCCCCCGCTTGCGGCTCCCATTTGAAGCGGTTGGCGACCAGCACGAAGCGGTTCTCGTCGGGCAGATAGGCCATATCGCCGATGGTGACGAGCGAATCTTGCAGGATCGCCGAGAGCACCGCGAGGTCCTCAGCGTCGGCCGCGCGCAGCTTCAATCCTGTCATCGCGCGCCTCTAGTCATCAGTAAGCCGCTCGATCTCGGCCCCGCATGCGGCGAGCTTCTCTTCGAGCCGCTCATAGCCGCGATCGAGGTGATAGATGCGGTTGACGATGGTCTCGCCTTCCGCCGCGAGCCCGGCCAGCACCAGCGATACAGAGGCGCGCAGATCTGTTGCCATCACTTCGGCACCGGTCAGATGCGGCACACCGCGCACCATCGCCGAGGCGCCATGCACGTTGATATTCGCGCCCATGCGGCAGAGCTCGGGCACATGCATGAAACGGTTCTCGAAGATGGTCTCGGTGATCATCGCCGCCCCGTCCGCCTTGGTCATCAGCGCCATCATCTGCGCCTGTAGATCGGTCGGGAAGCCGGGGAACGGCTCGGTCATCACGTCGACGCCCTTCAGCTCGCCATTGCGGCGGCGGACGGAGATGCCGCGATTGGTCTCGGCGATTTCGACCCCTGCACCGTCGAGCGTCTTGGCCACCGCCGCAACAAGGTCATAGCGCGCCCCGGCCAGCTCAACGTTGCCGCCGGTGATAGCCACCGCCATCAAATAGGTGCCGGTCTCGATCCGGTCGGGCACGACCGAATGCTCGGCGCCATGCAATTTTTTGACCCCGGTGATGGTGATCCGGTCGCTGCCAGCGCCGGTGATCTTCGCGCCCATCGCGTTGAGACAGACGGCGAGATCGACGATCTCGGGCTCGCGCGCCGCATTGACCAGCACGGTCTCGCCCTCGGCGAGCGACGCCGCCATCAGCAGATTCTCGGTCGCGCCGACCGAAACTTTCGGGAAGATGAACTGGGCGCCGCGCAGCCCTTGCGGCGCCTTCGCGTCCATGTAGCCCTGCTTCAGCTCGATCTTGGCGCCAAGTGCTTCCAAGCCCTTGATGTGCAGATCGACCGGCCGCGTGCCGATGGCGCAGCCGCCGGGCAACGACACCCGCGCCTCGCCGCAACGCGCCAGCAGCGGCCCCAGCACCAGCACCGAGGCGCGCATGCGCCGCACCAAGTCATAAGGCGCCGTGGTCGAGATGATGTTGCGCGCGTCGATCTTCAGCGCATGGCCATGCTCATGCGGCGTCCGCGCGCCGACCATGGTCACCGCCGCGCCGTGCTGCACCAGGAGATGCGACAGCGTGGTGATATCGGCCAGCACTGGCACATGGCGCAACGTCAGCGGCTCCTCGCTGAGGAGCGCGGCCGTCATGAGCGGCAGCGCTGCATTCTTGGCGCCGCCGATGGGAATGGTTCCGGAAAGCGGTTTCCCGCCGCGGATGCGAATCCTGTCCATAGGCTTAAATCACTTGGCTACGGCCCGGGGGTTAGGCGCGACCGGGCTTGCGGGTTTGTAAACGAATGCGAGCCCGCGCTCAAGTCCCCATAAAATCAATGACTTATATCAGGGTTTGGGGTCGTCCGCGGCGGGCTCCGCATCGCGCTCGCGCGATTGGGCTTTGCGGCGACGGAGATTGGCCCGCAGCGCCGTGGCGAGCCGCGCCTCGCGCTCCTCGGCAGCGCGATTGCCGGCCTCGCTTCGACGCGGCTGTTCCTTCTGCTTGTCGCTGGGCGGCTTATCGCTGGGCTTCTCGCTCATGGGCGCGACGATGCGAGCCGCGCC
The DNA here is from genome assembly GCA_963740675.1 of uncultured Alphaproteobacteria bacterium. Taxonomy (GTDB): domain Bacteria; phylum Pseudomonadota; class Alphaproteobacteria; order ATCC43930; family CGMCC-115725; genus CAIKMD01. The sequence goes on from CAVUFS010000004.1 coordinate 22,587, forward strand.
GTGCAGCGTCAAGCGCGGATCAGTCGTTGCGATCGCGATCCTTGCCGAGCGACGCACCGCGTACCGCCGCCGTGAGCTGGCGACGCAGATCGTCGGCCGTCACATGCGCGCTGCGCAACACCGGTGCCATGATGTCGTCGCGCAGCAGATCCTCCAGATTGGGTTCGTTCGTCATCACAAAAGTCCTATCGGGCATAATCGATTTTAAGCTGCATCGACAACGTGCATCCCTAGTGATTTATGCCGATGACGACGATGTTTTTTGTATGTGGGCGCATAACTTTTCCGACAGGCAGCAATGTCACTACGCACATTGCAGCGCTGTCATCATGAGAGTGATGAAAGCCACGACGATCACGATGCTGCATCGTGCCGAATGATTCGCACCCAGCATCGACCGGACCCGAAGACCAAGGCGAGCGCACGACAAAATTGCCCCGGCGGTCCGATGGTTTCCCGATCCTTAACCATCTTTGGCTTAAGTCGGGGGGCGGCTGAAGCCGGTCCTCGGCTTGCCAGCCGCGGGCCGATCCTGTATTTCCGGCCGCCACGGGTTTTGGGTCTCCCAAGCCGGGCCTGCTGCCGTAGCTCAGTGGTAGAGCACTCCCTTGGTAAGGGAGAGGTCGAAAGTTCAATCCTTTCCGGCAGCACCAGTTTTTCCCTGTAAAATCAACATCGTCGCGCCAGATGTTTTGAGGCGTGGTCTGGGGCTCGCGCCGCCGCCTGGCCCAGCGCCAAACGCAGCCGGTTAGCGCCATCGGCGGAACCTCGCCGCTCGTCGGTTTGCGCGTGCGCGCGATCGCCGATAATGGTCGCATGTGAAGATAGCGACCTTCAACGTGAACGGCGTCAACGGTCGCCTGCCGGTCCTGCTGCGATGGCTGCGCGACGCGGCGCCCGATGTTGTTTGTCTCCAAGAGCTGAAAGCGCCGCAGGAAAAATTTCCTCTCACGGCGATCAAGAAGCTCGGCTACGGCGCGATCTGGCACGGGCAAAAGAGCTGGAACGGCGTTGCCATCCTGGCGCGCGGCGCCGATCCGGTGGAGCGGCGCCGCGGTTTGCCGGGTGACCCCGATGATATCCATAGCCGCTATATCGAAGCCGAGATCGGCGACTTGATCGTCGCGTGTCTCTACCTGCCGAACGGCAACCCGGCGCCCGGCCCGCGCTTCGATTACAAGCTGCGCTGGTTCGATCGGCTGACGAAGCATGCCAAGAAGCTGCTCGCCAGCAAATCACCGGTGATCCTCGCCGGCGATTACAACGTGATGCCGACCAATCTCGACGTCTACAAGCCTGAGCGCTGGCTCGATGACGCGCTCTTTCGTCCCGAAATCCGCAAGGCGTTTGCCCGGCTAACCGCGCAAGGCTGGACGGATGCGATACGGACTCTGCATCCCGACGAGCGCATCTATACGTTCTGGGATTATTTTCGAAACGCCTGGGGTCGCGATGCGGGCCTGCGCATCGATCATCTGCTGATGAGCCCGCAGATCGCCAGCCGGCTTGTCGATGCCGGTGTCGATCGACATGTCCGCGGCTGGGAGAAGGCGAGCGACCATGCGCCCGCTTGGGTCATCCTCGACACCAGCAAAAAACGTCCCAAAGCCAAGCGCTGAGCCGCTGCTTGCCCTATTTTAGCCCGATTGGGTGATAAGACTGCGGCCCCGTAAAAATCGTCATGGAGGGATGACCTTGCATCGTATTGCTCTTGCCGCCGCTTTTGCCATCGGGGCTCTGGCTTCGCTTTCGACATTCGAGTCGGTTGCCATCGCCGCACCCATTCCATCACCAGCCCAGGTCACGAACGATGAAGCATCGCCGATCATCCAGGTAGACCACCGCTGTGGCCCTCACCGTCACTATGTGCCGCGTCATCATGTGCGCGGTCACGACGGACGCTTGCACTGGGTCGGCGGGGTGTGCGTTCACAATTAAGAGTTCCGAGCCAGGGTTTTTCCGACGCAATTACACTCTGGCGCCCAGAGCGCCCCGGATCATCGGGGCGCTTCTTCTTTTGAATGCCGCGACTTGCCAGCCTTCGTTTAAAGCTGGAAATTGCCTCCTCGGCCCTGGCTCGGAAGGAAGCGATCGCGATGATGAAACTCGGTCTCTTTGTCAGCGGTCCCGGCCACCATGTTGCGGCCTGGCGCGACCCTCGTGTCGAGCCCGATGCCGGCCAGAGCCTCAAGCATTACATCGAGATCGCGCAGCTCGGCGAGCGCGGCCGCTTCGATTTCCTCTTCAACGCGGATTCGAATTCGACCTTCGGCCCGGACGACGTGAATGTGTGGAAACGGACGACGGCGTCGCTACGCCTCGAGCCGCTGACCCTCATGAGCGCGCTCGCCGCGGTTACAACGCATATCGGCCTCGTCTCGACCGCGACCACGACCTATCTCGAGCCCTTCCATGTCGCGCGGCTCTTCGCCTCGCTCGATCAATTGAGCGGCGGCCGTGCCGGATGGAATCTCGTGACCTCATCGGCCGCTTCCGAAGCGCTCAATTTCAGCCACGATGCCCATGCGCCGCATGCCGAGCGCTACGCCCGCGCCGCGGAGTTCCTGCAAATCGTGACCGGGCTCTGGGATAGCTGGGAGGACGACGCCTTCCTCTTCGATAAGGCCGAGGGGCTGTTCTTCGATCCCGCGAAATTGCATGTGCTGAACCATAAAGGCGATCACTTCGCGGTCCGCGGGCCGCTGATGATGCGCCGCTCGCCGCAAGGCCGGCCGGTCGTCGTTCAGGCCGGGCAATCCGAGGCGGGCCGCGCGCTCGCCGCCGCTACCGCCGAAGTGATCTTCACGGTCCAGCAGGAGCTTGGCCCAGCGCAGGATTTCTACGCCGACATCAAAAAGCGCGCCGTCGCGATCGGCCGCAAGCCCGAGCATGTGCTGATCATGCCAGGCGTGCTCGTGGTTGTCGGCGAGACGAAGCGCGAGGCGGAGGCGAAATACGAAAAGCTGCAATCCCTGATCCATCCCGAGCTCGGCGTCGCGACGCTTTCCGATATGGTTGGTCTGGATCTGAGCGGCTATCCGCTTGACGGCCCGCTGCCGGACGTGCCCCTCACCAACACGCAGCAAGGACGGCAGCGCGTGGTGATCGACCTGGCGCGGCGCGAAGGGCTAACGATCCGCCAGCTCTATCAGCGCGTCTCGGGCGCGCGGGCGCATCGAAGCATTTACGGCACGCCGACGGAGATCGCGGATTCGCTCGAGCTCTGGTATCACAGCGGCGCAGCGGACGGCTTCAACATCATGTCGCTGACATTCCCCGAAGGCCTACGCGACTTCATCGATCACGTCGTTCCGGAGCTGCAGCGCCGCAAGCTCTTCCGCACCGACTACGAAGGCAAAACCTTGCGCGAGAATCTGGGCTTGCCGCGCCCGCCCAACACCTTCGCCGCGCGCGCTTAGCCCTAACGAGCGATCTCTTCCAGAGCGCGGCCGCGCGTCCTTGGGCCCATGAGGCCGATCACCCCGACCACCACGGCCATCGCGAAGGCGATAAAGATGAACACGCTCTCTGCCCCGCCGACATGGAGCAGATAGCTGATGAAAAGCCCCGCGAACGCCGCCGAGAGTCGGCTCCAGGAATAAACGAAGCCAACCGCACGCGCCCGAACGCGCGTCGGGAACACCTCTGCCTGATAATTGTGATAGGCAAACGACATCCAGTTGTTGGACAGCGTGATCATCACGCCCATGGCGATGAGCGCCAGAGCATCGGTTTGTCGGGCGAAAGCCATGCCGAAACAAGCGATCAGCACCGCCGCCGTGACGATCTGCCATTTCCGCTCCATGCGATCGGCAATCGTCACGCCGAGAAGCGGGCCGATCGGATTGGCGATGGCGATGATGAACGAGTATTCGAGCCCGCGCGTGACATCGATACCTTTGGCGATCAGCAATGTCGGAACCCACGCGGCAAAGCCGTAGAAACCGATTGTCTGAAAGAAATTGAAAAGCGACAGCATGATCGTGCGCTTGCGATAGAGCGGGCTCCATATCTCGCGAAAGCTGCCGGTTCCCCTTGCCTCTTCGGCAACAAAGCCACCCGGCGCCGGTAGCGCGGTCCCTTGCTCGCGCGCCACCGCGGCCTCGATCGCAGCGGTGACGCGTTCCGCTTCTGCGTCCTGGCCGTTGCGTGCCAACCAACGAGGGCTTTCCGGCACGCCAAGCTGGATGAAAAAGACAAAGAGCGCACCCGACGAACCGATCAGAACGACCCACCGCCACCCATCCAGCCCGAGCGGCGCTGTCGGAACCAAGAGCCACGCGAGGAGAGCGACCAACGGCACCGCCATAAAGGCAACAAACTGGCTGACGGCGAAAGCGCGCCCCCGCTCGCGGCGCGGAATCAGCTCGGAGATGTATGTGTCGATCGTGACGAGTTCGACGCCAATCCCGACACCGGCAATAAATCGCCAGATATCGATCCAGAACCCCGATAGCATGAATGCCATGATAAGCGTGGTGACGGAATACCAGAGAAGCGAGCCGACGAAGACAGCGCGGCGGCCCAGGCGATCGGCCGCGGACCCCAACAGGATCGTGCCAACGAAGAGACCCGCGAAGGTCGCAAAGATGAAGGTCCCCAAACCTTCGACGCCGAGCGGCCCGAGGATATTGAAGATACCGAGCAATTCCGGCGTGAAGACGCCCGCCTTGACCATGCCCGGCCCGATGTAACCGGTAACGAAGAGATCATAGAATTCGAAGATGCCGCCAAGGGACAGCAGCAACACCATCGTCCACACATGGCGCGATCGGGGCAGACGATCGAGTTGAGCGGCAATCTCGGCCGCTTTGCTGGTGGTCATGCAAATTTCCTGAACGGTCATATCGAATGGATTTACGCGATCCTTCCGCGCAAGTCCAAATCGGAGGCTCGCCCTTCGCGTCAATCGGTGCGAGAATCGAGAAGGCGTCACCTCTCTGCGGACTCATTCCAGCATGTATCCACCCGAGCGCATCGTCTGCTTGACCGAGGAAACCACCGAAACGCTCTATCTGCTGGGCGAACAGCATCGCATCGTCGGCATTTCCGGCTACACCGTCCGGCCGCCGCAAGCGCGCAAGGAAAAGCCGCGCGTCTCGGCTTTCATCTCCGCCGACATTCCGAAGGTTCTCGCGCTCAGCCCCGATCTTGTTCTGACATTTTCGGATCTGCAGGCCGATATCGTCGCGGCGCTGATCCGCGAAGGCATTTCCGTGCACGCCTTCAACCAGCGGACGGTCGCCGGAATCCTCGACATGATCCGTACGCTCGGCGCTCTCGTTGACGCGACCGACCGTGCCAATGCGCTTGCCGATCAGCTTGCCCGCGATATCGACACCGCACGGCAGCGCAGCAGCAAATTGCTGTACCGGCCCAAGGTCTATTTCGAGGAGTGGGACGAACCGATGATCACCGGTATCGGCTGGGTATCGGAGCTGATCGCGATCGCCGGTGGCAGCGATATCTTTGCCGAGCTTGCCGCCGGCAAATCCGCCAAGGAACGCATCGTGAGCCCGGAACAAATCCGACAGCGCTCGCCCGACATCATGATCGGCTCGTGGTGCGGCAAGAAGTTCAACCCGGACCGCGTCACCGCCCGATTCGGCTTCGAGGCGGTTCCCGCCGTGCGGAACCGCCGCCTCTACGAGATCAAATCGTCCCTGATCCTTCAGCCAGGGCCAGCCGCGCTGACCGATGGACTACGCGCGCTTGAACGCCTGATCCAGACCGACGCGACTGCCTTCTAAAGCCCCCTACGACGCGGCCGACTTGGTTGCCGCCGCTTCGCGCCAGATCGCGAGCGCCACCGCGAGGATCGCCGGACCAAGGAACAGCCCGACGATGCCGAAAGCCTCGAGGCCGCCGAACACACCGAGCAACGCCCAAAGAAACGGCAGTTGGATCGAGCCGCCGATCAACTTGGGGCGCGCCGTGTGATCGATGATGAAGATCACGACCAGGCCGACGCCGAACAACACCAATCCAAGGACCAGCCGGGAAGTGGCAATCAAGATGAGCGCGGCCACCGCCAGCACAACGGGGGCGCCAAAGGGTACGACGCCGAGGATCGCCGTCGCTAACATGAAGGAGACGGGATGCGGCACGCCGCAGAGCGCATAGCCGATACCCAGCAGAAGCCCCTCGATCAGTCCGACGAAGACGAGGCCGTTGACCGTCGCGCGCACGGCGGTGAGGCTATACCGACCGTAGTGTTCGGCCGGCTGGCCAAGAAGGCGGATGCCGATCTTCTCGACCTCCTGCGCGATGCGCGCGCCATCCTTATAGAGAAACAACAACGTCAGCAGCGTGAAGCCGAGGATGGCCAACCGCCGGACGATGAATCGTCCGACATCGCGCCCAAAGCCGAGAGCGCCGGCGGTTTGCGACTGATCGAGAAGCGACCCGCCCGCTGCTGCCGGCGCGGCGAGATGTGTATGCCACCAGGACGCGATGTATTCCCCAACGAGAGGAAGCTGCGCCACCCAGTCCGGCGCTTCCAACCGGCCGCGGCGAGCCTCCTCGATCAGCTCGCGCAATGCCCCGGCCTCCTGCGCGAGCGCGGTGCCGAAAAAGATGAGCGGCACAACCAGCAGCACCGCCCATAAGCAAGTGAGCAGGATCGCGGCCGTCACCGGCTTGAGCCCGGCGCGGACAAGCCGTTCACGGATCGGCCACGTCGCGATCGTGAGCACCGCCGCCCAAGTAAGCGCCGGGATAAAGCTCCAGACCACCCAGATGCACAGCGCCGCCAAGGCAATGACGACCGCCGCACGGGGGATCGTGGAAAGGAGGAAATTCTCGCCAGACCCGACTTGTTCGGGCTCCAAGAGCGCGGGGCGTTCCTTCGTGTCAGCCACGTGCGCGCCTTCTCGCGTCATCGCGATGAGCGGGCGCCGGAATCGAACCGGCGGTCGAGAATTGCTGCCTTTGGAAGGCCATCATGAAGCACCTGAGTCGCAGCGTTTAGGCGTTGCCTATTTGCCGGCAGTTTGTGTGTTGTTCGCCTCTGCCGCAAGCGCTCAGAATGGCGGCCAAAAAGCAAAGGTCACGGCGCGATGAAGCTCGCCGCCACCGGCTTGCTGTTCTTGCCGATCAAGCCTTGCTCTTGCGCGACGTCGATCCAGAACGCCAGCGCATTCGGCTTCACATGGACATCGAGCGTCGTCGGCACGGGCGGTGGCTCGGCGCCCACCGGCAGCTTGGTGTATTTGGCAAGAATGGTCTGCACCGCGGTCGTATGCGATGGATCGGCGATGAAGGCGACCGCTTCGTCGAGCGAAGCGCGGAACGCTTTCACAGCGTCCGGATTCTTGCGCGCCCATTCGCGACTCGCGCCATAGAACGCCAACAGCGATCCATCCGGCACGCCCGAAAAGAGATCACCCATGTCGTAGCCGATCTTGCCGTCGACGATCCGCGCATAAAACGGCAACGTCGCCGAAACGACATCGACGAGGCCGGCTTTCATCGTGTCGCCCATGCGCGTGAACGGGACCTCGACCCAGGTGACCTTGCGAAAATCGACGCCTTTCGATTCGACCCATTTCTTCGCCAGGATATCGAAGGTGCCGCCGAGGCCCGGCACGCCGACCTTGCGGTCGATCATATCCTGCGCGGTCTTGATCCCGCTTCCGGCGCGCGCGAGCATCCCGCTCGTTCCCGCCGGATCGGGCGTCGCCGTGCCGCCAGCGACCACGACGAGATCGAGCCCCTGCTCGTTCGCTTGAAGGATCATCGGCGGCGTGATGCCGCCGAGCTGCACGGTTTCCGACATCAGCGCCGCGGGCGTCATAGTCGTGTTGGTTGTCAGCGAGAACTCGAAATCGAGCCCGTGCTTCGCGAAATAGCCTTCGTCTTGCGCGACATAGCTCGCCGAATAGGCGCTCGTCGCGTTGTAAAGCATTACGACCTTCGTTGCCGCCCGGACAGCCGAAGCGGGAAAAGCCGCCGCCAGAACGAGCGCGGCGATGAAGGACGGTCTCAAACGATGCATCATTTCTCCCCTGCCGGACTAGTGCCAGCGAACACTTATTCAGAGCCATTAGAGCAATTCTATGCTGCCACGGTCCAGTTTGCCGATGGTTTCCGCCCCTCGCGGCGCATCGCCTCTTCCGTGGTATGAGGCGGGGTAGTAAGTTCCTCAGATACACTACAATTCGGACCCGATTTCGGCCGAAAACCCGTTTACTGATAGGCAATGATGTCCACTGCGCACCATCAGACGGCACCCGAGGGGGAGCTCGCTGAGCTGATCGTGAAGACGCTCAATCTCGAGATCGCGTCGGCCGATATCGACCCGACCGCGCCGCTCTATGGCGAAGGGCTTGGGCTCGATTCGATCGACATTCTCGAGATCGCACTGGTCGTCTCCAAGACATTCGGCGTGAAACTGCGCGCCGACGATAAGAACAATGCCGAGATTTTCGCCTCGCTGCGGAGCTTGAGCGGCTACATCCAGCAGCAGCGGACCAGCTAAATGGCGGTCGCGGCCGTCCTGGCCAAGCAAATCACCGGCGTCGTACTGATCGCGGTGGCGCCGTTGGCGATCCATCTCGCCATCACCAACTCGAGCTGGAAGGGGCTTATTGTCCTCGTCCCGGTCCTCCAATTGCTCGCGCTCGCGGCTTTCGCGGCATGGGGCAACCCCAGCCGGCTGCGCTGGCTCGGACCGCTCGTGCTCGTCACTGTACTTGGTATCGCCTGGGCCGAGCGCTCGGGCTTCAACCTCACCGCCATGCCCGGCGTTCCGCATGCCCTCGTCAATTTGAGCTTGCTGATCGCCTTCGGCTGCACGCTTTTGCCGGGACGTGAGGCCCTCCTCACCCGCGTCGTGGTTGCGATTCGCGGTCCCATGCCGCCCGACATGATCCTGCATACGCGCCGCGTGACCATCGCCTGGTGCTGCTTCTTCGCCGCGCAGCTTGTCGGCTCGCTTGTCCTTTATCTCTTCGCACCGCTCGAGATCTGGTCGTTCTTCATCAACGTGCTGAACCTGCCGCTCGTCGTCCTGATGTTCGTGCTGGAAGGCACCTATCGCTATTTCCGGTTTCGCGACATACCGCTCGACCCACTGTCCGACCTCCGCCGCATTGTCGCGAAGACGACCGGCCGCAATGTAGGCCACGCGGACATTTCGTGAGCGCCTATCGGCTCCCGCAGCAAGGCCCGCGCCGATGACCACCGCCTATCCGCTGACCCGGCATCGAAATCCGGAGGATCTGTTCGCGATCGGCGTCGAGGGCGCCGTGAGCGTCGCCACATTCTTGCGCGACGCGGCGGCATTGGCGCGGCTGCTGCCCGCGTCGTCGTATATCGTCAATCTTTGCGCCGATCGCTACCGCTTCGCCGTCGGGCTCGCGGCAGCTTTATTGCGGCAGCAAGTAACGCTGCTGCCGCCGAGCGACAATGCCGCCATTCTGTCCAGCCTGCGCGAAGACTTCCCGGACGTCCTTGCGCTCCATGATCGCACCGCGCTCGCGGCCGACATGCCCGGCGTTGTCTATCCCGACGCTTTCGACGGGACGATCGACGCGATCGAGATGCCGCTGATCCCGCCGGAGCAGCCGGCGATCGTCCTCTTCACCTCCGGCTCGACCGGCCGCCCCATGCCGCATGGCAAGAGCTGGGGCTCGCTGGTCGGGAGCGCCGTCGCGGCCGGCCGCGCGCTCGAGATTGGCGATCTGGCGGGCGCGGCGATCATCGCCACCGTGCCGCAACAACACAGCTACGGCTTCGAATCGACGGTGATGCTGCCGCTGCAGCACGGTCTGGCGCTCCACCATGCGCGGCCCTTCTATCCAGCCGACATCGCCGCCGCAATCGATGCGGCGCCGCGGCCCCGCGTGCTGGTGACGAGCCCGGTTCATCTCCGCGCGCTGCTCGCCGATACGGCATCGCTGCCGCCTCTCGACCTCATCATCAGTGCTACCGCCCCGCTCGCGCGCGATCTCGCATTGCAGGCCGAACGCGCCTTCGCGGCGCGTCTCGTCGAAATCTACGGCTGTTCCGAAGCCGGGCAGCTGGCGACGCGGCGTACGGCGCAGCGCGAGGAATGGCGCTGCATGGACGGTATTTCCTTGCGCCAGGCAGCGGCCGAGACCTTCGCCCACGGCCCAACGATCGCGGGCGAGATCGCGCTCGGCGATGTCATCGAACTTGCCGGCGAGCGTCAATTCCGCCTTTACGGCCGCAACGCCGACCTCGTGAATATCGGCGGCAAGCGCACGTCGCTCGCGCACCTGAATTACCACCTCAACTCGATCGAGGGCGTAGAGGATGGCGTCTTCGTCATGCCGGACGAGACCGATGGCGGAACCGCGCGTCTGATCGCGTTGGTGGTCGCGCCGCGTCTGACCGCCGAGGCCATCCTGGCAGCGCTCCGCGCGCGGATCGATCCCGTCTTTCTGCCGCGCCCTTTGCGCCTGCTCGACGCCTTGCCGCGTAATGCGGTCGGCAAGCTCACCCGCGAGGCCGCGTTGCGCGCCGCCCGATCGGTACCGAACCGGTTCTCGTGAGAGATCGCTTTGACCGATAGCGCTGATCTCATTTTTGCCGCCGACCACCCGACCGCCGCCGGTCATTTTCCGGGTAATCCCATCCTGCCCGGTGCGCTGCTGCTCGATTCCATCGTGCAGGCCGTGTCGCATGGTGCCAGCACACGTAACGTGACGATCCAGAGCGCCAAATTCTTGCGGCCGGTGCGTCCCGGCGACCGGCTGCGCGTCGCGTGGGAAAACAAAGGCGCCGACACGCATTTTTCATGCTCTCTCGCCGCCTCTGGCGAGATCGCGGTGAGCGGCGTTCTGCGCCTGAGCGATCACCCCGAATGAGCGAAGCCGAGACCGAGGCATGGTCGCGGCGACAAGAACGCGGCGCCCGCATCGCGATCCGATCGATCGTCTGGATCGCCATGCATCTCGGCCGGCGTCTGACACGCCTCTTGCTCTATCCGATATCGCTTTATTTCCTGATCTTCTCCAACGCTGCTCGACGTGCCTCGGAGGACTATCTCGCGCGCGCGCTCGAGCGTAAGCCGCGCTTCATCGACCGCCTGCGTCATTACCAGGCCTTCGGCGCGTGTGTCCTCGATCGCGTCTATCTGCTCAACGGTCAGCTCGAATTGTTCGACGTGTCTCTCCAAGGCGAAGATATCGCGCTATCGATGCTCGACGGGAGTGGCTGCTTCCTCTTCGGCTCGCATCTCGGCAGCTTCGAGATTCCGCGCGCGCTCGGCCACCGCCAGCCGGGGCTGAAGCTCAGCCTGCTGATGTACGAAGAGAATGCGCGCAAGATCAATTCCGCACTCGCCGCCATCAATCCTGAACTCACCCTCGAAGTGATCGCCCTCGGCCGGCCCGGCTCGATGCTCGCGGTCGAGCAGCGGCTGGATCAGGGACATGCGATCGGTATTCTTGCCGATCGCGGCCTTTCGATCGGCGAGGAAGAGCATCTCAGAGTTGATTTTCTCGGCAAGCCCGCGCGTTTTCCGCTCGGCCCGTTCCGCCTCGCCAGCCTGCTGAAGCGCCAGGTGATCCTGATGATCGGGCTCTATCGCGGCGGTAACCGCTACGACGTCTATTTCGAGCCGTTGGCGGATTTTCGCGCGACGGAACGCGCCGACCGCGACGCCGCCATTGACGCCGCGCTTCACCATTACGTCGCGCGACTGGAGCATTTTTGCCGCTTGGCGCCGTATAATTGGTTCAATTTCTACGAGTTCTGGCAATGAGCCTGCGCCGCGCGGCAATGCTGTCACTGATCCTCGCCGTCGTGTTTACGCTGCGCGTTCCCGCGGCGGGCGCGCAAGGCACCGCGCCCTTCGATCTCGCGCATCTCATGGCCCGTTTCGCGACCGTCAAAAGCGCGAGCGCGCAATTCGTCGAGCGCCGCTACCTGCATTTTCTCAAGGCACCGCTCATCGCCAAAGGCATGCTGATCTTCACAGCGCCCAATCGGTTGGAGAAGAAAACGCTGGAGCCGGCCGTCGAGAATATGGTCGTCGACGGCGACACGCTGACCGTCCAACGCGACGGCCAGATGCAAACGCTGAGCCTTTCCGCCTATCCACAGATCGGCGCCTTCATCGAAGGGATTCGCGCGACCCTGACCGGCAATGCCGTGTCGCTGCAGCGTATCTATCAAACCGACCTACAGGGCAATCCCAGCGGCTGGCTGTTGCAATTGCAGCCGCGCGATCCGGCGATGCAAGCCGTCGTGCAATCGATCTCGATCTCAGGCAGCGGCAACGTGATCGATCGCATCCAGACGATCGAGCATGACGGCGACCGTACGGATATGCGGATCACCGGGGATGGCCGGTGAGCGCAAAGCGCCACGTCCCGCTCCTTCTGTGGCTTGCCGGCATTATCGCCGCCATCGTCATCATCACGCAGACACGCTTCTCCGCCGATATGTCGGCTTTCCTGCCGCGCTCGCCATCGCCGACGCAGCAAATCCTTATCGATCAAATGCAGAGCGGTGCCGCATCGCGGCTACTGCTGATCGCCATCGAGAACGCGCCCGAACCCGCACTCGCGTCGCTGAGCAAGGAACTCGGTCGCCAACTCCGCGCCGACAGCGCCGATTTCAGTGCGGTCAACAATGGCGACGCAGCGGCGAATGATTTCGCCGCGATGCGCGACCTGTTCTGGCGTTATCGCTATGCGCTGAGCCCGACCGTCACGCCCGCGCGCTTTACAGCCGACGGCCTACATGCCGCGCTCGAGAACGACCTGACACTGCTCAGCTCGAATATGGGGGGCCTCGTCAAAGAGACCTTGCCCGGCGATCCGACCGGCGAGATTCTCACGCTGCTCAACGGGCTCGGCACCCAGAACCAACCCGCCAGCCGCGACGGCGTTTGGTTCTCGCCCGATGGCAAGCGCGCCCTGCTTTTGGCGCAGACGCGGATTCCCGGTTTCGACATCGCCCATGAAGAGACGATCCTCGCGAAGATCGAGGCCACTTTCGCGGCCGCGCAAAAGACTGTCCCCGAGGCCGCCGGGGCGCGACTCTTGCTGTCGGGGCCCGGCGTCTTCGCCGTGCACACGAAGAACGAGATGAAAGAAGACATCTCGCGCCTGTCGCTCATCGCGACTGTGCTCGTCGCTGGTATCCTTCTCCTCACCTACCGCTCGCCGCGCATTCTCATTCTGGCCCTCGTACCGGTGGCGAGCGGCGCTCTCGCCGGCATCGCCGCGGTCAGCCTCGGCTTCGGCTTTGTTCATGGCATCACCCTCGGTTTCGGCGTAACGCTGATCGGCGAAGCCGTCGATTACGCGATCTATCTCTTCACGCAAACCGCGCCCGGCAGCTCAGCCCATGCAACGCTGCCACGCATTTGGCCGATGTTGCAGCTCGGCGTGCTGGTTTCGATCTGCGGCTTCAGTGCGATGCTGTTCTCGAGCTTCACCGGCTTCGCGCAGCTCGGCCTTTTCTCGATCACCGGCCTCGTCGTCGCCGTCGCGGTGACGCGCTGGGTGCTGCCGAACCTGCTCGTGCCCGGTTTCGGCACGACGCAACCCGCTTTGCTCGCGTCCGTGCTGCTCTCAGCCGTGACTTTCGCCCATAGACTGCGCTGGCTGCTGGCGCTGGTTCTTGTTGGCGCGATCTTCGTGCTCGTCTTTCATCGCGGCAGCTTTTGGCAAGACGACCTGACCAGCCTAAGCCCGATCCCGGCTTCCGACCAGAAACTCGACCAGACACTACGCGCTGACCTCGCCGCGCCCGATGTTCGATATCTGCTGATGACCTCCGCGCCGGATGAGCAACAAGCGCTCGCCAATAGCGAGAAACTGGCATCATTGCTCGATACGCTACGCGGCCAAGGCCTTCTCTCGGGTTACGACGCGCCGAACCAATATCTGCCCAGCGCGACGACGCAACAGGCACGCTTGAATGCGCTGCCCGCGCCCGAAAAATTGCGCGCGCGCATGGCCCAAGCGCTGCAGGACACGCCGTTCCTGCCCGACACTTTCGAGCCGTTCATCAACGATGTCGCGGCCGCCAAGACGCAGCCACCGCTCGACCGTGATGCGATCGCTAAGACGCCATTGGGAGCGAAGCTCGATGCGCTGCTCATCCAGCGCGGCAGCGTTTGGACGGCGCTGTTGTCGCTGCGCGGCGTCGCCGATTTCGCGCCGATCGCGACACGAATCGCCGAAGCTGGGCCGGCAGGGACGATGGTGGTCGATCTCAAGCTCGAATCCAACAGCTTGCTCGAAACCTATCGCCGCGAGGCCGTGCTGCTCGCGCTGATCGGTAGCCTCGTCATCGTCGCACTGCTCGCCATCGCTCTGCGCTCGCCGCGGCGCATCGCTGTCGTCGTCGCACCTCTGGCAGCAGCCGTGCTTATTACCGCCGCGATCCTCACCGCCGGCGGCCACACGCTGTCGATCTTCAATCTGGTCGGCTTGCTGCTGACGGTCGCAGTCGGATCGAACTATTGCATCTTCGTCGAACGCCAGGATTGGCGGGACGCGAACGCGCCGCGCATGCTGGCGTCGCTGGTCCTCGCCAATGCTTGCACCATCATCGGCTTCGGTACGCTGTCTTTCGCGAGGCTGCCGGTGCTGCATGATATCGGCCTGACGGTCGCGACCGGCACGGTGCTCAGCCTTGTGTCGGCAGCAATCCTCACCGTGCATCGCGCCCCGGCGCCTTCCGAGGAGCGACGCGGTGACGCTCACTGAGCCACACGCGATCCGCCTCGCTCGTCACCCGCGGATACACGGCAAGACCGCGTCGACCCTGCTCGTCCTGCTGCCCGGCATGAACATCCGCGCCGAGGATTTCGTAACTCACGATTTCGTCGCGATGCTGCAAGCGCGCGAAGACTCCGTCGACCTTCTCATCGCCGAGCCCGACCTCGATTTCTATCTCGACGGAACGATCCTGCGTCGCCTGGAGACGGTCCTCGCGGAGGAAGCGAAGGGCTATCGGCGGCTCTGGCTCAGCGGCGTCTCGCTGGGCGCACTTGGCGCGCTGCTCGTCGCCGAGGGCGGCCGCATCGGCGTTGACGGTCTCCTGCTGCTCGCACCCTTTATCGGCACGCCCGGCCTTATCGTCGAGATCGAACGCGTCGGCGGGTTTCCGGCGTGGCAGCCGGGCGAGATCGCGGGCAATGACGGCGAGCGGCGTGTCTGTGCCTGGCTGAAGACCTATCTCGAAACGAGAGCCGAGCGCCCAATACTGCAACTCGGCTGCGGAACCTGCGACCGTTTCGCAGCCGCGTCGCGCTTGCTGGCCGCCGGCTTGCCGCCGGCGCGATGTCATGTCGCAGACGGCGGCCATGATTGGCCGACCTGGAAAACGCTCTGGACCAGCATTCTGGATGCGCGCCCCTTCATAGAGACGTAAGCTGGGAAACCATTTATTGTCCGGGCTCTTATTACGGGATGCCCATAACGATCGAGTGGATATCGATGCGTCGAAGCCGTCTGGCGTTGGTCTTTGCAGCTGCGCTCTGCCTGGTCGGCTGCACCGCCCGGTTCGACGTGCCGCCCTCGCCCGATAATCAATCCGCCTATTCCCTCCTCTATCCCTTTTACGTCGAGCTCTGCGCCGTCTCGCAGATCAAGAAGAAGCCGGGTTTTGGCGCCGATACCAGCGGCGGCCCCGGCGGTCATACCGTCTTCTTCCTCAGCCGCGTATGCCGCGACCGCGACGCTCACTATCCGACGCTTGTGATGTGCGCGCCGGGCACGCCCGAGGACGAACAAGGCGTCGGCCTCAGCGTCAACGCGCATTTCCAGAACGCGAATTGGGTCGCGACCGACGGGCGCGACTTTCTCTTCAACGGCGATCTCAAGCCGGGCGAACGGCTGACCCGCGCCGCCTATGAGCAAACGCAAAAGACCGCCGAAGCGAAAAACATCTATGACGGCGTCGTCTTCCATCCCGAGGTGTTCGACGACATGCCACCGGGCATGGACCAGCACGATTTCATGTATGAGGTCTCGATCGGGACCGATTACGCCGTGGCTCTCGCCCGCGACCGTTATTGCGGCCGTGTCCCGGTCACGCGCGCCCAGATGGTCAAGATCATCGATTACCTCAATGGCGAGAACGCGCCCTATCGCAACGGCAAGGAATTCATCTGGAACGTGCTGGAAAACAACTGCACGCATCTCGCGCATAACGCACTGGCCGCCGCCGACGTCTGGGACGATTGGCCGACCGATCGTTTCTTTCTGATCTCGGCATTCGATTTCCCGGTCCCAAAGAATGAGTTCGTCAATATCATGCGACGAACCAACGATATGGATTTGACCGATCTGTCGGCGCTTTACGCGGATGATTCCGCACGACGATCGCTGGAAAAGGATGGCGTTTTGCCAACCCAGCCCGGCGGCCTCGCCGAAGCGGTGCCCGCGGTGCAGGACAACGACATCTACGACACCGCGGTCGACCTTATCTTCTACGACGAAGCGATCACCGGCCGTTATCGGCGTCACTTCGACGCGATCTTCGCCGAGCCGCGCTACACCGATCTGCGCGCCAATCTCGATTATTTCGCGGCGCTCTATGCCAAGGTGAAAACCGGGCTGGCGTCCCAACCAAAACCGTCAAACAGCGATCTCGCCGCATTCGAAGCACGGTATGCACGTTACATCGACCGCGAAGTCGTGGATGTCGGCACCAAGATGCAGGCGCTCGACCGGATGCCGTCGGTTGCGGCATCGACGCCGCGTGCCGGCGGACTGTAATGGAGCCCCTCGCCTTGCAGCCCCTCTATCTCACCCATTATGCGATCGCGACCAGCCTCGGCGCCGGGCTCGATGCGACTTTCCTTCAGCTTTCCGCCGGCCGGACCGGATTGACGCCGCAGACCTATCCTGGCGAGCTCGCGACCTGGACCGGGCGGATCGCTGCGCTCGACAATGCGCGGCTCGATGACAACCTCGCCACCTTCGAGTGCCGCAACAATCGTCTGGCAGCGTTCACCCTCGCCCAGGATGGCTTCATGGATGCCGTCGCCGATTTGCGCGAGCGGCACGGTCCAGAGCGCATCGGCGTTTTCCTCGGTACCAGCACCTCGGGCATCGAAAACACCGAGAACGCCTATCGCCGCCGCGCGACCGTCGATGCGCCGTTGCCTGCCGATTTCCACTACGCGGAGACACACAATACTTATTCGCTCGGCCGGCTTCTGCAGCGGCTGCTCGATGTCAGCGGCCCGTCGGTTGTCGCTTCGGCGGCTTGCGCCACCACGGCCAAGACATTCGGCAATGCGGCGCGCATGATCGAGGCCGGGTTCTGCGATGCGGCGATTGTCGGCGGCGCGGATACGCTGTGTGCGACGACAATCTACGGCTTTCATTCGCTGGGGCTGGTATCGCCGACGGCATGCCGGCCGTTCGATCGAACGCGCGACGGCATCTCCATCGGCGAAGGCGCCGGCTTCGCGATCATCGAAAAAGCAGCACCGGCGTCGCTGCCGCCCGGCGCCGCCGTGTTGCGCGGTTTCGGCGAAAGCAGCGACGCTTATCATATGTCGACGCCGCATCCGGAAGGCCGAGGAGCGCAGCTCGCCATGGAACGCGCCCTCGCTTCCGCGGGATTGCAGCCGAAAGATATCGACTACATCAATGTGCATGGCACCGCGACGCAGGTCGGCGACGCGGCCGAGGATCGCGCTTTGGTCGAGCTCTTCGGCAAGGATAAGCCTTGCAGCTCGACCAAAGGATACACCGGCCACACCCTCGGCTCGGCCGGCATTATCGAAGCGATCATCGGGGCGCTCGCGATCCAGCATAATTTCATGCCCGGAACCGCGAACACGCAGGAACTCGACCCGGCGTTGCAGAGTCATTATCTCCTGCGCGGCGAGCGCGGCCCGGTGCGGCGGGTGATCAGCAATTCTTTCGGCTTCGGCGGCAGCAATTGCAGCCTCATCCTGGAACGCCCGTCGTGATCCGCGTGTATGTCGAAGGCATCGGGTTGCAAGGCGACGGACTCGATGGCTGGGAAGCATCCGCTGCCATTCTCGCGGGGCGCGAAGAGTATCGCGCTGCGCCGGTGAACATCCCCCCCATCACGTTGCTGCCGGCGAATGAGCGCCGCCGCATGGTGAAGACAGTGAAACTCGCGCTTGCGGTCGGTGTACAGGCCTTCGCTCATGCGGGCCGCGACCCGAAAGAGACGGCGACGGTCTTCACCTCGTCGGGCGGCGATAACGACACGCTCCACGATATCCTCGAAAGCCTGGCTGCGCCGCAAATCGAAGTCTCGCCGACGCGGTTTCACAACTCCGTCCACAACGCGCCTTCCGGCTATTGGAGCATCGCCACCGGCTCGTCCGCACCGACAACGAGCCTCTGCATGCATGACAACAGCTTCGTCGCGGGGCTGCTCGATGCTGCCGCGCAAGCCGTCGTCGAGAAGCAGCCGGTCGGCTTGATCGCTTACGATCTGCCCTATCCCGGACCGCTCGACGCTGTGCGCAAGATCGGTTCGACCTTCGGCATCGGTCTGGTGATCACACCGGCGACCATCAGATCGCGCGATGGCGAGCGTGACACTGTCCATTGAAGCGCGAAACGATGCGCCGACCGCGATGATGGCAGAGCCGCTCGAAGCCATCCGCCGCGGCAACCCCGCTGCGCGCAGCCTGCCTTTCCTCGAGGCGATCGCGCGCGGCAGCCACAGCCGGATCGTGCTCGACTATCTCGGCGACCGTTCGGTGACGCTGGCAATCGCGCCGTGTCTGGCAACCGCGGCGCCATGATCGGCCGTGCGGAAATTGCGACGCTGATCCCGCATGCGGGCAAGATGTGTTTGCTCGATCGCGTGATTTCCTGGGACGAGCAGCGCATCGCTTGCCGCAGCAGCGCGCATCACGATCCCGATAATCCGTTGCGGCAACACGGCCGCCTCGGCGCATTGGCCGCCATCGAATTCGCGGCCCAGGCGATGGCAGCGCATGGCCGGCTGGCCGGCGCAGTCGGCGCGCGGCCGCGCGCCGGATTCATCGCCAGCCTGCGCGATATCCACTGCCGCTGCGATCGGCTCGACCAGCTCGACGCCGATCTCGATATCAGCGCGACACGGCTCATGGGCGACGATCGCAACGTGATGTATGCGTTCGCGGTCGCCTGCGGCACGGAGGAACTCGTCACGGGCCGCGCGACGGTCGTGCTGCAAGCGGATTTGCCGGCATGAAACGCGCCCTCGTCACCGGCGGCAGCGGCGCGATCGGCGGCGCGATCGCCACTCAGCTCGCAGCCGACGGCCACCATGTTTATGTTCACGCGAATAGCGGCGCCGCGCGCGCCGACGAGATCGTCGCGCGTATTCGCAGCGCCGGCGGCTCGGCCGAGCCGATCGTCTTCGATGTCAGCGACGGCCCCGCGACCGAAGCGGCGCTGACCCGCCTGCTGGAAGCGGGTGCGGTCCAGATCCTCGTCAACAATGCCGGTATTCATGACGACGCGGTGATGCCGGGCATGCGACGCGAGCAATGGTCGCGGGTCATCGACGTTTCGCTGAACGGTTTCTTCAACGTCACCCAGCCATTGCTGATGCCGATGATCGCGACGCGCTGGGGCCGCGTCGTCAATATTTCCTCGGTGAGCGCCGTCGTCGGCAATCGCGGCCAGACGAATTACGCCGCCGCCAAAGCCGGGCTGCATGGCGCGACGCGATCGCTATCGCTGGAGCTGGCGAGCCGCGGCATCACCGTCAACACGGTCGCGCCCGGCGTCATCGCCTCGCCGATGAGCGATGAGGCTTTTACCAAGGACATCATCGATCGTCTCGTGCCGATGAAGCGCGCCGGCAAGCCGGAAGAAGTCGCCGCGCTTGTCTCGTTTCTCGCTTCGGATCGCGCGGCCTATATCTCGGGCCAGCTCATCTCGATCAATGGCGGGATGATCTAGCGCGCCGCAGCAACAACGCCGGCAAGCGCAGTACGAAGCCGAGCATCAGCCGCGCATGCATGCCAGCGAGAAGAAGATTGTCGCGACCATAATGGAAATGCGACACGCCGCCTTCTTCCGGGCGAAAATAGCGGATCGATACCGGCTTGTTCGCGAGATCGAGGCCGCGCCAGGTCAGCCGCACCGCCGCTTCGACATCGAAATCGAAACGCCGCATCCAGCGGCTCTTTTCCATTACCGCGCGCAGATCGCCGATCGGATAGACACGAAAACCGCAAAGCGAATCATGAATGCCGAGCCACAACGTCTCGAGATTGGCCCACCAATTGGAGACACGGCGGCCGACCACGCGCAGACGCGGCGCGCTCGCATCGAAGACAGGCACGCCGAGAATCATGGCGCCCAGCTCTTTCTGGGATGCCGCCATGAAGCCTGGGATCGCCGCCGCTTCATGCTGGCCGTCGGCATCCATCGTCAGGGCATGCGTGAAGCCGCGCGCCGCGGCCGCCTGCAACCCGGCCAAGATCGCCGCGCCCTTTCCTTGATTTTCCGGCTGCAGCAACACGCGCACGCCCGGATCTCCGGCGGTGCGGCGCCGAAGCTCGGCGCCGGTGCCGTCGGTGCTGCCGTCGATGACGACCCAGACCGGATTCCACTGCGCCCGCGCTTCCGCCACCGTCGCGAACAATTTCGAGCCGGTGTTGTAACTGGGGATCAGGACGAGATGGGTCGACGAGACTGGCGGCGCGGCGCTCAACGATCGCTCACCCCAACCTCGCCGCCATAAGCTTTTTCCATGCTGGCAACAAAATCGCGGCGATCCGCGCCGCAGCTCAGCAGCGGGCCGAGACGCACGCGATAGACCAGCGGGAATTCCGGTACGCGCAGCCAGGGCCAACCCTTGCTCAGGAAGCGCGAATTGCTTTCGATAAAGACCGTTTGGATCGGCACGTCGGCGCATTGCGCGATGAGTGCGAAGCCTTGCTTGAACGGGCCGACGCCCGCGCCGCTGCTGCGCGTGCCTTCGGGAAAAATCAGCAATTGCCGTCCCCGATCCAATTGCCGGATGGCCTCGCGCACGAAACGATGCGGCGCGTCATTCGGGATATAGCCCGCGAGCCGCGCTATCGCGCCGAGCAGCGGATGCATCAGCAGCTTCGATTTCGTCGCACAGATAACATGCGGCAGACGCGACACGATCAGCATCACGTCGATCTGGCTCGGATGATTGGGAGCAATGATGAGCGGCGTCCGATCGCGCAGATGGTCGAGCGCCGCAAGATCGCTTTTCATGGCGCCGCTGGCGCGCATGACAGCGAGAAAATAGCGAAAGCCGGCCATGATCATGACCTGCCCGGCCGGTTGACCCAACGAACGCGGCAGGACAAGCAGCACCAGCGATGTCAAAGCCCAGGCAACGCAGCTCAGACCGAAGAGCGCGAGCAAGGCAGCATAAAGGATCGTATCGCATACGCGCTTCGCGACGCGCCCTGCGCGCCGAGGAGAACGCCGCCACCTCGTGGCAGAGACGGTCGCGGCGGTCGGCGCGCCTATTCGACCCGTAGATTGCGCCATTCCCGCCACCAAGCCTCGAAGGTGCGTCGGGGCGTGAGCACGCTCGAGATGTAATAGATTGCTTTGAACACAAGGAGACGCGTCTGAACCGCGGAGTTGCGGAACACGTCGCCGGCAAGCAGCGACAGAAGAGCCGATTCGATCCCGAGGATGTCGCGCGGCGACATGAACATGTTACGCAGTGCCGGCCGCGTCGCACGATAGATATACCAGGAGAAAGAATCGACGCCGCGTCGCGTGGTCGCATCGAAGCGTCGCAAGGCGCGTTTCGCGGCGTGCGGCCGGTCGAGGCAGGCCTCGACCGCGTCCACTGCCGTAAAGGCGCTGTTCATCGCGAAAAAAACGCCCGCCGAGAAGACCGGATCGATGAAAGTGAAAGCATCGCCGAGAAGAATGTAACGATCGCCGCTGGTGCGGTCGGCGCGATAGGAATAATTCCCCGTCCCGGTCACGGGCGCCAGCAGGGTCGCATCTTTCAGCCTATCCGCGATCGCCGGGCACATCGCGATCGTTTCCATGAAGAAGGAATTGAGATCGGTCTTGCGCGATTTGAAATAGGACGGCAGGCAGACGGCGCCGACGCTGGTCGAACCATCGAGCAACGGGATGAACCAGAACCAGCCCCTGTCGAACCAGAAGATCGAGATATTGCCTTCGGCCTTTCCCGGCAGCCGACGCGCGTTGCTGAAATGTCCGAACATCGCCGCGCTCTTGTGGCGGCGATTGCGCTGCTTCAAGTCGAAAGCCGTCGCGAGCAAGGTATCGCGCCCCGACGCATCGACGACATAGCGCGTGCGCCAGATGCGTTCGCCGCCATCCTCGTCTCGGCCGCGCACGACCACATTCTCTTTTGAAGAAAAATCGACCAACTCGATGCAGCAACCCTCGATCGTCGTCGCGCCCTTATCGCGCGCATGATCGAACAAGATCTTGTCGAGCTCCGAGCGCCGAACCTGATAGGCAAAGGGATAGCGCTTGTCGAACGCCTTGGCGAAATCGAATGTGACCGAGCGGTTGTGATAGGGCGAGATGAACTCGGCCCCATGTTTCACCATGCCGATGGCTTCGACCCGCTCGCGCAGACCGAGCTGCTCGAACAGCATCAGGTTCATCGGCAACAGCAATTCGCCGATATGGAAGCGCGGATGGCGCTCCTTCTCGACGACGACGACATCGCGGCCGCGCTCGGCAAGCAACGCGGCGATCGTCGACCCGGCGGGACCGCCGCCGACAACGACAACCTCACACGTGCTTTCCATTGCCGTCATCGGCCCAATACCCGCGCTCGTTTCACGATCCCGGCTTGGCTTTGTTTGGTTGCCGGCACGCGATCCTAGCAGATCGCTTGCGCGCCGCCACGCATCGCCTTGAAAGCCGGCGGCCCAATTCTAGCGTTCCAATTCCTTAGCCGAATCCTTATCGGAGTCGCGGCTAGGCGCCGACGTTCCATCACCGGAAAGCTTTTGCCCGGCGGCGTTTGCACCCGCCTTCACGGCGTCCCAGGTGCGAACCGCGCCTTCTTTGACGCCTTCGCCGATCTGGCGCGCGGCCGAGCCGATATTTTGGCCAGCCGATTTGAACTGATCGCCCGGGCCGCTGCTCGGCGCAGACGTCGAGGGCGATGAGCCGCTCTCATCCGCCAGCGCCAGTGGCGCGGCCGAGAGCAGCAGGAGCACGACAAGAGCGGATTGCGCGATCGTCTTCATTGTCCAGCACCTTTGCCAATGAGCTGCGAATGAACTTCGAGGGCCATTATAGACGGCCCCTCATCGCGTATCTTGACCGTAAACGGCCCTCATCCGCCGATCAATCCCCGTGCCGCCGATGCCACTCAATACGCGCAAGCGTTGATTCATCGCCCGCTTTCGGCGAGTATGGCGCATGCACAGATTGGTTACATTGCTCGGCCATGGCGCCGGTTTCGCCGGGGTGATGATCGCGATCGGCTCGCTTCTGCGCGTCGTGCCCGGGCTGCTGCGCTTCCTGCCTTATACCCACGATCTGACGCAGGTCTGGATCGGCGGTCCGCTGAGCGTCGCGCTTGTTGGCCTCGCCGCCCTGATCCTCGGCGGCGACAGCAACAGCTAAGCTCCTGCTACCGCCAGCCTCTCTTAAACGACCTTTCAAAAAACAAAAGGCCAGGTCTTTAGACCCGGCCCAATCCAAATCGAAAACGCGAGGGGCCGGATCTTTCGATCCGGCGCCCTAAAGTGAAAGAAGAAGGGGCCGGATCTTTCGATCCGGCCCCGGCCTCAAAACGCCAACTCAGATTGATGGTGAGGGGCGAGTTAGCGGGCTGAGGCAGTCCAAAGCGGCTTGCCATCCTGGCCCTTGAACACCGACCAGCTCGCTTCGATCTGGCTGACGACGCCGGCGGGAAGCGGGACGTAGCTGAGCGCGCTCGCTTGCTGCTGGCCATTCTTCAAGCACCAGTCGAGGAACTTCAGCACGGGCTCGTTCTGCGCGGCCGGATAATCCGTCCGCATCAGCATGTAGGTTGCGGCCGTGATCGGCCAGCTCTTGTCGCCGGGCTGATTGGTGAGGATGAGATAGAAATCCTGCACCTTGCTGAAATCGGCATTCGACGCTGCGGCAGCGAAGGCGTCCATCGTCGGATCGAGCGTCTTGCCCGCCGCGTTGACCATCTTCGTGTAGGTCATGTGGTTGTCCATGACATAGGCGTATTCGACATAGCCGATGGAGCCGTTGATCTGCTGCACCATCGAAGCAACGCCGGCATTGCCTTTGCCGCCGACGCCGTTCGGCCATTCAACGGCCGTGTCAGCACCGACCTTTTGGTCCCATTCCGGGCTGACCTTGCCGAGATAGTTGGTGAAGTTGAAGGTCGTGCCCGAGCCGTCCGAGCGATGGACGGTCGAGATGTCGAGATGCGGCAGCTTGACCCCGGGGTTGAGCTTGGTGATCGCGGCATCGTCCCAATAGGCGATCTTGCCGAGATAGATGTCGGCGAGCACCGGGCCGTTAAGCGTCAGCTGGCCGGGCTTCACATTCGGAAGGTTGATGACCGGCGTGATCGAGATGATCACCGCCGGGAATTGCACGGCGTTGATCTTGGTGAGATCCGCATGCGTCAGCGGCTTGTCGCTATTCGCGAAGTCGACAGTCTTCGCGGTGATCTGCTGAATGCCGCCGCCCGAGCCGATCGCTTGGTAATTGACCGCCGTGCCCGTCGCCTGCTTGTAGGCATCGGCCCATTTCGCCAGCACCGGATAAATCGCCGTGCCGCCGGCGCCATTCAAATCTTTCGCGGAAGCCGAACCGGCGATGACCATCGCCGCCAGCGCTACCGCGCTCATAAACATTGATTTCTTCATCAGGATGCCCCTCTCGTGACCCTGTACCCATGCGCGATGCATGGTTCGCATCTGCACCCTATGCCCGTCCGGTGCCACTTTTTTTTCATTTTCATGTCACTTTCGTTACAACTGCTGCCCTTTTCGGCAGTTCCCCAGCATGCAGAAGGCCTTAGCCGGAACCAACTTTCATGCCGCACGTTGGCTACTCAGTCATCTTAATGAAGGAGTTGGCTCATGCGCGGATTTTGGGTTGGCACTGTCTTGGTCGTCGGTTCCTTGGCTCTTGCGGGCTGCGGCGAGACCCCAGGTTGCCGGGCAGTGACAGGCGGCGCTCTGGGCGCGGCCGGCGGCGCGGCGCTGGGCGCGATCGGCGGCAACCCTGGCCTCGGCGCTCTGGCCGGCGGCGCGGCAGGCGCGGCGGCAGGTGGTCTGACCTCGCCGAACGCCGTCAGCGCGGGTCCGTCGCCAGTCTGTTACTAACGGGAACCGACTCTCGATCTTTTCAACCGGCGTCGCCTACCAGGCGGCGCCGGTTTCGTTTGGGCTGGTTCTCGCACCGCTTGGCCCTTCCCCCGCCCGGACCGCTCGGCTTCCCGTCCGGCGTCAGCATGCTAGAATCGGTACCGGATCCGGGGGAGGAAACATCAAATGGCAGAGACGGTTCGGGAATTTCGCCCACGCGAGCGGCGGGGCGGCAACGCACTGAAGGCGTTCCCCCTGCCCGAGGTGCTGCAAAAAATGCTCGATCGCGGCAAGGCCGAGATGGCGGCGCCCTTCAAAGGGGTCACCACCGATGGCGAGCCGATGCAGGGGCTCTTCCCGATCAAGAAAACCGGCATCTCGCTGCAGCCCGTGGTCGAGGCAGCACAGCTTTTCCTCAAGACGCTCTCGCCCGAGCAGCGCAGCACCACGAGCTTCGATCTCGATACCGGCCCGTGGCAGGCCTGGCACAATATGCATGTCTTCATGATCCGCCACGGCTTGCTCATGAACGAGATGAGCGAGACGCAGCGCGACGCGGCGCTCGGCATGCTGCGCGCCAGCCTCAGCGCCGCCGGCTTCCAGGTCGCGCGCGACGTGATGAAGCTCAACGAGCATATCTGCGAAGTGACCAACCGCCCCGGCGAATATGGCGAGTGGTTCTATTGGATCAGCATCATGGGCACGCCGTCGGCGACCGAGCCCTGGGGCTGGCAGATCGACGGTCATCACCTGATCATCAATTGCTTCGTGATGGGCGACCAGATCGTGCTGACGCCGAACTTCATGGGCTCGGAGCCGGTCGAAGCGAAATTCGGCAAGTACAAAGGCGTCCGAGTCTTCGAGAAAGAAGAAGCCGACGGCTACGCATTGATGAACGCGTTCAGCGCCGAGCAGCGTGCGCAGGCGACGATCGGCAAGAAGCTGCCTTTCGACGTCTTCGGCACCGCCTTCAACGACAATGTCGTGATCCCCGATCAGGGGCTGCACTACAATGACATGACGCCGGAGCAGCGCGAGAAGCTCGTGCAGCTCATCGCCGTGTACACCAACCGTGTCCGGCCCGGCC
Organism: uncultured Alphaproteobacteria bacterium; assembly: GCA_963740675.1. Classification (GTDB taxonomy): domain Bacteria; phylum Pseudomonadota; class Alphaproteobacteria; order ATCC43930; family CGMCC-115725; genus CAIKMD01. The sequence continues at coordinate 48,908 of CAVUFS010000004.1, forward strand.
ATGCGGAAGCCCGCTTCAACGAGGTGAAGCAGCATCTCGACAAGACGCGCTTTGCCTGGATCGGCGAGGTCAACGATGCCGATCCCTTCTATTACCGCATCTTCAATCCGGTGATCCTGATCGAGTTCGACCACCAGATCGGCATCGCCTACGACAATGACGACCCTACCCGCAACCACATCCACACGCTGGTGCGGACGCCGAACGGCAACGATTACGGCAAGGACCTGCTGCGGCAGCATTATCGGCAATTCGATCATTCGAATCCGAATTCGCCGCACCGTCTCGGCAAAATCTGATTTCACGTAGAAGCTAGGAGACCATCATGGATGAACTGGATCGGGCAAGGCGCGACCTTGTCATCGCCAACCGTATTCTCGCGCGCGAGGATGTCGTCGATGCCTATGGCCATGTCAGCATGCGCCATCCCAAAGACCCGAGCCGCTATCTGCTGTCGCGCTCGCGCAGCCCCGAGCTGGTCGGTCCCGAGGACATTTTCGAATTCACGCTCGACGGCAAAGTGGTCGGCGGCGACGGCCGCCCGCCCTATCTCGAGCGCTTCATCCACGGCGCGATCTACGAGACCCGGCCCGAAGTCATGGCCGTCGTTCACAGCCATGCCGAAGATATGCTGCCGTATGGCCTCACCGAAGCGAAGCTCAAGCCCGTGATCCATTCGGGCAGCGTTATCGGCAACGAAGTCCGTACCTGGGACATCGCGGACAAATTCGGCACCGAGACCAATCTGCTGGTCGTCAACATGGAGCAAGGCCGCGACCTCGCGAAGACGCTGGCCGACGGCCGCGTCGTGCTGATGCGTGGCCATGGCTTTGCCGCGGCCGGACGTTCGCTGATGGATGTGACGCGCATCGGCGTCTACGCGCCGAAGAATGCACGCGTGCAGATGGCCTCGATGCGTGTCGGCAATCCGAAGCCGATGTATCCAGGCGAAATCGCCGCCCGCACCGATCTCTTCAACCCCGATACCGCCGAGATGTGGCGCGCTTGGGAGTATTGGGCGCGCCGTGCCGGCGTCGCGGAATTGCTCGGCGATCCGCCGGACGCCGCGCGCGGAAAAAAGAGCTAACACAACCGGAACGACTGCGTCAGAACATCGCGCCACTCTACCCCGCGCCGCTCGTTTAGGGCGGCGTGGGGAAATCACGTAATCTTCGGTCAGGTGGTCTGTCGCTTCTGGCAGCAGCTTTGCTGTTGACCGGCTGCACGACCAACCGCGTCACCGAGCCTTATCAGACGGCGACGGAGCAGCTTATCGTCTCGAGCGCCGTCGATCACGCGATCGATAACCTCAAGCCGCCGATCCCGCGCGGCAGCAAGGTCTATGTCGACGCGACATTGTTCGACGGCGATACGGGCGGCAACGATGTCGTGCTGCCGCGCTACACGATCGGCGCGGTGCGCGATCTCATCCTGCGCAACGGCGGCGATCTCGTCGACGATCACAACGCCGCCGATCTCATCGTCGAGCTGCGCAATGGCGGCCAGGCGATCGATCACAAGACCTTGTTCGTCGGCGTGCCGACGATCCCGGTGCCGATCCCCTTCGCCGGCACGGTGCAGACGCCCGAGCTTGCGCTCTTCAAGAGCGACAATCAGCATGGGATATCGAAACTCGCGCTGACGGTCTACGCCGCCAAGAGCGGCACGCTCGCCGGCTCGACCGGCGCGATCTACGGCGATTCAGACGATACGCGCTGGACGGTGCTGCTGATCTTCGGCTGGGACACGCAGAACATCATGCCCGAGGATATTCACAATGGGACGGATGCGAAGCAGCAAGCCCTGAAATGAAAAGGGGCCGCACACGAGGCGCGGCCCAAGTTCAGGGAGGAAAAGCCCGAAGGACTTACAGCGGACGGCGGAAAGCCAACTCGCTGCAGGGCCAATCTAGATTTGTTGGCGTGAAGAATTGGTTAAGCAGCAACGCTAGACGGGGCGCGAGGATGGTTAAGACATCGCGCCAAATTCTTAACTAACCGTCGGCCATTTCCTTGGTCATGAGATCGAAATAGGCGTTGACCGAATTGAGCAACGCGCTCGACACCATCTGCCGGTAATTGCCGTTGCGCAGATCGCGCTCTTCGTCGGCATTCGACAGACAGCCGGTCTCGACCAGCGCCGACGGAATATCCGGCGCCTTCAGCACGACGAACGCCGCCGAGCGATGCGTGTGGTTGAGCAAGCGCACGTGATGGCCGAGCTCGACCACCAGCTTCTGCGCGAGCTGCAGCGAGAGATTGTTGGTCTGGCGCCGCGCGAGATCGAAGAGGATCTCGTTGACCTGCGGATCGGCGGTGTATTTCACGCCGGCGACGAGATCGGATTTGTTCTCACGCTCCGCCACCATCGCCGCTTCCTTGTCGGAGGCTTTCTCCGACAGCGTGAAGACGGAGGCGCCGCGCTCACTGCGCTCGGGCAGGGCGTCGGCATGCACGGAGATGAAGAGATCGGCGTTGATGTTGCGCGCGCGGATAACGCGATCCTCGAGCGTGACGAAATCGTCGGTGCGGCGGCTCAGCGATACCTTGTAGCGCTTGGTCGCCTCGAGCCCGCGCGCGAGGCGCAGCGCGGTGTCGAGCACGACGTCTTTCTCGTAAGTGCCGGTGCGGCCGATGCAGCCGGGGTCGACGCCGCCATGACCGGCATCGACGACCACCGTGTAGAACCGGGGTGTTGCTTTGCGAGGGGCCGGGCGCGGCGCGGGCTTGGCCGCAGCGGCCGGGATCGGCGCCGCGTTGCCATTGAGAACGCGCCGGACCGAATCGTCGAGCGCCCAGGCGGATTGGAAAGGCGCGAGCCCTGCCGCCGCGGCACTCAACGCCTGGAGGAATTTGCGACGCCCAACGCTATCCATCGTATGCCCTGGCCTCTAAACCGCATTCTGCGAACGCGGTTAAAGCACTCGGACACTAAGGCTAAGTTAAACCTAAACGTTTGTCCATATCTATCTGTGATTCCTCGCAGATTTTTTAGGAATCGCTTAGGCCAAGCTCACGTCGACCACCACCCGGCCGCGGGTCTCGCCTTTCAGGATCTTGTCCGCCATGGCCGGCAGCTCGGACAGCGGCACCGTCTCGGTCATGGCATCGAGCTTCGTCAGCGGCAGATCGGCCGCCAGCCGCTTCCAGGCGTCCTGCCGCCGCGGCAAGGGGCAGCGGACCGAGTCGATGCCGAGCAGGTTCACGCCCCGCAACAGGAAGGGGATCACCGTGGTCGCGAGCTCATTGCCGCCGGCGAGGCCGCACGCTGCGACCGACATGCCGTATTTGAGCTGGGTCAGTACACAGGCCAGCGTCGGCCCGCCGACCGCGTCGATGCAGCCCGCCCAACGCTCGCTATCCAGCGGCCGTTTCGGCTGCGCGATCTCGGCACGGTCGATGATCGTCTTGGCGCCAAGACTTTTCAGATAATCGCCATTCGCCGCCAGCCGCCCAGTCGACGCGGTGAGGCTGTAACCCCACGCCGCGAGGATCGCGACCGCGACACTGCCGACACCGCCCGACGCGCCGGTCACCAGCACCTCGCCGGCCTCGGGCTTCAGCCCATGCTGTTCGAGCGCGCGCGCCGCCAGCATCGCGGTGAAGCCCGCCGTGCCGATCGCCATCGCCTGTTTCAGCGAAAGAGCGTGCGGCAGCTTCACCAGTTCGCTCGCTTTGACGCGCGCCTTTTGCGCATAGCCGCCCCAGCGCTGCTCGCCGACGCCCCAGCCGGTGAGCACGACCTGATCGCCCGGCTTGAAATCGGACGAAGATGAATCGGCGACAGTGCCGGCGAAATCGATGCCCGGCACATGCGGGTAATTGCGCACCAGCCGGCCGAGCCCGTTCAGCACCATGCCGTCTTTGTAATTGAGCGTCGAATAAGCGACATCGACCGTCACCTCGCCCGGCGGCAGCGCGCTTTCTTCGAGTTCCCCGATCCGGGCGGCAACTTTGCCGCCCAACTCTTCAAGTATCAAACCCTTGAAAGCCATTCAGCGCAGCCTTTCCAAGATGCTCACATAATTTGCGACCGCGGCGCCGCCCATATTGAAGACCGCCGCGATCTCCGGATCCTTTACTTGAATGCCGCCGGCGGTGCCGGTCAATTGCATCGCTTGCAGCACATGCATCGAGACACCGGTCGCGCCGATCGGATGGCCCTTCGATTTGAGGCCGCCCGACGCGTTCACCGGCAGCGCGCCATCCTTCGCCACCCTGCCGGAGACGATGGCGCGCGCGCCCTGCCCCTTCGGCTCGAGCCCCATCGCCTCATAGATCATCAGCTCGGCGATGGTGAAGCAATCATGCACTTCGGCACAGGAGATATCGTCGAGCGTGACGCCGGCGCTGTGCATCGCGCGTTTCCACGCCTCGGCCGGGCCTTCATACGAGGTGATATCGCGCTTCGACATCGGCAGGAAATCGTTGACCTGCTCGGCGGCCCTGAACACGACGGCCTTCTTCCTTTGCAAAGCAACCTCGACATCGGCGAGCACCAGCGCCGCCGCACCATCGCTGACCAGCGAGCAATCGGTGCGGCGCAGCGGCCCTGCGACCAGCGGATTCTTGTCGCTGACCGTTTTGCAGAATTCGTAGCCAAGATCCTTCTGCATCTGCGCCAAGGGATTGCTCGCGCCGTTCTTGTGATTCTTCGCCGCGATCATCGCGAGCGCATCGGATTGATCGCCATAGCGCTGGAAATAGGCTTGGGCGATGCGGCCGAAGACGCCGGCAAATCCGCCCTCGATCGCGCCTTCTTCCTTCAGATAGGCGGCACGGATCAGCAGATCGCCGACCTGTGCGCTCGAGACCTCGGACATTTTCTCGACGCCGACGACCAGCACGATGTGCGCTTTCTTCGCGGCGATGGCGTTGAGTCCCTGATAGATCGCGGCCGAGCCGGTGGCGCAGGCATTCTCGACCCGCGTGGTGCGCTTGAAGCGCAGCGCCGGATCGAGCTGCAGCACCAGCGAGGACGGAAAATCCTGGCGCACGAAGCCGCCGTTGAAGGTGCCGATATAGATTTCGTCGATATCCGCGGGCGCGAGTCCCGCATCCTTGATCGCCGCGGCCGCGACGGGGACGATCATATCCTCGATATCGACACCGTCATGCTTGCCGAATTTGCCGTGCGCCCAGCCGATCATACAGGCCGTCATCGGAGTGCTCCTTTCGCGCCGTGCTCTCCGTTTATATTAGCAGCGCAGATGACGGCTGCGAGATGGGGTGGGGTCCCCTTTTATCGGCGTCAGGCCCGCGAAAGCGGGCATCCAGGAATATCGCTGGATTCCCGCTTTCGCGGGAATGACAGCAAAAGCACGACCAGAATCCCGCGTTTAGGCCGGTCCCGCCTTATGGTTAACCGATTTTAAACAGCACGATTCCTAGGATAGCGGCAATGAAGCGCCCGCAATGCCTGATCCTGACGACGCTCACGCTACGCGCGTCGATCGACACGATGTTCTGCGATCTCGCCGACGCGTTACGCCGGCAGGGCGTTCACACGCGCGTGCTTGTCGATGCGCCGCAAGCACCGAACGTCGCGCTCGCGCATGGCCTTGTCGGCGATCTGCGCGACTATGACGGACCCCGTTTCATCATCGACATTAATGCCAAGAGCCGCCTGACCGGTCAGGCGGCGGATGGCAGCGCCCTCTTCATTCACGACGCGTGGAACATCCCGCGCGTCTCGATCTTCGAATCGAATCCGATCCATAACCTCAATCAGCTTGCCGAACGTCCGCGCAATCTGGCGATCACGGTGATCGACGATGCGCATCGCCGGACATTCGACGCTTTCGGAGTCGCGCCGCGCGCGCTCGGTTTCCTGCCGCATGGCGGTCCGCCGCCGCTTGCGCACATCCTGCCGATGGCCGAGCGGCCGATCGATGTGCTCTTCATTGGCAACGTCAAAGAAGTCCCGTCGCCCGAGAACTGGGTCGCACAGCTTGCCTGCCCGGCCGCTCTGAAAGACAGCGTGCTGCGCGTGGTGGCGCGACGCTGGGGGCGTTTGGAGGACGATACCGGGACGATGCTGGCACGCGCCCTCGCCGAGAGCGGCATCGCGCCGGAATTGCAGCGTGACCTGGCACTCGCCGCCACCATCGAGCTCTACGTCAACAATCTGAAGCGCCGCGAATTGCTCGGCGCGGTGCGGCACGGTCGGATCGTCGTCTGCGGCGAGGTCGACGCGCAACTGCCGCACATCGAAACCATCACCGTCACCGGACCGCAGAACTTCACGAAGGTCCTGCAGCTCATGGACAACGCGAAGCTTATCGTCAACGCCATGCAGTACCGCGACGGCGCGCATGAGCGAGTCTTCTATGGCCTGAGCCGCGGCGCCGCCATTCTGTCGGACTCTTCGCGCTTCCTCGCCGAAGCGGAAGCGGCGCACGCCGGCATCGCGTTCTTTCCCGAAAATCCAGCCGCGCTCGACGATACCGTCGCAGGCCTGCTCGCTTCGCCGCTCGACGACACGGTCGCCGAAGGACGGCGTTGGTACGCCGACCGCCACACCTGGGACCACCGCGCGGCCCAGCTTCTCGATCTCGTCACGCCGCTGTTCTGACCGGCTCAAAGCGAGCCGCCCTCGCGGCCGCGTGCTCGCCTATGCATCCCCGCGCAAGATCGTTTGTGCCGCGTACCAGCCGCTGGCGAAGGCCGCTTCCACCGTGCCCATTTCCGGCCCGGCGTAGAACGCTTCGCCGGAAAACCACACATTGGTTTCGGCCCGGTCCAGCCGCGCCAATAACCGCCGCGTCTTCGGCGTGGCGTAGGAATAGGCGCCGCGGGCGAAAGGATCGGCGCCCCAATTGATCGCGCGCGACGCGACCAGCATGCCCCGCAGCCAATCGGTCGAGACCGCGAAATTTTGCGCCAGCGCGCCGAGCGCCCGCGCGATGACTTGATCGCTCGAGAGATTTGCGACAGCGTCGGCCCGCGGCCCAGCCAACCAGCCGGTCAGCACGGGATGCTGCTCAGGGTGTTGTGTCCACCAGGTCGGAACCGCGGCGTCGGAAAAGAGGAACGACATATCCGCGAGATTTTGTCCCGCATGCGTTGTCCACCAACGCCGCGAGAAGCGGAGAAGTATCTTCACCACATTGCCGAACCCGATTTCGGCGACCGCCGCGGCCGCTATTTCCGCGGCAGGTTCCGGCAAGGCGATGCTGCGCAGAAGCGGCAGCGGCACGGTCAGAACAGCGCCGTCCGCCGCGAAGGACCGGCCGTCGGCGCAGCGGATTGTGACCTTGCCACCGTCCGCATCGATGGCGGTCACAGCCGCGCCGAACTGAATCACGGCACCGTGCTCGCGACCATCGGCCAAGAGATACGCGATGAGCGCGCCATAACCCTCGGCGATCCGCCCCTGTGTGCTGGTACCGCGCTCCATCCATTCGTCGCGCAGCGCAAAGGTGCTGGCGCGGCTGGGATCCGCTGCGTCATAGCCCTCGACCATCCGCGTGATCGAGCGGCGCAGATCGGCGTAGCGCGGATCGCCGAATTGCCGCGCGAGGAATTCGGTCGACCGGCAGATCGTCCTGCAGCGTGATCAACGCTTGCCGAAACTCTTTGGCATGCGGTGTGACACGCTCATCCCGCGCGAGCACGCCATCAGCGGCGTGCCACGCCTCCCCATCGAGCGGCGTCAGCGAGAGGCCTGCCTCGCGCATGAGGGCACGCGTGTGGCTTGCCTCGCCATGCACGAATTCCGGTCCGCCCTCGGCCGCATAGCCGAATTCCGCTTCCGGCAGCGTCTCGATCCGGCCGCCACAACGATCCCGCGCCTCGAGCAGGAGCACACCCTTCCCGGCGCGCGCAAGCTCGCGCGCGGCCATGAGCCCCGCCGCGCCCGCGCCGACGATGATGAATTCGTTTTGATTCTGCGACGACACTGGTCACCACTTACAACATTTATTCGCTTTATCTTAGCAGCGATGATTGTGGCTGCGAGTGGTGGCACACGTGCCTATCTGTCAGCGTCATTCCCGCGAAAGCGGAATCCAGCATTCACACTGGATGCCCGCTTTCGCGGGCATGACGATGAAAAGAATTTCACAATGAGGCAGGTGAGACACTGAAAACTCTTTGGCGCGCAAACGCGCTCAAAAGAACCCTCATCGTCTCACCGCCTTATTGTAGATCCTCATTCCAGCCCTTTACCGGCGAAAGCCGGTATCCATTTATCCACAACCGAGCCGCTGAATAATGGGCTCCGACCTCCGCCGGGGCATGGGAATAAGTAGCAATCACGCGCTTTAGCGCGATCCCGTCGTCGGCACGAACTCCAAATCCTCTATCCTCGGTTCCGCGAGGAAATCCCGATGCTGGTCCTGCGGCAGCGGCCAGAGGATCGGCGTGCCTTCGGAATCGGAATACCAATTCTTGCAGCCGACCCAGACCGTGCCGGGAAAGGCGTCGCGCATCTTGGTGCGGAAGCGCTCGGTTGCCTCGGCGCTGGGCGCGACCGCGGCGCCGCGACTTCGCGCCTCGTCCATCAGCTTCAGGATATAGCCGATCTCATGCTCCAGCCCGACCGGCACCGGCACGTTGTTGAGCGGCGCGAACGGCCCGTAGAGCAGGAACATATTCGGGAAGCCAGGCACGCCGACGCCGCCATAGGAAAAGACATTGTCCTTCCATACCTCGGCGATCGAGACGCCATTCAGCCCGATCACCTCCATCGGCCGCATATAGGAATGCGTGTCGAAGCCGGTGGCGTAGACGAGCACGTCGAGCGGCACGACCGAACCATCCTCGAGCGCGACGCCTTCCGGCACAATACGCGCGATCTTGCGGCTCTCGATCGTCACATTCGGGCGTTGGACCGCGAGATAGTAATTCTGATCCGATTTCGGGATACGCGTGCAGCCGAGGTGATAGGTCGGCGTGAGCTTCTTCTTCAGTTCGGGATCGCGGATTACATCGAGATAAGAGCGATATTCGCGCTCCATCGCCTCGCGCTGCGGCCCCGGCTTCAGCCGCCACGCATCGCCGGCGATAATGAAATCCCAAAGCTCGCTCTGCTTCTTCTTGTATTGCCCGGGCAGGCGCAGCTTCAGCCGCTCCCACCAGGTGGCGCGCGGATTCTCGCGGATATGGATCCATTGCGGCCGGCGCACGAATTGCGTGACGTTGACGTTCTTCCACGCCAGCGCCTCGGTGATCTGAATGCCGCTGCACCCCGCGCCGATCACGCCCCAGCGCAGACGTCTCGTCCTGCGGCACCGAATGATCCCAGCGCGCCGAATGGAACGACTTGCCGGCGAAGCTGTCTTGGCCCGTGATGTCGGGCAAGACGGGCTTTGCCAGGAAGCCGGTGGCGACGACGAAGAAATCGACGATGTCGGTCTCGCCCGTCGCGGTCGTGAGCGACCACTTGGCGGTCGCGGCATCGAAACGCGCCGCGACGATCTCGGTATTGAAGCGGATATGCCGGTACCAGCCGCGCGAGCGCGCGACCTTTTTCATATAGGCGAATATCTCCGCACGCGGCGCGTATTTGCGCGACCAGTCGTAATTCGGCTGGAACAGGAACTCATATTGCCGCGACAGCACGTCGACGAAGAGACCGGGATAGGAATTGTCGCGCCAAGTGCCGCCGATCTCGCCGGCCTTCTCATAGACGGTGAACTCGACATCGCTGCGGCGCTGCAGCATCTCGGCCATATAAAGGCCGGACATGCCGGCGCCGATGATCGCGACACGGAAAGGACGATCGGGCATGAGCCTATCTTAGCAACATGATCGCGACGGCGAGAGGGCGGATTAGACCTCACCTCAAGTCCGTCATTCCCGCGAAAGCGGGAATCCAGGGTGCAAACTGGATGCCCGCCTACGCGGGCATGACGAATTGGGGCGATTGCATCCTGAAGCGTCAGTGCGACTGCAGGTGCCAGCCGCCGTGATCGGCTTCCTTGCGGCAGACATACCAGGCGTTTTTGATATGGCCGTATTGGGGCTGGTCTTTGAGGTAATAGACGCCGTTATGGCCGGTGCTGTAGACGACGGCATCCTTCGGGCAATGCTTGTGCGCCTTGGCTTCGGTGCTGTAGCGATGGACCGCGTATTTGGTCGCTGCCTGCGTCGGCACTCCGCCGACGGCCGCCGCCACAACGAGCACAGCGATCGCCGCCGCCTGCCGCGTAAAACCGTAAGCCATCCTGTCCTCCCCGTCGCTCTTCCTCGATATTAGCAGCCAGAATCGCGACATCGAGAGGACGGCCCACATCCGCCTTTTATCCTCGTCATGCCCGCGAAAGCGGACGACCCGCGGCCGTTCTTTACGGCCGTGCCTGTAGGTTCGCTCGCAAAGCGAGCGAACGGGCCGTCCCAGTCTGCATTCTGGATTCCCGCTTTCGCGGGAATGACGCTTAGGAGGCGGCACCGACACCATCACCTTCCGTCGGCCGGACGATTGGCATGTGTATCTGGGCGACCGCGCGATGCTGAAAGCGGTGCTGCCGAGACCGCGCGGAACGCACGCGCGATCGTCATGCCGAACCTTGTGCCGCCGGTCACCACAATCGCCGCGGCCGCGAGGCGACAGCGCGGCAGCAGCTTATTTCCCTCGCCCGCGCCTGGCACGGCTGCCCGCATCCTTTCTTGCGGCCGCTGGCGTGCGTAGCGCGCGCTCGTCCAGCCCGGGCGCGCTCATCGCGACGAGCAACGGATCGCGTTGGAAGCGAAACAGGATGTGCGGGTGCTCCAGTGCCTCGCGTTCGGGCGTCAGCGTCTCGGCATCGCCGGTTTGAGAGCCGGCGGGCTTTGGTCTGTGCTCGACGCCCCGGCGCGAGGCTTCATTGATGTCGCTCGGTTTCGGAACACGCAATCTTGCCATGCCGTGTCCTTATGCCTTCCTGGGTTCAGACGAGCCGCACAGCGGCTCTCCGCCCATGGTCATTCTATCAGCATAGGCTCGGCGTTCCTACGCCAAGCTAGGCGCGCGCCGGCCCCAAGCATTCGCCAGCTAGGTGAGGCGCCGCAGCTTTCGCCCTATAATGGCACCATGCCCGACACAATCACCCTCCGGCGGCCGGACGATTGGCATGTGCATCTGCGCGACGGCGCGATGCTGAAAGCGGTGCTGCCCGCCACCGCCCGGACCTTCGCCCGCGCCATCGTCATGCCGAACCTCGTGCCGCCGGTCACCACAATCGCCGCGGCCGAGGCGTATCGCGCGCGCATCCTCGCCGCGCTGCCGCCCGAGCTCGCGGGCCGCTTCACACCGCTGATGACCTGCTACCTCACCGACGATGCGAAAAACGAGGAGATCGAGCGCGGCTTCAAATCCGGAATCTTCACCGCGGTGAAGCTCTACCCCGCCAACGCGACGACCAATTCCGCCTCGGGCGTGACCGATCTCGGCAAATGCCGCGCGGTCCTCGCGGCGATGGAGCGGCTGCAAATGCCGCTGCTCATCCACGGCGAGGTGACCGATGCGGCGGTCGATGTGTTCGATCGCGAGCGCGTCTTCATCGAGCGCCACCTGACCAAGCTGGTCACGGATTTCCCCGGCCTCAAGATCGTGTTGGAGCATGTGACGACGAAGGACGCGGTGGATTTCGTGCGCAGCGTCGGGCCGACGATCGGCGCGACGATCACCGCGCATCACCTCGTCATCAACCGCAACGCGATCTTCGCCGGCGGCCTCCGCCCGCATATGTATTGCCTGCCGATCGCCAAGCGCGAGAGCCACCGCCTGGCGCTGCGCCAAGCCGCCACCTCAGGCGATCCCAAATTCTTCCTCGGCACCGACAGCGCGCCGCACCCGCTGCACGACAAGGAAAAGGATTGCGGCTGCGCCGGCATCTTCTCCGCCCCCGCCGCGCTCGAAATCTACGCGCAGGTCTTCGATGAAGAAAACGCCCTCGACAAACTCGAAGCCTTCGCTTCCCTCAACGGCCCCCGCTTCTACGGCCTCCCCGCGAATGAAGATCGCATCACGCTGAAGCGCGAAGCGTGGACAGCGCCGGCGGAGATTTCATCCGACGCGGGCGCGGTGAAGGTGTTTCGGGGTGGGGAAAGATTGAACTTCGCGACAAGCCAACGAGATTGACCGCAACGCCGCCCATGGTTGCTCAGGCACTATAGAGTACGGCTTACCTCACCCGCTCAATCAGCATTACGTTCTTCACGCTCTGCTTCGTCGGGTTGCCGCAGCGGCCTTTGTCCCAGTAGCGGGCTTTTTCGGTCCAGCCTGCCGGCACGGGGCCAGTGCAGGCGGTGAGGCTGCGGCCGATGCGGGTGCGGTCGAACTCGGCGATCGTCATCCAATTGTTGGGGCCGTTCTCCGCGACCGCGTTTGCGCCGCGGCTGAAGTCCACCGCCTTCGTTTTCGCTTTGGCTTTCGGCGGAACGGTCGCGCTCGCGAACTGGATGCCCGCCCGTTGATCGCTCGCAGCGTCGGCCTCGTCGACGCCGCAGCCTTTGCCGCGCCAATCGTTGGTGCGCACCCAGCCGGCGGGGATCGCGCTGTTGGCGCAGACATTCGCCGTCGTGAACGGCTTGTCGGGCTTCGTGTCGACGCCGGCACAGGCGCCGAGCACGAGTGTCATCGCTGCGGCGAGTGCGGCGAGGATCATGCGGATGGGTCGAGAGTGAGCGCAGCGTGTCATGGGATTTCCCGTTATGGCCGCTCAACGCGCGACGCGTTGTTTTGTGCTGGAAAATTCTTGATCGGAGATTCGCAGCGGGCGATCCCGTATCGGCATCGCGCTCGCTGCCTTGGGTCCCGGCTCGTGCTTCGCTTGGCCGGGAAGGCGATAAAAATCGGCGAGTAACGATCCTCGCCGCCTACCGCGCCGCCATCGCCGTATCGAGCTGTGTCACGATGCGCGGATAAGACGTGGCCCAGCCGCGCGCGTCGCGGCCGGTGTAATCCGTCTTATGCGGATCGGCGCGGTATTGCAGCAGCAGCCGCACCGCCTCGGGCTTGTTGTTGGAGGCGGCGAGCATCAAGGGTGTGATGCCGCGGCTGTCGGCCGCGTTAACATCGGGATGGAAGGCGAGCAGCACGCGTATCACGTTGACGCTGCCGGTCTGCGCCGCCCAATGCAGCGCCGTGTCGCCGAGTTTGTCGCGCAGATCGATGCGCGCCTCGTGCTGGAGCAACGTCTGCGCCACGGAAGCGAAATTCGCCATCGCCGCACGCATCAGCGCGGTGCGGCCTTCCTTGTCGGCCTCGTCGGCATTGCCCCCGGCCGCCATGATCCAATCGATCTGACCGGCATCGCCCTGCGTCGCCGCAGCCAGCACCTGGCCGTCGACCGTGCCATGGCCGAACAGCGGCAGCGTCTTCGGAACAGTGGGAATGCCGGTGAAAGGCGTCGGCGGTGCTTTTTGCGCGCCGGCCTCGCCAGCCGCACATCCGATCACTAGAATCGCCGCCAGCGCGACGCCACGACCAACACACGCCTGCGGCTTTAGAGCACGCGAGGACAAGAGCCTCTCTCCCTTGCCGAACAAGGTTCAGTGTGCGGCGTTAATGCCTTCGCGGCAAGGGTTTTATCGGTACCGAAAAGTCGCAAGAGCGTAGCCAAGACTAAGCTCTTGCGCCGCCAGCACAGGGAGGCCCCATGAAAATCGCGATCGTCGGCGCCGGAAATGTCGGAAAAGCGCTCGGCAAAGCCTGGGAAAAGCGCGGCCACAGCGTGATTTACGGCGTGCGCAACCCAAGCGATGCCAAATATGGCGGGCTCAACACAGCGAGCGTCGCGGAGGCCGCGCGTGCCCCCGACGCGATCCTGCTGGCGACGCCCTGGGACGCGACCGAGGCGGCGCTGACCTCCGCCGGCGACCTCGCGGGCAAGCTGATCCTCGATGCGACCAACCCGCTGAGCATGGGACCGCAGGGGATGGCGCTGGCGATCGGACATACCGCATCCGGCGGTGAGATGGTGGCGGGCTGGGCCAAAGGCGCCATCGTCTTCAAGACGCTCAACACCACCGGTTTCAACAATATGGAGGATACCGCCGGCTACGCGCAGAAGCCGGTGATGTTCTTCGCCGGCGACGATAGCGGCCAGCGCGCGACGGTCGCTGCGCTGCTGAACGATTTGGGCTTCGAGCCGGTCGATGCCGGGCCGCTCAGCAATGCGCGGCTGCTCGAGCCCTACGCGCTGCTGTGGATCGACCTCGCGCTGAAGCGCGGCCAGGGCCGCGATTTCGCGTTTGCGTTGACGCGGCGGGGAAATCAGTAACCACCTCCGCCTCGACAAAAGTCGGGGCCTATTCCGACGCATCGTGCTACTGAAAAATGGACCGCGGATCGCGCCGCTACGCGGCTTGTCCAGGGAAGCGACGAAAAAAGGAAAAGGGGCGCGCCGCCTACATCAACCCCGACGCCGCGAGATATTGCCGGCCTAGCGCATAGATGGCGATGACGACGCCGATGCCGCCGACGAGTATCGCGGCATCGAAAGCGCGGCGCACGCGCACCATTGCCGCCACCGAGGCGAGCGCGATCCCGAGCTGCGTCGCGAGATCGGCATAGGAGATGAGATCGCGCGTCGCCAGCAGGCCCTTGCCTTGCGCCAGGTGATCGTCGCGATCCTTGGCGAAATTCTGCGCGTCGCTCTGGATCTTCGGCTGGCGGTCGCGGAAATCCTTCGCCTGGCCTTCGAGCGCCGCGCGGCCTTGCGCGTCGAGCCCGGGATTGGCGGCGATCTGCGTCTCGATAATGCGCGCCTTGATGCTGTCGGCCTGATATTCGTTCCACGAATCGGACGATTGCGCCTGCGCCAGGATCGCCTGGTTGCTCTCATAGATCGCGTTGTTGGTCAGCGTCGTCGAGCGCACGGTGAGGAATCCGGCAACGCCCGCGAGAATGCCGGTCAACAGCGCGACATAGCTGACCCATTTCGGCGCCGGCTCGCTGGTCTTCTCGCCCTTCGTCAGTTTCTCGGCCAGCGCCTTGACGCGCGATGGCTTTACGGTGTCGTCAGTCATACTTCCCAATTCTCCGACACCAGAATAGCGAATGTCCCTCGCTGCGCGAAGACCCTCACTCTCATGACGGAATAAAACAACGTCTTAAGCGTCGATATCTTTCGCGATGGTGATGCGGCGCAGAAGGCGGCGCTCGCTTGGGCTGAAATCGGTGCGCGCATGGAGCGTGCAGCGATTGTCCCAGAGAATGACATCACCCGGCCGCCAGACATGCTCATAGACGAAACGCTTCTGCTCTTGGTGATCGTAGAGCTGATCGAGCAACGCCTCGGCCTCGTCCTGCGTCATGCCCTCGATGTCATGTGTCATCAGGCGATTGACGTAGAGCGACTTGCGGCCTGTCTTCGGATGGATTCGCACCATCGGATGCGTCCAAGCGGGCGCGTCGGATGGTGCGCGGCCGCGGCGGATGGTGACGTCGTAGCCGATCTCATAACGGTTGGTGGCGCTCAGCGGGTCGATCTTCGCTTTCAGCGAAGCGGGCAGCGTCTCGTACGCCGCATACTGATCGGCAAAAAGCGTGTTGCCGCCGACCGACGGTACCTCGACGCCATAGAGCATCGTGCCAACGACCGGATGCTCGATGTAGCAAAGGTCGGAATGGAAGAACATCTCGCCATCGGGCAGCGCGCCAATCGGCTTGCCGTTCTCGCGGATGTTGGAGACGAGCATGATCGATTGCGGCCGCCCGTCGAGCCGGCGCGTCGGATGCGCCAGCATCTGCGGGCCAAAGACATCGGCATAGGCGACCTGTTGCTCGTCGGTGATATCCTGGCCGCGCAGCAGCAGCACGCCGTGGTCGTACCAGGACTGTCGCAGCGCCGCCGCGGTCGGCGCGTCGATCGGCCGGCGCAGATCGAGCCCGACGACCTCGGCCCCGATGGTCGGGTGCAGCTTGCGAATATCGAGACGGGTCGCGGTGACAGTATCCATGCCGCGCTCCTTTCTTAGGTTCCTATTCTATTGCGCCGGCAGCGGAATGACATAGCGTTTGTCGATGACCGTTGCGGTATCGACCTCGCCTTTCAGCATGCCCTGCTCCTTATACCAGTCGATCTGGTGCAGGATGTCCTTCACGTCGAGCCGCTCGTCGGGATCGGCATAAGCGATCGCCGGCTTCACCTCGGCGGGCGTCTGGCCGATCGCCTTCGCCGATGATCGCGATCACCTCATCGGCGCCGGCGTTGAGATTCTCGCGTTCGTCGGGGCCGGTGACCGCGTCGTGATAGAACCGCGCACCCTTGCGATAGGCTTTGAGGAAGCGCTGCACGAAATCGACACGCGTGTCGGCGGTCTTGGGCGTGACCGCGGCAACACCCAATTGCCATGGAGTCTCGTCGCCGACCCAGCCCAGCACCTTCGCCTGACCTTTGGCGACCGGGCCAAGGCCATAGACATTGGAGACGATCGCAACATCGATCGTGCCGCCGGCAAGAGCCGAGCTGATCGCCGTGTTCTGCTGCAGCGGCTTCAGCGCGATGGTCTTCATGTCGATGCCGTATTTCTCGGCGATCAGCGCGAGGCTGTAGTGGAAGGACGAGCCGACGGTGTTGATGCCAACACTATGGCCGCCGATATCCTTCAGCGATTTGAGCCCGGCCTCATAAGCGGGCTTCGAGACGAAGATGCCGTAACCGTTGAAGCCCGGCACTTCGCGCGAATGCGCCGCGATGATGCGGAGTTGGCCTTGCGCCGCGAGCTGATAGAAGCCGCCGGTGACGCCGCTAACCCCGACATCGAGATCGCCGGAGACGACGGCAACGAAGATCGGCTGCGCCGCCTCGAAGAACATGATCTCGGGATCGATATTCTCTTCGGTGAAGAAGCCCTTCGCGACGGCGACATAAAGCGGCGCCGACAGAGTCGATTTGACGACGCCGATCTTCGCGTGATCGGCAGCGTCGGCGGGCGCTGCGCGGCTCGCGAGGATGAGCAACAAAAACAAAGCGACACCCGCACGCATCGTCCTCATGTCGTCTCTCCCGGCCCGCCCCTCATGGGGCGGTGCTTATTCCCGCTTCATGATGACCTGTCCGCCCAAATCTTCAATCAGGTCAACGCGGATCAGGATCGCGACGCCTTTCCGCTCGGGATCGCGTCCCTGCTCTGCCTTGGGCGAAAGATCCCAAACGCGCTGCCGCGTCGCCTCGTCGCTCGCCACGCGCGCGACGCCGCGAAAACGCAGCGCGCCGTTACGAAATGGTAATTCCTTCGCGCGCTTCGGGTTGCGGCAATAGACAAGAATGCGCGGATTTTCCTCGAGCGCCTGATAGGAGCTGCGATAGCTCCGTTCCCAGAAGCACAGCGTCTCGGGATCGAGCACCGCGACCGTGCCTTTCGGGCTGATCCGCGGATCGCCGTCTTTCGACGCGGTGCCGACCAGCGGCGCCGCCTCGTCGTCGAAGGCTTGCGACAAAAAACGCGCGTGAAGATCGGTCATTTGTATAGGCACACTCACTCCCTTCCTATTCGTCACCCCCGCGAAAGCGGGGGTCCAGGGACACAGCACGATGGCTCTCTGGATTCCCACTTTCGCGGGAATGACGCGTAAACAATAGCGTCACGGCTTCCATCCGCTCTTGTCGAGCGCGGCGATCGCCTGCTCGACGAAAGAATAATCATAGACCTGATCGATCGGCGGCAGCGCGCTGTCGGACAGTTTCAGCATCGAGCCACGCAGCTTCAGATCGAATTGCCGCTCGTCGGCAGTTGCCTCCGCCTTCTGCAGCACGGTCGGCGTCGTGTCGTCGAGCGCTTCGCCCAGCGTCTCGGCGCTCGTGTTCTTGGCGTAAGCCTGCATTGCTGCCAGCGTCGCGGCGCGATCGGCCTTCATCTCGCGCATGCCCATCACAACGCCGGTGATGAAGCGCTTGACCAGTCCCGGATTGCTGTCGATCAGCGTCTGGCTGGTCGCAAGGCCGTTATACGGCATCTTCAGATCATGCGGAAAATCGATCAGCACATGGCCATGGGCAAGCGCGCCACGCTGACGCGCGATGCGCTCCTCGATATAGGAGAGGAAAATCGCCGGCAGCGACGCGTGCTCCATGATCGCGATGCGCTGCGCGCCGCCGACACCGACCGGATTGTAGGCGACGTAATCTTGCGGCAGGCCGGCTTTCATCAGCGCAGCGCGCATCGCCAACTCGTCGAGCCCGCCCGTTGTCTCGACGCCGACCGGCTTGCCTTCGAGATCGGCGAGCGTCTTGATCTCAGGGCTCGTCGCCCAGAGCTTCCAGGGCAACGAGACGGCCAGCGTCATGATGACCTTGAGCTTCGCACCGCGCAGGATCGCGCTGATCGCCGAGCCCGAGGATGAGCTGAACTGCACGCTGTTCGAGATGAGCGCTGGCGTCGAGGTGCCGCCGCCCGCCTGCATCAGCTCGACATCGAGATCCTGGCTCGCGAAATAGCCGTGATCCCGCGCGAGGAAATACGGCGCGTAAAGCGCGTCGAAACTCGCATAAGTGACGGTGATTTTATCGGCGGCGCGCGCCGCCGGTGTCGCGAGCAGCAGCGCGGCTGCCATGGCAAGGCAATGGAGCGGCCTCAACGACATCCTCCTCCCGGTCCCTTCTGGGACCGAGAGTAGCGAGCCGCGCTCCAAGATGCGACGGCTCACGAAGCGATGGTCAAGACACCGTTGCTGATTTGCCAGGAGCGCAGGCGCGACAGGAACGTCATGCCCAGCAGCGAGATGCCGCTTTGCGGCATGACGACGGCCGACACGTTGTATTCGACGATGCGGCCGAGACGAATGTCGCCCAGCGTCACGGCGGCGTTTTCGATGATTCCGTTCGCGGTTCTCGTCCGGACATTCCAATTCAGGGTCGAGAGATTGAAGCCGAGGGTCTTGGCATCCTCCGGCGTCAGCGACACCCAGGTCGCGCCGGTGTCGACCAGGAAATGGAGCTGATTGCCGTTGACCGACGCGGTCACATAGAACTGATTGCCGCGTTGTGCGCGATAGCTCTCGGTCGCGGGCGGCTCGGTGACGGGAATGTCGTCAGCGCGATTGGTATGGGGCGCCGGCGGGCGCGGCGTCGATGGCACAGGAGCATCGCCGTCCGACGCGGCACCGAAATCCATGCTGCTCAGATAGCGCGGAAAGCTATAGGCCGCGGCACCGCAGCCGATCACCAGCAAAAACGCGCGGCGCAACATCGTGCCGCCGGACGGACCGTAAGCATCGCTCATACACGCAAGACTAGCGCTGCAAGAATTAACGCGATCTTCATTCGCGCGAAGCGATTAGCGGGGATTTTAGGAAATTCCCCGATTTCCATTTCATTCGTCATGCCCGCGAAAGCGGGCATCCAGGGAAACAACGAGTTTGTTGCTCTGGATTCCCCCTTACGCGGGAATGACGAAAAGAGGAAGCGCCCTCTACCCCGCCATCGCCGCAAACACGTCGGGCGCCGGCGGCAGGCGCTGGATGTGGTGCCGGTGCCAGAGCGCATAGAACAACAAGGTCCAGGCGGCGAAACCGGCGCGTTTCTCGGCCGCGGCGGTGAACAGCTTCTCGACGCTGCCCTCGATGCACATCTCGCGAATTCCTGGTTGCGCAGCAACCAGAGGACCGAGTTGCGCGCCGCGCCGCGCGATCCATTCGCCGACCGGCACGGTGAAGCCGCGCTTCTTCGCCATCGGCTGCGCGGCTTTCGACTGACCCGCCAGCCAGCGCCGGAGCAGGTACTTGCCGAGGCCGCGTTTCACTTTCAGCTCGTCAGGCAAGCGGAACGCAAACGCCGCGACGCCCCGATCGAGGAACGGCACGCGGCCTTCGACGCCATGCGCCATGAGGCAGCGATCGAGCTTGGTCAGCAGATCGTTCGGTAGCCAGTCGGCGCAATCCGTCGCCTGCGCGATCTGCAGCCGCGTGCGCACGCCGTCCTGCGCCGCGAGCTCGGCCGTCGCGACACCGTCGCGCCAGCCGGCGAGATCGCCGCGCAGAATACCGAGCTTGTCGAGATTGCCGCGCGCGCGCAGCAGCTTGCCGCCGGCCCACCACGGCCGGCCGACGCTGCGATAGCGGCCATAGCCGGCAAAGAGCTCATCGCCACCCTCGCCCGACAAAATCACTTTCAGCCCCGCCTCGCGAGCCATCGCCGCGAGCTTATAAGTCGGCAGAATCGCGTAATCGGCGGCGGGATCGTCGATCGCGCGCGCGATCTCGGGCAGCAATGTCCAGAAATCGCCTTCGCGGAAATCGACCTCGACATGCTCGGCGCCAAACTCCTGCGCGACGGCGCGCGCGGCCTCGCGCTCGTCGCTCACCGCCGCGCTGGAAAAACCGATGGTGAAAGCTTTGACCGGCCGCTCGTTCAGCCGCGCCATCATCGCCAGCACCGCCGAGGAATCGATGCCGCCAGACAGGAACATGCCGTAAGGCACGTCGGACCGCTGATGCAACTTCACGCTCTCTTCGAAGACATGATCGAATTCCGTGATCGCCGCCGTTTCTTCACCGAACGGCACGATCGCGGCATGCGGCAGCGCCTCGATGCGGCGCCGCTCGACGATGCGGCCTTTGGTGACGACGAGCGTTTCGCCCGGCAGCACGCGCGAGATTCCAGCGAAGATCGTATCGCGGCCGGTGGTGAATTGCAGCTCGAGCAATTCATTACGCGATTGCCGCACCAGCTCGACCGGCACGGCCCCCGACGCCAGGATCGCCTGCGGCTCCGACGCAAAAATGAAACCCTGCGCCGTCTCGGCATAATAAAGCGGCTTGATACCGAAAGGATCGCGGCAAAGCACGAGGCGTCCTTCCGCCGGATCGTGCAGCGCGATCGCATACATGCCACGCAGATGTTTCGGGAAATCGAGACCGAATTTGCGATAGAGATGCAGCGGCAGCTCGCAATCCGAGCCGGTCGCGATCTTCGCCTGTGGCACTTCGGCATGGAGCTCGAGATAATTATAGATCTCGCCGTTCGCCATCAGCGCTGCGCCGCCCGGCTCGTAAAGCGGCTGATCGCCGGTCGCGAGATCGATGATCGCGAGACGCGTCTGCACCATGCCGACATCGCCGGAACTGTAATGCCCGTTGCCGTCGGGACCGCGATGGCCCAGCGCCTTTTCCAACGCCTGCAGCTTCTGGCTCGGCGGCGCCTCACCATTGACGCTCATCATGCCGGCGATACCGCACATCAGCGCATCACCGTGGCAAGAAAGTCGCGATAACGCGCGACGACGCGCGGCTCGCTGAACTGCGCATCGAACACGGCGTAGCCTGCTTCGGCTAACGCCTGCGCGCGTGTTTTATCTTGAACGAGAGCGCGCATTGCCTCGCCGAGCACTGTCACATCGTCGACCGGCACCAGCAACCCGGTCTTGTCCTGATCGATCAGCTCTGCCGGACCGGCGGCGGCACAGGCGACAACCGGCTTGCGCGCCGCCCAGGCCTCGATGATCGTGTTTCCGAGCGGCTCGCGCCGCGACGAGCATACCAGCATGTCGGCGGCGGCAAGCAGCGCGCCGACATCCTGGCGCCAGCCGAGAAAGCGCACGCGATCTTCGATGCCGAGCGATGCCGCCTGGCGACGCAACGCAGCACGCAACGCGCCCTCGCCCGCGAGCCAGAGATACAGCCCCGGCACTTTCGCGACAGCCTCGAGCAGAACGTCGAAACCTTTATTCGGATGCAGCCGGCCAAGCGCGATGGCGAGCGGCGCATCGGCCGGCGTATCGAGGCTGGCGCGCGGCACCGGCGGCGCCGGCGCGATCTCGGCGAAATTCGGCAAGTAATGCACGCGCTCCTTGGGCCAGCCTTCCTTCATCATCCATTCGGTCAGCCCACGCGTGTTGCCGATCAGATGATCGCAATTCTTGTAGTAGCGCAAATCGTAATAGCCGCCGAGCCGCGCGGCATGAACGAAATCGCCGCGCGGGCAATAGATCGTCGCGCGACTCATCCAGGTCAGCACAACACGCGGCTTGAAATCACGCGCGGCGCGGGCAAAGTGCCGAGCGCTGACGAAATCGAGCGCACGGCCAAACGGTACCTCTTCCACCGGCAGACCGACGGCACGCAGCCGTGCTGCGCGGCTCGGCTCTCGGCGGATGACGAGTTGCTGCGTCTCGCCCGCATGATGCAGCGCGATCGCCAGCCGCTCGAAGAAAGCCTCCGCCCCACCATGCGGTGCGCCGGCCATGGCTTGCAGGATGCGCGTCATGACATCAGCGCCTCGAAATGCTGCGCGACCTCGTCGGCGCCGAGACCTTTCTGCAGCCGCAGCGCCGCTTCATGCTGTTGCCGCCACAGCGCATCGTCGCTGAGCAGCGCGATCGCGTGCTGGGCGAAGCTTTGCTCATCGGCTACGACAAATCCAGTGACACCGGTCTGCACGCGCTCTGACATCGAGCCCAAAGGCTGCACCACCGCCGGCACGCCCAGCGCCTGCGCCTCGGCGACGGCCATGCAGAACGTCTCGTTCTCGTCACCGCGATAGAGCATCACGCGGCTTTCACGCAGCGCCGCGATAAGCTCGGCACGCGGCAGCGGCGCGAAAAGCCGCACGCCTTTGCCGGCAAGGCTTTCGGCACGCGCCAGCACACCGCGCATCGGCGCGGCTTTCGCCTCGCCGACCGTGCCGTAGACCGACGGCCCGCAATAGAGATGCAGCTCGGCTTGCGGCAACGCTGGGTGAATGCGCGTCTCCCATTGATCGAGCAGCCAATCGAGGCCGCGCAGCGGGTTCGAGGTGAAGATCGCGCGCGGCGGCGGCGCGGCAGTCAGTGGCTTTGCATGGCGATACGCTTCCGGGATCGCGTAAGGGATCGACACACGCCCCCCGCTCGGTATCCAGCGCGGCACCGTCAATTCATGATAACGGCCGGTGGTGATGATCGTCGGCCGATAGCGCCACAGCGCGCTGACATAGCGCCATTTCTTGAGATAGCGGCCCGGATTGTGAATCCAGAACGCCCGCCGCCGCGCTTGCGGCGCGAGCCCGATGAGGTGATTGCTGCGATTGGCGATATAGAGATCGCAGCGCTCCGGCACGCCGGTCGCCAGCGGCGCCCAAGCGACGCCGTTGTGATTCATCGGCGCGGCACAGCGATTGCGCACCTCGACACGATGGCCGCGGGCGGCGAGCGCTTCTGCCGCAGTCAAGAATGCTGCCTCCGCGCCGCCGAGCGGCCCGCGCGAAGGGCTCATGCCGTCGAACTCGATGCCATCATCGCTCATCACGACATGCGCCATTGCTCACGCGGCCTTGCCGGCGACGCGGGCCCAGAGCTGGCGCGCGGCTTCCTCGACCATGTCGACGCTGAGACTGTCCATCAGCGTGTCGGTGGTGAGGCGATCGAAATCCGGCGGAATGAGATCGCGATGCGGGATCGCGGTCGAGACGACAGCAGTATGCGGCCCCCAGGGCGAATATTGATCGATCGGGCTCGGCCCGAAGAGGCCGAGCGTCGGCGTGCCGGTCGCCGCGGCGAGATGCATGAGACCGGTATCGTTGCCGATGAAAAGCGCGGTGCGCTTGATCACCGCCGCAACCGTCAGCAGATGAATCTTGCCGACAAGATCGATCGCGCGATTGCCCAGCGCCTCGATCACCGGCATGGCTTGCGGGCGCTCATGCGCCGCCGCCATCACCGCGACGCGCGCATTCGGAAAGAGCCCGCCCGGCGCGGTCAAACGCAGTGCCAACTCGGCAAAACGCTCGGCGCGCCATTCCTTGCCGCGCCAATTCGCCGCCGGACCGATGGCCAGCACCGAGGTACCTTGCGGCACGAGACTCGCGGCTTCCACCTCGCGCGCGGGCGCGATCCACAAACGCGGCGATGGCGGCGTATCGAGACCGAAGATGCGCGCCATCTGCTTGACGCGATGCTCGCCGACTTGGCGCTTTTGCGCGACATAGCGCCGCTTCGCCCACAGCAGATAAGCGATCGCCGAGGCGCGCAGATCGACCACGACGTCCCATCGCTTCAACGCCACCGCGCGATAAAGCCCGAGCCAATGCATGCGCCAGCGCTGCTTCTCGATGGTGATGATGCGCTCAAGCCCCGGAACATCGGCAAAAAGCGGCGCGGCATCGCGCCCGGCGGCGATGGTGAGGCGAGCGCCGGGATAGCTGTCGAGCAGATAGGACAGCACCCCGGTCGACAACACGGCGTCGCCAATTCGCGTCGCCGTGACGAAGAGAATCCTCATGGGCGAGGGTATAAGGAGAGGCGGCGACATTGCCAAGCGCCGCCCGAGCGGCCTTCTTACCCGGCTTTCTTGCCGTGTCCTTGCTTCTTGTGGAACTTCGCCTTCTTGGCATGAGGCGCGTGCCGCGGCGGCGGGCTGTGCGTCGGCTCGGTCGAAGCTTCGATCTGGATGGCGCCATGCGCCGCGTTGCGGATCGCCTCGGCAAAGCGCGGAGCGGCCTCTTCGCTGACCTCGAAACGCGTCTCGTCCTCATAGATGCGGATATCGCCGACATCCTGCTTGGTGATTTTTCCGCGGCGGCAAATCTCGGGCAGGATCCATTTTGGATCGGCCTTCTTGTTGCGCCCGACATCGAGCCGGAACCACACGGTGTTGCTCGGACCGTCGTGAAAACGCGCGGCCTCGCGCGGCGGTTTGCGGCGTTCGTCACGCGGCGGCCTGGCATCGCGCCGCGATCCGCTCTCGCGCCGCTTCTCGCCCTCGCCGCGCCGGGGATTGTCCCGCGCATCGAGCGGATCGGTCAATTCTTCAGGCGCGGGCAATTGCGCGCGGTAGAGGCGAATGAACGCCGTGGCCACCGCGTCGGCACTATGCGCGGCGAGCAGAGATTGCGCGAGCGCGCGATCGTCGTCACCGCTTTCCTCCGTCAGCATCGGATTGCGCAGCAGGCGCTCGACATCGAGCTGCTTGATCTCGTCGACCGTCGGCGGCCCGCGCCACTCGGCTTTTACATGCGCCGACGCCAGCAACCGCTCCGCGCGGCGACGATAGGCGGGCGGCACCAACACGACGCTAACGCCCTTGCGCCCGGCGCGGCCGGTGCGCCCGCTGCGATGCTGAAGCACTTCGGCATCGTTCGGCAATTCCGCATGGATGACGAGATCGAGTCCCGGTAGATCGATGCCGCGCGCGGCGACGTCGGTCGCGACGCAGACGCGCGCCCGTCCGCTGCGCAGCGCAAGCATCGCATGATTGCGCTCGCCCTGGCTGAGCTCACCGGACAAGGCGACCGCCGGAAAGCCTCGCTCGCTGAGCGTCGCTTGCAAGCGCCGCACGGCTTCGCGGGTATTGCAAAACACCAGCGCGCCCGCCACATCGAAGACGCGCAAGAGATTGACGACCGCATGGCCGACATCGCTGGGCGCCACGCGGACGGCGCGGTACTCGATATCGGCATGCGCGCGTTCGGCATCCGACACGTCGATCCGCAACGCGGCGTTCTGATATTGTTTGGCGAGCGCGACGATGCCTTTCGGCAAGGTCGCGGAGAACAAGAGCGTGCGCCGTTCCGCCGGCGTCGTGCTCAGAATGAATTCCAAATCTTCGCGAAAGCCGAGATCGAGCATCTCGTCGGCCTCGTCGAGGACCACCGCGTTCAGGTTCGAGACCTGCAGATTGCCGCGCTCGAGATGGTCGCGCAAACGCCCCGGCGTGCCGACCACGATCTGCGCGCCGGTGGCGAGCTGACGACGCTCGGCGCCGGAATCCATACCGCCGACGCAGGCGACGACCCGCGCGCCGGCATAGCGGTAAAGCCAGGCCAGTTCGCGCTGGACCTGCAAGGCGAGCTCGCGCGTCGGCGCCACGATGAGGGCGACCGGCTCGACGCTGCGCGCGACCGTTTCCTCGCTGCCGAGAATGGGCGACAAGATCGCAAGCCCGTAAGCGACGGTCTTGCCCGAGCCGGTTTGCGCCGAGACGAGAAGATCGCGCGCCATCGCCTGCGGCTCGAGGACGGCTGCCTGGACCGGCGTCGGCTCGGTGTAATCATGCTCCGCGAGAGCGCGGGCGAGCGAAGGATTCAGCTGGGGAAATGCCACGGGTACCCTGTGTTTGTGGTCGAGGAGCCCCGATTGCCAATCGGCAGGCTTAATAACCCGAACGCGGCAAAAAGCCACTGCTCGCCCGGGACTTAAACGCGCAATGCCCGACAAGCTTGTGAGAGCGGTCGCCGCGCCCGATCACTTCGGCAGAAAAGCCTCGGTATAGAGCGTCGACATGTCCGGCGGCGTGTCGAGGGTTTTCAGCTCGATGAAGGAACGCTTGAGCGTCTCCAGTGCCGGCTTATCGAAGCGGCAGTCTTTCGAATACATGTCCTTCACGATGTCGTAGTCGCGGGACGTCACGCTCTCCGAGAAATGGGTGATGCTCGCCATGCGCGGCACCGCCTCCGCTTTACGCGTCTGGATGAAGTTCGTCGTCTCGAGCCAGCCGGCGAGGAAGCTCCGGATCGCCTCGGGATTGCTCGCGATCAGTTCGTTCGACGCGAAGATGGCGCCCGATGCAACGCTGCCTTCGTAGGCGGTGACGGGAAAGAGCAGCCGGCCGACCCCGTTTTCCTCCATGCCGAGGAAGGTCGTCGTGCCGCCCACGTAAGTGTCGATCTGGTGTGCGCGAAACGCCGCGACGATCGCGGGGAAGTTGCTGCCGATCGCCACATGGGTCGTGCCGCCCGGTCCCCAACCCTGGGTGCGGTCGAATTCCGACGCCAGCCAGTCGTTGAGCGAGCCGATCGTCGACACACCGATCTTCTTGCCTTTGAGATCCGCCATCGATTTGACCGGCAAATCCGCGGGCACACCGAAGCTGAAATAGGGCAGCGTCGTCGTGCTCTCGCACACCGCCATCATTGGCACGCCTTTGACGATGAACGCCATCTGTATACCGGCGCCGATGCCGATATCGATGCTGTGCGCGGCCATGGCTTGGATCATTTTGCCGCCGCCTTCGAAATCGACGATCTTGAGATCGAGCCCACGCTTTTTGAAAAAGCCGAGCTCATCGCCGACATTGACCGGAATGATCGAATCCGAATCGTTCGAGGCTTTGCCGACGGTGAGGCTTGTCTCAGCCCGTGTCGGCGACGGTATCGCCGCGGCGGCAAAGGCAATGCCGAGAACGGCGCGAAGAAGATTCTTGGAGCGGCGTATCATCATGAGCCCGAAGCTTAGCGCGATTCCGCGAGCCGTCGAGCCGATAGAAAGCATCCGGCCGGCACGAATCGACGAAGCCAGCGATCACGCGTAATTGCTCGCCATCTTACTTCCCCGACTGCTGGCAACGCGCCTATGCTTTGCCATCAATCGCAAAGGGGAGGATCGAATATGACCGGGATGAGAGAGATGCTTTTGAGCGGCCTCGCCTTGGCGATCGGCGCGACCACCGCTAGCGCGCAATCCGGCGCACCCGCCGCCGCGCCGATGATCTCGGTGCAGATGCCCGCTCCGCCGGCGCCGGTCGCGGTGTCGCTGAAGCCGGCGACAACGGCGCTCTTCGTCTCCGACGTGGTCGAGCCGATCTGCAAGGCTCAGCCGACCTGTGCCACCGGCATGGTGCCGAAAATCGCCGATCTGCTGACACGCGCGCGCAAAGCCGGGATGCTGGTCGTCTATTCGACGCAGGACGCGAACATGACGAAATGGATGCCGGAGGTGAAACCGGAATCGGGCGATCCGCTTATCCCGTCGAAAGGCCAGGACCGGTTCTTCGCGACCGAGCTCGACAATGTGCTGAAGGCGAAGGGCATCACCACTGTCATCCTCACCGGATGGAAGGTGAGCGGCTCGATCCTCTACACCTCCGTCGGCGCGACCTTGCGCGGCTACACCGTCGTCGTCCCTTCGGACACGACCAGCGCCCCAACCGAATACGAGATTCCGATCGGCGTCTACGCGATCCTCAACCAGAACGCTGCGAACCCAACCAACGAGCCGCTCAGGCCGAAGACCACGACCCTGAGCCGCTCGGACCTCATCACGTTCCAATAAAACATCGGCGATTGACGGAGGGCGCGCGGCTTCCGACAATCGGCGGATGGAAGCGATCCACTCGACGATCACGCTCTGCGGCGCATCGATCCCGATGAAGCGTGCCGGCGCCGGGCCGGCGATGCTGGTCCTGCATGGTAGCGGCGGCTCGCCGCGCTTTCTGCCGGCGATGCAGAAGCTCGCAGAGCAATTCGAGGTGTTCATCCCGCAGGCACCGGGCTTCGGCGGCACGCCGGCGCCGGTCTGGCTCGAGACGATCGCGGACGTCGCGAATTTCTATCTCGAATTCCTCGATCTGTTCGATCTGCGCGACGTCCATCTCGTCGGACTGTCGCTCGGCGGCTGGACCGCCGCCGAGCTTGCCGTGCGCAATGCAAGCCGGCTTGCCTCGCTGACGCTCATGGACTCGCCCGGCATCGCCGCGCCAGGCATCGAGCCACGCGATCACACGCTCCTCGGCGAGGAGCAAATGATCCGCGACACCTATTTTGATCCCAAGCTTGCCGACGATGCGATGGCGCGCGCCTTCGCGCCCGGCAACGAGACCGTGCATCAAGCCAATCGGCGCATCGTCGCCAAGCTCGCCGGGCAGCATCGCTATCACGATCCGCAATTGCAGGCCTGGCTTTATCGCATCCGCCTTCCGACGCACATCATTTGGGGCGCGAACGACCGGATCCTGCCGCCGGTCTATGGCGAGACATGGCAAAAGGCAATCGCCGGCGCGCGGCTCACGATGATCCCGCGCGCCGGCCATTTGCCGATCCAGGAACAACCCGATCTATTCGCCGCAGCCGTCGCCGAATTCTGCGCGCGGGTCTGAGCCGCGCCCGCTTATTTCGGCAGATAAGCGTGCGTATAGAGCTTCGACATGTCGGGCTCACTATCCAGCAGCTTCAGATCGGCGAAGGACGTTTTCAGCGCCGCGAGGGATTCGGCATCGAAGCGGCAATCCTTCGTGAACATCCCCATCACCAGATCGTATTCGCGCGACATGACGCTCTCGCTGAACCGCGTGATCTTGCTTTCGATCTGTACCGTCTCGTCCTTATGCGCGCGCATATAGTCGACGGTCTCGATCCAGCCGGCAAGAAAAGCGCGGACCGCATCGGGATTCTTGGCGAGAATCTCGTTCGAGGCATAGAGCGCACCCGAAGCGACATTGCCTTCCCAGCTCGAAACCGGTGCCACGAGCCGCGCCTCTTTCTTTTCCTCAAAGGCCAGGAAGACATTCGTGCCGGTGATCATTGCGTCGATCTGATGCGTTTTGAGCGCCGCCCCAACCGCCGCCACGCCATTGCCGATGGCGACCGTTTTCACGCCGTCCTCGCCCCAGCCCTTCTTGCGCGCGAGAACGCGGGCTGACCAATCGCTGAACGAGCCGGAATTCGAGACACCGATCATCTTGCCCCTCAGATCGTCGACCGACTTGATCGGCGAATCCCACGGCACGCCGACGGAGAGGAAAGGTGCCGGCGCGGTGTCTTCGCAAACCGCGATCATCGGTGCGCCCTTGGCGACGAAAGCCATCTCGCTGCCGGCGCCATCGCCGATGTCGACGCTGCCGGCGGCCACGGCCTGCGCCATCTTGCTGCCGCCCTGAAGCTCGACGATCTTCAGATCGAGCCCGTGCTTTTTGAAAATGCCAAGCTCGTCGCCGACGTTCACCGGAATGATCGCGTCCGAGGTCGGCGATGCCTTGCCGACGGTGAGCGTCGTCTCCGCCAATGCCGGAAGCGCGAACAATGCGACAAACGCCGCCGCGATGCTGAGTGCCAACCGCATCATTATCCTCCCTGTCGTTTTGTTTTGTCCGATCCGCGTGCCGTTATTGCGGCAACGACACGACGTAACGCATGTCGATGACACTCTTCGGGTCGAACTCGCCCTTCACCATGCCTTGCGCTTTGTACCACGCAATCTGGCGCAGCACGTCTTTCACATCCAGCCGCGCCTGCCGATCGTAGTAGGCGATACCGATCCGCGCCTGATCCGCGGACAGGCCGGTGTATTTGGTGGCGATGGCGATGACTTCTTCCGCGGTCGGCCCGTCGCGGCGAGTGCCGTCCGGTGCGGTGAAGGCATCGTAGTAATCGGCGACGCCTTTCTGATAGGCACGCAGGAAGCGCTTCACCAAATCGCCGCGGTTGTTGGCGGTTTTGGTCGCGGTGAGCACGCCGCCCAACTGCCACGGCGCCTCGTCGCCCACATAGGCGACGAGCTTGGCATCGCCCTTCTGCAGGCTGGGCCGCGCGAAGCTGATCGGCACAACGCCCATATCCGCCTGCCCGCCGACAATGGCCGAGATGATGTTCGGATTGCTGCCCATCGGTACGAACCGGATTTTGTTCGGATCGATACCGTGTTTCTCGGCGATCAAGGTGAGACCGTATTGCGATGCATTTCCGATCTCGGGCACCCCGGCCGAATGACCCGCGAGATCCTTGCCGGTTTTCAGCCCGGCCTCCCAAGCCTTGTTGGAGGCGATCAGCGTGTTGGCCTGAAAGCCCGGCCACTCGTGGATGAAAGCGCTGATGATCCGCAGCGCGCCCTGCCCCGCGAGATTATAGAAACCGCCGGTGAAGGCGGTCGCGCCGAAATCGAGATCGCCCGACGCAATGCCGAGAACCAGCGGCTCTTGCGCCGTGAACGGCACTAGCTCGACATCGAGCCCTTCGGCGGCGAAATAGCCCTTGTCTTGCGCAATGAAGACAGCCGACGTCCCGACCGCTTTGAAGATGCCGAATTTGACGTGATCCGCGGCCTGCGCTGCCGGTGACAGAAGAACGATCGCGGCAAGCAAGGCGCATAGGCGTTGCACAAAGTGCATGTTCACTCCCCCGCAACAATATCTCGGTCACCGCGACGGGCGCGGGCCGCTTGGGGGTATTCTAGCGCTCGCCGAGCCCAAAGCGCAGGCCCAGCTGCCCGCCTTAGACTACAGTGGGATATCCGCCAGGCCGGCAGCCAGCAGGCCGATATTCAGCATCATCGCGGTCGAATGAACCGTCAGTTGATTCCGCCAGGTCGCCGGCGGCTTACCGTAACGACGCTTGAAGGCGCGATTGAATGCCTCCTCGGTTTCGAACCCGACCTCCTGCGCGATAGAGACCAGGGGAGATCGCGTGCTGCGCAGACGCTGCGCGGCAACATGCAATCGCCACCGGGTGAGGTAGTGCATCGGCGGCTCACCGACCAATGCCGTAAACCGATTGCATAAAGCCGACCGGGAAAGTCCGACTTGGCGCGCAAGCCGATCGAGCGTCCATATCTCGCCGACCGAAGTATGAAGCTGCGCCAGAGCGCGCGCGACGAACGGATCCTTGCAACCCGCGAGCCAGCCCTTCTCCGCCGCAGGCAGCGTATCGATGTATCGCCGGATCGCCTCGACGAAGAGCAACTCCGAAATCTTCGCCAGCACCGAATCAGTTCCGGCGCGGCCCAGCGCGATCTCGTCAGCCGCGAACTGGAACGAACTCTGAATCCATGCCGCTGCGCTGCTTTCGCGCGTATCGAGATGCAGTACCGGCGGCAAAGCATCGATCAACGGATTCCCCTCGACCCGGCGATAGCCCAGGAAACCGCAGACAATGCGCGTGGCAGAACCGCCGCCGCCATGATTGATGTAGGCGAGATTTCCGGACGCCGAGGGCTTCAAGATGCTGTGGGAGTCGACCGGTTCAAGGCTGAGGTCGCTGCCCATGATATGGGGATCGTTGCGCGGAAAGATGACGGCGTCGCCGGGGCCAATCTCCATTGGCGGCCGGCCGGCGACCGCGAAAGCACATCGTCCCTCGACCACGTAGTGATAGAGGATCAGACGATCGACATCGGTCAACACCGGAGCGCAGTCGGACGCCGCAACCTGGGAGCGGATACACCACGGCGCGGTGAATTCGGCGCGCAGGAAAACGCCGCCATCCAGCCGAACCACGCGCAACACATCTGAAAGGGCATCCATCGATCTGCCTGCGTCTCGTTCAACCAGGCCGGGCTCGATAACCCGCGACCAGAGAGCCGCCCATCACTCGATCAACGGCAGTAGTCGCTTCCCAAAAATACCACGATCCAAACCTGCGGAGACTCATTAATTCGCCGTTACTCAACGCGGCGCTGTCCGCTCCTTCGGTCTCCATCCACGCATTAAGGCATTTCGGTCAAGCGATCGATACGCCGGATCATTCATTCCACGACGAAAGCCGCTGATAATCGGAGTCAGAAAAAACACGCTTTCGTGGAGGAACGATCATGGACACCGTAGTCACGAGCGATATGGGCTACAGCCGGTGTATTTCGGCATCGAAAATCGCCCACTGGGATATCGACAAGGATGTCATCCGTGGACGCAGCTTCGATCGCAGCCAGAAATTTCTTCCGGATGGGCTCTCGCAAGTTAGCCAACTCGATTTCCTGTCCGAGGAGGAGAAACGCTACCTGAGCCAGATTCAGGGCCGCACCTACGCCAACATCTTCGGGCTCGTCGAGCGCTTCATCACCACCAAAATCCTCGAAATCGCCCATAAGCATAGCCTCGGCGACCAGACCGCCCTGGAAGCGATGGTGCGATTCAGCGACGAGGAGCTGAAGCATCAGGAGTTGTTCCGCCGCATCGAGCGGCTCGTCGCGGAGAGAATGCCGCCGGGCTATGTCTTCGCCGCCCAGCCGGACGAGGTCGCGAAAGCCGTGCTGGCAACGAGCACGTGGGCCGTGCTCGCCCTCACGCTTTTCATCGAGCTCTTCACGCAGCTTCACGCCCGGGAAAGCATCGCGCCGGACAAGGCGCTGTCGCCCCTCTTCAAGGACGTTTTCATGTTCCATTGGAAGGAGGAAAGCCAGCACGCAATTCTGGACGAGCTCGAATGGACGCACCACGACCATGAGCTCACCGCGGAGCAGCGGGACAAATCCGTCGACGAATTCATCGCGCTCGTGCTCGCGGTCGACGGGATTCTGCAGGCGCAGGCCGCGGAAGATAGCCGCTACTTCGTCGCGAGCTGCGGGCGGGAACTATCCGCGGCGGACAGTGCTCGTCTTCAAGCAACGACCCTCGCCGCTTATCGCTGGCAATACATCTTCTCGGGCGCGCAGCACCCTCACTTCATCGAGGTCCTGTCGAGCTTGATCACCAATCAGCAGAGCACACGCATCACAACGGCATTGAGCACATTGCATTGACGCATCTTGCAACGCAACCGAACGACTGAGAGAGGCGTATCATGGACACCGTTCAACCCAAGCACCAAATGGTCAACGGCATCGATGTCGACAACCTCAAGATTCTGATCGACACGGTCAAGCAAGAACCGGCGAAAGGCATGACCCACTGGCGCGTCGCCAGCGCGTGGCAAAAACAGACGAAGTCACGCACACAAATAGAGTGCTTCGTTCTCGGCGGCGAGACCGTCCGGCGGCGATTTTCGTTCGAGGCCGACGAGCCGTTCGAATTAGGCGGCTCGAACGCGAATGCCAATCCGCAGGAATATCTGCTCGGCGCGCTCAATGCTTGCATGATCGTCGGATATGCCGCGCTTTGCGCGGCCGAAGGGATCACGATCGA
Organism: uncultured Alphaproteobacteria bacterium; assembly: GCA_963740675.1. Taxonomy (GTDB): domain Bacteria; phylum Pseudomonadota; class Alphaproteobacteria; order ATCC43930; family CGMCC-115725; genus CAIKMD01. The sequence continues at coordinate 82,355 of CAVUFS010000004.1, forward strand.
GAAACTGGAAATCGAGACAGAAGGCGATATCGATCTACGCGGCTTCCTCGGCCTCGATGACAAAGTCGCCCCTGGCTACAAGAGCCTCGCCTTCACCGTTCGCATCAAGGGCAGTGGCACGAAAGACCAGTTCGTCAAGATTTACAAGGCCGTCATGGCGACCTCGCCGAACTTCTACAACCTGTCGCAGCCGGTTACGCTGCATCCGACCCTGGTGGTCGAGTAAATGGCCGCGATGGAGGGCCAAGCACGCCGCAAGGCCCTCCATCGCGCACAAGGCAACGGAGGCCGCAGACAATGATCGAGCATTCCGACGTCGCATGTCCGCGCTGCGGCTTCGTGAAGCGCGAGAAAATGCCGACGAACGCCTGTCAGATCCTCTATGTATGCGGTCAGTGTGGCGCAACCCTGCGACCGAAGGCGGGAGATTGCTGCATTTTCTGCTCTTACGGCTCGGTGCCGTGTCCGCCGATACAGGCGGCCCGATCCTGTTGCGCCCCCTAGCGTTCGCCAAGGCCGAAGCGGAGGCCCAGCAACCGGCCGGCGAGCGCGATGCCGGTGCTAAGCGTGAGGATGACGATGCCGACGACGCTCGCCGTCTCGAGATCGCCCGCCTCGATATATTTGAGCTGGAACACGGCCAGTGTCTGCGTGGCATGCGAGGATAGCAGCACCGCCGTGCTGACGCCGCGCGTTGCGGCGACGAATTCGAGGATACCGACCACCGCCACCGCCGGCGCGATCAGCGGCAGGACGATCTTGCGCATCGTCGTGAACCAGCTCGCACCGCCGGCTTGCGCCGCCTCTTCCAATTCAGGCGAGAGCTGCATGATGGCCGCTTTGATGATCTGCACGCCGAGCGCCATACCTGCCAGGGTGAAAGCAAGCACCAGGCCGATCGGATGGCCATAGATCTGCTGGAGGCCCGGCGTCTTCAAGAACACCCAGAGCAGCGCAAGGCCAATCACGATGCCGGGCACAGTCGTCGGCAGCCAGGTCAGAAAGTCGAGTAAGCCGCGGCCACGATAGCGCGTACGCACGACGAGATAGGCGATCGGCGCGAAAAGCAGCATTGAGAGCAGCGACGTCGCCGCCGCGACAAGCAACGTGTCCCAGAGCGAGCCGAGGAACAGCGGATCGCGCAAGACGGTCGCCCAATGCTCGATCGTGAAGGCGCCGTCCGGAACGTCGAAATAGCCGAACACCTCCATGAAGCTGCCGAGCAGCATAAAGACGACCGGCAGCACCGTCATCGCGCCAAGCAGCAGCAGCACGAGCGCGAAGAGCGGCCAGCGCCAAGCACCGAGTTCGGCCACGCGCGCCGAGAATTTACCGGCGACGGTCGCACGGGCACGTCGCCGCGCGATCGCCTGCTGTGTGGCGACGAACGGCGCCATCAACGCGATACCGGCGATGCTCAGCGCGAAGGCCGCGCCATAGGTCGGCGGCGAATCGAAGACATGTTGGTAGATCGCCGTGCTGAACACCGTGATCTTCGCCGGTGGGCCAAGGATCAGCTCGATCTCGAACGCTTCGAGCGAGCGGATCGTGCCGAGCAGCACGACGACGAGAATCGTCGGCGCCAGCACCGGCAGGATGATCCGCAACAGCGTGCCGAGCGTGCTCGATCCGGCGACCCGCGCCATCTCCAACAGCGATAAGTCGATGTTGCGGAAGGCCGGCGTGAACAACATCACCTGCACGGCGAGCGTGTTCGTCATCAGATGCACGAACACGATTCCCCACCAGGAATAAATGTCGAAAGGCGGATCGTTCGCCCAGCCGAGGGCGAGGATGAGGCGGTTGATCAGGCCGCTATGGCTGTCGAGCAGAAAGATCCAGCCGACAAGCACCGGCAAGGTCGGCAGGAAGAAGGAAACCCAGAAGCCGAATTCGAGCCAATTCCGACCCGGCAGATTGGTGCGCGCCAGCACCCAGGCCAGCACGATCGCGAGGACGAAGGCGATGGCTTGGCGCGTCGCCGTCAGCGTGATGGTGTTGACGATGGCGCTGCGCAAATTGGGATCGGTCAGCGCCGAGACCCAATTGGCGAAGCCGAAGCTCGTCGCCTGACCATAAGGTCCGACCTGAAGACTGGCCGAGACAAGAAAGCCCAACGGATAGAGCACGAAGAACGCGACCAGGGCGAGCACCGCTGCGAAGAGCAAAGCGCGCGGCGAGAGCGACCAGCGCCGCGCCGGCGCTGCTCCCACCCGCCTTTGCAGCGCCGCCGAGGTCATGCGCGCAACACCTCGCTTGCGTGCAGGTTCAATATCCCGCCTGGCGCGCGATCTCGATGACTTTGCGCTGGAGGCGCAAGCCCTCGTCGCTGTCGGTCATCATTCCCTTGCCCTGGAGCCAGCCCGCCTCGAAACCGGCGAGCACCCTCTTCTGCAAATCGGGATCGGGGTTGGACGCATCCTTGCGGCGGCTGACACTCGCCTGGCCGGTCGCGGTAAAGGCGCGCACCACCAAGTCCTGTGCCTCCTTCGAGAGATACCAGTTCACGAACACGATCGTCGCGTTGCGATCCGGCGGGTTCTTCGGGATCGAGACCGAGCGGCCGGTGCCGGTCGGCGGATAGCCGCAGAGATTCTGGCTGACCGGCGCCTCGATCTTGCGCTTCAGCTTGTTCTTCAGGTTCTCGAGATAGCTGCCCTCGGCGCCGACCGTCACCGCGAAGCGTCCCTGCACCAGCCAATCGGCGACCGTGCGGAATTCGGGCGACGCGACCGGCTGCTGCGCGAAGAAAGCGCGGACGTAATCCTCCCATTTCGCATCCGTATCGAAAGCGGGTCGATAACAGGTCAGCGCGAGGGTGAGATTGGCCGGCCGGCCGGGATAGTAGATGCCGAACTTGCCCTTCCATTCCGGCTTCAGCAGATCGGGCCAGTTGGTCACCTCGCTCGCCGGGACCTTGGCACGATCGACATCGATGCCGACGGCGAGGTTGGAGATGCCGTCGTAGAAAACGTAGGGCGGGTCCATCGGCACATGCGCCGTGATGCCGCCATACCATTGGTCATCGTTATCGACATCGGCGCGCATCAGGAACGGCAGGATCGGCTCCAGACCATGCGCCGGTTCCAGCACCAGCCGCACATTGTTCACCGGCTGCAGCAACACATCCCAATTGTATTGTCCGTTCTGCTGCTCGGTGAGGATTTTCGGGATCACCGCGTCAGGCCGGCCCGGCGTCGCCTCGACCCGGATGCCGGTATCCTTCTGGAATTGCCGCAGCACCGGCTCGATGCCCGCATCGGTGAAATGCGAGATGACGATCTTGCCCTCCTGCTTGGCGGCGGCGACGATCTTCTGCCAATCCGCATCGGAGACTGGCGCGGCAACAGCCGGCGCACCGACAGCGACCAGCATGGCCGCCGCCAGCCACAAACATGCTTTATCCAGCATCGCCGCTCAGTTCCGCTGAGCCGGCGCGCCTTCCGCGACGCGCGCGGCGCCCGAAGCCTTGCCGATCGTGTTCGGATTCATCAGCGGCAGGAGTTCGTTGCGCCAGTTCGTGGCTTTCGGCACGACGAGCTCGGCGGCACGCGCTTCGTAATAGCTGCTGCCGACGCCCGGCGGATCGCCGCCCCGCTCCACAGTCTCCATCGCTTCGAGCAAGAGCTTGCGCGTCGCCACCACCGCCTTGTCGGCGGGGCCGAGATTCTCGCGCGTCCGGTCGACGATCGGCCCCATGCTTTCCTGCACGGCGCGATCCTGCTGGTTGATGCCGGCGATGCCGGTGTAGGTCTCGGTCTTCTGCATCGCGCGATCGATGCCCCAATCGTTGCTGCGATTGCGCAGCGAGCGGAAGCCGTTCTTGGTGTCGACATGCGTGCCATAGGCATTGCCGCTCGTATCGGAGACTTCGCGGTCACCGATCGGCTCTTCGCCGTAGGAGTGATAGAAATTCCACACCATGCAATTATGGTCGTCGATCGGCACCCAGTAGTGGCCATGCACTTCTTCCTTGCCGGGACCGGGCGGACGAAGTTGCGTGAACGGCATGACGAAGTGATAGCCGCGCACATAGAGCTTCTCGCCAAGCGGCCGGATGCCGTAATAGCGATAGCCATAATCGGTGAAATCAACCTCGAGCGACGGCGCACTGCCCTGGATGCCGACATTGTCCGGCGAAATGCCGGGCTGCTTCGCATCCTTCTTCAGCGCGCGGTGCAGGATGGTGAAATGCGACGTGTCGATGCCGCCTTCGAGCGCCTGTAGCCAATTGCACTCTTCCATCACTCTGCTGACGGCACGATGCGATTCCGCCATCTGCGTCCATTCGAATTTCGGCGGCGCCGGCTGTTTCTCGGGCGGACCCATATAGGCCCACACCACGCCGCTCATCTCATAAGTCGGATACGCGACCGCCTTGATCTTCGACGCGAATTGGCGCGGCTCGTTCATCTGGTCGACGCATTGCCCGTCGATCCCGAATTTCCAGCCGTGATAGACGCAGCGCAGCCCGTTCTCCTCGTTGCGCCCAAGCCAGAGCGAGGCGCGGCGATGCGGACAGAACTCCTCGATCAGCCCGATGCGTCCATCGGTCATGCGGAAGGCGACGAGCTTCTCGCCGAGGAGCTGCACGCGCACCGGCGGGCAATCGGGCTCGGGCAGTTCCCACGACAACAGTGCCGGCATCCAGTAACGCCGCATGGTCTCGCCCATCGGCGTTCCCGGACCAACATGCGTCAACCGCTCGTTCTCCAGCTTCGTGACCATGATGCGCTTCCTCCGACTAATTTCGCCCGAATTGTCGTGTCATGCCGCCATCAGCGCCCCTGACCTATCGTGTTTTTCTTTGTGTCGGAGGCGCTGTGGTTATCGTATCACTTTGTCATCGGCCCGGCGACTGATTCATGCCCGGTGCCTCGGTCTGATGCGCGAGCACGATGTCGCGACGCTCACGTGATGACTGCAGGATGGCGAGACAGACTTCCGCCGTCGCCATGCCCCAGCGCACGTCGAGCATCGTCGGCCGGTCTTCGACGATCGCTTGATAGAGATCGAACAGTTCCGCCGCGCGGCCGCGGCTCGCGGGAACTTTGATCTCGTGCCGCCCGTCCTTGTCGTAGACGAAGAGCCCATCGGGCGATTGCCGGATCACGCCATTCTCGCAGCTCACGACGGTCAGCCCGAACATCGGATTGTGCAGCGGCCCGTCCTTCTTCCAGCCGCTGCCGGCGCCATAGCCATAAGGATTGCCGGCGCGAACCATGGCGAATTTCTCTTCCGCCGAGATCGGGCCCTTCGGCCGATAGCGCGGCACGAGCGATTCCGCATTGAGAGATTCGAGACCGGACTCGCCGATACCCCAGGTCAATTCGGTGCTATCGAAATAGCCGTAGCCGTCGAACACCATGGTCGCGCCGATGCCATTCTCGAATTCGAGCAGCGCCGTGTAGTTGCCTTCGCATTTCGGGAAATTCGGCGCCCAGCGCCCGGCAATGGCACGCACACTGCGCAGCTTCGCGCCGCCGATATAGCGCACGATGTCGGTCTGATGCGGGCCTTGGCGGAAGATCACGCCCGTGCCTTGCTCGGTATCGACCTCGCCCGGCATCAGCGCGCGGATCATCCAGTCGTTGTAGTTCCAGGTCTGGATATGGATGACCCGGCCGAGCTCGCCGCTGCGAACGATCGCGCCGACACGCTGGATCGGCGTGTCATACGCCTTCGAATGGCCCTGCGCATATTTGACGCCGTTGCGCTCGACCGCCTCGACCATCGCCTGGCATTGCTCCAGCGTCACCGCCATCGGCTTCTCGCAGATGACGTGCTTGCCGTTCTGCGCCGCCATGATGGTGTGCTCGGCGTGATAGGCGTTGGGCGTCGCGACCCAGATCGCATCGACAAGCTTACTGCGGCACAGCTCCTCGACATTGTCGAACATCGTCACCGGCTTGCCGAGCAGCGTGACGAAATGCTCAATATTGTCGCGGCGGAGATCGGCGAGCGCGGTCAGCTCGATCTCGTTCTCGAGTTTTTGGAGATCACGCAAAACCTGCAGCGCGGCGATACCGACGCCCGCGATGCCGAGGCGAATTTTCTGCGCCATGCTAAATCACCTGCCGCTTACGCCGGAACATTGAAGATCTTCGATTGCACATCGACATCGGATTTCAGAAGGCCATGCTCGCGCATGAGCGCCGTCAACTGCTTGATCGGCCCAAGTGTCACGCCGAGCTCGGCGGTCGGCACCACCATCTTCCCCACGAGCTTGGGATCGATATGCGTATAGCTCGAGACAAGGGAAATGAATTCCGGGGTGCCGGTATGCGTGTTCACCCATTGTGCGCCCTTGCGATAGGCGCGCACGAAGCTTTTGACCATGTCGGGCTTTTCCTCGACGGTCTTGCCGGGAACGATCCAGAACGCCGTCGCACCGCCCGGCAGCACCGCATAGATCGGCCAATCGATAAATTCGAGCGCCGGATCGCCAAGGCCGATCGTCAAGAAGGGATCGAGCACCAGGCCGACATCCACCTGCTTGCTCTTGATCGCATCGAGAGAGGAAGGGATCGGAACCTCGCGATAGGTGACTTTGTCAGGATCGCCGCCGGTCTTCTTGACCCAGGCGCGCATTGCCAGCCATTGGATGTTGTAGCGCGCATTGACGCCGATGGTCTTGCCTTCGAGGTCCTTGCCCGTGCGGAACCCATCGCCCTTGCGCCCGAGCAGGCCGTTCGAATTGGGCGGCTTTGAAATCAGCGAGCCTTGAGCGATGAGGCGAAGATCGATCCCGCGCTCTAGCGCGGTTATCACCGAGATCGAATTGGAATAGACGATGTCGTAGCTTCCGCTCATCAAGGCCGGGATGCCGACGGCGCCGCCCTGGACCGTCGGGTCGGTGGTAACGGTCAGCCCTTCCGCAGCGAAATAGCCCTGGGCGTTCGCCGCGTAATACGGCGCGACATCGAAGATCGGGACGAGGCTGATATGCAACAGAGTCGGCGCGTCGGCGGCGCGCGCGAGCGGAATCCCCATTACAACCGAGCTTCCGAGCACCGTTAGCGCGGCGCGGCGCGAAATCGTGAGAGTCATTTCCTTCCCCGTCCTTGGTTATTTTTGTTTGCGCCGGCGTCGATGCCGGCCTCGCTCACGCTCAGCGTTTCGCCGCTGCGAGCAGATGATGAACCTCGCCCGGCCCGTCCGGAAACCAGGGCTGCGTATGGCTGGCGAATTCGATTACCGTGTTCTTCGCCGGATCGCGCACAACTGCGACGGTCGGATCCTCGCCGCGCTCGACGAGGTCGATCTGCTCGGCGAGCATGCGCCGGAACATCGCGATGCCGCGATCCGACTTGCCGAGCATCTCGTTGCTGCGATCGAAGATCGCGCCTTGCGCCTCCCACACGGCGCGGTCCTGGCCGTAGAAATTCGTCATATCGATCTCGCCATCGGCGGTGACGTTGTTCGGCGTGTATTCGAACGGCACCGTGCCGGCGGGCGCGTCCGGCAGCGCATTCGGCGGAAAGAGCCCGACCCAGATGATGCGCGTATGCGTGTCATCGATCGGCACGCGGAAATGAATGCATTCCACCGGTCCCTGCGGGATGCGCAGGATGTTCGGGAAGATCAGCGGCGGCCGCACTTCGACTTCGGGCTTGTCGCCGCCATAGACCAGCGTCTTTTCGACGCCCCATTCGCTGACAGCGAAATCGTAGGACTGGATCGGTCGATAGAAATAGGCCCAGCCATTGACCGCCGGCAGATCGTTCACAGCGGAGTAATGGCCGTGCAGGTAATAGGTATGCACGGAATCGACCGTGTTCTCCTGCACCTGCAGCCAGTTGCAGTCATGGATCGGGAAGATGATGATCTTCCTCGGCCGATCCTCGCGCACGAGCACGTCCCAGCGCGGCAGCAGCGGCGCGCGTGCCGGATCGGGGCCCATATAAGCGAAGAGCACCCCGCCGCATTCCTGCACCGGGTAGCCCGCGATGCGGATGTGATCCTTGGGCGAATCCTGCTCGAACGGCCGCTCCAGGCAAGCGCCGTCGAAACCGTATTTCCAGCCGTGATAGCAGCAGCGGATGCCGTCTGGCTCGACGAAGCCGAGATAGAGCGAGGCGCCGCGATGCGGACAGCGCTCGCCGACGCAGCCATAGGCACCCTCGGCATTGCGGAACACGACGAGGTCCTCGCCCATGACGCGGAGGCGCTTCTTTGGCTTTTGCGCCGTGAGCTCCGCCGCGGGACACAGCGCTTGCCAATAGCGCCGCAGCAACTCACCGCAAGGCGTGCCCGGCCCGACCCGCGTCAATCTTTCATTTTGCGCCGCTGTCAGCATGATTCACCTCAACTGGGTATCCATACAATCTTGGGACCGCGTCCGCCGATCGGATCGAATGAGCCGAACACGGACTTAAATCGAAACTAGACATCGACGAGCCGGCCGTGGCGTTTCGCCCAGGCCCAATAGAGCACGACAAGCGGCAGCATCATCGCCACCATGATGAGCGCCAGCGCCGCCGCATTGCCCAGCCCGCCGGCATTCCAGAGATTCCATATCTCCACCGACAGCGTGATGTTGCCACGGCTGGTGAGGATCACCGCCAGCGTCAGCTCGCGCATCGTCAACAACGCCATCCAGAGCCAGGCATAGAACGCCGTCGGCGCGAGCAGCGGGGCGAGCACGCGGCGCAGCACCGCGCCGGTCGAGGCGCCGCTGACCTGGGCAGATTCCTCGAGCTCGCGATGAATCTGGATGAGGCCGCTATTGGTCATGCGCGTCGCGTAACTGGTGCGCGCGACAATGAAGACCGCGAGCAGGATCCAGAGCGTGCCCAGCACCGGCACCACCGGCTGCACCACCGCCAGCGTCAACAACAATGCGCCGACGCCGAAGACGATGCTCGGCACCGCATGCGGCAGGAAGGCGATGAAATCGAAGATGCCGCGGCCGCGCAGCCGCGAGCGTATCACGATCCACGAGAAGGCGATGGCGATGAGCAGCGTCAGCGTCGGCACCAGCAGCATCAGCATGCCGGTATTGACCACGCTTTCGCGGATGATGCTCCAGGGCAAATCGGTGTAGCGCTTGGCCGACACGGTGCGCCACGCCGCTGCCGAGGGAAGCTGGAAATAGGGCAGCATCGACGCCCAGGCGAGTAGCGCCAACGGCACGAGCTTGCTGGCGCAGAGATAAAACGCCGCGAACAGCCAGGCGGCATATTTGAACCCGCCCAACTCTTGCAGCCGCGGGCGATAGGCCTTGCCGCGCACGACCTGATAGCGATGCGCGCGTTGCTGCATCCGGCCGTACCACCAGCTCAACCCGCCGGCGAGCGCGATCAGCAAGGTCGAGAGCGCCGCCACCGCGCCGTAATTCGGCAGGCCGTTATTGGGATTGAGCTGCAGCACGAGATAGGTCGAGAAGGTGAAAAGCCGGCTGCCCCAGCCGATGATCGCCGGCACGTCGAAGGCCGAGAAGCCGATCGTGAAGATATAGAGACCGGCGGCAAGGATGCCCGGCCAGGCGAGCGGAAAGACGATGCGGCGCGCGACCTGGCCGAAGCGCGCGCCCGCGATCTGCGCCGCCTGCTCCAGCGCCGGGTCGGCCGCGCGGAATACAGCGGCGGTGAGAATGAACGCCACAGGCGCGAGATCGAGCCCCTGCACCCAGCCCATCCCCGTCACCGTGCCGATATCGAAAGGCGACGATTGCAGTCCGAAGCTCTGGCGCAGCCACGCGTTGAGCAGGCCGATGCGCGGATGCAGCAGGAAGAGCCAGCCCATCGCGCTGGCAAAGCCGGGAATGGCGAGGCCGATCGCCATGGCCGTGAACAGCAAGCCCTTGCCTGGAAAATCGGTGCGCTCCACCAGCCAGGCGAGCGGCACGCCGAAGCCGAGCGCCACCACCAGCGTGACTGCGGCAAAGCCCAGCGTGTTGAGCAACACACGATAGGTGAAAGGATCGAGGAAGGTCGCAGCGTAATGCGCGACCGAATAATGCTCTTGGCCGTCGGCGCCGCTATCGCGGAAACTCAGCCAGATCACGATCGCCAAAATCGCCAGGATGATCGCGCTCGCGGCCAGCACCACGGCGAGAAAGATGCCCGGCCACGGATCGCCACCGAAGCGCGGTAAGCGCAAGAACCCTGCCGCGAGCGGTTGCGGCGCTCCAAGCGGTTGCCTGACGCCGATACCGCGCGACATCAGGCGGCCGCAGCTTTCGGGCGGGACGCGCGGCGGGTGCTCATTGCTGCTTCGTGATGATGTCGACGGCTTTGCGCTGCGCCGGAACCACTTCCGGATGCTTCGCCCACCAGTCGAGCGTGTATTCGTGGAACTTCGCGCCCTTCGCTTCGTAATCCGCGATCACCTTGTGCATGCCCGAATCCGGGAAAGTGTGCAGATCGTAGTCGCCGGTCTTCCAGAGAATGCGCTGCCCCTCGGGGGTCAGCAGGAAAGTCACGAACAGCTTGCCGGCGTTAGGATGCGCCGCATTCTTCGGAATGACCATGTAGTAGTAGCGCTGGGCTGCGAAATCGGACGGCACGATGAAGCCGAGCGGCGCGCCTTGGCGCTGGAACTGCACCCAGTTGCGGCCCGAGCAATCCATCGCGAAGAGCACGAACTCGCCCGACGCCACGCGCTCCATATCGGGACAGCCGATCAGCCCGCTGATCTGCGCCGAGAATTTACGCGCGAAATCGATCGCCTTGTCCTCGCCCCACACATCGCTGGCGGAGAGCAGCTCGAACGAAGCGCCGTAGGGGTTGGACGCGATCTTGCCCTTCCATTCCGGCTTGAGGAGATCCGCCAAGCTGGTCGGCGGATGCGGTGCGAGCTGCGTGTTGTAGACGATGCCGCCCGGCAAGGTCGTGAAGACGCGAACCGCGAGGCCCTTATCCTCGATCGTCGAATCGGTAATGCGGCCCGGCAGCAGCGCTGTCCAATCCGCGCCTTGCACCATGTCTCTTTGAACTGCCGTCGCGATATGGACGGTCGTGCCGACGAAAGCATCGGTCGGCGAAGGCTGACCGGCCTTTTGCGTCACCGCGACTTTGTTGAGGAGCTGCGGCACCGAATCGGGGTCGGGTGTCAGCCTGGGCTCGAGATGCAGGCCGAACATCTTGTTCATGCCGTCGACCGCCTGGCTCACACCGTCGAGCCCGCCCAACAGGCTGCTCGACCATTGCAAATCGATCTTGCCTTCGGCGGCGGCCCCCTTGATGAGCTCGGCCAAAGCGGGGCTCGGCGTCTCGGCGCGCGCGGGTCCCCAAGCGGCGAGAAGCAGCGCCGTGGCGAGCGCCACGGCCGTCCCCACGCCGCCGCGCCGTCGAGTGTTTCTCGTCGTCATCACGTCTCCCACCCCGCGCGCTCGGCCCAACAAAACCGTCGCGCTTATCGACATTATCGAGGCTGCCGCGCGCCGGCGACGCACGGCAGCGGTTCTCACAAGCGTATCAGAGTTCGAACGGCGCGACCACTTGCAGCTTCTTGCCAAGCTCGGCATTGCGGACGCCGCCGCTCTCGTCGCCGAGATTCGTCTTGAAGGCTTCGAGGCGAATGGTCGGATGATCGCCGCGCAGAACGTGGATCGGATCCTTGCCCTTCTCGACATCCTTGATCGCCTGCGAAACCATCTTGCGCATCATCACCACGCCGCGATCCGAGGTTCCGAGATTTTCCTTGGTGCGATCGGTGATGAGCCCCTGGCTCTCGACGGCCGCGTCATCCTGGTCGCGGTCCCAGATATTCCACCAGCCGTCCTCGATGCGCTTGATCTCGCCTACTTCGGTATGGCGGTACTTGCCGGATTTGATCGTGTACGGCCCCTTCTCCTGCTCCGAGCCCCAGATCTGGAACGAGATGCATCTGGTGTCGTCGATCGGCGTCACCCATTGCATGAACTGATAGGGCTCGCGACCGATGCGCCAGATATGCACGCGGTTGATCGCCGGGAAGACGTAGTGATGGCGATCCTTCACGTCGTTCGGATATTCGAGATACATCTCGATGCCGTAATCGCGCTCGTTCCACTGGCAGACATCCGGCCGCACCATGGCGAGCTCGGGATAGACGCTGGCATGCAACGCCATCACATGCAGCGAATCGAGCATATTATCGACGCGCTGCAACCAATTGCCGTGGATGTCGCGGCCCTGAACGACCTTGTTGCAATTCGGCTCGAACAGAATGTCGTAGCGCGGGAATTCCGGCACCGGCTTCGGCCCGATATAGGCGAAGATGAAGCCGGAGACTTCGCGCACCGCGTAAGCGCCCTGGCGCACCTTGTCCTTGAAGTCGCTGAAGACCGGCTCGCAGGGCTGATCGAGGCACTTGCCCTGCGTGTCGTAGAGCCAGCCGTGATAGCAGCAGCGCAACCCGTTCTCTTCGACGCGGCCGTATTCGAGCGAGGCGTTGCGGTGGCAGCAATGCTTGTCGAGGAGGCCGAGATCGCCCTTCTTCGTGCGGAAGAGGACGAATTCCTCGCCGAGAAGCTTCACCAATTGCGGGCCGGGGCCGAGATGCTCGGCCACAGCGATCGGCCACCAATAGCGGCGCAGCATGTCGCCGGCCGGCGTGCCGGGACCAACGCGCGTCAGTTTCTCGTTTTCCGTTGCTTTCACGACGTGTTCCTCCTTGCTGAAATGACGGTCTTATTGACGACGAGCCTGTTCGCGATGGCCTGATAAGTCAAATACTCGATTGTTGCTGTCGTGATGCCGAATTGCTATCAGGCCCTCGCGTTTCTGTCAGGTAAACCCATGGAATTCCGGCAGCTCAAATATTTCGTCGCCACCGCCGAGGCGCAACACTTCCGTCGCGCGGCCGCATCGCTGCGCATCGCGCAGCCTGCCCTCTCGCGCCAGATCAAGGCGTTGGAAGAAGAGATCGGCGTCGAACTGTTCGAGCGCTCGCCGCAAGGCGTCCGGCTGACCGAGGCCGGGCGCAGTCTTCTGATCGACGCGGCGCGAATCATGAACGATGTCGGCGAAGCGGCAGAGCGCACGCGCCGCACCGCGCGCGGCCAGCGCGGGCGTATCCGCGTCGCGTTCAGCGAGGTGCTGTCGGGTCACCCGGTGCTGACGCGCAGCATCCGGCGCTTTCGCGCGGCGGCGCCCGATGTCGAGATCACCCTGCTGCCGATGGTGACCTCGCCGCAGATCGAGGCCTTGCGCGCCTCGCAGGTCGATGCCGGCTTTCTCTTTCATCGCCATCTCGACGCCCGCGAATTCGCCTGGCGTGAAATGTCGCGCGAGACCGCGCTTGTCGCCGTGCCGCGCAAACATCCGCTGGCGCGGCGGCGCACGGTTCGCCTGCAGGATCTCAGCGATCAGCCGCTGCTCTCTGTCGGCGAGCACATCAACCCTGGCTTCTATCGCTCGGTCGTCGCTGCCTTTACCGCCGCCAGCATCACGCCGCGCATCGTGCAGCAGGCGAACAGCCTCGTCGTGCTCAGCCTCGTCGAAACCGGCATGGGCATCGGCATCGTCAGCTCGGCCTTGCGCTGGCGGCTTACCTCGCAGTTCGTGATGCGCCCGGTCGAGGAATTTCTGCCTTCGACCAGTATCAACCTCGTGTGGCGCAAAACCGATAACTCGGCGGTGCTGCGCTCTTTCATCGCCACCGTCACTGCGCGCAAGGGCGATCAAGCTGGCTAACGGCAGCGTTATTCCGCCGCCTTCGTCGCCATGAAGCCGAGCGTGTAATCCGCGTCTTTCGACTTCTGCGCCATCATCGTCGATTTCTGCGGGAACACGATCTTCTGCTGCGCCGGATCGCGGATAATGCAGAGCGGGTCCTTGCCGGCCTCGATCGCGGCAAAGCTCTCGCGCATCATCTGACGCATCTGGATGACGCCGCCATCCGACACGCCGAGATGCTCGTTCGGCCGATCGGCGATCACGCCTTGCTGCTCGACCGCCATGCGATCCTGATCGTTGACGTCGATACCCCACCAATCATTGGCGAGCGGCGCATATTCGCCGAGCTTCACATCGCGCTTCGAGGTGTGGAACGAAGGGTTGTCGCTCGGATAGAAGCGGACGAAATAGAGCAAGGTCGATGATTCATCCGCCGGCACGCGCCAGATCATCGATCGCACCAGCTCGCCATTCGGATCAACCGGCGGCAAGGCGAAACGGTTGATCGTCGGAAAGCCGTAGCAAGAGACATGCGTGTCATCGAGGCCCTCAACCACCATTACATTGTTCGCGCCATAAGGCGTGCGCTCCCAATGATAAGTTACCTTACGCCCGCCATAGGCCGGGAAGGTATAGCCATGCAGCCAGGCGAGATGGCTGACATCGACGATGTTCTCGACGTGGTTGAAGAAATTGGCGTGGACGGTCTGGATCTGCACTTCCTTGACGCCGCCTTCCATCAACAGCACGTCGTAAAGCGGCAGCAGCGGCGCCGGTTGCGGCCCCATATAGCCGAAGACCAAACCGCTCAGCTCCTGCACCTCATAGGCTTGCAGCTTAACCTTCTCTTTGAAGCCGCTACCCTCGGGCTCGGCCGGCTGCTCGAGGCATTGACCCGACGCGTCATAAAGCCAGCCGTGATAGGCGCAACGCAGACAATCGCCCTCGACCCGGCCGTAATCGAGCGCGAGGCTGCGATGCGCGCAGCGCCCCTGCATCAGCACCGGCTTGCCGCTCTCGCCGCGATAGAGCACGAGCTCCTCGCCGAGCACTTTCACGCGTTGCGGTTTCTTGCTGACATTCTCCGAACAGCCGACCGGATGCCAATAGCGGCGCAGCAACTCGCCCATTGGCGTGCCGCGACTGACCTGTGTGAAACGCCGATTTTCTTCTGCGCTGAGCATGGGAACCTCGTCTTCGTTTCTCTCCCGCCGGCCGCACCGCCGCGACAACGGTCCGGTTGCGTGCTCGGCTACGGCCAAGATTAGCATATATATAACTTTATATAAATGGCGCCGCGCTGGCCGTCTTCCACGGAAGCGCGGCCTCAGCCGCCGGTGATTAAACCAGCTCCTCTAAAATGAGCTATCATACGTTGTGCATCGCGACGCGATGGCGAAACAGGGAATGGTCAGACGTGACGGAACCACGGCGAAAGAAGGACGCGCCCGCTGTAAGGGCGGCGAAACAGGATTATCCCGCTTCGGAGAGCATCGGGCTCCTCATGCGTATCGCGCTGTTTGGGCTGCGTGCCAGCTTCAAGGCGCAGCTCGCCAAGCACGGCGTGCCGTGGAGCGCCTGGTACTATCTCCGCGTGCTGTGGGAGACCGATGCGATCACGCAGCGCGAGCTCACCGAGCGCGTCGGCGTGATGCAACCCAACACGGTGAGCGCTTTGCAGACGATGCGCCGCGCCGGCTGGGTCACCATCGCGCGCAGCGACAAGGATCGCCGCCAGATCCTCGTCACCCTGACGCCGAAAGGCCGCAAGCTGATGCAGCTGCTGTTGCCCGAGATCCGCGCCGTGGTGCGGCCTGTGCTGCTCGAAAATTTCTCGCCGCGCGAGGAGAAAGAGCTTCGCCGCCTCCTCAACAAAATCTGCGACAACGTCCGGCGGAACGCGCCCACTTAGCTTGCCGGGCATCGACGCTTGCCAAGCCCTCACCTCGCCCCTACCTCTAGCCTGTCGGAGGGGATGTGAGCGAAACACGACTCTATGCGTTACTGCCGGCACGCGGCGTGATCGAAGTCACCGGCGAGGATCGCGTCGAATTCTTGCAAGGCCTGGTCTCGAATGACGTGGCCAAAGCTGCGCCGAACCGCGCGATCTATGCCGCGCTGTTGACGGCGCAAGGCCGCTATCTCTTCGATTTCTTCATCATCGCCTTGGGCGATGCGCTCTATCTCGACACCGAAGCCTCGCGCCTTGCCGATCTGCAGCGGCGCCTCTCGATCTACAAGCTGCGCGCCAGGGTCGCTCTCGGCAATGCAAGCGAGCGCTTCGCCGTGGCTGTCGCCTGGGGTGATGGCACGGCGCAGGCGCTCGGCCTCGACGGCGCGGGCGCAGCGAAGGAATTTGCCGGCGGCGCCGCTTACATCGATCCGCGGCTCGCGGCGCTCGGCGCTCGCTTCCTCCTGCCGCGCGAGAAGAGCGATGCGCCGGCGCAAGCCGGCTTCGCCGCGAGCGATGCGGATGCGTATGACCGCCATCGCCTCGCGCTCGGCGTGCCCGACGGCACGCGCGATCTTACGCCCGAGAAAGCACTGCCGATGGAATCGGGCTTCGATGAGATGAACGGCATCGATTGGCAGAAGGGCTGCTATATGGGCCAGGAGCTCACCGCGCGAATGAAATACCGTGCGCTGGTGAAGAAGCGTCTGATGCCGGTCGCGATCGAGGGCGCCGCTGTGGCGCCCGGCACCGGGATCACCCAAGACGGCAGCGAGGCCGGTGAAATGCTCTCGGCACGCGATGGCCGCGGCCTCGCGCTGCTGCGGCTCGAAGCCGTCGAAGCCGCACAAAATAGCGGCGCCGACCTCAAGGCCGGCGCCGCGCTCATTCATCCCGAAAAACCGAGCTGGTTGAAAAGCTAATCGGTCCTCGTCATTGCCTAGTGCTGCGGCGGGCCGCCCGCGGACGCCGCACCCGGCGGACCACCAACGCCCGGCGGCGGGCCGGGCGGCTTCGGCATGTTCGCATAGACCTGGCCCGGCACAACCGTCATCACGAAGGTCGTCGGCGTCTCGTTCGGGCCGAAAGGCCCCGGCACGGCATGCTTGACTGGCTTCAGCGATTTCAGATAGGCGGCGATCGCCAGCGCGTCCGCCTTCGTCAAGGACTTGAAGTCGTCATAGGGCATGATCGGCGCGAGGATCCGGCCGTCGGGCCGCACGCCGGTCGTGAACGCGGTCACGAGCTGTTGCGTCGTCCATTTGCCAAGACCGGTCTCGGGATCGGGCGTGAGATTGCGGCCGACGAACACGCCGAGACCCGGCATCGAAAAGCCGACATCGGAACCGCCCAGAAACCGCGCCATATCGGGATGACCGAGAAAGGTGCCCGGTGTGTGGCAATCGGTGCAACCCATGACGGTGACGAGATATTTGCCGTGCTCGAGCTGCGTCTCGGCTGATGCGTTATGCCCCCATGAGCCGAGCGCAACCGCAAGCGCGCCGGCGCCGAGTGCCCTTGTCCATTTTCTGAAACCCATGAGAACCCCCGTGGTGATTGTTCCCAACGGCGGTTATTCGATACCAACGGCGCAACTCAAGCAAGGCTTTTCGGCCCTGCGGCTCACGCCGTGGTTGCAGCGTGTTCCTTGTCGAGTGCCGCTTGCGCCGCGGCAAGCCGTGCGATCGGCACGCGGTAAGGCGAGCACGAGACGTAATCGAGCCCGATCTCCTGGCAGAAGCGCACCGAGGCAGGGTCGCCGCCATGCTCGCCGCAGATACCGAGCTTCAACTTGCCGCGCGTGCGGCGGCCGCGCTCGACCGCGATCTTCATCAATTCGCCAACTCCTTCGCGATCGATGCTGACAAACGGATCGTGGTCGATCAGCCCCTGCTTCAGATAATCGCCGAGGAAGCTGCCGGCATCGTCGCGCGACAGGCCGAAGCAGGTCTGCGTCAGATCGTTGGTGCCGAAGCTGAAGAACTCCGCCGTCTCGGCGATCTCGCCGGCGCGCAACGCGGCGCGCGGCAGCTCGATCATCGTGCCAGTGAGATAATCGAGCTTCACGCCCTTGGCCTTCATCACCTCGCCGGCGATGCGATCGACCATCCCTTTGAGCAGATCGAGCTCTTTCTTTGTCGCGATCAGCGGGATCATGATCTCCGGCACGAGCTTGGCGCCGGTCTCCTTCACGACATTCGCCGCCGCCTCGAAGATCGCGCGCGCCTGCATCTCGTAGATCTCGGGCGCGGTGATGGCGAGACGGCAGCCGCGATGGCCGAGCATCGGATTGGCTTCGTGCAGCGCCGTGGCGCGGGCATGCAGCGCATGCATGTCCTTGCCGGTAGCCTTCGCGACCTCGCTCATCTCGGCATCCGTCTTGGGCAGGAATTCGTGCAGCGGCGGATCGAGCAAGCGGATCGTCACCGGCAGCCCCGCCATGATGCGGAACAGCTCTTCGAAATCACCGCGCTGCATCGGCAGCAGCTTGTCGAGCGCCTTCTTCCGGCCGGCCGCATCGTCGGCCATGATCATCTCGCGCACCGCGGTGATGCGGTTGCCCTCGAAGAACATATGCTCGGTGCGGCACAGGCCGATGCCTTCGGCGCCGAAACGGCGCGCATTCTTGGCGTCGGTCGGCGTGTCGGCATTGGCGCGCACGCCCATCTTGCGGACCTTGTCGGCCCATTCCATCAGCGTCCCGAAATCGCCGGAGAGCTCGGGCTGGATGGTCGGCACTTCGCCAAACATCACCTCGCCGGTCGAGCCGTTGATGGTGATGATCTCGCCCGCTTTCACCACCTGGCCCTTGGCCGAGATCGTCTTCGAGGCGTAATCGACGCGCAAATCGCCGGCACCGGCGACGCAGGCGCGGCCCATGCCACGCGCCACCACGGCGGCGTGGCTGGTCATGCCGCCGCGCGTCGTCAGAATGCCGCGCGCCGCATGCATGCCGTGAATGTCTTCGGGGCTCGTCTCGATGCGGACAAGGATGACCGCCTCGCCCTTTTGCGCGCGCGTCTCCGCTTCATCGGCCGAGAACACGATTGCGCCCGACGCCGCACCCGGCGAGGCCGGCAGGCCGCGCGCCAGGATGTTCTTCGGCGCTTTCGGATCGAGTGTTGGATGGAGCAACTGATCGAGCGACATCGGCTCGATGCGGCCGATCGCTTCGTCGCGCGTGATGAGGCCCGAATTCGCCATGTCGACGGCGATCTTCAGCGCCGCCGGCGCCGTGCGCTTGCCGTTCCGGGTCTGCAGCATATAGAGCTTGCCTTGCTGCACCGTGAACTCGATGTCCTGCATGTCGCGGTAATGCGTCTCGAGCGTCCCGCGCACCTTCTCGAGCTCGGTGAAGACTTGCGGCATCACCTCTTCCATCGCGGGAAGCTGCGAATTGTTCGCCTTCTTGCCGGCGATCGTCAGGTGCTGCGGCGTGCGGATGCCGGCAACGACATCCTCGCCCTGCGCATTGACGAGATACTCGCCGTAGAATTCGGGTGCGCCGGTCGAGGGATTGCGCGTGAAGGCAACACCGGTCGCGCAATCATCGCCCATATTGCCGAAGACCATCGCCTGGACGTTGACCGCCGTGCCCCAATCCGCCGGTATCTCATGCAGGCGGCGATACGTGATCGCGCGCTGATTCATCCACGAGCCAAACACCGCGCCGATCGCGCCCCAAAGCTGCTCTTGCGGGTCTTGCGGGAATGGCTTGCGGAGCTCGCGCTCGACCAGCGCCTTGTATTCGGCGATGACCTCCTGCCAATCCTCGGCTTTGAGCTGCGTGTCGAGGTTGATGCCGCTGTCGAGCTTCTTCGCCTCGATCACGTCCTCGAAAAGGTGATGCTCGACGCCGAGCACGACCTGGCCATACATCTGAATGAAGCGGCGATATGAAGTCATAGGCGAAGCGCTTGTCGCCGCTCGCCTTGGCGAGCCCCTCGACCGTCTGATCGTTGAGGCCGAGATTGAGCACCGTATCCATCATGCCCGGCATCGAGGCACGCGCACCGGAGCGCACCGAGACGAGCAGCGGATTGGCGGCATCGCCGAATTTCCGCCCAACCGTTTTCTCGACCTTGCCCAACGCGGCAGCGCACAGCGCTTCGAGGTCTTTCGGGTAGGTCTTATTGTTCGCGTAGAAATACGTGCAGACTTCGGTCGTGATGGTGAAGCCGGGCGGTACCGGCAGGCCGAGGCTCGCCATCTCGGCAAGGTTCGCGCCCTTGCCGCCGAGGAGATTGCGCATATCGGCGCGGCCTTCCGCACCGCCCGCACCAAAACTGTAGACCCACTTCTCTTTGGCCATAGATCAGCCCTCGATTTTCGAAAAGTCCGCCACCCGATTGAGCGTGTCGCGAATTTGCGACAGTAGCCTCAACCGGTTCGCCCGAAGCTCCCGATCGTCGGTATTGACGGTGACTTTGTTAAAAAATTCATCAACCGGAACACGTAGATGAGCCAGCGCCGCCATGGCGCCAGCGAATTCCTCGGCCTCTAACGCCTTGCCGCTCTCGGCGGTTGCACGTTTTAGCTTCTCGGCAAGCACGTTTTCCGCCGTTTCCCGGAAGCGCGATGGATCGGGCACATCAGCATAGCGTGTCTTATCTTTGCCTTCCTCGATACGGACGATGTTCGAGGCACGACGATACGCCGTCAGCAGGTTCGCGCCATCCTCCGATTTGAGGAACGAGCCCAACGCCTCGACCCGCGCCAGCAGCCGTACCAGATCGTCTTCCCCGCCCAGCGCAAAGACCGCGGCGATGAGATCGTGGCGGACGCCCTGGTCGCGCAGCGCGACCTTGAGCCGGTCGGCGAAGAACTCAAGCAGCTCGGCGCTCGGATCGCCCTTCTCCACCGCCGCGCGGAAAATCGTCAGCAGCGGCAGACGCAACTTATTCTCGAGGATCAGGCGAATGACGCCGAGCGCGGCGCGGCGCAGCGCATAAGGGTCTTTCGACCCGGTCGGCTTCTCGTCGATGGCAAAGAAATTGGCGAGCGTGTCGAGCTTGTCGGCGAGCGCGACGGTGACGCTGACGGGCGCGGTCGGGCAGCGATCGCTCGGCCCGAGCGGCGAGTAGTGCTCAGCAACCGCATCGGCGACCTCTTTGTCCTCGCCGTCATGCAGCGCGTAGTAGCGCCCCATCACGCCTTGCAGCTCGGGAAATTCGCCGACCATGCCGGTTGAGAGATCCGCCTTGGCGAGCCACACCGCGTGACCCACCTTGGTCTTATCCGCCCCCTTCACATGCTCCGCGATCGTATAGGCGAGATGCGCGACGCGGCTCATCTTGTCGTAGACCGTGCCGAGCTTGGCGTGGAACACGCGCTCTTTCAGCTTGTCGACGCGCTCGACCAGCTTTTGCTTGCGGTCCTGATCCCAGAAGAATTTCGCATCCGACAGCCGTGCGCGCAGCACGCGCTCATTGCCGGCGACGATCGCCTTGCCGCCGTCATCGGCGTTCATGTTCGAGACGACAAGGAAATGCGGCGCAAGCGCGCCGCTCTTGTCGAGCGCAGCGAAATATTTCTGATGCGTGCGCATCGAGGTGGTCAGCACCTCGGGCGGCAATTCCATAAAGTCGCGCTCGATGCGGCCCATCAGCACGACCGGCCATTCGACCAGGCCGGTCACTTCATCGAGCAGCCCTTCGTCCGGCTTCAGCGTGAGGCCGGCGTCTTTCGTCGTCTTGGCCAGCGCCTCGGCGATGAGCGTGCGGCGCTCGGCGGCATCGAGAATGACATAGGCGTTGCGAAGCTGATCGCGGTAGTCGGCGAAATTGCTGACGTTGAAGGTCGATTTGAAGAGGAAGCGATGGCCGCGCGATTCCATGCCGACCGGCACGTCGCCGAGATCGAGCTTCAGGATGCGACCGTCGAGCAGGCAGACGACACTTTGCAGCGGCCGCACCCAGCGGAACGGCGCCGCCGGAAAGCGCATCGATTTCGGCCACGGCAGATTGCGGATCACCTCGAGCAGCAGCGGCGGCAGCATGTCTTTCGTCGCCTGGCCGGGCCGCTTGATGATCGCGAAATAGAACTCGCCCTTGTCGGTCGCGCGCTTCTCGCATTGATCGAGCGAGGTAAGGCCGCTCGATTTGAGGAAGCCGTCGACTGCATTCTGCGGCGCGCCGACGCGCGGCCCGCGCTTTTCCTCGACCGAGCCCGGCTGCTCCAGCGGCAGGCCTTCGACATGCAGCGCCAGACGCCGCGGCGTCACAAAGCTCGTCAGCGTGGTGAAGGTAAGATGCGCCTCATTGAACGCGATCTCGGTCAGGCGGCGCAACTCTTCCGCCGCGACGCCCTGCATCCGCGCCGGAATTTCTTCGGTGAGGAGTTCGAGAAGAAGCTCGGCCACGCTAGTTGCCCTGCCCTTCAAGCCACGTCTCGCAGCTCGCTTTGGCGAGCGCGCGCACGCGGGCGATATAAGACGCGCGCTCCGTCACCGAGATGACGCCGCGCGCATCGAGCAGATTGAAGCAGTGGCTCGCCTTGATGCATTGGTCATACGCGGGACGCGGCAGCTTTTTGCCGAGCAGCGACTGGCATTCCTTCTCGGCGTCAGCGAAATGCCGGAACAGCATCTCGGTATCCGCGAATTCGAAATTGTAGGCGGAGAATTCGTATTCGGCGCGTTTGAAGACCTCGCCATAGGTCACGCCGCGGCCGTTGTAGTCGAGGTCGTAGACATTCTCGACGCCCTGCACATACATCGCGAGGCGCTCGAGTCCGTAGGTGAGCTCGGTCGAGACCGGATCGCATTCGATGCCGCCGACCTGCTGGAAATAGGTGAACTGCGTCACCTCCATGCCATCGAGCCACACTTCCCAGCCGAGCCCCCAGGCACCGAGCGTCGGGCTTTCCCAATCATCCTCGACGAAGCGGATGTCGTGGCGCTTCGGATCGATGCCGAGCGCATCGAGACTTTTGAGATAGAGCGCCTGGCTGTCGGCCGGCGCCGGCTTCAGGATCACCTGGAACTGATAGTAATGCTGCAGCCGGTTCGGGTTCTCGCCATAGCGCCCGTCGGTCGGGCGGCGCGAGGGCTGCACGTAAGCGGCTTTCCACGGCTTGGGCCCCAGCGCGCGCAAGGTCGTCGCGGGATGGAACGTGCCCGCGCCCATCTCGACATCGTAAGGCTGCAGGATAACGCAGCCCTGTTCGGCCCAGAAGGATTGCAGTTTGAGGATGAGCGCCTGAAAGCTATTGCTCGGCGTAGGCTGCCCGGAGCTGGTCGAAGGCGCCAAATCGGTTCATCCGCAATAAGTGAGGTTGCGCCGCAACATAAATCTCGACTCGGAGAGGGTCAAGCAGCCGGACCCGCTCCGTCGGTACGGCCATTGCCTTGGCGCTCCAAGAAGAACAGGATCAAATCCCACGCGTTGCGAATTCCGCCCGCAACCAGCAATGCCAAAGCGAATGCCATGGTCTCGACCGCGCCGGGCACCTCTTTCAGCACCAGGATCGCGCTAACGACCATCAAGAGATAGGCGATCAGCGGGCAGATTCCGTACCAGAGATGATCGCTCCATTCGACCGCCCGGCGGTGGCTGATGTGGAAGACGTTGCGCCCGGCATAGCCCAGGAAAACGATGCCGGCGACGCCGGCAGCAGCGCCAAGCGACGAACGGCTGACCGACGGCACGAGGGTAAAGGCGCAGCTCATCAGCACGAAGGCGAGATGGATGATGGTCGGCGTTACGAAGATGCGGCTGGTGAGCTCGCCGCCTCTGATCATGCCGCTGGCGATCGAGACGACGACGAACATCGAGCCAATCAGCGTGCCTGCCGCGGCGCCGAGCACGATGAAGAAATCATGCCATTTATCGAGCATCTCCATCGCAGCGTCACACGCCCCAGGGACATTGCGATTTGCCGCAATTGGCGGCGCCTTGCGCGGCAACGAATGAGCCGCAGCGCTGGCACTGCACCAAATCCTCGACCGGCCGCGGCGGCGGGCGGATATCGCCGCCTGCCGCCATTGCCGCCATTGCCGCCATTGCGGCGACGCGGCGTTTCGGCGCGCCGGCTCTGCTTCACCGCCTCGATCCGCGCCGCATATTTGAAGCCGTACCACACGATCAGAATCAGGATCGCGAGCATCAGCAGCTTGGTGAAACTCAGACCGAACATCGCGCACTAATCCCGCAGCTGGAGCATCAAAGGCCGAACCGCGCCCAGATGAGCCGCTCTTCGATGCGCGTCAACAGATCGCCGACAATATCGCTTGCCTCGGTACCGAAAGACGGCACCAACCGCGCCAGCGAGAGGCGGCGCTGCCGCTCCGGCTCGATGGCGCGCAGCCGCACGCTCTCGCCGAACATGCCGCGCAGCACACCGCGCATTTCCCCGAGACCATCGACCAGCCCCAGCCCCGCCGCGCGCCGTCCAGCAAAGACTTCGCCACTGAACAGCAGCGCCTCGTCGCCTTTGAGCTTCGCGCCGCGTCGCTCGCGCACCAGATCCTTGAAGCTGTCATGCAGATCGCGCTGCAGCGTCTTCAGCCGCACGACATCGCCTTCGCGCTCGGGCAGGAACGGATCGAGCATCGATTTATTCTCGCCCGCAGTGAACAAGCGCCGCTCGATGCCGAGGCGGCTCATCGCATCGACGAAGCCGAAGCCGGCGGTGATCACGCCGATCGATCCGACCAGCGACGTGTCCTCGGCATAGATCTCGTCTGCCGCGAGCGCGAGCCAATAGCCGCCGGACGCGGCGACGTCCTCGGTGAAAGCAATCACCGGCACCGCGCGCTCGGCCGCGAGTTGGCGGATACGGCGATAGAGCAGCGCCGATTGCGCCGGCGAGCCGCCAGGCGAATTGATCGCCAGCGCGACGGCTTTGAGTCCGCGCGTCTTAAACGCGCGTTCCAGCGCGCCGGCAAAGCGGCGAAGATTGATCGCGCGCTGACCGCGCATGGCGATCACGCCTTCAAGCCGGATGACGGCAACCGTCGGCACCGGCGGACCGAGGCGGCGCAGCAGCGGTATGCGTTCGAGGAATTTCATCGTCATATCATAACACCAGCGGCAAAGCCGCGCCGTGGCGCAGGATGGCCTCGGCGGCTTCGCTGTTGCGCCCATCGGCGCGGTGAAGAACGAGACCTTGCGCGAAGGTGAGCGGCGCAGCGCTGCCTTTCTTCGCTTGCAACAGAATGCGCTTCGCCGGCTTGCCCTCGCCCGGCCAGAGCGGAAAGACGATGACGCCGCCGGCACGACCGTTCAGCGCGGCGAGCAGATCGCCGAGACGATCCGCGCGGTGGATCATCGTCAGCGTGCCCTTGTCGCGCAGCATCGTCAACGCAAAGTCGATCCAATCGGCGAGCGTCGCTTCGCTTTCGACCGCAGCTGCAGCGCGCGCCGCTACCGGCGAGGCCGAGGCCCGCGCCGCTTCGAGGAAAGGCGGGTTCGCCATCATCTGCGTAAAACTGCCCGGCGCGAGCGCCGCCGGCGGCGCGAGCAGATCGCCTTCGACCACCGACAGCCGGGCGGCGAAATCGTTGCGCGCGATATTCTCTGCGGCGAGCCGGGCGACATCGGGATCGCGCTCCAGCCCGACGACGCGGCAACCGGGCACGCGCGCGGCAAGGCAAAGGCTCGCTGCGCCCGTACCGCAGCCGATATCGAGCACGCAATCCTGCTCCCGCGCCGGCACCGCCGCCGCCAGCAGCACCGGATCGATCGCGACGCGATAGCCCTCCAACGGCTGGCGCAGCTTCACGCGTCCGCCCAGCAACGTGTCGTCGCTGGTCTCAACCCTATCCGCGACGTTGACCGGCGCGTCGATGCTCATTCTGCCTCTTCGATCTCTTTCAGCACGGCCCGCGCGCGCGTCTCGTCGTCTTCATGCACCATCAGCCGACGCGGGATGGCACCGGCGCTGCCTTCGATGATGCTGGTATGCGTATCCAAGATCACCGCCTCGATGCCAGCCGAAGCAAGCATCGCCTGGAGCCAGGACAAGCGTACGGTATCGTTGGTGCGGAGCAACTCCCGCATGGTTCTCTCAAAAACCCGTTCTTTCAGACCGATATGAGCGATAGTCCAAGCGCTTGGGCTTGACCCTTCAAGCGATGGTTCTATGCTCGCTTGCAGGTGAGGCTCCGTCAAGCAAGGGAAAGAGGCGGCGAGTGGCAGTAGCGGTACATGCCCGGGATGAGAAATCCCCGCCCAAAGCCTCGCTCGACCGGCTCAATACGCTGCTGCAAGACGATCTGAAGCGCGTCAACGCGCTCATCGTCAAGCGCATGCATAGCCCGGTCGCGCTGATCCCGCAGCTCGCCGGTCATATCGTCGCCGCCGGCGGCAAGCGGCTGCGGCCGATGCTCACCCTCGCTACATCGCGACTCTGCGGCTATCGCGGCGATCGTCATATTGCCCTCGCCGCTGCGGTCGAATTCATCCACACCGCGACTTTGTTGCATGACGACGTCGTCGACGACAGCGATCTGCGCCGCGGCCTCGCCACGGCCAATGCCGTCTGGGGCAACAAGGCCTCGGTACTGGTCGGCGATTTCCTCTTCAGCCGGGCCTTCGAGCTGATGGTCGAAGACGGCTCGCTGCCGGTGCTGTCGATCCTGTCGCGCGCCTCGGCGATCATCGCCGAGGGCGAAGTGCTGCAACTCGTCACCTCGAACGATGTCGCCACCACGGAAGACGCCTATCTCGAAGTAATCAACGCCAAGACGGCGCAGCTCTTCGCCGCGGCAAGCCGCATCGGCGCCGTGGTCTCCGATCGCTCGGAAGCCGAGGCGCAGGCGCTCGAATCCTTTGGCCGCAATCTCGGCATCGCTTTCCAGCTCATCGACGACATGCTCGACTATTCAGCCAAGCAATCGGAACTCGGCAAGAGCGTCGGCGACGATTTCCGCGACGGCAAGATCACGCTGCCCGTCGTGCTGGCATTGCGCGCCGCCGACGATCGCGAGCGCGAATTCTGGCGCCGTACGCTGGAGGACAGTGAGCAGCGCGACGGCGATCTCGACCACGCGATCGAGCTGATGCGCCGCCACGGCACCCTCACCGCCACCTTGGAGCGCGCGCGCGAGTACGGCGATGCCGCAAGACGCGCGCTCTCGACTTTCCGCGACAGCCCCGAGCGCCAGGCGCTCGACGAGGTCATCGAGTTCTGCCTCGAACGCGGCTACTGAGCGCCGCGCGATGAGCGAGCGCCGCGCGCATCGCTATCGCGTCGTCGACGTCTTCACCGAGACACCGCTCGAAGGCAATCCGGTCGCGGTCTTTCCCGCTTCCGCCGATCTCGATCCGCGAATCATGCAGGCGATTGCCCGCGAGCTCAACCTCGCCGAGACCGTGTTTGTCTGTCCCGCGACGCGCGAGGGCTGCACGGTGCGGCTGCGCATCTTCACCCCGGCGCGCGAAATGGCCTTTGCCGGCCACCCGACCATCGGCGCGAGCTGGGTGCTGCAAGCGGAGGGAATCGTCGCCCGCGACTGCGAGCGCTTTCTCCTCGACGAAGGCGTTGGCGCGATCCCGATCCGTATCGAGCGCGGCACGCCGCCGCTGATCTGGCTGAGCACGCCGCCGGTGCGCGTAGGGCAACGCTACGCGCCCGCGCTTTGCGCGAAGCTCCTCGGTCTCGATGCCGGCGATCTTCTCGATCTGCCACCGCAATGGGTGAGCGCGGGCAACCCGATCGCGGTCATCGCCGTGAAGAACGTCGAGGCCGTCGACCGCGCCTGGCTCGATCGCGCCAGCCAACAGGCGCTGCAAGGATCAGACGACATGCCGGTTTGCGCCTATGTATTCGCGCCCGTGTCAGGCGGCGCCTATGGCCGCATGTTCGCGCCGATGCTGGGCGTGCCGGAAGATCCCGCAACCGGCAGCGCGATGGGTCCGCTCGCGACGTTCATGATGAAGCATGGGCTCGTCGCGCGCGGCGCGCGGTTCCTCTGCGAGCAAGGCACCAGGATGGGCCGGCGCAGCATTCTTCATGTACAAACCGACGCGACTGAAAATGCGCCGATCGATGTCGGCGGCAGCGTCGCGCCGTTGACCGAAGCGGTGATGACACTCTAACGCGTTGCGCTCGCGAGCAATGCGTTGAGCCGCGTGCGGAAGCACGAAATAGTGATGTCGTCTCCGGCTCGTGCGGCGTCATAATCTTGGCGAAGACGATGGAGATGCCCTGATGCCGCTCCGCGCTCTGCACATACCATTCCTGCTGGTCTTTCTTCTCGCCGGTTGCGCGACGCCGGCCGAAGCACCGAGCGCTTACGTTCCGCAGCCGCCTGGAACCGCGCGGCTCGTCTTCTATCGCGCGTTCCATTATTACGGACCGTCGCTGGTGCTGACGTTGGCACTCAACAATAGTGTGATCGGCACGCTGCCGCAGAACGCCGCGATCTATCGGGATGTCGCGCCCGGCACCTACACAATCAGCTTTTCGCCCACGCGTTCCGCGCCCTCTCAGTTCACGACAGTGACGGTCGCGCCGAGCAACGTGTTCTTCGTCAAGATCGATGGGCTGCCTCAGTTCGGTTGCGCCAGCGGGCGTTTCAGCGGCTGCGACATCCCCGGCTTCACCTCGGTCGTCGTGGATCCGGCGACCGCGGCATACGACCTGCACGCCGTGCCGCTTTTGCGCGGCTGATGCCCGTTGGGCAAGCGCGGCTACCGAGCGTCTTCGCATCTCCGCGAATATTAACCGTCTACTTTCCGCATTAAGCATAGAAAATATTTGCGACGTTTAGCGTCGCAAACTTATGTCTCGACCTCTCTTCAATCTTCATTCATTTTTATGAACGCGAGCCGCATGCGCGAGCGCCGTTATCTTTACGATTCTAGATATCGTTTCTCACATTCACGCAGCTCGTCGGTAGCGGCATCCCGGGCAATGCCACTGGCATCACGGCGGCAACCATCAACGGCGCCAGCGGCGGCTCGCCGAGTTTCAGCCCGCCGCCTTCCCTGCCCCAAGGCGGGTCATCGAGCACACCCAGCTTCAGCCCGCCGCCTTTCACCGCGAGCGATCCGCCCGGCTCTGTCGCGGTAGCGTTACCAGCAGCCCCATCGATTTTCTCCAGCCCATCGGCAGTCGGAACCGACAACACTTACGCGGCTTTCAACACGGTCTTCGAGCATTTGAACGCCGCGCTCACCGGCCATGATGACGACAGCGACGACACGGCGACGCCTTTCGCGCCGTTAACGCTGGCCCTCAACGACAAGCAGATCGCGCTCCGACGGCACCAGCGGCACGATCGAGACGCCGCGTATTCTGGTCTATGGGCTATATCGAGCCGGCCCAATCGCGCTCGAAGGCACGCTCGGTCTTGCGTATGACCGCATCAACACGGCGCGGCCAATTTCGATCAGTGGAGGGGCAAGCACCGGCACCGATGCCGTCGAGGGTCATAACGGCTTTGAGAAGAACGCGGCGCTGCAAGCGGCCTATCCGCTGGCGCTCGACGATATGGTTTTGGTGCCGCATCTCGGCCTGCAATATGTGCGGCTCGATGAAACTAAATTCGCTGAAAGCGGCGCCGGTAGCTTTGACCTCGCCGCCGGCAGCAGCCTGACGCAGAGCCTGCAGCCGTCGATCGGCGCGAGCCTGCTCAAATCCTTTACGGCCGATGACGGCGTAACGCTGATCCCATCCTTCAAAGCGGGCTATGCGCGCGAATTGCTCGATCCCTCGCGCAATCTCGTGCTCAGCACGGCCAGCGGCACATCGATCAACACGCTCGGTGTCTCTGCCGCGCACAATACCGTGATTGTCGGCCCGGCCGTGGCCGCAAGGCTGCGCGACACGGTGGAGCTGACCGGCAATTACACGCTGATGCTTGGCCTCGGCAAATCAACCGCCCACAGCGTAATGGCCGGCGCCCGTCTCGCGTTTTAGCGGCTGCACGAGCGTCAGCCCGACGCCTTGCGGTTATGCGCGCTTCGGGCTATATCGCGCGCGGTGCCGGAGTGTAGCTCAGCCTGGTAGAGCACTGCTTTCGGGAGGCAGGGGCCGGAGGTTCGAATCCTCTCACTCCGACCATTTTGTCGCATTTTTTCCCGACCCCAATTTTCGCAGACAATTCACTGTCCTAGCCTGATGGGAAGGGCTACACTTATCGACCTCGGGGACAGGATTTTGCCGCATGGCGATGCGCGGTCAACAAAGCGAGCCCTTGGAGCTTCATCCGGGCGCGAGCGTGCGCGAGGCCGCGCGTATCGCAGAGCTCGAGAAATGGGCCTGGGGTCGTGCGCGTGCGCTGCGCATCTTCTACAGCCACCTCGCCGCCTATGTGGTGATCAATTTCGTCCTCTTCCTGATCGATAGCACCTCGCCCGGACCTGCTTGGTTTTATGCGCCGTTGGTCGGCTGGGGCTTGGTACTCGGCCTTCACGCTCTGCACGCTTTCGAGCTTCTGCCCTGGACCACGCAGGATTGGGAGAAGCGCAAAGTGCGCGAGCTTGTGAACGAGAAGCTGCGACATTGAGGCTCTCGCCTCGCTCCAACCCCTCCGGCATAGTTCAGGCGTTCCGTGCCGAGAGTGGGGGCAACACGGGACGCATGATCACCACGAAGGTATCACGGCTTTGATTCGCACCCTCCGCTCCTCCTGGTTCTTCGTCGTCGTTGCCATCGCTCTTGCCGGCTGCAGCGGCAGCATGCCGGGCACCAGCGCCCCGGGCAGCGCCGCTTCCGGCGCTAGCGCGGGCGATCTCGCCTTCTATCGCTCGGTCCTCGACAAGGTGCATCAAAACTATGTCGATCCGGTGAACGACAGCAGCCTCGTCGACAAATCGCTCAAGGGCATGCTGACCGGGCTCGATCCGCATTCCGATTATCTCAGCGAAAAAGACTATCAAGACATGCTCGACGACAGCGCTGGCGAATTCGCCGGCATCGGCGCCGAGCTGACGCGCCAGCAGGATCGCCCCGTGGTCCTGTCGCCCATCGACGATACGCCGGCATCGCGCGCCGGCATCCATCCCGGCGACGTCATCCTGCGCATCAACGGCCGTGTCACCGAAGGCATGAGCCTCAAAGACGTGGTCGACGCGCTGCGCGGCCCGGCCGACAGCAGAGTTTCAATCACCATCGGGCGCAAGAACACGCAGCCCTTCGATGTGACGCTGACCCGCGCGATCATCCATGTCGATTCGGTCAAGAGCGCGCTCGAGCCCAACGGCGTCGGCTATATCCGCATCACCAGCTTCGCCGAGACGACGCAGCGCGAAGTCGCTAAGGCGATCGACGACCTCAAGGCGAAGAACCACGGCCAGCTCAAAGGCCTGGTGCTCGATCTGCGCAACAATCCCGGCGGCTTGCTCGATCAGGCAGTCCGCGTCTCGGGGGACTTCCTCAATGGCGGTACGACCGTGTCGATCCGCGGCCGTTCGCCCGATGACAATCGCGTTTTCCCGGCGCCGCCGGGCGGCGATCGCCTGCCCAACGTGCCGATGGTCGTGCTGATCAATGGCGCCTCGGCCTCCGCGGCTGAGATCGTCGCGGGCGCGCTGCAGGATCGTCACCGCGCCGAAGTGCTCGGCACGCAAAGCTTCGGCAAAGGCTCGGTGCAGACCATCATCCCGCTCGACGGGCATGGCGCGCTACGCCTGACCACGGCGCGCTACTACACGCCGAGCGGTCGCTCGATCCAAGGCCAGGGCATTGCGCCCGATCGCGTCGTCGAGCAGCCGAAGGGCGACCAGACGGCCGAGGTCGATCTGGTGCGCGAGGCCGATCTGCCCGGCGCGCTCGATACCGGCACCAAGGCGAAGACGGGCGCCGCGGGCGCCGCCAACAAGCCGGTGGTGAAGAGCGAGACGCTGATCGAAGCCGCCGCTATTGGCACGGCCAAGGATTATCAGCTCAAAGCCGCGCTCGACGATCTCGACAAGAAATTTCAGGTCGGCGTCGCCGGCAGCCGGTAATCGGCGAAGCGTTGGCGCAGCTCCGTCTTGAGGAGCTTGCCGGTCGCGGTGTGCGGCAGCGCATCGACGAAGACAACGTCGTTCGGAATCCACCACGCCGCCGTCTTGCCGCGATAAAAAGCGAGCAGCTCGTCGCAACTGACCTGCGCGCCCGGCCTTAGCTGCGCGATGAGCAGCGGCCGCTCGCCCCATTTGGGATGCGGCACACCGATGACGGCGGCCTCGGCAATCGCCGGGTGGCCGACCGCGATATTCTCAAGCTCAATCGAGCTGATCCATTCGCCGCCGCTCTTGATCACGTCTTTCGAGCGATCGGTGATCTGCATGTAGCCATCGGCATCGATGGTCGCGACATCGCCAGTCGGGAACCAGCCATCGCGCAGCGCCGAGCCGGGCGGATTCTTGAAATAGGCGCTCGCTACCCACCAACCGCGCACCATGAGATCGCCGGCGCTCTTACCGTCCCAGGGCAGTTCCTCGCCATCGCTGTCGACGATCTTCATATCGATGCCGGGAATGACGCGGCCCTGCTTCGCTTTGACCACCCGCCGCGCCGCAGTTTCAACGTCGCGATGTTTTTCCTTGGGCTGCGCGAACGAGCCGACCGGGCTCATTTCGGTCATGCCCCAGGCATGCACGACCTCGATTCCGAATTCGTCCTCGAAGCGATCGAGCATTGCCGGCGGACAGGCCGAGCCACCGATGACGAGGCGCTGCAGCGACGAGAAGCGCAGCTTGTGCTCGGCCATGTAATTCAAGAGGCCGAACCATACCGTCGGCACGCCGGCGCTCATCGTCACCCGTTCGCTCTCGAAGAGCTCGTAGATGCTCTTGCCGTCGAGCGCCGGTCCGGGAAGCACGAGCTTCGCGCCGACCAGCATCGTCGAATAGGGCAGGCCCCAGGCATTCACATGGAACATCGGCACGACCGGACAGATCACGTCGCGCGCCGAGAGGTTGAGGCAATCGGGCAGCGCTGTGCCGTAGGAATGAAGGATCGTCGAGCGATGCTGATAGAGCGCGCCTTTGGGATCGCCGGTCGTACCCGAGGTGTAGCAAAGCGATGACGCCAGCTTCTCATCGAAGACCGGCCAGACGAAATCGTCGCGCTCGGGCGCGATGAGATCCTCGTAGCAGAGCGAGCCTTCGGGCGCTTGCGCCATCGCCGCGCGATCGGCGAGCGCGATCCAATGCTTCACCCTCGGACAATGCGGCTTGAGCTTCTCGACCACGTCGCGGCAAACGAGATCGAAGAAGACCGCGCGGTCTTCGGCGTGATTGACGATGAAGACGATCTGTTCGTGGAAGAGGCGCGGATTGATGATGTGGCAGACCGCGCCCATGCCGGAGACGGCGTAATAGAATTCGAAATGCCGGTGATTGTTCCAGGCGAGCGTCGCGACGCGATCGCCTTGCGCGATACCGAGCCGCGTCAGCGCATGGGCGAGCTTTTTCGCCCGGGCATGCGCGTCGCGGATGGTGTAGCGGAAAAGCGGCCCCTCGCCCGATCGGCTGACGATCTCGGTCGCGCCGTGATGGCGGTCGGCATGCTGGATAAGCGACGAGATCAGCAGCGGCTGATCCTGGATGAGCCCGAACATCCTGCCTCCCCGGGCCCGGATTTCTTGGTGAACCCGCGCCTCGACAAAGGGTTTATAGTAGGTTGGGCCAGGGTGGGCGAGCCAATAGCAGCCCTGTGCCAGGAGCCGCCATGATCGCGCTTGAAACCGCTAGTCTTTTCCGTATGACCAGGGCGCTTTTCGCAGGGATTGTCCTGTTGCTGGCGGGCTGCGTTCAACCGCCCGGCCCGCTGCTGAGCGGCCCGTTGCCGCCGGCGCCTCCCGGCACGGCGCGGCTCGTCTTCTATCGTGGCCTCGACTATTACGCGACGCAGTCGATGCCGACCGTCTATCTCAATACGGACCCGGCCGGAATCAGCCAGAATGGCGCGCTGTTCTATCGCGATGTGGCGCCTGGCGCTTACAACATTTCCGTCGCGCCGAGCCTGCCCTATCCCAACCAGTTCAAGAGCGTCGTCGTGAAGCCCGGCGACGTCTTCTACGTCCAGATCGCTGCCCTGCCGGCGCTCGGCGGGCGCTTCGACCTCACCCAGCGCTCCTATGGCGACACTTTCATCGTCACGGTGCGCGACCCGGCTTACGGTGCCTATGAGACGCAAGGCCTGCGCGTGAGCGGCCAAGGCAACACATTGCGCCGTACGTCCGTCTTAGGGGCGGATCGCTTGCCCAACGGGGGCTGAATCGCTAAGTGAGAATGCCATGGACGCTGTCGACCCTTCTCGCAAATCATCCTCCCGACTACATGTCAGCACGCTGCTCGTCGCTTCCGAGCGCGCGCTCGTCAACGCACTCGACGAGCTCGGCTTTGCCGAGAACGACGACCGCGTAATCGAGCATGAGGGCCGTTTCGCCTTCATCACCTGCAGTCACGACGCCGATTGCGACGATCTTTTCGCGCTGATCAGCGAGCTTGCCGCGCGTGGCGAGACCTGGGAGCTGCAATTCCGCATCGACACCGGGGAGGGCCGCGCCATCTTCCAGCGCTTTGCCCGCCACCAGCCAGTCGAGGCGATCGACGCCATCGTGCCGCCCGATCCGGGGCCGCCCTCGACCGATCTGCCGGCGCATGATCTCGACACCGAGGAGGGCCGCGCGGCGCTGAAGAAAGCCCTCACCCGCATCGATCCCGCCGAGGTTTTCGCGACCCTGGGATCCAACGCGGCCGGCCGTGCCACGGCCACGGTCCTGCGCCGCAATCCGCGCGGCGCCATTGCCTACGCCGAAGGCGCCGACGAGGCCAGCCTCAGGACCGCGATCCGCGAAATGCTCCCGACGGTGATGTTCTCGGTAGCGATGAAGCCGACCAGCTAAGCCGGCTGGATGAGGGCATTTTCACCCCTGCCCGCCCGTTATCGCCGGAGCAGGGTCATGACAGGCGGATTCATTGGATAGCGGCGTCGCGGCGGTCGAGCCGGCTCAAACGGCCGTTCCGGCCATCGCCCATAATCGGCGGGAAAACAATTTCGACGCGGTCCGCCTGCTTGCGGCGCTCGCGGTCATCCTATCGCACGCCTTCCTGATCGCGCAGGGCACCGAGAAGAACGATCCGCTGAACTGGCTCACCGGCAATCAATGCATGTTGGGACTCACCGGCGTGTTCGTGTTCTTCGCCGTGAGCGGCTTCCTCGTCACGCAGAGCTTCGAGCAGACGCATTCGCCGCTGCGCTATCTCGTCAAGCGCGTGCTGCGCATCTTCCCGGCCTATCTGGTTTGCCTCGTGCTGACGGCCCTCGTGCTCGGCCCGATCGTCACGACGCTGCCGCTCGGCGACTATCTGCACCGGCCCGAGCCTTACAATTACCTCTACTACAATTCCTTCTTCGACATCCGCGTCCATGAATTGCCGGGCGTGATGTTCGTCGACAATCCGATCGGGCTCGAGGTCAACGGCTCGCTGTGGTCGTTGGGCTGCGAATTCAACATGTATCTGATGGTGCTGGTCCTCGGCATGTTGCGCCTGCTGCGCTGGCCGGTTTGCGTCGCGCTGCTGGCGCTCGGCATGGCCTGCATCGCTTTTCCCGGCGCGCTCGGTTTCCTCGGCGGCTGGGGCTGGACGCTGAGTTTCTTCGCCATCGGCATGATCCTCTACAAGCTGCGCGACACGCGGATCTTCGACGACCGCCTCGCGCTCCTCGCCCTCGCGGGGCTCGCGCTCAGCATCCCGCTGCGGCAGTTCATACTGCTTTTCCCGCTCTTCGGCTGCTATCTCGCGCTCTATGTCGCGTTGCATCCCAAGCTGCCGATCATCCGCGCAACGCGCTTCGGCGATCTGTCGTACGGGCTTTATATCTTCGGATGGCCGTCCGAGCAGATCGTGATCTGGCTGCTTCACGGCCACGCCGAATGGTGGCAGGTCTTCCTGCTCGCCACCTTGCTCGCCGGCAGCCTCGCCTTCCTCTCCTGGCACCTCGTCGAGAAGCGCGCCTTAAGGCTAAAGCCACGCAGCCCCTGGCAAAGCAGTGCTGCGCCTGAGATAATGCAGCATCCATGGCCGGTGAAATCCCTTTCCGCCGCGACTTCGCCTTCGAATACGGGCGGTCCGAGCGGCTGACACCGCTGATCCGGCGCGTCGTCGCGCGCAATCCCAGCCCCTTCACCTTCAAAGGCACCGGCACCTACATCATCGGCAATGGCAAGGTCGCGGTGATCGATCCGGGTCCGAAGCAGCAAGACCATATCGATGCGCTCTTGAAGGCGCTCGACGGCGAGACCGTCACCCATATCCTCATCACCCACACGCATAACGACCACTCGCCTGCCGCCGCCGCGATCAAGGCCGCTACCGGCGCCAAGACCTACGGCTTCGGCCCGCATGGCTCGGGCCGGCCGGAAGAGCGTATCGGCGGCCAGACTGAAGAAGGCGGCGATCGCGACTTCGTGCCCGATGTGAAGCTGCGCGAGGGCGACACGATACAAGGCGGGGGCGACGGCGGCGCCTGGCATATCGGCGCGGTCGAGACGCCGGGCCACACCTCGAATCATCTCTGCTTCGCGCTGCATGAAGAGGAGACACTCTTCTCCGGCGATCATGTGATGGGCTGGTCGACCAGCGTGATCTCGCCGCCCGACGGCGACATGGCCGCCTATATGCGCTCGCTCAACAAGCTGCTCTATCGCGACGATGCGGTCTATTGGCCAACGCATGGCCCCTCGATCCCCGAGCCCAAGCCGTTCGTGCAGGCTTTCATCGCGCATCGCGAGGAACGCAGCACCGCGATCGTCCGCGCCCTCGCCGCCGGCGACGAGACGATCCCGCAGATCGTCGCCCGCGTCTATGTCGGACTCGATCCCAAGCTCACCGCCGCCGCCGGCCGCTCGGTCTACGCGCAGCTGGTCGAGCTCGTCGAACAGACCCGCGTGATTTGCGACGGCCCGCCTACACTGGAGACGCGGTACAAACTCGCGCGGTAACGGACCGTTGCATTTTCATCCTGCGTCCTTCGACTTCGCTCAGGATGAGGTGAAAGGGTGCGGGGCATCTTCCACTGGAAGATGCCTGCTGAATTGTATCCTCACCCTGAGCGGAGCGAAGCGTAGTCGAAGGGCGCAGGATAGATTTGCAGCCCTTATCGACGGTCGCGGCGCCGTTTTGCCGATACGCGCTCGCGCGCTGCCGCTTTCTTTCGCGTGGCGGCTCTCGTGCGGCCCGAAGTCCCGGCGCGTGAAGGAGCGGCGGCTTTCTTCTTCGCCTTCGCTTTCGGCTTCGCCCAGAGGCGTTTCGTCGCCAGCGCCGCGCCTTCGACCATGGCCGCGAGCTTCTTGAAGGCAATTGCCGGATCGATCTTGCCGTAGCCGGCGAAGGTGCCGAAGCCGCAATCCGTCCCGGCGATGACGCGCTCGCGGCCGACGACATGGGCGAGGCGCTCGATACGCTCGGCGACGAGCTCGGGATGCTCGACATAATTGGTCGAGGTGTCGATCACGCCGGCGATCAGCTTCTTGTCCTCGGGCAGCTTCAGCCCGCGCCACAGCGACCATTCATGCTCGTGGCGCGGATTGGCCGCCTCGATCACCAGCGCCGCGGGCTTCGCCTTCAAGAGGATCGGCGCGACCTTCGCCAGCGCGATGTCGTGATCGTGCGGACCTTCGTAATTGCCCCAGCAGATATGCAGCCGCATGCGATCGGCCGGGATGTTGCGCACCGCGTGGTTCAGCACCTCGACATGATGCGCGGCGCGCTTCAGAAATTCTTCCTCGCTCAGTTCCTGGAAACCGGTGTGATGCGCCATGGCGAGATCGGGGCAATCGAGCTGCAACGCGAAGCCCGCGTTATGGATTGCCTCGTATTCCGGCTGCATCGCCGTCGCGATCGCCTCGAGATACGCCTCATGTGTCGGATAGTAATTGTTCGGCTGAAACGCAGTGACGAGACCCGGCGAGGCCGAGGTCATGAACACGTCGGCGGGACCGGACGCATTGGCCGCTTCCTGCAGATTGGCGATATCCTCTTCCATCGGCGCGCGATCGCGCAGCGCGACCGGTCCGGCGCAAGTCGAGCGGCGCAGTGTCTGCGGCCCGGTCATCCGCACCATCGCGGCGTTGAATTCGGGATAGCCCGCCGTATCGAGCGGCGGCTTGCGCGGCGCATGACCCGAAAAGCCGGACAGGCGATCGGCGATATAGGTCGAATAGCCGGGCTTCGACATCTCGCCGTCATCGACGATGTCGATGCCGGTCTCGACCTGGCGGCGCACGATATCGAGCACCGCCGCGCGCACCGCATTCGTCAGCGCCGCCGCGTCGTAAACCTGGCCCTGGTCCTTGGCGACCAGCATCTCGGCCAGCGGCTTCGGCCGCGGCAGGCTGCCGGTATGCGTTGTGAGGATATGATCGCTGCGCTTCATCGGTACCCCCCAAAGCTCGAGCCGCTTCAGCAGCCCCTCATCATTCAGCCCTTGTAATAGGGCGGCGCGGCGCAACCAGTCGAATCATCGATCGACACGCCGTGGCGCCACATGCAGCATTCCATCCAGCGCTTGCGATCGGGCGCGGCGGCCTCGACGAGGCCGGGATCGGCCTCGCAGGTCGACAATTGCCACGCATATTGATTGCCGAAATCGGCCAGGCCGCCATAGGTATTGCCGTATTCGTCCGAGATCTGGAAGAAGCTGCAGCCGGACACGGAAAGTGCCGACAGCAGGATCGCGACCCGGATGATCTGTTTCATGGCGCCTTCCACGGTATGACTTTGCGCTCGAGCTCGACGAACAGCGTCGAGGTGATAACGCCGAGAAGCCCGATGGTGACGATGCCGACGAACATCGCATCGACCTGCAGCAGCTCCCAGGATGACCAGATCAGGTAGCCGATGCCGCTTTTCGCGGCGATGAATTCAGCCGCCGTGCCGATGATGAAGGAGATCGCCAGCGCGACGCGCAGCCCGGCGAAGATCAGGGGCAGCGCACCGTAGAACACGACCTTCGAGAACATGATGCGCGGGCTGGCGCCGTAATTATGCGCGACGTCGATATAGATCTTGTCGATATTCGCCGCGCCGGCATAGGCGTTGACGATCACCGGGAAGAACGCGCCGATCGCGACGACGACGATCTTCGAGGTCTCGCCAAAGCCGAAAGCCAGAAGGATCAGCGGCATCAGCGCGAGTTTCGGGATCGGGAACAGCGCGGCGATGAGCGGATCGACGATGATCCGGACGCCGCGCCACATCGCCATTGCCAGGCCGAGCGCGACACCCGGAATGGCACCGACGAGGAAGCCGGCGACGATGCGCCAGAGCGTCACCGCCGTATCCCAAGGCAGCTCGCCCGAGACGCAGAGCAGCCAAAACCGCTCGATGATGTCGGTCGGCGCCGGCACGAAGCGGCGATCGCCAAGCCCGACCATAATCGCGAGCTGCCACAAGACCAGCAGGCCGATCGGCGACAGCAGATAAAGCAGGCGCTCCTGCCGGACCTGCTTGGCGGCTTCGGTCATGCTCATGCTGCGTCCTCGCTCGCGCGGGCGCGGTTCACTTCTTCCTCGAGCACGTGCCAGATCTTGAGCTTGAGATCGCCGAAGGTCGGCGTCACCGACAACTCCATCAGGTTGCGCGGATGCGGGAACGGCACGTCGATGATCTCCTTAATGCGCCCGGGATGCGCCGTCATGATCGCGATGCGATCGCCGAGGAACAACGCCTCGTCGATCGAATGGGTGATGTAGACCACGGTCTTCCGTGTCGTCTCCCATATCCGCACCAGCTCTTCCTGCAGAATGGTACGGTTCTGCGCATCGAGCGCCGCGAAAGGCTCGTCCATATAGAGCACTGCTGGATCGGTGACGAAAGCGCGAGCAATCGCGCCGCGCTGACGCATGCCGCCCGAGAGCTGATGCGGGAAGTGATTGCGGAACTGCGTCAGGCCGACAAGGCGCATCGCCGCCTCGACCCGCGGCGCACGCTCGGCGGCCGACACGCCGCGCGTCATCAGGCCGAAGCCGACATTGTCCGCAACCGACATCCAGGGAAAGAGACCGCTTTCCTGGAACACCATCGCGTTCTCGACTTTCCAGCCGGCGCTGTCGACGGTGATGGTGCCGGCGCTCTGCTTCTCGAGGCCCGCCAGGATGCGCAGCAAGGTCGACTTGCCGCAGCCTGATGGGCCCACGATGCAAAAGAATTCGCCTGGCTTGATCTCGAGGTCGATCGTTTGGATCGCCTCGACGGTCCCGCGCGGGGTCTCGAAGACTTTGCGCACACCAGCGATGTCGATCTTCGCTCCCTTGCGCGCGGGTTCTGTCGCCATGATTACCTTACTTCAGTCCACTTACTTGACGAGGGGATCGGCGCCGTCGATCAGCACGAAGCAGATCCGGCAAGTCTCTTTGCTGCGATTGACCCAGGCATGGTTGGTCGCCTGCTGGATCAGCACGTCGCCGGCTTTGAGATGCACCTCGCTATCGTCGAGGAGCATGTCGATCTCGCCCGAGAGCACGATCGCGTAGTCGAGGGTGCGGGTACGGTGCATGCTGGGATGGCGCGGCGGACGCACGCCCGGCGGCGTATGATGCTGGTCACCGAGCATCTTCGCCATGTGGTCGTTCGGCAGCTTCTTTGTCTCCTCGCTCTCAGGCGGGATGTCGAGATAGCGGATCACCGTGCCATTGGCCGGCGGCGCGATGCGCACTTCGATGGCGGCGCGATCCTTGTCGCCGTCCATCGCGACCGGGAATTTGTCGGTCACCCAGATACGCTGCTGCAGCGTCTTCTCGTCGCGGCGCGCGGTGTAGGGGGTGTTGTCGTCGATGAGGACGACGGCCTTGCCGGTGCTGTCATGGCCGGTCACGACGCGGCGTGCCGGCGAATACGGTGCGATACCCATGTCTGAAACTCCTCCTCGTTAGCGACAGCCAGGAAGCTGGCTGGTTTTGTTGATCAGATCGAACGGCCCCAATTCCTTCGCCGCCTCATCCGCATAGCTCGAATTGATCAGGCGATCGATCGGGAATTTCTGCTTCACCAGACCCTCGTTATAGAACCAATCCTGGATGTCGAGCATGCTCGCCTCGCTGACGCGGCCATTCGGGTCGCGCGCCGCCCAAGGCCGGCCGTCGAGCATGTCGCGGGTGCCGATTTTCTTGTCGATCATCAGATTGATCACGTATTCGCGATTGGGGCCGCCGTGATAGGCCTGGCAATAGTCGCGCGCGCCGCGCGCCAGCGCGACAAAAACGTTATGCGCGACCTTCGGGTCTTTCTTCGCCCAATCGGTATTGATCATGTAGACGACATTCGCCATCGGCGTCGGTTTCACCATTTCGTCGATATCGACCAGCTTGAATCCGAGCTTGCGGTCGAGGATCGCGTCGCTGAAAGGCGGGATCGACATGCCAGCATCGACCGCGCCGTTCGTGAACGCGACGAGCAGCTGCGAATAGGGGATGTATTTGACGTCGAGGTCCTTCATGTGAAGGCCGCCCGGCGCGATCGCCTTGCCCGCCTCGTATTGCTGGATGCCGTCGGGCGAGACCTCGGCGAAGGTGTGACCTTTGAGATCGGCGACGGTCTTGATCTTGTCGCGCAAATCGGCGCGCACCAACAGCGAGTGATTGAGCGGCGTCGTGCCGCGCTCCATCGCGATCGTGACCGGCATGCCCTGGTTGAGCGCGTTCCAATAGCTCGCCGCCATGCCGCCTTCGACGACCTGGATACGGTTGCTCGCCAGCATGGCCATCACCGCGCCGGCGCTTTGCGCCGGCTGGAGATCGACATCGATGCCGGCGTCGCGGAAATAGCCCTTATCGATCGCGATATAGGTGCCGACAGCCGTCGGGCTCGGCACCGAGCCGATCACGATTTGAGCATTCTCCGCACGCACCGGCGCCGCCGCAACCAGCAGCAGCGCTGCGATCATGAGAAACCGATGCATCGCCTTACCCCTGTCCTATCCAGATCCGTTTGCCCGGCAGCGGCCCGTTGCCGCCGCGCCCTGCTCTAGCGGCAGCTCGGCAGCGGATCGCTCTTATTGATGAGCTCGAATGGCGGCAACGTTTTTTGGACGTAATCGGCATATTCATTGTCGATCAGCCGCTCGGCGGGGAATTTCTGCGTAATCATCCCCTCCTTGAAGAACCAGTCCTGAATGTCGAGCACGGTGCCGGAATCCAGACGGCCATTCGGATCGCGGCCCTGCCAGGGAATGCGATCCAAGAGCGCGCGGTCGGACATCACCTTGTATTTGATCATGATGTCTTCGATCTCGTCGCGATTGGGGCCGTGGTGGTAGGCCTGGCAGTAGTCGCGCGTGCCGCGCGCGATCGCCACGAAGAATCTCTGTGCGACAGCCTTGTTCTTCGACGCCCAATCGGTGTTGATCTGATAGGCGATGCTCACCACTGGATAGGGCTTCAACGTGTCGTCGATCTCGGCGATCGGCTTCATCAGTCCCTGTTCGATCCCGATATTGACGAAAGGCGGAATGTCCTCGGCGGAATCGATCGCGGCGTTCTTGAACGCCACCAGCATCTGCGGGAACGGCATATATTTGACGTCGACGTCCTTGATCGTGAGGCCGACACTTTCCAGCATCTTGCCGGCTTCGTAGATCGTCAGCGAGCCGGGCGCGTTGACCGCAAGACTGTGACCCTTGAGGTCTTTCAGCGTCTTGATCTTGTCGGCCATCTGCGGCGGGATGACGATCTTGTGGTTGGTCGGCCGCATGCCGCGCTCGAACGCGGTGATGATCGGGAAATTCTTGGCAAGCGCGTTCCAATAGCCGGCCGAATAGCCGCCTTCGACCACGTTGAACTGATTGGTCGCAAGCGACGCCATCGCATCGGCGGCCGACGCCAGATCGGCGATCGTGACGTCGATGCCTTCGTCTTTGAAATAGCCCTTGTTGTCCGCGATATAGGTGCCGGCCGCGGCAATGCCCGGCACGCTGGCAATGACGACCTTGTCCAGCGCCGCCGCTTGCTGCGCGGCACCGACCGCCAGCATGCCGACCAACGCCGCTCCGATAAACGACCGCATACTTTCCCCTCCCCGCACGAAACTCAGCGGCAGCCCGCGAGCTGGTCCGCTGTATTGGTGACCGCGAACGGTCCCAAGGTCTTGGCTGCTTGCTCGGCAAAGCTCGGATCGACGAGCTGTTCCGGCGTCAGCTTGTTTTTGACGTAGCCTTCTTTGAGATACCAATCCTGCACGTCGAGCAGGCTCGCCATATTGAAGCGACCGTTCGGATCGCGCGCCTGCCACGGAAATTTATCGAGCGTATCGTGATCGCCGGCGACGCCATGCTTCATCATGATATCGATGACTTCGCTGCGATTGGCGCCGTGATGATAGGCTTGGCAGTAATCGCGCGTACCGCGCGCCACCGCGACGAAGAGGCGATGCGCCAGATCGCTATTCGTCTTCGCCCAATCGGAGTTGATGACGTAATGCACGACCGTCACCGGCGCCGGCTTCAGGTAATCGTCGGTGTTGATCCAATTGACGCCAAGCCCCTTCTCGATGATGAGATCGCCGAAGGGCGGCACGTTGACCGCCGCATCGACCGCGCCGTTCTGCAGCGCGATGCCCATCTGCGGGAAAGAGATGTTCTTGATGTCGACGTCTTTGAAGTCGAGCCCGGCACTCTGCAGTACCTTGTAGAGATCGTAGCCGATGATCGAGCCCGGCGCGTTAAGCGCGACCGAACGGCCTTTCAGATCGGCCGGCGTCTTGAGTTTATCCTTGACGCTGTTGTTCACGAGAATGTGGTGATTGAGCGGCGTAGAGCCGCCCTCGAACGCCATAATCACCGGCATGCCCTGCGCGACGCCGTTCCAAAACGACGCGGCGAGCCCGCCTTGCGCGACCTGAACCTTGCCGCCGGCGAGCAACGCCATCGCCGTGCTGACGGAATCGATGTTCTGGATCTCGGCGTCGATGCCAACGTCGCGGAAATAACCCTTGCTGTCGGCGATATAGGTCGAGGTCGAGGCGATGGTCGGGACGGTCGCGATCACCACATGGGGCAGCGTATCCGCCGCGGCCGCGTGGCTCAGCGCAAAATTAGCGGAAATGACGGAAGAAACAGCCGCGAGGCTGGCGAAAAAACGATTCATCGGGCGCAGTGGAACCTCCCCTCCGACTGGCGCCACCCGCTGACACCGCCGGTTCTTGCAGGCGGCGATCCTTGTTGAGTGTCAAAGCCTTGTCAAGGCAAAGCGAGGATTTGCCGCGCCCCTCGCAGGCTCCGAAATGCCCATCACTTAAGCAACGCCGCGCAGGAGGTCGATCACCGCCGCGGCGTCGCCGGGCGCGGCAGCGCCGCGCCAGCCGACATGCCCATCCGGCCGCACGATGACCAGCCGTGCGCCGTAAAGCCGCGCGATCTCGGCATTGTCGATCTTGGTCACACGCAGCGGCACGCCGCGCGATCGTGCCGCGCTTTCCAACGGCTCGGTCTCGGCATCGGCGAAAGCCAGCAGCGCAAAGCCATCGCCGAAGAGATCGAGCGTCGAGCGGCCTTGCGCCAATCGCACACCTGCCGAAGGCGGCGGCCCACCCTCGAGCCAAGCATGCGGCGCGCGATGGCCGGGGCGCGCCACCGGCATATATTCTTGCACTGTGTCGGCGGGCGGTGCGCTGCCATCGGGATAGACGATCGGCGAGTTTTCGTAGCGATAGCCGAGCGCGATGCCGTCGGTGTCGTGATGGCGCAAGATATCCGCATCGAACAGCTTCTGCTTGAAGGCGGCGCGATCGCGCGCGCCCGCATCGCCCTCGTTTGCAATCTCGGGGCCGGGCTTCAGATCGCGGAAGCGCAACAGATTGCTCGTCGCTTCCTGCGTGTTGCGCTTGGCGATCGGTCGCCGCTCGGCCTCATAGCTTTGCAGCAGCGCCGGGCCGCCCCAGCCGGCGAGCGTGCCCCATAATTTCCAGGCGAGATCGAGCGCATCGCCGACGCCGGTATTCATGCCGAAGCCGCCAGACGGCGTGTTCTGATGCGCCGCATCGCCGG
Source organism: uncultured Alphaproteobacteria bacterium (assembly GCA_963740675.1). Lineage (GTDB taxonomy): Bacteria > Pseudomonadota > Alphaproteobacteria > ATCC43930 > CGMCC-115725 > CAIKMD01. Next base: position 126,833 of record CAVUFS010000004.1, read on the forward strand.
CGAGAAACGCGCGACCCTTGCCATAGGCGTTCGCGACGAGTTCGCGGCTCACCCAATGCGAGCCGTCCAAAAGCTCGAAAGCGAAGTCGCAGCCGACCGCACGGCGCAGCAGTTCGGGCACGATCAATTCATCTTGCGGCGGCGGCTGCATCGAGAAGCGCCAAAGGCCGCGCCAATTGATCGAGGTAAGCAAGCCCCAAATGCCTTTCGGCCCGACCAGGCTGCAGAACCGCGTCTGACCGAGGGTGCGCTCGAAGATCGACAGCAGCTCGGTCGAATTGAAGAAGACATGGAAATTGTTCTGGATGTTCGGCAAGCCATCGAGGCCGATGCCCAGACTCTCGCGCACCGGCGAGGACGCGCCGTCGCAGCCGACGATATAGGCCGCGGTGATCTTGCGCTTCGCATTCGCGACAAGATCCACCACCTGCGCCTCGATGCCATCCTCCGTCTCGCGGAAACTTTCGAGCCGCGTGCGGTGATGCAGCGTGAGATTGGGCTGCTTCCGCGCATGCGTCAGAAGGATCGGATCGAACCAAAGCTGCGAGACAAGGCAATCGGCCGCCGGCGAGACGAAGCGCGTCTTCTCGTCGAGGAAAGGCGGAAAATCGAGCCGCGCGATCTCATGTCCTGTCACCCCGGTCGCCCAATTCACATTGGGATGAAAATCCTCGGGATGGCCAGCGCGGCGCACCTCTTCGGTCAGGCCCCAGCGGCGCACGAACTCCATCGAGCGCACATTGACGAAATTCATCTTCGGTGTGGTGATCCGCCCGTCGCGCGCTTCGACCAGCGTCGTCGCGACGCCGAGCCGTGCGAGCTCGATGCCGAGCGACAAGCCAACCGGCCCGCCGCCGATGACCAAGACGGCCGTGTCTTTTCCGGGGGCGGTTACCGTCCCCATCGCTCAGCCTCGGGCGCTGGCGAGCAAGGCTTCGGCATTCCCGCGCTCGATCGCATGCAGCAAAGCCGGCGGCAGATTGAGCTTCAGCAGCCCATCGACTGCCGCGCCAACCGGGAAGAACGGATAGTCACTGCCGAAAAGGATATGCGTATCCGGCACCAGCGCGCGCATCGCATCGAAATTCACGCGCGCGAAGCCCTGCGCCGTATCGAAATAGAATTTGCGGTATTCGGTCGCGACGCCGTCGGGAAAGACGTCGCGCACTTTCGCCGGAAAATCCGGTCGCGAGTTCTGCGCCATGCCTTGGATGCGGCCGATGAGCAGCGGCATCGTCCCACCGTCATGCGCGAAGATGAACCGGATATTCGGGAAGCGTCGCGGCACCTGATTGAGCAACAGGCTGAACATGGTGCGCGCCGAATTCATCGGCCATTCGATCCATGAGCCGAAGACCGGCGCCCCCATATAGCTCAACCCCACCGAGCACGGCGCATCGGTCGGATGGACATAGACGACCGCCTTGCGGCGATCGAGCTCTTGCCACAGCGGCGCGAAGGCCGGATCGCCGAGCCAGAGCTGGTCGTAGCTCGTCTGAATGCCGATGCCGTCGGCCTTCAGCGTATCGAAGGCGTATTCGGCTTCTTTGAGGCTGCCATCGATATCGGGTAGCGGCAGCGCCGCGAGCAAGCCGAAGCGGCCGGGATGATCCTGGCCGAGGCGCTTCACATAGTCGTTCCATTGCCGCGCGGCTTTGCGCGACTGCTCGGCATCGCTGATCTTCCAGCCAGAAGCCGCCGAAACGAAGCCGGTCGCAACGCCGTTGCGATCCTGCTCTTCGATCGCGCGCGCCGGGCTCCATTCGGCCGGGCCACCCGTGACGCGCGCCAGCTCCGAGCCGGGCATCACGACGTGATAATGAATGTCGAAACGTCCCGATCCCACTGCCACGCGCCGCTCCCTTACCGTTATCTTGTAACGGAGAGGCTTATAGCGCAGCGATGGGCGGCGGCGCGACCGCGCCGCCTACCGCATCATCAGAGCTTCAGCGCATCTTCAGGATGATGACGTGGTCGCTGCTCGGATCGGTGATCGGGCGCAGCTTCTTCACGTCATCGCTCGCCACCGCCGGCGCGCCATTGCCCCACGCCTTGCGGGCGAAGGTCAGCACGCTGGCGATCTCGTCATCGGTGAGCTGGACGCGGTATTGCGGCATGCGATAGCTGTCGGGCATGCCTTTGACGACAATCGTCTGCGCGCCGTTCAGCACGATGTTGATCAGCGAGGACGCATTATTGTCGAGCACGACCGGATTGCCGGCGAGCGGCGGCATGTAGGGCGCCTGACCTTTGCCGTCGGCGCCGTGGCAAGAGACGCAATTCCCGAGATAGAGCTTGCCGCCGGCATCCAGCGACTTGCCCGTCTCGAGCGCGGTGGTGGTCGAATTGTCGTAGGTGTAAGCGGCTTCCTGCGTGTTCGGCGACAACGATTTCAGATAGGCCGCCATCGCGTTGATGTCGTCGTCGCTGAGATAGGGCGTGCTGTTGTTGACGACATCGATCATCGAGCCGAAGACCACGCCTTTGTCGTTGTGGCCGGTCTTGAGGAAGGTCGCGACCTCGGCCTGCGACCAGCCGCCGAGGCCGGTGCGCGCCTCGCCCCGCAGGCTCGGCGCATACCAGGCGTCGAGCTCGGCGCCGCTAAGGAAGGCGCTGCTGCCGGCATCGAGCGCCTTTTCCTGGAAGGCCAAGCCACGTGGTGTGTGGCACGCGCCGCAATGCTCGAGCCCTTCGACCAGATAGGCGCCGCGATTCCACGCCGCGTCGTGATCGGCTTTCGGCTGATAGACGCCCTTATCCGTGAACAGCGCGTTCCAAATCGCGAGCGGCCAGCGCCAGCTCATGATGCCGGTGATTTCGCTCGGCATATTCGCCTGCTTCACCGCCGGCACTTCTTTCATGAAGAAGTCGTAGAGCAAGTGCATGTCGTCGTCGGTGACCTTGGCGTAGGACGGATAGGGCATCGCCGGATAAAGCCGGTGCCCGTCCTTGGCGACGCCGTGGCGCACTGCGCGATCGAAATCCTCGTAGCTGTAATTGCCGATACCCGTTTCCTTGTCGGGCGTGATGTTGGTGGAATAGATCGCACCAAGCGGGGTGCCCATCTTGAGGCCGCCGGTAAATGCTTTGCCGCCCGGCACCGAGTGACAGGCGATGCAATCGCCGGCCCGCGCCACATATTCGCCTTTGCTGAGCGGCTGTGCGGTTTGCCCGGTCGTCGGTCCCGCCTCGGCCGGCGGCGAGATGGCCTGCGCAGGCGGCGAGCTTTGCGCCCCGGCTTGATAGGTTAACGCAAAAGACGCCGTGCCAAGCACCAGAGTCGCAACGGCAAGAAGTTTCGTCCGGTTCATGTGTCCGCCCTACCCCGATGGTTCTTGTTAGGCGCGCAAAGCATCCTCGACCTGCGCGCTATTCCTCTACACAGGCGGGGCCGTCAGCTTGCTGACGACCCCGCCCGCTTCAACGCTGCGTCAGATCAGACTGTGAAGGACAGATCCTGGTCCATGATCGGCAAGCTGCGGATGCGCTTGCCGGTCGCGGCAAAGATCGCATTCGCGACGGCGCCGGAAATCGGCGGAACGGCAGGCTCGCCGGCACCGCCCCATTTCTCGCCGCCGCTCGTCAGGAGGTACGTGTCGATCTTCGGCGATTGGGCCAACCGCACCATGCGATAGGTGTCGAAATTGCCCTGCACCGCCGCGCCGTTCTTCACTTCGATCTTGCCGTAGAGCGCCGCGGACAGACCGAAGATCACGCTGCCTTCCGCCTGTTCGGCGATGGTCAGCGGATTCACTTGGTAGCGGGTATCGAGTGCAACCGTGACGCGGTTGACCTTCAACTCGCCCTTCGGGCTCACCGTCACCTCGGCGACCTGCGCGCAAAGGCTGTCGGTATCGTTACAGATCGCGATGCCGCGCCCGCTGCCCTTCGGCAATGGCTTGCCCCAATCGGCCTTCTCGGCAGCGGTGTTCAGCACCGCCAGCCAATCCGGCTTGCCCTGAAGCAGCTTGCGCCGCATGTCCACGGGATCGATCTTGTTCGCATAGGCCATCTCGTCGATGAAGCCTTCGATCGCGAAGGTATTCTGGTTCTGCCCAGGCGCACGCCACCACCACACCGGGAAATGCGTGTCCTTGACGATGGACTCGATCGACAGGTTGGCGATGTTGTAGCCGATCGTCGCCAAGCCCTGGATCGAGACGAAGTCGAGGCCGTTCGGCGGCAATTTGCCGAGTGCGTTCTTCACGACCGAGCCCGTGACGGTCCGCGCTTGCAGCGCCGTCACCGTGCCGTCGTCGCTGGTGACGCCTTTGAAGCGCACCACCGCCATCGGACGCAGCTTGTCATGGCGCGTGTCTTCCTCGCGCGACCAGATCAGCTTGACCGGCTTCTGCACTTCCTTCGCGATCGAGATCGCCTGAATCACCTCGTCGGCCACGTCGCGCCGGCCGAAGCCGCCGCCGCAATAGGCGTTGTGGAGATAGATGTCCTCGGCCTCGATCCCGAATTTCTTCGCCACCGTTTCGGTCTCGTCGAGCGCGTCTTGCGTGCCGACCCAGACATCGATCCGCTCGCCGTCGAGCTTCACGGTCGCATTCATCGGCTCCATCGGCGAATGCGAGAGATACGGTGTCTCATAGACCGCTTCGAAGGTCTTGCCGCCGCTGCTCAGACCTTTGTCGATATCGCCTTGCTTGCGTCCGATCACCGGCTTCTCGCTGTCCATCGCCGCGCGGTATTCGCGGAAGAACTGCGCGCTATCGGTACTGCCGGCGATGCCGACATCCCATTCGGGCTGCAGCTTCGCGAGCGCCTGCCGGGCACGCCACCACGTGCCTTCGGCGGCCACCGCGACCGCATTGTCGAGCTTCACCACCTTGGGATTGCCCGGCATGCCCGCGACGACCGAAGCATCGACGCTCTTCAGCTTCCCGCCCGGAACCGGGCATTGCAGGATGGCCGCAAAGACCATGCCCGGCACCTGCGCGTCCATGCCGAACTTCGCCGCGCCGTTGATCTTGTGCACGACGTCCAGCCGCGGCATCGGCTTGCCAGCGAAGGTCCACTTATCCGGCGTCTTGATCGCCGGCTCTTTGTCGAGCTTGATCTTCGCCGCATCGGCAGCGACTTCGCCATAGCGCATGGTGCGATTGCTCGGGCCGTGCGTGATCACGCTGTTGGCTGAAGTGCATTCGCTCGCCGGCACGCCCCACTTCGTCGCCGCCGCCTGGATCAGCCGCGTGCGCGCGCTGGCGCCGACCTGCTGCACGAGCTTCTGCGATTCCTTGATCGAGCGGCTGCCATTCGAATACATCTCGCCGTAGATCTTCTTCTCGCGAAGATTGCGGTTGGCCGAGGCGAATTCGATCTTCACCTTCGACCAATCGGCCTGCAGCTCTTCGTTCAGCATCATCGGCACAGCCGTCATGCTGCCTTGGCCCATCTCGGCTTTCTGATAGCGGATCAAGACCGAATCATCGGGATTGATCACGATCCAAGCATCGAGCTCGTTGGGTGCGGAGGGGCTATCATCCCAAGGATGCTCGGCAACCATCGCCGCCTGCGCCCATTGCGGCAGAGCGGCCGTGCCGATGGCGAAACCGCCCGCGGCGGTCACGCCGGTGACGAGGAAACGGCGGCGAGAAAGAATCGGAGTTTGATTTCCGTCCATGGTCGTTCTCCTCAGGCCTTCATCAGGTCGGCGGCGCGATGGATCGCGCGACGGAGACGCTCATAGGTGCCACAGCGACAGATATTCGTGATGTTGGCGTCGATATCCGCATCGGTCGGCGCTGGGTTCTGCTTCAAGAACGCCGCGGTCGCCATGATCTGACCGGATTGACACCAGCCGCATTGCGGAACGTCCTCGGCGAGCCAAGCCTGCTGCACTGGATGCTTGCTGTCGTTCGAGAGACCTTCGATCGTCGTGATGCTGGCGCCTTCGAGGCGGCCGATCGGCACCGAGCAAGAGCGCATCGCCTGCCCATTGATGTGCACCGTGCAAGCGCCACATTGCGCGATGCCGCAACCAAATTTGGTGCCGGTGAGGCCGACCGCGTCGCGGATTGCCCAAAGCAAAGGCGTATCCGGCTCGAGATCGACCTGATGCTGTGTTCCATTGATGGTCAATGTGATCATTGACTGGACTCCTCCAGAAGGCTTCTGCCCGAAATGGTAGCACAATTGGAAATCGCCACAATGTGCCCACTTCGCGGTCGCGAAGGCGTGAAGGGGGTGCCCAAGCCGAATCGGGACGCCCGCCCCGGCCTTGACGGGCTCCCGCGCCGGTTGTCTCCTGATGCCCGGGGAAACGCCAGAAGAGGGAGAAGGCCGATGGCCGAAACCTATATTTATGCCGGCGCCGGTATGTGGCGCGGCGGCTCGAAATCGGGCGTCTTCCGCATGAAGCTCGGCAATAGCGACTTCGAGCAGATGACCGCCGGCCTGCCCGACAAGACCAGCGTCCACACCATCACCGTCCACCCGCTCCATCCCGAGCGGGTTTTCATCGGGACGCAGGACGGGCCCTATATCAGCGACGATCACGGACAGCATTGGCGCCGTCCGGATTTCCCCGACCACGTCCAGATCTGGTCATTCCTCGTCCATCCGCGGCAGCCGGAGACGATCTATGCCGGCGCCTCGCCGGTCGGGGTCTATCGCAGCGATGATGGCGGCGCGCATTGGACGTGCCTCGCCAAGCCGGTGCTGGCCGAGCACGTGAAGATGCCGTTTGCGTGTCGCGTGATGCGCATCGCCCTCGATCCGCAAGCGCCGCAAAATCTCTACGCCACCATCGAGGTCAACGGCGTGATGCGCAGCCGCGATGGCGGCGAGAGCTGGAGCGATTGCAACGGCGGCCTCATCCGCCTCACCGAGAATCCGAAGCTCAAAAGCAATCTCGGCTCCGGCAGCGAGGCCGAAGGCATGCTCGACGGCCACGCGCTGTGCATCAGCGACGCCGCGCCCGGCGCGGTCTTTCTCGCCTGCCGCATGGGTATCTTCCGCAGCGATGACGGCGCCACGAGCTGGAACGACATCGAGGTCGGGCGCTTCTCGCCGCTGACTTATGCGCGCGACATACGTCCGGCGCCGCAAGACCCGACGCGGCTCTATGCCTGTCTCAGCGTCCACGCGACCGGCGATACCGGCTCGCTGGCGCGCAGCGACGATCTCGGCAAAAGCTGGCGGCGCATCGATCACGGCGTGCCGATCCACGCCACCTTCATGCAACTCGCGCTGCACGCGCGCGACGCCGATCAAGTCTATGGCGCGGCGCGCAATGGCCAGATCGTCGGCACACAGGATTTCGGCAAGAGTTGGAACGAATACCGCCTGCCCCAAGGCTGCGAGGATGTGTACGGCATCGCCTGCGGCTAAGGGGAAATTTTCAAAAACAACATAACGTGGGAGAACGCATATGAATTTTTCGGGGATCGTTAAATCCACTCTCGCGGCAACGGCGTTGCTTGCGCTCGCTTTGCCGCTGGCGCACGCCGCCGATCCGATCAAGATCGGCTTCAGCATGGAAGAGACCGGCGGCCTCGCCGCCAACGGCAAGCCGGCGCTTCTCGCCTTCCAGATCTGGGCAGAGGACGTCAACGCGAAGGGCGGCTTGCTCGGCCGGCAAGTCGAGCTCGTCCATTACGACGATCAGAGCAGCCCCGCCAACGTGCCGGGCATCTACACGAAGCTGCTCGATGTCGACAAAGTCGATCTCGTCGTCAGCTCTTACGCGACGGGCCTCATCGCACCGGCGATGCCGATCGTGATGCAGCACAACAAGGTGTTCCTCGGCCTCCTCGGCCTTGGCGTGAACGCACAATTCCAATATCCGAAATATTTCTCGATGCTGCCGGCAGGGCAGAATCCGAAGACCGCGTTCACCACCGGCTTCTTCAACATCGCGATGGCGCAGAACCCCAAGCCGAAGACGATCGCCATCGTCTCGGCCGATATCGAATTCGCGCACAACGCCGCCGACGGCGCGCGCGAGACCGCGAAAGCCGAAGGGCTGCAGATCGTCTACGACAAGAACTATCCCGGCAACATCACCGATTGCTCGCCGGTGGTGCGCGCGGTGCAGGCAACCAACCCTGATATCGTGCTGATCGCCTCCTACATCACCGACTCAACCTGCATGACGCGGGCGATCAAGGAGATCGGCTACAAGCCGAAGATCGTCGGCGGCGCGATGGTCGGGCCGCAGGCCACACCGATCAAGCAGCAGCTCGGCCCCGCGCTCAACGGCTTCATCGCTTTCGACCTGTGGCTGCCGGCGAAGACGATGCTCTATCCCGGCGTCGAGGACGTGCTGAAGAAATACCAGGCGCGCGCCGGCACCGCAGGTAGCGATCCGCTCGGCTATTACATGGTGCCGGTGAGCTATGCCGAGATGCAGATACTGCAGCAGGCGGTCGAGGCGACCAAGAGCCTCGATCAGGACAAGCTCGCCGATTACATCCGCGCGAACACGTTCCACACTGTCTTCGGCGATATCAAATTCGGCAAGGACGGCGAGTGGGAGCAGTCGCGCATCCTGATGGTCCAGTTCCAGGGCATCACCGGCAACGACCTCGACCAGTTCAAGGACCCGACGAAGACCGTCATCCTCGATCCGCCGGCACTGAAATCCGGCAATCTAGTCTATCCCTTCGGCGGGAGCTGAGCGGATCGACGGCCAGGGCGCTGTTAACTTTTGCCCTGGCCGTTGATTCTTCAGCCAAATTTCCGATGAAAAAAGCTCGACTCGGAGCGGCGTTAACCTAAAATTAACCATAACCCGCCGAGTTTATCCCGATCATGGGGATAGCCGTGCCCGACGATATCGAGTTCCAGCAGCCGGTCGAACCTCGCGAGCGTCACCTACACGGCGATCGCACTGGTGTTCTTCTTCGGCGTCGGCCTCGCCGGCGGCGGCGCCTATAAGATCTATTTCGGCGACGATAGCGGGTCCCAGGTCGCGGACCGGGCAAGCCCGCCTCCAGCGGCGTCACGCCCAGCCCCGCCACAGAATTTCGCCGCCAACGCGCCGCGCGCCGCCGAACAGGCCGCGCCCGATCTCGCGCGGATCGAGCCTTCCGCCCCGCCCGCTTTGACACCGCCTCCGGCGCCGACCGTCCCGAAACAGCCCGGCCTGCCGCCGCCAACCATTGTCCAGGCCGCGCCGCCGCCTCTGCCACCAGAAGCCGAACCCGCGCCGCAAGCCGAACCTGGCACCGGCCGTACCCTATGCGGACGCGGCGCCGTCACCGCAGGACGCGCAGCCCGAAACGCAGACCGCCAAGCCGACACCTGTCGCCGCGATCCCGCCGAAGAAGCCGGCGAAACCGGCGATGGTCGCGAAAGCCCATGGCCCAGGCCTAACGAAAAATATGGGGCCGTCGCAAACCGTCGCGCTGCATCCGCCGCCGACCGCGCCCGGCAACGTCGCCGGTCCGTATCGCGTGCAATTCGGCGCCTTCGCCAACGAGGACAATGCCCGCCGCGTGCAATGGGCGATCGAGGCCACCGGCATCAAAGTCGATGTCAGCCAGGAGCCCGGACCGAGCGGTCATCAGCTCTACTTCCTGCGCTCGCCAGCCTATTCCGACTATGCTTCTGCCTTGAGCGCGGCGCAGACGGTGCAGCATCGCGTGCAGCATTTCGTCAACGCGATCCCGATCGACTATGCGATCCTCGGCGATCACTCGGTAACAGTGCAGCAAGCACAGCGCTGACTGAAACGTCAGCGTTACGGCTAAAGCATTACTAGAAAAGTGCGTCGTTCAACGAGATGATCGACGGCGCTTGCTCGCGTCCGCCATCTCGCGGCCTGATTCAGGCCTATGGGCAAAGCATCAATTGTCGCTGCAGGACGCGCGTCGCGCGCCGAACACGCTCCGCCTCGCGTGTCACCCAACGCGACGCGTAAAGAGTCGTTGCGCTTTGGTTATCTGAAGCTCGTCATCCTGCTGGCAATGATCTTCCTGCCTTGGGTCGCGATCATCTATGTCGTGCGCCTCGTCATGACCGGACACTGACGCGCCTCAACTCGCCCCACTTAGTTGGTCGGCGCGTCCTTCAAGACTTTCGCGCGATCGGTCGCGCCCGCCATCAGGAACGGCAGATCGTTGCCGCCGAGGATCATGCGCATCCCCATCGCGATATACTTGCGCAACAGATCGTCGACATAGCAGCCGCCCATGCCCGGCCATTTGCCGTGCTTGCGACAAGCGGCGATGACTTTTTCATACGCGGCAACAATCTTCTCGTGAGAAAATTGCCCGGGGATGCCCATCTCCATCGCGAGATCGTTGGTCCCGATCAGCAGCACGTCGACGCCCGGCACAGCGGCGATCTTCTCCGCATTCTCGAGCGCGAGCGGCGTCTCGATCATCACCGTCACCAGGATCTCGGCATTGACGATCCGCGACGTCTCGCCGACGCCGACACCGCGATAGCCGAATTGCGGCAACGCGCCCATCACCGAGCGATGGCCTTGCGGCGGATACTTCACATGCGCGACGAGTTCGGCCGCTTCCTCCGGCGTGTCGACATGCGGCATGACGATACCCCAGCCGCCGCCATCGAGCGCGCGCGTCGCCATGTCGAGCTGGCCATGCGGCACGCGCACGATCGGCGCAATGCCGGCATCGAGCGCCGCGACCGAAATCTGCGAGCAAGTGTCGAGCGTCATCGAGCCGTGCTCGAGATCGATGAAGAGCCAATCCCAACCGCAGCTCTTCATGATGCGGCCGATCTCGGCACCGCGCGCCAGACGCAAGCCGCAACCGATCGAGACTTCGCCACGCTCCAACGGCGCCCGCGCCGGGTTCTTTACGTCAGCCATTTCGTTCTCCTCCCTCGCTGCAATAACTTTACCACGGAGCCACGAAGAGAAAAATTTTGAACCGCCAAGACGCAAAGGCGCCAAGAAACAATAACAATGAGGAAGTGAGACAGTGAGAAGTGTTTAAGGCGCGTTTCGCGCGCAAGAATTTTCCTCACCGCCTTATTTCCTCATTGTGAATCTTTCTTGGCGCCTTTGCGTCTTGGCGGTTCAAAAAAACCCGTTTCTCCGTGCCTCCGTGGTGAATGTCGGCCGTTCGGTTGAAGGGTGGGGCCGCGCCCGCTAAGGTCGCTGCATAGGGGGAGTGAAGCCGCCGCGCGGAGTTCCCGCAGTGGAAATCGCCGCGGCCTCCCGTCAAATAGGAGCAGGAATCCCATGAAGTTCGTGACCTTCGACGCCAATGGCCAGGAGCGTTTGGGCGTGGTTGACGCCAAGCGCGGCATTCTCGATCTGCAAAAGGCGAGCAGCAGCCTGCCGGGCACCATGATCGCTTTCATCGAGGCCGGCCAGGCGGCGCTCGATGAAGCGAAGAAGGTCGTCAGCGCCGCGCAGGACAAGCCGGGCTGGCTGCCGCTGCAAGGCACCAAGCTCTATGCGCCGATCCCGCATCCGCGGAAGAACATCTTCTGCATCGGCCGCAACTACAAAGCCCATATCGAGGAGGGCGCGCGCGCCCGCAACATCCCGGTGAAGTTCCCGCCGGTGCCGGAAATCTTCTCGAAGCCCTTCACCACCGTCGTCGGTCCCGAGGACGGCGTGAAGCGCCATGCGAAGAACACGACGCAGCTCGATTACGAGGTCGAGCTCGGCGTCGTCATCGGCAAGATCACCACCGATATCAGCCAGGCGCAGGCTCTCGATCACATCTTCGGCTACACCGTCTTCAACGACGTCACCGCGCGCGACAAGCAGGCGGCGCACGGCCAGTGGTTCAAGGGCAAGAGCTTCGACACCTTCGGCCCGATGGGTCCGTGCATCGTCACCAAGGACGAGTTCGGCGATCCTTCCGGCCATCGCATCACGCTGCGCGTCAACGGCGAGACGCGGCAGGATTCGAACACGTCGGACCTGCTCTTCAACGTGCCGGCGATCGTCGAGAGCGTTTCCGCCAGCCTGACGCTCCATCCCGGCGACGTGATCGCGACCGGCACGCCTTCGGGCGTTGCGCTCGGCATGACGCCGCAAAAATTCCTCAACACCGGCGACGTGATGGAAGCCGAGGTCGAGGGCATCGGCGTGCTGCGCAACAAGATCGTCGAGTAGGACGAAGGGCAGCCGCGAGGCCAGTACACCGCGAATGAGCGACCCCGCGCCGGATCGAGGCCAGGGCGAAAGCGAAAGCCAGAGTACCAAGCCGGCCCGGGTCTTTACCGGGCCGGTGCGTCTCTATCTGCTCGCGCGTTTCTCCGCCTCGGCGGCGTTCCAGATCCAGGGCGTCGCCGTCGGCTGGTACATCTATCAAATCACCAACAGCCCGCTGCAGCTCGGCCTTGTCGGCCTGGCGATGTTCCTGCCGACGATGAGCCTCGCACTCGTCGCCGGCCAGGTGATCGACCGTTTCCAACGCCGCCGCGTGCTGCTCATCTCCTGGACCGTGCAAGCCTTCGCCTCGGCTTCGATCGGACTGCTCGCATTGTCCGGCGCCAGCAATGTCTTCGGGGTCTATGCGCTGATCACCTGTATCGGCGCGGGCCGGTCTTTCGAGCAACCGGCGCAAGCCGCGCTCCTGCCAACCCTCGTGCCTGTCGCACTCTTTCCGCGCGTCACGCCGGCGGGCTCGCTGGCCAATCAGTTCGCGGTGATTGTCGGCCCGGCGCTCGGCGGATTGCTTTTCATCTTCGGCGCGCCTGTCGCGTTCTTCGGTGCGGTGGGGATGCTCTGCGTCGCGCTGACCGCCGTGTTCCTGCTGCCGAGCCAACCGCCGCGACCGGCACAGCCGCTGTCCTGGAACAGCTTCCTCGGCGGCATCCATTTCATCCGCCGCGCCGAAGCGGTGCGCGGCGCGATCACGCTCGACATGTTCGGCGTGTTCTTCGGTGGCGCGACCGCGCTGCTGCCGATCTTCGCTCGCGACATATTGATGATCGGCCCGGTCGGCCTCGGCCTGTTGCGCTCGACACCGGCGCTCGGCGCGCTCGTCACCGGTCTTTACCTTGCACGCCACCCGCTCGAGCATAAAGTTGGCCATAAGATGTTTGCCGCCGTCGCCGTGTTCGGCGCAGCGACGATCCTCTTCGGCATCTCGCATTGGATCTGGCTGACAGTCGTCGCGCTGATCGCGATCGGCGCTGCCGACGTCGTCAGTGTCGTCGTGCGCTCCACCTTGGTGCAAACCGCGACGCCCGACGATATCCGCGGGCGCGTGAGCGCGGTCAATTCGCTCTTCGTCGGCACCTCGAATCAGCTCGGCGAATTCGAATCCGGCGTCACCGCCGATTGGTTCGGCGCGGTCGGCTCGGTGATGATCGGCGGCACCGCGACCTTGATCGTCGTCGCCGCCGGCATGTGGATGTTCCCGGCGCTGCGGCGCATGGACCGCTTCATCATGGCGGGCGACAAGCACTAGCGCTCCGGCGCGCCCTTCTCCTAGGTTATTGCCCAAAAGGAGAAACGTCATGACCGAAGCGCGTGATGCAGCACCGGACCACACCGCCGAGCGCGTCGCCCTCTGGCGTGCGATTCATATCGAGAGCGACGCTCAACCGCATGTGCTCGAAGACCTGGTCGGGCTGAAGCTCGCGGCGCCCGACGAGGGATGGCGCAGCCGCCCCGATATGAACCCGCAGGCGACCAGCCGCTTCCGCGCCTCGATCCTCGCGCGAGCGCGCTTCATCGAAGATCTGGTCGCCGAGCAAGCCGGACAAGGCGTCGGCCAATATGTGATCCTCGGCGCCGGCCTCGACACTTTCGCGCAGCGCCGGCCGGAGATCGCGTCGCGCATGCGCATCTTCGAGATCGATCAGCCACGCATGCAGGAATGGAAGCGCCGGCGCTTGATCGAGACCGGCTACGGCATCCCTAACTGGCTGCACCTCGTGCCGGTCGATTTCGAGGCCGGCGCGTCCTGGCTCGATGCGCTCGCCGCCAGCGGCTTCGATCGCACGAAGCCGGCGATCGTCGTCTCGACCGGTGTGTCGATGTATCTGACGCGCGAAGCGAATGCGGCGACCATGCGCCAGATCGCGGCGCTGGCGCCGGGCTCGACGCTGGCGATGACCTTCATGTGCCCGATGGAGCTCGCCGATGCCGAGGATCGCCCGGCGCGCGGCTGGGCCGAGGCCGGCGCGCGCGCCGCGGGTACGCCCTTCATCACCTTCTTCAGCCCCGATGAGATCGTCGCTTTCGCGCGCGAGAACGGCTTTAAAGAGGCACGGCATGTCTCGGCGGCGACGCTGAACGAGCGCTATTTCGCCGGAAGAAGCGACGGGCTGCGCACAGCGAATTCCGAAGAGCTGGTCGTCGCGAGCACAATAGCGACGACATAAACAACAGAACGAGGGAGGAAGGAAAAATGGGTTTCACAAAGTCGCTGTTCGGCGCCACGGCCGTCATCGCAGCGCTATTCACCGCGACGGCATCGAGCCGCGCCGCGGATCGTCTCAATGTCGGCATCCCCTCGCCGGCTTACGATTTCGCGCTGCTTTCGGTCGGCATCGACGCCGATATATTCAAGGATAACGGCCTCGACATCACGCCGATCGAGCTCGCCGGCAGCGCCAAGCTGCATCAAGCGTTGATCGCCGGCAGTATCGACATCGCGATGGGCGCCGGCACCGATCTTCTCTTCATCGCCAAAGGCGCGCCGGAAAAAGCCATCGCCGACATGGCCGGACCACCGAACAACATGGCGTTGATCGTCGCGAGCAAGGGTCCGATCAAAACTGTCGCCGATCTCAAAGGCCAGAAAATCGGCGTCAGCACCGTCGGCTCACTCACCTATTGGCTGGCACAGCAGCTCTCGATCCGCGAAGGCTGGGGACCCAACGGCGTTGAGATCGTGCCGGTCGGCGGCATGCAGGGCGAAGCCGCGGGACTCATCGGCGGCAATCTGCAAGGCGGTGTCGGCTCACTCGAAGGCGGGCTCGAAATGGCGGATAAGGGCCAAGGCCGCATCCTCGTGATGTTCGGCGACTTCATTCATCCCTTCCTCGCGCATGCGATCTTCGCCACCGACACGATGATCGCGCAGCGCCCCGATCAGATCCGCCGCTTTCTCAAGGGCTGGTTCGAGACAATCGCCTTCTCGAAGACGCATAAGGCCGAGGCGATCCGCTATTCGCAGAAGGTCACGCATCTCTCGGACGAGAATGCCGAGCAGGTCTATCTCAACGAGACGCCGATGTTCTCGACCGACGGCCGCTTCGATCTCGAAGCCGTCGAGGTGGTGAAGAAATCGCTCATCGATATGGGCCAGGCCGACAAGATGCCGCCGAACGAGCAGCTCTTCACCGAGAAATTCCTGCCCCAAAAACCCTAAACACCAAACCCCTAAAGCAGAAAGGCCGCGCCATGACCGTTCCTTTCGTCGTCCCTTTCTACGGCGCCATCTTCGCGCTGATCTATATCGGCCTCACCATGCGCGTGATCATGCTGCGCAATACGACGCATGTCTCTCTCGGCAACGGCGGCGATCCCGTGCTGGAGCGCGCGATCCGCATCCATGCCAATTTCATCGAATACGTGCCGCTAGCGCTGATCCTTCTCACCGCGATGGAGATGCAGCGCCGCTCGATCTACGTGCTGCATATCCTCTGCCTGCTGTTGTTGCTCGGCAGGATCTGCCATTTCTTCGCCCTCTCGCGCGAGAACACGGTGAACCCACTGCGCGGCGCCGGCGTCATGCTGACTGTGTTGGTGCTCACGATCGCAGCGATCATCCTGATCATCGACTTTTTCCGCATCTTGCCGACAACGTGACGGCAAGCTCATGGACAGCGCCGCATTGGCGCTCGACAATGCCTTACGTTCAATAATGGGAGGAATGACATGCTGACACTTTGCTATTGCCCAGGCGCCTGCTCGATGGCCTCGCATATCGTGCTCGAGGAGAGCGGCGAGAAATACAACGGCCGCAAGATCGATCTCGGCAAGGGCGAGCAGCGCTCGGCCGAGTATCTCAAAATCAACCCGCATGGCCGCGTGCCGGCGCTCGGTCTCGACAATGGCGAGTTCATCTCCGAGAACACTGCGATCCTGCCGTTCCTCGGCAAGCGCTTCAATCTTTGGACCGACGACCTCGCGCGCGAGGCGCAGATGATGTCGTTCGTCGGCTGGATCGCATCAACCGTCCATCCGGCGCATGGCCATATCGGCCGGCCCGAGCGCTACGCCACCGACCCCGCGACCTTCGACAACATCAAGGAAACCGGGAAGAAGAACTTCCACGAATACCTTCAGGAAATCGACGGCCTCTATGTCGGCAAGGAATGGCTGTTCGACAAATACTCGGTCGCCGATCCTTACGCCTTTGTGATGTACACCTGGGGCATCCGGCGCGAGCTGCCGGTGAGCGAGCTGAAGAATTTCTCCGCCCTCAAAGACCGCATGCTGAAGCGCCCCGCGGTCCAGCGCGTCTTGGAAGACGAGAAGGTGAAGGTCTAACCGTTTAGACCGCCGTCATTGCGAGCGAAGCGAAGCAATCCAAAGAGGCATCTCGCTGTTGCCCTGGATTGCTTCGCCCTTTGGGCTCGCAATGACGAAAATCTAACCCGTCACTCGCCCTTCCACTGCGGCGTGCGTTTGTTGAGGAAGGCGTCCATGCCTTCTTGGAAATCCTTGCTCATGTAGCACATGAGGATGATGTCGCGGCCCTCTTCGGTCGGGATGCGCGGCGTCAGGCGGTGCAGCGCCTCCTTCGTCGCGCGCAGAGTCAGTGGCGCAAGGCTTGCGACATGCTTGGCGAGCGCCTCGGCGCGCTCCATCAGCGCCGCGTGATCAGGCAACACTTCGCTGACGAGCCCAACGCTCTTGGCTTCTTCTGCCTCGACAAGGCGCGCGGTGAAGATGATCTCCTTGGCACGCGCGATGCCGATGAGCGCCGCGAGCCGCGCGTAATTTCCCATCGAGAGGCAATTGCCGAGCGTGCGCGCCACCGGGAAACCGAACCGCGCATTGGCTGCCGCGATGCGCAGATCGCAAGCCGCCGCCAGCGCACCGCCGCCGCCGGTGCAGGCACCGGAGATCACAGCGATCGTGGGCACACGACAGCGCTCGAGCGTCCCGACGACGCGATCGATCCGGCTCTCGTAAGCGAGCGCGTCTTCGGCTGTCTTGAACGCTTTGAATTGCGAGATGTCGGTGCCCGAAGCGAAAGCCTTCTCGCCCGCGCCGGTCAGCAGCATGACCTTGATCGAGCGATCGGTCTCGGCAGCCTGACAGATCTCGGCAAGCCGCTCATACATCGCGAAGGTGAAAGCGTTGCGCGCTTGCGGCCGATTGAAGGTGATGCGGGCGATTCCGTCCTTCACCTCGTACAGCAAATCCTGATCCACCAGATGCCTCCTCTGCTTAACGCGATTTTACTATGTGATATGGGTTTTTAGGCTTACTCCGGCCACCATTGATTGCAAAATGACCGCCTTGCCCAACTTCTAATAGGCTCGCCTAATGTTACAGGTTATTCTCCGCGCCCGCCGACGTGGCCACGAGCGCACCGACCTTTTCCTACGAATTCCGACGAAGCTTTAGCAAGAATCACTCAAGATTATCATGGCCGAAAGTGATCCCGGCGTTGAACGCACGCGCCGCCGCCGGCATACCGCGAAAGAGCATGGTCCCGATCCGATCGACCTTCATGTGGGTGGTCAGTTGCGGCTGGCGCGCGAGCTCTCGGGCATGACCCAGACCGAGATCGGCCGCGCCCTCGGTATGAGTTTCCAAGTAATCCAGAAATACGAGCAAGGCGAAATCCGGGTTTCGGCGAGCCGTTTGTTTCAGCTTGCCAAGCTGCTGCTCAAATCGCCCGATTATTTCTTCGAAGGCCTGGCCCCCACCGACGTCCCGGGGATCGGGGCGCTGGAACGCAGCGATATCGAGCTCGTTCGGGCCTTCCGTTCGATCCAAAGCGCCGAGCTCAAGCAACTCTTGACGCGCCTGGCGCGGGATATCGCCGAAAAGCACGGCGGCGCTTCCGCCGAGCCAGATAAATGACTGATTTATATAGATTATTTCTTCTCGTGAATGGCCACGCTTATGTTTGATCGTGGCAAATTGAAGATTTTATCGGGATCAGGGCGAATCGGACTTGTGATTTTCGGCCAAGGTTGGCACCCTTCCGCCCAACAAAAACCGGAGGCCGCCTTATGGAAGACAAAATGAAGATGGCACGCTTTCCCGGAACACCAAGCTTTGGTATGGCCGTGACCGAAAGCGGGCGTGTCTCTACGCGCGAGCTCATGCGGCGCAAATTGATGCGCAAGATGATTGCGCGCCGGCTCCGCAACGCGGAGATGGTATCGGCGAAATAAGCGCCAAACAGAGCGCTCCAAAAGACGAGGCCCGGCGAACGCCGGGCCTCTTTTTTTGTCTGCGTCTTTACCCGCGGCCCGCGCCGCCAGGCGGCGCGGCCGAAGATTGCAGATCAGGGGATGTTGATTTCGACGCGGCGGTTCTGCGGCTGCGCCACGCCGTTGCCCGTCTCGACGCGCAGATCCGTTTCGCCATGCCAGCCCACCGCCATGTCGCTGAGCGGGACGCCATGCGCGATGAGATAATCGCGCACCGTCTCGGCGCGGCGACGTGACAACGCCTCGTTGGCGCGTGCACTGCCCGTCGTGTCGGTAAAGCCGGCGATCGCGACATGCGTCGCCTTGCTATTCTGGAACGCGGCGACGGCATCGTCGGCGACGCGGCGGCCTTGTGGCGTCAGCGTCGCGCGACCGGTATCGAAATAGACGACGAAGGTCTGCGTTGACGCCACAGCAGCACCCGCCGACGGATTGATCGATGCCGGTGCGGGCGGAACGGGCGCCGGCGCGACCGGCGGCGCAGGCGGCGCACCGAAGAAGTAGCTGAGATTGGCGAGCACGTTGTGGCTCTCGATACGGCCGTGGAATTTCACGCCGGTCGAATCCTTGAAGGTCGGATCGACGGTCGCGAAGTAGCGATACTCGGCGCCAATCGCGATCGCGTCGGTCACGTGATAGCGCACGCCAACCATCGGCTGATAGGCAAAGACGGTGTCGCTGCTGTTGCTGAGTGGCCGGCCCGCGACCGCGAAATTGTCGAGCGAGACATGCGCCATGCCGACGCCGATGCCGATATAGGGCACGAAGGGCGTGCCGGTACGGAAATCCCACGCCGCGTTGACCATGCCGTCGATGATATGGACGCTGCCCGAGGGGTTGGCGCTGGCGCCGTTCAGCGACACCGTGCCGAGCCGCGCGCCGAGGCCGCCATCGCTGTTCACATGGATCGTATCGACGTCGTGACCCGAGAAGTCGAGACCGAGCTCCATGCGGAGCTGACCGAACTTCCAGCCGGCCGCACCGCCGGCCATGAAGCCCTCATTCTCTTTCGAATTGAAATTGAGGCCGGTCGAGCCCTGCCCCTTCATATCGTTCTCATGCGACCAGCCGCCTTCGGCGCGGAGGTACGGCCCATTGGGACCGGTATAGGGCTCGTCCGAGCCGACGGTTTGCGCATAGCTCCCGGCGCCTGTGAGCGCCGACAGCGCAATGCCCATAGCCAAAGCGCGACCAAACTTCATGCCATCCCTCCACAGATCGCGGGCCCTCGAGACACCGCGTTAACCATGATTAATATTTAGGATGGTTAGTGATCGCAAGAGATTTATTCAATAAATACTTAGTGTTTCCTTATGAGTACAGTAATATGGAAATATTTACTGGCTCGTTTTTGTAAATGCCAAAGACTCGCCGTCCGTGCCCGTCAGTATTACGGACATGGGCGGCAAATTTTCCGGCAGTTCTGGCTAGCGCTGGATGAGTTTTTGACAGGCGGCCGGAAGGACCGGCTTGCGCGGCGGTGGCGCCGCCTGGGGCTGCGGCTGCGGATGCGGCTCGAACCACCAGGCGAGGCTGGCATCGCAGCCATCGCCCGCCGGCACCGGCG
Source organism: uncultured Alphaproteobacteria bacterium (assembly GCA_963740675.1). Taxonomy (GTDB): domain Bacteria; phylum Pseudomonadota; class Alphaproteobacteria; order ATCC43930; family CGMCC-115725; genus CAIKMD01. Next base: position 146,697 of record CAVUFS010000004.1, read on the forward strand.
CCTGGCGCACGCAATCGGTCGAGCCTTCGGGACAGGCCAACCGGACATGGAAATGATCGTCATGTCCGTACCACGGCCGCAGCCGATGCAGCCACGACCGGTCGCCGACCGTGGCGCTGAACTCGCCCTGGCAAAGCGCGCGCTTGATCACGGGACTGACGAAAATGCGATCGACACGCGGATCGGTCGCCGCGAGCCGCAACAAGGTCACTTGCCGCGTGCTGAAATGCGCCGGATCGAGCGCCTTGCCATTGACGGTAAGCATCGAGGGCAGCGGCACGTTCTCGCGATCGGCCGGGGCGAGCGCCGGCTTGGGATCGAGATTGTCCCAGATATCGACATCGATGCCGGTCTCGTGGCTCGCATGGCCATTCGGCATCGGCCCGCCGCGCGGCAGCGACATATCGCCGACGTAGAAATCCGCGAGTCCCGCCGTCTTGGCCTTGCGCCCGAGATCTTCGACGAACCGCACCGTCGCGGGATTGCCGAAATAGCGGTCGCGGCTGATGCGAATGACCTGATAGCCGGAGCCGTCGAGCGGCAGGCTCGCCGCGCCGGCGAGACATCCGGCCGCCGGTGCACCGATGGAATCCGCCGGCCCCGAGGACGGGGCCGTCTGATCGCTCCAAACCGAAGATCGCGCCGGCATCGCCGCGAGCAACAGCAGAGCCGTGAGACCAAAGGTTCGGAAACCCGTTCCCATGGAGACAGCCTACCACCATGCGCGCGAAGGGCCTAGTCTCGGCTGAAATAACAGCGAGGCAGAATCCATGTTCATCCATGTCACCAAGGATTTCGCGGTCGCGCTCGAAGAGGCGCAGGACTTCAAGAAGTTCAAGCTGGTCATCGACGCACCTGGCGCCGATGCGGCGCGGCTGAGCACCGCGCTCGACGGTGTCGCGACGCTCGATCCCGAAGGACATGCCTGGGTGAGCGAGGATTGGCTGCGGAAACAGGACGGCACTGCCGCTTGGCAGGACGGGCTGACCGCGATGGTCGGCGTCGCCAAGAAATACGGCTGGGTCGACGAGCAAAAGAAATCGATCCGCGCCCATATCGAATGGCCGAACCGCGCCGAGGGCGTGCGTTGAGCAAGACGCTGCTCATCACCGGCGGCGGCCGCGGCATCGGCGCCGCCACCGCCCTCGCCGCCGCGCGCGCCGGCTGGGATGTTGCGATCAATTACCTCGATAAGAGCGCGCGAGCCGACCAGATCGTCGCCGAGGTAACGAAGCTCGGGCGCAAGGCGAAAGCCTATCCCGCCGATATCGCCGATGAGCGCGCAGTGGTCGGCCTCTTCGCTGCGGTCGATCGCGATTTCGGCGCGCTTCATGGCCTCGTCAACAGCGCCGGCATCATCGGCCCGCATGGCCGCATTGATACGGTCGACGCCGCGGGGCTTGAGCGGCTGTGGGCGATCAACATCACCGGCACGCTGATCTGCTGCCGCGAGGCGATCAAACGCATGTCGTTGAAGCATGGCGGCAAAGGCGGCGCGATCGTGAACCTGTCGTCGGCCGCGTCGCGCATCGGCGGCGCTGGCGAGACCGTGCCCTATGCCGCCAGCAAAGGCGCGATCGACAGCCTGACCTTCGGCCTCGCGCAGGAGGTCGCCGCCGAAGGCATTCGCGTCAATGCGGTGAGCCCCGGCGTCATCGACACCGAGATCCAGCCCGAAGGCCGCGTCGCCCGCGTCGGCCCCAACCTGCCGATGAAACGCGCCGGCAAAGCCGAGGAAGTCGCGAGCGCAATCCTCCATCTCCTCTCCGACGAAGCCTCCTACATCGCCGGCACCGTGCTCGACGTCACCGGCGGGCGGTGAACAACGTCGTTTCGCATTTGCATCACGAGTCCTTCGACTACGCGCTTCGCGCTCCGCTCAGGATGAGGAGAAATGAATGTCGGCACTTTCCGGTGAAAGTGCCGCGCGCCCTTTATCCTGATCCTGAGCGTAGTCGAAGGACTCTGGTGCCATTGCAAACGGCTTTTACGCCGGCTCGACCCAGTAGCGCCGCACGACCAGCGCGACGGCGCCGAGCACGACAAGCGCGCAGGCAACACAAGCGGTCCAGCCGCCGAGCGTCCAGGCGAGGCCGGCGACCGGGCCGCCGACGCTGCCGCCGAGATAATACGCCGTCACATAAAGCCCGACCGCGGAAGAGCGCCCGCGCTGCGCCGTCAGCGCGACGTAGCTTGTCGATGCCGCCTGACAGACAAAGCAGAAAGCAGCGGCGATCGCCAACCCGGCAACAACGGCGATGATGCTGGGTAACAGCGTCATCGCGATGCCGATGGCCCAGCCCACCAGCGCGAACATCACCATGCGCCGGCGGCCCAGCGAAGCGACGCCGCGGCCGACCAGCGATGTCGTCACGACACCGGCGAGGTAGGTGATGAATAGCGAGCCGATCGCCGCGGTGGAAAGCTCGTAAGGCGGCGCTGCGAGATGAAAGCCGACGAAGGTAAAGATCGTGCTGAGCGTGAACAGCACGCAAAAACCGACGCAGTAGGTCGCAACGAGGCGGCTGTCGCGGAAATGCTGCAGCATCTCTTGCAACGAGCTGCTGATCGACGAAGAGCGGCGGAAGCCGCGCTCTTTCGGCATGATGAGCCACGTGCCGATCGCGAACGCCAGCGTGATCACCGCGAGCCCGAGGAACGCGTCGCGCCAGCCGAAATGCTCGGCGAGCATGGCGCTGAGAAAGCGCGAGAGGAAACCGCCGAACACGCTGGCCGCGGTATAAATTCCGGTGACGCTGGTCGATTGGCCGGGGGGCGCCTCGTCGGCAATATAGGCGACCGTCGTCGCGAAGATCGGCGGCACGAAGAGGCCTTGGACAAAGCGCCAGAAGACGATCGCGCCAAGCGTCGTCGAGAACCCGACCATCACCGTCGGCACGACGAGACCGAACATCGCGGCGATAATGACACGCCTGCGGCCGAGCACATCGGCGATGACGCCGGTCCAGGGCGCAACCAGAACGATCGCGAGCGGCGGCATGCTGACCGTGAAGCTGACAGCCAGCGCCGAGGCATGAAGCTCGTCGGCAAGAAACGGCAGCAGCGCCTGCGTTGCCCACAGGTCGAGGAACCCACAAAGTCCGCAAAGGATGACAGCAATGCGCAGGCGATCCAACATGGCGGCAAGAGTATCGAGGCCGAGCGGGCTTTGTTAGAGTGACTTCGCGTCCGTCCTCTTTATCGTCACCCCCGCGCCCTTCGTCAGGCTCAGGAGCGGGGGGCCAGAGCGGCAGCGGGACACGTCCCTGGATTCCCGCTTGCGCGGGAATGACGAAAAAGGGATGGAGCGCGTCACCTTCGCGAGGAGACTCCCATGAGCTTCGTTCTGCCGACAACCGATCTTGCCGCCGCCGCGCTGCGGCCCGAGCCGCTTGAGCGTATGAGCAAGCTGATCGAGCAGCATATCGCCGAGGAACGCTATCCCGGCGCGCAGGTGGCGATTGCCCGCCACGGCAAGCTCGCTTTCGCACGCGAATTCGGCCTGGCGCGGATCGGCACCAATATGGCGATGCGCGCTGATACGCCCTGCCGCCTCTATTCCAACACCAAGGTGATCACCGCGGCGGCGATCTGGCTCCTGGTCGAGGACGGTCTGCTCAGCTTCAACGACCGCGTCGCCGACCACATCCCCGAATTCGCGCGCAATGGCAAAGGCGCCATCACCGTGCTCCAAGTGCTGACGCATCAGGCGGGCTTCCCCAACGCGCCGGTGATGCCACCCGAAAGCTGGGAGGATCATCAGCTTTTGAAGCGCCTCGTCTGCGACTACACGCTCGAATGGACGCCCGGCTCGCGGCTCCACTACCACAGCTATTCGGCCCATTGGGTGCTGGCGCTGATCATCGAAGCGCTGACCAAGATGGATTTCCGCGCCTTCATCCGTAGCCGCCTGATCGAGCCGCTCGGCCTCGGCGAGGAAATGTATGTCGGCATGGACGAGAAGGATCAATCCCGCGCCGCCGAGATGTACGATCCCGGGCCGAACGGCAAAGGCTCGAAACTGATCGAGGCCGAGAACACGGTCGCCTTCCGCCGCGCCGGCGTGCCGTCCGGCGGCGGCTTCGCCTCGGCCCGCGCGATGGCGGCCTTCTATCAGATGCTGGTCGGCGGCGGTGCGCTTCACGGCAAGCGCGTGCTCTCGCCGCGCATGATCCAATATGTGACGCGTAACTTCACCGGCGAGCGTCCGGATGACGGCATGGGCGGCATCGCCATGCATCGCGGCCTTGGTCCGCACAGTCGCGGCATCAGCGAGGTGATCCGCGGCCTCGGCTCGATCGCGCATCCGAGCGTCTTCGGCCATGGCGGCGTCGGCAGCTCTTACTGCTGGGCCGATCCGGATTCAGGGGTGAGCTTCGCCTATATCACCAACACCAAAATCCCCGACCCCTGGCACTCGCGGCGGCTGGAGCTCATCGCCAACTGCGCGCACGCGGCGATTGTTTAGCGCGCTTTAACAAATAATCGTCGTCCCCGCGAAAGCGGGGACCCAAAGCAACAGTTCGATAGTCCTGGATTCCCGCTTTCGCGGGAATGACGTGAAGTATTGTTGCGGCACCCCACTCCGCCGCCGCGCGCCGCTTACGGCTCGATCTGCGACACGCCCTGCAGCGCGATCTTCTCCATCGGCAGCGGTGCCGATAGCTCGCCCATCTGGATCAGCACCTGCATCAGGCTGCCGAGCAGTTTCGGCGAGAGCTTGCCGCTGCGCTCGAAGAAATCGATGCGGCGGCTGAAATCGTAGCTCTCGATCACTTCCTGCCGGTCGAGATTGCCCGCCTTTTGCAGGATGTCGATCGCCTCGTCGCGGTTCTTGTCGTCGAGGAAGAACTGCAGGCTCTTGTCATAGGCCGGCATCAGCCGCTTGAGCGCGTCCATATGCTGCGTCGCCCAGTTTCGGTTGACGATCATGCCGCCGAACGGCAGGTCCTTCGTGTAATCATAGGCGAGGCCGACATTGTTGAAGCCGGCATGCTCGGCCTGGAACAGCAGCGGCGGAATGAGCAACGCAGCATCCACCGCGCCCGAACGCAGTGCCGCGAACCGCCCCGGCGTCGCGCCGATGATGGTGATGTCGTAATCGCCCTGCTTCAGCCCGTTGCCTTCCATCATGCGATCGAAATAGACACGGGTGATGTCCTTGAGCCCGCCGATGACGATGGTCTTGCCTTTGAGCTCCTTGATCGAATGGATGCTCGGCTTCGCCACCATGGCGTAGGGATTGGCCTGGGTGATGATGCGCGCAACCGCGATCGGCGCGCCCTTGTCGATGGCATAGAGCGGATCGGTAAGTCCGGTGCCCGAGACAATATCGAGCGAGCCGGCGCTGACCTGCTGCACGATGCCGGGCGCGCTTTGGACATAAACCGGCGAGATCTCAACGTCGGCATCGGCGAAATAGCCTTTTGCCATGCCGATGAACCACGGCCAGCCCGAGGAGGTCGGCGAGCCCACGAATCCGGTCTGGATCTTGTCGGCCGCCACCGCCGGTGCCACGGCCGTCAGCGCGATGAACGCACCGAGAAAGAATGTCCTTGCCCGCATCACACGCATCTCCCCGCTGATTCGCTGGCCGCTTTGTCGCAGTCATGGCGCGCCGAGTCCAGCCCGCCGCAGATTGAGGCCGGACCGGGCGCGCATTAGACTGCGCTCCAGAAAATAAGCGAGGCGCGTCTCATGTTCGTCGATATCTATACCCACATCCTGCCGCCCAAGGTCGCGACCGCGCTCGACGCGATGGGCTCGGACCTCGGTATCGCCAAGCGCATGAAGACCGTGCGCAATGTTTGGGATTTCGAGTTGCGCTTCCGCGCGATGGATGAGGTGAAGGATTACCGCCAGATCATCTCGCTGCCCAATCCGCCGATCGAGGCATTCACCACGCCGGCGCAGGCGATCGAGCTGGCGAAGGTGGCGAATGACGGCATGGCCGAGCTCTGCCACAAGCATCCCGACCGTTTCCCGGGTTTCGTCGCGGCGTTGCCGATGCATGAGGTCGAGCCGTCGCTGGCTGAGGCCAAGCGCGCGATGGATCAGCTCGGCGCCAAAGGCATCCAGCTTTTCACCAATGTGAACGGCAAGCCGATCGACGCCAAGGAATACGAGCCGCTCTTCGCACTCGCCGCCGAATACGACCTGCCGGTCTGGCTGCATCCGACGCGCACCTCGGATTTCCCCGACTACACGAGCGAGAAATTCTCGCGCTACGAGATGTGGTGGTGCTTTGGCTGGCCGTATGAGACATCTGTCGCGATGGCGCGGCTGGTTCTCACCGGCCTGCTCGATCGCTATCCGAAGATCAAGATCATCACCCATCACGGCGGCGGCATGATCGCGTTCTTCGACAAGCGCATCGAGAACGGGCTGGCCAGCCTTGGCGGCCGCACCAAGGAAGAGGATTACAGCGGTGTGCTGAAATCCTTGAAGCGTCCCTTCATGGATTACTTCCACGATTTCTATGCCGACACCGCGCTCTTCGGCGATTCCAATGGCCTCGATTGCGCGCTGAAATTCTTCGGCACCGACAAGATGGTCTTCGCCTCGGACTCGCCCTTCGGCCCGATCAAGCTGCACACCGACGCGATCGAAGCGCGCGAATTCGAGCGCCCGACCTATGACACGATCACGCGGCGCAATGCCGAGAAGCTCTTGAAGATGACCTTCGCATGAGCTCATCCGCCAACAAGCCGCCTTTCGTCCTCGTTCACGGCGCCTGGCAAGGCAATTGGGTGTGGGAGCGCGTCGCCGACGCGCTCCGCGCCGCCGGCCACCGTGTCTATGCGCCATCCCTCACCGGCCTCGGCGAGCGCGCGCATCTCGCCGGGCCGCAAGTCGATCTCAACACGCATGTCGCCGACGTCACCGGCGTGATCGAGCATCACGAGCTCGATAACGTCGTGCTGTGCGGACATTCTTATGGCGGCATGGTGGTCGGCGGTGCCGCGGATCGCGTCGCCTCGAAAATCGGCTCGCTCGTTTATCTCGATGCGTTCATACCCGAAGCCGGCAAATCGCTTTGGGATTTCCTGCCCCCCGAAGGCGCCGCCGCGCAGAAGAACAGCGCCAAGGATGGCTGGCGCATCGCGCGTATCTCGGCCTCCGAGTTCCGCGTACAGAATAATGACGACATTGCGCGGCTCGACCGCCGCGCCGTCGATCAGCCGATCATGACGATGGATCAGAAATCCACCGTCACCGGCGCGTGGAAGAACATCCCGCATCTCGCCTATATCCGCGCCGCGGGTCAGCCGCGCGCGACCTTCGCGCAATTCGCCGAGGTGGTGAAGCGCGATCCGAAATGGCAATATTTCGAAGTGCCCTGCGGCCATAATGTGATGCTCGATCTGCCCGAAGCACTGACCGGCATCCTGCTCGGCTGCGCCGCGCGGGCCGCACAAGGAATGAAATGAGCGGCGAAAGCTATCGTTCGGCGGGCGTCGATATCGATGCCGGCGAAGCACTGGTCGATGCAATCAAGCCGCTCGCCAAATCCACGGCGCGTCCCGGCTGCGATGCAGGCCTCGGCGGTTTCGCCGCGCTCTTCGATCTGAAAGCCGCGGGCTTCAAGGATCCGATCCTGCTATCGACCACCGACGGCGTCGGTACCAAGCTGAAGATCGCCATTGCCGCCAACGCGCATGCGACCATCGGCCAGGATCTCGTCGCAATGTGCGTCAACGATCTGGTCGTGCAAGGCGGCGAGCCGCTGTTCTTCCTCGACTATTTCGCCACCGGCAAGCTCGAGGTCGACAAGGCAAAGGTGATCGTCGCCGGCATCGCGCGCGCCTGCAAAGAGGTCGGCTGCGCCCTCGTCGGCGGCGAGACGGCAGAGATGCCCGGCATGTATGCCTCGGGCGATTACGACCTCGCCGGCTTCGCGGTCGGCGCAGTCGAGCGCGGGCAAGCGCTCGACGGTAGCAAGGTCGCGGAAGGCGACATCGTCTTCGGAATGGCCTCGAGCGGGCTCCACTCCAACGGCTTCTCGCTGGTGCGGCGCGTCGTCGAGCGCGGCGGGTTCGACTATGCGAAACCCGCGCCTTTCGCGCCCGAGAAGACTCTCGCCGAAGCGCTGCTCGTGCCGACGCGGCTTTACGTCAACGCCTGCCGCGCGGCGCTCAAAGCCGGCGCGCACGCTTTCGCGCATATCACCGGCGGCGGCCTCATCGACAACATCCCGCGCGTGCTGCCCGATCACCTTGCCGCCGAGCTCGACGCGACACGCTGGGAATTGCCGGCGGTATTCCGCTGGCTGGCCGAGAGCGCGAAGATCGAGCGCAGCGAAATGGCGCGCACTTTCAATTGCGGCATCGGCATGATCGCCGTCGTTGCGCCCAGTGATGCGGTTGCCGCGCGCGCCGCGATGGAAAAAGCCGGCGAGCGCGTCTTTGAGATCGGTCGCATCGTCAAACGCCCGCCCGGCAATGAGGGCACGATCCTCAAGGGAACGGAGAGCGCGTGGCCCGGCTGAAGACCGCGGTACTGATCTCGGGCCGCGGCTCCAATCTCGAAGCGCTGCTCCGCGCCTCAGTGGAAAAGGACTTCCCGGCCGAAATCGCACTGGTCATCAGCAACCGCGCCGATGCCGGCGGTCTCGATCACGCTTCGCGCGCCGGCATCGCCAGCGCCGTCATTCCGCATCGCGATTATCCGAGCCGCGAAACCTTCGAGGCCGCGATCACCAAAACCCTCGAAGCTGCCGGCATCCAGCTCATCTGCCTCGCCGGCTTCATGCGGCTGCTGACTGCGGGCTTCGTCGATCATTGGCGCGACCGGATGATCAACATTCATCCCTCGCTCCTCCCCGCTTTCCCTGGCCTCGACACGCATGCGCGCGCGCTCGCCGAAGGCGTGCGCTTTGTCGGCTGCACCGTGCATTTCGTGCGCACCGAGATGGATCACGGTCCGATCATCGTGCAAGCCGCCGTGCCGGTGCTGCCGGGCGACGACGAGCACACCCTCGCCGCGCGCGTGCTCACCGCCGAGCATCGCGCCTATCCGCTGGCGTTGCGTCTCATCGGCGAGGGCCGCGTCAAAGTCGTCGGCGAGCGCACCGAGATCGCCGACATGAGCGGCGGCGCGTCGATCGTCCTCAATCCCGCCGACGACAAGCACACGTGAGCGGCACCACCGCCAAGCTTGGCGCGGTCGCCCTCTTCTGGATCGCGGTCGGCCTGATCCAGACCTTCAACTGGGGCAGCGGCATCCCGAAAGCGATTGTGATGCTGGCCGTGCTCGTGGCCACGCCGCTCGTCCTCGCGGCCGCGCGCCGTTCCGCGGTGCCCCCACTTGGCTTTACGCGTACCATCGACATCGCATGTTGGATCGCGCTCGCGCTCAACCTCGTCTATTTCGGCGCGCGCATTATTCATCCGCATATCATCGATATCGGCACCACGACCCTGGCGGCAGGCCAAGCCGTGCTGCACGGACAGAATCCCTACGCGCTGCCGATCGACACCGGCCCCGAAAGTTCCGGCTTCACCGGCTACAAATACCTGCCGCTGATGATCGTCGATTACCTGCCGCTCGGCGCGCCGTTCGGCCAGCGCGGCGTGCTGATCACCAATCTGCTCATGCTGCTGGCCTCGCTCGGATTAATGAAGCGCATCGCCGGCACGACGCTTGCGCCGCTCGCGCTGCTGATGCTGCCGCTGGTGGCCGAGCAGATCTTCGCCAAAGGCGCGACCGATCTTGCCGCCGTGCTGCCGCTGCTCGCCGCGCTGGCGCTGACCCAGCGCAGCAGCTTCTGGTGCGGCATCTGTGTCGGTCTCTCGATCGCGACCAAGCTGCTGCCCGGCGTCGCGATGCTGCCGGCGTTGATCCCGGCGACGCGGCGCGATCTTTTCGCGGCGGGCGTGGCAGTCGGGTTGCTACCCATCGTGCCTTTCTTCATGGCCGGGCCGCAGGAGTTCTGGGGCAACATCGTGCTCTTCAACCTGACGCGCCTGCCTGACAGCACGAGCTGGCTGCACGCTGTCCCAGCCAGCGTCGCCACGGTGGCGCATCTGGTCTTCGCCGTTTCCATACTCGCGGCGGCCGTCTACGTCTGGCGCCGCTCCCCGCCCGCGATCACTCGCGCGGCGCTGGCCGCAACGCTGGGCATCGCCACGATCCTCACCGGACCGGGCGCGCATCACAATTACCAGCTCTGGTGGATGCCCTTTTATGCGCTGGCATTGGCTTTGGCGCTGGCACCCAAGGGCCGCGTCGGCTATACCAGCGCCGAAAATATCGCTTCCGGGGATACCTGATTATGGCCGTCGATTTGGAGCTTCCTCGTCACCGCGACACTTGGCTGGGCTTCGCCCGGCTGATGAAATGGACGCTCGCGCTGGTCGTGATCCTTCTGATCGGCTTGGCGGCGTTCGTCGCCTAAGGCAGCGCCGCGTAGCAAAGCCGACGCCCGAATCTTTTTAGGGCGACGGCGTCTTGCGAAGCATTTTTAAAAGGTCAGGCGCGCCGCAACGCCTGCTCGCCTGATCCATCCATCGCCACCGCGCGCTCGCGCGGAATGACCACCGTGGCCACGGTGCCGCGGCCCAACTCACTCGTCAGCAGCACGCAGCCGCCATGCAGCCGCATGAGCCGGTCGCAGATCGCGAGACCGAGCCCCGTGCCCTCATGCTTGCGGTCATGCCCGCCATCGGCCTGCTGAAACGGCTCGAAGGCGCGCGAAAGATCGGCGGCGGACATGCCGATGCCGCTGTCACGGATGTCGATACGGATTTCGCCGCCGGCGCCGGTCACCGCTCGCACATCGACACGGCCGCCCTGCGGCGTGAATTTGATCGCGTTGCCGATGAGGTTGAGCAACACCTGGCGCAGCCGCGTCTCATCCGCGATCACGCAAGCCGGCGCGAGGCCAAGATCGGCGCTCAGCTTCACGCCGCCAGCTTCGGCGCGCGTACCGAGGAAGCGCATCGTATTCTCGATGAGTCCCGGCAGATCGATCTTCGTCTCGCAGAGCGCCACGCGGCCGGATTCGGCGCGCGCGAAATCGAGGATGTCGTTGATCAGCATCAGCAGATGGCGGCCGCTGGTCAGCACATCGCCGGCATAGGTCTTGTAGGCCGGCACGCCGACGGGTCCGAGCAATTCGCCGCTGATCACTTCGGAGAAGCCGATGATCGCATTGAGCGGCGTGCGCAGCTCATGGCTCATCGTGCTCAGGAATTCCGATTTCGCGCGATTGGCGGTTTCCGCTGTTTCCTTGGCCGCGCGCAGCTCATCCTCGACGCGTTTGCGTTCGGTGATCTCCTCGACCATGCCCTCGTAGTAGAGGAACTTGCCGTCATCGCCGCACACTTCGCGGCAACTTTCCGAGATCCAGATGACGCTGCCGTCGCGGCGATGGATTTGCGATTCGAAGCCCGCGACGATTCCGCGCTCGCGCATCTCCCGAACGAACGCATCACGGCGTGTCGGGTCGACATAGAGCTGGACCCTGATATCGGTGAGGGCCGAGAGCAGCGCATTGACCGTGTCGTAGCCGTAGATCTGCGCCAGTGCCGCATTCGCCATCAGGTAATGGCCGTCGGCGGTGGTCTGGAAAATGCCCCAGATCGAATTCTCGAAAATGCCGCGATAGAACTGCGCCTGGCTGTGCGCCGCACGCTCTGTCTCGACGAGGCGCGTCATGTCCTGGATCACGCCGACCAGCAGCTCGGGCTTGCCCCGCGCGCTGAGCGACACGCCGGCGCGGCCATAGATCAGCGTGCTGCGATGCTCTTCGACGGCAAGGCGGAAAAAGCATTCCTCGATCGCCGGCTTGCCGTGCAGCGGCGGCGAGAGGAACAGCGCCATCGCCGCCGCGTCGTCTTCGTGGACGGATTGCAGGATGCGGTTGATGCTCGGCACCGCTTCGGCGTCCCAGCCGAAGAGGCGGCGGGCTTCGTCCGACATCGATACCGTGCCGGTGCCGAAATCGATTTCCACCGTGCCCAGTCCGGCGATCGCCTGCATGCGGGCAAGTTGCGCCTCGCCATGCGGCCGTGCCGCCGCGCGCGCCTCATCATGCCGGCGATTTCGTCCACCCGTCGCCCGGTTGCGGGTACGTGATTTCATGCCGCCGTCTTACCCGACAGCGGCTAAAATCCCATAAATTTCAACTGCTTAAATTTTGTGCAGCGACCGGCGGCAGCGCCGATCAGGGGACGATTTCGATCCCGGAGAAGAAAAACGCGATTTCGACCGCGGCATTTTCCGCCGAATCGGAGCCGTGGACCGAATTCGCCTCGATCGATTCGGCGAAATCCTTGCGGATCGTGCCGTCAGCGGCCTTCTTGGGGTCGGTGGCGCCCATAATGTCGCGGTTGGCGGCGACGGCGTTCTCGCCCTCCAGCACCTGGGCCACGACCGGGCCCGAGATCATGAAACTGACCAGCTCGCCAAAGAACGGCCGCGCCTTATGGACGGCGTAGAAGGCTTCGGCTTGGGCTTTGGTGAGCTGCAAGCGCTTTTGCGCGACGACGCGCAGGCCTTTTTCCTCGAACCGGGCGTTGATCTTGCCGGTGAGGTTACGCCGGGTCGCGTCCGGCTTGATGATCGACAGGGTGCGCTCGACGGCCATGAAAACAATCCATTCCAGTTGTGGATCGGGGCGCCTGTGGCGCCCCGGGAGTTGCCGCGGGTATAGCGAGCGCAGCGCGGCGCTTCAACCCGCGCTGGGCTTTGGACGGAATCGTCCGAATCGGACGTAGCCATATTCACGCAATTATCTATTCCGTCGTCCCCGCGAAAGCGGGGACCCAGGGCAACCGAACGGGTACGCAAAACGGGATTCCCGCTTTCGCGGGAATGACGACGAATCCGGAGCGTGGTCCTAACCCGCGTCAGCTCCGCTGGCCGCGGCATCCGCGCCGCGCTTGACCCAGCCGGATTGGGTCTGCTCCCAGTAGGTGAGTGCGTGCCCGGCGGCCTTGGCCTCGCGCCAGCGCTGCCGCGCGTCCTCGACGGCGGCCTCGTCGTTGCCATCAAACATATCGCACACGCGCTGGAAGCTCTCCATCCCGCTGCCATGCGCGCCATCGACCAACACCAGCATGGTCGCGGCATTGGGATTGCCCTCACCCGCCGTCAGGAAGATCGGCTGGCGATCGACATTGCCGTCGCGCGCGCTGCCATGCGGCAGGAAGCTCGCGTCGTCATAGGTCCAGAGCAACTGATTGAGATGCTCGACGCGCTCATTCGAGCTCGCCAGCACCAGCACGCGATAGCCGTCCTTCAGCGCGCGCTCCAATAGCCGCGGCAGCGCCCGCTCAAGCGGCGTCGTCTTCAGATGGTAGAAGCCGATCTCGCCCACCGCCGCGCCGAGCCGCCGCTACTTGCCTTCGTAGTGATCGGCGACGAACCGCTCGAGCAGCCGCACACCGAACGCCGTCGCGCCTTTCGGCACGATCTGCAAGTCTTTCTTCGACCAGGTGGTGCCGGCGATGTCGAGATGCGCCCAAGGCACGCCATTGACGAAGCGCTGAAGGAATTGCGCCGCGGTGATCGAGCCGGCATCGCGCCCGCCGATATTCTTCATATCGGCAGCGTCGGTATCGAGCGCGCGGTCATAGGAATCGCCCAGCGGCATGCGCCAAAGCTTCTCGTCGACCGCCTTGCCCGAAGCGATCAGGCGATCGGCGAGCTGATCGTTATTGGCGAAGAGCCCGGCATGGTCATGGCCAAGCGCGACGATGATCGCGCCGGTCAGTGTCGCGAGATTGATCATGAATTGCGGCTTGAAGCGATCCTGGCAGTACCAGAGCGCATCGCCGAGCACGAGCCGTCCTTCGGCATCGGTGTTGATCACCTCGACGGTCTGGCCCGACATCGATTTGACGATATCGCCCGGCCGCTGCGCATTGCCGTCCGGCATGTTCTCGACGCAGCCGGCGATGCAGGTGACATTGACCCGCGCCTTGCGGCCGGCGAGCGCCTTCATCAGGCCGATGACGACGCCGGCGCCGCCCATATCCCATTTCATGTCTTCCATGCCGCCGGCCGACTTGATCGAGATGCCGCCGGTGTCGAAGGTCACGCCCTTGCCGAGGAAGGCGATCGGCGCCTTGTTCTTGGCGCGCGGATTGCCCTTCCACTGCATGACGATGAGCCGCGCCGGCCGTCTGCTGCCTTGCGCGACGCCCAGCAGCATGTTCATGCCGAGCGTCTTCATCTGCTTTTCGTCGAGGATCTCGACCTCGACACCGAGCGAAGCGAGCTTCTTTGCTTCCGCCGCCAGCGTCTCCGGATAGATGACATTCGCCGGCTCGGAGACGAGATCGCGCGTGAAGAACACGCCGTCGGCGATCTTGTCGAGCGGCTCGAAATCCTTCTCGGCGGCCTTCGGCCCTTCGACGAGCAACGTCAGCTCTTTCATCGACGGCTTATGCTCGGGCTTTTCCTTGGTGCGATATTTATCGAAGCGATAGGAGCGCAGCCGCGCGCCGTAAGCGAGATCGGCCGCGGCCAGCGCCGTGTCCTTGCCCTTGAAGGCGTTGACGAAGAACGATGCGTTCTGCTCGCCGACCGCGTTGAGTGCGTTGAGGATCACGCCGCCGCAATTCTGCCGCACGCTGCGATCGCCGATCTTGGGCTTGCCGACGCCGATCAGCATGATACGCGACACATCGCCCATATTCGACGGCGCCGGAATCATCAGCGTTTCGTCGGGCTTGCCGGTGAAGCGGCTTACTTCCATCGCGCGCTTGATCGCGCCGCCGGTCTGCTTGTCGATTTCGATCGCGTGCGACGACATTTTGCGATCATCCATGACCGCAACCACAACCGTGCCCGAGCGCGGCATGCGCGGCGCAGCGAAGCTGATCTTCATGGGAAGCCCCGACCTTTTGTTTCCAATTGCGGCGATAGACCCTCGCCGCAATTAAGTCAACCTGGGGCCCGTCTCGGTGGCAGGCACAGCGGTGCCGGCGCCAGTACCTGCGACCAGCGTGCGTGGGACGGCGGCGGAGCGTAGGTCCAGCTCGCTTCGAGCTGCCATCGATCGTCGACCCGCGCTAGCAACGCGCCATGCCCTTCCGGGGTCAGCGCAAAGCCCGGCGGTGCGCAGGACAGAAGCGCGCGCGGATCGTCCTTGATCGCGAGGCCCGCGGCGAGATCGGTGGCGACATCGATTTCGACATTCGGTCGGCGCGGCGGCAGGTCGCGCAGCACGCCTTCGATGGTCGGCGGCAGCGTGCCGTTATCACCGGGCAGGATCAGCAGCAGATGATCCTTGTCGGAAATACGGATCGCCGCTTCATGCGCAAGCTGATAGGCGCGCAGATTGGGCACTTCGAGATCGAAGCGCAGCATGCGCAGGAACGGCAGCGGCACGAGTAGCGCGAGCAGGATAACGAATGCCGGCATCGCGCGCCGCCAGCGCCCGCCAAATTGCGACCAGCGCCAATCGCGCGCGTAGACCACGAGCGCTCCCATCAGCAATAGGCCGAGATGCGTGTTGTAACGGAAATAGGAATGCGCCTCGATGCCCATCTGGCCTTCGAAATGCACGACATAGGCGCCGAGAAGCGCGAGGTTGTACATGATGGCCGTGCCGAGCAGCATCGCCGCGACACGCGTGCCGAGATCGAGCTCGCGACGCATGAGGCGCCAGGCCGCGACGGCCAGCGCGATGAAGAGGATCGCGAAGTACACGCCGCGTTCGCCGATGGCGCGCAGCATGTTGAGCAGGATGAGCGGCAGTTCGTGAATATGCCATTGCTCGAGGGGCAAGCCTTTGAGCTCACCGAGTGCGAAATGGTGCGGCACATACCAGCGCCAGCCGAGATAGAGCATCAGCGCCGGCAGCGCCGCGAGCACGAGCTGCGCGATGGCCTTGCCGCGCTGTGCGCGCGCCATCAGCGCGACGGCAAGCGCCGTGACGACGATGCCGAAAGCGAGCGCGACGCTCTCTTGCTTGATGTTGACGAGCACCGCGAGGGTCAGCGCCAGCAGCAGGAAATCGTCGCGCGCATCGCGCCGGCCGCTCAACCGGTCGAGCGCGCGCGCCGCGTGCCAGCCGGCAAAGAGCAGCGCCACCGTCACCGACGGCTCGCTATAGGCCGAGAAGTGATAGCGCGGATCGAAACCGGGATTGAGCGGGATCGCCAACATCAAACCGAGCGCGAGCACTGTCCAGCGCGGCTCCGCCGCATCGTTCTGCGTGATGATCCGCGCGAGCAGCAGTCCCGCCGCAAGCTGCAGCACGATGTTGAAATCGATCATCGCGCTCGCCGGGAAATCCGACAGCAGCAGCCCCGACAAATAGCTCGCGAGCTGCATGTTGTAAGGCGCGCCGGCGATGAAGGAGTGCGCCGCGGGTCGCGCATCGGCGGGGAAGAAATTGTGATCGTAGAGATAGACGGCGTTCGGCAGCAGGTTGAGCCAGGTGTCGGGCAGAGCCGGACGCGCGCTCACCATGATCGCGAGCAATGGCAGCGCCAGCACGATGATGCGCGCGAAGACGCACCAATCGGAGACGGCGAGACGCGTCCGCGGCCAAAGCAGCGCGCCAAGACCGACGAACAGCAGCACCAGCGCGGGAACGCGCATACTGACAGGCGTGGCGATGCCCCAGCCCGTCAGCAACAACACGCACACGCCCCAGCCCGCCAGCAAAGCCAATTCCGGCAAAGCGCGGCCACCGGTGACGAGCCGGCCGATGCCGCACATCGCAAGGCTCGCCAGGCCCACGCCGGCCCAACCGGCGAGGTCGAGCCATGTCGGCAAAAGCAATGCGAGGGGCGGCATCAGGAATGCGGCACGGCCGCGACGGCCGTGACGCGATAAAGCTGAAAGCGTGGCGTGACGAATTCAGGTGTCAGCCCCGCCGTGTTCTTCAGCGTGAAGGGATAAGGATCGGCGAAGGCGACATAGCCGCATTGCTGCAGCGCGGCTTTGCCCTCGGGCGTCAGGGGCGTCGAATCGGCGACGAATTGGTACCACAGCAGATCCGGCGACAGGAGATCGGCCAAGCGGTTGGCATCCGGCTGCAGCGTGATCGGCTGTTGCAGCGGATAGTGGAAGATCGTCGGCACCAACGCATCGCGGCGCATAACGGCAAGCGTGGTGAAATGCGTCAGCGGTGCCTTGGCGACCTGGATACTGTCCTTGCCGAACGCGACGGCAACGCAACTTCCGCGCGGCAGTGCGTCGAGCCCGGGCAAAAGCTGCGCATAGAGCTTCCCCGCCTGGAACCAGACCGCGGCGATAACGGCGAGCCGCACCGCGAAGAGCAACGCGACACCCGCCATAAATCGTGGCTCGATGCGTGCAAAGCGTGCCTGCCAGGCG
The DNA here is from genome assembly GCA_963740675.1 of uncultured Alphaproteobacteria bacterium. Classification (GTDB taxonomy): domain Bacteria; phylum Pseudomonadota; class Alphaproteobacteria; order ATCC43930; family CGMCC-115725; genus CAIKMD01. The sequence continues at coordinate 163,995 of CAVUFS010000004.1, forward strand.
CTGCCGCCGATCAGCGCGAGGAAGATCATCATCGGAATGCGCCGATCGACGCCCGCCGCGGTGAAGAGTTGCGTCGGCATCGCGATATAGACCAGAACGAGGCCGATGAGCGGCAGCACCATCTCGGGCGCGAGCTTGACCCAACGCCGCCAATACGCGAAACCGATCGCCAGCACGATCAGCGCGAAGCAGACGACGTCGAAAGGCCGGCTGTAATTGTCGAAGACGCTGAACAGCAGATCGAGCTTGCGCAGCGGATTGGCGTAGATGATGCGGCCGGTCGAGGAATTATGCGTCATCAGCGCCAGCGCCGGCAGGAACGGTAAACCGCCGATCACAAGATCGCGAAGGGCGGCGCCGGCCGATTTGCGCTTCAGCCAGATCTGGCCGAATTCATAGGCCGCGACCATCACCGCATACATGCCGAAGGCCAGAAGATGCGAGAGATAGATCGCGACCGCGAACACCGTCCCCAGCACAAGGCGCAGCAGCCAGTGCCGCCGGCTGAGCGCGATCCAGGCCGCGAACGCCACCAGCGCCAAGCCGCAGGCGAAGAGATAGCCCATGAAACCCCAGAGCAGGAGTCGCGTATAGAGCAGCAGGAAGGCGAGCAGCGACCATAACGACCAGCGGCCGAACAGGGCGCGATGGATCGCCGCCGTGCCGCCGGCCAGCAATAGGAAGGTCAGGGCAATGAAGAGCTTCCCCGCCCATTCGAGCGGCATGACCTTGGCCAGAAAGGGCACGATGCCGTCCATCGCGAGGTCGGGAATCGGCGCCCATTGGACACTGAAATAGCGCGCGAGCTCGGCATTGGGCAGATGCGGCAGCAGGTACATCCGAGCCAAATGATTGGGGTAGTCGAGCAGCGGCGGCAGCACCGTCAGCGCCAACGGCACGCAGCTCAGCGCAAAGGCGATGGCGAAGCAGAACGCGAACCGGCCGGATGACGACCGTGTCGCCGCGTATTCTTCCGCCATGCCCTGCCTGCTCCGAGTCGCGTCCGCGATCCACACCGGGATGCAGAGTTCCACGCCGCATCGCACGCCGCAAGCCGCGCACGCGCGACAAAATGCGCACTATCCCGTGGAAATACCGCAGAAAAAATCAAATCGGGGCTAGGCTCGACGCGCGCACCGCTTTTATAATCCGCGCATGAAGGGCCTCACGCGCTACATGCTGCGCCAGACGCTGCTGGTCATGCTGTCCGTCTGTCTGGTGTTCAGCTCCGCGGTTTGGCTGGTGCAGGCGCTGCGCCTTATCGATCTCATCGTCAACCGGGGATTGTCGATCGGGGTGTTCCTGCACCTCGCGATCCTGATCATGCCGCGCTTCATCAACGTGGTCCTGCCGATCGCGGTCTTTGTCGCGGCCCAGTTCGTCTACAACAAGCTGATCTCCGAGAGCGAGCTGGTCGTGATGCGGGCCGCCGGCGTCAGCCCGATGTCGCTCGCCGCGCCGGCGCTGATCACCGCCGTCATCGGCACGATCATCCTTTATTCGCTGTCGCTCTATCTGCTGCCGGCCTCGAACCGCGCCTTCAAGGACCTGCAATTCGAGATCCGCAACCGCTTCGCTTCGGTGCTGATCCAGGACGGTGTCTTCAATACACTGACCGACAAGCTGATGGTCTATGTCCAGGGGCGCGACGATAACGGCGATCTCACCAGCATCCTGATCTACGACAACCGCACGCCCGACAAGCCCGTGACCGTCTTCGCCGAGCGCGGCGCCATCGCCAACGCGTCCGACGGGCCGCGGCTGCTGCTGGTCAACGGCACGCGTCAGCAGCGCGATAAATCCAACGGTCACCTTTCGGTGCTGACCTTCAAGCAATATACGCTCGAGCTCTCCAACCTCACCGGCGCGCCGGGCGCACGCGATCGCCAGGTCGACGAACGCTACACCGGCAATCTCCTCGCAAACCTGGGACCCGACCAGGATCCGGATTGGCGCCGCGCCGTCATGGTCGAGCTCAATATGCGCCTTGCCGAGCCGCTTTCCGCGCTCACCTTGGCGGCGCTCTCTGTCGCTTGTCTCCTGACCGGTGAATTCAACCGCCGCGGCCAGACCAGGCGCGTCCTGCTCGCGGTCGGTCTCGCCTTCATGGTCGAAGTCGTCGACGTCGCGCTAAAAGACCTCGCGGCGCGCGCCTGGTTCGCGATCCCGCTGCTCTACGCCAATCTGCTGATACCGCTGCTGATCTCGCTCTGGATGCTGTGGCGCGAAAGTGCGCCGCCATGGCGCCGCCGCGCCTTCGCGGCGCAGCCGGCGGAGTAGCACGATGTCGCCGTGGAAAACGCTCTTCCGCTACATCGCGCGCCAGTTCTTCACCTGGTGCACGATCATCTTCCTCTCGATGGTGGGCATCGTCTTCCTGCTCGATTATATCGAGCTGATCCGCCGCGCCGGCACGCGGCCGGAGGCGACGCTACTCGTCCTGCTCGAAATGGCGGCGCTGAAACAGCCCGACATGATGCAGCAGGTCATGCCCTTCGCGATCCTCTTCGGGACGATGATGGCATTCTGGCGCCTGACCCGCAGCCATGAGCTGGTCGTCGCGCGTGCCGCGGGCATCTCCGCCTGGCAATTCCTCGCGCCGCCGCTGTCGGGCGCGTTCCTTGTCGGCGTGCTGATGGTGACGGTGTTCAATCCGATCGCCTCGGTCATGCAGGCGGCCTACGAGCAGCTCGACAACCGCATCCTGCGCGGCGGCGGCGATCAACTCAGCCTGTCGCGCACCGGCTTCTGGCTGCGGCAAAGCGATGAGGCCGGCAACCATTCGATCGTCCACGCCAAGGGCTTCACGATCAATCGCAACGCCATCGACAATGTGATGATCCTGTTCCTTGCCGGCGACACGAAGCTGGCGCGCCGCATCGACGCGGCACAGGCGGAGCTCAAGAACGGCGTGTGGGAAGTGCATGACGGCACGGAATGGGAGCCGGGCAAGCCGCTGATGCCGTTCACCACCCTGGATGTCGGCACCAATCTGACGCTCAACAAGATCCAGGAAAGCTTCGCCTCGCCCGAGACGATGTCGTTCTGGGAACTGCCCGGCTTCATCCGCTTGCTCGACGCCTCCGGCTTTTCGTCGCAGAAGCATCGTCTCTATTTCAACGCGCTGCTGGCGCGGCCCTTCCTCTATGCCGCGATGGTGCTGATCGCCGCGAGCTTCAGCCTCCGCATGCAGCGCCGCGGCGGCGCGACGCTGATGATCGGCGCCGGCGTCGCTTCCGGCTTCGCGCTCTATTTCCTGTCGGACGTGGTCTTCGCGCTTGGCCTCTCCGCCAGCATTCCGATCTCGCTCGCGGCCTGGACGCCAACCGGCATCACCTGGCTGCTTGGCGCGACGCTCCTACTTCATCTCGAGGACGGCTAAAGAAAAAAAATGGGGCGCAGGGGGGTTTTACGGGGAACGGTCAGCGGGCTGCTCGCTTCGTGCGCGCTGCTGGCCAATGCTTACGCGCAGGATGCCGCGCCATCGAAGGGCGCGCCGGCAACGGGTGCGACCACCAATAGCCCCGCGGCGCCGGCGCCCGCTGCGACCGGCAGCCAAAGCCCGACGCCTACACCGGGCGGCCTCACCGGCATCGGCGCACCGCAGAAGGGCACCGATCAGCCCGTGCTCGTCAGCGCCGACGAGCTGCAATACGACCAAGATCTCAGCCTTGTCGTCGCCAAGGGCCATGTCGAGTTGAGTCAGAACGATCAGGTCCTGCTCGCCGACACCGTCACTTACAATCAGCGCACCGACACCGTCACCGCCTCCGGCAATATCAGCATGACGCAGCCGACCGGCGACGTCGTTTTCGCCAATTACATGGAGCTGCGCAATAATTTCCGCGACGGCTTCATCAGGGACGTAAGACTGCTGCTGTTCGATGGCTCGCGCCTCGCTGGCAATACCGCGCGGCGCGTTGGCGGCGTGCGCACCGAAGTGCGGCGCGCGGTCTATTCGCCGTGCCAGCTCTGCGCCGCCGATCCGACGCGGCCGCCGGTCTGGCAGATCAAGGCCGAGGACGCGGTCGACGACAAGGATCTGCAGATCGTCGAGTATCACGACGCGATCATGGAGATCGAGGGCGTCCCGATCATGTGGTCGCCCTATTTCTCGCATCCCGATCCGTCGGTGAAGCGCGCCAGCGGCTTCCTGCCGCCGGTCTTCGGCCATGATTCGTCGAACGGCTACCGCTTCGGCATCCCCTACTATCTCGTGATCAGTCCCGATAAGGACGCGACTTTCCGGCCGATCTTCACGACCGAAGGCGGAACCGTTCTCGACGGCCAGTATCGTCAGCGCTTCGGCAACGGCGTGCTGACGACCGACGACAGCGTCACTTTCGGCAGCACGAGCCAAGATCCCCGCAACCCGGACGTGAATGCCCACGGCGTCCGCGGCCATCTCTCTGGCACCGGCCTCTGGGATCTGTCGCCGAGCTGGCGCGCCGGGTTCACCGGCATTGCGACGACCGATCAGACCTACTTACAGCGCTATCACTTCCCCTATTCGACCAACTTCCTCACCGACCACGCCTATGTCGAGCATTTCGGCGAGGCGAGCTACGGCAATGTCAGCGCTTACGCCTATCAGAACCTGAATCCGATCGACAGCATCGCCATCGAGCCGTTCGTTCTGCCGCAGGCCTATTACACGCTGACGACGCCGCCCGACGTGCTCGGCGGGCGGTTACAGCTCAACGGCGATGTGCTGAACCTCGCCAAGCGTGACTTGCTCAACATGCGGCGCATGTCGCTGGGCAGCAGTTGGCGCCTGCCTTTCACCAGCCCGATCGGCGATCGCTATGAATTCAGCGCGACGATGCGCGGCGACGGCTACGACACCAATTTCAGTCCGGCCTACGGCCTCTCGACCACGGCCGAGACCAAAGTGGAGGGCCGAGTCTTCCCGCAAGTGGCGCTCAAATGGAGTTACCCTTGGATCAACGACATGGGCAATATCAGCGCCTTGGTCGAACCGATCGTCGCCGCTTTTGCCGCGCCGATCGGCGGCAACCCCGCTGACATCCCCAACGAAGACGCGCAGAGTTTCGAATTCGACGACACCGACCTCTTCGTCGGTAACCGCTTCCCCGGCTATGACCGCGTCGATGGCGGCCAGCGCATCGATTACGGCTTGCATGCCGGTTTGTTCAATCCGGTTGCCGGCAGCACGCAATTCCTGATCGGTGAAAGCTACCGCTTCCAGAACAGTACGCAGTTCCCCTTGGGTACCGGCCTCGACAACCGCCGCTCGGACGTCGTCGGCCGCGTGACCGTGGCACCGACCAACTATTTCAGCATCTTCTACCGCGCCCGCCTCGACAGCCAGGATATGGCAATGCGGCGCCAGGAAATCGGCGCTTATGGCGGCGTCGCCAATCTCAACGGCTCGATCAGCTATATCTCCACCTCGGCGATCCCCAGCCAGCCGACCGTGCTGCCGGCCAGCCAGATCAGCCTCGGCGTCAATTTCGCGCTGACCGACAAGTGGTCAGGCCAGGTGACGCAGACCCAGGACCTCAACCAAGGCTCAACCAGCCTCAATTCGGCTATCCGTCTCACCTATCGCGACGACTGTCTGTCGGTCACCGGATCGATCCAGCGGAGCGCCATTTCGGTTGGCGACGTGAAACCAGGTGTTTCCTTTGTCCTGACCTTCGTCTTCCGCGACCTCGGCGACGTGTCCGTCTCGCAATAGACCCGATCCCGAAATGGGGCAAAGTTCGTCCCCTGCGCCGAGATGCCTCTTGGGCATTGCCCGCTTTCGCTCTATAAACTTGCGTCCCCGATCATGAATTTTGCTTTACCCATGAAATGGTTGCTTCGTCTTGGCTTTGTCCTAGCCCTCGCCGGCACGTGCCAGGCGCAGGAGACGCGCATTGCCGCCGTCGTCAATAACGACATCGTCACCCTCGATGACGTCGGCGCGCGGCTGCTGCTGCTCATGCGCTCATCGGGCATTCCCGATACGCCCCAGAACCGCCAGCAGCTTCAGCGCCGGGTGCTCCAGCAGCTCATCGACGAGAAGCTCGAGATCCAGGAAGCCAAACGCTACAAGGTGGTCGCCGATAAAAACGAGGTCGAGCGGGCGCTCACCAATATCGAGACGCGCAACGGCATGCAGAAAGGCGGCCTCGATCAATATCTGAAGTCGGCGGGCATCCCGCGCAGCACGCTGGCCGATCAAGTCACCGCCTCCATCGTTTGGAACAAGGTGGTGGAGGGCCGCTACTCCTCGGATGTCAGCGTCTCGGATACCGAGGTCAATGCCGAGATTGCGCGGCTCAAAGCCGATATCGGCAAGCCGCAGAGCCACGTCGCCGAAATCTTTCTCGCGATCGATAATCCGACGCAGGAACCCGAAGTGAAGGCGCTCGCCGACAAGCTGATCCAGCAGATCCGCGGCGGCGCGCAATTCCCCGCGGTGGCGCAGCAGTTCTCGCAATCGCCGAGCGCCGCGACCGGCGGCGATATCGGCTGGGTGACGCCGAACCAGTTCGGCCCGCCGCTCGATGATGCGATCGCCAAGATGAATCCGGGCGAGATGTCTTATCCGATCCGCACCACCGCCGGTTACTACATCCTCTATCTCGTCGACCGCCGCACGCCGGGACAAACCAACGCCGACGACACGACGTTCTCGCTGGTCGAGGTTATCCTTCCGGTCGCGCCCAACGCCCCGCCGGCACAACAACAAAAAGTCATGGCGCAGGCGCAGAACATCAGCGACACGGCCAAGAGCTGCGAGGACATGGCGAAGATCGCGCGCGAGCAAGCGCCGCAAACCTCGACCCAGAGCCCCAATGTCCGTGCGGGCGATCTGCCCGCCGACATCAAAAATATCGTGCTCGGACTCAAAGTCTCGGATGCGAGCAAGCCACTGCCGACACGCGGCGGCGTCGGCATCATCATGGTGTGCAAGCGCACCGATCCCCGCTCGGCGCTGCCGACACAGGATCAGGTCTATGACGAGTTGATGCATGCGCGCCTCGACCAGATATCGCGCCGCTATCTGCGCGATCTGCGCCGCAGCGCCTATGTGGACATTCGCGGGTAAGGAGCGCGCGGGTGACACAGCGCCCCTTGCCCCTTGCCCTTACGATCGGCGAGCCTGCGGGTGTCGGTGGCGAGATCACGCTGAAAGCCTGGCACGCGCGTAACAGCGAGCATCTGCCGCCTTTCTTCGTTCTCGACGTGCCCGAGCGGCTGACGCAGCTCGCCGCCGCGCTTCATCTCGACGTGCCGGTCCGCGCTATCGCCGCGCCCGAAGACGCCGTCGCGATCTTCCCGAACGCGCTGCCGGTGCTGCCGATCACGCTGCCGCGCCCGGTCGTCCCGGGCAAGCTCGATACCGGCAACGCCCCGGCGGTCATCGGCGCGATCACCCGCGCGGTCGAATTGGTACAGCAAGGCCGCGCCGCCGCGATCGTCACCAATCCGATCCAGAAAGAGACGCTCTACGCCGCGGGCTTCAAGCATCCCGGCCACACCGAATATCTCGCCGAGCTCGCCGGCGGCGTGACCCCGGTAATGATGCTGGCCGGACCCGAGCTGCGCGTCGTGCCGGTGACGATCCATACGGCGCTGCGCCAGGCAATCGAATCCTTGCGCACCGAGGATATCGTCACCATCGGCAAGATCACCGCCGCCGGCCTCAAGCGCGATTTCGGCATCACGTCGCCGCGGCTCGCGGTCGCCGGGCTCAACCCGCATGCCGGCGAGAACGGCACTATTGGCCGCGAGGATATCGAGATCGTCGCACCCGCCGTCAAAGCGCTGCGCGATTCCGGCATCGAGGTCACCGGCCCGATGGCGCCCGACACGATGTTCCACGCCGCCGCGCGCCGGCGCTACGACGTTGCGATCTGCATGTATCACGACCAGGCGCTTATTCCGCTGAAGACGATCGATTTCGATCGCGGTGTCAACATCACGCTGGGTCTGCCCTTCATCCGCACCTCGCCCGATCACGGCACGGCGCTCGATATCGCCGGCAAAGGCGTCGCCAATCCGGCGAGCCTCATCGCCGCGATCGCGCTGGCCGGCGAGCTTGTCGAGCGCCGTGTCGCCGCCGCCATCCCCGCCTGAGCTTCCGCCGCTTCGCGAGATCATCCGCCGCTTCGATCTCGGCGCGCGCAAATCGCTCGGCCAGAATTTCCTTCTCGATATCAACCTGACGCGGCGCATCGCGCGCACCGCCGCGCCGCTCGAACATGCGAACATCATTGAGATCGGACCCGGCCCCGGCGGCCTCACCCGCGCGCTGCTGCTGGAAGGCGCGCAGCATGTCACGGCGATCGAGCGCGATCCGCGCTGCATCGCCGCTTTGCGCGAGCTGGAAACCGTGTTCCCCGGCCGCCTCGCCATCGTCGAAGGCGACGCGTTGGCGATGGACGCGGCGAGCCTTGTCGCCGCGCCGCGCAAGATCGTCGCGAACCTGCCTTATAACATCGCAACGCCGCTCTTGATCGGCTGGCTCGGCAAGATCAGCGCTTTCGAGAGCCTGACCTTGATGTTCCAGAAAGAGGTCGCCGAGCGCCTCGCCGCCGCGCCGGGCGACGATGCTTACGGGCGCCTTGCGGTGCTAACGCAATGGCTCTGCCAGGTGAAGCTCGCTTTCGACATACCGCCGCAAGCTTTCGTGCCAGCGCCCAAAGTCACCTCGACCGTCGTGCATCTGACGCCGCGTGCAACGCCGCGCGCAGTGTGCGATCAGGCACTGCTTGAGCGCGTCACCGCCGCCGCCTTCGGCCAGCGCCGCAAGATGCTGCGCCAGAGCCTCAAATCGCTTGGCGGCGACACGGCCGCGCTGATCGCTGCATCCGGTGCGGAGCCGACCGCGCGCGCGGAGGAACTCTCGGTCGAGCAATTCTGCGCGTTGGCGCGGGCTCTATCTCAATAACCCTCTCCGCGCTTGCGGGGAGAGGGAGGGGCCCAATCGCCCAAGCGATTGGGAGGGTGAGGTGTACCTCAGCGGCGCGACCTCACTTGATGATCAACCACCCACCTCACCCTACCCTCTCCGCCCTCAAGGGCGGAGAGGGAATAGAATTCGACCTACGCCTGGCCGCGCAGCGCGTTGACGAAATCCGACAGTCCGACCTGCCGCGTGCGGCGCTTGCGCTCGGCGTCGAGGATCGCCTGCACCTGGCGCACGCTCTGTTCGAGATCGTCGTTGACGATCACATAATCGTATTCCGGCCAATGGCTCATTTCGTCGGATGATTTCGCCATCCGCGCCTGCACCACTTCCGGCGTGTCTTGCGCGCGGATCTGCAGCCGCTCTTTCAGCGCCTCGATGGTCGGCGGCAGGATGAAGATGGTGACGACATCGTCGCGCACATGTTCCTTGAGCTGCTGCGTGCCCTGCCAATCGACATCGCTGATGATGTCCTGGCCGGCGTCGAGCGCCTGCATCACCGGGCCGCGCGGCGTGCCGTAGCAATTGCCGAAGACGATCGCGTGCTCGAGCAATTCACCCTGCGCCACCATCTCATCGAATTTCGCGCGCTCGACGAAATAGTAATGCGTGCCGTCGATCTCGCCAGGGCGCTTCGGCCGCGTCGTCACCGAGACCGACATCGCGAGCTTGCCGTCTTCCTCGAAGAGCTTGCGGCTGATCGTCGTCTTGCCCGCGCCCGACGGCGAGGAAAGGACGAGAAGCAGACCGCGGCGCTTGATCGAAGGCTCGGCCATCGCGGCTACTCGATATTCTGCACTTGCTCGCGCAACTGCTCGATCGCGGCTTTGAGCGCGAGGCCGATGCGGGTCAGTTCCAGATCGGCGGATTTCGAGCACAGCGTGTTCGCTTCGCGGTTGAATTCCTGACAGAGGAAATCGAAGCGCCGGCCGATTGCGACGCCTTCTTTCATCAAACCGTGCGCGGCATCGATATGCGCTTGCAGCCGATCCAATTCTTCGCGGATATCGGCTTTAGCGACGACCAGCGCCGCCTCATGCGCAAGACGGTCTTCGGGCAGCGCGGGCACCGCATCGGTCAACGCCGCGATCAATTCTTTCAGCCGCGCCTTGATCGCCGCCGGCTGCGTCGCCGCCGCGCCCTCGGCGTCTTTCACCAGGGCCGCGATCTCCTTGAGCCGCTCCGACAGCACGGCATCGAGCCGCGCACCTTCGCTCACCCGCATCGAAGCGAGACCTTCGAGCGCCTGCGCGAAACCGTCGTTGAGCTGCTTCATCTGCCGCTCGCGCGCGCCCTCATCCAGCGCCTCGTCGCCGCTTTCGAGCACGCCGCGCAAGGCGAGCAGCCCGTCGATCCGCGGCGGCGCGGCTTCGACTTCGGCGGCGATCTCGTTGGCCAAGCGCACCACCACCGCCAGCGCGTCGCGGTTGATGCGGATGTTGCCGGCACCGGCCGCGCGCGCGACCGAGAGATTGACGCTGATCGAGCCGCGCTTCAGCCGCTGTGTCACCAGCGCGCGCAGCGGCAGCTCCAGCGCGTCGAAGCCCGGCGGCAGGCGGAAGCGCAGATCCAACGATTTCGAATTGACGCTTTTGAGCTCCCAGGCCCAGCTCAGCGGCCCGTCATGGCCTTCGGCACGGGCGAAGCCCGTCATGCTAGCGATTGTCATGGCGCTTTATAACCGCGCCCGCCAGCAGCGGCTAGGCGGCGTCTCAAGCAATTCGGCATGTAGCGAAAGGGCGTCCGTACTTTCAGCGGCTTCTCGGGGCGAAACCCGCACCCTAATGACAGAGCACGATCTTCGCAGAAATTTCGGAACGAACGCCGTTGCCCGCTCTTACTCTTCCATCATGTCGGTTCAGCATCGAAGCGCCGGGCGCTCAGCAATCATGGTGTTGCTTGCTATGACCGCTGGTTACGGCGTGGCCTGCCTCATTGGCCGCCGACTGCGGTCCCGCTCTGCCGACGATCTCACGCGACATTCCGGTGCAGGTGGCATCTCCCGTTTGGCGGGGCCTGAAAGCATGCGGGCTCCTCCCGATCATTGGGACAAGATCGATGAAGCGTCCGATAAATCTTTTCCCGCGAGCGATCCGCCCGGCTTCTAAAAATCAGCCGCCGTTCTGATTGCTGGGTGGATTCTGCCCGCTTTGGTTGCTGCGCAGCTTGGCGACGTTCTTGTTGTGCTCGTCGAGCGTCTTGGCGAAAGCATGGCCGCCGCTGCCGTCGGCGACGAAATAGAGCTCGCCGCGATCGTCGGGCTGCAGCGCCGCCTTCAGCGAGGCGAGTCCGGGATTGTCGATCGGCGTCGGCGGCAGGCCCTTGTCGACGTAAGTATTGTAGGGCGATTCGATCGACAGATCGTCATGCCCCAAAGGATGCGGCATCGCCACCGCGCCGCCCCGCGTCATGACATAGATCACCGTCGGATCGGCCTGCAGCTTCATGCCGAGCTTCAACCGCTCGATGAAGACGCCGGCGACGCGCGGCCGCTCGTTGTGCTTCGCCGTTTCCTTCTCGACGATCGAGGCGAGGGTCACGGCTTCGGCGGGGCTGGCCAGGGGCAGGTCCGGCGCGCGATTGGCCCAGATTTCGGCCAGCGCCTTCTCCATCGCGCGATGCATGCGCGTCAGCAGCTCCTGCCGCGTATTGCCCATGACATAGAAATATGTATCGGGTAGCAGCGTGCCTTCCGGCGGCTCGGCATCGATCGTTCCATCGAGCGCCGGCGCCGCATCGATCAGCGCGACGATCTGCGCGGACGTCAGCCCTTCGGGGATGGTCAGCTTGTGGCGATAGACCTTGCCGCTATCGATGAGATCGGCGGCACCGGCCGGGCTGATCCCGGCGGCGAATTCGTATTCGCCGGCTTTGAGGCTTGCGGCGCGGCCGCTCACATAGGTGCCGACCGTGAAGAGGTAGCCGTTCTCGACGACACCATTCGCCGCCAGCAGCGTGCCAACCTCGCGCGCGCCGGCCCCTTTGGGAATGACGACGATCTTCGCCGCGGCGAGTGGCCCCGGAGCGTCATAGCTGCGCGCCCCAATGAAAAGAGCAATGCCGGCGAGCAGCAGGATGGCCGCCAGCCCCCCTGCTGCGCGTAGCGCCCATTTCATCTAGGGGGCCGGACCGAAAATCAGTGAAGCGTTGGTGCCGCCGAAGCCGAACGAGTTGGAGAGCGCGCGACGAACCTTGCGCTCCTTGGCCTTCAGCGGCACGAGATCGATGTCGCAGGAGGCGCTCGGCTTTTCGAGATTGAGGGTCGGCGGGACGATCTGATCGCGCAGCGAGAGGAGCGAATAGATCGCCTCGACGCTGCCGGCTGCGCCCAAGAGATGCCCGATCGCCGATTTGGTCGAGGACATCGAGAGCTTATAGGCGTGATCGCCGAAGAGCCGCTTCACCGCGCCAAGCTCGATCTCGTCGCCGAGCGGCGTCGAGGTGCCATGCGCGTTGATGTAGTCGATATCTTCCACACCGAGACCCGCGCGTTTCAGCGCGTTGCGCATGGCGCGGAAGCCGCCATTGCCGTCCTCGGCCGGCGCGGTGATGTGATAGGCATCGCCCGACATGCCGTAGCCGATGATCTCGCCATAGATCTTGGCGCCGCGCTTCTTCGCATGCTCGAGCTCTTCGAGCACAACGACGCCAGCGCCCTCGCCCATCACGAAGCCATCGCGTGCTTCGTCCCAGGGACGCGAGCCGCGGTGCGGCTCGTCATTGAACGCGGTCGAAAGCGCGCGCGCGGCGGCAAAGCCCGCAAGACCGATCCGGCACACGGCGGCTTCGGTTCCACCCGCGACCATGACATCGGCATCTTCCAATTGGATCAGCCGCGCCGCGTCGCCGATCGCATGCGCGCCCGTTGAACAGGCGGTGACGACCGCGTGGTTCGGACCCTTGAAGCCGTATTTGATCGAGACCTGGCCCGAGGCCAGGTTGATGAGGCAGGACGGGATGAAGAAGGGCGAGATACGACGCGGGCCCTTCTCGTGCAGGATCATCGAGGTCTCGGCAATGCCCGGCAGGCCGCCGATACCCGAGCCGATCATCACGCCGGTGCGCTCGAGCAATTCCTCGTCGGTGGGTTTCCAGCCGGAATCCTCCACCGCCTGCGTCGCAGCGCTGATCGCGAAGACGATGAACTCATCCATCTTGCGCTGGTCCTTGGTCGGGACCCAGTCATCAGCGTTGAAATTGCCGGATTTGGTCTCGCCGCGCGGCACTTGGCCGGCGATCTTCGCCGGCAAGTCCGACACGTCGAAGCTCTGGATCGCGCCGATGCCGGATTCGCTGTTGAGCAGACGCTTCCAAACATGCTCGACGCCCACGCCCAGCGGCGTGACCAGACCGAGACCGGTAACGACGACCCGTCTCATGATGCCCCGTCTCTCGATTGCTGAGCGATCAGGACGGATGCGCTTCGATGAATTGGACGGCGTCTTTCACGGTGACGATCTTCTCTGCGGCATCGTCCGGGATTTCGCAGCCGAATTCTTCCTCGAACGCCATCACAAGCTCGACGGTGTCGAGACTGTCGGCACCCAGGTCGTCGATAAAGCTGGCATTGTCGGTGACCTTGGCCTCGTCGACGCCCAGGTGCTCAACGACGATTTTCTTTACCCGCTCGGCGACATCGCTCATCACTCGTTCCTCGGCAAAATTGACGCGCTTAATCTTGGCTGTGTGTGACTTCCGCTCACTCGGCGACGGCCGGAGCCGGAGGGAGGCTACCTAACATAGATTGCCGGCTATTTCCAGCCGGGCACCCCACCTCGCCGTCCCCGAGGCAGGCTGGATTGGCGGGCTAGATCATGGCCAACCCGCCGTTGATGTGCAAGGTTTGGCCGGTCATATAGCGTGCCTCCTCGCTGGCGACGAAGAGCACGCCGGCCGCGATCTCGTCGGGCGTGCCGACTCGACCCATCGGAATCGCCTGGGCGATTCGGGCTTTTTGCTCGTCGTTCAGCGCCTCGGTCATCGCGGTCGCGATGAAGCCGGGTGCAATACAATTCACGGTGACGCCGCGCTGCGCCACCTCGGCCGCGAGCGCCTTCGACATGCCGACCATGCCGGCTTTGGCCGCGGCGTAATTCGCCTGGCCGGGGTTGCCGGTCGCGCCGACCACCGAGGTGATCGCGATGATGCGCCCCCAGCGCCGCCGCACCATGCCGCGCAACGCCGCGCGCGCGAGGCGGAAGCCGGCGGTGAGATCGACATCGATCACCTTCTGCCAATCCTCGTCCTTCATGCGCATCGCCAGCATGTCGCGATTGAGGCCGGCATTGTTGATCAGGATATCGAGCTGCCCCATCGACTCATCGGCGGTCTTCACCAGCGCATCGGCCGCCGCCGGATCGCCGAGATCGGAGACCGCGACAAAAGCGCGCTCGCCGAGCTCAGCCTTCAGCGCATCGAGCGCCGACTGCCGCGTGCCGCTCAGCATCACCTTGGCGCCGGCGCCATAAAGCGCGCGCGCGATCGCGCCGCCGATACCGCCCGAGGCGCCGGTGACCAGCGCCGTCTTGCCGCTCAAATCGAACATGGAAATCCCTCGCGCTTACCGCATGGCTCAATTTCACGCGTCACCCCCGCGAAAGCGGGGGTCCAGGCCAACAGCCCGATGTATCTCTGGATTCCCGCTTTCGCGGGAATGACGAACGTAGTGGCTCGATCCAACGCGCTCACGAAAGCATCAAAGCGTCTTCAGGAAAGCTTCGATCTCGGCCGGCGTGCCGATCGCCGATCCGACCAGCTCGCGATCGATGCGCTTGGTCAGACCGGTCAGCACCTTGCCGCTGCCGAGCTCGATCAGCTCATGCACGCCCTGTTCTTTCATCGCGAGAACGCATTCGCGCCAGCGCACGAGGCCGGTCACCTGCTCGACCAGCAAACGCTTGATCTCGTCGGGATCGCGCACCGGCGCAGCGCTGACATTGGCGATGAGCGGCACCCACGGCTCTGAGAGTTTCACTTCGCCAAGCGCTTCGGCCATCTCATCGGCCGCCGGCTTCATCAGCGCGCAATGGAAGGGCGCGCTCACCGGGAGCATGATCGAGCGCCGCACGCCGCGTTCCGCCGCGACCGCGACCGCGCGCTCGACCGCGGTCTTGTGGCCGCTCAGCACGAGCTGGCCGCCGCCATTATCGTTGGCGAGATCGCAGACCTCGCTCTGCGCCGCGGCTTCCGCCACCTCGCGCACGACATCCTGCTCGACGCCGAGCATCGCCGCCATCGCGCCCATGCCGACCGGCACCGCGCGCTGCATCGCCAAGCCGCGGCGCTTCAACAGTCGCGCCGCATCGGCGAGCCCGAGCGCATGCGCGGCGGCAAGCGCCGAATATTCGCCGAGCGAATGACCGGCGACGAAAGCGACATGGCTTTTCAGATCGAGCTTGCCGTCTTTCTCGAGCACGCGCGCGACCGCGAGGCTTGCCGCCATCAGCGCCGGTTGCGCATTCTCGGTCAGCGTCAGATCGCTCTCCGGCCCCTCGAACATCAGCCGCGAGAGATTTTGATGCAGCGCTTCGTCGATCTCGGCAAAGACGTCGCGCGCCGTCGCGAACGCGCCCGCGAGATCGCGACCCATGCCCACTACTTGCGAGCCTTGGCCCGGAAATACCAGGGCGCGCGTCATGCCGCCTCCAAACCGATCATCATTGTTGCGTTAGAAAACGTTCGACCAGTTCATGTGGAGGTAGTCGAGATTCAGCCGGTCGTAGTGACCGCAGCGCAGCTTCTGGTCGACGATCTGCTGATCGTTTTGCGCCGGCTGGACAGTGGGCGCCGCGCCCTGATAGCCGGTGGTACAGATCTGCTGCGCCTTGCGATCGAGCTCGGCGAGCTGCGGATCGGCCGGTCCCACCGCGCCGCCATCGGGGCGCGACGTCGAGACGCCGAACTGATCGCGCGCCGGATCGATGCTGATCGGCACACAGCCAGATAAAAGACCAAACAAAACAATTAGATAAAGCGATCGACCCATCGCGCGCTCCCCGCCCTGTAACGCTGCGATAACATTCCGGACGCGGCCTGTCCAGATGTGCCACGCCAGTTCTGCCCACGGCTTGCCTTGGGCGCACCATCCGCTATAGTCCGCCGCCTCCTTGCCGGCCTCATGCCGGCTAGGTCCGCGCGGCTGACCGTCGAAGCCCCTCTTCCTTAAGCGAAGGCTTCGACCAGCGGCGGGCCGCACAACAGCCATAAGGGGAATAGATGCCGTTCTACGAGAATATCTTTATTGCGCGTCAGGACATATCCACCGCCCAGGTGGAAGCCCTGGCCGACACTTTCGCCAATCTCGTCGCCGAGAATGGCGGCAAGATCGAGAAGCGCGAATACTGGGGTTTGCGCAACCTCTCCTACCGCATGAAAAAGAATCGGAAGGGCCACTACGTGCTCTTCAATCTCGATGCGCCCGCCGCCGCCGTGAGCGAGCTCGAGCGCAACATGCGCATCAATGAGGACGTGCTGCGCTACCTCACCATCCGCGTCGAGGCGCTCGAGACCGAGCCTTCTGCAATGATGCAAAGCCGCAACCGTGATGAGCGCGACCGGGATCGCGACCGTGGCCCACGCCGCGGCTATGGCGACCGCGATCCGCGCGAAGAGGAGGCAACCGATGGCCGATAACGACGAACGCCAGGGCGGCGGACGCCCGGCCGCGCGGAGGCCTTTCTTCCGCCGGCGCAAATCCTGCCCCTTCTCGGGCCCGAATGCGCCGAAGATCGACTACAAGGACGTGAAGCTGATGCAGCGCTTCATTTCCGAGCGCGGCAAGATCGTGCCGAGCCGCATCACCGCGGTGTCGACGAAGAAGCAGCGCGAGCTGGCGCAGGCGATCAAGCGCGCGCGCTTTCTCGGGCTCCTGCCCTACGCCCTTCGTTAGAGCGAGGCTGACATGTTGGATGTGATCCTCCTCGAGCGGGTCGAGAATCTCGGCCAGATGGGCCAGGTGGTGAAGGTGCGCCCGGGTTTCGCGCGCAACTTCCTCCTGCCGCAGAAAAAGGCGATGCGGGCGACGAAAGACAACATCGCCTATTTCGAGAAGCAGCGCGTGCAGCTCGAAGCGCAAAACCTGACGCGCAAGAGCGAAGCCGAGCAGGTCGCGGAGAAGCTCAGCGGCCTCAAGGTCGTGCTGATCCGTCAGGCGGGCGAGAGCGGCCAGCTCTACGGCTCGGTCTCGGCACGCGATCTCTCGGATGCCATAACGGCGGCGGGTTTCACCATCACCCGCGGCCAAGTCATCATGGAAAAGCCGATCAAGACGCTGGGCCTCTTCCCGCTGCGCGTCGTGCTGCATCCGGAAGTTTCGGTGCAGGTGACGGCGAATGTCGCGCAATCGGCCGAAGAGGCCGAGATGCAGGCCGAAGGCATCGATCCGCTGAAGCTCGCCGCGGAAGCGGCGGCACGCGAAGCGGAAGAGCAACGCCAAGCGGCGGCCGCAGCAGCCTCTCAGAACGAGGCCGCGGGCGGCGAACGCTGAAATACCCCCTCACCCTTCCTCTTCCCAGCGGGGAGAGGGTTGGGGTGACGGCGAAATACCCCTAAAACGCGCATCGGCAACGATGCGCGTTTTTAATTTCGATCCACTCGATCTCGTCCGTTATCACGGCCAGTCGCTACTCTGGAACCGTGCCTTTCATGGCGCGCTCTCGGTCGCGGGGCCGACGATCGTCGGCGTCGTCTTCAACAATCCCGAGGCCGGCCTGATCGCGACGCTCTGCGCGCTCTGGTCCTGGATGAACGATCTCGGCGGCGAGCTCGACGATCGCCTCATCAACATGGCGACGAGCGGCGACGCCATCATCATCGGCGGCATCCTCGCTTTCATCGCCGGCCACGATTATCTGGGCCAGCTCGGCGTGCTGTTCCTCTGTGCCGTCGTCATCGGCTGGGTGCACAACACCAGCCGCGCGCTCGAGAATGCCGCGCGCTGCATGGGCTTCAGCTTCGTCATCGCGGTGAGCCTCGACCTTGTGAGCTGGAAGCTGCTGGTGCCGGTGATTGCCGGCGGCGCCTGGGCAATGCTGATCGTCTGGGCCGATCATCAAATCCGCCGGCAATACGCGGTGGAGACCGGCGCCAGCGTACGCGCAGGCCTGCACCATATTCGCGGCGAGCATGCCGCCGATTGGCGCTTCGGCCTCCGCTACGCCGTCGCCGCCGCGCTCGGCCTCAGTCTCGCCATCCATTTCGGCGCGGCCCACGCCGCCTGGGTCACGATCACGACCCTCGCCGTCATGCGGCCGAATGATTCCGAGAGCGTGCAGCTTGTGTTGCAGCGCGGTTTCGGCACCCTCGTCGGCGTCGGCGTCGCGCTCGCCGTCGTCTCGATCAGCCACAACGCCTGGCATCTGAGCGCGGCAGCGATCGTCCTCGCTTTCCTCATCTCGCCTGGCCTCATCTGGCAGCGCTGGAGCGGCTTCGCCGCTATCACAGCGATGGCGTTGGTGCTGCTCGACATGGCGCTGCTGAGCGAAGGCGGAGACCGCCCGCTGCTCTCCGAACGCATCTACGACACCGGGCTCGGCTGCTTCGTCGCGCTCGCCACCACTTGGATCATCTTCCCGAACCGTTGGCGGAGCGTAGGCGCTCAAGGCACAAACGCGCGATAGCGGCCGGTGCTTCGTCGGGAACGGCAAAGCACGAGCTCGCATTGATCTCGCAGAGCACATAGCTGTCCTCACCCGATGCGTCGCGTAGCCCCAAGAGGAAATCGGCATCCCAGATGAGGGGCAGCGCAGCACGCTCGAGACCGAGCACTTGCATCATCTGTGGTATCCACTCCGCTTCCACCTTTGCGCGCAATCGCTGAAAACGCGCTGCGTCCGGGCCATGCATGATGCGCGGGCCAGGCTGCGCGGCGGGAGAATCGGGACCTTCCGGCGGTGGAGGGATCAGCGCCTTGACGAGCTGATGACCGAAGCCGACGACCCGATCGACGCCGATGTAACAACGGGTCATCCCCTCCGCCAGGCGCGGTTGGAACACCTGATCGATCAGCGCACCGCCCCAGCCGAAATAGCGATCACAACGTTGCATGAAATCTTCCAGGGCGATCTCCTCGGGCACGCTGCCACGTTGCGCCTGCAGCACTTGGATCGTCGCCGGCGTCCGCCCGGACAGCAGCTCGACTTTCCACACACCTTGCCCGCCGTTGCCGCGATTCTGCTTGAGAACCCGAGGGCCCGCCTCGCGCAGCGCTGTGGGAAATGCCGCACGGAATTCCGCGACGCTGCGGTAGAGACGCGTATCGCTGCCCCAGCCAAGATGTCG
The DNA here is from genome assembly GCA_963740675.1 of uncultured Alphaproteobacteria bacterium. Lineage (GTDB taxonomy): Bacteria > Pseudomonadota > Alphaproteobacteria > ATCC43930 > CGMCC-115725 > CAIKMD01. Next base: position 183,196 of record CAVUFS010000004.1, read on the forward strand.
GGTGCGATACAGCACCTCTTTGACTCCGAGTTTCAGGATCGTATCGGGATGGGCGCTGACGAACGGCCCCTGCGCCGCGACATCGCGCAGCAGCGGGTCCAGCGCTTCGCGGGTTTTGCCCTGATGGATGGGATCGACCCATACCAGCACGCCATCCGCCGCCAGGAGCTGCGCGCGCACCGCATCGGCAAATTCCTCATCGTAAACGGCGGGCTGTGCATCGATGCCGAGCGCGCTCAGTTCCTCGAAGATGCGGTGGAAGCGGTTGTTCCGCGGCGTAGCGGCTTGCCGCGCTTCGGCATCGCCGCGCCAAACGATCGCGATCTTATGCTGCTTGGATAAATGACTCCGTCCGTTCATGTGACTCCTCGCTCAGAGAGAAGAGCAGAGCTTGGACGGATGTCTTGAGGGGTGTCTGCTGCAAACCCCTGATAGCTGATAACGGCCTATTCGGGCGGCGCCTCGTAGAGCTTGCACCAGCCGCGCGGGTTGATATCGCCCGCGACAACGGAACAGCCCTTGGGCGGCTGAAACTTCGTGCACTCGCTGCATTGCTGATCGTTCTTCGGCGAGTCCTGATAGGCCGAATCGGATTTCGAGAGCTTCTCCTGGCTTTGCTGCGCCCGCGCTCGCGCTCGCGGACAGGCCTTGAGCATGAGTAGTCCAGCACCAGCCGCTGCGAACAGGTGTCGCCGCGCGATTGTTTCGTGTTTCGGCAAGATCTTTGTCTCCTTTCTATTTATGGCGATGGACGAAAAACCCAGATCGCCGCCGGCTCGCTGCCCGTCGCGCGTACCGCGAGATAAAGGCGGTCGCGCTCGGGCACGAAGAGCGACGTGCGCGCGCCCGTCGCGGTCGCGATATGCGCGATGCGCTGATAGGCGCCGCCGCTGGCGTCGAGCACATCGATCGCGCCACTGCCGCAACTGACATAGACGCGCTTCCGCTTGGCATCGAGGAAGACATCGTCGGCATCACCGCACACCGTAATGCTGTCGACACGGCGGCCGTCATCCATGGCGTAGGCGACCAATTGCGGCGGATTGCGGAAGACCGAGAGGACTTTTCCCTTATCGGGATCGAGGGCCATCGGAAAATTCGCGCGCGCGCCGTGGGTCTCGATCGTCGATACCTGCTTGCCCGTCGCGACATCGACCGCTGCGATCTCGCCCGCCTCGGGCACGTTGACGAAAATCCGGCCGCCGCCGGCAGCGAGGCGAAAGCTCTCGGGATGTGCCTTGAGCGGAATGTCGATCGCCTTGCGGTTGCTTGCCGCATCGATCGCCGCCAGCGCGCCGTCGCCATAACCGACCCAGATTCGATCATGCGCCTCGTCGATGCGGATATTGTCCGCGTCATCGCCGAGCGCGATACGGCCGCTCGGCGCAAAATCGGCGCCGCGATAAAGCTGTACTGCACCGTCTCCGGCATTGGCGACATAGAGCGTGTCGGTGCGCGCGAAATAGCCGATGCCTTGCGGCTCTTTCAGTCCCGTGATGCGGTGCACGACCGTGCCGGCCACGAGATCGATGACACCGACGCTGCTATTGCCAAGCTCGGCGACAAAGAGCCGTTGCCGAACGAGATCGACCGCGAAATGATCGATCCGCCCCGATACGGCGCCAAGCGGTATTTTTGCTTCGAGCACAAGCGGCGGCTCGGCAGCCGGGCTTGCCGCACTCACGGCGATCCCCATCGCGACCAACAGCAGGAAGACGGCATGTCTCATCCCATCCTCGGAGTTTTGGGCTGCGCGCGATGGAGACAAGTGACAAAAAGAGAGAGAACGGCTTCGTCCCGACCAATCCATCCAATGCCATCGCATCCTCGCACAGCGAGTGACGCAGAGCTTGGACAGCGGATGCCGTCTGAAGGGGAGCCTGCTCGATCCCCACGAAGGAGCCTAAATCGGCCGCGCGAACAGCGCAAGCCGAGCACAGGAAGTTGAACCCGGCCACGGTAGCGCCTTGCGGGCGCGCATGATCCAATAGGCGCACAAGATCGACGACAGGAGGATGGGATGATTCGCTTGGGTGCTTTCACCGCCGCAATCGGCCTGACGGCCATAATGACCAACGCGTCTGCAGCCGACGGCCTGCCAACCGTGACCTATAAGGTGCTGACCGCCGATCTCGCGATCGAGGCGGCGCAAGCGGCGATCGCGTCGTGCAAGGCACAAGGCTGGAACGTCTCGGTCACCGTCACCGATCGCACCGGCCTGCCGAAGCTCGTGCTGGTCGGCGACGGCGCAGGCGGTGTCGGCCGTGAGGTCACGCGGCGCAAGGCTTATACCTCGGCGCTGCTTGGCATCTCGACCGACGATTTTGCCAAGCGCATCGCCAGCGGCGGCTTCAACCCATCGGTCTACGATACGCAGATGGTATCGGGGCCAGGCGGCATACCGATCAAGATCGGCAACGAGACCATCGGCGCCATCGCCGCCGCCGGCGCACCGGGCGGCGACAAAGACGAAGCCTGCGCGAAAGCCGGCCTCGACAAGATCAGCGATCGGCTGAAATAGCGCGCTACACCATCCATAAAATATTCGTCTCCCCCGCGAAAGCGGGGGTCCAAGGGAACGGAACTCGTTGTAATCCTGGGTTCCCGCTTTCGCGGGAACGACGAATTAGGTTAGGCCGTGTCTTTTCAGACTGGCCTTACCTTCCCCGGCTCACCCATCGCGCATTCGAGCGCGGCGCGATCCCAGCGGCCGCAATCCGCCGCCGCGGCGTAGGTCGTCGCGAGGAAATCGAGCAATAGTGCATCGGGATCGCTTGCCGACCGCACGGTATCGTAGGGCAGGATGAATTCGCCAATGCTCGGCTCGAACGCCGCGCCCGGCGTCACATGCTGCGTGCGATAGCCCGGCGGCTCGGGATAGGCGTAGGAATAAAACGCGGCGTGCGGAAAGGCATCGCTGCCCGGCCAGAAGCCGGCGCTGCTCACTTCATGCGAATAAGCTTCGCGCGCCACCGCATCGGGCAGATGCGGCACGCCGCCGGGGTGCGGCGGCGCTGTGCGGCCGGAGAAGCGCGTCACCGCGAGATCGAAGCTGCCCCAGAAGAAATGCACCGGGCTCACCTTGCCGAGAAAGCCGCTGCGGAACAGCTTGAACAGCCGGTCCGCCTGGAGGAGCACACGCCAGAAATTCTGCGCCGCGACCCGATCGTAACTCGCATGCGTGCGATCCGCAGAAAAGCGTACGGGATCAGGCATTTCATTCGGCATGTCGTTGATCGTCACCGCGACGCCTATCAGGCGCAGCGCATCGAGCGTGGCGCGATAGAATTCGGCGACGCTCTGCCCCGGCAGGGCGATCCACGCATCTTCGCCCCGGCTCGTCCGCACCAGCAATTGATGCATGTGGAAATCGAATTCGAGCTCGAGGATGTGCTTGTCCGCCGTCGGGATCGGCCCGGTGGTGAGGCCGCGCGCGCTGACGTAAAGCGGCACCTGCCAGGAATGATTGACCCAAGGCGTCAGCGCGAACCGTATCTTGCCGACGATCTGCGTCCAAAGCTGCAGCGTCAACGCGGTATCGCGCCATTGGGGATAAGCGAGATCCGGCCAAAGCTCGGCGGCGCGTTCCATACTCTCTCCTCCACTCGACAAGCCGGTACTCGACAAGCCTACAGGCACTCCCCAACTATAATCGCTTTGAGGAGAGAGCGATGATCACCTTTCGCGACCGCTCGACACGCGGCCAGAGCCGCACCGGCTGGCTCGACAGCAAACACAGCTTTTCCTTCGGCGATTACTACGATCCGGCGCATACCGGCTTCCGCGCCTTGCGCGTCATCAACGAGGACCGCATCATCCCCGGCGCCGGCTTCCCGCGCCACGGCCATCGCGACATGGACATCCTGTCCTATGTCCTCGACGGCGCCATCGAGCATAAGGACAGCATCGGCAACGGCACGGTGATCCGGCCCGGCGAGATTCAACGCATGAGCGCCGGCATGGGCGTCGAGCACAGCGAGTTCAACGCCTCGCAAAGCGAGCCGGCGCATTTCCTGCAGATATGGATCATTCCGGAAAAGCGCGGCATCAAGCCGAGCTACGAGCAGAAGCCGGTGCCGCTCGAAGAGCGCCGCGGCAAGCTCCGCCTCGTCGCCGCGCCTGACGCACCCGAAGGCGCCGTGACCTTGCACGAGGACGCCCGCGTCTATGTCGCCAACCTCGCCGCCGGCGAGCGCATCAGCCACGACATCGCGCCCGGCCGCGGCGTCTGGGTGCAAGTCGCGCGCGGCATCATTGGCCTCAACGGCACCGAAATGCGCGAAGGCGACGGCGCCGCACTCGAAGATGAGAAAAATGCGACGATCGAAGCGGAGACCGAGGCGGAGATCCTGCTGTTCGATCTCGCTTAAGATGCACGCCCTCATCCCCATTCGTCACCCCCGCGAAAGCGGGGGTCCAGGGATAGTGCTCGATGATAATTCTGGATTCCCGCTCTCGCGGGAATGACGAATAAGAGGGAGCGTTACTGTGAACCGCCTGTCCCATGCACGCCCGTCCACGGAAGGATGTAGCGTGAGGCGATGATCTTGTCGGGATCGGGCTTGCCTTTGACGAGGCCCTGCGCCGTGAACCATTCCGCCTGGTGATGGACATCGGGCACGTCGAGCCGGCCTTCGGGATCGACATAGCCGATATTGGCTTCGAGCCGCTCCGCGCTCTGCTTCAGGTATTTCTCCATGATCGCGAGGATCGCCGGCGCGGTCGGCTGATCCTCGCGTAGCCCTTTCGCATTGGTGAAGGCGTCGTGATAATCGCGCGCCGCATGGCGATAGGCCGCGAGCCAATGCTCGACTGTTTCGGGCTGAGTGTCGGCGAGTTTGGCCGAGGTGAGGAGATAGGCGATCTGCCACGGCACCTCATCGCCGATATAGGCGAGCAGCTTTGCCTTGCCCTCATGGATCAGCGGCGTGAAGCCGGTAAACGTGCCGACCGCGAAATCGACCTGATCGCCGGCGACGGCCGAGACGGTGTTGGCATTCTGCTGCGTTTGCACGATACGCAGCGATTTGAGATCGATGTTGTATTTCTCGGCGACGAGGCCGAGCGCGTAATAGAAGGACGAGCCGATCGTCGTCGTCGCCAGGCTGTGCCCGCCGAGATCCTTCAGCGATTTGACGCCCGCCTCATAACCCTTGTTGGTCGCGACGATGGCTTCCGCATGGAAGCCCGGCACTTCGTGCACCGCGCCGGCGATAATCTTGACCGCGCCCTGGCTCGCGAGGCTGAAGAAGCTCGCCGTACTCCCGGCAAGCGCGATATCGACCGAGCCCGAGGTGATCGCAACCGGGATCGGACCCGCCGCGTCGAACGGCACGAGCTCGACATCGAGACCTTCGGCCGCGTAATAGCCTTTATCCTGAGCAATGAAGATCGGCGCGACCGGCGCAGCGGTGGGAAAGCCGACCTTCAATTTGTCGGCATGCGCAAATTGCGAAAACGCGAAAACACTCGCGGCGAGGCACAGAGACAAGCGATACAACGGACTGTTCCTTCGTAAAGTGGTCAAAAGGTTACGAGCAACCAGCTTCGCCCAATTAGCAACATCTCATTCATTCGTCATGCCCGCGCCCTTCGACAAGCTCAGGGGCGGGCATCCAGTGCGTGGTTCTGCCCTCCCGCTCCTGAGCTTGTCGAAGGACGCGGGGGTGACGATGTTTTAGGACACGGTTCGTTAGTTCTCGCCCGATTCGGTCTAGGGTTCTGTTACGGCGCGATCAGGGTCACCGGATCGGGCGCATCTTTGATCAGGCCTTGCTCGCGCGTCGTTGCGATCCAGAAAGCGAGGCCTTGCGGCATGGCTTCGGAGTCGAGATTGGCCGGGATCTGGATAGACGAAGCGGCTTGCGGCGGCAGATGCACATAGGACGCGATGCTGGCTTTGACCGTTTCGGCATTGGCCGGGTTCTCGATAAAATTCCGCGCGTCAGCGAGCGACGCGCGGAACCCTCTCACCGCATCGGCATGCGCGCTCGCCCATGTGCGCGTCGCGGCATAAACCACGACCATCGTGCCGGACGGCATCACCTCGCCGAAATCGCCGATCAGATAGCCGGTCTTCGAGCCGAGGATGCGATGAAGGAACGGATCGACCACCGAGACGACATCCGCGAGGCCCGCCTTCAGCCCGTCCGGCATCGTCGGGAATTGCATCTCGATCCAACTCACCTTGCGATAATCGACGCCATGCATCTCGACCCATTTCTTGGTTAGCACGTCGATCGTGCCGCCGAGGCCCTGCACCGCGTGTTTGCGGCCAACGAGATCGGCGGCGGTTTTAATGCCGCTGCCTTCGCGCGCGACGATGCCGGTCTCGCTGACCGGCGGCTGCACTGGATTGCGATTGGCGCTGGCGAGGATGACGAGACCGACGCCTTGCTCGTGCGCTTGCAGGAACACGGTCGGCGTCGGCGCGCCGATCTGCGCCGAATCCGCGAGCAGCGCCGCGGTGATGACCGAGCCGTTCTGCCCCACGGTCAGCGTGACATCGAGACCGTGCTTCTCGAAAATGCCTTGATCCTTGGCGACATAGCTTTCGGTGAAGCTACTGCCCGGCGTGTAAAGCAGCGTAATTGGCGTCGCGGCCCAGGCCCCTTGTGTGGAGGCCGGACTCGCGGCCACACATGCCGCGAATACCAGCGCCCCGGCCCCGCGCATACCCCGCCCCCACGGTCTGCGCGCTATTCGGCTGCCCAGCGCGGCGCCGCGTTGGCGTGGATGCGCATCTGCTCTTCGTAAGCCTCGCGGAACGGCTTGCCGGCTGGGGCGATGAAATTGCCGGCGCGATGGCCGCGATAAACGCCCGGATCGTCGACACCCGGCAGCTTCGCATTCTTGTCAGCGGCAAGCGTCTCGACCAGCGCCATGAGCTTGCGCCGGGCGCGCACGATCATCGCATCGCTCGGCACGAGATGCTCGAGCGTGCGGTCGGTCAGCTTGCCGAGCATGCCGCCGATCGCCGCGTCCTGAACATTGAGACCGGTGATGCCGCTGAAGATATCGCCGTTGCGCTGTGCCTCGCGATCGATCAGCCAATCATTGTCGGCGTCGTTGAGCAGTCGCCAGCGGCCGAACCAATCGGTGGTGCGCGGCTTATATTCGTTCTTCGCATTCGGCATGAAGCCAAGGCCAGGGATGGCCTCGCCGGTCTTGGTGCGCGCGGGCTGCTTTTGCTGCGCCTTGCGCATAATCGTGTAGACCATGGTGTGGGTGTCATCCATCGGGACGTAGCCCTTGATCATGACCTGATCTTCGAGCATCGCCGCCGGCGGAATGACCCAACACGGCACGACCAGCTGCGCCAAGCGCCAATGCGTGTTCACATTGGTCTCGTCCGCCGGGCGATAGGCGCCATACATCAAGCCGAGCGGCGTCTCTTCGATGTGGAATTGCGGCGTGCGATCGCTCGCGAGGTAATGCATCGTATCGCCGGGCACGAGATTTTCTGGATCGACGCCGCCCAGATGCAGGAAGCCGAAATGCGAGGTGTCGAGATCGTTCTCAAGCCCCTGCAGCCAGTTGTATTCCTGCTGCAGGATCTGGATGGTGATGTCTTCGTCTTTGAGATCGTTCAGCTCGTAATCGGGGAAAGGCGGCGGCACGGCGCGATCGCCCATATAGACCCAGATCGCGCCATAACGCTCTTGCACCTTATAGGTCTTCGCTTTCACGCGGTGCTTCGAATCCTGATGCGCCGGCACGTTCGGCATATCGACGCAATTACCGTCGACGTCGAACTTCCACCCGTGATAGATGCAGCGGATACCGTTCTGCTCGTTGCGCCCATAAAACAGCGAGGCGCAGCGATGCGCACAGCGGTGATCCATCACGCCAAGCCGGCCCGAACTATCGCGGAACGCGATCAGCGGCTCGCCGAGGATCATGATGCGCACGGGATCGCCGTCGGTCTTGACCTCGTCGCTCTTCGCGATCGGCACCCAATATTGGCGCATGACATCGCCCATCGGTGTGCCCGGCCCGACCCGGGTGAGGATTTCGTTCTCGCGCGCGGTTGTCATGGCGCCCTCCCGTCAAAATGCCCGAATGCGGGTGGGATTATAGCGCCGCGTGAGCGACCGACACAAAGGCGTCCCGGAATCAGAGAACACGCAATTTTAATTCGCTGTCCCCGCGAAAGCGGGGACCCAGGGAAACACCTCGCTGTAACCCTGGATTCCCGCTTTCGCGGGAAAGGCGGTTTGCGAGAGCGTATCTCACGAGATCGGTAAGTGCGGGCACTGCGTCAAGCGAGCATCCCAACGCGCAATAAATTCTATCGACTCCCTATCTTTTTCCTACGATTCTTCGCGCGTGAGCATCGAATCCCAATTTATCGTATCGGTTCTGGGTGACGACATCGTTTGTCGCAAACCCGACTGCTCCATCGAGCGCGTTCGCTTTTCGGAGCTTGAGGCCGTGCTTGTCGAGACAAACGATACGGGCCCTTCGGGTATGGATGTTTGGTGGATTCTGGAGGCGGAAGACGGCCGCTGCGTTTTTCCTCTGGGAGCGACAGGCGAAGACGACGTTCTAGCGCGATTGAAAGAACTCGACGGGTTTAGAGTGGACGGGATGAACTCGACGTCCAATCGGCGCTTCCTGTGTTGGAAGCGGAAGGCGTATTAGCGAACGACACAGGTTGCGTTAAGCCGGCAAATGCCGCTTCAGGAAATCGAGCACCAGTGCCACGATCTCGGCGCTGCCGCTGCCGAAATGCGCGCTGCCTTCGATGATGTGCAACTCGGCATTGGCGCCCGCGGCCTTGGCGAGCGCCTCGCTTTCGCCGAACGGCACGACGCCGTCGCCGCGCGGATGGACCAGCAGCAGCGGCCGCGGCGCAATCTTGCCGACGATGCGCTCGGGACATGAGTTCGAGCAGGCTCTGCGCCGTCGCGGCGGTGAATTCCATGATCGCGCCCGGCGGCAATCCGGCACGATCACGCTCGGGGATATGCACGATGTCGAAGCGGTTGAGCATCGCCTTGTTCCGCTTCGCCTCGTCGAGCCGCTTCAGGAACGCCTGCCACGAAGCGTCGTCGCGATATTGCGCGCGATAGCGACGCTCGCCATTGCCGATCGACCCGTTCGCCACGCAGACCTTCACGCGCGCATCACTCGCCGCAACCTCGATCGCGACCGAGCCGCCGAGGCTCGCGCCGATCACGCCGATACGCGTCGCATCGACGCTCAGCTGTGTCGCGAGAAAATCGAGCGCATGGCGCAGATCGGCGACCTCTTCATCGACGATGACATCGCCGCGCCGGCCTTCGCTTTGGCCGCAGCCGCGGAAATCGAAACGCAACACGATATAGCCGGCCTGCTCCAGCGCCCTCGCCAATTCAGGATGCCCGGCGCCGCGGCACGAGCCGCCGAAGCCGTGACAGAGCACGAGACCGGGGCGCTTGCCCGCGCCTTCCGTCATATGGATGAAGCCCTTTAGGGTCATCCCATCAGAGGTAAAGCTGATCGTCTGTTCCATATCCAAAAGCATAGCACAGCACGCGGCCGCGAAAATTGGCTGGTCAACGTGCGCCCGGTCACGACACGCTGCCGCCGCGCGTGAGAACATACGACACTCCCAACTGAACAAGGAATAATACGGTGGCGACCAGCAGCCAGCACGCCGAGACGATCGTCCTTCACGCCGGCTATCGCAGCGATCCGACGACAAACGCCGTGGCGGTGCCGATCTATCAGACGACCTCGTACCAATTCGATTCGTCCGAACACGCCGCCAATCTCTTTGCGCTGAAAGATTTCGGCAACATCTACACGCGGATCATGAATCCGACGCAAGCCGTGTTCGAGGAACGCATGGCCGCGCTCGAGGGCGGCGTCGCAGCGCTTGCGCTCGCCTCGGGCCAAGCGGCCTCGCTGATCGCGGTGCAGAATATCTGCCACGCCGGCGACAATTTCGTCTGCTCCACCGACATCTATGGCGGGACCTGGAATTTGTTCAAGAACACGATGGGAAGCATGGGCATCGAATGCCGCTTCGTCGATCCCGAGGAGCCCGAGGCCTTCGCGCGCGCCACCGACTCGCGGACGCGCTGCTATTACGGCGAGACCTTGCCCAATCCGAAGCTGCGTGTTTTCCCGATCGCCGAGATCGCACGGATCGGGCGCAATCTCGGCGTGCCGCTGATCGTCGACAACACGGCGGCGCCCGTGCTCTGCCAACCGATCAAGCACGGCGCCGCCATCTCCGTGCTCTCGGCAACGAAATATGTCGGCGGTCACGGCAACTCGATCGGCGGCGTCATCGTCGATGGCGGAAATTTCGATTGGGAAAAGCACGCCAACCGCTTTCCCATGCTGACCCTGCCCGATCCGAGCTATCACGGCGCTGTTTGGACCGAGGCCGTGAAGCCGCTGGGCCCAATCGCTTACATCATCAAGGCGCGCGTCACCTTGCTACGCGATGTCGGTGCCGCGATGTCACCCTTCAACGCGTTCCTGTTCTTGCAGGGGCTCGAGACCCTGCCGCTGCGGATGCGCGAGCATTGCCGCAATGCCGAGATGGTCGCCGCTTATCTCGCGAAGCACCCGAAGGTCACAAAGGTGATTTATCCGAGCACGATCGGCGCCGAGGCAAAGCGTCTTGCGGATGCCTATCTCGGCGGTCGTTACGGCGCGCTCGTCGGCTTCGAGCTCGGAGGCGGTCGCGAGGCCGGCCGCCGCTTCATCGAGGCGCTGAAGATGTTCTATCACGTCGCCAATATCGGCGATGCGCGCTCGCTCGCGATTCATCCAGCGACGACGACACATTCGCAGCTCTCGCCCGAGGAGCAACGCCAGACGGGCGTCACCGACGGCTATGTCCGGCTCTCGCTCGGTCTCGAGCATATCGACGACATCATCGCCGACCTCGATCAGGCGCTGACGCAGGCGTGAGCGGCCGGCGAAAACCGTGCCACGACAATAGCGCAGCGCCTTCCCTTCTCAGAGCGGGACACCTCGGCTAGGGTTCGCCCCCTAAACGATTGGGGGAATTGCATGATGTCGCAGAAGACGATCGCCGCTGTCGCTGGCGCGCTGGTACTCGGGCTTTTCGTTACGGCCGGCACGGCTTCGGCCACGCAACTCAAAGTCGGCAAGGCGGATTCGACCGACTACGATTTCGCGCTGCTGCAAGTCGGCATCGATGCCGGCATCTTCAAGAAAGACAATCTCGAGATCGAGACGGTGACCTTGCCCGGCGCGCAGCTTCACCAAGCGATGACCGCGAACAGCATCGATCTCGCGCTCGGCTCAGGCACCGATTTCCAATTCATCGCCAAAGGCGCGCCCGAGAGAGGTGTTGCCGCTTTCGCCGGCGCGCCGATCAATCTCGCGATCCTCGTGCGCATGGACGGCAAGATTAACAAGGTCGACGATCTGAAAGGCCGGGTCGTCGCCGTCTCGACCAACGGCTCACTCACCTATTGGCTGACGACCGAGCTGTCGCGCCGGCTCGACTGGAGCGGCGCCGACGCGATCAAGCCGGTCGCTGCCGGCAATCTCGAAGCGCAGGTCGCGGCGTTGCGCGCGGGTCAGGTCGACGGCGCCTCCGGCAATATCGAGACCGGCTATCGCCTCGAGGCGCAGGGGCAGGCGAAATCGCTCGTGCCCTTCGGCAAATATATCAACCCGTTCATTACCCATGTGATCTACGCGACCAACACCATGATCCAGAGCCATCCCGAGGATGTGCGCAATTTCCTTAAGGGCTGGTTCGAGACGATCGCCTTCATGAAATCGCATCAAGCCGAGACCATCGCCTCGACGCGGCCGATCACCCAGCTCGACGAGGCGACGGCGAAGAAAGTCTATGAGGAGCTCATGCCGATGTTCCTCGACAATGGGCATTTTGATCCAAAGGGCTTTGCCGTGGTGGAAGAGGCAATGAAAGCCAGCGGCGTCACCGAAATCCCGCCGACCAGCGCGCTCTACACGGAAGAGTTTCTTCCCAAATGACGTCGGACCAGATCGCTCCCTATCCTTCGTCATGCCCGCGAAAGCGGGCATCCAGCGGTTTTCCTGGATTCCCGCTTACGCGGGAATGACGAACAGGATAAACCGCTGATCGGTTGCGATCAGCCCGTCAGGGACGTGATTCGATATTCCTCATCCTGAGCTTGCCGACGTGCGATAGCCTTGCAACGTTGCAAAAGCAACATCGCGCCCTTCGACTTCGCGCAGGGTGAGGAAAAATTGTGCGTGGCATCTTCCAGGGGGAGGCGCCGTCGATAATTTCACCTCATCCTGAGCGGAGCCTTCGCGAAGCGAAGGCATCGTCGAAGGACGCGAGATGGCTTTGCAACTTTAGAAAGACGAACACGGAGGCACGGCGAATAAAGAGACGGATATCTTCTCCGTGCCCTCTCCGCCTCCGTGATGAATTTTCCCGCTCTACCGCGCCGTCTCGAACCCGGCCGCGTGCCAGCGCTTCGCCGCGTCGCGGCTGGTGATGAAGCGGATGAAAGACAGCGCCATATTCGGCGCCGCGCTCTTGATCGCGACCCCAGCAGAATATGTGATGAAGTTCTGATCGGCGGTGGGGAACGGGCCGACATATTGGATGCCGGGCACGTCGATCAGCTCCGAGCTGTTCTGCACCGCCATCGCGGCCTTGCCCTGGGTGATCGGATCGGCGGCCGAGCCGCCGCGGATCAGCACCGCCTTGGCGCGGATTTGATCGGCAATGCCGAGCTTCTGGATGAGGCTGTCGAAGAAGATACCGCTGGAGCCACCGCCCGCCGGATCGGAATAGGCGATCGACGGCGTCGCCAGCAACGCTGCCTTGAACGCCTCCGGCGTCGCGATATTGGGTTTGGGTGCGCCGGCCTTGATGGCAACGCCCATGCCCACGCGGCCAAGCTGCTTGCTGCTGCCGGCCACAAGGCCGCGCGCCTTGGCGAGATCGTCGAGCGCCGGCTTCGACAGGATGATAACGTCGGCCGCGTCACCCGCCTTCAGGCGATCCTGGATCTGCCCAACATTGCCGAAAGTGAGCGTGACCGTGTTGTGGCCCTGCTTCTGGTAATCGGCGGCCAGCACTTTCAGCGCGGTGCCGACCGCGCCGGCGCTCAGCACCTTGATCTCGGCCGCCGCGGCAAGATGAGTGCTAGCGAAGAGAACCGCACCATAAGCGACCAGTGAGAACCATCGCCGCATAAAACGTCCTCCCCTTCGATTTCCCGAAATGCCGGTCAGCGCCGGATGCTGCGGCCCTTCGGCAGCATATAGCCGATCGCCAGGCTTGCGACCGCGAACACCGTGACGATGATAAAGATGATGTGCAGCGCGTGGCTGAACTCCTGCATCAGCGGCGCCAGCGTCTCGGGCGGCAGGCTGGCGCGCTGTTCCGGTGTCAGGATGCGGCTGAGCAGATCGCCTTCGCCTTGCAAATAGCGCGACAGGCCGGCATTGAGGATGCCGCCGAACGCGGCCGCGCCGAGCGCCTGGCCGAAGATACGCGAGAAGATGAACGCACCAGTCGCGATACCGCGCGTGCTCCAGCTCGATTCCGCCTGGATCGCGACCATATAGGTGTTGTTGTTGAGGCCGAGACCGAGGCCGATCAGCGACGCGCTCGCCATCACCCAGATCGGCCCGCTGATCACGGCGAGCATCAGCATCATCACCGTGCCGATAATGTAGAAGACGCCGCCGATGCTCGCGGTTACGCGATAGGACGAGCGCAACATGATGCGGCCCGCCACCACCGCGCCGATCGGGCTGGTCGCCGACATCGCCGTGATGATGAGGCCCGCGGTCATCGCGCTTTGCCCCATCACACCCTGGATATAGACCGGGAGATACGCGGTGACGCCCATGATCGTCACGCCGAGGGAAAACGAGACGAGGTTGCCGCTGGTCGACATGCGGTCGCGCCAGAGGCTCATCGGCCAGATCGGCTCGGCGACGCTACGCTCGTAAAAGCCGAAGACCACGATCAAGACCACCGCCAGCGCCATCAGTGCCGCAAACCACAGCGTCGGCAACACCGCCGACTGCGCCAGCGCGTAGAGCAGCACGAAGCTGCCGGCGGCGAGCAGCAGCGCACCAATGACATCGATGCGTGCGCGGCGCCGCTCGAACCGCTCTTTGAACACGAGCATCAGGATCCCGCCGGCGATCAGGCCGAGCGGCACGTTGAACCAGAACACCATCTGCCAGATCGAGTGCGCGACGATGAACGCGCCGACCACGGGACCGAGCACCGCCGAGCCGATGAACACGCCCGAGACATAGCCTTGCATGCGCGCGCGATCGGCGCCGTGATAGATGTCGCCGATCAAGGTGCGGCCGACCGGCGAGATCGCGCCCGCACCAAAGCCTTGGATGGCGCGGAAAATGATCAGCGACGGCATGTTCCAGGCCAGGCCGCACAGCATCGACGCGACGATGAACAGCCCGATGCCGAACAGCAGGATCGGCTTGCGGCCGTAAAGATCGGACAGCCGGCCATAGATCGGCGTCGTCACCGCCTGCGTCAGCAGATAGATGGTGAAGACCCAGGAGAGCAGATCGAAACCGCCAATCTCGCCGACGATGGTCGGCATCGCGGTCGCAACGATGGTGCTCTCGATCTGGGTGATGAAAACGGAAGCGAGCGCGGCGATGAAAATGAGGACGCGGCGCTCCGGAGCGATCGACGGCGCCCCCGTTGCTGGCGCGGCAGTGATCCCATCCCTGGTGGTCTCAGCCGGCATGCTTCTTCTTCCCTTACCCACTCATCTCAAAACAATGTCGTCATTCCCGCGAAAGCGGGAATCCATGGAGATAGCAGATCGGTTGCCCTGGACCCCCGTTTGCGCGGGGGTGACGATGTATTGTTTCGCTATGTCCTATTAGCCCGCGAACGCCACAATCGCACCCCTCACTTTATGCATAGGTGCGTTTCGCCATCACCCCGGCGCCGAGTAAGACCCCGCCGCGGTCGCGCGCAGCTTGAGCATCCCCGCCAGCAGATCGAAGACCGGCGTCGGCACGTTGAGCCAGCGCGCCAGTTCGAGCGGTGCGCCGAACATGGCATCGAACTCGATCGGCCGGTGAAGTTCCAGATCGAGCGCGATCGATGTCTTGCGCTGCTGGCCGCGGACCTGGCCTGACAGTCTGTCCATGTTAAATCCGGTCATGCAGCCCATCGCCGCCGCCAGCGCGACGATTTCATCAACCAGACTGCGAACCGCCGCCTGGCACAGCTTCTCGTCATACGCTTCGCGCAGCGACTGGTCGGTGAGACAGGCGAAGAGCCCCGAGCTGATATTCACCTGCAGCTTCGCCCAGACATCGCGGCGGATATTCGCGCTCGCCTCGACGTTGAAGTCCTCGGCGCGCAACACCGATGCCAACGCGTCGATGCTCGGCGATTTGCGATCGTCCGGATGGCCAAGGATCAGCCGCGTCTGCGGTGCCTCGACTTGCACCACACCCGGCGCCACGAGATCGCAACCGCCATAGATCACGCCGCCAATGGCGCGCTCGACACCCACCGTCTTCAGCAGCGCGTCATCCGGATCGATGCGCGACAGCCGCTTGCCATCGAGCGGTCCGCCGTGGCGATGCAGATACCACCACGGAATACCGTTCATGACGAAAACGACGCTCGTCTGCGGTCCGATCAAGGCGGCCAGGCCGCTCGCGATCGACGGCAGCGCCGGCGCCTTCACCGCGACGACGACGGCGTCCTGCACACCGAGCGTCTTGGGATCGTCGGTCGCCTGAACCCGCCCCGCGATCTCGCCGCGCGGCGTCTTCACCGTGATCCCGTTCGCGCGCAGCGCCACCAGATTGGGACCACGCGCGACGACCGAAACCTCCGCCCCGCCCTTCGCCAGCCGCCCGAGAAGATGCCCGCCGATCGCCCCGGCGCCGTACACACAGACTTTCATGGAGATTGCCACTACCGAAAGCCGCACCGCGGGTCAAACCGCGGACGCCGTTTCGGTCGGGATCAGCGCCGGTCGCGCGGCTAGGGCGAGACCTCTTCGAGGATGCGGCCGCGCGGCTCAATGGTGAAGAACGCCGCAATGAAACCGAGCCACGCGATGCCGCCGAAGATGAGGAACAGCCCGCCGATGCCGAGGCTCGGCAGGAAGAAGCCGACCAGCAGCGGGCCGATGGTCGCGGCGATGCGCAGCCAGAACGTCGCCCAGCTTGTCCCCAAGGCGCGCATGCGCGTCGGGTAGATCTCGGCGGTGTAGAGGTAGACGGCGAGACAGATCGAGGCGACCCAGGTGTAACAGGTCGAGGTCGCGATGATGACAGCAAGAACGGTTTGCGTGCCCATGCCCCACAGCACGATGAGCGGCAGGCCGGTCAGGAAGAACGCGCCGATGAACCAGACGCGCCGGCCGAGCCGATCGATCAACGCCGCGCACAGCAACGTCCCGACGAGGCTGCAAATATTGGCGATGAGCGTGTAGTTCAGCGCCTGTTGCAGCGGCACGTTATAGACAGTGCGGTAAAGCGTCGGCAGCCAAGTCTGCAGCCCATAAGAGACGAGATAGGCGCTCGACCACAGCGCCCAGGCGATGAGCGTGCGCTTGCGATAACGGCCCTCGAACAATTCCTGCCAGCGCGTGCGCTTAGCCTCGCCCTCGAGCGCGACCGGTACCGGCGCGGCGAGCGGCCGCGCGCCGTTGCGCGACACGATGCTCTCGATCTCGCTCAGCGTCTTCTCGGCCTCATCGATACGCCCGCGCGACGCGAGCCAGCGTGGCGATTCCTGGCAATAGCGCCGCATCACCGCCGCGACCGCGGCCGGCGCGACGCCGATGATGAACATCCACTGCCAGCCGAAACGTGGCACGATCCACGCGCCGGCGATCGCCGCCAGCAAGAAGCCGACCGGGAAAATCATCTGATAGAAGAGATAGGCGGTGCCGCGGCGGTCGGCGCGCGTGATCTCGGTGACGTAAGCCGCGGCGACCGGCACCTCGCCGCCAAGGCCTATGCCTTGGATGAAGCGGAACCAGAAAAGCTGATCGAAATTCTGCGCGAAGGCGCAAGCGAGGCTCATCGCCGCGAAGAGGAGAATGGTCCATTGCGCCGTCTTCACCCGGCCGAAACGCTCGGCAAGAACGCCACAGCCGAGCGCGCCGATCGCCTGACCGGCGTTGCCGATCGCGATCAGGCCGCCGATCTGCTGCGGCGCGATGTTCCACGCGCCGACGAGCACCGGCAGAACGAACGCCAGCGCGATCGAATCGAACGCATCGAAGAAGATGGCGATGCCGAGCACGGTCGAAACCTTGATATGCCAGGCCGAGACCGGCAGCCGCTCGAGCCGCGCCGCGATCATCCTCTCGCTCTGCAGCGAAACATCCGTCATGCGCTTTCCCCTCCTTCTGCCGCGCGATCGGTCGCCGCGCGGGCGTGTGGTCAGATCAGTTTTGCTTCGCGGTAATAGCGCTCGGCGCCAGGATGCAGCTTGATGCTGGTCGTCGCGATCTTCTTCGGCTCGAGCGGATAGGTCACCGGGCTGCGCTCGGGCGGGATATGACGATACATGCGCTCCAACACGGCGCGCTTCTCGCACATGCACCAGGCGATCAGCTGCGCAATGTCCTCCGGCAGATCGCCGCGCGCGATGAGAAGGAAATCGGAGAAGTCCAAAGTCGGGAACGGGCCGGCCATGCCGCGCAAATAATGGGCAGGCAGGCTGGCGCGCGGCCAGCGCTCGTCGCGCTCCATCGCCGCAAGCACGTTCTCTTCCATCGGCAGGAAAGCTATATCGCGGCTATCCGCCAGCTCTTGCCACCACGGCGTCATGATCGCTTCGTGGAAGACGGCATCGGCCTCGCCGTCGCGCACCAGATTGATGCAGGTGTCGGGCCGCTCGCGCTCGATATAACTTCCGCCCCAGGCCTCGATGGTGGCGCGCGGTATGCCGGCGAGCGCCATCACCCGCTGCGCCGCATAGCCGATGACATTGACACCGTTGTTGGGCGCGGTCGCGATGCGCAGCGCCGGTGCCTTGCGGCGCAGCTCGTCGAAGCTGCGAATGCCGAACTTACCGTCGATCGCGAGGACAAGGCGATCGGTTTGCGGCATGGTGCCGAGCGCGCAGAGATCAGGAAACGCTTGGCCCTTCGCGATGCCCTTGCCCTCGATGGCGAGCGGCGCGAAAGCGGTCGGCGTGGCCAGCGCGACATCGACCTCGCCGCGGCCAACCGCGAGGACTGCATCATAACCGCCGCGCCCGGTCCAGATACCGATACGCGAGCCGGCGCCGGTGCGGTCCAGCATCTCTTGCGACAGCCAGCCGCAAATCCGGTGCAGATTGGCCTGTCCCCAATCGCCCTGGAATTGCAGCCGGATGGCGCGCGAAATGCGAGGTTCGGCCATATGCGTTTCCCCAACCTTCTTAATTGACATGATGCTGTCTAAAAGTCCGCCGGCTGGCAACAGGTTTCTCGATGAGAAATTGACAGGCTTCTGTCATCGATCGTAATTTTAAGCCGACACCCCGTCGAAAGGATGCTCCCATGCCGCGAAAGAATCGTTTCAGCACTTTCCAGGAAGCGGCCGCGCGCGGCGCTTACGACGAATTTCCGATGCTGGAGATCGGCATCGACCCGCAGCTCCATCTCAGCCGCAACAGCGTCGCGCAGCCTTTCTTTCTGATTTGCGAGCAGGATTCGATGATCGCGCAGCTCTCCGGCGCGGCGCGGATCGAATTCCGCGATTCCTCCGTCGGCTATTTCGACGCCGAGATCGGCGATTTCATCTATGTGCCGGGCGGCACGCCGCATCGCATCGTACCAAAAAGCGAATCCATCCATATCCGTTACAAAGCCGAGCATCCGGGCCTCGAAGCCGTCGCGTGGTTCGACGAGGCATCGGGGCAGGAGATCAGCCGCGTCACCTGGGATTGCGCCGGCGAGCTGCCGCAGGAGGCCTATCTTCGCGCCTGCCGCGCCTTCAATGCGACACCGGCCATGCGCACGAGCAAGACAACCGGCGCGATGATGCCCGAGATCGACCTGTCGCCATTCCGCTGGGAAGAAATCGCCGCCGAGATCAAAGCCGCGGAAGCGAGCGAGCAGGAGCGCGCGCGCCGCAAAGGCGTGACGCCGCCGCCGCGCAAGCCGCGCGGTCCTGGCGCGCCAGCGATCGCCCGCCCTGCGCCCGACAAAGCGCCGCTCAAAGCCAATGCCTACGCTCATGCGCGCATGGCGCCGACGGCGCTGGCGCCGCTCTTTCCCTATTTCACGCCCGGCTCGATGGTGCCTTGCGCGATCATGCAGGGGCCGAAGCGCAACGACCGCGGCTATTTCATTCATCGCAACACGGTGCAAGAGGTCAATCTCTGTCTCGGTGCGGAAGGCGCACCCTTCCCCTTCCCCGGCATGGTCGCTGTCGGCCCGCTGACGCATCCGGTCGGCGACAAGCCGGGGCAGCCGCCGGGCGCCGCCTACTCGGTGATGATGCTGGTGATCACCCAGCGCCAGGCGGTCGACGCGCCGCAGAATGAAGCGACGGTTTTCCATTGCGAGAAATGCGACGCCGAGCTCTTCCGCCGCGACTACGATGCCTATGATTTCCCTGGTGCGCTCGAAGGCCCATCGGATTCAGAGATCATCGGCCTGCCGACGATCTCGCAAAGCGCGGCAAGTGCGCTCGCCTTCAACGACTTACCCGAGCTGCGCACCTGCAAGAGCTGCGGCCATCTCAACCCGCCCTTCCCGCACGAGCCTTGGGGCTGGGAGGATTACCGCCTGCGCACGCAATGGGCGGTGAAAGCGCGCAAGACGATGATCGAGAGCGCCACCGCGCTCACGCCACGGTAGATCGATCACCCAAGCGCCGTCGCAGCTCGCGCATGAGCTCGGAGCAGAGGGAGATATCGTCGGCGCTGAGACCTTTGACGGTCTTGTTCGCCCAGTCTGTCTGCAGCGGATGCGACCGCCTGAGAACGAGGCTGCCTTTGGTGGTCAGGATTGCGAGCTTGGCGCGCGCATGACGCGGATTGTCGACGAACGCCGCCAAGCCTTCCTCGACCAGGAGATCGACCGTGCGTTGCACGCTTTGCCGTTGCAGGCCCATGCTTCGCGCGATCGCGGCAACTGTCGCCGGTGCGGGCGCTCGCCGCAGTGCCGCCAACATCTGCCAGCGCGCGCTGGTGATACCGATCCTTTTCGTCAGTTGATCGCCCGCGGCGAGCAGGCGCGCATTCAGGCGAAACGTCTCGAGCACCAACTCGGTGAAAGCGGCGCCGGATTTTGTGTGACCGCGAAAACTGATCGACGATGTTTTAGGCCGTTTATGCGGCGACGCAGCCATACAAAATCCTTCCCTCGCGGCCGACGATGGCAATAGCAGAATTCTTAACGTCGAGAATGTGGAACACGCAAGAACCGCGTGCGGTGCGTCGACAGGCTGCATCAACATACCGCGGACATGACAAAGCAAATCGGAGGGACGGCGCCATGCGTTGGGTCATGATTTGGTCGGCTTGCGCTGCCCTTGTGAGTTTTTCCGCCGGCCAATCGGCCGCGCAAAGCATTCAAGCCAATTCAACGCTCGCCCAGATCATCGACGACGCGAAGCGCGAAGGAAAACTATTGGTGCGCTCGAACCCTGCCTCGACGCTCGCGGGGGCCGAAGCCCAGAAGGTGGCACAGCAAGGCATCAAGCGCATGTTCGGGGTCGACATTCCGATCGAATGGAGCCCCGGCGCTGCCTATGGCCCGCTTGCCGCGCAGCTGTTCCAGGAAATGCAGGCTGGCACACCGGCGACGACGGACGTCTTGGCGCTGCAGCCGGCGCAGATCGTGCCCTATTTGGACAAAGGCCTGTTCCACGCCATCGATTGGCACGCTGCCATGCCGTCGCTGCCGCCCGATGCGGTCGAGGCCGGCGGCAAAGCGCTACGCGTCGTCCTGTCGGTGCCGAATATTCTCTACAACATCAAAGCGGCGCCGTGGGTCGCCGATGTGAACATTTCGACCGATCTCCTCAACCCCGACGTCAAGGGCAAGTTCATGACGACGCCGTTTCTTGGCGCCTTCGATGCGCTTCTGGCCGACGATGTTTGGGGCGTCGCGAAGACCACTTCCTATATCAAGCAGCTTGCCAACCAAATCGCCGGCTTCACGACGTGCGGCTCTGTCGACCGCATTGCCTCGGGCGAGATCGCGGCGCTGGCGCTCGATTGCAGCGGCGGTTGGCCGAACAGCCTTCCCTATCGCGGCAAGAATGTGATCGCGGGCAAAGTGTTGAGCGATATTGCGGAGTTGCGCTATTCCTATCTGACCGTCCCCAGTCACGCCGCGCATCCGAACGCCGCCATCCTCTATGCGCTCTATCTCCTCTCACCGGAGGGGCAGCAAAAGGTCATGGCCGATTACAATGGCCTCGATCTCGGGCTCTATGCCGATTCATACGCGCGCAAACTGGTCGAAAGCGAACGCACGAAAGGCGTGAAATTCGTCGACGTCACGGTCGATTGGTGGAAAGCGCACCCGAACATCGACCACGACCTCGCCGGCTTGATCAAGCTCATCCAGCATTGACGCCGCCGCAGGCGCGCTAATCGTCCACCTTCAGCCGATACCCCACGCCGCTCTCGGTGAGGATCAGCGACGGGGCGGTCGGGGCGGGGTCGATTTGTGGCACGCAGCAAGTTTTGAACCGATGGTAACCCGAGCGATCATGTTGTTTCAAATCACTGCGGATGAATCGCTGGCAGAATATCCCGAACAGCCGCTTGCAATCCAGGCACTTTGTCATTTTGAAACACTCGCGTAAACCAACTTTCAAAGTCGGTCAGCCGAGATTTCCTAAGGTGTGCGGCCGCTAGTGCAAGCAGTCCTTTATTGTCGTAGTTCGCCAGTAGCAATAGCAAGTCGCTCTTGCCCAGTGCTGATTTGATACGGGTAGTTGCCTCTGCCGCAATCGCTCCAATATCGAGCGCGCCGGTTTTCTGTTTATATTCGGCTGCTAGGGCCGCGACATCAGCCGCACTGCTCAAATCAATTTTCTTTAACAGTCGATCGATGCGACGTTGGCAATATCTCGTTACGACGGACTCGATTGCAGCAGGCGAATTCACACTTGCAAATATCGCGACCTTCAACGCGTCTAGCTGCGCTTCCACACCTACCGCGTCATAGCCTTCGTTTGCCACTATTGTTCGCCCCACCTCTGGGAGCAGGACGATATTTTCGATCTCGGAAACAGGCAAAATCTCGATTCCGAGCCGCTTGAGTGTCGCTTTGTCTTCTGGCTGATAGTCGTCAGCATCGACAATTCCAGAACAAGTTACGCGTGTTAGCGCTGCGTTGCAGCGCATTGTCACTACTGAATGAATTACTTCTTCGCACGAACCTCGCGGAATGACGGTCCAATCGGAATAACAGCAGCGATATATCGCTGCATCGAGACTGGCATCCGCTCCCTCAACGAACAAAATAGGACGGCGACTCCCTAAGATCAGCGTAGCAATTGCCTCATCGAATCCTGTGTCTTCGGGGACAGCTTCAATGTCCCACCAAGGCGCGGGATCGTAATCTCTTATTGCAAATTTTTGTCCCACCCGCCCCGCGGCAAATTCCAAGTCGTGGGTTATGAAGACGAACGCGCAATCAGGCCTCGCCGCCTCAAGTTCATCCCAAAGTTTCGCCATGATCGAGGGGTGAACATGCAATTCGGGCTCGTCAACGATCAGTACAGAATTCGGAGAAGCGGTAAGGGTCTGACCGATTAAATAAAAGATTGCCCGCTCGCCGTCGCTCATTTCTGAGGCAGTATACTTGCCGTCCGCTTTGCCCGGCCTGAAAGTCTCCACGTTGTCGCCAGATATATTAAGTAGCCGGTGTGGCAGTAGACGGTCCCATAGGGCGGCTAGTCGTTCAAAGTTTGTCGGATCGGCTGGACCATGATCACCCGCGCGAACTTTTTTATGTGTCTCCAGTGATTTGTTCGCCTGATCCGCGAATAGTGCTTGGATCAGGAAATCGAAATCATTAAGCAGCAAAACCGCCTCACGGCCTCCCCAGCGATTCCCTCCTCGATGGCCAGCATTCGCATTCGGGTTCGCGTAGCCCGTTCGCAGGCCATGTAAGGCTTCTATCTCGCTGATCTTGGCCACATTTGGATTCAGGTGCAGCGCTCGGTGCGCTGAAATTCGGTGGCTCTGCAGATTAAATGCGCGCTCGACCTGAACGGCAAGCCGGGTCTTGCCACTCCCATTTGCGCCGACGAAGAAAACGGATGACCCAATATCAAGTGTAATGTCGAGTTGCCTACCGTGACCTGGTATCGAAAAATGAAAAGGCACTTGCAATTCCCCTTCGACTAGGCGCGCCAAGCACCCACCTTTGCTAATACTTAACGCCGCTCTCGGCGAGGATCAGCTGGGTCGACGCAACTCGGCAGTTCACCAATCCTCCGACGGAATGGCGATTTTCTTCGTAATTCGTTCCCCGCCTCGGGCAACCATAACATTAGCGTCGCCGCCTGCAGCACTCGCAAAGGCGCGAAGAGCAGTTGGTACATCATATGTTGTCGTAGAACCGACCTGCAAAATAACGTCGCCAGGAAGAACATCCGCTTTGAACGCAGGTGATTTGTTGCGTACGGCCACTATTTGCACACCTTGATTGGTTCCTAGCTGGCGTCATTCGTCGTCGGTAAGCGGATTCAGCATTACGCCGAATCCTGCTCTTTCCAGCGGAGCAAAATAGAATGCGGCTTGCTCATATTTGTCGATCGAATATGGGATGTATGTCGTTTGTGTCCCATAAGTAGTCGTCATTCCAGAATAGTTGCCAGTCGCAGAACCTCCACTACCGAAGGCGTTTACGGTTCCGGATGAATAGGACGTCGTCGCTGTTGGCAGCGTAAGAGGCAACGCTCCGCTTACCGTGTTTTGATATTTGCTCGAAATTAGAACGACGGCCGCTCCCACTTTTTTTGCTTGGGCTATGGCGCCGGACTGATTCGCGGCTGCTCCAACAAAATCGGAAACACCCACGAGTACATATCCCTGTTCGTACATGGCGCGGATGTCGCGCTTAACATCACCGCTATTCGACGCTAGCCGAGGTTCGCCACTAAACGGTTGTACATGTATGAGAGAGTTCGCGAGGCCAGGAGTCGGTTTATAGAATTGTTCGTAGCCGTTTGTGCATCCGCCAAGACAATTGACAATTAAGAATATCCAAAGATAACGCCCCGATGGCTTCATGTTGCCCCCTGATCCGTACGTGCTCTATCGGCACTAGGCCCGAGGCTAAACTAGTTAGGGAACAATAATCAATACCGTTACGATTCAGAGCAGGCGAACGCAACGCTAGTCATCCACCTTCAACCGATAGCCCACGCCGCTCTCGGTGAGGATCAGCGACGGACGTTCGGGGTCGGGTTCGATCTTGTGGCGGAGCTGGCGGACATAGATGCGCAGATATTGCACATCGGTCGCCGCGCCCCACACCTCGCGCATGATATGCGCATGGGTCAGCACCTTGCCGGCATGCATGACGAGCAGCCGCAGCAGATCGTATTCCTTGGGCGAGAGCTTCACCTCCTCGCCCTTCACCATCACATGGCGGCGCACGAGGTCGACGGCGAGATCGCCGCTCTTGAAGATCGGCTCGGCGCCTTCCTGTTGCAGCCGGTGGCGCAGCGCCGCGCGCACGCGCGCATTGAGCTCGTCCATGCCGACGGGCTTGGCGACATAATCGTCGGCGCCGAGATCGAGCGCCTCGACCTTGCCGCGCTCGTCGCTGCGGATCGAGAGCACGATGATCGGCGTGAGCCCCGCACCGCGCACACGCTTGATCACCTCGCGCCCGTCGATATCGGGCAAGCCGAGATCGAGCAGCACCAGATCGGGCTTCACCTTATTGAATTGCGACCAGCCCGCCTCGCCGGTCGCGGCTTCCTCGACCTCATAGCCCTCGGCGCTGAGGCTGGTCTTCAAAAGACGGCGGATCGCCGGCTCGTCATCGACGACAAGGATGCGGATCGGATGCGTGGTCATGCGGCCTCCGCGCGTTGCGGCGGTACCGGCAATTCGACAATGAAATCGCCGCCGCTGCGATCGGCGCGGTTGCGCGCGCGGATCGTGCCGCCCATCGCGGTCACGAAACCGCGGCAGATGGCGAGGCCGAGTCCGGTGCCCGGCCGCTTGCGGTCGCCTTCGGCCACGCGATGGAATTTGTCGAAGATGCGCTCGATCTGATCCGGCGGGATACCGATGCCTTCATCGAGCACATGCAACTCGACCGTACCGTCGCGTCGGCGCGCGCGGATCTCGATGGTCGATTGCGCCGGCGCGTATTTCGCCGCGTTGTCGAGCAGGTTGAACAGCACCTGCTCGAACAGCACGAAATCGAGCCGCAGCATCGGCAGATCGCCGCCGAGATCGACCTTCACGCGGTGATTGGACAGCACCTTGCCGGCACGCTGCAACGCGGTGCCGACGATCTCGGCGAGATCGATCATTTCCTGCCTGGGCGCGATAGCGCCGGATTCGAGCTTGGTCATATCGAGGAGATTACCGACGAAACGGTTGAGACGCTCGGCCTCGTCGAGGATGGTCGAGACCAGCGCCTCGCGCTGCTCGCCATCATAGCGGTCGCCGACGCTTTTAAGGCTCGATGCGGCGCCAATGATCGAGGCGAGCGGCGTGCCGAGATCATGCGAGATCGAGGTGAGCAGCGCCGAGCGCAGCCGCTCGCTCTCGGCCTGCAACTTGGTCGAATCGAGATCGCTTTGCAGATGGATGCGCTCGATCGCCAGCGCGGCGAGATCCATCAGCGCATCGAGCAATCGGCGGCTGTCCGGCGACAGCATCAGCCCGGGCAGCTCGCGATCGAGGCCGAGCACGCCGACGGCGCCGCGCCCTGTCCGCAATGGCAGGAACAGCCGCCGCGCGCCGGGCAGCGTGTCGGAGCCGCGGCCGGCCGGATGATTGTTCGCCCAGCTCCATTTCGCCGCGGCGATATCCGCGCCGTCGAGCTCGTCCTCGGGGGGATAGGCGGCCTTCACCGCGAGGCTGGCGCCTTCCGGCATCAGGATCACGACATGCAGCTTCAGCATCGAGGCGATTTGATACGTCGTTGCCCAGAGCAGATCGTCGAGCGTCGCGACGCCCGACAGTTTGCGGCTGAAGGCCAGCAGCTCTTCGGTGGTGCGGGCGCGCGAGCGCGCCGTCACCGCTTGCGCGCGCGTGCTGGCGGCGAGGTTGCTGGCGATCATCGCCGCGACCAGGAAGGCGATCAGCGCGAGGATGTTCTCGGGCTCGGTGATGGTCAGCGTGTAGAGCGGCGGCAGGAAAAAGAAATTATAGGCGAGCACGCTCAGGAGGCTGGCGTAGAGCGAGGGCACCAGGCCGTAGCGCGCCGCCGAGACCAGCACCGCCGTAAGGAACACGATCGAGATATTGCCGATGGCGAGGAATTGCTGCAGCGCGAGGCCGACGGCCAGCGCCACCGCGACAATGCCGGTCGAGGCCAGGTAGGGGCCGGGACTAAGCTTCTTGCGCGGCTCGCTCGCCACGCCCGCCGCCGCCGGCTCGCCCTCGCCCGCTTCGCCGGCGATGACATGGACGCTGATATTCCCGGCGCTGCGTACGAGATCGTGCACCACCGAGCCATGCAGCATCTCGAACCAGCGCGAGCGCTCGGATTTGCCGATGACGATCTGCGTGATGTTGTTGTCCTTGGCATAGGCGACGACATCCTCGGCGATGCCGCGTCCGGGGATGGTCATCGTCTGCCCGCCCAGCCGCTCGGCCAGGCGCAGCGCCTCGGCGATGCGATCGCGCGCCGTATCGTCGAGGCGCTGATAGCGCGCGGTCTCGACATAGAGCGCCGTCCAGGGCGCGTGCGACCGATCCGCGAGCCGGCGCGCATAGCGCACAAGCCCCGGCGCCCCGGGATCGTCGCTGACGCAGACCATGACGCGCTCGCCCGCCGGCCACGGGCCGCTGATCGCATGCGCGCGCATATAGGTGAGCATCTGCTCGTCGACGCGCTGCGCCGTGCGGCGCAGGGCTAATTCGCGCAATGCGGTGAGATTGCCTGGCTGGAAATAATTGCGCAGCGCACGCTCGGCCTCGGCCGGGACGTAGACCTTGCCGTCACGCAGCCGCTCGATCAGGTCGTCGGGCGAGAGATCGACCACCTCGATATCGTCGGCGCGGTCGAGGATGCCGTCGGGCACCGTCTCGCGCACGCGGATATGGGTGATCTGCGCGACGACGTCGTTGAGGCTCTCGACATGCTGGATGTTGATCGTCGTATAGACATCGATGCCGGCGGCGAGCAGCTCTTCGACGTCGAGATAGCGCTTGGGGTGGCGGCTGCCCGCGACGTTGGTATGCGCCAACTCATCGACGAGGACGAGTTTCGGTTTGCGCGCGAGGATGGCGTCGATATCCATCTCCTCGAGCACATGGTCTTTATAGTCGATGCGCCGCCGCGGGATGATCTCGAGCCCGTCGAGCAGCGCTTGGGTCTCGGCGCGCTTATGCGTCTCGACCACGCCGACGATGATGTCGGCACCTTCCTTGCGTACGGTTTGGGCCGCGAGCAGCATCTTGTAGGTCTTGCCGACGCCGGGCGCGGCGCCGAGAAAAATCTTCAGTCGCCCCTGCCCCGCGCTTTTGGCGGCGCTGAGCAAGGCTTCCGGCGATGGACGCTGATCGCGTTCCGAAATATCGGTGGCGGGCATCGGCTCCTATTGCAGCGCGTCCAGAGCGAGGTTGAGCTTCAGGACGTTCACACGCGGCTCGCCCAGGATACCAAGCCAACGACCCTCGGTGTTAGCGGCAACCAGCGCCGCGACTTTCTCGGCCGGGACGTTCCGCGCCTTGGCAACTCGATCCACCTGGAAAGCGGCGGCAGCCGGGGTGATGTCAGGGTCGAGGCCGCTCGCCGAATTGGTGACGAGATCGACCGGGATCGGCGCGTTGGGGTTGTCCTTGGCGAGATCGCCGGCAAAGCCCTTGACGCCGTCGATCAGCGCCTGGCTGGTCGGACCGAGATTGGAGCCGACGGAGTTATCGGCCGCGTAAGGCGTCGCCACGGTCTTGGTCGGATCCTTCGGGTCGGGCTCGCTCGTCGCCGAGGGCCGGCCGTGGAAATATTTCTCGTCGGCGAAATTCTGGCCGATCAGCGCCGAGCCGATCACGTGGCCGTCCTTCTCGACGAGGCTGCCATTCGCCTGGTGCGGAAAGATCACCTGGGCGATGCCGGTCATGCCGAGTGGATAGGCCAGGCCGGTGAGGACCGTCATGACGACGATCATGGTAATGGCGGGGCGGATTTCTCTAATCATTGTTCACTCTCCTTCGTCATTACGCGCAACCCGCGTCCCTCTCTCCACTGTCTTCCCCGCGAAAGCGGGGATCCAGGGCTACAGCGTGGTGTTTCCTGGTTTCCCGCTTTCGCTGGAAAGACGATTTAAAAAGAAACTCCGGATTGCTTCGTCGCAACGCTCCTCGCAATGACGGTTGCTAAATCATGCCAAATGAATCGCGGTAACAAGCATATCGATGAGCTTGATACCGATGAACGGCGCGATGATACCGCCGATGCCGTAGATCAGCAGGTTGCGGCGCAGGATCGACGCCGCACCGGCCGGGCGATAGGTGACGCCGCGCAGACTGAGCGGGATCAGCGCGATGATGATCAGGGCGTTGAAGATGATCGCCGAGAGAATCGCGCTTTCCGGGCTATGCAGCCCCATGATGTTGAGCACGCCGAGCTGTGGATAGAAGGCGACGAACATCGCCGGAATGATGGCGAAGTATTTGGCGACATCGTTGGCGATCGAGAAGGTCGTCAGCGCGCCGCGCGTCATCAGCAATTGCTTGCCGATGGCGACGATCTCGATGAGCTTGGTCGGATCGCTGTCGAGATCGACCATGTTACCGGCCTCGCGCGCCGCCATCGTGCCGGTATTCATCGCCACGCCGACATCGGCTTGCGCGAGGGCCGGCGCGTCGTTGGTGCCGTCGCCGCACATCGCGACCAGCTTGCCCTGCCCCTGCTCGGTGCGGATGAGTTTCAGCTTGTCCTCGGGCGTCGCCTGCGACAGGAAATCGTCGACGCCGGATTCGGCGGCGATCGCCGCGGCGGTCAGCGGATTGTCGCCGGTGATCATCACCGTGCGGATGCCCATCTGGCGCAGCTCGGCGAAACGCTCGCGGATGCCGCCCTTGATGATGTCCTTCAGGTGGATGACGCCGAGAATCTTGCCGTCCTTGGCGACGGCAAGCGGCGTGCCGCCGGCGCGCGAGATACGCTCGACGATCGGCGTAAGATCGGCGGGCGGATTCTCTTTCTTGCCGGCATAGGCGAGCACCGCATCGACCGCGCCCTTGCGGATCTCATGGCCACCGATATCGACGCCTGACATGCGCGTCTGCGCCGAGAACGGAATGAAATGCGCGTCCAGCGGCGCCATCTCGCGCCCGCGCAGCGCATATTTCTCTTTCGCCAGCAACACGATCGAGCGGCCTTCCGGCGTCTCGTCACTGAGCGAGGACAGCTGCGCCGCATCGGCGAGCTCGTTCTGATCGACGCCGGCGAGCGGCAGGAACTCCGTCGCCTGGCGATTGCCGAGCGTGATGGTGCCGGTCTTGTCGAGCAGCAGCGTATCGACATCGCCTGCGGCCTCGACCGCGCGGCCGGACATCGCCAGCACGTTGAAGCGCACCAGCCGGTCCATGCCGGCGATACCGATCGCCGAGAGCAACGCGCCGATGGTCGTGGGGATCAGCGTGACGAAGAGCGCGATCAGCACCACCACCGACACGGCACCGCCGGCATAGGAGGCAAAGCTCGGGATCGTTACTGTGGCAAAGACGAAGATGAGCGTCATGCCGGCGAGCAAAATGTTCAGCGCGATCTCGTTCGGCGTCTTCTGCCGCACCGCGCCTTCGACGAGCGAGATCATGCGATCGAGGAAGGTCGAGCCCTGCGCCGCGGTGATGCGGACCTTGAGCCAGTCCGACGTCACGCGCGTGCCGCCGGTGACCGCCGAGCGGTCGCCGCCGCTTTCACGGATGACGGGCGCACTTTCGCCGGTGATCGCCGATTCATCGACCGAGGCGACGCCTTCGATGACCTCGCCGTCGCTCGGGATCACGTCGCCTGTCTCGACGAGAACGACGTCGCCTTTCTTGAGGCTCGCCGCCGCGACTGAGCGGAACGTGCGCCCGCGCTCGTCGCCGAGCAGCTTCGCCATCGTCTCGGTGCGCATGCGGCGCAGCGTGTCGGCCTGTGCCTTGCCGCGGCCTTCGGCGACCGCTTCGGCGAAATTGGCGAAGAGGACGGTGAACCACAGCCAGAGCGTGATCTGACCCGAGAACAGCGCGTTGGTGCCGATCACCGTGCCCGCGCCGAAGAAAAGATCGCGCAGGAAGAAGATCGTGGTCAGCACCGAGACGATCTCGACGCAGAACATGACCGGATTTTTCGCCAAGGTGCGCGGATCGAGCTTGACGAAGGAGGCCTTGATCGCCGGCACGATCAGCTTGCTCTCGAACAGCGAGAGCGGCTGCACCTGCCTCTTATAGAGGCCGGCATGGACGGAGGGAGAAGTGAGAACTCATGTCAGGTTTTCCTGGAGCCAAGCGTTCAAGGTGAGGCCGCAAACAGCGTGCCGTGGGTCATCGCGACTTGCTCGACGATCGGGCCGAGCGAGACCGCAGGGAAATAAGTAAGGCCGCCGAAGATGAGGATCACGCCAACGAGCAGCCCGACGAAAAGCGGGCCGGTCGTCGGGAAGGTGCCGGCCGACGGGGCGACCAGCTTCTTCTGCGCGAGGGCGCCGGCGACCGCGAGCACCGGCACGACGAAGACGAAGCGGCCGATCAGCATCGCGAAAGCGAGCATCACGTTATAGAAGAGCGTGTTCGCCGTGATACCGGCAAAAGCGCTGCCGTTATTGCCCGTCGCCGAGGTGAAGGCGTAGAGGATCTCGCTGAAGCCGTGCGGCCCGACATTGAGCGGACCGGCGAGGCCCGCCGGCAGAACCGCCGCAAGCGCGGTGAAACCGAGAGTCGACAGCGGCAGCGACAGCAGCGCAAGGATCGTCATCTTGACCTCCTTGCCCTCGAGCTTCTTGCCGAGATATTCCGGCGTCCGCCCGACCATGAGGCCGGCGACGAACATCGCGACGATGGCGAAGGCGATCATGCCGTAGAGGCCTGAGCCGACGCCGCCGAAGATCACCTCGCCGAGCTGGATGTTGACCAGCGGCACGGCACCGCCGATCGGCGTCAGGCTGTCATGCATAGTGTTGACTGCACCGCAGGAGGCATCGGTCGTCACGGTGGTGAAGAGCGCGGAGTTTGCGATGCCGAACCGCACCTCCTTGCCTTCCATATTGCCGCCCGCTTGCAGCGCGGTGGCGCTCTGGTCGACATGGAATTGCGCGAAAGCCGGATTGCCCTTGGCTTCGGCCCAATAGGCCGTGGTCACGCCGACGAGGAACAGCACACCCATCGCGGCAAAGAGCGCCCAGCCTTGGCGCTCGTTCTTCACCATGCGACCGAGCACATTGGTCAACGCCGCGCCGAGCGAGAAGATCAGGACGAGCTGCACGAAATTGGTGAGCGCGTTCGGATTTTCGAAAGGATGCGCCGAATTGGCGTTGAAGAAGCCGCCGCCATTGGTGCCGAGCATCTTGATCACCTCTTGCGAGGCGACCGGGCCGACAGCGATGCTCTGCTTGGCGCCTTCGAGCGTTGTCGCATCGACATACGCGCCGAGCGTCTGCGGCATGCCCTCGAAAACGAAGAACAGCCCGACGACGATCGAGATCGGCAACAGCACGTAGAGCGTGCAGCGCGTGAGATCGACCCAGAAATTGCCGATCGCCTTGACCTCGCGCCGCGCGAAACCGCGGATGACCGCGACCGCCATGGCGATGCCGGTCGCTGCCGAGAGGAAATTATGGACCGTGAGCCCCGCCATCTGGACGAGGTAGCCCATCGTCGTCTCGGGGACGTAGGATTGCCAATTGGTATTGGTGATGAAGCTCAGCGCCGTGTTGAAGGCGAGGCTCTGCTCGACCGCGCTCTGGCCTTGCGGATTGAAAGGCAACACGTCCTGGAAACGCTGCAGCGCGTAAAGCACGACGAAGCCGGCGATGCTGAAAAGCAGCATGGCGACGGCATAGATCAGCCAGCTCTGCTCTTTCGTCTCGTCGACGCCGCAGCACCAATAGACCGCGCGCTCGATCGGACGCAGCACCGGATGAAGGAATGTACGCTCGCCGTTGAAGACGCGCGTCATATAGCCGCCGAGCGGACGCGTTATGGCGATAATCACGACACAAAAGATCGCGATCTGCAGCCAGCCGTTGAAGGTCATGGACGATGCTCCAAATACCCGGCGCTAAAAGCGCTCGGGATTGATAAGCGCGTAGATGAGATAGACGGTGATGACGATGCTCGCGAGCGAGCCAAGGATGTAATCGAAAATCATGGTCGGTCCCTCACATGCGCTCGCAGGCATAGGCGTAGGCGACTGTCAGCAGCAGTCCGACAACACCGGCTGCGAGCAAAACCGTATCGAGCATTTCATCCTCCAGGGGAACTTGGCGGCCAGCATGCACTTGGCCGGAAGCCCGCTACTCACACATATCAATGCTGCACAGCCGAAGATTTGACGTTTCGCGCGTATAAATTCGAGATCGATCCAAAGCGACGGCTATATAAGCCACATATATGAAATCGAGCCGGCGGCAGAATCCTGCGCCGCCTTCGCGTCCTTATCTGGCAAAGGACAGCGCTCTTGCCGCATTGCGCATGAGCAGATTGGGGCCCAGCAAGCCGAGCTGGGTCAGCGCCTTGCGCATTGCGGCGCGCGTCGTCTCAGCCGGCTCACAGAGCGGCAGGCGCAGCTCGGCGCTCATATGGCCCAAGAGGCTCATCGCCCATTTGAGCGGTACCGGATTGCCTTCAAGAAAAAGGGCGGCGACGAGCGGCTTCAGCCGCCGCTCGATCGCGCGTGCTTCCTCAGGCTCCCCACAAAAGCACGCGAGGAAGAGTCGGTTGCAGAGCTTGGGCACGACATTCGCCGCCACCGAAATGCAACCATCGCCGCCGAGTCCGAGATAATCGAGCGCCGTCGCGTCATCGCCGGTTAGCAGCCGGAACTTGTCGCCGAGGAGGCGCCGCATCGTCGGCGGACGCGTGAGATCGCCGGTCGCATCCTTGAGGCCGATAATCCGCGACAGCTCGGCGAGGCGACAGATCGTATCGAGCCGCAACTCGCTTCCGGTGCGCGACGGCACATCGTAAAGGACGATCGGCAAACCGATCGCGTCATGCACGGCGCGGAAATGGCGGTAGAGGCCTTCCTGCGATGGCTTGTTGTAATAGGGCGTAACCGCGAGCACCGCGTCCGCCCCTGCCCGCTCCGCCTGCTGCGCCAGCTCGATCGCATGCGCCGTCGCATTCGAGCCAATGCCAGCGATCACCGGCACTTGCCGCTGCGACGTTTCGACGGCAATGCGGATGAGACGATCCTGCTCGGCCATGCTGAGAGTCGGGGCTTCGCCAGTCGTGCCGTTGACGACGAGGCCCCAGATGCCTTGCCGGATCTGCCATTCGCAGAATTTCGCAAAGGCGTTTTCATCAATCGCGTCGTTGCGGAACGGCGTCGGCAACGCACTGATATAGCCCCCGAGCCCATCGAGATTTTGTTTGGCCATAGCGACCCTCCTTAGGCGGCGCGAACCATCGGTACCTGTTGCTTGCGAGCGCGCCACAGCCCGTCGCCCATCGGCTCGAGCGAACCAAAGCCATGCGCCAGGAGAGCGGGATTGAGCATATCGCAGGCGAGGTCACGCGCCGCGACGATCAACGTGCCGCCCGTGTGTAAGCGCGAGCCGAGATCTTTAAGGAGAGAAAGCAGTTGCGCCTCGCTCGCGATCGCTGGCGCGAGGATCGCATCGGCGGTGCTGTTCGGAATATGAGGGCTGCGCTCGGGCGATTGGCAGCTCACGCGGGCAAAGCCGCGGCGCGTGAGTGAGATGAGATGGTCGAGATGGCAGGCGCCGACGATGAGGATCTGGTCGGACAGGCGCGCGCCTGACGCCTGGATGAAGCGATCGACGAGGGCGGGTGTGTCGGTGTTCGCTCGTCGGTCAAGATCGACAACATTGCTCATAGTTTCCGTCCCGGGCTGTGAAGCCGCACTGCTGTTTCTGTCATCGAGAAAGTTGCGCCGCCTCGCATAGTTTTTCGATAGAGATTGCGAGAGCAAAAAATATTGCGGGCGTAGGGGCGCACGCTTGCTTCATCGCGCACGAGAGAGAGATTGCATCGGCGCAACGCCGCGCGAGCCGGTATGCGAGAGCTGCGTGTCGGCGCTGGCGCCGAAGGCACGACCGACGACCAGCAAGATCAGGAGCAGGAGTTGGATCGCGATCATGACGCGCCGCAGGATGTCGAAGGTGGGTGTTTTGCGAAGCGCCGCTCCTGGAGGATCGGTTTTGGTGATGACCATCGAAGTCTCTCCTACCGTAGGGCGATGACGACGGCGTCGATCAAGAGGATCACGCCCGCGAAGCCCGCCACCAACGTCGCTAAGTCGATGAATCTGTCCGCGCGTTTGGGCCTCGTCGTGCCGCCATCATCCTCGTCGCCGAGCGAGCACGGCTGGCGCAGATTGCGCAGGAGTACCCAGTTGTAATCGTCGTCTTGATTGCGAATGGCCATGAACGGCCTCCCGATCGAACGAGGCTCGCCCTTATAAGAAGTACGGCCCGCGTAAAGGATCGAGAGCGTTTGGATCGCAAAAAGATAGGCATCTCATAGTGATTCGCGCGATGCGTTGGCGCGGCAAAACCACTATGCGGTTTTTATAACCGCGCCCCACGAACCCCATCGATTTTTAACGGCGTCTGGCGCTTCTATCGTCAGGGATGCCGCTATGGCCGAGAAAGTTTCTTCCTCCACGACGCGCAGAAAGCCGCCACAGGCAACGCGCTTCATCGTCTGCCGTACGCCGCAAGCCTATTGGATCGCCAGCACAAAGGGCGGTCGCGTCACCGGCGCTTTTCCGGTGCCCACATCGCTTGTCGCGCTTAAGCATTGGCCAGCGGGCCGTGCGCCGCGCACCAGGTGACAGACGAGATTCAGCCCGGCTCAGCACGCATGATCTATTCGCGCCTCGATCCGCTGTCGCAGCTTTTGCTGCAGGTCTTCTACCGCAAGCTGCTGTTCCTGCTGATGATGGCGGGCAGCATCTCGCTGCTCGATCCGCGCCATCTCTATCTCGGCTGCATGCTGCTGCAGGCGCAGGCGGTGGTGAGCGGTACGATCTCGATGTGCATGGGCCTTGCCGCGCGTCATCGCTTCAATGGCGACACGCTGACCTATTGGGACGAAGCGCTCGCTTTCTCCGGCATCGGCCTCCTGGCGCATGTCGGCACGGGACTGTTCGCCGCTTAGCCGCCTTAGGCGGACGCAGGTGCCTTCTCGGACGGCTTCGGCTTATAGAGCTCGGGCCGGAGGCGCCGCTGGCCGAGGAATAAAAGGATCGGCGAGGCAATGAAGATCGATGACGAGGTGCCGACGATGATGCCGAAGATGATCGTCAGCGCAAAGCCGCGGATCGATTCCGCGCCGAGCACGGCGAGCGGTATGATCGACAAAAGCACCGTCAGCGACGTCGCGACGGTGCGGCCGAGCGTCTGGTTGATGCTCTGATCGATCACGTCGCGCAGCGGCATGGTCTTGAAACGTCGCAGATTCTCGCGGATGCGATCATAGACCACGATCTTGTCGGTCACCGAATAGCCGATCAGCAGCATGATCGCCGCCACCGAGTTGAGATCGAACTGGATGCGCGTCACGGCGAAAAAGCCAATGGTCTTGGTGATGTCGAGCAGCAAGGTGCCGACGACACCGACGCCGAACTGCCAGTCGAAGCGGAACCAGATATAGATCAGCACGCCGACGAAGGAGAGCCCGACCGCCATCAAGCCGGCACGGAAGAGCTCGCCGCTGACCTTTGCGCCGACCGCTTCGAGCCGCCGTATCTCCACGTTCGGGAAATTCGCGGCGAGCGTATCCTGAATCTGTTGCCGTGCGTTGTCGCCAACGATCTGGTTGTCGAGCCGCACGAGGAAATCGGAGTCCGAACCGAATTGCTGCACCCGCGCCTGGCCAAAAGGCAGCTTGTCGAAGACCGAACGGACATCGTCCTCATGCGTCGGCGTGGCCATGCGCAGCTCGATCACGGAGCCGCCCTTGAAATCGATGCTGTAATTGAGGCCCGGATAGAAGAACAGCACGATCGAGAGCGTGCTGAGGATGGCCGAGGCGATGAGCCCGGCATAACGGCCGCGCATGAAGTGGATATGCGTGTTGTCCGGGACGAGACGCAACGGTTTCATGTCAGGCTCGCTTGAGATGCTTGAGCGGCTTCAATCTCCAGCGCTTCGCGAGCGCCGGCGCGACGCGGAGCACGAGCCATGGCAGGATCACGAAAGCGATGGTCGCGCCGAAGAAATCGCCAACCTTTTGATCATAGACCCAGCCATAACCGTTGTCGCACCAGGTAACGCTGTCGCCATGCGCGAGTTTCCGCTCCATCGCCTGGAGCTGGCCCA
This sequence comes from uncultured Alphaproteobacteria bacterium, assembly GCA_963740675.1. Classification (GTDB taxonomy): domain Bacteria; phylum Pseudomonadota; class Alphaproteobacteria; order ATCC43930; family CGMCC-115725; genus CAIKMD01. The sequence goes on from CAVUFS010000004.1 coordinate 219,790, forward strand.
GGTTCTGCGCGGTCTTCAGCGCGGCGCGATGCGCCTCGAAACCCCTGATGAGCGCGCCATCCTGCGCCAGGGGATCGAAGCCCGGCTGCGGCGGACCATAGTCGCTGGCAAAGAGGCAGGACATGAGGACCGGAACGGCACTCGGGTGGAAATCAGCCGTGGAACGCGCTGACCACGGCGGTGATCAGCAGGATCACGCCGACGAAGCCGACGATGGTGACCGCCAGCTCGCGTAGCGTGTCCTGGAGCGAGAGCGAATCCGAAGAGGCCTCGCGGTCGTGGCTCGCGCGACCCTGGCGGTCGTCCTGGCGGTGGCCGGAAGACGGCCAGCGGTAGTCTTGATCATCACTGCGGAAAGCCATCGCTGGGCTCCCTTGGCATTGCGCGACGTTGCGCATGGCCAAGAAAAGGCCTTTTTCGCGTTAAGGATCGAGAGGGATCGGCGGGTGGAAAAATAGTTTTTTCATAGGCGGCGCCACCGCTTAGCCATGGCAACCGGCCAGACGTATATGCAATTTATATTTTTTGAGCCGCCAACCAACATAGAATTTTTATGCGCCACGAAGGATCGTCCGTCCCGGCTAGCGAAGCCGTGATGACTTCCCACATAGGCTGAGGGCGCGCGCCGGCCATACGCGCCATCTCGATCTCGAAGAAATTTATGAGCACCCTCACCACGCAGCCCGGGGCTGACACCGTCGCCGCCACGCCTCAGCCCGGGCACCGCACCGCGTTTCGTCATCTCATGCTCGGCGCCCTCGGAATCGTCTACGGCGATATCGGCACCTCGCCGCTCTACACCGTGAAGCAATGCTTCAACGCGCTCGGCGGCGCGACACCGGTGGCGATCTACGGCGTGCTGTCGCTCATCACCTGGGCACTGATGATAGTGGTCACGCTGAAATATGTTTGCGTGATCATGCGTGCGGACAATCGCGGCGAAGGCGGCATCCTGGCGCTCACCGCGCTGGCGCTGCGCAGCGCCGCCACCGGCACGCGCATGCATTGGTGGATCCTCGCCGCCGGCCTGCTCGGCGCGGCGCTCTTCTATGGCGACGGCGTCATCACGCCGGCGATCTCAGTGCTCTCCGCGATCGAGGGGCTCAATGTCACGACGCCGCTCTTCGATCCTTACGTCATCCCGCTGACGCTCGCGATCCTGCTCGGTCTCTTCCTCGTGCAATCGCACGGCACAGCGCGGGTCGGCGGCTTCTTCGGCCCGGTCATGATCGTCTGGTTCCTAATCATCGGCTTGCTCGGCGCGGCCGAAATCTGGCAGCAGCCGGACATCCTTCTCGCCCTCAATCCCTATTACGGCGTGCGGTTGTTGGCGCTCGAGCCGGGACGCGGCGCGGCGCTGCTCGGTGCGGTCGTACTAGCGGTGACAGGCGTCGAGGCGCTCTATGCCGACATGGGCCATTTCGGCAAACGCGCGATCCGCTATGCCTGGCTCGGCTTCGTCTTCCCGGCACTGCTGATGAATTATTTCGGTCAAGGCGCGCTGCTGCTGCACAATCCCGAGTTGCGCGACAATCCCTTCTATCACCTCGTGCCCGATTGGGGGCTGCTGCCGATGGTGGTGCTCGCCTCGGCGGCGACGGTGATCGCCTCGCAAGCGGTGATCTCCGGTGCCTTCTCGATGACGCGGCAAGCAGTGCTGCTCGGGTACATGCCCCGCTTCGAGGTACGGCACACCTCGGAGCAACAGATCGGCCAGATCTACGTGCCGAAGATCAACCTCTTCCTCCTCGTCGCCGTCGCCGCTTTGGTCATCGGCTTCCGCACCTCGGACAATCTCGGCACGGCCTACGGCATCGCCGTCACCGGCACCATGTCGCTGACGACGTTGCTGGCGCTGATCCATGCCATCGGCATCGCGCGCTGGAACCGCGTCGTCGCGGTGCTGGTCTTCGGCCTGTTCCTCTGCGTCGACCTCGCCTTCTTCGGCTCGAATCTGTTGAAGATCGAGGAAGGCGGCTGGTTCCCGCTTGCCATCGCGACGCTCATCTTCGTCACCATGATGACCTGGCTGCGCGGCCGCGAAGCGCTGCTGGCGAAACGCTGGGGCGAGGCGCTGCCGCTCGAGACCTTCCTCGCGACCTTGAAGCCCGACCGGCCGCGGCGCGTCCCCGGCACGGCTGTCTTCATGGTGTCGAACGATCGCATCGTGCCGACGCCGCTGCTCCACAACATCAAGCACAACAAGGTGCTGCACGAGCGCGTCGTGCTGATGAAGATCGAGACCGAGGACATCCCGCATGTCGCCGACGAGCAGCGTATCGAGGTGAAGCATCTCGAGCACAATTTCCACACGGTGACTGTGCGCTACGGATTCATGGACGAGCCCAACATCCCGCGCGCCTTGGCGCAGATGCGGCTGATGAATTTCCGCATCAATCTGCTCGAGACTTCGTTCTTCGTCGGCCGCGAGAAGATCGTTTGCGCCAACGACACGCACAGCCTTTGGGGCTGGCGCAAGCGGCTCTTTATCTTCCTGCATCGCACGATGCTGAGCGCAACGGAATATTTCCGCATCCCGAGCAATCGCGTCGTCGAGGTCGGCGGCCAGATCGAGATCTGATCCAAAAAAGTCCGGTCGGGGCTACTCCCGACGCATCCGCCTGTGATACAGCACTCCTGCTCGCGCGGATCATTCAGCGGACCGTCTCGCCTAGGATCGGGTTTTGTCCATGCTCAAACTGCGTTTCATCGCCGCCCTCGCGGCCATCGGTCCATCTGTGTTTTTTAATGCGGTCGCATATGCCGACTCGCCGAGCGATACGGCGACACAGGCGCCCGACTGGTACAACGTCCACGGCCAATCGACCTTCGTCTATCAGTATCATCCGGCTTTCACCGCGCCATTCAGCGGGGCGCACAGCCTCAACCCTGGCGGCATGGGCCGCGAGACCTTCGATGCGACGCTGTTCGCCGGCATCCGCCCGTGGCAGGGCGTCGAGTTCTACGTCAATCCCGAGATCGATCAGGGCTTCGGTCTCAGCAATACGCTCGGCGTCGCCGGCTTCCCCAGCGGCGAGGCTTACAAGGTCGGGCGCCGCCAGCCCTATTACGAACTCAGCGCGCCTTCGGCCGTTTCACCATCGGCCTGAGCGGGCCGGAGGAAAAGGTCGAAGACGGCCCCAACCAGATCGCGGGCACACGGCAAGCGAACAACCTCATCATCACCGCCGGCAAGCTGTCCGCGACCGACATCTTCGACACCAACCGCTACGCGCATGATCCGCGCGGCGATTTCCTCAACTGGTCGATCGTCGATTCCGGCGCTTACGATTATGCCGCGAACGCCTGGGGCTATACCTATGGCGGTGCGATCGAATGGAATCAGAATTGGTGGACGCTGCGCGTCGGCTACTTCACCCTCTCGAAAGTGCCGAACGAGGTGAATCTCGACCCGTCTTTCAAACAATTCGAGCTCGTGACCGAAGTGGAGGAGCGGCACACGCTCTTCGATCGCCCCGGCAAGGTGAAGCTGCTGTTCTTCAACAATCGCGGCCGCATGGCGAATTACAACGACGCCGTCCGCCTCGCGCAGCAGACCGGGACCACGCCCGATGTCAGCCTCGTGCGCCACTATGCCTCGCGACCGGGCGCGGCGATCAATGCCGAGCAGGAATTCACCGACGATCTCGGCGGCTTCCTGCGCGCCAGTCTCAACGACGGCCATAAGGAAACCTACGAATTCACCGAGATCAACCGTTCTCTGGTGCTGGGTTTGGCACTCGCGGGCACGCGCTGGAGCCGCCCCGACGACACAGTCGGCCTGGCCGGCGTGATCAACGACATCTCGAAGGACGCGCGCAATTATTTCGCTGCCGGCGGCCTCGGCATCCTCATCGGCGACGGCGCGCTGCCGAAAGCCGGCTTCGAGAAAATCGTCGAGCTCTATTACAAGGCGGCGATCATCGACGGCTTCAACGCATCGGTCGATTTCCAGCACGTCCAGAACCCGGCCTACAACGCCGTGCGCGGCCCGGTCGAGATCATCGGTTTCCGCCTGCACGCGGAATTCTGATCGCCGCGCCGCAACGGCGCTGCCCTACCATATATTTTCGGACATCGGCTGTTTGCTAATCTCCGCCCATGACTTACGTGCTCGTCAGAGTGACGACGGAAAGCGATTGGGAAGACTACCACTCGTTCCGACGAAGCATATTGTGGGAAGCGCGGGGGCGTAGCGGTTACGACGAGAACCATCCTGATGAATTCGTGCCGACGAACCACCCGCCGCTTTTGAAATTCAATGGCCGTGCCATCGGCACGACACGTCTCGACGATTTCCGCAACAACACCGCGGCGATCCGGCTCGTAGCCATTGCAGGGGACGTGCAGCGCCAGGGACACGGCCGCGTGCTGTCGACAATGGTCGAATCCTAGCGCGCCGCCTCGGCATAATGACTCTTTTCGTCAACGCCGCGCCGACAGCGGTTGGTTGGTATGAAAAATTGGGGTGGGATCACCACCCATGGGACCCCGGCGAACTCACCGGCATTGCCGCTGACTGCGAACAGATGAGAAAGGTGCTTTCTCGTCCCCACTAGCGAGAGCCTGAACTCGATCTAGTGGCCTTTCGCGTGTTGTCGTTCGACGTGGAGCGCGTGCGTGCGCGCCTCGAACGCGCTCACCATACGGGTCGACGCTTCGTGGAACATGCCGTTGGCGACGTGATCGAGCAGATGGCTCTTGAACTGAAAGTCGATGACGAAATCGACCTGCGTTTTATGCTCCATGGGCTTGAACGTCCAAGAATTGGTTAAATGCTCCAGCGGACCTCCTTCGATCGCACGCACCAAGATGTGTCGCGGTCGGTTCAGTGAGACCTCGCTTGCAAAGCTTTCTTGGAACGGGCCAAAGCCGATCACCAGATCAGCGATGATCTGTCGAGCGTTCTCGTGTCGAATAGTCGCGCCGCTACACCAGGGTACAAAAGAGGGATAGTCTTTTATATCCGCCACAACGGAAAAGAGTTCTTCGGCACCATAAGGAAGGATTGTCTGCTCTTCGTGGCGCGGCACCTGTCCCTCCCTCGTCTGCAATATCCCCAAGAACAAACCAGATCGCTCGTCGCGGAGCCTCGATTTCGCCTGTCATACCGGCGCGCAGAACCGTGCGCGCTCGGGTAAGAGCCCGTGGGCTTTACGTCGCGACGCCGGATGTCCATTTCAATGGCACCATAGTGTCGGTCGAAACGGCGCTATAAGGCGCTATAAGTCGTGGCGGAACCCTCCAGCAGCGGGAGCCGATCATGCGCACAATCAGCCTGCCCGACGGCGGCACCATCCCTGTCCTGGGTCTCGGCACCTGGATGATGGGCGAGCGCAAAGCCTCAGCCGCTTCCGAGCTCGCCGCGCTGACGCTCGGTCTCGATCTCGGCATGAATTTCATCGACACCGCGGAGATGTATGGCAATGGCGGCGCCGAGACGATCGTTGCCGAAGCGATCTCCGGCCGCCGCGATCAGATCTTCCTCGTCAGCAAAGTGCTGCCCCAGAACGCCAGCCGCGCCGGCACGGTGCGCGCCTGCGAGGCAAGCCTCAAGCGCCTCGGCACCGACCGGCTCGACCTTTATCTCTTGCACTGGGCCGGCAGCCATCCGCTCGACGACACCATCGAGGCTTTCGAGCAGTTGAAGCGCGCCGGCAAGATCCTGCGCTGGGGCGTGAGCAATTTCGATCTCGCCGAGATGGAGCCGCTCGATGGCACCGCGGTCGCCAGCAACCAGGTGCTCTACAACCTTACGCGCCGCGGCATCGAATTCGATCTGCTGCCCTGGTGCCGCGCGCGCGATATTCCGGTCATGGCCTATTCGCCGATCGAGCAAGGCCGCATCCTCGGCAACAAGACGCTGGTCTCGCTCGCCAAGGCCCGCGGCTGCAGCGCCGCGCAAATCGCCCTCGCCTGGGTCTTGCGCCAAGAAGGCGTCGTCACCATCCCCAAAGCATCGACCTTGGCGCATGTACGCGGAGAATCGCGCCGTGCTGGAGATGACTTTGAGCGATGCGGAATGTGCGGAACTCGACAAAGCCTTCCCACCGCCGAGGAGGCCCACCGCGCTGGGAATGCTTTAGAGGTATACCTCTGTCTCAAAAACGGCGGAATTCAGCCCTTTACGGAGACCCCCGCCCTGTAGTTTAGTAGTTGGAGAAACGCATCGAAGAACACTTAAGGGGATCGGCCCGATGCTGCTTTCGCCGTTATTGCGCCATCTCATGCGCCGCGGCACGCTCCGCGTCATCGATGGCGAGAACCAACTGCACGTTTTCGCGGGGCAAGAGCCCTGGAAAACCGTCACCATCCGTTTTCGCGACCACGCCGTGGCGCGCGAGCTGTTGCTGAACGGTCCGCTGAAGCTCGGCGAGGCGTTCATGGACGGCCGCGTCACCGTCGAGGATGCCAGCGTTTACGATCTGCTGGAACTCGTCGGCTACAATATGACCGTCGCGCCGCCGCATCCGATCCTGCGGATCGGCGACATGTTCGGCCGCTGGCTACGCATTTTCCGGCAATACAATCCGCTTTGGAAAGCGCGCCAGAACGTCGCCCATCACTACGACCTGTCGGACACACTCTATAATCTGTTCCTCGATACCGACCGGCAATATTCCTGCGCCTATTTCAATGATCCGAGCGATCCGCTCGAAGAGGCACAAGCGAACAAGAAACGCCACCTCGCCTCGAAGCTGCGCTTGGAGCCGGGGCAAAAGGTGCTCGATATCGGCTGCGGCTGGGGCGGGCTCGCGCTCTACCTCGCGCAGGAAGCCGATGTCGAGGTCACGGGCATTACCCTCTCGGTCGAGCAGCTCCGCGTCGCCGAGCGCCGTGCCCAGGCGATGGGCGTCTCCGACCGGGTGAAATTCGAGCTGATCGATTATCGCGAGCTGACCGGCCGGCGCTTCGACCGCATCGTCTCGGTCGGCATGTTCGAGCATGTCGGCGTCGTCCACTACCCGGCCTTCTTCCAGAAGATCAAAGAGCTGCTGACCGATGACGGCATCGCGCTGATCCATTCGATCGGCCGCTCCGACGGGCCCGGGCATACCAATCCCTGGATCCGCAAATACATCTTCCCCGGCGGCTATTCGCCGGCGATCTCGGAAGTCGTGCCGGTGGTCGAGAAGACCGGGCTCTGGATCACCGATATCGAGGTGCTGCGGCTCCATTATGCCGAGACGCTGAAGAATTGGCGCATGCGCTTCCTCGCTCATCGCGAGCGGATCAAGACGATCTATGACGAGCGCTTCTGCCGCATGTGGGAATTCTACCTGGCCGCCTCGGAAGTGGCGTTCCGCCACCAGGGCCACATCAATTTCCAGCTGCAGGTCTCCAAGCGCGTCGACAGCGTCCCGCTGACCCGCGACTACATGTTCGACTGGGAACGCGAACACGCCCCGAAGGCGAAGCGCAAAGAGCGCGCGGCGTAGCGCGCTCTCACGGCTTAGCGCGCTCTCAAAGAGAATTTGTCACCCCCGCGAAAGCGGGGGTCCAGGACGTCCCGCTCCGCGCGCTCTTCGCGCGCGAGCCCTTCGGGGCCAATCGCAAAGAGCGATTGGCCGGGGCGTCCACGCTGGATGCCCGCTCCTGAGCTTGTCGAAGGGCGCGGGCATGACGAGAATAAAGAAAACGGCGACCACTTCGATCGAATGACGATCGGGTAACTATCCGCAACTCGCCCCCGTGATCCACAGGGCGGGATATCTTTTCACCATTCCGTGGCGGACGGCAGGTGCTAACATCGTGGGATGGAACCCGCCGCTATTGCCTCGAATGTCACGCCGCTGCGCGAAGGCGAGCCGCCCTATCGCCAGCCGCCGTCCAATGTCGAGGCCGAGCAAGCGCTGCTCGCGGCGATCCTCGTCAACAATGCCGCCTATCATCGCGTTTCCGAATTCCTGCGCGCCGACCATTTCGCGCTGGGCGTCCATGGCCGCATCTATGGCGCCATCACCAAGCTGATGGAGCGCGGCCAGCTCGCCAATCCGGTGACGCTGAAAAATCTCTTCGAGCAAGACGACGCGCTGCAGGAAGTCGGCGGTGCGCAATATCTCTCGCGCCTCGCCGCCTCGGTGGTGACGATCATCAACGCCGAGGATTACGGCCGCACCATCCACGACCTCTTCCTGCGCCGTCAGCTCATCACCATCGGCGAGGATGTGGTCAACGAGGCCTATCAGCACGATCTCGACCGGCTGGCGGTAAAGCAGATCGAGCAGGCGGAGAAAAAGCTTTTCGATCTCGCCGAGACCGGTCAGGCCGAGGGCGGCTTCCGCCCCTTCAGCAGCCCGCTGACCAACGCGATCATCGCCGCCGAAGCTGCTTTCAAGCGCGGCGGCAAGACCAGCGGTGTCTCGACCGGCTTCCTCGATCTCGACAAGCTGTTGGGTGGCCTGCACCCGTCCGACCTGATCATCCTCGCCGGCCGCCCGTCGATGGGCAAAACCGCGCTCGCGACCAATATCGGCTTCAACGCCGCCCGCGCCTATCGCCCGGGCAAGGACCCGACCGGCAAGACCATCGCAGAGGACGGCGCGGTCGTCGGCTTCTTCTCGCTCGAAATGTCGGCCGAGCAGCTCGCCACCCGTATCCTCTCCGAGGAATCCGGCGTTTCCTCGAACAACATCCGCAAGGGCGAGGTCAGCCACGAGGATTTCGACCGTTTCGTCCAGGCAAGCCAGCGCCTTGCCTCGGTGCCGTTCTTCGTCGACGACACGCCCGCGCTCAGCATCGCCGGCCTGCGCACCCGTGCGCGGCGCCTGCTGCGCCAGCAAGGCCTCGGCTTCATCCTCGTCGACTACTTGCAACTGTTGCGCGGCGACAATTCCGGCTCCGAGAACCGCGTCCAGGAAATTTCCGAGATCACGCGCGGCCTCGAAGGCGCTGGCGAAAGAGCTCAACGTGCCGGTCATCGCGCTGTCCCAGCTCTCGCGCGCCGTCGAGCAGCGCGACGACAAGCGGCCGATGCTCTCCGACCTGCGTAAATCGGGCTCGATCGAGCAGGACGCCGACGTCGTCATGTTCGTCTTCCGCGAGGAATATTATCTCTGCCGCGGCGAGCCGGCGCGCCGCCCCGAAGAGAGCGACGAGCGCTACAATCTGCGCTATGAGGATTGGAAGACACGGCTCGAGCAAGTCCATGGCACGGCGGAAGTCCTCATCGCCAAGCAGCGCCATGGCCCAATCGGCAAGGTAACGCTGCGCTTCTCGCATGAAACGACGAAATTCGAAAACTTCGTCGGCAGCGACCGCCTCCCTGACGGCATTGACTAAGTCTCGGCCGCATCGCGCGGGCGCCAAAGCTTCCCAGCGTGCCGGCGCGATTCTCGAAATCGATCTCGACGCCATCGCCGAGAATTTCGCCAAGCTGACCGAGCGTGTCGGCGCGAAGGTGCGCGTCGCCGCCGTCGTGAAGGCCGACGCTTATGGCCTCGGCATCGAGAAAGTCGCTCCAGCCCTCGCCCGCGCCGGCGCCAAGACCTTCTTCGTCGCGACGCTCGATGAAGGCCTCGCGCTCCGCGAATTGTTGCCGCGCGCGCAGATCGCGGTGCTGAACGGTCTGGTGATGGGTGCACCGGCCGATTTCGCCAAAGCGGCACTGACGCCGGTGCTCAACGATCTCGGCCAGGTCGCGGCCTGGCAGGACTACGCCGCAAAGCGCGGCGGCGCGCCGGCGATGCTGCATCTCGATACCGGCATGGCGCGGCTCGGCCTCTCGCCGAAAGAGACGCAGCAGCTTATGGGCGAGCCAAACAGGCTCGAGGGCTTCGCGCTCGCGCTTATCTTGTCGCATCTCGCTTGCGCATCGGAAGCCGCGCATCCGCTGAACGACACCCAACTCGACGCCTTCCACGCGGCGTTGAAGCACCTACCCTCGGTGCCGGCGAGCCTTGCCGCCTCTTCCGGCGTTTTCCTCGGCGGCGATTTCCTTTTCGACATGGTGCGAGTCGGCGCCGCGCTCTACGGCGTCAATCCGACACCGGGCCGTCCCAATCCGATGCGGCAAGTGGTTCGCCTCAAGGCGAAAATCCTGCAATTACGCGACGTTGACAGGGGGGAGAGCGTTGGATACGGTGCCGCGCATCGCATCGAGAAGCCGACAAGAATAGCCACCATCGCCATGGGATACGCTGACGGGTGGTTGCGGTCTTCTTCTCAGCGCGGCAGTGCCCATATCGCCGGCAAGCCCGCCCCCGTCGTCGGACAAATCTCTATGGATCTGGTGACCCTCGACGTGACCGGACACGATCCCGCCAATCTCATTCCCGGCACCTATGTCGATCTGCTCGACGAGCGCTACGGCGTCGACGATGCGGCACTCGCTGCGCAGACCATCGGCTATGAGATCCTGACCTCGCTCGGCAGTCGCTTCCACCGCGTCTATCACGGCGGCGGAGGACGCTAGCGATGGAATTCCTTGCCTCGGTCGGCCGCGTCTTCATCAACTTCCTCAATGCCAGCGGCCGTTTCGCGATCTTCATGCTGACGGCGCTCAGCCATTGCTTCCGCCCGCCGCTCTATTTCCGCCTCATCGGCCGGCAGATGATCGATATCGGCTATTACTCGCTGCCGGTCGTCGGCCTGACCGCAATCTTCACCGGCATGGTGCTGGCGCTGCAAACCAACACCGGCTTCAGCCGCTTCGGCGCGGCGAGCGCGACCGCGACTGTCGTCGTGCTGTCGGTCACGCGCGAGCTCGGGCCGGTCATCGCTGCGCTGATGGTCGCGGGCCGCATCGGCGCCGCGATCGCCGCCGAGATTGGCACGATGCGCGTCACCGATCAGATCGACGCGCTCTCGACGCTCTCGACCAACCCGATCAAATATCTCGTCGTACCGCGCATCGTCGCCGGGCTCGTCACGTTGCCGCTACTGGTGCTGGTCGCTGACGTGATCGGCGTCTTCGGCGGCTATATCGTCGCCACCTATAAGCTCGGCTTCAATCCCGCGAGCTATATCAGCAACACCGTCGCCAACCTCACCTCGAACGACGTGTGGTCGGGCGTCATCAAGGCCGGCGCGTTCGGCTTTATCGTCGCGTTGATGGGCTGCTACTACGGCTATCATTCGCGCGGCGGCGCTCAGGGTGTCGGCGCGGCAACGACCTACGCCGTGGTGTCGGCCTCGGTGATGATCCTGCTCGTCGACTATCTGCTGACCAGCGTGTTGTTCTGATGCGCGACAGCAACGCCATGCCTTTTAATTCGTCATTCCCGCGAAAGCGGGAATCCAAAGGAAGCGACGTGCGGTTGCCCTGGGTCCCCGCTTTCGCGGGGAAGACGAGAGGAAAGAAACGGGGCAAATATCATGGCTGATGCTCCGAAAATCTCCGTCCGCGGTTTGAAAAAATCCTTCGGCCGCAAGACTGTGCTCGACGGCATCGATTTCGATATCGGCCACAGCGAGAGCCTCGTGATCATCGGCGGCTCGGGCACCGGCAAATCCGTCACCGTCAAATGCATCCTCGGCCTGCTCGATCCCGATGCCGGCTCGATCAAGCTCGACGGCCAGGAAGTCACGACGCTGTCGCGCGGCCATCGCGAAACGTTGATGCAGAAATTCGGCATGCTGTTCCAGGGCGCGGCGCTGTTCAATTCGCTGAGCGTCTGGGAGAATGTCGCCTTCGGCCTGATCCAGGGCCGCGGCATGGATCGCCACAAAGCCAAGGACGTCGCGCTGCAAAAGCTCGGCGCGGTCGGGCTTGGCCCCGAAGTCGGCGAGTTGCGCCCGTCCGAGCTGTCGGGCGGCATGCAGAAGCGCGTCGGCCTCGCCCGCGCCATCGCCGCCGAGCCCGAGATCATCATCTTTGACGAGCCGACCACCGGCCTCGATCCGATTATGGGCGACGTGATCAACGACCTCATCGTCAAATGCGTCAAGGATCTCGGCGCGACCGCGATCTCGATCACGCATGACATGGCGAGCGCACGCAAGATCGCCGACCGCATCGCCATGATCCATAAGGGCCGCATCATCTGGAACGGCAAGGCGAGCGAGATCGAGCATTCGGGCAACCCCTATGTCGATCAGTTCATCCACGGCCGTGCCGACGGCCCGATCCAGATGGAAATCCGCGCTCTTTGAGGGTTAAGCTGTCATTGCACGGAGCCCGAAGGGCGACGCGGCAATCCGGGGCGACATATTGCTTCTGGATTGCTTCGCTTCGCTCGCAGTGACGGATCGACCACAACTCATGGCCAAGCGCGAGACCGAATTCGTCTGTCAGCAATGCGGCGCCGCCCATTCGAAATGGGCCGGGCGCTGCGATGCGTGCGGCGGCTGGAACACGCTGGTCGAGGAGGCCGTCGCGACCGGCCCAGCCAACAGCCTCGCCAAGAGTGGCAGCACCAAAGGCAAAGGCCGCCGCCTCGAATTCAGCGGCCTCCAGGGCGACTCGCGGGAGATTCCGCGCCGCGTCACCGGAATCGCCGAGTTCGATCGCGTCTGCGGCGGCGGCATGGTGCCGGGCTCGGCCTTGCTCGTCGGCGGCGATCCAGGCATCGGCAAATCGACGGTGCTGCTCCAGGCGCTCGCCGCGCTCGCCGCCGGCAAGAGCGGCAAGGCCTATCGCTGCGCCTATATCTCGGGCGAGGAATCGCTCGACCAGGTTCGGCTGCGCGCGGTGCGACTCGGTGTCGAGCGCGCGCCGGTCGAGCTCGCCGCCTCGAACAGCATCCGCGACATCGCCGCCGCGCTCGATCACGCCGGCGGTGCCGAGATCGTGGTCATCGATTCGATCCAGACCATGTATCTCGACACGCTCGACAGCGCACCGGGCACGGTCAGCCAAGTGCGCGCCTGCGCGCAAGAGCTGATCGGCCTCGCCAAGAATCGCGGCTTCTGCCTTGTCCTCGTCGGCCATGTCACCAAGGAAGGCGTGATCGCCGGCCCGCGCGTGCTCGAGCATATGGTCGATACCGTGCTCTATTTCGAAGGCGAGCGCGGCCATCAATTCCGCATCATGCGCGCGGTGAAGAATCGCTACGGCCCGACCGACGAGATCGGCGTCTTCGAGATGACGGATCGCGGTCTCGCCGAAGTGCCAAATCCGTCGGCGCTGTTTCTCGCCGACCGCCGCAATCAAGTGACCGGCGCCGCGGTCTTCGCCGGCATGGAGGGCACGCGGCCGGTGCTGGTCGAGATCCAGGCGCTGATCGCGCCGACCAGCTATGGCACGCCGCGCCGCGCCGTGGTCGGCTGGGACGGTAACCGCCTCGCCATGGTGCTGGCCGTGCTCGAAGCGCGCTGCGGACTCCAGATCGGCGCGCGCGACATCTATCTCAACGTCGCTGGCGGGTTGCGCATCAGCGAGCCGGCCGCCGATCTCGCGGTCGCGGCGGCGCTGGTCTCGGCTCTCACACTCGAGCCGATGCCCGCCGACACGGTGGTCTTCGGCGAGATCGGACTCTCGGGCGAAGTCCGTCCCGTCGGCCAGGCGGAAGCCCGGCTGAAAGAAGCGGCCAAGCTCGGCTTCGGTACCGCGGTCACGCCGGCACGGCGCAGCTCGCGCCCTAACGCAGCCAAGGGTGGTGCGGTCAAAAGCGGCGACGTCAACGACGGCATCGCCTTGCGCGAGCTCGCGCATCTGCGCCAACTTGTAGCGATGTTCGAGGACACAGCGCCGCGCCCGGCGCGAGTTCTTGGGTCAGGCCGCGTCATGACGATATTCGATTTCGCCGTCATCGGCGTGATCATTCTCTCCGGCTATTTCGCCTATTCGCGCGGCTTCGTGCGCGAGGCGCTGTCGATCGCCGCCTGGATCAACGCCTCTTTCGTCGCGCTCTACACCTTTCCCTACGTCCTGCCGCTCTTCGAGAAAGTGTTGCCGAAGGGCGTGATCGCGAATGTCTGCGCCGCCGCGGTGGTGTTCATCCTCGCGCTGATGGTCCTGCACATGATCTCGAACGCCCTGGCGCGGCGGGTGAAGGACAGCTCGCTCTCGCCGGTCGACCGCACTTTCGGCCTGATCTTCGGCCTGGCGCGCGGCTTGATCTTCGTCTGCCTCGGCTACATCGCCCTCGCCTGGATGCTGCCGAGCGGCAAGGACCGGCCTCACTGGTTTGCCGATGCGCGCTCGATTCCCTATCTCGATGCGGGCGCCGGCAAGCTCAGAAGCTTCGTGCCGCTGCCGCGCAACACCACCAACACCACCCCGCGAACGGCGAATTCCGGCAGCGCGACCAATTCCGCGGAAAAAGAGGCCGAGAGCGCAATCAACGCCTTCCGGAACCCGTCCTCGAATGCAGTTCCGCCGGCCAATGCCGCCCCGGTCTATACGCCCGACGAGCAGCGCGGCCTCAACCGCCTTATCCAGCAGCAGAATTCGAAATGACGGCTGATTAGCCGTCACCCCCGCGAAAGCGGGGGTCCAGGGCCACAAACTCGTCGTATTCTGGGACGATCCGTTCGCTTGCTTTGCGAGCGAACCCGGAGGGAATGGCCGCGAAAAGCGGCCGCGCGGGGTCGTCCGCTTTCGCGGGCATGACGGTTTAGATTTAATCGACGCACAATCACCGCAAATCAGAAATGAGCCTTGCGGCAGACGCGGGGCGTTTACGCTGGCGCTTAAGGTCGCGGCGGGACTAAAAGGCTGGTGTTTCCTCTGTCCGCTCCCTACCTTCAGCACGAGGCTCTTGCAGCGCCATGACCGAGCCGAGGCCGATGCTCAATACCCTCCCTTTCGATGACGACCACCCGCATGAGGAATGCGGCGTCTTCGGCATTTTCGGGCATCCGGAAGCGGCCGCGCTGACGGCGCTCGGCCTGCACGCCTTGCAGCATCGCGGCCAGGAAGCCGCCGGCATCGTCGCCTATGACGGCGAGCAGTTCCACGCCCATCGCGGTCTTGGCCATGTCGGCGAGAATTTCAGCGCCAAGGAAGTGATCAATCGCCTCAAAGGTCATTCCGCGATCGGTCATGTGCGCTATGCGACGACCGGCGAAGTCGCGATGCGCAACGTTCAGCCGCTTTTCGCCGATTTCGAATTCGGCGGGCTCGCCATCTGCCACAACGGCAACCTCACCAATTCCTACAAGCTGCGCCAGGCGCTCGTCCGCCGCGGCAGCCTGTTCCAATCGACCAGCGACACCGAGGTCATCGTCCATCTCATTGCGACCAGCCTCAAGCATTCGGTCGAAGAGCGGATGATCGACGCGCTGCACCAGGTGCAAGGCGCCTACTCGCTCGCCGCGCTGTCGGCAGACGGCCTCGTCGCGGTGCGCGATCCGCTGGGCGTGCGGCCGCTGGTCCTCGGCAAGCTCGGCGATGCCTGGATCGTCTCGTCCGAGAGCTGCGCGCTCGACATCATCGGCGCCGATTTCGTGCGCGATATCGATGCCGGCGAGATGATCGTTGCCGGACCGGCGGGGCTGCGCTCGATACGCCCCTTCGATCGCGCCAAGAAGCGGTTGTGCATTTTCGAATATATCTACTTCGCGCGGCCCGACAGCGTCGTCGACGGCATCAGCGTTTACGAGACGCGCAAGCGCATCGGCGCCGAGCTCGCGCGCGAGAGCCATGTGCCGGCGGACATCATCATCCCGGTGCCGGATTCGGGCGTCCCGGCGGCGATCGGCTATGCCAGCGAGGCAAAGCTTCCTTTCGAGCTCGGCATCATCCGCAATCACTATGTCGGACGCACCTTCATCGAGCCGACCGACCAGATCCGCCATCTCGGCGTGAAACTGAAGCACAACGCCAACCGCGCCAACATCAAGGGCAAGCGCGTGATCTTGGTCGATGATTCGATCGTGCGCGGCACGACCTCGACCAAGATCGTCGAACTCGTGCGCCAGGCCGGCGCCGCCGAAGTACATATGCGCATCTCGAGCCCGCCGACGATGAATTCCTGTTTCTACGGCATCGCGACGCCGGAGCGCGAGAAGCTCCTCGCCTCGCATATGTCGATCCAGGAAATGGGCAAATATATCGGCGCCGACAGTCTCGCCTTCCTCTCGATCGACGGGCTTTATCGCGCCGTCGGCGAGAACGGCCGCGATGCGCGCGCACCGCAATTCTGCGACGCCTGCTTCACCGGCGACTATCCCATCCCGCTGGTCGATCACAATGCCGGCAAAGTCTCGACCCAACTCTCGCTGCTGACCGAGACCGTTTAATGCAGAACCCGCCCGGGCCGGCGCCTCTGCCCGCTGGCGAGGACGCGGAAGTGACAGCGCTGACCCCGTCCCAGCAGGAAGTCTCCGCCCGCGACGAGAAACGCGGCATGCGCCTCAAAGATCGGCTGGCTCTCATCACCGGCGCCTCGCGCGGTCTCGGCGCCGCGATCGCCAAGCGCTTTGCCGCCGAAGGCGCACAGCTCGTCCTGCTGTCGCGCGACACCGCTGCACTTGAGAAGCTCGACGACGAGCTGCGCGCGAACGGCCGCAGCGCGACCTTGGTGCCGCTCGATCTCCGGCAATTCGATCAACTCGATGCGATGGCGGCGTCGCTGCATCAGCGCTTCGGCCGCATCGATGTTTTCGTTTCCTGCGCCGCGGCGCTCGGCCATCTCGCGCCGACCGGGCATTTTGAGCCTGCACTCGTGCAGGAAGTCATGGACGTGAATTTCACCGCGAATTGGCGGCTGATCCGCGCGCTCGATCCGCTGTTGCGCGCCTCGCCTACCGGCCGCTCGATCTTCGCGACTTGCATCGCCGCGCGCGAGACCGAGCCTTATTGGGCGCCGTACGCCGCCAGCAAAGCCGCGCTCGAAGCGCTGGTGAAAAGCTATGCCGAGGAAGTCGCGCAGTCGACGCTGCGCGTCAATCTCGTTGATCCGGGGCCGATGCGCACGGCGCTGCGCTTTGCCGCTTTCCCCTTCGAGGAACGCGACAAGATCAAACCGCCCGAAGATGCGACCGAGCCTTTCGTCGCGCTCGCCGAAGAATCCTGCACCGAGAACGGCGCGCTGCTGACGCTCTAAAGCGAACGCGCCCCGCAGCATGAGCTGCGAGGCGCGTCGTGTCATGAGCGCCGATCAGTGAACGTTGACGCCGCCGTTGAGATTCGTGCTGTCCTGCAGATGGACGCCCGAGCCGCCGGCCCCAGCCGCGCCATTCGCACCGGCTGAGCTGCGTGTCTTCACCCTGGCATCGTTATCGGGCGCGGTCGCGACGTTGCCTTGGGTGCGCACGCCGCTATTCACCGACGCCCCGCCCGACCCAGCATTGGCACCTGCGCCAACACCCGTACCGACGCCAACGCCAACACCCGGCGCGGTCACACCGACATTGCTGTTGCTATTGACGCCGAGATCCGCCGCCCGCACTGGCGCGCCCGCCAACGCCGCCGCGCCGAAAGCCAGCGAAACGACCAAAACCGATTTCGCGATGGTATGCATGTTGCGCTTCCTCCTGATGTGAAACTCACACCTGGAGACAACGGGACGAACGAGGCAAAGCCGTGACAACGCAGCGGCATTTTCGGTACCGAATTGCGGCCGCCGGATTGCGAGACCCGCACGCCGCGGCCTAAGCTGCGACGAGAAAATTCGGGAGAGCATCGATGCAAAAGCAAACCATCACCTTCGCGACGCATGAGGGCACGGCGCTGCCCGGCGATCTTTATGTGCCGGATGGCGCGGGTCCTTTCCCGGCGATGGTTGTCGTGCATGGCGGCGGCTGGCAGCAAGGTACGCGCGCCGCTTATCAAGGCTGGGGCCATCACCTCACCCAATCCGGCATCGCGCTTTTCGCGGTCGATTACCGGCTCTGCAAGAAGGACCAGAAGACCTATCCCGAGGCCGTGCACGACGTGCGCGCGGCGGTGCAGTATCTGCGCGGCTCGGCGGCGGATCTGAAGATCGATGCGAAGCGCATCGGCCTTTGGGGCGACAGCGCCGGCGCGCAGCTCGCGGCGCTGGTCGCGCTTGCCGGCGATCATCCGCTCTTCGCCGAGGGCACGAAGAGCGATCCGTTCGGCGCGGTCAGCACCAAGGTCAAATGCTGCGTCGGACTCTATGGCGTCTACGATCTGTCCGCGCAGTGGCAACACGATCTCATCGCGCGGCCGACCGATCAGATCACCGAGAAATTCCTCGGCAAGGCACCGATCGACGATCGCCAGATTTATTTCGACAGCTCGCCGATGAGCTATGTGACGCGCGCGAACAACCAGACCGCGTTCTTCATCGCCTATGGCACCGAGGACGATGTCGTCGACATCAAGACGCAGTCCGAGGCATTCGTCACCGCGCTGAAACAGACCGGAACCTTCGTGCGCACCGCGATCGCACAAGGTGCGCCGCATTATTGGGGCTCGGAGCCGATCGACGAGCCCGGCAGCTTCTCAGGCTTCCTCGCACCGCGCGTCAAACGCTTCCTCGCCGAGCGGCTTTAAGCCGGCGATATTGCGCTCACGAATTGCTCGTCATCGCGGGCGCAGCGAAGCAATCCAGAGCGGTCCATGCACGGCTCGATCGCGTCGTCGCGGTTTATCGCCGGCAGCTCAGCGAGGGCGTGAACTCACAACCACTTTTTGTCGCGGACTTGTCTGAGTCCGCTTCGAAAGCAGCAGCGTTCGTTTGCTGCGGGTGATACTTCCCAGAATGCCGCTCGCGGACTTCCCGTGCCGACGAGCCGGGCTCGATTTGCAAGCACCAATCTAGAGGGATTTCTCAGAGAACCTCAGGTGATGACCTGATTGGCTGTTGATGATCGTCTTGCCATGCTTTGCGGCAATAAAGGCCACTGGCCACACTGAAGTAATAAGATGGAGGTTCCTGTATGGCATCCCTTCGTGCGACATGCGGCACAGCGGCTTTGCTGGCCATCGCGACAGCTTTTGTCTCGCCCACCGTTGGCCGCGCGGCGGGGCCGTTCGACGGAAATTGGGTCATCAATGCGGCGGGTAGTGGAGGCCGCACTCCAGAGAGCGGCAATGACCAAGCGTGTTCCGATTTCCGCCTGCCGATGCAGATCAGCGACAATATGATTTCCGGCACTTATGCGCGTTCGCCTTCCACGCCGACTGAAATCGTGCCCAGCCCGACGGGGTCTCCCATGACGGGGACCGTCCAGCCCGATGGCAGCTTCACCATGCAATGGCAGAGCTTCAACGTTACGGGGAAGATCAGCGGCAACGCGCTGGTTGCGAATTGGAGTGGCCAATGCGGCCCTCGTTCTGCACAGGGCTCGCGAGTCCAATAGCTGACGTCGGTCGACGCCAACCCACGAGGCTCTTCACGCCCTAGCCTCCGGTTCAATCGCCTCGATTCTGCCAAATCCGTCTAATGTCCGTTTTATGAAGGGAGCGTCATCAAACCGACGCTCCCTTTAAATTTATGCCTTTAAATTTATGCGGCATCCCAGCGTGGGCGTCTGGGATATTTCTTCGCCGTGGCAATGGGGCGTGGCGTTCCCGCCACGAGGTCCCCACCATCCGATCGGATGATATCCACTTGAATGCTTGCAGGCCGCGTTATTGATCGCGAAGCTAAATCGAGTTCGACCAAATCTCCACCTTTTCGACCCGGTTTAAAAGACCAAAGCATGACGACGGCTCGTTCAGTTTAGCGTTGGTAGTGGCAAGTTCGCGCGAATGCGCTCGGCTGATATAACAGCAACCCGCGAGTACGTTCGTCCCCGCTCTTTTTTTGCGGGGACGCTCGGGGTGTTTGCCGCGAGTTTCGGACTGACGCTAGCCCTCCGCTACTATTCCCTTTTTCCTTCCGCTATCGATGCCGACGAGAGCCTCTATCTCATCATCGCGCAGCATTGGCTGCAGGGCGAGCTACCCTATCAAAGTGTATGGGACCAGCATTCGGTAGGGCTCCCCGCATTCTTCGCCATCATCCAGTTTTTCTTCGACGGATCGGTTGCAGCGATACGCGTGACCGCGGCTCTCGCGGTGGCGGCGACCGCGACAATCGTCTATTCGACCGCGAGGCTGCTTGAGCGGCAGCATCTGGCCGCGGCAATAGCGGCCCTCTTCTACATCGCGTGGACATCCCGCTGGTGGGCATTGTCCGCCAATTGCGAACTCTATCTGAACATGCTGATAGCGGGCGCGATGTATATTTTGATTGGGGAGGCGATTTCATCCTCGCCAAGGGGACGGCAGCTCCTCCGCTATTGCGTCGCCTCCTTGCTACTGGGTCTCGCAGTACAGGTGAAGCACGTCGCCGTCGCCGAGACGGCACTGTTCTTTGGCGTGCTATACATACTGCATCGCCGCGCCGATCCGCGTCGGACGGCGGCGTTCATCGCGAGCGCCGCCTTCTGCTTCCTGCTCCCTTCCCTCGTCGTCGTGCTCTATTTCGCAGCGCACGGATTGCTCGCGGAATACCTTCAAGCGGTCATCTTCTACAACGTCTCGTATCTGGGCGTGCATCCATCGCTGGCCGACATCGCCCTGCGGGTACCGCGAAGCTTTATTTTGCCCTTCGCCATCATCATCGGTTCGGCGCTTGCCATCTGGCGCAGCGGGGATTGGCACCATAGGCTCGTGCTCGGATGGGCCGCCGCGGCAATATTCGATGCGGCGCTCCCCGGTCAATTCTGGGGCCACTATTTTATCTTGTTGCTGCCCGCCGCAGCGCTCCTCACCGGCTATCTGGCGGCACTTGTCGAGCGGGAGTGGCCTTCATCCGACACACAGTTGCGACGGACGCAGATCTTTCTCGCGGCGATGGCTTTCCTCGCATGCAATCCGCTCGGCGTCTACGGCGATATCATGAAGACCCGAGGCCTGGTCACTGACGATGTTCCCCGCTCGATCGCGCGCGTGATCGGGCTCCTTCCTGACGACGACATCTTCGTCTTCAACTACCAGCCCATCATCTATTTTCTCACCGACGCGCGACTGCCGAGCAAGCACGTGCTGCCCGGCGAGTGGGGCGAGAACTACCGCAGCGCCGCCGGCGTCGACCCGATCGCGGAACTGGAAAACGTTTTCCAGCACAATCCGACCTTCGTCATCTTCGTCGACAAGGACGTCCTCAAAATGGGCACGCCGACGATGCAGCGGCTGCACGATCATCTATCGGACTATGTGCGATACGGCGCGATTCTCGATAGTCGATCGATGCCCGAGCCGCTCCCGGTCGAGATCTACAAGCGTCGTGACAGCGGCGCGCGGTAGACACCCCGCCTGCTAACGAGGCGCCTGATTGGCGCCCATTTCACTTCACTCCGGCGGTCCGTAGCGGGCATGCGTGTCATACCAGCCCGCTGCAAAGCCAAGGCGATGTTCCAAGAGCGTTCGCAAGCGCCAGCTCTTAATGATCGGATTGTCGCCAACCAAGCGATACCGCCAGAAGATCGGCTGGTACATCCGCAGCGCCGCGGGCGCATCAACCCAATTACCGGGCGCCTCCTCGCCGAACGGGCCGCTCGAGCCCTCGCTAAAAACGTGATCGACCGATTGCCCCTCGCGGCTGGGCAAGGGCGGATGTTGGCCCGATACTTCGTGCTGCGGCACCACCTTAAAGCCGCGATACCCGAGCTCGGTCATCAGATCGATCTCGTGACGCACGTTCTCCAGCGAAAGCTTGTTCGATTCGATTGACAGGTATCGCGGCCGCGTCGGCGTAGCGCGCAATGCTTCTATGCAAAGCAGGTCGGAACCTTCGATATCAACCTTCATATAATAGGGAATGCCGTAGTCTTCGAATACGCGCTCCATCGGAAGCGATTGCACCTCAATCGCCTCGCTGCGCGTCCCATTGTTTCGCTCCACCCAGCTCGCGTTAACGGTCCCCCATATCGACATATCGAGATTGCGATAGAAGCATACTGTACCGGCCTCTTTCGCGATGGCGACGTTGAGGATGACAAGCTGCCCCGATGCGACATCGGCGGCCAGACGCTTGGCGACCTGTGTGCAGTGCAAAGGGTCTGCCTCGATAGCTACGACCCGGAATCCTTTCTTTAGATAAAATTCCGTGTCCTCGCCGAGATGCATGCCGACATCGAAAATCAGGTCTGATTTCATTGTTACAACGGGGTTAGTTTCTGATGTGTCCCGCATGAACATAAAACGACCGGCCGCTCGCCACACCGTCGCGCCTGTGATCAAGCCGTGACAGAGAGCATTCTCGCGAGACCGGGCGCGCGGTGTCCGCTAGTGCTGACGTGAGCTTCCGCTGCAATGCTTTGTTTTGCCACAAAATTGTCGCAGAGTTATGTCGCGATAAGAATTGTTGGCAACGCACCTGAAATAGGTCGGCCGAATGAAGCACCGCGACGACTGCGCGAACACAGAGATACGCCGTAGCCAGATAGACCGCGCATGCTGGCTCGCAGCGACAATCAACGATGCGACCAAGGAGTTCGAGAGCCGCGTGAAAGAATTCGAGGCGCGTGCCGCGTTCGGCGGGCCGGCTTTGCCTGCGGCAACTTCCGCTGCTGGAGCAGCGTGATTCCGATGTTACCGATCCGCATGAGCACGCAGATTTTTCTGCACTCACGAAAATATCCGGGATGCCGCGAATTCTCGTTTGTGCCGCATCTTTCTCGCCTCGACGGCCGCTTCGTCGCCGTCGATGTCCGCGCACGCCATAGCGCGTTCAGCACGACGCTTCGCCTGCGCCCCGACAGTACGGATATTGAGATATTCTCACAGATTTTTCTTTATGCCCATTATCGCACCGACCACATGGCGCGAAATGCGGAAATCGCCTCCTATTACGAGTCGTGCGCCAAGCCGCTCGTGCTGGATCTTGGCGCCAACATCGGACTCTCGTCACTTTACTTCGCGAAAAACTGGCCGAAGGCGACGATTGTCGGCGTCGAGCCCGATCAGGGAAATTACACGCTCTTCTGTCAAAACACCGCCGGACAAGAGCAAATCGTTCCTATCCGCGGGGCGATCGCAAGCAAGCATAGCTACGCGCGCATTATCAACCCTCACGAGTCCGAATGGGGCTACCGGACCGAAATCAGCGACGGGAATACCGAAATCACTGACGGGAATAGTGGCGGTCTTGTCGCTCTTTCCGTCGCCGAGTTGCTCGAGCGGCACGGTGATTGCGAGCCCTTTATCTGCAAGATCGACATCGAGGGGGCCGAACAGGAACTTTTTTCTGCGAACACGCAATGGATCGAACGTTTTCCCATCGTGATCATCGAGCTGCACGACTGGTTATTCCCGCGTAGCGGCAACTCAGCCAATTTTCTGCGCGCGATAGCCGGAACCAACCGCGACTTCATCCTGAGCGGCGAGAATATTTTTTTAGTCGCCAACCGGATGGGGACCCCAGAACAGGTCGAAGCGAACGATGCCTTGGCGCGAGCCGGCATCGGCAACTAGTGGACCAAGTGTAAGGACGACGTATGGTAGATTTCTCCCTCATCATCGCGACTCGCAACCGCGCCACGAGGCTCGAAAAATGCCTCGACGCGATTTCGCAGCTTCGCACGAACGGTGATTGGGAGCTCGTCATCGTCGATAACGCAGCGACGGACGACACCGCTGCGGTCATCCGAGAATTCAAGCGGCAAGCACCGATGGCGGTATCTGCGGCGTACGAAGCGAAGCCGGGGTTGGGGCGCGCGCGCAATCGCGGGCTTTCCGTCGCGCGCGGGACCATCGTCGGCTTTACCGACGACGATTGCTATCCGACGCCCGATTATATCGACGGTATGCTGGATATTTTCCGCGATCGCGAGATTGGATACGCCGGTGGGCGCATCAAGCTGTTCAATCCGCGCGACTGGCCGATTTCGATCGTCGACGAGGCGGAAACGCGGATCATCGAGCCTTTCACCTATATCGATGGGCCCGAGATGAAGATCCTCGGTGCCAATATGGCTTTCCGCCGCGCCGTGCTCACGGAGATCGGCGGCTTCGACGATGCGCTCGGTGCCGGCGGTCCGTTCGTTTGTGAAGACGTCGACGCGTTCGCGCGCGCAAGCTTTGCCGGCTGGAAAGGCGGATATTTTCCGGGGCCGACCGTGCTGCACGACCATGGCCGCGACATGGAAAGTGCGCGGCTTGCTCGCGCGCAACTATGCGATGGCGCGCGGTGCCTATTTCGCGAAATTCATTCTACGCCGCGACAGCGCGCCGCTTTATGCCAAGGAATGGATCCTCCGCAGCGCGCGCGAATGTGCGCTGCGGCCGCGCGACATCCTGCAAGAGATGGGTGGTGCTGTTGCCTATCTTTGTCATCGCGTCGCGCGCATGCGCTCGCGACGTGATGTGAGCTCGCCGGCTGCCAGGAGCGCGTGCTCAACCGTCGAAAGCAGAACCGTCCAAGACGCGCCCTATCGGCTTGATTGAGATAAAGAGCCTCACGCCCTTCATATGCTTAGGAAGCGCGGCAGTGACAATGTCTCGTCTAAACCGCTGCGGCGATCTCGGCATGCAGTTGCAGCATCGGCAGAAGGTTATCCTTCCCGACATGGCTTAGTCCGCATTCAGTGCCGAGCGCGAAGCGGCTGAGATGTTTCTTCGCCGTCGCGATTCGGCGTTGCGTTCCTGTCATGCCGTCTCCGAAGTGGATGAGGCCGAGCGCGACCGTTGTCTCGGGCGCGAGGGCGAGATCGCGCAGCGGCGCGAAATACGCGTCGTCGTCGCGGCTCTTCGGCACCGGCAGATGGACGAGCTGAATCGGCCGCGACGGACCAAGCAGCGCCGCGATGCGGTTCATCATGATGACCGGATCGCGCGTCGAGGACGGCTCGACCGAATGCTTGCCGTTCGAATTGCCGTAGCAGAAGTGATAGAGCAGATCGACGTCGCCCGGCACGGCGCGGCCGAAACGCGCGAGCCGTTCGGCGAGCGGTTGATACATCGCCTCGCGCGTGCGGCCGAAGCGCGAGGGCTCGCCGCGCTCCAGCGTCGCGAACACCGCCGAGGCGCAATCCCATTGGATCGCGAGCTGATCATGCGGGATCGCCGCGGCGATCTTCGCGACTTCGCCGAGCAACGCCGCTTCGAACGCCGGCTCGAGTGCGTCTTGCAGCTTCTCGGGGAAATAGCGGCGGATCACCGGGATCGGATGAGCCAGCGTGCATTGGAACTTCGCCTCGGGCCGGACGAGCCCCGCCTCTTTCAGCCGCCTGAAGATGCCGTAGCTCTCGATCGCGACCGCGGCATGGCGCAGGCCGGTGAAACATACATCCTCGGGCCGCACGCCATCGCGAAGGACATAGCGGAAGCTGGCTTGACCGCCGGGATGCGGGCGGAACTCCTCATCGGTTTTTGCCAGAAACGGATTGTCGGTGATGATCGGCGCAAACCACGCCATCCATGGCCGCCCGACCTCGCCGTCGGGAATGCGCGGCAGATGCGCGCCGAGCAAGCGGCTGGTTGTCGTGAACACCTCTTCGGCGCTTGTCAGCGGCACGCCGCCGACCAGATGAAGCTGAGAGCCCGGCATCGTCTTCTCCCCAATACGTCAACGCGACACATTCTAAGGGCGCGCGCTCAAATAAATAAGGGCGACGCAAGAGCCGTCCTCATCCGTCAAGAAGGTCTGACTTTCCCCGGATTCCTCAGCGCCGCTTCGGCGCAACTTTTCTACGGCCGGGCAAAAACCGCAAACGCGTCATCCAATGTCGCACGCACGGGGATCGCGGTATGTATTCCCGCCGTCTTTAGAACTCCGGCAACATCAGGGGGCGGTGCCATCAGCGCGATCTTCCGGCCTTGTGCGGCCATGGTCTTCGCGATCACCAGGAACATGCGCATCCCCATCGACGCGATGTAGCTGACGCCGGAAAGATCGATGATCAGAGGCTTTTGGGAGCCTGCTATGTCATTGAATCTGGGTTCGATGGCACTGGCCGCTTCGCGGTCGAGCCTTCCGCGCAATACGACGAGCGTTGCGCCCCGTTCGACTTCTTGGACGCTCATCTCCATTTTCTTCCTCCCGTCTTCGCTCTCGTCATTCATCGCCGAGCCGCGCGCACGAATTTTATCTCCAGTGTCGCACGTCATCGTCACAATACGTCACGGACCGGCACGAGCACCCATATCCTTTGGTGCTACGGCCCTAACCAAAAGGAGAGAGGCCGCCTTCGGTGTCCGAAAGCGGCCTCCTTGAGCTACGAATTCAGATCGCGATCGCGGCGCGACTCAGCCCGGTGAAGCGCACCTCACTTCACGGCAGAAAATGCGGCCGGCGCCAGCAACTGGCTGCCGATGTTCTCGACGAGCTGGCCATCCTTTTCCGTCTTGGCGACCACCGCGGCCCATTCGGGATCGGCGAGAAAAGCGCTCCAGCGCTTCTCGCGCTCGGCCATGCTATCCCAGGCGAGCATGTAGGTGATCTCCTGGTTGCTCTTGCCGATCAGCGTGGTCCAAAACCCGGCTTGGCGGATGCCGTGCTTCTCCCAGATCCGCAACGTCTCGTTCTCGAACCGCGACAACAGCGCCGGCATGCGGCCCGGCACGCAGCGGTAGATCCGCAATTCGTGGATCATGGTCCTTCCCCGTCTGCCCTCATCGAAGTGGCCTCAGACCAGCGTCGTTTCGACGGCGATGTTCCCGTGCGTTGCTCGCGAATAGGGACACACTTGGTGAGCCGCTTCGACAAGGCGCTGCGCCGTCGCGCGCTCCATCCCCGGCAGGCTGACATAGAGACGAGCCGCCAGGCTGAACGCGCCCTCTTCGGGACCGAGATCGATCTCGGCGTCGACCGCGTGATCGGCCGGCAGCGCGATCTTCAAGTTGCGCGCGGCGAACTCCATCGCCAACTCGAAGCACGCGGACCAGCCGGCCGCGAAGAGCTGCTCCGGGTTGGTCCCGGTGCCCGGGCTGCCGGGCCGCGACAGCCCGACCTCGAGGCGGCCATCGGAGCTACGCGACGTGCCGGCGCGCCCACCCGTGGTGTGGACCCTCGCCGTGTACAGCACTTTCTCAAGCCGGTTCATATCGTGTTCCTTCATGAAGAGCCCAGCCGCGTGAATGACGCGCGAAGCTCGGTTGTGAAATTGTAATTCTGTCTCGCGGCGGTACGCCTTTTACGCAGCGGCCTTTCGGCGGGCACGTCGAGCGTGGCTCCGCCGACGGAGGTTTAATGGCCCGCGCTCTGCCCACCATCGACGTGGAGGGTCTCTCCGGTCACGAAGGTGGCCGCTTCGAGATAGAGAATGGCGTCCACGATGTCGGCGATCTCGCCCATCCGGCCCAGCGGGTGGAGGCCATCGAGCGCATCATGCGTCGCGACGGGATGCATCGGCGTCTTGATGATGCCGGGAGCGACCGCATTCACCCGGATGCCGCGCTTCGCGTATTCGATCGCCAGCGATCGCGTGGCGGCGTCGAGGCCTCCCTTTGTCAGGGATGCGAGCTACAGAGGGGATATGAGAATTCGCGTGATCGATGAGGCTCGTTGTGATCTGGACGATGTGGCCGCTGCTGTGCTTTTCCATCTCAGCGATCGCGAGTTGCGTCATGTGGAAGAATCCCGTCAGGTTGACGCCGAGTACTGCCGCGTAATCGGCCTCGCTGTACTGCGTGAAGGGTTTCGCGATGAAGATGCCGGCGTTGTTGATGAGCGTGTCGATACGCCCGAACCGCGCCACGCCTTCGGTGATCGAACGCTCGGCCGTCCTCCGGTCGGCGACGTCGCCCGGTACGGCCAGGATGTCCGGATCGTCGGATCGTCCTGATCGAGCGCGCAATCGCGACCACCCGGTAGCCGCGACTGCGATACGCGACGACGAGCGCCGCGCCGATGCCCTGCGATGCGCCGGTGATGACGGCAACTTTCTTTTCACTGCTCATGCTTGTCTCCTTCATCCTTCCACTACTTCACCGTGAGTTGGCGAGATCATCCTTGATGCTCGCGACCCCGGCCTGCGCGCAGGCCTCATCCTTGTCACCACCTGGCGAACCCGAGACACCGAGCGCAGCGACGATGTCGTCTCCTACCTTGATGGCGGCAGCGCCGGGAAGCGCCGCAACATCCGGTCCCGCTGCCAGCGCTGGATTCTTGGCGGCGAGCGCCGCAAACGCGCTCGACACGTCGAACCGAAAGATCGGCCCGAACGTCACGACCGTGTAGGCCTTCCGATAAGCCGTCGCGGTCGTGTGGATGGTTGAGTGGTCGCCTTTAGCTTCGAGTCTGACGACGCCGGACGCGTCGACGACAGCAGCGGAAACCGCGTAACCTTGATGTGCGCAGGATGCGATCGCCGTGGTCGAGGCCTTCAGCGCGAGCGCGAGGGGCAGTGAATAGCCGCTTTCGCCAACCTGAGCGATCGCGGTCCCGAGAGGGAACATCGCAAAGGGCGCGATAAGGGCCAGGGAGAATCTGTGCTGCATATCCGATCTCCGTGCTTCTAGTGATTTTCGACGTCGTCCCCTCTTTGCAAGCCACGCTCCAAGCGTTGACCTCATACGATCGGCGGTGCGGCTTTCACGAAGAGGGTCATGGGATATAGGTTCTTGTCCGACGTTGATGACGCTCATGGGATTGCTCTCTTCTTTGTTTCGGCGAATGAGATTGCCGGCAGCGGTGGCGCGGCAAATGTTCACAATTGCTCGCGCGATGGTGCGAATGACGCCAGAGGTAGGCGGCGCTGAGTGCGAGCGCGAACGCCGCGAGCTGCAGGGCGTAATCGAGCGCGGTACTGTGTCCTATCGGCAAAAGGTCGAGCGTGCCGGAAACGATCGGGCCGGCCAGTTGACCGATGGCGAAAGCCGCCGTCATCAGACCGAGAAGCGCCGTGGGGTTGCCCGGCGCCCGCGCCCGGGCCTCCTGCATGCCGATCATCGTGACGACCATGAAGGTGCTGCCGACCAGCAGCGCCGCAATCGCGATCGTCACCGGGGCGAGCCACAGGCTGGGCAGGATGACCCCAGCGGCCATGACGAGATGGGCGACGGCCCAGACGCGTAGCCGGTTGACGTGACCGAAATGCCGAGCGGTTGCGATGGTCGACAGTGCCGCCGCGACGCCGAACACAGGCCACGCAAGGCCAAACAGTCGCGGGTTGTCTACGACCTCGCGTGCGAGAGCGGGTAGAAACGTGGCCGGTAAGATGTAGCCAAAACCGAGCACGCCGTAGCAGACGACGAGACCCGTATAAGGGCCATGCGCGACATCGTGATGCGAATTCGAATGCGCAACGGCCGAGGTCTTCAACGGCCGATCCACAAAGGGACTGGAGCAGGCTACCGCGAGCGCCGCCAGCACCCCGAGCTCCACCCAAAGCCGGCCGGCCGGCACACCCGGTTGCGCGGCCACGACGCAGAAGAGTCCGGCGAACGCGATACCAAGGCCAACGCCGGCGTAGACGATCCCGGACAGCTTCGTACTTGCGGCGTGCGTCAGGTGCTGCAACGCCCACGCGCTGGTCGCAATGAGCGTATAGGCGCTAAGCACGCCAGCGACGAAGCGCAGAATCATCCATGCGGCCAATCCGTCGAACACACCCATGGCGGCCGTGGTCACGGCGATGCCGGCGAGGCTTGCGCGCATCAGCATCGACTGTGAGAGGCCCAGCCGGCTCGCGGTCAGGGCGCCCGCCAGGTAACCCAGATAGTTGCTGGCCGCCAGCCAAGCGCCGGCGCTCGGCGCCAGCGAGCCATCGCGGACCATCAACGGTAGCAGCGGCGTGAAGGCGAACCGGCCAATCCCCATGGCCACGGCCAGCGCGGTGGTTGCGATGGCGCACACAGCCGCAATCGAAAGCGAGGAGCGGCGTGCATGGACGTCGAGATCCGATCTCATGTCCCGCAATAACGCGCCCGCCAGATCGGCTTGCACAAATGAATAATTCTGCGATATCGTTCTCGATATGAGAACGATCGACCTGGAGTCCTTGAAGGTATTCCGAACCGTCGTTGACGAGGGTGGGGTCGTCCGTGCCGCCAACAAGCTCAATCGCGTTCAATCCAATGTGACGAAGCGCATTCGCCAATTGGAAGAACAGCTCGGCACCCGGCTGTTTCGTCGCGAGGGACGCTCCATACGTCTCTCGGCGGAGGGGCAACATCTGCTCACCTATGCCGATCGTTTGCTGCGCCTGGCGGATGAGACGGTCAGCGAAATGCGCACCGGCAAGCCGAAGGGCGTCTTCCGGCTGGGCTCGCTCGAGAGCACGGCCGCCAGTCGCCTTGCTCCCATTCTGTCGCGCTATCACAGCGCTTATCCCGATGTGGTGGTGGAACTCGCCACCGGAACGACCGGGGCACTCGTGACCCGCGTCGTGAAATTCGAGCTTGAGGCCGCCTTCGTCTCCGAGCCCTTTACCGCGCCCAGCCTCGAGGCGCGCCCTGTCTTCGAGGAGCAGCTGGTGCTTGTGACATCGAAGACGATCGACAAGGTGTCCGGCCCGGCAGACCTCGGACGCTCAACGCTCATCGCGTTCGCGCAAGGGTGCTCCTATCGCAAGCGCATCGAGGAATGGCTCGGCAATGCGAATGTGATGCCCGAACGGATCATGGAATTTGAATCGTATCAGGCGATGATCGCCTGCGTCGCTGCCGGTACCGGATTTGCTGTGGTGCCCAAATCTGTCCTGGAGACCGTACGCGCGACCAAGAGCGTACGCCAACACGCGCTCCCGAAGCGATTTTCGCACAACCGCACCCATCTCGTGTGGCATGGCGATCCATCGCCATCGCTGCGGTGCCTACTATCGCTTTTAGCCACTACCGCCGGATGATCGGAACAACGATTCGGTGCCTTCCAGCCCCACTGGCTGGCGCCAACGCTGTGTCGACGACCATTTGAGCGGCTGCGGCGTTGAACCAAGCCGCTCGCGCGTTACTGCGGCTTTGAGAATTCCGTCAGCGCAATTTCCAATCCCGCCGGTTCGACGCTGACCGTGCCGGTGAACGGATGCTCGATCTCGACCACGACGAACAGCGCCATGCACACCATGATGACGAGTAGCGCGCTCATCAGCAATTGGGCGCGGATGCTCGGCGTACCGAAGAAGAAAATGTAACCCAGTGTCGCGCCCGCTCCGGTGAGCAGCGCGCCCCAGAGCATGTCGGGTACCGTGCCGGCGGCAAGCAGCAGCCGCGTGCGCCGCGCCTGGGTAATTGAATCGAGCTGCTGGAGCAACTCGGATAAGATCGCGCCCTGCCGTCCGTCGAGAACGGGGATCGCCAGCACTGCGGCGTAAAGCGCCGAGAGAGTTTCGCCAACCTGTGTACTTCCGCGCCCCTCTGACATGGCCGGCCAATCGATGTCGATGACGGCGTGCACATAATCGGTCAGCCGTTGTTGGACAGGCGGGCCTGCTTCGCTACCAAGCCCTTTTGCGAGCCGCGATATGGCGATCACGCCTGAGGTTTCTTGAGCAGCCGCGGCTTCCGCATCGTGGAATTTCTCCCAGACGACGATCACAGCGAAGCCGAGCATCACCGCGTAGATGACTCCGACGACGGCAAATTTGAATCCCGCGACCTCGTTGTTCGCCGCAAGGAGCTCGATCCCAATCTTGTGCCGGATAAGGAGCAGGCCGCCGATTGCGATCGTTGTCGGCAGGACGACGACGATCAGGAAGGAGAGCCAAATTGGCAAAGAGGTGAGAAAAAGCGTCATAAGGTGCCTTCCGGTGTACCGCGTTACGCCGTGCTCCGCTGCTTCGAGTCTACATCCCTTTCCAGGGCCGGCGAAACCGGCTGCTTTTCCTGTCTCTATTTGTACTTGTCTCTGGAGGCGCCGCCGGCCTGGCGAACCGACGAATTCCACGAACAAACAGCGTTGTTACTGGAATGATAGGAGGATGAGGATGATGCATAGAAACAGCAAGAATGCGACGAATGTCAGGTAGTAGCCGCGTAGAAGCATTCCCTGGTACTTGGCGCACGACGCTGTCGTGGACGTGTATGAGGAATTGAAATTCCGGTATATCACTATGTAAGCCTCACAATGTAGTGGTTGTGGGCTTGGCCGTTTCCGCGCTAGGCCGCCTCGTTATCGGCTCGGTTCAAGCAAGTGCTCAATGCTGTCGACCACCATCCGCGCATCGTCGATCACCAACGCCATATCATATAGGTCTCGTCGCGCGTCGGGCTGACTTGGTGCCAGGGCTCATCGATCTGCCCATGACGTTCGGCGGATCGGACACATCCCCGAACCCTAATCCGAACATTTTGTAACGAGTAGGCCATCGCTGCCGCTACCGGCGTCGCCGCTACCGACAATACGGCCGGCATCGACCGTGAGCGACGGACTCCATATGCTCCGCTTGTGGACGACCATTTTTATGGTGCGGAATCCTGTACCCTCTTTCTGGATATCGATTTCATCCCATGCGCCGTCTGGATGCACGACGTACATTATGAGCGTGTCGCTGCTGACCCGATGATCCACTCTTTCGATCTCCGATCGAAAAGTCCCAAACCTATTGACGGCAGTGAATGTGGGAAAGCCTGTCTCGGGCGCTTCATAAATCGCTCGCGCGCCACCCTCTTCGATTGTCTTGGAACAATCGTCCGAGAAGGTTCCAACAAGGCCGAACTTCTTCAGCATCGTGTCTGGAGGGCTCGTACAGCCTGCAAGAGCGCTAGCGCAAACGAAAACCCGCACAGATAAGGCAACGTCGAAGCGCATGCGCCAGCCGGTTCACTCAGGGACAGGAGGGTCGCATGGCCGCCGAACCCTGTAAACCGCGCGATTTCGTCAATTTGATAGTTGGCTGGCTGCCCGATGGAGAATACTCACCAGGGTATCGGAAAACGTCGCGACTCGGTGGCAGTCAATCAATCGCGGTAAGCGGCAGCGCGTAACGCGTATCGATCAGTGCTTTCGCGCTGACATCGCCCTTGAGCAGGTTTTGCGACCGGAACCAGCTAATCTCGCGATCGACGTCTTCGGCGGAGATACGGCCATCTCTCACGCTGTAGGCCACGCCACGAAGAATCTCCTCGGGCGCGAGGCCCGTGAAACGAGCGATGATCGCCAGCACGGCCGGCTGGTCAGCCCCATCTTGGCGCTTGCCGCCCGGGCCGGCGAAAGCGTTGTGCATATCGTTCATGCCGTGGCGATAGGCGGCGAGGAAGCGTTTCATCATGTCCGCGTTGCTGTCCGCGAGCTTCGTGCTGGTAAAGATCGCGCTTCCCGTCGTCCATTCGACGCCGACATCGCTGACCCAGCCGATCAGCTTGGCCTTGCCCGATCGTTCTGCCGCGATCGCCGGGCCGCTGGGCAGGACGGCAGCGTCGACCGTATTGCCGGCGAGGGCCGCGATGACATTGCTGTTCGACTGGAGCGGGCGGACGGTGATGGCGCTCATCGGAAAGCCGTATTTCTCCGCCGCCAAGCCGATCGCGTAATGCAAGCCCGTCCCGACTTGCGTGATCGCAATCGTATGACCGGGGAAATCTTTTGCGGTCTTCAGCCCCGCATCGTGGCTCGCATTGGAGGTAAGATAGGCAAGCGCGTGAAAGCCCGGCGCTTCGCTGCTGGACGTTCCGAGCAAGCGCAGATGTCCCTGGGCGGCAAGCGTATAGAAGCTCGCCGTCATGCCGGCGATTCCGAAATCGAGGTCGCCCGAAGCAACGCCGACCGCGATCGGTTGCGCCGAATCGAAGAACACCATCTTCACGTCGAGGCCTTGTGCCGCGAAGTAGCCGCGCTCGAGCCCGATCGGGATCGCCGACGCACCGAACAATTTCGACAGGCCGACGGTGACACTCTCCGCACGCACGGATTTCGCCGTCACGGCGCCGCTCATCAACACGAGCGCCGCGAGCGTGGCTTGAAGCCATATCTTCATCGACTTTCTCCCACGCGACGCGCTTCGCCGCAGCGCGCGAGCCAATATTTCCACGCGCGGGAATTCGGTCCCTGCGGTGGTCCCCCGGATTTCGCGATCTCGGCATGATCCAGATACGTGACGTCGCCGAAGCGCATCGCTTCGGTCTGTATCTTGGCGTTATCGCGCAACAGCACCGCCGTGTGGACGGCGTCGTAGATCGACTTCGCCGTCACGACACTTCCATGACCGCGCATGAGCGCGACGGTCGAGCGATTGAGGCACGCCGCGAGATCGTGGCCTTGAGCCATCGTTGTCACGAGCATGCCGACATCGCTGAATTTATCGCGGCTGTCCCAAACCGGGATTTCCGCCCCGATGGCCGCCGCCGTGATGAACACCGGCCGCAGCTTCACCGCCTTCGCGACGCTGAACGGGATGACTTCGTGCGCGTGATTGTGAATGACCGAATGAACGTCCGGGCGATGCTCGAAGATCGCGCCGTGTATCGGCCGCTCGACATACATCGGATGACCATCGGCGACGACCGGTTTGCATTCGAGATCGTATTCGCGGATGTCGTCGAGCGTCACGGTTTCGGGGCTACAGCCGGCGGCAAGGAAGAAGCGATCCGGCCGCTCGGGGTGACGCATGCTGATATGGCCATAAGCATCGACGATGCCTTCGTGGGCCAGGATGTGGTTCGCAGCGACGAGATCACGAAGCGCGGCTGCCAGATCCGGCATGGCTACCCTCCCCTGCCGCCCCAGCGGCCGTATTGGCGAAATTGCTTGCTCGAAAACTGCGGTGAGAGGGTTGGAGGATCAAGCGCCGATCCTCCCGGCGCGACATTTCCGAATATTCGGAAATGCACGCCTAGCCGCCGCGCCGTTTGAAAATCGTTCCTCCCCTGCGCGACGATGCGGCGGCGAGCGCTGGGGGCGCTTCGGCAAAGTGGTCAGCGGAGAGTGACGGCAGGATCGACTTGAGCCAAGGGACGAACATGCGCGAGGAGCACCTCGCCGATCTGCGGCACATGCGCCGCGATGCGCTCGGCGGGACCCCCGATCCCGATCGAGAGACGTTGGGCATGGGACGACACGGGAAGCGGTGCGGCAACGATCGCCGCGATGGGATTGAACGAATCGCGCGTGAAGGAATAGCCGGTTTGCCGACAGGCCTCGATCCGCTGCATCAGATTTTTCAGCGGCAACTCGTTGCGGTCGCACAAGCGGCGCGCCAGCGAGCGGCGATAGATGCGCTCGATGAAACGATCGTCCTCGATGCTGAGCAGCGCATGCCCCACCCCCGATTTGACCAGCGGCCGGTGAGTCCGGCGGCCGCTTGTCGCCCGGCCCTCTTCCGCCAATTCCAGCACCGCGAGATACAGCACTTCGAGCTCGTTCGGCGTGCCGAGCAGCACGGTAAGGCCCGTCGCCGCGCGCAATTGGCGCAACGTCTCAACCGGATAGCTGTGCGGCAGCAGATCGGTCATGATCCAGTCGCCAAGCTCGCCCAGCCGCGTCGTTGGGAAATAGGTGCGGGTGATCGGATCGAAGCTGACATAGCCGCCATGCGACAGCGTTTTGAGGATGTCCGCGACGCTGGACGAGGGATAGCCGAAATCCCGCACCAGATCGGTCAGCGACAGCGGCCGCTGCACCTGGCGGAAGCGTTCCAGAATCTCGAAGGCGCGGGTGATCGAGCTCATCCTGCCCGATCCTATGCCCGACGCCTTTGCACTTCTATCACCTCGAGGGAGACGATCCGATGAGTTCCGGCAAAGTCACCGCGGTCCGCAGCGTCACGCTCGGCGTACCCAACCTGGCAAGCAGCACGGCTTTCTACACCGGCATCTGGGGCCTGGCACCCGTGGCCGAGCGGGCGGATACGGTCTACCTGCGCGGCACCGGCCCCTATCACCATGTCCTTGCGCTGACGGCTCATGCCAGGCCGCAAGTGCTAGAGCTCGACTTGTTGGCCGACGATCGCGACGCGATCGGCGCTCTGCATCGGCAAGTCAGCGATTCGGCGGCGACACAGGTCACCGAGCCGGCGCGACGCGACGCGCCCGGTCGCGGGTTTGGCTTCTCCTTCGTCGATCCCGACGGACGCCGCGTCAACATCCTGACCGAAGACGCACGCCACGCGGACACGGCGTCGGATCCCGACAAGCCCGTGAAGATCACCCATGCCGTGCTGAATTCACCCGATATGGACAAGATTTCGGCCTTCTATATCGAGCGTTTGGGCTTCGAGGTGAAGAACCGCATCAAGGTGATGTCCTTCCTGAAATGCAATCAGGATCATCACTCGCTCGCTTTCGCGACCGGCGACGCGAGCACGCTCAATCATCTCGCATTTCGCGATGCAGGACGTCGGCTCGGTAGCGCGAGGTGCTAAACGCATGATGGCGAATGGCTATCCGATCGGCTGGGGCGTCGGCCAGCACGCCGCAGGCGAAGACGTCTACGCTTATTTCGAGGGACCCGAAGGCGGCGGCATCGAATACATCACGAAAGTGCCCGATGGTTGGCTGGGCAATGCCGGCAATACGGAGAATTGGGACGTCGCCCTGCGCCCGACGGAAAAGCAGGCCGCCGCGATGCGG
The DNA here is from genome assembly GCA_963740675.1 of uncultured Alphaproteobacteria bacterium. Classification (GTDB taxonomy): domain Bacteria; phylum Pseudomonadota; class Alphaproteobacteria; order ATCC43930; family CGMCC-115725; genus CAIKMD01. The sequence continues at coordinate 256,016 of CAVUFS010000004.1, forward strand.
CGCATTCCCTTCACGCTTGCATCGTAAGGACGGTCCATGGTCACCCGCGAAGAGAACGAGCTCCTGACCCGCGTCGGTCCCGGCACGCCGATGGGCGAGCTGATGCGGCGTTATTGGATACCGGCGGCGATGTCGAGCGAAGTTGTCGCCGACGGCGCGCCGTTGCGGTTGATGCTGCTCGGCGAACAGTTACTGGCTTTTCGCGACAGCGCCGGACGCGTCGGCATTCTCGATCATGCCTGCCCGCATCGCTGCGCCTCGCTGTTCTTCGGCCGCAACGAGGAAGGCGGTCTGCGCTGCATCTATCACGGCTGGAAGTTCGATGTCGAAGGCCGCTGTCTGGAGATGGCGAATGTCCCGCCGCATCAGGATTTCAAGCACCGCGTCCGCGCCAAAGCCTATAAGACAATCGAGCGTAACGGTTTGATCTGGACCTATATGGGCCCCCTCGATGAGAAGACGGGCGAGCCGCCGGCGCTGCCGCAGATCGAGGCGACGATGCTGCCGGCGCATGCCGTCACCTTCAACTGGATGCAGCGCGAATGCAATTGGCTGCAAGTGCTCGAAGGCGATCTCGACACCTCGCATACCGATTTCCTTCATGGCGGTGCGCGGACGGAAAAAGTCTTCGCACCCGACGACCCGCGGCGCTTTGGTGCGATCAATCGCTCGCCCGAATACGAGATCAGCGAGACCGATTGGGGCACCATGTATGGCGCCTTCCGCCCCGCCGACCCCGGCGAGACCTATTGGCGCATCGCGCATTTCCTCTTCCCGTTCTGGACGATCACGCCGAGCGGACCGTTCGGCCGCCACATCTATGCGCGCGCCTGGGTACCGATGGACGACACGCATACGATGGCGGTTCGCATCATCGGCAATGCGGGCCGCGTCGATCCCGGCGGCGCCAAGCAGCTCGGCATCATCACCGGCCTCGAAGATCTGTTGCCCAATTCCAGCGACTGGTACGGCCGCTGGCGGCCACGCACGAGCGCGGCGAATGATTATCTGCTCGATCGCGACAAGCAGCGCAGCAACAGCTTCTCGGGCATTCCCGAAATCGCCGCCGAAGATCAGGCTGTCACCGAAAGCATGGGCCGCGTGGTCAATCGCATGGGTGAACATTTGGCGCCCAGCGATCGCATGATCGCCGTGACGCGACGCCGCTTGGCCGATGCGGTCCTCGCGGTCGCGCGCGGCGAGCAGCCGCCGCCCGCGGCAGAAACCTACGCCGCCGTCCGGGGAGGCTATTTCATCGCCAAGCAAGGCGGCGGCATGCTCGATGCGTACCGCGCCGCAAACGCGAGGAGCGAAAGCGCACCAGCCTGATGACGGGCTTGAGCGCAAGCGGCGACTTGTTGTAGCGCCATAGCGCTCGGCGACTGGCGACGAGCAACAATGGTCGTGGCTTTACCGGCCGGGGTCATCGAGCAAACCAAAAGGGATACATCGGAGGATCGTCAATGAAAATGAAATGGGGCTTTGCCGCTACGGCTATCCTGCTCTGCCTTGCCGCGACATCGGTCCAGGCCGACGAAATCGAGCTCACCTTCGCAACGGGTGCCCAGCCGAACCAATCGCCGCATCCGGAAGTCAGCATTCCGTGGGCGAACCGTATTAATGCGGCCGGTAAAGGCTTGGTGCACATAAAGCTGGTCCAGGGCTTCTCCCTCGTCACACCGCAGACGTTCTATGAGCGGCTGCAGAATGACGTCGTGCAAATCGTGTACGGCCTGCAAGGCTCGGTCGGCGGCGTGTTCCGCCTGACGGATGTTGTGCGCATTCCCTATCTCGTCCGAAAAGCCGAGGTCGGGTCGGTCGCATTCTGGCGTCTTTATAAGTCGGGCTTGCTCGACAGCGAATACAAGGACGTGCATGTGCTGGCGCTTGCCATGTATCCGCAGGCCGTCCTGCATCTCGCCAAGCCGCCGACCTCGATTCTCAATCTCTCGGGTCTCAAGATCGTCGCCAACTCCAAGATGACAGCAGACATTATTCAAAAGATCGGTGGGACGCCGATCAGCATCTTGATCCAGGAAACGTATGAGGGGTTGCAGCGTCACACCGTGGATGGCGTGATTACGGGCTATCCCGCGATCACCGCGTTCAAGTTTGGCGAGGTCGCGCCCGTACACGTCGATGCAGAGCTGGGTGGGGGAGCGACGATGGTCGTCATGGCTAAGGCGAAATGGCAGAAGCTTCCCGCCGCCGTACAGGCTTTTCTCGACGAGAACGCCGGCGAAACGCTGTCGCGAGCCTATGGCGCGGCGAACGACGCCGAATGGGAGGCAGGCCGGAAAGCGACGATGGCAGGCAAAGGCCAAACGATCATCGTTCCGACTGCGGCGGAGGATCAGGCATATCAACGCGAGCTCGAGCCAGTGGCCGAAGGCTGGGTGAAAGACAACCCGGATGGTGCGGCAGTGCTGGCTAAGTTCCGCGCACTTCTTGCTGAGGCCCAAGCGGGGTCGGAGCAGAAGTAAAGTACCCGACGCTCGACCCCGCTCCTGCTTCGTTGGAAAGCAACTCAGCCGAAGGGAAAGTTACAGAGGGCGTTATCGGGCCACATCCGTAGCCAGGATAGTAACCCCATCGATAGTGCGCATTCGCTGGGGCTTCGCGCGCACAGCGTGCGTTCTGCGCGGAATCCGCAGAACACGCGCTTAGCCAAAATAGTAACGACAGCAATGCGGCTAATCTCATCATTGTCCCCACAGCGCAAAAGACGATAACGATTTCGGCGCGGCTGATTTGTCGGCAACAACATCAGATCGGGCATCAACGGTGCGCAGCCGACCCCGAGCGGCAACGGGGATCGTGGTGCAGCGATGGCAGTATATTATATTTTTTCCGACGAACACCGGCCGGCCGGTCGCGATCATCATCCCGTTACTTGTGATCGATATCGCCTGATTACCCTGAGAGGGAGTCCGAGATCGTACAGATTGCGGAGATTGCGCCATCCGGCCGGCAACATCCCGGTCTGACCCAACGCGAACGTGCTACTGTGGTGGTGGTCCGAATGTCCGCATAGAATCAACGTAATTCTCTAGCGGAGGATGCCATCATGTCACTTTCAGAGCTTGCGGAAATCGGCAGTCTTATAAGTGGCGTTTCCATTATGATTTCTGTGATTTTTCTCTACTTCCAGTTAAGACAGATCAATCATCAGGTGAAACAAACGCAGAAAAATCAGCAGTCCGCTATTAGACAAGGGCGAGCAGCTCGCACCGTCGGCATTGTTCTGACCGGAACCGAACCCTCTTTGGCAGATGCGTTTGTGAAAGGAGCATCCGGCGATGAGGACATTTCTCTGACACAACTCGGTCAATTCGAAGCTGTCTGTAGAGCCATATTCGTCAATAGCGAGGGTACGTTTTACGAACATAAGGAGGGATTACTTGATCAAGCCAGCTTCGCCGGTTTTGTCGCCGGTATGAAGGGGTCATTCTGTAATCCAGGCTTTCGCGCCCAATGGAAAAACCTTCGAAAAAACTACGCGAGTGGGTTTGTCGCGTTTATGGATAAACTCCTAACCGAAACTCCAGCGACGCTACGTTTTGATATTTTAGCCCAGTGGAGAGCTGCCATCGCGGCGGAGAAAGCAGCCGCGTCACGCTAGCTAGTCTGCTTACACCGTTGTTCCGTTTAGGCAGTCTCGGTCCGTCGAAGTGGATCATTGCAGAATGTCCGCTGTTGGCACTTTCAGGACCAACGACCACGCCCAAGTACTGGTCCGTTTTTGGCGCTACAAGGACGTGGCTCGCTGCAATCGTCTGGACTGCCTTTGACCAAAGACGACATTGTACCGACGCGCTCGGCCCCGCTCCTGCTTCGATGGGAAGCAACTCGGCTCAGCCGAAGGGAGCCAGTACAGAGGGCGTTATCGGGCCACATCCGTACCCAGGATAGTAACCCCATCGATAGCGCGCATTCGCTGGGGCTTCGCGTGCACAGCGTGCGTTCTGATCCGCAGAACACGCGCTTAGCCAAAATAGTAACGACAGCAATGCGGCTAATTTCATCATTGTCCCCACAGCGCAAAAGGCTATAACGATTTCGGCGCGGCTGATTTGTCGGCAACAACATCAGGTCAGGCATCGACGTGCGCAACCGCCCCTGAGCGGCAACGTGGGATCGTGGCGCAGCGATGGCAGTATATTATATTTTTCCGACAAACACGGGCCGGTCGCGATCATCATCCCGTTATTTGTGATCGATATTGCGGATTGCGGACTTTGCGCGCCTCTCTAATGGATCAGCAAAGCCACGATACTTTTCAATGCTATTGCCACAACGCCGCCACATTGATGCCGTAGTTTTCTTGAGCGGATTGCGTGAGACGGTGTTTCGAAACCTTCCCCGTGCCTACACGATTGGAGGCGTTCATGCGTCTCAACTATTCCGCCATTGCGCCCGAGCCCATCAAAGCCTTGGCCGCCGTCAATGTCGCCTTGCTGAATGCCGGGCTCGACAAGCGTTTTCGGGACCTCCTTTTCCTACGCGTCTCCCAGATCAATGTCTGCGCCTATTGTGTCGATGAGCATGCCAGGGATCTGCGGCAAGCCGGCGAGACGAACGAGCGTCTCGATGGCTTCGCCGGTTGGCGCGAAAGTCCTTATTTCACCGAGGCCGAGAAGGCTGCGCTCGAATGGTCCGAGTCCTTGACGCATGTCGACCTCACCCATGCCCCGGACTCAGCCTATGAGCCGATCAAGCGCTATTACGACGACAAGCAGATCGCGAATATCACTTATGCTGTCGCGTTGATGAACGCGTGGAACCGCATCGCCATCGGTTTCCACCAAGGACCCGTGCCGCGTGCGGGCTCGCGTCATTCCACATGATGGATGCCCCGCAGATCAATCTAACCCGCTCTATCGCGGTGGTCGGCATTTCCGAAGCGCGATGCAGCGGCGCCAAAACCCGAGGAGGTAACCCAGGAGAACCCGACAACGGAGGATAAAACATGAAGATCGTCGTCATCGGTGGCACTGGCCTGATCGGCTCGAAGACTGTCGCCATTCTGCGTCAGGGCGGACATGAGGTTGTCGCTGCCTCACCCAATAGCGGCGTTAACACCATCACCGGCGAAGGGCTCAAAGAGGCCGTGGTGGACGCGCAGGTCGTGATCGACCTCGCCAATTCGCCCTCATTTGAAGACAAGGCGGTGCTGGAATTCTTCGAGACCTCGGGTCGCAACCTTCTTGCGGCGGAGACCGCAGCGGGCGTCCGGCACCATGTCGCGCTATCTATCGTGGGAATTGACCGAAGCGACAATGGCTATTTCCGCGCCAAGATCGCCCAAGAGAAACTGATCAAGGCCTCCGGCATTCCTTACACCATCGTCCGTTCGACTCAGTTCCTGGAATTCCTTCGCGCCATCGCCAATTCAAGTGTGGTTGGAAGCGTGGTCAGGATTTCGCCCGGCCTGTTCCAGCCCATCGCGGCAGACGACGTTGCCGCCAACGTTGCCGATGTGGCGCTCACAGCGCCGCGAAACGGCATCGTCGAAATCGCCGGCCCGGAACGAGCGTCGTTCAACGAATTCGTCGCCCGCTATCTAAAGGCGGTCGGCGACCCGCGTGAAGTCGTGAGCGACCCAGAGGCCCGCTACTACGGCGGCCGGGTCGAGGAGCGCTCGCTGGTGCCGCTGGGCGAAGCGCGCCTCGGACGCATCGGTTTCGGCGAATGGCTCCGCCGCTTACCGACAGCAGCCTGATCTCGCATCCGACAACGAAACGTGAGGGCTCCATGAAACTTATCCTCTGTTCGCTGCTTGTCGCCACTTTGCCTTTCGGCAGCGTCCTCGCAGATGCGCCGAAGGCGAAGAACGCCAAGGTGACTCTCGTCTACCAGCACGAGTTGCCGAACGTTCCGGGCAAGAGCATCAAGGGCGTGCTCGTCGAATACGGGCCGGGCGGCTACTCGCCCGGTCACACGCATCCCAAATCCGCCTTCATCTATGCGACTGTGCTTGAGGGGGCGATCCGCAGTCAGGTGAACGACGGACCGGTCACGACCTATAGGGCAGGACAGAGCTTCTCCGAGCTACCCGGCGACCGCCACAAGGTCAGCGCCAATGCTAGCAAGACGAAGCCGGCCAAACTCCTGGCGGTGTTCGTGGTGGACACGAACGAGACGGAACTGACGACCCCATTCGCGAACTGAGGCTCAATACCGTTCGTGCGGACATATTGCCGAGGTAAATCCGGCAGCTGCTGTTTTGCTTTGCTGTCGCTTACCTGCTGGAAGAAAAGGCGAGCGCTATGGCGAAAACCTACCGTGAGATTGCAACCGAGCAAATGCTCGGAACCGTCGAAGAAGCGATGAGCGAGGTTATTGACTATTGGGGATGCCTGCCGGCGCCGATGAAAGATGCGATCGAGCAATTTCGGATCCAACTTGGCACGGCAATTGATTCCGTGGACTTCGTTAAAAGGGCACTCGACAGGCAGGTACACGAAGACCGCGGGAAAGGCGCTCCCTGATATTGTCGGATCGCATCTATCCACTCCTGGCACCGAGCCGAAATGCGCACCAGGCGTACGTGAATGAGTTGAACTCACACGCCAGCTAAGATGTCTGCTTCCGGTGCGGAGGGAAGCTAGAATAGCGACGCGCTCATGTGCGCTTCGTGCCAGGAGGAGACATCCGAGCTTTATAGCTAGTATGCCCCCTCTCCCCGAAAACTGTCATGGCCGGCAATGCATGCCTTGGTTCACATACCTGTTCGCGCCGATCGTGAATGCCTGCTGCTCCCCGCCAGCGACCGCGTTTGCTCGAGACAGCCTCGGAGCTGGGGATTGGCAAAGTCAGGAGCGCGCGTCAAAGTGAGCTGGCAGCTTCTGTCTTAAACGCTGTTCCAGCGAACCCGGGAGGTCGACTATGTATAACGGCATCAAGGTTCTCGACATCCATGGCCACTATTCTGCGCCCGCGACGAATGGCGGTGCGGCTGTCGCGCTGATGATGGCCAGCAACACGCCGCTCAAAGACGATCCGCGCAAGGATATACCACGCTTCGGCATGAGCGAGCAGGCCTGGGCAAATGCGCTGAAGCGCCATCTGGAGATGATGGACGACCACAATATCGACGCGCAGCTCATCGGCCCGCGCCCGTTCCTCATGCTCGGCTGGATGCAGAAACATCTCCTGGATAGCTGGTGCCGCTTCATCAATCACATGATCGCGCGGCAATGCGCGGCGCATCCGACGCGGTTCTCGGGCGCCGCCTGCCTGCCGCAGAATCCGCAGGCCGACGATTTGAGCCATTGCCTGCCGGAGCTCGAATATTGCCACCGCGAGCTCGGCTTCACCGGCTGCTACCTGACCCCCGATCCCGCCGGCGACCGCTCCTCACCAGGCATGGACGACAAATATTGGGACCCGGTCTATGCGTATTGCGAAAAGCATCAGCTACCGATCATCGTGCACGGCACCAACTGCACCGATCCGCGGCTCAAGACCATTCCCCACAATTACCAGATCGGCTTCGTGTGGGAGCAGTATCTCGCGACCCAGCTTCTCTCGCATGGCGATGTATTCAAGCGCTTCCCCGGCCTCAAGGTCGTGGTCTGTCATTGCGGCGGTTCGCTCGACCGCTTCATCAAAAGCGATCATCACCTTGCGCAGAAGGATTTGAGCAAAAATCTGTTCTTCGACACCTGCGCGCTTGACCTCGATTATCTCGAGGCGGCGATCAAGCAACGTACGCCGAAGCGTATCCTCTTCGGCACCGAGACGCCGGGCTCCGGCGGTGCGATCCGGCCCGAGACTGGCCGGCCCGGCGATGATCTCGTCCCCGTCATCGGCCAGATGAGCTTCCTCAACGAGGATCAGAAGGTCGACATCTTCCATAACAACTGCAAGATCGTCGCGCCGGCATTCTCTAAGCTGGGCTAGCATGGCGCGACTGGTCCTGGGCCTCGGCACCTCGCACACGCCGCTGCTGGCCATCGAGCCCAGGAAGTGGAACGAATATATCGTCCGCGATTACACGTCCCGTCGGCTCAACCTGTCCGACGGGCGCTGGCTGAGCTATGAAGAACTCAACCAAATGCGCAACGGGCGGTATGCCGACATCACCGATGTCGGGACCTTCATCAAGAAGAGCGACATCTGCCAGCGCGCGCTCGACCGCCTCGGCAGCGAGATCGCTGCCGCCGATCCCGACGTGGTCGTCATCGTGACGGACGACGAGACCGAATTGTTCGATCGGATGAACACGCCCGCCGTGTCCATCTATTACGGTGAGACAATCATCACGCGGCCGCGCAAGCTGAATTCCGATCCGGTGCCGAGTTTCGTGCCGGATATGCTACGAACCTATGCCTTGGACGAGCCACACAGCTTCCCCGCCACGTCCGGTTTTGCGCGCGAGCTCATCGAAGGCTTCATTGAGCATGACATCGACGTTGGTGCGGCCGCCCAGGTTGAGAAGCCGCTGGACTCGGGGTTCGGCCACGGTATCGGCTTTGTCGAGACACGCGTTTTCGGCGCCAAGAAAATCCCCGTCATTCCGTTGCTGATCAATACCTATTACCCGCCCAATGCGCCGCGGCCATCACGCTGCCACGACATCGGCCGGGTGCTGCGTCGGTGCATCGAAAGCAACAAGCAAGACCTGCGCGTCGCCGTGATGGCCTCGGGTGGCCTCAGCCATTTCGTCGTCGACGAGGATTTGGACCGTTGCGTGATCGAAGGCTTTGAGGCCGGGCGGTCCGCACTCCTGCGCACCTTGCCGGTCGCGGCACTCAATTCCGGCTCGTCCGAGATCCGCAACTGGATCGTACTCGCCGGCGCTATCGAGGGCATGGAACGTCGCTGGCTCGAATACCAACCGCTGTATCGCACCCCCGCCGGCACCGGCATCGGCGTCGCCTTCGGTGTCTGGGCCTAGCTGGGCGACGCCCGCCTATCCTAGGTCACGCGAAACGGACGGCGCTTTCGGCAGGGTTATGCGTGGCGCTCCTAGCCCATTCACGCCCCCAGTGAGCTCTGCACGTAAATCTGGGACTTGGAAACCGATGAGTTTCGGCTTCAACGTCGGAACGTCGGCTTCGGGTCATTGGCGCCAATTCGGCATCGTGTCGGCGAAGTCCGCTTATCTACCAGCAGCGGGCATAATCGCGAGCACTCGGTCGTTTCTGCTTCGTGCCAACGGCGACTTTGATCGCGACATACGCAACCGGCGCGCAATATGTCGTGGACGCCAATCGCGCGCCGCGTGGGAAAACCATTGATCGCGAGGCGATCGCTCCCTGCTTTGAGCGGTGGCATCGGCGAAATCCCCGCTTACAGCTTGTTTGCGCGAGCTTTAGAGCGGAGACCCGATAGCAAACGACCCGAAGGGCGCAGAGAATCCGGAAATGCCTCGAATCGCGAACGATTTCCTATTCTGCCTCTGCGAAATCCTGTTCGCGCGCGTCGTCCATTCGGCTCGCGTAATCGGTGAGAAACCTTGTTCGTCAGAGACACAGTACACGTGCGTAAAACTCACTCCATAAACATCGCCGAAGACGGCTCAGGTAAAGCGAAGCCAGGTCTAAAGGCGCGCGCGATCGATGAAATCAAGAAATACTTGGTTATCACGCTCTACCTGTGGGTACTGTTCGCCTTGTTCAGCCTGCATCGAACGCTCGTTCTAGAGCACGCACATGTAGATTTTCAGGAACAAGGACTTGCCATCGTCAATGCGCTGATCTTCGCCAAGGTGATGCTGATCGCTGACGATCTGAAGCTCGGAAGCCGCTTCAAGCACCACCCTTTGATCCATTCGGTTCTATGGCGTTCCGCTGCTTTTAGCATCGTCCTGATCTGCTTCCATATTGTCGAGGACGCTGCGATCGCGTGGCTCCGGGGCAAGCCCCTCGCCGACAGCCTCGCCGCATTCGGCAGCGGCGATCTGAAAGGGGTTGTAGCGTTCGGTGCAATCGGGTTCGTGACCCTGATCCCATTTTTCATGTTCGCCGAGATCGACCGGGTTCTCGGTCAGGACAAGCTTTGGCGGTTGCTGTTGGCGCGTGACCGGAAGTCGATTTCGCTGCAAGTGCGGGATTAACTCAAACGGCCGGCCAACGTTGCGGGCCCAGGTGCACGCGTGCGCTTGTACCCCGAACCGACATGCGGCTTTAGGACAGCGCTGATAAATAGCGATGATGTCATCGCTCGTCGCTTATTCCTGGACGCGCAATTCTCGTTGAGTGGGGATAGCCCGGGAGGAAATCCGATCTGAGTATCGGGGAAAACCTGTGGTTTGGATGCGCTGCTTTTTTAACGCTTCTACGTAATTTGCGGTATTCCTACTGCACGTCGGAACATGTTGAGTTGGAGGTCACGCACAGAACCGCAGACGCGGCGGTCGCGATATCGGATGGAGGTACGCCATGGTTCGCAAGGGGCATTTAATTCTCATCCCGGCTATTCTGGGGCTCGTAGCTTGCGGCGGGCAATCCAGTCAGCAAGACAGCGCCGCTTCAAACAGCGCTCGCCAGCAAGCGCTCTCCAACTCGTCACGGGCGAATCAGATAAGCCAGCAGGCTATGGCCACCGCCAACGAGGCGACAACCACGGCGAATCGAATGGGCGCCCCGCGGGGGTCGCGGTAGCTTCGCCGGGACCGCGCGAAGTCCTGTTTTGGCACATCGCCAACAGCAAGCACTGTCTACTTTTCTGCCGCAATCGGCGTAAAGCGGACATAAATACACCGCGGCGCCGCTCTATCTCGGCCGACGTCGCGCCCGACACTGGAGGAGGCGGCCCTTCAGAGGCCGCCTCGCAGCCGGTTGGGGGCGCATGCAAGAAATACTCGCGTGGGTTAAGAATATTCCAGCCTAGAAGTCGTCAGGAAATATTCGGGATCGGTTATTCAGAAATATCGAATCTCAGTTACTCGTTGGAATACTTAAGCTGGGCCCAGCCAGGAAGCGGGAAGCCGTCGGGCCCGGTGTAGTTATCTGTTGGGCTATAGAGCCCGCTTTGGTGGACGGCCGAACGAGGGTCGACGCTCGAATTGGTGAATTCCGCAGCCTGAGCCTGCACGGGGACGAGGCGGGCCGCCAGAGCGAGGACGATAGCCAGTACTTTCGCCATGGTCTTCACGGATTTTACTCCTAATGCGATATCGCGGGATTGCGGTAGTCGCGGGTATCACAAGACCACGGTTTTCGTTGGGAGACGTGTAACGCACGTCACATGCTCGGCGACGGAATCCTTGACATTGCCAATTTTTGATATCGTGACGGGCTCGCGGAGCGCTTGTCCGAAATTGGCACGTCTGGGATATTGTCCTGCAGCCAGACTAAGTCCGCGATCGGGGCGGAAAGCAGAACGCTGCCCGAGTTGATGTTGGCACGCTCAAGCGCAAACGGGGATTCAACTCCATCGGGCGGTGCGGCTTCAATGGACGCACACGAATTCGGAGGCACATTATGATGCGAATGGCGCTGTTTTCATTACTCGCCGCAACGCTACTGGCATGTACCAGCGAAGAAGGAAAGCAGGTCGGCTCAAGCGCGGCCATGGGTAGCGCTCTCGGCATACCGGGGGGTCCAATCGGGATCGTGGTGGGTGGCGCTATCGGCGCGGCGGTCGGTGCGCTTCTTCCGCAGGGAGCTTTTCAGACCGCGCAATCGAACGATCAATCGCCCGATACCGAACACAAATCCGGCCAACCCGAAAATTGATGGGAACTTCGAGCCGTTGATCGCCTGAGCGAGGCAAGCCCTTCCACATGTGTTTATGTTCATGCCGTCCTAGCGGGCTTTCGCGTGTTTCTCGCTGGGCGGCTCGGGCTTCAGATAAACGACCAGGCAGGCGATGCAGATGCCGAGCCCAGCGAGCGGATAGACCAGCGCCACGCCGGCCGCGATCGCGAAGAGGCAAAGCGTCGCGATCGCGCGGAAGCGAAGGATGCGCCGCGTCTTCGGCGCGATCGTGTGCGCCGGCACGCGCTCAATGAGTTCCCAAATCAGGCAGACATAGGTCGCGTTGACGACGAAGAACACCGCGGCATAGAAGGCGACCGGCTGCGGCGCCAATTCGCTTACCGCCATCCACGCAGTCGAGAGCGGCAGCAACGACATCGAAAAGAGATGCGCGAAGTTGAACCACAGCAGCCGCGGCGTCGCCTCCGCGGCATAGCGCAAAAGGTAATGGTGATTGGTCCAGACGATGGCGATGAAGAGATAGCTCACGGCGTAGCTGAGCCAGCGCGGCCACAGCGCCAGCAGCGCCGCGAAAGTCGGCAACTCCGGCGGCCGCAGCTCCAACACCAGCACGGTAATGAGAACGGCGAACACGCCGTCCGAAAAAGCGCTGAGGCGCTCCGGTGTCGCTCGGGGAAGCACGCTCATCTCTTTTCTGTTCCGCTCACGAGATCCCCTCGAAAGCCGTGGGGGCCCGGCGCCAGCAAAGCAAGCCCCGCTGCCGCCTGTAAAGTGGCCGCACCATGGCGCGGCCTCACTGTCGCCCCATTCCTCGCCTCAGGGTGATGTTTTCACGCGCTGTCGCACTTTGCCGGAACCGGCCCAGACGGCGCGCGTTTTCCTCACTTGGAGAGGAGGGACCATGCAGCGGAATCTTTGGGCCGAAAATCAGGCGAACACCTATCTCGACGCCGCTATGCGCCTGCGCGCGGCCGCGACACGGCAGCAGGACGAGACGATCGTGCATCGTCTCGAGGAAATCGCCGAGCGTTACGAGAAGCTCGGCAAGACCATCGCGGATTTGTCCCTCACCTCGGGCGCGGCCTAGGCTTGCTCAACCGGTCGGGTTCACAGCTCCCTCGACACGCTGGCTTTCGCGCACCTCTTCATCGGCCTCGAACAGATCGAGCAATTCCCGGGTCGCTTGCTGGCGGTCCTGAATGAGCTGTTGCTCGTCGCCGGAGATCGCCTGAGTCGCGATGAGGTTGCTCTCGTCATGCTCGCGAAATAGCTCGACCGCACGATTCGCCCGCGCCTCGGGCACGCCGAGCGCGCGCAGCACAAGATCGGTGAGGCGCAAGCTCGAATAGAAGGTCTCGCGCACGATGCCGTCGATGCCGAAATCCATCAGCTTGTGTGCGTGCCAGCGATTGCGCGCCCGCGCCAGGATGGCGAGGTTCGGGAAATGGCGCTGCGCCGTCTCGACCACGGCGATCGTCTCGTTCATGTTGTCGAGCGCGACAACCAGTACCTGTGCCGTGTCGGCGCCGGCGGCGCGCAGCACTTCCTCGCGCGCCGGATTGCCGAGATAGACCTTCGTGCCGAAGCGCCGCACGACATCGACCTGGCCCACATCCTTCTCCAGTGCGGTGAACGGGATGCTCTGCATATGCAGCACGCGGCCGACCACCTGCCCCATGCGGCCGAAGCCGCAGATGATCACGGGCGTCGGCGGCTCCTCGATCGTATCGGGCGGCCGCGCCTTCTCGTCGAAGCGCGGCGCGAGGAAGCGCTCGGACGCGGCGAACATCACCGGCATCACCACCATCGAGAGCGCGACGACCACCGTCGCGATCTCGGAGGCTTCCTGGTCAAGGGCGCCGCTCGTCACGGCGGCGGCGAACAGCACGAAGCTGAACTCGCTGCCTTCGGGCAGCGCCAGGCTGAAGCGCAGCGCGGTTTTCGCGTTCCGCCGCTTCACCCAATCGACAGCGAAGGCGACGGCGATCTTCACCGCGAACAACACGAGCAGCGACGCGGCGACCAGCGTCCAATTGTTATAGGCGAGGCCGAGATTGGCCGACATGCCGACCGAGATGAAGAAGAAGCCGAGCAGCAAGCCCTCGAAAGGCTGGATATCGGCCTGCAGCTCGTGGCGATATTCACTGTCGGAGAGCAGGACGCCGGCCATGAAAGCGCCGAGCGACGCCGACAATCCCCCCCATGCGGCGAGCGTCGCCGTGCCGACCACCAGCAGCAGCGCGGTCGCAGTGAAGACCTCCGGGGTCTTCGCGCCGCCGACGAGGCGGAACAGCGGCCGCACCAGGAAGGCACCGCCGATCAGGATGACGATGATCACGACGACGTCCTTGAGCACGATTTCCCACGGCACATGCGTCGGCACCGACGGGATGTGTCCGTTCGAGAGCAACGGCACCAACGCGACCAGCGGCACGAAGATCATGTCCTGGAAGAGCAGCACCGCGAAAAAATCGCGCCCCGATGCGGCGGAGAGGATCTCGCGCTCGCGCAGCATCGGCAGGACGATGGCGGTGGAGGACAAGGCGAGCCCCGCGCCGAGCGTCACCGCGCCGGGCCATGGCATGTCGGCGAGCCAATAAGCGAGCCCCGCGAGGATGAGCGCCGACGGCACCATCTGCGCGAGGCCGAGACCGAAGATCGCGTTGCGCAGCACCCAGAGGCGATGCGGCCGCAATTCGAGGCCGATGAGGAACAGCAGCATGATGACGCCGAGCGCCGACACATCGGCGATCTGATTGACATCGGTGATGAGGCGCAGTCCCGCGGGACCGATCACGATGCCGGCCACAAGATAGCCGAGGATGCTGCCAAGCCCTAGCCGGCGCGACAGCGGAACAGCGATGGTGATGGCGGCCAGCAAGGCCACGAGCGTTTGAAGCATACCTAATCCTGCTGCGGGGCGAGGCCGCGCTGAGCCCGCGCCGGTGAACGACAATCTAGAACCGTAGCAGAATCCGGACGCGACGGGCCGCGCGTTTGCGTGCCGCGCCGCAATTCGCGCGCGATGGGCACCCTATTTTGGTGCCCGGTTTTTGGCGCGCGGCTTTTGCTCTAAGATCGCCCCGTGGCAAGAATCAAAACCGATGTATGGCGCACCGCGAGCGCCCTCGTCACCGAGCATGGCCGCGACGCCCGCTTCGTCGCTCGCCTGCGCGCCGACACGCTCCTCGCGCAATACGACGTCGACGGCCATCTTTTGTGGAAACGCATCGCCACCGCCGTGCGCGAGTTCCAGCGCGACAAGCGATCGGCGGGTGAATGGCTCAATTGAAACGCAGCAGCCACGGAAGCACGGAGAAAAAGGGAGAACTCAAGAGCGTGCCGTATTCTTCTGTCACCGTCTCAAACTGATCTTCTTTTTGCGGCTTCGCGCTTCGGTTTTCTTCTTCTCCCTGCCTCCGTGGTGCGGTGACCGTCAGGAGACGTGACATGGAGAAACTGCCGCGCGGCGCCAATTTCCTTCGTGCCAAGGCGCTCTGGGAGCTCGGCCTCAATTTCGCCGGCGATCCGGCGACGCCCTATGGCGGCAATCGCGATGTCTGCATTGCCATCGGCAATGGCTCGGGCGAGGAGTTCCGCCCGTTCCTGCGCATGGCGACCGGCTCGCCAATCTTGGCGCATGCCGTCGCCAAAGGCTCGCTCGAGATGGCCTTCGTCAATCCCTCGGCGTTGCTGACACAGGCCTATCGCGGCGTCGGCCTCTTCAAGGCGCCCCTGCCGCTGCGCATTGTCGGCGTGTGGCCGACCTTGGATTGGTTCGTCTTCTCGGTGAAGCGGAGCCTCGGCTTCCGCACACTCGCCGACATTAAAAAGGCGCGTTATCCGCTCCAGGTCTCGGTGAAGGAAGACCCGACCCACTCGACGCGCGTCCTAACCGAGCAGGTCCTGGCGCTTTATGGCTTCAGCCTCGCCGATATCGAATCCTGGGGCGGCAAGCTCCATATGAGCGGCAGCCCGAGCGACAAGCGCCGCATGGAGCCGATGCATGCCGGCACGCTCGACGCGATCTTCGACGAGGCGCTCGTCGTCTGGTTCGACGAAGCGCTGCAATGCGATCTGGTGCCGCTCGAGATCGAGCCTGCGATCTTCGCGCAGCTCGCGGCGCTCGGCTGGCGCCGCGGCGTCGTGCCGAAAAGCCGCTATCCGCGTCTCGCCGCGGATCACGCGGCCATCGATTACAGCGGCTGGCCGCTCTATGCGAGTGCGGCGCTCGATGCCGACACGGTCTACAAGCTCTGCACGGGCTTCGCGATGCGCGCAGAAGAGATTCCGTGGGAAGACAGCTTCACCGACGTGGGCCAAGTATGGCGCGATACCGCAGCGACGCCGATCGACGTGCCGCTCCATCCCGGCGCGGAACGCTTCCTGCGCGAGAATGACCGCTCGGGGTAAGCTTAGAACACGTTAGGGCGGTCATCCTCGTGGGTGATCGTTCCGTAGACCTCGAAGGCATTACGCTCGACCCAATTGTGGCGCAACAGGCCATCCGGTCCTACTTCCCACACCGCGGTTCCGGTCATCTCGAATGACGCATCGTTCGCTGGCGTGCCCATCAGCCCGTTATTGTGCCCTGTCACCCGCCAGCGCGATGCAACGCGACTGCCGTCAACATTTTGGAACGTCTCGACAATGTGGAACTGAAAGTCGCGAACTTTTTCCTGAAAGTTCTTGACCCAGGCTTTGAATGGTTCCCGGCCGACAATATCTCTACCGCCAGAGGTGATGACGAAATCCTCATGAACCAGACGATCGATCGCGTCCGGGTTTTGCGGCTGCTGCCAAACCTCACGCCAAAAATTCTCGACGATCGTCACACTGTCTCGCGGTGCCATGCTGACCTCCTGCTTGTTCCCGCGCTTTCCCCTTCGCTTGCTTATTTTGCCGGCTCACTTACATGAGGTTAGGATGGTATCCACGCGACCGTGAAAGAAGCAGCACTTTGCGGAAAACACTTTTACCCTTATCTCGGTGAAGGGTGGCTTCGCGCCAGGCGAGAAAAGTGGAGACCGGCATCCTCCAAGTTGTTGAGAGCCGATAGCTGACAGTTGAAAGCTGATCGCTCACCCTAAAGCCGTCGCATCAAAGCCACGTTGCTGACATTTTTCGCCGGACAATAAAGCCTGGCTAATCGCGAAAGCCCGGCTAATCGCGCAATGACGCATAGGATGAGTCTCCGCTGATGGCCTTCAAAACCTCGGTCAAACTTGCGCTACTCGAGGAGACGGAGGAGTTGCGCTCACGAGCAGACGAGCGCAATCCTCTTTTCGAAGCGCCCGCACCGGCGCCCGTCGCGAAAGCCGCGACTGCCGCGGAGGCGGCGCCTGTCGCAGAACCGACGCCGGTCGCAAAGCCAGTGTCTGTCGCGAGGCCGGCACGCGTCGCGAAGCGGACGAGTATCGCGACATCGCGGCCTGTCGCAGAACCCGCAGCGGTCGTAGAACCGGCGGCTGTTGCGGAGGCGACGCCGGTCGCAGAACCGGCGTCTGTCACAGAGGCGACGCGAGTCGCGAAGCTGGCGTCTATCGCAGAACCCGCGCCTGTCGTAGAACCGGCGCCTGTCGCGAAGTCGGCGTCTATCGCAGAACCCGCGCGTGTCGCAGAATCGTTGCCTGTCGCAGAACCGGCGCCGGTCGCGGAGGCGACGCCGGTCGTCGAACCGGTGTCTGCCGCAGAACCAGTTCCCGTCGCGAAGCCGACGCCGGTCGCAGAGCCGATGCCGGTCCCGAAATCGGCGTCTATCGCAGAACCCGCGCGTGTCGCAGAACCGGTGTCTATCGCAGAGCCAGCGCGCGTCGCGGAGCCAGCGCCCATCGCAGAACCCACGCGTGTCGCAGAGCCGGCGCCCGTCGCGGCGCCAACGCCTCTCGCGGAGGCGACGCCGGTCGCGGAGTTGGCGCCCATCACCAAGCCCGCGTCTATCGCAGAACCCGCGCGTGTCGCAGAACCAGTTCCCGTCGCGAAGCCGACGCCGGTCGCAGAGCCGGTGCCGGTCCCGAAGTCGGCGTCTATCGCAGAACCCGCGCGTGTCGCAGAATCGTTGCCTGTCGCAGAACCGGTGTCTGTCGCAGAACCAGCGCCCGCCGCGGAGCCAACGTTTCTCGCAGAGGCGACGCCGGTCGCGAAGCCAGCGTCCATCGTAGAACCCGCGTCTGTCGTAGAACCGGCGCCTGTCGCAGAGCCAGCGTCTGTCGCGGAGGCGACCCCGGTCGTAGAACCGGCGTCTATCGCAGAACCCGCGCGTGTCCCAGAACCGGTGCCTATCGCAGAACCTGTGTCTGTCGCGGAGACGACGCCGGTCGCGAAGCAAGAGCCCATCGCAGAATCCGCACGTGTCGCAGAACCGGCGCCCGTCGTAGAACCGGTGCCTGTCGCAGAACCTGTGTCTGTCGCGGAGACGACGCCGGTCGCGAAGCAAGAGCCCATCGCAGAACCCCCGCGTGTCGCAGAATCGGCGCCGGTCGCAGAACCTGTGTCTGTCGCGGAGGCGACGCCGGTCGCGAAGCAAGAGCCTATCGCAGAATCCGCACGTGTCGCAGAACCGGCGCCGGTCATGGAACCGATGCCTGTCGCAGAACCTGTGTCTGTCGCGGAGACGACGCCGGTCGCGAAGCAAAAGCCCATCGCAGAACCCGCGCGTGTCCCAGAACCGGCGCCCGTCGCAGAACCGGCACCCGTTGCGGAGGCGACGCCGGTCGCGAAGCAAGAGCCTATTGCAGAATCCGCACGTGTCGCAGAATCGGCGCCGGTCGTAGAACCGGTGCCTGTCGCAGAACCTGTGTCTGTCGCGGAGGCGACGCCGGTCGCGAAGCAAGAGCCTGTCGCAGAATCCGCACGTGTCGCAGAATCGGCGCCGGTCATAGAACCGGCGCCCGTCGCAGAACCGGCACCCGTTGCGGAGGCGACGCCGGTCGCGAAGCAAGAGCCTATCGCAGAATCCGCACGTGTCGCGGAATCGGCGCCGGTCGTAGAACCGGTGCCTGTCGCAGAATCGGCGTCTGTCGTAGAACCGGCGTATGTTGCGGAGCCGGTGCCCATCGCGGAGTTGGCGCCGGTTCTCAAGTTAGCGCCCGTCACGAAGCTAGCGTCTATCGCGGAAGCCGCGCGAGTCCCGGAACCGGCGTCTGTCGCAGAACCGGTGTCTGTCGCGGAGACGACGCCGGTCGCGAAACCAGCGTCTGTCGTAGAATCGGCGCGTGTCGCAGAAGCAGCGCCTATTGCAGAACCGGCGTCTACCGTAGAACCGGCGCCTGTTGCGAAAGCGGCGCCCATCGAGAAGCCGGCCCCTATCGAGAAGCCAACGCCTGTCGAGAAGTCGGCGGCTGCGCCGGTCGCGAACCCGACATCGGCGGATGCACAGTTCGCGGCAGCTCCCTGGCGCGCGCGGATCGAGGAAGTGTGCGCCATGGTTGCCGCGCTCCCCGGCAAGATAAATCTCAATGGCATGTTCGAGCCGCAACCCGACGCGGAGCCGACATCGGAGAGCGAAGAAGTGTCTGCGGCTTCCTGGCACGCGCGCGCCGACGAGATTCGCGCCATGGCCGACACGCTGCCCAGCACGGCGACGCGTCCGCTCATGCCGAAGATCGCCAAGATCTACGACGAGCTCGCGAACGCCGCAGGATGGTCCGAGTCAGAGGCACTTCCGCCGGGTGATCTTGGCCTCAAGGACGAGCCGCAAGCCGTTGCGCCTTCCGTTGACGAAGAGCCGCGAGCTGTCGCGCCGCCCCTAGAGGAACAGCCGCAAACTGTCGCGCCTTCCCTTGAGGAAGAGCCGCAAGCGGGCGCGCCTCCCCCCGCTGATCCTCGCCCCGCGGAGCGCGTTGCTTTTCCGCGCCGATCCTCGCCGTCCAGCTCAAGGCGGCGCTAGAAGCGCGCCGCTCGGGCGACGCGCTCAAGGCCGAGGAGTGGGCCCGCGCGGATCGGGCAGTGTCGCCGCCGCCTCTTTCCAGTTCTTCGACCACGGAGTCACGGGACGCGGCTCCGCGACGCCATCGACGAAGATGCCGTCGACATGCTCGTTGAAGAAGCAAAGATAGTCTTTGATCTTCGGGCATTCGGGAATCGGATCGGGATATGTCCAGACGATATCCTCGAACAAGCGGTCGCCGATCTTGACCGAGTAGTAACGCGCCGTGCCCTTGTAGGGACAGGCGGTGACCTTATCGCTTGGAACCAGAAGGTCGCGGCGCACGTCGTCGATCGGGATGTAGTAGCGCGTCGGAAGCCGCGTCTCGAACAGGAATCGCGCGCGTCGCGTATCGGCGACAGTCTCGCCGCCCACGACCACGCGAACAGAACGCGACGCGTTGACGACGTCGACGCGCTTATAGGGATCGCGCGCATGCACGAAAATCTCGTCGTCTTCCTCGTACCACGCATCCATAAGGTTCCAATAGAACGCGACGAAATCCTTGATCGAGGCCACTTCGTCAAACGGCTCGCGATAACTCCACGCGGCGTTCTCGGCGGTCTTATCGCCGACCGTGACATTCCAATACGACGCATCGCCCTTATAGGGACAGAAGGTCTGATGCTGCGTCGGTGTCAGCAAATCCATGCGGATGTCGGCTTGCGGAAAGTAATAGACCGGCAGATGCCGCGTCTCGAACAGCAAATGCGCCGCTTTGCTGTCGACGACGATCTCGCCGTTGAACCGCGCACGCACGCGCCGCGGCGAGCGCTCGAACAAGATCCGATAATCGGGATTGGCTTTGAAACCGGATTCGCGTTTCGGCGTCATGTCGGTTCTCCCATTCGCCAGGCCTGCCGGCATCCGCCACGCATCGGCCGAAGGATCCGGCGCCCTCATTGTGCGCCGCGCATGGGACGAATTCAACCCGGGTAACGCACCATCACGACGCTATTCGGTCATCCACCACGTGCCAGGGTCAGGGCCATCGGTCGACATTTCGATAGAGGGCAGCTTGCCGAGCTCTGGGTCGTTGACGATCTCCTCTGCCGCGTGCATCACGCTGAGCGAGAAGGTCGTGGCCGCGAGGACGACGGCGACCGCGGCGAGGCCGCTATTCATGCGCGCGCAGCGTCGCTCGACGCGCGCACAGAACCGCAAGAGCTCGAGCTTGCGGCGTGTCATCGGCTTCACGCTCCACGATGGCTTTTCGGATGAGCTCATCGGAGCGCACTCCTGACGCCCGCTCCCTCGATATGCACCGCGAGGCATTTCTGAAACAGCGAGGGCTTCGCGCGACGGATGCGCTTGGCGATGATCCCCGCCAAGCCGCACAGCGCACAAAGCGCAACGCCGCCGTAGACGAGGAAGCCAATGAGATGGAGCAGCAGGCTCGCCGGCCCCAGCCCCAAACAGGTCGCATCGCAATCCATGACGCCCTCCGTTGCAAAGATCGGGAGATCGAAACCGATCCTGCGGCAGAAAGCGGGCCCCGGGATGTGACGCACCGCACACCACCGCAAAGTCATGATGCAGGCAAAAATCATGCGCTCCCCACGCGTCATTGCGAGAAGTGCGGAGCGCGACGAAGCAATCCCGAAGGCAAGGCTTTATGCTGCCCGGAAGCGTTTCAGGCGAAGTGGAGACCGGTTCGCCGTGGAATGCGACCCAAGAAAGATGGCGGGCTTTTACGCGGTTGGCACCGCTGCGCCGACAAAAAGAAAGCCCCGCCGAAGCGGGGCTTTCCTCAGACGAGATGACGCGACGGCTTAGAAATGCCAGGTCGCGTTGGCGGTGATCACATGGCCGATGAGGTCGCCCTGCGAGCCGAAGGCGCCGTTGTTCGAGCTGGTCGCCATGTTGACATAGAGGAAGCGATAGCGCGCACCGACGGTGAGCTGCGGCATCACCGCATAATCGAAGCCGACGATGCCGTTCGTTGCGAAGTCGAGATCGTGCGTGCCGCTATGGACGCTCGCGGTCATACCGCCAGACGTGATGCTGTCGACCGACTCATCCCAATACGAGAAGCCGACGCCCGCGCCGATATAGGGCGAGAAGCCGTACCATTTGCGATCGCCGAGCGGCGTCCAGATCGCGTTGACCAAGCCGTTATACATATTGAACTGGCCCTGCACGCCGAAATCGAACGGGGTGCTGGCGGTGGGGAAGCCCGTAAAGCTTGACGTGAGTGTGCCCGACACCGAATGAATGGCGAAGCCGGCATATTCGAAATTGCCTTCGAGCGCGATGAACGGCGTAACGTGATAGCCGAGGATGAGCCCGGTGGCCGCGCCGGTCTCCAGATTGAGATTGCCGTTGAACGAGATGGTCGCACCGCCCCCGCTGGAGGAGCTGTGCAGATCGATGCTTTGCGGCACGATCACGCCGGCATCGACGCCGGCATAAAGCCCGTGCGGCAGAGCCATCATCTGCGCTTCGGCCGCGACCGGGGCGAGACCGAGGAGCAGCGCTGCAACGGCAGCACATTGAAAAAGACGACGCATTTTTTGGAATTCCCTTAACCAGATAACGATACGCCTCTTTTCTAGGCAAGATGCGGGGCAGGCATCTATCTACTTCTTTGATTCCCCTAGAGAATCCCTGGATATGTAACATTTAGGCAACAGAAAAGGGTGCACAGCGCGAGCCTACACCGGAACATTCAACCCCCACTAGAAGAAGGCCCCGAACGAAAAAGACCGCCCGAGAGGCGGCCTGTCGTGCGCGGGAATAATTACCGCCAACCAATTACCGTCTTCCCCGCGAATGCACCAATTGCCGTCTTCCCCGCGCCCTTCGACAAGCTCAGGAGCGGGGACCCAGGGTAACCGCACGATCGTAGGAACCGGCAAAGGCTTTCAGAGTCGCATGACCGCAGTCCTGCGCGTTTAATATGATCGGCGTCGGCAGCCGCGCGAAGTGAGCGGGTAAAGACGTCGAGCGGAGGAACGAGACCAAGACGCGGGAGGTCAAGGATGGCTGAAAACGAACGTGTACGTGTGAGGGAACGGGAGGCCCCCGGCCTCAACGCCTATGAGATGGGCATGGCGAAGGACAAGGCCTGGGCGGAGCGGCAACAGACCGGCCGCATCGTCGTGCGCCTTAGCGACACGCCGCAAGAGCTGATGCGCCAAGGCTATCTCCGCTACTACCTCGATGCCGGCCGCCGCGTCACCGACACGCCGCTGCAGAACTGGTCGGTGTTCACGCATGAGGTGCGCAAGATCTCGGGCAAGCATCGCCATCAAGGCGGGCTGGTCATCTATGTGATCGACGGCACGGGCTATTCGGTCGTCGACGGC
This sequence comes from uncultured Alphaproteobacteria bacterium, assembly GCA_963740675.1. GTDB lineage: Bacteria > Pseudomonadota > Alphaproteobacteria > ATCC43930 > CGMCC-115725 > CAIKMD01. Next base: position 278,920 of record CAVUFS010000004.1, read on the forward strand.
GAGCGCGTCGATTGGGAGAAAGGCGATCTGGTGCTGCTGCCCATGAAGCCCGGCGGCGTCGAGCACCAGCATTTCAACCTCGACCCGGAAAAGCCGGCGCTATGGATGGCCTTCATCCACCAAGGCATGCGCGAGTATGTGGCCTCGGAGGTGACGCAAACCGAACCCTCGCCCGACTGGAAGGCGCGCGAGGATCAAGCAGGCGGTTGACGGGCGCGGCGTAGCTGTCTGCTGTCTGCAATTAGCCTTCAGCCTTCAGCAACCGACGGAGCAGATTGCTTCGGTGAAGCGAACGTCGTTACATCACAGATACGGCGCGCGAACCGAGCTGTAGGTACCGCTTCGTCCATTGCCGCCTGATGTGGAGCCGCGTCTACTGAGCGAACCCGTCGACATCATCCGCGAATACAACGCTGCATGCGGAGGGCATAACTTCGCCCACGATCACGCAACGCAGGATGACAAGTCGGGAGGGACTTTCCGGATCGTTCAGCAAGTCGTTTTCTTTCAGCGCTTGTGACACGGTCGTCTCATCGGGAAAGACGATCAGGCCACCATCGCTATCAAGAGCTGCGAGCCGTTCAATCATCGGTTCTGTAACCGGTGTCATCTTGGGCCGAGGCGTCACGACGTTCGCATAATCGAGCTTTGACATTTCGTGTTCCCCCTTTCAGCAGCGGCTTTTTTCCGAGCAATTGAACGCCACGCTCGACGCCTGCTCACACCTGCATAGACCCATTAGGACATGAAACCGCAATGTTTCAAATAAGAGACAGACGTAAGTCGTAGCCTATCCCCGATATCCTCTTTATCCCCAGGGCCGCACACGGATGCATTGCTCGATGCCGCGCTTAAGGGAGAACGCTATATATGCCCTGTTCCGACCACAATCGTCCGCGATTAGTGGGCGACGAAACACCACATCTTGGAGAGAACCGGTTTGACGAGCACGCGATGCTGCGACGTGCCGCAACGCGACCATCGACGATGACGACCCGCGCGCGGTGGAGCGCGCGGCGTGTTCGCCTATTTCTTCGTGACCTGCCGGAGCGCACGACCGAGGCGAAACCCGACCTTCGCGGCGCCGGTGTTCAGCGACGGTGGCGGCGCGGTCGACGTCTTGATGCGCCGCAAGGCGCGGCCGACGCGAAACACCGCATCGCTCCAATCGCCTTCGGGGGTGCCGTTCTGTTCGAGTTTCGCCGTCAGCCCCGCCTTGAGCCGCGTTGCATTCTCGCGCTCGGCCGCGGTTGCGCCCAAATCCTGGGTGACGGCGACGAGAGCCCGCAGCTTGCGGCGAATCGATTCGGGATTCATCGTCTTTTTCTGGCTCCGCTCGCTGGCGTCTTTCGCGCGAGTGTAGCGGTTGGCGACGGCCGCGTCGAAGCGGAGTCCGCTTTGGCGCACTTATCAGACGTGGTGCGCACTCAAAGCCTGCGTCTCACAAGTGCCATTTACCGGACTTGCGATCTTGGTTAGCGAGGCCACTGCCTTCCATACGATTGGTCGTTCGCGCCAACGACAGAGAATGCCGCTGTTGCCGCATACGAGGGTCGCCGGTGTTCGGGCACGGGTCATCAGATACCGAGTCTGCGCGTGCTCAGTTGCTCTATCCATTCAGGGTCGCGATGATCGCCTGTTGGGGTGCCCTGAAGTCTCACGGCGAAGAGTGGGGCGGCCGGCGAACTTCGATTTCTTGCCCCACTTCTATTACCATCAAATCCTCCCCCAGTTCCAAAGGCCCCGCGTACGTCTTGCGCGTCTGCGGGACCACGTCCTGTTCAGTGGCCGTCGGTAGGATAATGTGCGAATAGACCGCCAGCCTCGGCATTGTGCGGGAAAAAACTTCCCCGGCCTGCTCAGGCGTTACGTGCTGAGATGCAATGGTCTTCGCGCGTTCCGGTGGCGTGCCCGCTCGCTCAATGGCGTCTGGCGCAATCACTTCGTGGACTAACAAATCTACCCCGTGGGCGTAGCGGATGAGATTCTCCGAGATCCGCGTATCTCCGGACAGTACGACCGAGCGCCCTCCATAATCGATCCGATAGCCAAACGCCGGATGCACTGGAGTGTGATCCACCTCGAATGCGGTGATCTTCACGCCATCCTTCTCCAACGCGACTCCCTCGCCGATGTCCTCGGCCAGGATGACCGCACCCTCCGGCACCGCTCGATCGACATAGGGGCGAACCCGAAGGTCGTAGTCAAACGCCTGCTCGAGAAGGGACATCATTTTCACAGTCCCTCTGGGCCCTCGCACCGGGAGCGGAATGTTGCGGCCTGGCCCCACGAGCCAGCCTGTCAACCAGAGATCCGGGAAGCCGACAACGTGGTCGGAGTGCAGGTGCGTGAGGAACACTCCTTGCACATCCTGCCATCTCGCCTTGATCTGGTTGAGCCGCTGCATAGCACCGCGACCTGCGTCGAAGAGGTATTTTTGTCCTCCCGCTTCCACGAAAGTACTTGGTCCGAAGCGAGTTATGTCAGGGGCGGGAGAACCCGTGCCCAGGAGGGTCACTTTGATTTCCTGCCCGTGGGCGGCGGCTGAAGCGTACGTCGCCGCAAATAGCGCAAACGCTATCATTCGGCGGAGAATCATCGAAGCCATATCTCATCCCCCCTTTTAAGATCTTCATTGTGATGGACAGGGTCAAGCTAGGGTGCGGCTTTCTCGCTCGCAATGACGATTCCGTGACTTGCTCGGGGAAGAAGTCTGGGACAGACAACCGGCAACCGCCGATGCTGATATACGCAAAGATTAAGCGAGCGCGCGCAGCGGCACAGCACAACGTTGCTGCGACCGTCACGACGGTGCAGTTCCGCTTTGGGTCAATAGCGCCAAATTGGTGAGGCACTGGCTGGTCGGCTTCTGAGTCGTAAACGGTCGTCCAGGCGGAACTCACCGGCACTTCGGTTTCGTGCCAATTGTGGTCACGGCCAGCCTTACTCGATCAATTCGTCGGCTCGACCGAGGAGCGAGCGCGGGACGGTCAGGCCGAGGGTCTTCGCTGCCTTGACGTTAATGAACAGCTCGACTTTCGTCACCTTATGGACCGGCAGATCAGCGGGCTTCGCGCCGTTGAGAATGCGTCCGGTCTGAATACCAGCTTGACGGTGCGATTCGAAAAAACTGCCTGCATAACTCATCAGGCCTCCGGCAACGGCGAAGTCCCGAGACTGATGGATGGCGGGTATCCCGTGGCGGATGGTCTTGGCGGCGAGTGGCTCGCTATGAGTGGCAAAGAACGTATCGGACGTGACCACGAGTCCCTCTGCCTTCACCTGGATTAAGGTCTCGAACGCGGCATCGAAGTCCGCTTCCGTACTCGCGTGCAAGACATGGAGCCTTACGCCGAGAGCGCTTGCCGTGGCTTGGAGATTTCTCAATTGGGAATCGGCAGTAGGACTGGTCGGGTTGACGAGAACAGCGATCTCCGTTGCCGCGGGAATTACCTCGTGCAGTATCTCCAGTCGTTTTGGCGTTATTTCCACATTCAAGCTCGTCACACCTGTGACGTTGGCACCCGGCCGGCTGAGTGTCTGCACCAGTCCCATCGCGAGTGGGTCGGCACCCATCTCGAAGACAATGGGGATCGTTGTGGTCACCGACTTTGCCGCCAGCGCCGCAGGAGCGCCTCCCGGCGCGACAATCACGGCCGCCTGATGACCTGCGAGATCCGCCGCCAGCTCAGCCAATCTGTTGTGTTGACCTTCTGCCCAGCGAAATTCGATAACGACATTGCGACCCTCGGTGAATCCGGTTTCGCCGAGACCTTGTCGGAAGGCCGCAACACGGGTGGCGAACGTGCTAGGCGATTGCGCGCCTAGATATCCGATCACCGGCATCGCCGGCTGCTGCGCGCGCGCCGCGAGCGGACAGGCGGCAACCGCGCTCCCGAGAAGCGCGATGAACTCACGGCGCCTCATGTCGAACATGGGCCCTCCTCCCTCCTGACTTGTCGTCCGCAGGGAACACCCCGACAGGCTACCACACGCTCAGGCTCGTGGGGGCCAAGTCCTTCGGACAAAGCTGGATTGTTCTAAATCGACCCCGACGTCCGGTTTGGGCCCAAAAGCTTACCCGTCGGAATCTCGGTAATTGGTCCGGTTGGTGCCATTAGCAGAAGCTCTGAAGAATTAGGCTATGTGGCAAATGCTCGGCACAGGCTTCGAGAGGAGACGCTCTGGACCGCGCCCAAGGCGCGCGCGATTCACTCGGATTCTTTAGGCTCGCCCCGAATCTCCAGCACACCCTCGGTGACGGCCCAGAAAAATCTTAGGCAATTTGTCGATCTCGGGAATTCGTCTACATTGGCGCGTAGAGTTCTTTCGACATCGCGATTTACAATCGATGATCAACGGGAGGCCGCGCAATGGATGACGATCGGCTGAACATGGAAGTACGTAAGTTCCTTAAGGTCGTGGGAATTACATCGCAGCGTGAAATCGAGGCCGCCGTGAGAGAAGCGGTTTCCACAGGCAAGATAAAGCCAGATGCCACGCTGGAGGCCAAAATGACATTACGACTGCCAGGGATCGGCCTACAGCGCGAGATAGATGGCGCGATCTCCCTTGGCTAGTTGACTAAGCCTCTTCTCTTAGGGCTGTGAGGCCAATCCGACGGTCGCGTGCGTGTCCGCCTTGGATCAAAAGCTGACCTGTCGGAAGCTCGGTAATTGGTCCGGTTGGCGCCAATTCGCGACCGTCAGTTTGGTGCCGGCGAAGTCAGGTCCAGGAACGATTTTCGGACGGCCGCGACGCCGACCGGGGCGACAGTCATGCCGATGTGGCCGATGCCGGGCACGACCGTAATTGAGAGATCGGGTCGCACCGGCTGGAGTACGGGTGCGTAGCGTTCGGGATACATGAGTTCGTCAGCGCTGCCGACGAGAAGCGCAATCGGCTTGGTACTGCGGTGGAGCGCGGTCAGATAGTCCCGCGGCGCTCCGAAATCGAGCGCGAGCCGGAAGGAATAGATGTCCGTGAGATTATGCGCCGATGGTGACGTCGCAAAAGCGATTATCGGTAGCCCGTTGAACCACGTGACGCCGACCCAATTCAACATCGCAAGAGCGATGATCCGGGGGATCGCCAGCGAGACCCATCCGCCCGTCCCTGGGCGCAGCGTCGGCGCCCCCTGAGGCAGGGCCGGCGAGATCAGGATGAAACGATCGAACATTTTCTGGTCCGGTCCCGCGATCACACGGAGCGCGAAGCCGCCGCCTGACGAAAAGCCGATCAGCGAAAAGCTTGCAGAGGGATGAATCGGCCGCAGCAACGCGACAAAATCGGCGAGATCGTCCTCGAGCTGGCCGATATAGTCGACATCGCCGCTTCGGCCAGAACCACGATGGCCGCGCAGAACGGGCACGTAAACCGAGGCGCCGGCCTCGCGTAGCGCCTTGGCGAGCGGATGCATGCCACTGCCGTCGTCGGACGAGCCATGGATCAGCACCGCCACTTGCGCGCCCCCGCCATCGTAGGTCCGATAACCAAGTTGCGTGCCGTCGCGGGCGCGATAAGTCTGGATGGCGGGCAGATCACGGAAATCGACGTTGGCGAAAGGATCAGAGATCGAGGCTAAGGGCGGCGGCTTTACGGGCGCGTCGAATGCAAGCACGCCACCGAGGACGCTCAAACCGGCGACGATCAATCCGGCGAGACTCCAAAGCAATATTCGCATCCGATCCTCCACCCACCGCCGCGCCGGAGATCAGCGCCGCCGCGCGGTTGAGGCTAACAATGATCGGTATCCCCGCGATAGGTTTGTGACGCGCATGTCTTTCGTCGGGTCAAACTGAGCCGTGGCAGGCGTTCAGTAGTGTTTAGGTGCCCTCGTAACGGTCACCTTATGCGGCCCTCCGCGCCTGCAGTGGCAACACCAGAACCGCATCTCGCTTAATAGAAGATCGCGATGGCGCGCATCGGTGAGGAGCTTGTGTTCCATGATCCGCGCGACACGGCAGTAGCAACATTCGACGATGACGATGTGCCATTGGTAGAGGTCGCGCCCGCGTATCTGATCGGGCGGGATTGTTTCCGCGCTGTACCGGGCCATCCAATCCGCCTTGACTCAATGTTCCTCTTTTGTTCCTATAATGCGCCCGAGCCCAAAAGGGTCAAGGCGGAGGTTCCGATGCTCAAAGCGGCGAACAACGATTGCCCGTTGACCGATCTCGACGACATCGCGGAGATGCGCCTTGAGGCAGGCGGGGCGAAGATTCGTCACGACGCCAAACGATATGTTGGCGTTCCCAATCTGCTCGATCTAGCAGCGGCAACTTGCTTGGAACTTCAGCGGGAAAGCGCGGAGTTTGGCGTAGCGGCAAGGGAACGTGAATTCACATCGCAAACCGATCGAGGCGCAGCGAAGGGCCATTGGCGCGCAATCTTGTCGCGTATGCGTTCGCTTCAATATGACCTCGCGGCCATGACCGCCGCTATGGACGAAGCAACACGCGCAAAATTCGATGAAGCAATCGAAGCCAAGCCCGCACCAGCAGAATTGGTCGCGCGAGGATGAAGCACTTGGGCGCGCGACGAACAGCGCCTCCGCATAAAAGAGCCGCGAGGTTCTTTCCCGTACGGCTGCGACTTGTGGTGCCGCCGTTCGGCTTCGGCATGAAACTTGCCGAAATGGCCTATTGGCTCGACCGCAGTGCAGGGCGCGGTAACTATTTCATGGGCGGCGGCAGCACGTTCGGCGAAGTCGGCAAACCGTATGTGGACTGCGCTGACTACTATTTTGTCGATCTGAAAACCGTTCAGGCGTTCGTGGACCAATTCAGCGATTGTGTCCAACTCGCGATAGGGCCGGAAAGCGATAGGCCAAATGATAATTGATCACCGAACGATCTGGCGCACGGCACGTGCCTTTATAGAAGATTATTGCAACGATGCGCCCATTCAAGCCGAGATGAAAGCTGATGACAGGTTGGCTGAAGGGGATATTGAAGGGCATCTTGTATGGATGCGCGTGGTGGCAGCGATTAATGAGATACGAAGCAGTGCCGGTCGATGACGAGAGGCGAGCGCGTCGATTGGGAGAAAGGCGATCTGGTGCTGCCGCCCATGAAACCTAGCGGCGTCGAGCATCAGCATTTCAAGCTCGACCCGGAAAAGCCGGCGCTGTGGATGGCCTTCATCCACTAGGGCATGCGCGAGTATGTGGCCTCGGATGTGACGCAAACCGAACCTTCGCCCGACTGGAGGGCGCGTGAGGATCAAGCAGGGCGTTGAGGGCGGCGAGCGAATCCGAAGTCGCAACCACTCAAGGAGGACGGATTCGATTCTTCCAACCAGAATCAATTCGTTTCAGTACATCTCCCGGCGATTACTGACAGGCGCAGAATCGCTGGCTTTCTTGATGCGCTGTTTAAACGGGATTTCGGTACGCCTGACGCTCCTCATCCTCACGCCGAAGCAAACTCAGTCACGCTTGGGATAACGCGGACGAGAACGATCGCCGAAGTCCACTACAGGCGCACGTAGATCGGCCACGTTCAACGTGTGAGCCAACGTGTAGGCTTCTTGCTGATACAGCGGGAAGACCGCAGCTCGCCCAACACGGTCGTCGTAGACCATCCAAGAGCGGCCCGGCATGTTCCTGTACGGGACAGCTTCGTAGCGGAGCCTGCCTTGACCGCGGCGAGCTTGCTTGAACATAACGCCTGCTACCACGCTCTTTGCCTCGGTGTGTGTGACCAATGCGCAGATGATGCGAACATGTACATATGAGTGAGCACGCGCCGGGCAGGGGTAACCATCCGGGATCGCCCTTGCGCTAGGCCGCTTAGATTTTTGTGACGGAAATCGCGGCCTGCTGACGGAGGCCGGCGCTATTTGTGTTAGCCTTCACAGCATGTTTGCCCGAGTCGCACTTTAAGGTGAGTGCTGGCGGCTTGTGTGCTAAGAGTCGCGAGCGGTGGATATGGTGTCGGAGGAAAACTCCGGACGGTGTAGAACCTCTGAAACACTGCCGCATCTGCGCGCTAATGTGTGCCGATAATTATCGGCGGGTCCCTCCCAGCGTGGAAGATATCCTCGGCGAAGTGCACATTGTGCGCGTCTTGCATGCGCTTCGAGGGGTCGCTGTTGATGCCGCACTGGTCGTTGCGGCCCTTTGCCAGGGTTCAATCATCCGGCCCGCCGACCCTTGTACTTCTCGCCACCTGCTCAGCTTCGGCAGCGTATTCGATCGCCTTTCTCCGGCCCCATGAAATGTTGCCGGACGATCGACGCGCATCCTCATCCCTCACCAACCATCGCCGCGCCATCTGAAAGAACGCGCAGCTTTTCCGAGACGATCGACGGGAACACGGTCGGCATCGAGGCGGCAGAGGTGCCGAAGCCGCAATCCGCGCCGGCGATGACGCGCTCGCCCCCAACCTCCTCCGCGAAGCGGACGTCGCGCGCGTCCATCATGCGCTGCCGTGACGCTCACCAACCCACCGGCCGGATCATTCCGGCCCCGGAGAGCAGGCCGCAACAACCCGTTACATGTCGACGCCGGGCCGCTTGAAGTTGCGGTCGAGGTGGCCTTTGCCCTCTTGATCGCCCTGCTGGAAGATCCAGCGATAGCCGCCTTCCGGATTGGTCAGGATTTCCCAGCAATTGTCGTCGGCGTCCCAGAAATAGAAGCTGTAGGTGCCATGCTGGAGAACGGGCTTGCTGATCTTGGTGAGCTTCCACGTCGCCGCCTGCTCGCTGACGATGCGATGCGCCTCGTCCACGTCGTCCTTGGTGTGGACGTCGAGACCGTTGTGGTTGAGGAGATTCATCTCGCCCAAACCCTTCTTGCTGTAGACGACGGCGATGACGTGATCGCCGCCCAGGCGGATCATGAGCGAGATGGGGCTGGTCTGCACCACTTCGAGCCCGAGGAACTCCTCGTAGAATTTGCGCGAGAAGGCGATATCCCGGCTGTCGAGCGTGCCGTGCGACAGAAAATTGAGCTTCAAGGCCGGACGGACTTTGGTCTCGGCCTGCGATGGGTCTCGACTTGTCTCGGTCACTGTCATGGGGCGTCTCCCAGTGCGTCTATGGAAAATCGCCTGCAGCGCCCGCCGCACTCCGCGGACCCTGCGGTCGCGAATTGTCGTTAGCGGAATAATAAGCCCAGTTCGGCCGCGTTGTCATGGCGGGCTTTCTTGGGGGATCGCCGAGCGATCGGTCCCGCGGCCGATGCCCCCTTGGTCAACGCGCTTTTTTAGCCTTCACCGACCATCGCCGCGCCTTCGGACAGGACGCGCAGCTTTTCCCAGACGATCGACGGGAACACGGTCGGCGTCGAGGCGGCAAAGGTGCCGAAGCCGCAATCCGCGCCGGCGATGACGCGCTCGGCGCCGACGGCATCGACAAAGTGCTGGATGCGTTGCGCCACCAACCGCGGGTGCTCGACGAAGTTCGTCACGCTGTCGATGACGCCGGGAATGAGGATCATGTCGTCGGGCAAGCCGCTCTCACGCCAATCTTCCCATTCATGCTCGTGACGCGGGTTCGCGGCTTCGAAGGAGAGCGCCCGCGCTTTCGTTTTGCGCAACAGCGGAAACAGCTCGGTCACGGGGAGGTCATGCGTGTGCGGGCCGGCATAGTTGCCCCAACACAAATGCAGGCGCACGCGATCGCCGGGAATATCGCCGATCGCGATATTGGCCGCCTCGATGTTGCGCGCGATGATGCGATGCGGATCGACCTCGCCGCTCGCGTAGTTCATCCGCTTCGCCAGCGGCAGATCCGGGCAATCGATCTGCAAGGTGACGCCCGCCTTGGCGATGGCGGCGTATTCCGGCTTCATCGCCTCGGCCAAGGCGAAAACATAGTCGTCTTCGGTCGCGTAATGGCTCGTCTCCGATGCGAACATCGCGATCACGCCGGGCGACGCCGCCGTCATGAAGCACGACGGCGCCTGCGCTTGTGTCACCGCCTCTTTCAACAGCGCCAGATCGTCGTTCACGGGCCCCGCATCGCGATAGGATAGCGGCCCCGTGCACACCGGCGGCTTCGCCGAAGCGGGGCCGCCCGGCGCTTTCGCCCGCGCCGCGGAATAATCGGGGAATTCCGGTTCGCTGATCGCCATGGTCTGAAACCGCCGCAGCTTCACGTTACGCTGCGCCGCCACATCGGCGCTTTCGAGGCCGTTCAGCCGGTCCTGGACGTAATAGGCGTAAGAGATCTTCGCCATTTCCCCGTCCGAGACGATATCGACGCCGCACGCCACCTGCTTTGCCACACAATCGAGAACGGCGCGGCGTGTCGCTTCGGTGAAGGCGGCCGCGTCGACCGGCTGGTTTTGATGGCGCGACCGGAGGAAAGGCACGAGCTGCTCGGGCCGGGGCAGACTGCCGACATGCGTGGTGCGTATTTTCTGCGCCATTCGTTCCTCCTCTTGCCCGTGGGTGGTCTCTTGTCCTGGCTTGGCCGATCTTGGCACAAGCGCGCCCAGGATTCATCCTCGCGGCATTCGGCGGCCGGCCGGGCCAACGCCTATGGCCTTACAATATTCGCCCGCCTCGCTCGCCTTAAAAGGGGCCAGCACGGAGACGCACTAACGGCGTATTAACGTCCGCGAAATATCCTGATGTTTCGCAAGGCACGCGGCGCGCGACCTGGGGATTGTGTCATAGGCACGCCCATCATCGGTCGCCACGAACGGCGAGCTGCGCCGGCAAGACCACCGCTAGGCAACGGAAGCGTTATCGTGACGGACGAAATCATGCCATTCCCGATATCGGCGATTAAGCAGATCGCTCCTGCTCTTGTCGTGAATTGGGATGAAGGATACCGGCAATCGCTTCGCGATCGGGCATGGAAAATCGCGCGCGCCAAAGTCGCAAGGGCAAAATGTCTTGCCACGTGTGAATTGGTTATTCGGCTTGTCGACGTCATAAACTCTCCGCTCGGCCGAGAGTGATGCACTGGCTTCCCCTCATAACGGCGGGCCTGTTGATCGGTGGCGCTTTCGCACTATTCGTCTGGGGCGTCTTCACAATAAAGTCCGACAGAGACAGCAATGACGCGCGCGGCGGTGGTCCTTCTGGCGAGGGCTGACAATAGGCGCGCCCGGCCACATCAGAATACCGACGAAAACATTCGTATCGACGAAAACGCGTATCAGCGCGCAGCGCCAAAAGCCGGTAGCAATCTTGGGGCTGCTGGCACGAGAACAGTCTTAGCTTGCGCGGGAATGACGAAGTGAAGGCGCCTGCGCGCGACACCCCTCACCTTTCCAATCGCTCGCGATTTGGCCCCTCGCCAACCGCTCTTTGCGGGATGCTCTGCTCCGCCGCTTCGCGGCGAGCCCTTCGAGGCCATGCGCAAAAGCGCGTGGCCGGGGCATCACCTCAAGCGGTGAGAGGTTGTCGAAGCCGCTAGCGTCTTCGCTGCTCGCGCCGGGTGGAAGATGGTGACCATTGCGTAGGCCCATCATGCGCCGCGAGCGGCGGCATCGGTGTTCTGTTGCGTTGCTGCCCGGCCGTGCCGGCCGACATTTCATTCGGTCGGATGGAAGCGATCATCGAGAGCCCGCTTTTGCGCCCTTTGTCGCGAGGTTCATCGCGAAGTCGTTACCGAGGCTGCGATCTGGATCACGGGCAGTGCTTATATTCTATGTGATGAAAGATCGACGTCGCTGTCCGCGGAAAGGACTCAGATCATGACCATTTTCCCGACGATGCGTAGCGTTTCGGTCGCCCTTGTTCTCGCTGCTGCATCGCTTGTGCAGGGCTGCGGTTCCTCAGACAACCCGATGCAGGTGTCGTGGACAGACCCAGGCCAGTCGATGGCCCCGTACAGCGGAACCGCGTGGTACACCGACCTCAACCAGGTGATGACGACAAACAGCGGCGGCGATTAACGGCTCGAACGGGCCGGGTTTCGCCACGGCCGGTCGATCGCACATTATTCGCCGTCCCCCTCATTGGCCCCAAGCGCTGATTGGCTTAAGCGCTGATTGGCTCAGGGGCTGATTGATTGGCGCCCTGTTCTTCGCGAACGGCTCTTTCTGCAAGCGGCGAAGAACAGATTCCCGCCGATGGCAAGCAGATTGACATAAGGTGCATCGGTGTGATCAGTATTGCCGAGAGATGCATGGAGGATACTATGCATGTCTGGGGGGTTCCTTGAAGATCATACTGCGTGTCTAAGATCACACGGCGTGTCTGAGGAGTTCCTTTAGGCAAAGTCGGCGCGCGCCGACATAAGAACATAAGATAACAACAACATAAGATAAGGGGAGAATCACATGCGTTCACACTCACTCAGTGTCGCAATATTCGCCATCGCCATGCTCGCCGTTGGCGCACCTCGCATCGCTGCCGCTCAAGCAAAGGCCACGCCGGCCTACGTCGCCGCCGAAATCGACGTGCATGACCCGGCCGGCTTCGCACAATATTCGGAGCGGGAAGGCAAACTGGTTGCCAAATACGGCGGCAAATTCATGGTGCGCGGGGGAACGATGATCGCGATCAATGGCGCGTTGCCCAAGCGCTTCACGCTCTATGTTTTTGACTCCGTGGAAAAAGTGACCGCGTGGAAGAACGATCCCGAGCAAAAGGAACTGAGCGCGCTGCGCGACAAGTCGAGCACGTTTCGAGCGTTCGCGGTCGAAGGCTGCTCGGATTGTGTGGCTTTCAGCGCCAAATGACGGGTTGTTCGTTCGCCCGGAGGCTCGATAAGAATCGAGCCTCGATGGGCGTCGGATCGTTCGCGGCGGCCACGCGGTGCTGAGCGGCGGCCTGCGGACTCTTCTGGTTGCGCAATGCGAGAACGAAGGCCATTTCCGCGGTCAGTCTAATGACCGCTGCGGATCAATGTCCTGAGCATGGAATCCGCACCCGCCTAAGGTCAGGAACGCGCCTCTCAAGACGGCGGGCTTAGAAGCGCGAGGCTAGGAACAGATGATCGATTTCTCATCGCAAGCCAACAAGCACGAATGGCCGCCGATCCTCTATGCGGTGACCTTGGCGGCCGCCTATGTCCTGGAGTGGCTCTTGCCGCTGCCGTCCGGTTGGGTGCCGCCATGGCTGCGCGCGATTGGCGCGGCCGCGGCGGCGATCGGTCTCGCCTTCGCGCTCAGTGCCCTCTTCGCGTTCCTGCGCGCCCGCACGTCGGTCAAACCGACCGGGCGTGCGCACACGCTGGTTGCTTCGGGCATCTATCGTGTCACGCGCAATCCGATGTATCTCGCCGGCGTGCTGTTCTATGCGGGGCTCGGCCTCGCCTGGCCGGCGCTGTGGCTGGTGCTGCTGACGCCGGCGATGGCGGTGGGGCTCGACCGGCTCGCGATCTGCCGCGAGGAGCGCCACTTGGAGGCGCGCTTCGGCAACTCTTTCCGTATCTATTGCGCGCGCGTGCGGCGCTGGGTGTAACGCTCACCCGTCCTGGAAATACGGCCTGAATTTCTCGAAATGACCTGTACGGATTTGTGCGGGCGACTACCGTGTGGTCATCCTTGGCGGAGGATGCGATGCAATCGACGGACAGTCTCTTCAGCGGTTCGATACCGGAAATCTATGACCGGCTGTTGGTGCCGCTGATCTTTGAGCCCTACGCGCTCGATCTCGCCGCCCGATTGCCCTCGACCGCGCGAGACATCCTGGAATTGGCTGCCGGTACGGGCGTTGTGACGCGCGCGATCGCGGCGCGGCTTCCGCGCGATGCGCGGATCGTCGCGACGGACCTCAATCAGCCGATGCTCGATTACGCGGCGCAGCTTCTTGCCGGCGATGCGCGCGTGACGTGGCGGCAGGCGGACGCGCTCGCATTGCCGTTCGCCGACGAAAGCCTTGACGTGGTGATGTGCCAGTTCGGCGCGATGTTCTTTCAGAGCAAGCAACAAGGCTACCGTGAAGCGCGCCGCGTCCTGCGAGGAAGCGGGCCGTTCCTGTTCAATGTCTGGGGCCCGATCGCGGCAAACGACTTTGCGAACGCCGTGATCGACGCGCTTGCTCCCCTCCATCCGCAAAACCCGCCGCGATTTTTGGCCCGAACGCCGCATGGCTATTGCGACGCCGACAGAATTCGCGGCGAGTTGATCGAGGCGGGCTTCCGCAAGATCTCGATCGACGCTGTCGAAAAGATCAGCCGCGCGAGCAGCGCGCTCGATGTCGCCGTCGCGTACTGCCACGGCACGCCGCTCCGCAACGAAATCGAAGCGATCGGCGGATTGGGGCTCGAGACCGCAACGCAAGCGGCGGCTGAGGAGCTTGTCCGCCGTTACGGCGACGGACCCATCGAGGGCCGCATCGAAGCGCTCGTCATTCAAGCGAGCGCCTAGCCCAAAGCAGGGGAACCTGCGCATCCTCGCCCTTTCCTCGAGGCGGCGAAGACATGGTCGCGTGGCTCGTGCCGGCCGGCATTTCATTCGATCAGATGGCCGATTTTCGTTGAGAGCGCGCTGTTGCGCCGTTTCATCGCGAGCGCTTCGGCCCATCGCGAAGTCGTGACCGAGGCTTTGACCTCGATCAAGGGCAACTCTGGTATTCTATGCAATGCAAGATCGACTTTCTGTTCGCGGAAAGGACTCTGATCATGACCATCTTCCCGATGATGCGTGGTGGTGCCGTCGTCCTTGTTCTCGCTACCGCATCGCTTGTTCAGGGCTGTGGCTCCTTTGGCACGGCGCCGCCGACGTCGCAGCAGGCATCGTTACCGCACTGGGGCCCGGACACGGGCATTTACAGCGGAAGCGCGTGGTACGAAGACCTCAACCACCTGATGACGACAACCAACGGCGGCGACTAGCCGCTGCACGGGCCTGGTCTAGCCACGGCCTGTCGCTGGCGTTATTCGTATCCTCATTCGCTCACACCGTCACGGTTTGAGTGCTAGGGCGCCGTGCTTTCGGTGTGACTGCCGTCAGCAGCCGCGCAAAGATCCCCGGCGCAAGCGATGCGGATGCGGCTCTGCCGAGACCATGATTCACGTGCTTTAGACGCCGGCCTCCGGTTGACGCGCGATCACGGCGTTCGCCTCGCGAATGGCGCGCCCTTCATCGCCAGATCGCGCCAAGCTTTCGTTGGCGACTTTCGCCCAGAGCTCTCGCAGCGCGCGGCGTTGTCGCTTTGTGCGTGTGCCTTTCGGCTTCGTCTGGAGTCCACGGCATTCGGGCGAGGCTCCTCTCGCGCGCGTCGACGATCGCTATGGATGCGGCGCAGTCGTCGGCGCTGGCGCCGATCCAGCGGCCGGGCGATCCTGCGCGGCACAGCCAGCGCTGGCCGACGGCTTGTCTTTCGAATCGCTCGTTTGCGGATTGCCTTGCGCCGCTTGCTTCTGTCCCGCCGATGCCATCGGCGATGTCGTGCCTGCACCGTTGCTCGCGACATTGCCCGGACCGCATGGCAACGCCACTTGCGAGCCGGTCAGCTGCGATGGCGGATTTGGATTGTTCGGGCCCGTCGGCGCATTCGGGTCCGTTTGGGCAAGGGCCGCCGTGCCAAACGTCATGATCGCAATCGACAAGCCAATAGCAAATCGTTTCATGTCGGCGCTCCACCTAACTCCGCGCAGCTGTTTATCTCGAAATCTGTCCAAGGTGAGGTTGTTACCGCCGCGTTAGAAATCAATACCCGGTGCGGGAATGAGGGCGCTTGCGCGTTTGTGCCACGGAGGCCGCGCACCATCATCGGGTGCGGCGCGTGGTGATCCCGCGGTTTGGTCGAGGCGACAACCGCGCGACGAATTCGGCGCCGGCCGAATTCTTATCGCTCAAGGATTTCTCGAGCTGAGCGTAGTCGATCTCGAGCGCGGCGCCGCAGAAGGGACAATCCCATACCGGCACGCTCCTGAACCAGCCGAGATGCCGCTCGGTCGTATGGCGGCAGGTCGGGCAGATGACGATGGCCTTGTTGGTTTCATCGACCATGTGAATTGCCCTCACCCTCCCGCGCTTCGCGCGGGCTCCTCGCGATCGTTCATTGCAGCGCCTGATTTAGCCACCGGACAGCGCTCGGCGCAATGCGCGGCTTTTCCCGGTCGTGTCTCAGTTTGAATTTCAGCTCTGCGTGAGAGCCAACGGCTTCTATCAGGCGAGCGGACCTCATAGAGATATGCACAGGGCATCCTAGACAAATGCACCGCGCAGGCGATCGACAAGGGCAACTGCGTCGCGAGGTACAGCATCGCCGCGCCATGCGACGTGCCCGTCGGGACGCACAAGAACGAGACTTTTTTGATAGAGTGAGGCGATCTCGCGGTCCAAAAGGTCACAGACTTCGATGGGTAGGCCGCGCTCGACGGCCACATCGATCAGTGCATCGCAGCTTGGCGCGTTCGCCCCAAGGCGTAGGAGGACGAAGCCCTTGCCGAATAAATCAAGTGTGGATTTCGTTTCGCCGATCCACGCATGCGGCGCGCGCGTTCCCGGCCGCGCACTCGGAACGAACTCGACTGTCTCGAGGGGGATGGCGGGCGAGCTGTCGCTCTGGCAGATTGGCAAATCTTCGTAGCAATAGCCCAGGAGCAGATTGTCCGAATAGATCGGACTATTGGCACCGTTTGTCCGGCGATAGGCTTCCGCCCATTGCTGACGTTGTGCCATGCCAGTTGCGGAGTCTTTGGCGATTTCCTGCCCGCCTGGTAGGCCGGCGAGGAGCCTGAACTGGTCGGACGAGGCACGAACATTCAGCAGCGCGATCGGTCGCCGCTCGGCCTCATAGGAATCGAGAAGCCGCTTGCCGCCCCAGCCTTGGAGGGTAGCGATAAGCTTCCATCCAAGATCGACGGCGTCGGCAAGCCCGGTGTGAAATCCTAGAGCGCCCGTCGGCGAGTTCTGGTGGGCCGCATCGCCGCAAATGAATACGCGACGATCCCGATAATGCTGAGCGACGCGTTCGCGCCTTTCCCACTCCATGACCGAAAGGATCTCGAAGGCGACCTCGGTGCCCGCAAGACGACGTATATAGGCTGGACCATCGAAATCCGGATCGGCTTCCAAGACAGAGAGGCGCCATAGCTCCTTCCCGTCAATGCCGATCAACTCAGCCCAGGTGCCGCGTGCATCGGTGAAGCGGAAGAAGCGGGCCCAGCCCTTGTTGTGGATCGACATTAGCTCTGGGGAGCGGAAGTAGACATTGACGCTATTGGCAAGTCGGCCGAGTCCATCGTAACCGAAGCCGAGCGATGTCACGACTGTCCCGTCGGCCCCATCGCATCCAACGAGATAGCGGGCCGAGATGGTCTCGCGATTTCCGGTCACGCGATCGGTAATCGCGACGGCGACGTGATCTTCATGTTGGGTGAAGGAATCGAGGCGCGTTCGATGTCGGATCGCGACTGTAGGGAACGAGCGCGCCTTCGTGACGAGAATCGGATCATAGAAGATCTGTGCACATGAGGCACGCGGCTCGGGCGTATAGGAGAGCCGATGATCGATATGGGCGGGAATTTTTCGACGCCCAAGTTCATAGCCTACCAAGCTCGTGCAGTAGACGAAGTCCTGCGACAAGGTTGCCGGCCAACCGGTCTTACGTAGGGCTTCAGCAATACCCCAGCGGCGGTTGAACTCCATGCTGCGACTGGACAAAGTCGCCATCTTCGGAACTGTGATTTGGCCATCGCGCTCTTCGACGACCAAACAGTGGATTCCGGCCCTGCCGAGTTCGATCGCGAGCGCAAGGCCCACTGGCCCGGCGCCCGCGATCAAAACAGGGATCACGTGTTCTTCCATGGCGTCTCCGGGACCACGAACAGCAAACTCTCCTGCTGATCCCATCGGTCACTCCTGGGGAACAACGTAGCGACGGTCTATGATGGCATTCCCGTCGACTTCCGCCTTCACGACGCCCTGCGATTTGTACCAGGCGATCTGGTGCAGAATGTCTGCGACATCGAGCGTCCCACCGGCATCGATCGAGGCGAGCTCAGTTTTCACGCGCTCAGGTGTTTCGCCGGTATATTTGCTGATGATGGATGTGATCTCCTCCGCGCCCGGCCCGTCGCGCCGCTGCCCCTTAGCGTCGACATAGGCGTCATGGTAATCGCGCGCGCCTTTGTGCATGGCGCGTAGGAAGCCCTCGACCTCGGCGCGCTTTTCATTCGCGGTCTTTACTGTGGTAAAGGCCGCCCCGATTTGGAAAGGCGTTTCGTCGCCGACCCAGCCAAGAGGCTGCAAGTCCCCTCGCTCAACACCTGCCCGGATCGCCGCCGCTGGAAGAATGGTGGCATCGACTTGACCGCCACTGACTCCCGAGACCACGTTCGGAATCGACTGCAACTGGACAAGTTTGATGGTCTTGAGATCGAGCCGATATTTTTCCGTGGTCAGGACCAACGCGTAATCTGCGGGCGAGCCGATTTGCGACACGCCGAAGCTATGGCCGCCAAGGTCTTTGAGGGTCCTCAAGCCGCGATCGTAAGCGGATTTCGACACGACGATTTCTTGCGTGTGGAAGCCAGGCCCCTCTCGGTGAAGTCCGCCAATGATTCGCAGCGCGCCTTGGCCGGCCAATGAGTAGAACGCACCGGTCAGGCCCGAGGCGGCAAAATCGAGATTGCCCGATACCACGCCTAGGGCAATCGGCAGTCCCGAATCGAAATAAACGAGTTGCGGCGTCAGCCCCTCGGCCATGAAGTACCCGCGCTCAACGGCGATGTAAAAGGGCGCCGATGACGGGAATTTCACGAGGCCGATCTTGATTGGCTGGGCCATGGCGGTATGGCCGAAGGCAAGTAAACCCCCAGCGGATAGGCATAAGGCAAGGCGTCGGGACCGCGAACGCCATGCCGACATTTGCTTTGATCTTTTGAACTTCATTGCGTCGCTCCTGGGCTGTAGGCCGCATGCAGAATGTGCTGCTACCGTATCGACAGCCGATATAAACGGGGAGTAGTATGATCTCATACTGATATAACATTTTCTCATGCCCCTTCGCGCCCCCTCGGAACGTCGCCCAAGCCGCTATTTCCGCATGCGCGACCTTGAACTTCTCACCGCGATTTCGCGGCATGGAAGCTTGGCAAAAGCCGCGCAGGAGTTGGCCGTTTCACAGCCCGCAGTGTCCAAGGCTATCGCCGAATTGGAGGCCGGTCTGGGCGTAAGGTTATTGGACCGAAGCCCGCGTGGCGCGGAACTAACGATTTTTGGCGCGCTCGTGTTACGCAGCGCGGATGCAACGCTCAACGAGTTACAGCAATGTTTACGCGATCTTGAAGCGCTTGCCGATCCGAGCACAGGCGAGGTGCGCATCGGAGCACCGGAGCCGGTCGCGGCCGGATTGCTCACCGAGGCGGTAGAGCGTTTTATCCGTCTCTATCCGCGTGTATTTGTTGAGATCATCGTCGCATCAACTCTAGCAGGTGAATTTCGTGAATTGCGAGAACGAAAAGTTGATTTGATGGTCGGCCGCATGTCGGGGAAAGGCGTCCCGGACGATGTGAAAGCCGAGCTCTTGTTCATTGAGCAACGCTTCGTTGTGACCGGCATGCAAAGCCAATGGGCGCGCCGGCGCAAGGTCGAGCTTGCGGATTTAGTTGATGCTCAGTGGATCATTGCAACGCCTGAGGAAGCGGATACAGCGTTCCGCGACGCCTTTCAAAGCCACGGTCTGACACCACCGCGCGCACAAATCATCGCTCAACCCACGCAGTTGCGTCGGAAGTTGCTTGCCTCGGGCGATTTTCTTGCAATTCTGTCCGTGCCGGCCATCGGGTCCTTTGAGAGCGAACGCTTCCATTTGAAGCTTCTACCGATTGACCTTTCCATGCTGGACACACCCACCTCGGTCGTGACGATGCGCAATCGGACTTTGAGCCCGGCCGTTCAGCGCTTCATTGAACTCCTAGAACCTGTGGCTGCCGCCCTGACAAAAAAATACAACCGCGCAATGTCACCGGCGCGATGAAGAATTCGCGCTGAACGGTACAATTCCTTCGGGCACCGATCGTGGGTTTCTCCTGATTTTGAAGCACCGGTCAAGCTGCGCTCAACGACGCGCGAGCACCTGTCGCGGCGGCGCTCGCCATGCGGCCGGCGGGTTAGGTGATAATCAGCGTCGCGCCGAGCCCGCCGCCCGCTGGGCGCATGCTCCTGGCATTCCATCCGGTCGGCACACGACGCCGACTCTCAACCTATCGAGGTGGGCTGCTTCTGCCATCCTCACCAGAGCCGCCGTCGCGATAACCATCGCCATCGTGATGTGGGTGGTGAAAGCCGTTAAACCTGAAAACGGTGGGGATAAAGAGTGGATTGTAGTAGCCGGGAAAACTGTAGGCATAGTCGTCATGCCCGTCGTGATATGCCTCTTCAGACATCGCACAAGACGGTAGCGCAAGCCCAGCGATCAACAACAGCAAGAACTTTGTTCTGTGCTTCATCGCCATCTCCCATGAGCCTGCTTCTCATGTGGCGAGCATGGCGCAGCCTTATCAGGGCCCTTACGATTACAACATCGTTACCAGTGGCAGAGTTGTACCGACCATGGCCGCGCGAAAGCGCACGCTCGAAGAATGGTTGGCGCGGGATCCCGCTGCCAATGATCCATGCACCGGATACGACCTATGGATTAGCACTGCCGATCTACCAAAGGTCGGCTACTAAATTGTCGAACCATTCCCCGAAAGAAAAATTCGGGGAGGCCGGATAGCTCGATTTGGCTCACCGCCTCGGCAGAAACTCCGTCGTATAGAGCTTCGACATGTCCGGCGCTGTCGGCAGTATCTTCAGCTCGACGAAGGATTGCCGCAGCACCTCGAGCGATTCTTCATCGAAGGCGCAATCGTCCGTGAACATGCCTTTGTCGATGTCGTATTCCTTGGCGATCATGACCGGATCGAAATGGGTGATGGCGGCCTCGACTTTCACCGTCTCGTCCTTGTGCGTCGCCATATACTGCGTCGTCTCCAGCCAGCCGGCGACATAGGCGCGGACCGCGTCGGGGTTCGTGGCGACGATGTGGTTCGACGCGTAGAGGATGCCCGAGGCGACCTTGCCGATGTAATCCGATACCGGCGCCAGGATGCGCACGACCTTCTTGTCTTCCATCTCCGCGAAATCCATCGTGCCGCCGATATCGGCATCGACGAGATGATTGCGCAGCGCCGCGACGCCGGAGACGGGATCGCCGCCGAGCGCGACGAGGGTGATCGCGTCGGCCGGCCAGCCCTGGCTGCGCGGCAATTGGCGCGCCAGCCAGTCGGTGGTCGAGTTCTCGCGCGTGATGCCGATCTTCTTGCCCTTCAGGTCCGCCAGCTTATGCAGCGGCGAATCCCCCGCCACGGCGATGGCGAAATAGGGCTGCGTCGCGCTGTCCTCGCACACGGCGATCATCGGCGCGCCTTTGACGATCAGCGCCATGCCGCTGCCGCCGCCGATGCCGATATCGATGCTGCCGGCGGTCATGCCCTGGATCACGCGGCTGTCGCCGCCGAGATCGGCCAGCTTGATGTCGAGCCCGTGCTTCTTGAAGATGCCGAGCTCGACGCCGACGGTGGCCGGAAGCTCCGCATCGGCGGTCGCATGCGCCGTGCCGACCGTGAGCGGCGTCTCGGCGTACGCCGGCAACGCCGCCGCAGCCGCGCCCAAAGCAGATAGAAGAAAAGCCGCGCACGCGCGCCGCCGTGGCATGGGCCGCATTCTTTCCTCCCTCATGTCGTTCGCCGTTTTCGGCGATTGAGGCGATTACAGCACCGCGCGCCCGCGCCGGTCAACGCGCCCCGGTTCCAACCAGAGGCCGAGCGTCTCTGCACGAAGAGCACGCATGTCGCCGGCGCTCCCGGCGATGGGTGATGGGCGATGCTCGATCAATACCGATCGCGCCCGCTCACCGCCACGCGACCGGCCGCGGGACGTGGAAGGTCATCAGCACGATGACTTGGCCCTCGGCGGGCTTCGTCTGATGCGGCACCTTTTCCGGCACGATGAGGACATCGCCTTTCTTCAGCGCTTGCACCGTGCCGCCCGTAATCCCGCTGCCCGAGAGATTGGCGGGGTTGGTGCGCTTCTCATCGACGAGCGTGCCGCCGGTCGTGATCGTGCCCGCGCCGTCGAGCACCACCATCAGCTCGGCGTCTTTCTCATGGACCGCGGCGGGCGCGTTCCCGGCGCGGTATTCGAGCGTCGCGCGATAGGGGGCGAGCGAGAGGATCCGCTCCGCGACCATGGCCTGCCCTTCTTTGCGCTCGGCCTTCGCCTTGGCGATGAGATCCGCGATCTCGGCCGAGGACGCGAAGGTCTTCATCGCCGCCTCCGCCTGCGTCGCGGGCGCTTGCGCCCAGGAAGCGGGCGACACCACCGTCATCAACAAGAGCAGAGCAACGACAAGGCGCGCATGGTTCCTCCTCGAATGGTCTTTTATGCCGCCGGCGCCCCATGACGGGCCGCGACAGCTTAGTCGATCAAGTATCAGTCTCTTTGCGACCGAGAAGAATAGCAACCGGCCAGGATTCGGCTGATGGACGACCATTCTGAGGCCCGAATGCGTCATGCTCGCCGCGCTTCACCTTCAGCTCCGCGATCGCGGCGCGGTCATCGGGCGAGATCGCGGCGCTCGCCTTCAGCGCGATAGTGCCGTCCTCGTCCCATTCGACGGGATCGGCGATGTCGACGAAAGCGATCCGCGCGACGCCACGCAAGATCTCCAGCAAGCATCGCATCAAGGCGGCCCTCACCATCTATGGAATGGACGGCAAGGCTATTCGGATGTCGTCGACGGCGACCGCGTCAATTGGGAGAAACTCGATCTGCTGCTGCCTACGGGCGCCGCACCACGCCGGCAAATCCGGAGAGCTTGAAGCCGACCAACCGAGGCGCGAGTACATCACCCGTCGCTATCGAACTCGTGGGGAAATGGAACGGACAGGTCATCTTTCGCGCGCAAATCGTGCCGGTTAGGCCGCAGACAATCTCACATTAAGATTTGATGAAAAATATTTGTTAGACAAAATATTATGGAACTTATCCACGAATAAAATCGTCAGTATCCGCGTCAAGCTCCTTGACGCCGCAGCCTTCAAAAAGACACCGTGCCTACGAGACGACAACATAAATTGAGTTCCCGCGCTCGGCCAGGAGCAACGGGGCTCGTTTTGTAGCGTCTGACCCTTCGTACCGACGCGAACTTGCATACGAAGCGGGCATCTTCGCAGGCATCGCTACCGTTCTGACAATTTAATTCCACTTCGTAGAATAAATCTGCGAGACCGGATATTCAATGAGGAACACTCCATGACCGCCGAACTTCCGTATCTTTCCTCCTACAAAAACGTTGCGCGGCTCTTCGAAAAGATCGAAGAAGCAAAAATTCCCGATGCGTTCACTCATCGGTTTCTGACCGACACGATCGGCTTAAAGGGCACCGCAGACAGACAATTGATTTCGCTATTGCGAACAATGGAGTTTATCGACGGATCGGGCAAACCGACCAGTAGCTACGCACTGCTCAAAAACAAAACCGCTGCCCCGATCGCGATTGCGAATGCAGTGCGAAAGGCTTATGCGCCACTATTTGATGCTAACGAAAATGCAAATGATGCGAGCGGCGAAACACTTAAAGGTCTAATTGCGCAGATCGCTGGATCAGACGCGGGCATGACGAGTAAAATCGCCGGAACATTTAATGCTCTCGTGAAGTTAGGAAATTTCAAAGAGAATTAAAGAGAGCGCTTCAAACACCAAAAAAGACGAGTCCAAAGCGCCCGAATCGCAATTGCCCGAGAACAAGCCCACTAACCTGCCTTTAGGATTTCACTACAACATTCAAGTTCACCTTCCATCGAACGGAACCGAGGAAACCTACCTCAATATTTTTAATGCTGTTCGGAAGGTGTTCGCATGAGGCACGACGCCGATTTAGCACTTTTTTTGATGCTCGGTCAGACGGCCAGAAAGCCCTCAGTGCGGTGCCTGAGGTGGTTCCAAGCCAGTCCCTCAAATTGGATCCAAACTATGAATTGGCTCTTCTACTGCCCGAAGACGTTCGTAACGCAACGGACGCAGCGGAAGCATATAAGCTGTTTTTCGTCTTGGAATCTTACC
Organism: uncultured Alphaproteobacteria bacterium; assembly: GCA_963740675.1. GTDB lineage: Bacteria > Pseudomonadota > Alphaproteobacteria > ATCC43930 > CGMCC-115725 > CAIKMD01. The sequence goes on from CAVUFS010000004.1 coordinate 302,888, forward strand.
TTCGTGACTTAGTTGTTTCGATCTTATCGAAGGCGAACCCTCAAGATTGGTGGCAAGAGGTTCCGTCAGATATCCAAAAACAGACCGAAGAGCTGGAAGAAAGAGAAGAATCCAAAATTTGGATGGCGACAACCGTCCGCGACAAGTCATCCCTCATGACCTTGCCACAACTTTTAAAAATTATTGACGACAAATGGCGCGCTGGCTTCGAAGAGATTATTCGAGACAAATCGCTCGTTAATCAGGCGCGCATCGTCGTTCATCTTCGTAACACGATTTGCCACATGAATAACATTCCTGCCGAGGAACTTTCACGTATCAAGCAAGTGATGCGTGATTGGTTTAGGATGGTCCCGCCATAAAGTTCCCTCGTGGCATCGCACCGCGTGCGATACCGTGGCTCGTTGATATCTAAGGAAGCGCTACCGTGCCGATAGTAACTGAAGATACTTTAAAAGCCCTACTAGCCGAGGGCCGCATAACTGCCGTGACACTCGACACCAACGTATTCGATGGTCAGCGGTTAAATCTTAAGTCGACAGTCCTAAAGGCCGTCGCAAGCCTTAAGGATCGTTCTTTTCTTTTTGTTCTGGCCGGGACGGTTGTGCGCGAGGTGCGGGGCCATAAACAAAAGGCGATGGAAGATGCATTGAGAGACGCGAAGAAGTTCGTGGGACAAGCCCTATTTGCGTTCGATACGACAAAGCCTACACGCGACGAGTTGCTTGCCCAAATGAACGGGGGACGCAGTGCTGCGGACGCGGCCGCAGTCCGAGTTGACGAGTTCTTGAATGACAGCGCGTGCGAGGTTCTGGATGATACTTCGCTGGTGAACGTCACAACAATATTCGACGCTTATTTCGAGCGCCTTCCCCCATTCAGCCACAGCAAGAAAACTGAGTTTCCCGACGCGCTGGCCCTGCATGCCCTTGATTGCGCCGCGACCGCACGCAGAACGGGGTTCCTAGTCGTTTCGGAGGACGGAGATTGGGAAGCATTCTGCCGGAAATCACAGGCACTTTATTTGGTGTCGAAGGTTGAGAAAGCCCTATCGCTAATCAATGACGGACCAATTAGGTTGCGAAAAACGGTCGTTGCCTGGTTGCGGGACGAGGAAGGCGGCCAGGCCGAAGTCCGCGCGGAAATCTCAAGGTACCTCGAGCGCTTGGATGTGGACGTCACTGCCTATGCGACTTCAGGAGAAGTCGAAGCAAATGCCTGGGCCCCCGAGATGCGGTCAATCGAGTGGCCATACGAGACCGACATCGATCTCATCGAGACAGAGAGTTTCGCCGACAAACGAGTCCGGGTGGTGGTGAGCTTGCCTGTGTCTATCCAGCTGCGGTTCAGCGTCGAGCTGAACTTTTCAGTTTGGGATAGTGTCGACAAAGAGTCGGTAGCCATGGGTGGTAGAACGGTCGACGTAGATCGGAATGAGGACGCGCGGGCTACTGTCACCCTCGACGTTCAAGGATTAGGCGAGAAGGACGAAGAAATCGAATTAGTCGACTTCGAAATGGATATGAGCGGCCTAGACGTCGATCTGGGAGAAGTCGACGTTTTCGAGCCTGAAGACTACGACGAATAGTCAGGCAGCGGCAATGAGGCGGTAAAGCATCCGCGCTGACAAAGCTCAGACGACCGCTCTTGGTACAAAGCAGATTGCTTCAGTACCTCCAGGGATTCCGCATCGAAGGCGCAATCGTCGGTGAACATGCCTTTGCCGATGTCGTATTCCTTGGCGATCATGATCGGATCGTAATGGCGACCTCGATCTTCACCGTCTCGTCCTTGTGCGTGCTCATATACTGCGTCGTCTCGGAGCCTTAGCACTGCTCTACAACACATAGGTTTGTATGCTGCATCATTCTCCGCTAACGATATCCAGCCATTCCATAAACTCGGCGCAGCCGTATTTGTTTTTTGCCCAATTACACGCCAGGTGCACGATTTGAACGTTATCAACAGAGTACGCCCCCTTGTCGCTGTCGATGCGATCGGGGAGAGGGTCGCAGCATTGAGTTGCTCTCTAACAAAAACTTTCCCCCGCAGAGCATGCATGTACCCCGTTGCGTGGCCCATTTCGCTGTTAACATGCTAATGAGGTCGCTCAAGTTCGGCGCGAAACGTTGCGGATTGATGCGCAGCTCTAGCTCATCGCCCCGTCGAACGCGCTCTTCGATGCCTACAGCCATCTGAGCAATCACCCGGCGAACGTCGATCGCCACATTTGTGGGGTCAATTGCCTGAACCATTCGAAGATATTCGAGAACGGGCGGAGGAAAATGCAACTCAATTTCCTCCACTGGCAGGGACATCATTTCGAGCCGCTCATCTCCAAAAGCCTCAACGATACCCCCGCGATTTTGCATCGCGCCAAATGAACGATATGCTTCGGGAGCAACGTCATGCGCATCAGGAAGTGGGTCGCTGCTTATGTTGGCGGCGCGGAGCACAGCCATCGCATAAGGCCATCGGTTCCCCCAGCGATTAACCTTAGCCCCCCAGGCAGCGGTGGGTACCAATTTTTGCGTTTCCAGCACTTGGTTCGGTTGAATGACGACGGCAGAGAGGATGCGGCTGCGATGGTTTGGATCCGGAGTATTTTCAGGATTTGTAGTGCCGACGTAGATCAGGGCATCTCTACCCGGCTTGAACTGCGCACGAAGGCGATCACCGACTGACTTCTTTGTGAATGAAACACAGGGCCAATCATCGTTGAGCAGGCCCCATTCACTCTTCATGAAAATATGGCCGTCCCCGGCCATCATGTCGGCGATGCGCATTTTAGCCCCCTCACCCTCCCAATCGCTCACGCGATTGGGCCCCTCCCTCTCCCGCAAGCGGGAGAGGGGCTATTAGCGGCGCGCCGCTATCTCACGCCGGGTGGAAGATGTCCTCCGCGAAGCGGACATTGTGCGCGTCCTGCATGCGCTTCGAGGGGCCGCTGTTGATGCCCCATTGGTCGTTGCGGCCGGGCTTCCAGGTCCAATCGTCGGGGTTGCCGACCTTGTACTTGTCGTCCACCTGCTCGACCTCGGCGGTGTATTCGATCACCATCTCTTCCGGACCGACGAAATAGGCGAAGACGTTGTTGCCCGGCCCGTGCCGGCCGACGCCCCATTCGATCGGATGGCCGGCCTCCTTGAGGCGCCCGCCGCCGCGCATCACCGCCTCGATCGACGGCATCTCGAACGCGACATGATGCAAGGTCGCGCCCGAGCCTTTGACGATCGCCACCGAATGATGATCGGCGCTGAGATTGACGAAGGTCATCGCCTTGGTGCGATCGATCACGCGCGTGCCGAGCGCGTCGCACCAGAAGCCGACCGCGTTCTCCTGATCGCCGGAATTGAGCACGCAATGCGAGAGCTTCTTCGGCCGCTCGACATCGTCCTTCTCGGGGCTGAGCGCCGCCATGTCGGCGATGACGCGCACGGTGCGGCCTTCCGGATCCTGGAAGGCAAAGCCATAGCCGCCGCCCGGCTCGTCGAGATTGGCCGGCGCTTCGACCTTGCGGATGTTGGTCTTGCGCACGCGGTCGTGGATCGCGTTCACCGCCTCTTTGTCGGGCGCGGAGAGGTTGACGCGCAGAAGCTGGCCCTGGTCGCGCTGATGCAGGCCGAGGATGTGATGCTCATAGCCGGTGCCGCGCAGATAGACCGAGCCCTTGCTGCTCGCGACCGGTTTCAGATTCCAAACCTCGGTATAAAAGCGCTCGGCCGCCTTCAAATCGGTGACGCCGAAATCGACGCTGCGGATACCGTCTACGCGATGCTGGGCCATATTGTTTCCTCCTAATCGATTTTCTCTATCATAGCACTCGGCCATCACCCCGTCATTGCGAGGCTGAGCCTGGCGAAGCCAAGCAATCCGGACGTTTCACCACGGGACGGAGAGGAGAAGAAAGAAATTGAACCACTAAGGCACAAAGACATCAGATCTCTTGAGGCCGCAGCGGCCTCAGCCCTTGAGTGGGACTGGTGTCTGGTGGTCAAAGCGCTCTTCTCGGTGTTCTCCGCGCCGCGTGGTAAAGCTTACTTCTTCGCTGCCCGGATCGCCTGCCACACGCGCTCCGGCGTCGCCGGCATATCCAGTTCCTTGACGCCGAGCGGCTGCAGCGCGTCGAGCACCGCCAGCATCACGGCCGGCAGCGCGCCCACCGTCCCCGCCTCGCCCGCGCCTTTCGCGCCCAGCGGGTTGAGCTTCGTCGGCACCGGCGCGCTTTCGATCTCGATCGGACAGAAATCGTCGGCGCGCGGCATGGCGTAATCCATGAACGAGGCCGAGAGGAGCTGGCCCGATTGCGGATCGTAGACCACGCGCTCCATCAGCGCCTGGCCCGCGCCTTGCGCGATGCCGCCCTGGATCTGGCCTTTGAGGAGCTTCGGATTGATCACCGTGCCGACATCGTCGACCACGGTGTAATTCATCAGCTCGACCTTGCCGGTATCGGGATCGATCTCGACCTCGCACAGATGGCTGCCGTTGGGGAAGGTGTCTTGCGGCGGCGAGAAAGTGCCGGTCTCGTACAAGCCCGGCTCCATGCCTTTCGGCAATTTGTTCGGCAGGAACGCCGCCTTCGCTACTTCTTTCAGGCTCAGGCCGCGATCGGTGCCGGCGATGGTGAAGCGGCCGGAATCGAATTGCACATCGGCCTCGGCGGCTTCGAGCAGATGCGCCGCGATCTTCTTCGTCTTGGCGATGATTTTGTCCGCCGCCAGCGTCAGCGCGGTGCCGCCGATCACGGTCGAGCGCGAGCCATTGGTGCCGGTGCCGAAAGCGACGACGTCGGTGTCGCCATCGACATAGCGGATGTCTTTCGGATCGAGGCCGAGCTTCTCGATCGCGATCTGGCGGAAGGTGGTCTCATGCCCCTGGCCTTGATGGATGGTGCCCATCAGCAAGGTCGCCTGACCGCCGGTGTTGAAGCGCAGCTCGGCGAATTCGGGACCGGGCGAGGCCGCGCGCTCGATCGCATTGGCGATGCCGAGCCCGCGCAGCTTGCCACGTTTTTGCAACTCATCGCGGCGCTGCGCGAAGCCGGCGGCGTCGCCGAGCTTCAGCGCCTTGTCCATGATGCCGGGGAAATCGCCGCAATCGTAATTGAGCCCGCCGAGCGGCGTCTTGAACGGCAGCTTCGATGGCGGGATGAGATTCTTCTGGCGCAGCGCGACGCGATCGGTGCCCAGCTCGCGCGCCGCATCCTCGATCAGCCGCTCGATGATGTAGATCGCCTCGGGCCGGCCGGCGCCGCGATAGGGCGCCGTCGCGGGCTGGTTCGAGAAGGCGACCGTCAGATGCGCGTAGCCGGCCGGAATATCATAGACGCCGACAAGCGCGCCGAGGCTGCCGAAGGTCGCGAGCAGATTGCGATCCGACGACAGATAGGCGCCGATATTGCTGATGAGCCGCGCGCGCAGGCCGATGAATTTCAGATCCTTGTCCAGCGCCAGCTCGGCCTCGGCGATGACGTCGCGGCCATGCTCGTCGGCAAGCAGCACCTCGCTGCGCTCGCAGCACCATTTGACCGGGCGGCCGAGCCGGCGCGCCGCCATCAAGGTCAGGCGATGCTCGAGATACTGCCAGCCCTTGGTGCCGAAGCCGCCGCCGACATCGCCGGTGACGACGCGGATCTGCGTCTCCGGAATCTTGAACACATTCCCGGCAAGCATATCGCGAACGCGATGCGCATATTGCACATCGGCATGCAGCGTGAAGCGCTCGTCGCTCGGATCGTAAGCGCCGACCGTGCCGCGCGGCTCCATATATTGCGCATGGACGCGGGTGATGACGTATTTGCGCTTCACCACATGCGCCGCGGCCGCGAAAGCCGCATCGGCCGCGGCTTTGTTGCCGGTCTCGAAGATATGGCTGACGTTGTCGGGGTTCTCGTCCCAGACGCGCGGCGCGCCTTGCTTCAGCGCCTCTTCGATATCAACGACCGCGGGCAGCTCGTCGTAATCGACCTGGATCAGCTCGGCAGCATCTTTCGCCTCGGCCAGACTCTCGGCGACGACCATCGCCACCGGATCGCCGACATAGCGCACCGATGCCGCGCGCCAGCCCCGGATGCGGCCGCGAAAACGCCGGCGAGCCGTCAGCGCGTTTCCTCGGCAATGCCAGCTTCGTCGTGCCGAGCTTTTCCGCCGCGACATCCGCCTCGGTGAAAACGCCAAGCACGCCGGGCGCTTTTTGCGCGGCTGATATATCGATTTTCGCAATCTTCGCATGCGCATAAGGCGATCGGAGGAAGTAAGCATAAGCCTGCCGCGCCATGCTCACATCGTTCACATACCGCCCCGCGCCGCGTAGCAGCCGCGGATCCTCAAAGCGACTGACCGCCTGCCCGATCCCGTATTTCTCTGTATCCATGAGGGCCATTATCGCCGTCCAGGCGGGCGCCTCAAGCCCCCTTACCGCTTGTCGTCGTAGGGGTTCTTGCCTTTACGCAGCATCATGCGGATCGGCACGCCGGGAAGGTCGAAGCTCTCGCGCAGTTGGTTGGTGAGATAGCGGCGATAGCTGTCGGGCAGATCGCCCGGCTTCGAGGCGAAGAGCGCGAAGGTCGGCGGGCGGATATTGGCTTGGGTCATGTACCTCAAGCGTAAGCGGCGGCCCGAGACCAGCGGCGGCGGATTGCGCGATTGCGCTTCCTCGAGCCAGCGATTGAGCTGCGCCGTCGGGACACGGCGGTTCCAGACCTCATACGCTTCGAGCGCCGCCGGGATCAGCTTGTCGACGCCGGCGCCACTCTTTGCCGACAGCGTCACCGTCGTAATACCGGCGAGCTGCGCCACGCCGGTTTCCAACGTGTCGCGCAAGTCTTTCAGCTTCTCGCGCTTGTCGACCACGAGATCCCATTTGTTGACCGCGAGCACGACGGCGCGGCCTTCCTCCGCGATCTCGCGCGCAATGGTGAGATCCTGCTTCTCCAGAAGCTGCGTCGCGTCGACGACGAGCACGCAGACTTCGGCGAAGCGGATGGCCTCGCGCGCATCGCTGACGGCGAGCTGCTCGAGCTTCTCGGTGACGCGCGGGCGGCGGCGCATGCCGGCTGTATCGAAGAGCCGGATCTTGCGGCCGCGAAATTGCCAATCGATCGCGATCGCATCGCGCGTGATGCCGGCCTCGGGGCCGGTGAGCATTCGATCGGTGCCGAGAAGCTGATTGACGAGCGTGGATTTGCCGACATTGGGTCGACCGATCACCGCAAGCAACAGTGGCTTGTCGCGCTCAACCTCGGTTGTGTCGCCGCCATTCTCGCGCAAGCCGGAATCCAGCTCTTCTCTGTCTCGCCGCTTCCGCGGGCGGGCCGATTGAGAAGGATCGTCATCGCTGTCGCGCACCAGCGGCGCGAGTGCGTTGTAGAGCTCGCCGAGGCCTTCACCATGCTCAGCCGAAATCGCGATCGGCTCACCGAGGCCGAGCGCGAAGAACGCATCGCTATCGGCGCCGCGGCCCTCGGCCTTATTCGCGACGACGATCACCTTGCGGCCGCGGCGGCGCAGCAGCTGCGCGAATTCGCGATCGGGCCCGGTGAGGCCGGCTTTCGTATCCACGAGGAACAAGATCGCATCCGCATCATCGAGCGCAGCGAGGGTCTGTGCGCGCATGCGCGCGGTGAGGCCGCCTTTATCGCCGTCGTCGTCGAGCCCGGCCGTGTCGATGATGGTGAAGCGGAGATCGGCGATCGAAGCCGGCGCCTCGCGACGGTCGCGCGTCACGCCGGGCAGATCGTGGACGAGTGCGAGCTTCTTGCCGGCGAGGCGGTTGAACAGCGTGGACTTGCCGACATTCGGCCGCCCGATGATGGCGACGCGCTTCGCCGGGGTTTCGGCCCTCGGATCGGCCATGGCAGCGCTTTCTGCGTCTTCAGCGCAACGCGACGAGATCGGCTTCGTCGGTCAGAACGTAAAGCGTCTTGTCGGCGACGATCGGATTGATGAAGACGCCGTCGGGGAAATCGGCGCGGCCCAGGGGCTCACCGGTATAGGGCGAGACCGAGAAGGCCTCGCCTTCCGACGAGACGACGATCAGCCGGTCGCCCGCCAGCACCGGCCCCGACCAGAAGATCGGATCCTTCTTCTTCTCGGGATTGTTCCATTGCGGCAGCTCGCGCGACCAGCGCACACGTCCATCCGCCCGCGTCAGACAGATCAACTGGTTGTCCGCGCTTAGAACGAAGATGTAATCGCCCGCCACCCACGGCGCATGCACGCCGCCAATATCCTGCTCCCATACGCGATCGCCGGTGCGCAGATCGATCGATACCATTAGGCCGCTATGGCTGATCGCGAAGACGCGATCGCGATCGATCACGGGGGCGCCGCGAATATCGGCGAGCGACGACAGCGCACCGACCGGTTGCGCCGCGGCAAGGCTGTCGTTCCAGAGCGGACGGCCATTCTCGACGCGCAGCGCATAAAGCTCACCCGAGCTATAGGGCACGACGACGAGATCGCCGGCGACCGCGGGCGACGCACCGCCCGCAAGCCCCGCCGGCTCGGGCAGGCCGTTATGTGTCCAGAGCTTGTTGCCGTCAGCGGCCGACAGCACGTCGAGCTCGTTCTCGACCGTGACGACGAAGACGCGATCATCGGCGACGGTCGGCGGGCTGTGGATCGGCGCATTCACCTTCACGCGCCAGGTCACCTTGCCGCTCGCCGCATCGAGCGCCATCACCTCGCCATAGCCCGTGCCGATATAGACGCGATCGCCCGCCGCGGCGACACCGCCGCCATAGGTGGTCGAATCGGCATCCTTCGGTTGCGGATCGAAGCGCCAGAGACGGCTGCCGCTCTTGGCATCGAAGGCCGTCACGACATCATCGGCATCCATCGTGTAGATGCGGCCATTCGCCAGTACCGGCTGCGCCACGACGCGGCCATAGCGATTGGCGCCCGCGCCCGCATTCGATTTCCACACGCGCTCGAGACTGTCGCCAAGCGCGAGATGATACATTGCATGATCGGGAAAGCCGCCGGCATCCGGCCACGCGGTATTATCAAAAGGCCGTGGTACGGCGATTTTGAGCGCGTTGAGCTGCGGATCGGGCTTGAGGCTGTGTTCGAGATTGAGCACCGAGACACGCTGGCCGGGCAAGGGTGTCTTGTCACTCCCGGAAACGAGCGATTTCACCTTGTCGCAGCCGCCAAGCGCGACCACCAGCAAGACGACAGCGAAAAGCCGCAGCGCGTTTCGTCCGTTCATGATGCCAGCGCCTCGGCCATCGCGGCGGCACGCTGGCGCACGCCCTGCGGTGCCGTCGTATCCTTGCCGAGGATATCAAAATCCTTTTGCGCTTTGCTCTTGTCGCCGGATTTGAGCTCGGCGAGCGCCGTCAGCTCCAGCGCCAGGCCGCGCCAGGCATTCGTCGGCGCCGTCAGCGGCTGCAGCTTGGCGATCGCGGTTTGCGGATCGCCCTTATCGAGCGTGTAGCGCGCCGAGAGCAGGGTCGCGACATCGCGGAATCCGCTATCCACCGAATTGTCGCTCGTGAGCTGGTCATAGACCGCAATTGCGTCGGCGGCATCGCCGGTATTGACCTTGGACGCGGCTTCCTCGAACCGCGCGAGCACGGCGCGGCCGGCATCGGCTTTCTGCGCCAGCGCGGCGAAAGCCGCCGCCGCATCGGCATCCTTGCCTTGGCGGGCGAGATCGAGCGCCGAGGCATATTGGGCGCCCTGCGCCTCGCGCTGCTTGTCCTGATAGGTGCGCCAGCCCACAACCGCGGCGGTCGCGACAACAATCAGTACGGCAAGGGCAATGACGTAAATGCCGTATTTCTTCCAGAGCTGCGCCAAGCTATCGCGGCGCAGTTCCTCGTCGATTTCCCGAAAGATATCGCTCAATGCAAATCCATATCGGCAGGGGCGGCCAGCATAGCGGTTCGGGGCAAGAGGCGCAAACTTTTGCCGCCGCGAAGTGCTGGATTTCCCGGGCAAAATCGGAAAAACTCAGGGTCAAGAAAATGACACGCCCGTTAGCTGCCCTCCCGCCCCCATGAGCGACGTCCTCCGCCTCAGCGATCTACGACGGAGCAAGCGCGTGTTCTTCACACGCCCGGAGCTCAACCAGCTCCTATCGCTCTATACCCGCCAGGTGATGCGCGGCGAGTGGCGGGATTACGCCATAGACCAGCGCGACGGGTCGGTGCTGTTCTCGATGTTCCGCCGGACCCAGGAACTGCCGATTTTCACGGTGATGAAGACCGCCCCCGGCACCAACCGGCGCGGCGATTATGTTCTGCTCGCCGGCGGACAGCGGATCGCCACCTGCACCACGCTGGCCGACGTGCTGGCACAGCTCGTAAAGATGATCCGCTTTCGCGCGGTGCGGCTCGAAAGCGGCTGACGCGTCTCACGCCACCGCGAGCGCCGCCTCGATCCCCTGCGCCATTGCCAGCAAACGCCGGTCGCCGCCATGCGTGCCGACAAGCATCAGCCCCACCGGCGCTTCGCCAGGGCGCGAGACCGGCAGCGTGATCGCGCAGCGATCGAGGAAATTGACGACGTTCGGATTGCGCAGAATTTTCGTATTGAGCCGATAGAAATCCGCATCCTCGGCGAAAGCGGCGATCGGCGGTGCGACCACGGCGACCGTCGGCACGATCAGCGCGTCGCAGCCTGCGACGCGGGCATCGACCGCGGCGATGAAGCGCGCGCGATCCTCGATCAGCTTCACATAATCGGCCGCACTCATCTCGGCGCCGCGCGCGATGCGCAGCTTCACACGCTGATCGTAATCGTCGCCGCGTCGCGCCAACATCTCGCGGTGAATATTGAACGCCTCGGGCGGCGAGAAACCGCCCTTGGCGTTGATCGCCGCATATTCCGCAAGCTCGGGCAGCGGCTGATCGGCAAGCCGGGCGCCGGCGCGCGTGAGAACGGCGCAAGCGCGCTCGAAACCGGCGGCGACTTCGGCATCGAGTTCGTCGAAGAGATACGTGCCGCGCGGAATACCAAGTCGCAGCCCGGCGGCCCCCAGTGACACCGGCACAACCGGTTCCTCGCCCGCCATGATCGCATCAGTGATCGCGCAGCAAGCGACGCTGTTCGCGAGCGGGCCGATCGAATCGAGCGTTGTCGACAGCGGGAACGCGCCATCGAGCGGCACGCGTTTCTGTGTCGGCTTGAAGCCGACGAGGCCGCAGAGCGCCGACGGGATCCGCACCGACCCGCCCGTATCGGTTCCGATCGCAACGACGCATTGTCCGTCCGCGGCTGAGACCGCCGCACCCGAGGACGAGCCGCCAGGAATGCGCTTGCGGTCCCACGGATTGCCCGGCGTGCCGTAATGTGGGTTGATACCGACGCCCGAAAAGGCGAACTCGGTCATGTTGGTGCGGCCGATGATAACCGCGCCGGCCGCTTTGAGCCGTGTGACGATCGTCGCATCGCGCGTCGCCACCGGCGCATCGTCGCGCGCCTTGGAGCCGGCCAGCGTACGATCGCCGGCAACATCGAAGAGATCCTTGAGCGACACCGGCAGGCCGGCGAGCGGCGACGCTTTGTAACCGGCGCGGCGCAACGAATCCTGCGCATCGGCCGCTTGCCGCGCTGTCTCGCCATAGACCTTGGTGAAGCTGCGCTTGCCCTCGCCGACGGGGTCAGCGATCCGCGCCAGCGCTTCATCAACGAGCGCACGGCTGGTCGTCTTACCAGAATCGAGTGCAGCAGCGAGTTGCAAAACCGTAGCGCGCGATGAAGGAGCCATCGAAAACCTCGTTCAATTCTTCGTTAGCAAACAACGCGGCTGCCGCCGACGCAATTAAAATTCCCATCTCAAAATCGACCTGTCACTCTGGCGCGGTCAAGGCCGATCGCCGCATAATGAAGCCACACCCGGCTGGAGGCATCGATGTTCCGACGCATCGCATCCTGGCTTTTCGGTATCGTCTTTTTGGTACCCGCCTATGCCCTCGCCGCCGGCTGCGAGCCCAATATCGCTCTGCAACCGCCGCCGCGCCTCATGCTCGCGAGCTACACGCTGGCCGATGCCGTCGAGGGCAGTGTCGATCTCACCTTCATCGGTCATGCGAGCGTGCTGCTGAAGAGCCCGCAAGGCGTCACCGTCGTTACCGATCTCAACGATTATTTTCCGCCGCCCTTCCCGCCCGACATCGCGACGATGAATCATTTCCACGACACGCATTACACCAATCATCCCGATCCGCGCATCCCCAACGTGCTGCGCGGCTGGGACACGGGAAACGGCCCAGCGCATTGGGATTTGACGGTGAAAGACGTGCGCGTGCGCAACATCCCGACCAATGTGCGCAATTTCTTCACCGGCGGCACCGAGTTCAATGGCAATTCGATCTTCATCTTCGAGATCGCCGATCTTTGCATCGCGCATTTGAGCCACTTGCAGCACACGCTCGCGCCCGAGCATCTCGCGGCGATGGGCCAGATCGACGTGCTGCTGCCGATGGTCGATGGCGCCTATTCGCTTTCGCAATACGACATCATCGAAGTGATCGATCAGATCAAGCCTCAATTGATCATCCCGATCCATTATTTCGGGCAGAGCCAATTGCAGAATTTCCTCGACCGCATGCAGAACCGCTTTCCGATCGAGCATGCCGAGGATCCGCACATCGTCCTGTCGCGTTCGACGCTGCCAAAGAAGCCCGAGATTCTCGTCCTGCCCGCGATGCAGCAGGAATTCTTTCGTTTTGCACCGCCATCCCGGAACTAAAGCCCAGCCACGGGCATTCATCCGCGAAACCACCGTTGGGCGAAATTGCGCTTGCCCTGACGCGTGGGCGCTTTATTAAGGACGACATGAACGAGCGGGCGGCGATCCGTTTTCTGGCAAGCGATGGTGACAGCTAGTCGCCATGGGAGAGATTGCTGCGCGCATCGTCGATGCCTGTCGTCGCCACGCTCTCCTTGTGGCCGTTCTCTATTTCGCCATTGCCATCGTCGCCGGCTACTACGCGGCGACGCATCTCAGCATCGACACCGATCTCGGCAAACTCATCTCGAGCGATCAGCCCTGGCGGCAGCAGGAACGCGCGCTCGACAAGGCCTTTCCGCAGAATAGCGATTTGCTGGCCATCGTAATCGATGGCGCGACGCCCGATCAGACTTCCGACGCGACCGCCGCACTGGCCGAACGCCTGGGGCAACGGCCCGATCTCTTCAAGACCATCCGCATCCCCGGTGGCGGCAATTTTTTCGCCAAGAACGGGCTGCTCTTCATGCCGAAAGAGGAGCTGCAGAATTTCGCCGATCAACTGATCGGCGCGCAGCCGCTGCTCGGCGCGCTTGCTTCCGATCCGAGCCTCAGTGGGGTTTTCGGCACGCTCGATCTCCTGGCGCAAGGTGCCGCCCATGGCCAGGTGCCAGCCAGCGATCTCGACGGGCCCTTCAATGCCATTTCGGCGGCGATCGAAGCGGCGCTACAGGGCAAATACGCGCCGCTATCGTGGCAGACCTTGCTCAGCGGCCGTAACGCCGATCCGCGCGAGCTGCGCCATTTCATCCTGGTGCAGCCGGTGCTCGATTACGACGCGTTGCAGCCCGGCCAACGCGCGACACGCGTGATCCGCGCACAAGCGGTTTCCTTGGGCCTCACACCGGATCGCGGCGTGCGCGTGCGCATCACGGGCGAAGTTGCGCTCTCGGACGCGCAACTCTCGGCGCTGTCGGAAGGCGCGACGTTCTCCGCGGTGCTGTCGATCAGCCTGCTCTGCCTATGGCTGATGCTCGGCCTGCAATCCGTGCGGCTCGTCGGTGCGATCCTGGGCACGCTGATCACCGGACTCCTCATCACAGCCGGCTTCGCCGCACTTGAGGTCAAAGCACTCAACCCTATCTCCGTCGCTTTCGCCGTGCTGTTCGTCGGCATCGCCGTCGATTTCGGCATCCAGTTCAGCGTGCGCTATCGCGACGAGCGTTTCCGTGCCGACGATTTGATCGAAGCGCTGCGCCGTACCGGCCGTGGCATCGGCGGCCCGCTGAGCGTCGCCGCCATGGCGACCGCTGTCGGATTTCTCGCTTTCGTGCCGACCGATTACACCGGCGTTTCGGATCTGGGCAAGATCGCAGGCATCGGCATGCTGATCGCGCTGGCGCTGAACCTCACCCTGCTGCCGGCGCTGCTGGTGCTCTCGCGCACCCGCGGCGAGGCGCACGCCGTGGGTTTCCGCTGGGCCGCGCCCATCGACCGTTTCCTGCTTACCCACCGGCGTATGGTGATCATCGCGGGTATCGTGCTGACCCTCGCATCGATTGCCGCGTTGCCTTGGCTGCGCTTCGATTTCAACCCGCTCAACCTGCAAAGCCGCAACGATGAAGCGGTCGCGACGCTGTTCGATTTGATCGGCGATCCCACCTCGACACCTTACACGATCGAAATCCTCGAGCCGTCGATCGACGCGGCTGGGGCGATCGCGAAAAAGATCGAATCCTTGTCCGATGTCGGTCAGGTCATCACCGTCAATACCTTTATCCCCGACGACCAGGACGCGAAGCTCGCGATCATCCAGGATTTGCGCTCGCTGCTTGCTCCCTCGCTCTATCCGGCGACGATCCGTCCGCCCTCGACCGATCAGGCGATGCTCGCCGCGACGGAAAATTTCGCCAAGGACGTGAAGCCGCTAGCCGAAAAAGGCGATCAAGCCGCCATGCGGCTATCGAAGGCACTCGATGCTGTGGTGGCGCGCGGCACCGAGGTGTTGCCCGCCCTCATCCAAAATCTGTCGAACAATGCCGCGCGCCGTCTCGATGAGTTGCGAGCGTCGCTCAGCCCGCAAAAGATCACGCTGGCGAATTTGCCCGCCGATGTGAAGGACGATTGGGTGACGAGCGACGGGCGTGCGCGCGTCGAGGTGTTCCCGAAAGGGGACATGCGCAACAACGACCAACTCGTTCATTTTGTCGACGAGGTCCACACGATCTCGCCAGAGGCGACCGGAACGCCGGTCACGATTTAAGAATTGGCCGCAACCGTGACGCGCGCTTTCGTCACGGCGGGCATCATCGCTCTGATCGCCATCGCGGTGCTGTTGCTGGTGGTCCTGCGGCGGATCGGCGACGTCGCGCTGGTTCTGGCGCCGCTGCTGCTCGCGGGGCTGCTGACGCTCGCAACCGGCGTGATCATCGACCTGCCGCTCAATTACGCGAACATCATCGCGCTGCCCTTGCTCTTGGGGATCGGCGTTTCGTTCGACATCTATTTCGTGATGCGCTGGCGCACCGGGAGCGGCGACCTTCTGCAATCGAGCACGGCGCGCGCCATCCTCTTCAGCGCTCTGACCACCGGCACGGCGTTCGGCAGCCTCGCGCTCTCCAATCATCCAGGCACGGCGGAGATGGGTAAGCTCTTGATGCTCGCCCTCACCTTCACCTTGATCTGCACGTTTATCCTGCTGCCGGCGCTCCTGGGCCCGGCGCCAAACAGCCGCAAGTAACGCGATCCGTTTAGGACGCTTGCTGATAAACAAGCGGACTGCGTGCTGTTCCTCGACAATGTCTCGATCCGGAGGCCGCTCTCCGGCTCTTACCGCGTCATTGCTGGCGCATGAGCTAATCCTTCGGACCAGTGCTGTCATAAAACGGAAAAGACAAGAAGGTTAAATTTTAGCCTCGCGAAAAATCGGGAGCGGCGATCGCGATCGCGCCGCTGGAGTGTGTCGCCTGTTGCGTCTTGCTCGCTTGCATATCGCTCGCCGATCCGCCTGGCAGGCGGCCACGCTCAAGATCGGCCTACCGCCGCCCGCGTTCGAGGACATAGCACAGTGACGGCGCGCGAACCGCGCTGCGGACGGGGTTCATTCGTCGGCCAATGGTTGTCTACGGCGACAATCATCGTGTCGCTTCTGGGAGTCGGCTTGCGCTCGACCGCGGCGTTTCCGGTGAACGGCGAACAGACGGTTCTGCCGGTCGGAACGGAGCTCAATGAAGACGCGCTTGACGTGCCGCGCGAGGTCTTCAAGTCCGAAGCGCTGACGGGACGCAAATCCTATCTGGTCAATCTCGGCGATCTGGCATTCGGCTCGCCCAGTATCCTCGGCGGCGCGGCGCGCCAGGCTGGCATCAGTTGCAGCACCTGTCACGTCAACGGCGCATCCAACGCGAAGTTCTTCGTTCCTGGCATGTCGACACATGCCGGAAATTTCGACACGACGGGACCGTTCTTCAATCCCAAGGCCGATAACGGCGTGCTCGATCCGGTCACGATCCCGAGCCTGCGCGGCGCGCGCTATCTTGCGCCTTATGGCCATGATGGCCGCATCGCTTCGCTGCGCGATTTTATCCGCAACGTGATCGTCAACGAATTTGCCGGCCCGGAACCATCGCCGGAAATTCTCGACGCCATGGTGACGTATATCCAAGACATCGACTTCCTGCCCAACCCGAGTTTGGGAGCAGGCGGGAAATTGACGGCGCGAGCAAGCGCGGCCGAACGCCGGGGTGAAGCGCTCTTCGCGAAGCCGTTTCCGCACGACCCAAAAATGAGCTGCGCGGCATGCCATACTCCATCGGGCGCCTTCGTCGACCACTTGCAGCACGATATCGGCACGGGCGGTCTCTTCAAAACGCCGACGCTGCTCAATGCCGATTTCAATGCACCCTATTTCCACGACGGCCGGTACGACACGTACGATCAGGTTGTGGCGTATTTCGATCAGACCTTCGATTTGGGGTTGTCGTCGCAGGACCAAAAGGATTTGATTGCCTACCTGACCGCGATCGGCGACGGCGTCCAAGCATATGAGCATGACGGGGTCGCTGCCGTGCTCAAAGAGATCAATGATTTTGCCAGCGTGCTCGACACCGCCATTCCAGCGCACAACGAGCCGATCATCAGCCTCGCGGTCGATACGGTCGGCGGCGAATTGCGCGAGCTGACCGAAGAATTTCCGGATCGCAAGGACCCCAGCGTCACCGGCGGCAAGGAAGAGCGCAATCTCGCCCGCATCGCACTGAAGGAATCCGTGCTCGATCTGCGGCGCGTCGATCTCGCCGCGAGCAACGGACAGTTCGACGATGCGAACGCGGCTTATCAAGATTATCGAAAATTGATGGCGGGCGCGGTCCCGACGGCTCTCTACAGCGCAGAATCGTGGTCTTTGTTGAATCCGACAATTCACGACGCGCATTACGCTGCCTTGCGCCAAGTGGTCCAAACGGCGACCGCGCGCACGCGAACCGAAAGCAATGCCGCGCACTGAGTGCGCCGCGCAATTCATTCTCTCTCATTCAATCCAATGAATGCTTTTGCGCGCGATATCGCGTTGCGATGGTTGCATTCGTAAAGCGCGCCGACGCGTGCCACGAAATAGCCCAGATTTTGAAACGGCGTAGCGACGCATCTGTAATCATCGATGCGTAGCGTCCATTGGTCCTTATTCACTCAACTGGAGAATTATTGATGGGCCCGACTACGCGATTGAGATGGCTGACGCAAGCCGCACTTGGTGTGGCCGTCGTCGCGCTTTTTGCGCTTGGCGACGCGACGGCCGGTAATACCGCTGATCCCCAGGCCGACAATACCGCGGATTCCCATAAGGGTCCCGGTGGCGGTGGCGGGGGTGTGTCCAACACGGAAACCCCGATCAAGCACGTCATCATTCTGATCGGCGAAAATCGCGGTCTCGACCACACCTTTGGCGTCTATAAGCCGAAAGGAAAAGGGCAGACCATTTCGAACATTCTGTCGAAGGGGATCGTCAACGAGAACGGAACGCCAGGCCCGAATTTCGCCCTGGCGCAGCAATTCTCTGTGGCAGCGCAGTCGCAGTATTATGTCGGTGTGCCGGCCAGCGCGAAGACGCCCTATGGTGCGGCCAATCTGATGCCGCAGCCCAACACCAACGGGACGCCGCAAAGCCCGTCTGGCTTGACCTCGGGTTCTACTGGCCCGTTCACGACGATCCCTCCTGAACCGGATCTCGAGTCCAGCGACGCCTTCCTCCTGACGACGGGAGCATCGAATCTGCCGACGGATTCACTGGATACCCGCGTTCCCGGCGCCGGCAATTTGCCGAGCGGCCCGTTCGTCTTGCAAGGCGCTATGATTAGCGATGACGATTACACCGGCGATATGACGCATCGCTTCTACCAAGCCTGGCAGCAATCCGATTGCAGCATCGCCAATGCAACGAACGACAATCCCACCGGCTGTTTGAACGATCTGTTCCCGTTCGTGATGGCCACCTATGCCCCGCCGAATCCGACGACGAAGACCGGAAATTTCAGCGAAGGCAACGAGATGGGCTTCTATAACGCCGAGCAGGAACAGGCCTCGTTGCTGAAGAAACTCGCCGACCGGTTCACCTTAAGCGACAATTTCCACCAGTCGTTCATGGGCGGAACCGGCGCCAATCATTTCATGTTTGGCACGGGCGACGCCGCCTACTGGTCGGATGGCAATGGCAACGCGGTCACCCCGCCGTCGAATATTGCCAATCCGAATCCGAAGACGGGAACGGTCAACGCTTATACCGCCGACAACAACTTCAGCGCATGCTCGGACAAGTCGCAGCCCGGCGTGAAGCCGATCGTCGACTATCTCGCGAAGCTGCCTTACAGCCCCAAGTCGAATTGCGAGCCCGGGCATTACTACATGCTCGACAACACCAACCCCGCCTACCTGCCTAACGGCGCGGTGGTTCCCGCGGTCCAGGGCTCGCTTCCGCCGTCGTCGGTACGAAACATCGGCGATGCGCTGAACGAGAAGAACATCAGCTGGGCTTATTTCGGCGGTGCCTTTAACGACGCGGTCATCCTCTCGAACGAGGCGGTGGCGGCGAATCCGGCGAATCCCAATCTGGTGGCGGCGGCGCTCGCCGATCCGGCACATGCGCTCGGCGCCGCGTATTGCCAGATCTGCAACCCGTTCCAATATTCGACCTCGATCATGGGCGATCCAAAACAACGGCAAGCCCATATGAAGGACACGGCCGATCTGATCGCGGACATCAAGCACAATGACTTGCCGGCGGTCTCGATCGGCAAACCCGACGGCTTGCTCGACGGTCACCCACAATCCTCGAAGATCGACCTGTTCGAAGCCTATGTGCAGAACGTGCTCGACACGCTCGAAGCCAATCCCAAGCTGAAGGCGGAGACGGCGGTGTTCATCACCTGGGATGAGGCCGGCGGGTATTGGGATTCGGGTTTCATGCAGCCGTTCGATTTCTTCGGCGACGGCCCGCGCATCCCGCTCTTGGTGGTCTCGCCGTACTCGACCGGCGGTATCGTCAACCACGGCTATGCCGATCATGTCTCGCTGTTGAAATTCATCGAGCGTAATTGGCACCTGCAGCCACTGACCAAGCGCAGCCGCGACAACTTCCCCAACCCGAAACAAGATAAGAAGGGCCCTCCCTTCCTGCAGATCGATTTTCCGGGGCATGGCAATCCGCCGGGACAGCAGAAGGGTTCGGATGATGCCTATGTGCCGTCCAATATGCCGGCTCTCGACGATCTGTTCGACACGTTCGATTTCTCGCATCCGGTGAATCAACCGTATACGGAATGACGTGATCTGACATCGGATGAACTTTCGCGCCGACCAAGCCCAAAAGGCTTGGTCGGCGTCGATTGCTCGAGGAAGGGCTGTTCCTGCGGAAAAAAAATGATGATCGAAAACCGAATCGCTTTTCGGCTAGTCGTGCTCGCCATACTGGCCTTGTCCTTTCCCGGCGCCGCGTTTGCACGTGCCGTGGAATTTTCAGCCGATCTGATCGACACGAAAGCCGCGGGCAACCCCGATGCGCCGAGAGGAAAGATCTTCGTCGCGAATAGCGACGTGCGCATCGAGGTAGCCGGAAGAGCCGGGGGGTTTTTTTATCGTCCAGGGCGATCGGTCGGCGGCCTATCTCGTGCGGCCCGCGCAGCATCTCTATATGGATGCGGCGCAATCGAGCCTCTTGACCCAGATTCTCGTGCCGGTCGACCCGAATGATCCCTGTCGGCAATGGCAAGCGATGGCGACGATCGCCGGCGCGGCAGCAAAAGGCGCCCAATGGCGCTGCGAGCGGCTCGGTGCGGAAAAGATCGACGGACGCGATACCGTCATCTATCGCGCGACATCGCCGCAGAATCAGTCGAGCGAGGGCTGGATCGATCGCAAGCTCGGCTTCCCGATTCGTTTCATGATGGCCGACGGAACGAGGATCGATCTCGCGAATATCCGGCAAGGCCCGCAAGCGATGAGCTTATTCGAGGTCCCCGCCGATTACGGCAAATTCGATCCGCGGCAACTCATCGATCGCATCAAGCAAAGCGATGTGTGGGTGGCCTCGCCGCAATCGGAGATCGGACGGTAATCCGTTCGCTTTAACCTCGTCCCGTGGGACGACAGCCGCGAATATCCGCTTCGATGCCATCGCTCGCGATTCGTTGCTCGTCCGCCGTTAAGTTGATAGCGGACATCCACCGGGCGCTTATCCCTCGCCGTTATGGATAAACGGCCTAATGCGCGAGTTCGCGCTCGCGTAGGAAGTGGAAGAACTCGACGCCTTCGCGCAGGCGCCGCTTCATCATCTGCGGGCTGCGGATCATCTCGTTGACGATCGAGGCGATCTTGCCGGTGCGGAAGTAGAACTTCTTATAGAAGATCTCGACCGAGGCGAAGATCTCTTCGTGCGAGAGATGCGGGTAATGGAGCGGCGCGATCTGGATGCCGTTCTCGTCGATCAACTCGGCATGCTTGACATCGAGCCAACCATTCTCGACTGCCTGCTTGTAGAGGAACGTGCCCGGATATGGCGCGGCCAGCGAGACCTGGATGGTGTGTGGGTTGATCTCGGTGGCGAACTTGATTGTCTCCTGGATCGTCTCCGACGTCTCGCCGGGGAGGCCCAGGATGAAGGTGCCGTGAATCTTGATACCGAGTTCGTGGCAATCCTTGGTGAAGCGCTTGGCGACGTCGATCAGCATGCCCTTCTTGATGTTGTGAAGGATCTGCTGGTTGCCCGATTCGTAGCCGACGAGCAGGAGCCGAAGCCCGTTCGCCTTCAGCACTTCGAGCGTCTTGCGCGGCACGTTCGCCTTGGCATTGCACGACCAGATGACGCCTAGCTTGCCGAGTTCCTTCGCGATCGCCTCGGCACGCGGCAGGTTGTCGGTGAACGTATCGTCGTCGAAGAAGAATTCGCGCACCTGCGGGAAGCGTTCCTTCGCCGCTTTGATCTCGGCGATGACATGCTCGACGCTGCGAACGCGATATTTATGGCCGCCGACGGTCTGGGGCCAAAGGCAGAAGGTGCAATGCGATTTGCAGCCGCGGCCCGTATAGATCGAGATATACGGGTGCATCAGATAGCCGATGAAATAGTCCTCGATCTTGAGGTCGCGGGCATAGATGTCGGTGACGAACGGAAGCTCGTCCATGTCCTGGAGCGTCGCGCGCTCGCGGTTATGGACGATCTTGCCGGCAGCATCGCGATAGCTCATGCCGTCGATCGTCTCCCAGGGCCTACCCTCGGCGATCTCTTTGATGGTGAAGTCGAACTCATTGCGCGCGACAAAGTCGAGCACCGGCGCGGCGGCAAGGCTTTGCTCCGGCTCGACCGCGACCTTGGCGCCGACGAAGCCGATCTTCAGTTTCGGATTATGCTCCTTCATCGCCTGCGCAACCTTCACGTCATTGGCGAAGGACGGCGTCGAGGTGTGCATCACCACCAACTCGTAATCCCTGGCGAGCGGCAGGACCTGGTCCAGCGTCGTGCCGGCAGGCGGCGCGTCGATCAGTTTGCTACCCGGAACCAGCGCGGCGGGTTGCGCCAGCCAGGTCGGGTACCAGAAGGAACGGATTTCGCGGCGCGCCTGATAGCGCGAACCGGCGCCGCCATCGAAGCCTTCGAAAGACGGTGGCTGCAAAAACAGGGTCTTCATCATGCCGCTTTTCCCGTCGCCGGATTTACCGCGATTTCTCTGGAACGATAATGAGTTGCCCTTCCGGACCGATCCGGAAGCGGCGGTCACGCCAAGCAACGCTCCGACCAAGGAAACTAGCGAGAAACACCCCAAAGGACAACAGATCGCGAAGGGGAAGCAGCCAGAGCGGAGCGGCTTTCAGCCGCAGGGACCGGTCGATCCAGCGCGCGCTGAAGCCACGGCTGAGCAGCGCGAAGACAAGCATAATTGCCGCAGGAATCGGCGCCGCGCCTAGGCAAAGCGCCAGCAGCGCCAACGGCACGGGATAGGTCACGATCGAGCCGGCAAAGCCCGCCGCGGCGACCAAACGAATCGTGCGCGCCCAGCGCAATTCATGCCGGAAGAGACCGAGAAAGCTGTTCTCGGCAACAAAGTCGTCGACGATATAGGGCGACAGCGTCACCTGCTTGCCAAGCTTGCGGACAGCCTGGCCGAGCGCATGGTCGTCGGCGAGCATATCGGCGAGCGCTTCGAAGCCGCCCACGGCGGCAAGCGTCGCACGGCTGAACACCATAGTGGCGCCGAAACAGCCCGCCCCCTGCCCCAGCGACTCGCCGACCACCGCCTGCGGCAGGAAGCCGTGATTGATGTGAAGACTGGCGAGATCGGACCAAAGTCCGCCCGCGGAAGTGGCGCGATAAAGGCAAGTGACGAGACCGGTCGCGCTGCCCGCGGCGAGCGGCGCGGTTACGGCGGCGAGGTAGTCCGGCCCGACGCGCATGTCGCTGTCAGCCAGCACCAGCAGATCGTGTTTCGCCGCCGGCAGCATGTTGCGCAGATTGGCGACCTTGAGGTTGGTACCCCGCTGCGTCGCATCGACAACCAACGCTATGTCTGCTTGCGGGAATTCGTCGATCAGTTGACGCACCACAACGGCCGCAGGATCGCCCGCATCGGCAACCCCGCAGACCAGTTGGAAAGCCGGATAATCCTGGCGCAAGAACGAGCGCAGATTCTCAGCGAGCGCCGGATCCTCGCCGCGCAAAGGCTTCATGATTGTGACCGGCGGTTGCGTTACCGCGCGTGGCATCGCCGACTGTGCGAATTTTGCGACAGCGTTGCACGCGTACAACAGGTACAAGCAACCAATGACGCTGCCGACAATCAACAGCCAAGCGAGATATCCCAATATTTGCAAATGCATGCCGAATTAACCATTCTTTAGAGGCGCCTCCCGCAAGGTGACGCGGACTACGGCCGATCGTTAAAATTGCTGTTGCATTCATGCCCTAGGTCGTAAACGATACCCACCCGAAAAGCGTGGCAAGCGCAGCCACGATAAACCGAAAGCACTTGGCCGCCACCGTGGACCTCGCAAATCCCATAAAAAAAATCCTGGTCGCTCTCGTCCCGCTTTTGGCGGTGAGTGCTTGCGCCACGCCGCCGACCGATCCGGCGTCGCGCGCCCAGTTCGATGCGAATAACGATCCGCTCGAGCCGATAAATCGTCAGATCTTCGCTTTCGACATGTTCGTCGACCAGTGGGTAATCAAGCCCTTCGCGCAGGTCTACCACAACGTCGTTCCGGACCCGGGCAAAGATGCGGTTCGCAACTTTCTCGGCAATCTGCATGAGCCAGTGATCTTCGCCAACGACGTGCTCCAAACTGAATTCAAGCGCGCCGGCTGGACTGCCGAGCGCTTCGCCCTCAACAGCACGATCGGCGTCGGCGGCGTGTTCGATGTCGCGAGCCGCTGGGGCATCGAAAAGCAATCGGGCGATTTCGGCCAGACGCTCGCGCATTACGGGGTGCCCGAGATGCTCTATCTCGTGATCCCGATCCTCGGGCCGTCGAACCCGCGCGATGTCGTTGGCATGGTGGCGGATGGCTATGCCGATCCGTTCTCCTATCTCGCCGCCGATTACGGCGCCGATGTCGCAACCTATGCGCGTTGGGGCGCCGAAGGCCTTGACCAGCGCGACCAAAATCTAGGCAATCTCGACGAGTTGCAGAAGAACGCGATCGATTTCTACGCCGAGATCCGCAGCCTCTATCGCCAACACCGCGCCGCCGAGCTGCGTCATGGCGAGGCAGCCCCTGTGTCGAACGAGATGGATGAGCTCTACCGCGATCCCGGCGCGTCGCCGCCGGCGCCCACCGCGCCGCGCTAAGCGGCACCTTCAAACGACTTCAAGCGAAGCGCGGCTGATTCAGCCGCGCTTTTGTTTTCAGCCGTTGCGGGTGGCCAGCGCTATGGTCTTTTCCTTGAGGACGGCAATGAGGCCGCGGGCACCCTGCTCGCGCAGGATGCCGCTGAATTCCGAACGCCGCGCCGCCAATTGGCTGATCGTCCCGCTGAGGAACACGTCGATGATGCGCCACTCGGCCTGTTCTTGGCGCAGCAGATAGTCGAGCTGAACCGGCTCGCCATTCGACTGGATGAGCTTGGTTTTGACGATGACGTCGTTGCCGGGCGCCGGCGCGGCCTTCGGATCGACCTGGAACTTCTCACCGGAGAAATCGTCGAACTGGCTGGCGTAGGTCGCGATGCTGAAATCGGAGAAGGCGCTCACGAGTTGCTTCTGATCATCCCCCGAGAGGCTCGGCCATTGTAACCCGACCACGAGGCGGGTCATAAGCGGCAGATCAAAGGCTTGTGTGATCGCCGGCGCAAGCTTTTGCCGGCGCCCGGCGAAGCCGAGCCTCGACCCGCCTTTCATCACCGCAAGCAAGGTGTCGTAGAAGCTGTTGAGCGTCGCTGCCGGTACCGCGGCGGCATGGCTTTCGGCCCCGCGCCACGCAACCGTCAGCGCCGCAACGGCGGCGAACAAAAAAGACCGACGTTCCATCATGCTTGGCGATCGACCACAAAGCGCGCCGCATCGCGCAAGAGTTTGGCTCGCGCCTCGAATGGCTCGAGATGCGCGACGGCTTGGTTGACCAAAAGAGATGCCTGGGCGCGGGCGCGTTCAACGCCGAGGATAGAGACGAAAGTCGCCTTGCCGGCGGCGGCATCCGCGCCGACCGGCTTACCCGTTGCCTCGGACGAGCCTTCGACATCGAGCAGATCGTCGGCAATCTGGAAGGCAAGGCCAAGATCATGTGCATAGCCGCGCAGCGCCAAGCGCAAATCCTGCGGCGCCTTACCGAGAATCGCGCCTGCCTCACAGGCGAAAGCGATCAGCGCACCAGTCTTCAAGCGCTGTAGCCGCGTGATCGCACCGATATCGAGATCGGAGCGATGCTCGGCGATCAGATCGATCATCTGGCCGCCGACCATACCGTTGGAACCCGCCGCCTGGGCGAGCGAGGCGACCAACTCGCAGCGCACCGACGGATCGCCATGCGTGTCGGGATGGGCCAGCACCTCGAAGGCCATGGTCAGCAGACCGTCGCCCGCGAGCACAGCCGTTGCATCATCGAACGCCTTATGGCAGGTCGGACGGCCGCGCCGCAGATCGCTATTGTCCATCGCCGGCAGATCGTCATGCACCAGCGAATAGGCATGGACCATCTCGATCGCGCAGGCGACTTGCAACGCGCTGCGCCGCGCCACCGAGAAGAGCTGCGCGCTTGCCAGCACGAGGAAAGGCCGGAGCCTTTTGCCGGGCGCCAGCGAGGCATAACGCATCGCATCGAAGACGCGTGCCTCAAGCCCCTGAGGAACGACGATCAGCTTGTCGAGCGCCGCGTCGGTGAGTTTCACCGTATCCGCGAGCGCATCCGCAAGCTGCGTGTCGGCCGGCCAGAATAAGTCAGTCAAGTGAGAGTTTCTCGACGCTGGGTGAGCCATCGGCACCCATGACGATACGATCGACACGCGATTGTGCCTCGCGCAGCTTTGCCTCGCAATGCTGCTTCAGAAGCGCGCCGCGTTCGTAAGACGAAATCGCATCATCGAGTTTCGCGTTTCCGGTCTCGAGACGTTTGACGATCGTCTCAAGCTCGGCCAGCGCGGCTTCGAAGCTCATTCCTGCGATATCGGCTGGAAGCGTCAATTCGGCCATCAAAGGCTGCCTTCAATCATCCGGCCAATGTAGAGAGCGCCCGGTTTTGGAGCAAGCGGGGACGCGTCGGATTCGGGCACCGCCCACGGGCTAAGCAGCCATCAGCGCCGCGACATGGGCCGCGGCGGAGGCTGCAAGGGCGTTGAGATCGTACCCGCCTTCGAGCGAAGAGACGATTCGGCCCTGTGCATGCTCTTTCGCGACCTCGACGAGTCGCTCGGTGGCCCAAGCGTAATCGGCCTCGACCAACATCAACTGCGCCAGCGGATCGTCGCGATGTGCGTCGAAGCCGGCCGAGATGATGACAAATTCGGGCTGGAAAGCGTCGAGCGCCGGCAGGATCTTGTTGGCGAAGGCTTTGCGGAATTCTTCCGAGCCGCTCATCGGCCGCAGCGGCGCGTTGATGATATTGCCGACGCCACGCTCGATCGCGGCGCCGGTGCCGGGATAGAGCGGCATCTGATGCGTCGAGGCATAAAGCATCGTGCCATCCTGCTCGAAGGCGGCTTGCGTCCCGTTGCCGTGATGGACATCGAAATCGATCACGGCGACGCGCTCGATCTTATGCGTCCGGCGCGCATGCACCGCCGCGATCGCGACATTGTTGAAGATGCAAAACCCCATCGCGTGATGCGGCTCGGCATGGTGGCCCGGCGGCCGCACGGCGCAAAACGCATTCTGCGCTTCGCCTTTCATCACCGCATCGACGGCGGCGATGCAGGCGCCGGCCGCGCGCAGCGCCGCCTCGCCTGAGCCCGGCGAGAGCACGGTGTCGGCATCGATCGCCGCGTAGCCTTGTTGCGGCACAACGGCGAGCAGACGTTTGGCGAACTCGCCGGGGTGAACGAGCCCGATCTGCTCGAGCGTTGCCCTCGGCGCCTCGCGGCGCGCGAGCTGCGCGAAGGCCGGTTCACCCAACGCAGCCAATACTGCTTTGAGCCGCGACGGCGATTCCGGATGATGAGGTCCGGGATCGTGCGCGAGACAGGCCTCGTGGGTCAAAAGCAGCGTCGTCATGATATCTCCTGTCCCTCTATCGTCTCGGCAGGAACACTTCTCGCGGGCGCCGATATCCGTGATCGCACCGGGCCTGCGACCAAAATATCGCGTCAAAGGCCCGCTTTGCGTCGTCAGCGTAAGCATAGCGTTGTTTGCGAATCGCGACGATCCCCGCCGCTCACGCTTTTGCGAGCAATGCGCGGGCTGATCCCGCTTGCCGGGCGGTGGCAGCGGCGGTATAGCGGGTGACTTTTCAGGCTGTGCCGTATGCGCGGCGCAAGCACAACGAGAACAGGTGGAGAGGCGTGATCCTAAGACGCATGCGAGCAGCGAGCGCTTGGATCTTGGCGTGCGGAATCGCCCTGTCGCTTGCCCATGGTCGCGCCGACGCCGCGAGCAGCCCACCGACGAAAGAAACTGCCGCCAAAGAGAACTCCAACCAAAGAGAAAACAACTCAGGTCTCGGTACGCGCCGGCAAGACCGATAATCCGAACTTCCTTCTCGCGCGGCAATTCTCCGAAGCGATCGCCCTCGCGACAAACGGCTCTTTCGCACTTGACGTGAAAGAGAGCCAGGGCACGGTGCAGAACGTCATCGACGCCCCGAAAAACGTCGCGAACGCGATTTTTACCGCCTCGCGCAGCGTCGTGATGCGCGCCCGCCAAGGCGCGCATCCGTTCAAGCACGATCGCGCCTATAGCGACATCCGCGCCCTCTTCCCGCTGCCGACGCAGACCGTGCATTGGATCGTGCGCCAGGACAGTGGTGTTCAATCGATGGCCGATCTCGCCGGCCATACTTTCGTGCCGGGCGCCAAGGGCAGTGTCAGCGAGCGTGTGACGCAAAGTGCGCTGCAAGTGCTCGGCCTCGAGAAGAAGGTGCAACTGCTCGACATCGACATCGCGGCCGCGCCCGACGCGGTGATGACCAACAAGGTCAGCGGCCTCGCCATGACCGGCAGCTTCCCGCTCCCGCGTATCCCCGACATCGCCAAGGCGACGCCGATCCGCATCCTCAGCCTGCCGCCGGCGGTGATCGCGAAGATGGTCGCGGCCGATGACAGCATCATCCCGCAGACGGTTCCGAGGAGCACCTATCCAGATTTGGACGCCGATGTCACCACGGTCTCGGTGCCGGTTGGGATGTACACAACGCGGCGCATGAGCGCTGCCACCGCCTACACGCTGACCAAGACATTCTGGTCGCAGCTCGGACCGCTTGCCGAGAAAAATCCGGCGTGGCGCGCCGTCACCGCCGATGCGGTTGCGACGCTGGGCGTCACGCTGCACCCCGGCGCCTTGCGCTTTTATAAAGAAGCCGGCATCCCCGTGCCGGCAACGATGCGCTAAGCCTGTTTCGGCCGCAGAGCCGCGACCAGCACCGCCAGCCAGCCGAGAATGAAAGCCGTGCCGCCCCAAGGCGCGGCATGCGCGATGATATGGGGCGCACCCGCGGCGAGCAGATCGAGACTGCCGCAGAAGAGCGCCAAGCCGATGACGAAACACCAGCCGGCAGCGCACAGCCAGAATCCGCTGCGCTCAATGAGGAGCGCGAGAGCCAGCAACGCTGCCGCGTGGATCATGCCATAGCGCGACGCGGTCGCGGCAAGGCCGAGCCGATAGGCGTCGCCCGTAAGAAGATGCGTCGCAGCGGCATCGACCGCGACAGAGATTGCGCCGGCGGCGCCGGCGATCGCGAGAAAGATGCGGCTCGTCGCCATGAGTTACGGGTTGGGCTTTACGGGTTGGCTTTCGCCGGCGCGAGCAAGGTCGCGCGCTGCGGATAGAAGAAGTAGACGAAGAGGCCCGGCAAGGTCGACAGCACGATCACGCAGCGCAGCACCAAGAAGATGGTGCCATAGGGAATACTGGTGATCGTCGGCTCGAGAGCAACGCAAGCCGAGGCGAAAGCCCCCTCGCCGATGCCGAGCCCGCCCGGCGTGAAAGGCAGGCTGTTGGCGATCATCGCATAAACGCCGGCGATGCCGTATTCGACCGCACTCAAACCGCCGAATTCGGTGGCATCGGCGATTATCACCACAGTCACAGCGATGATAAGGACAATAAAGAGCGAGATGAACAGGCACAGCAGCACGCCGCGCCATTGCCGCGAATATTGATGCAGCGCCTCACCAGCATCGTCGATGATCGCCGCGATCTTGTGCGAGCGCCCGGTGAAGAGCCGATTGACGAGTTGGGCGATCCGGTGCCCGAAGACAAAAAGCACAATGATCCCGAGCACGAAGAGCGCCGCGAAACCGAAGATGCTGTATTCGAAAATGCCGTAGCCCGAAGCCGGCCGCGTCAGCGTCGCAACGACGCCGAAGACGACGAAGGCGGTTAGGCCGATCAGCCGGTCGATGAAGATCGATAACAGCGCGCTCGTCCGGCGGCCGTGCGAGGCCTGATAGATATAGACCCCTCGCACCAGATCGCCGCCCGCCGAGCCCGGCAGGAAGGTCGCGAAGAAAGCGCCCATCGCGACAATCCGCATCGTATGCCAGAGATGCAGCTCCAGCCCTTGCGAGCGCAAAAGGATATGCCAGCGGAGTGCCGCAATCGGGATCGTCAGCACACACAGCAACCAAGTCAGCGCCAGAAGCCCGGGATGCGCCAGCGCCTTGCGCAGCTCGTCGAAATCGATCAACCGGAAATAAAACAGCGCGGCCAGCAACACGAGACCGGCGGCATATCGCGCGAGTTTCATCATCAACAGTGCATCTTCGAGTGGCTAATTTGCGGTCGCGCCGCGTCGCAACGTGATCACAGCGATCTCACCTCGACAATTGAAGCGCAGCGGTACTTCGCCGACACCGAGACCGTTGCTGGTATAGCCGATCATTGCGCCCGTACGCCACTCTCCTTGTGCGCCGAAATGACAGCGCCGCAAGCACGTGAAGAGCGCACGGCCGGTGGGCAAACAAATTTGCCCGCCATGCGTGTGACCGCAGAGATAAAGCCCAAATCCGGCCGCCGCGGCGTGATCGGCGATTTCCGCCGAATGGACTAAAGCGATCCGGAACCCCGCCGGTGCGTCATCCAGCGCCTGCTTCGCCGCCGGCGTGTAGAAACGATGGACGTCGTCGAGACCGGTCACGACGAGGCGATCGCCGGCACGTTCGATTGTCAGCGATTCGTTGATGAGCGTGGTGACGCCGACATGCTCCAGAGCGTCGGCCATGCTGGCGGGATCGTGATTGCCGAGCACCGCGACGACGCGGTCACGCACCTTAAAGCCAGTCAATATTTCGGCGAGGGGCATGGTCGAGCGCGCAACCGGCGCGCGCGGCGAGCCATGGATGTCGCCGGTGACCGCGACGAGATCGACGGTGACGCCGCTGACGAGACGCCGCGCGATGCCCGCGAGCTCGGGCAAGCAATCGAGATGCGGATCGCTGATCTGCAGGATGCGATAGCCGTCGAACGCCGCTGGCAGATCGGCGAAGGCGAATTCGCGTTCGACCAGAACCGGGGCGAGCGCATTGCGGCGGCCCCGCGCATGAAGCCCGGTCACCTGCGTTGCCCAAGCAAAGCCAAAGGCGGCAGCATGAAGGACCCGGCTCTGCCAGCCGCCGTGATAGCCTTCGGGATTTGATGAGCGGCCGCCCTGCTCTAACGCCGCGCGCCGTTCGGCCCAGATCTCACGCGCGCTGCCCGACGAAAGCCTGACGACCGCAGGTTGGACCGCGGCGGCAAATGCGCCCGGCAGAGCGATAATCGTCATGGGATGAATGCCTTAATGAGACTCGAAGCGACGCATCTCATCCTGCGATTCCACCGTTAACGGAGCGTAAACGAAGGCCCTCGCGCTGGCCGGTTTCGGTTGCGAAAGCTATATATCCACGACGGCGTTCTCTTGTGGGGTGGTCATGCCGAGTTTCGATATCGTCTCCAAGCTCGATCTGGCCGAGGTCGACAACGCCCTCGCCGGGCTAACGCGCGAAATCTCAACGCGTTTCGATTTCAAGGACAGCAAATCCTCGGTGAAGCGCACGGAAGGCGCGCTGACCATCCATGCTGATGACGAGTTGAAGCTGCGCCAGGTGCAGGAATTGCTGCGCATGCATATGGTCCGGCGCAAAGTCGATGCTGGCGCACTCGACTTCAAAGATCCCGAGAAAGCCACCGGCCAGAGCGTGCGCCAGACCGTGAACCTCCGCCAAGGCATCGATCAGGAACTCGCCAAACGCATTGTCCGCGCAATCAAGGACGGCAAGCTCAAGGTGCAGACCGCGATCCAAGGCGACGAGCTCCGGGTCTCCGGCAAGAAGCGCGACGATCTGCAGGACGCGATCGCACTGGTGCGCGGCATGAAGCTCGAACAGCCGCTGCAATATGTGAATTTCCGCGACTGAGCCTGCGACCAAATCTTCGTCGCGCTTTCCGGCTCTTGTCAGCGCCGGGCCGTGCCGGTATACGACAATTCGCTGTGTCCCCTTCGTCTAGAGGCCCAGGACACCGCCCTCTCACGGCGGTAACGGGGGTTCGAATCCCCCAGGGGACGCCAAACTTCCGAAAATCGCGCCGATTTCGACGGATACCGAGGGTTTCGGCGCCTTTCGCCCCCTATTTTGGTGCAAATCGTCTCCAGATTTGGAGGCGAAGAGGACAATATTGGAGCGATGCTGCCGCCGGTCGGTCCCCGGAATACACAAGCAGCTACGCAGCCCGACCAACTCGCGCTCTTTGCTTGGTCGTCATCGATCGCGGCTGGGCGGCGGCGGCATGACCAAGTACGGCAACGGCGTCACGGCTTGCATGCGAAGGTTCTTCAGAAATGAGGGGCGTGCGTGAAAGGCCGGGCGTTGGTGATGCTGTTCCCAAGCATAAGCTTGGCTTTAGAAACGCCGATGCCAAGGCTTACCCAGTGTGACTCACACGCAACACCGATCCAAAAAAAACATCGGCGCAAGCGGTAGTAATCGCCAGCAGCCTTGGCGCGAGTTTAAACTTGTTTTGTTGTAAGCCAGGACGCTGTTGTTCCTGGACGAGGTATTGTTTTGCAGACATCAGAGCCGGTCGAATACTACTGCCAATTGCTCGACAGCTACGGCCGGGTTGTTTGGCGATCGAAATTCTTTGCTCCCGGCGACGACGACGCCATCGCCAATGCGCGGACATTCCTGCGCGACCGGATCGACAGCACGTGCGTCTTCGAGCTTTGGCAGGGCCGCCGCTACATCGGCTGCGAGAACGATGCGATCGTGCTCGAACTCGGCGCGGCCCAGGCGACGCGGCGGCTTTCGCCGGGCGCGCCGTAAGCCGTCACCGTTTCAGAACTTATAGCTGAGGCCCGCGTCGACCGTCTGCGTGAGCAGATTGCCGGTCGGCAAGGTTGCGTGATAGGCGGCAAAGAGTGCGAGCTGGTTGCTTATATCCGCGCTGATACTGCCACCGACCGTGAGCGCATCGCGCGATGGCGCAAGGCCAGCGACCGTGAAGGCTCCGCCGCCGACCGCGGCGAGCGATGGCGGCGTGTTGAAGAGTTCGTGGCTATAAGCCAGATCGGCTTGCGGCGTCAGCCGCACGCCGCCGCCCGTCGTGAAGGATTTTTGCGCGCTCGCGCCGATGAACGGGCGCAGCGAATCCGAATTGCGCTTCGCGACCGAGAGATCGAAGCCGCTTGCGCCGTTCTCGGTGAAGCCGGTCTCGAAGAGATGCGTATATTGCAGCCCCGCGACCGGCGTGATCGTGACACCGTCGGCCAGGAAACGCGTGCGAGCTTGCAACGCCGCATTCGCTTCATGCCCGTCATGGCTCGATGAGGCGGTCTCGCCGAGGGCTACGATCGAGCGTGACGCGGCGATACGGTCGTAGCCGTAGCCGATCGTGCCATCGAGTGCCCACCGACCAAACGCCGAGGGGCCGAGATCGTCGCTGCCGTAGAGAGCAACGCGCGGTGTGTCGATCTTGCCGCGCTCGCCATCGCTTTGGCTGAGATCGGTGTGGCTGTAGCCCGCGGCGATGCCAGCGATGACATGATCGGCGACCGGCCGGTCGATGCCCGCGAGGAAGCCACCAGCCGAAGTGCTGAAACCCGGCACGCTTGCCGTGCCGCTGAGGCGATCGAAATTACCGATACCGCGGAACCAGCCGCCGAGCCGCTGCATCGCGTCGGGCAACGCGGCGACGACCTGACTCAATTGCTGCGCGCCGCCATTGAAGGCGAGCTTGGTCTGCGCGGCCGCCGAATTCTGCCCCTGCATGGACGAGGATTGCGACGCGCCGGACCCGGCCAGATGACCGAGAAGCAGCGTGTTCGATTGCTCCGCATTGAGCAGCGCCGCCGTGCCGAGCGCGGTGAAAACAGTGTCATCCGTCGGCGCAACCGTCGCCACGACCGTCCCGAGGCCGAGATCGACATCGGTGCCGGTGTAAGAGACCGTCTGCGTTAGGCCCGGCGATCCACTGCTGGTGATTGTGGAGAAGGTCCCGCTGACGCTGCCGGCGTGAACGATGGTATAGATCGTCTTGCTGTAGACGCCGGGTTCGTAGACGAGCGCGAGCGTGCCGGCGAGCGACGCGTTGCCGCTGACGAGAAGCTTGCTGGCAGCGCTGGGCGAGACTTCGATCGACAAAGTGCTGGACGGGCCTTGCACATAATTGCTCACCGTCAGCGTGCCGATACTGCCGCCGGGCGCGACGATGCCGCCGCTGATGTTCGCGACATCGCCGACGATCGTGCCATGACCTGCGAGCGTGCCGCCGGCGCCAACCGTCACATTGCCGGTGACGGTCGTCGTTGGATGGCTCGCATCGCCAATCTCGAGCACGCCCGAACTCACCGACCAATTCGTCGTCGTTGACGTCGCGCCGGTCAGGATCCACGTGCCGTCGCCGGTCTTCGTGTAGTTGCCGAAGCCTTGATACTGCGCCGCCGGACCGATCAGCGCGAGATCGAAGCTCGCGGTGCCGCTGCCACCGAAGGCCAACGTGTCCGCCGTGCTGAACGCGACGACATTGCCGGTGATGTGCGAGCCCGACTGAAGCTGCAGCACGTTGGTGCCGCCGCTGAATTGGATCGCATTCGCCTGCGTGACACCGCCGTTGGCGAAACCGCCGGCGATCGAGCCGCTGTTGATGATCGTCGCGTCGGAGCCGGTAACACCGACACCGCCAGCGCCGCCGACAGAGCCAGCGGAGCCAGCAATACCGTTGGCACCAGCTGCACCGTCGACGGCACCACCGATACCGCCGCTACCGCCCGTGCCGCCGTTACCGGCAGCGCCCGCCGCGCCCCCGGCACCGCCGGTGATGGTTCTCTGATTGATCAGCGTCGCGCTCGTCACGAGGGCACCGGCGCCGCCATTACCGCCGCTGCCGCCATTGCCGCCGTCCCCACCCGCACCGCCGGCGCCGCCGTTGCCGCTGGAGGAGAAGCCGCCAACACCACCCGCGCCGCCATTGCCACCAGCGCCGCCAGTACCACCGGCGCCGCCGTTAATTGTCCCGCCGTTCGTGAGAGACCCACCGTTGCCGATGGCGATGCCGGCGCCCCCAGCGCCGCCGGTGCCACCGCTTGCCGTGCTAGTTCCGCCGGCACCGCCACTCGCGGCGTCGTTATTGCCTGCGGCGTCAGCACCCGCACCGCCGGCACCGCCGCTGCCACCCGCACCGCCACTGCCGCCCGCGCCGCCCGTCACACCGCTAGAGTTGGTGACGGGACCGCCGCCCGAGACTTGTGCGCCCGCGCCGCCGGCGCCACCGGCGCCGCCATTGGCACCATCGCCGCCGCCATCGCCACCGGCGCCCGACGTGCCGCTCGCAAAGGTTCCGACCCCACCCGTGCCGCCCGCACCACCGATGCCGCCACCGCCGCCGACGCCACCACTGCCCCCGGCGCCCCCAAGAATTGTTTGAGAAATTCCGGTGGTACCGCCGCCATCAAGATCGAGGGCCGCGCCGCCGCTGCCGCCGGTGCCACCGGCGCCGCCAATACCCAAACCGGCGCCGCCATTCCCGCCGCTGCCGCCGAAGCCCCCCGTACCCGCACCGCCGCTGCCGCCGGCACCGCCGCTACCGCCGAGCCCCCCGGTCCCGCCAACACCACCCGCGCCGCCCGAGAGCGATTGGGTCACCGCGATAGCGGCACCGCCGGTGCCGGACAAAGCGCTGCCGCCGGAACCGCCGCTGCCACCAAAGCCGCCCGTGCCCGTGCTGTCGCCACCATTCGCGCCACTACCACCGGTTTGCGAGGCGCCCGCGACACCGCCCGTACCACCCGCGCCGCCGAAGCCGGCCGCACCGCCATTGCCACCGACACCGCCGACACCGCCCACGATCGGTTGCGATGTCGTGAAATCGCCCGAGATAACCGAAACGCCCGCGCCGCCGTGGCCAAAAGTAATGCCGCCGTCGACGGCGGCGCCGGCGCCGCCACCGCCACCAACCCCGCCGGTGCCGCCCGTGCTGGAAGCCGCTCCCCCGGTTCCGCCCGCCCCGCCATCCGCGGTCCCGCTGCCGGCACCGCCGGCGCCGCCGGTACCGCCCGTGGCACCATTGCCTCCTGTGCCACCAGCGCCACCGGTGCCCGCCAGCCCACCGACGCCGCCTACACCGCCACTACCACCCGCGCCACCGAAGCCGCCAAAGCCGGAGGCGGCACCGCCACTGCCACCAGCGCCGCCGACAACTCCGCCGCCGCCGCCGCCCGTGCCGCCGGCACCCGCGGTACCGCCAGCGCCACCCGCGCCGCCGAGGCCACCATTGCCACCCGTGCCACCAGTACCGGCCGCGCTGCCACCAGTGCCACCGGCACCACCATTGGCCCCATGTCCGCTGAGCAAGCCGCCGGCACCACCGGCACCGCCGGTACTCCCCGTACCGCCGGTGCCGCCGGTGCCGCCGTTGCCTGCTATACCGCCCGCGCCGCCATTGCCGCCATTGCCGGCGAGGCCATTCGTACCGCCGGCGAGGCCGCCGGCGCCGCCGGCACCGCCAACGCCGCCGGTGCCAAAGAGCACGCCACCTGCGCCACCGCCGCCCCCGGCGGCACCAGCACCACCGACGCCACCGGCAGCCGCGCTACCGCCCACACCGCCATTGCCACCGCTGCCGCCAAGACCGGAGAGGCCCGTGCTGAAACCACCAGTGCCACCAGCACCGCCGGCGCCGCCCGTGCCCGAGGCATCGCCCCCAATACCACCCGCACTGCCAGGCACGGAGCCGGCGGCGCCCGCGCCGGCAACACCGGCGTCACCGCCGCCGCCGGCATCGCCGCCATTGCCGCCGAGACCGTTATCGGTATTGAAAATGCCGCCGGCATTGCCGCCCGCACCACCAGCGCCGCCGTTCGCGCTATTGCCGCCGCCGGCGAATGCAGCGGCGCCACCCTCGCCACCGCCACCGCCGCCGCCACCGGCCGCGCCTGTTCCTGCGGCGCCATCCAAACCCGCGCCGCCGTTGCCGCCGTTACCAAGAAGAGTGCCGCCATTGCCGCCGGCACCACCATTGCCGCCATCGCCATCGATACCGCCGGACCCGCCGACGCCGCCAGCCGCGCCACCGCCGCCGCCTCCGCCGCCCGACCCTGCATCGAAAGCCGGGCCACCTGTTCCGCCGTTCGGTGTGCCGCCATTGCCGCCCGTGCCGCCGCTGCCGCCGAGCCCGTTATCGCCGGCGCCACCGGCACCGGCGTTGGACCACGCCGGTGTCGCCATAAGAACCAACGTTAGGGAAGCTGTGATGACCGCATGCGAGACGACGCCGAGCTTGAAATCGCGCCGGGCGCGGACCTTCTTTTTCAACACCACGCGAAATTCCCCCGAACCACTGCCAACAAAAACAGACGAACAACTCGCGTACCAGATTATCAGCAAGCCGTTTTCGGCTAAACAATCGTCTTGGTCGTCCAGTCGACAATGAGATCGGCAATCGCTTTGCTGTTCTTCTCCATCATCAGCACATGGCTGTTGCCGCGAATGCCGTGATCGGCGAGCTTCATCCAATGCGGCTTGACGCCGGCCTGGCGTAGATAGTTCACCGTGCAATGATCGTAGGGCGCGTGATAGGACGCCTCGGCGGTAACAACGAGGATCGGCATCTTCTTTAGATTCGGCAACTGCCGCGCCGGCGCGGCTTGCAGGTAGCCGCGCACGAGATCTGGACCATCGGCTTTCTCCTGCTGCACGATCTTCAGTTCGGACGGGTCTTTGACCGGCGGATCATAGGTCAGCGGCACATCGGTCAGGCCATAACGCAGCGCGATTGCGTTGCTGTAGTCGAACCAATCGGGCGCGCCGACGAACGACACCGGGTAAAAGGGTGGCCCGTTCGGCTCGATTGCGAGCAGCGCCTTCACTTTATCGGGCCGCGCGTCGGCGACCGGCCAGCCGAACGCGCCGGCTTGCGAATGTACCATCAGCATCGACGGACCGATCTTGTCGACCAGCGCGATGAGCGCCGCCACGTTGAGTTCCTGCTGACGGTGGAAATCCTTGATCGAGGGAAGCTGTGACGCCACGAGCTGCTGCACCGCCGGCGCATCGAGCAAATCATCGCCCGGCCATTGCGTGTGCAGATGCGCCTGGGGCCACAGCTTGAATTTGCCCTGGGCGACATAGCGCGACTGGTTGTTCGACATGTCGGTCGCCGCCTTCGGACCATAGATGCCGGGAAAATAGGCCGAGCGCCCCTTCCCCACCTGATCGACGACATAAACCGCATAACCGGCACGGACGAAATTCTGCGCCCAACCTTCGCGCCCGTCTGGTGTGCCGGTGTAATTGGTGCCCGACATCGTGCCACCATGCACCATGATCACCGGATAGGGCGAGCGCTGCTCCGCCGGGATCATGTATTCGGCATAGATCTGGCCGACCGTATATTGCTTGCCGTCGATGGTCTCGACATGGCCACCGGCATAGACCCAACCCGTCTTGGCGAGAACAAGCGGCGCGGCGGTCTCGTTCTGATCGTTCATCACCCTCACCCCGGCTATCTGCGGCGAAATTGCCAACGAATTCGCCGACTGGGAAGTTCCTCAGCAAATAACGCCTGCGACGCGATGGGATCGCCCTGCAGCATCTACTTCCAGATCAGCTTCGCCGTATCGGGCTTGTTCTGCAGCATATGCAGGCGCTCCATCATCCCCGCCCAGAAATCGAGATCGTCCTTGCGGACCTCGGGATCGACCGCGGGCAGCGGCAGGCTGTTGAGGATCGGCATCGGCACTTGCGTATATTTGTTGATCGCCGCGCGCGTCTTGTCCGGATGGGCGCGGATGAAGTCGTCGGCCTCCGCGATTGCCGCCTGCAGCTCGGGAATCGTCGATGCATTCTTGGTCGCCCAGTCGCGCGTCGACGCGAAGAGCAGCGCATTGACCTTCGGCCGCGGCAAGAGGTTGATGAGATTGAAGACCTCGTAGCCGATCTTCTGCGACGTGATCCGGGTGATGAAAGGCTCAAGCGGCGTCACCGCATCGAGATTGCCGGCTTTGAGATTATCGGCCATGGCGAGGAAGGTCGTCTCGACGATCGGAACTTGTCCCGGATCGACATTGTTGTTGAGCAGCCAGTTGCGGAAAAAGATGTCGATGCTGGCGCCGATCCCCGGCACACCGACCTTCTTACCAATGAGGTCTTTCGCGTCCTTCACCTTGAGGTCGCTGCGGACCACAACGGCGATTTTGGTGACGTCCTTCTCGTTGCCCGCGCCGCCGGCGAGCACGACGAAGTCGAGCCCACCATCCGTCAGTTGCAGCAGATTGGCGACCTGAATCATGCCGATCTGCACCGAGCCCGCTTGGAGTGCCGCCGGCGCATTCGAATTCTGCGCCACCGCCACCAGATCGACATCGAACCCGTGCTTGGCGAAGAAGCCTTCGTCCTTGGCGATGAAGGCCGTCACCAATTCGCCGGTCGTGTAATTCATCGTCAGTTTCTGCGCCGCGCTTGCCGTGCCGGTCATGAACGCAAGAACGAGAGCGGACAAAACAATCCGTCGCAATCCCATGATGATCGCTCCTAACGTTCCGACTGACGAGAAAATGACGCCCGACGACAACTCCCGAAGCCTTAGTAGCGTTGTGGCGAACCCAGCCGTTAGGCCGGCTGCGGTTCGCCCAGCCGGCACAATTTCTGCCACGGCGTATCGAGCGGCACAATCGCCTCTTCGGCGCGCAGCGTCTTGTAGTTCAGTGCCCGCTCGAGGCCGAGCGGCGTCTTGCCGCTCTCCGCGAAGTCGCGCACCGATTGCAGCATCAGCCGCCGCATGCGCACAACCGCCATATCGGACACGCCGAGATGCTCTTTCTGCCGGTTGTAGATCGGGCCCATGCTTTCCTGCACGACGGCGTCTTCCATCTGGACGCCGCGGATGCCGGACATCGATTTGCCAGACTGCATCGCCTTGCGATCCTGCATCCAGTCATTGTCGCGGTTACGGAATTTGCGGCCTTCGGCATCGACATCGACGCCCGGCACGAAGCCGCTCCAGGCGAAATGCCGCTTGCGCTCCTCGATACTCACCGGGCCGCGCATGTTATAGCGCGTGAAGTAAAGCATCGTGTGCGTATCATCGATCGGCACGAAAGCCTGCACGCTGCCCCAACCTTCCTGACCGGGGAAAAGTCCATAGAACGGCGCGACGAAGAGCGTCACGCGCACATAGCTGTTCTTGTCGGCATCGGCGATCGGCTTGCGGATCGCCGCATAGCGGAAGCCGTAATCCGTATTCTCGATCTCATAGCGCGGCTTGCCGTCACTGGACGGCCGATCGACCAGCAACAAATCACCGCGATAGGTCGAGGAGAGAAAGCCGGCCGCGGGCTTGAACGTATCGCCATGGAGATAATTGGTGTGCGATGAATCGATCACGCCTTCCAGCGCCTGCACCCAATTGCAATCGATCCGCGCCTTCATGTGAACGATATTGTCGGTCGGGTATTGCGCGAATTCGAAATCGAGCGGCGGCGGCTCCTGATCTTTTTCGCCCATATAGGCCCAGATCATTCCGCCGGATTCCCGCACCGGATATGCCACTGCGCGCACGCGCTCCATCATGGCAGTCGCATCGGGCTCTGCCGGCATGTCGAGCACGTTGCCGTTCACATCGAATTTCCAGCCGTGATAGAGGCAACGCAGGCCGCATTCCTCGTTGCGCGCCAGCAGCAGCGACGCGCCGCGATGTGGGCAGAGCTCTTCGAGCAGACCCGGCTTGCCATTGCTGTCGCGAAAGACGATCAGATCCTCGCCCATCAGCCGCACGCGGCGCGGCGCGCCATCGGCTTCGACCTCTTCGCTCAGCGCGGCCGGGATCCAGTAGCGGCGGATCATCCGTCCCATCGACGCATCGCCCTCGATGCGGCATAGCAGCGCGTTTTCTTCGGCGGACAGCATGACGACCCCTCTCCTGACCCAACAGGCTCATGTTAGGCGAAGGGGTCGGCGAAGGAAAATTCCCCCTGCGACTACCGCTATAACTTTGCCGTTATGGTTCAGAGGGTGGCGATAGTACGTTCGCCCTCGTGCTCGTTCAGCACGGTTTCGAGGATCTCGCGCGCGAGAGCGACAGCACCCTCTTCCTTGAAGGCTCGGGCGATGTCGACGCGAAGCGTGAGATTTGCCGGCTCGACCGCCAGCGCCGCCATATAGTATTCGCGCATCGCCGCCCGATCGCCGCGGCGCCGCGCCAGATGGCCGAGCCCCGCGAGCGCGCCGAGATTGCGCGGGTGGCGATCGAGAACCGATTTAAACATCGCCTCGGCTTCGTCGAAGACAAGCGATTGAGCCGGCGCCCGCGGCTCATCGACCTCCGTGTTGCTCTCCGCGCGGATCGAGAGGACAGTCTTTTCCATCGCCGCCGCTTCGTCATGGCGCGAGAGCGCGCGCAAGATGTCGATGCTGACACAGCGCACGGAGACGTTTGCCGTATCCGCCGCCATGATCAGCTCGAAATAATGCAGCGCGCCGATCAGATCGCCGCGCTGCCTTGCGATGTGTCCCAACCCGGACAGTGCCGCGACATCGCAAAGATTGGTTTTGAGCGCTGCGCGGAAGGTCGCCTCTGCCTCCGCCAGCGACGCGCTGCCCTCGACCGCAGCCGCCGAAGAAAACGTCGTGTCGACCGAAGCGGGCTTTGACACGGCGATCACAGCGCCTTCATCGGCAGCCGCTTCCGTGTCCGGCGCGTCGTCCTCGTTTTCCGCCGCTTGCTCCGCTTCTTCCGCGAGGACGCGAAGCTCCCCCTCGATCTTGCCGCCATCCTCGAGCCGCAGCCGCCCGCATTGCACCGAGCCTAGAATATGCGCCGACGGCCCGACGACGAGCGTCTCCGCGACCGTCAGCGCGCCCTCGTAGCGGCCGGCGATGCGCGCTTCGCCGACCGTCGCGCTGCCTTTGAAACTGCCGGGCTCGAGAATATCGAGGACACCTATCGCGACGTCGGATTCGACATGACCGGCGACCGCCAGATGATCGCAGCCGCTAAACTCGCCACGCAGCGCGAGGCCTTGATCGACGAACACACGGCGGGTATCGGCGATCACCGCCGGCACCGGATAGGAAGGAGCGAGCTCCAGCATATTTGTAAGCGCGATCTCCGGCGAGCGCACGGCGGTCTGATTGCGTTCCGCAAGCATCGGCAACCTCAAGCGCTCGCCGCACTCGGCTCGTCGTCGAGTACTTTTTCGATGATCTGACGCGCGCGGGCGAATTCGCCCTGCTGGCGCAGCGCGCGGGCGAACTCGACACGGATCGAAACATCGTCGGGCTCGGCCGCCACCGCCGCCTCGAACCAGCGCAGCGTCGCGCCACGATCCTCGCGTTGCCGCGCAAGTTGGCCAAGCGCTGTCAGCGCCGTGGCATGTTGCGGATGTGTCTCGATCACTTCTTTGAACACGCGCTCCGCCTCATCGATACGTGACGCCTCGCGCAGCACCGCCGCCAGCTCGCAACGCAGATCGGGATTTTGCGGCTCGACCTTGAGCGCCGTCTCGAAATAGCCGAGCGCCGCGTCGAGTTCGCCGCGTTGGCGTGCGATATGCCCCAACCCTGTCAGCGCGCCGACATGCCGCTTGTCGTTCTCGATCACCGATTTCAGCATCGTCTCGGCCTCGCCGAAGCGAGACAACTCGCGCAGGATATTGGCGAGGTCGCAACGTACCCAGGGATTGCGCGGATCGGCTTTCGCCGCCCCCTCGAAATAATTGAGCGCCCCTGCACGATCGCGACGGCGACGCGCGAGATGACCGAGCCCGGTCAGCGCCGCGCCATGCTCGGGATGATCCCCGAGCACGGTTTTGAAGATCATCTCCGCCTCGTCGTACCGCGCCAGCTCGCGCAGCATGTTGGCGGCATCGCAGCGCACCCACGGATTGGCCGGATCCGCGGCGACCGCCGCATCGAAATGAGCCAGCGCGGCTTCCTTGTCGCCACGCTCTTTTGCGAGCTGACCGAGACCGCTCAGCGCACCGACATGTTTGGCATCGGCTTCGAGCACCGATTTGTAAATCAACTCGGCCTCGGGTGCGCGCGCGAGTTCATACAGCATGGCAGCGGCATCGCAGCGCGCCCAGGTATTCTGCGGATCGGCTTTCGCCGCCGCTTCGAAATAGGAAAGCGCCTCGGCGCGATCGCCACGCTGACGCGCGAGCTTGCCGAGATTGGCGAGCGACGCCGTATGGTCCGGGCTTTTTGCGACAACCGATTTGAACAACGCCTCCGCCTCGTCGAAGCGCGACAGGTCGCGCGCCGAAAGGGCGGCCGCGAACATGCGCTCGATCTCGGCAAGCTCGGCCGTGTCGCGTTTCACCGCGGCATCGGCGATCGGAGCCGGCTGGCGGTTCTCGGCAACAACGCGTTCGGCCACCGGCGCCTCGACGAGCGTGGCCGTTGCCACGAACAGCGGCAACTCGGCATTGCCTTCGGCTTTCAAGCGCCGGACGTCGCCATCGAGCTCGCCGCCCTCCTCGATCACGAGACGGCCGTAGCGTACCGAGCCGAAGACACGAGCGGTGTGCGCGATGAAAAGCTTTTCCTGCACCATCAGGGAGCCGGCGCAGGACCCCGCGATATCGGCATCATCGGCGGCAGCGATACCTTTGAACGCGCCGCCATCCGAAATCGCGATGTGCCGACAAGCCTTGATCTCGCCCTCAACCGCGCCATCGATCACCAAGCGATCGCAACCGGCGATCTCGCCGCGAAAGCTGATGCCGGCAGCGATGACCAGGCGACGCTCTTGCTGGTTGGCGGGCTCAGGACGCGCGGTTTCCTCGATAGTGGCTTTCTCGAGGACGGGCGCTTTCTCCGGCGAGGCTTCCGCGGACGAGTCGGACGCATCGCTCGGCGCGTCGGCCTGCGGCGAAGCCTCAATTTGGGTCGAATTTTCGGGGCTGTTGGCTGGCTCCGGCGGATCAATCGTTGGCTGCGGCTCGTGCTTCCTGCGCAACAACAACATCTCGGTCCCCGCTTTTCGCTTCGTCTATCGGAGCGATAAATGCCCCGCGCTGACTCACACCGCGCGGCCTTATGAAGTCGTTAAAGGAACGGGAGATCGATCGGCATCCGGCGGTTTTCCGCGCACTGCCACGGAAACAATTAGTAAGACACCACGATACTTTTGCCTAAAGTGCGATGCATTCGCACGACGCCCCGAACTGAGCTAAAATCAACGGATCGCGCCGGCCAATAAAGCGCTGAACGGGAGGGGAGCAGCATGATCACGAAGTCATCATACGGAACGGTGTCAGCCATTATCGGCCTGGCGTTATTCTTGGCGGCGCCCGTCCCTGCATCGGCGGATACCGCGCTCACCGTCGGCAAATCCAATGCGACATCCGACGCGATCATTCCCGTTAATGTCGGCGACGAGCTCGGCATCTTCAAAAAGCACGGGCTCGACCTGAAGATCATCGATTTCACCGGCGGGAGCAAAATGGCGCAGGCTTTGGCGGCGGGCAGCATCGATATCGGCGACGGCGCCGGCACCGAGATGGCTTTCGTCGCCAAAGGCGCGCCGATGATCGCGGTCTGCGAAAGCACCGCGCCGGCGC
The DNA here is from genome assembly GCA_963740675.1 of uncultured Alphaproteobacteria bacterium. GTDB lineage: Bacteria > Pseudomonadota > Alphaproteobacteria > ATCC43930 > CGMCC-115725 > CAIKMD01. The sequence goes on from CAVUFS010000004.1 coordinate 346,727, forward strand.
CTTTCCTCGGCATCGGCGTGCCCTGGGATTCGTCGATCAAGACGCTGGACGATCTCAAGGGCAAGAAGATCGGCGTCTCGAGCCCGGGTTCGTTCAGCGAGTGGTCGGGACATGTCCTGGCGAGGAAGAAAGGCTGGGGTGAGAATGGCGTGACCACGATCGCGATCGGCGGCGGCGCCGCACCGACCCTGGCGGCCTTCAAGACGCATCAGATCGATGCCTCGATCGGCAGCGCCTCGCAATTCCTTGCCATGGAGGCGACGAAAGAAGGGCGGCTTCTGACGACGGTCGCGAGCTATGAAGGCAATGTCGCCTCAGGCGCACTTTTCGCCTCCAACGACCTTATCGCCAAGAATCCGGATGCGGTCCGCGCGTTCCTCGCCGGCTGGATCGAGACTGTCGCTTATATGCGCGCTCACAAGGCCGAGACGGTGAAGATCGAGGCCAAGATCACCGGCTTCAGCGAGGACGTGATGTCCAAGGAATACGACCTCGTGATCGGCATGTACGTGAACGATTGCCGCTTCGACAAGGAATCGATGGACGTGCTGAAGGGCTCTTTCGTCGAACTGAAGCTGCTCGACAGCGAGCCTGACATGTCGAAGCTCTATACCGAGAAATTCCTGCCGAAATAACGGAACAGGCATCGCGGGTAACAAGCTTTACCCGCGATAACCTTAAGCAAAGCCGCATCACTCTCCGCGAAATTCGCGGCGAAACTCACATGATCCTTCGCTAAAAGCGCGGCGATCATCGTACCGGTCGCGGGCCAAGGTCGCGTATCGTGCAACGACGACAAATGTCGCCTGTTGTCGATGGCTCCTATGCCATCAATGCGATTTTGGAGAGAGTGATGCAGATCATCGGAATTGCTTCGCAAAAGGGCGGTTCGGGCAAGACGACGCTGGCGGGCCATCTCGCCGTTCAAGCCGAGCAGGCTGGCGCGTCGCCGGTCGCGCTGATCGACACCGATCCGCAAGGCAGCCTTTCTGCGTGGTGGAATGCACGCGAGGCCGAGACGCCCTGTTTTGCGCGCACCACCGCGGCGACATTGAAGCAGGATGTCGAGCAGTTGCGCGCGCTCGGCATGAAACTGCTATTCATCGATACGCCGCCGGCGATCGAGGCGACGATCGGCGACGTCATCGAACTCTGCGATCTTGTACTCATTCCTGTCCGGCCGAGCCCGCATGATCTGCGCGCCGCCGGCGCCACCGTCGAGCTGGTCGAGCGCGCCGGCAAGCCGCTCATCTTTATTATCAACGCCGCAACGCCGCGCGCGCGCATCACCAACGAAGCGGTGATGGCCTTGTCGCAGCATGGCACGCTCGCACCGGTGATCCTCCATCAACGCACCGGCTTCGCCGCGAGCATGATCGACGGCCGCACCGTCGGCGAGCTCAAAGGCGAAACACGCAGCGCCGAAGAGATCGCCTCGCTCTGGGATTACATCAGCCATCGTCTCAATCGTGAAGCGCGGCCGTCGCTGGCGGATGCGCTGACGCCGCACGCGATCGCCGCGGAGGCCAGCCTGTGAGTTCGGCACCGGCAGCATCGCTCAGCGCGGCTCTTCTCGTCACCAAAGGCAACGCGCAGCCGAGCCGGGGCTTGGCCCAGCCGATGACCGAGCGCATCGGCTTCGTCATGCGCGAGGCAGCCACACACGACACGCGCGACATGCGGCCGATCGAAGCGGCAGCACCCGTCACATGGCCGACGCCACAGGCCTTCGTCCCGCCACCATCGCCGCCCAACACTGCGTTCAGCCGCATCACCTTGCGCGTCGATGACAAGCAACGTCTGCGATTGCGGCTTGCCTCGGCGCATCTCGGCAAGAGCCGCCAGGTGATCCTGATCGATGCGCTCGATCATTATCTGAAGCGCGTGATGCCGACCTTCCTCCACGATCCCTGCCCCTGCATTCAAGGCGAGGGCGTGACCGGCAGCGATTGCTGCCAGCGCAACGAAAGCCAATGAGCGAATCCACTTCGGCCCCTAGCCGCGCGAAGGTTGGAACCGACGCGGCGGCGCTGAGCCTTATCGATATCCGCCGCATCGACCGCGCCTCTGGAAAAAGCGCCAAGCGCGGCGATCTCACCGAGAGGCTGAAGAAGCCGCGGCTGAATGGCGAAATGCCGGCGGCGCCGCGCGTTGTCGCCGAAGCGACACCGGAGGCAGCGCCTCTTACCGCGCCGCCGATCGCACCTCCCCCGGAGTTGCCTCCCGTCATCCGCCGCTCGGTTCCGCTGCCCGAGCCTTATGTCGCGCCCGAGCCGCCGCCCGAGCCGGAAGCAAAAGCACCGCCGCCCGCAGCCGCGCCTGCGATCGCGCGCGCCGCGCCGCTGCCCTATGACGATCTGCGCAGCAGCGACGATCTCATCTACTATTGGGACGAGCTGCGCGCCGGCCGCGAGCTGCCGCTCTTTGCGAATCTCGACCGCACGCGTATCGCAATCAGTTGGCCCGATACGGTGATGGTGAATTACGGCGCAGACCAGGCGGCGATGCCGCAGATCGCCCGCCTGAGTCGGCTCACCGGCGCGATCGAATTCACCAGTATGGTGACCGAGTGGATACTCTCCTGCTCGCGCCAGGTCGCGCGTCTGGGCAAGGCGATGGAGACACGCCGCGCTTTCACCGGCGGGCGCAGCCCACACAACTATCACATGCTGCTTCTGCCTTTCGCCGATGCCAGCGGCGCGAGCGGCCACGTCCTCTGCCATTTGAGCTGTACTGACTAGAGCTGGGCCGCCCAGGGAGCCGACCTTAACCGACCGGAACTTTCGTCTCGCCAGCGCCTTCTTCCTGGTAAGGAGGCCCGTAGCGTGGCCGATAGCGCGTTATCGTCCGGCAATTCCGCCACCACGCATCTCATCCGCTGTGCCGAGTGTCACGAACTCGTGCCGGCAGATCGGGTGCGCCATCGCGAAGAACGCGTCAAAGTCGCGTCGCGGCCCGCGGCACCTGGAGACTGGCGCTCGGGCGGACCGCCGATCTTCCGGCCGACCACTCACGAGACACATGTCGTCCCTGGCATGCGCCCCGGCATGTCGACAGACCCGCTTCCCCACAACGCCTATGTGATCGAGCGCATCCCGGTCTGCATCGATTGCCTGCGCCGGCAGAGGATGGGGCTCTATGGCGTATGCGGCATAGCGGCCGCCTGCCTCCTCGCGGCAGCCGTCCTCTATTCACATCAGGAAGGACCGCCGAGCACCCAAGAAGTCGCGCTGCAGGCGCCTTCCGCCTCCCCGAGCGCGCCGGCCACGGCCATGCCGGAAGCAACTCCATCCTCGGCAGCAAAATCGACAGGCCCGCCGCCGATCTGGGCCAAAGCAGCGTCGTCTCCCACCACAGCATCGGCGCCACCCCCCGCGTCTGCAGCGCAAGCAGCGGCTTCGGATACCGCACCGCGAACCTCTGCGCCCGCGACCGCCACTGCCGAAGCGGCCCCAGCCGAACCGCCGGTCTGGAAAACGGATCGCAATCGGTCATCGCGTAAAGTCGCGAAGGCAACGCCACCAACGCAACGCGCGGCACCACCGGCGAATGCCTTGACGTTACGCAAGAATGGCTATGCCGCGCTCGAGCAGCGTCACTATGGCGAAGCGCTGACCTTGCTGCAGCAGGCGACGACGATGGGCGATGCTTATGCGCCAATGTATATCGGCCAGATATTCGAGAACGGCATCGGCGTCCCGCGCGATGTCGGACAAGCCTCGTATTGGTATGGCATCGCCATCGATCGCGGCAATGCCGTCGCCCTCTCGGCCTTCAATCGAATGCGCGTGAGCCCTTACTGAGCAAAGGCGCTGCTTCGGTCTCGTCGCGGCCGGTGCTATCGTCGCGCCTCGGATCGCCACCTGAGGAGCACCACGTTGTCGCAGCAGCCGCCGAACGGCCAATCGGGCACAACGCTGCGCGATATCTTCCAGCGCGCGGTCGCCTTGCATCAGCAAGGGCAGCTCGCCGAGGCCGAGCAGCTCTACCAACAGGTCCTGCAAGCGCAGCCGAGCAGCTTCAGCGTACTCTATATGCTGGGCCTGATCGCCTTTCAGAGCGGCGTGCCGCAACGCGGCGTCGAACTCACATCGCGCGCGATCGCGATCAATCCCAGCGTCGCCGAAGCGCATAACAACCTCGCCAACGGCCTCCTCCAGCTCGGACGCTTTGACGATGCGCTGGCGAGCTTCGATAAAGCGATCGCGCTGAAGCCCGATTACCTAGAGGCCTATAGCAATCGCGGCGCGTTGCTCAATCAGGTCGGCCGCGCCGAAGAGGCGTTGCAAAGCACCGACCGCGCGATCGCGCTCAAGCCGGATTACGCCGAGGCGCATTGCAATCGCGGACTCGCGCTCGCTGCGTTACGCCGCCCCGCCGAAGCGCTGGCGAGCTACGACCGCGCCATCGCGCTGCGTCCTGAATTCGCCGAGGCGTTCAACGATCGCGGCGTGGTGCTGGACCAGCTCAACCGGCATGAAGAGGCGCTGGCGAGCTTCGATCAGGCAATTGCGTTACGGCCCGATTATGCCGACGCCTATACCAATCGCGGCGCGACATTGATCGATCTCGCGCGCCATCACGAAGCACTCGCCAGCTACGACAAGTCGCTCGCGCTGCGTCCGCAGCATGTTGAGACGCATCTCAATCGCGGACTGCTCTTGCTCCAGCTCGGCGAATTCCCCGAGGGCTGGACCGAATTCGAATGGCGCAAGCGCCTGCCCGAGGCGCCGGGCGCACGCGCGCTGCCGCGGCCGCTCTGGACCGGCGCCGAGGATATCCGCGGCAAGACGATCTTCATCCATACCGAGCAAGGCTTCGGCGACGCGCTGCATTTCTGCCGCTATGCAAGGCTCCTGGATGCGCATGGTGCGAAAGTCATCGTCTCGGCACGGCCGTCCCTCAAAAAGCTGTTGGCGAGCCTTAGCCCGAATATCCATGTAGTCGCCGATGGCGATCTGCCGCCGGAATTCGATTACCACTGCCCGATGCTCTCGCTGCCGCTGGCTTTCCGCACGGTACCGGAGCGGCTTCCGCACGAGACGCCCTATCTGACAGCGGATGCGGCGCTGAAGACGGAATGGAACGCGTCGCTGCCGGCGAAGACCAAGCCGCGCATCGAAATCGTCTGGAGCGGCAATTCCGAACAAGGCAACGACCGCAACCGGTCGATGACGCTCGAGACCTTTCTCCCGATCGTTTCCGACGATGCCGACTGGACGGCATTGCAGATCGACCTGCGCGAGCGCGATCAGGCCGCGCTAAAGCAGGATGGACGCATCACCTTCTTCGGCGACGCGATCAAGGATTTCAGCGACACCGCCGCGCTGCTCGATCTCATGGATCTGGTCATCACCGTCGATACCAGCGTTGCGCATCTCGCCGGCGCCCTAGGCAAGCCGGTGTGGATCCTGCTCGCGCGCAACGCCGACTGGCGCTATCTGCTCGGCCGCAACGATTGTCCCTGGTATCCCACGGCACGCCTCTTCCGCCAGCGCGCGCTCGGCGACTGGCGCGACGTCATCGCGTCGGTGAAGACCGAGCTCGCGGCATTCCTCAAATCTCGTTGACGCCGAGCTGCAACAACTCGTCATTGCGCCAATCGCCCTCGATGCGCGTGCCGTTGCCCATCGTGACGACGCCGTGCCCATTGCGCTTGCCGCCCTGATATTCGCCCTCGTAGCGATCACCGGGTTTGCCGTTCTCGAACCATTGCAGGGTGCCTTTGCCCTGCGCATAGCCGGCATTGCAGCCGCCCGACCAATGGATCGTTTCACGGGCCTGCGGTGCCGGGTTCCACACTTTGCATCCCGTCTTTAAATCCGCGATCCAGGCCGGCGGCTTGCCGGGCTGAGTCTGCGCGACCGCCGAGGCCGCGAGGCCAAGGATGGCGGCCGCCGCCAGGACGGCGAAAATGCGGGGAAAGCTCGAAAATTTCATTGTGTTACCTCAACCGAAACCGGTCCGATCATAATCCCTACAAACGACCGCTCCCACCAGTTCCATACCGCTCTTGCCTCTGGCCGACCGGTCGAGACACAATCGCCGGCAAAGAGGGAACCATTATGGCCAATGTGACACCGATCGGTCGCGGCGCGGCCCAGACCGAGACCTTTTTGCAGACCGGTCCGGGCACCGCCGCTGGCGATTATATGCGCCGGTTCTGGCAACCCATCTATCACAGCGCCGACATCGCGCCCGGCCGCGCCGTGCCGCTACGGATCATGGGCGAGAATTTCACCCTCTACCGCGGCGAGAGCGGTCGCCTTTGCCTCACCGATCCGCGCTGCCCGCATCGCGGCACGCAGCTATCGTCGGGCTGGGTCGAGGGCGACGATCTGCGCTGCTTCTACCACGGTTGGAAATTTGCTCCCGATGGGCAATGCAACGAACAACCGGCCGAAGATTCGAGCTATTGCGACCGCATCAAGCTGAGCTCTTATCCGACCCGCGAATATCTCGGCCTGATCTTCGCCTATCTCGGCAAGGGCGCCGCGTCGGCGTTTCCCACCTATCCGGAATTCGAAGATTTCGACGGGATGGTCGAGATCAATTCCTATCTGCGCGAATGCAATTACTTCCAGAATCTCGAGAACGCGCTCGATATGAGCCATGTTGCCTTCGTCCACCGCGACAACATGGTCTCCTATAGCGGCATCGGCCGCGGCGCCCAGCTGCGCGCCGAAGAATCCGATTGGGGCGTCACCTACATTTTCACGCGCGATGACGGCCAGTTGCGGATCCAGCAATTCGGCATGCCGAACATCTTCTACATGACGGCGCTTCCGACCGACCCCGAGGTTGGCTGGCAGGAATCGCTCTTCTGGTGGGTGCCGATCGACGATCGCGCGCATATGCAATTCAGCCTGCACCGCATCTCGGTCGCCGGCGCGGCGGCGCGCGATGTCGAAGCGCGTCATCAGAAACGCCGCACCGCGATCGATCTGCCGCATCAGCGCGTCGCAGAGGACGTGCTGCGCGGGAAGATCGCGCTGCGCGATGTCGATAAATCGCGCGTCGACCTCGTGCGATTGCAGGACGATATCGCACAACTCGGCCAGGGCCGAATCGCCGATCGCGATGCCGAGCGCCCCGGCCGCGGCGATACCGGCGTCATCGCCATCCGGCGGGTGTGGAGCCGTGAGCTCGCGGCACTGGCCGAAGGCCGGCCGCTCAAGCATTGGGAACGCGATGCGACGATCGTCCCGAAGGCCTGGGGGCTTGCCGGCTCGTCACGCGCCGGCATCGACACCGGCGAAGCTGGACCGACGCCGCAAACAATGCTGACCGATATCCGGCCACAGATCGAGATCGCCCTGCAGCTCGAAGCGCTGCACGGCGATCCGATCGATGATCAGGGCGCGTAACGCGCCCTAGCCGCTCACGCGACGGTCGGCGCCGATCTGCCTTTCGGCAGATCGAAAAGGCCGGCAGGCAGGCTGTCGATGAATTCGACCGCTTCCTTCGTCTTCACGACATCGGCATATTTTGCGTTCATGTCGCATAGATTGATGGCATGACTCGCCTGCGAACGGTCGAAGCACCCCTCTTCGGCGAGAGCGACGTGGAAATTATTGCTGAATGCGTCGAGCACCGTCGCCCGCACGCACCCGCTTGTCGTGGTGCCCGTCACGATCACACTGTCGCAGCCGAGAAGCACGAGATAGCTCAGCATATTCGTGCCGAAGAAACCGCTCGGCTTTTGCTTCAGGACGACGATGTCTTGCGGTGCCGGCGCGATCTCGTCCACGATTTCGTTGCCGTTGCGATTGGCGCGCACAGCCGGTTTGTCCTCGCCGCTACGGTTATTCTTCCATGACCAACTGCCGGAATCCCAATTGTCCTCGCGGCGGACGCCGGTCGTGTAGAGCACCGGGACGCCTTTGCCGTGGGCCGCATCGAGCAATTGCCGGATATAGCCGATCGATATCCAGGCATCCTCGCCGCACGAATTCCGCCATTTCTTGATCAATTCGAGGATCGGCTCCGGGCTTTCGCCGCAGAACGCGTAATTCACGTCGATCACTAAAACGGCAGGGCGCTTGCCGAAGCCGGCGCGCGCGCCGTAGCCCGCATCGCCGAACACCTGCTTGTCGCGCTCGGTCAGAAATTGATTCCAGATCGGTTCACTTGTTGTCATGTTCTCTCTCTTCTCCCTTCCTTGGCTGATCACTTGTTTGACGCGAGAATCGCGCGCACGAATTGCATGTCGATGATCTTGTCATAGGCGACATCGGCTTTGAGGATGTTGGCGTTGCGGACGACCTTTTGCGCCGTCGTCCAGGCTTGCTCCGACACCATCCCGTCATGGCTCCAGAGTTCGTCGGCGAAAGTGCGATCGAGCGTCGCTTTCAGATCGGCGGGCGGCATCGTCGGAAATTCCTTCTCGGCGATCTTCTGCGCCTCGTCGGGATGGTCATAGACCTCGCGCAACCCCATGATGACCCCGCGCACGAAGGCCGAGACGGTCTGCGGATCTTTATCGACCTCATCTTTCAATATGTTCATCGTCGAATAGGCATAGGGTCCGAGCTCTTTCGGCACGTTGAAAAAGGGCTCGTCCCAGATACCGTTACGGATGCCTTGGGTAAGCATCGGCTCGCTCACCGCCGCAATCTGCGCCTGGCTGGTTTTCAGAGCCGCAAGAATGCCCGGCGTGGTGGTCTCGAGGATGGTGGCGTCCTTTTTGTCCTGAAGCCCCCAGACCGTCAGCATGTAGCGGGTGATGGAATTCGGCGTGCCGCCGAAGAGGCCGGGGGCAAAGATCTTGCCCTTGGCATAGGAAGCAAGGTCCGAATCCTTCGGTCCCTTGCCGGCGGCGGCGACCAGATAGACATTGCCGCGATCGACGACATTCACCACGGCGCGGATTTGCTTACCGCCGAGATCGGCGAAAGCGTTGTGCTCGGGACCGCCGATGAAGGCGAAGGCCTGACCCGACAACACGGCATTGGTATGAGCGCTGCCGCCTTCCAGTGTGGCGAATTTCACGTCGAGGCCGAGTTGCTTGAAGTAGCCCTCGTCGATCGCGACGTAGAGCGGCAGATAGCCGACGCCATGCGTCGGCTCGGCAATGATAAGCGATTTGGTCTCAGCCCGGGCCGAGAGCGACGCCGCGAGCAAAACACCCGCCGTAACAACGGCTTTAAAAATCATGCGCAAGGGACGAGCCTCCGGCAGTTGGTTGAGCGTTCTGGGGATCAGCGAACAATGCCTTTACGCAGCCATTTTTCGAGCCACGACACGGCGACGTACATGACGATCGAGAAGGTCGAGAGCACGAGGACCGCGACCCAAACGAGCGCGATGTCGTAAGTCTGGCCGGCATAGAGAATCTCGCGCCCGAGGCCGTGCTGCGAGGAAATGAATTCGCCGACGATCGCGCCGGTGAGCGCGAGGCCGATATTCACGCGCAGCACCGAGATCGTCCACGGCAACACCGAGGGTACGACGAGCTTACGGAACACCTGAAACCGGCTAGCGCCCAGCGAATAGAAGAGCTTCTCGCTATCGGGATCGACCGCTTGGACGCCGGCATAGGTCGTCAGGGTCGAGACCACGAGTGTCAGCGCGACGGCGATCGCAACCTTCGACGCGAGCCCCATGCCGAAGACCAAGATGATCAGCGGTGCCAGCGCGAGCTTTGGAATCGATTCGAAGCAGATGACGAAAGGCTGAACGATCGCAGCGTAATTTCGCGACCACCAGAAACTGAGGCCGAGCAACGACCCCGCCGCCGTGCCGAGGATGAAGCCCCCAATCGTCGATTGGAAGGTGTAGACAATATCGGTAAGTGCGTCGCCGCGCAGAAAGAAGATCGTCAGCGTGTTGGCGATTGCGGTCGGCTGCGACCAGAAGAAGGGATCGACGAGCTTCAGCCAGGCGGCAATTTGCCAACCGCCGATCGCCGCGACCACGATCAGCGCCTGAGCGAGAACGATCTGGTATTTCTTCCACGCGACCTGCACCGGCAATTGGCGGACGCCGCCGGCAGGTGCGAAGACGGCGGGAAAACGAAATCGCGCCAGACTTTTGCGCGGCACTTCGCGCAAGCGTGTCCCTGGCAAGGCTTGGGCTGTCATACTCTTGCTCCCGCTCTGACTCATGCCGCGCGTTCTCCGGCTCCGTGTCCCAAATGGCTGAGGCAGCGTTCCTTGAGGGCAACGAATTCCGTGGAGTTTGCCACGGAGCGTGCGCGGGGACGCGGTAGCGGCACAGCGATGCGGTCGACCAGGCGGCCGGGACGCGCGCTCACCACCAGAATCTCGTCGGAGAGGAAGATCGCCTCCTCGACGTCATGGGTGACGAACACGACCGTCTTGGCGAAATCGGCCCAGAGTTGCAGCAGCCATTCCTGCATGCTGCTGCGCGTTTGTGCATCAAGCGCGCCGAACGGCTCGTCGAGCAAAATGATGTCGGTATCGAGCAACAGCGTGCGCAGCAGCGCCGCGCGCTGGCGCATGCCGCCGGAAAGCTCGCGTGGAAAGCGATTCTCGAAACCGCGCAAGCCGTAGCGCTCGAGATAAGGCATCGCGGTGGCGCGCGCACGGGCACGCGATACACCTTTGATCTCCATCCCGAGGATCACGTTGTCGAGCACCGTCCGCCACGGCAGCAGCAGATCTTTTTGCAGCATGTAGCCGACACGGCCGATCGAGCCGGTTGCGTCTTCGCCGTCGATCGAGATCGTGCCACTGCTGGGCCGTTGCAGCCCGGCAATGATATTGAAAAGCGTACTCTTTCCGCACCCTGAGGGGCCGATCACGCTGACGAAGCTGCCCTCGGCCAGAGCAAATGAGACAGGCGCTAGCGCATCGAGATTGCCGCTCGAGCTGGCAAAAGCCATCGCGACGGCGTGGACTTCAAGCTTGGAATTCGTCGGCAAAGCGTACTCCCGCTTAGCGACGTCCCTCCCATCATTAAGACTTGTCGATGGAGATATGGCAGCAAATTGCGTGCCAGCCCGCGGCAATCTTGGGGCAGATCGAATTTCGCCGAGAAATCCGTCAGCCTGCCGATATCGGAGGCAATTATGCGCCGCTGCCTGCTCACTTCAGTGGCAGCGCGAGCCGATAATTATGCAGAGACAATGAAGTGGCGGTGCCCCCGCCGCGGGCACCAAGCGCGAGTCTTAGCCGGCAGCGATGTCCTGGGCAGCGCGATCGACGAGATCGCTCCAGATGCTACCGCCCATATTCGCGGGACCGAGCCGCGCCACCGCCTCTTGGAAATGTGGCTCGGCGAGCGGCTTCCACTGCAGATATTCCTCGATCAGCTCGTCGGGAATGCGCGCGTGATCGCGGCCGGCGACGGCGCAGGCGTGATAATTCATCGTCGCCTGATGTTCGAGTTGGATCATCGCCGTGACGGATTCCTCGATATTCTTGCCGACCGTCGTCACGCCGTGCCCCAAGAGATGCACGGCGCGCGCCTGGCCGAGGCAGCGCGCCATCTCCGCACCCTGCGCTTCAGAGGTGATCAGCGCCGTGTGCGGGTAGACCGGTAGCGGCTTCCGCACCAAGCGCAACCCTTCGAGTACCACCGGCACGATGGGAACGCCGAGCACGGTCAACATGACGCTGAACGGCGGATGCACATGGACGACCGAGTTGATCTCGGGCCGCGCCTTGAAGACGCTGGCATGGATCATCACCTCGTTGCATTGCAAAACGCCGGGCGGGCCATCGATGAGATAGCCGTTGAGATCGCACACCACCATGTGCTCGGGCCGCATGCGCGACAGCACGTCGATCTCATACCCGCGGCCTTTCACGACGAAGCGATTGGGGTCGTTCGGATCGCGTAGGCTGACATGACCCATCGAGGCGCGCACGCCCGCTGAGAGGCCCGTGTTATGAAGAATGCGACTGCCGATCGCGACCTGGTATTTGATTTCGTCGAGAGTCATCGCCACCCGCTATCGCACAAAGAGATGTTCTTTCGCGCCCTCGTAGAAAGGCGTGCCGTCGTCTTCGAGCGACACCGCAATGGCGCGCACCTTGTAGAGATCGCCCTTCAGCGCCGATACCGGCTCGGTACCTTTCTGGAATGCTTCCAACTCGGCGAGAAATTTCCGCCGCATGCGCATGATCGCGACATCGGTGCTGCCGAGGTGTTCTTTCGAGCGGTCGGCAATCGGCGTCGGGCCTTGATTCTCGATCGCCGCTGCGTCCTGCGCGTTCGTGCCCTTGATGCCCGTGTAGGAATAAGTGCGCTGTAGCCCGCGATCGATCAGATAGTCGTTGCTCTTGTTGCGCACTGGCTGATAGGTCCCCGGGACATTCTCGACATTGAGCCGCGCGAAACCGGCCGTGTTGTATTCGTGAATCTCTTCCACGGTGAGTGGGCGCCAGGGGTTGTATTCGATGCGATAGACCCAGGTGTGCTCGTCATCCATCGGCACCCATGCATCCCACAGCAGCGTCTCGCCGGGATTGGCCGCGATCATCGTGTGCACCGGCAGCAGCCATTGCGTGATGCGCCAATAGGCGCCGCCGCTCGCCGCCTTGCGCTTGGCACCGATCATGAGCCCGTAATCGGTTTCCTGAATCTCGAAATGCGGCTGCGCTTGTTGGTATTGATGCGTGACAGCGCCGCGTTTCCCATGACCTTGGCCCCGCGGATCGAGCGCGCTGCCACTCGAGAAACTGTGCAGATAGCCGGTATGGAAGGAATCGAGATTGCCCTCCATCGCCTGCAGGTAATTGCATTCGAGCAGGCTCTTGCGGATGTAGAAGCAATCCTTCGGCAGCGTGTTGAATTCGAATTGCGGAAATTCGACCGGCAGATCTTTCGGCCCCATATAGGCCCAGACGATTCCCGCATGCTCTTGGCATGGATAGGATGTGAGCTGGATGCGGTCCTTGTAATTGCTCGTCGGCGACTCCGTCGGCATTTCGACGCATTGGCCGCTGACATCGAATTTCCAGCCGTGATAGACGCAGCGCAGACCGCAATCCTCATTGCGGCCGAAGAACAGATCCATCTGGCGATGCGCGCAATAGCGGTCGATCAACCCGACCTTGCCGTCGCTGTCTCGGAAGGCAACGAGATGCTCACCCATCAGCGTCACGCGGACCGGCGCGCAATCCGGCGCCGGAATTTCTTCGGAGAGCAGTGCCGGCATCCAGAAGCGACGGAGATAATCGCCCGCCGGTGTCCCCTTATCGGTCCGCGTCAGAAGCTCGTTCTCGACCGCCGACAGCATTGCTTGGCCTCCCGTTTGGTACGAACTGGGGCTATTTCACGAATTGGTCTGTGAACAACGCATCGATATTCGACACGTCGCTCGCCTTGATGAGATCGTACTGCACCATGAAGTCGACGACGTTCTTCACGCCCGCACGATCGATCTTGCCATCGGTGCTGAGCGTTGTCTCATCATAGACCGCCGGCGCTGCCTCATCGGAATAGTGGCTCTGCGCTTTCATCGTCGCGAGCGCCCAGGGTTTGCCGGCCGGGCTGATGATATAGGCGTTGGCCTCGAGGATCGATTTGATGACACGCTTCGCGACATCGGGCTGCTTGGCGACGAAATCCTTGGCGGCGACGACCGTGTAGGACACCCACGGCTTCGGCTTGTACTTCTCAACCTCGGCAATCTCTTTGACCTTGCCCTGCAGCTTGAGGTCGATCATCTGATGCGGCGTCAGCACGACGCCGTCGATGCTGCCGGTGACCAGCAACGCCATGCTCGCCTCGACGCCGCCGGTCGCGGTGTATTGCATGCCTTCGATGCCGGCCTTGCTCGCCACCAGCTTGCCGTAGGAATCCTCGGCGCCGGCGAGACGCGACACGCCAATCTTCGCGCCTTTCAGATCCTGGATCGTGTTGATATGGCCCTTGGTCGACGCCCAAATGCCGAAATTGTCGGCGGTCTGCAAATTGGCGACGATTACCGACGGCGCGCCGCGGCCGATCGCCGGAATGTCGGTCGCACTGTTCGAGGAGCCGATCTGCACCGCGCCCGCGGCAAGCGCGCGGTGGAAATCGGGGCCGCTATTCGACGGCACCCATTCGACATCGAGACCATTCTTCTTGAAGATGCCCTGCTCCTGCCCGGCGAGCACCGGCAGGTAATAAACCGGCGACAGCTTCACCGCGGTGCCGTAGCTGATCTTGTCGAGCGCCAGGGCGCTGTGTGCCGAAAAAGCCAGCGCCGCCATTCCCAAGAGAATCGATTTTTTCATCGCCACAAGCCCCCGTGTTCTCCGCGCCGTTTTCTAATAGCGCCAACGGCCAAAATACCGCGCGGCATACCAAAGCGCCATATTGATGGCGACGGTGATCGAGGCGGTCAGCAGCACCGCGGCATACATATCCGCAGTCTGGAACGTCACCGCGAGATCATGGACGACGGCACCCAGCCCGTGCCGCGCCAGCGCCAGCTCGACGATGAAGACGCCCATCATCGAGGCATTGCAGGCATAGAACAGCCCCGAGACCAACACCGGCAGCATCGCCGGCAAGGTCACTTTGCGGAAAATCTGCAGCGGCCCAAAGCCCATCGCCTTGGCGAGCAAAATCTGATTCGGCTTCACCTCGCTTCCCGCGGTCATCACATTGATGACCATCGGGAAGAATCCCGACAGCGCGCCGAAGACGATGATTGGCATTTGCGCAATGCCGAACCACAGGATGAAGAGCGGCAGCAGCGTCACTTTCGGGATCGTCACACCGAGCACGAGAAGCGGCAGCAGCATCTTACGGCTGTAATTGGAGAGGTTGATCGCGAAGCCGATCGCCAGCGCGAAGAAGACGCCAGCCACAAAGGCGCTGAGAAACGCCGTCAGCGTGAAGGCGAGATCGGACGCGGCATGTTTCGTCACCGGCACGAGATGTTCGATCGTATCGAGCGGCGGCGCGAGGAAAAGCGGATCGATCCAGCCGAGCCTGACCGCGAGATCCCAAATCGCGACGAAGATCGCGATGGCCGCGAAGCGGATCACGAGCGGCAGGTATTTGCGCTGACGTGCGCTCATCGCACCCAGCGCCGCTCGAATTGGCCGACGACATAATTCGCGACGACGCCGATCGCCAAGGTGATGACGATCAGCGCATAGAGCTGCGCGGTGTAATAATTGACCGATGCCCAATCGATCAGATAGCCAAGACCGGCATTCACCAGCAGCAACTCACCGGTCAGCACGCCGATAATCGTATAGCCGAAGCCGAGGCGCAGTCCGGCGAGGATCGTTTGCGCCGCCGCCGGCAGCTCGACCTTGAAGAAGATCTTCGCTTTGCCGTAGCCGAGCGAATGCGCGAGCCGCACGTAATTGGGCTCGACCTGGCGCAGCCCCGCGGCGGTGTTGAAGATGATGACAAAGATCCCGACAAAGACGCCGAAGACGATCTTCGTCCCCGGGCCGGTGCCGATCATCAGCACGATCACCGGATAGAGGATGATCTTCGGAACGGCATAAAGCACGAGCAGAATGGGCTCGAACGCGTCGCCGATGACTTTGGAGCTCGCGACCGCGATGCCGGTGAGCACGCCGAGCAGCGCCGCGATGCCGTAGGCGACGAGAATTTCGCCGATGGTCAGCCAAGCATTTGCGTAAAAATCCGGCACGTTGCTGGCACGGATGAGGATCTGCACCATCTGCCAGATGATCGCGCTCGGCGGCGCGATCAGGATCGCGCTCACCGAGGACAGCCGCGTGAAGATTTCCCACAGCGCGAGCAGCACCAGCACGAGCAGCAAGCGCGCAACTGCCGGCGACAGCTTGCCCATGCCTATTCCTTCGGCAGCAGGATTTCCTCCCGCGCCGCTTTTTTGCCGCTCGCCGAAGCTGCTTGCAATTTAGCCTTGAGCTGCTGCCAGACCCGATCGACCATCTGATTGAATTCCCCCGCACCGATCGCGCGCGGCCGCGGCAGGTCGTTGGCGATATCGAGCTTGATGCGGCCGGGGCGCGCCGTGAACACGGCGATGCGCTGGCCGAGATAGACGGCTTCGGTCAGGCTGTGTGTTACGAAGACGATCGTGCGCCGCACCTGCCGCCAGATCGAGACCAATTCGTCGCCCAGCAAAATACGCGACTGCTCGTCGAGCGCGGCGAAAGGTTCGTCCATCAGAATGATGTCGGTCTCGAGCGCGAGCGCCCGGCACAACGCGACGCGCTGCGCCATGCCGCCCGAGAGCTGCCGCGGATAGGAATCGGCGAATTCCTCAAGCCCGACGAGGCGGAGATATTTCAGCGCACGCTCGCGCCGCTCGGCCTTGTCGACATCCTGCGCCTCGAGGCCGAATTCGACATTCTTCAAGACCGTGCGCCACGGATAGAGCACCGGGTCCTGGAACATATAGGCCATGAGCTTTGGATTGGGGCCGGTCACCGGCTTGCCCGCGACGAGCACGCGGCCACCATCCTGATCGTAGGGAACGAGGCCGGCGATGATGTTGAGCAGGGTCGACTTGCCGCAGCCACTCGGCCCCAACAGGATCAGGAAATCGTTTTCCTGCGCCGCAATGCTGACCTTGTCGAGGGTGCGGACCACGCGATCGCTGGCGGCATCGTGATAGGTCTTGCTGACCCCAGTGACCTCGATGATCGGCATTTGTGGATGATGGCGGATTGTAGACTCGAAATTCGGCTCGCGCGTGCTGCGCGCTCTTGATATTACCGTAATCGGCGCCGCGCGATAGTGCGAACGACACGCGGCCGCGCACCGTTGCATTGTCGGGGACCAGCGATCATGCCTGAACTTGTACTCAATGGCTGTACCATCAGCTACCAGGAATTCGGCAGCGGATCGGTCAATGTCGTGCTGACGCCGGGCGGGCGCTGGGGCGGCCATGTCCATCGCGTGGTCGCGACCGCCCTCGCCAAGGATTTCCACGTCATCACCTGGGACCGGCGCAACACCGACGCGCGTGCCGACATCGTCATCGCGGGCGACCACTCTGAGTCCGATATCTGGGCCGACGATCTCGCGGTGTTGATCGAGACGCTGAAGCTCGGCCCTTGCTATGTCGGCGAATATGCCGGCTGCCGCGTCACGCCGCTGCTCTGCGTGAAATATCCGAAGCTGGTGAAAGGACTGATGCTCGCCTGGTGCTCGGGCGGCGATTATCCTGCCGGCCGGCTCCCGAAAAATTTCTATCAGGCCTATACGCGCGCGGCACTGCGCGGCGGCATGAAAGCCGTGACCGAAACCAATCACTTCGCCGCCTCGATCAAACAGAATCCCGGCAATCGCGAGCGGCTGCTGGCAATGAATCCCACCGAATTCATTCGCCAGATGGCGTATTGGGAAGCGTTCTTCATCACCAGCGGCGATTTGCCCATCGCCGGCTGCCGGCTGAACGATGCCGAATGGGCCTCGATCCAGGTGCCGGCGAGCATCACCGGCGGCGTCGATCCGACGCATCCGACCGCAGCAGCGGAGCGACTGGCGAAGCTATTACCGAAAGCGCACTACCACGCGCCGATCGTGACCGAAGCGGAATGGGATGCGAATTTCAGCGCCACCATCCCCTATCCCACGACGTCGAATTTCCAGGGCGAGCGCATCGCGCCGATCTGGCGCGACTTCATCCGTCAGACGGAGGCATGAGCCTTCGCGCCGCGATCGCCGGGCTGGGCGCCATCGGCTTGCCGGTGGCGCGGGCGCTGCATGACGGCATCCCCGGACTGCATCTGGCCGGAGTCGCTGCCGGACAGCCAGAGATTGCCGCACGACGGCTTGCCGAAGCCGGCATCACCGTGCCGGTCATCGCGGCGACCGAACTCGGCACGCTCGCCGATATCGTCATCGATTGCGCGCCGGCGCGGGCGTTCCGCTCCATTGCGGAATCCGCTTTGGCCGCGGGCCGTGTGCTGGTTACCGTCAACGGCGCGGCCTTGCTCGAGATGCCCAACATCGCCGCGCTGGCTGAGCAGAAAAAGGCGCGGATCATCCTCGTGACCGGCGCGCTCCTCGGCCTCGATGCGGTGCGCGCCGCCGCCGAGGGAACGATCCATTCGGTGCGGATGACCAGCCGCAAGCCGCCGGTGTCGCTGCGCGGCGCGCCCTATCTCGCCGCCAACAAGATCGATATCGATGCGATCAACCATCCGACGCGTATCTTCAACGGCTCCGCACGCGATGGCGCGCGCGGCTTTCCGGCCAACGTCAATGTCGCCGCCGCCTTGTCGTTGGCCGGCATCGGTCCCGATCGCACCGCGCTCGAAATTTGGGCCGATCCCACCGTCACACGCAACATCCACACCATCGCGGTCGACAGCGACAGCGCACGTTTCACCATGACAATCGAGAACGAACCGAGCGCCGAGAATCCCGCAACGAGCCGCATCGCGCCGTTGAGCGTCATTGCCGCACTGCGGCGCCTTGGCGCCTCGTTGAGCGTCGGCAGCTGAGAGAGCCAATGGCACGCTATTCCATCAAGACCTTCGGCTTCCGCGGCAGTTGGGGCCAGATCCAGCGCATCGAGGAAGGCTTTCGCCGCATCGGCTGTCATGTCGCCGCCGATGGCGAGGAATTCGATTTCATCTACAGCAACGAGTTGCTGCAGAGCCGCGATGCCGTGCAGTGCAAAGCCGCGACCGGCAAGCCGCTGATCCGGCATGTGCAGGATCTGCCGGCCTATGAAGGCACGGCCGTCGCCAAGAGTATCGATGAGCTTCGCAGTCATCGCGACGCGGTGCTGAGCAGCGCCGATGTTCTCACCACCAACACCTATTTTGTGGTCGAGCAGTTCAAGCGTTTCTGGGATTACGACCGCGCCATCGTCGTCGGCCAGCCGGTGCAATTCGATCCCGATCTCGATGACTTCCGCACGCGGCAGCGACGCAACGTGGCCGTGATCGTCGGCCGGCTCGCCGATCCGCTTAAGAACACCGGCCTTGCCTTGCGCGCGCTATCGCTGATGAAAAAGCCACCCGATCTCGCGATGGTTTGGGTCGGCAAGGCGAAGCACAAGCCGCGCTCGTGGTTTCGCCGCTTCCGCATCGAGCATCATATCGAGATACCGGCGGCCGATCTGGGACATCTGGTCAAGACGTCGCGCATGCTACTCGCGCCTTCGCTGTTCGAAGGGCTGGGTCTGCCGCCCATCGAGGCGCTGGCCGTTGGCACACCGACCATCGTCAGCGACATTCCGGTAAAGCGCGAAGTCTTTGCCGGCACGCCGATGCGTTTTCACAAGCCGAATGATCCGGCCGATCTCGCCAACGCGATCGAAACGCTGCTCACCGAACCTGAGTCTGGTTGGAAGCTGGTCGATGCGTTCGCGTCGAAGGTGGCCGACTACACGGTCGAAGGCGTCGCGAGCAAAATCGTCGCCGCTTACGAGACACTGAAGCACTAAAGATTAGGCCGTCGCGCCGAGACGGAAATATTGCGGCCGCACGAAATGCCCGGCCCACGCGCCCCGCCGCGCCGCTTTGGCCTCGTTCTCCAGCGGCAAGTATTGCCGGTCGCGGCCATAGGCGAAGGCCAACCCTTCGCGCACCAAAGTCGCGCCGACATCCCGGCCATCGGCAAAACAGACCGAGAATTCGCGCGCGTGCCGGTCGGTGAATTCGGGATCGATGCGGCAGGTGAAATCCGGCCGCGCGACAAGCTGCTTTAGGCGATCGGTCGCGATCTGGCCACAGGACCAGACCTGATCGAGCGCGTCATGGCAGGTCTGGCGACGCTCGAAAGCATCGACGCCCTCAAGCCGCAACAATTGCGGCGGACAACCGAGCTTCAGCACGGTGAAGATGCATGTCTTCGGGTAGTAGCGGAACGTGTCGCCGTCGATCACGGCATAGCGATTGACGGTCGATGGCTTGCTCAAAGTCGCGCGGCCGACGCCCCAGGCCGCAATCACGGCCAGGACCAACAAGCATATGACGATCCGAAAGCGCATCGCTTCACGCTAGAGCATCGAGGCGGCATGGCTCAAGCCTGCCAACGGCACACAAAAAAACGCCCGGCCGGGCATCCATCCCGACCGGGCGCGTGGCCGATACGATAACTTAGCGGTGACTTAGCGGGCGTTACCTGAAGGCGCCATTGGGGTCGAGGCCGCACCCGCTGCCGGCGACGCCGCGGGCGCAGTACTCGGCGCTTCGGCGAGCTGCGGCTGTTGCCATTCCGGCATTGCCCTCAGATCGTCGGCGGTCTTCTGGACGGTGAAGCTGCGCTTATCGCTATCCCAACGGAAAGAATCCACCGGCAGCGCGACCTTATGCGCGCCAACACCCAGTACGCCACCCTCCGCCACGACCAAGCGGTCGATCTTCTTGCTCGACGGATCCATCAGCACCGTCGACACCTTACCGATGCTCGTGCCGTCGCTGGCCATGACGGCGCTGCCATTGATTTGCGAGATGTCTTCCGAGGCAAGCGGATTTTTCATCGGCGCACTGCTCGTCGATGGAGCATTGCTTGTCGGGGCAGTTGTGTGGACCGGCGGCGCTGCACCGGACGGCGTCGAGGATTGCGCCGAGGCGACGCCGGTGCCGAGCGCAAGTAAAGCGGCGACCGCCGCGGCGGTGGCAAATTTTGGAATCACGCGTGTCATGTTAAACCTCGCAATTCAGTGAGGACCTGTGTCTTCAACCCCCCGCCTTTGTCGCCAGTTCCTCCATGGCCAAGCTCCAGGGAACCTCGCCCGCACCGCGCGGTTCAGAGGCATAGAGAGGCATAAAAGGATAAGCTTGGGAGGAGAAAAAATGCGTGCGTTCGCCCTTGCCGCGGTCATCACCGCCGCTGTCGGCCTCGCCGCCTGTCGGCCCGACTATTCGCCGCATTCTGCCAGCACGCCAGCGCCCGTACATCCGGCATTACAGGAACTTCAGCCTGCAACGTCGAGTGTTGCGTCGCAGCCAACGGTGGCCGAGCTTCCGCCAGCCAATGGGCCGCCGCTCAATATCCTGTAGCCGCCCCGCTGAATCTCGGCAGATAATCTCAACCGCCGAGAAATTCTTTTATCCAACGGCGGTAATCGGCATCGCGCGTTGCCTGTTTCATCAACTCGGGCGAAGCCACGCCCGCGACATCCTTGGGTTTCACGCCCTCGCGCAAGGCTTTGAGCGTCTCATAGGCGGCACGTACCGCGGCCGTGACCGGCAAATGACCTTGGATGCAGATGCGCACGCATTGCGTGCTGAGATAGTCGAGGTCTTGCAACTCGGCCGACGGTCCGCCGAGAACCAACGGAATCTTGATCGCGGCGGCAACCGCTTCGACCTCGGCACGTGTTTGGGCGCCGGCCATGAAGAAGGCATCGACGCCCACGGTCTCATAGGCTTTGGCGCGAGCGATCGTATCGGCGAGACCGGTGATGCCGATCGATGAGCTGCGCCCGACGATGACCAGCCGCTTGTCCTGCCGCCCCGCCAGCGCGGCGCGCATCTTGCCGACGCCTTCCTCGATCGAGAGCACCTGCGGCTTTTGCGGCGAGCCGTAGACCGGCGGCAGCGCCGTATCCTCGATCGAGAGGCCGCAAACCCCGGCGGTCTCGAGCTCCTCGACGGTGCGCTTCACATTGAGCGCGTTCCCATAGCCATGGTCGGCATCGACCATCAGCGGCAGATTGCCGGCACGGTTGATACGCAGCACCTGGGCGACGAATTCCGACAACGTCAGCACGACGATATCCGGTGCGCCGAAAATCGTCAGCGACGCCACCGAGCCCGAGAACATCCCGATCTCGTAGCCGATATCCGCGGCAAGCCGCGCCGTCATCGGATCGTAAACGGAAGCCGGATAGACGCAGCGCGCGCCTTCCAGCACTGCGCGGAATTGCTCGCGCCGATCGCCCCAATGCATATTTTTAAGCCCCGTTTTGTGCCCGTTAACCGTAACAGATCGAAACAACAGCGGCCATTCCCGTCGCCTTGGGCAAGAATTTCGCCTAATATCCGTGCGTCTACAGGGATGACCATGGCAAAGCGCGCATTAATCACCGGAGTGACCGGTCAGGACGGGTCGTATCTGACCGAATTGCTCCTCGGCAAAGGCTACGAGGTTCACGGGCTGGTGCGCCGCGCCAGCCTCTTCAACACCGATCGCGTCGATCACCTCTATCATGATCCGCATGTCACCGGCGCCAATTTCGCGCTGCATTACGGTGATCTGACGGACGGTACGGCGCTGCGTCGCGTGCTCGAGAAGGTCGAGCCCGATGAGGTCTATAACCTCGGCGCGCAAAGCCATGTGAAAGTCTCGTTCGACGTGCCGGAATATACCGGCGAGGTCGTCGCCATGGGCACGCTGCGCCTGCTCGAGGCGCTGCGCGATCACGCCGCGGTCGGCGGCCGCCAGCCGCGTTTCTACCAAGCCGGCTCGTCGGAAATGTTCGGCGCGGCCAAGCCGCCGCAGAACGAGGCAACGCCGTTCTATCCGCGCAGCCCCTATGCCGCGAGCAAGGTCGCGGCCCATTGGTACGCCATCAACTACCGCGAGGCCTATGGCCTCTTCATCTGCAACGGCATCCTCTTCAACCATGAGAGCCCGCGCCGGGGCGAGACCTTCGTCACGCGCAAGGTCACCCGCGCCGCGACGCGCATCAAGGAAGGGCTCCAGGAAAAGCTTTTCCTCGGCAATCTCGACGCCAAGCGCGATTGGGGCTTCGCCGGCGATTATGTCGAGGCAATGTGGCTGATGCTGCAACAGGACGCGCCCGACGATTACGTCGTCGCGACCGGCAAATCGCACAGCGTCAGAGAGATGGTGGAGCTGACCTTTGGCGAGCTCAGTCTCGATTGGAAGAAATATGTCGAAATCGATCCGCGCTATCTGCGTCCGACCGAAGTCGACTACCTCCACGGCGATCCGTCGAAGGCGCGCACCAAGCTTGGCTGGAAGCCGCGCGTGAGCTTTGAGGCGCTGATCCGCGCCATGGTGGCGCACGATCTCGATCTGGCGAAGCAAGAGCGCACGCTGAAGCAAGCGGGCTTTGCCACGCCGGCGCGCGGCGCGGCCGCCGCTGGCCAGGGCTGAGAACGCAAGCATGCAACCGGTGATCTATCCGCTGGGCGGCAAGCGTGTCTTCGTCGCCGGACATCGCGGCATGGTCGGCGGCGCGCTGGTGCGGCGTCTCCAGAAGATCGATTGCGAGATCCTGACCGTCACGCATAAAGAGGTCGATCTGCGCCGGCAGGCTGAGACCGAAGCGTGGCTCGCCGCCAACAAGCCCGACACCGTGTTCGTCGCCGCGGCAACGGTCGGCGGCATCCTCGCCAACGACACGCGCCCCGCCGAATTCCTCTACGACAACATGATGATCGAAGGGAATTTGATCGAGGGTGCACGGCGCATCCGCGTCAAGAAACTGCTCTTCCTCGGCTCGTCCTGCATCTATCCACGCCTCTCGCCGCAGCCGATGAAGGAAGAACATCTGCTGACCGGCGCGCTCGAGCCGACCAATCAATGGTATGCGATCGCCAAGATCGCCGGTCTGAAGCTCTGCGCCGCCTATCGGCGCCAGCATGGCAGCGACTTTATCTCGGCCCAGCCGACCAATCTCTATGGGCCGGGCGACACCTATGATCTGCAAGCAAGCCACGTCATCCCGGCGCTGCTCGCCAAGATGCACAAAGCCAAAGTCACCAACGCAGCGGAGGTCGAGATCTGGGGCACCGGCACGCCGCGGCGCGAGTTCCTCCATGTCGACGATCTGGCCGACGCGCTCGTCTTTCTGATGGAGCGCTATTCCGACGAGAGCCACGTCAACATCGGCTGGGGCGAGGATGTCAGCATCGCGGAGCTCGCGGCGCTGATCGGCGATGTCGTCGGCTTCAAGGGCCGGCTGCGCTATGCCACCGACAAGCCCGACGGCATGCCGCGCAAGCTGCTCGATGTCGCGATACTCAACGGCATCGGCTGGCAGCCGAAGATCGGCCTGCGCGACGGCCTTGCCGACGCCTATCGCTGGTTCGTCGAGAACGCCGCCGAGCAGTTCGCCTAGGGCTAAGCGAAGAAGCCGCACAGAAACTTAGCCGCTTCGGCCGGACGGCCGGCGGCGAGGCAACGCAAGCCGGCAACAATCGCCTCACGCCGCCGCATATGCCGCAACCACCGCGCCGCGTCGGCGGGCGGTGCCTCGCCCAGCAACTGCCGCGACAGCGCAAGGTGATCACGGGCAACCCGCAAGCGCTGATCGAGGCTGCGCTTCAGCGTGAGCGAGCCGCCATGCACATGATAGCGATAGAGCACGGCATCAACGGACGCGATGCGCGGCGGCTCGGCGGCCAGCGCAAGGTTGAGCAGGAAGGCACGATCGCCAGCGATGCGATAACGCGTCTCGACCTCGCCATAGCGACGAAAGAGCGACGGCCGAAACGCCATGGCATTGATCGCCGGAACGCCGGCGGCGAGTTGCGCAAACGATAGAACACCGCCCGGCGCGGCGATGTGGCGAACGAGCGGTGTCGCCGGTGCATCGTCATCTTCAACCAAGGCATGACCGGCGACGATCTGCGCCTCGGGTTGTTCGCGTAGCGTCTGCTCGACGATGGCCAACGCCCCCGGCGCCACCTCGTCATCCGCGTTGAGGAACAGCACCGCGTCGCCCTGCGCGCGCTGGATGCCGATATTCCAGGCTTGGTAGATCGACGAGCCCGGCGCGAGAACAAAATCGATGGTCGGCGTGCGCGCGCAGATCGCGGCGGTCTCATCGCTCGAGCCGCCATCGACGACGATGTGCTGATAAGCCACCCCCTGCCCCGCAGCGCTCGCAATCGCGCGATCGAGTAAGCGCGCGGCGTTGAGCGTGGCGGTGACGAGGGTGATCATTTGATCGTGTCGGACTATTGCCGCGGGCGGCGCCGAATGTCTAGTCTACCCGCGTTGCCCCGTGACCAAAATTGGCGATGTTCAATGTCTGCTCGTGCGGTTTTTCTCGATCGCGATGGCGTGCTGAACGCCAATCTCATCCGCAACAACCGGCCTTACGCCCCGCGCACGATTGACGAATTCAGCGTGCTACCGGGCGTCGAGGACGCGGTGCGGCAGATCAAGACGGCGGGATTTTTGGCGATCGTCGCCACCAACCAGCCGGACGTCCCCGACGGCATCACCCCACGCGCGACGGTCGACGCTTTCCATGCGGAATTGCGCCGGCGCATGCCGCTCGACGACATCAAGATCTGCTTTCACAACAATGCGGCGCATTGTACCTGCCGGAAGCCATTGCCCGGCTTGCTCCTCGAAGCGGCCGCCGAGCGCGACATCAATCTCGCCGCAAGCTATATGGTTGGCGATCGTTGGCGCGACGTCAAAGCCGGGCAAGCCGCCGGCTGCCATGCCATTTTCGTCGATTACGGACTCGCGCAGGACGAAGCGGTTGAGCCTGACGCAATCGTCAAATCGCTGCCCGAGGCGGTTGCCTATATCCTAAGCCGCGAAAGCCGCTAACGCGGTGCGAGCCGCGCTTCAACCTCGGCGCAAAGATAGTGATAGAGGCACATATGGGCCTGCTGGATCAGCGGCGTCTCGGTCGACGGGACATCGAGCAGGATGTCCACCATCGAAGCCAAATGACCGCCGCCTTTGCCGGTAAGACCGATCACGATCATGCCCTTGGCTTTGGCCGCGGTCACCGCTGCGACGACGTTCTTCGAGCGGCCGCTGGTGCTGATCGCCAGCAGCACCCCGCCCGGCTCGCCATAGGCATTCACCTGGCGCGCGAAAACGTCGTCGTAGCTGTAATCGTTTCCCCAAGCGGTCAGGATCGCGCTGTCGGCGGATAGGGCGATGGCTTTCAGCGCGCGGCGCTCTTTCAGAAACCGCCCGACGAGCTCGCCCGCGATATGACTCGCATCGGCGGCGGAGCCGCCATTGCCGCAGATCAGGAAAGCCTTATCTGCTTCAAGTGACTTCAAGATGGCTTCGACGGCCTGCTCGACTTTTGCCGCGTCGAGGCTCGTGCCGAGCTCGGTGAGCACCGAAAGAGAATCGTTTAGATAGTGACGGAAATCGGTCATGGCGCGATCTTAGTCGCGCGCCGCCTGCGGCTGCAACGGACAGCTCGTCACATCGGCGCGACGCTCAAGCGCATCGTTCGCGATCCGTTGACGCAAGACGCGCGCCTGAAGCTGCGCCAGAGCTCGTTGGCGCAGCGCGGGTGGCCGCAATGCTGCGAGCAGCCACTCGAAAGGATACGCTGCAATTCGGCCGACCAGACGCGCCAACTGGCCCAACCAGATGCCTGTCGCCGCGTGCCGCGACAACGAAGCCGATTGCCGGCTGTAGGAAAGCGAATCATGCAAAAAGATCGCTATACGCTTCTGCAGCCATTCCTGTTGCTGGAAGAGCGGGAGCGCGTTTTGAATGGCGAACACTTCCGGCTGCGAGCGCTCGAGCCGATTCGAAACGCCATCGATCCGATACGAGGCGATAATCCGCTCGAAGCGCCGCGTGACAAGCTGCGGATGGGTAACGACGCGCAGGAACCAATCGTAATCCCCGGCGATGCGATAGCGATCATCGAAGGCGCCGGCCAGATCGAAGGCGCGGCGGCTGGCAAAACTCGCCTGGTGCGGCAGGCATCCCGAAACCAGAAAAGGCAACGCCGCCTCTGCTGACGGCGGCATGAAAATTTCGGCGCGGCCATCCGGGAAACGCACCTCGATCCCGCCATAGACGAGATCGCAACCCGGCGCGCGCTCGATGAAGGCAGCCACATCGCCCAGTGTATTCTCGTCGAGCAAATAGTCGTCGGCGCCGAGGAAATAGATGAACTTGCCGCGCGCGAGCTTCAGCCCCTTGTTCATCGCATCGTAGATACCGCCATCGGGCTCGGACACGAATCGATCGACCCGGTTCTTATGACGCGCGACAATCGCCGCCGTGTCATCCGTCGAGGCTCCGTCGATCAGGATATATTCGAGCGGCGCATAACGCTGCATCTCGACGCTGGCGATGCACTTTTCCAAGGTCGCCGCCGCATTTTTCGCGACGGTGATCACCGAGAATTCGATCATGCGCGCCCGGTCAAGTTGATTTTGGAAGGCTGATTAGGTATGAGGTTTTCGCGATGCTTAATCAAGCATTGGCGGGCGCGCCGCTGGCGCCGCCTCTGCTAAAACGACGATTATCGCGAGCCTCTTCGACGGCGCGAGCCAAATGCCCGGAATTTCCGACTATTTGCGACGGGTGAAACGTCTCGTCGGGGCCACTCGGCGTCGTCTTCAAGACGAACGGCGCATCAATAGCACGTTTGGCCTTCGCCGCTTATTGTCGCGCCAAATTCCGACGACGCCGTTGAAGCGCCTGCTCAATCCCTTCGCGGATGCCGACGCGCTGATTGCCGCCGGCCAACTCGCGGAAGCGATCGATATCTACCGCAAACGGCTCGGCTCGATCGAAACGGCGAGCAAATCATCGCTTCGCCGCAAACGCTTTCCGTTCGTCGTGCTCGCGGACCTGTTGACGATAAATCGCGACCTCGGAGAGGCGGAGCGCATCTATCGTCGTGTCGTCGCCGTCGCACCCGAGACGCTTCCCGCGCAATGGGGCGTCGCCAATTTGCGCCGTACCGCCGAGCCGCCACCGCGCGTGTGGTTGAAGATTCATTTCTTCACCATCGTGCTGAACGGCATGCCCTTCATCACGCGCCAGATAGACGAGATGCTGAAGCTGCCCTTCGAGTGGCATTGGCACGTCGTCGAGGGCGTGGCCTCCTTATCCCACGACACCGCCTGGTCGGCCGCGAATGGCGGGCGTGTCGATCCATCGTTTCACCGCAATGGGCTTTCGAATGACGGCACGAGTGAATATCTCGACACGCTCGCGCGCACGCATCCGAACCGCGTCACGATCTATCGGAAACCGGTGGGCCAACTCTGGGACGGCAAGATCGAAATGGTACGCGCGCCGCTCGCGCGGATCGATGAGGAATGCCTGCTGTGGCAGATCGATGTCGACGAATTCTGGACGGCAAGCATGTTCGCGCGCCTGCGCGAAAACTTCAGGCTCGATCCCGATCGCACCGCGGCCTACTTCCTGTGCCATTTCTTTTTCAAAAACCTCGTCGTCACCTCGGCGAACACCTATGGCAATCATCTCGCCTATGAGTGGCTGCGCGTTTGGCGCTTTCGCCCCGGCGACCAATGGCTAAGTCACGAACCGCCGCGCCTTTGCCGGCGAAGCGGCGATGGCGAGAATTGGGGCGACCTCGGGACGCTCAGCCCGTTCACCCACGGCGAGACGCTGCGCGACGATCTCATCTTCCGCCATTACGCTTACGTCCTGCCGGAGCAATTGCGCTTCAAGGAAGTTTATTACGGCTATGAGAATGCCCTGAAGGAATGGGAAGACTTGCCGGCAACAGGACCCGTCCTGCTGCGCGACCATCTTTCGTGGATCGACGATGCTACGACCGTCGATGACAGCGCCCGCTATGGCATCGCCCCGCCAGTGTTCGCGCCCGACAACTCGCTCACGACGCCACCACCCAGCACGACAGCGGCAAGCCTCTACCGCGCGGCTCGGAGCAGCGTATCACTCCCCCAATGCGCGAACATTCTTGTCGCAAAGCTCGACAATCTCGGCGATGTCGTCTTGCTGTCGCCGTTTCTGCGCGAGCTTCGCCGCAATGCGCCGCAAGCAACGATCACGCTGCTGGTACAACAGCAGAGCCATGAGCTGATGAAACTCTGTCCGCACGTCGATCATATCGTACCGGTCAGACTGAGGGGCACCTCCGGTCATTTCGATTGCCGCGACGAGCGTTTCCTCGCTTCCTATCGCAGCGGAGCTTTTGACCTCGCGATAGTGCCGCGTTGGGATAGCGACGAAACAGGCATGGGCGTCATCGCGCGGAAAAGCGGCGCCCGCCACGTCATCGGCTTCAGTGAGGGCGTCAATCAGCACAAGGCGGTCGCAAATCGCGGTTTCGATAAAAACTATACGGAAGTTTTGGCCAAGATCAGCCTGGATCACGAAGTCGTTCAGAATCTCGCGCTGCTACGCTTCATGAACGGCAATGTCGAAAGCGATCGTCTGGAAGCGTGGTATTCGCGCGAAGACAACGAGCGCGCCGAAGCCTTGCTCGCGCCGCTGACAAAAGCCCCAATCATCGCAATCTGTCCAGGCGCATCGCATCCCGGGAAGATGTTGCCTACGCGCATACTGGCCGAAATCCTGGCTCCCGTCCTGTCCGGGCAGAACATCGTCATCCTCGGCAGCCCGGCCGATACCGAGCGGATCGCGCCACTGCGTGCAACGTTCGGCGCGCGTGTTCTTTCGCTTTGCGGACAAACAAATCTGCGCGAGACGCTCGCGATCCTGCAGCGCTGCCAAGCGGCCGTCACCATGGATGCAGGACCGGCACATTTCGCTGCTGCAGTTGGGACGCCCGTTACCGTCTTCTCGATGCATCCACGCAACGGCGACGACACGCAGGACTTGGCGCCCGCGCGCTTTGCTCCCTGGTGCCCGGATGATCGCAAGCTCATCATCCAGCCCGACCATGCCTGGCCGGGCTGCGAGACCGGCTGCCGCTGGCGTCACATACAGCCTCATTGCATCGGCAATATCGATGCGCCAGGCGGCCAGCGAACAAATTCGCGTTTTCCTCGAATGCCATCGAGACACGCGGCGAGTAGCGGAATCTCCGCTACGCTCGCGAACGCGTATTGAATATTCGCCAACGCCGCCAGGCACCTTTTTCGTCGTCGCCGATGCGCGGTTGCGGCAACCCAGATCCCGATTTGGTCGCGCGCGCCGATCGCTCGGCAGCCGCGAGCGCAGCGACGTAAGGGCGATAGATCAGCCGCAATTGCAGCGGCGTAAAATCGTAACCGAGCGATGGGACGGCCAGGGCCTGTCCCAGGAACACACCGAGCCAGCGGAAGGCGTGATAGTGGTAAAAGATGAGCGGCGCACCATCGACGTACACGACCGGCTCTCTCGCCGAAAGCTCGTATTGCTCGATATTCCAGGGCGCGAGCCCGGCGCCTTTGTGCTGCAAGATGGTCACGCGCTCGTAGAGCTTCGGCCATTCATCGAGATATCCCTGATCGCCGCAGAGCCCACGCGTTCCGTCGAGGACACAAATCTCGATGCATTGGTCATGCCATCGCCGCAAGCACGTCGCACCTTGCGGCGTGTTGCGGATCGCTACGAGACCAACATTGAAGGTGCCGGAGGTCGGGATCATATGACGATGCTGCGGCGCGTAGCGATGCTCGTGAATCAGGATGTCGTTATTGCCCCACTCGTCAAAAACGGGCTGCGGATCGGAGAAAAACATTAGATCGGCGTCGAGATAAGCGACACTCTCGCCAGCGCCGGCCTCCGCCAGCATGTAGCGCATCAACGCCGGCGTGCAGGTCCATGAATACTCCCCGATACTGCGCGTCGGCTTCACACGCGCGAGCTCGGGGAAACGCGCTTCGAGTTCGCTGATCCGCAAGATGCGGATATGCGGCAGATCGAGCTCGCGAAGGATTTCCACAGCGAGATCATCCATACACAGCGCCAAGAGCGTAAATGGCTGCGTGAAATGCGCCTCGAGGGAGCGATAGAGCGCGAGCGCTCGCGTCAGATAATTTGCGTAGAACAGAGTGCCGAAAAGCTGCGGTCGCATCGGATAGCCGCTTACCCAAAACGCCGTTGCAGGATGTCGGCGAGCTGATTCATGCGCCGCTCGTAGCAATGCTCGGCGAGGCAGCGCGCGTGACCCGCCGCTGCAATCGCCGTCTTCTCCGCCTCGTGGGCCCTGAAATACCGCAGCAGATCCAGACATTCCTCAGTCGAGCGATAGGCAATGACTTCCTTCCCAGGCTCAAAAAGCTCGGCGAGGTTTTCTTTCCAATCGGTCACCAGGCAAGCGCCCATTCCTGTCGCTTCGAATAAGCGCATGTTGTTGGCGTAACCTTCCGACACGTCGATATGTTTGTTCAGCGTCAATTGCGAACGGCGCAGAAGCGAAAACATGTTTGGCCCCCACGCCTCGCCGTGATGACACCGATGAAGCTTGCTGTCCGCCGCGATCGCGTTGCTCTTCTCGCCCCACAGCGCCAAGCCAAGATCGTCGTTGGCGGCGATCGCCTCGAGAAAGTTCAGCCTTTCGCGATGCGCCGGCGACACACTGCCAACGAAAGATAGGGGAATATCGCTCCGGCCTTCCGGCACGGCCACGAGGACACGCGACTCGAAGGCTAGCGGTAGATATTCGGCAGCAACGCCGTTGGCCGTAAACCAGGAAACGAAATTCGGCAGCGAGGAAATCACCAGATCGTAAGCCTGCCAGTCCGTGGCTTCGCCGCGCGGCGAAGCGATTTGCGCGACCATGGCGCAATTGCCCGGCAGGACGGAGCGCAGCCATGCCGCCGAAAATCCTGTCGGATCGTGGTTGTAGAGAATCGTCGGGCGAAAGGCGGCTATTTGCGCCGCGAAAATTTCCCGAGCCCGTTCGGCGTGCGGACTCCAGGGAATGAAGCGGTGCGCGAGCCTCGGATTTAGCGTGCTCGCGCCGCGGGCCAGCCAGCCGACATGACCGCGTCGGTTCTCTCCCGCCCAGGCCTCCTGCAACGGCCGATTGTTGGCATGGATGTCGATCGCCGTGTGACCAAGCTTGTTCATCGCTTGGGACATGAAGTCGGCGGTGCCGAAAAGGCTGGCGTTGCGCGCCTGAAGTTGCGCCTCGGAGCCGCGCAGCGCCAAGCCGGGCCGATGCTGATAAAGCCAGCTCAGGAAACCGGGATAATCCGTATTTAGGAAGAGGACGCGCATTGAGCGACAGTCATATATTATTACTTATCAAAAGCATAGCTATGTTCACGCCCTGAACAAAGGCTTGACGTTCATCATGTGAACACGTTACAACGGCTTATGTCGCGATCGGATCAGCCGGAAGTGGATGGCAGCGAGGATGCTCGCATCCTCCTGGGCCTTCTCGAATCCGTCGAACGCGATGGCCGGCGGTCGCAGCGCTATCTGGCGGCGGAATTCGGTATCGCCCTGGGCCTCGTCAACGCCTACCTCAAGCGCTGCGTACGCAAGGGCCTGGTCAAGGTCCATGAGGCGCCGGCACGGCGCTACACCTACTACCTCACGCCGCAGGGTTTCGCCGAGAAGTCGCGGCTGACGGTCGATTATCTTTCGTCATCGTTCTCATTCTTTCGCCGGGCGCGCGCCGACTGCATGGCCGCGCTGGAGGTCGCCAAGCAACAGGGCTGGTCGCGCATCGCCCTTGCCGGCGCTTCGGACCTTGCCGAGATCGCCGCGATTTGCGCGCTCGAATGCGGCATGGCAATTGTCGCGATCATCGACGCGGGCTGCAGCCTCGAGCGTTTCATCGGCATCCCCATATTTGCGTCGCTTGCCGCGATGCCGCATTCCTTCGATGGGCTTATGGTGACCGACATCAAGAACAGCGCAGAGATTTACCTCGCTGCAGTTGAACAACTCGGCGCGGATCGTGTCGTATCGCCCGCGCTTCTCGGCCTGTCCTACCTCGCGCAGCGCGAGCCTGTTTCTTGACCTTTTGGCGCCGACGCTATCGACAAGAAGCGGTAAGTCGTGGCTACGACGACGCACTGCTAATCGATGTCATCATTCGCAAGACAGCCGCGCTGTACAATGGATGCCGCATCGACGACGTCCTCGCCGGCGAGACATTGCTACCGACCATTGCCGGACTCGCAGCGGCGCAAAGTGATGGACCGCTCTCGGTGCTTGATTTCGGCGGGGCGGCGGGACTTCACTATTTCGTCGCAAAACAGGCGTTCCCGCAGCGCGAATTTCGCTGGGCGATCGTCGAAACGCCATCGATGGCCGCCCAGGCCGCGCGTTTCGCCGACGAGCGTCTCCGCTTTTTCACCTCAATCGACGACGCCGCACGCTGGCTCGGCGCCGTTGCGCTCGTTCATTGCGTCAGCGCACTGCAATACGTGCCCGAGCCCGAAGCCACGCTGGGCCGCCTGCTGGCGCTGGGCGCGCCAACCCTTCTCTGGGCGAAACTGATGCTGAGCGAGCAGCGCGAGACCTTCACGCAAATATCGCGGCTACGTGACAACGGGCCCGGCCCTTTGCCACCCGATATCGCCGACCGCGAGATCAAGTACACGGGAATCCGTATCGCCCGCACTGCCTTTCTTCGGGCGCATAGCGATTCGAGCTATCGCCTCGCCTGGAAAGCCGCCGAAGCCGCCTCGTTTTTATTCGTGAAGGACGCTCAGTGGTCCGACCCACGCTTTGAATCAGGTGACGCTTGAACAGTGGACCGGAAGCGGCCGAGTATGAGCTTGTTCTCGAGCCCGGGCTTGCCGATAAACGCTACTGGCGCGATCTTTGGGCCTATCGCGAGCTTTTCGCAATTCTTGCATGGCGCGATGTCGCCGTGCGCTACAAACAAACAGTCATCGGGATCGCTTGGGCGGTCGTGCGCCCTTCCTGACGATGGTGGTTTTCACGGTCGTGTTCGGCCACCTCGCGAAATTGCCCAGCGTAGGCGGCGCCCCCTATCCGGTGATGGTGTTCGCGGGCATGCTGCCTTGGTTCCTATTCTCGACGATTCTGAGCGAAGCGTCGAACAGTCTTATCGGCAACACCAATCTCATCAGTAAGGTCTATTTCCCGCGCATCATCATTCCGGCCTCGTCGGCCGTCGTAGCGCTGGTCGATTTTGCGATCAATCTTGTCCTCCTTATCGGGCTGATGCTCTGGTACGGCTACGCGCCGGGTTGGCAGCATCGTGTTTCTGCCGCCGTTTCTCGTTCTTGCGGTGCTCGCGAGCCTCGGCCCCGCTTTTCTAATCACCGCACTCAACGTCAAGTATCGTGATTTCCGCTACATCATCCCGTTCATCGTGCAGTTCGGGCTCTATGTTTCGCCGGTCGGCTTCTCAAGCGACATCGTGCCTCGACGCAATGGCGATTATGGTACAGCCTCAACCCAGTGGTTGGCGTGATCGATGGATTCCGCTGGTGTCGTACTCGGCGGCAAGAGCCGCTCTATCTGCCTGGGCTTTCTGCGTGAGCTTGGCGTCGTGGCGTTCTTTCTTTGGCTCGGGATTACCTATTTCCGGCGCACTGAGCGGAACTTCGCGGACTGATTTGATGGCTGACGACGTGGTCATACGCGCCGAGGGGCTGGGAAAAAAGTATTCGATCGGCCATAACGTCGATCAAGCGCGCTACGTTGCGCTGCGCGATGTGACTTGTGCGCGGCGCGAAATACCTTGGAAAGCAAGACCAGCGACATCTTGCATGGCCGACCGATCGTCGCCCGCGAAACCATCGAGGAATTCTGGGCGCTCAAGGATGTGAGCTTTAACGTCAAGCGTGGCGAGGTTCTCGGCATCATCGGCCGCAACGGTGCAGGCAAGTCGACCTTGCTGAAAATTCTCTCGCGCATCACCGAGCCGAGCGCCGGGCGCGTTACGATCAAGGGTCGTGTCGCGAGCCTTCTCGAAGTCGGAACCGGTTTTCATCCGGAACTCACGGGCCGCGAGAACATCTATTTGAATGGCGCGATTCTCGGCATGAGTCATGCCGAAATCCGGCGGAAATTCGATGAAATCGTCAGCTTTCGCAGACATCGAGAAATTCCTCGATACTCCTGTGAAGCGATATTCTTCTGGCATGTACGTCCGCCTCGCCTTCGCCGTCGCGGCTTACCTCGAACCCGAAATTTTGATTATTGACGAGGTGCTTGCCGTTGGCGATTTCGAGTTTCAAAAAAAGTGCTTAGGAAGAATGGCGACCGTTGCCGGCGACGGTCGCACAGTATTGTTTGTGAGCCACAATCTTGGCGCCGTTGAAACCCTGTGTACTTCGTGCATCGGCTTAAACGGTGGCTCCGTGTTTCACGAGGGCACCCCGACCGAAACGATCAATATCTACTTGTCCAATTCTCAGGATCTCCGCGGCAGGCTCGACCTCTCGCGAATAGAAAATCGGCAAGGGTTTGGGTCGCGTTCGCTTTGGATCAGTCTCTATCCTCGGCAACGACGGAGAAATTGTCGATTCCGCTAAGTCGGGGAAAGGCTTTGTCTTTCCCTTGAATTGACCGGCGGCGACTCGAGGCCCCTCTCGGCACGCGTGGGAATACGTTTCTCGAGCATGCAAGGCACCCCCCTATTCGTATGCAGCAGCGAATTGTTCACCGAGCTGAGGGTGGGAGGCGGCGACGCCGTTCGTTGCGTCGTACCACGACTTCCCTTGAGCTCGGGCAAGTACAAGCTCACTTTTTTCCTTGAGCGCGGCGGGGTCGTCGAAGATTGGCTAGAGGACGGGCTCGATCTATTCGTCGAAGACGGAAGCTTTTTTGGCGCGGCTAAGAATACGCCTCGCGGACATGAAGGACAGTTGGTACTTGTCGAACATTCGTGGTCCGTCCACGACGTAATTCCGAAGAGCTGAGATTATGGGACTAAAACGCGTAGCCATACGACTGGTTGAGGCGTTGCGCCGGGCTCGCTTGTACATCCGATTAACCCCAGAAGAACGACCCTTGGTTGATTGGTATGCGCACTACCTTCGGATACAGCAAGGTGGCGGCATCTCATTAAAGCAAAAGTCTTGCCGAGACGCCGGAGGATCGGCAATCCCCTGGATGACCTATTCGGCAATCGAATATCTGAAACAGTTCGATCTCTCCAACCGAACGGTGCTCGAATTCGGCTCCGGATCAAGCACGGAATTTTGGGCCTCCCGCACAAAACAAGTCACGTCGGTGGAAAACGATCGCGCGTGGTACGACATACAGCGAGAGAGGCTTCGTTCGAATATCAAGCTCATTTTTGCAGAAACAGGCGAAGAGTACATTTGCCCAGAGTCCCTAGGACATCAGATTTACGACATTGTCGTCATAGATGGACGCTATCGGTTCGATTGCGCGGCCCAGGCCGTCAACTGGGTCACATCGAATGGCGTCGTCATATTGGACAATTCGGATTGGCATCCGACTACGGCAGCAATGCTCGGGCCAGTAGCGGTTTTTTCCAAGTCGATTTTGTTGGACCTGGACCGCTTAACGCATATGCCTGGGCAACATCGTTCTTCTTTCGGCCGGATTGCTTTCTCCAGATGGTTCGCTCGTCATCCGCACCGGTGGTGATCGGCGGACTGAAATATGTTTCGGATGAAGACAAGTCTTTGGTGAGCGTTCCCGAAACGCTTAAGGGCCCCGAATGACAGGAGCTTGGGATTCCTTCGCAATCTGGCACCCGAAGACCTCGCGCTGAAGTTGGTTCAAGCGTCGCGCCAACCACGGACGCCACACGAGGCTATATCCGGCTGCCGCGACCGAATTGAATCGCGAATATCGAAATCGGCGCCGCGGCCAACTCACTCCGTGCGTTCCTCACGCGGCACGCATATCTTCTTCTACGTAACGGCTGGCAACTCAACCGCCGTGCCGCTGCCGCAAGCTGCGCCGCGCCAGCAGCGAGAGCAGTCCTGGCCGCAGCGGATAAGCGGCGAAGGCTTTGAGCGCCAGCGCCGCGGCGCGGCCGTTGGCGCCGGCGTAGTGCGCGGCGGCGGCTTCTTCGACGAGCAGCGTCGAATTGAATTTCCGTCCCGCGATCCAGCTTCGACGATACCAATCGTCGCGATGCCGCGCGCGTATGCGGGCCAGCGACGCGAAGACCTGTGCGCGGCTCGGATCGCTCGCCTTATGCACGATGGTCAGCGGGTCCGGCACCACGCCCAGCCGATGCGCCGGCAGATAGCGCAACAGCCATTCCCAATCCTCGAGCCGCGGCAAATCCGGATCGAACGCGCCGATCTCGGCAAAGACCGCACGCCGCGCCAGCAGGGTCGAGCCGACGCCGAGCGGACAGCCCCAGACGAGCGCATCGAGCGTCGCATCCTCGGGCCGCGGCGAAAGGCCCGCTCCTCACTGGTGCGATAGTCGCGGATGACATAGCCGGTGACGCTCGCCGCCGGTGCGCCGGCGCCGCCTGCAGCGCCGCGAGCTGCCGCGCCAGCTTCTCCGGCTCCCATTCGTCGTCGCTGTCGAGCAGCGCGATCCATTCGCCCTCGGCCGCGGCAATGCCGGTATTGCGTGCGGCAGCCGCACCCCGATTACGCTCATGCCGCAGAAGCCGGATACGCTGGTCGCCCAGAGCCGCTACGGCCGACGCCGAGTTGTCGCGCGAGGAATCGTCCACGACCACGATCTCGTGCGGCGCGTGGCTTTGCCGCAACGCGCTCGCGATGGCGCGGCCGATCTCCTCGCGGCGGTTGTAAAGCGGGATGATGACGGAGATCGTATCGCCAGAGGCAGGCATCGCGCTTCTCTTCTATAGTGCCCGGCGATGAGCAGCAATCGCGAGAATATCGACCGCGCCACGGTGCGGGATTTCGGTGCCGAATGGGCGCGTTTCGACCAAAGCGGCGTCTCCGACGCCGAGATGGCGCAGATGTTCGGCGAGTATTTCGCCGTTTTCCCCTGGGAGATCCTGCCGCCCAGTGCCACCGGCTTCGACGCCGGCTGCGGCAGCGGCCGTTGGTCGCCGCTGGTGGCCCGGCGCGTCGGGCATCTCCACTGCATCGATGCCGCGCCCGCCGCGCTCGCCGTCGCTCGCCAGCGCCTTGCCGGATTCCCCAATGTGACGATCCACGAGGCATCGATCGATGCGCTGCCCCTCGCCGATAACAGCATGGATTTCGGCTACAGCCTCGGGGTGCTGCATCACATGCCCGACCCGGCGGCGGGTCTCGCTGCCTGTGTTGCGAAACTCAAGCCCGGCGCACCGATGCTGGTCTATCTCTATTACGCTTTCGACAACCGCCCCTCTTGGTTCCGCGCGCTCTGGCATGTCAGCGATCTGATCCGCCGCAGTGTCTCGAAAGCGCCGTTCTGGCTGAAATCCATCCTCGCGGAGATTTTCGCCGCGGTGATCTATTTCCCGCTCGCACGCGGCGCGGCGCTTTGCGAGAAGCTCGGCGTGCATGTCGATAACTGGCCACTCAGCGCCTATCGCTGGCGTAGCTATTATTCGATGCGCACCAACTCGCTCGACAAATTCGGCACGCGACTCGAGCATCGCATGACCAAGGCCGAGATCGCGACGATGATGGAACGCTGCGGCCTTCGCGATATTCGCTTCTCCAACGCCGTGCCGTTCTGGTGCGCTTCCGGGATCAAGCGCTAGGCGCCGGTTCCAGAATCCATTCGCCATCGCCGGCAACGCGATAACCCGCGGCCTCGAACATACGGATGCTGGCGCGGTTCTCGGCGTGGATCGCGGCAACGATGCGCTCTTTCGGCAACAGCCGTTTGCCCAGCGCCAGCGCGTGGCTACCGATGCCAAGCCCTTGCCGCTCGGCCGCGATCAGGATCGAAATTTCCGACGCATCGCGCGCCGGCAAGCGGTCGAAGCGCAAAATCCCGACCAACTCGTCCCCGCACAGCACGATGTTGAAGATGCAATCGGGATCGGCGAGCTTCGCCTTGAGCCAGCGCTCATGCTCACCGGGTTTCGGCGCGGTGGGATTGCGCGTATAAGCGCGAACGCCCGGCGCGGATTGCCAGGCGAACATTGCCGCGGAATCCGCGAAATGCGCCTGCCTCAGCGAGACGACACGGCCGTCTTTCGCGCGCAGCGGCGTATCGCAGCTCATACGCACGCGCAACGCGCCGAGCCCATCGACCAGCGCCGCGGCGGCATCGCTCATCGCCGCGCGCGCCGCTTGATCGGCCGCCAGGCGCTTCAGTGCAACCGCGATCTCGTCAACGCTGCGGGTCCCGATATCGCCCCAATAAAGCGCCGCACCCGAAGCGGCGAGCGCTCGCGCATTGGTGTGCTGATTGTCGGCGACCGTCAGGATCGCCGAAGGCAGGCCCAGCGCGCAGCGCTCGAGCGCGCCCACACCGCCGGCGCCGATGGCGAGATCAGCTTTGCGCATCAGCGCCGCCACATCGTCGACATCGATATGCAACGAAGCACCAGCGAGCGCCGCGATCTTTGTCTTCAGCGCGGCGACATGCGGCGCCGCGCCGCCGATGACAACATCGATTGCGGCGCCGAACTGCGCCGTACCGAGGGCATCGAGCGCCAGGCTCGTCGCATTTGCTGTATCGGTCGTGCCGAAATTAATGAAGATGCGCTCGACCTTGTCGATGACCTTGCACTGCGACCGCGCGGCACGAAAGCGCGGATCGAGCAACGCATAAGACGGGCCGAGCAACAGCATGCAATCCTTTGGCACGAGATCGGCATAGGCGTCCCGCGCGCGGCCCGGCGACTGGTCGAGCAAGACATCGCAATCATGCGGGCGATCGGCGAGATCGTCGATGACGAGGATGCGCGCCGCCCATCCGCGCGCCGCGCGCTCGAAGACAGCATCGAGACGATAATCGTCGATTACCAGCAGATCGCAGCGCGTTGGCGCTTTCTCGAAGACCGCGGGCTCGATCACCGTAAAGCTACGGCTGGCGAGCGCCGGCACGACGCTGCGCGCCGCCGCGCTGCAGACGAAGGATATCGCCCACCCAGCTTCCACCAGCGCGTCCGCCAGCACGAGACAACGGCGGACATGTCCGCCGCCAATGGTGACGGATGCATCCGTGCGAAAGATTGCGCTGCGCGGCTCGGCCATGCTTCAGCCTTACCGTAAAACGGCCCGGCAAGTCATCCTATAGTCGCAGCCATCATGACCGAGACTCAGAAATCACCCTCACCTCGCGCAGCTATGGCGTCGAAGAGACGATTATCGGCTCACTCGAAGAGACCTTCTCCGAGATGGATTGGGAGAAGCTCGCCGGCTATCTCATCGGCCGTGTCGTGCAGCATGGCCGCCGCCGCGCCGCCGAAATGCGCGAAGTCGCCGAAACCGAGACAGCGACGGGGCCGACGCCGCTCATGGCCGCAGCCACCGCAGAGCGCCAGGATTGGCTCGCCGATGAAGCGGTCGCAGCCCCGAAGCTCAAAGCCTTCAAGGACGAGCAGTGGCGCGATGTACTCGATGCGCTGATCACACGGATCAAAGCGAAGACCCAGCCATAAAGCCGCCGCAATCATTCCACGGCGCGACCGCAGCACCCTCGGAACGAAAGCCTAGCTTCCCCATTAGAGGCGCAGGATACCTGAATGGAGGGTTTATCCATGCGCATCGGATTTCTTGCTGTACCCGCCTTCGTTCTGCTGAGCGCGACGGCGATGGCTCAATCGACCGTGGTCATCGCGCCGGCGGCGCCGCCCGCGATCCGTGAAGAAGTGGTACCGCCGGCGCCATCGACCGACGTGGTCTGGCAGCCGGGCCATTGGACCTGGAACGGTTCGCAATACGCCTGGGTCAGCGGCGTTTATGTCGCACGGCCGCGGCCGCAGGTTGCTTGGGTGCCGGGTCATTGGAACCAGAGCCCGAACGGCTGGACCTGGGTCGACGGCTACTGGCAGTAGGCTGATCTGAGATAGCGCGGCCGGCCCCGCAAGGCGAGGCCGGCCGTCGCTTGTTTACGATCGGCCGAGGATCATGGTGAGGCGGCGCGCAAGCTGCGCAGTCGCGCTGGCACATCCGCGAATCCGATGTCGTCGCCGGCTACGCGGCGCATTTTCTCCTTAAGCGCCGCCTCAATGCGCATTCGGCAAGAAAGCCGTTGTGAAAAGCAGATCGTCCCTCGGACGCTCGGGCAGTATGCCCAAATCGACAAAAGAATCTTTCAAGACGTCGACGGCTTTGGGATTAAAGCGCCCGTCCGGCAGCAGCATCGAAATTTCGAGATCGTAGATCTTCGCCATCCGCTCCGGCTCCTCATGCAGCAGCTTGCCGGTAATCTCGAGAGTCTCTTTCCGGTTGTTGATCATGAAGTGAACGGCATCGAAAAATCCGGCGAGGAACCGACGTATATCCTCGGGATGATCGCGCACGACGTCCTTGCGCGCGAAGACGACGTGATCGATGAAATCCGGCGCGAAGCGTTCCATTCCGACCAGGATGCGTCCGGCATGGTCCGCCTCGAGCGCCAGTCCGAGGTCCGTCGATCCCATGAACCCATCCACCTGGTTGCTGCGGAGGGCGGCGACCATGGCGGACCCTGAACCGACGGCCACCGTCTTAACGCCGTCCGGCCCCCAGCCCTCATGCGTCGAAAGCCGCTTGGTCAACCATTCCGTCAGCGAGCCTGGTGTCGAGATCGCCAGGAGCTTGCCTTTCAAATCTTCGGACGACTTGATGGGTGAGTCGGCGGCCACAACGACGGCGATACTGCGCGGCGCGCCGGCAAAGGCGGCGACAGCAATGACCGGCGCCCCTTTGGCGGCAAAAGCCATCGCGGGCCCACTGCCCAATCCGAAATCGATGCTTCCCGCCGCGAGCGCTTGCTGGACTTTGGCATCGCCGCCGAGCGCCGTTGCATCAACGGTAAGGCCATGCTTGGTGAAGATGCCCTTGGCGATTCCCACGTCCACCACCGTGAACGTAAAGGAGGTCGAGGCGGAGTTGCCGACGTGGATGACATCTGCAGCCTGACTTACGCATGGCAGCATCCCGAGGATCAATGGAACGAGCCATGCGGGCCGGCCAAGCTTGCAGCTTTTCACGCATTTCCTCCTCGAGGTATTTTGCTTTTGTCTTCTTATGCAAACGGACGCTACGGATTGAGTTGTTTGCTGTCAAACGCACTCAACGCTCGCGTTTGACAGCGTGCGCGGCGCATCGTTAGCATTCAGGCATTCTTTCAGAACGCTTGGTCAACAAGTCAGCAAAGAGGAAGCGTCTCATGGCTCGAATCAAACACATGGCGATCTTCTCGGACGATCCCGAAGAGCTTGCGAAGTTTTACGTCGAGGTTTTCAAGATGGAGCTCAAAGGCCGCAGCAGCGGCGGTGACGGCTCTGTCTGGTTGAGCGACGGCTACATGGACATCGCGCTGCTGCGCCGGCGCAGCGAACACGCCCCGCACGGGCTGCATCATTTCGGGATCACGCTAAATCAAGACGAAGAGGCCGACGTCCAGGCGGCGCTCAAGGCTCGCGACACCTGGATCTCCACGCCGCCTCCGGGCCGGCCCTATGTCGAAATCGCCGCGAAAGATTCCGACGGCAACAAGTTCGACATCTCCAAGTCGGCCGTCGTGTCCTCCGGCGACAAAGTCACGATGAAGGATCAGGAACGGGTCGAGGAATTGGCGAAAGTCTGATCGCGAAGGAGAAGAAAAATGATCGAGGCTTACGCCGGCTCCATCGCGCCGGGGATGGTGTTCGATTACGAGCCGGGTCGAAAGGACCGTTACGAACGTCTCACCATCGATAAAATGCAAGGGCCGCACATTTGGGCATGGGGCCGCAGCGGCCTGACCTTTTACGACGAAGCGGATTTCCGAAAGTCGGTGGTGTTTGTCGCCGCTAAACCGCTACCCAAGGCCACACTCAAACCCCTACCGCTCCAGGGACGCTACGAGGGACCGATCGAGCCCGGCATGTGGTTCGACTTCGAGCCTGGCAAGAAGCATTGGTACGAAAGGCTTCTGGTCGAACGGAAGCATGGCGAGCACCTCTGGTGCCGTGGCCGGTCGGGACAGACCTACTATCAGGAGCCCGATTTCCGCAATCACATCGTCCCAGTCCCACCCAACGCATAGCGCCGCGCAAGGCAGGGTCGGCCGTCGCTTTTTAGGCCAGCCTTTTACGACCGACCGAGAATTGCGATGAGGCGGCTCGCCAGTTGCGCATGCCGCGCCGGATCGGCGACGGACACGCCTTTGCCAACACCGAGATAGCGCTCGGCGACTTCACTGTTGTGCAACAGCTCTTCGCCCGTGCCCGAGAGCGTGACGCGGCCGTTCTCGATCACATAGGCACGATCGGCGATCGCCAGCGACAATTTCGCATTCTGCTCCGACAGCAGAATGCCGCGTCCCTGACCGCGCAAGCTCGCGACCAGACGGAAAATCTCCGCGACCAGCACCGGCGAAAGACCAAGCGACGGCTCGTCCAGCACCAGGATGCGCGGCTCGGCCATCAGGCCGCGGCCGATCGCCAGCATCTGTTGCTGACCGCCCGACAGATTCGCCGCCGGCTCGTCGAGCCGTTGCAACAGGATCGGGAACAGCTTGCCGATCTCGGCCATGCTCTTATCGAACGCCGCGGGATCGTTCTCGGCGCCGCGCGCGTAGCCGCCGAGCCGCAAATTCTCGCGCACGGTCAGGCCGGCGAAGACCTGCCGTCCCTCCGGTACCTGCGCGATGCCCATGACGACGCGCGCGCCGGGGCTGGCACGGTCGATCCGATTGCCGTCGAGCGTGATCTCGCCGCGACGGACCGGGATGATGCCCGAAATTGCTTTGACCAGTGTCGATTTGCCCGCGCCGTTGGCGCCGACAAGCGCGACGATCTCGCCTGGACCGACCTTGAGATCGATGTCGTGGATGACATCGGTCGCCTCATAGCCGGTCGAAATGCGTTTCAGCTCGAGGTTCATGCCACTGCCTCGCTGCCAACATAAGCGGCGATGACGCGCGCATCCTGCTGAATCTCGCGCGGCGTGCCGGAGGCGACAACACTGCCGGCATCGAGCACGATCACCTGATCGGCGACGCCCATCACCAGCGACATGTTGTGCTCGACGACCACGACCGAGATGCCGGCGTCGCGCACCGCACGCAACAGCTCAGCCAGCTCGGCGGTCTCGGCATCGTTCAAACCCGCCGCCGGCTCGTCCAACAGCAAGAGCCGCGGCTGCGCCATCAACGCGCGCACGACCTCCAGCAGCTTCTGACTGCCCATCGGCAATTCGGTGGCAGCGGTATCGCGAAAAGCACGCAGACGGACGAGGTCCAACAGCGCATCGGCGCGATCCATGAGCGCGCGCTCTTCGCGCCGTGCACTGGGCAGCCAGAGCATTTGCCGCCAGGCGCCCGAGCGCACATGGAGATGCGCGCCGGCAAGCACATTCTCGATCGCGGTCATGCCGGGATAGATGCGCGCCGCCTGGAAGGTGCGGATCAGGCCTTTGGCCGCGATCTCGATTGGCGATAAATCGATCAGCTTCTCGCCGTAGAAGCGCACATCACCTTCATCGGCGCGATAAAGCCCGGTGACGAGGTTGAACACCGTCGTCTTGCCGGCGCCGTTCGGGCCGATCACCGCGGTCAGGCTGCCATGCGGCACCGTGAAGCTGACCTTGTTGACGGCATTGAGACCGCCGAATTTTTTCGAGAGACCGCTGACGGCCAGCGCTGCGTCGCTCATGACACCGCCTTTAAGGGGTGTTGCGCATCGCTTTTCTTGCTCGTCAGGCGCCCGAGCCACACGGCGATCCCGCCGAATATGCCTTCCGGCAGCCAGAGGAAGCACATCACCAACAGCACGCCTTCGGCAAAGGTCTTATAGAGCGCAAAGGGCTGAAAGATCGTCGGGATCAGCGTCAGCAACGCAACACCAAGAATGGGCCCAATCAACGTCCCCTCGCCGCCGGCGACCAGCATCGCGATCATCTCGAAAGAGCGCGGCGCGCCGACCATGTCCGGCGAGAGGAAGTGGAAATAGAAGGCGTAGAGGCTGCCCGAGAGCGAGGCGAGCGCTGCTGAGAGACAGACGGCGGCGAGCTTGTAGCGCGCGACATTGACGCCGAGCGCTGCGGCCGCGGTCTCGTCGGTGCGCACGGCTTGCAGCGCGCGGCCGAAGCCCGAGCGCATGCCGCCATGCAGCGAGATGCAGAGCACGACGATGAGCGCCGCGACCAGGTAATACATTTGCAGCGGTGCGCCGAAGACATAGCCGGCGATCGAGAAGGACGGGATACCGACAAGCCCCGACGGGCCACCAGTCACATCGGTCAGGCCGACGGTGAGTGAATCGACCATCAACCCGAAAGCCAGCGTCGCGAGCGCGAGGAAGTGGCCGCGCAGCCGCGCCGTCACCAGCGACAGGCCGTACGCACAGAGCAGCGACAAGACAATGCCGGCGAGGACCCCAACAAGCGGCGGCCAGTGATAGGTCGTCGCCAGGATCGCGGCGGTATAGCCGCCGATCGCCATGAAGCCGGCATGGCCGAGGCTGACTTGCCCAGCGAAGCCCATCAGCACGTCGAGACCGAGC
This sequence comes from uncultured Alphaproteobacteria bacterium, assembly GCA_963740675.1. Taxonomy (GTDB): domain Bacteria; phylum Pseudomonadota; class Alphaproteobacteria; order ATCC43930; family CGMCC-115725; genus CAIKMD01. Next base: position 391,662 of record CAVUFS010000004.1, read on the forward strand.
ACGGCGATGAAGAGAATACCGGTGATCACCAGCGAATTGAGCAGCCCGCCCGCCGGCAGAACCCACGGCAGGACGATGAGGAAGATGACACCGACGATGGTGAAGATCGCACCGTTGCGCCCCTCGAGCCGAACGATGCCGCGATGAATGCGCTGCTCATCGCGCACATCCTGGCGCCGCGCCGGCGCCGCGGTGAAGAGCCCGTTCGGACGCCACAGGAGCACGGCGAGCAACAGAGCCAGCGCGAGCCCGTTGGCGAAGAGCGACGAGACATACCCTGCGGCAAGCTGTTCCGAGACGCCGAGCACAAGCCCGCCGAAAACCGAGCCGGCGAACGCGCCCAAGCCGCCGACCGCGACCGAGATGAAACCGAAATTGGTGAAGAAGCCGCCGGTGTCGAATTCGAGCGACGTGATCGGCGCCACCGCGATGCCGCCGAGCCCTGCGATCACGGCCGCGAGGCAGAAGCTGAAGAGCGTCATGCGCGGCACGTCGATGCCCATGAGCCGCGCGGCGAGCCGGTTCTCGGCACAGGCTCGGAGCGCGAGACCAAGCCGCGTCCGGGCCAGCAGCCACCACAGGCTGACGATGATCAGCGCCGCCGCGCCGACGATCCAGAAGCCTTGGGTCGGCACGCGGATACCAAGGATCTCGACCGGCGCCTCGCCCGAGATCGGCGGAAGCGCATAAGGCTGGCTCGACCATCCGATCAACAGGACGCCTTGAATCAGCGTCAGCAAGCCGGCGGTTACGACGAAGATGCTGCTGATCGGCAGCCGCGTCACCGCGGGAACGAATGTCGTCCAGCCGAGGATCAGCCCCGCGAGCATCGTCCCGGCGAGCGCGGCGATCAGCGCGATCGGAATCGGCAGGCCGAGCGCGACCTGCGCCGACCACATCAGCAGAGCGCCGAGAACACAGAAGCCGCCCTGGGCGAGGTTGATGACGCCGGTCACGCGATAGACGAGCGAAAAGCCAAGGGCGAGGACGGCAAAGACCGCGCCTTGGAGCAAGCCGCCAATGATGATCTGTATCGCCTGAATCACGCGGCGACCTTAGCACTGACCGACATATACCCCCCACTCATTCGCGTCCTTGACCCGTGCGGATACGGGCGGCGCGTTACCAACTTCTATACCTCCGCCCTTATACCGGCGAAAGCCCGCGACCCGCGCGGCCGCTCCTCGCGGCCGTGCCCTCCGGGTTCGACCGTGAAACGGTCGAACGGGTCGCGCCATTCTTCAACATCCGGGTACCGAAAAATGGGCCCCGGCTTTCGCCGGGGCGGTAAGGCATTTTAACAATCGATGCAGACGTTCAGACCGTAACCGGATCCGTCCCCAATTCGCAGAAGAGGCCGTGCTTGGCGCCTTCGACGAATTTGACGGTCTTCGGCAGCACCACGGCGCAAGAGCGCACGCGCTGCGAATCCGGCGTCAGGCCTGGGATCTTCTTGCCTTCCTTGTTGGCCTTCATCGCGCGCAGCAGCGCGCGTCGCGCCATGATGATGCCGTTGTCGGTCGACACCAGGTTCTCCTGGCTGCGATCGATGATCGGCCCCATGCTCTCTTGCAGCGAGGCATCCTGCATGCCGACGCCGTCGATGCCGCTGAAGGTTGCGCCCGAGACCTGGGCGTTGCGGTTCATCAGATAGTCGTTGGTCTTGTTGGCGAGCGGAATGAAGGTGCCCGGAATCCCCTTCACATGAATGCCGGCGCCGTCATCCATCGCTGCGACCTCGGCGCGGGTGAGCGCGCGCTTCGGGTGATAGGAGATGCTCCACGACCAGGTGTTGTTGTCGTCGATCGGAACCCAGGCATGGCCGCCGATCGGATTGCCGCCGCGCGGCGGGATCAGCGTGTAGAACGGCATCACCCATGGCGTGATGCGCCAGTAGTAGCTGTCGTTCTCGGCATTGCGCCGCGCCGCGATCAACAAGCCGCCCTCGAATTCGGCGACGTCAAAAATCGGCATCTTGTCGGCTTGATTGTACTGATTGCCCTTGCTGCCCTGGAACAGCCGGTCGCCCTTCAGCGCTGCTTCGTGCAGGAAGGAAACGTGGCTCGAATCGATGCCGCCTTCGACCGCTTGCAGGTAATTGCACTCCTGCAGCCGCTTCGAGAGGTAGCGCTGCTCCGGCGGCACCAGTGCCCATTCGAATCCCGGAGGCGCCGGCTTCAATTCCGGCGGGCCCATATAGGTCCAGATGATGCCGCCGCGCTCGATGCAGGGATAGGATTTCAGCTTGACCCGGCTGCGCATGCCGGTCTCTTCGGGCTCGGACGGCAGGTCGACGCATTGACCGGTAACGTCGTATTTCCAGCCGTGATAGGGGCAGCGCAACCCGCATTCCTCATTACGGCCGAACCACAGCGAGACGCGGCGATGGGCACAGAATTCATCGATGAGACCGATGCGGTCTTCGGTATCGCGGAAAGCGACGAGATTCTCGCCCAGCAGCTTCACCCGCACGGGCGGACAATCCGGCGCCGGCAGCTCGTCGGCACGCAGGGCCGGGAACCAGTAGCGCCGCATGAGATCGCCCATCGGCGTGCCCGGGCCCACTTCGGTCAGAACCTTATTGTCTTCGCGCGACGTCGCCATATCGGTTACCTGCGGAAAATGTGATTCGTCTAACGATGCTGCGGGTTTGCCCCAGGGTCAAGTCAGTAGGCGTCAAGTTACTCGATCTCGATCCATATCTCGTCGCCATCGACACGCGCCGGCCAGACCTTCACGGGATCCGTACAGGGCGGGTAGGAAGGCTGCCCGGTACGGATGAAGAATCGCCCTTGGTGAAAAGGGCATTCTATTTCCTCGCCGATGATCGTGCCCTCGCCGAGCGAGCCGGGCCCGTGGCTGCATTCGTCGACGCTGACGAAGTACTCGTCGCCGAGCTTGAAGACCGCATAGGCCGTGTTATCGACCACGGCACGGGTCGCGAATTCGCCGCCCACCTCGTCGGCGCGGCAGATCACCAGCTTGCTCATGGGTTCGCCAAGCTAAAGGCTGTGCGCGGAGGCTTCAACGCCCGCGACGATGTGACCCGCGCGCCGCCACGGTCGGCACCCTCAGCCGGCAATCGTCACGCCGCCATCGACGATGATGGTCTGGCCGGTGATGAAGCTGCCTTCGCGCGAGGCGAGCAGCACCGCCGCGCCGGCAATATCCTGCGGCTCGCCCAGGCGACCCAGCGGCGTCTCGGCGATGCGCGCCTTGGCCCGCGCCTCGTCCTCCCACAAAGCGCGCGCAAAATCGGTCTTGATGAGACCGGGCGCGATGCAATTGACGCGGATATTGTGCGGCCCCCATTCCGCGGCGAGGCCGCGCGCGAGTTGGCCCAGCGCCGCTTTCGCCGCGCCATAGGCGTTGATGCCCACCGAGGCACGCTGCGCAGCGATGCTGGAGAGGAAGATCACCGCGCCGTCCTTGCGCGCCGCCATCTCCGGCAGCACGAGCTGTGAGAGCCAGAGCGCGCTGCGCACGTTGCTGGTCATGACGCGGTCGAAGGCCTCGTCGCTGAGGTCTTGCAGCGTGCCGAGCACCGGATTGGCGCCGACATTGTTGACGAGGATATCGATGCCGCCGAACGCGCTGCGGGTCTTCTCGACCAGCGCCTCAAGCTGCGCCTTGTCGCCGACATGGCAGGGGATCGCCAGCGCCTCGCCCCCGGCGGCACGGATCGAGGCCGCGGCCTCCTCGCAATCCTCCTCCTTGCGGCTCGAGATCACCACCCAAGCCCCCTGCCCGGCCATGGCCGTGGCGATGGCGCGGCCGATGCCGCGCGACGAGCCGGTGACCAACGCCGTTTTTCCCGAAAGATCGAACATGCCCACTGCTGCTACCCCCAAACGCCCCTTAACCCTTTGAGCCGCCATGCTAGGCCGCATGGCTGCATCTCCCAAGGGGCGCTCGATTTCATGCCCTAGCCGTGCTACGCCCCTGAAACGAGGAATTCGGGCAACTGCACATGGCCGATATGACCGACATCGCCGCCCCGTTAACGAAAACCCAGGATTTCCGCGTCATCAGCCTGGTCGGTGCGGCTCATTTCATGAGCCATGTCTACATACTGATGCTGCCGCCGCTGTTCGTCTACGCACGCGCGGAATACGGCGCGACCTACGAGCAACTCGCCTATGCGATGGCGGCCTTCGGCGCCTTTTCGGCCGCGCTGCAAATCCCCGCCGGTTTCATCGTGGACCGTATTGGCTCGAGCGCCCTCCTGATCGGCGGCCTGGCGCTGAGCGCGACGGGCGTCGCCGTCGTCGGGCTCGTGCCAGCCTACTGGGCGCTGATCCTCGGCTATGCGCTGCTCGGCATCGCCAACACCGTCTACCACCCGGCCGATTACGCGATCCTATCGCATGGCGTTTCGGCCCCGCGCATGGCGCAGGCCTATTCGATCCACACCTTCCTCGGCATGGCCGGCCAGGCAGCGGCACCAACCTTCATGTTGGTCATGGCCGGCCTCTTCGGGTGGCGCAGCGGCTTCCTCGCGATCGCCGTTGTCACTTATGCGGTCGCTGCGGTGCTGCTGCTGCAGAAGAACACGCTCTCGGACCGCCATCTGACGCGACGCGACGATGCCGCCCGTAAGAACGCGCCGGCGATGGAGCGCGAGAGCCGTTGGAAGCTTCTGACCAGCGGCCCGATCCTGCGCAGCTTTATCTTCTTTGCACTGCTCACGCTCACGGGCAGCGCGATGCAGAATTTCACGATCGTCGGCTTTGGTGCGCTGAACGGCACGCCCGCGGCACAAGCCAGCGTCGGCCTCACCGCCTTCCTGATCTTCAACGCGCTCGGCGTGCTCTCGGGCGGCTTCATCGCCGACCAATTCGAAAATCCGATGCGGATCGCGACGATCGGCCTCGCCTTGAGCGGCGTGACCATCCTGATCCTCGCTTACGTGAATTTCCCAACCGCGCTGTTCGTCGTGATGCTGGCGCTGAGCGGATTCCTCAACGGCGTCATCATGCCGTCGCGCGATCTGATCGTGCGGGCCGTGACGCCGCCCGGCGCTTTCGGCGTGGTCTTTGGCTTCGTCACCACCGGCTTCAATGTCTCGGCGGTGATCGCGCCGCTGCTCTATGGCCGCCTGATGGACCAGGGCCAGCCGCGCATGATCTTCATCTGCGCGGCCGTCTTCACAGCGCTGTCGCTGACGATGGCCAACACGGCGCGCGCAAAGAAGACCGCGCCGGCTGAGAAAGCGGCCTAAGCCGCGGTTCGCTGCGCCAGCAGTCCCTCGATGACGCGATAAGCCAGCGCGTAGACTTCCAAATCGTTGCTACGGCGTGGGCCGGCAACATTGAGTACCGCGCCGTCGATGTCATCGAGCCAAGCCGCGATCCTCGCAACTGAATCTTCCGGCGACAACAGCGTCAAATCGACATGAAGACACGGCTTGCCATAGCGCTTTGCCAACCGCTCCGTCAGCGCCGAGCCACCGCTCAGTGACCCACGCGAGAGGATCAGCGTCGCGTCGGAATCGCGCACGTTCCACTCGGTGCGCAGCGCGAGCTTGCGGCTGGCGGTTTCCGTCACCGGATAGCGCGCATCGATCGCGCCATCTTCGTTGAATCGTCCGCGCGGCACCCAGCCGCCACAAGGAAACCCGCGGCGAGGGCGGCATCGAGCGCTGCGAGATCGGCCCCGGTCTGACCGCCGGAGATAATGCGTGCGAGTTTCAGGCGGCGCTGCGCGCGCCGCCTTCGAGCAGCCCCGCCTTCACCAGCGCAACGCGAATGCGGTCGATCTCGGCTTGCGACAGCTTCGCCAGCGGCGGCCGCACCACAGCACGCGGCTGCTTGCCCAACAGCACGAGCGCTTCCTTCATGCGGTTGTGCATGTCGACGAAGGGATCGGCATAGAACACTTCTGCCGTCGGGTAGATGCGATCGTTGAGACGGCGCGCCTCGGCGAGATCGTTCGCCTGGATCGCGCGGAAGAGCCGCGCCTGGAGATCGGCGATCACGCTGCCCGAGCCCGAGAGCAGGCCCTTGGCACCGAGCACCAGCGAGCTGAACAGCCACGCGCTGTTGGTGCTGAGCACGTTCACCGGCTTGTCGAGGCTCTGCAGCGTGCGGATGTGGCGCTCGTGCAGCGGCACTTGCGGCGTCCAATCCTTGATCGCGCGGATCGTTGGTACCTTGTCGAAAAGCTTCAACAGCGTGTCGAGCGGGTAGCCCTGCCCACTGGCGAGCGGATATTCGAAGACGATGATCGGCAGGTCCGAGGCATCGGCGATGCGCTGGAAATGCGCCAGCGCCATCTCCGGGCGCTGTCCCAAAGTGAACGGTCCCGGCGGGAACACCAACAGCGCCGAGGCTCCGCCTTCCTGCGCCATGCGCGCGAGCTTCGCCGCCTCCAAGCTGCCCTCGGCATAGATGCCGTTGACGATCGGCGTCTTGGCGCCGATCTCGTCCTGCGTGATTTCGAGCACGCGGCGTTGCTCGTCGAAGGTGCAGGACGCGACTTCGGTCGCATGTGCGTTGATCGTGATCGCGGCGATGCCTTGCACCGCGGCAACATCGCTCAGATGGCGGCGGAAGGATTTCTCGTCGATCGAAAGGTCGTCGTGAAACGGCAGCAGGACGGCGGGAATGACGCCTTCCGGAACGAATTGCGCGAAACGCGGCATGGTTCGAACTCCTCTCGCAGGGCCGGCGGGATGTTAGCACAGACCATGCATCCCCTCACCTAGGGCCATTTTATGCGGCCCGTTGCGAGACAAGCGATGCAACGCCTCCCATAATGGCGACGTTGTCAGAGAACGTTATCGAAAGGGAGATGATTTTGAAGCAGGGTGTAACGAAGACGGCCGCGATCCTCGCAACGGCGATGCTCGTTCTCGGTGGCGGGATAGGCGCGGCACGTGCGGCCGACGGCGCCGATGTGTTCAACAATAATTGCGCGGTTTGCCACTCGACCGATCCCGGCACCAACAAGCTGGGCCCCTCGCTTGCCGGTATCGTCGGCCGGAAATCGGGCAGCCTCGACGATTATTCCTATTCGCCCGCGATGGCGAAGCTCGGCGTGACCTGGGACAAGGCGACGCTCGACAAATATGTCAGCGATCCGCAGGCGATGGTGTCGGGCACGAAGATGATCTACCCCGGCGTCAAGGACGCGGATGAGCGGAAAGCGCTGATCGACTATCTCGCGACGCTTTAACATCGAGTGCCGAGCAGAATTCTTGAAGCGATTGATTGTGACAGCCGACGATTTCGGGCTGACAATTCCCGTCAACGAAGCGGTGGAAGACGGCCATCGCCGCGGCATCCTGACCGCAGCAAGTCTGATGGTCACCGGTGATGCCGCGGCCGATGCGGTCGCGCGCGCCAAGCGCCTGCCGAAGCTCGGCGTCGGTCTGCATCTCGTTCTCGTCGATGGCGTTCCGGCCCTGCCGCCGGAGCAGATTCCCGCTCTCGTCGGCAGCGACGGTCGCTTCTCGACCAACGTGTTCACGCAAGGTGTGCGGATTTTCTGTCGGCCCTCGGCGCGCCGCCAGCTCGCCGCCGAGATCCGCGCGCAGCTCGAAGCGTTCCGTGCGACGGGCCTCACGCTCGATCATGTAAACGCGCATCATCATTTCCATCTTCATCCGACGATCCAGCAGACGCTGCTGCGTCTCGCGCCCGAATTCGATATCCGGGCGGTGCGGTTACCACTTGAGCCGCCGGCAGCCAGCGGCAAGCGCTGGGCATGGCTCACCGGCTTCATGGAGGCGCGGCAAGCGCGGCGCTTGCGAGACAGTCTCGATATCGCCGGCATGGCGCATAACGATTGGATGTTCGGCCTCGCCGATACCGGCGCCATGACGGCCGAGCGCGTGCGGCACTACCTCGAACAGATCCCGGACGGCGTATCCGAGCTCTATTTCCATCCGGCGACGGCGCGGCCTTCGGTCTGGCCAGCGAATTATCGCTATGCTGACGAGGCTGCGGCACTCGTCGATGCCGAAGCCCGCGCCATCATCGCCCGACGTGGCATCGAGATCATGTCTTTCGCCGGGCTGGAACACGTGGCGTGAATCCGTCTCGTCACGGCCAGAACGCCGCGAAGGCCGCGCGCGCCCCTTCAGTAAACGGGCTATTCGTTAATATCGGCAACAGCCAGGATTTCTGCCGGTTTTTGCGCCACATCTTGACACCGCGCGCCGCCCGACTAATCTCCTTCGCAATCGCGGAAAGGCAGTTCTATGGCAAAGAGCAACACGATCCAGATCAAGCTCGTGAGCACGGCTGATACGGGTTATTTCTACGTCACGAAGAAAAACCCCCGCGCCAAGACCGAAAAGCTTGAGCTCAAGAAGTACGATCCGGTCGCGCGCAAGCACGTCGTCTTCAAAGAAGGCAAGATCAAGTAGCGCTGCGCTGCGGCGTTGCTGTCGAAAAGCCGCTCCTTGTGAGCGGCTTTTGCTTTTGGGGATGGCAGCGATACTGTTTGTTCGAGCGCCGCGATAAAATCAACGAAAACGGGAGGGATGGGCATGGCAACACGTTACGAGATGCTGATGGAGCGCAACACGGGGATCCCGATGCGCGACGGCGCGGTGTTGCGCGGCGACGTCTTCCGCCCGAAAGCCGACGGCAAATTCCCGGTGCTGATGACCTTCGGCCCTTATGGCAAGGACGTGCCGCTCAGGGAATTCATGCAGGAAGCCTGGGACGCGATCGAGAAATTTTATCCCGACATCATCGCCAATTCGTCGCTGAAGAACCTGGTCTGGGAGACGCCCGACCCTGAGAGCTGGGTGCCGGACGGCTACATCGTCATCCGCGTCGATGCGCGCGGCTGTGGCAAATCGCCGGGCCGGCTCGCACCGAACTCGCCGGAAGAATTCCGCGATTTCTACGACGCAATTGAATGGGCGGGCGTGCAGCCCTGGTGCAACGGGAAGGTCGGGCTGACCGGCATCTCTTATCACGCTGCCGGACAGTGGCGCGTCGCCTCACTCAAGCCGCCGCATCTCTTCGCGCTCTGCCCGTGGATGGGCACCTACGACTTCTTCCGCGACCGCACGCGCCAGGACGGCATCTATGGCAGCGGCTTCATCTCACGCTGGTGGGCGCGCAGCGTGCTGCGCAATCAGCACGGCAATGGCGAGAGCCCTTATCACGATCTCTACACCGGCGGCAAAACCACCGGCGATCAGGCGCTGACGCCCGAGCAGCTCGCCGCCAATCGCGCCGATTATCCCGGCGAGATCCTGGCGCATCCGCTCAATGACAACTTTTACCAGGATCGCACGCCCGATCTGTCGAAGATCGATCAGCCGATCCTCGTCGTCGCGAATTGGGGTGGGCTCGCACTGCATTTGCGCGGCACGATCGGCGGCTATGCCGGCGTGTCATCGCCGGAGAAATGGCTGAAGATCCAGAGCGGCTCTTACATCCACACCTACTTCCAGCCGCAGAATGTCGCGATGATGAAGCGGTTCTACGACCGCTATCTCAAGGACATCGACAATGGCTGGGAGAAAGAGCCGAAGGTCGAGCTGTCGATCCGCGGCCCGGGCGACACGGTAAAGCGGCAGCTTCAGGCAACCGCCTGGCCGATCCCCAACACGCAATGGACGAAGCTCCATCTCGATGCCGGCAATAAGACGCTCAGCGATACGCCGGCGAGCGCGGCCGCAAGCGCCTCCTATCCCGCGCTCAGCGACGGCGTGACTTTCACGACCGCGCCGCTGCCGCGCGATACCGAACTCGGCGGTCCCGCGAAAGTGAAGCTCTACGTGTCGTCGAGCACGGAGGACATGGATATTTTCGCGACGCTCTGCGCCTTCGATCCGTCGGGCAAGGAGATGACCTTCCGCACGGGCGGCGAGGCCAAAGCGCCGGCGAGCCAGGGCTGGCTGCGCGTGTCGCAGCGCAAGCTCGATCCCAAGCGCTCGACCGAATACACGCCCTTCCATCCACATGACGAGCGCCAGCCACTAAAGCCCGGCGAAGTCTATGAGGTCGAGGTCGAGATTTGGCCGCTGAGCCTTTACCTGCCGGCGGGCTCGCGGCTGACGCTGACGGTCCAGGGCAAGGATTTCGAGCGGCCCGGCGAGACCGGCCCGACCAAAGGCGTCGGCTGGATGTACCACACCGATCCCGGCGACCGGCCGCCGGCGATCTTCCACGGCACGCATGCCGTCCATACCGGCGGCGGCCGCGACACCTATCTGCTGCTGCCGGTGCTGCCGACGAGTTGAGGAGGCTTACGCCGCGGCGCCGTGCGCCGTCGGCACCGGCGGGATTTGCATGCCCGGCAGCGCGTCGGCTTCAGCCACGCGAATGCAATTGCGACCCGAATGCTTGGCGGCGTAGAGCGCCTCGTCGGCGCGCTGCAGCAGCGTATCGGGCGTCTCTTCAACGTCATGAGTCACGGAAACGCCGATGCTGATGGTGATCGGCAGGCCAACCATCGGCTCGCCGATCTCAATCGGCTGCTCGGCGATGACGCTGCGCAACCGCTCGGCAACGACGAGCGCGACCTGCAGCGGCGTCTCGGGCAGCACGACGACGAATTCCTCGCCGCCATAGCGGGCGACGAGATCAAAGCCGCGAACATGACGCGAGATGCGCGCGGTGACTTCCTGCAGCACGGCATCGCCGGCTTGATGGCCGTGGCTGTCATTGACGCGCTTGAACCAGTCGACATCGAACAGCAGCAGCGACGGACCCATCGCGCCTTCGCCGACACGCGCCAGCAGGCCTTCGAGATGCGCCTGTAGATAGCGGCGATTGTAGAGCCCTGTGAGGCTGTCGGTGAGCGCGAGCGCGAGGCTCTTCTGGTAATTCTCTTGCAGTTGATCCTGCAACCGCTTGCGGCGGATCTGGGTACGGCAGCGCGCGATCAGCTCGTTGCGATCGAGCGGCCGCACGAGATAATCGGTGGCGCCGAGATCGAGCCCCTTCGCGAGCCGCGGCAATTCATCGGGATCGGCGATCAAGAGGATCGGCACAAGGCGGCTCGGCTCGTTGGCGCGGAGCTGCGAGACGACGCGTAGCGCGTCGACCTTGCCCGACATGCTGAGGATCACGAGCTCGATCGAATCATCGCACGTGGCGACGAGATCCTCGACCGTCGACGGACGCACCGTCTCGCTGACCAGCGGCCCAAGCATCTCGGCGATGCGGACGGCGGCGAAAGCGTTCTCTTCCCACAGCATGACACGCGCGGGACTCGTATTCTCTTGCGGCGCGCCCTTCTCGATCAGCGAATTGAAGCGGCCGCAGATGTCTTCGCGATGACGCCATTCTTCCATCGTGCGGCGCAGGCGGACGAGCGAGCGCACGCGTGCGAAGAGCGCGATGTCGTTGACCGGCTTGGTGAGGAAGTCGTCGGCGCCGGCTTCGAGACCGCGCACGCGATCGGACGGCTCGGAGAGCGCCGTCACCATCACCACCGGGATGTCGGAGGTGCGCGGATCGGCTTTGAGACGCTTGCAGGTCTCGAACCCGTCCATCCGCGGCATCATCACGTCGAGCAGGATGAGATCGGGATGCTCGACCTGCGCGAGCTTAATCGCCGTGAGCCCGTCATTGGCGCTGAGCACGTTGAAATATTCGCTCGTCAGCTTGGCTTCGAGCACTTTCACATTCACGTCGACATCGTCGACGACAAGGATTTTAGCGGACATAAGCGTTGTGCCTCAGGCGCAGAAGCGCGCCACCGTCTGAAGGAAATTTGCGACCGAGATCGGCTTGGCGATGTACGCCTCGCAGCCGCCCTCACGGATCTTTTCCTCATCGCCCTTCATGGCAAAGGCAGTGACCGCGATCACCGGGATTGCCTTGAGGTCGTCGTCTTCTTTGATCCACTTCGTGACTTCGAGCCCCGAGACCTCGGGAAGCTGAATATCCATCAGGATCAGATCGGGATGATGCTGGCGCGCGAGCTGCAGCGCTTCCATGCCATCCTTGGTTTGCAGGATGTCATAGCCATGGGCCTCGAGAAGGTCATGGAAGAGCTTCATGTTCAAATCATTGTCTTCGACAATGAGTACCCGCTTGGCCATCATCTTATCCTTGCCCCACCACCTGCTATTTGTGCAGAGCGGCAGGCGATCTTAGGCGCGCAACCGTTAAAAAGAGCATCATACCGGAGCATACACCCGGTCCCGTTTTCCGCCGGGACAGGGGGCAACTTGGTATCTTTGCTTTAAATAAGCTTAACAACCGATTAACCGATTAACGAATAAGGCTTAACGAATAAGGCAGAGCGGACGATGCGTCTCGGAATCGACATCGGCGGCACCAAGATCGAGGCGGCGGCTTTGGACACCGACGGTACGGTCCGGCTGCGCCGCCGTGTGCCAACCCCCGCCGGCGACTATCCGGGCATCATCGCCACGGTCACCGCCCTGGTCACGGGCATCGAGGCCGAACTCGGCCCCGCCGAAAGCGTCGGAATCGGCATTCCGGGCATGCTGTCCCCGGCCACAGGGCTCGTCAAGAACGCCAACTCGACCTGTTTGATCGGCCGGCCCTTTGACCGCGACCTGGCGGCCGCTCTGGGCCGTCCGGTCCGCCTGGGCAATGACGCCAATTGCTTCGCCCTAAGCGAGGCGGTCGACGGCGCCGCCCAGGGGGCCGGGGTGGTATTCGGGGTCATCCTGGGCACCGGCGTCGGCGGCGGGGTCGTGGTCGATGGCAAGGTGCTGACCGGGCCCAACGCGATTGCCGGGGAATGGGGCCATTCACCCCTACCCTGGCCGCGGGACGACGAGCGTCCAGGCGCGCCCTGCTATTGCGGCAAGCAGGGCTGTACCGAGACGTTCCTGAACGGCGCCGGCCTTAGCCGCGCCTATGAGGCTCTTTCCGGCCGGCGGGAGGAGGCGTCCGCCATCGCCATCCGCGCCGAATCGGGCGAGGCCGCGGCCCGCGCCGCCCTCGACCGCTATGTCGACCGGCTGGCCCGGGCGCTGGCGACGGTCATTAACCTGCTCGACCCCGAAATCATCGTGTTGGGCGGCGGGCTGGGACAGATTGCCGCGCTCTACCGCGACGTGCCGGCGCGCTGGGGCGATTACGTCTTTTCGGACAGTGTGGTGACGAAACTCGTGCCGCCGCGCTGGGGCGATTCGAGCGGCGTGCGCGGGGCCGCCTGGCTATGGTCGGAACCCAGCGCGAAAATAGAGGCCCGATAGGAGGAGCATCATGGCGCTCAATCGCGTGCTGAAATTCGACGAGATCGCCGAGCGGCGCATGCCCAATGGCGCGATCATCCGGCCGCTGGTCGACAAGGAAAGCTGCAACGCGCGCATCAAGACCAACACGGTCAGCTTTCCCGCGGGCCATGCGGTCGAATTCCATCGCCACAATTGCAACGAGATAATCGTCGTGCTCGCCGGCGATTGCGCGGTTGAGATCGACGGCAGCGCGCCGGTGAACCTCAAGCCATTCGACACGGTGTCGGTCGAGGCCGGGACCTGGCATCGCTTCCTCAGCAATGGCGATACCGGCTTTACATTGCTGGCGATCTATGACGCCGAGCGCGTCGAGCGCACGTTACGCGATTCCGGAAAAACGACGATCGACTAAGCGCGATCAGCAGCTCGGTTTCGGCAGCGCCTCGATATCGTCGAGCTTCGCCTTCAGGATGTAGTCGCCGTAATCGAGCGCCATGTCCTGCGACACGCCATTGTCCAAGAGCCGCATCGTGAGCTGATAATCCGGCGTGTCGACATCGCTCTTGGAGGAGCCGGCCGGAAAGAAAGCGAGGCTGACGCGCCAGGACGGGCGCTGCAACAGCGGATTGTCGAGCGGCTTCGGGGCCTTCGGATCGGGCTTGAGCTGCGGTCCGATCACCGCGGTGATCTGACCGGCATTATCGACCTCGGCGCCGTCAAAGACCTTGCGCGCGAGGAAGGTATCGCCCGCCTGTGCATGCTCGATCAGCACCAGCGTATGGGCGGTCGGAAAGAGCACCCCCGGCGCCAGGGCCATCTTGGTCTGCTCGGGCTTGTCGAATAGCGCGGTGCCGCCCTTGTCCTTGCCGTCGAGATTCGCCTCGCCATGGATGTCGTCTTCGACATTGTCATTGCGCAACCGCTTCTCGTTGAAGCGGTAGTGGAGTCCGTCTTTCGACTCAAACGTCAGCAGGCTTGAATTGATCGAGACCGCGCCTTCCTCGGCATAGACCAGCCGCAGGCGAAAACGCTGATCGACGGTCCAGCCGTCGCAAGTCTCGCCCCATTCGTAATACATCGCGCCGCTGGCGGCGGCGACGCCGCTGGCGGTCTTGGTGCTGTCGAGGGTTAGGCTGTAAAGCGCGCGGTGCGGCGAGATATCGACGGCACCGGCCGGCGACGCAAGGAGCAAAATACTGAGCACCGAGAGCCCGATCAGCCCGCGCGAACCGTAGGTCTTGGCACCCATTTTTTTCTGAAACTGCTGCTCGCGCTTCGTCACGATCATCATACTGCCAGTATGTCACGCTTCGCGCAGCCGCGATAGCGGGGGCACGGCGTATCTTGCATCACATTCCAGGCAAGCTCTGCCGCTGTCGGCAAATCTTGCCGGGCGTCGCGGCAGAAAAGCGGCGAGATTCCGGCCGATTTAAGTGGCATGCCGATTGCTCTCCCTTGCCTGTATTCTCGGGGGACCAACTCGCAATGCCTGCCACTGCTCTGAAGCTTCGCAAAAACGACGACGCTTTTGTTTCGCGTCGTCCGGTGCGGCACCTCAACCTGGTGCCGCCGGCGAATGCCGATCACGCCACCTTGCTCGCCTGGGCGCACGATCTCAGCGCCGCCGCCCATGACCGTGTGATGACCCTCGAGCAACGCATCGCCCATTTGGAGACGATGGTCAGCAGCGACGAGTTGACCGGCCTGCTGAACCGTCGCGGCTTCCTCGGCGCCTTCACCCGCGCCCATGCCTCGGCCAAGCGTGGCGGCCCCGGCGGCGTGGTCGTCGTCTGCGATCTCGACGGGTTCAAGCAAGTGAACGATTTGCAGGGCCATGCCCAAGGCGATGAAGTGCTGCGCCAGATCGGCGGCATCCTGCGCCGCAAGATCCGCAAGATGGATGCTGCCGCCCGTTTCGGCGGCGATGAATTCGCGCTGATGCTGGTTGGCGTCTCGATGGCCACCGCCAAGCGCAAATGCCAATTGCTTGCCCGCGAAATCAACGCGCTCGAGCTGGGTGCGAGCTTCGGCCTCGCCGCCTTCGACGGCGAGGAAAGCGAAGAGGCCGTGCTCCATCGCGCCGATATGGCGATGTATGAAGAGAAGCGCCACAACACCGGCGCGGCGAGCGACGAGAGCGAAGAGCGCTAGCTCTTCTTTTCCGGCGGCAACGCCAGGCGGATATGCAATTCGCGTAGCCGCTCGGTCGACACTTCCGCCGGTGCCTGCATCAACAAATCCTGCGCCTGCTAATTCATCGGGAAGGCGACGACCTCGCGGATGTTCGGCGTATCGGCCAAGCAGCATCACGATGCGATCGATGCCCGGCGCCGAGCCGCCATGCGGCGGCGCGCCGTATTTGAACGCGTTGAGCATACCGCCGAAACGCGCCTCGACGTCTTCCTTCTTGTAGCCGGCGATCGCGAACGCCTTGTACATGATGTCGGGGCGATGGTTGCGGATCGCGCCCGACGACAGCTCGACGCCATTGCAGACGATGTCGTATTGGTACGCCTTGATCGTCAGCGGATCCTGCGTCTCGAGCGCTTCGAGGCCGCCTTGCGGCATCGAGAACGGATTATGGCTGAACGCAACCTGCTTGGTCTCTTCGTCGAGTTCGTACATCGGGAAATCGGTGATCCAGCAGAACTCGAAGACGCCACTGCGCGTCAGATTGAGCTCGCCGCCGATCTTGAGCCGCGCCGCCGATGCGAATTGGCGGAAAGTCTCCGGCACGCCGCAGACGAAGAACACCGCATCGCCATTCTTGAGGCCGAGCGCGTCGCGGAGCGCGACCGTCCGCTCGGTGCCGAGGTTGCGCGCGACCGGACCGGCACCGCCCTCCTCGCCCTCGCGGAAGAAGATGTAGCCCATGCCGGGCTGGCCTTCGCCCTGCGCCCAAGAATTCATCCGGTCGCAGAAAGCGCGATTGCCGCCGGTCGGGCCAGGGATCGCCCAGACCTGAACCTTCGGATCGGCCTCGATCTGCGAGGCAAAAATCTTGAAACCCGAGCCGCGGAACGTCTCGGTGACATTGCGCATCTCGATCGGGTTGCGCAGGTCGGGCTTGTCGGAGCCGTATTTCGCGATCGCCTCGGCATAGGGAATTTGCGGAAACGGCGCTTTCGTGACGGTGCGGCCGTTGCCGAATTCCTCGAAGATGCCGGTCATCACCGGCTCGATCGCGGCAAAGACGTCTTCCTGCGTCACGAACGACATCTCGAGATCGAGCTGATAAAACTCGCCCGGCGAGCGGTCGGCGCGGCTCGCCTCGTCGCGGAAGCAGGGCGCGATCTGGAAATAGCGATCGAAGCCCGCGACCATGAGCAATTGCTTGAATTGCTGTGGCGCCTGCGGCAACGCGTAGAACTTGCCCGGATGCAGGCGGCTCGGCACGAGATAATCGCGCGCCCCTTCGGGCGAGCTCGCGGTGAGAATCGGCGTCTGGAACTCGGTGAAGCCCTGCTCGATCATGCGGCGGCGGATCGAGGCGATTACCTGCGAGCGCAGAATCAGATTTGCGTGCGGATGCTCGCGCCGCAAATCGAGGAAGCGATAGCGCAGTCGCATATCCTCGGGATAATCCGCATCGGTATTTACTGGAAATGGCAGCGGCTCGGCTTCGGAGAGCACGTCGATCGTCTTGATCTGCAGCTCGATCTCGCCGGTTGGCAGCTTCGAATTAACCGTCTCCGCCGAGCGCTGCACGACCGTGCCACTCACCGAGATGACGCTTTCGAGACGCAGCGCATCGACCTTGGCGAAAAGCGGCGAGGACACGTCGATCACGCATTGCGTGATGCCGTAATGATCGCGCAAATCGACGAATTGGAGCTGGCCGTGGTCGCGCTTGCGGTGGACCCAGCCGGCGATGCGGGTTTCGCTGCCAGCGTTGGCGAGGCGCAGAGCGCCGCAGGTGGTGGTGCGATATTGATGCATGGCCGGAAAAAGCCGAGACGGCAGGCGCTTTGTCAAGACGCGGAAAGGGTTAGCGGCACAAATCCGGCTATTCGTTCCGGCGCAATTTCGCTTTGGACCCAAGACATTGCGCCGTCAGGCCGCGCAAGCCCATCACATCGGCGAAAGCGCGTTTCGGCAGCCAGCGCAGCCCGGATGGCCGCAGCCGCAGGAGCAGGGCCGAGCGCGTCTCGACGCAGCGCTTGATCCCAGTCCAGGGGATGGAAACCGCGGCGCCGGTCCCATCGCTGATCTCGATCCGCTCCGCCGTCACGCGATAGCGCACCTGTTTCTGTTCGCGGCTGAGCCGGACATAGCTGATGCCGATGATGGCCGCCCAGAGGAGGATCAGCAGCACCGAGACCGTCAGCAGGTTGAACTCCGTGTCGGCGTCACCGGCCGAGGACAAATCGACGACGAAGAAACACACCACCAGCGCCCACCACAGGACCGGCGCGCTCCAATAAAAAGCTTTGACCTGGTCGAAGAGCGTGACCGTGGTTTCGCCGGTGATCGCCGGCCGCTCATTGCTGCTCATCTGCTATTCCCCGCGCGGCGCGGCGCCGCCCTCCCATCGATCCCCGATCTATTGTATAGCAGGCTCATGACGTTGATCGCGAAGACTGACGAGCTCGCCGCTTTTTGCGAGCGGCAAGCAAAAGCCGAATTCATCACGGTTGATACCGAATTCATGCGTGACCGCACCTATTGGCCGATCCTCTGCCTCGTGCAGATCGGCGGGCCGGACGAGGTGGTGGCGGTCGACCCGATGGCCGAAGGCATCGATCTGACGCCGCTGTTCGCGCTGCTAGCCAATCCCGACGTGCTGAAGGTCTTTCACGCAGCGCGCCAGGACATCGAGATTTTCGTCAACCTCACCGGCAAGGTGCCGGCGCCGATCTTCGACACTCAGGTCGCGGCAATGGTCTGCGGCTTTGGCGAGGCGGCGAGCTACGAGACCTTGGCCAACAAGCTCGGCGGCGCGCATATCGACAAATCGGCCCGCTTCACCGACTGGTCGCACCGCCCGCTGAGCGAGCGCCAGCTTCACTATGCGCTTGCCGATGTCGGCCCGCTGCGTACGGTTTACGAAAAACTCGCGGCGCGGCTGAAAAAGAGCGGCCGCGCGTCTTGGCTCGACGAGGAGATGGCAGCGTTGATCGATCCGGCGCTTTATCGTCTCGATCCGGCGATGGCCTGGAAGCGGCTGAAGCTGCGATCTAACAATCGCCGCATGCTCGCCCTCGCCCACGCGCTTGCCAATTGGCGCGAGACCACGGCGCAGAAACGCGATCTGCCGCGCAACCGCGTGCTGCGCGATAAATCGCTGCTTGAGATCGCGGCGCATGCGCCGCAGAACGTCGACGATCTCGCGCGCACCCGCGGTCTCGGCAAAGGCTTCGCCGAAAGCAAATTCGGCACTGAGATTCTCGCCGTGGCCGAAGGCGTCGCGCTGATGCCCGAAAGCGACTATCCGAAACCCGAGCCGCGGCGCGAGGCGCCGCAGGGCATCGGCCCGCTGACCGATCTGCTGCGCGTGCTGTTAAAGCTGCGCTCCGAGGAGAACGATGTCGCGGCGCGGCTTATCGCCGATGCCGAGGATTTGGAATTGCTCGCCGCCGACGATCACGCCGATATCCGCGCCCTCGCCGGCTGGCGCCACGAGATTTTCGGCCGCGACGCGATCGATCTGAAGCATGGCCGGCTGGCGCTGACCGCCGCCGGCAAGCACATCAAGCTGGTGCGCAGCGACGCCGCCGCGACCCAAGCCGCCTCCTAGCTCCGGTATTATGCGCGCTTGATTTCGGTCGGCCGGCCGAGGCAGCGGCCGAGCGCGTCGAGCCGCCGCTGCACCGCTTCGCCGAGCAGCAGCGCGTGCTCGCTCACCACATTGAGGACGAGCTTCGAATTCGGTGAGGCGCAGCGAGGTTCCGTGCAGCAAACCGGGAACGCCACCGGTCAGCGTATAGGCGAGCCGCAAAGCGAGGCCGATTGCGCGCGCGGCCTCGCGCCCTTCCTCATCGAGAAGGCGTAGCGGCGCCAACGTCTCGAGGGTTGCGGTGCCGCCATAGCGCGTCGCCATCGCCGCGCTGAGGAAAACGCGCTCGTGATGATCGAGCCCGCCGACCGGCATATAGAGCACGTGGCGCATCGCCAAATCGGCGCGATAGTCGGGATGATGATGCCAGGCGATATCGCCGAGCAGCGCTGCCGCGCGCCGCAAGCGTAGGCGATTGGGCGACTCTTTCGGGAAAAGCGGCGTCGTCCACTCGACCAGCGCCTCGCCATCTTCGCCGAAGCGCGGATTAGCGCGGGCTTCTTCGGCGCAGGCAGCGATCAGCGGGTCCGCGTGCTGCTGTTCTACGCCCATGAGGCTGTAGAGATGCCCTTCGCGCAGGCCGGCCGCCGAGAACACGAGTTCGAGCGCGCCGGTACGGCGCAGGATGCGGCTTAGAATGCGCGACGCGAGCGGCACCACTTCAAGGCGCTTGCGCGAGATCCCGGTGATCTTCTCCAGCGATTTGCGCGATTGCCGCGCCATGATCTCGAGGAAATTCTGCGCCTCGGTCCGTACCAGCGTGTAGCTCTGGATGATGTGGAGCGGATAATTGTGCTGCTCCATATGAATACGCGCGATCGCGCGCCACGCGCCGCCGACCGCGTAGAAACGCGGATCTTCCAACCGCCCGAGCCAGCCTGCGCTTTCGAGATGGCGATCGATGACGTCCTTCAGCGTGCGCTCGTTATCGGCCTCTTCCATCAGCCGCAACGGCCCGATCGGCAGGGTCGAAACATTGCCCACCCGGCCGTTGCCGACCGCGGCAAGCTCGACACTGCCGCCGCCGAGATCGCCGACCACACCCGAGGCATCGGGAATGCCAGCCAGCACGCCAAGCGCCGAGAGCCGTCCCTCTTCCGCACCCGGAAGAACACGCACGCGGATGGCGAAGCGCTTCTCGATGTCGTTGACGAATTCGGCGCCGTCCTCGGCATCGCGCACCGCTGCCGTTGCCAGCACATCGATGCGCGACGCGCCGGCGGCGCGGGCCAGCGTGACGAAGCGTTGCAGATTGGCCTTGGCGAGCGCGACACCCTCGGCGCTCAGCCGATCGGTCTTCTCGAGACCGCGGCCGAGGCCGCACATGACCTTCTCGTTGAGCAGCGTCCGCGCCGCGCGGCGCGGCCCGTCATAGACAACGAGGCGGAGAGAATTCGAACCGATATCGATGACCGCAACACAATCGGGCTGCGTGGTCGCTTCGATCGCCGGTGCGGGGCGGCGGTTCGTCATACTCCGAAAGTTAGCGCGTGGTCCTTTCGGCGACAAGACGTGGCGCGCCCCTGCGGTGCTGCAACGCACTGCCGCGGCCCGAGAGACTCGGGTTGGTCATGAAATAATTATGCGCACTGAAGGCGGCCGGATCGTTGCTGACGCGGTGATAGACGCCGTCCGAGTCGAGGTCCCAGCTCTGCGCTTCGTCCTGCAGCGAATGGACCATGATCTCTTCCAGCACCTGGCGATGCACGGTCTCGTTCTCGATCGGCACCAGCGCCTCAACTCGCCAATCGAGATTGCGCGGCATCCAATCGGCCGAGGAGATGTACACTTTGGCTTCCGGCGACGGCAGCGGATGGCCGTTGCCCGAGCAGATGATACGGCCATGCTCGAGGAAGCGGCCGATGATGCTCTTCACATGGATATTCTCGGAGAGGCCAGGCACCCCCGGCCGCAGGCAGCAGATACCGCGGATGATCAGCTCGACCTTCACCCCGGCGCCGGATGCGCGGTAGAGGTGGTCGATCATCGCCGGATCGACCAGCGAATTGAACTTCGCCCAGATATGTGCCGGCCGGCCGGCACGGGCATGCGCGATCTCGGCGTCGATCAGGTCGCTGAGCTTGTTGCGCAAGCTCAGCGGCGCGACGGCGATCTTTTCTAACGTCGCCGGCGTGGCATAGCCGGTCATGTAATTGAACAGGCGTTGCGCATCGCGGCAGAGCGCCGGGTCGGAGGTGAAGAAGCTGAGATCGGTGTAAACCTTGGCGGTGTACGGGTGATAGTTGCCCGTGCCGAAATGAACGTAAGAGCGCAAGCCGCCGCTTTCGCGTCGCACCACCAGCGAGACCTTGGCGTGGGTCTTCAGCGCGATGAAGCCGTAAACCACCTGAACGCCGGCGCGCTCCAGATCGCGCGCCCAGCGGATATTGGCTTCTTCGTCGAAGCGTGCCTTGAGCTCCACCAGCGCTGTCACCGATTTGCCGGCCTCGGCCGCTTCGATTAGCGCGCGAACGATCGGGCTGTCATCGCTCGTGCGATAGAGGGTCTGCTTCACTGCAACGACGGAAGGATCGCGCGCCGCCTGGCGGATGAACTGAACGACGACGTCGAAGCTTTCATAAGGATGATGGACGATGATGTCCTTGGCACTGATCGCGGCGAAGCAATCGCCGCCGTAGTCGCGGATACGCTCGGGAAAGCGCGGATTGTAGGGCGTGTAGAGCAGATCGGGCCGTTCGGCGACGATCAGGCGGCGCAGATCGGACATGCCGAGGATGCTGTCGATCGCGATCACATCGCCCGCGGAAACGTTAAGCCGTTCTTCGAGGAATTGACGCAGATCCTCGGGCATCGCGGCTTCGACGCAAAGCAGGATCACATTGCCGCGGCGGCGGCGTTTCAGCGCGCTCTCATAGAGGCGCACGAGATCTTCGGCTTCTTCTTCGATTTCGACTTCGCTGTCGCGCAAGATGCGGAACATGCCCTTGCCGATGACCGAGAAGCCGGGAAAGAGATGATCGAGAAACAAGCCGATCAGCTCTTCGAGCCGCATGAAGCGCAGCGACTTGCCCGGCAGCCGCACGAAACGCGCGAGGCTCGCCGGCAGCAGCAGCAAGCCTTCCATGCGATTGCCGTCGCTGGCGCGCTGGAGTTGCAGCGCGAGACCGAGGCCCCAATTCGCGATGAAGGGGAACGGATGCGCCGGGTCGACGGCGAGCGGCGTCAGCACCGGGAAGATATCGGCCCAGAAGCGCTCGATGACGAAAGCATGATCCTCGCTCGACAGCTCGTCGGCGGCGACCACCGAAAGTCCCACTTCGGCGAGCTCGACGCGCAGCTTCTTCAGCGACTCGGCCTGGTCGCGCATCAGCTTGCCGGCGCGCTTGCCGATCGCATCGAGTTGCTGCGCCGCCGTCAGACCATCTTCACTCGCCGAGCC
This sequence comes from uncultured Alphaproteobacteria bacterium, assembly GCA_963740675.1. Taxonomy (GTDB): domain Bacteria; phylum Pseudomonadota; class Alphaproteobacteria; order ATCC43930; family CGMCC-115725; genus CAIKMD01. The sequence goes on from CAVUFS010000004.1 coordinate 413,967, forward strand.
GATACCGGCGAGCACCTGGCCTTTGAGACCGGCGACGCGGACCATATAGAATTCGTCGAGGTTATTGGCCGAGATCGAGAGGAAGCGCAGCCGCTCGAGCAGAGGCTGGCGCGCATTGTCCGCCTCGGCGAGCACGCGCTCGTTGAAGGCCAGCCAGGACAACTCGCGATTGATGAACCGCTCCGGCGAGCCTTGATCGACGGTTTCGTTGCGAGCGGTATTCTCCTGCGCCACGATATCGGCTCCATTCTCAGACGGTAGGGCTGAGTTTATAACGGCCATATGAACATGTCATTGCAGCCAAATTAAACCGGTTGGCCGACAGAGAGAACTAAGCTATTGAAAACGCTTTATATTTTGCGCCACGCCAAAGCCGAGCCGGAAGGCCATGACGGCGATGCCGAGCGGCCGCTGATGAAGCGTGGCCAAAAAGCGGCCGCCGCCATGGGCGAATACCTCGCCGGTCTCAAGCCGCCGCCGCGTCTGGTCCTGTGCTCGACCTCGCTCCGGACGCGCGAAACGCTCGACGCAATTCTGCCGACGCTCAAGCCCACGCCGCAGACGCTCTTCGAAAACGCGCTCTACCTCGCCGGCGCCAACCACTTGCTCGATCGCCTGCAGCGCCTGCCGGAGCAGACCGAGAGCGTGCTGCTGATCGGACACAATCCCGGACTGCATCAGCTCGCCGCTTCGCTGGCCAGCGAGGCCGGCAAACTCGCCGAAGGCTTCCCCACGGCGGCACTCGCGGTGCTGCGCATCTCCGGTGCTTGGTCGGCGCTGCGGTCTCGCCAAGCGACGCTTATCGACTTCAAGACGCCGAAATCGCTCAGCCGCGATCCGGATTTCGGTCCTGATTGAGAAGGTCGCGCGCGAGCCGCACGGTGACCGCGCGTTGACCGGCAAGTGCCGCCCGATCGAGGGCGGCGACGATGTCTTGCGCGGCAGCGAAAGAGCGCTCGATCCGCGGCAACAGATAGGCGATCAGATCCTCGCTGATGCGAAGCTGGCGATCGGCGAAAAGCTTCACCAGCACCGCGCCGAGCAGCGCATCGTCCGGTGCGTCGACCGCGACCGCGGGCGCCGCCAGCAAGCGCGAGCGCAAATCGGCGAGACGGATCGTCCAGCGTGCCGGCGGCTCGCGTGCCGCCAGCAACAAATGCCCCTGCCGCTCGGCGAGCATGTTGTAGAGATGGAGCAACGCTTCTTCATCGGCGCCTTCGGCATCATCGATTGCGACGGCACGTGACCCGCCGAGCAATGTCGGCAAAGCAGCAGAGGTGAGATCGCGCGGCGCGATCGCCACCGCCTGCGAGCGTGCACGCCAGACTTCGAGCAGATGCGTCTTGCCGCTGCCCGCCGGTCCCCACAGCGCGAGCGCCGGCGCCGGCCACTCCGGCCAGCGGTCTATCCACGCCACCGCCGCGGCGTTGCATGGGGCAATGAGGAAATCCGCGCGGCCGAGCGCCGGGCGGAACCCCAAATCCAACGGCAATTGCGACATGCGCGGCTCAGCCGCTGACATCGGCCCGCTCGGGATCGTAGAGCGCGCTTTCGCGATAACGCGTCAGCGCGAAACGCACCAGCACGCCGGTCACTGCCGCCGCGGGCAGCGCCAGCAACACGCCGAGGAAGCCAAAGAGTTCGCCGAAAGCAAGCAATGCGAAGATCACCCAGACCTGATGCAGATGGACGCGTTTGCCGATGAGCTTCGGCTGCAGGAAATCGGACGCGGCGAGATGACCGACGAGGAATATCGCGGCGATCACGATGATCTTCCCCCAGGTGCCCCATTGCATCCCCGCGAGGCTGAGAGCCAGGACAACACCGATCACCTCGCCGACATAGGGGATGAAGCTGAGGATGGCGACGACGATCGCGAGGATGAAGGCGAAATTCAGCCCGACGATGCCGAGCGCGACGGCGTAGTAGACGCCGACGATCAGGCTTACGAGTGCCTGGCCGTGGATATAGCCCGAGATCGTCGCATCGACGAGGCGAAGCTGCTCGCGGATCGTGTCGGCATAAGCACGCGGCAGGAGCTCGTCGCATTTGGCGACGATGTTCGGCCAATCGCGCAGCATGAAGAACGCGACCAGCGGAGTGATGAGCAGCAGCGCCAGAACATTGGCGATAGCGAGGCTGCGCGTCAGCAGACCTTCGACCAGACCGGCGAGCCAACCGAGCGCCGCACCGGTCCAGCCGCCGATCATGTCTTGCGCCTTCTGGATCTGATCGGGCGGCAGCTCTTTCTGCGCGAGCTCGAGCAGGCGCTGCGCTTCGTCTCGCACGAATCCCGCGACTGCGGGCGCCGCGCGCACGAGCTGCGCCGCCTGCAATTCGAGGACCGGCACGATCAGCACGATGACCGTGACGAGCAGCACGACGAACAGCAGCAGCGCCGATAGCGCGGCAAGACCGCGCGGGAATTTCCAGCGTGTCAGCCAGGCGACCAGCGGCGCGAGGAGATAAGCGATGCCGAAACCCGCCACGAAGGGCAACAGCATGCCGCTGAGGAGATGCAGCAGTAGAAAGAACAGCACCAGCGCCAATAGCCAGAACAGCCCCTGGCGGGTTGGGCTCACGGTTCTTTTTCCGGACTGGCGACGCCGCGGCTCCAGCGGACAAGATAAGCCGTGCCCGAAGCCACCGTGGTCACGCCCGCAAGGTAGACAAGCCCGGTGATGACGCCCCAATCGTCGAAACCGAAAGCGAGCTTCGCCAGGAGGCCCGTCACCAGCACGAGCAGCAAGGCCGTATTGACCTTGCTCACCATCAGCGGCCGCCACGCAATCGGCTGTGTCAGCGTCGCTGCGAGGAGGAAGCCGCCGATGATCAGGAGATCGCGGAACACGACAAGGATCACCAGCCAGGTCGGCAGATCGCCGGCGAGGCCGAGCGTGACGAACAGGCTGACGATCAGCGCCTTATCGGCGATCGGATCGAGCAGCGCGCCAAGATCGGAGCGCTGGTCGAAATGCTTGGCGACATAACCGTCGATCGCATCGGAGATGCTAGCCGCCGCAAAAACCCAAAACGTCAATTTGTAGTCGCCGCTCAAAATCAGCCACACGACGAGCGGTACTGCGAGTAGACGCCCGAGGGTGATGAGATTGGCGAGATTCATTGGCTGGACGCAGGCGCTGGATTTGGCGCGAGGCCTGGGCTCGACGCAGGATTCACCGGTGGCGACACCGGCGTGTTGCGCAGCGACGAGCCGTCCTGCTGCAAGACCCAATCCGGATCACTACCGCTGAGATTGAGATTGTTCTGGGCAAGGCCGATACGGAGCTGATCCGGGCTGCCGACATACCGCAGTTGGACGCGCGCGCCGTGACGATCGAGCGACAGCAATTGCGAGCTTTGCACAGCGGTCGTCGCCGCAAGCCGCTGGCGCACGGCAAGCCAGCCACCGAGATCATCGGCCGGAACCGTCACGGTCAGCGTTGCCGATTGGCTGTAATCGAGCATATTCGCCTGCTTCCAGGCGTCATTCACCTGTGTGGCGGTGCCGGCGATGGCGCGCGCCAGCAAATCCTTCTCGCTCTCGCCTTGATTGGCCGCATAGGACGCGACCCAGCTTTGTTCGCCGCCGGGCGAGCCCGGGATGAAGCGCGTGGTGCTGACATCGACGGCGCTGCCGCCGGGATGAATGGTCGCCCTCGTCACCAGCACATCGGCATGGTCGTAATTCGCCGAGATCGCCTGCAGCCGCGCATCGTCGCCCGCATCGGCTTTCGCGCCGTCGATCGCCGACACGTCCTCGACCTCGCCGAGCGGCACCTGCATCGGCACCAGCCCTTGCGGCGGCTTGGCGCTGGACCACGCCTCGCGCCAGGGATTGGGATCGTCCCAAAGCAGCGGCTTGCCGCCGGTCTCGAGCACCGGCAGCACAACAACCGGCTTGCTCGCCGTCTCGGTAAAAGACACGCCGCGGTCGCGTAGCAATTGCTCGACCACGGCGGGGCGGAAATGGAAGGTGTAATCGGCAAGGTAGCGCACGGTCGAGCGACGCTCATTCGCGACCTCGAAGCCGATAATCACTTGGTTCAGCATGGTGTCGCTGGCCGCCGGAAGCCGGCCGCGATCCTTGGCCAGGGTCAGGCGATCCAGCAGCGAGGCAAAGGCTCGGCGCTGGCCATCGAGCCGCGCAGCATCGCGCGCGGCCGTAGCGCTGGCCGCCGTCGCATCGACCGGAACGGAGACGGTGAAGATTTCAGCACGAGTCAAAGCGCTCGCCGGCATGGCCAACGCCACCATCGCTAGAATAAGCGCGAAGCCTCGGTAGACTCGAGATTTTTGCACGCAACTTCTCCCGTATCGGTCTTAGCGCAGAAGCGGCGCGCATGCCATAGAGTTACACCTTTGCGCCGGCCATGGATCGAGCCGGCATGCTTGCGCTAAGCTCTTGCGCGCAGGAGACGAATCATGGAATTGGGACTTGCCGGTAAGGTTGCTCTGATTACCGGATCGAGCCGCGGTATCGGCCGTGGCATTGCCGAGCTGCTGGCGGCCGAGGGCTGCGCCATCATGCTCACCGGCCGCGACGAAGGTGCGCTCGCCGAGACGCAGCGCGCGATCGCTGGAAAAGGCGGCACGGTAAAATCGCAACTCGCCGAGCTGCGTGAGCCCGCAGCGCCCGCGGCCCTGATTGAGGCGGTGAAGCGCGATTTCGGCCGGCTCGACATCGTTGTCCACAATGCCGGCGCGACCAAGCGCGGCGATTTCCTCGCCCTCACCGACGAAGATTGGGCCGATGGCTTCGCGCTGAAATTCTTCGCGCATATGCGGCTGGCACGCGCTGCTTGGCCGCTGCTCAAAGCGACCAGCGGCGCGGTGCTGGCGATCGGCGGCAATGGCGCCGCCAAACCGACCGCCGATTTCACCATCGGCAGCTCGGTTAACGCAGCTGTGGCCGCCTTCCACAAAGCGCTCTCCGATATCGGCAAGCGCGACGGCATTCAGGTGAACACGATCCATCCTGGCCATGTCGACACCGACCGGATGCGCCGCCAGATGGAAGTGCGCATCGCCAAAAGCGGACGCGACATGGCGGCGGAGATCGAAGCCTATCGCCGCGAGCTCAACGTGCCGCGCATCGGCCTGCCCGACGACGTCGCGTCGATGGCCGCGTTCATCTTGTCGCCGCGCGGCCGCTGGCTGCACGGCGCCACCATCATCTTGGATGGCGGCGAAATCGAAATGCTCTGACCGCACGCGCGGCCAAAGGAGAACGACTTGAACCGCATCGATACCGAAGCGTTCCGCCTGCGTCGTTTCGTCGAAGAGCTGGTCGAGGCCGGCGAATGTGAGACGGTCGATCAGCCGACCGAGTTGCTCGATCTCGGCAGCAAGCTCGACGGCAACGCGAAAGCGGTGTGGTTCCGCGCCGCGGGAGCGGAGCGCGCCGATGTCGTCGGCAATGTCATGGGCTCGCGCCGGCGGCTCGCGCTCTCCCTCGACACCGACGAGAAAGGCTTTCCGGCGAAGATGCGCGACGCGATCGATCATCCGATCGCGCCGGTCGAGGTCTCCGCCACCGATGCGCCGGTGCAGGAGATCGTGCTCACCGGCGACGACGCCGATTTCACCAAGCTGCCGGTGCATCTGCAGCACGCGCTCGACGGAGCGCCCTATATCTCCGCCGGCATCGACTTCGCGCGCGATCCCCAGACCGGCATCACCAATATCGGCTGCCGCCGTCTGATGCTGCGCGGCAGCAAGAGCGCCGGCATCGATCTCAACGCGCCGAGCGATCTGCGCGCGCTCTATCAACGCGTTATCGCCACGGGCGAGAAGCTCCCGATCGCGTTCGCGGTCGGCTCGCATCCCGCCGATTTCCTCGCCGCGCAAGCCGTGACGCCGCCGATCGACGAGGTGCATGTCATGGGCGCGATCCGCGGCGCGGCGGTGCCGATGGTCAAATGCGCGACCATCGATCTGAGCGTGCCGGCCGATGCCGAGATGGTGCTCGAAGGCTATCTCGATCCACGCGGCCTGGTCGAGCCGGAAGGGCCTTACGGCGAATATATCGGCTATTACGGCATGCTGAAGCGCAATCCGGTGTTTCACTTGACTGCGATCACGCGACGCAAGGATGCGATCTTCCAGACCGTGACCATCGGCGGCCGGCTGATCGGCCGCACAGATACCGCCAATCTCGGCGCGGCGCGCACCGAGGCCGCGATCTGGGCGGCGCTCAAGCAAGCGATCCGCGAGCCGGTCGCTGTCTGCTGCACCGGCTCGTCGGGCGGCATGTACAACATCCGCATCTCGATCAAGCAGCGTTATCCGGGCGAATCGCGCAACGCCATCGCCGCGGTCTTCTGCTCCACCGCCGATGTGAAGCACGTCATCGTCGTCGATGACGATATCGATGTGTTCTCCGACGAGCAGATCGATTGGGCGCTGGCGACACGCTTCCAAGCGGATCGCGATCTCGTCGTCGCGTCGGGCTTCCGCGCCGTGCCGCTCGATCCCTCGCTGCGCGGCAGCCGCAGCGGCGCCAAGGCCGGTTTCGATTGCACCAAGCCGCTGGGCAAAGAGAGCGAGTTCGCTTTCACCGTGCCGCTGCCGCCGGTGCTGCCTGAAGCCAAGCGCCGCAGCGTCGAGGCCGTACTGGCCGAAGGGCCTGCGACCTATCTCGATCTCATGGCGGCGCTGGGCACACGCGACGGACGCGAGATCCTGCCGATACTCGAGAAGCTCTACGCCGCGGGCAAGCTCGGCCGTCTCGACGACGGCCGCTACGTGCTTACTTCGACGCCACCTGGATCTTCATGATCTGACTGGTGCTGCGGCCATCAAAATCGGTGACCTCGATCCGGATCATATGCATGCCGGGCGGCACCGTGACGTCCTTCGCATCGATGCCCTTCGGCGTGATATAGGCCTTCAGCCGCTGCGTCAGATCGATCTCGGGCTGTTTCAGATAAGTAACACGCACTTTGCTGGGATCGATCGTTGCGCCGTTATGCGGCGCGAAAGTGACATCGAATTCGAGCGCGCCGTTCGGCGCCATCGCATCGGGTGCCGGCGCGACCTGATCGACCGTCGGTCCGCGCGTCAGACCGCGCGTCGCGATCTGTACCACCGGCGCCGCCGGCAGCTGCGCCTCATCATTGGTGATCAATTGGAAAGCCGATCCGGTATGCGCCGTGCCCAATGCCGAGCCAAAGGCGACCGCCATTGCCAACAACCGATACGTTGTCATCGCTAATCCCCCTCGGCCGACCCATCGCCAATTCGCTATTAGATAATCACAGCTTAGAGAATGTGGCGATTTACGGTATTGTAATCCCGGTTCCATGATGGGGGTGCGAGCAGCCATGAACTGCCCGTATTGCGCGGAGGAAATCAAAGACGAGGCGATCGCCTGCAAGCATTGCGGGCGCGACCTGTATCTTTTCCTCCCACTGTTGAAGCAGGTCGGGACGCTCGGCAAACGGGTCGAAGAGCTCGAAGCCGTTATCGAGGGACTTCAGGCCTATGGCTACCAGCCCGCGATCGAAGCCGCGGAGGCCGCGGCCGAAGTCGAAAGCGCGACATCGCCGGCGCCGGTCCGCCAACCGCTGAGAGCGCCCGTACGACAACCAACGACAAACATCCCTTCCCTGCCTCCCGCAATTGCGATTGGGAGCGCGATCGTCGCCCTGGTCATCGCACATTTCCTCGTCGTCATCGTTTACGACACCTCGCTCTGGTACCTCTTTGCGGCATCGATCGCCTTCCCCTTCGCCTGCGGCTATCTGATGCGCGCCTCCAAGCATCGTTCGCTCGCGGTGGATTTCGTCTCGAGCCTCGGCATCGCCGTCGTCTCGATCCTCATCATGTCATTCGCGGTCGCGCGCACCGATCATGTTCCCGTGCTGCCGCAAGGCATGGCGGAATGGAGCGAGTTCCTCAAATATGTTTGCAACATCGCCTTCGGCTTCTTTGCCGGCGTGCTGATGCGGCGCTGGCAAGACAGCCTTAGCAAGCCGGCCGAACCCGGGAATCGCCTCGCCGTCGACATCTCGCGTCTGCTGACCCGCCACCGGCGCTGGAACGCAAAAAGCGGCGAATTCGAGAAGACGCTGAAGCCGCGTCGAGACATCGGTTGTCTCGGTGATGGCGATCGGCGCAGCGGCAGTCTCGCTCGCGACCGGCGTCTCGCATTTCATGAGCTCGCTCTAACGCCGTAAACCAACAAACGGGAGGCAACAATGCGCACCAAGCCGGCACTCACCGCCGATGATGTCGAGAAGATGATGGCCGCTTGCACGGCCGAAGCGAAGAAGAACAATTGGAAGGTCTCGATCGCGATCGTCGATGACGGCGGCCGCGTGTGGCAGCTTCATCGCCTCGAAGGCGCCGGCGCAGTAACTGCCGAAGTCGCGGTCGGTAAAGCGAAGACCGCGGCGATGATGGGCCGTCCCAGCAAGATGATGGAAGACCGCGTCAAGGAACGGCCGGCCTTCGTGACATTCCCCGGTATCCTGGCGATTCAGGGCGGCGTGCCGGTCCTCGCGCAAGGCGAATGCGTCGGCGCCATCGGCGTCTCCGGCGTGCAATCGCATGAGGACGAACAAGTCGCCAATGCGGGCATTGCCGCGCTCGGCTGAGCGCGGCATCCGCTTAGTCGACATGCACTAATAGCCGAGGGCGAAAGCCTCGCGGCGATGGTCGCCTGCGCCGGCGAAATTGCCGGAAGGCAGGATTTCGATCGCCTTGGCCGAGCCGTAATAGAACGGATCCTCGGCGTGGCGCACTTTGTGCCCCATCGCCGTGAGCACCGGGATGAAGGATTCCGGCAGTTCGTTCTCGAGGAAAAGCTCCGTGCCATGCGTGTTGTTGCACCAGCGCGGCGCCTCGACGGCGGCCGCGACATCGACGCCGTCATCGATCAGGCGGCCGAGCACCTGCGTGTTGGTGACGGTCTGGCTGAGACCGCCAGGGCTGGCGAGCAGATAGCGCAGCCGGCCGTCGCGCTGGACCATGATCGGGCAAAGCGTATGCGCTGGCCGCTTGCCCGGCGCGACGGTGTTGGCCTCGCCTGGCTTGGCGGTAAAGCCGGCCATGCGATTATTGAAGAGGATGCCGGTGCCGGGATCGCGGAAATAGCTGCCGAACACCGCAAAGACGCTCTGCACGACGCAGATCGCATTGCCTGATTCATCGGCGACCATCAGGCAGGATGTGCCGCTGCGATCGGGGATCACCGGCGACGGCGCATCGCCGAGCACCGCGCGCTGCAGCCGCTCGGTCATATCGGGCGCGAGGGCGCGATCGATCGCGTCAGGCACGGCTTTTGGATCGGCGATCAGCGGCACACCGTTGGCGAAAGCGGCCTTCATCGCGTTCATTTGATAGCCGATGCGCCGCGCCGGATCGGCGGTAAGCGCATTGCGCTCCAGCGCCTTCAGCCCGTTGAGCTGCATGAGCAGCAGCACGCCGTAGGAATTCGGCGGCATTACGCACACGCGGTGACCGCGATACGTCGTCGAAGCCGGCTCGACCCAGAGCGGCGCGAAGCTGTCGAGATCGGATTCGCGCATCAAGCCGCCGCGCTCGGTGAAGAAAGCGCCGATGCGCTTGGCAATCGGCCCGCGATAGAAAGGCTCGGCGCCGCCTTCGGCGATCTGACGCAGCGTGTCCGCGAGTTCAGGCTGGCGCAGCGTATCGCCAACGACGAGCGGCCGCCCGCCCGGCAGATAGAGCGCGGCACAGCCAGGATCTTTCTCCAGCGCCGCGCGGCTCAGCCCGATGTTGCGCGCGAGCACCGACGAGATCGGATGAGCCTCGGCGAGCGCGATCGCATCGGTGAAGAGATCGCGCCACGGCAGCTTGCCAAAACGGCGATGCATCGTCTCCCAGGCAGAGACAAGCCCCGGCACCACCGGCGCAAGCGGGCCCTGTGCTTTCATACCGCCGCTAAAGCATTCCGGCGTCGCACCTTGCGGCGCAAAGCCCGATGAATTGAGCCCCATGACGCGGCCGCTCGCCGCCTCGTAATAGAGCATGAAGCAATCGCCGCCGATCGACGTCGCATGACCGAGCACGACGGTGAGCACCGCCGACGCCGCGATCATCGCGTCGATCGTGTTGCCGCCGCGGCGATGGATGGCGATGCCGGCCTGGCTCGCGGCGGCATGGCCCGACACGATCATCGCGTGACTGCCATAAATCGGCGAGCTCGGCTCGCGCAGACCTAAGCCGGCGCGGGTATTGTTGCGGTTGCGGGCAATCTCTTCGGCCATGTCGATCGTCCTCGCGCTTTCTTTCGTTCCTCCGAACATTCCCGGCCATGGCAGCAGCGTCAAGCCGCGTTACGCGCCGCTTGACATGCAACTATATGGTTGCCTATTGTCGGGCATGAGCATGGATGCGGTCTTCAAGGCGCTCGCCGATCCGACACGGCGGCGGCTGCTCGATCGGCTCCGTGCCCGGAATGGGCAAAGCTTGAGCGAGCTTTGCGAGCGTGCCGACATGACGCGGCAGGCGGTGACGAAGCATCTCGCGATCCTGGAAGCCGCGAATCTCGTGGCGACGGAAAAGCGCGGCCGCGAGAAGCTGCACTATCTCAACCCCGTTCCGATCAACGAGATCGCCGATCGTTGGATCGGCAAATACGAGCGGCCGCGGCTGCGGGCACTCGCCGAGCTGAAGAAAAGCTTGGAGGCAGAAGGCAATGAATGAGCTAACCGACGAAAGCACGATTTACGTCACGTACATCGCGTCAACGCCCGAGAAGGTTTGGGTCGCGCTGACGAGCAGCGAATTCACGCGGCAATACTTCTTTGGCCGCAGCATCGAATCCGATTGGCAGAAGGGCTCGCCTTGGGTGCTGCGGCGGCCCGACGGGATCGTCGATGTGAAAGGCAAAGTGCTCGAAAGCGATCCGCCGCGGAAGCTCGCCGTGAGTTGGAGCGTCGATGGCACCGACGAACTGAAAGCACTACCGCCAGCGCTGGTCACCTACGAGATCGAGCCGGTCTCCGACACCGTGGTTCGCCTCACCATGACCGAAGCCCATCCGACACCGGTCCCCCGCTATCTGCTCGAAGGCGGCCGGCGTGGATGGCCGATGATTTTCTCCGGGCTCAAATCGCTGCTTGAGCTCGGCAGGCCGCTGAACATTCCGACACCGCAACCGCCAGAAAAGGATTGATGCCATGGCTCAGAGCCGCTTCGTCTATGTCACCTTCATTCGCACCACACCCGAGAAATTGTGGGACGCGCTGACCAAGCCCGAATTCACGCGCGTCTATTGGTTCGACATGTGGCAGGACAGCGATTGGAAAGAAGGCTCGTCGTGGAAATTGATGTTCTCCGACGGCGGCGTCGCCGACCAAGGCAAGATCCTCGTCAACGAAAAGCCGAAAAAGCTGGTCATCGCCTGGCACAACGAATGGAAGCCGGAGCTCAAGGCCGAAGGTCCGTCGCGTGCGACCTTCGAACTCGAGCTGGCCGGTCCTGCCGTGAAGCTCACCGTGACGCATGAAACGCAGGTCGCGGATTCGAAAGTGATCGAAGCGGTCTCCGGCGGCTGGCCGCTCGTCCTCTCGGGTCTCAAATCGCTGCTCGAGACCGGCGAGAAGCTGGCGATCCCTCATCCGCATCCGCGCGTGACGAACGCCTGACAACCTGCCGACGTGGTGCTAAGGCCATGATCCTCCGCATCAAGGAGCGATCATGGCCGAGAGCAAGCCCCTCCCCGTTTTCATCACCGGCGCAAGCCGCGGCATTGGCGCTGCCACCGCGCGCGAATTCGCCAAGCGCGGCCATCCGATCGCGCTCTCCGCGCGTGGCAAGGAGGCGATCGAGAAACTCGCACAAGAGATCCGTGCGGCGGGCGGGAATGCCATCGCAGTGCCCTGCGATGTCGGCGATCCGGCGCAGGTCGAGCGCGCCATCGCGAGCGCCGTCGCGCAACTCGGCGGGCTCGGCATCGTCATCAACAATGCCGGCACGATCGAGCCACTCGCCCGCATCGCCGATGCCGATATGCGGCAATGGGCGCGCGCGATGGAGATCAATCTCAACGGCCCGATCTATGTGATGCATTACGCGGCGCCGCATCTGCCGCGCGGCGGTGTCGTGATCAACATCACCTCGGGCGCGGCCGAGCGGGCGCAGACCGGGCGCAGCGCCTATTGCGCCAGCAAGGCCGGGCTGATGATCGCCTCGCGTGTCTTCGCGGTCGAGGAATCGGAGACGCGCGGCATCCGCGTGATCGGCTTCTCGCCGGGCTATGTCGATACCGAGATGAACACGCTCAATCGCATGCACCAGATGGGCAATGCCGGGAATATCAACGTCGCCGATCTGCGCCCACCCGAGGAGACGGCTCACCTCATCGCCTGGCTGACCGGCCCCGATGCGGCCCATCTAAACGGCACGATCGTCTCGGCGCGCGAGCCCGATCTCCGCCGCGCCGCCGGAGTGGCGATGCTCCCCAATTCACGCTAGCGTTGCACCCAAGAGTTCACGGCTAAGCATTTTGGGGAGGAAAGAGATGACGAAAACCGCAATCGCGCTGGCGCTTGCCGCGCTTACCATGATCGGCGCGCCGGCCGCACGGGCCGCCGATGATTACACCATCAACGTGGTCGTGCCGCTGACCGGCGGCGCCGCTTTCGTCGGCGGCGGCCAGAAGGATACGCTCAACGCGCTCGCCGAAGTCATCAACAAGAATGGCGGCATCCAGAATCACAAGCTGGTCTTCTCGTTCCACGACGACCAGTCGAGCCCGCAAGTCGCGGTCCAGCTCACCAACGACGCGCTGCAAGCGAAGCCCGCGGTAGTCATGGGCTCGAGCCTCGTCGCCATGTGTCTTGCCATGGCGCCGCTGATGACGAGCACGACGCATTATTGCCTCTCGCCGGCGATCCATCCGCAGCCCGGCAGCAACACTTTCTCGGCCAGCGCCGATTCCGTCGACCAGGTCGCCGCAGTGATGCGCTATTTCCGCATGAAGGGCCTGACGAAGATCGCGGCCCTCCAGACCACGGATGCAAGCGGCCAGGACGGCGATCATGCGATCGACGCGGTGCTCGACTATCCCGAGAACAAAGGCGTGATGCAGAAGGTCGCCTCCGAGCATTTCAACCCGACCGACATCAGCGTCGCGGCGCAGATCGAAAAGATCAAAGCATCCGGCGCACAAGCGCTGATCACGTGGGTCACAGGCGCGCCGACGGCGACGGTCTTCAAAGGCATGATCCAGGCCGGGCTCGATATTCCCGTCGCGCCGACGAGCGGCAATCAGACTTTCGCCTCGATGGACCAATGGGCGAGCTTCCTGCCGAAGCAGCTTATCCTCGCTTCCGCGCTCTTCCCCGAGCATGACGGCGTGCTAACGCTCGACCCGCGCATGGAGAAGGCGCAGCACGACATGTACGCGGTCCTGAAAGAGCGCAAGCTCAAGGCCGACAACATGGTCGCGACCTCGTGGGATGCGGGTCTGATCGTTGCCGCCGGGCTGCAAAAGCTTGGTCCGCAGGCGACCGGCGCGCAGCTCAAGGATTACATCTCGAACCTGACCGATTTCGCGGGCGTCGACGGCATCTACGATTTCAAGAAATACCCGCAGCGTGGCCTCGGCCCGCAATCGTCGACGGTCACGACCTATGACGCCACGAAGAAGGCGTGGACCTGGCTGTCGAAGCCGGGCGGCGAGCCGCTGAAGTGACAATCGCTTAAGGCGATCGTCATCCCGCCGACCCGGCCAACCGCTCTTGTGGGACGTCCCGCTCCGCCGCTTTGCGGCGAGCCCTCCGGGGCCACTCGCAACGCGAGTGGCCGGGGCGTCCCCTTCGGGTTCGCGAGCGAAGAGCGCGCGAACGGAGTCGGCCGCCGCTAAGCGGTATCCGGGGTCTCGCGTTACGACACGCGATCAGAAGGGAAGATGAACAATCCCGGACTGGACGAGCGAGAAGGTCGAGACGGCGAGAAGAAATAAAATGCGAATCAGCATGGCCTCGATATGAGGCAAAAACCTCGAAGATTTTATTAAAGAGACTTGTTGCGAAATCCGCTTCGGCGTTGAATTTCTTTGATAAGACGGGTTAACCAAACGACGCCGCTCACGCTTGATCCGGAAAGGCGCGCGAAGCCGGACGCCCGAGAGATCGCCGCCCAGAGACGTTTACCGCCGGTTACCGAGCCAGCCCAGCAGCCCGGTAAACGCGAAGACGGCGAGAATGACGATTCCAAGCACCGGGTCCATGACGCAATGCTTTCTGTGGCAGACGACAGCGATCCTGCCGCAGAACGCTGGAGCAGGGATGTGATGCGTCGCACACCGCTGCAAAAAAACGCGCGCCGAACCGTATTTCGGCGGCGCTGACATTGCAGGGATAGTTCAGCCGCTTCGGGCCTATCACTTCAACAGGTCGTCCCCTGGTTTGTCGCCGCCCGCCATCCGATGCGCACGCCTCCACAACGCCTCTCCGTTCTCGCGGCCGCGCTTGTTGCAATTCTCCTCACCGGCTGCGGAAGCCACCGACACGAAGCCAATCGGTCGGATCGCGAGCGCTCGACCGAAACCATTTTCAGTCCGAACGGCGAGCCGCTCAATGGCGGTCCACTCGGCCATCCCAGCTGTAGCGACGCGATGACGGGGTGGTTCAATCGGGTCGATACGAACCATGACGGAACGATCGATCCCAGCGAATTCCTTGCCGACGCGCAGCGTCAGTTCGCGGTCATGGATCTCGACTATGATGGCGAGATCACACCGGATGAGCTCGCAGCATATCGCGCGCCGTACGATTTGGGCCTACCCGAAACGGCCTCGCGCGATGCCGATACCGCCGACCAAACAAGCCGCACCGCGCGGAGGGGAAGAGGCGGGAATTTCAGCAGCGGCGCGCCCAAAGTGGATCTCTCGAACGACAACGCCGACCCGGTGATGGCAGCGGATGTCGATCTCAAGTTTCGCGTCACCTTGAGCGCGTTTCTCGGCTACGAACAGCGGCAGTTCGCGCAACTCGACGCACGCCATGATCGGCATTTGACGCCCGCAGAAATACTGCGGCTTTGTCCGAAGGCGAACTAGCCGCTAGTGCGACGATGGCGGGAGAAACTTCTCGGTATAGAGGTCGGCGAGCGGCGGCAGTTGATCGAGAAGTTTGAGATCGATGAAAGATTGGGCCAGCGCCTTTAAGGATTGCGGCTCGAACCTCCCGGTCAAGGATAGCGCGGGCGTCTGAACATCGTAGGTCTTTGCCGCGACGTCCGGAGGCAGCTTCGTGCCTGGCGTGCTGAGGCGGATGGTCTCGTCCTTGTGCGTGCGCGCGAATTTGACGATGTCGAGCCACGCCGCGACGAAGTCCTCGACGGCTTTCGGGTGGTCCTTGATGAGGGCGTCACTCGCGTAAAGGATATGCGTGATGAAGGTCGTCAAATAGCCGAAGGTGACGAGCGGAAATCCTTGCTTCTTGGCCTCGAGGAGATAGCCCGCCTGGGTGTTGCCGACGAACGCATCGACATTTTTCACTTGCAGCGCCGCGATCTCGCTCGGCGTGCTTCCGATGGAGACGAGCTTGATGTCGCTCGGCTGCCAACCCTGACGCTTGGCAAAGTCGAGCGCGAGCCATGCGGTGAGCGACGTCGGCGACGTCACTCCGATCCTCTTTGCCTTGAGCTGTTCCGGTTTGGCGATCTCGCCGTCGGAGCGAACCATGATCGCGAAGTCGACGGGCGCGGCGGAAACCATCGTCACCGCCTTCGCCGGCATTCCTTTGGCGATGAAGACGAGGTCGGTGCTGCCGGAAAGCGCCATGTCGACCGCACCGGCGGATATCGCCTGGGCGAGTTGGGCGCCGCCGGGGAAATCGGTGCGCTCGAGCGCGATGCCGTGCGCGGCAAATATTCCCGCGCCGGAGCCAACGTCGAGCAATTCAAAAAAGTAGGAGCCGATCGCCGAGGTGCCGACGCGAACGGTTTCATCCGCGACGGCGCAGGGACCGCTGATCCAGAGCGTCCCCATCAGCACAGCGATGGACACCAGCCTCGCTTGCATCTCGCTCATCGCCGTCATTCGGCCCTCCCGCTTCGGGACGACGTTTCCCCTCGACCCTCAACCGAAATCCGCCAGCCGCGCAGGGTTCTCGGCGAGGATTTTTCGTCTTGTCGCTTCGTCGGGCGCGAAGCCCTGAACCATGTTCATCAAATCGCCGTCATTGGGCATGTCGCCCGGCTTGAAGACGTCGGAATGCGGCCAGTCGCTGCCCCAGACGACGCGGTCCGGCGCGCGGGCGATCATCGCCTGCGCCATCTTCGTCAATTGCTCGAGCGTCCCGCCGGCAGAGATACGCGTCGGACTGCCGCTGACCTTGATCCAGATGTTCGGCTCGCCGAGCAGATCCAGCACGGCGCGGGCCGCCGATCCATCGACGCCCTCGGCCAGGTTCACCTTGGCGAAATGGTCGATGACGATGCGGACGGGAAGGCGCCGCAGCACGTCGGCATTCTCGACGAGGAGTTTCGGCTCGATATGAAGATCGATGAACCAGGAAAGCGGCGCGATCTGCTCCGCGACTTTCTGCAGCCGTTCGCGATCGAACAATCCGGTTTCGGCGCTCGTCTTCAAGCGCTCGATGAAATTGAACCGCATGCCGCGCACGCCTTGGGCATGGAGGCTTTCGAGGGTCGCCGCATCATGCCGGTCGGTGGCACGCAGCACCGCACGCAGCCGGCCTTCGGATCGCGCCACCGCATCGAGCGTGACCGCGTTGTCGAAGCCATGCGCCGAAGCATGCAGGAGAAAGCCGCGCTGCACGCCGATAACCGACGCCATCGCCCAGAAATGCTCGATCGGCGCGGCCGGCGGCGTGTAGCGGCGGCTTTCCGCATAGGGGAACCGATCCGGCGGACCCCAGACGTGGAAATGCGTGTCGCATGTATTGGGCGGCGGCGTGAAGCCGGGTTTGCGCGGATTGGGATCCCAGGGCAGATTGACCCGCAAGTTCGATTGATCCACGGCTTTCTCCTCCCTGCCATCCATCGCATGAACCGAGATTGCGCGTTCCGCGCGTATAGGCTCTATCCGCGCTTTGCCTTCCGGATCGCGGCCCAGAGGCGCTGCGGCGTTGCCGGCATCTCGATATCCGCAATCCCAAGCGGCGCCAGCGCATCGAGCACGGCGTTCATCGTCGCGCCCAGCGCACCGACCGTCCCCGCCTCGCCCGCGCCTTTGATGCCGAGCACATTGGTCTTGCACGGCACGTTGAGGAACGAGATGCCGAAGCTTGGGAAATCGTCGGCACGCGGCATCGCGTAATCCATGAACGAGCCCGACAAGAGCTGGCCGTTTTCGTCATAGCGCGCATCCTCGATCAGGATCTGTCCCGCGCCCTGGACGATGCCGCCATGGATCTGGCCTTCGACGATCAGCGGATTCACCAGCACACCGAAATCGTCGACGACCGTATAGCGTTGGATGGCCGCGACGCCGGTCTCTTCGTCGATCGCGATCTCGCAGAGATGCGTCCCGTTCGGGAAGGTGTTCTTGTTGCTGGTCGAATTACCGGCATCGTCGAGCGATGACGGCATATCGTCCGGCAGCTTCGACGCGTCCCGGGTTTTCGCCGCAAGCGCCACGATATCGATGCTGCGATCGGTGCCGGCGATGGCGAACCGCCCGTCACTGAATTCGATGTCGCTCTCGGATGCTTCAAGGAAATGCCCGGCGAGCTTCTTGCCCTTGGCGATGATCTTCTCCGCCGCATCGACCACCGCCGTGCCGGCGAGCAGCAGCGATTTCGCGCCGCCGGTGCCGCCGCCTTGCGTCAGCGCGTCGGTATCGCCGGTGACAAAATCGATCGCATCAATATCGAGACCGAGGCGATCGGCGAGGATTTGCGCGAACGCCGTCGCATGGCCCTGCCCCGATGGGCCGGTGCCGATACCCATGCGCACGCGGCCGGTCGGCAGGAAGCGGATATCGGCTTTTTCCGACGGCATCGCCGCGGTCACTTCCATGTAATAGGAGATGCCGAGCCCCAGAAGCTTGCCACGGCTGCGCGCTTCCTTGCGCCGTTGCTCGAAACCGGCGAAATCGGCGACATCGAGCGCGCGCTCGAGATTGGTGGGGAAATCGCCGCTGTCATACGCGACGAGCAACGGCGTCTGCCATGGCATATCGGATTCGCGTACCAGATTGCGGCGGCGGATCTCGTCGCGACCAAGTCCCGTCTCGCGCGCCGCCGCGTCGACCAGCCGCTCGATGATGTAAGAGCATTCCGGCCGGCCGGCGCCGCGATAGGCATCGACCCAGACCGTGTTGGTCATCACCGTGCGCACATGAACATGCGCCGCCGGAATGCGATAGGCGCCAGTCAGCAGGCGGAAACCGGCCATGGTCGCGACGAAGACCGAGAAATAGGAGAGATAGGCGCCGATATTGGCCAGCGTATCGGCGCGCACGGCGAGAAAATGTCCGTCCTTATCGAGGGCGAGCTCGGCACGGACTTTCTGCTCGCGGCCCTGCGTGTCGGTGACGAAAGATTCCTGCCGGTCGCTGAGCCATTTCACTGGCCGGCCGAGCTGCTTCGCCGCCCAAGGTAGGAGCGTGTTCTCGGGGAAGTCGAAGGTCTTCATCCCGAAGCTGCCGCCGACATCGCCGGTGATGACGCGCACCTTGTCGTCCTTGACGCCAAGATGCTGCGCCACCGTGCTGCGCATGCCGAAAGCGCCCTGCGTGCCGATATGCAGCGTGTAGCGCTCGGTCTTCGGATCGTATTCGGCGAGAATACCGCGCGGCTCGAGCGGCGCGACCATGACACGATTGATCGCGAGATCGAGCGTCACGATCTTCGCCGCTTTGGCGAAGGCGTCGTCGCATTTGTTGCGATCGCCGAGCGTCCAATCGAGCGCCACGTTGCTGGGCGCTTCATCCCACAGCGCCGGCGCGCCGGGCTTCACCGCCTCGGCCGGATCGACCACTGCCGGCAGCTCCGCGTAATCGACCTCGATCAGATCGAGCGCGTCTTTCGCCGCGGCAAGGCTGTCGGCGATGACCAGCGCGACCGCGTCGCCGACATGGCGCACCTTATCCGTCGCGAGCAACGGCCGGCCTGGATTGAAGAAATTGGTGCCGTCGCGGTTCTTGAGTGGCGCGATGCATTTAATGCTGCCAAGCCCGGCCGCCTGCACATCAGCGCCGGTATAGACCGCGAGCACGCCCCGCGCGCGTTTCGCTTCGGTCGGATCGATGCCGTTGATCTTCGCATGTGCATGCGGAGAGCGCAGAAACGCCGCGTAGACCTGACGCGCATCCCGCTCGTCATCGACATAACGGCCCGTGCCGGTAATGAACCGCACATCCTCGCGCCGCCGCACTGCCTGGCCGATCCCGAACTGACCCATCAAGCCGCTCCCGTATCAATTCACAACGTCATTCCCGCGAAAGCGGGAATCCAGAGTATCTCCCTGGATGCCCGCTTTCGCGGGCATGACGAGGAATATAGAGCGTGCTACGCCGTACCCCAAACCTCGCGCGCGGTTTCGACAACGAGCGCGAGCTTCTTCTTCTCGTCATCGACGGTCAACGCGTTGCCGCGGATCGTCGAGGCGAAGCCGCATTGCGGCGACAGGGCGAGGCGATCCAGCGGGACGACCTTCGCGGCCTCGTCGATACGCCGTTTGAGCTCGTCCTTGCTTTCGAGCCCGGGCGTTTTGGTCGTGACAAGGCCGAGCACGGCTGTCTTGTTCTTGCTGAGATAGCGTAGCGGCGCAAAGCTGCCGGCGCGCGGGCTGTCATATTCGAGGAAGAAGCCGTCGATCGCCAGATCGCCGAAGAGGACTTCCGCCACCGGATCGTACCCGCCTTCCGCGACCCAGGCGCTTTCGTGATTGCCGCGGCACAGGTGCATGACAATCGTCATATCCGCCGGCCGGTCCTTCAACACGCATTGACCATGCTCACATAGAAGCCCGGCAGCTTGTCCGGGTCCTCGCCGATATTCTTCACCGTCGCGCGCAGCTTCGGATCGCAGAGGAACGGCATATTGGTTTCGTCGATCTGCAGATAGCGGCAGCCGGCGTCGTAGAGCGCCTTGATCTCGGCGCGATAGACGGCGACGAGATCGGCCACGAAGGAATCCATATCGGGATAGACCGCGCCGTCGATCGCAGCACGGCCGCCCCGCATATGGACGAGCGTCGGCGAAGGGATCGGCTGCTTCGGCACCAAGCCATGGCGGGCAGCAATGCCTTTGAGCTCGGCAAAATCGTCGACCGCCAGCGAGCGCGAGCGCTTCATCTTGGCGTGGACCTCGAAACGCGGCGGCGAGAATTCGATATCGCCGCCCTCGTTGTGGAATTTCACCGCGAGGCCGCCCTTCACCTCGACGCCGTCGATCTTCTCGAGGAAATCGAGGAACCAGTGGCGGCGGTGGAATTCGCCATCGGTACAGACTTTGAGCCCTGCGGCCTTTTGCAGCGCGACCGCTTCTTCGATCGCCGCGCTCTCGACCTTGCGCAAGGCGGCAGCATCGATCTCGCCACGCTCGCGTTTCTCGCGCGCGGCAAAGATCGCCTCGGGACGCAGCATGCTGCCGACGACATCAGCTTTGAATGGTGGCATCGCAATCCTCACTTCTTGAAGAAATTGCCGGCTTGAACTTTGACCACCGCTTGCGCCGGATCGAAGCAGACGCCGAGCGGATCGCCGCCTTCTTTCACGATCTCGATCTGCCGCCGCAGCAGCCGGCGAAGCTGCACGACGCCGAGATCGCTGGTCGCAAGATTCTCTTCCGAATGCAGGCTGATCGGTCCCTGCCCGACCTGAGCCTCCCAATCGCCGGGGAAGCGTTGATGTTCTTCCTCGCTGAGCTCGGACCACATGCGGTTCTCATAGTGACGCACTTTGATCGGCTGGAAATTCTTCGGCACTTTGCGCGCGTGGAACAGGCGGAAATGCGTGTCATCGACCGGCACGACCCAGCCGACGCCGTTCGCCGGCCCTTCCTTCATGCGAATATCCGGCACAATGCGCGCATGCGGGAAGAGCGCCTGGGTGATGCGATCCAACTCGCGCCCATCGTCGAGCTTGCGATAGGCGATGTAGCGCATGCCGTGGCTGGCATGCTCCCACTTCACGGTCGGCATGACGCCGAATTCGGGCACGAACTGCACCGTGCTGAACGTCGTGTGCAAGATCGGGACATGGAACGGATCCATGATGTTTTCCCAATCGTTCAGCCAATTGGTCGGCACGATCTCAACCGTGTCGTCGCCGCCGGCGCCCGTGCTCGAGCCGGTGACATGAATCATCTCGTCGGGACCAACCGTTTCAAGCGTGTCCCAGCGTGTCAGCACCGGCTTCTTCTCGGGCGGACCCATATAGGCCCAGACGAGGCCGTAGAGCTCATCCACCGGATACCAGGGCTGGCGAACATTGTCCTTGTGCTTGCCGCCTTCCGGCTCGCAAGGCTGATCGAGGCAATGGCCTTTCACATCGAACAGCCAGCCGTGATAGCAGCAGCGGATGCCTTCATCCTCGACCTTGCCGTAATAGAGCGTCGTGCCGCGATGCGCGCAGCGTGGGTAGAGCAGACCCGGCCGGCCTTTGCCATCGCGGAAAAGGATCAGATCCTCGCCGAGGATGCGGATGTTCTGCGGCACCGCCCCGACTTTCTCCGACAGCGCGATCGGATGCCAATAGCGGCGCATGAATTCGCCGCAGGGCGTGCCCGGCCCGACCTCGGTCAGCTCGGCGTCGTGGGTCTGCAGCCCGCGACCATAGGCGTTGCCGGCATTCTCATCCGCGTTTTTCAGCATCTTGCCCTCCATCCCATTACGACGAATTTTAGCTCAGGCGGCGCGGCCGGTCAGCAGGCGCCGCGCGAACACAATTACCGGGGCGACACAGAGCACAATGAGGCTGCCGAGCGCCGCGGCATCGGCGCTTTTATTGGCGACCATCAAATTCCATAGCACGACGCTAAGGACGAGATTGTCCTGGCTCTGCAGCAGGATCGGCATGGTGAATTCGCGAAAGCCGACGATGAACAGCAGCACGAAACTAGCCAGCAGCGAGGGCGCGAGCAGCGGCAGCACGACGCGACGAACCGTCTCGATCCACGTGGCGCCGGCGACCGAGGCTGCTTCTTCGAGCTCGTGATGAAGCTGGGTCAAACCCGCGCGGCTCGATCGCGTCGCGACTGCGAGGCGATAGGAATAAGCGAGGACCAGCACCCAGACCGTGCCGTAGACACCGATCGGCAGCGAGAGATAGAGCAGCAACGCCGCGAGACCGGCGATCACCGACGGGATGCCGATCGACATGAAGCTCAGCATGTCGAGCACGCCGCGGCCGGGCAGCTTGGTCCGCAGCACGATCCAGGCGAGCACGGCGCCGATGATCGTGACGATCGCGGCGCTCGCACCCGCGACGAGAAAGGTGTTGCGCAACGCCAGCCAGAAATCCGAACTGGCAAAGAGGTGGCGATAGCCGTCGAGGCTGGCCGCTGAAAAGATCGCGCCACTGAGCGGCCGATAGCCGAAGATGCTCGTCCACAGCAGCACGGCGATCGGCAGTGCCATGGCAAAAGCCAGATACAGCGCGACAAAGCAAAGCGCCGGCGCCTTCCAGCCGCCGAGAGCAAAGCGCGACGGACGATAGGCCTTGCCGGTCACGGTGACGAAGCGCTCCGCCCGGCGGATGAGGCGGTTGTAAACCAACAGCAGCAGCAGCCCGGCGACGAGAAAGGGCAACGCGACCGCCGCTGCATGGCCATAGGCGGGCAGGTTGGTATCGGGATTGAGCTCGTAATAGATGCGCGTCGAGAAGACATTGATGCGCGCCGGCAGGCCGACGATCAGCGGCATCTCGAATTGCTCGAGCGCGATCAACGTCGCGAGAATCAGCGGCGCGAGAATGCCGGGCCGCAGCACCGGCAGGGTGATGCGCCAGAACACCGCGCGCGGCGACGCGCCCGCCATGCTCGCCGCTTCCTCGAGCGCTGGGTTCATCGTGCGGAATACCGCCGTTAGCAGCAGATAGATGAATGGCACCAGCAGCGCTGCTTGCGCGACGATCATGCCGGGCAGCGAGAAGATATTGATCGGCCCCTCGCCCGCAAAGCCGAAGATGCCGCGCAGCGCGGTGTTGACCCACCCGGCATTGGGTCCGAGGAGGAAGATCCAGGCGATCGCCAGCACCACGCCCGGTACGAGCAACGGAAAAAGGATGAGCGCGAAGATCGTATTACGGAACGGCAGATCGCAGCGCTCCGTGAGCCAGGCGAGAATGAACGCCGTGACAAAGCCGAGTGCGACCGCGCCGGCGGTGAAGACCAGGGTATTCGGAATGACGTTGGTGTAGAGCGCGCGGTCGCCATAGACGGCGACGAGATTATCCAGCGTCCAAGCAGCGCCCTGCTCGAACGGCAGCATATCGTCGGGCCCGCGGAACGCCGCAACCAGCAGCATCGCGAGCGGCGCCGAGATGAGATAAAGCGCGGCGAGCGCCCCCGCGCCGAGCGTCAGGATCGAGCTGAGGTTATTCTTCACCGTCATGGCCGGACTTGTTCCGGCCATCCACGACTTTGCAGCCGACAAAAGTCGTGGATGCCCGGCACGAGGCCGGGCATGACGAACAAAACCGTCAGAGCCATGCCGTCTCTAATTCTGGCCGCGCACCATCTTGGAAAAGCCTTCGTAGTATTTCGCGCGCTGCTCCATCGTGGTGAGGTCTTCGAGGATCACCTTGGCGCCGCTCTGCCGGATTTCGGCGGCGAGCTGGGATTTCGAGCCCGGCCGGATATCGGCTTCGTGGATCAGCTTCTCGTAGAGTTCCTTGCCTTCATCCGAAGACAGCCACGCCGCGAGCAGCAGCGCCGCGTTGGGATGCGGCGCATCCTTCAGCGTCGTCACCGCGAACTGTCCGGCCGGCACGAGATCGAGGGTGTGATAAGCAACGTCGAGCCCATCGGCCTGATACTGATAGGCGAGCGAAATCAATTCGCCGACCGACATCACGCGCTCGCCGCTTTTGAGATAGGGCTCGGACGGGCTGTTGATGATGAGCATCTTTCGATCGTCAATCAGCGTGCGGCCCCATTTCTCCGCCCGCTCCTGCCCCCATTCGATGGCGAAGAAGCCCATCATGCGCGGTAGCAGGAAGGATTGCGCGACGAGCTTGCCGGTCCATTTCGGATCGGTGAAATCGTCCCAGGTCTTCGGCAGATCGGCCGGCTTTACCGCCGCTTTCGAATAGATCGAGGTATAGACGAAATTATGCGTCGCTGCGGCCTGGCCGTCGAAGAACGTGTCTTTCGGATCGATGCCATAGGCCGCCCAATCCTGCTTTTGCATCAGGCCGCGTTTCTGGACCTCGATCATGCCGGCGATCGCGAACGTCCAGTCGTCGACGGTGTGCCGGCCAGCACGCGCCTCGGCAATGATCTTGGTCGCGCCTTGCAGATCGGCGGTGAGATTGACGGTGATGCCGGGGAAGCGCTTGGCGAATTGGTCGTTGACCCAGCTGCCCTCGATCGCCGCCGGCGTCCAAAGCGAGACTTCTTTCTCGGCTTTCGCCTTCTCGTAAAGCGCATGCATCGCGGCGTTCGGCTGCCAATCCGCGGCCACCGCCCAACGCGGCAGGATCATGCTGGCCGCTGCGGCCATCAACCAAAATTTGCGCATCTTTCGTCCCTCCCCGATACATCGGACACTAGCACGATTGACTTGGCATGTACCCCTCTCTAGCGTTTCCGGCCAAGAGGAAAACATGGCCGCACTGCAAACCGTGCTCGATGCACGTTCCGACATGAAAATTCCGGTCATCGATATCGGCCCCTATCTCGCCGGTGAGAAAGGCGCGCTGGAAGCGACCGCGAAAGCCATCGGCGCGGCGAGCAAATCGCTCGGCTTTTATTTCCTCGCCAATCACGGCATTCCGCAATCGCTGATCGACCGCGTCTTCGCTGAGACGCAGCGCTTCCACGAGCAGTCACTGGAAAAGAAGCTCGAAGTGCAGGCGATCGGCAAGGTGATCGGCTACCTGCCACTGGGCGGGCAGACGCAGAACACCTCGATCTACGGCAAGAGCAACTATCCCGACGCCAGCGCGTCCTTTTATATAAAGCGCGAATTCGCGCCCGATCATCCAGATCAAATCGCGAAGAAACCCTGGGTGCAGGACAATCGCTGGCCGAGCGACCTGCCCGGCTTCCGCGAGACCTGTCTCGACTATTTCGATGCGATGACCGCGCTGGGTCACAAGATGCTGCATGCACAGGCTGCGGCGCTCGACCTGCCGGCCGACACATTGGAAAAACACGCAGCCTTCAGCCCGAGCGGCAGCACGTTGCGCCTGCTCCACTATCCGCCGCGCGATCCGGCGAAGGATGGTCAGTTCGGTATCGGCCCGCATACCGATTACGGCTATTGCACCTATCTAGCCCAGGCGAAGAAGCCGGGGCTCGAAATCTTGACCCGCAGCGGCGAATGGATCGAAGCGCCGGCGCTCGAAGGCCATTTCCTCGTCAACAACGCCGATATGTGCCGGCGCTGGACCAACGATCGCTGGCGCTCGGCGCCGCATCGCGTCATCAACAAGACCGGCGAGGTGCGCTATTCGATCCCGTTCTTCTTCGGCGTGCGCGCCGACGTAAAGCTCGAATGCCTGCCGAGTTGTACGAACGCCGATAACCCGCCGAAATATCCGCCGATGTCCTTCGCGGATTATCTCGCCGAGCTCGAACCCAAGAACTACGTCCTGACCAAGGCCAAAGCCTGAGCGCCAAGAAGAAAAAACCCGCCGCGCCGTCGCATCGCACCTATCCGCTGGGGCATGCGAGCTTCGGCTTCAAATCCGTCCATGTCGCGCAACGCTGGCAGCGGCGGCTGGAGAAGGCGCTCGAGCCTGTCGGGCTGACGCATCTGCAATTCATCCTGCTCGCGACGATCGATTGGCTGGAGCGCTCGGGCGAAGTGCCCTCGCAAGCCCGGCTGGCGAATTTCACGCTGTTCGACCGCGTGATGATCTCGAAGGTCCTGACCTTGCTCGCGCAGAAGGGCCTCATCATGCGCGACGCGCATCCGACGGTCGCCAAGGCCAAGCGCGTCGATCTCACGACCGCCGGCCGCCAAGCCCTCGCCCGCGCACGCCCGCTCTGGGCTGAGACCGAAGAGCGCTATTTCGGCCAGGTCGGCACCGAGCGCATGGCAGTGCTTGGCGAGCTGCTCGACGAATTGCTCGAGGGCAGCGACGAGCGCTGAGATTGCTCGACGAGCCAATCACGTCATTGCGAGCGAAGCGAAGCAATCCAGGTTTCTCACCTGCGGCTCGCTGGATTGCTTCGTCGGGCTATTCCCTCCTCGCAATGACGAACGTCTAACATCCGTCCTAATTAATCCGGAACACCGTTTCCGCGTTGCCGCCCAGCATCAGCGCCTTGTCTTCGTTGCTGATTGGCAATTCCTCGACATGCTCGGGGCCGTAATTCGTATAGGGGTAGTCGGTCCCGAACATCATGTGATGCCGGCCGACGTAATTATGCGCAAGCATCAGCGCGTTCTGATCGATGGCGCAGGAATCGTAGTAGAGATTCTTGGCGAATTCCTCGAAAGAGCGATGCTGCATTTTGTCCATCGCGTCGGGATAGGACCGCGGGATCGGACGCAGCCGGTTCATGATCGCGAGCATGCCGACGCCGGTATGCGCGACGATGAATTTCATATCGGGGTAGCGCGCGAAGACGTCGTTGACGATCATGCGCGTCACGCAAATCTGCGTCTCGAAGAAGAAACCGAGCATCAGCGAAAGATTGTATTCCGGCAGGTCTTTAGCGAAGGACGGGAAGTTCGGATGCTCGATAACCGCCATCTTGTGCTTGTTGATCTGCGCCCAGACCGGCTCAAACCGCGGGTCGGAGAGCGGCACGCCGTTGACGTTCGAGCCGACCGAGATGCCGCAGACCTCTTTGATCCCGGCGACGCGATCGATTTCCGCGATCGCCGCCGGAATGTCGTCGAGCGGCAGGCTGGCGAGCACGCGCAGGCGGCTCGGGAACATCCGCGCCCGATTGATCGCCTCGTCATTGGCGACGCGCGCGGCCGCCGCCTTCATCTCTTTCGGAAAGACGCAGAGGTTAGGCGTGGTCAGCGACAGCAGCCACATGTCGATGCGACGCTTGTCCATCTCGCCGACGTGATGCTTCGAATCGAACCATTCCTGGCCGATATTGATGACGGTCTCGCCGTTCTTGAGAATCGCCATGCCGTAGCGATGGGGCGCCGTCGTCACGCCGGGGATTTTCTGGATCGCGTCGTAGAAAGCCGGCCCGATGATATGAGCGTGGACGTCGATATTCATGGCGTTTCCTCCCCTTGCCGCCGGTTTCCGCCAGCCTACCGATCCGATGTTGTCATGACAACATCGCCGTGTTAGGGAAGCGGTGGGAGGAAGCGTCCATGTTCCTGCGCAATTGCTGGTATATCGCCGCCTGGAGCGAGGAGGTCACCCGCACCCCGCTGGCGCGAATTCTCCTCAGCCTGCCCGTCATGCTCTACCGCACCGAGAACGGCGAGGCCGTCGCGCTCGAAGACCGCTGCTGCCACCGCAGCCTGCCGCTCTCCATGGGCTTCATCGAGGGCGACAATGTGCGTTGCGGCTATCACGGGCTGAAATTCGCGCCGAGCGGCCAGTGCATCGAAATCCCCGGCCAGACGCAAATCCCACCGGATGCACGCGTCACCCGCTATCCGCTGCTCGAGCGCTGGGGCTTGCTGTGGATTTGGATGGGCGATCCCAAGCAGGCCGATGAGAGCCTGCTGCCGCAATGGCATTACCTCGCCGAGCCCGGCTGGGCCGTGATCAAAGGCAATGACGCCAAACCGATGTCGATGAAATGCGGTTGGGAGCTCAACAACGACAACCTCCTCGACCTGTCGCATGTCGCTTATGTTCATCCCAAGACCTTGGGCGGTCATGGCACCGATACCAATCCGGTGATGACCGAGCGGCTCGAGCGCAGCGTGCGCATGAGTCGCTGGATGCCGAATCTCGATCCGATTCCACTCTGGACGAAATACATCGGCAATATGGGCAAGGTCGATCGCTGGCAGATCACCGAGGCCGAGTTGCCGAGCCATTGCATGGTCGATGTCGGCTTCGCGCCCGCCGGCACCACGACGATCGATAAAGGCCGCGAGAATGCGCCGCGCATGCGCGTGATGTTGACCTCGACGCCGGAAACCGCGAACACCTCGTTCCTGTTCTACGCGCAGATCCGCAATTGGGGCGTCGAGGATGTCGCGTTCACTAAACGCTTCGCGCAGGAGTCGCGCGGCATCTTCGATGAGGACGTCGTGGTGATGGAAGCGCAGCAGCGCATCGCCGAAAGCATGCCCAACGCGCGGACGATCGATATCCGCTCCGACGCGCCGCATCTCGCGATGCGCAAGCTGGTGCAGCAAGCGCTCTATAACGAGCAACGCGGCACGAAGGAATGAAATGCTTGGGCGCTCCCTTCCTGACGTCATGCCCGGACTTGGTCCGGGCATCCACGAATTTAAAGACGTGGATGGCCGGAACGAGCCCGGCCATGACGATAACTTTATAGCCCGATAGGCTTCTCATGCCCGACGCACAAGCAGCCCAGAAGTATGATGTCGGCGGCTTGCTTCTGGACCGGCCGTTCAAGATCCGCCGCCTCGGCCATTTCGGCTTCGACAATGTCGCGATGGCGGAGTCCCTCACCTTCTATACCGACCTGCTCGGCTTCCGTCTTTCCGACATTCTCGATTTCAACCGCGTCGCGCGCGACAAGAAGACGATCGAGGGTCTGGGCGATACCAACGGCTACATGCTGCGCTACGGCACCGACCATCACGCTTTCGCGCTATTCCCGCGCCGCGTGCGCCAAGCGCTGAACCACCGCGCCAATACCAATCCCGAGGTGACGACCAACCAGATCACCTTTCAGGTCGGCTCGTTGCGCGAAGTGGTCGAAGGCCACGATTATTTCAAAAGCCACAGCATCGAGATCCAGCGCGCCGGCCGCGACCCGCTCGGCTCGAACTGGCACACCTATGTCTACGATCCGGACGATCACGTCGCCGAGCTGTATTACGGTATCGAGCAGGTCGGCTGGGATGGTTTGGCCAAACCGGAATTCAAAGTCTCGCGTCCCTTCTTCGAGGTCGCGAGCCTGCCGCAGCCGGCCGAGCGCGAAGAGATCCGCGCCGCCGCCGATAAGGGTATCGATCTTTCCTCGGGCCATCGCGGCTTCGATCTGTTGCCGGCGAAATACGAGGTCGGCGGCGTCATGCTGCCGCGGCCGTTCAAGATCGTGCGCATCGGCCCGGTGCGGCTCTTCGTCAAAGACATGGGGAAGGCCGAAGCCTTTTATCGCGACCGGCTGGGCCTGCTGCCGAGCGAAGAGATCGTGTGGGAAGGCGAGCGCTGTGTTTTCCTGCGCTGCAACACCGAGCATCACACGGTCGCGCTCTATCCGATCGCGCTGCGCGAGAAACTCGGCCTGTCGTCGCATAGCAATTGCATGAGCTTTGGCTTGCAGCTCGGCTCCTACCGACAGCTTCGCGACGCGATCGATTGGCTGAAGGCGCAAGGCGCGCGCGTGATCGAGCTGCCGCCGGAATTGCGGCCCGGCATCGACTATGCCGCCTGTGCCATCGATCCCGACGGCCACGCGCTCGAGCTCTATTACTATATGGAACAAGTCGGCTGGGATGGTCGCGTGCGCGGCTCCGCGGCGCGGCGCAAAGTGAAACAAGGCGTCTGGCCCGACGCGCTCGAGCCGCTATCCGACACCTATATGGGCGAGCCGTTTCTCGGGCCGCTCGGGTAATTGGGGGGATTCATGTCTTATCGGTTGTTGAGCTATGCGACGCCGACAGGTGTGCACGCGGGCATTCTGGTCGGCGAGACAAATGTCGTCGATCTGCGGGCTGCAATCGAAGCCTATGGCGGGCCGAAGCCGTCTTTCAGCGGCATCTCCGTGCGCGAAACGCTCGAAGCCTGGGACGATGCGAAAAAGCTGTTACCGCTTCTCACCGAGGCTTTCGCCGCCGGCAAGCTCGCGAACGTCACCGCCAAGCCGCTGAGCGAGACGCGGCTGCTAGCACCGATCCTCTATCCCGGCGCGCTTTTTGGCGCGACCGCGAATTACACCGATCATCTGCGCGAGATGAAAATGGGCGACGCGCCCGACAAATCGGTGACGCGGCCGTGCTTTTTCCTCAAGACCACCGAGCATTCGATCATCGGCTCGGGCGAACCGGCGCATCTACGCCCGGCGCAGCAGATGGTGTTCTGGGAAGGCGAGCTCGGCGTCGTCATTGGCAAGCGCGCGCGCAGCGTGAAGAAAGAGAAAGCACTCGATTACGTCGCCGGTTACCTCAACGTGCTCGATCTTTCCGACGCGACCGATCAGGCACAGCGGCGCCAGGACATCTACGGCTCGCGTTTCGGGATCGATTGGTTCCGCACCAAATGCTTCGACGGCGCGGCGCCGATGGGGCCGTGGATCACACCGGCCGAGGATGTGCCCGATCCGCAAAGCCTCTCGCTCAAGACCGTGACCAAGGGCGAGGTCATGCAGAACAGCAATACCGCGAACATGGTGTTCACCGTCGCCGAGCAGATCGAATATCTGAGCGAGCGTCTCACCTTGCGGCCCGGCGATGTAGTCGCGACCGGCACCTGTCTCGGCGTCGGCCGGCCGCGCGGCCTCTTCCTTCAGCAGGGTGATGAAGTCGTGCTGACCATCGGCAATCTCGGCACGCTGCGCACGCCGATCATTCGCGATACCGAGGCCTAACCGCTATTTCAGGAAGAATTGTACCGGAACGGTGAGTGAGAGCGTCGCCCCCGGCACATCGGCGGGCGGCGGCGGCAGCGGCTCGGCGCGATGGATCAGCGCCAGCGTCTCGTCATCGAGCGAATCGTAGCCCGAGGTTTTCGCGATCTGCGCCGACAGCACATGGCCCTGTCGATCCATCGTAAAGCGCAGCTGCACCACGCCCTCCTGATGGCGGAACTGCGCCAGGTTCGGATAGCGTTTGAATTGCTCCAGCCGGGCGAGCAGCGCGCTCTGCCAGGCCGGCACTGCATTGCTCGGCTGCGGCGTGCTCACGGCGGGCGGCGGCGGTGCCGGCGTCGGCGGTGCTTCGACCGGTGCCGGCGCTGCCATGATCGGCGGCAGCTCACGCAATGGCGGGCGCTTGATCACGGGTTTCGGCTTTGGCGGCAACGGCACGGCAACGATAGGCGCCGGTGACGGTGGCGCAGTCTCTTCGAGCGGCGGTGGTGGTACCGGCTCGGGTGGCAGCGCCGGCGTGACAACGGGTGGCGCGACAGGCAACGGCGCCAATTCGATCATCGCGATCGGCGGCGCCCCGACAGGCAGTGGCTCGGTTTCTTGCCAATAGGCGATCGCCAGCCAGAGCCCCGCGACATGCAGCGCGAGGATGGCGGCAAAGCAAACGCTCCATCGCCGCGATCCGAAGGCGGAGTTGTCAATCTCCCAATCGGATACGGCGATCGCCATATCACTCGCTGCCACCACTCGCGGCGTCGAGGCCGACGAGTGCGATCTCGAGATAGCCCGCCGTGCGGAGCGTATTCATCGTCTGCATCAGCGCGTCGTAATCAACCGTCTTGTCGGCACGCAGAAAGATGCGTTGGGTCTTATCGCCGCCGGATTCCTGATCGAGCAATGCGCCAAGATTTTCCTTGGCGACCGGATCGTCGCCAAGCGCCAAGGAATGATCGGCTTTGATCGTCAGGAACAGCGGCTTTTCCGGACGCGGCTGTGGCTGCGCGGTCGATGACGGCAGATTGACCGAGACATCGACGGTGGCGAGCGGTGCCGCGACCATGAAGATGATCAGCAGCACCAGCATCACGTCGATGAACGGCGTGACGTTGATCTCGTGATTCTCCACAAGTTCGTCGTCGTGATGCAGACGTGCTGCCATCGCCTATTCCACTTCCGCCGTCAGCAGCGATTCACGCGGATCGGCGCGTTTGGTGATCGTGCTATCGCCGCGGCTGAGATCGCGCGAGACGAGACGCAACACCGCCGCCGCCGTATCGCCGACCACCGCCTTATAAGCCGCGACCTGGCGCGCGAAGTGATTGTAGATCACGACGGCGGGGATCGCGGCGAAGAGACCGCAAGCCGTGGCGAGCAGCGCTTCGGCGATGCCAGGCGCGACGACGGCGAGATTGGTCGTATGCGACTGCGAGATGCCGATGAAGCTGTTCATGATGCCCCAGACCGTGCCGAAGAGGCCGACGAAGGGCGCGGTGGAGCCGATCGTCGCGAGCACGCCGGTACCTTTGGTGATGCGGCGCCCGGCGCCCGCCTCGATACGGTCGAGATGCGAGACGATACGCTCTTTCAAGCCGTCGCCATCTTCGATCGCATCGACGGATTGGCGCCATTCCTCGGTCGCGGCATGCAGCAAGGCGCGCGCGACGTGGTTGTCCGCGCCGACGCGATCCATCGCGACCGAAAGGCTGCGCGAAGCATCGATGACACCGAACGCCTCGCGGATTCTGCGTCCGGCCGCGAACAGCTCCATGCTCTTCGCCAGCCAGATCGTCCAAGTGACGATCGACGCAAAGATGAGGCCGATCATCACCACTTTCACGACAATATCGGCATGCATGAACATGCCCCAGGCCGAGAAATCGGCCGGCAACAGCCCCGCACCCGCGACAGGCGGCGCGGCTGGTGCAGCGGCAGCCGTTGTATCTGTCGCCGGCGATGCCGGCGCGGCGATTGGTGCCGACACCGCGGGCGACGCCGAAGCGTCAGGCGATGCCGATGCCGCAGACGGCGCCGATACAGCAGAATTTGCCGCCGGCGCATTGCCCTGCTGCGTCAAGCCGATACTCGGCATCATCGCGAAGATGATACCGAGGGTCGCAAGAACGGCGTCGCGCAGAGATCTGCGACTCGATCGGCCGGGAATAGACGCCCGCGTCATGAAAACTCCGTCAGTAATTGAGATGTGCGCTGACGTAAGCCGTCAGCGGATTTCCGACATAGCCACCGGCGCCGTTGGCAGCGACAAAGTAGCGCTCATCCGTGACGTTCTTGATGTTGAGCGCCACGCCCCAGACCGGCGTCTGATAGGCGAATTCGAGATTACCGATCACGTAAGACGGCACCGAATTCTGGTTCGTGATATCGCTATAGGTCTTGTCCTCGTAGTTGAGGCCGGCGCCGACCTGGAAGCCCGGTTCGCCCATGATCGCGAAGTCATAGGTCGTCCAGAGATTGGCCATGCGCGTCGGCACGCCTTGCGGGTGGTGCCCGACCGAGGTCACGCCCTGCGGATTGTTGGTGATGAAGGCGTTTTGCAGCGTCGCATTGGCGATGACATGCCATTGCTCGGTGACTTTGGCGTCGACCGAGCCTTCGATGCCCTTGGTCTTCTGGCTATCGAACACCACTGTCTCGATGCCGCCGATCGTCGTCGCTGCGGCAACGTTGTTGCGCGATACGGTAAAGGCGGCCGTGTTGAAGACGATCGCGTCGTCGAGGAACGCGAATTTCAGCCCGGCTTCGTATTGCCGCGCATTTTCCGGCGCGCCAATGCCGTTCTGCGTGTTCTCGGAATTGAAATTCGTCAGATGGCTGACCGAGACGCCGGCATAGGGCGAGACCCAGGGCAGCACCTTATAGAGCGCGCCGACATTCCAGCTCACCGGCGTGTCGTTGCGCGTCTGCGTCTGGTTCGCGAGCAAGGGCAGACCGTTCGAGCCGAAGCGGCCCGGCACCGTGGTGAGGGGCGTCAGCGCCGTGTCCCACCAATCCTGCCGCACGCCGGCGCGGAACTTGATCTTGTCCGTCACATCGACCTGATCGGTCGCATACAGGCTGATGTAGTTCGCGGTCAGCAGATCGTCGTCGCAGGAATGCGTCGCATCGCATTGGAATGCCAGACCGTTGATCGACGTCTCCGGCGGGACCGGCGCGAAAGCATTGGCGATGTTCGGCAGATCGGCAGTCGTGCGATCGGTCGCCATGTCTTGGTGCTGATATTCGAAGCCGGTCAGCAACGTATGCATGACCGGACCGGTCGCGAATTTCCACACCGGCTCGAGCTGATAGTCGTAATTGCTGTCGCGATCGTTCTGGCGGCGCAATTGCCGGCCGGTGACAGCCGTTCCCGTCACCTTGGTGCTGCTGCTGTCGCCGTTGCGCAGCACATCGAACAACCGGTACCAGTAGGAGAAGCGGTTGTTGATCGTCACCAGATCGTTGAAGCGCCAGCTATCGGTGATGACCGGCCGTATGAAGCGTTGGTCGGCATCGGCGAAAGTCGTCGAATATTTCGCGGTATCCGACACGCTGCGCAGTGGCTGACCCTGGAAATAGATGATGCCATAGGAGTCCGGCGTCTGATCGATCTTGCCGATATCGATGCTGAAATTCACCGTGTGATCGCCGAACTTGCCTTCGAGCTGTGGCCTGAATTCGTAATCGTCGCTGCCGAGATCGCGGAAGGCGTCGGCATGCGCGATCGTCGCATCGGCGCGAAAATTGAGCCCCGAGAAGTTGGTCGGACCGGTCACATAGCCGTTGGTGGTCAGCGAATTGTACGAGCCGTATTGCAGACTCGTGCCGTAATGGAATTGATCCGACGGCGTGTAGTGCACGACGTTGATCGTGCCGCCCGGCGGTCCGCTGCCGAAAAGCGCCGAGCCCGGTCCCTCCAGGACCTCGACCCGCTCCACGCCGTTCAACGAATGCGAGATGCCGCCGAGCTGATCGCCGTCGGAAAAGCCGTCGCTGAAGATCTGGGCGTTGAGGCCGCGGATCATGAAGTGGTCGAAATAACCGAGCAAGTCCTGGCCGCCGACATTGACGCCGGGAGCGTTGTAGACGCTGTCACGGAGCATCGTGCTGCCCTGTTGGGTCAGCACTTCGCGCGGGATGATATGGACGCTTACCGGGAGGTCGGAAAGCGGCGTATCCGTCTTGCCGAGCGACGGGACAGCGTTAGGGCTGTCGACGCGATCGCTCTGGATCGCGACGCCGCCGGTCTGCGACGCACCTTCGACCTGAATAGGCGCGAGATTGATCGTGCCATTGCCCTGATCGGCCGGCCCCTGCTGCGCCCACGCCGGGGCTGTGCCGAAGGTTGTCGCTACTAGCAAAGAAAGAGTCATCGACCAAAAATTCTCTCTACGCGGGTATTGTCCCCGCCGGCCCCCTCGCGCCACGTTTTGCTCCCCCACAAAAAACTACCCGCAAATGCCTCGCATTCGCGCGTTCGGCGGGGCAAGCTACCGAGACTGATAATCACTCGCAATCCTCGACCGCGCAAGAGCGGCGCGTTGCGAGAACACAATTTCGTTAGCGGTCCGTGATGATAGGCTGCCGCTTACCCCGGGGCGGGGTAAATGGCGGAGCGTCGCAGAAGCCGGTAGAGCTCCGTCGCGATCTCCCGCCACGCGGCGGCAATCGGCTATCTCGACACCCTCAGGCGTCAGTCATCCGCAACAAAGAGGCCTAAGCCTCTCTATTTCGCCGGGTTCTCCGCCTTCCACGGATCCTTCACCTGCGGGAAGGTGACGAACTCGGTATTCACGTAGCGGCCGTCGACCTTGTCCACTTTGCGGATATAGACGTTCTGCACGATATCATGCGTCTCGGGATCGATCGCGATCGGGCCGCGCGGGCTATCGGGGTCTTTCCAATTGCCCAGGATCTTCATCGCCTCATCGCCGGTGAACTTGCCCTTGGTCGCCTTCACCACGTCATAGATCGCCGCCATCCCGTCCCAGCCTTGGACCGAGAAGGGGTTTGGCACGAGCTGGTCGCCGTAATCGCGCTTCCAGGCGGCGAGGAACGCCTTGTTTTGCGGCCGATCGCCGGCGGCGGAATAGTTCGAGGCACTGTTCACGCCGAGCGCGATGTCGCCCATGTTCGGCAGTTCTTCGTCGGTCGTCAGGTCGATACCCGAGACCGGATGGATGCCAGCCGTGCGCATGCCGAGATCGGCCATCGTCTTCATAATCGCAGTCGATTGCTTGCCGGAGATGCAGAAGATGTACATCACGTCCGGCTTCACATCCTTGGCGCGCGCGAGAAACGGGGCGAAGTCCGGGTTGACCACCGGATACCGCACCGAGCCGACCATCTGACCGCCGGCCGCCGTGAACGCCTTGGCGAAGGCCGTCTCGCTCTCTTGTCCGGGACCGAAATCGGGCACCGCGGTATAGCCTTTCTTCCAGCCTTGCTGTGCCACCCAGGTACCGAGCGGCGTCACGAGCTGGGGCAAGGTGTACGAGACGCGGATGATGTAAGGCGACATGCGTGTCAGCGTGACGCCCGCCGCGTTCATGATCACGAAGGGAACTTTCGCCTCGGCCGTGAGCGGCGCGATCGCCGCCGCGTTGGGCGTCCAAACCACCCCGGCCAGGAATTGCACATGCTCGCGCGTGATCAGCTCCTGCGCGACGCGTTTCGCGACCTCGGGATTGGGCCCCGTATCGTCGCGCACGACAAGCTCGACGCTGACCCCCGGCGGCAGATCCTTCTGATGCTCTTTGACATAGAGCTTGATGCCCTTGTCCATCATGTCGCCGGTTTGGGCCTCGGGGCCGGAATAGGTGTTGATGATCCCGACCTTCACGACCGTCTGCGCCGTGGCAAGCGACGGCATGAGCAAGGCGACGCTGCTCAGCAAATACAAGGCGACAGCAAAAGACTTGCGCATCTCAATCCTCCCTTGTGACTCTTCGCGCTGAGCGCGGGCGCCGGATTGTTCCCGGTCTGCCCGCGCGGCGCTCTATTTCAATGCCCGAGGAACTTGCTCTCCGCCGTACCCGTCTTGCCGATCGTCCACTCGCCATTGGGATGGCGATCGAGGACGCCTTCCTCGCGCAGCCGGTAGAGTTCCATCGCGACCTCGCGGCCGTCGCGGCTGCCGACCGCGTCCATAAGCTGGGTGAAGAACAGCGGTTGCGCCTCCAGCGCCTGACGCACGGTCTGGTAGCGCGGCGTGCCGGTCAGATGCGGCGCGCGCGGGCGCCAGAAATCGACGCGGCTCTCATGTCCGTAAGGCGCCGTCGCGTCGAAGCCCATCTTCGCGGCCTCGGTCTCCTCGAACATGGTCGGGTCCATATAGGCGCCCTCATGCGTCTTCTCGAGGATGAGATCGCGGTCGGCGCGGAAGCGCGTGCAAAGCGCCCATTCGACCGCGTCCGCCTGCGTCACATCGACATCGTCATCGACGACGACGACATGCTTCAGGGCGGTTTCCTTGAGCAGCGCTTCGATCGCCGTGCGCGCTTCGCCCGGCTTGCCGCGCTTCAGCGCCACGCGGCCGTGGAGCCGCAGGCCCGGCCCCATCGCCACCGCCGCCGGCTCGATGCCCGCTTTGCGCAAGCAGCGCCAAATATGAAGCTCGGTGCCGAGCGCGCTCATGTTGGGTAAATCACCGCGCGCCAGGATGTGGCTCGAATGCAGCACGGTCTGGAACAGCACGTCCTTGCGATGCGTGATCGCGGTGACGGTGAACACGGGGTCGATATGCATCGGCCCGTAATAGCCCCACATCTCGCCATAGGGCCCTTCCATCTCGCGATAGCCGAGCTCGTCGAAATAGCCCTCGATCACCATCTCGGCGTCGGCCGGGACCATCACGTCGTTGGTCACGCTCTTCACCAGCGGTGCCGGCTCGCCGCGCAGGCTGGCGAGGATGTTGCGCTCGTCGCCCGGGCGGCGCTGCACCGCGGCAAGGAAGTCGATCGGATGCGAGCCGACGACGAAGCTGACCGGCAGCTTCTCTTTGCGCTCGACACAGGCCTTATAGATCTTCTTGAGATCGGAATTGGCCGTGAGATTGGCGCGCATCGTGTTCTTGCTGCGCAGCATCAGGCGCCGGCAGCCGATATTGGCACGGCCGTTCGCCGGGTCGATCGAATAATCGATGCCCGACGATATATAAGTGCCGCCGTCGAATTCATGCTGCGGATGGAAGGGCAGCTTGGTCAGGTCGATCTGATCGCCGGTCTTGATCACCTGATGGACGGGCGCATCGGCCGAGGGGATCGTGACGACAGGTTGCGGCGTATCGAGCCGCCGGGCGAATTCGGAGACCGCTTTCGCCGGCTCGACGCCGAAGGCGGCGGCGAGGCGCTTGCGGCTGCCGGCGGTGGCCGCAACCACCTCGTAATGCTCGGCGCCCACATTCTTAAAGAGCTGGGCCTTGGGGCTCTGCTCGATAATGTGGCTCAGATCGGCCAGCGCGACCGGCTCCTCATGCACTTCGAGCTCGCCGAGCTCGGCCAGCTTGCCCACGAAATTGCGCAGCCGAAACTTGTCGAGGTCCATCTCGCGTCCCTCGACCGTCACCTTATGTACCATCGAAAAATCTCCTCCCGGATCGTGGTCGGGTTTTCGCGCTTTTTGGCCGCCAACGCAACATGGAGGGGCGCACGATGGGGGCGCGCAACATGGTAAACGCGCGTCAAGGTAAACAAAAAGTGTGCAAAACGTGGGTTATCCCCACCCAAAAGCTAAAATCTGTTGGCGTTAAGCGCTGGAAACCGCTCGGGTAACGGAAATCTAATCTGTCTCTGGCTTTCTCAATCGTGATGTGGAAGCAACAGAACGGTAGCGACGCAGAAAGCGTCCAGACTAGTCGAAGCGAGGCAGGCGAGCGGGCCAATCGGAGCGTGCCCCAGCGCGTGGCGGAACACGCGCGGACGGCGCCGCATGCGATCGCTTTGCGCGCCGGTGCAGGCCGGACGATGACCTATGGCGAGCTCGACCAGCGCGCCGATGCCGTCGCCGGTTATCTCGGCTCGATCGGCGTGGGTCCCGAGACGGTCGTCGGCATCGCGCTCGAGCGCGGCATCGAGCGGATTGTCGGTTGCCTGGGCGTATGGCGCGCCGGCGGCGCGTTCCTGCCGCTCGATCCTTCCTGGCCGGAAGCCCGCCTCTGCAACCTGCTCGACGATGCGCAGGCGCTCGCCGTCATCGGCCCCTCGGCCACCGTCAATCATCTCGCCAGCGCGTCACGTCTCCCGGTTGCGCTCGACGCCCGTGGCAACGCCTTGGCGCAATTCGCCGTGCGTGCCGTGCGCGAGACCAATCAACCGGGTGACCTCGCCTACGTGATCTACACCTCGGGCTCGACCGGCGAGCCGAAAGGCGTCGAGATCACACACGGCAATCTCACCCATCTCGTCGATTGGCATCACGCCGCCTTCGATATGACTGCTGCCGACACCGCGAGCCATATCGCCGGCCTTGGCTTCGATGCGTCGATCTGGGAAGTGTGGCCCTGCCTCAGCGCCGGTGGCACGCTGACGCTCGCCGATGACGAGACGCGCAGCTCGCCGATGCTGCTGCGGCAATGGCTCAGCGATGAGCAGGTATCGATCGGCTTCGTGCCGACGCCGCTCGCCGAATTGCTGATCGCCGTGGATTGGCCCGCGGCGACCAAGCTGCGCTTCCTGCTGACCGGCGGCGACACGCTGCATGTCTTCCCGCGGCCCGAGCTGCCTTTCGCGGTCGTCAATAATTATGGCCCGACCGAATGTACCGTCGTCGCGACCTCGGGCGTCATGCCGACGCGCAGCGTCGACGGCGCGCTGCCGACCATCGGCAAAGCGATCGCCGGCACGACCATCCATATTCTCGACGAGAACGGCGCACCGGTGGCGCCCGGCTGGCCGGGCGAGCTGTGCATCGGCGGTCGTGGCGTCGGCCGCGGCTATCGCAACCGGCCCGAAGCCACCGACGCGCGCTTCATCGCCGATCCTTTCAGCAGCGAGCCCAATGCGCGGCTCTATCGCACCGGCGACCTCGCCAGCACTTTGCCGAATGGCGAGATCTGCTTCCGCGGTCGCATCGACAATCAGGTGAAAGTCCGCGGCTATCGCGTCGAGCCGGACGGCATCGCCGCCAATCTCGCGCGCCATCCCGCGGTCGCCTCTTGCGCCGTCGTGCCGCGCGAGAACGCGCAGGGCGAGATCCACCTCGTTGCCTATATCGTTGCCGCGACGCGAGCAGAGCAGCACCTCGGAAGAGCTGCGCGCCTACCTCGCACAATCGCTGCCCGAATACATGATTCCGGCCGCTTTCGTCGGGCTCGCCGAGCTGCCGCTGACCAGCAGTGGCAAGCTCGACAAGGACGCGCTGCCGGAGCCGAGCGGCGACAATTCGCTCGACCAGACCGGCTTCCGCGAGCCTTCGACGCCGACCGAGATCAAGCTCGCCGCTATCGTCGCCGAAGTTCTCGGCAACGACGCGATCGGCGCCGACGATAATTTCTTCCTCATCGGCGGTCATTCCTTGCTGGGCACGCAAGTCGTTATTCGCGCGCGCGAGGCTTTCGGCATCGAATTGACGCTGTGGCACCTTTTCGAAGCGCAAACCGTGGCGAACCTTGCCGCGACCATCGAGAACCTTCTGGTCGCCAAGCTCAACTCCATGAGCGACGAAGAGGCGCAACGCCTACTCGGCACCTAATCGAGCGGAGTTACGTCTTTTGGCGCCCGATTCAACTTCCCTGCCGTCCCGTCGACCCGATCCGAGCCTCAGCCTTTATCAGCTGATGGACCCATCGGTCCTCGCCGATCCCTACCCGCTTTATAAAAAGCTGCGCGAGACCGATTCCGTGCATTGGGATCCTTATCTCCATGCCTGGGTCGTGACCGGCTATCAGGACTGCATCACCGTCCTGCACAAATTCTCGGCCGACCGCACACCGAATCCCGAGCAAATTAAGGCGATGGGCATCGAGCAGCTCGCGCCGATCGCGCAGGTCATGACCAAGCAGATGCTGTTCATGGACGCACCGACCCACACGCGGCTGCGCAAGCTCTGTTCCGTCGCCTTCACGTCGCGCCGCATCGAGACCATGCGCGCGCACATCGCCGAGATCGCCGAGACACTGATCGCGCGGGCGCTGCCCAAGGGCAAGATCGATCTGATCGCCGATTTCGCGGCGCCGCTGCCCGCCATCGTGACAGCGGAAATGCTCGGCGTGCCGACCGAAGATCACGAGCAGCTCAAATCCTGGTCGGCCGATTTCGCCGAGATGCTGGGCAATTTCCAGCACAATCCCGATCGTGCCGCGCGCGTCCTCAAAAGCGTCGAGGAGATGCAGGCTTATTTCCGCGCCGCGATCCGCGAGCAGGAGCGGCTGCCGCGCGAAGGCCTCATCCATTCGCTGATGACCGCCGAAGTCGACGGCGCACGACTGACCGAGGAAGAGATCATCGCCAATACCATCGTCACCATGGTTGGCGGCCAGGAGACGACGACGAATCTTATCGGCAACGGCATGCTGACCTTGCTGCGCAATCCGACTGCGCTGGCGCAGCTCCGCGACGATCCCGCGATCATCGAGACCGCGGTCGAGGAATTGCTGCGTTATGAGAGCCCGAGCCAGCACACCGCGCGCATCGCGCCGGAAGATTGCGAGCTCGGCGGCAAGCGCATCAAGAAACGCGACGCCGTGATGGCGGTGATGGCAGCCGGCAATCGCGATCCGTCGCGCTTCGCCGATCCCGACAAGCTCGATCTGCTGCGGCAGGACAATCGTCATCTTGCGTTTGGCTGGGCGGCGCATTTCTGCTTCGGTGCACCCTTAGCCCGCATGGAAGGCCAGATCGCGTTCACCGCGCTGCTCGACCGGCTCAAAGACATCGCGCTGCCGCCGCAGCTTTTGGCCTGGCGCGAAAATCTCGGGCTGCGCGGCCTCAAAGCGCTGAACATCACTTTCCGCGCCACCTAACCTTCTCAGTGCAGCGATCGTTATGAGCGACACGGCACAACTGTCCGAGGCGAAGCGCCTCCTGCTGCAAAAGATGCTGGCGGGCGGCAACGCGCCGCGCGCCGAGAGCGTGCCATCGGTCACGCCGCGCACGCCCGGCATGGCCGCGCCGATCTCGGCCGAGCAGATGAATGTCTGGGTCCACGCTTCGATGGCGCAGGACGTGCCGCTCTATAACGAAGCCATCACCATCCATCGCCGCGGCCCGCTCGATATCGGACTGCTGGAGCGCAGCTTCGACGAAATCCTGCGCCGCCACGAAAGCTGGCGGAGCAGCTTTGCCCTCGTCGATGGCGAGGTGATGCAGATCGTGGCGCCGGAATGC
This sequence comes from uncultured Alphaproteobacteria bacterium, assembly GCA_963740675.1. GTDB lineage: Bacteria > Pseudomonadota > Alphaproteobacteria > ATCC43930 > CGMCC-115725 > CAIKMD01. The sequence continues at coordinate 456,061 of CAVUFS010000004.1, forward strand.
CACATCAGCCTGCCACTGACCGATCTCAGCGCCTCGCCGCCGGAGGAGCGCGAAGTCGAAGCGCTGCGCCTTGCCATCGCCGATGCGCGCAAGCCCCTCGATCTCGCGCAAGCCCCGCTGCTGCGCGGTCATGTCATTCGCATGGCGGCCGAGTACTACCGCATCTATCTCACGCTCCATCACATCATCTTCGACGGTGTCTCGCTCTATCAGGTGATGGTGCCGGAGCTCGCGGCGATCTATGCCGCGTATGAAGCCGGCACCTCGCCCGCCCTGCCCGCGCCGCGTCTGCAATATGGCGATTACGCGTTGTGGCGGCGGCAACGGCTCGAGAGCGGTGCGTTCGACAAGCAGCTCGACTATTGGCGCGAGCGCCTCGCCGGCGAGCTGCCTGTGCTGCAACTGCCGACGGATCGGCCGCGGCCCGACAACCTCGCCTATCACGGCGCGATGGAGACCTTTGCCCTCAGCGGCGCACTGACGGAGCAGCTCAAAGCGCTCGCCAAGGCGGAAGGCGTCACGCTCTATATGGTGCTGCTCGCCGCCTACAAGGTGATGCTGCATCGCTATAGCGGCCAGGACGATGTCATCGTCGGCGGCGTTACCGACACACGGCGCCGGCCCGAATTGCAGGCGCTGATGGGCTATTTCCTCAACTCGGTCGCGCTGCGCAGCCGGCCGCAAGCCGATAAGCCGTTCCGCGCCTTTCTCAAAGAAGTACGCGACACGGTGCTTGGCGCGCTCGATGCCAGCGACGCGCCATTCGATCACGTCGTCCGCGCGGTGAAGCCGAAGCGCGACGCCAGCCGGCACCCGCTGTTCCAAGTGCTGTTCTCGATCCAGCCGCCGATGCCGGAATTCGGCGGCAACTGGGATCTGACGCAGATGGATGTCACGGTCGGCACCGCGAAGCTCGATCTCTATCTCGAGCTCGAAGAGCGGGCCGAAGGGCTGATCGGCCGCTTCCTCTACAGCACCGAGCTGTTCGACGTCGAAACGATCCGTGGCATGATCGGCCATTGGACGACGCTGCTCGAAGGCATCGTCGCCGATCCCTCGACGACGCTCGCGCATCTGCCGCTGCTCACTGCAGCGGAATCGCAGCAGATCCTGCGCGATTGGAACGCGACGCAACGCGACATTCCGCAAAGCACGTTGCCGCACTGGTTCGCGGCGACGGCGCAGACGCTGCCCGATGCGACGGCCATCGTCTCGGACGATGTGAGCTGGAGCTATCGCGCTCTGAATCAACGCGCCAACGCGCTGGCAGCGCGACTGAGCCTCGCCGGCATCGGCCCCGGCGCACTGGTCGCGGTCGCACTGGAGCGCGGACCGGACATGATCGCGAGCCTGCTTGCCATCGCGGAGGCCGGCGCGGCCTATCTGCCGCTCGATCCCGCTCTGCCAGCGCAGCGTTTCTCTTTCATTATCGAGGATGCGCGGCCCGCTGCGCTGCTTACCCAGCGCGATCTCAAAGCCGTGCTGCCGGCTGTCGGCGTGCCGGTCATTCTCTGCGACGATAACAGCACCATCGGCGACGCGCCGCCACGCGAAATCCTCGCGACGCCCGACAGCCTCGCCTATGTGCTCTACACCTCGGGCTCGACCGGCAAGCCCAAAGGCGTAAAGATTCAGCATCGCGCGCTGGTCAATCTGCTCGCGTCGATGCAAGAGAAGCCCGGCTTTGCGCGCGGCCAGTCGCTGCTTTCGGTGACGACGCTCTCTTTCGACATCGCCGCGCTCGAGCTTTTCCTGCCGCTGGTCAGCGGCGGCACGGTGATCCTCGCCGATCGCGAGACGGTCAGCGATCCGCCGCTCCTCGCCGCGCTGGTCGCCGGCGCGCGGCCCGACATGATGCAGGCGACGCCCGCGACCTGGCGCGGCCTTATCGAATCCGGCTGGCACGGCGCCAAGGACACGACGATCCTCTGCGGCGGCGAAGCGCTGTCGCGCGATCTTGCCGATCAGCTTCTGCCGCGCTGCGCCGCGCTATGGAATATGTACGGTCCGACCGAGACCACCATCTGGTCGACGGTTGAGCGCGTGACGCCGGGCAGCGCCCGTATCGCCATCGGCCGGCCGATCGCCAACACCTCGATCTACATCCTCGATGCCAGCGGCAATCCCGTGCCGGCCGGTGTCGTCGGCGAGATTCATATCGGCGGCACGGGCCTCGCCGAGGGCTATCACCATCGCGAGGAACTGACCCGCGAGCGGTTCGTCGAGCACACGGTGGCCCCCGGCGAGCGACTCTATCGCACCGGCGATCTCGGCCGCTTCCGCCGCGACGGCACGATCGAATGCCTGGGCCGCACCGACCATCAAGTGAAGATCCGCGGCTTCCGTGTTGCCATCGAAGAAGTCGAGGCCGCCCTCGCCGCGCATCCGCGCCTTGTCGCCGCGGCGGCGCGCGCCTGGCCTGACAGCTCGGGCGAGCACAGCCTCGCCGGCTATTTCGTCTCGCATGCCGACCCCATACCGAGCGCCGCCGAATTGCGCCGCTTCATGCGCCAGAGCTTGCCCGACTACATGATCCCGTCGCGTTTCGTCGCGCTGTCGGAATTGCCGATGACGCCCAACCGCAAGATCGATCGCAACGCCCTGCCCGAGCCCGAGAACAACGTCGTCGCCATCGCCCCAGCGGCACCGCAAACCGAGCATGAGGCGAAGCTCGCCGACATCTGGAAAGATGTGCTCGGCATCGACACGATCGGCCGCAACGACAATTTCCACGATCTCGGCGGTCACTCGCTGTTCATGGCGAAGCTGCTGACGCGTATCGCTAAGCAGTTCGAGCGCCGGCTGTCGATGGCAAGCATCTTCCAGGCGCCGACGCTCAAGGCGATGGCCGCGTTGTTGAGCGAGCCGGCGCCGCCGCCGCCCTCGCGGCTGGTCCCGATCCAGCCCGAAGGAACGCGGCCGCCGCTCTATTGGCTTTTCGGCGGCGCGACGGTACGCCCGCTTGCTCATGCGCTGGGCGATGACCAACCTTTCTTCGGCGTCGCGCTCGATCATGCGGAAGAGCAGCGTCTTGCGAAGGCGACCAGCCTCGCCGAATTCGCCGCGCCGCTGATCAAAGCCATTCGCGAAGCGCAGCCGACTGGTCCCTATTACATCGGCGGCTGGTGTACCGCGGGCATTCTCGCCTATGAGGTCGCACGCCAATTGATGGAAGACGGCGCCGAGGTCGGTCTGCTCGTCATGGTGCATTCGACCAACCCCGTGCATTACCGCCGCATCAGTCCACACAAGATGCGCGCGAGCAAGATCCGGCATCATCTGGCGACACTGACGCATCTCGACGGCGCGGCGCGCTGGCGCTACGCGGTCGACCGGGTCCGCGGCGTGATGGAAGGCCTGCGCGACCGCTTCCGGCCGCCGCAAGCGGTGGAAGATGTGTTGTGGATCGGCAGCGTGCTCGACAATGCGGCGCTGCACTACGAGACCCCGCTCTATGCCGGCGACGTCGCACTTTTCCAGCCGGCGGATCGCCCGGATGTGCTCGACTATCGCCAAGGTTGGCGCGAAGTGGTGCGCGGCGCTTTTGCTACTTTCGAAATTCCCGGCGGCCATCGCACGATGCTGGAAGAGCCTTATGTCGCCGAGCTCGGCGCGCGCATGAATGCGTGTCTGCGCCGCGCGCAGATGCAGACGAAGCGCGCAGCGCCAAAGCACCGCGCCGCGGGCTGACGGCGATGGTTGCGCAAGTCGATGTCTTTTGGGCGGATCTCGATGCCGCCGCGAGCGCCCTGCCGCGCTGGCAAGCGCTGCTCGACGGCGATGAGAGCGCACGTGCCGCGCGCTTTCGCTTCGAGCGCGACCACCATCGTTATATCGCCTGCCACGGCATTCTTCGCGTATTGCTGAGTGGCTACGCCGATCGCGCGCCAACGGCTTTGCGGTTCGATGTCACCGGCTACGGCAAACCGGTGCTGAACAACAGCGCGCTACGCTTCAACATCTCGCATTCGCATCAGCTTGCTCTCTTCGCCATCAGCCGCGACGTTACTGTCGGCTGCGACGTCGAATGGCATGACGAGCGCTTTCTCGCCGAGAACATCCCCGAGCATTTCTTCTCGCCGGCCGAAATCGCCGAGCTCGACGCCGTACCGCAAGCGGGTCGACTCGCCGCGTTCTTCGCCGGCTGGACGCGTAAAGAGGCCTACATCAAGGCGCGCGGCCTCGGCATGTCGCTGCCGCTCAATAGCTTCGATGTTTCGCTGTCAGCCAGTGCGCAGCCGGCTTTGCATCGCGGTTGCGATGGCTGGTCAGCCCGCGCGTTTGAACCCGCGCCGCATTGCTCGGCCGCTGTAATCGCGGAAAGCCATGCCTGGCAGATGAATGCGCAGCCGCTCGATGCGCTGTCGCTGCTCGCCGAAGGACGTCCCGCGGCGTAAGCCGCAAATCGTTGGAGCGGCGAAGCCGCTGCAAAACGTCTAAAATTGTGCGCGATATATTATATTTAAGGGTAGCGATGCGCGCGCTTAATGCCTTTATATGACGGAACGCGAATAGCGGGAGCAAACCAAGCATCCCAAACCATCGCGGTTCAGTGGGGGCCTAACACGACATCCGGCAGAGTTGCGATACGCAACCGTGATAGCCGGAGAGGGACTGGTCGATGTTCAAGATGATGGTCGCGCCGTGGCGCGATGCGAATCCCTATCTCGGCGTTGGAACTTATTACCGGGCGAACGATGCCCGGAGCGATGCCGAGCCCGACGATCTCATTAACGTTACCCTTGAAGCGCCGTTGATCCTCAATGAACGACAGGTGCGCATGCTGGTACAGAAATACGGCACCAACTCTCAGGACCGCATGACCGCCATGTCCGGCGCATGGACCTTGCGGCGCGAGGTTCTGCAGATGGGCCATGATGGCATCATCGCCGTCGGGTCAAAACCCAACAGAAAGCCGCTGACCCTCGTCTCGCTCGCGCAGCCGGGCGAAGTGGCACGACCGGCCAACACCGACAAACCTGGACGCTCGTCCGGCGCTCAAATCATGCGACTTGCCATCGCCGAGCTCGCCGGCGTGCCGTAATCCAGTCGAATGAAATGATGTTTCCCTCGCCACGGCCCAGCGAAAGTTTCCGTTAAGCCTCGCCCCCTAAGGTCGCACTTAATTCAACGAGTGCGACCTTAGGGCGGGCGAGATGACGGCGATCGATTGCACCGACTGCTACCTCACGATCGAGATCGGCGATGGCGTGAAACGCGCGTTGGTGCGTCATTTCACGGGCTTTATCACGGGCCAGCTTGCCGCCCGCGCTCTCTCTGCGCAGACCCAAGTCGCCCTTGAGAAGATCGACCGCGACGCGTGGCGACTCACGGCACGGGTGCTGAACGAAGTCGAGGGCGAGATCGACGGCGCGCTCGACGAGACATTGCTCACGCCCGATCCACAGAAAACCGTGCAAGACATCCTCACCGCGGCCGTTGAAACCGCGGTCCACGGAATCGAACAGCACTATCTCGGCGACGATGTTTTCGGGTTCGGGAGCTTGCTCGAAAAATTCGGCGCCGACGATCTAGGCGCAACGCCGCGTTCGCGCTGAGCGCCTAGCGCAACGGCTCTACGCTCGTCGGCAGCATCGGCGGCAGCGCGAGAACGATCCGCACCAAATCCGCCTGGCGGCTCGCTCCGACCTTCTTCAACACCGCGCGTAGCTGCGTGCGGACAGTCGGCATGCGCACATCGAATTCCTGCGCGATCTCGGTGAGGCGGCGCCCTTCGGCAATGCCGGCAGCAACACGCGCCTCGGCCTTCGATAGACCGAAAAGCTGGCTGAGACGCGGCGCGAGCTCGTTGTTGCGATGCGCGAGATCGCTCATGAAGACCAGCGCCCGCGTCCCCTTGGCTTCGCCGCCGACCGTTGTCGGCAGCGGCATCACCACCACCGCATAAGGCAGCTTGCCGGAAGGCCGCGCGATCAGCAGCGCGCCGCCATCGCGCTTATCCGCGCGGCCCGCCACCGCCACGTCGCGCAAAGCCGCGAGCATGCTGTTGGTCTCGAAAGAGCGCGCTGCCTGGATGCGGTTGTCGCGCCGGCTGAGCCCGTCATTCTCGGCAAGGATCTCTTCTGCCGCCGCATTGGCGAAGCGGACCTGACCGGTTTGATCGGCGACCAACGCACCGACCGACATATTGTCGAGGATGCGCTGCGGCAATTCCCAATCGAGCGCACGTTCATCGATCGATCGCGCAAGACGTTCGGCATTCGCCATGTGATGAACAAGGCGGCGGAACTCGATCACATCCGCCGCCGAAAAGGGCGGCCGGCCGGCAGCACGCTCGACGAAGATCTGGCGATATTCGCGGCCGATCGCGGTGAGATTGGCGCCCAGACTATGGCCGATGCCTTGCTCGGCGAGGAAGGCGCGCTCGAAGCCGCCATCCTCGAGGATCGCGTCGGTGCGATCGTAGTGCGAGACGAAGATGCTTTCGGCATGTGCGCGCTCGAGGAAGCGGCGCCGCGGATCGACCGCGCCCCAGCGCGTGCGATAGAGGTTCACGAAATCGGTGGCCAGGGTTCCGGCCACGACGCAGTCGGCGGCCACATTGTTCTCTTTGTCCCAGACCAGATAGACAGCGCCGGCCGCGTCCAGCGTCTGTGCCAGCATGCTGAGGCCCCGGCGGCGCGTGGCCGGTTCGATCGCCGCGTCGTAGAGCGAGGCGATTGTGTCGTCGCGCAGAATTTCGTGGTTATCGACTCTTGCCATGTACGTGCCGTGCTAAACTCTCGCCGTTTGTTGAGGCCGGAAACAATGTGTTCGTAACCCTAACTCTACCGTAACCTTTCCATCGGGCCTCGAACGAACGAAGACAAATTCAGCTAAATGCAATCTTTCGGTAAGCGCATCCGCCGTTCATCATTCGAATGAGCGAAAAATTCGAAACAGTTTTCATAATTTCGGCGTGCATGCTCGTCGGAACCAAAGCGCACCCTTCGTTATAAGCAGTCGCAAGAAGCAACTCGGCGGACGTCGTGACTTGTGCCGCCAAGGGCCGCTGGCGGCGTTGCCCCCAACCCTCCCGGCCCTTCTTTACTTGGACGGAGGGCTCGATGCGGCTGAGTTCAGCGGGCGCTGTGTGCGTCGCCTTTGTCATGGTGGCGGCCGCGATCGGCGTTATCGCCAGCCGCTCGCTCGTGCCCGGCTTCGCGCGACTCACAAGCGACCAAGCACAAACCACTACCGTTGGGGCCATAGCAGCGCATCTGCCGCTATTGCGCGGCGACTAGGCAAAAATTGCCGAGTTGCTGGCGGCTGTTCAGGGCCGCAGCTGCGCGACGCCGCGATAGCGGCGCAAGAAGGTTCTCTCGATTCGCTTCTTGAGCCGAGCGACCGTGTTCCTATCCATTCGGATGATGACGCGCTGCTGATCGCTTGATACGAGCACCAGAGCCGCAGGCTGGTCTGCTCCGTTATCAAGTATGTCAGCGGCGATCGCATCATAGGTGACGACGAATTTGCGGTCTGTCATCGAATCCTCGGGCCAGCGGCGGCGCGATTATGCTCTCGCGGCCAGCGTGATCATGAATCGGTTTTCATCCGATCAACGTAAATCGGCGATTCGGATTACTCCGGAAGCACATGCCATAATCTCGCCACAAATTGCCGCGCATCGCCGGCGGGACTCTCGTTAGGCCGCATTAATGGGGGCGGAAGAGGATCGCGTGGTTAGTATGTTGACCAGGTTGAAACAGATCGGGCTGGGATGGCATGCGCTCTCGCGCCAGTGGCGCCGCGCGCCCCGTCCCGCCGTCACCACGACACCCGAAGCCGCACGTCACGCGCGCCCGCCGCGCATGATCGCGTACGGCGCAGCCCTCCTGATACTGGCGCTGCTCGCCGTCGATGGCGGCGCGATCTGGCATCTGCGCCAAAGCGCAATGCGGAGCGCCGAAGACAGCCTCGGCAAGCTCAATCGCGTGCTCGAAGAGCAATCGGTGCGAACGCTGCAGGGCGCCGATCTCGTACTCAACGCCATCGACGCGGAATTCGTCAGCGCCGGCATCCGCGACGCGGTGCAGTTCCGGCGCAGCGCGAACAGCAGCGATGCGCATCTCGGCTTGGCGCGTAAGATCTCCGGCCTGCCGCAGATCTCGGCGTTGTTTCTCGTCGATGCGTCCGGCACGGTACTGAGCACCTCGGGCCCTCGCCTCGCCCATGAGATCAACATCCACGACCGCCCCGATTTCATCTCGCTGCGCGATCACCCGGGCCTCGGCACGGTCATCAGCGCGCCCGTCACCGGGCAGACGGACGGTGCCTCGACGATCTACCTCGCACGCCGCTTGAACGGGCTCGACGGCCGTTTCCTCGGCATCGTCGCGGCGGCGATCCGTCTCGACTACTTCGAGAATTTCTATCGCGATGTCTCGATCGGCCCCGGCAGCGCCATCGCCTTGTGGCGCACGGATGGCGCGCTGGTGACCCGCTTTCCCACGACCCCGGGTGACAGCAAAGCCGTTCTCGACAGCCCGCTGACCGGCGACAACACGCCGAGCGCGAAATTCGGTCCGGTGCGCACGACCAATCCCGTCACGGGCGAGCCCGTGATCCTCGCCGGCCAGCGCCTGGGTGCCTATCCGCTCGTCGCGACGACATCCCTCACAATCGAGAGCATCCTCGCAACCTGGAAAATCGAAGCCGCGATCGTTGCCGCGATCGGCGCGATCCTCAGCGCCGCGATCGCCGCGATTGCCGTGCTGTTCCGCCGGCATTTCATCGCGCAATTGATGATGACCCGCGCCTATGCGCGGCTCGCCGACGAAAGCCAGGCGCGCCGCGATCTCGTGCGCGCGGTGGAGCGTGCGGAGGCGATCGCCACCGAGCGCCGTCTCGCTCAAGAAGCGTTGCAGCACAGCGAGCGGCGCTTCCGCGACATCGCCGAGTTCAGCGCCGACTGGATTTGGGAATCCGACGTTAATCACCGCTTCACTTTCCTGAGCGGCGAAGGCTCGCAGGCGATTTACGGCAAGACGCGCTGGGACATCGCCGGTGCGGACCCTCTGACCGATCCTTATTGGCGGCGCCACAAGGCCGATCTCGACGCGCGCCGGCCCTTCCGTGGCTTCCGCTTCACCATCACCTGGCCTGGCAGCGATTCCGCACAGCATTTCTCGGCCAGCGGCAAGCCGATCGTCGACGATGAAGGCCGCTTCCAGGGCTATCGCGGAACGATCACCAATGAGACCGAGGCAATCGTCGCGAGCCAGCGCGCTCGCCTCGCCGATCGCCTGCTGCGCGACGCCGTCGACAGCATCTCCGAAGGCTTCGTGATTTTCGATCCCGAAGACCGGCTGGTCATGTCGAACGAGGCCTATCGCCGGATGTATCCGGAGATCGCCGATCTGATGGTACCGGGCACGACCTTCGAGGCCATCATTCGCGCCGGCGTGGCGCGCGGCCAATTCGCCGATGCCGAAAATCGCGAAGAGGAATGGATTGCCGAGCGCATCGGCCGGCATCGCCAGACCGAAGGCGCGGTCGAGCAGCGCTTGAGCGGCGACCGCTGGGCGCTCGCTTCCGAGCGCCGTATGAGCGATGGCGGCACCGCCGGCCTGCGCATCGACATCACCGCGTTGAAAAAAGCGCAATTCGCCCTTAACGAAAGCCAGGTTCGGCTCGACGAAGCTGAAAAGATCGCGCAGCTCGGCTGCTCCGATTACGACCTCGTCAGCAACAAGCTCACCTGGTCGAACGAGACGTATCGCATCTTCGGCCTCGACCTGGGCGATCTTCCGCCGACCGGCGAGACCTATCTCGCCCTCGTCGACCCGCGCGATCGCGAGCGCGTGCAGGCGCTCTGGGCCGAGCTCAACAACGGCGTTAAGCCCGAGCCGACCGAATACTGGATCATTCGCCCTGACGGTCAGGCCCGCCTCATCCATCGCGACCACGAGATCATTCGCGACAAACGCGGCGCGCCGGTGCGCATCGTCAGCACCTTGCAGGACGTGACCGAACAACGCGCCGCCGAGCAGCGCTCGCGCGAGCTCGAGCGCCTGCTCATCCACTCGCAGAAGCTCGAAGCGCTCGGCACCATGGCCGGCGGCCTGGCGCATGAGCTCAACAACATCCTCGCGCCAGTCCTGTCGCTGGCGAAAGTCGCGCTCGAAGATTTCCCGGCCGATTCCGCGACGCGCCAAGATCTCGAGATGGTCGTCGTCGCCAGCCAGCGGGCGCGCGATCTCGTGCGCCAGGTCCTCGCCTTCGGCCGCAAGCAGGCGATGGAGAAACGGCTGATCGAGCCCGCCGCGACGATTCATCAGACGTTGCGCATGATGCGCGCGACCGTGCCGGCATCAATCGAGCTGGCCGAATTGCTCGAGCCGGTTCCCGCGATCCATGCCGATCCCGATCAACTACAGCAGGTCATCGTCAATCTGGTGACCAATGCGCAGCAGGCGATCGGCGATCGCATGGGCAAGATCACCATCAGCCTCAACCAGATTCCCAGCCCGACAGATCAGAGCGCGCGGCTTGTACGTCTCGCCGTCGCCGATGATGGCTGCGGTATGGAAGAGATCCTCGCGCAGCGCATCTTCGAGCCGTTCTTCACCACGCGCGAAGCCGATCGCGGCAGCGGCCTCGGTCTATCGGTGGTGCATGGCATCGTCACCAGCCATGGCGGCCAGATCGAGCTGCGCACGGCGCCGGGCCAGGGATCGGAATTCGCCATTATCCTGCCGGCCGCCGAGCGGCGCGACCTCATCAGCCTCGTGCAAAGCGCGGCATAAAGCGGCATAAATAAGGGTAGCGATGCGCTCGGACACCATCCTCATCATCGACGACGAGCCGATGATCCGCCATCTGGCGGCGCGCATTCTCGACCGCGCCGGCTATCGGACGGTCAGCGCCGCGAACGGCATCCAGGGGCTCGCCTGCTTTCGCCGCGAGCGGCCGGCGCTGGTCATCACCGACCTCATCATGCCTGAGCGCGAGGGCATCGAGACCATCCGCTGCATCCTGCGCGAAGGCGCCGGCACCCCGATCATTGCGATTTCCGGCGGCACCCTGACAGGAACGGCCGATTTCCTTGCCATGGCGCGCGAATTGGGCGCCACCGCGATCCTACGCAAGCCGTTCGAGCCGATCGAGCTACTAATGCTGGTAGAGCGCTGTCTCGGCGACGAGTTCCGTCTCGACCTCCGGGGCCAATCTCGCGGATTAAATCCGCGCCGCCTGCCAGTCCCGGTTGTCCTGCCACAATGCTGGCACGATCAGGCAACAGATTGTTCAAATAGAAGATCGGAATTGTGGTCGTAATATGGAGAAAAAGGCGATCGCCATCCGATGTGAGTTTTTCCTGTGACGATCGCGATTTGTCGCACAAAACTCGAAGTTTGACGCATAAAAGCCGAGATTACCCCCAAAGATTTCTTCCACTGCTGATGTGGTCTTATGCAGGAGGAAGAAAATGGCTGTTACGACATTCGCGGACGATGTGGTCCAGAACCTTCCCCGTCTCGAGGGCTTTGCCCGTCGTCTCGCCGGCAATCGCAGCTTTGCAGATGATCTCGTCCAAGAGACCGTCTTGCGTGCCCTCGTTCACGCCGATCAATTCCGCCCGGGCACCAATTTGCTCGCCTGGCTGACCACTATTCTTCGCAACGCGTATTTCAACGAGAAGCGCCGGCAGCGCCGCATCGGTCCGCTGGATCCGACCAGCGTGCCCGCCCCCGCGATCAGCGACGAGCAGGAATGGCATCTGCGCATGCGCGATGTGACCTGCCGCTTCGCGACCCTGCCCGCGGCACAGCGCGAGGCGCTGATGCTCGTCGGTGCGAACGGGTACTCCTATGATCACGCAGCGAAGCTCGCCGGTTGTGCCGTCGGCACGATGAAGAGCCGCGTGTCGCGTGCCCGCACCGAGCTTCAGAACATGCTCGATCGCGGCGACATCCCGGCTTGGACGCGCGAGCTCTACAACCGCGATCTCGAACACCTCGATAAGGCGGCTTGATCGCCGGCATCCTCGATAGCCGCCTTCCTCGATCGTAAGGCCGCAAGGCAGCGGGTTCCGGGTTTGTCCCGGAACCCGCTTTCTTTTTCCCCGACAGAATTGAATCAATCGCGCTGGCGTGCACGGCGTCGCGGCTTCTTCGTCTGGTTGACGGGCCCGAGCCGCGCGCGCTCGGCCGCCATGCGGCTCTCGAGCTCCGCATTGAGCTCGGCACCGAGCAGCACGACGAACGCGGCGATGTAGAGCCACAGCAGCAGCACCACGACGCCGCCAAGCGGACCGTAGCTTACATCGTAAGACGCAACCCTGGAGACATAGAGCGCGAAGAGCGCGGAGCTGCCGATCCAGACGATTGTCGTTAGGGCCACGCCCCACGCGCCCCATGGCCGCGCGCTCGCCTCGCGCATTGGGCCAAAGCGATAAACGCCGGCGATCGCGAGCGCGACCAGTAACGTGAGCGCGGGCCAGCGCAGAATATCGACCAGCAACCGCGTCCGATCAGAGAACGGCAACAGCCAATTGATCGCCAGCGGCAAGACGGCGAAGAGGATCAAGGACAGCAGCGCGAAAACAATCGAGCAGAGCGAAAGCACCAGCGCCGCGAGCTGGAAGCGGAGATAGCCGCGCGTTTCCTTTTGCTCATAAGCCGCATCGAGCGCGGAGATCATGGCGGACGCGGCGGATTGCGCGCTCCAGATCGCCACTCCAAGGCCGAGGATCAAGCGCAGGCCCAGCGCCAATTCCGGCTTGGCGGCAAGAAGCCTTAGGAAATTCGTCACGATGTCGATCACATCGTCAGGCAGCAGGCCGATCATCGATCGGATTTGGTTCTCGACCTCCACGGGATTGAACATAAGCCCGTAGACCGAGACGACCGCGGTGAGGCTCGAAGGGATCGCGACGAAGATATAGAACGCAACCCCCGCAGCGAGGATCGAGACATTGTCGCGGCCGACGCGGGCGCCGGTCGCGAGCAAGATGCTCCACCATTCGTGGCGCACGATCTCGCGCCAGTGCCTGGCCTGCGGAATGATCCGCGTCGTCAGCGCCCGTTTGGCGTCGCGCAGAATCTTCGCGTCAGGAATGCCGGCCGACATCGAGCGTGCCTCGCAAGGCGCGCGTTCCCCGACGGGAGCACGCGTCGTCGATTCAACCGGAAATGCTAAGCCCGGTTCCGCGCCGGCAACGCCAGCACGAAACCGGGCTTGTTTACGGCTCGCCTATTTCGCGGGTACGGCTTCGCGGATTGCTGCCTTGACCGTGGCCGGAGCCGGGTCACGCAGCTTCAGGATGCGCCTTGCATTGCCCTGAAAGATCTTTTCCTGGTCGGCCTGGGACATGCCGGTCTCGCCGAAATATTTCAGCGCGGCCGTCGGATTCCAGCACGGATAGTCGCTGCCATACATCACGTGATCGACGCCGTAGAAATCGATCGCGAATTTGATGCCGGCGGTGTGCGGCGACACCGTGTCCGTATACATGCGGCGGAGATATTCGCTCGGCAGCCGTGGCAGCTTGGCCGCGCCGGAATTCTTGTCCATACGGCCCGCCTGATAGGGCAGCGCGCCGCCGGTATGCGACATGAACAGCTTGAGGTTCGGATGCCGCTCCATGATGCCCGAGAGCACAAGGCGATAGGCGGCGACGCTGACATCGACGACACGGCCAAGGCTGAGGTACAGCGCGCCGTTATAGCCGTCGAGAATGTCCTCGTAGATACCGTCGGTCGGGTGGAGGAACAGCGGCACATCGAGCGCTTCGACGCGGTCGTAGAACGGCTCCAGCCGCGCCGCGTCGATATGGGGATCGGAGCCGACACTGCCCGGCAGATTGATGCCGACGAGGCCGAGCGTGTTGACCGCGTGCTCCATCACCTCAATCGCGATTTTGGTGTCGTTGAGCGGAACAACGCCGGTGCCCCAGAAGCGGCCGGCATATTGGCGCTGACGCGCGGCCATTTCCTCGTTCCACATCATGCAGATGTCGCGGGCTTCTTCGCCCTCGAAATCGGTGAAGGAAACGGTGAACGGCCCGACCGAGCAGATCACACCCATGCCGGGATCGAGCGTATCGAGATGGGCGAGCTGGGCCTCGAGATCGAACCACTCGCCGCCGACATTGGAGATGCGCTTACCCTCGTGGCGCCAATACGTGTAACCGCCCTTATTATTGGGCTGGGCGCGCGGATAGTCCTTGCGCTGGCAGAGGTACTCGAGGACCGAACGCGGCCGCCAGTGGAAATGGGAATCGATGATGCGCATCAAGGGTCTCCTGCCGGTCAAATGCCGCCGCTGTACCGCGGCTGGGCTCTAATCCAACGAGGGTAAACCAGTCCAGCGGCGACGGGAAGCCCCTGTCCGGGCCCGCTCCCCGAAGGTCCGGCCCGATGTTCAGCCGGGCTTGGAGGACCCGCCGGGTTGCTCTAGACCACTGACGAGGCGCGTCGGCGCCTCCGATTGAGAAAAGGGTTGCCCATGCCGAATTCCGAGGACCGCCAGCGCAAGGTCGCCGACCTCATCAACCAGATCGAAAGCCTGATGGGCCAGGCGCTGAAAGAGGAACGGCTCGACGACGTGCCGGATGATTCGCTGGGCCAGCTTTTCGCCAGTGTGCTGCGCCTTTACGCCGCCAAGATCGAGAGCGGCGATCTGATGCGCTGTTTCCCGAGCGGCAGCGGCGTCACCGCGACCGACGCGCTAGCCTCCTGCACCGCCATTCTCCAAGCCGCCGATATCTCGATTTTCAGCCTCAATCACTGGCAGTCGATGACCACCATCGGCAAGCACCTGCCCGACGACGAGGAAGAGCCGAGCGAATAACGCCCTCGCAATGTGGCGATATCGCGCGCGCGCCGGCGCGAGAATCCCAATTTTTACGCGCGGCTGCCCCGTTTTTGATCGAAATGGGTGATCTCATCATCGTCCATCGATAGCCGGTCATTGCAACGTGCCGGGCCTTGGGTATCAAGACGATGGGGTGGCCGATGGAATTGTCGCCGTCATTCACCGCCTGTTCTCGTATCCTGCTGAACGCCGAGCTGCGGCACGATCTCTTCAAGATCGAATATCTGCTGACGACACTCGGCAACGCGCCGCCGGAAACAAGCGAGCAGGTTTACGACATAGAGTGGCTACGCAATCGCCACCGCTTTCTGAACACGGTCCTTGCCCGCCGACGCGTATTGCAGCAAGAGAAGGTCGTTGATCTCGCCGCGTGGCGCCGCGCCGCCGCGACAAATGAGAGCGCGCTCGCCGACGTCGCCTGAACACCCCCGTGCGTTGAACGCCTCACAACTGTCACAAAGAATGCGATAGGCTTCCTCTCCGCGGTACGGCGAAGCGGGAGGACATTATGCGAATGGCGGCGAGTAAGCCCGTTAGACGAGGCGGATTGCCTCTGCTCTGCGCGCTCTTTCTTCTCGGCGGGTGTACCCCAACGGTGTCTCCAGAGACTCAGGCTAGTTATGTCAGCGCGGTCGCCACACCATTATATGTTGCGCTGAAAGTGCCGGTCTGTGCGGCGACGCTTGTCATGGCAGCGCCCCTCGGGGCGCTACAGGGCCTCGCCGCACCTGGCCAACAGGGTTCGCTGCAGCCCGATCTCCGGCCGAGCCTCGATGCGGGCATTGTTGATAATTGCGGCCCGCCCTATGTCTTGCCGGCCTACTAGGACTCGGCGGGCTTGAGCAATGGCGGTGCAAGCCGCGGGCGAATGCGAATGCGCTGATGCCAGCGATAAGCTGGCCGCTCGATCGCGAAATAGAACAACGCCCCCGCCGCCAGCGATAGCGCAACCGCAGGCACAAGCATCGCGAGATAAGTGACAAGCGGATCGCTACCGAACAATGACGCGGCCTGAACGAGCCAGGGCTGCGCGGCCTCGATCAGCGGCAGATGCACGATATAGACCGAGAACGAGATCGCTCCGATCGCGCGCAGCGGTGCCGAGCCGAAGAAACGCGCGGCAACACCGCTCGCGCCGAGGCACAGCGCCACGGCCGCGATCAGCACCAGCGTCACGCTGAGCACGAACATCCCTGCTGAATCGGACGCGCGGACCAGGACCATGGCCGCGGCGATGAGCGCGACGATCGCGACCGGCACGCCATAGAGCGAGAGACGACGCGGCGTTTCGCTTCCATCAAGGATCAAGCGCAGCGCGGCGCCGGCGGCGAAGAAATCGATCTGCCAATGGCTATAGGAATAGAAATCCTGCCCCGGCAGTAAGCCGCTGGTCGCCGCGGCAATCTTGATGATGGCGAAAAGCGTCGCCGCCGCAGCCAAGCCCCAGCCGAGACGGCGCGTATCGAGAGCGCGCGCGGCGAGCGGCACCAGCAGCGCGACGACGAGATAGAAATGCGCCTCGACATCGAGCGACCAGTACTGCGCCAGCCAGCTATTGTCGGTGTAATTGGCGAAGAACAGGAAATTTGCGGCCGTGGCGAGCAGCGAATCATCCGGCGGATCGGGCGCCACCACGCGCCACAGGAGAAGAAACACGGCCGCTGGCAGGAAAACGCGCACGGCGCGTTTGGCGAGAAATTCCCAAACGAAGAAACGTTGATCGCGCGTGGCGAGAACCGCGCCGCCGGCAACGAGATAACCGCTGATCACGAAGAAGATGCCGACGCCGGCCCAGCCGATGCTGCCGATGGCCAGCACCAGCGCCGTCGTCAGCCCGTCGGAGACGATGACCTGATCGTAGAGTTGGGCAAAAGGACGGTCGAAAACATGGCGCGCGATAACCAGGAGAATGGCGACAGCACGTAGACCGTCGAGCCAGGTCAAACGCCCGGCTTCTTTTGTCACCATACCCACCCGCACCAGCGATCCCAAGGAGCGTTGAGAATAGGGCCTCAACCCTTAAGGGATGATAGAGAGAAGCGGAACGCGAGCCGTCGCGGCGCGATTAAAAAGCGCGGATTTTAATTGCATTTTCGCTATCGGCCGAACGAAGCCGGCCGTTGGCGGTAAGTCGACGGTTGGTTACGCGTCCACGAAAATAGGCGCGTCCGAATGGCGGTGATGCCGAACAGAACGCTCGACTGCTTCGGCGCGGAACAGATACTCGGCGGCAACGCCGTGAGCACCAGCAAGGGCTTCCTCGGCCGCAAGCTCGCGGAGCCAATCAGCCAACCAACTCTTTTCTGTCAAAGTCATCATGATTGTAACGGTACCCGCGCATTGCGGCGTTTCCCGGGCGCAGCGATGATCGATGCTGGCGCCGGCAAGAAAATAGCAAATCGCTTCATCCGAACGCCTTAGTCTTGATGGGAAGACTCAGGCCGAGAGCCGTCGCGGCGGAAGGGCGTGTTGGGCTTGAGGCCACTTTGTCGCAGTCCGGCCGAACGCTTGCCGTTCTCCATATACTCACCGCGCGTCGCGGCGGCGGCCATGTCATCCCATTCCTGATTCCAGTCGCCGAGCGAATAGCCGTACCACGGCGCTTCCGGCTTGAGCGTCGGCAATTGCAGCCGCTCCCACATCTTGCGCGCATGCTCCATGTATTCGCGCTTCGGCAAAGCCAGCGGCGCGCTTTTGGCTTTGAGCGTCGCATCGATCAGCATCGTGCCATCGAAAGATTGGGCGCCGCCCTTCGGCCCATGACCCCCATCGCGATAATTGAGGATCTGCACGTCTTCCGTTGGCTTGGCACGATAGGCCATCGACCAGAACACCGCATCCGTATTCTCGGGATCGATATCCTCGTTCACGGCGATGACGTACTTGCCGCAATCGGCGCGCAGCGCGGCGACGCCTTGCAGCGCGCGCCACACTTCGGAGCGCGGCGTGCCCTGCTGCATTACCAGGAAGATGACACGGCGCAGATTGGTTAGCGGCTCATGCATCACCACGCGGCGCACCGCGCGGACGCCCAGCGTCTTCGTCACATGCGCGAGGAACATCTGCTCGTAGGCATCGCGCTTGATCGAGGAAGATTCCGACGGCGTCACCTGGCTGATGATCGACGCGAAAAGCGGCTTCCGGCGATGCGTGATGCAGGTGATCTCGAAGATCATGTTGAAATCTTCGAGCGAGATATGGCCGTGCGATTCGCCGAACGGCGCTTCGGGCTCCAACTGCGTCGTATCGATAAGCCCCTCGATGATGATCTCGGAATCGGCCGGCACCATCAGATCGACGGTGCGGCATTTGACGATCCGGATCGGCGCGCCGGCAAGACCTCCCGCCACCGAAAGCTCGTCCACGTCACGCATTACTTTCTGCGGACCGGTATACGCGACCGCCGGCGGACAGCCGAGCACGCAGGCACACGGCATCTTCTGACCCAGCGCGCGATACTTTTCCCAATGCGGATAACCGCCAGCGCCGCCATTGCGCGTCGCCATGCGTACCACCAGCCGATTGGATGCCTTGAGCCCGGCGCGATAGGTGCCGAGATTCTGGATACCGTTCTCCGGATCTTTGGTGACGAAATTGCCGGCGGTGATGTAAGGCGCGCTGTCGAAGCCCGGCGTCGAGATCGGCACCGGCAGCGCATCGAGCCCTTTGCCCGTGCCAATCAGATCGTTCCCCTCGATCACCACCTCTTGGCATGGTGCTTTGCTCACGACGACCGGCGGAATCGGATGATCGAGCGCCTTTTGCCAGATCGCGCCGATCTCTTCTTTCGGCACGTTGAGACCCATGCGGTAGATTTCGCGGCTGCCGGCGAGCGCGCCGACGATCACCGGCATGTCGTAATGGCGGCCTTTGGAATCGGTGACGTTGGTGAAGAGAAACGCCTTGCGATCATGCTCGGGAATGCCGCCGCGATATTGCCAGCGCACCAGCGCATGCATCTCGGTGTCTTTGTTCACCGGCTCGGTGATGCGATAGACGAGCCCGGCTTTCTCGAGCGCCGCCACATGCTCTTGCAAATCGGCATAGCCCTTGTTGTCGGAAAAAGCGGAAACGGCGCGCGGCGTATCGTCCATGATCACATCTTCCTCGAATTATTCGCCTTGGCCGCTTCGATAGCGGACCACACAGCGAAAGGAGTCGCCGGCATCGTCACATGTTTGATGCCGTAAACCGACAGCGCATCGACGATCGCGCTGACAACCACCGATAGAGCCGGCGTCGTGCCACCTTCGCCGCCCGCTTTGATGCCGAGCGGATTCGTCGGCGATAGAACCTCAGCAATCTCGGTATTGAAATGCGGCGTGTTGTCCGCGCGCGGCATGCCGTAATCCATGAGCGAGCCGGCCAGTGGCTGGCCAGTCTGCGGATCGACGTAGGACAGTTCCCACATCGCCTGGCCGAGGCCTTGCGCGGCACCGCCATGCGTCTGGCCATGCACGATCAGCGGGTTGATACAGCGCCCGACATCGTCGACCGTAGCATAGCGCGTGAACTGCACTTCGCCGGTTTCCGGATCGACCTCGACCTCGCAAATGGCGCAGCCATTCGGAAAGACCGGCTCGTGCATCTCGTTGGTATAGGCAACAGCGAGCCCGTCCTTGAGATCGTCCGGCAAGGCGATCTTATCGATCGCACCGGCCAGATCGGTCATCGACAAAACCTCGTTCCGCGTTCCGATGCGAAACACGCCATCCGCGAAGACCACGTCGTCCGCCACGCCACCGAAGACCAGCGCCGCAAGACGCTTGCCGCGCTCGATCAATTTGTCGGTCGTCAATTTGAACACCGTCGCGGCATGCCGCATCGAGCGGCCCGAATGCGAGCCGCCGCCGACGGAGACGATGTCCGTGTCGCCATAAACGATGTCGACGCTTTCCACCGGAACGCCGATCTGATCGGCGATCACCTGCGAGAAGCTCGTCTCATGCCCCTGCCCACTTGGCTGCGTCCCCACGACGACGCGCGTGCGGCCGTTCTTGTCGACGGTGATCTCGGCGCGCTCTTTCGGCGAGCCGATGGAGGATTCGACGTAATTGGCAAGACCGAGCCCCAAGAGCTTGCCGCGCTTCGCCGCTTCCTTGCGCGGCGCGCGGAGAAACCGTCCCAATCGGCGATCTTGCGCGCGAGATCCATGTTGGATTCATAGGTGCCGCTGTCGTATTGCGCACCGACTGCGTTGGTATAGGGCATGTGCGCCGGCGGTATGAGATTGCGGCGGCGCAGCTCGACGCGATCCATGCCGAGCTTCAGCGCGGCGAGATCGACGAGCCGCTCCAGCGCGAAATTCACCTCGGGCCGGCCCGAGCTGCGATAAGCCTGCGTGCACATTGTGTTGGTGAAGACGGCACGCGCGCGGAGATGCGCCAAGGGGATGTCGTAAGTACCCGTGATCAGGCCCGAGCCTTTGCCGAGCGGCGAGAGCGACGTGCAATACGCGCCGACATTGCTGATATTGTCCGCACGCATTGCCAGGAATTTTCCATCGGCGCGCAGCGCCAACGAGACACGCGAGACCAGATCGCGCCCCTGATAGTCGGTGACGAAAGATTCCGAGCGTGTCGCCGTGAATTTGACCGGCCGCTGTAGCTTGCGCGCCGCCCAGAGAACCAAGCCGAACTCGATATAAGGCCGGTTGCGCGAGCCGAAATTCCCGCCGACATCCATCGACAGGATGCGCAGCTTCTTCTCCGGGATCGCGATCGTCGCCGCGAGTTCGGCTTTCTGGCGCACGGCACCGCCGCTGCCCGCCCAGAGCGTGTAGTGGTCGGTCGCGGCGTCATAATCCGCCAGACACGCACGCGGCTCCATCGCTACCGCCGTCACGCGCGCGATCTTGAATTCGGCCGAGACGACATGATCGGCCGCCGCGAACGCCGCATCCGTCGCCGCTATATCGCCGAACTGCGTATCGACGAGCACGTTATCGGGCACTTCGTCCCAAACCGCGGCGCTGTCATCCGCCGCGCGATCGGTTTCGGTAACGAAGGGCAAATCCTCGTAATCGATCTCGACCGCTTCGGCGCCATCGAGCGCGGCCGCCATCGTCTCGCCGACAACCATGACCAAAGCTTCGCCGACGAAGCGCGCGCGATCGGGCGGCAACAAGCGATGCGGCCCGATGAAGACATTCTTGGTGCCGTCGGGTGCGGTCAGCTTCATGTCGTATTTGGTCGACGGCACGGGCGCATGCGGCAGCGGCTCGATCCCGTCATCGAGCGCCTCGCTGCCGGTGAAAACACCGAGCACGCCCGGCATAGCTTCCGCCGCGTCTTTCCGGACCGTGAATTTGGCATGCGGATGCGTCGAGCGAACGAGCGCGGCATAGGTCTGACCCGGCACGCTGAAATCATCGCTGAACCGGCCTTTGCCGATCAGCAGGCGGCCGTCTTCCTTGCGCCGCAGCGGTTGCCCGATGGCCGGCTGGTGGTCCGTAGAACCGTGAAAACTTTTAGGCTCGGCGCGCGACAACAGGAGCGCTCCCTGGCTATTCCGCATTGGTGGTCGCGGGCGGATCGTTTGACCGCCCCGCTCGACCATCGCGTTGAAAGCCGGTGTTTACACCGATCCAGGGCTCAACGGAAATGCGTGCGGCTATTTGGCGGTTTTGCGCAACCCATCCACGAATTTGGCGTCCGTGACAAGCTGGCCAAAGGCCTCCTCGCGCTGCGGCACCGCGTATTTGTCGCCCTTGATGGGCGCGGCGTCAGGCGCCGAGGCCGGCGGGACGTCCTGACGGCGACTGTCTTGCTCGATCGCCTTGGCGAGGGCGAGCTGCACGTCTTTCTGCAGAATCCAATTGATGAAGACGCGCGTGGCATTGGGATGCGGCCGTTGGTTGAGCACGTAGAGGCAGTTGCCGCCGATGCTGATGATGCTGACCTCCGGCTTGTTGCCGAAAGCCTGGATGTCCGATTGCTTGATCGCGCCGGCCTGTACATAGGGCGTAATCAGCGAGCTCACCGACGGGCCGATACCAAACCACGCCGTTCCGCGCGCCATCGCCTCAATGACCTGCTGCTGCTGCGCGAACAGCATCGCCTTCTGATCGACGACCAGCTTGCGGAGGTCATCATCGCCAAGCGTCCGCATCAACGTCGCGTAAGATTGTCCGCTGCCGGGGACGGCCGGGTCCTGCCATGCCGTCTTGCCCGCATAGGCCGGATCGAGCATCACGCGAAGGCCCTGCTGCGCCACCTTGTCGGGCGAGACATGCGCCGCGTTGTAATAAGGACTCAAGACAAAGGCCGACATCGAGAAGACGTATTTGCGGGGCGTATCGACAAACGCCTCATCCCAGCCGCCCCAGACTTCAGGCTTGTTGACCTCGGGCAGGATGAGCTCAGGCAATAGCGGATCGATGGCCCCGTCCTTGTAGAGAGCGAAGCCGGCCGCCGCCCCGGCCGCGGCGAGGTCCCAAAGATATTTGCCGGTTTGCCGCTCCACGCGCACACGGGCGACGAACTGCTCCGACGGGATGATCGAGAAATTCAGCTCGATCTTCGGATAGGCCTTCGCGAATTCGCGCAGGATGAAATCGCGCCACACCAGATTCGGCTGCGAATTGATGACGACGCTACCCTCCTTCTCGGCGGCAGCGACAATGCGATCCCATTCGGCCTTTGCTTGATCCGGAGACTGCGCCGTAACCGGTCCGGCCCATAGCGCGGCCATCAACACGGCCATTGCCGCCCAACCCGATGTCTTCCTCATGTTTCCTCCGGGGGTCGACTATTTCGGCTGCGATTTCACGCGGTCCGGAAATTCACGAACACCACATCAGAAAAACGCGGCACAGGTCAACACTATGTGGAAGCGGTAAGAATCAGCCGCGTCCGCTCGCCGATCAATGGCCGAGAAGACCCTGCCCACGAGTGCTGCGCGCCATGTTGCGGCAATCTTTCGCCTGCCATAGTGTTTCGGTCAAATCGAAAGCGCTTCGCTCGCGGAGCAGCGTAAGGGGGAAAGACATGAAGACGAAAACGCGCATGAATCGCGTCATCAGTGCCGCCGCAGTCGGTGCGATCATGGCCGTATCGCTGCTTCTGGCCGCCACGCCATCACGCGCCGCGGACGAGAGTTGGGACGCCATCGTCGCCGCGGCAAAGAACGAAGGCGCGCTCGTCATCAAAGGCGCGCCGGGCAGCATCTATGCCGAGGTTTTCACCGACGGCTTCAAGAAGAAATATCCCGACATCAAAGTGAATTACACCGGCCTCAATGGCTTCGAATCGATTCCGCGGATAACGCGCGAGCGCGAAGCCGGCATCTACAATTGGGACATTTACATCGGCGGCACACCGTCGATCTTGAGCACGCTGAAGCCAGCCGGCGCCTTCGCGCCGCTGCAACCGGCGTTGAAACTGCCCGAGATTCTCGACGACAAGGCCTGGCTCAACGGTTTCGCGGCGGGCTGGCAGGATCACGAGAAGAAATATGCTTTCGCTTTCGATTTCACCGTCAGCGCGCCGGCTTACGTGAACTGGGATCTCGTCAAGCGCGAAGATCTCAAAACCCTTGAGGACCTCATGAAGCCGGAATTCTCGGGCAAGATAGTCTGGGACGATCCGCGCATCGGCGGTCCGGGCATTGCCAGCGGCGCCAGCATGCTGCTGAACTACGGCGACAGCTTCCTCGCTAAACTGGTCAGCACGCAAAAGATCGCCTACAGCAATAGCGGCCGGCAGGAAGCCGAATGGGTCGTGCGCGGACAATATCCGATCGGTCTCGGCGTCGGCTCGCAGGACCTCGAGCCGTTCTATCGACAAGGGCTGGGAAAGAATGTCCAGATCTGGAGCGGCAACATCCAGGTCGTCCCGGGGGGACCGGGCTTCGGCGCGGTGGCGCTGATGGACAAGGCACCGCATCCGAACGCCGCGATCGTCTATCTCAACTGGCTGCTGTCGAAAGAGGGCCAGACGGAATACGTCAAATCAGGCCGCAACAGCCGCCGCCTCGACGTGCCGCCCAGCGACCCGTCTACCGCGGCCCAGCCCGGCACGCGTTACGATGACATCCAGTCCGAGGATTCGATCCCGCTGCGCGACAAGGTGTCGGAGATCTCGAAGAAGAATATTAAATAGTAACGTTAGAGCGCGGCTCTGTCGCCGGCGGTGCGGTGGTGCTTGAAACACTTGCCGCGAAAGATGCGATATTCCTCGTTCGCGAGCGCGAGGATTATTGCGACGAGAGCGAGGTAGTTGATTGTGGTTACCGAGCGCCTCTCGTCATTCAATCTTGTTGCCGTGTTCCTTCTGATCAATGCACAACAGCGTATAGCCGGTCTCCGTCACAGCGCTATCGATCGCTTTAGCCGCTTCTTTCACTGAGGGATCAAACCACATCGCAATGAAGGCTTGCTGGGCAGGCGCACCACCTGACCCTTGCGCCTCCATTACCGCGAAGCCCGGGCCGGTCAACGTGATGCAGTCACCTGAGCCGAACGGCTGTATCGTCTTTAAGCAACTCGATGATGCCGTTTCTCTCACCGCCATTGGCACATTCCGTCCACGCAGAAACAGCAGCACAATCGCTTTGGTACTTTGGCGTATTGATTTGATTCCCTTAAATTGAAAATTACTGCTGGGCTGAAAATTGCGTGCGAGTGCAAGTAGGAAGAACCGTCGTTCCTCCCACTCACCGGAAAACGTTTCCGCTCGCGTATATCGGCAATTACCTCGGAAGTAACGAGAGGTTCGGTAATTCCGATCCTATGTTGATCAACGATTTACGTGGTCAGCTTCTGGGCGCCGCCTTCGCGGCGCGCCCGCCAACCTTGTCTGGCTTTGCTCGCCTGCTGTTCTGCGGCGGCCAGCTCAAGCGCTATCGGCCGGTGATCCGAGGGACCTCGCTCCAACGCGCGTGCTTCCGCGCATTCCAGTCCGCGAATGAGGCATCTATCTAGTCGGAATGGAATAAGGTTTTGCGCCACCAATGTCGGCTCGCGCGGACCTACGTCTTTGAAACCGCGGAGAAGTGTCGGACCGACTGCATTGTAATCGCCAATCACGGCTGCTGGACCTTCGACCGTGCGAATGATCCGGAGCAACTGCCGACGATTGAGCAACTGCCCATGGGAGAGGTGAACGTTGGCGATGGTGACGTTGCCCAGGCGGAGAACCTGGGCAAAACGGGGCGGCAAGCGGCCCGGCATTCGCGAAACAGGTAAAGCTAATACCTGCGGTGGAGGAAGCGGGTGTGGGCTCCAAGCCGCGAGCCCGTGAATGCGGCCCGGCAAAGGCTCCCAATGGAAATGCCCGCCGACGAGATCTGGAAGCAACTCCATCTTCAGGGTTGCCTCCTGCATGAGGAGCAGGTCCGGCTTTTCTTGTTCTATGAGCGCAGCGACGTCTCCTACCGCCGCGCCCAGCCGGCGCAATAAATTCCAGCTGATAACTTTCAACGCGATGTACCTTTCAGATCGACCTACGTGCGCGCCGCACCAACCTGCCTAGCGACGCATGCACTATTTGCAGGAGTACGAGCCTCTGTTCCTCTCACAGTTTACCAAATGCGCCCTAATCCAAAATGTTCGAAAACAGTGAGTGTGCCGCGGCCAAAGCTTGTGATCTACTGGTGATCAGACTCCATTGGCGTTTCAACGCCGAACCCTTGGCCCTATAGACTGCGTCAAGCTGTGCGTCTCGAATTGTGAGTAGGCAGATGCAATATGTCAGCCCGTTGCTTCAAACGCTTAGACTTCAGCGATATATACGGCAGATCAGGCATACGCTGCGCGCATGGGGGTTGCTCGCGTGGGTACCCCAGGTCCCCGAGGGTGACTTTTTTCAATGCGCACTAAACGCCATTAACATTCTGAAAGAATCCGGTCAGGAGATCGGCGACTATTTGGAGTTCGGCGTGAGCCGGGGAACATCTTACGCGTGCGTTTATCACGCGCTTCGCCAAACAGGCGTGAACGATGCCCGGCTTATCGGCTTCGATTCATTCGAAGGCTTCCCGAAAGAGGCCGCCCGCCAAGGGTGGGAGCCTGGCGCCGCCGCGTCAACCGTCAGCGCGACCACGCGCTATTTGAGAAAAAAAGGCGTGCCAACACACGCGATGATTTTCGTCAAGGGATGGTACAAGGATTCGCTGACACCTGAGACCAAGGCTCGGCTTAGCTTGAGCAAGGCGAGCCTCGTGATGATCGACTGCGATCTTTACACCTCGTCCTGTGATGCCTTGAGCTTTTGCGCACCCTTGCTTGCAGACAAGGCCGTGATCTTCTTTGATGATTGGGGTTGGCGTGCCGATCTTGGCGAGATCGGCCAAAGGGAAGCGTTCGAAGAGTTCCTGGCGGATTTCCCGGAATTTTCGGCCGAGCCGTTGCCTTCCTATCTAGCGCAGGCGCGCGTGTTCTTAGTCACTAGAGCAGCAACTCGCCCGCAGGCCAAAACAGCAGCGGTGTTGTCGGCGGCACTTCTTTGCGCCTCAATATTATGAAAGCCTCGATCCTCGTCGCGATGACGTGGCCTGTGCGATGACAGGCCCATTTGGCGGCCGCATCCCAATCTAAACATTCTGTTGTAAGCACAATTTGCCAATGCAACCACCGAATTGTCACAACTGATCGGCCTCGTTATTTGAAGAGAATTGGGCTCCGGGCGCGTTGCGTGAAGTGGGGGACGCATGTAGCGCGGCCCTCGATGGTATCGAGGACAAGACCGGTTTTCTGTTGGTGATGGAATGACAGTGCGCATCCTTCGGACCGCACTGGCGCAACTCAATAAGGCGGGTGGTGGCGTCCATTCGCTAACGCGGTCCGCATCTAGTCGGCGCGATTCTTCAAGTCTTTATTTGGCCACCCTCGGCGGGATGGCGATCGTCCTTTTGACTGCGTTTTGGCTCGCCCTCGCAGCGTTCAAAGGAATGCGTCTGCTGCCGCCACCGCAGTTCTCGAATAGTCTCTGCATCGACGAAAAGCTCGCCTATCTGCGCGCGCATCCGATCGAGCAGCCGACGATACTGACGGTAGGCTCGTCTGTCGCCTGGCGAAGCATCGATAGCGGGGTGGTTCGCGAAGCGAGCAACGGCCAAAGCAGGCCGCTGAATGGCGCTTTCTGCGGCCTGAAGATGAATCAGACCGAATTCGCCACCGACTATCTTCTCGGCCACTATCCGAGCGTCCAGTCGGTTGTGCTTATCGTTTCGCCGATCGACCTGTCGGAATGCTCAACCACGAACGCACGCGTATTCGATCCGAAGGACGTCGACGGTTTCGTTTTTCGCCGCGATTTCGCATTCACATTCTATTTGAAGTATTTCGATCCTCTGACCTTGGCAAAAAACGTGCTTATCCTCCGGTCGATGCGCGAGGGTGAGTTTCCGCTCGACGCAATGATCCTCGACCAGTATGGCGATGCTCCGCTCGACACCGATGCTAGCCGCAAGGATCTTGTTTACGGTGCTCTTGCCCCTCTCGACCCGGTGTGTCTCTCGTCCCTGAACAAGCTTGCGGCCGATATTAAAGCGCAAGGCCGGCGCCTCATTGTCGTCACCATGCCGATGAGCCCTGTTTGGAAGGCTTCGTTCGACCCAAGTGGCGCCGTCATACGGGATTTGTCGCGCCATGTTCAGGGCGCGCTTGCCGGTACGGAGGCGATCTTCTGGGACGCTAACCGCGACTTCCAGATGAATCCGCGTGACTTCACCGACGCCATCCATATCCGGTGGTCCGCCGCAAAGGTCTTCTCGCGAGCGCTGGTGCTGGCAACCGGTCTCGGAGCCAACCCGCGCAGCTTATCGAAAGACTAGCGGTCGCCATGCTGTTCAATTCCCCCGTCTTCTTTGTCGGCTTCCTGCCTATTTGCCTCGTAGGCTTCTACTGTTTTGGGATTGCTGGCCGTCAGAGTCTTGCGCTGGCATGGCTGACAGGCATGTCTCTCGTATTCTACGCGTGGTGGAGCCTCGCTTGCGTGCCGCTCTTGCTCGGCTCGATCGCGTTCAACTTCTTCGTCGGCCGCAAACTCGCCCGTCGTCCCTCGAAACGTCTGCTGATCTTCGGGGTGGGAGCCAATGTCCTCCTGCTCGGCGTGTTCAAATATACCGGCTTCATCGGACATAGCATCAGCGAAGCGTTCGGTCTTGGTTGGGATATGCCGGCGATTTTGCTGCCGCTCGCGATTTCATTCTTCACATTTCAACAAATCGCATTCCTGGTGGATAGCTATGACGGGCTCGCCGAAGAGACGCGGCCGCTTCAATACTCTCTCTTCATCACCTTCTTCCCTCATCTGATCGCGGGACCGATCACCCATCACCGCGAGATACTTCCGCAATTAGACGATCGTGGAATACTTCGGCCCCGCCTCGATCTCATTGCGCTCGGCATGACGGTCTTCCTTGCCGGATTGTTCAAGAAAGTGATCGTCGCAGACGGCATCGCGACATATGCGAAGCCGGTCTTTGCCGCAACGGCGCAGGGAATGACCCCCTCGTTCCTGGAAGCCTGGGGCGGCGCGCTGGCTTACGCGATGCAAATCTACTTCGATTTTTCCGGCTATTCCGACATGGCCATCGGATTGGGGCTGCTGTTCGGGATCAGCTTGCCGCTTAACTTCGCATCGCCTTACAAGGCCAGCGGCATCATCGAGTATTGGCAGACTTGGCATATGACGCTGACCCGTTTTCTCACGTCATATATTTTCAATCCGGTCGTGATGGCACTAACGCGCAAGCGCCTGGCGGCCGGCAAGCCGGTGTTGCGGCCGGGACGCACCGGCCTATCGACCTTTCTCGTCCTGCTCGTGTGCCCCACGATGCTGACGATGTTCGTCTCCGGAGTCTGGCACGGCGCGGGTTGGCAGTTCGTGATCTTTGGCCTCTTGCATGGCATATTTCTCACCATCAACCACGGCTGGCGCAACATAAAGGCGCGCTTAAGCTGGTGGCCAACCAAATCGTTTGCGTCGTTTCGGCATGCGGCAAGCGTGTTGACCACATTTCTTTGTGCAACGCTTGCCCTGGTATTTTTTCGTTCCGCGGATGTCCCAACGGCCCTGCGAATGGTCGACGGCATGATCGGGTGGAATGGCCTGGCTCTTCCCGATTATCTGGGCCGGTTCGATATCATCCAGGCAGTGACCGAGAAAGTCGGACTTCCCATCAAGGTTCTGCCGTTATTCTCGATTCACGAACTCTATTGGCTGCCCATTTTATTTTGCATCGTTTGGTTCCTGCCAAACGTCGAACAGTGGATGCGCCACTATCGGACTGCGTTGAATACGAATCTGAACGCGATCTGGTACGAGGGACGTCTTCTCGAGGGGACGCCCATCGCGGTGTGGCGCCCGACAATGGCTTGTGGCTGCATCGTCAGCGCCATTGGCCTTTTCGCGCTGTTGAAGGCGTTCTCCCACGCCCCCACGGAGTTCCTTTATTTTCAATTCTAGGAGTGGTTGGAATGTCCGAGCTCGACTGGCTTCCGGAACATCCCGCTCTCGGCGCAGCGATTACGCAAGCGCGCAGCTTGCCCCCGGTCGAGCAACTCGCCGCCGCGATCGCGCTTTCCGGCTTCCGCCGGGACACGCTCTCAGCGCTTCGCATCGACAAGCTTGCGCAGGGCGCGCGCGAGTGTGGCAATGTGCCGGCGGGATTTCAGCTTCGCCGCCTAGCGGTGATGGCCTCCTCAACCGTCGAGCATCTGATCCCGTCGATCCGCGTCGCCGCGCTCGACCGCCGCCTCGTTCTCGATGTTCAGGTTGCGCCGTATGGTCAGTTCCGCCAGGTGATTCTCGGCGACGACGCCTTCCTCGACGAGAGCCGGCCCGATTTCGCGCTTTTCGTTCTCGATGAAGCTGCCGCGCTGGCGCCGGTGCCTGTGGGGGCGACGCGGAAAGAGGCCGACGCGGCAATCGACGCAGAGATCGAAACGCTGAGCGTTCTGTGGCGGCGCGCGCGTGAGCGGTTTGGCGCCGTCGTCCTCCAGCAGACGGTCCTCAACACGAGACTTCCTCTCTTTGGAAGCTACGAAGCGTCCGTTCCGGGCGCGCCCTCTGCGCTGATCGACCGTTTCAATCAGAGACTCGCCGACGCGGCAGCGGCGTCCGGCGTTCTCCTGGTCGACGTGGACCGTCAGGCGGCATGGTCCGGGCGCGCCGCGTGGAGCGATCCGGTTCACTGGCATCAAGCGAAACAGGCTATCGGGCCCTTTGTTGCGCCGCTTTACGGCGATCTCGTGGCTCGGGTTATCGCGGCCTCTTGCGGGCTCTCGCGTAAATGCCTGGTCCTCGATCTCGATAACACGCTCTGGGGCGGCGTCGTGGGCGACGACGGCATCGAAGGACTTGTCCTGGGACAAGGCAGCGCCGCGGGCGAGGCCTATTCGGCCTTCCAAAGCTTCGCCGTATCGCTGGCCGAACGCGGGATCGTGCTTGCCGTCTGCTCGAAGAACGAAGAAGAAGTCGTCGAGGCAGTGTTCGCTCGGCATCCGGAGATGCGTCTAAAACGCGAAAGCGTCGCGGCCCTGGTTGCCAACTGGGATGACAAACCGAGCAATCTCCGGCGCATTGCCGGGACGCTCGATCTTGGGCTCGAATCTTTCGTCTTCATCGACGACAACCCAGCCGAGCGCGCGATCGTGCGTCGCGAGTTGCCGCGCGTTGCAGTCCCCGAATTGCCCGACGATGTTGCGCAATATCCTTCGGTCATTGCGCGAGCCGGCTATTTCGAGGCTTCGACATTTACCGTGGAAGATCAGTCTCGCGTGCGCCAGTACGCGGAAAACGTCAAGCGGAGCGGCGCCTTAGCGCACGCGACCGATATGGATGCCTTTCTCCAGAGTCTCAAAATGACGATGGAGACAGGCGCTCCGCGCCGCGAAGATATCGCCCGGGTGACGCAGCTCATCAATAAGACGAACCAGTTCAACCTCACGACGCGGCGCTACAAGGAACCCGAGGTTGAGAACCTGGTCCAAGACCCGAACGCCGTGATTCTGCGCTTCCGGCTGGTCGATCGGTTTGGCGACAATGGATTGATCGGCGTCATTATCGCTCGTCCGCACGGGGCGGAGCAGGGGACGCTTCTGATCGATACATGGCTCATGAGCTGCCGCGTTCTCGGTCGCGGCGTCGAGGCGGCGTGCCTCAATGTGCTCGTGGCCGCGGCGCGACGCGCAGGGGCGAGGACCCTGCTCGGCGAATATTTGCCCTCCGGCCGCAACGCAATGGTTCGCGAGCATTACCGCCGGCTTGGATTCGAGCGGTGCGATGAGCAACCCGGCGGCGCGAGCACTTGGCGGCTCGACCTCGACAGGTTCACCGAAATGGACACGTTTATTAGGATCAAGCAATGACCAATGCGGCCATCGATACCACCCTGGCGAAGCTTCAGGACGTTTGTCGGGAAATCTTCGAGAACCCATCCCTTCAGCTGGCGCCCGAGACGACCGCAAAGGACGTGCCCAATTGGGACAGTTTCACCCATCTCAATATCGTCGCCGCGGTTGAGCAGCGCTTTGGCATTCGCTTCCGTACGAGCGAGATTGAGAGCTTGAAGAATGTTGGCGATTTCGTCAAAGCGATCGACGCCAAACGCAGAAACTAGGCGGCTGCACTCTCTAGGTGAGCTCAGGAATTTCGATCCCGCACCGTTCGGGATCACTGCTCGATCCAACGGGTTGGCGCACAAGATATCGCAACAAAATGGCTGTTTTCTGGACCTTTAGGCTGGTAGCGGGGGAGGGAGTTGAACCCCCGACCTTGGGATTATGATTCCCCTGCTCTAACCAACTGAGCTACCCCGCCGCCTTGCCGATCAAGGGCTTAACATGGCCCCTGCCCGTCCCGCGCCGCCGTCGCCGGCAGGCCCCGTGAACGGGAGCGCGGGAGATTAGGAAAAGTCGGACCGCAGTGCAATCACCGGGAATTGGCCGAGATGCCGCAGCGGCCGCCCTGCCCGCCACGCGCGTGGCGCTTGCGCACCCCCCTGTCGCGATCAGCGTGGCGGCTTGCCGAGTAACTCGGCGCAGCCTGCGCGGTGCGCCCAATATTCCCAGGCGCGCCACGCCTCGGGGCTCGATCGCCGATGGGATGACCGCTTCACCTCGATCTCGTTGTACGACAGCGGATTGATATCGCCGAGCCGCATCGCTGCCATTTGAACGCGGGCGTTGCGCGGCAGATAGACTGAGGTCTGCACGACTTCCTGCACCGAGGATTGCGCCGCCGCGAAGCCATGGCCGCGCATCAGACAGACGGTGTTGCCGGCAAGCTGCTTCGCCAGGTCGCGCCCGTGATCCATGTTCATCACGAGCAAATTCGTCGCATCGCCGAACTTCTCGCGAATATCCCAGATCGGAACGTCATGGCCGAGGGTGCTGCCCGAGCCGACAACAGCCTGCAGCCGCGTCGTCTTGCTGATGCTGAACGGCAGCGTGTCCTCGGCATGCGCATGGACGACCGCGTTGACCTCAGGCCGGGCCTCGTAGATCGCCGCATGAATGAAACGCTCCAGATAGGGCGAGCGGTCATCGTCGCCGACGACTTTGCCGTCGAGCGAGAATTCCAAAATATCCGACGCGTCGACAAGCTGTGGGCTGCGCGAGCGCGAGAGAAAAAAGCGATCCGGCCGTGTCGGATGCCGCACACTCACATGGCCATAGGCGTCCACGACGTTCTCCAAGGCGAGAACGCGATTGGCGATGACAAGATCTTTCCGGACTTGTTCGATTTCGGACATAGCTTCCCCTCAAGCAAAACCGTCACAGCGCGAGCGCGGCGCTCGCGCTATAATAGGAAGCGGGGTTCTTGGGGGAAATGCGGTGAATAAGGGTCGTCTATCTCGCTTTGTCTTTGCGATCGCTGCCGCCGCTCTGGCGGCTTCCGCTGGGCGCGCTGGCGCCGATCCGGTCACCATCCGCTCGGGCTACACCGTGATGGTCAGCGGCTTCTCGCCGCTGCTGCTCGAGAAGAAAGACATCATGCAGCATTTCGGCCAATCCTATGTTCTGGAGCCGCGCCACTTCCAAAGCACGTCGCTCGAGCTGACCGCGCTCGCGTCGGGCGAGGCCGATATCGTCTCGCTCGGCTATTCGACGATCGCCGTCGCGGTGCTCAACGCGCATCTCGACGATGTCCGCGTCGTCGCCGATGCCAATCAGGACGGCGCCGAAGGACACAAATCCGTGCCCTTCATGGTGCTGAACGACGGCGACATCGCGCGCGTCGAGGACCTCAAAGGCAAGGTGATCGCGACCAACGGCGCCGGCGGCGCTTTCGATGTCGCGATGCGCTGGATGCTGCATCAGCACGGGCTTGACGATAAGCGCGACTACAATGCCATCGAATCCGATTACGCCAACATGCCGGCGATGCTGTTGTCGCGCAAAGCGGCGCTGATCACCGGCGCCAATCCCTGGGTGCGCAGCCCCGATATGCAGGCGAAGGCGCATGTCCTCTTCACCGCGGCCGACGCACTCGGCCCGTCGCAAATGACGATCCAGGCCTCACGCGCCGGCTTCATTGCGGCACATCGCGCGGCGATGGTCGATTTCTTCGAGGACATGATGCGGGTACAGCGCTGGTATCGCGATCCCGCCAATCACGACGCAGCCGTCGCCATCGCCGCCAATCTGACGAAGCAGCCGGCGGCGGGGCTGTCGCCGATCCTCTTCACCAAAGAGGACAGCTTCGTCGATCCGAAACTCGAGCCCAATCTCGATTCGCTGCAAAAGAATATCGGCGTGATGAAAGCGCTGGGCTTCATCAACGGCGATGTCGAGGTGAAGAAATACGCCGATCTCAGCCTGGTCGAGGAAGCGGCGAAACGGCTGCCGGAGCCGCAACGCTACTAGGCTTTCGCGCGCGCGATCGCTTCGGTGATGATCGCCGCGGCCTCGTCGGGTCCGGCCCAGCGGGTGACCTTCACCCATTTGCCGGGCTCGAGATCTTTGTAATGGGTGAAGAAATGCGCGATCTGCTCGCACATGATGGCGGGCAGATCGGCATAGGATTTCACATCGGTGTAAAACGGATGCAGCTTGTCGACCGGCACGGCGATGAGCTTCTCATCCGGCCCCGCCTCGTCTTCCATCAGCAGCACGCCGACCGGCCGGCAGCGCACCACCGAGCCCGGCACCACCGCGGTCGGTCCGGCGATCAATACATCGAGCGGATCGCCATCTTCCGATTTTGTATGCGGAACGAAGCCGTAATTGCAGGGATAGAACATCGCCGTGTGCAGAAAGCGATCGACGAACAGCGCGCCGGATTCTTTATCGATCTCGTATTTGACGGGGGCACCGCCCTGTGGGATCTCGACGATCACATTGATGTCGTGCGGCGGATTGCGGCCGATCGGAATTTTGCCGATATCCATGGCGGCGCCTCCCTATGCGACGGGCCTATAATGCGTGAATCGGATCGACGCTCGCAGAAATCGTGGCCGCCGTCTTCGGCGCGCGCATGATGGTGCCGCCGCCGAGCACGCGCGTGCCGTCATAGACGACACAGGCCTGACCGGGCGCCACGCCGAGAGCCGGCTCGTCGAGCAGCGCCACGCCGCTATTTTCATCGAGCGACAAGCTCGCCGCCTGCGGCGGCTGTGCCGAGCGCAACTTCACCGAAACGCGCAACTCGCCATCGGGCCGCGGCCCGAGCCAGTTCATGTCGCGCAGCATGACGCGCTGCTGCCCGAGTGCCGCGCGGGGGCCAACGATCACGCGCTTGCCTGGCGCATCGAGGCGCAGCACATAAAGCGGCTCGCCGCCCGCAACGCCCAGGCCTTTACGCTGGCCAACCGTGAAATGGATGATGCCGTCATGGCGGCCCAGCACATGGCCGTGCTCGTCGACGATCTCGCCTGGCGTGTTCGCCTCGGGCCGCAACTTGGCGACGAGACTGCCGTATGAACCCGTCGGCACGAAGCAGATGTCCTGGCTGTCGGGCTTGGCCGCGACCGGCAGATCGAAACGCCGCGCCAGCGCGCGCGTTTCGTCTTTGCTCATATCGCCCAGCGGAAAGCGCAGAAAATCGAGCTGATCGCGCGTTGTCGCGAAGAGGAAATAGCTCTGGTCGCGCGTGTCATCGACGGCGCGATGCAGCTCCGCACCCTGCCGCCCGGCGATGCGGCGCACATAGTGGCCCGTCGCGAGCGCATCGGCGCCGAGCTCTTTCGCCATGCCGAGCAGATCGCGGAATTTCACCGTGCGATTGCACGCGACGCAGGGAATTGGCGTCTCGCCCTGTGCATAGGCATCGGCGAAAGTGTCGATCACATCGCGGCGAAAGCGGCTCTCGTAGTCCAGCACATAATGCGGAATGCCGAGCCGCTCGGCGACGCGCGCCGCGTCATGGATATCCTGCCCGGCGCAACAGCTATGCGCTTTGCCGGTCGCCGCGCCGTGATCGTAAAGCTGCAGCGTGACGCCAACGACATCGCAGCCGGCCTCGACCATCAGCGCAGCCGTGGTCGCGCTGTCGACGCCGCCCGACATGGCGACGACGACACGGCAATCCTTCGGCGGCTTCGGTAGATCGAAAGGCGGCGCGGGCATACGGCCCGCTCAGACGTTCATCATGTTGCGCGTCGCCTGCGGCAAGCGCACGGTCAACCCGTCGAGTTCCTCGGTCATGATGATCTGGCAGCCGAGACGCGAGGTCTGCGTCAGGCCGAAAGCGAGGTCGAGCATGTCTTCCTCGTCCTCGGTCGCGTCCTTCAACAGCTCGTACCATTCCGGATCGACGATCACATGACAGGTCGAGCAGGCGAGCGAGCCTTCGCACGCGCCCTCGATATCGATGTCGTTGCGATGCGCGATCTCGAGCACCGACAGCCCGATCGGCGCCTCGACGTCGCGACGGGATCCATCGCGCTGAATAAATGTCATTTTCGGCATAAAAATTCCCGGCTCAGTTTCTTGGCTCAGTTTTTTGGTGCCAGATCCTTGGCCGCCAAATCTTCCGCAAGGACCGCCGCTTCGAGCGCAGCGGCTTCGACCGATTTGGTGCCGGGATCGACGGTATCGAGCAACACGAGGCTCGCGCCCTCGGCCGCCAGTGCGAGCGGGCCTGCTTCGATCGGCGGCGCCATCACCACCGCATGCGTCACCGGCCGCGAAAGCTGTTTCTCCGCGCGTGAACGCAGACCGAGCAGCAACTCGGCGAGGTCGCCACTGTCCAGCACACGCTCGCCATCACTGCTCGGCAAAATCTCGGCATTGCCGCCGACCGCGATCGCGACCGCGCCTTGCAGTGAGCGGCCGGCTTTCACGACCGCAATGCCGACCGCCGCGCCGGGCCCCGATGGGTCGAGCGGCGAGCCGTCCGGCTCTTCGATCTGAAACAGCTTGGTCACGACACCATCAAACGTGAAAGGATTCACCGCAGCCGCAACGGCCCTTTTCATTGGGATTGCGGAAGGTGAATCCCGCTTGCAGCTTGTCCTCGACATAATCCATCTCGGTGCCGATGATGAACATCGACGCCTTGGGATCGATCAGGATAGTGACGCCATTCGCCTGCACCACCTCGTCGAGCTTGCCCTTCTCGTCGGCATATTCGAGCGTGTAGGTCAGGCCCGAGCAGCCGCGCGAACGCACGCCGACACGGATCCCGACCGAGGGCTTACCGCGCTTTTCCAGCAATTGCTGGATGCGCGACGCCGCCGCTTCGGTAACGGTCATTGCCTGTTTCGGAGGGGGCCGGGTTGCAGTTGTGGTCGCGTTTGGGGCCATGGGCTACTCGTTCAATACCACCCTTATGTGGTAGCCGCCAGCTTGGTTGTCACCCCGGCCGCGCCGAGCTGCCGGACCCCCGCCGCCAGGGCCGAGACCGCGTAATCGACCTCGTCCTCGGTGGTAAACCGCCCCAAACCGATCCGGAGGGAGGCAGCCGCCAGGTCGTCGGAGACACCCAGGGCGCGCAGGACGAAAGACGGCTCGATTTCGGCCGCCGTGCAGGCCGAACCGGTGGAAAGCGCCAGGCCCGGGCAGGCCTCCATCAGGGCCGGTGCCGGGACGCCGGGGAAGCTGAGGTTAAGATTCCCCGGCAGGCGCCGCTCCGGGTCGCCATTGAGCTGGGTCGCCGGCAAGGCGCGCTGGACCCCGGCCAGGAACCGCAGGCGCAGGGCCGTCAGGCGCCGCGCCTCGCCCGCCATCTCAGCCTCGGCCAGGGCCGCCGCCTCGCCCAGCCCAATGCACAGCGGCGTGGGCAACGTGCCCGAGCGCATGCCCCGCTCTTGCCCACCGCCATCGATCAGCGCCGTGACCCGCGCCCGCGGCCGGCGGCGGATATAGAGCGCGCCGATGCCTTTCGGCCCGTAGATCTTGTGGCCGGAGATCGACATCAGATCGATCTGCATGGCGTCGACATCGACAGGAATTTTGCCGACGGCCTGCGCCGCGTCGGTATGGAAGAGCACACCGCGCGCACGGCACAGCGCGCCGATCTCAGCCAGCGGCTGGATCACGCCGATCTCGTTATGCGCCGCCATCACCGAGACGATCGCGGTCTTATCGTCGATAGCGTTCTTCAAGCGCTCGAGATCGACGAGACCGTTGCGCTCGACCGGCAGATAGGTCGCGCGGAAACCTTCGGCCTCCATCGCCTTTGCGCTTTCGAGCACGCATTTATGCTCGGTGATAAGCGTAACAATATGGTCTTTGCCAAACTGCTTGTGAAAGCGCAGCGCACCTTTGACCGCGAGATTGTTCGCTTCGGTCGCACCGGAGGTGAATATGATCTCGCGCGCATCGGCTTTGATCAGCGACGCAAGCTGGCCACGCGCGTGTTCGACCGCGGCCTCGGCCTCGCGGCCGTAAGCATGCGTGATCGAGGCAGGGTTGCCGAATTTCTCGGTGAACCAGGGCAGCATCGCTGCGAGCACGCGTGGATCGCAGGGCGTCGTCGCCTGATAGTCGAGATAGACCGGCGGCTGATTGGCTTTGCGGGCGATCGCAGCGGTCATGCGGCACTCGCACGCGTGCGGGCGTAGAGCGCACCCCAGGCATCGACAAGCTGGTCGATATCCTCGGCGCCGGTGCTCCAACCCAAACTGATACGGATCGCGCTTTCGGCGAGCGCGGGCGCAACACCCATCGCATCGAGCACATGGCTGCGCGTCACCTTGCCCGACGAGCAGGCCGAGCCGGCGCTCACCATCACGCCCGCCAGATCGAGCGCGATCACTTGCGTCGAAGACGGCCACGTTCGGCATTGCGATCGAGAGCGTGTTCGGCAGACGCGGCGCGTCGGCACCGAACACCGCCGCATCGGGCGCCAGCGCGCAAAGCCGCTCCTGCGCCTGATCGCGCAGCTTGGCGATATCGGCGTAAGATTCGAGCAATGCTTTCGCCGCGCGCGAAGCCGCGCCGAAACCCGCGATGCCGGGAAGATTCTCGGTACCCGCGCGCAGCCGCCGCTCCTGCCCGCCGCCGCGCAGCGATGGCCGCAGCGCAAGGCCACCGCGCACCACCAGCGCGCCGCTGCCCATCGGTCCGCCGAGCTTATGCGCGGAAAGACTGATCAGATCGATATCGAGCGCGGCGACATCGACGGCAATCTTGCCCGCCGCCTGAATCGCATCGCAGTGATAAAGCGCGTTGTGGCGATGCGCGATGCGCGCGATCTCCGCAACATCCTGCACCACGCCGGTCTCGTTATTCGCGAACATGATCGAGACCAGCGCTGGCCGCGCATCGGCAGCGAGCATTCGATCAAGCGCATCGAGATCGACGCGACCATCGGCCAGCGCCGGAATGATTTCCGCTTCCGCCGCATTGCCGCGCACCGAATCATGCTCGATGGCGGAAATCAGCAGACGGCGTCCCGGGAACCCGGCGAGCGCCAGGGCATTCGCCTCGCTGCCGCCGCTGGTGAAGACGATCTCGTCGACGCGCGCATTGACCAGCACCGCGACCGCATCGCGCGCGTCGTTGAGCACGCGCCGCGCCTCGCGGCCGGCGCGATGCACCGATGACGGATTGCCGGTCGCGTTCAGCGCAGCCCCAACCGCAGCCGCGGCTTCGGGCCGGACCGGGGCGGTGGCATTCCAATCGAGATAGACCGTGCGCATGACAGCGAAACGAAACTACTGCGCCGCGACATCCGGCGCTGAGACGGCGATCGCGTGCTCTTGCGCCTGGCAATGCAGTGCGCCGGCGCGGCCGAGCACGCGCTGCTCGCAGACATCGGCGAGCGTCACCGAGCTCAGATAGAGATGGATCTGATTGCCGAGCTCTTCCCAGAGATCATGCGTCAGGCAGCGCGTCTTGTTGCCGCTGCAGCCAGTCGGCGCGCCGGGCGTGCAGCGCGTCGCGCGGATCGGCTCGTCGACCGCCAGAATGATATCGGAGATACGCGTGCCGTCGGCGCCGCGCGCGAGAAGATAGCCGCCGCCCGGCCCGCGCACGCTCTTCACCAGATTGCCGGCGCGCAGCTTGGCGAAAAGCTGTTCCAGATAAGACAGCGAGATTTCCTGCCGCTCGGCAATTTCGGCGAGCGAGATCGGCTCGCCGCGGCAATGCTTGGCAAGATCGACCATCGCCATCACGGCGTAGCGTCCTTTGGTGCTGAGTCTCACTCGTTGACGCTCCTTCGGGCGGGATCGAAACCGGCGGAAACCGAGGAGCCGAGCCGCTCCTCTTCGAGCGCGGCGAGCCGCGCTCTGCAGCCGCGCGACCTCGCCATGCAGCACACTGAGTTGGCAGGCGATCGGATCGGGCGTGTCGTCGCAAGGCGTGCCATAGGGCATGAATTCCGGCGCCTTCTCCGGCTTCGGCCGCTCGCCGATCGGCTTGGCTGGAATGCCGGCGACGCTGACGCCTTCCGGCACTTCCTGCAGCACCACGGCATTGGCGCCGACGCGCGCGCCGCGATGCACCGTGAACGAGCCCAGCACTTTCGCGCCCGCGCCGACGATCACATCGTCTTCCAAGGTCGGATGGCGCTTGCCGCGATTGAGCGAGGTCCCGCCCAAGGTCACGCCTTGATAAAGCGTGACATCGTCGCCGATCTCAGCGGTCTCGCCGATGACGACGCCAAGGCCGTGATCGATGAAGAGCCGCCGGCCGATCTTGACGCCGGGGTGAATCTCGATGCCGGTCAGCATGCGGCTGATCGCCGACACGAAGCGGCCGGCGACCAGCCAGCCACGCCGCCACAGCCAATGCGCCAGGCGATGGAACATCACCGCATGCAGCCCCGGGTAGCACAACAGCACCTCGAGAGACGAGCGCGCCGCCGGATCGAGGCGCAACACATTCGCAATATCGTCGCGTAGGTTCTTGAAGATCATGGGATTCGCTGTGCTATTATTTGCATCACTCTCAGCACGAACCCGAGAGCGACGGCCTCGCCAGGATATATAACTTACCCTAGTGCCCTTATCAAGTTTAGCTGGTGGTTCATGCTGGATACCCACGGTAAAGACCTAGTACCAATGTCGGGTTTTTACCGATGCCTGAAGTAGTTATCAACGGGCCGGCCGGGCGCCTCGAAGCCCGCTACACCGCCTCGAAAGAAGAGAACGCGCCGATCGCGCTGCTGCTGCACCCGCATCCGCAGCATGGCGGGACGATGAACAACAAAGTCGTCTACACGCTGTTCCACGCTTTTCTGCATCGCGGTTTCTCGGCGCTGCGCTTCAACTTCCGCGGCGTCGGCCGCAGTCAGGGACAATTCGATCGTGGCGAGGGCGAGCTGGCCGATGCCGGCTCGGCGCTTGATTGGCTCCAGGCGACGCACCCCAACGCGAAAGTGTGCTGGGTCGGCGGCTTTTCCTTCGGCGCCTGGATCGGCATGCAGCTTTTGATGCGCCGGCCCGAGATCGGCGCTTTCATCTCGGTGGCA
The DNA here is from genome assembly GCA_963740675.1 of uncultured Alphaproteobacteria bacterium. Taxonomy (GTDB): domain Bacteria; phylum Pseudomonadota; class Alphaproteobacteria; order ATCC43930; family CGMCC-115725; genus CAIKMD01. The sequence continues at coordinate 496,686 of CAVUFS010000004.1, forward strand.
CCGCCCGCGGGCATGTTCGATTTTGGCTTTCTCGCGCCCTGCCCCGCTCCGGGCCTCATCGTGCAAGGCGATCAGGATCAGGTCGTGCCGCTTGAGGCGTCGCAAAAGCTGATCGCCAAGCTGAAGCATCAGCGCGACATCACGATCGATTATCGGATCGTCAAAGGCGCCGATCATTTCTTCTACAATCAGCTGACCGAGTTGGATCAGATCGTCGAGGATTACATCACCCACGCCAAACCAAAGCCGATGGCAGCGGAGCTGTAACGAGCATTGCGTGGGCGCCCGTTCGACCCCATCTGTTGAGCTTCGGCATTGGTGACGGGATGGCGACGAAGCTCGATGTGAAGGCGATGGCGGCGCTGGTCTCGGCGCTGCAATGGATTTACGAGCGCGCCATCGACGGCGTGCCGGGCCTCGAAGGCGCCCCCGATCTCGCCGCCAGCTACCAGCGGCAATGCGCGACCGATGAAGAAGCGATCGACGCATTGGTCCGCTGGCAGGTCGCGAAAGCCGCCGCTGCCGGGTTCCTCACCAATCTCGGCGGGCTCGCGACTTTGCCGATCGCCCTGCCTGCCAATGTGCTGAGCGCGCTCTACATCCAGGTCCGCATGGTCGCGGCGATCGCGGCACTGCGCGGCCACGATCTCAAGAGCGACCAGGTACGCACGGTGGTGCTCGCCTGTCTTTGCGGCACAACCTTGATGGATGTGGTGAAGGAGGCCGGGATCGGCGTCGGCGCCGGTCTCGCGCAACAAGCCGTCGCCAGTCTTTCGACCGAGGCGGTTCGGCGTCTCGCCCGCATCGGCGCACTACGCCGCGCCGGTAGTACGGCGCATGTCGTGCGACTGACGCCGCTCATCGGCGGCGTGGTCGCGGGCGCGCTCGACGGCGCCCTCACCCGCGCTTATGCCAATGCAGCGAAGAAGCTCTTCCTGCCGATCATTACGATTGAAGCGAAGTAATTCGCGCTTATTGCGCACGCTCTCTCAACGTCATTCCCGCGTAAGCGGGAATCCAGGCAACCACTGTGCCGGTAGACTGGACCCCCGCTTTCGCGGGGGTGACGAATAGGAGGTGAAGCTTTCTAAGACGCAAACGGATCGTGCACCAGCACCGTGTCTTCGCGCTCGGGGCTGGTGGAGAGCAACGCGATCGGGGCTTCGATCAACTCTTCGACACGGCGCACATATTTGACCGCCAGCGCCGGAAGCTCCGCCCATGACCGCGCGCCGCGCGTCGAATCGCTCCAGCCTTCGATCGTCTCGTAGACCGGCTCGACCGCCGCCTGCGTCTCGGCGCTCGCCGGCAGGCGATCGATCACCTCTTTGCCGAGGCGATAGCCGGTGCAGACTTTGATCTCTTTGAAACCGTCGAGCACGTCGAGCTTGGTCAGCGCGAGGCCGTTGATGCCGGCGGTCTTGATCGCCTGACGCACCATCACGGCATCGAACCAGCCACAGCGGCGCTTGCGCCCTGTCACCACGCCGAATTCCTTGCCCCGCTGGCCCAGCATCTCGCCGATCTCGTCCTTGAGCTCGCTCGGGAAAGGCCCGCTACCGACGCGCGTCGTATAGGCTTTGCAGATGCCGAGCACATAACCGATCGCGCCCGGCCCAACCCCGGCGCCCGATGCCGCCTGGCCCGGATGCGTGTGCGACGACGTCACGTATGGGTACGTGCCGTGATCGACATCGAGCATGATCCCTTGCGCGCCTTCGAAGAGCACGCGCTTGTTGTCTTTCTTCGCCTCATCGAGCAGCCGCCACGCCGGCACGGCGAAGGGCAGCACTTTCGGCGCGATCTCTTTCAGCGCCTGCAGCAGCGGCCCCGCCTCGACCTCGGGCGCGCCCAGGCCGCGCAGCAGCGCATTGTGATGGACGAGCACATTGTCGATCTTCGCCGGCAGCGTCGACGGATCGGCAAGATCGCAAACGCGGATCGCGCGCCGGCCGACCTTATCTTCGTAAGCCGGGCCGATGCCGCGGCCGGTGGTGCCGATCTTGTTCGCGCCTTTCGCTTCTTCGCGCGCGCGATCGATCTGGCCGTGCGACGGCAGGATCAGCGTCGCATTCTCGGCGAGCTTCAGATTGGCAGGCGTGACGTTGACGCCTTTCTGCTTGATCGCATCGATTTCTTTGAGCAGCGCCCAAGGATCGACGACAACGCCGCTGCCGATGATCGAGACTTTCTCCGGCCGTACGATGCCCGAGGGCAACAGGCTGAGCTTGAATTCGACGCCGTCGATGACGAGCGTATGGCCGGCATTATGGCCGCCTTGAAAGCGCACGACGATATCGGCGCGCTGCGACAACCAGTCGACGATCTTGCCTTTGCCCTCATCGCCCCATTGGGCGCCGATCACCGCGACGTTCGCCATAACAACTCTTTCCTATTGGATCGTCACCCCCGCGCAAGCGGGGGTCCAGAGCGACGGCACGGCGCTTCCATCTGGATTCCCGCTTTCGCGGGAATGACGCAAGAAATTACCGGTTCGTGCGATCATCTTAAAGCGAGATCGCTTTTTCGCCGTCGAGCACATGCGAGCAACCGAGGCGCCGTGCTTCGGCGGCCGCATCCTTCGCCGGCACCAAACCCGCGACCGTGACATAGCCTTGGCTGCGCCAACGCGACGCCGCCGCGGCATCGCTGCCGGCCGGCACATAGAGACGCGGCGCCGGGCGATGCGGCGTCATCGCGCTCAGCACCGCTTCGGTATAAAGCGTGAAGCCGGTCGCGTCTTCCGCCGCGCCCGCCTCGTTGCCCGTGCGATAACGCCCGCCGCGGCCGAGCTCGCTTTTGATGCCGCGCGCGAAGAACGAGAAGCTGACACCGGTGTGATATTCGAAGCCGCGATTCTCGACCGGATCGATAGTGATCGCGAGCGACGGCATCGCCTTGGCGAGCTGTTCCGCCACCGCCACCAAACGCGCCCGCTCTGCCGCCGCTTCGGGCGCGAGGTCGAGCGCGGCGATGGCTTTAAACGCCGATGCCGCTTCGCCCGCCGCGGCGAGCAGCTTTTGCAAAACCGTCGCGGCCTTGCCGCCGGCTGCCGCCACTCCGGCCGCGTCCTTGTGATCCAGCGCCCGGCGCAGATCGTCGAGCGCCCCGCCGGAAATTCCCGCCGCGCGGCACACCGCCGGCACCAAAGTCGGCAAGGTGAGATCGACCGAGAGCCCCTCGATGCCGAGCGAGGTCAGTGCCTCGGCGGCGAGCGTCACGGCTTCGATATCGGCCGCGATCGCGTCGCTGCCGATCAGTTCGGCGCCGACCTGGCCGATCTGGCGCTCGGGCTGCATGTCGCTGCCGCGCACACGCAACGCCTCGCCGGCGTAGCAAAGCCGGAGCGGCCGCGGCGTATTGGCAAGTCGCGTTCCGGCGATGCGCGCGATCTGCGTCGTCATATCGGCGCGCAGCCCGATCATCCGTTGCGAGATCGGATCCATCAGGCGGAAGGTCTCGGGCGCCATCGCCGCGCCCGCGCCGGAGAGGAGGTTTTCCTCGAATTCCATCAGCGGCGGCTTCACCCGCTCATAGCCGTGCCCCGCCAGCACGGCGATCAGCCGGCCCACCGCCTCGGCCTCGGCCTCGGCATCCGGCGGCAACAGGTCGCGCAGTCCCTGCGGCAGCAGCGCCTTATGCAGATTGTCGTTGGACGGACCGGGCATGAGGCCGGGATAGCGGGTTTAAGGCCCGGTGGCAAAGGGAAAGGGCGCACCGAGAAACGAGCAATTCTTCTTTCCGTCACCCCCGCGAAAGCGGGGGTCCATGCCCGCAGCACGATGTCGCCTGGGACGACCCGTTCACGCGCTCTTCGCGCGTGAACCCGGAGGGCACGGCCGCGAAGAGCGGCCGCGCGGGTCGTCCGCTTTCGCGGGAATGACGAAATTAACACGATGCCGCGGCTGCTAGAAATGCAGCTGCCGCACCTGCACCACATTGGGCAGCGCGCAGACATGGGCCAGCACGGCCTCGTCGAGCGGCTGGTCGACCTGGACGAGACAGATCGCGTCCTCGCCGGCGGCTTTGCGGCCGAGGTGGAAGGTCGCGATGTTGATCCCTGCCTCGCTCAGCGTGCGGCCGAGATTGCCGATGAAGCCCGGCTTGTCCTGGTTGCGCACGAACAGCATGGTCGGGCCGAGCTCGGCTTCGAGCGAGATATCCTCGATCGCGACGATACGCGGCTTGTCGCCGCCGAAGAGCGTACCGGCGACGCTGCGCTGCTTGTTCGCCGAGATCACCGTCACCTTGATGCGGGTCTGGTAGTCGGTCCCGTCGGTCGAGCGCGTCTCTTCGATCTTGATGTTGCGGTCCTTGCAGATCGCCGGCGCGTTGACGAGGTTGACCGTTTCGAGCTGCGGCCGCAGCAGCGCCGCGAGAATCGTCTGGGTCAGGGGCTTCACATTGAGCTCGCTGGCGTGACCGGCATATTCGATCGCGACGCCGGACAGGCCAACATCGGTGATCTGGCCGGCGAAGCTGCCAAGCTCTTCGGCGAGCTTCAGATAAGGCTTCAGCCGCGCCGAATCTTCCGCCGAGAGCGACGGCATGTTGAGCGCATTCACCACCGCGCCCGTCATCAGATAATCGGCCATCTGCTCGGCGATCTGCAGCGCGACATTCTCTTGCGCTTCGTTGGTCGAGGCGCCGAGATGCGGCGTTGCGATGAGCCGCGTATTGCCGAAGAGGATGTTCTCTTTTGCCGGTTCGACCGGGAAGACGTCGATCGCCGCGCCCGCGACCTTGCCCAAATCCAGCGCCGCTTTGAGATCGGCTTCGACAACGAGGCCGCCGCGCGCGCAATTGATGATGCGCACGCCGTCTTTCATCTTGGCGATAGCTTTCGCGTCGATGATGTTCTTCGTCTGCTCGGTCAGCGGCGTGTGCAGCGTGATGAAATCGGCGCGTGCGAAGAGCTCGTCGAGCTCGACTTTTTCGACACCGAGATCGACGGCACGTTCCGCCGTCAGGAACGGATCGAACGCCGCCACCTTCATCTTCAGGCCGAGGGCGCGGTCGGCGACGATCGAGCCGATATTGCCGCAACCGATGATGCCGAGCGTCTTCGCCGTGAGCTCGACGCCCATGAAACGCGACTTTTCCCATTTGCCGGCTTGGGTCGAGCGATCGGCTGCCGGCAGCTCGCGCGCCAGCGCCATCATCAGCGCGATCGCATGTTCGGCCGTGGTGATCGAATTACCGTAAGGCGTGTTCATCACCACGACGCCGCGCGCCGTCGCCGCGGGGATGTCGACATTGTCGACGCCGATGCCGGCGCGGCCGACAACTTTGAGATTGGTCGCGGCTTCGAGGACGGCTTTCGTCACCTTGGTCGCCGAGCGAATAGCGAGACCATCGTATTTGCCGATCTCGGCCTTCAATTGATCGGGCGTCAGCGAGGTGTTGAACGTCACCTCGACACCGCGCTCTTTGAAAATTTCGACCGCGCGCGGGCTCAAATCGTCAGAAATCAAGAACTCTCGGCATAGGAGAGACTCCGTCCGTAAAGGCGTTAAGTAGGAAAGGTTAAGCCGCGGCGGCGGCTTGGTTCGCTTCGGCGAAAGCCCAGTCGAGCCAGGGCAGCAACGCTTCGACGTCGCTCCGCTCGATCGTCGCGCCGCACCAGATGCGCAAGCCTGGCACCGCATCGCGATGGCCGGCTATGTCGTAGGCCACACCTTCGGCATCGAGCAGCGATTCGATCTTCTTGACCGCGGCCCATTGCTGATCGGCCGGCAGCTTGTCGAAACCGTCAGCGACGATCTTCAAGCACACCGACGTGCAGGAGCGGACTTTCGCGTCCTCGACCAGGAAATCGACCCACGGGGTTTTCTCGACCCAAGCCGCGATGGTCGCGAGATTGCTCTCGCAACGCGCCCGGAGTTGCGGCAAGCCGCCGATCGATTCAGCCCATTTCAGCGAGTCGATCGCATCTTCCACTGCCAGCATCGACGGCGTGTTGATGGTCTCTTCGGCGAAGATGCCTTCGCTGAATTTGCCTTTGTTGGTCAGGCGGAAAATCTTCGGCATCGGCCAAGGCGGCGTGTAGGTATTCAGCCGTTCGACCGCGCGCGGCGAGAGCGCGAGCATGCCGTGCGCCGCCTCACCGCCCAGCACCTTCTGCCAGGACCAGGTAACGACGTCGAGCTTCTCCCAAGGCAGATCCATCGCGAAGACGCCGGAGGTGGCATCGCAAATCGTAAGGCCTTGACGATCGGCTTTGATCCAATCGCCGTTCGGGATGCGCGCGCCGGAGGTCGTGCCGTTCCACGGGAAGACCACGTCGCGATCGGTGTCGACCTTCGAGAGATCGGGAATTTGCCCATAAGGCGCGCGGAAGACGCGCAGATCCTTGATCTTGAGCTGCTTTTCGATGTCGGTGACCCAGCCTTCGCCGAAGCTTTCCCAGGTCAGCGCATCGACACCGCGTGGGCCGAGCAGCGACCACAAGATCGCTTCGACCGCGCCGGTATCCGACGCCGGCATGATGGCGAGGCGATAATCCTTGGGCATGCCCAGGAGTTCGCGCGAGCGGGTGATGACTTCTTTGAGGCGGGCCTTGCCGAGCTTCGAGCGATGCGAGCGCCCGAAAATCGCATTCTGCAGCGCCGTCACGGAATAACCGGGACGTTTGGCGCAAGGACCAGAGGAGAAATTAGGGCAGGCAGGCCGGGAATGCGGCTTCATGATAAGCTATTCCTTCCAGAATAGTTGCGCCCCGTTGGGGGGGCGTGTCCCGCCGCGGAAATTATCAGATCGCGCTCCGGCGTCAATGTTTATTCGCACGTCCCCTCGACGCGGCACAGCGCCGCACATGGTTAATATGATATGATCAACCGATAAGCATTTAGGGAGGATTGCCATGGCAACATCCTATAGCCGCGAGGCCCTGATCGAGCGTGCGCGCAAACTCGCACCGGTTTTGCGCGAGCGGTCGCAAGCGACCGGCGATGCACGCCGCATCCCGGCCGAGACGATCGCGTCGTTCTGGGATTCCGAGCTTTGTTATCTGCTGAAGCCGAAAAAATTCGGCGGCCCGGAAGTGCGCGTCGACACCACTTTCGAGATCGCGTCGGAGCTCTCGCGTGGCGATGGCTCCGCCGGCTGGGTGTGGACGGTGATGGGCGTGCACGATCTTTTCGTCTCGCTCTTCCCCGAGAAAGCGCAACACGAATATTGGGCGAAGGATCGCACGCTCTCCGCGTCGAGCTTCGCGCCTTCCGGAAAGATCGAGCCCGCGCCGGGCGGCGTGAAGCTGTCGGGCAAATGGTCGTTCTGCTCCGGCATCGACAATGCGCAATGGATGATCCTCGGTGCATTCGCCGGCATGCTCTCGACCGAGCCGCCGATTCCGGACATTCGCTATCTGCTCTTGCCGACAAGCGATGTGAAGGTGATCGACGATTGGAACGTGATGGGGCTGCGCGGCACGGGCAGCAAAAGCGTCGTTGTCGAAGGTGTTTTCGTGCCCGAGCATCGCATGGTGCGCAACGATGATCTCGTCAACGGCAAGGCGCCGGGCAGCCAGGTGCATGACGGCCCGCTTTACCGCGCGCCGGTCTGGGCGGTGTTCCCCTTCTGCATCACCTCGCCCGCCAACGGCATGGCGCGCGGCGCGTTCGACGCTTATGTGAGTGAGATGCGCGCACGCGAAAGCGCGTTCGATCATTCGTCGCTCGCGAAGAAGCCGAACATCCAGCTTCGCCTCGCCGAGGCCGGCGCGCTGATCGATGCCGCCGATCTGCTCTACAAGCGCTCGCTGAAAGAGACGATCGACACGATCATGTCGGGCGGACAACTCTCGATGGATGTGCGCCTGCGCAATCGCCGCGACCAAGGTTATTCGGTCGTGATGCTGCAAAAGGCCACCGATCTGCTGCTCGGCGCGCAAGGCGGCAAGGGCATTTTCGAGACCAACCATGTGCAGCGCTCGTTCCGCGATCTGCACGCGCTCGCCGGCCATATCGTCGGCGGCTGGGACATGCCCGCGCTCAATTACGGCTCGGTTCTCCTAGGCGGCCCGCCAACAGACCCGTTTTTCTGAGAAGGGCACTACCTTTCCGTCGTCGTCACCCCCGCGAAAGCGGGGGGCCAGCGTTACAGCACCGTGTGTCACCTGGATTCCCGCTTACGCGGGAATGACGTGGAGAGATGATCGCGTTACAGCGCCCGCACCGCCGGCAGGATGTCGCGCGTGAAGAGATCCAGCGTCTTGAGGCTCTGCGCGTGGGTGAGATTGCCGAATGCGATCTGCAGCAGCGGGTAATTCACGCCGGCCGTCGCGATATCGCGCAGCAACTCGGTCTTCACCGTCTCGGGCGAGCCGGCGATGACACAGCCGACACGGCGGCGCGCGACCTCGTAAGAGCCGGAGAGGAACAGCGCGGTGAAGCCATAGCTATGCGCCTGATGCTCGAGGCTTTGATACCAGCGCAGATAAGCGCCTTCGGCGATCTTTTCCGCCTCGGCATCGCTGTCGGCGATCACCAGCATGCGCACGAAGCCGAGCGTTGCCTCGTCGGGCCGACCCTGGCGCAGCGGCGCGTCCCTGTTGCGCGCCCAGGCCTCGATATAAGCATCGATCGATTGCTTCATGCGCGCCGCCGGCGCCCAGCCGGCATTCATCGCCGCGCCGAGCGAGGCGATGTAATCGCGCGTCGCGCCCGATGACGAGCCATACCACAGCGGCGGAAACGGCTTCTGCACCGGCTTGATCTCGACCGGCACGTCGTAATATTGCCAGCGCATGCCGCGATGGGTGACGCGATCCGTCGTGAAGTACTGGATCATCACTTCCATCGCTTCACGGAAGAGATCGCGTGTCTCGTTCATGGTGTAGCCGAACATCGACAATTCCCATGGCGAGATGCCACGGCCGACACCCAGATCGAACCGCCCGTTCGACATCTGATCGAGCATCGCCACTTCTTCGGCAAGCAAGAGCGGATTGTGGAATGCAAGTGCGTAAGCCAAAGGCCCCAAGCGAATGCGCTTGGTGCGCATCGCGGCGGCGCCGAGGAAAATCCCCGGCTGCGCCGCCATGCCGACCGGATTCCAGTGATGCTCGGCGAGGTGATAGCTGTCGATGCCGGCGGCATCGGCCGCCTCGATCATCTGCAGCCGCTCCTCATATTGTTGCGGCAACGGCGCATCGTTGCGATCGAGATGATCGAAGATACCGACACGCATAGCTTCGTCCCTCCCTCGCCGCTCGCTTACTTCACATAGGTATTGTCGATCAGCGGCTTGTAGTCCGGCAACTTCTCCTCCGCCTTCATGAAGCCGGCGGCGACATTCATGTTGTCGCCATTCTCCAGCATCTGCGCCGTGGTGATCGGATTGTCCGGCGTCATCGCCTTCACCGTCTCGTAAGCGGTCTGCAGCACCTTGTCGTCATAGGCAGTGCCGAAATGCGCCTTCATCACCGCGAGCGAGGTCTGCGGATCGTTGCGAATGATCTGCGTCGCCTGATAGAGCGCATGCACCATCTTCTCGCAGACGGGTTGATGCTTGCCGCAGAAATCGGCACGCGCCAACAGCAGCGATGACGACACGGGGTCGAATTCCGTCGGCTCGCCAACCCGCGAATCACTGACCAGCACGCCGGTGCCCGCGGCGATCATTTGCTCGGGAAAGGGCGGCGAGTTGGAGAAGCCGTCGATCGACTTGTTCGCCATCGCCGCCATGAACTCCGGCGGCTGCATCGGGGGCACGACCAAATCGTCCGGCCCAAGACCGCCAGCCTTGGCGACGACACGCAGCACGGCATCGGGAATGGCGCCAATCGCGCTGACCGCGATCTTCTTGCCCTTCAGCACCTTGGCGCGTTCGGCGAGCGACGCCTTGGGATCGAAATGCGCCGCATCGGCGACTTCCTTGCGGATGACGATCGACTGGCCCGACTTGTTGATCGCGGTCAGCAGCGCCACGAGCTTTTGGCCCTTGGCATTGGCGCGCGTCACCGTCGGGCCCGAGGCCATTGAGAAATCGGCCGAGCCCGCGATCACCGCATTCGTCGCGCCGATGCCGGTGATGTAGATCACCTTGGTGTTAAGGCCCTGCTTCTCCCAAAGATGCTGATCCGCTGCGATGTATTGCGAGAGGAACAACAGGTTTTGGGCGGGGATCGCGAGAGTCGCATCCTCGGCGCGCACTTGCGGCACGGCAATACCGATCGTCGTCAGCCCCAATGCGGCAACGGCGACGCGCTTAACTTTACCTGTGATCACGGCTTTCCCCTTCGCTCAATCACAAATGGATTTCCGCCGCCCATTTGGCGGGGTCGAGCCGAGGCGGTCAAGCGATGGCAGCGCCTCGGCGGCTACTTCACGTAGGTATTGTCGATCAGCGGTTTGTAGTCCGGCAGCTTGTCTTCCGGCTTCAGGAAGCCGGCGGCGGCGTTCATGTTGTCGCCATTTTCCAACATCTGCGCCGTGGTGACCGGATTTTCCGGCGTCATCGCCTTCACCGTCTGATAAGCGGCTTGCAGCACCTTGTCGCTATAGGTGCCGAAATGTGCCTTCATCACCGCGATGGAGGTTTGCGGATCGTTGCGGATGATCTGCGTCGCCTCGTAGATGCCGTGCACCATCTTCTCGCAAATGATTTTGTGGCCGGCGCAGAAATCGCCACGCGTCAGTAGCAGCGCCGCCGAGACCGGCGAGTATTCTTTCGGTTCGCCTTTGCTCGAATCGCTGACCAGCACGCCGGAGCCATCGCTTACTACCTGCTCGACAAAAGGCGGGCTGTTCGAGAAGCCATCGATCTTCTTCGCGGCGAACGCGGCCATGAATTCCGGCGGCTGCATCGGCGGCGCGATCACGTCGCCCGGCGCGACGCCGGCATCCTTGGCAATGACCTTCAACACGACATCCGGAATGGCGCCGACGCCGCCGATCGCGATGGTGCGGCCTTTCAAGACCTTGCCGCGCTCGGTGATCGGCGCGCTGGGATCGAAATGCGCGGCCTCGGCAACATCTTTGCGGATGACGATGGACTGGCCCGATTGGCTGATCGCGGTGAGCAGCGCCGAGACTTTCTGGCCCTTCGCCCAGGCGCGCGTGACGGTCGGGCCCGAGCCCATCGAGAAATCGGCCGACCCGGCGATCACCGCATTCATCGAGCCGATGCCGATAATGTCGAGGATTTTGACGTTGAGCCCTTGCTTCGACCAGAGATGCTGGTCGTCGGCGATGTAGCGCGACAGGAACAGCACGTTCTGTCCCGGAATGGCAAGGACCGAATCCTCGGCGCGCACCGTGGTCGCGGCGAGCGTTACAGCGGCGAAGGCGAATGCGGCCGACACCGCCCGGCGCATGAAATCACCCGACATCACGACTAGTCCTCCCCGTTCGCACAATGTTGGCGGCAGTTTCCGCTACTGCGGCGTGGGGGTCAACCTTGTCGGCAGCGTAACAAATGCATCATCGCGCAGGTCAGCACCGGCTCGCCTTGCTGATCGAGATACCGATAGGCGATGCGGACGATGCCCCGATCGGGCTTGGAGCGCGATGGCGCGACGCCGATCACCTCGGCCTCGACATGCAAGCGATCGCCGGCACGCACCGGCTTCAGCCAGCGCAACTCGTCGAAACCCGGCGAGCCCATGCTCGATCCGGCGAGCACGCCGGTATCCCAGATGAGACGAAAGCCGAGCGCCAAGGTCTGAAAGCCGCTGGCAATCAAGCCGCCATAGATCGATTCCTTGGCGGCGACGGGATCGGTGTGGAAAGGCTGCGGATCGTAGTCATGCGCGAAGTCGAGGATCATCGCCTCGGTGATCTCGCGCTCGGCGGTGGCGAATTTATCGCCGACCGCGAAGTCGTCGAAGAACCGCGTCACGGCGCGATCATCCTGCTTTGATCGAATGCGCGTGATTGAGCGGCCCGTGACCACCGCCCAGCCCCGGCGCGGTGCGGATCGCTTCCTGTACGAAAGCATGGGCCCGCTCGATCGCCGGCCGCAATGCCAGCCCTTGCGCCAGGCCCGCGGCGATCCCCGATGCCAGCGTGCAGCCGGTGCCATGCGTGTGCCGCGTCTCGATGCGCTTGGCTTCGAGGGTGAAGCTGTCGCTGCCGGTCACAACGAGATCGAACACGATGTCGCCCGCGACATGGCCGCCTTTCACCATCACCGCTTTGGCGCCCATCTTCAGCAGTGCATCCGCGGCGCGGCGCATATCGTCGAGCCCGGCGATGCGTTGGCCGGTCAGCGCTTCGGCCTCGGGTGCATTGGGCGTGACAAGCGTCGCGCGGGCAATGAAGCGCCGCTCCAGCGCATCGAGCGCGCGCGGATCGAGCAGCCGCGCACCGGTCGAGGCGACCATCACCGGATCGACGACCAGCGGCACGGTCGGCGCGAGCTTTGCCACGGTCTCGCCCGCGACCTCGATCACGCCATGATCCAAGAGCATGCCGGTCTTGATGCAATCGGCGCCGATATCGCCGAGCACGCTCTCGATCTGCTTTCTCACGAAATCCGGCGATACCGGCAGGATGCCTTGCACGCCGATGGTATTTTGCGCGGTCAGCGCGGTGATCGCCGTCGCCGCATAAGCGCCGAGCGCGGTCACGGTCTTGATATCTGCCTGGATGCCGGCGCCACCGCCCGAATCAGAGCCGGCGATGATCAGCACACGGCCTTTCATTCGGCCGCACTTTCTCCCACGCCGGCGGCGGCCGCGGCTTCGGCGATCTCTTCGATCACCGCATTCAGCAACGCCTCGTCTTCGCCCTCGGCCATGATGCGCAAGAGTGGCTCGGTGCCGGATTTGCGAACCAGCAAGCGACCCGCCGAGCCGAGACGTTTCTCGGCCGCGCCGATCGCAGCCTTGACTATGTCGGATTGCAACGCCCGGCCGCCATCGCAACGCACATTGTGCAGGATCTGCGGCACCGGCTCGAACACCTTGCCAACCTGGCTCGCCGACGCGTCGGTCTCGACGATCGCCGCCAGCACTTGCAGCGCCGCGATGAGCCCGTCGCCCGTCGTCGAAAAATCGCCGAGAATGATATGGCCCGATTGCTCGCCGCCGAGATTGCTGCCGATGCGGCGCATCGCTTCGACGACATAGCGATCGCCGACGCTGGTACGCGTCAACGGGATCGCGTTCTTCTGCAGGAAGCGCTCGAAGCCAAGGTTGGACATCACCGTCGCGACAACGCCGGCCGGCGAGAGTTGACCCGCACGATGCCATTCCATCGCGATCAGCGCCATGAGTTGGTCGCCATCGAGGATTTGGCCGTGCTCGTCGGCGATGATCAGACGATCGGCGTCGCCATCGAGCGCGATGCCAAGATCGGCGCCTTGCGCCACGACCTCGCGCTGCATCGCCGTGGTGGCGGTCGCGCCGCAATCGCGATTGATGTTGAGGCCGTCGGGCTTCACGCCCATCGGGAAGACTTCGGCGCCCAATTCCCAGAGCACGGTCGGCGCGACCTTGTAAGCGGCGCCATGCGCGCAATCGACGACGATCTTCAGCCCTTCGAGACGCAGGCCGCGCGGAAAACTCGATTTGACGAATTCGATATAGCGGCCGCCGGCATCATCGAGACGCTTGGCGCGGCCAAGCTCTTGCGCCGGGGCGCGCTCGCGCGAGGTGTGGCCGATCTGCGCTTCGATGGCAGCTTCGATCTCGTCCGAGAGCTTGTAGCCATCGGGACCGAAGAATTTGATGCCGTTATCTTCGAACGGATTGTGCGAGGCCGAGATGACGACGCCGAGATCGGCGCGCAACGACCGTGTCAGCATGGCGATGGCCGGCGTCGGCAGCGGGCCGACGAGCACGACGTCCATGCCCATGGCGATGAAGCCCGAGGTCAGCGCCGGCTCGAGCATATAGCCCGAGAGCCGTGTGTCCTTGCCGATAACGACGAGGTGACGATGGTCGCCACGGCGCAGCACCTGCCCCGCCGCCATGGCGACGTGAAGCATGGTTTCCGGCGTCATGGGCTCGCGATTGGCCAAGCCGCGCACGCCGTCCGTGCCAAAGAGCCTGCGCGTGGTCGATGATCTCAACAACACTCTCCTGTCGCGACGCGCGATATTACACCGGAAACTGACTAAAAAGCGGTCAAAAAAGGCCTAAACAAGGCGTTGTTTCGCCTCAGCTTATGTCTCGCGGCCGTTGCCCTGGCTTTGCGCAAAAGAAAAGCGCCGCTGCTTCCGCAGCGGCGCCATCCAAATAGAAAGGGTCGTCCGGTTTACGAACCGGGCTGAGGCTCCGGTTCGAAGCCGCCGGCCGGCTTCTGTCCGGCAGGCGGGACGGAGGAGCGGCGGCCAGGCGCCGGTGCCGGCGGTGTCTCGACCGGGCCACCGGTGTCGCGGACGATCTTCTCGCCGCGGATGATCTTGCGGATCTCGTCGGCCGACAGCGTCTCGAATTCGAGCAAGCCCTTGGCCAGTGCGTGCAAATCCTCGAGATGCTCGGTGAGGATGCCGCGCGCCTTCGCCTCGCCTTCCTCGATGATGCGGCGAATCTCTTCGTCGATTACCTTGGCGGTGGCGTCGGAGACGTTCTTTCGCTGCGCGACCGAGTGACCGAGGAAAACCTCTTCCTCATTGTCGCTGTAGCGCAACGGGCCGAGCTTGTCGGAGAAACCGAACTCGGTGACCATGCGGCGCGCGAGATTGGTCGCGCGGCGGATGTCGTCGGACGCGCCGGTCGTGACCTTCGCAGGCCCGAAGATCAGCTCTTCGGCAACACGGCCGCCGAAGAGGCTTGCCAGCATCGCTTCGAGCTCCATCCGCGACTGGCTGTATTTGTCGCGCTCCGGCAGGAACATGGTGACGCCGAGCGCACGGCCGCGCGGAATGATCGTGACCTTGTGCAGCGGCTCATGGCCTTCGGCATAGAGCATGACGAGCGCGTGGCCGCCTTCGTGATAGGCGGTGAGCTTCTTCTCGTCCTCGGTCATGACCATGGAGCGGCGCTCCGCACCCATCATGACCTTGTCTTTGGCCTGCTCGAACTCGGCCATGGTGACCGAGCGCTTGCCCTTGCGCGCCGCCATCAGCGCCGCCTCGTTCACGAGGTTGGCGAGATCGGCGCCGGAGAATCCCGGCGTGCCGCGCGCGATGATGCGCGGATCGACATCCGAGGCCAGCGGCACTTTGCGCATATGGACTTTGAGGATCTTCTCGCGGCCGACGACGTCGGGGTTCGGCACCACGACCTGACGGTCGAAGCGGCCCGGACGCAAAAGCGCGGGATCGAGCACGTCGGGGCGGTTGGTCGCGGCGATGAGGATCACGCCTTCATTCGCCTCGAAGCCGTCCATCTCGACCAGCAACTGGTTGAGGGTCTGCTCGCGCTCGTCATTGCCGCCGCCCAAACCGGCGCCGCGATGACGGCCGACCGCATCGATTTCGTCGATGAAGATGATGCAAGGCGCGTTCTTCTTGCCCTGCTCGAACATGTCGCGGACGCGGCTGGCGCCGACGCCGACGAACATCTCGACGAAGTCAGAGCCGGAGATGGTGAAGAACGGCACATTGGCTTCGCCGGCGATGGCGCGGGCAAGCAGCGTCTTACCGGTGCCCGGCGGGCCGACCAGCAACACGCCCTTCGGAATCTTGCCGCCGAGGCGCTGGAATTTCTGCGGGTCTTTCAGGTACTCGACGATCTCCTCGAGTTCCTGCTTGGCCTCGTCGATGCCGGCGACGTCGTCGAAGGTGATGCGGCCGACCTTCTCGGTCAGCAGCCGGGCGCGGCTCTTGCCGAAGCCCATGGCGCGACCGCCGCCACCTTGCATCTGGCGCATGAAGAAGATCCACACGCCGATCAGCAGCAGCATCGGGAACCAGGAAATCAGGATGCCGAAGAGCGAGGGCACGTTGTCGTCATTGGGCGTCGCATGAATCTGGACGCCCTTGTCGATCAGGCGGCCAACCAGTTGCGGATCGTTCGGCGCATAGGTCGAGTAGGTGCGGCCATCCGCGAATTTCGAGCTGATGTTGTTGCCCTGGATCGTGACGTCTTTCACGAGCCCTTTGTTCACATCGTTGATGAGCTCGGAATAAGCGAGGCTATTCTGCGGCGTACGGGTCGTCGAGCTCTGGAACAAGTTGAACAGCGCGACGAGCAGCAGTCCAATGATGATCCAGAGAGCGAGATTCTTGCCGAAACTGTTCACGTTCGAAGCCTTTCCGCGGCGCTTGGCGACGGCCCTTTGACAGGATAACGGCCGTTCGCAGCCATCGCTCCACCCTTCGTTAGATAAGAAGCCTTGTAGGGTTAAACAATTGTAAACCCTGCGCCGGTCAAGGAACAAATCGGCCTGAATTCGACCCGGCAAGCCGCCGTCGTAGTCTCTTGACGGCAACATTTAAAATAGCCCAGCGACGGCACGGCGACCACACCTTTCGCGTCGCGCAAGGCCGGCAGGGTTGCGCGCACGACCGCCGGCAGGCGCAAAGCGGCGGATTCCCGCTGTTCCCGCGCGACCACAGGCGCATCGGCGCCGAGCGCGCCGAGCAATAACCCACCCGGCGCCGCAGGATCGAGCGTCACGCGAAATCGTCCGTCCCAGCAAACTTCCTGCCCCGGCGTGAGCGGAATAGGCGCGGCGACTGCCGATGGCTCGCGGCAAATGAAATTTTTCTCACGCCGTCGCAGAATGAGGCAGCCACCCAGGGTCCGATCCTGAGACAAGCCGCTCGCCAACTCCTGATAGAGGCGCGCGATCCGTTCGGTACGCGGCGGGTAGTGCCGGCCGGAAACCGTCGCCAGCACGACGCCGAGCGCCTTCGGTCCGGGCGCCACCGGCCCGAACGCCGCCGGCTGGACAAAAGCGTGCGGATCGATCGTGGCAAATCCCGCCGGGTCGAGCGTGACAAACCGCGCCAGCCACCGCGCGACCGCGGCTTCGCGCCGGGCCCGTTCGAGGCCGTATCGTCGCGCCATCGCCGCGCGCTCGGCGTGGCTTAAGCCGGGCTTTGCCTGGGTGAGTTCATCGCGGATGCGAACTCGGGTGAAGGCCGGATTGCGGTTGCTCGGATCCTCGATCCAGGCCTGGCCGCGCGCGACCAGGTATTCCCGCAGCTGCGCGCGCGATAAATTCAGCAATGGCCGCAACACCCGCACCGTGTCGCGCTCGACAACGCTCGCCATGCCGGCGAGACCGTCGACGCCGCTGCCGCTGGCGGCGCGCATCACCATCGTCTCTGCCTGATCCTCGCTTTGATGTGCGAGCAGGAGATGCAGCACGACATGATCGCGGCACCAATCCTCGAGCAAGGCATACCGCGCCGCGCGCGCAAAAGCCTGGATGCCGTTCGCCGGAGCGGTGCCACTGCGCGTCAGGACGACATGCGCGATGCCGCGCTCTTGGCACCACGCGGCAACTTGTGCCGCCTCGGCGGCCGCTTCGGGACGCAGCGCGTGATCAACGGTCAACGCCGTGATACGGCCGCCACGCTCTTTTGCCCAATCATGCGCCAACAGCGCCAAAGCCATACTGTCGCCACCTCCAGAGACAGCGACCGCCAAATGCGGTCGCGGTTCAAAAGGCGCGAGCGGCGCCATCAACGCGGCAAAATCTAGCCCAGCATTATCCTTCAGGGCGGCAGTGTCCTGCGCGACGATGGCTGCGCGGCCCTGCCCGAGCGGCATCAGCCTCCGCAGCCGGCGTGCTGCCTTTCGGCGTTCAGCCGATCCTTGATGCTCTGCGGCGGTGACGGGAAATCGTGCTGCAGCCGCGCATAGGATTTGCAGGCATCGGCCTTCTGATTGAGCGCCGTCAGCGACATGCCCAGTTTCAGCAGATCGTCCGCCGCTTTCGGGCCTTTGGGATATTTCTCATAGCCCTGCGCGAAGGCCGTCGCGGCGTTGGCGTAGTCCTTGCGCACGTAGAAAGTCTCGCCGAGCCAGTACTGCGCATTGCCGGCGAGCGGGTCTTTGGGATAGCGCTGAACGAAGGCGCGCATCGCTTGCTCGGCGGCGGGATAATTCGCCTGGGTCAACAGTCCCATGGCGTAATTATATTGGTCTTGCGCATTGCCGGCGGGCAGAGCGCCACCCGCGGCGGCCGTCTGCTGCGGCGGCGTATCATCCTGCTGCTGCTGTTGCTGCCGGCCCGGCGTCACCAACGTGCCAAGATTGCCCGAGCGCGAAGGCGGCTGCGAAGGATCCGCGCCGGCGCCCTGCGGTGGCTTGGGCTGGGGCGGCAGATCCGCGGTCGCCGAGCCGGACTGGCCTGCCGGTGGCGGCGCGGTATTCAGCCCAGTACCGCCGCCCTGCAGTTGCTGGAAACGGAGATCGGTATCGCTCGCCTGGCGCTCGAGCTGCACCTTGAGCTGCGTCACCTGATTGTTGAGCTCTTCAATGCGGCCCGTCAGTTGGCGCATCTGATCGGAGAGATCGCTGAGACGCTGTTCGGTCTGCAATCCGCTCTGGGCGGGCGCGGTTACGGGCACCAGAACCGCGAACATGACGGCCGCGGCTGCCGGGAGGAAAAGAGCTGATCTCGCCATCGACTCACCTTTGTGATCACCGCTGTGCATTTCTTGGCACGCGCGGTTTCCGGGCGGCGCCTTTATTTCGACGTTCAGGCCCCGCCTCTATTCTGACTTTCACGCTAAAAAACGGCCGGTGGCAAGACCTCATTCCACCGGCATGCCGCAGAATCCGAACCCTCGCGGCGGGCGAAAAAAAACGCCTGCCCGGATGGCGGCCATCGCCGCTGCACCGGACAGGCGTCTGTATTAACGCGTCGAAACGCGCCGAGCCGCCGTCAGTTGATGACGGTCACGCCGCGGCGGTTCTGCGCCCAGGCGGCTTCGTTATCGCCGAGCACGGCCGGACGCTCTTTGCCGTAGCTGATGGTCTTGACGCGGTTAGCCTGAACACCGAGCGCGACCAGAGCACGCGACACCGCCGTCGCACGGCGATCGCCGAGCGCGAGGTTGTATTCACGGGTGCCGCGGTCATCGCAATGACCTTCGACCGTCACGGTGACGTTCGGATAGCGCTTCAGCCACTCGGCCTGGCGCTGCAGGGTCTGCTGGCCTTCCGGCTTGATCGAGGATTTGTCGGTGTCAAAGAAGACACGGTCGCCAACATTCTGAGCGAAGTCCTCTTTCGAGCCCGGGACAATGCTCGACTGCGTCGTGCCGGTTCCCGCGCCGGTACCGCCGGTGTTGGCATTCGTCGAAGGATTCTGTGAGCAAGCCGCCAACAGCAGCAAACCCGCGATCAGGCTCAATGGCCGAAGATTCATTTTTGAACTCCCATTGCTTGTGCAACTCGGACATGGCGGGGCTGATGCGGTTGAGACCCCCGGGGGCTCCACCAGAGAATTTATCAAGGCCGAGAACATAGTTCACGGCCCGCGGGAATCCGCGCGAATATAATCAAGTGTTGCTTTGGAAATCAAGCGCTTTGCCTAGGGAAGCAGCGGAGACCACGCGGGATCGGACGCATCTTGCGGCGTAACCATCTCACGCTCGTTGTAACCCGTCAGATCGATCGAATAGAGCCGCGAGCGCCCGCCGTTGCCGCGCGCATCGCTCGGCTGCTGCCGGAAATAGCACAACACGCGGCCATTGGGCGCCCAGGTCGGACCCTCGACGAGGAAGCTCTGGGTCAGGAGCCGCTCGCCCTGGCCGTCGGGGCGCGACACGCCGATATAGAAGGTGCTGCTATCGAATTTTGTGAAAGCGATGAGATCGCCGCGCGGCGACCAGACCGGCGTGCCATAGCGGCCGGTGCCGAAGCTGATGCGGTGAATGTTGCTGCCATCGGCGTTCATCACATAAAGCTGCTGCGTGCCCCCGCGATCGGAATTGAAGACAATTTGCGACGAATCCGGCGAGAAGCACGGCGAGGTGTCGATCGATTCGGTGGTCGTGATCTGCGTCGCGCGGCGCGTGCGCAAATCCATCGAATAGATCTGACTCGCGCCGTTGAGCGCGATGCTCATGATCACGCGGTTGCCGTCGGGCGAGAAGCGCGGCGCGAAAGACATGCCGGGGAAATCGCCGAGCACTTCCTGCTGTCCCGTATCGATATTGAAAAGATAAACGCGCGGCGTGCCACGCGCAAACGAGAGATAGGTGATCTCTTGCGCCGTCGGCGAGAAGCGCGGCGTCAGCACCAACGCTTTGCCATCGGTCAAATAGCGATGATTGGCGCCGTCTTGATCCATGATCGCGAGGCGCTTGATGCGCTGGTTGAGCGGCCCGCTCTCCGAGATGTAGACGATGCGCGTATCGAAATAGCCGTCTTCGCCGGTGAGGCGCTTGTAGACGGCGTCGGCGATGATATGCGCGATGCGCCGCCAATTGTCGGGCGTCGTCGTGTAGCGCAGCCCGGTCAATTGCTGCTCGGCGAAAATGTCCCAAAGGCGGAACTCGACCGCGAGTCGCCCGTCCGGCTGTGCCTGGATATCGCCGGTGACAAGCGCCTGCGCGTTGATCACGCGCCAGTCGTTGTAGTGCGGCGGGACGTGCGAATTCGCATCCTGATCGACGAAGGCCTTGGAATTGATCGGCTGGAATAGGCCCGAGTGCTCGAGATCGGCCGCGACCACGCCGGTGATATCGGCGCCCATCGTGCCGGGGCCGCCGGCGAAAACCGGAATCGCGATCGGCATCGGCTTGGGGTTGCCGCGCGTCAGATCGATGTGGAGCTCGGCATGCGCAAGCCGCGCTGTGGACATGAACAGCGGAACGGCGGCAATGCCAATGCCGAGGTCGCGGCGCGTGATCATCTTCATGTCATATCCTTCGGGTCGAATGTGATGGTGAAAGTCTGCCACTGATCGAATTTCTCAGGCGGCAATTTCAGCGGCTGGCACCGTGGATTGAGCAACGCACGATTGGCGCTCTCGGCCGCGGCTTGGAAGAACGGGTCGTTCATACGGTCGCGATTGAGAAGCTGCGTCGCGGCGACCGTGCCGTCGCGCCGCATCTGCACGCGGAATTCCGGCGTGAGATCCTGTGCATCGCGCGCACCGGCCGGCACGTTCCAGCAGGCCTCGAGCTGCGATTTGACGACATCGAGCTCGCTGGTCGTGAGCTGCGAGCCGAGCGGCGCGATCGGCTGCGAGCTCTTTTGCTGCGGCCCGGGATTCTGTTGCTGCGGCACCTGCGCCTGCTGCTTGTTCGTCAGATTTTTCAGCAGTTGGTCGAACGAGGAGTCGTCCGGCTTCTTCTGCTGCTGCGGCGGCTGCGGCTTTTGTTGCGGCGGCGGCGGTGGCGCCGGCTCGGGCTTCGGTGCCTGTGGCTTCGGCTCAGGCGCCGGTGTCGGCGGCGGCGGGGGTGGTGGTGGCGGAGGTGGCGTTGGCGGCGTCGGCGGCTGCGGCTTGGGCGGCTCCGGCTTCGGCGGCTCGGGTGTCGGCGGTTGCGGCTTCGGCGGCGGCTCGGTCTGCGCGACATCGGGCTTCGCGTCCGGCACGGGCGGCGTCGTGTTCTTCTGCGTCGCGTGCGTCTCCGGGGCGACGTTGACGAGCTGCACCGCGATCGGCTGATCCTCGATCACCTTCGGCTCAAATAGATGCGGCAGCCCGATCACGGCGGCAAGCACCACCATGAGATGAAGGACAGCCGAGCAAATGAAACTCTGCCGCTCGAGCATTTCCCTCAGCGCGGCTTGGCCGGAGTGGTCGCAGGAGTCGTCGCGTTCGGTTGCTCGGCCACCAACGAAACCTTGTTGAAGCCGGAGGAGCTGATCAGCCCCATCACCTGCAGCACGCAACCGTAATTCGCTGCCTTGTCGCCGCGCACGTAGATGCTGGTCGACACATCGTTATTGGTGATCGCTTGCAGCCGCGGCCCCAGCTGATCGTTCGCGATCGCGTTGTTCTGGAGGAAGGTCTTGCATTGCGAATCGATCGTGACGACCAGCGGCTCTTTCGGCTCGCTGAGCTGCTGCGCGTTGGTTTGGGGCAGATCGACCGGCACGCCAACCGTGAGGAGTGGCGCGGTCACCATGAAGACGACGAGCAGCACCAGCATCACGTCGACCATCGGCGTGACGTTGATGTCGGCCATCGGGCGATAGCGTTGCGACGGACCACCGCCGCTGCGTTGCAGGAGAGGACCGGCCATCGCTTATGCCTTCTCGTCGAGTTGGCGCGAGAGGATCGCGCTGAATTCCGAACCGAAGGCTTCGAGCCGCGCGGCATAACGACTGAAGTCCGTCGAGAACTTGTTGTAGAAAATCACCGCCGGAATGGCGGCGACCAGGCCGAGCGCCGTCGCGAACAAGGATTCGGCAATGCCGGGCGCGACGACCGCGAGGCTGGTGTTCTTGGCCGCCGCGATCGCGGCGAAGCTGTTCATGATGCCCCAGACTGTCCCAAAGAGGCCGACGAAGGGCGAGGTCGAACCCACGGTCGCGAGGAACGGCATGTAGCGCTCGAGGCGCTGCATCTCACGACCCGCCGTCACCTGCATCACGCGCTCGATACGCTCTTGCAGCGTCATGCGCGTGGCGCTCGATCCGGCGAGGCCCTTCGCCATGCTGCGCCGCCATTCGCGCATTGCCGCGGCGAAGACCGAGGACATCGGGTCTTCCGGCCGGCTGCCGATGCGGTCGTAAAGATCGTCGAGCGCGCCGCCCGACCAGAATGCCTCTTCGAAATTGTCGGCGTCGCGTCGCAGGCGGCGCAGCTTGATGTATTTGTCGAAGATCACCGCCCACGACCAGAACGAGGCGCAGAGCAGGAGCAGCATCACCGCTTTGACGATGCTGTCGGCCTGCAGGAAGAGCGTGACCACGGACAAATCATGCACCGGCGCGGAGCCGGCAAGGACTGCTTGATCGACGGCATTATCGGGCATGTGCGGTGACCATCCGAGGTTTGTCGTTGAAGGAGGAAAGCGATGAACGGAGTTCGGCCGGCAGCCGCATCGGCCGCCCCTGTGCGCCGATGCAGGCGACGAGCACGCTGGCGCGTACCAGTAATGTTGCGTCGCGCAGCACGTCCTGGCTCAAACGGATCGTCGCGCCGCCGAGTTCCTTGAGACGCGTCTCGACCACGAGTTGGTCGTCGAGCCGGGCCGGCACGATGTATTCGATTTCGCAGCGTCGCACAATGAAAGCCGTGCCGCCGCTCTGGCGCGCTTTCTCATGCTCGACGCCGTAGAGCCGCATCATCTCGGTGCGCGCGCGTTCGATAAATTTGAGGTAATTCGCGTAATAGACGATGCCGGCAGCGTCGGTGTCTTCGTAATAGACGCGCACCGGGAAGCGATGCACCTCGCCTTGCAGCGCGCCCTCACGTGGAAGATCGGCGCGCGGAAGATTGCCCGATGTCGGATGCGAGGCGCTCATGTGCCGCTCTCCTCTTCTGCATCGTCGAGCAGATCGAGCTGCGAGGCCGGCGGCCGCAGCGGCTTCAAGCCGAGATGCCCGTAAGCCAATTCGGTCAGCACACGGCCGCGCGAGGTGCGCTGCACGAAACCCTGCTGCATCAGGTAGGGCTCGATCACTTCCTCGATGACGTCACGTTGATCGCCGAGCGCCGCCGCGACTGTTTCGACACCAACCGGACCGCCGCCGTAATTCTGCACGATACACAAGAGGTAGCGCCGGTCGAGCGCGTCGAGGCCGCTGGCATCGACTTCGAGACGCTGCAGCGCCGAGTTCGGCAGCTTTCTTATCGATACGCTTGGCGCCCGACACTGCGGCGAAGTCGCGCACGCGGCGCAACAGCCTTGCGGCGACGCGTGGCGTGCCGCGCGAGCGGCGTGCGATCTCGGCCGCGCCTTCGGGATCGAGCGCCATGCCGAGCACGCGCGCGCCGCGCTCGACGATCTGGCAAAGTTCGCGCGGCTCATAAAAAGCAAGCCGCATCGGAATACCGAAACGCTCGCGCAACGGCCGCGTGATGAGACCCGAGCGCGTCGTCGCGGCGATCAGCGTGAAAGGTGGCAGGTCGATGCGCACCGAGCGCGCCGCCGGCCCTTCGCCGATGATGAGGTCGAGCTGAAAATCCTCCATCGCCGGATAAAGGATCTCTTCGACCGCCGGCGCGAGGCGATGAATCTCGTCGATGAAGAGCACGTCGCGCGTCTCGAGATTGGTCAAGAGCGCGGCGAGATCGCCGGCGCGCTGGATCACCGGCCCCGAGGTGGCGCGGAATTGAACGCCGAGCTCGCGGGCGATGATCTGTGCCAGCGTCGTCTTGCCAAGACCCGGTGGGCCGGCGAGCAGCACGTGATCCAACGCCTCGGCGCGCTGCTGCGCCGCTTTGATGAAGACGCGAAGATTGTCGCGCACCGCCTGCTGGCCGACGAATTCGTCGAGCGTCAGCGGCCGGAACGAGGTCTCGCCACCGTCTTCCTCACTGCGCGCGGCGCTGACGATGCGATCGTCGCTCATCGCGCGCCCTCTTTGATGCCGAGGTCCTTAAGCCCGGCGCGGATGAGCGCATCGAGCGACGCCCCGGTACCCAACCGCCGCGACGCTGCCGCGACCACCGCATGCGCATCGCTGCGCGGATAGCCGAGATTGACCAGCGCCGAGACCGCCTCGCCCGCCGCCGCCAGCGGCGCCGGCGCGGACGGCCCGAGGGCAATGCCGCCGACTTTATCTTTGAGCTCGATGACGATGCGCTGACCGAGTTTCGGGCCGACGCCGTCGGCTTCGGTGATCGCCGCCTTGTCCTGCGCCGCGATCGCCGTCGCCAGCGCTTCGGGCGACAGCACCGAGAGAATTGCCAGCGCGATGCGTGCGCCGACGCCTTGCACGGTGGTCAACAGGCGGAACCATTCACGCTCCGCCTCGTCGGCAAAGCCGTAGAGATGGATGTGATCCTCGCGCACATGGGTTTCGATCAGCAGCCGGATCGGCTCGCCGCGCGCCGGCGCTTTGCCCAGCGTGCGACGCGAGGCAAAAACGAGGTAGCCGACGCCTTTCACATCGATGACGATTCCGTCATCGCTCGCCTGATCGACGAGCCCCGCCAGCATCGCGATCACAGCGACACTCCGGCGGCGAGCGAGACGGCGCGTGCTGTCGCCGCGTGATGCGCGTGGCAGATCGCGACCGCCAGCGCGTCGCAGGCATCGGCGCCGCTGGTCGCGCCGGGCAGCAGGCGCTTCACCATCATCTGCACTTGCGTCTTGTCGGCATGGCCGACGCCGACGACCGATTTCTTCACGAGATTGGTCGCGTATTCGAAAACCGGAATGCCACGCTCGGCCGGCGCCAGGAGCACGACGCCGCGCGCCATGCCGAGCTTCAGGGTCGAGCCGGGATTTTTGTTCACGAACGTCTCTTCGACCGCGGCAACATCGGGCTGAAAGCGATCCAACACTTCGCCGAGTAGACGATAGAGCTCACCCAGACGCACGGCGAGCGACGCATCGTCGACCGGCCTCACCACGCCTTGCGCGACGTGCTTCAGACGATTGCCTTCCGCATCGATGACGCCCCAGCCGGTGTTGCGTAATCCCGGGTCGAGACCGAGCAGCCGCATCAAGAGGTTCCTGGCGAGCGCACGGGCCGTCAGGCGCTCAACCGCGCCATGACGTCGTCGGAGACTTCGAAATTCGCGAAGACGTTCTGCACATCATCGCTGTCTTCGAGAGCTTCCAACATCTTGAACAGCGCTTCCGCCGTCTCGCCATCGACCGGCGTTAGCGTTTTGGGCTTCCACACCATCCGCGCCGATGCCGGTGCGCCGAATTTCGCATCGAGCGCATCGCGCACGGCGTTGAGCTGATCGGGATGGCAGGTGATCACATGCTCGTCGCCGCTGCTGTCGGCATCGTCGGCGCCAGCCTCGACCGCGGCCTCGAACATCGCCTCGCTCGAGGCGACCGATGCCGGATAGGTGATCTGGCCGACGTGATCGAACATGAAGCTGACGCTGTTCGTCTCGCCGAGATTGCCGCCGGCCTTGGTGAAGGCAGCACGCACTTCGCTTGCGGTACGATTGCGGTTGTCGGTGAGGCCCTCGACGATCACGGCGATGCCGCCCGGGCCGTAGCCCTCATAACGGATCTCTTCGAAATTCTCGCCCTCGCCGCCACCGGCACCACGCTTGATCGCGCGGTCGACCGTGTCTTTCGGCATGTTCGCGCCACGCGCGGCGATGATCGCCGCGCGCAAACGGGGGTTGGCCGCAGGATCGGGCAAGCCGCTTCGCGCCGCCGTGGTCAATTCGCGAATCAGCTTGGTGAAAATCTTGGCGCGCTTTTTGTCCTGCGCGCCCTTGCGGTACATGATGTTCTTGAATTGGGAATGGCCCGCCATGTCGATCGCTAATAGTGGAGTTGAATGCGCGAATCATAGCATATGCCGCGAATCAGTCGCTATCGACCCGCGTCAAATGATTTTTCCCCACCCGCGCCGAGCCGTCGCTGGCTTAGCGATGCAATATGGCGGATTTGCGGCCGACCCCCGAGCCATTAGCGAAGCAAAGCGTGCAACTGCTGCACGCCGAAGCCCAACATTAAAATCCCGGTCACGCTATCAGCGACGAGTTGCCACAGGCGACCCCAAAATCCATCGACAAGTTGCAGGCGCAAGCGCACCACAATGCCGCACAACATTATGACCCATGCACCGGCGCCGAGAATCACCGCGCTCGCGATGGTGAGCGCGCCGCCGATGCCGGCATCGAGACTTTGCGGCCGTCCCATCACGGCGAGCCAGAAGGCGAGATTCCACGGGCTGGTCAGCGCCATGCCGAAACCGAGGAAATAGCCGCGCCGAGTCGCGACAATTTGACTCAGTGGAGCACTCGCCGATTTGCGTGTCCGCCACGCGCGCCACGCCGCCAAAAGAAAGAGCCCGGCCAAGACAAGCAGCAACAACGCGCTGGCGATCCCCAAGGCGAGGCGCGTCGCCGGCCCAATCAGCAAGCCGATTCCAGTCATCACCAGGATCGCCCAGAGCGCATCGCCCGAGCACGCGCCGAGCCCAACCGCGGCCGCGGGACGAAAGCCGGCGGCGAAGCCACGGCGGATCATCTCGGCATTGATCGGACCCGGCGGCCAGGCGACCGACCAGCCGAGAAGAAAGCCGTAGCCGGCAAGCGCGGCGAGCTGGTTCAAGGATGCTTGTTCAAGGCAGAGGCGGCAGCGCCTGATCGAGCTTGCCGCCAAGCCGCAGCGGCCAGATCGCGCGCGCGAGGCCGCTCGCATCGTCGGTCTCGATCACAGCGCCGCAGATCGTCGGCGCGCCGGTCGCGACTTCGAGCCGCTCGCCCGGCAGCTTCCTAACGAAGCGCGCGACCGCGACTTCTTTCTGCATGCCGATCACTGAATCATAGTCACCGCACATGCCGATATCGGTCGCATAGGCCGTGCCGTTGGCGAGGATGCGGTGATCGGCCGTCGGCACGTGGGAATGCGTGCCGACCACCGCCGAGACCCGGCCATCGCAGAAATGACCCATCGAGGTTTTTTCGGAGGTCGCCTCGCCGTGGAAGTCGACGATAATGGCATCGACCGAGCCGAGCGGATACGCCGTCAGAAGCCGGTCGACCGCGGCGAAGGGATCGTCGATCGCGTCCATGAAGAGCCGCGCCATGGCGTTGACGACGAGCACGCGCGACCCGGGTGTCGTACCGTAAATACCGAAGCCATTGCCGGGCGTGCCGGGTGGAAAGTTGATCGGCCGCAGCAGCCGGGCATCGCCGGCGATATAAGCCATGATCTCGCGCCGGTCCCAGACATGGTTGCCGGTAGTGATGACATCGACGCCGGCGGCATAAAGCTCGGCGCAGATCGTCTCGGTGATGCCGAAGCCATGCGCCGCGTTCTCGCCATTGACGATGACGAAATCGAGCTTCAGCTCGCGCCGCAGCCGCGGCACCTGCGCCGCGACGGCCTCGCGCGCCTGCCGGCCGACGATGTCCCCGCAAATCAGCAGTCGCATCGCCCGGTTAAATCCTGGGATCGGAATTTAAGAGAAAGAGAGAAAGTGGAGCCGCCTCGGCCGTCGGCATAGCGTTACCCTCGTGGCCCGCTTACGCAGGTGGGAGCCATTTAACGAAACCAGGGCTTCGTCAGGGACAGCCCCCTAGAGGTACATATCGGCCCCGGGGTGTTGCGACCTAACGCACCGCGCAGCCCCACCATCTCGAATTCAAGTGTGGGACGATTCTAGTCGCGCTGCAACTGCCTCGATCCGCTGCGCCAAACGACTGACGCTCCCCGCCACCGCGACATTGTCGGGCGCCGGCTGGGTGCCGAGACGCCGTGCCGCATCATTGGCCTCGTTGAGCTCATCGGCGAGGACCAACGCCGCCAGAACCAAGAGACGCGCCTCGCCGGCTTGGCCGACCTGACGTGCAAAGCCCGCGACTTTGCTGTCGATGACGCGCGCCAGGTCGCGGATCCGGCCCTCCTCCCCCTCATCGCAGGCGACGGGGTAAGACCGGCCATTAATCATGATCGAGACTTGCGGCATCACTCCTCCAGCAACCGGTCGATACGCAGGATCGCTTCCTCGAGCTTAGCCGCAACCGCGGCCGTCGTTTCGGCTATGGCCGCGGCATTCTTGGCCCCCGGCTTAACCTCTGCAACCCGTTTCGAGGCGGCTTCCAGCCGTTGTACGGCCTCATCCAGCTTCCGGGCAGCCACGTCCAATTCGCTCATCGGCGATTCCTCCAACGCGAATTATCGAGGTTATTCCGAGGATTGGCCGATCGTCAATGCACCGCCGCAAGGTTGCCGCGCGGCCGCCACCGATTTTCGCTCGGTCGGTGGATTTGAAGTTCCTCGGCGTTCGCTGCAGGTGGGGTAGGAACTTCAAATCCGAAAACCGCCCGAGATTCCCTTAAATGGCTAATGCGGTCCCGAATCCGAAATTCGCTCGGCGTTCGGCCAAAGACCTGCGAATTTCGGATTCGCCGCATTAGCGTCAACCATTCGTTAATGGCCGGCCCCTTATGGTGAATACAGAATGAACGGCTTAGCGAAGACAGAGGTCAATCGCCCGAGTCGGACGTTCCAAATTGGCTTATAATCCCTGCCTCGACGGGGTGAGGAGTACGGTGCGATGACTTCCCCAGCTGCTCAATGGCAGCTTGACCGCCTCTCGACCAGCGCCCGCGAAGCCGCGGAGATCGCATCTCTCGGTGCCGGTGTTTCGCTGTCGTCCTGGCTCACCAAGCTGATCAGCGAGACCTGCTCCGCCGAAGGCGTTGGCTCGCCGGCCGAGCCGCCGAAGATCCTCGAATTCACGCGCGAGATTCGCGACCGCGTCCCCTCGACGCCGCGTATCCAGCCCGCACCGACGCCGATGCCGGCAAACACGTCACTGCCGCCGCTGCAATCACCGATGCAACCCATCGCACCGGTAATGCAGCCGAGCGCACCCCAACCGATTACACCGGCGATCGAGCCAGCCGCCGCAAGCTTCCAGCCCACCGTTCCGCAGCAACAAGCTGCCGCGCCGGTGCAGCCGATGGTCTTCCGTCCGACCGCGATCCCGACACCGGTTCAACCCGCCACGCCGATGCCGGCACCGACGCCGCTCGTCGCGCCGGTCACGGCTTATCGTCCGCAGCCGCTTCCGCCCAATTCAGATTCAGCAGGCGCCGCTTCAGCAGACGCCGATGCAGCCGCCGCAAGCCGCGCCGATTGCGCCCGCCCCTATCGCCCCCGCTGCTTTTGCACCGCCGGCTTTCACCGCGCCGCAGCCTTTCATGCAATCCGCGCCCGTCGCGCGCCCCCGCACCGCTCGTTGCGCCGCCCCGCGCCGCATCCGGTTCCCGCCGGCGCCACCATGTTGCCGATCGCGTCGATGGTTGTCGCCAATCTCGGCACGCGCCGCGGCGACGACATGCCCGAGACGCTGCTTGCCGATATCGCTACCCGCGGCGTGCGCCAGCCGGCGACAGTACGCCGCTCGGCCAGCAATCCTGAACAGTATGAGATCATCTGCGGCCATCGCCGCTGGCGCGCCGCGCAGCGCGTCGGTCTCACGCAAATCCCGGCCATCGTCGTCACGCAAGACGACGCCACGGCGATCCTCGCCTCGCTCACCGAGAATCTGCAGCAAGGCAATCTCTCGGTTCTCGACGAAGCGCAAGCCTATCTGCGTCTGCTGACGCAACACGCGGTCGATGTTTCGGCGGTCACCACCGCAATCGGTCGCGATCGCAAACACATCGTCCAGAGCATGCGGCTGCTTGGTCTGCCGCCGCTCGTCCGTCATCTCATCGGCTCCGGCATGCTATCGCGCGAGCACGCTTTCGTGCTGCTCGATGCGCCGCAACCCGAAGCGCTCGCCGATGCGATCCTCGCCGAACATCTATCCGTCGAAGCGGCTCGCCAACGCATAGCCGCCGGCGCGGAGGGCACGCCATGATCCGCGATATTCCGCCTCTCGCCGTCGAAGGCGTCGATCCCTGGGAAAAGGTCCAGATCGACCCCGTCACCCGTCGTCTCGCCGAACACGCCGCCGCCGCGGCCGGTCTTGCAGTCGAGGAATGGCTCGAGCGCGCGATCCGTCGCGCTTGCCCGAGCGCGTTCCGCGGCGCGTCCGTGACCATTCCGACGGCCCCCGTCGTTACGCCGACTTTCGCCGCGCCGCCGCGTCCGATGATGCCGCCGCCCGCGCCGGTCGCCACGCCCGCGCAGCCGCCCGAGATCGAAGCCTCGCTCGCCGCGCTGCTCGCGATGACCCGTCAGCAACAGCAATCGCAACCCGCACCGGCACCGGCACAGCCGGCGCCCAACCCGGTACAGATCGAAGCGCGTCACGCGCCGGTCGAGTTGCCGCCCGCTCCTCCTCCTATGCCGCCGGTTGCGCCGGTCGTCCGGCAGACCGCGGCACGTCCCGCGCCCGCGCCGGTCGCGCCCGTTCCGCCGCCGCCTGCTCCTATTGCCGAGCAGCCCGCCGCTTTGCGTCGCGCTCCGACCATTGCCGAGCGCCTGGCACAGCAACGCCTCGACGAGACCGAGGAAGAAGAAGACACACCGTCCTTCCTGCATGAGAACGAAGCGCAAGACGAGCGCGACTGGCAGGACGAGGATGATCGCGGCGACGCGCCGCACATGTTCGCTGACAACGAAGAGCCGGCAGCGAAACAGGAAAAGAAGAAGTTCAAGCTTTGGGCTTCGCGCGACGAATACGATTTCGAAGAAGCCGATGCCGAAGCCGAGACCGAGCCGCGTCATCCCGCGACCGTGAAGGCGCGTCCTCTGCCGCCTTCACGCAAAAGCACCAAGCGTCTCGCGATCATCGCGGTCGCCATCGCACTGGCCGTTACCGCCGGCGCAGTGACCGCGCAATATCTGATCCCCGGCCATTCGCGCGCGCCGGCCGCGCCGAGCAACAACTTCGCCGGTTCGACGCCGAGCTTCTCGGCACCGACGCCGAACAACCCGCCGCCGCTGCCGAGCTTCAACAATGGCGGCAACATCAACAGCGGCAGCAACAATCTGGGCAGCGCGCCGAGTTCGTCGGTTCCCAGCTTGCCGAGCCTGCCGCCTTCGCCGCCCTCGAATTCGTCGTCGCTCCCCGATCTGCCGCCGCCGGTGCCGAGCCTCAACAACAACAGCAGCAGCGATCTGTCGCCGCCGCCGAGCAATCTGCCGCCGGTTCCCGGCCTGCCGAGCCTGTCGTCGAGCACGCCGAGCGATACGTCTGCGCCGACCAGCCTCGCGTCGCTGCCGCCGTCGCCGCCACCGGCTCCCGAGCCGAGCGTTGCGCCGGCCCCGCTACCCGAGCCCAGCAGCACCGCAAGCGCCGCACCGACTTCGCTCGTTGCGAAACCGGATACTTCCGCGCCGGTCGCCCCCGCGAAGCCCGCAACGACTGCGAAAGGCAAAGCCGCCCCCGCTCCGACGAATACGGCTGAAGCGATGCCGCCTGCTCCCGCCAAATCGGAAGCCGCGCCGACCAAAATCGCGAGCGCCGCTATCCCGCCGCGTCCCAGCAAAGACGATGTCGCGCCGACCGATCCGAAAGCGCTCGCACCGTGGCTCGACCAACGCGCCAAGACCGGCGATGTCATCGCGCAATATCGCCTCGGCGTGCTCTACGCGCTGGGCCAGGGCGTGCAGCAGGATTATCAGCACGCGGCGCAGCTCTTCAAAACCTCCGCCGAAGGCGGCGTTGCCGAAGCGCAATACAATATCGCTGTGATGTTTGGCGAAGGGCTCGGCATCGGCCGCGACCCCGTCCAGGCGGTACAGTGGTATCAAAAGGCCGCGGCGCAAGGGAATGCGAATGCCGCATTCAATCTCGGCGTCGCCTACTCCAACGGTGTTGGCGTGCAGCAGAGCATGGATCAGGCGGCGCAATGGTTCCGCCGTGCCGCCGCTGCCGGCATCATCAACGCCCAGTTCAATCTCGGCCTGCTCTATGAGCGTGGCGACGGCGTGCCGGTCTCGCAAGTCGAGGCTTATGCCTGGTACAGCGCTGCCGCTACCCATGGCGACAGCGGCGCGGCCCAGCGCCGAGATCGTCTCGCTTCGTCGCTCGCGCCCTCGACGCTCAAAGAAGCGCAGGCTCGGGCGCAGCAAGTCGCGGCGACGATCAAGAGCACCGGCAATACCGCCCCCGGCGGTCTCGCGACTGGCACCGCGACCAGGGCCGCGGCGTCGAAGCCCTAAAAGAGCTTCCCTGGCGCGATCCACCAGCGCGGCTGTTCCAATTTCAGTGATGCGGCGGCGGCTTCGGCCGCCGCTGTCGTTTCAAAGAGCGCGAAGCAGGTCGCACCGCTGCCGCTCATCCGCGCGAGCAGCGCCCCTTGTTGCGCCGCGAGCCGTGTCAGCACGTCGCCGATCGCCGGCACGATACCGATCGCGGCATCGCTCAGATCGTTGTGCCGCTCCTCCAGCAGCGTCGCGAGTGCCGCGACCGACGCCGGCGCCGTTGCAAAGCGTGCCGGCGCCGAGAATGCACCTTGCCGCGCGCGAAAGACCGATGCCGTCTGCAACGCAATACCGGGATTGATCAGCAACAGCGGCACCGGCGGCAGTCGCGGCGCGCGCATAATCTCGTCGCCGATCCCGCCGAAGAACGAGGCGCGCGCAACGATGCAAACCGGAACATCCGCACCGAGTGTCGCCGCGATCGCGCAAAGCGCTGCTTCATCGAGCGGTGCTTGCCAATGCGCGGCGAGGGCCTTCAGTGCCGCCGCCGCATCGCTCGAGCCGCCGCCGATGCCGGAGGCGACCGGCAGATTCTTCTCGAGCGTCAACGCGACATCAGGCGCGCGGCCGAGCCGCGCGGCCAATGCTTCCGCAGCGCGCCAAACGAGATTCTTCTGCGGATCCTCCTTCTCCAATTCGCGCGCGAAAGGACCAGTGATCTCGAGCGTCAGGCGCGGCGCCGGCGCGACGCTCAACCGGTCGCCGATATCGCTGAACGCGACGAGACTATCGAGCAGATGAAAGCCGTCGGCGCGGCGGCCGGTGACATGGAGATAGAGATTGAGCTTGGCCGGCGCGGGCCACCAGCGCGACATCGCTAGTGTCCCGATCCGGAAGTTCGCGTCATTTGAACCTGGCACTTTCGAACTTCCGGATCGATAAGGAGACCTAGCCCACCCATTGAATCCTCGTGTGGCTCTTGGATTTGAAGTTCCTAAAATCGCCGCCGCGAAGATCGTAGGAACTTCAAATCCGCCAGACGAGCGCTAGCCGCCGTTGATCGAGGCCGATGACGGCAGCGCGCTGAGACCGTGATCGAGCTTGGTCTGAATGCCTTTGATCTCGTCGGCTTCGGGCTGGAATTGCAGCGCGCGCTTCCATTGATAGCGCGCTTCGGAGAGCCGGCCGGCGCGCCAATACGCATCGCCCAAATGATCGTTGATCGTCGGATCCGCGGGCAGCAGCTCGATCGCGCGTTCGAGGTATTCCGTCGCGTGCTCGAAATCATGCAGGCGGAAATAAGCCCAACCCAAGCTATCCACGATGTAGCCGTCATTCGGGCGGAGATCGACGGCGCGCTTGATCATGCCGAGCGCGTCGTCGAGATTCTCGCCTCGATCGATCCAGGAATAGCCGAGGTAGTTCAGCACGAGCGGCTGGTTGGGCTGCAGCGCCAGCGCTTTCTGCAGATCGGCTTCGGCGCCCGGCCAGTTGTTGGAACGCTCTTCGGCAACGCCGCGGCTGTAGAACAGCCGCCAATCGTCGGGCTGCGGAGTGGGAATGCGCGCTGCCGCTTCGTCATAGGCGCTGACCGCTTCAGCGAAGCGTTTATGGCTGCGCAAGAGATCGCCGAGCTCGATCAGCGGCTCGCTGCGCGTCGGCCGCTCGGCCGCGAGCGATTTCAGCTTCACTGCCGCTTCGTCGGTGCGATCGAGCGCATCGAGTTCGAGTGCCGCGCGGAGCTGCGCGATCCAGGCATAGGGCGATTGCCGATCGATGGCCTGATAGAGCGCGAGCGCCTCGGCCGGGCGCTCTTGCGCATCGCGAATTTCGCCGACCAGCATCTGCGCCAGCGAGAAATGCGGCGACAGATCGAGCGCGAGGCGGGCATAGATCAATGCCGCATCCATGGTTTCGGGCACGTTCAAGAGGCCGGCGAGATCGAACATCGCCTCGGCCGCACCGTCCGCCGGCTTTGCGATCACGCGCGGCGGAATGGTGCCTTTCGCCAACCGTGCCAGCCCGACCGTCGCCACATCGATCGTGCCCTGCTCGGCGCCAATCTTTTCGTAGATCTGTTTGGCATCGGCGGCATCGCCATGCCGCTCGTAGAAATTGCCCGCGAGTTCGGCGACGCGCCAGGTCGGCGCTTGCGGCCCAGCGAGCACGTGCTGGAACGAGGCTTTCGCTTCGTCGACGTGATCGGTGTAGTCCTGGATCAGCGCGGTGTGCAGATCATGCAGCGGCGCGATGCCGTTGACGCCATCCATCACATCGAGCGCTTGCAGCGCCGGACCGTATTGGTGCTGGCCCGCTTCGGCCCAGGCAAGGAACAGCGGCACGGCAAAACGTTGCGCGCCTTCGCGCGGCATCGCCTGCGCCAGCTTTGCGGCCTCGTCGTATTTGCCGGCTTTCAGCGCCTGCTCGAGGATAACCATCCCGGGAAGACCCGAGCGGCCATCGATACCGATGATGCGCTGTGCCAGCGGCACCGATTCTTCGACGCGACCTTCGGAGACGCGCAGCAAGAAGACATGCCGCACGAGATCGTAATTGCTCGGATCGGCGGCGAGGGCGCGTTCGAGGAAATTCGCCGCATCGCCATAATCATGCATGGTTTGCGCATGCTGTGCGGCGAGATAGCTACCGAGCGCGCTGACCGGCGCCGTGGCCTGCTGGTTGCTCGCACTACTGGCGGCGCAGCCTGCCAAAAGGATCACGGTAAGCGCCGAGACCAGCCGATAGACGCTTCTCAAGCCCAAATCCTATTTTTCCCCATGCCTTGAGTTTAGGCAGAAAATCGTGCCGATGCACGACATAGTGCGTTCACATATTAGGGTAATTGGGTCCGCCGCCGCCTTCCGGCACGACCCAATCAATATTCTGGGTCGGATCCTTGATGTCGCACGTTTTGCAATGAACGCAATTCGGCGCATTGATCTGCAGTCGCGGCTTGCCCGCCGCGTCCTTCACGATCTCATAAACGCCAGCGGGGCAGTAGCGTTGCTCCGGTAAGTCGTAGAGGTCGTAATTGACATCGATCGCCTTCGCCGGATCGCGCAGCTTCAGATGCGACGGCTGATTCTCTTCGTGATTGGTATTGGAGATGAACACCGAGGACAGCCGGTCGAAGCTCACCACGCCGTCGGGCTTGGGATAGGCGATCCGCTGCGCCGTACTGGCACGGTCGAGATGTAGGTGATCCGCTGTATGGCTCATCGTCCACGGCGCATGACCTCGGAAGATATATGTATCGAGCGCCGCGTGGGCGAGGCCGAGCCACAGGCCCCAGCGGAAGCCAGGCCGGATGTTGCGCACCCCGTAAAGCTCGGGCCAGACCCAAGAGCTGGCGAGCGCCGCGTGATAATCGGCGGTGAGATCGCCCGAGAGCCGCCGCAGCACCGTCTCGGCCGCAACCATGCCGGACTTCATCGCCGTGTGGCTGCCTTTGATCTTCGCAACATTGAGGAAGCCGGCGGCACAGCCGATGACCAGCCCGCCAGGGATAGAGAGCCGCGGGATCGCCTGGTAGCCGCCTTCATTGAGCGCGCGCGCGCCGTAAGAGATGCGGCGCCCACCGACAAAGGTCGGGCGGATCGCGGGATGCGTCTTGAAGCGCTGGAATTCCTCGAACGGGCTGAGGAAAGGATTTTTGTAATCGAGGCCGACGACAAAGCCGACCGCAACCTGCCGGTTCTCGAGGTGATACAGGAACGAGCCGCCATACGTCGCCTGATCGAGCGGCCAGCCGACGCTATGAACGACGCGGCCGGGATGATGCTGGGAAGCGTCGACCTCCCAGAGCTCCTTGATGCCGATGCCGTAGGTCTGCGGTCCGCTGTCGGCGCGCAGCTTGAAGCGCTCGACCAATTGCTTGGTCAGCGAGCCGCGGCAGCCTTCGGCGAACAGAGTCTCCTTGGCGCAGAGCTCGACACCGGGTTGGAAATTCGCCGTCGGCTCGCCGTCCTTGCCGATACCCTGCGCGCCGGTCGCGACACCGCGAACCCGGCCGCTGTCGTCGAACAACACGTCGGCGGCGGCAAAGCCTGGATAGATCTCGACACCGAGCGCCTCGGCCTCTTTGGCAAGCCAGCGACAAAGATTGCCGAGGCTGACGATGTAATTGCCGTGATTATGCATCTGCGGCGGCGTCGGCAGGCGGAAGGCGCGGCTCTTCGTCAGGAAAAGGAAGCGATCATCCGTTGCCGGCGTTATCAGCGGCGCTCCGCGCTCTTTCCAATCGGGGAACAGCTCGTCGAGCGCCCGCGGCTCGAACACCGCGCCCGACAGGATATGCGCGCCGACCTCGGAGCCTTTCTCGATGACGCAGACCGAGATTTCGGTGCCCTCTTCGGCCGCCAATTGCTTCAGGCGAATGGCGGCAGAGAGGCCGGCAGGCCCTGCCCCGACCACCACCACGTCATATTCCATGCGCTCACGTTCCATGGGCGCGGCACTATAGGGGATCGGGCTGGCTAAAGAAGGGCGGGAAGAGAAGAAGGCTGCAATAGATAGAAGGCGCCCGCGATAGAAGATGGCCGGCGCGAGGTGCTAGGCTTTAACCATGACCGAGAGGCAACAACTCGCCGCACTGCTCGACTGGTACGTCGCCATGGGGATCGATGAGGCGATCGGCGAGACCCCGCACGACAGCTTTGCCGCGCGGCCCCGCCCGACCCCGGTTGCCGCCGCCGCACCGAGCCCGGCGCCGCGACCCGCGCCATCCATAACCCCGCCGCCGCTCACGGCCCCCGCAATCCGCCCCATCGTCTCGGCCAGCAACGAGATCGCCGGGGCGCGTAAGCTGGCAGAAGCCGCGACCACCCTGGCCGAGCTCGAGGCAGCGGTCTCGTCCTTTGAAGGCTGCGCCTTGCGGAAGACGGCAACCCATACCGTCTTCGCCGATGGCACGCCGCATGCGCCGGTAATGGTGATCGGCGAAGCGCCCGGCGCCGACGAAGACCGTCTCGGCAAGCCCTTCGTCGGACGCAGCGGCCAGTTGCTCGACCGGATGTTGGCAGCCATCGGGCTCGACCGCCAAACCAACGTCTACATCACGAACATCTTGTTCTGGCGCCCGCCCGGCAATCGCAAGCCGACCGAAGCCGAGATCGCGTTGTGCCTGCCTTTCGTGTGGCGGCATATCGCGTTGGGTATGCCGCGCGTCGTGCTGTTGAGCGGTGGCACTGCAACAAGCGCGATGCTTGGCCGAGCTGAAGGCATCACCAAGCTGCGCGGCAAATGGTTCGAACTGGCGGTTCCGGGGGTCGACAGCCCCGTTCCAGCTTTGACTACCTATCATCCTTCCTTTTTGTTGCGGACCCCCGGCCGCAAAAGTGAATCTTGGCGCGATTTTTTGGAATTACAGTCAAAGATAAACGCGACGCAGACAATTTGAAGTAATTTTTATCGCCTTTGATTATAGGCAAAAACGTGATTTACCATGTGTTAATTTTTTCTTGCCATCCGGCGCGGGGATAGTTATGTCGATTGGTCATGATAAGGGGGCTAGCCCATAAAAAGGGCCGCAGGACTTTCCACAGCCTGTGGATTATTCTTGCCTTCACTGGCCTTGGGTTAACGGCCGGCGCGGCTTCCGCACAGCAACTTCGCACCGCATCATTAATGCCGGGCGACTCAGTTTTACGCGAAGCCGAGCTTCCGTCAGTGCTTAACGCCGCCGACATCATCCGCTATCGCCATATTTTTGCACTGCAGCAATCAGCGCGTTGGCAGGACGCCGACCGTGAGGTCGCCGGGCTGCACGACAAGATCCTCCTCGGCGAGGTCCTGTCGCAGCGCTACCGCGCGCCCGACTATCCCGCGACCTATGCCGAACTCCTGAGCTGGCTCCAGCATTACGGCGACCAGCCCGACGCCAAGGCGATCTATGCCCTGGCGATGAAGCGGCACCCCGCTGATGCCGCCGAGCCGCCCCGTCCCTCGATCTCGGCGGTGAATATCGATTTCGACGACGACAACGATCTGTCGCCAATGCCGACGGTCAGCGTCGGCAAGCAGCTCCAGGCTTTGCTTCCGGCGGTCGCGCATCGCGCCGAAAATCTCGAAAAGCAGATCAACGACCTCGCCGGCAAGGATCCGCGGCGCGCCGAGCAGCTGCTCGCCGGCAAGGAAGCGAAGCTCCTGATCGACAGCGACACGCGCGACGACCTGCGCGCGGCGATCGCTGAGGGCTACCTTGCCCAGGGCGAGCCGCAGGCCGCCCTGACCATGAGCGCTGGCAACGAGACGGCGGCTTACGCGCCCGTGGCCAATTGGAACGCCGGCCTCGCCGCCTGGCGGCTGGGACGACTCGACGAGGCGCGCAGTCACTTCCAGGCCTTGGCGCGCAGCAGCGGCCAGTCGGCTTGGGTGAGATCCGCCGCCGCCTTCTGGGCCGCGCGAGTCGAACTCAAGGCGCAGCGGCCGGAGAATTACGGCTATTGGCTGAAGATCGCGGCCGAGAATCCGCGCACTTTCTACGGCATGCTGGCGCGGCATCTCATGGGCGTCGACCGCGATCCGTCTTTCGACGCCGATCCCTTCACCCAGTTCGACGCGCAGCTTGTTTTCGGAATCGATGGCGGCCGGCGCGTGTTGGCGCTGATCTCGATCGGCCAGGATGGCCTTGCCGCGACCGAGTTGCGCGATCTCGCGTCCCATGCCTCGTCGAGCCTGCTGCAATCCCTCGCCGCGCTGGCCGACCGCGCCAATCTGCCGGACGTCAGCATTCGCCTCGCCGGCCTCCTCGGCGATACAGATAAGAGCCGCGAAGTCGCACTCTATCCGGTGCCGCGTTGGGAACCGATCGGCGGCTTCAGCGTCGACCGCGCCCTGCTCTACGCGCTGATGCGGCAAGAATCGCAATTCACCCCGGGCGCAAAGAGCCAAGCCGGCGCAACCGGGCTGATGCAGCTCATGCCCTCGACGGCGCGCTCGATGGCGGAAATCACCGGCGCACCGCTCGGCAAGCGCAACAGCAAGACAGAGCGCGCCGCGCTTAAGGACCCCGAATACAACCTCATGCTGGCGCAGGAATATGTGAAGGTCCTGCTGCGCGACTCGCATATCAGCAACAATCTGATCCTGTTCGCCGCGTCCTATAACCAGGGGCCGACGGCGACCGCACATTGGGAAGCAGCACATCCCGAGCTGCGCGACGACCCGCTGCTCTTCATCGAGAGCATCCCCGCGAAAGAGGCGCGCGTCTTCACACAGAAAGTGCTGACGAATTACTGGATCTACCGCCAGCGTCTGGGCCAGCCGATGCCCGATCTCGACGCGCTTGCTGGCGGTAGATGGCCGACCTATACCGCTTACGACGGCGCGACGACGCGAAGCGCCGCCGTTCAAAGCGGTGACGGTCTCTATGCCCGGCAGAATTGACGAAACCCGGCCTTTCCTCCCCGTTAACGTCGCGATCCTGACGATCTCGGACACGCGTACCGAGGCGGATGACAAATCCGGCCAGGCGCTGATCGACATGCTGACCCGCGACGGCCACAAGCTCGCGACGCGCAAGATCGTGCGCGACGACAAAGCGGCGATCGTCGCCCAGCTCAAAGTCTGGATCGCCGATCCCGCGGTCGATGTCGTGATCTCGACCGGCGGCACCGGCGTCACCGGCCGCGACGTCACGCCGGAAGCCTTCCACGAGGTCTATGAGAAAGAGATCGCCGGTTTCGGCGAGCTCTTCCGCTTCCTTTCCTATCAGAAGGTCGGCACCTCGACGATCCAGAGCCGTGCGACCGCCGGGGTTGCCGGCGGCACCTATCTCTTCGCCCTG
The DNA here is from genome assembly GCA_963740675.1 of uncultured Alphaproteobacteria bacterium. Lineage (GTDB taxonomy): Bacteria > Pseudomonadota > Alphaproteobacteria > ATCC43930 > CGMCC-115725 > CAIKMD01. The sequence goes on from CAVUFS010000004.1 coordinate 536,977, forward strand.
CCCGGCTCGCCCAGCGCCTGTCGCGACGGCTGGGACGACATCATCAAGCACCAGCTCGACAACCGGCATCGCCCCTGCAACCTCGTCGAGCTGATGCCGCGGCTGCAAGAGCATCTGAAATAGCCGGTCAAAGCCGGTCGAAGCCTGTTAGCACATACAACCGGTAGGCAAGACGGGCTGTTTGTCTCGCCATAACCCATTGAATTAGTTTGTTCGTGCTACGTTTCCAACGATTACGATAAACTAACTGTTGAGCTAGAATTACTAAAAAATCCGCGCAACCCAACTCGCTTTCCAGCGCTTCGGGAAAACAGGTTTTCGCTGTCGTTTCTGCAACTTACCGCGGTGCACACATGGCTCTATTTAAGTTCTTGATTTGTTCCAATTGCGAGCCAATATTAGTTTCATGGACGAGGCGCTTCCTTCCGCCCCGCGCAAAGGCCGCGGCGCGATCAGCAATGCCGACGGCCGGTTCGAGCGCGGCACGCATATCGCGGTCGACGATGGCTGGGGAACTGCCGACGAAGAGCCGGCACCACTCGAGACGCAGTATCTGCGCGATACATCGAAAACGGTCATCGCGCGCAACAACTCGCCCGATGTCGGCTTCGACCGCTCGATCAATCCCTATCGCGGCTGCGAGCATGGCTGCATCTATTGCTTCGCCCGGCCGACCCATGCCTATCTTGGCCTTTCGCCCGGTCTCGATTTCGAGAGTCGGATCTTTGTCAAAGAGGACGCACCGGCGCTGCTGCGCGCCGAGCTCTCGAAGCCTTCCTACAAACCGAAGCCGATCGCGCTCGGCATCAATACCGATGCTTATCAGCCGATCGAGCGAAAGCTCGGCCTGACCCGGCGCATCCTCGAAGTGCTCGCGGAATTCCGCCATCCGGTGACGCTGCTCACCAAATCGGCGCTCATCCAGCGCGACATCGACATTCTTGCTGCGATGGCTCGCGACCATCTCTGCAGCGCCGCCGTTTCGGTGACGACCCTCGATCGCACCCTCGCGCGCAAGATGGAGCCGCGCGCGGCAACGCCCGAGCGCCGGTTGGAGACGATCAAGGCGCTGGCCGACGCCGGCATCCCGACAGCGGTGATGGCAGCGCCGATGATCCCGGCGCTCAACGATTCCGAGCTCGAAAACATTCTCGAAGCCGCGGTCGAACGCGGTGTCTGCTCCGCCGGTTACGTGATGCTGCGCCTGCCGCTCGAACTCGCCGGCCTCTTCGAGGAATGGCTGCAGGCCAATTTCCCCGGCAAGGCCAAGCATGTCATGTCGCTCATCAAGCAGAGCCGAGACGGTAAGGCCTATCAATCGGAATGGGGCACGCGCATGACCGGCACCGGCCCTTATGCCGAAATGCTGCGCATCCGCCATGAGGCCACCTGCCACCGCCTCGGCCTCGACAAGAAGCGCGACAACCGCCGCCTCGACTGCACGCTTTTCCACGCACCGGCGAAAAAGAAAGAAACTGCGCAGCTGAGTCTGTTCTGAGCGCCCGATTAATCTGGCACGCCCCCAATAACACCGTCATCCCCGCGCAAGCGGGGATCCACGGAAGCGCCGCCGCGCTGAATTATGGATTCCCGCTTTCGCGGGAATGACGGTTTAAGAACGAGCGAAAGAAAAGATTCACAATGAGGCGGTGAGACAGTGAGAAGAGAATAAAGCATGCCTCGCGCGCAAAGAATTCTTCTCATCGTCTCACCGCCTCATTGTGAATCCTCTCCGGCTTCTGGGTGCCTCCGTGGTGATTTCTTATCGCCGATAAGGTCGCCACTCGCCATCTGGCTGGGCGAGGCGGTCGGCGATGAGGCGCCAGGCGGCGGGGTTGCGCACCATCGTGCCATGCGCGCCGTGGATATCGATGCTCTCGCGGTGCTCGCCCTCGATCTCGCGACAGCTTTGCCAGGCGACGATGCCGTCGCTCTTCGTATAGATCGCGGTCACCGGCACGTCGGGCGGCAGGTTGAACGCCGCCACCGCGCTGGTTGGATCGACACGGTGCCAGCGCGTGAGGAGCTTGTAGACCGGCTCGAGCGGGCTCGCCGTTGGCAGGCGGATCGGGCTCGCCAGCACCACCAATTGCCGCACCTGATCGGGATGCTGCTTCGCCAGCTCGCGCGCGATCACGCCGCCAAGGCTGTGGCCGATCAGCGTCACCTTGCGGCCGTGGCGGCGATGCACGGCGCCGAGCAGCGTCTCGATGCCGTCGAGAGCCGCCGCCGTCGGCCCGAGATTGGTGCCGAGGCCCCAGCCTTCGACCGCATAACCGCAACCGGCGAGGAAGCGCCGCAGCGGCGCGGTGTTACCGTCGCCGCGCAGGAAAGACGGCACCACGATCACCGGATGACCGTCGCCGCGCGGCGCTGCTTTCACAGCATCCGCGACCATCCCCGGCCGCGGCGGCACGAGATGCGCCGCCGCGCCGAGCAAGGTGTGATGCAGCGGCGGGAGCTTGGGCTTGGCGAGAGGTCTCGGTCGTCGTCATTCGCGCATCACCTGCCGCCGTCGCGTGCCAACGGTCAAGCGCGACTCGAAACGCGCGCGCGACGCCATCGTCAGGCGCTGCGCAGCGCCTCGATGGGATTGAGGCGCGAGGCGATCACGGCGGGATAGAAGCCGAAAAAGACGCCAACCGCGATCGAGACGCCGGCGCCCAAAGGAATCGCGAACTGGCTGAGCACGAATTGCCAGCCCGAGAGCTTGGCGATCAGCGCCGAAGCGCCCACGCCCAGACCAGTGCCGAGCACGCCGCCGATAATCGAGAGCAGCACCGATTCGACAAGGAACAGAAGCTGGATGTCGAAGCGGCGCGCGCCGATGGCAAGACGGATGCCGATCTCCTGCCGCCGCTCGGTGACCGAGACCAGCATCACGTTCATCACGCCGATGCCGCCAACGAGCAGCGAGATGCTGCCGATCGAGCCCAGCATCAGCGTGAACAACTGCATCTGCTTTTGCATCGTGCCGATCAACTGCTCCGCGGTATTGATCTCGAGCGGGGTACCGTGTGTCGCGGGCGCGAAATACTGGTTGATCTGCGCGACCGCTTGGCCGACTTGCAAATCCGATTGCAGCCTCACCATGATATTGCCGATCGGCGCGCCGGCAGCAATCCGCCGTATCGTATGCAGCGGGACGAGCATCGCGCCGTTGAAGTCGATCGGAAATAGCGTGTTGAAAGGTACCGGCCGCAAAACTCCAAGCACGGTGAAGACTTGGCCATTGACCGCAATCCGATCGCCGATGGCCATCGGTTTATTGTCGCCCGGAAGATTCCGGCTGAACTGCGCGCCGATGACGGCGTAGGATTCGTTGTCGTCGAAGGGCGACAGGAGCCGCCCCTGCGCCGCCGACAGCTTGACGATATCGCCGAGGGATACGGTCATACCGACCACCGACAAGCCCGCGCTGTGGCCATGAACCACAGCCGTGCCGCCCGCAAGCGCCGTCGGCGCCACCGCCTCGACCAACGGCACCCTCTGGGGCAATGCCAAGACATCCGCAAGCACGAAACCGTTCGCTTGGGTTGGTGCCGACTTCACATTGATGATGTTGGTGCCGAGCTCGCGGAATTGACGTAGCGCCTCTTCCTGGACGATCGTGCCGATATTGATCATTGCGATCACCGATCCGGTGCCGATGATGATGCCGATCAGCGCCAGCACGGTACGTTGCTTGGCGCTGGCGAGATTGCCGCTGGCCTCGACGATGATCTGTTTCAGCATGCGCATGGTGCTGCCGCTCAGCCGGCGGCCGCTGCTGGAGCTGGCACCGTCGCGGCCGGCGCCGCCGCGCTGTCCTCGACCAGGCAACCGTCCCTGACGACGACGCGCCGCCGGCATTGCGCCGCGACCTTGGGATCGTGCGTCACCAGCGCGACGGTGACGCCGAGCTCGCAATTCATCTCGATGAAGAGATCCATGATCTCTTGCCCGACCTTGGAATCGAGCGCGCCGGTCGGCTCGTCGCCGAGCAGCAGCGCCGGCGATCCGACAAGCGCGCGCGCGATGGCGACACGCTGGCACTGCCCGCCCGACAATTCATTCGGCCGGTGCCCGGCGCGCTCGCCCATGCCGACGCGCTCGAGCATCGCCTGCGCGAGCGGCCTGGTTTCCTGCGCCGACATGCCGCGATACATCAACGGCAGCGCGACATTCGCCGCCGCGGTCAGCCGCGGCAGCAAGAAGAACGACTGGAAGACAAATCCGATCTTCTGATTGCGGATCTCGGCAAGCTTATCGGCGTCGGCGGCGAGCACGTCGATGCCGTCGAATTGGTAAGAGCCCTCGCTCGGCACATCGAGCATGCCGATGATGTTCATGAGCGTCGATTTGCCCGATCCCGACTGGCCCATGATCGACATCAGCTCGCCCTTCTCGATCGTCAGGCTGACGCCTTTGAGGACATCGACCTTGAGCGGCCCCATGGCGAAGGATTTGCGGATGCCCCGAAGCTCGATCATCGCATCGCGCTCGTCACGAGTTCGGCGCGGCGCCGACGACGATCTGGTCGCCGTCATGCAATCCGCTGCGGATCTCGATCCCCTCGAGCGTGGTGATGCCGACCTGAACCGGCACCGAAGCGATCTCACCGGTCGGTTTCTTCACCCGCACGCTCGTGCCGTCCTGATCTTCGGTCACGGCATTCACGGGAACGACGATCGCCTGCGGGTTGGCATAAAGCAGGACCGAGAGATTGGCCGTCATGCCGATACGGATGCGCTGCCGCTGCTCCGGCGTGATCTGATCGATCACCGCTTTGACCGTGAACGTCGGCAAGGCGCGCCCCACCCCGCTGTTATCCGCCTGCGTCGACACCGAAATCAGGTGGCCCGAGATCGGCGGGCCGGTGAAGGCGTCGTTCGAGATCTGAACCGTCTGACCGACGGCGACCCGGTTGACGTCGATCTCGTCGACCGAAGCGCTCACCGCGAGCTGTTCGAGATTGCCGATCGCGACGACGGCCTGCCCTTTGGCGACATGGGCGCCGACCTCGATCGAATGCGATCCCTGCGAGCCGCCCGTGCTGTCATCGGGCGGACGAAGAATGACGCCCGCAACCGGCGCGGTCACGACCGCATGGGCGAACTGGTTTTCGAGATCCTGGTCCTTCGCTTTGACATTCTCGAGCTGCAGCTCGCCGACATGGATCGCCTCGTCGTTGCCACGATTGAGCGCGTTCTGCAGATCGCGATGGGAGGATTGGTTTTGCAGCGTCGCCATACGCAGCTGATCGACCATGCCGTCATATTCGGTTTGCGCGATGATCCCCTGATCGAGCAGCGATTTCGTGCTCGCGGCGCGACGCTTGAGCTCTTGGAGCGCCTGGTCGCTCGCCAATGTGTTGGCCCGCGCCGTGACGACCTCGCTGCTCTGCGACCAGTTCTTCAGCGTCGCTTCCTGGCCTTGCGCCTTGATCAGCTCGGCGCGCGCATCGCGTACGCGCATCTCGATATCGGCGGTATCCATGACGAGCAGCGCCTCACCGCGCTCGACCTGCTGGCCGTAATCGAAGCGCTTCTCCTTGATCGGACCATCGAAGGGCGCGACGACATTGATGATCGAGCCGGGATAGATCGCGCCCGGAACCGTGATCCGCGATTCGATCGGATGCGGCATCACCGTCATGGTGCTGCCGCCACCGGCCGGCCCTGCGGCCGCGACGGTCGGCGGCCGCGCCACCGCGGCGGCGCTGCGCCACCAGCTCAGGCCGCCGATGACGACGAAGAGAGCGATCACCCCTGCGGTCGCCATGACGCGGATGCGCGCCGCGCGATGGCCCATCGCGTCCATCTGCTTGTTGGCGGTCTCGAGATCGAGATAGGCCTTCTGCAACTCGTTGTGGCGGCCTTTGATCTGCTCGGTGAGCTGCGTCTCCGCCTCGCGCAGCCGCTCGACCTCGGTCACGTCGCTGAAGACGCAGATGATGCCGGCGGGCTCGCGCGCATCGCCGAGCAACATCTGCGAGGTGGTCACCGACAGGAAGCGCTCGACACTCCCGACCTGATAGCGCACGCGCTTCTGCTGGATCACGCTCGCTTCGTAGATCGCCTCGAAGATCGCATGCGTGAACTCGTCGGCGCCCTCGTCGTTGAGGAAAAGCTCGAGCAGGGTCTGGCCGAGCGCGCGCTCCGCTTCGATCGCGAGAATCCGCCCGGCGGCGGGGTTGAAGGCGACGATGCGGCCCTGGCGGTCGACGGCGATCACGCCGTCGCGCATGTAATCGAGAATGCTCTTGAAGAGCTGGGGATTGCCGGCGGCGTCTGTCATCGCTTCTTTGGATGTACCACAGCCAATGCCCTTGCGCCTACGCCCGTTGCCGGCCGCGATTCCGCAAGCGCACGAAGCCCGCAACCATCACCGCCGTCAAACCCCAGAGGAAAAGATCGCCGGTTGCAGCATAGACCGAGCGCGCCTGCGGGACGCGAAGCGTCGCCGCCTCGGCGACAACGCCGTCGAGAGGCGCGGTGACAACCGGGGTGCCGGTCGCATCCACCAGCATGCTCGGTCCCGCATTGCTGACGAAGGCCAGCGGCGTGCGGAACGCAACCGACTGGAAGAGCGCCAAGGCAAGGTGATAAGCGCCGACCCGGCTGTGGCCGAACCAACCGTCATCGACCGGGTTGACGATCACATCGCCGCCTTGCGCCACCGCGGCACGGATATGACCGGCGAAGATCAATTCGTAGCAGATCGCGGCGATGAGCTTCGCTTTATCGGTCACCGCCAGCGGCGCCGCGCTTTCGCCCGCGCGGTAATGACGGGCGAGCGTGAAGATGTCCTTGAGGCCGGGCACGAAACCGTCGAAGGGCAGAAATTCCGTGAAAGGCACGAGGATCATCTTGTCGTAAAACGGACCGAAACCGCCGCCGGCCGTGGCGGTGAAGAGCCGGCTGGTTGTCGGCGCGTCGGGTCCGTCGCCGATGCGGCCGCTGCCGACGAAGAGGATCGGCACCCGGCGCGCATGCGCGAGCGCGAGAATGCGCGCGATGTGCGCATCGTCTTCGCTCCCCGGCGTCAGCGAGAACGGCACTTCCGGCCACAGCACAAGATCGAGATCGGTCCGGCGCGCGGCGAGCCCATCCGTCAGCGCGAGAAGCTGGTCGAATTCGGCATCGCGCTCGGCGCGCGAAATCGGTTGCCGGCTGCCGTAATCGTCGAGCGGCTCGGCGGGTTGAACGAAGCCGATGCGCAGCTCTGTCGCGGGCGCCTCAGCAACGGCCGCGAGCCGCCAGTTTCCGTAAGCCAGAACGAGCAGCGGCACGCAAATGGCGGCGAGAAAGAGTTGCGCCGCCTGCCAGCGCGAGCGCGTCAGCGCAGCGACGGCTTCGGCGAGCAATGCGCTGACGAGCAGCACGACAAAAGTGAGCAGCGGCAGGCCGCCGAGATCGAGCAGCTGAACCAGACGCGGCGAGCGATAAAGCGAATGCGCGATGTTGCCGGGCAGCAGATCCGGATACCAGGACAGCGCGATCGTCCAGAGCGCGGCAAAGACCAGCGCCCGCCGCCAGCCCGCCGATGCGCGCCAGCGGCTGCCCAACCAGCCGGCAAGGGCAAAGGGCACCGCTTGATAGGCGCAGCAGCCGAGATTGAGGAGCCAGGATGAGAAGGGCGAGGCGCTGAGCCGTTCCGCCGCTTCGACGCTGCCCGGCGCGAACGTGGAAAGCCAGCCGAGAAACCCGGCGATCGCGCTAAGAGCGGCCGCGCGCGCCGGCGACGCATTCCGATTCGCGAAAAACAGCGGCGCCATCGCGACCCAGCCGAGCAACGGCGCGAGTTCTCGGCCAGGGCCCGCCCGGTGCCGCGACGAACCAGATCGCGACCATGATCAGCGCAATCGCGCCGTTCCGCCAAAGAGCGGCGGGCGCCCTCGCCGGAGCAAGGGCGCCCGCTACCTGATCTAAGCTTCCGCCATGGTCGCGCGCTTGCGAGGCCACCACCTGAGGCGTTCGGCTATGCTGCCCGGAGCTTGGCTCTTATCCCGGTATGTACATATTGCCGATCCATTCCCAACTGCTCCCATAGGGCCTCGACAATATCTGCACGTAAAAATTGGTCGTCGAGTATCCCGGACAAACAGCTGGGAATGTGTGCATGTAAATTGGATTCGGCGGGTTGTTATGACCGGGGAGTGTGCCGCTCCAGGTGTAGCTCCCCAGATTCTTGACGCTGCCGTCTCTGCATTGCTGCGTCCAATTGGGACCGATCACGACGCTCTTGCCGGTCATATCGCTCTGCGGGGTCGTGCTGGTGAACGACACCGTGTTGTTCATCGCGGAGCAATTCGAGCCGAGTGGGATGCTTTGGCCGTCGACGACGATAGCCGAAGGACACGGATAGCCCGCATACGACTGGAACCCAACCGGATAGAAGGTCGGCGACGAGAAGGCACGGGCGACCTGCACGTACTGGAACGCAAACGCCAGAATGCCGAGCAGCAAACAGGCTGCCGCCGTGCGCCAGTTGAAGATGATGTTCAATTCCCCCTCCTATAAAATGCTGTCCGCGCGCGAGACTTCGTACACCCCTTCTCACGCGGGCGGAAAGAACGTGCCGATTTTCTAAATTATTGTCAAACACTAGCTACTTCGTCTGGTCTCAATAATGTTTCGAGCCATCATCGGTGCAACGGGATTGCCATGGGTTATCGCGTCTGCGTAAGGTGCTCGCGCTGTCCTGGGGATGGTTGCGGGCAAAGCCGCCTCATCGGGCCGAACCGGATGACAGGGGGATGTATTGGGGCGTGAAGACCGGCGTTTTGAGAAGCCGCGGCTTGATTGCCGGCGCGTGGATTGCTCTCTTTCTGTGGCTAAGCACCGGCTGCGCGCAGGCGCAGGGCGACGACACAGCGCCGCTACCGCCCGCGAGTCCGACGCTCTCGACAAGGCCAGGTCCCGTCCGGCCGCCGAATTCGCCGCCTTCCCTTGCCACGCCGCCCAATTCAGCGCGCGCGGCGCCTATCGGTCCGCCGATCGCGCTGACGTTACCGGAGGCCGTCTTCATCGGCTTGCGCGACAATCTCAGCGTCCGAAGCGCCTACATCCAGCGCGTCGCCGATAAATTCAACCTCTACGTCGCCGAGTATAAGTTCATGCCGCTGCTCGGCTTCGCTGCCAATGTGCAGCGTAAGCTCAATCAAAGCGCGGACACGAACGGCACGCGCAGCGACGGCTACAGCGTCACGCCGACCGCGACCCTCAACACCATTACCGGCGGGCAATTCACCTTCGGCTGGGCGAACCAGCAAGGCTTCGCCTATTCGGGCGGCGCCATCCCGACCAGCCGCTCCGCCACCTCGGTTCCGACGCTTTCCTTCGTCCAGCCGCTGCTGCAAGGGGCCGGTGTCGATATCGCGACCGCATCCGTGCGCCAAGCCGAGATCGCCGAGCAAAGCAACGTCCTGACGCTGAAGTCGACGGTCATGTCGACGATCGCCCAGATCATCCAGGCCTATCGCGCCTACGTGCAGGCGGTGCAGCAGGTGACGATCGCGCAGAACGCGTTGCAAAGCTCGAAAGATCTCCTGAACGTCAACCAGCAGCTCATCGCTTCCGGACGCATGGCACGCGAAGATCTGGTGCAATCGCAAGCCAGCGTCGCGCAAAACGAATTGGCGCTTGTTCAGGCAAAGAACGGCGCCGATACGGCGCGGCTGGCGCTCCTCGTTCTGCTCTCGCTCGATCCGCATTCCCCGGTTACCACCACCGACAATTCCACCTCCGTGCAGCGTGTCACGATCGACGTCGACCGCGCGACCGAAATCGCGCTCGCCAATCGGCCCGACTATCTGCAGGCGTTGAATGCCGTCGCAACCGATGTGATTTCGCTCGCACTCGCCAAGAATGCGCGTCTATGGAACCTGTCGGTGAACGGGACCGTCAGCCGCAATACAGCCGGACTGAGCCTGCCGCCGACGATCGACACCCTGCCGAGCCCAACGGCGAAGACCAACGGCACGATCGGCATATCCTTGAGCTTCCCGATCAACGACCCGACGCCGGAACAAGGCGAGGTTCAGGCCCAGGTCGCGCTCGATCAGGGCAAGCTGACCGTCAAATCGACGAAGCAGCAAATCGCGCAGCAAGTCCACGACGCCGTCACCGCGATCGACCTCGGCTGGCAGCAGCTCATCCTGGCGCGTCAGAGCCGCGAGCTGTCGCAGCGCCAGCTCGATGTCGAGCGGATCAAGCTGCGCGCCGGACGCTCGTCGAATTTCGAGGTCGTCACCTTCCAGAACCAACTCGTGACCGCGCAAAGCGCCGAGTTGGGCGCGATCATCGGCTATCTCAACGCCCTGACCAATCTCGATGCACAATTGGGCACGACGCTCGACACCTGGAAGATCGCGCTTCACCCCTGATCGTGCGCTTTAGTCGTGCGGTAACGGCGGCGCATCCATCGCCGGCGCCTCGGGCGGCGGCGGTGCGTCTTCGGGCACGATCTCGACGTACGAGGGCAGCGGCGCGCTCACCGCTTTGCCGGGCTTGGCCATGCCCGGCGCTTCCGGGGTGACATCCGGCGCGGGACAGCCGCCGAGCATCGTCGCCATCGCCGGCAAGAGGAATGCCATCGCCGCCCGCCCTGCCCGCATATGCTCTGTCCCCTCTGCTCGCGATTAATCTAATCCGCATCGTTGCTTGGCTCCAAGCACGCTCTTGCTTTAGCATCGCGGGCGATTTCGGGGGTAAGGGATGGTCGTGCGCGTGGAAAATGACGATGCGGTCGCGGTACCGGCGGGACGCCGTGCGCGGTCACGGACCGTCGCCATTCCGGCGCCGACATCGATATCGCGCGCCGTGCTGCTCGCGATCTATGCCGCCGTGCCGCTCTGCCTGCTCGCGGCGATCGTCGATCTCGCGCTCTTTGGCGGCGCCGTGCGCCGGGTCTTGCCGCGCACGCCGGATGCGATCCTGCTCTATCTCATCGTCTTCAACCTGCCGCATATCGTCGCCAGCACGCTGATCTTTCTCGACCGCGACTATCTCACGCATTATCGCCACCGGCTGCTGTGGCCGAGCCTCGCGATCGCGGCTTTCGTGATCTGGGGGCCGAGCGTCATCGGCCTCGCCCTGTTCAGCGCGATCATCTACGCGATAACGATCTGGCATGCGATCGGCCAGCAATTCGGCCTCGCCGGCATGATGGCGAAGACCAGCAAACGCTGGCTGCGCGTCTGGAAGGCGAGCGGCTTCGGTGCCGGCGCGGCGGTCTATTTCGCGATCTATGCGCAGGACGCCACCGCGGGCGGCACGCTGACGATCGCTGTCGCCACGATCTTCGCGCTCTCGCTCATCGCGTTCACCGCCGCGACCATCATCGGCGCGCGCCGCGCGGCGGCCGGTTACGGCCGCGCGTTTCTCTGGGCCAATTACGCGCTGGTGACCGCCGCCGCGATCCTCTTCGCTCTCGGCTATCCCCTGCTCGTCATCTTGATGGCGCGCATCGTCCACGACTGCACGGCCTTCTGTTTTTATGTCGTCCACGATCAGAACCGCAACGCCGCGGCGCCGCGCAATCTTATCTATCGGCTTTTCGCCGGCCGCCACCCGCCGGCGCTGCTGCTCTGTCCGCTGGCCGCGATGGCGATCGCCTTCCCGCTGACCTGGTACTACCACGTCGCCTGGGTCGCTTGGCTCGTCCTCGGCATCTCGCTGCTGCATTACTATACGGAAGGCTTCACCTGGCGGAGCGGCGCGCCGCACCGCCGCGCCATCGCGATCAGTTGAGCGCCGCCGCATAGGCCGTTCCTCGTCGCTCTTGTCCCGCGCGACGCGCGGCGCATAATTCGGCGATGATCGTTCTCTTCACCGATTTCGGTCTCGCCGGTCCCTACACGGGCCAGATGAAAGCGGTGCTGCGCCGCGAGGCGCCACAGACCGAGATCATCGATCTTTTCGCCGATGCGCCGGGCGGCGATCCGCGCGCCAGCGCCTATCTTCTCGCCGCCTATGCCGCGTGGTTTCCGCCCGGCACGATCTTTCTCTGCGTCGTCGATCCCGGCGTCGGCGGCCAGCGTGCGCCGCTGATGATCGAGGCCGATCGCCGCTGGTATGTCGGGCCCGAGAACGGGCTCTTTGAGTTGGTTTTGCGGCGAGCGCAAAATGCGCGTTGCTATGAGATCACCTGGCATCCGCCAAAACTCTCCGCGAGTTTCCACGGCCGGGATCTTTTCGCGCCGGTCGCGGCGATGCTGGCGCGCGGCGAGCGGCCGCCTGTCCGCGCCGGCGATGCGATTCGCCAGCCCGACTGGCCCGACGAACTCGCCGAGATCGTCTATATCGACCATTACGGCAACGCCATGACCGGGCTGCGCGGCAACGCGGTCCCGACAGGCGCGACGCTGATTCTTGGGGATAAGACGCGGGTTATCCACGCCGCGACTTTTTCCGCCGTGCCCGAGGGCAGCGCCTTTTGGTATGAGAATTCGAACGGTCTGGTCGAGATCGCGGTCAATCGCGGCCGTGCCGCCGATCAGCTTGGTCTTGCCATCGGCAGCACCTTCGCGATCGAGCCATGAGGCCGGTCGACATCGATTAGGGAAACCGCGGCCTACTTAAGATACGGCGGGGGGAATGCCCGATTTCGCGTTAGAGCGTGGCTGCGACGGCATCGTCTGCGGCATCGACGAGGCAGGGCGCGGGCCCTTGGCCGGGCCTGTGGTCGCGGCCGCGGTGATCCTCGACCGCAAGAAAATCCCGCGCCGGCTGCGCGCCGAGCTCGACAATTCGAAAAAGCTGAACGCCGAGGAGCGCGAGGAATTCGCGCTGATGATCCGGCAATGCGCGATCAAGGTCGGTGTCGGCGCGGCAAGCGTGCGCGAGATCGAGCGCATCAACATCCTGCAGGCGACCTTCGTTGCGATGCGCCGCGCGCTGCTGCGCTTGGGGCTCATGCCCGACATCGCGCTGATCGACGGCAATCAGCCGCCGCCTTTGCCTTGCGCGGTGAAGACCGTGATCGGCGGCGACGGGCTGTCGCTCTCGATCGCCGCGGCTTCGGTCATCGCCAAGACGACGCGCGACCGGCTGATGCGCTCGCTCGCCCTGCGCTACGACGGCTATGGCTGGATGACCAATGTCGGCTACGGCACCGAAGAGCATCGCGCCGCGATCTTGAGCCTCGGCCCAACGCGACATCACCGCATGACTTTCGCGCCGCTCCAGCTCAGCCTCGAGTTCGATACGAACTTGATCGACCAAGCCTCTGTGACTCCTTAAATATTCCTGTTGACGCGCCGAGTCGCGATAGTCAGAATCCCCGCCCCATGGGGAAAGCCACGGGGGATTCGGCGCCAAGCCAGCAATCCGTTGTTCGCGATGGGACAGCCATCGAGGACGGCACAATCATCGTCGGCGACTGCATCTCGGCGATGCAGCGCCTGCCCGAGGAATCGGTCGATCTCGTCTTCGCCGACCCGCCCTACAACCTTCAGCTTGCCGGCGAGCTCACCCGCCCCGACAACAGCCGGGTCGACGGTGTCGAGGAAGACTGGGACAAATTCGCCGATTTCGCGACCTATGACCGCTTCACCCGCGACTGGCTCGCCGCCGCGCGCCGCGCGCTGAAGCCCGACGGCACGCTCTGGGTCATCGGCTCCTATCACAACATCTATCGCGTCGGCACGATCCTGCAGGATCTCGGCTATTGGGTGCTGAACGACATCGTCTGGCGCAAGACCAATCCGATGCCGAATTTCCGCGGCCGTCGCTTCACCAACGCGCATGAGACGATGCTGTGGTGCGCAAAGTCGCAGAACAGCCGCTACACCTTCAATTACCAGGCGATGAAGGCGCTGAACGAAGGCATCCAGATGCGCAGCGACTGGCTGATCCCGCTCTGCGGCGGCAGCGAGCGCTTGAAAGGCGACGACGGCAAGAAGGCGCATCCAACGCAGAAGCCCGAAGCGCTGCTGCATCGCGTGCTGCTCGCCTCGTCGAAGCCGGGCGATCTCGTGCTCGATCCTTTTTTCGGCACCGGCACGACCGGCGCGGTCGCGCGTCGCCTCGGCCGGCAATGGATCGGCATCGAGCAGAACCAGGAATACATCGCGGTTGCGCGCGAGCGCATCGCCGCGATCGAGCCGGGCCACGGCGAAGAGATCGCGACGACGCAAGAGAAGAATTCGGCGCCGCGCGTGCCCTTCGGCAATCTCATCGAGCGCGGCCTGCTCAAGCCCGGCGAAGTGCTGTTCGACGCACGCCGCCGCTGGACCGCGAAAGTGCGCCCCGACGGCACGCTGATCTCGGCCGACGCCAAAGGCTCGATCCATCAGGTCGCCGCCGAAGTGCAAGGCGCGCCTTCCTGCAACGGCTGGGAATTCTGGTTCGTCGACCGCAAAGGCCAGCCCGTGCCGATCGAAGCCTTCCGCCAGCAGATCCGCGCGGAGATGAGCGTTTAAAAAACGCAGGCGATCTAACATCGTCATTGCGAGCAATCCAGAGCATCATCTGTGACCCTGTATTGCTTCGCTTCGCTCGCAATGACGGCTTGTTCTGACCTTAAAGCTTCGGCTTCCAGCCTTCGGCTTTGAGCTCTTCGCCCGCCTTCAAAATGAAGCTGTAATCGAACACCTGCTCCGGCGCCGTGATCTTGTTCGGCTGCACGCCGAGCATGTCGCCGCGCAGCCTCAGCTCGTTCGCTTGCAGCTCGCGCGGCACGCTGCCGGTGGCGAGCATGCCGGGCACGAATTCGTGTGCCGAGAACTCCGCGGCCCCTTTATCGAGCCCGTGCTTCACCATGCTGTCGACGGCCGCCTGCTGGCTCGCTTTGACCGTCGTGAGGCCTTTATAAATCGCGCGCATGGTGCGGCGGACGAGGTCGGGGTTCTTCGCGATCAGCGCGTCCGAGGTCGCGAAGCCCGACAGCACCATCTTCACGCTCGCATGCATGTCGATCAGCATGTTGAGCTTGCCCGATTTTTGCAGCGCGTCGATATCCGAGCTCTCGCCGCCATCGATCACCGCCGCCGCAAAAGTCCCGGTGGTCAGCGCGGCGATGCGCGCCGCCGTCGCGCCGAGCGGCGTGAACGAGACGAAATCATCCGGCAGATGCCGCTGCGCCAACACGTAGCGCAGGCTGATTTCCGTCGTGTCGCCGCGGCTGATGACGCCGACTTGCTGGCCCTTCAATTGCTCGAGGCTGGTGATGCCGGGCTTGACCCAAAGCTGATAGGCCGAGCGATCCTCGCCGGTGGTCAGCACTTTCAGATGCGCGCCTTTCAGCACCGCACTGATCGCCGCCGAAGACGAGCCGCTGAAATCGAGATCGCCCGAAATCAGCGCCGGCGTCGCAATGCCGCCCTGCGCCTGCACCAGCTCGACCGCGATGCTCTCCTCGGTGAAATAGCCCTTGTCGATCGCGACCAGCAGCGGCGTGTAATCGATCGTCGGCACGACATAGGAGAAGCGGATTTTGTCTTCGGCGCGGGCGGCTACGCCCGTTATCAACAACAATGTCATTCCCGCGAAAGCGGGAATCCAGAAGTCACGCGCGCGCTGTTTCCGTGGATTCCCGCTTTCGCGGGAATGACGATGAAAAAGATGGTCGTTACGTACGAACCGCCAACGCATCGCGCATCTCCTCGACCATCTGGACCAGTTTCAATTTGGTGCGCTCGTCCCTGATCACGCCGGCTTCGGTATCGACCGCGGCTCTGACCGGGCAGATCGGCGCCGTCGCCGGCACGACATAGCCGCGCAGCGCGTGGACGATCTGTTCCATCGCGCCGATCGCATGCACCGCCGCGATCGGACCCGACGAGGTGGCGATGAGGCCAACGAGGCGCCCGCCGAGATAAGGCGGATCGTCATCGGCGGTGAGTTCGAGGAAATCGATCGCGTTCTTGAACGCGCCGCTGATGCTGTAGTGATAGGACGGCGTGCACCAGACGAAGGCGCGCGCACTGCGAAACGCACGGAGCAGGAATTCCGCCGGCGGACATTCCTGCTCGTGCAGATCGGGATGGTAGAAAGGCAGATCGAGCGCGCCGAGCGGCAGTAATTCATACGCCATGCCGCGCTCCTCGAAGAGCTTTGCGGTGTAGCGCATCAGTACGGTCGTGGCCGAGCGTTTGGCATAGCTGCCGCCCATGATGAGGATCGGCGCCGACGGATCATTGCGCGTGTTACCGACACGCGAGCGCGGTGTTTCGCGGACCATGGCCTATCCTACTACTGCGGCGGCTGCCAATGCGCCGCCTTTAGTTCGGCGAGCGCCTTCTCGGCAAAGCTGAAGTCGAACACGCCAGAAGGCGGCGGTACCTTATCCTTCGGCACGGAGAGCATTTCCGAGCGCAGCGACACATCGAGCGCTTGGGCGTCTTTCGGCATCGTGCCGGTGTCGGTCAACGAATCGATCAGATTGTCGTATTCGGTGCCAATCGCTTCTGCATTGCTTTGGCCGTGCTTCAACAGCGTCGCGACCGTGTCGGCGCGCGAGGCCTTCACATTCAGCACGCCTTTCAGCATCGCGCGTACCATGCGCTGGACGAGATCGGGATTCTTGGCGATGAGCGCATCGGAGGTCGCGAGTGCGTTATAGGCCATCGTGATCTCTTGCCGGAGATCGATGACGCGATGAAGATCGCCCAGCTTGCCGGTCGCGCGCATCTGCTCGACCTCGCTGGCATTGACCAGCGCCGCCGGGAAACTGCCCGAAGCGATCGCCGCGAAGCGCGTGACGCCGGCGCCGAGCGGCGTATAGGAGACATAATCCTCGGGCAGCTTGTGCTTGGCGAGGTAGTAGCGGATCGCGATCTCGGTCGTGTCGCCGCGGCTGATGATGCCGATCGGCTTGCCCTTGAGATCGGCGAAGCTTTTGACCGCGGGCTGCGCCCAGATCTGCATCGCCGGATGCGCGTCGACGACGAGCAGCACTTTGAGCTTCGCGCCTTTGAGGATCGCGCTGATCGCGACCGAGCCCGAGCCGGTGAAATCGATATCGCCCGAAATCAGCGCCGGCACCGCCGCGCCGCCGCCCGCCTGCTGCAGGTCGATATCGATGCCCTCTTCCTTGAAATAGCCCTTGTCGATGGCAAGGAAGTCGTCGGCATATTCGACCGAGCTCAACACGTAGGAGAGTCTGACCTTGTCCGCGGCCTGTGCGCCGGCCGTCGCCAGCGCCAGGAGAGCGAGCGCGATGAATTGCAGTACCAATACGTTTCACGGTTTCCAATTCTCTTTCTTCAGTGTGGCGGCTGCTTCCTTGACGAAGCTGAAATCGAAGAAGGCCGAGGGCGGCGCCAAGGTCTTGGGATCGATGCCGAGCATCTCGGCGCGAACTTCGAGCTCGAGCGCCTGATCCGCGTCGCTCGTCACCGCGGTCGGCGACATGGTACCGGCGAAATCGGTGTAGTTCTGTTCCGCCGCGTCCGGGCTCGCGCCGTGCTTGATCAGCGAAGCGACGGTCGAAGCGCGGTCGCTGCGGACCACGGCGAGGCCTTTCATCAGCGCGAGCACGGTGCGCTCGACCAGCGGCCGGTTGGAGGCGATCAGCGCATCCGAGGTGGCAAAGCCGCCGAACACCATGTGGACCTCTTTATTGAGGTCGATGAGCATGTGCAGCTTGCCGAGCTTTTGCGCCTTCTTCATATCGGCGACCTGGCTGGTATCGATCAGCGCGCCGGGGAAACTGCCCGACTGGATCGCGGCAACGCGAGCGATGCCCGGCCCCAGCGGCGTGTAGGCGAGGAAATCATCCGGCAGATTGTGCTTCGCCAGGATGTAGCGCAGGCCGATCTCGGTCGTATCGCCGCGGCTGATGATGCCGATCTGCTTGCCCTTCAGGTCTTCGAGCTTCTTGATCTCGGGCTGGACCCAGAGTTGGAAGCCCGACTGGTCCGAGCCGACGAAGATCGCTTTGAGCTTCGCGCCCTTCATATTGGCGCTGATCGCGACCGAGGGTGAGCCCGAGAATTGCAAATCGCCCGAGATCAGCGCCGGCGTCGCGACGCCGCCGCCGGCCTGCACCAGCTCGACCTCGATGCCTCCCTGGGCGAAATAGCCCTTGTCGATAGCGACGAAGACCGAGCCATAATTGACGGTCGGCACGACGTAGCTGATCTTCACCTGATCGAGCGCATAGGCAGGCAGCGCGGTCACCAACGCGGCGAGCGCGATGCCGATGGATCTGACGAAGCGGATCATTTGATAGGCCTCCAATTCTCGGCGTTGAGCTGTGCGGCGGCTTTCTCGGCAAAACTGAAATCGAACACATCGGCGGGCTTGGCGATCTTGTCCTTGGCGAGGCCGAGCATCTGGCCGCGCAATTCAAGCTCCAATTGCTGATCGTCGACCGGCATCGTCCCGGTCAAGCTCAGCTCCGGTGCGAAGGCGGCATAATCGGCCTCGGCATTCTTGCGATCCGATGTGCCGTGATGCATCACCGATTCGATCGCCTCGTCGCGATAACCTTTCGAATAGGCGATGCCTTTGATCGCGGCGCGGATCACATGCAGCACGAGATCGGGATTCGATTTGATCAGCGCGTCGGTGGTGGCGATGCCGCTGAAGGTCATATGCACGTCTTTGTGCAGATCGATCAGGATGTGATAGCCGTTCATCTTGCCGGCGGCTTCGAGCGCCGCCGTCTCCAGCGCATCGAGCAGCGACGCCGGATAGGCGCCCGAGGTGATCGCCGCCATGCGCGCGGTGCCGTTGCCGAGCGGCGCGTAAGAGACGTAATCGCCCGAGAGATCGTGCTTGGCGAGGTAGTAGCGCATCGCGATCTCAGTCGTGTCGCCGCGGCTGATGACGCCGACCGGCTGGCCCTTCAAATCCGAAAGCGATTTGACGTCGTTGCGCGCCCAAAGCTGATAGGCGGCATTGGACGAGGTGATGTAGAGGACTTTGAGCTTCGCGCCTTTGAGGATGGCGCTGATCGCCGCCGCCGGCGAGCCGGAGAACTGCACATCGCCGGCGATGAGCGCGGGCGTCGCCGTGCCACCGCCCGCCGGCACGAGTTCGAGATCGATGCCTTCGTCTTTGAAATATCCCTTGTCGAGCCCGAGCAAGAGATCGCCATACATCACCGTCGGCACGACATAGGTGACCTTCACATGCTCGGCGGCCCAAACGGGCGCCGCCGCCAACAAAGCGACAGCGATAGCAGCGATGCGGACAAACGATTTCATTTCGCGGGTTTCCAATTTTCGGCTTTCAATTCCGCAGCCGCTTTTTGCGCGAAGCTGAAATCAAACACCTGGTTCGGGGGCAATATCTTGTCTTGCGGCAGCGACAGCATCTCGCCGCGCACTTTCAGCTCGATCTGCTGCGCCTCGAGCGGCATGGTGCCGGTGAGGCTGAGATCGTCGACCGCGCCGTCGTAATCGGCCTCGGCGGCGGCACGATCCTTGACGCCGTGATTCATCGCCGCGGCGATCGCGACGTCGCGATTCTGCTTCGTCACGGTCATGCCTTTGATCACGGCACGCATCGCCCGCCGCACCAGATCGGGATTCTTGGCGATCAGCGCATCGGAGGCGGCAAGGCCGCTAAAGGTCATCTCGACATCCTTGTGCAGATCGGCGAGGAGATGAAGCTTGGCGAGACTGCCGTTTGTCTTCAGCTCATGCACCTCGACTTTATCGATCAGCGAGGCGGCATAGCTGCCCGAGGTGATGGCAGCGACGCGCGGCGCGCCGGCTCCAAGCGGCGTATAGGAGACGTAATCCTGCGGCAGGTTGCGGCGCACGAGGTAGTAGCGCAACGCGATCTCGCTGGTATCGCCGCGCGTGATGATGCCGACCTGCTGGCCTTTCAGATCCTCGAGCGTCTTGATGTCGCCGCGCGTCCAGAGCTGATAGGCGGCGTGATCGGTGGTGATGTAGAGGACTTTGAGCTTCGCACCTTTGAGGATGGCGCTGATCGCCGCGGCCGGCGAGCCGGAGAATTGCACGTCACCGGCGATCAGCGCCGGCGTCGCCGCGCCACCGCCCGCCTGCAGCAGGGTGATATCCATGCCCTCTTCGGCGAAATAACCTTGGTCGAGGCCGACCAGCAGATCGCCATAGATCACCGTCGGCACGACGTAGGAGATCGTCACCTTGTCGGCGGCGAGCGCCGGCAGCGCGAAGAACACAGCGGATAGAAATACGAATACATGTTTCATCATCAAGGCTTACTGATCCTGGGTTGCCAATTTTCTGCTTTGAGCTCCGCCGCTTCTTTGCGGACGAAGCTGAAGTCGAAGACCTCGGTGGATTTCTTCAATTGCGCGCGCGGGACACCGAGCAAATCGCCGCGCAATTCCAACTCTACCAGTTTCGTTCTGTAGCGAAGTGGTGCCGGTTGAATCCAGCAGCCCGACGCTCGAAATCATATTGCGCTGCGGCTTTCTTTTCGTCGCCGGTACCGTGCGCGACCATCGCCGCGATCGCATCGGCGCGCGACGCCTTGGTATGTGCCATGCCTTGCAGGATACCGCGCAGCACGCGGTGCACGAGTTCCGGCTTCTCGGCGATCAGCGCATCGCGCGCGGCGAGGCCGCTGAAGACCATGCGCACGTCCTTGGTCAGATCGGCGAGAAGATGCAGCCGGTCGAACTTGCCCGACGCTTTGAGCTCTTCCATCTCGTTGACGCCGAGCAGTGCCGCCGCATACGTGCCCGAGGCGATGCCGGCGATACGCGCCGTGCCGGTGCCGAGCGGCGTATAGGCGACGAAGTCGCCGGGCAGCTTGTGATTGGTGAGGTAATAGCGGAACGCGATCTCGCTGGTGTCGCCGCGGCTGATGATTCCGACCTGCTTGCCTTTGAGATCGTCGAGGCTCTTGATCTCAGGCTGCGCCCACACCTCGAAAGCGGGTCGATCGCTGGTGACGAAGAGCACGCGGAGCTTCGCGCCTTTGAGGATCGCGCTGATCGCAACCGAGCCCGAGGTGCTGAAATCGAGATCGCCGGCGATCAGCGCCGGCGTCGCGACGCCGCCGCCCGCCTGCACCAGCTCGGCATCGATGCCGTCGGCGGCGAAGTAGCCTTTATCGATCGCGAGGAACAGCGGCGCATAATAAGGCGCGGGCTCGACGTAATTGATCTTGATGTGATCGAGCGCCCAAGCTGACGGGATTGGCGCCGGCACGACGCCCGGCAACGCCAAAATCAACGCAAGCGCGGCCCTTACGGCCCAGCGTCTCATTCTTTTTCCTCCCTGCGCCGCCGATGGTGCCTGAAGGGACGCCCCGAGGCAATCGCTACACCTCGCGCGGGAATCCCCCGAGAGCGAAAGCAATGACCTTCTTCATCACCGTGGGCAGCGCCTGTGTGTTGAGCGCATCGGGCTGCACCCACACGCCATCAGCTTTGGTCGCTTTGGTTTTGCCGGTCAGCACCATGAGCTCGAGATCGAAATGCGTGAAGCTGTGCCGCACCACGCCCGGCAGCGCCGACCAGCGCGCACGGACCGGTGCCGCTTTCTCGGCCGCTTCGCGATCGAGCGCGCCGCTCACCCATTCGCTCGACGGCACTTCCATCATCCCGCCGAGCAAGCCTTTCGCGGGCCGCTTGCGCAGCAGCACCGCGCCATCGCCGCGCACCGCCCAGAACGCGACCCCACGGCGCAGCGGCTTGGCGCGCTTCGCCTGTCGCGCCGGCAAATCCTCGGCGATGCCTTCGATCCGCGCGCGGCAATCCTCGCGCCACGGGCAGAGCACGCATTTCGGTTTTTGCGGCGTGCAGATCGTCGCGCCCAAATCCATCGCCGCTTGTGCGAAATCGCCGGGACGATCCTTCGGCACCAGCGCCGCCGCCAATCGCCGCAATTCCGGCTTCGCATCGGGCAGCGGCATCGTCACCGCATAGAGCCGCGCGATCACGCGCTCGATATTGCCGTCGACCGGCGCTGCATGTTGGTTAAAGGCGATCGCCGCGATCGCCCCCGCGGTATAAGCGCCGATGCCCGGCAGGGTCAGCAGTTCGGCTTCGCTCGCGGGGAAGTTTCCGTCATAGCGCTCGACCACCGCCTGCGCGCAGGCATGGAGATTGCGCGCCCGCGCGTAGTAACCCAGCCCCTGCCAGGCATGCAGCACGTCGTCGAGCTTCGCCAGCGCCAGCGAATTCCACATCCGGCCAGCGCTCGAGGAAGCGCGCGAAATAAGGACCGACGGTCGCCACCGTCGTCTGCTGCAGCATGATCTCGCTCAGCCACACGCGATAAGGATTGGCAAGCTCGCCGGGCAGCGCGCGCCACGGCAGAACGCGGCGATGGCGATCGTACCAGGCAAGGAGCCGCGCCGCGCAATCGTTAAGATTTGCGGCGCTACGGCGCGGTTTTTTCTGTGGACGATTTGCGGCCGGCATTCGACGGAGGATGCCGGAAACGCTAGCATCGCCGCAATCTCTGAACAAAGGAGCTTCGGTGGAGAAACGGCGCGGCGGCTTGCGCGCCTTGGGCGCCGAGATCCCGCGCATCGCTGGCGCGGCGCTGGGTAAGCGCGGCTTCGGCGAGGCGCAACTCGTCACGCAATGGGAAGCCGTGATCGGACAAGACCTCGCCGAGAAACTTTCGCCCGAGCGCATCTCCTTTCCGCGCGGCGAGCGGCGCAACGGCACCCTGCGTTTGCGCGTCGCATCCGCCTTCGCGACCGAGGCACAACATCTGGAGCCGGTGCTGATCGAGCGCATCAACGCGTTCTTCGGTTATGGCGCCGTCGCGCAACTCGCCTTCGTGCAGGGACCGTCGCTCAACGCCAAGCCGGCGCCGCCGCGCTTGCGCAAACTCAGCGTCGAAGAACAAAGCGCGATTGATGCCCGAGTCGCCGGAGTCGCGGACCCCGAGCTACGCGCGGCGTTGTCGCGACTCGGTACCGCTGTCGCAGGAACGCGGCGGAATTGAGCCGTTTGCTTGCATCGCTATGAGAGTCGCAATAGCATCAACATCTAGTAGTTCCGAGGGAGTGCATGCGTAAAATCTGGTTAGCCCTTGCGGCTTTCGCGTTGCTGGGCGGCATCACCGCTGCTGCTTCGCCTGCGCATGCGCTGGAAGCGCCACAGATAAAGCAGGACGATCGCGTGCTCGGCAAAGCCGACGCGCCGATCACGATCTTCGAATTCTTTTCGCTCACGTGTCCGCATTGCGCCGAGTTCGAAGAGACCACCTATCCGAAGCTGAAAGCGGAATGGGTCGATACGGGCAAAGCGAAGATCGTCTATCGCGATTACCCGCTCGACCAGAACGCGCTCAAAGCGGCGATGGTCGCGCGTTGTGCCCCGCCCGAGCGCTATGCCGCTTTCGTCGAGGTGCTGTTCAAGCAGCAAGCCGTCTGGGGCGTGCAGCGCGATCCGACGGAATCGCTGAAGAAGATCGCGGCACTGGGCGGCATCGGCGCCGATCAATTCGACAAATGCATCAACGACCAGGATCTGTCGAAGCAAATCGTCGCCGAAGAATACGAGGCGCAGACAAAATATGGTGTCGAATTCGACGCCAACATTCTTCGTCAACGGCAAGAAAGTCGTCGGCGCCCTGCCCTATGACGATTTCGTCAAAGAGCTGAACGGCGCCGGCGGCGCCAATCTTGTCGGCGCTTCGACTCCCGTCGCAGCCACCACGCAAGCGACGCAGCCCGCGCAAGCGCCGACCGCGACCGCACCGCCAGCGCCAGCCTCGGCCGCCACGGTGACGTGGTATTCCGCAATCCTCGACAAAATCAAAGGTTGGTTCCGCTGAGATGCAGTTCGCAAAGTTAAAGCTTAGCGGCTTCAAATCCTTCGTCGATCCGACGGAGCTTCTCATCGATGCCGGCGTGACCGGCATCGTCGGCCCGAATGGCTGCGGCAAATCGAATCTTGTCGAGGCGCTGCGTTGGGCGATGGGCGAGAACTCGGCCAAGCGCATGCGCGGCGGCGAGATGGACGATGTGATCTTCGGCGGCACCAACGGCCGGCCGGCGCGCAACATCGCCGAAGTGTCGCTGTCGATCGATAATCCCGGGCGTGACGCACCGAAGCCTTATAACGAGATCCCCGAGATCGAGATCGTCCGCCGCATCGAGCGCGGCATGGGCTCGGATTACCGCGTCAACGGCCGCGAGGTTCGCGCCCGCGACGTGCAATTGCTTTTCGCCGATGCCGCGACCGGCGCGCATTCCGCCGCGCTCGTCAGCCAAGGTCGCGTCGGTGCGATCATCAATGCGAAGCCCGCCGAGCGCCGCGTCTTGTTGGAAGAAGCCGCGGGAATCAGCGGCCTGCATTCGCGCCGCCACGAAGCCGAGCTGCGTCTCAAAGCCGCCGAGAACAATCTGTCGCGTCTCGACGACGTGCTGCGCGGCCTCAGCGAGCAGCTCGAAGGGCTGAAGAAGCAGGCGCGCCAGGCCAATCGCTATCGCCGTCTGTCCGATCACATCCGCCGCGCCGAAGCGGTGGTGTTGCATCTGCGCTGGCAGCGCGCTGTCGCCGAGCACGAAGTCGCCGATACACGCTTCCGCGCCGCCGAGATCGAGGTCGCGGATCGCACCAGCGCCGCTCTCGCGGCCGAGCGCGAGCGCGAAGAGGCATCGGGCGAATTGCCGGCGCTGCGTCAGACTGAAGCCTCCGCCGGCGCCGAGTTGCAGCGGCTGGTGCTCGCGCGCCAAGCGCTGGAAGAAGAAGACCGCCGCGTCGCCGCCGCAACGCAAGCCGCGACCGCGCGGCTCGACGAGATGGCGTCGGATATCGCGCGCGAGGAAGCACTCGCCGCCGATGCGAAAGCCGCGCTGGAGCGGCTCGAAGCCGAGCGCCAAGTGCTGGCCGAGGCGCAAGCCGAGGAAGGCGCCGCGCAAGAACGCGCTGCCGCCGCGCTTGCCGCTGTCACCGAGGAAGTCGCGACGCTCGATGCCGAGTTGACGCGCCTCACCCAACAGATCGCCGCCGAGGATGCGCAGCGCGCCGCGCTCGCCCGCCGCCGCGACGAGAATGCCGAACGCGCGGCGCGCCTCGCCGAGCGTCAACAGGACATCGCGACGCAGATCGCCGCGCTCGAAGCCGAGAAGATCGCTGTCGAGATCACTGCCGAGGCCGCCGAAAGGGTGCGCGTCGCCGAAGCCGAAGTCGCGCGCACGCGCGAAGCCGCCGAGGAAGCCGAAGCCGCGCTGCGCCGCGCGCAAGAGGCCGAAACCGCCGCGCGCGCGCCGAAGGAAGCCGCCGAAGCCAATCGCGCCAAGCTCTGGACCGAGCGCAACGCGCTCATCGAGCTGCTCGCGGCGATGGTCGACAAACGTTATTCGCCGGTGCTCGACGCGGTCACGGTCGAGAGCGGCTACGAAGCCGCACTCGGCGCCGCGCTCGGCGAAGACCTCACCGCGCCGATCGACGCGACCTCGCCGGCGCATTGGTTCGCGCTGCCGGAATATGCCGATCCACAAACGCTGCCCGGCGATGCCGTACCGCTGTCGTCCTTCGTCACCGCGCCGCCGGCGCTGACGCGTCGCCTGATGCAGATCGGCGTCGTGAACGATCGCGATGCCGGCGAGCGGCTGCAGGAATGGCTGAAGCCCGGCCAACGTCTCGTCAGCCGCGAAGGCGGCCTGTGGCGTTGGGATGGCTTCCGCCGCAGCGCCGGCACGCCGACCGCCGCCGCGCAGCGTCTGCGCCAGCGCAACCGCGTCGCCGAGCTCGACACGCTGCTCACCGATGCCGAGCGCGAGCTGAGCCACACCGTCGCGGCGCTGGATGAAGCGCAAGCCGGCGTGCGCCGTCTCGTCGATGATGAGCGCGCGGCGCGCGAAGCCGCGCGCGAAGCGCTGAGCACGCTCGCCATCAATCGCGATCGCGAAGCCGAGCTGGCACGCAAGGCCGCCGGCATCCTCTCGCGCCTCGAAGCCCTCACCGACACGGCACAGCGCTTGGCCCATGACGCGGCCGAGACCGAAGCCGCGACCCGCGCGACGCAAGAAGCGCTCGCGGCACTGCCCGATCCGGCGCTGGCGCGCGATGCCGCCGCGACGACCCGCGATCAACTGACCGAGCGCCGCTCGGTCCATGTTCAGCACCAGGCCGAGCATGAACGCCTGTCGCGCGAAGCCCAAGCACGCCGCGCACGCATCGCCGCTATCGCCAACGAATTCTCGTCCTGGCAAAGCCGCGCCGAAGCGGCCGAGCGCCAGCATGCGGCCTTCCTGCAGCGCCGCGACGATCTCACCGCCGAGCTCGCCGAGCTCGAGCGCCGTCCAGCCGAGATCGCCGAGCAGCGCGAGCGCCTTGCCGAGACGATCGCGGAATCGACCACGCGCCGCAACGAAGCAGCGGATGCGTTGGCCGTCGGTGAGACGCGGCTGAGCGATGCCGAGAAAGCCTCGAAGGCGGCGGATGCCGCGCTGGGCACGGCGCGTGAGGAACGCGTGCGCTGCGAAGGCACGCGCGATCAGGCGCTGGAAACGCAAAACGCGTTGATGGCGCATATCGGCGAGCGTCTCTCCTGCCCGCCCGAATCGATCCTCGTCACGGTCGAGATTCCGGCCGACGAAGAACTGCCCTCGCCCGAGGACGCGCAGGCGCGCTTCGAGCGGCTGACGCGCGAGCGCGACAATATGGGACCGGTCAATCTCGTCGCCGAAAGCGAAGCGGCCGAGATCGAAGAGCGGCTTCTGGGCCTGCAGCACGAGCGCGAAGATCTGATCGGCGCGATCGCGCGGCTGCGCCAAGGCATCTCCGCGCTCAACCGCGAAGGCCGCGAACGGCTTCTCGCCGCGTTCGCGACGGTGAACGATCACTTCAGCCGGCTCTTCACCCGCCTCTTCGGCGGCGGTCGCGCCTATCTGAAGCTCGACCGGCCCGAGAAAGAGACGGCCGAAGGCGACGATGGTGAAGGCGGCGGCAGCGGCAGCGATCCGCTCGACGCCGGCCTCGAAATCTATGCCAGCCCGCCGGGCAAGAAGCTGCAGACCCTGTCGCTGCTCTCGGGCGGCGAGCAGGCGCTGACCGCGCTGGCGCTGATCTTTGCGGTGTTCCTCACCAACCCGGCGCCGATCTGCGTGCTGGACGAGGTGGACGCACCGCTGGACGATGCCAACGTCGACCGCTTCTGCCGCCTGGTCGAGGAGATTGCCGAGGCCGCGCAGACGCGCTTCCTCGTCATCACCCATCACCGTTTGACGATGTCGCGCGTCCACCGCCTCTTCGGCGTGACCATGGCCGAGCAAGGCGTGTCGCAACTCGTCTCGGTCGATCTCGAGAATGTCGAAGAGCTGAAACGCACGGCGAAAATCGCCGCCGCGGAATAAGTCTCGGCTCGCTCTCTCCTTTTCGTCATTCCCGCGAAAGCGGGAACAAAACATTAGACGAACCACCAAGGCGCCAAGACACCAAGAAATTTTTCTTCGTGCCTTGGTGTCTTGGTGGTTCAATCGTCTCTGTGTTCAATAGCGTCTTCGCTGTTGGGAGGGGGAACATGCTGGTCGCAACAACCGAGAACATCGCCGGTCATCGCACCATCGAAACCAAAGGCACCTGCTTCGGTGTCGTGGTGCGCAGCCGCGGTCTCGGCGGCAACATCGCCGCGGGCTTGCGCTCGATCGTCGGCGGCGAGATCAAGGAATACACGGTGATGATCGAGGAAGCGCGCCGCCACGCGATCGACCGCATGGTCGAGAACGCCACGGCAATGGGCGCGAACGCCGTCACCATGATGCGCTTCAATTCCTCCGAGATCGGCCAGACCATGAGCGAGATCGTCGCCTACGGAACCGCTGTCATCGTCGAGCCGCAATCGAAATGAAGCAGGCGAAATGAACGGCATTCCGCTCGCGAAGCTCGCCCTCGCGACCGGCATCGTCCTGCTCGCAATTGCGGTCGTGGCATGGATCACGGGCGCGCCGGGCTTCGTTATCGGCTGGCTCGGCGGTGCCGGCATCCTCACCATCGCGGGCACGATCTTCGAGCGCGTGCGCTACAAAGACGTGACGCCGCAGCCGCCGCTTGGGCCGGGCTGGATCGAGACCCCCGAGAAATTCCGCGATCCGGCCACCGATCGCTGGGTACAAGTCTATTTCAAGCCGGAAACCGGCGAGCGCAGCTACGTCGAGACCGCCCCGCCCACCAACTGATGTGGGCAAGCCGCCCTTTCTTTCCCTTCGTCATTCCCGCGAAAGCGGACGACCCGCGCGGCCGCTCTTCGCGGCCGTGCCCTCCGGGTTCATGCACGAAGAGTGCATGAACGGGTCGTCCCAGCTAGCATCGTGCTGTTGCCCTGGATCCCCGCTTTCGCGGAGATGACGATAAGTAAGAAAGTGCGAGGAGGAATCATCATGCCCGATCATGCGCCGTTTCGTGCCGACCAGGTCGGCTCTCTGCTGCGACCACCCGCGCTCAAAGCCGCGCGCGAGCAACAAGCCAAAGGCGAGATCAGCCCGCAAGCGCTGACCGAGATCGAGGATCGCTTCATCCACGAGGCGGTGAAGAAGCAGGAAGCGACCGGCATCCAGGCGATCACCGACGGCGATTTCCGCCGCACCTCGTGGTCGGGCGATTTCCTCACCGCGATCGAGAATGTCGTGCAGCGTCCCTCGTCCGGCGGCTCCGCGCCACAGGAAGCAACGCCGGTCGGCGGCGTGGTGCGCGATTGGCAGCCGCCGACGCCGCAAGTCACCGGCAAGCTCGGCTGGCCGAAAGGCGGCATCCAGCGCAAAGGCTTCGAGTTCCTCAAAT
The DNA here is from genome assembly GCA_963740675.1 of uncultured Alphaproteobacteria bacterium. Taxonomy (GTDB): domain Bacteria; phylum Pseudomonadota; class Alphaproteobacteria; order ATCC43930; family CGMCC-115725; genus CAIKMD01. The sequence goes on from CAVUFS010000004.1 coordinate 565,597, forward strand.
CGCTCACCACGCGCACGCCGAAAGTGACGATCCCATCGCTCTCGATGCTGCATTTCCGTGGCGGCCGCGGCGGCGTCGACAGCGTCGCCTATCCGCAGATGGAGCAATTCTTCACCGACGCGATCGCGGTATATCGCGCCGAGATCATGGATCTCGCCGCCGCCGGCTGCCGCTATGTCCAGCTCGACGACACCAACCTTGCCTATCTCTGCGACACGCGGATGCGCGAGCGCGTGCGCTCGCTCGGCGAGGATCCGGATCAACTGCCGCATCTTTATGCGCGGCTGATCAACGGCGCGATCAAGGATCGCCCCGCCGACATGAAGATCACCGTGCATCTCTGCCGCGGCAACTCGCTGAGCCGCGGCCATGCCGAAGGCGGCTACGAGCCGGTCGCCGAAGCGATGTTCAACGAGGTGAAGGTCGACGGCTTCTTCCTCGAATACGACGATGCGCGCTCGGGCGATTTCGCGCCGCTACGCTTCGTGCCGAAAGGCAAGCTGCGCATCGTCCTCGGCGTCGTCACGTCGAAATTCGGCGCGCTCGAGCCGAAAGACGCAATCAAGCGCCGCATCGAGGAAGCCGGCAAATACATGCCGATCGAACAGATGTGCCTCAGCCCGCAATGCGGCTTCGCGAGCCACACCGGCGGTAATCTCCTTAGCGAGGAGGAGCAATACGCCAAGCTCCGCCACGTCGTCGAACTGGCGCAGGAGATTTGGCCGGACGCGCGGTAGGTCTTCCCCTTCCGCCCGACGAAAGTAGAGGGCCAATTCCTCAACAGCACGTTGCGGAAAAACGGCGTGCCTCGTTCGCTCGCTTTGCGAGCGAACTCTCCGGGCACGGCCGCGGTCGCACGAGTTCGCGAGCTTTGTTGGGGTAGCGTAGAATAAAAAGCGCCAAGCAGATTGGAGGCAGTCACCACCATGGCACCGCATATTAACGGCCCGCTTTATTACGAGCGCATGGGACGCGAGGGACCGGTCATGGCCTTCGTTCATCCCAATCCGATGGACCAGTCATGCTGGATCTATCAGATGGCACGCTTCTCGACCTGGTATCGCTGTATCGCCATCGACATTCCGGGCTATGGCCGCTCGCCCAAAGCCACCGCCGGCCTCACCATGCAGGACATGGCAGAAGCCTGCTGGGACGCGATCGACGATGCGTTCGGCAAGGCGACTGGCGGCGAGCGCGCGATTCTCGTCGGCTGCTCGGTCGGCTCGATCATCCTGCCGCACATGTTTCATCACCGGCCGCAACGGACCCAAGCGCTGATCCTCTCCGGCACCGGCTACAACCCGAAGAAGGAATTCGCCGCGGTGCGCATCGAGGGCTATCAGCGCGACGGCGTCGCCCACCGCTGGGGCTACACTTTCGAGGATTTGAGCGCCGCGTTCCGCGCGACGCAGATGGCGCATTACTTCGCCGACCTCTTCACCGAGCGCAACGACAAGGCGGATGCCGAGGCCATCATCCATCAGTTCCGCGCGATCCAGCAGCCCGAGCCCGACGGCCATTTCGAGCGTATCGCCTGTCCGACGACGATCCTCACGGGCAGCGAGGACAGCGCGCATGCGAGCGCCTTCGCTTTGCAGAAGCGCATCCCCGGTTGCGAGCTCAAGACGCTGCCCGGCGCCGGCCATGCCTGCTACATCGAGCAGCCCTGGCTCTTCGATCGCTTCATGATCGAGTTCTTGAAAAAGAACGACCTGTTCGCAGGCAAGTGAACGCACGCGCAGAACCCATGAGAGCGAGCGCATGAAATACTGGCTCGACACCGAATTCATCGAGCATCCCGGCACCATCGATCTCATCAGCATCGGTCTCGTCGCCGAAGACAGCCGCGAATTCTATGCCGAGAGCAGCGAGGTCGATTGGACGAAAGCCAGCCACTGGACGCTGGAAAATGTGCGCCCGCAACTCGGCGGCCAGGGAATGACGCTCGAGGATATCGGTTACGCCGTGCGCGACTTCATCGGATCGGACAAGCGGCCGGTGTTCTGGGGCTATTTCCCCGCTTACGATTGGGTGGTCTTCAGCTGGCTTTTCGGCGGCATGAACAATCTGCCTTTCTCTTTCCCACAGCTCTGTCTCGACATCAAGCAATGGGCAATCGAACTCGGCAATCCCGAATTGCCACAGCAGATCGGCGTGCGCCATCACGCCCTCGCCGACGCGCGCTGGACAAAAGAGGCTTGGACGTTCCTGGCGAGCCGCCACCCCGAAGGCAGCGAGCGTGTCGCGATCGGCCGCAAACACGCCGGCCCGCAGGCAGAATAGGCTGGGCTGCGCGAGCGCGCTTCGTGATCGAGTTCTTGAAGAAGAACAGCCTCTTCCCGCGCTAACAAAGACCCGCCAGCCCGTCACTGCACCGGCGTGACCGAGATGCCGGCGGGCGGCGGCGGCGGTGTCGGCGAACCCACCGTCACCGACGGTGCGGCCTGCGGCGCAATCGGAACCGGTGCGGTCGCGCCCGGTACGGCGACAGGCGGCGCAGTAGCCGGCGGCGGATAGGCCGGCGCGATCGCGGCCTGCGGGCGATAGCGCTGGATCGGCACGTTGCGGCAATCGCCCTTCTCGTCGAGCTTATCCTTCAGCGTCTTGAAATCGTATTCGTAGTGATAGGTGCAGACGCCGTCGTCGTAATCGTAGCGATAGCGATCGGCGTTTTGATCCATATGGGCATCGGGCGCATGACGGACGTCATCGGCCCGCGCCGCGCACCCGAGCCCGACGACCAGCGACAATGCGGCCATACCCATCAAGACATGCGTTTTCATGCGCCCGTTCCTCGCTCAAACCTCTTCCAAGAACCGGGTGACGGTCGACGAGTTCCAGCCGAAGCTCGACTTTTACGCATAATGTACGTACTATGCGTACATGACCAGCCCCGCCCGGATCGCCGCCAACCGTCGCAATGCCAGGAAAAGCACCGGCCCTACGACGGTGCAGGGCAAGGCCGCCACCGCGCAAAACGCCCTCCGTCATGGACTGACCGCCCGCCAGATCGTCTGCCGCGAAGAGCGCGAGGAGGATTTTGCGGAATTCCGAACGGCGCTGTGGGGCGCGCTGGCGCCGGCTGATGCCGTCGAAGAGCAAATGGCCGAACGCATCGTGCTGATTTCCTGGCGCTTGCGCCGGACGGCGCGCGCCGAGCGCGGCATTATCAACGACGACCCGGCGGCGAAGCTCGGCCCTTTTGCCGATTGGATCGCACGCGCTTTCGATTATTCGGCTAAGGAAATGACGCGGCTGGCGCGCTATGAGGCAACACTCGACCGCGGCCTCGGCCGCGCTTACGCGATGCTGGAGCGGCGGCAGGCGGCGCGACGCGGCGAGCACGTGCCGGCGCCGCTGACGGTGCTGGTCGAAGGCGCCTCGATCGAGCCGGCTAACCCACTCCAACCGTTGCCGAAAAAGGAAAATTACCAAACAAAGCCAATTCCGGATCTAGCACACGACAACGAGTCGCTGTGATAGGCCGGAAAGCCGCGTCCGACGCGGCAAAATGCGCGGCCTAAGCCCGTCCGCGCGGCTTGACGGAAGGTAACGTGGCTTTTATGGTCCCGCGGCTTCCCGCAGGGGGAATTTCTCAAGCGTTGCGAGCGGTTCGCCGATGAACGAGCGCGAGAAAAACGACCCGCTGCGGGAGTTCGGGGAGCGGCTCGACAAAGCGAGAGCTGCAAGTCAGGGGCCGCCCGGCAAGGCGCCCGATGGCGGGCCCAGCACCAGCAATGCGCTGGCGTTTGGCTGGCGGATCGGGATCGAGCTGGTTGGCGCCATCGTCGTCGCCGAGTTCATCGGCTGGGCCATGGACAAATGGCTTGGGACGCGTCCCTGGGGAATGGTGGTGTTCTTTTTTCTCGGCGTGGCGGCCGGGATGCTGAATGTCTACCGCGCGGTTGCCGGTATGGGTGGCGCGGTAGGGTTCCGGCGGCCGTCACAAGGCGATGCGCCCCCTGCGAAGGGCCCAGGCTGGAACGAGGACGAAGAAGACTAGGCTGAGGCGGAGAAACAGGCGTGGCGATAGAGCTCCATCCGCTCGATCAGTTCAAGATCGAGCCCATTATTCCGATCCATATCGGGGGCGTCGACGCCTCCTTCACCAATTCCGCGCTGTTCATGGTCATCGCCATCATCGTCGCGAGCGCGATCGTGGTTTGGGGCGCGCGCGGCCGCGCGCTGGTGCCGACCCGATGGCAGTCGATGGCAGAGATATCCTACGAATTCATCGCCGGCATGATCGACGACAATGTCGGACATGAAGGGCGGGAATATTTCCCGTTCATCTTCACGCTCTTCATGTTCATCCTGGTCGGCAATCTGTTGGGGCTGATCCCCTACGGCTTCACATTCACCAGCCACATCATCGTCACCTTCGCCATGGCGGCGGTGGTATTCATCGGCGTGACCATCATCGGCATCGCCAAGCATGGCTGGCACTTCCTCAGCTTCTTCGTGCCGCATGGCGTGCCGGTCGTGCTGCTGCTGCTGCTCGTGCCGATCGAGATCCTGTCCTACATCATCCGGCCGTTCACCCTTTCGATCCGGCTCTTCGCCAATATGATGGCGGGCCACACCATGCTGGCGATCTTCGCCGGCTTCGTCGCGCCGCTGCTGCTCGCCGCGGGCGCGATCAAGGCCTTCGCCGTGGTGCCGCTCGGCGTCGATATTCTGCTGATCTTTTTGGAACTCCTGGTCGCCGCGCTGCAGGCCTATGTCTTCACCATCCTGACCTGCCTCTATCTCCGCGACGCCATCCACCTTCACTGATTTCCACCAACGCAACCTCAGGGGACTGAATTATGGATCTCGCTTCCGCCAAAATGATCGGCGCCGGCCTTGCTTGCATCGCGCTCGTCGGCGCCGGTATCGGCATCGGCAACGTGTTCGCCGCGCTCATCAACTCGCTGGCCCGCAACCCGGCCGCGCAGGTGACGCCGTTCGCGTTCCTGGGCTTCGCGCTCGCCGAAGCGACCGGCCTGTTCGGCCTCGCGATCGCGTTCCTCATCCTCTTCGTGTTCTGAGCGCGCTCACCTAGGGCACTGACATGCCTCAGCTCGACTTAGCCACCTTTCCGCCGCAGCTGATCTGGCTCGCGATCACCTTCCTTGCGCTTTATCTGGTGATGCGGGCCGTCGGTCTGCCGCGCGTCGGCGCAGTGATCGCCGCACGCCGTGCGCGGATCGATGGCGATCTCGAGAAGGCGTCGCAGCTCAAGAACGAGACAGAGGCGGTGATCTCCGCTTATGAGAAGGCGCTGGCCGAAGCGCGTGCGCAAGCGCAGATCAGCCTGCGCGAGACCACCGAGCAGCTCAACGCGCAATCCGCCGAGCGCCAACGCAAGGTGGTCGAAGAGCTGGCCAAGGAGACCGCGGCAGCAGAGCGGCGCATCAACGAGGCGAAGCAGCAGGCTCTCGGCTCGCTGCGCGACATCGCCATCGAAGCGACGCGTGAAGCGGCGCAGAAACTGACCGGCGTCGCGCTTGATGCGAACCGAGCGGGCAGCGCCGTCGATAGCGCGATGCGGGAGCGCGGCTGATGCCTGAATTTATGATGGAAGCCGAATTTTGGGTCCTGATCGCGTTCATCGTCGCGATCTGCTTCCTCGTCTATAAGGCCAAGGATGCGATCACCGGCGGGCTCGATGCGCGCGCCGCCAAGATCAAGGCCGAGCTCGACGAAGCCCAAAAGCTGCGCGATGAAGCGCAGGCCAAGCTCGCCGAATTCCAATTAAAGCAGCGCGACGCGCTGAAAGAGGCCGAGGGCATCATCGCGCTCGCCAAGGAAGAAGCGCAGCGGCTCGCGGCGCAGGGCGCCAAGGATCTGGAAGCTGCGATCGAGCGCCGCCGGCGCATGGCGCAGGAAAAGATCGCGCTCGAAGAGCAGAAGGCGATGAGCGACCTTCGCATCGCGGCCGTCGACGTCGCGGTCGCCGCCCTCCGCCGCGTCCTCGCCGAGGATCTGAATCCGGCGCAGCAATCGGCACTGATCGACAACGCGATCAACGCCCTGCCTCCGACGCTGCACTAAGAACGGCTGCGTTGCATTCTCACCCTGCGCCCTTCGACAGGCTCAGGGTGAGGAACTATCGAATCGGGCATCCGCCAGATGATGCCTCACAACCTTTCTCCTCATCCTGAGCGGAGCGAAGCGTCGTCGGTGGACTCGCGCTGCCTTTGCGCCATTCCCCTCGCTCTGGCGACATCAACCGTCTAATCTCCTCTCAACAATAACCGTTGGGAGAAACGCGATGCGCTTGATGACATCTGCCGCGGCAATTCTGTTCACCGCCGCTCTTCTGGCCCGCCCCGCTATGGCCGATCCCATCCCCAAAGGCTGGGAAGCGATGAACATGAAGCCGATCGGCTACACCGATCTCGACGGCCGGCGCGGCGGCTTCAAGATGGCGATCAAGCACGCCGCCGATAATCACTGGTATCTCTATCTCGGCCATCTCTGGGATTACGGCTGGAGCATCGTCGACGTCACCGATCCCAAGAATCCCAAATACGTGAAGTTCATCGACGGTCCCAAGAACACCTGGGACATCCAGATGACCTTGCACGACAATCTGATGATCACGGCATTGCAGCAGGAGCCGCCGGATTGGGGCGGCGATCCGGCGAAGCCCTACGATGAAGGCGTGCTGATCTGGGATATCAGCAAGCCGACCGATCCGAAGCTCCTGTCGCATTGGAAGACAGGCTCCACGGGCACGCATCGCAATTCCTATCCCGGCGGCAAATACGCCTATCTCTCGGCCGCCGCGCCCGGCTACAAGGGCAACATCCTCACCATCCTCGATGTCAGCGATCCGGCCAATCCGAAGGTCGCCGGACAATGGGCGCGGCCCAATCAGAAGGAAGGCGGCGCACCGACGCCGGCGCCGTTCGGCTTCCACGGTCCGGCGAATATCAGCCCGGATGGCAAGATCGCGACGATGGGCTACGCGCCCGGCATCATCAATCTCGATATCAGCGACATCGCCAATCCCAAGCTGATCGGCGATCTCACCATGACGCCGCCCTTCATCTCGGCCGGCTCGCAATCCGAACACACGGTGCTGCCGCTCTGGAAGAAGCAGTTGCTGTTCGCCAATTCCGAGGCCTCGGCCGAGAATTGCGTCGACAACGCGCTGAACTACGCCGTGCTCATCGACAACAAGGACATGACGAAGCCGCGGCTGATGTCGATGTTCCCGCTGCCGGTGCCGCCGAAAGATGCGCCCTATAAGGACTTCTGCGACAAGGGCGGCCGCTTCGGCCCGCACAACACCAATCAGGAAATCCACCTGCCCGATGTCGAGCAACCGGACAATCTGATCTATCTCACCTATTTCAACGCGGGCCTCCAGGTCTACGACATCAAGGACCCGTACATGCCGAAGATCAGCGGCTACTTCATCCCGCCGCAGCCAACGAAGAAGGTCGGCTATTACCCGAAGAACAAGCTGGTCAACCAGACCGAGGACGTACTCGCCGACACGCGCGGCAACATCTACGTCACCGACAAGCAGTGGGGCGTGTTCATCCTCCGCTACTCGGGCCCGGACGAGCCGAAGCCGACGGCGAAATGACGATCGTCCGCAGAACCTAAATCAATAAGCTTTATCGTTACCGCCGCGAAAGCGGGGGTCCAGAGAAACCCTGGATTCCCGCTTTCGCGGGAATGACGGTACGTTGCATGGCGATCTTGCGCCCTTCGACTACGCTTCGCTCCGCTCAGGGTGAGGAGATAGAGAGTCTGCCATCTACTCGGAGATGCCGCGCGCCCTCTCACCTCATCCTGAGCGTAGTCGAAGGACTCGCGCTGCGACTGCAACCAACCAGCTAAGCCTTCAGCGCCTCATCCACCGCCGTGAGCGGCAATCCTAACGCCTGCGCCACCGCAGGATGCACCACCTTGCCGGCGGCGATGTTGAGTCCGGCGCGGAGATGTGGATCATCGGCCAAGGCCTTGCGCCAGCCTTTGTTCGCGAGCGCCAGGCTGAAGGGCAAGGTCGCGTTGTTGAGCGCAAAGGTCGAGGTGCGCGCCACCGCGCCCGGCATGTTGGTGACGCAGTAATGGATGACGCCCTCCTCGACATAAGTCGGGTTGGCATGCGTCGTCGGCCGGCTGGTCTCGAAACAGCCGCCCTGATCGATCGAGATATCGACCAGCACGGAGCCCGGCCGCATCTGCTTCACCATCTCGCGCGTCACCAGCTTCGGCGCCGCCGCTCCCGCGACCAGCGCCGCGCCGACAACGAGATCGGCAGAGAGAACCTCGCGCTCGATATTCTCGACCGTCGCAAACAACGTGTGGAGCTGCGAGCCGAATTGCAGATCGAGCTCGTAAAGCCGCTGTAGCGACTTGTCGATGACGGTGACGTAAGCCTCCATCCCCATCGCGACGCGCGATGCGTTGGTCCCGGCGACACCGCCGCCGAGGATCACGACCTTCGCCGCCGCGACGCCCGGCACGCCGCCCAAAAGGATGCCGGCACCGCCCTGCTCTTTCTCGAGGTAATGCGCACCGACCTGGATAGCCATCCGACCCGCGACCTCGCTCATCGGCGCCAGCAACGGCAAGCCGCCGCGCGTATCGGTCACCGTCTCGTAGGCGATGCAGACCGCGCCCGAGCGCATCAATCCTTCGGTTTGCGCCTTGTCGGCGGCGAGGTGGAGATAGGTGAAGAGCACCTGGACTCTTACGCAACATCGCGATCTCTTGCGGCTGCGGCTCTTTGACTTTGACGATCATGTCGGCGCCGGCGAAGACATCCGCCGCGGTCGCCAGCACGCGCCCGCCGGCCTTCTGATAGGCCGCATCGTCGAAGCCAATGCCGAGACCCGCGCCCTTCTCGATCACGACCTGATGGCCGTGATGGACAAGCTCGCGCACGCTGCCGGGGACGAGCCCGACGCGATATTCGTGGGTCTTAATTTCCTTCGGAACGCCGATCAGCATGTCTTCAGCACCTCGCGCAGCAGGCCGAACATATCGTCGATCTGTGACTTCTCGACGATCAGCGGCGGCGACAGCGCGAGGATGTCGCCAGTCTGGCGCACCAGCAAGCCGCGCTCGAAGCATTTGATATAAACATCGAAAGCGCGCGCGCCAGGCTTGCCGGCAATGGGCGCAAGCTCGATACCGGCGACCAACCCGATATTGCGAAGATCGACGATGTTCGGCAGATCTTTCAGCGCGTGGACCGCGCTCTCCCAATAGGGTGCGAGCGCTTTGGCGCGGTTGAAGAGATCTTCTTTCGCATAGATGTCGAGCGTCGCCAGCGCCGCCGCCGCGGCGATCGGATGGCCGGAATAGGTATAGCCATGCGCGAATTCGATCAGATTCTCGGGTCCCTGCATAAACGCGTCGTAGATGTGCTTCTTCACCACGACGCCGCCCATCGGCACGCAGCCATTGGTGACGCCTTTGGCGAAGCAGACCATGTCGGGCACGACGCCGAACAGCTCGGTGGCGAAGCTCGCGCCCAGGCGGCCGAAGCCGGTGATGACTTCGTCGAAGATCAGCAGGAAGCCGTATTTGTCGCAGATCGCCTTCAGGCGCTCGAGATAGCCTTTGGGCGGCACGAGCACGCCGGTCGAGCCGGCCATCGGCTCGACGATCACGGCGGCGATGGTTGAAGGATCGTGCAGCGCAGCAATGCGCTCGAGCTCGTCCGCGAGCTCCGCGCCCCAATCCGGCTGGCCGTGCGAGAAAGCCTGCTTGCCGAGGTTGAAGGTGTGCGGCAAATGGTCGACGCCGGCGATACCGGCATAGAGCTTGCGATTGCCGGCGATGCCGCCGACCGAAATACCGCCGAAGCCGACGCCGTGATAGCCACGCTCGCGGCCGATCAGCCGGGTGCGCGCGCCATCGCCCCGCGCCCGGTGATAGGCGAGCGCGATCTTCAGCGCGGTCTCGACCGCCTCCGAGCCGGAATTGCCGAAAAAGACATGATCCAGGTCGCCCGGCAACAGGGCCGCGATCCGCGACGCCGCCTCGAAAATCGCCGGGTGGCCCATCTGGAACGCAGGTGCGTAGTCGAGTGCAATCAATTGCCGCTGGACCGCGTCGGCGATCTCGCGCCGGCCATGGCCGGCATTGACGCACCACAGTCCGGCGGTGCCGTCGAGAATCTTGCGGCCGTCGGTGCTGTGGTAATACATGCCCTCGGCTGAAGCCATCAGCCGCGGCTTCGCCTTGAATTGGCGATTGGCGGTGAACGGCATCCAGTAGCTATCGAGATCGTTCGGTCGCGCCGTCTCGGCCATAGGGTGTCCCCTCTTTGCCATCGCTCCCGGCTTCCTAGAACTCGGCGCCACCGGGAAAATATTGCGTCGAGGGCCTGTTTTTAGGCAGAATTGGTCCCATGGACCAGGGGAGCCGGACTTCCACCATTGCCATCAGCGCTACCGTCGCAGCGCTTGCAGTTTCGGGGTGCGCGTTGCTTGCCGAGGCTTTCGCCGTTTGCGGCATCGACGTTCCTTATCTCTGCTTCATCATCGCGATCGTCGCCTGTTGCGCACTCGGCGGCTGGGCACTCGCGGCCTGGGCCCTGGTCTTCAGTGCCGCCGGTATATGGGATTTCTTCCTACCCCCGAGCGGCTTCGGTTGGCCGAAATATAGCGACGCGGGGCATCTCGCGGTGTTCATCATCGTCGCGTTCTTCGTCTGCTGGATCATCGACGGCCTGCGCCGCGCGAACGACGCCTTATCGCGCGATAACGTCGTCCTCGGCTGCAAGATCACCGCGCTTTTGAAACGGGCAAAAGCGCTCTGACCTTTTTCCCCGGCACGACAATCTGGCTTGGATACCGGTTACGATGAACCGGCGCGTCTTGCTGCTGACGCCGCTCGTGCTCGGTTGCGGCCGGGCGATCGCCGGCGAGAAGATCTTTCGCCTCGGACCGATTTCGATCACCCATCCCTGGGTCCCGCCCGCGGTCACCGAGGTGGCGGCGCTGTTCCTGCGCATCGTCAATAACGGACCGACCCACGAGCGGCTCATCGCAGCATCGACGCCCGTCGCCGGCACGGTGATCTTTCGCTCGCATGACGGCACGCCGCTCGAATACTACGATCTCTGGCCAAAACGGCCGCTCGAGCTCGGGCCTGGCCGGCGCTACATCGCGCTGCGCGATCTCAAAGGGCCGCTCGCGCTCGACGATACTTTTCCGGTGGCGCTGCGCTTCGCCAATGCCGGCCAGATCACCGTCACGGCGGTCGTTGAAGCCGGCCCCGAAGACGATACGGCCGGCTAGTCTCGCGTAAACGAAAGGCCCCGCCAAAGCGGGGCCTTTGTACGAAATCTTCAATCCGCGCTTAGATCGCGGCAGCGACGTTCTGGAACGTCGTGCCCAGATTCGTGCCTGTGGTCGTCGCCGCCGCGATGATCGCGACCGCGATCAGCGCCGCGATCAGACCGTATTCGATCGCCGTCGCACCGCTCTCGTCTCGCAGGAAAGTCCGCGCCCAACCAAACATGCCTAGCCTCCACTGATGTGTGTCGCGAGCAATTTAGGAGTGCCATCGCTAATGGAAGCTTGTGGTTCGCTCCAATTGGAAAAGATTAAGATCGCCCGATTTTTCGCGGGTTTATCGCGCAACTATCATCGAGCTTGTTGCTATATCGTCGTTGCCCGGAATTAACCGAGCAACGACACGACGTGATCCGCGATCGCCAGGGACGCCGTCAGGCCGGGTGATTCAATACCAAACAAATTGACGAGATTTGGCACGCCGTGACTCTGCGGTCCGGCGATCACGAAATCCGCCGCCGGCTCTTTCGGGCCGCTGATCTTGGGACGGATGCCGGCATAACCCGGCTGCAGCGCGCCATCGGCGATGCCCGGCCAATAGGTGCGGATTGCAGCGTAAAATTTATCGCCGCGCCGCGCATCGACTGTGTAATCGATACCGTCGATCCATTCCGTATCGGGACCGAAGCGCGCCGCGCCCGCCATATCGAGCGTCAGATGCACGCCCAGCCCGGCATGCTCTGGCACCGGATAAACCAAACGCTTGAACGGCGCGCGGCCGGCGAGCGTGAAATAGACGCCGCGGCAATAATAATCCTGCGGTATCGTCGCCGCCGGAATCCCGGCGATACGCCGCGCCAGCGACGGCGCGTAAAGCCCGGCACTGTTGATGAGCAGCTTGCAGTCGAGCGTCATCTGCTCGCTGCCGCCAACCTCGAGCGTAAAGCCATCGCGCGTAACACGGCCTTCGAGCACCGGCGCGCGCAGCACCACGCTGGCACCGGCATGCTCGGCATCGGTCTGATAGGCCAGCATCAGCGCGTGGCTATCGATGATACCGGTCGACGGCGAATGGAACGCGGCGACGCAGTTCAGCGCCGGCTCCATCGACCGCGCATCTTTGCCATCGAGCCATTCGAGATCGGTGACGCCTGCCGCCTCGGCATGCTTGATGACGCGCTTGAGAGTCGCGATCTCGTCATCGCTGACACCGACAACGAGCTTGCCGATGCGCTTATGCGGCACGTCGCGCTCGGCGCAATAGGCGTAAAGCTTCTTGCGGCCTTCGACGCAGAAGCGCGCTTTCAGACTGCCTTCGGGATAATAGAGACCGGCATGGATCACCTCGCTATTGCGCGAGGAGGTATCCTGGCCGATCCAACGCTCTTTCTCGAGCAGCAACACCTCGCGGCCGGCGTGGGCCAATGCCCGCGCCACCGCCAAACCAATGATGCCGCCGCCGATGACGACACATTCGACGGCTTCACCCATCGCCTCAGGTCCGCTCGAGAATCTCCAGACCGCGGATGCGGTCGATGAGATAGATCAGGCCGCGATCGTCCTCATAGACGTCGTTGCTCTGACACCGCTTCGCGCCCGGCGCCGGCTCGGGCACGTAATGCGCGACCTCCTTCGGCGTATGCGGATGCGAGATGTCGATGATGCGAAGGCCCTGCGCGAACCAGGCGAAGGGCACTTGCGTGCCGCGGATTTTCTCGACCGGCTGATGGCAGCCGCTGTTATTGGCATGATTGCCGTGATCGAGACCTTCGACCTGATAGGTGCCGACGGGCACCGGATGCTCCTCGTCGGTGATGTCGATCATCCACATGAAGGCGGGCAGCGCCGTCTCGGGCCGCTGCACGTCCTCGTCGGCGACGATCGCAAACTGCCGGCCGAAAATGTCGAACGGGATGCGCACGCAGGAATGCGTCGGGCAGGCGAAGGGCGGGCTCCAATCGAGGCCGGAGACCCGTTTCGGCTTCGACATGTCGTCGATGTTGAGAATGTGGAAGCCGCCCTGCCAGTAGCTCGTATAGAGCCGATTGCCGGAGCGCAGCGGGTGATGGCAGCGATGATCCGCGCCCTTCCAGGTCGGCGTTTCGCCGCCGGCGATCCATTGCCCCGGCTCCCACCAGCGCCCGACCTCTTCCGGCTTCTCCGGATTCTTGAGGTCGAGGATCATGACGATGTTGCCGCGATAGCCCTCGACCGTCGGCGAGCAATAGACATAGCGACCGTCGAAATCGTAGCGATGGACGCCGTGGCCATGGGTCTGCCAATCGAGGATCTTGCGCGGCTTCAGCGGATTGCTGACATCGTAGATTCCGAGACCGCCCTTGAAGTCGGAGGGCGCGAGACGCGGGACCGCCAGCCGGATTGGGGTCAACCTCGTGGTTGGTGACCAGAATGCCGTTCACGGCCCGCGCTTTGTGCGAATGGGTGCCTGGCGGCATCTCGTAATAAGCGATTTCTTTCGGATTCTTGGGATCGCGCACATCGACGATGCTGGTGCCCGAGGGCGAGTGGATGTGGCCGATATAGGCGAAGCCGTTATCGACATAGACCTGACCGCCGCCATAGCAGTCATGGAACCCGACCCGCCGGACGCCTTTTGCTGAAACCGCCATACTCTTTCCTCCCGCAGATTATCAGCCAACTCTAGCCCAAATCGCGGCTCCGCCAAACCCGTTGCCGCGGCCGCGAAGGACAAGGCGCCGCACCGCTGAGGCAATCCGCGCGATTGACTTTATATGGCCGCGCCCTGAGGCTAGCCGCCATGACCGATATAACAATCAGCGCGGCGGATGAGGCTGCGCGACTCTGGCGCGAGAACGCGCCGGGCCCGGTGCGCCCCGGCAGCGACCGCCACAAGAGCATGTTCTGCCGCATGCTGCTCGACACCTTCAATCCTTATAAGCCGGCGGTCATCGATTGGCCGAAGCTCGACGAGGAAGCGCGTCAGCGCCTGATCAGCCTGCCGATCTGGGACATTGCCGTGCAGACCGAGGGCAAGGCCAAGCTTCGTGTCTTGACCTATGGCCAGCAGATCGACGATCCGCTGCTCCGCCAGGCGATCGACCTCAACGGCTTCGAGGAAGGCCGCCACAAGGACGTTCTCGCCAATATGGTCGAGGCCTACGGCATCAAGCTCGCGCCCGAGCCGCCCTACCTCAAGCCGCGCGACGCTGAATGGGCCTTTATGGTCACAGGCTATAGCGAATGCATCGACAGCTTCTTCGCCTTCGGGCTCTTTGAGTTGGCGAAACGATCGGGCTTCTTCCCGCCCGAGCTCGTCGACACGTTCGAGCCGGTGATGCAGGAGGAAGGCCGCCACATCCTCTTCTACGTCAATTGGGTCGCCTGGCATCGGCGGAACCTGCCGTGGTGGAAACGGCCGTGGTTCCGCCTGAAGATCTTGGCCGTCTGGGCGTTCCTGATTTGGGAGCGCATCGGCATCGCGCGCGGCCTCGGCGGCGCGCCCGACGCCGACAACAACTTCACCGTCACCGGCGGCAAGGCCGTCAGCGGCGTCGATATCAGCGTGCCCGAGCTGATGGATATCTGCCTTGCCGAGAACGAAAGCCGGCTGGGCGGCTACGACAAGCGTCTGCTGCGGCCGAATTTCGTGCCGCGCATGGTACGATTCGCGCGCTTCTTCATGGGCAAGAAGAAATCCGCGGTCGCGATTGGCTCCGAGGCGCATAAGGAAATCTTCTGCCAGCATTTCCACGATACCTATCAGGATTACGATCCCGAGACTCTGCCGTGGCCGGAGCTCGACGAGGTGGCCGCGGCGCGGCTGCGCTCCGTGCCGTTTTGGCAGGAAGTGCTGCATACCGAGCGCCGCGCCGGCGCCATCGTCAAAGCCTTTACCGAGACCATCGACGATCCCGTCCTCAAAAAGGCCGTCGAGCTGCAAGGTTTCGAGGAAGCGCGCCACGCCGATCTGATCCGCGTGATGATCAAGCGCTACAACATCGACGCGTATGAGACACCGCTCGAGCCGTTGCCGGCCGATATCGAGACCGCTTTCAAGGATTTCGGCTACGGCGAATGCGTCGACAGCTTCCTCGGCTTCGGTGTCTTCAAGATCGCGCGGCAATCGGGCTTCCTGCCGGAATCGATGTTCGCGATCTTCGATCGCCTCATGTACGAAGAGACGCGGCACATAGTCTTCTTCGTCAACTGGATGGCCTACCGCCAGATGCAGAAGAAGCGCGGCAACATCGTTTGGCGCGCCTCCGCCTCGTTGCGCTTCTATACGCGCGCGCTGAAACGTCTCGTCGGCACCGCACGCCGCGGCGCCCAGGTCAATGACGGCAAGGATTTCTCGGCGACGCAGGCGAGCATGTTCCTCGAAGGCTTCACCTTCCGTCGCTTCCTCGAGGATTGCTACAACGAGAACGCCCGGCGCATGAAGGAATTCGACCCCGAGCTCCTGCGCCCGAGCTTCCTGCCCTCGCTCGCCGATGCCGCGCTGACCAGCCTGCGACTGTGGAATTTCCGCCGGCGCAACGCGGGCACGCCCGCGTAACCCTTCGCCTCCGAAGCCCCGCCCTCTAAACTCGCGCCAATGCAAATCGCGACCATCATCGTGGCGATCGCCGGTCTCGTGCTCGGGACAGCGATCGTTGCCTATTTCGGCTTCGGCGAAGTGCTGTCGGCGCTCGAGGCGATCGGCTGGGGCGGCTTTGCGATCATCCTCGTCTACCAGCTCGCGCTTTACCTGCTGCTCGGCGCCTGCTGGTGGGTGATCGCGCCGCCGCCGCGCGACCGTTTCCGCGCTTTCGTCTGGGGTCGGCTGGTACGCGATTCCGGCTCCGAGGTGCTGCCGCTCTCGCAGGTCGGCGGCTTCGTCATGGGTGCGCGTGCCGCAACATTGCTTGGCCCATCGACCGCGATTTCGACCGCAACCACCATCGTCGACATCACGATCGAGGTCCTGGCGCAGCTCGGCTACACGGTGGTCGGCGTCGCGCTCCTGGCGCGTGTCCATCCGCAAGCCACGCTGATCTATCCGGCCGCGATCGGTATCGCCTTCGGCATCGTCGCAATCCTGGGCTTCATCCTGCTTCAGCGCCGCGGCGCCGCGCTGGTCGAGAAGATGAGCCAGCAGCTCGCAACGCGTTGGTTTCCGAACAGCGCGCTGAGCGCAAAGCCGTTGATCGAGGCGATCGATCGCGTCTATGCACATCGCGGCAGCCTCGCCATCGGCTTCTTTCTCCATCTCGGCGGCTGGGTCGCGAATGCGATCGAAGCATGGCTGGCATTGAAGCTGATGGGCATCGATCTCGGCATCACTGCCGTGCTCACGATCGAGAGCCTGCTCTACGCCATCCGCAGCGTGGCTTTCGCCGTGCCCAATGCGGTCGGCGTGCAGGAAGGCGCTTATGTCATGCTCGGCGCGCTTTTCGGCTTGTCACCCGACATGGCGCTGGCGTTATCACTCCTGAAGCGCGGCCGCGACATCACCATCGGCGTGCCGGTACTGCTTTGCTGGCAGGCCCTCGAAGGCGGCGCCTTGATGCGTCGCCGCGCCGCGACCGATACGGACAACACGCCGTGACAGTCGAGCCACTCGTTCCGCCGGGCCCGGCGGGACGTTTCGGCACATTCTACCCCTACGCACTGCTATCTCTCTGCATGCTATTCTGGGCCGGCAATTGGGTCCTTGGCCGCGCGCTACGCAATTCCATGCCGCCGGTCGCCATGACCTTTTGGCGATGGACGGTGGCGGCGCTGGTGCTGGCGCCTTTCGCCGTGCCGCGCCTGATGGGCAAAGGCTCGATCCTGCGCCGCGCCTGGCCGCTGCTGCTGGCACTCGCCATAACTGGCGGCGCGCTCTACCAAGTCGCGGTCTATTTCGGCCTTCGGCATACTGAGACAATCAATGCCGTATTGCTCAACGCCGCCTCGCCGTTGACGATCGTCATCGCGACCTGGGCGATCGACGGCGACAAGATCACAAGGCGGCAGATTTGGGGCACCGTGATTTCGATGATCGGCCTCGCCATCGTGCTGGGACGCGGCGACCCAACACGCATCTTCGATCTGCGCTTCAGCATCGGCGATATCGCCATTCTCGCCGTCATGCCGCTCTGGGCGTTCTACACCGTGATGCTGCGGCGTCGGCCGATGGAGATCGACAATATCAGCCTGATCTTCTTGGTCGGCATTTTCGGCACCGCCGCGCTCGCTCCTGCCTATCTCTTCGAGAGTCTCTATATCCAAGCTCCGCCGCTCGCCTGGAGCTCGTTCGCGGCGCCGCTTTACACCGGCTGCTTTGCCTCCGCCGCGGCCTATTGGTGCTGGAATCGCGGCGCCGAGATGGTCGGTGCCAACCGCGCCGGCTTCACCACCTATTTGATGCCGGCTTTCACCACGGTGCTGGCGGTGCTGCTGCTCGATGAGGAAGTCCATTTCTTCCATGTCATCGGTATTATCACTATTCTCTTCGGCGTGTGGCTTTCGACAAGCAACGGGCGTAAGCCCGGCTAGGGGTGGGGGATGGGGGAACGAAATCGCGTGGCGCTGGCGCCTTGGGTTGCAATGGTCGCCGCCCTGCCGCTCCTATGGTCCCCCCTTCTTGCTTGGGCCGATAACGGCGACCAGGCCGTCGATAAATCGCAATACAATTTGTTCAATCCGACGCCGGACGACGCGATGCGCGGCATGGACACGGACCGGCCCAACATCACCAACACGCCGCACACGATCGATGCCGGCCATGTGCAGATCGAGACCGGGCTTTATGATTGGAGCCATTTCCACGATCGCACGCACGGCAACGATGTCGTCACCGACGCGCTGACTTTCGGCCACATCAATGCACGCCTCGGCGTTACCAATAATTTCGAGGTCAACGCCACCATCGACAGCTATAACTGGGTGAAGAGTACCGACAATATCGCCAGCCAGACGACACGCTTCAGCGGCTTCGGCGATACCGTTATCGGCGGCAAGCTCAACCTCTGGGGCAATGAGGGCGGCGATGAGCCGTGGGCCAGCGGCTTCGCGCTGCAGCCCCAGGTAAAGCTGCCGACGGCGCAAACCGGCATCGGCAATAATCACGTCGAATGGACGATGGACGCGCCGTTCTTGATCAATCTCGTCGACGGCTTTCATCTCGGTCTCGAGAGCTCGCTCGGCCAAGAGCGTAACACGGCAAATAACGGCTATGTCGTCGGTTGGCAGAATTCGGCCTCGGTCGATCACGTGATTTTCGACGCGGTCGATGTCTATCTCGAATATGCGATGCATGTGACGACAGAGACCAATACCCAGCCGCAGCAATCTATCGATGTCGGCTTCACCTATCCGGTCAGCGACAATCTTGAGATCGACAGCGGCGTGTTCATCGGCGCGAACAAGGCGACGCCCGGCTTCGAATGGACGAGCGGCGTCAGTTTCCGGTTTTGACGGGCTAGCGTTTGGCCTTCGCCAACAGCATGCGCTTGGCAGCGTCGAGCGCGGCAAGGATCGGCGCGCGGCGATAATCCCACATCGGATCGGGATCGGGCGGGTTGATCACCATGGTCGCATTCGCTTCAAACAGCAGCAGCCCGCCATCGGCACCGATGCCGAAATCGACACCGGCATAGTCGAGGCCGAGGCTCTCGCCGATGGCGCCGAGCGCAGCCACCGCGTGCGCGCCAAGAACACCGGACATATCCGTGAGAAACCGCCGTTCTTCCTCGCGATGCGCGGCATTCACTGCCATATCGGCGGTGAAGTAATGCACCTTCCAATCGGCCGAGATCGCGAGATGGAGCGGATAGAGCGTGCCATCGATGATCATGACACGATATTTGCGCGCCATGCCGTCAGTGCGACGCGCATCGAGATAATCGATCGCCAGCAATTCATCGCCCGGCAATTGGTCGATCGCGACGCCGAGATCTTCGCGCCGCTCGATCCGGACAAAGTGCCGGCCGGTATGGAAGCCCGGCGCACGCAGCAATAAAGGAAAGCGCAGCTCGGCCGTGGTCAGGACACTCTTTGCCAGTACGCGAATAGCCGGCGCCTTTACATCGGGCAACGTGGCAAGACGCGCCGCATTGGCCGCGCGGCCCGTCGGACGCACGCGTGTCGGCGGATTGATGACCGGTGCCGTGCTGCGTTTCACGATCTCCTCGGCCCGCGCTAAAGCTTCGCCGCAGAGATCGGCATCGCCGATCGCGTTGAAGATCAACGCATGCTCGGGCAGCTTCTGCGCGAGATCGAAGAATTCGGCATAGAGCGCCGAGACGGCGAACACCCTGTCATCGAGAATCTGCTGCGTCGGGATATTGCCGCCGCGCGCCGAGACAAGCAGCAATACCGGCACCGCCGAGCCGGTGCCACGATATGGCCGCGTGACCAGCGCGCGCCCGGCAAAGCCCCTCTGCCAATGCAGTCCCGCAGCAGCGGCCTCGCCAAGCTCGCTGAGTACGCGCGCCAGCCCTTGATGTGCCTCGGCCAGATCAGGATCGGCCGCGAGCGCGGCCTCGTACTGCGTGCGAGCCGCCGCGAAATCTTGTTCCTCGGCAAGAAGATTGCCGAGATTGACTCGGCCCGAGAGGATTGCCCGGATGGCAGCGTACGGCTTGCTCATAAGCGGTGCGCGCGGCGGAGCGATGACCACTCGCGTGAGCCAAGGTCGCCAACTCGTTGAGCGCCGTGAAATGCGTCGGATCGCGACGCAGCACATCGATATAGGTCGCCTTCGCCGCGTCATCCTCCGCACGCGCCGCAAGTTGGCGAGCACGCGCAATCAGCGCATCGATAGCGGGCTCTTCACTCACGGCAGGATCGCGAAGACCCGCGCCGGGAAACCGGTGCCGTCCTTGATATCGGGCCAGGTCACCGAGACCAGCGCGCCTGTCTCAGGCACCTGATCGAGATTGGCGAGAAGCTCGATCTGATAATGATCGATGCCGAGGATGTAACTCTCGAGCGAGTAATCATCCTTGGACGTCGCGATCCCCGGATCGGTATCGGTCGTCTCATGACCCGAGGCGGTGATGTGCCGCGTCCCGTAGAGATATTTGAGCGTTTCCATCGTCCATCCGGGATAATGCGCGACGCCCTGTGCGTCGACATTCTGCATCTTGTCCTGATCAGGCCAGCGCTTCGACCAATCGGTGCGCATGGCGACGAACGCGCCTTTCGGGATCGCGCCGTGCTTCGCCTCCCATGTTTTCACGTCTTTGAGAGTCAGCACGTAATCGGCATTCTTTTCGACCTGCCGATGCACGTCGATGACGACGAGCGGCAGCAGCATCTGCTTCACCGGAATCTTGTCGGCCGTACGCGCGCCTTTGTGGAAATGCACCGGCGGATCGAGATGCGTGCCCCATTGCCCGACATGACAGAAGAGCTCGGCGCGGAAGCCGTCCTTGTCGTAATCGTAGATCACCTTCCGCGTCATCGGATCGAAACCTTTCCAATGCGGAATGTCCGTATCGAAAGGATGGGTGAGATCGACCCATTTCTTGGTTTGCAGCGTCGTATAGAGATCCCAAAGGCTTGCCGCCTGCGCCGCGCCCGGCAGCAACAGCGAAGCCGCGAGCACCACCCCCAAAAGCTTACGCATCCCCATCTCCCTGCTTTTTGCCGAAGCCGCCACCGCCCGGCGTCTCGATCACAAAAACATCGCCTTGCTGCATCGCTACGGTCGCCGTGCCACCGAGTTCCTCGCGCGCGCCATTCGCGCGCTCGATCCAATTGCGCCCGACCGCGCCCGCGTCGCCGCCGGCAAGACCATAGGGCACGACGCGGCGATGCGACGAGAGAATGCCCGCGGTCATCGGCTCTAGAAAGCGCATGCGTCGCACCGCGCCGTCGCCGCCGCGCCATTGGCCTGGGCCGCCCGAGCCACGCCGGATCGCGAAGCTTTCCAGCAGCACCGGGAAACGCCATTCCAAGACTTCCGGATCGGTGAGCCGCGTATTCGTCATATGCGTATGGACGGCGGCCGTACCGTCGAAACCCGGCCCCGCGCCCGAGCCACCACAGATCGTCTCGTAATATTGATGCCGCTCATTGCCGAAGGTGAAATTGTTCATCGTGCCCTGTGCCGAGGCTAGCACGCCGAGCGCGCCGTAGAGCGCGTCGGTGATCGCTTGCGAGGTCTCGACATTGCCGGCGACCACCGCTGCGGGATAGCGCGGCGCCAGCATCGAAGCCTCGGGAATGACGATCTTCAGGGGCTTGAGGCAGCCGCCATTTAGCGGGATGTCGTCATCGATCAGCGTCCGGAAAACATACAGCACGGCGGCGTAACAGATCGCCGACGGCGCGTTGAAATTGGTAGGAAGCTGTGGGTTCGTGCCGGTGAAATCGATCAGCGCTTCGCGGTTCGCGCGATCGATCGTAACCCGGACGCAGATATTCGCGCCGTCATCCATCTCATAGGTGAAGCTGCCATTCGACAGTTGGTCGATAACGCGCCGTACCGCTTCCTCGGCGTTGTCCTGCACATGGCGCATATAGGCCTCGATCACATCGCGGCCGAAATGCCGCACCATGCGATGCAGCTCGGCGACACCTTTGGCGCTGGCGGCGATCTGGGCCTTGAGATCGGCAATATTCTGCGCCGGATTGCGCGCTGGATATTTCGCGCTTTTGAGCAGCGCGATTGTCTCCGCCTCGCGGAAATGACCCGCCTCGACGAGGAGGAAATCGTCGATCAGCACGCCCTCTTCCTCGACAGTGCGGCTGTTTGGCGGCATCGAGCCCGGCGTGATACCGCCAATATCCGCGTGATGGCCGCGCGAGGCGACATAGAAAAGCGGCGGCGCGCGCCCCTCGCGATCGTCCTCGGCAAAGACCGGCGTGATCACCGTAACATCGGGCAGATGCGTGCCGCCATTATAAGGCGCGTTCAGCACATAGACGTCGCCCGGCTGCATCCGGCGACCGCGACCGCCGTCGCCATGCGCGCGGATGATGGTGCGCACGCTTTCGCCCATCGAGCCGAGATGCACCGGAATATGCGGCGCATTGGCGACCAGCGAGCCGGTGCGATCGAAAAGCGCGCAGGAGAAATCGAGACGCTCTTTGATGTTGACCGAATAGGCGGTGCTCTGCAGCGCCGTGCCCATCTGCTCAGCGATCGCCATGAAAAGATGGTTGAAGACTTCGAGCATCACCGGATCGACACCGGTCCCGATCGCACTGCGGCTGGGTCGTGCGACCGCGCGTTCGAGCACCAGATTGCGCCGCGCATCGACACGCGCCTGCCAGCCCGGCTCGATGATGGTTGTCGCATTGGCCTCGATCACGATCGCCGGTCCACCGAGCGTTTCGCCGGGACGCGCTTTTGCCCGGTCGTAGACCGCCGCGCGATGCGACGTGCCGCCGCTGAAGATCGTCGCGTCGTCAATCGGAGCTGCCTTGCCCGTGACTATCGTTGCGGCTGGCTCGTCATCGACATCGCCCGCGCCGACGATCTCGACCGAGACGGCTTCGACGATAACCGGCTTTTCCGCCATGACGAAACCGAAGCGCTGGCGATGCGCTGTCTCGAAGCGCGCGCGAATGGTATCGGCATCGCCGAATTCGACCGCGAGCGGCGCATCGGTGCCTTGGTATTTCACATGCGCCCGGCGCACCGCGGTGATCCGCGCAGCGACCACGCCCTGATCCGCCATCGTCGCGACACCTTCCGCGGCGAGAGCATCGAGGATTTGCACAAGCTCGGGGATAAGCGCCTCGGCGAGCGGCTTCTCGACCGCTTGCTCCCGGATCGAGCGTCGGTCGGCGACGCCGATGCCATAGGCCGACAGCACGCCAGCAAGCGGATGGATCAAGATACGCTCGATCCCGAGCGCGTCGGCAACACCGCAAGCATGCTGACCGCCGGCGCCGCCGAAGCAGCAGAGCGTGTATTCGGTGACATCGTAGCCGCGCTCGATCGAGATCTGCTTGATCGCATTCGCCATGGTCGCGTTGGCGATGGCAACGAAGCCCTCCGCGACCTCGGCAGCGCTACGCTGGTCACCGGTCGCCACCGCGATCTCTTCGGCCAATGCCGCGAATTTCTGCTCGACCACAGCGCGATCGAGCGGCTGATCGCCGGCCGGGCCGAAGATCGCGGGAAAATGCTCGGGCCGCAACTTGCCGAGCATCAGATTGCAGTCGGTGATGGTGAGCGGCCCGCCGCGGCGATAGCAGGCGGGACCCGGATCGGCGCCGGCAAATTCCGGTCCGACGCGATACCGCGTACCGTCGAAGCGGCAGATCGAGCCGCCGCCCGCCGCGACCGTATTGATCGCCAGCATGGGCGCACGCAGCTTCACACCGGCGATCACAGTCTCGGCGTTGCGCTCGAATTCGCCGGCGTAATGCGAAACGTCGGTGGACGTGCCACCCATATCAAACGCGATGATTTGCCCGAAGCCGACACGCTCGGCGCTGCGCGCCGCGCCGACAATGCCGCCGGCAGGGCCCGACAGGATCGCGTCTTTGCCGGCGAAACGCTGCGCATCGGCCAGACCGCCATTCGATTGCATGAACAGCAGTCGCACATCGCCCAGCTCTCCCGCCACCTGATCGACATAGCGCCTGAGAATCGGCGAGAGGTAAGCATCGACCACGGTCGTATCGCCGCGGCTGACCAGTTTCATCAGCGGGCTGACCGCATGGCTGACCGAGATTTGCGTAAAGCCGATCTCGCGCGCGAGCGCGGCCGCTGCCTGCTCATGCGCCGGAAAGCGGTAGCCATGCATGAAGACGATCGCCAGCGCACGGATGCCGGAAGCATGTGCCGCCTGCAAATCGCGGCGCAGCGCCTCCCGGTCGAATGCCACGAGCACCTCGCCCTGCGCGTTCACCCGCTCTTCGACTTCGATCGCGCGCTCATAGAGCTGTTCGGGCAGCACGATCTGGCGGGCGAAGAGATCCGGGCGGTTCTGATAGCCGATGCGCAGCGCGTCGCCGAAGCCGCGCGTGATCACCAGCGCCGTCCGCTCGCCCTTATGCTCGAGCAGCGCGTTGGTCGCGACCGTCGTGCCCATTTTGACGGCGTCAATCGCGGCCGCCGGTAACGCCTCGCCCAGGACGACACCCAAAATCCGACGAATGCCCTCGATCGCCGCATCGCCGTAGCGGCCGGGATTTTCGGACAGCAGCTTGCGCGCGATCAACGCGCCGTCGGGCGCGCGGGCGACGATATCGGTGAAGGTACCGCCGCGATCGATCCAGAATTGCCAGCCGGGTGCTTTGCCGTCCATGCGCCTCACTCATGAGCGAGGCGCAGGGACGGCGTCAAGCGAAGGGCCGGCGCACGCTATGAGAGCGGTTGGGCCCGATTATGGCGCCCCTCGACTTCGTCACGACATCGCGACGAGCTTGTCCCTTCGCGGGAATTGGTTCATCCTCAGAACACACCAGCCCGTGGCAAAAAAAGGGCGATTAGGATTGGGAGGAAACGATGGACAAATCTGCCGGATGCCGCGTTTTCGCGGCGGCACTCACCGCGATTCTGATGCTCGGCGGCACCGCCGGTGCCCAGACGTTGCGCGCCTCGCATCAATTCCCCGGTGGCAAGGGCGACGTGCGCGACGATATGGTCCAGATGATCGCGAAGGACGTGAAAGCGGCCAATGTCGGGCTCGACATCCAGGTCTATCCCGGCGCCGCTCTGTTCAAGCCCAACGACCAGTGGGACGCGCTCGTCAACGGTCAGCTCGATATCTCGCTTTTCCCGCTCGACTATGCCAGCGGCAAGGTCCCGGCTTTCAGCGCCACGCTGATGCCCGGCCTTATCGGCGGCAATGAGCGGGCCAAGCGCATCAACGCCTCCGCCTTCATGACCGACATGCGCAAGATCATCGCCGACGCCGGCGTCATCGTGCTTTCCGATGCATGGTTCGCGGGCGGCATGGCGGCGAAGACCGGCTGCATCCTGGAGCCAGCCAATCTCAAAGGCATCAAATTCCGCGCCGCCGGCCCGACTTTTGCGGCGATGTGGCAAGCGGCGGGCGCCAATATCGTCACGCCGCCTTCGAACGAGATCTACAACGCGTTCCAGACCGGCGTCGTGCAGGCGACCGATACCAGCCTCGGCACTTTCGCCTCGACGCGGCTTTACGAGCAAGTCAAATGCCTGACGGCGCCGGGCGACCATGCGCTTTGGATGATGTACGAGCCGGCGCTGATGTCGAAGAAGAATTTCGACAAGCTCAACAAGCAACAGCAGGATGCGGTGATCAAAGCGGGCAAGGACGCGCAGGCCTATTACGAAGGCAAAGCGCCGGCGGTCGATGACGAGGCAATCAAGGCTTTCAAGGACAACAAGGTCGAGGTCGTGACCCTGAACGACGCGCAGTTCAAGACCTGGCTCGATCTCGCCAAGAAGACGTCTTACGCCGAATATGCCAAGACCGTTCCGAACGGCCAAAAACTGCTCGACGAGGCACTGGCCGTTCAATAACTGACAGAGAGTCGTCGGGGCCATCGGCCACGACGATTGGCGTATCGCGCTATGGATCGGTTCATCAAGATCGTCAGGACGATATCGCTCGCCTGCGGCGTCTTCGCCGCCGGACTGATCGTCCTCGGCGTCTTCATTATTTGCGAAATGGTGTTCGAGCGCTCGGTGCTCGGGACCAACACGATCTGGCAAGGCGATTTCGTCACCAACTGCCTGATCGCCGCAACTTTCATCGGCAGTCCCTACGTGCTGATGACACGCGGCCATGTGAATGTCGACGTGCTGCCGCTGCATTCGGGACCGCGGCTTCGCTATGCGCTCGCATTGTTCTCCATTCTCTTGGGTATCTCCTGCGTCCTGGTGATGATGGTGCTCGGCTATGACTTCTGGCATCAGGCATGGACGAACAATTGGCGCTCGAACACCATCTGGCGCGAACGTTTGTGGATCCCCTACGCGTCGATGCCGATCGGCCTCTTTCTGCTCGCTCTGCAATATCTGATCGAGCTTATCTGCCTTGTGACGGGGCGCGAGCCGCCCTTCGGGCTGAAACCTGGCACGACCAGTCATGACGAGGTGCAGGTATGAGCCCGACCTCCGCCGGGGCACTTGTTCTCGTCGTGACGTTGTTGGTGCTCGTCTCCGGCGTGCCGGTCGGCTTCGGCATCGCCGCGATCTCGATCATCTTCATTGCGATTTTTCAGGGCTTCGATGCCTTGCATGTCGTCGCGCAGACTTTCTATTCCGGCCTCGATGATTTCACCCTCGTCTCGATACCGATGTTCGTGATGATGGGGGCGGCGATCGGCTCCTCGCCCGCCGGCAAGGACCTTTATGAAGCGCTCGATCGTTGGCTCTATCGCCTGCCCGGCGGGCTCGTGATCTCCAATCTCGGCGCCTGCGCCATTTTCGCCGCGCTCACCGGCTCCTCGCCCGCCTGCTGCGCGGCGATCGGCAAGATGGGCATTCCCGAAATGCGCAAGCGCGGCTATCCCGACGGTGTTGCGACAGGTTCGATCTGCGCCGGCGGCACGTTGGGCATTCTCATCCCGCCCTCGATCACCTTCATCCTCTATGGCATCGCCACCGAGAATTCGATTGGGCGGCTATTCCTTGCTGGCGTGATGCCTGGACTGATGCTGACCGGGCTGTTCATGCTATGGACGCTCTTCACGATCTGGCGCAGCGGCTTCCGTAGCCACGCGGCCAATTTCCGCTATACGTGGAAAGAGAAATTCGTCTCGATCCCGAAGATCACGCCCTTCGTCATCATTATCGTCGGGGTGATGTACACGCTCTATGGCGGCCTGGCGACGCCGTCGGAAGCGGCCGGGGTCGGCGCCGCGCTCTGCCTCGTCCTGGCAATCGCGATCTACAGGATGTGGCGGCCGGGCGAGTGGTGGCAGATCCTGCGCGACACCACGCGCAAATCAATCATGATCCTGACGATCATCGCGGCGGCGGTGCTGTTCGGCTACATGCTGACTTCGCTTTACCTGACGCAGACTTTGGCGCAGGGCATCGCCGACATGCATGCGAACCGCTGGGTGTTGATGCTGATGATCAACGTCTTCCTTCTGGTTTGCGGCTTCTTCATTCCGCCGGCGGCGATCATTCTGATGACGAGCCCGATCCTCTTGCCGATCATCACTGCGGCGGGATTCGATCCGATCTGGTTCGGTGTCATCCTGACGATCAACATGGAGATCGGCCTCATTCATCCGCCGGTCGGCCTCAACATCTACATCGTCAGCGCGATCGCGCCCGACGTGCCGCTGGCACGGGTGATGTGGGGTACGCTCCCTTATGTGATCTGCATGATGCTGGCGATCGTGCTGCTCTGCATCTTCCCCAGCATCGCAACATGGCTGCCCGATCTGCTGATGGGCGGCCACTGAGCGCGGCCGCCCGCCTGCATCACCGATCATATTCCTCGGCGATATCCTTGCCGGTGTAGTCTTTCAGCAACGCGGTCGCGATCACCGTGATGACGCAGCAGAGCGCCATATAGATCGCGATCGACATTCCTGTGTGATAGGTGCCGTAGAGCCAAGTCGCGATCAGCGGCGCCGGACCGCCGGCGATGATCGAGGCAAGCTGATAGCCCATCGATGCACCGCTATAGCGCAGCCGCGGCGTGAAGGCCTCGGCGATGAGCGCGGCTTGCGGCCCGTATTGGAAATCATGCGCGATCAGCGATGCCGCAACGGCGACGAATATCCAGACCGAGGACATCGTGTCGAGCAGGCCGAAATAGATAAAGCCATAAAGTCCGGTCGCAATCGCGCCAAGGATATAAGTCTTCTTGCGGCCGAAAAGGTCGGACACATGGCCGGCGAGCGGCGTCGTAATGAACGAGATGCAGGATGCGACCAACACGCCGACCAGCAGCAGATCGCGCGAAACATGGAGAGTTCCCGTGCCGTAAGCGAAAATGAAAGCGGTGAAGATGTAATAAGGCGCCTGCTGGCCCATGCGCGCGAAAGCGGTCAGCAAAATCTCGACCGGCTGCTTCTTCAACACCTCGATGAAAGGCGCGCGCTCGATCTTCTTCTCAGCGACGAGCCGGCGGAAGGTCGGCGTCTCGCTGATGCCGAGGCGGATCCAGAGACCGATGCCGACGAGGATGATGCTAAGGAGAAAGGGTACGCGCCAGCCCCAGGTGAGGAACGCATCGCCCGATATCGTGCTAACCGCCAGCACCATGAGATTGGCGATGAACAGCCCCGCCGGCACCCCGAATTGCGGCCACGACGCGACGAGGCCGCGCTGGTTGTTATGCCGTGCCCATTCCATCGCCAAGAGGACCGAGCCGCCCCATTCGCCGCCGACACCGATGCCCTGAATGAAACGCAGCAGCGTCAGAATGATCGCGCCCCAGATGCCGATCACGGCGTAGCCCGGAACGAAGGCGACGAGGAAGGTCGCTATGCCCATCAGCATCAAGGTCGCGATCAGCGTCGATTTGCGGCCGATACGGTCGCCGTAATGACCGAAGATTGCCGCGCCGATCGGCCGCGACAGGAAGCCGACGAAATAGATCAGAAACGAATTCAGCGTGCCGACGAGCGGATCGCTGTTTGGGAAATAGAGCTTGGCGAAGACCAGCCCGGTGACGGTGCTGTAGAGGAAGAAATCATACCATTCGATCGTCGTGCCGACGGTCGAGGCGATGACAGCGCGGCGCAGCTCGCTCGCATGATCGATGCCCGAAAGCGGGCCGATGGCTTGTGTTGTCGCCATGACGTTTTCTCCCAACGCATTCGGTTTTAAGCGCCGCTTAGCGCGGCGCATTTCGCGGCAAGAGTACCGCCGTCCCGGCGAAACCGGCAAGTCGCCCCCCCGCGTTCGATTCGGCTTGCCATCGGCGACACCTCATCGGCAAAAAGCGAAAGAGGCAGAAATGAGTGGCAGAAAGACGGCACACACGACCTTCACGCTCGAGCGCGTTTATCCGGCACCGCCGGCGCGGGTGTTCCGCGCCTGGTCAGACCCCGCCGCAAAATGGATCCGTATCGGCGGTCGCGAGCATGTCTCGGGTGGACCGCCGGACGCCATCCCTCATGCTTTCAGGCGGTGTTCCTCGATGATTTCAACGATGGCGGCGGCCGCGAGTAGGGCACCCACGGCTTGCTCGATCAGCTCGGCGCGGCGCTCGCCTGCGAGGGGGTTTAGCGCCCCTTGAAGACCGGCTTGCGCTTTTCGGCGAAAGCGCGCCGGCCTTCGGCGAAATCCTCGCTCTCCATGCAGCCCTTGGCGATCGCATCGCATTTGGCGCGATCGATATCGCCGCGCGGCTTCATCAGCTCGGCGATGATGCTTTTGGATGCGGCGATGGAGAGCGGCGCGTTCTCGGCCATGGTGGCGCAATAAGAGCGCGTGAAGCTTTCGAGCTCGGCTTCCGCCGGCGCGCGATTGACGAGGCCCATCGCCTGCGCCTCGACGCCGTTGAATTGCCGCGCGGTGAAGAGCATCTCGCGTGCGACAGCCGGGCCGACAAGATCGAGCACCTTCTGCACGCCCGAAAGCGTATACGCGATGCCGAGCTTCGCCGCCGGAATACCGAGCCGTGCCGTATCGGCCGCGATGCGCATATCGGTATGCAGCGCGACCAGAAGCCCGCCACCGAGGCAATAACCGCGGATCATGGCGATGGTCGGCTTCGTGCAATGCTCGAGGCGATCGAGTGCGTTGCGCATATAGTCGCCGTCGCTCTTGCCAACTTGTGCCGAGCCGAGCCGTTCCTCGAAGCGATTGATATCGGCCCCCGAGATAAAGGCTTTCTCGCCTGCGCCTTTCAGCACGACGACCCGTACCGCCGGGTCCTTCTCGTAATGATCGAGGATGGTTGGGATCGCCGCCCACATATCGGGCGCCATCGCATTGAGCTTCGCCGGATTGTTGAACACCATCCAGCCGATCGGTCCGTCGATCTCAGCGATCATGCGTTCGGTCGGCGAAATCATGCGTTCATCTCCTTGTCGCGCCTGCGCGGAAAATAGAGGACGGTCCAGCTCCGCTCAATGCGCTCGCTCAATGCGAATGCCGGTGGTGCAGATCGGGATAGTGCGGGTGGCGATGGACCAGCCGCACATGCGCATGGACATGCGTATGCGGCTCGCACGCAGGATCGCCGGGCGCATGCGCGTGATGATGGTGCGGATCGTGAACATGGCGATGGTCATGCTCGATTGCTTCATGTGTATGCGCGTGCTCGTGCCGCTCGGCGAGATGGAGATAGAGCCCAATCGCCATCAGCGCACCAGCGGCGACCAGCGACATCGTCAGCGGCTCGTCGAATATCGCGAGCGCGATCACCGCGCCGATGAAGGGCGAAATCGAGTAATAGGCCGCTGTGCGCGCCGTGCCGAGCGCGCGCAGCGCCGCGATATAGAGCGTAAGGCTGACGCCGTAGCCGAAGAAGCCGAGGACCGCGGCGGCCGCGATTGCCCAAAGCGGCGGCCAATCGACCTGCAGCACCAAGGCCAGCGCGACATTCATCACGCCGGCAGCGAGACCCTTGATCGTCGCGATCTGCATCGGGTCGGAAGCCGAGATCTTGCGGGTGAGATTGCTGTCGATCGCCCAGCCGAGACAGGCGGCGACAACGGCCGCTGCGCTCCAGCCGATGGCATCGATATGGCCCTGCCACGATAGCAGCCCCGCGCCGAGCAGGATCGCCACGGCGCCGATAGCGATGCGGCTATCGACATTCTCGCGGAACACCATCCAGGCGATCGCGATGGTGAAGACGCCTTCGAGGTTGAGCAGCAGCGAAGCCGTCGAGGCCGGCGTGCGCGTCAGGCCCATCATCAGCAGGATGGGCGCCACGACGCCGCCGGCGAGGATCAGCCCGGCGAGCCAGGGCAGGTCGGAACGGCGCAGCGGCGCCTCGGTCGAGCCGCCGCCGGCCACTCGCCGCATCAGATCGAAGACAAGCAGTCCGCCGCCCGAGCCGAGATAAAGCAACCCAGCGAGCAGCCAGGGCGAAACATCGCCGAGCAGCAACTTCGAGAGCGGCGTCGTGACGCCAAAGAGCAGCGCCGACAGCAAAGCCAGCACCGCGCCCGAACGATTCACACCGTGGTGGTGGTCATGGCGATGCTCATGCGGTGGACCGTCATGCATGCCACGAGCATAGGGTGCGTGCCGGAGCCGTGCTATGGATCGCCCATGCAGATCGCAGAGCGCCCCTCACCGAATTTCGACGCGCGTCCGGGCGATGGCTGCGTCGACATTCTGATTCTGCATTACACCGGCATGCGCAGAGCGAAGGATGCGCTGGACCGACTGTGCGATCCCGCCGCGAGGGTCAGCGCGCATTACCTCATCGACGAGGACGGCGCGGTCACGCGTTTGGTCGCCGAGGAGAAACGCGCTTGGCATGCTGGAATCTCGTCCTGGCGCGGCCGAAACGATATCAATGGCGCTTCGATCGGCATCGAACTGGTCAATCCGGGCCATGAATTCGGCTATCGGCGCTTTCCGGAGCCGCAAATGGCCGCGCTCGAGGAGCTGGCAAACGGCATTCTCGGCCGGCACACAATCCCCGCGCGGCATGTGATCGGCCATTCCGATGTCGCGCCTTTGCGCAAGCAAGACCCCGGTGAACTCTTCGATTGGCAACGTCTGGCGCGTGTTAGCATCGGGTTTTGGCCCAATTTCACCGGCCAAACGGCCACAAAGCCCCCCGGACTGCGCGAAATCCAGTCATTGCTCGGCGAAATCGGCTATTTCTGCCCACAAAGTGGCGCTTTGGATACGGTTACGGCTGCGGCAATCGCCGCTTTCCAGCGGCACTTCAGACCGGAAGGCTGCGATGGCGTCCTCGACATCGAAACGGCCGGCCGGATCGCGATCTGCGCGCGAGAAGTTTCCTGACTGGCACCGGTCGGAAATTCCTGCATTTGACTTGGTCACCGCCCCGCGCCTTTATCGCTTAGTCAGACGGCCGGATGGCTACCTTTGCCGCAAGGCGGGGGAGGAAAGTCCGGGCTCCATGGAAGCACGGTGCCGGGTAACGCCCGGCGGGGGCGACCCTAGGGAAAGTGCCACAGAAACACACCGCCAACCCTCACGCGGCCCTCGGGCCGCATGGGGCGGCAAGGGTGAAATGGTGCGGTAAGAGCGCACCGCGCGGTCGGTAACGGCAGCGGCAGGGCAAACCCCACCGGGAGCAAGACCAAGTAGGGATGGCAGAACCTTCGGGTTCAGGCGGGTTTCCGTGCCGCCATCCGGGTCGGTCGCGCGAGGCGCCCGGTAACGGGCGTCCCAGATGAATGGCCATCTCTCGCCTCGCGGCGAGGACAGAACCCGGCTTACAGGCCGTCTGGCACCTATCCCCTCGTGTTACTCGGTCATTTCGTACGCAGACCGCGTGCGGCCCCTCAAAATAAGAACAAAATAAGAACTTCATTTGATTTGGGCGATTACTCGGAGCCCGGAGAATTTATCCACTGACTTTCCGCTAAGTCCTGATTTTTCATCGGTTTTTACTAGGTAAAGGTTTGACATCCCATATTTTCCCATGTTATCCCAATTAGTCCCAATTCAAGGAGGCGCGCGCAGGGCGGCGTGCGCGCGGTTTCCCGGGACAAGGTCGGTTGTCGCGGCGTGGCTGGGGATCCTGCGTTGGCCCTGTTTTCTTCGACGTATTTCAACAAGATAGACCGCAAGGGACGTGTGTCCGTTCCAGCGGGCTTTCGCGCTGCGCTGAACGGCCAGGCCTTCGCTGGTATCGTCGTCTTCCCCTCGCCCAAGCTGCAGGCCCTCGATGCGGGGGGTTACGACCGGATCGAGGACATCGCGAAGAGCCTCGACGGCCTGCCCGAATTCTCGGACGAATACGAAGCGCTGCAGTCGGTCCTCGGTGAAGCCGAGCAGCTTCCCTTCGACGGCGAGGGCCGCGTCATCCTCTCGCAAGCGCTGATCGACCATGCCGGGATCGGCGAGCAGGTCGCCTTCGTCGGCGCCGGCCGCAGCTTCCAGATCTGGGAGCCGGCGCGCTTCCAGCAACATCGCGAAGAGATGCGCGAGCGCGTACGCCAGCGCGGCTTCACCCTTCCACCGCGGAGCCCGGTCAAGTGACGCAGCCGGGCGCGCATATCCCCGTCCTGCTCGCCGAAGTGATCGCCGCGTTGAAGCCCCACGATGACGGTCTCTATCTCGACGGTACTTTCGGCGCCGGCGGCTATAGCGAAGCGATGCTGCGCAGCGCGGCGTGCCGCGTCGTCGCGCTCGACCGCGATCCCGCCGCCGTGGCGCGCGGCGAGGATATGGCAAAGCTCTATGCCGGCCGCCTTACTCTGATCGAAGGCCGCTTCTCGGAGATGGAGCGGTTGCTCGCGCCGCTCGGCATCACACAGCTTGCCGGTATCGCGCTCGATCTCGGCGTTTCCTCGGCGCAGCTCGACGATCCGGCGCGCGGTTTCTCTTTCCGCGCCGACGGGCCGCTCGATATGCGCATGGGCGGCGACGGCCGCAGCGCCGCCGATCTCGTCAACAGCGCCGATGAGGGCGAGCTTGCTTCCCTCATCCGCGATTACGGCGAAGAGCGTTTCGCGCGCCGCATCGCCCGCGTCATTGTTGCCGCGCGGCCAATGACCCGCACCAACGAGCTCGCGGCTGCGATCCGCAGCGTCGTGCCCGACACCGGCGGCATCGATCCCGCGACCCGCACCTTCCAGGCGTTGCGCATTGCCGTGAACGAGGAGCTCGACGAGCTCGATCGCGGTCTCGCGGCGGCTGAGCGGCTGCTCGAGCCCGGCGGACGGCTTGCCGTCGTCGCGTTCCATTCGCTCGAAGATCGCCGCGTCAAAGATTTCCTGCGCCGCCGCAGTGCCGCCGCGCCGAAAGCGAGCCGCCACGTGCCGGCGACACGCGGTCCCGCGCCGAGCTTCAACCTCATCACCCGCAAGCCGGTCGCGCCGAGCGCCCAAGAGCTCGCGCGCAATCCCCGCGCGCGCTCCGCCCGCCTGCGCGCTGCCGAACGTACCGCCGCCCCTGCCTGGGAGATCGCCGCATGAGCGTGATCCGTCCCGGCACCATCGTTTGGTTCTGCATCGTCATCGCCGTGGGCTACGCGATGTTCCAGGTGAAATACGAAGTGATGCAGCAAGAGCAGACGCTCGCCAGCCTCAACAAGCAGATCACCGAGGGCCGCGAGCAGATCCGCGTTCTCAATGCCGAATGGAGCTACCTCACGCGGCCGAGCCGCATTGAGGAGCTCAGCGCGCGTTTCCTCCACCTGAACGGCATGAACTCGGCGCAGATCCTGCCGCTGAGCACCGTGCCCGAGCGCCCCGACGCCAGCGCGCCGTCAGCCTCTACGCCGGCCGCCACGCCATCCGCTTCCACCCCGTCGCGTCTAGCCGCCGCCACTTCGAGGGCCGAACCATGAGCACCTCACCGCCGCGCGATCCGAATCCCTGCCGTCCGCGCCATTTCCGGCCGGGCCCGTGCGGGCCTGAGCCGCAAGAAGGCCCGGCCAAACAATGGATCGAAACCAGCCGCACGCGCCTCATCATCGCCGGCGCGCTGATGGGTCTCGCGTTTGTCGTGATCTCGGCCCGGCTCGTCGAGGTCTCGGGATTCAAGGCCGGCGACAATCGCTTCGCGCATGTCAGCACGCCGACACGCGTCGAGACCAGCCGCGCCGACATCGTCGACCGCAACGGCGTGCTGTTGGCGACAACACTCACGACACCGTCGCTCTATGCCGATCCCAAGACCATCGGCGATGCGCATATCGACATGCGCAGCGCGGCCCGCAAGCTCGTTCAGGTCCTGCCCGATCTCAACGAGATCCGAAGTTTATGCGAAGCTCACCTCCGACAAGAGCTTCGTCTGGCTGAAGCGCCAACTGACACCGCGCCAGATGGCGTCCGTCAACGCGCTGGGCATTCCCGGGCTCGATTTCGAGAACGAAGAAAAGCGCATCTACCCGCAGGGCCGCGCCTTCGCGCATGTCGTCGGCTACGCCGGCATCGACAACAAAGGCCTCGCCGGGATCGAGCGCAGCTTCGATAAATCGCTGCGCAGCCGGCACGACCCGCTGCAACTCTCAGTCGACCTGCGTATCCAATCGATCCTCCGCGCCGAGATCGCCAAGCAGATGACGGCATTCACCGCCGTCGGCGGCAGTGGCATTGTCATGGACGTCCATACCGGCGAGGTCCTTGCTCTGGTCTCGCTGCCCGATTTCGATCCGAACGATCCTGGCGCGACCCCGACCGAGAATCTCTTCAATCGTGTCACGCTCGGCACTTACGAGATCGGCTCGGTCTTCAAGATCTTCACCGTGGCGATGGCGCTCGACGATCACGTCACTTCCCTCGCCGGCGGTTACGACGCGAGCCATCCTATCCAGATTGATCGCTTCACCATTCATGACGATCACGCGCAGAACCGCTGGCTCTCGGTGCCCGAGATCTTCATGTACTCGTCGAATATCGGCGCGGCCAAGATGGCGGTCGATGTCGGCGCCGACCGGCAGCGCGAGTTCCTCGGCAAGCTCGGCCTGCTGAAGGCGCCGAATTTCGAGCTGCCGGAAATCGCCGCGCCACTGGTGCCGACGGCCTGGCGGCCGGTCAACGTCATGACCATCGGCTTCGGTCACGGTATTTCGGTGAGCCCGCTGCAGATCGCGAGCGCGGTGAGCACCGTTGCCAATGGCGGTACCAAGCATCCCGCGACAATCGTCAAACGGCCCGACAGCGAGCCCGTGCCCGGCCAACAAGTCATGTCGGAAGCGACCTCGATCGAGATGCGCAAGCTGCTGCGTCTCGTCGTCGAGAAAGGCACCGGCAAGCTCGCCGAAGCGCCCGGCTATGTCGTCGGCGGCAAGACCGGCACGGCCGAGAAGGTCTCCGGCAAAAAATACAACACGCATTCGCTGATGTCGTCGTTCGCCGGCGTCTTCCCAGCGAACGATCCGCGCTACTTCATCATGATCTCGATCGACGAGCCACACGGCAACAAGCAGTCGTTCGGCTATGCGACTGCCGGCTGGGTCGCGGCGCCGGGCGTTTCGCGCAGTGTCGAGCGCATGGCGTCGCTGCTCGGAATTCAACCCGTCGACGAAGATTCGCCTGAAATTCGCCGTTCTTTGATGGTCGGCTTGCCGTCACCGTCGGGGCGGAAATTTGCGGCTAACTGACCTCATGGACGGAGGATCAGCCCTCCGCCTTCCAGCCGGGGTCTCCGAACCGGACATTACCGGTTTGACCGCAGACAGCCGCGCCGTGCAGCGCGGCTTCCTCTTTGCGGCCTTACCCGGCACGAAACTAGACGGCAAACGCTTCATCGGCGATGCGATCGCGCGGGGCGCCGCGGCGGTACTCGTCGACGACGCGCGTGGCGTAGACGCGGCTGTGCCGCTCATCACCGACGCCAACCCGCGGCAACGCTTCGCGAAGATGGCGGCGGCTTTCTACGCGCCCCAGCCCAAGACAATTGCCGCCGTGACCGGCACGAACGGCAAAACCTCGGTCACCGTATTCCTGCGCCAGATCTGGGATGCACTCGGCCACAAAGCCGCGAGCCTCGGCACGATCGGCCTTTTCGCGCCCGGTATCGAGCAGCCCGGCAGCCTGACGACGCCCGATCCGGTGACGCTGCATCGCGATCTCGCAATGCTGGCGAAAGCCGGCGTCGATCACGTCGCGCTCGAAGCCTCGAGCCATGGGCTCGACCAATTCCGTCTCGACGGGCTCGCACTCACCGCCGCCGCTTTCACCAACCTCACCCGCGATCATCTCGATTACCACGCGGATATGGAGGCGTATTTCTCGGCCAAGGCGCGGCTCTTCACCGAGCTGCTGCCGGCGAACGGCACCGCCGTCTTTAATATCGATGCCTCGCAGACGGCGCGGCTCTCGCGCCTCTGCCACGGCCGCGGCCAGCGCATTATCTCTTATGGCCGCAATCCGGCCTCGGATATCTGGCTGTCGGACGCGATCCCCGAAGGCCTCGGCCAGCGCATCACCTTCTCCGGCTTTGGCGAGAAGCGCACGATCTGGATTCCGCTGCTCGGCACCTTCCAGGCCTGGAACGCGCTCTGCGCCGTCGCGCTCGCGATCGCCTGCGGCGCGCCGGCAAGCGCGGCTTTCGATGCGGTCGGCAAGCTCACCGGCGTTCCCGGCCGCATGCAGCGCATCGCCGACGCGCCGGTCATCGTCGATTACGCCCATACGCCCGACGCGCTGCAGACCGCGCTGACCGCGCTTCGCCCTTTCACGTCCGGCAGGCTGATCGTGATCTTCGGCTGCGGCGGCGATCGCGACCCGGGCAAGCGCCCGCAAATGGGCGCGATTGCCGAGCAGCTCGCGGATACCGTCATCGTCACCGACGACAATCCGCGCAGCGAGGATCCCGCCTCGATCCGCCGCGCCATTCTCGCCGCCGCGCCCAAAGCAACAGAGATCGGCGACCGCGCCGAAGCCATCCGCGCCGCGATCAAAATGCTGCGTCCCGGCGATCTGCTGCTCGTTGCCGGCAAGGGCCATGAGCGCGGCCAGATCATCGGCGACAAGGTTCTGCCTTTCGACGACGCCGCGATCGTGCGCGCCATTCTGGCGGAGGCCGGCGAATGACGGCGCTCTGGACCGCTCAAGACGCCGCCACCGCGACCGGCGGCCGCAACACCGACAGCGCCTGGCAGGCGAATGGCGTCTCGATCGACAGCCGCACGGTTGCCGCGGGCGATCTCTTCGTCGCGCTCGCGGGCCCGAAATTCGACGGCCATGATTATGTCGCCGGCGCTTTGGCGCGCGGCGGCGCCGCGGCGGTGGTCGCGAAACAACCGGCGAAAGTCGAAGCCGACGCCAAGTTGCTCCTGGTCGCCGACACGCAAGCGGCGCTCGAAGCCTTGGGCCGCGCGGCACGTGCACGGGCGCAAGGCCGCATCATCGCCATCACCGGCAGCGTCGGTAAGACTGGCACCAAAGAAGCGCTGAAGACGGTGCTCAGCCGCCAGGCGCGCGCTTTCGCCTCTTCCGGCAGCCTCAACAATCACTGGGGCGTGCCGTTGTCGCTCTCGCGCATGCCGGCCGACAGCGAATACGGTGTTTTCGAGCTCGGCATGAACCATCCCGGCGAGATCGATGCGCTGACGCGCATGGTCCGGCCGCATGTCGCGGTGATCACGACAATCGAGCCGGCGCATCTCGGCTTCTTCTCCTCGGTCGAAGCGATCGCCGACGCGAAGGCTGAAATCTTCTGCGGCGTCGAGCGCGGCGGCGCAGCCATCCTCAATCGCGACAATCCGCATTACGCACGCCTTGCCAAGGCAGCGCAGAATTGCGGCATCGGCAACATCATCGGCTTCGGCATGCACGGCGATGCCGCTGTGCAACTCGCCAAGTTCGAATTGCATGAGAGCAGCAGCACCGTCACGGCGAACGTGATGGGCGAAACCATCGATTACACGATCGGCAGCGCCGGCAAGCACTGGGTGATGAACAGCCTCGCCGTGCTGGCGGCAACGCGCGCGGCCGGCGGCGACGTTAAAGCCGCCGCGGCGGCGCTGGCGAGCCTCGCACCGCTGGCGGGCCGCGGCGAGCGCCATCGCGTCGCGCTCGCGGGTGGCAGCTTCACACTGATCGACGAAAGCTACAACGCCAGCCCCGCCTCGATGCGCGCGGCGTTCGCGGTGCTCGGCAGCACGCAGCCCGAAGCCGGCGGCCGGCGCATCGCCGTGCTCGGCGACATGCTCGAGCTCGGCACGGAATCGCACACCCTTCATGCTTCGTTGGCGCAGCCGCTGCTCGACGCCAACACCGACCTCGTCTTCACGCTCGGCGATGAGATGCGCGCGCTCGACGACGCGCTGCCCGCGGCGAAGCGCGGCGGCCATGCCGATAATATCGGCGCACTCGCGAGCTTGCTCGGAGAGCGCCTCCGTGCCGGCGACGTCGTCACGGTAAAAGGCTCGCATGGCAGCAAGCTCTATGAGCTGGTCGCGACTTTGCTCGCCGCTAAGCCCGCAACATCGAAAGCGGGGGCTTAGCTCATGCTGTATCATCTTTTCGTAGGGCTGGCCGACAAATTCGAGCCGTTCAACGTTTTCCGTTATCTGACCTTCCGCACAGCCGGCGCGATCGTGACCGCGCTGATCATCAGCTTCATCTGCGGTCGGCCGATCATCAACTGGCTGCGCTCGGTACAGCGCGAGGGCCAGCCGATCCGCACCGACGGCCCCGAGAGCCATCTACTGACGAAGAAGGGCACGCCGACGATGGGCGGCGCGCTGATCCTGTTGGCGATCATCAGCTCGACCTTGCTCTGGGCCGATCTCACCAACCGCTTCGTCTGGATCACGGTCGGCGTGACGATCGGCTTCGGCGCGATCGGCTTTCTCGACGATTACCGCAAGCTCGCCAACCGCTCGCATAAAGGCGTGCCGGGCAAGGTGCGGCTGTTGTTCGAGATCGGCATCGCCACGCTGGCGGTGCTCGGCGTGATGTCGATCACCCGCATGCCGCTCGCCACCGGCCTTACCATCCCGTTCTTCAAATCGGTGCTGATCCCGCTCGGCTGGCTCTTCCTGCCGGTGGGCGTTTTCGTTGTCGCCGGCGCATCGAACGCGGTCAATCTCACCGATGGGCTCGACGGGCTCGCCATCGTGCCGACGATGATCGCCGCCGGCTGCTTCATGCTGATCTCTTACCTCGTCGGCAACGTCGTCTTCTCGAATTACCTGCAGCTTTTGCATGTGCCGGGCACCGGCGAGCTCACCGTGTTCTGCGGCGCGATGGTCGGGGCGGCGCTTGGATTCCTTTGGTTCAATGCACCGCCTGCCATGGTGTTCATGGGCGATACCGGCGCGCTGTCGATCGGCGCTGCGCTCGGCATCATCGCGGTCATCACCAAGCAGGAGCTCGTGCTCGCGATCATCGGCGGGCTCTTCGTGCTCGAGACCGTATCGGTGATCGTGCAGGTCGTAAGCTTCAAGATGACCGGCAAGCGCGTCTTCCGTATGGCGCCGCTGCATCACCATTTCGAGAAAAAGGGCTGGGCTGAGCCGACCGTCGTCATCCGTTTCTGGATCATCGCCTCGATCCTCGCGATCGCGGGCCTATCAACGCTGAAACTGAGGTAGGAGGGTGATGATCGAAATCACCACCTTCCGTCAGCAACGTGTCGCCGTGATGGGTCTCGCGCGCTCGGGGCTTGCCGCGGCCGAAGCGCTGAAGCGTGGCGGTGCCGAAGTCCTTGCTTGGGACGACAGCGCGGAGAAGCGCGCCGAAGCGAGCAAGCGCGGCCTGCCGGTCGTCGACCTCTCGAGCGCCGATCTCGCCAAAGTCGCGGCGCTGGTGCTCTCGCCTGGCATCCCCTCGACGTTCCCCAAGCCGCATCCGGTCGCGGCGCGCGCCCGGACCGCTGGCATCGAGATCATTTGCGATATCGAGCTCTTGGCGCGCAGCCGGCGCGATGCGCGTTTCGCCGGTATCACGGGCACCAACGGCAAATCGACGACGACCGCGCTGCTCGGCCACATCGTGGCCGAAGCCGGCGTGACGGTCCAAGTCGGCGGCAATATCGGCCTACCGGTGCTGTCGCTCGATCCGCTGGGTCGCGATGGCGTCTATGTGTTGGAGATGAGCTCCTATCAGCTCGAGCTCACCAAGACTCTCGTTTTCGACGTCGCGCTGCTGCTCAACATCACGCCCGATCATCTCGATCGCCATGGCGGCATGGACGGCTATATCGCGACGAAGGAGCGCATCTTCGCCGGCCAGACTGCACGCCAAGCCGCGGTGGTCGGTATCGACGACGATATCTGCAAGACCATTGCCGGCAAGCTCGGCGCCAGCGGCCATCGCGTTGTACCGATCTCGGCCGAGCATATTGCGCCGGGCGGCGTCTATGTCGCCGGCACGAATCTGATCGACGACATCGACGGCAAACAAGCCGCAGTGCTCGATCTCACGACCCTGCCGCGCCTGCCCGGCCGGCATAATTGGCAGAACACTGCGGCGGCTTTCGCGGCCGCGCGTTGCCTCGGCATCGCCGCCAACGTCGCGGCGCGCGGCATTGCCAGCTTCCCCGGTCTCGCGCATCGCCAAGAGCTGATCGCGACCATCGATGGCGCGCGTTACATCAACGACAGCAAGGCAACGAACGCCGACGCGACCGAGAAGGCGCTCGTCTGCTACGACGATATTCTCTGGATCGCGGGCGGCGTCGCCAAGGAAGGCGGCATCGCCAGCCTTGCCCCCTATTTCCCGCGCATCCGCCACGCTTTCCTGATCGGCGAAGCGGCGCCGGCCTTCGCCGAGACACTTGCCGGCAAAACCCCGTTCACGCGCTCCGGCGATCTCGCGACCGCGGTGCGCCAGGCGCATTCGATGGCGAAGCGCGGCAGCACCGTGCTGCTGTCGCCGGCCTGCGCCTCTTTCGACCAATTCCGTGATTTCGAAGCGCGCGGCGACGCTTTCCGCCGCCTCGTCGAAGACATTCAGAACGAGGCCCGCGCATGAGCACCTACGCTCGTAGCACTTTCGCTCGCACCGATCGTAGCATCATGGCGCAATGGTGGTGGACGGTCGATCGCTGGACCATCCTTGCGATCATCGCGCTGATCGGTTTTGGCTCGCTCATGGTGATGGCGGCGAGCCCGGCTGTCGCTGTGCGCATCGGTACCGACAGCCTGCATTTCATCAAGCGCTATTTCCTCGTCCTGCCGCCGGCGCTGGCCTTGATGTTCGCGGTCTCGCTGATGAGCCCGCGCGCAATCCGGCTGATCTGTTTCGTCGGCCTCGCGATTGGCATCGTGTTGCTCGCCTATACGCTCATGAATGGCGTCGAGATCAAAGGCGCGCGGCGTTGGATCAATCTGCCGGGTAAATCGATCCAACCCTCGGAATTCGTGAAACCGTGCTTCGCGGTCGTTTCCGCCTGGCTCTTCGCGCAAGCCAAGCAGCGCGCGGATTTCCCCGGTAATTGGATCGCGATCGTGCTGTATGTGCTGATCGTCGGCTTGCTGATCAAGCAGCCCGATCTCGGCATGACCGCTGTTATCTCGGTCGTGTGGTTCACGCAGTTCTTTCTCGCCGGCCTGTCGCTGATCTGGGTTGTCGCGCTGATGGGCGCGGGCATTGCGGGTCTTGCCGGCGCCTATGTCTTCCTGCCGCACGTCACGCAGCGCATCAACGGCTTCCTCGATCCACAGACCGGCGACAGCTATCAGGTCGACCGCTCGATGGATG
This sequence comes from uncultured Alphaproteobacteria bacterium, assembly GCA_963740675.1. Lineage (GTDB taxonomy): Bacteria > Pseudomonadota > Alphaproteobacteria > ATCC43930 > CGMCC-115725 > CAIKMD01. Next base: position 607,977 of record CAVUFS010000004.1, read on the forward strand.
CCTTCATGAATGGCGGGCTCTGGGGGCGCGGCCCCGGCGAAGGCACCGTGAAGCTGTCGCTGCCCGACGCGCATGCCGATTTCGTCTTCGCCGTCGCCGGCGAAGAGCTCGGCCTTATCGTCTGTCTCATCATCGTTGCACTCTTCGCTTTCATCGTGCTGCGCGGCTTCTCGCGGCTGCTGCAAGAGAACAACCTCTACATCGTCCTCGCCGCGACCGGTCTTCTCGTGCAGTTCGGCCTGCAGGCGATCGTCAACATGGCGTCGACGCTGCATCTGATGCCGACCAAGGGCATGACCCTGCCCTTCATTTCTTACGGCGGCTCGTCGCTGCTCGCTCTCGGTCTCGGCATGGGCATGATATTGGCGCTGACGCGACGGCGCTTCGGAGACGGCGACGCATGAGCGGACGGCTCGTCATCCTCGCCAGCGGTGGCACCGGCGGACATATGTTCCCGGCGGAAGCGCTTGCCAGCGCGCTGCTCGCGCGCGGCCATCGCGTCGCCTTGGTGACGGACCGCCGCGGCCAGGCTTTTGCCGATCGGTTGCCTGAAGTCGCGCTGCATCGCATCCCCGCTGGCCGTCTCGATGCGGGGCTCGTCGGTAAGGCGATGGGTGTCGCGGAAATGATCTTCGGCACGCTCGTCGCCGGACGATTGCTGGGCCGCTTGCAGCCCGCCGTCGCGGTCGGCTTTGGCGGCTATCCTTCGGTGCCGACCATGCTCGCCGCCGCGCGGCGACGTATCGCCACCGTGCTGCACGAACAGAACGCGCTGATGGGCCGCGCCAATCGATTGCTCGCGCCGCGCGTCACGCGCATCGCGACGTCGTTCCCGCAAGTGCAGGGCCTGAAAGCGGCCGATGTCGCGCGCATCGGCTTCACCGGCAATCCAGTGCGGCCGGACGTCGTGAAGCTGCGCGATCTGCCCTACCCGGCGCCCAGCGGCACGATCAATCTCCTTGTCACCGGCGGCAGCCAAGGCGCGCGTATTTTGAGCGCGGTCATCCCCGACGCGCTGGCGCGGTTGCCCGATCACCTCAAATCGCGCATCGCACTGATGCAGCAAGCGCGACCCGAGGATGTCGAGCGCGTGCGCGAAACCCATCACCAGAGCGGCATCTCCGCTGAAGTCGCGCCCTTCTTCCATGATCTGCCGGCGCGTCTCGGCCGTGCGCATCTCGTGATCGCGCGCGCCGGCGCTTCGACCGTCTCCGAGCTCTGCGTCGCCGGCCGGCCGGCGATCCTCGTACCCTACGCCGCGGCGGCCGACGATCATCAAAGCTTCAACGCCCGCGCACTCGGCGATGCCGGAGCCGCCTGGGTGATGCCGGAACGCGAATTCACAGCCGACGCGGTTGCATCGCATCTTACTGCATTGCTCGCCGCGCCAGAGACGCTTGTCACCGCCGCCGCCGCTGCGCGCAATCTCGGAATGCCGGACGCGGCCGCGCGTCTCGCCGATCTCGTTCTCGCCTGTGCCAACGCCAACGACACCCGGGAGAACGCCGCATGAGGGCGCTTCCGATCGATATCGGTCCGCTGCATTTCGTCGGTATCGGCGGCATTGGCATGAGTGGCATCGCCGAGATACTGCACAATCTCGGCTATGTCGTGCGCGGCAGCGACGCCGCCGATGGCGCCAATGTGCGCCGCCTGCAATCGCTCGGCATTCAAGTCGCAGTCGGTCATCGCCCAGAGAATCTCGGCGATGCGCGCGTCGTCGTGATCTCCTCAGCGGTGAAGCCGGACAATCCCGAAGTGAAAGCCGCGCGCGCCCGGCTGCTGCCCGTGGTGCGCCGCGCCGAGATGCTGGGCGAGCTGATGCGCCTCAAATGGGCGATCGCCGTCGCCGGGACGCATGGCAAGACCACGACGACCTCCATGATCGGCGCGCTACTCGAAACAGCCGGCCGCGATCCGACGATCATCAATGGCGGCATCATCAACGCGCACGGCACCAACGCGCATCTCGGCAGCGGCGATTGGATGGTGGTCGAGGCCGATGAGAGCGACGGCACGTTTGTGAGGTTGCCCTCGACCATCGCCGTCATCACCAATATCGATCCCGAGCATCTCGATCATTACGGCTCGGTCGAGGCGCTGCATGCGGGCTTCGAGACCTTTGCCGGCAATGTGCCGTTCTATGGCCTCGACATTCTCTGCATCGACCATCCGGTCGTGCAGGGCCTGATCCCGCGTCTTTCCGAGCGCCGCATCGTCACCTATGGCTTCAGCCCGCAGGCCGAGATCCGCGCCGTCGATGTAAATCTGGGCCGCGACGGCGCGCACTACGACGTCGTGATCGTCGATCGTCGCAATAACAGCATGCGCACGATCTCGGGCCTCACGTTGCCGATGTTCGGCCGTCACAATGTCCAGAACTCGCTCGCCGTCGTCGCCGTCGCGCAAGAGCTGAAGATCGACGACCAATTGCTGCGCGAGGCGCTGGCCGGCTTCAAGGGCGTGAAGCGCCGCTTCACCAAGGTCGGCGAAGCGCATGGCATCACCATCATCGACGATTACGCGCATCACCCGGTCGAGATTGCGGCCGTGCTGAGCGCGGCGCGCGACGCAACTGCCGGCCGTGTCATCGCCGTGGTGCAGCCGCATCGCTATTCGCGGCTTCACAGTCTCTTCAACGAATTCTGCACCTGCTTCAACGACGCTGACGCGGTCGTGGTCGCCGATGTCTATGCCGCCGGTGAAGCGCCGATCGAAGGCGCATCGCGCGATGCGCTGGTCGAAGGCCTGCGCGCACGCGGTCATCGCAACGTGTTGCCGCTGGCCAGCCCGGCCGCGCTCGCCGCGACGATCGAGAGCATCGCCAAGCCCGGCGATCTTGTCGTTTGCCTCGGCGCCGGCTCGATCACCAATTGGGCAGCCAATCTGCCGGCCGAAATCGACCAACTCGCGACCGGAGCGCGCCCATGATGGCGGCTGCGATGCACAGCGCGCATCTGATCGATCGCCTGCCGAAGGTGCGCGGCCGCCTCACCGCCGATGCGCCGCTGGCGCAGGTGACGTGGTTCCGTGTCGGCGGCCCGGCGGAAGTGATGTTTCGCCCCGCCGATATCGACGATCTCAGCGCTTTCCTCGCCGCCAAGCCCGCAGATGTGCCGGTGACGGTGATCGGCGTCGCCTCGAACCTGCTTGTACGCGACGGCGGCATCAAGGGCGTGGTCATTCGTTTGGGTCGCGGCTTCGTCGAGGTCGACACCAAGGGCGACATCGTCACCGCCGGCTCCGGTGCGCTCGATTTCAATGTTGCGCTCACCGCCCGCGACGCTGGCATCGCCGGATTGGAATTTCTCTCCGGCATTCCCGGCACGGTCGGCGGCGGGCTGCGCATGAATGCCGGCGCCTATGGCAGCGAGTTCAAGGACGTGCTCGAAAGCGCGACCGCGCTCGATGCGCAAGGCGGCCGCCACGAACTGTCGCTCGGCGATCTGCATTTGACCTACCGCCATTCCGGCGTGCCCGAGGATTGGATCTTCGTCGCCGCGCGTTTCAAAGGCGCTGCCGGCGACAAGCTCGCCATCGCGCGCCGCATGACCGAGATTCAAGAAGCGCGCGAGCAAAGCCAGCCGATCCGCGCCAAGACCGGCGGCTCGACCTTCGCTAACCCGCCCGGCCACAAAGCCTGGCAACTCGTCGATCAGGCCGGCTGCCGTGGCATTCGTCGCGGCGGCGCGATGATCTCGGACAAGCACGCGAATTTCCTCATCAACACCGGCGACGCGACTGCTGCCGATATCGAAGGCCTGGGCGAAGAAGTGCGCGCGCGCGTTCTCGCCAAGACCGGCGTCACCCTCCAATGGGAGATCAAACGCGTCGGCGTCTCGACGGGAGGCACCGCATGACGAAGCGCGCCGCCGTGCTGATGGGCGGATGGTCTGCCGAGCGCGAGGTCTCGCTGGTCAGCGGGCGCGAGTGCGCCAACGCGCTCGAAGAGCTGGGCTACGACGTGAACCGCGTCGATGTAGCGCGCGATCTCAACGCCCTGGTCGCAGCGCTCACACCGAAGCCCGATGTCGTCTTCAACGCGTTGCATGGCCGCGGCGGCGAGGATGGCACGATTCAGGGCGTGCTCGAGACGCTGCACGTTCCCTACACCCATTCCGGCGTCGTCGCATCGGCGATCGCGATGCACAAGCCGCTGGCGAAATGCGTTTTCGCCGCGGCCGGGCTGCCCCTCGCCGAAAGCAAAGTCGTGACGCGCGCCGCGCTCTTGGAAAAAGATCCGTTGCCGCGGCCCTTCGTCATCAAGCCGATGAATGAAGGATCGAGTGTCGGCGTGCATATCGTCCGCGAGGGCGACAATGCCTGGCGCGTCGAGATCGCGCGCTGGGATCACGGCGATGAGATCATGGTCGAGAGCTACGTGCCGGGCCGCGAGATCACCGTGGCAGTTATGGGCAATCGCGCACTCGGCGCGTTGGAGATCCGCCCGATCGCCAACGCCATGTACGATTACGAATTGAAATACGCGCCAGGGGGCTCGGAGCATCTTATGCCCGCGCCGGTGCACCCCAAAGCTTACGAAGCCGCGCTCGATATCGGCCGGCGGGCGCATCGTGCGCTTGGCTGCCGCGGCGTCAGCCGCGCCGATCTGCGCTACGACGACACGGCGGGCGAGCCTGGCCGCATGGTCCTGCTCGAGATCAACACGCAGCCGGGCATGACGCCGACTTCGCTCGTGCCTGACATCGCCAAACACAACGGCATCAGCTTCGTCGAACTGGTGCGCTGGATGGTGGAGAACGCCGCATGCGATTCTTGAACCGCAGCGACGATTCCCCGCCGGTGCGCATCCGCCGCCGGCGTCAGCAACAGCGCCGCGTGATGCTGGGAACTGCGTCGGCTGTCGTGCTGGCGGTTAGCGCAGCCGGCGCCTGGTATATCGGGCGCGACGGCCGGATCGCGGCCTTCTCTACGGACACGCAACAGCGCATCGCCCAGGCCGGCGCGAATCTCAATCTCACCGTCGAGAGCGTGCAGGTCGAAGGCCGTCAGCGCGCCGACCGTCAGGCCATCCTTGCCGCGCTCGGCGTTTCGCGCGGCACGCCGATCCTTTCCGTCGATCTCGATGCGGCCAAGGGGCGGCTCGAGACGGTACCGTGGGTGCGCTCGGCCTCGATCGAGCGCTTGCTGCCCGACACACTCTTCATTCGTGTCACCGAGCGCGCGCCACTCGCGCTCTGGCAGCATGGCGGCAAATTCGATCTCGTCGATCAGGATGGCGGTATCATCGCCAACGCCGATATCGGCGACTATCCGTTCCTGCCGCAGGTCGTCGGGAATGGCGCGCCCGCCGCGACGCCCGATCTGCTGCGCGCGCTCTCCAGCGAGCCGGTGTTGCAAGCGCATGTCACCGCCTCGATCCGCGTCGGCGATCGACGTTGGAATATCGAGTTCGACAACGGCATTGAGGTCGCGCTGCCGGAGAAGAACGCCGAAAGCGCCTGGCATCATCTCGCCGCGCTCGACCGCAGCGACAAGCTGCTCGCACGCAACGTGCAAGTCATCGATATGCGCTTGCCCGACCGCGTCGTGCTGCGCGTTCCGCCCGATATCGCGAAATCGATCATCAAGAAAGGCAAGCCCGCGCAAGCGAGTCCGAACACATGACGAAAATGAATATTCGCCCGCGCGGCGGGTTGCTTGCGGCCGTCGATATCGGCACCACGAAGATCTCGTGCTTCATCGCGAAGATCGAGGATGGCGAGCCGCATGTCGTCGGTATCGGCCATCAGGTCGCGAAAGGCGTCCGGAACGGGGTGATCGTCGATATCGAGGCCGCCAGCCGCTCGATCCTCAACTGCGTCCACGCTGCCGAGGAAATGGCCGGCGCAACGATCAGCGAGGCGGTTATCAACGTCTCGGGCGGCTTCAGCGCCTCGCGCCTCGTCAAATCCGAGCTCGCGCTCAACGGCCGCGAGGTCAGCGAAGTGCTGATGCAGCGCGCGCTCGATCAGGGCCACCGCATCAAGGATATGCCCGACCGCACGGTGATTCATTCGATCCCGGTCGGCTTCTCGATCGACGGCGGACGCAGCCTGCGCGACCCGCGCGGCCTCTTCGGCCAGAAGCTCACCGTCAACATGAACATCGTCACCGCGCAATTCGCGGCGGTGCGCAATCTCTCGAACTGCATCGGGCGCTGCCACCTCGAGACGGCCGCCGTTGTCGTCAGCCCCTACGCCTCGGGCCTGTCCTGCCTGGTCGAGGATGAGAGCGAGCTCGGCGTCACCGTCATCGATATGGGCGGCGGCACGACGACGATCGGCGTCTTCTTCGACGGCAATCTCGTCTATGCCGACAGCGTGCCGGTCGGCGGCACGCATGTCACCAACGATATCGCGCGCGGCCTTTCGACACCGATCGCCCATGCCGAGCGCATGAAGACGCTCTATGGCAGCGCAATTGCGTCGTCGAACGACGAGCGCGAGACCATCACCGTCCCGCTCGTCGGTGAGGAGGATGACGGCCACGCCAATCACGTGCCGAAATCGCTGCTCGTCGGCATTATCTCGCCGCGGCTCGAAGAGACGTTCGAGCTGGTGCGCGAGCGCCTCGAAGCTTCGGGCTTCGACAAGATCGCCGGCCGCCGTGTCGTTCTGACCGGCGGCGCCTCGCAACTGCCCGGCACTCGCGAACTGGCTGGGCTCATTCTCGACAAACAGGTTCGCATCGGCCGGCCTTCGCGTCTCGAAGGCCTTGCCGAAGCTACGCAGGGACCGGCCTTCGCGACGACGGCCGGCCTCATTCATTTCGCTTTGTCCGAACGCGCCGAAATCCCGCGGCGGGGCCGCGCGCTGACGGAAGAATCGAACGGCCTGTTCGGCCGCTTGGGCAACTGGGTTCGTGAGTACCTTTAACAACCATCAAAAGCTGTCTCACGCCGTGAGAGACGGTCAACGCTACGGAGCATCCCCGGAGGATAAGCAATGACACTGAATCTAACGCTTCCCGAAGAAGAAAAAGAGTTGGCGCCCCGCATCACCGTCATCGGCGTCGGCGGCGCCGGCGGCAACGCGGTCAATAACATGATCCGCTCGAACCTCGCCGGCGTCGAATTCGCCATCTGCAACACCGATGCGCAGGCGATGAAGCAGAATCTCTGCGAACGCCGCATCCAAATGGGCATCGGCGTCACCCGCGGCCTCGGCGCCGGCTCGCGCCCCGAAGTCGGACGCGCTGCCGCCGAAGAGGCCCTCGAAGAGATCATGATCGCGCTCGAGGGCTCGAACATGGCCTTCATCACCGCCGGCATGGGCGGCGGTACGGGCACCGGCGCGGCGCCGGTGATCGCACGCGCCGCGCGCGAGAGCGGCATCCTGACGATCGGCGTCGTCACCAAGCCGTTCCAGTTCGAGGGCACGCATCGCATGCGCCTCGCCGAAGCCGGCATTCTGGAGCTGCAGAAATACGTCGACACGCTGATCATCATTCCGAACCAGAACCTGTTCCGGGTCTCGAATGAGCGCACGACTTTCGCCGACGCATTCAAGATGGCGGACGATGTGCTGCATTCGGGCGTCGCCGGCGTCACCGATCTGATGGTGAAGCCCGGCCTCATCAACCTCGACTTCGCGGATATCCGCGCGGTGATGAGCGAGATGGGCAAGGCGATGATGGGTACCGGCGAAGCCGAAGGCGATCGCCGCGCCATCGACGCCGCCGAGGCCGCGATCTCGAACCCACTGCTGGAGGATGTGTCGATGAAGGGCGCGCGCGGCGTGCTCATCAACATCACCGGCGGTCTCGACATGACGCTGTTCGAGGTCGACGAGGCCGCGAATCGCATCCGTGAGGAAGTCGATTCGGAAGCGAACATCATCTTCGGCTCGACCTTCGATGAAGCACTCGAAGGGCGGATGCGCATCTCGGTCGTCGCGACCGGCATCGAAGCTGACAAGGCGGTGCAGCCGCGGCCGTTGATCTCGCTGGTCAGCGATCGCAGCAAGACCGACGGGGCGCGCCCGACGCTCGCGCCGTTTTCCCCGTCGCCCTCGCCGGCAGCGGAGCTGAAGCCGTTGGAGCAGCGCATCTCCGAGATGCGGGCAGCCGAGCCGCGATCGGTCGTCGCCGAGCCGCGCGTTGAGATGAGGGCGGAGCCGATGGCCACGGCGACGGCGCTACCGCAGGCGCAGTCGATCGAGGCGCAAGCCGTGCGCAACGCACCGTTCATGCCGCCGAAGCCGATCGAAGCCGCGTCAAAGCCGGTGCCGGCCGCGGTCGCCGCGCCCTTGCCTGAGCCGGTTGTTGCCGCGCCGCAGGTCGAGGCCGTGCGTCCCGCGCCGAAGCCCGCGACCCGCGGTCCGAGCCTCTTCGAGCGCGTGACCAAGGCCGGCCGTCTCCTTCACCGCGAGGAGCCGGAGATCAACCGCGTCACCCCGGTCATGACCACGCCCGCCCCGGCACCAGCGCCCGCTCCGGCGCCTGCCGCGCCCCCGGCACCTGCCCCTGCGATGACGGCCCAAGCGAAGCTTGGTCCGCTCGATCCGGCGGAGCGTCCCGGCGCCAAAGAGGAAGACCTGCTCGACATCCCGGCCTTCCTGCGCCGCCAGGCTAACTAGAGAAGCCGAACTAGTCTCGAACTCGATGCTTGCCGGCCGGGATTCCTGAGACGGAATCCCGGCCGCGGGCCGCACAACTCGATCATCCTATAAGTTATTGAATTACCAAAATAAAAATCGTCACAATCCGTAACAAAGAGTGATTTGTCCGGTTCATCACCCGTTGGTAACCCTAAGCCTAACGTTGCAGTGCAATATTGGGGTTTAGCTTGGAATTTCGGGGACCGGTCGCACGCCAAAAGACTTTAAAGGCTGCAATTCATTGTCGCGGAGTTGGACTTCACACCGGCGCTCGTGTCAACATGACGTTGCACCCCGCGGCCCCTGGCACCGGCATCGTCTTCCGCCGCCGCGATCTGGGCGATGTTGAACTCCCCGCGCTTTGGCGCAATGTCGTGACCTCCAGCCTCTGCACCACCCTCGGCAACGCCGATGGCGTTAAGGTCGCCACGATCGAGCATCTTATGGCCGCTTTCGCCGGTCTCGAGATCGACAACGCCGTCGTCGAGCTCGATGGACCGGAAGTGCCGGTGATGGACGGCAGCGCTGCGCCTTTCGTGTTCCTGATCGAATGCGCCGGCGTGACCGAGCAGGTCGCGCCGCGCCGTGGCATCAAGGTGCTAAAGCCGATCCGCGTCGGCGTGAACGGCAATGCGGCGAGCCTTGTCCCGGCCGAAGGCTTTCGCCTGAGCTTCGCGATCGATTTCGCCTCCAGCGCCATCCGCCACCAAGAGCTGAGCTACGATCTCGATGCCGAGAACTTCAAGGCGGAGATCAGCCGCGCCCGTACCTTCGGCTTCTTCGAAGAGGTCGAGCAGATGCGCCAGGCCGGCCTCGCCCGCGGCGGCTCGCTCGAGAATGCCGTGGTCATCAGCGGCGACCGCATCCTGAACAAGGAAGGCCTGCGCTACGACGACGAATTCGTGCGCCATAAGGTGCTCGATGCGCTCGGCGATCTCTACCTCGCCGGCGGCGCGATCCTCGGCCATTTCCACGGCGTCCGTTCGGGCCACGCGCTCAATCACCAATTGGTGGCGGCGCTGCTCGCCGATACATCGGCCTGGCGTCCGGTCACCCTCACGGCGACCGATTTTGCCAAGACCGCCTGGGACGAAGAGCCGCAGCGCGTCCGGGCCTAAGGGCGAGAAGCTTTAAGCTGTCAGTTATACGTTGTAGACTGTCTTGCCCCGCCAGTCGGGAGTAGGACTTTGCCTGGCTTAACCGCCTCTGGCTGAACAGCTCATAGCTAATTCGGGCTCGGGAATCGCATGATGCCGTCAAATCGCCGCTTCGCTGCTTTGTTGGGCGTGCTTCTTGGCGCACTCGCTCTCGCTGGTTGCGCCTCCAAGAACGACTCCTATGTCGAGCGGCCAGTCGAGACCATCTACAACACCGCGATGGATCAGCTCCTTGCCGGCAAATACAAGGACGCGGCCAAGACCTTCGACGACGTCGAGCAGCAGCATCCCTATTCCGTTTGGGCCACCAAGGCGCAGCTCATGAACGCCTACGCGCTTTATGAGAATCGCGATTACGACGCCTCGATCGTCTCGGCCGACCGCTTCATCCAGCTCCATCCCGGCCATCGCGACGTCGCTTATGCCTATTATCTGAAGGCGCTCGACTACTACATCCAGATCACCGATGTGGAGCGCGACCAGAAGGTGACGCAGCAGGCCTATGACGCGCTGGCCGAAGTGGTCCGCCGCTTCCCCGAGTCGTCCTATGCCCGCGACGCCAAGTTCAAGATGGATCTCTGCCGCGATCACCTCGCCGGCAAGGAGATGCAGATCGGCCGATGGTATGAGGGCCAGGGTCAGTATCTCGCGGCGATCAACCGCTTCCAGACCGTCGTGAACGACTATCAGACCACGACCCATATCCCGGAGGCGCTGGCTCGCCTGGTCGAATGCTATTACGCCCTCGGTCTCAACGAGGAGGCGAAGCGCACGGCCTCGGTGCTCGGCTACAACTACCCGCAGAACAAGTGGTACGAACTCGACCTATTCGCTGGTCACCACCGGCTCGGAGACGGCGAAGGAAGAGCGCGGCTGGTTCGCGCGAGTCGTCGATCCCTTCGGACTCTTCTGATCGCCAGCGCGATCTAAGCATCGCGCATCTACCCGGATTTTCACCGCGCCGCTATCATCGGCCGCGATGCTGCTGGGCCTCTCCATCCGCGACGTGGTTCTGATCGACAAGCTCGATCTTGCCTTTCGCCCAGGCCTCTGTGTGCTGACCGGCGAGACGGGGGCCGGCAAATCCATTCTCCTCGACGCCCTCGGCTTGGCGCTCGGCATGCGCGCCGAGGCAAGCCTTGTCCGCCCCGGCGCGACGCAGGCGATGGTCACGGCGGAATTCGACCTCGCCGCCGATCATCCGGCGCGGCGGCTCCTCGATGAAGCCGGCATCGCCGCCGAGAACGATATCGTCGTGCTGCGCCGCGTGGTCGGCACCGACGGCCGCAGCCGCGCTTTCATCGACGACCAGCCTGCGAGCATCGGCTTGCTGCGCCAGCTTGGCGAGATGGCGATCGAGATCGAAGGCCAATTCGCGCAGACCGGCTTGCTCGACCCTGCGACGCATCGCGACACGCTCGACGCTTTCGGCGTGGTGCGGGCCCAGCGCGAGCAGCTCGCCATTTCCTGGGCGGCATGGCGCAAGCTGTCGCGCGAGCGCGAAGCCGCCGAGGCCGATTTTGCCAAGGCGCGCGCCGACGAAGATTTCCTGCGCCATGCCATGGCCGAGATTTCCGCCATCGAGCCACGCGCCGGCGAAGAAACGCAGCTCGCCGAGGAACGCGCCCTGTTGGTCAATCGCGAGCGCGTGCTCGAAAATCTCGAAGCGGCTTTATCGGGGCTCGCCGGCGATAGCGGTGCCGAGCATGCGCTTTCCGGCGCAGCGCGGGCCATCGAGCGCGCCAAAGGCAAATCCGGCGGGCGTCTCGAAGCCGCCGCCGCGGCGCTGGAGCGCGCTATTGTCGAAACCCGCGAGGCGATCGCCGAGCTCGAAGCCGCGACCCGCGCCTTCCAAGGCCCATCGAGCCTCGAAGAGATCGAAGAACGGCTCTTCGCGCTGCGCGCGCTTGCTCGCAAGCACAATGTCACGGTCGAGAATCTCCCGAAGCTGCAGGCCGATTTCACCGCCAAGCTCGGCGCGCTCGACGATGGCGGCGCCGCGATCGCGACGCTGACGCGGCGCGAGGCCGAGGCGCGGCAGGCCTATCTCGCCGCCGCCGATGCCGTCACAAAGGCACGTGCCACCGCCGCGAAAAAGCTCGACACCGCGGTGATGAAGGAATTGCCGCCGTTGAAGCTGGAGAAAGCGCGCTTCCACACCGCGCTGACGACGCTGGCCGAAAGCGAATGGAACGAGCATGGCCGCGAACGCGTCGCTTTCGAGGTCGCGACCATCGCCGGCGCGCCACCCGGCCCGCTCAACAAGATCGCATCGGGCGGCGAGCTCGCGCGTTTTATGCTGGCGCTGAAAGTCGTGCTCGCCAAGACCTCGCCGGTCGCGACGCTGGTCTTTGACGAGGTCGATAGCGGCGTCGGCGGCGCGACCGCGGCCGCGGTCGGTGAGCGGCTGGCGCGGCTGGCCGAGGAAAGACAGGTGTTGGTGGTGACCCATTCGCCGCAAGTTGCCGCGCGGGCCGCGCATCACTGGCGCGTTGCCCGCAGCGACGGCAAGAAGGCCAGCGCGACCAAGGTCGAGGTGCTGAGCGATGCCGATCGCCGCGAGGAGATCGCACGCATGCTTTCCGGCAGTGCGATCACCGCCGAAGCACGCGCCGCAGCGGCGAGCCTGCTCGCGGGAACCAGAGCATGAGCCCAGCTCGCTCCAAGACAAAGAAAGAGACCACAAAGTCACTCGAGGAATTGACTGCGACTGAGGCAAAGGCCGAGCTCAAAGCACTGGCCGCCGAGATCGCGCATCATGATGAGTTGTATCATCAGAAAGATGCGCCGGAGATTTCCGACGCCGATTACGACGCGCTACGGCAGCGCAATAAGGCGATCGAGACACGTTTCCCCGATCTCATCCGCGCCGATAGCCCATCCAAACGCGTCGGCGCCGCGCCGGCGACTGGCTTTGCCAAGGTTCGGCATCCGCATGCGATGCTGTCGCTGGACAATGCCTTCAGCGACGAGGATGTGCGCGACTTCTTCAAAAGCGTGCGCAATTTCTTCCGTGCGCCGCAAGACATCGCCCGCGTCGAAGAAGACAAGATCGCGGTGATGGCGGAACCGAAGATCGACGGTCTTTCCTGCTCGATCCGCTATGAGAAAGGCGTATTGGTTCTGGCGGCGACGCGCGGCGATGGCGTCACCGGCGAGGATGTCACCGCCAATGTGAAGACGCTGGGCAATGTGCCGAAGCAGCTCAAAGGACGCGGATGGCCCGATGTGATCGAAGTCCGCGGCGAGATTTACATGGATCGCCAGGGCTTCTTCGCCCTCAACGCCGAGCGCGAGAAGGAAGGCGAGCCGGTCTTCGCCAATCCCCGCAACGCCGCCGCCGGCAGCCTGCGCCAGCTCGATCCCTCGATCACCGCAAAACGCCCGCTCGCCTTCTTTGCCTATGCCTGGGGCGAGCAGAGCGAGGCTTTCGCCAAGAGCCACGCGGACGCGCTGAAACATTTCGCGGCTTGGGGTCTCACCGTCAATCCGCTGTCGAAGCTTTGCCACGGTGTCGATGAGCTGTTGGAATTCCATCGCAGCATCGGCGAGAAGCGTGCCTCTCTGCCCTACGACATTGACGGCGTTGTCTATAAGGTGAACGACCTCGATCTCGAGGAGCGTCTGGGCTTCGTCTCGCGGGCACCACGCTGGGCGATCGCACATAAATTCCCGGCGCAGCAGGCGCAAACCGTGCTCAAGAAAATCAACATCCAGGTCGGACGGCGCGGCACGCTGACACCGGTCGCGGAGCTGGAGCCGATCACGGTCGGCGGCGTCGTCGTCAGCCGCGCCACCTTGCACAATGAGGATGAGATCAAGCGCAAGGATATCCGCGAAGGCGATACGGTGATCATCCAGCGCGCCGGCGATGTTATCCCGCAAGTCGTCGGCGTCGTCGAAGCGCGGCGGCCAAAGGAATCGAAGCCGTACAAATTCCCGCATACCTGCCCGGAATGCGACAGCAAGGCGGTGCGCGAGGAAGGCGAAGCGGCGTGGCGCTGTACCGGCGGCCTGATTTGCCCGGCGCAAGCGGTCGAGCGGCTGAAGCATTTTGTTTCTCGTAATGCCTTCGATATCGAAGGTCTGGGCGAGAAGCACATCGTCGATTTCTGGAACGACGATCTGATTAAAGGGCCGGCCGATATCTTCCGTCTCGACGAAAAGAAGATTGCCGCGCGCGAAGGATGGGGCGATGTCAGCGCGCGGAAGCTGATCGCCGCCATCGATGCACGACGCGACATATCGCTCGACCGCTTCATCAACGCACTCGGCATTCCGCAAGTCGGCGAAGCCACGGCGAAGCTCCTGGCGCGGCACTATCGCAGCCTCGCGCGCTGGCGCAAATCAATGGAAGAAGCAGCCGATCCCGAAGGCGAGGCTTGGCACGAGCTCAATGACATCCACGGCATCGGCGAGGATATGGCCGCGGATATCGTCGGCTTCTTCGCCGAGAAGCACAACCGCACGATCCTCGACGAGCTGGCGAAGGAGCTCAGGGTCGAGGATTACGCCGTCGCCGCGCCGGTCGGCAATTCGCCCTTCACCGGCAAAACCATCGTCTTCACCGGCACGCTGACCGAGATGTCGCGCTCCGAAGCCAAGGCGCGTGCCGAAGCGCTCGGCGCGCATGTCAGCGGCTCAGTCTCCGCCAAAACGGATTATCTGGTCGTGGGCGCCGATGCCGGTTCGAAAGCGCGCAAGGCCGCCGAGCTGGGGGTCAAAACTCTGACTGAAGAGGAATGGCTGAAGCTCGCCCGCCAGGGATAGGCCGTTTGCCCATCAAAGCAGCAGTCGCGGGAGCGTGAACCCGCATTGCTTGCGGTGTTTTCGTTTCCACGGTAATCAAAAGGCACAATAAGCTTCGGGGAGGACTTTATGGCACAGCTTCAAAAGAGCACCGTTAACCGCCGCACGATCCTCAAGGCGGGCGTCGCCGCCGGCGCGTTGCAAATCGCAGCACCCTACATCGTCAAAGCGCAAGGCGAGCAGCCGATCAAAATCGGCGTCGATAACCCGCTCACCGGCATCTACACGGCACTCGGCAAGAACGAGAACGTCGGCATGGCGCTCGCCGCCGAGCAGATCAATGCCAAGGGCGGCATTCTCGGCCGCAAGGTCGAATTGCTGATCGAGGATTCGACTTCCGACAAGACCGATATCGCCGTGCAAAAGGCGCGCAAACTCATCCAGAGCGACAAGGTCGATTTCCTGATCGGCAATGTAAACTCGTCGCAGGCCATCGCGATGGCGCAAGTCGCCGCGGAACTGAAGACACCGCATATCGTGCCCGGCGGCCATGCCGACGCGGTGACCGGATCGAGCTGTCAGTGGACCACTTTCCGCGTCTGCAACACCGGTGCGATGCAAGGCAATGCCATGGCGAAGCCTTTGGTCAGCATCGGCAAGAAGATCTACATCATCGCCCAGGATTACGCCTTCGGCCACGCGCTCGCCGACGGTCTTACCAAGGGCGCGAAAGCGGCCGGCGGCGAGATCGTCGGGGCGGATTTCTTCCCGCTCGGCACGACCGATTATTCGGCGACGCTGATCAAGGCGCGCAGTGCTAATCCCGACGTGCTGGTCGATCTGGCCGCCGGCGATGACGGCATCAATTCGCTGAAGCAAGCGGTGCAATTTGGCATCGACAAGCAGCTTCATCTCGCCGGCATGCAGCAGGAGCTCGAAGTGCTCGAAGGCCTGCCGCCGGAAGCCCGCGTCGGCACTTGGCTCTTCGAATGGTATTGGAACCAGCCGAATGTGCCGCATGTTGCGGAGTTCGTCGCCGCAATCCGCAAAACGACTGGCGGCAAAGTGCCGACCGCGCGTACCTGGTTCGGCTTCACCGCCATCCACAGCGTGGCGCTCGCCGCCAACAACGCGAAATCGATCGAGCCCGTGAAAGTCTGTCACGCGCTCGAAGGCCTGAAGCTGCCGCCCGAAGTCGCGTGCCAGCCGGGCGAGCCTTTCTACCGCGCCGAAGATCACCAACTCGTCCCGGCGGTGTTCGTCGGCCACGCGCAGGCCAAAGGCGCAAACGATCCCGAAGACCTCTTCGTCGTCGACCAAGTGGTCCAGGGCCCGAGCTTCATGCCGCTGGCGAGCGAAACCGGATGTAAGCTCAACTATCCGACCTGATCTCTGTCGCGAACCGCGCGCCCCTCAACAAACGGCGCGCGGTTCTCCTTTTCGGGGGCAAGGCGCAATGACCCAAGTGATCCTGTTCAATGTCTTGAACGGGCTGATCGTCGGCGCATTCTACGCTCTGATGGCGCTGGGATTGTCGCTGATCCTCAATCTCAGCGGCGTGATCAACTTCGCGCATGGCGGCTTTCTCGCTCTCGGCGCCTATCTCGCCTACAGCATGGCGCCCTATATCGGCTTCTGGGGCGGGCTTGTCTTCGCGCCATTCCTCACGGCGGCTTTGGGCATCATCGTCGAGCGTGTATTGATCCGGCGGCTCTACGGCCGCGATCCGCTCTATAGCCTGCTGCTCACTTTCGGCCTCGCCTTCATCTTCCAGGATGGCTTGCGCTACACCTGGGGCGCATCGAGCGTGCCCTATCAGATCCCGGTCTGGCTGGGCTCGCCTCTGTCGACGAGCCTCTTCTTCCTCACCGGCTACCGCGTGTTCATGGTCATTATCGTCGCGCTCGCCGTGGCCGCGCTGTTCTTGATCCTCGGCTATACGCGGCTCGGTATTCGCATCCGCGCCGGCACGCTCGACCTCGACACGGTGTCGGTGCTTGGCGTCAATGTTCGCGTCCTGCGCAATCTCAATTTCGGCCTCGGCATCTACCTCGCCGGTCTCGCCGGCGTGCTCGCCGCCGGGCTGCTCGGTCTTTCGCCGACGATCGGCGACCAGCTCATCATGCCGAGCTTTGTGGCGATCATCGTCGGCGGGCTCGGCAGCCTGCCCGGCACCTTGGCCGGCGGTCTCCTCATCGGCGTCGCCGCCGGTCTGACCGCCGTGTTCTTCCCGGCGGCGCAGGAAGCCGTCATCTATGTGATGATGGCGCTGGTGCTGTTGGTGCGACCGAACGGCCTCTTTGGCGATGCGGGGCGCGTGCAGTGAAATCGCTTCAAGACCGTACCGGCCCGATCGTCCTCTGGCTATTGCTGGCGACCGCGCCTTATTGGATGCCCTATGTCGGCGGCTATACCGGCCTTGGCACCCGCGTGCTCGTTCTCGCGCTTGCCGCGATGGCAGTGAATTTCCTCTTGGGCTTTACCGGCGTGTTGTCCTTCGGACACGCCGCCTATTTCGGCCTTGGCGCTTACGGCGCCGGCATGGCAATCAAATACATCTATCCCAGCAGCTCACTCGGCATGCTCGTCGGCATCCTTGCCGGCACGATCGGCGCGATGATCATCGGCGCGATGATCGTGCGGCTGCGCGGCGTCTATTTCGCGATGGTGACCATCGCCTTCGGCCAGGTCTTCTATTTCATCGCCTTCCGCTGGGTATCGGTAACCGGCGGCGATGACGGACTGACCGGCTGGAAGCGCGTGCCGCTCGATTTCGGCTTCACCAGTTTCGACATCCTTCACGACGACGTCGCGTTCTATTACCTCTGCCTGATTTGCCTCGCGGGCAGCGCGGCGGCGATGGCGATGCTCTTGCGCTCGCCTTTCGGTCACAGCTTGCTGGCGATCCGCGAGAATGAGCGACGCGCCTGGTTCCTCGGCATTCCGGTCAACCGCCACATCTGGACGTCTTTCGTCATCTCCGGCTTCTTCGCCAGCCTCGCCGGCGTGCTCTATGCCTATCTCGACAATTTCGTCGATCCGCGCGCCTTCCACTGGCAGCAATCGGGCGACTTCGTGATCATGGCGGTGCTCGGCGGCATGCGCTCTTTCTGGGGGCCGCTGATCGGCGCCGCGGTCTTCGTCGTCTTGCAGGACAAGATCTCGACCCTCACCGATTACTGGATGTCGATCCTCGGCCTGTTCTTCGTGCTGACCGTGGTGTTCTTCCCGCGCGGCGTTCTCGGCATGATCAAGCGGAGGCAGGAATCGTGAGCCTCCTCGAAGCGCGCGGCGTCACGCGAGCCTTCGGCAGCCTTGTCGCGATCAACGATGTCTCTTTCGCGGTCGAGCCGGGCGAGCTGCGCGCGGTGATCGGCCCGAACGGCGCCGGCAAGACGACGTTCTTCAATCTCATCAGCGGACTTTTCCCGCCGACCCACGGCTCGATCTTCTTCGACGGACAGGACATCACGCGGCTGGCTGCCAACAAACGCGTCGGGCTCGGCATCACCCGCACCTTCCAGGTCACCGAAATCTTTCCTGAGCTGACGGTCGGCGAGAATTTGCGCATTGCGGTCGAAAGTGCTGCCGGTCTGCGCATGAGCCCCTGGGCCTCGCGCGCCACGCGACAGCGAGTCGCGGATCGGGTGGTGGAATTGCTGGCGGCGGGTGGGCTTATTGGTAAAGGCCAGCGCCTTGTCGGCGAGCTCTCGCATGGCGACCAGCGCGCCACCGAGATCATGATGGCACTGGCGCTGAAGCCGCGAATGCTGCTGCTCGACGAGCCGACCGCCGGTATGGGCGAACAAGAGACGCGCGATGTCGTTCGTCTGATTGGCAAGCTTCACAAAGACGAGCGACTGACGATCGTGCTGATCGAGCATGACATGCGCGTGATTTTCCATCTAGCCGATCGCATCACCGTGCTCGCGGAAGGCACCGTGCTCGCCGATGGCACGCCCGGCGACATCGCCGCCAATGAGCGCGTTCAGGCGGCTTATCTGGGGGGCACCCAGTGACCACGCTCGCCGTCTCCGGCCTCCACACTTTCTACGCTAAAAGCCACATCCTGCACGATGTCGGCTTCGAGGTGCGCGAAGGCGAGATCGTCGCGCTCCTGGGCCGCAACGGCGCCGGCAAGACCACGACTTTGCGCAGCGTCATGGGGCTGACGCCGGCGCGCAGCGGCACGATCCGTATCTTCGATCAGGAGACGACCGACTGGCCGCCCTTCCGCATCGCCGCGCTCGGCGTCGGCTACGTGCCGGAAGGCCGCCGCATCTTCCCCAATCTTACGGTCGCGGAGAATCTCGAAGTGCCGCTCGAGCGGCCCGGCCCGTGGAACGCGGCGCGCATCTATCAGCTTTTCCCGCGTCTCGCCGAGCGGAAATCGAACCGCGGCGGCCAGCTTTCGGGCGGCGAGCAGGAGATGCTGGCGATCGGCCGCGCTCTTTTGCTCAATCCTCAATTGCTGGTGCTCGACGAGCCGTCGCAAGGCCTGGCGCCGCTGATCGTGAAGCAGGTTTTCGAGGTCGTTGCCTCGATGCGCAAGGAAGGCATCGCCGTTCTGTTGGTGGAACAAAATGTCCGCGCTGCGATCGAGATCGCTGATCGCGTCTACGTGCTCGACGACGGTCATGTCGTGCATGAACAAAGCGCGGCGGAATTTGGCCGCGACGAAGAGCGGCTGCGCGCCCTCGCCGGGGTCGGCTCGGATGCCGATTTCGACTAGCGCCTAGCGCGCCGTTCGCGCACAAACGATCTGGTGCATCTCGAGCGTCAACGCCTCGACGCGTTCGGTTAGCGCCCGCACTTTGTCCGTCAGATCGGTGTTCTGCTTCAGCATATCGACCAGCATCGCGGTTTGCTGCGCCACCACCATGCTCCGCTCCTCTCTCTCATGGTGCAGTGCCTCGCGATGCTCGGCATCGGCCAACGATTGCACCTTGTCGCGATCGGCCTGTCGCGTCTGCGCCAGAAGAATCAGGGGCGCGGCATAGGCCGCCTGCAGGCTGAAAGCGAGGTTGAGCAGGATGAAGGGGTAGACGTCGAAATGGGTGATCCCCACGACATTCGCCACCATCCAGATACCCACGAATATGGTTTGTCCGATGAGGAAGAAGGGCGTACCGAAAAAGCGCGCGAAAGCTTCGGCTTTGAGGGCGAACCAATCGTCGCCGAAAACCGAGGCTAGATGCAGATGCCGCAGATGGAAGCGGTAGAATTGTTGCTGGGCGGTATTGTTTGTTACCGCATTGTTAACGTCGATGGTCATGTGGATCCCCGTGCTGATCGCCTAGATCACCAGGAAATAAGGCTTTTCTCAATGCGGATGCACGGATTTCGACGAGTTGTGTCGATAAGACTCGAGCAAGCCCCGTCGCGCAGATTCAAGAGAACTGACATAGAATTGGGTCAAACTCCGCTCGTCGGGGTTGCCACGGGGGACAGAAATGCAACGTTATTTCGCACTCATCATCGCGATGTTATGCGCGGTCGTCTCGGCTGTGCTGGTCGTCTGGTCGGCGATGTTCCTGATCCCCTTCGTCCTCGCCCTGGCGCTCTCCGCGGTCGGTGTCTGGGACATGCTGCAGACGAAGCACAGCCTGCGGCGGAACTACCCGATCCTCGCCAATATCCGCTTCATGTTGGAGAAGATCCGGCCGGAGATCCGGCAGTACTTCCTCGAAAGCGATCTCGACGGCACGCCGTTCAATCGCTCGAAACGCGCAGTCGTCTACCAGCGTGCCAAGAGCCAGCTCGACAAGCGGCCCTTCGGCACCCAGCAGGACGTTTACGGCGACGATTTCGAGTGGATCAATCACTCGCTTGCGCCGGTTCCACCTGTCGGCAGCGACTTCCGCGTCACGATCGGCGGCTTGCAATGCGGCAAGCCCTATTCTGCTTCGATCTACAACATCTCGGCGATGAGCTTCGGCTCGCTCAGCGCCAACGCGATCCGCGCGCTGAACAAAGGCGCCAAGCTCGGCAACTTCGCGCATGATACCGGCGAAGGCGGCTTCAGCCGCTATCACCGCGAATTCGGCGGCGACATCATTTGGGAAATCGCCAGCGGCTATTTCGGCTGTCGCAATGCCGATGGCACCTTCTCGCCCGAACGCTTTGCCGAGAGCGCCGCCGATCCGCAGATCAAAATGATCGAGATCAAGCTGTCGCAAGGCGCAAAACCCGGCCATGGCGGCGTCCTGCCCGGACCTAAAGTCTCGGCGGAGATCGCCGCAGCACGCGGCGTGCCGCAGGGCATCGATTGCATCTCCCCCGCGCGTCACCCCGCTTTCTCGACGCCGATCGAGATGATGCATTTCATCGCGCAACTGCGCGACCTGTCGGGCGGCAAGCCGGTTGGCTTCAAGCTCTGCATCGGCCATCCCTGGGAATTCATGGCGATCTGTAAAGCGATGCTGGAGACCGGCATCCGCGCCGACTACGTCGTCATCGACGGCAAGGAAGGCGGCACGGGCGCGGCGCCCCTCGAATTCACCGACCATGTCGGCACGCCGCTGCGCGAGGGCCTGAGCTTTGCGCATAACTGCCTGATCGGCGCCGGCTTGCGCGACAGTATCCGCATCGGCGCCGCCGGCCGCATCATCACCGGCTTTGACATCGCGCGTGCCCTCGCGCTCGGCGCCGATTGGTGCAACGCCGCGCGCGGTTTCATGTTCGCGCTCGGCTGCATCCAATCGCAATCCTGCCACACCGACAAATGCCCGAGCGGCGTCGCGACGCAAGACCCGCTGCGCCAAAGAGCACTGATCGTTCCCGACAAGGCGGAACGCGTGCGCCGCTTCCACGACAATACCCTCGCCGCGCTGGCAGAGCTGATCGGCGCCGCAGGCCTCGAACATCCGAACGAGATCACGCCGCATCACATCCTGCGCCGCATCTCGCAAGCCGAAGTCAGTAGCTTTGCCGAGATCTATCCGCGGCTCGAGCCCGGCGCGCTACTCAACGGCAGCGCGGGAGGTTTCTATGCCGGCAATTGGGCGCTGGCCGATGCAAGCAGCTTTGTCCCGCGCCCGGTGAAGCGCGTGCTGATGGAAGCTATTTAAAGAATCGGTTTTCGGGCCGCGGCACGCCGAGATTCTCGCGCAAGGTCGCGCCTTCATAGGCACGGCGGAAGATGCCGCGACGCTGCAGCTCGGGTATGACGCGCTCGACGACATCGTCGAGCCCTTCCGGTAGATAGGGGAATTGCAGCGTGAAGCCGTCGCTGGCGCGCGCTTCGAGCCATTCTTCCATCTTGTCCGCGATCATCTTCGGCGTGCCGAGGAAAGAGAGCCCGCCATGACCGCCCATGCGTTGTGCGAGTTGGCGCACCGTGAGGTTCTCGCGCTTGGCGCGCTCGATGGCGCGCTCGCGCCCGCTTTTACTGGCATTCGATTCCGGAATTTCGGGCAGCGGTCCGTCGGGATCGAATTTCGACGCATCGGTGCCGAGCGCGATCGAGAGCGAGGCGATCGCGCTTTCGTAATAAACGAGGCTGTCGAGCTTGGCGCGCTTCGCCTCCCCCTCGTCGAGTGAATCGCCGACATAGAGCATCACGCCGGGCAGGATCTTCACATGCTCGGGATTGCGCCCGGCTTTCTCGGCGCGGCCTTTCACATCGGCGCAGAATTCGCGGCCGGCATTGATATTCGGCAGCGCGGTGAAAACCGCGTCGGCAACCTCGGCACAAAGCTGGCGTCCAGAATCGGACGCGCCCGCCTGCACGATCGCCGGCCAGCCTTGCACCGGCCGCGCGATATTGAGCGGCCCGCGCACGTTGAAATATTTGCCGTGATGATCGAGGACGTGGAGCTTTTCGGGATCGAAGAACACGCCGCGCTCGGTGTCGCGGATGAACGCGTCGTCGGCCCAGCTATCCCACAAACCTGTCACGACATCGTAGAATTCGCGCGCGCGGTCATAGCGCTCGTCGTGCTCCATGTGATCCTCGTGGCCGAAATTCTTCGACGCATCGGGGTTGGAAGTGGTGACGATGTTCCAACCGGCACGACCCTCGCTGAGATAATCGAGCGAGGCAAAACGCCGGGCGACGTGATAGGGCTCGTCATACGTCGTCGAGCCGGTGGCAATGAGCCCCAAATGCTTGGTCTTCATCGCCAGCGCCGACAGCAACGTCATCGGCTCGAAGGAAGTCGTGGTCTGGCCGCGGATGAGGGCATCCATCGGCTGATTCAACACGGCGAGATGATCGGCCATGAAGAAAGCATCGACGCAGCCGCGCTCCAGTGTCTGCGCAAACCGTGTGATATGGGCGAAATTGAAATTCGCGTCCGGGAACGCGCCGGGATAGCGCCAGGCTGCGGTATGAAGACTGACCGGGCGCATGAAGGCCGCAAGGCGCAGCCGGCGTTTCTCGCTCATCATCTCACCTTTGCAGCAAAGGACGGGTTACTTGCGCCAGCCATCGCAGCCGTCGCCGCATCGACCAGCGGCGTCAGCGTCTCGCGCACCCGCGCATGATAGTCATCGAGCCACGCGATCTCTTGCGGCGCGAGCAGCGACGGCTCGATCGCTTCGCGATCGATCGGCGCCAGCGTGATGGTCTCGAAGCCATAAATCTCGCGCCCCGCCTCGCCGAGCCCATCGCGCTTCTCGACGACGACGAGATTCTCGATGCGAATGCCATAAGCGCCGGTTTTGTAATAGCCGGGCTCGTTCGAGACGATCATACCCGGCATCAGCGCTTGGCTGTTCGGCAATTTCGAGATGCGCTGCGGCCCTTCATGCACGCCGAGATACGAGCCCACGCCGTGACCGGTGCCATGATCGTAATCGAGCCCCGCCTGCCACAGCGACGCGCGCGCCAGCGCATCGAGCTGCGATCCACTCGTGCCCTTAGGAAAAGCGCACGTCGCTAGAGCGATGTGCCCTTTGAGCACGCGGGTGAAGCGATCCTTCATCTCGGCGCTCGGCTTGCCGATGGCCACCGTGCGCGTCACATCCGTCGTGCCATCGAGATACTGCGCGCCGGAATCGACGAGATAGAGGCTGCCCGGCTCGAGCACGCGCTCGGTCGCCTTGCTGGCGTGATAGTGGACGATCGCGCCGTTCGGCCCCGCGCCTGAGATCGTCGGAAAGCTGAGATCGCGGAAATTCATACCCGGACGGCGGAATTCTTCGAGCCGGTCTGAGACATCGATCTCGCGCAGCCTGCCCGAGCCCGCCTCGCGCGAAAGCCAGGCGAGGAAGGAGCTGAGCGCCGCGCCGTCGCGGCGATGCGCTTCGCGTGTGCCGTCGAGCTCGACCGCGTTCTTGCAGGCTTTCGGCAATTGGCAGGGATCGGCCCCGCGGACCGCCGCATCGCCGAGCCGGTCGAACACCCAAGCCGCCGAGAGTGTTGGATCGGCAAGCACGCATTTCTTGTCCGCCCCGAGCTTTTCCAGGAACGCACCGAAGCCATCCGGATCCGCGATCCGCACCGCATTGCCGAGATGCGCCGGCAATTCCGGCGTCAGCTTGCGGCGGTCGATGAAAAGATCGACCGATTCATCGCGATGGAGCACAGCAAAGCTGAGCGGTAGCGGCGTATGCGGCACGTCGCCGCCGCGAATGTTGAGCAGCCACGCGATCGAATCCGGCGCGGTCAGCACCACCGCATCGACACTTTGTGCGGCGAGGCTCGCGGCGATCCGCGTGCGCTTCGCCGCCGCGGTCTCGCCGGCGAAGCGGATGTCGTGCGGCAGGACCGGCGCGGTCGGCGGCGCCGGCCGGTCGGTCCACACCGCATCGATCGCGTTGCTGTCGAGCGGTACCAGCTTGCCGCCGGCTTTCTCGGCCGCCGTGCGATAGCGTGCGACCTCGCCGAGCGTATGCAGCCGCGGGTCGTAACCGAGCGACTTGCCGGGTTTCAGACTGGCCTCGATCCAAGGCCCGGCCGGCTGGTCACTGATGTGGCGGTGTTCGAAGAGCCGGCCGTCGACTTCGGTGGCGGCTTGGAGGGTGTAGCGGCCATCGACGAAGATTGCCGCCCGGTCCTTGAGGACGATCGCCAGCCCGGCCGAGCCGGTGAAGCCCGTTAACCACGCCAGGCGCTGGGCTGAATCGGGGACGTATTCGCCCTGATACTCGTCGGTCCGGGGTACCAGGAACCCCTCGACGCCGCGCCGCACCAGCTCGGCCCGTAGCCGCACCAGCCGTTCCGCCGTTCCTTCCCGGCCAACCGGGCGTCCGTCATCCATTTTCCGACCTCCGTAACCCGTCGAGCCTAGCGCGAAACCGCCCGGCAGCCCAATCCTGCCACCTCCCACCCGAGAAGATGGGGTCTAAAGGCCTGGAAAACAGCCGGATATGCGGCGGGCGTATGGCTGGGTTCGAATCTTGCGCCTTTAACAATTCGGCAGAAAGGCTTACCTATTGTGCAACGCAGCACAGAGACACGTCTATGTTCTTTAAGGAGTTGGAAATGCTCAATCTTGTTCTTTCCGGTCTGCAACATCTTCAGGCGGCCTATCAAGGCTGGCGGCGTCGCCAGGCGGCCTACGACGAGCTCAGCGCCCTCGACGATCGCTCGCTTGCCGATATCGGCATCACCCGGGCGGACATCCCCTACCTGTTCTCGCGCGACGTCCATGAGGCGGCTCGGGCGCAGGCGGCGGGTCTGGCGCAGAACGACAACCGCCGGGCGGCTTAAGTCAGTCGGACCGTAGGCGAGGGCCAACCGCCCTCGCCTCTGCGCGGCCTCGCTTGCTAGCGCTTGCTGCAAAATTCGGGGACGTGCAAAATCAGGCCATGGCCCATACCCATCATGGCCAAGAGCACGAGCATCACCACGATCATGACCACGCCGATCATGGCCACCATAGCCATGATCATCACGGGCATGATCACCATCGCCATTTAGGCGGCGATCTCGGCCTCGTTTTCGCGATCTCGATCGCGCTCAATCTCGGCTTTGTCCTCATCGAAGGCATTTTCGGCTTCATCAGCCACTCGATGGCGCTGCTCGCCGATGCCGGACACAATTTCAGCGACGTTCTCGAACTCGTCGCGGCTTGGGGCGCCAGCGTCCTCGCCGCGCGGCGGCCGAGCGCGCGTTACACCTATGGGCTGCGCAGCTCTTCGATTCTCGCCGCGCTTCTCAACGCCATCGTTCTGCTGATCGCCGTCGGCGGCATCGTCGTCGAGGCCGTGCAGCGCCTCGTCACTCCAGCCCCGGTCGGTGGCGTCACGATCATCATCGTCGCCTGCGCCGGCGTCGCCGTGAACGGCCTGGCGGCGCTGATGCTGGGACATCGCCATCACGGCGACCTCAATATCAAAAGCGCTTATGCGCATATGCTGGCCGACGCGCTGGTCAGCATCGGCGTTGCCCTCTCCGGCGTGGTGATCCTCTGGACCGGCTGGCTGTGGATCGACCCCGCGGTCAGCATCGTGGTGTCCGCCGTGATCGTCCTCGGCACCTGGCGCTTGCTCCGCCACTCGCTCGACATGGCTCTGCATGCCGTCCCACCGGGCATCGACCCCGCCGCGGTGCGCGCGCAACTACTCGAGATTCCGGGCGTGAGCGAAGTGCATGATCTGCACATCTGGCCGATGAGTACGACCTCGACGGCGTTGACCGCGCATCTCATTATGCCGGCAGGTCACCCGGGCGATGCTTGCCTTTCCGATGTCGCCACGGCGCTACGAAAGCACTTCGGCATCGAGCATGCGACGATCCAAGTCGAGACCGGCGATCCGGCGCATCCCTGCGTATTGGTGCCGGATAGCGTCGTCTAGCGACGTCGCCTCAACCGAGGAAGAACAACAGCCCCAGCGACGACAGCCCGAACGCCACGCAGTAATAGGCGAAGGGATCGAGTGCTTGGAAATCGTGGCGCCCGAAATAACGCATCAGGAACCAGGTGCTGAGATAGGCCATGATGCCGGCGACGATGCCGGCGATCCACGCCACCGGCCCGATCGCGGCCGCCGCGCCGTCATGCAGAAGATGCGGCACTTCGAGCACGCCGGCGCCGAGGATCACCGGCGTCGCGATCAGGAAAGAGAAATGCGCCGACTCCTTATGGTGCAGGCCGAGCATCAGCCCGCCCACCATCGTCGAGCCCGAGCGCGAAATGCCGGGGATTAGCGCCGCGGCCTGGGTGCAGCCGATGATGAAGGCGCCAAGCCAGGTGAGCTGGCGCAAATTGCCCGTGCCGCCGCGGCGGCGTAGCCGCTCGGCGATGAACAGCACGCCGCCGTTGACGATGAGGAAGAAGGCCGCAACTGTCGGCGCGCCGAAGAGCGCCTTGAGCGGCTTTTCCAGGGCAAAGCCCAAAATCGCCGCCGGAATCGTCGCGATGATGATCATCCAGAGCAGCCGCCATTGCGCGCGGCGCTCGTCGCCGGGCCCGACACCGATGAACGCGAGCAGGATGCCGATCCAATCGCGCCAGAAATAGATCAGCAGCGCCGCGGCCGTGCCGAGATGCAGCACGACGAGGAAGGGCAAAAAGCCTTCCGCCGATTGGTCGATGTCCCAGCCGAGCAGTTTCGGCAGGACGACGGCGTGACCGAGGCTCGAGACCGGAAAGAGCTCGGTGACGCCTTGGATGACGGCGATGAAAAGAGCTTGGAGGAGGCTCATTTTGAGCGGTGCTTTCTCACGGAGCGAAAAAGAGATGAGCGGCCACGGCCGAGCACGAGCGTCGACCAGCCATCGATGACAATACGCTGTCGCAAACTCAAACCCGCGATGCGATGCGCCGCGAGCACGGCGGGTTCCTGATAAGCAAGCAAGCCGGAGAGCACAGCGATGCCGCCCGGCCTCAGCGCGCGACGCAGATCGGCCGCCATACGCTCGAGCGGCCGGGCGAGAATGTTCGCGAGCACCAGATCATAGGGCCGGCGCTGCATCACCCCGCGATCGCGATAGCCGTTGCTGCGGCCGACGGCGACCAGCGGCGCGACACCATTGCGGCGGATGTTATGTGCCGTGACCCGCACCGATTCCGGATCGATGTCGCGCGCGATGACGCGGCGGCGCCAACGCTTGGCCGCGCCCATCGCAAGGATGCCGGTGCCGGTACCCATATCGAGAATGCGATGCGGCCCGCGCGCGGATACAGCATCAACCATGGTGAGGCAGCCGCGCGTCGTCGCATGCTCACCGGTACCGAACGCCGTCGCGGCATCGATCTCGAGCGCGATGCGGCCGGGCGGAATGCGGCCCTTGAAATGCGAGCCGTGAATGAAGAAGCGACCGACCGAAAGCGGCTGGAAGCTCGCCTGATTGATGCTGACCCAATCGCGACGCGGCAGCTTTTCCCAGAGCGGCTCGGGCGGCGGCCCGGCGAAATCGAGCCAAACCAGTGCCAGCCGTGCCAGCAAAGGGCCGCGATCGGGTTTATCGCGCGCGAAACCTTCGACGCACCACGGCCCGCCATCGTGTTCCTCGAACACGCTGACGGCTTCGAAATCGCCAAAAGCATCGGTCACAGCCGCGGCAGCGGCCGCATCGGGCGCGGCCAGCGACACGCGCCAGAGCCCTTCGGCGGCGGATAGTCGTTCAGGCTTTCGCAACAAAGCTGTCCATCACCATCTTGTCGCCGGCCTTGTCGAAGGAGATGGCGAGCTTGCCGCCTTCGGAGGAGCGCACGGTGCCATAGCCGAATTTCTGGTGGAAGACACGATCGCCCGCGATATAACCGACCGGCGGCCGGGGACGCTCGGCAGTGACGAGACGCGGTGCCTCGGCACGGCGGCCGAAGAACGACGAGCCCGCACCCCACGCCTCTTGCAGCGAGGGCGCACGCGGATAGAGCCCAGGCTCAGCAACCGATTCGATGTGATCCTCGGGCAGCTCGCCGACAAAACGCGATGGCAGCGAGCTTTGCCACTGGCCGCGCACGCGGCGATTGGCGGCGTAGGAGACAAACGCGCGGCGCCGCGCTCGCGTCAGCCCGACATAAGCGAGCCGCCGTTCTTCTTCGAGACCCTTCAGGCCTGACTCATCCATCGCGCGCTGATGCGGGAATAATCCCTCTTCCCAGCCCGGCAGGAAGACGTCGTTGAATTCGAGTCCCTTGGCGCCGTGCAACGTCATCAGGCTGATCATATCGCTGCCAGTCTCGGCGGTGTTCTCCATCACCAGGCTGACGTGATCGAGAAAGCCCGAGAGGCTATCGAACTCGGCCATCGCCGCAACCAGCTCTTTGAGATTCTCGAGCCGGCCTGGTGCATCGGGCGATTTATCCGCCTGCCACATCCCGGTATAGCCCGATTCATCGAGGATCTGCGCGGCGAGATCGGGATGCGCGGTATTGTCGAGCATCCCGCGCCAACGATTGAGATCGGTGATGAAGCCCGACAGCGCCCGCCGCGCCGCCGGCTTCAGCTCGTCGGTGCCGATAATGATCTGCACCGCATCGGTCAGCGGCAGCTCACGCGCGCGGGCCAACGTGTGCAGCGTCTGCAAGGTCGAGGTACCGATGCCGCGCTTCGGCACGTTGATGATGCGCTCGAAAGCGAGATCGTCGGCCGGCTGATGCACGAGGCGCAGATAGGCCAGCGCATCGCGGATCTCCTGCCGTTCGTAGAAACGCAAGCCGCCGATCACGCGATAAGGCAGGCCGAGCGTGAGAAAGCGTTCTTCGAATTCGCGCGTCTGGAAGCCGGCGCGCACCAGGATCGCCATCTCGGACAGCTTCTCGCCCTTGTGCTGCAGCGCCTCGATCTCGTCGCCGATCCAACGCGCTTCTTCCTCGCCGTCCCAGACGCCGCGCAGCGTGACCTTCTCGCCCTCATTGGCCTCGGTCCACAGCGTCTTGCCGAGCCGTCCCTCATTCTGTGCGATCAGCGAGGAGGCCGCGCCGAGGATATGCGGCGTCGAGCGGTAATTCTGCTCGAGGCGGATGATCTGCGCGCCGGGGAAGTCCTTCTCGAAGCGGAGGATGTTGCCGATCTCCGCACCGCGCCAGGAATAGATCGACTGGTCGTCATCGCCGACGCAGCAGAGATTCTTGTGAAGCTGCGCCAACAGCCGCAGCCAGAGATATTGCGCAACGTTGGTGTCCTGATACTCGTCGACCAGGATGTAGCGGAAGCGCTGCTGATATTCGGCGAGCACTTCCGGCCGCGTCGTGAAGAGCGTCAGATTGTGTAGCAACAGATCGCCGAAATCGGCGGCGTTGAGCGCCCTGAGCCGGTCCTGGTAAAGACGATAGAGCTCGATCATCCGGCCATTGGCGAGATCGCCCTGATCGGCGACCGGCACCTTGTCGGGCACGAGGCCGCGATCCTTCCACCGCTCGATCGCGCCCAGGATCGCCCGCGCCGGCGCGCGACGCTCGTCGAGATTCTCGGCGGCGGCGATCTGCTTGACGACACGGAGTTGATCGTCGGCATCGAGGATGGTGAAATTGGGCTTCAGCCCCACCGCCTCGGCATGGCGGCGCAGAATTCGGGCGGCGATCGAATGGAAAGTACCGAGCCAGAGTCCGTCGGCGGTCTCGCCGATCATCCGTCCGAGTTGTTCGCGCATCTCCAGCGCCGCCTTATTGGTAAAGGTGACGGCGACGAGCTGAGACGGCCAGGCGCGGCGAGTTGCGAGGATATGGGCGAGTTGGGTGGTGAGCACCCGGGTCTTGCCGGTCCCTGCCCCGGCCAGCACCAGAACCGGTCCGTCCACCGCCTCGACAGCGCGGCGCTGCGCGTCGTTGAGGCCGCCGAGATAAGCGGCCGACAGCGCAGCCGAAAGCTCGGCGGCGTGGGGCGTGGCGGCGGGTTCCGACATTCATCGCTATATAGCACGAGATAGCCGAAATCCCAGGCGCGTTCGGCGACGAAACCACCTATGATGCGGCCGTCCGCGCAGAACCATGCACGCCCTCATCATCATCCTTGTTTTCATCTGCACCTATGTCGGCATGGCCGCCGGAAGGCTGCCGCATCTGCAGATCGACCGTACCGGCATCGCCCTCCTGGGCGTGATCGTGCTGCTGGCCAGCGCCACCGTCACCCTCGACGAGCTCGGCACCAGTATCGATGTCTCGACGCTCGTCCTGCTCTTCGCGCTGATGATCATCTCGGCGCAATTCGTCTCGGCCGGGTTCTTCGAGCTGACGGCCGACTGGATCATGCAAAAGGCCGAGACGCCAACCATGCTGCTGGCCCTGACCGTCGGCGTCGCCGGCGGCCTTTCGGCGCTGCTCGCCAACGAGCTGGTGGTGTTGACGATGGCGCCGCTGCTCATCACCGGCGCACAATCGCGCAGCCTCGACCCGCGGCCCTATCTGATCGCGCTGGCCGGCGCCGCCAATGCCGGCTCGGCCGCGACGCTGATCGGCAATCCGCCGAATATCGTGATCGGCCAGGTCGGCGAACTCAGCTTCCACCTTTATCTGCTGGCCGGCATCGTTCCCGCCCTGCTCGGTCTCGCTTCGGTCTTTGGCGTAACTTGGTTCCTGTGGCGCGACCGGCTTGAAGCGCCGATGCCAGCCGGCGGCGTGGCCGACGTGCCGCGCCATCCCCATGACCGGATCCAGACTTGGAAAGGTCTTGCCGGCATGGCGCTGTTGCTCATGCTGTTCGCGACGCCGCTGCCGCGCGAGGTCGGCGGCCTGCTGATCGCGGCGGCGCTTTTGACCAATCGGCGCTTCACCAATCGGGTGATGATCGCGGCCCTTGACTGGCCGCTGCTCGTGCTGTTCGTCTGTCTCTTCGCGGTGACCGGCGCACTCGCCGATACCGGCGTCCCGTGGGCCATCGTCTCGTGGCTGCAGGACCATCACCTGCTGCCGACCAATCTGCTGTTGCTGACGCCGTTCGTGCTCGTGACGAGCAACACGATCGGCAATACGCCGACCGCAATCCTGCTGCTGCAGATCTGGCCGAATCCGCCGCAGGGACCGCTTTATGCTTTTGCGGTGCTGTCCTCGCTCGCCGCCAATCTGACGCTGCTCGGCTCTTTCGCTAGTCTGATCGCGGTGGAGCGTGCCGAGTTGCTCGGCGTCAACATCACTTTCGCGGAATATGCACGCGCCGGCGTGCCGTTCACGCTGATCTCACTGTTCTTCGCGGTATTGTGGCTGTCCTGGACCGGCTGGCTACCGTTCTTCCCCGGCTCAGCCGTACCCGGCCCCTAACGATCAGGAAGCGCGTGCCAGATCGCCGGCGTTGAGCTCGGTCGAGACGCGATTGCGGCCTTCGCGCTTCGCGTGATAGAGCGCCGCGTCGGCACGACCGACGAGATCCGCCAGATCCTCGTTTGCGCGATATTGCGCGACACCGAAAGACAGCGTCACGCTGCCGTAATCCTCGCGCGTATCCTTGCCGATGAAGCGCCGGCGCATCACGCCGTTGCGAATCTGATCGGCGACAATCGCCGCCTGTTGCAGATTGGTGCGCGGCAGGATGATGGCGAATTCCTCGCCGCCGAAACGAGCCGGCGTGTCGCGACCCTTCACCGAATCGGACAGCGTGCGCGCGACGAGACGCAGCACTTGATCGCCGATCTGATGGCCATAACTGTCGTTGAAGTGCTTGAAGTGATCGATATCGCACAGCACAAGGCTGACCGCCTCGCCTTCATTGAGCGCCTCGCGCGCCGCCTCTTGCAGCCGCGAATCGAAGAATTTGCGATTGGGGATGCCGGTGAGCGCATCGGTCAGCGCCTCACGTTGCACCGCCTGGAGATTCTCGCGCAGTTCGGTGACCTCGGTGGCGATGCGGCCGAGCCGGCTTTCGAGGTTGCAATTGCGCTGCGCCATCGACTGCGTCTCTTTGACGAGATCGGCGACCAGCGCACGGACCGTCTCCTGCGGCTGCGAGCGGCCGATCGCGGTCGAGATGTCATCGAGGGTATGACCAAATTGACCGATATCGCCGGTGTGATCGCCGAGATAGCGGCTGACCTGATCGATCACCGCTTGCAGGCGGCCACCAGTCTCGAGCACATCGACGTGATCTTCGGCGCTGCCGAAATAGCGCTTGTAGAGATCGGCGTTGATCATGTCGGTGAAGGTGGTTTGTCTGGCGATCAGGGCGTCGATCGCCTGGCTCAGCGCCGGCATTGTCCCGGCGGCGTAGGTGTACCAGACCGTATAGTTATGCGGCGTCGGCACGACCCCATGGGTCGCCATCGCCTTGCATGCCGCCTCGGCCGTTTTCACCGATTGGCTGGGGGCGGAAGCACCGGCCATCTATTGTCACCCTCCGCAGCGTCGAAAAAAAGCGCCGAATTCCCGCGATTTTCCCGATCGTATCGTCTGATTCAAACTTTCTACCCGCGATTGCTTAACGTTAGGTAACAGCCACGGGACGGTTGCGTTAATTTCTGTGGATAGGCCAGGAATCATGGGGATTACTCGCCTAAGTTGTGCCGCCCTTATGCTTTGGGCGTGAAATCGAGGAATTTTCGATGCCTAGCTTGCCCTACCCGCCCTATCGCGCGGCCGTCGCCCCGGAATGGATAGACTACAACGGCCATATGAACGTGGCCTATTACGTGTTGGCCTTTGACCGCGCCACGGACCAACTGTTCGACTATCTAGGAATCGGCGAGGCATACCGGCGCGCAACCCACCATTCGGTCTTCGCCCTCGAAGCTCATGTCACCTATGAGCATGAGTTACGTCAGGGTGAGGAATTCGCGATCGCGACCCGGCTGATCGATGCCGATCGTAAGCGGCTGCATCTTTTCCATGCGATGACCCGGGCGAAGGACAATGAATTATCCGCCACGATCGAGGTGATGGGACTGCATGTCGATATGGCGGGGCCGCGTTCGGCCCCATTGCCCGACGATGTCTATGCCAAGGTCGAAGCGCTGCTTGCCGAGCATCGTCTTCTCCCACCACCGCCGCAGCTCGGCCGCAAGATTGGCATCCGGCGACGCGACGGCTAGACCGAGAAATACTTGGCTTGCGGATGAACAAGCACGATCGCCGACGTGGATTGCTCGGGTTCGAGCTGGTCTTCCTCCGATAGCGCAACGCCGATCTCTTCCGCGCGCAGCAGCGCCAGCAATCGCCGCTGATCGGCCAGATTGGGGCAAGCGGGATAGCCGAAGGAATAGCGGCTGCCGCGATAGCCTTGCTGCAACAGCGCATGCATGTCGCGCGGCTCCTCGGCAGCGAAGCCGAGCTCGGCGCGGATGCGCTTGTGGATGTATTCAGCGAGCGCCTCGGCCATCTCGACCGAGAGGCCGTGGAGATAGAGATAATCCTTGTAGCGATTCTCGGCGAACCATTGCCGCGCCGTATCCGAGGCCCGACCGCCCATCGTGACGAGCTGTAAGCCGATCACGTCGCGTTGGCCATCATCGATATCGCGTAAGAAATCGGCGATGCAGAGTCCGCCGTTCTTGTTTTGGCGCGGCAAGGCGAACCGCGCTACCTCGGCCTTGCCGTCGTCGCCGAAGAGCACGATGTCGTTGCCCTCGCCCGCAGCGCGCCAATAGCCGTAACACGCCTGCGGTCGCAGGATGTCCTGCTGCTCGACCAGATCGAGCATGCGCTTCAACACCGGACGCAGCTCGTCGCGCGCCCAGTCCATGAATTCATCGAGGGTGCGGCCGTCTTTGCGAAAGCCCCATTGGAATTGATAGAGCATCCGCTCGTTGAGGTAAGGCACCAGCGCCTTCGCCGGCACTTGGTTGATTGTCTGCGCGCCCCAGAAAGGCGGAAGCGGCACAGGCACGCCGCGATGCAACTCGGCGCGGCGCAGACGGACCTCTTCAGCATCGACCGGACGCATCGGTTTGGGATCGGCGGCGCGGCCGAGCTTGCGGCGTTGATTGACCGGCTTGCCCGCGGTTTCAGCTTGGCGCGCGGCAAGATAATCGTCGAATTTTTCGCCGACGATCTTCTCCATGAGCCCGAGGCCGTCGAAAGCATCGCCGGCATAAGCGACGCGGCCGCTGCCATAGGATTGGCGGCAATCCTCTTCGACATAACGGCGCGTCAGCGCCGCGCCGCCCAGCATGACCGGGACCTTGAGGCCCTGGCGTGTCATCTCTTCGAGATTCTCGCGCATCACCACGGTCGATTTGACAAGCAAGCCCGACATACCGATGGCATCGGCCTTGTGCTTTTCGGCGGCTTCGAGGATCGCCGAGACCGGCTGCTTGATGCCGAGATTGATAACCCTATAGCCGTTGTTGGTGAGGATGATATCGACGAGATTCTTGCCGATATCGTGGACATCGCCCTTCACTGTCGCGAGCACGATCGTGCCGCGTTGATGGCCTTCGGTCTTCTCCATGAAGGGCTCGAGATAGGCGACGGCAGTCTTCATCGTCTCGGCGGATTGCAGCACGAAAGGCAATTGCATCTTACCGGCACCGAAGAGCTCACCGACCTCCTTCATCCCGTCGAGCAGGAAGGTGTTGATGATCTCGAGCGGCGGATGGGCTTTAAGCGCTTGCGCCAAATCCTCGTCGAGCCCCTGACGGTCGCCGTCGACGATACGCTGCGCGAGCCGCGGGCCTAGCTCGGTCGGGCGCTCTTTCTTCTTCGCTTCGACCGCATTGCGATCCTTGAAGAGGCCGATAAAGGCTTGCAGCGGATCGGCACCGTTGCGCCAGCGATCGAAGATCAAATCCTCGGCAGCTTCGCGTTCGGCTGCCGGAATCGCATGCGAGGGCACGATCTTCGAGACATGAAGGATCGCTGCGGTGAGGCCACGTTTCAGCGCGTGGTCGAGATAGACAGAATTCAGCACGGCGCGGGCCGGCGGATTGAGGCCGAAAGAGATATTGGAAAGGCCTAAGAGGATCTGGCATTCGGGCAGCCCGCGCGCGATCTGCTCGATTCCATCCAAAGTCTCGATACCGAGCTTGCGATCGTCGGTATTGCCGGTGCAGATCGTGAAGGTGAGCGGATCGATCAGCAGATCGCTCGGCTTCAGCCCATAGCGATCGCAAGCGAAGTCGCGCAGGCGCTGGGCGATCTCCAGCTTGCGGGCTGCATCCTTGGCCATGCCCTGCTCATCAATGGTCAGCGCGATCACCGCGGCGCCGAACCGCCGCGCGAGATCGAGACGCTTTGCCGCCGGCTCTTCGCCATCCTCGAAATTAATCGAATTAAGGATTGGCTTGCCGCCATAGAGCTTCAACGCAGCTTCGAGTACAGGCAGCTCGGTGCTGTCGACGACGAGCGGGGCTGCGACCGCGCCACGCATGCGGCCGAGGACCTCGAGCATCTCGGTCTTTTCATCGCGGCCGACAAATGCCGTGCAGACATCGATCGCGTGCGAGCCCTCTTTCACCTGCTCACGTGCGATGGCGATGCAATCGTCCCAATCGCCTTTTTCCTGCGCCTGGCGGAAGCGCTTTGAGCCGTTGGCGTTGCAACGCTCGCCGATCGAGAGATAGGCGTTCTCTTGCCGCAAGGCCGTTTGCGCATAGAGCGAGGCAACCGCTGGCACGAAGACGCTGCGCCGCTCTTTGCTGCGCGGGCGCGCGCCTTCATTGGCGAGGCGCCGCAGCATCGCATCGAGCGCGCCAATATGCTCGGTTTCAGTGCCGCAGCAGCCGCCGATCAGATTGACGCCGTCCTCGATGACAAAGCGCTCCTGCCAATGAGCCAGCTCTTGCGGGCTCAGCGGGTAATGCGCGTGACCATGATGCAACTCGGGCATACCCGCATTGGGCTGCACCGAGATGCGGCCCGACCAATTTTCGGCGAGGAGCTTCACATGCTCGGCCATCTCTTGCGGGCCCGTCGCGCAGTTGAAGCCGATCAGCGGCACGTCGAGCGCATCGAGGACCGTCATTGCCGAAGCGACATCGGCGCCGACCAGTAACGTGCCGGTGGTCTCGACGGTCATCTGCACGAAGATCGGCTGCTCGCCGCGCGCGGCTTTGCGCGCCGCTTTCGCGGCATTGACCGCCGCTTTGATCTGCAGCGTGTCCTGACAGGTCTCAATCAAGATCGCATCGACGCCGCCGTCGATCAGCCCGCGGCATTGCACCGTGAGCGCGGCTTCGAGCGCGTCGTAATCGATATGGCCGAGCGACGGCAGCCGCGTCCCCGGCCCGACCGCGCCGATCACGAAACGCGGCTTGCCATCGGCAGCAAAGCCGGCCACGGCCTCGCGCGCCAGCTCGGCGGCACGGTAATTGAGTGCGTGCGCCTTATCGGCGATGCCGAATTCGCCGAGAGTCAGCGGCGAGCCGCCGAAGCTGTTGGTCTGGATGGCATCGGCACCGGCTTCGAGATAGCCGCGATGTATGTCGAGAACGAGATCGGGGCGGCTCTCGTTGAGAATTTCCGGACAATTCTCATGGCCTTGGTAATCCTCATCGAGCCGGAGCGGCAACGCTTGAACGCGCGTGCCGGTCGCGCCATCGCATAGCAACACATGGTCCGACAGCACATCGAGAATATGCGGCATGGCTCACTCCGCGAGCGCGATGGCAGGCGCGCCAATACCGAGCGATGCGCAGATCGCACCGACCAGCTCTGCGCGGTTGAGTGTGTAGAAATGCAATGCGTCGATCCCAGCCTCGATGAGGCGCCGGCATTGCGCCACCGCATGGCGCTCGGACACGGCAGCCCGGATTTTCGGATCATCACCCGCTTCGGCGAATTCGGCTTCGAGCCAGGACGGCATTGAGGCACCGCAAGCGGTTGCGAATTTCTTTGCCTGCGCGAAGTCGACGATCGGCAAGATACCCGGTACGACCGGCGCCGCGATGCCCGCCGCCGCGACCCGGTCACGGAAACGCAGATAGCGATCGACATCGAAAAAGAATTGCGTGATCGCACGCGTCGCGCCGGCATCGAGCTTGCGCTTGAGATTATCGAGATCGGCCGCCTCGCTGACCGCTTCGGGATGCACTTCGGGATAGGCGGCGACGCTAATGTCGAAATCGGCGATGCGTTTGAGACCCGCGACGAGATCGACGGCGCCTGCGTAACCGGCGGGATGGGGCGTGTAGCCGCCAACGCCGGCGGGCGGATCGCCGCGCAGCGCGACGATGTGACGAATGCCCGCGTCCCAATAGCCACGCGCCACCGCGTCGATTTCTTCACGGCGCGCGCCGACGCAGGTGAGATGCGCCGCCGGCTCCAATTCCGTCTCGCGGCGGATGCGCGCAACCGTCGCATGCGTGCGCTCGCGCGTCGAACCGCCGGCACCATACGTCACCGACACAAAACGTGGCCCCAACTGAGCAAGCCGCGTGACCGCCTGCCACAGCGTTTGCTCCATGGCCGCGGTCTTCGGCGGGAAGAACTCGAACGAAACGTGCGGCGCGCTCATGACGCCGCCGCGCGCGGCGAGCCGGCTTCCGCCGGTTTGTCGAGGGTTTTCGTTTCACGCGCGCGCCACGCGACCCAGATCGAGACGGTCAGCGGCTGGCCGATGAGATGACGCACGGGCTCGGGCACCAGCCCGGCCTCGCGGCACCAGTCGGAAATCTCCGCATCGGCAAAGCCCAAATGGCGATGCGCATGTTCCTCGCGCAGGAATTCGAGCGCGTGCGGCGCGAAATCGACAATCACCAGCTGTCCTTCGGGCCGCACCATACGCGCTGCCTCGGCGACCGCGAGCGACGGACGATCCGCGTAATGCAGCACCTGATGGAAGATCGCGGCGTCGAAACTCTGATCGGCGAAAGGAAGCTGAAAGATGTCGCCCTGGCGGATCGTGCAATTGTGCAGATTCGCTTTTTCGAGATTGGCGCGCGCCACCGCGAGCATTTCGCGCGACAGGTCGATGCCGATCGCACGCTCGACCCGCGGCGCAACGATCTCGAGCATGCGGCCAGTGCCCGTGCCGAGATCCAGCAGGTCGCCAATGGCATGGCCGCCAAGCGCTTCGAGCACCGCCGCTTCAACTTCGCGCTCATCGATGTGCAGCGAGCGGATCTGATCCCATTGCTGGGCATTGGCGCGGAAATAGGCGTTGGCCGCGCCGGCCCGTTGGCGCTTCACGGTGTCGAGCCGCGCCTGATCGAGCGCCACTGTCGCATCGTCGCTCGGGACCGCGGCACAGATCTGCCGTGCCAGCTCAGCCGCCCGGCCGCGCGCGGCAAGCCGGTAATAGACCCAAGTCCCCTCGCGAAACCGGTCAAGCAAGCCGGCATCGCAAAGCAGCTTCAGATGGCGCGAAACCCGGGGCTGGCTCTGGCCGAGAATGTCCGTGAGCTCGGTCACGGTCAGTTCGCCCTTGGCGCACAGCAACAGCAGCCTCAGCCGGGTCAATTCGGCGACGGCGCGCAGGCTGCTGAGGATCGATTCCATATTGCCTCACTCGCTTCATTATTTTTCTATATAAACATGTCTTTATGTATTAAGTCAATTAGGCTCTTACGGCGCTGAAATCCTTGTGTTTCCAAGCCCCCGCCAGGGCTTGTCGCGGTTTTGAGCCGGAATTATGCTCGCCCGCCGCTTTCGCCAGCCAAGGGACCAGCCACGATGAGATTTCGTTTTCCGGCATTTTTTTCGGCGGCTGCGCTCGCCTTAATGCTGCTGTGCGGCAACGCGCATGCGATGCGAGCCGCCGATCCGTCGGCCCTCATCAACCAACTCGTCGGTCAGGCGATCAACGTCATCGTCGACAAGAACGAGACCGAAGATCAGCGCGAGGCGAAATTCCGCTCGCTGCTACAGGACGGTTTCGATATCCCGCGCATCTCGCGTTTCGTGCTCGGCCGCTACTGGAACGGCGCGACCGAGGATCAGCGCAAGCAATTCAGCCAGCTCTTCGAGGATTGGATCGTGCGCACCTACGCGGCGCGCTTCGGCCAATACAGCGGCGAGAAGATCCAGGTAACCGGCACGCGCAGCGAGGGTCCGGCGACCACCGTTGTCGTCAGCCAATTCGTCAGCCCGAGTGGTGCGCCGCCGGCCAAGGTCGAATGGGTCGTCCGCAAGAGCGGCGACAATGACTTCACCGTCGTCGACGTCTCGGTTGAAGGCGTGAGCATGGCGCTGACGCAGCGCGACGAGATCGCCGCCGTGGCCGACCGCAACGGCGGCACGGTCGACGGCCTCAATCGCGCCATGCAGGACAAGATCAAAGGCGCCGCCGCCGCAGCCGGCGGCAAGTAGGAAGCGCTATCGAGCCGAAACGCTGACGCGCGATCAGGCGCGCGTCAGCGGCTTGTATTTGAGGCGGTGCGGTTGTTCCGCATCGGCGCCGAGGCGGCGCTTCTTGTCGACCTCGTAATCCTGGTAATTGCCCTCGAACCATTCGACATGGCTGTCGCCCTCAAAAGCGAGGATGTGCGTCGCGATGCGATCGAGGAACCAGCGATCGTGGGTGATCACCACCGCGCAGCCGGGGAAATCGAGCAGCGCTTCTTCGAGCGCGCGCAGCGTATCGACGTCCAGATCATTGGTCGGCTCGTCGAGCAGGATGACGTTCGACGCGGTCTTCAACATCTTGGCAAGATGCACGCGATTGCGCTCGCCGCCGGATAGCTGACCGACTTTCTTCTGCTGGTCCGAGCCGCGGAAATTGAACAGCGAGCAATAGGCGCGCGACGGCATCTTGCGGCGGCCGAGATCGAGTTCTTCATAGCCGTCGGAAATCTCTTCCCACACCGTCTTGGTCGGGTTGAGCGTATCGCGCGATTGATCGACATAGCCGAGCTTCACCGTCTCGCCGACTTTGAAGCTGCCCGCATCGGGCTTTTCCTGGTTGGTGACCATGCGGAACAGCGTCGTCTTGCCGGCGCCATTCGCGCCGATGATGCCGACGATGCCGCCGGGCGGCAGGCGGAATGACAGGTTGTCGATGAGCAGCCGGTCGCCATAGGCCTTGGAAAGGCCTTCGGCCTCGATGACGAGGTCGCCGAGACGCGGGCCTGGGGGCAGCACGATCTGCACGTTCTCCGGCGCCTTCTCTTTGCTCTGCGCCAGCAAGTCCTCATAGGCCGAGAGACGCGCCTTGCTCTTCGCCTGACGCGCCCGCGGGCTTTGTTTGACCCAATCGAGTTCGCGCTCGAGCGAGCGCTGGCGTGCCTCTTCTTGCTTGCCCTCTTGCGCGAGGCGCTTCTGCTTCTGGTCAAGCCAGCCGGTGTAATTGCCTTGATAGGGAATGCCCTGGCCGCGATCGAGTTCGAGGATCCAGCCCGCGACTTCATCGAGGAAGTAGCGATCATGCGTCACGGTGACGACAGTGCCCTCGTAATCGTGCAGGAAGCGCTGCAGCCAGGCGACCGATTCCGCGTCGAGATGGTTGGTCGGTTCGTCGAGTAGCAGCAGATCGGGCTTTTGCAGCAGCAGCCGGCACAGCGCGACACGGCGGCGTTCGCCACCCGAGAGCTTCGTCACATCGGCATCTCCCGGCGGACACCGCAATGCGTCCATCGCGATCTCGATCGTGCGATCGAGTTCCCAGCCATTCGCCGCGTCGATCTTCTCCTGCAACTCGCCCTGCTCAGTGATGAGCTCGTTCATCTCGTCGTCGTCGAGCTCTTCGCCGAATTTGGCGCTGACCTCTTCGAAACGCTCGAGCAACGCTTTGACCTCAGCCAGACCCTCGGTGACATTGCCGGCAACGTCCTTGCCCGGATCGAGATCGGGCTCCTGCGACAGATAACCGACGCTGGCACCTTCGGACGCCCAAGCCTCGCCACTGAAATTCTTCTCGACCCCGGCCATGATCTTGAGCAGCGTCGATTTGCCGGCGCCGTTCGCGCCAAGAACGCCGATCTTCGCGCCCGGAAGGAAGGAAAGGCGGATGTCTTTGAGGACCTCGCGGCCGCCGGGATAGGTTTTCCCGAGGCCCTTCATGACGTAGATATACTGGTAAGCGGCCATCTAATTGATATCCATAATATTTTTGGAGGAGTTGCGCGCCGTGCCGGCGCCCCCGCCTAGCATGGTTTGGAGCGGCTCGCAAACCCCGACAAACTTATGCATGCTCGCGGGATATAAAAGGGCGGACAAAATGGATAAGAAGACGATCGCGGTTATCGGCGCGGGGAATGGCGGCTTCAACCTCGTCGCCCATCTGGGCGCAGCCGGTCATGCGATGCGGCTCCATGACATCGACGACGCCAAGCTGACAGCGCTGCGCGCGGCCGGTGGCATCGATACCAGCGGCATGGGTACCGGCTTCGCCAAGCTCGAACACGTCACCGCCGATCTTGCGACCGTCATCAAGGGCGCCGATGTGGTCGTTGTGTGCACGGGCGGTCACCGGCAAGCCGCCGCCGCCAAAGCCATGGCGCCGCTTCTCGCCGACG
Organism: uncultured Alphaproteobacteria bacterium; assembly: GCA_963740675.1. Taxonomy (GTDB): domain Bacteria; phylum Pseudomonadota; class Alphaproteobacteria; order ATCC43930; family CGMCC-115725; genus CAIKMD01. Next base: position 649,634 of record CAVUFS010000004.1, read on the forward strand.
GACAGACCATCCTGCTCGTCCAGGGGAATACCGGCGGATCGCTCGCGTTTCGTCGCGTGCTGGACCAAGCCGGTTGTCGCGCCCGGATCGAACTCGCGGAAATGGACAACTACCCCTATTCCGCCAAGACGCTTGGGCCCGCCAAAATACAGCCGATCGTCACGAAGCACTGGCTGCAAATCGCGAGCTTTCCCGGCAATCGCATCGACACCGTTTTTGCGATGTTAGGTCCGCTCTTCCCGACGGCAATCAAAGCGCCGAACGTCATCCACACCGGCTTTACCAACGCGAATGCGATGCTGCATGTCGCGAACTGCGTGCTCAACGCGACGCGCATCGAGCATGCCGAAACCTACAAATTCTATTCGCACGGCGTGACAGAGGGCGTGGCGCGGATCTACCGGGCGATCAATGCCGAACGTGTCGCGGCCGCCGCGGCTATGGGTGCGACCGTGCCGACCCTCGAGGACTGGTTCGAGCGCGTCTACAAAGTGCGCGAGGCGACGCTGGTCGAGACTTTCCAGAAGCTCACCTTCAATGCCGACGGGCCCTATGGCGGCACACCCGCACCGAAATCGTTCGATGCCAATTATGTCGCGGAAGATGTGCCGGTCGGATTGATGCCGATTGCAGCTATTGGAAAAGCCGCCGGCGTTCCGATGGCGGCTACACAAAACCTGATCGACATGGCCAAGCTCATGACCGGCAACGACTATGCGGCGACCGGCCGAACCCTCGAAATGATGGGTCTCGCCGATAAAGATGCGGCCGGAATCCGGCAGATCGTCGATCAGGGTTTCGGCTGAGCGCGGTCGCGTCTGTAACGCGGCATAATCCCCCAACCCAAGGCGTTATTCACTCATGTCACCCCTTCGTTTCCTCCTCAATGTGCTCTGGGTGTTCACCGGCGGTCTCTGGACGGCCGCGGCGTGGATTCTCGGTGCGTTGATCATGTGCCTCACCATTATCGGCCTGCCCTGGGCCCGCGCCGCCTTCAACATCGCGCTCTACACCTTCCTGCCCTTCGGGCATCGCGCCGTGTCGCGCGCACGCTTCACCGGCCGCGAGGATATCGGCACCGGCCCGCTTGGCGTGCTCGGCAATCTCATCTGGTTGATCCTCGCCGGTTGGTGGCTGGCGATTTTGCATCTCATCAACGCCGCCGCGTTGGCGATCACCATCATCGGCATTCCCTTCGCCTGGGCGCATATCAAGCTCGCGGCGATCGCGCTGTGGCCGATCGGCCGCATGATCGTCACGGTCGAGGAAGCAGAGGCCTGGTCACAAAACTGACTTATGCGATTGCTAGGGTCGCCGCACACTGAGGGGAAATCCATGCGGCACTGGCAGATCGTTCTCACGGCAATCGCGGCATTCACCGTCACGCAGGCGCAAGCCGCGGATAAGCCGCACAGCCTCATTCTCTTCGTGCCCGACGGCATGCGCGCCAAGATGGTGACGCCGGAGACGGCGCCAACCATGGCCGCGATCCGCGACCAAGGCGTCAATTTCCAGAACAGCCATTCGATGTTCCCGACCTTTACCATGCCGAATTCCTCAGCCATGGCGACCGGTCATTGGATCGGCGATACCGGGATCTTCAGCAACAACATCTATGCCGGCTACAACGTTAGCAATACGGGCGTGACCCCGTCGCTCGAAAACGATGCTGTGCAAGGCAGCCTCGACCAGCACAAGGGCGGCAATTTCCTCGACGAGACGGCGTTGCTTTCGGCAGCACGCCAGACCGGTCTCAGCACCGCCGCGATCGGCAAAGTCGGCCCGGTCCTGATTTTCGATCATATCGACCGCGCCGGCTCGCCGACGATCGTTGTCGACGACGCGACCGGCACGCCAGCCGGCATCCCCTTAGCACCCGAGGTGAGCGATGCGCTGAAGCAGGCTTCGCTGCCGGTCGCCACGCCGTCGCGCGGTGCCAATGGCGATACCGGCACGATGTCGAAGCCCGGCACGACCGTCGCCAACCTCCAGCAGCAGAACTACTTCGTCGATGTCGCGACCAAAGTCGTGCTGCCGATGTTCAAGGCGCGCAATCAGCCCTTCGTCATGGTGTTCTGGTCGCGCGATCCGGACGGCTCGCAGCACAATCAAGGCGACAGCCTGGGCAAGGTAACGCCCGGCATCAATGGCCCGACTTCGCTCGCCGCGATCAAGAATGCGGATGACGATCTCGCCCGATTGCGCGCGACGCTGGATCAGCTTGGCCTCAGCGCGACCACCGATATCGTGATCTCCGCCGATCACGGCTTCGCGACAATTTCAAAAGAGAGCAAGACCAGCGCCGCCGCGCAGGCGCATTACGACGATGTTCCAGCAGGCTTCTTGCCGCCGGGCTTCCTCGCGCTCGACATCGCGGCCGCCGAAGGCGCGCCGGTGCTCGATCCGACGGATAGCGACAACCCGATCGCGGCCGGCCAGCATCCGAAGGTAGGCAGCGCGATTATCGGTAAGAATCCAGCCCGCCCCGATTATGTCATCGCGGCGAATGGCGGCTCCGATCTCGTCTATGTCCCAAGCGGCAATCGCCTTCTCGTCGAGCATGCCGTCGCGACGCTGTTGAAAGAGGATTACATCAGCGGCCTCTTCGTCGACGATCGCTTCGGCCATATCGCCGGCACCTTGCCGCTGAGCGCGATCGGCCTACATGGCAGCGCGGTGACGCCGGTACCGGCGATCGTGGTGAACTTTCGCTCGTACACCAGCGGCTGCGAAGTCCCGACGAATTGCACGGTCACCATCGCCGACACGCCGTTGCAACAGGGTCAGGGTCAGCATGGCAGCTTCAGCCGCGGCGAAACGCTGAACTTCATGGCCGCCATCGGTCCCGATTTCAAAGCCGGCTTCGCCGATCCGGCGCCGGTCAGCAATGCCGATATCGGCAGGACGATGGCGCATGTGCTGGGCTTGAAGATCACGGCCAAGGGCAAGCTACTGGGCCGCGTGATCGCCGAAGCGATGCCCGGCGGCGCGACGCCGAAGGCCACATCAGGCATGCTGCATGGTCCCGCCGCTGCCGACGGTCTTGCGACCTATCTTTCCTATCAGGAAGCCCGGGGCACGCGGTATTTCGATGCCGCCGGCTTCCCTGACCGGACGTTCGGCCTCTACCTGCCGAAGACGACCAAGACGGCCTCCACCTCGCGCTGACCGTCGGCCCGTGCTAACAACTCTCTGCCCGGCAGGGCCGGGCGGAGGGTTTCGCCATGATCAATCTGCAAGATATCCGCTACGTCCGCCTCGGCACGCGCGATCTCGAGGGCGCGATCGATTACGCGACCAAGATTCTCGGCCTTCAGCTTGTCGGTCGCGAGGGCAAATCCGCCTATTTCCGCAGCGATACCGTGCCGGTGCGCGGTGATACGCGCGATCACACCCTGGTCTATTTCGAGGGCGATCCGAGCGACCACACGATCGGCTTCGATCTGAAAGACCCGGTCGATTTCGACGCCGTCGGCGCGGCGTTGGAGAATGCCGGCTATGGCGCGACCCTCGCCAATAAAGAGGATAGCGAGAAGCGGCGCGCCCGCGGTGTGATCCAGTCGCGCGATCCGAGCGGCAACAAGATCGAGATCGTGGCGCGGCCTTATCACAGCGGCACGCGCTATTTCCCGGCGCGCGACGCCGGTATTACGCATTTCAGCCATATCGGCCTCAATTCCAGCGACCCCGTTCGCGACGAGAAATATTGGACGAAGCTGATGAGCGCCCGCGTCTCGGATTGGCTGGGTGACGCGCCGCTGCTGCGGATCAGCACCTGCCATCATTCGATCGCTATGTTCCCTTCGCCGAAGCCCGGCGTGCAGCACATCAATCATCAGGTCGAAGACGTCGACGACGTGATGAAGTCCTATTACTTCCTCAAGCAGCAAGGCGTGAAGATCGCCTGGGGGCCGGGCCGGCATCCGCTTTCGACCGCGGTGATGGTCTATTTCTATGGGCCGGACAACATGGTCTATGAGTATTCCTGCGGCGTGAAGCACATCCTGCCGGAAGACGAAGCGACCTATCGCCCGCGCCAATTCCCGCCGACACTGACCTCATTCTGCATGTGGGGCTCGGTGCCCGATTTCCCGGCGATGGAAGCGGCGATGGATTTGCCGGAGAAGGGCAAGCCCGCACTCAAAGCGGTGTGAGCGCGCGATGCCGGCGATCCCGCGTATCGCGCAATACGCCGACGAACTGACGCGCTGGCGGCACGATATCCATGCGCATCCCGAGCTTGGCTTCGAAGAAGAGCGCACCAGCGCTTTCGTTGCCGAACAGCTCGCGCGCTTCGGTTGCGAGGTGCATCGCGGTGTCGGCCGCACCGGCGTTGTCGGCGTGCTGCGCCAAGGCAACGGACCGAAAACGATCGGCCTGCGCGCCGATATGGACGCGCTGCCGATCCGCGAAACCAATCGCTTCGATTATCGCTCTCAGAATGAGGGCCGCATGCATGCCTGCGGCCATGATGGGCATACGACGATGCTGCTCGGCGCCGCGCACTACCTCGCCGAGACGCGTGGCTTCGATGGCACGGTGAATTTCATCTTCCAGCCGGCCGAAGAAGGCCTCGGCGGCGCCAAGGCGATGGTCGAGGACAAGCTTTTCGAGCGTTTTCCGAGCGATGCGATCTTCGGCATGCACAACCGCCCCGGCCTCGGCATCGGTAAATTCGCCATCCGGCCAGGACCGATGATGGCGGGCGGCGCCTATTTCGATATCGCGGTCGACGGACGCGGCACCCATGCCGCGCGGCCGGAGGCCGGCATCGATCCCGTGCTGATCGCCAGCCATATCGCGACCGCGCTGCAAAGCATCGTCGCGCGTAATGTGAAGCCGCTCGACACCGCTGTGCTCAGCGTGACGCAAATCCATGGCGGCGACGCCTACAATGTTATTCCTGCGAGCGCGGTGATGCGTGGCACGGCGCGCGCCTTCAGCCGCGAGACGCTAAGTCTGATCGAGACCCAAATGCGCAAGATCGCCGAGGGCATCGCTGCCAGCATGGGCGCGACGGCATCGCTCGATTTCCGCATCATCTTCCCGCCGCTGCTCAACGACGTCGATGCGACACAGTTCATCGCCGAATGCGCCGCGGAGTTGGTCGGCGCCGAGAATGTCGATCGCACCGGCGGCCTCACCATGGCGTCGGAGGATTTCGCCTACATGCTGGAACACCGGCCGGGCGCCTATATCCAGATCGGCAATGGCGACGGCGAAGGCGGCTGCGAAGTGCACAACCCCGGCTACGACTTCAACGACGCGGCCCTGACGCTTGGCGCCAGCCTCTTCGCGCGCCTGGTCGAGAAGAGGCTCGCCCGGGTTTAGTCCTTATTGGACGATCAGCTTCGACGCGTCGACCGGTTGTTTCATCACGCCGAGCTCGAGACCGAGCTTGGCGACGAACTCGAAATCCTTGGCGTCGAGCGTGGTCGCGAAGGTCGCCATCGCCGTCGGATCGACGAAGCCCATGTCCTTTTGCTCGCTCGCATGCGCTTCGTCGGGATGAGCTTTGACGAAGGCGATGCCGTCCAGAAGCGAGGCACGGAACGCCTCGACCTCGGCCTTATGCTTCGTCGCCCAATCGCGCGTCGACATCCAGAACGAGCCGAGCACATCGGGATTGACCTCGGAGAAGAAATCGACCGACAGCGCCGCCGCGCCGGACGCGACGATGCGCCCACGGATCGGCTCGATCGGCGTTGCCGCATCGATCTGCCCTGATTTCAGCAGGTCGCCCATCTGCAGCATCGGCGTCTCGACGATGCTCACCTGCGCCACCGGCACGTTATGCGTCATCAGCCATTTGCGTAGGAACATGTCGATGATGCTGTTGAAGCCGGGCACGCCGACTTTGCGGCCCTTCAGATCCTCGGCCTTTTCGACCGTGACGCCGGTCCGCGTGACGAAGCTGATCTTCGCGTTGCTTTTGACGAGGCGTGCGCCGCCGGCGATGGCGACGAGATCGAGTCCGCCCTCATCGGCAAGCAGCAGATTGGGCGGCGTCGCGTAGGCGATCTGTACGCTGTCGGAAACGAGCATCGGTGGCACGATCGACGGCGTCGGCACGATCTGCAAAGTCACGTCGAGCCCGTGCTTGGCGAAAATTCCTTGATCGCGCGCAACGAAGGCCGGCAGGAAATCGACTGCCGGCCCCAGCCCGACCTTGATCGGCGCGAAGGTCTGGCTCGCCGCCGGCGTGACGGCCGCGAGCGGCGACAAGAACAGTAGAGCGGCGACGAGACTATGCCAGAATTTCCGCATCAACTTCCCCCGTTCGATAAGTCGCATGCGTAGCCAATTTCGCGGCGGCAAGAAAGCTTCGGCGCGCTCAACAATCGCGTGCCGACACTCCCCAAAACATGGTCCTACTCGGCCGTCGCGCGGTGGCCGCTGACTTCTGCCCCCGCATCGCGCTCCAGCCGCGCGAACCAATAAGCCGATATGAATGTGACCAGCGCCTCCAGGATGAAGGTGATGCGCATATCGCCCAGCGACATGTCATCCTGTGTGCCGCCACGCAGCACCAGCACGAGATTAAGCGCCATCGCCGCGAAGGCGACGCCCATGCCGTTCGAGATCTGCTGCATCATGCTGGAGAAGCTCGACGCCACGCTCATGCGCGGTGCCGGGATATCGGCGAAAGCCATACTGTTCAGCGCGGTGTATTGCAGCGAGCGGAAGAAGCCGGCGACCAGGAGGATCGTGAAGATGATGATCGGCGCCATCGCCTCGTTGAAGATCACGCAGATCGCGACACCGACGACGCTGATCAGCGCGTTGACGGTCAGCGCGGTGCGGAAGCCCCAGCGCCGGAGGATCGGAATCGCCGCGACCTTCATCGCGAAAGAGCCAAGCGCCGCCGCGACGGTCATCAGTCCCGAGAGGAACGCCGTATAGCCCAGCCCGACCTGCAACAGGATCGGCAGCAGATAGTTGAGCGACGATGTGCCGACGCGGAACATCGTCCCGCCGAGCACACTGGCGCGGAAGGTGGATACTTTCAACAAAGACAGATCGATCACCGGATATTCCGCGCGCCGCAAATGGCGCGCCGCGAACAAGCCGGCGACAATCGCAACAGCGCCGATGATCGCGACCGGACCCCAATCGACCTGCGGCCGCTCGACGAGATCACAGATATAGACGAAAGAGGCGAGCGCGGTGCCGACCAGCAGGAAGCCCGGCCAATCGAGCCGCGGCGTGTTGGGTTCGCGATAATTCTCGATGAAACGCGTCACCAGGTAGAAGCCGAGTATGCCCATCGGCACGTTGAGGAAGAAGATCCAGCGCCAATTCGCATAGGTGGTGATAAAGCCGCCGACGGGCGGGCCGAGGGTCGGGCCGATCATCGCCGGGATTGTCAGATACGCCATGGCGGTGACGAATTCGGATTTGGCGACGCTGCGGAACATGATGAGCCGGCCGACCGGCACCATCATTGCGCCGCCCATGCCTTGCAGCACCCGCGCCGCGGCGAGCTCGGCGACATTGTTGCAGAACCCACACAGCACCGAGCCGATGGTGAAAATGGTGATGGCGGTGCGAAACACCGTCTTGGCGCCGAACTTGTCCGCGAACCAACCGCTGACCGGAATGAAGATCGCAAGACTCAAGACATAGGCCGTGATACCGACCGAGAGATGAATCGGCGTCGTATCGAAGGTAACCGCCATCTGCGGCAGCGCGGTGGTGATGATCGTGCTGTCGAGATTCTCCATGAACAGCGCCGTGGCCACTATCAGCGGCACGATCATGGAGCGCGCGATGGGCAGCTTCATCAGCAGCGCATCAATCGGCCGCCGCGGCAGCGTCGGCTTCAGCCGGACGGCCAATCCGGTGGCCGCTGACCTCGGCTCCCGCATTGGGCGGGAGCCGCACATAGAAGATGCAGCCCGACAATGCGACCAGCGACATGATCACGAACACGGCGCGGATATCGACGATCGATACCGTCTCCGAGGCTTCCGTATGGAAGAGCTGCATCACATGCAGCAGCACTGCGGCCAAAGCGACGCCGAGGCCGTTATTGATCTGCTGCATCATGCTCGAGAAGCTCGTCGCGGCGCTGGTCCGCTCGTTGGGGATATCGGCATAGGCCAAGGTCGTGAGGCTGGTGAATTGCAGCGAGCGGAAGAAGCCGCCAATCAACAGGATCAGAAACACGACGACGCCCGGCGTCGACGCTGTGATAAACGCGCAAGCCGCGACTGCGCCCGCGCTGATAAACCCGTTGCCGATTAACACCGTACGGAACCCCCAGCGCCGCAGCGCCGGCGGGATCGCCGCCTTCATCGTCAGCGAGCTCAGGGCCCCGGCTAAAGTGATCGAGCCCGAGGCGAAGGCCGACATGCCCATGCTCACCTGCAGCATGATGGCCATGAGATAGCCGACACCGCCGCCGCCAATGCGGAACAGCGCGCCGACCGCGACACCGGTAAAGAACGATTGTATCCGCAGAAGGCTGAGATCGAGGATCGGCTCGGCCCGGCGGAGCATGTACCAAGCGGCAAAGCCGCCCGTGGTAAGGCTCAACACGAAGAGTCCGGCGGTGATCAAGCCCGGCACATCGGGCTGTACGACGAGATCGCAATCGAGCACGAGCGTCGCGATAGAGACGCCCGTGAAGATGAAGCCGATCCAGTCGAAAGCCGGGCTGTTCTCTTCCCGATAATTCTCGATGAAGAAGAAAACGAGCACCGCACCGACCAAGCCGATCGGCAGGTTGAAAAAGAAAATCCAGCGCCAGCTCGCGTAGGTGGTGATGAAGCCGCCGATCGGCGGCCCAAGCACCGGGCCGATCATCGCCGTCATGCTGAGCGTGGAAAGCGCGCGCACCAGCCCGCCTTTACCGACAGCGCGAAACAACACGAGGCGTCCGACCGGCACCATCATCGCTCCGCCCAAGCCCTGGAAGACGCGGCAGAGAGCAAATTCGACCACGCCGTTGCAAAGGCCGCAGAGCACAGAGCCCAACGTGAACACAGCAATGGCCGTGCCGAAGATCGTGCGGGCGCCAAACCGGTCGGAGAACCAGCCGCTGACTGGAATGAACACGGCCAGGCTGAGGATATAGGCGGTAATGCCGATCGAGAGATGGATCGGTGTCGTATCGAAAGCGACTGCCATCTGCGGCAAAGCGGTGGTAATCACCGTGCCGTCGAGATTTTGCATGAAAAAGGCCGCGGTGACGATCCCAAGCAACAGACTATGACGCGAGACGCGGAGCGGCATCCAGGCAAACCCAGGAGAACGAAGCGGTGTGAGCACCCAATCTATGGCGCGGCGCGGGGTTTTGAAACCCGCGCCCCTGCATCCCTGCCCCCAGAATCCTGCCGCCAATTCCGCCCGCCCTTCACCTCGCCCCGGAACACGGCTAAGTTCTCGCCCGGGATTCGCCCCAACGTCTAAAAGAGAGAGGAGCGCTCGCCATGGCGATCACGATGTATAGCGGCTCGGTTCCGGTCTTCACGCAGCTTCTGCCCGCGCTGTCCGGTTGCCTCGACAAGGCTCAGGCCTTTGCCGAATTGCGTAAATACGATCCGAACCTGCTGCTGCAACTGCGGCTGGCGCCGGACATGTTCCCCTTCGGCCGTCAGGTCCAGCAAGCGACCGCGCATGCGATCGCACCGGGCCGGATTGCCGGGGCGCAACTACCGGACCTCAAAGAATGCACCACCATCGCCGAATTGAAGTCGCGCATCGCGACCACCATTGATTTCCTGAAAGGCCTCAGCGCCGCGCAGATCGACGGTAAGGAAGAGACCAGCGTGACTGTGAAGCTCGGCCCGAACGACCGCACGTTCAAAGCGTGGGTTCTCCTTTATCACCACGCTCTGCCGAACTTCTATTTCCACACCACGACCGCTTACGACATCCTGCGCCATTACGGCGTCGAGCTCGGCAAGCGCGACTTCATGGGCCAGATGCCCGGCTGATTTCGGAATCGGGACCGGCATCGAATCGCCGGTCCCGATCAGCTTTCGCTCGGCGCTCATGCGGGGGGTGTCATGCGGTGGATCGATAAAGAAGCAGCAGCCCGCGAACCCGCACGCCGTTTTCTTTCTGACAAATTGCCCATCTACGCGCCGTTCGAGATGAACGCCGCGCCCCGCCACCGACTCTCTTAGGGAGGCAGCCGATGGCGACGAACGCATTCGGCATCGGCAAGCCCGTTCGGCGTAAAGAAGATCCGCGACTCCTTACCGGGCGCGGACGCTACACCGTCGACATCGATATTCCGGGTCAGGCGCATGCGGTGATGCTGCGCTCGCCGCATGCCCACGCGCGGATCAAGAGCATCGATACCGAATGTGCGCTCGCGCTGCCGGGCGTGCTCGCCATCTACACCGGCGCCGATGTGATTGCCGCGAAGATGAAACGCGTGCAGACCGATCAGGAAGGCTTCGGTCCACGGCATGTGCAGATGAATTTTCCCGATGTCGTGCTTTGGAATCGCGACGGCTCGGATATCTACCCCTCGCCTTTCTTACCGCTGGCAACCGATCGCACGCGTTTCGTCGGGCATGCGGTCGCGATGGTCGTCGCCAAGACGCTGGCGCAGGCGCACGACGCGGCCGAAGCGGTCGAGGTCGATTACGAGGTGCTGCCCGCCGCGACGTATGCCGAGGATGCGGCACGACAGGATGCGCCACTGCTTTGGGATCAGCCGAGCAATATCTGCCTCGATGCGGAGGCCGGCAATGCCGTTGCGGCGGAAGAAGCCTTTGCGCGCGCCGCGCATATCGTCCAGCTCAAGAGTTGGTGCCAGCGTGTCACCGGCGTCACCATGGAGCCGCGCGCTGCTGTCGCCGATTACGATGCGGCGCGCGATCATGTCACGCTCTATGCCGCCGCGGGCGCCGGCTCGGTGCGGACCAAGGCCAGCATCGACATGGTGCTGGGCTGGCCGTCGGAGCGTCTGCGGGTCGTCGCTTACGATATCGGTGGCAATTTCGGCACGCGCAATGCGGTCTATCCGGAATCTTCGCTGCTTGCCTGGGCCGCGCATAAGCTGAAACACCCGATCAAATGGGTGGCTGACCGCCAAGAGGGTTTCGCCTCCGATTTTCAGGGCCGCGACCTCGTCGCCGATACCGAGTTGGCGCTCGATCGCGACGGCAAGTTCCTCGCGATGCGCAGCAAGCATCTCTCCAATCTCGGCGCGCATATGCTGGCGATCGTCCCGCTACGCAAAGCGGTCAGCATCCTGTCGGGCGTCTATGACATACCTGCCGCTTATGTCGAAGCACGCGCCGTGCTCAGCAACACACCGACCACCGTGCCTTATCGCAGCGCCGGCCGGCCGGAGGCGATGTTCATTCTCGAGCGGCTGATCGATATCGCGGCGCGCGAGCATGGCTTCGACCGCGTCGAGCTGCGCCGCCGCAATCTCATCGGCGCGAATGCATTTCCTTATAGGAATTGCACCGGCGTCACCTATGACAGCGGCGAGTATGAGCGCGTGATGGACGAAGCAATCGCGCTTGGCGACGTGAAAGGCTTTGCCGCGCGGCGCGCTGAAGCGAAAGCACGCGACAAGCTTCTGGGCCTCGGCATCGCCAATTACATCGAGAGCACGACCGGTATTCCGCGCGAGCGTGCCGAGGTCATCGTCAGACCCGAAGGTCGCATCGACGTCATCATCGGCACGCAATCGCATGGCCAGGGCCACGAGACGAGCTTCGCGCAATGCATCAGCGACTGGCTCGGCGTCGATTTCGACGCGGTCAAGCTGATCACCGGCGACACAGATCTGGTCCCGGTCGGCGGCGGCAGTAATTCCGGCCGCTCGATGCGCTATGGCAGCGTACTGATGGGTTATGCGGTCGACGAGATCGTGGCCAAAGGCAAGCGCATCGCGGCGCATCTGTTTGAAGCGGCACCGGCCGATATCGTCTTCCGCGACGGCGCTTTCGCTGTCGCTGGCACCGACCGGCGGCTGGGGCTTTACGAGGTTGCAGCCGCCGCGGCGAAACGCACAGATTTGCCCGAGGATCTGCGCGGCAAACTCGCCGGCGAGCGCGACGAGGTCTTCAAGGTCGCGGCTTTCCCTTACGGCACGCATGTTTGCGAGGTCGAGATCGATCCCGAGACGGGCGGCATCGAGCTGACGCGCTACGCCGCGGTCGACGATGTCGGCACCGCGGTCAATCCGATGATCCTGCATGGCCAGACGCATGGCGCGGCGGTGCAAGGCATCGGGCAGGCGCTTTGGGAGCAATGCGTCTATGACCGCAAGAGCGGCCAGTTGCTGTCGGGCTCGCTAATGGATTACGCGCTGCCGCGCGCCGATGGCGTGCCGTCCTTCAAGACGGCGCTCAGCGAAGTGCCCTGCCCAACCAATCGCCTCGGGGTACGCGCCGGGGGCGAAGGCGGCACCACGCCGGCGCTTGCCGTCATCATCAACGCCATCGTCGATGCGCTGGCCGAGTTCGGCATCAAGCATATCGAGATGCCGGCAACGTCCGAGCGCATCTGGCGGGCCTTGCGCGAAGCGCGCCCTTAAATACTGCGAAGCGCGCGCCTCGTTCAAAAAGAAAAAAACTGGGCCGCAAAAACAAAACGGGGCGGCCGAAGCCGCCCCGTCGAAGCCAAACGAACGCCGTTAAGGTTAGGCGTTCTTCAGGTCCGCCGCGGAGACCTTGCCGGTGCGCTGGTCGCGTTGAGACTCGAAGCTCACGCGTTGGCCTTCCGACAGAGTGCCCATTCCCGAGCGCTCGACGGCGGAGATGTGCACGAACACATCCTTACCGCCGTCTTCCGGCTGAATGAAGCCGTAGCCCTTGGTGGCGTTGAACCATTTGACAGTGCCGATCGACATAGAATTCCTTCCAGAGAGTAGGGGCCGCCCCGCACCTTGCGCGGCGGATCAAGCTAGCGATCTGGAGGGAACGATACCGGCTTCTGGTAGACGCCGTGCCGAAGCCGACCCGAAAGAAGTTTGATGCCAAACGATATAATCGACAAGTCGTGGCAATTCAAGCTTTGTGTAAGGCAAACAATGGCTAAGCCGATGTTTTGGGTAGGAATTCTTCAGTATAAAGTTTTTCCATGTCGACGGATTCGTCGACACTTTTCATCGCGATAAACGACGCCTTTAACGTCTCGATCGCCTGCGGCGAGAATTTCCCGTTGCTCGACAATTTTCCGACCAGCCGGTCGTAGACATGGGACTCAACTGTTGGCGTGTGCCCCATGACTTTGGCTGCAACCGCGACCGTCTCCACCTTGTGCGTTTTCATGAAATCGACGGTCTCGTACCAGGCCGCGAGGAAGCGCCGTACCGCATCGGGATTGCGCTCGGCGGTCGTCTTGTTGGCGAACATCGTATAGAGCTCGATTGTCCCGACATAGGCGCTGCAATCGAATAGCAGTCGTCCCTGGCCATTCTCTTCGAGCTGTAGGCCGAGCTGCGCCGAGGTAACGCTGGCATCGACCTGACCGGTCTTCAGTGCCGCAACGACCGCCGGCGTGGCGCCACCGACCGTCGCCTTGGTCAGGCGATCATGCTCGCTCGTCCAGCCTTTGACACGAGAGAGTTCTTCGGCGAGCCAATCGGTCAGCGAGCCCGGGCTGGTGATGCCGACGGTTTTGCCACGCAGATCGTCCATGCTGTGGATTTTGGAATTCGCGGCGACGACGAAAGCCATATAACCCGCAAATTCCGCGATCGAGCCGATCGCGATCTCCGGCGCGCCTTTGGCAACGAACTGCATATCCGGACCGGCGCTCAGCGAGATATCGACGGCTCCCGCGGTCATGGCTTGCGCGATCTTGGCGCCGCCCGCGAAGTTAAGCTCTTCGATTGCGAGGCCGTGCTTCTCGAAGATGCCGTATTCCATGCCGACATCGAGCGGGATGTAACCGACATTCTCGACGACCGCCTTGCCGACACGCAGCGTCTCGCCCGCGGCACGCGCTGCGGGAATGCGAAGCGCGGCAAGCGAGCCGGCGAGTGCCGTCATCGCCGTGCGGCGTGTCATGTTGCGAACCATTCGATCCTCCCTTAATGCGCGCGGCCGATTGGTTGGCCGGATTTGCCAGTTCTTCTGATTTACGGGGGGGGGCATTCTAGCGCAGCTTCTTGCAACTTCGCGAGCCGCGTCGCACCATGGTCCGCAAGGGAAGGAGCGCCTCAACATGGCAAAACTCGTTCTGGGTCTCGGCACGTCGCACGGACCGCAGCTTTTCTTGCAGCCCGAGCAATGGGAGCTTCGCGCCACCGCCGATCGCCAAAACCCGCAACACTGGTATCGTGGCAAACCTTACAATTACGAAACCTTGCTCGCCGCGCGCAAAGACCAGGATTTCGCGCCGCATCTGACGCCCGAGGCGAAGCGCGCGCATTTCGAGCGCTGTCAACGTGCGATCGGCGCCATCGCCGACGCCTACAAGACCGCGAAGCCGGATGTCGCCGTCGTGATCGGTAACGATCAGTCGGAAATCTTCACTGACGAGAACATCCCCGCCTTCAGCGTCTTCTGGGGCGAAAGCATCGAGAATTACCCGCGCACGCCGGAAGAGCTGGCGAAGCTCACGCCCGGCATCGCGCCGGCCGAGATCGGCTACAAGCCGGCGACACGCACGAGCTATGCCTGTGATCCCGCGCTCGGCAAGCACATCATCGGCTCGCTGATCGAGTTCAGGTTTCGATGTCGGCCAATCGAAGAAGCTGCCGATCGGACCGCGCAATTCCAACGCCGCGCCGCATGCTTTCGGCTATGTCTTCCGCCGCGTGATGGAGGACAAGCCGATTCCGATCGTGCCGGTGCTGGTCAACACACATTACCCGCCGAACCGGCCCAAGGCAGCGCGCTGTTTCGAATTCGGCCGCGCGATCGGCCGCGCGATCATGTCATTCCCCGGCGATACGCGCGTTGCGATCATCGGCTCGGGCGGCCTTACCCATTATGTGATCGAAGAGGATTTCGACCGCAGCGTGCTCGCGGCAATGGAGGCCGACGACGACAAGGCGATCGCCGCGATCGATGATTCGCTCTTTGCCTCAGGCGGCACGGCCGAGATCAAGAATTGGATCCCGGTCTGCGGGGCAATGCGCGAAGCCGGGCTCAAGATGGAGGTGATCGACTATGTGCCTTGCTATCGCTCGCCGGCCGGCACCGGCAACGCGATGGCCTTCGCTTACTGGCGCGTGTGATCACCGACGATCTTTTCGCCTTCGTCTCATCTCATTTCTCAGAGCAACGCATGAATTTTCGGACCACCGCAGCCGCGGCTTTGCTGCTCGCGTTTGCGATCACGCCGGCCTTCGCGCAAAAGAATTATGGGCCCGGTGCCAGTGATACCGAGGTAAAGATCGGATCGACCTCTCCATACAGCGGGCCTGTCTCGATGGCGAGCACGGTGACGAAATCCTTCGCTGCCTATTTCGACAAGATCAACGCCGAGGATGGCGGCATCAACGGCCGCAAGATCAACGTCATCACAGCCGATGACGGTTACGCACCGCCGCGCACCGTCGAGCAGACGCGCAAGCTGGTCGAGCAAGACGGCGTGCTGTTCATGGCGGGTTCGGTCGGCACACCGACGCAGCTCGCCGTGCGGCAATATCTGAACGACCGCAAAGTGCCGCAGCTTTTTCCCACGACGGGCGCCGCAACGTTCTTTGATCCGCAGAAATCGCCGTGGACCGTCGGCTTCGCGCCGAGCCACTACACCGAGGGTCGGCTCATCGGCAAGAATATCAGCGCAACAATGCCGGCCGCGAAGATCGCGGTGCTCTTTCAGAACGACGATCTCGGCAAGGACTTCCTGCGCGGCACCAAAGAGACGCTGAGCAATGGCGCGACCATCGTCTCACAGCAAAGCTATGAGGGGTCAAACCCAACGATCAATTCGCAGATTGTCAGCCTGCAAGCGAGCGGCGCCGATGTGCTGCTCGCGTTCGCGACGCAGAAACCCGCGGCGCAAGCGATCCGTCACGCGGCCGAGATCGGCTGGAAGCCGAAGATCTTCATTCCCTCGATCGCCTCGTCGATCAGCCAGGTGCTGGAGCCGGCCGGGCTCGACAATGCCAAAGGCGTCTTCACGGCCACTTACGTGAAAGACCCCACGAGCCCCACTTGGGAGAAGAACTCCGACGTTCAGGCATTCATCGACTGGGTGAAGAAATACGATACGTCGGTCGACCTGCGCGACAGCTTTGGGGCATCGGGCGGCTATATGGTCGGCATCCTGATCGAGAAAATATTGAAGGCCGCCGGCAACGATCTCAGCCGCGAGAACATCCTGAAACAGGCAACCAATTTGCACGATGTCGCGCTGCCGATGCTGCTGCCCGGCATCACCGCCAATACCTCGCCGACCGATTACCGCGCGATCAAACAGATGCAGTTCGAGTATTTCGACGGCCAGAACTGGGTGCCGACCGGGAACCTCGTCTCCGAATAGCCCACCCGGGCGTCATCACGACCTCGTCGAATTGCGCGCCAAAGGCGAAGTTGATACGCTCTTTTCAATAATAACTTGGGGGAGACGTTCAATGGGCGCATTTCGCATGTCTGCCGCCGCGCTTCATCGCGCCATTATCGGCGGAACTTTGAGCCTGGCGTTGGTGGGAACCGCCACCGCGCAAGGCAGCAGCAACACCGAATGGCCGAGCTATAACCGCACGCTCACATCAGAGCGTTTCGTGCCGCTCGACCAGATCAACAAGACGAATGTCGGGCAGTTGAAGCAAGTCTGCGTCTACGACCTCGGGCAGCAGACCGAGTTCGAGACCGGCCCGCTCGTGATCGGCGATACGCTCTATGGCACGAGCGAGATGGATATCTTCGCGATCGACGCCAATACCTGCCAGGAAAAATGGCGCACGCACGAAGATATGACGATCCGCGCACCGCATTTCGCGGTCAATCGCGGCGCCGCCTATCTCGACGGCAAGCTATTCCGCGGCACGCAAACCGGCTTCGTCTTCGCCTATGACGCCACCAACGGAAAGAAGCTGTGGGAACAGAAGATCATCAACCTACAGGGTGAGACCGTCCCTGCCGCGCCGATCGCGTGGAACGGACTCGTCTTCATCGGCAACGCCGGTGGCGATTTGAAGGGCGGCAAGGGCCGCATCTATGCGCTCGATGCCAATACCGGAAAAATTGTTTGGGAGACTTATCTCGTACCGGCCTCGCCCGACGCGCCCGATATCAAAGCCGCGCAGACAACGAGCAAGGTCACGGTGCCAACCTGGAAGAACAAATCCAACGAGGTGCCGATCTCAGGCGGCGCGACCTGGACCTCTTACACGCTCGATGCGGCCAAGGGCCTGCTCTACATCCCCGGCGGCAATCCGGCGCCGGATTACGCCAAGGGCGTGCGTCCTGGCAACAACCTCTTCGCCGGCTCGGTCGTCGTGCTCGATGCCAAAACCGGCGCGTTGAAACGGTTCTTCCAGCTCGTGCCGCAGGACTTCCATGATTGGGACGTCTCGGCCACGCCGGTACTACTCACGACCAAGAAGGGCGTGCACCTCCTGGCCGATGCCGGCAAGAACGGTTTGCTCTACGGTATCGATCTCGACAGCGGCAAGCGGCTCTATCAGACCGCTATCACAACGCGCTCGAACATGAACGCGCCGCTGACCAAGCAGGGCACGCATTTCTGCCCCGGCTCGGGCGGCGGCACGGAATGGAACGGCCCCGCCTACGATCCGCAAAATAACTTGATCTTCGACGGCACGGTCGATCGCTGCACCCTGGTGAAGCTGGCCGAGGATGCGAAGATCGAGCGCGTCGCGGTCGGCCGTCCCTGGACCGGCATGGATGACGACAAAAACCCCTTCGGCATCGGCGACGATCATTGGGCCGGATGGCTCAACGCCACCGACGCCGATACCGGCAAGATCAAATGGCGGTTCAAGGCACCCGGGCCGGTGCTTTCGGGCATTACGCCGACACAGGGCGGCGTCGTCTTCGCCGGCGATATGAACGGCAACGCCTATGCCTTCGATGCCGATACAGGCAAGTTGCTGTGGCAGCAGAAATTCGACGGCGCGATCGGCGGCGGTCTGATCTCCTACGCAATCGGCGGCAAGCAGCGGATCGCGGTGATTTCGGGGACCATCACGCAGGTCTTTGCGCTCGAAGCCCCGAAGGGCAACGCGAAAATCACGATCTTCGGCTTCTAAGACGGAGACCGTGGCGTCGCATCACGCGGCGCGCATCGGTGTGGCAGCGGCAGCCCTCGTGCTGCCGCTGCCTGCTATTGCGCAGACCGCCGGCCCTAACACGACGGAATTTTCGCTGCCCGAGGTCGTGGTCGTCGGAACCACGCCTTTGCCCGGCATTGGCATCGATATCGACAAGATACCCGGCACGGTCCAAACGCTGACAGCTGGCGATTTGCACCGCGAAGCCGCAAGCAACCTCACCACCGCGCTGCAAAATCAGATCAGCGGCGTCGCCGTCAACGACACGCTCAGTGACGATTTCCAGCGCGATCTTCTCTATCACGGTTTCGAGGCCTCGCCGGTCCTCGGCACGCCGCAAGGCCTCGCCGTCTATCAAAATGGCGTGCGCATCAACGAAGCCTTCGGCGACACGGTAAATTGGGATCTGATCCCTGATGTTGCAATCGATCGGCTCGACCTCGTCGGCGCGAATCCAGTCTACGGCCTCAACGCGCTCGGCGGTGCCGTCGCGATCACGATGAAGAACGGCTTCACCTATCACGACAACGAGACCGAGCTCAGCGGCGGCTCTTTCGGTCAACGCGCGCTGAGCTTTCAATACGGCCAACAGGCTGGCGAGATCGCCGCCTATATCGCGGCGCGTGGCCTCGAATCGGATGGTTGGCGGCGCTTCTCGCCAGACTCGCTGCAGCAGCTTTATGCCGATCTTGCCGCGCGCAACGATCGCGCCACGGTCGATATCAGTTTCACCGGCGCGAATAATCGTCTCTTCGGCCAAGGCGTGACGCCGGTGCAAGAGCTGGCGGTGGATCGCTCGCTCACCTTCACCGGACCTCAGCACGATTTCAACCAACTCGCCTTCGTGACGGCGAACGGCTCGTTCCAGGCGAGCGACGCGCTCTCATTCCAAGCCAATCTCTACCGCCGCGAATTCCGCCAAACCGTCGCCAACGGCAATACAACCGACGCCACGGCCTGCGATCCCGCCAATGGCTTCCTCTGTCAGGCCGACGGCAGCACTGCGCTCACCGATCTAAGCGGCAATCCGCTTCCCGATCTCTCCAATGGCGGCACGCAGCCGATCGGGGAGAACGATGCCGAAGCGATCCGTGCCGTGACGCTGGGCGCGGCGCTGCAGACAACGGAGACGGCTGATCTGCTCGACCGTGGCAATCATCTCGTCGCCGGCGCGAGCATCGATCGCGCCACCGTCGATTTCCAATCGACGACCGAGATCGGCATCATCAACCCGTCGCTGATCGTTGAGCCGTCGGGCTTCTTTATCGCGACGCCGGAGAATTCGGGCTTCAATCCGACGCCGGTCGGCCTCGGCGCGACGACGAATTATTACGGTCTCTACGTTACCGATACATTCGACGTGACGCCGGCGCTCGCGCTTACCGCGAGCGGCCGTTACAACCTCGCCGAGATCGCGCTGGTCGATCGCCTGGGCGCGCAACTCACCGGACGCGCGCGCTACAGCCGCCTCAACCCGGCGATCGGTGCGACCTACAAGATTACGCCGGCACTCACCGCTTATGCCGGCTATGCCGAGGCCAATCGCGCGCCGACGCCGAGCGAGATCGAATGCTCCAACCCGGCGCAGCCCTGCCTTCTGCCCTCCTCACTGTCATCCGATCCGCCTAATCTCAAACAGGTCGTCGCGCATAGTTACGAAGCCGGCTTGCGCGGCAACTTCTCGCTAAGCGCGCTGCCCGGCGCTTTCGCCTGGAATTTCGGCCTTTACCGCACCGATCTCGACGACGACATCTTCGCCGTTGCAAGCTCGATCAGCAGCGGCTTCTTCGAGAATATCGGCGCGACACGCCGGCAAGGGCTCGATGCCGCGCTGCGCTATCAGGACGAGCGCTGGTCACTGAAACTCGCCTACAGCCTCGTCGATGCGACGTTCCAATCGACGCTGACTTTACCCTCGGCGAGCAATCCAGCGGCTGACGCCTCGGGCAATATCCAAGTGCGGCCGGGCGATCATCTTCCCGGCATCCCCGAACATCGGCTGGTCGCGAATGCCGATTATCATTTGACCGATGCCTGGATCATTGGCGCGATGCTCACCTATGCCGGGGCGCAATTCTACCGCGGCGATGAATTGAATCAGAATGCGAAGCTGCCAGCCTTTGCGCTGGTGAATCTCCACAGCAGCTACAAATTCGGCGAGCATGTCGAGCTCTTCGCGCGCGTCGATAACCTCTTCGATGCGCGTTACTCGACCTTCGGCCAGTTCGGCGATCCAACGGGCATCGGCGCACCCGGCATCGCCGCGGGCGCGACGGCCAACGGACCCGGTGTCGATAATCGCTTCCAGAGCCCTGGTGCGCCGATCGCCGCCCTCGCTGGCATCCGCGCGAAATTCTGATCCGCTCACTGGGGTGGAAACCGCATCTTGTTCATGATATGTTCTTTCCCTAATGGCAGAGCCCAAACGGTCGCCGTCTGGAGGAACATGCGACAGCACTCTTTCGATTTCGGAGAAGCTGCGGTTTTGCCCGAGATCCGCGAGCGATTGCTCGCGGTCTTCGGCCGACAGCGCGATGAGTATCGTTTCGATCCGCTGAGTCAGCTTGTCTACGGGATCATCGCGTCGCAGACACGCGATGAAGTCTCGATGGCGGCGTTCCTGGAGCTGGATCGGCTCTGTCGATCTTGGGACGTGCTGATGCGCGCAACGCCGCGCCAGATCGAGCGCATCATTTTCTCGGTCCATCATGCCGATCGCAAAGCCGAGGAGTTGCCGCAGGCGCTTCGCATGATCCGCGCGCGCAGCGGTGCGCTCGAACTCGAATTTCTTGCCGATTGGGACGTCGAAGCGGCGCAACAATGGCTCGACAGCCTTTATGGCGTCGGCGCCAAGATCGCCGCCACCGTGCTCAATTTCAGCACATTGCGCAAAGCCGTCCTGCCGGTCGATACGCATTTGCTGCGCGTCGGCCAGCGCTTGGGCTTCGTGCGGCAAGGCGGCGATTACGCAGCGGGTCATGACGGCTACGCGCGGCTTCTTCCCTCCGAATGGGACGGCGACACGGTCTACGAGTTGCACTGGCTTATCAAACTGCTGGGCCAGCGCGTGTGCCGGCCGACGGCGCCGGATTGTGGGCATTGCCCGCTGCGCGAAATATGTCCGACGGCCTATAGCAGCGCGGTGGCTTGAGCACCCGCAATCAACTGGACGCGCGGCGCCATCGAAGGCTAGGCTTCGCCAACGATAAACGCTAACCGGTGGGGGAGGTTTCAATGAGCCGCTTGGCAAGGATGGCAGCGCTGGGCGCGATGGTGGCGAGCTTCGCCATCGCATCGCAGGCCCAAGCCCAGACCGCGGCGATGAAAGAATTGGCCGCGGCCGCCGACAAGGAAGGCGCCGTCCTTCTCACCTGGAGCTCCGACAGTCTCGGCGGCGCCGAAGGCGCACAGAAATTCGAGGCCGCGATCAACCAGGCCTATGGCACGCATCTCAAGATTTCCTGGACGCCGGGCCCGGCGATGCCGAATGTCGGACATACGATCGCGATGGCGGCTTCCAACGGCGTGCAATCGCCAACCGATGTCTATCTCGGCTTCTCGCGCGATATGGGTACGTTGCTGCAATACGATTTGTTCTTGAAGGCACCTTGGAACGACTACCTGCCCAACCGGCTCACCGACAAGGTCGTCGACCACGGCACCTTTATCAAAGTGCAATCGGCAACGCTGGGCTTCAGCTACAACAAGAAACTCGCGCCGTCGGAGCCGAAAGAGCTAGCCGATTTCCTGAAACCGGAATGGGCCGGCAAACTCGCGACGACCTCCTTCGGCGCCGGCTGGGACCAGATCGCGGCGACTGACGCCTGGGGTCCGGACAAAGCCATCGCCTTCGCCGAGAAATTCGCCAAGCAGGTCGCCGGCTTCATGCGTTGCGGCGAGACCGAGCGGCTCGCCACCGGCGAATTCGTCGCGCTCGCCACCGATTGCA
This sequence comes from uncultured Alphaproteobacteria bacterium, assembly GCA_963740675.1. Taxonomy (GTDB): domain Bacteria; phylum Pseudomonadota; class Alphaproteobacteria; order ATCC43930; family CGMCC-115725; genus CAIKMD01. The sequence continues at coordinate 671,752 of CAVUFS010000004.1, forward strand.
GCGACGGCCCGACCGGCGCCGCCGTGAAACGCGGTGCGCCTTTGGGCCGCGCGATCGAGCCGACGGTGCCGCTCGTCAGCTATTTCTATCTCGCCGTGCCGAAGAATGCGGTGCATCCGAATGCGGGCAAGCTCTTCGCGGCTTTCACGGCGACGGTCGAGGGACAGAAGATCATCCGCGACGAGACGACAACCGATCTCGACATCTTCCCCGAGACGGGCGAGCACGCAAAGCTTGCGGCGGTCGAGAAAGAAACCGGCAAGACGTTCAAGAGCGCCGATATCGATTGGCAGATCGCCAACAAAGCGGGCAATGAGGCACAAAAGAAGATCGCGGACATCATCCAGCACAGCCGGTAGTGACCGCCTTCATATGTCTGGGGACGTCATTGCGAGAAGCGAAGCGACGAAGCAATCCATGGCTGCACGGCAATTCTGGATTGCTTCGCTTCGCTCGCAATGACGTAACGTCGCACCATGGCTGAGCTTGCCGTAAGCGCGCCGCGCGTCTCGCGCTTCAACTGGCCGCAGCTCGATCCCTGGGGTTGGGCGATGGTCGCGGTGACCATCGCCGCGAGCGTCATCATCATCGTACCGCCGGCCGTCGTGTTGCTCTTGAGCTTCCGCGAGGGCCGGCCGATCGATCCCGGCCAAACCTATTCCTTTGTCCATTACATCGCCGTCTTCGGCGATCCGTTCATTTATCGCGTCCTGCTCAACACGCTCGGCGTCGCGCTGATCACGCTGGTCGTCGCGCTCGCTTTCGGCGTGCCGGCGGCCTGGCTCGTCGAGCGCACCGATCTCCGGGGCAAGGCGCTTGGTGCTGACGCTGATGACACTCGGGCTGCTCATCCCCGGCTTTGCGACGGCGATGGGTTGGCTCTTCCTGATGCATCCGCGCATCGGCCTCTTCAACGCCCTGGCCACGCAGGTCTTCGGCTTCGCCGCCGCGCCGTTCAACATTGCCAGCATTCTCGGCATGGGCTGGGTGCAAGGCCTCAACCTCGCGCCGATCGGCTTCATCATGACGGCCGCCGTGCTGCGCGCCATCGATCCGACGCTCGAGGAATCGGCGCAGATTTCCGGCGCGGCTTTGCCCGGGATCATGCGCCGCGTGACCTTGCCGCTCGCCTGGCCCGGCATCCTCGCCGCCGGCATCTATATCTTTACCATCGGCTTTGCGGCCTTCGACGTGCCGGCGATCATCGGCTGGTCAAACAAGATCTTCACCTTCTCGACTTTCCTCGTGAACGAGCTTGCGCCCGCCGATGGGTTGCCGGCTTACGGCCCGGCTGCTGCGCTCTCGACCTTGATGATCGCGCTCGCCGGCGTGCTGAGCTGGTGGTACGGCCGGCTTCAATTGCAGGCGCATCGCTTTCAGACCGTCACCGGCAAGGCCTATCGCCCGCGCCTCGTCACCCTCGGCAAGCGCGCCTTCTGGGCTTGGGGCTTCCTCGTCCTTTACTTCACGCTGGCAAAGCTCTTGCCGCTCGCGGTCACCATCTGGGCCGCGGTGCTGCCCTATTTCCAGCTACCCTCCGCCGACGCGCTGGCCTCGGTCTCGCTGATCAATTTCCAGCGCATTCCCTGGGACCTTTTCTTTATCGGCGCGCGCAATACGCTCTTCCTCACCGTCGCAACGCCGACACTGACCCTCGCTCTCGCCATCGCGTTCTCGTGGGTCGCGCTACGCTCGAAACTGCCGGGCCGCAACATCTTCGATTTCATCGCTTTCCTGCCGCATGCGATCCCGAACATCGTGTTCAGCGTGGGGGTGTTGCTCTTCGTCTTCTACGCGATCCAGCGCATCGTGCCGCTCTACGGCACCGTGACACTGTTGCTTTTCATCTTCGTCATCGCCCGGCTCTCTTATGCCACGCGCATGACCAACGGCACGCTGCTCCAGATCCATCGCGATCTCGAGGAGGCAGCGACGGTGAGCGGCAGCGACAGCGGCACAGTGCTGCTCCGCGTCCTGCTGCCGCTGCTGACGCCGACATTGATCTATGCATGGCTGTGGACCGCGCTGCTGACGTTCCGCGAGCTCACCCTCGCCGTCTTGCTGACGACGCGCGACAATCTCACTTTGCCGGTTGTGGTTTGGAGCATCTGGCAGGATGGCGGCTTCGGCAAAGCCGCGGCGATTACCCTTCTTTTGCTGGCGCTGATGGTACCGTTGATCGCGCTTTACTGGTGGGCGATGCGCCGCACGGGTCTGCGCGAAGGCGCGTGACGCTGGCCCACTTTCTGCCTACAACATCGCCAACAAATAAGGGGCTTTCCGGCGATGGGCGTTGCATTCGGCGTTTTCGATCATCTCGATCGCGGCAAATTCGCGCTCGGTGAGCATTACCAGAACCGGCTGCGGCTGATCGAGGTTTACGACGCCGCGGGCTTCTACGCCTATCACCTCGCCGAGCATCACGGCACCTCGCTCGGCACGGCGCCATCGCCGAGTGTGTTCCTCTCGGCAGTCGCACAGCGCACCAAGCGACTGCGTTTCGGCCCGATGGTCTATGTGTTGCCGATGCACGAGCCTCTGCGGCTCATCGAAGAAGTCTGCATGCTCGACCAGCTCAGCGGCGGACAATTCGAGCTAGGCGTCGGCCGCGGCCAATCGCCCTATGAGCTCGGCTGTTTCTCGATCGGCCATATGGAAGCGCGCAAGCGCTATGCCGAGGCGTTGCAGATACTGTTGCTCGGCCTCACGAGCGAAGTACTCAATTTCGACGGCAAGTTCTACAGCTACACCGACGTGCCGATGACGCTGCAATGCGTGCAGAAGCCGCATCCGCCGCTGTGGTACGGCGTGACTCGCCCTGAATCCGCTGCCTGGCCGGCGAAGAACAAGGTCAACCCGGTGATGAACGGGCCGAGCCCTTATGTGCGCGCGATCGTCGACCGCTATATGACGGAGTGGAAGGCATCGCATGGCGACGACGCTGCGCTGCCGAAGCTCGGCACGACGCGGCATATCCATGTCGCCGACAGCGCGGCCACTGCCGAAGAGACGGCGCGCCGCGCCTACGCGATCTGGTTCGACAGCAATGCCGAACTCTACCGGCGCTATGGCACCTTGCCGCTGCACTTCCCCGCCACCTACGACGAAGCCTTCAAGCGCGAGATGATCGTCGTTGGCACGCCCGACATGGTGCGCGACAATCTGAAGCGCATCACGCAAGAAAGCGGTACGAATTACGTGCTCGGCCGCTTCGCTTTCGGCGATATCCCGCCGGAGCGCGTGCTGCGCTCGGTCGAACTCTTCAGCAAGGAAGTGATGCCGGCTTTCGTCTGATCGGTAGCGCTATTTCACCCGCTCGATCAGCGCCATCGCCGCCGCCGGCGCGCGTACTTTCGCGCCTGAAATCATGTAGATGAAAGCATCGCCGCGCTTCGCCCAATCGCGGGCACGTTTTGCCCAGTGATCGAGCGCCTTTGCCGAATAGCCGGTCTCGATCGCTTCGTCCGTCCCCATCAGCCGCGCATAGCTGAAATCGGCCGTCGGCTCTTCGAATACCGGAAAATCGCCGCCATCGGCAAAGCAGAGCGCGACATTGTATTTGCGCGCGACGTCGTAGAATTTCGAGTCCTGAAAGGTCGGGCTGCGAAGCTCCAGCGCGTGCCGTAGCGGCAGGCCCTTCACCTCGCGCGGCAGCAGTTTCAGGAAGGCCTCGAAATCCTCGGCATCGTATTTTTTAGTAGCCATGAATTGCCAATTGATCGGCCCAAGCCGGTCGCGCAACTCGTGCATGCCCTGACCGACGAAGCGCTCAATCAACTCGCCTGCGGCCGCCAGCTCGCGGCGGTTGGTGCAATAGCGCGATGCCTTCACCGCGAAGACAAAGCCCGCCGGCGTCTCGTCGCGCCATTTCGCCCAACTTTCGGGCTTGAACGCCGAGTAATAGGTGCCGTTGATCTCGATCGAGGTCAGATGGTGACTGGCGTATTCGAGCTCGCGTTTTTGCGTCAAACCTTTCGGATAGAAGACGCCGCGCCACGGCTCGAAGGTCCAACCGCCAATGCCGACATAGATTTTGCCACTCATGCTATGCGCCCTTCTTACCAGCAGATGCCGTGATAGTTCCGATGTGCCTGCACCGCCGGGCTGCAACCGCTTAGATCGACAATGATCTGATCGTCCCGCAACGATTGTGCAATGCCCGGAACATGCGTATCGCTGTGACCGAAGACTACGACCTCGGCATGGTCGGCTACCGCGGCGGCGTCATCGGCGAGCAGCGATGCAATATGCGGCAGTTTCGCAATCGCAAATTGCCGGTTAGCGCCGACGAGCTCGTTATAACGGATGTTCGGATCGTAGATCTTCACATCATAGCCCTTGCCGATGAGCCGCTCTGCCAGCTCGACCAGCGGGCTGTCGCGCAGATCGTCGGTTGTCGGCTTGAAGGTGACGCCGAACATGCTGACACGGCGCACGTCCTGCGCTGCGATCATCTGGAAAGCGCGGGCGATATGCTTCTCGTTCGCGGCGAGGACTCCGTCGAGCAGCGGCGTCTCGACATCGGCGACCCGACCGTGATGGCGCAGCGCGCGCAAATCCTTGGGTAGGCACGGACCGCCGAATGCGAAGCCCGGCCGAAGATAGGCTTTGGAGATATTGAGCCGCTCGTCCGAGCAGAAAATATCCATGACCTCGCGCGCATCGACCCCATGCGCGTTGCACACTGAACCAACCTCGTTGGCGAAAGCGACTTTGCAGGCATGCCAGGCGTTGCAGGCATATTTGATCGCTTCCGCCGTACCGATATCGACCACAAAGAGCTTGCCGCAATTGTTGCCATGGAGATCGCGCACTGCATTCGCCGTTGCCTCGTCGAACTTGCCGATGACGACGGTCTCGGGCTCTTCGAAATCGGCGATGCCCTGGCCTTCGCGTAGAAATTCCGGCAGATAGCCGACGCCGAAATCGACGCCCGCTTTCATACCGGATGCGCGTTCCAATGCCGGGATGACGAATTTCTCCATCCCGCCGGGTAGAATGGTCGAGCGCACGACGACGCTATGCTTCCCTTTGCGGCTACGCAGCGCATCGCCGATCTGTTCCGCGACACCGATGACGTGACCCAGATCGAGCTTGCCGCCCACGAGGCTAGGCGTGCCGACGCAGATGAACGACATCTCTGTAGCTGTGATCGCCTCGGCCGCCGATGTTGTCGCGCGCAACCGTCCTTGCGCCACGGCATCGGCGATCAACGTATCGAGCCCGGCTTCTTTGATCGGCGAGCAGCCATTATTGACCACCGCGACCTTGCTCGGATTGACATCGACCGCGACGACCTCATGGCCGGATTTTGCCATGCAGCCGGCGACCACCGAGCCGACATAGCCGATGCCGAAAACACTGAGTTTCATGAATGCTCCCGCGGATTTGCGCGCGTCGCGACACGGACGGGGAACGCTTTAGAGACGGCTGATGAATGAACCGCGTGTAACTGTCCTTGCGGCAAGTGCTTGTAGCACAACGATCTTGGTCAACGCCACCCGCCGAACAACGAGCGAGCTGCGCCCGTGATAACCGCTGCCGCGCATTCTAAGCTCGGCGCGTCATGGCAAAGACTCTACGCATCGGCGACATCATCCGCGTCACGACCGGACGCAGAAGCGTTACAGTTATGTAATCGAGGCGCGGCCGGGGCGCGACTTCGCGTCTGGCGCAATAACGGTTGGATCATCGACCCCGATCCGCGCGACTGGTTTCAATGGTATTACCGCTATTGGTTAGGCCGGCGCCTGCCCGAGGTCGACGCGCGACAGATCAAGCGCTGGCGCGCTTTCGCGCGCCACGCGGCGCAAGTCAGCAAGAATTGCGAGCCCGGCAACGTCTTCTGTCGCCCACGCCAGCACCGAGCGTTGCCGCAATAGTCTTACGACGCCTTCATCTGATGGGCTGCGTACAATGACCGGCTTTTCCCTGATTGGGAGCGGACGAAAAGGCAACTCGTGGGCAGGATTCGGATTCCCGAGCTTTCGATAAAAGATTACGATTGCCGGCAGATATCGATGGCGACAGCGATCCTGAAGATCGCGTACCATCGAGAACAAAACTCAAAGGGGAGCGACAATGCTGAGCCAGGAAGAGAACGATCTTTTCACCCGCATCGGGCCCGGCACGCGCATGGGAGAGGTGCTGCGCCGCTATTGGCATCCGGTCGGATTCAGCGAGACCATCACGAATAAGCCGAAGCGCGTCAAAGTGCTCGGCGAAGAGCTGGTGCTCTATCGCGGCGAGAGCAGGACGCCCGTCCTGATGCAGTTGCGTTGCGCCCATCGCAGCCTCGCCCTCGATTACGGTCGCGTCGAAGGCGATAATCTGCGTTGTCCCTATCACGGCTGGCTCTATGACAAAGCCGGGCACTGTCTGGAACAGCCGGCCGAGCCCGAAGGCAGTTCCTTCAAAGAGAAGATCCGCATGCGCGCCTATCGCACGCAGGAAGTGAGCGGTCTCATCTTCACTTATATGGGACCCGATCCCGTGCCCGTGCTGCCGCTCTACGACGTGCTGCGTATGGAAGACGGCATCAAGGACATCCAGGTTCAGCGGATCGAGGTCAATTGGTTCAATCACGTCGAGAACATCGTCGACGTAAGCCACCTTGCCTGGCTGCACGGCTATACCTTCCCGTCCTATGGCGGCAAGAAGGTGCGCTACAACTGGGATCGCACTTCTTACGGCGCCAATAACGTGATGCATGTCGAGGGCATCGATGACAATCACGTGTCGTGCTACGGCTATCCAACGGTAAACGGCTTCACCTTGCCGCCGATCGACAAGAGCGGCGAGCATGTGCGCTCGATCATCATCCGGGTGCCGGAGGACGATGTCTCGACGCTGCTCTATTTCGTGCGCTTCTATAAGAGCAATAAGCGCAGCCTCAACACCTCGATCCGCGACACCAAATACGGCGAGTATGCGCCGCTGGCCACCGATTGGTGGGGTATCAATGTCAGCGACCAGGACCGCATGGCGGTGGAACAGCAAGGCGTCGTTGCCGATCGCCCGAACGAGCACCTCGCCGTGTCGGATGGCGGTATCATCGAGATGCGCAAGATGATGCGTGAATCCCTGGCCGCGGTTGCCGCCGGAAAAGATCCGCTCTGCGTCATCCGCGATCCGGCGAAGCAGAATGTCGATTTCCAGCGTAATGCCGGCAGCTTCCAGGAAAAACGCGACGATGTCGGCTATGTAGAGGGCTATGGCGAACGCACGCAGGCCGAGGCGATGGCAAAATAAATGATGTGACGCGGGCGCCCGCACAACAACAACGCGCCCGCCCAGGGAGGTTGGTATGAAAACGAATCGGGCTGGAGCGCGCGCGCTCGTTACGGCTGTCGCGGCCTTGGCGGCGACGGTATTATGGTCGAATGCGAGCGTGGCGCAAACGGCGACGATGTCACCCGCGCTCAAAGCGCTAGCCGCAGCGGCCGATAAAGAAGGCACCGTGATCTTTCAGGGCTCGACCACCACCTGGGGCGGCGCCGAGGGAGCGAAGAAACTCGGCGACCGCATCAACAAGGCCTATGGCACGCATATCGCGGTGAAATGGGTGCCGGGCACGTCCTTCCCTGAGGACGGCAACGCCATCGCCGTGGCGCTCAAAAGCAACCTTCCTTCGCCGACCGACGTCTATTTCGGCTTCTCGCGCAACATGGCGGTCTTCGGCAAGATCGGCATGTTCCAGGATGCGCCATGGAAGGATTATGATCCGGCGCGGCTCGGCGATGACATCGCCGAGCAGGGCAAATACGTCAAGATTTTCTCCGGTACGCTCGGCTTCACCTACAACAGCGAGCATGCCCCGTCGAAACCGGAGCAGCTATCGGATTTCCTGAAGCCCGAATGGAAGGGAAAGTTCGGCACCACCGCCTTCGCCGCCGGTTTCGATCAGCTTTCGGCGAAAGAGGCGTGGGGCCCAGAGAAATCGATCGATTTTGGCAAGAAGTTCATCGCCAATGCCGGCGGCTTCATGCTCTGCACCGATTTCGACCGGCTCGCCTCGGGTGAGTTCGCCGCTTTCGTCACCGATTGTGGTGGCGGCAATCTGCAGCGGATGGCGAAAGAGACCGGCGCGCCGCTGGTGCGCGTCATCACGCCGGAAATGCCGCTGATCAGCTTCTTCTATCTCGGCGTGCCGACCAACGCGGTTCATCCCAACGCAGCGAAGCTTCTTATCGTCTATCTGACCTCCCCCGAAGGCCAGAAATACACCTACGATCAAAATCTGGCCGATGTGCATCTCTACCCGGATTCGCGGATGCGCAGCGAGATCGAGGCCGTCGAGAAGAAATTCGGCTTTAAGTTCGGTATCGCCGATGTCGCCTGGCAGGGAACCAACGCCGCCGGCAATGCCGCGCAGCAGGACGTCGCGAAACTCTTCCGCCAAGCCGGGAAATAAAAGCCAATGTCCGCGCGCGCCGAAGCAGCGGACAGAGCGAAGTCGAGCGTAGCGGGCGCCGTCACACCTCGCGCCTCGCATACTTCGCATCGACAGCGGCTCGATCCTTTCGAGCGCCTCATGCTGGTGCTGGTGATCGGCGTGAGCCTGTCGATCCTGGTTCTACCGGCGATCATCCTGTGGCTGAGCTTTCGCGACGCGGCACCGATCGAGCCGCATTCGACCTATTCCTTCCTGCATTATGTCGAGTCCTTCGGCGATCCTTCCATCGTCCGCGCGCTCTCGAATACGATCGTCTTCACGCTGGTCTCACTGGTGGTGGCGCTGTTCTTCGGCGTGCCGGCGGCGTGGCTCGTCACACGCACCGATCTTCCCGGCAAAACCCTGCTCGAAACGTTGATGACCATCGGCCTGCTGATGCCCGGCTTTGCCGGCGCGATGGGCTGGCTTTTCCTGCTTCATCCGCGGATCGGGATCATCAACCAGTTCCTGATGGGACTCTTCGGTCTGCACATGGCACCGTTCGACATCTCGGCACCAGCCGGCATGGGCTGGGTCATGGGGCTCGGTCTTGGCCCACTGGCCTTCATCATGACCGCCGCCGTGCTGCGTTCGATCGATCCTGCGCTTGAGGAAGCGGCCGTCATCGCGGGCGCACCTCTCCGAAGCACAATGCGCAAGATCACCCTGCCGCTTGCCTGGCCCGGCATTCTCGCGGCGGCGATCTACATCTTCACCATTGGCTTCGCCGCCTTTGATGTACCCGCGATTATCGGCTGGGCGAATAAGACCTTCACCTTCTCGACCTATATGGTACTGCAACTCAATCTGGCGGAAGGCTCGCCGCATTACGGCAATGTCGCGGCACTTTCGACCGTGGTGATGGGGACCGCGGCGTTGCTGATCTGGTGGTACAGCCGTCTTCAGCGCCAAGCCTACCGCTACCAAGTCGTCACCGGCAAAGGCTATCGCCCGCGGATCGTGCCGCTGGGGCGACACGCGGTGACGGCTTGGGCATTTCTCGGCGTCTATTTTGTGCTCGACAAGCTGCTGCCGATACTCGTGATCGCCTGGGCCGCATTGCTGCCCTATTTCCGCTATCCCTCGGCGGCGGCGTTCAAATCGATATCGCTGGTGCAATTCGGCAAGATCGATTGGGGACTGACCGTCGAGGCGATCCACAATACCGCGATACTGATGGTCCTGACCGCGACCGCGACGCTCGGCATCGCTGTAGCGTTTTCCTGGATCGTCGTGCGCTCGCGACTTCCCGGCCGCACGATATTCGATTTCATTGCCTTCCTGCCGCACGCGGTGCCGAACATCGTCTTCGGTTTCGCGGTGCTGTTGTTCACGCTTTTCGTCTTGAAGAACGCGATTCCTGTCTATGGCACAATCTGGATCCTGCTCTTCGTTTTCGTCATCGCGCGTTTGTCCTATGCGACGCGTATGACCAATGCGAGCCTCATCCAGATCCACAAGGATCTCGACGAGGCTGCGCGCGTCAGTGGAGCGTCAAGCGCGGCGACGCTGTGGCGCGTAATCTTGCCGCTGCTCGCGCCGACACTCGGCTATGCTTGGCTTTGGATCGCGCTGCTCGTTTATCGCGAACTCACCCTCGCGGTCCTGCTGACGACGCGAGAGAATCTCACCCTGCCCGTACTTGTTTGGAACCTCTGGGCCAATGGCGGCCTCGGCCCTGCCGCCGCGCTCACCTTGGTCCTGATGGCGCTGATGATCCCGATTGTCGCACTTTATTGGTGGATCATGCGCCGCCGCGGTCCGCTGCAGCCGGTATGACCAAGCCCTCGCTTCCTTGTTCGCTCCAGGACGAGTAAAAGCACCTCAAACCAAGGACGAATGAGGGGCGGAGCATGAAGTTCGGGCATTTTTGTTTGCCGACCTTTTTTCCCGATGTCGACGGCAGTGTCGGACAATTGATGCGCCGCTGGCTCGATCTGCTGAGCGAAAGCGAGACGCTGGGCTTCGATTCGCTTTGGGCGAACGAGCATCATTTCGATGCCTATGGCGGTATCATCCCCTCGCCGCCCACCATTCTCGCGGCGCTCTCGCAGCGCACGCAGCGCGCGCGGCTCGGCACGTCGATCGTCGTGCTGCCACTGCACAGCCCGATCGAGATCGCCGAACAACTCGCCATGGTCGATTTGATGTCGAACGGCCGGGTGGAATTCGGCATCGGCCGCGGCTTCGTCGAATTCGATTATGAGCGTCTGCGTGTGCCGCGCGAAGACAGTAACGACCGCATGCGCGAGCAACTCGAGATCATCCTCAAAGCGTGGACCGGCGAGCCCTTCTCGCACAAGGGCCGCTTCTATCAATACGAAAATCTCGAAGTATGGCCGAAGCCCGAGCAGCGTCCACATCCACCGATCTGGGTGTCGTGCACGCGCACGCCGTCGAGTTTCGAATGGGCCGGACAGAAGGGCTTCAACGTCTTGACGGTCGCCTATCACAGCGTGGAGAACCTTGCGGTGAACAACCGCATCTATCGCGAGGCGTGGGACAAGGCGGGCCATCCGAAAGGCAAATGGAACCTCGCCGCGCATTACCACTGCGTCCTCGCCGAGAATAAGCAGGAGGCGCGCGACATCGCCCGCAACGCCTGGCTCCGCTACATCGAGGCAACGACCCACACCAATGAGCGTCTCGGCCGGACGGCTACCGGCGTCGTCGCCGAAAACCGGAAGAAGGCGATGGAAGAGCTTTTGGACACGGACCGCATGGTCGCGGAGTTGCGCCAGATCGCCTGCACACCCGATGAATGTGTCGACTTGCTCTCGCGCGCGCAAGACAAGATGGGCTTCACGCAGTGCGATTGCACTTTCTTCTTCGGCGGCATCAGCTACGAGCAGGCTCAACGCTCGCTGCGGCTCTTCGCCAAGGAAGTCATGCCCAAGCTGCGCGATCGCGAGCCGCGGCTGACGGCGTAATCACGGAATATCAAGAAGGACTCGCTGCAATGACCGACAAAGCCGCCATCGTCATGGAATTCCTCGGCTCGCTGAAGAGCGACGCTGGGCCGCCGCGGTTCGATCTCCTGACCGACGACGTGACCTATACGTCATCTCGCGGCACGGTCACCGGACGCGATACTGCCACGAAATACATGGCTGGACCGACAGCTTTCACCTTCTATCAGAAGGGTAATTGGTCAGCGCCCAAAGTCGACGGCGAAGTCATCGAGAGTCATCGCGGAGCCGGAGCCAGGCGGCGTCGGCTCGAACCTTCGCTGTCACTTCAAGGGCAACCGCATCGCGGTTTTGCATGACCAAGCTTTCGGGCGGCCGGCGGTCGAGCAGAAGGGCGTCAAGCTATCGCCCGAGGTCAAGGAGATCATCAATAACGCGTCGGCTAAGAAATGCCCGTTGCTGCTGTCCTATGTCGACGCGACTGGACAACCTTCGCTGAGCTTTCGCGGCTCGACGCAAGCCTATAGCGATGATCAGCTTGCGATGTGGCTGCGCGATGCCGAAGGCGGCCTGACCAAGGCCCTCGCGACGAATCCGAAAGTCGCGCTGATGTATCGTGACAATTCGCCCACCGGCGGCATGTTTCATTTTCACGGCCGCGCACGCATCACGACCGATCCCCAGGAGCGGAAAAAGATCTTCGACGCTTCGCCCGAGAATGAGCGCAATCACGACCTCGACATGGAAGGCGGCGCCGTCATCGTCGATCTCGATTTCCTGCAGGGCTTCCTCGGACGCACACCAGACGGTCGCTCGACCGGCCGCATCCGGATGCGGCGATAGGTTGCGCGATTACTCCGCGCCGTTGGCGAAGACGCGCCGCGTTTCTCGCTGTGCGAAACGCCAACCCTGCGGCGTGCGCACGAATTTATCGTGCCACTCGCCCATCGTGGTCGGCGGCTCGAAAGGAAGCGGCAATTTCGCGTCCGGCGTTCCTGGATCGTGATGGAGCGCGAGGTAATAGGTCACGCCCTCGGCATGATCCTCATCGAGCACGGTGATCAGGGTCGCCGCACCGACATGGCGGTTTACCCGCGTGCCGCCGCGCTTGAAGGATGCCAAAAGATCGGCGCCGCTCGTTGGACGTCCCCGGCGGATCCAGCATCCGTCTTCCGCGAAGAGCGCGGCTGCCTCGTCGGCACGGCGATGATCGTGATAGTGATTGAGCTTGGTCACCAGGTCGCGACATTCCTGCTCGATCTTCAGCCTTTCATTCGCGTCCATTATCAAACTCCTGATCAGCCGCTTCAGTTCTCGGGCAGAAAAGCATGCGTATAAAGCGTCGACATATCTGGCGGACTGCTCAACAGCTTTAACTCCATGAACGAATCCTTGAGAGCCGCTAGCGATTCTTCGTCGAAACGGCAATCCTTCGTAAACATGCCCTGGTCGATATCGTATTCCCGCGCGACCAAGTTCTCCGGATAGCCGGTGAAGGCGCTTTCGATCTTCACGATCTCAGCCTTATGGCTGGTGTCGCTGATATAGGCGGTGGTCTCGATCCAGGCCGCAAGAAACGCGCGGATTGTATCGGGATCGCTCTTCATCATCTGCTGCGACGCGTAGATGCCGCCTGATGCGACGCGGCCCATGTAGGTCGATGTCGGCGCAACGAGACGTCCGACTTTCTGCAACTCCATGCGTTGGAAATTGATCGTACCGCCGATATAGGCATCGACCAGATGCGCGCGGAAAGCGGCTGCGACGGCAACGGGATTGCCGCCGATCGCAACGCGGGTGGTCGTCTCGGCCGACCACCCCTGTTTGCGAATCAGCTCTTGCGCCAGCCAATCGGTCAGCGAGCCGAGGCTCGAGACGGCGATCTTCTTGCCCTCCAGATCGGCAAGCTTGTGGATGGGCGCATCCCACGGCACGCCGACGGCGAAGTATGGCAGTGTCGCGGTGTTCTCGCACACCGCCAGCACCGGCGCACCTTTGGCGACAAGCGCCATCGCCGTTGCCGCGCCAACACCGATACCGATGCTGCCGCTGGTCATCGCCTGAATCAGCTTACTGCCGCCGGAGAAGTCGACGAATTTAACGTCGAGGCCATGCTGCTTGAAGAAGCCAAGTTCGAAGCCGACTTCCGCCGCGAGTTCCGCGTCTGCCGTGGGAACCGATCGTCCGACGAGGAGCGGTGTTGAAGCCCGAGCGCGCAGCGGCATCGCGGCCAGCGCCGCGACGAACACAATACAAATCACGCTGCGCAAGACGTCTTTCCGCATCGTTCCTCGCCTTGCGCCTGCTTCTCAATTCATCGGCGCTTATGATTCCATTAGATTACAAGGTCCCACGAATTACAACATCGCGTACCATGGGGCACCTATGCGTCCCGTTTGAATTGTCCGTGTTCGGATCGTATAATTTCTGGAAATATCCGCATGGGAGGGAGAGGAATGGCGCTCGATCGACCGCTGCAATACGCCGATCTCGAAGCCGTTGGACCGGGCACACCGGCAGGGCGTTATCTGCGGATGTTCTGGCATCCCGTCATGCGGGCGCAAGATCTGCTTGCAAAGCATCCGAAGCCGCTTGAGATTTTAGGCGAGAAATTCACGATCTATCGCGGCGAGGACGGCACGCCTCACATCACAAATGCACGCTGCCCACATCGGGGCGCGCTGATGTCACTCGGTTGGGTCGAGGGAAACGCGATACGCTGCCGTTTTCATGGCTGGCGCTTCGATGGCACCGGCCAATGCGACGAGCAGCCCAACGAGGACCGCCCGTTCTGCGCCCGCGTCAAGCTGAAGACCTATCCGACGCGCGAATATGTCGGCCTCATCTTCGCCTATCTCGGCGAAGGCGAAGCGCCGCCGTTCCGCAACTATCCTGATTTCGATCAGCCCGGCGTGATCGTCGACGATCCGCCGGAAGTGATCCCTTGCACGTTCTGGAATCGGTTGGACACCGACAACAGTCATGTGCCCTGGGTGCATCGCGCGACAGCGCTACGCACTGGCCGGACGCAAAGCCTCACGCTCCGCAAGGAAAGCGTCAGCGAGACGGCATACGGCTACGTGAGCTATCGCTCGCTCAATCGCGAGAATGTCGGCTACCGCAATCAGGCACATTTCTTCATGCCGAATGCACGGCTGTTCTGGAAGAAGATGGGCATGCCAGGCTTCGTCGGCCGCGATATCGTCGAAGCCAAGATGACATGGTCGGTGCCGGTCAACGACGCCAAGTTCGTCGCCTTCGATGTGACGAACACGCCGCTCTTCGGCGACGACGCCAAGCGTTATGCCGACGTCCGCGCCCAGGAGCAGGAGCGCCAGTTGAACGTGCGCTGGGACCTTGCCGATAAGATTCTCGCCGGCGAGATGACGCTCGAAGATCTGCCCCAGGACATGGATCCCTACACGAGCTTCGCGATCGAGGATTACGTCACGCAGGTCGGCCAGGGTCCGATTGCCGGCCGCGAGAAAGAGATGCTCGGCAGCACCGATGTGAAACCGGTATTGCTGCGCCGCCTGTGGATCCGCGATATCACGGCCATGCTCGAAGACCGGCCGATGACCGACTGGAAGATTCCTGCAGAGCCGATCTCGGCGCTCGAGACCGCTTAGAGCTGGCCTGCCAAGCCGTTGCGGGAACAAAGCCCGCCTTCGTCCTTTGGGCTTCAGCATGGCACACGGCGGGCCACGCGCGCCAAGCCCCGGATATACCTCGGTGTATTCGTGGGTCTCGCTGGCGATCGCGGCCTTGAGGTTGTCGCCGGTCGGACCGGTCGACTTTCCGCTCGCCTGAGCGTCCATTTCCTCGATATATTCGAGATGACCGCGCGCGTGCCCGGTCTCGCCCTCGGCAGTCGAGCCGGAACACGGCGGCGACATCGTTGAAGCCCTCGACGTCGGCCTTCTGGGCGAAGTAGAAATAGCGACGGCTCGCCTGGCTATCGCCGGCGAACTCATGCCCGCGAAGGAACGGCGTCCGGGCCACTGGGTTATCAGAGTGATCGCCGCATCGTTGATTGCCACGCAAATCATTGGGGTGCGCAGCCATGAACCCTGATCAAGACGGCGCGATCTTTATCGGCAAGGGCGCGAAGCCCGAATTCCTCACACTTGCCTTGGCCAACCGGCATGGCCTGGTCGCGGGCGCCACGGGCACCGGCAAAACCGTCACGCTGCAAGTGCTGGCTGAAGGACTTTCGCGCGCGGGCGTTTCGGTCTTTGCCGCCGATATCAAAGGCGACCTCTCAGGTCTCGCGGCCCCGGGCGAAGCGAAGGATGTGTTCGTCAAACGCGCCAAGGATATGGGTTTTGACTACGAGCCAGATCAGTTTCCTGTGGTGTTCTGGGATTTGTTCGGCGAACAGGGGCACCCGGTGCGGGCAACGGCGTCTGAAATGGGGCCGCTTCTACTCGCGCGGCTCATGGATCTGAATGATGTACAGGAAGGCGTGCTCAATATTGCGTTCCGCATCGCCGATGAACAGGGACTGCTATTGCTCGATCTAAAGGATCTGCGCGCGATCCTCGGTTATCTTGCCGATCATGCCACCGAGCTAACGACCCGGTATGGGAATGTCTCGAAGGCGACCATTGGCACAATTCAGCGCCAGCTCCTGGTGTTGGAGAATCAAGGCGGAACCAAATTCTTCAGTGAGCCGGCACTTGCATTGAAGGATTTCATGCATACGGACCGCGAAGGGCACGGGACGATCAATATCCTGGCCGCCGACCAGTTGATGGAAAATCCGCGACTGTACGCGACGTTTCTCCTCTGGCTTTTGTCGGAACTGTTCGAGGAGTTGCCGGAAGTCGGCGATCTGGACAAGCCGAAGCTTTGTTTTTTCTTCGACGAAGCTCATCTCTTATTTACGGACGCACCGAAGGCGCTGCTCGACAAGATTGAGCAGGTGGTACGTCTCATTCGCTCCAAGGGCGTCGGCGTCTATTTCGTGACGCAAAATCCGCTCGATGTGCCGGATAAGGTTCTCGCGCAGCTCGGCAATCGCGTTCAGCACGCGCTACGCGCGTTCACGCCACGTGACCAGAAAGCAGTGACCGCAGCAGCCCAGACTTTCCGCCAGAATCCAGCGCTCGACACCGCACGTGTCATCATGGAACTCGGCAAGGGCGAAGCGTTGATGTCGTTTCTCGAAGGTAACGGGACGCCGTCGATGGTAGAGCGCGCCATGGTTCGGCCACCTTCCGCGCGACTCGGCCCAATCACGCCCGAGGAGCGCAAGGCCATCATCGATAAGTCGCCCGTCAAGGGAAAGTACGATCGGGCCGTCGATTCCGAGTTTGCCTATGAGATCCTTCAACAGCGCATGCAATCGACGGTGCCCGCATCGTCTCCTGATCCATCGACGCAACAGAGCGCCGCACCGGCGAGCGGCGTACTCGGACAAATCGGCGCAATCGTCGGAACGATTTTCGGTACCAACAACCCACGCGGACGGCGCCTGTCTTCAGGGCAATTGATCGCGCGGAGCGTCACACGCACCGTGACCAACCAGGTCGCGGGAAAAGTGGCCGCCGACATCGGCCGGTCCCTCGGCGGATCAATGGGCGGCTCTGTCGGCCGCGCCATTGTGCGCGGCGCGCTTGGCGGTATCCTGAGACGATAAGAGACGATAACAGTCCGCTCTACGTCACGTTGCGGATTTCCCAATGCCGCGCCTGTGGGGCTCGCCCCCGTGACAGCCACGACAGCAAGCGGAGTTGATGCACCAACGCAAGATTAAGAAATGGTGGGCCCGGCAGGACTCGAACCTGCGACAACACCGTTATGAGCGGCGCGTTCTAACCAACTGAACTACAGGCCCCAAAAGCAATCAGCCGTCAGCTTCAGCTTACCGCGAAAGCGGGTAGGCTGATAGCCGAGAGCCGAAAGATGATGGCTTAGGTGTCGAGGAAGCTGCGCAGCTTGCGCGAGCGCGAGGGGTGTTTGAGCTTCCGGAGCGCCTTCGCCTCGATCTGGCGGATGCGCTCGCGCGTCACCGAGAATTGTTGGCCGACCTCTTCGAGCGTGTGGTCGGTATTCATGCCGATGCCGAAGCGCATGCGCAGCACGCGTTCCTCGCGCGGGGTGAGCGAGGCGAGCACGCGCGTCGTGGTCTCGCGCAGATTGGCCTGGATCGCGGCATCGACCGGCAGAACAGCGTTCTTGTCCTCGATGAAATCGCCGAGATGCGAATCCTCCTCGTCGCCGATCGGCGTCTCGAGGCTGATCGGCTCCTTAGCGATCTTCAGCACCTTGCGCACTTTCTCAAGCGGCATGATGAGCTTGTCGGCGAGCTCTTCCGGGGTCGGCTCGCGGCCGATCTCATGCAGCATCTGGCGCGAGGTACGGACCAGCTTGTTGATCGTCTCGATCATATGCACCGGGATGCGGATGGTGCGCGCCTGATCGGCGATCGAGCGCGTGATCGCCTGGCGAATCCACCACGTCGCATAGGTCGAGAATTTATAGCCGCGGCGGTATTCGAATTTATCGACCGCCTTCATCAGGCCGATATTGCCTTCCTGAATCAGATCGAGGAATTGCAGGCCGCGATTGGTGTATTTCTTGGCGATCGAGATGACGAGGCGGAGATTGGCCTCGACCATTTCCTTCTTGGCGCGACCGGCTTCGCGCTCGCCACGCTGAACGGTCTGGACGATACGGCGGAATTCGACCGGCGGCACGCCCGCCTCACCCGCGACAATGACGATCTCCCCACGCAACGTCTTCACGTCATTGGCATGCTTCGTCGCCAGACCCGACCAGCCCTTGCCGTGGAGACGCTTCACCTGCGACAGCCAATCGGGCGCGAGCTCGAAGCCGACATGGTGGTTGAGGAAGTCCTGGCGCTTCACGCCGGCAGCCTCGGCGAGGCGTAAGAGCTTGCCCTCGGCGGTGACGAGCCGGCGGTTGAGGCCGTAGAGCTGATCGACAAGCTGCTCGATGCGCCCATTGTTGAGGCGCACGTTCTTCATCGCCTCGACGATCTGCGACTTGAGCTTGTCGTAATTGCGCTCACTGCTCTTGCCCAGCTCCTCGCCCTCGTTGAGCGATTTGAGCCGGGTGTCCTGGCGCTTCTGCAGCTTCTTATAGAGACCGGCGATCTCGTCGAGGATCGCGACGACGCCAGGCTTCAGCTCGGCTTCCATCGCGGCGAGCGAGATCGCGTTTTCCTCGGCATCGCCCTCTTCGCCATCGGCACCCTCGGGCGGCGTCTCCGCTTCGGCCTCGGCCGCCGCTTCGACAACTTCCGGCGACTCGCCATTGGCGACCGCGGCCTGCTTCGCCGCTTCCTCGGTCTCGAAAGCGTTGTTGCCGTAGGTCGCGTCGAGATCGACGATATCGCGCAACAGCATCCGGTTTTCGTTGAGCGCGTCGCGCCAGCTGATCAGCGCGCGCATGGTCAGCGGGCTTTCGCAAATGCCGCCGATCATCATTTCGCGGCCGGCCTCGATCCGCTTGGCGATCGCGATTTCGCCTTCGCGCGATAAGAGCTCGACCGAGCCCATCTCGCGCAGATACATGCGCACCGGGTCGTCGGTGCGGCCAATATCTGCGTCGTTGAGATTGCCGGCAGCGCCGTCGCCGTCGCCGCCTTCTTCGTCGCCTTCGTCCGCCTCTTCGCTCTCGACGACATTGACGCCGAGCTCGGAGAGCATCGTCATCGTGTCTTCGATTTGCTCGGAAGAAACTTGCTCAGGCGGCAGCGCCGCGTTCAGCTCGTCATAAGTGACGTAGCCGCGCTCCTTGCCGCGCGCGACCATCTTTTTGATCGTCGCAGCAACTGCGTCGAGCAAAGGTGCTTCTGCCGCTTCTTCGCGACCCTCGGGAACGTCCGCCGTGCCCGCCGACTTGCTCGCCATTTCCGTCCCGCCCCGCAATACCGCTCAGCCAAGAACGAATGCCATGCTAAAGCAAGGCCCCGCCGTCACCTTATCGTCTAAACTTTAACTGCCCTAAGCATGGCCATAACCCCCGTTGCGCGTCGCGAGCTTCCGTCAGCCCACGATCCTCTGATCCAGCTTCCCCGTCCTAAAGAGCACTTTCGCCCTCTTCTTTATCTTCCAGCAAGGGCTGGAGCCGCGTCCAGTTTTCGACGCTCATATCACCGGCAAGATTGCGCTCGGCATCGCGGATCTGCGTGCCTAGATTGCGCTTTTCGAACCGACCTTTGGTATCCGCCCAACCCAACCGCACCGTCTCGGCATCGGCCTCGACCCGCGCGAAAGCGGCATGGTTAAGAACCTGTGCCGACAGCACACCATCGACCGTCTTGGCGAATCCGTCGTCTTTCAAGTGGCGAGTCAGTGTTTCAGCGTCAAGGTCGGGTTGCGGAGCATGGGTTTTTAGGATTGCGTTTCGAAGCTTGTCAAGGTCGGGGGACAGGAATTCAAGCTGGGCAAACTCCTCCTCGACCTCGTTTAGCAGCGATGGATGATTAAGCATCAGCGCGAGGGTCACCTCCTCGCGTCGACGCGCCAAAACCTGCTCGCCTGGCGGCGCGACTTCGCTCCAGGGCGGTGGCGGCGCGAATCGCCGACCGCGCATACGGCCACCGGAATGGCCCTGATAAGAACCGCTCTGATAAGGCCCACGCGACGCGCCATAACGTTGCGGCATGTTGCGTCCGCCCACCGGGCCGCGCCGCGCGCCGAACATCTCCCTGAGCCGCTCGCGGAAGAAATTGCGGTAGTGCTCTTGCACGCTGCGATCGGCGATGAGACGGATCTGCGTGTCGAGTCGTTTCTCCAGCGCGGCACGGCGCTCGGGCGTGTCGGTCGGCTGTGCGGTCTCGATGCGCCAGAGCACTTCGGCAAGCGGCTGCGCGCGATCAAGCAAATCGCGCATCGCCTGCGCGCCGTGATGAAGGATAAGGCTGTCGGGGTCTTCCGATGGCGGCAGGATCGCGAAGCGCAGCGACATGCCCGGCTTCAAGATCGGCAGCGCGCGCGCCAGAGCACGGGACGCAGCACGCTGGCCCGCCGAGTCGCCATCGAAACACAGAACCGGCTCAGGCGCCATGCGCCAAAGCTCTTCGATCTGCGCCTCGGTCAGCGCCGTGCCGAGCGGCGCGACCGCGGTCGTGAAGCCGGCGCGATGCAAGGCGATCACGTCCATATAGCCTTCGACCACGATCGCCGACGGATCCTTGGCCGCGGCAACACGCGCCAGAGCCCACCCATAAAGATTGCGGCCCTTTTGGAAGAGCGGCGTCTCCGGTGAATTGAGATATTTCGGCTGGCCGTCATCCATGACGCGGCCGCCGAAAGCGATGATGCGGCCGCGGCGGTCGCCGATCGGGAAGATCACGCGATTGCGGAAATAATCGTAGCTGTCGCCGCCGCCTTCCGGCTTGCGTAACAGTCCGCCTTCGAGCAGCAGCGCCTCGGGCATCGTGCCGCTCATCACCGCGCGTTTCAGCTTATCGCGGCCATCTGGCGCAAAGCCGAGGCGGAACCGCCGGATCGTCGCGTCATCGAGACCGCGCTTATCGAGATAGGCGCGCGCCGCACTACCTTCCGGTCCATGCAGCATTTTCTCGAAGAAAGCGCAGGCTGCGTCGATCGCGGTTTGCAACGTCGCCTGACGCTCGGCACGCTCGCGCTCCTCGCGCGTCTCTTGCGGCACTTCGAGGCCGGCACGGCGCGCGAGCTGCTCCACCGCTTCCGGGAAAGAGAGATTCTCCGTCTGCATGGTGAAGCCGATGACATCGCCATGCGCGCCGCAGCCGAAGCAGTGATAGAAGCCCTTTTCCTCGACGACGGCGAAAGACGGCGTCTTCTCGTTATGGAACGGACAGAGGCCGGTGAATTCGCGCCCGCGGCGGATAAGCTTCACACGCCGCCCGACGACCTCGGCCAGGGAGAGGCGCTGGCGCAGTTCGTCGAGAAAACGCGGCGGGAAAGCCATAAGCTTCGACTCTCAGCTATGGGCCGTCACCATGACAGCAAGCCGAGTGTAGTCACAGCAGAAAGAGCGTCAAACGCACAGCCAAGGAAAAGCTGTGGAGAAAGCCGCGCTCTAGCCGAGCAGCTTTTTGACCATCTGGCTCGATTTCGAGGGATCGAGCTGGCCAGCATATTTCTCTTTCAGCGCGGCCATGACCTTGCCCATGTCCTTGACGCTCGATGCGCCGGTCGCGGCGATGACGCCTTTGATCACGGCCTCGGCCTCGTCGTCGGACATCGCCTTGGGCAGGAAGCGCTCGATGATCGCGATCTCGCCGCGTTCTTTCTCGGCGAGCTCGGGACGGCCGCCTCGGTCGTAGAGTTCAATCGATTCGCGGCGCTGCTTGATCATCTGCTGCAGCATCGACTGGATGTCCGGATCGGCGATTCCGTCCATGTTGCCTTTGGGCCGCGCCTCGATGTCGCGCTCTTTGAGGCGCGCGAGGATGAGACGCACGGTCGACACCGCGAGCAGTTCCTTGTCGCGCATCGCCTGCTTCAAGGCCTCGCTGAATTGCTCGCGCAACATTCTGATCTCCGAAAAATCCCGATTCGCGCGAAATTAGCGTGTGACTCAGCTTGACGGAAGGTTAGGTGCGGTCTATCTCCCGCTCTTAGCCCAATCTTCCGTCTTAGTCGCGCCGCCCGGCGTTTGGAGCGGTGTGTTTTGACGCGGGCAGGTCGCCACACTTGTCACGAGGCCTACCGCAAGAATGACCGACGCGCCCCTGCCGTCCGCGCGCCCCGAAGGTGCGAATGCCGCTCTGGTTTTGGCGGATGGCAGCGTTTTTTGGGGCCGTGGCCTCGGCGCTCCGGGCATTCGTACCGGCGAAATCTGCTTCAACACCAGCTTGACCGGCTATCAGGAGATCATGACCGATCCCTCCTATGCCGGTCAGATCATCACCTTTACCTTCCCCCATATCGGCAATGTCGGCGCCAATACCGAGGATATCGAGACCATCACCCCCGCGGCACGCGGGCTGGTGCTGCGCGCCGACATCACCGATCCGTCGAATTGGCGCGCGCTCCAGCATTTCGACACGTGGCTGAAATCGCGCGACCTGACCGGCCTCGCCGGCGTCGACACACGGCGACTGACCCGTCGCATCCGCGACGGCGGCCCGCCCAATGGCACCATCTGCTATGCGCCCGACGGCAATCTCGATCTCGAGAAGCTGGTGAAAGAGGCACGGGCCTGGCCGGGCCTCGAAGGCATGGACCTCGCCAAAGAGGTGAGCTGCCGCCAAAGCTATCACTGGGACGAGACCGGCTGGATCCAAGGCAAAGGCTACGGCACGCTGACCGCGCCGAAACACAAGGTCGTCGCGGTCGATTACGGCGCCAAGCGCAATATCCTGCGCATGCTGGCGAGCGAGGGCTGCGACGTCACCGTGATGCCGGCAACGGCAAGCGCCGAAGACATTCTGCGCCACAACCCGGACGGTATCTTCCTCTCGAACGGCCCGGGCGATCCGGCGGCGACCGGCGAATATGCGGTTCCGGTAATCAAGCGACTCGTCGACAGCGGCAAGCCGGTGTTCGGGATCTGCTTGGGCCATCAGCTTCTGGCACTCGCCCTTGGCGGCAAGACCAAGAAGATGTCGATCGGCCATCGCGGCGCCAATCACCCGGTGAAGGACCTCGCCACCGGCAAGGTCGAGATCACCAGCCAGAATCACGGCTTCTGCGTCATTCCCGAGAGCCTCCCGAAAGAGGCCGAGGTGACGCATGTCTCGCTGTTCGACGGCTCGAATGAAGGGCTGCGGCTGAAAGACCGGCCGGTCTTCTCGGTGCAATACCATCCCGAGGCCAGCCCCGGCCCGCAGGACAGTCATTATCTCTTCAAGCGCTTCACTGACGCGATGAATAAGAAAAGCTGAGCGATGCCGAAGCGCACCGATATCAAAAGCATCTTGATCATTGGCGCCGGGCCGATCGTCATCGGCCAGGCTTGCGAATTCGATTATTCCGGCGCGCAGGCCTGCAAGGCCCTCCGGGAAGAGGGCTATCGCGTCATCCTGGTCAATTCCAACCCCGCGACGATCATGACCGATCCGGGCCTGGCCGATGCGACCTACATCGAGCCGATCACCCCGGACATGGTCGAGCGCATCATCGCGCGCGAGCAACCCGATGCGCTGCTGCCGACGATGGGCGGACAGACGGCGCTCAATACGGCGATGGCGCTTGCCAAGAATGGCGCGCTGCAACGCCACCGCGTCGAGTTGATCGGCGCGTCCGAAGCGGCGATCGCCAAGGCCGAGGATCGGCTGCTGTTCCGCGAAGCAATGGACCGCATCGGCCTCAAATCGCCGAAGAGCCGGCTGGTCAAATCGGCTGACGATGCCCGCATCGCCCTCGAATCCGTCGGCCTGCCGGCGATCATCCGCCCGTCCTTCACGCTGGGCGGCACTGGCGGCGGCATCGCCTATAACAAAGAGGAATATGACGAGCTGGTGCGCGGCGCGTTGCGCGCGTCACCGGTGCACGAAATCCTCGTCGAGCAATCCGTGCTCGGCTGGAAAGAATATGAGATGGAAGTCGTGCGCGACCGCGCCGACAACTGCATCATCATCTGCTCGATCGAAAATATCGATCCGATGGGCGTCCATACCGGCGACAGCGTCACTGTCGCACCGGCGCTGACGCTGACCGACAAGGAATATCAGATCATGCGCAACGCCTCGATTGCGGTGCTGCGCGAGATCGGCGTTGATACCGGCGGATCGAACGTACAATTCGCGGTTAATCCCGCGGATGGCGAGCTGGTCATCATCGAGATGAATCCGCGCGTATCGCGCTCATCGGCGCTCGCATCGAAGGCGACCGGCTTCCCGATCGCCAAGGTCGCGGCGAAGCTCGCTGTCGGCTACACGCTCGACGAGCTCACCAACGAGATCACCAAGGTCACGCCGGCATCCTTCGAGCCGACGATCGATTACATCGTCACCAAGATGCCGCGCTTCACCTTCGAGAAGTTCCCCGGCGCGGAGCCGCTGCTGACGACGTCGATGAAATCCGTCGGCGAAGCGATGTCGATCGGTCGCTGCTTTGCCGAATCGGTACAGAAGGCGCTGCGCTCGATGGAGACCGGCCTTACCGGCTTCAACGAGATCGAGATTCCCGGTGCTGAGAATGGCGAGAAAGATGCGATCCGCGGCGCGCTTGCCAAACCGACGCCCGATCGCCTGCTGACCATCGCGCAGGCCTATCGTCACGGCCTCACCACCGACGAAATTCACGCGGCGTGCAAATACGATCCATGGTTCCTCGAAGAGGTCCGCAAGATCGTCGCCGCCGAGGCCGAGGTGAAGCGCAACGGCCTGCCGAAGGACACCGGCGGCTTGTTGAAGCTCAAAGCCATGGGCTTTTCCGACACACGGCTCGCCGAGCTCAGCGGCACGACCGAAACCGCCGTCGCCGAGGCACGCGTGCAGCTCAACGTGCATCCGGTCTATAAGCGCATCGATACCTGTGCCGCCGAATTCCCGTCGCTTACCCCTTACATGTATTCGACCTATGAAGGCGACGGTGTACAGCCGCCCGAATGCGAATCCGATCCGTCGGCGCGCGACAAGGTCGTGATCCTGGGCGGCGGCCCCAACCGCATCGGCCAGGGCATTGAATTCGATTACTGCTGCGTCCATGCCGCCTACAGCCTCAAAGAGGCCGGCATCGAGACAATCATGGTCAACTGCAATCCCGAGACGGTCTCGACCGATTACGACACCTCGGACCGGCTCTATTTCGAGCCGCTCACCGCCGAGGACGTGATCGAGCTGGTCCGTGTCGAGCAGCGCAAAGGCACGGTGCGCGGCATCATCGTGCAGCTTGGCGGGCAGACGCCGTTGAAGCTCGCCGCCGCGCTCGAAGCCGCGCATATCCCGATCCTCGGCACTTCGCCCGACGCGATCGATCTCGCCGAAGATCGCCGCCGCTTCCAGGAGTTGCTGCACAAGCTCGGCCTGAAGCAGCCGGAGAACGGCACCGCGACCTCACCCGAAGAGGCCGAGGCCATCGCGCAGCGCATCGGCTATCCCGTCGTCATCCGCCCGTCTTATGTGCTGGGCGGCCGCGCGATGGAGATCGTGCATGAGAAAGCCGCCCTCGCCCGCTACATGGCGCGCGCGGTCAAAGTCTCGGGCAACAACCCCGTGCTGCTCGATCGCTATCTGCAAGAAGCGATCGAGGTCGATGTCGACGCGCTCGCCGATGGCAGCGACGTCTTCATCGCCGGCATCATGGAGCATATCGAGGAAGCCGGGATTCATTCCGGCGATAGCGCCTGCTCGCTGCCGCCCTATTCGCTGCCGGCCGAGATTATTACCGAGTTAAAGCGCCAGACGACGGCGATGGCCAAGGCACTCGGCGTGATCGGCCTGATGAATGTGCAATATGCGGTGAAGGACGGCACGGTCTATGTGCTCGAGGTCAATCCGCGCGCCTCGCGCACCGTGCCTTTCGTTGCCAAAGCCATCGGCGTGCCGATCGCCAAGATCGCGGCGCGGGTGATGGCCGGCGAGAAGCTCAAGAGCTTCACGCTCGAAGCCAAGGCGCGGCGGCCGCATGTCGCGGTCAAGGAGGCGGTGTTCCCGTTCGCCCGTTTCCCCGGTGTCGATCTCATCCTCGGCCCGGAGATGAAATCGACCGGCGAGGTGATGGGGCTCGATTCAGATTTCGGTCGCGCCTTCGCCAAGTCACAGCTTGGCAGCGGTGTGATACTGCCACTCACCGGCCGGGTCTTCATCTCGGTCCGCGATCAGGACAAGCCGACCGTCGTCGAGCCTTGCCGGCGGCTGATCGCCATGGGCTTCAGCCTGGTCGCGACGAAGGGCACCGCCCAGTTCCTGCGCCAGGCCGGGCTTGAGGTAGAGCAAGTCAACAAAGTGGTGGAAGGCCGGCCGCATATCGTCGACCGAATGCTGTCGGGCGAGGTCCAGCTGGTGGTCAATACCAGCGAGGGGGCCCAGTCGATTGCCGATAGTTTCAGCCTGCGCCGGACCGCCCTGACCAACGAGATCCCCTATTACACAACAGTTGCGGGCGCCCGCGCCGCCGTCCAGGCCATCCACGCTCTTCGGACGGGCAGTCTTGAAGTCGCCCCCGTACAATCCTATTTTGAAGGATCGTTCTGAGCGCTGATTTCTCAGCGCTTTGTTATGCTGAACGCCACGGGGACAAGCTGCCCTTATGACGAAAATTCCGATGACCTCCGGCGGCTATAGCCGTCTGCAGGAGGAGTTGAAGAGACTCAAGAGCGTCGACCGCCCGGCCATTATCCGTGCGATCGCCGAAGCGCGCGAGCAAGGCGATATCGCCGAAAACGCCGAATATCACGCCGCGCGCGAGCGCCAGGGCTTCATCGAAGGCCGGGTGATGGAGCTCGAGGACAAGATCGCGCGCGCCGAGGTGATCGACGTGACCAAGCTCTCGGGCAAGGTCATCAAATTCGGCGCCACGGTCACGCTCGAAGACGAAGAGACCGAGGAAAAGACCGTCTATCAGATCGTCGGCGAGGACGAGGCGAATATCAGCAAGGGCCTGCTATCGGTGACCTCGCCGGTAGCGCGCGCCCTGATCAGCAAGACGATCGGTGACAATGTCGAGGTCTCGACACCCCGCGGCGCGCGGTCCTACGAGATCGTCAAAGTCCAATTTAAATAGGTCGCGCTCAGTCGTCGGCTTCGATCGGTACGCCCGGCTCGGCCTTCGAGGCGCGGATCGCGAGCGACGATTTCACATGCGTGACATTGGGCGCAGCGGTTAGCTTGGTCGTGAGGAAGCGCTGATAGCTGTCCCAATCCGAGGCGACGATCTTCAACAGGAAATCGGTCTCGCCGGCGAGCATATGCGCCTCGCGCACCTCGGGCCAGGACGCGACCAGCGCCTCGAAAGCTTTGAGATCGGGCTCGGCCTGGGTCGCGAGACCGACCTGAGCGAAAACCGTGACGGCGAAGCCCAGCGCTTCGGGATTGACCTCGGCATGATATCCGCGGATATACCCGGCCTCTTCCAAGGCGCGGACGCGCCGCAAGCAAGGCGGCGCCGAGATGCCGGCCCGTTCTGCCAGGTCCACGTTGGTCATGCGGCCATCAGCTTGCAGATCGTGCAAAATCCGACGGTCGATGCGATCAAGCTTGCTGCGGCGCATGAAAAATTCCCAAACCCAGGCGATTTCTTATCGATAATTGCCAAGTCTAGCCGAACGTAATAATCTTTCAAGATGGCAGCGACCGCCGCCGTGACCCCTGCCGATCCTTCTGACAACCCACCCCAGATCTGGGTGCTGCATGACGGCAAGATCGGCATGGCCAACCAGGTCACCGGCCTGGCCGAGGCGCTCGGCTGGCCCATAACCCAAAAGCGCCTCGCGATCCGCGCGCCCTGGCGCTACTTGCCACCCAGCCTCTGGCTTGGCCCCGCGCTGGCCATCGACCCTGCCGGAGCCCGGCTCGAGCCGCCCTGGCCCGATATCGTCATTGGCTGCGGCCGCAACAGCGTTGCCCCGGCCCGGATGGTCAAGCGCGCGAGTGGCGGCCGAACCTTCTGGGTCCAGGTGCAGGACCCGCGCTCCTTCCGCAACGAGATCGACCTTATCGTCGCCCCGCGCCACGACCCGGCGCCGGGCGAGAATGTGTTCCGCACCCTGGGCGCGGTGCATCGCGTGACCCCGGAGAAGCTTGCCGCCGACGCGGCGCGCTGGGCGCCGACCTTCGCCGCCCTGCCGCGCCCGCTCGTCGCCGTGCTGATCGGCGGCGACAACAGCGTCTATCGCCTGACCGAGGAGCGCTTTGGGGCGCTCTGCGACCGGCTCGTCGCGCTGGCGAAGAGCGGCGTCGGCCTTGCCATCACGCCGTCGCGCCGCACCGGCGAAGCCCAGCGCGCCTTGCTGCAGAAGCGCCTCGCCGGCCTGCCCGCCTTCATCTGGGACGGCAGCGGCGACAATCCCTATTTCGCGATGCTGGGCGCGGCGGATGCGGTCATCGTCACCGCAGATTCGGTGTCGATGATCAGTGAGGCCGCTTCGACCGGCAAGCCGGTGCATATCATCGAGCTCGAAGGCGGCTCGGCGAAATTCGCGCGCTTCCATCAGGCGATGCGCGAGGCCGGCATCACGCGGCCCTTCAACGGCACGCTCGAGACCTGGCATTACGCGCCGCTCGACGACACGGCGCGCGCCGCCAGCGAGATCCGCCACCGCCTCGGGAAAGCGGCCTGAGAATGCGCGTGCTGCCTCTGGTTTGCCGGAAGCTTCCTGCTGCTCTGTGGCGGGCTGATCCTGCTGCCGGGCATCGATCTCTGGACGAGCGGCCTGTTCTACCGGCCGGGCAACGGCTTTTTCCTCGGCGATTGGGCGCCGTTCCGGCTCATCCACGATCACCTCGCGCTCGCCGTCTGGGCCTATGCCATCGCGGTGATCGTGGTGGGCGGTGCGAGCCTCATGCAGCGTCGCGCCGTCTTGGGCCTAACCCCGCGCGCCGCGATCTTCCTGCTGCTCTCGCTCGCGCTTGGCCCGGGCCTCACGGTCAACACGATCTTCAAGGATCATTGGGGACGCGCCCGGCCAGCGCAGATCACGCAGTTCGGCGGCACGCAGAAATTCACCCCGGCCTTCGTGCCGAGCGATCAATGCCGGCGCAATTGCTCTTTCCCTGCCGGCGATCCGGCGATGGGCTTCTACCTCGTCTCGGCGGCGTTCCTCGCTGGCGGCGCGGCGGCGCGCCGCAATGGCGTGATCGCTTCGGTCGCGCTCGGCGCAGGGCTCGGCATCGTGCGCTTGGCGCAAGGCGGGCATTTCCTCTCCGACATCGTCGCCTCGGGCTTTCTCGTCGCCGCGATCGCCTGGGGCCTGCATTGGCTCATTCTGCGAAGCGACGCCGTCGAGCGCTGGTGGCAGGCGCTCTGCCATCCCTCACCCGGCCTCAAGCGTTTCGCCTGGCTGTCGCTCGGCTGCGTTATCGCTTTCGTCATCGCCTATCGCTGGATCGACGTCCCGCTCGCGCGCGCGCTACAGAATATCGATCCCGTCACGCACGCGATCTTCGGCTTCATCACGAGGCTCGGCGAAGGCGGTGTCTATCTCGTGCCGCTCGGCCTGCTGCTGTTTTTGGCATGGCTCAACCACGCGCGGCTTTGGATCCTGCGCGCCGCCTTTGTCTTCGTGGCACTCGCCGTGCCCGGCATCGTCGCCGACATCATGAAGCCGGTCTTCGGCCGCGCGCGTCCGGTGCTGCTGTTCCGCGAGAATCTTTTCGGCTTCACCTGGGGCAACCCGCACGCCAATGCCTGGTCCTTCCCCTCGGGCCACAGCGTCACTGTCGCGGCGCTGGCCGTCGCCCTCTATGCGATCTACCCGCCCGCCTGGCCGGCTTACGCCTTGCTCGCCCTTGCTGTCATGGCGAGCCGCATTATCCTCGACCAGCACTACCTGAGCGACGTGATCGCCGGCTTTTATCTCGGCTGCGCTTTCGCGCTGGCCTTCGTCGCGGCCGCAAGGCGGCACCGATTGCCGCTCGCCATCGAGCGCAAAACGCTCAGCGATAGCCTTTGAAATCGCTGAGGTCGCGGATCTCATAGACCCGCGTCAGCGGCTCGCCGCCCCGATGGATCGGCGGCCCCAGGAAAATCGTCACCTGCTCGATCGGTCCTGATGACGCGAAGCGGCTGACGATGTCGCCGATATTGTTGCGATACGAGACGAGCAGGAAATTCTGCCCAACGAATTTCTCGGGCTGCGCGGTGAGATCGAATTGGTCGTGGATGCCGCCGGCGCCGTTCCATTTGAGCGAATCGAAAGGATGCGGCCGCACGTAGTAGATTAGCGCCGCCATGAGCTCGCGATCGTCGGTCATCAGATGCTTGCCAGGATTCTCGGCGAGCATGCGGCCGATCGAGGTGCCGAGTTGGCGCCAGCCTTTGAGGCGGTGCAGCGGATCGTATTTGCCCGGCAGGTTGTAGCCAACGAGCTGCGTCAGCGGCTTGGCCTCGACGATCGCCACCGCGGCGGCGACATGCAGCGCGACCGAGCCCCAAACGAGTATGCGCGGCATCTCCGCGAGGAGAAACGCGACCACCAGCACCGTCGCCGAAAGATAAGTCGGCGCCGACCAGTTCGGCTCGGCGCGCGAGAGGAAGCTCACCACCAGCATCATCGCCAACGTCGGTAGCGCGAAGAAGGCGAGCATCGCCGCGCGCGGCTCTTTCATTGTGCGCCGCCCCAGCACCGCAAGCAGGATCAACGCGCCGAACAGCACCGGGCCGAAGACGCCGAATTGCGAGCCGAAGAATGCGAGGAATTTGTCGGGATGGAACAGTGGCCCACTGAGCGCGGCGTTCTGCTGCGTGTGGTGATAGGAGACGAAACCATGCGACCAGTTCCAGAAGAAATTCGGCGAATAGATCAGCAAGGCGAGCAGCATCGCCGCGCCGAAACGCGGCAGGTAGCGACGCTCGGCGCGATAGATCGCGAGGAAGAGCAGCGCCGAGATCATCCAATACGCCATCGCGTATTTGGATAGGAGCCCGAAGCCACTCGCGATGCCGACGAGCCACCACCAGCGCTCACCCCCTTTTGTCTCTCCAGCCGGCTCGCGCGCGCGCACGAAGGCATAGAGGGCGACCGACCAGCAGAAGAGCAACGGCGCGTCGGTCGACATGATGACGGCCGAGACCCAGACGCCAGGCAAGGTCGCGTAGACCACCGACGACCAGAACGCTGTGCGCGCGTCGTAAAGCCGCCGCGCCAGCAGATAGATCATCGTTGCGATGCCGAAATGGAGGAGCGGCGCTGCCATGCGGACGGCGAGCTCGTTATCATTGCCGGCAAGCCTTGTCGTCAGAGCGATCAGCCAAGCGACGACCGGCGGCTTCGAGTAATAACCCCAATCCGGCGTCAGCGACCAAAGCCAATACTGCGCCTCGTCGGGATAAAGATCGGTCGTCCCCGAGGCGATCCAGAGGAGCCGCACCACCGTAATGGCGAAGGCGATGAAGATCGCGGCGCGGAAGCTGCGTTCCGCCTCCGCTGAGGTGGTTTTCCGAACCTGACTACCAACAACCATGGGTCCGCAGAGTAGTGGGGATTGCGATTGAGGGGAATCCGTGCGGCGATTTGAAACGCCGGGGTTGCAAGCTTTAGAGCCAGCGCGGGGTGAAATTTCCTCAATATCTTGTCATATTGAGAAAACGCGATGCTCAGGATCGAGACTTTCGACAATAAAAGCGGCGGCAACGCCTTTTTCAAGGCGGTGACGCATCCGCTTGCCGCCGCGGCGGCGCCCGATCTGCTGCGCCGCCTGAAGGAAGGGCGCTGCGCGGTCTATGACCTTGAGGGCCAGATCGACGCGCTGGCCGAGCTTTACGATTTCAGCGGCCTCGATCTCGCCGGCTGTTTCGTCCAGGACGTGACGGCCGTCGGCCGGAAAGTGTTGGGCAAAGCCGCGCAGCCGGTGACGACATTGAAAGACTCGGGTGCACGCATCGTCTTCGTCGCCGGCTTCGATGCCGAGCGCGCGGCGGCGCATATCCGGCATTTGCTGCCCGCGGGCGCTTCGGTGCTGAGCCTCGATGCGCTGCGCCTGCCCGAGAGCATTGTGCCACGCGGGCGGCGCTATCTCGACCCGCTCAATTTCGCGACCAATTTCGTCTTCTTCCGCGAGCAGGATGGATTATCGACACGGCTCGTCACGGCGAATTATTGGTCGGGCTATGGCGGCACCGCGCTGAAGCTGTGGCTGCTGCTGTTCGATGCCAGCGGCAAATCGATCGCCGAATGGACCGAGGATGTCGCGCCCGGCGCGACCTCGATCGTGATCGACAGCAAAACGGTGCGGCAGCGTTTTGCTTTGCCGGAATTCACCGGCCAGCTTTTCGTCCATGCGATCGGCGCGCAAGGCCACGACGTCGTGAAATACGCGCTCGACACGTATGGCGGTAACAATAGCGAGCACGCTTTCTCTTGCACGCATGACGCGAATTCCTGGCCGGCGGATTTCTATGCCGGCCTCCCCGCGCCCGATGCCGGCGAGCAGGTTACGCTGTGGATCCAGAACAGCCAGCCTTGCGCAATTCCCGCCGGCGCGATCGGCCTCAATCTGATGGGCGACAACAAGAGCGCGACGCTCGATCGCGCGCTCACGCCTTTCGCCAGTCACGCGCTCGATGTCGCGTCACTGTTGCCTGAGGCGCGCTGGCCGCAACAGATCGAGGTCAGCGCCGGCAAATATATGGTACGGCCACGCTACGAAGTGACGCGACGCGATAAGGCGACGGGACTGGGCCGCCGCCGCATCGCGCATGTGAATGTCGAGCGCACCGATCTCAAGCCCGATCCGAAACTCGCTGAGCTCGGCAATCTTTTGGGCAAAGGGCACATCCTGCCGGCGCCGATCCTGCCGCCCGATCGCTGGCGCTCGATCGCGCTGCCGACACCGATGGCACGCGCGCAGGAAGAATTGCCGATCGCACTGCTCGCCTATGACGCGTCTGGTAAAGAGCTGGCGCGGCATTCCTTCGGCAAGCTGCAGCGGCGGCAATCGATCGCTATCGATGTCGACGAGATTTGTCGCGCGCCCGGCGCTGAGGGCGGCCATATCGAGCTGGTCTATGATTTCGCGCAGGGCAACAGCGCCGATGGCTGGCTGCATGCGCTGTTCCGTTACGAGGATCGTGCCAGCGGCCATCGCGCCGAGACCAGCTTCGGCAGCCACGTCTTCAACACGGTGCTCACCTATAAGGGCGAGCCGCAATCCTATTCCGGGAAGCCGCCGGGACTCTCAACGCGGCTCTTCCTGCGCCTCGGCGCGGCGCCGCACGATACGCTCTGCCATCTCATCTACCCGGCCTCGACGCCGTTTCACGCGCAAAGCACGACCGATCTTATCCTCACCGATGCGATGGGCGCCGAAGTGGGCCGTCAGCAAATCCATATCCCCTGTGCGGGGCTCGCGCTTCTGGCGCTATGGCGAAATATTCGACGACGCGAACTCGGGCACGGGCCGGCGAGAACGCCTATATTGTCATTCGCGATACGACCTGCCGGCTTTTCGGCTATCATGGCGTCATGGGGGAAGGCGGGGCCTTCAGCCTCGACCACATGTTCGGTTTTTGAATGAGCGAACGGATCCACACCAAAGTCCTGATCGTCGGCGCGGGGCCGGCCGGCTATACGGCGGCGATCTATGCCGCACGTGCCAATCTCAACCCGATCCTGGTGCAAGGGCTGCAGCCCGGCGGCCAGCTCATGATCACCACCGATGTCGAGAATTATCCCGGCTTCGCCGATGTGATCCAGGGCCCGTGGCTGATGGAAGAGATGGCGAAGCAGGCCGAACATGTCGGCACCAAGCTCGTCTCCGACATCATCGTCTCGTGCGATATCTCGCAGCGGCCTTTCGTCTGCACCGCCGATTTCGGGCGACATCTATATCGCCGACGCGCTCGTCATCTGCACCGGCGCGCAGGCGCGCTGGCTCAACCTGCCGAGTGAGGATAAATTCCGCGGCGCGGGCGTCTCGGCCTGCGCCACCTGCGACGGCTTTTTCTTCCGCAACCGCAGGGTCGCGGTGATCGGCGGCGGCAACACCGCGGTCGAGGAAGCGCTCTATCTTACCAATCACTGCGTCAGCGTCACGCTGATCCATCGCCGCGACACGCTGCGCGCCGAAAAGATCCTGCAGCAGCGGCTGTTCGACCATCCGAAGATCAAGATCATCTGGGACAGCGTGGTCGATGAAGTGCTGGGCGGCGAGAATCCGAAACACGTCACCGGCCTGCGCCTAAGCAACACCAAGACCGGCAAGACCAGCGAGATCGAAGTCGACGGCATGTTCGTCGCCATCGGCCACGATCCGGTCACCGAGTTATTCAAGGATCAGCTTACCCTCGACGAGGGCGGCTATATCATCACCAAGCCGGATTCGACCGCGACCGAGATCCCGGGCGTATTCGCCGCCGGCGATGTGAAAGACAAGATTTTTCGCCAGGCCGTAACCGCGGCTGGCATGGGCTGCATGGCGGCGCTCGAAGCAGAGAAATTTCTGGCGGCTGCCGAGGCCCGTTCGCGCGCTGCAGCGGAGTAGAGACGCCCCGTGTCGACGCCAATGGATTGGGACAAGCTGAAGTCTTCCACGCCGTGGCGGAAGCGGGCAGCTTCACCCATGCCGGCGAAGCGCTGAACCTCAGCCAATCCGCGGTCAGCCGGCAGATCAGCGCGCTCGAGGAAAGCCTGTCGGTGCCGCTGTTCCATCGCCATGCGCGCGGCCTGATCCTCACCGAGCAAGGCGATCTGCTCTATCGCACGGCGCGCGAAGTCTTCTCGAAGCTCGCGATGACCGAGGCGATGCTGACCGAGTCGAAAGACCGGCCGAAAGGCCCGCTCAAGGTCACGACGACGGTCGCCTTCGGCTCGGCCTGGCTGACGCCGCGCGTGCGCGAGTTCCTCGACCTTTATCCCGAAATCGAAATCTCGATTGTGGTCGACGATGCCGAGCTCGATCTGTCGATGCGAGAGGCCGATGTCGCGATCCGCATGTCGCCGCCGCGTCAGCCCGATCTGGTGCAGCGCCATCTGATGACGGTGCGGCATCACGCCTATGCCTCGGCCGACTATCTGAAGAAATACGGCACGCCGCAGCGGCCGGAAGAGCTCGATAAGCACCGCATCATCATCTACGGCACGGATTCGCGGCCGCCGATCCGCAACCCGAACTGGCTGTTGGAAGCTGGCGCGCGGCCCGGCTACGAGCGCCGCCCGATCCTCGCGGTCAACAACCTCTACGCGATCCTGCGTGCGCTCGAAGGCGGGCTCGGCATCGCGTCACTGCCTGATTTCATGGAGCACGAGACCTCGGGCCTCGTGCGCGTGCTGCCCGACGTGCTGGGCGGCGAGTTCGAATCGTTCTTCGTCTATCCCGAAGAGCTGCGCTCATCGAAGCGTATCGCCGTGTTCCGCGACTTCCTCTTACGCAAAGTCGCGGAGAAGAAGAACGGCGGCGCGGATTAAAGACTCCCTCCGTCTAAATTGTCATGCCCGCGAAAGCGGGCATCCAGTGCGTTCGCTGGATTCCCGCTTTCGCGGGAATGACGAAGGGAAGAAGCCTATCGATGAATACTCGTAAATCTTTGGGTTGCTAATCCAGTTGCTTCGAGCCGTCCGGTGTCGATACTTCGAAGCTGGTGAGCGTGATGCCGACCATGTTGTAGAAGCCGATCGCGAAGATCAGCTCGATCAACACGGCCTCGCCGAGCGCCGCCTTGGCGCGCGCATAGGTGGCGTCGCTGAGCTTATGCTGAGTCATGATTTCGGTCGTGACGTCGTAAACGAGCTGTTCGTCCGCGCGCAGTTCCTTCGGCGCACGACGCGTCCGAATCGCCTCGACGCTTTCGGCGGCGACGCCGAGTTGCTTGGTGCGTGGGCCGTGCGCCCACCAGGCGAATTGCGCCGACCAGTGGCGGATGACGACGAGCGTCATCAATTCGAAGAGCCGCTTCTCGAGCTTGCCCTGGTTGCGATGGGTGACGAAGAGCTCGATGAGCTTCGGGCCGATGCCCGGCATGCGCAGCCACACCGAGAAAGGGCCGCCGAGACCGTTCTGCGACAGCACAGTCTGAAGCTGGGCCAGCGCGGCCTTCTGCTCGGCGTTGAGATCGTCGACGGTGATGTTGGCCAGACGCGCCATTCAAGCCCCTCCCTCTAACAGCCCCTCGTGATTGGTGGGCGACGATGCCACAAGCGGTCGATGCCGTCTCGTGGAATCTCGGCCGTTTGGACGAGATCGGTATGCACGGCGCAACCGAGCGATGCAGTTTATGCAACGGTGTTACGAGATATTTAGGATGGCATGCGCGGCAACGCGGGCGCATTTTGAATTGGTGTGCTGCATCTGCGGCCGCATTTCCGGGCCGGCTAACCGGAAAGAGGGTCTTCGGACCCTTCTACGTCGCTGAGACGTATAGCCTCCCTGTTCAAACTGGCCCCGGTTTATCCGGGGCTTTTCTTTTCTTGCCTCTTTTTCGCCTTCTTTCATCTCGCGCCTATCCCACCAGCGCCGGTGCTGTGCTAGCTTTCCGAATAACGATAAACCCCGCACCGGGTTGAGCGCGGGGGAACAGGAACGGAGGGAGACAGCAACCCATGACGGTCCGGGTGGCGGCCATTGCCTTGGCGGAAATCGCCGTGGCGATGACGATGGTGCTGACCAGCGCCACGGCCCGCGCACAAAGCATCGAGATGACGCCCGCCCTCGCCAAAGTGGTCGACGCCGCGAAGCAGGAAGGGACCCTCACGATCCGCTGGACCAATCTGATGCTGGGAGGACCCGACGGCGCAAAGCTCGCCGAGGACGGCATCAACCGCATGTTCGGCACCAAGCTGAAAGTGGAATGGACGCCGGGTCCGGCTTTCGGCCCGATGGCCGCGCAGCTCTATCAAGAGATGCAAGCCGGGGAGAAAGCCTCGAGCGACGTTTACACCGCGACGCCCAACCAGCTCGCGCCCTATCTCGACAAGAATCTCTTCCGCTCGGTTGATTGGGCCGGGCTTTGGCCGGCGCGCATCACGCCGGCGATGGTCGAGGGCGAAGGCCGCGCGCTGCGCTTCACCGATGTCTATCCCGGCATCCTCTACAATGTGAAAGCCGCGCCCTGGGTGGACGAGATCCACAACGCCGCCGATCTGTTGAAGCCGCAATATAAGGGCAAGTTCTACACGACGCCGTTCCTCGCGGGCTTCGACGTGCTGATCGCCAAGGATCAATGGGGCGTCGAGAAGACGACGGCATTCGTCAAGCAGCTCTCGCCGCAGCTCGGCGGTATCGCCGGTTGCGAGAGCATCGACCGTGTCGCGTCGGGCGAGATTCCGGCGCTCGCCATCGATTGCAGCGGCGCCTCGCCCAACCGCCTCGTCTATCGCGGCAAGAATATCATCGGCAATCACATCATCAGCGATATAGCCGAGCGCCGACCGACCTATTTCGCGATCCCCGTCCATGCGCCGCATCCCAATGCCGCGATCCTCTATACGCTCTATCTCCTCTCGCATGAGGGGCAGGAGCGCATCGTGTGGGACGATTTCGGCGGCGACCTCGAAGCGTTCCCCGATAGCCACGCGCGCCAGCTTGCCGCGGCGCTGGCGGCGAAAGGCGTCCAATTCACCGACGTGTCGATCGCCTGGTGGCGCGCCCATCCCGGCATCGACGAAGACAATCAGAAACTGGCAAAACTGCTGCGTGAGAAGTGAGATGCTGAAACCTGTCGTCCTGTTATCCGCTGCCGTCGCGCTTTTCGCCGCGACCGTCGCACATGCGCAAACACCGCCGAAGAACTCGCTGCTCGATGCTGCGATCGCCGGCGCGAACAAGGAAGGCAAACTCACGGTTCGCTGGACCAATAACATCTTCGGCGGGCCGGACGGCGCGAAGATGGCGGAAGAAGCGATCAACCGCATCTTCGGCACGCATATCACGGTCGAATGGTCGCCGGGTCCGGCCTATGGCCCGATGGCGGCGCAGCTCTATCAGGAGATGCAGGCGGGCCAGCCGGCAACCTCCGACATCTATATCGCGACCGCGGTGCAGCTTTCACCCTATCTCGACAAGAACCTCTTCAAGACGATCGAC
Organism: uncultured Alphaproteobacteria bacterium; assembly: GCA_963740675.1. Taxonomy (GTDB): domain Bacteria; phylum Pseudomonadota; class Alphaproteobacteria; order ATCC43930; family CGMCC-115725; genus CAIKMD01. The sequence continues at coordinate 709,679 of CAVUFS010000004.1, forward strand.
TGGGTCGGGCTGATGCCGTCGCGCATCAAGCCAGAGATGGTCGAGGCCGACAGCCGCGCGATCCGCATCGCCAGCAACCTGCCGGGCATCGTCTACAACATGAAGGTCGCGCCCTGGGTATCCGAGGTGAAGACCACCGCCGATCTGCTGAAGCCCGAATACAAAGGCAAATTCTACACAACGCCGTTCCTCGGGGGCTTCGATGTGCTGTTGGCGCCCGATGTCTGGGGCGTCGAGAAGACGACCGAATATGTGAAGAAGCTTGCGCCGCAGCTCGCCGGCCTCGTTGGCTGCGAGGCGACGACGCGCATCGCCTCGGGTGAGATTCCCGCCCTGGCCATCGATTGCGGCGGCGGCATCCCGAACCGCACCGAGTATCGCGGCAAGGGCATTCTCGGCAATCAGGTGCTGAGCGATATGGCTGAGCGGCGCTACAACTATCTCGCGGTGACGACGCATGCGCCGCATCCCAACGCCGCGACGCTCTTCATCCTTTACATCATGACGGCGGAAGGCCAGTCGAAGATGATGTGGGACATTCAGGGCAGCGACCTCGATCAATTCCCGGATTCCAACATGAAAAAGGAATTCGAGGCGATCGAGGCGCGCGGCGGCAAGCCGGTCGATGTGTCGATCGCCTGGTGGCGCTCGCATCCGGGCTTGGACAAAGAGAACGCGGATTTGGCGAAGCTGGTGAGAGAGAAATGATATCTCCCAACACGTCATCCCCGCGAAAGCGGGGATCCACAACCGCACACTGGATTCCCGCTTTCGCGGGAATGACAATTTAATTGTGAGCATGCGTGAGTTCTGATGGCGACCATCACCGCCGATAAACCTGTTCTGCCGAAGAAGCCGAGCTTTCAGCTCGACCTCACCTCGTCGAGCCTCATCGGGCTGACGCTCATCGCGACCGGCGCGATCGCGGTGTTGGTCGGTGTTGTGTTCTGGCTGAGCTTCACCGAGGGCACGCCGGGCGATCCGGTGCTCGTCTACACCTTGGATCACTATAAATCTTTGTTCCTCGACGGGTTCACGTATCGGGTGTTGTGGAACACGGTGTTGTTCTCGCTGACGACGTTGGCGACGTCATTTTTGTTTGCGTTACCAATAGCTTGGCTGATGGAGCGGACGGATTTTCCGGGCAAGCCGATCGTCTTCACGCTGATGACGACGGCGCTGCTTATCCCCTCGTTCGCAGTCGCGCTCGGCTGGGTGTTCCTGCTCCATCCGAAGATTGGCATGATCAATCAGGGGCTCATCGCGCTGTTCGGCCTCAGCGATGCGCCCTTCGATATCTCGAACATCTTTTCGATGGGCGTCGTCGAGGGCATGAATCTGACGCCGCTGTCTTTCGTGATGACCGCGGTGGTGCTGCGCTCGATGGACCCGGCGCTCGAGGAAGCAGCGGCGATCAGCGGCGCCAAGCCCTGGCAGGCGATCTGGCGCATCACCTTGCGCGTGCTGCTGCCCGGCCTCCTCGCCGCCGCGATCTATGTCGCGATGATCGGCTTCGCCGCGTTCGACGTGCCGGCGATCCTCGGCCTGACGCGGCGCATCTTCACCTTCTCGACCTATGTGTTCTGGGTGCTGACGCCGTCGGAAGGCGCGCCCGAATATGGCAGCGTCGCGACGCTCAGCGTCTTCATGGTGGCGCTCGCCGCGGTGCTGTCCTGGTGTTATCGCCAGGCGCAGAAGCAGGCGCCGAAATACGCCGTCGTCACCGGCAAAGCCTATCGCCCGCGCATCGCCGCGCTGGGCAAATATCGCGGCCTCGCGATCCTTTTCGTCGCGCTCTATTTCATCGTCGCGCAGCTTCTGCCGCTGCTGATGCTCGCCTGGTCGTCGCTCCTGCCCTATCTGCAAACGCCGTCGCTCGCCGCGCTCGAATCCGTCTCGCTGCGCAATTTCGCCAACCTGCCGCAGGCCTTGCTGTGGCGCGCCGGCAGCAACACCGCGATCCTGATGGTGGTGGTGCCGACGATCACGCTGACCGCCAGCGTCGCGATCTCGTGGGTCGTGCTGAGGACGCGCATCCGGGCACGCGGGCTGTTCGACTTCATTGCCTTCCTGCCGCTCGCCATTCCGGCGATCGTCTTCAGCGTCGCGGCGCTGCTGCTGGCGCTTTTCGTCATGCGCCATTTCGCGCCGATCTACGGCACGCTCTGGATCCTCATCATCGTCTATGTCGTCGCACGGCTCAGCTATGGCACGCGCATGACCAATTCGGCGCTGATCCAGATCCACAAGGAGCTGGAGGAATCCGCCCAGGTCTGCGGCGCGGCGACGGGCAGCGTGCTGCTCCGCGTGCTGGTGCCGCTCCTGGCGCCCTCGCTCGCCTATGCCTGGATCTGGATCGCGCTGCTGACCTATCGCGAGTTGACCCTGCCGGTCGTGATCTCGACCAGCAACAATTTGCCGTTCTCGTATCTGGTGTGGGGCTTCGTCCAGGCCTCCGCCTATGGCTCGGCATCGGCGGCGGCGCTGCTGATGCTCTGCCTTATGTTGCCGGTGCTGCTTCTCTATTGGCTGGTGGCACGCCGCGCCGGTATGATTGCGCCACGTTAGGGCCGCGTAAGGTCCGTTTGGGAGGAATAGAATGATCGGGATCCGCAATCTCACGATGACGTACCGCACCGCTCATGGCGAGCATCTGGCGGTGAAGGGCGTCTCGCTCGAGATCAAGCAGGGGCAGTTCTACACGCTGCTCGGCCCGTCGGGCTGCGGCAAGACGACCATCCTGCGCTGCGTCGCCGGGCTCGAGCATCCCGATGGCGGCGAGATCGAGATCGGTGGCCGCACCGTCTATTCGAGCGCCAACCGCACCTGGGTCCCGCCGCATGACCGCAACATCGGCATGGTGTTCCAGTCCTATGCGATCTGGCCGCATATGACGGTGTTCGAGAACGTCGCCTTCCCGCTGCGCCACAAGAAGCCGAAGCCCAACCGCGCCGAGATCAAGGATCGCGTCGCCAAGGCGCTGTCGCTCGTCCATCTCGGCGGGCTCGAGGATCGGCCCGCGCCCTATCTCTCGGGCGGCCAGCAGCAGCGCCTCGCGCTTGCCCGCGCCCTCGTCGCCGAACCGCGCGTGTTGCTGCTCGACGAGCCGCTCTCCAACCTCGACGCCAAGCTGCGCGAGGAGATGCGGCTGGAGATTCGCGAGGTGGTCGAGCGCCTCGGCGTCACCACGCTTTTCGTCACGCATGAGCAGATCGAAGCGCTGACCATGTCCGACGTGATGGCGGTGATGAATGACGGCCACATCATCCAGGAAGGCTCGCCGAGCGAAATCTACGCGAAGCCGAAAGGCGCGTTCGTTGCCGACTTCATCGGCCGCTCGAACTTCCTCGCCGGCAAGATCACGTCGCTGGCGGGCGCTAATGGCAGCTCGACCGCGATGGTCGACACGCCGATCGGCCCGCTTCATGCGCGGGTCGAGAGCGACGCGCAGATCGGCGACACGGTGACGGTCGCGATCCGGCCCGAGAACGTCGCGCTGCTGCCGCACGGCACCGATCCGGGCATGCCGCACAATCATTTCGCCGGCACGATGGATACCATCGTATACGTCGGCAATCTGCTCGATTGCATCGTCACCGTCGGCGGCGAGAAGGTGCGGCTGCAGCTACAACCCTCGGCTGCGGTCGATCGCGGCGCGCAAGTGCGGTTGTCGTTCCCGGTCGAACACTGCTTGGCGCTGCGGCCGTAAAAATCGCCAAACCGCCGCGGCGCAACGCTTATTCTTGCGCGGGCCAAAAGCCGGCCCCGCGAGACGCGAAGATTTCACAATGACGCGGTGAGACCGAGAGGGAATAGCGCACGCTGCACGCGTTAGGTTAGACGCTGTCTCACCTCTCATTTTATTTATTTAGTGTGATCTTGTTTACCTATTCGTGCGCCTATCGAAAAGCGCTCGCCTGACAGCGTAAAAGCTGGCCCTGCAGCGCTGCGAGCCTCAACGAAAATACACGTCACATTACCGACATTGCCTTGCCCAGTGGGCAGCGACGCGTGTTATGGTTCGTTTCTTTTGTGGGTCGATCCTTCGGGCGGAGGGTAGTAGTATTGCCATATGATGTGAAGTCACCCAAGCCATCCGAACCTTTGGCGCGAGTATTTTCTATATTTTTTGAACAACGAAGACTCCATCCAGGCGCGGCACGGGTTTATTGCCATTAACGACGCCGACGCAGCCGAATTCGCCGCCTATCTGGCTACCGCCTGTCGCGATGTCTGCACGAAATGCGAGCTCTGGAGCGGCGCGCGCTTGGTGGCGCGGGTCTCGGCGACAGCCGCGCCGGCGCCCTTCGATCTTTTCAACGATGCGCGACAAGAGCAGATCATCGATCTGGAAGAGACGCTCTTGAAAAGCCGCTCGCATATCGCAAAGAGCCGGCAACTCCTCGCATCGATCGACGCCGCCCGCAAACAAAGCCGGTAATACCGCCCGCCGCGCGTTTAAACGGGCACGGCTTTTTCATCGTTCATGCCCCGCGGGCGTGACGGTTCTACTTTTCTCCATTTCTTCGTCATCCCCGCGCCCTTGGTCAGGGCGGGTCGTCCGCTTTCGCGGGCATGACGAGGAATAAAATCGCAAACAAACCGTTACCCCCCGTGCCCTTCGGCAAGCACAGGAGCAGGGGTTCAGCAGGGCGTCGCGATCGCAACATTACAAACGCGACATTAAGCCGCCCCTTGTCGATGACCCGACCTGAACTATCTCTTTGGGGTTAGGGCAATACTTATCCGGTTAGAGCAGTACTTATCCGACGCGCGGCCGATCGGCGGCCACACAACGGAAAAGGGAGAGTGTCATGATACGGCTTCTCAGCCGAGCGGCGATGATCTTATTCGCGGTCTGCGCGATTGCGACGGGTTCGGCGCGGGCCGGGACCGATCCAACCACGACGATCAAGGATTTCTATGCGACGCTCACACAAACCATGAAGCAAGGGCAGGCGCTCGGCGAGAAAGGCCGTTACGACGCGCTCGCCCCGGCGATCCGCCAAGGCTTCGATCTCGGCGCCATGGCGCAGATGGCGGTCGGCCCGAGCTGGGCTCAGCTATCGCCGACGGAACGCCAACAGGTGACCGAGGCTTTCGCGCGGTACACGATTGCGACGTATGCCGAGCGCTTCAGCAAAGATGCCGGCCTGACATTCGCGGTCGGCGGCCTGCACAACATGCCCTATGGCACGATCGTCGATTCGCAGATCGTGCAGTCCGACGGCGACAAGGTCAGCATCAACTATCTGATGCGGCAGAACGGGCAGCAGTGGCAGGTATCGGACATTTATCTGCAGGGCACGATCAGCCAGGTTGCGACTCTGCGCTCGCAATTCGGCTCCGTGTTTCTCCGCAGCGGCGCAACCGGACTCATCGAAGCGCTGAACCGCAAAGCCTCGAGCCTGAACTCGGCCGCTTCTTAGATACGGCCGGCTTCGCCGAACTTTCTTCGCGTCATGCTCGCTTCGGCGGGCATGACTGTTTTTGGGAGCTGAGCTTTCCCCTCACGTCACGCTACTCATTTCCCCTCCCCCCTTGAGGGGGAGGCTTAGGGTGGGGGGTGGCGGCACGCACCGCTTCAAGAATTGTCTGAAGGACGCCCTCGGTATTCGCGAGGACCTCATTGTTCCAAAATCGCATAACACGGTAACCACGACTCACGAGCCAGCTCTCGCGCGTCGGGCCCTCGTCCGCATGCTGGCCGCCATCGACTTCGATGATGAGCTTTGCCTCGGCACAGTAGAAATCCACGATATAGAGACCCATCGGCTGCTGACGGCGAAAGCGTAAGCCTTCGAGCTGCTTGCCACGCAGACGCGACCAAAGACGGATTTCAGCATCTGTCGAATTCGCGCGCAGCTGTCGGGCAAAAAGCGATGGCATCGCACCCATGATGCCAATACCCGCACGCGCGGTCACCCCCCACCCTACCTCCCCCTCAAGGGGGAGGGGCGATGAATTAGGATCGAGCCAAAGCAGCGCCGATGCACGTGCGATGATAAGATGATAAAAAGAAAGGCGAACCACCAAGACACCAAGAAGAATGATTCTTGGTGTCTTGGTACCTTGGTGGTTCAGTTTTGGTTTTTTGCTAAACTGCCTCCATGGACACACACGCCTCGACCACCGCCGCCCGCACCGCCGATCCTGTCGTCACCGAGATCGTGCGCAATGCCGTCATCGCCATTACCGGCGAGATGAAGACGAATCTCATGCGCACGGCCTACAACACCATCATCTATGAGGCGCTCGATTTCACCACCGGGCTCTTCACCGCGAAGGGCGAGACGGTGTCGATCGGCCTGGGCTTGCCGATGTTCATTCGCGGCATGGCCGAGACGGTGCGGAAGAAGATCGCGCATTTCGGCCTCGACAAGATGGCGCCGGGCGACATCCTTATCACCAACGACGCCTATACCACCGGCAGCCATCTCAACCACGTCACGCTGACCGTGCCGGTGTTTCATCAGAACGTGCTGGCGGGGTTTGCCTGCTGCATGGCGCATTGGCTCGATATCGGCGGCGCGCTGCGCGGCGCGGGCAGCGACATCTATTCCGAAGGGCTGCAGATCCCGCTGCTCAAATACCAGGATGCGGGCGTCATCAATCAGGACCTCGTCGACATCATCCGCATGAATGTGCGCATCCCGCACCGCGCGATGGGCGATCTGCGCGCCCAGGTCGCGGCGGTGAAGACCGGCGAGCGCCGCTTCACCCAGCTTCTCGACCGCTATGGCCGCGACGACGTGCTCTCCGCGATCCAGAACGTGATGGATCACAGCGAGGTGAAAGCGCGCGCCCGCACGGTGACGATCCCCGACGGCGTCTACGAAGCCGAATCCTATATGGACGATGACGGCGTCGATATCGGCAAGAAAGTGCCGATCAAGGTGAAGGTGATCGTCGAGGCCGACGAGATGACGATCGACCTCTCCGACGTCTCGACCCAAGTGCGCGGCTTTTACAATTCCGGCCGCACCACCGGCTTCGGCTGCACCCAGGTCGCGTATAAATGCATCACCTCGCCGACCGATTACCCGGTGAATGACGGCTCGTTCCGCAGCCTCTAAATCCATCGTGCCCGAGGGCAAGGTGGTGAGCGCGGTGCGCCCGGCGCCGATGCGGAAATGGATGACGTATCCGATGACCGTGATCGACACGGTGTTCAAGGCGCTCTCGCCCGGCGATCCCCGACCGCGTGATCGCGGGGCATCACGCCGATCTGCTGTCGGTCAATGTCTTCGGCACCAACCCGAAGACGAGAGAGTTCTTCATCGGCGGCACCTCGCTGCCCGGCGGCGGCTGGGGCGCGAAGATGAGCGAGGACGGCGTCTCGGCGACGGTCTGCATCAATGACGGCGACACGCATAACAGCCCGAACGAGCAGACCGAGGCGAAATTCCCGATCGTCGTCGAGAATTACGCGCTCATCCCCGACAGCGGCGGCGCCGGCAAGTTCCGCGGCGGCCTCGGCGTCGAGCGCATCTCGCGCGCGCGCAGCCAGATCACGGTGAACAGCCAGATCGACCGCGTGCATTGCAAGCCCTGGGGCCTCGAAGGCGGCGGCGACGGCGCCGGCAACGAGCTCGCCATCCGCAGCGACGGCAAATGGCAAGAGAGCTTCAACAACGCGAAATTCATTTTCGACATCAAGAAGGAAGGCGACGCCTTCCGCATCCGCGCCGGCGGCGGCGGCGGTTACGGCAACCCGTGGGAGCGGCCGATCGAAAAAGTGCGCGAAGACGTGCGCCAGGGCTATGTCTCGGTGAAAGCCGCGGAAGAGCTTTACGGCGTGATGATCGACCCGGTGAGCTTCATCGTCGATGTGCGCGCGACGGAGAAGAAACGGGCGGAGATGGCGAAGGCGGTCTAGGCGCGCAGCCGAAAGGAACAAGGATGACCACCGCTCAGGAACGACGCAAGTGCGCCCGCTATGCCATCGCCGTCGCGTTCTTGGCATCGCTCGCCGCGCCCATGACGGCGCGCGCCGACGATTTCCCGAACGACGTCAAACGCACCTTCACGACCGACATCCCGCATTTTTTCCAGGATGACATTCCCTGCGCGTTCGGCGGGCAGCCGACGAGCGGCACCAAATCGTCGTGCAAGGGAGCAAGCCACCCGGCCGCCACCGCGCCCAAAGCGACCACGCACAAGAAGAAAAAGAGCGCGACGAAGCCCGCCGCCACCAGCACGCCGCCGTCCGATCAGGCCAGCACCGGCGCCAGCGCGGGTGCGACCGGCGGGATGCCGCCGGCCTCAAACGCGGCGCCTCAGTAGCAGCGGAGCGGCCGATCGAGAAGATGCGCAAAGATGTGCGCCAAGGCTATGTCTCGGCGAAAGCCGCGGAGGAGTTTATACGGCGTGGTGATCGACGCGGTGAGCTTCATCGTCGATGTGCGCGCGACGGAGAAGAAGCCGGCGGAGATGGCGAAGGGCGCGAGCTGAATTTAGAAATGAATTTCGAGTGTGAGGACCCAGAGGCAATCGTCAATTCACTCAACAAATCGCTTGAGATTTTAGTTGGCGAGAAGCTCAGTTCCGTCACCTTCGTCCTCGATTATTGGCAGATCGATTTCGACGGCAACGGCTTCAATGTGATGTCGAAGATCACGGTCAGGGGTGATGGCTGGACGTGCCGATCTGGCGAGCCGGGATTTCGCGATCGCCGGTGGCCAAAGAGAAGCCCAAGCCGAAGGATTAACTTTGGCTGACACCTACCATTCGATGGTTTGGTATATCGCCCTCGGCAGCTACTTCGTGTTCCTTGGGCTTACCATTGCGCTTTGGAAGCTGGCAGACCGCAAGCAGCGGTCAATTCGCCGTCATTTCTCTGTTGTTCTACGCCGCCGTTGGAATCCTGTACTGGCGCATGTTCAGGATATAGCGCATCCGCTCCATCGTGCGGATGACCGGGGCCAGCAAGAACACGGTCGCGAAGCTTCTCGTTGATGCCGGGCTAGCTTGCTCCGACTACTAGGACCGTGCCTTCCGCGAATTGCCGTGCAAAAAACTCCAGCTCGATGAAATATGGTCCTTCGTCGGCGCGAAGGAAAAGAACGTGCCCGCAGAGCGCAAGGGCTTGGGCGTCGGCGACGTTTGGACGTGGACCGCGATCTGCGCCGATACCAAGCTTGTGCCGTCCTGGTTCGTTGGTGGTCGCGATAGCGAACACGCTCTTGCTTTCTGCATGGATCTGAAAGCCCGTCTCGGCGGTCGCGTTCAAATCACCAGCGACGGACGCCGCGCCTATCTCGGTGCGGTTGAAAAGACGTTCGGCGATGATGTCGATTACGCGCAGCTACAGAAGATTTACGGCAAGCCCCATGGCGAAGTGGAAGCGCATCGCCGCTACAGCCCGACGCCGTGCCTTGGCGCGAAGAAAGAGGCGATGATCGGCGCGCCCGATATGAAGCACGTTTCAACAAGCTACGTTGAGCGGCAGAACCTGAATATCCGCATGGGCTTGCGTCGCTTCACACGCCTTACCAATGCGTTCTCAAAGAAGATGGAGAACCACTGCCACGCACTTTCGATCTACTTCATGCACTACAACTTCGCGCGCATCCATCAAACGACGCGCGTTACGCCCGCGATGGCGTGCGGCGTGACGGAGAAGCTTTGGGACATGACGGATATCGTCCGCATGATTGAAGCCTTCAAAGGCGGCGAAGTCGCTCAAATTGAGCGCAAGTTTGGCGGTAAGTTAACGATTGGTCCGATATCAAAAAGGGCGCACACATATGAATAAGGATGCCGCCATGCCGGAAGAAAAATCGGGCTTTGATGACTGGTATGATAGAGCCGCTCAATCGCCGTCCGTTAAGAAATACCGGCGCGAGGGGCTCTATCGCATATTGTTTCTCGCAATTGTCGGGCTTCCACTGTCATTCGCCCTCTGTTCGGGTTGCGCATTTCTGCAATTGCCCAAAAAAATCTATGTGCCTGCGGCCCTCGGCGTTTCCTTTTTTTATCGCGACTTACCTCGGAATTTACTTCGCTCAGCGCCAATCCAAATCCGGAAACTCAAACTGACCCGCTACCATCCGGATCGAACTGCTATAAAAGGCGCATCCTGGAATGAATCGCCCGGGCGGACCGAAGGCCGCGCCGGGCGCTTTCGTTTTCGGCCTCCGCTCACGCCACCAAACCGCTTCATGGGTTCCCCCGCTGCGGCAAACCGCTATAAAGCGGGGAGTGAGGCGCGCGGGGGCGCGCAAAATCGGGGGATTCAGCATGCCGCGTCTTCAGCTTCTGCTCTGCCTTGTTGTGCCTGCCATCGCTCTGTCGGCGTGCAGCAACACCACCTCGGATATGCGCTACACGGTGCCCGCCACGGTCGCCCGGGCGGCCGTCCCGGAAATTTCGGGCGTCACCGCCATCGACCAGCGCAAGGAGGAAGCGCATCGCCTGGCAACGATCATGGGCGGTTTCGGCAATCCCCTTAAAACCCTCGACCTCGCCAAGCCCGTCAAGGACGAGGTGGCCGATGCCTTCACCGACGGCTTGCGCGCGCGCGGCCTGTTGGCGGAGCGCAGCCCCTATCGGATCGAGCTCCTCATCCGGAAATACGACGCGGATATGATCATGGGCAGCACCGGGCGCATCGATCTCGATATGTCGGTCATCGATACGGCATCGCAGCAGGTCATCTACAAGGATACCGCCGCGAATGAGCGCTCCGACTTCCATTTCTTTGCGACGGGAGTCTTCGCCAGCATGGACGAGCTGCAAAAGCTGGCGCAGGAGGCGCTCGACGCGACCGTCGATCAGATGCTGGACAAGCCCGCCTTCCGTGCCGCGGTCGGGCATCGCGCGGCGCCGACGAGCTGAACGCCGGCTGAGCGCTTTCCGGGATCGGCGATCCGGGCAACCTCGGGCCATGCCGGGCGGTTTTGTTTTTGGCGCTTTCTTCAAACATCGCGCGCTCACGCCTGCGCGTCATTCCCGCGCAAGCGGGAATCCAGAAATGCACATCGGGGCGCTGCCCTGGACCCCCGCTTTCGCGGGGGTGACGGATAATAAAGATTACGCGCGCTGAAGCGCATCCCTCTCCTTCCCTTTTTCCGAAAGAAAACTTATGACCACCAAACCGCTCACCGCGCGTGAGGGGGGGTTCGATGAGCCATTATCGTCTGCATGGCAAAGCGGCGAGGGCCGCGCGCGAGGCCGGTTATGCCGCGCATCAGGCGAAGGCGATCGGCTGGAACGTGCTGCGCAAGCCGAAGATCATCGGCGCGAGTTCGATCGTATTATCGCCCGCAGCACGCATGACCGGAGCCATATCGTTGATCCGCACATCGTCGGCTTGCCGCAGATCGAGCTCGCCTTGCCGAGGCGGAATTGTCACGGTCAGGGACTCAAGGGCCTTCTTGTACTGGCCCCAGGTGACGTTCATCTCGTCGTCGTTGCACATAGGTCGAGGATAACGGCTTCTTGGAAACTACTGGAGCCTCCCCTACAACGATGACCGGACATACCGACAGGGAGAAGGATCGCCGTGCATCGTGTCGCTTTGGCTCTCGCGTTCTCAATCGGTCTGATCGGGCTGGCGTCGGGTGCGTCAGCCGCACCAAGTCTTACACAGACCGAAATCACTGATCCGGCTTCATCGATCATTCAGGTCGCCCACCACTGCGCCCATGGCCAGCGCTGGAAGCAGGGCATCGCCACAATGGTAAGTGGATCAACGGACGCTGCGTTCGCGGCCGCTGATGCCGTGCCGGGCGGTTTTTGTTTCCGCGCTTTTTTTCAAATGGTGCAGTCCCTCTCGTTCAGCGTCATTCCCGCGTTCTCCGACAAACTCAGGAGCGGACGACCCGCGCGGCCGCTCTTCGCGGCCGTGCCCTTCGGGTTCACGCGCGAAGAGCGCGTGAACGGGTCGTCCCAGGACATCGCGCGCTCACGCCTCCACCGCATTCCCGCGCTTTCGAAACTCGGGGGTGACGGACTAAAAAGATCACATGTGCGGTAAACGGGCAAAGAAGATCGCGGGCGCGGATAAAAAAGCGGGCGCGCTGAGTAGCGCCCTTCCCTTTTCTTCTCTCTCTTTCCGAAAGAAAACCCATGACCACAAAACCACTCACCGCGCGTGAGGCGCGGTTCGTTGAGCAATATCGTCTGCATGGCAAAGCAGCGCAGGCGGCGCGCGAGGCCGGGTATTCCCCGCATCAAGGCGAAGCTCTATCGGCTGGAAGTTGCTGCGCAAGCCGAAGATCATCGCCGCCTTGCGCGCCATGGCATCGAGATCGTGCTGACGCCGAAAAAGAATGCGCAACCCAGACCAACGCGAAAACCTATAGCCGCAAGGGGCTGACGCTGCTGCAGGAACGGTTCGTCCATCAATACCTGATCGACGGCAATGCGACGCAGGCAGCGATCCGCGCCGGGCTGCCGAGCCGCAATCCGATGCGCGCCGCTGCCAGATGCTGCACAATCGCGAGGTCGCCCAGGCGATCCAGCGCGAGCGCGCGGCGGCGGCGGCGCGGCTTTCCATCACCGCCGATCGCGTGAAGAACGAGCTGGCCGCGATCGCGTTCGCCAACATCGCCGATGTGGCGGATTGGGGGCCGGAGGGCGTGGAATTGAAAGACAAGAGCACGCTGTCGCCGCACGACCGCGCCGCCATCGCCGAGCTGTCGTCGTTGCGCGTGGAGAAAACCGGCGCGGGATCCGTTGGCTCAGTGAGGGCGCATGTGAAGATGCATTCGAAGCAACAGGCGCTGGACGCGCTGGCCAAGCATCTGGGGATTTACGGCCGCGGCACGCGCACCATCACGCGGGTCGCGAGACGCCGGAAGAGCTGCGCGCGAAGCCGCGACGCGAATGCGATCCTGCGCGAGCGGTTGTTAAAGATCGCGCAGAAGAAGGAGTGACAAGAAGTTTGAACCACCAAGACGCCAAGACACCAAGGAGATGGGCAAAGAGGCGATGAGGCGATGAGAAGGAATGAAGCGCCTTTTCTTTTGCGTCATTCCCGCGAAAGCGGGAATCCACAGTAAGCGACTTGCTGTTACCCTGGATCCCCGCTTTCGCGGGGATGACGAATGAGAAAGCGGGGGTGACGAATAAGGATAGGGCGCTTCGATAGCGTCCTCTGCGAAGCGGTGACGCAAAAGCTCATCGAAGCGGCCGCTTACGCTCTTCGACAGCAGATCGATTTTCAGTACGGCGGCGGCGTGACGTACCCAGGCGGATACGTCGGCGGCGGAGGCGGATACGCCGGCTGACTGGCGGCCGCGCCGACCATGGCGCCAACCGCGACGCCGGCGGCGACGCCACCCCAGCTCGGTCCGTCATCGTAATTTCCGTTGCAACAGTCACCGCCACCGTTGACGTTCACGTTCCGGTTGGCGGTGACGTTCGTGTTCCGGTTCGCGCCGGCGTTTACGGCGTTCCGGTGGAAGTCGTTGCTTTGGAAGTTGCCGCGGTTGCTTGCAGCGCCGGCGGCGCGTTGCTGGCCTTGGCCAGCGGAGCGTTGCTGGCCGCCGCCGCCGCCGCCACGCGTGCGGTTCTGCACGAAGATCAATCCGGCGTCGCCAGACCGGAGAGAGTTGCCATCGGCGCGCAAATCGCGGTCCGGCGCGAACGGCATGGTTGGCAGGGCCGTAGCGCCGCCCGCGAAGGCGAGGATTGCTGCGAGCAATAGGGCGGATCCCCGGACCATGTCACTGCACCAAATACTTGGCTTTGAGCGCCTTGAAGTCGTCAAGCGCCTGAGGGCAGGCTTTACGGTCGAAGTCGTGCGCGATCCCGTAGCCAAACGAGCCGCTGAACACGAACGCCGCCTGCAATCCGAAATGCATGCTGACCTGTGTGGCAAGGTCCATCACGGCTTGTCCAACCTTCGGCTGCTCCTCTTTGCTGGAGCAGGCGAAGGCCTCGCCGGTCATCACGCCGATCTTGCGCAGGCCTGTCATGAACTCTTCGTCGGCAGCGCTCCCTTTTTTCGGAGCATCCGCGGCAAGTGCGGGGACGGCGAATGTGGCCGCCAGAAGGCAGGCCCCAAGAATTGCTCGCATTGTCTCTTCCTTCCGTCGCGGCGGTCGGGGAAAAGCACGCCGAATCCCCGATCCGATGTCGGGCTTCAGTTATCGCCGAAGCGCCGCCCTGCAAATATCGGGTCGAGTCCCGATAGAAGCGAAAAAATCGGCCTAGCGACGGAGCCGCTTCCACACTTTCCAATCCGGTATTTTCCCGATTTTGTTGGACGCATCATCGCGGCTGGCCCCTGGCTGAAGGCCACTGCTGCGCCCTATCAGCGGCACACGAACTCCTTTTTCGTCATTCCCGCGTAAGCGGGAATCTAGAGCAAGCACCGTGCCGTTACCCTGGATCCCCGCTCCTGAGCTTGGCGAAGGGCGCGGGGAAGACGAATTGGAATTGGGGGAGTCGCCTCTACCCGCCGCGCCTTACGCGCCGCGCAAACGTTCCGCCGTCTTGGCGCCGAGCGTCGGCAGGCCGGTGCGATACGCTTCGGCGAGCTTCGCCGTCACGCAATCCTCGGCGCGGATCGGTGCGTAGCGCGGCGGATTGCCGGGGCCGGTGCACGTCGGAATGCATTCGATCATCGCCGCGCCGTTGGGCGAGGCGAAATGCGGCACCGAGATGCGCGCGGCGGCGCTCTTATTGTAAACGCGATGTAAGGTCGAGGTGTAGAGATCGTTGGTCCAGGTCTGGAACAGATCGCCAATATTGACGACCATGGTTCCCGGAACGAAGGGCACGTCGATCCACGCGCCCGCCGCGTTCATCACCTGCAACCCGCCGAGCTGATCCTGGTAGAGCAGCGTGAAGGCGTTGTAATCGGCGTGCGGCGAGAAGCTCCACTGCGCGTCTTGCACGGTTTGCGGATCGACCGGCGGATAGTAGTTGAGCACGACGCTGCCGCCGGGATAGCGATAGATGTCATCGAAAGCGGATTCGGCCAGATCGAGACTCAACGCGAAAGCGCGGGCGAGATGCCGCGCCACATCGCAGCGCGCGCCGATATGCGCGCGCATCAGCGACGCGAAGCCGGGCAGCATGGCTTCATCCGGCCATTGCGAGAGGCCGGCATCGCGCCGGCCTTCTTCGGGCTCGCCAGGCAGCACCTCGCGCGCCATGTGGAAGCGTTCCTTGATGTCCGGATTCTTGTCGCCGTTGCCACCCGGATTGGGTCCGCCCAAGGGACGATAGCCGAGACGCACGGCGCTCTGGTTGCCGTGCAGCTTCATCTTCTCGATGAGCGGCAGCTCGAAGAAGCGGTGGCCCATGGCGATGATGGCGTCGAAATCGCTTTGCGGAATGCCGTGGCCGCCGAGATAGAAGAAGCCGATATCGATGCACGCCTCGCGCAGCGCCTTGGCCACGGCGCGACGCTCTTCGTCGCTGCCCTCGCCAACGAACGCGGCGAGATCGATCACCGGCAGGCGTGTGAGATTCTTGCGTTCGCGCGCGAGACCACGATGCTCGTCCATGACAGAGCCTCTTTTGCTGCCCGTATCGCCGTGGGACGCTAGCCGATGGCATCGGCAGCGGCAAATGGCATAGGATCGACCGGGCGGATTTGAATGCTTGTCGCATATTTGAACGGAGTGCTGCATGGCCACCGACCGCGAAGCGTCTCGAGACGAACGCCAAGAGTTATTTGACCGAAGCGAGCAAGCAACGCGAAGCGTATGGCCGCGCCGCGCGGTACTCCGCGGCCTTGTCGTCGCTGCCGGCAGCGGCATCGGCGCTTTTTATGCCGCGCCCAGGCCGGCGAACGCGGCCGAGCGACTTGCCGCTATTCCAACAGCGACGCGCGAGAACGCGATGCGGCGCGCGATCGCCGTGGCAAAGCGCAATCCCACCTATCCCTTTGGCGCAATCGTCACCCGGATCGCCGACGGACGGGTGTTGGCCGAAGGGGTCAATGCCAGCAGCCGCAATCCCATGCTGCATGGCGAGGTCGCGGCGATGAACGACTACCTCCACCACCATGGCAACCGCGATTGGGCGGAGATGGTGCTCTACACGACCGCCGAGCCTTGCTCGATGTGCATGAGCGCGCTGGTGTGGGCCGGGATTGGCGGCGTGATCTTCGGCACCTCGCTCGCCGGCTTGAAGCGCGCCGGCATCGATCAGATCGACATTGCCGCCGCGACGGTGGTCGCCGCATCGCCGTTCTGGCATGGCGAGGTTCTCGGCGGCGTGCTGGCGAGCGAAACGGATGCTCTCTTCATGGCCGGCCGGAAAGGCTGAAGTGCCACGCAAAGTTGCGCGAAGACGCGCCGCATGAGCAACGCTTGCTAAACGCGGTTGCGCGATCGCAAAATTGGCGATCGCAAAATCGGCAATCGCGGACGCGGCACTAAAACCATCCTGTTCGGGTTAATGGGTTGCGGAGCGTCATCCAAACCCGACCAGGGACCGAATTGCGGAGACAGCTACCGAACGACCCACGTAACTCTCTCTTCAGGAGCCGGCCATGCGTTGGAGCGATTTCCGTCGCAGCGACAACCTCGAAGATCGGCGTGGTCAGGGAGGCGGATTTTCCATGGGCGGTGGCGGCGGCCGCCTGCCCGTCCGCGGCGGACGTCTCGGCATCGGCACCATCATCCTTTTGCTACTGATCAGTTGGCTGCTCGGCGTGAACCCGCTCGCGCTGCTCGGTCTGACCGACAGCGGCGGTCAATATCAAGAGGCGCCGTATAGCGGGTCATCCGGCACGCCGGGCGGCCAAGCCACGACCGACGCGCCGCAAGACCAAAAGGCTCAGTTCGTCGCCGCCGTGCTCGGCGACACGGAAGACCGTTGGAGCGAGATATTCGAGGGCTTTCAACGCACATACAACGCACCCACATTGGTCTTGTTTTCGGGCATCACGCGTTCGGCTTGCGGCACGGCACAATCGGCGATGGGCCCCTTCTATTGTCCGAACGACCGGCGCGTTTACCTCGATACCGCGTTCTTCCGGCAGATCGAAACGCAGCTCCGTGGCTGCCCCGTCGGCAGCAGGACTTGCGAGTTCTCGCAGGCCTACGTGATCGCGCATGAGGTCGGTCATCACGTGCAAAATCTCTTGGGTATTCTTCCCAAAGTCCGCCAAGAGCAAGAGCGCTCGGGCACACAGGAAACGAACCGCATCCAAGTGCTGCTCGAGCTGCAGGCCGATTGCTTTGCCGGCGTGTGGGCCAACCATTCGGAGCAGAAATGGAAGTTCCTCGAACCAGGCGATGTCGAAGCGGCGCTACAGACAGCGTCGGCGATCGGCGACGACATGCTGCAAAAGCGGGCCCAGGGTTTCGTCGTGCCGGATTCTTTCACCCACGGCACCTCGGCGCAGCGGGCGCGCTGGTTCACCGCCGGTCTCAAAGATGGCAACGTCCAAAGCTGCAACACGTTCGCGGCGACGCAGCCGTGACACATCCGGCCTGAAAACGTCCGACGTGTGGTCGCCGACCACTCTAGCGTCGCGCGAGGCATGAAAGCCCTCCTTGTCGGAACAAGTGTCGCGCTGATTCTGGCGGGCTGCGCCGAGCGCGGTCCTAGCCCGGGCGTTTCGCCAAGCGCGTCGCCCGTTCCCAGCACCGCGGGCCGTGGCCCGGCCACCGGAACATGGTCTGGCACGATCGCGGGGACAGGTCCCGAAGCGGTTTGCAGCGGCCAGATCCGCATGACGGTGCGCGATGGGCGCGCCGATGGGACCTACAAAATCGGCTACAACGCGCGGCGTGCCGTGACGGGTGCGGTCGACGCGCACGGCGCCTTCCGCGGCAATGACGGCGCGATCAGCGGCGCTTTCAGCGGCGCTAATTTCTCCGGCAGCTTTCCCAACATTGAAAGCGCCCCTTATTGCGGCGCTCTCTGGCGCATCGCGATGACCCGCGAGACGTACCAGTGAGCGCCCCCGCGGCGCAGCACGCTGCACCGAGATTCGACGTCAGCGCTTTTCCCAAAAAGAACTTCGCGTGGACCGGCGGATCGTCATCGAGCGTCGGCGATCAGGGCCCTTCGCTATGAACGTGACGCATTCCTTGCCAGAGCTCGAACACAGGCGAGCTGCGTTCCGCCGACAGCGCCTTTGCTGTAGCGACCGCTTCCGCGTCGCTGTCGGCGCGGATGTCTTGGAACCAGGAAATCTTGCGGTCCTGGCCGAAGAAATAGGATCTGTAGATCACACTCATTCATAGGGATTACGTCACCCCGCAAAGTGAATGAGAAGTTAAAAGCTGCCCTTGGAAACAAATTTCGCCCGCTATTTGGTATTAGCCGAGTTTTCGGGCTTAACTCTGATAGAGGCTCGAAAGAAGTAGGCGCGAATTATTTCGCGCCATTTCCCACATATCTGGCCTTGATTCGGTCGGCTTCGAGCGCTTCCGCGTCCTGGCGAGGCGCCGCCCCCTCCGCTCGAGGTTTCTGTCGTCCAAGGATGGCAGCCTAACGGTTCATCCGAGATCGCGAATAAAATTTAGAGCTATCGCGCGTAGCAGCGCGCACGACATCGAGATCGTGCTGACGCCGAAAAAGAATTCGCACTTCCGGACGAATGTAAAAACCAACCGGCGCAAGGGACCACTCTGCTGCAAGACGTGTCGCCGTACCTGATCGACGGCAACGGCACACAGGCGGCGATCCGCGCCGGGCTCAGCGGCAATCCCATACGCGCCGGCATGCGCATGCTGAAGCACCGCGCGGTCGCGCGCGCCTTCCAGCGCGAGCGCGCGCCGCTGCAGCGCGGCTCACCATCACCGCCGGCCGCGTGAAGAACGAGCTGGCCGCGATCGCCTTCGCCAATATCGCCGATGTCGCGGATTGGGGCCGGAGGACGTGACCCCGAAAGAAAATCGCGCGGGTCACGGGAACACCGGATCAGGCGATGCGCGACGCGAACACTATCCTGCACGAGCGGCTGCTCAAGATCGCGGCGCAGAAGAAGGAATAACAAAAAATTTGAACCACCAAGGCACCAAGAGAAACTCACCATGGAGGCATGGAGATCGAAGAATTTGTAATAAACCTTTCTCCGTGATCTCCGCGCCTCCGCGGTAAATCTGAACCGTCTCATTTTCTCATTGTGATCTTCCATGGCGCGCTATAGTCGCGGCCATGGCAGACAATCCATCGGACGACAAGGGCAATCCCAATAAGGGCGCTGTCCTCCAACGCCAATCCCTATAACGAGGAAGAAACCGCGCGGCGGCGCATCAATGCGAGCCGTCGCACGCGCAACGCGCCGGCCGCGCCGGACAACGGCAGGCCCGCAAAACGGCCCGGGCGCGCGGGACCGGAAAAATATCGCGGCGTCGAATATTCGGTCGCGCCGCACGGCGGCGAAGGCGCGTGGACCTGGAAACTGCGCGTGACGAGCGACAGCGGCGCCCCTGCTCCTTCCGGTACGGTCAGAGGCCGGCAAAACGATGCGGTCGAAGCGGCGCACCGCGCCATCGACAAGGTGCTCGGCACGCAGCGGAAATAATCGCGCCGTCATTCGCACCGAGGGCAGAACGACGGCTCGACTATCGCGTGCCATCGTCGTATGGCAGCAACTTCTTTGAAAAGCGCCGATTTACATTTGGAGACGTCATGCACATTGGTTCTTATCTTCGGCGCGCGGTGGCGACGGTGCTGCTGCTGTCACCGGCTTCGCTCGTCCATGCGGCCGACATTCACCTCGTCGCGACACCGAGCATTTCTGCCGTCATCCGCCAGCTCGGCCCGGCATTCGAAACCGCGACAGGCAACAAGCTCGTCGTGCAGTACGGATTGGTTGCCGCGCAGAAGCAGCAAATCGAGGCGGGAGGCTTCGACCTCGCCATCGTCCCCTCGGAGGTGATCGACCTGGAAATCGCGCAGGGCAAGATCAGCCCGCAAACGCGCGCCGATATCGCCCGAACCGGGCTCGGCGTCGGGATGCGCGCAGGCGCACCCAAGCTCGATCTCGCCACGGTTGCCAGTTTCAAGCGCGCCCTGCTCAAGGCGCGATCGGTCACCTACGTCACCAAGGAAGCGTCGGGCCAGCATGTAAACCAGGCGTTCGACGGTCTGGGCATCGCGGCAGCGATGGACCCGAAGATCATCTCGCAAGACTCGGTCGCGCAAGTCTGGAAAGCGTGACGAATGGCGACGCGGAATTGGGAATCGGCTTCATGCCCAACGTGCTATCGACACCCGGCGTGGTGGCCGCGGGCCCCTTTCCGGCCAAGCTGCAATTTTATACCGGCGTGACAGCCGGCATCGCGACAGGCGCTCAACAACCAGATGCGGCCAAGGCGTTCGTGAAGGACCTGCTCGGCCGTCAAGCCAAAGCTGCGTTGAAAGCAAACGGTTTCGAGCCGGCGAAACGGTAACGTAAGCCAGAGCGACACTCAAGCCGGCGCGCGGCGCGCACGCAGCGGCGCGTCAGACGCTTTCACCATCTGGAAAGGCATGCCGGCCGGCGAAGCTCGCCGGCGGCTCGTTCCTCCCATAGACGAAGGGCGCGAGCACGAGGCCGCGCCCTTCGGGATCGTGATAGGTGAGCGCGCCGGTCGCGCGCCAATAGGGATGGCCGGCGACGGGCGCCACCCCGGCGGCATGCAAACGGTCGCGCAGCGCCGCCATCGCCGGTGCGTCGGCGAAATAGAGGCAGAGCTGCTCGCCGGGGTCGATCGGAACCGGTGTCGTCGATTCCAGGATCTCGAACGTGATGGAAGCATCCGGCAGCGCGAAGATCGCGCCGTTGCTGCCGTAACTGCCTTCGAAGGTTTCGCAGAGCGGCAGGCCAACAACATCGCGATAGAACGCGACCGCCTCGCGAAAGCGGTAATAGCGGCGCGCGAAGCGGATCGCGCCGAGTTGCGCGAGCGATGATGGCCAGGACGGTGGCCGGTGTTCGTCATTCGCCATGATGCGGATCCTCCATAAGCTTCACCGAGTTTCACGCCAGCGTTTTGCGCAGGAAGAACTTGGCGTGGCCCGGCGGGTAGTCCTCGATCGCGCCAACCACGCGATAGCCGAGCCGCTCGTAAAACGGCCGCGCCTGGAAGCTGTAGGTTTCGAGCGTCGCGCCGATGGCGCCGCGTGCCCGCGCATAGGCTTCGGCATCCTGCATCAGCCGGGTGCCGTGTCCCTGGCCGCGCGCCGCCGCGGCGACCCAGAGATGGGTCACCTGCAGCCAGCCGCCCCAAACCTGGCCGAGTACGCCGCCCAGCACGTCGCCGCGCGCGCCGCGCAGAACGAAGTTGACCGGAAACCAATCGGGCAAGCCGGTGGCGGTGACGCCGCAAAAATCGAGGTTGTTGACGATGAAGTCGCGCGCCGCCTCGTCGATAAAAGGCTCGAAATCGATTTGCACTTTTTCCATCTGCCCTCCAACGCGCGCTTCAGCCGCAAGAGGTATTCGCGCGGGCGCTCCAAAAGGTTTCATGGGCAAAGCTCTCACGCCGGCGCCGGTTTCTCCTGCCGTTCGATTCAACCGCAGTCTTCCTGTATAAATTCCCGCCTCGAATCAGAAGGAAGCGACATGGTCGGAACAGCCGCGGGACGCATCGACGTTCATCATCATTTCTTTGCGCCGGAATATCTGGGCGCGATTGGGGCGCAGGCGCAGCGGCCGGAGGTGAAGGGCTGGTCGCTGCAGAGCACGTTCGAGGAGATGGACAAGAACGGCGTCGGCCACGCGATGCTGTCGCTGTCGCCGCCGGGCATTCATCTGGGCGGACGCGAGGCGACGAAGACTCTGGCGCGCGCGATCAACGACCATGCGGCGAAGCTCCGCTCCACGCATCCCGACCGGTTTGGGCATTTCGCCTCGGTGCCGATGCCGAATATGGACGATGCGATCGCCGAGATCGCCTATGCGCTGGATACGCTGAAGTCCGACGGCGTTCAGTTGATGACCAGCTATAACGACAAATGGCTGGGTGATCCGGATTTCGCGCCGCTGTTCGCCGAGCTGAACCGCCGCAAGACGCTGGTCTTCGTGCATCCGCTGCTGCCGACCTGCTGTGCCGGGGCGCTCAACTGGATTCCGCCGGCGATGATGGAATTCACCCACGACACCAATCGCACCGTCGCCAGCCTGCTCTTCACCGGCACGCTGACGCGCTATCCGGACATAAGCTGGATTTTCTGCCATGCCGGCGCGGCGGTGCCGCTGCTCGCCGGGCGGTGGGTCACCACGCATGCCGAGCGCATGTTCAAGGAGAAGATCCCGAACGGCATCGATGCCGAGCTGAAGAAGCTGCATTACGATGTCGCGCTCGCCGCCAACAAGCCGCATCTGGCCGCGCTCTTTTCCTATGTGCCGGTGTCGCAGGTGCTGCTGGGCAGCGATTATCCGTTCGGCCTGACCGCCGATGGGATTCGCGGGCTTAGTGAATACGGGCTGTCACAAACCGATCTCGAGGCGATCCATCGCGGCAATGCGCAGCGCCTGATCCCGCGCCTCAAGACCTGAAAGCGCGCTAGGCCGATTTGGGCGCCGTCTTCGCGATCTCTGCCATGCGGTGCATGCGGTCGGCCAGCACGTCGTAGCGCTGCGCGACCAGCAGGAAGGTCCGCTTGTCATAAGGATCGAGGGAGGCCAGCGCCTTTGCCCGCGCCTCGGTCGCGAGCCGGCGATATTCTTCTTCGCTCGACACCATCACCCCCGCGACCAGCACCGCTAAATTGAATATCGATTAGCCGACACAACCGTGTCAGCAATATGGCGGTCGCGTGCGGATACGCCGAAGAGCGCGGGCGTCGCGCGCCGATTTGCTCTAGGATCGTTGACTGCGCTGTCGCGCCTGAGGATTCCTATGGCTTCGAAATTCCGCCGCGGTGCTATTGCCTACACCGCGAACGGCCGCCGCTACACCGTCGAGGACGTCACCGACGGCACCGTCTATTGCGTCGGCGACAACGGCGCCGAGACCGAGTTCTCGGAAGCCGCCATGCTGACCGAGGCGGAATGGACGGCGCGCAACGACAAGCGCAGCGGCAATGTCTATACGCGCTTGAAACAATCGCCGCTTTACGCCAAGCCGAGCGGCCGCTTCGATCCCGGCGCCGCCGCGACGCTGCTGACGCGGATCGAGAAGCTGACGCCCGGCATCCTCGATTTCACTGCCTTCACCACGGCGAGCCGCATTCTGAGCGAGGCCGGCGAGGCATCGCAAATCCCCGGCCTGTCGGTCACGAAATGCCGCGCCGTGTTCGAGGAGGCAAAGCCCGAGATCCGCGCCGGGCTGCTCGCCGCGCTGCTCGGCACACAGCCCGAATTGCTGGTCAACGCGGCGCGGCTCGGCGACAATCTGATGCGCGCGCTGATCGACAAGGGCATGGCCGCGCATACCGGCGAATTCGACGAGTTCTGCGACCGGCCGCGCAGGTAACGGAACAAAGCGGAGGATTTTCATGCCCTATGCCTTGAGCCTCTATCACGATCAGCTCAGCGCGGGGGGCGCGACCAGCGCGGCGCTGCCGCCGGCGCATCGCATGCTCTATGTCCGCCACGGCAGCATCGAGATCAACGGCAAGACGATGAACGCCGACGAGGCGATCTATGCCGAGGGCGAAGTGACGCTGCGCGCGACCGCCGCGTGGAGCCAGGTATGGCGCTGGGAGCTGGCGCTGCCCAACGCGGCGCCGGCGATGGCGCAAGGCGAAGGCGTGCTGACGCATCATCGCATGATGCGAATCATCACCAGCCTCAACATGCCGCACGGCAGCCAGTGGCTCTTCCGCCTCGACCAGATCAACACGCCCGCCGGCCGCATCGCCGACCGCCACCAACATCCGGGGCCTGGCATCCGCTGTCTCCTCGAAGGCAGCTTCAACGTGCAGCAGGATGCCGAGAGCGTGCGCGACGTCGCGCCCGGCGATGCGTGGTGGGAAACGGGCAGCGACACGGTCATCGCCTGGGGCTCGCGGCAAATGAATACGCGCTTCCTGCGCGGCATGGTCCTGCCAACCGAATGCGAGGGCAAGCCGACCGGCACGTGGCTATCGGGCGCGGCAGTCGCGGCGACCGCGAAAGGCAATTGGAAGCTCTACGCGGATAAGATCATCACGGTGTGAGAAGACTTTTGAACCGCCAAGGCGCAAAGACGCCAAGACAAAAATTTCAGCACGGAGACAGAGTACACGGAGATCGCATTCTCAACGGCGCGCTAAGGCGCGCCAAAAACTTAGTCCTCCGTGTTCTCAGCTGCCTCCGTGGATCAATTTTATCGTCACTTCCGCGAAACGGCGTCTTAGCGACCTCATCGCTCCGTGGTATTTCGCTTGCGCGCCTGACGTTTAAGGTTTGGCGCGCTTGCGGAAAGCCGATTTCGGCGCCACATGAATCGGGCGGCAAAGGAGGTGTGCGATGGCGATGGAGCTCAACCACACGATTGTCCCGGCACATGACAAGGAGGCTTCGGCGCGCTGGCTCGCCGATATCCTCGGCGCCACATACGAAGGCGCCATGGCGCATTTCGCGATCGTGCGCATCAACGAGCATCTGACGCTCGATTACGATCATGCCGACGAATTCGAGCATCACCATTATGCCTTCAAGGTGGACGAGGGTTCGTTCGACAAGATTTATGAGCGCGTGCAGCAAAAGCACATCGTCTATGGCAGCCAGCCCAACGCGACCGACGACATGAAGATCAATCACCGGCGCGGCGGCCGCGGCTTCTATTTCCGCGACCCGAACGGTCATATGATGGAAGTGTTGACGGTGTAAGCGCGCGCCGTTCTTTTATTCGCGCAATCCTCTATCATCGTCATTCCCGCGCAAGCGGGAATCCAGGGCGACACCACGTACGTTTCCCTGGACCCCCGCTTTCGCGGGGGTGACGGAATTAAAAAGGGGAGCGCGCACACATGCTCGTCATCGATTCACACATCCATCTCTGGCGCGAGAATGTGCCGAGCCCGCCGCATCGCCAGATCGCGTCGTGGTCGGCGGAGGAAGCGATGAAAGAGATGGACGCGGCTGGCGTCGATGCCGCTGTCATCCAGCCGCCGAATTGGGATCCGAACGCCAACGCCGTCGCCGAGGACGCGGCCAAGCGCTATCCCAACCGCTTCGCGATCCTCGGCTGGTTCCCGCCAGAGAAGCCGGAGAGCCGCGCGCTGGTCGCCGATTGGAAGAAGCGGCCGGGCCAGAAAGGCCTGCGCTTCACCTTCATGCGGCCGGGGCAAGAGCATTGGGCGAGCGATGGCACGATGGAATGGCTGTGGCCGGCGGCCGAGCGCGCCGGCCTTGTCGTCGCGATGGGCGCGGCGAATTTCCTGCCCGTGGTCGGACAGATCGCGGAGCGCTTTCCCGGCTTAAAACTGGTCGTCGATCATTTCGGCGCGCCGCCGCGCGCGACCGGCGATGCGGTCTGGGCCAATCAGCAAGTGCTGCTCGGTCTCGCGAAGCATAAGAACATCGCAGTGAAAGTGAGCGGCGGGCCGTCGCTATCACGCGAGCCCTACCCGTTCCGCGATGTGTCGGCGCCGATCCGCGCGATCTACGACGCTTACGGGCCGCAGCGCATGTTCTGGGGAACCGACATCACGCGCCTCACCACACCGTGGAAGCAATGCGTGACCCATTTCACCGAAGAGCTGCCCTGGCTCAACGCGCGCGATAAAGAGCTGATCATGGGTCGCGCCCTGTGCGATTGGTACGGGTGGGATTTGCCGGCTTAACAGAGACTCGTCATTGCGAGCGTAGCGAAGCAATCCAGGGATTCCCCCGTGGCTGGATTGCTTCGCTACGCTCGCAATGACGTTATTAGTATCGCAGCAATTCCCGCCTTTATTTCTCGCCCCGGCGCCCTTCGCCAAGCTCAGGAGCGGGGGGCCAGAGCAACAGCGCAGTGGTTCACTGGATTCCCGCTTGCGCGGGAATGACGAAAAGAAAAATCGCGCGCGCGACTCTGGATTGCTTCGTCGCGCTAACGCCTCCTCGTAATGACGCAATTAGTAGCGCCGTCAGTTCGCGTTCAGTTGCGGTTGTGCCCTAAACGCGATGGCCATGCGGTTCCAGGCGTTGATGCTGATCACCGCCATGGTGAGGTTGACCAGCTCGGTTTCGGTGAAATGTTTCTTCGCTTCATTGAACACGGCGTCGGGGATGTGCGTCTCGCTCACCAGGGTCACCAACTCGGTCCAGGCGAGGGCGGCGCGTTCGCGATCCGTGTAGCACGGCGCTTCGTGCCAGGCGTTGAGCAGATGCAGCCGGTCCTCGCTCTCGCCGGCGCGACGCGCATCGCGCGTATGCATCGCGAGGCAGAAGGCGCAGCCATTGATCTGCGAGGCGCGCGTTTTCACCAGCTCCAAGAGCGGTTGCTCGAGGCCGGTCTGTTTCACATAGGCTTCCATCTGGCTCAGCGCCTGATAGGCGCCAGGCGCGAGCTTATAGGGGCTAAGCCGAGCTTCCATCTCTTCCTCTCTTCACGGTCAGGCAATCGGTTGTCCGAGGCCTAATACACCGCCACGGGGCCGCTTGATCAAGTCGCGGCGCGGCGCGACACTGCTGCCCGGAGGAAAGCGCATGGCAGAAGACGCACCCTGGGAAAACACGGGGGTTGCCGCGGATTATCTTGCGCGCGCCCGCGCGCTGGTGCCGCGGCTCGAAGCAGCGGCGCCGCGGATCGAGGCGGCGCGCGCTTTTCCGCCCGATGTGCTGGCGGCGCTGCACGATGCCAGCATGTTCCGCCTGCTGCTGCCGCGCTCGATCGGCGGTGTCGAACTCGATCTGCCGAGCTTTGTGCGCGTGGTCGAGATATTGGCGGGCGGCGATGCCAGCGTCGCCTGGTGCGTTGCGCAGGGCGGCGGTTGTGCCACGTCCGCGGCCTATGTCGCGCCCGAAATCGCGCGCGAGATTTTCGGCGCGCCGGATGCCACGCTCTCCTGGGGCCCGCCGGCGGGCCCGGCCAAAGCGCTCGCGGCCCCCGGCGGCTATCTCCTCAGCGGCACCTGGTCTTTCGCCAGTGGCAGCCCGCATTGCGATTGGCTGGGCGCGACGCAATGCCAGATCACCGAACCCGACGGTTCTGTCCGCAAGGACCCGCGCACCGGCCAGCCCGCGCGCCGCGCGATGCTGTTCCCGAAAGAAAACGCCAAGATGGCCGATATGTGGGAGGTGATGGGCCTCAAAGGCACGGGCAGCGACAACTACACGCTCGATAATGTCTTCATTCCGGACGGCTACAGCTTCACCATCGACAGCGAAGCAGACCGGCGCGAGCCCGGCCCGCTCTATCGTTTCATGACCTTGAGCCTTTACGGCTATGCCTTTGCCGGCGCGGCGCTCGGCATCGCGCGCGCCGCGCTTGATGCTTTCGTGCGGCTCGCCAGCAGCAAAGTGCCTTATCGCTTCAGCACGACGTTGCGCGAGAATCCGACCGTGCAGGGCCAGATCGCGCTCGCCGATGCCAGGCTGCGCGCGGCGCGGCTTTTTCTCATGACGCCGCTCGATGATATCTGGGCATCGGTTGTCGCGAGCGGCGCGCCGCCGACACTGGAACAGCGCCTGACACTGCGCCTTGCCACGACCCATGTCATCCGCGAGGCGAAGGACGTGGTGGCGATGATCTATGAATATGCCGGCTCGTCGGCGATCTTCGAGAAAGGCCCGTTCGAGCGCCGCTTCCGCGACATCCACGCGATGACGCAGCATATGCAGGCGCGGTTCACGAATTACGAAACGGTGGGGATGGCGTTGCTCGGCCTCACCCCGCCGCCGTTTATTTGAGAGGCGCCACTTGCGCCCACGCCTCACCCTCTCTTCGTCATGCCCGCGAAAGCGGGCATCCAGCCTGCTTCACTGGACCCCCGCTTTCGCGGGGGTGACGAAAAACAAATCACGCTCTCAAAACGAAAGGCACCTCAATGCGTAAGACTTATCTGTTATTCGCCGCATGCGTTGGTGTCGCCGGTTGTACGCAAAGTGCCACGTTCAAGAGTACGGTCGATGGCAGTACGGGAACCTGCACCGGAGCCTACTTCGCCGACATCAATATCTGGTCGAATTACCCGCTTTGTCTCGAGGAATACGTTTCGGCAGGCTATCAACGCGTCCGCTAAAGGACGCGCAACCACAAAGACGGAACACAGGGAGGATCGACGATGATGATGCGGATATTCGCTGCCGGATTCGCCGCCGCCGCACTTGCACTGAGCGGCACGGCTTATGCCGAGAAAGCCAAGGACACGCTGCGCCTCGCGGTCGATCAGCCGATCCGGCTGATCGACGCGACGCAGAATCCCAACCCCGAGGCCAATCTCATCGACCGCGCGGTGCTCGACAGCCTCATCTCTTACGACGTCGCGACCAAGACCTATCACGGCCAGCTCGCCGAGAGCTGGACGCAGATCGACAACAAGACGATGGAGTTCAAGCTCCGCCACGGCGTCAAATTCACCGACGGCAGCGAGATGACCGCCGACGACGTGATCTATTCCTTCCAGTACGCGACGGACCCCAAGAACAATTTCCTGTTCAAGGATTCGCGCTTCGGCTGGATCGATCATGCCGAGAAGGTCGATGCCTATACCGTGCGCGTCACGGCAAAAGAGCCGACGGCGATCATGCTGGCGCGGCTCTGGGGCGGACCGCAGATCGTGCCCGAGCATGTGCGCGCCAAGCTTGCCGATCCGACGACCTTCGGCCTCCATCCGGTCGGCACCGGCCCCTACAAGGTCGAGAGCTTCGATCCCGGCACCGGCAACATCGTTCTGGTCAAGAACCCCAATTACAATTGGGGCGGTTTTGAGCCAGCCGCAAAGATCGGCCGCATCGAAGTGACGACCATCCCCGACGCGCAGACGCGGCTCGCGAAAATCATGGTCGGCGATCTCGACCTCGTTTTCCATGTCGATTACGACCAGGCGAAAGCCGTCGTCACGCAAAATCCGAATTACAAGATCTTCGTCGCGCCGACGATCTCCTTCGATTACATCTTTTTCGACAGCGCCGACCGCTCCGGCATCCATGTCTTCAAGGACAAGCGCGTGCGCGAAGCGATGGAAGCGGCGATCGACGTGCAGGCGATGCGCAAGGCGCTGCTGCCGCCCGAATTCGCGGCACAGCCGCCGATGCAGGCGATGTGCCGGCAAGAGCATGTCGGCTGCAACTCGTCCGTGCCGCCGGTCGCCTACGATCCGGCGCGTGCCAAGCAGCTCCTCGCCGATGCCGGACTCGCCGGCGGCTTCGATCTCGAACTGCTCTCCTGGGGTCAGGGCATACCGGTCGCCGAGGCGGTCGCCGGCGATCTGCGCAAGATCGGCGTGCGCGCGAGCGTCAACCGCGCCACGGTCAATGTCTTCCAGACCGCGCGCGGCGACGGCAAGGCGCAGACGCAAGTGACGCTCTGGGACAATGGCGGCGGCGCGCCCGATATCGACACGACCGCGCAGTTCTTCTACGCGCCGAGCTCGCGCAACTACACCGGCGACAAGCAGCTTTCGCAATGGACCGACGACGCCGCGCATGAGCTCGACCCGCAAAAGCGCGAGGCGATCTACAAGAAGATCTTCGACCGCGTGAACGAGGAGCGCTATGGCATGCCGCTACTCGAGCTGCCCGCGGTCCTCGTCGTCAGCAAAGACATCGCCGTCGACAGCAACCACATGAAGCCGGAAGGCTTTCTCATCAACCGGCTGAGCTGGGGGAAATAGGCCGTCCCTCGCGTGACCTCGTTGGATAGGGTGTCGAATGAGAGTTTTGTTTTTCCTTGCGTGTCTCGTGCTCGCCACCGCGGCGCAGGCCGAGCAGATCAAGATCGGCGTTCTCAAGACAACGGCCTCGGGGCCGATCTTTATCGCTAGCGCCAAGGGTTATTTCGCCGCGGAGGGACTTGAGGCCGAGTTGGTCACCTTCAAATCGGCACAGCCCATCGCCGTCGCGGCGGCGTCGGGCGCAATCGACTTCGGCAACGCCGGCTTTACCGGCGGCTTTTACGGGCTCGCCGGCGACGGCGCCTTGCGCGTTATCAGTGGCGGCGCGCACGAGATTCCGGGCTATCACAACCAGGCATTCCTCGCGTCCAACAAAGCGTGGGCCGCGGGGCTTAAATCGCTCAAGGACATGCCCGGCCACAGCTTCGCGGTGTCGCAGATCGGCTCGCCGCCGCATTACGCGATGGGGCTGGCGGCACAAAAATATGGCTTCGACCTCAAGTCGGTGCGTATCCTCCCGCTGCAATCGATCCCGGCAACGGAAGCGGCGCTCACCGGCGGTCAGGCCGACGCCAGCGGCGCGACGGGAAGTCTTGCCGGCGTCATCCTCGCGCGCGGCGACGCCAAGCTCCTGGGCTATATGGGCGATGAGACACCCTACCAGCTCTCCGGCACATTCACGTCGCGCAAGACCGCGGACGAGCGCGGCGATACCGTGCGGCGTTTCTTGCGCGCGCTGAACAACGGCTACCGCGACTATGACGCCGCTTTCATTCAAGACGGCAAACGCCACGACGGTCCGACAGCACCGGAGATGCTGGCAATCGTCGCCAAAGGCACCGGCCAGAAGCCCGAGGACACCGCAAAAGGCTTGCCTTATATCGACGCCAAGGGCCGGGTCGACGTCGCGGACGTGACCCGGCAATACGAATGGTACAAGGCGCAAGGCATGATCAAAGGCGCCGCGGCGCCCGCGACGATCATCGATCGCCGATACGCGGTGAGTCTCGACTAGCGGCGAGCCCCAATAAGCCATCGCCGTCCTCGTCGTCAGCAAGGAGGAAGCGCAGCATGCCCAGGCAGCAGATAAAATCCGACAGGATCGCCGCGCCCAGCGGCCATTTCTCGCAGGCGACGATGGTCGAGGCGAAGGGACGCATCGTCTTCATCTCCGGCATGCTGGCGCGCGGCAAGGACGGCAACATCGTCGGCGTCGGCGATCCCGAGGCGCAGACCCGGCAGGTGTGCGAGAATCTGAAAGCCGCGGTCGAGGCCGCGGGCGGCACGATGGATGATATCTGCCGCGTCGATGTCTTCATCCGCAACATGGAGCATTTCGAGAAAATCCATAAAGCGCGGCGCGATTATTTCACGGCGCCGGCGCCCGCCTCGACGATGGTCGAGGTGTGCAAGATGACCTCGCCCGACGCGCTCATCGAGATCAACGCAATCGCCGTGCTGCCCTAAACCATGATGCCACCGGCTCAGCTACGCGACGAGCCGATCATTCTTTCCATAACGGACTGAATTCGGTCGCGACTACCGCCTCGTAGGGCAGGACATCCTTGATCAGGCCGAAGCTCTTGGCGAATTTCATGACGCCGTCGATGGCTTCGCGGGTGATGACCGCGTCGTAGAACGGCGCGTCGCGCGCGATGAGAGGCGCGATCAGCTCCGCCTCATCCGCGGGGAAGAGCTTTTCGCCGATGCCGGTCGCGAGCGACGGATCGGCCCGCAAGGCCTTTTGCGCGGCGCGCACGGCGCGGATCGCGCCGGCCGCGACCTCCGGATGCTCTTTAACCAGCTGCTCGCGCGCGGTGAGCGCGGCGAAATTGTAGTAGCGCGCGCCGGGCGGACCGTCGCCACGCCGCAGATCAAGATGCAGCTTGGCGATGCCGAGCTTCTCGCCGAGCGCGACGCGCAGCCCGTTGCCCCAATAGGCATCCGCCTGGCCCTGCGTGATCGCATCGATGCCGTTCCGCGCCATATAGCCCTTGTCGCCATAGGTCGGCGGCGGTGGCACGATTTAAATCTTGTCGCGCTCGAGATCGAGACCGGCCTCGTCGAGCATGTGCCGGAGGAGCTTACCCGGATCGGTGACCGCGGCCGATATCCGCAAGCCTTTGAGCGCTTGAAGATCGCCGCGCTTCACGTCGAGGTCGCGGCGCACGGCGAGGAACCAATAGCAATACTGCGCGAGCGCGCAGAGGACCTTCACGCCTTTCCATTCCGGAAAGGCGCGCAGCGCGACAAAGGAGGGACCGCCCATGAAATCGAGCTTTCCTTCGCGCATCAGCGTCGGGCCTTCGCGCGTGTTGTAAACGAATTCGATGTCGATGCCTTCGCGCTTGAAATAACCGAGCTCGACGGCCGCGGTCGCAACGAAATAGGAGGGTGAATCGAGATCGGCAACCCAGATGTGATACATGCGAGTCCTCCGTTTGCCTCAGCGGCCCGGCGTCGTCGTGTCGATGACCGAGCTCGGCCAGTTCATCTTTGCGAAGATATAGTCGCGGGCTTGCGTCGCGTCTTTGCGGAGGCGCGCGAGATCGACCCCGACCAGCTTGCCGTGCCGCTTCACGATCTTGCCGGCCACCATCACGGTATCGACATTGCTCGTATCCATCCCGGTCACGATCGCGCCATAGGCGTTGTTGAGCGGGAAGCTGTCGATCGTATCGGCGCGGAGCATGACGATGTCCGCCTCCTTGCCGGGCGTGAGCGTGCCGACCTTCTTGTCGAGGGCGCAATCGCGCGCGCCTTGCACGGTCGCCATGGCGATCACATCGCGCGCGGTGAGCAGCTTCGGCAGGTCCTTCTCGCCCTGAATCGAGCGCTCGTTGAGCATCGCGCGCTGCAGCAGGAAGCACGATCGCATCATCGTGAACATGTCGGCCGACATCGAGGTTTCGACATCGCTCGACAGGCTGGGCGTCACGCCATTGTCGAGGCAGACCTGAACGACCGGCATGCCGTGGCGCATCGTCATCTCGATCGGCACCGCGGCGGAAACCGCGCCGCCGGTATCGGCGACCAGCTTCGCCTGCTTCGCCGTCGCGCCGGTGAAATGGATGTAAACCTGGTCCGAGCGCAAGACGCCTTCGGCGCCCATCTGCTCGAAATCCTTGGGGAAGCTGTTCGGCAGCGTCTCGACGATATGCGACCAGATCCGCATGCCGTATTTGCGGCCCGTGGCGAGGATGTCGCGATTGACGCTGCCGCTGAACGCGGGCGTCACCAGCTGATCGCTCGACGAGAAATATCGCTTCAGCAGCCGCTCCAAATCTTGCGGCCACTTCACCTCAGGACCGGCGCCCGCGGTATAGGCGAAGACGATGCGCGCGTTCGATTGCTGGAAGCCGCGAATGAGCGCGTCGCTATGCTCGGGGCTATTATTGACCTGCGAGACATCGGCGATCGTGGTGACGCCGGAATCAAGCGAACGCAGCGCGCCGGAGAGCCCGCCGATATAGGCGTCCTGCGGCCGGAAAAATTGCGTCGCCGATTTCGGCCCGTTGGCGATGTCGCGGAAATAGTCGGCGAGCAGCCCGTTGCCTTGAATATTGCGCAGCAGCGCCTGGTAGAGATGGTGATGCGTATCGATGAAGCCGGGAAGCACGATCGTCCCGGTCGCATCGATGACAGTTGCATTTGCGGCCGCCAAATTCCGCCCGACCGCCGCGATCTTTTTTCCTTCGATCAGGACATCGGCTTTGTCGAAATCACCGAGCGTCTGATCGAAGGTCAGCACGCAGCCGCCCTTGAGCAGGATGCGCGGCGAGGCATTGGCCGCCAGCACGTCATGCGCCACGCTGGATAGAGCGCCCGCCGTGACGACGGCGCCGGTGGCCTTCAGGAAATCGCGCCGTACGATCCCACCATGCGCGCCGTGCGGCTTTCCATGCTTACGCATCGCCCCCTCCCCTGATCGTTCGTCCGGTTCCACAAAGAACGATCCTCCGCGTTCTTGTGTCCGGAATGCCGACTCTAACCCTGGGCCGCGCGCGTTGGCTAGGCGGGCGTGAACGGCACCGCTCGGCCTTCAAACACGCCGCTCGAACGTCTCAGTCCCTCACGCGCGCCGCCCTCACGCAACGACGGCGACGGCTTGTATTTCGATGAGGAGATCGGGTTGCGCCAGCGAGCGTATGTTGATCATCGCGCTGGCGGGAAAATTATCGCCGATGATTTCTTTGCGCAGTTCGAGAAACCGCCGGTCGTAGCGATCGTCGGTGATGAACGCCGTCATCGTGACGATGTCGGATAGCTTGCCGCCCACGCCTTCGAGCGTCTTGGAGAGCGCGTCGAAGACCGCGCGAACCTGACCGTCGAAATCGCCGGCAAGCGATTTGCCCGATGCGTCTTTCTGCGACGAGGCTTGACCCGCGAGCCAAATCGTCCGCCCACCCGACGTGATGACGGCCTGGGAATACGCGTTGTTTTGGGCTGCGGGGGTCTTGATAAATTGACGCGTCGGGGATGATCCCGTTTGCGCTTTCGCGGGCGATGCCGCGAGAGCGACCATCCCGCCCAGAAGCCCGAGTTTGGCAAAAATCTCACGTCGGCCCGGTAATTTCATTGTCGTGCTCCCTTTGATCGAAGAAGCGGCTTTTGCTCACGACGCCGCAGCGCCGCCGGCAAGCCGCATCAAAGAGCGTAACACGATTGCGAGGGATAAAGAGTTCGATAGCGCGCGATCCGGCGCACGCCCATTTGGGGCGCGCGCCGGGTCACGCGATCAATCGCCTTAAGATCAGGCCGATACTTGCCGACAGATCGTTGTCCATGATCGGCAGCGTGCGGATGCGCTTGCCGGTCGCGGCGAAGATCGCGTTGGCGACCGCGCCCGCGATCGGCGGTGTCGCCGGCTCGCCGGCGCCGCCCCATTTGGGGCCGCCGCTGGGCACGAGATAGACATCGATCTTCGGCGCCTGAGCCAACCGCACCATGCGATAGGTGTCGAAATTGCCCTGCACCGCCGCGCCGTTCTTCACCTCGATCTTGCCGTAGAGCACGGCGCTGAGATTGAAGATGACGGAGCCTTCGGCCTGCTCGGCGATGGTGAGCGGGTTGACCTGATAGCGCGTGTCGAGCGCGACAGTGACGCGATCGACATGGACTTCGCCCTTCGCGCTGACCGTCACCTCGGCGACTTGCGCGCAGAGACTGTCGGTGTCGGTGCAGATCGCCATGCCGCGGCCGCGGCCTTTCGGCAGCGGCTTGCCCCAATCGGCTTTCTCCGCGGCGGTGTCGAGGACCTTGAGCCAGTCCGGCTTGCCGGCGAGCAGCTTGCGCCGGTATTGGTACGGGTCTTGCCCCGCGGCGAGGCGCGAGCTCGTCGATGAAGCTTTCGATCGCGAAGACATTCTGGTTCGCGCCGGGCGCGCGCCAGAACCACACCGGCAGGTGCGTGTTCTTGATGATCGCATCGACGCGCGCATTGGGAACCGCGTAGCCGATATCGGCGAGGCCCGCGACGGCCTGCGGCTCCGGCCCTTTCGCCGGAGCCGGGCGGCCGACCGAGGAGAGGATCGACGATGTGACGGCGCGGATCGACAACGCCGTCGGCATGCCGTCGCTGCCGAGCGCCGCGCGGAAACGTACCACCGCGTGCGGGCGGAATTTGTCGTGGCGCGTGTCTTCTTCGCGCGACCAGATCAGCTTCACCGGTTTCTGCACGACTTTGGCGATGGCGATCGCCTGCGCGACTTCGTCGTTCGCATCGCGCCGGCCGAAGCCGCCGCCGACATAGGCGTTATGGACATAGACGTTCTCAGCCTCCATGCCCGCCGCTTTCGCCGCGGCCTCGGTCGCCTCGAGCGCGTTTTGCGTGCCGACCCAGACGTCGAGCCGATCGGCTTGCAAATGCACCGTCGCATTCAACGGCTCCATCGGCGAATGCGAGAGATACGGCGTTTCGTAAATCGCCTCGTGCACCTTCGCATCGCCCGACAGCGCCTTGTCGACATCGCCCTGGCTGGACGCGACCAGCGCCTCGCCATCGAGCGCGGCGCGGAATTCCTTCGACAGTTGCGCGCTGTCGATCGTACCGGCGGCGCCGACATCCCATTCGGGCTGCAGCTTGGCGAGCGCCTGGCGGGCGCGCCACCACGTGCCGTCGGCGACGACCGCGATGGCGTTGTCGAGCTTCACCACTTGCGGATTGCCCGGCATGCCGGTGACGACCGACGCATCGACATTCTTCAATTTGCCGCCCGGCACCGGACACTGGACGATGGCCGCGAAGACCATGCCCGGGACCTGCGCGTCCATGCCGTATTTGCCCGCGCCATTGATCTTGTGCACGACATCGACGCGCGGCATCGGCTTGCCAGCAAAGGTCCAGGTGTCCGGCGACTTGATCGCGGGCTCTTGAGCGAGCGTGACTTTCGCCGCGTCGGCGGCGACTTCGCTGTATTTCAGCGTGCGGCCCGACGGGCCATGGGTGATGACGCTGTTGGCCGAGGTGCATTCGCCGGCGGGCACACCCCATTTCGTCGCGGCCGCCTGGATCAGCCGTACGCGCGCACTGGCGCCGACCTGCTGCATCTTCGGTTGCGAGGCACGCACCGAACGGCTGCCGCTCGAGTTCATGTCGCCGTAGACTTTCTTCTCGCGAAGATTGCGATTGGGCGAGGCGTATTCGACGCGCACTTTCGACCAATCGGCCTGCAGCTCTTCGTTGATGATCATCGGCAGCGCGGTCATGCTGCCCTGCCCCATCTCCGAGCGCTGGTAGCGGATGAGCACGGAATCGTCCGGCTCGATCGCGATCCAGGCATCGATCTCATGCGGGTCATGCGCATTGTCGTCGTTCCAGGGCTGCGCGGCCACCGTCACGGCGTTGGCAAGATGCGGCAGCGCGCTGATGCCGATGATGAAGCCGCCCGCGGCGGTCACGCCGGTGACGATGAAACGGCGGCGGGAAAGAACCGAGCTCTGATTTCCGTCCATGATCGTTCTCCTCCTCAAGCCTTCATCAGATCGGCAGCGCGATGGATCGCGCGACGGAGACGCTCATAGGTGCCACAGCGACAGATATTCGTGATGTTGGCATCGATATCCGCGTCGGTCGGCGTCGGGTTCTGCTTCAAGAACGCCGCGGTCGCCATGATCTGACCGGATTGACACCAGCCGCATTGCGGAACGTCCTCGGCGAGCCAAGCCTGCTGCACAGGATGCCTGCTGTCGGACGACAGGCCCTCGATCGTCGTGATGCTGGCGCCTTCGAGGCGGCCGATCGGCACCGAGCATGAGCGCATCGCCTGGCCATTGATATGCACGGTGCAGGCGCCGCATTGCGCGATGCCACAACCGAATTTGGTCCCAGTGAGACCAACGGCGTCGCGGATGGCCCAAAGCAGCGGCGTATCCGGTTCGAGATCGATCTGATGCGGCGTACCGTTAACGGTGATCGTGACCATGGCCCACCTCGCGCAAGAATACCCCTATCAAGCTATGAAAACCGCTGCCCTGCCAACGGCTCCCAGGGTGATTCTCACCCGCTTGTGACCAGGGAGCAAGCGGCGGCGGGCACTATTTCCATCCGATCGCTTCTTCATCAACCGGTTAAGCTGGACGAAATAAGGCCGTCTTCCGGCTTTTCTTTCGCGATGCTCGTGCCTGTTCAGAGCTACGGGCATGTATTCATAAATCGCTAGTCTGCTTCACCACTACCAGGAGACGTCGGGGCGAGCATGCCGCGACCGCCACGTGCCGATCACAGAAGTCGTAACCTACTTTTAAGGCAACAGGCGCTAACCCGGCCGGCCGAGAGTTGGCTCCTTCAACTGGCGAGAAGCTCATCCGCAGCGCTATCCGCACGATTTCACCTACCGCGCCCCAGCGTTGCCGCCCGCGACGGCAGAAAGTGTTAATGCTGTGGTTCCTCCAACCGACGCTCGTACCGCTGGAGAAACCAGCCGCAGCACCTCCTGTACATGCTCGGCGCTCGCGGTAAACCCGCACGCGGCGTTCGTGGCATTGGCCAGATAGTTACAGTCGCTCAGCCTTATCGCTGGCTTGAACTAGGCGTTCCCGCAGACGCGGCTTGCAAATAGCTCGAGAGGAAGGGCATTACGACACGCCAGTACGCAACCGAATCGTAATGCTCAAGGTCGACATGCCCCGCGCCCTTCACTGCCCAGAATTGCTTCGGCATGGGCGCGTGGTCGAACAATGCGTGCGCCTCGTTTATCGGCGTGCGATCGTCGATAGTACCGGATGCGATAAGAAGCGGCGCCGATGCAGAGCCGATATGATCAATCGGCCGTAATTGGTCGGGCGCGACGCCGATCACGGGCAGCAGCAGCAACTCGAATGCCGGAGTCAGCAGTGGCGTGAACACTGACCCTAAAATGGGGCCGAGTGAAGCACGTAGGCGATTTGAGAGCGCTGCTTCAATATCAGGATAAACAGATTCCAGCACGAGGGAGTCGACCGGCAATGGCTCCGGTCCGAGGAGGGCAGCCGCGCCGCCGAGCGACGTACCGATAGCGCCTACCTTCTCAGCGGGCATCCGCCGCCGCGCGAATGCGACCGCCGCTACAGCATCGAGCGCTTCCAGGCGGCCGAATGTAATATACCTGCCGGGACTTTCACCTTCAGCCTCGAAATCGAAGAGAAGAACTGCGAAGCCGTGGTCGTGCAGAACGCGCGCACGCTGAAGCATCGAGAGTCGGTTCGAATGGACGCCGTGCATCAGGACAACAACGCCGCCCCCGACAGATTGCCGACTTGGTATCCACCATCCTCGTAACAGGGAGCCGGACGCCGACGAAATTTGTACGTCTTCTGCGCCTTCGAGATCGGGCGGTGCCGGACCGATCACCGAGTTATCCGGCGCGGCAAGGCGCAAGCCGACGACAAACACCGACGCACACAGGCCGACGACGAGCAGGCTTGATAAAAGTACGCTCGCCGCTACGGGTCTCATCTTTGGGCAGACTGCATTATGGCAAGGGAAGATGCACTCAGACGGATGGGAGCTTCCGACATTTATTTAACACGCGATTATGTTTCTCCCCTTTTTCGTCGAAACAACTGACTGTTACAAGCGCTGGATGTCCGCTTGGTGCCCAGAGGCCGACCTCGTCTCGTCGGAGCGCAGCTTGGCGGAAGCTCGAGAAGCCTACCCGGCTGACACGGCAACCGGCTGGCGTAACTCCGCCAGCGATTGGCGGACCACTATGGCAGCGCCCTGCAATGCCAGTGTCGCCATGATCGCAGCCACGATAATGTCCGGCCACCCGGTGCCAGTACCGAACACACCAAGAGCGGCAAGCAACACGGCGAGATTGCCCAGCACATCATTGCGCGTGCAAATCCAAGCCGAGCGCATGTTCGCGTCACCGCCGCGATAGGCCCATAGCAGACCAAAGGATGCGGCATTGGCTGCGAGAGCCGCGACGCCAACTGTACTCATCGTCAACACACTGGGAAGCGTGCCGTACACGGCGTGCCAAACCGCGGTCCCGATCACCGAGAGTCCAAACAGCGCCATCGTGGCGCCCTTGGCCAAGGCTGCCGTGATCCGATAGCGAAGCGCCATTCCGACCACGATGAGGCTGATCGCGTAGTTTGCAGCGTCGCCCAGGAAGTCGAGAGCGTCGGCTTGCAAGGACGCCGAACCGGCGGCCACCCCCGCGGCGATCTCGATGAGAAACATCACGGCGTTTATCGCCAAGACCGCCCAGAGGACGCGACGATAGGCGGCGTTGCCCCGATGGGGGTCCAAATTCCGAGGCGGTGGCGCGCAGCAGCAATCGGCCATACCCATAAAGATGCCTTCGATGATGCGTTTTACAATCACCTCAAGTGATGTTTCGCAGATGTGCTAAAATCGTCATCAACGCAGCGATGGTGACCGGAACGACATGACGGGCCAACATTCAGGATTTTCGAGGGCACGGAAATGCCAACCGCTGGATGGTGGGAGGCACTGTGGCCCGATCCTGCGGACGTCCTTGCCAAGGTTGGCATGAAGCCAAATATGGCGGTCATGGATTTATGTTCAGGCGACGGCTGGTTCACGATGCAAATTGCGAAGCTTGCGCGTCATGTCGTTGCAATCGATATCGACGCAAATCTGTTGAACGTGGCACGCCACCGTCTCGCGGAAAACCATGTAGCGAATTGCGACTTCGTTGCGGGCAATGCGTCCGAGCTCACCCAGCTTTGGCCAAGTCCGGTCGATTTTGTATTTCTGGCAAACGCCTTCCATGGCGTGCCGGATCGCGAGCGGCTGGCTGGATCGGTGCACGATGCGCTCGGACCACGGGGCTATTTGCGGTTGTGAACTGGCATCAACGACCAAGAGAAGAGACCACCATCCTGGGTGAGCCACGTGGTCCAAGAACCGAATTGAGAATGACGCCCGCGCAGACCGTCCAAGCTGTTCAAGCGGGCGGCTTTAAATTTGTCCGCGTTGTCGAAGTGCCGCCGTATCACTACGGAGCAGTATTCGAACGCTCAGCGACCTGAAATCCATGCCGCTATCCGATAACAAAAATCCATTGTCGCCATCCGTTTTCCTCCCCGCCGCATTGCTGCGGGAAGGCGCGGCGGCAAAAACATCTGGCGACGGTCGATGTGCCGGCGCTCTGCATCCTGGACCCCGACGGCGATATCGTGCGCCGGCTGCGGCAGTACCGGTCAGGCGCAGCCGTTTCCGAGGACTGGCCCTGCTATCACACTGCGCTCGATACGTTCACCCTGGCCGGGCAAACGGTCGGGATCGTCGGCTGCGCCGTGGGCGCGCCGTTCGCCGTCCTGATTGCAGAAGAATTGTTCGCCAGCGGTTGCCAACTGCTGGTGAGCATCACGTCGGCAGGCCAGATCGCTCCGGCCGGACCGACGCCCTATTTCGTCATCATCGACCGCGCGCTTCGCGACGAAGGCACGAGCTATCACTACATGGCACCATCGGAGTATAGCCAGCCGATCCCGGATTGGTCGCGATGGCGGTCGCAGCCGTTCAAGAGCAAACGGACTGTCCGGTGACGGTCGGCGCAAGCTGGACCACCGATGCACCATTCCGTGAAACCGCCGAGGCCATTGAGGTGGCGCGCTCCAAAGGAGTGCTGGCCGTCGAGATGGAAGCCGCAGCGCTCTATGCATTCGCGCAGGCCGCGAACAGGCAGGTGCTCTGCCTCGCCCATGTGACGAACACGATGGGACAGGCCGGAGCAAGATTTTGAGAAAGGCGAAGCGGACGGCACCGCCGATGCGATGCGAATTCTAGAGACGATCGTCCAGGCGAAGAATCTTGATCAAAAGCGGAGGCTATCCCTTAGCCCAAATGCATCCGCATAAAGGATCCGCAGACAAAAAAATGAAGTCTCGCCGAGGCCGCTGCCCTATGAGGCATAGCCTCGTTTCAGCAGCATGTTGGCTGCTCGATCAAACTCTGCGGCAGAAGGCATCGCGAAGTCGAGTGCGTTCGCATACCGGGTAATGATGTTGAAGACCGTTGCCACC
Organism: uncultured Alphaproteobacteria bacterium; assembly: GCA_963740675.1. GTDB lineage: Bacteria > Pseudomonadota > Alphaproteobacteria > ATCC43930 > CGMCC-115725 > CAIKMD01. The sequence continues at coordinate 750,755 of CAVUFS010000004.1, forward strand.
GCTGCGGCGTCCTTCAAAGCCGCGGTGGTTGCCCCGGAACGAAGTGCTTCTTTTGCATGCTCGGCCGACAACTCGAAAGGCCGCAACGTCATTATCTCAAGGAATGCCAGTGTTCCCTTGAGGGCGTCAGATATGGGTGCCGACCGGAAGTCGGCCAGCACCGCGTCCACCAGCGGTCGCTCGATTGTCTTTGCGGCAACGGCGCTGTGGGCGCCCACACAAAAGGCGCAGGAGTTCCACTTCGCGACGATGGCCCCCATCAGTTCGCGCTCGCCGACGCTCCACGGGCTTGGGCCGCGCATGACCGCTTGCGTCCACGCGCCCAACGGAGCGCTGAAGAAGTTCTTATGATAAAAAGCGACGCGCGCGGCATCCGGCAGCCGCATCCCCGACACCATCGAAATGAATCTGATGAGCAGGCGATTCTTGATACTGTCGCCCCGGTCGATCTCAGGCAGACGCATCGGCGAACTCTTCCAGAACTTTGATAGCCTGTTGCCAGCGAAGCAATCCTGCTCCCGTAGCGGCCGCCGCAATGAGTTCAAAGGCAGCCTTGTCGCTTCCTGCTGCTATCAGGACGCTCGCCACCTGGGCATCCGTTGCGCGGTAAGACGCCTCTCCGATCTGGCGCGCGAGATCATCGTATGGGGCTTCTATTGGCGGCCCGTCTGCGGCCCTTGCCGCAACGCGCTGACGCAGGGCCGCATCGGTTTCCCCTGGGCCTTCAAGAACCCGTCGTTTGAGTGTTTCTGCAAATGAGTAATGGTCAGATCGACTGGGCATCATCGTCGCGCTCACGTGCCGTTGCCAATATACTCTTGGGCATCCATTCAAGGGTCAAGCTCGAAGCGGTCCGTAGCTTGGGCGAGGCGATCTAACAGCAACCACATGAAGCCCGAAGGCTTCCTCATCAACCGGCTGAGCTGGACGAAATAAATCCGTCTGGCTTTTCAAGCCGAGATATTGTTTTCACCGATCCGTCGGGGCCTGATGAGATTTGACGTCTTTGAGATACGGCGAATTCACGTTCGTCGTCTCGCGCGGCAGCTCATCCCCGATGATGTGCCATGGCACGCGGCTCTCGATGCCATAATGGTGTCGAGGCGTCAGCACTTCCGGATGATCGAAGCTGCCGACGGTGAGCTCGATGTTCGGCGATGCCTTGTATTGGAAAAACAGTGGCGTGCCGCAGGCACTGCAGAATCCTCGCTCGGCCGCAGACGAGGATTCAAAGACCGCTGGCGCGCCCTTGGTCCATTCCACATGGTCTTTGCGGATCATCACGAGCGTGGCGAACAAATTGCCGACCGCGCGCTGGCACATCCGGCAATGGCAGTAACTGACGTCGAGCGGCTCCATGCTGACGTTGAACCGCACAGCGCCGCATTGGCAACCGCCGGTGAGTTCGGCGTCGATGATGTCAGGGCCGGACATGGCTATTTCCCAGCTAGAAGAGCAGTTCCTGTCCCTACGATCGTAGGCCGAGGTGCTGCCGCGTTTCCACACCCGCTCGAAAATATTCGAGGGCTATTGCGCGCCGGGTCCGGGACGCTCGCCGAGGTGCGGCGGCTCCGCGAGCTGGCATTGCGGATCGATAGGCGAGCATTGCGGCATAAGGTAGGTGGGCACCGCCGCTTGCTGCTCGCTCGAATCGTCGCTGCATGCTGCCGCCGTCACCAGCAGCGTGCCCATCGCGAGGGCTGCAATCGCTTTCATGCTTGCTCCCTTCCTTGGCCTTTTTGGCCTTGTGTCGCGAGCGCCGACGCGGGCGCCATCCCATCACGACAGCATCATGTAGCGGCTGTCGAGTGCCGGGACATACATCGAGATACCTAAGTTCACGGGCAAAACAAGGTATGCAACGGTAACCAACTGGCCGTCAAAGCCGCCGAAATGCCTGAAATCGGAGGGCGCCTCCCTCTTTGGAAGCCCAGCGATCCCCCGCCGACGCCGGCTGTCATGCTTTCGACATGCACGATCATCGAAATGCGTGAATGACCCAAAGCCGCCGTCGCGCACTGGCGTCTTCTCTGCAGCATGATCCGTCAATCCAGGGCGATCTCGCGAAAAGCCGCTGGCGTGAGCGTGATTCCTCCGGCCGCGAAGGGCCGATCATTTTGCAGCAAAAGCACCACGCAGGCGGCGACCGCCGTCGAAAATATGAACAAGGTCGTGGCCATCGCCGCCGGCCTGCCAATGTGGATCATGGCCGTGGTGACGAGAATCAGGGTCGCCAAGATAAATATGACGCTCCATTGGATCGGCGCGATCTCGGCTTGGCTCAATCGGATTCTGTTCCGTCTGGCCTCGAAGGCCTGCTCGACGGCAGCAACGGCGCGCTGCTGCGCCAGTTCTTGATCGGACGCCGTCGGCGCGAACGACAAAAGCGCCGCCATCGCCTCCGTTAGGCCGACCGGCTCCGTTCGCTGGCTTGCACGCCCGATGGCCATCTCGGGCCAATCCTTCGCCACCACGAAATCGACGTGTTGCATTACCCCCGTCCGCACCTTGGCCTGAACTTCCGGCGGTAGGGCTTTCGCGAACAGCATGAGTTTGCTCAAGGCGCTCGCCTCCTGCCCGATATATTCGTTGGCGTGGCCGACATTTTCCCAGACCCGCGCGGCAAGAAAAGCAATGAGCAATCCCAGAATGACCGCGAGCGGAGTCAATGTCACAGGAGAAATCATCTTCAATTGTTCTGCGACCGGCCCGCGCGAGAGTGCAGCGGTAGCGCCGAATATGGCCGCTGCAATCGTGTAGCAGAGGCAGAGTGCGATAATTGCGATGGCGGGCGCCGGCTGGGATTCTATCCAGTAAATCATCGCTCCTCCGAAATCGCGTCGATAATACACCACCACTGTGATGAGAACGGCCCTCGGCCCCTGCTTACTTGACGACAGCTATTGGCACGGCGGCGACGAGGACTGCTGCCAGCCGTCAGTCCGGTAACTCGAACCGGCGGGAAATACGTTCTCACTTGCTCGTTCCGATCATTCCGATACCGTGAGCCCGAGGTCACGATCAAGGCGATCGACGGCGGAAGGCAACATGCGGCATGCAAATGCTTTCGACGAGCAAGAAGATGGCGTCGCGAATGGCGAATGATACCAAGCGCCCTTTTCGCGCCGAGCATGTCGGCGGCCCGCCGCAGAATAAATCCGTGAGAGTCTTCGACCTTGAGCGCATCCCAACGAGCACGCACAGCATATCGAGACGAGTTGATGTTCACCAAGCGCCGTAGCACGTTCGCATTTTGGTTCGGATCTATGTCTGTTGCCGTTGGCGTCCTCTTGCACCTTCCCATGTTCTGGATGGCCCGGGATATGGGCTTCATGCTCGCCGGCATGCCCATCGGATTCAAGTATGCTTTGGGGCATGGCGCTTATCGTCGCCGGCATCGGCCTTACCGGCTACGGCTTGCTGCCGAAGGTTGCTGACGAAGCTCTGACGCACGAAGCGATAGCGCCGCCCGAGGACGCACCGCTCACCCGCGCCCATTGGGTCTTGATGGGCGTGCTCGCGGTGGCGCTCATTATCGACATCATGAAACCGGCGAGCCTCGGCTTTGTAACACCGGGCATGCGCGTGGAGTACGGACTCGATCTTGCGACGGTTGCCTTTTTGCCGTTCTCGGCGCTCTTCGGCACCGTGGTAGGGTCTTTTGTTTGGGGGGCGCTCGCCGATTTTTACGGCCGAAGGGCCGCGATCCTGCTGTCGTCAGTAATGTTCATCGGCACTTCGATCTGTGGTGCGATGCCTTCATTCTGGTGGAATGTCCTCATGTGCTTCCTGATGGGCGCGGCCGCCGGCGGCATGCTGCCGGTGACCTATGCGCTGCTCGCCGAAATCATGCCGACCAAACACCGAGGCTGGTGCCTCGTGCTCATCGGCGGCATCGGTGCGGTCGGCGGCTATCTGGCCTCGAGCGGGTTGTCCGCGCAGCTTCAACCGTTCTTCGGTTGGCGCATCATGTGGTTTCTCAATTTCCCGACCGGCCTAATGCTCATCGCGCTGAGCCCTTTGATACCGGAATCGGCGCGGTTTCTTCAACAAATGGGCCGCGCCGCCGAGGCGCGAATCGTGTTGGCCCGGTTCGGGGTCGTCGTCACGGCGCCAGATAATGCCGCTGATGAAGAAGCCGCAGGAGATAGCCCTTTGCTGCCGAGCGTTCCCGGCTATTTCGGAACGACGGCGGCGCTCACGCTCGCCGCGCTTGCCTGGGGCTTCGTCAATTTCGGCTTGTTGCTTTGGCTGCCAAGTTCTTTGGTGGCGGAAGGCTTCAGCGTCGGCCTCGCCAGCACCATTATCGCGAAATCAACGCTCTTCGCCGCACCGGCGATCGTCGTCGTGGCCTATCTCTATAGCGTTTGGAGCACGAAATGGTCGCTGGTGACGATGATCGGCATCACGACCATGGGCCTTCTGGCGGTGTTGTTGCGCGGCATGGGCACGCTGCCGATCGTGTCGAACCCGATTGCGCCGCTCGCGTTACTTATTATCGGTTCGACCGGCGTCATCTCAATTCTTCTTCCCTACACCGCAGAGAACTATCCGATCAAAGTACGCGGACGGGCGACCGGCTGGATAGCCGCTTGCAGCAAGGTCGGAGGATTATTCGCCCAAGGATTAAGCCTCCTCGCGCTGGTTCCCACTCTCGACGTTGCGGCCCTGACCATCGCCGTGCCGACGGGGTTATCCCTTGCGCTGATTGCCATCCTTGGGCGAGAGACCCGGAATCGCGATCTGCGCGACCTTGAGATCGCTCACGCCTCGCTGTCTGAGCAAGATTCGTGAGCGCTGGATCACAGCTGCTGATATCGGTCGCATTCCGCAAGGGCCGCCGATCTGGATTTGCGGCGGCAGAAAAATAAACAGCGCCATGCCGAAAGCGCCTTAATTTGCTGGCAAAACGGCCTTGATGATCCTGTCTCCTACGCCTGACATTCGTGCGTGCGCACGAACGCCTCGGCTGATTAGTTCGATAAGGATCACATGCCTGAAGAAAAGCCCAAACCCCTCAGCAATTTGAAGGAAGGCCTGCCGCACCCCTTGGGAGCGACTTGGGATGAAAAGGGCGTCAATTTCGCGCTGTTCTCCGCCAACGCCACGAAAGTCGAAATTTGCCTCTTCGATCCGACGGGTGACAAGGAGCAGGCCCGCATCGAGCTGCCCGAATATACCGACGAAGTCTGGCACGGCTATGTGCCCGATATCGGGCCGGGCGCGATCTACGGCTACCGCGTTTACGGCCCCTATGAGCCGGAAGCCGGTCATCGTTTCAATCACAACAAGCTGTTGCTCGACCCCTATGCACGCGGTCATTTTGGTGAGCTGACCTGGAATCCAGCCGTTTTCGGCTATCAGATGGAAAGCGGCGACGATCTGACTTTCGACGAGCGCGATAGCGCGCCCTTCGTTCCGAAGTGCGTCGTCGTCGACCCCAATTTCGATTGGAAAGGCACGCCGGGTCGGCAAGCCGTGCCGTGGGACCGAACGATCTTCTACGAAGCTCATGTCAAAGGATTCACGAAGCAGCATCCGGCGGTGCCGGAGAAACTGCGCGGCACTTACGCCGGATTGGGTACGAAAACGGTCGTCGATTACGTGAAGGCGCTCGGCGTGACATCGATCGAGCTTTTGCCGATCCACACCTTCATCAACGACAGCCATTTACTGGAAAAGAAACTTACGAATTACTGGGGCTACAATTCGATCGGCTTCTTCGCGCCGGACCCGCGTTACGCGTCGGCGCGCGAGCACACTTTGCGCGAATTCAAGGAAATGGTCGCCCGCTTCCACGAAGCCGGCATCGAAGTGATTCTCGATGTGGTTTACAACCACACGGCGGAAGGCAATGAGCGAGGCCCGACGCTTTCATTCAAGGGCGTCGACAACGCATCTTATTACCGGCTGCTGCCGGACAAGCCGCGTTTCTATATCAACGATACAGGAACGGGAAACACCCTCAACCTCAGTCATATGCGCGTCATCCAAATGGTTGCCGACAGCCTGCGCTATTGGGTGACAGAAACGCATGTCGACGGCTTCCGCTTCGATCTCGGCACCATTCTTGCCCGCGAACCCAACGGCTTCGACCACCAGAGCGGCTTCCTCAAGGCGTGTTTCCAAGATCCGGTTCTCGCCACGGTGAAAATGATCGCGGAGCCATGGGATTGCGGCCCTGGCGGCTACCAAGTCGGCGGCTTTCCACCGGGTTGGGCCGAATGGAACGATAAGTTCCGCGATACCGTGCGCGACTTTTGGAAAGGCGCGGCCCCGGCGGCGGCCGTGGCAACACGGATCAGCGCTTCCGGTGACGCCTTTAATCATCGCGGGCGCCAGCCTTGGGCCAGCGTCAACCTCATCACCGCCCATGACGGGTTCACGCTGAACGACGTGGTCAGCTACGACGAGAAGCACAACGACGCCAACGGCGAAGAAAACCGCGACGGCAGCTCGGATAACCGGTCGTGGAATTGCGGTGCCGAGGGACCAACCGACGATCCCGGCATCAACAATTTACGGGAACGGCAAATTCGGAATTTTCTCGCCACTTTGTTGCTCTCTCAGGGCACGCCGATGCTGGTGGCAGGCGACGAATTCGCCCGGACCCAGCGCGGCAACAACAACGCTTATTGCCAGGACAACGAAATCAGTTGGCTCAATTGGAATATCGAGGACAAGGGCAAAGGCCTCATTTCCTTCACCCAGAAGCTAACGAGCCTTCGTCACAAATATCCTGTCCTGCGGCGCAACCGGTTTCTGATGGGCGATTATAACGAGGCCCTCGACGTCAGGGACGTTACGTGGATCAACGCCAGCGGTGACGCGATGACCAGCGAGCAGTGGAGCGATGCGCAGATGCATTGTTTTGGCATGCTGATCGATGGGCGTGCGCAGACCACCGGCATCAAACGCCGCGGCCAAGACGCGACGTTTCTTCTGATTCTCAATGCCCATTCCGATTTGGTCGAATTTGTATTGCCGGCAGCGGCGGATGCCCGGGCGTGGCTGCGCGAATTCGACACCAACGATCCACACGGTGTGGCCGACGCGAAATTCGACATCGGCACGACTTATGGCGTTACGGGCCGGTCGGCATTGTTATTTCGGCTCGAAGCGATGCCATAGAGGAACGGGATCGACGTCAGCAATCGAGCCGGCGCGTGGCACGAAGCGGACCTGCGATAGCAACGCGCTCATGTCGCCTTCGCGCCAGAAGCCCAATGTCGCGATACGCGCCCGCCATCGCCTTCCCCTTCGAGAGGAAGGCGATGGCGCACAGCGCAAGCACTAATCGCGGCGGGGACGGCGCAGGGTGAAGGTTTCGAACGGCGCCAACTGACCATCCGTCCCGACGACGTCGTAATAGGTGACGGTGATCGTGGTGAAGCCGCCGCGCTTCGATCCTGGATCGAGAGCGAAAGCCGCGAAGCCATAGGAATGTGCTGCGTTTCGCACCGCCGACCACGGCGCAGCCTCGTGCACATAGATCGGCGGACGCTTGCCGGTCGTCGGATCGGGTGTGCCCACGGCCGTGATGACGCGGCACGCCGGCGGGTTGAAGAACAGCTGGTTCGATGGCGCAGAGGTTCCGCCGCCGCCGATCACCATGTGCACCGTTCCCTTGGTCGTGTCGATCACGTCGGTGGCCGTTGCCGCCGGGATCGGCGTCAGGGTGGCGTTCACTTGCTGGCCGCGGATCGGATGCGAGCGCTCGTAATGGTGCTCATGCCCGCAGACCACGAGGTCGACGCCGTATTGATCGAACAGCGGGACCCATTCCTGCCGGATGCCGAGATCCGCGCCGTTGAACTGGTCGACGGTCGAGATCGCGACCTGGTGCATCACCACCACGACCCAGTCGATGCGACGATCGGCACGCGCGAGCGCCAATTCGTGTGCGAGCCAGGCTTTCTGCGCGCCGCCCGAATAGCCACGAACATACGAGCTGCCGCCGTCCTGGTAGACGATGTCGTCATTGGCGACGCTGATCACGCGCATCGAGCCGACGGTGAAGGAATACCAAAGGCCGCGCGTCACGTCCGTTTGGCCAGCCGCTTGCGGCAGCGAGAAATAAGTCTGATAGGCGCGATAGCCGATCGGGCCATTGCCGAGCTCGTTCTCGTGGTTGCCGGCCGCCGGCATCCAGGGACGGTTGCGCGCGCTGCGGCTGTTGTTCGTCCAGAAATCCCACCAAGTGCGCACGCGGTCGGTGGCGAGATTGGCGTAGCAGAGATCGCCGTTGAGCAGATGGAACAAGGGATTGACCCGCTCCACGCCCAGCGTGGTATCGGCCCCCGCCGGCGCGCCGAGATTGTCGTTGACGAAAGGCGGGTTCGGCAGCGTCACACCGGCCGGCGGCACAAACGTCTTGCCAAGCGTCGGCGTGCCCTGATCGCCGAAGCTGGTGAAGGTGAACGGCACCCGGCCTCGCGGCGCGGTGCGGAACGTGCCGAATTGCGGCTCGGCGCCTTCATGCAACGCGCCATACATATACGCCTTATCATCATCCAATCGGCTGAGTTTCGCGTGGTAGGCGTAAACGACCTGGCCCGATTGCGCATCGGTATAGCTCGTCTCTTCGGCCGCGACGGTCTGGTGAAGCTCGCCGGCGAGTGTCCCGAGCAAGACGCGCGGTTGGTCAACCGGCTGCAGGGTGTGCCACGACACGATCATTTCCGACGATGCATCGGCGCCGAATTGCAGATGCAGTCCCGCGACCGGCGGTGTTTTCACCGGGTCGAAGGACGGCGCGGAATCGTGATCGGCGAATGGAGAATCGGCCTGGTCAGCCGCGGCTGTCCCCGTGCCGAAGACCGACGCCGTCATCATCGCCCCGCCGCCAATGCCGGCGGCGGCGAGAAGCTTGCGACGACTGAGCTCGTGGTTGGATTTGCTGTCCGATGTGGTCATGGTGCGCAGCTCGCTTCAAGTTTTTGAACGGCTCTATCGTTACGCAACTCTATGACAGCTCCGCGTAGGGATCGTTACCGTCGTTTTACCGCGGCGAGCGTGGACGCTGCAGAGCATCGCGCGTTCTTCGACGACGCTCTGCCACTGTGTTGTGGGCTTTTGGTCTCCGGCGCTTCGACCGCGCGTGAACGAGGAGCGCTACGGCATGCCGCTGGTCGAGCTGCCTTCGGTGCCGTGGTCGGCAAGGATATCGCGCGGCGGCGCGGTGGCGGTTGAACAATCCCGCTGCGCCGAGCATTGTTCACCCGCCCTCGATTTAGTCCGCTTTTGACGCAACGCGGACACGCTCTCCACCCACAACCACCTTCTCGGTCGTTGTTCTCTTGTGCGGCCAGCTTCTCTTTCGCACCTTCGCGCGGGCGACAGCCGATACTCGGAGGCTGAGCGCGTCGCGGCGCTGCTAGTCGAGGGTCTCTACGGCGCGCGTGACCAGCCCTGGGCAAGATGACCGGCGACACATGCTTCGCGCTGCGACCAGGCGCTCCAGTCGACTACGCCTTCGCCACATACGAGGCTCTGGCCGGTCTGTGGATTCTCGACCGTAACCGGCGCGCTGCATCCGACGAGCATCAAACCCGTGATAAGGAATATCGCGATGCGCATACGATTCTCTCTAGCCATTAGCAGAACCTGTGTCGGAATGTGGTGTGTTAAATCGTCGGCGTCTACCTCACGGAAGTTATTATCTCGCTGAAAGCCACGCGGATCGGTGCGCCGCCGGGCGACACCTTCGATAATCGCGGAAGATTGGCCGAAGGCACTTTAGGCCGCTCTCAGAAGAACGCCGCAGCGGCATGCTACGTAAGGGAGGCTATGGCGGAGCGTCCGCGCAAAGACGTGCTGAACGTCCGCGCTTGCTCTCCCCGGAGCGAACTGAAGAGAGAGGGTTCGCGTTTTCTAGCCAGGACGGAACGCGCCCGCGCGAAAAATACGTCTTCATCAGCCTTTGCTGCCTCGCGCTGATCCTCGCGGTAGCGATCATCGGGGTGCGTCTGCAAGACGCGCTAGGGAAACTTGAGCGATGTCATGCCTGCTGAACGAAATTGGCGACGATCATTTTGTATCATCATTCGGGTACGCCTGCTTTGCGCGTTGCGGCGATCAATCTCTCTCGATCGGCTTCTCGGCGGAATGGGTAATAGTCGCATAACTTGGTGATAGTGACCTTCGGATCGATTCTCAGATATGCGTTCAGTGCGCGCTTCGCCTCTTCGTCTTGGCCCCGCATAGCATTGGACGCAATCGCCATCCGAAGAGCCGGCAACCAGTTTGGTTTGACCCGTAAAGCCATCGCGGCCCAGCGTGCGGCTTCATCGTCGCGTCCGGCAATGAAATGGGCGAAAGCCGTGGCGCTTTGTGTAAGGAAAACGCGAGGGTCAAGCGGATTGAGGCGAAACGCCTTGTTTAGGCTTTCAATCGCTCCATCGGGATCGCCAGCGTAGCCGCGGACCCAGCCACTGCGCTGCCAGGCGACGGCCAGGTTCACGTCGAGGTCAAGGGCTCGATCGATGAGCAGCAGTGCGCGGTCAAGGTCGCGAAAGAAATATGCATGCACGTGTCCCGCCCAACACAGCGCAACCGCGTCATCCGTGCCGATGTCGGCAGCGCGCTCGACCAGGCGAGAGATCTCCTCTTCATCAAAGCTCGAGGCCCAGCCATTCGCCTTGGCAAAATGGTGACACGAAGCGGCCAGCCCGTAGGGGGTCGAAAAGTCGCCATCTTTCGCTATCGCCGCGTTGAAAAACTGCAGCGCTTTGGCATTTTCTTCCCCGTCCACCAATTCCAGCTCGCAAGACCGCGAAGATAAAAATCGTAAGCCGCAAGATCGCCTGTCATTTTCAACTTGGCGCGGTCGATCTCCGCTTTCTCAAGTTGCGGGGCTATCGCTCCGACGACACTCGTAACAAGATGATCTTGAAGATCGAAGATGTCGACCAAGTCACCGTCAAACCGATCTGCCCATAGATGGCGGCCCAACTCGGCTTCGATGAACTGCCCGGTCACACGCACACGGTTGCCCGACCTGCGCACGCTGCCTTCCAATATGTAACGGACGCCGAGCTCGCGAGCGACCTGATTGGTGTCGACCGGCTTTTCCTTGTAAGTAAACGACGAGTTGCGGGCGATGACAAAAAAAGCGCGGTTGCGCGACAAAGCCGTGATGATGTCGTCGACTACCCCGTCGATGAAGTAATCCTGCTCTGGATCGCCGCTGAGGTTTACGAAGGGCAAGACCGCGATCGATGGCTTGTCGGCAATTGCGAGCGAAGGCTTATGCGGACCAGCCTCGGCAGGATTGCAGTCCTCCTCTTGAACGATGCCGACAAAACGTAGGCCCCTGCGCGGCAGCGTCTTGATCAGCCTTTGCCGCTCGCCGGTATCGCCGATTGCGCTGCGGGCCGCATTGATCCGGTTAAACAATGCCGACTCGGAAATGGCACGCCCATGCCAGACCGACGCCAGCAGATCATCCTTGGTGACGACCCGGTCACGGTGCCGGATCAGGTGAACAAGGAGGTCGAAGACCTGGGGCTCAACGGCCACAAGGTTCGTGTCCCGCCGTAGCTCGCGGCGATCCGTATCGAGCGCACATTTCTCGAACAGATAGCGCAATATCTCATCCCGCTCTTCATGCGGCGCCATAGCGAAGCTAGCACGAGCGCGGCAAAGGAAAAACAGAGAGAACGCTAAGCGAAAATAGAGAGGTCCTGAAAGACGCAACCCGCCATCTGTGACATTAGGACGGAAGATGAACAGCGCCAGGAGAAGGACATGAAATTACTTCTGTCTGCTGCCCGGGTAGCGATCCCCGTCACCTGTGTTGTCGGGTTGTTGCTGCCGCCATCGACGTGGGCGGCGGACGTGCAATACGTCGTCAAGCCCGTTGCTGAGATGAAGGTCGAGCAACTTCCGAAAGGCCCGCTGTATTGGCGGGTCGAGAATTTTCCGACGCTGGAGAAGGCCAAGGCCGCCGCGGCTGAGTACCGTTGGAACCCAGACACGGTAACCTATGACGGATGGCCGTCGCTGACGGCTGAAGTCGCCGGCAAGGTGTGGCTATTCACGCTTGGGCCGCAAGGCGCGGCGACGGCCGGCGGGACGAAGATGGCCGAGATCGGACCCCTACCGCCCATAACCGCGCCCGAGTACCTCCTGCGCGTCAACTACGGCAGCGGACCGCCAGGGGCCAAGACGCCGGTCCATTCGCATTCGGGCTCCGAGGCCTTTTACGTCGTCGCTGGGAAATTGGGCCAAAGGACGCCGGACGGTATCAGCTACGTCGAGGCTGGCCACACCATGAACGGACATATGGCCGGGATGCCGATGGAAGTCTTCAATGGGGGCACGACCGATCTGACTGCCCTCATCATGTTCGTGGTCGATGCCACCAAACCATTCTCGGTGCCGGCCACATTGCCGTGAAGCGCATGAATGCTGACCTCGGTCGTTGTTGATTGTGAACCGCAGCTTGTCGCTCTTACCATCAAGCGAGGCGTGCAATGAGGCATCTAATCACAGTCGTTATGGCTGCCGTCGCGTGCCTGGGGATTGCTGTTCCCGCAGCCGTCGCCCAAACCGCCAAGGACTTGGTCGGAACTTGGACTCTCGAATCGGATACCAGCACCACTCCGGACGGCCGAACCATTCAACCGTTTGGCCCAAATCCGAGCGGCATCGCGATATTCGACAACGGTGGTCGCTTCGCGATCGTTATCTCGCGGCCCGATCTTCCGAAGTTCGCATCCAACGACCGGATGCAGGGCACGGCCAAGGAAAACGAAGCAATCGTACGCGGAAGCTTCGCTTTCTTTGGCACATACTCGATTACGGAAGGCATAATTGATCCAGCACATCGAAGGCGGAATGTGGCCGAGCTGGACCGGAACCGATCAGAAGCGAACTATCACCTCATTTACGGGGAGCGAGCAGACTTGGACGACAGTTCCATCATTCGGCGGAAGAAGCGAGCTTCATTGGAGGCGCGTGAAATAACCACTCCACGCACTTTTCCCAAACCGGACTCTGTCAAGCCAGTGGCGGGGTTAAGACGCTCGAAATCTGGCGGGGCGTTCACGAGAGAATGAATAAGTATCGCGATTGCTGCGATACGCTTTGTCGCCTAATGGCACGAAGGCGACAGGAGTGCGTCGCTATCGCAGGTCCACTTCGTGCCAAAATAAAACATCGACCGCTCGGCGAGAGGCGCGCCGAGCGGCGATGTTGAAGAGCTCTCCTTACGCATCGGCGCTCGATCGTCCGGCCTGCGATCAGATAGCGCGAGCCCTCGACGGTGCGCTCATGATGAGCGAGCGCATCGTGCTAGGTGCCGGGACCACGTTCCGTAATAACGACACGCCGGTTTCTCGGCTCGTTCACGCCCTGAGCCGTCGGAACAGCGGCGTCCGATTCGCCGACGCCCGTGGCATCGATCTGGTTTGCCGGTATGCCTTGATTGATCAGCGCGGCACGGACAGCGGCTGCCCGCCGATCTGAAAGCCGCAGGTTGTATTGTGATTTTCCTACCGTATCCGTGTGGCCGGTTACGTAAATGCGCGCAGCAGAGATCTGCTTCGCCGCGGCGGCAGATTGCTGCACGACGTCGCGCGCTGCGGGGGAAAGCGTCGAACTATTTGTATCGAAATAGAGGACAAAGTTACGCTCAGGCAGCACTGCCGCCGGGGGCGGAAGCAGAGGTGCCGCTGCAGGAACGATATGCTGCAGTTTGAGCATGGCGACGCCAGCCGCAACATTTAATCCTGTACCTGCCTGAAGGCTGACAGGCTGGAGCGCGATGGATCGTCCGCCGCCGAAAAGTACGTTGGCGCCCATTCCAGCACCGACGGCGGCGCTACCCGTTACACCGGCATAGGTGCCGGCCAACGCGCCCGGCTCGAGATTCCCTGTCGGAGCGATAACGAACCATCCGATGACGGTCTTCGCATGGTAACCGAGATCAACGCCGAGCTTGCCAACCTGACCGGCATAGCGGTCGACGACACCCGGCCTTGGTTCATATGTGCAATCCGCGCCCGTGTATGAGCCGAGTACCCAGCCCCACCCACTATCGACGTTACAGTTAAGCGCTCCCACGACGACCCCGCCCTGGGCCAACACCGGCTGAGCCGCACCGAGTGATAGTAAGGCTATGCCAGCTGTAACGTGCGCCATTCTCATGATTTTGCTCATTGCTGATCCGCTCCGCTGTGCGCTAATGCGCTCCGCTGTGCCGAAATAACTATGGTCACAGGGCGAGCGTTCAACCATCCGGGAATGACCTGAGATTTACGCAGATTGTGACCTAGTCGATTGTGACCGATCGGCACGACAGGCTGCACGATCATCGATGGCGAGTTGCCGTGCCCAATTTATCGCCAGAGTGCCCCGCTCAATCGCTCCTCTGGCCGCATGCCAAATGCGGGCGAAAATTAATCGCGTATCAAAGGCACAATGCGCGCTGCGGCAGATGCCCTCAAAAAAGCACTTCGGACGGGCGACCGATCGGCGATAGAATGAGCGCAGAACCCGGGAGGCGATCATGGGTGAGATCCTCGGTATCGGCACCACGCATCACCCGTCGTTGACGGGAACCGACGAGGCATTCGCCGCGACCTGGCAGCGCATCATCAACGCGCCGCGCGTCGACGCGAAATGGCGCGATAAGCGCAACTGGCCGGCGGGCATGCTGGATGAGGTCGGCAACGACATGGGCCTTGCGGCCGGCAAGCGCTATCGCGAGCGGATGTGGGCGAACTTCCGCAAGCAGCGCAAGATCGTCGACGACTTCAAGCCCGACTTCATCGTCATCATCGCCGACGATCAGTACGAGAATTTCAAAGAGACGATCATCCCGCCCTTCTGCGTCTACGGCCTCGACGACGATTTCGAGCAGGAGGTCTGGAGCCACGGCTATATGGGCAAGCAGACGAACTATTGGGGCGAGCCGCACGACTGGAAGATGAAGACGCCCGGCCATCGCGAAGGGGCGAAATATCTGACCACGGGCCTGATCAATCGCGGCGTGTCCATGCCCTATGCCTACAAGCTCTTGCATTCGCCGATCCTGGCGCACGGCTTCAACTACACTGTCCTTTATCTGGATTGCGACCGCACCGGTTTCGCGCATCCGATCGTGCCATTTCACGTCAACTGCTACGGCAGCTCGGTGATCAGCGCCGAGGGCGCCTTCGCGCATCTCTTCAAAGAGCCGGTGCAAAAGGGGCTGCCCGATCCGCCAGGCCCCAATCCCGCACTGTGCTACGAGGTTGGCGCGAAGATGGCGGAGACGTTGGCGGAAAGCCCCTATCGCGTCATCATCATGGCCTCGTCGAGCTGGTCGCATTGCTTCCTCTCGACCAACACCGGCTATGTGCTGCCGGATTACGATTCCGACCGCAAGATGCTGGCGGCGCTCGAGAAGGGCGATTACGAGACCTGGCGGCGCCGCACGATCGACGAGGTCGAGGCTGCGGGTCATCACGAGCTGCTCAATTGGCACGTGCTGGCGGGCGCGATGGGCGCGCTCAAGCGCAAGCCCGTCATCCTCGACTATGTCGAGACCTTCATCTTCCAGTCGGACAAGTGCTTCGCGGTGTTCCCACCGAATTAGAGCAAGCGAGAAGCGCGGCGCGGGGTGCTTGCCATGGGCGAAATTGATTCTCACCCCATTCTTTATCGTCTCGCGAAGCACGTAAATCGCGCAGGCCGGCGGTTGGGATTCGAGGTGCGCCGATTTCATGCGCCGGCCGAGCGTGGCTTCGAGAACTGGTGGTCTTATGCGACCCTGTTGGAGACCGCCTGGCGCCGCCGGTCCGGTCCTCCGGCGGAATTCGAGGCGGGCTTCATCGAATATTGCGTCGCTCATCATGCGGATTCGGCGGCACAGGTTTTCCAGGATCTTCTCGCGCTTTTTGTCCTTGGCGAAAAGCGCGACGGCTTCTTCGTCGAATTCGGCGCCACCGACGGAGTCAGCTTCAACAACACGTATTTGCTCGAGCGAGAATACGGGTGGCACGGAATCCTGGCGGAGCCCGCCCGCGGTTGGCAAAGCGCGCTCAGGCAGAATCGACACGCCGCCATCGAAACACAGTGCGTTTGGGCGCGGAGCGGAGACACGCTGGAGTTCAACGAACCCTATGCCGGTGAATTGTCGACCATCGATGAATATTCGCGGCGCGACCAGTACGCACAACAACGCACCGCTGGAAAGCATTACAGCGTGGAGACGATATCGCTCAATGATCTTCTGCGCCGGCACGAAGCGCCGCGCCGAATCGATTATATGTCGATCGACACCGAAGGGTCGGAGTTCAACATTCTCAACAATTTCGATTTTACGGCTTACGAGATTGCGCTTGTCACGGTCGAGCACGCCTATGTTGCGCAAGATCGCGAAAACATCGCCGCTCTCATGCAGCGAAACGGCTTCGCAAGAATTCTCGAACCCTATTCTCTCTTCGACGATTGGTATGTGAATCGCCGTCTGCTATCGCTTTGACCGCGCCGCACGCGTTACCAGCAAGGACATCGCGATCGACAACAACACCGATCGATCCTCTTGAAAAGAGCACATCGTCGCCCCAGGTGAACGGCTCGGGGATCGAGCAGACTCCCCTTTAGACGGCATGTGTCGTCCAAGCTCTGCGCCACTCTCGCTTTCGCGGGAATGCGCGATGACGGTTGGACCGGTTGTCTCCCTTTCTTCTTCTTCAGCGGAACCACGTCCCGCGTGTCCCGCGCACGGAGCTTGGCGCGTCGCGAAACGCAGGCAGGCCGGGCGACGCTTCTGTTGCCGTGCGGATGATCGCTCTCGGGTCAGGTAGAAAAACCCATGTTCCCGCTCGATCCCACGACGATCGCGCTAGCCGGAATCGCTTTATTCGCGGCCTTCGTCAACGGCGCGATCGGCTACGGGTTCTCGTCCCTCACCGTGCCGCTCGCGCTGACGCTCTATACCAACCGCATTCTCAATCCTGCGGTCGTCATCGTCGAAGTCTTCATCAACATTTACGTCCTGATTATCAATCGGAAGGGCGTGCCAGCCGTCTGGAAGCGGGTGTTCCCTATCCTTATCGGCATGTTGCCCGGAATCGGGATCGGCGCCGCCGTCCTGGCGTCCGTTCAACCCGGTTGGGTCAAATTCGCGACCTACACCGTCGTTCTGCCGCTGATCCTGATGCAAGCGGCGGGTTGGCGGCGGCCTATCCAGTCGACATGGCTTCTTGGGCTCCCCTTCGGAACGGGGTTGGGCGTGCTCTATTCGGTGACCACGATCTCGGGGCCGCCTTTGGCGATCCTCTTCAACAACCAGGGGCTGGTCAAAAACGAGTTCCGCGCCGGTCTTGCTCTGGTTCGCGTGGCGGAGTCGAGCGTGACCGCGATCGTCTACTACCAGCTCGGTTTGTTCGTTGCCGAGATCCAGGGTCTCGCACTGGTGCTCGCCGGCGGCGTCATTCTGGGAATACCACTCGGTGCCTATGTCATCCGGCGGGTGGACGCGGAAACCTTTCGCCGGATTTGCATGAGCTTCGACGCGTGGATTGTCGGATTCGGTCTTTCGCGCGTGCTGATCGAATTGGGATTGGTAGGCAGTCCCTCCGCCTACGGGGTCATGGCAGTCACGATCTTGATCGACTGCTATCTGCTCTATCGATTTTTCTCGGGGCGGCGGCGCCTGGCCTCGACCGGCTCGCCGGCTGCACCGCTTCGGGCGAGCGTCCCTGAGATCGTTGCGTCCCAGAAAGACAGCCCGGCGGGAAAGGCCGACACTTTTCGCGACCCGTTTGGGCCGTTCGGCACTTTTCTCGGCTGCGTCATCGGGATCGCCGGCATTGCGATGCTGATTTACATCGTCACGCTTTGATGCGGCCCGTACGCGGCGCGGTTCGCGATAGCCCCGGTAGCGAGTGCGCCTAGGGGTGTTTTTCTCCCTCAGCGGCCTCCTTATGAACGACGCGCAGTCCTTCCCAAAGCTCATATCCGTGCAGTTTGTTCGCCAGCAAAAGCGCTCTTGCTTTGGCGATGGCTTCCTCGTCGTTATTGGCCGGGAAGTCTTGCCGCCCCACAATCGTTCGCTCCGCGCCCAGGAAATAGCACTGGTAGACACCGCTCATCCATCTAGATTATGCTACAAATCGATGTGGATGAAAGCCTTTAAACCCACAATTGTAGAACAGGGAGATTTTCTCTCTCCCGAATATATGTTGAGTTTGCGACACGTATTTGAGAAGGCGAGGCACTAGGGCTGGTTCGCGGCCTTGCGCGGACACCCGGCTTTGATGAGCTCGGGTTCGAGTTCGCGAGCCTAAAAGGCGCGGCACGCCTTTATTCGGCCCGGGCGGCGGCAGGCTTGGCGCGGTCGACCACGACTTTACCGACGCGGCGAAAAGCAAGCGCAATGGCGTCAGCCATGCTGGCTTTCGACACGACGTTGAGATCAACCCCTAGATGAACGATCGTCTGCGCGATCTGCGGACGGATGCCGCTGATGATGCAATCGGCGCCCATGAGGCGGGCGGCCGAAACCGTCTTGAGCAGATGCTGCGCCACCAGGGTATCGACGGTCGGCACGCCGGTGATATCGATGATCGCGATCTGCGCGCCGGTGGTGACGATCGACTGCAGCAGATTTTCCATCACGACTTGCGTGCGGTTGCTGTCGAGCGTGCCGATCAGCGGCACGGCGAGAACGCCTTGCCACAGGGTGACAACCGGCGTCGACAGCTCGAGCAATTCGTCCTGCTGGCGCAGGATCACCGCCTCGCGGTTCTTCTGATAGATTTCGGCCGTATAAAGGCCGAGCTTGTCGAGCAGCAGCGTCGCGATCCAGATCTCGCGCGCCAGTGCAGTAGCGTCCCTGCCGATCTCGCGGCCGAGCAGATCGAAAAGCGGCGCTTTCAGCGAGAAGACAAAGGTTGCCGTTTGCGAGGGCGTCTCGCCGCGCAAGGCGCGCGCGCGCGAAACTTCTTCGAGCACGAGCCGCGTTTCGGCCCAGGATGGCGTTGTGATGTCCTCGAGCTGACCGGTCGCCGTCGCCGTGCATAGGGCATCGAGAAAGCGCGCGGCGTAATCGCGCAGCTCGGCCTGGTCTAGGCTACTGCCACGATTGGCGGCGCGTTGCTGATCGAGCCAGGCGTCGAGAAGCGGCGCGCGCTGCTCGGCGACGAGTTTCGAAAGGACGACGGCGCTCTCGGGCATAGACCCGGCTCCTATTTTTCGCGCGGCGCGATTTGATCGGCGCGGTCTTCGAGTTCCTGGGCCAGCACACGCAGGCTTTCAGCGACTTCCCGAGACACGAACTGCGCGACTTGCCGGTGTCTTCTCGCTTCGGTGCGAAGCTCTTCGGGACTATCGTTCGGCATCGGCGAACTTCATGAGTTCTTCGAGAGTCGCCATCTTTTGCTGAAGGCCGGTATCTTTTGCGGAAAGTTCGCGCCAACGGCGCGCTACATCCAAAAGAACCGTTTTCGATTGGACCGCGACAGTTCGCGCCGCGAGATGCTCAGCCTGCTCGGCTTTTTCGATACACTCTTCGGGCGTTCGCATCGTGTACTCCCCGGCGCTCTCAGGAGCGGGAGTACATCGGCCCCATCTCGTTATCGTTATAACAGGGGCGTCCAACTCTCAGCCGCAAGCGCTCTCGTATCGATGCCTGCGATGGACGCATAATGAGCTTGGTAACCCCCTTTCGCAATGGGGGGACGCCACACAGACCTGCAGCATTGAGTTCGTGTCAGCATTGCCGCCGGGGAATCGCCTGAATAGGTAGTTTCCCCAATTACACAGGGGGCGGCAGATTTCGATATTTCGCCTTTGGCGCACGAACACAGGGATGGCGGTAAATGCTCACTCCTTCCACAGACATCGTGCGCTTGTTGCTCGTCGATGACGATGAGGCCTTCCGTTACGCGACCGCTAAGACGCTGCGCGTCAATGGCTTTGACGTCGTCGAAGCCGGCAATTTTAGAGACGCCCTGCCCGCACTCGAGGACGGCTCTCATTTCGATTTTTTCGTGACCGATCTGTTCATGCCCGAAGTGCATGGCTTCGCGCTGGCGCGGATGGCGCGCATGAAACATCCGCAGATACGGTGCATCTACATCACGGCTTACGATCCGCCGACCACCGAAGCGATCGGCCCCATCTTGAAGAAGCCTTTCGACGTGTCCGTGCTGATCGAGGAAATCGAGAAGATTCGCGACGTATCCCGCGGCGCGTAGCCCTCCCCCTTCCGATCGACGCCCCTTTCCGATCGACGCTGGAAGGCTACCAGCCCGCTCCGCGGCGCGCTATTTTCATGCGCGTAAAAACAAATTCGGGGGGAGTGACCATGAGGAATCGGGTTTTCGCATCCTGCGTCGCCGCCGCGGCGCTGATCGCGCTGAGCAGCTTCGCGCATGCCGACAAGGCGCATGACACGCTGCGCTTCGCGGTGGACCAACCGATCCGGCTGCTCGACGGCTATCTCACACCCAATCCCGAGGCCGATCTCGTCGATCGCGCGATCTACGACACACTGGTCGGCTACGACGTCGCGACCCGCACCTATCACGGCCAGCTCGCCGAAAGCTGGAAGCAGATCGACGACAAGACGATGGAATTCAAGCTGCGCCACGGCGTGAAATTCCACGACGGCATCGAAATGACCGCCGACGACGTGATCTATTCCTTTCAATATGGGATGGACCCGAACGTCAATTTCCTGTTCAAGGATTCGCGCTTCGGCTGGATCGATCATGTCGACAAGGTCGACGATTACACCATCCGCGTGACCGCCAAGCAGCCGACCGCGATCATGCTGGCGCGGCTGTGGTCGGCGCCGGAAATCCTGCCGAAGCACATCCATGCGCAGCTCGCCGATAAATCGACCTTCGGCCTTCATCCGGTCGGCACCGGCCCTTACAAGGTCCAATCCTACGAGCCGGCGAGCGGCAACATCGTGTTGGTGAAGAACCCCGATTACAATTGGGGCGGCTATGAGCCTGCCGGCAAGATCGGCCGCGTCGAGGTCTCGACCATCCCCGACGCGCAGACGCGCATGGCGAAGATGATGGTGAGCGATCTCGATCTCATCTTCAACGTCGATTACACGCAGGCGAAGGACATGGTCGCCTCGAACCCGAACGACAAGATCGTCCTCGCGCCGACCGTGTCGTTTTCCTATGTCCTCTTCGATACCGCCGACCGCTCGGGCATCCACGTTTTCAAGGACAAGCGCGTGCGCGAAGCGGTGATGCGCGCGATCAACATCAAGGGCATCCGCGACGCGCTGTTGCCGCCGGAATACGCGGCAAAGCCGCCGATGCAGGCGATGTGCCATCCCGATCACGTCGCTTGCACCTTCAGCGAAGCGCCGGTGACCTATGACCCGACAAAGGCGAAAGAGTTGCTGAAGGAAGCGGGCGTCGGCGACGGCTTCGATGTGCAGATCTGGACCTGGGGACCCGCGAAGGACGCCGCCGAAGCGGTCGCCGGCGATCTCCGCAAGGTCGGCATTCGCGCCAGCGTCAACGCGACGACGATCAACGTGTTCCAGACGGCGCGCGGCGAAGGCAAGATCCAGTTGCAAGTGACGCAATGGGACAATGGCGGCGGCGCACCCGATGTCGACACGACGGCGCAGTTCTTCTATTCGCCGAGCACGCGCAACTACATCAACGACCCCGAGCTCACGCAGCTCACCGCCGATGGCGGCCGCGAGCTCGACCCGCAAAAGCGCGAGGCGATGTACAAGAAGCTCTTCGATAAAGTGACCGACGAGCGTTACGCGATGCCGGTGCTGGAATTTCCCGCCGTGCTGGTAATGGACAAAAACCTCGTCGTCGACAGCAACCACATGAAGCCGGAGGGATTCCTGATCAACCGGCTGAGCTGGGGGAATTGACGCGGCTCATTATGTAGGCATGTCGGCGCCCTTCGAGTACGAACTGGCTATCTAAGAAAGCTCCCGTCCCGGCGAAGGCCGGGACCCATTCATCGGCATCGCACTGTTGAGAAACGGACCCCGACTTTCGTCGGGGCGAGATTATGGGACCAAAACTGGAAGATCGAAGAAGCCGCTACGACCGCGGAGAAAGATAAACTGGATGCGCTCGAACTTTTACACGACGATGGTTCTCTCGCTGGCACTCGTGGCCGCTCCTGTCCTTGCGCGCGCGGAGGCGCCTTTGACCGTTGGCAAAGCGATTGCCAGCGCCTTGGTCATGCTCCCGGCCAATCTCGGGGTCGAATTCGGTATTTTCCAAAAGCATGGGCTCGACGTGAAGATTGTCGACTTCACCGGCGGCACCAAGCTCTACCAGGCCATGGTGGCCGGCAGCGTCGATATCGGCGTCGCCACCGGCACAGGGATGGCCTTCACCGCCAAGGGCGCGCCAATCCTCGCCATCTGTGAGAGCGAGGCGAAGATGTACCCGACCGCGATCGCCGTGCCGTGGGACTCGCCCATTCACACGCTGGACGAGCTCCGCGGCAAGCGCATCGGCGTCTCGAGCCCCGGCTCTTTCACGGATTGGCTCGCCACCCAGCTCGCGCGCCAACGCGGCTGGGGGCCGAACGGCGTCACCAATGTCACCATCGGCAACGATCTGGCGAGCGGCATCGCCGGGTTCCGCACCCACGCCATCGATGCCGACATTTTTTCGACGGCGGAAATCTTCGAGATGGAGGAAAGGCACGAAGGGCGGTTGCTCGCCGATGCCGCCGACTTCACCGGCAACATCGCTGCGGGCGCGATCTTCGCGACGAAGGACACGATGGCGAACCGGCCCGACGCGATCCGGGCGTTCTTGATCGGGTGGATCGAGACCGTCGAATTCATGCGCGCGCATAAAGACGAGGTGGTCAAAGCCGAGAGCAAGTTCACCGGCTTGTCGCCTTCGGTGATGGCGAAGGACTATGACCTGGTCATGCCGAGCTTCAGCACGGGCTGCGCCTTCGATGCGGAATCGCTTGCCAATCTGAAGGACTCGCTCGTCGACCAGAAGCTGCTGAACGACACAGCCGACATGTCGACGCTCTACACCGATGCTTTCATGCCGAAGTAAGTCGGTGAGCCCAGTGAGTGTCGAAGGCCTGTCGGTAAGTAGAATATCGTCATGCCCGCGAAAGCGGGCATCCAGTCTTTATCCTGGATTCCCGCTTACACGGGAATGACGACTCAACAAAGCCGTCGCCTCATCAACGACCCTGCGGGCCTGAATAGGCGCGCTCGACCTTCGCCACGCGGATGTGATAGCGGCTGTACCAGCGCTCGATGCCCAAGCGCTGCGCGGCGAGATGCTCCGCATTCTGCTTCCAGGCGCGGATCGACGCTTCGTTGGTGAAATATGCCACGGTGATGCCTAGCCCCATTGGGTTGCGCGCATGCTCAGCGCCGAGACAGCCCGGCTGCTTCGCCGCGAGATCGAACATCGCCTGCGCCATCGCGTCATAGGCCGCGTCGGACTCTTTGCGCTGCGCGGTGAAGATCACCGCGTAGTAAGGCGGCTCCGGCGTGACCGCGAAGCCGTCGTTCGGCTCGGCATTTGACATGGCTGTTTCCCTGCAATGGCTTCGGGCAGATTGAATACCACATCGCCGCCACCGATCGACCGCTCAACGCTCGGTCGGCCATTGAGTGGAGAGGTGCGAACTAGCGGGATGGGCGATGGGGCCTCAGGCACTCGTAACGCTGTTGCGCGCTCAGGCGGCCGCCCCCGCGTGAACCACGGCCTTGCGCAAGGATTGCTTTTCTGTCGCGCTGCCATTCGACGTAAAGCACGCGTCAAACGGAAGCCCGGTGGCTTTGGCGAGATCGACGGCCCTAAAGCCTGGATCGGATACCATCAGATAACGCGAGGCGACGAGGAGCGAAAGCTGGTCGAGCATCCAGAAGGGATGCGACACGACCCGGCGAACGATAAGCTTCGCCGTGAGGTCGGCAAAGCGATCTGCCGAAGCGCCGGCGCCAATCGCGACCATGCTGGCGTGGCAGATATTGCTGGGAAACTGCCAATGCTGCTCGAAGCACCCGTAACTGCCATCACCGAAGCTTGCCATGATGTGCGGCGCGTGCGTGAGACGCGCGATGTCGGCATCGACGATAAGAAGCGGCTTGCGATAATGCGCGATCAGTTCCGGCGCCCGCAGGAAGCGTGCGCAAGCGTAGTATTCAGCACGACCGTAGCCCTCGATCTGATGTTGGTAGGTTTCTGTACTCAGGCCGAGGTGAAGCCATGGCGCCAATTCGCGGAGACGATCGATTTTCCGATCCAGCGCCGGTGTCGGATCGACGATATGAAGATGGAATGTCGCGTGGGGAACACTTACTAGCGCCGCGCCTACCGCGGCAACAGCCTGCTCGCCGAAGCGATCGAGATAGGCTTCGTTCATACCCGCGCAAATGACGAATGGCGCCACGATTGTGCCGGGCGTGTGAAACTGCGCGGTCGTCTCGATCACTCTGGCATCAGCAATCATCTCCGTTCGATCGCGAGCGATCAATTGATCGAGCATCTGAAAATCTTCGAAGAGCGGACCTTCAGCGATAATCTTGCTGAGAAAGATATCGGGCCAGAATTGCGCCGAGAAATTTTGGGCCATAACCCCGGCGGCAGCGAAATGGGCCGCTGCCTCACGAGGTTTCTGCTCGTGAAGATCGATCATGCCGGCAAAATAGCGGGCGACCACGTAAATAAGATTGTTGTCGGGCGTGGCGGCGATCAGCGTACGACCGAGATCGACAAGGCCGCTGGCGAGCATGCGCGCGAGCGCATGGAAGTAAAAGCTCAGCCCGTCATTGAAGCGTTGCTGCCGTGTTTCGACGAGCGCGAGTGCCTCGTTCGTCATCCCAAGTCCGACGAGACTTCCCAAGAGTCCTTCCCAAGCCGGAATTACCTCGGGCGTATCCTGGATCGCTTTGACATAAAGCGGTGCAGCCTCGCCGAAACGGCCCCGCTGCAAAAGGGTATGCGCTACGCCAATATCTTGAGCAACCATCGATCGGCACCCTCATCGGTACCGAAATACAATCATTGCTAACCCTAATAAACAATTAACGCGGCCCACGTGCGGCTTCGAACGACTTTGGCGCCAATCATTCCGGTTTGTCGGTTTGAAGAACGCCCCGTCGTCTGGCTCGGTTGGAGAATTGACCTCGCGGCGCGACGCTATCGCCGCCCGTCGATCGGCGCGAATGCATCCGTTTTACCGCGGTTCCGCGCTGGGCGGCGCGACCGTGTCGCGCTCGCCCGCCGCGCGTTGCTCCGAAGCGCCGACCGAGCTGCTGCTGAGCGCATGCGCGGTGTTGATCAGCGAGACGTGCGAAAAAGCCTGCGGAAAATTGCCGAGCTGAAGGCCGGCGCGCGGATCGTATTCCTCTGCCAGGAGATCGAGATCGTTGGCATAGCCGAGCAGGCGCTCGAACAGGGCGCGCGCATCGTCGGCACGGCCACAGAGCTGATAAGCATCGCACAGCCAGAAGCTGCAGGCGAGAAACGCACCCTCATGGCCGGGCAGTCCGTCGACCTCGCCGGCCTCGCGATAGCGACGCAACAGCCCGTCCTGCATCAGCTCGCGCTCGATGGCCGCAACGGTTCCAAGCACCCGCGGATCGTCGGGCGGCAAGAAGCCCACGATCGCGACGAAGAGCAGCGCCGCATCAACGGTGGTGGCGCCGTAATACTGCACGAAGGTGTTGCGATCCGCATCGAAGCCGTTGCGGCAAACATCGGCGTGGATTGTGTCGCGAACTTCGACCCAATGCTCGACCGGTCCCTCCAGACCGAACATTCGCGCGCTCGCGATCATGCGATCGAAAGCGAGCCATGCCATCAGCTTCGAATGAACGAAATGACGCCGCGGCCCGCGTACCTCCCAGATCCCCTCGTCCGGCTCGCACCAGATTTGCTCCAAATGCTCGATGACGACGCGTTGGAGCGCCCAGGCAGCATCGCTCGCGCCGATGCCGAAGCGGCGCGCGGCGTGGAGCGCGCCGATCAGCTCGCCATAGACGTCGAGCTGAAGCTGAGAATAGGCGGCATTGCCAATGCGCACCGGCCGGCTGTCGGCGAAGCCCGGCAGCCAATCAAGCGCGAACTCGACGAGGCGCTGCTCGCCGTGAAGCCCGTACATGATCTGCAGATCCTGCGGCGAGCCTGCGGCCGCGCGCAGCAGCCATTCGCGCCAAGCGATCGCCTCTTGGTGGTAGCCCGAAGTGAGCAGCGCGTAGAGGCTCAGCGTCGCGTCGCGGATCCAGCAGAAGCGATAATCCCAATTGCGCACGCCGCCGATGGCTTCGGGCAGCGAGGTCGTCGGCGCCGCGACGATGCCGCCGGTCGGACGATAGGTCAGCAGCTTCAGCGTGATGAGCGAGCGCTCGACCGTCTCGCGCCACGGGCCCTGATAGGTGTTGCGCGCGCTCCAGCCCAGCCACCTCTGCTCGACCCGTCGCAAGAGTGCGACCGCATCGCGGACCGGCGGCGGCTCGCGATGCGAGGGATACCAGGTGAGGACGAAGGGTACGTATTCGCCTTCATGGACGACGAATTCTGCTTGTGTCGTCCAATCCTTGTTGACTAGCTCGATCGGCGTGTAGAGCCGCACCGCATCGGGTCCGGCAATCGCGACGATGCCTTCGACCGAGCGCTCGAGCCAAGGCACGAGCCGGCCGTAATCGAAACGGAAGACCACGCTCATCGCCATCGCGACAACCCCGGCATCGCCGCGAACGAGGCGAATGATCTCGTCGACGAAATCGTCGCCGGGCGGCGGCATGAAATCGATGACCGTTGCCGCGCCGGATTCGGTCTCGAACCGGGTCTCGAGGATGGCGGTGCCGGGCCGGTAGCGGCGCGTGATCCGGACATCGCTCGCTTGGGCGCAGATGCGCCACGAGCCATGGCTCTCGTCGCCAAGCAGCGCGGCGAAGATTGCAGGGGAATCGAAGCGCGGCAGACAGAGCCAATCGATCGACCCGTCGCGCGCGACCAGCGCCGCGCTATGGGTATTGCCGATGAGGCCGTAATCCTCGATCCGTCTTCTGCTTCGGTCCAAAGAACACCTCTTTGCCGTTCTCGCTATGCACCGGCCGTTCGCTTTGCTTCTGCCGCAAGAATGCCAATGCCAGCGTAGCATTCTCGGCCGGGAAGTCGCCGATCAGCCGTTCATGCCAGTAGATGAGCCAGCGCCCGTTCAGGAACCGCAGCCAATAGGCAGAATCGGCTTCGCGGTCCAGCCGCCCGAATTCGAGAGCCCCGGTCCGTGGCAATGACTGTTCGGTAATGCGCATGGCTTATCTCCTGTTCCCGAGCCAGCCCAATATGCCGGCGAACGCGAAACAACCGAGGATGACGAAGCCCAGGTAATCCATGATCCGCCTCCGCTGATCCGAATCAGCCGCCACGAAACTGGCCTCCTGTGCAGATGCGTTCGACTCCTCTCAAGACAAGTTCCCGTTCTTGCAAGGCTCATTCGCTCAGCCCGAACAATCGACGCGGTCGAGCCTTCATTATCAAGACCCATGTGCGCAAGAGGCTGAGCAGCCCCGACGCTAAGGGGGAGAGCGTCGGGGCTGCGGGGCTCGTCATGCGTGCGCGCGGGGGCTGCATGACGAGCTTTGCATATCATTCCACCGCCATCGGATGTTCCGTGCCACGGCCGCTTGGCTTCTTGAAGAACAGCAGCAAGGGGAGCACGGCGAGAGTGATGATGAGCAGCAGCTTGTAGTCGTCGATATAGGCGATGATCTCCGCCTGCCGCGTCACCACCGCATCGAGCGCGGCGCGTCCCGCCGCGGTGACCGGATTCCAGAATTGCTCGATCGCCGGATCTTCGAACATCCGGTTCACCGCCGAGACATGCCCGGCAATCTCGGCGTGATTGATCTGCGTATTGGTCGTCAGCACGGCATTCACCATCGAGATGCCGGCACTCGATCCCATGTTGCGGATGAGCGTGTACATGCCGGCGCCTTCGGCCCGTGCCTCGGCGGGAAGAGTTGCCAGCGTGGCGACGCTCAGCGGCACGAACATCACGCCCAGGCCGGCGCCCTGGATCACGCCGATGACGATGATCTCGAATTGCGACACATCCGGCGTCCAGCCGGTCATCGTGTAGAAGGACCAAGCGGTCACGGCGAGGCCGAATCCGAGCAGCAGCCGCGTATCGACGCGCCCGATCAGCTTGCCGACGAGCATCATCGTTGCCATCGTGCCGATGCCACGCGGTCCCATCACCAGCCCGGCGGTGAGAACCGGGTAATTCATCAACGTCTGGAGGTAGGGCGGCTGCAGCGCCATCGAAGCGTAATAAGTCATGCCGAGGCTGAGCCCGAAGAGCGCGCCGGCGGTGAAGTTTAGATCGGCGAAGAGCGATGGCCGGACAAAGGGCGCGCGCGTCGTGAACATGTGAACGAGGAAGAGGTAGAAGGCGGCGGCCGCAATGATCGTCTCGACGACGATCTCGTTTGAGCCGAACCAATCGAGCTCCTCGCCGCGGTCCAGCATCACCTGAAAGGCCCCGACAGCGAGACCCAGCGTGGCGAAGCCGAACCAGTCGAGCTTCGTCTTCGCGCTGCCGTCAGATTCCGGAAGAAAGAAAGTCATGCCGATGAAGGTCGCGATGCCGATCGGCAGGTTGATGTAGAAGACGTAGCGCCAGGTATAGGCCGAGGTCAGCCAGCCGCCGAGTATCGGGCCCAGAACCGGCCCAACCATCACGGCGACGCTCCACATCGCCATCGCGCTGCCCTGCCGCTCTTTGGGATTGATGTTGAGCAGCACGGTTTGCGACAGCGGAACGAGGGCCGCGCCGAACGTGCCTTGCAGAATACGGAACAGGACGATTTCGACGAGCGACTGCGCGACGCCGCACAGCATCGATGCGACGGTAAAGCCGGCAACGGAGATGAGGAAGACCCGCTTCAACCCGAGCCGGGTGGTAAGAAAGCCGGTGGCAGGAGTCACGATCGCCGCGGCGACGAGATAGGAGGTGAGCACCCAGGTGATCTCGTCCTGGCTCGCCGAGACGCTCCCTTGGATATAGGGCAGCGCGACATTCGCGATCGTGGTATCGAGCGCTTGCATCAGCGTCGCAAGCATCACGCAGACCGTGATCGCCCCGCGATTGAGGCCGGGCGCCGCCGCGGCTTGCGTTGTTGCCATCGTCACGATGCATCTCCGCCGCCTAACAGCGCGGTGACGAAATGCGGCAGGCCGCGTGCGTGTCCGGTGTCGACATCGGCCTCGACGCTCATCCCGGCGCGCAACGGCGGCAGCTTGGGATCGCTGGTGTCGACGCGCAGCCGCATCGGAACGCGCTGCACCACCTTGACCCAGTTGCCGCTGGTATTCTGTGCGGGCAGCAGCGAGAACTCCTGCGACGCGGCCGGGCTGATCGTCTCGACCACGCCGTGCCATTCCACATACGGATAGCTATCGACCGAGATCGTGGCGGATTGTCCCGGCCGCACCCAGGTGAGCTGCGTCTCTTTCGGTTCGGCATCGACCCAAACGTGATCGGTATCGACGAGGTAGAAGGCGGCCATCGAGGCGGCAAGATATTTGCCGGGCGCGATCGAGGGCACATTCGTCACGATGCCGGCGAAGGGCGCGCGGACGACGGTGTGGTCGAGCTGGCGCTGCGCCTCCGCGACCTGGGCCGCGGCCTGGACGTATTGCGGCAATTGCGGTGTGGGCTTGTCGGGGTCGCCGCCGAGTTTCGCCAATTGCACCTGCGCCGATTGGCGAAGCGAATCGAGTTTATTCTTATCCACCAGCAGCTTGAATTGTGCCTGGTCATAGGACGCTTTGGAGACGACCTTCGTCGGCAGCAACGTCGCATAGCGACCGTAATCGATCTGATCGTACTCGGTCTGCGATTGCTGTGCCGCGGCGTCGCTCAGCATTCGGCGATAATCCTGCTTCATCGAATCGAGCGTCTGTGCGGTCTGGGCCAGATTGGCCTGGGCATTCTGGAGCGCGATCTGGAACTGCGCCGGATCGAGGCGATAGAGGATTTGTCCGGCCGTGACACGTTGGTTCTCGGTGACACCGACCTCCGTGACGATGCCGGCGACATCGGTCGAAATCCCGACCTTGTCGGCCTCGACGTACGCGTCGTCGGTGGACATCACCCGCCCGCCGCGGACATAGTCGACCGCGCCGCCGATCAGCGCGAGCGGCAGTAGCAGAAAGAGCCCACGGCGCAGCCGCGGCGAGCGCCGACGCTCTTTCGCCGGCGCGGCGCCGCTGTCCCGGTCCGACCGATCCTCGCGCCTCGCCTTACGCGCGACCGGCGCATCCGCCGCCGTCTCGCGCATCCGCGCATCCTCATCCAGAGCCATGGGCCACCTCACAGAGCGTCGACATCCGATTGGCTTGAGGATCGGCTTCGGCGACGAAGATGAAAATCCTGTATCTTTTTCATTCGGTGCTGAGCGTGGCTCACCAATGCGACGCCGCGACTTTCCGCCGTGAGACCGGCCCGGGGAAGGCTTAGCCGAGCAGCTCCGCGCGGCAGGCGGCCGTGAACCCTTGCAAGAGATCGTGCTCGCCGTCTCTCGCGCTTTGTCTGTTGCGGAAATCGACGGCCGGCGCGTAATACGTGTCGACGATCTCCCGAACGACCTCTTCCGCCTTCGCGCTCGTCTCTTTTTTCGCGAACAGGTTGATCTGCGACTTGAGCGCGTAGAGCGGCATCAGTACGGAGATGTCGGTCATCTCCTGGGTGAGGGCATTGGCATAGAGCTTCGCCGCTAGATCGATGAACTGGGTGAACAGCCGCTCGCGCCGCGCGATATCCTGCACGACGAGTTGCCCGCGGTTTTGATAATGCTGGGTCAGCCACGTCGTCGCGATCGCGGCGACGGCGCCGATGGTCGAGCCGAACAGCGCCGACAGCGCCGATAAAATCGCGGCGTTCATCGTGCCGCTTGCCCTATTTCATCATGGCGGGCGATCAATGGCCTTGCGTCTCTTCATCCAAGCTGCCGCCGGCCGAACGGCACGCGTTCACGTTTTCTTTCATGCGCTTGAGGCTGCGCGTCATGAGCTCGATGACGCGGGGATCGATCCCCGCAGCCACCGTGCGATAGAGCTTGGGCCGAAGATGCTTCATCTGCCACAGGAAAGGCGACGCTGCCGGTGTCAATCGTACGCGCCAAATGCGTCGATCCCTCGGATCAGGATAGCGCTCGACCAGGCCAAGCCCTTCAAGGCGGAAGATAAGGCGGCCGATCGTCGTCGGCGTTACCCCCGCGATGGATGCGAGTTCGGTCAGCGAGACATACGACTGCCGCTCGAGCCGTGCGAGAATGAGCAGCTGCGCATGCGTCACGCCGAGGGTTTGGACCATGGCATCCGCACAGCTGTTCATCTGGCGCGCGACGTCATGCAACAAATTCAGAAAATCGCTCTCCACCGAAGCGGACTCTGCCAGCTCCGCAAATCGGAGAGCCGCGACTTCCGAACCCGGCGCCTTGCCGTCAAGAGCCATGGCATGTCTCCCAAAGACTTCCTGCATGGCATTCATGGTCCGGCTTTGAGCTACAGATGAAAACACTATATTTTTGTATTTCCGTGATGAGGGGAACTCAACAATGCGCCGAGGCGAGCTGGCCGACCTGACCGCGTTCGTTGCCGTTGCCGATCATTTGAGCTTTCGCGCGGCGGCCACGCAGCTGCGCGTCACGCCGTCGGCGCTGAGCCACACCATGCGTCAGCTCGAAGAGCGGCTCGGGACGCGGCTGCTCAATCGCACGACGCGCAGCGTGTCGCTGACCGCCGCGGGCAACCGCTTGCTGCAACGCCTGCATCCGGCGATCAATGAGATTTCGACGGCGCTCGAAGATCTCGATCGCGAGCGCGGCAGGCCGTCCGGCTTGCTGCGACTCACCATCCCCGCGACGGCCTTTCCCGCAGTTGCCCAGCTTTGGGGACGCTTCCTCGCGACCTATCCCGAGATCGAGCTCGAGCTTCAGCTCGAATCCGAGCCGGTGGACATCGTCAGCAAGGGCTTCGATGCCGGCATCCGCATGCGCGCTCGGATCCCCTCCGACATGATTGCCGTTCGTATCATGGAGCCGTTCAAAGTGGCCGTCGTTGGCTCGCCGCAATATCTCGCGCTGCGCCGGCCGCCGCGCACGCCGGACGATCTCGCCGCGCATAGCTGTATTCAGTATCGTTTGGGTGCCGACGCGCCGCTCTTCAAATGGCCCTTCAAACGGGACGGCCGATTTCGCAACATCGCGGTGAAAGGCCGCGTGATCGTCAACAACGCCGATTTTGCCTTGCGGGCTGCGATCGATGGCTTGGGCCTAGCTTATATGACGGAGGCGCTGGCCTTGCCTTTCCTGCGCGCCGGTCAATTGGTGCGCGTGCTCGACGATTGGTCGCCGATGATGGAGGGGCTCTTCCTTTATCACCCCGGCCACCGGCAAGTCTCGCCGGCGTTGCGCGCCTTCATCGATATGTTCCAGGCGACGCGCGGCGCGTCGGCAAAGAATTCTGCTGCAGAACCCTTTCCTGCCGAGCGCCGCCGCGACGCCGCTCGGCGCCAAACGACGCCGGGGCGCGACCGGCAGCAACAGAGCCTAGGCTTTCTTCCCCGCCAGCGCGTAGCCGATACGCTCCACCTCGCGCTTACGCAAGGGCGGCACCGCGTGGTGCCGCCCGCGAACGCTCCTTGGCCTCGGCCTCAACGCTCCGTCGGCCGAATGTTCTGGTTCATGCGGAAAAGATTGTCCGGGTCATAGCGGCGCTTGATCTCGGCCAAGCGCTGGTAATTCTTGCCGTAGGCCTTCTCGACCCGGCCTTTTTCGTCATCGGGCATGAAATTCACATAGACGCTGCCGGTCGCGAAGGGCGCCGCCGCATCGAAAAGCTGACGGGCCCACGCGATGCAGCCGGCATCTTCAGCCGGATCGCGCCAGCGCGTATGCGCGTTCATGACGAAATGCGCCTCGCGATTGGACCACGCCATCGCGTCGGACGCG
This sequence comes from uncultured Alphaproteobacteria bacterium, assembly GCA_963740675.1. Taxonomy (GTDB): domain Bacteria; phylum Pseudomonadota; class Alphaproteobacteria; order ATCC43930; family CGMCC-115725; genus CAIKMD01. The sequence goes on from CAVUFS010000004.1 coordinate 783,699, forward strand.
ACGCGACCCATGGCGCCGCCGACATGCGCGATGAAAACCTCGCATTCGGGCGACGGCAAATTTCCCGCGGCGTCGACGATGACTTTGATCGCCGCATCGGACAATTCGGCGAAGTCATGGCTCTTCCAATAATTTCGCGCGCCCGGCGTCAGCAGCGGATCGAACGCGGCTTGCCAGCCGGTGAAGGGATGCGGCGAGATCACGTCGGCGATCGGCTTGCCGAGCGCGCGCAGCGGCTTCATCGCCTGCTCGCCTGCTTTCATGTCACCGCTATAGCAGGCAGCGAAGATGAGCACTTCCTTGCCGTGCCATTCTGCTGGAATGAACGGCAGCGGCGGCGCCTTGCGCATCACCGTCCACACCGTCAGCTCGTCAGGCGCTTCCGCGATGACGCGCCGGAACTGCGGCAACAGCTTCGCAGCCTCGGCGAAGGGATGCACGATGAGGCCGGACAGGACTTCCGGTCCCAGCGCGTGCAGCTTGAAGTCGAACGAGGTCACAATGCCGAAATTGCCGCCGCCGCCGCGCAACGCCCAGAAAAGATCCGGATGCTCGGTCGCGCTCGCGCGCACCATCTCGCCATCGGCGGTGACGACCTGCGCGGCGATGAGATTGTCGACGGTCAGGCCGAATTTGCGCGTCGTCCATCCGAAGCCACCGCCGAGCGCGAGGCCGGCGACGCCGGTCGTCGAATTGATGCCGAGCGGCGTCACCAGCCCGAAAGCCTGCGCTTCCTTGTCGAAATCGGCGAGCAAGGCGCCGGGCTCGACGCGCGCGGTGCGGGATTGCGGATCGATCTGGACCGATTTCATCAGCGACAGATCGATCAGCAGTCCGCCATCGCAGACCGCATTGCCCGCGATGTTGTGGCCGCCGCCGCGCACTGAAAGGAGTAGCCCTTCCGTATGAGCGAGTTTCACCGCCAACATGACATCGGCGGCACCCAGGCACCGCACGACGAGGCCGGGCCGGCGATCGATCATCGCATTCCAGATTGTCCGCGCTGTATCGTAGCCTTCCTCGCCCGGCAACACAGCGCTGCCGCGCAATTTGCCACGTAGCGTGGCGAGTGTCGCAGAAGGAATAGTTTTCATCGCACCTTCAAAGGTGCGGATCGCTAATTCCGTCATTTCAAATCTCCGTTGATGGCTTGCGGCATCGAATGCTTCGATGCGCCTGGCACAACGGATATCGCGCCTTGCGCTCGGCGCGATAGTTCAGAAACTGAATCCGGGCCGATATAGAATCTGAACTAGTCGCGGAGGCGATCGCGACGGTACGATCCGCACAACACAACAATGACAGGGAGCTGCGTCATGGCCGAGAGCGGTTATAACCAGTTTTGCCCGGTAGCGATGGCGGCGGAAATTCTTGGCACGCGATGGACGCTCGTCCTTTTGCGCGAGTTGGTCGTCGGATCGTGCCGGTTCAACGAACTGAGGCGCGGTGTGCCTCGTATGTCGCCGGCGCTGCTATCGAAGCGCCTCAAGGATCTCGAAACCGCCGGCATCGTCACGCGTTACCCGGTGAAAGGCGAGCCCGGCAGCTTCGAGTATCGATTGACCGATGCAGGGCGGGAGTTGAGGCCTGTGATCGAATTGATCGGTTGTTGGGGCCAACGCTGGATCGAGAGCGACGCGTCGCTCGATAATTTGGACCCCAATCTTTTGATGTGGGATATGCGGCGCAATATCGATCCGACGCCGATGCCTCAATGCCGCAACACCATTCAACTCATTTTCAACGATCTCAAAAAATCGCAACAGAATTGGTGGCTGATCGTCGAGCCGGGACAAGAGGTCGATCTGTGCTCTGTCGATCCCGGCTTTGAAGTCGATCTCTATCTATCGACCGATTTACGTACGATGACCGAGATATGGATGGGCTATACAACGGTGGCGCAGGCCAAACAGCAGGACCGCCTTACCCCCACCGGCAGCAGGCAGCTTGAGGCAGATATGGGCGCGTGGATGAAGCTGAGCCCGTTCGCCAAGGTCAAGAAACTGGTCGCGTAGGCCGGCAATGCTTTGACGCGCGTCGCGCCGCGCGCCATCGATTCAGAATCAGTATCGGGGCGGTTCAGTTCGTGAACTAGCGCGCGGCTGAACGCCTATGCGATATCCACTACCGCACGCACATCGAAGAATTCGATGTCGCGAATGGTAGATGGAGAATCGTTATGACGGAATTGACGGCGCGCTCGATCGAGCGGCGGATCGAATTCGACATCGCCCGCGACCAATTGCTCAAGCGGCACTCGCGCCTGCACCAGGCGGCCAGAAGGAAGCGGGCGCCGCTTCGGTCGGCCCATCGATCCCTCCAGGATTGGACCTACGGCGAATCGGATCCGGATGCGGCGCGGCGCTGCACGGCCGCGATGAATCATCTGCTTGCCTACCGCGGGCGTCCGGCGGTGGAAATCGATGAGATACTCGCCGACCATCCGCAGAGCATCTTCGCTCATTGCCTGCGCCTGGCGGTCATCGTTCGCGACGACAATCGCGCCGCCCAAGCCGCGGTCGCGGCGAGCATCGCCGCCATCACAGCCGCGGGCTCGGGCGCCAGCGATCGCGCGCATCAACATGCCGCCGCTGCCAACCTGTGGCTCACGCGTGATTCCGCTCGCACTCTCGAGGGCTACGGCGCCATCGTCGCCGAGCAACCGCTCGACAGTCTCGCCCTCGCCGTGGCCCACGCGCTGGATTTTCGTCTCGGCAATCGGCGCATGCTGCGCGACCGCATCGCCGGAGCGATCCGCGCTTGGGACAGCGCCATGCCCAACTATGCAGCGATCCTCGCGATGTATGCGTTCGGGCTCGAGGAAAACGGCGCGTATCGTCACGCCGAACGCCTCGCCCGCCGCGCGCTTGCCATCGAGCCCGGGCTTTCGCCGGCGATCCATGTGCTCGCTCATGTCATGGAGATGCAAGGACGCGCACGCGAAGGTCTCGACTTTCTCGCGGCGAACGAAGCGGCCTGGGCCGAAGGCAACGGCTTCTCGATCCATCTCGCCTGGCATCGCGCGCTTTTCCATCTGCAATTGAACGATGCCGCCGCCGCGCTGGCGGTTTACGACGCGCAGATCGCGGGCCCATCGTCGCCGAACCTGGCGGCGCTCGCCGACGCTTCGGCATTGCTGTGGCGGCTCCAGCTGCGGAACATCGATCTCGGCGCACGCTGGCGCCAGCTCGCCGATCGCTGGGAAAATGCGCCGCTGGCGAATGCCCGGCCGTTCTTCATCGTGCATGCGATGATGGCCTTCGCCGCCACCGGACGCACGGCCACGGCGACGCGCTTGCTCGCAACCCTGCCGCCTGTCGACCTCAGCGAAGCCGCGCGGATCTTGCCCGAGCATGCGCTTGCACCGCCGGTCTGCGAAGCGCTGCTGGCTTTTGCGGCGGACGACTACGCCACCTGCATCGCCAGCCTGGAACGCGTGCGCCACATCGCCAATCGATGTGGCGGCAGTCTCGCACAATGCGAGCTGCTGCAGCTTACCTTTGCCGAGGCGACGCAACGGGCGCGACGGGCACGGCTGGCGGCATGATCGACATGCCGCCGACGCCTGTCAGAGCCGTGCGATCTCTTCTTTCGGCTCCAGCACAACGACTGGAATCTCGCGCTCAGTCTTGGCCTGATAGTCGCGATAAGGCGGGAAAATCCCGGTCATCATGGCGTAGAGGCGCTCGCGATCCGGACTCTTCGCAGTCCGTGCGACGCCGCGGTATTTCTTATTCGCGACCTGAAACCGCACCTCGGAATTATCGCGCAGATTGAGGAACCAGGCCGGGTGCTCCGGCGCGCCGCCTTTTGACGCGATGATCACGAAGCCGCCTCCATCCTTGCCATAGATGAGCGGCGTCGTTTGTGCCGCATGGCTCTTGCGGCCGGTGGTCTGCAGCAGCAGGCAGGGAACCTCGGTCATGCCCGGCCCGAAATCCACCACATCGCCTTCGGCGCCGTCGGTTTTTAGATAAAGCGCAACGTGACGCTGTTGCCAGCCCGGCGTTCCCGCATCGACCTTCATTACCATGGATCGCTCCTCACCGATAAACCGCCCGTCGCACGGGCGACCACCGCAATGAGATGGGTCTATTCGGCGTATTGGGCAATACCGCGGCCGAAAGACCAGTTCTCTTTCGCCGTTTCGACGAGATTGATGAACACGTCGTCAGGCCGGACCTGCAACTGCGCACCGAGATCATCGACGATCTTCTATAGAGCGCCTTCTTGCGCTCCAGCGTGCGGCCGGAATTGAGGGTGATCTGGATGAAGACGATGCCGTCGCTGAACTGGCTGCCGAGATAGCTTTCCGCAAAATTCAGATCGTCGGGCGCGTGTTCGGTGATGATCTGGAATTTATCGTTCTCCGGCACGTCGATCGTCGCGCGCATCGCGTTGTAGACGATCTCGCCGAGCAGCTTGCGTTCTTGCGCCGAGCGGCCGCGCGCCAAATCGATGCGGACGAAGGGCATGGCTGCTCACCTCTCTCTCCGCTAGACCTCGACCCGATAGTCGAGCCCGGTTTCGTCTCCTGGCAGGCCGCGAATGCCCCATGCGTGGCGCGGACTCTCGAATATCGTGATCTCGATATCTTGGGACGAGATCCCAGTTGCGGCGGCAAGCCGCTCGTAGAGGGCGCGGATCAGATGCTTCTTCGTCTCGACCGAGCGACCCTCGAACATGCTGATCTCGATAATGACATAGCTGTCCGAACGATCCGGCGGATAGGTAAAGTCGGAATCGTCCAGCCAGAAAAAGCGGTGATACCGCTTTCCCAAGGGATAATGCAAGGCAGCGATGACGGCCGCGTGGATCGCGTCGGATAAGGCGCGCTGCCGCGGTTTCAAGGCGCGCTTCGCGTAGATTTTGACTTGTGCCATTGCGCGTGCTCCTCAAAAGGGCCGCCTTGGCGGAAGCGAGAATGCGCCACACAAGGCGGCGCGATTTGCTTCAACGATGAAGAAAACAAACGTGCCGCTGATTTGCCACGCGGCACCATCGGATTCCGATGCTGGAATTCTCGCTCATCGGGAAAGCTTATCCAGACATTTGAGCCAAAGCAAACTCAACTCGTCTTCCCCGGCAGCTCGTAGACCGTGCGCTTGAGCTCGGCCTGGTATTCGGCGCGGCTGATCGGTTTGTATTTCGGCGGGTTGTCCGCGCTCTGGCAGGTCGGCAGACATTCGAGCTGCACGTCCCAGCGCGGCGAGATGAAGAACGGGATCGAATAGCGCTCGTCGCCTTCGAGATTGAACACGCGATGCGGCGCCGAGCGCCAGCGGTCGTTGGTCCAGCGCTGCAACAGATCGGCGTTGTTGAAGAGCAGCATGCCGTCATGCGCCGGCGCCTGCACCCATTCGCCGCTTTTCGTCAGGATTTCGAGGCCGGGCTTCTTCGCCTGCGCCAGGATCGTGCAATAGCCGAAATCGGTATGCGGGCCGATGCCGTATTGGCCTTCGTTCTCGGCGATGCGCGGCGGATAGTTGAGCAGGCGCAGCGTACAATTCATCGGCTTGAAGCCCGCGTGATTGACGAGATAATCGGCCGGCAGGCCGAGCCCCACCGCTTGCAGCGGCAACAGCTTCGTCATCAGCGCGTGCATCACCGTGAAATAGGCGAGCGTCTTGTCGCGAAAGCCGGGCAGATCCTCGGGCCAGCGATTGTCGAACACCCAGGGCTTCTTCGCGAGGCGGTCGGGGTGATCGGCCGGATATTCGTCGCGGATATAAAAGGACGCGCTGCGATCCGGATGTTTCGAGCGCGTGCCGTAAAGCTCGGCCCGCTGTGTCTGGCCGCCGACCGGCAGATAGCCGACCGGCTCTTCGATCGCGCGCACCTTCATCTTGCGCTCGAGCGGCAGCGAGTGGACTTGCTCCGCCGCTTCGAACGCGCCGTCGATCAGCGCTTGCGGCACACCGTGATTGGCGAAGAAACAGAAGCCGATGCTTTCGCAGGCCGCGCCAAGCTCCGCCGCCGCCCGCTCCAGCGCACCCTTCTCGCCCGCGAGATAAGGCCCGAGATCGAGCACTGGAATCCTGAGCCCCGCGCCGGCATCCACAACAGGGCGATTGGCGATCGCATTGCTATCGGGCATGACGTGACTTCCTTAACAATCTTTCATCGAAAGCATGGGCCGATCGCGCGCGCGGAGCAAGAGGCCGCCCTTGTCCGGACGCCATCGCGATACGATCTCTAAGGCCAGGTTTTTCAGCAACGAGGCCGCGATGACGCCGCAGGAACGCGATCTGATCACCGCCCTTCTCGCCCGCTTGCAGCAGCAAAGCGGCAAGCCGCGCGATCCCGAGGCCGACGCCCTGATCCGCCAGGGTACCGCGCAAACGCCCGACGCGCTCTATCTGCTGGTGCAGACGGTGCTGATCCAGGACATGGCGCTGCACGAGGCGCAGAATCGCATCGCCGAGTTCGAGCGCACGCGCAGCGCGTCGGGCGAGAGCGAGACACCCCCGAGCTTTTTGCCGCAGCGTCAGAGCGAACCGGCGCAAGCGCAAGGCAGCGTGCCGACGGCTGGCCGCTGGAGCAACACAGCTTCCGGCGCCGCGCCGCAGCGCGAGCCGGTCTGGACGCAGAGCTCCGCCGCTCCGCCGCCGAGCGCGGCGCAACCAGTCGCGCCGCCGCCTTACGCCTACAGCCCGGCTTCTGGCTACGGGCCGCAGATGCTGACCGGTGGTGGCTCGGGCTTCCTGCGCCAAGCGGCGGCGACCGCCGCCGGCGTGGTCGGCGGCTCGCTGCTCTTTCAGGGACTGCATTCGATGTTCGGACCGAGCGGCAGCGGCTTCCTCGCCGGCACGCCGATGCAGCCCGGCCTCAGCGAGACGGTGGTCAACAATTATTACAATGACGATCGCGGCGCGGCTGACCGCGGCGGACAGCAGAACGCCGATTATGTCGAAGCGGCCGACACCCAGGACGTCCCGAGCGATCCGGGCCAGGATTTCGCCGACAATGATGCCGGCGGCGATTTCAGCGATGACGGCGGCAGCGACGACGTGTAGCGGCGAGTAGCTGTTACAAAAGCGTCACCCCCGCGAAAGCGGGGGTCCAGGGCAACAGATTCGGTGCGAACTGGATGCCCGCTTTCGCGGGCATGACGGTTAGAAAAGACGTGCGCGCCTCAACGCGTTACAGCGTCTCGGCGAAGAATTCGCGCATCATCTGGTAGCTCTTCTTGCAGAGCTTTTCGTCGTAGCGTTGCGGCGTGTTGCCGGTGGTCGGGGCATGAGCGTCGCAGAAGGAATGGACCGCGTGGCCGAACATCATCACCTGCCAATCGACCTTGGCGTCGGTGAGCTCGGCTTCGAGCGCGTCCATTTGCGGCTTCGGCGTCACCGGATCGGCCGAGCCGTGGATCGCCAGCACGCGGCCTTTGATGTTGGGCTTGGTACCCGGCTGCACCGGGTTCGGCGCGGTGACATGGAACACGACGACGCCTTTGAAATCGGCGCCGGCGCGTGCCTGCTCCAGCACATAGCCGCCGCCGATGCAGTAGCCGACCGCGACCTTCTTCGAGAGATCGACGAGGCCTGCCTTGTCCGCTTCGGCGCCGAGCACCTCGAGCGCCTTGGCGCCGCATGAATTGATGAAGGGCACGTTGCCGCGCACGCCGCGGGATGATTTCATCAGATCGTCGACGGTCTTTTCCTTCGCGCCATAGCCTTCGCCGAACATATCGGCCATCAGCACGACGTATTCCTTGCCGGCGATCTCGCGCGCCTGTTCCAGCGTGTGGCTGCAGACACCCATCCAATCGGGCTGCATATAGAGAACGGGCCGCTTCGTCTTGACGCTATCGTCATAGACGATCATGCCCTCGAATTTCCGTCCCTCATGCTCGTAGCCGACTTTCTTCTCGACGATCATCCTGTCCTCCCGGTTTGCGATTGCGGCCATTAAAGCATGTTCCGGCCGGCGATGCAGCGCCGACCGAGAACCGCTATAAATCGGCATCGGCTTCGGGGATTGGGGGATTGCCATGCTAGCCGCTTGGAACAGCGTCGTTGCCGGGTTTCCGGTTCTGCTGACGCAGCTTGCCGTGACGACCGCGCTCTTCATCATCGGCCTCGCGATCTACATCTGGCTCACGCCGTATCGCGAGGTGAAGCTCATCCGCGAGGGCAATGTCGCCGCGGCGATCACGCTGTCGGGCCAGATGCTCGCTCTCGCCATTCCGCTCGGCGGCATGCTGGCGCATAGCGTCAGCGTCGCCGATATCGCGCTGTGGGGCATCGTGGCGGTGATCCTGCAGCTCATCGCTTTCGCCGCCGTGGCGATCCTCGTCCGCCATCTCCCGAAAGCGATCGAGCGCGGCGAGATCGCCTCGGCGCTGGTGCTGGCGGCAGCGCAGATCGTCGCCGGCATCTTCAACGCGGCGGCGATGTCCGGCTGAGCGCCGATGAACCGGCTCAAGCGCGCGCTGATCATCTTCCTGTTGGCGATCGTCGTGCCGCAGCTGATCGACCGATTATTCGTCAGCAATGATTTCAACTTCGACGAAGGCGATGGCAGACGGCCGTTGCCCGCGCCCGAAGATACCGTGCCGCCATCGCTGAGCGATGCGCCGCCGCCCGACCGCGTGCGCCGGCCCCTGCCCGTTTCGGCACCCGACGATCCGCTGATCAGCGTCGAGGCCGAATCGCTGAAGCCCGGCGAGATCGCCCTCGGTACATCTTTTCCGATCGCGCCCGGCGCTTGGCTCACCGCGCGCCATGTCGCGAATGGCGAGTGCAACCGCGTCATTCTTATCGTCAACGGCCGCAAAGTGCCGGCGCAAATCGCTTATCTTCATCCGCAAGCCGATCTCGCGCTGCTCAAGACGGAGAATGTGAGCGCTCCGGCGCTGCCGCTCCAGACCGGCGATGTCGAGCAGAACGAGACCGGCTACACCTTCGGCTATCCGAAAGAAAAACTCGGCGCGACCAAGGACCGCTTGATGGGCCGCTCGCGCATGCAGTTGAGCGGCGAGATCAACGGCACCGGCCCCGTGCTCACGTGGGCGGAGGTTATACGCTATCCCGACGATCTGCCGGCGCTCAGCGGCATGAGCGGCGGGCCGGTCTTCGACGAGCAGGGAAAGATCATCGGCATCATGGTCGCGGCCTCGGTACGGCGTGGCCGCATCCACACCGTCGCGCCCGAGATATTGCAAGCGACCGCGCGATCTTTCGCGCTGGCCGATGCGTCGGCGAATGCCGAGCCGGTCAGCGATGTCACGATGCAAAGCGTATCGCTGAGCGATACGGCGAGCACGCTCAGTAAATCGTCGCGGATCGTGCCGACCTATTGCATACCGGCGAGTTGAGATTTTTTAGGATTGTTTCGCAAGACGGCGCGCGGCCGAAGATTTACCGCCGCGTCTTCGCTTCGCTAGCGCCAGCCGAGCAGCCAGAAAGTCGCGCCGATCGCGCGGCTCAGCGCCCAGGGCACCGCGCCGTAATAGATCACCGCGAAAGCGCCAATGGCGAGTGCGATGAAAGCGCCGATAGACGGAACGACGGATGCGCGCGTGCTCATGCGGGCTTTATGCGCACCGCGCGGCGTGCGGCGCAAGACGAAATTTCTATTGTTGCGATGATGTGACGCAGCGCGCGTCACATATCCCGTCACAGGGCGAAGAAAAATCGATCGAACGACATCGGCCCGCCGCCGGCACACGCGAAATAGAGTGCGACCAAGCCCCACAGCGCCGGATATTCCATGCCGAGCTTGTTCCAGAAATAGCCGTCGAAGCGCAGATGATCGTAAGCCGCGCCGAGGAAGAAGAGAAAGATCAGCGCGCCGGCGATATGGGTGAAGAGGCCGAGCGCAAGCGCGGGCCCGGCGACGAATTCGACAAGCGCGACATAGACGATCCAATAGCGGCCGGGACGAAAGCCCGAGCGCTCGAGCCCGTTCGCGAGCAAGGTCGGATTGAGAATGCGCGAGCCCGAATTCGGGAACCAGCCGAAGAAGCAACGCATGCCGTGCGGCAGCAACGCCAAGCCGCACCAGATTCGCAACAACGCCTCGGCCCACGGCGTCAGCGCGGAAAAGAGCGTGCTATCCATGCGCCAGCGATAAAGCCTCGCCGGCGATCACGCAAGAAAGAAACTTTGAACCACCAAGGCGAAACCAAGAAAATATCAACACGGAGACAAGGAGCACACGGAGGCAAGGGTTTAAGGGCGCTCGCGCGCCAAAAACGATCCTCCGTGTTCTCACTGTCTCCGTGGTGATGTGGTCTTCCCACCACGGTCGTTCGTTTCAATTTGATCGTCTTCCCCGCGAAAGCGGGGATCCAGGGTGACAGCGAGGTGCTTCCTGGATTCCCGCTCACGCGGGAATGACGTGTTATTTTTGATCCGCGCTTACGCCAAGATGTTCGGCAGCGCGTCGGAGCGCATCAGCAGGAACCAGCGCACGGCGTGATAGAGCGCGAAGGAGGCCGCGAAGGTACCGGCCATCGCGAAGCACAGCGCGACCGGCTGTTGCGTCGTGGCGGCGTAGATCGTGGCCGCGGCCGGCGCTGCGGTGGCGATCAGCCCGGTCGCTAAAGCGACCATGGCGTTGCGCCGCTCGTGATGGACGGCCGCCAGGAGATCGGGATCGAGCGCGATTTCGTCTTTCAGCGCTTGAGCCTCGCGGGCGCGCCGTGCCTGGGCGTTTGCACGCATGCGATTGCCGGGCAGATCGACGATCGCCGGGCATCGTTGGTGCCGCCCGCTCGGCGAGCGACGGCGAGCCGGTCCGCCAGCGGCGTTGCCTCTTCGGTGTCGTCCTCGCGCGCGGCATCGCGGCGCCACCAGTAAAGCGATGCCATATCCGCGTCCGCGCGCTCCTCGAGCAAATCGAGATGGGCCATGCTCTCCTCCATTCCCCGGCCGGCGGTTTTTGAAGCCGGCGCTTTGTCCGACTGTCACTCTGCAACCGGCGAGCCAGTTTCGGTTTTTCAAACACTTGGAAGAGTTTTCGGCACAAGCACGCCGGTGATTGTAAAAAACATCGGCATTGTTTGAAGACGCCGGGCTCCGTTAATCTTAATCAATATTAACGGAGGCAGCCCTATGAGCGATCGCAAGCCTGTCATCATGGCCGTCGCAGTCGGTAGTTTGGCGCTGGCGGCCAATGGCGCGGCTGCCATGATCGCCATCTCGGCTGCCGCTGCGCCGCCCGAAGCCGCCGTCTTCGGCATCACCGGGCTGACCGCCGCTTTCGTCGGCCTTATCGCCACGATCATCTGGGCATTCCGCGACGAGGAAAAACCGGCACGCCCGCGCGAGCGCGTCTTCACGCCGTGGTCGGAGCAGGAAGAAGAATTCGCGCCGATTGTCGAGCCCGCCGGCCGCTCGTCTCTCGCCCTCGCCCGGGCGCCCGCCCCGGCACCGGTACCGGCGCCCGTCGCCAGCGAAGGCCGCGTGATCTATCTCGCGGAATGGCTGAAGACACGCGGCGAGCCGGTCAACGCGTAACGATTAGGCTGCTGCACTAGGCTGGCGCGAACAGCACCGCGCAGCCGCACGCGTCTTTCGCAGCGACGATGACGCGCCCGTCCTGCTCGACGAACAGCACGCCGGCATCGCGCAGCACCGCGCGGGGCTGCGCGAGATCGTCGACCGTCACCACAAAGCCCGCGAGATAGGGCAGCACCGGCGGCACTGCACCGGGGATCAGGGCGCCGAGGCGATCAGGCGCAACCACTGTCAGCCGCCCGCGGCCAAGATCGATCGCGAAATCGTCGCCGCGCCGCTCGACCGGATGGCCCGCGATCCGCGCATAGGTTGCCGCAATCTGCTCGGGCGCGGAATCGCACAAAATAACCTCGCGGATCGAGCGCGCGCCGTTGCGATGCTGCTGATAGCGCGGCTGCAGCACCAGTTCGGGCGTCAGCGTTTGTGCGATCTGAGAGAGCGACGGCAGATCGTGCTGCATCAACGACAAGCAGCGCGCGCGCATCATCTGCGGCCCATCCGGCGTCTCGACATTGCGCTGGAACGCAACGATCTCGCCGCTGGCGACACCTTCAGCGCGATAGCGGCGCTCCACCGCCTCGATGTCGTCGGTGCCGAAATGCATGACATGCAGCCCTTCGTATCGCGCCAGCGGCGGATCGATATCGAACGCGCCGCGCTGCGCTTTGGTGATCGAGGCCCAGCGCGCGGCATCGACCACGCCGAGCACTTCGAGATAATTGTCGGCGAAGATCGCGTGGCGATTGCCGGCGCCGAGCGGCTCGGGCGCGCCGCCGGGCGTCAACACGATGCGCGGCATCGACAGCGGTGTGAACATAAAGCCGAGTTGCTCGTAACGTGCGATCAGCCGCGTCATGTCGCGCGTGATCAGGCCGATATGGTGAAAGCCATCGATGTCGAACATGTCAGTCACTGTCGAGTGGTGGGCCGAGTACCGTATCGATTAGCGCGCCGGCTTCGGCCGGAGCGAAAGGCGTATCCGTCATCAAGCGACGGAAGAAGATCGCGCCGAGCAACGCCTGTGCCGTAAGCTCGGGATCGCGGTCGGTGGGGAAATCGCCGTTGGCGATTGCGGATGCGATCAAGGCTTCCGTCGGCTTGCGCGTTTCCGCCTGAAATTGGAGATGAAAGCGACGCAGCGCCGGGTCGCGCTCCGCGGCATCGATCATCGCCGGCAGGCAGGTTGAAAACGGCGAATCGATCAGCACATCCGCGACATGGGCGAGGATGCGCTGGAGCTTCTCGCGCGGCGTGCCGTGCGAGAGGTCGGGTCCGCCGCTTTCATGCAGATGCGCGAAAGCATCAGCGATCAGCGACAGCTTATCGGGCCAATGACGATAGATCGTCGATTTGCCGACGCCGGCGCGCGACGCCACCGATTTAATGGTGAAACCGCCATAACCGAGCTCGCCGAGTTCGGCGAGCGCCGCCGCGAGAATCACCTGCCGCGAGCGCGCAATACGAGGATCGGGCCGCGGATCGGCCGCCCGCTTCAACGCTGCCGCCATCGCGAAGCTGTTACGGTTTGCCGCCCGATCCGGGCGCGCGATAGGCACCGGTATTCGGCTGGAACAGCTCGACGAGATTGCCCGAAGGGTCTTCGACCAGGATCTGCTTGCCGCCGGTGCCCTGCACGACCTCGTTGCGGAAACGCGCGCCCGCGGTTTTGAGCGTGGCGATCGTCGCATCGAGATCGTCGACGAGGAGATGAATGCGGTTCCAGCCGCCGGGCTTTTGCTGCTCGCCCGAGGGCATCGGCGCGCCGCCACCGGCACCCTGGCCCGCCGGCTGCGTCAGATAGATATGCATGTCGCCGCGCGAAATCTCGGCGAAGGGCGGCGCCGGATGCATCTCGACCTTGAAGCCGAAATGCTGGGTGTAGAAATCGATCGCAGCCTTCACGTCGTTGACGAGGTAGCGAAAACAAGCCGCCATGCGCGTTCTCCTTGCGGTGATATGAAACGTATTCGTTTCGTAGCGATACGTCAACGTTTCATAAGAGGATAACCCATTTTTACCGCACACGGGATCCTCGCCAACCTCATCGCTTTCTTAAGCCTCATCGATAAAAATGAAGGAGTTAACCCAGATCAGGCCTGATAGCCCGCGATGACCCAGGAGCGCCCGAATCCTTCTTCTCAACCGCCGAGTCCGGCGGCCGAGAGCGATGCGCCGAGCAATCCGGGACGCCGGATCATCCTGGGCGGCATTCCGATCGCTGTGACGCTGGCCAGCAAGCCGGCACTCGCTATGACGCGGCAATGCTCGGTCTCGAACGCGCTGTCGGGCAATCTCTCGCATCCGTTGCCGAACGGCGTGAATTGCGGCCTGACGCCCGCGACCTGGGAGAGCCTGGCCGGCACCAATCAGCTTTGGCAGCGCACCGGCTTCTTCCCGTCGACAAACTTTACCAGCGCGGCCGGCGGCCCCGGCTTTGGCAGCGGCTGGATCGTCGGCTCGCAATCGCTGCTCTCGGCGTTGCAAGGCGGCTTGAGCGTTCAGATCAAGATCAAGGGCAACCAGACCTCGCTCAACGCGACGGCCTTCGGCGGGCAGGTCGCAGCGGCGCTGCTGAATGCGGCGGCTTTCGCGCCGAACAATTTCCCGGAACTCGCTGTCGCAAGTGCAGCAGCTGGTCCGCAACGTCTGGGTCTCGACACCGAACAATACGAGCCAGGCGCAAAGCGCGCTCAGCAATCTCGCCAGCCAGCTCGCGGCGCTCAACGTCAACACCTGAGCCGCCGCCGATGACGGACGCGGCGACGAGACAAATCGGCTCTTTCGTGCATTGGCGCGAATGGGACGGCGAGATCATCGCCTATAACGATCGCACCGGCGACACCCATCATTTCGCCGATTTCTCCGCTTGGCTGTTTCGCCGACTGACGCACGCACCGGCGAGCGATATGGCGATCGCCGCGGCTGTTACCGACGAAATTGAATTGCCGCCGGCGATCGATCGCGACGCCGTCATCGCGCGCACGCTCGATCTCTTCACGCGGCTCGATCTCCTCGATCTAAATGATCAGGTTGGGGCCGCTTCCGTATGAATACGCTCGCGCTTCGCTTCGGGCCGTTCGCCGCGCATGTCGAGACGCCATTCGGCGCAGTGATCGACGGGCTGCACCTTCTCTATCCCGACGACTCCTTCATCGACATCGGCGAATTCTGCGATTTCCATGTCGAGCTCGCGCCGGGCAAATTCGCGCGCCGCTGGATCCGGCCGCAAGCGCATTTCCGGCTCGACGGCGAAAGCCCGTTCAAGCCGCTGCCGGCCGATCAGGCGCTACCGATGTTCGAATGGGGACTCAACTACGCGATCGCGGCGCAGGCGCATCAATATCTCGTCGTGCATGCGGCGGCGATCGAGCGCGGCGGCCGCGTCGCGATCATGCCGGGTGCGCCCGGCGCCGGCAAAAGCACGCTGACCGCGGCGCTGGTGCAACGCGGCTGGCGGCTGCTGTCAGACGAGCTCGCGCTGATCCGCCCGAGCGATGCGCATGTCGTGCCGCTGGCGCGGCCGATCAATTTGAAGAACAACTCGATCGCGCTGATGCGCGCTTACGCGCCCGATGCGATCTTCAGCGCCGAGACACACGACACGGCGAAAGGCACCGTCGCGCTGATGCGCGCGCCGGTTGAGAGCATCGCGCGCAGCAACGAGGCCGCGCCGATCGGCTGGATCATCTTTCCACGCTGGGAGCAGGATGCCGCGGCGCGGCTCGCGCCTTGGTCGAAAGCGGCGGGGCTGATGGAAATTGCCCACAACGCGATGAATTACAGCCTGCACGGCGCGGCGGGTTTCGAATTGCTTGCCGACATCTTCGCCACCAGCGGCTGCTATCGCTTCACTTACAGCCGACTCGACGATGCGATCGCGGTTTTCTCGGAATTGGCCGATTCGGCATTGGCCGGCCGCGCCGCCTGAAGCGTTGGCAATCGGCCATCGCCCCTGCCAAACCCGTCACAAGATTGCCCGAATTGGTTGCTTTCCTGCCGGTCGCGGTTGGCAGACTGATGAGACGTCATAGTTGGTAATGTCGGATACGGAATCCCGGGCGGATTACTATCGCGAACAAGGGCGCCAGATCAGGGCGCTCGTCAGTCTCGTGATCAGCCCCGAGGTGAAAGCGGAATTGCTCGAACTCGCCGAGCAGTTCGAGCGGCTGGCTACCCAGGCCGACCACGCCGCTCACACCTGAAACGACACGGAATTCCGCGCCGTCGCTCACGCTCGAAAATTAGAGGGCGCTTACTTCCAGACCGGCTGGCCGAGATAGATCTCGGACGGATCGGTCGCCGCGCCGGCTACTGCACCGGCCGCGCCACCGACGAGCGCCCCGATCATCGGCGCTCCAGCGAGCGCGCCAACCACCGCGCCGCCCGCCGCGCCAAAGCCGGCGCCGGTCAAGGCCCGATCCTCTGGGGTCTGGCCGCAAGCCGACAACAGCAGCGCCGCACCCAAAGCCAAGCAAACAGGAATACGCATGGTAGGCTCCCTGGTAAGAATCGTTAAAGGAGCCTAACATGAAGAATCGATTGTTTACAACAACTTCTGAGCGGTTCTTAAAATCCTCTAACAAGGACTGATACTTAGTCCTTTGATTCAGACGAACAGCTTCTCGCCCTTGAGACCGTCATACATCGAGGCGACGAATTCACCATAGCCGTTCCAGATCTGCGTCGGCACACGCTGATTCGTGCCCAACACGCGCTCGGTCGCCTGGCTCCAGCGCGGATGCGGCACATCCGGATTCACATTCGCCCAAAAGCCGTATTCGCTGGGTCCGACCTTCGCCCAGAACGTCACCGGGCGCTTGTCGGTGAAAGTGAATTTCACAATCGATTTGACCGATTTGAATCCGTATTTCCACGGCGTGATCAAGCGGATCGGCGCGCCATCCTGTTTCGGCATCGGCTTGCCGTACATGCCGGTGCCGATGAAAGCGAGCTCGTTATTCGCCTCGGCCATGGTGAGGCCTTCGAGATACGGCCATGGATAGAAAAATGATTTCTTCTGACCCGGCGCCATCGACGCATCTTTGAACGTCGTCATGTGCAGATAGGTCGCGCTCGAGAGCGGCTTGGCGAGATCGACGATCGCCTTCAGCGGGAAGCCGCTCCACGGCACGGCCATCGACCAGCCTTCGACGCAGCGATGACGATAGAGCCGCTCTTCGAGCTGCACCTGCTTCAACAGATCGTCGATGCCCATGGTGAGCGGCTTCTCGACCATGCCGTCGATCGTGATCGTCCACGGCCGCACCTTGAGCTGCTGCGCTTCGTCGGCGATGTCCTTGTCCTCGCCGTATTCGTAAAAGTTGTTGTAGTTGGTCGAGTATTTCGCGTCGGTGATCGGGCGATCGAGCGTGTATTTGTCGTTGCGCTTGGCGGGATAAAGGCTCGCCGACGGATCGGGCATTTCGTCTGCTTTATCGGCGGCGAAAACGTTGCCGAGCGGCAGGCCGGCGCCGGCGAGGATGGTGCCGACGCCCATCGCTTTGACCAACGTGCGGCGATTGAGGAACACCAATTCCGGCGTCGCCTCGCTCTCGCGCATTTCCCAACCGCGTTTCACCTTGATCAGCATCGCATACCTCCGACTCTCGCGCCGAAACTGGAGCCGGCGCCGCGCCGCCGCAAGTCAAAGAAACGCGAGCGGCCGCTTCTATCGGAATATACGCGGCGGGTGAGGAAAAGGTTACGCCCCTCGCTCACGAATGAGAGAGGGGCGCATTAAAGCTTTGTGAGACGGGACGCTCGCTATAAGCCCCTCTCCCGCTTGCGGGAGAGGGAGGGACCCGACCCTGAGCTTGTCGAAGGGTCGGGAGGGTGAGGGCTCTGCAAGTGCTCCAAGATCATCTCTTGGACGCCGTCCAAATTGGCAAGGATATCGTTATTCCAGAAACGGATGACGCGCCAGCCGCGCTACTCGACCACGCTGTGCGCCGCTCGTCGTATTTGTTTTCCGCGTGCTGCCCGCCGTCTGCCTCGATGATGAGGCGACATTCGAAACAAATGAAATCGACGATGAAAGGACCGAGCCGATGCTGGCGGCGGAATTTGAAGCCGGCTAAGCGTCTGTCGCGGAGCGCGCCCCATAGACGCCGCTCGGCGTCGGTCGCGATGACGCGAAGTTGGCGCGCGCGCTGATTAGCCAACCCCATCCCCCTCGCGACAGAGCAACCCTCACCCTCCCGGCGCATAGCGCCGGGCCCCTCCCTCTCCCGCAAGCGGGAGAGGGTTTTAAGGCGTCGTATCGTGTCGCGCTACTGCGCGGCCTCGCCGGCTCGCATCTGCAACACTCTCTCGGCGAGCTTGCCGGTCAGCTCTTGCAGGTGATCGAACTTCGCCGCGTAGGTGCCGACGCCGAGGGTCACCGAGCGCAGCTCGACGATGAGGTCGTGCAGCTCGGACATCGGCATATTGGCTTCGACCTGATCCCAACCGTCCCAACCTTGCTTGCCGTCGAAGCCCAGGATTTGCCCACGCCGGCCGGAGGCGATGCGCTGCACCCGCGAAGTGAAAGCATTCGGCACCGAGATCGAGACATGGCAGATCGGCTCGAGCAGCACTGGATTGCATTTCGGCATCGCTTCGGTCATCGCCTGGCGCGCCACCGTCTTGAACGCCTGGTCCGAGCTGTCGACGTCGTGGAATTGGCCGGTGATCAGCGTCACCGCGACATCGACCACGGGAAAGCCGAGCGGGCCGCGCTTCAGATAATCGGCGACGCCTTCCTCGACCGCGGGGATGTAGTTGCGCGGAATCGCGCCGCCGACCACCGCATCCTTGAAGGCATGACCGGTGCCGCGCGGCAGCGGCTTGATCTCGATCTGGATGTCGGCGAATTGCCCGTGCCCGCCCGATTGCCGCTTGAAGCGCGAGTGGATCGCGCCCGGCAGCTTGATCAATTCCTTGTACGGCACCTGCGGCTTGCGCGAGAGCGTGCCGAGGTTGAAGCGGTGCTTCAGCCGGTCGAGCGCAACCTGCAGATGGATATCGCCCTGGCCGCAGAGCACTTGCTCTTGCAGCTCAGCATTGTGCTCCATCGAGAGCGTCGGATCTTCCTCGATCAGCCGATGCAGCGCGCCCGAGAGCTTCACATCGTCGTTGCGATTCTGCGCCGCGATCGCAAGACCGTAGACCGAATGCGGAATCGGCAAGGTCGGGAAAGCCGGCGGCGACGCGCCGCTCGACAGCACCGTGCCGGTCGCGATGCCTTCGAGCCGCGCCAGCGCGACGACTTCGCCCGGCCCGGCCGAGTTCGCCTTGGTCGATTGCGCGCCCAGGAGCCGCAGCACGCCGGCGACGCGCACACCGTTGAGGCTCATGCCTTCCGTCACCTGGCCGCTCCATACGCGCGCGAGCGAGAGCTTGCCGGCATTGGGCGGATGATAGGTCTTGATGACATTGGCGACGGTCTCGCTCGATTTCGGATCGAGCTTCAGCCGCACCGCTGTCGTGGCGACATCCGGCGTCTCGTGACGCAGCGCCTTGAGCAAACGGCGCACGCCGTGATCTTGTAACGCCGCGCCGAGGAACACCGGCACGATCAGATCGCGGCGCAAATTCTGCGTCAGATGGCGATAGATATCCTCTTTCGATGGCTGCACGTCTTCGAGAAGTTGTTCGAGCAGCTTGTCGTCGAAATCGGCGAGCTTCTCGACCAGGCCGGCGCGGCCGGTCTTTTCTTCATCGGCTAGCTCGTCGGGCAGCTTGATGAGATCGGAAGCGGCGCCCGGCTTGTATTTGTAAGCGCGCTCGCTGACGAGATCGACGTAACCGTTCGGGTGCTCATCCCCCTCCATCGGGACTTGGCGCAGCACCAGCGGCCGCTGCGACACGCCTTGCAGCGCGGCGAGAACTTCCGAGACGCGCGCCGAGGCGGTGTCCATCTTGTTGATGAACACCATGTGCGGAATCTGGTGATCGTCGAGGAATTTGAACAACGGGCCAAGCGTCAGCGCGCGCTCGACCTCGGGCTCGCAAACCACGACCGCGACGTCGCTGGCGAGCATCGCATTCTGCGCTTCCCAAGCGAGTTCGACCGAGCCGGGGCAGTCGAGAAAGGTCCAAGGATCGTCGAGATAGGCCGCGCGCGCGACATTGATCTCGGTCGACATCTGCCGGCCGCGCGCCTCGGGCGTGGCATCGCCCACCGTATTGCCGTCTTTCTGGGTGCCGTGTCGATTGATGGTGCCCGAAGCAAATAACAGCGCTTCGAGCAGAGTTGTCTTGCCGGAGAGATAAGGGCCGACCAACGCCGCGCAACGCGGCCCCGTGGGTCTGTCGCTCATTCGCACGCCTCCTTCGCGTCCTTGAGGGGCGCGGCGAAAGCCTGCCGAGATCGAGGCGGGCTATCCGACCGCGCCTGACATTAGGATTCGATGGTCGCGCCGAATCGATGATCGGGCAATCGGAATCTGGCCCGAAGGCCGCCGGGAGCGCGATCGCCGAACAGAGAACGGCCTCGACTCAATTATGTTCCGTTTATGTTCTAACATTAGCGTGGCAGTCCCCTCGAGGTCATCTATTTGATCTGTTCAGATCATTCACCTGCGCGCATTTTATCAACGCACCAGCGATACAAAGTCGATGACGCGTGGGTCTCGCTCGCTGAGCACATCGATTCAGAGAATATCCAAGCGGCATCCCGCTGGGGTCATTTGTTGAGATGATGTTGTTGCCCTGCAGTGCCTCGTCTCCGCGCGAATGCACATTGAATTTCACCGACGTATCGGGAAAGGAAGAGCGGTGCAGCCGTTGGGGGACTCATGACGACTGATCTATCGACGCTCGCGCAACTGCGCTTCTTGGAAGAAACTGCTGAAAGCCTCCGGAGAATCGCCTCTCGTCTACCGAGCGAGGTCGCCCGCGAAGTACTGCGGGTCGCCAACGAGCTTGAGCAAAATGCGACCGAGTTAAAGAAAGCAGGATGACCGACGCGTCGCTCAGAGCAATTGCGCCGGCAAGCACCGCGATTGGGCCGGAGCTTCATCAGCCGGCCGGTCATCTTAGACAGACTTCGCGTTCGCGCCGGCGCGTTTTGCCACTTTTATCCAGTGCGTCGCCGTCCTTTGCATTCCATTCGCCCGCGAAGACCGCGCGCGCACGTGCGAGACGAGACATCACCGTGCCGATCGGCACGCCGGCAACTTCGGCGATCTCGCGGTAAGACATATCGTTGAACTCGCGAAGGACGATGACTTCACGGAGGTCCGGCGGTAGAGAGAGAATAATCTGCCGGACGGCGGCGCCCTGCTCGCGGTTGAGCATCTCGGATTCGGCAGACGCTTCGGGCTCTTTCCACAAGATTTGTTCGGCCGTGGGCTCGCAATCGGTCAGATCCGTCGGCATCTCTTGCCGACCTCGCGAGAATTCCGAAAAGCACACGTTTCTGAGGATCGCCAGCAGCCACGGCTTGATGCTGAGGCCGCGCCAGTTTTCGAAGTGGCGCCACGCGCGGAGATAGCATTCTTGAACGGCATCTTCGGCATCCGTTCGATTTCGCATCAAGAAATAAGCGAGCCGGTACACGTCATCAAGGCACGGAAGTGCAACGTCTCGAAAGCGCCGCGTGCGCTCATTCTCGGTACTGTCAGAACACGTCATCGTGAATAGCCTCGTGACAGGTTTACCTGAAACCGAGCGAGTGCTACCAAGCTCTACGGTTATCGTCGTGGACTGTCGCGTCAAACGTACGGACTCGGACGACATGAGGCCTAGGACGCGCCGCCGATTTTTGCTCCTGTGATTTTGTATCTTTTTCGTTTCAGAGTGCGGGTGTCATGCACGAGACACAGCTGCCAAACCGCTTTTCGATCTCTCATCAAGGCGTCGCCAAAGGACCAGCTTATGAAGCCTGGCGCGAGAGCATCTGCCGTGGCTTCTGTCGGCTCGACGTCGGACCGACAGATGCTAACTATATCGACTGCCACAACGAATTCGTGTTGTTGGACTCGATCGCTATAGCAACTCCAAGAGGAAACGCGGCCCGTTTTGCGCGAACGCGCGATCTACTGGGTGACGGTTGCGACGATCTGGTCTTGATTTCCGCCACGCGTGGCAAGGTACGCGTATCTCAGGGAAGCAAAACGATCGATTTGACGGCCGGACAGATGTGCCTGACCGAAATGAACATCGTCGGCACGTTGGACCTGAATCAGGCCGGAGGATTTACGACGACACGGTTACCGAGGCGGCTGCTTTTACAAGTCGCGCCGTCGGCCGAGACGCGGCTGGCAAGGACACTCGGACATGATCGCGTTTTGAGTGCCATGATCGAGCGCTATGCCGTGCTTTGCAGCGATGTCGCCGGAGAGCTCGACGTGATTGGTCAGCGAGCGGCGGCGCAGCACCTGACCGATCTTGTCGGTCACTTCATCGAAACGAGTACGGAGTCGAAGAGTGTAGATCGGCAACGCGGGTTCTCGGCGGCGCGGTTGGACCTCATGAAGGCCGACGTTCTCAAGAACCTCGACAATAGCACTCTGACCATTGAGACCGTCGCCACCGCGGCCGGCATTAGCGGACGACAAGCGCAACGCATATTTGCTGTCTCGGGCACGACTTTCACGGCGTTTGTTCTCGAGCAGCGGCTGCTTCTGGCCCGCCGGCTCTTGCTCCATGAAACGGCTCGCTCTCGCAAGGTCAGCGACATCGCCTTTAGGGTCGGATTCAACGACCTCTCGTATTTTCATCGAACATTCCGGAAGCGGTTTGGTGCCCCGCCTTCGGAGATTCAGATGGAAAGCATGCCGAACGGGATAAATGTTGGCGGATAGTTCCGGCTACTAGGCCGCGTTGGGCTCGATGCCGGGTTCGAGTTCGGTTTCGAGTTCGTAGTCCTCCGTCCAGACAAGGCGGCACCCCGCCCAGACCTCGACGGTCCGTAGCGGCTCTTCATGAGCGGCGGCGAATAGCCTCGCACCCATGATAGCGTCTTGCTCGCTAAGAGCTTCGAACTCCTGCCGCGCGGCGAGATGGTTGTCAGGACCCAGGAAATAACACGTATAACGAAGCATCGCTGCTTACACTCGCCCCCGATCGGTAGTGTCCTGATGACATGACCTGGATCTGCGGCGGTTTATTCCGAACTATTTTTCGGCCGTTTCGGCCTATACAAAGTAGTATCGCGGCGATCACACACACCTAGCACGGGGTAGGCAGGCGGGCCTATCCGCGCGCCACGCTGCTCAATACGTCAGCGTCACCGAGAATTGCGAGCGCAGCGTATCGCCGGTGAAGCCGACGCGCTGCAGCGGCAGGCCATAGGTGAAGCGCATGGCGAGATAGCGATCGAGCTGATAGGTGAAGCCGGGGCCGATCGTCATCTCGGAGAGCCACAGGTCATTGCTCGTGCCCGGCGCCGCATGGTTCCAGCCGATGCCGTAATCGAAGAAGACGAAGGGCACGAACCGATCCCCCCAGCCTTCGGCGCCGAAGAGCCGCGGCAGGTTCGGTTGGATGGCCGGCGCGCGCAGCTCATGCGTCATCTGGAAGCCCTCGTCGCGCGTCGCGCCCGCGGTGACAAAGCCGCGATTGGCCGCCGGCCCGCCGAAGGAAAGCTGCTCGCTGGGCAGAAGGATGCCGTTGCTGAGCTGATAGAGCGCCTTCGCATCCCAGGTGACGCCGTAAGGCAGATTGGTCAGCCGCTCGAGCGCGCCATTGCCGTAGATATAGTCGGCGCGCGCGCCGGCCTGCTGGGTCTGGAAGGTCGCGGTGTTGTTGAGCTCCGTCAGCCCGCCGGGACTGCCGACCAGGGTCACGACGAGACTGGTCGAGCCGAACGCGTCCGGCAGCGAGGCGTTGTAGATGCCGAGGAACTGATCGATCTCGGTGGTGGATGGAAAGATCGAGATGCCGCCGAAGAGGATGTTGTTGTTGGTGCTCTTGAAGTCGTAGCCGAAGGTGACGCCCTGCGTCAGCGCGCCGAAGCCGGGCAGCGAATGCTGGTAACGAAGCGAGGCGTAATCGTCGTGGCCAGCAGTCTCGATCTGCGAATCGCCCTGCGTGTCGCTGTCGACGATGCTGCCCGAGAGGTTCAGCGTGTCGCGCCACGGCAGATAGGTCGTATAGGCGAAACTGTGCTCCTTGAGCAGCCGCGGATCCTCGGGATTGGTGGTGAAGCGATAATTGAAATCGTCGCCGCGCCAGAACGCATTGCCCCAATCGAGCGAGGTCCAGGCCCGATAAAGCCCGGTGCTACTGTTGCCGGTGTTGTCGATGCCGGCGCTGACCGAGACCGGGAAACGGTCCTGCGCCTGGAGCGCGAGATCGGTGTCGCCGGGCTGCGCGCCGGCGCTGGCAGCGACGGTCGCATGGCGATAGGGATTGCGGTTGATCCAATCGAGATCCGATTGCAGCGCCGCATTGTCGATCGGATCGCCCTGCTTGAGGCGGACATCATCGAGATACTGCCGGTCGTCGAACCAGCGATTGCCGTCGAGGGCGAGTTTACCGACGCGGCCTTCGATCACCACCACCTGAACAACGCCGTCGGTCACGTCTTGCTTGGGGATCGCGACGCTGACGAAAGGCCGGTTGATGCTGCTGTAATATTGCCCGATGGCCGCGCGCAGCGAATCAAGCAACACCTGCCGCATCGGCAGGCCGATATAGCGGCGGAGCGCCTCTTGCGCCGCGGGCGCG
Organism: uncultured Alphaproteobacteria bacterium; assembly: GCA_963740675.1. GTDB lineage: Bacteria > Pseudomonadota > Alphaproteobacteria > ATCC43930 > CGMCC-115725 > CAIKMD01. Next base: position 807,818 of record CAVUFS010000004.1, read on the forward strand.
GTCAGCGCCGGCACGCGCGAGGCATCGAGCTGGCTCGCGGGCGCGGGCACGCCTTTCGCGACGATGTCTTCGGCGCGCGGGAGGATGACGATGCCCTTGATCGCCGGCTCGGCTTGCTGCGGTGCGCTTTGCGTCGGTGTCTGGGCCTGCGCGGGAACGCTGCCGAGACACGGCAGCGCCGCCGCGACCAGCGCGACGCTAGAAAGGAAACGGCGCATCAGAAATTTTTCTCGATGTTGAGGATCTGCGACAGCGGCATGTCCGGCTTCGCGGTATTGAGAATTTTGGTGCTATCGATTGCGTTCGGATTGCCGCCCCCCATCTCCGCCATCAGATACGTCATGGCGTTGCCGTTCGACATCATGGTTTTCAGGTCGGAGACACCGAGGGGCTTCATCGAACTATTGACGGCGGCGGAAAAGGCATCGTTGTAAGCCGCCTGCTGCGCATACTCCGCCGCGGTGCTGGCCGTTTGCGTGACGACGCCGAGCAGCCTCGCCGACGATTCCCGTCACGGAGGCGACCCGGCCGATCGTTTCGATGGTATCGAATGTCGTCGTGATATCCTTCGTAATCTCACTCGCCTCTTTCCCAGCATCCGTGGCTTCGCCACCGACTTTCGTAGCGTCCGTGCCGACATTCTCCGCCTCAGTGTCGCTCCCGGATTTCGCGTTTTTTGCGTCGCGTTCATCCCTAATCAGCTTCCGCTGCTCCGGGGTTAATTTGTTGTATACAGCCCTATTGATATTGCCGTTCTTATCGAACGCTTGCTCGACCTTCTCCGGCACCTCGACTTCATTCCCGCTCTTGTCAGAGAACGTGGTCCAACCCTTGCCCAAGACCGAGAAAGTCTGGCCGGTCAGATAGGCCATGTAGGTAGCGCTGGCCGTGCCGTTCATGACGCTTTCGAGGTCGCCGATCGCGCCCATTTGAGCGAGCAGTGTCTGCGCCTGGGAATCGGTCATAACCATGCCGTACGAGATCTCGTTGAGGAAATCGGCCGGCGGCACCGGCGGGTTGGCCGAGAGAGCAGCGATTTCCATCTCCTGCACCTCGCCGGTATCCGCTTTGATCTTGGCGTCTTCCGCCGCCACCGTGGCTTTCGCCCAAGCCTCGTAATCGGCCATCGCCTTGTTGGCCGCGGCCGCGCGCTGCGCGTTGATATAACCCAGGAAGCCGTTGACGAAGGTCGTCTCGTCCGCCGTCCAGCTCGATTGGGGCTTGTCCATGATCGCGTCGAGCTCGGCGTACAAGAAGTTATCGAGCATCGCCATGATCGTCGGCCCGGCATCCGGATCTTTCAGCGCAATCAAAATCGACCCTAGGTCGAGCGGCGGATTGAACGCCGCGGCGAATTCCTCGACCTCGGTCTCGGCCATCGGGCCGAAGATCTGCAGCGGCGTGCCGATCAGCGGGTTGACGGTGATGTTCGTCGTCACCGGATTGACCTCATCCTGCGTGAGAGTTGTCGGCGTGAGCGTCTCGGTGACCGTCGTCGGTGCGTTCGTCATCGTTCCGGGCAGGTAAGTGACCGTCGTGAGCGTCGTGAACGGGTTCAGCGTCACCGGCGGCGGCGGCGGCGCGACGATGGTCAGCGTGCCATTGACGAATTGCAGCTGGTAATTCGGGTTCTGCGAGAAGCCGAAAGGCTGGATCGAATAGGTGCCGGCCGGCGAGGTCGAGAAGCCTTGCGACTGAAAGAAGACAAGAATGTTGTTGGTGTTGTCGCCGTTGACCAGGCCGGAGAAGCTGGCACTGAAAGCCGGGGCTGCTGGCGCCTTGAAGCCGCTTGGTGTCGTTCGCGGTGACGGTCAGCAACGCGGGGTTCACCGTCAGCGTGCCGTTGGCGAAATTCAGGGCGCGCGTCGACGAGATCGCGCCGAAAGGATGGAGCGCATAGGTGCCGGCGTTGGTGCCGCCGCCAACGACCTGGAACTGAACCGGACTGGCAAGATCGCCGCCGGTGCCGCCGCTGACCGACGCGCTGAAACCCGCGACCGGAAGGCCATAGACCGTCGACGTATTGTTCGCGGTGACCGTCATCGTCGGCAGCAGGCTGGAATGTGCGATATAGACGACATTCGCAAGGCCATGCGCCGGGTCCTGCCGATGGTGACCGGATTGAATTGCGTATAGCCGAGGCCATCCTGGTCGAGGCCGACATCGGTCGCGGCATAGATCAGATTGCGCCCGGTACCGATGAACGGCCCCGCACTGTTGTGATTGACAAAAGTGCCGCCGACCGAGGCGAGCGTCTTCGTTCCGCTCGAATCGAGAGCGGTATTGGCTTCGATCGACAGATTGTCGCCGGCGAGGACGGTGATGGCGCCCGCCTGGAGCGTGCCGCCCTGCAGGTCGAGAAAGCTGCTCGACGAAAAGGCGAAACTGCCGGACACCGTCGCGCCGCCAATGAAGCTGAGCGTCAAAACGTCGTTCGCCGGATTGGACAGATTGACGGTTGCGTAATTGCCGTCGACGTGAACACTGCCGGCAACGATCGCCCCGCCGGTAGCATCCACCGTGCCGTTTGTGGTCAGGCTCGAATTGGCGAATTCGAGCGTTCCGTTCGGCAACGAGATCCCGGCGTTGAGCGTCGTGTTCGGCGCATCGAGCTTCAGAATATTTGTGCTGGTGCTGTTGCTAATTGCGGAATCGACGGTGAGGCTGATATTCGCCTGTTCCGTAACATTACCGCCATTGAGGGCGGCCACGATCGTAGCCGGAGTCACGCCGCAGGTATCGCAGATATCGAGCGTGTCGGGATCGAGCAGCAACGTACCCGTCTTGCCGTTCGGCGCGGTGAGATCGAGGTGCCCGCTGAAAGCGAGTTGATCGCCCGAAACTTCGGCGCTGCCGCCGTCACCGCCTTGTGGGCCGCCTTTGGCTTCGATGCTGCCGGCGAAATCCGTGTTGCCCTGCGATTTGACGGAAACCTTGCCGCCATTGCCGACCGTCGTCGCGCTGGCTTTGAGCGTCGCGGTCTTGGTGATGGTCGCGGTCTTCTTGGCGGTGATCGCGATGTTGCCGCCGCCCGTCGGCGCCGACATATCGACCGTGCCGCCGATCGTCACCCGGCCGCCATTCACCGTCGCGGTGCCGCCGGGCGCGGAAAGCGTGCCGGTCTGCACCACATCGCCCTCGCCGCCATCGAGCACGATGCGGCCGCCGTGTTGTGAAATCCCGCTCGCCGAGACCAGGCCGCTGTTGTTGACCGCGAGCGCATAAGCGCTGCCGGCGGCCTTCATCTGCACCGAGGCGGCAGCAACCGTGCCGCTGTTGGTAACACCGCCCGTGCCGTTCGCCGGCGCCTTGATGACGATGTCGCTTTGGCCGTCGGGGATATAAAAGACTTCGCCGCCGGAGCCGAGGATCGCCTGGCCGTTCGCCGCGGCGATGTGTCCTTGGTTGTCGACCATCGCGGCGATCAGCACGACGTCGCCGTCGCTCGCCTTCACACTGCCGAGAATTTGGATGCCGGCGCCGGAATCGCCCTTGAAGGTCATGCCGCCGCCCTGCATGAACGCGTCGTTCGGCAGATTCAGTGTCGAGGCGACAAAGCCGGCGGTGTTGATGCGCCCATTCGGCCCGACCACGATGCCGTTCGGATTGATCAGATAGACCTGGCCGTTGGAGCTGAGATGGCCGGCGATCAGCGACGGATCAGCGCCGGTCACGCGATTAAGAATTGCCGAGACCGAGGACGGCAGGTTGAGGCGCGTCTTCTCGCCGGCGCCGATCGAGAAGCCCTGCCAGTTAATGATCGCACGGTTGCTGGTCTGGTTGACCGTCAGCGTCTTGCCGGCGCTGGTGATCGTCGCCGCGCCGGCGACGACATTGCCGCCTTGCGGATTGGCCTGGGCGCCGGCCGCCAGTCCCGACAAAACCGCAAAAGAAATGACAGGTAAACGACACCGCGCCGCGCGAGCGCGACGACTCCCCCGATTCCGCTTCACTAGTCCCCCACGCGCCACACGTTTTTCGTAGCGTTAGTCCTACCATATTCGTCGCTATGAGCCAGGGCTTTTCTCGTGCATGGGCGGTACCGGCGCCGGCCTCGCGACGATTTGACTCGCCGCCCGCTTCCCTGTTCTCTGCGACCATCAATTGTGTCGTGAGCGGCGCCCAAAAACCCGCGCCGCCCGTGGGGATTTTGGGAGTTTGAGAGAATGAGCGAGAAACCGACCGGCGAGGGCATCGGGCAACCTTTGCGGCGGACAGAGGATCTGCGGCTGCTACGCGGCCGAGGGCACTACGCAGCCGATCATGTGATGCCAAATATGTGCTTTGCCGCGATGGTGCGCAGCCCGCACGCCGCGGCGCGCATCCTCGGCATCGACACGACCGCCGCGAAGGCCGCGCCGGGCGTGATCGCGATCTATACCGGCGCCGACTGGATCGCCGACGGCATGAAGCCGATCCCCCACGATCCCGCCTACAAAGGCCCGCCCGACGTCGATTTCACCTTCGAGCCTAATTACAAGGTTTACGTCGCGCGCCATTACCCGATGCCGCCCGAGAAAGTGCAGTATGTCGGCGAGCCGGTGGCGATGGTGATCGCCCAGACGCTCGACCAGGCGAAAGACGCGGCCGAGCTGGTCGAGGTCGATTACGAGCCGACGCAGGCTATCGTGCGCGCCGCCGACGCGATCAAGCCGGGCGCGGTCCATGTGTGGGACGATCGCCCCGACAATCTTGCCATCGACGGCGAGGTCGGCGACAAGGCAAAGACCGATGCGGCCTTTGCCAAAGCCAAGCATGTGGTGAAATTCGAGACCTGGATCAACCGCGTCACCGGTACGCCGATGGAGCCGCGCTGCGCCATCGGATTCATCGACGAGAAAAGCCGCTACACGATCTGGGCCGGGACCGGCGGCGGCATGATCCGCGAACGCCAGACGCTGGCCGGCGCGCTCGGCGTGAAGGTCGACCAATGCCGCGCGATGTGCGGCGACATGGGCGGCAATTTCGGCACGCGCAATACTTTCTTCGTCGAATACGCGCTGCTGCCCTGGGCGGCGAAGAAGCTTGGCCGGCCGGTGAAATTCCTTGCTGATCGCAGCGAATGCTTCCTCACCGATTACGAGGGGCGCGATCTGACCTCGACGGTCGAGCTGGCGCTCGACGAGACCGGCCGCTTCCTCGCCATCCGCGGTACCAATCTCAGCAATATCGGCGCCTATTGCGCGCATTTCACGCCGCTGCGCAAAGGCCTCGGCATCATGTCGGGCGTCTACGACATTCCGGCGCTGCATTTCCGCGGCTGCGCGGTGATGACCAACACCGTGCCGACGACGCCTTATCGCAGCGCCGGCCGGCCCGAGGCGATCTATATCATCGAGCGGCTTGTCGATCTCGCCGCGCAGGAATGCGGCTTCGATCGCGTTGAGCTGCGGCGCAAGAATTTCATCCGCCCCAATGCCTTCCCTTATACGAATGGCTCCGGCATCACGTACGACAACGGCGAATACGAGATGGGCCTCGACATGGCGCTGCGTCTCGCCGATTACAACGGCTTTGCCGCGCGCAAGGCCGAGTCGAAAAAGCGCGGCAAGCTACGCGGTCTCGGCATCTCGAATTACATCGAGGGCGCCGGCGGCGCGCCGCGCGAGCGCGCCGAGATCACCGTCGGCACGAATGAGCGTGTCGAGCTCGTGCTCGGCACGATGAACAGCGGCCAGGGCCACGAGACCAGCTTCCCACAGCTTATCTGCGAATGGCTCGGCGTGCCGTTCAAATCGATCGATTACGTCGCGCATGACACCGACCGTGTCAGCGCCGGCGGTGGCTCGCATTCCGGCCGCTCGATGCGTATCGCCAGCCTCGCCATCGGCGAGGCGACCGACGCGATCATCGAGAAGGGCAAGAAGATCGCCGCGCATATCTTCGAGGCGAGTGCTGTCGATATTCAGTTCAGCAAGGGTGTCTTTGCCATTGAGGGCACCGACCGCCGCATGACGGTGTTCGAGGTCGCGAAAGCGGCGGCAACGCGCAACGACCTACCCGACGATCTCAAAGGCAAGCTCGACGGCATCGGCGATCACACCGTCTCGGTCGGCGCCTACCCGTCGGGCACGCATATCTGCGAGGTCGAGGTCGATCCCGACACCGGCTATGTCCAGCTTATCGGCTGGTACGGCGTCGACGATGTCGGCCTCGCGGTCAATCCGCTGATCCTGCACGGCCAGACGCATGGCGCCGCGGCGCAAGGCATCGGCCAGGCGATGCTGGAAGATGTCTATTACGATCGCGACAGCGGCCAGATGCTCGCCGGCTCGTTCATGGATTACGCCGTGCCACGCGCCGACTACCTGCCCTCGTTCAACTGCGAGCTGGTCGAAATCCCGGCGACGAGCCACAAATTCGGCATCCGCCCCGGCGGCGAAGGCGGCACGACGCCGGCGCTCGGCGCCTGTATCAACGCGGTCTGCAACGCGCTGTCCGATCTCGGCGTTCGCCATGTCGAGATGCCGGCAACGCCCGAACGCGTGTGGCGCGCGATTCAAGACGCGCGGGCGGCGAAGTAGGCCGATCACACGCCGACGTCGGGAGCCCCCGCTTCCGGGTTGGCAAGCTGCGCTTCGCGCAGATCGAGTTCGCGCTCGATCCGGCGCCGCGCCTCGTCGATGATCTTTCCCGCGCGGAAGAGCTCGTTGATCCGCTGCCGCTCGGCGGCGATCAGCTTCGCCTCGATCTCGTCATGGAGTTCGGTCTGCTTGCGATGGCTCTCATCACCGCGGGTGCGGTTTTCGATATGGCGCAGCCTTTCGCGATGCTCGGCGCGGATCGGGTGGACGAGCTCGTCGGATAGCTTGTCCTCGCGCACGAGCTGATCGAGACGCTCGAGTGCCGCGGTGATCGCCTCCTGCCGCGCCTCTTGTTCGCGCCGGTGATCGAGCGCGCGCTCGCGCCTTCCGGTATCCGCCAAATGGAGCAAGCGGATGACGACGGGCAGCAGCAGCCCCTGCACGACCAGCGTCACCAGGATCACGGTGAAAGTGACGAAGAGGATGAGATCGCGCTGGGGAAATGGCGCGCCATTGGCGATCGTGAGCGGGATGGCGAGCGCGGCGGCTAGCGACACGATCCCGCGGACGCCGGTGAAGGACAGAACGAACGCCCACTGCCATGGCGGCGACGGATCGGCCCGGCGGATCGCCGGCACGAGAATCCGCGGCAAATAGATCGTCGGAAAGACCCAGATAAATCGCGCCGCGATCAGCACGAGACAGACGACGATCGCCGTGCTGGCAAGCTCGAAGACGGAGTACCCGTGCAGGCTCGCGGCGAGCGTGCGCGCCTGCAAACCCGTGATGAGGAAAATCATGCCCTCGATGAGATACATGATAAAGCCGCCGAAGAAGATGCCCTGCAAGCGGGTTGCCGAGCTGATCAAATTGGGCCCGTTCCAGCTCACATAGAGTCCGGCGGTGACGGTCGCGAGCACGCCCGAGCCGCCGAGATATTCGGGCGGCCAATAGGCGAGGAACGGCGTGATCAGCGAGAGCGTGATCTCGATCGAGGGATCCGCGACCCACTGTCGGATGCGCAGCATGGCCCAGCCGACGCCGACGCCCCAGAGAATCTCGCCGAACACGATCATGGCGAAGGTGCCGACCGCCTGAGACATCGAGAAGGTACCGAAACTCACCGCCACAACGGCGAAGCGGTAGAGAATGAGGGCCGTCGCGTCGTTGCCCAACCCCTCACCCTCGAGCACGACGAGAATGCGTCGTGGGATGTTCATGCGCCGCGCGATGGACAGCGGCGCCACGGCGTCGGGCGGCGAAACGATGGCACCCACCACGAAGCCGATCAGCAACGGCAGTCCGAGGAGCCAGTGCGTCGCGGCGGCGACGGCGAGCGCCGAGAAGATCACGCAGCCAACGGCGAGGAGAACGATGGGGCGCAGGTTGAAGCGGAATTCGCGCCAGCTCATGGCGACCGCCGACCAGTAGATAATCGGTGGCAGAATCAGCAACAGCACGACCTCTGGCGCCAGCTCCATCGCCGGAAGTCCCGGCGTCAGCGCCAAAGCGGCACCGACCAGCACCAGCAGGATAGCCGGCGGGATATTGAGGCGGCGCGCGGCCACACCGACGGCCGCCAGCACGACCATCAGCAGGATCAGGAGCTGAATCGTTTCGCTCAACGCCCGGCCTTGGGAAATGCCTCGCTCATCATCCGCGTAATCTCAGGCACATTGGCGCGGCGCGCAACACTCATCGGGCGGAACAGCAGGTACGCAGCGATCCAGAAGCGACCGGGGATTGCCGCGATGGCTCCCGCGCGATGACGACGCTCGCCTTGCAGCCGCAGCACGCAGCCTTCATGATCGGCGCCCAAATCGCCAATCAATCAAAAAACGCGAACAGGAGAGGATACATGCCGAGAATCATCGCCGTTGCGTTCGGGCTTGCGCTCGCACTCGGCCTCGCGCTCGGCTGGGCCGACCAGGCCAAGGCCCAGGACAAACCCCAAGACAAGATCCGTTTCGGCAAAGCCTTTCCGGGCTTGTTCCAGTTCACGCCGGTCGATCTCGGCATCGAGAAAGGCTTCTTCAAGAAGCGGGGGCTCGAGATCGAAATCCAGAATTTCTTCGGCGATGCGAAGCAGCAGCAGGCTTACGCCGCCGGCGCGATCGATATGGCGATCGGCGGCGGCGCGGGCATGGCGTTCATCGCCAAGGGCTCGCCGATCCTGGCGGTCGCCGAAGCCGCCGGCCCGCCGCTCGGCATCACCCTCGGCTCCTGGGCCGACACGCCGTACAAGACCGTCGCCGATCTCAAAGGCCAGATCGTGACCGGCGCTTCGGTCGGCGATCAAACCGAGTGGTTCGTGCGCCAGCTTTCGATCCTGCAAGGCTGGGGACCGAACGGCTTCAACTATGTGCCGCTCGGCGCGACGGAAGCGCAGATCGCGGCGCTGAAGACGCATCAGGTCGCGGCGGCGCCACTCGACATCACCACCGCCGTCACGCTGGAAACAGCGGGCCAGGCGCGCATCGTCGTCCGCTTCGGCAAGGTGATCACGGCCTATATCAATCACGTGATCACCGCCTCGAACGACATGATCGCCAAGCGTCCGGACGATGTGAAGAAATTCCTCGCCGCCTGGTTCGAGAGCGTCGCCTACTTCAAGGCGCATAAGGACGAAGAGGTGAAATTCGCCGCGAAGCTTTTAAACAAGCCCGAGGCGATCATGAGCCGCGTCTATGACGAAGCGACGCCGATGATCACCGACAACGGCCATTTCGATCCGAAAGGCCTCGCGGCGATCCGCGAATCCCTGGTCGACACGAAGATCCTTCCCACCCCGCCGGATATGTCGAAGCTCACGACCGAGCGGTTTTTGCCGAACTAACCTTTCTCGTCATTGCGAGCAAAAGCGAAGCAATCCAGTCGTAGAACCACTGGATTGCTTCGTCGCTGCGCTTCTCGCAATGACGGGAAAAATTCACGGTGAGACGTGAGAGGAAATAATGCCCGTCACCGTCTCATCGCTTTTCTCTTCGTACCCTTTTAGTTCGTCACCCCCGCGAAAGCGGGGGTCCACAGCAGCAACGAGATGTCTCTCTGGATTCCCGCTTTCGCGGGAATGACGAATGAAAAAGATACGCTCCTTCGCGCGGATCCCTCGCTCTCCCGCTAGAGAGAGGGTTGGGTGAGGGGCCGCGCCGCTTACGCCGCGCGCATCTTGGTGAGAAAGCCGTTGACCTCTTCGCGCAGGCGATCGGCTTCGGTGCCGAGGGCCTTTGCGGTCGCTTGCACGCCTTGCGCCGCGCCGCCGGTCTTCTCGGTCGCATTCGCGACCTCCGCCATGTTGGATGACACTTCGCCCGAGCGGCGCGCGGCTTCCTCGGTGCTTCGCTTGATCTCCTGCGTCGCGGCCGCCTGCTGACGCACCGCCGCCGCGATCGAATTCGCCACCGCGCTGACTTCGGAAATCGTGCCGCCGATGCGCTGGATCGCGTCGACCGCTTCCTTCGTCACGTTCTGCACGGCGACAATCTGCTCCGAGATGTCCTGCGTCGCCTTCGCCGTTTGGCTGGCGAGCGATTTCACCTCGGAGGCGACGACCGCAAAGCCCTTGCCCGCCTCGCCGGCGCGCGCGGCCTCGATGGTCGCGTTGAGCGCCAGAAGATTGGTCTGGCCGGCGATGTCGTTGATGAAATCGACGACTTCGCCGATGCGGCTGGTCGTGCCGACCAGGCTCTGCATCGTCGTATCGGTCTCACGCGCCTCCTCGACCGCGCGATTGGCGATATCCGCCGCGCGCGTCACCTGGCTGCTGATCTCGTCGCTGGCGGCGCTCAGCTCTTCCGCCGAGCCGGCGACGACATCGACATGCTTCGAAGCTTCGGCAGCCGCGCCGACCACGACCTGCACTTGGCGGTCGCCTTGGCTGGCGGCGCCGGCAATCGCCTGCGACACCTCGCGCATGTCGGTGGAGGCTTTATCGAGTGCCTGAAGCGCGCCGCCGATCTCTTTCTCGAAGGCCTTGATCGACAGCTCGATCCCCTCCTGGCGCTGGACCGCGTCGGCGTGGCGCTGTTTCTGCTCCTCTTCGATGCGCTGCTTCTCGATCGCGTTGTCCTTGAAGGTCGCGAGCGTACCAAAGAGCGCGCCAATCTCGTCGCGCCGCACGCTCGCCCCGACATCGACCGCGAGATCGCCGCCCGCGAGCTTCACCATCGCGTCGCGGATCGCGTGCAGCGGCCGGATCACGCGCGAGCCGATCGCGATGAAGCTGCCGGCCGCCAACGCCAGCGCCGTGATCAACAGACCGAGCTGAACCAGCAGGGTTTGCAGCGCCGCATTGCGCAACTCGGCCGCATGATCGCTCGCCGCGTCGAGTGCCGCGATCGAGACGTCCTGTATTTTGCTGACGGCCGGGAGCGAGCGCTGCATCCACACCGGAACCGTCAGCTCCGACTTTTCGCCGGCGACGAGCTGCTGGATCGTCTTGTCGCGTAGCTCGGTGAGGCCGGAGGTGAAGTACGCCGAATCGGCCTCTGCCACAGCTTTTGTGAATCGCGGGGGCAAGATCGCGCTGCCATTGACCGCTTTGAGCAGCGCCCAGGCGGTGTTCACCTGCGACATCTTTTGCGCGTAGGTGATCGCGGCCTCAGGCGGTAGTCTGCCGGCCATGAGACCGATCGCGACCAACGCTGCGCCGCCGTTGCCGGCAGCATCCCGCATGCTCCAGGCGATCTCTTTCGAGGTAAGCAGCGCATCAAGCAAGGGATCGTGCATCTTCACCGCGTCACTCAGGTCGCGCCCAAGATGGTTCAACGTGTCAACAAGATTGCCGGCTGCGGTATCGAAATCCTTGGCAAGATCCGGGCGACGCGCGCTCTTCGGCTGCGCGATCGCAATCAGCGACTCGCTGTAAAGCGGCTCCAGTGCCGTGGCGGCGCGGCGAAGCTCGTCGACCTCGGTCCGCAGATCGGCTGCATCTGTGCTCACGAGCGTCGCGAGGATCGCGCGCACTTCCGCTACGCCGGCCTTACGATGATCGACGATCTGCTGACGGTCATTCGCCGTGATCGGATTGTCGTTCTTCAGCCAGCGCCCCGTAAAAGACTGATCGATGCTGAGATCATGCAGCGCCTCGAAAACCGAAGCCGAGGCCTTGGTCAGGATGGCGTCGCTACTGGCGGTCTGAAAACCGCGATAGGCGTGCCAGGCGCCGAGGCCGAAAGTGACGACGATCGCGCCCGACATGAGCACGATCACGGACTTTAAGAGAAAATTCACCGAACAACGATTGAGCATCGCTCTCCCCTAACGCGCGCGGCGATTGGCGCGATAAAATCACCACGCGGCCGAGCAAAGGACTCAGCCGCTAACTATCGTCTTCGGATAATTCCCTGCGATCGGGAGGGGAAACATCCTACAAAAGTAGGATGAGGCTCGGCGCGCCTTCTCTCGTCGTTGCGAGCGAGCATCGCGAGCGAAGCAATCCAGGGCTTCACATGGCGCTCTGGATTGCTTCGTCGCTTCGCTCCTCGCAATGACGAAGAGGTACACAGAGAACCTTATTATTCGTCACCCCCGCGAAAGCGGGGGTCCAGGAAACATCACGCCGTTGCTTTGGATGCCCGCTTTCGCGGGCATGACGTGTGAAATACGTCATTGCGAGCCCACGAAGGGCGAAGCAATCCAGAACTCACATGACACATTGGATTGCTTCGCTGACAACGACGTTTTACGTAGCCGCTAAAAGGATTCACAAAGAGACAAAGAGACAGTGAGACAGTGAGACAGTGAGACAGTGAGACAGTGGACAGTGGACATGGACAGTGAGACAGTGAGACAGTGAGACAGTGAGACAGTGAGACAGTGAGACAGTGAGACAGTGAGACAGTGAGACAGTGAGACAGTGAGACAGTGAGACAGTGAGACAGTGAGAAGAAACAACCTTCTCTCATTGTCTCACCGTCTCTTTGTGATCTTTTCCTTTGTTTATTCTTTCGCGGGAATGACGGCCATAAACCCGCCCTACTCCCCCGCGATGCGCTCGAGAGTCGTATCGCGGATGTCGAAGCCGCCGGATTGGCGGCGCCACAGACGCGCATAGGTGCCGCCGCGCCGCACGAGATCGGCATGCGCGCCGGTCTCGATGACGCGGCCATGATCCAGCACGATCAGCCGGTCCATGCGCGATATCGTCGACAGGCGATGCGCGATGGCGATCACGGTGCGGCCCTGCATCAGCGTATCGAGCTGTTCCTGGATCGCAGCCTCGACCTCGCTGTCGAGCGCCGATGTCGCCTCGTCGAGGATGAGGATCGGCGCATCTTTCAGGATGACGCGCGCCAGGGCGATGCGCTGGCGCTGTCCGCCCGAGAGCTTCACGCCGCGCTCGCCGACATGCGCCTCGAAGCCCTTGCGATGCTGCCAATCTTCGAGGCCTTCGATGAATTCGAGCGCATGGGCGCGGCGCGCCGCTTCGTAGACGGCTTCCTCGCTCGCTTGCGGCTTGCCATAGCGGATGTTCTCGGCGATCGAGCGATGCAGCAGCGAGGTATCCTGCGTCACCATTGCGATATGGGCGCGGAGACTTTCTTGCGCCACCGTCTTGATGTCGGTGTCGTCGATCAGGATGCGGCCGCTTTCGACCTCGTAGAAGCGCAGCAGCAGATTGACGAGCGTCGATTTGCCGGCGCCCGAATGGCCGACGAGGCCGACGCGCTCGCCCGGCGCGATATCGATATCGATGCCGTGCAGCACGCCGCGCGCGGTGTTGTAGCCGAAATGCACATCCTCGAACCGCACCCGGCCTTCGGTGACGGTGAGCGCGCCGGCATTCGGCAAATCCGGCATCTGCCGCGGCACCGCGATCGAGCGCATGCCGTCCTGCACCGTGCCGATATTCTCGAAGATCGAGGTGACGTTGCGCGCCACCCAACCCGAGACGTTGGAGATCTGCCAGGTGAGCGGCACCGCCATCGCGACTTCACCAACGGAGAGCGCGCCCATGCTCCAAAGCCAGAGCGCCATCGCGGCCGTGCCGACGATCATCGCGGCGTTCAAGACCGCGAGCGTCAGGCCGAAACCGGTGATGAAGCGAAGCTGGGCGCGGAATGTGTCGGTGTGATAATCGACCGATTCGCGCACGAACTGGTCTTCGTCTTTCGGATCGGCGAAGAGCTTTACCGTGAGGATATTGGTGTAACTGTCGACGACGCGGCCGGTGAGCGTCGAGCGTGCTTCCGACATCGCCTTGCTGCGCAGGCGCACCCGCGGCACGAAATACCACAGGGTCACGGCATAGGTGATGAACCACAGCGTGACCGGGATCGCGAGCCTTGCATCGCGCGCCGCAAGCAAAGCGAGGGCGATCGAGCCGTAAACCAGGATATACCAGATCGCGTTGATGCCCGAGACGACGCTTTCCCTGAGCGACGGTCCGGTCTGCATCACGCGGTTGGCGATGCGGCCGGCGAAATCGTTCTGGAAGAAGCTCCAGCTCTGGCGCACGACATGCCAGTGATTCTGCCAGCGCACCATGTTGGAAAGGCCGGGATTGATCGCCTGGTTGGTGATCATGTCCTGGATCGCTTCCAGACCCGGCTTGAAGAACATCAGCACCGCCGCCATCGCGACAAGCTGCGGCCAAGCATCGCGCAGCCCGGTCTCGGGCTGGAGCGCGGTGAGGATCGAGACGACGCGGCCGATGAAGACCGGGATCGAGGCGTCGAGCACGGCGGTGACCGAGCCGACAATGAACAGCGCGATCAGCAGGCCTTTGATCTGGCCGGCGTGATGCCAGTAAAACGCTGCAACGCCTTTCGGCGGCGGCGCCTCGGGCGGCAACGCGGTCGGCCGCAGCAGATTCTCGAAGAAGCTGAACACGGACATCGGCCTATTCTAGTTCATCCGCGCGCGGACGAAAGGCTGAGGCCGGACCGGCTCTTTATCCGTCATTGCGAGGAGCGACAGCGACGAAGCAATCCAGAGATCGAGCCCTGGATTGCTTCGCTTCGCTCGCAATGACGGCGCCTTCTTGGGCGCGGGCGGTACGTCGTCTGAGACGCCGCGCTCAGCTCAGCGCCGCGCAGGCCTTTTGGATGCGCGTGCAGGCTTCCTTGAGCGTCTCGTTCGAGGCCGCGTAGGAGATGCGGAAATGCGGCGCGAGGCCGAAGGCCGTGCCCGGCACCACCGCAACGCCCACCGATTCGAGCAGGTATTCGCAGAACGCCGAGTCGGTGTCGATCACCTTGCCGTCGGGCGTCTTCTTGCCGATCGCGCCGGCGCAGGACGGATAGACGTAGAACGCGCCTTCCGGCACCGGGCAATGGACGCCCGCCGCCTCGTTGAGCATGCCGACGACGAGATCGCGGCGCGTCTTGAAGACGGCGTTGTTCTTCGGGATGAAATCCTGCGGCCCGTTGAGCGCCTCGACGCCAGCAGCCTGGCTGATCGAGGACGGGTTGGTCGTCGATTGCGATTGCAGCGCGCCCATCGCCTTGATCAGCTCGACCGGGCCCGCGGCATAGCCCAAGCGCCAGCCGGTCATGCAATAGGCCTTCGACATGCCGTTCAGGGTCAGCGTGCGCGGATAGAGCTTCGGCTCGACCTGCGCGATGGTCGCGAATTTGAAATCGTCATAGACGAGATGCTCGTACATGTCGTCGGTCAGCACCCAGACATGCGGATGCTTGAGCAGCACATCGGCAAGCGCGCGCAGCTCGTCGGCGGTATAGGCCGCGCCGGTCGGGTTCGACGGCGAGTTGAGGATCAGCCATTTCGTCTTCGGCGTGATCGCGGCGTCGAGATCCTCGGGCCGCAGCTTGAAGCCGTTATTCTCGGGGCAGGTCACCGGGACCGGCACGCCTTCGCAGAGATTGACGATGTCGGGATACGACACCCAATACGGCGCCGGCACGATCACCTCGTCGCCCGGATTCACCGACACGGTGAGGGCGTTGTAGAGCACCTGCTTGCCGCCGGTGCCGACCGAGATCTGGTTCGGCTGATAGTCGAGGCCGTTCTCGCGCTTGAATTTCGAGGCGATGGCCTTCTTCAGCTCCATCGTGCCGTCGACGACGGTGTATTTCGTGTCGCCGCGATCGATCGCGCGCTTGGCCGCGTCCTTGATGTTCTGCGGCGTGTCGAAATCGGGCTCGCCCGCGGCCAGGCCGATCACGTCCTTGCCCTCGGCCTTCAACATGAGCGCCTTGTTGGCCATCGCGATGGTCGGCGATGGTTTGATCCGCAGCAATCGGTCAGCAATGAAGCCCATAGGAAACCCGCAATTTCGAGAAGGTTTGGGAGAGGCCGCAGATTAGCGGGATGGCTGCTGCGCCGCAACACGGAGAGCGAATTGGGCGCGCATTATCGAGGGCCAATTTCGCGCTCTTTTTTTCCGTCTTCCCCGCGAAAGCGGGGACCCAGGGGAACAAACTGGATTCCCGCTTCCGCGGGAATGACGGAATTGGAAAGTTCTACGAGAATTGGGAATCGACCCGATACGCCGAGAGACACAATGCCGCTCTTTCTCGTCATTCCCGCGAAAGCGGGAATCCAGTGTGCGGCCCTGGGTCCCCGCTTTCGCGGGGAAGACGAAATGAGAGAGTTCTACGAAAAATTGGAATCGCGCCGTCCTGCCCGCCCGCTGGAAACACCCCGGCGCGCGCCTTATCTTACATCCCCATGCCGATCCTTACCGCCGAGCGTCCGCTGGCCGACCAGGGGAAGCGCTTCATCATTCACTCGGAATTCCAGCCGGCCGGCGACCAGCCGCAGGCGATCGAGGCGCTGGTCGAGAGCGTCAAGGATGGCGAGGCCGATCGGGTCCTCTTGGGCGTCACCGGCTCGGGCAAGACCTTCACCATGGCGCATGTCATCGAGAAGACGCAGCGCCCGGCGCTGATCCTCGCGCCGAACAAGACCCTCGCCGCTCAGCTTTATGGCGAGATGAAGAGCTTCTTCCCCGACAACGCGGTCGAGTATTTCGTTTCCTATTACGACTATTACCAGCCCGAGGCCTATGTGCCGCGGACCGATACCTACATCGAGAAAGAATCTTCAATTAACGAACAGATCGACCGCATGCGCCATTCGGCGACGCGCGCGATCCTCGAGCGGCGCGACACGATCATCGTCGCCTCGGTGTCGTGCATTTACGGTATCGGCTCGGTCGAGACCTATTCCGAGATGACGCTGCTGCTCGAAGCCGGCACCAGCGTGAACCGCACCGAGCTGTTGAAGCGGCTGGTCGAGCTGCAATACCGCCGCAACGACACGAATTTCGTGCGCGGCAGCTTCCGCGTGCGCGGCGACACGATCGAGCTGTTCCCGGCCCACTATGAGGATCGCGCCTGGCGGCTGTCGCTGTTCGGCGACGAGCTGGAGGCGATCCACGAATTCGACCCGCTGACCGGCGAGAAAAGCACTTCGCTCGAAGAAGTGAAGATCTATCCGAACAGCCACTATGTCACGCCCAAGCCGACGCTGTTCCAGGCGATCGAGCAGATGAAGACCGACCTGAAGGTCCGGCTCGAGGAATTCCGGGCCACCGGCAAGCTGCTCGAAGCCGAGCGGCTGGAGCAGCGCACGACCTTCGATATCGAGATGATGGCGGCGACCGGAAGCTGCGCCGGCATCGAGAATTATTCGCGCTATCTGACCGGCCGCAATCCGGGCGCGCCGCCGCCGACGCTGTTCGAATATCTGCCGAAAGAGACGCTGATCTTCATCGACGAGAGCCACGTCACCATCGGCCAGCTCCATGCGATGTATCGCGGCGACTTCAGCCGCAAAACGATCCTCTCGGAATACGGCTTCCGCCTGCCCGCCTGCGTCGACAACCGACCCCTGAAATTCGAGGAATGGAACGAGATGCGCGGCCAGACCACCTATGTCTCGGCAACGCCGGGGCCGTGGGAGATGGAGCGCACCGGCGGCGTCTTCGTCGAGCAGGTGGTGCGGCCGACCGGACTGGTCGATCCCTCGCCGATCATCCGGCCGGTCGAGAATCAAGTCGACGATCTGATGGCCGAATGCCGCGACGCCGCTAAGAAAGGCCAGCGCGTCCTCGTCACCACCCTGACCAAGAAAATGGCCGAGGCGCTGACCGAGTATTTCCACGAGAACGGCATCCGCGTCCGCTACATGCATTCGGACGTCGACACGCTGGAGCGTATCGAGATCATCCGCGACCTGCGGCTGGGCGTGTTCGATGTGCTGGTCGGCATCAACCTGCTGCGCGAAGGCCTCGACATTCCGGAATGCGCGCTGGTCGCAATCCTCGATGCCGACAAGGAAGGCTATCTGCGCTCGCGCACCGCGTTGATCCAGACCATCGGCCGCGCCGCCCGCAATCTCGAGGGCCGCGTGATCCTCTATGCCGATCGGACGACCGAGAGCATGCGGCAGGCGCTGGACGAGACCATGCGCCGGCGCGAAAAGCAGGAGGCCTATAACGCCGCCAACGGCATCACGCCGGAAAGCATCAAGCGCGGCATCTCGAACATTCTCGAGAGCGTCTATGAGAGCGACCACGTCACCGTCGGCCTCGGCGAGAGCGAGCAGGCGCATTACCAGGGCTCGAACCTCAAAGCCGTGATCGCCGATCTCGAGAAACAGATGCGCCAAGCCGCCGCCGATCTCGAATTCGAGGAAGCGGCGCGGCTGCGCGACGAGATCAAGCGGCTGGAGGAATACGATCTCGGCCTCGGCGGCGCGCTCAGCGCGCAAGGCGCGGCACAGGGCAAAGGCGCGCCAACTCCCAGCGTGCGCGGCCGGTCGGTCGGCGGACGTGCCGGGACCTCGGCCAAGGAAATCGCCAAGCGCAAAGCACGCCAACGCTTCCATCGCGATCGGCGCGGCGGATGAGAACGAAATCGGCTCCGATGAGCGCAATGCTTTTTAATGTCGTCATTCCCGCGAAAGCGGGAATCCAGAATAAGCGCCGTGCCATCGCCCTGGATCCCCGCTTTCGCGGGGATGACGGGTTGGTGACAACTTCACGCGGTAGGAACCTTCAACGATGAAAGGCACCGCTCTCGTCACCGGCGCCGCCAAACGTCTCGGCCGTGCAACCGCGCTCGCGCTTGCCGAGGACGGTTACGATGTCGCCGTGCATTACGGTTCGTCGAAGGCCGATGCCGATGCGGTGGTCGCGGCGATCACGGCCAAAGGCCGCCGGGCGGTCGCACTGGCCGCTGATCTGTCACACGAGGCCGAGACACAAAAGCTTGTCGCCGCTGCAACAAAAGCGCTCGGCCCCCTCACCTGCCTCGTCAACAATGCGTCACTCTTCGAGCGCGACGAGGCGCTGACTGTCACACGCGCGAGCTGGGACGCGCATTTTGAAACAAATCTGCGCGCGCCTTTCGTGTTGATGCAGGAATTCGCACGCCAACTCCCTGACGGGGCGAATGGCGCTATTGTGAACATCGTCGACGAGCGGGTGTGGAATCTCACGCCGCATTTCGTCTCCTATACGCTGAGCAAGGCCGGCCTCTGGACGCTGACGCAGATGATGGCGATGGCGCTCGCGCCGCGTATCCGCGTCAACGCCATCGGCCCCGGCCCGACTTTGCCCAGTCCGCGGCAGAGCGCGGAGCAATTCGCGAAGCAGCAAGCGAGCGTGCCGCTGCAACACGGCGCGACGCCCGAGGAAATCGCCGCCGCGGTCCGCTTCATCCTGTCGAGCGGCGCGATGACCGGGCAAATGATCGCGCTCGACGGCGGCCAGCATCTCGGTTGGGCACAGCCGGGCCAGGTCCTGCAAACCGAATAACGGGGTTGCGCCAAGCGCAGACCTGGCTTTGAGAAGCGGAGCTAAGGCCGTGAATTGGGACGATAATTTATTGCGGTCTTGCACACGAAGGCCAGAGCCCGGAAGTTGTTCACATCCCCTCTTTGGCACGGCTCACGCGTGCATTTTGATGGCCGAAATGTGATCTGTGTCAGAGCGATTACGCGTTGTCATAATTAGATGCAGGAAAATCAATACGATAACCGAAATGGTCAAAATTTGGGCAAACGCGGCAAATCGGCGTAACAACGCGGTCGCCGATGCGTGCGGGTGTGGTTCTCAACAGAGTTTTCCACCGGAATGGTGGATAGCCCAAAAAGCAAGGAAAAAATCGGTAGATCGCGCGATCGGGGAAAAAATGATGAGGATGAAACGGCGGAAACGCCGGGCAACAGGTCGATGATCGACGATCCGGAAGGCTATACGCCGGCCGAAGACGAGGCGACGGAAGACGAGGACGTCGCGCCGGCGACCGGACACATCGCGCAGGGCGTCGCGGTGATCCGCGATGTCGTGCGGACCCTGCCGCCCTCGCCCGGCGTTTATCGCATGCTGAGCGCCAAGGGCGATCCGCTCTACGTTGGCAAGGCGAGCAATCTCAAGAACCGGGTCACCAACTACACCCACGTCAACAATCTGCCGAACCGGCTGCGCCGCATGGTGGCCGAGACGCGCTCGATGGAAGTGGTCATCACCCACACCGAGGTCGAAGCGCTCCTGCTCGAATGCAATCTCATCAAGCGCTTCATGCCGCGCTACAACGTGCTGCTGCGCGACGACAAGTCGTTTCCCTATATCCATTTGACCGCGCACGAATTTCCGCAACTCACCAAGCATCGCGGCGCGACCGGCGAGCCGGGCGATTATTTCGGCCCCTTCGCCTCGGCCGGCGCGGTGACGCGCACGCTGATCGCGCTGCAGAAGGCATTTCTGCTGCGCTCGTGCACCGACAGTTATTTCTCGGGCCGGACGCGGCCCTGCCTGCTCTATCAATTGAAGCGCTGCTCGGCGCCTTGCGTTGGCCGCATCGACACGGAGGGCTACGCCAAGCTGATCGACGACGCGCGGTCCTTCCTCAAAGGCCGGACCCAGGACGTGCAGGCGCGGCTGGCCGCGACCATGACCGAGAAAGCCGAAGCGATGGATTATGAAGGCGCGGCGCTGATCCGCGACCGTATCCGCTCGCTGACCCAGGTGCAGGGCCGGCAGGACATCAACGTCCAGGGCATGGGCGATGCCGATATCATCGCTGGGCATCAGGCCGGGCCGCATAGCTCGGTCCAGGTGTTCTTCTTCCGCGGCGGCCAGAACTGGGGCAACCGCGCCTATTTCCCAAGCCACACGCAGGACACCGACCTGCCTGACATGCTCGCGGCGTTCATCGGCCAGTTCTATGCCAACCGCACCGCGCCGGCTTGCGTCCTGGTCAACGAGATGCCGTCCGAGGCCGAGCTTATCACCGAGGCGCTGTCGAGCCGCGCCGGGCGCAAGGTCGAACTCAGCGCGCCGCAGCGCGGCGACAAGAAGAAATTGGTCGAGCACGCGCTGTTCAATGCGCGCGAAGCGCTGGCGCGGCGGCTGGCGGAAGGCGCGGCGCAGGTGAAGCTGCTGCAGGGCGTCGCCGATGTCTTCGGCCTCGATTCACCGCCCGAACCGCATCGAGGTTTATGACAATAGCCATATCCAGGGCACGCATGCCGTCGGCGGGATGATCGTCGCCGGGCCGCAGGGCTTCGTCAAAAATGCCTATCGCAAATTCAACATCAAATCCGAAGAGATTACGCCAGGCGACGATTTCGGCATGATGCGCGAAGTCCTGACCCGCCGCTTTGCCCGCGCCATCAAGGAGGACCCCGACCGCGATCGCGGCACCTGGCCCGATCTCGTGCTGATCGACGGCGGTCAAGGCCAGCTTTCGGCGACGCTGCGCGTGCTCGCCGATCTCGGCATCGACGATCTGCCGGTGGTTGGCGTCGCCAAAGGACCGGATCGTAACGCCGGGCGCGAGCGTTTCTTCCGCGAGGGGCTGGAACCCTTGAGCTTGGAGCCGAAAGACCCGGTGCTCTATTACCTGCAACGGTTGCGCGACGAAGCCCATCGTTTCGCCATCGGCGCCCACCGCCAGAGGCGGGCCCAGGCGATCACCGGCTCGCCGCTCGACGAAATCGCCGGCATCGGCGCCAAGCGCAAGAAGGCCCTGCTGCATCATTTCGGCTCGGCGCGGGGCGTCGCCGGGGCCGGGCTGACCGATCTCGAGCGCGTCGAGGGAATCAGTAAAACCGTCGCAAAAAAGGTTTATGACCATTTTCATGCCGAAGGCTAAACTCGCCGCAAGCCGATGCTGAACACGCTGCCCAATTTGCTGACCCTGTCGCGGATCGTTGCGATGCCGCTGATCGTCGCGACGTTCTATATCGACGCGCCTTTGGGCCCGTGGCTCGGCGCGATCATCTTCGCGCTGGCCGGCTTCACCGATTGGCTCGACGGCAAGCTCGCCCGCGCCTGGGAGCAGCAATCCGAATGGGGCAAGTTCCTCGACCCGATCGCCGACAAGGTGCTGGTCGCCGCGACCTTGTTGATGCTGACCGCGACGCAGCGCATCTCGGCTTGGGCGGTGCTGCCGGCGCTCGTCATCCTGTCGCGCGAAATCCTCGTCTCCGGCCTGCGCGAGCATCTCGCCGGCATCCGCGTCAAAGTGCCGGTGAGCAATCTCGCCAAATGGAAGACAGCCGTGCAGATGTTGGCCATCGGCGTGCTGCTGGTCGGCAATTCCGGGCCCGAGATCGTGCACGCGAAATTCCTCGGCGAAGGCCTGCTGTGGATCGCCGCTGGCTTCACGCTGGTGACCGGCTACAAATATCTCCACGCCGGCATCGTCCATGTGAATGTCGAGGAGAGCCGCCGGCAACAGCAGGCGCAGACGCTTAAAGCCGAGGCGCTCAAGGCCAACACGATGAAAGCCGCCAAGCCGAGCGAGCAGGCGACCTGACCGATGAAGGTTTTGGGCCGATGAAGGTCTTTGGCCTCGCCGGTTGGAGCGGGAGCGGTAAAACCACCCTGGTGACACGATTGCTGCCGGCACTGCTGCAACGCGGTGTCAGCGTCTCGACCGTCAAACACGCGCATCACGCTTTCGATGTCGACCAGCCGGGCAAGGACAGCTATCGCCACCGCGAAGCCGGCGCCACGGAGGTCATGATCTCGTCCGAGAATCGCTGGGCGCTGATGCATGAGCTGCGCGGCGATGCCGAGCCGCCGCTCGCCGAGTTGCTGAGCCATATGTCGCCGGTCGATCTCGTGATCGTGGAAGGCTTCAAGCGCGCGTCGGTCCCGAAGCTCGAGGTTTACCGCGCAGTCGTCGGCAAGAAGCTGCTCGCGCCCGAGGACAGCGACATCGTCGCCGTCGCCTCCGATCTGCCGGTCGCCGGTCTCGGTGCGCTGCCGCGTTTCGCGCTTGACGATATCGGCGCGATCGCCGATTTCATCATCGCTCATCTTCACATCGAAGTGCAGGACCGTGGCGCAGCTCAGTGACGATTGCTTCGCTTTTGGCGGCGAGTTGATGTCGTCAGCCGCGGCGCTGGCGTTGCTGAAGGAAAAACTCTCGCCCGTCACCGAAGCCGAGCGCGTATCGCTGAAAGACGCGGCCGGGCGCATCCTCGCCGAGAAACTGGTCGCGACGCGCGACGTGCCGCCTGCCGATAATGTCGCGGTCGACGGCTATGCCGTGCGCTTTGCCGATCTTGTGCCCGGTGGCGAGACCGTGCTGCCGATCGCCGGCCGCGCCGCCGCCGGCCATCCGCTGCGCGACGCGGCACCGGCGCAGAGCGCGATCCGCGTCTTCACCGGCGCCCTGCTGCCGCAAGGCACCGACACGGTGCTGATGCAGGAAGACTGCAAGGTCGTCAACGGCGCGGTGACGATCCCCGCCGGCATCAAGCGCGGCGCGAATTGCCGTGAGGCCGGCGAGGACATCAAAGCTGGAACCTTGGTGCTCGCCGCCGGACGGCGGCTGCGCGCGCAAGAGATCGGCCTCGCCGCCTCGCTCGGCCTGACCTCGCTTCTCGTCTATCGCCCGTTGCGCGTCGCGCTGTTCTCGACCGGGGACGAACTGCGCGAGCCGGGCGATGCACTCGCGCTCGGTGCGATCTACGACGCCAACCGCTACACGCTGCAAGCGCTGCTGCAAGGTCTCGGCGTGCAGATTTCCGATCTCGGCATTCTCGCCGACAAGCCCGAGACGATGCGCGCGGCGCTGGCTGATGCCGCGAAGAATCACGATCTGGTTTTGACATCGGGCGGCATGTCGACCGGCGAGGAGGATCACGTCAAAGCCGCGGTCGAGGCGCTCGGCAAGCTGCATTTCTGGCGCCTCGCGATCAAGCCGGGACGGCCGGTGGCGATGGGCCAGATCGGCCGCGTACCGTTCGTCGGCCTGCCCGGCAATCCGGTCGCGGTGATGGTGACGTTCTTCCTGCTCGCGCGACCGCTGATGCTGCTGCTCGCCGGCGCCAACGATCCCGGCCCCAAGCTGTATCGCGTGCGCGCCGGCTTCGATTACAAGAAGCGGCCGAACCGCACCGAATATGTCCGCGCGCGGCTGGTGCGCGACAACGAAGGCGGCTGGATCGCCGAGAAATTCGCGCGCGACGGCGCCGGCATCCTGACCTCGATGGTCGAAAGCGATGGCCTCGCCGAGATCGCCGAAGGCGTGACCAAGGTCGAGCCGGGGATGGCGGTGGATTTCCTGCCGTTCAGCGAAGTAATTCCGTAGGCTATTTCCATTTCTCGTCATGCCCGCGAAAGCGGGCATCCAGCGATATCTCTGGACCCCCGCTTTCGCGGGGGTGACGGTGATGTAATAACGGCGAAAACAGCCTAAATTAAAGGCCATGAAACTTCTCTATTTCGCCTGGCTGCGGCAGAAGATCGGCACGGCCGAAGAGCAACTCGATCCGCCGGGCAATGTCGCAACCGTGGCACAGCTTATCGATTGGCTGAAAACGCGCGGGCCGAATTATGTCGACGCGCTCACCAACACCAAGCTCGTGCGCGTCGCGGTCAATCGCGAATATGTCACGTACGACCATCGCCTGAAGCCGGGCGATGAGGTCGGGCTCTTCCCGCCAGTCACCGGAGGCTGAGCCGATGATTCGCGTCCAGCGCGAGGATTTCGATCCGGGGAAAGAGATCGAGACGCTGACGCGCGGCCGCACCGATATCGGCGGCGTCACGAGCTTCATCGGCCTCGTCCGCGACATGGCGGGCGGCGACAAGATCAGCGCGATGACGCTCGAGCATTATCCCGGCATGACCGAGCAGCAGCTCGCAGCGATCGAAACCGAAGCGAAAAAGCGCTGGCCGCTCGATGCGGTGCTGATCGTCCATCGCTATGGCGAGCTCAAGCCGGGCGACCGTATCGTG
The DNA here is from genome assembly GCA_963740675.1 of uncultured Alphaproteobacteria bacterium. Taxonomy (GTDB): domain Bacteria; phylum Pseudomonadota; class Alphaproteobacteria; order ATCC43930; family CGMCC-115725; genus CAIKMD01. The sequence goes on from CAVUFS010000004.1 coordinate 832,511, forward strand.
CTGGTTGTCACCGCCTCATCGCATCGCGACGCGGCGTTCGATGCGTGCCGCTTCCTCATCGATTGGCTGAAAACGAAAGCGCCGTTCTGGAAGCAGGAAGAAACCAGCGCCGGCCCACGCTGGGTCGAGGCGAAAGACAGCGACGATCAAGCCGCCGCGCGGTGGAAGACCGAATAACTCCATTCGTCATTGCGAGGAGCGCAACGCGCGACGAAGCAATCCAGTTGGCGGACGCACTGGATTGCTTCGCTTCGCTCGCAATGACGAAAGCAACAGCACCGTCATTCCCGCGAAGGCGGGAATCCACGCGGCATCTCTGGACCCCCGCTTTCGCGGGGGTGACGACAAATCTTTAAGAGAGAGTCCGCGCGTTAGCGCGACTACTTCGCGCCGACGGTTTCCGGCTGGCGGACGAGTTTGTCGAAATCCGCCATGAGCTGCTTGCTGATCGGGCCGACGTCGAATTTGTACTGGCCGATCTCGGTCACCGGGGTCACTTCGGCGGCGGTGCCGGTGACGAAGACTTCCTGCGCCTGGGCGAGCTCGTCCGGCATGATGGCGCGCTCGATCACCTTGATCTGCCGCGCCTTGGCGAGGCCCATCACGGCGCGGCGGGTGATACCGTCGAGAAAGCAATCGGGGGTCGGCGTGTGCAGCACGCCGTCGATGCCGAGGAAGATGTTCGCGCCGGTCGCCTCGGCGATCTGGCCACGCCAATCGAGCATCAGCGCGTCGTTATAGCCCTCGGCCTCAGCCGCGTGCTTCGACAGCGTACAGATCATATAGAGGCCGGCGCATTTCGCCGCGGTCGGCGCGGTGTTGGGCGCGGGCCGCGCCCATTTCGACCACGCCATGCGGATGCCCTTGGATCGCGCTTCGGGCGTGAAATAGGCTTTCCAATCGTCCCACACGGCGATCGCGAGGTGGACCTTGGTGAGCTGGGCCGAGACGCCCATCTGCTCGGCGCCGCGCCAGGCGATCGGGCGGACATAGCCGTCTTTGACGCCGGAGGCGCGCACGGTCTCGTTCGAGGCAGCCTCGATCTGCTCGAGGCTCCAGGGGATCTCGAAACCGAGGATTTGCGCCGAATCGATCAGGCGCTGGCTGTGCTCGCGTAGCTTGAAGATGCGGCCGTCATAGATGCGCTCGCCTTCAAAAACGCTGCTGGCGTAATGCAAAGCATGGGTCAGGACGTGAACATTCGCGTCGCGCCAGTTGACGAGCTTGCCATCGAGCCAGATGGTCCCGTCGCGATCGTCGAATGGTCTTGCCGGCGTTGCCATGTTTCGCGTTCCTCGTGGCCCAACCATTAAATATAAAGGCCGTCCAATATGCGGCCCATCGAAAATATGGGGCCTTCAGGCGGCTTGCCGAGCATGTAACAACCCTGCTAAAAATATGTCAACATGTCTGACGTAAAAGCCGTCGATACCGTGCTGCCGAGCTCGCATGAAGATGAGCTGCGCCAAGGTATCGAGCTTTTGTTCTACGCCTACCGGGATTTCACCGCCGAGCCGGATGTCATGCTGGCGCGCTATGGCTTCGGCCGCGCCCATCACCGCGTGATCTATTTCGTGGGCCGCCACCCGCATATGAGCGTGAGCGAGTTGTTGGGCATTCTGCGCATCACCAAGCAAAGCCTGGCGCGCGTGCTGAGCCAGCTCGTCCGTCAGGGTTTCATCGTCCAGCAAACCGGCAAGAGCGATCGCCGCCAGCGCCTGCTGCAACTGACGCCGGCCGGGATCGAGCTGGAGCGTGAGCTTTCCGAGAATCAGCGCCAGCGTATCGAGCGCGCCTATGCCGAAGCAGGGCCGCATGCGGTCGAGGGCTTCCGCAAGGTGATGCTGGGCGTGATTTCGAGCGATCTCGACCGCGGCCGTTTCCGGCGCGGCCGCTGATCCCGCTTCTGCGCACGGCGCATTTCGGCCTGTTCCCGGGTATAATGGCGCGATGAACGGCGAGACGGCCGAAGCCCATCTTTTGGTGATCGACGATGATTCGCGGCTGCGCGATCTGCTGCGCCGCTATCTTGTCGAATCCGGCTTTCGCATCACCACCGCGGGCGATGCCGCCGAAGCGCGCCTCAAGCTGCAAAGCATCGCCTTCGATCTGCTGATCGTCGATGTGATGATGCCGGGCGAGAGCGGCCTCGCTCTGACCGAGAGCCTGCGCCAGACCAGCGACGTGCCGATCCTGCTGCTGACCGCGATGGCCGAGCCCGAGAACCGCATCGAGGGGCTGGAGCGCGGCGCCGACGATTATCTGACCAAGCCTTTCGAGCCGCGCGAGTTGGTGCTGCGCATCCGCAACATCCTGCAGCGCGTCACGCCCGCCGCCGCGCCGGCGCCCAGTGTCGAAGAGCTGCTGCTCGGCAATCTGCGCTTCGACCTGAAGCGCAGCGCGCTTTATCGCGGCGAAGAGCCGGTGCATCTGACCGAAGCGGAGACAGCGCTGCTGGTCGCGCTGGCGCGCAAACCGGGAGAACCGGTGTCGCGCGAGGATTTGTCGCTCGAGGCGCAATGCAGCGGCAATCTCCGCACCGTCGATGTGCAGATGACGCGGCTGCGGCGCAAGATCGAGCGCGATCCGAAATTCCCGCGCTATCTCCAGACCGTGCGTGGAACGGGTTATGTCCTCAAGCCCGATTGAGCCCGCGCAGCAGCGGCTGCCGATCTTCCCGGCGGCGCCGGCATCGGCAACAGCGTTGTCCGACAGCCATCGCCGCTGGTTCAAGCGCGCGCTGCCGCGCTCGCTTTGGGGCCGCTCACTGCTCATCATCGTCTTGCCGATGGTGCTGCTCGAGCTGATGGCAACCTGGTTCTTCTACGACCGGGTTTGGGACACGGTCGTGCGCCGGCTTTCCTCCGCCGTCGCGGGCGATATCGGCTTCACGCTCAATTCGCTGAGCACCGCCGACGACCGCGCCGAGCGCGATCTGCTGCTCGCGAAGTCGGGCGATGTCACCGAGTTGGTCTATGCCTTCCGCGATGGCGAAACATTGCCGGCGGGCCTCCAGCGCACGACCGGCGGCAGCACCGAGGATCAACTCGCCCAGGCCATGGTCGAGCGCGTCAACCGGCCCTTCGAGATCGACGGCGATTTCGATCCGCGCGATCTGCTGGTCTCGGTCGAGATGCCGACCGGCGTGATGCAGATCGCGGTGCCGCGCAAGCGCCTGTCGACACCGACCTCTTCGCTTTTCGTCTTGTGGATGGCGGGCTCGTCGCTGGTGCTGCTGACCATCGCGTCGGTCTTCATGCGCAACCAGGTACGCTCGCTGCAGCGTCTCGCCGCCGCCGCCGATCTGCTCGGCAAGGGGCGCGATGTGCCGAATTTCAAGCCGGAAGGCGCGACCGAAGTGCGTCAGGCGGCGCGCGCCTTCATCAAGATGCGCGACCGGTTGCAGCGCCAGATCACCCAGCGCACCGAGATGCTCGCCGGTGTCTCGCATGATCTGCGCACACCGCTGACGCGCATGAAACTGGCGCTCGAATTCATGCCGGACGACGAAAGCGTCGCCGAGCTCAAATCCGATGTCGCAGCGATGCAACGCATGGTGCAGGGCTATCTCGATTTCGCGCGCGGCGAAGGTGAAGAGCCCGAGCGCGAAACCGACATCGTGCCGATGATCCACGAGCTGATCTCGGCGCAGCGCGACGGGCCGCCGATCTTCGCCGCCTTGCCCGAGCGTCAAGTGCTGCCGATGCGGCCGGATGCGACGCGGCGCTGCATCGGCAATCTCGTCAGCAATGCGCGGCGCCACGGCCAGCATGTCTGGATCACCGGCATCGCCGTGCGCGACGGCTTCGACGTCACCGTCGACGATGACGGGCCGGGCATCCCGCTGGAGCAGCGCGAGAGCGTCTTCCGCCCCTTCTATCGCCTCGATGCGGCGCGCAATCCGAACACGGGCGGCCTTGGGCTCGGCCTGACCATCGCGCGCGATCTGGCACGCGGACAGGGCGGCGATGTGACGCTCGAGGATTCGCCGCAAGGCGGGCTGCGCGTCCGCTTGCGTCTGCCGAGCTGACCGCTATCGCCTGATGCCCCTCGACGGCATCGTCGCGCTCGGCATCGCGACGCGCGTTCTGGGCAACGCACGGCATTGGAGCTTCCTCGCCGGCGATATGAATTCGTTCGGTTGCTTCGACACGCTGACGCTCGGCGTGCTGCTCGCCCTGCTCGGCGATCGCCCCACGGCAAGCGCGTCGCGCGTGGGCGGCGTCAGCTTCCGCTATGACGAAGCGTCGATGAATGCGTGGATATGCGGCGGACGGCGGCGGCCCGCGCCAAAGATCGCTTTGCTCGATCGCTTAGCGCGTGATCGTTTAGCTGGCGATCGCGAGTTCGGGCAGCGGCGGTGTCGGGATATCGCGGCCGAAACCGTTGCGCGGTAGACCGATCTCAATCCGGCTGCCGGTGACGCGTGAATTGAGCCGCATGCGACCGCCGAAAATCGTGACAAGCTGTGCCAGGGTCTGCGAGCCGACGCCGAAAGCGAGCAGCTCGCGCAGCTCGTAGATGCCCCTGAAGGCAAAGCCAGTGCCATCATCCTCGATGCGGAGGGAGACGCTGTTGCCGCTGACCTGGAGGGTGAGCCGTACCATCAGTCCGCCGGAATGATGCGCGGCGTTGAGCGCGGCTTCGAGGAAAATCGCGTAGACCGCCGCCGTTACATCGGGCGGCAGACGATCCGCCGCCTCGCGATCGCTGATATCGAGCGCCACCGACAGGGCGTGGTCGCGCTCCAATTTCTGCTGCAACGAGGTGAGGCGAAGGGAGAGGCCGGCGACACCGAAACGGGCGATTTCGGCTGAGGGGCCGATACGGGGCTCGGAAAGAGGATCAACGCGCCAAGTATCCATGGCCCCAAGCTTGGGCCCCAGTTCCCTAAAGAATGGTTAACGGCTCATAAACCATGTCCAACTTCCCCTCGCTGCTGTGCAGCGGCGGATGCTACCGCCAACCAGTATCCTCTCGCCTTTAAGAACGGGGATGGGATAGGCCCCCAGCTTCATCGTGGGAGCGTTTTGCTGAGCTATCGCAGGGATGTGGGAGAGTTTCTACTCTGCCACAGCTATCAGAAGACATCGCGACAGAACGCGGAACCGACCGGGGAGCGAACGCATGAACATGAAACGGTATCTGACCGCATTGATTGCCGTCGCGCTCGGCTTGGCAGCAACGACGGCTCAAGCGGCCGACGCCTCAGGCGTCGTAAGAACCAGCAACGGGCCGGTCCAGGGGATCGTCAAAGGCTCGGTCGCCGAATATCTCGGCATCCCCTATGCGGCACCGCCGGTCGGCAAGCTGCGCTGGCAGCCGCCGCAGGATCCGCAGCCCTGGTCGCAAACGCAGCAAGCGTCCCACTACGCGAATTTCTGTCCGCAAGAAAATCGTGGCGTCTTCGCCGCGCCGAGTATGACCGAAGATTGCCTCTATCTGAACGTGTTCACGCCCAAAGCCGGCGCGGCGCATCGCGCGCACCGTCCGGTGATGGTGTGGATCTACGGCGGCGGCCTCTTCAGCGGCGAGAGCAACGATTACGATGCCAGCAAGCTTGCGTCGCAGGGCGACGTGGTCGTGGTGACGTTCAATTATCGCATCGGCGCGCTCGGCTTCCTGTCGCATCCCGCAATCAATGCCGAAGGCCATCCCTTCGCCAATTACGGCATTATGGATCAGCAATTTGCCCTGCAATGGGTGAAGCGCAACATCGCGGCGTTCGGCGGCAATCCGAACAACGTCACGATTTTCGGCCAGTCGGGCGGCGCGACCGCGGTGATGGCCAATCTGGTGTCGCCTAAATCGACCGGCCTCTTCCAGCGTGCGATCAACGAAAGCGGCACGCATATTGTGCCGATGCCGCCCGACGCGGCGCTGAAAGCCGGCGAGGCTTTTGCCAACGCCGCCGGCTGCAGCGATCAAAGCGCGGCGTGTTTGCGCGCGCTGCCGGTCGATAAGGTCCTCGCCAGCCAGAAGCCGAATGTCGCGCTGATCGCGCCCGATTTTCCCGTGGTCGACGGTACCATCATCACCGACACGGCCTTTGACGCATTCAGCAAAGGCACGTTCAACAAGGTTCCGATCCTGACCGGGCTGGTGCGCGACGAGCAGGCTTTCTTCCTGCCCGAAACCAATGGCGGCCCGGCGCTGACGGCCGAAGGCTATGCGCAGAACATCGCCTCTTTCGGCGCAGGCAACATCGAAAAGCTCACGGCGAAATATCCGCTCGCGTCCTATGACAGCCCAAGTCTTGCCGATATCGCCATGCAGCAAGGCTTCAAAGCCTGCACGGCGCGGCAATTGGATCGTGCATGGTCGCGCTACGTGCCGGTCTATGCGTATCAATTCAACGATCGCACCGCGCCGACCTATTTCCAACCACTCAGCTATCCGATGCGGGCCTATCACACAGCGGAACTGGAATATCTTTTCGTCGCGTTCCATGGCGGACAGGGGACCCCGCATCCGCTGAACGCGGCGCAATCGAAGCTGTCGGACGAGCTGATCGCTTATTGGACCAGCTTCGCCCGCGATGGCGCACCGAAACTATCGGGCGGCTCGGGAGCGCCGCGCTGGACGCGCTATTCGCCGACAGCCGATAATCTGCAAATCCTCGATCTGCCAAGGCCCTCGACCACCAAAGGCTACGGCGCGCAATACGATTGCGCGCTGTGGGACAGCATCGTCTCTTATTGAGACGCGCGCAGACGGCAGACACCTCTTTCGGTCGCGCGGCGAGCGCTGGCTCGCGCGCGCTCGCCCCGAAGGCGGAGCGGGTTACCGGACCGCCGAGTTTCGCTGTAGAATCGAACGATGGAGCTTCGCTTCATTGGCAGCGGCGACGCCTTCGGTAGCGGCGGGCGGTTCAATACCTGCTTTCTGGTGACCGGCGCGGGCGGCGGCCGTTTCCTGATCGATTGCGGCGCCTCGAGCTTGGTCGCGCTGAAACAGGCGGCGATCGATCTCGCCAGCATCGACGCCGTCGTGATCAGCCATCTGCATGGCGACCATTTCGGCGGCCTGCCTTTCCTCTTGCTCGATGGGCGGCTGATGACGAAGCGGACCAAGCCACTGCTGCTCTGCGGCCCGCTCGGCCTCGATGAGCGATTGCGCGCCGCGCAGGAAGTGCTGTTTCCCGGCTCGTCGGAGCGGCCGCTCGGCTTTGCGCTCGAGCATCGCACACTCACTGCCGGCACGCGATGCGAGGCGGAACATTTCGCGGTTACGCCCATCCCCGCAATTCACGACGCCGGCGCGCCATGTTATTCGCTGCGGATCGAATGCGAGGGCAAGGTGATCGCTTATTCCGGCGACACCGAATGGAATGAGCAACTCGCCGCCGCCGCGCGCGGCGCCGATCTCTTCATCTGCGAATGTTCAAGCTGGGAGCGGCCGCTGAAGGGCCATATCGACTATCACACGCTGGCGCCGCAACTCGCGGCGCTCGGGGCAAAACGCGTGATCCTCACGCATATGAACCCCGATATGCTCGAACGCCGTTCCGCGCTTGCGCACGAAACGGCGTCCGATGGGATGGTCGTGATCCTCTAACCGCCCCCCGACAGGCGGTGAAGGCGATAGACCGGGATTAGGCGGCCTTGGCCGCGACGTCCTTCAGCTCCTCGAAGCTTTCGGTGAAGCGCTTGGTCAGCACTTCGAAGGCCTCGACATTCGCCTTGGTGACGAGCTCGCCGAGCTCTTTCGCCGTGGCAAGGTTCTTCTCGAAGGTCGCTTTCGCGATCTCGGCATTCTTCGCGAGCCGCTCTTGCGGCGCGACGGGCTGGCTCAGCTCTTTGAAGAAGGTCGGGGCGCCCTCGAAAGCCTCGCGGGCGAGCTCGACCTGGCGACGCGCCAGCGCCTGGATGCCCTCGATCGCAAGCTGATTGGCCTGGGTGAAGGCTTCGACATTCTTGCGCTGGCTGGCCATCACGGCCTCAACGCTGAAACCCGGAAAAGTGAAGGCGGAAAAAGCTTTGGTCACATCGTAATCGAGAAAAGACTGCTTACCATTGATCATCGGTACCATCCTTGGGCTGGGGGACCTGCAGATGCGATTAATGCTGCACTGCACAATGCCCAATATGGCAGCAGTAACGCTTTTGGTCAAGGGAAAATGCCTCTAAATTTTGCGGCGCACAAAGCCTAGGCTTGGGCGCGGCGCCGCCCCCTGCCGGTTGCCCCGGATACCACAGGTCCGAGAGTGGAAAATATTGCCTCGACCTGGCGCAGGCGTTTATCGAGCGCCACCATGGTGGCGCCGAGATCGCGGCTCTCGTCGCGGAAAAACGCCGGCATGAGAGAGACATAGATCGCCCCGACGATTCGGCGGGCGATACGGCCGCGGCAACCCGAAGCGGGCAGTCCAGCGGCGGTCAGGGTCCAACCCATGGAGCGAAGCAACCCGGGCAATATGCCCAGCAATGCCGGGCTCCCGACACTGTCGCGTAGAATAGTGCGCAGCCCAGCGCGGTATGGTCGCAGGGCCTCGAAACGCCGCATCAGCACATCGAACAGGCGGTCACGCGGGGAGTCGCCCGCGACGACCCCGCTGGCCAGCATTGTCTCGTCGACCTGGCGGCGCAGCGCGGCCAGAATCGCGTGCTTGGAGCGGGCGATCGCATAGGTTTCCGCGAGGGACAATCCGGCCGCCTCGGCGATTTCGGCCATCCCAAGGCGCCGCCAGCCCCGCTCGGTCGCAAGGCTAAGCGCCGCCGCGATCAGGCGCTCTCTCGGATTTCCGGATCGGGCTTTTCCCGATGGCTGTTTCGGCCGCTTGCGTGCCGCCATGCGCTTCCTCTCACTTCAAAGATAGAGAGGCGGAGCCAACCTCGCAATCGATCCAAAAAGAGAGGTTAGTCGGCCAGCTCTTTGGACCGTGCCGTGGCCGCGGCAATGGCCCGGCCCATCAGCGGCGCCAAGCCGTCCTTGGCCATCAGGATTTTAAGGGCGGCTTCCGTCGTGCCACCGGGCGAGGTGACGTTGCGGCGAAGCTGTGCCGCATCCTCCGACGAAAGCCGCGCCAGCTCCCCCGAGCCGGAAACCGTCGCCCGCGCCAACTTCATCGCGAGATCGGCGGGCAGGCCCGCAGCGATACCCGCTTCGGCGAGGCATTCGATCAACAGAAATACATAAGCGGGGCCGCTGCCCGAGACCGCGGTCACCGGATCGAGCAGTGCTTCATCATCCGCCCAGGCAACCTCGCCGACCGCGCCGAGCAACCGGGTGCTGAGCGTGCGCTGCGCCGGCGTCACGCGCGGATTCGCGCAAGCGACCGCGATGCCGCGGCCGATGGCGGCCGGGGTGTTTGGCATGGCGCGCACCACCGCCGCATCATCGCCGAGCGCGCGCGCGAAGAAGCGCAGCGTTTTGCCGGCGGCGATCGAGAGAAACACCGTCTCGCCATCGGCGAAACGGCGATAAGCGGGCAGCGCTTCGGCGAGCGATTGCGGCTTCACCGCCAGCACGATCGCAGCGGGCGCGAAGCGCTTCGGCAGCGCATCGGAAGTCGCATAGCGTTTGACGCCGGTCGGCAGCTTGATCGGCTGTGGCTCAACCACCGCCATCGGCTGATTGAGGCGCTTACGCTTCCAGCCGGCGAGCAACGCCCCGCCCATCTTGCCGCAACCGACAAGCAGGATGCCGCGCCTGGAAATGGTCACGCCTCGCCGACGGGATCGATCATCGCCGCAGCGATCGCTTCCTTGGCGCTCTTGCCGGCCCAGACCACGAGCTGGAAGGCGGGAAAGAAACGCTCGCATTCGCTGATCGAGATGTCGACCAGATCCTCGATCTGCTCGACGCTGGCGCCGAACACGCCGCGCAGCAACACGCCTTGGCGAAAGGAAGGCGAATCATCGCCATCGGCCAGATCGAAATGCCCGAGCCACAACCGCTCATTGACCGCGGCAAGCAGCTCAAATACCGGGCCACGGCGGGTGCGCGGCACTTTCATCTCGAAACCACAGGAGTAATGCAGCGCGCTCATCTCGCGCTGCCAGACGAAGAACAGCCGGTAATCGCACCAGCGGCCCTGGATCTCGACCACCATCTCTTCGTCGCTCGAGCGGTCATGCGGCCATTCATTGGCCTGCACGATCTCCTCCACGAGATCGATCGGGTTGGCTGAGGCGGCCTTTGTCTCAAGCGACAAGGCGGTCATTAAGCACTCCTCGGCACCCGGCCCACCTATTGTAGGTGGTGCCCCCCGGGACCACTAAGGCAAGCTGCCAAATGCCAGAGTCGCGCGCAACAGAGAAACGCCGCGCGGCGCGAAAAACCCGTGGGAAAAGACGACTCTAGCGGCTTTTGCCGCTTGTCCGGCTACGTCGAGCGCCGCGCGACGCCGTTGCGCGGGCCGGCGCGGGGGATGATTTACTCGCGGCGGGCGCTTTTTCCCGCGAGCCGCCTGATTTGGCCCCACCCAATTTTGCTTCGAGTGCGGCGACGCGTTTCTCGAGCGCCTCTTGCGCGGCGCGGGCCTTGGCGGCCATCGCCTTCACCGCATCGTATTCCTCGCGGGTCACGAGGTTCATGTGGCCGAGCACCCGCTCGAACTGCTCTTTCATGCGGGTCTCGACCTCGTCGCGCATGCCGCTGAAGGCACCGAGGGCGCCAGTGGCGACGCGCGCGAGATCATCGAGCAAGCGGTTTTGTGTCTGCATGTCAGGTCCTTAACACAGAAGCCGGGACGGCGGAACCGTCCCGTTCCTTGAGGGCACGGTGCGACTACGCCTATAACAGCCCATGATCCTCGTGACCGGCGGTGCCGGCTTCATCGGCTCGAACCTCGTCGCGGCGCTGGAAGAGCGAGGCCTGCCCGACATCGTCGTCTGCGACCGGCTCGGCACCGACGAGAAATGGCGCAATCTCGGCAAGCGCGAGCTCGCTTCCCTCATCACGCCCGAGGCGCTGAAAGATTTCCTCGCCGCCCAGCCGCGCGGCCTCGACGCGATCTTCCATCTCGGCGCATCCTCTTCGACCACCGAGACCGACGCCGATTTCATCATCGCCAATAATTTTGCGCTGTCGCAGATGCTGTGGGATTGGTGCGTCGCGACCGGCACGCGCTTCATCTACGCCTCTTCGGCCGCGACCTATGGCGATGGCCATGCCGGTTTCGACGATGACGGCACGACGGCCGGCCTCGCCAAGCTCAGACCGCTCAACGCCTATGGCTGGTCGAAGCAGTTGTTCGATCGCCGCGTCGCGCGGCTGATCGAGCGCGGCGCGCCGCGGCCGCCGCAATGGGCGGGGCTCAAATTCTTCAACGTCTATGGCCCGAACGAATATCACAAGGGCGGCCAGAAGAGCGTCGTCGCGCAGATTTTTCCTCGCGCCCAGGCCGGCGTTCCCTGTCACCTTTTCCGCTCGCACCGCGACGGCATTCCCGATGGCGGACAGAAGCGCGACTTCGTCTATGTCCGCGACAGTGTCACCGAGATGCTGTGGCTCTATGATCATCCCGCAGTGAGCGGGTTGTTCAACGCCGGCAGCGGACAGGCGCGCAGCTTCGCCGATCTCGCCACCGCGGTTTATCGCGCGCTTGGCGTCGAGCCGCGCATCCATTACATCGACACGCCGGTCGAGATCCGCGACAAGTATCAATATTTCACCGAGGCGCGGATGGAACGAATTCGAGCGGCCGGTTTTACCGCTGCACCGACCTCGCTCGAGGATGGCGTGCGCGATTACGTTCAGAACTTTCTCGCGGGTACGGATCCTTATCGCTGATGCTGGCCATCCCGTTTCCTGATTTCGATCCGATCGCTATTGCCGTCGGACCTCTCGCCATCCGCTGGTACGCGCTTGCCTATATCGTCGGGCTGCTGATCGGCTGGCGCTATTGCCTGTGGCTGGCGAAGCGTCCGCCCGCCGTCGCGTCGCCGACGGCGATCGACGATTTCCTTGTCTGGGCGACGCTCGGCGTCGTGCTCGGCGGCCGGCTCGGCTATGTGCTGTTCTACAAGCCGGGCTTCTATTTCGACAATCCGAGCGAGATCATCGCGCTCTGGCATGGCGGCATGTCCTTCCATGGCGGCGCGCTCGGCGTGCTCGTCGCGCTCGTCCTGTTCTGCCGCCAACGCAGCCTCTCGCTGCTCGCTTTCGCCGACGTCATCACCGCCGCCGTGCCGATCGGGCTTTTCTTCGGCCGCATCGCGAATTTCGTGAATGGCGAGCTGTGGGGCCGCGTCACCGATGTGCCGTGGGGCGTTGTCTTCCCCAATGCCGGTGTCGTGCCGCGCCATCCGAGCGAGCTGTACGAGGCCGGAACCGAAGGCCTTATCCTCTTCCTCATCCTTTTCTATCTCGTGCGGTTCACCAATGTGCGCGAGAAGCCGGGCTTCGTCACCGGCGTTTTCCTGATCGGCTATGCCTGCGCGCGCATCTTCTGCGAATTCTTCCGCGAGCCCGATGCGTTCCTGGGCTTCCTCTGGTTCGGCGCGACCATGGGGCAGCTCTTGTCGATCCCGGTCTTCCTGCTCGGCGCCTGGGTTGCCTGGCGTGCCAAGCCCGAGACGTGAGCGATAAGACCCAAAACGATTTCGCCGCGCGGCTCATCGCGCGTATCCGCGACACCGGACCGATCTCGCTCTCCGACTACATGCACGAATGCAACGCGCATTACTACGCGACGCGCGATCCTTTCGGCGCCGCCGGCGATTTCACCACCGCGCCGGAGATCAGCCAGGTCTTCGGCGAGCTGATCGGCGCGTGGTGCGCCGATTACTGGCAGCGCATGGGCGCGCCCGACCCCGTGCTGCTGGTCGAGCTTGGCCCCGGCCGCGGCACGCTGATGGCGGATGCGCTGCGCGCGACGCGGCGCGTGCCCGGCTTCCACGATGCGCTGAAGCTGCATCTCGTCGAGCAGAGCCCGGTGCTGCAAAGACTGCAGCAGGAAAAGCTCGCGGCGTATACGCCGCAATTCCACGACACCGTCACCAGCCTGCCGCCCGGCCCGATGCTGCTGATCGCCAATGAGTTTTTCGACGCGCTGCCGATCGTGCAGTTCGAATGCCAGGCCGGCCGGATGCATGAGCGCAAAGTCGCGCACGACGGCGCCCGTCTGATGGTCGCGCGCGAGCCGACACCGGACGAAGCGCTGCCCGGCGCGCATGACGGCGACATCAAAGAGGTCTGCCCCGCCGCTTATGCGATGACGCGCTCGCTCGCACGTTCCATCGCGCAAAGCGGCGGCTCGGTACTCATCATCGATTACGGCTATTACCCGAGCGCGCTCGGCGACACGCTGCAAGCGCTGCGGCAGCATCGGCCGGTGTCGATCTTCGAGAGTCCGGGCGAGGTCGATCTCACCGCGCATGTCGATTTCGATTCCATTACGCGCGCGGCGGAGTCCGGTGGCGCGGTGACGCATGGTCCCGTCAGCCAGGCCGCGTTCCTCATCCAGCTCGGCATCACGGCGCGCGAAGCGGCGCTCTTAAAAAATGCGACGCCGGACCAGCAGACCGCGATCCGCAGCGGCTGTCGCCGCTTGATCGAGCCGGCGGAGATGGGCACGCTGTTCAAAGTGCTCGCGCTCACACAACAAGGCGGGCCGGTACCGGCGGGATTTGGAGCAGCCACATGATCGTTCGCTCGGGGCTTTTTGCGACACCGCTGCTGCGCCACGGCTTCTTCACGCGCGAAGGTGGTGTCAGCAACGGGATTTTCGCGTCGCTCAATTGCAGCCTTAGCTCCGGCGACGATCTCGCCGCCATCACGGAGAATCGCCGCCGTGCCATGGCGGAGCTGGGCGTTGGGCCCGAGGCGCTCGCCAGCGTGCATCAGGTACACAGCCCCGATGTCGTCATGGTCGAGCAACCCTGGCCGCAGGGAGAACGGCCGAAAGCCGATGCGATGGTGACGAAGCGCAAAGGCGTGGCGCTCGGCATCCTCACCGCCGATTGCGCGCCGGTGCTGTTCGCCGATGAGCGCGCCGGCATCGTCGGCGCGGCACATGCCGGCTGGCGCGGCGCGGTCGGCGGCGTGCTCGAAGCGACGGTCGCGAAAATGCTCGACGAAGGCGCGAGCCGCGCGCGGCTGATCGCGGTGATCGGACCGTGCATCGGCTTTAACTCATACGAAGTCGGGCCGGAATTCCCCGCGCCCTTCCTGGCGCAGGATCCGGCGAACGAGCGCTTCTTCCGCGCGGCACAGCGGCCGCGCCATCATCTCTTCGATCTGCCCGGCTATGTGCGCTCGCGCCTCGCCACCGCTGGCGTGCAGCATATCGATTGGGTCGGCGGCGATACGGCGCGCGAGGAAGAGCGTTTCTTCTCCTGGCGCCGCACCTCTCTCAAAGGCGAGAAGCAGTTCGGCCATCAACTCTCCGCCATCTGCCTTGCACCTTAATTAGCCGGCGATATCATCGCCGCCATGCGTTTCCCGCTTATTGCCGCGTTGTTGTTGGTGCTTGCCGCTTGCCAACCACTGCCGCATCCCTTCGAAGATTCCCGGCCGCCGCCGAATTCGCCGCTGATAACGCCGCCCGATAGCGCCGGCATCGTGGTGCTGCCGGTGACCGGTGCGCCCAGCACGACCGCGCATGATCTCGCCGACGCGATGGCGACGGCATTACAGGACAACGACATCCCGGCCAGTACCGCGGCGCGCAACCGCGGCTCTTATGTCCTGCAGGGCAAAGCCATCACCAAAGGCCAGCCCGACGGCAAGATGCAGGTCACAATTGCCTGGGAGATGAGCGGGCCGGACGGCAAAGCGACCGGCCAGCAGCAGGCCAGCACGGTAATGACTGCATCGGCCTGGCAGGATGGCGGCGCCGGCATCACCAATCTTGTTAGCCCGGCCGCGCCCGAGCTCGCCAAGCTGATCCAGAGCAACGTCCCCGCGCCGGTCCCCAGTTCCGATCCGCTGATCGCGGTGCATCTGGCGAAGGGTGCGCCGGGCGATGGCGACCAGGCGCTCGCCACCGCCATGTCAGCCGCGCTGCGTCAGGCGCAGGTCTCGCTCGCCGATTTCCCGGGGGCGGTGCCTAATTTCGTCGTCGAGGTCACGGTCGGCGTCACGCCGCCAAGCGCGGGCAAGCAGAAAGTTTCCATCAACTGGACCCTGAACAAGCCGGACGGCGGCCAGCTTGGCCAGGTGAAGCAGGAAAACGACGTCAACGCCGGCAGCCTCGACAAGGTCTGGGGCCTGACCGCCTATGACGCGGCCAATGCCGCGGCCCCGGGCATCACGGCGCTGATCGACGAGGCCAAACGGGCGGCGCTGCACGCGTCGTAACGCCGCGCGAGCGCGCTAAGGGCGCGGGTTTACAGCGCAAATCGGCTTTGTTACAGTCCGCCCCGCTCGCGCAACCCGGCGTCCGGATTATGAAAATTCTCGCTTGCAACAGCAATCGGCCGCTTGCCGAGGCTATCTCAGCCTATTTGCATTTGCCTCTGACGGACGCCAGCGTGCGGCGCTTCCAGGACCAGGAAGTGTTTGTGGAAGTCCACGAGAACGCCCGCGGCGAGGATGTCTTCATCATCCAGTCGACCTCGTTCCCGGCGAATGACAATCTGATGGAGCTGCTGGTCACCCTGGACGCGCTGAAGCGCGCCTCGGTGCGCCGCGCCACCGCCGTCATGCCCTATTACGGCTATGCCCGCCAGGACCGGAAATCCGGCCCGCGCACGCCGATCTCGGCCAAGCTGGTCGCGAACATGATCACCGCCGCCGGCGCCGACCGCGTCCTGACCCTCGATCTCCATGCCGGGCAGATCCAGGGCTTTTTCGATATCCCGCTGGATAATCTTTTCGCCGCGCCGGTTTTCATCGACGACATCAAGCAGCGCTACAACGGCGGCGATCTCGTCGTCGTCTCGCCCGATGTCGGCGGCGTCGTTCGCGCCCGCGCCATCGCCCGCCGCGTCGATGCCGATCTCGCCATCATCGACAAGCGCCGCGAGCGCGCCGGCGTCAGCGAAGTCATGAACATCATCGGCGAGGTCGAAGGCCGCCGCTGCATCCTGATCGACGATATCGTCGACAGCGCCGGCACGCTCTGCAACGCCGCCGAGGCGCTGATGGAGCGCGGCGCGAAATCCGTCGCCGCCTATGTCACGCATGGCGTGCTGTCGGGCGGCGCGGTCGCGCGCGTCACGGCATCGCCGCTCGAAGCCTTGGTCACGACCGACAGCATCGCCGCCACCGAGGCAGTGCGTGCCGCGCACAACATTCGTCGTCTCACCATCGCGCCGTTGATGGCGGAAGCGATCTTGCGCATCAGCGAAGAACGCTCGGTCTCGAGCCTCTTCGTCTAAACAAGTTTTACAACCGCGTCCGGCACCCCTGGAGGCCGGCGCATTACTGAAGAGCAAAAGGAGCTCGTTATGGCTGAAACCACTACTCTGCGCGCCGAGCCGCGCGACCGGGCCGGAAAGGGGGCCGCCCGGGCCGCACGTCGCTCGGGCCGCGTGCCGGGTGTCCTCTATGGCGAGGGCAAGCCGGCGACCATGATCACCCTCGACCCCAAGGAACTGTCGAAGGAAGTGACCCGTCCGGGTTTCTTCGCCCGACTGCTCAATGTCGAGATCGACGGCACGACCCATCGCACGCTGCCGCGCGACGTGCAGCTCGACCCCGTGCACGATCGGCCGATCCATGTCGACTTCCTGCGCGTCAGCGCGGGCACCAAGATCACGGTGGCCGTCCCGGTGAAGTTCGCCAACGCGGAAACCTCGCCCGGCATCCGCCGCGGCGGCATGCTCAACATCGTGCGCCACGAGATCGATCTCGTCTGCCCGGTCGAGAACATCCCCGACGTGCTGACGATCAGCCTCGAGGGCCTGGAGATCGGCGACAGCATTCACATCACCTCGGTGAAGCTGCCGGAAGGCACGCGTCCGACCGTCGCCCGTAACTTCACCGTTGCCTCGATCGCCGCGCCGACCGCGGTGCGCGACGAGCAAGTAGCCGCGATCGCGGCCGCCAAAGCCGCGGAAGCCGCGGCGGCAGCTCCGGCCGAAGGCGAAGCGGCAGCAGGCGCGGCTCCGGCCGGTGGTGCTGCCCCGGCGGCAGGCGCGGCGGCTCCGGCCGCGGGCGCAAAACCCGCCGCCAAGGGCTAAGAGTCCTCGCTCGGGCGCGGTTCGCCGCGCCCGAGCTTTGGCCCCTCGCCCTCATGCGCCTCCTCGTCGGGCTCGGCAATCCGGGCTCACGCTATGCGATGACCCGGCACAATGTCGGCTTCATGGCCGTCGATGCCATTGCTTCGCGCTATCGCTTTCCGCCGTTTCGCGCCAAGTTCCAAGGAACGATCAGCGAAGGGACGATCGGCGATACGCGCGTCCTGTTGCTGAAGCCCGAGACTTATATGAACCTCAGCGGCGACAGTGTCGGCGCGGCGGCACGTTTCTATAAGATCGATGTTGCCGAGATCGCCGTCATTCATGACGATATCGATCTCGCCGAAGGCAAGCTGCGCGTAAAGCGCGGCGGCGGCGCCGGCGGTCATAACGGCTTGCGCTCGATCGACGAAATGCTCGGCCAGGAATACTGGCGCGTGCGCGTCGGCATCGGCCATCCCGGCATGCGCGAGCTGGTGGAAGCTTACGTGCTGCAGAATTTTCAGGCCGAGGAACGGCAATGGCTCGAGCCGCTGATCGCGGCGATGGCCGAGGCGGCACCCGTTCTCGCCGCCGACGACACCGGCGCCTTCATGAGCAAGGTCGCGCATATCCTGCGGCCGAACAAAAAGAACGAAGCGCCGCGGCCGCCTGACGCAGCCGAGCGCGACGAAGGAAAATAGTATGGGTTTCAATTGCGGCATCGTCGGTCTACCCAATGTGGGTAAATCGACCCTGTTCAACGCGTTGACCGCGACGCAAGCGGCCGAAGCGGCGAATTATCCGTTCTGCACCATCGAGCCGAATGTCGGGCGCGTTGCGGTTCCGGACGAACGTCTGGACATCTGCGCCAAGCTGGCAAAGTCGGCGAAGATCGTGCCGACGCAATTGGAATTCGTCGACATCGCTGGGCTGGTGCGCGGCGCATCGAAAGGCGAAGGTCTCGGCAATCAGTTCCTTGGCCATATCCGCGAAGTCGATGCGATCGCGCATGTGCTGCGCTGCTTCGAGGACGGCAATGTCACCCATGTCGAAGGCTCGATCGATCCGATCCGCGATGCGGAGGTGGTCGAGACCGAGTTGATGATCTCCGATCTCGACAGTCTCGAGAAACGCGCCGCCGCCGCGGTCAAGAAAGCGCGCGGCGCGGACAAGGAAGCGAAAGCTTTTCTCGATGTCGCCGAGCCGGCGCTCGAATTGCTGCGCGACGGCAAGCCCGCGCGTTCGCTCAATCTCTCAGCCGAGCAGAAGCCGATCCTTAAAGCGATGCAGCTTCTCTCGGCGAAGCCGGTGCTTTATGTCTGCAATGTCGAGGAAGCGAGCGCCGCCACCGGCAATGCGCAAGCGCAGCGCGTCGCCGAATACGCTGCGGCGCGCGGCGCCGGCACGGTCGTCGTCTCCGCCGCGATCGAGGCCGAGATTGCGCAGCTCGGCGACGAGACCGAGAAGGCCGAATATCTCTCGACGCTGGGCCTCAGCGAGCCCGGGCTGTCGCGCGTCATCCATGCCGGCTATCGCTTGCTCGATCTCGTCACCTTCCTCACCGTCGGCCCGAAAGAAGCGCATGCCTGGACGGTGTGGCACGGCGCCAAGGCGCCGCAAGCCGCCGGCGTGATCCACACCGATTTCGAGAAAGGCTTCATCCGCGCCGAGACGATCGCCTATGCCGATTTCGTCGCCTGCAACGGCGAGCAAGGCGCGAAAGACGCCGGCAAGATGCGCTTGGAAGGCTCCGAGTACGTCGTTCAGGACGGCGATATTTTTCACTTCCGTTTCAACGTTTAAGACGGGTTCCGCAACGCCCCGCCAGCCGCTAGGATCGGGGCAATAACGATTGAACCCCCAAGACCAAAACCGAGGAGGAGTTGAAGATGGGTAAGGACATCACGCTTAAATCGAAGGACGGTTTCGAGTTCGGCGCCTATGTGGCCGAGCCGGAAGGCAAGCCGCGCGGCGCCATCGTCGTCATCCAAGAGATTTTCGGCGTCAATCATCACATCCGCTCGGTCACCGACCGCTACGCGCAGCTCGGCTATCTCGCCATTGCGCCGTCGCTGTTCGATCGCGGCGAAAAGAATTTCCAGTCCGGCTATGACGGCGCCGCGATGGACAAGGCCCGCGGCTTCGCCGGCAAGATCCCGCTGGACGATCGCCTCGCCGACACGCAGGCGGCCATCGACCACGTGAAGTCGGCCGGCAAGGTTGCCGTGCTCGGCTATTGCATGGGCGGCTCGATCGCTTTCCTCTCGACCACCCGTCTCAACGGCGTGTCGGCCGGCGTCGGCTATTACGGCGGCCAGATCGCGCAGTTCCACACCGAGAAGCCGAAGGCGCCGGTGATGCTGCATTTCGGCGAGAAGGATCAGAGCATCCCGCTGACCGACGTCGAGAAAATCAAGGCGGCGCAGCCCGGCGTGCCGATCTACGTCTATATGGGCGCCGGCCACGGCTTCCATTGCGACGAGCGCGGCTCGTTCAATGCCGACGCGGCGCAAGTCGCGGCCTGCCGCTCGCAGGAGTTCCTCGCGAAGCACATCGGCTAAGGCACGCCCCTCACCCGCCTCGCTACCTTCGGCACCCTCTCCCGCTAGCGGGAGAGGGAGGGACCCGCGAAGCGGGAGGGTGAGGGAATTTTCAAAACGCGCGGGATTATTCGCCCGCGCGTTTTTCTTTCATCTCAGGGAAAAGATCGAGCAGCCCGTCGCGTGACGCGCGGGCAACGCCGCGCTCGGTGATGAGGCCGGTGACGAGTCGCGCCGGTGTCACGTCGAACGCGTAATTCGCCGCCGGGCTGTTCTCGGGTGTCAATTGCACACGCACCGTCGCGCCATCATCGGCGCGACCTGATATATGCGTGACCTCGGACGCGTCGCGCTCCTCGATCGGGATCTGTTTCACGCCGTCATCGAGCGTCCAGTCGATCGTCGGCGAGGGCAGCGCGACATAGAACGGCACGTTGTTATCGTGCGCTGCGAGCGCCTTAAGATAGGTGCCGATCTTGTTAGCGACATCGCCCGAGGCCGTCGTGCGGTCGGTACCGACGATGCAGAGATCGACCTGGGCCTTCTGCATCAGATGGCCGCCAGCGTTGTCGGCGATCACCGTATGCGCGACCCCATGCTGGCCCAGCTCCCAGGCAGTAAGGCTCGCGCCCTGATTGCGCGGCCGCGTCTCGTCGACCCAGACATGGAGCGGAATATTGCGCTCATGCGCGAGATAGATCGGCGCCAGCGCCGTGCCCCAATCGACGGTGGCGAGCCAGCCGGCATTGCAATGGGTGAGGATTTCGACGCGGCCCTGGCGGCCCTTCCTCGCCCAGGCGGCTTCGATCAGCGGCAGCCCGGCCGCGGCGATACCGCGATTGATCGCGACATCTTCATCGCAAATCTCCGCCGCGCGTTTGTAAGCGGCAGCACCACGCTCCGCCGGCGACAGCGGCTCGAGCAGCCGCCGCATATCCTCGATCGCCCAGCGCAGATTGACCGCGGTCGGCCGCGTCGCGAGCAGCGTCTTGCTGGCAGCATCGAGGCCCGCGTCGCTGGCATCTTCGCGCATCGCTAGCGCCATGCCATAAGCCGCGGCGGCGCCGATCAGCGGCGCGCCACGCACCTGCATCGCGCGGATCGCGTGCGCGGCCTCGTCAAGCTTCGTCAGCGTCAACGTCACGAGCGCATGCGGCAGCACAGTCTGGTCGATGATGCCGACGCTGGCGCCATCACCCTCGATCCAGATCGTGCGCATGGCGCGGCCGGCGACGAGCATCGGCTTATTCCTTCGGCGGCAGCACGCGCGCGGCGATAGCGTCGAGCTTTGCCAGCGCCACCGGGTCGCGCATCTCTTCGGGCGTGATGATCGCGTTGTCGAGCGCGTGACGGCAACCCTGGGGGCAGTCGTGATCACGCGCCGCCAGCGGCACCGTCGCTTTGACCAGGGCCTTGGCCTTGTCGGCGTTCTGGAAGAGGACCTTCAGCACCATGTCGACGGTGACGTGGTCGTGGTCCGGGTGCCAGCAATCGTAATCCGTCACCATCGCGACGGTCGCGTAACAAATCTCCGCCTCGCGCGCGAGCTTCGCCTCGGGCATGTTGGTCATGCCGATGACGTCGCAATTCCAGCTGCGATAGAGATTGCTCTCGGCCATGGTCGAGAATTGCGGCCCTTCCATGACGATATAGGTGCCGCCGCGCTTCACCGAAAAGCCCGCCGCCTCGGCGCCGTGCGCCAGATGCTCGCCGAGCCGATGGCAAACCGGATGCGCCATCGACACATGCGCGACGCAGCCCTTGCCGAAGAAGCTCTTGGCCCGCGCGAAAGTGCGATCGATGAATTGATCGATCAGCACGAAAGTGCCTGGCGGCAGATCGATGTTGAGGCTGCCCACCGCCGAAAGCGAGATCAGATCGGTGACGCCCGAGCGCTTCAGTGCGTCGATATTGGCGCGGAAATTGATCTCCGACGGCGGGATCTTATGGCCGCGCCCATGCCGCGGCAGGAACACCACCTGCGTGTCGCCGAGCTTGCCGAAACACAGCTCGTCCGACGGCTCGCCGAAAGGCGACCAGACATGCCGCCATTCGACATCGGTGATGCCGTCGATCTGATAGAGGCCGCTACCGCCGATAATGCCGATGATTGCCATAACACCAGTGTGGAAGGCGGCGCTGGCAGCGGCAACAGGAATTGTCGGCATCCCGTTGTCGCTATCCCGGCGGCGTGGAAGAATGGGCGCACGATGAGACTTTTCCTCAGCACTTTGGGCGCCATCGCTTTGACCGCTCTGCTCGGCGCCGTCGCGGCGCCCGAGGCGCTGGCGCTGGTCGCCTATTCGCACGACGTCGTCACCGTGGCGAGCACCACCGACGGCATACCGCAGGATCTACCGGCGCAGCTCTATAAGCCGGAAGGCGGCGGTCCCTTTCCCGCCATCGTCATGCTGCACGATTGCAGCGGCCTCGGTCCGCACTCGAGCGGCGCGCCGGCGCGCTGGGCGCAGCTTCTCGCGACGCAGGGTTATGTCGTGATCATGCCCGACAGCTTCACGCCGCGCGGCTATCCGCAAGGGGTCTGCACCGCGCCGTCAGGCAATTCGACCGCGAAGGTCAATCCGCTGCCGCGCGCTTACGATGCTTTCGCTGCCCTCACCTATCTGCGCACGCTTCCTTATGTCGACGGCGCGCATGTCGGTGTGATGGGTGGCTCGCATGGCGGCGCCACGACGCTGGCAATCGACACCATGCCGGTCGCGGCGACTACGCCGCTGGTGCACGAGAAACAACACGGTTTCGCCGCCGCAATCGCGCTCTATCCCGGCTGCGCCGCGCGCTACGGCAACTGGAGCGTACGCCGCGAATCCGGCGATCACGGCAAGGTCGTCGAATTCATCGGCACCTACCAGCCGGTCGAGCCGCTGTTGATCCTTGTCGGCGAGAAAGACGATTGGGCGCCGGCCGAGCATTGCCGCGTGCTGGCCGAGCGCGCGCAAGCCGCCGGCTATCCGGTGACGGTGAAAATCTATCCCAGCGCCGATCATTCTTTCGATAGCACCGCGCCCGAACGCTATGTCGCCGAGCGCCGCAACGCCAATTCGCCGAGCGGACGCGGCGCGACAACCGGCGGCAACCCCGCCGCATGGAATGATGCAATGCAGGAAGTGACTGCGTTCTTCGGGCGATATTTGAAGAACTAGGCTGCGCTCCTCTCACACATACGTCACCCCCGCGAAAGCGGGGGTCCAAAGGAACAGACTGGATGCCCGCTTTCGCGGGCATAAGATCGGATTGGAACGATTCGTCATCGCGATGCCTGAAAGCGAAAAGCGGTCCAGGGCATCACCTTGGACCGCTTTGTCGTTCGTCGCGTAACGCGCTGAAGCTTAGTGCACGTCGGCCCAGATCTTGCGCTTGGCCGCGTAGAGCAGGCCCGTCAGCACGACCAAGAAGATCAGCACTTTCGCGCCGTTGCGCTTGCGGTCTTCCATCGTCGGCTCGGCCGCCCAGGTGAGGAAGGTCACGACGTCATGCGCTTCCTGCGCCGTCGTCGCCTTGGTGCCATCGCTGTAAGTGACGACGTCGTCCGACAACGGCGGCGGCATCGCGATGTGATGGCCGGGGAAATACTCGTTGTAATAGCTGTTGTCCGGCAGCTTCTCGTTCGGCGGCGCATCCTTGAAGCCGGTGAGGATGTCGTAGACATAGTCGGCACCGCTGGCCGACCACGGCAGCGCGCCGAGACCGGCCGCCCGCTCTTTCACGATGAGCGAGAGATCCGGCGGCAGCGCGCCGTTATGCGCGGCGCGATTCGCCTGCTCGTTCGGGAACGGCGGCACGAAATGATCGGATGGCCGGCCCGGGCGCTGGAACATCTCGCCTTGATCGTTCGGGCCGTCCGTCACTTGCTTCTCGCCCGCGATGCCCTTCACCTGGTCTTCGCTATAGCCGAGGCCGCCACCCGGCCCATCCGGACCGAGATCGTCATAGCTGACGAGATTCAGCGAATGGCAGTTCGCGCAGACGCTCTGATAGACCTGGAAACCACGCTGCAATGCACCGCGATCATAGGTGCCGAACGGTCCGTCGAAGGACCAGCTGGTCCGCGGCAACGGCACCTCGGCTTCTTGTGCCTGGGCAACGACAGGAGCGAGCAACAGCCCCGCTCCGATAAGGGCAAGCGCGAGGCGGCGCATTATGGCTTCTCCATCGGCGCCGACGCACCGGCGAGCTTGCCGCCGCCTTTGGTGACCGCGGCGCTAATGCTGGTCGGCAACGGCAACGGACGCTCGAAGATGCCGATCAGCGGGATGAGGATCAGGAAATGGACGAAGTAATAGAGCGTCGACAGCCGGCCGATGACGATCCACCAGCCTTCCGGCCGATGCGCACCGACGGCGCCGAGCACGAACACGTCGATCACCAGCAGCCAGAAGACCCACTTATAGGTCGGGCGGAAGCGCGCGCTGCGCACCGGCGAGGTATCGAGCCAGGGCAGGATGAACAGCAGGCCGATCGAGCCGAACATGGTGAGGACGCCGGCGAGCTTCGCCTTGATGAAGAGGATGTCCGGCACCGAGCGCAGCATCGCGTAGAACGGCAGGAAGTACCATTCCGGCACGATTTCCGGCGGCGTCTGCAGCGGATTGGCGCGGATGTAGTTCTGCGGATCGCCGAGCGCGTTCGGGAAGTAGAACACGAAGATGCAGAAGATGATCAGGAACACGCCAACGCCGAACATGTCCTTGATCGTGTAGTACGGATGGAACGGGATGCTGTCCTGCGGCCCCTTGCGGTCGATGCCGAGCGGGTTGTTCGACCCGTTCGTGTGCAGCGCCATGACGTGCAGGCCGACGACGCCGAGGATCACGAACGGCATCAGATAGTGCAGCGCGTAGAAGCGGTTGAGCGTCGGATTATCGACCGAGAAACCGCCCCAGAGCCAGGTCACGATATCGTTGCCGACGACCGGGATCGCCGAGAACAGGTTGGTGATGACGGTCGCGCCCCAGAAGCTCATCTGGCCCCAGGGCAGCACGTAGCCCATGAACGCCGTTGCCATCATGCAAAGCAGGATGACAACACCGAGCATCCACAAGAGCTCGCGCGGCTCTTTGTATGAGCCGTAATAGAGGCCGCGGAAGATGTGGATGTAGGTGACGATGAAGAAGAACGACGCGCCGTTCATATGGATGTAGCGGATCAGCCAGCCCCAATTCACGTCGCGCATGATGCGCTCGACCGAATCGAAGGCGAGGTTGACGTTCGGCGTGTATTCCATCGCGAGGAAAATGCCCGTCGCGATCATGATCATCAGCATGAGCCCGGCGAGGGAGCCGTAGTTCCACCAGTAATTCAGGTTCTTCGGCGTCGGGTATTCGTTGAGCTCGTGATTGAGGAAGGTAAAGACCGGCAGACGACGGTCGATCCAGCGCACGAGCGCGTTTTGTGATTGCGGCGCGGCCATGACAACGCGTCCTTAAATCTGGTCGATCGAGTTGAAGTCCCACGAAGAGTCGCTCGGATTCTCACCGACGCGAATCATCGTGTCACTGACGAAGTGGTAAGGCGGCACCGGCAGATTGTACGGCGCCGGCACATTCTGGAAGACGCGGCCCGAGAGATCGTAGCGCGAGCCATGGCACGGGCAGAAATAGCCGCCCTGCCAGTCGGGGCCGAGGCTGCCGCCCGGCTGCGGTACGAATTCGGGCAAGCAGCCGAGATGCGTGCAGATGCCGACCAGCACGAGGAATTCCGGCTTCACCGAACGATAAACGTTCTTGGCGTAAGGCGCCTGCTGATTGGCGTTCGAATTCGGATCGCGCAGTTGGCCCACGTCCTTGTCGGCCTTCAAGATATCCTGCATCGCCTGCGTGCGATTGACGATATAGATCGGCCGGCTGCGCCACAGCGCGATGATCTGCTGGCCGGGCTGAACCTTCGAGATATCGATGTCGACCGGCGCGCCCGCGGCAAGCGTGTCGCGCGCCGGATTCATGCTCGAGATCAGTGGCCAGGCGGCGCAAACGGCGCCGACGCCAGCAACTGCCGTCGCGGCGATCGAGAGGAAATCGCGCCGCGTCCCGCCCTCGTGACCATGCGCTATAGGACCGGGTTGCGCGGTATCCGCCATGAATTCCCCTCTTATTTTTCCACGCCTTCCGCCAAATGCGGACGTCGAGATCGCACTCGCGAAAAGTTGCGACCCGCGCGGGAAGCTATACTGTTGAGCGGAAGCTTCTATGCGACATCCTGCCGCACAAAACTGAGGGATTCCAATCGATGCGGCTCGCGCTTTATGAGCCCGACATTCCGCAAAACACGGGCGCGATTTTGCGCCTCTGCGCCTGCCTCGGAGTCGCGACCGATCTCATCGAGCCTTTCGGCTTCATTTGGGACGACCGCCATCTGAAGCGCGCCGGGATGGATTACCTGGACCAGGTGGCACTCACCCGGCATCGTTCATGGAATGCGTTCCAGGCCGTGCCCCGGGGGCGCCTCGTCCTGCTGACGACCCAAGGTACGATGCCCTATCACCGCTTCGCCTTCGCGGCGGACGACACGCTGCTCTTCGGCCGCGAGAGCGCCGGCGTGCCGGCCGAGGTGCACGCGGCTGCCGACGCGCGCGTCACCATCCCGATGCGCCCAAGCCTGCGTTCCATCAATGTCGCGCTGGCCGCTTCCATGGTATTGGGCGAGGCGTTACGGCAGACAGGGCTTCTGCCCGAGGAGCGCCAAAGAGGGCTTCAGCCCGAGGAGCGAGAGTGAGCGGCGAAGAGCAAAAAACGCAGGCGGCAGCATGGTTCGAGGCGCTGCGCGATCGCATCTGCGCCGCGCTCGAAGCGATCGAAGACGAATTCGATCCCGGCGAGAAGCAGCGCTTTGCGCGCAAGAACTGGGATCGCGAGGGTGGCGGCGGCGGCACGATGGCGATCCTCAAAGGCCGCGTCTTCGAGAAGGCCGGCGTCAATGTCTCGACCGTGTGGGGCGAGTTCAGCCCGGAATTCCGCAAGCAGATTCCCGGCGCCGAGGACGATCCGCGCTTTTGGGCGAGCGGCATCTCGCTCGTCATCCATCCGCGCTCGCCGCTGGTGCCGGCCGTGCATATGAACACGCGCCACATCGTCACGACGAAGAGCTGGTTCGGCGGCGGCAGCGATCTGACGCCGATCTATCCCGACGACGCCGACACGCGCGACTTCCACGCCGCGCTGCAAGCGGCTTGCGACAAGCACGGCGCCGACTACTACGCGCGCTTCAAGAAATGGTGCGACGAGTATTTCTTTATCAAGCACCGCAACGAAGCGCGCGGCGTCGGCGGCATCTTCTACGACTATGTCGATAGCGGCGACTGGAGCGCCGATTTTGCCTTCACGCGCGATGTCGGCGAAGCGTTTCTTGCGATCTATCCGCAACTCGTGCGCCGCCACTTCCGCCAATCATGGACCGACGAGCAGCGGCGTTATCAACTCCAACGCCGCGGGCGTTATGTAGAATTCAATCTGATTTACGACCGCGGCACGCTGTTCGGGCTCAAGACCGGCGGCAATGTCGAAGCGATCCTGATGTCGCTGCCGCCCGAAGTAAGCTGGCCTTAACGCTTTCGCCATCAGAATGCCTTCTATTATCCGTGGCAAAGGCATCGCATGGCTTCGAAATCCCAGATCAGAAGCAATTTGATAGCGATTTGCTGGGCCGCACCCTTAATAGCGTTGACGCTTCTCATCAGAGAGAAATATGGGCTCGACGGACTTCGCCATGCGTTGCCCTACCTTGTCGGCATACCATTCGGGTTCGGTAATCTTTTGGTCGTCCGCGTTTTCGGACGCGCCTGCGTGAAAGCGACGACACCAATCGGACGTCTAAGGAACATCTACGTTGCCGCAGTCATCATCGGATGGCTTGTTCTCACGGGACTCTCGTTTTTTCAACAATTGATCAAACCAACCCTCTGGCAGTTCGGCGCTAGTTTTTTGATGCTTGTCTTTTTCATTGCTCCGCCCTTCATGCGCAGTCGCCAAACGCCACCGCCCGATCACACCAATTGATCCCTCTCCCTATCGTCATTCCTTTTATCGCCTCCCGCGGACTTGTTCCGCGGGTCCATGGATTGCCGGGACAAGCCCGGCAAAGACGGTTAGGGATGGGGATCGCGAAGCGACATACCAGTTCGTGGCGTCGCACCACTGGATTGCTTCGTCGCTTACGCTCCTCGCAATGACGTTGCGGGTTCGTCGCCTATTCGCCGCTTCAACTCCGCGAGGCACTGCGCGCGCGTGGCTTTGAAGTCGCCTTCTTCCCACCAGGCTTCGATCTCGGCGAGAAGCTTGCCGATGGCGGGGCCTTCCGGCACGCCGGCTTCGGCGATGTCGGCGCCGCGCAGCGGGAACACGACAGGCTTCCATTTCGCTGCGGCGCCGAGCAGCTTTTTGACATTCGCGGTGTCGTCGGTGATCGCCGCGGTCAGCAGCACACGATCGACGTAGAGTTCGCGGCCTTGGCGATAGAGCAGCCGGCGCTGCTCGGCCGCATCGCTGGTCAGCGGCACGGTATCGTGCAACGCGATCAGCCGGTCGCGATCGGTGTTGGAGAATTTGAGCTTGCGGGCGAGCGCGTCGCCTTCCGCCGCGACCAGCGCCGCGAGCCGGCGCAGCGCATCGGGCCCGGATTTGGATGGCGGCTCGAGTTTGATGAGCCGCGCCAACACATCGAGCGGCCGGCTCTTCGGCACGATCCGCACGAGTACGCCGTCTTCCTGCATCATCATCAGGCTCGGCACCGGGTCTTTCGCGCCGAGCAGCTTCAAGAGCTCGGCCTGCACACGCTCGCCCGAGAGCGTCGGCAGCAAGCGGCGTCGAGGCGCGGCAGGCGGCGCGCGCGGCTGCGTCGGCTTCGCCCTTTCCATACCAGGCGTGGAAGCGATAGAAGCGCAGCAGCCGCAGCACATCCTCGCGGATGCGCGTCGCCGGATTGCCGACGAAGCGCACCTTGCCGGCGCGCAGATCCTTGATGCCATCGTGGTAGTCGAAGACCTCGCCCTCGCCGTCGAGATAAAGGGCGTTCATCGTGAAGTCGCGGCGCGCGGAATCTTCTTTCCAATCGGCGGAGAAAGCGACGCGCGCCTGGCGGCCGAAAGTCTCGACATCGCGGCGCAACGTCGTGATCTCGTACGGCCGCGTGTCGGTGACGGCGGTGATCGTGCCATGCGCGATGCCGGTCGGCACCGCCTTGATCTTCGCCGCAGTGAGCCGGCGCATGATCTCTTCGGGGAAAAGCGGCGTCGCGATATCGATATCGCCGATCGGTCGCTTCAACAGCGTGTCGCGCACGCAGCCGCCGACGAAACGCGCATCGCCTTTGAGCGCGGTCATCACCGCGATACTCGCTTCGTCGGTCATCCAGGCGGGCAGCTTGATGCGCATGATATTGTCAGCCTGGGCTTAGCGCGGCGGTGTTTCGATATGGCCGGGCACGACCATGCCGCCGGCGCCGACATGCGGCGGTATATATTGCCCGCTCTTTGGTCCACCGAAATCGACGCTGACGAAGACCAGCATCAGCGAAGCGAGCACGAGGCCCGCGACCGCGAGCCATATCCAAACTGCCGGAATGTTGATCTGCTTGCCGATGAGACCGCGCCAGGCGGCGTAGAGCGCGGTCGGCAACAGCAGCGGCACGATGATGGTGAGGAATACCCGTCCCATCCCCCCGCCCCGTTCCTCAACTGCCGAGTGCTTCGGCGAGGTTGACCAGCATGCCCGCGGTCACGCCCCAGATATTGCGATGGAGATAAGGGATCGCCCAGAAGTAGCGTTTCTGTCCCTGCAACTCGCGCGAGCACCATTGGTGATTGCGCTTATCGAGGATGAAATCGAGCGGCACCTCGAATACCTCGGCGACCTCGACCGGATCGGGCTTGTACGGTGGCGGCGGCCGCACCATGCCGACGATCGGTGTCACTTCGAAGCCGGTGCCGGTGAGCCAGGTGTCGAGGCGGCCGGCGGTCTCGACATAATCGCGGCCGAGACCGATCTCTTCTTCGGCTTCGCGCAACGCCGCCGCGCGCGCGTCTTCATCCTCGGGCTCGATGCGCCCGCCCGGCAGCGAGATCTGCCCCGCGTGATCGGCGAGATCGGCGGAGCGCAGGGTCAGCACGACGAACCAGCCTTCCGCGCGCTCGACCAGCGGCACGAGCACGGCGGCGCGGATATTGTCGCGCTCGGCCGAGCCGTTGCCGCGCACCCCATTCGCACGGCCGTCGAGGCGCGCGCGAATATCGTCGCGTGTCAGCCGGGCTCGCCCGGCGGGTCCAGCGGGAAGAATGTCCCTTTGCTCCATACCCCGAACCGGGTCGCGCCGTTGACCCGTTCCTCCACTCCACAATCCACCAAACTATAGAATACCGGCCGGGTGAGCCGCGCTTCCAGCCGATTTCTCACCGCGATGTAAGGCCGTGGCGTCTCTGTGACGGGATCGGTTTCAATCCGCAACGGGTGATCGGCGGCGGCCGTCACAAAATCGCCGACATTGGTGCGAAAAATCAGCTCCTGGCCAGCGCCTTCGCCGCTTCGGTCCAATTCGACCGCGAGAAAGGGCGCATCCTCGACCGTGACCCGGCCGCGCTCGGCCGGCGTGGTGAGCCAGTAGACGCCGTCCGGATCGCGTTCCAAGACGGTACTAAAGAGCTTAACCAATGACGCGCGATTGATTGGTGTCCCACGATAGAACCAGCTACCATCGCGATCGATGTGGATGTCGAAATGCCCACAATCCCGCGGCGGTGCTCGATCTTTCGTGGTAGCACCCGGCCGCGTGGCAGCGGCGGCTTCGATGCGCGCCAATTCATCGTCATCCGCCTTTGCTTCGTTCACGACGTGCCGCCTCTTCGCTCTGCCTGAGGAGTTCTGCCTTTGAGCAATCCTGAAAGCCTGCAAGCGCCGATTGGTTTCGGCACGGCCTCCGGCGATCTCGCCGGCGAGATCGACGCACTCGGCCAGCGTCTCGCTGCTGTGCGCGAGCGCATCGGCCGCGTCATCTTCGGCCAGCATGAGGTGATCGATCAAGCCCTCATCACGCTGCTCGCCGGCGGTCACGCTTTGCTGATCGGCGTCCCCGGCCTCGCCAAGACGCGGCTTGTCGAAACACTCGGCACGGTCCTCGGCCTCGAGGACAAGCGCATCCAATGCACGCCCGATCTGATGCCGGCGGACATCCTCGGCTCGGAAGTGCTGGAGGAAAGCGAGAGCGGCCGCCGCTCTTTCCGCTTCATCGCCGGGCCGGTGTTCTGCCAATTGCTGATGGCGGACGAAATCAACCGCGCCAGCCCGCGCACGCAATCGGCGCTGCTGCAAGCGATGCAGGAGCATCGCGTCTCGGTCGCCGGGCAATATCATCCGCTGCCGAAGCCCTTCCACGTGCTGGCGACGCAGAACCCGCTGGAGCAGGAAGGCACCTACCCGCTGCCCGAAGCGCAACTCGATCGCTTCCTCTTGCAGATCGATGTCGGCTATCCCGATCTCGAAGCCGAGCGGCAGATGCTGCTCGCGACCACCGGCACGAGCGAAGAGATCGCGAGCAAGGTGATGAGCGCCGACGAGCTCGCCGCGGCACAGCGGCTGGTGCGGCGCGTGCCGGTCGGCGAGAGCGTCGTCGAAGCGATCTTGCAGCTCGTGCGCGCCGGCCGTCCCGGCGATGGCAATGGCGATGAGGGCGATGCGCAGATCGCCTGGGGCCCGGGTCCGCGCGCCAGCCAGGCGCTGATGCTCGCCTGCCGCGCCCGCGCGTTGCTCGACGGGCGTTTTGCTCCCTCTGTGGATGATGTCATCGCGCTAGCGCCGCCGGTGCTGCGACATCGCATGGCGCTGACTTTCGCAGCGCGCGCCGAAGGTGTGTCGTTGGGTCAGGTCATCGATCGGCTGCTCAAGCCGCTGCGCTGATGGCGGAAGCCGGTATCCTTCAACATCGTGCCGAACAAGCGGCAGCCGCGCTGCCGCCCTTGCTGGTCGCCGCAAACCGTGTTGCGGCGACTGTCGCGCAAGGTGTGCATGGCCGCCGCCGTGTCGGCCAAGGCGAGACCTTCTGGCAATTCCGGCAATATCAGCCCGGCGACGCAGCGACGCGCATCGATTGGCGCGAGAGCGCGAAATCGCAGCGGCTTTATGTGCGCGAGACCGAATGGGAAGCGGCGCAGAGCGTGTGGCTGTGGCGCGACGCATCGCCGTCGATGGATTACGCCTCGTCGCGCAGCCTGCCGACCAAGCGCGAGCGCGCCGATCTTCTGACCCTGGCCCTCGCCGCGCTGCTGCTGCGCGGCGGCGAGCGCGTGACGTTGCTCGGCACCGGCGTTGCGCCGAGCCATGGCCGCGCCGTGCTCATGCGCATGGCGCAACAATTACTGCGCGAGACCACAGGCGGGCTGCCGGGCATCGAATTACTGCCGCGCCATGGCCAGGTCGTGCTAATGGGCGATCTACTCGCGCCGCTCGACGAAACCGAGAAGCTCGTCGCGTCTTATTCGGCCATGGGGCTCAAAGGCTATCTGCTGCAAGTGCTCGATCCCGCCGAAGAGACATTGCCTTTCGACGGCCGCGTGCGTTTCGAAGGCTTGGAGCAGGAAGATCCGCTGCTGATCAGCCGCGTCGAGACGATCCGCGACCAGTACACCGAGCGTCTGGCGCGACATCGCGCCGGGCTCTCCGCGATCGCGCGCGCCGCCGGTTGGCGTTTCGCCACGCATCGCAGCGACAAGCCGCCGCATACCGCGCTCCTCACTCTTTACGTGGCGCTCGCGGAGAGCGAGGGCTGATGGCGGTGCGCGCCCTCCCCCCACCCTGACCCTCCCCCTCAAGGGGGGAGGGGATTTCGTGTGCCCTTCCCCCCTTGAGGGGAAAGGTAGCAACGCGCGAGCGTTGCCGGATGGAGGGGCAACGCACGCGATGTCGCCATGCTGAGTCTCGGCGCGCTCGCTTTTGCTTCGCCCTGGCTGTTGCTGGGGCTTGCGGCGTTGCCGGTGCTTTGGTGGCTGTTGCGTGTCACGCCGCCGGCGCCGAAGCGCGTGCGCTTCCCGGCGCTGCGTCTGCTGCTCGGCCTGCAGCCGCATGAAGAGACGCCAGCGAAGACGCCGCTCTGGCTGATCATTCTGCGCATGGTGCTCGCGGGGCTGATCATTCTTGCCCTCGCCCATCCGCTGCTCAATCCAACGGCGCAGCTCGCCGGCAAAGGTCCGCTGGTGCTCGCGGTCGATAATGGCTGGAGCGCGGCGCGGCATTGGGACGAGCGGCGCAATGCGCTCGACGATCTGATCGCCGGCGCCGACCGCGAAAGCCGCAATGTCGTGCTGCTGCCGACCGCGCCGCTGCCCGGCGCCGCCGCGCCGCCGCCGCTCTCTCTCCTGCGTCCCAACGACGCGCGCGCCGTGGTGAGCGAGCTCGCGCCGATGCCGTGGCCCGAGGATCGCGACGCCGCGCTGGCGCGGCTTGGCGCGCTCGATCTTTCCGGCGCCGAGCTGGTGTGGCTGTCGGACGGGATCGATGACGGCAAGGCGCTGAGCTTCGCGCAAGGGTTGCAGAAGCTCGGCCCGCTGCGCGTGCTCGCCGATGATGCGGACGCGCTGCCGCGGCTCCTCGCGCCGGCCGATAACGACGACAAGGATTTGACCGCGACAGTGATGCGCGCCGACGCGACGGGCCCGGCCGAGCTTTACGTGCGCGCACTCGGCGATGACGGCCGGCTATTGGCGCGCAACAAGGTGACGATGGAGCCGGGCGCAGCAAAAGCGATCGCGCATCTCGAGCTGCCGAGCGAGTTGCGCAACCGCACCGCGGAGATCGCGATCGAAGGCGAAGCCTCGGCCGGCGCGGTGTTGCTGCTCGACGAGCGCTGGCGCCGCCGCCCGGTCGGCGTCGTCACCGCGCGCGG
This sequence comes from uncultured Alphaproteobacteria bacterium, assembly GCA_963740675.1. Taxonomy (GTDB): domain Bacteria; phylum Pseudomonadota; class Alphaproteobacteria; order ATCC43930; family CGMCC-115725; genus CAIKMD01. The sequence continues at coordinate 865,983 of CAVUFS010000004.1, forward strand.
CATGGCGCCCGGCCAGCCGCTGCTCAATGACGCCTATTATCTCGAGAAGGCGCTGGCGCCCTTCAGCGAAGTGCGCGAAGGCGGCGTCGACAATCTGCTCAAAGGCGATATCTCGGTGCTGACGCTGCCGGATATCTCGCCGTCGGGACCGGCCGAGAAGAACGCGATCGTCAAGTGGATGGAAGACGGCGGCACCGTGCTGCGCTTCGCCGGGCCGCATCTCGCCGACGACACCGATGACGATCTGATGCCCGTCACGCTGCGCCGCGGCGGCCGCACCTTGGGCGGCGCGCTTTCTTGGGAGACGCCGGCTTCGCTCGCGCCCTTCGATGCATCCAGCCCCTTCGCCGGTCTCGACGTGCCGAAGGACGTGACCATCTCGCGCCAGGTGCTGGCCGAGCCGACCGTCGATCTCGGCAGCAAGACTTGGGCGCGGCTGACCGACGGCACGCCGCTCGTCACCGCCGAGAAGCGCGGCAAGGGCTGGCTGATCCTGGTTCACACCACCGGCGATCCGCAATGGTCGACGCTCGGCATCTCGGGCCTTTTCGTCAACATGCTTCGCCGGATCGTGTCGCTGAGCGCCGGCGTTTCCGGCAATAGCGACAAGCCGCTGCCGCCGGTCGAGACGCTCGACGGTTACGGCCGGCTGCAACTACCGCCGGCTGCGGCGGCGACAATTCCCGCCAGCGGGTTTGCCGCTGCGCTCGCCTCGGCGAAATTCCCGCCCGGCTTCTACGGCACGCAGGATGCGCGCCAGGCGCTCAACCTCGCGCCGGCGGTGAAGAGCTTCAAAGCGCTGCCGCCGCTGCCGCAAGGCATCGAGCGGCAAAGCTATGCGAAAGGACCAGAGGTCGATTTCCGCCCTGGCCTGCTCGGCGCGGCGCTGGCGCTGGCGCTGATCGATCTCATCATCGCCTATGCGCTGCGCGGCTTGCTTGCGGGATTGTGGCGCAGCAAGCGCGCGACCACGGCGGGGCTCGTACTGCTGCTCGCGGCGCTGAGCGCGCCGCAAGCGCATGCCCAGGGCGCCGCACAAGGCGACGACGACTTCGCGGTAAAGGCGACCAGCGGCTTCCACCTTGCCTATGTCCGCACCGGCGTGCCCGATGTCGATGCGGAATCGCAAGAGGGACTGACGGGTCTCTCCAACGTGCTCAACCGCCGCACCGCGGTCGACGCCGGCCAGCCGATGGCGGTCGACATCGAGCATGACGAGCTGGTGTTCTTTCCGCTGCTCTATTGGCCAGTGGTGCCGGGCGAAGCGCCACCGTCCGCGCAAGCGGTCGAGCGCATCAACAAATTCCTCGCGACCGGCGGCACGATCCTCTTCGACACGCAGGATCAGGGACAGAGCACGCCGTTCAGCGCCGGCGCGACGCAGCAGCGGCTGCAGCAGATCGCGGCCGGGCTCGAGATACCAACCTTGATGCCGGTGCCGCCCGAGCATGTGCTGACGAAATCCTTTTATCTGCTGCAGGAATTCCCCGGCCGCTGGGCCGGCGGCACGCTCTGGGTCGAGCCGGTGGACGACACGGTGAATGACGGCGTCGCCAGCGTCATCGTCGGCAGCAACGATTACGCCGGCGCCTGGGCGATCAGTGCCGGCGGCCAGCCGCTGCACGCCACCGTGCCGGGCGGCGAGCAGCAGCGCGAGCTCGCCTATCGCTTCGGCGTCAATCTCGTGATGTATGCGCTGACCGGCAATTACAAGAACGACCAGGTGCATGTCCCGGCGATCCTCGAGAGGCTGGGGCAATGAAGTCTTGTTTCGTCATTGCGAGGGACGACCGGCCAATCGCTCTTCGCGATTGGCCCCTTCCCGCGAGAGCCGGTCATCCATCGCGCGACGAAGCAATCCAGTATGCATCGACCACTGGATTGCTTCGCTTCGCTCGCAATGACGATATTGGAAGGCACGCGCCATGAACGCGCTCGCCAATATCGGCAGCTATAGCCTTGCGACCGCGCCGCTGCTGCCGTGGTGGGCGATCTTTGGATTCGTCGCGCTCGCCGCTCTCGCGCTGATCTTTGGCGCTTTCCGCCGCGCGCGCGGCACGCTGTGGCGCCTCGCCGCCGCCGCGATGCTGGTGCTGATCCTGCTCGATCCGTCGCTGGTGCAGGAGCAGCGCCAGCCGCAGAAGGATGTCGCGGTCGTCGTCGTCGATGATTCGCCGAGCATGCGCATCGGCCAGCGTCGGCAATATGCCGACGAGGCGCTGCAAGCGGTGACGCAGCGTCTCGCGGCCCTCAAAGACCTCGACGTGCGCGTCGTCCATGCCGGCGCGCCCGATGCCAACGCGCCGATGGCCGATACCGGCACGCAACTCTACACCGCGCTGTCGCGGGCGCTCGCCGATGTGCCGCGTCAGCGTGTCGCCGGCGCGATCATGATCACCGATGGCGAGATCCACGACATGCCGCCGCCGGCGCAGCTCGGCCTCGATGCGCCACTGCATGTGCTGCTGACCGGTCAGCCGAACGAGGCCGATCGCCGCCTGGTCGTCAAAGACGCGCCGAGCTTCGGCCTTGTCGGCAAAGAGGTGCAGCTCAATGTCCGCGTTGAGGACCTGCCCGATGGCGCCACCTCTAATAACAATGGGGGCACGGCGCAGCTCACGATGCGCAAGGATGGCGGCGACGCCGTCATCCGCAACGTCACCGTCGGCAAGGATGTCTCGCTGACCGTGCCGATCGACCATGGCGGGCCGAACGTCGTCGAGCTGAGCGTCAATGCGGGACCGCATGAGCTGACGCTCGACAACAACCGCGCCGCGCTGGTCGTCAACGGCGTGCGCGATCGGCTCAAAGTGCTGCTCGTCTCGGGCGAGCCGCATCAGGGCGAGCGCACCTGGCGCAACATCCTTAAATCCGACCCGTCAGTCGATCTCATCCATTTCACGATTCTGCGGCCGCCCGAGAAGCAGGACGGTACTCCCATTCGAGAACTTTCGTTGATCGCCTTCCCGATCCGCGAGCTTTTCGACGAGAAGCTCGATCAGTTCGATCTGATCATCTTCGATCGCTACAAGCAGATGAACGTGCTGCCGCCCGCCTATCTGCAGAACATCGCGCGCTATGTGCAGAATGGCGGCGCGCTGCTCGATGCGGCGGGGCCGAGCTTCGGCACACCCGAGAGTCTTTATCGCACGCCGCTGGGCGCCGTGTTGCCGGCCGAGCCGACCGGCAACGTGCTGGAGCAAGGCTATGTACCGCATCCGACCGATATCGGCCGCCGCCATCCGGTAACCTCGGACCTGCCCGGCCTGCCGAGCGATCCGACCAAGACGCCGCCCTGGGGCCGCTGGTTCCTCGATGTCGAAGCGCAGGCGCGTCGCGGCAACGTCGTGATGAACGGGCTGGGCGATCGGCCGCTGCTGGTGCTCGACCGCGTCGGCCAAGGCCGCGTTGCCGAATTGCTCTCCGACGAGATGTGGCTCTGGACGCGCGGCTATGAAGGTGGCGGCCCGCAAGCCGAGTTGCTGCGCCGCGTGGTTTACTGGCTCATGAAGGAGCCCGATCTCGAGGAAAACGATCTGCGCGCCGAGGTGCAGGGCAATCGCCTCGTCGTCACGCGGCAATCGCTGCAGCCCGACAACACGCCGGTCACCGTGACCGGCCCCGACGGCAAGCCGCAGGAGCTGTCGCTGGCGCCGTCCGAAGGCGGACGCAGCATCGGCTCGCTGCCGGTGACCGAGAGCGGCCTCTATCGCATCACCGACGGCAAGCGCACCGCGCTCGCCGCGGCCGGCGCGCTCAACCCGATCGAGCTTGCCGATGTGCGCACCACGGACGAGAAAGTCGCGGCCGATGTCGCGGCGACCGGCGGCGGCAGCTATTGGGTCGGGCCCGGCAGCATTCCCGATATCCGCCGCGTCGGTCCGGACCGCACGGCGGCCGGGCACGGCTGGATGGGCCTGCGCCAGAACGGCGATTACGTCGTCACCGGCGTCAGCGAGATGCCGCTGCTGCCCGGGCTGTTCGCGCTGCTGCTGGCGCTCGGCGCCTTCCTCCTCGCCTGGCGCCGCGAGGGGCGATAGCGATAGAAGCGACGGTGGTTTTCCGCTAAAACGCTTCGTCGAAAGAGGCCGTCACCCCCGCGCCCTTCGTCAGGCTCAGGAGCGGGGGTCCAGGGAAACAGCACGGCGCTTGCTCTGGATTCCCGCTTGCGCGGGAATGACGACGGATTATCGAGCAGGATTGCGCCAAGTATCGGAGCGCGGAGGCTCATTCGTTGCTGAAATACGTTCTCGCCCCCATCCATAAGGATGGCTGGCGCTTCATCGCGATTTTCGCGGTGGTCACGGCGATCCTCTGGTGGCTGTGGTCGCCACTCGGCTGGCTTGGCCTGCTGGCGACGGCATGGTGCATCTATTTCTTCCGCGATCCGTGGCGCGTCAGCCCGCAGCGCGACGGGCTGGTGCTGTCGCCGGCCGATGGCCGTATCATAATTGTCGATGAGGCGGTTCCACCGCCGGAATTGGGCTTTGGGTCCGAGCCGATGCAGCGCGTCGCGATCTTCATGAGCGTATTCGACGTGCATGTGAACCGCGCGCCGATGGCGGGGCATGTCGCGCGTATGGTCTATACCGAGGGCAAATTCGTCAATGCCAGCTTCGACAAGGCGAGCGTCGACAACGAGCGCATGGCGATCCGCCTCTCGACACCGCAAGGCGATATCGGCGTGACGCAGATCGCCGGCCTGGTCGCGCGCCGCATCGTTACGGCGCTGCGCAATGGCCAAGAGGTGATCCCGGGCCAGCGCATCGGCCTGATCCGTTTCGGCAGCCGCGCCGAAGTCTTTCTGCCGCGCGGCTGGGCGGTGATGGCGATCGTCGGCCAGCGCGCGGTCGGCGGCGAGACGGTGCTTGCCGATGCGCAGGCGCAGGAAGCGCCGCGCCGCGGCATGGAACATTGAGAGATGGGAACACCGAGAGAAAGGGCTCTGAAGCGATGATGCGCCCTCGCCTTCGCCAGCGTCTGCACGTCAAGCCGATCCGCGGCTTGTCGTTCAACAAGATGATCCCGAACATCCTCACGCTCCTCGCGCTCTGCTCGGGGATGACGGCGATCCGCTTCGGTCTCGAAGAACATTACCGCCAGGCAGTGATCGCGATCCTCGTCGCCGGCATTTTCGACGGCATCGACGGCCGCATCGCCCGCCTCCTCAAGGGCACGTCGGAATTCGGCGCAGAGCTCGAACTCACTGTCGGACTTTGTTAGCTTCGGCGTGGCGCCAGCGCTGGTGATGTATCTCTGGAGCGTGCAGAGTCTGTCCAGTTTGGGCTGGATGGTGGCGCTCCTCTTCACCATCTGCTGCGGGTTGCGCCTCGCGCGCTTCAACACGCAGATCGGCGCCGACCTGCCGCCCTATGCCTATAATTTCTTCACCGGCGTGCCGGCGCCGGCGGCCGCCGGTCTCGCCATCATCCCGATGCTGCTCAATTTCGAATTCGGCTGGTCGGGCTTCCGCAGCGGCTGGTTCGGCGCGGTGGTGCTCGCCGCGGTCGGCGCGCTGATGGTCAGCCGGGTGCCGACGTTCTCGATGAAGCGCTTCCACCTGCCGCGCGAATGGGTGCTGCCGGTGTTCCTGATCATCGGCGGGCTCGCCGCGCTCGCGACCACCGAGCCCTGGGCGACGCTGCTGATCATCGGAATCATCTATATCGGCTCGATCCCCATGAGCGTCCGCGCCTACAACAAGCTGCGCCGCGCCGCCGACGAACTGCGCGCCGCCAACCGCGGCGAGTTGGTCGAGCTCGAGCACCCGCACTCCGGCTGATCCCGCGCGAGAACCGTGGCACCGCTCCGTCCCCTGGCCTAAAATCGCGGGCGGTGTAGGGAGCGAAACATGGCGCAGATTTTCTTTGGCTTCGGTTCGTCGCACGGGCCGCTTTTGTCGAGCTCGCCCGAGAATTGGGACTACCGCACGGCCGCCGACCGGGCCAATCCGGCGCATCCCTATCGCGGCAAGACCTATACGTTCGACCAGCTCGTCGCGCTGCGGAAGGACGAGAATCTCGCCGCGCTGAACCAGATCGAGATGCGCCGCGAGCGCCATGCGCGGTGTCAGCAACAGCTCGACAAGCTGGCCGAGCGGCTCGAGGAAGTGTCGCCCGACGTGATCGTGCTCGTCGGCGACGACCAGCACGAATGGTTCAAGCCGGAAATGCAGCCGCCCTTCGCGGTGTTCCATGGCAAAACCGTGCTGAACTCTGCTTTCGACGCAGAAGCGGCGAAGAAAGTTCCGGCGGGCCAGGCCGAGGTGATGCGCGATCGGCATCCGACGCCAGAACAGCATTACCCGGTCGACACGTCCCTCGCCGCCCATATCATCGACCGCGCCATCGAAGAGGAGTTCGACGTCGCGACGCTGGCGCGCGAGCCGCACAACAACGCGGGACCGATCGGCGTCGGCCACGCCGTGCAATTCATTTACCGCCGCATCTTGCGCGATCGCCAGGTGCCGCTGGTTCCGATCTTCCTCAATACCTTCTTTCCGCCGAACCAGCCGACACCGAAGCGCTGCTTCGATTTCGGCCGCCTGATCGGCCGCGCCATCGCCTCGTGGGACAGCAACAAGCGCGTCGCCGTCTGTGCCTCCGGCGGGCTCAGCCACTTCGTCATCGACGAGGATTTCGACCACCGCATCATCCAGGCGTTCTTGGCAAACGACAAAGCGGCGCTGTTGGCCGAGCCGAAAGTGCTGTACGAATCCGGCACGTCGGAAGTGAAGAACTGGATCACCGTCGCCGGCATCCTCTCGGAAACGAAGCTGCGCATGAAGCTGCTCGACTACGTGCCGTGCTATCGCAGCGAGGCGGGCACCGGCAACGCGATGGCCTTCGCGACGTGGGAATGAGCGGCGGCTAGCCGCGAGCCCGAATACCCGGCTTCGGACCAATCAGCCATGGCTGTACCAACAATACCGCTCGTCACTCCCGCGAAAGCGGGAGTCCAGCGATCGCACTGGATGCCCGCTTTCGCGGGCATGACGGGAATAAACCAAGTGCGACGTCTCAACCGCGCGGTGTTAAACCGAATTCCTGCGCCAACAACTCATACGACCGCTTCCGCGCGGCGAAATCGTAGGTGATCGTCACCGCGACGAGCTCGTCGATGCTGTAGCGCTCGGCCAAGGCGAGGAGCTGTTCCTTGCAGCGCGCGGGGTCGCCGATCACCTGGCGCTGGCGATTGTGCGCGACGCGAAGCTGTTCCTCGCGCGTGTATTGATGGGCTTCGGCTTCTTCAACGCTGGGCACCGGGCCCTGCGCGCCTTGCTCCAGCCGCAGCCGCGACAGGTCGCGCGATTTCGCCAGCCGGTCCGCTTCCTCGTTCGTTTCGGCGCAGATCACGGCAACACCAATGCTGCCGTGCGGCTCGGCGCCCCAGATCGACGGCCGGAAATTCGTGCGATAGGCGCCCATGATCTCGGGCCCCATCCGGTCGGTGATGAAATGCGCGAAGGAGAAGGCGCAGCCGAAATAAGCGGCGTAGAGCGCGCTCTGATCGCTCGAGCCGAGAAGCCACGGCTCGGGCATCGTCGCGCCGCGCGGCTGCGCCGAGACGCCGGCGAAAGCATGGCCGTCGGGAATCTGATCGCGCAGATAGGCGAGCAGGTCCTGGATCTGGCGCGGGAATTCGTCGATGCCGAGCGCGCCCGGCCCATGCGCTAGCGCGCGGGCGGTAACATAATCGCTGCCCGGCGCGCGGCCGATGCCGAGATCGATGCGGCCGGGATAAAGCGTCTCCAGCATGCGGAACTGCTCGGCGACTTTGAGCGCGCTGTAATGCGACAGCATCACGCCGCCGCTGCCGATGCGCATGCCTTTCGTGACGCTGCCGAGCCGCGTGATGAGGATTTCCGGCGCCGCGCCCGCGAGGCCTTCCGAGGAATGATGCTCGGCGACCCAATAGCGGTGATAGCCGAGCCGGTCGCAAAGCTGCGCCAGCTCGATGGTCTCGGCGATCGCCTGGGTCGGCGTGCCGCCGCGGCGGATCGGGGATTGATCGAGGACGGAAAGCTTCATGGCACGAAAGCCGTGAAAAGATAGACAGCGAAAATCACCAGATGCACGGCGCCTTGTAGCACGGTCGTCCGGCCGGTGCCGAGCGATAGCGTCGCGACCATCAGCGACAGGAAAAGCAGAATCATCCCGCGGAGATCGAGGCCAAGTGCCAGTGTCCAGCCGTTGATGAGCGAGAGCGCTGCAACGGTTGGGATGGTGAGGCCGATGGTGGCGAGCGCGGAGCCGATTGTCAGATTGAGACTGATCTGCAGCCGGTCGGCGAGCGCGGCCTTGAGCGCGGCGAGGCTTTCGGGCAACAAGACGATCAAGCCGATGATGATGCCCAGCACCGCCGGTGGCGCGCCGACAGCGTCGATCCCGGCTTCGATCTCCGGCGCCAGATCGTGTGAGCCGAAGACGACGATGGCAAGACAGACGAGCAGCAGAACCACGCTGATCGCCATCGCCAGGTTGCCGGGCGTAGCGGCGTGCGCGTCGTCGTCGCTCTTACCGCTAAGCACCGGCATGAAATATTCGGGATGGCGTACCGTCTGCACGAAGGCGAACACCAGATAAAGCACGAGCGAGACGACACCGACGAAGGCAAGGTGGCTCCGCGAATAATAGGGTCCCGGCGTGCTGGTCGCGTTGGGCAGGACCAATGTCAGCACCGACAAGGTCGCGAGCGTTGCGAGCGCGGCGCTGACGCCGTAGAGGCCAAATTCCTGCTCGCGATGGCGCGTGCCGCCGACGATGAGGCAGAGGCCGACCATGCCGTTGACGATGATCATCACCTCGGCGAAGACCGTATCGCGCGCCAGCGTGGCGGTGGAATCGGGCTTGGCCAGCATCAGCGCGACGATCAGCGCCACCTCGATGATGGTCACAGCGATCGCCAGCAGGAACGATCCGAGCGGCTGACCAACGCGATGGGCGATGTTCTCGGCGTGATGCACACCGGCGAGCACGCAGGCGACGAGCGCGAGGCCGAGCGCGACGAGCAGCGCCACGTGATGCAGTCCGAACATCACCGCCCCGAGCAATGCCCCGCCGATCAGCGGCGCGAGCCATGTCCAAAGCGGCACCCAACGGCGGATCATGCGCGTCCTTCTAGAATCGGCTCAAACAGACCCAATCACTTTTATCGTCATTCCCACGCAAGCGGGAATCCAAAGCAACCACCGAGCTGTAACCCTGGGTCCCCGCTCCTGAGCCTGACGAAGGGCGCGGGGACGGCGACGATATTTTAACTTGCGTCGTTGCTGTTGCTGAGCGGCCGGCTCAGACCGTCTCCTCGGCGGTCTGCTCGCGCGTCGCGTTGAAGCGCAGGCCCGGCCAATCCTTGGTCATGCGATCGAGGTCCCAGGCGTTGCGCGCCATGAAGACTTTGACGCCGTCATGATCTTCGGCCATCAGCGAGCGATGCGAATCCTCGAAGCGTTTGATCTCCTCGGCAGGCCCGGAGAGCCAGCGGGCCGTCTCGAACTGCCCTTGCTCGAAGCGCACGCCGAGATCGTATTCGGTCTTGATGCGCGCGGAGAGCACATCGAGCTGCAGCGCACCGACCACGCCGACGATCCAATCGCCGCCGACCAGCGGCTTGAAGACGCGGGTCACGCCTTCCTCGGCGAGTTGTTCGAGCGCGCGCTTCAGATGCTTCGACTTCATCGGATCTTCAAGCCGCACGCGGCGCAGGATCTCGGGCGCGAAGCTCGGGATGCCGGTGATGCGCAGCTCCTCGCCCTCGGTCAGCGTGTCGCCGATCCTGAGCGTGCCGTGATTGGGAATGCCGAGGATGTCGCCGGGCCAGGCTTCCTCGGCGAGGTTGCGCTCGCGTGCGAGGAACAGCACCGGATTCTGCACGCTCATCATCTTGCCCGAGCGCGTATGCTTCAACTTCATGCCGCGCGAGAATTTCCCCGAGCAGAGCCGCAGGAAAGCGACGCGGTCGCGATGCTGCGGATCGATATTCGCCTGCACCTTGAAGACGAAGCCGGTGACTTTCGTACTGGACGGCTCGATCGCGTGCGGCAACGCCGGCTGCGGCCTGGGGCTCGGCGCGAGATCGCCGATGCCGCCCAAGAGTTCACGCACGCCGAAATTGTTGAGCGCGGAGCCGAAGAAGACCGGCGTCATGTGACCCTGGCGATAGGCTTCGCGATCGAAACTCTTGGTCAGGCCGCGCGCCATGTCGATTTCGTCGCGCAGGCGCTTCAGCGCAGCCGCGGGAAGCAGTTCCGCCAGCTTCGGGTCGTCGAGCCCGGAGCAGCGCACCGGCTCGGTCACGCGCGCATGCTCGCCGCGATCGAAGAGCAGCAGCGCGTCGTGGAAGAGATCGTAGGTGCCGAGGAAATCGCGGCCCATGCCGATCGGCCAGCTCGCCGGTACGACGTCCAAGGCAAGTTTCCGCTCGACTTCGTCGAGCAAGTCAAAAGGATCGCGCGCTTCGCGATCCATCTTGTTGACGAAGGTGATGATCGGCACGTCGCGCAGCCGGCACACCTCGAAGAGCTTCAAGGTCTGCGTCTCGATACCGCGGGCCGCGTCGAGGACCATCACCGCGCTGTCGACGGCGGTCAGCGTCCGATAGGTGTCCTCGCTGAAATCCTGGTGGCCCGGCGTGTCGAGCAGGTTGAAGGCGAAACCGGCATGCTCGAAGCTCATCACCGCCGAGCTGACGGAAATGCCGCGTTCCTTCTCGATGTCCATCCAGTCGGAACGCGCCCGCCGGCGATCGCCGCGCGCCTTGACCTCGCCGGCAAGCTGGATCGCGCCGCCGAACAGCAGGAGCTTCTCGGTGAGCGTGGTCTTGCCGGCGTCGGGGTGGGAAATGATCGCGAAAGTGCGCCGTCTAGCGATTTCGGCGGCGAGTTGGGTCATGACTGGTAATTAGTGGCGGAAAAGGCCAAAAGCAACGCGCGCGATAACAGAAACGTGAGACGGCGCGCCGGGGGCTTCTGCTAAGAATTGGGCGGAATTCCGGCGCGACTGCTAGTGTTTTCGGCGACAACCAAATCGGGAGGTAAGTCCATGCGAATGAAATCATTCCTCGTTGCTCTGATGCTGACCGCGCTAGCGGTGCCAGCCTTTGCACAAGCACCGGCCGGTGCGCCCGCCGGCGGCCCGCCGCCTTCGAGCAATGTCCGCGGCAAGATCGTAAAGCTCGACGGAACGAACCTCACGGTGAAGACGCGCGAGGGCCAGACCGTCAATGTTGCGCTCACGGCCGACGCCGGCGTCCGCACCATGAAGAAGACCAAGCTCAGCGACATCAAACAGGGAGACTATCTGTCTATCCTCACGATGCCGGGCAAGGACGGCAAGCAGCACGCGGTGGAAATCCACGGCCTTCCGGCACGCGCGCCTGAGGCCCAATTTGCCTATGACTACGCACCCGGCAGCATGATGACCAACGCGCATGTCCAAGGCATCGCCAAGGCGAAAAGCGGGAATGTCCTGACGGTCACGCAAAAAGGAACATCGAGCGACGTCATTATCGATAGTAAGACGGTCGTCAGCACCGGCGTCGATGGCGCGATGAGCGACCTGAAGCCGGGCAAAGCCGTCTTCATCCGTGCCACCAAAGGCGCGGACGGCAGCCTCAGCGCCAACAACGTGACGGTCGAGAAAAACGGCGTCAAACCCGTGATGTGATCGCACGCAGTGCGAGAGTTGGGTTAGGATGACCGCGAGGCCCCGAAAGTGCCTCGCGGTTTTTCTTTGCCGCAAAGTTGTGGAGGTTAAAGAGATGCGCTCGAAATTCTTCATCGCGGCCGCCTTATTTGCGGCGTTGACGACATCTGCGTTTGCGCAGGCGCCGCAGCGGGTCAATATCCGCGGCACGATCGCCAAGCTCGACGGTCAGACTCTCACGGTGAAGACGCCGGACAAAGGCAATGTGACGATCGCGCTCGCGCCCAACTACATGGTGCGCGGGCTGGTGCGGAAGAAGCTTAGCGACATCAAGCCGGGCGATTTCGTTGGCACGACCTCGGTCCCCGGCAAGGACGGCAAGCTGCACGCGATCGAGGTGCATTTTTTCCCGGCCAATCTCACCCTGCCGGAGAGCCAATCGCCCTGGGACAGCACGCCTAACGCCACCATGACCAACGCGCATGTCGCCGGCGTCGCCAAAGGCGCGCAGGGCTCGCTGCTGTCGATCAATTACAAGGGGAGCGTCGCCCAGGTCATCATCGACAAGAAGACGGCCATCGTCGCACCCGCACCGAGCCCGGGAAGCGCCGCAGACCTCAAGCCCGGCCGTGCCGTCTATGTGTTCGCGAGCAAGGACGCCAACGGCAATTACACCGGCACCAACATCACCGTCGAGAAAAACGGCGTCAAACCGCCAATGTGACGGAAGCGGCGCCGTAACGCGGCCGCTACGTAGTATTCCCAACTCGATAACGCGGCGGCGTGTGGCGATGATCTCTGCATGCAAGTTCATGCGCTCGCCGTTCAAGGCGATCAGATTTTGCGTCTGCGGACAGATTCTTCGCGTCACCACCGACGCACATGACCGGAGCGCGATCAAAGCGCTGATTCAAGAGCTCGAGCTGCGCCGTCTCGAAGCGCGCGATCCGCAATAGCGTAACGCGTTATCGTTCCGGCCGATGGATGCGGCGCCCTACTTAGTCCGGCCGCTGAACGCGGCCGGCGCGCTCGATGCGCTTATCCGGCGCGAACCATATCAGCGCATTGGCGAAATAAAACGCCAGCGCGATCCACGGGCTGACGAAAGCCAGCGCCATCCCCGCCACATAAATGCCGAGCGACAACAGGCCTTTCCACTCGCGCCCGATCGCTTCGGCCAAGAAGCCGTTATGCCGGTTGACGGCGATGATCGTGCGCTCGAGCCAGTAGTAACAGATCGCGCTCATCGTCAGCACGAAGCCGTAGCTTGCGATCGGCAGCGGCAATATCCCAGCCTCGCCGATCCAGCGGATCACAAAAGGCACCAGCGAGAGCCAGAACAACAGCAAGAGATTGGCCCAGAGCACCGTGCCGTTCACTTCGCGCGTCGCGTGCAGCATGTGATGATGGTTGTTCCAGAAGATGCCGACATTGAGAAAGCTCAGCGCGTAGACGAAGAAACTTGGCGCGGCCGCGAGCATCCCGGGCAAATCGTGGCCCTCGGGCAGCTTCAGCTCCAACACCATGATGGTGATGATGATGGCAACGACGCCATCGGTGAACGCTTCGAGCCGTCCCTTGCCCATCATGAACCATCCCCTTGGCCCGCCGTCGCGGAACCACGCCGTGCCCGCCCAACTATCTTCTCAGCAGCACCAGGAGGCAAGGCATGGGCGAAGGCAAGGACGAGCCGAAACGCAAGCATCCCCGCGACGATGGGCGCAGCGACAAGGATTTCTATAAGGAGCCGGGCGGCGGGCTGATCGATCCGCAAGGCGAGCCCCTACGCAATGAATCTGGGCAGGAAGACGACAAGACCACCGAGCCCACGGAAGAACTGCCGCCCGAAGGGCTTGGCAAAAAGAGCCCGGATCAGAACTCTCGACAAGCGGCCGCGACATCGGGGCGGTTGACACCTCTCGCCTCGTCTTTAGTCTCGCGCGCTTGCTGCCTAAGCAGCCGCGAGGAGCAATTTGTCAGAGCGCGATCCCGTCATCATCGTCGGCGCCGGCCCCGCCGGTCTTGCCGTCGCCACCATCCTGGCGCAGGCCGGCGTACCGTCGCGCGTCTTCGAAGCCGAGGTGAAACTGCCGCGCGATCTGCGCGCCGGCTCGATCCATCCGCCGACCTTGGAGATGCTGGACACGATCGGCGTCGCCAAAGACTTCCTCGCCATCGGCATTCACGTGCCGAGCTGGCAAATCCGCGGCCGCGAGGAAGGCGTGATCGTCGAATGGGATCTCTCGCTCTTGAAGGGCGAGACGCCCTACCCGTTCCGCTTTCATTGCGAGCAATTCAAGCTGACCCCGCTCTTGCAGCGCCGTTTCGAGGCGCTGGGCGGCACGGTGCAATTCTCGCATCGCTTTGTCGATGCGACGCAAGACGCCGACGGCGTCACCGCGCGGTTCGAGACGCCGGGCGGGATCGAGACCGTGCGCGGCTCTTATCTCATCGGCGCGGACGGGGCGCGCAGCGCGGTGCGGCATCTGATGAATGTCGCCTTCGAGGGCTTCACCTGGCCGGAGCGCTTTCTTGTCATCGGTATCCGCCAGGACCTTGCGCCGCATGGCTATACGCTCAACGCCTATGTCGCCGATCCGGTCGATTGGGGCGCGATCTTCAAGATGCCGCATGACGCGCCGCCCGGCCTCTGGCGCGTGCTGTTCCCGCCCGACCCGGCGCTGCCCGATGAGGAAGTGCTGGGCCATGATTTCGCGGCGCAGGGCCTCAAGCATTTCCTCAACCTGCCCGGGCCATGGGATATCGAGCACACCAACATCTATCGCGTGCATCAGCGCGTCGCCGCCGAGTTCCGGCAAGGCCGCAACCTCATCGTCGGCGATGCAGCGCATGTGAACAATCCGCTCGGCGCGTTCGGCCTCAACGGCGCGCTGCATGCCGCGTTCAATCTCGGCGAGAAGCTCGCAAAAGTGGTCCGCGGCGAGGCCGAGGAAAGCCTGCTCGATAAATATGTGCGCCAGCGGCGCGGCGCCAATGTTGCCTTCGTCCAGGCGCAGTCGATCCGCAACAAGCAGGTGCTCGAGGAAAAAGATCCGGCGGTGCGCCAGCGCAATCTCGACGAGCTGCGCGCCATCGCCGCCGACCCGGTCCGGCACAAGGAATATGTCGTCCGCAGCTCGATGATCTGGAGCGTGCGCCACGCCGCCAGCATCGATTAGCGAGGGGGACCGGGTAGATCCCTCCTTAACCTCATCCTGAGCGGAGGCTGCGCCCGCAGGGCGAAGCCGCAGTCGAAGGACCCACGGTGTCGCTGCAACCTTACATTCCCAGCCTGCGTCCTTCGACTATGCCTTCGCTTCGCGAAGGCTCCGCTCAGGATGAGGAAAAGAGGAATCCCGGCTCCAGGCGCCTGAAATATTTTTAAGGCCGGGTACGGATGCCGGGTGGGCTGCGGCCGTTATAATGCGGCACCGATAGGAGAATCCGCGCCTTTGCCCGCGATGTCCAAGCTGTCGTCTTATCTGTTCGTGCTCGTCGTCGCCTGGATGGCGGTCATGACCTGGCGCATCTATCCGCAATTCAAAGATGCGGTGCGGGTCGACGGCCGGCTGACGACGGTCGACGAGTATATCGACGACACCTGCGGCGAGCGCGTCGGTCCGGCGGCGGAAACCTGCCTCGCCGAAGCACATGAGACGGCGCAGCGTCTGCTGCGCCGCGAGCAGGGCAAATCGGTGCTGCTGATCGAAGCGCCGCTCTTCGCGTATCTCATCGCTTATGTGCCGATGGCGCTGCGGCGGCGCCGGCGGCAAAATCCCGTGCTGGAGTCGAACGCATGACCCTGCCCGCGAAAGCCTGCCTCACCGCGCTTGCGATCGCCGCCTTGGCGCTGACCGCCGCGCCGCGTCTGGCCCGCGCCGATGCGCAACAGCAGCAAAGCTTCACCGTCTGGAATCAGATGGCTGATTGCGCGCGACTAGCGGCGAAGCAATATCCCGATCATACGCCCGATGGGAACGCCAAGCGCGAGGCCGCGCGGCAGAATTGCTTGCGCCAGCGTCATCTGCCGGTGACACCGGCGGCGCCCCAAGTCGGCGGCGGCCATTAAGCGTCGCTCGCTGTCGTTAGTTTCTCTTTAGCCTCGCACGACGGACGCCGCGCTGGGATCGCGCGGCGCCTGTGCTACGCCCTTTTTCTTTAGCTTCGCACGACGGACGCCGCGCTGGGATCGCGCGGCGCCTGTGCTACGCCCCTTTTTCTTTAGCTTCGCACGACGGACGCCGCGCTGGGATCGCGCGGCGCCTGTGCTACGCGTTACGCGACGCGGCGCAACGCGGCGTCGATTTGCGCCATCTGTGCTTCGAGATCGATCGGCAGCACTGAGGTGACTTCGAGCCGCTGGTCTTCGAGCACATGTACTTTGGCGCGGCGGCGGCGGCGCCAATCCATCACTGCCGCGTCGCGTTGCGCCACGAGATCGGCAAGCTGCGGCTTATAAAGACCGACCAGCGCGACGATCCAACGATTGAGCAGCGGCGACGGGCCGCCTTCGCCCAGCGCGAAATGATCGAGCATGCGCGCGGTATCGGCGGCGGGATACCAAGTCTCGCCGGTCACCCAGCGGTTGGTCGTGAAGAAGCGCAGCGGCGCGCCGGTCGCATCCATTGCGATCGCGACAAGATGGCTCCAGGGATCGGCTTCCTCGCCCGCCGCGGTTTCCGGCGCCGAGGGAATGAGCGGCGCTTTGGGCGCGGCCGGATTATTGGCAACGGCGAATTCCGGCATGACCAAGGGGCTCACGCCGGCCGGCATGCCCCGCGCGCGCAGGAAGGTGTGGAAATGGCCATGCTCTTCGATGCCATGGACCGACTTTCGCTCGCCCGGCGGATGCGCGTGATAGAAATACTGCGCGTGCGTCGCGGGATCGTAGATGTCGCCGGCGGGATAATGGCGCCACTCATAGATCGGCGTGGCGCCTTGCAGCGCTTCGGCCAGCGGCGACGTACCGGCCGCCGCCATCGCGCGCTGTGCGGCGATGAGCCCCTGACCGGCAACCGCCATCGCATCCAGCGCGGCGCGGCTCAGGCGGGCGAATTCGGACATGGGTGCGGACAACGTAATGGAACCCCCGCAACGTTATGTCCCGTCGCGATTCCGCTGGCAAGCGTTGAATGGGGGTTAGCGCGCCATTGTCGAAGGCTGGCGCGCCAAAGTGTCCGCCGCCCAACCGACAATCTGCGCCGCGACGCCACGCCAGGCCTGATCGGCGCTGTCGACGATCGCACCCATGTTGTTTTCTACCGCCGGCACCTGCCCCGTGAAGAGGCGGCTGGCAATCACCTTGCGATCGGCGGCGGAAACCAGATCGGCATTCAGCTCGATACGCCATTGCGGCGGCCCCGAGGCGCCGTATTGCGCTTCGAAATGGCGCAGGTTGATGAGCAGAACCACATCGCCACGCGCGGTGCTCCTCGCGCCGTCGCCGAGCGCGACCAGGCGATGCGCGCTCTGGAAGCTTTCGAGCAGCCGTGTCTGCAGCAACACCGGCAACCTGTCGGTCCACGCCGAATCGGCGAAATAGTCGAGCGTCGTCGCGCTGCGACTCAAAGCGATGCGCGTGCTATCGAGCGCCGCGTCGGCCGTCGGGACATCGATCTGCAATTGCATTGGCGACGATCTACCGGCCGCCGGAAAATTGCTCGCGGCCGTCAGGCGATAAAGTGCCGGCGGCGGCGCGGGCTTGGGCAGGATGTCGCCGCAGCCGGTGAGCGCGAAAGCAGCAGTAAGCAGGACAAGCGGCAAGGTTCGCATGGGGGCCAGACGTTTCATTGCGGGCGGTATCCTTGGCGGCGATCGCCGTAAAGTATGCTCGATGGATCGCGCTCGAGCGTACTGATAGCGCGCGACAGCTCGGACACCAAAGCACGGGTATCGATCGCGAGCTGCTGATATTGCTGCAGTCCGTTCTGCGAAAAATCCTTCAGCGACGCCCGATTGTCCTGCACCAGGCCGTTGATGCTGCGCACGGCCGTGTTGGCTTGATCGGCGACCTGATCGAGCTTCTTCGACATGTCGCCGAGATTGGTGATCACCTGATGCAGATCGCGCGCATCGGCGGCGCTGCTCTCGAACAGGCGGGCGATGTCCTCGCGATGCGCTGCTGCCACTGCGGTGAGCTGAGACAGATTTTCGAGCGTGTCGCCGAGCGACTGGCGGTTCTTCTCGTTGACAACCTGCTGCAGCTGATCGGCCAGCGCCGTGATCTTCAGGAGCAAATTCGGCACCGCGTCAACGATCTGACTGAGGTTGGATTCGCGCGACCAGACCACCGGATAGCGATGCCCCTCGGTGATCTCGATCGCCGGCGCCTCTTTGGTGCCGGCGCTGATTTCGATTGCCGTCGTGCCGGCGAGGCTCTGGATCTCGAGCGTCGCTATGGAATCGGAACGGATCGGCGCGCGCGCATCGATATCCATGATCACGCGCACCCGGGTCGGCGCGTTGGGGTCGAGCGCCACCTCGGCAACGCGGCCGAGCTGCACGCCGTTGACGCGCACCGGCGAGCCAGCGCTGAGGCCCGAGCCGACGCTGGCGAAATAGGTCTCGTAGCGCAGCATGTGCTCGGAGAGCTGGGTGCCGGCAAACCACAAGAAGGCGATGGCGAGACCGGCCAGCAACGCGATCACGAACGAGCCCACAGCGATATAGGAGGCGCGTGTCTCCATTGCTTCAGCTCCTGCTCTCGGCTTCGAACTCGTTGCGCATTTCAGCGGCACGGCCGCGCGGGCCACCGAAATAGCGCACGATCCAGGGATTGTTATCGTGACGCATCTCTTCGATCGTGCCGATCCTCAACTCCTGATCGACCAGCACCGCGACGCGATCGGCGATCGTATAGATGCTGTCGAGGTCATGCGTCACCATCAGCACGGTAAGGCCGAGGCTGCTGCGCAAATCCGCGAGCAGCCGGTCAAAATCCGCCGCGGCGATCGGATCGAGGCCGGAGGTCGGCTCATCGAGGAACAATAGCTCGGGATCGAGCGCCAGAGCACGCGCGAGACCGGCGCGCTTGCGCATGCCGCCCGACAGCTCGGCCGGGAATTTATGGCTGGCCTCGGGCGGCAACCCCACCAGCGCAACTTTCAGCGCGGCGATCTCCTGGCGCAGCGGCGCGTCGAGACGGAGCACTTCCTTGAGCGGCACTTCGATATTTTCGGACACGGTGAGCGAGCTGAACAGCGCGCCGTCCTGGAACAGCACGCCCCAGCGCCGATCGACCTGACGCATCGCGCGTTGACTGAGCCGGCCGATTTTCTTGCCGAATGCCTCGATCGTGCCCGAAGCGGGATGGCGCAAGCCGAGCAGCGTGCGCAGCAGCACCGATTTGCCCGAGCCCGACGCACCGACCAGCGCCAGCACCTCGCCCTTGAACAGATCGAGCGCCAGATCGCGATGCAGCACCTGACCGCCGATACGGGTGGTCAGGCCCCGGACCCGCAGTACCGGGGTATCAGAGGTTGAACTGGGCAAAGATGATGGAGAAGACGGCATCGAGGACGATCACCAAAAAGATGGATTCGACGACGGACAGGGTGGTTTGCCGGCCGACGCTTTCGGCGCTGCGCGCAACACGCAGGCCTTCGCGACAACCGACGAGAGCGATCACCGCGGCAAAAAACGGTGCCTTGATGATACCGAGCCAAAACATCCAGCCGGTCACCGCCGACTTCAATTGCGTGAGAAACAGCGGCAGCGGGATGTGAAGCGAGAAATCGCAAATCGCCGCGCCGCCGAGCAATCCCATGAAATTGGCGAAGAACGTCATCAACGGCAGCGTGACGATCAGCGCGCCGACGCGTGGCAACACCAGCACCTCGACCGGGTCGAGGCCGATCGTCGTCATTGCGTCGATCTCTTCATTCACCTGCATGGTGCCGATCTCGGCGGTGAAAGCGCTGCCCGAGCGGCCGGCAACGATGATCGCCGAGAGCAGCACGCCGAGTTCGCGCATGAACGCGATGCCGAGCAGATTGACGGTGAAGATCTCGGCGCCGAACTGCCGCAACTGCGCCGCGCCCTGATAGGCGAAGACGATGCCGATGAGGAACGACAGCAGCCCGACGATCGGCATCGCCGCCGGGCCGGTATGCTGCATCTGGCTGAGGAATGCGATCGGCCGCAACCGGCGCGGATTGCCCAGCACGCGGCCCGTGGCGAGCGTCACCTCGCCGAGAAAGGCGAGCCCCTCGCCCGCATCGCGCACAAAGGCCACCCCCCAGGCACCCAGCGTCGCGATGAGGTCGACCGGACCCGGGAAATGCCGGCGATGCTTGGCCGCCTCTTCCGGCTCGTATTTTTCGGCCTGGGCAAGCAGCGGTGCGAACCGCGGCGCGAGATTATCGAGCGAAACGTCGGCGCCGCGCCGCCCGAGCGCGGCCTTGAGCCGCAGGATGAGCCAGGCGCCGACCGTGTCGAGTTCCTCCAGCGGGCCGCAATCGATCCGCACACGCTGACGCCCGGCGGCCGTCGGCGCCGGCGCGCGCTCCAGCGCATGGAGCTGGCGGTCGAGCTGAGGCGCGGCAGAGATGAGCCAGTGGCCGCCGGCGACATAGGCCAGGTCACCGCCGCTGGGCTTTGCCTCGATCCAGCCTTCCTCGGCCATCCTTCAGATTCTCCGGCCTCAGCTTCTCCAGGCCAATAACGGCGATATTGTGACTTTCGATGCTTTCGCGCCCCGCCGCGTCGGCTAGATTAGAACAGTGGTCGGGGAACTCAGCGAGAGACTTTCATGGATCTGAAGCAGCATATCCGCGGCATTCCGGATTTTCCGAAGCCCGGTATCCTATTCTACGACATCTCGACCCTGCTGAAACATCCCGGTGCGTGGAAAGAAACCGTGGCCGAGATGACCGAGGCGTTACGGCCGCTGAAGCCGGATTTGTTGGCCGGCATCGAGTTGCGCGGTTTTCTGATCGCGGCGCCGGTCGCGGTGCTGCTGGGTTGCGGCTTTGTCATGATTCGCAAGAAGGGCAAGCTCCCGGGCAAGACCATCCCGCACACCTATGACCTCGAATATGGCAGCGATACGGTCGAGATCCAGTCGGATGCGATCGAGGCCGGGCAGCGCGTCGTCATCATCGACGATTTGCTGGCCACGGGCGGCACCGCCGCCGCCGCGGTCCGGCTCTGCCGCATGGTCGGCGCCGATGTCGTCGGCAGCGCGTTCATCGTCGAGCTGACCGGGCTCAAAGGCCGCGCACGGCTGGACATTCCGGTCACGTCGCTGGTGAATTACGAGTTCTAGCCACCAACCTACCCGCGATCACGACCACCACGGCTACCACCACGAGCAGGATGGTGGCGAGCGCGTTGATCTGCGGGCTGACGCCCAGCCGCACGCTGGAGAAGATCACCATCGGCAAGGTCGTCGCCGCCGGGCCGGTGGTGAAGCTCGCGATCACCAGATCGTCGAGCGACAGGGTGAAGGCGAGCAGCCAGCCCGCGACCAGCGCCGGCGCGATCAGCGGCAAGGTGATGACGAAGAACACTTTCATCGGCCGCGCACCCAGATCGAGCGCCGCCTCCTCGAGCGAGCGATCGAAAGACGCGAGCCGCGCCTCGACCACGACCGCGACATAGGCCATGCCGAGCGTGATATGCGCGATGACGATGGTCGGCACGCCGCGGCCGCGCGGCCAGCCGATCGCCTGCTCCATCGCGACGAAAAGCAGTAGCAGCGACAGGCCGGTGATGACTTCGGGCATCACCAGCGGCCCGGTCACCAGCGCGCCGAACAAGGTGCGACCGATGAAGCGGCGATAGCGCGAGAGCACGAAGCCGGCGAGCGTGCCGAGGATCAGCGCGCCGGTCGCGGCGAGGATCGCGATCTCGAAACTGGTCAGCGCCGCGGTCTTGATCTGGTCGTTCTGCAACAACTCGCCATACCAGCGCGTCGAGAAGCCGGCCCAGACGGTGACGAGGCGCGAGGCGTTGAAGGAATAGACGATCACCGAGACGATCGGCCCATAAAGAAAGACGAAGCCGAGCGTCATCATGATCGCGAGGAAAGGCGAGAGACGCCGATTCATGACACGTCCATCAGGCACGCTCACCCGTCAGATAGCGGCGCAGCAAGCCCATGGGGAGCACCAGCAGCACCAGCATCGCGACCGCGACCGCCGAGGCGAGCGGCCAGTCGCGATTGGTGAAGAACTCGTCCCAGAGGACATGGCCGATCATCAGCGTATCAGGTCCGCCGAGGAGATCGGGGATGATGAACTCGCCGCACATCGGGATGAAGACAAGAAGCGCCCCGGCGATGATCCCAGGCAGCGACAGCGGCAAGGTCACGCGCCAGAAGGCTTGGCGCGGTCGGCAGCCAAGATCGGCGGCCGCTTCAAGCAATGTCGGATCGAGCTTCTCCAACGCTGCATAGAGCGGCAGCACCATGTACGGCAGATAGGAATAGATAAGGCCGACATAAACGGCGAAGGAATTGTTGATCAGCGGCAGCGGTGCGTGGATAAGGCCGATCTGCATCAGGAAATTGTTGATGATGCCGTTACCTTTCAGCAGCCCGATCCAGGCATAGACGCGGATCAAAAAGCTCGTCCAGAACGGCAGGATCACGAGGAGCAGCAGCGTGTTGCGCCAGTTGAGCGGCGCGCGCACGATGCCGTAGGCGAGCGGATAGCCGATCAACAGACAGCCGATGGTCGACCACGCTGCGAACCAGATCGCGTTGAGATAGGCGCGCGCGTAAAGACTGTCGCTCAAGAGGAATTGGTAATTCGCGCCGCTGGCCTGGACCCGACCGTCGGCGATGAGCGGCGTATAGGGCGGAATGCTCATCGCCTGATCGGCAAGGCTGATCTTCAGGACAATCAGGAACGGCACGAGGAAGAACAGCGCAAGCCACGCATAAGGCGGCAACACGGCGGCGAAGCGCCTCATCGCTCGAGCACCACACCCGCGTCGCGGCGCCAGCCAAGATAGATCTTCTGCCCGAGCGCGAGACTGCTGCGCGTCTGGCGATCGGCATTGGCAATGGTCGCGCGCATCACCTTGCCGCTGGCGAGCGCGATCTCAACATCGGAGGCTTCGCCGCGATAGGCGACGCCATGCACGATGCCGGCGAGCGCATTGGCCCAGGCCGGGTTGGCGGTGCTGCCGAGCAGCAGCTTCTCTGGCCGAACGGCGACGGTCACCAGCGCACCACGCACTAGCGGCCGATCATGCGCAAGCGTCAGTGGCGCCCCCGCTTCCGCCGATACCAACGTCGCGGTCCCGCTCTCGAAACCCGTGACCTGGGCCTCGAGCAGATTGACCGCGCCGAGGAAGCCCGCGACGAAGCGATTGTCGGGATGCTCATAGACCTCGGCGGGCGGGCCGAGCTGCGCGATCCTGCCGCGATCCATGACGGCGATGCGGCTCGCCATGCTCATCGCCTCTTCCTGATCATGCGTCACCAGCACGAAGGTAATGCCGACGCGCTGCTGGATACGCACCAGCTCGAACCGCGTTTCCTCGCGCAGCTTGCGGTCGAGCGCGGTTAGTGGCTCGTCGAGCAGCAGCAGCTTCGGCTCCTTAACCAGCGCACGCGCCAATGCGACGCGTTGCTTCTCGCCGCCCGAGAGCTGGCCCGGCTTGCGCTGCGCCAGCGGCCCGAGCTTGACCAGATCGAGCATTGCCGCGACGCGCTCCTCGATCTCGGCGCGCGGCCGCTTGTCTTGCTTCAAGCCGAAGCCGACATTCTCGGCGACGTTCATATGCGGAAAGAGCGCATAGGACTGAAACATCATGTTCGTCGGCCGCGCATAGGGCGGCACCGGCGCCATATCCTGGCCGTCGATCAGGATACGGCCATTGTCCGGCGTCTCGAACCCCGCGAGCAGCCGCAACAACGTCGTTTTGCCGCAGCCCGATGGCCCGAGCAGCGCAAAGAACTCACCCGCGGCAATCTCCAGCGAGACGCCATCGACCGCCGATGCCATCGCGTTGGGATAGCGTTTGACGACCTGCTCGATAACGAGATGTGCGGCCACGCTTATTGGCCCGTCTTGATGCGCGTCCAGGCGCGGGTACGAAGCCGCTCATATTGCGGCGTCACCGGCTTGTCGAAGAACAGCCGCGCACGCACCTCGGCCGGCGGATAGATATTCGGATCGCCGCTGATCTTCGGATCGACCAGCTTCGTCGCCGCGGCGTTGGGATTGGCATAGGCGACCGTGTCGCTGATCTTCGCCGCGACCTCGGGGCGCAGGATGTAGTCGATGAACTTCAGCGCGTTCTCGGGATGCGGCGCGTCGGCCGGGATCGCCATCATGTCGATCCAGATCATCGCGCCTTCTTTCGGGATGGTATAGGCGATATCGACGCCATTCTTTGCATCCTGCGCGCGGTTCCTGGCCTGCACGACATCGCCCGAATAGCCCCAGGCAACGCACGTGTCGCCGTTGGCAAGATCGTTGATGTATTCCGACGAATGGAATTTGCGAATCGAGGGCCGGATCGACAGGATCACGCCGGCAGCACGCTGGAGATCGGACTCCGTTCGGCTGAGCGGATCGCCGTGCAAATAAGCGAGCGCGGCGGGAAACAACTCTTGCGCGCTGTCGAGCAATTCGATGCCGCAGGAACCGAGCTTCTTCGCATTCGCCGGGTCGAAGATCAGCGCCGAGCTGTCGACCGGCGCGCTGTCGCCCAGTGCTTTCTTCACCTGCGCGCGGTTATAACCGAAGCCGGTCGTGCCCCACATGTAAGGCACGCCGAACTGATTGCCGGGATCGGCATTCGCCGCCGCTTCGAGGATCTGCGGATCGAGATCGCCGTAATTTTTGAGCGCGGCTTTGTCGATCTTGCGATAGACGCCGGATGTTGCCTGGCGCGCGAGGTAAGGCGCGGCCGAGGGCACGACGACGTCATAGCCCGAATGCCCAGCCAGCAGCTTCGCCTCGAGCACTTCGTTGCTGTCATAGACGTCGTAATGGACCTTGATGCCGGTCTCTTTCTCGAAATTCGCGACCGTATCCTCGGCGATATAGTCGGACCAGTTATAGACGTTGAGGATTTTCTCCTCTTGCGCGCCGGCTGCACCGGCGGCGACGACGCCAACAGCCGCGAGGACGACCGAGAAAATGCGTGCGATCATGCTTTCACCTTGCGGGATGGCGCTTCGAGGCGCGCCGGTTCTTGCGCCTCGACCGTGTCGTGGAAGCGCCGGTAGTCGATCTGGCGATGGCCGTCCTGTGCACGGGTGAGGATGTCCGCGAAACGGTGGTTCCAACGGATCTCGCTCGCCTCATAAGTATGGCGCGCGTGAATCGTCTGCGAGAAGGTCTCGTCGATACCGCTGATGCTGACGACAATCTGCGAATGCGAGCGCAGCAGGCTCTCGCGGCTCTCGCCGTAGAGCGGGCTCGATTGATCGATCGGATGGATGACCGTCCAGGTGAGCGCGAACATCGGCGTGCGTGGCCGCGACACCTCCATGTCGTGGAAGCGGCGCATCTCAACGCCCTCGCTGCTGATCTCGTCGCGCAGCAACATCAATGCGACCTGCGCCTCGAGAATCTGGTTGCTGCGCTGATTGGCGGCGCGGAACATCAGGCAGGGCACGCCGTCATGTTCCATGATTACCACGACGTTGCTGAACATGACCCGCGCCGTCGGCCGCGAGAAACGCGCGAAGACGAGGCCGGTCGAGAGCGCGAGCCCGGTCATGCCGAGCAGAACCTCGATCGTGACAAGGAAGTTGGTGTAGGTCGATGCCGGATGCATATCGCCATAGCCGATCGTCGCCATAGTTTGCACGCTGAAGAAGAACGCATCCGCAAACGAGCCCGGCCTGGCATTGGCGATGCCGCCCGGCTGCAACACGAAAAGCACCGCGAAAACGAGATTGAACGCGGCGTAGACGACGACAAGGACGAGGAAGAGCGCCCAGGGAGAGATTGTTAGCAGGTGATGATAAATATCGATCGGACGGTCGCCGCGGCTCGATATCCGCTCGACCCTGTTGAATTCCGGCAGCTCGCGCGGCTTCGCGCGCCTGGTTTTCCGGGAACGGCGCGCCGCCATCAGCCCGGCCGCGTCACTGCTGCAGATGCGCGCGATTGTAGTCGAGTTGGCTCTGCGTGAGCTGGAACCCGACCACCAGCGTATAGACGTTGCCGAGCTGCGCGTTCTTCAGCGGGACATGCACGGTGACGATGTCGAGCGCCTTGGTCACCTGTGCATTCGGCGAGAAAGACAGCGTCATCGTATATTGCTGCTTGCCGAGGATGTTGCCGGTCGCATCGGCGAGCGCGACGAAATAGGGCAGCGAAACCTGGTTGACCGCGGGCGTTGTCCGAAGGCCGGCGAATTCGATGGTCAGCTTGCTGACCACGCCGCTATCGCCCTCGCGATCGCAGTCGGCGGTCACCTGATTGATCCGACCCGAGGATTGGATCGCCGCGCCGTTCGGTCCCGGCACGACCGTGACCAGCGTCTGCAGATCCGGGACCGTCGTCGTCGCCGGGCAGGTATAGCTGTTCGCCCGATTGGCGAAATTGGAGCACGCCGCCAAGGCGAGTGGCGCGAGAATGGCCAAGCTCCAACCGGCAAATCTTGCTCGCCGGGAGGCGCGCTGTGGCGGCGTCGATCCCCTCATGTGCTGTTCCTTGCGCGTGGGTCCGGTATTCGCTTGCTCGCTCGCGGCGGCAGTCGGATGATGCGGCCCGCACTTTATTCGACGCGTGCCGGTGAGACAAGCACCGGACGCTTGATCCACAATCCCGCGAAGCTGGGCGAGATGGCTGTCTATACCGACGTTCCCGATGACGAGTTGAGGGCCTTCGTGGCCGACTATGCCCTGGGCGAGCCGGTCTCGTGCAAGGGCATCGCCGAGGGGGTGGAGAATTCGAACTACCTGCTGCGCACCGAGCGCGGCACCTACATCCTTACCCTCTATGAAAAGCGAGTCGACCCGGCCGATCTGCCGTTCTTCCTGGCGCTGCTCGACCATCTCGCCGGCAAGGGCGTCGCCTGCCCGACCCCGATCCACGGCAAGGACGGCAAGGCGCTGCGCCAGCTCTGCGGCCGGCCGGCGGCGATCGTCAGCTTTCTCGACGGCATGTGGCCCCGGCGAATCGAGGCGCAGCATTGCAGCGGCATCGGCGGTGCTTTAGCGCAGCTCCACCGCGCCGCGGGGGACTTCCGGCTGAAGCGCGGCAACGCGCTCTCGCTCGACGGCTGGCGTAAGCTCTACCAATCCTGCGCGGCGCGCGCCGACGAGATCGCCCCCGGTCTCGCGCAAGAGCTCGGCGAAGAGCTCGACACCCTCACCCGGCTCTGGCCGAAAGCCCTGCCCGAAGGCGTCATCCATGCCGACCTCTTCCCCGACAATGTCTTCTTCCGCGGCGGCGAGGTGTCGGGGCTGATCGATTTCTATTTCGCCTGCAACGATTTCCTGGCCTACGACATCGCCATCTGTCTCAACGCCTGGTGCTTCGAGGCCGATGGCAGCTTCAACGTGACCAAGGCAAAGCTCCTGCTGCGCAATTATCGGGCGGCGCGCGCGCTGACGCGCGAAGAGATGGACGCGCTGCCGATCCTCGCGCGCGGCAGCGCGCTGCGCTTCCTGCTGACGCGGCTCTATGACCGGCTCAACCACCCGCCCGGCGCGCTGGTGAAGCCGAAGGATCCGCTCGAATATCGCCAGAAGCTGCGCTTCCACCGCGGCATCACCCGCGCCAGCGCTTACGGATTGGATGAATGACCGAAACAAGTGTCGATATTTTTACGGATGGGGCCTGCAGCGGTAATCCCGGTCCTGGCGGCTGGGGCGCGATCCTGCGCGCCGGCGAGCATGAGAAAGAGCTCTTCGGCTCGGCCAATCCGACGACCAACAATCGCATGGAGCTCATGGGCGCGATCGCGGCGCTCGAAGCGCTGAAGCGGCCGAGCATCGTTCAGCTTTATACCGACAGCATCTATGTGCGCGACGGGATCACCAAATACATCCACAATTGGAAGCGCAATGGCTGGAAGACCGCCGACAAAAAGCCGGTCAAGAATGTCGAGCTATGGCAGCGGCTCGAGAAGGCAATGGAACCGCACGACGTGAAGTTCCACTGGGTCAAAGGCCACGCCGGCCACCCCGAGAACGAACGCGCCGACGCGCTTGCCCGGCAAGGTGTCGAGCAAGCGCGGAACGGTCATTTGGAAAGCAAAACCGAGTAGAAACCACCCACTCGTCACCCCCGCGAAAGCGGGGGTCCAGGGAAACATCTCGGTCGTGATCCTGGATTCCCGCTTACGCGGGAATGACGATGATAGGGTGGTTCTGCCTAACGAGGTTTAGAGCGCCTTCAGGATCGCTTCGGCGCTCGAGACTTCGAACGCGCCGGGCGCTTCGACCTGCAGCGCCTTGACGGTGCCGTTATCGACCAGCATCGCGTAGCGCTTGGAGCGCACGCCCATGCCCGGGCCGGTGAGGTCGAGATCGAGACCGAGTTGCTTGGTGAAAGCGGCGGCGCCGTCGGCCAGCATCAGCACCTTGTCGCCAGTGTTCTGCGCCTTGCCCCAGGCGCCCATCACGAAGGCGTCGTTGACGGCGAGGCAGGCGATGGTGTCGACGCCCTTGCCCTTGATCTCGGCGGCCTTCTCGACGAAGCCCGGGAGATGCTTGGCCGAGCAGGTCGGGGTGAAGGCGCCCGGAACGGCGAACAGCACGACCTTCTTGCCGTTGAAAATGTCGTCGGTCGAAATGTCCTTGGGACCTTCCGCCGTCATGGTCTTCAGCTTCGCCGAAGGAATTTTCTCACCAACCGCAATCGTCATGAACGCCTCCTGGTTTTCGGACTTAGGTTTCGTGCTTGGGTTTTCGGGGTGGGGGAGCTTAGCTACCGCCCCGCCGCCTGGGCAAGCGCCTCGGTCACGGCGCCAGCGGTCAACAATTCAGGAAGCGGCAGCCCGCCGGGCGCCGCCGGGCCATAGACGACATTGAAGGGAATGCCGACGCGGCCGAAGCGGGCGAGATAAGCATCGATGGCGGGATTGGGCCGCGTCCAATCGGCGCGCATCGCCACCACGCCCGGCTTCGTCAGATCGTCGCGCACCGGCGCGCGATCGAGCACCAGCCGCTCATTGACCTTGCAGGTGAGGCACCAATCGGCGGTGACGTCGACCATCACGACGTGACCGTCGCGCACCAGCCCGCCGATCGCCGCTGCATCGAAAGCCTGCCACGGTCCCTCGGCCGCCGCGACGGCGAGACGCGGCAGCGGCGGCGCAAGTGTCGGAACGAAAAGCGCGCCGATGAGTGCCGCGCCGACCAGCATCCAGCGCGACATCGGCTCATGCAGCACAGCAAGCGCCAAACCGGCGAAGCCCAAAAGCAGCGCGATGGCGAGTGCGGCGCGCAGGCCGAGTTCGCTGCTCAACACGACGAGCAGCCACAGCGCCGTGCCGAGCAGCAACGCACCGAGCAGCCAGCGCAGATAGATCATCCACCGTCCCGGCCGCGGCAGCACGCGCGCCAACCCCGGCACTGCCGCGACCAGCAGATACGGAGCGGCCATGCCGATGCCGAGCGCGAGGAAGATCGCAACGATCTCCATCGGTCCGGCCGCGAAGGCGAAGCCGAGCGCAGTGCCGACAAAGGGCGCGGAGCATGGCGTCGCCAGCAAGGTCGCGAAAGCGCCGGTCGCAACGCTACCGAGCGGCCCGCGCTCGGCGATGGCGGCGACACCGCGCGGCAGCGGCGCCTCGAAGAAATCCCAGAGATTGCAGGCGAAGAGCACGAGCAGCACCGCGAGGACGATCAGGAACAGCGGATCCTGAAACTGCACGCCCCAACCGACGGCAAGCCCCGCCGCTTTCGCCGCCACGGTTGCGGCCGCAAGCACAAGGAACGAGAGCACGATGCCGAAGGCCGTGCCGATGAAGCCGCGCCGCGTGTCGCGTGTTGTCTGGCCGGGGCGCGGCAAAGCGGCAAGCAGCTTCAGCGACAAGACCGGCAGCACGCAGGGCATGAGGTTGAGGATCAGTCCGCCGATGAGCGCGAGGCCGAGCATCGTCGCGAGCGTCGTGACATCGATCAGCCCCACGCCTTGCGTCACGGTGACGGGCGCGGTCATGCTGCGCGGCCCGTCGACCAGCGTGGCAGTCAACGTGCTGCCGATGAGATCGCGCCAATTGCCGCTGATCGGCAGGCGCAACGTCGTCGCCGTGGACGCGCGTTCCAGCACCGCCGGCGCGCCAAACACTGCATCGTCGGCGCCTTCGACAAATGCATCGGGCGCGGCGAGCGGGGTCTTACTGGCGATGGTGAGATCGAGCGCCGCTTTCGCACCCGGGCGCAACACGGCGCGTGTCAGCGCGAGGCCTTCCGCGTTGCCGTCGCCCGGTACTTGCGCGCGATATTGATCGATCAGCGCCGCATACCCTTCGCCGTTGCCCGGCAGGTCGAGCGCAAGATCGGTATCATGCGGCACGCAGATTTGGGTGCACGTGAGATAGGAGAGATGCGCCTTGAGATGCAGCTTCTGACCCGGCTGCGCGAGACGCGCCGTGATCGGCAGCACCACCGCACCGGTATAACCAGCGGTCTCGACCCCCAGCACCGAGAAGCGCTCGGGCGCCGGCCAAGCGATCGTCGTATCGGCGAGATTGGTCGAGCCGGTCCAATCGAGCGTCGGCGGGAAGCCGGCATCGCCCGGCGAGCGCCAATAGATTTTCCAATGCGGCGCGAGCTCGAATTGCAAGCCGAGGCTGACGCTCGCCGCAGCGCCCGGATCGGCCGTCGCCGCGATCAGCCGCACCCGTCCCTGCTCGGTCACATACCAGGGCGAGGCCGCATCGGCCGAGGCGCGCGCCGGCCAGCCGAGCGCTGCCCCAAGCGCTGCCAGGGCGACAAGCAGGATCGCTGCGCGCGCTACACTGGGCCGTTTCATGGCGCCGTTATAGTCGCCGGGGACGCCTCACCAAAGGCGAGAATCGTCGCGGGCGGCCACAATGACGTGTTCTTGCAACCGGGCGGCGGCTCGCTTATCTCAAGCAGGCGAAAGGAAGCAGTTTTTGACCTCGCTCACCGGCCAATTGTTGATCGCGATGCCGCAGATGGAAGACCCGCGTTTTAGCCGCTCGGTCGTCTTCATGTGCGCGCATAACGCCGAGGGCGCGATGGGGCTGATCGTCAACAAGACGGTCGAGCAGCCCTCGATGGACGAGCTTTTGAAGCAACTCAGCATCGAAGGCGACGGCTTCAACCGTGCGGCAGTGCATTTCGGCGGTCCCGTCGAAGGGGCGCGTGGCTTCGTGCTGCATTCGACCGATTACACCGAGGAAGCAACACTGGTCGTCGGCGATGTCGGCCTCACCGCGACGATGGACATCCTGCGCGCCATCAGCCGCGGCGAAGGCCCGCGCCAGCGCTTTTTCGCGCTCGGCTATGCCGGCTGGGGCCCAGGCCAGCTCGACGCCGAGATTCAGGCGAATGGCTGGCTCACCGTGCCGTCGGACAATGCGCTGCTGTTCGAGGAGACGAACGACGACAAATGGCGCCGCGCGATCGGCAAGCTCGGCGTCGACCCCTTCGCCCTCTCCGGCGACGCGGGACACGCGTAAGGCTTCTCACGTACTAGTGCTAAATCCAAATCGTCTTCCCCGCGAAAGCGGCGATCCAGGGCAACAGCTCGTTGTGTCGATATGGATTCCCGCTTGCGCGGGAATGACGGAAAAAAATCCTGCTTCACCCCATCCGCTTCGCCCATTCATGGGCGAGGATGCCGAACAGCACGTGGTCCTGCCACTTGCCGTCGATGCAGAGATATTCGCGGGCGTAGCCTTCTTCGGTGAAGCCCGATTTCAAGAGGAGCCCGCGGCTCGGCCCGTTATGCGGCAGGCAGGCGGCCTCGACGCGGTGGAGGCGCAGCCGCTCGAACGCGAAGCGGAGCGTCAGCGTCAGGCCTTCGCTCATATAGCCCTGCCGCGCATGCGGCTCGCCGACCCAATAGCCGACGCTGGCGCTTTCGGCGACGCCGCGCCGGACATTGGTGAGGCTGATGCCGCCGAGCAGCGCGTCGTCTTCAAGGCGGAACAGCAGAAAGGTGTAGCCCTGGTCGCTATGCCATTCGAGTGCATAGCGCGCGAGGCGGCGGCGAAACGCAGCGCGCGATAGCGCGTCGTCGCCCCAACTCGGCTCCCACGGCGTCAGGAAAGTGCGCGAGGCGTGGCGCAGCTCGGCCCAGGCGCGCCAATCGAGGCGATCGGGCGCGCGCAGCACGGTGCGGCGTCCGGCGAGGCGAAAGGGCGGCGGTGCTGTCCCGAACAGCCGCTGCAGTCTTAAAAGATCGAGCGCCACCCCCCTCGCTCCCGAATGTCCGTTACGTTCTCAATCGTTCCGCGAAAAGCTCCAACTTTTCAAGCTTCCCGACCGGGCCGAGCGCCGCCAGCGTCGGCTTGCCGGCAATAATACGCTTGGCCACCCGGATCGCGGCATCCTCATCGACCGCATCGATATGTGCGACCAGCTCGCGCGGATCGAGCGGCCGGCCATGGATCAGCATATGACTCGCCTGCTGCTCGCAACGCGCCGTCGTGCCTTCGAGCGACATCAAGAGCCCGGCTTTGAGCTGTGCCCGGGCGCGCGCGAGCTCATCGCTCGAGAGGCCCTCGACGAGCTGACGCAGCTCGTCGCGCAGCACCGGCATCAGATCGGCGGCTTCGTCCTCGCCGGTGCCCGCATAGATGCCGAAGATGCCGCCATCGCTATAGGAATGGCTGAAGGAATAGATCGAATAAGCGAGGCCGCGCTTCTCGCGCACCTCTTGGAAGAGGCGCGAGGACATGCCGCCGCCGAACGCGGTCGACACCACCGAGGCGGCGAAATAATCGCGATCGGTGAAGGGAAAGCCCGGGAAGCCCAGCAGCACATGCGCCTGTTCGAGTTCGCGCAGCTCGCGATGCTCGCCGCCTTCGTAATGGCCGGGCTCGGTCTGCGCGTCGCTCTTCGCGCCCAGCGCATTGAAAGCGCGCTCGGCCGTCGCGACCAGCACCTCATGCGTGATGTTGCCCGCCGCGACCATCAGCATGCCGGGCGCGGCATAGGTGCTCTTCAGGTAATTCGCCACCTGATCGCGCGTCAGCGACTTGATGATGTCGGCACGGCCCAGTACCGGCTGGCCCATCGGCTGGTCGGGATAGGCGCACTCTTGGAAGAGATCGTAGATGATATCGTCGGGCGTATCCTGCGCCTGGCCGAGCTCCTGCAGGATCACCGTGCGCTCGCGCTCGAGCTCGGCTGCATCGAAAGCCGCGTGCTGCAGGATGTCCGAGAGGATATCCACCGCGAGGCCGACATCGGCCTTCAGTACCTTGGCGTAATAAGCCGTGTGCTCGCGCGAGGTATAGGCGTTCACATGGCCACCAACCGCTTCGATCTCGGAAGCGATATCGAGCGCGCTGCGCCGCTCGGTACCCTTGAAGGCCATGTGCTCCAGCACATGCGCGACGCCATTGATCGCCGCCGGCTCATGCCGCGTGCCGACATCGACCCAGACACCGATCGACACCGTCTCGACAGAATCCATACGGTCGGTGACGACGCGCATGCCGTTGGCGAGTTTGGTGACTTGGACGCTCATAATGCCGCTCCTGCTGTCTGCGCGGCACGCGCGTGGGCGCGCACATAATCCTCGACCGCGGCGAGGCTGTTCGGCAGCGACGGAGCCCGCTCGGGTAGGCGCATCACCTTGGCGAGCCGCTCCGGCACTTCCGGCGGCTTGCCGATCGCGCGCTTGACCGCGTCGGGAAATTTCGCCGGATGCGCCGTCGCCAGCGCGACCATCGGCAGATTGGGATCGCGCCGCTTGGCCTTGGCCGCGGCGACGGCGATCGCGCTATGCGGATCGAGCACGATGCCGGTGGCGTCATACGTCGCCTTGATCTCGGCCAAGGTGCCGTCATCGTCGACGCGGGCCGCGGTAAAAGCCTCGCACGCTTTCTTCCATTCGGCTTCGGTGACCGGCAGCGTGCCGGTCTTGCGAAAGGCGGCGACGCCCTCGGCGACCGCCGCCGCGTCGCCATGTTTCAGCTCGAAATAGAAGCGCTCGAAATTCGAGGCGACCTGAATGTCCATGCTCGGCGACAGCGACGCCTCGACGCTGCCCATGGTCATGCGGCCGGTCTCGAAGAAACGCGTCAGAATGTCGTTGCGGTTGGTGGCAATCACAATCTCTGAGATGGGTACGCCCATCCGCCGCGCAACCTGACAGGCGAAGACATTGCCGAAATTGCCGGTCGGGACGGTAAAGCCGACCTTGCGCTCGGGCGCGCCGAGCGCCACGGCGGCAGACACGTAATAGACGATCTGGGCCATGATCCTTGCCCAGTTAATCGAGTTGACCGCGGAAAGGTTCAGATCGCGCCGGAAGGGCGCATCGGCGAACATCGCCTTCACCAGATCCTGGCAATCGTCGAACGTGCCGTCGACCGCGATGGCGTGCACGTTCTCCGCCGCGACGGTCGTCATCTGGCGGCGCTGCGCTTCCGAGATGCGGCCCTTCGGATAGAGCATGAAGATATCGACCAGCGCCGCGCCGCTGCAGCCGGCGATCGCCGCCGAGCCGGTATCGCCCGACGTCGCGCCAATGATGGTGACGCGCGCACGCCGCTGCTCCAGCACGTATTCGAAGAGCTTGCCGACGAGTTGCAGCGCATAATCCTTGAAGGCGAGCGTCGGCCCGTGGAACAGCTCTTCGAGCCAGAACCCGTCGCCCAAGGCTTTGAGCGGCGCGATCTCGGGATCATCGAAATCGGCATAGGAGTCGGCGATCATCTTCTCCCACTGCTGGGGCGCGACGATGCCATCGAGGAAGGGCGTGGTGACGCGCAGCGCGATCTCGGCATAGGACTTGCCGCGCAGCGACATGAGATCGGCCGCCGACAGCACCGGCCATTCGGCCGGCAGATAGAGCCCGCCATCATGCGCGAGCCCATCGCGCAGCACCGCGTCGAACAGGACGCGCTCGGGCGGCTGACGGCGGTCGCGGGTACTGAGATAGGGCAAAGCGGTATCCTAGCGTCACGGGCTTGAAACGAAAAAGCCTAGTCCCGACAGTCGGATAGCGCAAGTTTGGCCGGCTTCGCGCGGCGTCGTATCGTTAATTGATGCGTTGGTCCTTGCACAGCCCACCGATTTCAACGATCCGGTCGGAAGCACCGGGCTGATAAGCGCCCGCAGCCGAGAGCCGCGACAATTCAGCGGGCAGATAAAGCTCGCCATCACGCGCGAGTCCGTCGCGCAACACCCGCATCGAACGGAATTCGCTCGGGCGGCTGAAGCGAAAAAGCCAGTCCCGCCAGACGGATACAGCGAGAGTTAGGTTATGACGCGACGCGGGCGTATCATGGAGCCGCGCAGCTTTGCGCGTCTCAGACAATCCGGGAGGTTGCGATGCCAAAATATTTGGTTGAAGCATCTTACAACGCCGAGGGTGTCAAGGGACTGACCGCGGACGGCGGTGCCAGTCGGAGAGCCGCCGTTGCAAAAGCGATTGAATCGCTCGGCGGCAAGGTCGAGAACTTCTACTTCGCCTTCGGCGCGAACGACGTGGTCTCGATCATCGATTTGCCGGACAACGGCATGGCCGCGCGGTTTGCGTTGAAGGTCGCAAGTACGGGGCAGGTCCAAATCAGGACAACGCCGCTCATCACCCCTGAGGAACTCGACAAGGCGTTCGACAAGAAAGTCGACTACCGCGCACCAGGCGAGAAGAAATAGAAAACGGTGTAAGACGAAAGCGCGCGCCGACAACGGCGCGCGCTTTCTATAGGTCCAGCACCAGCTTGTCGCTCTTCGAGCCCGAGCAGCAGATCATCATCGTCTTGCTCGCCTTGCGCTCGGATTCGGTCAGCACCACGTCGCGGTGATCCGGCACGCCTTCGAGCACGCGCGTCTCGCACGTGCCGCAGACGCCTTCGAGACATGACGAGGCGACATTGATGCCGGCATCGAGCAGCGTCTCGAGGATGGTCTTGCCCGGCGGGACCTGGAAGCTCTGGCCGCTCTTGGCGAGTACCACCGTGAAGCCGCCCTCGGCCGCCGGCGCGTCTTTGGCCGTGAAATATTCGACATGCACGCGCTCGCGCGGCAGGTCCTTGGTCGCCGCCTCGAAAGCTTCGAGCATCGGCAGCGGGCCGCAGCAATAGATATGCGTGTCGGGCGCGACTGTCGCCGCCACCGCGGTGAGATCGAGCATCTTGCCGCCCGGCACGCCGTCGTAATTGAAGGTGACCTTCGCACCGGCCTTGGCGCCGATCGCCTCGATCATTTCGCGGAAGGCCGCATCCTTCGGTGTCCGTGCGCAATAGATCAGCTCGAAGCTGCGGCCCAGCGACGACAGCCGCTGCGACATGCACCAGAGCGGCGTCACGCCGATGCCGCCGGCGATCAGCAGCGTGTGCTTCGCATCCTCGGCCAGCGGGAAATTGTTGCGCGGGGCGCTGATCGTAATGATGTCGCCGGTCCTGAGCTTGTCATGCACCCAGGTCGAGCCGCCGCGGCTGACGCGATCCTTCTGCACCGCGACGACGTAGCGATGGCGCTCGTCCTGCGGATTGGTGAGCGAATAAGAGCGCACCACGCCGGTCGGCAGGTTCAAATCGATATGCGCGCCCGCGGTGAAGGGCGGCAATGGCGCACCGGTCGGATCGCGCAGCTCGTAAGAGAAAATGCCTTCCGCTTCCCAGGTAACGGAATGGACCCGCACCCGCAGCGGCGCAACGACGTCACTCATGACAGAATCAGTCTCAACTCAATGCTTGTGGAAACCCGAGAGGCGCGTCAGGCGCTTGGCGCTGCGGCCGACGATCATGTCCTTGGTCTTGGCGGCAAAGTCCTGATAATGCGGCGTCTTGCTGTGGAGCTCGAACGCCGCCTGATCCGAATAGATCTCATATAGGGAGAATTTCGTCGGATCGTCGATCTGCTGCGTCACGTCGAATTGCATGCAGCCCTTCTCGACATGCACCGAGGTATTGGCATTGGCCATGATCAGCGGGATGAATTTCTCGACCGCCTCGGGCTTTACCTGCAACTCGGCAATAAGAACGAACAGGGCCATACGCGCCTCCTTTGGGGAGGGGCGAATTTAGAGGGATTCGCGGGCCAATTAAACCCGAGTCCGGTCTTTTCCTCTTCGTCATGCCCGCGAAGGCGGGCATCCAGGAAACAGCGAGTTTGCTTCCTGGATCCCCGCTCCTGAGCCTGGCGAAGGGCGCGGGGATGGCGCGTAAAAAAAATCAGCCGTCGATATAACGCGCCCGGAGGTGGCCCTCGAACACCGCCGGGTCAAGCGGCTTGCCGGTCGCCTGGGTGATGATTTCCGCGGTCGAGAAGCGCGACGCCTTGCCATGCACATGGGCGCGCAGCCAGGCCATCAGCGGCGCGAATTCGCCTTTTTCGATTCCCGGCAAGATGCCGGGGTCGGCTTGGCGCGCAGCGGCGAAAAGCTGCGCCGCCGTCATCGCACCCAGCGTATAGGTTGGGAAATAGCCGAAGGCGCCGTCGAACCAGTGGATGTCTTGGAGGCAGCCCTGGCGATCGTCCGGCGGCACGATGCCGAGCAGCGCCTTCATGCCGTCGTTCCACGCGCCCGGCAGATCCTTGAGCGCGAGGTCGCCCGAGAGCAGCGCCTTCTCCAGCCGATACCGCAGGATGACATGCGCCGGATAGGTCACCTCGTCGGCATCGACGCGGATGAAGCTGCGCTCGACCTGGGTGCCGAGGCGATAGAGATTCTCGGCGTCCCAGGCGGTGCCGCTGGCGCCGAAGGTCTCGCGCAGAATCGGCGCAAGGAAGCTCTGGAATTCGCGCGAGCGGCAGACCTGCATCTCGATCAGCAGCGATTGGCTTTCGTGGAGGCTCATGCCGCGCGCCCGGCCGACGGGCTGGCGGCGCCATTCCGCCGGCAAGCCGCGCTCATACATCGCGTGGCCGGTCTCGTGCAGCACGCCCATCAGCGCGCGGCTGAAATCTTCTTCCTCGTAGCGCGTGGTGATGCGGACATCGTCCGGCGTGCCGCCGGAAAACGGATGCAGGCTGACATCGAGCCGGCCGTGATTGAAATCGAAGCCGATTGCTTCCATCAGCTTCACACCGGCCGCGCGCTGCAGCGCGATCGGGAATGGGCCTTGCGGCGCGAGCGGCGCCGGCCGGCGCGACTGCGCCGCGATCGCTTCGTCGATCAGACCGGGGAGTCGCTTGGCGAAGGGATCGAAGACGCGGTCGATCGCTGTGCTGCTGCCGCCCGGCTCGTATTGATCCAACAGTGCGTCGTATTGCGACACGCCGAGCTTCGCCGCTTTCGCCGCCGCGACCTGGCGCGTGAGATCGAGCACCTTTTGCAGCGCCGGCAGCACGCGCGCGAAATCATTCGCCGGCCGCGCCTGACGCCACACCATCTCGCAAGCCGAATCGGCTTTCGAGGACGCTTCGACGAGATCGGCCGGCACCGCCGTCGCATGCAGCCAGGAACGGCGCATCTCGCCGAGATTGGCGCGCTGCCATGGGTCGAGATCGTTCTGCGCCTCGGCGCCGGCGAAAAGATCGGGCACCGAAGCATCGCCGAGAATGTCGTGGCGGATGAGCTTCAAGGTCGCGAGCTGCTCGGCGCGGGCTTCGGCGCCGCCATCGGGCATCTGCGTCGACATATCCCAATGCAGCACCGCCTGCGCCTCGCCGAGCGCGCCAAGGCGGCGGAAACGGGCTTCGAGCGTGGCGTAAGGGCTGGCTGTCATGCGTTGCTCCGGCGGCGGCGAATGGCAAAGCGGATATAGATCGCGACCAGCGCCACCGCCAAGGCGTACCAGGTGATCGCATATTGCAGGTGGTTGTTGGGCAGTTCGGTGATCGTCTGCCCGCCTTGCGGCCAGCCGCCTTGGTTCGGCGTCTTATCGGCGTCGACATAGAAAGGCAGAGCGCTGCCGGTGCCCGCCGCTTGCGCCATCGCCGGAAGATCGATCGAGAACCACGAATTCTTCTGCAGTTCATTGGCGGGCGTGAACCAGCCCGGCGGCTCGGGCAAGCGCAGAAGCCCCGTCACCGCCGTTGCGCCGGCGATCTGACCCGCCGCGCGCGACGACGGCTCCTTACGGGCGGTCGGCACGAAGCCGCGATCGATGAAAATGATCCGCCCATCCGACAGGCGGAACGGCGTGACGATATGGAAGCCCTGATCGCCGTTGAACGCCTGCGCGTTGAGATAGAGCTCATGCTCGTTGAGGAATTGCCCCTCCGCGCGCACGGGATGGAATTCGAGCGCGTGCGCTTCGTCGAGAGTCTTCGGCAAAGGCACCGGCGCCGCGGCGAGCGCGGCGTTGCGCTCGGCGATCAGCCCTTCCTTCCAGGCGAGACGCTCCACCTGCCAGGTGCCGAGCCACAGCAACAGCAACAGCCCGAATGCCGACCAGATGGTCGGCCAGAGGAGAGAGCGGTGCGTTTTCTCTGTCACGTCATTGCGAGCGAAGCGAAGCAATCCAGGGCATCACGCTCGATCCCTGGATTGCTTCGTCGCTCCTGAGCTTGTCGAAGGGATTCCTCGCAATGACGAGCATAGCGTCTAAGCGCCGCCCAACAGGTGATGACGGTACTGCATCGCGATCAGCCAGGCTTTGAGGATGCGCAGCATCGCAATCGCACCACCGATGATCACCGGCGTCCAAAGAACGAGATGCACCCACAGCGGTGGCGCGAATTCGACCTCAACCCAGAGGGCGAGACCGACAACCACAGCACCAAGAATCAGGATCACGAACACCGCCGGGCCATCGCCGGCATCTTGCGCGGCAAGGTCGAGGCCGCAGCCGCTGCACAGCGGGACCACGGTCAGCAGGCCGCTATAGAGACGGCCCTGGCCGCAACGCGGGCAACGACAGCGCAACGCCGTTGCCAGCACGGAAACGGGCGGAGAAGACTCCGCCTCGTTCATCCCGCGGACCCGTTACTCGCCGACAGCGACGCCGGCGCTGCCCCACCAATAGATGCAGATGAAGAGGAACAGCCAAACCACGTCGACGAAATGCCAGTACCACGCCGCCGCCTCAAAACCGAAATGATGGTCGGGGCGGAAATGGCCGGCGCGGGCCCTGAACCAGCAGACCAGCAGGAAGGTCGTGCCAATGATGACGTGCGCGCCGTGGAAGCCGGTCGCCATGAAGAAGGTCGAGGGATACATGCCCTGCGTGAAGCCGAAGGCGGCGTGGCTGTACTCCCAGGCCTGACAGCCGGTGAAGCAGAGGCCGAGGATCACGGTGAGGCCGAGGCCGTAGATCAGCCCCTTGCGATCATTCTCGAGCAGCGCGTGATGCGCCCAGGTCACGGTCGTGCCTGAGGTGAGGAGGATCAGCGTGTTGAGGAAGGGCAGTTCGAATGGATCGAAGGGATGGATGCCCTTCGGCGGCCAAATCCCGCCCATCGCCGCCGTCGGGTAGAGCGCGGCGCTGAAATAAGCCCAGAAGAAGGCCGAGAAGAACATCACCTCGGAGGCGATGAACAGCGCCATGCCGAAGCGCAGGCCGATCTGCACGACCGGATTGTGGAAGCCGCCATAGACCGCCTCGCGGATCACACCGCGCCACCACACGAACATGATGGACAGCACGCCGAGCAGGCCGATGATAATTCCCCAGCTCTGGCTCCAGGTCTGGCCGTTATGCATCCACCACACCGCGCCGCCGGCCATCACGCCCGCCGACAGCGAGCCGAGCAGCGGCCAATAGCTCGGATCGACCAAATGATAGGGATGATGGTGGCCGTGATAGTCGAAATGCTCAGGCTCGAGTGGCTCAGTGGTCATGGCTTGGCTCGCACGGCTCAATTGATGGCGGTGTTGGTGGAAAGTGCCGAGGATTGGACTTGTCTGGTCGTCATCCTTGGCGTGGAACATGGTGTAGCTCAGCGTGATCGTGTCGACATCGTCGGCATCATGATCCTTCACGATGTCCGGATCGACGAAGAACTGCACGGCGAGATCGGCGCTCTGGCCGGGCTCGAGATGCTGGGCGGTAAAGCAGAAGCATTGCAGCTTGTCGAAATAGAGACCGGCCTTCGACGGCGTGACGTTGAACGTCGCCGTGCCGGTCATCGGCTGCTTGCTCGTATTGAAGGCTTTGTAATTGATGACCTTGGTCTCGCCGGGATGGACCTGGACGGAGCGCTGCTCCGGCCGGAATTGCCAATCGAGCCCCGGCGCGACATTCGCATCGAAGCGGATGGTGATGGTGCGATCCTTGACGATCTCGGTCGCGGCCTCGGTGGCGCGTTGCGTCGTGCCGTTATAGCCAGTGGCGGCGCAGAACAGGCGATAGAGCGGCACCGAGAAGCCGACGAGCACCGACATCGCTACGACGACGCCGAGCAGTGCGCCGACGGTCACGCCTTTGCGCGAGCCCTGGCCGCCCTTCTTGCCATTAGGGGCGCTCATAGCTGCATCCCCAACCGGACCATGGTGATGGCGTAAAGCAGCGCCACCACCGCCAGGAGAATACCGAGCAGCGCCAGGTTCTTGAAACGGCGGCGCTTGTCTTGCGGGTCCATCACCAGCCAGCTCACGACGCCACCGAAAAACCGAGCGCGCGATCGGCGACCAGCAGCGCAAACAACAGGAACAGGTAAAGCAGCGAGAAGCCGAACATCTGCTTGGCGGCGGCCTCGCCCGGATCGCGCATCACACGGATGGCGCAGAGCGTGAAGATCGCCGAGAGCGCCAGCGCCGGCACGCCGTAGAACCAGCTCGCGGCATGCAGCAGCGTCGGCGCCACGGCCACCGGCCACAGCGCGACGGTATAGAGCAGCATCTGCTTCTTGGTCTCGCGCGCGCCGGCCACCACCGGCAGCATCGGCACGCCCGCCTTGGCATAGTCGCCGGTGCGATAGAGCGACAGCGCCCAGAAATGCGGCGGCGTCCAAAAGAAGATCAGCGCGAAGAGCACGATCGAAAGCAGGCCGATCTGGCCGGTCACCGCGGCCCAGCCGACGATCGGCGGGAACGCGCCGGCGGCACCGCCGATCACGATGTTCTGCGGCGTGCTGCGCTTCAGCCAGATCGTATAGATGAAGACATAGAAGGCGATGGTGATCGCGAGCAAAATGCCCGTGACGACGTTGAGCGCCAGCGCCATCAGCGTGACCGAGCCGATCGCGAGGATCACGCCGAAGCCGAGCGCATCGCCCGGCGCGACGCGGCCCGCCGGGATCGGGCGATCCTTGGTGCGCTCCATCAAGGCATCGATGTCGCGGTCGTACCACATGTTGATCGCGCCCGACGCGCCGGCGGCGACCGCGATGCAAAGCACGGCAACAAAACCGAGGAACGGATTGATGTGACCCGGCGCAAGATAAAGCCCAGCCCAGCCGGTGAAGACGACGAGCGACATCACCCGCGGCTTCAGCAGCGCGAAATAATCGCCGACGCCGCCGACCGCGCTACTGACGGCCGGAGTGTCCGCCGCAGCCGCACGCGCCGGAAGCGCCGCAGATGTGCCGATCAGGCTGGCGGAAAGGTCGGCCATCGCTCTCAGTGATGCGCGGGCGAGGACGTGATGACCGGCAGCTCGTCATAGGAGTGGAACGGCGGCGGCGAGGACAGCGTCCATTCCAAGGTCGTCGCGCCTTCGCCCCAGTAATTCGCGCCGACGCGCTTGCCGGCGAAGAGCGTGTGGAACACGACGAAGATGAACCAGAGGGTCGAGGCGAAGGAGATGAACGAGCCGATCGACGCGACCATGTTCCAGCCCGCGAATGCATCCGGATAATCGCTGATGCGGCGCGGCATGCCGGCGAGACCGAGGAAGTGCATCGGGAAGAAGGTCAGGTTGACGCCGATGAAGGTCGTCCAGAAATGGATCTGGCCGAAGGTCTCGTTGTACTGCCGGCCCGACATCTTGCCGATCCAGTAGTAGAAGCCGGCGAAGAGACCGAACACCGCGCCGAGCGACAGCACGTAGTGGAAGTGCGCGACGACGTAATAGGTGTTGTGCAGGTAATGGTCGACGCCGGCATTCGAGAGCACGACGCCGGTGACGCCGCCGACGGTGAAGAGGAAGAGGAAGCCGATCGCCCACAGCATCGGCGTCTTGAACTCGATCGAGCCCTCCCACATCGTCGCGATCCAGGAGAAGATCTTCACGCCGGTCGGCACCGCGATGACCATCGTCGCGGCGGTGAAATAGGCCTGCGTGTCGACGCTGATGCCGGTCGTGAACATGTGGTGCGCCCAGACGACGAAGCCGATCACGCCGATCGAGACCATCGCGTAGGCCATGCCGAGATAGCCGAAGATCGGCTTCTTCGAGAAGGTCGAGATCACCTGGCTGACGATGCCGAAGGCCGGCAAAATCATGATGTAAACTTCGGGGTGGCCGAAGAACCAGAAGAGGTTGAGGAACAGCAGCGGATCGCCGCCGCCGGCCGGATCGAAGAAGGTCGTGCCGAAATTGCGATCGGTCAGCAGCATGGTGATCGCGCCGGCGAGCACCGGCAGCGACAACAGCAGCAGGAACGCCGTCACCAGGATCGACCACACGAAGAGCGGCATCTTGTGCAGGGTCATGCCCGGCGCGCGCATGTTGAAGATCGTGGTGATGAAATTGATCGCGCCCATGATCGAGGACGCGCCGGCGAGATGGAGCGAGAAGATCGCCATGTCGACCGACGCGCCGGGATGACCGATCTTCGAGGAGAGCGGCGGATAGATCGTCCAGCCGACGCCCGCGCCTTCGCCGACGAACGCCGAGGCGATGAGCAACGCGAAGGCGGGGATCAGCAGCCAGAAGCTGATGTTGTTCATGCGCGGGAAGGCCATATCGGGCGCGCCGATCATCAGCGGCACGAACCAGTTGCCGAAGCCGCCGATCAGCGCTGGC
This sequence comes from uncultured Alphaproteobacteria bacterium, assembly GCA_963740675.1. Lineage (GTDB taxonomy): Bacteria > Pseudomonadota > Alphaproteobacteria > ATCC43930 > CGMCC-115725 > CAIKMD01. Next base: position 909,494 of record CAVUFS010000004.1, read on the forward strand.
ATGACCATGAAGAACACCATCACCAGGCCGTGGGCGGTGATGATGACGTTGTAGAGCTGGTGGTTGTCGTGGAAGAGCGGATCGCCCGGCACCGCCAGGTTGATGCGCATGATGATCGAGAAGATGCCGCCGATCAGACCGGCGCAGATCGCGAAGATGATATAGAGCGTGCCGATGTCCTTGTGATTGGTCGAGGCGAACCAGCGCGTCCAGAAGGCGGGCACGTGGTCGTGGCCCGCATGATCGGCATGGCCGCCGCCGTAACCGCCGTGGCCGCCGTGCGCGTGGGTGTCGGTCGTCATCGCTCTTTCCTCACGAATACCTAAGCTGGGCTTACGTGCTTATTGAACCGCCGCGAGCTGCACGCTCGGGTCGGGTGTGCCGGCCTTGGCGAATTTCTTCTTCGCCTCGTCGACCCACTTTTGGAAATCCTCTTTCGAGACCACATTGACCTCGATCGGCATGAAGGGGTGATTGACGCCGCAGATCTGATTGCACTGGCCGTAGAACGTGCCCGGGACGCTCGAACTGGAACCAGCTCTCGTTGGTATGGCCGACGACGGCGTATTCCTGCACGCCAGCCGAAGGCAGATACCAGCTATGGATCACGTCGGTGCCGGTGATGAGAACGCGCACCGTCGCGCCGACCGGCACGACCACCGGATTGTCGACGCCGAGCAGCCGCGGCTTGCCCTGCTTCGCGTCATCCTCGTCGGAGAGCACGTTGCTGTCGAACGCGAAACCGCCCTGATCGGGATATTCATAGGACCAGTACCATTGGTGGCCGGTCACCTTCAGGGTGAAATCCGCTTTCTCGGTGCGATTCTCGTAATAGAGCAGCTTGAAGGACGGGATCGCGATCGCGACGAGGATCAGCACCGGCACCGCCGTCCACACCACTTCGATCAGGGTGTTGTGCGTCGTCGTCGACGCCACCGGATGACGCTTGGCGTTGAACTTCACCATCACGTAGATCAGCAGCCCCATCACGAAGATCGTGATCAGCGTGATGATGACGAGCAACTCGTTATGGAAGCTCGAGATCGCGTCGCGCACCGGGGTGTCGCCCTCGAGCATCCCCATTTGCCAGTCTCGCGGTTGCTCCGCCCAAGCGGCCGGCGCCGCTGTCAGCGCCAGGAGCAGCCCCGCGCCAAGCTTCGTTCCCAACGATTGACGCATCGAAATCATGCCTTTGCCCCTCATCCTGCCGGCGGCCACCGGTGACGCGCTAACCCAAGCAAGCGCATCGAAAATCTCGCGCCTCTCATAGCCCCTGCGCCCGCATGACGCCAACCGCATCATTGCGACTTTATGCCGCAATGCAGTGTAACGTGTGCAACCACGGCTCTTGCAGCGACGGCAACGTCACGACGACTCGCAAGACGGGCATCACTTGCACGCGTCAACCCACCCCTGATAGGCTTTTCGCGGGGATTGGGGGATCGTCTTTGCGCAAACATTATTTCGCGTTGGCGCTTGGCGCCGCGCTGCTCGTGACCGCCTGCCAAGACGGTGGCGGCTTCAACAATTATCAGCCTGCGTCCGTCACGCCCCCGCGTGCACCGTCGCTGCCGGCGATCAACAGCGCCGCACCGCGTTACAGCGACGCGCTGTCGGGGCTCTATCGCCAGCCGGCGAGCACCGTGCCGGCCGACGTGCCGGTGAATTACTACGCGCCGGGCGCGCGCAGCGGCGCGACGCGCGCGGTGTTGACCATGGCGCTGGTGCCGGGGGCGAATTACGGCAAGCTGCGCGCCTATCACGCGCAGGTCGGCAAGGACGCCGCCGCTGCCGTGCCCGGCCAAGGCGACGGGATTGCCGAAGACCTGCAGATCCAGCCGATCCTGTTGCGCGCCGTCGACATCGTGAAGCAGCGCTATCCCTGGCTCGAATTGATGGACGACATCGCGACCGCGCAAGAGCGCAATGTCTCGCTGACGCTCGTCATGGATATCCGCAGCCGGCTCGGCGCCAAAGCGGGCGATCCGACAACGGTCGAGATCGAAGTCATCGTCTTCAACGACAAGCGGCAGCCGATCTCGCGTGTCGAGACCAGCGGCACAGCAACTGCCGGCGACGGCGGCCTCTACGGATTCCGGGATGCAGCGGGCGAAGCGCTCGACGCGCTCAACACGAAATCGAAAGCGCTTTTCAACTAGCGGCCGAATGCCGGCCGCAGGAGGATCGTGATGCGGATGGTGGCAGTCTTCGGCATCGCCACGGCGATGCTCCTTATCGATGGCGGCAGCAGCCGCGCCGATACCTGTTACGAGACGGCGCAGGTGAATGTCGACTGCTCGCCCAAGCAAGGCGCGACCAGCGCCCTCGGCAATGACGCGTCGCAAGCCTCGCAGACCGGCACATCGGCCGTGCAAAGCCAAAACACCGGCTTGCGCGACCAGCTACGCCGCGCGCTGCAAAGCAAAAGCGCGCCGGCGACGAACGCTGCGCAAAGCCAGGCGATCGATGCCGCCGAGCAACGCTGGGCCGATGCCCAGGCGCGCGCCCAGGATGCGACCTATCGCGCGCAGCAGACCGACGATCCGGCGTTGAAGGCCCAGTTGAAGCAGCAATACGAAACCGCGATGCGCGATCTGCATCAGGCGGGCGCCGATCTGGTCAAAGCCGATCCGCAGCAAAAATCGAAGATCCAGGCTCTGCTCAAGGATTATGACGCACAAGGCGCGAAAGCCGCGGCTGCCGCGGGGCTCGAAGCGCCGCCGAAAGCCGCCGCCGAAACGCCGCAAAAGCCCGCTGCACCGGACAACGTCACGCAGATCGGCGACAACACCTATGTCTGCGATAAGCCGATCGCTGGCGGCAACAACGTCTCGTGCCGGCAGATTTCCGCCGACGGCAAGCAATGCACCAATGTGATGCTCGCCGATGGCGACGTTAGCTGGCAGGACAGCATTGCCACGCCTTGCCGCGCGAACGACCTCGCGCAACGCAGAGCCTTCCTCGCGCATGCTCCCGATGCAGCGGCAGCCGTCGCCAACGCACAGCCCGCCTTCACGATGGGTTCGGACGAGACGCGGCGCGAGATCGGCCGGATCAACGGCGAGGATATTTCCGGCGCGCTCAATTCGCTGCCGCCGAAATGCCGTGCCGATTTCGAGAAATTCATCAGCAGCGGCGAAGCGAAATCGAAGGCGAACGCGTCCCAGGCGGCGGCGAGCTATGCGAAACTCGACAAGGATCCGCAATGCCGCGACGCGATGAAGCGGATCGCCAGCGCGCTCGGCGTCGGCCTGCCGCACCGCAAGATCGCCGCCGGCGACCGCAACGATTGGAACGCGGCGCTTGCCGGCCCGCAGCGTGCCAGCATCGACGATGTTCCCGATATCGACGTCAGCAACATTCCCGATACCGGTTTCGATCCCGGCAATTCACTCGACAGCGCGATCGATATGCTGAACGCACTGTCGGGCGGGCTTGGCGCGCTATCGGGCTCGATGCGCTCGATGCCGAGCTATCGCCCGGCGCCCGCCTATCGCGCACCTTCCGCCGCGCGCGCGCCGAGCGCGCCGCCAGTGCAATACCATCCGCCACCGCCGGTTCAGTCCTGCGCCGGCACCTACGTCTGCAGCGCCCAGTGACGGAATAGCCCGGCCTCTGATCGCGCGTCGCGGACGGCGCGCGATCAGTCGAAGCCGCAAGCGCTGCGCGTCGTTTCGATCGTCGCTGTCTGCTCGCCGAGCAAGCGACGCCGTCGGCGCGTGCCGAGGACGCGGCAAAGCAAAGAATGATCATCGCGCGCGCGACGCATGGGATCGAGCCTTCTCAATCGAAGCCGCAAGCCGCGCGAGTCGTCATGACCTCCGCCGTGTACGGCTCCTGATGGAAACAGCCATTCACCCACGTGCCGACGTAGTCGTGATGGCCTTCGCCGAGCAGCCCATGCGTGGTGCCGTGGAGCACGCCGCGGCCATTCGGAAGATTGTTGTGCCACTCGCCTTCGTAGAAACTCCCATCCTCGTCGAAGTAATACGTGCCGCGACCTTCGAAATTACCGTTGACGAAGTCGCCTTCGTAGCGACCGATACCGGGATAGACCCCGCGCCCCTTGCCGGTGAGATGGTCGTGAAGCCATTCGCCCTCGATGCGGCTGCCATCCTTCTCGGAAAAGATGCCCTGGCCGTCGAACTCGCTGTCCTTGAAATTACCTTCGTAGCGATTGCCGTTCGTAAACACCGCAATCCCGGGGCCATTGAAAAAATCGTCGGCGCATTGTCCATCGAGACGCACGGCCGGCGTCGTCATCACACAACGGCCGCTCATTTTCCCTTGATGGAATTCCGCCTCGTAGCGGCGGTTATCATTGGTGAGCTTCAAGCCACGCCCCTCCAGCAATCCCCCATCAAACGTTCCTTCAAAGCGGGCGACGAAGGCCCCCGCCGTTTGCCATTCGGCAATGCCTTGCCCTTGCGCCTTCCCGGCCGCGCATCCCGCGCCGCTCCACTGCACGCTGTCGCGTGGATCGGGATGGTAGGTACCGACGCTGCAATGGCTCGTCGGATCGGCAACGAAGGTCGGCGTATCGTCGGCGCGCGCCGATGCGGGTTCGACGATGACCAGCGCGAGCAACGCGCCGAAAAGAATTTTTCCGGACACGCTAGTCATCGTCGAACCCGCATTCTTCCGCAGTTTTGAAAAGGTGAGCCGTATAGGGATCCTGGGCGAAGCAGCCATTCACCCACGTGCCGGCGAAATCATGTTCGCCCGAGCCCAAGAGGCCGCGCGTGACGCCGTGAAACACGCCGCGGCCGTTCGGCAGATCATGACTCCACTCGCCCTCATAAATCTGACCGTCGGCGAAAGTGTACGTGCCCTGGCCGTCGTAATCGCCATTGACCCAGTCGCCCTCGTAGCGCGCGCCGTTGGGATAGGTTTCGCGGCCGCGCCCGTTGCGCTCGCCGTCGACGAAATCGCCTTCGTAGCGCTGGCCATCCATCCAGATGTAAACGCCGCGGCCATTCATCTCATCGTTGTGGTAGTCGCCTTCGTAGCGATTGCCGCTCGGGAAGGTTTGCTTGCCGACGCCGTTGCGCTCGTCGTTCGAACACTGGCCGTCGAAGCGACCGCCATCCGCGTAGGTGAACACGCAACGGCCGTTCAGGCGCCCGTTGCGAAATTCTGCTTCGCCGCGGCTGCCATCCTGCGTGATGACGAGGCCCCGTCCCTCGCGCAGCCCTTTATGGAAGCTGCCTTCGAACCGGTTGCTGAAGCTGCCGTTCTCCTGCCATTCGGCGACGCCTGGGCCCTCGGCCAGGCCGGCGGCGCAGGCGCCGCTCCAACGCACCGTATAGCTTGGCTTGGAATGAAAGCTCCCAAGCCGACATCCCGTCGCCGGATCGGCATAGAAAGTCGGCGCGTCTTCGGCCCAGGCCGGCATGACGGCGGCCAGGCACAAGACGAGCGCCACTAAGCTGCGAAGCATCCCCCAATCCCCCGCATTCCCCCACGCGAAATCTTACTCTTGCCGTGGGGTGCCGCAAGCGCGTGCCCGGCGTTATGCTGACACCGCACCGCGCGATGCCCATATAGGGTGGAACCCCTTATGGACTAGAACCGGGTGCCGCTTCATGGCACAACCGCTTGCCGCTGGAGATTAAAGTATGACCGACCTCGCGCTCACCGACGATCTGTTCTTCACCAAGACCGGCATGGACCAGGCCCGGGTCGAGAAGATCGTCGCCGAGGCGCTTCAAGGCATGGATGACGGCGAGCTCTTTCTTGAATATTCGCAATCCGAAAGCCTGACCCTCGATGACGGGCGGATCAAATCCGCTTCCTTCGACACGGCGCAGGGCTTCGGGCTGCGCGGCATCAGTGACGAGGCCGCGGGCTATGCCCACGCCTCTGAGCTCAGCGAGGACGCGATCCGCCGCGCTGGTCAGACCGTGCGCGCGGTGCGCCAGGGCCATAGCGGCACGCTCGCCGCGCCGCCGCCCGGCACCAACCGCCAGCTCTATACCGACGCCAATCCGCTCAATCAGGTGGATTTCGCGGCGAAGACCAAGCTACTCGCCGAGATCGATGCCTATGCCCGGAGCAAGGACTCCCGCGTCAAACAAGTCTCGGCCTCGCTCTCGGGCGTCTGGCAGGCGGTGCAGATCATCCGTGCCGATGGCCGCCGCGTCGGCGATGTCCGCCCGCTGGTCCGGCTCAATGTCAGCATCGTCGTCGGCGACGGCGACAAGATGGAAAGCGGCACCTCGGGCGCCGGCGGCCGGCTCGCTTACGAGCGTTTCATCGATCCGACGAATTGGAAAGCGCAGGTCGACGAAGCGCTGCGCCAGGCGCTGGTCAATCTCGACAGCGTCCCGGCGCCCGCCGGCGAGATGCCGGTCGTGCTCGGCCCCGGCTGGCCCGGCGTGATGCTGCATGAAGCGGTCGGCCACGGGCTTGAAGGCGATTTCAACCGCAAGAAGACGTCTGCTTTTGCAGGTCTCATCGGCCAGCGCGTTGCCTCGCCCGGCGTCACGGTCGTCGATGACGGCACGATCCCCGATCGCCGCGGTTCGCTCTCGGTCGATGACGAAGGCACGCCGTCGAATTGCACCGTGCTGATCGAGGACGGCATCCTCAAAAACTATATGCAGGATCGCCTCAATGCGCGGCTCATGGGCATGAAGCCGACCGGCAACGGCCGGCGCGAGAGCTTCGCCTATGCGCCGATGCCGCGCATGACCAACACCTATATGCTCGCCGGCGACAAGGACCCGAAAGAGATCATCGCGTCCGTTAAACGCGGTCTCTACGCGGTCAATTTCGGCGGCGGCCAAGTCGACATCACCTCGGGCAAATTCGTCTTCTCTGCCTCCGAGGCCTATCTCATCGAGGACGGCAAGGTCGGCAAGGCGGTGAAGGGCGCGACGCTCATCGGCAATGGGCCCGACGCCATGGCCAAAGTGTCGATGATCGGCAACGATCTCGCGCTCGATGGCGGCATCGGCACCTGCGGCAAGGATGGCCAGGGCGTGCCGGTCGGCGTCGGTCAGCCGACGCTGCGCATGGATGGGCTGACCGTCGGCGGCACCGCCGCATGAGGTGCTGGGGCGACGCGCGGTGCTGGTGAGGGGATTCGCGTCCGCGGCGCTCGTTCTCGTCGCTTTCTTTTCGGCAACAGGACCCGTTCGCGCGGCCTGCGATCTCGATCACGCGCCGTCGGCGCGCTGGACGATTGCGCATCGCGGCGCGATCAGCAGCCTCGTCACGCCGTGCGGCGACAGCTTCTACTCAACCGGCGTCAATGTGCTCGATGGCGGCATCACCGCCGGCTATCTCGATCGGCCGCATTACGATTGGCGCAACAGCTTCGCGTCGATCGACGATTGGATCGCGCAGACCAAGCAGCGTCTTTCGGATTGGGGCTTCAACAGCGCCGGCGCCTGGTCGCTGCCGCCGAAGCAATTGAAGCTGCCCAGCGTCATCAATCTCGAGCTCGGACGCCTCGCCCGCTTCCATTGGTTCGACCCCTTCGATCCCGCCGCCGAGCAGCGCATGTTCGACCAAGCGAAGATGCTGACCGCGCCCTATCGCGATTCGCCTTATCGCATCGGCTATTTCTCGGATAATGAAGTCGGCTGGTGGGACGGCGCGCTGTTCCTGTTTTATGGCCAACAGCCGGCGACGAGTTTCACCAAGCAGCGCTGGCTCGCGATGCTGCGCGAGCAATATGGCAGCAACTGGCAACGCTTCACCAAGGATTTCGTGCCGCCCGAAGGTGTCGATTCCTGGGACGCACTGCTCAAAGCGGAGAAGCCGACCAAGCTGCGCATCGGCGGCAATGGCATGGCAGTCGTCGAGCGCTGGACCGGCATTGTCGCCGAGCAATATTACAAAGTCGCGCGCGCTGCGCTGAAAGCCGCCGATCCCGACGCGCTGTTCTTCGGCGACCGGCTGCCGATCTATTACGATCAAGCGGCGATCCACGCCGAGGCACCTTACGTCGACGCGATCGCGCTCAATTATAACGTCGACAGCCCGGAAGGCTGGCTCGCGCCCTATTTCTTCGATGGCCTCCGGAAGCTCACCAATGGCAAGCCCGAGCTGATCTCGGAATGGTTCTATGCCGCGCATGAGAACCGCACCGGCAATCGCAACAACGGCCACCTGATGACCGTCGAGACGCAAGCGCAGCGCGCTGCCGGCGCCGCCGCCTCGGCGAAGCTTTTCGCCGGCGTGCCCGAGATCATCGGCACGCATTGGTTCCAGTATTACGACTATCCGGTCGGCGGCCGCGCCGATAGCGAGGACTACAATTTCGGTCTCGTCGATATCCAAGGCCGCCCCTATGAAGAGCTGGTCGAGGCGCTCGGCGCCGCCAATCGCCAATTGCCGACGATCCACGATCATGCCGGTGCGGTCGCACGGCCGAGCGCCAAGGATTTCGCTATTCCTTATGCGACGATCGATCCGCAGCATCTCTCGCTGATCGATTGGCCGAAGCCAGCATCGCTGTTGCCGCCGCTCAAGCCCTCGCCCGGCGCTGTCGCTTTCGGCGAAGCCTATCTCAGCTGGAGCAAGCAGGGCTTGGCGTTGGCGACGATCGGGCAGGATTACGACGATCTCGGCCTGCTCGATTACGGCGCGAGCTATCCGCTGAGCGAGGCTTATCGCATCGAGCTCGATGTCGATGCCGGCGCCGGACCGAAGCGCTTCACGCTCTATTTCATCCCGCCCAAAGGCTCGACCAAAGACTATCCGCCGATGGCGCCGAAGCTGTGCGCCGGCACCGTGGCGGAGTTGCAGAATAACGACTGCGCCGCGATCGAAGGCGCCCAGGCGCTTTACTTCGGCGCCGACCAACCGCGCATCGTCGCCGAAGCGATGCTGCCCTGGGCCGCGCTCGGCATCGACGGCCCGCCGAAAACGAACAAGCTCAGCATCGAGGTCTCGGCGACCTCCTGGGACAATGCCCGCTGGATGTCGCTCTCCGGTCTTGCACCGCGCGATGGTTCGGCCAATCCGAAACGCTGGCTGACAGTCTCGCTCGCTGCTGGCGAATAGGGCTGGCGGGCGAAAAGCGGCAGATTGCCGCGCGGCGCGGCGGCATCGTTCTTTGGTAACCGGCCGAGCCTATCTTCATCTTGTCATGAGCACGAACATCGAAACGGCCGTGACCCGGCCGGACATCTGGACCGCGATCAAGCGCGGTTTGGCCCAGCGTTGCCCGATCTGCGGCGAGGGCAAGCTCTTCCGCTCCTACCTCAAACTCTCCGATCGCTGTTCCCACTGCGGCGCGGCTTTGAGCGAGTTGCGCGCCGATGACGGGCCAGCCTGGGCGACGATCCTGATCGTCGGCCATCTGATCGTGCCGTTCTTCATCGTGACCGCGCGCAGCGGCGCACCGGACTGGGTCTATTACGCCGTCCTTTTCCCGATCACGATCGCGATGACGCTGGCGCTGCTGCCGCTCAGCAAGGGTGTATTCGTTGCCCTGCTCTACTCATTTGATGTGAAGACCGGCGTGCCGGCACCGAGACCGGGAGCCTCCGCCAGCTAGCCCGCCTGCGAGAATGGCGTGCTAGAATGGGCGCCGAAGCGAGGTGCGCCATGACTGAACACGGTCTCGTCACGCTTGCCAGCCCACATTCCGTCAAAGAAACCGTCGACCGGCTCGAAGCCGAGGCCAAAGCCAAAGGCCTGACGATCTTCGCCCGCATCGATCACGCCAGCGGCGCCAGCGCCATCGGCTTGCCGCTGCGTCCGACCGAGCTCCTGATCTTCGGCAATGCGAAAGGCGGCACGCCACTGATGCAGGCGGCGCAAACCATCGGCATCGATCTGCCGCTCAAAGCGCTCGCCTGGGAAGATGCGACCGGCAAAGTCTGGTTGAGCTACAACGATCCGGCGTGGCTCACCGACCGTCACGGCATCGCGCCGCAGACTGCGCCGATCACGCAAAACCTCACCAATGCGCTCTCCGCGCTGACCAAACACGCTGTCGGACGCTGAACGCCAGGTGTTCATCCGCGTCGACATTGCCGCCCGCGATTTACTGCGTGCGCGGAATCATCCAGCTGCTGGCGATCGGCGTCATGCCGATCTTCGGATAGTAGGTTTGTGCCGCCGGCGCCGCGACCAGGATCAAGGTCGCGCCATCGCCTGCCGCTTTGCGCGTCTCATCGATCAGCCGCTTGCCGATGCCCTGACGCTGATAGGCAACATCGACGGCGAGATCCGAGAGGTAGCAGCAATAGGCGAAGTCGCTGATCGCGCGCGAAACGCCGATAAGACGCCCTTCATTGCGCGCGGTGACGATGATGTCAGCCTGGCGCAACATGCGCTCGAGCCGGGCGAGATCGTCAACCGGGCGGCGTTCGCCCAAGGTCGACGCTACCAGGACATCGCGAAACGCCGTGGCTGAAAGATCAGGCTCCAGCGCGTAAACGATCGCCATACGAGCCGTCCGCTCTAACGTTTAGTACGCGTCGTCGACGTAGACCGGATCGACAATGCCGCGCCAGCGCGTGGCATATTCATCGAGCAGCGTATCGGCGGGAGTCTTGCCGGATTCCGCCGCTTCGATCACTGGCTGCAGGAAGATCGTCTCGTCGTCGCCCTCGCCGTTCAGATGCGCGCGGCGCTTGAGGCCGGCCTTGGCGAGATGCACGGCAGCGGTGGCGATCTCCTGAATCGTCTTGCCGCGGAACGGCGTCGCGAGCCCGAAGCGCGGCACATCGGCGCGCATCTGTTCGCGCTCTTCGGCGCTCCAATCCTTGACCAGATCCCAGCCGGCGCGCAGCGCATCGTCGTCATAGAGCAAGCCGGTCCAGAACGCCGGCAGCGCGCAGAGATTGCGCCACGGCCCGCCATCGGCGCCGCGCATCTCGAGGAATTTCTTGAGACGGATTTCCGGGAAGGCGGTGGTGAGATGATCCGACCAATCGCTGATCGTCGGGATTTCGCCCGGCAGGCCCGGCAGCTTGCCGGCGAGGAAATCGCGGAAGCTTTGTCCGGCGACATCGATGTAATTGCCGTCGCGATAGACGAAATACATCGGCACATCGAGCATCCAATCGACATAGCGCTCGAAGCCGAAACCGTCCTCGAAGACGAAAGGCAGCGTGCCGCAGCGATCGGGATCGGTGTCGGTCCAGACATTGCTGCGCAACGAAAGAAAGCCCGAGGGCTTGCCCTCGAAGAAAGGTGAATTGGCGAAGAGCGCCGTGGCGATCGGCTGCAGCGCGAGCGATACGCGCGACTTCAGCACCATGTCGGCTTCGGAGGCGAAATCGAGATTGACCTGCACGGTGCAGGTCCGAAGCATCATGTCGAGGCCGAGCTTGCCGCGCTTCGGCATGTAGTTGCGCATCACCGCATAGCGGCGCTTGGGCATCCAGAAGCAATCTTCGCGCTTCCATTTCGGCAGGTAGCCGAGACCAAGCATGCCGAGGCCGAGCTCGCCGGTGACCTCGCGCATCTGTTTCAGATGCGTGTGCAACTCGCCGCAGGTTTGATGCAGCGTCTCGAGCGGTGCGCCCGATAATTCGAACTGCCCGCCCGGCTCGAGCGAGATTGCGCCGCCACTATCGTCGGTGAGCCCGACGATGTTCTCGCCATCGAGAACCGGGTGCCAGCCGAAGCGTTGCAGCTTTTCGAGGATGGCGCGAATGCCGCTATCGCCCTCATAAGGCACGGGATGCAGATCGGCACGGCGGAAGATGAACTTTTCGTGTTCGGTGCCGATGCGCCATTCCGCGCGCGGCTTACAGCCGGCAGCGAGATACTCGACAAGCTGACGCTTGTCGGTGACGGTCGCGCCGCCGGAATGCGAGGGTGCCGACATAAACTCGATAGTCCTTCGTGACCGCTCCAGAACTTTATCTTATCGGCGCTACTGCGCCTCGCCCCGAAACGCCTGCAACACCGCCAGCCCCGCCAACGCGGCCGTATCGGCGCGCAAAATTCGCGGTCCCAGACTAACGGCTGAAACAAAGGGGAGTTTCCGGAGGGCGTCAAGCTCCGTTTCCGCAAAGCCGCCTTCCGGCCCGATCAACACGGCCCAAGCTGCCGCGCTTTGCCCGGCAAGCGCTTGCGCCGCCGGCAGCGCCTTCCCGGATTCATCACATAGCATGATGCGGCGCGAAGCATCCCAACCGGCCAGCGCATCATCGAGAGCGCGCGGCTCGTCGATGCGCGGCACGGTGAGGCGCTCGCTCTGCTCCGCCGCCTCGATCGCATGCGCGCGCAAGCGATCGAGATTGAGGCGCTCGACATGCGTGTGCCGCGTGATCACCGGCACCAACGCGCTGGCGCCGAGCTCGGTCGCTTTCTCGACGAGATAATCGATGCGCGCCCGCTTGATCGGCGCGAAGACCAGCCAAAGATCGGGCTCGGCGCTTTGCGCGCGCAATTGTTCTTCAACGAGAAGACTTGCGGCGCGCTTGCCGAAGCTTTCGATGCGCGCCCGAAACTCGCCCTCGCTGCCGTTGAACAACGCCACCGCATCGCCTTCGCCGAGACGCATCACGTTTTTGAGATAATGCGCCTGCTCCTGGCCAAGCTCGACCGCCGCACCGTTCGCAAGCGGCGCCGTGACGAAGAGTCTGACCGAAATTTTTGCGCCCATCTTAATTTCGCCGTCCCCGCGAAAGCGGGGACCCAGGGGCCACAGTCACGATGCCAAATCCCCATAGAGATCGCGCCACTGCGAATTGGTCTGCTCGATGAGATCGAGCTTCCATTGCCGCCGCCATTTCTTGATGCGTCTTTCTCGTGTCAGCGCATCATTCATCGTCTCGTGAAATTCGTAGAAGACGAGATCGCGAACGCCATAATCTTTGGTGAAACCTTCCATCGCTCCTTCTTTATGTTCCCAGACGCGTCGTGCGAGATCGCTGGTCACGCCGACATAGAGGGTGCCATTGCGTTGACTGGCGAGGATGTAGACGCAAGGACGTTTCTCGACCACGCGGAACTCCCTGGGTCCCCGCTTTCGCGGGGAAGGCGGTTTAATTTAGTATGGCAAGAATAGCATGGGGCGCGAACGCCGCCGTGGTGTTAAGAACCACCGCATGGCCGAGCTTCGCACCGATATCCGCGCCGGCGATTGGGTCGATCGGCTTGTGCCGCAGGCGATCCGGCCGTATCTCCGGCTGGCGCGGCTCGACCGGCCGATCGGCACATGGCTGCTGCTCTTCCCGTGCTGGTGGGGCATCGCTTTCGCGGCGGAGCGCTGGCCCGACTGGTGGCTGATCGCGCTGTTCGGCATCGGCGCGGTGGTGATGCGCGGCGCCGGCTGCACCTTCAACGACATCGTCGATCGCGATTTCGACGCCAAGGTCGAGCGCACCAGCGTGCGGCCGATCCCGTCAGGGGCGGTCAGCGTCAAAGCCGCGATCGCTTTCATGCTGTTGCAGCTCGCGCTCGGTGCGGCGATCCTCTTCTCGCTCAATCGCCTGTCGATCCTGCTCGGCTTTCTCGTGATCGTGCTGATCGCGACCTATCCCTTCATGAAGCGCATTACGTATTGGCCGCAATTCTTCTTGGGCCTCAATTTCAATTGGGGCGCGCTGATGGGCTGGGCGGCGGTGCGCGGCGATCTGCAAGCGCCGGCGTTTTGGCTTTATGTCGGCGGCATCGCCTGGACACTCGGCTACGACACGATCTACGCGCATCAAGACAAGGACGACGATCTGCTGATCGGCGTCAAATCATCGGCCCTCGCGCTCGGCAAATACACGCGGCCGTTTCTCTTCATCTTCTATGCCACCGCCATCGTGCTGTGGGCCATCGCCGGCGAGAGCGCGGGCTTCGGCTGGCCTTATCGCATCGCGCTGATCTGCGCGTGCTTCCAGCTCTTCTGGCAGGCGCGGCAGGTCGATACATCGAGCCAGCCCGATTGCAGCCGCAAATTCCGCTCCAATCGCTGGACCGGCTGGATCCTCCTCATCGGCATCATCGCAGCGCATGTCCTCTGATCCCCCCTCTTCCGATCCAAGCGCCTTCATCCACGCCAACACCGCGATCGGCACGCCGTCGCTCGTGCCTGAGATCAAGCTGCATCTTGCCACCGAGGTGACGCCGCTCTGGCACGCCACCGAGGCGACGCTGGAGACATCGCAATTGCCACCGCCTTATTGGGCCTTTGCCTGGCCCGGCGGTCAGGCGCTGGCGCGGCATCTTCTCGATCATCCCGCGCTCATCGCCGGCAAAAGCGTGCTCGATATCGGAGCCGGCTCAGGTCTGGTCTCTATCGCCGCCAAGCATGCCGGCGCCGCGCGCGTCACTGCCGCCGAGATCGATATCTTCGCCATCGCCGTAATTCGCCTTAACGCCGCGCTCAACGCCGTTTCGATCGAGGCCGAAAGCCGCGACCTCATCGGCGGCGAGAGCCAATGGGACACGATCCTCGTTGGCGACATGTGTTACGAGCGGCCGCTTGCCGACCGCCTCACCGCCTGGCTGCGCCAGTTGGCGGCACGCGGCGCGACGGTGCTGTTGGGCGATCCCGGCCGCGCCTATCTGCCGAAAGAAGGCCTTACCGAGATCGCACGCTACAATGTGCCGACCTCGCTCGATCTGGAAGACCGGACGATGCGCGAGACCCTGATCTGGCAGCTGGGCGGAACGATCGCTATATGAAACGCCAAGCCTTCACGAGGACCTAGAGACATGCCGCAAACCGATGCGCTGAGCCTGCTCGGCGATCTCATCTCCCGCGCGACCAAAGCGGGCGCCGATGCCGCCGATGCGGTGCTGTTCGAAAGCGCCTCGCTCAGCCATGCACAGCGCCTCGGCAAGGTCGAGAAGCTCGAGCGCTCGGAAGGCTACGATCTCGGCCTGCGCGTGTTGATCGGCAAGCAGCAGGCGATCGTCTCGTCGAACGACCGCAATCCGGCGGCGCTGAACGAGTTGATCGAGCGCGCCATCGCGATGGCGAAGACCGTGCCGGAGGATCCTTATTGCGGCCTCGCCGCGCCCGAGGAGCTGGCGCGCGATTGGCCGTCGCTCGATCTCGACGACCCGACCGAGCCTGCGCCCGAGACGCTGATCGCCCGCGCCGCCGAAGCCGAGGATGCGGCGCGCGCCGTGCCCGGCGTCACCAATTCCGAAGGCGCGGAAGCGGGCTGGAGCCGATCGAGCGTCGCGCTCGTCGCCTCGAACGGCTTTGCTGGCGGCTATTCCGGCACGCATTCGAGCATCAGCGCCTCGGTGCTGGCCGGAACCGGCACCGGCATGGAGCGCGATTACGATTACACGACCGCGGTCTGGGCCGAGGATCTGCTCGACCCGAAAGAGATCGGCAAAAGCGCCGGCGAGCGCGCGGTAAAGCGGCTCAATCCGCGCAAGGTGCCGACGCAGAAAGTGCCAGTGGTATTCGATCCGCGCGTCGCGGGCGGCATCATGCGCCATATGATCGGCGCGATCAGCGGCCCGTCGATCGCGCGCGGCACCAGCTTCCTCAAAGACAAGCTGGGCCAGCGCATCTTCCCCGCCGGCCTCAACATCATCGACGATCCGCATCGCCAGCGCGGCTTGCGCGCCAAGCCCTTCGACGGCGAAGGCGTGCGCAATCGGCGCATCGCGATCATCGAGGACGGTGTGCTCAAGACCTGGCTGCTCGATCAGCGCTCGGCGCGGCAGCTCGGGCTCAAGAGCACCGGCCATGCGAGCCGCGGCACGTCCGGCCCGCCAGGACCGGCGCCGACGAATCTTTACATGGAGGCGGGCAAGCTTTCGCCCGAGGCGCTGATCGCCGACATCAAGCAGGGCTTCTATGTCGGCGAGCTGATGGGCATGGGCATCAATGGCGTGACCGGTGATTACAGCCGCGGCGCCGCCGGCTTCTGGATCGAGAACGGCAAGCTCGCTTTCCCGGTGAGCGAAGTCACCATCGCCAGCAATCTGAAAGAGATGTTCTTGAACCTGACCCCGGCGAACGATCTCGTCTTCAAGACCGGCAGCGATGCGCCGACTTTGCGCATCGAAGGGATGACCATCGCCGGCGCATAGACCTAAACTTTTTAATCGAGAGCGCAATTCACGTTTCGAAAAGAAGCAATCGGCTTCTTGTCGAAACGATCGTGCGCTATGCGCGCCGCAGCATCACCACGGCAAGCGCCGTCGCGGCAAGAAGCGCGAGGCCGGCCAGCCACAGCGCATGATGCAGCCCCGCGACGAAGAGCGCGGCCTGCGCCGGCGCGAGCACTCCAACGCCGCTGCCGCGCGGCAGACCCGCATAGATCAGCGCGCCCAGCACGGCGACACCGAGAACCTGACCGAGCTGGCGCATCGCATTGTGCACGGCCGACGCCATGCCGGTGCGCGATTTGTCGACGGCGGCCATCGCGATACTGACCATCGGCGTGAGGCTGGCGCCGACGGCGCCGCCGACCAGCGCGAAATCCCACCAGATCGCGCCGATGCCGGTATCGGTCTTGAGCCGCAACAGCGCGAGCATGCCGATACCGCTGAGCGCCAATCCGCACAGCATCGGCACACGCGGGCCAAAGCGGCCGACCACCCGGCCCGACAACGCCGCGCCAAAAGCATAGGCGACGCCGATCGCCGAGACATCGATGCCGGTCTGGACCGCCGTGCGGCCCTGCACCTGCAGGAAGTAGGCGCTGAAATAGACGATGGCGCCGACGAAAGCGAAGAACACCACCAGCGCCGCGACATTGGCGATGGTGAAAGCCGGTTGCAGGAACAGCCGGACATCGACCAGCGGCTCGCGACGCCGCAACTCCCACGGCACGAAGAGATCAACGCCACGATGCCTGATACGAAAGCAGCGGCGATCGGCGGCGCGAGCCAGCCGCGATCCTGGCCGTTGATGATCGCGAAAGTGACCGCCCCGATGCCGAAGGTCGAGAGGATGAGGCCGAGCCAATCGAAGCGGCTGTCGGTCTCGAGCATGCGGAATGCGCGGCACGAAACGCGCCGCACACCACAGCAGCACGAGACAGCATGGCGCGTTGAACAGAAACACCCAGCGCCAGCCGAATGCATCGACCACCGCGCCGCCCAGCACCGGACCGATCGCGAGCGCGATGCCCGAGCTGGTCGACCACAGGCCGAGCGCCGCTGAACGCTGCCGGTAATCCGCGAAGGTCGCGGTGATGATGGTAAGGCTGCCCGGGATGATGAGCGCCGGACCGAGGCCCTGGATGCCGCGTCCGATCAGCAATGTCGTGATGTCCGGCGCCAAGCCGCCGATCAGCGTGCCGATGCCGAAGGCGACGATGCCGAGCATGAAGACGCCTTTGCGGCCGCGCCGGTCGCCGGCGACGCCGCCGGCGATCAGCAGGCTGGCATAGACCAGCACATAGGCATCGACGATCCATTGCAGATCGGTCGGCGTCGCGGCGAGAGCGTGGCCGATCGCGGGCAACGCGACAGCGACGATCGACATCGACAGCACCGAGAGAAACAGCGCCACCGCGACAACGCCGAAACTGAGCCACGGGCCGCGCGGCGACGGCACCGTTGCCGACTGAATACCTTGCGACATGCTTTTGGGGAGATTTCCTGCGACAACCTCAAGAGGCGGGCAGACGCTGTAGCATTGCCTCCGCCAGAACGCGATAGACCGGATCGGGACGAAGCCAATCTTCGGCGAGACAGGCTTCGGTCAGCTTGATCATATGATCATCGCCATGCGCGATCGCGCGATCGACGAGTTCCTCGCGCGTCAGTCCAGCTTCATGACGCGGCGGACCGCTATCCGAACCGGTTGCAGAGGGTCGCGCGACATGCGCGACGATTCCCGCACTGACCCGCCACAGCAAGCGGTAAGCTTGTGGTCCACTTCCCGGCGGCAGGAACGGCAACAGATCGCGCATCGACCGCGGTGCGGTGATCGTATGGACGAGCTGGATCGTAGGAACCGGCGCGAGCTCGTCATGCGCCAGCAATAGTCGGGCGAGAGCCGCAGTATGACGGCTGATCGCGGCATCGATATCGGCGATCGGCGCGAGACTTTCGATCGCGGACGCGATATCGGCCTTCTCGCCCCGCGGCAATCGGCGCAGCGCCTCGTCGAGATCGTATGCACCGCTGCGTTCCGGATCGCCGGGCGAGCGGTGATAGCTTGTAGCCCAATAGCCGAGACCGTGTGCCAGCTCGTCACGCGTGAGCACGCTCGGCGCGCCATCGGTCGGCAGGCTGCGCACGGCATGGGCGGTGCGGATAAGACCATGTGTCAGCCCACCGGCATGACCATCAAGCAGGCGTGGCACCCAAAGCCGCAACACCTCCTGCCACGGCATTTCCGCCAGCGCACGGCGAAAGAAAGCGAGCCAATCCGCCGCACGCGGATAGACACCGAGCGCCGAGCGCCAGTCGCTGTCATCCGCGCCGTCGATCGGCCGTTGCGGCGGCGGCAACGGCAGATGCCGTGTCTTGCCGTTGTAGGCATCGACCCAAGCCGCAACCCGCTCGTTGAAGCCGAGGCTGCTGATCGCTTCCGCGACCATCGGCCCATGCTCGGCAAAACCCGGCCCCATGGTGAAGCCAACGCCTTTCAACCGCGCGAGCCCGTCCTCGATCGCCTCTTGCCGCGTCATCGCCATCAACAGTCTCCTTTGAATGTTCCGCCAGCCTACAAGTTCAAGTGAACTTGAAGTCAAGCAGGTAAAGCGATACGCTTCACGCAATGCTGCCCAGCCATTTGACCATTGCCGAGGTCGCACGGCGCAGCGGCGTCGCCGCTTCGGCTCTGCGCTATTACGAGGAATGCGGCCTCATCACCTCGGCGCTGCGTACCGGCTCTGGCCATCGCCGCTATCCGCGCTCGGTTTTGCGTCGCATCGCGTTCATTGTCTTCGCGCAGCGGATCGGTCTGACGCTCGACGAGATCGGCGGCGAGTTGGCAAAGCTTCCCGGCGACCATGTGCCGACGGCGCGCGACTGGTCGCGCCTGTCACGCTCCTGGACCGAGCGGATCGATCAGCGGATGGCAGAGCTTCAGCGGCTGCGCGACGGGCTGACGAGCTGCATCGGCTGCGGCTGCCTGTCGCTCGAGCGCTGCAAGCTGGTCAATCCCGAGGACCGCGCAGCGGCGCGCGGCGCGGGTCCAGCGGTGTGGCGGGGTGCTTACGCCCCAACTAAGCGATAGCGACTAAGCGATGAGTGCGAGCGGCGATGAGGCCAGGCGGATGCTCGCCGGCAGATGCGCGCGGACATCGCCGTCGATCTGCACCGGCGCGCCTTCGGGTCCGGCGAGCTCGATCTCGCGCGCGCCGCGCACCTCGACATCGCATTGCCGCTGCAACGTGCTGGTCACGACCGCCGCCATGTAGCGCAGCGCCGCGACACGCGTCGCCCCGGGGAACAGCACGGTATGCAGCGCCGGCTGATCGAGCCGTGCCTCGGGCGCAAGCACGAAACGCCCGCCATAGAAATGCGCCCGCGCCACGACCAGCGATGCCGGGCTTTCGAGCTTGCCGTCGATGCGCGCATCGAACAGCCGCCGCTCATGCCGCCCAAGCTGCGCCAGGCTGCCGAGCGCATAAGCGCCTTTGCCGATCTTGCGCTTGAGTTTGAGATTGAGATTGGCGACCACTTCGGCATCGAAGCCGATGCCGGCCATCAGCAAAAAGCGCCAAGGCTCGTTGCGCTCGGCGGTGACGATCTCGGCCGGGACGATCGAGCGCGTCGGCGACAGTGCCGCGATCTCGGCGAGCGCCTCGGGATCGCGCGGCAGGCCGAGCTCGTTGGCGAGGACATTGGCAGTGCCGAGCGGCAGGATCGCCAGCGGCAGGCCGGAATGGACGATGCCATTCACCGCCTCGTTGATCGTACCGTCGCCGCCCGCAACCGCCACGGCGTCGAAGCGGGTGGGATCGGCAGTCTCGGCCAAGCTTTTTGCATGGAGCGGCGCGTTGGTCTCGGCCACCGTGACGGAGGCGCCCAGCCGCGTCAGCCCGGCGCGAAAGCGCTCGAACTTGCCGCGGGCACGCCGTCCGGCCGTCGGATTATAGATTGCCAGGATGCGGCGCACCGTCTCGCTCCTCGTCTCCGCCGCGTCCTTATCCTCTCTTCGGCGCCGATCATCCAGCGCTAATCGCGGCTTGCGGCGTTTCGCCCGGGCGGAAAGGCTTGCAAAACAGAGGCTTCGCCGATAAATCCGGCCCTGCCCGGCCCCGCGCCCGTGCTATGATAAGCGGCGATGCAGCCGCCCACCCACCGCTTTCCCATACAATCGAGCGAAGCCCGGAATTGAGCACCCCCGCATCGACGAGCGCCGCTCCCGCCGGCCACGAATTCTCCCATCGCACCTGGCCACTGATGCGCCGGCTGGCGATGGAGTTCGTTCGTCCGCATTTCGCCAAGCTGATCCTCGCCTTCATCGCGATGGGCGTGGTCGCCGGCGCGACCGCAGCCAATGCCTGGATGATGCAGCCGCTGATGGACGAGGTGTTCGTCGAGCATAACGAGACGCTGCTGATGCTGATCCCGGGCGCCGTGATCGGGTTGGCGCTGATCAAAGGCTTCGCCGGCTATGCGCAATCGGTCTGGATGACGACGATCGGCCAGCGCATCGTCGCCGATATCCAGTTGAAGCTCTTCGCGCGGCTGATGCGCGCCGACCTCGCCTATTTCCACACCAACCCTGCCGGCTCGCTGATCTCGCGCTTCGTCAACGACGCCGGGCTGCTCCGCGGCTGCGCCACCAACATCATGGCCGGCATCGGCAAGGAAGCGGTGACCGCGGTCTTCCTCGTCGCGCTGATGTTCTACCAGGATTGGCTGCTGGCAACGATCGCCTCGATCGCTTTCCCGATTGCCTTCCGCCCCATGCAACGCATCGGTAAGCGCATGCGCCGAGTCTCGGCGAATACGCAGGTCGAGACCGGTCAGTTCATGACCCTTCTCAACCAGACCTTCCAGGGCGCGCGCTATGTCAAAGCGTACGGCATGGAAGCGTATGAGATGTCGCGCGCCGAGCGCATCATCGAGAGCCTCTACGGCCTCGTCGAGAAGGCGCAGCGCGTGCGCTCGATCTCCTCGCCGATGATGGAGGCGCTGGGCGGCGTCGCGATCGCGCTGGTCATCCTCTATGGCGGCCATCAGGTGCTGAATGGCGTGCGCACGCCGGGCGCGTTCTTCTCCTTCATCGCGGCGCTGTTGCTCGCCTATCAGCCGCTAAAGACGCTCGCCGGCCTCAACGCCAATCTGCAGGAAGGCTTGGCGGCGGCGCAGCGGCTCTTCACCGTGCTCGATATCGAGCCGGCGATCGGCGAGCGCGAGAATGCCGCGACGCTGCACATCACCGGCGGTCAGGTGCGGTTCAAGGACGTCGATTTTGCCTACGGGGTCGGTGCGCAGGCACTGCGCGGTGTGACGCTGGAGATTCCGGCAGGCAAGACCGTGGCGCTGGTCGGCGCGTCGGGCGCCGGCAAATCGACGATCATGAATCTGATCCCGCGCTTCTACGATGTCGGCGCTGGCGCGGTGCTCATCGACGGCCAGGATGTGCGCGACGTGACGCTTGCCTCGCTGCGCGCGGCGATCGGCCTCGTCAGCCAGGAAGTCAGCCTCTTCGACGACACGATCCGCGCCAATATCGCCTATGGCCGTTTCGGCGCGAGCGAGGACGAGATTATCGCCGCCGCGAAAGCCGCCGCCGCCGACGAATTCATCCGCGGCCTGCCGCAAGGCTACGACACGATGGTCGGCGAGCACGGCGTGAAGCTGTCGGGCGGCCAGCGCCAACGTCTTTCCATCGCGCGCGCGATGCTGAAGAACGCGCCGATCCTGCTGCTCGACGAAGCGACCTCGGCGCTCGATACCGAATCCGAGCGCCAGGTGCAGGGCGCGCTAAAGAATCTGATGCATGGCCGCACGACCCTCGTCATCGCGCATCGTCTCTCGACCGTGATCGAAGCCGATATCATCTACGTCATCGACAATGGCCGCGTCGCCGAGCGCGGCAGCCATGCCGAGCTGTTGCGCCGTGACGGCGTCTATGCGCGACTGCATGCGCTGCAATTCCTCGGACGCGATCTCGACGCGCCGCAGCCAGCCGCCTCGATCGAGGCCCCAGCCTAACCGATGGGGGCCTGAGCGATGTTGCAGATGAAACGCTGGCGGCGCGCGAATTTCAGCCTCGACCTCGCCTCGTGGCTGATCGCCCTCTATGCCAGACTGGTCTGGGTGACCGGGCGCTGGACGTTCGAGGGCCGCGAGCATGTGGTGCGCGTGCAGGAGGAGGGCCGCCCGATTTTGGGCGCCTTCTGGCACGGCCGCATCCTCGTCATGCCCTTCGTCCGACCGCGCCACACGAAATTCCACATGCTGATCTCGGCCCATGAGGATGGCCGCGTCATCGCCGGCGCGGTCCGCTACTTCGGCATCGAATGGATCGCCGGCTCGTCGAGCGAGGGCGGCAGCGCGGCGCTGCGCGCGATCTTGCGGCGCCTCAAAGCCGGCGACGGCGTCGGCATTACGCCCGACGGTCCCGATGGGCCGGCGATGCGCGCCAAGCCCGGCATCGTCGTCGCCGCGCGGTTGGCCAAAGCCGCCGTGGTGCCGGCGAGCTATGCGACGCGCTGGCGCCGCATCCTCGGCAGCTGGGATCGCTTCCACCTGCCGCTTCCCTTCAGCCGCGGCATCGTGATCTATGGCCCGCCGATCGAGATCGACGATGCCGGCGATCCGGCGGCGCTGGAAGCGGCGCGGCTGCGCGTCGAGCAGGGCCTTAACAGCATCACCGCCGAAGCCGATCGCCGTATGGGCCATGAAGCCGTCGCGCCCGGCACGCTGAACCGCGCGGCGTTGCGCGATCTGAAACGCGCGAGGCAGCGCTCATGAGCCTGCTCGGGCTTTATCAAGCCGGCACCACCGCGCTCGGCCCCGTGGTCGCGCTTTATCTCGCGCGCCGCATGGCGGCCGGCAAAGAGGATCGCGAGCGTTTCGGCGAGCGCCAGGGTCATGCCAGCCGTCCGCGTCCACCGGGCCCGCTGGTCTGGGTGCATGCCGCGAGCAATGGCGAAGCGGTGTCGATGTTGTCGCTGATCGACCGGCTGCTGGTCGAGCGCCCGGCGCTGTCGGTGCTGGTGACAACCGGCACCGTCACTTCGGCACGGCTCCTCGCCCATCGCCTGCCCGCCGATCGCGCTTGGCATCAATATGTGCCGGTCGATCGCACGATCTATGTGCGCCGCTTCCTCGAGCATTGGCGGCCCGATCTCGCACTCTGGGTCGAGTCCGAGCTGTGGCCGAATCTCGTCGCCGAGACCGATCGCGCCGGCACGCCGTTGCTGCTGCTCAACGGCCGCATGTCGCAGCGCTCGTTCCAGGGCTGGCAGCGGTTCCCCGGACTCATCGGCCCGCTGCTCGCCTGTTTCGAGCTGTGCCTGGCGCAAGACGATATCCAGGCCGAGCGTCTCCGCCGTCTCGGCGCCGCCGCCGCGACCAGTGTCGGCGATCTCAAAACCGCGGCCTCGCCGTTGCCGTGCGATGAAGGCGAGCTCGCACGCATCGCCGCCGATGCCGCCGACCGGCCGCTGTGGCTCGCGGCCTCGACCCATGCGGGCGAAGAGGAAGCCGCGGCCGATGTGCATCGCGGGTTGAAACGCGAGCGCCCCGGCCTGCTCACCATCATCGCGCCGCGTCATCCCGCGCGCGCTGCCGAGATCGCGACGATGCTCGAAGCGCGAGGCCTCAATGTCGCGCGGCGCTCGGTCGGCAATGCGCTCGACGCCAAGACCGATATCTATCTCGCCGACACGCTCGGCGAGCTCGGCCTCTTCTATCGTCTCGCCGGCATCGCGTTCATCGGCGGCTCGCTGACCCCCGTCGGCGGCCACAACCCGCTCGAAGCGGCGATGCTCGATTGCGCGATCCTGCACGGTCCTGATATGAGCAATTGCGCGGCAATGACGAAGAGTCTCGGCGATGCCGGCGCGACCATCGCGGTGCACGATGCGAGTGAGCTCACCGTCGCCGTGCGCCGCTTGCTCGCCGATCCGGTCGAGCGCGCGGCACGCGCCGCCGCCGCCGCCGGCATTGCCACCGACAACCAGGCCGTGCTCGACGCCGTGCTCAAGCGCATCGCGCCCTGGCTCGACCGCCTCACCGCCCATGCCCCAAGCGCCTGAGTTCTGGGCGAGACCCGGGCTTCTCTCCGATCTGCTCGCGCCGCTCGGCTGGGCCTATGGCGCAGCAAGCGCCGCACGGCGCGCGATGACACAAGCGACGCGCGTGAGTGTGCCGACAATCTGCGTCGGCAATCTCACAGCGGGGGGTGCCGGCAAGACGCCGGTGGTGCTGAGCCTCACGCAGCTTTTCCAAGCGCGTGGCAAGCACCCCCATATTCTGAGCCGCGGTTATGGCGGCAGCCTCAAAGGCCCGCTGCAAGTCGATCCGGCGCGCCACAGCGCCAGGGAGGTTGGCGATGAGCCTTTGCTCCTTGCCGCAGCGGCGCCGTGTTGGATCGGCGGAGATCGTATCGCTTCGGCGCGCGCCGCGATCAATGCCGGCGCCGATCTGCTGCTGCTCGATGACGGCTTCCAAAACCCGGCGCTCCACTACGACGTCGCGCTGGTGGTGATCGATGGCGGCTATGGCATCGGGAATGGCCACATGATCCCGGCGGGCCCGCTGCGCGAGCCCGTGGCCGCCGCGCTCAAGCGCGCCAGTGCCGTCGTTTTGATCGGCGCGAAGGCGACGACACTCGATCTGCACGATCTGCCGGTACTCGCGGCCTGGTTGGCGCCGGTCGCGGCGGACGAATTCAACGGCGCGCGTGTTTTCGGTTTCGCCGGGATCGGCCGGCCAGAAAAATTCTTCGCGAGCCTGCGCGAGGCTGGCGCGGAGCTGGTCTGGACACGCGACTTTCCCGATCATCATTCCTATAGCGATGGTGAGTTGGTCACATTGGAAGCCGCTGCCCAGGCGAAGAACGCCCGACTTGTCACCACGGAGAAGGATTGGGTGCGATTGCCGCTCTCATGGCGCGAGAAAACGCGCGCGCTGAAAGTCGCGCTGCGCTGGGACGATGGTGCCGCGCTCGATCGCGTGCTGGCGCCGGCGCTGGAGTCTTTGAATGGCTAAGCGCAGTGCGATCCTCAACATCGCCGAAGGCGCGGGGATGGTGCTGGCCTACGGCTTCTTCCGTGTGCTGCCGGTCGATTGGGCCTCGGGTATCGGCGGCTTCCTCGCGCGCACGATCGGGCCGCGGCTTGGCACCACCAAACGCGCCGATGAGAATCTCAAGCGCGCGCTCCCCCATCTCACACCGGCGCAGCGCCAACAAGTCATCGCCGGGATGTGGGACAATCTCGGCCGCGTCATCGCCGAATACCCGCATCTCGACAAGTTCCGCCTGTTCACGGCGAACAGCCGCATCGAGGGCGTCGATGGCGGCAACATCCTCGCGACGCGCGATCCCGCCAAGAAATACATCTTCTTCTCGGCGCATTACGGCAATTGGGAGATCGCGATCCGCACCGCCGCGCAGGCCGGCTTCGAGGTCACCGGCGTCTATCGCGCGCCGAACAATCCGATCGTCGATCGCTTCATGCTGTGGGCGCGCGGCGCGGAAGGCGGCGAACTCGTCCCGAAAGGCGATATCGCGGCAAAGAAAGCTTTCGGTGCACTGCGCGAAGGCCGCGCGCTCTGCATGCTGGTCGATCAGAAGATGAATGACGGTATCCCGGTGCCGTTCTTCGGCCGCGACGCGATGACCGCGCCAGCGCTCGCCGTGCTGGCGCTACGCTACGACTGCGCGGTGGTGCCGATCCGCATGCAGCGCACCAAGGGCGCACATTTCCGCATGATCTCGGAACCGCCGATGACGCTGCCAAAGACCGGCAATAACGACGCCGACCGCCGCGCGCTGATGATCGAGGTCAACGCCATCGTCGAGCGCTGGGTGCGCGAGCATCCCGAGCAATGGCTGTGGCTGCATCGCCGGTGGCCTGATTGAACACTTCGTCATTCCCGCGAAAGCGGGAATCCAGGTAGCAACAGACTTGTTGCCGTGGACCCCCGCTTTCGCAGGAGTGACGAAAAATTCAGCCGGCAACGAACTCCGATCGAGACGCACCTGGTACCAGTTCACGCCCCAATGGAGATTGGGCCGGTGGCGCGGCCGGTGGCGCGGCCGGTGGCGCGGCCGGTGGCGCGGCCGGTGGCGCGGCCGGTGGCGCGGCCGGTGGCGCCACCAATTCGCATATCTCACTGCCCATGCAACACAAATAGAATTGTACCGGTAGTTTTTGAAACATGCGCCTCCACCACCCCGCCGAGGACATGGGCGGGCATATGCCCGCGCACGATCCAAACATCATCTCGCAGCTGCCCCGTGAAAGGTTTTTCTGAATTAATCTTGGCCTTGGTGTAGATCGGCACCAAGACCGCCTCGGCGATTCTGATAGCTGTGTCGGCATCTGGCACGAAACCGTTAGCCGGTACGAAGCCCTTTTGAGAACCGTAGCCTTGAGCATTGGATTCGAAAGACATGCTGAGGCAAACGAAGAAAAGGAGTGATCTCACCAATCTCATAGCGATGCCTCTCGCCGCTTAAATCTTCGACTTGCGCGTTTGGACCAGAGCGTCCGGACAGGTAATCAACTCCCCGGCATCTTGCCGGCGACGAGTTCCGGATCGAGACGCACCTGGTACCAGTTCACGCCCCAATGGAGATTGGGGCCGGTGGCGCGACCGGTCGCGCCAAGCGGGCCGATGACCTGGCCTTGCGCGACCTTGTCGCCGCGCTTCACGTCGAGCTTCGACAGATGCACGTAGGTCGTGGAGAGCCCGTAGCCGTGATCGATGATCACCGTGCCGCCTGTGAAATAGAGATCGCGCTCGGCCAACGTCACCGTGCCGGCGGCGGCCGCTTTCACCGGCGTCCCGGCGGGCGCCGCGATGTCGACGCCGTAATGCGGTGCGCGGGGCTCGCCATTGAGCACACTCTGGCTGCCATAGATGCCGCTGAGGATGCCGGTGACCGGCCAGATGAGCTTCTTCTCGAAAGCGAGTGTTGAACTATCCGCGCCCAGCGCCGCGTTGATCTCGGCCGCTTCGCGATGGATGCGCTCCATCGTCTTGGCATCCGGCGAGACCTGCTCTTCCGGTAAGCCGTCGATGCGGCGAATATCCCATTCGCGCGGCGCGACCGCGAGATCGCGATGCGTGCGTGTCCCGTCGGCATAAACAACATCGAGCGACGCCTTCGCCACTGCGTCGCGGCCGAAGCCGAAGATGAAATGCCCGTCGGGCGCGACGCGCAGCTTCTTGCCGTCGAGCGTCACGTTGGCGCCGGGATCGGTTTCGCCTTCGACGAAGCCGCCTTGCGTGACCGCGCCATCGAGCGTCAACGTGTTCGCCTGCGCCACGCCGCCAAGCAACAGCAGCACCGCGAGCGCGATGCCGAGAAGCTTGCCCTGATCGGTAGGATCGGTCTTGCGCTTGCGCGCCTTCGCCTCGCCTTCGGATTTCGCGACCACCGTGCCATCATGGAATTCGATGGTGAGCGGGGTGCCGGGCGGCACTTGGCTCGCCGCGGTCAGCACATGGCCGCGCGCGCGCACGATGGCGTAGCCGCGCTCCAATTGCTGCTCGAGCGCACGATAGAAAGCGAGGAGTCGCGCGCCGGCGCTTTCGATGAGGCCGTGCTGGCGCTCGAGCAAGCGCGACGTCGCGTGGCTGAGGCGCGGCAATAGCTCGCGCAAGCGACGATCCAACTGCGCCAACTCGGTCTTCAGCAATTGCGGCCGGAGGCGCGCCGTGCCGGTGTTGAGCTGTTCGCGGCGCAAGCGTAGGAGCTGCGCGACACCGTTGCGCAATCGCTCGGCGCGATCGTCGACCCGCTGCTCGGCCTGGGCGATGATGCTCGCCGGATCAGGCAGGCCGCGCGCGAGGCCAGCGAGATGCGTGCGCTGTTCCGACAGGCTGCGCGACCAGGCGCGCATCAGCCGCGTGCGTTTGGAATCGATCTCGGCGATCAATTCCATCCGCACCGGTACCGCCATCTCGGCGGCGGCGGTCGGTGTCGGCGCGCGGCGGTCGCTGGCATAATCGATAAGCGTCGTATCGGTCTCGTGCCCGACGGCAGAGATCAGCGGTATCATGGACGCAGCGGCGGCGCGCACCACGATCTCTTCGTTGAACGCCATCAGGTCTTCGAGACTGCCGCCGCCGCGCGCGACGATGAGCAGATCGGGGCGCGGCACGGCGCCGCCGGGTGTGAGCTTGTTGAAGCCTTCGATCGCGGCGGCGACCTGCTCGGCCGCGCCCTCGCCTTGGACGATCACCGGCCACACCAACACGCGACGCGGGAAACGATCGGTCAGCCGATGGAGGATGTCGCGGATCACCGCGCCGGTGGGCGAGGTAACGACGCCGATGATTTCAGGCAGGAAGGGCAGCTTCTTCTTGCGGCTTTCGGCGAAGAGGCCTTCGGCTTCGAGCTTCTTCTTGCGATCCTCCAAGAGCTTCAACAACGCGCCGATGCCGGCGAGCTCGACGCTCTCGATCACGAGCTGATATTTCGAGCGGCCGGGATAGGTGGTGAGCTTGCCGGTGCAGATTACCTCCATCCCGTCTTCGGGCCGGAGGCCGATGCGCTGCGCCGTCATGCGCCAGATCACGGCATCGAGCACCGCCTCGTCGTCTTTCAAGGCGAGATAGCAATGGCCCGAGGAATGGCGCTTGAAGCCGGAGATTTCACCACGCACCCGCACATAGGCGAATTTCTCCTCGACCGTGCGTTTGAGCAGGTTCGAGATCTCGGAAACGGAATATTCCGGCAGGTTGCTGCGCAGCGTGGTCGGCGCGGAAGTGTCGGTCATTGGCCCTATGATGTTGTTCGCGATGCAGCGAAGTCCAGGGGAAAGGCGGTTTCCCCAGGGAGATGCGGAGAAGAGGGAGAGAGAAGTTTGAACCGCCAAGACGCCAAGGCGCAAAGAGTTTTCAGAGGCCGCAAAGCGGCCGCTATCGTTCGTCTTGGCGTCTTGGCGCCTTTGCGGTTCAAGGCTTCTGTTCTTCTCCGTGCCGCGGTGGTGAATAACCGGCGGAACCAGCTCGCGATATCCCGGTTACGACTCGCATGGCAACTCGCAAAGCAACCTCCGGCACCGCCGCCGATCTGATCCCGCCGCGCGCAGAGTCTCGCCAAGCTGCGCGCGATTGCCGCAGATTGCACCGCCTGCCCGCTCTACGCCAATGCGACGCAAACCGTGTTCGGCGAAGGCCCAGCGCAGGCTGCGCTGATGCTGGTCGGCGAGACCGCCGGCGATCAGGAGGATTTGCAAGGCCGGCCTTTCGTCGGTCCGGCCGGCAAGCTGCTCGACCGCTGTCTCGCCGAAGCCGGGCTCGACCGCAAAGCTTCTTACGTCAGCAATGTGGTGAAGCATTTCAAATTCACGCCGCGCGGCAAGAAGCGGATTCACGGCAAGCCGAATGCGATGGAGATCCGCGCCTGCATCCCGTGGCTCAAAGCCGAGATCGAGCGGGTGAAGCCGGAGATGATCCTCTGTCTGGGCGCGACCGCGGCCAAGGCGCTGCTCGGAGCAAGTTTCCGCGTCAGCCAGCAGCGCGGTGTCGCCGTGGCCTCGCCGCTCGCGCCCATCGTCATGGCGACGGTGCATCCCTCGTCCTTGCTGCGCGCCGACGATGCCGATCGCGAGAGCGAGATCGAGCGCTTCACCGCCGATCTCAAAACCGCCGCCAAGCTGTTGAAGCGCGCTCACGCCGCATAATGCAGCGCGAGCCAGATCGTCGGCTCGTCGGGTGTCGTCCATTCGACACGATGACGGCAATGCGCGGGGAGAGTCACGTAATCGCCGGGTTTGAGTTCACGCACATCGTTCTCGCCCTCGAATGAGAGACGCGCGGCGCCGCGCAACAGGATCACCCATTCCGCGCGATCTTGATCGAGCCATTCGCCCGGCGGAGTCGCCTGACCCAGCGAGACGATCCGCTCGAGGCGCAAGCCGGACGTCGCGAGCAGATCGGTGAATTGCTCCGCATCGCGCGAGGCGGCGAGGTCGGCGAAGAGATTCGTCGGCGGGACCGACACGCTTACGCTCGTTTGCGCCGTTGAACCGCCGCTTCGAGCGCCTGTCGGATGAAGCGCTGATAGGGCATGCCTTCTGCCGCGGCGCTTTCCTTCACCGCTTCGAGCAAGGGTTTCGGCAAGCGCATATTCACACGCTCGTCCTTCGGCTGAAACTCGAAGCGTACCACCCGCATATCGGAAAGATCGAATTGCGTCAGATCTGACTTCACGACGAAATCTTCCGCTTCCTTATCGCTTTTCAGCTTTGGCAATTTCTTCCTCATAGTGCCTGATCTCTTTCTGATGCATGTAGCGCGCGCTGATCGGACGAATGAGGAGCGCATCCGCACGCTCTCGCAGCGTAAAAACCATCAGCACATAGCGGCCGCTCTCGCTTTGCCCGATGGCCTTGAACCGTGTCTCGGCGCGCGAATGAGCCGGATCGGGAACGATCGCCAGGGGCTGGCGAAACAGCGCCTCAATGGTCGCGACCGCGACGCCATGGCGCTCGCATTTATCGCGATTCGCCTCGTCCCATTCGAAGCCGGCGACGCGAACGACATCATGAGGATGCATATTTGTACATCCAATTGTCAATACTAGTGACCGCTTGACCCCCGAGCGGGAGCGCGGAATCAATATGAGAACAAAAAGAGAACTAAAGCGAGGCTTTAGCTTTGTCAATGACTTACGCCTATTCCGAGCTGCAGGCGGTGAGCAATTACAGCTTCCTGCGCGGGGCATCGCATCCGGGCGAGTTGGTGGTCGCCGCCAAAGTCCTGGGCCTTTCCGCGATCGCGCTGGCCGACCGCAACACCCTGGCCGGGGTGGTGCGGGCGCATATCGAGGCCAAGCGCGAAGATGTACGCATGCGCTTTATCGTCGGTGCGCGCCTCGACTTTCTGGATGCGGCGAGCGTGCTGGTCTATCCGACCGATCGCGCCGTCTATGGCCGGCTGGCGCAGCTTCTGACCGACGGCAAACGACGCGCGACGAAAGGCGAATGCCACCTCTACCTCGCCGATCTGTTCGCGTATGGCGAGGGTCAGCGGTTGATCGCGGTTCCGCCGGACGAGCCCAACGAAGCCTTCGCGCAGCAGCTCAAGGAAATGCAGCGCCGCTTTCCCGGCGCGGTCTACCTCGCCGCCAGCCATCTCTATCGCGGCGACGATCGCAAGCGCATCGCGCGGTTGGGCCATCTTGCCGATGCTTCGGCGGTGAAGCTGATCGCGACCAACGATGTGCTCTACCACGCGCCCGAGCGGCGCGCGTTGCAGGATGTGCTGACCTGCATCCGCGAAGGCTGCACCATCGCCGAGGCCGGCTTTCGCCTCGAAGCCAATGCCGAGCGCCATCTGAAGCCGCCGGAAGAAATGGCGCGGCTGTTCCGCGACCGGCCCGACGCTGTCGCGCGCACGCTGGAGTTGGTGCGCGACTGCCGCTTCTCACTCGACGAGCTTAAATACGAATATCCCGCCGAGCCCGTGCCCGAGAGCCGCACGCCGCAAGAACAGCTGGCGTGGCTGGTCGCGGAACATCTGCCGGATCGGTTTCCGGATGGCGTCTCGCCCAAAGTGCAGGCGCAAATCGACAAAGAGATGGTACTGATCGAGGAGCGCAACTACGCGCCCTATTTCCTCACCGTTTACGACATCGTCAAATTCGCGAAGGAGAACAAGATCCTCTGCCAGGGACGCGGCTCGGCGGCGAATTCCGTCGTCTGCTATATCCTTGGCATCACCGCGGTAAATCCCAACAAGGTCAATTTGCTGTTCGAGCGTTTCGTCTCCGCCAATCGCGAGGAGCCGCCCGATATCGATGTCGATTTCGAGCACGAGCGACGCGAAGAAGTGATGCAGTACATCTTCAACAAATACGGCCGCGACCGCGCCGGCATCGTTGCGACGGTGATCTCCTATCGCCCGCGCAGCGCCATCCGCGATGTCGGCAAAGCCATGGGACTTTCGGCCGACAGCATCGCGCGGCTGTCGACGACGCTTTGGGGCTGGGGACGCGAAGGCATCCGTGAAGATTATATCCGCGAAGCCGGCATCGATCCCGACGATCCGCATCTGCGGCGCACGATCATGCTCGCCGGCGATCTCATCGGCTTCCCGCGCCACCTGTCGCAGCATACCGGCGGCTTCGTCATCACCCGCGGCAAGCTCTCCGAAGTCGTGCCGATCGAGAATGCCGCGATGGACGATCGCACCGTGATCGAATGGGACAAGGACGATATCGACATGCTCGGCATGTTGAAGATCGACGTGCTGGCGCTCGGCATGCTGACCTGTATCCAGAAATCGATCGAACTTCTGCGGCAGCATTACGGCATCAAGAAAGAGCTCTATCAGCTCGCTTATGATGACGACGATGTCGTCTATGACATGCTGTGCAAGGCCAATTCCGTCGGCGTGTTCCAAGTCGAGAGCCGGGCGCAGATGACGATGCTGCCGCGATTGAGACCGCGCAGCTACTACGATCTCGTCATCGAGGTGGCGATCGTTCGTCCTGGCCCGATCCAGGGCAATATGGTGCATCCCTATCTGCGCCGCCGCGATGGACTCGAAGAGATCGATTATCAAAAAGCCGAGTTGCAGGAGATTTTGGAAAAGACCCTCGGCGTGCCGCTGTTCCAGGAGCAGGCGATGAGCATCGCCATGGTCGGCGCGCGCTTCACGCCGGCCGAAGCCAACGATCTGCGCCGCGCCATGGCAACCTTCCGCCGGGTCGGCACGATCGGCAAATTGGAAGACCGCTTCATCCAGGGCATGACCGGCAATAATTATTCGCTCGATTTCGCGCGGCGCTGCTTCGATCAGATCAAAGGCTTCGGCGATTACGGCTTTCCCGAAAGCCATGCCGCGAGCTTCGCGCTGCTCGTTTATGCCTCGGCCTGGCTCAAATGCTTTTATCCGGCGGTCTTCGCCTGCGCGATCCTCAACAGCCAGCCAATGGGCTTCTACGCCCCGGCGCAGCTTGTGCGCGACGCCAAAGAACACGGTGTCGAGGTACGGCCGGTCGATATCGCCGCGAGCGACTGGAATCACACGTTGGAGCCCGACGACAAGGGCGGCTTCGCGCTGCGTCTCGGCTTCCGTCAGGTGAAGGGCTTCAGCGAAGACGAGGCAAAAGAACTGATCGCAGCCCGCACCGCCGGCGACGCCACGACCATGCGGCGGCTCTGGCAGCGCAACAGCAACCTAAAGCGCGCGGCGTTCGAGAAGCTCGCCGATGGCGATGGCTGGAACGGCATCGGCTTGAAACGCCGCGACGCGCTCTGGGCGGCGAGCGGATTGGGCGAGAAGCCGCTGCCGCTCTTCGCCGCCGCGACGCGTCCCGATAGCAGCACCGAACCGGAAGTCGCGCTACCGGCGATGAGTCTCGGCGAAGAGGTGACGGCGGATTACAACCATCTGCGCCTCTCGCTCAAAGCGCATCCGCTCTCGCTGCTGCGGCCGCGGCTTAAACGCGAGCGCGTGCTGCGCAACCGCGACCTCGCCGCGCTGAAGGACGGGCAGCGCGCGAAGCTCGCCGGCCTCGTCCTGGTGCGGCAGCAGCCGGGCACCGCCAAAGGCGTGATCTTCATGACACTCGAGGATGAGACCGGTGTCGTCAATATCGTGCTCTGGCCCGATATCTTCGCGCGCTTCCGCCGCGTTGCGGTCAATAGCCGCGTGCTCGGCGTCGAGGGCAAGGTGCAGCGCGACAAGAGCGGCTATGTCATCCATGTCATCGCCGACCGGCTGGTCGATCTCTCGCACCGGCTCGCCGCGCTCGACCAGCCCCTGATCCCGCGCGAGATGCCCGAGCCCGATCCCCGCGACCGCTGGCACCGCCGCCGCAGCACCTTCCCACCATCGCGCGATTTCCATTGATCAGATATCGGAATAGTCACGAGCTTGTGCTGGATGCTTCACACTAAGAATCACAACCGTATCCGCTTGGTCATCGACAAAATAGTAAATGATATACCCGTATCGACGCGTCACGATCTTACGAATGCTCTCGACCGACTGCTTTCTTCCAAGCTGTGGAAATGCAATCAAAAGCCGCAACGTCCCATAAATTGCTGCGCGGGCGCGCTTGCCCGCAACAGGATCGCGGGCACCTAAATAGTCAGCAATATCAGAGAGATTATCGAGCGCTCGCTGCGTGAGCCGCAGCTTCATCGATCAAAGCGGCGAAATACGACCTCGATTTCGGCATCGCTCGCAAATTCACCACGCTGAGCCTGGGCAAGTCCTTCTAAAACATCCGGCAGATGTGCCGGATCGATTTCCTCCGGCAGGTCATCTTCCCCAGCAAGATTAAGGATCGCTTGCGCGATGGCATCCTGACCTTCTGGCGGCAACCGCCGGACAGCCTCAAGCGCTTTATCGAGAAGCTTGCTCATATCCACAAGATAAGCCTTTTCCAGCGCCAAGCCAATCGCCCGCTCGAAAAGTCCATGCTAAAAGACGCCCCTCACGGAGGCGGAAGAAATGCGCGTATTGGTTATCGGATCGGGCGGACGCGAGCATGCGCTCTGCTGGGCGATCGCCGCCTCGCCGCTCTGCGACCAGCTTTACTGCGCGCCCGGCAACCCCGGCATCGCCCAGGAAGCGACCTGCGTACCGATCGCGGCGACCGATATCGACGCGATCCTGGCCTTCGCCCAGAAAGAGAAGATCGATTTCGTCGTCGTCGGGCCGGAGGCGCCGCTGGTCGCGGGGCTTGTCGACAAGCTCGAAGCCGCCGGTATCGCTGCTTTCGGGCCCTCCGCCGCGGCGGCCGCGCTCGAAGGCTCGAAAGGCTTCACCAAGGATCTTTGCGCCAAATACGACATCCCGACCGGGCGCTATCGGCGGTTTACCGATGCCGTCGCGGCAAAAGCTTACGCGCGGAGCGAAGGCGCGCCGATCGTCGTCAAAGCCGACGGCCTTGCGGCAGGAAAAGGCGTGACCGTGGCAATGAGTTCTGACCGAAGCCGAGGCGGCGATCGACGACGCGCTGGTCGCCAATCGCTTCGGCGCGGCGGGCGCCGAGGTCGTGATCGAGGAATTCCTCGACGGCGAGGAAGCGAGCTTCTTCGTGCTGAGCGACGGTAAGCATGCGCTGCCGCTCGCCTCGGCGCAGGATCACAAACGCGCTTTCGATGGTGACAAAGGCCCCAACACCGGCGGCATGGGCGCCTATTCGCCTGCGCCTTGCGTCACGCAAGCGATCGCCGACGAGGTGATGGCGCGCATCATCCACCCGACGCTCGACGGCATGGCGAAGGACGGGCATCCCTATAAAGGCGTGCTCTATGCCGGGCTGATGCTCACCGCGAAGGGGCCGCAGCTCATTGAATACAATGTCCGCTTCGGCGATCCAGAATGTCAGGTGCTGTTGCCGCGCCTCAAGAGCGATCTGCTGCCGGCATTGCTCGCGGCGCGCGATGGTGTCCTCAAGGATTTCGATCTGCGCTGGCACGACGAGTCGGCGCTCGGAATCGTCTTCGCCGCCAAGGGCTATCCCGACGATCCGCAGCGCGGCAGCGAGATCCGCGGCCTCGACGCCGCCGCGGCGAGCGATCCCACGGTGCAGATTTTCCACGCCGGCACCAAGCGCGTGGGCGAGAAGCTCGTCGCCGATGGCGGACGCGTGCTCAACATCGTCGCAATGAGCGCGACGATCGAGGAAGCGCGCAACCGCGCCTACGCCGTAATCGACCGCATCGACTGGCCCGAAGGCTTCTGCCGCCGCGATATCGGCTGGCGCGCGCTGACGCGCTGACTCGCGTTTTCATAGCGGACCGAGCTTGTGATTCCCGCCGCAATCGGCGAAGCTTGAAGCGGGGAGGAACACCATGGCCTTTGCTCAAGCAAACACCGCGCTCAACGACAAGGAGCAAGCGGTCCTAAAACGCGTTTCGAACCGCTACCTGTGGTTCTTGATGATCTGCCTGATGATCAATTTCGTCGACCGCACCAATATCGGCGTCGCGGCATTGACGATGAACAAGGATATCGGCCTCACCCCGAAGACCTTTGGTTACGCCGCTACGGCCTTATCCGTTGCCTATCTGTTGTTCGAGATTCCGTCGAACCTGATCCTCGAACGCGTCGGCGCACGGCGTTGGCTAGCGCGCATCATGATCACCTGGGGCATCGCTGCCGCCGCGACCATGTTCGCGACCGGCGCGTGGAGCCTTGCCGGCCTGCGTGTGCTGGTCGGCATCGCCGAAGCCGGCTTTGCCCCGGGCCTCGTCCTCTATATGACCTATTGGTATCCGCAATATCGCCGCGCCAGCGCGCAGACCATGTTCATGCTGGGACAGCCCTTGGCCGGCATGTTCAGCGCCGGGCTCGGCGGCTTCATCCTTGGCCTCAACGGCATCGGCGGCCTTGCCGGCTGGCAATGGCTATTCCTGATCGAAGGCGCGCCCGCCATCATCTTCGGCATCTGGATGTACTTCCAGCTTGCCGACAAGCCGAAAGACGCGAAATTCCTGTCGGACGACGAGAAGGCGACCTTGATCGCGCTGTTAGAGCGCGACGAAGAAGCGCGCCGCCGCGCGCAGCCCATCGGGCCCAAACGCTCGGTGACGCGGCTGGTACTGAGCCGCAATATGCTTCTGCTGTCCTTCGCCTATGCGTGTTTGATCGCGACCGTCAGCGTCCAAGGAACATGGCTGCCGCAGATCGTGCGCGGCTTCTCGGGTGCGGGCCTCGCGAACTGGCAGATCGGTCTTATCGCCGCGATTCCGCCCGCGTGCTCGATCGCCTGGATGGTCTATTGGACACGGCGGTCGGACCGGCAGAGCGAGCGTTTCTGGCATTGCGTCATCCCGATGCTGGTCGCCGCCGCCGGCTGGGCGACGTCGGGACTCGCGACCTCACCGGTCGTGCAACTCCTTGGCCTGATCGTCGCCTCGGCATTCAGCCTCTCGGCCTGGCCGGTATTCTTCACGACACCGTCGATCATCCTGCCGCGCGAAGCGCATGCGCCGGGCCTCGCCTTCCTCAACACGGTGGCGATCGGCGGCTCGAGCCTCAGCCCGATCATCGTCGGATCGTTGCGCGAGGCGACGGGCAGCTTCTCGATCCCGCTGCTCGCGGTGGCCGGCATCCTGATCCTCGGCGTGATCACGATGATGTTCGTGCCGCGCGATCTGCTGATCCAAAAGACCGCCGAGCCGGCGCCGGCGGTTGCCTAAGACTGTTCGCGTAACGAAGGAGCACCGCAATGAAGTTCGGCCATTTTTGTCTGCCGACCTATTTCGAGGATGTCGACGGCGATGTCGGCGGCTTCATGCGGCGCTTCGTCGATTTTCTGGTGTCGAGCGAAGATGCCGGTTTCGACATGCTGTTCGCCAATGAGCATCATTTCGATGCATATGGTGGGCTGGTGCCGTCGCCGACCGTGATGGTGGCGGCGCTCGCCCAGCGCACGAAGAAGGTGAAGCTCGGCTCCTCGATCATCGTGCTGCCGCTGCACAGCCCGATCGAGATCGCCGAGCAATGGGCGATGATCGATCTGATGTCGAATGGCCGCGTCGAGCTCGGCGTCGGCCGCGGCTTCGTCGCTTACGATTACGACCGGCTGCAGGTGCCGCGCGACGATGCGCAGGAGCGGTTGAAAGACGGCATCGCCCTTATCCGCAAGGCGTGGAGCGGCGAGACTTTCAGCCATGACGGGCCGTTTTACAAATACCGCGACCTGCAGGTCTGGCCGCGGCCGCAGCAGCGCCCGCATCCGCCGATCTGGCTCTCCTGCGGCGGCACGCCCGACAGCTTCAAATATGCGGGGCAACAAGGCTTCGGCATCTTCACCGTCGCTTATCGCGGCGTGGAGCCGCTGATCCCGCTCAACAAGATCTATCGCAATTCCTGGGCCGCGGCGGGTCGCCCGGCCGACGGCTACAAGATCGCGACGCATTACCAGGTCGTGTTGAGCGAGGACGGCGCCGAGGCGCGCGACATCGCGACCAAGGCACTCAAACGCTACGTCGCTGCGACGACGCACACGCTCGACCGCTCCAGCGCCGATCGCGAGCATACGGCGCGCGAGAATTATCAGAAGGTCGATCAGGAAGTCGTCAATGTTGAGCAGATGGTGAAGGAATGCCGCGTTATCGCCGGCACACCCGACGACGCCGTGAAGCTGCTCACCAAGGCGCAAGAGATGCTGGGCTTCACCCAGGTCGACTGCACCTTCTATTTCGGCGGCATCCCGTTCGAGGCAGCCCAACGCTCGCATCGTCTCTTCGCGGAGAAGGTGATGCCGCGGTTGCGGAGTATCTGACGCACGCTTCGATTTCCCACCGTCATTCCCGCGAAAGCGGGAATCCAGAGAAGCAGACTGGATGCCCGCTTTCGCGGGCATGACGGTAAAACTAACGACGCTCTTGAAAAAACCCTTTGAGTAGCGCCGCCGCGCGCTGCTCTTCGATGCCGCCGTAAATCTCGGGCCGGTGATGGCAGGTCGGCTGCGCGAAGAAGCGCGGGCCATGCTCGACCGCGCCGCCTTTCGGATCGTAGGCACCGTAATAGAGCCGGCGGATGCGCGCGAAGGAGCTCGCCGCCGCGCACATCGCACAAGGCTCGAGCGTCACATAGAGATCGCAATCCTCGAGCCGGACCGTCTGGCGCAACGCCGCCGCCGCGCGCAGCACCAGCACCTCCGCATGCGCCGTCGGGTCGTGCCGTGCCTCGACTTCGTTACCGGCCGCGGCCAATACCTGACCCGAAGCATCGACCAGCACCGCGCCGACCGGCACCTCGCCGCGCGCCTCAGCCCGTCCCGCCTGCTCCAGCGCCAATTCCATCGGCGACGGCATGCCGTGCGCCTTCCTTTCCTTGCCCGGCCACACCCTGCGGCCTAAGACTCGCAGCATGGCACAACCCGTTATCGGTCTCACCCTCAATTCGGAGCCGCCGGGCGGCTATTCGAAGACGCATCCCTGGTACGCGCTGCGCGAGAATTATTGTAGCGCCGTGGTCGCGGCCGGCGGATTGCCGATCCTGTTGCCGCATGAGCCGGAGCGCGCGGCGGATTATCTCGGCCTGATCCAGGGGCTCGTCGTCACCGGCGGCGCTTTCGATGTCGATCCGGCGCTTTTCGGTGCGACAGCCAAACATGCGAG
Source organism: uncultured Alphaproteobacteria bacterium (assembly GCA_963740675.1). Taxonomy (GTDB): domain Bacteria; phylum Pseudomonadota; class Alphaproteobacteria; order ATCC43930; family CGMCC-115725; genus CAIKMD01. The sequence continues at coordinate 948,571 of CAVUFS010000004.1, forward strand.
CGTCACCACCAAGGACCGCCGCACGGCCTTCGAATTCGCCATCACCAAGGGCGCGATCGATGCCGACAAGCCGGTCTTCGGCATTTGCGGCGGGCAGCAATTGCTCAACGTCGTGCTCGGCGGCACGCTGATCCAGCACATTCCCGACGAGGTGCCGAACGCCCTCGCCCATGAGCAGCCCAATCCGCGCACCGAGCCCGGCCATAAAGTCGCGATCGCGCGCGGCTCACAGCTTCACAAGATCACGCAGAGCGAAGAGCTCGCCGTGAATTCGGCGCATCACCAGGCGGTGAAAGACGTCGCGCCCGGCATCGTCATCGACGCGACCGCGCCGGACGGCGTGATCGAGGGCATCGAAGATCCGCGCCGCCGCTTCTGCATCGGCGTGCAGTGGCATCCCGAATACGGCCTCAGCGAAGGCGACAAGCGGCTGTTCGCGGCGTTTATCGCGGCGTGCCGGTAATCATGTTTGCTGTTAATTCTTCCGTCATGCCCGCGAAAGCGGGCATCCAGTCGCTTCCCTGGACTCCCGCTTTCGCGGGAGTGACGACGTAATGTCAGACGCTGAAACCGAAAAAGGCGAGCGCGTCGCGAAAATCCTGGCGCGCGCCGGACTCTGCTCGCGCCGCGATGCGGAGCGATGGATCGCCGAGGGCCGCGTTGCGCTGCGCGGCGAGGTGCTGACCTCGCCGGCGGTCAATGTCAGCGATCCGGCCGAGCTCACCGTCGACGGCAAGAAGCTGCCCGAAGCCGAGCGCGCGCGGCTTTGGCGCTATCACAAGCCCTCCGGCCTCGTCACGACACATCGCGACGAGAAAGGCCGCGAGACGGTATTCGAGACGCTGCCGAAAGAATTGCCGCGTCTTATCTCCGTCGGTCGGCTCGATCTCAATTCGGAAGGGCTGCTGCTGCTGACCAATGACGGCGAGTTGGCGCGGCGGCTGGAGCTGCCGGCAAATGGCTGGATCCGCCGCTACAAGGTGCGCGTCCACGGCGTGGTCGATCCGGCGCGGCTCGCGACGCTGGAGAAAGGCGTCACCATCGACGGGGTCGCGTACGGCCCGATCCAGGCCGTCTTCGAAGGCGAGCAACACGTCAGCAATGTCTGGCTCACCGTATCGCTGCGCGAAGGCCGTAATCGCGAAATACGCAAGGTGATGACGCATCTCGGCCTCGCGGTGACGCGGCTCATCCGCCTCGCCTATGGCCCGTTCCAGCTCGGCAATCTGGCGCGGGGCGGCATCGAGGAAGTGCCGCCGCGCGTGATGCGCGAGCAATTCGGCGAGGAAGCGAAGCCGGGCACGGCGGAGAGGAAGCCGAAGCCGCAACGACACCAGCCCGCACCGCAGCCACAGCGGCCGTCGCGCCCCAACAAAAACGCCAGGGCGAAGAACGCCCAGATGAAGAAAAAGAAGAAAGCGCATGCGGATCATCGCCGGTAAGCATCGCCACCGCGTACTGCTCGCGCCGGAAGGCCGCGCCACGCGTCCGACCAGCGACCGCGCGCGCGAATCGGTGTTCGACATTCTCGCGCATGGACGTTTCAGCGAGCAGGATGCGTGTCTCGACGCGATGGTGCTCGACGCTTTCGCCGGCACCGGCGCCTTCGGCCTCGAAGCGCTGTCGCGCGGCGCGCGCCACGTCGTCTTCATCGAGAAGGATCGCGATGCACGCGCTTCCTTGCAGAAGAACATCGCCGCCCTCGGCGAGACCACACATGCCGCGATCGTCAACGGTGACGCGACGCGGCCGCCGCGCGCGACAGGCGCCTGTTCGCTGGTCTTCCTCGATCCGCCGTACGAAGAAGGCCTCGCCACGCCGGCCCTCAAAGCCCTGGCGCAAAGCGGCTGGCTCGCCGACAACGCCCTCGCTGTGGTCGAGATCGCCGTGAAAGAGGATTTGGAAGTACCAGAGAAATTCGAGCCGCTCGACGAGCGCCGCTACGGCGCCGCAAAATTCGTGTTCTTGAGATACGCGAAGTGAAGCCGCGCATCACCCTCATCACCTTGGGCGTCGACGATCTTGAGCGCGCGATGCGCTTCTATCGCGACGGCATGGGCTGGCCAACGCAAGGCATCATCGGCACCGAATTCGAGCACGGTGCCGTCGCATTCTTCGATCTCCAGCCGGGACTGAAGCTGGCGCTCTGGGCGCAAGCCAATATCGCGCATGACACGGGCTTGGCCGAGACGTCGCGCAGCCCGACCGCCTTCACCGTCGCGCAGAATGTCCGCAGCAAGGCCGAGGTCGACCAAGTGATGGCGCAAGCCCGCGCGGCCGGCGCGACCATCGTCAAAGAAGCGCAAGACACGTTCTACGGCGGCTACGCCGGCTATTTCCAAGACCTCGACGGTCACCTCTGGGAAATCGCCTTCAACCCGGCGATGCTGCCGGAGGATTAGTCCCGGTCAGTTCACCATCGTCATTGCGAGCGAAGCGAAGCGATCCAGAGCCTCGTGTGAAAAGCTGGATTGCTTCGCTTCGCTCGCAATGACGAATGTGGTTGGCGTTATCGCCGCCCGAACAGCTTCTCGATGTCTTCGAGTTTCAGTTCGACGTAAGTCGGGCGGCCGTGGTTGCACTGGCCGGAATGCGGGGTGGCTTCCATCTCGCGTAAGAGCGCGTTCATCTCGGACGCGTTGAGGCGGCGGCCGGCGCGGACCGACCCGTGGCAGGCGAGCGTGCCGCAGACCTCTTCGAGCTTTTCCTTGAGCGAGAGCGCGTTGCCGAGCTCGGCGAGCTCGTCGGCGAGATCGCGCACCAGGCCTTGCACGTCCATCTCGCCGAGGAGCGCGGGCGTCTCGCGCACGACGACGGCGCCTTGGCCGAAGGGCTCGATGACGAGGCCGAGCTCCGCGAGCTGCTCCGCGCGCGCGGTGAGGCGTGCGACGCCGCCTTCATCGAGCTCGACCACTTCCGGCAACAGCAGGATCTGGCGCGCAACGCCGGTCGAAGCGATGGCGGTTTTCATCCGCTCGTAGACAAGCCGCTCATGCGCTGCGTGCTGGTCGACGATGACAATGCCGCCCTCGGTCTGGGCGACAACGTAAGTCTCATGCACCTGTGCGACCGCCGCGCCCAGCGGGAATTGCGTTGCCTCTTCGACCGCCGCCACGGCCGGCCGCGCGCCTGGCGCAACGAAAGCATCAGACGACAGCGGCGCCTGATAGAGCGCGGCATCCTCCGCCAAGCCGCGAGATGGCGCGTAGCTCGGCAGATTCATCCATGGCGCGCGATGTGGGATCGACGGGCTGCCGCCTGGACGGAAAGAAGCAAGCGCCGCTTCGGCGACCGTCGTCGAAGCGCGATGGCCGGCATTGGCGAGCGCCTGGCGCAACGCACCAACGATGAGGCCGCGCACGAGGTTGCTGTCGCGGAAGCGCACCTCGGCCTTCGCCGGATGGACATTGACGTCGATCGATTCCGCCGGCCCGTCGAGGAAGAGCGCGACCATCGGATGGCGGTCGCGCGCGAGGAAATCCTGATAGGCGCCCCGCACCGCGCCGGCCAAGAGCTTGTCGCGCACCGGCCGTCCGTTGACGAAGAGATATTGGTCGCGCGCCGTCGCGCGGTTGAGTGTCGGCAGGCCGGCGAGACCGGTCAGGTGAAAGCCTTCGCGTTGGGCGTCGATCTCGATCGCGTTGTCGCCGAATTCCTTGCCCAGCACGGCGGCGAGGCGCAGCCGCCGCCCGTCGGTACCGGTCAGATCGCGTTCGACCGCGTTGAGGCGCAGGAGAATGCGATCCTCGTCGCCGCTGACCGTGAAAGCGATGCTCGGATAAGCCATCGCCAGCCGCTCGATCACATCGACCGCGGCCTCGCGCTCGGACCGCGCGGATTTGAGAAATTTCAACCGCGCCGGCGTCGCGTAGAACAGATCGCGCATCTCGATGCGCGTGCCCTGGCTGAGTGCCGCGGGCTGCACCGCTTCTTTGGCCCCGCCTTCGACAGTGATCGCCCAGGCGCTGTCGCTACCGCGCTTGCGGCTGGTGATGGTCAGGCGGCTGACCGCGCCGATCGAGGGCAGCGCCTCGCCGCGGAAGCCGAGATGATCGATCTTCAGGAGATCGTCGTCCGGCAATTTCGAGGTGCAGTGGCGCTCGACCGCCAGCGCCAACTCGTTCTGATCCATGCCGATGCCGTCATCGCTGACGATGACGAGGCTCTGCCCGCCTTCCTTCAGCGTGACGTCGATGCGCGTGGCGCCGGCATCGATCGCATTCTCGACCAGTTCTTTGAGCGCGGAGGCCGGGCGCTCGATCACCTCGCCGGCGGCGATGCGATTGACGAGCGTTTCCGGGAGAAGGCGAATTGGCATGCGGCTATTGTGCCGCCTGGCGCCCCATCTCGCCAAGGTATTGCCGCGCGATCACCTTGCCTTCTTCGACCGCGGGCTGGTCGAAGGCATTCACGCCAAAGAGATCGGCGGCGATGATCGTCTCCAGCATGAAATGCATCAGCAGGCCGCCGAGCGTCTTCTCGTCGAGTCGCGTGATGTGGAAGCGCCGAGTTGGCCGGCCGTTGCGGATCAGGCTCTGCTCAGTCGCGCGCTGCTCCGCATCCAGGAGATCGCCCATACGCTTGCCGGTGAGATAGGCGAGCGACGGATCGCTGGCGAGGTCGGGCGGGACGACCGGACCTGTGCCCGCGACATCGCTGGTCACGAGGGTGAACATCTTGTCGGCCGGGCCGGCGAGATAGAGCTGTAACTGGCTATGCTGATCGACCGTGCCCATGGCGCGGATCGGCGTCGTGCCCTTGCCGTCCTTGCCGAGGCTTTCGGCCCAGAGCTGGCGGAACCAGAGACCGAAATGCGCCAGACGATCGACATAGGGCAGGATCACCGTCGTGCCGATATTGTGTTTCTCGGACAAGCCAACGCTGATCGCCGCGCCAAGCGCTGGCGCGCTGTCGTGCGGATCGCCGGCACCAAGCGCCGCGTCGAGCGTCTCGCCCGCGCCGGCGCGCAGCGCCGCGACATCGAGACCCGCGAGCATCGCCGGCAGCAACCCGACATTCGAGAGCACCGAATAACGCCCGCCGATCCCCGGATCGTGATCGAGGATGGGGGTTTTCAGCCTCATCGCTAAGAGCCGCAGCGGATTGTCGCGCGGCTCGGTGATCGCGATGGTGTGGCGGCCGACCGCGTCAGGATCGAGCTTGGCACGCAGCCATTCGACGCAGATTGCGAATTGCGACATCGTTTCGGCGGTGCCGCCCGATTTTGAGATTGCGACCACGCCGGTGCGCGCCGGATCGATGGCGGCAAAGAGCGATTCGAAGGTCGCCGGATCGATATTGTCGAGGAAATGCAGCCGCGGTTGCGCGCGCTCATCGGCGAGCGAATAGAGCGTCTGGCCGCCGAGGCTCGAGCCGCCAGTGCCGAGGATGATCACATCGCGGAATTTCTGGCGCGGCGCCGCGCGGAACGTCTTCAGGATGCGGCGCAACTGCGCGATGTCATCCTTGCGGCCCGGCAGGCCCAGCAGTGGCAGGCTGCCGTCGTCGCGGATGCGACGAAGCTTGTCGAGCGCGGGCGCGGTGCGTGCCAGCATCGCGTCGAGCGTCTCGCGGTCGAGACCACGCTGACCAACGGTGTCAGCGAGGCAGCCGTCAGTGTTCTGCCGGTAATCCATTGCCTGCTACTCCTTGGAGTATGCCCCCGGCAGGAGTAACGCGCACCGCCCCGTTTAAGTTCTCCGGCTGGCCGACGACCGTGAACAAAAGATTGTCGGGCGACAGCAGGCGTTTGGCGACACGCTTCGCATCGGCCAGGGTCACGCTGTTGATGAACTGGTCGCGCTTGGCGAGATAATCGAGGCCAAGATGATCGAATTGGATTGAGATGAGGATGCTGGCGATGCGGCCAGTGGAATTGAGACTGAGCGGGAAAGAGCCAGTGACATAGGTCTTTGCGTCGGCCAATTCCTTCGCCGTCGGCCCGTCATCATGCATGCGCTGCCAGGTTGAGCGGATGACATCGATCGCCTGTGCGACGTTGGCATTCTGGCTGCCGGCCTGGCCGAGAATAATGCCCGTGTGAACGAGCGGATCGAGCGAGGCAGAGACCGAATAGGCAAGGCCGCGTTTCTCGCGCACCTCCAAAGTGACACGCGACGCCAAGCCGCCGGAGCTCAGGATGTTGAGATCGAGCAGCGCAGCGTACCAATCGGGATCGTTGCGCTTCACGCCCGGCTGGCCGAACACGACGACGCTTTGCGGGATCGGCATGTTCGCGACCTCGACCCCGCCCTTGGTCTGGGCCGTCATGTCGGGGATCGTGTCGGGCGACGCATGATCGGGCAGCGTGCCGAACGCCGAATCGAGCAGCGGCTTCAGCTCCGCCGGCGTGATATCGCCGACGACGCCGACGATCAGCACATCCTTGGCGAAACGGTTATGGACGAGGCTGCGCAGATCGTCCGGCGTGATCGCGTTCACGGTTTCCGCTGTGCCACGCGACGAGAGCCCGTAAGGATGGCCGGGGAAAGCGGCTTTCCACCACAGCCGGCTGGCCAGCGCATTGGGCTGACGCTGCTCGCGCGCGATGGCATCGAGGATCGAGGCACGCACCCGCGCCACCGGCTCGGGATCGAAGCGCGGCTGCATCAACGCGAGGCGTAGCAGATCGAAGCTCGGCGCGAGCTTCTCCTTCAACGTACGCAGCCGTACCGAGATCGTATCCGGCCCGGCGCTGAAATTGATCTGCGACGCGAGGTCTTCCACCTTGCTTTGATAGGCCGTGCTGTTGAGATCGCCCGCGCCTTCATCGAGCAGATCGACCGTCATGTTGGCGAGGCCCTGCTTGTCGGCGGGGTCGAGCGCGGAGCCGCCGCGGAACGCAGCGCTCATCGACACCACCGGCACGGAGTGATCCTCGACAAGCCAGGCTGTGATGCCTTGCGCGCTTTTCACCTCTTCGATGGTGACCGCGTGCGTCGGCAAAGCCAGCGCGATCAGCGCGGCCGCGGCCAGGGAAGCAGAGCGGAGAGCGAGCGCGATCGTCATGACGTTGGCCCCGGCATCAACAAGCCCGTCACGGCGATGTTGTCGTTGATCACGGCTTTGGCGGCGGCGCGAACCTGATCGGGCGTCACCGCCGCGATCTTCTCGGGCCAATTCTGCACATCGTCGAGCGAGCGACCGATCGCTAGCGCGGTACCAACGATACGCGCCGGTCCGGAAAGACTATCGCGCGCATAGGTCGCGGCGTCGATCATGCGCTGCTTGGCACGCTCGACCTCCTCGGCGGTGATCCCGCCATCGAGTGCGGTCTTCACGATGCCGTCGAGCGCGGTCTCGAAATCGGCCACGGTGACGCCGTGCTTCAGCGTCGCGCTGAACCCGAAAGTCGCGAGGTCGAATTGATTGGGGTCGTAATAAGCGCCGGCCGACAGCGCGAGGCCCTTATCGATCACCAAGCCCTTATAAAGGGGCGATGCGGCGCTGCCGCCCAACACTTCGGCCAGGACTTGCAGCGGGTAGGCTTCGGTCGTGTCGCCGCGATTATAGCTCGGCACCAACCATTGCCGGCTCCATTGGATCTCGGTGACGCGCGGGCTCTTCATGCTGAGCCGCGCCGATGCGACCTTGGTCGGCTCCTCGACGCGTTGACGCACCGGCACCGGCCGCGACGGGATCGGACCGAAATATTTCTCCGCCAGCGCCTTCACTTGTCCAACCGTCACATCGCCCGCGACGACCAGGATCGCGTTGTTCGGTGCGTACCAGCGTTTGTAAAACGCCTCCTCGTCCGGCGCCGTCAGCTTATGCATCTCGTTTTCCCAACCGATCGTCGGGATCTGGTAGGGATGGTGGAGATAGAGCGCGGTATCGAGTTGCTCGTCGAACAGCGCCACGGGGCTATTGTCGATGCGCATGCGGCGCTCTTCGATGATGACCTCGCGCTCGGGCGTGACCACCGCGTCGTTGATGACGAGATTGGCCATGCGGTCGGCTTCGAGCTTCATCACCAGCTCGAGCCGGTCGGCCGCGACGTTCTGGAAATAGGCCGTGTAGTCATGCGTGGTGAAGGCGTTCTCTTCGCCGCCATTCTGCGCGACGGTGCGCGAGAAATCGCCCGGCGCCACGGCCTTGGTACCACGGAACATCAGATGCTCGAGGAAATGCGCGGCGCCCGATTTGCCGACAACCTCGTCGGCGGCACCCGCCTTGTACCAAACCATCTGCGTCACGATCGGCGCGCGATGATTGGGGATGACGACGACCTGCAGCCCGTTCGGCAGGGTAAAGCTTTCCGCATCGAAGAGCTTCGCCTGCGCCGGCCCAGGGATGCCCTCGACAACGATACCGAGGACAAGAGATAGCAGGAGCAGGATCGTTCGCGATCCTCCCCGCACTGTCGGCATCGTCATGAGCCCTCCTCGGGCGGGTGTTAGAACCAGCTGAACCAGCCGGACTTCTTCTGCCCGTGTTCGAAAGTCGGTACCGGCGCATCGGCCGGCGGCGCTGCCGTTGCCGGGGCGCCCGGCTTGGCAACCGATTGCGCGACACGAATGCGCGACGCTTCCTCGCCGGGGTTGAGCGTATCGGAGGAAGGAGGCGTTGTCGGCCCCGACCAGAACAGAAGTTTGTCGACGAGGCCGCGCTCGAACGGCACCCCTTCGGTCGGATCGGCGTCAACGGTCCGGCGAATATCGGAAGGCGCACTGGCCGCGCCGGCTTGGCGCAGCAAATCCTGCTCGCCCGTGCTCATTTTGTTGCTCGGCGCGCCCGCAGCCTGCTGACCATTGGCGGTATCACCGGCGCGGAACACGGTCTCTCGCGCCTGATCCGTGGGATTTGCCTGCTCGGGACCATTGCCCACCCGCGGTGGGCGCAACGTATAATCCGGCGGGATCGCCAAGGGGGCGTTCGACACCACCTGGAACTCGTCAGGGATGACCCTGGTCTTGCCGATGGCCCGATTGAAGCTGTCGCAGCCGCCCAGCGGCAGGGTCGCAACGCCGAACGCCGCAACCACCAAAAACGACGACCTGACCCTCACGCCACGAAGCTCCATCAAATTTTGGCAGATGAAGGGCAGCTTAAGCGGCTTTTGGCCGGGCAAGCAAGCCGTCTAACAGCAGGGCTATGACCCCCAGGCAAATTGCCGCATCGGCGATGTTGAAGGCATACCAATGCCAATTCCCGAGATGGAAATCGAGAAAATCGACGACCGCGCCGCGCACGAGTCGGTCGATCACGTTGCCGATCGCGCCGCCGATGATCATGCCGATCGCCAGCCGGATCAGGGGATTGTGCGCCCGGCGCAGCCAGACAAGGAGCGCAATCACGATCACCCCGGCGAGCACGGTGAACACCGCCGTATTCATCGCCGCATTGGTATTGAAGAGCCCGAAGCTCATGCCGCGATTGCCGGTCAGCACGAGATTGAAGAACGGCGTGAGCACGGCGACCGGCTCGCCGCCGCGCTCAGAGAAGAAGCTGACAATCCAGGTCTTGCTCGCCTGATCGGCGGCAATGACGGCGAGCGCGACCATGAGCCCGAACCACATGCTAACTGTCTTGCCTCCTATTTGGCGCTGGCCAGGCTCTCGACGGAATCGGTGCAGCGATCGCAGAGATCGGCATGCGCCTCATGCGCGCCGACCTCGGTCAACACGCGCCAGCAGCGCTCGCATTTGTCGCCCGGCGCCGACAGGACCCGCACCCCGACGCCCGGCACATCGCCGAGCGCAAAGGCATCCGCCGGCGCCTCGCCAAGCTCGAGCGCCGCCGCGGAGGTAATGAAGAGCTCGGGCAAATCGATCCCCGTTAGCGGCGTGCCCCAATCGGGCGCCGCGAAAATCTCGACCGATGCCTGAAGACTGGAGCCGATGCGCTTCTGGGCACGTTCCAGTTCGATCGCGCCGGTGACGACGCGGCGCAGCTCGCGGATTTTCGCCCATTTCGCGCCGAGCGCGGCGTCGCGCCAGCCGGCCGGGATATCGCGGTAGAGCTGGAGATGGACGCTCGAATCCCCGCCATCGCCGTGACGGCTAAGCCAGGCTTCCTCGGCGGTGAAGCAGAGCACCGGCGCGAGCCATCGCACGAGATGCTCGAATACATGATCGAGCACCGTGCGTGTCGCGCGGCGGCGCGCAGCATCGGGCGCGTCGCAATAGAGCGAATTTTTGCGCACATCGAAATAGAAGGCCGAGAGATCCACGGCGCAGAAATTGTGCAGCGCCGTAAACATGGTGTGGAAGTCGTAAGCCTCCACCGTCTCGCGCACCAGCGTGTCCGTCTCGGCGAGACGATGCAGGATATAGCGCTCGAGCTCGGGCATATCCTTCGCCGCGATACGCTCGGCTTCGCTGAAACCATCGAGCGCACCGAGGAGATAGCGCAGCGTGTTGCGCAGCCGGCGATAGACATCGGCCTGGTACTTCAGGATTTCCTTGCCGATGCGCAGGTCTTCGGAATAATCCGACGCGACCACCCAGAGACGCAGAATGTCAGCGCCGCTTTGCGAGACGACTTCCTGCGGCGCGACGACATTGCCCAAGGACTTCGACATTTTGCGGCCCTGCTCGTCGAGCACGAAGCCATGCGTCAGCACGGCCTCATACGGCGCGCGGCCGCGGGTGCCGCAGCTTTCGAGCAACGACGAATGGAACCAGCCGCGATGCTGGTCCGAGCCTTCGAGATAGAGCGAGGCCGGCCATTGCAGATCGGGCCGCTTCTCCAAGACGAAGCTATGCGTCGACCCAGAATCGAACCAGACATCGACGACGTCTTTGATCTGCTCGTAATCCTTGGGATCGCGGCCCGGGCCGAGGAATTCGGCGGGATCATGCGAATACCAGGCGTCCGCGCCTTCTTTCTCGAACGCGGCGGCAATGCGATCGACCACCGCCTGATCGCGCAGCACCTCGCCGCTTTTCTTCTCGACGAAGACCGCGATCGGCACGCCCCAGGCGCGTTGGCGCGAGATGCACCAATCAGGCCGCGTCTCGATCATCGAGCCGATGCGGTTCTGGCCTTGCGGCGGATACCATTTGGTCTCGGCGATCGCCTTCAGCGCCTTTTCGCGCAGATCGTTCTTCTCCATGCCGATGAACCATTGCGGCGTGGTGCGGAAGATCAGCGGCGCTTTCGAGCGCCAGGAATGCGGATAGGAGTGGACGAGCTTCGCCTCGGCGAGGAGCGCATTCGCTTCTTTCAGCGCATCGATCACCGCGCGATTGGCATCTCCTTCCTTGCCGTTCGGGCGATAGACGCGCTTGCCGGCAAAGAGCGGCACGCTGTCGTAATAAGTGCCGTCGGGACCGACCGTCGCCGGTACCGGAATGTTGTGCTTCTGACCGAGCTCGAAATCGTCCTCGCCATGGCCCGGCGCGATATGGACAAAGCCGGTGCCGTCGACATCGGTAACGAAATCGGCCGGCAGGAGCTGCACGTCGAAATCGTAGCCCTTACCGTGAAGCGGGTGATGGCAGACAGTGCCGGCGAGGAACTTGCCCGAGACCAGTTCGACCTTGCCGCTGAGCTTGGCGATCTCGGCGAAATTCACCTCGAGCGGCGCCGCGATCACAAGCTTCTCGCCAACCTTCGCCGCGCTGCCTTCGCGCACTGACTGCACGTCGATGACGACGTAGTCGAGCAATTCATTGAAGGCGATCGCGCGATTGCCCGGCAGGGTCCAGGGCGTCGTCGTCCAGATCACCACCGATGCGCCGGCGAGCGCGGGGACGCTCGGTTTCGCCACCGGGAATTTCACCCAGACCTGCGTCGAGGTGTGGTCGTGATATTCGACCTCGGCTTCGGCGAGCGCGGTCTGCTCGACCACCGACCACATCACCGGCTTCGAGCCGCGGAACAGCCCGCCATTCATCAGGAACTTGCCGATCTCGCGCACGATCTGCGCCTCGGCCGCAAATTCCATCGTCGTATAGGGATGTTCCCAATCGCCGAGCACGCCGAGACGCTTGAACTCCTCGCGCTGCACGTCGATCCAATGCGCGGCGAAGTCGCGGCATTCCTTACGGAATTCGAGGATCGGCACCTCGTCCTTCGACTTCTTCTTGGCGCGATATTCCTCTTCGATCTTCCATTCGATCGGCAGGCCGTGACAGTCCCAGCCCGGCACATAGACGGAATCGCGGCCGAGCATCTGCTGCGCCCGGCTGATCACGTCTTTCAGGATCTTGTTGAGCGCGTGGCCGATATGAAGATTGCCATTGGCATAGGGCGGCCCGTCATGGAGCACATATTTCTTGCGCCCCTTGGCCGCCGCGCGCTGACGCTGATAGAGCCCGATCTTCTCCCAGCGCGCGAGCAGCGCCGGCTCGCGCTTCGGCAGCTCCCCGCGCATCGGGAATTCGGTCTGCGGCAGGAAAACGGTTTTGCGGTAATCCTCGGCCATGGCGATTCGGTTCCTAAAGGACCTGTCGCCAGAATGGGATGCGTCGGCGGCAGCGTCGGAAATGGGGCATGCGACGAAAACCGGTCCCGAAGGGACCGGTCAGCTAATTCGCGCGTACCTCTGCAGGACCATAGCCATGCCAGAAAAATACGGGAGCGCTCGCCGGGCTGTCAACCGGCGGGCGGTTAACCGGCGGCTCGTCGCGAGCCGATTTGGCGGCCGGCGCGCCGCACCGACGGGTTATTTCCGCGCGAGGGGCCAGCCGACGCGGACCAGTGTTTCGTCCGGATCGGAAAGAGCGAATTCGTACATCCCCCAGGGTTTCGCCTCGGGCGGGTGCTGGACCAGCGGCCCCAACCGCGCGGCCAACTCGTCGACGTTTTCCGCATGGAGATAAAGACCGAAGGGATTGCGACCGGGAACAAGCCATCCTTCGACCGCCGGGGTGAGATGGAGCTCGGCGCCCTTCCCGTCGGCAAGAATACGATAGTCCTCTTGTCGATGGCGCGCGCTGAAGCCGAGTTTGGCGTAAAAAGCCTCGCTGGCATCGAGATCGTTGCACGGCAGGATCGCCGTCAGACGATGCTCCGGCGTCGTCATTCCACCCTCCTTCTCGGCTTAATATTGTACGAGCCGAGCGAGCGAAGTTATCGCGGTTCCCCGGCGAGGATTTGCCGCGCCTGAACACAATCGGCGGCGATCTGCGCCTTCAGGGCATCGAGCCCGGCGAAACGCTGCTCGGGGCGCAGGCGTTCGATAAAGGCGACGCGCAGATGCTTGCCGTAAAGGTCGCCCGAGAAGTCGAACAGATTGGTCTCGAAGCGCAGTTCCTTGCCGCCGACCGTCGGCCGCCAGCCGAGATTGGCGGCGCCGTCATGCCATTCGGTCTTGCCGCCCTCTTCGATGCCGGCGCGGACGGCATAAACGCCGGGCGCGGGCCGGAGGTAATCGGCGAGGTCGATGTTGGCGGTCGGAAAACCGATCGTGCGGCCGATCTTGTCGCCGATTTCGACACGGCCGTCGATCTCCCACGGCCGCCCCAGAAGCGCGGCTGCCTCACGCGGACGCCCGGCAACGAGATGCTCGCGGATTTGGGTCGAGGAATAGACGACGCCGCCCGTTGCCGAGACCGGCGCTACGACTTTGACATCGAAACCGTGCTTGAAACCTTCGGTCTTTAAAAGCTCGGCCGTGCCGCGCCGCTTGTTGCCGAAGACGAAGTCATAGCCGACGACCACCGCCTTGATGCCAAGCCCGGCGACCAGCACCTCGGCGACGAATTCCTCTGCGGTCTTTTGCGCGAAAGCGAGATCGAAATGCAGCGTGAACAGCAAGTCGACGCCCAACGTCTCGAGCTCGCGCGATTTCGCGCGGAACGGCGTCAGGCGAAAGGGCGGTAGGCCCGGCTGGAAAACGACGCGCGGATGCGGCTCGAAAGTCAGCACTGCGAAAGGCGCGTTGAGACTGCGCGCCAGCGCTTTCGCTTCGCCGAGCACGGCTTGATGGCCAAGATGCACGCCGTCGAAATTGCCGGCCGCGACTACGGCGCCGCGCGCGTCATCGCTCGCGTTGGTGTGACGGAAAACGCGCATCAGCTTTTCGACAGCACCAGAACGGTGGCCTCGCCATCGATCACCACCGTCGCGCCGACACGGCATTGCGTCTTCAACACGACGCGCTTCTTCTCGGCGATGACCTCGGCCACGGTGATCACGGTCTCGACCTTGTCACCCGGCCGCACCGGCGCTTTGAAGGACAGCGATTGGGCGAGATAGACCGAGCCCGGACCCGGCAATTTCGAGGCGATCGCCGTGGAGATGAAGCTGGCGCCAAGCATGCCATGCGCGATCCGGCCCTTGAACATCGTGGTCTTGGCATAGGCATCGTCGAGATGGACCGGATTGTGGTCGCCCGAGACCGCGGCGAAGGCCTCGATATCCGCGACCGTCACGGTGCGCTCGTAGGTCGCGCTCATGCCCGGCTTGAGCACGTCGATCGCATAGCCTTGCGCGGCTTGATCGGCCATCTGTCCCTCGGATGAAATCGCTCGGAACCTTACCGAGCGCGCTCGGCGACGACAAGGCATGGACATGGCAGGGGCGACGGCGGTGGGCCTTTCGCCGCAAAAGCCGCGTCGTTACTCTCCCGTCCGCGATACTCTTTTGCCCGCGTTCAGGGGAAATCCGTTTTGGAGAATGACAGCAGCGCACCGCTTCGGGAGATGTGGTACTACGCCGTCCCGGGCGAGCGGTTGAGACGCGGCAAAACGCTGGCAAAGACGCTGCTCGGTGAGCCGCTGCTGTTGGGCCGTACCGACGACGGCAAAGTCTTCGCCCTGCGCAATATCTGCCCCCATCGCGGCATCCCCCTAAGCTATGGCCGCTTCGATGGAAACGAGATCGAATGCTGCTATCACGGCTGGCGCTTCGCGCCGAGCGGTGCCTGCACGGCGATCCCATCGCTCGCTTCAGGTCAGCGCTTCGATCTTTCGAGCGTTTCGGCGCAGGCTTATCCCGCGCACGAGGAAGGCGGCAATGTCTGGGTCTTCTTCGGGCAGGATGTCGCGAGCGCACCGCCACCGCCCACGCTGCCGTCCAGCTTCGGCGCGCGCATTCCCGATATCTACGAGACCGTCACCCTGCCCTGCAGCATCGATCATGCCGTGGTTGGGCTGATGGATCCGGCACATGGGCCTTTCGTCCATCGCTCCTGGTGGTGGCGCAGCGCGCGCTCGATCCACGAGAAAAGCAAGGCCTTCGCCGCGAGCCCCTATGGCTTCACCATGCTGCGGCACGCGCCCTCGAGCAATTCCAAAGCCTATAAGCTGCTCGGCGGCGCGCCCGAGACCGAGATCAGCTTTCGCCTGCCCGGCGTGCGCATCGAGCACGTCACCGCCGGCAAGCATGAGGTGGTGAATCTCACCGCGGTGACCCCGCTCGGCGAGCAAGAGACGCAGATCAATCACGCGATCTATTGGACGACGCCGATCCTCTCGCTGCTGAAGCCGCTGCTGCGCCCATATGTCCGCGCCTTCCTCAATCAGGATCGCAGCGTCATGGTGCGTCAGCGCGAGGGGCTGAAATTCGATCCGCCGCTGGCGCTGATCGACGATGCCGATACCCAGGCACGCTGGTATTACCGTTTGAAGACCGAATATGCGCGGGCCAAGCACGACGGCCGGGAGTTCGTTAACCCCGTGCAAGACCGCGTCTTGCACTGGCGCAGCTAAGCGCCCAGATTCCGCGCATCTTGTCCGATAGGAGCAGCCGATGAGTGCGCCCGATGCGACCGCTTCCGTTCTGGCGGCGCTGAAATTCGACAGCAACGGGCTCGTGGCCGCCGTGGCGCAACAGCACGACACTGGCGAAGTGCTGATGCTTGCCTGGATGAATCGCGACGCGGTCGCCGAGACGCTGGCGACCGGCCGCGTCTGCTACTGGTCGCGCTCGCGCCAATCGCTATGGCGCAAGGGTGAGACCTCGGGCCATGCGCAGAAGCTCAAAGAGCTACGCGTCGATTGCGACGGCGATGCGATTCTGCTGCAAGTCGAGCAGACCGGCCCCGCCTGTCACACTGGCGAGCATAGCTGCTTCTTTCGCGCCGCGCGCGGCGACGCGCTGGTGAAGATCGGCTAGGGCCGCCCCTTATTTAAGGACGGACGTCCATTCGCGGGCAGGCGAGTGTCGCTTTGGCCTGACGCAGCACGTTCTCGTCATAGGAATGGCCGGCGCAGGTCGCGTTGTATGTCGCCACCGCCTGGTTGTAACGACCGGCCGCGTCGTCATAGGTCTTTGCGACATCGGCAGTGGTCGCGATCGATTGATCGCGCTGCTGCAACAGTTGCTTGAACGCATCGAGCTCGGCGTTGTCATAAACATTGATCTGCGCCCGGCGCGTATCGACTTGATTGGCGAGCGAGGCCTGGGTCCGCTGGCTGCTCTCGAGCGCCTGGCGCTTGCCGGCAACGCCGTCCTGCAAATCGAGCACGAATTGCTGTTCGCACAAACACGAGCGGATCGTGTTTGGATCGCTGATCACTTGTGCCGTTGCCGGCTGGTTTCCGAAACAGGACAACAAACCGAGCGCCAAAGCGCCGTAAACTACATTGCGCATGATCCCTCTCTCCGCCGATAGCGCCGCTCGATGATTCCCATCGGTGCAATTCTCTAGGCTCGAAAGGCGCGCGCGGTCAACGTGAAATCGACGCACCGCGGCGTTGGATGAATTCGCCGTAATCCTGGACCGGACTCAGGCCGCGTGTAATAGTGGCGATGGCGGGCGCGGCAGGCTCATCGCGCTGGCGGGGACCACAATCAGAGCCGACGCCGTAGCACGTTGTCCGGGGGGACAGATGAGAAAACCACGCAATTTGACGGCGCCGCTGGCGCTCGTCGCCGCGACCGCGCTGGCCGGCTGCTCCGATTGGAGCGGAACAAATTTCCACGGCAACCCGCAGACCGAGCCCTACAACATCGGCAGCGTCAGCGGCGCCGTGACACAGAATCCGAGCACCTTCACGGCCGCACTCGCGAGCGAATATGCCGCTCTTGCCACGTCACTCGACCATGACGGACAGCTTGCCGATGCCGACTACTTCGCACGCAAAGGCGTGACCGCCCGTAACGGCGTCGTTGTCCCACCCGAGGACAATGCGAATTGGGCGATACCGCTGGAGCAACCCTATGGGCTGCGTACGAAGCTGGCCCAGGCCCGCACGCGCTTGCTCGCCGCGCTCGACAGCGGCGCGCGCGACCGGGCGCCCGCGCTCGCGGCCCAAGCACAAGCGCGTTACGATTGCTGGGTCGAGCGGATGGAGGACAATTGGTCGACAGCGCAGAACGGCGCGTGCGCGACCGACTTCCTCGCCGCGATAAACCAGCTCGAAAGCAAATCGGCGAATGCCACAACGGCCGGCGGGGCAGCAGGGACGCTAATCAACGTCTTCTTCGAATTCGATCGCTCGCGGCTGACGCGCGAAGCGCAGCAGATCGTCGCCCAGATCGCCACTCAGATGCAGAATCACAATCTCAGCGCGACGCTGATCGGCAAGGCCGACCTCACAGGCTCCGACAGCTATGACCTCGCGCTCGGCCACCGCCGTGCCGATGCGGTGGCGCAAGAGTTGGCCCGTCTCGGCGTCGCGCGCAATCGCATCGCCATCGACAGCGTCGGTAAGCGCCGGCCGCCGGTAAAGACCGCCGACGGCGTCCGCGAACCGCGGAACCGCGTGGTGGAAGTGACGCTGAAGTAGTTACGACTTCGTCATCGCGAGGAGTGCGAAGCACGACGAAGCAATCCAGAGAGTTCACTGGATTGCTTTCGCCCTTTGGGCTCGCAATGACGACGGTTTTTCGAGCTCGCCTAATGGGCGAGAATCACCGGAATATCGGCTTCCATAATGATGTGGCGGGTCGCGCCGCCGAAGATCATCTGGCGCAGCCGGCTTTGCGTATAGGCGCCCTTCACCAGAAGATCGCAGCCCACCAGTTTCGCCTCGGTGAGGAATTTCTCGCCCGCGAGGTGATTGGCCGCCGACAGCATGCGAAAGGTCGCGCCGATACCGCGCCGGCGTAGCGCCGCGGCGAGATCGTCCCCCGACGGGCCAGGCTGCATCGCGCCGTCGACCGACAGCACTTCGACTTTGCTGGCAAGGGCGAGATAAGGCATCGACAGCGCCACGGTGCGCGCGGTCTCGGTGCTGCCGTTCCACGCGATGACGATGTTCTCGCCGATGGTCTTGGGCGTGGTCGGCGGCGCCATCAGCACCGGCCTTCCGCTTTCGAAGAGCGCATCTTCGAGCGTCGCCTCGGCGAGCGAAGCGAGCTTCGTCGGCCGCTCGACCACGATCAGGTCGAAGACGCGGCCGAGCGATCCGACCACAGCGTTCTGACGACCGGACTCTTCGCGCCATTCGGCACTGACGCCTTGCGCCGGCGCCGTTTCCTCGGCGGTGACCGGCACGTTATGGCTGCGCATGAAATTATCGAACAAAGCGCGCGCCGCGACACGCCGGTCGTGACCCTCGCGCTCCAGCGTGCGATCGACCTCGGATGAGACCGAGAAGCCCATCTCGCCACCGAATACCACCGCATATTCCGTCGTGAGCGCGTTGAGACCGATCACGCGTCCGTCGAATTTGCGGGCAGCCAATAACGCGGTTTCGAGCACAGGGGCCGCGGTGCCGTCGCCGACGACCGTCAACAAGGTTCTCATGCCTACCCCGTTCGCCTAGTGCAGCGGGATGCTGCGTTCGTCGCCGATTATATCCAAGCCCGCGGCTAAAGCCCAAACTCTTCGCGCTGCTTGCGTACCCTTTCCGGAACCGCAAAAGTGATGCCTAACAAAGATGCAAGGAAGGGAGGAACTCATGAAGATCCACAACCCGACGACCGTCGCGCCCGGCGCTGGCTACAGCCACGGTATCGAGCTGCCGCCCAATACCCGGGTCCTTCATTGCGCCGGCCAGCTCGGCCTTAAAACCGATGGCAGCTTCGCCTCGGACGACATTCGCGGCCAGGCGGAGCAGGCTTGGCGCAATATCGGCGCCGTACTGGGTTCCGCCGGCATGGGCTATGAGAATATCGTCAAGCTCACGCATTACCTGACGCGGCGGGAGGATATTCCCGCCTATCGCGAAGTGCGGGCCCAGTTCCTCGGCAAGCTTGCGCCGGCGTCGACGCTGTTGGTCATCTCGGCCTTGGCGCGGCCCGAAGCCTTGATCGAGGTCGAGGTCGTCGCCGCGAAGGAATAGTTAGACGCCGCAAAGGAATAGTTAGGCGCGGCGATAATAGCGCCGACCGGCGGCACCGCGCCGCGGCATCTCCGCTGCTTCTTCCTCGAGCAGCAGCTCGTCTTCGTCGTCCTTATAAGACAGGGGCGGCAGCGCGCATGCGCCGATCATTCGCGGCGGGGCGGCGGCCGATCGGCCGGCCGATCATCTCGAGCGGCACGCTTTCCGCCTCGTCAAAAGATTCGATCAGCGCGCCGGAATGCATCCGCCGATACGGGCCGATAGTGAAAACCGCGACGACGCAGCCGGTCACCACGCCCCACATCAGCGAAATGCCGAGCACGATCTCCTGCGCGCCCGAATCCGGCGGGAACATCGAGACCACCGGCGAGGTCGCAACCATCAGTACGGTCACGACGAAGATGCCGGCGATGAGCGAGAGCGCGAAGAAGAGTCCGCAGACGGCGAGATCGCCGAGCCCCGTAGCTGAAGGAGAAGAGTTCCGCATGACTGCCTGCCCGATCGCCGGTCCTGAGGGCCGCGCGATCCTGTTAAGGTTAACTGTGCAATCGATACGCTCCGGTGCGCGCAATTTCAAGAAAAATATAGTTAAATCAATTAGTTAACTTAATAATTCGTCAGAAAGTTATGGTTAACGTGGGGGTTTCGTCGGAAGGTTTGACGAACGAGCGCGTGCTGTCGCGAGAAGCGACGCCTGACGGAAACCGATAGAGAGAAAGAGAGAAGGCTATCGCGACTCAGCGGCCGCCATAGCCTTCATCGGCAAGGTTCAGCAGCGGGAAAGCGCTGAATACATGCGGGATCGTCACCGACGGCGCCGCCGCGACATGGCTGCGTGTCACCTCATGGAAGCCGGTGCAGCCGATGAGGCTAAGGCAGGTACGGATCTCGCTCTCCAAGATCTCGAGCACGCGCGCGACACCGTCGCCGCCCGCAGCCGCCAGGCCGTAAAGATAGATACGGCCGATCGCGACGGTGTTGGCGCCGAGCGCGATCGCCTTCACGACATCGGTGCCGCGATAGAAGCCGCCATCGACGATGATCTGCGCCCGGCCGCGCACCGCCTCCACCACCTCGGGCAGGATGTCGAGCGTGCCGCGCACATGATCGAGCTGCCGCCCGCCATGATTGGTGATGTAGATGCCGTCGACGCCGTGATCGCAGGCGATCGCCGCGTCCTCGCCGGTTTGAATGCCTTTCAGGATCAGCGGCAGCTTGCTGCCGTGTTTGTCCTTGAAGCGCTTCACCTCGGACCAGGACAGCGATTGCTGCCGGTTATCGCCGCCATCGTTGATCATCGAGCGATTGGATACACGCCGCGCGATGTCGCGCTCGCGCCGGCCATAGACGGCACTGTCGATCGTGTAGCAGAAGGCTTCGTAACCGGCGTCGACGGCGCGATCGACGATCTCGTCGGTCATGCTGTCGGGGCCGCGGCGATAGAGCTGGAAAAATTTCCGCCCATTCGCCGCTTTCGCCGTCCCTTCCAGACCCGGTTCGCTGACCGAGCTCAGCATCTGCGGGATGCCGAACTGTGTCGCGCCGCGCGCGACGGGCGCGGCGCCTTCGGGATCGAGACGCTCGAGCCCGCCGACGGGCGCCAGCATGACCGGCAAGCGCGCCTTCTTGCCCATCACCGTGCCGGAACAATCGGTGCCGGTGATGTCGTTCAGCACCCGCGGCCGGAAGGCGACGCTGTCGATCGCATAGCGATTGCGCTTCAGCGTCGTCTCGGTCTCGGCAGCGCCGACGACATAGTCCCAGGTCGTGGGAGCGAGCTTGAACCGCGCTGCTTTGACGAATTCATGCAGCGACTCGAACTTGCCTTGCAGGCCGCTTGAATTGCGGCGCGGTTCCTCAGCCATCTCACCCCTCCCCGATCGCGTTCCTCGTTAACCGGTCGCCAGGCGCCCCCTAACCGTGGGCGTCCAGTTTCTTGCCGCTCTTGGTGGTCACCGGCTTCGCGTAAATCAGCGAGAAGGCGATGACGCAGGGCTCTTTGCCGCGATTGATCCAGTTATGGACCGTGCCGCGCTGCACCAGGATATCGCCGGCCTTCAGGTGAACGACGGTGCCGTCGAGATCCATGTCGATCTCGCCCGAGATGACGACGGCGTAGTCGATCGAGTCCGTGCGGTGATTGCGCGGTGTGACACCCGGATCGAAACGCACGACGCGGAGCACGGTGCCGTTATCGAGCGTCGTCGCCGTCTTGCGCTTGGCTTCATCCTCGGAGCCGTCATTGCTGATCGGCCAGCCTTCGGTGGTCCAAACGACGCAAGAGGTGGCGCCCGGCCGTCCAACCGAGACCTCTTTGCCGATCTCGTCATAGAGCACGACCGCCTTGCCATTGGCATCATGCCCGGTCACCACGCGACGGATTTGAAAATCGCTCATCACTGCCTCCCTCGAATTGATCGTGCGCATCTATTTTGGTTTGCAGCGCCGCCGTCAAGGCACGATGCATGCCCAGAGCGCTCTCCGATCGCGGATAAGCATGCGCGCGCGGATCGTTTTGAGTGAATTTCGTCGTCGATTGAGCGCCGCGCGGGGTCACTTATCCACACCCCACATGTAGCGATTTCACAATCTTGCTACACAATTTCTGGGAGCGGTGGTAAATTTTTCTGGGGTGAATGCATTGGATGGGCCGATGCAGAACCCATCGATAAGAGGAAAGCCATCATGGCAGCAAAGAGAAAGGCCAAGAAGAAGGCCAAGTCAAAGAAGAAGAAGAAAAAGTAGGGCTTCTTTAAGTTCAGCCTCTACCCATGGCGGGGCTGCTCCCGAGCGAAGGAAAGCTCAGGGGCAGCCCCGCTAACATTTTGGGCGATGCGTCGCGCGGCAAAATCAGCCGCGCGTTTTTCTTTTCAGAGCACGACGCACGCGTCGATTTTTATCTGCGAAATTTCGCGCGCTTCATCACCAAGCAAACACATCACGCAGCGTATCGCGCGCATATCGCGAACAACGCGCGACGCGCGACGCGCGAAAAGTCCGTAATTTATGCGGGTTTGCGCGCTATAGCGCAGCATAAGAAAACAAGATCGAACAACGCATCGTCACGCGCATCGCATCATCGATGTGCGGCGAAAATTTTTCGCCGCACGATGCGTTGAACGATCGTGCAACACGTTGCGCATCATCGCGCGCGCAAAAAATTTTCGCGCGCATCGATGATGCTCCGGTCACGCGATGATGATCGCGCGCATCGATCACGCGCGCGCGATCGCATCATCGAATTGATCATCGCCGATCGACGAATCGATCGCGCGACGGTGCAGCAGCGCAGGAGAATCGTGTCGACGGATCGTCGCGACGGAGAGATCGCGCATCGGGTCCAAAACCGCCCTTCCGACCCCGAATCCGCGACTCGCGGGGAAACGGGTCGTTTCGGGTCGTTTTTCACCCCCGATCGAGCGCCCGATGACCCCTCATCACCCTTTTGCGATGACGCGATGCATCACTGCAACACCCCGCGCCTGCGCGAACGACGTTAATGCGCGACCGATGATCGGATCGCAACGCAATCGATAATCGCCGCACGATGACGAGCACTGCACAGAAATGAAAAGGGCCGGTGGTCACCCACCGGCCCTTCGCATCGATCGATCGATCGAAAAGTTTTACGCCTGCGAAAGTTTACGCCTGCGCTTGGCGCTTCGCTTGCGCGGCCTCGACGCGGCGCTTCAAGCGGCGCGCGTCAGCCGTGAGCTTCGAGTCCGACGTGCTGAGCAGATAGGCGTCGATGCCGCCATTGTGCTCGATGGTGCGGATCGCATTGGTGGTGAGACGCAGCTTCACCGCATGACCGAGCGCATCGCTCAACACGGAGCCGTATTGCAGGTTCGGCAGGAACCGGCGCTTCGTCTTGTTGTTGGCATGGCTGACGTTATTTCCCGTCTGAACGCCTTTGCCCGTGATAACGCAACGCCGCGACATATTAATAACCTCGTTTGGGAAGGCGCGGTTTTACGGGAATCGGCCTCGCCGGTCAAGCCGGCCCAACGCCGCATGAATGCCGCGGCAATGCCGTCGCCCTGGCCAAAAATGGCGCTATTCCGCCACCGCGACCGGGTGAGCGGCCTCGGGCGGGTCTCCGACGATCGCCGCAAGCTCGGCCGCGCGCTGGTCGGCCTCCTGCTGGCGGCGCCACATCGCCGCATACATGCCGTTATGGGCGATGAGCTGGGCATGGTTACCGCGCTCGATGATGCGGCCGTCATCGATCACCAGGATCTCGTCGGCATGGATCACCGTCGAGAGACGATGCGCGATCATCAAGGTCGTACGGTTCTCAGCCACCTCTTCGAGACTCGCCTGGATTTCGCGCTCGGTATGGGTATCGAGCGCCGACGTCGCCTCATCGAAGAGAAGAATACGCGGCTCTTTGAGGATGACGCGCGCAATCGCAACGCGCTGCTTCTCGCCCCCCGAGAGCTTCAGGCCGCGCTCGCCCACCGGCGAGTGATAGCCATCGGGCAATGCGCGCACGAAATCATGGATATGCGCGTGACGCGCCGCCCCCTCGACCTCTTCGGTCGGCGCGCCCGGCCGGCCATAAGCGATGTTGTAGAAGACGCTGTCGTTGAACAGCACCGTATCTTGCGGCACGACGCCGATCGTGCGGCGCAGCGAGTCCTGCGTCACGTCGCGGATGTCCTGCCCATCGATGCGGATCGCGCCTTCATTCACATCGTAGAAGCGGAACAGCAGGCGCGAGATGGTCGACTTGCCGGCGCCCGACGGGCCGACGATGGCCAGCGTGCCGCCGGGTGCGACACGGAACGACACGTCTTTGAGGATCGGCCGGCGCGGATCGTAAGCGAAGGAGACGTGATCGAAGACCACCTCGCCGCGCGACACTTGCAACGCCGACGCGCCAGGCTTGTCCTCGACCTCGGGCTGCACCTGCAGCAGGCGGAACATCGCTTCGAGATCGGTCAGCGCCTGCTTGATGTTGCGATAGACCATGCCGAGCACGTTGAGCGGCTGGTAGAGCTGCACGAGATAGGAATTCACCAGCACGAAATCGCCGACCGTCATGCGGCCGGCGGTGACGCCGTCGGCCGCGAGCAGCATCACGCCAACGAGGCCGCAAGCGATGATCGAGCCTTGGCCGATATTGAGGAAGGAAAGCGTGTGCTGGCTGCGCACCGCGGCTTGCTCATAAGCCTGAAGCGCGACATCGAAGCGCCGCGCCTCATGCTCTTCATTGGCGAAATATTTGACGGTCTCGTAGTTGAGCAGACTGTCGATCGCCTTGGTGTTGGCCTCGCTGTCGCGCTCGTTCATCTCGCGGCGATATTGCAGCCGCCAATCAGTGACGATGAAGGTGAAGATGACGTAGGCGACGATCGTGCCGAACGTCACCGCCGCGAAGGTCCACTCGTAGAGACCCCAGAGGATCGAGCAGACGAGGATGATTTCGAACATCGTCGGCACGAAGCTGAAGAGGAAATAGTCGAGCAGGAATTCGGTGCCGCGGACGCCGCGCTCGACCGAGCGCGAGAGGCCGCCGGTCTGGCGCTCGAGATGGAAGCGCAGCGACAGCGCGTGGAGATGGCGAAAGGTGGTAAGCGCGAAAGTGCGCACCGCGCGCTGCCCGACCTTGGCGAAGACTGCATCGCGCAGCTCGGCGAGGCTTTGCGAGCCGACGCGCGCGATGCCGTAGCCGATGATCAGCGCCACCGGCACGGCGAGAATCAGCGCCTTGCCCGGCGTCAACGCATCGACCGCGTGCTTGTAGAGCATCGGCACGTAGACATTGCAGGTCTTGGCGACGATCAGCAGGCCGACCGCGATCATCACGCGCACACGCAGCTCGGTGCTGTTGCGCGGCCAGAGATAGGGCAGCAGCTTGGAGACGGCTTTCAGCTCGTCCTTGAAGCCGACCTCGCTGACCCGGTCGATCCGCCGGCGTTGCCCGCCGCGGTCTCTGCTCATGCTCAACGCGTTTTCTCCCCGCGCGGCAGGGCAGCGGCCATGAAAACGACCGCCACCATGATGACCGCGCCGACATAATAAGGTGCGTCGCGCCCGGCCGCACCGTAGACGAAGCCGCCGATCAGCGGCCCGAGGATACGGGCAAGGCTCTGGCCCGACTGGTTCACGCCGAGAATACCGCCGCGCTCGGTCGATCCCGCGGCGCGCGAGACGAGACTCGTCATGGCGGGATTGAGGATGCCGAAGCCGATGGCGAGTAGCGCCATGTCGATGAGCAACAGGGGCAAATCGGTGCTGAACGGCAGACCCGCAAGGCCGAGTACCAGCAGTACCGAGCCAACCAGCACCATGCGCGGCTCGCCGAGCGAGCGCGACAGCCGGCCGACCAGCCCGCCCTGAACCAGGACCAGCACGATGCCGATATAAAAGAAGAGGAAGCCGACTTGCTGCGGCCCCCAGCCGAAGCCGCTATTCGCCCACAGCGCGAAAGTGCTCTCCATTCCGGCGAAAGCCGTCGTCGTCAGGAAGAACAAGATAATAAGGTGCCGGAGAGACGGCCGGGCGAAAGCCTCCTGCGCCAGCGCCCATCGGTGGGGTCCCCTGGCGGCGCGGCGATGCTCGGGCGACAGGCTCTCTTTCAGGATAATCACGGCGAGGACCAGCGCGATCGCGGAGAGGATCGCCGCGGCGAAGGCCGGGCGCGACAGGGTCGCCGCGCTCGCATCCGAGCCGGCGAGCAGCCCGCCGATCGCCGGGCCGAGGGTGAAACCGAGGCCAAACGACGCGCCGATCATGCCCATGCCCTTGGCACGGTTCTTCTCGTCGGTAACGTCGGTGATATAGGCCTGCGCCGCCGAGATATTGCCCGCCCCCGCCCCGGCCAGTAGCCGGGCCGCGAACAGCATCCAGAGCTGATCGGCGAAACCGAGCCAGAGATAAGAGAGAACCGAGCAGGTCAGGCTGACCAGCAGGATCGGCTTACGGCCAAGCCGGTCCGACAGCCGGCCCCAGATCGGCGAGGCGAAGAATTGGGCAAAGGAATAGCACGCCATCATCGCCGTCACCTCAAGCGGCGAAGCCGAGAATTTCAGCGCGTAGTACGGCAGCAGCGGAATCACGATCCCGAAGCCGACCAGGTCGATGAAGACGATGAGGAGGAGGATAGCCATTGCGGAACGGGTCGTTCCTTAGCGCGGATTCGCCCGGCAAGACAGGGGCATAGCGGCTAGCTCGCCATTCCTTGATTTGCGACTCGCGTGGCCACGGTTGGTTTCGTTTCGGCGCAGCCAAAAACCCAAGTGACTGATCGGCCGTGCGAATTTGTTGGCTTCTCATCCGATTTGGGTTTTGTGTTTGCCATTGCACGTAAGGATTGTCGGTTCTGACAATAAATGCAAGCCTCGGCTTCGCCATGGCTTCGCGATCTATCCCCGAACTTATCGACGAACTTCTTGCGGCACCGAAAACCATCGGAGGCGTTCCTGACTGGCAAAGAAGCTCCCTACGCGGGAGAGGAAAGGCTTGTCATGCCGCTCCGTGTGGACGGTGTAAGTACAGGGGCAGAACTCATAGTAACGGCATATCCGATTACTGGTGACACCCGGTTCAGGATTTTAATATGTGCCGAGAAATGCATATGGAGAATAGATTATACCAATGATGAACCTCATGTTAATTCTTTCAATCGCCCGCAAGACCTAGACGAATACGATTTCTGCGAGCCACATTACCATTCATGGCAAGATAATCGTCGATTCTGTACTTATAATTCATTGCCTGACAAGCTTCCGAATGCTAAAATCATGCCCGCAGACGTGAGGTCATTCGATACGTCGCTGCGCTGGTTTTGTGGTCGCACGAATATTGAGCAGCCTCCGGTCGGATTGATTACATTGCCGCCGAGAAGGAAGTTGGTATGACGCCCGACGCTGTGAAAGACGCGCTCTCGCGCCTCGTAACGGCGACAGCCATCGATGATGGCGTGCGCGTGTCTACCCATGTTCTGTACCCGTCGAATAGCGCAGTAGTCGTAGCTGTGCGCGGCGGAACCGATTCATTTGTAATTTCGGATGACGGCGGCGCGCTAGCAGAGGTGGCTAGCGCCGGGATGCAAACACTGGTCAATGACCGCATGATCCGCGCACACATTAAGAGTTACGGCCTGTCAGTTCAGGATGGTGCGATCTTCTCGCCAGTTGTTCCGTTGCGCGCAGTCCCCGCCGCTATTTTGCTTGTCGCGAATGCATCGCGCTCCGTTAAGCCGATTGGGCGGTTGGTCATTTTCGTTTTCGTGCGCCGCGTAATTTTCGCACGGATCTAACGGAGCTTTTGAACCGTCACTTCCATGACAACCTAAAGCTTGACGCGCCGATCATCGGAGCGAGTAACAAGCCTCATAAGTTCAACTACGTGATCTACTTGAGCGGCGAGCGAAAGCTTTTAATAGATCCCGCTGTCCCCGAGGCATCTTCGATAAATGCAAGGGTCGTCGCCAATCTTGATGTTCGCATGGCGGAGAACCCGCTAATCAGCCAACTCATTGTCTATGATGACGGCATGAAGTGGAACGCGTCGGACCTAAATCTTTTACAGGTCGGCGCGCCCACGGTGCCATTCTCTCATGCCGAACGGGAAATCACTCGTCTCGCGGCGGCTGCGTGAAATCAAACGTCAATTGACCGTTCTTCTCTAGCTGAACGCGCTCTCGCTCAGCGAGCGTCTTTCGCTCTATTGGCTTACGCCTCGGCCCCTCGGCTATCAGTCCGCCGATAAGTCAGACGCTTGCCGACGATACCCTTGAGCGTCTTGGTAGCGCGCGCACGATCATCAACGCCGAGACCGACGCGGTTGCTGTGGCGGAAAGAGAACTCCGCGAGATAGCGGTTCAGGTGTTGCTCGCTGACGTGGTGATACGTGCCCACGATCCCGCGCTTGAGCGTCGCGAAGAACCCTTCAATCGTGTTCGTGTAAACCTCATCGCGCACGTACTCACCGTCTTGGTGGTTCACGCGGTCAGTCTTGTACCCGTGCGCGGCAGAGCGCGTCGTGTGGCCTTCGTCGGAATAGATCGTCGTTTCCGGCTTCACGTTCGCGCGCACGATCTCGCGGAGGTTCGCGCCGGTCACTTCCGGCACATGGAACGCGCGAGCCTGACCGCCGCGCTCGACAAGAGCGAACACCGGAGCCTTGGGGAACGCACGGCCACGACCGCGATCGCGTTGATGCTTGTGGCGATTGGTGGACTTGCCGCCGACGTACGTTTCGTCAATCTCGACCGTCGCGCCTTCGCCACCCATCGGCGGCAGGCTGCTATCAGCCATCGCCGCGCGGAGGCGGTGAGACATGAACCAAGCCGTTTTGAGCGTCACGCCCAGCACGCGGGAAAGCTGGTTGCTGCTGATGCCCTTCTTGCTGCTGCAAAGGAGATGAGCGGCCTGAAACCAGATGTGCAGCGGGATGGGGCTATCCTCGAACACCGTCCCAACGCGCACGGTGAACTTCTTGCGGCAGGCGTAACACTTCCAGAGGCCGACGATCAGCTTGCCGGTGGGGTGCTTGTTGCTGGGCTTGGTGCGCTGGTTTTCGAGCTTCCCGGCTTTACCGACAACGCCGCAATGCGGGCAATGGGGCTGGCCATCCGACCACACAATGCGTTCAAGCTGGGCGAACGCCGCCTGCTCGTCGTGGAAGTAAGGTTCGGAAAGTACGCTCGCCATGTGCAGACCCCGTCAGAAAGTCCTATATTTCTAGGACTTGTGCCTGGGTCTGTCAAGTATAATATTCCCCTTTGTTTGGTAATTTTTCTTTTTTTTGCTTGTGCCTCGGTCACTTAGCAGGATTTGAGGAAGGGACTTCGAAAGTCGTGGCTCGCGCCGCTTTTTTCAAGGCAACCTCTTCGTCGTGGCACGCTGGGGTCTGGATGAATTTCGTAATTTTTCGTGTGGCGGGGCTCTCCCACCACGCGGCAGACCTGGGCAATGGAGTACCCGATGTTCTTGATCGCCTTCAGCCAAGGTTCCGGCCGCTGGGTCGGCCGTCAGCGACCGCAACCTCTCGCTTTGGCTCTCATCGCCATGCTGATTGGCGTAGGCGCCGCTGACGCGGGGCCGCTCGACGATGCGTCGAGTGCTTTCAAGCGCGAGGACTATAAAACTGCCTTGGCGATCTGGCAGCCTTTGGCCGAGCAGGGGAATGCGGAAGCCGAGCGCGGACTTGGCGTCCTTTACGAAAATGGAGCCGGCGTGCCCAAAGACGCCAGCCAAGCAGTTGCTTGGTTCCGCAAAGCGGCCGCGCAGGGCAATGCCGACGCAACATTCCGCCTCGGTGAGAGATACGTTAGCGGAACAAATGGCATCGCACGCGACACCGCTCAGGGACTCGCCCTGATGACGAAGGCCTTCGATGAAGGCGAGGACAACGCGGCCCAGGCCATCGGCGACGACTACCGAACAGGCTTGTACGGCTTCCCGAAAGACCTCGCACGAGCAGCCGACTGGTTTCGCAAAGGTGCCGAGCGCGGTGAACCTCGGGCGGAGGGGCGCCTATCGACCGCCCTCGAATTTGGTCTTGGTGTCCCTCAAGAGACAGCCCAGGCACGGATGTGGCACGAGAAGGAAAAGTCGCAATATCAAGTGCGGGCCGAACAAGGCGACATGCTTGCACAGGTCCAACTCGCAGGGGTGTATGAGTTCGGCTACAGCGGCGTGAACGGCGTCGGCCAACAACGCGATCTCAAGACGGCCTTGTTCTGGTATCAGAAGGCGGCGCAGCAGGATGGTCCCTTGAAAAGAAGCGCCATCGATTCTGTTGCCCGCGTCGAGCGCGAAATCAAATCCGCCGGTAATTAAACCACCGCCCGCTGGCTCTGGATCAGCTTCAGGATCTCAGCCGCGGCGGCGAGGATATTGGTGCCGGGGCCGAAGATGGCGCCGACGCCGGCGGATTTGAGGGCGGCGTAATCCTGCGGCGGGATGACGCCGCCGAGCGCGACGCGGATATGGGCGCCGCCTTGGGCTTGGAGCGCCGCGATCAGCGCCGGCACCAAAGTCGTGTGGCCGGCGGCGAGGCTCGAGACGCCGATCACATCGACATCGCGCTCGACCGCTTCCTTGCGCCGCTTCCTCCGGCGTTTGGAACAGCGACCCGATCTCGACCGCGAAGCCGAGATCGGCGAAAGCAGTCGCGATCACCTTGGCGCCGCGGTCATGCCCGTCCTGGCCGAGCTTTGCCACGAAAAGCCGCGGCGCGCGGCCTTCATCCTTGGCAAAGGCAGCGACCGCTTCCTGCACACGCGCGTATTCGGCATCGCCCACATATTCGCCGCCGTAAATACCGGAGACGAGCCGCGTCACCGCTTGGTGGCGCGTGAACGCGTCTTCCAGCGCGCTCGACACCTCGCCGACCGTGGCGCGCACCCGCATCGCCTCGACCGCGCGCTCGAGCAGATTGCCCTGGCCGCTGCGCGCGGTCTCGCTGAGCGCCTTCAGCGCCGCGTCGACCTTGGCCTGATCGCGCGCGGCGCGCACGCGTTGGAGGCGTGCGATCTGGCTCTCGCGCACGGCGCTGTTGTCGATGATGCGGACCTCGACCGGCGCCGCATCCGCCGCCTGATACTTGTTCACGCCGACGATCACATCCTCGCCGCGATCGACGCGTGCCTGACGCCGCGCGGCGGATTCCTCGATCTTCAATTTCGGCAGCCCGGCTTCGATCGCCTTGGTCATGCCGCCCATCGCCTCGACCTCGTCGATCAGCGCCGCCGCGGCGCTCGCGACCGAATGGGTCAGGCTCTCGACGAAATAGGAGCCGCCGAGCGGATCGACGACATGGGTGAGGCCCGCTTCCTCGGCGAGGATGAGCTGCGTGTTACGCGCGATCCGCGCGGCGAATTCCGTCGGCAGCGCCAGCGCCTCGTCGAAGGAATTGGTGTGCAGCGAATTGGTGCCGCCCAAGACGCCGGCCATCGCCTCGACCGCGGTGCGGACGATGTTGTTGTAAGGATCTTGCTCGGTCAGGCTGACGCCCGAGGTCTGGCAATGCACGCGCAGCGCCAACGACGATGCTTTCTGCGGCGCAAATTGCGTCATCAGCCGCGCCCAGAGGAGACGCGCGGCGCGCAGCTTCGCGACCTCCATGAAGAAATTCATGCCGATGCAGAAGAAGAAAGAGAGCCGCGGCGCGAAATCGTCGACCGCGAGCCCTTTGGCCAAAGCGGCGCGCACATAGGCAAGACCATCGGCGAGCGTGAAAGCGAGCTCTTGCACGCACGTCGCGCCCGCTTCCTGCATGTGATAGCCGGAGATCGAGATCGAATTGAAGCGCGGCATGCGCTTGGCCGTGAAATCGATGATATCGGCGACGATCCGCATCGAAGGCTCAGGCGGATAGATGTAGGTGTTCCGCACCATGAATTCTTTGAGGATGTCGTTCTGGATGGTGCCGGAGAGTTTCTCGGCCGGCACGCCCTGCTCTTCGCCGGCGACGATGAAGGCCGCGAGCACCGGCAGCACCGCGCCGTTCATGGTCATCGATACGCTCATCTTCTCGAGCGGGATGCCGTCGAAGAGGATCTTCATATCCTCGACGCTGTCGATCGCGACGCCGGCCTTGCCGACATCGCCGACGACGCGCGGATGATCGCTGTCGTAGCCGCGATGGGTCGCGAGATCGAACGCGACCGAGAGTCCCATCTGCCCCTGGCGCAAATTCTCGCGATAGAAGGCGTTCAATTCCTCGGCAGTCGAGAAGCCGGCATATTGGCGCAGCGTCCAGGGCCGGCCGGCATACATCGTTGCACGCACGCCGCGGGTGAACGGCGGAAAGCCGGGGAGGCTCGTCGTCTCGATTTGTTCGAGATCGGCAGCGGTATAGAGCGGCTTAACCGAGAGGCCTTCGGCGGTCTGCCAGGCAAGCGTATCGGCGCTCTTGCCGCCAAGCTCCTTGCCCGCCAGCGCCGCCCAATCGGCGAGGGTTTTATGCGGAAAATCCGCCATATGCGGAGTATAGCGCCGGACGCGCGCGGCGGTTAGCTTGACCCTCATCGGCCGCTTTGGTGAGATCGCACCGTAACGTCGGCAAAGGGATTGGATGCGAGCCGCGCTCATTTTGCTCGTTGCGCTGCTGACCGGCGAAGCGCCGGCGCTGGCGGCCAACGTTGTCGCCAATGACTCGTCGGGGGAATACGTCGGCACGGTGCTCGTCGCGGTCGCGATGCGGCGCGAGACGGTCCGGCGTACGACCGAATATTGCAGCAACACTTATCCGGCGATGAAGACCGACAGCGCGGAGGCTTTCGTCGCCTGGACCAATCGGCAAGCCGGCTTCCTCACCGTCGCAACGTCGATCCGCGATAAGATCACGCACGACGTGGCGAGCGACCCGCAGAAAACAGCGCAATGGAACCGCTTTATCACCGCTGACCTGCCGAAGCAGGTCGACCAAATCGCCGCCGCGATGCTGCAGCCACTGGCCGACATGCCCGTCGACGATGCACGCCAGCATATGTGCGCCGATCTCATCACCAATGCGCAGTCCGGCGCGCTCGACCTCGACACATGGGATCCGAAGACCGCCGCGCTGCTGCGCGGGATCGCCGGTAAGAATACGAGCGCTTCGCCCGTGGGCGCGAACTACAAGCCGATACCTGCCAATCCCGCAGCGCGGCACGATGCGGCGGCGCTGCTCGGTCACTGGAAAAACATGCAGGAGACCATCGTCCATTATAACGGACTGGTCAATTCCACGACGCCGCCCTGCACCACCGATTTCGACAGCGTGCGCTCGACCTATGTCTGCAGCGACGGTCAGCACACCGTGCGCGACATCGCCGGGTATAAGGTGCCGGCGCCCGGGCAGCTTGAGACGACGACCATCGAGAACACCGCCGTGCCGCAATCCGTCGGTCGCCATGCGGTCTCGAGCTTCCGGCTCGAGGGCGACACGCTGATCATCACCGCCTATCCGCCAACGACCCAGAACGCGCCCGACGAAGCGGTGATCAAGATCGAATCGACGCTGCTTCGCGCGACGAAAGCGGCCTCAACTCCCTAGGCCTCGATCGGATCAGACGAAATCGAATGAAGCCGGTGCGCTTCTTTTCGCTACGATCGTGCTCGTAAGGCGTAAACGCTCACCAGCGCCGACGTGAGCAGGCAGAGCGCGCCGGCCTGATGCGCCGCCGCGACCGGCAGCCATACCACGGTCAGCAGCGTGGTGATGCCGAGCGCGACCTGCAGACACGCAAAAAAGAACAGCGCATGCAGCGCCCAGCGCTGACCGTGTGTCAGCGAGGCGCGCAGGCTGGCCAGCCACAGCGCCGCGATCACAAACCAAGTCGTTTCCGCCAGCACGCGATGATCGAATTGCACGCTGGTCAGATTCTCGAACCAATTCCGCCAGAGCGGCGTCAGATGCCAATAATCCGGCGGCACGAACTGCCCTTCCATCAGCGGAAAGGTGTTGTCGAGATAGCCGGCGCGCGTGCCGGCAACGAACGCGCCCGCGACGAGCGTGGTGAACACCATCAGCACGATCATCCAGGCGCCTGCCCTTAATGCGCCGTGCTGTTTTCTTTCGTCATTCCCGCGAAAGCGGGAATCCAGTGCGCCCTCTCTGGACCCCCGCCCCTGAGCTTTTGTCGAAGGGCGCGGGGGTGACCGATGAGGATAGACAAGTCCCAACGCCACCCACAGCATCGCGAGATAGATCACCACCGCCATCGCGAGATGCGCGGCGAGACGGTATTGGCTGACCTCGATCCGCGCCTCGAGCCCGCTCTCGACCATCCACCAGCCGAGCGCGCCCTGTAATCCCCCCAACACAAACAGTCCCGCCAGGGGTGCGATCAAGCGGCGCGAGACCTGGCCGCGGATGACGAACCAGAGGAACGGCAACAGGAACGCGAAGCCGATGAGCCGGCCCCAGAGGCGATGAATGTATTCCCAGAAATAGATGTGCTTGAACTGATCCAGCGTCATATCGGCGTGGATCGCCTCGTATTGCGGGATCGCCTTGTATTGCGCGAAAGCGTCCTGCCATTGCGCCGTGCTCAAAGGCGGCAGCACGCCTTCGACGGGCTTCCATTCGGTGATCGACAATCCGGATTCGGTGAGCCGCGTAACGCCGCCGATCAGCACCATCAGGAAGATCATCGCGCAGCAGGCGAGCAGCCAGATGCCGATCGCGCGATCCGACGAGGCGCGGCTGGAAGCGGGCGAAGCGAGGGCGACCATGCCCCCGATTATAGCCGCGTGAAGCGTACCCGCGCGCCGCGCTCGATCGCCGCGGCTGTCAGCCGGTCGACGTTGAGGCGGTGGCGCAATAGTTCGAGGAGCCGCAGGGTTTCCTGACTAAGCTCGCGGCGGGCAGCCGCCCCTGCCGCGGCGACATCGCAGGCCAGCGCGTAGGCGGTTTCGCGCAGCTTTGCCGGGACAGCCGATTTGACGCTCTTCAGCGCCTCTTCGAGCCCGGCCTCGCGCCCGAGGATGGTGGCGCAGTCCTTCAAATCCTTGGTCAGACGGTTCTGGTCGTATTCGGCGAAAACCGGCAGGTGCTTGACGATATCGCCGATGATATGAAGTTCGGAGTCGGCCATGCTGTTATCGGCCGCGGCCACCATGACCATAATGTAAATAAGTGCCGCTTGCGTATCGATCATAAAGGTCCTTTCGGGAATGCGCGCAGAGTGCCACAACCGGCGCGGCTGCTGTCAAGCGGCACCGTTATCCGCTAAGTTTTGGCCATGCTAGAAGTTCCTCGCCTCTCCTCGGGTATCATTGTCCTGCTGCTGACAGTGGGCGGCTTGGCCCTCAGCGCCTGTGGCACGACCAATCTCAGCAATGCGACGGCGGACGCAGATGCGCAGGCCGCCAAGATCTTCGCCGATTGCAACGACCAACTTCGCAGCGGGAAGTTCACTTCCTACCGCCAAGCAGCCGCCTGCGCAGAGAACCAGGTGATCTTAACTTATTCCCAGGCCGGCTATCCCTATATGGATTTGGTGCTGTTCGATCTGCAGGAGCGCCGGATCGGCGCCGAGCGCATCGATTACGGCACTGCCCAACCGGACGCGGTGCAGCGCGACATCGCGGAGCTCGACCAACGGCTGATGGCCGAGCGCGAGCGCCGCATCGCCGCCCGCACCGGCATCGGCGGCGCGGTGCCGGCGACCCGGCCCGAGCAGCTCTTGGCGGGTCTCAATTCTTTGGGGGCGCTGCCCGCCGCGAAAGCCACCGAGTGCTTCAGCGTGGGCAGTTTCACCCATTGCAACAATCAGCCGGGCAATAACCGCTGAGCCGATAAGAGCGGCGGCGCCCCCAAAAACGCCGCCGTCTCGGCGACCGCTTCTTTGATGCCGATGCGGCGAATCTCGACGCCGTCGGGGAACGCGCCCAACAGCCGCGACGGCAATTGCCGGTCGAGCAGCACGAAAACGCCGTGATCGTCGGCGCGGCGCACCAGCCGCCCAAACGCCTGTCGCAACCGCAAGCGTGTCAGCGAATCATCGAAAGCGCTGCCGCCGAAGCGCGCCTTGCGCGCCTTGTGCAGGATATCGGGCCGCGGCCAAGGCACGCGGTCGAACACGACAAGACGCAGCGAGCGGCCCGGCACATCGATGCCGTCGCGCAGCGCATCGGTGCCGAGCAGGCACGCATCCTCTTCGGCGCGGAAAATATCGACAAGGGTCGCAGCATCCATCGCGTCGATATGCTGCGCGAGCAGGGTAAGCCCCGCTTGAGCGAGCGGCGCGGCGACACGCTGATGCACGGCCTTGAGCCGCGCGATCGCCGTGAAAAGCCCGAGCGCGCCGCCGCCCGAAGCTTTGAAAAGTGCCTGGTAAGCACCAGCCACTTGCCCAGCGTCCTCGCGCCGCACATCGTTGACGATGAAGACGCGCGTCTGTTTCTCATAATCGAACGGCGACGGCACACGCGCGCGGAGCGCCGGCGCGGCGAGATGCAGCGCACCACTGCGCGCTTCGGCCGCTTCCCAATCCTTGACCGGATCGCCGCTGCCATCGGTCAGCGTCGCCGAAGTGATCAGCACGCCTTGCGCATCCTGCATCACATGCTCGGCGAAAGGCCGCATCGGATCGACCCAGTGGCGATGCAGGCCGACATCGAACTCATTGCCATCGAAACGCTCGAGCGCGAGCCAGTCGACGAATTCCACCGCCGCCTCACCCTCGACCGCCGCCAGCATCGCGCGCCAGCCGCCAAGCTCGACGATGCCGCGGCGATGCAGGCTGCGCAGAGTCGCTTCGATGCGGATGCGCGTGCCAGTCTCGAGTTCCGAGGCTTCGTTCTCGAGCCGCGCGGCGAGCCGCTTGCCGAGCACTGCGATCGGCGCTTCGAGCGCGCGTAGTTTTTGCGCCAGCGCCTGCGCCGCGCCAGGCAATTCATCGAGACAGGGCCGTAATTCGGTCTCGATGCTGTAGCTGTGATCGCTGTTGGGCGTGCGCGCCAAAACCTGCTGCCGCACCAGGCCGAGAAACGCTTCGAACGGGCCGAGCGGCCGGCCATCTTGCAAGCGTTGCGACCAGCCCTCGCCGGGCAGCACGCGCGCCGCCATTACGATCTCGTCGAGCGCTTTCGCCGCAACCTCGTCCTCGCCGACGAGGTCCTCGATACGACGCTTCAAGCCGCGCGCGCGCGAGCGGCCACGCCCTTCATTGCCCAAGAGCCAGCGCCGCAGCTCCACGCCTTCCTGCGCCGCTCAGCGCCGCCGAGAAAGCATTGTCGGCGGCCTCGAAGAGATGATGGCCCTCGTCGAAGACGTAGCGCGTCGGCAGATAGGCATCATCGAGCCCGCCGAGCGCGGCCTGGATCATGACCAGCGCATGATTGGCGACGACGAGCCGCGCGCGCCGCGCCCGGCGCACGCTCTTTTCGATGAAGCAGCGGTGATAATGCGGACAGGCGGAATGGATGCATTCGCCGCGGCGATCGGCGAGCGCGACGGTCTGCGCGCGGCCCATCAGCTCGGGCAGCCAGCCGGGCAGATCGCCGCCGACCATGTCGCCGTCGCGCGTCGCGCCCATCCAGCGCGCCATGAGGCCGAGCACGACGGCGTCGTAAGCACGCATCGGCAATTGCGCGACGCTTTCTTCGTAATTGAGGAGGCAGAGATAATTCTCGCGTCCTTTGCGCACGACAATGCGGCGATTGCGCTCCGCCGGATCGGGATAGAGCCGGCTCAGCTCGCCGGCAATCTGATGCTGCAGATTGCGCGTGAAGGTCGAGATCCAGACGCCGCCCTCGTTCTTTTCGGCCCAGACGCTGGCCGGCGCGACATAGCCCAAGGTCTTGCCGACGCCGGTGCCGGCTTCGGCGAGCACGAGGCGCGGCGCTTCGGGCAGATCGCGCGGCCGGAAAGCGGCGCTGACCGCCGCGGCGTAATCCGATTGCTGCGGCCGCGGCTCGGCATTCGCGCCGAGGAGTTCGGCGAGGCGCGAACGTGCCTCGCTTTCCTCAACCGGAAAATTGCCGGGCGGCGGCTCGGGCGCGTGATCCTGCCAATCGGTCAGCTTGCGCCATTGCGCGAGGCCGTTGCCCGGCCGGCCGGAATCGCCGTCCGGCAAAGCCGCGAGCACCGCCGGCCCCCAGCCCCAGCCACCTTTCGCCATCGCCGCCGCGATGGCGCGCGCTTCACTGTCGCCGGCGGCATTGAGCCGCGCCAGCAGCGCCCGCGCCGCATCGATCAGCGCCAGCGCTTCCGCCTCGATGCCTTTCGGTGTGGGCAGACCGAGCGCCGCCGCCAAGCCGCGCGGCGTCGGCAGGCAGAATTTCGCCGGATAAACGAAAGCGAACAGCTCCAAGAGATCGAGCGCGGCGAAAGAGCCGGTGTTGAGCCGCCGCGCCGTCGCGCGCGCATGGCAGAGAAAAACCGGATTCGCCTTGGCGCGGCGCGCCGCTTCGCCGAGCGAGATGGTCTCGACCTCGCCATCCGCCGTGAGCCAGGCAGCTTGCGCGAAACCGGCAACGAGCGCCGGCGCATCCGGCAGAACGACGGAGGCAGCAACCGGGAAATTCGAGGTTTCGCTGAGCGACACAGCAAAAGCATATAGAAGGTTCGCCACTGCTTGTCGCGCCGCGGCGCCGCCACGCTGTCGCAGCCCTTGTCGCGGGCGCCGCGCCTGCGCTAGCGTTTGGGAAATGTCCGGAATTTTCGATCTCGCCCTGCCGTTGATGCGCCTCTTGCCGCCCGAGGCGGCGCATCGCGCGACAATTCGCGCGCTGGCGACCGGTTTTGCGCCGAAATCCGCCGCGCCCGATCCGGCGACGCTGGAAGTACGGCTCTGGGGCCAGCGCATTCCCAATCCCGTCGGCCTTGCCGCCGGTTTCGACAAGGACGCGGAAGTGCCGGATGCGATGCTCGCTTTCGGCTTCGGCTTCGTCGAATGCGGCACGATCACGCCGCTGCCGCAGAAGGGCAATCCGAAGCCGCGGCTCTTCCGCCTGCCGGAGGATCAAGCCGTCATCAATCGCCTCGGCTTCAACAGCGGCGGCGTCGAGGCGGCGGCGCGGCGCCTGGCGCTGCGGCGCAACCGTCCCGGCTTCATCGGCGCCAATATCGGCAAGAATCGCGACACGCTCGACGATATCGGCGATTACGTCGAAGGCGTGCGCGTGCTCGCGCCGCTGGTCGATTACCTGACCGTCAATATCTCGTCGCCGAACACGCCGGGCCTGCGCGATCTGCAGCGCAAGAGCACGGTGACGCGGCTGATCGGCCGGCTGCTGGATGCGCGCAGCAAGGCCGGACTGCGCAACCCGCCGCCGCTGCTCTTGAAGATCGCGCCCGATCTCAGCCCGGACGAGCGCGTCGATCTCGCCGAGGCGGCGCTCAGCTCGGGCATCGA
This sequence comes from uncultured Alphaproteobacteria bacterium, assembly GCA_963740675.1. Taxonomy (GTDB): domain Bacteria; phylum Pseudomonadota; class Alphaproteobacteria; order ATCC43930; family CGMCC-115725; genus CAIKMD01. The sequence continues at coordinate 987,496 of CAVUFS010000004.1, forward strand.
CGGTCTCATCATCTCGAACACCACCGTGGCGCGGCCGGCGAGCTTGATGAGCCCCGTCGCGCATGAGCCCGGCGGCTTGAGCGGCGCGCCGCTCTTCGAATCATCGACCGCCTTGCTCGCCGAGATGTATCGCCTCACCAGCGGCAAGCTGCCGATCGTCGGTGTCGGCGGCATCGCCTCCGGCAGCGATGCCTATAAGAAAATCCGCGCCGGCGCTGCGCTGGTGCAGCTTTACAGCGCGTTGGTCTTCCACGGGCCCGGCCTCGTGCAGCGCATCAAGCAAGAGCTCGCGACACTGCTCGCGCGCGACGGCTTCACCTCGATCGGCGCGGCCATCGGCGCCGATGCACACCTTCCCTCGACGACGCCGCATGGTCTCTGAGGTGGGAGGCTCTGAAATTCCGGTGCTCGCCGGCATCGGCGGGATCATCGACAATTACGATGGCGTGATCCTCGATGTGTGGGGCGTGCTGCATGACGGCGCGAAACCCTTCCCTTTCGTACTCGACACGCTGCATCGGCTGCGCGAGCGCGGCAAGAAGATGCTCGTCCTCTCCAATGCGCCGCGCCGCGCCATCCCGGTGTCGCAACGCCTCGCCGAGGTCGGCGTCACGCGCGAACTCTATGACGAGATCCACACATCGGGCGAAGAGACCTGGCAGCATTTGAAGCGGCGCGACGATGATTTCTACGCTGCGCTCGGCCGCGTCTGCTATCACATCGCGCCGTCGCGCGAGAGCGATGTGCTCGACGGGCTCGATCTCGAGCGTGTCGACGATATCGGCGCGGCGCAATTCATCCATAACACCGGCCCTTGGGGCTGGGATGAAAATGTCGAGCGCTACGAGGACATGCTACAAGCCGCGCGCCGCCGCGATCTGCCGATGGTCTGCGCCAATCCCGATCTCGTCGTCCATCATCTCGGCCGGCGCGCGATTTGCGCCGGCGCGATCGCGCAGCGCTACGAGGCGCTCGGCGGCACGGTGCGCTGGCACGGCAAGCCTTATCCCGGCGTCTATAAGCAAGCGCTGGCGCTGATGGGGATCGGCAATCCGAAACGCATCCTCGCCATCGGCAATTCGCTGCGCACCGACATCGCCGGCGCCAATGCCGCGGGCATCGACGCGATCGTCGTCGCCGGCGGCATCCATTACGAGGAATTCGGCTGCAGCGAAGGTCAGCTTCCCGATCCCGCGCGCATCGCCAAGGCGGCACAAGCCGCGAAAGCGCATCCGATCGCCGCGCTCGATCAGCTGCGGTGGTAGCGCCCCGTCTCTAATTCGTCATTGCGAGCAACGCGAAGCAATCCAGGGCAACACGTGACGCTTCTGGATTGCTTCGTCGGCCCGTTGGGCCTCCTCGCAATGACGAGGAGAGTTAATGTCCGTGATGGTCGGCGTGATGCAGGATGGCGTCGCCGAGGCCGGTGTCGTAGTCGCGGCCGGCATGCGTCAGCAGCGCTGAATCCGGGAAATGCGATCTGATCAGGCCCTTGCGCTCGAGCGCGATCCACGCGGCTTGATTGAATAAGCCGGACGCATCACGCGTCGCCACGACCGCCTCGCCGAGATGAAAATGATCGCCATGCGGCGGCGGCATGTTCGCGACCAGCACGCCCTCGCTCTGCTCTTTCGCATGGTCGGGCAGACGCGACAACGCTTGCAGAAGCGTCAGCGTCTTCAATTGTAACGGGTTGAGATTCAGGGGATTTCGCTTGGATGGCATGATGCGCATCATAGCGCAGCGGAACACATCGGGAATAGGCGCCGCAAAGGGGTGACGGCGCCGCGGCAATCAGGCAAACTCCCGCCGGTATGAAGAAAAAGACTTTCGTCGTGGGGCTGGGTATCGCGCTGTGCTGCGCGACAGGCGGCGCGCGCGCGCAATATCTCGTCTCCGGCAACGACGAGAAGCGTGGCTTCGACGAAAACGGCAAGATGATCGAGCAGGCGCCCGGCAAGGACAGCGTCTCGATTATCGATATCCGCAACCGCGTCGAGCCGAAGGTCATCGCGACCCTGCCGCTGAAGAATTCAATTCATGGGCCCCCGACCAATGTCGCGATCACGCCGGACAATCGCATCGCGCTGATCGCCAACGCAGTCAATTCCGTCAGCGACGGCAGCAATGGGTTCAAGAACGTCCCCGACGACGAGGTCTATATCGTCGACCTCACCACCTCGCCGCCCAAGCTCGTCGAGACGATTCACGTCGGGAAACAACCTTCCGGCATCGCGATCAACCGCGCCGGCACTTTCGCGCTGATCGCCGACCGCGCCGAGAATGCGATCAGCGTGCTGCGTATCGGCGGCATGATCGTCAAATATACCGGCAGCGTGCCGCTGAGTACGCCCAATGCGGATCCAACCGCGATCGCCATCACGCCCGACGGCAACCGCGCCCTCGTGACGCTGACACGCGTCAACAAGGTGGCCGTGCTGGCGATGAGCGACGCCGGCATCAGCGACACCGGCTATGCGATAACGACCGGCATCTCACCCTACAACGTGCAGATCACGCCGGACGGCAAGCTCGGCCTCGTCAACAACCAGGGCTTCGGCGCTTCGGACGGTCAGGTTGATACAGTGTCGGTGATCGATCTCGAAGCCAATCCGCCGCGCGTCATCGATCAGGTCGCGGTCGGCGACGGACCCGAAGGCCTTGCGATGAGTCCGGTCGGCGGTTACGCCGCTTCGCTTCTGCTCAACGGCACCGGCGCGGCAAAGACCGCGTTCTATCATCACGATCATTCGCTGGTCGCTCTGCTGAAGATCGACGGCAAGAAAGTGCGCAAGGTTGGCGAAGCGCTGGTCCATGGCAGCGCCGAAGGCATCACCTTCAGCCCCGACGGCCGCTTTCTCTATGTCGGCGGCTATAACGACAGCGAGCTCGCGATCTTGCGGCTGCAAGGCGAGAAGCTGATGCCGGTCGGCGCGTTCAGGCTGCCCGGCCATCCCGCCTCGCTGCGCGGCACTACGCCGTAGCGAGAGCGGCGATGCGCGCGATGCGGCTCGCGGCGGCGCATCAGAGGCTGAGCCTCGAGCCGAGCCTGCCGACGCCGCAACCCGGCCCGCATCAAGTCTTGCTCCGCATCACCGCTTGCGGCGTGTGCCGCACCGATCTGCACATCGTCGATGGCGAGTTGCCCTCGCCTAAGCTGCCGCTCATTCCCGGCCATGAGATCGTGGGTTATATCGAAGCCGTCGGCGGTGGGGTGAGCGGGCTCAAGCCCGGCGAGCGCATCGGCGTGCCGTGGCTCGGCTTTACCTGTGGCGAATGCGTCTATTGCTGCAGCGGCCGCGAGAATCTCTGCGATCGCGCGCGCTTCACCGGCTACACCATCGACGGCGGCTATGCCGATCACGCGGTGGCCGATGCGCGTTACTGCTTTCCTCTGCCGCCAGGTATCGACGATGTGTCGGCCGCGCCGCTGCTCTGTGCCGGCCTGATCGGCTATCGCGCATTGCGCCTTGCCGGCGACGCCGAGCGGCTCGGCCTCTACGGCTTCGGCGCGGCAGCGCATATCGTTGCGCAAGTCGCACGCCATCGCGGACAGCGCGTCTTTGCCTTCACCCGCGACGGCGATCGCGAAGGCCAGGAATTCGCCCGCGGCCTCGGCGCCCAATGGGCCGGCGGCTCGAGCGAGAAGCCACCCGAGGCACTCGACGCCGCGCTGATCTTCGCGCCGGTCGGCGCGCTGGTGCCGGCGGCGCTCGCGGCGACGGCAAAAGGCGGCACGGTCGTTTGCGCCGGTATCCATATGAGCGATATCCCGCGCTTTCCCTATAACTTGCTGTGGGAAGAACGCATCATCCGCTCGGTCGCCAATCTGACGCGCCAGGACGGCGAGGAATTCCTCGCCCTCGCCCCGACCATCCCGATACGCACGACAACGCAAGCCTATCGCCTCGATCAGGCGAATGAGGCGCTGGCCGATCTACGCGACGGCCGGCTCACCGGCGCGGCAGTGCTGGTGCCGTAGCGCGGTTATTTCGCTTTCAGCTTCAGCGTCAGGTCGCGGAGATTTTCGAGCAGCTGCTTGATGAAGTCGCGCGCGCCCTGGTCGGTCAGCTTGCCGTCGGCGAATTTTTGCGCCGCGCCGCCGACATACACATGCGGCAGGTTGACCATGTACATGTTGAGGCCCGACATGATCCAGCGCAGGTCGCGCTGGCTGCGCGCCGTGCCGAGTGCGCCGCCGCTGGCGCCGACAACCGCGCCGGTCTTGCCGTCGAACGGCATGTTGGGCGCGCGTGACGCCCAATCGATCGCGTTCTTGAGCACGCCTGAGATCGAGTAGTTGTATTCCGGCGAGGCGAAAAGGACCGCGTCATGCGCCGCGATGGCGTCGCGGAAAGCCTGCACTTCCGGCGGATAGCCCGGACCGAGGCGGACATCGTCATTGTACATCGGGATCGGTGCCAGATCGTAGATGTCGATGCTCATGCCCGCAGGCGCGAGCTCTTTCGCGGCATGCAGCAGCATCGTGTTGTAGGAGCCCTTGCGAAGGCTGCCGGAGAGCGCGAGCACTTTGATAGGCGTGTCGGCCATGATTCTTCTTCAACTCCCTGCGATGGATGATCGACGCGATAGCCTGTAGCCGGCAGCCGCCGCATTCAGGCGACGGAAACTACCAGGCGCGAACCGGTCCGACATCGACGTGGACGAAGTCCGAATGCGGATAATAGCCGACGCCGCCGGCTTTCAAACCGATCGCGACTTTGCGGACATAGCGGAGCGGACGGTCGATGAGACGAAGATCGACCGCTTCGCCGACCATGTGGAGGCTGTTGCTGGCGACGCCCTCGGTCGTTTCGTGCAGCATCTCGTTGGTCTCGGGCGAGCGATAACCGCACACAACCTGGATCGGCTCGCTGCTGCGCAAGTTGCCGCGCAGCCGCGCCATCAGGTCGACGAGGCGATGATCGATCGAATGAACCTCCTCGGTGCGGCCGTCGCGCATGACGCGCGCAATCTCACGGCTCGCCTCGGGCAGGTACTGCCCCTCGGCCCAATAGACGATGTCGAGCTTGTCGCCGGTGCGCAGGTTATGGAAAGCGAGCGAGCGTTTGTACGGCGCGACCGGCAAAGCGATGGCTGGCATCGGAAAGCTGGGCGCGATAATCACACCCGCAGCCGTACCCCCCGCCGCCAAAAGGAAATTGCGGCGCGAATGGCGTTTCGTCGCTTTCATACTTGTCCCCCGAACTATTCAACCAACACAAAAAATCAACCGCTGCGACCCTTATCCCCGGACGCAGCGAGATGATCGGCAGCGGCACGCGCAGCCAGCGCCTCGGCGAGGCGGCGGTCGCGGCCGTAGACGTCGTCACGGAATTCGACGGTGCCATCCGGATCGACGAAAGCGGTCCAATAAAGCATATAGACCGGCAGGCTTTTATGCAGTGGCACTTTCTGGGTCTGGCCGGTCGCGATGGCGGTATCGATCGTATCGCGCGACCATTGATCGGAATCGAGCAGCACCTGGGCGAGGCCGCGCGGATCTTCGACGCGCACGCAGCCATGGCTGATATAGCGGCGCGACAGGCCAAAGAGGCGTCGCTCCGGCGTGTCGTGCATATAGATGTCGTCGGGATTCGGCATCTCGAACTTCACCTGGCCGAGCGAGTTGGTCGGACCAGGAACCTGAACGAGTTCTTTGCCGCCGCGCACGTCCCAATAGGCAAAGCCGAAGCGATCCAAATAATTTGGATTCTTCTTCAGCATCGGCTGGATTTCGTTCTTGATGATCGACGCCGGCACGATCCAGGGCGGGTTGAGCAGCACCGAGGTCATCCGCGCGCGCAGCACGGGTGTCGGATGAATCGCCGAGCCGACGATTGTCCGCATCACGCGCGCCGGCTCGCCATTGGCGAACAGGACCGCCTGCGCGGCAGGCACATTGACCTCGATCCGCACCGCCATATCGATGCGCGGCAGTGAGCGCCAGCGTTCGAGATTCCAGCGGATCTGCCGCGCGCGCAGCGCCGGCGAAACATTGAGCGAGGCAAGGGTCAGCTTGCCGACCGAGCCATCAACCGGCAGCCCATGCGCGGCTTGGAATTTCGACACCGCCTCCGAGAGCGTCTGGTCGAAGGTCGCAGGATCGTCGGGCACCGTCGTCGCATCGAGATAACCTTCGGCGATCAGGCGATCGCGCAGATCTTTGACGATGTCGCCGTGATCGCCGAGCTGGACGGTGACCGGCGAGAACAGCACGTGCCACGCTTTGGAATCGAGCGCGGCGTAGCGATGCAGCGCCTCGCGCAGCCGTTCATATTCGGGCTCATGCGGCGCCAGCGCCGCGAGCACGGCGCCGACATCGCCATTGATCGCCGCGCCGAACACCTGACCCGGGTTGAAGGCCGGCGGATCAATGCGCCAATCGGTCTCGAAATCCTTGGGATTGACCCGGCCGCGCGCCAGCGCCGTGGCGTAGCGCAAGAACGCATCGGTCAGCAGCAGTTCGCGCGACGCCGGCTGCGTCGCGGCAACCGCGTAGGTACGTGCTTCGAGTCCGTGCGAATCTGCGTCATCGAGCGCGTGGCGGAAGGCGTCCTGCCGCGCTTCGGTCCAGATCGGCTGGAAGCCGCGCGGCCCGTAAAGCGTGATCAGCGTCGCCTGGTCGAGGGCGCGGCCGCCGAGCACCAGCGGATTGCTGCCCGAGAGGGCCGTGTAGATTGCGGCCGCCGGCGTGCCAGCGGCCGGCGCCGCGTAGGATGCCGTCGTCGGCGCTTTCGGCGTGACAACCGTCGGGGCCGCCGCGCTCGGCGCTGTCCCGGGCGAAGGATTGGGCACGACCACCATCGGCGCAGGAGTCGGCGCCGGGACCGGGACCGGGCTGGGCACCACGGTGAGCGGCGCCGAATTGGGTGTAGGAGCGGCGGGGGTCAGGTCGGTCGGGGTGTCGCGGAGCGCCGGAATCGCCACCACAGCCGGGGTACCCGGGTCGGCCGCGTCTGCCGCAAAAACAGGCACCATCCCAGCGGCCGTCAGCCCGGCAAGCAGCGCCGTAATCGATACAAATCGCGAGAAAATCTCGCTCCCCGCCATCAAAATAACCGTACCTCTTTCAAGCTCATACCATTGAGCATATGCAACTCCCGTGCAAGCCTCGCGGCGTCGCACGGGCCCCGTCCACCGGCGGGCGGCCGGTGCGGGAGGACAGACAGTATGGACGTCATTGCCGTCAAAAACGTGACCGTGCCGGCTTTGGGCTTCGGCACCTGGGCACTTTCGGGCAACGCCGCCTATCAGGCCGTGCGCATGGTGCTCGATCTAGGTTACCGGCACATTGATACCGCCCAGATTTACGGCAATGAGGCCGAAATCGGCCGGGCGATCCGCGATAGCGGCCTCCCCCGGAGCGAGGTCTTCCTGACCACCAAGATCGCGCCCAGCAACTTGCGCAAAGCCGATGTCCGGCGCTCGCACGAGGAAAGCCTTCGCCGCCTCGGCCTCGACCAGGTCGACCTGCTGCTGATCCATTGGCCGAATGCCAGTATCCCGCTGGGCGAGACGCTCGAGGCGCTGAGCGCCTTACGCGACGAGGGCAAAACGCGGAGCATCGGCGTCAGCAATTTCACGGTCGCCCTGCTGCGCGAGGCCATCGAGCGCCACGGCGCCGAGATCGTCTGCAATCAGATCGAATATCACCCTTTCCTGCCGCAGCGCCGGCTGATCGAAGCGATGCAGCGCCATGGGCTGATGCTGACCGCCTATGCACCGGTGGCACGCGGCCGCGTCTTCCACGACAAGACCCTCGTCGCGATCGGCGCGAAATACGGCAAGAGCGCCGGCCAGGTCGCGCTGCGCTGGCTGCTCGATCACGACAAGGTCGCGGCCATCCCGAAAGCCGGCCGGCGCGAGCATGCCGCGGCGAATATCGACATCTTCGATTTCCATCTCACGCCCGAGGACCGCGCGGCCATCGACAAGCTCGCCGGCGAGGCCGACCGGATGGTCGAGTGGGCCGGCTACACGCCGCGCTGGGATCAGGGCTAAGCGGGGGTTGAGCCGGGGCAAGCCCTTCTATTCGCGATTATCCGGCGCTACCCTTATTCCATGAGCTGTTGCGATCCAAACACCGTCGCCTGGGACGGCATCACCATGCGCCGCCGGTCCGTGCTGAAGGGCGCGGCGGCCCTTGCCGGTATTTTCGGCGCCAATCCCGCCCGCGCCGCGGGCAAGAGCGTGAAACTCGGCTTCTGCAGCCAGCTTCTCTGCATCATCCCTTACGTCGTCGCGGCGCATGACGGGCACTTCCAGAAGGAAGGGCTCGATGTCGAGCTCGTCTATATGCGCGGTGGCTCGGCGGCGATGCAGGCGCTGGTCGGCGGCGCGATCGATTACGCCGCGACCGCGCTCGACGTCGCGCTGCAAGCCTATGCGCATGGCGCAGCGGTGAAGCGCTTTGCCGCGACCGGCAAGCTGCCGCTCTTCGCCCTCGCCGTCTCGCCGCAAGACGCAAAGAAGATCAATTCGATCAAAGATCTCGAAGGCAAGACGGTCGGGATTTCGGGTCTCGGCAATGCCGACCATGCGCTGACGCTGTTCCTCTTGAAGCAGGCCGGCGCCGATGCCGCGAAGGTGCAATTCGCGACCATCGGGACGAACCTGCTCGAAGCGCTGCGCCAAGGCCAGCTCGATGCCGGGCTGGTGCAGGAGCCGGCGCTGACCTTGATCGAGCAAGCCGGTGGCAAGGTGCTGGTCAACGCGATGCAGACCGCCGACGCGCAGAAATATCTCGGCGGCAATTACGAATTCATGGGCGTCGCGGTGCGCGCTTCCGAGGTCGAGCAGCGCAAGGACGAGATCCAGGCGCTGGTCAAAGGGCTGCAAAGCGCGCTTGTCGCGGTGCAGCAGGTGACGCCCGACGATCTCGTCAAAGCGCTGCCGCCGGAGATGACCACGGGCGCCGATCTCGGCCAGATGCGCGACATCCTCGGCAAATATCGCGCCTCGCTCTATCCGACCAGCACAGCGATGGATCGCGCGGCCGAGGATCGCGTCGCGCAATCCCTCACCATCGCCGGCCTCATGCCCCCGGGCACCGACACTTCGGGACTCTACGACACCGCTTTCGCCGGCTGACGTGCTCGTGGACGAGCGTCTCTTTCCTTTCGTCATTCCCGCGAAAGCGGGAATCCACCGGGCTGTTTCCCTGGATCCCCGCTTTCGCGGGGAAGACGAGAATAGATATCGGATTTTCTCCTAAGTGCTCCGCGTTATCGATCTCGCGCTGTCCTACGGCACGACGCCTGTTTTGGAGGGTGTCAGCATGGAGGTCGAGGATGGCGAGTTCGTCAGCCTCGTCGGCCCGTCGGGCTCGGGCAAAAGCACCGTCCTGCGCGCGATCATCGGCTTGCAAGCGCCGTCCGCCGGCACGGTCGAGCTCACCATCGATAAGCGTCAGATTGGCTTTCTCTTTCAGGACGACGCGCTGCTGCCATGGCGGCGCGCGGCAGAGAACGTCGCGCTCGGCCTGAAACTGCGCGGCATGCCGACCGCCGAGGCCATGACGCGCGCCAATGAGTGGCTCAGCCGGCTCGGCCTCGAAGGCCTCGGCCATCGCTATCCGCGCGAGCTGTCGGGCGGACAGCGCAAACGCGTCGCCATCGCGCAAGTGCTGGCGCTCGAGCCGCAATTGCTGCTTATGGACGAGCCGTTCTCATCGCTCGACGCGATCACGCGTGCGCGGCTGTCGCAGGATCTCATAAAGCTCGTCGAGGGAAGGCATATGAGCGTGCTGCTCGTCACGCACGATCTCGAGGAAGCGCTCGCCCTTTCCGACAATGTCTATCTTCTGTCACGCGGACCGAAAGCACGCATCGCCGGGCAATATCCGGTGCCGATCCCGCGGCCGCGCGACATCATCAAGGCACGCACGCATCCGGAATTCGGGCCGCTGCTCGAGCGCATCTGGCAGAATCTGTCGCGCGAAGTGGTCGGCGAGCCGGGCAAAGGTGATCCATGGGCCGGATTTTCAATCGGCCTCTGACGCGGCAGCTCATCGGCCTGGCCGTGCTGCTGACCGTGTGGCAGCTCGCGGCCAATGCCGGCTGGCTGAACCCGCTTTATATGCCCTCGCCGTTGAAGATCTGGGCCGCGCTGGTGCAGCTCTTCGGCAGCGGCAGCATCTGGCCACATCTCGAGGCAACCTTCGCGGCCGCGCTCGGCGGCCTCGCGATCGGCATCATCGTCGGTGTGGTCCTCGGCGCGGTGGCGGCGATCATGCCGATCATCGCCGAATTGCTCGAGCCGGTGATGATCTTGCTCAACGCCGTGCCGCGCGTCGTGCTGGCGCCGCTTTTCGTCATCTGGCTCGGCATCGGTCTCGCCAGCAAGGTCGCGCTGTCCTTCATGCTGGTCGCGGTGCTGATCTTCTTCACGGTCTATACCGGCATCCGTCAGGTCGACCGCAAGTTGGTCGAGCGCGTGATCACGCTGGGCGGCGGCCGTGGCACGTTGCTGCGCGAAGTGTATATGCCTTCGGTCACTGCCTGGGTGCTGGGCAATCTCAAAGTCGCGGTCGGCTTTGCCTTCACCGGCGCCGTGGTCGGCGAATTCGTCGCCGCGACCAAGGGCCTCGGCTATCTCCTCTCCTTCGCCCAGAGCACCTACAACGCCGCGCTCATGCTGGCGCTGGTGCTGGTGATCATGGTCTTCGTGCTGCTGATCTTCGCCATCTCGGAATGGCTCGAGAAGCGGCTGACGCGGTGGCGGGGATGATAGCCACTGGTGAGACAATCGTTCTCTACCGTCCCGTTGGCTCCGAGGAACTTGTTCGCGCTTCGGGATTCCGAGCGTTCCCTCCGTTCCGAGCGATTAATCAACACAGAGGCAAGGCAGCGCGTTCTTTCGCTTGCGTCATGGCCGGGCTAGTCCCGGCCATCCACGTCTTGCGAAAACGCGTGGATGCCCGGAACAAGTCCGGGCATGACGAAGGGAGAGAGCGCGCAAGCGGCTAAGCCACCGCGGTCGGGTTGGGGCTGGTTTCGGTGTAGGCGAGCATCTTGCGCGATAGGCGACGTCAGGACGCGAGCCTCTCCAGCGTCATTGCGAGAAGCGTTAGCGACGAAGCAATCCAGAGATCGCGCGTGTTGCCCTGGATTGCTTCGCTTCGCTCGCAACGACGATGTCGCGAGAACCTGCGCCCTAAGCCACCGCGGTGGGATTGGGACTGGTTTCGGTGTAGGCGAGCATCTTGCGCGATAGGCGCAGCAGCATTTCGGCGCGGGCGGCTTGCGCGCCCGGCTCGTTCCAGAGGTTGAACGATTCGTCGGGATCGTTTTCGCGGTCGTAGAACTCGCCCCATTCGACGCCGTCGTACAGCGTCAAGCGATAACGGTCGGTAACGAGAGTGCGGACGCGGGCGCGCGTCGGGAGGCCGACGCCCATGCGTTGCCCTTCTTCCTCGATCAGCACTTCCTCGTAAGGCGCCACACCGCCCTCGATCAGCGGCAGTAGGTTCTTGCCCTGGATGCCGTTGAAGCCTTGCACGCCAGAGCGTTTGAGGATCGTCGGCGCGAGGTCGATCGTGCCGGCGAAAGCGCCGCTGCGCTTGGCCGCCGGGCCTTGGGGATCGTGCCAGATGAAGGGCACTTGCGTGATCGAGCGATAATGGATCGGGCCTTTGAGCAAGAGTTGGTGATCGCCCATATAGTCGCCGTGATCGGCGGTGAAGACGACGATCGTATTCTCCGCCAGCCCCAACGTCGCAAGCTTATCGAGCACGCGGCCAATACCGTGATCGATGAAGCTGATGAGCCCGTAATTGAGCGCGATCGCCTCGCGCACCTCGCGCTCGGTCGCGGCAAAGAGCATCGGCGTCGATTTCACCGCGCGGCCATTGTCGCGCTGTTGCTGCAGCCATTTCACGTGCGGCGGCAGGTGGTCGGTCGGCGCCGTGAAAGACGATGGCAGCTCGACCTCTTCCGGCTTGTACATCCCCCAATACTCGCCAGGCGGCGTGAAGGGGTGATGCGGGTCGGCGAAAGAGCACATGAGGAAGAACGGCGCCTGCCCTTTCGCATATTCCTCGAGCCGCGCCATCGTGCGCTCGGCGCAATAACCCGTCGGATGGAGCGCGGGCGGTAGCTTCGTGCGCCATGCCTGATGCACGCGCATCAACTCATATTCCGGCGCCGGCAGCGCATTCTTTTCGCCGATCAGGCTTTCGACGTCGTTTGTCTTGGTATTGGCCCAGCGACGGTAATGGCCTTGCAGATCGTCGCCATGCTCGACGGTGAGATCAACCGTCTCGAAGCCATAGAAGGGATAATCGAGATCGAAAGCCGGATCGGCCTTCCAGGCCGGCGCCCATTCCTGATCGTAGCGTCCACCATGATCGGCGCGCGCCTCGATCGGTAGCCGGTCTTTCGGATCGAGCGGCCATTGCGGCGGGTTGCCGGTCATGTTCTGGAAGTGGCCCTTGCCGACCATGCCGGTGCGATAGCCGGCGCGGCGCATCACATCGGTGAACGTCGTCGCATCGAGCGCGAGTGGTATGCCGTTATGGCGCACGCCATGCAGCGACGGCATGCGCCCGGTCAGCAAGGTCGCGCGGTTCGGCATGCAGATCGGGCTCGCGACATAGAAATTGTCGTTCACCCACGCCTTCGCCGCGAGCGCGTCGATATTCGGCGTCTTGACGATCGGGTTGCCGTAGCAGCCGAGATGATCGGCGCGGAGTTGATCGGCGATGAAGAAGAGGAAATTCGGCCGCCCGCTCTTCATCGCCATCGTCATCCACCCTATCGCTTATTTCTCGGCCTGCAGCTTCTCCGCGAGCATCGGCAGCACGCGGATATCGTAGCCCTTCGACGCGGCTTCGGCGACCAGCGCCAGCGGACTCGCACCGTTATCCAGCACCTGCGTCAGCGCATACATCAGAAAGCAGCGCGTGCCGCTGCGGCAATGCGCGAGGATCGGCGCGCCCTGGCGCAGCAGATTGTTCTGAAAATCATGCACGTCCTTGCGCGAGATCGCCGAGGAGATGATCGGCTGATAGACGTAGTTGAGACCCAGCTTTTTCGCTTCGGCCTCGGCGGTCGCGTGATTGAGCTGGCCCGGCTCTTCGTTGTCGGGCCGGTTGTTGAGGATGGTCGTGTAGCCGGCTTCCTTGAAAGCGGCGAGATCGTCGAGCGAGATTTGCGCGGCGACGCTGATCTGGTCGTTGATCTTGGTGGGCTCGGTCATGAAGGCCTCCGACTGTGTTTGCCGCAGAATAGCGCAGAATTGTGCGGTGCACGATGACTTGCGCCCGCATCACTTTCGGGCTTTGGCGCGGCCGGGTTTGGGCTTATCTTATAGGGGTGTCTGAGGGACGGCGCGAGGCGGCGCGCGCGAGCGCGTTAAAAGGCGTTTAGAAAAAGGTCTTAAAAAAAAGCCTGGGCCGTGCGGAGCACTGAGGAGACGGCCATGAATGTCGAAGCGATTTTACGCAACAAGGGACGAAGTGTGACCACGATCGCGCCCGAAGCGCGTATCGCCACGGCGGTCGCGCATTTGAGGCGGCACGCGGTCGGCGCGTTGGTGGTGAGCCGCGACGGTGCGTCGGTCGACGGCATCATCTCGGAACGCGACATCGTCATCGCGCTTGCCGATCACGGCGCGGCGGCGCTCGATCTGGCGGTTGCCGATCTGATGAGCCGACGCGTGATCACATGCCGCCGCGACGATGCGGTCGCCGATCTCGCCGCGCTGATGACCGAGCGGCGCATCCGCCATCTGCCGGTTGTCGATCGCGGCGCACTGGCCGGCATCGTCAGCATCGGCGACGTGGTGAAGCATCGCATCGACGAGGTCGAGGGCGAAGCCAGCTCGATGCGCGAGTTCATCGCCAGCGCCTGATCGCACCTCCGACCGTGATCGCGCCGTTCGATTAAAAAGCTTTAATCGGGCGCGACAGATTGGCGCGCGGTTTCGCGCGAGCGAGCGGTTAAAGTCGTCCCATGCCTTCCCGCGATCCGCAGCAGCGCCGCCGCAATCTGAAAGTGCTGGCGCTGCTGTGCACGATCCTCGTCGCGATGTCGGTTCTGGTCTCCTATTCGGAGACGCTCTATCGCCTGTTCTGCGCCGCGACCGGCTATAACGGCACGACGCAGCGCGTCGCCGCGGCCGACGGTAAAACATCCTCGCGGATGGTGACCGTGCGGTTCAGCACCAATGTAGCGCCGGGACTGCCCTGGCATTTCGCGCCGGCGCAGCGGGAAGTGAAGCTTCATCTCGGCGAAGACACACTCGCCTTTTTCAACGCCACCAATCTTTCCGATGCGACAACCGTCGGCCACGCGACCTTTAATGTGACGCCGAGCAAGGTCGGGCTCTATTTCAAGAAGATCCAGTGCTTCTGCTTCACCGAGGAGAAGCTCGGTGCCCATCAAAGCGCCGAGATGCCGGTCGATTTCTTCGTCGATCCGCAGCTCGGCACCGATCCCGACACGCAGGATGTCGACACGATCACGCTGTCCTACACCTTCTTCGCGTCGAAACAGCCGGACGGCGCGACCGATCTGACGCGCTTCGATACCAAGCCGAACGCGGTCGACGGCGAGAAGATTTTCGCCTCGCGCTGCGCCGGCTGCCACGCACTCGACAAAACAACCGTCGGCCCGCCGCTCGCCGGTGTGGTCGGCCGCAAGGCGGCGGCCACCCCCAGCTATCCTTATTCCGCCGCGCTGAAACAGTCAGGCATCGTTTGGGACGCGGCAAGTCTCGATAAATGGCTCGCAGGCGCGCAGCAGGACGTGCCCGGCGCGCTGATGCCGGTAAGCATCGGCGATGCGCGCACGCGCGCCGACATCATCGCCTATCTGCAATCCGAGAGCGGACCGAAGCGGCAGAACGCAGCCACCGCCGCCACGGCGACGGGCGGCTGATCTTGCGGTCTGGCTCTCCATAGGCTTTTGGCCGCATATTGCCCTAGGGGGGCCGACCGTGCGTCGGCCCGTTTCTTTTTGAATGAGCAAGACATGACCACCGCCGCCGCAACCGACACCGCGCCCGCCAATCGGGCCGTCGGCCTCCTGCGTTTGTCCCTCTTTGCCGTCACCATCGGCATCGTCACCGGCATCGGCGCGGTGGTGTTCCGCGCGCTGATCGGCTTCATCCACAATCTCTTCTTTCTCGGCCAGTTCTCTTTCGCCTACGACGCGAATCTCTTCACGCCGGCGGGACCATGGGGTCCGTGGATCATTCTCGCGCCGATCATCGGCGGCATGATTGTCACGGCGCTGGTCACTAACTTCGCGCCCGAGGCGCGCGGCCACGGCGTGCCCGAGGTGATGGACGCGATTTACTACAAGGAAGGCGTGATTCGCCCGCAGGTCGCGGCGGTGAAATCGCTCGCTTCGGCTTTCTCGATCGGCAGCGGCGCCGCGGTCGGCCGCGAGGGTCCGATCATCCAGATCGGCGCCTCGCTCGGCTCGACCATGGGCCAGTTGCTGCATCTCGCGCCGTGGCAACGTATCACCATGGTGGCGGCGGGCGCCGGCGCCGGCATCGCGGCCACCTTCAATACGCCGATCGGTGGCGTGCTGTTCGCTATCGAATTGATGCTGCCCGAGGTGAGCGTCCGCACGTTTTTGCCCGTGGCGCTCGCGACGGGCACAGCCACCTTCATCGGCAATTGGCTGATCGGTCCCTCGCCGGCCTTTGCCATGCCGCCGGTGCCGGTCGGCCCAGTCCACGCCGTATCGCTTCTGGCGCTGGCGGCCTATGCCGTGCTCGGCGCGCTGACGGGCCTTGCCGCAACGGCTTTCGTTCGCGCGCTGCCCGCCGCCGAGGATCTCTTCGATCGCATCAAGAATTCCTATCTGCGCCACGCGATCGGCATGCTGCTCGTCGGCGGGCTGTTCTATGCGCTCTTCCGCTATTACGGCCACTACTATGTCGAGGGCGTCGGCTACGCGACCATCCAGGCCGTGCTGCTCGGCCAGTTCGCGCCGCTCTACATCCTGCCACTGCTTTTCCTGGCCAAACTCGCCGCGACCTCGCTCAGCCTCGGCTCGGGCGCATCGGGCGGCATTTTCTCACCCTCGCTCTTCATGGGCGCGACCTTCGGCGGCGCTTTCGGGTTGCTCGTCAACACGGTCCATCCGCTGCCCGATGCCAGCCTCGCGAATTTCGCCATCGTCGGCATGGCGGCGATGGTCGGCGGCGGTACGGGCGCAGCGATGACGGCGGTCACCATGATCTTCGAGATGACGCGCGATTACAGCCTCGTCATGCCGATGATCATCGCGGTGGCACTGGCGATCGGCGTGCGCCGCATGCTGTCGCGCGAGAACATCTACACCATCAAGCTCGTCAGCCGGAAGCACCTCATCCCGAAGGCTCTGCATGCGAACATGTTCCTTGTCCGCCACGCGAACGAGATCATGGACAAGAACGTGTTGGTGCTGCCGGCGGAAATGGGCTTCGATACTTTCCTGCGCCAGCCCGAGCACGCCGGCGCGCTGAAGCATGTGGTGGTGAAGCAGGGCGAACGCATCGCCGGTGTGTTGCGCGTCAACACCGGATTGCGACGCGGCCTCGAGGATTCGTTCACGGGCGTCACGCTGGGCGATGTCGCGCAACGCGATTTCATCGTCGCGCGCGAGGACGATATCGGCTTCGATGTGATCGAGCAGCTATGGCGCAACCGCGGCGCCATGGCCGTCGTGGTTGCCGGCAAGGGCGCGGCGACCGCCGCCGATGTCCGCGGCATCATCTCGAAAGAGCACGTCGCCAATTCGGTCGCGGAGAATATCACGCGCTACGCGTGAAACCCCGTCAGAAGAGCGCCGTCGCCGCAATGCCCGCGAGGCCGAGGACGACCAGCACGGCGGCGGCGTTGATGCTCGCGCGCCAACCGGCGAAAGCGACAGCGTAGCTCGCCTTCAGCACGTTGTTCGACGCGATGGCGATCAAGATCGCGGTGGCGGCGGCCGGCACCGGCATCGATCCGCTACCACCTTGCGCAATGCTTAAAACGAAGGGATCGATATCGGTGAAGCCGACGACCGCTGCGAGCGTGTCGACACCGGCGGCGCCGAAATGTGCGCGTGCCCATTCCGTCGCGATCGAGATCACGACGAAGAGCAGCGCGAAGAGCGCGGCGGCGGTGATCTCGAGCGGGTTGCGCGGCGTCTCGCTCGTCGCGGCAGCGGAGCGATTGCGGGCGCCGCGATATTGCAGCGTCGCCACGATCGCGCCGACGATGAAGAGCGCCACCATGACCGGTGCGAGGCGTTGCGCCAGCGCCCAATCGAATACCGCGATAATCGCGAGGATGCGCAGATACATCACCGATGACGCAAGCATGATGCCGGCTTGCGCCAGCGCGCTGCTCGCCGGCTGCGCTCGCGCGGCGCGCGCCAGAACCACGGTGGTCGCCGTCGAGGAATAAAGCCCGCCAAGCAGCGCGACCGCGAGATCGCTATTCGCCGGCGCGAGGAAGCGCTGCAGCAGATAGCTGACATAAGAAAGCGTGCAGACGGCGAGGAGCGCGAGCCACGCCTTGTAGGGCGTGATTGCCGTTAGCGCCGTCACCGGCTCGTTCGGCAGAAGCGGCAGCACGATGCCGGTGAGGATGAGGAATTTCGCCGCGGTGACGATCTCTTCCATCTCAAGACGCTGGGCCAGCGCGTGCAGCTTCTCGCGCGCGGTGAGCAGCAACACCGCCGCGACGGTGACGGTCACCGCAACCCAAGGCGGCAAAGCCAACGCGACCGGGCCGGTCAGATAGGCGAGCGTGTTGCAGATCGGCGCGACGAGTTCAACGCTGCGCTGCTCCGCCGGCGCGTCGCAGAGCTGTTGCCAATAGGCGATCGCCAGCCAGGCGCCGAGCACGGCAAGGCCGGCGACAAGCGGCAGAAAACGTTGCGTATCGAGCAGGTAAAGCAACCCGCCGGTCAGCGCCAGGAGCGGAAAAGTGCGCACCCCGCCAGGACGTTGCAGACCAGAGCGGAGGTTGAATTCTTCGAAAGCGAGGCCGAAAAACAGCGACAGCCCGAGCAGCAACGCAAAACCGATAACCGACGGGCCGACAGGCGAAGACATTGATTCCCCCGCGCGGATGCGCTTCGCCTTGCGAGCATCGCCGCCGAACGGTTATAAATCAAGCAGCGCGGGTGTAGCTCAATGGTAGAGCAGAAGCTTCCCAAGCTTACGACGAGGGTTCGATTCCCTTCACCCGCTCCACGTCATTTCAAGCCGCGACGCAGACCGGCCCCTCGGGTGAGTAGCGCGACGCTACTTCAGGGCGACGGCGCAACCTTCTCGCGTCAGCGTCAGGACGCCGTCGCCGATGGTGAGCCAGCCGCGATCGGCGCCGAAGGACATCGCGCGCTCGAATTCGGTTGCTGTGAGAGCGAGCGCCGATAGCCGGGCGTGCAGCACCGTGAGAGCGACCATGAGGCCGGGTATCGGAGAGCGATCCTCGGCGAAGTTGCGGACGATGGCGAGCGCAGCGTATTCCGGCTCCGACCGCCGACGTTCCGGGACAGCGGGCGCCCCGGCGCTGCGCTGCGCGAAACGGGCTTCGATGGAAGATGCGTCCATGACGACCTTACCGGCCGGATCTTTGATCGCATGAACAACGAAACCGAGCTTGAGAAAATGCGCGGCGCTTTCAAGGGCGCTTGCTTCGGTCGGCGTTCGCACCACGCTCCACTGATCGTCGGACCGTGCCGCCGTTTCCCAAAGGACGATCCACGGCGGACCGTTTGCCGAATTGAGGTGCTCGCCGCTGACGACCGACTTGCGTGAATAATGCGCCATCAGTGTACCCTCGGGACGCGCTTGCGTGGCGTTGCCGGAAACAGCGGCAGCGCGCCAAAGCGGAAATCGGGAAAGGGGATCGGCAAAATTTTTCTTTCGTCAACAAGAGCACGGATGGTGCACTGATACGCGGCACACATCCGCGAAGCGTGCGCTGCTCCACCTTGCGTGAAGCCCGCCTCGCGCGACAAGGAAGTCTGCGTGACGGCCGGTATCCCCCGGTAGGCTGATCGGTAAGCTTGCGCCCGATGCCGAAAAGCTTCGCGGACATCGGGAATAGTGTGTGCTAGATGGTCGTATTGTGACGCAAAGTCAACCGATTAAACAGCGCTATCCCAACCGGACCCCGTGGTGTAGAGTTCGCCGGGTGACACAATCCCACAAGTTCAAAGTCGGTCAATCGGTCGATATCGTCGGACAGCAACGTCAGGCAAGCTCGCCGCTTGGCAAATTCGAAATCGTGCGATTGATGCCGACAGAGCATGGCCACCATCATTACCGCGTTCGTTCGAGGCTCGACGGTCATGAGCGCATGGTCGTCGAAAGCGAGCTCGAAGGGCAACCAAAGCCGTGACACAATCCGGGCGGTATCGCGCGAAAGCACAAGCCCTGCGTGATGATTCCGCGCACATGTCGGATTCGCGCATACGCGATGAAATGCTGATCATCGCTTCTCAGTACGAGCAGCTTGCGCAGGAAGTGGAACTCTCAGAGCGAGCACGATAAACGTCGGTCTCGACGATCGGTGCGCGCTTGCGTTAAATTTCGGCAAAATCCTTGCCGCCCTTACGCCCGAAGAGCCGTATCAGCCCCGCTGTTTGGCGATGCCATTGCCGCACCGGCATTGCCGGATAGCCGCCAATCCGACCTCCCGCCTCAACATCGCGCATAACGCCGCTTTTGCCCGCGATCCGCGCGCCCGAGCCGATCACAAGATGGTCGCTGATGGCGCTTTGTCCGCCAACCATCACATCGTCGCCCAGGACAGTGCTGCCGGCGATGCCGACTTGACCCGATAACACGCAGCGTTTGCCCAGCCGTACGTTGTGGCCGATCTGAACAAGATTATCGATCACGGTGCCGGCGCCGATGACGGTGTCGCCCATCGCACCGCGATCGACCGTGCAGTTCGACCCGATCGCCACCGCGTCTTCGATGATCACGCGACCGAGCTGAAGCATCCGCAACGGTCCGTTCGGGCCTGCAACAAAGCCAAAACCGGGCCCGCCAATGGTGCAAGCGCTGCCGATTTCAACTCTATCGCCGATAAGCGCATTGCCGATCGTGCAATGAGCGCCGATGCGGCTGTCGTTGCCGATGCAGACGCCGGTGCGCAGCACCGCATGGGATTCGACGTGACACCGGTCGCCGACCGTTACTTTCGGTCCGACGACGGCGCCAAAATCGATCTGTGCGCCGCGGCCAATGACGGCAGACGGATCGATTCGGGCGCCATCGCTGATGCCGCCGTCCGGCGACGCCGCGGGATAAAGCAAATGCCCCGCGCGCGCGAACGCGGCCCTCGGATCCGCTACGAAAAGAAGCGGCTGACCCTCCGAGGCATGCGGCGCGAGAATCCTCGTCGTGACCACCGCGCTCGCCTTGGTTCCTGCCAAGGCCGCGGCGTATCGGACATCGAAAAACACGCTCAGATCGCCGCTACCGGCGGTTTCAAGATCGCCGATGTCGTGAATCCAGATATTGCTCGTGGAGGGCGAAGGCGCCTCGGCGCCGATGTGAGAGGCGATATAGTCCAGCGAGAATGGACCGCTCGCACGGAAGAAGCGCCGATCTGTCATGCGCTCCCTCTCAGAATCGCCGAGCCAAAGAAAGCACGGTTGCAACCGGAGGGTCTCAGTGTGGCAACTCCGTTTCAGTCGTCGCCGCCGCGACATCAGACGCTTCGTCGCCGAACGCGTCGGGTAGGCCGGGTTGCTGAGCGTCGCGTTCGGCGCGCCGGAGCAATTTCTTCTGTTGCTTTTCTTCCTTGGCCCTTTGGCGGTCGGCGCGTTGAAGGCGATAGTTTGGCTTGAAGGGCATCGGCTTTCTCTCAACTTGTTCCGCTCGACAGGAAGAATTCCGCGTCGAGTTCCGCAAACGGGAAGCGGGCGGAACGGCTCAGGCCGATAATGGGGAGAGACCTACGCCACGATCGATCCGACTATGGACCCCCCATAGCCGACATTCAAGCCGTCAGACGGGTGAGAACCATCGGGCGTTGGCCCCGCACTCACTCGAAATCGTCCTTTCGCAGGAGGATTCCGCCTTTCTCTGCCTGAACCGTGTGCTTTTCGATCGCCTTCTTCTCAATCTCGGTGCGCCAGCGGTCGAAAGCGGCGAGACAAGCCTGCTTACCGTCATTTCGGGCGCCGAAATGTTCGATGAGCGCTTCCATCGAGATCGCGCAAGCAATCGCAACCTCCGGCGCGGCATCGTCTTGCGCGATGAAATTCACAACGTTGCGTCTCAAGTCCCAGCCGCGAATTTGCCGAGGAAAAGAGAGAGCCATCCAATTTCACTCCGTGATTTTTGGCGGAACGCATTTTTTGAGAATGCGCATCTTAAGGATGCGCCCAACGCCGCGAGAATGCGAAGAAATAAGAACCACTTCAGCGCCGCTTTTGCTGCCGGCGCCCCACCAAAGCCACAAAAGCGGTCATAATCGCAGCGACTCTTCCTTTGGGCACGAGTTGACAGCGTAGCGAGCGCGCTCCTGCCCTAACCCAGAAAAGGCATGATTATGAGATCGTGGATCGTTCCACCGATCGTTATTCCCATCGCGCTCGCCATCGCCATTCTCTGTTGCGCGCTGTACCGCGGTTTCGTGTGAACGAAAGAGAGCGCCGCAAAACCCTCACTGAGAGGCAGCCGACTCGCGCAACACCGTCACGGCCTTGAGGGCGATCGGATCGAGGCCGGCGCCGCCGGCAGCAAGATGCGCAAGGATCGCTTTGCGCATACGCGGATCCCAGAATTTCTTCAGGTGATCGGCGGTGTCGGCAATCGCTTTGTCTGCGGCCTCATGGGCAAAAAACTTGCCGATCTGATTGGCCATATAGACGAGTTTGTCAGGCGACATCGGCTTCTCGCGGAATGGCGATGCGGTCGCCATGGGTGAAGAGATCGAAGCCGTCGTCGCGCGCGATCGCGGCCAGGGTGATACCGGCTTCTTCCGCCATGCGCAGCGCCAGCGCCGTCGGCGCCGACACCGCGATCAGTATCGGCGCACCGAAGATCGCGGCTTTCTGGATCAACTCGACCGAGACGCGGCTGGTCATCAGCAAAGCGCCGCTCGATGCCGAGACCCCGGCGCGGACCAGCGCGCCACCGAGCTTGTCGAGCGCGTTGTGGCGGCCGACATCCTCGCGCAGCGCGACGATGCCCTGCCCCGGCTGCCAGAACGCGGCGGCATGGACCGCGCGGGTCTCGCGGTTGATCGTCTGCAGCGCCGGCATCGCCGCGATCGCGTTGGCCAATTCATCGGCCGAGGTGTGAAAATCGGATACGACCTTGCGCGGCGCTCGCATCGCCTCTTTCAGACTCTCCAACCCGCAGAGGCCGCAGCCCGTCGGCCCGGCAATGTGCCGCCGTCGCTCGGTGAAAGCCGCGATGCGCTCTTTGCTGACCCACAGCCGCAGTTCGACGCCCATCTCGTTCTCGACGATCTCGATATCCTCGATCTCGTCGCGGCTTTGCACCACGCCTTCGGAGAGGCTGAAGCCGGTCGCAAAATCTTCGA
Organism: uncultured Alphaproteobacteria bacterium; assembly: GCA_963740675.1. GTDB lineage: Bacteria > Pseudomonadota > Alphaproteobacteria > ATCC43930 > CGMCC-115725 > CAIKMD01. The sequence goes on from CAVUFS010000004.1 coordinate 1,010,000, forward strand.
GATCGGCGGGCGTGCCCATCATCACCGCATAGGCGAAGCGGTTGTAGGAAAGCGCCAGCGCGGTCTCTTCCGGAATCGCCCGCTCGCCCGACGACAGCACGCCGTTGCGCCAGGCCTGGCGCGTGGCGCGGCGTGAGGGTGGGAAGCGGTCGCTCATCATTTCGCCGGGACAGCGTCCAGATGGACAATGCGGCGGCTCTGCTGCGCCTCGGCCTCGTATTCCTCTTGCCAGGCGGTCGGCCCGTTGGAGGGCGCAACCTGCACCGCGGTCACCTTGTATTCAGGACAGTTGGTCGCCCAATCCGAATAGTCGGTGGTGACGACGTTCGCCTGTGTGTTCGGGTGGTGGAAGGTGGTGTAGACCACGCCCGGCGCTACCCGATCGGTGATCTTGGCGCGCAAGCTGGTCTCGCCGGAACGGCTGGCAAGGCGCACCCAGTCGCCGTCGCGGAGGCCGCGCTCTTCCGCGTCATGCGGATGAATCTCCAACCGGTCTTCCTCATGCCACACCGTGTTCTCGGTGCGCCGCGTCTGGGCGCCGACATTGTATTGGCTGAGGATGCGGCCGGTGGTGAGCAGCAGCGGGAAGCGCGGCCCGACCTTCTCGTCCGTCGCGACATATTCGGTGATCATGAAGTTGCCTTTGCCGCGCACGAAGCTGCCGATATGCATGATCGGCGTGCCGTCCGGTGCTTTGTCGTTACACGGCCACTGCACGGAGCCCATCTTCTCGATCTTGTCATAGGACACACCGGCGAAGGTGGGGGTCAGCCGCGCGATCTCGTCCATGATTTGCGACGGATGATCGTAATGCATCTCGACGCCCATCGCCTTGGCGATGGCGAGCGTGATCTCCCAATCCGCAAAGCCGTTGCGCGGCTGCATCACCTTGCGCACCATGCTGATGCGCCGCTCGGCATTGATGAAGGTGCCGTCCTTCTCGAGGAAGGACGAGCCCGGCAGGAAGACATGCGCGTAATTCGCGGTCTCGTTCAGGAACAGATCCTGCACCACGACGCATTCCATCGCCTTGAGACCGGCGATGACATGCTTGCTGTCGGGATCGGATTGGACGATGTCCTCGCCCTGCACATAAAGCCCGAGGAAGGTGCCATCGACCGCGGCGTCGAGCATGTTGGGAATACGCAGACCCGGTTCGGCTTCCAAGGTCACGCCCCATTCTTTCTCGAACAGCGCGCGCGTCTTGTCGTCCGAGATATGGCGATAGCCCGGCAGCTCATGCGGGAACGAGCCCATATCGCAGGAGCCCTGCACGTTGTTCTGCCCGCGCAGCGGATTCACGCCGACGCCGCGGCGGCCGATATTGCCGGTGGCCATGGCGAGGTTGGCCATCGCCATCACCGCGGTCGTGCCCTGGCTGTGCTCGGTCACGCCGAGACCGTAATAGATCGCGGCATTGCCGCCGGTCGCAAAAAGCCGCGCCGCCGCGCGGATCGTCTCCGCCGGCACGCCGGTATAGGCCGCCGCAGCCTCGGGGCTGTTTTCGGGCCGGCGAACGAAGGCCTCCCAATCAGCGAAAGCATCGGCCTCGCAACGCTCGCGCACGAAATCGCGCGCCACCAAATTCTCGGTCACGACGACATGCGCCAAAGCATTGAGCATCGCGACATTGGTGCCGGGCCGCAGCGGCAGATGATAGTCGGCCTCGATATGCGCCGAACGGACGAGATCGGTGCGGCGCGGATCGACCACGATCAGCCTTGCGCCGGCACGCAACCGCTTCTTCATGCGCGAGGCGAAGACCGGATGCGCATCGGTCGGATTGGCGCCGATCACCATCACCACGTCGCATTCATCGACTGAATCGAAATCCTGTGTCCCCGCAGACGTGCCGAACGTCTTGCTGAGACCGTAACCAGTCGGTGAGTGGCAGACGCGCGCGCAAGTATCGGTGTTGTTGTTGCCGAACACCGCGCGGGTCAGCTTCTGCACCAGATAGGTTTCCTCGTTGGTGCAACGCGATGAGGTGATGACGCCGATCGAATCCTTGCCCGCCTTCGCTTGCAGCCGTTTGAACTCGCTGGCGACGCGACCGATGGCTTCTTCCCAGCTCACCTCGCGCCACGGCTCGGTGATCTTCTCGCGCATCATCGGCTTCAAGATGCGCTCGCGGTGATTGGTGTAACCCCAGGCAAAGCGGCCTTTGACGCAGGAGTGACCGTGATTGGCCTTGCCGTCCTTCCACGGCACCATGCGCACGACCTCGTTGCCGCGCATCTCGGCCTTAAAGCCGCAGCCGACGCCGCAATAGGCGCAGGTCGTGACCACCGAGTGCTCCGGCTGGCCGATCTCGATGACCGATTTCTCCATCAGCGTCGCGGTCGGGCACGCCTGGACGCAGGCGCCGCAGGAAACACATTCCGACGCGAGGAAGCCTTCATCCATGCCCGCCGCGACATGCGAGGCAAAGCCGCGCCCATCGATGGTCAGCGCGAAAGTCCCCTGCACTTCCTCGCAAGCGCGCACGCAGCGCGAGCACACGATGCATTTGCTGGGATCGAAGGTGAAATAGGGATTGGACTCGTCTTTCTCTTGGCCGAGATGATTCTCGCCTTGATAGCCGTAGCGCACCTCGCGCAAGCCGACCGCGCCCGCCATGTCCTGCAGCTCGCAATTGCCATTCGCCGAGCAGGTCAGGCAGTCGAGCGGGTGATCGGAGATGTAAAGCTCCATCACGTTGCGGCGCAGCTTGGCGAGACGCTGGTTCTGCGTCGTCACGACCATGCCGGGAGCGACCGGCGTGGTGCAGGAAGCCGGTGTACCGGCGCGGCCTTCAATCTCGACAAGGCACAACCGGCAAGAGCCGAAAGCATCGACCATGTCATAAGCGCAGAGCTTCGGCACTTTGATGCCGGCTTCCATCGCGGCGCGCATGACCGAGGTGCCTTCCGGCACGGTAACCGCGAAGCCATCGATGGTGAGCGTGACCGCCTTCTCGGCTTTGGATTCCGGCGTGCCGTAATCGATCTCTTGGATCAGCGTCAAAGGGGTCGAGCTTAAATCAGGCATGGAATGCCTCCTATTCCGCCGCCGCAGCGCCGGGTTGGATGCCGAAATCTTCGGGGAAGTGCGTGAGCGCGCTGGTCACCGGATAAGGCACGAAACCGCCCAACGCGCAGAGCGAGCCCAAGCGCATGGTTTCGCACAGCTCTTTCAGCAGATCGAGATTGGCCGTGTGGCGCTCACGGCGGATGATGCGATCGATCACCTCGACGCCGCGGGTCGAGCCGATGCGGCAGGGCGTACACTTGCCGCAAGATTCGATCGAGCAGAATTCCATCGCGAACCGCGCTTGCTTGGCCATGTCGACCGTGTCGTCGAACGCGACGACGCCGCCATGGCCGATGAGGCCGCCTTTCGCGGTGAAGGCTTCGTAATCGAAAGGCGTGTCGAAATAGCTGCGCGGGAAATAGGCGCCGAGCGGCCCGCCGACCTGCACCGCGCGCACCGGACGCCCCGTCGCGGTGCCGCCGCCGATATCGTCGACGATCTCGCCGAGCGTCAGACCGAACGCCGCTTCGAAGAGCCCGCGATATTTGAGATTGCCGGCGAGCTGGATCGGCATGGTGCCGCGCGAGCGACCGAGACCGAGATCGCGGTAATGCGTTACTCCCTCGGCGAGGATCACCGGCACCGAGGCCAGCGAGATGACATTGTTGACGATTGTCGGCTGGCCGAAGGCACCCTTATGCGCCGGCAGCGGCGGCTTGGCACGTACCTGCCCGCGCTTGCCTTCGAGACTGTCGAGCAACGCCGTCTCTTCGCCGCACACATACGCGCCGGCGCCGACACGGGTGAAAAGATCGAAAGCGTAGGGCGAACCCATCACCTGCGTGCCGAGAGTGCCGGCGCGGCGCGCGATCTCGATCGCGCGGCCGAAGATCTCGATCGCATGCGGGTATTCGGAACGGATATAGACGTAGCCCTTGGTCGCGCCCGCGGCGATGCCCACGATGGTCATGCCTTCGATCAGGACGAAGGGATCGCCTTCCATGATCATGCGATCGGCAAAGGTCCCGCTATCGCCTTCGTCGGCGTTGCAGACAATGTATTTCTGTGGTGCCGTCGCCTGCGCTGTCGTGCGCCATTTGATGCCGGTGGGGAAACCCGCGCCGCCGCGGCCGCGCAGGCCGGAATTCACCACCTCTTCGATGATCGCTTCGGGCTTCAGCGCCAACGCCTTCTCGAGGCCGCGATAGCCGCCATGCGCCCGGTAATCGTCGATCGAGAGACGATCGACAATGCCGCAGCGCGCGAAGGTCAGCCGCGTCTGGCGCTTCAGGAAGGGAATCTCTTCCGGCTTGCCGAGGCAGAGCTTGTGCGGCTTGCCGTCGAGCAAACCCGCATCGAACAGGCTTTCGACGTCGCTCGCCTGCACCGGTCCATAGGCAATGCGGCCTTGCGGCGTCGCGACTTCGATCATCGGCTCGAGCCAGAACAGGCCACGCGAGCCGGTGCGGACGATCTCGATATCGAGGTTACGTTTCTTCTCGGCAGCGACGATCGCGCGCTCGACCTCGTCGGCGCCGAGCGCCAGCGCCCCCGCATCGCGCGGGATGTAGATGCGCGACTTCACTTGGACCGAACCTTGTCGAGAAGCGTCCCGAGTTTGTTCTCATCGAGCGCGCCATAGACCTTGTCGTCGAGCATCGCCGCCGGCCCGCAAGCGCAAAGACCGAGGCAGAAAACGCGCTCCAAGGTGACGCTGTGATCGGGCGCCGTCTCGCCCCAACCGAGTTGCAGCTTCTTCTTCGCCGCTTCAGCCAGCAACTCGGCACCCATCGACTGGCATGCCTCGGCGCCACAGAGTTTCAAGACATGCGCGCCGCGCGGCGTGTCGTGGAAGTCGTGATAAAAGGTGACGACGCCATGAACTTCGGCGCGCGACAGATTGAGCGCCGCAGCGATCAGCGGAACCACTTCTTCAGGCACATAGCCGAATTCGTCTTGCAGTGCGTGCAGCATCGGCAGGGTCGCGCCCTCGACGTCCCGATGCGCGGCGATGATCGCCTCGGCCCGCTCTTTGTTCCAAACAGCCATGGGGCCAGATTTGGCGCACGGACTCGCACAATCAATAAAGCGCTTCCGTACAGCGATAGAAGATTTCTATCGTTCTGAATAAAATTGTTTTATTTCAATGCTCTATGGTCGGCGCCAATCGCTTGGCCTCGGTCACCAGCGCGGCTGTCAGCGGGGTCCCAGGCTCGCGATGCGGCACGACAAGGCCGATGGTCGGATAGGGGTCGGGCCCCTCGATCGGAATGGAGCGGATGACATCGGTGAGGCCGAGCGTCTCAGCCAGCTTGGCGGGCATGACGCTCGCCCAGCGTCCGGTGCGGACATGCGAGAACAGGAGGATCATCGAATTGGATTTCGAGCGTCGGCGCCGGCTCGCCGCCGGCGCTGCGCAGATAGCGATCGATGATGCGGCGGTTCTGCATGTCGGGCGTCAGCAGACAAAGCGGGATCTGCGCCACCTCGGCCCAGGTGACGCTCTCGCGATTGCCCAGCGGCGCATCGGCGGCGGTCACCAGGCGATAATGCTCGTGATAAAGCGGCACGACGCGGACCCGGCCAACCGGCTCGTTATCGATATAGGTGAGGCCCGCATCCACTTCGAGATTTTCCAGCATCGCCAGAATCTCGATCGAGGTGCGTGACCAGATGGTGAAGCGGACGCCGGGATGCCGCGCGCGAAACGGCGTCGTTAGTTGCGCGACCATGCCCAGCGCGGTCGGCACCGCCGCGATCTTGATATGGCCGGCGAGGCCTTTCTTCAGCGCGCGGATTTCTTGCTGCATCGCGCGTGAATCGCCGACGATACGGCGCGCCCAATCGAGCACGCGCTCGCCTTCGGGCGTGAAGCTGTAAAAGCGCGAGCCGCGTTGTACCAGCAACACGCCGAGCGTGTCTTCGAGCTGCTTGATGCCGGCCGAGAACGTCGGCTGCGTCACGCCGCAGGATTCCGCGGCGCGGCCGAAATGCTGCTCATTCGCCAGCGCGATGAGATATTCGAGCTTGTCGATCATCCGACGGTAAGGCTACCGCCCGCGGCGCTCCAGCGAAAGCCGCCTGCGCGACCTCGCCGTTCCGTCAGTGGGTGAGCTCGTCTTTCTTGGCGGCGTTGCGTTTGTCGAACAGCGCCCACACGCCGTTGTCGCCGTCCCAATTGCCGCGGCTCGCGCCCTTCGAGTATTCGGTGGCGCGCTGCTCGAAGAAATTGGCGTGTTCGACACCGTTGAGGATATCGATCAGCCACGGCAGCGGGTGCTGCTGCACCTGCTCATAGCCGCTTTCGGTTTCGGTGAAGTAGCCGAAGACCGGCGACAGCTTGAGCTGCGTCAGCCGCCAATCGGCGACGTAGCGGACATAGGATTTGATGTCGTTCGGCGTCATGCCCTCGATCTTGCCCAAGCCGAAAGCGAGATCGACGAAGCCCTCTTCCAGCTTCACCATGGTCTTGGCGACATCGATGATGTCGTCGCGCACCGCCGGCGTGACCGCGCCGGTTTCGCGGTTCCACTGATGGAACAGACGAATGACACCCTCGCAATGGAGGCTTTCGTCGCGCACCGACCAGCTGACGATCTGGCCCATGCCGTTCATCTTGTTGTGGCGCGGGAAGTTCAGCAGCATCGCGAAGCTGGCGAAGAGCGACATGCCCTCGGTAAACGCGCCGAACATGGCGAGCGTGCGCGCGACATCCGAACACGTCTTCGTGCCGAAAGTGTGCATGTAATCGGCCTTGGCGCGCAGTTCCGCGTAATCGCGGAACGCCTCGAACTCGGCCTTCGGCATGCCCAGCGTCTTCAGGAGCAGCGCATAAGCGTCGATATGCACCGTCTCCATATTCGAGAACGCCGCCATCATCATCTGCACTTCCAGCGGCTGGAAGATCGGGATGTAGCGCTTCAGATAATTGTCGCCCACCTCGACATCGCTTTGCGTGAAGAAGCGGAAGATCTGCGTCAACAGCGCGCGATCGGAATCGGTGACACGATCCGAGGCCCAATCCTTGATGTCGGAGCCGAGCGGTACTTCCTCGCCCATCCAATGGGTCTGTTGCTGCCGCTTCCAGAACTCATAGGCCCAGGGATAACGCTCGACGTCATAGCTGCCGGTGGCGGTCAGAAGGCCGACCTTGCCGGTGCCGATCAGCACGCGCGGATCGGTGTCGGCGAGCGAGCTCACTGGCATGAGAGGCACTCCTCGTAATCGACGCGATCCGGCGTCGTCTCTTTCACGGCCGTCTTTTCCAATTGGCCGGCGAAGGCGGCGCGGCTGATCGATTTGGAGCGGCAGTAATAGAGGCTTTTCATGCCCCGCTCCCATGCCGTCCAATGCAGCATGTGGAGATCCCACTTATCGATATCGGCCGGCAGGTAGAGATTGATCGACTGACTCTGGCAGATAAAGGGGGCACGATCGGCGGCCAGCTCGATGATCCAGCGCTGGTCGATCTCGAACGCGGTCCGGAAAATCGATTTCTCGGTATCGCTCAGGCAATCGAGATGCTGCACCGAGCCTTCGTGTTCGACGATCGATTGCCAGGTTTCCGGCGTGTCGACGCCCTTTTCGGCGAGGACCTTGCTGAGATGCTGGTTGCGCACGACGAACGCGCCCGACAGCGTCTTGTGGTTATAGACATTCGCCGGGATCGGCTCGATGCAGGCACTGGTGCCGCCGCAGATGATGCTGATCGAGGCCGTCGGCGCGATCGAGATCTTATGGCTGAAGCGCGCCGTCATGTTGCGCTCCAACGCATCGGGGCACGGCCCGCGCTCGATACCGAGCGCCACCGACGCCGCATCGGCATCGCGGCGGATCTTGCGGAAGATGCGCAGGTTCCACGATTTCGCCAGCGCGCTCTCGAACGGAATGGTCCGCGCCTGCAAGAAGGAATGGAAACCCATCACGCCGAGGCCGACCGAGCGCTCGCGTAGCGCCGAGTATTTGGCCTGCGCCATGCTGTCCGGCGCCGTCTCGATGAACTTGCTGAGCACATTGTCGAGCATGCGCAGCACGTCTTCGACAAAGCCCGGCTCTTCGTTCCACTCGTCCCACGTCTCGAGATTGAGCGAGGACAGGCAGCAAACAGCGGTGCGTTCTTGCCCGCGATGGTCGCGGCCGGTCGGCAGCACGATCTCGCTGCAGAGATTGGAGCTCGAGACTTTGAGACCAAGCTCGCGCTGATGCTTGGGCAGCGCGCGATTGACGGTGTCGATGAAGAGGAGATAGGGCTCGCCGGTATGCAGCCGCGTCTCGAGGATGCGCTGCCAAAGCTGACGCGCATCCACTTCGCGCATGACCTCGCCGTTCTTCGGGCTGCGCAGCGCGAACATCTTGCCGTCGCGCACCGCCTCCATGAACTCGTCGGTGATGTTGATGCCGTGATGGAGATTGAGGCCCTTGCGATTGAAATCGCCCGAGGCTTTGCGGATCTCGAGGAACTCTTCGATCTCGGGATGATGAACGTCGAGATAGCACGCGGCCGAGCCGCGGCGCAGCGAGCCCTGGCTGATCGCCAAGGTCAGCCCGTCCATCACGTGGATGAAGGGGATGATGCCCGACGTCTCGCCGCAGCCTTTGACGGTTTCACCGATCGAGCGAACTTTGCCCCAATAGGTGCCGATGCCGCCGCCATTGGAGGCGAGCCAGACATTCTCGTTCCAGGTATTCACGATGCCGTCGAGGGAATCCGGCACCGAATTGAGGAAGCACGAGATCGGGAAACCGCGCGTGGTGCCACCATTCGAGAGCACCGGGGTCGCCGGCATGAACCAGAGGCGCGACATCGCGTCGTAGAGACGCTGCGCATGCGGGACATCGTCCGCGTAGGCGCAGGAGACGCGCGCGAACATGTCCTGAAAGCTTTCGCCCGGCATCAGGTAGCGATCTTCGAGCGTCGCCTTGCCGAACGGCGTCAGCAGCGCGTCGCGGGTCCGATCGAGCCGCAGGTCGGAGGGTTGCGGCGGCCGTCCCAACGGGCCCGGCAGTGGCGCACGAGTCTCCGTGGCGTGATTCGTGGGAGCGCTCGTCTCGGCGATGCGCTTTTCAGGAGCTCGCTTTTGGGGGGCAGGCGGATTTGTACGTATCGCAGGCTTCGGCGCGGCGCCGAAAGCAACCAATTGGCCTTCTTTGTCGATATCGTAAGCAAGAACAGGCATCACCGACCCCCTCAATATGTTTGGGAGAGGAGGCCAGGAGACACTTGCGGCAGGAGGCGAAGGCGATTCGCTACCGACTGCAAGCGCCCACCGGGAGTACCCCGCCCGCGGACGTTCCGTTCACGGCAGGTCTCCTGGCTCGCGGGTCGTGACGGCTGTCTGGCCTTCCCGATGCCCCTCAGCACCAGTGACGCTTGCGACAGCCGCTCGCCGCTTACAGTTGCGGGGGCAGCCCCGGCTTTGCCGCGAAGAACGACGCACCGGGTTCCCTCTTAGCTCCAGATATAGCCATCCGAAGCACCGTGAACGCTAAATCTTGTGCTAAATCGGAAACGGCGTCAATTGTCATCTTTTAAAGATGGACGTAGATGGCGTGTCCAAATCGAGAACGCAACGCCCGATGAGCAGGTTTCCACGGGTTCCTCGTATTTCACAGGGTGTGATCAAAACGTGCCGGCCGATCCCGCCCGCATGTTCGTCTATTTCTTCGCTTTTTCGGCATCGATCTCGGCCAGGACCTCGAGCACGATGCGCTGCGTGTCGAGGGCGGCGGGGAAACCGCAATAACACGCGACCTGCAGGCAGACCTCGCGCAGCTCCTCCCGCGTCATGCCATTATTGATCGCGCCGCGCACATGCAGGCGCAGCTCATGCGGCCGGTTGAGCGCGGCGATCATGCCGAGATTGAGGATGCTGCGGCTGCGCTTATCGAGGCCGGGCCGGTTCCAGATGTCTTCCCAGCAATTCTCGGTGACCAGCACCTGCATCGGCCAGGTGAAATCGTCGGCGCTCGCCAGCGATTTGTCGACATAGGCGTCGCCCACCACCGCACGCCGCGTCTTCAATCCCCGCTCGAACTTTTCGCTCCGCTCTCTAGACTGGCTCATCTTGGTTCCTTTCGCTTGAATGCCGATATTGGATCACGAGAAGGAGGCGCGAAAGATGGAGAAGACTTATCCGGTCACGCATAGCGACGACGAATGGCAGCGCATCCTGACGCCCGAGCAATATGACGTGATGCGCGGGCACGGCACCGAAGCGCCGGGAAGCTGCGCACTGCTGGCGGAAAAGCGGCCCGGCACATTCTCATGTGTGGCTTGCGACCAGCCCTTGTTCGAGGGCAAGCGCAAATTCGAGAGCGGCACTGGCTGGCCAAGCTTCAACGATCCGGTCGCGGGCGCCATCGAGACGACCACCGACCGCTCTTACGGTATGGTGCGTACCGAAGTGCATTGCGCCAATTGCGGCAGCCATCTCGGCCATGTCTTCGAGGATGGGCCGCCGCCGACGCATCTGCGCTACTGCATCAATGGCGTCGCGCTGAAGTTCAAACCCGAGTGACGCGCGGCCTGCGATGGCCGTGACGCGCACCAGCGACATCCGCATCAAACGCGCTTACGAGCCGCCCGCGAAAGCGGACGGCGCGCGCGTCCTTGTCGATCGCTTATGGCCGCGCGGCGTGACCAAAGATGCGTTGTCGATCGAGCGCTGGGCCAAGGAGATCGGTCCGAGCGACGCGCTGCGACGCTGGTTCGGTCACGATCCCGAGCGCTGGGATGAATTCCGCCGCGGCTATACCGCCGAGCTGGCGAAACAGACGGCGCTGTTGGACGAGTTACGTGGCGTCGCGCGCGACGGCGTTCTGACCTTGGTCTATGGCGCACGCGACGACGTGCATAACAACGCCGTGGTGCTGCGCGAGGTGTTGTTGAAGAGGTTGCGCGCTACCAAAGCGAAAACACCGGCTGGGGTAAAACCTGCAGCCGGTGCTTCGAAACGAAAGTCAGGCGGTCTTAGTACTCGTCGCGCAGCTTCCCGCCGAGCGCGGCGCTCACCGCAGCGATGAATGCACCGACCACCATCGCCAGCGCGGTCGCGATCGAGCCGAACGCTGCCGCCTTGCGTGCCTTCTCGGCCGCCTGCCGCGCCTGATCTTCAGCCGATTTGATCTGTGCCACGGTCTGATCGACGCGTTGCTCGGCTTCCGCCTGGCTCATACCATTACGCGCAGCGATGGTCCTCGCGAGGTAGGTACGATCGTCCGGCGTCAGGCCGCCCGCCGCGAGATCGCGGATCAGGATACGCCGCGCAATGGCACGATCGTCACTTGCGCTTTGCTGTCCACCTGGCGCGATGGCGGCGGCACCCGGACTGGCGGTGCTCGTCCCGGCACTGCCGGCCGCCGTATTGCCCGCAGCGGCATTCGGCGTGGCGGCGGGGCGATAGAGCATGTCGATGTAATAGCCGTCATTGAACACAGAACTCTGGCCTGCCCCTGGATTGGCCGTGGCGGCCATAGCCGCGCCCTGCCCTGCGCCCGCGGCTGCGCCGCCAGCGACGCGGCTGGTCGCGTTGATCGCGGTCGCGCCGATCGCGGCGATCAACAAAACGCCGATCACCGTCCCCAACGCCCAGGCGAGAAAGCCATGCGCGGTATCGCGGAAGAAGACCTCGTCGGTATGAACGCCGGTCCATTTGGTACGTAGGCGGCCGGCAAGATAGCCACCGACACCCGCCGAGATCCATTGTGCGAGGATGAGCCACACGCCACCCATGACGCCGAGCGCCGCGAGCGAGGCGCCGCTATTCGGCCAGGCGGAAGTCGAGGCGAAGCCGAGACCGAGGCCAAGCTCGACGAGGATCACGCTGACCGCGACGGCGCCGAGTGCACCGGCGAATACAGCGGCCCAGGAGACGGCCGAAACGTCCGTCACTTCGATTGCCGGCACCACGCGTGGCGTCGGCGACGTGCTGGTGTACGCCATGCGTGCCTCCGTCAGTGCCAAATCAACGCGAGCAGGATGATGATCGGGATCGGAACACCCAACAGCCACAGAAGAATTCCCCGGCCCATGCGCAACTCCTTGATTTGTTCTTTGCCACCACTCAATCGCAAGTGGGCGCGATAGTTCCGCGAAAGCCCCGATTTACCGTGCTTTTTCTGCTGTGCACCCATGCCGGGCGATAGTTCTGTCGGCTCGACGACGGAGATCGGCCTAGGCGAGCCGCGGCATGACCGCCCGGCTGCGCGCATTAGCACTTCGTTAACGCCAAAACGCCAACCATAGGGCGCGTCCAAAACGGCGTATTTGCGCGCCGTTTTGGGCCACCGCACTTAGATTTGCGTCATTTCAAGAAGCGGCTAGGTTCTACGAGCGCCCAGCAGGCCGTTCGCCGGCCGCGTGGGCGGAGCACAGAATTGACACCGGTTGATTTGGCAGCGGTTGACGTGGCAGCGGTTCCTGTAAAAGCGCAGACTCCCTCTGTTCCCCAAGTCAGCGTCGATCGCTGGTTATCGCTGGTGAGCGCCGTCGAGCGCCTCGCTGCCGCCGATAGTATCGAGAGCATCATTCGCATCGTGCGCGAGACCGCGCGCCTGATTTCGGGCGCCGAAGGCGTGACCTTCGTCATGCGCGACGGCGATCTCTGCCATTATGTCGAAGAGAATGCCGTCGGGCCGCTGTGGAAAGGGCGGCGCTTCCCGCTGACAGCCTGCATTTCCGGCTGGTGCATGCTCAACGCCAGGACGGCAGTCATCCCCGATATCTATGTCGATCCGCGCATTCCGCACGACGCCTATCGCCCGACTTTCGTCAAAAGCCTGGTGATGGTGCCTGTCAGGGCCGAGAACCCGCTCGCCGCCATCGGCTCCTACTGGAGCAACTGCCGCGATTTCAGCGAGGCTGAGGTCGCGTTGCTCGAGGGGCTCGGCCGCTCGACCGCCGCTGCCATTGCGGCCGTGCAGGCACGCGAGACATTGCGTGAAAACGAAGAGCGGCTGCGGCTCGCGCTGACCGCCGGCCGCCTCGGCGCCTGGGAATTCGATCTCGCGGCTGGCAGCTTCACCGCATCGGCCGCTTGCAAGGCGCATTTCGGGCACGACGCCGCAGCGCCTTTCACCTACGAGGATTTCGTCGCCGCAATCCATCCCGAGGATCGGCGCCGCCAAGTGCGCGCTTTGACCGAAGCCGGCAGCACCGGATCGGCGATCACCAACGAGTTCCGGGTCGCATGGCCCGATGGCAGCGAGCACTGGATCGAGATGCGCGGCCGGCGCATCGCCGACGCCACCATCGAGTCGATACGCCTCGCGGGCGTCTCGGCCGATGTAACGGAGCGCAAGCAGGCCGGAGAGCGGATCGAGCGGCTTCAGTCCGAGCTCGCCCATATCGGCCGGCTCGCCGAGTTCGGCCAGATGAGCGCGGCGCTCGCGCATGAGCTGACGCAGCCGCTGACCGCAGCAAGCAATTATCTCAAAGCCGGCCGCCGCTTCCTCGAAGGCGACAAGCTCGCGCTCGATCGCGCCATCGAAACCATCGGCAAGGCCGAGGCGCAATTCCAGCGCGCCAACGACACCATCCGGCGCATCCGCGGCTTCGTCGGCAAAAGCGAGCCGGTACGGAGCAATGAAGCGGTCATGCCACTCGATCGCCGAAGCGGCGGAGATCGCGCAGATCAATCCCAAGCATCGCAAGATCGAGCTGCGCTTCGCGATGGCGGACAACTTGCCGCGCGTCTTCGTCGACAAGGTGCAAATCCAGCAGGTGCTGCTCAACCTGCTGCGCAACGCCTTCGAAGCGCTGGACGGTCATGATGCGCCGGTTGTGACGGTCGCGGCGGCGCGCGACGGTGACTCTGTCGTGCTGCGGGTCGAAGACAACGGCCCGGGCCTCAGTCCCGAAGTCGCGGCGCGGCTATTTCAGCCTTTCGTGACAACGAAGAGCCAGGGCATGGGTGTCGGCCTCTCGATCTGCCGCCGGATCATCGAGAATCAGGGCGGCAGGATGTCGGCCGCGGCGAGCAGCAGCGGCGGCGCGGCTTTCTCTTTCAGCGTTCCGGTCGCTGCGATTTAACTAGGCGCGCAGCGGCGCGCGCAGCCCGGCCTGCTCGAGCCGCGGCATCACCTCACGCTGCCAGGCATCGAGCCCGTCGAGGTAATCGACCCAGCTTAGCAACATGCCGTCGAGGCCGATGCCGGCGAATTTCTGGAGCTCGTCGGTGATGCGATCCGGTGGGCCGACCAGCGGCACGCCGCCCCAGCCGGCCTTGATGCTGAATTTGATCGCATCACGTGCCTCGGGCAGCAGACGCTGCATCTGCTGGCCCTGGATATTGAGGATGTTCTCGACCGCGGGATCGTCGCCCAGCTCGATCACATAGTGCTTGAGATAGTCGTCAGCCTCTTTTTGCGTCGCGCGCTGCACGACATAGGCATTGCCCCAAATCTGGATCTCGCGGCCATGTTCCTCGCGCGCGAGACGGCGATAAGTCTCGATATGCGCCTTGGTCTTCTCGATATCGTTGGGATCGAGATGGATGAAAGCCATATCGGCGTATTTCGCGGCGAAGTCGCGGCCCTTGCCCGAAGAGCCGGCATTCATCAGCGGTGGAAACGGCTTCTGAATCGGCTTCGGCATCGAGAAGCCTTTGGCGACGCGGATGAACTTGCCCTCGTAATCGAATTCCTCTTCCCGCGTCCAGAGGAGCTTCATCACCTCGATCCATTCGGCGGCGTATTCGTAGCGTGTATCATGCTCCATGATGGAGCGGCCGAACATCTCGAGCTCGGGGGCAAACCAGCCGCAGACGATGTTGAGCGCAAAGCGCCCATTGCCGATGTGATCGACCGTCGTCGCCTGTTTCGCCGCCATGATCGGATGCACCGTCGGCACATGCGAGGTGGTCAACACGCAGCAGCGCTTCGTCGCCTGCGCAATGCCCGCGGCCCAAGTGTAAGTATCGAAATTGGTGCCGTTGAAATTGGTCTCGCCGCCGAAGCCCTTCCAGCGCGCGACCGGCACCAGCGCTTCATAGCCGTAGCTGTCGGCCTTGGTGCAGATGGCGAGGCTTTCCTGCCAGGTAGCGCGGAAGCGCTCTTCGGCTTTGGTGATGGCGCAGCCATTGCTGACATTGACGCCGAACAGGCCGAGCTTCAGCCGGTTCGCACCGAAAAGCGGATTGGTTGCCGCACGCGGATCGCTTTGGGTCATGGCACTAAGAGTATGCGGGCGCATCGCTCCGCGTAAAGAGTATCGCTCGGTGGGCAGGGCTCATTCGCCGGAATGAGGGTTGCCGTCGCCGTCTTTCTGGGCAAGATGGCGGCAACGAACAAACCGGAGGAAGACCGAATGAGCGATCTCGACGAAGTCCTGCACGATCTGGCGGTGGCGAACCGCATCCTCGCCCATCAGGGCGTGGTCGATGCCTATGGCCATGTCAGCGTCCGCCATCCGACGAAGAACGACAGGTTCTTCCTCTCGCGCTCGCGCAGCCCCGAGCTGGTGACGAAAGACGACCTTCTCGAATTCGATCTCGACTGTAACCCGATCGATCAGAAGGGCCGCGAAATCTATATCGAGCGGCCGATCCATGGCGGCATCTATCAGGCGCGGCCCGATGTGAAATCGGTGATCCACAATCATTCGCTCGAAGTCGTTCCCTTCAGCATCTCGAAGACGACGAAGCTGCGGCCGGTCTTCCACACCGCCGCCTCGATCGGCACGGAGATCCCGGTGTGGGATATCCGCACGAATTTCGGCGACACCAATCTTCTCGTCACCACGATGCCGCAAGGCCATGACCTCGCGAAGACGTTGGGCAAAGGCTGGGTCAGCTTGATGCGCGGCCATGGCTGCGCCGTCGCCGGCAGCTCGCTCTATGACGCCGTCCACACCGCCGTCCTGCTGCAGGACAATGCGCGGGTGCAAGCCGCGGCCATTCGCCTTGGCGAGGTCATCGAGCTTACCCCCGGCGAGGTGGCGAAGGCCGGCGGTCACGGCTCGCAAAGCCGCACGTCGCGCGCCTGGGAATACTGGTCGCGCCGCGCCGGCGCCGACAAGCTCTAAGCGCTACGCCCGCGCGCGCAGCTCAAGCGAGCGCGCGCGGGCGACGCGCTAGCGAGAGCTTGGCAATTGGCGCGGATTTACCGCGCATTTTAGGTTTTTTCCGTTGCGCTCGGAAAAATTCTTAACCCGGCCCGGCTTTACTGCGGGCATGGGATCGCGCCCTGCCCTTCTCACCCCAGAACACACGCGGCTGGAGCAGAGTCGAGCTCGACAAGATCGTGCTGAAGCACGAGCAATTTCTTGCCCGGCGCCCCGACGGCCGTCGCGCGGAGTTGTCGTATCACGACCTCAGCGACCTAACCCTCGCGCGCCGCGACATGTCGCATGCCGATCTGAGCGAAGTGCGGTTGGTACGCGCCAATCTCGACGATTGCCGCCTGCGCATGGCGATGCTGGTCGGCGCCGATCTCAGCATGGTGAGCGCCAATCGCGTCAATCTGAGCGCCGCCGATCTGCGCGGCGTCTCCTTCCGCGGCGCGCAGCTCAACGGCGCCCAACTTGCCGAGGCCAATCTTTCCGAGATCATCCTCCCGGCGGCCGGTGAGACCAGCCGTGTCATCGCCGGCAGCGGCCGCTTTCGCCGCACCGATCTGAGCGCAGTGCAGGCGCAGGGCATCGATCTGACCAATGCCAAGCTCAGCGGCTCCGTCGTGTTGCGCGCCGATTTCACCGACGCGGTGCTGCGCGGCGCCGATCTGCACGACGCCGATATCCGCAACGCCAATCTGACCGGCGCCGATCTCGAATCCGTCAATCTTTGCGGCGCGCAACTGGCCGGCGTCAATCTGCAAGGCGCGGTGCTGACCGGCGCCGAGCTTCAGGGCGCCAATTTCACCGGTGCGAACATCAGCGGCGCGGTGTTCGATCCGCGCGCACTGCGCGGCGAAGAGCTGCGCGAGCTCGTCGCCTCCGCCTATCGCGCGCCCAGCGATGCCGAGATCAATGAAACGCTAGCGTTCCACGCTTCGTGGCTCGAAACCCAAGGCAAGGACGGACGGCGCGCGATGCTGAGCGATGCCGATCTCGGTGGCCGCCAGTTGGCACGGGCACAGCTCGCGCTCGCGGTGCTCACCAACGGCAAGCTCGCCAACACCAATCTCACACAAGCGGGCCTGGCGATGATCGATCTTGGCGCCGCCGATTTGCGCGGCGCCGTGCTGACCCGCGCCGATCTGCGCGGCGCGCGGCTGCATCGCGCGCATCTCAATGGCGCCGATCTGTCAGGCGCCGATCTCGGCCCGGTGCGCTCGGTCGGCACGGGCAAGCGCGACTTCAAAACCAATGGCGAGCGCGCCAAATTCGCGCGCGCCAATCTTTGCGGCACGGTGCTGCGCGAGGCGCAGCTCAATGGTGCGGATTTCTCGGGCGCCGATCTTCGCGGCGCCAATCTACGCGACGCCGATCTGCACGACGCGATTTTCACCGGCGCCTTGATCGAGGGCGCCGATTTCGAGGGTGCCAATCTCGCCGGCGCGCAGCTCGCCGGCCTCAATCTCGAGAACGCTTCGCTCGATCGCGCCAAAGGCCTCTAAGGCGCGGGCGCCTAGACAGTCTCGGGCTCTTTCGCTTTCACCGCATCGGCGAGCGCGCCGTACCAACCCTTCTCCGAGATATCGAAGAGGATCCCTTCGGGATCGGTGAATTTGCGCTCGAAATTCATGCCCTTTGGATCGCCGAAATCCATGGCGTATTGACCGCCCGATTCCTCGATCACCGCTTGCGATTCTTTCAGGTCGTCGACCACGAAGCCGAAATGGTGGATGCCCATCCGGCCGTCGGCGGTCGGCGAGCCCGGGCGATTGACCGAGTCATACGCCAGCACCGCGAGATTCATCACGCCATCCGTCAGATAGACCGCGTGATTGCCGGCCTGGAAAGCGCGCTTCATGTCGAAGCATTTCTCATAGAAGCGGCACGACGCTTCAAGATCCTTCACGACGATCGCCAAATGCCGAAGCTTGCCCATCGTTTCCTCCAATCGCGCGATTTCACGCCGGTGGTACCGAATCTAGCCCTAGCGGGGCCACGCGTCACGCCCAGCGCTTCTCCGAGCGATTTTTCGAATTCAATAGCAAGGCCCGGAGTGTTCGGCGGCGGCCAATGGCCAAGTATGGCGCATCGGCATTTCGCCCCAATATGAAGGAGCATGCTATGATGGAAACCATGGCTCACAGCACGGAGACCGCGCGGCCGCGCTTTGCGAGCGACGAGGCGCGTTGGCGCGCGCTCTGCGCCCACGACGCGGCGGCGGATGGCGCTTTCTTTTATGCCGTGCGCACCACAGGCGTCTATTGCCGCCCCTCTTGCGGCGCACGCCGGCCCAATCGCGAGAACGTCGCTTTCTATGAGAGCCGCGAGGCGGCGCGCCGCGCCGGCTTTCGCCCCTGCAAGCGCTGCCGTCCCGATGCGCCGGTGCCGGGCGCGGAGCAAGCGGCGATGATCGCCAATGCCTGTCGCATGATCGAGAGTGCGGAGAGCGAGCCGAGCCTCGAGTCACTTGCGGAGGCCGCAGGGATGAGCCGCTTTCATTTCCACCGCATCTTCAAAGCCGCGACCGGCGTCACGCCGAAAGCCTATGCCGCCGCACGCCGGGCCGAGCGGCTGCGCAGCGAGCTACAGCGCAGCGACACAGTGACCGAAGCCGCTTACGGCGCCGGCTTCAATTCGAGCGGCCGCTTCTATGCCGCCTCGAAGCCGATGCTCGGCATGCATCCGAAAGCTTTCCGGGCCGGCGGCAAGGACGCGGTGATCCGCTTTGCGCTGGGGCAATGCTCGCTCGGCGCAATCCTGGTCGCGGCGACCGAGCGCGGCGTTTGCGCGATCTCGCTCGGCGACGATCCGGAGGAATTGCTGCACGAGTTGCAGGATCGCTTCCCGAAAGCCGAGCTGATCGGCGGCGATCGCGATTTCGAACAGCTTGTCGCGAAAGTCGTTGGACTTGTTGAGCGGCCCGCGCAGGGCGCGGACCTGCCGTTGGATATTCGCGGGACGGCGTTCCAGCAACGCGTCTGGGCGGCGCTGGCGCGCATCCCGGCCGGCAAGACGCTGAGCTACAGCGAGCTGGCACGGCGTGTCGGCATGCCGAGCGCGGTGCGCGCGGTCGCCAGCGCGTGCGCCGCGAACAAGCTCGCCGTGGCGATCCCCTGCCATCGCGTGCTGCGCAATGACGGCGCGCTCTCGGGCTATCGCTGGGGCATCGTGCGCAAACGCGCCTTGCTCGATCGCGAGGCGCACGCATGATTGCGACTGCACCCGAGCAAGAAGCATCCGAGCACGATATCGCCACGCGCATCGCGGCGCTCGACGCACAGCGCCTCGCCGCGGCGCTCGATGCGAACGGCTACGCGGTGGTGCCATCGCTGCTCGCGGCGGAAGAATGCGCGACGCTCGCCAAGCATTATGACGACGGGACGCGTTTCCGCAGCCGCGTGATCATGGCGCGACACGGCTACGGCCAGGGCGAATATCAGTATTTCGCTTATCCGCTGCCGCCACTGATCGCCACGCTGCGCCAGGCGCTCTATGCGCAACTCGCGCCGATCGCCAATCGCTGGAACGAGACGATGCATATCGATGTGCGCTATCCGCCCGATCACGCGGCATTCATCGCGCGTTGCCATCGTGCCGGCCAACAGCGGCCGACGCCGTTGCTGCTGCGCTATCGCGAAGGCGATTTCAACCGCCTGCATCAAGATCTTTACGGCGAGCATGTGTTTCCGCTGCAAGCGACCGTGCTGCTGTCGCGGCCCGAGACCGATTTTACCGGCGGCGAATTTGTCCTGGTCGAGCAGCGCGCGCGGATGCAATCGCGCACCGAGGTGGTGCCGCTCAATCAAGGCGACGCGGTGATCTTCGCGGTCAATCAGCGGCCCGTGACATCGGCGCGCGGCTTCACCCGCGTGATGATGCGCCACGGCGTGAGCAAGCTGCGCTCGGGCGCGCGCATGACGCTGGGCGTCATCCTGCACGACGCGAAATGAGCCGCCGCCCCAACACCGCAATCGACACCGCGACCGCCGAGCTCTTTCCCGGCGCGCCGATCGAAACCATCATACCCGGCGCGATGTTGCTGCGCGGCTTCGTCCGTGACAATGCGAAGGCGCTGCTCAGCGCGATCGAGCGCGCCGCGGCGACGTCACCGTTTCGCAACATGGTCACCCCCGGCGGCTTCACCATGTCGGTCGCGATGACCAATTGCGGCAAGGCGGGCTGGATTACCGATCGTCGTGGCTATCGCTATGCCGAGATCGATCCGCTGACCGAGAAACCCTGGCCGGCGATGCCGAAGCTTTTCGCCGATCTCGCCGCATGCGCCGCAGCCACCGCGGGCTTCGCCGATTTCGCACCGGACGCCTGTCTCGTGAACCGCTACGAGCCCGGCGCGCGTATGTCGCTGCATCAGGACAAGGACGAGCGCGACTTCACGCAACCGATCGTGTCGATCTCGCTTGGCCTGGCGGCGACTTTTCTCTTCGGCGGGGAGAAACGCAGCGACCGGCCGAAACGCCTGCGGCTCGAGAGCGGCGATGTCGTGGTCTGGGGCGGACCGGCCCGCATGGCGTTTCATGGCATCGATCCCCTGTCACAGAGTGTTGATTCGTTAACAGGCGCCTGCCGCTACAACCTCACGCTGCGCAAGGCGTTGTAATAACGCGGTTGTAATCACAGGAACGGCCATTCGCCCGTTTTCTTGCCGTTTCATTCAGGGCATAGTCCCCGGCCATGAAGTCTCGTTTGTTCGGCCAACGGCAGCGCAAGATCGAGTCGATACCGCGTGCGGTACCGGCAGGAACGCGCGTCTACGCGGTCGGCGATATCCATGGCTCCCTGGTGCCGTTGCGCTTGCTGCGCGACGCGATCCGCGAGCATGCCGCGGCTCATCCGATCGAGCGCAAATGTCTCATCTATCTTGGTGATTATGTCGATCGCGGCTTCGATTCTCGCGCCGTCATCGAAACCCTGGCTAACGATCCGCTGCCCGGTTTCGAGCACGTCTTCCTCAAAGGCAATCACGAGGAAGGCATGCTGCGGTTCCTCGCCGACGGCTCGAACGCGCTGTTCTGGGTCGCTTATGGCGGCATCGCGACCATGTTCAGCTATGGCGTGAAGCCGCCCGATCCCGCGACCGACGCAGACGAGGTGCTCCGCGCCCGCAGAGAGCTGGCGAAGAAGCTCCGCCCGCGCATCTCGATTTCCTCGCCAAGCTGGAGCCTTATCGCATCGAGGGCGACTACCTTTTCGTCCATGCCGGCATTCGCCCGGGCGTGCCCATCGAGGCGCAGAGCGAGGAAGATATGCTGTGGATCCGCGAGGAGTTCCTGCGCAGCCAGCAGGAATTCGGTAAATGCGTCGTGCATGGGCACAGCATCACCCGCCAGCCCGATTTCCAGCCAAACCGAATCGGCATCGATACAGGCGCTTTTGCCAGCGGCACCCTTACCTGCCTGGTGCTGGAAGGCACCAAGCAGGAATTGCTCGCGACCTGATCCTTTCATTCACCGTGGTCGATGTCAGGCGTGGCCGCTGTTAGGCCCGCCAAGCATTAGCAAGTTAACCAAAGACCGCGGCACGTATCGCTACTACTACAGCGCGACGGGCAAGGACTGGACGCTGGTTTCGGCCCTCAACGACGACGCGGCGCTCTATCGCTATATCGGGCTCGATGCCATTCGCCAGCCATGGCACGGCAGCCCCAAGCTGGATTCACGGCCGACGTTCAAATCGTTCGGCTATCTGCCTGCCGACGAGATCGATAACGCTGGCGCGCCCTGCGCTCGAGCGCCGATCTCGTTGTAGCGATCCCTCCGGGCGCGCCAACCTTAGCACGCGCCGCCAAGAATAATCGCATGCGTTGCAGTAACCTTAACGCGCGAAGCAACCCTAATATTATTGAATTAACTACAGATTTTCGAGAATTAACCTCGAATTCTTTTGTATTCGCGCGGACTCTCGAATACATCGAACGCTTGAGAAACGGGGAAATATAACCGTTTCCATCGATGCAACCGATATTTCGGTTTTACTTGGAGGATTAGGTCCGATGGTTACTCGATCGACGATTTCGGCGAGCGGCAAATCCACGAAAACGCGCCGGCGCCTGCCATTGGCGCTACCGACGATGGTCAGCGTGATCGCACTATCGATCAGCCTCGAAGCCCGCGCCGACGGATATTTCGTCGCGAACGACCAAAGCTTCGACTACTCGGGCACCGTCAACGGCGTCGCGATCCCTGGCTTCACCTCGACGCCAGGCGCGACGGTCTATCCGGGTCCTGACGTGGCGATCTTTGCTTCCTCGCATGCGCCTGACGCCCTCGCAGGCACCGGCAATTCGAACTCGACCAATTTCGAGCCGAATTGGTATGCCAGCCTCAACGGGCTGAACAACGGCATCGGCAATCCGAGCAACAACCCGGTCGGCTATATCAGCGCCTTCGATCCCATCAATGCGGGCCTCAGCGGCGCGACCGGCTCGTGGAATGCAAGCCACACCCAATTCACCCTGACCCTCACCGGCGATACGCCGAACAACAGCCTCAACGCCTTCAATCGCGTCTGGGCCCCGACCGGTGCCAATACCGACCAGGAAGGCTTCTACACGAATTACAACCTTACCCTCACCGCGAATTTCGCGCCGGGCACGGTCACTGAAACGAATCCTTTCCTCAACTGGTTCTCGACCACCGTGGCCCCGACCTCGGTCACCGGCAGCTTCAACGGCACATTCACCAACACCGGCAGCGACCCGGGCAACTACAACGTCGCGCTCAATTTCAACAACATCAATTGGGCAGGTGCCAACGGCATCGCCGACAATGGCAGCGGCGTTGCGCCGTATTTCGGCGCCACGGATTGCACGACGACGAGCGCGTCGTGCAACATCACCTATGGCACCACCGGCACGTCCGGCACGCCGACCGGCCAAAGCATCAACCTCACCAATCAAGTCACAACCGGACCGAACGCCCTGCAGGCGGCGGTCGGCGGCGACGGCTTCGACGGCTTCGATAACGGCAACGTTGCCGGCGGCGATGGCGGCACCGGCACATCGCACCTGACGATCAGCAATGTCACCTCGGGCATTTCGACCGGCATGGGTGGCAATGGCGGCATCGGCGGCACGACGGGCGGCAATGGTGGCGACGGTCTCGCGACGCTTACCCTCAACAACGCCACGACCGGCATGGTCGGCGCTTTTGGCGGCTTCGGCGGGTGGGGTGATGGCGGCAATGGCGGCAATGGCGGCAACGCGAACGCCAGCGCGACGATGACCAACGTCAACAACGGCACCTTTGAGGCCGTTGGCGGCAACGGCGGTCAGGCCTTCGCCGGCACGGCCGCGGGCGGCAATGGTGGTAACGGCACGGCCAGCGGCAGCATCTCGGGCGATGTCGTCGGCACCTTCATTGGCACAGGCGGCAATGGCGGCGACAATTTCGCCACCGGCAATGGCGGCAATGGCGGTACGGGTACGGTCGGTCCCGCGACCGTGACCGGCCTGCAGCCGACCGATCCGGTCACGAATATCACGACGGCGACCGGCGGCAATGGTGGCCAAGGCAGCGGCGCGACCTTCGCCGGCGGCGCCGGCGGCGCCGGCGTGATCGCCGGCCCGATCGATGGCATCAGCGTCAACACGACGACGCCCGGCTCGGGCACGGTCTCCGTGTCGGCGAGCCAGATCGGCGGCAATGGCGGCAACGGCACCAACAATGCGATCGGCGGCGCCGGCGCAGCGTCGGTCCTGACGTCGCAGATGGCGAACAACGTCCTGCTCTCCGGCGTCGAGGTGAACGGCTTCACGACTGGCGAGCTCGACCTCGCGCTCAATGCGACGGGCGGCAATGGTGGCGGCGGCGATGGCACGGGCTTGTCCCAAGCAGGTGCCGCCGGCAGCGCCACGCTGATCAATGATCAGAGCACTCTTCCCGCGATGGCATCGATCCTCGACGGTACGGCCACCGGTACCGGCGGTAACGGCGGCAGCGGTACGGGCGGCGCCAATGGCGCGAATGGCGGCATCGGCTCGGCGATTGCGAACATTATCGGCGCTCAGAGCGTGAGCGCGACCGCGCATATCATTGGCGGTAATGGCGGCGATGTCATCGGCGGCGGTAACGCCGGTGACGGTGCCAGCGAGACTAACGGCATCGCAACGCTCGCCTTCGGCGTCAGCAACGGCACGGGTCCTGCCAGTGCAACCTCGACAGCGACCGGCGGTAATGGCGGCACCTCGTTCGATGCCGGCAATGGCGGCAACGGCGGCGCGGCGACGCTCATCGGCGCGACGGCAGCGAGCGTTGTCAGTTCCGGCACCGCATCGCTGACGCAGCTGGCGAATGGCGGCAATGGCGGCGGCAGCACCGGCGGTACGGCTGGTCTCGGCGGTAATGCCACGTCGATCCTCGCCGATGCCGACGGCACCGCGTCGGTCCTCAACGCCACGATCGGCGCGACCGCCGGCAATGGCGGCGCCGGTTTCGGCGGCGGCACCGACGGCAATTTCGGCGGCGCGGCGTTGGTCGGCGGCCTGATCCAAGGCGCCAACACCGTCAACGTTACGGCAAATGCCAAATCGGGCAATGGCGGCGACGCGAGTGGCGCCGGCACCTTCGCCGCCGATGGCACCTCGCTTGCGATCAGCAATCCTCTAACGCCCGCGACAGGGCTTGTTGATGGCGTGAGCAGCGGCGGCGGTGCAGTCTCGGTGACCGAGACCGGAACCGCCGGCAATGGCGGCAACGGCACCAACGGCGCCTTCGCCGGCAATGGCGGCAACGCCACGCTGCGCAATACCGTCACCGGCGCAACGTCCGGCGCGCTCACCCTCGCGCAGACGGCAACCGCCGGTAACGGCGGCAATGGCGACACGCAGAACGGCGGCAATGGCGGCACACGCGAACTCGACCCTGATCGCTCGATCAGACCGTGCTGCCGCTCGCTGCAGCGATCGTCGACCCTCACCGGCACCGCGACCGCCAATGGCGGTAACGGCGGCAACAGCAGCGGTGCCAGCAACGGCGCCGGCGGCGGTGCGAATGCCGCGATCAACCTCGCCTCGAGCAATGCGGTCTTCGCCACGGCCAATGCCAATGGCGGCACCGGCAGCAGCGGCGGCGCGGCCAACGCGCTCGCGCACCGCAACCGGCACCTCGCGGTCTCGCTGCGGCGAATGCGACGACGCCCGGCACCGGCCCGGTCTTCAGCGTGCAGGCGCATGCCAACGGCACGGTCGGCAGCACCACGGTCGCCAACGCCAACACCAATATCGGCGGCAGCGTCCCGCAGCCCGTTTGATGCCGGTCTTCGCGCCCGGCAGCATCGCCGAACAGCTTCGCCCTCGCGACCGGTCTGCCGAACGCGGCATCGGTCACCACGGCGCTGGTCGCGCATCCGAACAACACCGCTGTCTGGACCCAGCCGACGCCTTCATCGCCGGTGCGGGCCTGCAAGGCGCGGCGTTCAACGGCACGATCGGCGTCTCGCACACCTATCAGACACCAGAGCGAGTACAATTTCAGCGTTCCCTTCGGGGAGGGCACGCTGCTCACGGTCGGCCTGCTCAACGGCCAGAGCTTCGGCGCCTTCAGCGGCCTCGACAGCCTGTCCTTCCAGATCACCGACAATGGCGTCGGGATCACGCCGCTCAGCCTCAGCCGCGCCGCTGCCCGTCGGGGGCGACGCTCGGCGCCAACGGCATCATCACCTTCAGCTCGCTCGCCGCGGCTGACGCGTTCTTCGCCGACGACGTGCTGACCTTCGGTGCGCTCGGCGCCGGCACCAACACGATCGGCATCAATCTCGATCTCACCGCCGCCGATGCGGTCGGCTTCCAGGGCAACTTCCTGGTCGGCACCAGCGGCAGCGGGCGGCGGCGGCGTGGGCGGCGGCGGCTCGGCGTTCCCGAGCCCGGCACCCTCGCCATCTTCCTCTCCGCTCTCATCGGCTGGTTCGGCATCCGCCTCCGCCAGCAGAAATCCAACACCGGCGCGAGAATGGCCTGAGCTCCTCCCCCCTCAGACCACTTCTCCGCCACCGAACAGGGCCGCGCTCACCAGCGCGGCCCCTTTTACTTTTCGCAGTCAGCTCTACCGCCGCTGTCCGGCGCTCGATTAAGCGTTTTCTTCTGCTCCGTTAAGTGTTTTTTCTTAGTCTTAATCTCGCATGCTTAACTATAATACTTTCGTATTAACTATAGAAATCAATAAATTAACGTCGAATTCTTTTGAGTGCTGCATTTCGATCTTGGGATAGATTATTCAATCTGAGAGACGGATAAGGATTAACCGTTTCCAAATGACGCCCGGTTGCGGGCGTATTACTTGGAGGATTGAAGTCCGATGCGTACTCGTTTGATGGCCATTGCCGCGTCCAATACCGCGCACCACACCTCCACGCATAAGCGCGGAATGCGCGTCGCACTGCCGACGATGGCGAGCGTCATTGCTCTCTCGATGGGAATTGGCGCCGCACAAGCGCAGGTATCGGGGACATACGAGATCAGCGGCGTGACCCCGTACACGAACGGTGCGGACGGCGCTCGGCGGCAACAGCTTCGGCCTGACCTCCTCCGGAACGTTGACCGACATCAGCAACGATCCCTCGGCTTTCATCGCTGGCGACATCGACTTCACGCCGAATATCAGCATCGTCGGCGATCAGCTCGTACCAGTCTCGCCGCGAATTTCAGCAACGATGTCGGCGGCGCCGGCGGCGGCGCGCCGCGACTGACCGTGGACTTCGCGAAGAATGAATCAGACTCTTGTCACCTATCTCGGCACGCCGCCAACGTTCAACGACAACGCGACTGAGCTTGGAGCACGTTCAGCGGCACCAATCTCGAACAACAGCTACCAACAACACCGGCGGTCAATCTGAGCGACACATTATCAAACCTTCGAGCAGGCACTGATCGCCGACAATCTGCAAAATATCGGCGATCACCGATGTCAGCTTCGTGCTCGATGGCGGCTGGAGCGCAAGCGGCCCGCAAAGCCTGAGATCTCGATTCGATCGACCTCGACACTCAAGGGCTCGAGCTCGAACCAGACCGGCACCAACGGCAGCAACGGCGCCGGCACCAACAATGGCGGCAATGGCGGTGACAGCAATCAGAACAACGGCGTCTTCGGCAGCAACATCGACCAGAGCTCGACCGGCGGCAATGGCGGCGAAGCAGCGGCAGCGGCAATGGCGGCAATGGCGGCAATGGCAGCTCGACTGGCAGCTTCAGCGGCGTCACGAACGGTACGCTGAGCGGCACCGGCGGCAAGGGCGGCGACAACACCGGCACCGGCAATGGCGGCAATGGCGGCAACGGCTCGGCCAGCGGCAGCGCTTCCGGCGACATCACGATGGCCTTCATCGGCAATGGCGGCCCTGGCGGCAACGCCGTCGCCGGCAATGGCGGTAATGGCGGCATCGGTAATGCCGGTCCGGGAACGGTGACCGGCCTCGCGCCGACGGATCCAGTAAATCTCATCGCGATCGCCACGGGCGGCAATGGCGGCCAGGGTGGCGGCGCCGGCAATACGGGCGGCGCTGGCGGCGCCGGCACGATCACCGGTCCGCTCCATGGTGTCAGCGTCAACACGGCGACGCCTGGCGCGGGCCATGTCACGCTCGATGTCGAGCAGATCGGCGGCAATGGCGGCAATGGCATCAACAACGCATCGGGCGGCGCGGGTGCGGTGTCGAATCTGTTGTCGAATGTCGTGAACAACGTTGCCGTGGTGACGCCTGGGAATGTCGAGGTCAACGGCTTCACCACCGGCCAACTCGACATCTCGCTCAAGGCGCAAGGCGGTAATGGCGGTAACGGCGACGGCACCGGCACCGCGGCGGCGGGCGCCGCTGGCACCGCAGTGCTGATCAATGATCAGACCGGCCTGTGGCAACCCAGCAAGCGTCGAGCCTCAACGGCACCGCGATTGGTATCGGCGGCAATGGCGGCAGCGGCACCAACGGAGCGAACGGTGCGCTGGGTAATCTGGGCACGGCGAGCGCGACGATAACCGGCCATCACGACGTCAGTGCGACGGTCATACAGACCGGTGGCAATGGCGGCAGCAGCGATACGGGTGTTGCGGCATTCGGCACGAGCGAGTTCATCACGCCGATCACGCCCGATGCGATCGCCACGAGCCTCGGCGGCGGCAATGTTGCGGCGAGCTCAACCGTCACTGGCGGCAATGCCGGCTCGACCGGCACCGGCGTCGCCGGCATCGGCGGCCTCGCTATCGTCGTCAATAACGTTGCGGCGACCACGGCCGGCGGCACCGCGACCCTTACCCAGAATGCGATCGCCGGCAATGGCGGCGATGCCAATGGTGGTATCGCGGGCCTCGGCGGTATCGCGAACTCGGACCTGACATATATAGATCCCGGCAACGCCAGCCTCCTGACGGCGAATGTCAACGCCAGCGGTGGCAGTGGCGGCAATGGGCTGGGCGGCAGCTCGTCAGGCCGGGACGGCAGCACGAACGGCGTGTTGGCCGTCGTCACCGGCGCCAACGACGTCACCGTCAATGCTTCGATGACCGGCGGCAATGGCGGCAACACAGTCGACGGCTTTGCCGCCGGCAATGGCGCCAGCGAAACGAACGGCATCGTCCCGACCATCCTCGCGAATGCGATCAGCACCAGCGCAGCCTCAGTCAATGTCAGCACGTCGCTGACCGCGACCGGCGGGAATGGCGGCACCTCATCTGGCCTCGGCGATGGCGGCATCGGCGGCGACGCCGCGTTGGTCAACGCCGTGACCGGCACTGTCGGCACGGGTGGCGGCACGCTCTCGCTGACGCAGCTCTCCAATGCGGGTAATGGCGGCGGCAGCACCGGCGGTACGGCTGGTCTCGGCGGTAATGCCACATCGATCCTCAGCCTGGCCGATGCCACCGCGACGGATCTTCATGCCACGCTGGGCGCGACGGGCGGCAATGGCGGCGCCGGTCTCGGCAACGGCAGCGACGGGAACACCGGCGGCACGGCGCGTGTCGGCGGCTTCCTCAGTGGTCTTGCTGCAGTCACCGTCGACGCGAATGCCAAAGCCGGTAATGGCGGCAACGCCGATGGCAGCGGCACCAGCGCGGCGAACGGCACCAACGTCGCCGTCAGCAATCCGCTCACCGCTGGCAACGGTCTCGTCACCGGCACCAGCATCGGCAACGGCCCGGTTTCGGTCACCGCGACCGAACTCGCCGGCAATGGCGGCAACGGCACCAACGGTGCCTTCGCCGGCAATGGCGGCAACGCGACGCTGCGCAATGCGATCGGCGGCACGACCCTCCTCGGCGGCGCGCTCACCCTCTCGCAGACGGCAACCGCCGGTAACGGCGGCAATGCCGACACGCAGAACGGCGGCAATGGCGGACACGCGAACTCGACCCTGATCCTCGATCAGACCGTGCTGCCGCTCGCGCAGCAATCCTCGACCCTCACCGGCACCGCGACCGCCAATGGCGGTAACGGCGGCACCAGCAGCGGTGCCAGCAACGGCGCCGGCGGCGGTGCGAATGCCGCCATCAACCTCGCCTCGAGCAACGCGGTCTTCGCCACGGCCAATGCCAATGGCGGCACCGGCAGCAGCGGCGGCGCGGCCAACGCGCTCGCCACCGCAACCGGCACCTCGGGTCTCGCTTCGGCGAATGCGACGACCCCCGGCACCGGCCCCGTGTTCAGCGTGCAGGCGCATGCCAACGGCACCGTCGGCAGCACCACCGTCGCCAACGCCCAGACCAGCATCGGCGGCAGCGTCCCCAGCCTGATGCCGGTCTTCGCGCCGGGCAGCATCCCGAACACCTTCGCCCTCGCGACCGGTCTGCCCAATGCGGGATCGGTCACCACGGCACTGGTCGCGCATCCGAACAACACCGCCGCCTGGACCCAGCCGACCGCCTTCATCGCCGGTGCGGGCCTGCAAGGCGCGGCGTTCAACGGCACGATCGGTGTCTCGCACACCTATCAGACCCAGAGCGAGTACAACTTCAGCGTTCCCTTCGGGGCGGGCACGCTGCTCACGGTCGGCCTGCTCAACGGCCAGAGCTTCGGCGCCTTCACCGGCCTCGACAGCCTCTCCTTCCAGATCACCGACAATGGCGTCGGGATCTCGCCACTCACCCTCTCCGCGCCGCTGCCCTCGGGGGCGACGCTCGGCGCCAACGGCATCATCACCTTCAGCTCGCTCGCCGCGGCGGATGCGTTCTTCGCCGACGACGTGCTGACCTTCGGTGCGCTCGGCGCCGGCGCCAACACGATCGACATCAACCTCGATCTCACCGCCGCCGATGCGGTCGGCTTCCAGGGCAACTTCCTGGTCGGCACCACCGGCACCGCGGGCGGTGGCGGCCCGGGCGGCGGCGGCTCGAGCGTTCCCGAGCCCGGCACCCTCGCCATCTTCCTCTCCGCGCTCCTCGGCTGGTTCGGCATCCGCCTCCGCCAGCAGAAAGCCAACACCGGCGCAAGAATGGCCTGAGCCTCCCTCAGACCACCTCTCGCCACCGAACAGGGCCGCGCTCACCAGCGCGGCCCTTTTTGATTCCGGCGATCACCCTCTCTCCGCTCAAGTGATTCTTCTTAAGGTTAATCGCAGCCTGTTAACCTTAATACTTCAAAATTAACTATAGATTTTAGCTAGTTAACTATGAATTCTTTTGAATTCAGAACTGTATTTACGTAAAGAAGCAACATGAGAAACGGGTAAGGTTAACCGTTTCCGAATTAACGCTAACAGCAGCGTTTTACTTGGAGGCAAAGTCCGATGCGCAGCAACACCCCGATGACGGCGATTGGCCTGGTTCTGGCGCTCACCGCGATGACCGCGGCCTGGCCCGCGCATGCTGCGGTGAACGATATCGAGCAGCCAGGCGGCAACGGCGCCGCGGGAACGGCCGGCGTCGACGGCGGGCCGGGCAACGATGCCTGCATCGGCGAATAACGCAACGCATCCCAACACCGCCGCCCAAGGCGGTAACGGCGGCGCCGGCTTCAACGGCTCGCCGGCCACCAATGGCGGCACCGGCGGCAACGCCGCCGCCGACGGCACGCATTATTCGGACAGCGTCGCCAACGGCAATTCCGCTGCCGCGCAAACGCAAGGCGGCAATGGCGGCGCGGGCGGCAGCAGCGCCTTCAGTCCCGGCGGCAACGGCGGTAACGGCGGCGACGCCACAGCAACCGTGACGCCGCCGGGCAGCGCCTTCCTCGATCAGGCTACGGCGATCTCGCAAGGCGGCGATGGCGGTACCGGCGGCGACAACATTGGCGGCGCCAACGGCGGCAATGGCGGCAATGGCGGAGCCGCAACAGCCGCGGCGACGGCCAAGACCGCAGCTGCGATAGGCTCGGCGAATGCACTCGCGGTGGGCGGGCGAGGCGGTGTCTTCGGCTTCGGCGCCGCCAACGGCAGCGCCGGTGTGGCCGGCGATGCGTCTGCCACCGCCACGCTGACCGGCGGTCCGGTCAATGCAAACGGCACGGTGTCCGCACAAGCGTCCGGCGGACAGAGCTCTTCGACAACCGTGGAAGCACAAAGCTTCCTCGAGAGCGTGCTCGGCGCTATCGGCGCGGGCGGTTTCGCCGACGGCTTGGGCAATGTCAGCATCATCGGCAATTTCACCGGCGCGCAGGGCGATAGCGGCAGCGCCGGCGGCATGGCGACGCTGATCGCGCCGCCGCAACCGGTCGGTCCGCACAACACGCCTTCGACGCCGACGGTCAACGCACCGCCTGGCTTCGCATTCAATGCGGACAGCCTGAACGGCAACGCCGCGATCAATCTGCAAGGCACCGGAGGTGCCGGCGGTGCGAATGCCACCGGCGCCGGCGGCGCCGGCGGCAGTGCCACGGCCGACGGCACGAACGCGATTGCCGGCCAAGCCGTGTTCGCCGCATCGCAGTCGATCGGCGGTACGGCGACGGCTCAACTTCAGATGACCGGCGGCAACGGCGGCGACGGCACGACATTCGGCGGCAATGGCGGCAACGTGTTCCTCAACAACGTCGTCAACGGCCTGGCGAATGGTCGCGGGCAGCACGCTCAATCTCGTCCAGAGCGCGCTGGGCGGTGCGGGCGGCAACGGTGTCAACGGCTTCGGCGGCGGCGCCGGCGGCACGGCGACATCGACGCTCAACACAACGGTCTTTGGCGATCCCGACGACACCAACGTCACTGTGAGCGCGGCCGGCGGCAATGCCGGCGCGGGCGCGAATGCGAGCGGCAATGGCGCGATGGGCGGCGTTGGCACGGCGCAGCTCAGCATCACCGCATCGCATTCGATCAACAACGCGAATGTGATCGCGGTCGGCGGCAGTGGCGGCGACGTTGCCGGCACGGGCTCGGCGGCCCGGTCCTCACCGCCGGCGCCGGCGGCCAGGGCGTGATCACGCCGACCGCTTCGATCGCGACCAGCACCGGTGGCGGCGATGTCAATATCAACGCCATTGGCAATCGGCGGCAGCGGTGGCAACGGCAGCAACGGCGCGAATGGCGGCGCGGGCGCGAGCTCGACCCTCAACAACATCGCGCTCGGCTCGACCACGGGCAACTTTTCGGTTCAACCAGCTTGCCGACGGCGGCAATGGCGGCAACGGCGACGGCACCGGCTTCGCGGCTGGCACGCTGCATGCCGGCGATGGCGGCGACGCGACAGCGACCTACACCTACAACGCGATCGATCCTTCCAGGAGGAAGCCAGCCGGCGGCGATCGGCGGCCGCAACACCGCGTTCGCCGGTGACGGTGGCGACGCGACCAGTGGCGCAACAGGCGGAAATGGCGGCAACGCGCAAGCCAGTCTGACACTGACCGGCAATTTCGGATCGCCCGGTAACATCGGCACGCCTGCGCCGCAAGCGATCGGCGGCGACGGCGGCAGCAACACCGACGGCACCGGCAATGGCGGCAATGGCGGCACGCGCCAGGTCGGCGGTGAACGCCACCACGACCACCAACCAGACCATCACCGTGGATGCCAATGCGGTCGGCGGCAACGGCGGCGCAGCGACCGGCGCGGGCTTCACCGGCGGCGCCGGCGGCGCGGCAACGCTCGATCCGAGCAGCGGCACGAGCACGAGCGGCAATGTCACCGTCAACGGCCAGGCGATCGGCGGCCATGGCGGCGAGGGAACCAACGGCGCCAATGGCGGTGCGGGCGGCGCGGCGAATGCAACGAATGCGGTGAGCGGCAGCACGACCGGGCTCCTCTCGCTGGTGCAGCGCATGATCGGCGGCAACGGCGGCGACACCGACACCGGCACAGCCGGCGCTGGCGGCGACGCGAATTCGTCGCTGACCTACACGAACAACGTTGCTTCGGGCCTCAGCGGCACCGCGACGGCGATCGGCGGCAGTGGCGGCGATATCTCCGGTAACGCTGTCATCGGTGGCACCGCCGGCAATGGGACAGCGCTTGCCAACATCACCGGACTCGCGCCGACGGCAATCGCGAACGGCACCGGCGGCAATGGCGGCGGCGTCATCGGCAACGGCGGTAACACCGGTAGCGGCGCAGCCGGCGGCACCGGCTCGGCCAGCGCGCTGGCGACCGCGACCGGCGTCAATGCAGCGGCGACCGCGAACGCGACCGGTACCGGCGGTATCGGCGGCAATGCGCGCGGCGCGGGCAATGCGGCCGGCGCGGGCGGCACCGGCATCGTCACGCAATCGAATGCGATCGCGACAGGCAATGGCGCGGCGAATGCGACGGCGAATGCCAATGGCGGCAATGGCGGCATCGGCTTCGGCGGCGCGCAAGGCGGTGTAGGCGGCAACGCGACGATCAACAACGTCGTGTCGGCGACAAGCAATGGCGCCGTGACGCTGACCCAGAATGCGACGGGCGGCGTTGGCGGCGAAGGCACCAACGCCGGCGGCGCGGGCGCAGCCGGCGGCAACGCGACGTCGACCCTCACCTATAGCGATGCCAGCAATGTCAGCCTCACCGGCACAGTGAACGCGTTCGGCGGCGCGGGCGGAGCGAACGACGATAATGTCACCGGTACCGGCGGCGCGGGCGGCTTCGCGCTCTCCAACATCACGCTGACCGGCGATGTCACCGCGAATTCCACCTCGAACGGCGGCGCTGGTGGCAACGGTGCGATCGGCGGCGTCGGCGGCAATGGCGACGCAACGGCCACGGCGAACGCGCTCCCCGGCAACAATCCGGCGCTCTCTTTCGCGACCGCCAATGGCGGCGCGGGCGGCAATGGTATCACCGGCGCCGGCGGCAACGGCGGTCACGGCTTTGCTACCGCGAACAGCAATGCCGGCAACGCTGCGTCTCAGGCACTCGCCAGCGCGACCGGCATCGGCGGCGTCGGCGGCACCGGCACGCCGAACGGCAATGGCGGCGAAGGCAACTCCACCGCGAACGCCAACACGGGCAGCCTCGCGCAATTGCTCTTCGGCTGGGCCGCCGCGAGCGCGAACGCGCAAGGCGATGCGACCGGCGTTGGCAATACCAGCGCTTTCTCGACCGCGCAAAACGGCGTCGTGAACACCTACGTGCAAGGCAACGGCCCGGGCGCGGTGACCATCAACGCCACCGGCGTCGGCGGCGATGGCAATGCGACCGGCACTGGCGATGGCGGCACGGCGACGGCGCATGGCCAAGGCGTCAGCACCAATGGCGGCACGGTCAGCATCAACGTCACACAGGTAGGCGGTAACGGTACGACCGGCGCGGGCGCCAATTCGGTGCTCACCACTGCGACCGGCGCACCGATCGTCTATCCGCCGACCGCGTCGAGCGATGCGGTGACGGGCTCAACCTCGGGCACGCTCAACCTCAACCAGACCGCGTTCGGCGGCAACGGCGCGACGGGCGGCGGCAACGGCCGCTCGGTGCTGAACATGGATCAGCGGGCGAGCAGCGGCTGGACAGCGCCGGTGGCAACGACGCTCAACGGTAACGCGACCGGCGTTGGCGGCACGGGCGGCACCGGTGCCGGCGGCAATGGTGTCGGCACGATCCGCCTCAGCGGCGGCACCGGCAACACGACGGTGGCGGCGAGCTCGGTCGGTATCGGCGGCAACAGCACCGGGACGCGCGGCAAGGCCGGCGGCGACGGCACGGCAACGACAGTCGCACGCGGCTCGACGACGACCACGAGCACGACCGGCAGCGCGGGCGCCGCCGGCGGCAACGGCTCGCAAGGCCGCACCGGCACGGCGGCCGTCGCGCCAGGCGTGGGTGGCAACGGCGGCGCCGGCACCGCGACCAGCACGGTCACGGCACGCAACGGGACGAGCAGCTCGAACGTGGCGGCGACCGGCGGCAATGGCGGCATCGGCGGTGCGCTCGGCCTCTATCTCGGCGCACCGGTCAATAATGGCGGCGCGGGCGGCACGGCATCGGCCACGTCGACCGACCGCAACACCAACGGCGCAGCGCTAGCTTTCGGCAGCGCAACCGGCGGCGCTGGCGGCGACGCCACGCAAGTGAGCGGCTATGGCGCCGGTGTCGGCGGCAGCGCGGCGGCTTTGTCGACCGCGACGTCGGCGACCTCGACCTTCGCCAATGCGACGGCGAATGGCGGCAATGGCGGCCTCAACGGCGACGGCACGACGCATGCGAATGGCGGCATCGCCAGCGCGCAAAGCATCGTCAACCCGGCGATGCGACGACCGGTAACGGCGGCTCCCTCGCGCAGATCGACGGCGTCGGCGGTCCCGGCAATGCGACCACGACGGTGAGCACGACCGGTCTCGACATCACCAACTCGGCAAGCGCGAACGGACCCGGCAATATCATCATCAGTTCGACCGGCAATGGCGGCAATGCCGCCGCCGGCAGCGGCCTCAACGGCGGCACCGCGACCATCAGCAGCATCACCGGTACCAGCACCTTCGCCGGCAATAGCATCGCGATCATCGCCAATGCGACGGGCGGCGGCGGCGCCAATAGCGCCTTCCTCATTCCCGCAGGCAATGGCGGCGGCGTGGTGATCAGCAATCCGATCACCGGTACCAGCAATGGCGGCGCTGTCTTGGTCGGCCTGAACGGTACCGGCGGCGCCGGCGGCGACGCCACACAGGCCGGCGACACGGCGGGTAACGGCGCGAGCGTCATGCTCACCAACGATGTCAGCGCGACGAGCAACGGCGGTGCGATCACGCTGTCGCAAAACGCGTTCGGCGGCGCCGGCGGCAATGGCGCCAATGTCGGCACCTTCGCCGGCAATGGCGGCACGGCGACGTCGAACCTGACGCAAACCGTCTCGGGCACCACGCCGATCAGCGGCATGGTGAGCGCGGTCGGCGGCAATGCCGGCAACGGCCTCGCCCTCGGCGCGTCGGCTGGCCTTGCCGGCGATGCCTTCGCCACCATCAATCTGACCGGCGATGTCACCACGAACGCCTTCGCCACCGGCGGCGCCGGCGGCAGCGGTCTCGTCGGCAGTGCCGGCGGCTTGGCGAATGCGAACGCGACCTCGAACGCGGTCGGCAGCGGCGATCCGTCGACGGCGTTTGCCATCGCGACGGGCGGCGTCGGCGGCAACGGCACCGTGCTCGGCGGTAATGGCGGCGACGCCACCTCGACGGCGACGGCGAATTCGTCGGCGACGTCGGATGTCGCGAAGGCGATCGCGAGCAGCATCGCGCGGCAATGGCGGCACCGGCATCGTCGCGACGGCAATGGCGGCAACGCGCTGTCCACCGCCACCGCCACCGCGCTCGACCCGAACATCGCGGCCAATGCGACGGCGAATGCGCAGGGCGGCACCGGCTTCTTCGCCGGCACCGGCAACGCGAATGCGACGGCGAACACGATCGGCACCGGCTTTGCGACCGCAACGTCCAATGCAATTGGCGGCGGCGGCTTCGCGGTTTCGCAAAGCAATTCGCACAACGTCGCGAACACGGCGAGCATCCAAGGCAATGCGAGCGCGCCGGCCAATCCGGTTATCGCGACGGCGCAGACGATCACCCAGACGGGCGGCAACTACACTGTCACGCCGGCGGCCCCGCAATATGCTCTGACCGCTGCCTCGCCGAATGCTTATGCCAAGGGCTCGGTCAATCCGACGATCAGCGGCTTGAACGCGGCGAACTACCCGATCGTCTCCGGCCCGCTCAACGCGTCGAATACTTTCGGTATCGGCACGCTGGCCCTGCAGCAGACGAGCGCGACGGCGAACGCGCAGACTTACAGCGGCAGCCTCACCTACAATCTCGCGGCGCCGGTGGCGGGGACGTACAACCTCCTTGCGGGTCTCCTCGAGCCGGTGGCCGGTACCTTCGCCACGGGTCCCTTCACCCTCACCTTCGGGATCAAGGAAGGCGCGACGGTTCTCGCGACGCAGACCTTCACCAGCCTCGCCGCGGCGAATGCCTTCTTCAGTGACGATCTGCTGAATCTCGGCGTGCAGAGCGGCAACATCAGCGACCTCACCGTGTCCTTGGGTCTCACCACGGCGGGTGCGGTTGGGGATGGGCTCGACTTCGTCCTCGGCTTCACGCCGGGCGGCAACACGAGCGTTCCCGAGCCCGGCACCTTTGCGATCTTCTTCACCGCGTTGCTTGGCTGGTTCGGCATCAACCGCTACCGGCAGCAGAAGCCAAATGGTGGGGCGCGCATGGCCTGAGCCTTCTCTCAGCCAGTCTCGACGGCGACGGGCTGCGCGCGAGCGCGGCCCGTTTTTCTTGCCGGGGCTGACCTCCATGTTGAACGACGCGAAAGACCCGTCTATTTCTTCTCGTATTCCGCGAGAGAGGCAGGCGCGTATGCGGACAAAGCTTTGGGGGTGCATTCTCGGCTTCGTGCTGGCGCTGCTCAACGGCGCCACGCCGTTGGCCGCCGCCGAGCCTGTGAGGATCCGCATGAGCTGGATCCTCACACCGGGTGAGCTCGCGCCGATCCTCTTCGCCCATCCCGGCCTCGCCCGCCATGAAGGCATCTCTTACGTTATCGAGCCGATCCATTTTGCCGGCGGGCCGCTCAGCATTCCCGCGATCGCCAAAGGCGAGATCGATATCGGTGGCCTTGGCTACGCCACCCTCGCCGCCGCGATCCAAGGCGCCGGCATCAGCGATCTGACGGTGATCGGTGACGTCGTCCAGGATGGCGTGCCCGGCTGGTATTCGCTGTCCTATTTCGTGTTGAAGGACAGCCCCATTCGCACGATCGACGATCTGCGCGGCAAGACGCTTGCCGTTAACACGATCGGCAGCCTGATGGATCTGGGGCAACGGCAGATGATGCGTCAGCGCGGCATCGACGATAGGAAGGATGTGACGATCATCGAGGTCGCCTCGCCCAATATGAAAGCCGCGCTCGCGGCACGTAAGATCGACATGATGGGCGCGGTCGCGCCGGTCGGCGCCGATCCCGAGCTGCGTGCCATCGCGCGGCCGCTCTTCACCGCGGCGGATGCGGTCGGCATCACGCAGATCAGCGCGCTGGTCGCGCGCGCTTCATTCATCAAGGAGCATCGCGCCGCACTGGTCGATTTTCTCGAAGACACGATCCGCGCGACCCGCTGGTATATCGATCCCGCCAATCACGTCGAGGCGGTGAAGATCGTCGCCGATTTCAACAAGCAGCCGCTCGCCGCAGCGGATTGGGCGTTCACGCACCAGGACCAATTCCGCTCGCCCGACGTGCTGCCGGATGTCGATGCGCTTCAGCGCAACGTCGATATGTTATGGAAATTGGGTTTCCTTAAAGCGCCCATCGATGTCAGCGCCCATAGCGATTTGAGCCTGGTGCGCGAGGCCGAAGCGCGCATCCGTCGCTAGACACCGCGCTTTAGTGGCGCGCGCGCTCGTTGCAAACCGCGCGCACGCTCTCGACCAGCTTCGCCGCCGCCGGCGATAGCGGGGCGTCGCTGCGATGGATGACGCTCGAGGTCGCCGGCCACGACAATTCCGGCACGCGCAGATGTGCGAGCCGCCGGTCCGTAACCTCCGCATCGATAAAAGCGTCGAAATAGGGGCTGATCAGCTCGCGCCGCTCGAGGAGAAAGCGCGACGAGCCGATGATCGAGGTGTATTCGATCGCAGGCGACGGCACCGGCACATCGGCGCGCACGAAAATCTGCTCGACGCGCTGACGGAAATAATCCGGCCGCCGCGGCATCATCCACGGCAGGGTCGCGAGCTCCTTCAGCGTGATCCGGCGCTTGGCGACGAGCGGGTTGTCGCTGCGCGTCACGATCACCGGCCGCGCGCCGCGCAGCAGCACGCGATGCGTGAAGCCGGGATCGAGATTTTCCGGCGCGGAATGAAAGGTGCAATCGATCTCGCCGGTGCGCAGCCCTTCGAGCGTCTGACGCATCTGCGCCTGGACGATCGTCACATCGACATTGGGATAGCGCGCCTGGAAGCGTGTGATCGCACGCGGCAGGATCGATATGGCAAAGAGCGGACCGGATCCGATGACGACCTTGCCGCGGCGCGCGGCGACCAGGTCATCGAGCTCGCGCTGCGCGCTGCCGACCTCGCCCATGATGAGGCGCGCGCGCCGCTCGAGGGCGCGGCCGAGCGCGGTCGGCCGCATGCCGTGCGGGGTCCGATCGAACACCGCGCCGCCGATCGCCTTCTCGAGTAATTTCATGCTGCGCGTCAGCGTCGGCTAACTCGTCTTCAGCCGCCGCGCGGCGTCGCCGAGCGAACCGCTCTCGATCACCGCGAGAAAATCGCGGAGATGGCGTAACTCGAGCTCCAATGAATCCTCCGGTATCCCAGCTTAGTAATGAGGCAAGAAATACCGGCACGCAACTACTATGCGAAGGCATCAACACTTCCTATAGAGTCATTTATTTTTGGAATACTTCGAAAAGTTGCATCAATACGGTGCACGACTTTCGATCTTTACCATTTTAATCTGTAGACACGGCGATTTGTTTCGGCTCACGGCCCGCGTCGCCATGACCGGCCGGCCGAAGGCACCGAACCGCCGCCGCGCCAGCGCGCATCGCGCGGATTGCTGATCGTAAAGGAGCGCGTGCGCGGCGCTTGCAGCATGGCGACGCTGCGCCGGCGCATGAACAGCACCAGGATCGCGCCGGCGATGAAGCCGCCGACATGCGCCCATACGGCGACACCGCCGGCGCTCGAGCCCGCGCTTTCCGCGCTCAAGAGCTGCATCAGGAACCAGAAGCCGAGCAGCAGGACCGCCGGGACCGCGACGACGCGAAAAATGATGATGATCCAGAAAAAGACGAAGACATTGCCGAAAGGATAGAGCACGAGATACGCGCCGAGCACGCCGGCGATGGCGCCGGAGGCGCCGATCATCGGCAGAGTCGCCGTCGGATCGGTCAGCGCCTGGGTCAGCGCCGCGACGATGCCGCAAAGCAGATAGAAAGCAAGGAAACGCAGGCTGCCGAGCGCATTCTCGACGCCTTTACCGAAGACGAAGAGATAGATCATGTTGCCGATAAGATGCAACCAACCGCTATGCAGGAACATGCTGGTGACGAGCGTCGCCGGCGGCGCAACCAGCGAAAGCCGCGCCGGCAGATGGGCCGTGCCAAAGAGCACGGCAGGAATCATGCCGAACGCCATCGCACTGCGCTCGAGGCCGCGCGGACCGAGATTGAACTGCCAGAGAAAGACGATCACGCAGGCAGCGACGAGACCATAGGCGACGACCGGAGGCCGCTGTGCGGGCGTGTCGTCGCGGAAAGGAATAGCGAGAAACATGAGAGCCGAACTCGGTTAGGACCGCCGCGTGGCAAGCCAACAAAGCTGGCGCGCGCCGCTAGCCTCGCCGCGCCATGCTTTCTATAGTTTCCTCATAAGTTATGTCGCAATTCGGGTTCCGGAAAGGGTGGGATGAGTTTCAAGATTTTGGTGATGGGGTTGCCGGGAGCGGGCAAGACGACGCTCGCCAGGGCACTCGCCCCGCGGTTAGGTGCCGTTCATTTGAACGCCGATGAAATCCGCAAGCACATCAACAAGGATTTGGGCTTCGCCCCGGCCGATCGCATCGAGCAGGCAAGGCGGATCGGCTGGCTCTGCGATCAGATCGCCAAGGCCGGCTGTCCGGTGATCGCCGATTTCATTTGCCCGACCTCCGAGGCGCGCGCCGCGTTCCTCGAAGGCGGCGAGGCTTTCATCATTTGGGTCGACCGCATCCAGTCCGGCCGCTTCGACGACACCAACCGGCTCTTTGCCGCGCCCCAGCATTTTGATCTGCGCATCCTGGCTGACGGCAGTCCCGAATATTGGTGCGAGCAGGTGATCGCACGGCTCGGCACGCTGCCGCATTATCGCCGACGGCGCGCGGCGGTTTCGGACTAATCTCGAGGGGCGGCGATGCGCGGCGGAACGAAGCGCCGCGTGGCTGGTTGAGTGACTCTGCTGTTCAACAGCCGAGTTCCCGCGCATGTCCCGTCGCGCCCCCGTTTCGACACCGCTGATTGCGCTTGGGGCCATCCTCGGCGCAGGCGCGCTCGCGTGGGCGAACCACACGAGGGCCCGTCGGGCCGAGCAGCGCCATCCGGCACGCGGCGCTTTCGTCACCATCGAGGGAACGCGCCTCCATTATATCGAGCGCGGCAGCGGCACGCCGATCGTCCTACTGCATGGTAATGGCGCGATGGCGGAGGATTTTGTCGCTTCCGGGCTGGTTGATCGACTGGCTGCGACGCATCGCGTGATCGCCATTGACCGGCCAGGCTTCGGCTACAGCGCACGGCCGCGCGGCCGAGCTTGGACCGCGCGCCGCCAAGCAGCGCTGATCCACAAGGCTTTCGCGGCCCTTGGCATCGAGCAACCGGTGGTCGTCGGTCATTCCTGGGGCACGCTGGTCGCCCTCGAACTCGCGCTCGATCATCCGCTCGATACTGCCGGACTGGTTCTGCTCGCCGGCTATTTCTTTCCGAGCGTCCGTTTCGATGTGGCTCTCGCGATACCGAATGCCATGCCGTTGATCGGCGATGTGCTCAATCACACCGTTGCGCCGCCGCTCTCGAGCGCCCTGGCGCCGCGGGTCCTCCGCAAGATTTTCGCACCAAGCCCCGTGCCTGAGCGCTTCGAGCGCGGTTTCCCCCTCGCTCTGGCGCTGCGGCCGAAGCAGCTCCAATCGACGGCGCAGGATACGTCGCTGCTGATCGCGGCTGCCGCCGGAGCGCAGCGGCGGCATCACGATCTCGCCGTCCCCACCGCCATCCTCGCCGGCGCGTCCGATGCGATCGTCGACACGGCGGCGCAATCGCAGCGCCTCGCTCAGGAGGTCGCCGTGCGGCTCGAAATCATCTCTGGCGCGGGACATATGATCCATTACGACGCTCCAGAGGCGGTTGCCGGCGCGATCGAGCGCATGGCCGATATCGCGGACGACGCAATGCGCGTCGCGCCGGCCGGCGCGCTGCTGGCACGGGCGGGCGCGGTCATTTTCGATATCGACGGTACGCTGGTCGATTCCGTCGATCTTCACGCGCATGCCTGGCAGGAGGCGTTCCGGCATTTTGGCCGCGATATCGACTACGCCGCGATCCGCAGCCAAATCGGCAAAGGCGGCGACCAGTTGATGCCCGTGTTTCTGTCCGAGGACGAGCTGCGTGAGAAAGGCGAGGCACTGGAGAAGTACCGCGCTGCGATCTTCACGGAGAAATATCTGCCGCGCGTCACCGGCTTTCCCGGTGTACGCACCCTTTTCGAGCGGCTGCACGCCGACGGCAAGCCGATTGTGCTCGCCTCTTCCTCGAAGAAGGACGACCTCGATGTGTACAAACGCATCGCGAATATCGCCGATATCGTCGATGCCGAAGTTTCGGCCGACGATGTCGACCGGTCGAAGCCGCATCCCGATGTCTTCGAGAGCGCGCTGAAAAAGCTTGGGCGTGTCGGTGCCGCCCAGGCGATCGCGATCGGCGATTCGCCTTACGACGCGGAGGCCGCCACCAAGGCTGGATTGAAAACGATCGGCGTGCGATGCGGCGGCTTTCCGGAGCGCGATCTCCAGCGCGCCGGCTGCAGCGTCGTCGCCGACGATCCGGCCGAGCTGTTGCGGCAATACGAAAGCGCCGGTCCACGGCGATAATCCAGCTTTTCGCCACAATGGCGGCGCACAGCTTCGCCGTGACAGCGACAGCATCCGTCCACAGCACGCGCCGGCGCAGCATTGGCGCCTTCTTGCTGAGCGAGAAGCTGCGCGAAGCCGCGGCAAAGCTCGGTATCGCCGGCGTTTGCGTTTTCCTCTGCCTCGGCGCCTTTGTCCGGTTCGTAACGGTTTTTGATCGCACGGCCCCCCACCGTCTCGATGCGCTGAGCCTGACGCAGCTTTTCACCATCGTCTGCCAGACGATCTTCTATCTATTCGTGTTGTGGTTCACGCTGATCCGCCGCCCGGCGGTGCAGCGCGCCAGCGGCTGGAAGCCGCGCCTTGTCGCCGCCATCGGTGCGTTCTCGATTTTCGGCTTCGGCTTGTTGCCGCCGGCGCAAGGTCTCGCGCTCGGCTGGCATCTCGCCGCCGCAATCCTCTTGCTGTCGAGTGCCGTACTGGCCGCGATCGTGTTGCCCTATCTCGGCCGATCGTTCAGCCTGATGTCGGAAGCACGCGGTCTGGTCACGCGCGGCCCCTACCGCTTCGTGCGCCACCCGCTTTATGTCGTCGAAGAGCTAGCGGCGATTGCCGGCTTCATCGAAGCATTTTCGATCGCGGCGACGCTGCTGCTTGCGCTACAGATCGCATTTCAGATCCGCCGCATCCTCAACGAGGAGGCGGTGCTGGCCGCGAGCTTCCCGGATTACGCGCGCTATCAAGCGACGACAGCGCGCGTGATCCCCGGACTCTGGTAAGCAAGCGCTATTTCTGTATCCGCTGCGGCGCGGCGTAATACATATGCACCGCGAGGCATTTGTGGAACGTCGTCAATTCGCGGCGGCGCCATAAGCGCAGCCGCCGTTGGCGCGGTGCGTCTTTAAGGTTACCCGCCTGCGGCGCGTTGGTGCGCTTGCGTCGCGCGAAGAACGAAAAACCGGCCTCGGTAATCATGAGCAGCCTCCACCGTTGTTTCGGTTGAAGCTGATCGCAGCATTAAGCGTCGGTTAAGCGCCAGCGAAATCAGATAAAATTGCAGATAGTTTTTAACGTTACCGCGCCGCTAGCCCTTGCCCTGAGCATCGAAAAGATGCGGCAGCGTATGCGGCTGTGAGCGAAGGTACTGGTCGGGCGCCTTGATGCGCTCGCCGAAATGCGCCGCCGCATGCCACGGCCAGCGTGGATCGTAGAGAACGGCACGCGCGAGCGCGATGAGATCGGCATCGCCGGTGCCGATGATCGCCTCGGCTTGCTCGAATTCGGTGATCAGCCCCACCGCGATCACCGGTATCTTCACCGCCTGTTTCACCGCGCGCGCCAGCGGCACCTGATAATTCGGGCCCATCGGAATTTGCTGTGCCGGTGTCAGCCCGCCGCTCGAAACATGGATTGCGCTGCAACCATGCTTTTCGAGCGCCGCGGCAAAAGCAACCGTCTGCTCGATATCCCAGCCGCCTTCCGCCCAATCCGTGCCCGAGACGCGCATGGTGACCGGCCGGCCCGCGGGAAAGGCCGCGCGCGTCGCGTCGAACACTTCGAGTGGAAACCGCATCCGGTTCTCGAGCGAGCCGCCATAGTCGTCGTCGCGCTGATTGGAGAGCGGCGAGAGGAATTGATGCAGCAGATAGCCATGGGCAGCGTGAAGCTGCACTGCCGCGAGATCGAGCCGGGCGGCGCG
The DNA here is from genome assembly GCA_963740675.1 of uncultured Alphaproteobacteria bacterium. GTDB lineage: Bacteria > Pseudomonadota > Alphaproteobacteria > ATCC43930 > CGMCC-115725 > CAIKMD01. Next base: position 1,054,700 of record CAVUFS010000004.1, read on the forward strand.
GCGCGCGCTGTCGGCGAAAGCATCGCGCAGACGGCGAAGATCGTCGCGACTCAGCATTTTCGGCGCGCGCTCGGATTTGGCGAAAGGCATCGGTGACGGCGCTTCGGTGAGCCAGCCATGCGCGTTATCGGGCGCGATCTGGCCGCGGCCCTTCCACGGCACTTCGGTCGAGGCCTTGCGTCCGGCATGGGCAAGCTGGATCGCGATCGGCATGTCGGACCAACGGCGCACGGAATCGAGCGTGCGGCGCATCGCCGCCTCGCAAGCATCGGAATAAAGCCCGGTATCGGCATAGGTGATCCGGCCTTCGGCCGTGACCGCCGTCGCCTCGATCGTCAGCAGCGCGGCGCCCGACAGCGCC
>CAVUFS010000005.1:0-278691 GCA_963740675.1 uncultured Alphaproteobacteria bacterium
TGCGCCAGATCGGCAGCGCGCTGCTCGTGCAGTACAAGATGGTCGGGCGTGTCGAGACTGGCGAGAAGCCCGAATTGCTCTGGGATCATCCGGAGCTCGACCGCTTTTACGCGCGTCTCGCCGAAGAATACGAATTGCGCGAGCGCTCGCGAGCGCTCGATCACAAGCAGGACGTCATCCTGCGCACCAGCGAGACCTTGCTCGGCTTGGCGCAGGAGCGGAGCAATCGCCGGCTCGAATGGTATGTGCTGCTGCTCATCGTGGCCGAGCTGGCCGTTGCGCTTTATTCGGTCGTCAAGGGAGTGCCTTAACGCATCATTCGCGCGCCGCGCGAGCGCTTGCGGCGATGCCGGCGAGCGCGAAGGACACCAGATGCTGCGCGACGGCGTCGGCATCGTTGAAGCCGAATCTTCGGAAAAGCCTGCTTGAGAAAGCGGCGATCGCCGATCAGCAGCAGGATGCACGGGCCGACGATGCTGATGCAGGCGCGCGCGACCGCGGGATGATCCTCCGACAAATCCATGAGCTCGGCGACGACCGGGCGCAGAATGCGAAGCTTCGGAAAGATTTCCTTATCGCGCATCTCGCTAAAGACGCGCGAGGGCGCGACGATTTCGCGGCCGATAACGCGGAACACCCAGGACGATGACGCCGGCCCGGTGATAACACGCGCCAGCATGCCCAGAATCGCTTCGAGCTGGCTGCGCGCATCCGGCTCGCGCGTGACGACCGCTTGTAGATGATCGACCGAGACGACGCGGCCATGCGCCAACCGCAGCACGGCCGCGTAAAGCCCTTCGATCCCGCCGAAATAGTAGTTGATCGCCGCGACATTGGCGCCGGCGCGCGCGCAGATATCCTTGCCTGTCGCGCGGTCGAAGCCTTTTTCCGCAAAGACATTGCCGGCCGCCTCGAGAAGCGCCGCGCGCGTGCGCTGCGGTTTTTCATCGTCGAGCGGCGCGGCCTTCCTTGGTTTCGGGCGCGCGCGCAGCGCGGTGGAGGTGCTCATGATGGAATAGCATATCGCGCGCCAGAAAGATTTCAAATATAAATTTCAAATTTGAATTTGACTTTTCCCGCATGACGGGCGTAGCGTCGCTGAAGGCTGGAAAAAAATGAAACGCAGCATCCTCGTCGCGGCGATTGTCGCCACCATCATCGCCGCCGGCATTGGCTATTGGCTTATGCATCCGCCGAGTGCGCCGAAAGAAATCGTCGTTTACGGCAATGTCGATTTGCGGCAGGTCGATCTGCCCTTCAACGGGACGGAGCGCATCGCTGCGGAGCTCGTCCAGGAAGGCGATCGCGTGCATCAAGGCGACGTCCTCGCCCGTCTCGATACGAGCCGACTTGAGCCTCAAGTCGCGCAAGCCCAAGCGCAACTTTCGGCGCAACAGGCCGTTGTCGATCGCCTGCACAACGGCAGCCGACCGGAGGAGATCGCGCAAGCACGCGCCGCACTCAATTCTGCCAAAGCCGACGCGGAAAATGCGCGGCGGCAGGCAGCGCGATTCCGCAGCCTCATCGCCGCCTCGGGTGGCCGGGCTGCAAGCCAGCAAGATCTCGACAACACCAATGCCGCGCTCGACGTCGCCAATGCCAAAGCCGTGAGCCAGCAGAAAGCGCTCGATCTCGCCGTCGCGGGCCCGCGCAAAGAAGATGTCGCTCAGGCAGAAGCGCAATTGCGGTCGCAGCAAGCGCAATTTGCCCTGCTAAAGCAGCAATTGGCCGATGCAAATTTGATAGCGCCAGTCGATGCCGTGATCCGCTCGCGACTGATGGAGCCGGGCGAAATGGCGTCGCCGCAGAAGCCGGTCTTCTCGCTGGCGATTACCGATCCGAAATGGGTGCGTGCCTATATTTCGGAGACCGATCTCGGCAAGATCCGCTCGGGCGAGGCCGCGAGCATCGGCATCGACAGTTTCCCCAACCGGCGCTTCGAAGGCTGGATCGGCTTCATCTCACCGGTCGCAGAGTTCACGCCGAAGACGGTGCAAACCGAAGAGTTGCGTACCAGCCTCGTCTACGAGGTCCGGGTTTTCGTCAAGGACCCGAGCGATGAGCTGCGTCTCGGCATGCCCGCAACGGTGTTCCTGCCGCTGACACAAGGCAACGCGCCGGCGGGCAAGAGTGCCTCATGAACGCCGCGAGCGACCCCGCGCCTGCCATCCATGCGCGCGATCTGCGCAAGCGCTTTCGCCGCGAGACCGGCGAGATCGTCAAAGCACTCGATAACATATCGCTCGACGTCAGACCGGGTACGCTCGCCGCGTTGGTCGGTCCCGATGGCGCCGGCAAGACCACGCTCATCCGGCTGATCGCGGGGCTGATGCCGGCCGATGCCGGCACGCTGACCGTGCTCGGCACCGAGGTCAGTCGCGATCCGCAAGCCGTGCAAGACCGCATCGGCTACATGCCGCAGAAATTCGGTCTCTACGAAGATTTGAGCGTGCAGGAAAATCTCGATCTCTATGCCGATCTGCACGGCATCGGCAAAGCCGAGCGCGCCCAGCGCTATCCCGAGCTCTTCGAGATGACAGCACTCGGCCCCTTCACCGCACGCCTTGCCGGTCGCTTGTCCGGCGGCATGAAGCAGAAGCTCGGCCTCGCCTGCACGCTGATCGGATCGCCGGCACTGCTGCTGCTCGATGAGCCCACGGTCGGCGTCGACCCGCTGTCACGCCGCGAATTGTGGGAAATCATCCATAGCCTCGTCGAAAAGCAGCATCTCACGGTGCTGCTGAGCACCTCCTATCTCGATGAAGCCGAGCATTGCCACGAAGCCTTCGTGCTGCGCGAAGGAAAAGTGCTGGCGCAAGGCCCGCCCGCGAGCGTCAGCGCCCTCGCCGAGGGCCATGTCTTCCGCCTCACGCCACCGCAAGGACAAGCCGCGCGTGATCTGCAGGCGAAGCTGCTCGACGAGCCTGACACGATCGACGCCGTTCCCGAAGGCGGCCGCGTTCGGCTGGTGCTTGCGGATAACAATGGTCCCTGACACTGGCGCGACGCCGGTCGCTGCGCGTTTCGAAGACGGCTTCATGACGCTGCTCAAGCGCAGCCAGCAGGCATCCACTGCTGGGGCAAGCATGAGCTTCAAACATCGTGTCACCAGCAGCGGGGACAAGCCGGTCATCCAGGTCAAAGAGCTGTTGCGCAAATTCGGCAGCTTCACCGCTGTCGATCATGTGAGCTTCGAGGTGCGGGTCGGCGAGATTTTCGGCCTGCTCGGCCCCAACGGCGCCGGCAAGACAACGACATTCCGCATGCTATGCGGCCTACTCCCGGCAACATCGGGTACGCTCGATGTCGCGGGGTTCGATCTCCGACGCGCCCGCGCCTCGGCGCGGCAGCGCATCGGCTACGTCGCGCAGAAATTCGCGCTCTATGGCCAGCTCACGGTCACGCAAAATCTCGAATTCTTCGCCAGCGCCTATGGCCTCGAAAGCACGCACAAGCGCGAACGCGTCGCCTGGGCGCTCGACCAATTCGAGCTCCGGCCGCTGATGCAATTGCCGAGCGGCCAACTGCCCGGCGGGTACAAGCAGCGTCTCGCCATGGCGGCGGCGCTACTGCACGAGCCTGAAATCCTTTTCCTCGACGAGCCGACAAGCGGCGCCGATCCGCTCGCGCGGCGCGAATTCTGGCGGCGTATTACGGCGCTTTCGAGCCAAGGCGTGACGGTGATCGTCACGACGCATTTCATGGAAGAGGCCGAATATTGCGATCGCATCGCGATCCTCGATGGCGGCCGCATTCTGGCGCAAGGTACGCCCGCCGAGGTGCGCGGCCTCGCCCCCGCCTCGCCCGAGCACGAGCCCGATATGGAAGATGCGTTCATCGCCGTGGTCGCACAAGCGCGCGATCATGCCCGCGCCGCGGCAGGCCGGGCATGAAGCAAGCGAGCCGTGGCGCCGCGCTGATCCGCATTGCCGCGCTGGTGCGTAAGGAAGCCTACCAGCTCGTGCGCGATCCGAGCAGTATTGCCATCGGCGTCATCATGCCGGTGCTGCTTATCCTGCTCTTTGGCTACGCGCTGTCGCTCGACGTGAAAAGCGTGCCTGTGGGAGTGGTGCTCGAAGACACCTCGCCCGCTGCCAGCGAGCTTGCTGCGGGCTTCCGCCTTTCGCCCTATTTCTCGGCGGAGATCATGACCTCGATGCCGCGCGCCGAAGAGCTGATGCTCGAGCGGCGTATCGACGGCATCATCCGCGTCCGCAGCGATTTCGCCCGGCGCCTATCGGGCGGCAAGGCCGATGTGCAGATCCTTGTCCACGGCAGCGACGCCAACCGCGCGCGCATCATCGACACCTATGCGCGAGGCGCGATCAGCCAATGGGCGGAGCAGCGCGCCGCCGAGGGCCATGCGCCGGAAACCGGCGCGGTCGTCGTCGAGACGCGCATGTGGTTCAACGAGGCCAATGACAGCCATTATTTCCTCGTGCCTGGTCTCATCGTGTTGATCATGACCTTGATCGGCGCGTTTCTCACCACGCTGGTAATGGCGCGCGAATGGGAGCGCGGCACCTTCGAGGCGATGTTCGTTACGCCCGTCCGTACGGGCGAAATCCTCTTATCGAAGATGATCCCCTATTTCGTCCTCGGCATCGGCGGGCTGGTGCTCTGCATTCTCGCCGCGAAATTCCTGTTTCAGGTGCCGTTCCGCGGCTCGGTGCTGGTGCTGGCCGGTGTATCGACGCTCTACCTTTTGGTATCGCTGGCGATCGGCCTGCTGGTCTCGTCGGCGACAAAGAGTCAATTCGTCTCCAGCATGGTGACGCTGATCGTCACGTTTCTGCCAGCAATGATGCTCTCCGGCTTCCTCTTCGATCTGCGCAGCATGCCGGAATTCGTCCGCTGGATTAGCTACGTGCTGCCGGCGCGTTACTACGTCGCCCTGCTGCAAACGATTTTCCTCGCCGGCGATATCTGGGGCGTGATCTGGCCGAATGCTGGCATGCTCGCGTTGATGGCGGCGGTCCTGCTCGCCGCGACCCGTGCCGTTACACGCAAAGAGCTGGCGTGAGGCGCGTCATGCTTGCTTCGTTGCTCCGCATCATCGCCCTGATCCGCAAGGAGCTGCTTGCGATCCTCAGCGATCCACGCAGCCGCGCCACCATATTCATTCCGCCGGTGCTGCAATGCCTGATCTTCGGCTACGCCGCGACCTACGACCTCAACAACGTGCCGTACGCCGTGCTCGACCAGGATCGCAGCGCCGCCTCGCACGCGTTGCTGGCGCGGCTCGACGGATCAGGCGTTTTCGTGCGTGTCGCCAGTCTGGCCCGCGCCGCCGACATTGCGGCAGTGATCGATCACCGCGACGCGCTGCTGGTGCTGCAGATCGGCCAGAATTTCGAGCGGCAGCTCCAAGCCGGCCAAAATGCCCCGGTCCAGGTGATCGCCGATGGCCGTAATTCCAATACCGCCGGCACGGCGATCGGCTATGTCAACGCGATCGTCGCGTCTTTCAACGAGACTTGGACGAAGGCGCATGGCCAAGCCTCGCCACCGCTGCAGGTTACGAGCCGTGCCTGGTATAACCCCAATCTCGAGACGCGCTGGAACATGGTGCCGGCGCTGATTGGTACGCTTACCATGCTGCAAACCTTGCTGCTCACCGCGATGTCGGTGGCGCGCGAACGCGAGCAAGGCACCTTCGATCAGTTGCTGGTCACGCCCTTCCGCCCGGTCGAAATCATGATCGGCAAGGCGATTCCGTCGATGATCATCGGCACGATTCAGGCGAGCTCGATACTGTTGGTCGCTCAGCTCTGGTTCCAGATTCCCTTCGAGGGCTCGTATCTCACCCTTTTCACCGGGCTCGGCCTGTTCCTGCTCGCCGCGGTCGGTGTCGGCTTGCTGCTTTCCTCCGTTGTCACAACCATGCAGCAGGCGTTGCTTTACTCCTTCGTGCTGCTGATGCCTTTCACTCTGCTCTCCGGCCTTGCCGTACCGCTCAGCAACATGCCGCCGATCTTCCAATACCTGACCTTGGCCGATCCGCTGCGCTTCGCCATCGACATTGCGCAACGCGTCTATCTCGAAGGCATTGGCCTCGACCGGCTCGGCCCCGATCTTTTGCCGCTCGGCATCACCGCGCTGATCACCTTGAGTGGCGCTGCGTGGATGTTCCGCCATGGAATCGAATAGGCCCATCGAGTAAGCCATGCGTACACGACCCTCTCTCCTTTTGCTCGTGCTCTTGCTCTCCGGCTGCACGCTCGGGCCGGACTTCACGCCGGCGAAGCCGGATACGCCGGCAGGCTGGACGCAAGACGCGCTGCAGCCTGGCGCAAAAGCCGACAAGCAAAGCCGTGCCTCGACCGCGCCAATCACCGACGCATGGTGGTCAAGCTTCAGCGATCCGACCCTTACCTCGCTCATTGCGCGCGCGAGCAGCACGAATCTCGATCTGAAGCAGGCAACGTTGCGTATCGCCGAAGCGCGGGCGCAACGCGACATCACCGGCTCCGCGCAATTCCCGACGCTCGGTGCCAATGGCAGCTATACGCGCGAGCGGATCAGCGAGCGGACGGCCTTCACATCGCTGCTCAGCAATATCGGCGCGACCCATGGCGGGCCAAGCAGCACGCCCACACCGATCGGCGGCGTCCCCAACGCCATTCCCTCGCTCACGAACCCGTTCGACCAATATCAATGGGGCTTCGACGCGTCCTGGGAGATCGATCTCTTCGGGCGCGTGCGCCGCTCGGTCGAGGCGGCGGATGCCGCAACCCAAGCCTCGATCGAGGACCGCAACGACATCCTCGTCTCGATGCAAGGCGAGGTTGCTCGCGCTTATATCGATCTGCGTGCCGCGCAGCTTCGTCGCTCGGTGCTCGAGGACGATCTGAAAAGCCAGCAAGAGATTCTCGGTCTCACCCGCGACCGCGCCCGGTTTGGCATGGGCAATGATGTTGACGTCGCCAATGCCTCGGCACAGGTCACGAGCACCGAGGCATTGCTGCCGCAAGCGACGGCCCAGATCGGTGAGGACATCAACCAGCTCAGCCTGTTGCTGGCGCTGCCGCCGGGCGCGCTACGCGGCGAACTCGACAGCGCCAAGCCCGTGCCGCCGGTGCCGCCCGAGGTTCCGGTCGGCTTGCCGGCCGATCTCGCGCGACGCCGCCCCGATATTCGCCGCGCCGAAGCGCAACTCCACGCCGCGACGGCACAGATCGGCGTCGCGGTCGCCGATCTTTTCCCGCGGCTGACGCTCAACGCCGACGCCGGCATTCAGGCTTCGCATTTCGCCGATCTTTCGAACTGGGCCGGCCGCTTTTTCTCTCTCGGTCCCAGCCTCGATATACCGATCTTCTCGGGCGGCGCGCGGCATGCCAATGTGCAGTTGCAGGATACGAAGGCGCAGGAAGCGGCGATCGCTTACGCGGGCACTGTGCTTTCCGCACTGCATGAGGTTGAAAATGCACTCATCGCCTACGGTACCGAGCAAAGCCGACGCGCTTCGCTCGAAGCGACACGCGCGCAAAACCGTACCGCGCTGACTCTCGCGCAACAACGCTATCAAAGCGGTATCGAGAGCTTCCTTGATGTTCTCGACGCGGAACGCACGCTGCAACAAACGGAATTATCGTTGACCGACAGCACGGCGACGGTCTCGACCGATCTCGTTGCTGTCTACAAAGCGCTCGGCGGCGGCTGGCAACTTGAAACAGCAGACCAAGCCGCCGCTACGAAGCAGGGAGCCAATAACGTCAACTAGACGCTTCTATTACCCGGATTTAATCCGGTCTCCATGACTAACGAGGGATATGCTTCAGGGGCTGGGCCTAGAACGAAGCAAGCCCGTATGCGGGCTCGCTCATACCCCCTAGGAGACGTCCGTGAAAAAACAAATCATCCTGCCCGCCGCTCTCGCATTGGCTCTTGGTGCCACCGCTGTCGGCACCTCGGGCTACGCGCAAACGCCCGAGGCACCAAGCCAAACGACGGCGCCGACGACGCAACCCGGCACAGCGCCGCAAAACGCGCAGCATCGTGATCACAGGATGCAAGGCCAGCGCGATTTCCATCATCGCGCCGACTTCGCGGCACGCGCCGAAGCGCGTATCGCTTATGTGAAAACGGAGCTCAAAATCACACCTGCCCAGCAAGCGGCTTTCGATCATTATGCGCAAGTGATCCGCGACAACGCGGCAGCCACGCAGAAGAGCTTCCAGGATATGCGCGGCCAGCGCGATCAGCATAAGGACATGAGTGCAATCGATCGCGTCGAGCAGCGCGCAAAGATGGCGCAGATGCGCGACCAGCAGCAGCAGGCCTATCTCGCGGCGTTCCGTCCGCTCTATGCGAGCCTGTCGGCTGATCAGAAGAAAGTCGCCGACGATCTCGCCACGCCGCATTTCGGTCGTGGCTCCCACGACCATCACCATGGCGGTGGCCCCCGCCACTAGTTTCGTCTGCTCAAAATGCCAGGCGGCGCGATATCTCAGGATATCGCGCTGACCTGCGCGTCATAGACCGCGACTGCGGTCATATTCAGCAAACCGCGAACCGTCGTCGATGGCGTCACGATATGCGCCGGGCGGCGCGTGCCCATCAGCATCGGGCCGATCGCCAGCCCATCGCCGAGCGTCGTCAGCAAATTGAAGGCGATATTCGCTGCATCGAGATTCGGTAGAATCAGTAGATTGGCCGCGCCTTTCAGCATCGAATTCGGAAAGATGCGGTGACGGATCTCTTCCGAGACCGCGGCGTCGCCATGCATCTCGCCCTCGACTTCGAGCGCGGGTGCGAGATCGCGCAGCAAGTCCAAGCGCCTCGCGCACTTTTTTCGCGGAGGCTGCGTTGGAGCTGCCGAAATTCGAATGCGACAGCAGCGCCACTTTCGGCTCGACACCGAACATGCGTACCACCGCCGCGGCGCGCAGGGTGATCTCAGCGAGCTGCGCCGCGCTCGGCTCTTCGATCACGAAAGTATCGCAGAGGAAGAAACGTGCCTTTCGGCAGCACCAGCGCCGACAGCGCCGCTGGTGCGCTCGCGCCCGGCTGCAGGCCGATGATGTCGGCGATATGCTGCAAATGGCGATGATATTGCCCGACAGCACCGCACAGCATCGCATCGGCATCGCCGCGCTTCACCATCAGCGCCGCGATCACCGGATTCCGCGTGCGCACGAGATAGCGCGCGTAGTCGGGCGAGATGCCCTTGCGCTCCATCAGCTTGTGATAGAGCGCGGAATAATCGTTGTAGCGCGGGTCGCTTTGCGGATCGACGAGTTCGACATCCTGATCGAGCTTGAAGCGCAGGTTGAGCTTCTCGATGCGCCGCCGCGCGACATCGCGGCGCGCGATGATGATCGGCCGCGCGATGCCTTCATCCAACGCTTGCTGCACGGCGCGCAGCACGCGCTCGTCCTCGCCCTCGGCATAGACGACGCGTTTCGGGTCGCTCCGCGCGCGCAGGAATACCGGTCGCATGACGAGACCGGAGCGGAAAACAAACTGCGTCAAACGCTGCTGATAAGCGGCGAAATCTTCGATCGGCCGCGTCGCGACGCCGCTCTCCATCGCCGCTTTGGCGACGGCGGGCGCCAGTTCGAGGATCAACCGCGGATCGAAGGGCTTCGGAATGAGATAGTCGGGCCCGAAGGTGAGCGCTTCATCGCCGTAAGCCGCCGCCACCACATCCGACGGCGGCGCTTGCGCGAGAGCGGCCAGCGCTTCGACGCATGCGAGCTTCATCTCCTCGTTGATCGTGGTCGCACCGACATCGAGCGCACCGCGGAAGATGAAGGGAAAGCAGAGGACGTTGTTGACCTGGTTCGGATAATCGGTGCGGCCGGTGGCGATGATCGCGTCCGGCTTTGCCGCGCGCGCCACCTCCGGTAGGATTTCCGGCGTCGGATTGGCGAGCGCAAGGATCAGCGGCTTCGCCGCCATCCGCGCCGCCATCTCGGGCTTCAGCACGTCGGGCGCGGAGAGACCGAGGAAGACATCGGCACCGCCGATCACGTCGCCCAGCGTGCGCGCGTTGGTGTCTTTGGCGTAGCGATCCTTGCGCGGATCCATCTCTTCCTTGCGGCCGCGCCAGACCACGCCATAACGGTCGGTGACGATGGTGTTCTCGATCTTGAGGCCCATCGAGACGAGCAGATCGAGACAAGCGATCGCCGCCGCGCCGGCGCCCGAGGTGACGAGCTTCACGTCTTCGAGTTTCTTGCCGACGAGCTTCAGCCCGTTGCGGATCGCCGCGCCGACGATGATCGCCGTGCCGTGCTGGTCGTCATGGAAGACCGGAATTTTGAGCCGCTTGCGAAGTTGCTCTTCGATCGTGAAGCACTCGGGCGCTTTCACGTCCTCGAGATTGATCGCGCCGAAGCTCGGCTCGAGCGCCGCGACAATCTCGACGAATTTGTCCGGGTCCTTCGCATCGAGCTCGATATCGAAAACATCGATACCGGCGAATTTCTTGAAGAGCACCGCCTTGCCCTCCATCACCGGCTTGGCGGCAAGCGGGCCGATCGCGCCGAGGCCGAGCACGGCGGTGCCGTTGGTGATGACCGCGACGAGGTTGCCGCGCGCCGTATAGTTCGAGGCTTGCGTCGGATCCTCGGCGATGGCGAGGCAGGCTTCGGCAACGCCGGGCGAATAGGCGAGTGCGAGATCGTGCTGATTGGCGAGCGGCTTGGTCGCGGTGATCGCGATTTTGCCGGGTGTCGGTAACCGATGATATTCGAGCGCGGCGCGGCGCAATTCGTCAGCCATCGCTCTGCCCCCGAGGAAAAGATGGTGCGGTCGAGAAGACTCGAACTTCCAAGGGGTTTCCCCCGCTAGCACCTCAAGCTAGTGCGTCTACCAATTCCGCCACGACCGCAAGCGAGCGGCGGTAACATGGACCGAGCCGCTGGCGGCGATTTAGCAAACCGGCGGCGAGCATCGCAAGCGAGATGAAGAACCTATATCTTGGTTGAAAATATGGCCCTACCCCCAAACGACATCGAATGGCGGATCAGCGACGCGCTCGTGCCCTATGACGAGGCCACGGCGGCCATGGAAACGCGCGTGGCCGCGATCCGCGCCGGCACCGCGCCCGAATTGGTCTGGCTCCTGGAGCATCCGCCGCTCTACACCGCCGGCACCAGCGCCCGGGCGGACGATCTGGTCGCGCCAGATCTATTGCCAGTCTTCCGCAGCGGCCGCGGTGGGCAATATACCTATCACGGCCCGGGTCAGCGCGTCGGCTATGTGATGCTGGATCTGCAGAAGCGGGGCAGCCGATCTTCGCGCCTATGTCCGCGATCTCGAGGAATGGCTGATCCGCACGCTGCACCGCTTCAACGTGAAGGGCGAGCGGCGCGACGGCCGCGTCGGCATCTGGATCGCGGAAAGTGGCGGCAAGGAGAGCAAGATTGCCGCGATCGGCGTGCGCGTCCGCCACTGGGTGAGCTTCCACGGCGTCTCGCTCAACGTCGAGCCCGACCTGTCGCATTACCGCGGCATCGTGCCCTGCGGCATCAGCGAGCATGGCGTGACCTCCCTCGCGGCGCTCGGCATCACCGCCACCATGCCGGAGGTCGATGCCGCGCTGAAGGCTGCCTTTGCCGAGGTTTTCGCCCCGGCCCGCGTCACGAGCTAAATCACGGCTGGCTGATCACGACGACGCTGGTCGCCGTTAGCTGCTTCGCCGAGGTGTTTACAGCGAGAATTTGCTTGGCGAGCTCCAGCACCTGATAGGTACCGCCGGAGTGGTCGGAGCCTGAGGCCAGCCCGTAACTGCTGCCGTCGTAGTCGACCGAGACGAACGCGCCGCTGCCCCCGTGATCGACGACGAAAATATCATCGCATACATAGGACGAGGCAGCGCCACGCGAGGCGCCATTCGGATCGCTCTTGTCGTTGGGAAAGACCAGTTCCGTGTGACGCGTCCGGCCGTTGGTATCTCCATCACAGGGGATGCGCGGCATGGCACCGTCCGGCACCTGCGTCGGCACCTTGATGATGCGCGGCTGGCTTTCATCCGGGAACTTGCCTTGCTCCGGGTCGAGAGACCCTCCGCAAAGAGCAAATCGACGATCGCTTGGAATTGATCGAAATCGGAATCGTTGGCGACCGAGTTCAGATAGGTAATATCGAGACAGGCCGGCACCGCGCTACTCGCCGCCAGGCCGAGGCCCCCGTTACTGGCGTTGCTCGTGCTTTGGCACAGTTCGTGTCCGAACCGGTACCGGTTCCCGGTGGTGCGTTATCCCGGACCCAGCGTAACAACGACTTTCGAGACGAACAAATCGAACAGCACCTCGACCGGGCAACCCTGTTCCAAGTAATAGTCGAAGATCTGGAGCGAGATCGGATTGAGAATGCCTTCGTAGAATTCTTGCGTATCGAGCACCGGCACGATGAAGGTCGGGCCGCCGCTGAGGGTTCCGCCGAGGCCCAACACATCCGGGCTGAGCGTCTTCGGCGGGCGATGAGCGGGCGGACCGAAGGGGAAGGACAGCGAGCCATTGCCCGAAATACTGGCGTTACCGGTGATCGATTGCAGGCCAGTGAACTGCATCGGCCGCCGCATACTGGCGCGCACGACGTTGAGGAGCATAGTCTGCTCCTGCACCTGTTCCGCCTGCATGTTGAAATCAACCGCGCGGCCGGAAAAATCATCGACCACCGAACATCCGACCAGTGCCGACACCAGCAGCGGCGCCGTCAGCCGGACACACGTCCGCATCACCCCGCATGATCCGCCCCCCAGCGAAAATGTTCAGTAATTTGGGCGACCCTAGCATGACCGCCAAAGCGGCGACAATCGACTCGCGGATACTACGAAGTATTAGGCGGGCTGGCGCGGTAGCAACGGCATGACTAGATTGCCCCAACCATGACAGCGGCAATGACAGCACGTTCGCTCGCAGTGGGACTGGCGCTGAGCCTCGCCGTGATCGCGCCCGGTTGGGCACAGAACCGGACGCCGCCCACCAGCCGCGACATGATCCACCTTTCCTTTGCGCCGGTCGTGAAAAAGGTTTCACCGGCGGTGGTCAATGTCTATTCGCGCCGGACGGTACAGACCCGGTCGCCTTTCCTCGACGATCCGCTCTTTCGCCGCTTCTTCGGCAACCAGGCGCCTTTCGGCCTGCCACGGGAGCGCGTCCAACAATCGCTCGGCTCGGGTGTGATCCTCGGCGCGGATGGAATCGTCGTCACCAATCACCATGTGATTGACGGCGCGCAACAAATAACCGTGGTGCTGAATGATCGCCGCGAATTCGAGGCGAAGGTTGTCCTCTCCGACGAGCATGCGGATCTAGCGGTGCTGAAGATCGATACCCGTGGCGAGCGCTTGCCGGTGCTCGAACTCGGCGACAGCGACCAGCTCGAAGTGGGCGACCTTGTTCTCGCGATCGGCGATCCTTTTGGCGTCGGCCAGACCGTCACCAGCGGCATCGTTTCTGCCTTGGCGCGTACCGGCATTGGCAGCGATGTCTCGTCCTTCATCCAGACCGACGCGGCGATCAATCCCGGCAATTCGGGCGGTGCGCTGGTCGATCTCGACGGCAAGCTCGTTGGCATTAACACCGCGATCTTCTCGCAATCGGGCGGCTCCATCGGCATCGGTTTCGCCATTCCGACGGCCTTGGTTCGCACCGTCTTGCGGGCTGCAACGTCCGGCGCACCCGTCCGCCGGCCCTGGTTCGGCGCAACCGGCCAGGAAGTCACCGCCGAGCTGGCCAATGCGCTTCATCTGCCGCATCCCGGCGGCGTCTTGGTGAAAGACCTCACGGCAGACGGACCAGCGGCACGGGCCGGTATTCGTCTTGGCGATGTCGTCACATCGATCGGCGGCCATGCGGTCGGCGATCCTGACGATCTGCGCTATCGCATCGCGATCCTGCCGATGGATGTGCCAACGCCTGTCCAGCTCTGGCGCGACGGCCAAGTGGTCAATGCGACCGTCACGCTCAGGGCGCTTCCGGAGACACCAGCGCGGCAGGTCACCACGCTTGCCGCCAACACGCCACTCGCCGGCGCGACCGTCGCCAATCTCAATCCCGCTCAGGCCGACGAATTGGGGCTTGCGACCACGCTGCGCGGCGTGGTGGTGACCGGCGCCAAGAGCGGCAGCCTCGCCGACCGTTTAGGACTGCATCCCGGCGATATCGTCGCTACCGTCAATCGCGCGCCGGTCGCGTCGGTAAATGAGCTGAAGGATGCCCTCGGTACCGGCCAAGGTCCCTGGACCTTCGGCATCCGCCGCGGCGGACAGCTTTTCGCGGTGAGCGTTCGGTGAGCGCAGCGCGCACTCCGCGCGGTGGTCAAAGTAAAAGCCTTTTCGAGGATGCGGCGCCGCGGCCCCTCGCCGACAAGCTCAGACCGCAAAAGCTGAGCGATGTCGTCGGCCAGGATCATCTCCTGGCGCCGGATGCACCGATCGGCCGCATGGTCGCGGCGCATCGTCTTTCCTCGATGATCCTTTGGGGACCGCCCGGCTGCGGTAAGACCACGATCGCGCGACTGCTCGCTGAAACCACCGCGATGCATTTCGAGCCGCTCTCGGCCGTGTTCTCGGGCGTTGCCGATCTCCGTAAAGTATTCGAGGCGGCAAGCCAGCGTCGGGTCGGCGGCCAAGGTACGCTGCTGTTCATCGACGAAATCCATCGCTTCAACCGCGCCCAGCAGGACAGCTTCCTGCCCTATGTCGAGGACGGCACGGTCGTGCTGGTCGGCGCGACCACCGAGAACCCCTCCTTCGAGCTCAACGGCGCCTTGCTATCGCGCTGTCAGGTCTTCGTGCTGCATCGTCTCGACGACGCCGCGCTCGAGACTTTGCTGGAGCGCGCGGAAAAAACCCTCGGCAAGAAACTGCCACTCGACGACGAGGCACGGCAGGCGCTGAAGGCGATGGCCGATGGCGACGGCCGCTTCATCTTCAATCTCGCCGAAGAATTGGCGTTGCTGCCCGATGGCACAGTTCTCGACACGGCAAAATTGATGGAGACGGTACAGCGCCGCGCCCCGCTCTACGACAAATCGCAGGAAGGTCACTACAACCTCATCAGCGCGTTGCATAAATCGGTGCGCGGCTCCGATGTCGACGCGGCGCTCTATTGGCTCGCGCGTATGCTGACCGGCGGCGAGCATCCGATCTATATCGCGCGCCGCGTGATCCGCATGGCATCGGAAGATATCGGCATGGCCGATCCGCAAGCGCTACCGATCGCACTTGCGGCGTGGGAAACCTATGAGCGGCTTGGTTCGCCCGAAGGCGAGCTCGCTCTGGCGCAAGCGGTGATCTACCTCGCAACGGCGCCGAAATCGAACGCCGCTTACACGGCGTTCGGCGCGGCGATGCGCGCCGCCAAGGAGAGCGGCTCGCTGATGCCGCCGATGCATGCGGTCAACGCCCCGACGCGGCTAATGCGCGATCTCGGCTATAGCGAAGGCTATGTCTACGATCCGAATACCGAAGAGGGCTTCTCCGGCCTCAATTACTTTCCCGATAAGCTGCCGCGCGAACAATTCTACGAGCCGTTCGAGACCGGCTTCGAGCGCGAGATCAAAAAGCGCCTCGACTACTGGGCGAAATTGCGCGACGCGAAGCAGAAATAAATCGCCGGCGTCGCTCGTTTTCCACGGCGCGCTTACCGCAACCGCAAGTCACCCTCGTACTCCAAGATATGGTGGATTGACCAACCGCGGCACGGGAACGCAACTATCGGTCGCGACCTATAATTCGCGACACGCTGACGCTTCGGAGATTTCGAGAATGAAACGCACAATAAAATATCTCGCCCTGACGGCTGCCGCACTTTTGCCGCTTTTAGGCGATGTCGCGCCGGCCCTCGCCCAGGTCGGGGCACCGCCGCCACCGCAAGCTGAAGCCGTGCCGCCGCCGCCCGCGGCAGCGCCGGGCGCCTATTGGGTCTGGCAGCAGGGTCACTGGCGCTGGAATGGCCGCCGCTATATCTGGTTTCCGGGCCGCTACGTCCATGCACCCCGGGTCCAAGCGGTCTGGTTGCCCGGCAACTGGGTCCTGGTCCGTGGCCGCTGGGTATGGCACGAAGGACATTGGCGCCGCTAAGCCTCGACAGGTCGCGCTCGACGCGTCCTGATCTCTCTTGGGATGGATCGCCCGCTCATGCGCCGCTAACATTGGGGTATGAGCGGCGTCCAAACCCTCACCGTGGCGCCTGAGGACGCCGAAATCCGTTTAGACCGCTGGTTCAAGCGGCATTTCCCGACCCTGGGACATGGCCGGCTCGAGAAGCTGTTGCGGACCGGCCAGATCCAACTCGACGGCAAGCGCGCCGGCGCGAGCGACCGTGTGACAGCCGGACAGGTTGTACGCGTCCCACCTCTGCCGGCAGCCCCGCCGCCGCCTGCCAAGCCCCAACGTGTCGCGCCGAGCGCCGCCGATACGCGGCTGCTGCAAGAGCGGGTGCTCTACAAAGACCAGGACATCATCGTCATCAACAAGCCCGAGGGCTTGGCCGTGCAAGGCGGCACCGGCACGAGCCGCCATCTCGACGGGCTGCTCGATGCGCTGCGCTTCGATGCGAAAGAGCGGCCGCGGCTCGTTCATCGCCTCGACAAGGACACCAGCGGCGTGCTCGTGCTCGCGCGCAGCGCCCGCGCCGCAGCGCGACTGGGCGAGCTCTTTCGCGGCAAGACTGTGCACAAAGTCTATTGGGCGATCACCGTCGGCGCGCCCAAGCCGCGTGCCGGCAAGATCGACCAGCCGCTTGCGAAACAGGCGGGACCTGCCGGCGAGCGTGTTGCCGCCGATAATGAAGAAGGCGATCGCGCCCTCACCTATTACCGCACCGTCGCACGCGCCGGCGATCGCTTCGCCTGGCTCGCGCTCGAGCCGGTAACCGGACGGACGCATCAACTGCGCGTCCATTGCCTGACGCTCGACACACCGATCCTCGGTGATGGCAAATACGGGGGCGCCGAGGCCCATCCCGCGAGCTTGCCGCAAGCAAAGAAACTGCATCTCCACGCGCGCGCCGTCGCCCTGCCGCTGCAAAGCGGCAAGATGCTGACCGTCACCGCGCCGCTGCCGCCGCATATGCGCGAAAGCTGGGATTTCTTCGGTTTCGAGGAAGGCGGCGAACGCGATCCCTTTGTCGATCTCGCCCCCGAGAAATGAAGCGATTCTACAAAGAAGCAAAAGTCATCGCGGCAGGCGATGAATTCGGCGTGCAACTCGATGGCAAGCCGTTGCTCACACCGGGCAAGCGCGCGTTGCGCGTGCCGAGCCGTGCGCTGGCCGAGGCTATTGCCGCCGAGTGGCAAGGCCAAGGCGTTACCGTGAAGCCGCATGAATTGCCGCTGACGCGCCTGATCAGCACGGCGCTCGACCGCGTCGAGCCGCGCCGCGACGACGTCATCGGCGAGATCGCGAAATATGCGACCACCGACCTGCTCTGCTATCGCGCCGATGAGCCGCGCGAGCTGATCGAGCGGCAGGCCAAAATCTGGCAGCCGCTGCTCGACTGGGCCGAGGCGCGTTTCGCGGCGCCGCTGACGGTGACGCAAGGCATCCTGCCCGTGGAACAAGATCCGGCGACGCTCGCGGCGGTCCAGCGCGCGATCTCCGCGCATGACTCGCTGCAACTTGTCGCGCTCCATCTCGCGACCACGGCTTGCGGTTCTGTCGTGCTCGGCCTCGCGCTGCTCGCGGAGCGGCTTTCCACCGAGGAAGCCTTTGCTGCCGCGGCGCTCGACGAAAGCTTTCAGATCGAACGCTGGGGCGAAGATGCGGAGCAGACCCAGCGTCGCGCGGCACTCAAAGAGGATATCGCCCTCGCCGCGCGCTTTGCCGCTTTGCTGCGCGACGACTAAGCTGCGATTTCGGTTTCAGGGCTGGGGGAGAGCCTCATGCAGGATATTCTGCGGCAGTTGGAGGAAAAGCGCGCGGCGGCCCGCCTCGGCGGCGGCGAGCGGCGCATCGCCGCTCAGCATGCCAAAGGCAAGCTCACGGCGCGCGAGCGCCTCGATCTCCTCTTCGATCCCGGCACCTTCGAAGAATGGGACATGTTCGTCGAGCATCGCTCGAGCGATTTCGGCCTCGGCGAGCAGAAAATCCCCGGCGACGGCGTCGTCACCGGCTATGGGCTTGTGAATGGCCGCACCGTCTTCGCCTTCAGCCAGGACTTCACCGTGTTCGGCGGCGCGCTTTCCGAGGCGCATGCGGAAAAAATCTGCAAGGTGATGAACCAGGCGCTGAAAGTCGGCGCGCCGGTCATCGGTCTCAACGATTCGGGCGGCGCGCGCATCCAGGAAGGCGTCGCCTCCCTCGCCGGATATGCCGAAGTATTTCAGCGCAACGTACTCGCCTCGGGAGTCGTGCCGCAGATCTCGGTCGTTATGGGCCCGTGCGCCGGCGGCGCGGTCTACTCGCCGGCGATGACCGATTTCATCTTCATGGTGAAAGACAGCTCGTACATGTTCGTCACCGGTCCCGATGTCGTGAAGACCGTGACGCAGGAAACGGTGACGCAGGAAGAGCTCGGCGGCGCGGTCACGCATACGACACGCTCAGGCGTTGCCGATCTCGCCTTCGAGAATGACGTCGAGGCGTTGCTGCAATTGCGGCGCTTCCTCGATTACCTACCCTCCTCCAATCGCGGCAAGCCCCCGCGCCGGCCGACGCATGATCCGGCGACGCGCGCCGAGGCTTCGCTCGACACGCTGGTGCCGGCCAATCCGAACAAGCCTTACGACATGCGCGAGCTGATCCAGAAGGTCGCGGATGAGGGCGAATTCTTCGAGATCGCGCCGAATTGGGCGAAGAACATCCTCATCGGGTTCGCACGGCTCGATGGCCATCCGGTCGGCATCGTCGCCAATCAGCCGATGGTGCTTGCGGGCTGTCTTGATATCGACAGCGCGCGTAAAGCCGCGCGGTTCGTGCGCTTCTGCGATTGCTTCAATATCCCGATCGTCACTTTCGTCGACGTGCCGGGCTTTTTACCGGGCACGGATCAGGAATATGGCGGCATCATCAAGCATGGTGCAAAGTTGCTCTTCGCTTTCGCCGAAGCAACCGTGCCGAAGGTCACTGTCATCACGCGCAAAGCCTATGGCGGCGCCTATGACGTGATGAGCTCGAAGCATTTACGCGGCGATGTGAACTACGCCTGGCCCTCGGCCGAGATCGCGGTGATGGGCCCGAAAGGCGCGGTCGAGATCATCTTCCGCGCCGATCTCGGCGATGCTGCCAAGATCGAAGCGCGCACTGAAGAATACCGCACGAAATTCGCCAACCCCTTCGTCGCCGGCGCGCGCGGCTATATCGATGACGTGATCCTGCCGCGTGACACACGAGCACGGCTCTCCCGCTCGCTCGCAATGTTGCGCGACAAGGCCCTCGACAATCCCTGGAAGAAACACGACAACATACCGCTTTAGATATTTGAACCACCAAGACACAAAGACACCAAGAGCCTTACAACGCCATGCGGCGTATTCCTTCCTTGATAAGCGGAACATTGAAATTGACCAATAGGCCCAAACGTTTTCCAGAAAGCTTCAGATAGGTTAGAAGTTGCGCCTCATGGATCGGCAGCAATCGCTCGACAGTCTTCAACTCGATAACGACCAGGTCATTGACCAAGATGTCGATACGAAAGCCTGCCTCCAGGCAAACGTCGCGATAGAAGACGGGAAGCGCCACCTGACGGTCAATTCTGTAGCTACGAGAATGAAGCTCGTAGGCGAGGCACTGCTCATAGACCGATTCGAGCAAACCCGGCCCCAACGTGCGATGAACGGCAACAGCAAAATCAACTATCTCACGAGCTATCGCATCATGTTCCGGCGACAGAGGAATCATCTTGGTGCCTTGGTGTCTTGGTGGTTCTTCTACCGTTGGTTCGCGGTGTCAGCATAACAATGTTCAAGAAGATCCTCATCGCCAATCGCGGCGAGATCGCCTGTCGCATCATCGCGACGGCGAAGCGCATGGGCATCAAGACGGTCGCCGTCTATAGCGATGCCGATGCAGAGGCACTGCATGTGCGTCAGGCCGATGAGGCCGTGAGGATCGGCCCGCCGAAAGCCGCCGAGAGCTATCTCGATATCGCGCGTATCGTCGCCGCCTGCAAAGAGACCGGCGCCGAAGCAGTGCATCCGGGCTACGGTTTTCTTTCCGAGAATGAGGATTTCGCCACCGCGATCGAAGCTGCGGGCATCGTCTTCATTGGTCCGCCGCCCGCCGCCATCGCGTCACTCGGCGACAAGATTGCCGCCAAGAAAATTGCGCAGCAGGCCGGCGTCTCGACCGTGCCCGGTCATCTCGATACCGCCGCCGATGCCGATAAAGCCGTCGCCGCCGCGCGCGAGATCGGCTATCCGGTGATGATCAAAGCCGCGGCCGGCGGCGGCGGCAAGGGCATGCGCATCGCCGGCAGCGATGCCGAGCTGCGCGAAGGCTTCCGCCTCGCGGCGAGCGAAGCGCAATCCGCTTTCGGCGACGGCCGCGTCTTCATCGAGAAATACATCGCCTCGCCGCGTCATATCGAAATCCAGATCGTCGCCGACGCCCACGGCAATGCGATCCATTTCGGCGAGCGCGAATGCTCGATCCAGCGCCGCCATCAGAAAGTGATCGAAGAAGCGCCCAGTCCCTTTCTCGACGAGAAAACCCGCGCGGCGATGGGCGCGCAGGCCGTCGCGCTCGCCAAGGCCGCCGGTTATCGCTCGGCCGGCACGGTCGAGTTCATCGTCGACCAGAAGCGCAAATTCTATTTCCTCGAGATCAACACGCGGCTTCAGGTCGAGCATCCGGTGACCGAGCTCGTCACCGGCTATGATCTCGTCGAGCTGATGATCCGCATCGCCGCCGGCGAGAAGCTGCAGCTCACCCAGAAAGACGTAAAGCTGACCGGCTCGGCGATCGAGGCGCAACTCTATGCCGAGGATCCGCGGCGCAATTTCCTGCCCTCGGTCGGCCGGCTGACGCGTTATCTGCCGCCGCGAGGCGACGGTATCCGCATCGATAGCGGTGTCGAGGAAGGCGCCGAGATCTCGATCTATTACGACCCGATGATCGCCAAGCTGATCGGCAGCGGCGCGACGCGCGAGGAAGCGACCGCGCGGCTTGCCGGCGCGCTCGATGCTTTCGTCATTCGTGGCGTTTCGCACAATATCGGCTTGCTGTCGGCAGCGATCGCGCGGCCGAAATTCCGTGCCGGCAACCTGTCGACCGATTTCATCGCCGAGGAATTTCCCGACGGCTTCAAGGGCGAGACGCTGGCGCCCGAGATCGCCGCGCATGCTGTCGCGGTCGCCGCCGCGGCGCAGCGCATCGCCAGCGAGCGCGATGCCGCCATCGCCGGTGCCGTGATTCCGGAGCGCTGGGTTGTGGTGCAAGGCGAATCCCGCTATCCGGCGAAGCTGACGCGACGTAATGAAAGCATCATCGTCGCTGGCTATACCGCGAGCCAAGAGGTAACGACGGATTGGCGACCAGGTGACGTGCTTTTCCGCGGCACGGTTGACGGCGTCGCGACCCTCTTCCAGATCGAGCGCGCCGGCATCGGCTGGCGGCTGGAACGCGGCGGCGCAGTGCTGGAACTGAAAGTCCTGCCGCCCGCAGCCGCCGAAGCGCTGGCACGGATGCCGGCAAAGCAAGCGCCCGATCTCTCGCGGCATCTGGTGTCGCCGATGCCGGGGCTGTTGGTCTCGCTCGCAGTCACAGAGGGTCAGGAGGTAAAAGCCGGTGAGGAATTGGCGGTGATCGAGGCAATGAAGATGGAGAATGTGTTGCGGGCGGAGCGCGACGGCACGATCAAGAAACTCTGCGCACGGCCGGGCGACAGCCTTGCCGTCGACCAGATCATCCTCGAATTCGCATGATCGTTGCGATGCATCTCGACATTTCCGGCAAAGTACAAGGCGTCGGCTTCCGCTACTTCGTCACACGTTGCGCGCAGCATCAGGGTTTACGCGGCTGGGTCCGCAACCGTCTTGACGGCAGCGTCGAGGCGCTGCTGATCGGCGAAGAAACCGCGGTCACGGCCGTGACCGAGCAATGCCGCCGCGGCCCGCCAATGGGGCGGGTCGATCGCCTCGATGCTGTGCTGGCGCAGGACGACGGCAGCGCCGATTTCGCCGAGCGCGCGACGGTCTAAGCCCATGGGAGCACAGCTTCGGCTTCTTTTTGGCCAACGCCTTGCGGGCATGTTCGTCGCGCAGTTCCTCGGTGCGCTTAACGACAACCTTCTGAAGAACGCGCTCGTCATCCAGGTCGCCTATGGCCGCTCCGAGAGTGCGAGCGACATCGAGGTGATCGTCACAATCGCGACGGCGCTCTTCATCCTGCCCTATTTCCTGTTCTCGGCGACCGCCGGCGAGCTCGCCGACAAATTCGCCAAAGCGCAACTCATCCGGTCGCTGAAGATTTGGGAGATCGGCGTGATGATCTCTCGCCGCCGCCAGTTTCCTATTCGGCGGCGGCATCGGCATCGGGCTCACGATCCTCTTCCTCCTCGGCGTGCAGGCGGCGTTCTTCGGCCCGGTGAAGTACGGCATCCTGCCCGAATTGCTGACGCCCGAGGAATTGCTACCCGGCAATGCCGTGGTCGAAGCCGGCACGTTCCTCGCGATCCTCATCGGCACCATCACCGGCGGCTTACTGATCCTGATGCAGGACGGGCCGGCGATCGTCTCGGCCACGCTGCTGATCTGCTCCATCGGCGGCTGGCTCGCCAGCCTCTGCATCCCGCGCACCGAAGGCGGCGCCTCGGATCTGCGGATCAACCCCAATATCGCTGCCGAGACCTGGAAGGTGCTGCGCTACGCCAATGAGAGCACCGAGATGCGCTGGATCATCCTCGGCAATTCCTGGTTCTGGCTGGTCGCGGTCGCGCTGGTCTCGCAATTCCCGAATTATGCGAAGGACGTGCTCGGCGCCGACAACCAGGTCGTGACGCTCTTCCTCACCCTGAACTCGCTCGGCATTGGCGCAGGCTCGCTGCTCGCCGGGCGCCTGCTTGGTGGCAACATCTCGCTGAAGCTGGTGCCAATCTCAGCCCTGGCGATGGCGGTGTTCTGCGTCGATCTCTGGCTCTCTGACGGGCGGCATATCGGCAGCGGGCTGATGAGCGCGCATGAGTTCCTGACCCTGGCCCAGAATTGGCGCGTGTCGTTCGATCTGACCGCCGTCGCCGTCGCCGCAGGCGTCTTCATCGTGCCACTTTATGCGTTGATGCAGGCGAAGAGCGAAAGCCAGCACCGCTCGCGCGTCGTCGCCGCCAATAATGTCTGGAACGCGCTGTTCATGGTCGGGGCCGGGCTGGGCAGCGCCGTGATGTTGAAATTGGGTTCTAGCGTGACCGACATCTTCCTGGTGGTCGGCGTCGCAAACCTTGTCGTAGCGCTGGGTTGCTGGCGGCTGCGGAAACACCGAGCCGCTACCGCGGAAATAAATAAAGCGAGCGCAAAAACAAAGCGGGCGTCCGATGGCCGGGCGCCCGCTTATTATCTCCGCGAATGACGCCGCGTTACGAAGCGGCGGCTTCTTCGGTCTCTTCCTCGTTCGTCTGGACCGGACCCGAATCCTGGCCCTTGGCCTCGGGATCGCGATCGACCAGCTCGATCACTGCCATCGCCGCGGCATCGCCATGGCGGAAGCCCGCCTTGTAGATGCGGCAATAGCCGCCGGCGCGCTTGCCATAACGCTCGGCGAGCGTGGTCATGACCTTGTCGGCGATCTTCTCGTCCTGCAGCGTCGCGATCAGGCGACGGCGCGCGGCGAGACCGCCATGCTTACCCATGGTGATGAGACGCTCGACCACCGGGCGAAGATCCTTCGCCTTGGGCAGGGTCGTGGTGATCTGCTCATGCTTCAACAGCGCATGGCAAAGATTGTCGAACATCGCTTTGCGATGTGCCGACGTACGGCTGAAGCTACGGCCTCTAATGCGGTGACGCATGTTCGTTACTCGATCAGGCTAAATGCTCAATACGGTTCCTCGAGGCGCTTCACCAGCTCCTCGATATTCTCGGGCGGCCAGTTCGGGATCTCCATACCCAGATAGAGACCCATCTGTGCCAGCACTTCCTTGATCTCGTTCAGCGACTTGCGGCCGAAATTCGGCGTCCGCAGCATTTCGCTTTCGGTCTTCTGCACGAGATCGCCGATATAGACGATGTTGTCGTTCTTCAAGCAATTCGCCGAGCGAACCGAGAGCTCAAGCTCGTCGACCTTGCGCAGCAGGTTCTTGTTGAAGGGCAGTTCGGACGGACGCTCTTCCTCGGTCGCCGCGCGCGGCTCCTCGAAGTTGATGAAGAGCTGAAGCTGGTCCTGCAGGATGCGCGCCGCGAGCGCGACCGCGTCTTCCGGTGTCACGGCGCCGTTGGTCTCGATCGCCATCGACAGACGGTCGAAGTCGGTGCGCTGACCCTGGCGGGTGTTGTCGATCTTGTAGCTGACCTGACGCACCGGGCTGAACAGCGCATCGACCGGGATGAGGCCGATCGGCGCATCCTCGGGCCGGTTGTCGGTCGCCGGGCGATAGCCCTTGCCGGTCTCGACGGTGAATTCCATCGACACCTTCGCGCCCTTATCGAGCGTGCAGATCAGGTGATCGGGATTCAGCACCTCGATGTCATGCGGCAGCTCGATCATGCCGGCGCGCACTTCGCCCGGGCCGTTCGCACGCAGACGCATGCGCTTCGGGCCGTCGCCATGAAGCCGCAACGCTACGCCCTTAATGTTGAGGACGATGTCGGTGATGTCCTCGAGCACGCCGGGGAGCGACGAGAATTCATGCAGCACGCCCTCGATCTGAACCGAGGTGATCGCCGCGCCTTGAAGCGAGGACAGCAGCACACGGCGCAGCGCGTTGCCGAGAGTGAGGCCAAAACCGCGCTCGAGCGGGCCCGCGATCACGGTCGCAATCCGCGCCGGATCGTCGCCAGGCTGTACTTCGAGCTGATGCGGCTTTGTCAATTCCTGCCAATTTTTCTGGATTTGCGTCACGAGCGGACCCTCACGCGTTTAGGCCATAAGCATGCGCGGCCAAGCGGCCGGCGCACGCGCCAAATAAAAAAAGTACCGCGACTACACGCGCCGCCGCTTTGGCGGACGGCACCCGTTATGCGGGACTGAAGTTACGTCACGAATAGACGTCACCTGAAAACCAACCGTCTGCAAAGCGCGCAACGCGAACTCACGACCCGAACCCGGGCCTTTGACCTCGATCTCCAAGGTGCGCATGCCGTGCTCCATCGCCTTGCGGCCGGCATCTTCGGCCGCAATCTGCGCGGCGTAAGGTGTCGATTTGCGCGATCCCTTGAAACCCATCGTTCCAGAGGACGACCAGGCGATCGTGTTGCCTTGCGCGTCGGTGATGGTGATCATCGTATTGTTGAAGGTCGCATTCACATGCGCAGTGCCAGCCGTGATGTTCTTGCGCTCGCGGCGGCGGACGCGTGCAGCGGCACCAGGCTTCGAAGTCGTCGTCGCCATGTTCTTTTCCGGTTCCTATTACTTCGTCGCTTGCTTCTTGCCGGCGATCGGACGTGCCGGGCCTTTGCGGGTCCGTGCATTGGTGTGGGTCCGTTGACCGCGGACCGGCAGGCCCTTGCGGTGACGAAGCCCGCGATAGCAGCCGAGATCCATCAGCCGCTTGATGTTCATCGCGACGGTACGGCGCAGATCGCCTTCGACTTGGTAGTCGCGGTCGATCGCTTCGCGAATGCGCAGCACTTCGTCGTCTGTCAATTCATGGACACGGCGCGAATCCGGGATGCCCAGCTTCGCACAAATCTTCTCGGCCGAGGTCCGCCCGATCCCATGGATATAGGTGAGACCGATCGGGACCCGCTTTTGATTGGGAATGTTAACGCCGGCAATGCGCGCCACCTGCGCTTCTCCTTAATTCGAATTGTCGGTTTCGGACGGTGACCAGACGCCCCGGACGGCCGAACGCGCCTTATATCGGAAACCCTCCAACAAAGTCAACCTTTTGCCTTTTTTAGAATGGTTTCAATCTGTTGCGTAACCGTATCGATCGGCGCCATGCCATCGACCGAGCTGAGCACCCCTTTGGCCTTGTAATAGGGCAGGATCGGGGTGGTCTGTTCACGGTAGGCGTCGAGCCGGGCCTTTACGGTCTCGGCATTGTCGTCGGGCCGGCGGACGAATTCGTGGCTGCCGCAGACGTCGCAAACGCCCTCCTGCTTCGGCCGGTTGTGCCGGTCGTGATAGGAGGCGCCGCAGCCCTTGCAGCTGAACCGGCCGCCGATCCGGTCGATCAGGGCCGCCTCATCGACGGTGATCTCGATCACGGCGTCGAGGGTGATCTTGTTCTCGGTCAGCATCTGGTCGAGCGCCTCGGCCTGCGGAACCGTGCGCGGGAAGCCGTCGAGGATGAAGCCCTTGCCACCGAGCTGGCCGATCCGGTTCTTGATCATCGCGATCATGATGTCGTCGGAAACCAGCTTGCCGGCATCCATGATCGCCTGGGCCTGCTTGCCCAACGGCGTGCCGGCGGCGCGCTCCGCGCGCAGCATATCCCCCGTAGAAAGCTGAACCATGCCGTAGCGCTCTTCGAGCCGCTTGGCTTGGGTCCCCTTACCGGCCCCGGGTGGGCCGAGCAAAAGGATGTTCAACCGCGCCTCCCCCTCAGCTTGGATTTCTTGATCAAGCCTTCGTACTGATGCGCCAGCAGATGCGAATGGATCTGCGCCACCGTATCCATCGTGACGCTAACGACGATCAACAGGCTGGTGCCGCCGAAATAGAAGGGCAGCGAATAGGCCGTCAGCAGATATTCGGGCAGCACGCAAACCGCGGCGAGATAGAGCGCACCGACCACGGTCAGGCGCGTCAGCACGTAATCGAGATGGTCCGCGGTGTTCTTGCCGGGCCGGATGCCGGGGACAAAGCCGCCGTATTTCCGGAGATTGTCCGCCGTCTCGACCGGGTTGAAGACAACCGCCGTGTAGAAGAACGTGAAGAAGATGATCAGCGCGACATAGAGCAAGAGATAGATCGGATGGCCGCGGCCGAGCCATGCGCCGAGCTCGGCGAGCCAGCCGGTCTGATTCTGGCTGAAGCTGGCGATCGTCGCGGGCAGCAACAGCAGCGAGGACGCGAAGATCGGCGGGATGACGCCCGAGGTGTTGAGCTTCAACGGCAGATGCGAGGCCTCGCCGCCATACATGCGGTTGCCGACTTGGCGCTTCGGATACTGCACCAGAATGCGGCGCTGGGCGCGTTCCATGAACACGATGAAGGCGATCACGACGATCGCACCGACCAGAAACGCCATAATGAAGAAGGTCGAGATCGCGCCGGTGCGGCCGAGCTCGAGGAAACCGGCCAACGCCGACGGCAATCGGGCGACGATGCCCGAGAAAATGATCAGCGAGATGCCGTTGCCGACGCCACGCGCGGTGATCTGCTCGCCGAGCCACATCAAAAAGACGGTGCCGCCGGTCAGCGTGATTACCGAGGTGAAGCGGAAGAACAGGCCCGGATCGGTGACTGCGCCAGGCAATCCTTCGATGCCGACGGCAATGCCATAGGCTTGAACCGCGGCCAGCAACACCGTGCCGTAGCGCGTGTATTGATTGAGCTTCTTGCGGCCGCTCTCGCCCTCTTTCTTCAGCGCCTCGAGCTGCGGCGAGACCGCCGTCATCAGCTGGACGATAATCGAGGACGAGATATAGGGCATGATGTTCAGGGCGAAGATCGTCATGCGCCCGAGCGCGCCACCCGAGAACATATCGACCATGCCGAGAATGCCGCCGGCATTCTGAGACATCAGCTGTTGTAGAGTCGCGGAATCGATGCCCGGCAGCGGGATATATGTGCCAAGGCGATAGATCACCAACGCGCCAAGCGTGAACCAGATCCGATTCTTAAGATCGGTGGCCTTCGAGAAAGCGGAAAAGTTGATACTGGAGGCCAGTTGCTCGGCAGCGGACGCCATCTAGGGGCTCCTTATGAATGCGCGGCGGCAGCCGGTTTCTCGGCCGCCACGATCACCTTCCCCCCAAGTTTCTCGACCGCATCGACCGCGGCCTTCGACGCGCCCGCGACCTCGATGGTCAGCGGCGACTTCAATTCGCCCTTGGCGAGCAGCCGCACACCATCGCGCACGCGGCGCAGCACGCCGGCCTCGACCAGCGACGCGCCATTGACCGTCGCATCCTTCTTCAGATGGCCGGCATCGAGTGCCGTCTGCAGCGTCCCGAGATTGACGATGACGAAGCGCTTCTGAAAATCGGTGTTGTTGAAGCCGCGCTTCGGCAGGCGGCGATGCAGCGGCGTCTGGCCGCCCTCAAAGCCGTTCAACGCGACGCCGGAACGAGCCGTCTGGCCCTTGCCGCCGCGCGCGCTGGTCTTGCCTTTGCCGGAGCCGATGCCTCGGCCGCGACGCTTGGCGACGTAATGCGCGCCTTTATTGTCTCTGATCTCGTTGAGCTTCATGTTCCATCCACCGCGGAATCTAGGCCCGTTATTGGGCCGGTTCCACTCGTACCAAATGTTTGACCCGCTCGATCATGCCGCGCACCGACGGCGTGTCTTCAAGCACGCGCGAGCGATGACGCCGGTTGAGCCCTAGGCCCTTCAGGGTCGCCAGCTGATACTCCTGACGGCCGATTGGGCTTCCGAGCTGCGTGATCCGCACCTTGCCGGTGGCCTTCGCCGGGGCCGCTTGCGGCTTCGACTGAAATCTTCGCCATCGCCGCGAAACGCTCATACGCCGGCGCGAGCTTGGCGCGCGGCGCCTTCGGCTTCTTCACCTTTGGCGCTTTCGGCGCGGCTTCCTCTGCCTGGGCGGCGGCCTTCTTCGGCGCGGCGGCCTTCTTCGGCGCCGCCTCTTTCTTGGCAGCCCCGTCGGCCTTCGGCGCAGCCGGCTTCTTCGCCGCCGGCTTCTTGGCTTCTTTCTCGTCAGCCATGGATTACTCCCGGGCCTCTTGCTGCTGCCCATCGCGGCGCGGCGGCAGGATGTCGGAGACTTTCTTGCCGCGGCGCGTGGCGACCGAACGCGGGCTGACCGAGCGGTCAAGCGCCTGGAAGGTCGCCTTAATCATGTTATGCGGGTTCGAGGTGCCGACCGATTTCGCGACGACGTCCTGAACACCGAGCGCCTCGAAAATGGCGCGCATCGGACCGCCGGCGATGATGCCGGTACCTTGCGGCGCCGCGCGCAGCACGACTTCGCCCGCGCCGTAATGGCCGACGACATCGTGATGAAGCGTGCGGCCTTCGCGCAACGGCACGCGGATCATGGCGCGACGCGCCTGATCGGTCGCCTTGCGGATCGCCTCCGGCACTTCGCGCGCCTTGCCCGTGCCATAGCCGGCGCGGCCCTTGCCGTCGCCCACCACGACGATCGCGGCAAAGCCGAAGCGCCGACCGCCCTTCACCACCTTGGCGACGCGGTTGATGCCGACGAGCTTCTCGATAAATTCGTTTTCCTCGCGCCCGCCGCCTTCGCCGCGCCGACCACGGTCGCCGCGTTCACCGCCCTCGCCGCGTCCGCGCTGCGGCCGGTCACCGCCGCCGCCACGTCCACGCGATGGTCTATCAGTTCCGCCAGATGGTGTCGTTGCCATGCTGTCTTCCTAGAAATCGAGGCCGCCCTCGCGGGCGGCGTCGGCCAGGGCTTTCACCCGGCCATGAAAGAGATAACCGCCGCGATCGAAGACGACGGCGGTGACGCCGGCAGCCTTGGCGCGTTCGGCAAGCAACTTGCCGACAGCCTCTGCCGCTTCCTTGTTGGCGCCGGTCTTGCCACCACGCAGCGCTTCTTCGAGGGTCGAGGCCGACGCGAGCGTACGACCTTCAACATCGTCGATGATCTGCGCGTAGATGTGCTTCGACGAGCGGAACACGGAGAGCCGCGGCCGCCCTCTGTTGGTTCGCGCGAGACGCGTACGTACGCGCCGCCGGCGACGTTCGAAAATGGTATCGGCTTTGCCGCTCATCGCCTGCGCTCCTACTTCTTCTTGCCTTCCTTGCGGCGGACCTTCTCGTAATCGTACTTGATGCCCTTGCCCTTGTAGGGCTCGGGACCACGATACGAGCGGATCACGGCCGCAACCTGACCGACACGCTGCTTATCAGCGCCGGTCACCGCGATCGAGGTCGGCTTCTCACATGCAATCTTGATATCCGACGGGATCGGGAAATGAACGTCGTGACTGTAGCCGAGCTGCAGCACGAGATCCTTGCCCTGGACCGCGGCGCGATAGCCGACGCCGTTGATCTCAAGATTGACGGTGTAACCCGTGCTGACACCGGTCACCATGTTGTTGACGAGCGCGCGCATTGTG
Source organism: uncultured Alphaproteobacteria bacterium (assembly GCA_963740675.1). GTDB lineage: Bacteria > Pseudomonadota > Alphaproteobacteria > ATCC43930 > CGMCC-115725 > CAIKMD01. The sequence continues at coordinate 30,262 of CAVUFS010000005.1, forward strand.
CCCCAGGCCATGCGTGCGCGCTTGGTCTCGTTCTTCGGCGTGATGACGACCTTGCCGTCCTTCACCACCGTATCGACATCGTTGTTGAGGGCAAGCTTCAGCGAGCCAAGCTTGCCCTTGGTCGTCAGCATACCACCCGCGAGATCGACGGTGACGCCTTGCGGGATGGTGACGGGGAGTTTTCCGATACGCGACATGATGATGCCTCAGAACACGCGGCAGAGAATCTCGCCGCCGACATTGGCCGCGCGCGCCTCGTTGTCCGACATGACGCCGCGCGGCGTCGACAGGATCGAGATGCCCAGGCCGTTATAGACACGCGGCAGATCGGCGATACGCGAATAGACGCGCCGTCCCGGCTTCGAGATGCGGGTGATCTCGCGGATCACGGGCTCGCCATCGACGTATTTGAGCTCGATCTTGAGCTCGGCAAAGCCGGAACCCTTATCCTCGCGCTGGTAGCCGCGGATGTAGCCCTCGCGCTGCAAAACTTCGAGCACGTTGGCGCGGATCTTCGAAGCCGGCAACTCCACGACAGGCTTATGCGCGGCCTGACCGTTCCGGATCCGAGTCAGCATATCCCCGAGGGGATCGCTCATCGACATTCGGTATCTCCCTTACCAGCTGGACTTGACGACGCCCGGAATTTGGCCTTGCGAGGCAAGATCCCGAAACGCCAAGCGCGACAGCTTGAATTTGCGGTAGTAGGCACGCGGCCGGCCCGAGAGCTCGCAGCGATTACGGATGCGCGTGGGTGACGAGTTACGCGGCATTTCCGCGAGCTTCAGACGCGCGTTGAACCGGTCTTCCGGCGCCAGCGACTTGTCCTCAGCGATCGCCTTGAGACGCGCGCGTTTCGGCGCGAGGCGCTTCGCCAGAGCTGTACGCTTCCGGTTTTTATCGATGGAACTGGTCTTTGCCATGGATCGCTTTCCGGCTCAGTTAACGAACGGCATGTCGAAGCCCTTAAGCAAGGCTTTGGCTTCGGCATCCGTATGCGCTGTCGTGACAATGATGATGTCCATGCCGCGGACATCGGTGACCTGGTCGTAATCGACCTCGGGGAACACGAGCTGCTCCTTGAGGCCAAGCGCGTAATTGCCGCGCCCATCGAAGCTCTTTCCCGACACGCCGCGGAAGTCGCGCACGCGCGGCAGCGCGATATTCACGAGACGATCGAGGAACTCGTACATGCGGTCCTTGCGCAAGGTGACCTTGCAGCCGAGGGGCATGTTCTCGCGCACCTTGTAGGTGGCGATCGATTTCTTCGCCCGCGTGATCACCGGCCGCTGGCCCGCGATCGCGGTCAATTCCTTGGCCGCGGCGTCCACCTTCTTGGTGTCCTGCACCGCCTCGCCGACACCCATATTGATGACGATCTTCTCGAGGCGCGGTGCCTCGAGCGAGTTCTTGTAGCCGAACTCCTTCATCAGGGACGGCAGAACTACCTTGTCGAAATGCTCTTTCAGTCGCGTTGCCATTATGCCCTCACGCGTCCAGGATTTCGCCGGAGCGCTTCGCGAAGCGCACCTTGCGACCATCATCGAGGAAGCGATAACCGACCCGCGTCGGCTTTTGCGATTTCGGATCGACATGAGCGACGTTCGAGACGTGAATTGCCGCCTCGCGCTCCACGATGCCGCCCGGCTCGCCGGGCCGCGGCTGCGTATGCCGCTTCATCATGTTGACGCCCTGAACGACGACGCGATTGTCCTCGCGCACGACGCGCAGCACTTCGCCGCTCTTGCCCTTGTCTTTGCCGCTCAGGACGACGACCTTGTCGCCCTTCTTGATCTTGAACTTCGCCATCACAGCACCTCCGGCGCCAGCGAGACGATCTTCATGAACTTGCGGGCGCGCAGCTCGCGCGTCACCGGCCCGAAGATACGCGTGCCGATCGGCTCTTCCTGAGCATTGATCAACACCGCAGCGTTGCGGTCGAAACGGATCGATGAGCCATCCGGACGGCGGATCGCATTCGCGGTGCGGACGATCACCGCCTTGTGCACGTCGCCCTTCTTCACGCGGCCGCGCGGAATGGCATCCTTTACCGAGACGACGATGATGTCCCCGACGGTCGCCGTGCGACGCTTGCTGCCGCCCAGCACCTTGATGCACTGAACACGGCGCGCGCCGGAATTATCGGCCACGTCGAGATTGGTTTGCATCTGGATCATGGCACGTTACTCCGGCGTTGCGGCGGCTTTGGCGGAACGACGGCTGCGGCGCGCAGGGGCCGCCGGAGCGACCTCATCCTTCGTCGGCGCAGCTGCTTCCTTACGCTGCAGCGCGGCTTCGCCGCCGAGAACGACCCAGCGCTTCGACTTGGAGATCGGGCGGCACTCTTCGATCCGCACCAGATCGCCGGTCTTGCATGCATTGGTCTCGTCGTGCGCGGCGTATTTCTTCGAGCGCGAGATGAACTTCTTGTAGACGGGATGCATCACGCGCCGCTCGACGCGGACCGTAACGGTCTTGTCGGCTTTGTCGGATACAACCACGCCCGTGAGGACACGCTTCGGCATAATTCGATCTCTTTCCCTCAACCGGTCTTGCGAGCGCGCTCGCCGAGCACGGTCTTGATCCGCGCGAAGTCGCGCCGCGCCTGGCGCATGCGCGCCGTGTTCTCCATCTGACCGCTCGCCTTCTGGAAGCGAAGGTTGAACACTTCCTTCGCCAGTTGGTTGAGCTCGGTCTTCAATTCGTCGTCGGTCTTCGCCCGAACGTCAGCGGCCTTCATGCCTCGCCTCCTTCACCGACGCGAGCCACGACCCGGGTGGCGATCGAGAGTTTCGCCTGGGCGAGCTGGAACGCCTCGACAGCGATCGGACCCGGCACGCCGTCGAGCTCGAACATGATGCGGCCCGGCTTCACGCGGCAGACCCAGAATTCCGGCGTACCCTTACCGCTGCCCATACGGACTTCGGCAGGTTTACGCGACACCGGCACGTCCGGGAAAATGCGGATCCAAACGCGACCGACGCGCTTGATATGTCGCGTGATGGCGCGACGCGCGGCTTCGATCTCGCGCGCGGTGACGCGGCCGGGCTCGGTCGCCTTCAGGCCGAAATTGCCGAAGTTGAGCGCGGTGCCGCCCTTCGCCTTGCCGTGAATGCGGCCCTTATGGGCCTTGCGGTATTTGGTGCGTGCTGGTTGGAACATGATTGCCTCTTAGGCGCGCGCCGGCTGGGCCTCGGCGGCGCGCTTGTCCTGCGCCATCGGGTCGTGAGCCATCACTTCGCCGCGGAACACCCAGACTTTGACGCCGCAGGTGCCGTAAGTGGTCTTGGCCGTGCCGTAGCCGAAATCGACATCGGCGCGGAGCGTATGCAGCGGCACGCGGCCTTCGCGATACCACTCCATGCGCGCGATTTCAGCGCCGCCGAGACGGCCGGAGCAGTTGATACGAATGCCGAGCGCGCCGAGACGCATCGCCGATTGCACTGCGCGCTTCATGGCGCGGCGGAACGCAACGCGGCGCTCCAACTGCTGCGCAATGCCGTCGGCGATCAGCTTGGCGTCGATCTCCGGCTTGCGGATTTCGAGGATGTTCAGGCTGACATCCGAATTCGTCATCTTGGCGATATCGAGGCGCAGCTTCTCGATGTCCGCGCCCTTCTTGCCGATGACCACACCCGGACGCGCCGAGTGAATGGTGATGCGGGTCTTCTTCGCGGCGCGCTCGATGATGATCTTGCTGACGCCCGCCTGCACCAGCCGCTCGTTGAGGAACTTCCTGAGCTTCAGGTCCTCATGCAGCAGATTGCTGTAGTCCTTGCGCGCGAACCAGCGCGAGTCCCACGTGCGGTTGATGCCGAGCCGAAGCCCGATCGGATTGACTTTTTGACCCATCAGGCCTTCTCCTCCGCGCTCGCCGGCTCCTCGGCGCGCTCGCGCACGACGACCCGGAGATTGGCGAAATATTTCTGCACGCTCGCCGAGCGGCCGCGGCCGCGCGCATGGAAACGTTTCAGAATGAATGCACGACCGACCGACGCTTCGCCGACAACAAGCTTGTCGACGTCGAGCTGGTGGTTGTTTTCCGCGTTGGCGATCGCCGCCTGCAGCACTTTCTTCACCTCGCGTGCGATACGGCGCGGCGAGAAGGTGAGTTCGTGCAGCGCGGCGCTCGCGGGCTTACCGCGGATCGACTGCGCGACGATATTGAGCTTCTGCGCGCTGGTGCGCAGCGCATGCGCATAAGCGGCGGCTTCGGTCTCGGCGAGGCGCCGGGGTTGCTGCTTCTTGCTCATCAGTCGCGCTTCACTTTGCGGTCGGCCGAGTGGCCGTGGAAAGTACGCGTCGGCGCGAACTCGCCCAGCTTGTGGCCGATCATGTGCTCGGTCACGAGCACAGGGATAAACTTGTGTCCGTTATAGACACCGAAGGTCAGACCGACGAATTGCGGGAAGATCGTCGAGCGACGCGACCATGTCTTGATGATCTCGTTGCGACCGCCGCCCCGTCCTTTTTCCGCCTTCTTCAGCAGATAGCCGTCGACGAACGGCCCTTTCCATGTCGAGCGCGCCACTCTCGCTCTCCCTTACTTCGTGCGACGGCGGACGATGTAGCGGTCCGTCGTCTTGTTGTGCCGGGTCTTGGTACCCTTGGTGCCCTTGCCCCAAGGCGTAACGGGATGACGACCGCCGGAAGTACGGCCTTCGCCGCCACCATGCGGATGGTCGATCGGGTTCATCGCCACGCCGCGAACCACCGGGCGTTTGCCGAGCCAGCGATTGCGGCCCGCTTTGCCGATCGAAATATTCTGACGATCTGGGTTCGAGACCGCCCCGATCGTCGCCATGCATTCGGCGCGCACCATGCGCACCTCGCCGGACGAGAGACGCAGCAGCGCGTAGCCCGCATCGCGGCCGACGAGCTGCGCAAACGTACCAGCCGAGCGTGCGAGCTGACCGCCCTTGCCGGGCTTCATCTCGACATTGTGGATGATCGTGCCGACCGGGATGCTGCGCATCGGCATCGCATTGCCCGGTTTCACGTCGACCTTCTCGCCCGCGACGACCTTGTCGCCGGCGGCGAGACGCTGCGGCGCCAGGATGTAGCTGAGCTCGCCATCCTCGTACTTGATCAGCGCGAGGAAGCCCGAACGGTTCGGATCGTATTCGAGCCGCACGACTTCGGCCGCGCCTTCCTTACGGCGCTTGAAATCGACCGTACGCAGGCGGCGCTTGTGACCGCCGCCGCGCTGGAACACCGTGATACGGCCGCGATTGTTGCGCCCGCCGGAGCTGTGCTTGCCTTCGGTAAGCCCTTTGACCGGACCGCCGGACCACAACTCGCTGCGATCCACCAGCACCAATTGGCGGCGGCCGGGGCTCGTCGGCTTATATGTCTTCAATGCCATCGCGTTAGATTCCCGTGGTCACGTCGATCTTGGAGCCTTCGGCCAAGGTCACGATCGCCTTCTTGTAATCGGAGCGCTGGCCCGGACGGCCGCGGAAGCGCTTGGTCTTGCCTTTGACGAGGATGGTGTTCACCGCCGTGACCTTCACCTTGAAGAGGCCCTCGACGGCGACCTTCACCGCGCGCTTATCGGCGTCGACCGGCACGCGGAACGTCACCTGATTGTGCTCCGACGCCATCGTCGCCTTTTCGGTGATGACCGGCGACAAGATCACGTCGTACATGGCTTCGCGCGACAGCTTGGGCAGCTCGCGGGGGATAAAACGGAACCGGCTCATTTGAGGCGCGCCTCCAGATGCTGAACCGCGTCGCGCGTCACAATGAGCGTGTCGCGGCGCATGATGTCATAGACATTCGCGCCCTGCTGCGGCAGCACATCGATGCCCGGCAAGTTGCGCGCGGCGCGAGCGAAATTCTGATCGAGCTCGGGCCCGTCGATGATGAGCACCGAGGTCCAGCCGAGCGCCGCGAATTGCTTGGCAAGTGCGCCGGTCTTCGGCTCATTCACCGAAGCCTTATCCAGCACGATGAGCTTGCCTTCCTTCTGCTTGGCGGTCAGCGCGGTCTTGAGACCGAGCTGGCGAATCTTTTTCTGCAGACCGAAGCCGTGATCGCGCACCACCGGGCCGAAGATCACCGCACCGCCGCGGAATTGCGGCGACCGCAGCGAGCCTTGGCGTGCACGGCCGGTGCCCTTTTGCGCCCAGGGCTTCTTGGTCGTGCCGGAGATCTCACCGACCTGCTTGGTCTTGTGCGTACCGGCGCGGCGCTTGGCGAGCTGCCAATTGATGACGCGCGCGAGGATGTCGCGCCGCACCACCGGCAACCCGAAGACCTCGTCGGCGAGATCGATATCGCCGGTTTCTTTATTCTCGAGGCTGGTGACTTTCAGCTTCATATCAGGCCCCCGCCTGCGCCTGTTGCGCTTCCCGCAGCGCCGCCGGGAACGGCAGATCCTTGGGCGCCGGACGCTTCGCCGCGTCCTTCACCAGCACGTAGGAGCCGTCAAAACCCGGAACCGCGCCGATCACAAAGATCAGGCCGCGCTCGGCATCGGAAGCGAGGATCTTCAAATTCTGCGTGGTGACACGCTCGACGCCGTAATGGCCGGCCATCTTTTTGTTCTTGAAGGTCTTGCCAGGATCCTGGCGCTGACCGGTCGAACCATGGCTGCGATGCGAGACCGAGACGCCGTGCGTCGCACGCAAGCCGCCGAAATTCCACCGCTGCATGGCACCGGTGAAGCCGCGGCCCTTGGTGGTGCCGACGACATCGACGAACTGGCCGGGCACGAAATGCGCCGCCGAAATCTCGGCACCGACTTCGAGCACCGCATCGGGCGTCACGCGAAACTCGACGAGCTTCGCCTTCGGCTCGATTTTGGCCTTCGCGTAATGGCCGCGCAGACCCTGACCGATATTCTTCACCTTCGCCTTGCCGACACCGATCTGAACGGCGGTGTAGCCGTCCTTCTCGGCCGTACGCACGGCAACGACCTGGCAATTATCGACCTTCAGCACCGTGACCGGCACGTGATCGCCAGTCTCGGTGAATTGTCGGGTCATGCCCAGCTTCTGGGCGATGAGTCCGGTACGCATGACTAATCCACCCTTAGAGCTTGATCTCGACGTCCACGCCAGCAGCGAGGTCGAGCTTCATCAGCGCGTCCACCGTCTGCGGCGTCGGATCGACGATATCGAGCACGCGCTTATGCGTGCGGATTTCGAACTGCTCGCGTGACTTCTTGTCGATATGCGGCGAGCGCAACACCGTGAAGCGCTCGATCCGCGTCGGCAGCGGAATGGGACCGCGCACCCGCGCGCCGGTCCGTTTCGCGGTATTCACGATCTCGCTCGTCGACTGATCGAGCACGCGATGATCGTACGCGCGAAGCCGGATGCGGATGTTTTGATTGTCGAGTGCCATTTTCTCGGTCCCTTGATTTCACGGGCGAAAAGTCGCCGTGTCGCTCCCTTTGCCCGTGCCCCGCCTACTTAATGATCTTGGCGACGACGCCGGCGCCGACGGTGCGGCCGCCTTCGCGGATGGCGAAGCGCAGGCCCTCGTCCATGGCGATCGGCTGGATCAGCTCGACTTCCATCGACACGTTGTCGCCCGGCATCACCATCTCGACGCCTTCCTTCAGCTTCACCGTCCCGGTCACGTCCGTCGTCCGGAAGTAGAACTGCGGCCGGTAGTTGGTGAAGAACGGCGTGTGACGGCCGCCCTCTTCCTTCGTCAGGATATACGCCTCCGCCTGGAAGTTCGTGTGCGGCGTGATCGAGCCCGGCGCCGCCAGAACCTGGCCGCGCTCCACTTCCTCGCGCTTCGTGCCGCGCAGCAGCGCGCCGATATTGTCGCCCGCCTCGCCCTGATCCAAGAGCTTGCGGAACATTTCGACGCCGGTCACCACGGTCTTGATGGTCGGGCGCAGCCCGACGATCTCGATTTCCTCGCCCACCTTCACCACGCCGCGCTCGACGCGGCCAGTGACGACCGTGCCGCGACCCGAGATCGAGAACACGTCTTCGATTGGCATCAGGAACGGACGGTCCTTCGCACGCTCCGGCTGCGGGATCGATGCGTCCACCGCTTCCATCAGCTGCAGGATCGCGTCATGGCCCAGGGCCTTGTCCTTGTCTTCCAGCGCCATCAGCGCCGAGCCGCGAACGATCGGGATCTTGTCGCCCGGGAACTGGTAGGAGCTCAGCAGCTCGCGCACTTCCAGCTCGACCAGGTCCAGCAGTTCCGGATCGTCGACCATGTCGCACTTGTTCAGGAACACGACGATCGCCGGCACGCCGACCTGGCGTGCGAGGAGGATATGTTCCCGCGTCTGCGGCATCGGACCGTCCGCCGCCGACACCACCAGGATCGCGCCATCCATCTGCGCCGCGCCCGTGATCATGTTCTTCACATAGTCCGCGTGGCCGGGGCAGTCGACATGCGCGTAGTGGCGGTTCTTCGTCTCGTACTCGACATGCGCCGTCGAGATCGTGATGCCGCGTGCCCGCTCTTCCGGCGCCTTGTCGATCTGGTCATACGCCGTGAACGTCGCCCCGCCCGTCTCCGCCAAAACCTTCGTAATCGCCGCCGTCAGCGACGTCTTCCCGTGGTCGACGTGCCCAATCGTACCAATGTTGCAGTGCGGCTTGTTCCGCTCGAACTTTGCTTTCGCCATCTTTCGTTCTCCGTAATTTCCGCGTTATGCCAACTTGGCGCGGACTTCGTCCGCCACCGCCTGCGGTACTTGCTCGTAGTGATCAAACGTCATCGAGTATTGCGCGCGACCCTGGCTCATCGAACGCAGCGTGTTCACATAACCGAACATGTTCGCCAGCGGGACCATCGCGTTGATCACTTCGGCATTGCCGCGCTGATCCTGACCGGTGATGCGTCCGCGCCGGCTGTTGAGATCGCCGATGACGTCGCCCATGTAGTCGCGCGGCGTCACCACTTCGACCTTCATGATCGGCTCGAGCAGCTTCGGCGACGCTTTCGCCAGGCCTTCCTTCATCGCCGCACGCGCCGCGATTTCGAACGCGAGCGCGCTTGAATTGACTTCGTGGTAGGCGCCGTCCGTCAGCTCGACCTTGAAGTCAATGACCGGGAAGCCGGCGAGCACACCGCTATCGAGCGAGCCTTTGACGCCCTTTTCGACGCCGGGGATGTATTCCTTCGGCACCGAGCCACCAATGACCTTGCTATCGAAGCTGAAGCCCGAGCCCGGCGGCAGCGGCTCGAAATGCATCTTCACGCGCGCGAACTGGCCCGAGCCGCCGGTCTGCTTCTTATGCGTATAATCGATATCGGCCGGCTTGGTGATCGTCTCGCGATAAGCAACCTGCGGCGCGCCGACATTGGCGTCGATCTTGTAGGTGCGCTTGAGGATGTCGACTTTGATTTCGAGATGAAGCTCACCCATCCCCTTGAGGATGGTCTGGCCGGACTCTTGGTCGGTCGTGACGCGGAAAGACGGATCCTCCTGCGCCAAGCGCACCAGCGCCATGCCCATCTTTTCCTGATCGGCCTTGGTCTTCGGCTCGATCGCGATCTCGATGACCGGATCGGGGAATTCCATGCGCTCCAAGACGACCGCGTTGTTCGGATCGCAGAGCGTCTCGCCGGTGGTCGTGACCTTGAGGCCCGCGAACGCGACGATGTCGCCGGCGTTCGCTTCCTTGATGTCTTCGCGCGAATTGGCGTGCATCAACAACATGCGGCCGACGCGCTCGGTCTTGTCCTTGACCGAGTTGAGGATGCCCGTGCCGCTCGACACCGTGCCCGAATAGATGCGCACGAAGGTGATCGAGCCAACGAAGGGATCGTCCATGATCTTGAAGGCGAGACCGGCGAAGGGTGCCTTGTCGTCTGCCGGGCGGACGACTTCATTGCCCTTGGAATCGGTGCCTTTAACCGCCGGAATGTCGAGCGGCGACGGCAGGAAATCGACCACCGCATCAAGCAGCGGTTGCACGCCCTTGTTCTTGAAGGCCGAACCGCACAACACCGGCACGAACACGAAATTGATCGTGCCCTTACGGATGCAGCGCTTCAGCGTCTCCATATCCGGCTCTTGGCCGGCGAGGTAAGCCTCGAGCGCAGCATCGTCCTGCTCGACCGCGAGCTCGACCAGATTATGGCGTGCTTCAGCAGCCTGCTCGGCCAGATCCGCCGGAATATCGGTGATATCGAATTTCGCGCCGAGTGTCTCTTCCTTCCAGACGACCGCTTTCATCTGGACGAGATCGACGATGCCCTTGAAATCGCTTTCCGCGCCGATCGGCAGCTGCACCACCAGGGGCACGGCACCGAGGCGATCGATGATCATGTCGACGGTGCGTTGGAAGTTCGCGCCGATGCGATCCATCTTGTTGACAAAGCAGATGCGTGGCACGCGGTACTTGTCCGCCTGGCGCCACACTGTCTCCGATTGCGGCTCGACGCCGGCGACGCTGTCGAACACCGTTACCGCGCCGTCGAGAACACGCAAGCTGCGCTCGACCTCGATGGTGAAGTCGACGTGGCCCGGGGTGTCGATGATGTTGATGCGATGCTCGCGCCAGAAAGCAGTCGTCGCAGCCGACGTAATGGTGATGCCGCGCTCTTGTTCCTGCTCCATCCAGTCCATCGTGGCGGTGCCCTCATGGACTTCGCCGATCTTGTAGGACTTGCCGGTGTAATAAAGGATGCGCTCGGTCGTAGTCGTCTTGCCGGCATCAATGTGGGCCATGATGCCGATATTGCGATAGCGATCGATTGGCGTCGTACGGGGCATCGAATACTCCGAGGGTGCGGCTGAAGTGCCGGCCTACCAGCGGTAATGCGAAAAGGCTTTGTTGGCGTCAGCCATGCGATGCGTGTCTTCACGCTTCTTCACGGCCGAGCCGCGATTGCTGGCGGCATCCATCAGCTCGCCCGACAACCGCTCTTCCATTGTGTGCTCGGAACGGTCGCGCGCACCGCCGATGATCCAGCGGATCGCAAGCGCCTGGCTGCGATCGGGCCGAACCTCGACCGGCACCTGATAGGTCGCACCACCGACGCGGCGGGAGCGAACCTCGACCGCGGGACGCACATTGTTGAGCGCATCGTGGAACATGCGCAGCGGGTCCTGCCCCGAGCGCTTGGCAATGCGATCCATCGCGCCGTAGACGATGCCTTCGGCGACCGACTTCTTACCCTGATACATCAGGCAGTTCATGAACTTGCTGACAATAAGATCACCGAACTTCGGATCCGGTTGAACCTCACGCTTAACAGCAGCACGACGGCGGGACATCGCTCTGGCTCCTTACTTCGGCCGCTTGGCGCCGTATTTCGAACGGCGCTGGCGACGGTCTTTCACGCCCTGCGTATCAAGCGTGCCACGGATGATGTGATAGCGAACGCCGGGAAGATCCTTCACGCGGCCGCCGCGGATCAGCACCACGGAATGTTCCTGAAGGTTATGGCCTTCACCGGGGATGTAGCTGGTCACTTCGAAGGCGTTGGTCAGCCGCACGCGCGCAACCTTACGAAGCGCCGAGTTCGGCTTCTTCGGCGTCGTCGTATAGACGCGGGTGCACACGCCGCGCTTCTGCGGGCTTTCCTGCAGCGCCGGCACCTTATTGCGTGCCGGTTGCGGATGCCGCGCATTGCGGATCAGCTGGTTGATCGTAGGCATGCCTAGGTCACCTTCTCGAAGTCTCGAACAAACACACAAACCGCGCGGCGATGCATGGCGCATCTCCAGCGGTCCTGGGACGTCCCCGGATAAGCGCGCCGTCTCACACGGCGCTGGGCCAATTAGATCAACGACTTAAGCTGCGTCTAGGTTGGCCTACCTACCGCCAGCCCCTTTCAAAGTGCGCGGATACTAGTGGCGGGCTGTGAGGCCGTCAAGCCGAGCAGCCCCGCTTTTTGCCTTTATCCACCATGGCTTGGCGGCTATTCCCGGCAAGCGCGCGGGGACCGCAACCCAGCAAAAAAAGAGGCCGGTGGCCCGGCCTCTTTTCCGCTCAAACCCGGTCTGGGACCGGCTAGGCGATCTTCTGGTCGGCCTCGATCGCCGGGGTCTGCGCCGCGTCGGTCGCGGCCAGTTCCTTGTCGCGCGCCGCCGCGATCTGGCGCCAACGCGCCATCACGCTGCCAGTGCCCGCCGGGATCAGGCGGCCGACGATGACGTTCTCCTTGAGGCCCGACAGCACGTCGATCCGGCCGGAAACCGCCGCCTCGGTGAGGACGCGGGTGGTCTCCTGGAACGATGCCGCCGAGATGAAGGAGTTCGTCTGCAGGCTCGCCTTGGTGATGCCTTGCAGCACCGGCTGGCCCGTCGCCGTCCGCAATTTCTCCGCCGCGACCTTTTGGTTCTCGGCTTCGAAATCGGCACGATCGACCTGCTCACCGGCGAGGAACGTCGTCTCGCCCGGGTCCATCACCTCGATCTTCTGCAGCATCTGGCGAACGATGACCTCGATGTGCTTGTCGTTAATGCGCACACCCTGGAGGCGATAGACCTCCTGGATCTCGTTGATGAGGTAGTTCGCCAGTTCCTCGACGCCGAGGACACGCAGGATCTCATGCGGGACGCGATTGCCGTCGATCAAGAGATCGCCACGCTGGACGAAATCGCCTTCCTGCACCGAGAGATGCTTGCCCTTCGGAATCAGATACTCGACCGGCTCCGCGCCCTCCTCGTTCGGGACGATCAGCACACGGCGCTTGGTCTTGTAGTCCTTGCCGAACTCGATGCGGCCGTCGATCTCGCTGATGACCGCGAAATCCTTCGGCTTGCGGGCTTCGAAGAGTTCCGCGACGCGCGGCAGACCGCCGGTGATGTCGCGGGTCTTCGACGATTTACGCGGGATACGCGCAAGCACGTCGCCGGCATGCACATGAACACTGTTCTCGACCGAGAGAATAGCGTCGGCCGGCAACGGCAACCGCGCTTCGCGGCCGCTGGAGAAGGTCAACGTATTGCCCTTATCGTCGCGGAGGACAATCGCGGGCTTCAGATCGCCGCCCTTCGGCTGCTGTTTCCAGTCGATGACCACCTTGGACGAGATACCGGTCGCTTCGTCGACAACCTCGCGCATCGAGACGCCCTCGACGAGGTCCATGTAGTTGGCGATACCGTCGCGCTCGGTGATGATCGGCATGGTGTAAGGATCCCATTCGGCCAGACGCTGGCCTTTGGTCACCGCCGTGCCCTCATCCGCAAGGATCTTCGCGCCGTATGGCAAGCGATGGCGCGCCTTCTCGCGACCCGCTTCATCAAGCAGAGCAAGCTCGGTGTTGCGGTTCATGACGATCGGAGTGCCGGCCGAATTCACGACCACCGTGCGATTCTTGATCCGCACCTTGGCATCGAACGCCGCCTCGACCGAGGATTGCTCGGCACCGCGCTGCACGGCACCACCGATGTGGAAGGTGCGCATGGTGAGCTGGGTACCCGGCTCGCCGATCGACTGCGCCGCGATCACGCCGACCGCCTCGCCGATATTGACGACCGTGCCGCGCGCCAGATCGCGGCCATAGCACTTGCCACAAAGACCGACGCGGGTCTCGCAGGTGAGCACCGAGCGGATGAGCACCGAATCGATGCCAGCGGCATCGATTTTGTCGACCTCTTCCTCGCCGATGAGTTCGCCGGCGGGGACGATCACGTCGCCCTTGAGCGGATCGACGACATCGACCGACGCGCTACGACCGAGGATACGATCGGACAGCGGCGCGATGACTTCGCCGCCTTCGACCACCGCACGCACCGTGAGGCCGCGCTGCGTGCCGCAATCGATCTCGGTGATGATCGCGTCCTGCGCCACGTCGACGAGGCGGCGGGTGAGATAGCCGGAATTGGCCGTCTTCAACGCCGTGTCGGCGAGGCCCTTACGCGCGCCGTGGGTCGAATTGAAGTACTCGAGAACGGTGAGGCCTTCCTTGAAGTTCGAGATGATCGGCGTCTCGATGATTTCGCCCGACGGCTTGGCCATGAGGCCGCGCATGCCGGCAAGCTGCTTGATCTGCGCCGCCGAACCGCGCGCGCCGCTGTCGGCCATCATCCACACCGGATTGATGACTTCGCCTTTGCGCGGCGTGCGGATCGCCTTCATCATTTCGTCGGCGACGCGCTCGGTGCAGTTCGACCACACGTCGACGACCTTGTTGTACTTCTCGCCCTGCGTGATCAGGCCGTCGAGATATTGCTGCTCGTACTCCTTGACCTTCGTCTGCGCCTCTTTGATGAGCTTTTCCTTGGCTTGCGGAATGATCAGATCATCCTTGCCGAAGGAGATGCCCGCCTTACAGGCTTGCGAGAAGCCGATCGCCATCAAGCGATCGCAGAAGATGACGGTCTCTTTCTGACCGCAGTGACGATGCACCTGGTCGATGACGTTCGAGATTTCCTTCTTCGTCAGCAGACGATTGAGAAGCTCGAAGCCGACGAGCGTGCTCTTCGGCAGGATCTCGGACAGCATCATGCGGCCGGCGGTCGTCGTAACGCGCCGAATGACCTGGCTGCCATCCTTATCCGTGGCCGAGATACGCGCGTTGATCTTCGCATGCAGCGACAGCGAACCGCTGTCGAGCGCATGCTCGATCTCGCCCATATCGGTGAAGGACATGCCTTCGCCCTTCGCGCCCGCCTCTTCCATCGTGATGTAGTAGAGGCCGAGAATGATGTCCTGCGACGGCACGATGATCGGCTTGCCGTTGGCGGGCGAGAGGATGTTGTTGGTCGACATCATCAGAACGCGCGCTTCGAGCTGAGCCTCGAGCGACAACGGCACGTGCACCGCCATCTGGTCGCCGTCGAAATCGGCGTTGAACGCGGTGCAGACCAGCGGATGGAGCTGGATCGCCTTGCCTTCGATCAGCGTCGGCTCGAAAGCCTGAATGCCGAGGCGATGCAAGGTGGGCGCGCGGTTGAGCAGCACCGGATGCTCGCGGATCACCTCTTCGAGGATATCCCACACCTCCGGACGCTCTTTTTCGACCATGCGCTTCGCCGCCTTGATCGTGCTGGCGAGGCCATAGAGCTCGAGCTTCGAATAGATGAACGGCTTGAAGAGCTCCAACGCCATCTTCTTCGGCAGGCCGCATTGATGCAGCTTGAGCTCCGGACCGACCACGATGACCGAGCGGCCCGAATAGTCGACGCGCTTGCCGAGGAGGTTCTGACGGAAGCGGCCCTGCTTGCCTTTCAGCATGTCGGAGAGCGACTTCAGCGGACGCTTGTTGGCGCCCGTGATGATGCGGCCGCGACGGCCGTTATCGAACAGCGCGTCGACCGCCTCTTGCAGCATGCGCTTCTCGTTGCGCACGATAATGTCGGGCGCGCGCAGCTCGATGAGGCGCTTCAGCCGGTTGTTGCGGTTGATGACGCGGCGATAGAGGTCGTTGAGATCCGACGTTGCGAACCGACCACCGTCCAACGGAACAAGGGGCCGCAACTCGGGCGGGATGACCGGGATGACCTCGAGGATCATCCATTCCGGCCGGCTCTGCGAGGCCATGAAGGCCTCGACGAGCTTCAGCCGCTTCACCAGCTTCTTGCGCTTGGCTTCGGATGTCGTCTCGCGCAGCTCGACACGCAGCCGCTCGCGCTCGCCGTCCTCGCCCTCGAGCTTGATCTTCTCGAGCATCTTGCGCAGCGCTTCGGCGCCGATCGCGGCTTCGAAGCCCTGCTCGCCGAACTCATCCTGCGCCTTGAGGTAATCCTCTTCGTTGAGAAGTTGGTGCAGCTTGAGCGGGGTCAGGCCCGGCTCGGTGACGACATAGCTCTCGAAATAGAGAATCTTCTCGAGATCCTTGAGCGTCATGTCGAGCAGCAAGCCGATGCGCGACGGCAACGACTTCAGGAACCAGATATGCGCCACCGGCGAGGCGAGCTCGATGTGGCCCATGCGATCGCGCCGGACCTTCGAGAGCGTCACTTCGACGCCGCACTTCTCGCAGATGATGCCGCGGTACTTCATGCGCTTGTACTTGCCGCACAAGCACTCGTAGTCCTTGATCGGCCCGAAGATGCGGGCGCAGAACAAGCCGTCGCGTTCCGGCTTGAAGGTACGGTAGTTGATCGTCTCCGGCTTCTTGATCTCGCCATAAGACCACGAGCGGATGCGCTCGGGGCTGGCGATCGAAATCTTGATCTGGTCAAAGCTTTGCGGGCCTGTGACCTGGCCGAAGATGTTCATCAACTCGTTCATGAACGATCCCTCTTTCGGTATATCGTTTCTAACCTGATGCTCGTGCTCGTCTCAGCGCTCAATAGCTGCGCTGCTCGAGCTCGACGTTGAGGCCCAGCGAACGGAGTTCCTTAACCAAGACGTTGAAGGATTCCGGAATACCGGCCTCGAAATTGTCGTCGCCGCGAACGATCGCCTCGTAGACCTTGGTACGGCCCGAAACGTCGTCCGATTTGACCGTGAGCATTTCCTGCAAGGTGTAAGCGGCACCGTATGCCTCGAGCGCCCACACCTCCATTTCGCCGAAGCGCTGGCCACCGAACTGCGCCTTACCGCCCAACGGCTGCTGGGTGACGAGGCTGTAGGGGCCGATCGACCGCGCGTGGATTTTGTCGTCCACGAGGTGATGCAGCTTCAGCATGTAGATGTAGCCGACGGTGACACGGCGATCGAAGAATTCGCCGGTACGACCGTCGATCAGGCGAACCTGACCCGAGCTATCGAGCCCGGCTTCGCCGAGCATCTTGACGATGTCGTCCTCGCGCGCGCCGTCGAAGACCGGCGTCGCAACCGGAACGCCCGGCCGCAGATTCTTCGCCAGCTCGAGCACCTGCTCGTCGTTCATATCCTTGATGTCGGCCTGGTCCACCTTGTCGGTGTAGACGCCACCCAGGAATTTGCGCAGGTCGCGCGTTTGCTTGTCGGCCCGCATCGACTTGTCGAGCAGCTCACCGATCTGCCGGCCGAGACCGGCCGACGCCCAACCGAGATGCGTCTCGAGGATCTGACCGACATTCATGCGGCTCGGCACGCCGAGCGGATTGAGCACGATGTCGACATGCGTGCCGTTTTCGAGATACGGCATGTCCTCGATCGGCATGATGCGCGAGATGACGCCCTTGTTGCCGTGACGGCCGGCCATCTTGTCGCCGGGCTGCAGCTTGCGCTTCACCGCGACGAAGACTTTGACCATCTTCATCACGCCGGGCGGCAACTCGTCGCCGCGCTGCAGCTTCTCGACTTTGCTCTCGAAGCGCTCTTGCAGGACCTTGTTGGCGTCGTCCATCTGCTTCTTGAGCGCCTCGATCTCCGACATACGCTTGTCGTTCTTGATCGAGATGCTGCGCAGCTGATGGTCTTCGACCTCCTGCAGCGTCTCTTTGTTGAGCTTCGTGCCGGCCTTCACATGACGGCCGCCCGAAACTTCCTGGCCCGAGAGCAGATTGCGGAGACGCGAATAGAAGCTGCCTTCCAGAATCACCTTCTCGTCGTCGCGGTCCTTGGCGAGACGCTCGATTTCCGCGCGCTCGATCGCGAGAGCACGCTCGTCCTTGTCGACGCCGCGACGCGAGAAGACGCGGACTTCGACGATCGTACCGGCAACGCCTGGCGGCAGACGCAGCGACGTGTCGCGCACATCCGAGGCTTTTTCGCCGAAGATCGCGCGCAGCAGCTTCTCTTCCGGGGTCATCGGCGATTCGCCCTTCGGCGTCACCTTGCCGACGAGGATGTCGCCCGGCTTCACCTCGGCACCGATGTAAACGATGCCGGCTTCGTCGAGATTCTTCAGCGCTTCTTCGCCGACATTCGGGATGTCGCGCGTGATTTCTTCCTGGCCCAGCTTCGTATCGCGCGCCATCACTTCGAATTCCTCGATATGGATCGAAGTGAAGACATCGTCGGAAACGATGCGCTCGGAGATGAGGATCGAAATCTTCGAAGTTGTAGCCGTTCCACGGCATGAACGCGCAAAGCACGTTGCGGCCGAGCGCGAGCTCGCCGAGCTGCGTCGAGGGACCGTCGGCGACGATGTCGCCGGCCTTCACCTCATCGCCGACGCGCACGAGCGGGCGCTGCGTGATGCAGGTGTTCTGGTTCGAGCGCTGGAACTTCAGCAGGTTGTAGATATCGACGCCGGGAGATTCCGCCGCCGTATCTTCCGTCGCGCGAATGACGATGCGCATACCGTCGACCTGGTCGACGATGCCGGAGCGGCGAGCGATGATCGTGACGCCCAAATCCCGCGCCACGGTCTCTTCCATGCCGGTGCCGACCAACGGCGCGTCGGCCTTGATCAGCGGCACCGCCTGGCGCTGCATGTTCGAGCCCATCAGCGCGCGGTTGGCGTCGTCATTCTCGAGGAACGGAATGAGTGCCGCCGCGACCGAAACGAGCTGCTTCGGCGAAACATCGAAGAAGTCGATGTCTTGCGGGCGTGCCATGACGAAATCGCCGCCTTTGCGGCAATTGGTCAGGTCCGCCTTGATGCGGTCATGCGCATCGACCTCGACATTGGCCTGGGCGATGACGTAGCGGCCCTCTTCCATCGCGGAGAGATAGACCACCTCTTCGGTCACCTTGCCGTCGCGGACGCGCCGATACGGGCTCTCGATGAAGCCGTATTGATTGACGCGCGCATAAGTCGCGAGGCTGTTGATCAGGCCGATGTTCGGGCCTTCCGGCGTCTCGATCGGACAGATGCGGCCGTAATGCGTCGGATGCACGTCGCGCACCTCGAAGCCGGCACGCTCGCGCGTCAGACCGCCCGGGCCAAGCGCCGAGAGACGGCGCTTATGCGTGATCTCGGAGAGCGGGTTGGTCTGATCCATGAATTGCGAGAGCTGCGACGAGCCGAAGAACTCGCGCACCGCGGCAGCCGCGGGCTTCGCGTTGATCAGATCGTGCGGCATCACCGTGTCGATCTCGACCGAACTCATACGCTCGCGGATCGCGCGCTCCATGCGCAAGAGGCCGATGCGATACTGATTCTCCATCAGCTCGCCGACCGAGCGGACACGGCGATTGCCGAGATGATCGATGTCGTCGATCTCGCCGCGGCCGTCTTTCAATTCGACGAGCACGCGCAGGATGGCGACGATGTCGTCCTTGCGGAGCACCCGCACCGTATCCTCGGTCTGGAGGCTGAGGCGCGAATTCATCTTCACGCGGCCGACGGCCGAGAGATCGTAGCGCTCCGGATCGAAGAACAGGCTTTTGAAGAGCGCTTCCGCCGTCTCGAGGGTCGGCGGCTCGCCCGGGCGCATCACGCGATAGATATCGATGAGCGCCTCTTCGCGGCCCGAATTCTTGTCGATCTGCAGCGTGTTGCGCAGATACGGCCCGACCGTCATGTGATCGACCGAGATCACCGGCAGTTCGAGGATGTTCGACTTCTCGACCGTCTCGATCAGTTGCTCGGTCACTTCGTCGCCGGCTTCGGCATAGATCTCGCCGGTATCCTCGTTGACGATATCGATCGCCAGGTACTTACCGACGATGTCCTCGCGGCCGACGCGGACTTCCTTCAGACCCTCATCGTAGAGTTTCTTCGCGAGCCGCGGCGTCAGCTTGGTGCCGGTTTCGATCTTGACCTTGCCGGTCTTCGCATCGACGAGATCGTTGGTGGTCTTGAAGCCGCGATAGCGCGACGGATCGAACGGCACCTTCCAGCCGTTCTTGTCGAAGCGGAAAGCGACCGGCGTGTAGAACGCGCTCAGAATCTCTTCCTTCGACATGCCCTGCGCCTCATGCGGCTGCAGTGTCTTCGAGGCCGCAGCGCGCTCGGCGCGCAGCTTCTCAGTCTCGGCGCTGTCGAGCGCATAGAGCAGCGTCGTCACCGGTAGCTTGCGGCGGCGATCGATGCGGACATAGACGTGATCCTTGGCATCGAATTCGAAATCGAGCCAGGAGCCGCGATAAGGAATGACGCGGGCGGCAAAGAGATACTTGCCCGAGGAATGGCTCTTGCCCTTGTCGTGATCGAAGAACACGCCCGGCGAGCGATGCATCTGCGAGACGATGACGCGCTCGGTGCCGTTGATGATGAAGGTGCCGTTCTTCGTCATCAGGGGCATGTCGCCCATGTAGACGTCTTGCTCTTTGATATCGCGGATCGAGCGGGCGCTGGTCTCTTCATCAACGTCCCAAACGACGAGGCGCAGCGTGACCTTCAAGGGCGCGGCAAACGTGATGCCGCGCTGCTGGCATTCCTCGACGTCGTATTTCGGCGTCTCGAGCTCGTAGCTGACGAATTCCAGCCGCGCGCGATCCGAGAAATCGCGGATCGGGAACACGGATTTGAACACTTCTTGCAGACCGACGGCGGTGCGCTTGTCCGCCGGCACGCCCATCTGCAGGAAATGATCGTAAGAGCTCTTCTGGACCTCGATGAGGTTCGGCATCGGCGCGACTTCGGGGATGCGGCCAAAGCTCTTGCGGATGCGCTTCCTGCCGGTGAACGATTTAGCCATGGCTTCTCCTCAATCGATTCCGATGCTCAATGCCGGGCGATAGGCTGCGCCGGCGAGCCGTACTTAAAGACGACAAAAGCCAGAAGGTGCGGACGAGCCGCACCCCGGCTTTCAGGCCCTGACGAGGCCGGGCAGGGACGATTCGAGAACCGTCGATGTGCCCGGCCTGCCAAAGCAATGCCTCGCGGGGCTATTGAATTTGAACCGTTGCACCCGCGTCTTCGAGCTGCTTCTTGATCTTCGCCGCCTCGTCTTTGTTGACGCCTTCTTTGACAGGCTTCGGCGCGCCTTCGACCAGGTCCTTGGCCTCTTTCAGGCCGAGGCTGGTGATCGCACGCACTTCTTTAATGACGTTGATCTTCTTGTCGCCGGCGGTGGCCAGAACGACCGTGAATTCGGTCTGCTCCGCTGCCGCTTCGGCCGGCGCCGCGCCGCCGCCCGCTGCCGCAACCGCGACAGGAGCCGCCGCCGAGACGCCCCACTTCTCTTCGAGCTTCTTCGAGAGCTCTGCCGCCTCGATAACCGTCAGGCTCGAGAGCTCTTCAACCAATTTATTCAAGTCAGCCATGTTAGCACTCCTGGGATTTTTTCAAGTCTTCGATGATTTGAAACCGACTAGCCTTCCGCTTCCGCTTTGCGCGCATACGCGCCCAGCACCCTCGCCACCTGGCCTCCGGGCGCCTGCAGGACGCTGGCGATCCGTGTCGCCGGGGTCTGCAGCATGCCGAGAAGCTTGGCGCGAAGTTGATCGAGCGATGGCATGGTGGCGAGCGACTTCACGCCCGCCGCGTCGAGTTGCTGTTCGCCGAGGCTTCCCCCGACGATCGACAGCTTGTCGTTCTTGTTGGCGAACTCGACTGCCACCTTCGCAGCCGCCACCGGGTCCCGCGAATAAGCAATCGCGGTTGGGCCGGTAAACAGCGACGAAAGCTGCTCGAACTTCGTGCCGGTCAAAGCGATACGGGCGAGCCGGTTTTTCGTCACTTTGAAGCTGGCACCCGCTGCACGCATCTGACGCCGCAGGTCGGTCACTTCCGCGACGGTCATACCCGTCTGGTGAGTGATGACGACACATACGGTGTCGGATAGCTGTTCGTGCAACGACGTGACCAGGGCCTCTTTTTGTGACCGGTCCACGCTTCGTCTCCGACCAAATGATCCGCCGCCAGCCCAAGGGCTTTAAGCAGATCGGTTACACGAGAGCGGCCGGAGAATCCGACCGCTCGGTTCGCCTGTCCCAGAAGCGCCTGACGCACCCGATGGCTCGGATACGACCGGCGACCCCGTCTCATGCTGGCGGTCCAGGCAGGACCTTTGGGCCAATGGCACCGGCAATCTCGGACAGGACGGGATGGTTGCCCACCCCGCTACGCCGTCGGCGCCGGCCCGAAGGCCAACGCCGGCGGAATTCACTGCTGCGTCGAGCCTTCGCTCGCGACGCTGGCGATATCGAGCTTCAGCCCCGGACCCATCGTGGTCGAGACGCTGACGCGCTTGACGAAAGCGCCTTTGACGCCGGCCGGCCGCGTACGGCTGACCGCGCCGACGAAGGCCTTGATGTTCTCGACGAGGGCCTGCTCCGTGAAGCTCGCCTTGCCGACGCCGGCCTGGACAATGCCGGCCTTCTCGGTGCGATATTCGACCTGGCCGCCCTTCGCCGCTTTGACTGCTTCGGCGACATTCGCCGTCACCGTGCCGAGCTTCGGATTGGGCATCAGGCCGCGCGGGCCGAGCACCTTACCGAGCTTGCCAACGACCACCATCATGTCCGGCGTCGCAATGCAGCGATCGAATTCGATCGTGCCGGCATTGACCTTCTCGGCGAGATCGTCGGCGCCGACGATATCCGCGCCAGCGGCCTCAGCTTCTTTGGCGCGATCGCCCTTGGCGAAGACCGCGACGCGCAGCGTCTTGCCGGTGCCGTTCGGTAGTTGCACCGTGCCGCGCACATTCTGTTCGGATTTGCGCGGATCGACGTTGAGATTGACCGAGACCTCGATAGTCTCGTCGAACTTCGCCTTGGCGCGTTCCTTGACGAGCTTGACCGCGTCTTCCGCTTTGTAGAACGCGTTGCGGTCGACGCCCTCATAAGCCTTGTTCAAACGTTTGCCGGTTGCCATCGCTCACTCCACCACTTCAAGGCCCATGGACCGCGCCGAGCCGACAAGCATCTGGCAGGCGCCATCAAGGTCCTTGGCGTTGAGATCGACCATCTTCTTCTCCGCGATTTCGCGGATCTGCGTCATCGTGACCTTGCCGACCGTGCCTTTGCCGGGGGTCTGCGAGCCCTTCTCGATGCCCGCCGCCTTCATCAGGAAGTACGAGTTCGGCGGCGTCTTGGTGACGAAGGTGAAGCTGCGATCGCCATAGGCGGTGATGACCACCGGGATCGGCATGCCGGGCTCGAGCTTCTGCGTCTGCGCGTTGAACGCCTTGCAGAACTCCATGATGTTGAGGCCGCGCTGACCGAGCGCCGGGCCAATCGGCGGCGAGGGATTTGCCTTGCCCGCCGGCACTTGCAACTTGATGAAACCGACAACCTTCTTCGCCATCGCCTAAGCCCTCAAACCTTTTCGACTTGCGTGTATTCGAGCTCGACCGGCGTCGCACGGCCGAAAATCGACACCGCCACTTTGAGCCGCGCCTTTTCCTCGTCGACCTCTTCGACCAGCCCGTTGAACGAGGTGAACGGACCGTCGCAAACGCGTACCTGCTCGCCGATCTCGAAGGTGATCGAGGGCTTCGGCCGCTCGATGCCTTCCTGGACCTGCTTCATGATGCGGGTCGCCTCGCCCTCGCTGATCGGCACGGGCTTGCTGCCCTTGCCGCCGAGGAAGCCGGTGACCTTCGGTGTATTCTTGACGAGATGCCAGGTCTCGTCGGTGAGATCCATCTTCACCAGCACATAGCCGGGGAAGAACTTCCGCTCGGCATTGACCTTCGATCCGCGCCGCACCTCGACCACTTCTTCGGTCGGTACCAGCACTTCTTCGAATTTTTCGCTCAGGCCTTTCTGCTCGGCCTGCTCGCGGATCGAGGAGGCGACTTTCTTCTCAAAGCCCGAATAAACGTGAACGACGTACCAGCGCGCAGTCATGTTTTCAGCTTCCGATACCCAGGACGAATTGCACGCCGCGCGCGAGCACTTCGTCGACGAGAAAAAAGAACACCGCCGCAATGATCACCATGGCGAAGACCATGGCGGTCGTAACGGTAGTCTCCTTGCGGGACGGCCAGGTCACACGACCAACTTCCTGTCGGACCTGCCGCAGAAATTCGAGCGGAGAGGATTTTGCCATCATAAGCCGTTGGAAGGGGGTCTATATAGCCCCCCGGCAAGAATATTGCTAGCCCCTGCCCCACGATTCGGCAGGCGGATCGGTAGGTTGGCGCCCGAATTCGTGCGGGGCCTGGCAGGAGTGGAGGGGCTCGAACCCCCAACCCCCGGTTTTGGAGACCGGTGCTCTACCAATTGAGCTACACTCCTAAGCCCGCGGAACGCGAGGCCCGGATGCCTCTAGCCTTGAGCGAAAAGGGCCGCACGCGGCCGGGCCATGGTTCTATCCGCCGCTGCCCCGTTTCGCAACCGCCAAAGGCGGTTTCAGAGCACCAAAGACATCCCGTGGGTGACCATCAGGTCGTTTTCGCCCAGATTCCGCGGGTGAATATCGGCATTCGAGATAGGGCCGAAGCGGATGCCGGGCCGGTAACCGTTGTCAAAGGCATAGGCGGCGGCCAAGGAAAGGCGCAGTTCGAAGGGACCGCCCAGGTTTTCGTACGATCCGCCGCCTCGCCACCAGGCGCCGGGCCCCCGGTCCCCGCCGCGATCGGGCAGCGTCGGAGACTGGGTCACGATACCCAGCGCGCAGCCGGAGGTCGCCAGGGGCTTGGGTCGATCGAGGTGCGAGCCGCAGCGCGGCCAGGATGGCAACCCAACCAGAGCTTCGCCCCCGAAGCCCTTCGTCGGCCTAAGCCTTTTGCGGCGGCGAGTGATCAAGGCGTCGCCCCGGCGATCAAGCCGGGGCGACTAACCCATACCTGCGGACAGGTGACCTACTTAATGATCTTCGCGACGACGCCGGCGCCGACGGTGCGGCCGCCCTCGCGGATGGCGAAGCGCAGGCCCTCGTCCATGGCGATCGGCTGGATCAGCTCGACTTCCATCGACACGTTGTCGCCCGGCATCACCATCTCGACGCCTTCCTTCAGCTTCACCGTCCCGGTCACGTCCGTCGTCCGGAAGTAGAACTGCGGCCGGTAGTTGGTGAAGAACGGCGTGTGACGGCCGCCCTCTTCCTTCGTCAGGATATACGCCTCCGCCTGGAAGTTCGTGTGCGGCGTGATCGAGCCCGGCGCCGCCAGAACCTGGCCGCGCTCCACTTCCTCGCGCTTCGTGCCGCGCAGCAGCGCGCCGATATTGTCGCCCGCCTCGCCCTGATCCAAGAGCTTGCGGAACATTTCGACGCCGGTCACCACGGTCTTGATGGTCGGGCGCAGCCCGACGATCTCGATTTCCTCGCCCACCTTCACCACGCCGCGCTCGACGCGGCCAGTGACGACCGTGCCGCGACCCGAGATCGAGAACACGTCTTCGATTGGCATCAGGAACGGACGGTCCTTCGCACGCTCCGGCTGCGGGATCGATGCGTCCACCGCTTCCATCAGCTGCAGGATCGCGTCATGGCCCAGGGCCTTGTCCTTGTCTTCCAGCGCCATCAGCGCCGAGCCGCGAACGATCGGGATCTTGTCGCCCGGGAACTGGTAGGAGCTCAGCAGCTCGCGCACTTCCAGCTCGACCAGGTCCAGCAGTTCCGGATCGTCGACCATGTCGCACTTGTTCAGGAACACGACGATCGCCGGCACGCCGACCTGGCGTGCGAGGAGGATATGTTCCCGCGTCTGCGGCATCGGACCGTCCGCCGCCGACACCACCAGGATCGCGCCATCCATCTGCGCCGCGCCCGTGATCATGTTCTTCACATAGTCCGCGTGGCCGGGGCAGTCGACATGCGCGTAGTGGCGGTTCTTCGTCTCGTACTCGACATGCGCCGTCGAGATCGTGATGCCGCGTGCCCGCTCTTCCGGCGCCTTGTCGATCTGGTCATACGCCGTGAACGTCGCCCCGCCCGTCTCCGCCAAAACCTTCGTAATCGCCGCCGTCAGCGACGTCTTCCCGTGGTCGACGTGCCCAATCGTACCAATGTTGCAGTGCGGCTTGTTCCGCTCGAACTTTGCTTTCGCCATCTCGCTATCCCTGTGTCGATGCCGCGCCGCCGATATGCGCTGGAGCGGGTGAAGGGAATCGAACCCTCGTCGTAAGCTTGGAAGGCTTCTGCTCTACCATTGAGCTACACCCGCGGCCGGCCATGCTGTCGATCGCATCAGCACCGCTGGGCGTCGATATATCGCGAAACATCGCGCACGAAAAGGGTAGCGACCTTACCGCTTCGGCGCGGCTGCCGACGGTTGCTTTTGCGCCCCAGCCCGCCAGACTACCCAGTGGCCGCAGATAACGAAATGACGGCCGGCTTGGGAGGGGTGGGGCAAATGACCAAGGCGATTTTTCGCGCGGTCGCGATCGTGGCGACGCTGTTTCTCGGCGCGTTTGTTGGGGCGGGCATTCCGCCGGCGCGTGCCGCCGATCCGATCAAAATCGGTTTCAGCATGGCGCTGACCGGCGGCAACGCCGGAGCGGGTCAGCAAATTCTCGCCGCGCTGCAGATTTGGCGCGAGGAGATCAACGCCAAAGGCGGGCTGCTCGGCCGGCCGGTCGAGTTCGTCTATTACGACGATCAAACGAACCCGACGACGGTTCCGGGCATCTACACCAAGCTGCTCGAAGTCGACAAAGTCGATCTGCTGCTCGGGCCTTATGCGACCAATATGGCCGCCGCGGCGATACCGACGCTGATCGAGCATAAGCGTGCGAGCTTCGGGATTCTTGCCACCGCGGCAAACAGCCAGTTCCACTATCCCGGTTATTTCTCGATCAACAATACGGGACCGGATCCCGAACGCGCTGTCTCGACTGGTTACTTCGAGATCGCGATGGCGCAGAACCCGAAGCCCAAGACCATCGCCCTCGCGGGCTCTGATGCCGAGTTCGGCCAGAACGCACTCGCCGGCGCGCGCGCCAATGCAAAGGCTGCGGGGCTGCAGATCGTCTATGACCGCGCCTATCCGCCGCCGACCAGCGATTTCACGCCGATCGTGCGCGCAATCCAGGCGACCAGCCCGGACATCGTCTATGTCGCCGCTTATCCGCCCGATAGCATCGGCTTCATCCGTGCCGCCAATCAGGTAGGTCTTAAGCCTAAGCTGTTCGGCGGCTTTTTTATCGGTGTCGGTATTGCCGCGATGAAGATGCAACTCGGCCCGCTGATGAACGGCATCGTCAATTATGGCGCGCTGCTACCGACGCCGAATGTGATGACGCCGGAACTCGACAGCTTGATGAAGAAATATCAGGAGCGCGCCAAAAGCCTCGGCATCGATCCGCTCGGCTGGACTTTCGCGCCCTTCGGCTATGCCACCGGCGAGGTGATCGCCGCGGCGGTGAATGGGACGCAAAGCCTCGATCACGCCAAGATCATCGACTATCTCCACAGCCATCCGATCAAGACGATCCTTGCCACGTTCAGCTTTGGCCCGGACGGCGAATGGACCACGTCCGACACGATGTTCTATCAGATGCAGGGTATCAAGAACGGGAGCCTCGAAGAGGTTGGCAATGTCGACCGCTACCCGATCGTCTGGCCCGACAAGCTCAAGACGGGCAGGCTGATCTACCCCTATGCCGATGCGCAGAAGTGAGAATTTGGAGGCGGGTGGCCTGGGCTAGGCCCTCCTCCGCCAAGGCTTCGGAGGGCATCCTGCTTCGCGATTGCCTGTGGACAATCCTGCGAAGCGCGTCAGCGCGAAGCAGGATGGTGGTGGGGGAAGGATTCGAACCTTCGAAGACCGAAGTCGCCAGATTTACAGTCTGGTGCGTTTGACCGCTCCGCAACCCCACCTAAGGCACGCCCAAGCGGCCGGCGGTCTTACAAAAAACAGCGCTGCGGCGTCAACCTCGGCGCAGCATTTCGGGGTGGCATTTCGCGCCGGATTTGCTCTACTCAGGCGCTCAAGAATACGTCCAAAAGCCAGGAGCGAACGCTGATGAGTCGGTTCCCTGAGATCACACCCAACGCTTATACCGATGAGCAGAGCGAGCTTGCCGAGCGGGTCGCGGGCTCGCGCGGCGGCATGCGCGGTCCCTTCGTTCCGGCGCTCCACAGCCCCGGCATCCTGCGCGCGATCGAGGCGACCGGCGCCTATGTGCGTTTCGAGAACTCGCTGTCCGAAGATCTGAAAGAGCTGGCGACCATCATCGTGGGCCGTTTCTGGGGTGCGCAATATGAGTGGTATGCGCATGCCAATCTCGCGCTCAAGGCGGGTGTCGATCCGGCGATCGTCGAAGCGATCCGCAAAGGCGAGGCGCCGAAGAATCTGACCCCGGCGCAGGCCGCGGTTTATAATTTCTGCGTCGAGCTCAACGGCACGCACAACGTCAGCGATCAGACCTTCGAGGCCGTGCGCTCGCGCTTCGGCACGCGTGGCGTGATGGACCTTATCGGGATCAACGGGCATTACAGCATGATCTCGATGATCCTCAATGTCGCGCGCGTGCCGACGCCCGACGGCTCGGTGCCGCTGCAACCGTTGAAGCACAAGCGTTAGGAAAACCGATGGCGCCGCGGCGCCGCAATTCTCATCAGCGGCACGATCAGCGGCATCCCGGAACGCGCGAGCAGCGCGACGCGGCGCCGATATCGGCAAAGGGCACGCAATTCGTCTATGGCCGCCACGCTGTGACGGCGGCGCTCGCCAATCCGCTGCGTGTGGTGCAGCGCTTCCTCTGCCTGCGTGAGAATATCGAGGAAGCGGCGTTGCTTCTCGCCGAAGCGCGCGCCGCCGAGCGCCCGCCCCGGCCCGAGCCGGTCGAGCGCCGCGCGCTCGAGATGCTGCTGCCGCACGACGCCGTGCATCAAGGCCTGGTGCTCGAGGCAAAACCCCTCGCCGAACCCGAGCTCGACGACGTACTCGCCGCGCTGCCGAGCGAGGGCGAGCCGCATATCCTTTTATTGCTCGATCAGGTGACCGATCCGCACAATGTCGGCGCGATCCTGCGCTCGGCCGCGGCTTTCGCGGCGCTGGCGGTGATCGTGCCCGAGCACGGCGCACCACCGGTGACCGGCGCACTCGCCAAAGCCGCATCGGGCGCACTCGAGACCGTGCCGCTCGTTCGCGTCACCAACCTTGCGCGCACCATCGAGCGGCTGAAGACCGAAGGCTTCTGGTGTGTCGGCCTCGACAGCGACGCCTCCGAGTCGCTCACCAAGATCGAATTACCCGCACGGATCGCGCTGGCGCTCGGCGCGGAGGGCGCCGGGCTGCGGCGGCTGGTGCGCGAGCAATGCGATTACCTCGCCAAATTGCCGGTGCGCGGCGCGCTTCATTCGCTCAACGTCTCGAATGCTGCGGCCGTCGCCCTCTATGCCCTGACCCAGAAAGCAGGCACTCAGCGCAGCAAGTGAGGCCAGAGGCCCGTCGCGCCGACGATGATCAGGTAGATCGCGACGACATAGTTGAGCAGCCGCGGCACGGCCAGAATGAGAATCCCGCCAACCAAGGCGACGAGCGGCGTAATCAAAACGACATTAAAGCCCATGCTTCTTCTCTCCGCTGCAAGGTGCGCCACAGTGGCGGCCCATGCGCGCTCTATCTCGGCGCGCTTTCAGGAAAATCTTAGGCGAATTGAGGGAAACTTCGTGCCCGGCGACGACAGGAGCTCATGGCTGCACGCAGGTGTACGAAACGAAAGTATCGCCGGTTGAGGCATCACCAATACCTGCAACCGCCTTACGTCCGTATTGAGCGCAGAATTTATCCGCCGCGGCATCCGCTTCGCTCGATTTCGCCGTGGCCTGGCTATAACGAACGACGACACCCTGCTCCGAGCCGTTGAGCAGAATCGGCGGCGAGCCGCATGCGGTGAGCAGCAGAGCGAGACCGAGCGGAAAGATGCACAGCGCTTTCATACCCGAAGTGTAATCGCCGCCGATGCGCGCGCCAAGATCGTGCTAGCGCGGCAAGATCGCTCAGGGCTCGGCGTCAGCGACCGGCACGCCAGCGCAGCAGCCACCATTCGATAGCAGTGCTAGACTCGACCCACTGTCACACGGGGGCAAGGCGATGGGTTGGGCGTATTCGCAAGGGCTGCACGATATCGGCAATGGCTGCTACGCCTATCTTCAGCCCAACGGGACCTGGGGCTGGAGCAATGCCGGTCTGGTGACGGATAGCGGGCAAACGCTGCTCGTCGATACACTGATGGATTTGAAGCTGACGCGCGTGATGCTGGAGCGCATGCGCGCCGCCGTTCCCGCGTCCGCGCGCATCGACCTGCTGTTCAATACACACGGCAATCCCGATCATTATTTCGGCAATGAGCTGGCGGGCGCGGCGACGATCGTCGCGACCGAGCACTGCGCCGCCGAGATCAAGGCCACCAGGCCCGAGATGCTGGCAGCCATGATGGCCAATTGGCGGATGCTCGGCCAAGGCGCCGCCTTCGCGTATGAGGTGATGGGCGGATTCGATTTCACCGGCATCACGCTGACGCCGCCGACACGCACCTTTCACGGCGCGCTGACGCTCAGTATCGGGCGAAAAGAGGTCCAGCTCATCGAGGTTGGTCCGGCACACACGAAAGGCGACGCGATCGCCTATTTGCCGGCAGAGCGGACCGTCTTCACCGGCGATATTTTATTCATCGGCAGCCACCCCATCATGTGGGCCGGTCCCGTCAGCAATTGGATCGCGGCGTGCGAGCGCATCCTCGCGCTCGATGTCGATATCGTCGTGCCGGGCCACGGCCCCATCACCGATAAGGACGGCGTGCGCGAGACACGGGATTATTTCCGCTGGCTCGAAAGCGAGGTCCGGCAACGCTGGCAGGTAAAAATGCCGGCCGAAGCAGCGGCGCGCGAGCTCGCGCAGGCGCGGTATACGCAATGGCTCGACCGCGAGCGCATGGCTTCCAACGTCCGCGCGCTCTATCGCGAGTTCGACAAGCAGACCGGCGAGCCCAACGTGCTCGAGGAATTCGCGGCGATGGCGCGTCTCCACGCCGAGCTTAAGCACGGCACGTAATCCCGTCCTCCTGCTTCGAACGAAGACTTTAAACCATTCCTGCGACCGGTACGGCAGTTTGGTCACCGACGCGTATATCCGCGCCGCCTATCTGACGGTGGCACTCAGCTAGGGCGACAGCCGATCTTCGCTTTCGACAATTCCCACCGCCATCTTCAGATGCTGCAACGGACCGCGGCCGGCGACCGCGCGCGCTTCGTGGTCTTCGTGCACCACACCGATCCTGTCCGCGAATACGCTTATGACCGGCAGTCGCATATTGGCAAGCTCGACAAGGCGCTCGACGAAGGCTTGGTACGGAACTGGACGATCAACGATCTTCCCTCCGAAACCAGGTAGGTAAATCACACTTTCTCCAGTCCGCCGGGGCGCCAGGGTTCCTTAGATACCCGGCAACGGCAGGACGCCTACGCCATCATCAAGCCCTGATCTACCGAATCAACCCGATGGGCGGACATGTCACCAGCCGCTAGCGTCGCCTGACGTCACAGCCCCCGCTGACTGGACGCCGAAATTCATTAATTCGATCAGCTCCTGGGCAGACACTTTTTGAGTAAGCGATATGAACGAACAGCGCGATCAAACACCGGCGGCAACACGGAGCGGGCTGTGAATCTCCGCAAGCTAGGATCAGTCGTCCTGATCGCGGGCCTGGCAAGCGCGGGCAGCGGCACCGTACACGCACAGCAAGCGAGCCCACAGCCGGCGCCCGTTTCATCTCCGGCTTCCCCGAAATTCGAAGTTTTGCTCACGCCCTATCTGTGGCTGCCTTGGACCGCATCGAATGTCAGCCCTAACAATGCAAGGCTGCCCAGCGCCTCGAATACGGTCGGTCCCGGCACGCTCATTAGCCATCTCACGTGGGTGCCGTTCATGGGTGCCGCCGAATTCCGATATGACAGATATGGCGTGACGCTCGATTATATCCATGCGCCGGTGAAGACGGGTGTCGACAGCAAGACCCAACTCTTCAGCGGCGCGACGGCGGGAATGACGGAAGACGCCGGCACGGCCATGTTCTTGTATCGTCCGTGGGCAGATCCGAACCAATACATCGATGTCGGCGTGGGGGTGCGGGCTTGGGGGCTCTCGGGCGACATCAACGTCAATCAAGGCCTGTTGCCGGCCGTGAGCGTCGCTAACGGGCTCAGCTGGGCAGATCCGCTGATCGGCGGACGCTATCACCGTGAACTCGGCAACGGCTTTGGCCTGACGGCCTCTGCCGATGTCGGCGGCTTCGGGCTCGGCGCCCAAATCGATTGGCAAATCCTCGGGACGCTCGATTACCGGGTCAATTCGTAGCTCGACCTGCATGGCGGCATCCGCAGTCTGAACTATACCTATCGCGGCGCGAACGCGGAGTTCACCGAGCACCTCTATGGTCCGATTCTCGCTCTGACCTTTCACTTCAATCCGTGACCGCGGTTTCATCGAGCGCTTTGTGCCCCAGCAAATGCGCGCTCTGAGAGAGGCGGGTAACCGACACGCGGCCTATTCCAACGGTGATCGGTAGCGGCGCGGTCGAACAGCGATCAAGACGAGACGCAACTGTTGGCGATCAAATGACGCGATGCCGTGCCGCCGGCAGCACGCAAAGCGCGAGGCACAGCCGCAGGCGCGGGTCGCTTCGCCCTGCCCCGTCGGCTTCATGCCCGGGCGCGCCTTCGTTCGTTCGCGAGCACGTTTCCGTAGGTCGTGAGGGAGCGCGCCGGCCACCCATCACGTTCGCGGTCCACGCCGCCTACATCCCCCGAACATGCAGCAAGACGCCGCGCAGCGGGTGGACGCGGGACTCCGTGAGGCGCTAAAAGACTGAAAAGCGAAAGCTCCCGCATAAAGCGGGTGGCGTTCAGGTGGCAATAGCATCGATCCCATCGGGTTGCGGTCGCTAAGCCATTGAAACAACGCGGCGGGCCGGATTAGCTCAGCGGTAGAGCAGCGGTTTTGTAAACCGAAGGTCGGGGGTTCAATCCCCTCATCCGGCACCAGCGCCGCTTAGGAACGGGAGGGCGCGTGGCCATGGCGGTTTCGAGACTGGGGAGCTGCGCGATCGCTTTGCTATTCGCGATCATCCCCCTTGCGCCAAGTCATGCCGAGGACTGGAGCGCCGAGCGAACGAAGCTCGTCGCCGCTGCCGAACAGGAAGGCGAGATCGATTTCTTCTCCCAGCCCAATCTCGCCGCGCGGAATTTCATCGCCGCCGCCTGGGCCAAGGATTTCCCCAAGATCAAATTGTCGATCACCGCCACATCTGGCGCGCAGATCGTCGGCCGCGTGCGGCTCGAGCGGCAATCGGGAAAATTTCTCTGGGACCTGGTCATGACGGGCTCCAACATCGGCTTCGACATGGTCAAAGAAGGCTTCGTCGATCCCTTCGCGCCGGAGCTGCGCGATCCCGCGGTCAACGATCCGAAGATTTGGGGCGGCTGGGATGAGGCCTATGTCGATACCGCGAACACTTATGTCTTTTCGACCAATCTCGCACTGAAGAGCCCGGTCTATAACGCGCTGAAGCTTTCGCCCGATAAGGTCAAGAAGGAAGGCGTGCGCATCCTCTTCGATCCAACGCTCAAGGGCAAAATCTATTGGCACGATCCGAATGTGCCGGGGCCCGGCGCGCAATTCGCCTTCTATCTCATGCGCCGCTTCAGCGAGGACGAGGTACGACGCTTCATCAACGAGCAGAAGCCGGTCTTCGTCACCGATCAGAATCAGGTGATCGACGCGCTCGCACATGGCACCGCCTGGCTCGCGCTCGGCCCGGGCAATTCGCACGCGCTGATGGAGCCTTACATCAAGGCCGGCGTGCCCATCGACTTGCGGAAATTCGGCAACGCGCCGGAGCTTAACGATATCACCCTTGGTGGCTCGACGATCTGGGTGATGAAGAACCGGCCGCACCCCAACGGCACGCGGCTCTTCATCAACTGGCTCTTGAGCAAGAATGTGCAGGAGGGCTTTTCGAAGGCGACGGAGCAGAATTCCCGCCGCATCGATGTCGCCTCGGTCGCCGATGCCGACGGCACGCCCGTGCCGGGGGCGCATTACGTCGCGCCGCAAGACGAAGCGAATGCCGCGGCGCTCGACAAGTCGATCACCGAAGTCGGCGAGATGCGCAAAGCCGCGCAGCATTGAGGAGACGATTTAATTGGGCCAGTTGCTGAAAATCGCCTGCTGGGATTACGACCGCGTCAATGCGCTGCGCGACGGCCGCGCCAAGATCGAAGGCTGCGACATCGAGTTCACGGTCAACGCGCCGCATAATTTCTTCTTCCGCGCCGGCGAATCCCCGCCTTATGACGTCATGGAACAGTCCTTCTCGTCTTATCTGACGCGACGCTCGCGCGGCCCGGTACCATATACGGCGATCCCGATTTATCCCTCGCGCATATTCCGCCATTCAGCGATCTACATTCGTACCGATCGCGGCATCCGTGTGCCCGCCGATCTCAAAGGCAGACGCATCGGCGTGCCGTTCTATGGCATCACCGCCGTCACCACCGCGCGTGGCATCCTTGCCGATGAATACGGCGTGAGGCCCGAGGATTTGATCTGGGTGAATGGCGGTCTCTTCGATCCGAAGGAGCGCTTGACGCAGGATCTCGGCCTCCCCGCCTCGATCCGTATCGAGCAAGAGACCGAGAAGAGCCTGTCCCAACTCCTCATCGAAGGCGGCATCGACGGTCTGATCACCGCCGCATCGCCCTCGCGCGAAGCGATGAAAGCGCCGAATGTCGGACGCCTCTTTCCCGATTACCGCGCCGTCGAACAGGCCTATTACAAGAAGACACGCATCTTCCCGATCATGCATGTCCTCGGCATCAAGACCGAGGTGCTGGAACGCGATCCATCGTTGGCGCTGCGCGTCTATAAGGGCTTCTGCGACGCCAAAGACATTGCCATCCGCGATCTCGACGGCGACGGCGGCGCGGTCAAGGCGACCCTGCCCTGGCTCTTGCCCGATCTCGACGATACACGCGCCGCGATGGGCGAGGATTTCTGGCCCTATGGTATCGAGAAGAACCGGCCGACGCTCGAAGCGGTGACGCGCTGGTCTTTCGAGCAACACCTCTCGCCCCGCAAGCTCGCGGTCGAGGAGTTATTCGCGCCGGAGACACTCGGCGTCGGCTGACCTAGCGCGCGTCATCGCGATTGGCTCGTCATTGCGAGGAGCGGAGCGACGAAGCAATCCAGGACCTCACGCGAAAGCCTGGATTGCTTCGCTTCGCTCGCAATGACGAAGAATTTAGATCTTCACTGCTATTTAGGCCGGTTCAAGGCCAATGCCAGTTCAGCCACGCAGACCACGCCGGCGGCAGCGGCAGCATGTCGATGCTGATCGACAGCACGATAACGCCGAAGAACGAGATCGCGGTCGCCGCGATCACCTGCGGCCCAAAAATCTCGTGCTGTGGATTGAGCCAGCGCGATGCGTGAATGCGGAAGATATTGCTGAGCGCCATGATCGGCGACACGATTGTCACCGGCGCCAGCGCGAGCGCCATGTAGTAGAAGATCTGCGAGACATAGACCATCACGCCCGAGAAGAGAAACCACTTCGTCGCCTCCGGGCTGACGCTGCGGATCTCGCGCCAATGGCCCGGCGCTGCCAGCAACAGCAGGATAACGACACTCGCGCTCGACGCGCTGATGACGCCGCCGGCCAGGGCAGCATCGAGGCCGCGCCCGCCGCCGGCATAGCGTAGCAGCACCGGCGTCAGGCCATAGAAGAACGCCGAAAGAGCGGCGAAGATATAGCCTTCCATCATGCGCGGCTTGAACGCCGAGGCCGCGGCGGCCGCTCGTGCCCGCTTCGCCCCTTCGCGCGACACCACCGCCGGCCCGGCGAAAATGAGAAGGATGCCGATGAGCCGCGGTATGGTCAGCGTCTCGCCGAGAAACAGAATGGCAAAGACGAGCGACACAACGAGATTGAACTGCGTCACGGGCCCGGCAAGGTTTGTGCCGATCGCGCCGATGGCACGATAATTGGCGTAGCGCCCGATCACGAAATGCGTGACGCCGGTGATGGCAAAGGCAATCACCGAGGCCTGCGGCAATTGCCCAAAAACGCCAAAGCCGCCGCCTATCCCCAGCGCCAGTACGAACAACGGCACGCCGACCGGGATGGACAGCGTCGTCGCCTGCACCGCCGAGCCGCTGATCACACCCCGGCGCACGGAGGCATTGGTGATCGCGAAAGTCACCGCCGAGATCAAAGCCAATAAGCCGCCGAGCACGCCTTCCCCCTCCCCAATTATCGCGCCGGCCTTAAATCTTCGGCGGCGTCCAACTCAGCACGTCTTTTGGCCAGAGCTCGTCGACCGTCATCAGTCGCGTCGACATGAATTGCTGGTGCACGTATTTGCAGATCAGCTCGATATTCTTGCGGTTAGCGGCCGAGGAGACGCCGTATTCCCAAGGATCGGGACCGAGGAAGGCGCGCTCTTCTTCCCAATAGGACTGATACCAGGCGAGCGGCACGATGCGCGGATTGGTGAGGTGCTTGTAAGAGAGTTGCTTCGATTTCTCGAACGCGTCCATCAGGCTCTTCGTCACCCAGGGATTCTTCTCGACGATGTCGCGCTTGACGATCGCGCAATGCATGATCGGGAAGAGGCCGGTGCGATTATACCAATCGACCTCGAGCTCTTTGAAGTTCGGCCATAGCCGCGCGATGTTCGGCTTTTTCGCCAGCCAGGCTTTCGGGAAGTTCGGCGAGAAAATGGCATCGATTTCGCCGTCGGTGAACATATCGTCGACATTCTTCGCGGGACGCATCTTCTCGATACGCAATCCTGCCGGCCGCTCGAACTCGATGATCTCGGGATCGTTCGTCACCCAGGTAACCGATTCCGGCGGCACGCCGTAATCGTTATGCAGCAGACCGCGTAGCCACACGCAGGCCGCCGGCTGATAGATCGGGCAACCGATCTTCTTGCCGGCGAGATCGGACGGCTTGTTGATGCCCTTATCCTTGTTGATGAAGATGAAGCCGTGGCGGAAGCGACGATGCAGGAAAAGCGGCAGGCCAGTGAAGGACCAGTCGCGGCTCGCCGCCGCGACATAGGCGGGGCAATTGAATTCGCCGACATCGCAGATGTCGTCATGCGCGACCTGACGATGGATATCCTCATAGCCGGGATAGTTCGGGAATTCGAATTCGATGCCTTCGGCCTCGACCACGCGCTCGCGCAGCGGACGCGTGCTTTCGTAATTGCCGACTACACAACGGAGCTTCAACTTCGCCACGATTGCTTCCTTTCAAACCAAGCCGTTCATTTCGCCAAGACGTCGTCAACGGTGAGCGTGCCTTTGGTCACGCCAAGATCTTTGCAGGCATCGAGCCAGAACTGCACTTCCGCCGCCGTCACCACCGGCGAATAGACCGGCAGATCGGTCGCCATCGCGACAGGCTCGGGCAGTTTTAGGAACGTGACCTGCGTACGCCGTGCTTCGTCGGGATGGGTGTTGGCATACTCCGCCGCTTCCTTGACCGATGCTCTGAATGCCGCGACGGCTTCCGGATTCTTCTCGATCAAAGCGCGGCTCATCGCATAGAAGGCGAGATCCGCGGTCAGCAGCGAGACGCGATAGCCGGTCTTATTCTTCTCGATCTGGCCGGCAAAAGGCTCGACCGAGACCGCACCGTCGATCTGACCCGATTTCAGCATATCGCTAAGCTGCGGCATGCCGATTTCGACAAAGCTCTCCTGGCTCGGATCGACGCCGTTATCCTTCAGCCATTTCATCAGCGAGACATGCAGGATCGAATTGCGGCCAGGAATGCCGATGCGGCGGCCACGGAAATCCTGCGCGCTTTTGATGCCGCTATCCTCGCGCGCCATCACGCGGCCCATCTCTTTGTCTTTGCCTTGCTCGGAGGTCCCGCCGGCGACGATCCGCAGATCGAGCCCGCCTTCATCGGCAAGCAGCAACAGCGGCGCGTTGAAGGTGTCGATATCGAGCGAACCGGCGGTGATGGCCGCAGGCTGCGTCGCCGCGCTCGGCACGAATTTCATCGTGACGTCGAGACCGTGCTTCGCGAAGATTCCCTCGTCGGCAGCGACGAAAGACGCGATCCACGCGCTTGCCGAGCCATAGCCGAGGATGAGCTTGGTCTGCGCCGGCGCGGTCGAAACCGACGCCAACAGCGCCGAGATAGCAAGAATGACCGTAGCCCCGCCCCGCATCTTCCCCCCAATGGCTTCGCGAGCCTTGCTTCGGGAGGTAGCACGCGCCGCGCAGCGACGCCAGCGGGCAGGCCCGGGCGAAACCGGGCACACCGAAGCGAGGCAAGTTCTATTACAAGACCACAGCAGCTTGTTCGGCGTCGGCTTTCGCGATTAGCTGAACGCTTTCGAGGGGGAACGCTGAAGCTCAACGCCGATTGGGTCGTGTTGTCGGCCTGCAACACGGCGGCAAGGAATGGTGCCGAGGCCGTGTCGGGTTTGGGCCTCGCTTTCTTCTACGCGGGCTCGCGCGCTGTTGGTCTCGAACTGGCCGGTCGAGACGGTTTCGGCGCGCATCCTGACGACCATGATATTCAAGCGCGAAGCCGGGAGCCCCGGCATCACCCGCGCCGAAGCCTTACGTCAGGCGATGCTATCGTTGATCGACGGGCCCGGCGCGGTCGATCCGGCGACGCGCCGTTCTCACTCGTCGGCGATGGCGGCGCCGGATAAGGCTCAGCGGCGTGCCTCGAGCTGATCGAAATAATGTTTGAGATTGGCGAAGGCAAAGACGATCCCGAAAATGCAGAGGCCATAGCCGACGCCATTCGCTGTCGGGCTCGGGCCGTGCGCCGCGAGCATCAGCCCGCCGAGCGCCAACAGACCGAGCAGCACCATCAGCACGATCAGCGACAACTCGTCGTCCACCAACACCTGAAGCGACAGATTCCCGATCCCGCCAGAGAGTGCGGTGGTGGCCTCCCAGATCAGCGCGATGAGCGCAAGAAGTGCCCCGATCATGCCGATCGCATAAGTGAGATTGTCGCTCGCGCGGCTGGCACACCAGAGCGCACCGAGACAGGTCACAACCAGGATCGCAGCGACAATCCAAGGGGCAAACCAGCTCATCACTTCGCTCATGGGAATGCGGTTCGCTTCCACTTCCGCGATCCGCGCCCGCATCTCGTCGTTTTCGGGATGATCCAGATCCAACATCCGTCTTCTCCGCGGATAGAATTCCTCCGGAAGATTAGAACAGCGACGCCGCCGTGGGCGTTCCCCACGGCGGCGCCAAGCCGCAACGATACCTCTAAACGATTACGACTTGACCGGCTTCAAGCTGCGCAAGAAGGCGATGAGATCGTTGAGATCGGCGTTCGAGATATTCTTGTACCAATCGAACGCCATCAGCCGCACCAGCGGCCGGTCAGGCCGCATGCCGGTGGTGATCGCCGTCTTGAGCTGATCGTTGGTCCAGCCCGCCATACCTTGCGGATTGCCCGGCGTGAGATTGGCCGACATGATGACGCCGCCATTGGGCGCGCCGAAAGGATTGCCGCCCGCGCCCATCCGCGTGAAATCGGGCCGGCCCTGAACATCGGGCGTGTGGCAATCCATGCAGTGGCCGAGACCGGTCGCGAGATATTTGCCATAGGCGACGTGGTTGGTACGCGGCACGTCGGCCACATGAGTCACCGGCGGACCATAGGCGGCCGGCAGCGGAATCTTATAGGTCGATTTCTCGGTCTCGTTGCTGATCGGCTTGATCGAGCGAAGATAAGCGACGATCGCTTTAGCATCGGTATCTGACATGTCGCGGTAGAAAGCGATCGGCATCGGCGGGCCAATGATCGTGCCGTCCGGACGCTTGCCGTTGCGAATCGCATTGATGATCTGGTCGTCGGTCCAATTGCCGATACCAGTTTCCTTATCCGGCGTGATGTTCGCCGGCACGGCATGGAAGACCGGCGAGTCGATCGGATCGCCGCCGGATAATTCCTTATCCGCTATCGCCTGGCCGTTCGGGCCTTTCGGCGTGTGGCAATTGCCGCAAGCGACAATGCTGTTCATCAGATAGGTGCCACGCTCAAGCGGCGTCTCGGCAAAGCTGGCCGCTGCTGTCGCAACCATCGCGGCCGCCGCGATGGAAAGCGTCGCGATAACTCTCCCGATTTGTACCGCCATTCCCCCGTCTCCCCCATAAATAGTTACACCCTCCTAACACAACCGGCATGAGCAATCTACCGCCATAAATTTGCCGACATTGAACAAACCGGCCCTGTCACTCGTTGTCGTCGGCGAGGGATGGGAAGGTCGTAGCGACACACCACCTCTCTCGTGGTTGGTTATGCCTATGGAGGTTACGATGCGTTCCGGATGGATGCGATTTGTGCTGGTTGCGGCGGTGGCGCTTGGTCTTAGCGGTTGCGTCGCCTATCCGGACCCT
Source organism: uncultured Alphaproteobacteria bacterium (assembly GCA_963740675.1). Classification (GTDB taxonomy): domain Bacteria; phylum Pseudomonadota; class Alphaproteobacteria; order ATCC43930; family CGMCC-115725; genus CAIKMD01. The sequence goes on from CAVUFS010000005.1 coordinate 70,199, forward strand.
TATTACGGCTACGGTTACGGCTATCCGGCTTATTACGGTGCGCCGGTCGCCGGCAGTGTCTATATCGGCGGCGGCGGTGGCTGGCATGACGGGTGGGGCCATCGCCACTGGCGCTGATCGATGCCTCAGCGCTTCCTGGCGACAACGTGAAAGAGATGCCAGTGCTTCGTCTCGCCGCGCGGCGTAACTAAATCGGTCTCCTCGATCTCGAAAAGCTCGATCGCATAATCCGCGAAGAGTGAGCGCGCGGCCGCTTCTTCGTGGAAGGTGACAGGGTGATTATCCATGCCGCGTTCCGCCCAGCTATCGCGCGGTCCGCAAAGCTGCGCCGCAAAACGCCCGCCCGGCAGGATCGACGCATCGATCTTGCGCCAGAGCGCGGGAAACGCCGCCGGCGGACAGAACGGCAGCGCGAAGCTCGAATTGACGAGCTCGACGCGTCCCCACGTCGCTTCTTCGAATGTCTCGGCGCGCAGATCGAGCCTCGCGCCTGGCGGCAGATCTTGGCGCGTGCGCAGCCGCTCGAGTGCCACCGGCTCCGAATCGATGCCGATCACATGCCAGCCGCGACGCAGCAACTCGATCGCATCACGACCATCGCCGCAACCGAGATCGGCGGCGGTGTCGCAAACGCCTTCCGCAGCGAAACGATCGAGCGCAGCAAGCAAGGTCGGGCGCGGCGGCCGACCTTCGGTTGCCGTGTAATACTTGACCCATCCTGAGACATGCGGTGTCGGTGAATCTGACATTGCTTTGCGTTGCGAATGAAAAACGCGCGGCTTTCCAAGGCGTCCCGCGCTTGGCGCAATGCTTGCAACTCATGGCTCGAAGCGCAAGGCGCGCTTCGTGTGGAGTGGCATCATGCGAGCTGTCGTCGTTCTCCTGTTTACCTTGGCGGCGCCGATCTATTTCGGCGAGGCGTTGTTCGGCAATGGATCGGGATTCAGCTTCGGCGGCTTCTCGAATCTGAGCGACATCCGTCAGCAGCTCACGGCGAGCGATTTCGCCCATGATGCGATCAGCAACGCGCGCGATTACGCCATGACCCATCCCGGCCTGGTCGAAGGGGTAAAGGCGCATCGCGCCGAGCTTCAGGAACTACGCTCGCGGCTTTGCTCGGCCGTCGGGTGCTGATCACCGGCCAAACGATCGGCCGAATGATCGGCTGAAAACGGGGCGGGCGGTTAACGGCAAGTTTACCAAACTCCCCGAGAATCGAGGCTCGCAATCCTCGCTGTCGGGGTCAGGCGCCATGGGCGCATCAATTGGTCTGCAATTTCACCAGAACGGCCTGCCGCTGCTGCTGCGTCAGTCGCGTCTCGAAAATGGCGATCTGATTGGCCTTGGCATTGGGTACGCCGAGCCCAGCCGCCTCGCCGTAGAGGAAAAAGGCCGCCATCGGATCGGCCGGCCAGCCCACCCCGTTGAGCTTGCACCAAGCCAGGGCCTCGACCGCACGCGGCTCTTTTTGCTCGGCATGAGCTTCGAGCAGTTGCATGTCGCCCGGGGTCAGTTTTTTCACGCGGATCGCGGCGATCACGCTGTCCATCGTCGGCCCGGTATAGACCGGCGCCGGGGGTGGTGGTGGCGGCGGGAGCTTGGCCTCCGCGGAGCAAGCCGGATCGGCTTTCGTCACACACCGATAGGCGCCGTCGAGGTCATAGAACTGCGCGCGCGCCGGCGTGCCGGTTGAAACGAGAAAACCGGCCAAGCCCAGGGAAATAAGGAACGCGCGCATATGCATCGGCACAATGATATCCCAAGTCGGTTAACGCTCAGCGCAGCCCTGGCGCTGTTGCTGGCGCTTGGGGCCTGTGCACCTTTCACCCGGCCCGACCCGCCCGGCTTTCTCGGTGCGCTGATCGACCGGGCGCCGCCAACCGTCCAGGTCGAAGCGACCGGTCCCTATGGCAATCCGCTGGCCGAGCCAACCCCGCCGCTGCTCAGCACGGACGTCGCCGACCAGGTCGTCGGTGTGCCGTTGCGTTCCATCCTGAGCACCGAGGCGCGGCTGAGCCTTGCCGATGCGAGCATGCGTGCCGCCGCGGCAACGACCGGCACAATCGTGCAATGGCAAAGCGCCGACGCATCCGGCGCAGCCATGCCGGCCCGCGATGTCTACCGCTCGCATCGCGGCGTTATCTGCCGCGATATCCAGCAACAAGCGAAGACAACGGACGGACCCGCCCTCGTCGATCTGGTGACTCTGTGTCATTCCGATCTCGGCGACGGCCGCACCTACTGGCTGCCCGGCTCGCCGGATTGATGCCGGATTGGTACCGGGGCCGCGACGCCAAGAGGCGTTGCGTATAATCCAAGGGCGGAATATCACCGCCCATGATGAGTGAAAGCTTCTGGAGCTGGGTCATCGTGCCGCTCGCCGTCTTGGGCGCGAGCGTCTGGTTGACCGGAATCGTGCGCGACTGGCTGCGGCAACGCGCCATCCTCGATCATCCTGGCGAGCGTACCTCGCATGCGGGCGCGACACCGCGCGGCGGCGGCCTCGCGCTGGTACCGATCGTGCTCTTCGCCTGGATCATGCTGGCGCTGGCCGGTGACGCGCCGAGCGGCACCTATGCGATCGTCGGTCTCGCGGCTGCTCTCGGTCTCGTTTCGTGGTTTGACGATCTTGGCGGCCTCGCTTTCGGCTGGCGCCTTGCCGCGCATCTGATCGCCTCCGCGCTCGGCGTCTATCTGCTGGGGCCTGGGCTCGTTTTCCAAGGCTTGCTGCCGCCGCTCATGGATCACGTCATGGCGGTGCTGCTCTGGGCCTGGTTCATCAACCTCTACAATTTCATGGACGGGATCGACGGCATCACCTGCGTCGAGACCATCGCAATCGGCATCGGCGTCGTCTTGGTCGCGCAATACGCGGGCGACGATGCGAACGCTGCCGTACCGGCACTCGCGCTGAGCGCCGGCGCGCTCGGCTTCCTGCGCTGGAACTGGCCGCGCGCCAGCATCTTTCTCGGCGATGTCGGCAGCGTGCCGCTCGGCTTCCTGACCGGCTGGCTATTGCTACTATTGGCGACGCATGGCCAATGGGCGCCGGCACTGATCCTCGCGCTCTATTATCTCGCCGACGCCACCGTCACATTGCTGCGGCGTCTCTTCCGCGGCGAGCGCATCTGGCAAGCACATCGCTCGCATTTCTATCAGCGCGCGCTTGCCGCCGATAACAACCACAGCGCCGTGCTGTGGCTCATCATCGGCGGCGATATCGCTCTCTTGCTGCTGGCGCTGCTCGCGATCCACCTGCCGCGCGTGGCGCTGACCGTCGCCGTGCTCGCCGTGACCAGTCTGCTGGCGCAACTTTCGCGCCGCGCGCGTCGCGTTACGACGCTGCCGCCCCTATAATACCCCGACGATGCCTTTTCCCGACCTCAGTCTCAAGACGCGCCTGCACGCCATCCGCAAACTCGCGACACGCTCGCGGTCCTATCTGCTGGTGACCATCCGCCCCGACGATATGCTGAAGCCGCGCCCGGCGGAGCACGTGCTGGCGCCGTTGGAGCGACGGCTCGAAGCCGCGCGGCCAACCATCGACGCGACGCTCGCGCGGCTGACGCCGGCCATGGAGCAAGCACGCCGGACCCTGGGCCCACTCGCCGCCAATCGTTTCTTCGCTGGCGGCGATGCCGAGGCTGCCTACGCGATGATCAAGGATCTGCGCCCGAAGCGCGTGATCGAGATCGGCAGCGGTAACAGCACGCATATCATGCGGCATGCAGCGAGCGATGCCGGTCTCGATCTGCACATCACTTGTATCGATCCTGTGCCGCGACGTGAGATCGAGAGCGTCGCCGATACGATCGATCGCCGCTCGGTGCTTGAGACCGAGCCGAGCGAGATCGCCAACGCACTCGCGCCCGGCGATGTGCTGTTTATCGACGGCTCGCATTACGTTTTCAACGGCACCGATGCGCCCTTCCTGCTGCTCGAGGTGCTGCCGCTTTTGAAGCCCGGTGTTGTCGTGCATGTGCACGACATCATGCTGCCTTACGAATACGACGCGCTGTTTTCCGAACGGAACTACAACGAGCAATATCTGCTCGCCGGCTTGCTGCTCGGCGGCGCGGATTGGGAGCCCCTCTTGCCCGTCTATTGGCTGTCGCGCGCCGGACGCATGGCGCATGGCGCTTCGTTCTGGCTGCGCCGCCGCGCAACGGTGGCAGACTGAGCACCACCGACCCCGTGGTGATTCTCGGCGCCGGCGGTTTCGTCGGCCGAGCACTGAGCGCGCGCCTTGCTGCGCATAATGTGCTCGCGCGCACCGTCACGCGCGAAAACAGCGGGACCCTCAGTGCCAAGACGGATTGGCCGGCGCTGCTCGACGGTGCGCGGATTGTTATTCACCTGGCGACAGCTGCTTCGCCACGCCTCGATCGCGCGCGTTTCGGCAACGAGATCGCCGCGGCGGAAGCGCTTGGCCGCGCCGCTAAACGTTGCGGCGTCGCGCGGCTCATCCTGATGAGCTCGATCCGCGCGATGGGCGAGAATAGCGGCGCGCTGCCGTTCAGCGCCGACAGCGCGCCAAACCCCAGCGACGACTATGGCCGCGCCAAGCTTGCGATCGAGGCCGCGTTGGCCGATACGCCGGGTCTCGCCATCCTGCGGCCGCCGCTGGTCTACGGCCCTGGCGTGATCGACAGCTTCAAGACACTAATGACGGCCGTCGCACGCGGCACACCGCTGCCGGTCGCGAGCATTCGCAACCGACGCGCCTTCATCTTCATGGAAAATCTGCTCGATGTGATCGAGCTATTGCTCGCCGCCGAAGCGCCTGGCGGCGTTTATCTGCTGCGCGACGATACCGAGGTCTCGACGCCGGAGCTGCTGCGCCGGATCGCGCATCACCTTGGCTGCAAGCCGCGGATGTGGCCATTCCCGCCCGATCTCTTGCGCCTCGCGCTGGGGATGCTCGGCCGCGGCGGCATGGCGGCGGCGCTGATCGGCTCACTGTCGATCGACGACAGCGCAACCCGCAGCCGCCTCAACTGGAAACCACGCATCAGCCTCGATGACGGAATCGGCGCGACCTGCCGCGCGTTTCGGGAAAACCCGGAATGAGCGGCGGAAAGCGCAAGCTCATCTTCCTCGTCACCGAGGATTGGTATTTCTGGTCGCATCGCTTGCCGATGGCACGCGCGGCGCAGCAAGCCGGCTTCGACGTCGCGGTCGCGACACGCGTCACCGCGCATGGCGCGCGTATCGAGGCTGCCGGATTTCGCCTGATACCGATGCGCTGGCGGCGCGAGGAGATCGGGTTATTGGCAAGCCTTGCCGCGATCGTCGAGATCTATCGGCTCTACCGGCGCGAGCGGCCCTTCATGGTGCATCACGTCGCGCACAAAGCCGCGATCCTCGGCGGGATCGCCGCCCTGCTCGCACGCGTGCCGCGCATTGTCAGCTTCATTGCCGGCGTCGGCTATATGGGCGCGAGCCGCAGCCGCCATGCACAGCTTGTCGGCGCCGCCGCGCGGCTGCTCTGGCCGTTTCTGCTGCTGCGCCGTCATTGCCGCGTGATCGTGCAGAACGACGACGATCGCGCCGTCGTCGCGGCACTACGGCCCGGCGTGGCCGACCGCATCGTCGTGATCCGCGGCTCCGGCGTCGATCTCGATCACTTCAAGCCGCTGCCCGAACCGCCATCGCCACCGGTGACCGCCGCCTATGTCGGCCGCATGATCGCAATCAAAGGCGTCGCGACGCTGGTCGAAGCACAACGCTTGTTGCACGAGGAAGGCGTCGAGCTGCAGCTTCTGCTCGCCGGCACGCCCGATCCCGCCAATCCAAGCTCTTTCGACGAAGCGATGCTGTGCGAGTGGAGCAAGCGGCCGGGAGTTATCTGGTACGGCCATTGCGAGGACGTTCGCGAGGTCTGGGCAACAGCGCATATCGCGGTGATTGCCTCGCAGGGCGGTGAAGGCGTGCCCAAGACACTGCTTGAAGCGGCGGCGGTTGGCCGCCCGATCGTCGCGACCGACGTTCCGGGCAATCGCGATATTGCGCGCAACGGCGTCAACGCGATCCTGGTGTTGCCCGGCGATGCACGCGCGTTCGCCGCGGCGTTGAAGACGCTCGCTGGCGATCCGGCAAAGCGCCGCGCTTACGCCGCGGCCGGGCGCGCACTGGCAGCAGAAGGATTTTCCGAGGAAGCGGTGAGCGCGGCGACAGTCGCGCTCTATCAAGCGCTGAGCGCGGCGGTCTAAGCCGCCTTGGCGTGATCGGATGCTGTCGGCTCGAGAATCTTCTTGAGCAATTCCAACATCGCTTCGAGCTGCTCATAAGGCAAGCGCCGGTTGGCCGCGCCCTTGGTCCAGATATCCCAGCAATTGATCGCGTGATCGATCTTGCTGAGCGAATCGCCGAGCTGCCAATAAATCGCCTTCGCGCCACGCAGGAAGCTGATGAAGCCGCCAGGGTTGGCGCTGGCAACGAACTCGCTATAAAGCTTTTCGTATTGCTTCAGTGTGTTGTCCGCATCGATCCAATGACGACGCAGCCGCTCAACCGTGGCGCGGCGGATCGGCTCCAAAACCTGGAGCACGTCGCGCGGCACCAGATTCTTGGGCATCGCATCTTCTTTGAGCCACAGCGCGAGGGCTTCGCGTTTACGGCGGCTGTGATGATATTGGAAGGAATAGAAATTGATGCCTTTCCACGCGCCGAAGATCGCGAGCGCTTCGTCCCTGGGAAAGCGGAAGGCGAGCACCAGCGGCTCAAGCGCAGCGAGATCCTTCGCTTCCCACATCGCGTCGATGAGTTGTGCGACTTTGCTGGTTGGCGGCTTCTTGCCGCCATAAGCGGCCGCGACCAGTGGCTCCATCTTGCCGCGGATATATTCTTGAATACCGGTGCGCTCTTCGGGCGAGACATCGAAATAGGCTTCGTTCGCGTCGATACCTTCGAGTTCGAGCGCGTCATGCATCAGGAACCCGTCGAGCGAGGGCAGCTCGTCAAGGATGCGGAAGACCTTCATGTCGTGATCGAGCGCCGCTGAGCTGGCCTCGGTTCGCTCGACGCCGAACTGCTCGTGGAAAACCTGCAACAGGTGGGGGCTGTGGAAGAAGATCGAGCGCCCGCCTTCGTAGATTTCGTCGTGGTTGTAGGGCACGTAGATCTTGCTACCGATCGCGACCCCCTTGGGATGACGCGGATCGTCGTAGCGCAGCGCCTCTTTCACCAGCACCAGATTGTGCATCGCGGGAGTTTTGAAGAGATAGGGGCTCTGTTCGCCATCGCGGCGCTCAAGCTTGCGGGCGACGTCATTGCAGTTGAAAACACGGGACGATCCCGCGTTCAGCATTGGCTTGAGGTAACGACTACCTGACAAGGTCCCCTCCAACAAAACAACAAGATGCGGGCCCGCAAAGGTTCGCCTGTCATACTTACGTTCAATTGGTTTTCTCGACGTTAATTCGTTGTACGGTCACCCCTAAATTGCTAGTAAAACGGGTGCTCACCCGCACTCCGCGCACGGGTTTTGACGCTTGCTGCGCCGTAACGCCGCCCGTAACGTGCCTCGCGACGGTTGAGGAAGCTTAATGAAGGTTACCAGTCGCGCCTTTGCCACTTTCGGCCATGACGTCGTCATGGCGGCGCTATCGTTCCTATTGTCGTTCTACCTGCGCGTCGGCAGCGACATCTTCCACTATTCGCCGTCGTTGCTCGCGACCTACGACCTCGCTTTTGCCGCGACGGCGGCCGTGATCTTCCGCGTGTCGGGCCTCTACCGCGGCATCTGGCGGTTCGCCTCGCTGCCCGATCTGCTGGCGCTACTGCGCGCGGTAACGCTGATCATTCTGATTTTCTTCCCGGTGATGTTCATCGTCACGCGCTTGCAGGACATGCCGCGCTCGCTCGTTGGCATCAACTGGCTGCTGCTGATGGCGATGCTCGGCGCCCCGCGCTTCGCCTATCGCGTATTGAAGGATCGCGGCCTCGATCATGTGTTCGAGACGGCGAGCTATGCGCCGGTGCCGATCCTGCTGATCGGCGCGCGCGAAGGCGCCGATCTTTTCATTCGCGCCATCGGCCGCGATCCGCGCCGGCCCTATCGCGTGGTCGGCATCCTCGCCGACGGCACGTCGCGGGTCGGCCGCGACATCGGCGGTGTCGGGGTGCTGGGAACTTTCGACGAAGTCGCCGATGTCGTCGCCTCCCTGACAAAAACAGACAACCGGCCGCAACGGCTGATCGTTTGCCAGGAGCTTAGCCGCACGCAGGCGCGGCAGCTGTTCGATTTCTCCGCCGAAGCCGGCATCCCTCTCGCACGCGTGCCGCGGCTCACCGATTTCCGCGTGACGCGCGACGACGATATGCAGCGCATCGAGCCGGTGGCGATCGAGGATCTTCTCGGCCGGCCGCAGACCGTGCTCGATCGCGATAGCATGCGTGCCCTGATCGCCGGACGCCGCGTGCTGGTGACCGGCGCCGGCGGCACGATCGGCGGCGAGTTGTCGCGTCAGATCGCGTCCTATGGGCCGGCGAAACTGGCGCTGCTCGATAATGGCGAATACGCGCTCTATTCGATCGATCAGGAAATCAAGGAGCGCTTTCCCGACATTCCGCGCCAGGCGATCATTGCCGATGTGCGCGAGCGGCGGCGCATCGACGATGTGATGGCCGCCGAGCGACCGGAACTTGTCTTTCACGCCGCTGCACTCAAACACGTGCCGATGGTCGAGGCCAATCCGGCCGAAGGCCTGATGACGAACGTCATCGGCACGCGCAACGTCGCTGAATCCTGCCGCGCACACGGCGTCACCGCGATGGTGATGATCTCGACCGACAAGGCGGTGAATCCGGCCAATGTGATGGGCGCGAGCAAGCGCCTTGCCGAAAGCATCTGCCAGGCCCTCGACATTGTCGAGGCGCGCCGGGATCGTGGCACGCGCTACGTCACTGTGCGCTTCGGCAATGTGCTCGGCTCGACCGGCTCGGTTGTGCCGCTGTTCCAGCGCCAGCTCGCGGCAGGCGGGCCGCTGACCGTGACGCATCCCGATATCCAGCGCTTCTTCATGACCGTGCGCGAGGCGGTCGAACTGGTGCTTCAAGCCTCGACGCTTGCTGGCGGCGAGAATGCCGCACGCGGCAAGATTTTCGTGCTCGATATGGGCGAGCCGGTGAAGATCGCCGATCTCGCCAGTCAGATGATCCGCCTCGCCGGCAAGCGGCCGGGCACCGACATCAAGATCGAATTCGTCGGCTTGCGCCCCGGCGAGAAGCTTTACGAAGAGCTGTTCTACGCCAACGAGACGCTGCTGCCTACGAAGGTATCGGGCATTCGCCTCGCCGCGCCGCGCACCAGCGATTACGCAATGCTGGCCAGGGCACTCGACGAATTCGCGGAGCAGCTTCGCGAAGGCCGCGAGGATCGCGCGATCGCATTGCTCGGCTCGCTGGTGCCCGAGTTCGAGCACGCGAACCAGGCGCCCGACCACGGCACGGCGGAGCGCGCCCAGGCGCGCGAGCCTTAAGTCAAACGCGGCGCGGCGCGACGATGGCTCCGCAACGCCGCGCGCTCGTCATCGGTGGATCGATCGGCGGTCTCTTCGCTGCACAATTCCTGCGCCAAGCCGGATGGGATGTCGCGGTGTTCGAGCGCAGCGCCGGCGATCTCGCCGATCGCGGTGCCGGCCTCAACACTTCGGCTGAATTGTTCGATGGCCTCGCCCGCGCCGGCGCCGCGGTCAATCCCGGCCTCGCCTTTCATGTGCGCCGCTCGGCCTGGCTGAAGCAGGATGGTACGATCGGCCTAGAGATACCGCGCGGTTGGCATGGCAGCACCTGGGGCACGATTTACAGGCCGCTGCGGGCTGCTTTTCCGTCAGCGCTCTATCACGCCGGCAAAGCGGTGGAGCGCGTCGAGCAAGATGGGGTGAGCGTTACCGCCATCTTCGCGGACGGCACACGCGAGCAAGGCGATCTCCTGATCGGCGCCGACGGCGTCTATTCGACCGTGCGCAAGCAATTCCTGCCCGAGATCGTCCCGACGCAGGCCGGCTATATCGCCTGGCGCGGCATCCTCGACGAACGCGACCTGCCGCAAGCCGCGCATGGGTTGCTGCTCGAGCGCGCCGCCTTCACCTTCCCCGACAACGAGCTGGTTGTCTCCCTGCCGGTGCCCGGCACCGACAACGATCCGCGGCCCGGCCACCGCCGTTATTATTTCATCTGGTACCGGCCTGCCTCAGCCGAGGAGCAGCGCGAGCTCTTTACCGATGCGAGCGGCCGCAATCACGGGCTCACGATCCCGCCGCCGCTCATCCGCGCCGAATTCATTGCCGCGATGAAAGAAGCGGCGCGCAAGGTGCTGCCGCCGGTGCTGGGCGAGATCGTCGGCCGCGTGGCGCAGCCGCTGCTGCAATCGATCACCGATCTCGAAGCGCCGCGCATGGTGTTTGGGCGCGTCGCGCTATTGGGCGATTCCGCTTTCGTCGCACGGCCGCATGTCGCCGCCGGCACGAGCAAAGCGGCGCTCGATGCCGCGGGGCTGGTCGCCGCGCTCGCCGCGCATGACGGCGATATCGATGCGTCGCTCCGGCAGTATGAGCACGAGCGGCTTGCTTTCGGCCGCGCCATCATCAGCCATGCGCGCTATCTCGGCGCCTATCTGGAGGCCGGTGGTTCAGCGATAGCACGTGATCCCGAGCAGGTACTGCGAGAATACGGCGCGCCGCATCTCGTGCGCGAAATGACTTTCGACTAATCGGCGGCGCCGGCGTAGCGCGCGAGGTCGATGATCTCGAGCACGTTGCCGTCGGGGTCCTCGAAATAAGCGCGAGGCCCGTCGATCACGCCGTCCTGACGATCCTCGTCATAGAGGAATTTGACGCCGCTCGATTTGAGCTCGGCAAGCGCCGGTGCGTAATCCTCATGCGCGACGAGGAAGGAATGATGGATGTCGCGCTCGCTGGCGGTCGAGATCGGCTTCTCGGTCTTGGCCAGGATCACGCAATCGCCGCCGCTATCGAGGAACACCATGCCGCGCGCGCCGGTATCGCGTATCAACTTCATGCCGAGGACGCTGCAATAGAAATCCTTGGCGCGCGCCGTATCGGTCACCGGAATGGTGAAATGGACGAGACCCTGGGTCTTGATCATACGCGCCTCCCGTTGGCGTTAGTTGATGCGCGATGCCGCCTCTTTGACCAGACTGAGATCGAGATATTTATCGACCGCAACATGCTCTTTGGCAAAGCCGAGATCGGCCATCATGTCGAGATTGGATTGCAGCGCCTTCACATCGGGCATGCCCTTCGGATCGCGATAGGAATCTGCATGGGTGAAAGCCCAATCGAGCTTCTCAGGTGCCGTCTTGTTGAAGCTCGCGGCGAGCGCGACCGCCGCCGTGTGATTGACGGGATCCGTCAGCCAGCGCAGGAAGACGAGCTGATCCTCGAGAAAATCGATCCAAGCCGCGCGGTTCTTTTCCAGCGAGCCGGTGCGTGCCGTCAGAATGATGGTCTGCGACACGCCAAGCGCTTCGCGCTGATCAAACAGCACACGCGAGATGCTTTTGAGCTCGGGATCGTTGGTGAAAGGCGGCAGCGGCGCGATCAGTGCCACTTTCTTCTCGGCGAGCGCCGCTTTCATGTTCGGCACCTGCACCTCGATGATCGTGAGATCGCGCTTATCCTCGAGCCCGTGCTTGCGGAGCATGACGCGCAGCCCGATATCGACCGCACCGCCAAACGCATTGCTCGCGACGACCTGGCCTTTCAAATCCTCGACTTTCTGGATCGGACCGTCTTTCAGTACCAGGAAATTATTGGTCTGCCAGCCCGGTGCGCCGTCCTGCAACCCGTCAGCGATGATGCGCAGATCGGCGAGATGCGCATTGGTCACGGCGAGGGCGAAAGCCGAAAAGCTGAGCGGCGAAAGATCGATCTGTCCGGCGGAGAGCGCGGTGATCTGCGGTGGCGTGCCGGTGAAATGAATGAGGTCGAGCACATAGGATTTGCCGTAGTGGCGCAGCACCTCCGGCTTCATCGGCATCAACGGGAAGATCATATTCGGCACGACCAGCCAGCCGGCATGGATCGTCACCGGCTCCGCCTTCGCATGGCCCCCGACACCGAGCATCAACGCCGCCGCGAGGCTTGCCGCCAGAAGCCGTCTCACCCGCATTGCGCCCTCCCCATTCGGTCGCCGCGACGTTTTAGTCGCCGTCTTCTTCCTCGGCGAGCCGCAACAAATAGCGGCCGTAATTCGATTTCTCGTTCTGCTTCGCCAGTTTCAGCAATTGCGCCTTGTCGATAAAGCCCTGGCGATAGGCAACCTCTTCGACGCAGCCGATCTTCTGTCCCGTGCGATTCTCGAGCGTGCGCACGAATTCCGAGCCCTCGATCATCGCCTCGGGCGTGCCGGTGTCGAGCCAGGCATGGCCGCGACCCAGCTTTTCGACATGCAGCGTGCCACGTTTCAGATAGTCTTCGATCACATCGGTGATCTCATACTCGCCGCGCGCGGAGGGTTTCAGCTTTTCGGTAATCGAAACGACGTTGCGATCGAAGAAATAGAGCCCGATGATCGCCCAATCGGAGCGCGGCACTTTTGGTTTCTCTTCGATCGTCAGCGCCCGACCCGAGCGGTCGAACTCGACGATGCCGTAGCGGTCGGGATCCTGCACACGATAGGCGAAGACACTCGCGCCCTCGCGCGCCGCGGCTCGCTGCATGATCTCGGTGAGACCGTCGCCATAGATGAGATTATCGCCCAGCGCCAGTGCGCAGGCCTCGCCGGCGATAAACTCGCGGCCAAGAATGAAAGCTTGCGGAATGCCGTCGGGCGAAGCTTGCTGCGCGTAGGAAATTCGCAAACCCCACTGGCTGCCGTCGCCGAGGAGCGTGCGGAAATGCGGCGCGTCGACCGGCGTCGTGATGATGAGAATGTCGCGGATGCCGCCGAACATGAAGGTCGACAGCGGATAGTAGATCATCGGCTTGTCGTAGATCGGCAGAAGCTGCTTCGAGACCGCACGGGTCAGCGGATAAAGCCGCGTGCCGGAGCCCCCGGCGAGGATAATGCCCTTCATTGAATCTTCCCCAATCGCTCGCCCTGATATCCGCCGCTACGGATTTTCTCCCACCAATCGCGATTGTCGAGATACCACTGCACGGTCTTCTTGAGGCCGGTAACCAGTGTCTCTTTCGGCTCCCAAGCGAGCTCGCGGCGGATCTTGGTGTCGTCGACGGCATAGCGCAGATCGTGGCCCGGCCGGTCGGTGACGAATTCGATCAGCTTTTCATGCGGGCGATGCGGTGAGCGCGGCAGTGCCTCGTCGAGGATGGCGCAGATCATTTTGACGATCGCGATATTCGGGTGCTGCTCGCGCCCCGCGATGTTGTAGGTCTCGCCGATACGGCCTTTGCGCAGCACCAGGGTCAGCGCCGCGGCGTGATCGCCGACATAAAGCCAATCGCGCACATTGCTGCCCTGGCCATAGACCGGCAGCTTCTTGCCATCGAGCGCGTTGAGGATCATCAGCGGGATGAGCTTTTCCGGAAATTGCCATGGCCCATAATTGTTCGAGCAATTGGTGGCGACCACCGGCAGGCCGTAGGTGCGATGCCAGGCGCGCGCAAGATGATCGGCGCCGGCTTTCGATGCGGCATAGGGGCTGTTCGGCTGATAGCGCGAATTCTCGTTCGCTTCTTCGCCATCGTTCAGCGAGCCAAAGACTTCGTCGGTCGAGATCAGATGAAAACGGAAACGCGCTTTGCCATCTGCGTCGAGCGCGCTCCAATGGCGACGCGCTGCTTCAAGCATTGTGAAAGTGCCGACGAGATTGGTTTGGATGAAATCGGCGGGACCGTCGATCGAGCGGTCGACATGGGATTCGGCGGCAAGATGCATCACCGCATCGGGGCGATGCTCGGCGAATATCCGCGCGACCGCCGCGGCATCGGCGACATCGGCGACCTCCAGCCCGTAGCGACCGCCCTCGGCGAGCGCGCCGAGCGGCGGATTAGAGCCGGCATAGGTGAGCTTGTCGAGATTGACGACCTGCTCGCCCTCGCCCAGTAACTGCCGCACCACCGCCGTGCCGATGAACCCGGCGCCACCAGTCACCAAAACCTTGGCCACGCTTATCCTTTCGCCTGCTGGTCAGAACGTATCACGTCGCGACGCAATTCCGTAGCAGGCACCTACGGTCATTCGGCTAATCAATCGGCGCATTTGAGTAGCCAACCCGTCGGCTGGCCGCTCGCTTTGACGACACCGCGGCTGACCGAGACCGTGCCGTCGCTCGCGACCGCTTCGTAAGGCCGGATGCGGCGCTGCTCCTTGAGCAGGGTCACGGTGATCGTCACGCGTCCTTGCGGATAAGAAAGGCGTAGATGCGTGTCATCGAGCATCTGCGCATCGCTCAGCGGCACGAGGCTATCGAATTGGGGCTTGCCGGTGACGACTTGCCGCGTTGGCTGACCGGCCGTCGATTGGATGAAACTGACGAAGGGATTGGCGGGGCTCGGCGGCTTCTGGCAATCGAGTGACCAACTGCCGACAAGACCGAATTGCAACAGCTCATCGCTGTCCTTGCCGGCTTGCGATACAGCCGGCCGCAACGGCAACAAGACGACGGCGAGAAGGAATGCCCAGCGCTTCATCATGCGCCGCGCGGCGGAACGGGCTCATTATCGATGAGCCGTGTCTTGCCGAGCCATGCGGCGGCGACGGCACGTCCGGCCCGGCTGCGATCGACGAGCGGCTGCAAACTCTCGGCATCGACAAGCTCGAGATAATCGACCTTGTCGAAACCCGCTTGTAGCAGCGCTGCGCTGCCAGCGGCGGCCGCGTCTTGTGCCGACACGCCGCGCGCGACTTGCGCCACCGCATCGACGAGCACGCGATGCATTGCCGGCGCGACGCGGCGCTCCTCCTGGGCGAGATAGGCGTTGCGCGAAGACAGCGCCAAGCCGTCGCTTTCGCGTATGATCGGCACGCCTTCGATGGTGCAATCGATATCGAGATCGCGCGCAACGCGACGAATGATCTGCAACTGCTGATAATCTTTCTCGCCGAAACAGGCGATATGCGGATGCGCTTGCAGCAACAGTTTCGTCACCACCGTGGCGACACCGTCAAAATGCCCGGGACGGAAGCGGCCGCAAAGCGGCGCGGCCAGCGGCCCGGCCGAAACCGTCGTCGCAAAGCCGGCGGGATACATCTCGGCGGCATCGGGCGCGAACAGCAGATCGCAGGAAGCGCCGGCGAGTTTCGCCGCATCGCCCGCCTCGTCGCGCGGATAGCGCGTGAAATCCTCGTTCGGGCCGAATTGCGTCGGATTGACGAAGATCGTCGCAATCACCCGGTCGGCGCGAACGCGCGCATGCGCGATAAGCGCCAAATGCCCGTCATGCAGGGCGCCCATAGTCGGCACCAGCGCGACGATTTCGTCGCTCCGGCGCCATTCTGCGACGGTGCGGCGCAATTCGACGATTTTGCGCGCGACGGGAAGCTTGCCGAGGGTTTGGAGCATTGCGCGCGGGTCTATCGCGCGCACCGGTTAAAGGCAAGGCAGGGTCTGGCAGACCCCGCCGAATCGCGTCAGGTGCGGCGCGTGCCGGCGTAAGCCAGACCGGCGCCGACGACGATGACGATGATGCTCGCCCAAGGCGGAATGACGTAATCCGTCTCGGTGTCCTTGGTCGCGGTAATCGGGCCGACTTTCGCCACCTGCTCCTGGTGGTGGATCGGGACAACATTGATCACCAGGCCGACGATCCCGGCCACGATCAGAATGACACCTACCAACATCATGCCGCGCATGTTCTTCTCCCGCGTAAGCCGGGAAATAATCGTTTTCCACGGCAAAGGTTCCGGGCCGGCGGGAGGCCCAATGTGGGGGGCGCCCTAAAGCAGAAGGGCCGCCCAGGGGCGGCCCTTCCCATTTGTCATCTGCGGCGGAGCACTGCCGCGACACTCGCTACGCGCGGTCAGAAACCCCTGCCGAGGCAGCAATCCCGATCGCGGTTGCTCCAACCGCCGTTCCATGACAATGAGACACGGGATCACCTCCTTTCAATACGTTGCGGGAGCCTAAAGCGTAATGACGTGCCGCTTAGAAATCAAGCGTTTCCAAACGCTTCCGACGCGACATTAGACCGCAAGAGCGGCTTTCATCAGGCGCAACGTATCGGGCAAGAGCTCGAGCTGCTTGAGCGCCTGATCGACCGTATACCAGCCAACCGCCGTGGCATCCTCGATCGGCTGACCCTCGCCGGCCTGCCAATCCAGGACGACGCACACCAATACGTAATGCGCGCGGATGCGGCCGTCCGGATCCCTACCGATGACGTCGAACGCATCGACCACCCGGACCGGTTTGGCGTCGATGCCGGTCTCTTCTTTGAGCTCCCGCCGCGCCGCGTCGAGGATGCTTTCGCCCACCTCATGCATGCCGCCGGGAAAGCCCCAGCGGCCGACCGCGGTACTCGGCCCTTTGGCGCGCTGCGCCAAGAGCATGCTGCCATCGGGCTTGCGGCAGATTGCGAGCGCCGCGGCGAACGGCCGGTTGGGATAGTCCCGGCTGATCGCCTGCGGCATTGCTTCGGGCGTCTCGGCCATAGCGGCGCGCTCCCTCTTCGGTCGCGCCTACTCGATCGCCACCGCCTTGCCTTCGAGCACCTTGTAGATCTCGGCGCCTTCCTCGCGGAACGCCGCCGATTTCTCGGCCATGCCCTTCTCGGCATACTCGCGGACCTCTTGCGAGATCTTCATCGAGCAGAATTTCGGCCCGCACATCGAGCAGAAATGCGCAAGCTTGGCGCCTTCCGCCGGCAAGGTCTGGTCGTGGAACTTCTCGGCCGTCTCCGGATCGAGCGCGAGGTTGAACTGATCGCGCCAGCGGAACTCGAACCGCGCACGTGACAGCGCATCGTCGCGTTCCTTCGCCGTCGGATGACCCTTTGCCAGATCGGCGGCATGCGCCGCGATCTTGTAGGTGACGACGCCGTCCTTCACGTCGTTGCGGTCGGGCAAGCCGAGATGCTCTTTCGGCGTGACATAGCAGAGCATCGCCGTGCCGAACCAGCCGATCATCGCCGCGCCGATCGCCGAGGTGATGTGGTCGTAGCCCGGTGCGATATCGGTCACCAGCGGGCCAAGCGTATAGAAAGGTGCTTCGTGGCAATGCTTGAGCTGGAGATCCATGTTCTCCTTGATCTTCTGCATCGACACATGGCCGGGGCCTTCGATCATCACCTGCACGTCGTGCTTCCAGGCGATCTTGGTCAGCTCGCCCAGCGTCTTGAGCTCGCCGAACTGCGCCTCGTCATTCGCGTCAGCGGTCGAGCCCGGACGCAGGCCGTCGCCGAGCGAGAAGCTCACGTCATAGGCCTTCATGAGCTCGCAGATTTCCTCGAAACGCGTGTAGAGGAAATTCTCCTTGTGATGCGCGAGACACCACTTCGCCATGATCGAGCCGCCGCGCGAGACGATGCCGGTGACGCGCTTCGCGGTCAGCGGGATGTAAGCGAGCCGTACGCCGGCATGGATGGTGAAGTAGTCGACGCCCTGCTCGCATTGCTCGATCAGCGTGTCGCGGAACACTTCCCAAGTCAGGTCCTCGGCCTTGCCGTTGACCTTTTCCAGCGCCTGATAGATCGGCACTGTGCCAATCGGCACCGGCGAGTTGCGGATGATCCATTCGCGAATGGTGTGAATGTTCTTGCCGGTCGACAGGTCCATCACCGTGTCGCCGCCCCAGCGGATCGCCCAGACCAGCTTGTCGACTTCCTCGGCCACCGAAGACGTGACGATGGAATTGCCGATATTGGCGTTGATCTTCACCAGGAAGTTCCGGCCGATGATCATCGGCTCGCTTTCCGGATGGTTGATGTTGGCGGGGATGATGGCACGGCCGCGCGCGATCTCGTCGCGCACGAATTCCGGCGTGCAGACATCGGGGATCGAGGCACCGAAGCTTTCGCCGGTCGGATCGAGCTTCAGATTTTCCCGGCCGAGATTCTCGCGGATGGCGATATATTCCATCTCCGGCGTGATGATGCCGGCGCGCGCATAGGCGAGCTGCGATACAGACTTGCCGCCCTTGCCGCGCAGCGGCTGGCGACCGGCGCGATCGAAGAGCGGCACCGGGCTCGTCTCTTTGTCGTCGAGGCCGTTGTCTTCGGGCCTCACATCGCGGCCGACATAACGCTCGACATCGCCGCGGGCGAGAATCCATTTCTCACGCATCGGCGCGAGGCCGGCGCGGATATCGATCGCGACCGCAGGATCGGTATAGGGACCGGAGGGATCGTAAGCACGGATCGGCTTTTCCTTCGAGCCGGGCTCGAGGTCGATCTCGCGCATCGCGACGCGCACATCGGCATGCTGTTTGCCGGGAACGAATACCTTGCGCGACGCCGGCAACGGGCCGGTCGAGACTTTGAAGCTTTGGCCGATAGCGCCTTCGGGCATGACGATCTCCTTCCCGACACGAGGAATGATCCGACCCGACTTTCTGGCGAGAGGGTGGCGCGGAGTTCGATAAGCGCCGTTCCTGTCCCTACGCCGGTACGATCCGGATCAGGTTCAAAGGGTTCGCGGCGGCTTTTGCCTCGCCTCGTCTCAGCCCCTGGATCAAGGGCTCCCCTCTGGAACGTGTCCAGTATGGATCGTGACAGTCCGGCGTCAAGCACCTCTCGCGCTGGGCGCGGGCCGCCGTGCTAGCATGGCGGCAAGGGGGGAACGTCATATGCAACGAAAAATCATCGCGCGGCTGGCAACGTCGTGCCTCGCGATACTGGCCACGCTGGCACTTGCCGCCGGTGCCGAGGCTGCCGACCACGTCAAGATCGGCGTCGTCAAAGTCGCCGCCAACGGCCCGAACTTCATCGCCAAGGACAAGGGCTATTTCGCCGCCGAAGGCATCGACGCCGAGATCATCGATTTCAATTCGGCCGAGCCGGTCACACTCGCCATCGTCTCGGGCGATGTCGATTTCGGCGCGACCGGGCCAGGCGCGGCCTTCTACAACCTCGCCGGCCAGAACAAGGTCCGCATCATCAGCGGCCTTGCCCGCGACGTGCCAGGCTTTCCGGTCTTCGCCTTCGTCGTCTCGAACCAGGCTTACGCCGCCGGCTTCACGAGCTATGCGGCGCTCGGCGGGCATTCGGTCTCGACGACGCAAATCGGCGCGCCGTCGCATTACGCGATCAACCTGCTCGAGCAGAAATTCAACATCGATGCCAAGTCGGTGCGCGTCGTGCCGCTACAATCGCTGCCCAACCAGATCAGCGCCACCGCCGGCGGCCAGGTCGATGCCGGCGTGGTCCTTGCCACCGTCGCGACGCCTGCCATCAATCGCGGCGCGTTGAAGCTGCTCGGTTATGTCGGCGATACCGTATCGATCCAGACGGGCGCGCTCTTCACCTCGGCCAAGCACGCCGATCGGGACCAGGATCTGGTGACGCGATTCCTGCGCGCGTTCCATAAGGGCGCGCTCGACTATCACAACGCCTTCATCGGGCCGGACGAGAAACGCCGCGACGGTCCCGAGGCCGCTGCAATTCTGGAGATCATCGCGAAATATGTCGGTCAAACTCCCGAGCAGCTTCGCGCGGGAATTTCCTATATCGATATCGGCGCGACTCTCGACGTAAACGATATCCTGCGCCAACTAACTTGGTTCCAAGCACAAGGCATGGTGAAGCCGGACGTGCGTGGCGATCAAGTTTACGACAAGCGCTATGTCGTTCCGCTGGCGACCCAGTAGGATTGGTTGGACCTCGTCGGATTGGTTTGAGAGGAAGCACATCATGGACCTGCCGCGCCTGCCGATCGTTACCGTCGTCGCCATTGCGCTGCTGGCGCTACCGGTCGCCGCCGCGACAAAGGCCAAGCCGAAAGCCGAAGCGAAAACCGAGACCGCGAAGCTCTTCACCCTCACCTCGCCAACCCTAAAAGACAACGTCATGCTGCCGCTGAAATACGCCGGCAACAATTGCGGCGGCAGCGGCCCGGGCAAGAGCATCTCGCCGCCGCTCGCCTGGTCGAACGCGCCGCCGAGCACCAAAAGCTTCGCGCTGATCATGATCGATCCCGACGGCGCACGCGGCATGGGCTCGGTACATTGGGTCGCCTACAACATCCCGGCGACGCGCAAATCGCTCAAGGAAGGCGACGGCAACGGCACGGCGAAAGACATCACCGACGGCAAGAATTCGCGCGGCACCCTTGGCTATACCGGTCCTTGCGGCCCGTCGCAGGACGCGCCGCATCACTACATCATCCAGGTTCTCGCGCTTGATATCGCGGCCGGTACACTGCAGCCCGGCCTCGATCGCGACGGGCTCTTGAAGATGATCAACGGCCATAGCCTCGGTCCGGCAAGCATGGTCGTGCGCTATCGCCGGACGAAACCTTAATCGCGACCATCAACCACGGAGGAAAATGCATGTTGAAGCACGCCGCTCTTGCCGTTGCCGCTTTTGCGTTGGCTTGGACCACGAGCACTGCGCCGGCCGGCGCAGCCGATGCCAAGCAGCCGCGGCCGAAGCTCTTCGTTCTCTATTCGCCGGCGATGAAGTCCTTCAGCTACATGCCGGAGAAATATGTCGGCAACAATCCCAATGGGAATTGCAAAGGGCAGAACGTCTCGCTGCCGTTGTCATGGGACAACGTACCGGCGAACACCAAGAGCTTCGCGATCAACATGTTCGACCCGGCCGCACGCGGCGGTGTGGGCTTCATCCATTGGGTCGCTTACGATATCCCCGGCGACAAGAAGGGCCTGAAGGAAGGCGAAGCGAATAGCGATACGGCTTTCGGCGGCGGCAAGAATGGCCAGGGCAAAGCCGGTTGGGCCGGCCCCTGTCCGCCGCCGACCGATTATCCGCATCCCTACACCATCACGCTCACCGCGACCGATATCGCGCCGGGCACATTGAAGCCGGGGATGACGCGCGACGAACTCTTCGCGGCGCTGCAGGGTCACACGCTCGGCGTGACGACCTTTATCGCGCGCGCGCCGAAGCCGGCTGCGCCTTAAGAGCCCGAGAGAGGATCTGGATCGATCACGTCGGCGCAGGCGTCGGTTGGCGCCGCGGCGACGTGACCGACCAGGGGCACGATTTTAAGCCCGGCCGAGCCGACACGGCAGGGCGCGGCGACAAGGCCGCAACCGCTCAACGCAAGCGCGACAAGCAACAGCGTACAAAACTTCATGCAAGAAGAACGCGACGCCGAGGCCCCGGTTCCGCGTGCCCGCCTCAGCCAACGGGCTTAGCGCTCGCCGCGCAAGACCTCGAAGCGCAGCGGCACCGGTTCACCGAGCCACAGCGGATAGATCGCATGGTCGCGATAGCCATTGCCGGTCTCGGGATGGACGAGCACGCGCAAGCCCTGGCGATTGAGCATCAGCCACGGCACGACCTTCGGAAATTCGCTCGCCGGAAACGCGACCTGATACATCGAGATCGGATGCGGCCCGACAGCGTCATCGTGCCAGCGTCCGAGTTGCGTATCGAATTGCTCGCCGATCGCCTGGCGCAGCTGCGCCGCGGTCTCCCGACTATCGGCGTCGTAATAGATATGCGCGTGATAACCGGTGATGAGAGTGGGATCGAGCGTCATGCCCGCATAATAGAGCAGTCCGGCGCGACGAAGAAGAAGGTTGCGCCAAAGCCGCCGATAGGCCAGCTTTCGCGCATGCGTAGGTTCTACATTCTCGGTCTTTCGGCGCTCATTCTCAGCGGCTGCGGTTTCCCGGCGCCGTACCAGACCTATGCGCCGAATGAGGCCGCCCCGCCGCCGCCGCCCTCGGCTCCTCTGATTGTCTATGGCTCGACAACGACCTCGCCCGAGATGGTGCCGGATTCCCCCCAGATCGAGCCCATACCAGCGCCCGAGCCGCCGACCGTCGTGCCTGTCAGCAACCGAGTCGCGATCTGCTACAACCGGCTTTGGAACAATTCCGACACGGTCAAGAACGCGGCGGTCCAGGCTTGCGGCGGCGCCGTTTCGCCTCAGGTGACCAGCCAAGGCGTCGATATCGATGCCTGCCCGCTGCTGACCCCAACCAAAGCTGTCTTTGCCTGCAGCGCGAAGGCCCCGTAACCGCACCCAAACCCAGCATCTTTTGGGACTGGGAAAAAGGGCCGGACATGAAAAAAGCCCCCGGAGCGAGCACTCCGGGGGCTTTTCCTCGCCAATGACGGCGAAATTACATGGTCTTCGGCGCCGAGCTGGTGCTGCTGGGCTTCGAGGTCTTTTTCTTCGTGGTCTTCTTTGCCGTGGTCTTCTTCGCCGTGCTCTTCTTCGCCGGCGCCTTCTTGGCGGTGGTGCTCGGCGCGGTGGTGCTCGAGCTCTGCGCATGCGCTGCATACGGCACGGTCGATGCGCCGACGAACGCGAGCAGAGCAAACGCGGAAATTAACGCCTTCATTCTTTGGTACTCCTGAGGTTCTTCTTGAGGTGCGGGCAGGAGGGGCAACGCCGCACCTGTCCCGATCGTTCGACCGAACGCAATACTTTTGGATAGTAACATGTTTCGCCGCATTGGCGACAATTTTCCCGGCGCAGTGTTGCGATCCTGCATGCATGTTGCGCACAAGTCACACATGTCTTGCAGCGATAGAGACGCGTGCCCTGCGTGACGCACGTACCACTTTCGATCATCACCCGCTCGATGGCGATACCGCGATTCCCGTGCGCCAATAATTGACATTTGGTGCAATTTTTAGATAAATCTGATCAGTATTACACTCAATATTTACAGTAAATCTTCTTTATCCATATCGGTATTTACTACGTACGTGAGGCGTTTATATTGTCGCTTTAATTCGGAATTAATACGCGACAGCGAGGATCACCACGTCACCAACCTGGTCCAGGAGACAAACCGACCATGTCTATTTTTAAGAAGCTTTTCGCCGACGAGTCCGGCGCGACGGCCATCGAATACGGCCTGATCGCTGCTCTCATCGCCGTTGCGATCATCACCGCAGCGACGACCGTCGGCACCAACTTGGGTACGACGTTCACGACGATCGGCGGCAAGCTCTAATCAGCTAGCTGCCTCGTCTAGAGGCAAAAGAAGCCGTCGTCCGCGATACGGAGCGGGCGGCGGCTTTCGCTTTTTTGCGGCCACGTTTGCGGCCGAGCCACGCAACTCGGCGGGCTTTCGCACAGAAATGGTTAGCTGGGACGACGCACCGTCGCCGCCGACTGACCGAAGAGTATCTTCGCCACCTCAGGATCGGTGTTCGATCAATTCGACTGATAGGCATTGGCCTTCTCATAGGCCGCTTTCACCCCGGGCCGATCGCGCATGGTATCGAGCCAGCGCTTCACATGGGGGAAGTCCTCGATCTTCTGCTGCTGCCGCTCCCAGATCGCCGTCCAGGGATATGAAGCCATATCCGCGATCGAGAAATCGCCTGCAAGATACGGGTTGCTGGCGAGTTGCTTGTCCATCACGGCGAAGAGCCGGCTGACCTCTTTGATATAGCGGTCCATCGCATAGGGGAGCTTCTCCGGCGCGTAATGGACGAAGTGATTGACCTGCCCTGCCATCGGCCCGAGCCCGCCAACCTGCCAGGCGAGCCATTCGAGCGCCTTGAAGCGGCCGCGCAGATCCTTCGGCAAAAACCTGCCGGTCTTCTCCGCCAAATAGATGAGGATCGCGCCCAACTCGAAAATGCTGAGCGGCCCGGCCTTATCCGCCGGCTCGGTATCGACGATGACCGGCATGCGGTTATTTGGCGAGATCTTGAGGAAGTCGGGCTGGAATTGCTCGCCCGCCTGAATATTGACCGGCTTGATCGTATAGGGGATGCCGGCTTCTTCGCAGAAGATGGTGATCTTGTGCCCGTTGGGCGTCGGCCAATAGTAAAGCTCGATCACGATAGATGCCCTCCCGTTGCGCGGTACAAAGAGACTATGGGCAGGCCCCTAGAACGCGGCAAGCCGGGGTGGCAGACGGGACAGCAGATCGGCCATGAAGCCCCGCGGGTCCGCCGCACGCATCGCCTCACCCATCACGGCAACACCAGCCGCGCCCGCGGCAACGCACGAAGCCGCATTGCTGGCATCGACCCCGCCCAGCGCCAGCAGCGGCGGGTTGGTCGCACGGCTCAGAATATCGACGCCGAGCGCGGGCCCGTAGCCCGGCTTGCTGCTCGTGGGGAAGATCGGGCTGAGCGTCGCGTAATCGGCCCCGCTCCCTGCGACCTCCGCGATATCCTCAATCGAATGGGCGGAAATACCAACCAGCGCGTCGGGGCCAAGAACGCGCCGCGCATCGGCGACCGAGCCCTGCGCCGGTAAGTGGATACCGATGCCCAACGCCGCCGCGGCATCAAGATCATCATGGACAGTGACAGTCGCGCCGCAATCGTTGGCCGAGACGACGAGCCGCTGCAACAACGCACGCCGCTCGGCGCCCGGCAAATCCTTCTCGCGCAGACTGAGCCAGCGGCAACCGCCCGCGAATAAAGCCGCCGCAATTTCTTCGAGCGGTTGCTTCGCCTGATGGCGATCGGTGATGACGAGTACCGGCGGTACCGGCAGGCTCACCCGCCGACAAGACCCAATTGCGGGCTCGACGGCTCGGCCTGTGTCCGCTTCGGGATGCGGCCGGCCAGACGCGCACCCCGTCCCGCGTCGACCGCGTAGCGCATCGCCAGCGACATACGTACCGGATCGCGGGCCTTGGCGACGGCGGTGTTCAGCAGCACGGCATCGCAGCCCAATTCCATCGCCAGCGCCGCATCCGACGCCGTGCCGATACCAGCATCGAGGATCACCGGCACGGCGCTGGTCGTCACGATGCGCTCGATCGCGTAGGGATTGGCTATGCCGAGACCGGTGCCGATCGGCGAGCCCAGCGGCATCACCGCCGCAGCGCCGAGATCGGCGAGCTTGCGGCAGGTGACGGGATCGTCGTTGCAATAGGGCAGAACGATGAAGCCGTCTCTCACCAACTGATCGGTCGCGATCAGCAATTGCTCGACATCGGGATAAAGCGTCTCGCGATCGCCGATCAGCTCCAGCTTCACCCAATTGGTCTCGAGCGCCTCGCGGCCGAGCTGCGCTGTCAGGACCGCATCCTTCACAGTTGCGCAGCCCGCCGTGTTCGGCAGCAGCGCATAGCCATCAAGCAGATCGACGAGGCTCTCGGCATAGGCTTCGAGGCTGATGCGGCGGAGCGCCACCGTCACCAAGGCAGGCTGGGCCGATTGCAGGGAATCGAGCAGCACCTGCTGATTGGGATAGCCGCCGCTGCCCATGAGCAACCGCGAAGTCAAAGCTGCGGTCTGCGATGGTGAGCGCGTCGGTCACGGTATGGGTTGAATCCGGTGCCATATGTTCAGCCGCCACCGAAAGGCTTCACGATCTCGATCCGGTCGCCGGCCGCGAGCTTGGCCACGGCCCAGCCGCTCGCCGGCACGACCGCGCCATTGAGCGCGACCGCGACGCCTTTCGGCTTGGTGATGCCGCGCGCCGCCAGCAGCTCCGCTACGGTGGCGGCGCTTACCTGCTCGTCCTTGCCATTGACGCGAATGACCGCGTTCATGCCTTTTCCTTGGCCGTTGCCTGGGCCTTTGCTGGGCGTATCCCAGCGAACCGCGACATTGCGAAGGGCCGGATCACCTCGGCGACCTCTCCCTCGAGGATATAGCGCGCGATGCTGTCCGCCGTAACCGGGGTCAACAAAATGCCATTGCGATGATGGCCGGTCGCATAGACGAGTCCTTCGATCTCGCCCGGCCCCAAAAGCGGCGCGTCGTCGCGCGAGCCGGGGCGGAAACCAACCCACATCTCGTCGATCGGCAATTCCTCGACACTCGGCAGCGCACGCCACGCGCCTTCGAGCAGCGAGTAGATGCCGCCTGCGGTGAGATCGCGGTTGAAGCCGCGTTCTTCCGTGGTCGCGCCGACGATGAGGCGTCCATCCTCGCGCGGCACAAGATAAACGCGCGGCGTCCAGACGACATGACGCAACAACGGCGCTGCCGGATCCATGCGTAGCGCCAGCATCTGGCCTTTGATTGGCCGCACCGGCGGTTTGGCCGTTTGTGGCAGACCGGCAATCTCTCCTGACCAGGCGCCCGCCGCGAGCAAAACCACATCGGCCTCGACGCGCCCATCGTCGAGCGCGACGCCCGTCACGCGGCCCGCCGCGCTCTCGATCGCCGTGACGTTCGTGTGCTCATGCAGCTTGCCGCCCGCGGCGATAAACGCTGCGCGCAACGCGCGGACCAGCTTGCGGTTCTCGACCTGATGATCGCCGGCGCAATAAACCGCCGCCGCGAGATTGGGATGGAGATACGGCTCGCGCTGGCGTGCTTGCCCGCCCGTCAGCCATTCGAGCGCGATGCCATGCGCACGCTGGAAGTCGTAGGTGTAGCGAAGCTGCGCGGTGTCGTCGCGATTGAGCGCGACCATCAGCGTGCCTTCCTGGCGCAGCTCGACGCTCTGGCCCGAGGCCGCTTCGAGCTCGGCAGCGAAGTGCGGCCAAGCGTCTTGGCTGGCGCGACAGAGTCCGTGCAAAGCCAGCTCGCCCGGCTCGGTCTCGACGCCGGCGGCGAGCATGCCCGCCGCGGCCCAGCTCGCGCCCTTCCCGGCTTCGCCGCGCTCGAAAATCTCAACCGCACAGCCAGCCTGCGCCAGCCGCCAGCCGACGGACAGACCGATCACGCCACCGCCAATGATCGCGGTTTTAGGCTTACTGCGTGATGTTTGGCCGTCCATGGGCTCCCTTCGCTGGCATGACCCAGACAGGTTCCGTGGGTATGATCTCAGCCGGCCATCCGCCGGCACCCCAGCCGTGTCATCAAATTGAAGCGCCCCACGCGCAGCGTGGCAAGGGATTTTATCGGCGCCCCAGAATGGCCAATGCTTGCCAGCCACGACGCCGCCTGATCATCTTCCATCATGAATCCGCGCACGAAATCCCGATCCCAAAGCCGTCTCCGCTGGAAGCCGGCGCGCGAGCCGGCACGGCTGCCGATCCGCGGCCGCTACGTAACGCTCGAGCCGTTGAAACCGCGCACCCATGCCGCTGCGCTTTATGAAGCGACGCACGGGCCGGACCATGATAAGCGGCTCTGGGACTTCATGTTCGTCGGCCCGTTCATCAACCGGGCGGATTTCGCGCTTTGGCTCGCCGCCTGCGCCGACTCCGACGATCCGCTGTTCTTCACCATCGTCGACAAGCGGCACGGCGCACTCGGCATGGTGAGCTTCATGCGCATCAATCCCGGCCATGGCGTCATCGAGCTCGGCAACATCTTCTTCGCCGCGCCCTTGCAGAAGAGCCGTGGCGCGACCGAGGCTATCTTTCTGATGCTGCGCCAGTGCTTCGAGCGCTGGGGCTATCGCCGCGTCGAGTGGAAATGCGATGCGCGCAATCGCCGCTCGCAGAAGGCGGCTTTGCGCTTCGGCTTTCAGCGCGAAGGCTATTTCCGCCAGCACATGGTGGTGAAGGGAGAAAGCCGCGACACGGCATGGTTCGCGATCATCGACCGCGACTGGCCGCGGCTACGCGATGCGTATCGGCGCTGGCTCGCGCCGGCCAATTTCGACCGCGAGGGCCGGCAACGTACAAAGCTCAAAGCGCCGTCGCGAGGATATTCACCGCGAGCGCCAGCACGCCGGCATTGAAGAAAAAGGAAAGCACGCCGTGCGCCAAGGTCAGCCGGCGCATCGGCTTCGAGAGCACCTGCACGTCCGAGACCTGACAGGTCATGCCGACGACGAAGGCGTAATACATGAAATCCCAGAAATCGGGATGACCCTTGCCGGGAAAGCTGAGGCCGCCGCGCGGTGTGCCGTCCGCCTCGGGATCGCCGTAGAAATAATGCGCATAGCGGATCGCGAACATGGCGTGGACCAAGGTCCAAGACAGCACCAGCGTGCCGACCGCTACCAAAACCCGGCCGACGAGCGAACTGGTCGGCGCCCCTTCCGGCTTTTGCAGCACGAAGGCAAGCGCGGCGAAGCTCGCCGCCGCGGCGATGATCACGATACCGAGAATGATCCAGAGATGCGTATCGCTGAGGCTGGCGCGCTTGCGTAAGACGGCGGAAGAGTCGCCGATACCGAAGACGAAAAGGGTTAGAGCAAAGAACAACAGCACGCCGGCATCCCAGCCGATCGCTCCGCGAATTGCCGTTGGCTGCGTCACCGGCATCAGCTCGAACACACAAAGGCCGAGGACCGCTCCAGCACCAAAACGGAAAGTGATAACAAGATTGCGCAAGAGGTTGAGCATAAGGGCGAAGCTAACAAACACGGCGATAAGCGCAAACCGCGTTCCCGGCACCGCACTGCACTGCACTGCGAGCACCTCGCCCTACTTCCGGATGATTGCTTTTTGCCGCAGCAGTATTCCGTTAACGCTAATTTTTAAGGATGCCCTAACTCCGGCGTCGCGATAATCCCCAAAGCTACGCGGCCGCTCTGGCCGCTGCAGGGGAAGAACCATGGTGGCGATCAGCCAAAGCGAGCCGCTGTCGGGCCGCGCCGGTACCGGAATTCGCGCCAAGCTGCTCGGCGCGTTCGGCGCCATGGCGCTGCTGGGTGTCGTCACCTGCCTCGTTGCCGTGCTGAGCGGCGAAATGCTGCTCGCCGTCATCGCCACGATCAGCCTTATCGCTGTCGGCCCCGCCCTTTTTGTCGGCAGCCATCTCGTGCGCCGTCTCGACGCGCTGACGCGAAGCATGAGCGATCTCGCACGCGGCAATCTCGACGTCGTTGTCCCGGAACTGGGCAATGACGAGATCGGCGAGATGGCGACGACGCTGGGCGTCTTCCGCGATCGCGCCCGGCTTGGCCGTGAGCGCGAAGCTGAAGCTGCCCGCGAGCGCGAAGCCATGAACGAACAGCGCCGCGCCGAGTTGCTCGCGCTAGCGCAGAGCTTCGAAGCCAGCGTCAAAGGTGTCGTCGACACCGTCTCCGGCGCGGCCGGCGCGATGCAAACGACGGCCGCCGCGATGGTCTCGACCGCGGAAGCGGCACTGCGTCAGTCCGATGCCGTCGCCGAGGCCGCCGAGCGCGCCTCGACGAATGTGCAGACCGTCGCCGGCGCCACGGAAGAGCTCTCGGTCTCGACGTCGGAAATCGGGCGGCAGGTCGCCGAATCGGCACGCGTTGCGCATGAAGCGGTCGCGGAAGCCGAGCGCACCAGCAACACGGTGCGCGGTCTCGCCGAAGCGGCACACCGCATCGGCGAGGTCGTGAAGCTCATCTCCGACATTGCCAGCCAAACCAATCTTCTCGCGCTCAATGCCACCATCGAGGCGGCGCGCGCGGGCGAAGCCGGCCGCGGTTTCGCTGTGGTCGCCTCCGAAGTCAAATCGCTCGCCAATCAGACCGCGAAAGCGACCGACGACATCGCCGCGCAAGTGCGTGCTATTCAGGACGCGACCCGCGAAGCAGTGAATGCGATCGGTGAAATCAGCGATACCGTCGGCAAAAGCAATTCGATCTCGGCCGCGATCGCCGCCGCGATCGAGAAGCAGGAAGCGACGACGCACGAGATCGCGCGCAACGTGCTCGAAGCCGCCAAAGGTACGCGCGGCGTTTCGGGCAACATCATGGGCCTCAACCGCGCGGCGGACGAAACCGGCCAGGCGGCGAACATGGTGCTGAGTTCGGCGGCGGGGCTCGCCGAGCAAGCCGAGACGCTGCGGAGCGAAGCCGACCGCTTCCTCTCAAGCGTCTGCGCGCACTGAGCGCACTTGGCAGCACTCCTGCCAGTAGGCTGCTAAAATATTGATATTTCTAGTTTTTTCTTGATTACTAACCGCCCCTGAGGAAACCTTAATAGCGGTCTCCGTTATCTAGCAAGAGACGCTACGAGGTTCGCGCATGTTCGCTCAAGAGGCCTTTCGCAAGCAGCTTGAAGGATACCGGCTGACCACGGCCGAGATCCTCTATCGCCTGCCCGACCATCCACATCTGGTCCAGAGCTTCGTTTGGCAGCAATTCGATATCGCGCCGCGCTATCCCGAGTTGCAGCGTTTCCTCGCCTTCTGGGAAAAGAACATCGAGGGCAAGCTGCACTCGGTGAAGATTGCGCAAGCCTCGCTGATCGGCCCGCCGCACATGCGGCATGTGCAAGCGTCGTTCAGCCTGCACTAGGAATTCTCCAACCCAGCTCCAGCGTTCAGCTGCCGGCGAGCATCGATATGCGGGCGCAAACCGCAGCATCGCACTGGCCACGCGATTTTTCCCAGCTTTAAAAGAAAGAACGCAGGATCCCGCGCCGCTTTAATGTCGCGCGGAGACTTCGTGCGTCTTCAGGACTTTGTCGCTGGTGGCATCGGTCTCTTCGAGCCGGATGCCGTAATGCCAAAGGCCCGAGAGCTGCTCGAGCACGGCACGCGCCGAATTCTCGTCCAGGAGCACGCCGTCATGCACCGCATGGCTGAGGACGAGGCAGCGATCGCCGGCGAGATCGACATCGCGGACCTGGATGTCAGGCTCATGACGCGCGAGATCGTATTGCCGCGCCAGCGCGCGGCGCAGCTCGCGATAGCCGCGATCCTCGTGGATCGCATCGACCAGCATCGCGTCCTGATCAGCATCGTCGACCAGCTTGAATAGGCGGAACTCGCGCATCAGCCGCGGGCTGAGATATTGCAGCACGAAGCTCTCGTCGCGGTAATTCGCCCAGGCATGCCGCAGCGTAGCATACGGATCGCCGTTGCCGGCGAAATCCGGAAACCACTCGCGATCCTCGGCCGAGGGATCGAGGCAGATGCGCTTGATATCGCGCATCATCGCAAAGCCGAGCGCATAGGGATTGATGCCGCCGTAGCGCTGATCGTCGAATTCCGGTTGCGTCACCACACTGGTATGCGAATGCATGATCTCCAGCAGCGTGCCGTCGCTGATCAAGCCCTTCTCGTGCAGGCGATGCACGATCTCGTAATGACAGAAGGTCGCGCAACCTTCGTTCATCATCTTGGTCTGCTTCTGCGGATAAAAATATTGCGAGACGTTGCGCACGATGCGCACCAGCTCGCGCTGCCACGGCTTCAAGCGCGGCGCCCGCTTCTCGAGAAAATAAAGGAGGTTCTCCTCCGGCAGACCGAGTCTCTGGCGGATCGCCGCCAACTCCTGCTCCGCCCGTTTGGCATCGGTCGACGCGACCTCTTGCGCGAGCTGCGCCGTGCGCCAGATGTCATCGAAATTCTCTTCGGCATAGCGCCGGCGCTCTTCTTCGCGCTTCTTCTCTTCCTCAAGATTGAGCTTCGGCCGACGTGCATAACGATGAACGCCGTGACTCATCAGCGAATGCGCGGCGTCGACCGTGCGCTCCACCTCGTCGGCACCATACGCCTCTTCGGCATGCGCGACGTAATCGCGTGCGAAGGTCAGGTAGTCGAGGATGCCGGTCGCATCCGTCCATTGCCGGAAGAGGAAATTGTTCTTGAAGAAATGATTGTGCCCGAAGGCGGCATGCGCGACGACCAGCGTCTGCATCGCCATGGAATTCTCTTCCATGATGTAGGAGATGCAGGGGCTGGAGTTAATGACGATTTCATAGGCAAGGCCCTGATAGCCCTTGCGATAGAGCGTCTCTTCGCGCGCGAAATGCTTGCCGAAGCTCCAATGCCGGTACATCAGCGGCAGGCCGATCGAAGCATAGGCATCGAGCATCTGCTCGGACGTGATCACCTCGATCTGATTGGGATAGACATCGAGCCCCATCTCGCCGACCGCGATCTCTTCGATCGCGTCATAGACGCGGCGCAGCTTCTCGAAATCCCATTCCGGCCCCGTGAAGAGCAGCTTGTCGTCACCAGCGAGCGAGTTGAGGAGCGTCTCAGGCATGCTCGCGATCCTTGGCAAAGAGATCGTGGAACACCGGATAGATTTGCGAGGGATCGGCGACCTTGCGCATCGCAAAATTCTCATGCGCCGACGCGATCGCCGCGTATGTCCGCCACAAATCGGTCGGCGGCGACGGGAAGCCGTGACGCAGCGTCGCTTCGGCACCAACCTCGATATAGGCGAAGTATTGCGTCAGCGGCAGCAGTTCGCCGCCGAGGAGCTGACTGCAGCGGTCGCTGTCCTCGGAATAATTATCGCCGTCCGACGCCTGCGCCGCGTAGATGTTCCAGTTCTCGGGGTTGTAGCGGTCGTGCACCACTTTGAGCATTTCCTCGAGCGCGGTCGAGACGATCGTGCCGCCGGTCTCGCGGCTATGGAAGAACGTGTCCTCATCGACCTCCTGCGCATTCGACGTGTGGCGGATGAAGACCAGATCGACGGTCTTGTAGCGCCGCGTCAGGAAGACGTGCAGCAAAAGGAAGAAGCGCTTGGCGAGATCCTTCATTGCCTCGGTCATCGAGCCCGACACGTCCATCAGGCAGAACATGACCGCCTGCGCATTCGGCTTCGGAACGCGCTCGAAGCGGTTGTAGCGAACATCGACCGGATCGATATAGGCGAAGCGCCGTGCGCGCAGCTTGGCGGCTTCGAGATCGGCGCGCGCCTGCTCTGCGCCCTCGGCGTCATCGGCCTCCTCGGCCGCTTTCGCCTGTCGCTCCATCGCCTCGATATCGGCCGGACTCGGACGGTTCAGCGAGATGCGCCGCGCCAGGCTGTTGCGCATGGTCCGCCGGATATTGAGACTCGCCGGCGTGCCCTCGATGGAATAGCCGGCGCGCTGAAGCTGCGTCGTCTCCATCGATTTGAGCTTGGTCTTGATGAGATTGGGCAGTTCGAGATCCTCGAACAGCAGATCGAGGAACTCGTCTTTCGAGAGCATGAACTCGAAAGCGTCCTGCTCGCCATTATCCTCGGCGCTCGCCTGGCCGCGACCGCCGCCGCCACCGCCTTGTTGCGGCCGCTCGATCTTGTCGCCGGCGACGAATTTCTTATTGCCCGGCAAGACATATTCGCGCTTGCCGCCGCGCGAAGCCGAGCGGAACACCGGCTCTTGGATGCCTCGGGTCGGAATCGAGACCTTCTCGCCGCCCTCGGCGTCGCCGATCTTGCGGCGCTTCAAGGCTTCGGCGATCGCATCCTTCACTTCGCCTTTCGCACGCTCGATGAACCGCTGGCGATTGGCGAGGCTTTTGCCCTTCGGATTGGGCCGGCGGTCAATAATGTTCATCGCGCGGTGTCTCCTGCGCTCACTAGCCAGCCTTGTTGACACGCATATACCACTCGACGAGACGCCGCACCTGACGCGGCGTGTAGCCGCGCGACGTCATGCGCTCGAGGAAGTCGTTATGCTTCTTCTCGGTCTCGCTATCTTTCTTCGTGCCGAAGCTGATGACCGGCAGCAGATCCTCCACCTGGCTGAACATGCGCTTCTCGATCACTTCGCGCAGTTTCTCATACGAGGTCCAGGCAGGGTTCTTGCCCTTGTTCGCGGCGCGGGCGCGCAGCGCGAACTTCACGACTTCGTTGCGGAAGTCCTTCGGATTGGCGATGCCCGCCGGCTTCTCGATCTTCGAGAGCTCCTGATTGAGCAACTCGCGATCCATGAGCTGGCCGGTATCCGGATCCTTGTAGTCCTGATCCTCGATCCACG
This sequence comes from uncultured Alphaproteobacteria bacterium, assembly GCA_963740675.1. Taxonomy (GTDB): domain Bacteria; phylum Pseudomonadota; class Alphaproteobacteria; order ATCC43930; family CGMCC-115725; genus CAIKMD01. The sequence continues at coordinate 103,710 of CAVUFS010000005.1, forward strand.
CGTCGGCATAGGCGACATAGCGGTCGAAGAGATTCTGACCGTAGTCACCATACAATTCTAGATAGGCTTTCTGGATCTCGTTACCGATGAATTCGGCATAACGCGGCGCCAGCTCGGCCTTGATGAAGGCCAGGAGCTTTTTCTCCTGATCCTCGCCGAACTGCTCGCGGCGGATCGACTGCTCCAGGATATACATAAGGTGCACGGGATCGGCCGAGATCTCGTGCGTATCGTAGTTGAAGGTGCTGGAGAGGACCTTGAAGGCAAAGCGGGTCGAAAGACCGTTCATGCCTTCATCGACGCCGGCCGCATCGCGATATTCCTGCACCGTGCGGGCGCGCGGATCGGTGTCCTTGAGGCTTTCGCCGTCATAGGACCGCATCTTCGAATAGAGATTTGAATTCTCATGCGGCTTCAGGCGCGACAGCACGCAGAACCGTGCCAGCATGTCGAGCGTGCCCGGGGCGCACGGATTGGTCGACAGCTCGCTGCTCTGCAATAGCTTCTCGTAAATCTGCCGCTCTTCGCTAGAGCGCAGGCAGTACGGCACCTTGATGACGCAGATGCGGTCGATAAAGGCTTCGTTGTTGCGGTTGTTCTTGAAGGTCTGCCATTCGGCCTCGTTCGAATGGGCGAGGATGATGCCCTGGAACGGGATCGCGCCGATATTCTCGGAGCCGATGTAGTTGCCTTCCTGCGTCGCCGTCAGCAACGGGTGCAGCATCTTGATCGGCGCCTTGAACATCTCAACGAATTCCATGATGCCCTGCGTCGTGCGATTGAGGCCGCCCGAGAAGGAATAGGCATCAGCGTCGTTCTGCGAGAAGAATTCCAGCTTACGGATATCGACCTTGCCGACGAGCGAAGAGATGTCCTGGTTGTTCTCGTCGCCCGGCTCTGTCTTCGCGACGCAGACTTGGCGCAGGCGCGAGGGATGCACGCGCACGACAGTGAATTTCGAGATATCGCCGCCGAATTCATCGAGCCGCTTCAGCGCCCAGGGGCTGACAAGGCCGGTCAGGCGACGCTTTGGAATCTTGTACTGCTTCTCGAGCATGTCGCCCATGGTGATTGGGTCGAACAGGCCCAAGGGGCTCTCGAAGATCGGGCTCATCTCCTTGCCCGCCTTCAAGACATAGATCGGCATCTTTTCCATCAGCGCCTTGAGGCGCTCGGCGAGCGAGGATTTGCCGCCGCCAACCGGGCCGAGCAGATAGAGCACCTGCTTGCGCTCTTCGAGACCCTGCGCCGCGTGGCGGAAGTAACCGACGATGCGCTCGATCGTCTCTTCCATGCCGTAGAACTCGGCGAACGCCGGATAAATTCGGATGGTCCGGTTCATGAAGATGCGGCCGAGGCGGGAATCGGTACTGGTATCGACCATCTCGGGCTCGCCGATCGCGGCGATCATGCGCTCGGCGGCGCTGGCATACGCCATCGGCTCGCGGGCGCAGGCCTTGAGATAGTCCTCAAGGGACATCTCGGCCTCTTTCTGAGTGTCGTACTGTTTGGCAAAGAGACCGAAGAGTCCGTCTTGCGTCATCATTGTCCCCATCTCCACTCATCTCAAATGTGCAAATTCAGGACCAGTGCAGCTACGCCTCGCATTCCCCAATGAACTCAAACTTAATCGTTGCTCTCAAAGATTGACGAGGCGTTAACCATAACGGTCGAGCCAGCGTCATCGATCCAAGGTTTCCGCGCCTATACTCAACATCATGTAGGCGTTTTTTTGGGTTTTGCGCCGAGTCGATGTCTACCGCCCCGTCGAGGGGGCTATGACCGACGCGCGGTACCCGAGCAAAAGGGCGAATTGCAGCCGAGCGAAAAATCCTTGCGAGGCAAGGAATTCCGGGATTCCGGCCGTTCAGGCCGAAACGGATGCGCCGAGCGGCGAGTATCACGTCGATTGCGGCCGATATTGCAATAAAAGCATTGCCCAAAAACGTGTCATTGTTAAGGACTGTTGCGCGATCGAGTGACGTTCTTCACATCACTGTGGCTTTTTTGTCATGCTGGCGCGCTTGCCGCGAGGCGAAGATGAGCGAAACCAAGCAATTCCGCCCCGAAGAGTTCGTTGGCACAATGCCCGTGCGCGAGCAGCACCGCTTCGACCTGACCGCACTCGAAAGCTGGATGCGTGCGAATGTCGCCAATTTTCACGGCCCAGTTGCAGTCGAGCAGTTCAAAGGCGGCCAGTCCAACCCGACCTATCGTGTTAGCGCCGGCGATCACCGCTATGTCTTGCGGCGCAAACCGCCCGGCAAGCTCCTGCCTTCGGCCCATGCCGTCGACCGTGAATTCCGTGTCATGTCGGCGCTGGCCGCGACCGACGTACCGGTGCCCAAAATGCATGCGCTCTGCATGGATGAGAGCATTATTGGCACGGCTTTTTACCTGATGAACTATGTCGAGGGCCGCGTCTTTTGGGATCCGACCCTGCCGGCGGTGCCCCAGGCCGAGCGGCACGGCATCTTCGCGGCCATGAACGAGGCGATCGCACGGCTTCATAAAGTGGATTACGCGGCGACCGGGCTTTCGGATTACGGCCGGCCCGGCAGCTACGTGCTGCGCCAGATCGATCGCTGGACGAAGCAGTACCGCGCCTCAGAGACCGAAACGATCCCGGCGATGGACCGGCTGATCGAATGGCTGCCCCTTCATGCGCCAGCCAGCGAAGAGACCACCCTGATCCACGGCGACTTCCGGATCGACAATATGATCTTCCACCCGACCGAGCCGCGGGTGATCGCGATCCTCGATTGGGAATTATCGACGCTCGGGAACCCGCTCTCGGACTTCGCCTATCACATGATGCCGTGGCGCTTGGGGCCGGACACCTATCGCGGCCTCGATGGTTTCGATCTCGCCGCGATCGGCATACCGAGCGAGGCCGAAGGCTGCGCCCTCTATTGCCGGCGCACCGGCCGCAGCGCGCTGCCGGATTGGGACTTCTATATCGCCTTCAACATGTTCCGCCTCGCCGCGATCCTGCAGGGGATCATGGGCCGCGTCCGCGAGGGCACGGCGGCCAGCGCCCGCGCGCTCGAAAGCGGCGCCCGCGCCAAGCGCCTCGCCGAAGCCGGCTGGCGTCAGGTCGAAGCGTTGGAGCAGCGGCGCTAGCGAGAGCCGCCGCTATTTCTTCTCGCCGTCTTTCGGCTTCAACGTCAGCGAGGCCGAGTTGATGCAATAGCGTAGCCCGGTCGGCCGCGGCCCATCGGGGAAGACATGGCCGAGATGTGCTTCGCAGCCGCTGCACAGCACCTCGGTGCGCTTCATGAAAAGGCTGCGATCGGTCTCGGTATCGACGCAATCCTCGGCGATCGGCTGATAGAAGCTCGGCCAGCCCGAGCCGCTGTCGTATTTCGTGTCCGAGGCGAACAGCTCCTGGCCGCAGCAGATGCAAGCATAGGTGCCGACGCGATGCTCGTTCCAATATTCGCCGGTGAAAGCGCGCTCGGTGCCTTTCTTGCGCGCGATGCGGAACTGCTCGGGCGAGAGCTGCGCCTGCCATTCGGCGTCGGATTTCTCGACCTTATCCTTGCTCATGAGCGCGTCTCCTTCTCGCGCTGATCATAGTCCGGCGAAATGCTAGGATCGACTCCATGCCCGATCAGGATCCAAATCAGAATAGGGCCGAACGTTACCGCAGCAATCTCCAAGGCGAACTCGACAGCGCCGCCCTTTTTCGCGCGCTCGCCGAGAGCGAAGAGACGTTGCAGATGCGCGAGGTCTATCGCCGCCTCGCGGCAATCGAGGAAAAGCACGCCGCGATGTGGCGCGAGCAGCTCGCAAAAGTCGGCGAGAGTGCCGGCCGTTATCGCGCCAGCCTGCGCACACGCCTCCTCGCCTGGCTGGCGCGCCAATTCGGCGCGGCGCTGGTACTGCCGATGGTCGCCGCGATCGAGCGCGACGATCGCGGCATGTATGACGACCAACCCGAAGCCCAAGCCGCCGGCCTGCCGGGCGTGGAACGCTCGCATTCGCGCGTGCTGCAAGCCGCCTCGCGGCCGATTCGCGGCGGCCTTTCCGGCTCGGCACTCGCGCAGATCGAGGGCCGTCATCACACCGGCGGCAATGCGCTGCGTGCCGCGGTGCTTGGTGCCAATGACGGGCTCGTCTCCAATCTCAGCCTCGTCATGGGCGTGGCCGGCGCCGAATTTTCGGGCAAGACAGTCCTCATCACCGGCCTCGCCGGGCTGCTCGCGGGCGCCTGCTCGATGGCGATGGGCGAATGGCTCTCGGTCACCAGTGCGCGTGAGCTCTACACCCAACAGATCGCGACTGAGAAAGCCGAGCTCGAAGAGATTCCCGAAGAAGAGCAGGAAGAGCTGGAGCTGATCTATCAGGCGAAGGGCCTGCCGGCCGACAAAGCGAAAGAGCTGGCCGCGCGCATCATCGCCAATCCCCAGACCGCGCTCGATACCCTGGCGCGCGAAGAGCTCGGCATCGACCCCGACGATCTCGGCGGCTCGCCTTGGACGGCGGCTGGAACATCTTTCTTGCTCTTCGCCATCGGCGCGATCTTTCCAGTGGCGCCGTTCTTTTTTCTCTCGGGCGCTGCGGTGATCGTCACCAGCCTCGTTGTCAGCGCCTGCGCCATGTTCGCCATCGGCGCCGGCACCACGCTCTTCACCGGCCGCGGCATGTTGTTCTCGGGAACGCGCCAAGTCGCGATCGGGATCGCGGCAGCTGCCGTGACCTTCTGCTTGGGCCGGCTGATCGGCGCCAGTATCAGATAATAGGAATCAGCGGTTGAGCTGCATCGGTCCGCCGCCGCAATTGCGGCCACCGGTCGAGGCGCAAGTCTGCGTCTTGTTCCAATCGTAGAAATCGAACAGAAACTGGGAGAGAAGAATCGCCGCGCCGATTGCGACGATAATCGCGAGATATTTCATATCGCGGCGAGTATGCGGACTTCCCGCGTCGGCGGCAATCGCGTAGCATTTCGCCGGGGCGATTGGAGGGAAAGCCACGGTATGAGCACGGCACGGCCGGGACGGCGTTACGAGGTGATGTCGCAACGCGACGGACGCTGGGTCATCGATTGTCACGTCGCGACCGAAGTCGATGCACTCGCCCGCGCCGAAGAGCTCTATGCTGATGAAAGCATCGCCGCGGTCCGCGTCATGCGCGGGCATTTCGGCGGCGCCGGGGGATCTTTCGAGACGCAGATTCTGCAACGGGTGCGCGAAGCCAAGCGCGGCGAGGCGCCGCTTCGTCTTGCCGCCGCGCCCGATGAAGACACCTGGTGCGAGACACTGGCCGATTTCTACGGGCCTTCGAGTCGCTATGCGATGGCGCGGCTGCTGCGCAATTTTCTCGATCGCTATCAGATCACCCCGACCGAGCTGTTGCACAATCACCGCTGGCTCAGGCTGCTCGACAATCAGGAATCACTTCTGCCTTCGGCGATCCAGCGCATGGCCGCGCTCCAGGCCGAGCAGCGCAAGCTCGATCGCCGCGTTCGCACCGACGTGATCGACAAATTCGTCAATGAAGCAACGAACAAGGCGCGCGACGCCCTCGCCTCGCGCGCGGCGCCGAGGCTTGGCGATGGCGGCTTGCCGGCGCTGGTCGATGCAATCAACGAGCGCGTGAAGGAACCGGCCGAGCACGCGTTCTGGCAACGCTACGCGATCGCGCGTGCCTTCGAGGACATGAACGCCTTCGCCGCGAAATTCGAGCGCACGATGAGCTGGACCGGCGCCGATCTGCCACCGGCAATGCTGCCGCTGATCGACGAGCTGTGTGCTGGATTTATGGGCGCGGCCGCCATGATCAAAGACACGCTTGGCAACCAGCCGCATCTTGGCGCGGCGCTGAACGCGCTCGCCGATCTCGCCTCCGGGCATCCGGATCCGACGCTGGCTGGCGCGCCGCCGGGCTTTCCCGCTTTTGCCGCGCTGATGAGCAAAGCCGCGATGCCGGAGACGCGCAGCGTGCTCTATGACCGGCTGCAGCGCGAGTTGGCCACGGACAAACCGCTCTCGCGCGAACCACAGCAGACCCAGCGCCGCCAGTTCGAGACCTTGATGGACAAGCTCACCGACAGCAGCGGCATCTTCGCCGGCGGCCCCGCCATGGTCGCCATTCTCGCCAAGCGCTCGCGCCGCTTCGATATCGTCGGCGGCGTCGAAGACATCCGCCTCACCGCTGCCACGCCGATGGGACGGATCGAAGAGGTGCTTGCCGCGGAAAAGAACTTGATCGGCCGCCGGCAACAGCAAGGCGTCGGCACTTATTTGCGCGACGTGATCGACAAACTCGATGGCATCGCCACCGCCGAGCTGATCACGCTCAGAACCCGGATCACCGAAACCGGCCTGCCCGAGGCGATGAAAAAGGCGTTGGGGACGCGAATTCCGGCGCCCGTCGTCACGAAAATATAGTGTGACGCACGCCCTTCTGTCGGGAATCCGACGAAAGATAATGGGATCAGTCGGTTACCGAAGAGCTATCGAGGTTAACGCAAGTAAATCTTAAGTCGCATTTAACGGTGCCGCGGCTAGCCTTTGCACCGAGATAACAACGTGTCGACCCGATGCCGCGTGGCGCCTTCAATCTAGTGGCGGAAGAATCCCGTCCCCCCGTGCCGAAGACGCCGGAGGAGATCGTGCGCATTTTCGAAGCGCATGAGCGCTGGCTGAAAAAGCAGAACGGCGGCATCCGCGCCGATCTGACTTTTCAGGTTCTATCGGGCGCTAATCTTCAAGGCATCGTGCTGCGCGCGGCCAAGCTCACTGGCTGCGATCTCTCCTTCGCGCGCCTCACTGGCGCGGATCTTCGGCAATGCGATCTCTTCTCCGCCGATCTGCATGGCGCCGATCTGACCGATGCCGATTTGACCGAAGCCGATCTGCGCGGCGCCAATTTCCGCGACGCCAAGCTGCGCCGCGCGACGCTCGATGCCGCCGATCTGCGCATGGGGCAGCTGATGGGGCCACAACGCGGCGGCTCGATGAATTTCCACGGCTCCGAAAAGGGCATCACCGATCTCACCTCCGCCGAGGCTTCCGCCAGCGGCCTCAAAGGGGCGCGGCTCAACGGTGCCAACCTGACCGCGGTCGACCTCTCGAATGCCGATCTCACCGGCGCGAAGCTCACCCGCGCCAATATGCAAGGCTCGGTGCTGCGCGGCGCGATCCTGAAGGACGCCGATCTCAGCAACGTGGCGATGATCAAAGTCGATCTCTCGGGCGCCAATCTGGCCGGCGCGATCGTCGAGAACGCCAATCTCGAAGGCAGCGATTTCACCGGCGCGACGATCGACGGCGTCGATTTCGCCCGCGCCAGCCTCGCCGAAGCGCGTATCACCTTGTCGATCTCGACACTCGACGAGGACATTCAGAAGATCATCGCCGAGCATCTGCGCTGGGCCGACACCCAGGGCGCGAAAGGCAAGCGCGCCGAGCTCAGCAAGCGCAATTTCGTCCGCATCAATTTCGCCGGCGTCGATCTTTCGGGCGCCAGCCTTAGCGAATGCAAATTCGGCAGCGCTGTCTTCAAGAAGGCGCGGCTCGAAATGGCGAATATGTCGGGCGCCGACCTCAATAACGCCGAGCTCATCGAAGCCAATATGTGCGGCATCAACCTCGCCAAGGCCGATCTCGCGACCGCCGATCTCAGCGGCGCAAAGCTCGGTCCGGTCGAACTGCGCAAGCCCGACGGCAGCCTTTCCGGCCGCTTCTGGCCGGCCAATCTCTCGGCCGCGTCCTTCAAAGACGCAAAGCTCGCTGGTGCCGATCTGCGCATGGTCAATCTGACCAAGGCCGATTTGACCAACGCCGATCTCACCGGCGCCGACCTGACCGACGCCAATCTCGGTGGCGCTACGCTGACCGGCGCAAAGACCGACGGCGCCAAGATGCCCGAATAAGCCCAGGACGAAGCCCGGGGCCGGTTTTCCCGCCCAGTCCGATCGCCTAAGCTCGCCCTCCTAAGTCAGAGGGAGGCGCTTCATGAGCATCGTCGCACGACATCCGCGTTCGGCCGAACTCGAGAACGTGCCGATCGCCGACATTGCCAAGCGTTATGTCGCCCGCTTTCAGGATCGCATTCCCGATTGGGCAGCGTTCGAAGACGCCAAGATCGAGGGCTATAAGCGCGCGCAGCATCGCTTCATCGGCGCCGGCGGCTCGGGCAAGCACGGCGATATGAACGCGATCCCGCCGAGCAATTTCACGCTCTCCATCATGTATGTGGAGCCCGGCCAGGGAAACGCCTCGCATACCCATGAAGTCGAGGAAGTCTTCTTCGTGCTGCGCGGCATGCTCGATGTCTTCATCGAGGACGAGAAAGGCGAGCGTATCGTCACGCGGCTCGGGCCGTGGGATTGCATCTCCTGCCCGGCCGGCGTGATCCACGGCTACATCAACAGCAGCCTCGAGCCGGTCTATTTCCAGGTGATGCTCGGCCGCGCGCGGCCGGAAGCGATGGGCTATACCGACGAGAAGCTTTATCGCCAGCGCGAAGATCACCTCACCGCGGCGGATCGAGGCTCGCGCTAGACCGAGACGTTGACCTCCGCGCGAGATCGAAAGGCGGCCGCGTCGCCGCGATTTCGTTCAAGAGTTTCTTGGTCATCGCTTCGCCGAAGCTTTCGAAATCCTCGACCGTCAGCAGGAACGAGCCTGGGCCGCCGGTGACGTTCTCCTGATACCATTTCGGGAGCCCGCCCGGCGGTTGTGTGTGGCCGGAATAGCCGAAGATATTCGCGCTCTCATTGATGATCGCGAGGCCGTTGATGGTGACGCCGCCGGCGAGCGCCTCGGCACGCGCTTCGTCCAGCGGCCGGCCGGCATTGTTGGTGCCGTCGCCCGAGACATCGATCACCTGCCGCTCGGCTTTGACGCCGTTCGCCTTCAGCCGCGCCATCGCAAAATCGAGCGCGGCACTGATCGAGGTGCGGCCGAAGAAAGCACGCGGCGCCTCCAACAGCGTGTCGGTGAAAACCTTGGCCGAAGCGGGATCATGGATGATCTGCCAATCAACCACGATCTGTTGCTGGTCGCTGTCGGCCCATTCCACGAAAGTCAGCGCGATCGCTCCGTTGGTACCCGCCTGGATGGCGCGCACGACATCGGGATTGGCGATCGCCTTGGCATAGCCCTGACGCTGAAGCTGGAATTCATCGGTCGTGATGCTGCGCGAGACATCGGCGGCGAGGACCAGCGCGACATCGACCCGCTGTTGCGCTTGCTGTGCGTGCAATGGCGCGCCGCCGAGGGCCATCGCCAGCAGCATTGCGAGCATTCCAAGCCGAGCCAAGCGCATGGGCGGCCTCCCTAGGGCGACCTAGCATAAGCCCGAACGCGCCAACGGCCAAACTTGTCGCGCTATAGTGGCGTCGCCATGCCGCGCGATCTCCAAGAATTTACCGCCAGCCTGCCGATCGGCGGCGCCTTGCCCCAATTACGGGCAGCGCTCGACAAAGCCGGCGCGGCGGTCCTCGAAGCCCCACCCGGTGCCGGCAAGACGACACTTGTGCCGCTGGCGCTGCTCGATGCGGCCTGGCTCAAGGGCCAGAAGATCCTGGTGCTCGAGCCGCGGCGGTTAGCGGCACGCGCGGCGGCGCGGCGCATGGCCTCGATGCTGGGCGAAGATGTGGGCACGACGGTCGGCTTCCGCACACGGCTGGAGACGCGGATCGGGCCAAAGACGCGTATCGAAGTGATCACCGAAGGCATCCTCGCCCGCATGCTGCAGCACGATGCCGCGCTCGACGGCATCGGCATCGTGATTTTCGACGAATATCACGAGCGCAGCCTCGACGCCGATCTCGGCCTCGCGCTCACGCTGGAGACCAGGCGCTATCTGCGCGAAGAGCTGCGGCTGCTTGTCATGTCGGCGACACTCGACGGCGAGCGTGTCGCCGCGCTGACCGACGCGCCGCGCGTCACCAGCGCCGGGCGTAGCTTTCCGATCGAGCTGCGTTATCTCGACCGCCCGCAGCAAGACCGTTTCGAAGCCGGTGTCGCCACCGCGATCCGCCGTGCCCTTGATGACGATGACGGCAGCATTCTCGTGTTCCTGCCGGGCGGCGCGGAGATCAGACGCGTCGAGCGGCACCTCGGCAATCTCGGCAACGACGTCATCGTTGCGCCGCTCTACGGCGACCTGCCACCGGCGGCGCAGGATGCGGCAATCTCGCCGGCGCCGAAAGGCCAGCGCAAAATTGTGCTCGCGACCTCGATCGCCGAGACCAGCCTCACCATCGAGGGCATCCGCATCGTCATCGATGGCGGCCTCGCACGCGGCCCGCGGTTCGATCCCGTGACCGGCATGACGCGGCTCGTCACGACGCGCGTGTCGCAAGCCGCTTCGGCGCAGCGCGCCGGCCGCGCCGGACGGCTCGAGCCGGGCATCGCCTATCGCCTGTGGCCAGAGCGCGAGCAGGCGCAGCTTCCGCCTTACGCGCCGCCCGAAATCCGCGAGGCTGACCTCGCCCCGCTGCTGCTGACGCTCGCCGCCTCGGGAACAGCGATCCCAGCGCTTTGTCCTGGCTCGATCCGCCGCCCGCCGCGGCGCTGGGCCAGGCGCGCACTCTATTAATAGAGCTCAGCGCGCTCGACGATGCCGGCCGCATCACGAAAGAAGGCGAGGCGATCGCGGCGTTACCGCTCCATCCGCGCCTCGCGCATATGGCGCTGACCGCCAAAGCGCGCGGCCAGGGCCGGCTCGCTTGCGCCATCGCCGCGCTGCTGATGGAGCGCGACATCGTCCGCGCCGCGCCGCAAGCACGCGATGCCGATCTCCGGCTGCGCATCGATTTGATGAATGAACGTGGCGCCGCGCGCGATCTGCCGCCAGGCTTGTCTCTCGATCGCGGCGGGCTGCAGCGCGCCCGCGACGCCGCGCGCCAGATCGAGCGCCAGCTCCACGTCAAAAACGACGAGAGCATCGATCCGGCCGAGACCGGCAGCGTGCTCGCTCTCGCCTATCCCGATCGCATCGCGCAAAGCCGCGGCGCGACCGGCCAATTCCGTCTTGCCAGCGGCGGCGGCGCCGAACTGCCGGCAAGCGATCCGTTGGCTAAGGAAGAATTCATCGCCGTCGCCGAGCTCGATGGCGAGCGCAAGACCGCGCGTATCTTCCTCGCCGCGCCGCTCAGTCGTGCCGAGATCGACGAAGATTTCGCCGACCGCATCATCGCCAGCGACACCATCGCATGGGATGCGCAAAGCGAGGCCGTGCTCGCGCGCCGCCAGCGCCGGCTCGACGCACTGATCCTCGACGACCAGCCGCTACGTGATGCGCCGTCGGAGCAAGTGATCGCCGCACTGCTGACCGGCATCCGCGAAGTAGGGCTTGCCGCGCTGTCATGGTCGAGCGAGGCCGAAAGCCTCCGCGCCCGCGTTACATTTCTTCATCGCACGCTCGGCGATGAATGGCCGGATTTCTCCGATGCTGCGCTGCTCGGGTCACTCGAAGATTGGCTCGCGCCTTATCTCACCGGCATCACGCGGCGCACGCAATTCGGGCGGATCGATCTCGCCGAAGCACTCGCGGCGCGGCTCGATTACGCGCAGCGCCGCCAGCTCGACACGCTCGCGCCCACCCATATCGAGGTGCCCAGCGGCTCGCGCATCGCCATCGATTACGCCGCTGGCGATATGCCGGTGCTCGCGGTGAAGCTGCAAGAGATGTTCGGCGCGACAGCGACGCCCGACGATCGCCAAGGCAAGGTGCCGCTGCTCGTCCATCTGCTTTCGCCCGCGGGCCGGCCTCTGCAAGTGACCCGTGATCTCGCCGACTTTCTGGAAGAATGTCTATCCGCAAGTCCGCGGCGAGATGCGTGGTCGCTACCCCAAACACCCCTGGCCCGACGATCCGCTCGAAGCAAAGCCGACGGCTAAAGCGAAGCGGCGAAGATAGACCGTCACTGATAACCGGGCTTTCCTTCTATTCGACAGAATGTCCGTTGAGAGCGGGCTGACCTAGCCAATGAATGAATGACTGGCCTGCATCGATGAGATGATAGCCGTTTTCTTTCTGCGGCAAAATTTCAACGGCCAGATCATACATGTCGGCGTTGCAGATTTCCTTAAACCCGCTGGCATCGCGGCGATACACATAGCTGTCGCAACCGGCTGTGCCACAATATTCGCCGTCCGCTACCTGAAGAATGAGCTCTGGAACACCGTCATTATTCAGGTCAACTTGCAAATATCGCACAAGCTCGGTTGGTTTGGGCGTTTTCCCCTCTTCCTGCCACGAAAGCAGGAGCGGATGGTCCGTTTCGATCAAGTTCCGAACGAAATCTCGGCAAACTGAACAATCGCAGGATCGGTATGAGGATCGATGCGATGGAATTTGACATCGTATCCATGAGACTTGGACTTCGTCGCGGCGGTCGACAGAGACGTGGACCACAGCGACAGGACAAGAACCACTAGAACCGCAAGCGATTCTAGTCCGCGCCGGAGATTATTTTTTCTTGGGAGCATGAGGGCCTGTCTTGCCCGTGATGGCTTCGCGGGCATTCGAGAACTCATCGTACGGTATCGTTGCGAATTTCTGCAATCGGCGTTCGATATTTTGCCATGCGTTTCCGACGTCGGATGGCGGCGATCCAAGCGCACCGTTCGTCGCAGCCCTAAGATACCGGTGAACGGCGCCGGCGCCTTCCAAATGCGAAGCCGCCATCAATCCAGACTCGGTTACGGTAAGCTGATTGCCAGCAGAATCGGTGATGGTTTTACCGGTATAATCGAGCGCGCGATTGGTCTTCAGTTGCCCGTGATATGCCGCGAGGGCGTCTGTCAGCGCCTGTTCTTGTGCCTCGGGATTGCTGCGAAAGTCCTGGTCGCTCCGCACACCGGCTTCATTGGCCTTTTCACTCCAAGTGCCGTCGTCATTTTTCCAGCCGGCGCTTTTCAATGTGCCCTCCGTGATCTGGTACCGACCTTGAGCTGTGCCTCCCTTCGGAGAAGGCTCACCATAGCCATTGTTCGGCTTATCCTTGGTCAATTCCATCTCCGCTAGCTCTTGCCGGAAGTCGACGTTCGGACGCGTCGTCCACGCAGTATAATTCGGGGGCTTCTTCGGCTGCGCTGGAGCCTTCGGCTGCGCTTTCGGCTTAGCCGGTTTCGCCGCCGGCTTTTGCTTCCCTGGCTTGTACGCAACCGGGATTTCGCACCCGATGCCGCGCCGTCCCCCGTGCTGAAGCGGCCGCGCTCGTCGTGATAGGGATTGCCGCGCTCGATCAACTCGTCCACTGGCCTGATCGCCCTCAATATTGTCGCCGGTGCCGTTCCCTCATCGATCAACCGCTCGAAAAAGAATAAGCGATGACACGCGTCCCCATCGTCGCCGGTCGGCGGCAAGCCGGCATGGGCAAGATGGATGGCGGCGAGTACGCGTTTGCCCTCGCGTTCGGCCTTCGCAGCGCACTCGATATGGCCGAGAACCGTTACCCGGATTGCCGGGCCATAGGCGGCCGTGAGCAAGGCGAAGATACGCGCCCTGGCTTCATCGCTCTCAAAGTCGAGCATGCCGTCCACGCGCTTCGCGAGGACCGCGCTGGGGCCGAGCATGAGGCCAGCTTCATCGAGCGTCAGCGACCCGAAGCGTTAAGGAATGACCCTGGCTCGCGCCACGCGGCGCGGATGCAGTCGCATCAGCCGCATATCCTTGACTTAATCTTTGGGGAAATCGCGCCTCTCGGACAGTGCAGCCATGCGCAGCGCGCGATTGGCGCAGGCGCGAGAAAAGCCGCAAAATGCCTTATCTCATGACTCGGGAATTTGGCCGAGGAGTCTGAGCGGAATGGCCGAGCAAGCGCTGCAAGAACCCAAGAAACTGCACTACGCCTGGATCGTCGTCGGCGTGACCTTCGTCGTCCTGCTGGTAGCGGCGGGCATGCGCGCGACCTCGGCGGTGATGCTGGTGCCGTGGGAAGAGGAATTCGGCTGGAGCCGCGCCGTCGTCTCCCTCCCGATCGCCGTGCAGCTCATGATGTTCGGTCTGGTCGGCCCGTTCTCGGCGAGCTTCGTCGAGCGTTTCGGCTTGCGCCGCACCATGACGACCTGCCTCTGCTGATGCTGATCGGCATGCTGTCGCTGCCCTTCATCACAGCATCGTGGCAGCTGCTGCCGATCCTCGGCATCTTCATGGGGCTCGCGGTCGGCGCGCTCGCCATGGTGATGGCGGCGATCATCGCCAATCGCTGGTTCTTCGCGCGGCGCGGCCTGGTGATGGGCATGCTGTCGGGCGCGACCGCCGCCGGGCAGCTCATCTTCATCCCTTCGCTCGCGCAGGTGACCGAGCATTTCGGCTGGCGCATCGCGGTTTTCGCCGCGAGCACCATCCTGGTCGCGATCATTCCGATGGTCTGGCTGCTGATGCGCGATACTCCCGCGCAGATGGGCCTGACGCCTTACGGCACGCCAGCGAATGCGCCGCCCGCTCCGCCCCCGCAGCGCGTCAATCCGTTGACCGCCGCCTTCGAGACGCTCGGCATGGCAGCGAAGCATCGCGATTTCTGGCTGCTCGCCGGCAGCTTCTTCGTCTGTGGCGCCTCGACGCTCGGCCTCGTCGGCACGCATTTCATTCCGGCCTGTCTCGATCACGGCATTCCCGAAACCACCGCGGCCGGCATCCTCGGCGCGATGGGCGTCTGCAACATGATCGGCACCACCGCCTCGGGCTGGCTCAGCGACCGGTTCGATGGCCGCATCCTCTTATGCTGGTTCTACACCTCGCGCGGCGCGTCGCTGGTGTTCCTGCCCTATGCGCTCGACATCCAGGGGCCGTGGGGCATCGTGATCTTTGGCCTGTTCTATGGGCTCGACTGGATCGCGACCGTGCCGCCGACGGTGAAGCTCACGACCGCTGCTTTCGGCATCAAGCAATCGAGCATCATCTATGGCTGGATCGTCGTCATTCACCAGGTCGGTTCGGCCGCAGCGGCTTACGGCGCCGGCCTGCTGCGTACCTATATGGGCGACTACACCGGCTCGTTCTGGATCTCGGGCGCGCTTTGCGCCGCAGCGGCGATCATGGTGCTGAATGTCGGCCGTAAGAAACCCTCGACCGCACGGCCGGTGCTGGCGGAAGCCGGGGCGTAGTAGCTGCTATTCCCCCGCGGCCTCGTGCACCGGCGCTTTGCCGGGCATAGTCCGGAGCGGCACTTCCTCGAGGAAGCAGATCGCGATGAAGCCGATGAACGAGATCACCGCGGCGATACCAAAGGTGACCGCGAAGGCATGCGTCAGGTCGGGAATGATCGTCGCGCGGACATCGGCCGGCAGATCGGCGAGTGCTTGGGGCCCGCCGCGCAACACCTCGGGGCCAAAGCCGAGATGGCCATCGGCGAGGAAATAGCCGAAGGCCAGCACCAGCGCCGTCCAGAGCAGCGCCGTCCCGAACGAGCCGCCCAACGAGCGGAAGAAGCCGCTGGTGCCGGTGAAAGCGCCGAGATCGCGGAAATCGGCGGCGTTCTGCCCGGCCACCGTCATCGGCGACATGCACAGCCCGACGGCGATGCCGTTGATCATGAAATAAGTCGCGATCAGCCAGAACGGCGTCGTCGCCGTCATCGTCGCGTACAGAATGAACGACACCATGATGCCGAGGAAGCCGATTTGCGGCGAGCGCTTGTAGCGGCCGGTCGCGCGCATGCGATAGCCCGTCGTGATCGAGCCCGCCATCTGCGAGCCGATCAGCGGAATCATGAAGAGACCCGATTGCGAGGCGTTGTAGCCGGCGACGAGCTGCAGGAATACCGGCACGCAGCAGCGCCGTCGAGAGCAAGGTCGAGGCGATGATGAATTGCGTGATCAGCACCGTGCGGACGTTGCGGTTGATCAGCAGCCGCGGCGGCAAGCAGTGCCTCGCGCGCGCGCAGCTCTTGCAGTGCGAAAGCGATAAGGAAGCAGAGCCCGGCGCCGGCAAGGCCGAGGATCATCGGCGACGTCCACGGATAGGTCGTGCCGCCCCAGGCGCAGACCAGCATCCACGCGGTGACCCCCGGCATCATCAGCGCGACGCCGAGGAAATCGATCGAGCGGCGCTCTTTGCTTCACCGGGATGCGCTTCAGCGCCCAATCGACCAGAGACGAAAGCGATGACACCGACCGGCAGATTGATCCAGAACGCCCAGCGCCAGCGTGAGATAATCGGTGCACAGCCCGCCGACGAGCGGCCCAGCGATCGAGGCCAGGCCCCAGATGCCGGTGATGTAACCCTGATAGCGGCCGCGCTCGCGTGCCGAGACGACATCGGCGATCGCCGCCTGGCCAAGGCTGAACAACCCGCCGCCACCGATACCCTGCAACGCACGCGACGCGATCAGCATGCCCATGTTCTGCGCCAGGCCGCAGGACGACCGAGGCGATGACGAATACGGTGATCGCGAATTGCAGCAGGCGCCGCCGGCCGTAGAGATCGCTGAGCTTGCCGTAGATCGGCGCCGCGACCGTGCTGGTCAAAAGATAGGCGGTGACGACCCAGGAAAGATGCAGGAAGCCGTCGAGATCGGTGGCGATCCGCGGTAACGCGGTTGTCACGATCGTTGAATCGAGCGCTGCCATCATCATGCCGAGCAGCACGCCCCAGAGCACACTGAGGATTTCGCGATGCGTGAAGCCGCTCGACGAGACCGCTTCCGCGCCGGGTTGAAGGTCAGTGCCCCTAGGAGCCATGAGGATTCTCTATCGCTATGGGCGCAGCCTGTCTATGCGGATAAGCACTTACCGTGCCAAACGCAAAGCAGCTATGACCGCGGGAATGCGCTCAGTCGGCGGCGGGGACGCGCTCGGCAGCCGCCGCGCTTTGCCGTGCGTGATGCGTCGTCGTCCGCAGCGGAATTTCCTTGAGGAAGAAGGTCGTGATGAAAGCCGCCGCCGAAATGACACCGGCCGCGGCGAAGGCATAGCCGAAGGAATGCGACAGCGCCGGGATCAGGATCGCGCGTACATCCGGCGGCAACAACGTGAGCGCCGCGCGGCCGTCGCGCAGCAATGCCGAGCCATAGCCGGCATGCCCCTCGACCGCGACGGTGTGATCGAGCATCATCAACAGCATCGACCAGAGGATGCTGGCGCCGGTGGCGCCGCCAAGGGCGCGGAAGAAAGCATTGGCGCCGGTCACCGCGCCGAGATCCTTGAGCTCGGCCGAATTCTGGATCGCGACCCACAGCGGCGCTTGGCAAAGCCCGTTGCCGATCCCTTGGACGACGATAAACAGCTCGACCACCCAGAGAGGCGTCGATGCACTCATCGTCGAGAAAAGGCCGCCCGCGACGGCGAGCGTCAGGAAGCCGATGCGCGGCGACGGCACGTAGCGGCCCGTGCGTTGCACGCGCTTGCCCGTCATGATCGAGGCCGTGATCTGCGCCGCGAACGGGATGATCAGCATCGCGCCCGACACATCGGCCGTGACGCCGACCGCGAATTGCAAATAAACCGGCAGCAGCATGAAGGTGCCGACGGTAATCGCGTTGATCGCGAAATTGAGCAGGCTCGCGACACAGAAGACCGAGCTCTTGAAGAGCCGCGGTGGCAGCAGCGCTTCGGGCGCTTTGATTTCGCGAAGGATGAAAGCCGCGATGAAGAGCAGCGCGGCCAAAGCAAGACCGAGCAGCTCGGGCGAAGACCAGGACAACTCGCTGCCGCCAAGCGTAAGGCAGAGCACCAGCGCCGAGACGCCCGGTGCCAGGAGCGCCGCGCCGAGATAATCGATCGGCCGCTTCACGCCGGTGGACGACCACCCGGGCGAGACCGCGATGGCAGAGGAAATAGGCGGTAACGCCGAGCGGCAGGTTGATCCAGAACGCCCAGCGCCAGGTAAGATACTCGACGCAGAAGCCGCCGATCACCGGGCCGATGATCGCCGCCGTCGAGAAGGCGCTGGTGATATAGGCCTGATAGCGGCCGCGCTCGCGCGCCGAGACGACATCGGCGATCGACGCTTGCGCCATGGAATAGAGGCCACCGCCACCGATGCCCTGCACCGCGCGCGCCGCGATCAGCGCCGCCATGTTGGGCGCCAGCGCGCATGCGACCGATGCCAACAGGAAAATACCGATCGAGGCTTCGAGCAACACGCGCCGGCCCCAAAGATCGCTGAGCTTGCCGAGGATCAGCGTCGCGATGGTGCTGGCGAGCAGATAGGCGGTGATGCACCAGGAGAGATACGGCACGCTGTGAAAGTCCGCGGCGATCGCCGGCAGCGCCGTCGCCAACACCGTCTGGTCGAGCGATGCCATCAGCATGCAGACCAGCACGCCGCTCAGGATGCGCAGCACATCCTGGTGACTGAATGCGGCCTGTTGGCCACTGGCTTCCGGCATCGCCTGATCCTCTCCTGCCGAGGGTCTATCCCGGCCCGGGCGCGCTGTCACGCGCCCTTACCGCAAGGCTCATTTGCTCGCGCCCTTGATCTTCTCCCAGGACCGGCCACCGGTGTAGCCCAAATAGCCGACCGTAAAGAGCTGCCACACCGGATCGGGAATAGCCGCCAACCAAGCGCCGAGGCCGAGCGCGATCTTCTGCGCATGGCCCGGATCGAAGGCATAGAGCACGCCCATCGGAATGGCAGCAAGGATCATGCAATAGCAGACATAGAGGAAACTCGGCCGCGCGCGGCTGGTCCATTTATCGCTCGATTGCGCCTCGGCCATGATCGCCTGAAGCTGCGAGGCCGTCTGCTGGATCGCCGCTTGCGTATCGGCGGCTTCGAGCACGGCTTTGGCCTTCGCCGCATCCTGCGGATCGGGGAAGACCTTGTTGATGATCGTGGTGGCGAGGGTCGAGACCGCGCCGACCGCGTCGTCGATGCCGAACGCCATCTCAGCCCCGGATCAAGCCGAAGGTGACGGCAAGGACGACCGCAGCGGCCGTGATCACCAGCATGGTATGCGGATGCGCGCGCAGCCACAGTAGCAGCGCGCGCCACGAGATGGCGCCGCTCATTGGTGACGGCGGCCTTGGTATCGGCAACGACCTGCTTGGCATCGTTTTGGATGTTGGGCATGGGAAGACTCCTTTGTTGAGTGTGAGGTTGATTACGAATAGGCGCGGGTGAGCCAGCCGTTGAGGAAGCGCGCCTGCGCGCGATTTTTTGCGGCGATGAGGCGGTAATGACCGGCGAGCGCCTCGCGCAGCGCGGGCAAGACGATATCGGCGGCTATCGCCGAAGCCGCTGCGATGGTTGCGGGACCGAGCTTGCCGTCCTCGACGATACGAACTGAGCCGCTCGATGCGCCCGCGGCCCGCAACGCGCGTTGCATCGCACGCACCGCGCTCTCGATCCCGATATTGACGGCCGCATCGAAAAGCTTCGTCGCGAGGGGCGTTGGTAGCCGGCCGAAACCGAAGCGGTCCCACCAGTCACGGCGATAGATCGCGGCGGCGTCGGCCTCAGTGAGCGCCGCGATATCGAGCGTCGGATAGGCGGCGGCGCTGAGCCCGAATTTCGTGCCCTTCAATTCGCCGGCGCCGATCTTGCCGCCGGTCCAATTGCCGGGATCATCGGGCATCGCCTGATAACCGCCTTCATGCGCCAGCACGATCGCCAGCGCCGCGGCGAAAGCATCGTCACTCACGACCGGAGCCTCGGACATCGGCGCTCGCCGTGCGGCGCAGCGCCCGCAAAGCGATGACGATGCGGAGGATGAGCAGCACGACGCCGCCAAAGATCAGCAACGCCCTGCCCCAGGCTTCCGCATCGGCGAGCCACAGCGGCGCGGCAATAGCCGTCACCGCCGCAGTGCCGTCGAACACGGCATCGAGCTTGTGATTCATGTAATTTCTCCGGGAAGCGAGATCGCGTCTCGCCAAATCGAATGGGCCCGTCCCATGCGCGCGATTGGAAGGATGAAGACGTTCCCGCTACGCGCGATCACCACGTGGCGCGCGCAGGGTGCTGTCTTTTACCGGGGGTTAAGCTGAAACAGCTGATCGGATCTCGGACGCGCCATCCCGGCTTGAAGACGTTCGCTCTCCTCGCCAGTCCAGAAGTCGATTACGTCGGCGATTGCCTGAATCTCGCTCAGTTCGGTGGGAACTCGTTCGAAGCGCTTACGCCAGTAACGTGCTCGAGCACGTCCCTCGCCGATCTCAAGGCGCCCCTCACCGAATGGCACCGCGTGCTAATGCCGGGCGGCAAGCTCATGGTGGCTGTTCCAGATATGAACATCCTCGCCCAACTCTTCGTCTGGTCTGATATCAAAGACGCGGACAAAGTCCTCATGATGCAAATGATGTTCGGCGGACAAACCGACGAAACGGACTTCCATTGCATCGGCTTCGATCTGGAGATCTTAGGCGTGCATCTCCACATGGCTTCGAAGACGTCCGCCGCGTCCCGACCTTCGGCCTTTTCCCGGACTCGAGCGTTCAGGACTTCCACGGCATCCCGATCAGCCTGAGCGTGGAAGCGAAGAAAACGATATCGGCGTAGGACTTCGTCGCCTATGCCTTAGTTTCCTACCCAAGCAGCCCGGGGGCAGCGCTGCGCCAGAAAACGAGTTGCCGTCCATAAGTCCCGGGCATCGCCGCCCCGGCTATGTTCCTCTAGGTTGGCGATACACGTAAACCCGAGTGCTTCAGCCGTGGAAATGACTTCTTTCTCAACCAGGGTCCGATGTGGATAGGAGATTTCCCGGTTTTGCCAGCCTGCGGGAATTGGACCAACGCCATTATCGAAGAGCGGAGATTTCTGCACACCAAAACGCGCACAATCTGCGAAGCAATTGCGCACGAGCACGACCGCATGGCGAGCCGAAGCGATCCCCGTCTTCAGGATGACCTCAGGGTCATCCAGATATTGAAGCGTTGAACTGCTAAAAAAGATATCGCAAGTCGGCGGGATCACGGTCGAGAACGACACCCCGCGCCATTCACCTTTCACAAGTCCGACAAGCGTAGGATTTTCGACAACGGTGTAGGTGGCCTGCGGATAGACGATGCGCAGATCAGCACCCAAATCGCCGGTGCTACCACCAAAATCGGTAATCAGAGGATCGGGCTTACCCAAAAGGCGAGAGACGAGACCAAGAACCGTATTTTTCAACAGCGATCCGTCTGGCTCCCTTCCGAAGCTGCGATCGAAACGGAAGCGATTAATCGTCTCTGATTGGTAAGTTTCTGCGGCCGCGCATGCCTCTTTCCACGAAGAAGCCGATATCGGCTGGGGTGTGCCCACCAATTTCCGCTTTAACGCTCTGACAATTCCCATGGCGGATTTATATCGCCGTGATCACACGCAGAGCAATTGGGTCGATAATTCAATCTCGAATTGCGGACCTACGAGAAGAGGATGCACTCGTTGCAATTCTTCGGTAGGGTGCGGGAAACATGACCCTAATCCGACGCATCAGATCCCGACTTCCAGGACCGGTCCGCAATGTGTCGAGGCTCCCGTGCGCCGCTTTCTAAAAGCGCTGGGCTACAACCGTCTCCATATCCGGCAGGCGTGGAAACTCGCTGACGCGACTGGAGGCTGAAATCTTTAACATCAGTTCTATGATCAACCCATGCCGCGATCTGTGGCGAGAAGCCACAGGTAAAGAGACCATGCGACCCCGTTTGTCTGATTTTGTTCCGCCGATTTTTTCGCGCCAGTTATCTAGGCTATTTCGGCGCGCATTGCCGACGTCGCCAGGCCTGCGGAGCAAGAGGAATGCTATTCTCAGGAAGGTGAAGATCTCGTTGCCGCTCGCTTACTGGGCGAGAAACCCAACGACGGTTTCTACGTCGACATTGGCGCCCATCACCCCATACGCCATTCCAATATTACTTTTCTATCGTCGCGGATGGCGAGGTATTAATATCGATGCAGCTCCCGGCTCTATGGCGGAATTTCAGCGCCTCCGACCACGGGACATCAATATCGAACGCCTTGTTGCGCCGATCCAACACCGCGCACTTTTACATCTTCAATGAACCAGCACTCAACACCGCATCGGGAATCTCGCTCACGAACGGCCCTCCGAGAAACGCGGTATCGAATTGCCAATGAGGTTGAACTTCTACCCTGTTCGCTCGCATCGTTGCTCGACGAATTTTTCCCAAAGGAAGATCCATTGATTTGATGAGCATCGACGTTGAGGGCCTCGATTTCGATGTCTTACGCTCGAACGATTGGGATCGCTATCGTCCGACTTGTTGTTAGTCGAGTTGCTACGCACGGAGCTCCTCGAGATCGAATCACATGAGATCGTCGCTTCCTCGAGAGCAGGCAGATATCACCCTGTCGCAAAGCTATATAATACGGTTATCTTCAAGTAGGCCGTTTGGAGCTTGTTACAATTTTTTGTAGGGCGCGTGAAAAATGACCCTACTCAACTGCATCAGAGCCAGCCTTCCTGGACCAGTCCGCACTGCTGTCGATGGCGCCAATGCGCCGCTTTGGAAGACGCTGGGCTACGATCGCTCCATGTCCGGCAGGCCTGGAGACGCGCTCGGTATTCCCGGATCGGCTTCTGGTGGTCGGCGCCAATGTCGGGAAGATTGCGCCCGCTTCGCGGCCTCGGCGCTCGCGAAATTCACGGTCTCGACGTGATCCCGAATGTCGCGAGTCCATTCCAAGACCCGCGCGCTACCTATCACTGATCCGGACATCGAGAATAGCGGCCTACCGGACGGCCGATTTGAATCTCGTCTTCGCGACCGCGACGATGGAGCCGTACATAACATCGAGGCCGGCTTCGCCGAGATGGCGAGACTAACGAAACGCGGCGGCACCATGTGGAAATTTGCCTCGCCGCATTGGCATTCGCCCTCGGCCATCACGTGGCCTGCTTCGAAGGACATCCATCGGTGCATCTGCGTTCACGACGAGGACGGGCTTCGAAAGTCCGAAAGATCATGCGATCCAACCGCCCGGCATCGAGGAGACGATCCGGCTACATGTACGACCCCGATCCCTTCAACCGGCGCCCGGCAGACGACTACACTGCCGCGGATCGAGAGACTATCCGATTATCACGGTTATCGAGATCAGACTTTACGGACCTGACTCGCGCCCTCATCGATTATCTCTGGCAGTTCGGCCAGAACCCGTTGCTCGTACCAAAGCGGCGATCGATGCTTTGGAATTGCTCTCCGAAAGTCGCGCTCTGAACGGTGTTCCGCTGGATCAATTGTGGCTCCGTAAGCGGGCGCTTTAGAGTTTAACCATGAAGTTCAAAAAGCTCGTCGGCTGCATATTGTTGTGCGCCGCGCCCCCACCAGCACTATCGGTATTATCATCGGGGCCGGTATCGGTCATGTAGAAAGAGCCGCCGATCGTGCCTGTTGATGCAAGTTTATGAAATCCCATGCCATGTTGGTGCGCGGGCATTTCTGTCGTCGTTAACGTATGCCCCTCCTCACCAACCGCGTCGCCGAGGTTTCGTGCTGTTAGGCCGCTGCCCGCCCCGGCCGAAGCCAGCGCTCGTCCGCGCATCTTCGGCAGCGCGATCGTCTTATGCGCCGCGAAATCGGCGGCGGCCGAGGCGCCGCGGCCGCCGGAGACCGGGCAGTTCGTGTTCGAGACATTCGTCCAGAGCAGCGCGAAGAGCGCCTGCGTGTCGGCATTCGCGCGCGCCGTCGCGCCGGAGCTCGCGTCGCCGATGGTGCCGTCGTTCATCATGATCCAGCCGGCATCGGCGGTGGTCTTGAGCGTCGTCTTCACATCGCCCGTCGTGAAGCTCGACGCCGCGGGATTGAGCAGCTCCCATCGCGCATTCGCCGCGTTATAGCGGATCATGCATTCGGCAAGCGCGCCCGAGATGTCGCCCGGCGCGAGCGGCGCACCGCCCTGCTTTGTCATCGTCTTCGCGCCAAGCCCGTCGGCGTTGAAGCTCGGCGTTGTCGTCGCATTCGCGGCCGTCGCGCGAAAGCCGAGGATCAGCCCGTCGGCGAGTGTCGCATTCGCCGGGGTAAAGCTCGCCGTGATCGTATCGGCGCTGCCGCCGGCGATCGCCCAGCGCACACCCGGCACGGTGGTTTGCCACACCGCGCGCAAATCGGTGATGTTGCCATTGGCGATACTGGTCGTGCCGTTCGGCACCGAGACCTGCGCGATCTGCTTCTTGCCGGCAGCAAGTGCCGGCGCAACCGGCGTGCCGGCCGGCGTGCCGGTGACGACGCTGGCCGTGCCGCTCGCTTCGTCGAGCACCACGAGGTCGATGCGATTGTTGGGCGCGCCCGGCGCGGCCGCGATCGTGAGCGTCTGGGCACCGATCTCGACCACGGATTGAATGCCGCTCGGCCCGGTGCCGACCGTGAAGCCGGCGTCGACGATGACCGACATCGCCGATGGGCTGGCAGGTTTCGGCGCGAAAGCGTCGGCAACGCGTTGCGCCACCGCGAGATCGGCGTCGATCTTGCCTTTGTAGCTCGTCGGATCGTCGACGCTGCCACCCGTGCTGAAAGGCAGCGCCCAAGCGCCAACGGGATTTGTTCCGGACATGTGTGAACTCCTGAAAAAAGCGCTCGGCTGTCAGCCCTCCGCTTTCTGCCGAGCTGGCCACGTTCTGCCGATGGCTGAGAGCTGAGCGCTGATGGCTAGCTGGTGGGAATCTCCGGCTGCGGCAGTAGCGCGATCAACGCCCCCTCGCTGGTCGGTAGCTGTGCCGGTTCGGCCAGCAACGCGATCGCCGCTTGCCACACAAGCATCGCGCCATGCCGCCAATGCAACGGCTTGCCGCCGCCAAAGATCGACCGCCGAGCTCGCATAGCTCGTCGCGGTGACAAAATTGTTGTAGCCGAGTGATTGCGCGGCTTGGTCGAGCCAGCGCTCGATCGCGGCTGTACCTGCCGCAATGCGCCGCGCCGGATCGGTCACCGGTAGCGCGAGGCCGAGCGCCGCATGGACGGCGCCTTCTCTCCGCACTCCATTCGCCCGAACCATTGGTCGCCACAAAATCCAGTATGCCGTCCGGCGCGATCAGCAAGCCATCGACACGGCAATGCGCCGCCTTCAATCGTGCAAGAATGCTCCGCATCATTCACCGATTGCTTCGTAATTGATGACGCCGCCGACATCGACGCCGCTGCTGTTCCACACATGGAAAGTGCAGCCCGTCGCATTTACACTGGCGATGCTCACGACCAGCGAGGCATTGCTGATACAGGTCGCGACGACTTGCGGCGCGGTATGGAATTGCGCCGGAAAGACGATCGTCGTACCGCCGGCGCCGACGGTCAGCGAATTGCCCGTTTCAATTGTCGGCGCCGTGTCGATCGTCGGCACGAAATCGGCGATATAGGCAAGCGAGCCTTGCACCGGCATATAGGACAGGCGCGCGCGGAGATAACGCATCGCGACATAGCCGACACTCGGCCATGTCGTGAAATTGGCGGGATCGCTCTGCCCGGTCAGCCAGGTATCGATCGCGTAGCTGATCGCCGGTACGCCGCTTTGGCCGAATCCGAGCCCCGAGATCGCAGCAAGGAAAACGCGCAGTTCGGCGTTGAAGCCTGTATCGACCGGATCGGTGATAAAGCTCGCGCTCGCGACCGGATCCGGCACGAAGAGGTTGAACACATCCCAGCCGGTCGTGTTCGCGCTAGGCGGCGATGCCGTGCCACTCACAAGGCCCGAACTCGGCTCGGCCCAGGCGGCGCCCAATGCGATCGGCACGGCATTCTGTCGCAACTCTGCGCCGCTAACGCTCGCGACATAGACGTTCCAGCCCGTGGCGTTACCCGTACTCGCGGGCGCGGCAACGCTCAGCAGATTGTTCGCCGCCACCGCGCGCGAACTCTCGCTCGACGGCGCGGTCTCGCCGCTCGGGCTGACCAGTGTCGTCTTCACGTAATAGGTGGTCGCGCCGAGCGTTCCACCGGCGACGGATGACAGGCTTGGCGCCGCGGGCGCGGCAACACGCGTGTAGAAATCGACCCCTTTCGAGCCGCGCGGCGTGAGCACGCCGGTGTAATGGCGGTCGAAGCCGCCTGAGCCTGTCGAAGGGCCGCTGAAGAGCCCGAACAGTCCGGAGCGCAACGCCGTCATGGTCAGAGCCTCAACCCCACGGCAGGCGCATTCGCGCTTTGATAGGTGATCGATGCGGGAAAAGTCGCCGGCAGAGCGCCGTAGGTTTGAGCGGCATTCACCAGCAACTCAATGGCGGCGCCGGGCGCGCTCGCCCCTAAAAGAAAGTTGGCGAACCACGATATGCCGGTGTTGGTGATGGCGCGCACCGTCACTGCCGTATCCGGCAGAAAAGCGAGTCCATAGACCCCGGGATTGAGCGTGAAATTAAGTCCGGTGATCTCTTGATAGCCGGTCGACGCGATGCTGATCGCGCCGGCGTCCAGCACCAGCGATGACGGCAAGCCGTTCGCCCATTTGTAGATGCCAAGCCGGCCATTTGTTCCCGCTGCCGTCGTAATTTCGATACCGAGCCTGGTGAAGGTCTGGCGTTGAAACGAGAAGAACGGGCTGGCGTAAAGTCGGTTCGCCGCGACGGGAACCGTCGCCGTGCCCGAAGGACCCGGGAAGTAATAGCGCCCGGCAACATAGCCGGTGAAAAACTGGTTGAGCGCTGATGGCGCGCCGCCGCTCGTCGTGCCATCGCCGAGCAAGAGCATGCCGGTATCGGTGGCATAGGCAGGCTCGCCTTGAGCCGGAACCGCCGCCTGAATATTCGCCAGCATATCGCGGCGAAGCTGCAACTGATCACTCATGAAAATCCTCCAAGATCGATGACCACCGCGACCGGATCGCTGGCGAATCCGCCGCAAGAGACCGTTACCACCGGCGCGTCGGTGAAATTGCCAAGATCGTGATAGGTCGCGCTGGTCCAAGCCGGCGCCGCATCCGCCGCCGAGATGACAGGCAGCGTATTGGTCACGACCAAATCGAGTGTCGTTACTGCCGGCGAGAGCTGATCGGCGATATCGCGGGCGCGGATGCCGAACGTCCAACTTCCCGGCGGCACTTCGGCATTGGTCATTTCGGTGCCGGCCGCTGCTTCGGTCAGCAGGCTGAACAGCGACCAATCGGTCGTCCCCTGCGGCGCGTAGCCGATGTCATAGCCTTTCAGCGCGACATCATTCACCGCGTCCCAGCCGAAAGCGACCACCGGGCCCGATTGCTGCGCGGCAAAGCCCGTGACATTGGGCGGGCGCGGTGGACCGGTGATGACATGCGTAAAAGCCGTCACATCCGCGAGCTGCTGTGCGCCGCCGCTCCAGAGGTTGAACGAAACGAGCTTCAGATAGATCGTCGAGCCGATCTGGCTCTTGTCGTAGCTCAGCCTGACGATCGCATCGTCGAGCCGCGTGAAGGACGCGCCGATCGCATGGCTCGCGATATTCGTCCCATAGAGGCCGCGCCGCAGATACGTGCCAAGCGTATAGGTATTGGCGCCGGTAAGGCTCGCGCTCTCATAGCTGACGAGCTCATAGCCGCTCGGCGCATTTGCGACATAGCAAAGCGTGTGGCCGAGATCGGCATCGCTTTGCGTGCCGGACAGCAGCGTGCCGCGCGACGACGAGAGATCGACTGCCAGCGTATCGGCCGTATCCGGATCGCTGCCCGCAGCAAAACTCGCGGTCAGCACGCCCATCCGTGCCGGGCCGTTGGTCCGCGCCGCGAGTTTATAGGTGGCGCCGTCGCTCGAGACATAGATATCGGCGCCGCCCCACAGCGGCCCGCCCGCCGTCGCGAGCCAGATCTCCAGCGCGCTCGACGCGATCTGCACCGGCGGCTCGAACACGATCGGCGCCAACGCATCGCCGGGATCGATATTGTAATCGGCCGAATAGCCCGCGCCGCTCGCGAAAGAATACGTCGCGGCCGAGCCGGTACCGGCGAGATAATCCTCCGCCGCGAAGAGCAGCGTGCCGTCGTCATTCTCGGTGATCTCGGTGATACGCACCCATTGCCGGTCGAGGCCGAGCCGCGCATCGGTCAGTGTTACGATATCCATCGGATCGAGCAGGATGTATCGCTGATCGAGCGTGAATTGATAGGTGTTACGGACCGCTTGGCGCTGCAACCGCAACTGCGCCGCCTGGCGCGCGGCGTCAAGATCGGCGAAGAGATGCGCCTGCTGCGCCTGTTCGGTACGCAGACCGTAGAGATCGATGGCCGCCTGGTCCGACGCTTCGACGACGCTGGCATTGTATTGGTTGTCGCGATCGAGGAATTCGAGCCGGACATCGTTCAGCGCATCGGCCGGACGCTTGCGCGTCACCAGCACAGGATCGGTGCTCGATGAAGCTGAGCCGGTCGCGCTGTTGTCGAGAAAATCGTCGTCGCCGAGATCGTAAAGCGGCGCCGATGGCGGCGTATAGCTGTAGCCGTTCGCCGACAGCGCCTCGTCGCCGTAGGGCACGATGCCGAGCACACCGCTCGACCAGACAAAGGCGCTGTTGGTGAAGCTCGCGATGTCGTCGAGCATCTGCGCGGCTTGCGTCTGCTCGGTATAAGCCGGCGAAATCCACAGTCCGGCGGCAAGCGCGTAGCTCTGATAGATCGTAAAGCTGCCGAGCCGTGCTGGTGGAAAGCCGGCGCCGCAAAACGGGTTGGTCAGCAGATCGATGATCACCTGGCTCGGATCGGCGTCGGGCATGCCCGGCGCAGAGCCCGAGAAAAATCCGACGACTTCCATATTGTGATTGGGCAATTGCGCGCCATCGTCGAGCTGATAGCCCGCGGCCGCGACATAGGCGGTGCCGCTATAGCCGAGCGCCTGATCGGGATGAACCGAGCTCAGATAGCTCCACGGCGCCTGGCCATAAGTGCCACCGAAAATGCCGAGACCGAGCGCGGCCAGCGACGTCTCGGTCTTCGATGCCCAAACCGTGCCGACGCCCGAGATTGGCCCTTCGCAGAGCCCCAGCGCGACGGCGGCCGTGTAGGTGTAGGTCGTGGTGCCGCCACCACCGCCGCCTTTACCGCCACCACCCCCGACAACCCCGCCCTTACCGCCGCCTCCACCGCCACCCGAATTATGCGGCGTCGCGACGAAATCGCCGTACCAAATCAGGTTCGGCGCGATGCGCGTCGTGCCATAGACGAGCGGAATGACCTTGCCATAGGCCGAGGTCTGGATCTGAAGCCCCGACAGCGCCGGCTGTTGCTGTGCTTGCGGCTTGCTGCTGCTGCCAAAAATCGAAGCCATGTCACGCCATCCAGCGCTTGAGTTGAAAGAACTTCACGGGCCGGGATCGCGATCCGCCACGCTCGCCGATCTGCGACAGCCAGGGCGCGCGTGCCGCGTCTTCGAGGATGCAGCCCTTGCCGGCATAAGCATGGATGACGATCGGCCAGTCGATGACGATCGCGCCATGCGAGAAGCAGCGCCCGAACCGCCACAACGCGATATCGGCGGGACGCGGATCGCTCGCGATTTCGCGCGCATGCTCCAGTACGAAACCGAGATACCGCTCCGCGTCGCGATGCAGATGCCAATCCGGCGGATAGAAAGGAATTGCGACCGGCGGCACAACGCCGGCACGTGCATAGACCTCGGCCAGCAAGGTCGCGCAATCGACGCCCGCGCCTTTGATGCGGCCCATATGGTGATAAGGCGTGCGCAGCCAAGCGCGCGCCTCGGCCCCCACCGCTTCGCGCTCGGTGTCGATGTCGATGTCGATGTCGATCATGGATTTCCAATCGCGCAATAAAAAAGCCGCCCGAAGGCGGCTACAGCGGCAGATGTCGAGAAGGGTTATCCTTCGCCGGGATAGGCCGTGAAGAAGCCTTCTTCCCAATGCGTCCTATCGACCGTGATCTTCGCTGTTTCGAATGCATCAGGAAGATCGCTGAATTCGGGCAAGTCGCGCACGAGCGAAATCCCCTGCTTAGCCTTCTCCTGACTTGAATAGAGGCCGATCAACGTATCATGATCATACCCGCGCCCGTCATCGCGGCGGTGCCAAAGCTCATAAAGTTCTTTGCCCGGCAACATGCCTTCGTCTCCGACAGCACCTTGCGGCGTCAAGGTCACATCCACCCTGCAAGCCTGGATCGCGAAACCTTCGATACCGTAGTCGACGAATCCCTCTTTATCGCTCAAAAATGTGCGCGCCTCTTGCGCTTTCGTTTCGGTTGAATAAGTGCCCGGCAGCAAGGTGTGCGCACCGCCAATACGGTCGCCGTGCCGATACCAGAGATTATATACGATCGTCATCGGATTGATCCTTCACGCCTCATTATCGTCCGGCACCGCAATCGCCTTTGGATCGCGGAAGTTGCGATCACCAAATTTTGGAGTTGACCGTATTCTTTATCGCTCTTACTCCAATTTCCAGGCCCATATTTATCATCCAAGATTCTCTTAGCAAAATCACGGCCGCTCTCACCGACATAGGGGCGCATTCCTCGCGCCCAGCTTGGCGCGTCTTTAGCACCTTCCTTGCCGCTAAGACGGGGGGATGGTCTCCTTTAATTGAGGAACATCGTCTATAGGTGGCCGTGCAAAAAACATCTCTTGCGCGACTTGCTCGTCCCCGCTGTCTTTCGGGCTGAATTGACCGCCAATGCTGTCCGGGGAACCCGTCGGCCATCGTGGATGTTCGTCGGGCTCCCATTCTTTCCGCCACTTGGCCGGAGATCTTTTGCGCCTTCTCCAGAGACCCACTTTCGAGAAAACGCGCCGCACGTTCGATAGTCGGCAACAGCGATCCGTACACAACCTCGGCGCCGTAGAGAGAGGCTGCGAAGTTACTGATTTCTTGTTGGGACGCGCGCGCAAAGGTGCTGCCTCGACGTTCGACAATCGCATGTCCTGAAAATGCCGTCTGGCGAACACACGAGCGCGTTTCGCGTGGCAACGAGTTGATCCATGACAGAGTCCTAGAAGATTGATCGAATGGTGATCGCTAAGCGCGACTACACTGCTGTCTCCGACGACGGGACGAAGGGGTAGCCTTTGAAGCGCGCGGTGTTGGCGAATTTGGCGCAGCCATTCGCGCCCAGCGTCTTGTCGCAGCCGGGATAGATGGTGAAAGTATCGCCGGTGGCCGGCGCATTCGGGAACGGCGCGAGCAGCGCGATAGAACCGGGCGAGCCGGCGACCCAGAATTTGACCGAGCGCGTGAGGCCGGCATTCGCGCCGCTCGTGAACGTAACCTTGCCCTGATCGAAATAGCTCGTCTGCTTGCGCCAGGCTCGTCGCGATCATGCTCGCGCTCGAGCCCGCGGCCGCGCTACCCGCCACCGCAAAGCTCGGCAGATTGACGCCGCAGCTCGCATCGCCGAGGCTGTTGACGCATCCCGGCTGCCAAAGATTGCGCGGCAATTGCAGATTGAGCAGCTCGAGATGGCTGTTGATGGTGAAGGTCGCGACGGCGCGGCCGAGATCGATCTCGGCGACGCGGCCGGCGAACATGATCACCGTTCCGACCGAGGTATCGCCATAGGTCGCCATGAAGGCGCGCTCCAGTTGCAGCTCGGCGCCGTCGAAGGCGCCTTGCACGCAAGCGGCCAGGAAGGGCAACCCGTTCACCATATCGGTCGCTTGCGGCATCACGTCGAAGACCAGCGTGTCGACCTCGACGCCGATCTTCCAATGGCATTTCGCCTTGTTGTCTTTGCGGTCGACGCGCGGGCCTTGCGCGGTGAAGAGATCCCCGCCCGCGGTGATATCGCGGTCGCCGCTGCAATAGCGCAGCGCGGTGCCGTTGATCAGCGTGAAGGTATAAAGATCGGCGGCAAAGAATTGCCGGCTCGCGAGCAGATCTTGCAGAGCGGTGGAAGCGGGTTTCATGACAAGAGCTTTCAGCTGTCAGCTATCAGTTTTCAGCTTGGCCCCCTTTTTATTCGTCATGTCCGGACTTGTTCCGGGCATCCACGACTCAAAGACGTGGATCGCCGGGCCAAGCCCGGCGATGACGGTGAATAGAGAGCTGACAGCTGAGGGCTGATGACCGATAGCTATTTGAGTGAAATGAAAGTCACCTTCTTCGCCTCGTACAGCGCCGCCATGAATTTCTCGAAATCCATTTCGTCGGCGCCGAAGCGGCAGGGGAAGTAGAAGCTGAAATCGGCGGTGATAGCGATGCCACTGCCGGGCGCGGTGGTGAAGACCAGCGTGCCCGGCGCGCTGCTGCCCCAGCCATGCACCGTGTAGCCGCTCGGGCTTTGCGCGACGCCGTTGAGATAGACTTGGCTCACAACATTCGGCGCGAGGATCGGCTCGGTGAAGCCGCCGAAGCCGCGCACGAAAGCAAAGGATCGCGTCGCGCCATCGCCGGTCGCGATCCCCTGCCCGGTCACGCTGTTGTCGTCGGCATCGGCATAGAGAAAGGAATCGAACATACCCTGGCGCAGATTGAAGAAGCCGGCGAGTTGCGCAAATTCGGCATAACTCGCGCCCGACAGCGCGCCTTGCCGCAGGAAATCGAAATTCAGTGTCCATTGATGGCGCGGATAGGACCAATCGGCGATGCGTGTCTCCTTGCCGCTGATCGCCTCCTGGCTACGCGTCTTCCACATCTCGCGCCGCGTCACCGACCAGCCGAGGCCGGTCAGTGTCGGAAAAACCGATGTGCTCATTTCAGCGCGCTCCGCAGCGCCGAATTGCCGTTGCGCATCTCGCGCGCCAGGCCTTGCGCGATCGCACCGGCGTTGTTCATCAGGAATTGCGCGCCGGTTTGCGTGTCGATCGCCTGGATGGTGATGGCGAAATTGCCACCGCCGCCACCCGCCATCGCGCCGCCACCCGTGAAGAAATCGCGCATCGGCTGCGCGATATGCGCGGGCAGGATGGTCTCCTGCTTGTGAATGAACGCCATCGTGTCCGACGGCACGTTCCAAAGACCACCTTCGCTCGAAGGCAGCTTACCGCCGAAAGCGATAACCGCAGCGAAAGCGGCTGCTGCCGCTGCGGGTGCGATAATCCAGCCGACATAAGGTATCTGGCTTACACTTGAATACGTGTTTGCTGCCGCCGTTGCCGCCGATGTGCTGATCGACTTCAACGCCCCCATGAGCATATCAGCAAGGCCCGCAGACTGCCCCGCGCTTTCGGCGTCGGTACGCGCGTTAACGCCGGCCGTGGTGCCTTCGGTCTTCGTCAACTCACTCACCAGCCATTTCTCAGCGCCTTGCTCGGTCGCTTTGAGGAAATCGCTGAGTGCGGTCTGGGTCAGCTTCTGCACAGCCTTCTGCCAGGTCGTCGTGCCCATGATCATTCCGGTGATCGAGCTATTGATCGTGCCCTGTAGATTGGAGAAAGACTTCGCCCAATCTTGGTTTGCCCTCTGACCGGTCTGCCCGGCAGTCTTTCCCGTCTTGCCGCTTTTATCGACCGCAGCATTCGCTCCATCCGCCGCTTGCTTGATCTTGTCGAAGCTTGCTTGCGCGGCGTTTGCCGCGTTCTGCATCGCCGCCTCGAAATCCTGACGTGTCGGCGGTGATCTGGACCTGGATTTGATCGTCAGCCATCTAACCTCTTCCCTCCGCGCAGCACACCGTCCGGCGCCAGCGCCATCAGCGCCGCGAAATCTTCGTTCGCTGCACGCTTCTCATGAATCCCGAGCGCCGCTGCGAGCAGCAAATGCGGCGGCGGATGCTTGCGCCAGTAATCGAGTAGTTCCGTCACCTGCGGCAGCGTCATGTCGTCGATCTGCGGCCAGGTGTAGCCACAGCCCGTGGCTAGGATTCCGTAAAGCTCGCCCCAGCCGACGCCGCCACCCCTTCCAAAGGGCCTTCCCCCGATGCTGCGCCCTCCTCCGTAACGAGGCCCGAGAGCCGCGCGATCGCATCGACCGCGGCGATCAGCTCGATCGGACGCAGCTCGGTGCTGAGCAGCACGTCGCGCGTCATCGCCGCGTGATCGCGCTCCAGCGCCGCGGCGAGGATGTCGATCGCGGCATCGATCGCCTCTTCCTGGGCGAGGCCCGCGGCGCGGGCAAAAGCGGGCAGCACGCGGCGCAGCTGCCCCAAAGTCAGTGGGCGCAACGCGAAGCGCCGCCCACCCAAAGCGATGGTCGTCATGTGAGATCCTCATTCTAGAAGGTTTTCGTCTGCCCGGACTTGTTCCGGGCATCCGCGGGTTTAAAACTGGATCGCCAGAACGACCCCGGCAGCCGCGCCGAAGCGGCTGTCCCCGGGGTGGCCATGACGAATACGGGGTGGAAGCTATGAGCCACAAAGAACTCTTGCTTGTCGGTAGCGTCCCTTTCGACACGGTCGAAGAGGTGATGACTCAATTCGGCGGCCCGCTCGGCCGCTATCTCCCGGCCATGCCCGATGGCGAGGTCGGCGAACGCCGCTCCTGGGTCAATCGCTTTTGCTATCTGCTCTTCAACGGCCATGCCGATCTCGAAACCTTGAAGCGGCCGAAGCCGGTTAACGGCGTCGAGCAGCTCTTGCCGCGGACGCGCGAGGATTCCTGGCAGTTCCGCGTGCGCCCCGATGTCGAGCGCGTGCGCTTCGGCAATCCCGGCACGCGGCTCGGCTATGCGCGAGACGCGGTCGCCTCTTATTTCGTCTTCAAGACGCTGCGCGAGAAAGGCCTGCTGCCCGCCGGGCTGCGTTTCCAGATCTCGATCCCGATGGTCAACAGCGTCGTGCGCGCGCTCTATTTCCCCGATCCGAATGACGTAGAGCGCATCCGCCCCGGCTTCGAGGAAGCGCTCGCCGCCGAGCTCGATGTGATCGTGAAGCACATTCCGGCCAAGGACCTCGCGGTCCAATGGGACATGGCCTGGGAGATCCAGGCCGTTTCTGGCGCCGCGAAAACGCCGGAAGAAGCGAAGCTCGAGACGCACACCGCGCCGGTAGCGCGGCTATCGAAGCATCTCCCCGATGGCGTGGCGCTCGGCTTCCATTTCTGCTTCGGCACTTTCGGTGGCTGGCCTGCCTTCGCGCCCGAAACGCTCGGTCCGACCGTCGATCTCGCCAACGCGTCGATCGAAGCCGCCCGCCGGCGTGTCGATTGGGTTCATATACCGGTGCTCAACACCACCGAGCATAAATTCTACGCGCCGCTATCGAAGCTGCGGACCAAGGGCGTCGATGTCTATCTTGGCGCCATCCATTCGATGCCGACACTCAAGGCGCGGATAGAAGTCGCGCGCAAATACCTGCCGCGCTTCGGCCTCGCCGCCTATTGCGGCTTCGGCCGCACGCCGCCGGAGCAGCTTCCGCAGCTCCTCGCCGATCATCTCCAAGCGGTGAAGATCGCAGGTCTAGGCTAGTCAGCTCAGCCCGGCAACGCGGCGATCGCGACAATCTCGATAACAAGGTCGGGATGCGCCAGCGCCGCGACCCCGATCACCTCGGATGGCGGCGGGTTGTTGTCGCTGCAATGCTTCGGGCAATGTTCGCGAAAAAATTCGTCCAGCACATCGAGACGGAAATTGGGTGAGCTGAGCACGCCGCCATGGGGAAAGGGCCCTTTGACGTAAAACGTCATCTTGATGAGATGATCGAGCGAGCTGCCAACCTCCTCCAAATCCGATTTGATGTTCGCGAGAATGGCCCGCCACTGCACGGCCGGATCACCGATCGCGCCGCCGCGTTGCCTCAAAGGATCGTAATCCTCGGCCGTGGCCGTATTGCCGGAGAGAAACACGTAGCCTTTCGCACCGGTGACGACCGTGGCCTTGCCCCACGGCATCATACGGTCCCCTTTGAATTTCTTGTGCGTGACGAGGTTCATATCGACCTCCCGTCGCTGTCCCGTTCGGGCTCTGACGGGGCATATGGCGACCGGGTCACCAGCTTACAACGCGCGTGCCGCGCCCCGCCTCGGCTGACCGACTTCGTCGTTACGAGCCCAACGGGCGAAGCAATCCAGCAATTATCTGTAACTCTGGATTGCTTCGTCGCGCCGGCGCGCTCCTCGCAATGACAAAGGTGAAACGATCACTTCAAATATTGATCCGTGAACAGGCCGTCATAGGATTTGACCTGGTCCTCGGGCTTTAAGAGCTTCGCTTCGACATTCATCTGGTCGCCGGTCTCGAGCACCTTCTGCGTGACACGCAGATCAGTCGCATGCGCCGAAGCGACCGTCTTCCACGCCGCTTTCAGCACATTCGGATCCATCTGCTTGAAACGCTTGCTGAGGATCTCGAGCGCCTGGTCGGGCTGATCGTGAATCATCTTGTTGGCGGCGGCGAGCGCATGCACCATGCGCCGGCATTTCTCCGGATTGTCCTTACAGGTTTGCGGCCGCGTCATGATGATGCCGTAGGGAAATGGGATCATATCGGGCGCGATGCCTGCCGGCGCGCTGGCGAACATCTTGGCCGTGCCGCTCAGCACCGGCTCGGTCGTGTACGGCAGCGAGGTCGCGAAACCGTCGACCGCCTTGGTCTGCATCGCACCGATCATCGCCGGCGGATCCATTGGCGCGATGCGCACATCGTTCTCGGGATCGAGCCCGCCGCGCGCGGCGACGAAGCGCTCCCAAGCATGGATGATGCTGCCGACGCCCTGGATCGCGATCGTCTTGCCTTTGAGCAGCGCGCCGCGCTCCTTCAGCGACATGCTATCGGTCACATGCAGCGCGTCATACACATCGCTGCGCAGCACCATCTCGACCAGTGGCTTGTCGATCAAATTGGCGATCGCGAGCAGCGGTTGGCCCTTGGCATTGGCGCGCAGGAAGACCGGGCCCGTGCTGTCGGTGAAATCGGCGCTACCGGCAATGACCGCGTTCACCGCCTCGACGCCGACCAGCGTGCGATGAGAGACGTTGAGGCCTTCTTTCTTGTAGAGCCCGGCATCCTCGGCAAGGAAAGGCGCGCTGAAGGTCAGCGTCGGCGATGGCAGCGCGAAGATGACATCGATCGGCTTGTCGTCGGCGCGGGCCGCAAGCGGCGCGGCCACCACGGCAACAGCGGTCGCCGCGACCGAGACAAGATGCTTCCAGGAACCCATTCAATCCTCCCCAATGCTGTTTGAGGGCAGCATGCAGGAGAGTCGCCCTAGCATCAAGATATAGCAACGCCCGACGTTCTCACCCCGCCCACCCAGCAAATGGGCCGCGCAGGAATCCTCTCGCTTCGGATCGCTCCGGCTTGTCCGATCCAGTCAACCGGGTTGGGCCATAGGGTTCGGGTCGTTAAGCCTGCCGGCTGAATTCGGCGTTGACCGTACCGAGCCCGTGGTCGACGCCCCAACGTGTAAACGCGAAACCGAATTGCTTCAGCGCCTCGAACAGGTTTTGCGTCCGGGGTCCTTCGCGATCCACCTCGATCATGATCGACCGCAGCGCCGGGTCGGCGAGCGTCGAGCGCGCACCCGCAAGCACCTTGTCTTCGTTGCCGTCGACATCGAGCTTTAGATAGTTCGGCGTCTCCAGGCCGAAAGTGGAACGGAAAGCATCGACCGAGAAACCGATCGCGGGCTGGTGAAAGACCGTTTTATGCTCGGGACGCAAAACGGTAGGCCTATCGCCGAAGGAATGACCGAAACTGCCGGCGCTCAAATCGTCCATGTCGAGCGTCGCAAGACAGACGCTATCGTCGAGGGCGATGCAATAAGCCCGAATATTCGCCTCGCGCTCGTTCTCATAGATGTTTTGGCAGAGCGCGAGATAATTCGACGGCGACGGCTCGAAGGCATAGGTCGTCACATCGGGCCTCAGTCCCGCATAGAGCGTATAGGACCCGACATTGGCGCCGATATCCCAAAAGAGGCAGGGCGTGCGAAAAGCATCGATCCAGGCGAGCATCTCGGGCTCGCGCGCGAGAAAGTCGCGTGGATATTCGAGCGCGCGCGGCTGTGGCGATACGAAGAGGATACGTCCGCGTTTCGTCTCCACCCAATGGCGCTGGACGAGCGTTTCGGCGACGCGCAGCCGGCTCGCGGCACGGCGCCACGGCCGCTGCGCGAGCGTGATCGCCTCTATCCCTCGCGCCAGCGCGCGCCCCCAGCGCTTGCTCATGCCGTACAGTGCTTCCGACCATTCACGTTTCTCATCTCCTAAACCAGTCGCGCGCCAGCATGCAAGAACAGGCCGGTGCGTTCAAGCTCACGAGACTTCGCTAAACGACCATTGCAGCACATTGCCGGCCGCGTTGGCAAAGATGTCGAAATCGAGCTCGGGGATGACAAAATCCTCAAGCTTCGTCGCGAAGGCGAGCTTGGTCGAGACGCAGTTGAAGAGCTTCACATTGCAGGGCTTGCCCTGAAAGCTCGTATAGAGCTGGGCTTGAAAAGTGGGCGTCGTGCCCATGAGCGGATTGGCGAGCGTCAGTGCCTGCCCCGTGCCGGTAATCGAATAAGTGTAAGAGATCAGCACCGCCTTCGACGCATCTCCCGAATTGAAGGTGTAGACACCGGCCGCGACGCTGTATTGCCCGGCGGCCGGCGCGCTCGCCACCTTGGTCAGCGGCAAGCCGCTCGCGGCGTAGACGACGCCGTAATCGTCCTGCCAGGCAGCCGAATTGGCGACCGTGACGGTGTAGGCCGACGAGCTCGGCACCGTGCCGGCCTCGCCGAACGACGTCGCGAGCTGACCGCTCGCCAGCGAGCCGCCGAAGAAAAGATTGTTGAAGGCAAGGCCCGAGATTTGCGCCATCTTCGCCTTGCCGGTCGCCTTGCCCTGGCCGCGCGCGATCGCGACCGGAAATTGATACTGGCCGTAAAGTTCCTTGGCGGTGAATTGCAGATCGAGCTGCACCTCTTGCACCAAACCGAAATTGACCGGCGTCGCGTTGGCGACGTCGGTGCGCGTGCCGAGCAGCACGCCCGAACCAAAAGCAAACATGAATTGTCTCCGTTGGAGGAAAGATAAAGATAAAGTCACATCGGCCGAAGGAAGCTGTCGGCTCTCAGCCGTCAGCTCTCCGCTTTGCGGTATTCGCTATCCAACCGTCATTCCCGCGAAAGCGGGAATCCAGGACGTCCCGCTCCGCGCGCTCTTCGCGCGCGTGCCCTTCGGGGCCAATTGCGGAGAGCAATTGGCCGGGGCGTCCAAACTGGATGCCCGCCTGCGCGGGCATGACGACCTTTAAAAACTGAGCGCTGATAGCTGATCGTTTTCTAGCGCGAGAAGACGAGACCGGCGTCGCCCTCGTCCGCGTCGTACATGGCGCGGAGCGTCGCCTTGAACGCGTCGCGCGGGACAGGGATATCCTTCGACGGGACGTGAAGCGTCGTGAAACCGGGGCCAGGCATAAGGCGAGCATTGTCGGCTCCCGCACCGTAAGTTGCAGCTAGCAATCGCGCGAGCTCGGCCTCGGCGCGAATTCGATAGCCTGCATCCCCTTGTTCGATGAGCGCTAC
Organism: uncultured Alphaproteobacteria bacterium; assembly: GCA_963740675.1. Classification (GTDB taxonomy): domain Bacteria; phylum Pseudomonadota; class Alphaproteobacteria; order ATCC43930; family CGMCC-115725; genus CAIKMD01. The sequence continues at coordinate 142,842 of CAVUFS010000005.1, forward strand.
GCCGCCAAACCGCAAACCGATCTCATCACAGGCGAGGCCGCGCTCGGCGTCCGCGCCTTCGCGCAAGCGCCAGACATGGAATATGTCGCTCACGGTTTCACCCACTCACCAAAATCTCGACCGGGACGATCGCGACGGCCTGGCCGCCGAGGACGCCCTCGTCGGTCTGGATGCGGCCGGCGATCCAGCAATGCGACACGAGCCCGCCGAGCGTCTGGACATGGCTGACGGGATCGGGGGCGAGCGCCGCTTCGACCGCGTCAAGCAACGGATTGAGCACCGTCGCTGGTGGCGAGGTGAGCTCGTCCGGCGCCTGGGCATAGAGATAGAGATCGACCGAAGCGCGCCATTTGACCGGTAACGGCCGCCGCTCTTCGGCATTCTCGCTCTTCTGGATCATGAAGAGCGCCGGCTGCTCGGCCGCGCCGACATCACTCCAATGGCGAAGGCGGCGGCTGACGGTGACGAAATTCGCTGCGCCTGCGACCAGTGCGAAGAGCGCGGCATAGATCGGCTCGCGGGTCATGTTGCCATCGCCTCCGCGACCGCGTCATCGAGCATTGCGAACGCATCGGGTGCGAGATCAGCGAGCGCGCTGCGCAGGAAAGAGTGCGGCGGGAGCACAAAGGCCGGGTGCGTCACTTGCTTGGCGAAGACCTGGCTCCCGCCGACGGCGAAGGCGAGCGCCTTCCCGTTCTTGATGGCGATCAATTGCTCGGGGATCGACGCGCCGAATTCCAGCGCGCCGGCATAAGGCGCATCGGCGGCACTGACATAAACGCGCGCCGAACGCTCATCACTCGACGGCGTGATCGCCTCGCGCAGCCGGCCATCGCCGGCATTCACTACATCGCCCGCGAGATTATCGAGCACGCGCGCGTACAGCGCCGTCGCGATATTGCTGAAAGCGATGCCGAGCTGAACATCGAGCGCCGCCGGCCGGCCGAGGAACCACGCGACGAGTTCGTCGATGCCGGCACCATGGATGAGGATCATCGTCATACCGGCACCACATTGTGGTATTGATCGAGGATGGTCGCGACATCGGCGGGCATGTCCTTTTGCTGGAAGGACACCGTTTCGCCGCCGACATTCTTCGACGCCTGGCCGATGCGGTCGCGCTCCTTGTAGCGCAGCGCGACCAGCGCGATGCAGGCCTGCTCGATCTCGGGCGGCGTCGCCGCGAAGCCGGCGGTGTATTGAACCGTCACGTTCTGCGCGCCGCGCGTGAAGCAATGGCCGATGAGATAGATGCTGCTGTCGTCGAAGAGATAACCGTCGCCGCTCGGCGCGGGCGAAGACGGCGCGATCGCGACGCCATCGACGGTAAGCGACGCCACCGCCGTCACCGGCCGGTTGCGCAGGAAAAGCCGCGTACCGCCTGTGCCGTTGCGCGTCTCGCTATAGCTCGCCGACGCGATCGTGCGGTTGAGCCAACTTTGGATAAACTGACTCGCCGCGGTGATAAGGCGCGTCAGCAGCGCATCGTCCGTCGTCGTCACGAGCGGCGGCGACAGATACGCCTTCACATTGGCGAGCGTGGTGAGATCGCCGGTGGCCATGAGGTGACTCCGTCAAAAAGAGTTCGTCATGGCCGGGCTTGGCCCGGCCATCCACGAGTCCGTTTCAAGACGTGGATGCCCGGAACAAGTCCGGGCATGACGACAGAGGTAGGCTGAAGAGCTGACGGCTAGGCGTCAGCCATTCCCGATATTGGTGATTGCACCGAACGCAAACGGCGCATAATTCTGCAGCACTTCGTCGGCATAGACGCCGTACTCATAACGCCGGGCGCGCAGCGGCCATTCGATCTGGTAGTACTCGCTGCGGGTGCGGATCTGCACCGTGTTCGGCACGTTGGAGAGCGGATAGGGCAACGTCTTCGAGAAGAACAGCACCGTGCCCGCCGGCATGTTCGGATGCAGCTTGATCGGGATCTCGACCGCGCCGCTCATGCTGAACTTGTTGAGATAGCTGCGCACCATCATGCCGCCCAGCACCGCGCCCTGATCCGCCGAGAAGACGAAGCGCGTCGCCGTGTTGGTGCCGCCTTGCAGAATCTTCTTGTGGATGTTGAGCATCTCTTGGCTTGAGACATAGATCGCGGTCGGCGACAGGCGATAATTGTCCCAGAACGATTTGAGCGCCGCGTCGAATTCGATGATGCCGCCCTCGGTATCGGCGGTGAGCGGCGTGCCCGTGCCCGCGGTGCCGGTCGGCTGTGCCGCGAAATAGGCGTTGAGGCTGGGGTTGAAGGATTGCGTCAGCAGACCGTCGAAGACCAGCGCGTTCTGGCTGTTGTCGGCCGTCGGCAGCGAGGCAGCGGTCTGCGTGCCGGACGCCGCCGCGGTGATCGCGACGCTGTTGATCGTGGTGATCGCGCCGAGCACTTCCGAGCCCGCCGCGCCCCAGAACCAGGCATAGCCAACAGCGCCGCGCGTTTGCGCGACACTCGCCGCGACCGAGCCGGTCGGGCCGGTCACCGACACCGTCGCATTGGTCGATTTGCGCGCGGAGCCGCCGCCGAAATTATCGGTCGAGCCGTCGGCATTGGTTCGGTTGACCTGCGCCGGGATGCCGCCGGCAATCGTCGAGTTGATGAAGCCGTCGAGCGTCAGCGCGACGCAGATGACGCTAAGCGTTTGCGTCGACGAGCGAGCCGCCCGAGGTCGATGCGGACGAGCGACGGCGTCGGCGTGGTGCCGAGCGCGAGGCCCGAATTGCCGCCGAGGATGATCTGCTCTTCCTGCAGCATCAGCGATTCGAGCAGCGCCTGCGCCGCGACCGCGCGCAGATCGTCGAAGCCTTGCCCGGCATAGACCGCCTCGAAATCGACATTCGCCTCGAGGCCGATGCCCTTATAGACGGCGACGTAATCCTGCGTCGTCACCGCGATGACGCCGCCGCGATTTCCGGCCGAGATGCCGGCGCGCACCGACGAGGTATTGATGCCGGTGATGGCGCGCCAATTCGCCTGGATGCCGCCCTTGCCCGAGACGCGCGGGATGTCGTTGCGCAACGGCGTCAGCACCGGGAAGAGCAGCTTCGCGCCCGTCTCGAGATCATAGAAATTGAGGCCCGAAATCGCCGAGCCCGGCTGCTGGAAAGTGCTCTTCGCCAAAAGCTGCGCGAAAAGCGGATCGCTGATGGGTGATTTCTGCGCTTGGCGGAACGCGTCGAGAGTTTGCTGCGTGGTATTGGTCATAAGGTCTCCTGGTGGGTTTCGTTCGAGGTCAACAATTCTCGTCGTCCCCGCGAAAGCGGGGACCCAGGGAAGCAGCGTGGTGTTCGCTGGATTCCCGCTTACGCGGGAATGACGAAAGAGAAGAGGATCAGCTCAGCCGAGGCTGAGGCGGACGGGGTGGCGGTGTGCTTTCTTGATCGCATCGAGCGCCGTCTTGGGCGCGTCTTCCGCAGTGGCGGGTGCGCCGTCGGCGGATTTCTCGACCGAATGCGCGGCGAGATATTTCGGCATCGCCGGCTCGTCGGCGATCTTCTTCAACAGCGCCGCCTGGTCGTCGACCTGCTTGGTCAGCGCCTCGATGCGGGAAGAAAGCTGCGCGAGCTTTTGCAGCAGCGCGCCCTTGCCGCGGCCCGCCACGGCTTCGAGCGTATCGCTGTCGGCAGTGTCGTCGCCGCCGGCGCTGTCGTCGTCGCCATCGTTATCGGCATCGTCGCTCGACGCATCGTGCCCTTTGCACTGCGCGCCGAGCTCGACCGCGGTGTCATGCATGTTCTGGATACGCTCGAGATCGGCTTTGGAATTGCGTGCGCCCGCCTTCGCGATCGATGCCGCTTTCGCGATCCTGTCCGCGACATCCACCGCGCCCGCCGCCTTATAGGCCGCGATCAGCGCCTCGGGATTGGCGGGACGATCGACGAGACTGATCTCGGTCAGATCGACGCCGGTGATGATCGATTTGTTGAGCGCGTCGCGCTTGGTGACGCGGCCGCCGATCGAGAGCCCCTTATAGACGCCCTCCCTCACCTTCTCCCAAGCGGCATCGTCGACCACCTTCGCTTCGAGCAGCAGACCCTTGTCATCGAGACCGGCGCTCTTCACCACGCCGACCGCCGAGAGTTGATGCATCTCGCGGATATTCGCGTATTCCATATAAGCGGGCAGCGCCGCCTCGATCGCGGCGCGAGTCACGATCTCGCCTTGGCTATCGCGCGCCTCGGTCGAGGCATAGCCATAGACCAGGCGCTGCTCGGAATCGAATTTCTCGAGCGGCAAAAAAACTTCCATGTGGGCTGGTTCCTCTGTGGTTGAAAATGTGGAAATAAAAAGGCACCCGCAGGCGCCCGCGAATGCAGGAAAAAAGGCGTTTTGCGAAAATGTGAATGGCTGTATGCAGAAGTAGATCGACAAAACGCGCTATACGATTTCGTGAACGTTTCTCGTTTGCGCTAGCTCGATGGCGGCGGAATGAATAAGTTACGCCGATGCTCAACAATCCTCATCGCAGCGGCCGCTGGCTCGCTTTGTTCATCCTGTGCCTGGGCGATCTCATGATCGTACTCGATACGACGATCGTGAACGTCGCCCTGCCGTCGATCCGCGCCGATCTCGGCTTCACCGAGTCATCGCTCGCCTGGGTTGTGAACGCCTATCTCCTCACCTTCGGCGGTTTTCTTCTTCTCGGCGGGCGCTTGGGCGATCTCTATGGCCATCGCCGGTTGTTCGTTATCGGGACCGCGCTCTTCACCCTCGCCTCGCTGCTCTGCGGTCTCGCCAACGGGCAAGGCTTGCTCGTCGCAGCGCGCGCGCTTCAAGGCTTCGCGGGCGCTGTCGTATCCGCCGTCGCCCTATCGCTGATGATGACACTCTTCACCGACCCGACGGAACGCGCGAAGGCGATGGGCGTCTTCGGCTTCGTCGCGGCGGGCGGTGGCAGCGTCGGCGTTCTGCTTGGCGGCATCCTCACCGATCTCTGGAGCTGGCACTGGATCTTCCTCGTCAACGTGCCGATCGGCATCGCCGTGTGTGCGCTGTCGCTCGCGTGTCTGCCGTCGGCGGAAGGCCACGCCGCATCGCGGCATCTCGATGTCGCCGGCGCGGTCACGGTGACGTTGGCGCTGATGCTCGCGGTTTACGCGATCGTCAACGGCAACCAAGTAGGCTGGGCATCGACGCAAACGCTTGGGTCTGCTCGTTGCCGCCGGCGCGCTCGGCGCGATGTTCCTCGCGATCGAGACGCGTGTTCCGGTGCCGTTGATGCCGCTGCGCCTCTTCGCCTTGCGCAATCTCACGGTCTCCAACATCATCGGCGTGCTCTGGGCGGCGGCGCTCTTTGCCTGGTTCTTTCTCTCCGCCCTTTATATGCAGCTCGTGCTTAACTACACGCCGTTCCAGGTCGGGCTCGCCTTCCTCCCTGCCAATCTCATCATGGGCGCCTTCTCGCTCGGCGTCTCGGCGAAGATCGTCCTGCGTTTCGGCATCAAGCGTCCGCTCGGCGCGGGACTGCTCTTCGCCGCCGCCGGCCTCGTGCTGTTCGCGCGCGCGCCGGTCGACGCGAATTTCTGGATCGACGTGCTGCCGGCCATGACCCTTCTCGGTATCGGCGGCGGCATCGCCTTCAACCCGGTGCTGCTCGCGGCGATGAGCGATGTCAGCGCCAGCGAAGTCAGGCCTCGCCTCGGGCCTCGTCAACACCGCGTTCATGATGGGCGGCGCGCTCGGCCTCGCCATCCTGGCGAGCCTCGCCGATGCGCGCGTCGAGCAGGTCGCAGCCGCCGGCGCCGATCACCGCGCCGCGCTGACCGCCGGCTATCACGCCGCCTTCCTCACCGGCGCGATCATCGCCGCCCTCGCCGCGGCGCTCAGCTATTGGCTGCTGCGCGAAAGCGGCCGCGCGGTCGCGGAAGCGGCGGATTGATACACCTTGCGAAGCAATCGTAAGTAGACAACAGCCGCAAGACCTACTGACGGGACTGGTCGGCGGGATTTGGAGCAATGAGTTTCGGCGGTGATTCAGTCATGTTCGCCTATTTACCCATTCTATGAAGGCAGAACCTTCAGCAGCTGCGCTGCGGCGGCGCGGATTTTCTCCCATTCCGGATCGTCGATGACATCCCGGTCATGGAGCGTGGGCCATTCTGGCCTATAGCCAGTCAGCATCTTCACAAAATTATCGCATGCGGCCCGTTGCTGCGCGGTCAGATCAAGCGCTGGATCCTTGGCCGCATGGCGGAAAAGCGCCGTGTCGAGCAACATAGCGATCATTTCTTCCGCCGAACTCTCTTCAGGACCGTTGCCGAACCACGCGCGTTCCTGATAGGTCCGATCCGCAAATTCGCCGAGCATCTCCCGGGTCGATCGCAGCCACTGCGCCATAGTATCGTTGCTAGACGCTTGGGAATTTGATTCGGTATTTGTCATATTCATCTCCGGTCAAATCGGTACTTCTCAAGCGGAATATGAGTTTCTTCGCTGGCGCGCGTTGAGCTGCGCGTGCCGCTTTGGGTTAAATAATTGCCCTTGCCCCGTTGATCGACCACATAGGGATTTTGCTGTCCGGGCTGCGAGCTTAGCGGATTGCCGGGCATGATACGAACCGTGTCCGTCGGATCATTCGGATTGCTGTAGACGACCCCTGTGTTTCCACCCCCGCGCCCTGCCGGCGCCGCGTTCCAATCGGTCGGAATACCGACATGCCCGCGCAATGCTGCACTAACTGCGGCGTTCGCTTGGTCGTCGCCGGTTTTGACACGCGCGAGCAGTTCATCAGCTTCGGCCTGGGTTTTCAGGCCAGTTGCGACTTGCTGTTGCAAAACATGTTCGGCGGTTGCGTAACCGACGGAAATTCCTTCGGTCTCGGCTTGCGCAACCTGTTCGGGTGCCGTGCCTTCAGATGTCGCGTCGGTCGCAAAGTTGGCATCGTTGCTGGCGACTTGGACCGGTTTTTGATCGGTATCAGATGCAAACGGTTGGAGTTTCAGCGGCTCCTTGGTCCCCTCAGCGCTGCTATCCGAGCCTCCTCTGTCATCGCCACTCGTATCGTCGTCAGTCGAATTGTCGCTGCCGCTATCGCCGCCATCGCTCGTCCACATCCCATGGTCATCGCGCGGCTGGTCAGGATCGAAGGCGGCCTTGGTGAAAGCTTTCGCCGCCGGTGCCGCTCCCCTACCGCCCCCGCCACCCACCTGTGTCAGCGGCATCAGGCCTTGTGCCGTCTGGATCTTCGGCACCTCGCCGCCTTTGACCGGCGGCAGGCCGAGCTCGGCGCGGACTTCGTTGATGCTTTTGATGCCGCTGCGGACGTAGTCGCTGGCGATGCTCGCGGTTTGCGCCGGATCGGTGTCCTTGTCCTGGTCCCAGGCGAATTCGAGATCGGGCGATGCGAAATCCTCGGCGAGCACGCGATCGATGAGATGCTTCACCCAGAGCTGCAGCGGCGCCATGCCTTCGCTGAGCGCCACGTCCTGCGCCGTGTCCGCCGTCGCGCGGTTGACCTGGCCGGTGAACGCGCTCGGCGGCACCGAGAACACGTAGCAGACGATGCGCGCCAGCCACTCGTCGAACGCGTCTTTCATCGCCGGCTCGCGCACCGGCACGAAGGTCTTGGCGACGCCGCCGGGCACGAATTTCGCGTGCCGCCGCTCGGCCGTGTCGCCGGCGTTGAGCGAATCCCAATAGGCCTGGAATTGCCTTATCTGGTCGGGATTCCAATTTTCCGGCACGCCGATCAGCGCCTCGGGCACATTGCCCTCGGTGTAATACTGCAACTGATAGATCTGCCGGCGCAGCGCGATGTTGACGCTCATCTGCACCTGCTCGACCGGCGAGAAGCCGTAAGCCTTGTGAACGCGCGGGGACGACCCGGCTGACCGCTCTTCGCGGTCGGCCGCGCAGGATTCAATCGCGAGGAGCGATTGAACGGATCGTCCGGCGCGTAGATGAACGCAAGGAGGAGCTACTTTAGGGCCGTCTGCAATGAAGCAATTACGCGCTGGATTTCTGCAATGTCGGCACCCATACGCGTTGGATATTCCCGCGCAGGAATCCGCCTTAGCGTCTCATTCATGCCGTTGATAAAGATGCGTGTTTCAGCCGGCGAAAGCGTCAATCGATATTGCCGGCCATCGGTATTAGCGATTTTCATCATCGACACCCGATCCGAGGGTTGCGGGATAAGCTGCCACGATTTGATCAAGGAGCTGACGTACCACACTCTCGGAGGCTCCCATCGTGGCCACGAAATCTTTTACGCCGAAGCCGCCGCAACATTCGTTGAGAGTTTGCCCGAACCAACTTAACTCTTCGAGATCGAGATCGATCTCCAAATCGCCACTCGGAAGACATTTCGTGTTCATGGTTTTTCACCTAACGCTTTAGGTTCCTGTCGACAAAAGCTCGTTTGTCCGATGGTTTGAACATCGTCGATTTGTCCGGCTGCACCGTATTTACGATGACGACCGTGTTGGTCGAAGAATCATAGAAAAAAGTGCGGTCCCGTGTTCCGAGCTCCGCTCTATGATTCTTAATAATCTCTTGTGCCCGAAGTTGCAATTCGGTGTCACTGTAACCGTCGGGAAAGTCACTCTGGTGATCTTCGTAGCCGTGTTGTGCGACGTTTGCAGCAACATCTTCGATAGCGCGATCACGCGTCTCCTGCATATCTTTGATATCTTGAGTGCTGGGCACCCAATCGGGGCTGTGTAGCGAATAAATCGCAGAATTCGTTGGATCGATGGCCTGGAGCTTGTCGCGCGCCTGGTTGTATTGGAGTTGGCGCACAGGCGCTATTTGATCGTCAAATTGACTCTCCAGGTCTTCTCGGCCGCGCCCCGTCTCGTCAGAGGAGCTCACTCCCACTGGCAGCGATCTGTTCAGGAGCTCCATCGCTGTAGGTCGCATCAGTCATTATCTGACCGCTTTCAGCTACCTCGATCGATTTCGGTGTCCCATCGGTCGAGGGCGCTTCGGCGGTTACCGTGTCACTGCCATCATCCGAGCCATCGCTCGCTTCGGGGCTCGCGCTGTCGTTGGTCGATTCGCCGCCGCTCCGGCTATCTGCGCCTTCGCTCGTCCACATTCCGTGGTCGTCGCGCGGCTGGTCGGGATCGAAGCCGGCCTTGGCGAAGGCTTTCGCGGCAGGCGCCGCGCCCGCACCGCCGCCCACCTGCGTCAGTGCCATCAATCCCTGCGCGGTTTGGATCTTCGGGACCTCGCCGCCTTTGACCGGCGGCAGGCCGAGCTCGGCGCGGACTTCGTTGATGCTTTTGATGCCGCTGCGGACGTAGTCGCTGGCGATGCTCGCGGTTTGCGCGGGATCGGTGTCCTTGTCCTGGTCCCAGGCGAATTCGAGATCGGGCGAGGCGAAATCCTCGGCGAGCACGCGATCGATCAGATGCTTCACCCAGAGCTGCAGCGGCGCCATGCCTTCGCTGAGCGCCACGTCCTGCGCCGTGTCCGCCGTCGCGCGATTGACCTGGCCGGTGAACGCGCTCGGCGGCACCGAGAACACGTAGCAGACGATGCGCGCCAGCCACTCGTCGAACGCGTCCTTCATCGCCGGCTCGCGCACCGGCACGAACGTCTTGGCGACGCCGCCGGGCACGAACTTCGCGTGCCGCCGCTCGGCCGTGTCGCCGGCGTTGAGCGAATCCCAATAGGCCTGGAATTGCCGGATCTGATCGGGATTCCAATTCTCCGGCACGCCGATCAGCGCCTCGGGCACGTTGCCCTCGGTGTAATACTGAAGCTGATAGATCTGCCGGCGCAGCGCGATGTTGACGCTCATCTGCACCTGCTCGACCGGCGAGAAGCCGTAAGCCTTGTGAACGCGCGGGTTGCGCGGCGCATAGATGAGCTCGTCGGCGCCGTAATCGACCGCCGGCACGCCTTTGAGTATCTGCTGATAGGCCGGCGCCGGCGGCAACGGCGTGCGGCCCCAATCGTCGATCAGCCGCTTGATCGTCGCGCCGTCGAGCACTTCGAGCGCATAGAGTGCGCCGCCGCGGGTGCGCCGCTTGTAAACCGCCGGCGCATCGATGACGAGCAGATCCTCGAGCAGCATGCGCAGCCAGGTCGCCCAGCCATGCCGGCGATCGGGGCAATGGAAGAATTGCGTCAATGCGATGAGCCGCGGGTCGCTCGCACTACCGGTTTGCGCGAGCGCCCGCGGCCGGATGCGCCATGTCAGGCGCTCCATCTGGTCCTTGCGCGTCTCGATCACCGCGCGCAGGAGGTCGTAGCTGTCGGCGAGACCGCGCAGCTCGGCAAAGCCGGTGCGCTCCTGATTGCGCGGCGTGACGGCAAGGTTGAAGCCGAAGGGATAATCGAATTGCCGGCCGGCGACATCCGGCGGCGCTTGCGGCGCCAGCGGAAGCTGCGGCCCGAACCAAGCGGCGGGCGCCTGGCCCGTCAGCACATAGCCGGCGCTGCGCGCCAAGCGCGCGAAGAGGCGATCGGGCATGAGGAACTCCGAAAAGATAAATCACGGAGATGCGGAGAGCACGGAGGGTTGTCCGCTCCGGGTGCTCCGTGTCTCCGTGATGAAATTTTGTTTGAGAGAGCTGTCGGCGATTAGCCGTCAGCTGGGTATCGGTAAGGGCAAGGACTCAACATCATCCTCATCCTGAGCGAAGTCGAAGGACGCAGGTTGCTCATGCAACGGTGCAAGACCACAACGGGTCCTTCGACTACGCTTCGCTCCGCTCAGGACGAGGAGAGAGGGTGCGGGGCATCCTTCAGCTGAGAGCTGACAGCTTACGGCTTCGCGCTAATCGACCGGTAATACCCCAACAATCCCGGCTCCGCGCTCGTCAGCATCAGCTCGCTCAAGGCCCAGACCAACGCGTCGACACGGTCGGGCGAGGCGAGATGCGCGAGCGGCCCGCCGGTGAAGGCGCACATCTGATCCTCGAGCGCGGGGAACGCGCCGACGTGATGGATGCGGCCTTGCTCGTAGAGCGCGGCGACCGGTTCGGCGCGGGCGAGCTTGCCGCGCGAGGCATGCACCGGCTTATAGGACACGCCGGCGTCGAGCACGCGGAGCGTTGCCTCGACCATGGCGCCGCCGTTGTTCACCTCGGCGACGATGCGGTCGGCGCGATGGGCGCGATAAGCGTCGAGCGCGCGCGACGCCCAATCATGCGGGCTGAACCGGCCCGAGAGATCGTCGAGCACATAGCCGTGACTGTCCTGGCCGAGCGCGGCGACGACGATGCCGGTCTCGTCGGCATCCTCCCCGGCGCTCGCCGCGGGATCGATCGCAACGACGACGCGGCGCAGCACCGGCGCCCCGCCTTCAATCCAAGGTTCGACCCGCGCCCGCTCGATCCGATCGCGCGACCAGAGCGCGCCGGGCATATCTTCCAAGAGCTCGGCATCGAGTTCTTGGCGGCCGAGCCGCGTGCCCTCATATTGCTTCAAAATCGCGGCAAGGAATCCCGGCGCGAGGTTGCCTTCATTCTCGCGCGTGCCGCCGCGCGTCACTGCGCAATCGGGCGATGCCAACAGCGCGCGGACCAGCTTGACCGGCTTCGGCGTCGTCGTCACCACGACGCGTGGGTTGGTGCCGAGGCGCAGCGCCATCATCAACATGTCCCAGGCTGCCGGATAGCGCCACGCCGCAAGCTCGTCGCACCACGCCGCATCGAATTGCGGGCCGCGCAGCCGGTCGGGCTCGTCGGCGGAAAACAGCGTCGCGATCGCGCCGTTCGGCCAAGTGAGCTGGCGCTTCGACGGCTCGAACACCGGCCGCATCGTATCAGGCGCAATCGCGAGCAAGCCGCTCTCACCCTCCACCATCACCAGCCGCGCATCGCGCGCGGTCGGCGCGACCAAGGCAATGCGATGCGCCGCGCCGCTCTCGGCCTGCGCGCGCACCCATTCGGCGCCGCTGCGCGTCTTGCCGAAACCGCGCCCGGCGAGCAGCAGCCAGATGCGCCAATCGCCCTCGGGCGGAAGCTGCGACGGCCGCGCCCAAACGCGCCAATCGCCAAGCAGCGTCTGCGCGTTCTCCAGCTCCAAAGGCGCATCGTCGAGATCGGCGACGAGTTGCGCCGCTTCGGTAAAGGTGATGGGCATGAGTGTAAGCTTTCAGCTGTCAGCGATCGGCTGTCAGCTATAGGGATTCGTCTATTCTTCCGTCATGCCCGCGAAAGCGGGCATCCAGTTTGCTCAATGGATTCCCGCTTGCGCGGGAATGACGCTCTCGATAGATCGCGGCGAGAAGCCAGCAGCTGACAGCCGCCCCTCACTTCTTCTCTCCCTGCTTCGCGATCTTCAACAGCCGCTCGCGCAGGATCGCATTGGCGTCCTTGCGCTGTTGAGTGTAATCGCGCGGGCCGAGGGCGGTTTTGCCGCCGATCATGCCGAGATGCCGCGCCAGCGCGTTGAGCGCGGCAAGCTTGTCATAGAGCTTCAGCCGCGCGACCTTGCCGTTGCCTTTGTGCTCGATATCGGCGACGGCCGCGGTCTGGTCATCGTCGAGCAGCGCTTGGTCGCGTAGCTCCATGCCATTCGGCCCCCAAGCAACGTAATCGCGCATATTCGAGAATGCCATACGGCCGAGCTCTTCGAGCACGCGATCGGCGGTGATGCGTTTCTTTTCGGCACGCTTGGCATTGGCTTCATCGACCGCCTGCCCGATAGCAGGCTTGGCGAGCAATCGGCGCGCCTGGCTGGCCGCGCCGCTTTTGGCATAGCCGACGTGGATCGCCGCCTGCTTGCCGTTCGGCGCGCGCGCATACTCGGCGACGAAGCGCTGCTCGCGCTCAGTGAGGCCGGTCGGGCCGCGGCGGCGGGGCTTGGCTTGCATCGAATTTCCGGCGCGGATCGAGAAGACGGGCAAGCGCTTCGAGCGCTTTCAATTTGTCGAAACGTTCGAGGCGGATTAGCGGACCGCCCTCTCCGATCTCTTCGGCGACGAACGCGATCGCGGCGAGCGCGTCGTCGGAAAGCCCGTCGGCATCGAGGACAGCGCCGCCTTGTGGCCCCCATTCGGCCAGCGCTCGCATATCGGCAAAGGCGATGCGCGCATACTCCTCCAGCACACGCTCGCGCGTGATGCCGGTGCGCTTGGCGCGCGCCGCCATCTCCCGGCCGATCGCGCGTGCGATTTCGGGATTGCGCAGCAGCTTATGCGGCGCGCAATTCATTCGCGGCGAATAGCCGGCGCGGATCGCAGCGCGCTTGCCATCGAGATCAATGAGATATTCCTCGACGAAGCGCCGCTGTCGCGGATTGAGGGGCATGCGAATTGTTCCTCTGATGGGTGTTTTAATTCACGTCATTGCGAGCCCCGTCAGGGGCGAAGCAATCCAGAACGGCGAAAAAATTCTGGATTGCTTCGGCTTCGCCGCCAACTCCGTTCGCGCGCTCTTCGCGCGCGAACTCAGAGGGGCCAATCGCGAAGAGAGCGATCGGCCGGGTCGGCCAGCCTCGCAATGACGATGAAAGATCGCTACAACGACGGCCTGTCACCAGCCTGTGAATGCGACATGTCGCCGAAAGAAATCGTCAAAGCCTGGATCGAAGCGTTCAATCGCGCCGATGCTCATGCGTTGGGCCGCCTCTATGCGGAGAACGCGATCAACCACCAAGTCGCCGAGCGCGCGGTCGAGGGCCGCGAGGCGATCGAGGCGACGTTCGAGGCCGAATTCGCGCGCGCCCGCATGATTTGCATTCCCGACAATCTTTTCGAGATCGGCGATTGGGCGATCCTCGAATGGAGCGATCCGCTCGGCCTGCGCGGCTGTGGCTTCTTCCACATCGTCGATGAAAAGATCGCCTTCCAACGCGGCTATTGGGACAAGCTGAGCTTCCTCAGGCTGCACGGTCTGCCGCTGCCGACGAGCTGACGGCAGCCGGCATGTTGCCCCTCAATCGATAAGCGTCCGATCAATAAAAAGCGGCTCTCCCGGGGGAGGAGAGCCGCTGTAATCGCCCGCGTGGCATGGGGGCATGACCACGCTTCGCTTCGGGCAATGCCTATTTAATTCGTTGCGTCAGCCAGAAGGAATCGAGCAAAGGGATTAGTCCAAGATCGGTAGACGATAGAGTGCGCGGCAACTCGGTATCGTCCAAGCCCGCGGCAAGGATTTCTTCATCGAGTAGCTTTTCGAATCAGGCTGCGCTCTCTTTGGCTCTCGGAGAGCGCCGATGACGATCGAAGGAAAACGCGCATCTCTTCAACCAAGACGTTTTGAAATGCGTTTATATCCGTTCGATGCCGACGGCTTTACGCATCGAGCGCAGGTTTAAAAAGATCGGGACAGAACGTGCCGAGCGGCTAATGCCGGGTCGCGGTGACTTCCATTTCGAGAGCGTCGGCATACTGTTCGAGCTGGTTCGCCAAATGACGCATGCGCGTTATCGGCGTGAGCCTCTCCTCAACGATCTGGCGTATTTGCTGCGCCATCTCACGCATCATGCGCGAGGTGTTGTCCTCCAATTCAGTCAATCTGACCCCCTCTTAAAAGACCCCCCATCGGGTCCCATCGAGCTTTTGCAGCCCCGGTCTCTGTTTGATGGAGATGCTCCAATGCGTGGTACGCTTAGGAGCGTGCAATATCTAGTTAGCCCTTAATAACTTCCACACTATAACAATGTTCGTCAAGACTCGGGCCTCTACAATTCAGATGAGAATTCTATCTTGTCATAAGCAATCAGTCGTAAGCCCGCTGGTTCTCCCAGAAACGAAACGACCGGATGCAAGCCGTGCTTGACGTGCGCCTTCGCGAAAAAGATGGTCAGCCGCGATGAGCGAAGTGATCAACGCCTTCCTCTTGGCTTTTGCCGCGCTTTTCCCGATCGTCAATCCGGTCGGCGGCGCGCCGATCTTTCTTGCCCTGACGCGGCGGCTGCGGCCGGAGGTGCGCCGTGGCCTGGCGCTGCGCATCGCGATCAACGGTTTCTGTCTACTCGTCGGCGCGCTCTTCGTCGGCTCGCATGTGCTGGAATTCTTCGGCATCACCTTGCCGGTGGTGCGCATTGGCGGCGGGTTGGTCGTCACCGCCTTTGCCTGGAAGCTGTTGAACGACGACAGCACGGCGATCGAAAAGAAAGCGACCGAGGCCGGCGACCGCGATGAAGCCGATCCCGCGCTCGATGCGTTTTATCCGCTCACCATGCCGCTGACGGTCGGGCCGGGCTCGATCTCGGTCGCGATCACCTTGGGCAGCCAGCGTCCCAAGGTTCCGGCCAGCTTCGACAATCTGCTCCTGCTGGCGAGCGGCGCCGTCGCTGGTGTTCTCGCGCTCGCGGTGACGATCTATGTCTGTTACCGCTTCGCCGACCGGATCGTCGCTGCGCTCGGCACCAGCGGGACGAACGTCCTGACGCGGCTGTCGGCGTTCATCCTGCTCTGCATCGGCATCCAGATCCTGTGGAACGGCTACAGCGCGCTAATCAATCCGTGATCGCCACGAGGAGCAAGAACGGCGCTGCCCTCAGCACCCGAGCTCCACGAAACCGCGAGGCATAGAGCAAATGCTGCCGATGGTGCCCAAAGCAACACCGCCGCCAGTGGAATGGCCTTGCGATCCGTTGTTTCATCTACCATTGCGCGGTGATGATCGGCATGCCCGCATTTCGCGCCGAGCGCTGCGGCCGTGTCGTGTAATTTCTGCGCGCGGCAGCGCTGTTTCGTGTCCAGCATGAAAGACATCCACCCAAATTCCGCGCCAAAAAAACCCGGCGCGCGGAGCACTACCGGGTTTGATCGTGGGGCTCTGGCTTTGGTCACCGACCTCGCCTCGCCCAACTCTCTCAGGATGCGCTCTTTCTATCAGTTCGATCCGGATTGGTCAAGAACAAAATGAGAACATGGCGGAAAACCGCGCTTTTTGCCGGAGGCTTGTCCTGGCAAAAAGGCGATTTCCCCGCGGGGCTCCGCTAACCCATTGATCTGAAAGAGAACTAGATTCAAAGAAACGGGACCCCGGCTCGCGCTTCGCGGGTGACGCCCACTTCGTCAGCATCACTTGATAAACGCGTTGGTGAAGAGCCCGTCGTAGGAGGACAGCGCGTCTTCCGGTTTTAAAAAGCCAGCCGCGGCGTTCATGTTGTCGCCGTTCTTCAAGGCGATGGTCGTGATGGTCGGCGGATCGTTGGTCATTCGCGCAACGGCTTCGTAAGCAACGCGCACCACCGCCTCGTCGGTCTTGGGAAAGCGCTTCTGCAAGATCGCGATCGAATCCTCCTTGCGCTGCAAGAGAAACTTCGTCGCGACCAACATCGAATGCGTCATCTTCTCGCAAACGCTGCGATGATCGTTGCACAGTTGCGGGCGCGTGAGGAGAAGTCCGGCAGCGAGCGGCATGTATTCCTGCGGCTCGTTCTTGGTGCCGTCGGCGATAATCACCGCATCGCCGCTATGCGCGATCTCGAGCGAGTAAGGCATGCTGAAGGAGATCCCGTCGATCGCGCCGCGATGGAAGGCGGCGAGCAGCTCGAAAGCGCCGATCGACGAGATCGTGACGTCGTTCGGCGTGAGCCCGGCATCGCGGATGATGGTCTTGAGGAACAGATCGGCGACGGAGCCGGCGCCCCCATCGGCGATCGTATGCCCTTTCAAGACGCGTGCCCGTTCGGCAAGGGATGCGTTCGGATTGAAATGCGCCGCCTCCGCGAGCCCCTTGCGCAGCGACGTGACCTGGCCACTCTGATTGTTGATCGCGGCGAGCGCCAAAAGCTTTTGTCCCTTCGCCGCGGCGCGCGTCAGCGCGTCGCTGCCCGAAAGAGCAAAATCTGCCGATCCCGCGATGACGGCGTTCACTGTCGCGACGCCGGGAAGGTTGATCACCTTCACATCGAGGCCGTTGTCCCGCCAGATGCCCGCATCCTCGGCGATATAGGCGGCGAGGAAGGCCATGATCGCCGGCGTCTGCGCGATGCTGGTGTGCTCGACATCGGCTTTTGCCGGCGCGACGATCCCGAGAAGCGCGGTAACGGCAATGGCGACGATCGTCTTCGCTCGGCTGGCGTGCATGATATGCCCTCCCGCTTCTTTCGTTGGGGGCCGCTAGTGAAGGAACTCGTTGGTGAAGAGCCCGTCATAGGACGACACCCGGTCCTCGGGCTTCAGCAGCCCGGCCCTGTCATTCATGCGATCGCCATTCTCCATCGCTTGCAGCGTGATCGCCGGCGGATTGTTGGTCATACGCGCGACCGCCTCATAGGCGCTCTCCACCACTGTCGCGTCGGTCTTGGGGAATCGCTTCTTCAAGATAGCGATCGAGTCATCCTTGCGCTCCACCAGGAACTTCGCCGCAAGCACGATCGAATGTCCCATCTTCTCGCAAATACTGCGATGATCCTTGCAAAGTTGCGGCCGCGTGAGCACGAGACCGGCGGCGAGCGGCATCAGATCTTTCGGCTCATTCTTCGTGCCGTCGACGACGATCACCGCCGAGCCCGCCGTCACCAATTCCTGCGGATAAGGCAGGCTGAAGGAAATGCCGTCGACCGCCTTGCGGTCGAACGCGGCGAGCTGCTCGAAAGCGCCGATCGCAGCGATCGTCATCTCGCCCGGCTTGATGCCCGCCTCTTGCGCAACCAGCTTGAGGAACACGTCGGCGACCGAACCCACATTGCCCCCAGCGATGATGTGGCCCTTCAAGATTCGCGCACGCTCGGCCAGCGGCGCGTTCGGATCGAAATGTGCCGCCTCGGCGATGTCTTTGCGAATGACCGTGACCTGGCCGCTCATATTGTTGAGCGCGCCGATCGCCAAGAGCCGCTGACCGTGCGCCGCGGCACGCGTCAGCGCGTCGCTGGCGGAGAGGGCGAAATCGGCCGAGCTGGAGATCACCGCGTTCACCGTGGCAGTGCCTGGCAGGTTGATGACCTTCACATCAAGATCGTTGTCGCGCCAGATACCGGCATCTTCCGCGATATAGGCCGCGAGGAACGACATGATCGCCGGCGTCTGCGCCATGCTGGTGTGTTCCATTTCGGCTTTCGCCGGCGCGGCCAGGCCGAGCAGCGCAAGCGCGCCGGCGGCGGCGATACCGCGATAAGAGAAACGGCCCTTCGATGGTGTCGATGTCACGAGAATAACTCCCTGCACAATTGTCTTCGGGCCGCTCGATGGCAGCGGCCGGTTTTCTGGCGCGCGCATTCTATCGAGTGCAAAGCGCGCTGGCGAGCACAGCGGCAAGCTGATAGAAGCGTCATCGGGGTCGATAATATCTACATTATGGGAGGGGAACGCCGATGCTTCGCCGCACTCTAACGCTCGCCGTGCTCGCCGCTGCTTTGCTCGCCACGGCGCTTCCGGCTTCAGCCGACGAAGCGTTGAAGGTCGGCAAATCGGTGCCGCAGGCGTTCGGTTTCACGCCGCTCAATGTCGGCATCGAGAAAGGCATCTTCAAAAAGAACGGCGTCGATGTCGAAGCGGTCGATTTCGGCGGCGCACCGCGCTTGGCGCAGGGCCTGATCTCCAACGCCGTCGATATGGGGCTCGGCAGCGGCCCCGATATGGCGAATATCGTCAAGGGCGCGACCATCAAAGCCGTCGGCGCTTCGGCCGGCGCTCCGATGGAGATCACCATCACCGTCGGCAGCAAGAGCAACATCAACAGCATCGCCGATCTCAAAGGCCGCGGCATTTCGGTCTCGCAAAAAGGCTCGCTCACCGGCTGGCTGGTGCAGACGCTCAGCGCGCAACAAGGCTGGGGTCGCGACGGGATCAAGCTCGTCATCATGAACCCGATGAGCGAAGTGCTGGCGCAGCTCATCTCGAACGGCGTCGACGGTATCACCGTTGATCTCTCGACCGCGCTGAAGCTGCAAGCCGACAATCACGGCAAGCTCTTGGTGAAGTTCGGCGACACCATCAAGGATTTTCACCTGTACGTGATCTTCGCGACCGACGATGTGATCGCCAAGCGGCCGCAAGCGGTGCGCGATTTCCTCAAAGGCTGGTACGAGACCATCGCTTGGATGAAAGGGAACAAGACCGAAGCGGTCGCGATCGCCGCGAAGGTTCAGAATGTCGATCCGGCGATCGTCTCCGGCACGTACGATCTGATGATGCCGGTGTTCTCGACCGACGGAAAATTCAACGACAAGGCGCTGGCGACCCTGGCGCGCTCTTTCGTCGAGCTCGGCCTCTTGGACAAAGAGCCCGACATGAAGACACTCTATACCGAGGAATTCCTGCCGAAATAACGGCACGCAACGAAGGAGCCCGACGATGAAAGCGATCCGCTTCCACGAACATGGTGGCCCGGAGGTCCTTCGCTATGAGGAAATTCCCGATCCCGTACCGGGGCCGGGACAGGTTTTGCTGCGCGTGCTGGCGGCCGGCGTCAATTACGCTGATGCGACAAGACGCAGAGGCGGCAGCGCTTATCCGCGGCCGACCCCGCTGCCGTTTACGCCCGGCAGCGAAATTGTCGGCATCGTCGAGAAGCTTGGCGACGGGGTGACGGTGATCGAGCGCGGCGCCACCGTCATGGCCTGGCTCGGCCAGGGTGGATATGCGGAACAAGCCGTCGCCGACGCCGCCGATCTATTGCCCGTGCCCGCGGGCGTTCAACCGGTCGAGGCATTGTCGCTGATCATCCAGGGTCTCAGCGCCGCGCTGATCCTCAAAGGCAGTGCCCGGCTGCAAGCGGGCGAAAGCGTTCTGATCGAAGGTGCGGCCGGCGGTGTTGGCGTGCTCGCCGTGCAACTCGCCCGAATCTATGGCGCGGGCAAAGTGATCGGCGCGGCCAGCACACAAGCGAAACGCGATCTTGTCGTAAGCCTCGGCGCCGACGCCGCCGTCGACTATACGCAACCCGGCTGGGCCGCCGACGTCAAAGCGAAGAATGGCGGCCGCCCGGTCGACGTTATTCTCGAGATGACCGGCGGCGCTGTCTTCGAGCAGAGCCTCGACTGCCTCGCGCCGTTCGGCCGGATGGTGGCATACGGCAATGCCAGCCGCCAACCGATGAACCTCAACGTGCAACGGCTCTTCGCGCAGAACCAGACGGTCACCGGATTTTTCCTCAGCGGCTTCATCGCCGGGCAGTCGCGGGACCGTGGTGCTTTTGCGGCAAAGCTCTTAGCCGAATTGGGCGGCTATGTCCGCGATGGCCGGCTTCGTCTTCAGCTCGGCGGCACCTACAAGCTTGCGCAAGTGGCCGACGCGCACCGCGCCATCGAAGGACGCGACACGACAGGCAAAATCGTTCTAGTGCCCTAGGGCGAGTTGGACATGCCGTGATCTGGATTTAATCGCCGCTGCGGCGGGCAATGTCGGCCATTTTCTCGGGATGGCGGAAGGTGCCGGTGGTGAAATCGATCCGGCCGCGATTGGAATTGCGCAGGATACCCGGGGGCTCCTTGCCCTGATCGATCAGTTTCAGCGCGTCCCAATAGCCGCGGCGCAAGCGCACGACGCCACGATCCGAAGTCGCGAGCGTCTCGTTGTTGCGGTTGCTGATCGCGCCCTGGCTTTCCATCGCGACCATGTCTTGTGAGAACACGAGCGAGCCGCTGACAAAAGGATTGTCACGCGGGATCTGGCTGTCCTGCTTGATCAGCATATCGATGCGGCGCTGAATTTCCTCATCGCTCGCGCCCGCCGGCTTCGGCAGGAAGCGCGCATTGATCGAGAGCGCGTGCGTCTCATCGACCGGCGTCACATACCACGCGATCTCGAGCGCCGGATCCATGTGATTGACGGCGACACGATTCATCGCCGGAAAGACGAAGTGATCGAGACGCGTGTGCCCTTGATCCTGGCGCGTCGAATGAACAACAAACCCAAATTCCGTATCGACAGTTTTGTCGAATGTCGGCAACTCGTCGACGACATTGGTCAACGGCGAGAAACGATGGAGGAACGTCGTGTGCAGCGGATCGACCATGTTTTCGGCGACCTGCAGCCAATTGCAGTCGTGGTAGCTTTTGGTCACGCGCTTGAAGCCATCATCGCGCACGAAGACATCGAGCGCCGGCAGCTCGGGCGGCTCACCCTCGCCCATATAAGCCCAGATGATGTTGTAGCGATCGACGACTGGATAACCCGCGATCTTCACTTGGTTGAGCAGTGGCGAATCTTTCGGTTCGCACGGCATCTCGACGCAACGCCCCGCCGCATCGTAGAGCCAGCCGTGATAGCAGCAGCGCAGGCCGCGCGCTTCCGGCGTGCCGTGCTGCATCCCGGCATTGCGATGCGCGCATTTTGCGCCCACCAGCCCCGGCTCGCCATTCGGGAAGCGGAACAGCACGAGATCTTCGCCCAGGATGCGGATCTGTTTCGGCTTATCGCCGAGATCGCCCGCGATCTCGACCGGAATCCAATAGCGGCGGAAGATGCGGCCGGCCGGGTCTTTCGGTCCAACCGGGACGAGCTTCTGTGCGATCGCCGAAGCCGCGCCAAGTATGGGCGCTGTGGCAGGCTTCGCGCTTTTCGGACCCTTCGTTTTCGAGGAATTTTTCGCCGCGACCTTACGCGCGCTGCGCTGAGCGAGCGCCGCCCCCTTACCAATTTTCTTAGTGCCTACTCTCTTACGAGCGCCTGCTTTCTTTCGAGCAATTGGCTTGGCCATCGCATCCTCCCCTTTGGCGGCGGCAGCGTAGCTGTCGCTGCGACGGTGGGCAATCGCGTGGGACGCGCCATAAAAAAGCGGCTTCTCCGAAGAGAAGCCGCCGAAACCCGTAGGGGAATTGCGTTCGGTACCTACGTCTACCCATAGAACGCACGGCCCCGCATTGCGTTCCGTGCCGACAGGTTCATGCTCAAGCTGCGGTTTCGGCCGCGCGCAGTTTGCCGAGTACGCCGAGCACGCGCATCCAGGCCGCATATTTCTCGATATTGCCATCGCGCAGATGTTCTTGCGCGCGGTCGATGACACGCTCGTCGTCGCAGCACAAAGCCATCAGGGCACGCGCCGTGCACCAGATCACTTCATCCGAAATCACTTGTTTTCTCCCCACTCCGTGAGCACAAAAATAGCGCACAAAGTGATAGGCGCGCGAGCCCCAATGTAACGCCGCGCCCCTGTGACGCAGCATGAGTGACGCGGGCATATCTGTGACGCGAGCTTGAGCGCGGCGATGCAGCGAAAAGCCTCGCCCAGCATTATTGAAAGAGATCAAGAAAGTTCGAACAGACGGAGCGCGCCGCGCGTGATGCGCCGCTGGCGAGGGGCCCGCACCAAATTCGAGTGTCCGACGGTGAACGAAGGTAACAAATATCGCTCGATGGCCACGCACATGCGCGAGCAGGCCAATGCCATGGTCGACCGCGCCATCCACGACCAATTTGTAAAGATCGCCGAGCGGTATGAAGAGCTTGCCGAGCAGGTCGAGGCAGCAAACCGCCGCGCGGATTAAGACACGGCGAAGCGAAGACCACGCTTGGCTTAAGCGTCACAACACGCTGCAGGAAAAAGGCGGCCCCCGAGGGGAGCCGCCAAGGACGTGGGATAAACCCCACGTGTGCTGCGTACTTTAATGCAATTATTCTACCGCGATTCGGTTCCGCCTTGTTGCGCAAGCCTGCGCGACTCAGGCGGCCACCGCTTCGACCTTACGCTGCAGCGGCAGACGGATGCGCACCGTCGTACCGCGATCCAACACGCTCGCAATCGTCAGCGTGCCGCCATGCAGCTCGGCCAATGCTTTCGCCAGCGGCAAGCCGAGCCCCGTGCCGGCGAAGCGACGCGTCAGAATATCCTGCGCGCCGCCGCCCACCTGGCGGAACGGCTCGAGTGCGATCGCAATATCTTCCTGGCGCATGCCGATGCCGGTATCGGCGACTGTGATCACCGCGAAGCCATCGTCGATCGCCGCCGACACCGTTGCGCGACCGCCCGCCGGCGTGAACTTCACCGCATTGGACATGAGGTTGAGCAAGATCTGCCGGAAGCGCAGTGCGTCGCAGTGAATGAGCGGCAGCGTTTGGGCAATATCGACAGAGAGCGCGACGCCGGTCGGTTCGGCCATCGCCGCGACGATGCGGCGGCAGGATTCGATCATATCCTCGATCGCGACGGGCTCGTCACGCAGCTCGAGCCGGCCGCCTTCGATCTTCGATATATCGAGAATATCGTTGATGACGTTCTGCAGATGCCGGCCGGCATTATGAATATCGGCGCCGTACCCGCGATAGCGCACATCGAGCGGCCCGATCATCGCTTCGCGGATCATCTCGGAAAAACCGATGATTGCATTGAGCGGCGTGCGCAGCTCATGGCTCATACGGGCAATGAAATCGGATTTCGCCTTACTCGCTTCCACGAGCTGCGCCTCGCTCAAACGCAAATTCTCGTTGATACGGCGCATCTTGCCGGCGGCCGCGCGCATCGTCGCAATGATGCTGACCACGGTCAGCGCGCCGACGGTGAAAGCCATTGTTTGAAAGGGCGCCAGCGTCGTCATATGCAGCCGCAGGATGAACGCCCAGGTCGCAGCGACGGACAGGAAGACGCTCACCACGCCCATCACTGAGCCGCAAAGGAAAGTGGTGATGACGACACCGAAGAACGCCATGGCGAAAGGCATGCCGCCAAAGGGAATCGGTGCGAAGAGCGGCGCGAGCAACACCCGAACCAACGTCGCAGCGATCACGATAGCGAATGCCGTAGCGAAAGCGAGCGGCGATCCCGGCCGGATGAGCGGGCGGTTCAGTAGAGCGATCTCGATCACCGGGAGAACCCAATCGGCAAGGTGCGGAACCCAAATCAGACTTAAGCAAACACCGCCAAAGTGTTGCGCAAAGAAGTGGGCAGTTCGTTAACGCAATGAAGACGAGAAAGCTCAAATGCGCTGGTTAATACAAAGGCAAGAAATTCCACCGAGACTCGTCCTCGCATGACGGTCTTCACCTATTACCTCTTCGATCAGGGCGCCAACATGGTCACGGCGGAAGCCGCGACCCATGACGATATCCTCGACGCCTTCGAGCGCATGCGTGGCTTGCTCGACGAGTTCGAGATGATCGCGATGGTTCAGCTTTGGGAAGACGAAGAATTCGTCGGCCATCTCAAGCGCAGTGACGGCCGGCTGATCCTCAAGAGCAACGCCAATCCGGTGCCGCTCCATCCGCTGGCGCACGACTCGCCCGAGACCAAAGCGTCGTAACAGCTTCTTCCGCCGCTCTAGACGCTCGGAGATGCGAGCGCATCGCGAGATGACCTGCGCGGTGTAGCCGCGCTGAGCCTTGCATCGTATCGATGAAGAGCTGCGTCGTTTGCGTCACGTCGCTGCTGATGCCTGCGCCGACAAACGCTCGCGCGAAAGGCCGCGCCGTCGTCGTGAGACGCTCCGGCGCCTGCGCGAGAGCCTGCACGCTCGTCGATTGTCGAGCCATTCGTGCTGCCAGGCAGCGCGGATTTCCGGATGAAGGACGGCCGAGCCGACCGCCATACCAGCGAGGCACGCGCCCCATATCCGTCGTCAGTGATTCGCATCGACCGACTGCACCGCCAGGCCACACTGCCGCTTTCCGTATAGGCGCCGAGGCGGGTGTGGAGATAGCCGAGCCCGAAATAGCGCGTCACTTTCAGCGACTGCTGTGCGAGGAAGGCCGGACGTAGCGCATAGCCGCTCTCGCCGTAAGCGCGATACTCTGGCCTTGATAGCTGGCATTGGCCACTGTCGAGAACGGCGCGCCGATCACGCGCACATTCTTGTAGCTCTGCCACCATGTCGTATGCCGTTGACGTACCAGTTGATTGAGCGCGTAATTGGCATAGGCCGCGCCGCTGTAGCTGCTGATTGCGTTCGAGCCGCCACCGCTGATCGTTGCCTTGTCCTTGGCGATGTTGACGGCGATACCGCCGACCAGGCGTTCGGTGAACTGGGTGTCGGCGCCGAATACCACGCCGTCCCGCTTTCATCATAAGGTGCGGAGGCCGCGGTCGAGGGCGCGCTCGCAAAGTGGCCATAGCCGACTCCCCAGACGCCCCAGCGACGGGGCATTTCGCCGAAGCGCGCCGGACTCCCATCCGACGCTTGCGCCATGGGCACCGTCCCCTGCGCAACCTTGAAGCTGTTGCCGAGATCGTAGCTGCCGGTCGTGATCGCGCCCGCGCTGCCGCCGCCGCCGATAGCCGATTTCGAGAATGGTGGTGAAGTCCTGCCAGTTCTCGGTCGCGAAATGGAAATCCTGCGTGTGCTGCTGGCCTTCGAGCGCCGTTACGACGGAACTGAGCTGGCTCGCGTTCAGCGTGTAGACGAGGTCGAGCGTCGGACTGCCGCCGCTCTTGAGCGCGGCAAGCATCGAGCGCGCATTGGGATCGAGCCCGGACACCGAGCCAATCGGCAGCAGCGACACCGTCAGCGTGTCGCTGTTCCCCGATTGGCTGACACTCGCGCTGAAGAGCGGCGAGTTCGAGGTCACCGCACTGAAGTCCCCACTC
Organism: uncultured Alphaproteobacteria bacterium; assembly: GCA_963740675.1. Classification (GTDB taxonomy): domain Bacteria; phylum Pseudomonadota; class Alphaproteobacteria; order ATCC43930; family CGMCC-115725; genus CAIKMD01. The sequence goes on from CAVUFS010000005.1 coordinate 168,156, forward strand.
AGCGAACCCCAGGTCAGCACATCGGAATAGGTGTAGGTCGTGCCGGGCCGGAAATTCGCCCCGAGCTCGAACGCCGTGAAATTGCCGGCGAGCGCCATGGCGCCGCTTGCATTGACCGAGTCGGTGCCGGTGACGGGCGGCGCGCCGTCGGTCGCTCCGACCTCGATCCACAGCGTGCTGCCGGCGAGCTGGGTATAGCTGACCGTATTTAACCTGCCGCCGGCCGCGCTCGTGCCGCTGTTCGGCAGCTGCAAGGTGCCGCTGTTGAGATTGACCGCGCCGATATTCGACATGGTGTTGGCATAGACGAAGGTGTGGCCGGAACCCACCTGCACATTCACCGTCGGCAGTGTCGCGCCTTGGCCGCTGGGGCCGTCGATATCGCCTACGATGGCGCTGCTATTGATGTTGATATATCGCTATTGGCGCTGAACGGATCGCGCGCGCCGCGCTGGTACTGCTGATGATCGCGCTGCTTCTGGTTGATGGTGAGAACGCCGCTGCTGTTTTTGATTTCATAGCTGGTGCTGTTCGTGCCGCCACACCGGCGATCATGCCGGTGTTGGTGATGACGCCGAGAATGGTTCCACCAATCGACAACCCGATGGCACTGCCGGTACCGGTCAGCGTGGCAGCGATCGTTCCGCTGTTGACGAGGTTGCCTTGCACGGTGGTCGCGCCAAGGCTTAGGGCAAGGCATGGCCGTTGGCCTCAACACCGATCGCCCGTGCGACGATCGTACCGCTGTTGATGATGTCGCCGGTCATCGCGATCGCCGCGATATTGACGCCGGTGGCCCCGGCGCCGGTCCCGTTTGCGGTAGCCGTGATCGCGCGCTGTTGGTGAAGCCACCGAAAAGGTGCCGCGAGCGAATTTGACTAACCGCTTCTGCCTGGGCGACGCCCTGTCGCGCTCGCCGAGATCGCGCCGCTATTGATGAAGTCGCCGACGACATTCCCGACGAAAGCCCCGTTCTCCACGCCAAACGCTTGGGCGCTGCCACCCGTCGAGGTGGCGATCGTCGTGATCGTGCCGCTGTTGCTAAAGCTGCCGGTCGTGCCCCCCGCCGGGGTATAATTTAAGATGCTGCCGAAGCTGGACGTGGAGATATCGACGCCGGTCGCCGTCGCGGTACCCGTGGCGTTGGCCGTCGTCACGACTGTGCCGCTGTTGATAAAGTTGCCGACGAGGGTCTCGACGCTCAGTACGATTTCCGTGGCGTCGGCAGAGCCCGCCGTCGCCGTAGCGGTCGTCATTATCTTACCGGCATTGCTGAAATTGCCGGTCGCGGCGCCCGCAGGGCCATAAATCATGACGCCCGGATTGCTGATGCTTACGCCGATCGCATTGATGACATCGATGCCGGTGGCGCTCGCCGCGACCGTGCCGCTGTTGACGAAGCTACGCACGATCGTCGCGGCGCTAAGCACGATGCCGTCGGCTTGGGCCGCGCCCGTGCCGGTATCTGCCGCGATCGCGGAAATCACTCCGCTATTGGCGAGGTCGCCGATAAAGGTCGATGGGATTAGCTGCAATCCGAAGGCATCGGCAGAATTCGTGGCGCTGATGCTCGCCGCGACCGTGCCGCTATTGGTCATTCCGCCGGCAAACGTCGACGCCGTGAGAATGACGCCATTGCCAGTCACGTTGCCGGCGGCCGTGGTGTGCAGGCTGATCGTGCCGCTGTTGGTGATGCCACCGTCGACCGATCCGGCGATGCTGATGCCGTTGACGACACTGCCCGATGTCGGGCCGATGATCGTTCCGGAATTGATGATCGCGCCGGTCAGCGTCGCGTTGCCGGTGACGACGATCGCGCCGCTGGCATTGGCCGACGGCCCAACCGTACCGGTCGCCATGTTGGCTATGTTCCCGTTGATCGTGGTCGGCGAGGCGGGGTCGACTGCGATGCAATTAACCGCGCCGCTATTGCTGACACCGTTCGGGAACGGCGAGGCCGCATAATCAATGGCGCAGATCGCTGCGTGGGCCGGATTGTGCATCGCACCGGCCAGAATTAGAGCCGCAACCGAGCTTGTCGTCAGCAAGCGCTCGGTCAACCGATGGCAACTCATAAGCCCCCCCGCCACCAAAAAACGGCGCTCACCGAGACAACTGCTCGGAAAGCGCCGGCACCAATTTAATTGTAGACACGGCGGCATCGCAACCCCAGTTCGGGGCACCGCCTTCGCGCGAACACGGTTTTGATGAGCTATCGTGCTGAAAATATCACAGTCGATGGCAGGCAACGGCACCCGACCGTCGACGATGCGACATAAATTGCTAAGCGCCGCCCGAAGATGAGCCGTCTGGCCCGCTGCGAGTTCTTCGAGCTGCGCACGATTAAGCTTACCGCCGGCGATCCGTGGCAAAGCCTCGGTGTAAAAGACGCGATCGGGCATCTGCTCGGACGCAAGACGTGCGCGGCAAGAGCGCGCCAACTCATCGTGATCAAGGGCGCCGCTCTTGACGATGAAGGCGACGATCTCATCGCGATCGTCGAGCGTTTTACCGGCAACCACCGCCGCCTCCGCAACGGCCGGGTGCGAGGCGAGCACGGCCTCGACCTCGGGCGCGAAAATCTCGGTCCCCGATCGCCGGATCCTCTCGCCGACACGGCTTTTGAGATGGAGATAGCCCTCGGCATCGAGGAAGCCGACATCGCCGGGATAGTACCAGCCGTCGGCGAAGAATTCGGCGCCGGGGCCGAGATCTTCCGAGCACTGGCCGAAGAAGACGAGATCGACCGGCAGCGGATCCTCCCCGTCACACCTACCGGAAGCGAACGCCCGTGCTCGTCGACGATCTCGACCGCAACGCCCGCTGCCGGACGGCCGACGCTATCCGCCTTCGCCATCATGTCGACCGGCGAGAGAAGCGAGATCGTCCCGAAGCCGGTGGTGCCGTAGCCGTCGAAGAAATTCGGCGTGACATGCGCGATCATCGCTTGCTTCTCGCCGGCCGCGAGCGGCATGCCGCCGGCCACCAGCATCCGCGCCCCGCGGGAACAGCAGCCCCTCGCTCGGCGCCGCTTCGATGAACAGGCGGCACATATTCGCAGTGAGGAACGCAATGGCGTTATCCCAGGAGGCGATCGCCCGTGCCAGCTCGATCGGCTGTCGCCCGCAATCGGGTACAATGACGGTCACGCCGCCAGCAATGAGCTGGCTGAGCAGGAAGCGAAAGAACGCGCCGAAGCGGATACTTGCCGTGAGTATCAGCGAGCCGCCCCGCGGCTCGCGCAGCCAATACGTCCCGAACAACGCGCTCTGCACCTCGAAGCGCGCGATCGATTGGCGATGTGTCGTCACGACTCCCTTCGCCGTGCCGGTGGTGCCGGTGGTGAGCGCAATTAGGTGGAGTTCGTCGCCGCCCGCCACGCAGCGGCGATCGCCGCTTTCGCCGCGATGCGATCACGCCAGCGCACGTCGAGGCGGATGCGCTCGATGCCCGGGGGCGGCGGTGCGTGCGCCTCGGTAAAAATCGTGCGGATGCCGTATTGCGCGCGGTGGCCGCGAGCGCATCCGGCTTGTCCTCGACCGAGAGCTCGATTGGCACCGCGCCGAGACGGAATGCGGCGAACAGCAAGACGATGTGATCGGCGCTGTTGTTCAGCGCAAGACCGATGCGCTCGCCCGCGGCGATGCCCTGCTCGTGCAGATAGACGCTCGCTTTGCCGACAAGGGAAGCAAGCTCGCCATAGCCGAGGACGATACCACCCTCGACGATCGCCGGCGCGTCGGGCCGCGCGGCCGCGTGGTCGAAGATCGATCGGAGAGATTCTCCCAGTTCTGCGGCATCAACAAGCTTTGGCCATGGCGTGCATCTGTGCTCAGGACGAGCCCCCCGATGGTTCAGCGGCGGACCTTACAACATTCGCCCGCCACGAAAAGTTTTCCGCGCAGACCTCTCACAAACCAAAATGCGCCTGCAGCGCACCCAGCGCGCCGATCAACACGCCTGACGCTGCTTCAGGTGACAGCACGCGGCCGTTCCAGCCGTGATGCAGCGCCCATTCTTTCACGGTCATCGCGCTGCCGACGACATGCCACGCGCAAGAGCCGGCCGGCGATGCGACACCGCCGAGCGTTTTCAATATCTTCCATATCTGCTTGCGCGCTTCGGCTTGGCGCAGCGTGATGTTCAGTTCGTGCTTGCCATCGGGCGTGCGATGAAGATCGGCGGCGCGCAGCGTCTCGAGTTGCGCCGTCATGAAGAGCGCGTGGAAATCCTCGCCGGCCTGGCGCATCTCCGGCGTGATCGAGCCTTTGCGCAGCATCGCTGTCAGCGTATCGACAGCACGATAGGGCCGCGCCGGCCGGCCGGCTTCGTCGGCGATCGCCTGCGGCAGGCGTTCGACGGTGCCTTGCGCCAAGCGTTCGGCACTCGGAGCGAATTCGTCCGGCGCTGTACGCGCTTTACGCTTTTTCATCGCCTGCCCCTCACCGCTGGCCGCACCGCGCACAGCGCCGCGTGAGCCGGGCAATAGGCCGAGCCGGGCAAGACCGGCCGGCCGCAAAACGGCGGAAATCCCGCCGGCCAACTAAAGGCCTCGATAAATACGCAGCTTTCTCCTGAGCCGATTTGTGAGGAACCTTCAAGGTTGGCGGCGCAGTTTGTTCCTGATATGTTCTCATTATCGGGCAAGACGAACCCGTGCCGAGGACCGCCATCATGCATGATCCCTTCCTTTTCCCGCTCTCTCCAGGTGAACGCAAAGATCGTACGCTAAAAACGTTCGATCCGCAAGGGGAAAAGCGTATGGCCGCGTACGGGATAAGCGTTTATCATGCGCGCATGGCCGACGCCCCCTCCTCCGTCTCGCGCAAGCTGAAACAACTCCGCCAGCGCGCCGGGCTCTCAATCCGCGAGGTCGCGCATGCGCTCGGCATGGAGAACGGCTCGAGCTACCAGCATTACGAAGACCGTTTTCGCAAACCGTTCCTGCCTTTGGATTTCGCGCAGCGGCTTGCGCCGATCTTCGGCGCCAAAGGCATCGAGGCAAGCGAGCTTTTCGCGCTCGCCGGCGTGGAAGGCGGCGCGCGCGGCACGAGCATCAAGAATGCGACACCGCCCGGCCTACTGCGCATCGACGAGCTCGATGTTCGCGCCTCGGCTGGCGATGGGCTCACCGGCGACAGCGAGCGCGTCGTCGCCGAATGGCAATTGCCAAGCGAGGTCGTGCGCTATCACTCCAGCGCGCCGGCCAGCGAGCTGCGCTTCATCACCGTACTCGGCGACAGTATGGAGCCGACCCTACAACCGGGTCAGCGCGTGCTGGTCGATACCGGCGATCGCACGCCGACGCCTCCCGGTATCTTCGTGGTGTGGGACGGACTCGGCCTCGTCGTGAAGCGCGTACAGGCCCTTGCGCATAGCGATCCGATGCGCGTGCGCATCACTTCGGATAATCCGAAATATGAAGGCTATGAGCGTACGCTCGCCGAGGCCTATATCCAGGGCCGCGTCATCGGCCAGTGGCGGGGGCTCTAATCGAAAGGATCGGCTCGGCGCCGATCAACAGCGCCGAGCCGTTCCGATTTAAATCTTAGTGCCAGCTACCCTCGACCCAGATCCAGCTGCCGCCTTGCTGTACCCAGTGGCCGGGCTCCCAGCGCATCGCAACACTGGGCCGCTCGATGTAGTGGCCGGCGACCCAGGCATATTCGCGGCCATCCCAATTCCAGTGACCCGGATCCCATACCGCACGCTCATTCGGTGGCGGCGGCTGGTATTCGGTGCGCGGCGGCGGCGGCGCGGGCCGTGTGATGACGACACGTTCGGGGGGCCGCGGCTGCTCGACGACGCAGCCGGCAAGCGCACTCGCCGCGATCAGCGCGGCGCCGGCGAAGGCGAGATGCCGACGCGCCGTCGGCGTTGCAAACAGCTTTGTCATGAAATCGCTCCTCATTCGAGGCGACGGATTCGTCGCGCGCCAATAACAGTAGCGACATGCTGCGGGTTTCCTGCGGCCCGATTATGACTTTCTAGCGGCGGCGGCGTGCCGCCCCACTACTTTCCATCGAGGCGGTGTTTCGCCTCTTCGACCATCGATAGATCGGTGTGGCCCGGCGCGACTTTCACCGCCGCCGGCAGCAGCTTTAGATCGAGCGCGGTGTCGATCTCTTCCTGCACCGCTTTGACATTCGGGACAAGATCGAGCGAGCGGCCGACATCGGCACTGGTGAAAGCGTAATCAATCGTATCGCGCGGCTGCTTCGTCACCTGCATGGCGATCGCGATTGCCGCATCGTGATTCTCTGGGGTCGAGGAACCACCGGGATGCGCGCATCGCATCCTCGAAATAATCGACCAGCGCAGCGCGATGTGCGGCGATGAAATCGCCCCGCATCGCCCACATCGCCGCCTGATTGAGCCCGATCTCCTGCGACGCGATGAAGAGCTTTGCGTAGCGTCCCGTCGCATCGAAAGCCGAAGCAAGCTTCGGGCTGATCACGGGCACGACATCGACCTTGTCGGCTTCGATTATCGCGAACATGTTCGGGAACTGCGCTTCGATCACTAGTCCTTGTCGGTCAGGCCATGCCGCGCCAGCGCGACATGCAGCTCTATCCAGACCGGTGAGCCGACCGCGTTGATCGTGGCGCGGCGACCTTTCATATCCTCGATGCGCTTGACCGGCCCGTCTTTCTTCACCGTGAAATAGGCGTTGAAGTGACCGGCAGCCCGTCCTGGATCACGTCGCCGACGATCTTCATATCGAGATGCGCGTTGGTGATCGCGAGCGCGAGGCTCGAGGCGCCGAGCGCGCCGATCTCGATATCGCCCGAGGCGAGCGCCGAGATTTGCGGCGGGCTGCCGGCGAAATGCACCGGCTCGAAGCTGTAGGTCTTGCCGAGCTGCGGGAAGATCTCGGGATGCTGCTCAGCCAACACGGCGCGCAGCGTCAACTGACTGGGCGTATCAACTCAAGCGACGCGCAGCTTCACTGGATCGGCAAATGCCGGCGCGGCGATGAGCGACACCACGCAAAACAGCCACCCCAATCGTCTTCCCCGCGAAAGCGGGGACCCAGGCTTCGCACTGGACGCCCGCTTTCGCGGGCATGACGAAAAGAAACAGCGCGTTGCCATGACTACTTCGGTGGAAAGCGCTTCGCGGCCTCGGCGACCATCGACACGTCGACATATTTCGAGACATCGATCGACGCGGGCAGCATCTTCATGCTGACTGCGATATCAATATCCTTTTGGATCGGCGGGATCACCGGCATCAGATCAGGCGAACGATAGACGTCGTCCTTCGTGAAGGCGTAATCGAGCGACTGAAGCGACTGCTTGGTGAAATCATGCGTCATGGCGAGCGCATCGTTCCGATTGGCCGGATCGAGGAACCAGCGGATCGCCGCCATGTGATCGGTCAGCATATCGACGATCGCCGGCCGATGCGCGGCAATGAAATCGGCTTTCATCACCCAGAACAGCGTCTCGTCATCGCCGCCGACCGCGTCGGTCGTCGTGAACAGCGAGCGGTAATGACCGGTCGCTTCGAAATCGTGACTGAACTGTGCCATCACCGGAGCAGCATCGCCTTTTCCCGATTCGAGCATCGGCAGCATGTTGGTGAAGTCCGCCTCGATCTCGCTGAACTCGTTATCGGCGACGCCATTATTGCGCGTCATCTTGCGCAACAGCATGTCGGTGGTTGCGCCCTTGGCGTTGACGATGACGGTATGGCCCTTGAGATCGGCCATGCTCTTGATCGGCCCGTCCTTCCGCACCGCCCACCAAGTCGAATAGAAGCCGTGGCTGGCGCCATCCTGCGCGATATCGGCGACAACACGCGGATCGAGATGCGCGTTGGTCACCGAAAGCGCAAGCGCTGACGGCCCATAGGCCGCGACTTCGATCTCGCTAGCGGCAAAGGCCTGGATCTGTGGCGGCGAGCCCTGGAACCGCATCGGCTCGTAAGTATATGTCTTGTTGAGATTGGGAAAGAGCGCAGGATGCGTCTTTGCCAGCTCGGCGACGAGCGGCGTCATCTGCGTCGGCACCTGGGCCCAGCCGATGCGAATGCGCACCGGATCGGCGCTGGCAGCGCTCGCGAACATGGTCGCGACAAAAACGGCCCCAATGACGGCTTTTGCGTTCATTTGATCCTCCCCGTTACAACCAGCTAACCGCATTTACCGCGGTTCGGCAATCACTTCGGGAGGCGCGCCAGGATTTTCTCGAGCATGGTCGCGGTGGAATTGCGCCGACGCCATTCCGCTCTGCCGCCGTGGGCGCGCTGCACCAGGCTTGGATGCTGCGCCAGCGCCTCCAGGCATGCGTTGGTGATGGCGTTGACCGACCAATCGTGAAACACCGTGCCGGCGCCCAGCCCCGCGGCCAGCTGCTCGGCCATCCAGGTCCTGTCTGGCACGACCGTCACGATGCCGAACGCCGTCGCTTCGGCAAAAACGCCCGAGGCGCGAAGGGCATAGCGATGCGCCTGATAAGGCATGAACACGACATCGCTTTGCTTGAGCCGCGCCTGATAGTCGGCGTGCGCGGCGTTGCCATAATCGACATAGCAGCGCGAGCCCTGAGCCGCGATCCCCGCGAGCTCTTGGCTGACATGGCGGGCCACCGCTTCGTCGGGAACTTGCAGCGCGAAGATCGTCCCGGGCCGCTGCATCGCGACGCGGCGTATCACCGCTGTAACGAGATCGGCCCCGCGCTCGGGACGGAATTCACCGGCCATGCGCAGATGGAACTCGTGGCAAATTCGCCGCGATCGGGTCGAGCACAGCATCGTCTATATAGAATTTCGGCGAGCAACCGATCTCGCAAGGATGCTCGAGCAGCCCTGCCAAAGCATTGGCCAGCGTTGCGCTGGTCGCGACGAGCAGCGCCTTCTCGGACGGCAACACGGCTTTGAGCTCGCGCATGGCGAAACGCCAGCGCGAGAAATCGCCGCTGAGATTCTCGCCGGCCGCGTCGAGGGTCCAGGAAAAATCCGGCACATGGAAAATGAAGACGAAAGTCGGACGCCGATCGGGCGGGCGCTTCGCGAGCCAGCGCGCTGCGCCATAGAGATCGCGTTCCGAGGAATAGGTGACAATGACCGCGTCATCGCCATCGATGCCGTCGTGCTCGAACTGCTCATAGCTCGTCGCGAAACTCTCCGAGCCCTTCACGAAATTGGCGAGCGACTGGCTCAGCGGATCGTGATCGATCTGGCTATCGGTGTGATACGGGAAGATGGGATGCGCATCGAGCTCCTGGACGATGCCTGGCCCCGCCTTCGCATGGACATAGAACCGCGCAGCGATGACGCGCTCGGCGCAGACCGACTTCCAGCCGAGCGCCTCGCCGTAATAATGCGAATGGCGGTCGAACAGATTGGGCTGGGCGAAGAAGAAGCGGGACGAGAACGGCATACACACTGAAGAACAAAGCCAAGCAATCGATCGAGATTAGGCGGTCGTAACCCCCACCGCTAGCACGCACGCCCCCACAGTTCTCGCCATTGTCGCGCCGCCGCCGCACCGGTAAGGTGGGCGGCCGAAAGCCCCGGGGAGGAATTCATGGCCGCGCTTACGCGTATCGACGTCCATCATCACTTCGTGCCGCCGGCCTACAAAGCCGAGATGAACAAGAAGCGGCCGATGCAGCCCTGCATGCAAAGCTGGACGATCCAGAATTCGATCGACGACATGGACGAGGCCGGGACGCAGATATCGCTCGTTTCGATCACCACGCCGGGCCTCTATTTCGGGCATGTCGAGGAAGCGCGCAAGCTGTCGCGGCTCTGCAATGATTACGGCATGGAGATGATCCGCAACCATCCCGGCCGGTTCGGTCTCTTCGCGGCAATCCCCTGGCCCGATGTCGAAGGCTCGTTGAAAGAAGTCGAATACGCGCTCGACACGCTGAAGGCCGACGGCATCTGCATGTTCACGAGCTATGGCGACCGCTGGCTCGGCCATAACGATTTCAACCCGCTCTTCGAAGAGCTCAACCGCCGCAAGGCAGTCGTCTATGTCCACCCGCATGCCGCGGCGTGCTGCATGGACTTGATCCCTGAGGTGAATGAGGCGGTCATCGAATACGGCACCGATACGACACGTACGATCAACAGCCTGATCTTCACCGGATCAAGCACGCGCTATCCCAACATCCAGTGGATCTTCTCGCATGCCGGCGGCACGATGCCGTTCCTGATCGAGCGCATGGTCAATCTTGCGAAATTGCCGCATGTCGCACCGAAACTTCCGAACGGGCTGATGCACGAGCTCAAGCGCTTCTATTACGACACGGCGCAGGCGTCGAATGGCGTTGCGCTCGGCGCGCTCAAAGCAGTTGCCGGTGCGGATCGCATCGTCTTCGGCACCGACTATCCCTATCGTCTCTCGATCGAGCATGTCGACGGCATCGCCGGCGCCGGCTTCAGCAAGGACGAGATGGTCGGCATCGATCACCGCAACGCGCTGCGCCTGCTGCCGAACCTCGCCAAATTGATCAAAGCCTGAGTACGCAATGGCATCGCCGCATCGTATCGACGTTCATCATCACTTCGTCCCGCAGATCTATAAAGACGCGCTGATCGCGCTCGGCAGCGCCTGTCCCTCGCCCGGATTTCAACCGCCGATCGCGAATTGGACCGAGCAGGGCTCACTCGACCAGATGGACGAGGCCGGCATCGCGACCTCCATGATCTCGGTGACGACGCCCGGCATCTATTTCGGCAACGACGCGGCGGCGCAGAAGCTGGCGCGGCAATGCAACGATGCCGGCGCCAAGATGGTGCAGGACCGGCCGCAGCGCTTCGGCCTGTTCGCCGCGCTGCCGCTGCCCGATATCGATGCCAGCCTCAAAGAGATCGCTTACGCGCTCGACCAGCTCAAGGCCGACGGCATCGGCGTCTATACCAATTACGAGACCGACGGCGTTAAATTCCTGGGCGATCCGAAATTCGCGCCGCTTCTCGAAGAGCTCAACCGCCGCAAGGCGATTGTCTTCGTGCATCCAACCTCATGCCTGTGCTGCACCAATCTGCAGCCCGATATTGCCGACGCAATTATCGAATACGGCACCGACACGACGCGCACCATCGCGAGCCTCGTTTTCGGCGGCGCAGCGGCGCGTTATCCCAATATCCGCTACATCTTCTGCCACGCCGGCGGGACGATGCCCTATCTCATCCAGCGCTTCATCGATTTCAGCGGCCGCGACAAGGCCGCGATGCAGGCGGCGATGCCCAACGGCATGATGCATGAGCTGACACGCTTCTATTATGACCTCGCCCAGACCGCCCATCCTGGCCCGGTCGGCGCCTTGCGCAACATCATCCCGAATGCGCAGATACTGTTCGGCACCGATTATCCTTACGGCTTCGGCTGCCTCGATCAGGTCAATCGCATTGCCGCTTGCGGCTTTTCGGCCGCGGAGCTCGCCGCGGTCGACCGCACGAATGCGCTGAAGCTGTTGCCGCGCCTTGCCGCGTTCGAGACCGGGCGTGAGCATCGCGTCGAGGCGGTGCTGGGGACGCGGCAGCCGCAGCGCGACGCGCATCTCGTCGAGCCCGCGGGGCGCGCTGCAACACCGGCGCGCGATGAGCGCGCGACGACGGCTTCGCGCGACCGCGCCGCCGCCGAGAAGACTTGACGGGGCAGACGTGACCGGCGCGAAGCTGCGGCGCAGCACCTTTCGTCTCGCCGCAGTGCTCGCTCTTATCGCCGCATCAGCCACATCGGCGGCGGCGAGCGATTGGGACGATCTCGTCAAAGCGGCGAATGCCGAAGGCGAGGTCGATGTACATGGCGGGCCGGGCAAGCTTTACGATCAGGTGCTGACACAAGGCTTCCGCCGCGCCTTCCCGCAGCTGAAGGTTGTCTTCAGCGGCTCGAGCGGGCGCGATGCCATCCCACAGATCACGCGCGAGCGCGCTGCCGGCATCTACAACTGGGATGTCTATGTCGGCGGCACGCCGTCGATCCTCCAATCCTTAATGCCGGCTGGCGCTTTCGTACCGCTGCGGCCGGCCTTCGTCCTACCCGAGATCACGGACGACAAGAACTGGTTCGGCGGGCTCGATCTCGGCTGGATGGACACGGCGAAACGCTACGTTCTCGGCTTCGAGGCGACGGTAACGGCGCCGGTGATGGTCAATTGGGATTTCGTCTCGCATGACGATCTCAAAACTTACGAGGATCTGCTCGCACCGCGCTTTGCGAACAAGATCGTGTGGGACGATCCGCGCTTGCCGGGCGCGGGTGTCGGCGTCGGCCAGCGGCTCTTGAACAATTTCGGTGCCGATTTCCTCGACCGCCTCTATGCCGAGCAGAAAATCATCTACAGCACAAATCCGCGTCAGGAAGCGGAATGGCTTGTACGCGGGCAATATCCGATCGGCCTCGGCACGGCGGCCGAAGAGATTGGGCCGTTCCGGCAACAGGGGCTCGGCAAGAACATCGCCGGCTTCGATCTGCATTTGCCGCATCCGACGATGAGTACCGGCTTCGGCACTGTATCGATGATGGATCACGCGCCGCATCCGAACGCGGCGAAGCTTTATATCAACTGGCTGCTCTCCAAAGCCGGCCAGACCGATTGGGGCGTGACCGGGCATAACAGCCGCCGTCTCGACGTGCCGCATCCCGATCCCGCGAGCTTTCCGGCGGCAGGCATGGACTATGGTGCCGACCAGTCCGAGGCGGCGATCCCCTCGCGCGACGAAGCTGCCGCGCTCGCCAAGAAATTCATTCCGGCGCAACCGACGCGCTAATCGCGCGCAGCGGTGACGCTGCTACTTCGTCTCGGCGAGAAGCTGGCGGTACTGGGCGATCACTTTCTCGACGCCCGGCCTTGTCTTGGCCCAATCCGCAATCGCGCCATCGAGCCGTTTCGCCCAGGCAGCGTGTGTTTCGGGATCGAGAGTCATGACGGTCTGCTTCGGGTCGGCCTTGGCAGCTTCGCGATTGTGGTTGTTATCGCCATCCCACCATTTGCCCCAGGCGCGGCTCGTCGCCTGCCCTGAATTGCGGTCGAGCGTTTCTTTCGCCGCCGCCGGCAGCGCGTCGTAGCGTTTGCGCGACATGAAGATCATGCCGGCCGCTGTGCCCATCGGCTGATCGATGTGGTAGTGCGCGACCTCGCCGATCTTGAACGAGAAATAGACGTTCCATGACAGGATCGTGCCGTCCGCGGTGCCGCGATTTATCGCCTCATAGGCTTCGGGCGACGACAGGGTGATCGGTTGCGCGCCCATATGCTGCGCGGCAAGCGCCGTGAGCTGCGTCGGGCCAACGATACGCGCGCCCGTCAAATCCTTCAGCGATTTGGGTGCCTTGGTCAGATGCACGATCGATTGCGGCAAGGCGATCAGCATCAGCGGTTTCGCCTGATCGAATTCGCTGTCGAGCGTACCGCTCTGATAGAGCCTCCACAGCGCGTCGGAACCGTGCTCAGAATTGTCGGCGAGATTGGGCAGCGCACCGACTTCGGCGAAGGGGAATTTGCCGGCGACATAGTTGAACAGCACGAAGCCGATCTGCACGACATCGTTCATCACGCGGTCGTAGACATTCTGGTTATTGACGATCGAGGTGCCGCCGCGCAGATCGATGGTCAGCGCGCCGTTCGAATCCGCCGTGACCTTCTCGGCCCAGGGCTTGTAGAACTCCTCATAAGCGGCTTGGCCCGGACTGGCGAAAGGCGCGAACTTCAACACGACCGGATCAGCGGCGGCCATTTTCAGCGTCGCCATGGATAGACCTGAAGCGATCAACAACGACTTCGCCATGCGAATCATCAATTCCCCTCCCCGCGCAGCCGGCATTAAGACGCCGGTCTCTATGCTATTTTTAGCCTAACGCCGCGGCGAAAGCACGATCGATGTAATTTTAGCGAAATCGATTCAATCATGGCTAAAAGCGGTTAAGCCTGAAGCACGCGCCGCGTGCAACGATTTGTTCACTCCGCTTTGCGAGCATCGCTCCTGCGTCACCTGCATGTCGCAGAAAAGGACGACCGTACCCATGCTTCGAATTTATCCCTCGCCGGCGCTGATCATCCTGGTCGCTTGCGGTATCGCGATCTCTTACGCGTCGCAACAACAGCAGAATTACGATCCACAATGGCTCGCGATCTGCAGCCTGCTGTTCATCGCGGGCTGTCTCGTTTCCTTCAACATCATGCAGAAGCTGCCAACGCAGCCACTGCGCATCACCATGACGCGCGCGATGTGGGAGCGTGCCAAGATCGGTCTCGCCGCCGGTGTCCTCTCAGTCGTCGCCGCTTTTGCCTGGCTGCTTTGGGGCGCGAACACGCTGCCCTCGGGCGATGTGAAGAGCATCGCCATCGTCATGATACCGACGCTGGCCCTCGGCCTCGCCGGACTCGTGCTCGTCTATTACTGGCTTGGCCTCTGGGCCTTCGGCGAAATCACCAAAGACGAGCCGGCGTCCTCGAAAGAGCAGAACAACGCCGACCCGCAATAAGCGAATGAACACTGCGCCGATCTTTTAGCTCGGCGCAGCCGCCTCACACCGCTTTCAGCGCCTGATCGAGATCCTCGATCAGGTCTTGCGCGTCTTCCAATCCGACCGAGAAACGGATCAGCGCGTCGGTGATGCCGAGCCGCTCGCGCTCTTCCGGCTTCAGCGTGCGATGCGTCGTCGTCGCCGGATGCGTCACCAGGCTCTTGCTGTCGCCGAGATTGTTCGAGATGCGCGCGAGCTTCAGCGCATTGAGGAAGCGGAAGGTCTCGGCCTTGCTGTTCCCGACATTGAGGGTGACGACGGTGCCGAAGCCGCTCATCTGCTGCTTGGCGAGCGCATGCTGCGGATGGCTTTCGAGCCCCGGATAGCGCACGCGATCGACACGCGGATGCTTCTCGATGAATTGCGCAATCTTCAGCGCGCTGTCGCAGCTCTGCCGCACGCGCAGATCCATCGTCTCCATGCCCTTGACCAGCAGCCAGGCATTGAAGGGCGAGAGAGCCGGGCCGGTATGGCGCAGGAACGGCGCCAGCAAATCGTTGATGTATTTCGCCGAGCCAAGCACGGCGCCGCCAAGGGCACGCCCCTGCCCGTCGATATGCTTGGTCGCAGAATAGACGACGATGTCGGCGCCCAATTGCAGCGGCTTCTGCAGCAGCGGCGAGGCAAAGACATTGTCGACGACGAACAGACCGCCGGCCTGATGCGTCAGCTCGGCCACGGCTTTCAGATCGACCAGCTCCAGCCCCGGATTGGACGGGCTCTCGCAGAACACGGCTTGCACCCCGGGCTTCAGCGCCGCGCGCCATTGATCGAGATCGGCGCCATCGACCAACTCGGTCTTCACGCCATAGCGCGGCAAAATCTCCTGGATGATGTAGAGGCACGAGCCGAACAACGCGCGCGAGGCGACGACGCGGTCGCCGGCCTTGAGAAAACAAGCCATCGAGGCGAAGACCGCGGCCATGCCGGAAGAGGTGCCGCGTACCGCTTCGGCGCCTTCGAGCAGGCGCAGCCGGTCTTCGAACATCGAGATCGTCGGATTGGCATAGCGCGAATAGACATAACGCGCGCCCTGATTCTTGAATGCCTCTTCGGCTTCCTCGGCGCTTTGATAGACGAAGCCCGAGGTCATGTAGATCGCCTCGCACGTCTCCTCGAATTGCGAACGCTGCACGCCGCTATGCGTCAGCACGGTGCGCGGACGCCATTTCGGGGAATGCTCGGGATTGATCACGGACATCATCGCCTCCTTCGCGTTACCACGCCGACCGGATCGCGATCCTCTTCGTCAGCCTGGGCGGCCAACAAAAAAGCCCTAACCGCAACGGTCAGGGCTTCGTTCAAGCCTCCGACCTTTTAGCGGTTATTTTAACGTGGCCGCAAGCCGGTCGGCTTCAATCAAATCGCCACGGAACGCGCGTAACCTAGCGCGGTCCCCTGCGCTGTCAAGCCGCGCGCGGTGGCGCCGCCAAGGCCGTGCGCACCGCACGTTCGAGATCGGCGAGGCGAAACGGCTTCTGCAGCACGGGCGCATTCCGGAAATTCTCCGGCACTGCGGCGGCACCGTAGCCCGTCGCGAAGACGAAGGGCAGACCGCGCTCCGTCAGCGCCTCCGCGATCGGGAATGTGCGCTGGCCATTGAGATTGACGTCGAGGATCGCGACCTCGAACGACAGCGTCTTTGCTTTGTCGAGCGCATCTTGAAAGCGCGAGGCAAGGCTGACGACTTCACAACGCAGCTCCTCGAACATGTCCTGGAGCAGCATCGTGATAACTAATTCGTCCTCCACCACAAAGATGCGGCGGCCTTCGAGGGTTGTTTCCATTTCTTGTGTTTCCATTTCTCGCATCATGATTCACCTGTTTCCACGCGGTCTTGCCTCTCGGTCTGAACCTCCGCCAGCGGCGTGCGGATGGTGCAGACAATCCCTTGCGGCTTGAATTCGAGGCGCACCGAGCCGCCGAGATCCTGCGCCAGGCCACGCTCGATGAGGCGTGAGCCGAAGCCGCGCTTCTGCGGCGGACGCACCGCTGGGCCGCCGCTCTCATTCCACCGCAGCACGAAACTGTCCTGACGCTCGTCGAGCGACCAAGCGATATCGACACGGCCCTCGTCGCCCGAGAGGGCGCCGTATTTGACCGCATTCGTCGCCAGCTCGTGAAACGCCATCGACAGCGCAAGCGAGGCGCGCGGCCGCAGCTTTAGCTCCGGTCCATCGAACCACAGCCGCCGCTGCTCCGACTGAGTCAAATGCGCCGCCAGCGCCTCGACCACGACGTCGTGCAGCCCGGCGCCCTCCCAATTCTCGCGCGTCAGCACGTCATGCGCCTTGGCAAGAGCGATGAGGCGCGCGACCAGCGCATCGCGCCCTTCGGCTACATTGGCGGTGCCGCGCAGCGTCTGCATCGTCAGCGACTGCACCATCGCGAGCGTGTTCTTCACCCGATGGTTGAGTTCGTTGAGCAACAACTGCTGATGCTCTTCCTGCCGCTTGCGATAGGTGATGTCGAGCGCGCCGCAGACGGCGCCAACAATCGCGCCTTGCTCGTTGCAAATCGGCGCCGACTGACAAATGATCGTCGTCTTCGTACCGTCGTCGAAATGCAGATCCAGCTCTTCATTCTCGACCATCTCGCCGATAAGCGCGCGCCGCAGCGGCAACTCGCGGGTCGGCACGCGGTGCCCTTTGCGGAAAGCGCGGAACGGCCGGCCGCTGCTGCGACGAAAAGCGACCGGCCGCGTCGCGCTCAGCGGCAGGCGCAACAGTCGTGCGGCATAGTCGTTGCCGTAAATCGCGTTCGCCTCGGGATCGTGCGTGTACCAGACAGCGGTCGGCACAGTTCGTACCGTCGCCTCGATCATCACGGCCTGTTCGCGTTGCGCTGTCTCGGCCTGCCGCCGCAAGCCGGCGAGCTGCAAATTCGCTCTGACGCGCGCCAGTAGCTCGCGTGCCGAGAACGGCTTGCTGACATAATCGTCGGCGCCGGCATCGAGCCCTTCGATCCGCGCATCCTCGCCCGCGCGCGCCGACAGCAAAATCACCGGCAATTTACGCAGGTCGCTATCGCCGCGGATCGCGGCCAGCATCCCCAAACCGTCGAGCCGCGGCATCATCACGTCCGAGATGACGAGATGCGGCCGCTCGCGCCGCACTGCATCGAGCGCCGCTTGCCCATCGGCTACTGTCTCCACCGCGTAGCCTTTGCCGATCAGCAGCCGGCGGATGTATTCGCGCATATCGGCGTTATCGTCGGCAAGCAATACGCGCTCACCTTTGCCCGTCGCCGGCGAAGAATCATCGAGCAAATCGTCCGCCGCAACGGTCGCGATGGGCTCCGACGGCTTTGCCACGCCGGGCAGCCAGCGCAGCGCCTCTTGGACATAGGCGTCCGCGCGGCTACTCGGCCCCGGCGTTTCGGAGACTGTCGCGTTTGCTTCTTTCCGCAGATGCGCCGTACCGAGAGGCACTGCGACAGTAAAGGTGCTGCCCACGCCAAACTTGCTTTCGACAGCGATCGAGCCGCCGAGTTGCTTCGCCAACTCATAGACCATGGCGAGGCCGATACCGCTGCCCTCGAAGCTGCGCCCTTCGCTACCCTCGATGCGGTGGAAGCGCTCGAAGAGCCGCGGCAATTCATGCTCGGGGATGCCGGTGCCGGTATCGCGCACGATCAGCTCGGCCATCGTGCCGCGGGCATGTAACTCGACCGCGATCTCGCCGGCGAAGGTGAATTTGAACGCGTTCGAGAGAAGATTGAGAACAATCTTCTCCCACATATCGCGATCGGTGAAGACCGGCGCGCCAAGATCGACGCAATCGATACGCAGTGCCAAGCCGGCGCGATCGGTCAGCGAGCGGAAATTCGACGCGAGATCGGCGGTGAGCGCGGTGAGATCGACCGGCACGAAACGAGCCGTCACCCGGCCCGCCTCGATGCGCGAGAAATCGAGCAGCGTGTTGACGAGGCGCAGCAGTCGCAAGGCGTTGCGATGGACGATGTCGAGCCGCTCGCGCTGCACCGGCGTGCGCCCGACGAGCGATGCGTCGTTGATCGCTTCCTCGAGCGGCCCGAGCATCAGGGCCAGCGGCGTGCGGAATTCGTGGCTGATATTCGAGAAGAACACCGTCTTCGCGCGGTCGATCTCGGCCAGCGCTTCGGCGCGGCGCCGCTCTTCTTCATAGCCCTCGGCATTGGCAATGCCGGCGCCGATCTCGCCCGCGACAAGATCAAGGAAGCGGCGATAATCGTCGTCGAACAAGCGGAAAGGATTGAGCCCGACGATCAGGAGGCCGGGCCGGCCCGTGTCGCCGCGTGCCGGAATACGGATGACCGCCGCCTGATTCGGCGGCTCATCCCAGGCAGTGGTCGGAAAATCGCCTTCGAACCGCGTCCCGAGGCTGCGCACGAGCTGGGCGCGGTGATCGCGCAGCGCCGCTTCAACCGGCCAGGAGGATGGTGCATCGAGCAACAGTGTCTCTGGTGCCGCGGCATGGCCGCGCGCAATCCCGGAGGAAGCGGCAAGCGTGAAGCTGCGACCGTCGGGAGTGGCCAGATAGAGCAAAGCGAACGGCAGATCGCGCGCATCGGTCGCGAGAGCCTGCACGCTGCGCTCGCAGGCATGCGCGACCGTGCGCGCATCGACGGTCGCCGCCGCAAGCTCGCGCAGCAAGGTAAGCTGCCGCTCGCCGATAACGCGCTGCGTGTCGTCGGTATTGGCGCAGATGATGCCGCCGACGCCGCCGTCATCGTCCGGGATTGGGCTGTAAGAGAAAGTGTAATAGGTCTCTTCGGGATAGCCGCTGCGCTCCATGATAAGGAGCTGCTCTTCGACGTAGGTTCCTTCATTCCCCTGCGTCGCCGTCGCGAGCATGGGACCGATGTCGTCCCAGATTTCGCGCCAAACCTCGGCCGTCGGCCGTCCCAACGCCCAGGGATGCTTGCCGCCGATGATCGATTTGTAGGGATCGTTATAGAGATAGGTGAGCTCAGGCCCCCAGCCGATCCAGATCGGCTGCCGCGAAGTCAGCATGATGCGCACGGCTGTCTTCAGGCTGCGCGGCCACTCCTGCGGCGGCCCGAGCGGCGTACGTTGCCAATTGAACGAACGCATACGGGCACCGAGTTCGCCGCCGCCGGCAAGAAACAGTGCGCTTTCCACCGGCGAAAGACCGTCCGGAATTACTTCTCCCTGGAATGGGTCCTGCATCGCGTAGTCGCTCATCCCTCGACGCTCCAGGCCAATCGAGGCTCGTTTTTTTGAGCGAGGAGAAGGTCTCGCGAGAGCCATGCCTTGAGGCCGGGGTCAAGCTTGGCGAGAACTTTGGCGATATTGTGGCGTGCCGTGCATACGCAATGCATCGACGCGATTTCATCAGCGAATTCTGTCTAAAACCCGACACAACATTGCGTAACTGCGTCGGCTTCACGACGAAATCGCGACGGCCGGCCCTGAACGGGCCGGCCGCCTGCCTTTACGATCGAAATTCGCCGACCGCTTATGCTTACGGATAATAATAGTAGTGATAACCCGGCGCCGCGTAGTAACCCGGCCCCGGCGGTGCGTAGACGCAGCCCGCCAGCGACATACCGAGAGCGATGACTGCCAGAATGCGTTTCATGACTGCTCTCCTTTCATCCTCACTCGTTTAGATCTTATCCAGGACTCGCGGCCGCTTCGCCCATCGGCACGCTCGTGCCCGCGCCATAGCCGCCGTAATAGCCGTAGCCAGCGCCGCCGTAATAACCATAGCTTGGTCCCGGGCCAGCATAGACGCAGCCCGCAAGCGACGCGCTCAGCACTGCGATCGCCAAAATGCGTTTCATGGTCTTGCTCCTTCACTAGCCACGCCAATCCGCCAACAGCGTGCCGCACTCGATCGCCGTACGGCTTCCGAGCATTAATTATTCTGTGTGACGTGATTGGTTCTCACCGATGTAACCATCGATGAAGCGGCTGGTTCCGCTTGAGCGTGGCCGGAAAGCCGCGTTTTACCGTGCTTTTTGATGCTCGCGACTTTGGTTACTTTATGCGGCGATTGTGGCATGCTTCCCTGATAATGGCGATGAGCCGATAAGCGCTCACGTCATCGAACTTTGGGAGGCGACATGGGGATAGTCATCGGGTTCATGCGCGCGACGCGTCGCGCGGCGTTGCTTGCAACGGCGCTGCCGCTCTTTGCTCTTCCAATTCAGCGCGCCCACGCCGAGGGCATCAAGATCGGTTACATCAAGGTGACGGCGCTGGCGCCGGTGATGGTCGCGCAGGCAAAAGGCTATTTCGCAGCCGAGGGCCTCGATGCGGAGATCGTCGCCTTCGACGCGCCGGTACCGGTCGCGCAGGCCGTAGTGTCGGGCGCGGTCGATTTCGGCACAACCGGTCCCTCCGGCGCGTTCTATAATCTCGCCAGCCAGGGCGGCGGAACTCCGCATCATCGCCGGTATGGCGCGCGAGGCGCCGAGCTTCCAATTCCTTGCGGTGCTCGCCTCGAACCGCGCCTACAACGCTGGCCTCACCTCGGTGAAAGCGCTTGCCGGGCACAGCGTCGCGGTCTCCGATATAGGCGGCGCGGCGCATTACAGCCTGACCCTGATCGAAGAGAAATATCATATCGATCCGGCGAGCGTGCGCGTGACGCCGCTGCAAGGCATTTCAGCGGCGATCTCGGCGCTGGCCGGCGGCTCGGTCGACGCCTCGTCGAGCCCGTCCACCGCTTTCGCGCCGGTGATCGAGCGCGGCGACGCCAAGCTGCTCGCCTATGTCGGCGACGAGACGCCGTGGCAGGCGGGCATCGTCTATGCGACACGCAAGACCGCAGACGAGCGGCGCGGAACGGTCGAGAAGGTGCTGCGTGCGCTGAAAAACGCAATGCGCGACTATCACGACGCCTTCACCGGGCCGGATGAGCGGCGTAAGGACGGACCGACCGCGCCCGAGATCCTCGCGATCCTCTCGAAGCAGCTGGGGCAACCGCCGGAGCAGGTCGCGCGGGCGATCGCCTATGTCGACCGCGACGGACGAGTCGACGTCAAGGACCTTAATCATCAGGTCGCGTTTCTGCGCGCCCAAGGCCTCATCAAGGGCGCGGTCGATCTCGATGCGATCGTCGACAAGCGCTACGTCGTGCCGCTGCCCTAGCGCGCGAACGCGCGCAATAAGCCGCCGCGCAACACGTTACGTGGATTTTCCCGTCGACCAGCCTTCGCGGCCGCTCTTGTTGTTGCCGACATTGGGAAAGCCATATGTCGGCACAAAAATCTCCTCGATCGCGAGTTTCTTCGGGATCATCGCCTGTTCGTGCAGATAGGTGACGAGCGCTTCGAGCGTCGGGCGGTTTTCCTCGACGCCATAGGGCCAAAATTCGTTGCCGAAGACATTGTCGATCTCGTGGAAATCCGAGATCAGCCACGGGATCATATAGCGCAGCGCGCCGACATCGCGCATCTTCTGGATCGCGAGCGCGCGCGATTCACAGCAGGCGTTGTAGAGGCTGGTCGCGACGAAAGGATGCTTCTCATAGACCGAGCGCTTGATCGCCAGCACATGCATGATCGGAAAGATCTTGGTGCGCTTGAAGTAGTCGGCCTCGACCTCGCGGAAGTTCGGGAATAGCCGCTGGATGTCGGGATTGCGCCCGAAAGGCTCGGGCATGGTCGCGGTGATCACCGCATCGACACCGCCCTCCTTGCCGCCGATCTCGAGGAGCTCGTTCAGCGACTTGCCGCTGTTGTTTTGGACGAGATCGATGTTCTTGAGGAGCGGCAGCATCGCCGGCTTGCCGTGCGTACCGGGATGCTCCAGCGCGCCCTGTACCCAATGGATGGCCGAAAGATCGACGCTGTGATCGTGCTGCAGCATGCCCCGGATCCAGACCGCGGCCGTCTGCGTATAGAGCGGCACGCCGATCCGGCGGCCTTCGAAATCCTTCGGCGATTTAATGCCCGATTTTTTGTTAACGAAGATGAATTGGTGGCGAAAGACGCGCGAGATCATCACCGGTAGCGCGACGAAAGGAGAATTACCGGCGGCGATCTTGGTGATGTGCTCGGAGAGCGAGAATTCCGAAGCGTCGAATTCCTCTCCGCCGCCCGACCGGTCGAAAAGCTGGCGCGGATCGTCGATCACGACGAAATTGAGATCGATGCCGGCCGGCTTGATATCGCCGGTGTAAAGACCATGCATGCGATCGTAGAAGCCGCTTGCGATCGTGATCGGCAGATTGGACATGACGCCCCTCCTCTTGAACTCGTCTTTTCGTTACGTCGCCAATCTTAGCGCGGCCCCGGCGCGATGGCACGAAGCCCACCTTCCCCGTGCCGGGCGGTCGGCGCGCATTGGCTCGCCCTTAAACCCCGCCCCTACAAGTAAATTTTAGCAAATCGTTGATAGTGATAGAGCCGTAACAATCGGGCTTCGGCTCTGGAAAGTTCTATGCGCGATAGGTTTGGGCTCAACAACGGCGGCATGCAGTGCCGGTCCGCAACCGTAAGGTTTTCTTTACCGTGACGCCGCGCTTCAACAAACACGCGTCCCGCCGCCCCGGCAGCCTGATGCAGCGCTATTGCGATCAGCTCGGCTCGATCGCGAGCCGCAAGCGTGTCGAGACCGCACTCAAAGCCGCCCGCGTCTCGGCCGAGCTTGCGGCCACTTCGGCGACCGATGCGATGCTCGCCGCGCAAGCTGCGAATCGCGCGAAGTCGGAATTCCTTGCCAATATGAGCCACGAGCTGCGTACGCCCCTCAACGCGATCATGGGTTTCTCGCAGGTCATTGCCGAGGAGACGCTGGGTCCCGTCGGCACCGGCAAATACATCGAATATTCGCGCGATATCAACGGCAGCGCCCAGCATCTGCTGGCGATCATCAACGACATCCTCGATCTCGCGCGCATCGAAGCCGGCAAAAGCGAGCTGAACGAAGAGCCGCTCGATCCGCAGATGCTGATCACGAGTTGTGTCCGCGTCGTGTCGGAGCGCGCAAAGATCGCCGGCGTTACCGTCAATTTCGATCCCACGCCCGCGAATTTCCTCTTCCTCGGCGACGAGCGGAAGATGAAGCAGATCATCATCAACCTGCTGTCGAACGCGGTGAAATTCACGCTGTCGGGCGGCACGATCGATGTGCAGTGGCACATCGTCGAGGATCACTGCTGCGAGCTCACGGTCTGCGATACCGGCATCGGCATCGCGCCCACCGATCTGACGCGCGTGCTACAGCCTTTCGCTCAGGCCGAGAGCGGCCTCAACCGTCGCTATGAAGGCACCGGCCTTGGCCTGCCGCTGACGCGCGGCCTGGTCGAGCTGCATGGCGGCACGTTCCGCCTCGAAAGCGAGCTGGGGCGCGGCACCAAGGCGATCATCGAATTGCCGCTGACTCGCATGCATACCGTCGGCGGGCAACCCTCTGTCGCCGCCGCTCCAACAGCATCATCGCGCTCGCCCGTCCATCAGGCGATCCAGGCGCTCGAACAAAACATACGTACCGGCTTTCCTTTGGGTGAAGACCATGCAGCAGGATAACAACAAGATCGGGCGGGTCGTCTCCGTCTCCGGATCGCAGCTCATCTGCCTACTCGAAGATGCAGGCGATCAGCCGGGCATGGGCAAAGCCGAGGTCGAAGTCGGCACCATCGTGCGCATGCCGACGCCGCATTCGATGGCGTTTGCGATGGTGCGCGCGATCACCATTCCAATTCCCTCGACGATGAGCGCGGAAGAAGAGCTGAAGATCGCGGAGCTCGAGATTCTCGGCGAAATCCTCGCCGCGAAAAATCACCAGCCGGGCGCGTTCCAGCGCGGCGTGTCGTTCTTCCCACGCCTCGGCAACGAGGTCGCGCTCGCGACCCAGGACGATCTGCAGCAGATCTATGCCTGTCCCGCGATATCGAGCGCGCGCATCGGCTCGCTGCATCACGACCGCTCCCTGCCCGCCTTCATCAAGACCGACGATCTCCTCGGCAAGCATTTCGCCGTGCTCGGCACCACCGGCTCGGGCAAATCCTGCGCCGTCACCGTGATCCTCAAATCGCTGCTGCGCGAAAATCCGCATGCGCGCATGTTGCTGCTCGATCCGCATAACGAATATGCCCAGGCTTTCGGCGAGGAAGCGCTGGTGCTCGATCCGGCGGTGACGCTCGATCTGCCCTATTGGCTCTTCAATTTCGACGAGCTGTGCGAGGTCTTCATCGGCGAGGACGAGTTCCGCGCGGCGCAGGCGACTATCCTGGGCGAAGCGATCGTCGCCGCGAAACAGATATTCCTCCGCGGCAAAACCGAATACAGCGTCACGGTCGACACACCGACGCCCTATACGGTCAACGACGTCATCTCCTACGTGACCGAAGCGCAAGGCAAGCTGGTGCGCCCCGAGCCGATGCCGGCCTATACCCGCCTCATCGCACGGCTGAAGACGCTGTCGACCGACTCGCGCTATTCCTTCATGTTCTCGCGCTACGGCACGGATGATCGCATGGCGAGCATCCTGTCCCGGCTGTTCCGCATTCCGGTCGAGGGCAAGCCGATCACGATCGCCGATCTCTCCGGCGTGCCGTCGGAAATTCTCAACGTCGTGGTCTCGGTGCTCTGCCGCATCACCCTCGACTTCGCGCTCTGGAGCCAGCGCTCCTCGCCGATCCTCGTCGTGTGCGAAGAGGCGCATCGCTACGCGCCGCGCGCCACCGGCCTCGGCTTCGAGCCGACCAAGCGCGCCCTCGCCCGCATCGCCAAGGAAGGCCGCAAATACGGCGTCTCGCTCTGCGTCGTCAGTCAGCGGCCGTCCGATCTCGCGACCGAGATGCTCTCCGAATGCAACACTATGTTCGCGCTGCGCATGAGCAACCAGGCCGACCAGGAGCTGGTGCAGGCGACAATGTCGGATGCGGGGCTCGGCCTGCTCGAGTTCCTCCCCTCGCTCCACAGCGGCGAGGCAATCGTCATCGGCGAAGGCGTGCCGGTGCCGCAACGCGTGATCTTTGCGCCGCTGGCGGCCAATGAGATGCCGCGCAGCAAGAGCTTCGTCTTCTCCGAAGCCTGGCGCCAGGATGGCGGCACGGCCGAGCCGGTCGCGGGCATCGTCGAGCGTTGGCGCCATCGTCAGAAGATGTCGGGTGCGCGGCCGAGCCGCCGCGCCGAAGCCGCGCAACGCGCACAAGCCCAGGCCGCCGCCGGAAACGCTGCTGCTGCACCTAACGCCGCCTCGGTTCAATCGCCGCTGCAAATGCCGTTTCAGGCCCCGCGCCCGACCGGCACCTGATCGCTGCCGCACGACTTACGCCACGCGCATCGCTTTGGCCAAAAGCGGTGCCCGCTTCGTCCAGCTATGGCGCGCCTCATAGACGCTTCTGGCGTCATCCGCGATTTCTTTCAGCCGAGCAACGTCTTTGATCGTCGCCCCGATATCGTCGAGATCGCCGGGGGCAAAATGCCGTTGCGGCAGATAGAGAATGTTTTCGCGATCGCGGAAATCTTGCTGCATGAAGACGCTGATATCGGTTAGAACCACCGCGCCTTCAGCCATGCCGTACCAGATGCGCTCATGTGAGCCGGCTGGAAATTTCGAGGTGGCGTTCAGCACGACCCGTGCCTTACGCGCAAGGCTACGTATTTCATCGAAATCGTCGATGTAGCCGGCATACCGGATATTGGCGCGATCCTTGAGACACGCCGGAAGGTAATCGGACGCAATCACGATGTTGAGGTTGTCCGGCAGCGTTTGCAGAATGTTCACGCGGCGATTGATCTCACCGATCCGCAACACCAAATCCATCAGTTCCGCGAAACTGTCACGTGTCAGCGAGGATGGCGATACGCCATGTTGCTGCATGATAGCGAGCAGCACAGGAAGGGCCGCGCCGCCCGTCGCTTCAATCCGCTCGATCGTGTCGAAGAGAAGTTGCGGCACGACAGGTGACACGCCAGGATTGGCTTCGGCCCAGGAAGAGCGATCCACCGGCTCTCCGAGAGTGCCGGTAAACAGCAGATCGATGTCGCGCTCTTCGAATGCGTGCGAATTATCGGTCGGCGTCGGCCCGGCATGCGGCAAGAACATCGCCCGATGCCGAAATCCCAGCGCCTGCACGGCTTGTACATGCGTGGCGTCGACCCAGGCGGTGACCGCGTTTTCTGAATG
The DNA here is from genome assembly GCA_963740675.1 of uncultured Alphaproteobacteria bacterium. Classification (GTDB taxonomy): domain Bacteria; phylum Pseudomonadota; class Alphaproteobacteria; order ATCC43930; family CGMCC-115725; genus CAIKMD01. Next base: position 194,732 of record CAVUFS010000005.1, read on the forward strand.
CTTCGCCGCCAATTCCTTCGTCAGGCTGCACGGATGGTCCAGCATGATCGACACCGTCGCGCGGCCGTCTCCAAAAACGATCCGATGATTGAAATCGAGGAAGAGCGTCCGTGGATCTCGGGCTTCTGTGCTGGCGGCGTAAGCTTCAAGGGCTTTCACCTCGACCAGATGAGTTTCGATGTCCAACGCATCGAGACCGCGCGATACTTCGATCGCCATGGACCGCGCCCAACCCGCAGCGCGTTGGCCCGTAATGATCACCACTCTCTTGAAATCCACCGGTAACCTCCAGTCCGATTCCCTGAAAAAGAGCGTAGGACTGTATGGTTAACCGTATATTAAATAGAGAGATTAATGATTTAATCCCTGATTTAGGGATTATTTACCAACCGGTAGCTCAGCCCGGCCAATGCCGCCACGCCCAGCCGATCGCATTGACCAGACGATAGGCCCTCGGACAGCGCGCTCGACCGCGCGTCAGCAGCAAGATGGCCGTGACATCACAGCGATTGTCACAGCGCCAAGGATGAAGAGCGCGTCGACGCCCATCGCGCGGGCTCGCCTACTCGACCAGCTTCGTCACACCCTGCAGTACCAGCTTTTCCGCCGGTGGCTCGTCCTCAATATCGCCGAGCTGATGCATCGCATGGACGAGGCTCGCGAGCTTTGTCTTCGAGATCGTGCCGCTGCGATCGAAATAATCGCCGCGGCGCAGGAAGTCGTAGCTCTTGGCGATATCATCCGGCTTGCCCTTGCTTGCCTCGACCATGATCGCGATCGCCTCATCGCGATTCTTCTCATCGTCGAACCAGGTCGCCGCTTCATCATATGTCGCGACGATCGCACGCACTTCTGTCGCATGCGTTTTCGCCCAGGCCGTGTTCACTGCAGAGCCCGAGAAAGGCAAATCGCCGGCGTAATCCTTGACGAAGCCGAGGCTGATATAGCCGGCCGCCGCCGCGTAATAATTCGCCGGCGGCCCGAGCATCGCCGCATCGACCGCGCCGGCTTGCAGCGCGGCATAGCGTGCCGGCGTGCTGCCGAAGAATTGCATGTCGAAATCGCCGCGTTTCAGGCCCGACGGCGCGACCATGCGATCGAGATAGATATTGGTGATGTCGTTGAGCCCGCCGACCGCGATCGACTTGCCCCTGAGGCCGGCAAGATTCTTGACCGCCGCCTTACCCATGAGCTCATAAGGCGCCGCTATCACCTCGACCAGCACGATGCTGACCGGTCCGCCCTTGTCGATGGCGCGGATCGGATCGACCAGGCCGGTGGACATCGCAAAATCGAACGAGCCGGCCGAGGTCTGCTGCAAAAGATTGGGCGCTGAATTCGTATAGGTGACATCGAGCGCCAGGCCCTTGGCCGCGAACATGCCCTTGGCCAGCGCGATATAGAACGGCCAGCCCAGAGGCGACGGCGAGTTGATGGCCCCCGTCGCGATCTTTTCTTCTGCCATGGTGCGCGACGCAATCAGCGCCAGCGCAACAGTCATGGCGATGCGCAGTGTTCTCTTTGCTTGCATTCCCCGCCCTCCCCTGCGCAACCATAGCCGAAACACGGCTCGCTTGGCGACGCTACTCGCCGCGCTCGGTCGGGGTTCCGACATTCAACAGTCGCGCCCCGCAAAGAGTGGGATCGCGCCGCATTTCAGCCATATTGGGCCATTACTGACGGGGAACGTCCGCGGAGAAGCGATTCAAAATCGCACGGGATCGGAGCAGTCACGCGTAAACGAACGCAAGGACTTTGGGGCCGCCAGCGTCACGGCCGACAATTTCATTTTCTTTGCGGCGGCGTCGCGAGGGGAGTGCGACGTTCAAAGGCCGGGATTGATGGACGATAGCAAGGAAGGCTGGCAAGAAGAAAAATCGCGCCTCGAAGCGCGGATCGCCGAGCTCGATGAAGAAGCGCGCAGCCTTCAGATCCTCAATCGAAGCAGCGTCGCGATCGCGTCGGATTTCGATCTCGAACGACTGGTCCAGTCGGTGACCGATGCCGGTGTCGAGCTTAGCAAGGCCGAATTCGGCGCGTTCTTCTACAACGCGATCGACGATAAGGGCAAGTCGTATACGCTCTACACGCTCTCGGGCGCGCCGCGCGAAGCCTTCTCGAAATTTCCGATGCCGCGCAACACGCAGGTGTTCGATCCGACCTTCCGCGGCGAGGGACCGATACGCAGCGGCGATATCCTGGCCGATCCGCGCTACGGCAAGAACGCGCCGCATCACGGCATGCCGAAAGGCCATCTGCCGGTCCGTTCCTACCTTGCCGTGCCCGTCGTCGCGCGCTCCGGCGAGGTTTTGGGCGGTTTATTTTTCGGCCATTCGAAAACCGATCAGTTCAGCGCCCTCGCCGAACGCTCGATGGTCGTCATCGCTGCCCAGGCTGCGGTCGCCATTGAGAACGCGCGGCTTTATCAGAGTATCCAGCGCGAGCTTTCCGCGCGCGCCAGCGCGGAAGCCGAGTTGCACAAGCTCAACGAGACGCTCGAGGCGCGCGCGACCGCACGAGCTCACCAGCTCGCCGCGAACGCGATGCGGCTCGAGCAGGCCGAGCAGCATTTGACGCTATTGATCGACGCCGTTGTCGATTACGCAATCTTCATGCTCGATCCCGCTGGGAACGTCGCGAGCTGGAATCCCGGCGCCCAGCGCATCAAGGGCTACGAGCGCGACGAGATCGTCGGCGAGCATTTCTCGCGCTTTTACACCGAGGGCGATCGCGCCAGCGATTTGCCCGCGCGCGCGCTGGCCGCCGCCGCAGAAACCGGCCGCTACGAGATGGAAGGTCGGCGCGTACGCAAGGACGGCACGATTTTCTGGGCGAGCGTCTTCATCACCGCCATTCGCGACCAGGCCGGCGAACTTATCGGGTTCGCCAAGATCACACGCGACCTGACGGAACGGCGCGCGAGCGAAGAGCGACTGCGCCAGGCGCAGCGTATGGAAGCCATCGGCCAGCTCACCGGTGGCATCGCCCACGATTTCAACAATCTGCTGACCGTCATCACTGGCAATATCGAGGCGCTGCAGCGGCGTCTCGCCGAGCGAGATGAACCAAGGCTCGAGCGGCTGGCAAGCGCTGCCCAGCGGGGCGCCGAACGCGGCGCGCTGCTCGTTCATCGCCTCCTCGCTTTCTCACGCAGCCAGCCGCTCGAGCCGAAATCCATCTCGATCAACAGTCTCATCACCGGCATGTCCGACATGTTGCGGCGGACCCTGGGCGAGACCATCATGATCGAGACGGTGCACGCCGGCGGTCTCTGGCCGACCTTCGTCGACGCGACCGAGCTCGAAAGCGCATTGCTCAACCTCGCGATCAACGCGCGCGACGCCATGCCGGATGGCGGCAGGCTCACGATCGAAGCGGCGAATGTCTTCCTTGACGAGACCTATGCCGCCGAAGTTGAGATCACGCCCGGCCAGTATGTCGGCATCTTCGTTAGCGATACCGGCACCGGCATGCCGCCCGACGTGATCGCCAAAGCCTTCGAGCCGTTCTTCACCACAAAAGAGCTCGGCGCAGGCACTGGTCTCGGCCTGTCGCAGGTCTATGGCTTCATCCGGCAATCGGGCGGGCACGTTAAGATCTACAGCGAGGTTGGCGCCGGTACGACGGTAAAACTTTACCTGCAGCGTCATATCGAGCCGTCGGCGAAGGCCGAACCTGCCGGCACGGGCCCGGCCACGCCGCAAGGCCACGGCGAGACGATCCTTGTCGTCGAAGACGATGGCGACGTGCGCGCCTTCACGGTCGAGATGCTGAAGGAGCTCGGTTACAACGTGCTTGCGGTGACCGATGGCTCCAGCGCCCTGCGCATGCTCGACGCGCATCGCGAGATCATGCTGCTTTTCACCGACGTTGGTCTTCCCGGCGGGATGAACGGCCGCCAGGTCGCCGACGAGGCGCAGCGCCGGCGCAACAATCTCAAGGTACTTTTCACCAGCGGCTACGCGCGCAATGCGATCGTGCATCACGGCCGGCTCGATCCGGGTGTCGAGCTGCTCTCGAAGCCCTTCACCTATGCGAGCCTCGGCGCGCGCGTGCGCCGTGTCCTCGATAGCGGTACCTGAAGCCGCTCAATCGACCATTTTTGTCAGTCCTGGAATCACAAGCTGTTCGGCGTTGATGGTGACGCCTTCGAGATCGCCGACCGATTTCATCGCGTCGATCAGATGCTGCAAATCGGTGTGCGAAATGCTGCTTTCCTTCGCATACATGTCGATCTTGCGCGCGAGATCGTAGCTCTGCGCCACCTGCGCGGGATCCGCCTTTGACACATCGACCAGGATCTGGATCGAGGCGTCGCGTTTCGAATCGTCGTAGAAGAACGCGGCCGCTTGATCCAGCGTCGCGACGAGGCGCTTCGCGATATCCTCATGCGCCTTTGCCCAGGGCACCATGACGTCGGCGCTCGCCATCGGCAGATCGCCGGCATATTCCTTGATCATGGCGAGATTCTTGAAGCCGGCTTTCTCGGCGGTGAAAGCGGTCGGCGGCACCAGCATCGTCGCATCGACCGAGCCCGATTGCAGCGCGGCGAAACGCTGCGCCGAATTGCCAATGACAACGACATCGTATTCGCCCCATTTGATGCCATTCGCCTGCATGATGCGCTCGAGATAGATGCGGTTGATATCCATCAACCCGCCGATGGTGATGGTCTTGCCTTTGAGGTCCTTGATCGAATTGATCGAGGGCTTGGCGATCATCTCGTAAGGCGTTGTGTTGCTGGTCATGCGCAGGATCGCTACATCGGCGCCCTTGGCACGCGCATGGATCGGCTCGACCACGCCGTCGACGCCGACGACATCGAGCGAGCCCGAGACGAGTTGCTGCATCACGCCGGGCGCGGTCGGCACATAGATGAAATCGGGCTCGATGCCTTCTTTGGCGAAATAGCCCTCGTGAATGGCGATGTAATAGAGCCAGCCGCCGCTATCGGGCGAGCCGATCAACCCGATGGTGAGCTTGTCCGCCGCCTGCGCCGGCGATACCGATACCGGCGACAACACGGCCAGTATGTTCAAGACGATTACCGTAACGAAGAAACCAATCCTCATGGCTCCGCCCTCCCGATTGGTCCACGCCCAAAGGCCTGGGGCGGCTTCGCGGCCGCCGTTTGTTGGATACAGAATGTCCTTTTGCTAGGCTTTCGTCAAAGTATCGTCGCAATCTCTGGCACAAATCGGGTGCATAAGAGGGAGACAGCGGTCCATGACCGTGTATCGTTTGTATTTTCTGGACGCCAAGGGCGCCATTCAGGCTCGGCAGGATTTCACCGCCGATAGCGATTCCGACGCGACGACGATCGGCGCGCTGCTGTGGCAGGCCTGCGCCGATTGCTATCAGGGCTACGAGTTGTGGCAGACGACACGCCGCCTTGCGCGCGAGAGCGACAGCACCGCGCCGGCGCCGCCGGCGATCGAGCGGATCGGCTCGCATCTGCAAAAATCCGTGCTCGATCTCCAGGAAATGCTGCTCGACAGTCACTGGCGCGCGGCCCGGAGCGAGGGGCTTCTCGCCGCGACCGAAAAACTACGCCGCCGTCTGGCCGGCGATGCCGCGGCGGTCACGCATCTCGACATGCTGCGCTATATCAATGCCGCCACCGGCACCGACATGATGAGCTTGCAACTGGTCGAGGGAAAATGCTTGATGCTGCGCGGCTCGCGCGGCTTCGATCGCTTCTTCGACGAATATTTCGCGACCGTCCAAAGCGGCGACTGCGCCTGCGGCGCCGCTTTCAAGAGCGCACGCCAGATGGTCGTGCCCGCGATCGAAACCTCGCCGATTTTTGCCGGGCATGAATCGCTCGAGGTGCTGCGCGCCCGCGGCGTCGTCGCCTGTGTCTCGACGCCGTTCCTCGGCGGCGACGGGCATGTCGCCGGCATGTTCTCGATCCATCGCCCGGCCGTCTGGAATCCGGCGGACGGCGAGCTGGAGCAGCTTCAGCACATCGCCCATCACATCACGGCCGCGATGACCGATCCGCTGTCCGTCGAAGCGCGACTTATGCGCGAGGCTGTGTAGCGCCAGCTACGTACGTTTCGTAAATCCCGCGACCAGCTCGACATGATGCGACCAGGTGAACTGGTCGACGACCTTCACGCTGTCGAGGCGATAGCCGCCATCGACCAGGATGCGCGCGTCGCGCGCGAAAGTCGCGGGATTGCAGGAAACGCCAATCACCACGGGTGTCTTCGCCGAGGCCAGCGTCTTCGCCTGCTCGGCGGCGCCGGCGCGCGGCGGATCGAAGACGATGGCGTCGTAGCGATTGGCTTCCTCGCGCCGCAGCGGCTCGCGATCGAGATCGCGGCGGAAGGCTTTGAGCGGCAGCGCGGCTTTCGCTTTGTCGAGCGCGCGGATCGCGGGCGCAACGCTCTCATACGCATCGACCGATCCGCGCGCCAGCATCGGCCCGCTGAATGTGCCGCAGCCAGCGAAGAGATCGGCGAATTTGCCGCCGGCGGGCAGTAGCTCCATCACCGCCTCGACCAGCGCCACCTCGCCCGCCGCCGTCGGCTGCAGGAAGGCGAGCGGCGGCAGCGCCACGTCGAGCCCGCCGAATTTGGCGATCAGCGGATTGCGCTCGATCATCACCTCGATATCGTCGCGCTCGCCGCGTTCCCGACCGCGCCAGGAGATGCGGTTGATGTCGGCCTTATGCGCAAGCTCGGCGATCGCCTCGCGCACCGGCAGATCCGGCTTGCCCTTCCTGCCGACCGCGCCGGTGATCGCCAGCTCGAACCGCCCGCCGACCATCTGGATGAAGATATCGGCGTCCTTACCCTCGGTCACGATCGGCGCGAGCAGCGGCGCGAGCTTGTCGCGCAACGCCATGACCGCGGGATCAGCGATAAGGCAAGCGCGGATCTCGGTCACGCGATGCGTGCGGCGGCGGAAATAGCCGAGCGTGAGCTTGCCGTTATGCTTATGCGCGTTGAAGGTAGCACGCCGACGCGTGGCCGGTGGCACGAAGACCGGGTCGCGCCAGATCTTCGGCGTCAGACCCTTGCGGCGCAGCGCATCGCGCACGATCGCGACTTTCCAATCGCGATAAAAGGCTTCATCGGCGTGCTGCAGCGTGCAGCCGCCGCAGACATCGTAGTTGGGGCAAGGTGGCTTCACGCGATGCGGCGAGGCGTCCACCACTGCGATGATCTCGCCGCGCAGCATCTGGTCATCACCGCGCCGAATATCGGCACGCACGGTCTCGCCCGGCAGCGCGCGGTCGACATAGACGCGCCCGCGTTTCGATGCGCTGATGCCATCGCCCTTGGGGCCCAGCTCGTCGATGCGAATCTCGCTAGCCATTCTCAAGCCCGCTTCGAGAATGAAGCGACCAACTCGACATGATGCGAGAAGGTGAATTGATCGATCACCTGGACGCTGTCGAGCCGATAGCCGCCATCGACGAGGATGCGCGCATCGCGCGCAAATGTCTCGGGGTTGCAGGAAACGCCGACCAGTACCGGAATGGCCGCGACGGCAAGCTCTCTGACCTGCGCCGCGGCGCCGCCGCGCGGCGGATCGAAGACGATGGCGTCGTAGTGCTCCGCCTCGGCGCGGGTCAGCGGCTCGCGATAAAGATCGCGGCGGATCGCTTTGAGCGGCAGACCATCCTTGGCCGTATCGAGCGCGGCGATCGTCGCCGCGACATTCTCGAATGCATCGACCGGGCCGCGCGCCAGCATCGGCCCGGTGAAGGTGCCCGAGCCCGCGAATAGATCGGCAAACCGTCCAGCAGCCGGCAACGCCTCCATCACCGCCGTGGCCAGCGCCACCTCGCCCGCCGGTGTCGGTTGCAGGAAACCGAGCGGCGGCAGCGCCACATCGAGCGCGCCAAAGCGCACATGCAACGCGCGACGCTCGATCATTATTTCGGGCGCATCGCCAAGATTGGCGCGCCAGGAGAGGCGATCGATCGCCAGTTCGTCGGCGAGCGTCGCCATCGCCTCACGCACCGCCGCGTCAGGCATGCCGTGTGCGCCGACAGAACCCGTGATGACGATCTCAAACTGGCCGCCGATTGTTTGGATGAAGGCGGTCGCGGGCTTGCCGGTTTGCAAGATCGGCGCGAGCAGCGGCGCCAGCTTGGGGCGCAGCGCCATGATCGCCGGATCGGCGATGAGGCAGGTGTCGATCGCCACCACTTGCCGTTGGCGGCGGCGCGAATAGCCCAAGGTGACCGTGTCGCCTTGCTTTTCCGCGGTGAAAGTGATGCGCCGACGGCCGCCGGCCGGCAGAAAGACCGGCTCGCGCCAAATAGCGGGGCTCAGCCTTTTCGCGCGCAAGGCATCGCGGACGATGCCGGTCTTCCATTCGCGATAGAAGGCATCGCTTGCATGCTGAAGCGTGCAGCCGCCGCACAGCGCGTAATGCGGGCAAGGCGGCACCGCGCGGTGTGGCGAGGCCTCGGCGATGCTCGCCACATCGCCGCGCAGCACACCGTCGACATCGCGGCGGATCTTCGCCTCGATGCGATCGCCCGGCAATGCACGGTCGATGTAAACACGTCCATCCTTCGACGTGCCGATACCCTCGCCCTTGGGGCTTAGCGCATCGATCCGAAATTCGCCGGCCATTCGCTCCTGAGGCTGCCGCTACTTCGGCAGATATTGCTCCGTATAGAGCGGTTTCATATCGGGCAAACTCGGCAACAATTCAAGCTCGACGATCGCCTGCGCCGCAACCTTGAGCGCCTCCGGATCGAAACGCCCGTCGCGCGAGAACATCGGCAGCACCACGTCATAGGTGTGGCTCGCGATATCGGGATCGGTGATGCCGTCGGCCTTCATGTCGAGCTTCACCGTCTCGGCCTTGTTCTCATGCATCCAGGTGATCGTCTCGAACCACGCCTTGAGGAACTGGGTGATCACCTGGGGCCGTTTTTCCATCATTTCCTTGCTGGCGAAGATCGCATGCGTCACATAGGTGGTGATGTATTCGCCGTGATTGGCGATGACCTTGCCGAGCCCCTGCTTCTCATAAGTATAGCCGATATCGATGCCGCTGGTGAGCGCGTCGACCTGACCGGTTCGCAACGCCGCGATGTTCGCCGCGTTGCCGCCGCTGACATAGACGATGTTGATTCCCTCGAGCCCCCAGCCGAGCTTGTCTGAGAGATGCCGCGTCAGCCAGAAGACCAGCGAGTTGCGCGAAGCGACCGCGACCCGCTTGCCTTTCAGATCCTTCACGGTGTCGATGCCGGTGCCCTTGCCGGCGAAGACGCCATAGGCGAGCGGCGGCCCTGCCATGGCCGCGACCGCTTTCTCCGGCACACCCTTCGCGACGAAAGCCATGTCGGTCCCCGAGCCGAGACCGATATCGACCTGGCCGGCGGTCATGGCCTGCTGCAGCTTCGCCGCACCTTCGAATCCTTGGATCGTTACGTCGAGGCCGTTCTTGCTCATGATCCCGGCATCAACGCCGATATTGATCGGCACGAAGGCGAAAGAGGTCGGGAAAGACTTGCCGACGACCAGCTTCTCATTGGCCGCGGCGCGATCGGTCATACCGACGAATGCCAGCGCCGCTGCACCAAACGCGAGTGCCGAAGAGCGAAGATACGATGCACGCATGAGAATTCTGAGCCTCCCCGGTCGAAACTTTATTGGTTCGCCGATCATACCGTTTTGGCGGATATTTGACAGCGAAAGCATCACCCGGATTGGTGGCGATCGCAGCATTCTGGGTACAGTGTCAATGGCGATGCTTCGTGCAACGCCCGCGCAACGCCCGTGCCGCACGTTGACTCGTATACAGTGCAGAGATAGCTTTTTTGGCAACTCAGCGGACACATAAAGTGGCGAGGAATCACCTCATTCCTTCGCACAAAGAATCAAAGATCAATTGAGGGAGCCACGTATGTCAGCCCGATCCATCAAGACCGCCGCTTTTATCGCGCTGCTGGCCGCGCTCGTGTGCCTCGGTTCGCTTGCGGCGAAAGCCGCGGAGCTGAGCCCGGCGATGAAGGCGCTGGCCGAAGCGGCGGACAAGGAAGGAAACCTCACCGTCGTCGCGGGGGATCTCGTGCTCGGCGGCGCCGACAATTGGAAAAGCCTCGAAACCGGGATGAACGCGATGTTCGGAACCAACATCAAGATCCGTTGGTCGCCTGGCCCGGCGCTGATGCAGCAGGGTTTCCAGCTTCTCCAAGAAGCCAAGGCAAACCGCAAAGCGAGTAGCGATCTCTATGACGCGCCCAACCAAATCGTGCTGCAGATGCTCGATGCCGATATGCTTACGCGCACAGACTGGAACGAGCTTCTCCCCGGCCGGATCACCGACGAGATGATCGAGGAAGGCGGCGCGCTGCTGCGCTGGCAATCCTATGCGCGTGGCGTGATCTACAACACCAAACTGCTGCCGAATCCGCCCAGAACGCTCGCCGGCTATCTCGATCCGTCGCTCAAGGGAAAATTGGCCACGACACCGTACGCCGCAGGCTTCGATCTGCTTGCGGCGCCCGACAGCCTCGGGCCGGACGCGACCATCAAATACGCGAAGCAACTGAGCGAGCAGGTGTCCGGTCTCATCCGGTGCCCTGACGAGGATCGCATCATCTCCGGCGAGTTCGCGGCGCTACTGATCGACTGCGGCGAAGGAAAAGTAGCAGAAAAGGCAGCGAAGGGCGCTCCGATCGGCCGCGTCCTCCTCAAGGAAATGAACCGGATCACATTCTTCTATCTGACCGTACCGAAGAACGCAGAGCACCCAAATGCCGCCAAGCTCGCCGCCGCCTATTTCATGACGCCGGAAGGGCAAAAATTATCCATGGCGGACGGTGGGCGAGACCTCCTCTTCTTTCCGGACTCGAAGGTTCGCCAGAGCCTCAAGGATCTCTCCCCTGATTTGAGCGGTCTCACCTATGTATCCGCTGACTGGATGCGGCATACGGATGTGGGGACAACGCTCAACCAAGTCGTCGATATCTTTGCCGCCAAGAAGTAACGCAATCGCGGCCCATATCTTCGACACCCAAGCCGTAACCGAATGCGGGGTACCCTTCATCGCGTAGACCTGGCATCGGCCGCGATGCTGGCAGCTTCTGCGGTCGTTGGTCTTTTAATTCTCGGCGCGCTTGCGGGGATCTTCTGGATCGGCCTGACCGTGGGCGACATCGGCTCCGCAAAGGCGCATTTCGGATTCGCTAATTTCAGTAATGTCCTGACGAAGCCGGCAACATGGCTCGTTTTGGGCAATACGATCCTCTTTTCGGTCTACACGCAGGTCTTTGCCTTGCTGTTCGGCTTGCCGATCGCGTGGCTTGCGGAACGCTCCGACTTGCCGGGCCGCGCCACTCTCTTCGGGCTCATGACCATCTCGCTACTCATTCCCGGCTATACCTCGGCGATGGGCTGGCTGTTCCTGCTGCATCCGCGGATCGGCGTGGTCAACAAGCTGTTCACCGATTTTCTCGGCTTCAGCGCGGGCCCGTTCAACGTGGCATCAATTGCCGGCATGGGATGGGTCCAGGGCCTCAACCTTGCGCCGCTCGCCTTCATCATGGTGGCCGCGACCTTCCGGGCGATGGACCCGATGCTCGAGGAAGCGGCCTCCATGTCCGGCGCCGGCTTCATCGCAACATTTCGGCGCGTGACGCTGCGTCTGGCGGGGCCGGGAATCTTTGCCGCGACCATCTACATCTTCATGATCGGCTTCGCCGCCTTCGATGTTCCGGCGGTGATCGGGTGGACCAATCGGATCTTCACCTTCAGCACCTACGCCGTGTTGCTCATCAATTCGCTCCAAGGCCTGCCGCAATACGGGGCCGCGGCGGCTTTGTCGGTGCCGATCATCGCAATCGCGATCGGATTGGGCTGGTCTTACAACCGCATGCAGAGTCGCGCGCAGCGCTACGCTGTCGTCACCGGCAAGGGCTATCGCCCCAACCGCGTCGCGCTGGGGCGCTGGCGCTGGGCCGCGTGGAGCTTCATCGCGATCTATGTCGTGCTCGGCTTCGTCCTCCCCCTGCTGATGCTGGCCTGGGCCGCCTTCCTCCCCTACCTGCAGGTGCCGACGCTCGCCGCGTTCTCACTGCTGACGACTGCCAATTTTAATGCGATCGCGTGGAGCTATGTGTCCGAGGCCGCCGGCCACACCGCGATCCTCATGGTGGCGGCGGCAACCTTGACGGTGATCCTCAGCCTTGCGTCGTCTTGGATCGTTTTGCGCAGCAAGATCCCGTTTCGGCCCGCGATCGATTTCGTGATGTTCCTGCCCCATGTGGTGCCGAACGTCATCTTCAGCGTCGCCATCCTGCTGATCACCTTGTTCGTGGTCGATCGCGTCGTGCCGATCTATGGGACCTTGTGGATCTTGCTCATTGTTTTTGTCATCGGCCGCATCAGCTACGGAACGCGGATGACCAACAGCGGATTGATCCAGATTCATGGCGAACTGTTCGAATCAGCGCGTGTCGGTGGGGCAAGCACGGGGGCGATCCTGCTCAGGGTCGTGGTTCCCCTGATGATGCCGACGTTGGTCTACGCGTGGATCTGGACGGCGCTGCTGTGCTACCGCGAGCTGACGCTAGCGACCGTGCTCACGACCGGCGACAATCTCACCCTGCCGGTCTTGATCTGGCAGGCCTGGTACGACGGCAAGACCGGCATAGCAGCAGCGCAATCCTTGGTGATGCTGGCGTTCATGGTGCCGCTGCTCGGCCTTTACTGGATCGGCGCCAGAGGCCAATCGCGGACGCAGCTTGCCGGCCCGCGCTCGACAGCGATTTAAGATCGGAGATAGGCGCTCACGAGCTCGAAGGTGCGGTCGGGCTGGTCGACTTGCGGCCAATGCCCCGCTTGGCGGACGACGTGCATCTCGGCATTGGGCAGCAGCCGGAGCATCAGGATCGTGCGCTCCAGCGGCGAGTTCGGATCGTCGGCACCCCAATGAATGAGACACCGGTTCTTCACGCGGGGAAGCTCCGCATAGATCGGCACCGGCCGGCCGGTTTCGTTGCGTTGCCGTTCGGCTTCCTCGTTCTTACCCTTTGAATTCTCGTAGACGAGGCGAACGCGCTCCTCCGTCAAGGCGGCGGGATTCTTCAATACCCGTTTCAACAGCTCGCGTGCGTTATCCATCGACGGCGTGTAGCGTCGGGCAAGCTCGCCGACCGAACCCGGCACCGGTGCCGTGGCCGGTGGCGCATTGGGCAACGGCGGCGGCAGCAAGGTCGAGGGCATCAGGACCAGCTTGTCGATGCGCGGGTCCGTCATGGCCATCGTGCACCCCATCAGCGTTCCCATCGAACAACCCCAGATGTGATAGCGTTCGGGCGCGATATGATCGACGAAGGCGCGCGCATGCGCGATGCGCGTCTCGATCGAATAGTCCTTGGGATTGTCGGTCTGTCCGAATCCCGCCTCGTCGATGGCGTAGACCGAGTAGCCGGCATCGGCGAAACGCTGGATCTGGTCGCTCCACTCGACGGCGACGCAGGAGCCGGGGAGCTGGCCGTGCAGCAGCAGCAGGACGGGACCGCTCCCGGCATGCCAATAGTGGGTTCTGAGCCCCGCAACCGTGACGAAATCCTTGATCATCACATCAGCTCGCGGTGCATCGCCGCGACGTCCTTCCACAGATAGTCGGGGCGCTTCCATTCCTTGAGCGGCCGGCCTTCCGCCAAGGCGGTCATCTCGCGCACAAAGAGACGGCGCAGCATCACGACGCTCACATCCGTGGCGCCACGGTTCTCCGGAAAATCGCGCTCCTCCACAGGCCCCAGGCTTGTCAGTACGGAACAATCCTGGATGTTGGTGAGGAGGAAATTATTCACCGTGTCGGTACGCTCCTTGAGCATCCGCATGTCCTCGACGCCCGCGATGAGCCCGCGCGCCACCTCGACCGCGCTCGCTTCGTCCTTCGTCGATCTGGTGTGCGTCGCGCGAGCGGCATCGACTTGTTCCTTGATGCGCGGGATGGCGACGAGATTAAAGCGGATGGCTGAGTTATCATCGCGCGGAACACGATAGCCCCGGGTAAAGAATCCGACACCGCCGGGACGCGACGGCGTGAATTCGACCGCGTTCGGCATGTCGAAGTACGAATTGTTGAAGACCGCATTCTTGCCTGTTCCATCGAACGTACCGAACAGGCCGCATGCGTTCTCTTCCCAGTGAATGTTGCTGGGAACACCGTAGCCGAACTGCCAGTGGAGAAAGGCGGTATGCGCCATATCGGTCGCATTCTCGAGTAGGTCGAAATAGCTACACGGCCACGTGTCGGCCGCGATCTGGCAGTCGTAAAGCTCCGCATCCTCGTAATCGGCCAGCCGCGGCAAGGGCGGCGGCTCCCCTTCGCCGAGATAAACGAAGATCAGGCCGAGATACTCACGCGTGGGATAAGCCTTGATGCTGATGCGCTCGCAAAAGGACTTCGGCTCCGCGGGCTGCGCAACGCAGCGCCCGTCGGCGGTGAACTTCCATCCATGATAGGCGCATTGAATGAGCTCGTCTTCGACGAAGCCCAGCGAAAGATGCACGCCGCGATGCGGACAACGCTGGGCAACGATATGCGGGGTACCCGAGGCGCCGCGATAAAGCGTCAGGTCCTCGCCGAGAATGCGGATCGGCTTGACGTGCCCCGGCGCGATCTCATGCCCGACGAAGATGGGATGCCAGAAGCGCCGCAGATAATTGCCGCCGATCGTGCCCGGTCCGACGCGTAGCACATCCTTGTAGCCAAGCGCCGAAATCCCGGTGCCTCTATCCACATTATTGTTATTCATATCCGCCTCCAGCGTTCAGGGCCGGGGCAAGTATCACAACGCATGAGCCGCGATTTCAAGCCCAGTCTCGTCGCGTACCGGCGCGACGGCGGCCGGCTTGGACGCGATTTGTCAGAACTCCGCGCCTTGCCCTAAACTGGTGACTATTCCGGGGAAACGCAGGCGGGAGAAAGTCATGGCGGAAGGCACTTCAACGTCGTTGGACGATCGCGCCGACGCGCTCGAGCGCAAGATGAGCGACGAGCTCGACGTGCTGATCTCGAAATCGGCGCTATTCAACATGGCCGACGGCAATCTCGGCCCGACCAATATGGGCGCGAGCCTCAGCGTCGCCGATCGGAAGGGAAAATTCTACCTGATGGACGACGACCCGCGCCTGCCGACGATGCCGGAGCGGCCGACCCTGCTCGACTTCTTCAAATATCGCGCAGGCGGAACGCAGCATCTGCTGCAAAGCGGCAATCTCGCGTTGAAGAAGGGCATGCCCGAGAAGATCGTCCTCGCCTGCCTTCTGCACGACATCGCCAATTCGCTCTTCATCAAGAGCGATCACGGTTATTGGGGCGCAGCGCTCATCGAGCCCTATGTCGACGAGGAGATCAGTTGGGCGATCCGCGCGCATCAGGCGGTTCGCTTCTTCCCCGATAAATCCGTCGGCTATACCTATCCGGAAATGTATGTCCGGCATTTCGGCGCCCATTACGTGCCCGAGCCCTACATCCAAGAAGCCTACAAAAAGGCGCGCGCGCACAAATGGTATATGACGGCGCGCATGATCACCGTGCACGACCTTTATTCGTTCGATCCGAACGTGGTCGTGACCTGGGAGCCTTTCGAAGACATTATCGGCCGCCACTTCAAGCAGCCCGCGGAAGGTTTGGGCTTTGACGATAGCGCCTCGGCGTTTATGTGGCGCACCATTCGCCGGCCGACGAAATACCTCTAATCGAGTAATGTACAGCGGCGCGCAGCGCCATCGGTTTGAGCGGATGTAACAAGCGGGCGGCCGATGGCTGCCCGCTTTCGCTTACATCGCGATCTCGACACGGCGGTTCTGCGGCTCGCGAACGCCGTCCGCCGTCGGCACGCGCGGGTTCTCTTTGCCGTGCCAACTCCCGTCGATGGCCGAAGCGGGAACGGCCAGAGCAAAGCCTATGAGAGAAACTTCTCGGTATAGAGCGTGGCAATATCGACCGACGGATCGACGGTCTTCATGTCGGTCCAGGATTCGCGCAACGTCGCCAGTGCTTGCGGATCGAAGCGCCCGTTGGTCGAGAATTTCGTCATCAGCGTGTCGTACATGCGCTCCGAAACGCCGGTCGTATAGCCCGTAACCTTAGCGGCGATCGGCGTCGTCTCCGCTCGGTGCGCCTTCATGAAAGCGACGGATTCGAACCAGCCTTTGAGGAAACGCCGTACCGCGTCGGGATTCTGCTCGGCAATCGCGTTGCTGGCGAAGATAGTGAAGAGTTCGATGCTTTTCACATAGGTCGAGCAATCGATCAGCAACCGTCCCGCTTTGGTCTCTTCGAGCTGGTAGCCGGTCGAAGTACCGCCGACATCGGCATCGATCGCGCCCGTCTTCAGCGCCGCGAAAGCCGAGGTCGGCGAGCCGCCGATCGGCACCGCGACCGCGCTGTCCGCGCCGCTCCAGCCCTGGGAGAGATTGAGTGCCATCACCAGCCATTCGGTGAGCGAGCCGGTGCTGGTGATGCCGATCTTCTTGCCTTTGAGTGAATCGATACCGTGGCCGGAAAAGCCGCTGCCGACGCTGATCCCCATGAAAGCCGCCAATTCACAGATCGTCGCCACCGCGATCTCCGGCGCACCTTTGGCGATGAGCTGCATTTCGGGACCGGAGCTCAGCGAGAAGTCGACGGCGCCGGCGACAACCGCCTGCGCCATCTTGGTACCGCCGGCGAAGATGATCTCCTCGACCTCAACGCCATGCTTGGCGAAGATGCCGTGCTGCATGCCGACATTGAGCGGGATGTAGCCATAGACCTGGGCGACCGCCTTGCCGACGCGCAGCTTGTCGGCGGCTCGCGCACTACGCAGCGCGGGCAGTGCCAGCACGGTGCCGATACCCGAGATGGCGGCGCGCCGCGACATCTTGGCTTTCATGATGTCCTCCCTGTTACTGCACGTTATCGTTCGATTGTTTCGTCGGACGATATCAAGGAGCCGTCAGCCAGTCACCTTGGCAGCGATCGGCGGGAGCCAGCTCGGCCACCGGCGATGGCCGGTGCGTGGCTGATAGGATTCCTCGGAATTCTCCGTTGGGACCTATTCGAATCTCTATCAGTTATCTCTTCTTTTTCAGTCAGATCGCTGTATTAGGAAAGATAGATAGAATTGAGAGCATAATTTCTATAGTTGCCTTTAAAAATAGAAAATTAACCAAAGCGATCTACACCGGATCGGTGAAGTCAGATCCGGAGTTACCGTCAGGCTTGATGCGGCCATTGCACGCTACGAAAGCGGCGATCTTGGCGGAGCGGCACCTCTCTTCGTCACCGCCCTCACCGCGAACCCCGAAACCGAGCCGCCCTGGCTCTATCTCGCCCTGATCTTGTTGCGGCAGGGCGCGACAGCGCAGCTGCTCGGCCTGATCGAGCTGCGCCAACAGCAGCGCAAGAATGCGCTCGGCCTTTTCTATGACGCACTAAGCGAATGTATGCGCCGCGGACACGGTGCGGCGATCCCTCCGCTTGCGGCGTCTCTCCCGAGCAACAGCGCACTTGGAGTGATTCTCGGATTCTTTTCAGGTTGTCTTGCCGCGCGCGGCGATGATTGGCAGCGCGCCATTGCCGATCTCAAGACGGCGGCTATCGGCGCGCAACATTGCGCTGCGCTGTTCGCCGACGACCCACGGCTTTATTCGATCCAAAGCCAAGGTCACATTTTTGAGGACGCGTCCTTCCTCGAAGGTGTCGCCGCACAAAGCTGGAGTGACGTCACCGGGGCGACGCACGCCTTGCGGCCCGCGCTCGATGTGATTTCTTGCCCGACAACGACAGCGCCGTTCGTCTATCTCGTCTCTTGCAACCCTCTCTATCTTCGGCGGTTCGGAGAGACCATCGCCGCGAGCTGCGAGGGTGCGGGGCTCGCGACCACGCCGCATTTCCACATCGTCGATCCCGATGACGACACCGAGACCGCCCTGAGGCGCCTTCGAGCGCGGTGCGATGGCGTGACCATCGGCTGGAGCTCAGAATCATACCGGGTGGATGACTGCGGCTACCGTCGTGCCGGTTACTATGCCTGCGCCCGGTTTCTCCGCGCCCGTGAGGTCAGCGATTATTACGGCCGCGATGTGCTGATCCTCGATGCGGATACCGAGGCTCTGGGCGATGTCGGCAAGCTCGTCGCCGGCCTGCAAAACGCCGATCTCGGCTATTTCAGTTGCGGCGACGTGCTGCCGTGGCTCCTCTGCCGCGCGGCGGCCGTCTATATCCGCCACACGGGAGCGGGCCGTGCGTTTATGGATCTGATGCGCAAATTTATTGCGGTCAAAGTGGAACAGGAAGGATTCTGGGGACTCGATCAGGCGGCACTCTATTGTGCCTCGCGTTATTGCGCGGATCGGGAGGGATTACGCTTTCTCGAGCTGTCCAATGCGCTCGGCTTTACGCTCGAGCAGTTTGCGCGCTCGGCAAGCAGCGACGTCGAGAAGCAAGGCTTGCGCAAATTGGCGAAAGCAGCGTAAGAGCGGCCGCCTGACCATCGGTCACGGCAGGAACTTCTCCGTATAGAGTGTCTGCATATCGACGGCGTGGTCGAGCAGACCGGTATCGGTGATCGCCTGGCCGACGACCGCGACTGCTTTCGCATCGAAGCGGCCGTCGCGCGAGAAAAGCGGCATCTGCTCGCGATAAGTTTGTGCCGCGACCTCGGGCGAAAGCCGCGAGACCTCTTGCGCCACTTTGAGCGTCGCCGCTTCGTTCTTCTCCATGAAGATAATGGTCTCGAACCACGCCTTGAGGAAACGCCGCAGGAGCGCTGGATCCTTCTCGATAAGATCGTTCGAAGCGAAGATCACATGGCCGAGAAAATCCGGGATCACATCGCCCATGCGGACGAGGATGCGCACTTTGCCCTGCGCCTGCAGCTCATAGGCATCCTCGGTCCCGTCGACGCCGGCATCGACATTGCCCGTCATCAGCGCGGCGATAATGCCCGGCCGGCCGCCGGTATCGGCGATATGGAGACCGTCTCGTCCCCAGCCCTCGCGCCGCGCAGTCTCGAGCGCGGTCCAGCCGGTCAGGCTGTTCGCCGGTCCCGAGCCGATGGTCTTGCCCTTGAGCTGGGCGATCTTGGTAATCGGCGAATTATATTTGACAATGATCGAGATATTCATCGGCGCGCCGAACATCGCCGCGACCGTCATCTCGGGCGAGCCTTTGGCGATCGACGCCATCTCTGGGCCGGAGCCGAGCGCGATATCGAGCTGATGCGCTGCCATCGCCTGATGCATCTTGCCACCACCGCCGAAGCCGATGCTCTCGGTTTCGATGCCGTATTTGGCGAAGATGCCGTTCTCGCGGCCGATCTCGACCGGCGTGAAATTGAAAGCACGCGCCTCGGGCTTGCCAATACGCAGGTGATCGGCGGCCTGCGCGCCGCTTGCGGCCAGGAGAAGCACAAGCCCGATAACGGCGATTTTCATGAATCCCCCTCGCCGAAACTCGTCATTGCGAGAAGCCCGGAGGGCGACGAAGCAATCCAGTCTGTTTCAACCACTGGATTGCTTCGCTGCGCTCGCAATGACGATTGCTGGTATCGATCGGCCTCACGGCAGGAACTTCTCGGTATAGAGGCTCGCCATATCGGGCGACGCGTCGGTCAGCTTTAGATCGGCAAAGGAGCGTTTCAGATTGGTCAGCGTCTCGGCGTCGAATTTGCAATCATCCGAGAACGCGGCGAGGTTGAGATCGAAATCCTTGGCCTGCACGGCCGCCGAGGCATTGGTAACCTCGCGCTCGATCGCGACGCTTTCGTCGCGATGCGCGTGCATATAGCCGATGGTCTCGAGCCAACCGGCGAGAAAGCGGCGCAGCGTATCGGGATTATCGGCCATTAGCCGCTTCGTCGCATAGATCACGCCGCCGCCGACATGGCCGGCATATTTCGACGCCGGGATCAGCAGCCGCCCGGTGTGCTCTTCCTCCATGGTGAAGGCAATCACTGTCCCGGTATAAGCGGCATCGACGGCGTGGGTTTTGAGCGACGCCGTCACCGCCGAGGGGCTGTTGCCGATCTCGACGATATCGACGCCTTTCGGTCCCCAGCCCTCGCGACGATCGAGCTCGAGCGTCAGCCAATAAGAGAGCCCGCCGACCGCTGCGACGGCGATCTTCTTGCCCTTCAGATCGGCGACATCGTGTATCGGTGAATCCGCTGGAACGAGGATGCCGAGGAAGGCGACAGCCGGCGCAACATTGCACACGGCTAGCTCCGGCGCGCCTTTCGCGATAAGCGCCATCTCCGGTCCGCCGCCGATCCCGATATCGACGCTGCCGGCCAGCATCGCCTGATGCATCTTGGCCGCGCCTTGGAAAGCGACGATCTCCACATCGAGCCCGTGTTTCGCGAAGATACCGGTCTTCACCCCGATATCGAGCGGCAACACTGCCGGCGAGGTCAGCGCCGCTTTGCCGACCGGGAGTTTTTCGGCGGCGTGGGCGGATGATGCAAAAATGCACGCCATCGCGATGACGAATGCGCGCCGTATCGGTTTCATGCCCTGTGCTCCCCCTTCGCCTTCCCCGGCGAAAGGCGGGGTCCATTCATCGACTGCGCGATTGAGCCATGGACCCGGCCTTCGCCGGGGAGACGAATTTTTTGGCTGATAACGATTAGCCGACAGCTTGCGGCTTATTTCGCCGTCTCTTTGTCGTAGACCTGCAGTCGATCCTCGTTCATCCAATCCTTGTGCTGATCGAGATTGATGCGCGCGGGTTTCGAATCGCGCGATTCCTTGGACACGATCTGCAGGATCTCGAGATCCTCGTTCCCGATCTTCTCGAACCAATAGCGCGAACCGCCGGGCAGATGGATGCCGCCATTCGGACCGATCTCGCCGAGCAGCTTGTCGCCGACACCGTAGAAGCGCGCGGCGCCCTTCAGCACCATCCAAACGGTGTCGCCGCCAGTGTGATAGTGAAGATTGTTCTCACCGCCTTCTTTAACAATCTGCACGTTGAGCCGCATGAGATCGCCGCGCATCAGATTGGCGATCTGCTTCACCATTGGCTCGCCATCACGATCGTTCTGCTCGGCCGGCTTCTGATAAGCGAAGGTCACGATCTTCGCCTCGGCCGCACGATGAAATGCCTCTTTCTGCTCGGCATTAATCGTCGCATCGCTCATGGGACGCTCCCTCCTGGCGCTTTTGACGTGAGTTTAAGCGCGCGTGGGGAAACCGGCAAGGATGGGGGCTGTCAGTCGATGGGCGGCTTGATCCCGGTGGCGCGCGCATGCATTTCGAGCCAGCGGCCTTCGACGTCGCGGCTCATCATATAAACGCGACGATTTTCCGGATCGCCATAGCGCGCGCAAAGCTCATCGAGCATCGGGATGCGTTGGTACTCTTCTTGATAGAGACGCTCCTGCATCAGGAAAATCTCCTCGCAGGACATGGCTTCGAGCCGGTCGATATTCGTCTCGATGACGTCGAGCTTCAGGATCAGTTTTCGAAGCTGGTGGCGGTCTCCATCATGATCTCGGCCGCCTGCGAATGCCGCGGCAGCATCAACGCCGTGCCGCCGGCGACGATGCCCGTCAACACGCGACTCCGACCGATGGCTTTCGTCATGGCGGCTTCTCAATTCCCGGTTTGCAGCGGCGCTTCGAAACCGTATTTCGCCAGCACGGTCTGGCCCGCCGCGGAGAGAATATACATCGTGAGGAGATTGGCCTTCGCGGCATCCGCCGATTTCAGCACGGTCAGTCCGTAATCGGCGCCGGTCGCCAGCGCTGGCGGCAACTCGATACTGGTCGCGCCCGGCAATTGTGTCAGCGCTTCCTTGGCACCGGTGCAATAGGCGAGAAAAATATCCGCGCGCCCTTCTTTCAGATGCCAGGCATAGGGCGTGATACCGTCGGGCGGCTGCGGCGAGGTGGGTCCGCCCATCAATTGCAGCGCCTTGGCATCAAGCTTGGCGCGGCTGCCCGGCGTCACAGCATCTGCTTTGCCAAACATCGCCCAGGCATAATCGCCGGAGGGATCGGATTTCGGCGTCGATGTGCCGAGCTTCACGGCGGGATCGAGCATGGCGGAGAGCAGCGTCGCGCTCGTCAGAGCGAGGCCGGGCCGTGCGATGGCGCAAAGCTGATTGCGCGCGAAGAGAACGACCGGACCCGACAGACCTTCCTCTTGCAGCTTTTGCGGATTGCCCATATCGGCCGAGGCGAAGACGTCGCCGGCCGTGCCTTTCTCGAAACCTTCGCGGAGCAAGCCGGAAGATTTGAAATTGGCGTCGACCGCCATGCCATAAGCCGCGGTAAAGCCCTTGGCGATTTCGAGCATGGCGTTGCGCAGGCTGCCCGCCGCATGAAGGCGAACCGGCGATGCATCGGCAGCATGGCTGGGGGCGATCACGACTGGAACCAGCGCGAGGCTCGCGAGAAAGAACGCGACGATTGCGTCCGTTCGAAGGCCCATGAACCGCTCCACCCTGGTGTCGTGCGCATTTCCGTTATACTTTAACGGATATATCGCAGCGGCAAAAGCCGCGTGCGCGGCCCTTTGACGAAACCCAGGCTGTCTGCCAAAATCGGTGTATATGGATGGACATAACGTACCGCCACTGAAAAGCACCCCCTCGCACCGGCTTGTTCCCGGGCTCGGTGGTTTGAGGCATGGTCATGCCCACGGCGAATGCGTCGATCATCGCGGCGCCGCCGCCTCGATCCTCGGGCGGCTCGATCAGCGCCCGCTCCTGCTGCATGACGATTACGCACCGCCGACAGAGAAGACCGCGCGCCGCCGCATCTGGGATTTGCATAATTCGCTGCATTGTTCGGTGATCGGCACCTGCCTCACCACCGG
This sequence comes from uncultured Alphaproteobacteria bacterium, assembly GCA_963740675.1. Lineage (GTDB taxonomy): Bacteria > Pseudomonadota > Alphaproteobacteria > ATCC43930 > CGMCC-115725 > CAIKMD01. Next base: position 217,531 of record CAVUFS010000005.1, read on the forward strand.
CGAGCTGCGCGGACTCCTGAGCAAATTCCACGGCCAGCTTCCCGACAAGCCGACCGAGCATCTGCTGCACACGATCGCGGTCGCAGCCGCCAGCCAGCACAACATCCTCGCCAAGCAATTGCAGAAGGCGCTCGACCGCCGGCATGCCAATGCCTTGCGGCACTTCGGCGACGCCAAAAGCGTCGATGAGCTGCGCCGTTGTTGGCACGAAGCGCGCCAGGCTGGCGACATTCCCGGCGGCTATTGGGCCGTGCTGACCCACCCCAAGACGGACGATGCGCTGCTGCGCGACGCCTTCGGCGACGTACATATGCTGTCGCATCTGGTCGGCGCCGCCAATCGCGCGGATATCCGCAAGCTGCACGAGCTCGAGGAAGAGAAAGCCGCGCTCGAGGAAAAGTTGGCGCGGCAACAGGCGCAGCTACGCGACGGCATCGTCGCGCGCGAAGCCAAGATCCGTAAGTTGAACGACACGATCGCCGCGATGATGGTGCCCTCGAGCCAACCTGCCAGCGACTCAAATCCGGCCGAGATCGCCGTGCTTCACGGCATCGTCGCCGATCTGCGCAAGCTGCTCGATCGCGAAGTGGCGCGGCGCCAGCGCGCCGAGACGCGCAATGAGGAGCTGACGCTCGCGGCGCAGAGAGCGGATCGGTCGCGCGCGGTGGCCGATCGCGAGCTGGCCGCGCTGCGCGACGAGCTGGATGCGGTCGAAGCGCATATTGTCTCGCGCGAGACGCGCGACGCGGCGGAGACCGGCATCGATCTCGGCGGCGCGGCGCTGCTCTATGTCGGCGGCCGGCCACATCAGGTCGCGCAGTTGCGGCAGATGATCGAAGCCGGCGGCGGCCAGCTCATCCATCATGATGGCGGTGTCGAGGAACGATCGGATCTGCTGCCAGGCCTCGTCAGCCGCGCCGATGCCGCCTTCTTCCCGGTCGATTGCATCAGCCACAGCGCGGCACTGCTCTTGAAGCGGCTGTGCCAGCAAGCCGACAAGCCCTACGTGCCGCTGCGCAGCGCCGGCGTTGCCTCGATGCTGCGCGCCTTGCGCGCCTCGCCTTTCGCCCGCCGCGCCGCCGCGGAATAGCGAGCGGCGGAATTCCTTAGGCTTCCTGGTTTAAGAGGATGGGCTAGGCGGAACTTGGGCTTTCCGCGCGGACAAAGCGTTTCGGATCCGCGACAACCGAAAGCGCCAGCGTCTTGGTGTCGGCGGCATCGGACGCGGAAATCAAATGCGCGTGCTCGATGCCGTTTCGACTCGTGAACAGCCCGCTTAAGATCCAGACGACTTTCGGGAATGTGGTTGCGATGTCGCGGTAGCGGTCGCCGATTTGCGGTTGCTTCGATGTCATCCTTAACCCACCCATTCAGCTCAGATCGCTTTCCATGACGACACGCTGGTGGCCGTCCTTCAGCGACTTTACCTGGTATTGGAGGATTCCGTGCTCGATCGGCATTGCCCGGACAATCTCGAATTGTCCGGGCAGCGATAGGCGCAGATCGTTGGGAACGAACTGGACCTTCCGGCCGGCGGCGTATTTATGAGACGGCATGGCTATCGACTCCTTGTCAAAGGCTCTTGGTCGAAGCGGAATCGCGCCGATCGCCGCGCGGGATAATATAGTTGGACGAGGATTTCGGCGGCGGGTCACCGCGGCGAGTCGAGCGTTTTGCAAGCACGCGCCGTTGGCGCGAGCGGTGCAATGATCGCGATTGGTATTACATAGTGACGAAGCGCGGTCATTGTAAGCTGCCGCGTCGCGGTCACGATCGGCGCGGCCATTCGTGCCGGCGTCGTTCAGCGCCGCTTTTGTCCCGCGACGGCGCCTTTACCCAGTCCTCCCATAACGGGTGTAACGGTGGCCTTCGCGCGTTCCGCCGCCGTTTTCTTCGGCTTCTTCACCTCGCGGTTCGACCGTTTCTGCCCTTTTGCCATGTGGATCTCCAATGATGCGAGGCTCGCGATCGCTCCGTCTCGGCCGACCGCTTCGCTATTTGCACCGCGACGGTTGTCGCAGGCTCGATGATGTCATGGGGCACGTAGCCAATGTGGCCGCGGTAAGTGGCCGATGGGCCCATGACTGCATAGAGCATGCCGTACTCGATTGCTATCGGTTCCTTGGTATCGCGTCCTCGCGTTTGGCTTTTCGCGGCGCCGGCAACATGCGCTCCATGGCACGCTCCGACCTCAACGATCCACTGTCCGCGTGCTGGCGGCGATCAACGGTGCTCGTTTACAGCGCCATCACCACCGATTTGACCTCGGTATAAAGCTCGAGCACTTCGCGGCCCCGATTCTCGCGGCAGCAGGCGGCAAGCCGGCCGGCGTCCGCCGCCGCGATGGGAATGAAGGTGCTTTATTCGGCCGTCGGTCGGTCCTACGGCGTTCACTCGTATGGCCCGATGTGGAATATCATGCTCGCGGTCGTCAGCAACGCGATGAGGAACAAGAGCACCGCAACGATGAAAGTAGCGGAGATCGGATACCGGCTTTCACCGTGAATAAGCCCTTGCTCGATCATGCGGCGCCGCGCCTTCCGCAGGCCCAGCATAAAATCGGCGTGATACCAGATGCCGAACGCCAGCATGGCTGCGCCCAAGATGACGAGGCTGAGCCCGAACCGCCGCGGCGCTTCGCTGTCGCTTGGCAATAGATTGGCGGTCTTGAGATGCACGAAGACCTGCGCGATCGTGAAGCCGAAGCTGATCAGCGACAGCGCCGTTCGGATCACCGACATGAGCGTTCGGTCGGCACTCATGCGCGTGCGCTGGAATGCCATGCCGGTGTTGCGCGATGCCAATTCGACGGAAATCTGGCTCGACGGGGATTGTGCCGTGACGGGCTGATCAACCATTTCCACTCACTCCGTTCGGGGATCTGCGATCGAATTTCTCGATATCGTTTTCGAGAAAATAATTGAGGAAGGTGGGGATTGTGCCGATCGCGGCGAGCTGTCCGATCGCGGTCCAGCTCGGCGAAATTGCCGGACCGACGATGTCTGCAGCGAGTATGCGATGATGATGGCTGCGGCCGCCTCGATCGATTGAGGGATGTGCCCTGCGCCAAGTTTGACGAGTTCTTCCATCGATCAGCCGCTTGCGCAGCCGGCCGCTTGCGATGCATCGAATACGATTTGATCGTACCACCAAAGTTTTTCGAAAAAACGTCGCGCTCGATCGGAGGGCGACGTCTTGCCAGGAGCGATCGTTGTTTGCGCGATCGTGCCGATGCTTCGGGTTCCGTCGATCGCATCGAACAGGCGCTTTTCATCCGCATCGATCGTTACGACGAGATCCTTGAACGTGTGGGTGCGGTTGATAAGAGCGGCCGCGACGCCTGTCGGCATCCGCTCTTCAAGGCAGACCGTGTCCGGCATTCGTAGGGGGACGTAGCCGAGCCAGGCGTCGCCGGTAAAACGAATCTCTTGTCGAACGGCGCTGTCATTGCGGTAGGCGACGACGCTATGGCGGATCATCGTGCCTCGAAGCAATTCCGCCGCTACATATTGGTCCGTCAAGGAAAGTTGTTGGAGCCTGTGCGCTTGTGGAATCCGCGCAAGAAAGCCACAGTGCGAGTGGTAGGGTGCTTGCGCCGCCCAGCGACCGAATTTTAGTTCTCCTCTATCCAAAAACTCGAATAGTTGCGGCACCGAATAGGCGCGGTCCTGCGGATGCAGAAGCGCATCCGCGAGTGCCGCCTCATTTCTAAAATCGGGCGCTTGTCGCAAGAGATTTTCCAAGGGATGTCCCGGAGGCAGTTGACTCAGGGCCCTGATCAGATCGGGAATTTCCTCATCGGCGGCACGGATGCCAATTCGTCGACATGCCTCCTGCAGCATATAGATCCCGCACCGCCCGTAGAGCGCATACACCATGAGATGCATGGCCCCGTCGCGCTTAAGGACACTGTGGAGCGCCCGAAGCCCTGCATCGGGATCGACCAGATGATGGAGAACGCCGGTACATACGATTTGATCGAAGCTCGTCCCTAAATCGCCGGCGCGCTCGATCGGAAGTTGCCGGATTTCGAGATTGCTTAGATCATATTTTTGCTTGAGTTCGTTCGTGGAGCGAAGGCTTGTCGCGCTAAAATCGATCGCGGTGATCTGCGCCGACGGCCACCGCAAAGCATGTTTTGCCGCCTGCGATGTGCCGCAGCCGGCGACAAGGATCGAATGATCCTCCCGATAAGGGCTGTTAGGCCAAAAGAGGTGATAATCCGCACGCCGTCTTTGCGGGTCTCGCCAACGTTCTCGATATTCCTCAAGGCTCACGACGGGCGGCGGGTAAGGGTAGCGGTCGTAAAAATCCCGGACCTCGTCGATCAATCCGTCCGATGTCGAAGAGCCCTCATCCGGCCATTTCATGGCAACTTACCGCGAGAGTTTGGTGTCGGCAGTTGGGCAGAAGAAGGGGCGTACGCACGGCACGCCCCTTCGGTCTCGCGACGACGACACCTATGCGTGCTGCGTCGCCACCTGCGCCATCACAGCATCGAGGTTGAACGACGCTGGCTTCTGACGGGGCGGGAATTTGACGAAGTCTTCGACCTGTTGGGCGATCACGGCCTGCATCATATACAGCTGAGGCACGTGATCGACCATCCAGTCCAGATAGGTGTTCGAGTTGTATTCAGCCTTCTCGAACGGATCGCGCCGCATGCTCATGATATAGGGCAATCGAAGCTTCACGAACGGCTCGGCCCATTGTCTCATCGTATTCGCACGTTGAACCGCCAGATTGAACTTCCAATCGCCCACCCGCACGGCAATGACTTCGCCGTCGTCGCTGAAGTAAACAATGGCGTTTCTCGGACTCTCTTTCACCGCGCCCGTCAGGTAGGGGACCTGGTTGTAGCCGTCGAGATGGACATGGAACGGCTTGCCGTCGACCGTGCAGCCCTCGAGAAGCTGCTTGGTGACATCGGAATTGCCGGCCGCCGCCAGCAGGGTCGGGAACATGTCGATGTGCGAGACAATGCCGTTGAAAACCGAGTCCGGCTTGATCTTGCCGGGCCAACGTATGAAGCACGGCACGCGCCAGCCGCCTTCCCAGTTCGAGTCCTTTTGACCGCGGAAGGGCGTGGTCGCTCCATCCGGCCAGGTGTCGTTTTCCGGGCCGTTGTCGGTCGAGTACATGACGATCGTGTTGTCCGCGATGCCGAGCTCGTCGAGCTTGTTAAGCATAATGCCGATTTGCTCGTCATGCACGACCATCCGGTCGCTGTAAGGATCCTGGCCGCTCTTGCCGATATTCTTTTCGGCAACGTGAGTCCGGAAATGCATGGCGGTCGAGTTGTACCAAAGGAAGAAAGGCTTATCCTCTTTGGCTTGCTTTTCCATCCATGCGATGGCGCGATCGGTAATTTCCTCGTCGATCGTTTCCATGCGCTTCTTGGTCAGCGGGCCTGTATCCACGATCGTCTGCCCGCCTTTGCCATCCGCGACGCAATGCAGGACGCCGCGAGGCCCGAACTTCTTCTTGAATTCGGGGTTCTTGGGATAGTCCGGCAGCTCCGGCTCTTCCTCGGCATTGAGGTGATAGAGATTGCCGAAGAATTCGTCGAAGCCATGAACCGTCGGCAAAAATTCATCGCGGTCGCCGAGATGGTTCTTGCCGAACTGGCCGGTGGCATAGCCGAGCGGCTTGAGCATTTCCGCAATGGTAGGATCTTCCTTTTGCAGCCCAACCGTGGCGCCGGGCATGCCGACCTTTGTGAGACCGGTGCGGATCGGGTTTTGGCCGGTGATAAAACAAGCGCGGCCGGCGGTGCAGCTCTGCTGCGAGTAATAGTCGGTGAACATCGCGCCTTCTTTGGCGATACGATCGATATTGGGCGTTCGGTAGCCCATCATTCCGTGGCTGAAGTGGCTGATGTTCCAAATCCCGATGTCATCTCCCCAAAGGATGAGGATATTCGGCTGCTTCTTCGTCGCGTCTGCCATTAACCGCCTCCTGAGTTGGGTCGTTGCCGGTGGGATTGGGCGCGCGAACATGCGGCTCCGTTCCTCGGGCTTTCACCGCGCCGGATTGATTTGCTCAATGTCCTCGGAACCCCACCCAGCGACAATCAGGTGAAGTCTGTAGATTTTTCGATTGAGGGGACCATGCCGGGTGATCGCGTGTGAATCGCAAGAGCCGCTAAGCTCGCGTCTCAGGTCAGTCGAAATTTCCGCGCGCGTTCAGACGCGCGCCCTCGTTCATTTCGGCGCGCGCATCCGCCATCGTGCAATGCGCGCGACCGGACCACGGAGCAAGAGGTAAGGAATAAAGCCGAGCAAGAGTGCGACAAAGACCGCCTCACCGGGGTAAAAGGTCTTCAGCACGATAATCTGATAAATCACGTCCATGACGAGGCCCAGGAGAATGACCCGGGCGGTGGTGATCAGCCCCTCGCGCAGCCGGCCTCCGCGCTCGCCGCGACTGGCAAGTATCGTCCAGAAATAGGGGGAACGGCCGAGCTTCGCGTCTTTAAGGCCGTCGACCAACGCCACTATCGCCACCATGACCGGCTGAAGAATGAAACGGAAGCGCAGCGGCCCATCGGGACGCTCGATCAAGTCGGTCCATATGCGCTGCCGCACCTCGGACGAGAATCCATACCAAATCGCGCCCGCCACGATGAAGCAGAGCATCAGCACGACAACGAGTTGGACCAGGAAAATTTGGCTTCTCGATGGGGTCTGGTTCATCGCAACGCCCTTCTTCGGCGTGATGCCTCGAAAACGCACGATTTGCGGACGAGATCGATTTCCCCACGGCGCGCCGCCGTGATGCTCGCCCGGTCAGTGTGACAAATTCGGGCAGACGGATCGCGGGATAAATCGGATAAAACCCTGAAAACGCGCCCCATCATGCTCTACTGATACTGTCCCTACCGAAAATGGAAGGCGGCGAGCGTGCTTTGACCGCTTCAAACGCGGCCCAAGAGCGAATGATGGCGTATTCATGGCACACACCTCCCGTCCTGCCACGCTTGCCCATATCGCTATATTTATTAATATATAACGATCAAGCGGCGCCGGGCGGCGCCAAGGATTTTTTGGCGGAATAAGGATCTCTCTTCCATGGATATGTCTGGTGAATATCGCATCGCCGCGATGCGCGATAAGGTTTGGCAGGCGCTCAATGATCCGGCGATCTTGAAACAGTGCATTCCCGGCCGTGAATCGCTCGAGAAGCTTTCCGACACCGAGATGAACGGCAAGGTCACGGCGAAGGTCGGGCCGGTCACCGCGCGCTTCGGCGGAAAGGTCACGCTGTCCGATCTCGATCCGCCGAACAGCTATCGGATCTCCGGTGAAGGCACCGGCGGACCGGCGGGCTTCGCCAAAGGCGGCGCCACGGTAACCCTGCGCGACGACAACGGCGCGACGGTCCTGAGCTATAAGGTCGACGCGAATGTCGGCGGCAAGCTGGCGCAGATCGGCTCGCGCCTCATCGACAGCACCGCACGCAAGATGGCCGACGATTTCTTCGCGCGTTTCGCCGCGATCGTCGGCGCTCCTGCTGCCGAGACGCCGCAAGCAGCGCCCGCCCCTGCCGCCGTAGCGCCTCCTCCTGTTGCCGAACCGGCGCCCGCGAACGAGCCCCCTGCTGCAGCGCCTGCGCCGCAGCCCGCGCTGGTCGTCGAGCGCAGAGTTGCTGCCAGCACCGCGGCCGTGGCCGCAGCACCCGCGACGCTGTCCTATTGGCTCTGGGGCGCGGTCGCGATCGTCATCCTCGCCGCGATCTATCTCGTGGTACGCTAGGCGGCGCGCCTATTTCGAGGCGAAGACCAGGACTGGGTCGGCGCGATAGAGATCGGGAAACGACGCTTTCAGATCGGCGATCTTGGGCAGATCAAACATGACGATGTAGGGGTAGCTCGGGTGCCGGGTGAGGAAATCCTGGTGATAATCCTCGGCCGCATAGAATGTCTTTCCCGGCTCGATCGTCGTCGCGATCTTTTCCTTGTAGGCATGCGCTTCATCGAGCTGCGCGATATAGGCCTTGGCGACTTTCGCCTGCTCGTCGCTCGTCGGGAAAATCGTCGAGCGATATTGCGTGCCGGTGTCGGGGCCCTGGCGGTTGATCTCGGTCGGGTCATGCGCGACCGAGAAATAGATCTGCAGGACGCGACCATAGGAGATGCGATGCGGATCGAAGGTGATCTGCACGGATTCGGCGTGGCCGGTCTTTCCGCCGCTCACCGTCTCGTATTCGGCGGTGTCCTTCTGGCCGCCGGCATAGCCCGAGACCGCTTTGATCACACCATCGACATGCTGGAAGACGCCCTGCACGCCCCAGAAACAACCGCCGGCGACAACCGCGACTTCGGTCGTCGCCTGACCCGCCGCCTCATCCTGCACCGGCGCCGGCACGACGCGCGCCTCAGCAGCCAGCGGCAGCGCCAGAAGCGCGAGCAACGCCAGCGCGCCGGTTAAATGCTTTTTCATCATCGTCTCCATCCTCGCGGCAACACGTTCATGCGCGCGATGTTAGCTCATATAGGTATCCGCACCGAAATCGCGAAACCGTGAGCCGGTCAGGTCGCGTCGTGCCGCCCGCGTTCGGGTTTCACATCGATCAACGGCGTGCCGTCGAGGCAATCGAGGCCGCGTACTTCGACGATATTGTCGCGCACCGCCACGAGCTCGACGATCGATGAGGCGATCGGATTGGGCCGCACCGGCGAGCGCAGCGCAAAAGTGCCGGCGAACGTGCCGAGACGCGGCGCTTGCAGCACGAGATCGCGCCGCGCCTGATGCATCCAGTAGAGCACCTGCAGGCGGCGATGCTGCTCGAGCCCGGTCAGTGCGACACGCCAGCGTTCGTCGATCGCCAGCGAGCAGACCGGACCATCGACACTGCCACGCTTCGGGCAATCGGCGCGCGAGCGCCACGGCGTGCGGATCACGCCGATGAAATAAACGCCCGCATCCGGCGCCGCCGGCAGCGTGCCGGCGATTTCGCCGGCACGCATGTCGCTATCGGCCATCGGACGCCATCGATCCGTCCCCTCAATCCGCGAGGGGATTGGGGCGGATCTGGAAGTGGAAGGCCAGCGGCTTGCTGCCCTTGCCACCCTCATGCATCCAAGGCGTGCGATCGCCGCTCGTTGTCCAGACGCCGCGCGCCTTCCAGCCGCCATTCGGATCGTCGATGCGGCCGTCGAGCCCCTTGGTATAGAAGCTCATCGGATAAGGCACGCGCATCACCACCCATTTGCCGTTGACCAGCGCAAGCAACGCGTCGTTCTCGTTGCCGGTCGAGATCGGCACGTCCTTGCCGAGGCCGAGCGTGTCGTGCTGATCGACCCAGGTGTAGTAGCTCGCCTCGGCGCTGTTCTTGCCGATGCCGGCAAAGCCCGGACCCGGATACTGATAGAAACTCCAGCCTTCGGGACAGGCGTTACCGGCCGCGGCGGTCGGGCCGTTGAGCGGGCCTTTGCACTTGCTGCGATCGAACTCGCCGAGATGGCCCGAGCCGAGCGACACCCAGACGTCGCCTTTGCTGTCGATATCGGCGCCGCGCGGACCGAAGCCCGGCATCGGAATGGCATAGAACTCCGACATCGCGGTATGCGTCGGATCATCGCCCGGCGCGACGCGCACGATGCCGCCGGTACCGCCGAAGATGCCGACCGACGCCCAGACCGAGCCGTCGACCGGGTTTGGCATGATCGCGTAGCTGCCGCCGGGCAGGCGCCGATCCTTCGTCGGATCGATCGGTTGCGTGGGATCGACCCAGGCGTCGCGCTTGCCGTTGGCGTTGGCGTCCGTCACCAGCGGCGTCCAGCCTTGCGCGATCTGCGCCGCCTTGCCGGCATCGCCGGTCTCGGCCAGCGCGTCGTCGAACTTCTTCACATTGAGCCAGCCGATCACCGGCCCGCCGCCGCTCGCCCAAAGCGTGTCGTCCTTGTCGAAGCCGAATTGCAGATGCTGCGTGCCGAAGCAGGTATCGATAAAGGTGAATTTCATCGTCTTCGGATCGAGCATACCGAGCTGGCGCTCGTTCTCTTTGAGCGGAAACACCTTCGCCGATTTCGAGATCGGAGCCCTCCTTGCAGAAAGCCGGGTCTTCCTTGCCGCGCACCGAGACGGTCAGCCACAGCCGGCCCTTCTCGTCGAACATGGAATTGTGATTGTTCACATAGTTCGACCAGATCTTCTGATCGCCCCAATAGGCCGAGGGCTGCATGATCTTCGCATCGGCCGCGCGGCCCGCGCCGAGACTCTCGGGCATATCGGCATCGCGATGCGGCGCCTTGAAGACGCTGACGGTATTGGTCTTGGGATCGAGGACCGGCAGGTCGTCGGTCGAATATTCGGTCGAGCCGAAGAGCGGGCCGTAACCATTGACCGTGGGGTTGCGCTTATCGGTCGAGATCAGATCGTGGAGATAGGTGCTGGGGCTGCCCCATTCCCATTCGGTGATGACGACATTGCGCTCCACGCCTTGCGGCCGTGGCGGCGTCGCTTTCGGCAACTCGCCCTTGGCGATGCGCGTCGTCCAATCGGCGAAATAATGCAGCGCGACACCGCCGGTCGGGCCGACCGCGCCGACCATCAGGGAGCCGGCCTGGCCGGATTGGATGCGGCGAATCCAGGCCTGCTCCGGATCGAGATCGGCGAAGGCCGCGGGGATCGTGCGCGTCGCCTGCATGCCGAGCTGGTGACAGCCGACGCAACCGCGATTCTTGATGTTGGTGAGGTAATCCTGCTGCGTCTCTTTCGCCGGCAGCGCGCTCTTGCCGCCGAACTGATCGGCGCCCGGGATCTGCAGCAACGAGAACCAGTAGATCGCCGGATAATATTGCGCAGCAACGGCGGCGCTGGGCGCCGGCACCGCGTTGAGATCGAGATGTTGCCCCGGCACGCCATGCACCTTCGGCGAATCGACAAGCCCGTAGCCACGCACCCAGACGCTGTAATCGGCCTTCGGCAAATCGGGCAGCACGTAGCGGCCCTTATCGTCGGTGACGACGATTTTCGCGAATTTCGTCGGGAGCTCGGTCGTCTCGGCGATCACCCAGACGCCGGCCTCGGGTCCATGCGGGCTGGTCACCGTACCGCTGATGACTTGCGGGGTGAGCGGTAGCGTGTTCGGCGTGGCTGCCGCTTTGCTTGGCGTTGCCGCCGCGATTTGCAGCGGCCGCGAATCGCCGTTGTCGCCCGCCGCGGCATCGCGCGCGGAGAGCCCCAACAACGCGAGACTGGCAACGCTTAGATAGAGTGCATGCTTCAACACGATGGCGCCCCTCCCGAAAATGCTTCTTTGGTAACGTATTCACGGACGTTAATGCGACACTGTCAAGCGAAGCGCTTGACGCCCGTCTGGCTTTGCAGGAAGTCTTAACAAATCAGAAGAGCGGGAGGCCAGAATGGCCACAGTTGCGTTGCGTCGTGTCATTTCCTCTATTGCGCCGTCGGTGCTGGCGGCGCTGGTGATGTTGAGCCCGGGCGCGCCCCATTCACCCAATGGGCACTCACCTTATGTGATCAAGACCGGCACCGATGTATTCGGCAGCGGCACGGGTGGGCTCGGCTCGCACGGGACCAGCATGTATTCCTCGGGCTACGACAGATCCGGCTGGGGCATCAGCACGATGAAGCCGCTGACGCCGCCGGCGCCTGAACCGGCGCGTTCCGTCGTCCCATCGCGCGGCAATTTCGGACCGCTGCCCGGCAGCGACTATCTCGGCGCCAATGGCTATGGCGGCCCGCTCGGCGCCGGCGTCGGCAGCGGCAATCTTGGCGGCTCGCTTCAGCCTCTCGGCAGCACCGACTACAGCCGCTGAAAGCTGTTAGCCGTAGGCTCTCATTAGCGTCATTGCGAGGAACGTAGCGACGAGGCAAATCCAGAGGCCGCTTATGTTGAAATGCTTGGATTGCTTCGCCCTCATCCCGAGCTTGTCGAGGGACGCTCGCAATGACGCGTCAAAATGATCGGCCCACTAGCTGAAAGCTGATCGCTTCTGGCCTATCATACCGCTTATGCGATCACTGACGCGCAGCACCCTGCGCTTTCTCACCTGGCTCGCGGTGCTGTGGACGATCTATGCCGAGCAGAATCATTTGCTGCTCTATGTCGGCGATCCCGAGATCGCGTTCGGAATCGCCGAATATATCGATCTCGCCGTCACCGCGATTCTACTCGTCTACGCGATCTACGAGGTCTTTCACTTCGTCCGCGCGACCGGCGCTATCGATCGCTATGCGGCGGCGCATCCCGCCATCGATGCGTTGGTGCTGGTGATATTGCTCGCGCTGGGGTGGGGCATTTATCGCGACGTTACCCATTTCCGGCATCTCTTCGTCGGCGCGGATATCGGTCTGCGGCTCGGCGGTGATTTCGACGAGTTCGCCGCCGCCTTCCTGGCGCTTGGCGCGATCAAGACCGGCTATCACGGGATGCGCGCCCTGAACGCCCTCGCCCATCTGACGCGCGGCTGAGAGAATCGGCTTATTCGAATCAGCCGGCGCGGCGATGACGCGCGCGGGTTCGGGCCGCTTTGCGCGCTGCCGCCGAGCGGCCGGCTGCGCCTTTGGTGCGCACCCCTTTGCGGGCAGCTGCCGAGCGCGAAGCAGCGCTGCGGCGCGACGCCGCCCGCCGCGCCTGCGCCGACAGCGCACGCGGTGAGGCCGCACTGCGCGGCTCGTGCTTCAGCACATTGCTGACCGCGCGCGACACGCGTGGCCGCCGCTTCGGATGGCGCCGTCCCTGGCCAACCTCATAGTCATATTCGGCGCTGCGGCGCGTGCTCGCTTTGGTGCGTCCCTTCTTCGGTGGCTGCAGCTTGACGCCGGCGCGGCGCGCCTCCGACAGACCGATGGCGATCGCCTGGCGCGACGAGCGCGCGCCATGCACGCCATGACGAATCTTGTCGATCTGCTCGCGAATGAATTCGCCGGCCTGCGTCGAGGCCGACTTGCCTTGCCGCTTGTCGCGCCGCGCGCGCTTGATGGTGGATTTCAAGGGCATGATCGCATCTCCTTCGATGAGATCAACGTCGCGGGCGCACGATCGTTTCAAAAAGAAGCGGCGGGCTTGCTTTTGAGGCGTAAATCGGGCTCGCGAGCCGCGTCGTCGCCCGGCCGTGGCGGCAGCGTCGCCGGCAGCGTCAACACGACGCGCACGAGATCGGCTTGCCGCGCGACGCCGATCTTCTTCAACGCGGCGCGGAGTTGCGTCCGCACTGTCGGCATTCGCACATCGCTTGCCTGCGCTATCTCTTGCAGCCGCCGCCCCTCGGCGATGCCGGCTGCGATCCGCGCCTCGGCCCTGGAAAGACCGAAGAGCTGCATGAGTCTCGGCGCCAGCACGCCGCTGCGACCATCGAGATCGGCGAGCAACACGGTCATGCGCGCTTCGGCGATGTCCTCCTCCTCGCGCACCGGCCGCAGCGGCGCGACCAGCAGCGCGAAGGGTTGCTTGCCCGAGGGCCGCGCGACGAGCAGCGCGACGTCGCCTGGCGTCGATACGGCACGCGCGGCGCTGCGCAAATGCGCGGTCAACGCGTTCATCTCGAAAGCACGCGCCGCTTGGAGCTTGCCCTCGGCGAGGCTCAGCCCATCGCCGGTGGCGAGAATCTCGCGCGCCGCCGCATTGGCGAACAGCACGCGCCGGTTCTTGTCGGCAATGATCGCGCCGAGCGGCAGCTCATCGAGAAGCTGTTGCTGCAGCGCTTCCTCCGCCGAGCGGTACGCGGCTGCTTCGGCAATCTGCTCGGCGTGGCGGAGATGGCGGACGAGCCGGCGGAAAAGGAGGAGCTCAGTCGGCGCGAAAGGCGGCAAGCCCAGTGCACGCTCGATATAGAGATGCTCGCACCGGTGCTCGGTTCGCGCGATCTGCGCACCGATGCTTTCGCCGACGCCGCAATCAGCGAGAAAACCTTCGAAGAAAAGCGCGTCGCGCGGATCGGTATCGTCGCGATCGTAATGCGAGACGTAGATGCTCTCGTCATGCGCGGCTTCGAGGAAGCGCCGCCGCGGATCGATGGCCGCGCCGCGCGCCACATAGTGCGCGGCGTAATCGGCCGGCAGGCTGCCGGCACTTTCGCACGCCGCGGGCGCCGCCTGGCCCTCCACGAAGCTGAGATAAACCGCGCCTGCCGCGCCGAGCGATTGCGCGATCAGGCTGAGGGCGCGGCGGCGCAGCACGGGCTGTCGGCTCGCCGCGTAGATCAGCGTCACTACTTCGTCGAACAAGGCATCGAAAGGATCGAAGCGCGCGCCGGCTGGGGAGGAAAGCGAAGTGTTCATCCCTTTTGTGTAAGCGTTCGCGGCCGCAGCTTCATCATGGCATAAGTTCACTCGCGCCGTCCTTAAGGGCTAGCGCGACTACCCAATCGGACAGTTCGCGTCGCCCTTGGATCGAATGCGCTCGCATAGCGCGCCGCTTGCTTTTCAGACGAATGCATCCTCTCGAACGACCCGCGATTTCGTTCCGATGCGCGGCAGCACCTAAGCCGAAAGGCGCATAGCCTTCATGAGCCTTCACCACAGCGAGGCTCACATGACATTTCTGACGAGCAGCACATCTCTGACGATTGGCGATTTGCGCTGGGTGCGTCGCGGACAGATGGCGGCGACGAGCACGTTCGGTGCGGTGCTTCTGCTTTGGCTTATTGGTACGGTGCCGGCGCCGGCGGCGCTAATCTTAACGGATGATCGCTGCCTCGGTACGTGCCCGCCCCTCTTCGGTACGCGCGAAATGGTCGGCCATAATCTCACCCGTTTTCGCGAGTGGCAGGCGGTGATGGCGCGCAGCCAAGCCGAATTCGCCGCCGCACGCGAGATCTGCGTACCCGGTCAAAGCAGCGACTGCGTGCCGGCACCCTGGGCGGCGCTTCTCGCCGCGCTCAAGGGTCAGCCGCTACGTCGTCAGATCGCGATCGCCAATGACGCCCTCAACCGCGTCCGCTATGTGCCGACGGTGCGGAACTGGCATCGCACGATGTATTGGGAGACGCCATTCGAATTCCTGCGGTACGGCGGCCAATGCCAGGATTACGCCATTGCGAAATACGAGCTCTTGCGCCAGGCCGGCGTGCCGGCGAGCGCGATGCGCATGGTGGTGCTGCGCGATACCGCCATCGCCCGCGATCACGCCGTGCTCGTCGTCTATGTCGAGGGCGAGCCGCTGGTGCTCGACATCCTCAACCCGGCGATCGTGCCCGCCGGGGCCGGCATGCCCTACCGGCCCTATTACTCGATCAACGAGGATGCGTGGTGGTACCACCTCGGCCCGCATTCGATGGAAGGCTGGATGGTGGCTCGCGCGCGTTGAACCGTTAGACCTTCGGCAGATCGGGTTCGGGCTCCGCGAGCAACAAAACAACACCTGGTTCAGGCCCAAACCGCCCCGCCTGGGATAGACGCCCTGGCGCGCGATGAATTCGCCGAGCCATATGTTGTCCCGATCGCTTTGACTGAACTCTTTGTTGAGATTTCACCTAGATCGACTAATCGACATCTGTAATTTCTCCCAGGCTTCGTTTATGGCACAACGATGGCATTTCCACGTTGAGGATGTGATTTTATCACAGGGTGTTCATCAAGCGCCCCGTGCTGCGATGCACAAACCGGCTTGCTGCTGTGGCAATCCCGTGATGTGATCGCGCGACGTCACCTTGGGATGAGCGATGGAGTTCGTATGCGCACTTTTCCTGACATTGCCGCACTAAAGCTTGCCGCCGCCGCGAATGATGTCGCGCTCGGCGTCAGCGGCTGGGTCACAGTCGATCAGGCGATGATCGACCGCTTCGCCGAAGCGACCGGCGATCACCAATGGATCCATGTCGATGTCGGACGCGCCAAGGCCTCGCCTTTCGGCACCACCATCGCGCATGGCTGGCTGACCTTGTCGCTGCTCGCGCGGCTGAGCAACGAGACCTATCGCGTCGAGCGGCTCGCCGCGCGGCTCAATTACGGCGCCAACAAAGTGCGCTTCACGGCGCCCGTACCCGCCGGCAGCCGCCTGCGCGCGCAGTTCCGCATCGTCTCGGTCGAGGATGTGCCGCAGGGGGTTCGCCTCACCAGCGAAGCGACAGTCGAGCGTGAAGGCAGCGACAAGCCGGTCTGCGTCGCCGAACTGGTCGGCATCCTCATCCCGCCGAAATAGCGGCAGCGATCTCACGCGCCCCAGTCCGCGATGATTCGGTGCGGATTGGTCAAGGGCGACGCCCGACGGACAATCCCTCACGCACTCATGACGAAGAGCGCCAGGACGCAGATGAACGCCAGCGACCAGGAAATCGTGCGCAAGGTCGCGAGATCGGCGATGTAGAGACCCGTATAAACGACCCGCAGCACGATGAAGGCGCCGGCGGCGATATCGATCTTCGCCTGCGGCACCTGCGCCAGCTCGGCGACGATCACCGCGGCGGCGAAAGGTGCGAACGCCTCGAAATGATTGCGATGCGCCCAATCGGCGCGCTGGCGCCAGCCGGTGAGTGCGGCGAGAGTCGCGCGCGGCGCGTGATTATCGACGCCGCCCGATTTGGCGAGCACCACCGCCGCATAGGGCAAGAATATCGCGACGACGATCATCCAATAGGCGAAGGTCATGCCCGTCTCCTAAAAATGGGATCCGAAAACACCGAACGACTGGAGGCGTGCCCTCCGCCTTGAACAAGCCAGCGAAGGTCGTGCGTGCTTCCTGAATCCGCGTCGTGTGGGCGCTGCAAATATAGCGCGGGGTAGCTTCCAGTAATTTACTGGGCGCGTTTGGACTGCGTTTCGCCGGTGTGCAGCGACGACGAAAAGAAGGGCTCTTCCCATTCACCGGCAAGATCGAATTCGTCAGGTTCGACTTCGGCGAACACACAGCGCCGACTGGCATGGAACGCCTGGAAATGGCCACGAAGATGGACTGATGGAACGGAACGTACCGTGGGCGCCGAATCGTCGCTTGCCCCTATGGGGCAAAGAGCCGATCCCCGACGGTTCGTGGAAGCCGCGGCGGTGACGAGGTAGGACAAGGCGTCTACTTTTTGGTCGGTGCGCCGGTTCCTTCGGCCATTTCCTCGCGCAGTGCCGCCCATTTCAGCAAGGCATCGAGCGCCGGACAGAGAGCCTGACCCCAGTCCGTCAACGCGTATTCGACCTTGGGCGGTACCTGATGGTGGACGATCCGCCTCACCATCCCGTCATTTTCCATATGGCGAAGCTGCTGGATCAGCATCTTTTGTGAAATCGCGGGAATCGCGCGCTCCAGTTCCGAAAAGCGCAAGATCTTCCCGCCGAAAAGATGGAACAGGATCAGGAGCTTCCATCGCCCCTCGATGACCTTGAACGCCTGTTCCACATCCTGCGCGGCGGTAACGGGCGTATATTCTTTACCCTTACTTTTGGGTGAGTACCTTACTTTTTTGTGCGTTCTTGTCATCGGGTAAGTGTATCGCCATCATTTATCACCGGCAACGCCGACAACAGGGAACAGAGCCGATAATGGAGAGGAATTGTCATGCCATTGCCGCTGTCGAGACCGATTGAAATCTTCATGTCTTCTGAAAACACCCACGACACCGAGGCACTCGCAGACTGCTTCGCGCCCGACGCCACGGTGAAGGACGAAGGTCAGACCGTGAAGGGACTGAAGGCGATCAAGGCGTGGAGACTCGAAACCGCGAGGAAATATCGACACACTGTGGAACCTGTCGCCGCCGCCGCGCGCGACGGAAAGACCGTCGTCAGCACGAGGCTCACCGGCGATTTTCCCGGCAGTCCGGTTACGCTCGATTTCGTCTTTACGCTCGAAGGCGACAAGATCGCCGCGCTGGAGATACAGTCGTAAGCGGCTATCTCGAACTTGGGGGTAAAGCGTATGTTCGTGACGGGCGGCACCAAAGGCGCGTCAGGCCGTGGTCGACAGCACGTCGCCAGCGACGCCCTCGATGATCCGCTTTATCCTTTTACGTCTGTGGCGGGGCGATCCTTGCCGCCGGCGACTTCATAGTGCCAGCGTCCTTCCTTGTCCTCGTAGACGATCCCTTCGGTATTGCCCGCGACCATCTGCTCTCTCGCTGCCCGCTCAGCCGCAGAGTGCGCTAGTTTATGCGAGGGGAAAGTCTCCGAGAGCACGCCATCAACCTTGTAGGCCCACCCTTGATCATGCTGAACGACTTCGTACGTGACTCGAGTCATTATCGTCCCCTTGTTATCAGCAGCTCTTTCGCCTTCTTCCTCTCGGAGCAAGGGCCAGTCGATTATGTGGTGCCGGCGGAACACCAATCAATCGACGAAGGTATTCGCAACATCATCGCTATCGAGCTGGTGTAGTCATGTTCCAGCGCTGCTGGTGGCGGTGCCCGGGAGTGTCCGATAGTCAGGTATATTGGCCCATCTGCGACAACAATTCAGCCGACGCATCGCAGCAAAGGCAACGCCGGAAACGGATGATGACGATGGCTTGGCCGTAAGCTTTCGCGCTGTCGAGGAACCGCGAGGCGTCGCCGCCGTTGAACAACGCATGGAAGCGCAAGGAAAACCCGTCCTCTCGGAGACCGAGGCAAGACAAGCAACACGTGGCCAGGGCGTCCGCTATGTGCTTGCTATCTCGGTAACGCTCGCGATCGTCGCGATGGTCGTCGCCTATTTCGTGGCGTGAACGCGCGCAACTCGGTCTCCGATCAGCCGGCGCTTATTGCCGGCACTTTGGTGAACCATTGCGAAGCATCGCTCGAGCCGGCGAAATTGCCACCCTCGATCAGCTTCTGGCCGTTCGCCGCGGCCGAGTTGACATGTGCCATTTGCTGCCTTGCTCGATGACCGGCGTCACCGCGTGCGCGCCGCAGCGTAGCACCATTTGAAACTGCGTCGGCGACAGTTGTTTGCCGCTGCGCGCCGTGGTGTTCTGTTGGATGCCGTCAATGCCGCGCAGCAACTCCTGGATGATGCTGCTGTCGCGCTCGCCGATCCAGAACATAAGAGCTCGTGCCGCTCGCCGGTGCGCCGCTCGCCGGTGCCATGCAATCGACCGCCCATCACCGAGCAGACCGAAAGCTTGCGCCGCCGCGGCCGGCGAGGTCATCGCCGGTTGTGCCGCCGCCGGCAATGGTTGGCCGGCAAGACCGGCGATCATGCCGGCCGTCGCAAGATCTCGAACACAGCGATTCGCATGCATCATCCCCTCCCCGCTCACTCATCGGCCAGCGCGGCACGCAGCTCTTGGCGCAGCTTTCGCGCGCGCTTCAAATGCCATTCCCGGCTCATTGCCTCGCCGCGCGTGGCGCAGCATTCGGCATAGAGCAGCCGCCAATCGCGGCCGCGCGTCGATTTCGCGCCGGCGCCACTGTTGTGCTGCGCGAGCCGCCGATCGAGATCGAGCGTCCAGCCAACATACGTGCGGCAATCGCGCCCCCGCCGGCTGCCAAGGATGTAAACGAAACAGCGAAGCACGGCGCCGGTCGTCGCCGACGTTTCAGAGGCGATCGCCGCCGTCATTTTCAACCGATCAGACATTCAACGACATATACGTTGCTAGAATATTGAGCGCTTCATTGATGGCTTGAGACTGCTCCGGCGATAATTGGCCGATCAGCGCCTTCTGGCGCGCCCATGTCCAACGAGCGATTTCCGATCGTAATTCCTTGCCCTTTTTCGACACTTGGAACCGCGGCGCGCGTCCATCGGAACTGTCAACGATCCTGCGAACCAATTGTCTCTTCGCCAGGCTATTCATGGCCTGGCTTACTTGCGGTTTGAAAATCGCCGTTTTCCTGGAGATGCCGACAATCGTATCCGACTTGCCGGCTGCAAGAAATGCGAGGACATACCACTCGGCATTCGTGAGCCGATAGTTGTCGGTCAGGAACTTTTTGGTCTGCCGGTCGAGCAACCGGTGGATGTAGTTGATCCGATACGAGATACTTCTAAGCCCGCGAAACTTCGGGACTTCCTCGAGGACAACAGGCCACGGCAGGACGGCTGGGTTCTTCGGGGCCCGGATCGCTTTCGACAAATCGCACTCTCGTCGCTTCTCGGCGGACGTTATATCGCGACGATGCCGGCTTAGCACGCGGGCAAAGGCGGCATCGTCGGTACCGAGCGATCTTATTCGGCCGCTATTGCCGGATGCGAAAGATAGCTTTCCGCCTTCGCGTAATCGAAAGCGATCGGCTCGATTTTCCCGCTCACGATCTCTTTAATCCGCGTATCCGAAACGGGGTGACTGAATTGCGCATTCCGCATGTAAATGCGATGGGTGGTGTGCTCCACGGTGATTCGCTCCAGCACCTTCCAGTCCTCTGCCGTTAGCCCGGACCGATCCATGCCGACGACCCCATGCATCATATGGTCGAACTCATCGTTATAGATCCGCTGACTGATGTTCCCGATTTCGCCGTCGATCCCCGGCTTTCCCTTGAGCTTCAACCCTTCCGAAAAGAGCGTGCAGTATCCGCCCTCGCAGAACTCGCCCGCGAGCGGACCGATGCGCCCATTATTTTTGCGCATCGCACGACCATGGGCGGCCTTGTCGGATTCTTCTTTCCAGCTTTCGAGGTCGGCCGCGACGAGCTTCGGCTCCCCCGGCTGAAGCAACTTGTCGTAGACGCTCGCATAGAGGCAGTAGTGCGTGTATTCGACGACGGCTTTCTCGAGCTCCTCGCGTAACTCTTCGCGACCGACGGTAATTTCCAATTGCGGCACCAATTCATGCAGCTGTTCTTCGAGACGGGACAATCGGCCGCCGCCGGCTTTCTTCGCAGCCTCATTGCCGCCGAATTCCTTCCAGCACTGCCGGCGAATCCAGAGCTTGTCGGTCTCCAGTGTCCGAACTGGCGACGTCCAATAGGTGCGGACGATTTCCGCCTCGCCAGCCCACAGGGGTGCGTTCAAATCGATCAATCGCCGAAGGTTTTCGCTAAGAGGCATGATTTTCTCCTTGCCGTGGAAGGATTGGTGGCGGTGCGTTAATCGCTTCGCTTATTGGGGCGCATAGGCCTCGGTGTAGAGCTTTGTCATATCGACCTCGCCGTCGATCACCTTGAGATCGTAAAATGACTGTTTCAACGTCGCGAGCGATTCCGCATCGAAACGGCAATTCTTGGTATGCATTGCGATCGTGAGATCGTATTCGCGCGCCATCACGTTCTCATCAAAGTGAGTGATGCCGGCCGTGATCTTCACTGTCTCGAGCTTGTGCGCGCGCATGTAATCCGTCGTTTCGATCCACGCGGCGATGAAAGCGCGGATCGCCTCTGGATTTTTCGCAATTAGATCGTTCGATGCATAGACAACGCCGGACGCGACATTGCCCTGATAACTCGATACCGGCGCGAGAAGGCGTCCGTCCTTCGTCTCCTCAAGGGTCAGGAGGATGGCGGTGTTGATGATATCGGCATCGGCTTGGTGCGTCTTAAAGGCCGCGGCGACGGTCGCAACACCGTTGCCAAGCGCCACCGTCGTTACCCCGTTCTTGCCCCAGCCATAATGCTGCGCGAGCTGATGGCCTAACCATTCGCTGAACGAGCCCGGACTCGAGACACCGATGATCTTGCCCTTCAAATCCTCGAGCTTCTTGGCTGGCGAATCCCAAGGCACACCGACGCCGAGATAGGGCGCGGGGCCAGCGCTCTCGCACACGCCGAGCATGGGGACGCCTTTCGCGACGAGGGCCATCTCGGTGCCGGCGCCGTCGGCGATATCGATGCTGCCCGCTGCCAGGGCTTGCGCCATCTTGCTGCCACCGCCGAAATCAATGATCTTCAGGTCGAGCCCGTGCTTTTTGAAAATGCCGAGCTCGTCGCCGATATTGACGGGAATCAGCGCATCCGCTGTCGGCGCAGATTTACCAACGGTCAACATCGTCTCGGCAGAGGCGGACGCGAGCGTCGAAACAGCGCCGCAAACAAGACTGATGATGATGGCGCCGTGGCGGCCGCCATGCAGCCATCGAATCATGTTATTCCTCCCTCACCCTGCGCGCTTCAGCGGCGCATGGAACGATTTCGTTAATAACTTAACTGTCGTTAGCTTATTTACAAAAAAATTATCACTTCCCGCGGGATGCGTCAAATTCAGCCCAAGGCGAGCCAGCCCCATCTCCGCTCTCGCGGCGGGACCAAGACGAGAACCGTTGTCGCGTCGTGATGGAAGAGCGGGCGAAGGCCCTATTCCTCGTCCGGCAGTGCGCTTTCGTGCCAGCGTTTCAAGAGCGCGTTCGAGAGCCAGGAGAGCGCGGCGAAGATCAGGATGCCGGTGAGCGAGAGCAAGAACAGCGCCGCGAAGAGCCGCGGGATCTCGAGCCGGTAGCCGGCCTCGAGGATGCGCGAGGCGAGACCGGTCGAGCTGCCGCCCGTGCCGGCAACGAACTCCGCCACCACCGCGCCGATCAGCGCGAGGCCGCCACTGATGCGCACCCCGGCGAGGAAAAGCGGCAGCGCCGACGGCAAGCGCAGGAACCGCAACGCTTGCCAGCGCGAGGCACCGTAGAGCTGGAACAGCGCAACGAGGTTACGGTCGGCGCTGTTGAGACCAAGGGTCGTATTGGCGACGATCGGGAAGAAGGCGACGATCCAGGCGCAGATCAACAGCGACGCGAACGTGTCGTTGACCCAGATGATGATCAGCGGCGCGATCGAGACGATCGGCGTCACCTGCAGGATCACTGCATAGGGAAAGAACGAAATCTCGAGGACGCGCCATTGCGCGAAGCACACCGCGATCGCGCCGCCGAGGATCACCGCCGCGGCGAGCGCTGCCAAGGTGATGCGCAGCGTCACCGCGAGCGAGCCCAACAGGCTCGGCCCGTCGGTCCACAAGGTCTTCGCGATGAGAATCGGCCCGGGCAGGATGTAGGGCGGGACCTGCTCGATCCGCACCGCCGCTTCCCATGCGAAGAGGATGATCGCGCCAACGATCAGCGGCGCCAAAATGCGCGTGGGATGGGTCATCGCGGATAGGCTCTTATTCTCGTTGCTCGGCGTGTGACGGGCGCCGCCCATCCTACCGGCGGCTGCGCGGCACCGGAAGGGATCGCGAACGATCGACGCCGCGTTGCCCTTCTGCGCACCTCTCGCGATGGCATACCGCGCACACCATATCCTTTGCAGGAACGGCGTTCCTTTGGCGAGGCTTCTGCTTCATGGAACCTGCCGGCGTCAAAATCGACCGGGTTACGATGCCGCGACGATCGGTCGTGATCGACCGAAATGTCTCCCGAGACAAACTCGGGGCCCTGATCCGCAGCATCGATCGTCAAGTGCAGCGCGCGCTGGGCGTCCGGCCGTTCTGCGCGGATCCGCACTGTATCCTGCGCATCGCGTTCCGAGTGGCGGCGCACGAGATCCGCCTTGCGGATGGCACGCGCATCCATCGGGGCGACCCTATCGGCGAGCTTCATCTCTGGAACGAGCAGCTCCCGCTCATTCCGGCGCAAGGTCCGGATCTTCGTTGGGCGCTCGCCCTCCATCGTTCCTTCGTGCATTCGCTTGCCTTGCTCGCGGCCCAGGCGGCGACCGACCCCGCGTTGTCACAGCTCAAGGCTTTTCGGACGCGGATCGCTTTCACGGGCCCTTGGAGTCGTGCGCCGAAGGTCGCGCGGGTCACGGCCAATTACGGGTTCGAAATTATCGTCCGCGAACCGGGCTTCGCTGCGAATGCGCGCTCGCTGCTGGATGGCATCCTCGCTGCCTGCCTGCTGCGTGCCTTCAATCCCGGCGGATTGAAGACCACCGGCCTGCGACGAAGCGCGTACGAAATGTGGATCTCGCGTAACCGGTTGCTCGCGCAGCGGCCGATTGCAGCGCCGCGAGGCGATTGAGGGCCCCTATTATGCCGCGGCCTCCGCGAGGATCTGCGAGAGCCGCGCGCAGAGCGCGGTGTAATCGCTCGCCGTGCGGAGTGCCGCTTCGCGCGGATAGGCAAGATCGATCGGCACATCGGCGGCGATGCGGCCGGGGCGCTTGGTCATCACCACGATGCGGTTCGAGAGGAACACCGATTCAAAGACGCTGTGCGTGACAAAGATCACCGTCCAGTGATGCCGCTGCCAGAGCGCGAGCAGATCCTCGTTGAGCTTGAAGCGCGTGATCTCGTCGAGCGCGGCGAAGGGCTCGTCGAGCAAGAGGAGCTGCGGCTCGGTGACGAGGGCGCGCGCGATCGAGACACGCATTTTCATGCCGCCCGAAAGCTCGCGCGGATAGGTCTTGGCGAAAGCGTCGAGTCCGACCGAGGCGAGCGTCGCTTCGATCTTCGGCGCCGCCTCTTCGCGCGAGACGTCCATCAGGCGCAGCGGCAGGTAGACATTGTCCCAGACCGTCGCCCAGGGCATCAGCGTCGGCTCCTGGAAGACGAAGCCGATCTTGCCGCGAGCCACGCCGTGCAAAGCAATTCGGCCTTCGCTCGGCGGCGTCAGGCCGGCGATGAGGCGCAGCAGCGTGCTCTTGCCGCAACCCGACGGCCCCAAAAGCGAGAGGAACGCACCGGGCGCGACGCTGAGATCGATGCCCGTCAGCGCGACTGTGCCATTGCGGAAGCTTTTGCCGATGCCCCTGGCTTCGACAAGGGGGGCCTGGACGATCGGCGCCGCGGCCGCGGTGACGGTCATTGCGGCCCGTTCATTTCGACCCATTCATTTGGACTGCGCGCTCATTCCGACGCGCTGATTGACGAAGCGCAGCGTGTAGCCCTTCTTCCAATCCATGTCCTTGGGATAGAGACCTTCGCCCGACATCACCTGGAAGAAATCCTGCCAGCGCGCATCGCTCATCGCGCCAATGCCGAGCTTCCGGGAATCGCCGCTGTCGACGACGCCCTGCGCCTTCATCGTGTCATGCGCGTATTTGAGCAGGTCATCCGACTGGTCGGGATTGTCCTGCTTAATAAGCGCATAGGCCGGCGCCGGATCGCCATAGAGGAAGGAGTACCAGCCTTCGATGCTGGCACTGACGAAGCGCTGCACGAGATCTGGCTTGCTGTCGATCAGCTTCTGTGATGTCTCGATGATCGAGCCGTAGCTGGTATAGCCGGCATCGGCGAGCAGGAAGACAACCGGCTTCACGCCGCCCTGTTTCTCGATGAGAAACGGCTCGCTCGTCAGATAGCCCTGTTGCACGGCGTTCTTGTCGGCCAGGAACGGCGTCATGTTGAAATTGTAGGGACGGATCTGGCCGTCGCTGTAACCGAACTTCGCCTTCAGGAAGAGCCACCAGCCGACGCGCGTATCGGCGCCGATCATGATCGGCTTGCCCTTCAGCGCCGGAAGGCTGTCATTACCGACGCCCGGATGGGCGATCAGCACGGACGGGTCCTTCTGGAAGAAGGCCGCGACCGCGACCATCGGAATTTTCTCTTTGGCGAAATTCATCGCGGTGAACGAGGCCGGCGCCTCGTCGAAGTCCAAACGGCCGGCGGCGAGGAGTTGGGTATGGTTCACCTGCGGCCCGCCCTGGCGCAGCGTGACCTTCAGCCCGTATTTCTCATAGAGGCCGGTGGCGAGCGCCTGGTAATAGCCGCCATGCTCGGCCTCGGCCTGCCAATCGGTGCCGAACGTGACTTGATCGAGCGCGCGGGCCGGCGCGGCGAGGCTTGCCAGCGCCAGCGTCGCGCCAACCAAACCGAGCGCCGTCGAGAAAAATCGCACCATTCCGTCCTCGCCCCTCTTCGCAAAGCGGCCAGGCCGCCGAAAGCTGGGACTTTCTAGCGCAAGGGCGCGGCGGGGGGCGATAACAAAAACGAAAACGCCCGCGGACTAGGCAAATCCGCGGGCGTTCGCGACAGAATTTGCAGAAACGGTGCTTAGGCCGATTTGTCGGCGCTTTCGGCGCCTTCGAGCCCACCGATGCGCTTGGTCATCTGCAACAGATGCTCGCGCACTTCCTCGCTCGGGATCTGGCGGAAATGGCGCACCAGCTCGATCTCTTCGCGGGTAAAGCCCTTGCTCGAGCCGGTCGCGGCCTCGCCGCCCAGTTCCTCGAAGAAGAACGACACTGGACGATCGAGGAGCCGCGCCGCCTTGTAGAGGCGGCTGGCGCTCAGCCGGTTCTCGCCATGCTCATACTTCTGCACCGCCTGGAAGGAGACGCCGATGCCGGCGCCCAACTCTTCCTGGCTCATGCCGGCCAGGAACCGCGCCTGACGCAGGCGACGGCCCACATGCACATCGACTGGATCGGGGCCGTGCTCGCGAATCGTGCGACGGCGGCGCCCTGCGTTGTCATCGCTCTTACGAACTTCGGCCATGTCCAAGCTTCCCTCCCCCTTCGTTGTGACCAGTTGTGACTTTGATAATGATCAAGCGATCAATCCGAATAGGATTTATACCGTGACCTGCGCGGGATTACTACCGTTTCCAGCGCCTGCCACCGGAATACCACCGCTATCAGACTGAGAAACCCGAATATTCCCTAATCAGGATAGTTTTTCCGCTCTATTTTCGCTCGCCCGCCCGCTTCGTCGTCGAAACCCCGTCGGTTGCTGATGAAGAGCAATGCCATTAGGACTCCGCCCAACGCCAGCGCGCCCACGGCTCCGAGAACCATGGCAATGATGCCGGAGACACCGATCTGGACATCCGCCATCGCCGTCCAGGCCTGCCAGGCAACGCCCATCGCGGCGAGGCCAAGCGCCGCTGCTATCGCATAGCCGAGCTTGCTCATGCACCTGATATAGGCGCTGGGCACGCCCTAGGCGAGATCAGAGCTCGCGGCCGATCCAGCGATCGACCGAATAGGGGCCGCCGCCGCGCAGCGCGATCGCGAACATGATCAGGCCCCACATCAGCATGAACTCGTAGCCGCCCTGCGACCAGCCGAAGCCTTTGGGCCACAGCACGTGGAAGGTGATGACCGCAAGATCGATCGCACAGGCGGCGGCAAAGAAGCGGGTGAAGAAGCCGATCGCCACGCAGAACGCGCCAACGGTCTCGGTGAGCGTCACAACATAGGCGGCCAGCATCGGCGGCGAGATGCCGTTCTTGACCATATTGGCAACGACCGCATCGACATGACCGATCTTGCCCGTGCCGTGGTAGAAAAGAATCAGCCCCGCGGCACAGCGAATCACCAGCCAGGACAGCGGCACGATATGGCGATAGAGCGGCGCGAGGCCTGGTAGCAGCAGCTTAGGCTCGGTCGATATGTCGGTCATGATCCTCCCTCTTCTCTCGTTTCTCTCGTCAGCGAAATTATCGTGCTGCATAAAGGTAGCAGGCCACGCGACAAGCGATAACTTCACAGTTTCGTTAGAACCAGGTTGGCCCGCGCTATGAGCACAACACAACAAGAGCTTCCGGTCCTGATCGTCGGCGGCGGGCCGGTCGGCCTTGCTTTGGCGGCCGAGCTCGGCTGGCAAGGAGTCCGTTGCCTCCTCATCGAGCAAGGCGACGGCGTGGTGAAGACCCCGAAGATGAACGAGGTCAACACACGCTCGATGGAGTTCTGCCGCCGCTGGGGCATTGCCGAGCAAGTGCTCGACACACCCTTCCCGCTGTCATGGCCCAAAGACGTGGTCTTCATGACTACGCTCAGCGGCTACGAGCTCGGCCGCGTCAAACGCCCACCGCGTCAGGTCCGCGCCTCGGAGCATTCGCCAGAGTACACGCAGACCTGTTCACAGCATTGGTTCGATCCGATCCTGCAGCGTTTCGCACGCTCTTTCCCGCACGTGACGCTGCGCTATCGCTGTCGCTTCGAGTCATTCGAAGAGAGGGATGACGGAATCGTCGCGACGGTCGTCGACGCGGTCAGTGGCGAGCGCGAGACGATCGCGGCGCAATATCTCGTCGGTTGCGACGGCGCGGGCAGCGCGGTGCGCCGCACCAGCGGCATCACGCTCGCCGGCAAAGGCCTGCTCGGCCATGCGGTGAACATGTTCTTCCGCGCGCCGTGCCTCCTCGAGATTTGCGGCAAGGAGCCTGGCACCTTCTTCGTCCCGGTTGATCGCGGCGGCGTTTGGGCCAATCTGCGCATCATCGATCCGGCAAACGCGCTGTGGCGTTTGATGGTCAACGAGACGGGCCGCGACACGACGATTGAGAGCGTCGACAAAGCGGCCTATCTGCGCCGGGCGCTCGGCCGCGATCTCGATGTCGAATGGGTCGACATCAATGTCTGGCGCCGGCAAAGCGTGCTTGCCGAAAGCTATGGCAGCGGCCGCGTGTTCCTCGCCGGCGATGCGGTGCATCAGGTCTCGCCGACCGGCGCGCTCGGCATGAATACGGGACTCGGCGACGCCGTCGATCTCGGCTGGAAACTCGCCGCCGTGATCCAAGGCTGGGGCGGACCACAATTGCTCGCAAGTTATGACAGCGAGCGCCGGCCCGCCGGCGCTCGCGCCGTCGGCAGCGCGACGCAATTCCACGCGGCGCAATCCGGCTGGGGCGACGGACTCGACGCACTCGATGAAGCCAGCGATTCGGGCGCCGCCTTGCGGCAACGCATCGGCGACATTCTGGTCAATCAGGTTGGGCGCGAATTCCGTACCACGGGTTTGCAGCTCGGTTACCGCTACGAGGATTCGCCGATCTGCATTCCCGACGGCACGCCGGCGTTGCCCGACGATCCCGAGACTTATCATCCCTCGGCGCGGCCGGGCGGGCGGGCGCCCCACGCCTGGCTTGGCGAGAACCGCTCGGTGCTCGATCTTTTCCGTCGTGGCTTCACGTTGCTGTGCTTCGGCGACGCCGCCGATGGCAGTACTTTCCGAAACGCCGCGGCGCAACGCGGCTTGCCGCTCGACATCGTTCAAATCGACGATCGCGCGATTGCAAACGCTTACGAACGAAAGCTTGTTCTCGTGAGACCAGACGGGCATGTTGCTTGGCGTAGCGACGCGCCGCCACGCGAGGTCGGCGCCCTGCTCGAACGTGTCACCGGCTTTTGAGCCGAGATTTTGAGCCCAGCCTTTTGAGCAAGGGAGAGTGTCTCTTGGCGAAGATCACGAGAACACCGCGCCGGCTCGTCGCATCGAGCATCGCTTTCATTCTGACGGCAGCCATGATGATGCCGACGACGACCGACGCTCGCGGCGGTGGCGGTGGCGGTGGCGGTGGTCACGGAGGCGGCTTCAGCGGTCACGGCGGCGGTCGCAGCTTCGGCAGTCATGGCGGCGGCGCGCATTTCGGTCTTCCGGGCAAGGTCCGCACCACCGGTCCTTTCGTCCTGGCACCCGCAACGGGCCGGCGCACATTCGCATCGTCGCCGCGTCACTTCGTGTCGTCGCGCATGTCGTTCTCTCATCGCAAAGCGTCGTTCAACCATGCGCACCGGGTCGGATCGCATTTCTTCACGCTGGGCGCCGATGGCATATGGGTCGATAATTTCGTTTACGCGCCAACAGTATTGGTCGCCCAACAGCCGGTGCTCATGCAACAACAGCAGCCGGTACACCGCGCGGCTGCGGTGATAACACCGAACACCGTCCAGGCCGGTATCATTGTCGTCCGCGGCGACACAAAGAGCTACGTGACATTCCCGAGCCCCCAGGGCGGGTGACCACGCGCGGTCAGGGGAACGCTCCACCCGCCATCTCCGTTCTTTTTATTGAACGGAAGGAGGGCGGTTATGAAACGAGCCCTTGTTCTTACAGTTGCGAGCTTCGCGTGGGCGGCGACAGCCTTTGCCCAAGCGCCGAACACAGGCGTCACGCCGGGTCCGCACGATCCCAATCCGCCGATGAATACGCCCGATCTGAGGCTGCCGGCACCCTGCGCGCCCGCCTCGACCTTGGCCGCGACCGGCGGCGTGCTGAGCCCCGCCGAGGCCCGCGCCGGCTCGCTACCAAGCGCGCAAGTGACACCGATCGATACGGCCGGCGATACGCAATGCTCGGCCAACACGATGACGCAAAGCGCAGAGTTGCCGGGCCTGGCGCCTGGCGTGCAATAAGCGACAGCGTTCGTGTGCGCGGTTGGCCTAGCCGGCCGCGCCTTCGACCGCGACAATATCCGAAGCGGAATTCTCTTTGCGGATTTCTTTGAGCTTCGCGTAATCCTGTGAATCGTACCAGTGGCGCAGCTGCGCCATGTCCGGAAATTCGATCACCGTGATCCGCTCGGGCCGCGAATCATCGCTGTTGCTTCCGCTGTGCCACCGGCCTTCGAGAACGAGGAACTCGTCAGAGCGGATCAGGATCTTGCCGCCGAATTTGCCGATCGTGTCTTCGACATTGTCATACCGCTTCAGATTCTCAGAATCGGTGATCTTGCGGCGATGCACGATAAGATAGGCAGGCATCGAAACCTCCGTTGCCGTTGCCTGGGTAACCACGCTGCACCGCCCGCCGTTCCAAGCCTCGAAAACCGGCCCCGGCTGCTCTAAGGTCACCCCGCGAGAAACGGGAGGGTGACCCATGAAGCTTGTTGTGTTCGGGCCGGATGAGCGGCTTGGCTATGTGCATGAATTGCAGGTCGTCGATGTGTCGCTGGCCTTTGCGAAATATCTGCGCGAGCGTCAGAACGAGCGCTATCCCTATGGCGCCGCCGAGCAGCAAGCGCCGGCCGATCTCATGCGTTTCATCGAAGCCGGCCCCCTCGCGCTGGAGAATGCGCAGAAGGCGGTCGACTATCTCTTCGGCCAGGCGCAATCGAAGACCGGCGAGCGCGGCGAGAAGCTGATCCACGCGTTGAGCGAGGTCGCGATCCACGCGCCGGTGCCGAAGGGCGCGCGCGTTGCCTGCGCCGGTGCGAATTTCGCCGATCACGCGCTGGCGATGGCGATCAAGATGCAAGGCAACAAGCCCGGCCCGGCGCTGACGCTCGAAGCGGCGCGCGAGAAGCAGCGCCAGGAAGGCATTCGCGGCTTCTGGAAAGTCGGCAAGGACCCAGTCGGTCCCGATGGCGACGTGATCTACCCGTCCTGGTCAACGCGCTTCGACTATGAAGGCGAGATCGCGGTCATCCTCGGCAAGAAGGGCAAGGACATCAAAGCCGCCGATGCGCGCCAATATATCTGGGGCGTCACCCTGCTTGGCGACTGGAGCATTCGTCGCCCGCATGAGCCGAACAAAGGCAGCCGCTTCGCGACCTCGAAGAATTTCGACACCGGCTACTCGCTCGGCCCCTGCATCGTCGTCGGCGAGATGGATCCTTTCGACGCCCAGGTCGAGGTCTTCGTCAACAACGAGCGGCGGCAGAGCTACTCGACCAAGACCATGGTCTACGATTTCGCCGAATACATCGAATTCCTCTCGCTGGATTTCACCTTCTATCCCGGCGACATCGTCAGCGGCGGCACCGCCGCCGGCACAGCGGCGGATTCGAGCGCAGATGCTGCCGGGCGGCGAATACCCGCCCGACAAATTCCTGAAGCCCGGCGACACGGTCGAAATCCGCTCGCCGATCATCGGCTCGCTGCGCGCGAAGATCGTGCCGAAGCCCGCCGCGGGTTAAGCCTAATCAAGATTGGGGAACCGTTCAGAACGGTGACGACGGCTCGCCGAGCCGTACCTCGCGGCAGCGCGTTGGCACTTCGTGCTTCGGCGTGGCAGCCTTCGCTTGCTTCGCGAGTGAAGGCTGGTGGGGCCGACCGAGGCAAATCTGGGCACTGGATAATCCAAGTTAAAACAAAAACTAAGCTCAAGACGAACCAAACAGCCGGTTAGTTCGGCGCGGCGTGTATGCCGTGGTTGGTTAGACAAGTCCGGCGCACTGTTGAACGCAAACCAGCTTGAGCAGTGGCGCATTCGGAAAAAAACGGGCGTCCCGCGAAGGACGCCCGTTTCGTTACGCATAAAATGCGGTGACGCTTAGCGATCGTCGTCGCCACCGAAATCTGCTTCCGGCAGGACCGCGGTGCCTTCGATGCGGACCGCATCGAGCTTGCTCGGGTCGAGGTTTAGAGCGGCGAGAATCGTCGGCGCGACCTGCGCCGTCTCGACCGCGGTGAACACCGTTTTTGCATCGAGGCGCGGGTTCGACAGCAGCATCATGACGTTGGTGTCGTCATGCGCAAAACCGCCATGCTCCGCCAGCTTCTTGCTGCTGCCCGAATAGGTGACACCGACATTGGGGGTCACGACGATGTCGGGCGTACGCGGATCGCCGTCCGGCGCAACGCCTGGTGCGTTGAAAAGCTGCGTCAGCGCCGGGCCCCAGAATATCTGTCCAATTCCGGCAACGTTGTTTGTCGCAGGAGAGGCGCTCTCGAGCGTCGCAACGGCGCTCTGCGCGCTGCAGCCCGACAGCCAGATCAAGGACACGTCGTCCTCGGTCGCGCCAATGCCGTTCGGGTTAGCAGGCGATTCCGAGGGCGGCAGACAGCTCTGGAGAATTGTCGCTGGCGAGGTCGTGACCGGGCCCGAAGCGGTGATGCCCGTGTACCGCGGCGAATCGATCGGACTCTGGCCGTGCTTTGAGGTGATGACGATCAGCGTGTTGTCGTAAATGCCATTAGCCTTCATCGCCGCGACCATCTCGCCGATCGACGTATCAACGAATTCGATCTCAGTCAGCAGCGACGCCGTCGGCGTGCCTTGCGCATCGAGATATCCGCCGGTCAAGGAGAGCTGATTCTCGATCAGCTTTTGACCGACGCTTACGGCCTGGAAATTCATGCCGAAGATCGCCGGCTGCGGCGCGCGCCGGGTGCCGTTGTGGTTTTTGCCGGCGATCTCGTTGAGAACCGCTTGGACCTTCAGCGTGTCGTAGCACTGGATGTTCTGGAAGCTATCGGTCCAGGCATTCGACGATGCAACCGCGGTCTGATCGGGCAGCATCGGGCTGCAGCTCAGCGACGCGCCATGAGCCGAAGGCACCGTCACGCCGGGCAGCGCCACCGGGATCGAGTTGATTTCGGGCGAATAATAGTCGTCGACGTTCGTGCCGTTGCCGGGGCCTGAGACCGACGAATAGGAAGGATGTTTATCCGACCAAGCGGTGTAGAGCCCTGCACCGTGGATAACGCCAAAGATCGTGTTGGTGCGGACGAAGTTCCACGGCATGACCGGGGCACAGCCTTTTGCCGGATCGCGCTCGAGCTTCTTCAGGTCGATCGCATTGATGCCGCCATCGCCGCTCGCGGCGCCGCCATTGAGCTTTGTCTGATCAATGTCGATGCCTTCGTCGAATTCAGTGCGTGTACCGGTCGGCGGCGAGTTTGGGCTGCAAGCGCTCGGACTGCCGGCGACGCCGTTGCCGGTCGTTGCCGCCGGCGGATCGAGCGAGCGGTCATAGGCCACGTCGTAGAACGCGCCAACCGTGCGAGGTGAGCCGCCGCTGACCAGCGCCATCAGGCCGGGGAACGAATCCGACGGCTTCGAGGTCGAGGCGCCGAGATAGTTGATGCCCGTCGATTGGAGAGCGGCGAGGTTGGGACAATAAGGCGCGCCGCCGTTTATGCCGTTCGCACAATTGATGAAATCGACGGCATGCATGCCATCGATGCTGATGAGCAGGACGTGCCGAAACTGATGAGAGCCCTCATCCCGTGAATAGGCCTGCGGCGCCACGAGAATGGCGGCAAGACTAACGAGGCCGACGACAAATTTATCGTTTATGCGCATCGAACTTCCCTCCATGAAAAAATGCGGGGAGGTGTGACGTAACAGCCGCTCGTTGCGCCGGAATGAAACTACTGTGACCGTAACATTGGGAATTCCCAATGTTACGGTTGTTGCCGTGATGATGGACAGTGTTCCTGCCCGATCAGCTGTTGTCAGTTTGCCATTGGGGTGTAGGCCGTTTTTAAGAGCTGCTATCATGCGGTATGAGCCGCCGACAGGCGCCAGCTCCTGGATTGGAGGGACTAGGCAGAGGCTTGTTCAATGAAAATTTTGCTAGTCGAAGATGACCGGGAGACGGGCGAATACGTTTCGCAGGGCTTGCGCGAAGAAGGGCATGTCTTGTCATGGGCGACCGACGGACAGCAGGGCGTGATCGAAGCCTCTGGATCGGAATGGGACCTCCTAATCCTTGACCGAATGGTGCCCGAGATTGATGGTTTGGGTGTCGTCCGATTGCTGCGCGGGGCTGGGGTCGAGACGCCGGTTCTATTTCTGACCGCGCTCGACGGGATCGACGATCGCGTTACCGGACTCAATGCCGGGGCCGATGATTATCTCGCCAAGCCGTTCGCCTTTGCGGAACTCGTTGCACGCGTGAACGCCCTAGGCCGTCGCCCGCGGCGAACGCTTGTGGAAACGGTATTAAAGATCGCAGACCTCGAAATCGACTTGATGGCACGGACGGTTTGTCGGAGCGGTCATATCGTCGATCTTCAGCCACGCGAATTTCTGCTTCTCGAATACTTGGCTCGTCACATGGGACAGGTCGTGACGCGCACCATGCTGCTGGAGAATGTGTGGGAGCTTCATTTCGATCCTCATACCAACGTTGTCGAAAGCCATATAAGTCGGCTACGGGCCAAACTGGCTGTTGGCGGCGAGAAAGAACTTATCCATACAATTCGAGGGGCAGGCTACTGTTTACGTGATGCCTAGGATCCTCCGCACTTCGGCTTTTCGTCTCACGCTTTTGTACGCAGGCATCTTCTGCGCCTCGTTTATCGCCCTATTCGCGATTATCTACTGGTCGACCGCTCGCTATATGGACCGTCAACTTGACGGCACGATAGGTAACGAAATTGCGGAGATAGAGAGTGATGCGCCAAATGGAAGCGTCGCCTCGCTTCAGAATATCGTAAGCCAGCTCACCCTTAACTCGCCCGGCTTTTTCTATCTGCTGCAAGATCGCGACGGAAATGTATTGGCGGGAAATCTTCCTGCAATGACTCCTACAGAGGGGATCATTGATCGCGCGCAGGTCAAAATCCAGGACCGAACGGTGCCCCTCCGGGGAAAGGGTGTCATTTTAAATGATAACGCCTTTCTGTTCGTTGGCCTGAGTACGACCGAGCTCCATAAGCTGCAGGGAGCCGTTGCGCGAACTTTCGTATGGGGTTTTGTTGCGACGATCTTCATTTCGGCCCTGAGCGGAGCCTTCATCAGCTTGGCTATGCTCGCCCGCGTTGAGGCGCTGAGTAATGTGAGCCGCGAAATCGTCAATGGCGATCTCGACCGCCGGATTCCTTTGCGGGGTAGTAATGACGAGTTCGATCGTCTGGCGGTCAGCCTCAACGCCATGTTTGACCGTATCCAAGGCCTGATGGATGGGCTCCGTCAGGTGTCGACGGACATCGCGCACGATCTTCGAACACCGCTCACGCGGCTTCGCCAACGTATCGAGATGACGCTTCGTAACGCCGACGACGTGGCTTCGTTGCGGACGGCGTTTCAAGCCACTCTGAAGGATGTTGACTCGATTCTCGATACCTTCTCGGCACTTCTTCGGATTGCCCAGCTGGAAACTTCGGAGCGGCGCGCGAAATTCATCAGTGTTGATCTTACTGATCTCTTGCGAACGGCTGTTGAACTCTACGCGCCAATGGCAGAGGAGAAGGAGCAATTACTTATCGAGAAGATCGATGACGGCCTCACGATCCGCGGGGACCGGGAACTTTTACTCCAGCTCTTTGCAAACGTACTCGAAAATGCGGTTCGTCATTCTCCACAACGAGCCTTGATCGAGATTGGTGGTAGACGGATTGTCGGCGGAACAGTGGTTTCGATATGCGATAACGGGCCCGGCATTCCGGAAGAGATGAGGACCAAGGTATTCCAGCGTTTCTTTCGCTTGGAGCCCAGCCGGACCACACCGGGAAGCGGACTGGGGCTTAGTTTAGTAAAGGCGATAGCCTCTTTACACAATATATCCGTCGAGTTGCTCTCAAACGAACCTGGTTTGATCGTTCAGGTCAGATTTGGCTGAGACTTCTTCCACCACGGAGACGCCACGAGCGGCTTGATGAAGATTGGGAATGCCCAACGTTTCTGTTGTTGCTGCGGTACGCAACGAAATTCGCCAATTAGGCCGGCCAGCCAGCTACCGACGCCTCAGCGACAAGACCTCAAGCAAGCCATGCCAAGCAGTATCCACCCGCACGGGCAGATACTGTGTGCGTTTCTTGAACGCGTTGACGGCCAGGTTCTCTTCAGGCAGAGCTAATGCGGCTTTAAGCTGAAAGGCTACCGAGAGAGCGCGTCACCGCAACAAGAATGGGCGCCGTTACCGGCGCCCATTCCGCAACACCATCCAATCGGCTCAGTGATTCTGGGCAACCTTGCCGGGGTCGTCACCACCGCTCGAGCCATAAACGGCCACGCAGGCAACGCCCGCACCGCACGCACCACCAAACATCGGCATCCATTCGGTGACGGTCACGCGATCCGCCGCGACGGAATGCGCACCAGTCGCACCGGTATTGATCGCCGTGTCGAATTTCGGCGGCTGCGCATCGCTGACGTCGAGATTGTCGGTCGGCGGGCTGTTGCTGTCGGTGCAGGCGCCGTAGTAGGAATTGTCGCCGGCGTTGTAAGCACCTTCATCGCAACCACCTGTCGTTCCGGTGAGGACCGCAATCAGGTGACCGTTGCGGATGTCGATGACCTGCTCCGGTCCGGCGCTGCAAGCAAGGAACAATTGGTTGTCGGGGCCGACCGCGGAGCCGTTCGGGGCGCAATTGTTCGTCAACTTGAAGTTGGTGACAACGTGAATATCGTGGCCGTTGCCATTGCCGTTGCCATTGGCTTGGTCGTCGTCATCACCGTCGTGACGCGGATCTATCACGGTGACGTAGCCACTCGGATTGGTCGATGTGCCGGGAACGTTGACATAGATGAGGCCGGTCTTCGGCGAATAGACGGCCTGCTCGATACCTTCATCCGCCAGCACCGTACCGTTCGTGCCATCGAAATTGATCTGCTTCAGTATCTTGTGATGTTGTCCGGCAGCCACGGGCCGCGTCGAAATCAGGGTCACGAAAGGCGAATGATCGACCGCCGTGGCATTGTGATTGATCGCCTGCACTGAGCTTTGCTCGGATGGGTTGGCGAAGATCGCCACATGATCGACCGGGTCGAACGCGCCTTCATCCGTGCGGAAGCAGCCGCCGACATTGATATGGTCGGTCTGTTGCCGGGAGATCAGATCGAACACGCGAACCGAGCTGTCGCAAGGATCGTTTGCATAATCGGACGCGCTATTGGTCTGGCTAGGATTGAAGTAGGACGGCGCATCGCCCGCCCAAGCCTCGGTATGATTCACCGTAAAGACGCCGTTCGGGCCGGTGATCTCGTTGCGGCCGGCCGCGTTCGTGCCGCCGAAATTGGCGTTGGCATCGCAGCGCACACCAGCGAAGGGATCGTTGGCGGGCGGCGTAAGCGGCGTTGCCGTCGTGGGATTGTTGATGTCGATGTAGAGAATGTCGCCGGTCGTCGCGCCGGTGAGCGTGCCGCCTTGAGTATCCGCTGACGCCGCGCCATGCGAGCGATCCGCGAGGAAGTAGGCACGATCCGCGGCATCGACCCAACTGATGTCGAAGGAAAGATTGGTTGTGTTCGTTGTGGGCGTTCCTTGGCTGAATGTGCAAGTGATGGGTTGCACTGTCAGCGTTGTCTGGCTTTGTTTACTGATACCGTCACTGTCCGCGCGCGCGGCTCCGGCGAATGCAAGAGAAGCTATTGCCAAACCGAGCACGAGCTGGGGGAATCTCCGACATCTTCCAAGCATATGCGTATTCTCCCTCGAGAAGGTTGATCGTTTTTGATGGCATCGCCGCAGTGCTAACGAAGAAAGCAGTCGTCAATGTCGAGACGATGCTCGCGATTGGTACGTGAAATTTGTGTCACGATCCGCCATGACTTTGCGTCGGAACAGCGACAAAAGAGGCGACTTTGTGTCCTCAACGCTACGGTTCCGATTTTTTACTACTGATTTCAACAACAAACCAAATTGAAGTAGGCTGGCTTCCAACAACGCTGTTCACACGATTGCCTTACTTTTGCCGCTGTTAGCCGTCACACGTTTTTACGTGCTGGCTCTCTCAACGAGCGACAAGGAGGCCGGCGTGATGGAAGCTACCGAACGTCCTGCTTTTGAACGTGCCGTCGCATTGCGGTTGGTCACGAGCGGCAAACTCGATCAAGCCGCCATCGATCGCGTCAGCCGTCTTCAGACAAGCAATAACGAGCGGTTGGAAGCGCTGCTCGTGAAGCTTGGCCTCGCAAGCGAACGTGACGTCGCTGACGCGCTTGCCGGCGAATTGGGCCTCGTTATCGCGCAGCCATCGGATTACCCCGACACGCCTTTGCTCGAGGATAGGCTGACGCCGCAATTCCTGCGCCACGTCAACGTCCTGCCGCTCGACCTCCACGAGCAGACGCTTGTTCTCGCCATGATCGATCCGCTCGACACCTACGCGACGCGGGCGATCGAGATGGCGAGCGGCCGACGGATCGTGCCTCGTATCGCCTTGCCGTCCGATCTCGAGACTGCTTTCACCCGGCTCTACGATAACGAGAAGCCGCTTGGCCATGTCGCCGAATCGCTCACCGAGACCGGCGCCGACGAGGAT
The DNA here is from genome assembly GCA_963740675.1 of uncultured Alphaproteobacteria bacterium. Taxonomy (GTDB): domain Bacteria; phylum Pseudomonadota; class Alphaproteobacteria; order ATCC43930; family CGMCC-115725; genus CAIKMD01. Next base: position 255,869 of record CAVUFS010000005.1, read on the forward strand.
TTCCTCGAAGATGTCGGCCGGCTGCGCGATCTCGCCAGTGAAGTCCCTGTCATTCGCCTGGTCAATCAATTGATCAGTCGCGCGATCGAGAGCGACGCCTCCGATATCCATATCGAATCGCTGCAAAGCCGGATGATCGTGCGCTATCGGATCGACGGCATCCTACGCGAAGTGACCTCGCCGCCGGCGAATTTGCGCGCCGCAATCATCTCGCGGGTCAAGATCATGGCCAAGCTCAACATTGCCGAGCGCCGCCTGCCGCAAGACGGCCGCATCCGCATCGCCGTCCAGGGACGCGAATTCGATTTGCGTATCTCGACGATGCCGACCCTGCATGGCGAGGGCGTCGTCATGCGCATCCTCGATCGTGACAGCCTGGTACACGATCTCGCGGCGCTGGGCTTCGGCGATGCCATGCTCGCGCCGTTTCTCGGCGTGCTCGATCGACCGCAAGGCATTCTGCTGGTCACCGGCCCGACCGGTAGCGGCAAGACGACGACGCTCTACACCAGCCTCCTGCGTCTCAACTCGACCGAGCGAAAGCTTTTCACGGTCGAAGACCCGATCGAATACCAGCTCGAGGGCGTCAATCAGATCCAGGTGAAACCGCAGATCGGCTTGACCTTCGCCCAGGTGCTGCGCTCGGTGCTGCGCCAGGACCCCGACATCATCATGGTCGGCGAAATGCGCGATCTCGAAACCGCGCAGATCGCGGTACAAGCTGCGCTAACGGGACATTTGGTGCTCTCGACGCTCCACACGAACAACGCGGCCGGAACCATCACGCGGCTGCTCGATATGGGCGTCGAAGACTATCTCGTTACCTCGACGGTCAGCGGCGTCCTCGCCCAACGCCTCGTGCGGAAGCTCTGCACCCATTGCCGCGAGGCCTATCGGCCGCTGCCCGAGCTGGTGAGTCAGATCCATCTGCCGCAGACAGGCGATACCGCGCCAACCCTTTATCACCCGCGCGGCTGCGAGCATTGCCGCGGCGGCTATCGCGGGCGCATCGGCGTGTTCGAATTCCTGCCGCTCACCGACAACATCCGGCGCCTCGTCCTGTCGCATGCGACGGCGCATGACATCCACCGCGCCGGCCTCGAGGAAGGCATGTGCTCGATGTATGACGATGGCCTCGCCAAGGCGATTGCGGGCGTTACCTCGGTCGAAGAAGTCCTACGGGTCACGCGAGACATCTGATGACGCTCTATCGCTATCAAGCCGCAGCAGCATCGGGCGAACTCGTCGCCGGCGAGATGGATGCGACGACGCAGAAGGCCGTTGTCGAGCGGCTCCATAATCTCGGCTACATCCCGATCCGCGCGGACATTGCCCCGTCGGGCACGCTGTTCCGGCTGCCGGTCGCGCTGAGCCGAGGCATTGACCGCAAGAGCGGACGCGGCCTCGCGTTTCTGACGCAACAACTCGGCATGATGCTGCAGGCCGGCTTGTCGATCGACCGCGCGCTCGAAATCTCGCAGAGCATCGTGCCCGGCAAGGCCGAACGCGACTGCTTGCGCGCCGTGCTCGATCGCGTCCGCGGCGGCAGCACGTTTGCCGATGCTTTGGCGGCCCAGAACGGCTTCTTTCCCGGCTTCTATATCGGCATGGTGCGTGCCGGCGAGGCCGGCGGATCGCTCGACACGACCTTGCGCCAATTGGCCGAGTTGCTCGAGCGCTCGCGTGCGGCCCGCGAACACGTCAAATCCGCCCTGGCCTATCCGCTGGTAGTGCTGGCGACGGGCTGCGCTTCGATCGCGATTTTGTTCGGCTTCGTCATCCCGCGCTTCGAGCCGCTGTTCGACGGTGCCGGCGCCGCGCTGCCGACCATGACACGCTGGGTCCTGGCGACCAGCGACATCATTCGCGACGATTGGTGGGCCTTTCTTGCTGTGATACTCGTTGTCGTTTTCACCGCACGCTACGCCTTGCGAACCCCGTCGGGACGGCAGCGCTGGCATCGTGCGCTGCTGCGGATGCCGGGCTTCGGCGATCTTGTGACCAAGATCGAACTCGCGCGTTTCAGCCGCACGCTCGGCACGCTGCTGCGCAATGGCGTCTCGCCGCTCGCGGCGCTCGCCATCACCCAGGGGACGATCAGCAATTCGGTGCTGCGCGCCGCGCTTGGCACGGTCATGGAAAGCGCCAAGGAGGGCAAAGGCATCGCCGAGCCGTTGGAAAAGACCGGACTCGTCCCGGCGCTCGCAGTGCAATTGACGCGAGTCGGCGAAGAGACCGCGCGGCTCGATGAAATGCTGCTGAAGATCGGCGAGATCTATGACGAAGAGACACAGCGGAGCATCGAGCGGCTGCTCGCGCTTCTTGTTCCGGGCGTCACCATCGCGCTCGGCGTCATCGTGGCCATCGTCATGGGCTCGATCGTGACCGCGATCCTCAGCGTTTATGACCTGGCGATGTGAGGCGGCAATGATGCCTCGTCCCCGCCTCGTCGCACAGCGCGGCTTCACCCTTATCGAGATGTTGGTCGTTCTGACCATCGCGGCGCTGATCGTTGGGCTGGCCTTGCCGCGGCTCACTGGCGCCACGGAAACGGCCACGCTGCGAACCGCGGCCCATGAAGTCGCCGCCGCCCTGCGCAACACGCGCAGCCTCGCCATGACCCGCGGACAAACCGAAGCTTTCGTCATCGACACGGCGAATGGCGCATTCCGCGCGGGGCAGACAGCGTCGCCAGGTCAATTACCGCGCGGTGTTCAGCTCGCGCTGGTGACCGTCACCGCAGATCGCGACAGCGCCAGCCAGGGATGGATCCAGTTCTTTGCCGATGGCAGCTCGACCGGCGGCGGCGTGCTACTCGCCACCGGCAAGGCGCGCAGCCAGGTGCTCGTCGATTGGCTGACGGGCCGCGTCTCGGTCGCGGAGAGAGCCGATGCAGCTGCGCGCTGACGAAAGCGGCTTCACCCTGATCGAGGTCCTGGTCGCGACCACGATCGCGGCGCTGTTGCTGCTGCCGCTGCTCCGCGGGTTCTCGACGGGACTGCAGGCCACGACACGCAGCGGCAGCCTTACCGAGGCAACGCTGATCGCACAATCGACGCTGGAGACGGTCGGGGCGCAGGCGCCGCTCGATGAAGCAAAGGAGATCGATCGCCAGGAAGGCCGCTATCACGTGAAGGCCGAGGTGCACCAATACTCGAGCCCGGAGCTCGCCGACGATGCCTCGCTACCGATCGCGCCCTACGAAATCACCGTCACCGTCGATTGGCCGGAAGGCACGAAGGTTCAATCGGTCGCTGTTCGCACGCTTCGCCTGGGTCCGGCCCCTGCCGGAACATCATCGCCATGACGACGCGTGTAAGCCTTCATCGCGGCGCCGAGGGATTTACCCTTGTCGAACTGCTGGTCGCGATCACCCTCATCGCCTTGTTGACCGTCGGCCTTTATCAGGCTTTCGGCATCGGCACCCGCGCCGCCAGCACGGTCAGCGCGAATATCGATCGGGCGGCGCAGATCGCCCTCGCCTATGATTTCATGCAACGCGCCTTCACCGCCGCGGAGCCGCTGCCGGCACCAACGGATCTGTCGCAGGCCGCGATAAACTTCGACGGCGAAAGCCAGGCGCTGAGCTTCGTCGCTTTGCCGCCGGCCTATCTCGCGATCGGCGGCTTTCAACGCCTCCATCTTGGACTCGAACCAGGAAGAGACGGCGCGAGGCTCATCGTGACTTGGGAAGGCGTCGCACGCGGACCCACCGCTCCGCAGCCCGAGATGCTGCAGCCTTCGGTCTTGATCGATCAGGTGCGCAGCGTCGCTTTCACCTATTTCGGGGTTCCTGGGCCAAAGCAAAAAGCCGCCTGGCTGGATCGCTGGTCGGAACGAGATTCGCTGCCCCAGCTTATTCGCATGCGCCTGACCTTGGCGAACGGGACGCAGGCGCCGGATTTGATCGTGGCTCCACGGCTTGCCGAGACCGCACAACCATGACGTTGACCCATCCTCTCTTTTCGCGACGGAAGGACATTGGCAGCGGGCGCGCACGTCTCGACGTCGCGGTCACCGATGCCTGGCGCTGGTGGATCGGCGAATTGGCCGCCTGCGTGCCATCGACGCTACGGCAACGCCTCGCCAGCAGCCGAGGCCGTTTGCTTTTGGTCATTGACGCCGAGGGAGACAATCTGATCGAGGAGACGGGCGATGGGCGCCGCTCGCTCGGCCGGCTCGATGTCGATGCGCCGCGCGATCGGCAAATCATCGCCCGCCCACCCCGCACGCGACCGGACGAGCATCGGCCGATCACCATCCGGCTCGATACGCGCCATGCTTTGCGCACGACGGCATCACTGCCGCTCGCCGCCGAGCGCAACCTCGCCCAGGTCATCGGCTTCGAATTCGAGCGCTTGGTGCCGTTCAAGCAAAGCGAGGTCTATTTCGCGTATCGCGTAACCGCGCGCGACAAGGCGACGCAAACCCTCGCCATCGAGCTGACCATCGTCCCGCATGCCGAGCTGGCCAAAATTGCCGCTGTCCTACCCGGCTTGGGCTTTCAAGCCGACGAGATTCAAGTCGCCGACCCGAGCGTCGCTGCGCCGACGATCATCCCTATCGCGAGCGAGAATCGTATCGCGCGCAGTCGGAGCAGCCGTCGGATCAATCTTGGCCTCGGTGCCATCGCGATCACGCTCGCCATCGTCTGTGGGGCGATCCCGCTCTGGCGTGATAACGCAACGATCAGCAGTCTCGACGCGCAGATCGCGAATGCGCGCCACCAGGCCGAGTCGAGCGCCACCCTGCAGAAGCAGATCGACGCCCAGAGCCGCGACCAGCGGTTCCTCATCGATCGTAAACAGGCGAGCCCGACCGTGACTGAGTTGCTGGCGACCCTGACGCAACTTCTTCCCGATGATAGCTATCTTACCGAGCTCGAGGTCAAAGGCGACGCGGTCAGAATGGTCGGCCTCACCGGCTCCGCGACCGCGCTGCTCGCCGCGATTGCAAAATCGCCGAGTTTCCGCGATGCGTCCTTCGAATCCTCGATCACGCGCGACACAAAGACCAATCGCGAGCACTTCGATATCGGCGCGCATATCGCAAAGCGAGGTAGCCCATGACCCCGCCGCTATCGCCTCCCTTCCAACGCGCGCTCGCTGTGGCGATTCTCGTCGCCATCGCGGCCGTGATTTACGGCGCCGTTGCGCAACCGTTGATCGATGCCTATGCGGCCTATCGTGTCGCGATCGCGCAACAGCGCGAGGTTCTGTTGCGCTATCAACGCGCGGCCCAGGCATTGCCGGCGCGGCAAAAAGAGCTCGCAACGTTGAGCCAGGCACAAGCAAAGGCAGACGGATTCCTCGAAGGAGCGAGCGACACGCTGATCGCGGCGCAAATCCAGAACCGGGTCAAGACCTTGGCGAATGCGGCGAAGACCGAGCTGAAGAGCAGCCAGGTGTTGCCTGCCGAGCCCGACGGAAAGCTGAAGCGTATCGCAATCCGCAATCAGATCTCGGCGACGGCCGACGGCCTGCTCGCGATCTTTCACGATCTCGAGGCGCAATCGCCCTCGCTCTTCCTCGATAACGTAACTCTACAGACGCGGCCGGTGGCACTTCGCGACCGCAACAATCCAGGCAATGGCGATACAATCGACGTGCAGTTCGATGTTTACGGCTATTCCCATGTGAGCGGCTGAGCATCACGGCGATGAGACTTTCCTCCCAACATACGGTCGGCGTCCTTCTCGTCACGCTCTGCCTTGGTTTGGGAGCGCTGGCAGTGAGCGAACTCCGCATCGCGGCCATCCCGGCACAGGATCAGGGTCCTTCCGCCGCCGGCAAAACGCCGGCAGCAAGCACACCGGCCGCGTTCGTTCTGCCGCCCATACAGCGATTTGCCATCGTGACCGAGCGCCCGCTCTTTTCGCCCAACCGCAAGCCGCAGCTTCATGCCGACGACACAGCCGGAGCGTGGTCGTCTTTCGTGCTCGCCGGCATCATCATCACGCCGGCATCGCGCGAGGCCCTCGTACTGCACGGCAAGCCGCAGAGCATCGCGCATATCCAGGAAGGTCAGGCGCTCGAAGGCTGGACCGTCACCTCGATCTATCCGGATCGCGTCGTATTCCGTGACGGGCTCGGCGAGCATGAATTGAAGCTCATCCCGAAAGCCCCGCCCCCCGCGGTCGCGACCCGGCCGCGGTTACCGGCCGAATAAAGCTAGCGCAGCGATAATTCGTTGCCGGACGACAGATCGGCCGGCTGTTCCCAGCGCAGGATTCGGGTCGGCTCCAGGGGCCGGTCCGGCGACACTGCAACAACCGCGCGCCGAGTGAAGGAAGCGCCGTCCGGAAGTGTCGCCCGTGCCGTGATGCTCACGACATGCAGCGTATCGACGCGCGCGTAAAGCGCGAGCTTTGACAACTCCTCGGCATCGAGCTGCATCGCACCGCCCGCGCGCAACGCTATGACGGCGTCGGCATCGCCCGGCTCCGCACCCGGAATCGCCAGCAATGTTTGCCGCGATGCCGTCATGGGGTTGATGGTCGGATTCTGCGAATAGACCGTGACCTCGGGCTCCAGACGCGTGTAAAGCGGGCGCGTCATCCCGGGGAGAAGGCGCAGCTCCGACACATCGGCAAAGGCGAGATTCGCGAGGTTGATGACATGCGATTGACCGAAAATACGTCCGGTGTTCGATGGCGCCGTCGGTGCTGTGAGCACGAATTGCTTGCGGCGATCGAGAATCGCCTGGGTGATCAGCGCTTGCTGATTGCGATCGGCGCCGAATTCGTTCAGCAGCCCGGCGATCAGCTCTTTCGACGCGGTATTCACGTCGATCTTGCCGCCTTCGTCGGCGACGGTGATGGCGAGACGCCGCCCCGCATATTGCCCGTCATAGACGCGGCCATCCGCTTGCCAGCGCGCCGCGATAACGGGATTGAGCACCCCCATGACTGCGAGCGTGATGCCTGCATCGGCACTCGCCTGCAGTTGCGCGAGATCAAGGCGGTTCCGCGAGACCACCGCGGCGCTGCGCGAATCGGCTGCGACTTCGGCGCCGAGCAGCGCCAACAGCGCGAGCACCCAGATCACGAGGATCAGCGCGAAACCGTGGTCGCGACGGCCGTTCTGTGATCGGTTGCAATCTTCGCGAATTGTCCCGCGCGGCGTCACGGGTCCCACCTCCGGTCAGGGAGCGCGTATATTGACGTTCTGCAACGTGTGCAGCCGGCTGCGCAGTTCTTCGGTCGCGGCACGCGCATCCGTGGCATTGTGAATGATCTTGGGCGAAAGCAGAACCAGAAGTTCGGTGCGCTGAACATTCCGATCCGTGGTGCCGAAGACGCCACCGATCACCGGGATGTCGGACAACAGCGGGATCCCATTCTTGGTGTTGCTGTTCGTGTCCTGAATAAGGCCGCCCAAAGCGACGGTTTCTCCGTCCTGGACGGTGACGCTGCTCTGCAGCCGCCGCTCGGTGATGGTCGGTCCGAAGGTATTGGTCGATGTTGTTTGCGTACTTGGCGAAGCGACCTCACTTACCTCCTGGCCGACGTCGAGCGTGATCTGGCCATTGGCATTCACGAGAGGCGTCACCTTCAGGATCACGCCGGTGTCGACATATTGGACGGTATTCACGATCGGCGCACCCGTCGTGATCGTGCTCTGAATCTGCGCCGTCGGAATCGGCACGGCCGCACCGACGAGCAAAGAGGCCGATTGATGATCGAGGACAAGAAGCTGCGGCGATGAGATGACATGCACATTGGTGATCGCCGACAGCAGGTTCACGACAACCGTCGCGTTGGTGCTGCCGAGAATGTAGTTGAAGCCCGGAAATGTCCCGGCGATCGCTGAAGCCGCCGCGGAGATCGGCGTCGGACTGCCACCGAAGATGAACTGGTTCTCATGCTGGTGGAAGAAATACTGTAAGCCATATTGCAGATCATTACCGAGAGTGACCTCGGCGATCGTCGCTTCGATCAAAACTTCCAACGGCACGACGTCGATGCGCTTGAGCGCCTGTTCGACCATTTGATAGTCGCGTGGCCGCGCATAGATCACGAGCGTGTTGTTCTTTTCGTCGGCGACGACGCGGATTGGCGGCAAATCGAGCTGACCCGGCGCCGGGCCTCCCGTGCCTCCTTCGCTCTCAGGCGATGCGCCCGTCTGGTCGTTCTGTTGTGTTGCGGTCGCATCGGGACCCGCGAGAGAAAGGCCGTTCGGCATCGATGACGACGCCCCTGGGGTGGCGCCGAGCATGCCGTTCGACTGCGACGAGGAGGACAGGCCGGTGCCAAGCCCCGGCGGGGCATTCGAGCCGCCGGGCGTCGAAAGGCCGTTGAAGCCGCCGGAACCGATGGTTGCAGCTTTCGTTCCGGGCGCGGTTTGCGGCTGAACGGTGTGCACCTGGCCGTTCGAAAACAATTGGGTGAGCACCTGCGCCACATCGCGCGCGCGGCTGTTCTGGACGTGATATTCGAAAATCTGGGGCTGGTTGTTGGTCTCGCCGCGATCGAGCCGCTCGATCCACATCCGTGCCTGCTCGACATAGGCGCGCTGCGGCGACACGACAAGGACCGCGTTCATCCGCTGGAGCGGCGCGAAACTCAGCATGCCCGGCAGGGGTACGCTGCCTTTCGGACCAAAGATCGTGGTGAGCTCGTCCGTCACCTCTTTCGGATCGGCGGTTTGCAGCCCGACGATGCCGAAGGACATACCGGCGATCCAATCGACATCGAAAGCCTTGATCATGTCGGTAATCGTCGAAAGATCGACGTCCGAGCCGGACAGGATGATGACGTCGCGCGTCGGATCGACCTGCATCACCGCATCTTTTGGAACGAAAGGCTGCAAGGTACGCTGCAAATCCGCAGCCGAGACGTATTTCAACGGCAAGATCTGTACATTGTAAGCGGGAGCCGGTCCTGCCCGGCCGCCGACCGTGACCGGCGCCGTGCCTGCATGGGCGGCCTCGTCGCTATTCATCACGCGGTAGACGCCGTTTGCTTCGACCAGCGCCAAGCCGCTGGCCCGCAGCGTTTCCTGGATGACCGGCAAGACATCCTGCTGGCGCAACGGCCGGCTTGTCTGAACGGTGATGTTCGCCTGAACTTTCGGATCGATCGTGTAATTGAGGTGGAGGATATCGCCAAGGACGCGAGGCAGGACCTCATGCACATCGGCATTGACGAAATTGAGCGTGATATCGCCGGTTTGATTTTGGCCGCTGCCAGATGCTTGCGACGGCGGTTTGACGAACACGCCCGTTCCTGGAACGATCCGCGTCTGCGCGGCCGACGGCGCCGGCGTCGGATTGGCGACCTCGGGCGCACGCGAGCCGGCGAGCGGTGTTGGGCTTGTCGCCGCCCCGGTTGGAGCGGTGCTCGCTGCCTCGCTCTGCTGGGTTGCGTCCGGGTTCTGCGCGGCCGTGCATGAGGTGCCAAGAAGCGCCAGTGCGATCACGCCGCCGCGCCGGCGGAAGCGCGGCTCGCGTCCACTAACGACATGGCTATCGCTGCGCATTGGCCGGAGCCGATGCGATATCCGCGGGAGGGCCTCGATTGCCGTCGGGCCCGAGCGAATAGAGCATGTAATTTCCCGATTGATCGGATTGCCGGTAGACATAAGGGTGGCCCCAGGGATCGATCAGGCTGGTGGCTTTGGTGACGTAAGGTCCGTTCCATTGATCGTCGCCAGCCGGTTTTTGCACCAGCGCGTTCAGCCCTTCCTGGTCGGTCGGATAGCGCCCGATATCGAGCTTGAACAAATCGAGGCTTGTCGCGAGCGCTTCAACCTGAACTTTGACGACGTCTTCTTTCGCGCGACCGAGATATTTAAGCACCTGCGGAACGGCGATCGCGGCAAGCAAACCGAGGATCGCGAGAACGACCAGCAATTCGATCAGCGTAAATCCATCGCTCAGCCGTTTCTCCCCGTCGGGCCGATGGCGCAACGACATCAACGAGGGACCACCACGTAGGATGGACCGCAATTCTCATCGATGCCGGCTTCGAGCGCGGGTCGGATATCGGGTTGAAGCCTGTCCTCGTTCGGTGCCGCGAGCTGCTGCAACGCTGCCGCAGGCCCGGCAATCGCCAAGGTCGCCACACAAGCTGGAACTTTGAAGGTAGTGAGGAAGGGCGTCCCAACGACGCTAACCGCGCTCACAGGCTGAGCTGGCGGCGGCTCGGCATAACCAGAAAGGCAAAGCGAAAAGGCGCGTAGCGCCGGCCAATGCTTCGTCACACTGTCGTCAGAGTCATTGGCGGAAAGATCCAAAATCGCCTGCTCCCGAAGCAAGAATGCCGGGGACAAGAATCTCTATCCCTCCCAGGCGTCTCCAAAAACGATCTCACCCGGACGCCGTGCCAAAATTGGGCATTGAGCATCAGGAGAAGAACTCAGGACAACTGCCGTGCCAAGCTTTCTTTCAAGCACACGGCACTGGAAAGGCTCCGTCAAGTTGGGAATTCCCATAGTTTTGGGCAAAGCGCCGTAATGTGAACTTCGCCACGCTCAGTCCGCCGACAATCATGGGCCGCGACTCCGCAGCCGCGAGGCCCTGCGTTGATCCTACCGGATTTGGGGTTGTGGCTACGATTAAAGGGCACAAACTAAATAACCTTTATGCCCATATCACGGCCGGGACGCCGCTGAGCTCCGAGGACTTGACTGCCCTCGGCGTATCGCCAGACCTTACGATTTACTATGTCCGAGCAGGCTGGCTGCAGCGGCTCGCGCGCGGAGTCTATTGTCGTCCCAACGATCCGCTCGCCTTGCAACCGTGTATCACGCTATTGCAGCGAAGTTTCGAAGGTCTGCATGTCAGCGGTAAATCGGCGCTCGCGTGGCATGGCATCCACGACAAGATATCTCAACAATCCTCCCTTCGTTTATGTGGTTGGCAAGCGGGACATCTCCCCGAATGGTTTACCGAGCGCTTTCCAGCCGAATATCATCGCAATAGGCTTTTTGAAGAGCGCCCCGACACGCCACTGCATGTTCAACCCTTCGAGAACCGCAAAAATGCTCCCCTTGTCTCGACGCCGGAGCGTGCGTTGCTCGAGGTGCTTAGCGAGGTTGGCCTTCGTCAGCCGATGCAAGAAGCGCGCGAACTGGTGCGGAGCAGCGACAGCCTGCGCGGCGATATCATGCTGGACCTTTTGAAACGCTGCGTCAGCGTCAAGACGGTCCGGCTCTGTTTGCATCTTGGCCGTGAATTCGGGCAGCCCTGGATCAGTGAACTCGATCCGTCTCTGTTGCCGAAGGGGAGCGACCGCCCATGGGTATGGCGCTCTGCCGAAGGGCTCCTGGTGCTAAAGCCGTGGGGTCCGGAGAGCCCGCGAAACTGACGCCACGTCGTCGGCGACTTTTTTTCGGCAGCGGGGAAAATCATTGAGGCTTATCTACAGCTGGTGCCCCTTGCTCTCGGAAACGAAACCCTGTGCATTAGGACGCCACAGAGAAGTGGTCGCGAACCGCTAAGAATGAATATTTCAAGTTCCCCGCTGGCGTATTCCGGGACACTGCTAGTTGATTACGAACGAAACCTTTCGTCGATCAGCAGCTTAAAAAGGCCGGCATTAGGCTCGCGGTTCGCCTGCGAAAAAGGTCATGCCATACACCCATCGGAACGAGGCTTAGACTCTCGAGCTACGAAAAGCATGTGTCTATGTGTCCGTTTTGCTAACGGGTCGGACTATGCCGTCACGACGTCGGCTCCGTTCTTTGTCGCCGCTTCTTGTTATGATGTTCCGGGGTTTGACGCTGACGACTGAAAATCACTTTTTTAAGCGCCTGTGCAAAGCGCCGCCCGCAGTTTCAGCGCATAATGGACGATGCGGCGCGCCCCGACAGGCTGTTCGATGCCGTCCTCATCCATAGCTTCTCGCGCTTCTTTCGCGACTCGTTCAAGTTCGAGATGCATCGCCGCACGCTCGAGAAGAACAACGTTGCCTTGGTGTCGTTGGGACGCAGACCGTTTCCGAAAAGGCGGACGAACTCCGGAAGAAGCTCAAAGCGGTTGAATTACGGATCGAGCGCCTTTACGACGCCCTCGCGGACGGAACGGTCAACGACACCACAATGTTCGGCCGTTCCTTGGCCGCGATTGAAAATGAACGCGAAGATCTGATCCGCAACATTGGGTCGCTCGAGGCGCACAAAGAGGTCCCGCGCCGGCTGCTGACGAAGGACAATATTGCCCGTTTTGCTGACGCCGCTCGCGGTCGCCTGCGGGGTGACGATCCAGCGCTCCGAAAGGGCGACATCAGGCAGCTTGTCGAGCGCATCGAGGTGGACGACGAAGAGATCCGGTATATCGGACCTAACGCCGGTCTTGCACAAGCGATGCTGGGCTCCGGGCATGTTGCTATGCCCGGATTGCCCAGTTTCGTAACTGGTTTGGTGGGCGCACAAGGACTCGAACCTTGGACCCGCTGATTAAGAGTCAGCTGCTCTACCAACTGAGCTATGCGCCCGCCCATTCTTATTCATCGGCGCGGCCCGCAATATTTCTTGTGGCCGAACCTTCGGCTTCGCGTTGGTAGGCCGAGACCCGACATCCAAGCATTCGGCAGCGAAGCTGGCGGAACCTAGCAAGCGCCTCGCCCTCGTTCAACCGCAAGCTTCATCTAAATGCCGATGAAAAAGGCTGGCGCCGGGCGGGATGTTTTGCGACAAGTCTGGCGATGGCTGCGGCTCGCTTTCTCGGCCCGAAATCGCTAATCGATTGGTTGCATGCCGGTCACGGTGTCGATCTCATCGTCACCGGTCTGGCGCTGGTGCTGCCGCCGCTCGTGGTACTGGCGCCGCTCGGCATGGCGCCGCTGCTGGTGATCGCGGCGGTCGCCGCGGTCGCGCTGGCCGGAAGAACCATCGTCCAAGCGCTGCCGCGTTTTACCGCGATCGCGGTGCTCCTCACGGCACTCGGCTGCTGGGGCGCCGCTTCGGCGCTTTGGTCGATCATCCCGGGGCATAGTTTCTTCGAGGGTGCCCGTTTCCTCGGCGAGAGCGCCTGCGGGATTTGCCTGCTCGCTGCGACAACGGGAATCGCGCCAGCCACGCGTACGCATCTGGCTCGCGCGCTGGCCGGCGGCATCGTCGTGGCGCTGGCGCTGTTGATGATCGAGCGTTTTGCCGATGCGCCCATCATGCATTGGTGGCATGGCACCGCGCCCGCCCAATTCGAGACGCTGGGCCATTACGACCGCGGCGTCACCGTGCTGGTCCTGCTGATGGCCCCGGTGGCTGTCGGAGCAGCGACCGCGGGGCTGCGCGCGGTGCTCATCGCCGCGATCGTCGCCGCCGCGGCGCTGATGCTGAGCGCGTCGGCTTTGATGGCGGCGTTAGCGGCTCTTGTCATCTATATGATCGCACGGTTTGCGCCGCGCTGCACCGCCGGTGCAATGATGGCCGGCATCGTAGTGATCGGCGTCGCCATCCCACTGGCAACGCCAAGCTATGACACCGTCCTGAGCCTCCACGCCGAGGCGCCGTGGATCAAATATTCGGGCATTCATCGTCTGCTGATCTGGCGCTTCGCCGCCGATCACGTCGCCGAGCGGCCGCTGCTCGGCTGGGGCATGGATTCATCGCGCGCGATGCCGGGCGGCAAAACCGATTTCAACGACATCCTACCGACGTTGCATTATCCTTCACATGCCGAGGCGCTGCCGCTGCATCCGCATGACGCAGCACTCCAATGGCAGCTCGAGCTCGGCATCCCCGGCCTTGCATTCGGCCTCGCGATTGTCGTTTTCGTGCTCTACCGTATCGGCTGGCGCCACGCACTGCCCGCCCATGAACGCGCCGCGGCGCTGGCGCTTTGCGCCAGCGCGATCATCGTCGCGCTGCTGAGCTTTGGTATCTGGCAGGCCTGGTGGCAATCGACGCTCTGGCTCGTCGCTGCGCTTTATGCTGCGAACGCGCCGCACAACTCGGCGCCAAGCGGCGATGCTTAGGAATATTTGCGCCTGCAAAGCCTCGTTCTGCGCGTTGGCAAGAAGCGAGGCGATAAGCTAAAAAGTGCCATCCGTGAGGAGTTCGTTTGTCCAACCAAGACCGGGATATACGGGATATTGAGCGTCTCTATCGCTCGTTGCAGCGGATACGCCGCGTCGAGGAAGAGATTGCGCGCATTTATCCCAGCGACAAGATCAAAAGCCCCGTTCATCTGTCGATCGGGCAAGAGTTTGTCGCGGTCGGCGTTTGCGACGTGCTGCAACCGACCGACATCGTCTCGCCCACCTATCGGGGTCATGCCGCTTACCTGGCCAAGGGCGGCGATCTCAACGGCATGATGGCCGAGCTGTATGGCAAAGCGACCGGCGTTGCCGGCGGCAAAGGCGGCTCGATGCATCTCATCGACATGCGCCACAATGTTATCGGCGCGTCGGCCGTGGTCGGTACGACAATCCCGATCGCCGTGGGTCATGGCCTCACCTTTCTCCGCCGCAAGACAGGCCAGGTCGCCGTCGCCTTCTTTGGCGATGGCGCGACCGAGGAAGGCGTCTTCGGCGAGAGCCTCAATTTCGCGGCTCTACATCACCTGCCCGTCCTGTTCGTTTGTGAGAACAACGGCCTTGCGATCCATACCGCCACCGGACGACGCTGGGCGACACAGCAGCTCAGCGAGCGCGTGGCGACCTATGGCATTCCGACGCACAGCATCGATAGCGGCGATGTGTTCCAGCTTCGCGCCACAGCCGCGGAAGCTGTTGCCGCGATGCGCGCGGGTACCGGCGGTCCCGTCTTCATCGAATGCAAGACCTATCGGTGGCGCGAGCATGTCGGTCCAAATGAAGATTTCGACGCAGGCTATCGCTCGCACGACGAGATGCTGCCTTGGCTCGCGAACGATCAGGTAGAAAAGCTCGGCGGCCAAATCGCCGCAGACGCGGCGCGAGGCGATCGACGCCGAGATCGAGGCCGAAATCGCCGCGGCGATCAGGTTCGCCGAAGAGAGCCCCTTCCCCACCGCCGACGCACTGGAAACACATGTCTTCGCCGGCAGCTAATCAACGCATTATCACCTATGTCGATGCGCTGCGCGAAGCCGTAGCGCAGGAAATGCGCGCCGACGAACGCGTTTTCGTGATGGGCCTCGATGTCGACGATCACAAGGCCATCCAGGGCTCAACCCGTGGCCTTGTCGAAGAGTTCGGCCACGATCGGGTCTTCGGCACTCCGCTGTCGGAAGATGCGATGACGGGCGTCGCCATTGGCGCCGCGATGTCGGGAATGCGCCCCATCCATGTGCATATCCGCGCTGATTTCCTGCTGCTGTGCATGAACCAGCTCATTAATATCGCGGCCAAGAGCCATTATATGTATGACGGGCAAGTCAAAGTGCCCCTGGTCGTGCGCAGCATGATTGGCAAGTCGTGGGGACAAGGCGCGCAACACAGCCAAGGCCTGCATGCGATGTTCATGCATGTGCCAGGACTCAAAGTCGTCGCCCCGTCGAACGCGCATGACGCGAAGGGCTGCATGATCGCCGCCATCCGGGACGACAACCCGGTGATTTTCGTCGAGCATCGCCTCCTTTATTTCAGCGACGCTTACGTTCCGGAAGAAAGTTTCACCGTACCCTTCGGCAAGGCGCGGCGCTGTACGAGCGGCAAGGACATCACCATCGTCGGCATATCGAACATGCTGATGGAATGCTTGCGCGCGCATGAGCTTCTCGCCGAGACGGGCATCGAGGCCGAGGTCATCGATCCGATTTCTCTCGTCCCGCTTGATATCGACACGATCGCCAATTCGGTCCGGCGCACGGGCAAGCTGCTCGTCGTCGATAATGCCTGGACGAATTGCGGCGCCAGCGCCGAGATCGTCGCACGGGTGGTCGAGCTGCTTGCCGATGAAGGAAAACCTGTAAGGGTCAAACGCATGGGCTATGCCCCGACAACATGTCCGACGACGCCCAGCCTGGAGCTCGAGTTCTATGCCGATCCGGCAAAGATCGCTAAAGCGGTTTATGGCATGACCCGCCCCGGCAAGCCCTCCTGGGAGCCCGATACCGAGCGCGCCAAGCTCGCTTATCAGGCGAAATTCCGCGGGCCATTCTGATATCTGCCATGTTTTACGAACTTGCCGCCAGCACCTGGGGACCGGAAGAGCACGCCGCAATCGAGCGCGTCGTCGCCGGGGGCCGCTTCACGATGGGGCCGCATGTCGCGGCGTTCGAAGAGGCTTTTGCCCGCTATCACAACAGCCGCTACGCCGTGATGGTGAATTCCGGCTCGTCGGCCAATCTCATCGCCGTGGCCGCGTTGTTCTACAAAAAAGACCGGCCGCTACAGCGCGGCGACGAGGTGATCGTTCCCGCGATTTCCTGGGCGACGACCTATCATCCGCTGCAGCAATATGGGCTGAAGCTCAAGATCCTCGATGTCGAGCTCGAGACGCTCAACATGGATGTGAGCCGCCTCGCCGAAGCCATGGGCCCGCGCACCCGCGCGATCATGGGTGTCAGCATTCTCGGCAATCCGGCGGCGCTCGACGTGACGCGGCGTTTCGCCGACGAGCACGGGCTCTATTTCATCGAAGACAATTGCGAATCGATGGACGCCGAGATCGCGAGCAAGAAGGCTGGCACCTTCGGTCATATCTCGACGTTCAGCTCGTTCTTCTCGCATCATATCTCGACCATGGAAGGCGGGATGATCGTCACGACGACGCGAGCTGCACGAGCTGGCCAAATCGCTGCGCGCACATGGTTGGGTCCGCGACTCTCCCGACGACGCTGGTCATGTACGAAAAGCGCGACGACGATTTCTACGAAGCGTATCGCTTCATCCTGCCCGGCTACAACGTGCGCCCGATCGAGCTATCGCGGCGCGATCGGCATCGAGCAGCTCAAGAAGCTGCCGGCGATGACCGAGGCGCGGCGCAAGAACTGGGCGCTGTTCCAGCAGCTGTTCGGCGGCGACAACCGCATTGATCATCCAGCGCGAGAACGGCAAGAGTTCGGCGTTCTCCTTCACCATGATGCCGAATCCCGTCGCTGGGCATCACGCGCGAGCCCATCCTCGCCGCGCTGAAGGAGGCCGATATCGGCTACCGCATCATCACCGGCGGCTGCATCACGCGGCATGACGTCATCAAATATTACGATTATCGACCTCGGCGATTTGCCGAACGCCAATTATGCCCACGACCAGGGCTTCTTCGTCGGCAATCACCCCTTCGACCTGACGCCGCAAATCGAACGACTGCGCAAGCGTCGATCGACGCGGCGCTTCGCTGAGCAGGAGAGCCGTTATGGCGACGGATCATCGATCCTCGTCACCGGCGGCGCCGGCTATCTCGGTTCGATTCTGGTGCCCGAACTGCTCGCGGCCGGCCACAAGGTCACGGTGCTGGACAATTTCATGTTCCATCAGAACAGCCTCGCCGCGGTCTGCGCACTGCCGAATTTCTCGGTCGTCAACGGCGATGCGCGGCAGGACGACACGCTACGCCCGCTGGTGAAGGAGGCGGATGACATCTTCCCGCTGGCGGCCCTCGTCGGCGCGCCGCTCTGCGAGAAAGATCCGGTCGGCGCGACGACGATCAATCGCGACGCCGTGGCGACGCTCTGCAAAGCTGATGGGCCGCGACCAGCGGATGATCATCCCGATCACCAACAGCGGCTACGGCGTCGGCGAGAAGGGCAAGTTCTGTACCGAGGAAACGCCGCTGCGCCCGATATCGCTGTACGGCACGGCCAAGGTCGAGGCCGAGAAGATCGCGCTCGAGCGCGGCAACGCGATCAGCTTCCGGCTCGCCACCGTGTTCGGCATGGCGCCGCGCATGCGCATCGATCTGCTGGTCAATGATTTCGTCTATCGCGCCGTCAACGATCGGGCCGTCGTGCTGTTCGAGGCGCACTTCAAGCGCAATTACATCCACATCCGCGACGTGGCCCGCGCTTTCATGCATGGCGATGGCGAATTTCGAGACGATGAAGGGCGGGCCCTACAATGTCGGCCTGTCCGACGCCAATCTGTCGAAGGCCGAGCTGTGCGAGCGCATCAAGAAGCAGCTGCCGCGCTTCGTCTTCTCGAGGCGGCGATCGGCGAAGATCCGGACAAGCGCGACTACATCGTCTCCAACGCGAAGATCGAAGGCACCGGCTTCCAGCCCGCCTTCTCCCTCGATGCCGGGATCACCGAACTGATCAAGGGCTATCGCATGCTCCGCAATACGGTCTATGGCAATATCTGATCTGTGAACGATTTTCGCGACGATCTGCCGACGATCACGATCTTAACGCCGTGCCTCAACCCGGGGCCGTATATCGTTGCCGCCGTCGATAGCGTTCGCCGCCAGAATTATCCCAAGATCGAGCACATCATCCTGGATGCCGTGTCGAGCGACGGTAGCCTTTCCGCGCTGAAAGAGACCGGCGGCCTGCGCATCGTAAGCGAACCGGACGATGGCAGTCACGACGCCATGAACAAGGGCTTGCGCATTGCCAATGGCGAGATCATCGGCTTTCTCAACACCGACGATTTTTACGGCGACCGCATCTTGCTCGATGTCGCCAACGCGTTTGCCGCCGATCCCGCCCTCGATATCGTTGCCGTCGGAACAGTCGTGTTCGAGGAAGGCGCCAGTGGGGACCGGCGGCTCCTGGCCGCACGCGATCACAGCCGCGCCGACAGCCTCTGGTTTTCAGAGCTGGCCTTTGGTGCGTCCGGTTTCAACGGGCGCTTTTTCCGGCGTCGCGTGTTCGAACGCTTCGGCAATTTCGACGTGAAATATGATTTTTCCGCCGACCGCGATTTTCTTAACCGGCTCGCACTCTCGGACGCGAAACGTCTCACTCTACCGCGCTTCGGGTATTTCTATCGCTCGCATCTCTGGCTCCCGCACGCTCAACGCCGACAAGCGCAATGCCGAAGCGTTCGCCGACGAGCATCGTATCCAGGCCTTCGCCTTCGCGGAGCGCGCACCGGCATCCGAGCGGCCTCTCTATCTGGCCTGGCATGCATTCAGCGGCGCAAAACAGTGCTATCTCGCGGCAAAACGCGGACGGCTCGATACCGCGCTCACGGTTGCACTGAAAATGACGGGAGACGATTGGCTCTGGCCATTCCGGTTACCGCTTGCCCTGCGCGAACGCCGCGAGGGTTCGGATCGGCAGAGGAAGCTTTCGACCGCTGCCTATCGTAGCACGCCGTCAGACTGACGGCACGGGGGGGGGGAAGCCTTCTTCATCGAAATCGAAGTCGACATGAACGAGCTGCGATAACCGCTCGCGTACGCGGGCGCGGGCAGTACCGGTTCGACCACAAAGACAATGAACCCCCCGCCGCCAGCGCCAAGCAGCTTGCCGCCGACCGCGCCAGCGTCGCGGCCTGCCTCGTAGATCGCGTCAATCTTGTCGTTGGAGACGCCATCCGCGAGGCGGCGCTTCATGCGCCAGCTTTCGTCGAGCAGCCTGCCGAGTTCGAGAGGTCGGCTGCCGCGGATCGCGAACGATGCCGATCGCCTGATCGACCATCGCGTGCATCGTTCTCAGCTCGAAACCGCGCCGGTCGATATTGTCGATCTGGTTCTGCGCAAACTCCGTCGCGAGGACGGGAAAAGCCGGTGAAGAATAGCATCAATGATTGGCGCAATTCATCGCGGCGCTCGCTTCCAAGATCGATCGGGGTCACCGCGATCGCGCCGTCGCGCGAAAAGTCGATGCGGTTGAGACCGCCATGGGCAGCCCAAAGCTGATCCTGGCACCCAACCGCTTCCTTGATCACATCCTGCTCTATGTGGATGGCACGACAACCGAGTTCAGCAGCCCCAACCGTTTCGCCGCGAAACACATAGAGCGCCTTCAGAAGGCCGACGGTGAACGAACTGCTGGAGCCGAGCCCAGAGCGAGCCGGCAAATCAGCATCGTGATGAATTTCGAGTCCCTGTTCGATCGCCATATCAGACAACACGCCGCGGACGGCGGGGTGCTGGATATCCGCGATCTCACGGACGGTTTCGATCTTAAAATAGACAATCCGGTGCCGGTGCTCAAAAAAGGGCGGCAACGCGCGCACGCTGATGTAGCAATACTTATTGATCGCGGCGCCAAACACGGCACCGCCATGCTCGCGAAACCAGCGCGGATAATCGGTTCCACCCCGAATAAAGACACTCGAAAGGGTGTGCGACTAATAAAAAGGGACACTGGCTCTTCTCAAAATCTTCGGAACCTAAGCGGATTAAGTATCAGGATCGAATATTCTATCAGCCGACGCAAGCAACTCTGGCGTTCCTATATCAACAAAAGGATATGTTCCTGTCAAAGCAGCCAGAGAACCAGGCGGTAATTGCTCAAATATATCATGCTCAAGCGAGCGAGCGTTACCGCCAGCGATCGTGTCGAGCAACCTCGCCGACAAGACGTCGACCCCGGCGTTGATCATCGCTCTTTCATGCCCCGTTCGGCACTCTTCTCGCGAAAGCCCGTGATCCGTCCGGCGGGGTCGAGTTCGACCCGTCCAAAGCGCGCGGCATCGTCAACCTCGACACGAAGAACGTACCAGCACCACTGGCGATAGCCGCGCTGGTCGCGCACGCGGTTGCCCGGGGACGACCTGGACGAAGCTGTCACCATTCAAAACCAGCACGGGATCGGTCGCGAGTGCATGCCGCGCAAAGCGAACAGCGCCTGCCGTTCCAAGCGGCTCGGGCTCGACGATCGTCGTGATTTTCAGATCGGGAAACGCGTTCCCGGCGAGGGAATCGATGCACCGCATCAGAGCGATAGCCGAGACCGAGAACAATGTGTTGCGCGCCGAACCGTCCCATCCATCGAAGCAGGTGATGGAGATAGGGACGCCCTGCCACAGGTGCGAGCACCTTCGGAAGATCGGGAACCGTCGGACGAAGCCGCGTACCGAGGCCACCGGCTTGAGAAAATCAGAACATCGGTGGACTGGAGGCACGTCGCGTTATCGCGCCCAAGCGTCATGCCGCAGGCGCAGCTGCAGAAATGTCGCTGCCGCCATCCGGTTCTTCAAAAATCCGGCGCCGCAATTTGTGCCGGGCCATGCGCTCGACGTGCCGACGCGTCCCCTGCACCATCCGAACCTCGCGACCATGTCAGAAATTCACTTGCTCGCAAAATAAGTGTCGAATGCCTGATCGCGGAACCGGAGCACGGTCGCAGACGAGACTTTCTCTGTCGGCAGCGGCAGGCAATCGTGGCTGTGTTGCGAGAACCCGCTCCAATGCTCCGGCAAGGGCCAACCTTTCTCGATCGCCATGCTGTAGAGCGGCGATCCCGGATAGGCCATGGCCGAATAGAAATTCGCGAATTCGCAGTTCAGCTCCAGCGCAAGATCGAGTGTTTCGCGCATCGTGCGCTCGTCATCATCGGGAAGGCCGAAGATGAAATTGCCGATCACGCTGATGCCGGCGCCTCTGGATCTGACGAACGACCTCGATGATCTCGCTTTGCGAAAAGGATTTCTCGGCGCCGTCGCGAACGTGCTCGCTACCGAACTCGATCCCAAGCGCAAGCCAGCGGATTCCGGCTTTGCGCAGCTTCTCGAGCAGATGCGGCTTGACCGTATCGACACGCGCATAGGCCCAGATGTTGAGCCCATAATTACGCGCGATCAATTCGTCGCACAGCGCGAGAACGTGACGCTCGTTCAGCACGAACATCTCGTCGATGATCTTAATCGTCTTAACACCGTATTTGTTGTGCATGCAGATCGATCTCTTCAGCAACGGCTTTCGGACTGCGCATGCGGTATCGGTTCGTACCGAATGGCGCATTGATGCAACAGAAACTGCATTTATACAGGACAGCCGAGCGAGGTGTAGATCGACGCGTAGGGCTGACGCATCCCCAAATCGTCGAAGCAATGCCAGTTATGCGCCCGATACTTTTCCATCGGCAGCAGATCCCAGGCATTGCCGTGGAGATCCTGATCGAGATCCTTGATCAGTGTCGGTGAGGAGATTGTTGAGGATATCGTCTCCATCGCGCCAAACAAGTCCCGGCACTCCCGACAGTACGTCCGGCGCCGGCTGAGCCAAGCGCGGTCAGCAGCGCGTGGATCGTGACCGGACCTTCGCTGTTACAGGCAAAATCGACGACCTCTTCGCGCAGCGTGCGCTCTGGCAGAGCCGCGACATGGCCGCCGGCAATGATGATCGGTGTATCCGGCGCCGCATCCTTGATCGCGCGACATGTCGGCCCTGCGAGAGCCGCCATTTGCTGCGTGGACGCCGAGGGCTGATGCCCGAAGACGATCATGCCGACGAGCCGTGGCTTACGACGCGCAACTTCTTGCGCGACACGCTCCATGCCCCAGCCCTCGGCCTCAGAATCGATCATGGCAACCGAATGGCCGCGGTCGCGGACATAGCCCGCGATCAGGCGACACCAAAGCGGCGGCTCGACCGCCGTCAGCTCCTCGCCGAGATTCTGATAGATCTTTTCGCGGCCTCCCGGATTGATCAGCAAAAGATCGAGATCGACCGATGCCATGCGCGATTCCCTGCCCCGGTTATGCCATTTGTCTACTCGATTTTCGAGGTGCCAGCAACGATGGTGCAGACAAGCAGCCGCTAAACCACGATGATTCCGTCGTCCTCGCGCGAGCGGCGGAACATCGAGATGATACCGCACCCAAAGGCTGCTCGGTACGATCACGTAACCGTCTCCGCGCGCACGGTCCGATGACATGGGCGAGATCTTCACCCCGATAACGATGAGCCGAAGCCCGCAACGCGGGAAGCAAACCCAAGAAACCCGAGCAGCCGGACCGTTCCCAGCACAATACGGCTTTTGTGCACGATCGTCGTAGGACGCCCTGCCGCAACACCCGCAATCTCAGTCAAAACGCAGAGGAGGTTGCGAATAGGATTGCACAA
>CAVUFS010000006.1:0-333081 GCA_963740675.1 uncultured Alphaproteobacteria bacterium
ATGAAGATCGGCCCGTCTGCGGGGTGGTGCAGCGCGCGATGGTCCGCCCGGACTATCTTGATCAAGCGCTGCTCGGCAAACGCCGGCGCCACTTGCCGGCCGTCCCTGACAAAAAGAACCTCGGTGATATAATACCTGTGCTACGAGGCGTTGCTGGTAGTGGCAGTCGCGGCTGTCCTCAGTTTGACAAAGAAGGAAGGACAGGAAGCACTACCATGAAATTCTGCATGCATCTCAGCACCCGCATCCAAGACAAGCGGAACGAGCATTCGCTCCTCAACGTCATGACCGACCTCGCGCTCGGGGCGGATAAAGGCGGGTTCGGCGCGATCTCGTTGACGGAGCATCACCTCCACGAGAACCAGGGCTATCAGAATTCGCTGTTGTTCGCGTGCGCGCTCGCGCCGCGACTGACACAGGCAACGCTCATTCTCGCGACGGTCAACCCGGCGCTGCATCACCCGGTGCGGCTGGTCGAGTCGTGCAATCTGATCGACCAACTGAACAACGGGCGGCTCGTCGTCGTGTTCGGCTCCGGCTTCAAGGAAACCGACCTGGTGGCCTTCGGGCGCAACCTCGAAGAGCGCAACGCGCTCTTTGAGCAGGGGATCAAGACCGTCGTCGACATCTGGAATTACGACGGCAAGGGTGGACCGATCGAGTTCGCGGTCGGTACCGACCGTGGCCGGCTCGAGGTCCCGGTGAACCCGTCATCCTTCCGCAAGCCGCGCCCCATCCTGGCCCGCGGAACCCTCAATCAAGCGTCGATCGCCGATGCCGCCGCGCGTGGCTGGCCGATGTTCACCGCGATCCGAAGCCCCGAGGCCGCGCGCGATGCGGTTGCCGGCTATCACGCCGCGCTCGCCTCCTCCGGGCACGACGCCGAGACGGTCAAGCTCGCCAAGGAATGGTCGACCGTCGGCAAGGCCGTGCATGTGGCGGATACCGACGAACAGGCTTACGCAGAGGCCACGGCTTTCTTTGCCAAGAACCCGAGCGGCGCGATTGCGCGCAACCCCGATGACATGATCACCGGCAGCCCCGAAACCGTCACCCGCAAGATGCGCGAGTATGCGGCAACCGGCATTGGCGTGATGATCTGCGGCTTCCTCATCGACCTCGACAACCTGCCGAAGCTCGACCGCAGTGTCCGCCTATTCAAGGAACACGTCATTCCGGGGGCGGTGGCGTGACGTGATGTCGGTCTGCCGACTGAACAACTCGCCTCATTCGCATATTTGATAGACGACGGAATGCCGCTTCCGCGGCATTCACGCACATCAAGAGGGGCGTGGAGACGTTTTCACGACCCCTTTTTCAGCGGCGCCAACTTGCGCTGGACCTTACCCACCCGGTGGATCACCTTGCCGCCGACACTCAAACCGAACGACTGGGTAAAGCTGTGGCTCGGTAGCGTGCCCGGCAGCAGGCTGTACATGCTGTTGGCAGCTTCCACCGTACTATAGTTCCAATCGACGCATGACGGCTCGGTGTTCAGCACCGACATGAGGTTGGAGGCGGTGTACGTCATGGTGCCTGCGCCGGAGGCGAGCATGGTGGTGGCGCCGCCGATGTCGCCCACGAAGTTGAGTTGGAAGGCGACGATAGGCGCTAGGTTCTGTGCGGGCTGGTTGCTCAACGAAATGGTTTTGTTGCCGACCGTGTGGCCGTGGTTGTCGATTACCACAAACGTCGCACCGGTGATGTTGTCGGCCGCGTCGTTCAACAGGGTCATGATGATCTGATATCCGGCGGGCAGCGTATTGCTTGGCAGGTTGGCCAGCCAGTCTTCGATGAAGATCACCCATTGTTGTTTGCTGTGCCAGTTGTTCACCACGCACGTCAGGCTGGGTGAACTGTTATTGGGAATGAGCAGCACCACGTACTGCTGCGCACCGTCGTATTCACCGCTCGCCGAGTACGCGTTGATCTGAAAACCGAACCCGTTGGTGCCGGTGATATCGGTGTCCACGATGATATGGACCGAGAGTCCCAGCAGGTGGTTGCACGAGGTAATGACGGGAAGGCCGACACCAGGGCGGCGCTCCAACGCAGCGCGAGCACCGACCGACACCAACGGCGCGGGGCTATACAGGAAGTAATTCGAATTGCTGCCCAGCCCTTTCTCGGGAATAGCCGCATAGGGGCCGCCACTATTGAGCGCCGCGCTGATGCCGTTCTTGCCGAAATTTCCCCAGCCCCAGTTCGACGAAATGGATTTTGGGTAGCCGGTGTCCACCGTGCCGGCGCCTTCATCGGCCCGCGTGACCCGGATGTACTGATCGCCAGAAAAGAAATAGCAACGCGACCCGCTATAGAGCGCAGCATCAATACCATTGGCGCCGAATGAGCCCCAGCCCCACACCGAGATCGGTCGTGGATACCCAGCGTCGATCGTACCCGGGCCGGTCTCGCCGCGAGTCACACGAATGTATTCCTTGCCTGAAAAGAAATAGCACTTCGAGTTGCTGTACAGCGCGGCATCAATGCCATTGGCGCCAAACGCGCCCCAACCCCAGTTGGGCGCAATCGGACGCGGGTAACCGGGATCGATCGTGCCTGGCCCGGTCACCCCGCGCGTCACCCGGATGTATTCCTTGCCTGAAAAGAAGTAGCACTTCGAGCCGCTATACAGCGCGGCATCGATACCGTTCGCACCGAACGAACCCCAGCCCCAGTTGGGCGAAATCGTCCTCGGATAGCCCGCGTCCACGACGCCGGGCCCCGTATCGTCGCGGGTCACGCGGATGTACTGATTCTTAGAAAAGAAATAGTCATACACGGCAACCTCCCCTCACAAGAAAATGTTCCGTTGGCGCAGCGCCGCCTCACGGGCGTCGCTTCAATGAGCCGGACACCGCCCTAACATGTCTTCGACAGGAACCGTGTGTCGTAGTACAGCAAAATAGGCGGCTCATATGTGGTGTAGGTCACACCCCGAAGAATTCCGGGGAGTGGATCGAGTCAGCCTCATTTCATATGAGCACACATGGAGCGGCCATATCGGCCTCGAGCTTCGCGCATTTGAATTAAAGCGGCGGCAAGACCACTCGAATCCTATTGAAGGCCCCGCTCGCTGGTCTCGTTTCAGCACCTCCGCCCGACGGTACGTGCCGATGACGAGATCGAAGCCGAGATTGGTGACCGTGAGACACGGCGCGCTGCCCTCGATACCGCGCATGAAGTCGGGTTCAATTTCGTTGAGCTGGTTGCTAGTGCCGTGCGGCCAAGGCGATGACAGTCTTTTCACAGTCGTGAAGGACGGCGGTAATGCGCGCTGGTTAAGTATCCCTGATAGGAAACACTGTTCGGTAAGGCACCAAACGCCTGTACCGGCAACCTTGAGAGGACGTTCCCCTGATGCCGTTACTATCTCATCGTGCTCAATCCCGTCTTTCCTTTGCCACCTACGCGGCCGTCGTCGCGCTAAGCCTCGCGACCGGGCCGTTCGCTCTGGCCGAAACGCCTCCATCGCAAAGCTCGAACGCGCCGCTGGTCACCGGCCTGCCCAACTTCGCTCCGCTCGTCAAACAAGTGACGCCCGCGGTCGTCAATATTTCGGCGACGCTGAAGGCCGGTGCTCAGTTGAGCGACGAGGTCGGCGGAAACAGCGACGATCAGCGCCAGGACCAAGATCAAGGCCCCGGTATGGGACCGATGCAGGGCTTCCCGCAGTCGCCCTTCGATCAGATGCTGCGGCGTTTCTTTGAGCAACAGCAGGGCGGCGGCCAGCAGGCGCCGCAACAGCACGAGCACGGCGTCGCGCTCGGCTCGGGCTTCATCATCGATCCGAGCGGCTATGTCGTGACCAACAACCATGTCGTCTCCCAGGCCGACAAGGTGACCGTCATCTTCCAAGACGGCAGCAAACATCCCGCGAAGATCATCGGCCGCGATGAGAAAACCGATCTGGCCTTGCTGAAAATCGATGCGCCGCAGCCTTTGCCCTATGTGAGCTGGGGTAAGAGCGGCGCCGAACAGGTCGGCGATTGGGTCGTTGCCGTCGGCAATCCCTTCGGTCTCGGCGGTTCCGTCAGCCCCGGCACGATCTCCGCGCGGGGCCGCGACATCAATGCCGGTCCTTACGATGATTTCCTGCAGATCGATGCGTCGATAAACAAAGGCAATTCCGGCGGTCCGACCTTCAACCTCAACGGTCAGGTCGTCGGCATCAACAGCGCGATCTACTCGCCCAATGGCGGCTCGGTCGGCATCGGCTTTGCCATCCCCTCGGACTTGGCAAAACCCGTCATCGACCAGCTGCGCGAGCATGGCAAGGTCGAGCGCAGCTGGCTCGGTGTCGAAATCCAGCAGGTTACACCCGAACTCGCAAAGAGCCTTGGCCTGCCGAAGGCCGAAGGCGCGCTGGTTTCGAGCATCACGCCCAACAGTCCGGCCGCCAAGGCCGGCTTCAAGCAGGGTGATGTGATCCTGTCCTTCGACGGGCACGATATCGAGAAGCTCCGCGACCTGCCGATCCTTGTTGCCGAGACCCCGGCGGATCAGACGGCGACCATCCAGGTCTGGCGCGACAACGCCCAAACCACGATTTCGACAAAGGTCGCGGCGATGCCGGCCAACGTCCAGGTGGCGGAGAACGACAGCGGCGAGAACAGCAGCAGCATGGGGCTTCAGCTTGCACCGCTCGACAGTACCTGGCGCGCGCAGCTTCATCTCGATCGCGACGTGAAAGGCGTGGTTATCACCGGCATCGCCGATAACAGCCCGCTCGCCGATACCGGCCTGCGACGCGGCGACGTCATCGAATCGATCAATCAGCACCCGGTGACAACACCCGATGAAGCGGCGAACGCGCTGAATGCGGCGAAGAGCGACAAGGAGAACCAGAATGTCCTCCTTCTTCTCAACCGCAATGGCGTCAATCAGTACGTGGCCGAATCGTTGAGCAACCAGGGGCAAGGCTGAACCAATGCCGGAGAGGCTGACATCCTTCGGCCTTCCGGCCCGCCTTTAAGGTGGATTCGATGCATTTCCTGCTGATCGAGGACGACCGTGAAGCGGCGGGTTATATCGCCAAGGGCTTGAGTGAGACCGGACATCGCGTCGACATCGCCGAGGACGGCCGCGAGGGATTTGGCTGCTGCGCAGAGCGGTAATTTCCACGCCATGATCATCGATCGCATGCTGCCAGGTCTCGACGGGCTTTCCATCGTCGCGTCGCTACGCGCCCAAAATAACCGTGCGCCCGTGTTGGTGCTGAGTGCGCTCAGCGATGTCGAGAACCGGGTCAAGGGTTTGCGGTCCGGATGCGACGACTATCTCGGCAAGCCATTTACATTTTCGGAGTTGCTGGCGCGGCTTGAAGCGCTCACGCGCCGATCAAGCGCCGAGACCACGTTGCAGATCGCTGATCTCGAAATGGATCTTTTGGCGCGCACGGTGACGCGCGCGGGCCAGCCGATAGAGCTTCTGCCGCGAGAGTTCCAATTATTGGAATACCTGATGCATCACGCCGGCGACATTGTGACCCGCACAATGTTGCTCGAGAAGGTCTGGAACTATCAGTTCGATCCACAAACCAACGTGATTGACGTGCATATCAGCCGCTTGCGGCAAAAGATCGATAAAGGCTTCGAGCGCCCGTTGCTCCACACCATCCGCGGCGTCGGCTACAGGCTTGGTTGAGACAGCGGGACACGTCCCAGGGAATCACCGCTGCATTTGTATGATCTGATCCATCGGCGGCATCATGTTCTGGTTCATGTGCGCCATGATCCAAAGCGATCCAATGATCACCAGCATGACGATCAGTACGCCGAACGCGAGCGCCATGACGTTGTTGACATTGTCGGGGCCGCTCGTGATCTGAAGGAAGAAGACAAGGTGAATGCCCATCTGCGCGATCGCGAGAACGGCGAGCGCGACCGGTATGCTCGGCTGCCAGACGAGCGTCGTGCGCGCAACGAAGAACGAAACGCAGGTGAGTAGCGTCGCAAGCCCGAGCCCGACCAGGTAGAGACCGACGCCGCCGTGGACCGGCTCGTGCGGTTCGAGCCCTACGTAACCCGGGGGCCTTTGGCCCGAACGCGTCGGCTTTGCATGCTCGAGGTTGCTCATAGCGATGCTCCCAAAAGATAAACCATCGAGAAAATCCCGACCCAGATGATGTCGAGGGCGTGCCAAAAGAGACTGAAACACAGGACGCGCCGGAGAATGTCGGCGCGATAGCCCTTGGCGACGACTTGCGCCACCATGGTCAAAAGCCAGAGGAGACCCGCGGTCACGTGGAGCCCGTGGCAGCCGACCAGGGCGAAGAAGCCGGAGAGAAAAGCGCTTCGCGTCGGTCCTGCGCCCTGCCCCACAATGCTCGCGAACTCGCGCGCTTCGAGGCCGACGAATGCCGCACCGAGCACGAAGGTCGCGGCCATTGCGCCAAAATACCAGGAATTGCGCTGCGTTTGAGCGCCGAGGCTCGCCAGCCCGCAAGTGAAGCTCGAAACGAGGAGGCACCCCGTCTCGATCGCTGTATTGCGCAGATCGAAGAGCTCGCGACCGCTCGGCCCGCCCGCGGTATTGGGCGAGAGG
This sequence comes from uncultured Alphaproteobacteria bacterium, assembly GCA_963740675.1. GTDB lineage: Bacteria > Pseudomonadota > Alphaproteobacteria > ATCC43930 > CGMCC-115725 > CAIKMD01. Next base: position 6,547 of record CAVUFS010000006.1, read on the forward strand.
ACAGCGTATGTGGCGAAAAAGGCCGAGAACATGACGATGTCGCTGAGCAAAAAGATCCAGAAACCGAAACCTACAACGACGCGCTTGGAAACGACGAACTCGCCGGCGACGTCGATCCGGTGCTCGCGTTCCTGCGCCGGCGGGCGATAGCCGGCGGCCCCGGTCGTGAGATCGATCCCGGTCATGACATCGCTGCCGGCGCAGATGGTGCCACCCCGCCTGCACGACGGTGCGCGCGATCAATCTGCGCCGCCAGCTCCGCGGGAATGACGTCTTCGACGCGGTCGCGCCAAGCGAAGACCACGAAGGTTGCATAGGCGCCGACCGCAGCGAGGATCACGAGCCACCAGATGTGCCAGATCAGCGCGAAGCCCATGAAGCTCGCGAAGAAGGCGCAGACGAAGCCGGTGGAGCTGTTCCGCGGCATCTCAATTTCTGTGTACACAGGCTCGACCGCAGGCGTCGGCGCTCCCCGCTCGCCCTGTGAACGCGCACGCTGCTTCAGCTGCCAATAGGCATCCGTGCCTTCGACCCGCGGCAGCACCGCAAAATTGAAGGCGGGCGGCGGCGAGGCGGTCGACCATTCGAGGCTGCGCCCATCCCAGGGATCGCCTGTGGTATCGCGCAGCGCCTCGCGCTGCCGAATGCTAACGGCGAGCTGCGCGACTTGGAGAGCGATGCCGCAGAGGATGATCAGCGCTCCGCCGGCCGCGACCAGCAGCCAAGGATGCCACGCCGCCACGTCGTAATGCTGAAGGCGCCGCGTCATGCCTTGGAGGCCAAGGATGTAAAGCGGCATGAACGCGACGTAGAAACCGACCAGCCAACACCAGAACGCCGCCTTGCCGAGACCCTCATGAAGACGGAAGCCGAATGCCTTGGGGAACCAATAGGTGTAGCCGGCAAAAGCGCCAAACAACACGCCGCCGATAATCACGTTATGGAAATGGGCGACGAGAAAAACGCTGTTGTGCAGCACGAAGTCGGCCGGGGGCTCTGCCAAGAGCACGCCGGTCATGCCGCCGATGACGAAGGTGACCATGAAGCCGACAGCCCACAGCATCGGCTGCTCATAGGTGACGCGTCCGCCATACATCGTGAACAGCCAATTGAAAATCTTCACGCCGGTCGGTACGGCGATAATCATCGAGGCGATGCCGAAGATCGCATTGACGTCCGGCCCTGCTCCCATTGTGAAGAAATGGTGCAACCACACAGTGAAGGAAATGATGCAGATCGCCATCGTCGCGGCCACCATCGAGCGATAGCCGAACAACGGCTTCTTCGAGAACGTCGCAACCACCTCTGAGAAGACGCCGAAAGCGGGAAGGATCAGGATGTACACCTCGGGATGTCCCCAGGCCCAGATCAAATTCATGAACATCATCACGTTTCCGCCGGCTTCGTTGGTGAAGAAGTGAAAGCCGAGATAACGATCCAGCAGCAGCATGGTGAGGGTCGCAGTAAGAATCGGAAACGCCGCAACAATAAGGAGACTTGCCGCGAGAGTCGTCCAGCAGAACATCGGCATGCGCATATACGTCATGCCGGGCGCGCGAAGCTTGAGGACCGTGGTGACAAGATTGATGCCGGCGACGAGGGTTCCAACCCCAGATATCTCCAGCGCCCAGAGGTAATAATCGACGCCGACCCCGGGCGAGTAGGTGATTTCGGAGAGCGGCGGATAGGGAAGCCAGCCCGTTCGTGCGAACTCGCCGACCACCAGCGAAAGGTTGACGAGCAGCGCCCCTGTCGCCGTGAGCCAAAATCCGACCGCGTTTAGCGTCGGAAAGGCGACGTCGCGCACCCCGAGCTGCAGCGGCACAACAAAGTTCATGAGGCCGATCACGAACGCCATCGCGACGAAAAAGATCATCAGCATGCCATGGGCGGAGAATATCTGATTGTAGTGTTCCGGCGGGAGATAGCCGGGGGCGTTGTAGGCCAATGCCTGCTGCGAACGCATCATGATCGCGTCGGTAAATCCGCGCAGCAGCATCACCATCGCCAGCAGTACATACATGATGCCGATACGCTTATGGTCGACGCTGGTGATCCATTCATTCCAGAGATAAGGCAGGTGCCCTTTCACCGTCACCCAGGCGAGAACGGCAATGATCGCCAAAATGACGATGGCGCCGGCGACAAGCGGGATCGGCTGATTGAACGGGATCGCTTCCCAGCTTAGTTTTCCGAGCATCTAACGCTCCGTCCGCGGTGAAACCTCCCGCGAGGGGCGGCCGCTTTGGGGACCGGGTCCTGGCGCGAGCTTTTGCGTGACGATCTCTTGGAACAGCGCCGGATCGACTGCGCCGTAGCTGATCGGATTAGCCGACACACTCTGGCGCGCGAGCTGGACGTAGCTGTCGGCGTCGAGCCTCGACCCCTCCCGACGGGTCGCGTCGACCCACGCTTTGAATTGTGTCTCCGGCAGCGCTTCGACGGCAAAATGCATGTCAGGGAAACCGTCGCCGCTGAAGTGGCTCGAGATGCCGCGATAGGTCCCTGCCTCATTGGCGCGCAGATTGAGCTGCGTGCGCATACCGTTCATCGTGTAGATCATGCTGCCGAGCTGCGGAATGAAGAACGCATTCATCACGCTCGCCGAGGTGAGTGAGAAATGGACCGGCACACCGGCTGGCATCACGAGCCGATTGACGCTCGCGACGCGCTGGTCGGGATAGATGAACAGCCATTTCCAATCGAGCGAGACGACTTGGATCTCGAGCGGGCGCGTTTGCGTGTCTGATGCCAGAGGCGCGGCTGGATCGAGCTGGTGCGACCCGATCCACGCGACGCCGCCGAGCAGGATGATCACCATCAGCGGAATCGACCATACGACTAACTCGATCCGCCCGGAGTACTCGAAATCCGGGAGATATTTTGCCCTCGCATTGGATGCGCGGTACCACCATGCGAAAGCGAAGATTGCCAGGATCGTCGGCACCACGATCGCTAGCATGATCGCGAGTGAGTTGATCAGAATCGACCTGTCGGCTATCCCAATATCACCTTTGGGCTCGAGTACAGCCGGCTCGCATGATGCGAGGATCAAAGGCAACAAGAATACCGCCCGCCACGCGCGGCGTTGACACAGCAGACTTTTGCACGCTCCGCTTTTCGCTCGCTCTTTCAAGGCATAAACCACCCAGAGACCAGGTTTCGTTTTAGCCCGTCAGATGACAGCGTGACGGCACGCGCCAACAGCGTCGCTTCCGGCAAATCCGCCCTTGAATGCGAGGCTCGTTAGCTCATTCCTCGGTGCCCTCACGGATTTCCAGTGATCTATGATTCCGCGGAAACTGAATTCGAGTCAACCTGAGATAGGGCCCTTCGTCTATCTGTCGGTGTCTGTATATGAGCACATGTACCAAACGTGGTCGCCGAAGCTTACAATGCCTTCTTAAATGCGTAGTCATTAAGAATGACGGCGAAGCTTCTGACCCTTCACTTTCGATCGAGCGCTGAGCATGAGGGAGGAAAAAGAATATGACCGATATCGAAATGAGCTTCGCGATGGGGCCCAATCCTCGCAATCGCGCGATTTTCGATGGGACCGTAAAGCCGTCGGGCATCGATCTCACTCTCCATAAAGTCCCTGTCAGCGAGCTGTTCTGGCGTCAGCTCCGTTTCCAGGAATTCGACGTGTCGGAAATGTCGATTTCGTCGTTTTTGATGATCATGGCAAACGGCGACAAAAATTGGATTGGCCTACCGATTTTCACCACGCGTCATTTCTTCCATACGCTGGCGTTCGCACGAAAAGATTCGGAAATCAACAGCCCAGCCGATTACAAGGGGAAGCGTGTTGGTGTGCCCGAATTCCAGCAGACTGGCGCGCTTTGGGCCCGCGGCGCGATGATCCATGAGTTCGGCTGCAAGCAGGAGGACGTGGAATGGTGGATGGAGCGTACGCCCGACCATAGCCATGCTGGTGCCGTCGGCTTCAAGCCGCCGCAAGGTACGACGCTGAAACAAATTCCGAAAGAAAAGAGCATCGGCTCGATGTTGTTATCGGGCGAGCTCGACGCGACCAGCCTCTATTTCGGCAACGAGGTAAACATGGTCGATCGCACCTCCGTCGATCTGCGCAAGCACCCCGATATCAAACCGTTGTTCGCGGACACGCTGGCCGAATGCGCGCGCTACTACAAAAAGACAGGGATCTACCCGATCAATCACGCGATGATCATTCGCCGCTCGTTGGTCGAAAAGTATCCCTGGGCGCCCATGTCGATCTATCAGGCCATGGTCGAAGCCAACGAAGGCGCGAATAAAGAGCGCATCGAACACATGCACTACTACATCAACACGGGTCTGGTGCCGCGTGAATACGCCGCCGCCATAGAGGAGCCGATCGTACAACATGGCCTGAAGGCCAACAGGAAGACCCTCGAGACGTGCGCTCAGTATTCCTGTGAGCAGGGCCTCACCCCTCGCTTGATGAAGCTCGAGGAACTTTTCGCGCCATCGACCCTCGGCGAATAGCCAAAAGAAAGAAGCCCCACAGCGCAGGCTGTGGGGCCCACTCTTGACCTCAAGGCAGCGGCCTTAAATACGGCCGGCTTAGTGTCCGACCGCGTTGTCGATGGCGTTGCCCGTATTCCGAGCGCCCGTGCCAATAGCATCGCCCGTCGCTTTTGCACCGTTAACGATGCCATGGCCCGTGTCGGTCGCGGCGTTGCCAATCGAGTGACCGGCGGAATCGAAGTTGTCTTGCGCGCGTGCGCCATCCCGGTTGCATCCGGCGAGGCCCAGCACCGCAACGGCGAGGATGACCAAGGGAAGAAGCTTGTTGTTCGTCATGATACTCTGTCCACTCCTAGTATACGTCACGCTGTTAACATCCGATCCCTTGGATTCGATCCCTCGGAACCGGCGGAGGATCGCTTGCCGGGGTGGTTGCGGATAGACTTGTCCGAAGACCCGGTAGACCAGACGCCCGACTTTGGAATGGATATGAGCGACGCGTTCGTCGAGCTTAATCATCGCGACGCCCTGAAGATCACCATCGGGGTGCTGCTCCCCCTCTTCCTCAGCTCACTCGACCAGACGATCGTCGGCGCCGCGCTGCCCGCCATCGGCCGATCTTTCGGCGACCTGCAAAACGTTCCCTGGGTGGCAACGGCCTATCTCCTCACCGGCACAGCGGTGACGCCGGTCGTCGGCAAACTGAGCGACATCCACGGCCGGCGTGCAACCATGCTCGCTTCCATTGCCGTCTTCCTGGCCGGCTCGACCCTCTCAGCACTGGCGCCGAGCCTCATTGCCCTCATCTTAGGGCGCGCAATTCAAGGCTTTGGCGGCGGCGGCCTGATCGTCATTGCCATGACCATCCTCGCCGACATCGCGGCGCCGAAGGACCGCGCCCGGTATTACACCTACTTTGTCATCGTCTTCGCGAGCGCGGGTGCGCTCGGTCCGGCCCTGGGCGGCTTCTTCGCGCAATATCTCGACTGGACGGTGATTTTCTGGATCAACCTGCCGCTCGGCTTGCTTTCCTTCCTGATATCGAACGGGCAACTCCGGCGGTTGCCCAGACACGGACGGCAGCACCGGCTCGACCTTGCCGGCGCGGGCCTGGTCATGGTGGCGACGGCCAGTTTGATGGCGACCATCGACCTCGGCGGCAGCCGCTTCGACTGGGGATCGGCCCCTATCCTCGGTCTTGCGGCGCTCTCCGTCGCGAGCTGGCTCGGCTTTGCCATACGGCTGCGGACGGCGCGCGAGCCGTTGGTTCCGCTCGGCGTGCTCTCCAATCGCGTCGTCATCTTCGCGGTCTTGTCCAACGCGATGAGCGCGAGCTCGATCATGGTCCTGAGCATCTTCCTGCCCATATTCCTTCAGCTTTTGGTCGGGCTCGGCGCCTCGAACGCCGGCCTGCTGCTGATGACGTTGATGTTCAGCTTCAATGTCGGCGCGGGAATTTCCGGCTATGTCACCGGGCGGGTGCGCCGTTACAAGGTTTTGCCCATGATCGGCGTGCTCTTGGCGCTGTCGGTGACGGTGGCGCTCGGCTTTGCCGCCGACCAGTTTGGGCTCATCACGATCGAAGTGCTGCTGACGATCATCGGCCTCGGCGCCGGTACCGTGCCACCCATGGCGACGGTAGCGCTGCAGAACGCGGTAGAACGGACTGAGCTCGGCGCCGCGACCGCGTCCCTCAATTTCGTCCGCAGCCTCGCGGGGACAATGTGCGTCGGCGTGTTTGGTGCCCTCCTTGCCGCCAAGCTGGGGAACGGAGGCCTGCACGAGACTTTGTCGACAGCGGCGAGCGGCGAGCAGAGCGCGCTCGCCCAAACGTTCCAAATCATCTTCTTCGGCACGTCGGCTGGTTTTGCCTTATGCCTGGTCTCGCTCTGGCGGCTCGAAGAGCGGCCGCTCCGGTCCAGCAAGCCCGCCGGCACGCCAGACGATCTGACCCTCGCCGCAAGCACGAACGACTAGCTATTCATTCGGAGGAGAACGATGAAAACGACGAGCGGTGTCAACTTGGGCATTTCACTGCCCTACTCGTTTCCAGACGCGCGCGTAGACCACGCATACATCCGCAGGTTCGTCCGCCATGCCGAGGCGCTCGACTTCGACGACGGATGGTTGACGGAGGGCATCCTCAATCCGAACTTCGTGCTCGAGCCGGTAACCTATATCGCGCACCTCGCGGCGCTGACCGAGAAGATTCGGTTCGGCATCTCGGTGATCATCCTCAACCATCGAAACCCGATCCAGCTCGCGAAGCAACTCGCCACCGTCGACCATCTCAGCAATGGCCGTCTCACGGTCGGCTTCGGGCTGGGCTCGGGAACAAGCCTCTACCCGGCATTCGGTATCGGCCAGGAGAAACGCGTCACGCGTTTCGAGGAGGCGATGAAGGTGATGACCGCGCTTTGGACTGAGGAGCGCGTCACACTCGATGGGCAGTTCTGGAAGCTCAGCAACCAGGGGATGCAGCCGCGCCCCTTGCAGAAGCCGCGCCTACCTGTGTTCCTCGGCGGACACTCGGAGCCCGCCATGCGCCGCGCCATCAGGCTGGCCGACGGCTGGATGGCCGCCGGGTCCACCGGCAACGAGGAATCGCTCGTCGATCTCGGTAGGATGCACGGCTACCTCGCGGAAGCCGGTGTCGATCCCAAGAGCTTCTGGCTTTCCAAACGCATCTATATCGCGGTGGAAGACGACCGGGCGAAAGCCAGACAGAAGCTGAACGCTGCACTCAGCTATCAATACGCGGGGCGCGATCAGAGCCACGTTGGGCTTGCAGCGACGCCATCGGAGGCCGTGGAATGGCTCGGGCGCTTCGTCGGCGCGGGCGTCAACCACATCCTGCTCAACCCATGCTACGAGCATGAGAGCCAGATGGAGATATTGGCCACGAAGGTCGTGCCGCAGCTTTAGGACGGCGCGATCTCGATCTCTAGACGTGAGCGCCCCTGCTATCTGATGAGGAGGCTGTTCGCGTCGATGTCCTTCGTCAGCATGTGCTGACGCTTCATGACATCGGCCCACCACGCCAGTTCTTTCGGCTGCAGATCGAGCACCTGCGGCGAGATCTCGATGGTCTTCATGACCTGCGGCGGAAGCTTCGCATAGATGTTGATGTCTTCTCGTGCCTTGTCCGGCTGGCTGGAGCTGAAGCTGAGACCGTCGCGGAGGGATTGGCGAAACGCCGCGATATCTTTCCCGTGCTGTTCCGCCCAGGCGCGCGTCGCCGCATACAAGACGATCGGCTTATCGACCGGGATCTCCTCGGTGAGGGTGAGCGCGTTGTAGCCCTTGCCGCCGGCAAGGATTTGCGATGCGAAGGGTTCGACCGCGACGACGGCATCGACCGTGCGCGCCGCGAGCGTGTCGCGCATCTGCGGCATCGAGATTTCGACGAAGTTGACCTTGCCCGGATCGACGCCGTGTTGATCGAGCCAATAGCGGAAGAGAACGTGCATGCCGGCGCCGAGCCCCGGCACGCCCACCTTGCGGCCGATATAGTCCTGGGCCGCATGGATATTCGTGTCGTTGGCGGCAATCACGATCTGATCGGCTGGCTTCTGCTTCGTCACCGTGCCGCCCGCCAGCACGACGAGATCGAGACCGCCGTCGATCGCCTGAAAGAACGTCGGCGTTGTCATCACCGCGACGTCGATGGAGCCGCCGACCAGCGCCGGCGGAAGATCGGGATTGAGCCGGATCATGATGATGTTCACATCGAGACCACGCTGCGCGAAGAAGCCCTCGTGCTTCGCCGCAAAGAGCGCGGAGCTGGCCGTTCCGGCACTGCCGACCGTGATCTTGGTCTGCGCGCGAACCGGCAGCGCGCCCACCACCGCCGCCACCAAAAGAACCAAGCCCAAACGGATAAGATGCGTCATCCCTGTCCTCCCCGAATGCTCCGCGTGTTTCCGCGAGAGTTCTGTGAGGTCAGCCTAACGTGCTCGACGCTGCCCGCAATGGTTTTGCGTAGCACTGTGGCGATCAGACACCTCGCATCAAGCTTGCGTTAAGGTCACGACGCCGTCCTCGATCGTCACCTTATAGACGGGAACTTTGAGATCGGAATTGGTCGCGCTCTCGCCGTAATCGAGCTTGAAGCGGAAGAAATGCCAGGGACAGATCACTTCCCGGTCCTCGACACTGACAGTGCCTTTGCTCAAGGGAGCGCCGCGATGAGGACAGGAATCCAGCAACGCATGGACGCTGTCGCCGCAACGGACGATAGCAATCGGAAAATCATCGTCGACCATGAAACGAAGGATGCTGCCATCCGCGAGTTCATCGAAACGACAGACCGGAATCCCCGCCATCTTGGCTCCCCGCGAATGAGATCATGCAGCCACCCGGGCGGCAGCTTCTTCGACAGTATCGACATCGCGCTCTAAACCATCGAGAGCGGATGCGCGACGCCGCTGTGCCGAGCATAGCCGACACGCCGGCTCGCGGTCTAACGCGCGCACGTGGTCACGCAGGCAAAAGCTCGGCAGAAGCTGACCGCGGCGCTCAATTATCAATACGTTGGCCGCGACCAGAGCCGCGTCGGGCTTGCCGCGAGGCCATCGGAGGCCGCAGAATGGCTCGGACTTTTCATCGCCGCCGGCGTCAACTGCTCAACCCCTGCTACGAGCATGAGAGCCAGACGGAGATCTTGGCCACGAAGGTCGTGCCACGGCTTTAGGATTGCGCGATCTTGATTTCTGACGCTAACGACCCTGCTATTTGATCAGGAGACTGTTAGCATCGATGTCCTTCGTCAACATGTGCTGACGTTTCAGGACATCGGCGCACGACGCCAGATTCTTCGGCTGCAGATCGAGCACCTGCGCGCCCTCACGGCCCGAGAAACGTGCGAGGCGTCCTTAAACAAGGCTACCAATGACCCAGGCGGCCCGATGAGGATCTAACTTAGCCACCACCGAGCGCCCGAGGTCGTCAATCAATGGGAATCTCTTCGCCGGCGAAAAAGGCATGCGATCCTCGGTGCGCCGGGACAACTCCCTCGGGGGCAACGGCAGATTTGGGTAGCGCGTCTTCGTGCTCAGCCAGCGTCTGCGCCAAACGGTAAGCGTCGCGGGCCATGAAATCCGGCCGAGACACCAGAACGTGGCTCCCGAATGAGACGATAAGCCTTAACGGCACGTTGCGAATATCGTCGAAGGGCGGCTTGGCGAGAAAGAGGGCCTCGGCGCTCTCCACCGCCATGATTGCGACGTCCTGTTGATTCGTGCCGATGAGCACGCCGACCCGCCGTGTGTCCGCTGCGCGGGCCAGTTGGGGACGCGAGTTTGGCAGAAAGCGCGCCAGCACATCAACCACCGCCGCGGCGAAAGCGCTCGCCGTTTCATCATCGCGCTGGCCGACGATCAGAAGGCGGTAGCGTCGGTAGATCGACGACATGCGGTCCGGTTCCAAATCGGCGAGCAAAAACCTGGCGACGCCTTTGCGCTCGTCGGCGGCAATGGCAGCCGGACCGTACCCAACGAGCACGAGCGCCGCAGCGCCCGCCCCCGACCTCAGAAATGTGCGCCGCTCCACTTTATTGCTCCGTGAACACGTCGCGATTTAAGATCGCCGTAACACCTACGTTCGGCACGTCGACGACTTGCGCGATATTAAGATCGACAGCCACACTCGCGAGTACGTACGCCTGCTCGCGGGTCAGCCCCTTCGTCTTGACCAGAAAGTCGATCATATTGAGCGTGGCGTTTCTCGCCGCCAGCGTGAGATCCTCCGAAAGGTTGGCGAGGGGAACAATCTTCTGGGCACCGAGATAAGTGGAAAACACCGGCAACTCGCCTTCTGGCTTAAGCGGAAGCCCCGAGATCGCATAGAAACTCGAAGGAGCGAGTTTCTTGAGCTGCGAACCGCCTTCGACATGCATGGTCGTAATCCGCGAAGCCCCGCTCGGGATCACGTTGGCTCGAAGCGTCACCTTGGCGCCCATTTCGATCGCCGTGCCCGCCACCTCACCACCTCCCATGGCGAAATGGACATCACCGGCGAAGATTCCACAGCCATCGATGAAGCAAGGGAACAGCAGCGTGGTCCCGACGACGGTTTCCTTGGTGTCCGTATTGCCGCCGTTCTCGCGCGGCGGGACAGTCCGCATGCATTCGTCCTTCGCTGTGCCGTCGACGCCACAGATATTGGCCGGTAGGGCGTCGACGGGTTGGGGCGTCAGCACCGCACCACCCGCATCGGCAAGCGCCTTCTCCCGCTTAAGCCATTTGTCGAGTTCTGCCTTGTCCGGGAGCACACCAACGGTACCCATGAATGCATTCATGGGTACCGCGATTCCCGGCATGTCCTTCGAACGCGCTTCAAGGCGGTTCAGCTCCCAGTGAACGATGTAAGGATCGGGAAACAAATCGCGCAAGAATCCAAATCCCGGGACAATCGTGGTGGTACCGAAATCATCGGGCGTGATATCCACCACAGTTACAGCGATGGCGTCGCCCGCCTGTGCCCCTTCAATGTAGACGGGCCCTGTCAACGGATGGCAGCGGTCCAGATTGACGGCCGCCACGTCATTGGCCGTCGAATTGAAGTCGAGGTCAGAATCAAGCCCGTCGCGCGTCTCAAGTATGAAGTCCTGCTCAGGCTTTACACGAGCGACTGGCGGGACTGCGTAATGAATCCGATTGAAGCAGTTTGGATCGTCTTTGCAGTGCTCGCCCGACTTTGCCACGATCACTGGGGCTGGGCCCTTCACGTGGCTGGTGTCGGCCAACGCACTGTTCAAGCTCCCGACAAGAAACAGAGCACCGCCCAGCCCCTTCAGGCCGGCGGGGACGATGGATGCGTAGTGTAAGCATGGAGTCATTAGCGCCTCCTCATGTGTTAGAGCACATGACACCCAGTCGAAGGCCAAGCCATTGTACCAAAGCGTTGGCGATACGTTGGTCTCGGTCGGCCCCGAATTGCCGATCGCCTATGACCGGCGGGAGATCGTCAGCGAGTTCCGTCCTGGCGATAGCCCGGCGCTTGTCTGCGGATGCTGAACGCCGATCCCTCCAACGCTGATGCTCCTGACAACTCTATCTACGGCGCTTTCACGACGAAAACGCATGCGCTGACGCCAATAAGCGCGCTTCGCCATCGCGACGAGCGTTGGCGCGATCTCCGATACCAATGTATAGCTTGTACCAAAGGCCAAACCGTAGGCACCTCCAACTAGGTACGTCGTTCCTTGCAGCGGGCATGCTTCCCGGGAAATTAGGCGGGTCTGCCGGGTTAGGGAGGGTTACGGGTGTCGCTCGCGCCGTTCAGAAAGAAACTCGTCGATAGCGGAATCTACCCGCAAAGATTGTCCCGCAGAGCATTAGCATAATTCTCTTGCGGAGGATGCCATCATGTCACTTTCAGAGCTTGCGGAAATCGGCAGTCTTATAAGTGGCGTTTCCATTATGATTTCTGTGATTTTTCTCTACTTCCAGTTAAGACAGATCAATCATCAGGTGAAACAAACGCAGAAAAATCAGCAGTCCGCTATTAGACAAGGGCGAGCAGCTCGCACCGTCGGCATTGTTCTGACCGGAACCGAACCCTCTTTGGCAGATGCGTTTGTGAAAGGAGCATCCGGCGATGAGGACATTTCTCTGACACAACTCGGTCAATTCGAAGCTGTCTGCAGAGCCATATTCGTCAATAGCGAGGGTACGTTTTACGAACATAAGGAGGGATTACTTGATCAAGCGACCTTCGCCGGTTTTGTCGCCGGTATGAAGGGGTCATTCTGTAATCCAGGCTTTCGCGCCCAATGGAAAAGCCTTCGAAAGAACTACGCGAGTGGGTTTGTCGAGTTTATGGATAACCTCCTAACCGAAACTCCAGTGACGCGACGTTTTGATATTTTAGAGCAGTGGGGAGCTGCTATAGCCGCTGAGAAAGCAGCTGCATCACGCAGCTAGTCTGCCTACACAAAGACCATCCGCGTCCTATTTAAGGACTCCCTGCTCCCGATAATACCGCGCGGCGCCCGGATGCAGCGGCGTCGGCGTCTCGGGTGCGTGGCGGACGCTGTAGAACACGTCTTGCGCCATCCAGGCTCGCTCGCTGGTCTCGTTCAGCGCTTTCGCCAGGCGGTACGCCATGTCGTCGGGCACGTGAGTCGCCGATGACGAGATCGAAGCCGGGATTGGTGATCGTCAGGCACGGCGCACTGTCTTCGATGCCGCGCATGAAGTCCGGCTCGATCGTGGTGACCGGCGCGCCGTAGTCGCGCTCCATCGTCGCGGCGATGTCCGCATCGAGCGGCAGCAGCACCCAATCGCTGAGATGCGCCGCGATCCCCGCCGGCCCGGCCGAGGTGTCGGTGCGGAAGATGGCGTTGCAGCTTCCATCGACGACGTGTTCCAGCGTATGGGGATGCGACGTGATCAGGCTGCCGCCCCACGCCTCGATGTCGCGCATGAGATCGATGCCGTAATGCTTCAAATACATCTCGGTCACGTAGCCGGGGCCGTAATCGGTGACCTCGATCGAGGCGTGCAGCACGGGCTTCTTCTGCGCCAGCTCGGCAAAGGAGCGAACACCGAGATCGGCGCGCACCATGTTGAAGAAATGCTGATCGGGACGGATCAGACGCGCCAGCGCGCGGATACGCGACGCCTTGCCGTCCTTGTAGGGGCCGACCGCTTTTGCCGCCATCGCCGCGCCCACCGTCAGCGAGACAGCGACATCGGCCTCGCCGCTGGAGAGGCGGTAGAGCGGATCGTTCCAGGCGCCCGCGCGCGTGAGCTCGACATCGAGCCCGCTCCGCTCGAACGCCTTCGTCGCCCATTTGACCGACTTCCACCACTGGCCGCCGCCATTGGAACTCGTCACCCTGATCTTATCCGTCATCGCTATCATTCTTTGGTCAGTAAATCGCCCGACCGTAGGCTCCTGTAACTTACTCGGGGAGGTCTGGTGACGAAAGGAGCGATATGTTCTGTAAAAGCCAGCCTCATGAGAGGAGCGGCACCATGTATTACACGGACAATTCTCTACTTCCCGAGAACCAGGATCCACTGATCATCACAGCGGCACCTTATGGGCCCATTTGGATGCCAGCTGACTTTCCCGAAGACATTCCGGTCACCTGGGATGAGCAAGTCCAGAAGGCGGTCGACTGCCAGAATGCCGGCGCTACGGTTCTCCACATCCACGTCCGCGATCCGAAGACCGGGCACATCTCGAAGAACCTCAAGGAATACGGCTATCTGATCGGTCGTTTGCGCGAAGCCGTGCCGAAGATGGTGCTGCAGGTCGGCGGCTCGATCTCATTCGCACCCGAGGGCGACCAGGCGGCGACGTGGCAGACCTACGATACCCGTCACATGCTGGCCGAGATCGATCCGAAGCCTGACCAGGTGACAGTCGCTCTCGGCTCGACGACCTACGACATGACCCCTCTGCTGTGCGCGGAGGACTTCAAGGGAACCACCATGGAGGGCAATACCAACGTCTTCTGGCAGTACGCCAACATGGTGGCCGACGCGACGCCGGAGTTCTACGTCGAGCACATCAAGCGGCTGACGAAGAACAGGATCCAGCCTGACTTCTCACTCGCCCACGTTCACTCGCTGATGATCCTCGAGCGGCTGATCCGCCATGGCGTCTACAAGGGTCCAGTGAATGGCTTCTACAGCATGCTCGCCGGCGGCGTGCAGGGAACCAACCCATTCGACTTCATGGAACTGATCCGCCGGAGTCCTCACGGCTCCGTCTTCACCTTCCACACCATCATGCGGCACAGTTGGCCTATAGCCGCCATGTGCATCGCACTCGGCCAGCACACCCGCGCCGGCATCGAAGAGAACCTCTGGGGCGTGCGCAAAGGCGAGCGGATGACCACGGTCCAGATGATCGAGAAACACGTGCGCATGGCCCGCGAACTCGGCCGCGACATCGCGACGGGAGAAGACGCCCATCGCATCATGAAGATCGGGACTTGGTACGACACGGTGGAAGAGACCCTCTTCAACCTCGGTCTGCCGCCCAATCGCACGGAAGGCCAACGCGGATTCCTCACCTACGAAACCGACGGGCGCTTGCCGAAAGCCGCGGAGCCTGGCGGCCCTGATCCACGACACATTATGTGATCGATGTCGGCACAGTCATGAACCAGGTAGCGACGGAGACTGATCTGTGGGGCTCGTCCCTCGACAAACTCAAGGAATGGGATCGACAGGGTGCCGAATTGCTGTTCCGGGCGGGAACGAACCCGTGGAACAGCGGGGTGCTGCCGCGCAAGGAAATCGAACTCCTCTCCCTCGCGCTGCACGCTGCTTGCACAAATCTCGATGAAGTGGGAACGCGCCGCCATGTTCGTGGCGCACTCGATGCCGGCGCGACGCGTGACGAGGTTCTCCTTGTGCTCAAATGCGCCGCCGTCCTGGCGTTGCACTCGTTCAGCCTCGGCGCTCCCATTCTCCTGGAAGAGATGCAGGCGGCGGGCGTAAAGACCGCCGGCGGTCCCAAGCCGGCGACACCTTCCTGCGACGCCTTGCGGGCGATGGGCCAGTGGAACACCGCATTCGACCCGTTCCTCGAACTGGCCCCGGGTTGGACCGAAGACTACTTCGCCTTCGCCGTCGGCAGTGTCTATCAGAGCGGCGTCTTCACGCCGCGATTCATCGAATTGGTCAGCATCGCCTTGGACGCGTCCATCACCCACATGTATGCGCCCGGCACGCGCCGGCACATCAAAGGGGCGCTCAAGGCTGGCGCGACGCCCGAAGAGATAATGACGGTCCTTCACCTCTGCGTTTCGATGGGCCTGCAAGCCTGTGCCGTTGGCGTGCCTATTCTCATCGAAGAGCTCGGGTCGTGATCTTGGCCTCAAGCCGTAATCTCATGAGCCGCGCCGAGGGCGCGCACGAGAGGTGATAGCCGAAGGGAAACCCGGCTCGCTCTCCGGTGACGACCTGAGACCGACGTCCGTGGCCCAGTGCCCTGAGGTGGATGACCCAGGAGATATGATGATGGCGGCAACCTTGAATAAGCTCGCGCGGCCAGCCGTGAGCCACGCGAAGAAGACGCCGGCCGCACGGCCGTCCGGCTCGTCAGACGCCCCACAGGCCACGCGGCCCCTGCCCATGTCCGGACCTGCCGTTCCGCTCGCGCACAGGATGGCCGCCAGCAAAGCCCTGCGCGACACCGTTCCGCGCGCAGAGCACCGCCGTTGGAAGCGTCGAGCCGGGCGCGCCGATCCCATCGAAATCCTTCGCGCAGGCGACCAGGGCCGCGTGCCGGAACTCATCCCAATTCGCTACGGCCGCATGCTGCAATCGCCGTTCGCCTTCTACCGCGGGGCCGCCGGCGTCATGGCCGCCGATCTCGCCGTCACGCCCATCACCGGGCTCAGAGTCCAGGCCTGCGGGGATTGCCATCTCGCGAACTTCGGGGGCTTCGCCACGCCTGAGCGCAACATCATCTTCGACATCAACGACTTCGACGAGACGCTTCCAGCCCCCTTGGGAATGGGACATGAGGCGCAGAGGAAAAGCTGACAAGCTCAGCTCGCGGGAATGGTTAGCACCGGCGCCTGCGGCTTGACGCCGGTTTCGGCGAGAGAAGAACAGCATCAGAAACGTAAAAACGCGCTTGGAGGCGAGATCATCATCCGCGATCCAATACCAAGCGTGGCGATAATTGATCGCGGCGAAAGGATCGGGAGGCGGATTGTCGCTGGATCGTATTACGATCAGCGGACGGTCGTATGGGTTTTGGGCATCGGCGCTCCGGCCGGCCGGTCCGGTTCGGCCCACCGACACATGCGCGCTCGGCACGTCGATGCCGGCGGCGATCTCGAGCAGGATTTCGATCATCGAGCGGGATAGCACTGCGATCTCCCTCTCGCTTCGCGGCACGGCGCCGAAGGCGATGGTCAGCTCGCGATTTTTCTCCAGCCTGATGCCAAGAGTCTTCGCGACATACTGCAGGTCATCCTCCACCTCCGGCGATCGTTGCTCGGAAAAGATCAGGGTGCCGGTTTCTTCGCCGCCGCGGCTTTCGAGCCGCAGGCTGACCGCGCCTGAGAGCTGAAGACGCCGCAGCGCATCGAGAAGCCGATAGAATGAAGGATCGGCATCGCGCACACGGCCGCCGATGCTGGAGCGGTTATACACACCGTTGATCGCGCGCACGGTCAATTGCAGAACTCTGTCGGCCGAATACCCTGCCTGCACCAGCTCGAAAATCGCGCTCGGTGGAATCGGCCGCAGCAGGCTTTTGGCAAATCTGTCGCCGGCGAGCGGCGTGTAGGTGATGGTCGGGCGATCGAGATAGGTGGCGTTTCCACCGAAGGTGAATATGCTCCGGGGAATAGCGTTGGTCAGGTCGGAACTCACCTGTCCGCCGGCCGCCACCTGCCCTTGGAACGCGTAGGCGCTGATGACCGAGGACACGTCGAGGAAGCTCGGGGCGTCACCATAGCGAATGCGCACGATATTGAGGAGCGTCTGCTCTTTCCAAGAAGTCGCCGACGGCGGTCATATAATCGACGCGATCGCGCGGCACCATCATCGGCCCGATCGAGGCGCAGCCGGCAACGACCAACGTCCCCAGCAGCACGCCGACGTGCGCTGCGTTACGACGCGTCGTGTGGATCAGATCAATCAGGATAAACAAAGTACGAGCAGTCATCTGAGCGACCGTGGAAGGGCCAGGTCGTTTGGGATCGGGCCGTCATTCTATGGGCGCTCGCCCGTAAGGCGAATCAGGTGATTGCCTGATTTTTGGCCTTATCGGGTGGTTATCCTTGAGATGAGCCGTTGTTGCTCTGATTTTCAGGTCGACAAGATCGGTGAGTGTGTCGAAGCCGCTCAAGTGAACTGTTTACGATAGAGCGCGACGATCCGATCGAGCCGAGCCCCCCAAGCCGCTTAGCCTCATCCTCCAGCCCCTGCGTCCGCGCGGCACCAACGCCGCGTAGAAGCATTCCTTGATCTCGCTCAAGAGGCCGGGCCGGCTGTCGATCCGCTCGTAGAGATCGTCGTAAGGCGTGGCCCGGAGTGCGAGATACGGGCTACACTCTAGGCGACCTCACCAGTCGTTTAACGCGCCTTGCTCGGACGCGCATGCCAGCAATGGGTCAGAATGCGCCTCGGCCCGTTGTATCCGGTTGGCCGGCATTGAAATCGATTTCGGACCTACGCTTCCGCACCCGCGCGTGTTTATGAGTACACGCTCTAATCGCCCGCCGCCTCGGCGTGGATGTCGAGCAAGCGCCGGACCGTCTCCGGCGCGCGGCGGCCGAAGCCGCATTCGGTGGCAATGCCGAATTCCGGCCGTACGCGTGACGCGGTCGCGATGCGGCGGCGCGTGCCGTCGACGCCATCGGTGAAGTGCACGAGACCGAGATAGAGTTCGGTCTGCGGGTTCAGGGCGAGACGTGAAAGCGGCGCGAAATACGCGTCGTCGTCGCGGCTGCGCGGCACCGGCATATGGATGAAGTCGATGCGATGCGGCAGCGCGCGGGCGAGATCGTTCGCGAGATCGACCATCACGCCCATATGCGGCGGCTCGAGCGAATGCTTGTGGTTCATATCGCCGTAGCAGAAATGATAGCCGAGCTCGACTTCCGCCGGTAATTCGGCGCCAAGCCGGCGCAGCCGCTCGATCAGCCCTGCACGCGTATCGTCGATGCCGGCTTTTGCGCACGCCTTCGAGGATCAGCATCTCGAAGACGGTGTCCCATTGGATCGCGAGCTTCTCGCGCCGGCACGACCGTCGCCAGCGCCGCAATCTCTTCTTTGACGCTCTGGAAATAGGCTTTTTCGAGCGCGGCGCGTTGATCGGGCGCGATCAACACTTGCAGGAACGCGAGCGGCGTCGGCATCGCGACCAGGAACCGCGTCGATGCCGGGATCACGCCTTCGCTGACAAGGTCGCGCGAAGACCGCATAGGATTCGCGCGCCGCTTCGGCATAGCCCAGCTCGCCAAACCGCACCGCGGCGGGATCGATGCCCGGTCTTAACGCGGTAGTAATCGCGCACATCGCGGCCGCCGAGTAATCGATCGAGCCGCTCGGCAGTTCGAATTGCGGATTGCGTGCGCAGCAGATGCGAGAGCCACTGCACCCAATCGCCGCGCGCGCCAGTCTCGCCATCGGGTATGCGCTTGATGCGCTCGCCGAACGTTCCGGCGGCGGCGCGGAACACCTCCTCGCTATTCGCGAGCGGCACGCTGCCGACAAGATGAACCGCGCGCGTCATCGCTTACGTCAGATGGCCGGCATCGCGGTAGTAACGCTCGGCGCCGGGATGGAGCGGGATCGGCGTGCGGCATACCGCTTTGGGATCGATCGGATAGGACACCGGGCTGCGCTCCGGCGGGATGTGGCGATATTGCATTTCCAGCGTTTCATAGCGCTCCACCAGCGCCCAGGCGAGGGCATAGGCCACGTCATCCGGCAGATCGGTCGTCGTGATCAGCGCGAAATGCGAGAAGTCCATGAACTCCATCTCGCGATCCATACCGCGCAAATAGTCCTTGCGCAAAGTCGCGCTCGGCAAGCCGTATTCGGCTTTGAGCAAATCCCGGGCCTTCGCCTCGAGGGGCAGGAAGACGAGATCGCGCTTATCGGCGAGCTCTTTCCAATAGCTCGTCATCACCGCTTCTTGAACGATCGCATCGGCCGTGCCTTCGAGCATATCGACCGTGCAGCCGCGCGGTTCGTCATGCTCGATGAAGGTGCAGCCGTGCTTTTCAAGCTCCGCACGCGGCAGGCCATGCGCCTCGAGCAGCAGATGCCCGGCGATGCCGATGAAAGAGATATTGTCGTTGGGCCCGAGGGTGATGCGCAGCTTCGGCTTCTTCTCGCGCCACTCGGCCCAGGAATTGATGCCGAGATCCTTGCGCAACGCGACGATCATGCGATCGTGCTGCGGTACATAGCCGAGCATGCGCATATTCGGATACGTCTCGGGGGCGCCGGCGACCTTCCCTTCCATCGCCATGCGCATGAACGGCACCGGCACGGCGCAGGCCATGTCGACCTCGCCGCGGCCGACCGCCTGGACATTGTCCATGCCGCCACGGCCGTTCCAGATCGCGTAGCGCGTATAGGGTCCAGCGAGGTTGGTGAACTCATAGCCGAGGAAGCCAAGCGCGCGATGAAGATTGGCGCGGCCCCAATCGCCCTGGAATTGCAGCCGCAGCGAGCGGTGGATGCGCGGCGGCGGGACGATCGAGCGCTTCTTCGCCTGGCGATTGGCCGGATCCTCGGCCTCGATCTTTCGTCGTCCCGCTCATGCTTTTCCTCCGTTGGTCGTTTGATTTTCAGGGGTTTCGTTTTTCGAGCGCCTTTTTGAGGCGTTTCAGGATTTCGGTCGTCGCGCGCAGCTCGTCGGCGGTGAAATGCCCGCCACTCGCATTGGCCCAGCGCGCCTGGCGGCGGCCGAGCTGCTGGCGCAGCGCCGCGCCTTCTTTGGTCAGCGCGACCAGCTTGGCGCGGCGATGATTGGGGTTGTCGACGAATTCGGCAATGCCACTCTCGACCAACCAGTCCGCGATGCGCTGGACGTTCTGGCGCGTGAGGCCCATCTGACGCGCGGCGGCGGCAACGGTCTTGGGCTCGCTGCCGATCGCGCCCAGCACCTGCCAGCGCGCCGCCGTCATGCCGAGATCGCGCGTCATGTCGTCGCCGACCGCGACCATCGCGCCGTTCACGCGAAAAAGCTCGATCACCAGTTCGGTGAAAGCGGCCCCCGCTTCGCTGTGCGCGCCGGCGCCGGCCGAGCGGCGCGGCAAATAGGTGGTGCCATGAGACATCGCCGGCCTATCGGGCCATATTGACAACATCTTGTCAATATGGCGTGATACGCGGATCGCGCATCCATCGCGAAGGGAGGCGAGCATGCGGCGCAAGAATCGTTTCGAGACCTACAAGGAAGCCGCCGAACGCGGCAATTACGACGAGTTTCCGATGCTCGAGCTCGGCATCGATCCGCAGCTTCACTTGAGCCGCAACAGCGTCGCGCAGCCTTTCTTCCTCATTTGCGAGCAGGACACGATCGTCGCGCAGATGTCGGGCAGCGCGCGCATCGAATTCCGCAATTCGCCGGCGAATTATTTCAACATGGCGCTCGGCGATTTCGTCTACGTGCCGGGCGGCACCCCGCATCGCCTGATACCGCAAACGGAATCGGTGCATCTGCGCTACAAGGCGGCGCAACCAGGTCTCGAAGCCGCTGCCTGGTACAAGGGCGACGAAGAAGTCGCGCGCGTCACTTGGGATTGCGCGAAGGAATTGCCGCAAGAGGCTTACCTGCGCGCCTGCCGCGCCTTCAATTCCGATGCGAGCCTACGCAAAGGCTTGCCCGCGATCGATCTCGCGCCTTTCCACTGGGACAAGGTCGGCGCCGAGGTGAAGGAAGCCGAGACCTTCGAGGCCGAGCACGCGCATAAGAAGACGAACGCGCTGCAACGATCCGCCGGCAACACGATCGCGCCGCCGAGCGACGAGCGTATTCCGATGAAGGTCAATTGCTACGATTTCGCACGCACCGCGACCGCGGCGCTGAGCCCGATGTTCCCCTATTTCGCGCCGGGCTGCATCGTGCCGTGCATCGCGCTGCAAGATCCGGGCGCACGCGGCGAGATGGGATACTTCGTGCACTACAACACCGTGCAGGAGGTCAATCTCTGCGTCGGCTCGAGCAACACCTTCCGCGTTCCCGGCGGCGTGTCGGTCGGCCCAACCACGCATCCGGTCGGCCAAAAGCCCGATCAGGTCGAGCATTCGAGCATGTACTATATGGGCGTGATCACGCAGCGTCAGGCCGTCGGCGTGCCGCAGCGCGAGGCGATGATCTTCCATTGCGACAAATGCGGCGCGGAGCTGCTTCGTCGCGATTACGACGCCGACGAATTCCCCGACCGGCTCGACGGCCCGACCGATCCACAGATCATCGGCCTGCCGACGATCTCGCAATCATCGGCCGCGGCGGAGGCCTATAACGCGAATGATGCCGCACGCACCTGCAAAAGCTGCGGCCATGTCAGCAAGCCCTTCCCTACCGGCTATTGGGGTTGGGATCACTATCGCCGCCGCACCGCGATCTCGGTCGCCTCGCGCAAGATCATGTTGGACGTCGCCGCGCAAGGCGCGGTGACCAGCAGCGGCCCGGCGGCGAGCATCGCCGCTTCGGTCGCGACCAAAGCGGCCCATACGGGCGCCTTGCGTTTCCACCCGGCCGCGAAAGCCTCGGAGATCGGCGATGGCGAGATGAAAGCCGTCACTGTCGGTGGCAAGACCATCGCGCTCTACAATCTCGGTGGCGTCTATCACGCGACCGAGGCCTATTGCACGCACGGCCACGCGCTGCTGACGGAAGGCTATATCGACGGTGCGATCGTCGAATGCCCGATGCATGGCGGCACATTCGAGATCGCCAGCGGCAAGCCCGTTGGCGCACCCTGCACGACGCCGCTCGCAAGCTATCCGGTGCGCGTCGAAGGCGATACGATCTCGATCGGCCTTAGCGGCGACGCCTGACGCCGCGAGGCTGCCGCCTCACATCGTCCCTCACATTGCCGGGGCGAATTCGTAGCTGAGGCCCTTGCGCACAACATGGCCGAAGCCCGGCGCGTTCACGTGCGCGCCGGCGACCATCAGCTTTTCATTCGCCGCCATGTCGAGCACGCGTTTGCGCGCCGCAACAGCCTTGTCGGCATCGAGATCGTAGGAAAGCTTGGTGTCGGGATGCGAGATCTGCACCGCCGACAAATGCACGAGATCGCCCCAGGAGATGAACGCCTCGCCGCCGGCCGCGATGCGCCACACGGTGTGACCGGGCGAATGGCCCGCGGCGAGCACGACGCCGCAGCCCGCGAATTCCTCGCCATCCTTCATGCGGCGGATGCGCGACATATAGGGCCTGAGGTCGATGAGAGCGCGTTCATGCATCGGCCGCGTGCGCTCGCTGGCACCCGCTTTATCGGCACCGATCCAGAAATCGAATTCGGTCTCGTGCACGACCAGCTCGGCATTCGGGTAATGCGGCGCGCCCGCATCGTCCACGAGGCCGTTGGCGTGATCGGGATGAATATGCGTCAGCAGGATATGCGTGATCGATGCGGGATCGATACCACCTTTGCGCAGATTCTCCGGAAGCTTGCCCAGCGTCGGCTGCATCGTATTACCGGCGCCGGCATCGATCATGATAGTCTTGCCATCGCGCTCGAACACGAAATTGTTGACCGGAATGTAGAGCGCGCCCTTGTCGTCAGCGCCGGTGAGCTGCGTTGCCTGCGCGCGATCCATATTGAGGATGTAGTCGAGCGAAGTCTTCAGGATGCCGTCACTGAAGGCTTTGACCTCGAGATCGCCAACTCGAAATACCGGCTCCATCCGCGCATCCTCCTCTGGCTTGTTTGCAGCCAGCCTTGAGGAAAAAGCGTGCGATGTCCACCCGCCGCATCGCGGGCGGTAATTAGTGGTGATGCCAGCCGCCGCCGCGCCAACCACCACGCCACCCGCTACCCCAGCCAAAGCCGACGCCAACAAAAGCAGGGCGGTAGTAAGCCGGGGCGTAATAGTAGGGATAAGGATAGGCCGGATAATAGGGATACGCGGGATAGGCATAAGCCGGCGAGGCGTAAGCGGTTTGCGGCGTCGGCAATTGCGGTACGCTTTCGCCTTTCGCCGACATGCACTGCAAGTAGCCGCTATCGTAACGGTACTGCACCGACCCTCCCGAATACTGGGCCGCGCCAAGCCCGTAGCCGGTACCGAGCACACCACCGCTGCCAGCGCCGATCGCCGCACCCATCGCCGGATTGCCAGCCGCAGCGCCGATCGCCGCTCCGGCCGCTGCGCCGAGCACGGTGCCGAGCGCCATGCTGCCGAAGAGGCTTTGATTGGCGGCATCCTGCGGCGCCACGCCAATCTGCTGCGCCGCATATTGCCGACAACTCACATCATCCGCCTGAAACGCCTCGAAGCTCTTGCCCTGACCGGGCATCGCCGCGACCGAAGGACCGGGCGGCGGTCCCACCGCGCAACCGGCCAAAGCGAACACCGCGACCACCGCGGTCCCAAGACGAACAACACGCATCCTACTTCTCCGCCACACACAGTAAGCACATGCCAATGAATTATAGGACGCTCGCCAGCGCGATATCTGCATAAAGAAAATTTCACCCACCGCTCGGAACTCGGCGAGTCAAGTCAGGCTGGCATGTAAAAATATGTTCCTTTTTTGTTCTATCCCCGTTATTCTGTTTTTCCGTTCGTCCGCTGAGGGAAAAAGCCCATGACGCCGAGCCAAGCCGCCCCTGCCGCCGCGCCGGTTTCCGACGCCAAGACGGTCGACGATTTCCTTCAGGCGCGGTTCGATCTTGGGCTCGAAGATGTGCTCTGCGATGGCTGCCTCATGGGCCGGCTCGACCAGCGGCTCGGCGCCGGCGCGCGGATCGTGCTGCGCGAGCAACGGATCGAGCGCGAGGATGATGGCGGCGAATTCGGCGCCTATGCCGGTGTGCTGATCCTCGATGGCATTTGGTACAATTTCGCCTGTCACATCTTCGTCGATGCCGGCGGCCAGTGCTTCGTCGCCGATATCGGTGCTTTCGAAGCGGTCGAGTGGAAGCTGCGCATGGCAGTTTAGCCGCGACAGAGCGCCGGTTGCCGCGGGCGGGACGGCACCGCAATATGCGCCATGCCTCTCCTGAGCCCTTACGCTTACGACCGCACCGGCACGTTGCTGAGCAGTCGTTACAATTGGCGCGGCCTGCTGCGCGCCTGCTGGATCGTCACCAACCCGCTGAAATTCTTCGCCGCGCTGATCCGTCACCGCGCGCCGGAAACGCTCGCGGTGCGGACGCCGACCGGCACGATCACGCTAGCCTTGCGCAATTTCGAAAGTCTCAAAACGCTCTTCGGCGTTTTTTGCCGCGACGATTACGCGACCGATTCCGGCCGCGCTTTTTTCTTCTGGGACATCGGCGCCAATGTCGGCTTCGCCAGCGCCTATTTCCTCAGCCGCAACCCGAAGAACCGCGTCTGCTGCTTCGAGCCGGACGAGACAAATTTGCTTTGGCTCAAACGCAACCTCGCCGCGTTTGCAGACCGCGCCACGATCATCAATCGCGCTATCGCGACGACAAGCGGCGAGACCGTGCTCTACCGCGCCGAGACCGGCAAGCACAGTTCCCTCCATGCGAACGACATCGCGATGATCCCGCAGAAAGTCGCGAGCAGCGGCTTTGGCGATGTGCTCGCCGAACCGGCGCCCGATGCGCTGCCGACGGTCGTGAAGCTCGATGTCGAAGGCGTCGAGGAAGAGCTGATCAAAAGCGTCAAATTCGAGAACTACCCGCAGCTCCAGCGGCTGCTCTGCAAATCGACGACATGCTCGCAGCTCATCACGCGGCCGCATCGCCGCGAACTGCGCAACGGCTATATCGAGGATTTGAGCTTCGTCGGCTGAAGAACGCTACTTTTATGATCCGTCATGCCCGGACTTGTTCCGGGCATCCACGAATATGGTCCAAAGACGTGGATGCCCGGGACAAGCCCGGGCATGACGTTTAGGGAGACTGTCAGGCAACCCGCGTCACTTCTTGGTCGAGGGATAGTCGCCCTTCGCGCGCGTCAGCTTTTCCGGATGGACGATGGTCTTGTTCACCGCGGCCCGCGCCGCGCCGAGATTGGGGAATTCCGTCTCCGCGCCATCGCGCTTGAGGATGTATTGCGCCGACACCGTCTTCGCCGCGCGTTGATCGGCGAGCGTGCGTTTGACGATCGTCCAATCGACCCGCCGCGTACCACCCTCGGCCGGCGCTTCGCCCTCCGCCGGCGGTGGCGCCGCGACGTCTTCGTAACCGCGATCGACGACCAATTCGAAGGAATAGAGCTTCGGCGCCGGCTTGTTGTCGCGCCGATCGCCACGGCCACCGCGATCGCCGCCTTTGCCGAATGGCTTGCCGCCCTTGCCGCGCCGCGGTCCACGATCGCCATCGCGCCGCTGACCGTCGCGCGGCTGGCCTTCACGGCGCTCGCCCCTTCCCTGACCCTCGCGTCCTTGACCATCGCGGGCCTGACCGTCGCGCGCTTGGCCACCCGGGCCCTGACCTTCTCGCCGCTGATCGCGGCCCTCACCGTGTTGGCGATCGCCATCGCGGCGCGGTCCCCGCCGACGCGGGCCACGCTCGCGACGCTGCTGTTGTTGTTCTCCGCCCTCAGCCGCTTGAGCCGCTGCGCCCTCGCCACCAGGAGCGGTTGCTCCCTCGGGCCGCGTGCCACGGCGGCGGCGACGCCGGCGACGCGGACGATCGCTGGCCGGGAGAGCCGCCAGACTGAATTCGCCACCAGCGGCAATCGCCTCGACACGCACGCGGCGCGGCGGTGCGGCCGGCTTCTCACCTTCGCCCGCTGCTGCTTCGCTTGTTGCCGGTGCTGCTTCATCCGTGCCCGCGGCATCAGGCGCTGCGCCTTCCGGCTTCGGCCCTGGACGACGGCGGCGACGCCGGCGACGGCGGCGCTGCTGCGGATCGCCCGGCAGATGCAGCGTGCCCGTTTGCGCTGCGTCCGCCGCTTCTGGCGTCGATCCCGCTTCGCTTGCGCCAGCGTTTTCACTTACCGGCGCAGCAGGCTCAGGCGCGGCTGGTGTATGTGGCTCCGGCGCGGCCGCGGGCGTGCCCGGATTTTCATCATCCCCGATCATGGCGCCGAAACCTAGGACGAGATGCCGCTCTTGTCACGAGTTCGAACGGAACGGATCGCATAGCCCTGCGTTGGCCTCGGGTATGCGCCGACAGTACGGCGCCAAAGGAGGTTGAATGTCGATGAAACGTCTCTTGTTGACGACATCTGTGCTGGCGCTTGGCTTGGCCGGGACTGCTTTCGCGCAAAGCGGCGCGGGCTCGAGCGCCGGCGCCGGGTCGATGGGCAGCAATTCCGGCAGTCCGGCCTATTCCAGCCCCAGCACGACCAGCGGATCGGGCCTCGGCGACACGAGCCGTCCCGGCACCTCGGGATCGAGCATGAATAACGAGAACGGCACGGGCGCCAATGGCGGTCCGATGGCCAGCAGCACAAGCACCGGCGGCATGAGCGGCGGTCGGTCGAGCGCCGCTTCGGACAACGTCCGCCAAGCGCAGGAAGCGCTGCAGGACCAAGGTCTC
This sequence comes from uncultured Alphaproteobacteria bacterium, assembly GCA_963740675.1. Lineage (GTDB taxonomy): Bacteria > Pseudomonadota > Alphaproteobacteria > ATCC43930 > CGMCC-115725 > CAIKMD01. The sequence goes on from CAVUFS010000006.1 coordinate 33,149, forward strand.
TATAAGGGCCATGTCGACGGCAAGATGGGACCACAGACGAAGCATGCGATCGCGCAGTTTCAGAAGCAGAAAGGCCTGAAGCAGACAGCGCAGCTCGATCAGCCGACCATGAGCGATCTGCAGAACGGCTCGATGAGCGGCAGCGATAATTCGAGCAGCAGCCCGAGCAACAACAGCAGCACCGGTGCGAACCCCGGTATGGGCGGCAATGGTCCGGCGACAACGCAGACCAATCCGGGCGGCCAGAACCGCTCGAGCAACCCGACACAGTAAGTCGTCGTCTTAGCGTTTCGATGAGAGACCGCCGGCGATCCCGGCGGTCTCTTTTTATCGGGAGGTTTCGATCGCTTCGCGCGGCCGCATCTCCGTGCCGCGCCAGGTGAAGCCGCTGCCGAGCCAGGCATCGACCCACAGCAGCGGCAGCAAGATGTCACGCAAGATACAAGCAAGCGCCATCCGGACGGACCAATGCCAGCCGGCCACGCGAGCCAGCGCCGCTTCGGCGCCGAGCCAGAGCGCCAGGAATGCGACCGCGAGACCGCCCGTCTCCACCCCGCCGATCTGCGCATGCACGGCAAAAGCCATCGCGGCGATGAACGGAAAGAATGCGCCCGGCAGCAACTCTGGAACGAACATCAGCGGGAAGGTCATGCGTCGCAACCGCGACCAGCGCGTTTGCCGCGACCAGACTTCAGCGGCCGTGCGCGAACCAAGCGGTTGCTCGAACGGATTGTTGACGAGATGGACTTGCAACCCCGCCGCATGCAGCAGCTTGGTCAGCGCCGCGTCTTCGGCGATCTCCGCGCCAAGCGCGCGGATGCCGCCGCCCCGATCGATCACGCTTTTGCGCATCAGCATGCTTTTGCCTTGCGCGAAAGCGAAACCGAGCGAGTCCGCCGCATATTCCCAGCGCGCCTCATAGGTGTTGAGAAAGGCGCATTCGAGTTCGGCCCAGAAATTGGTCGGCCGCGACGCGATCGGCACCGAGCAAACGACGCCGCTATTGGACCGCCAGCGCGCCCGCAGCCGCTGAATGTAATCGCGCGGCATCAGCACATTGCTGTCGGCCATGATGATCCATTCGTTCTGCGCCGCGTCCCAACCCTTCACCGTGTTGTTGAGCTTCGGATTGAGGCTGACGCGATCGTCGCCGACCAGCAGCCGCGCCGGAATTTCCGGATGGGCGTCGATAAGGCGATAGACGATTGCGTTGACCGGATCGTCGGCACGCGCGACGCAGAAAAGGACTTCGTAATTCGGATAATCGAGCGCGAAGCTCGAGCTCAGCGTCTCGCGTGAGAACGCTTCGATGCCGCAAACCGGCCGGATCACGGTCACCGGCGGCGCGTCGCTCGGCACCGGCATCGCGCGACGGCGCATCCGCACCCGACGCGCCGCCAAACCGATGCTAAGAAAATGCAGCGCCACGGCGAAAAGACAAAACACGGCAAGCGCCATGGTCATCGGGACAATTCCATCTCTGCTGCAACGATATGGGTGTTCGCGCGGGTAACGTGATCGAGGAATTGCGCAGTCGCATCGGCCCAGGAGAATTTGAGCGCATGCGCGCGGCAGAAGCCGGGGTCGATGCTCATCGCCGCTTCGATGGCGTCCGTAAGATTGGCGTTAAGCGCGCCGGCGCCGCTGTCGCCGATGACATCGAGCGGCCCCGTAACCGGGTAAGCCGCAACCGGCAGGCCACTCGCCATCGCCTCGAGCAGGACGAGGCCAAACGTCTCCGACGTGCTCGGGAAAACGAATACATCAGCCGCGGCGTAGAACGCTGCCAGCGTCTCGTCATCGACATAACCGGTGTAGCGCGCGTCGGGATACTGGGCTTTGAGGCGCTTGAGACTTGGCCCCGCGCCGACGACATATTTCGTGCCCGGCAGTTTCAGCTTCAGGAACGCGTCGATGTTTTTCTCGGGCGCGACGCGGCCAGCATAGAGATAGATCGGCCGCTTATCGCTGAGAAAGGACTTGCTGCGCGGGCGGAACAGTTGGCCATCGACGCCACGCGACCAGTAAGCGAGGTTCTCGAAACGCCGCTTCGTCAGCCGCTCAATCATCGTATCGGTCGGCACCATCACCGCGCCCGACGGGCGATGGAAGTTTCGCAAATAGACGTAGCCGAGGCCGAGCGTGCCGTGGATACGCTCTTCGATATATTCCGGGAAAGCGGTGTGATAGGCCGAGGTGAAAGGAATACCCTCGCGCAAACAGAAACGCCGCGCTGCCGAGCCGAGCGGCCCTTCGGTGACAATATGCACCGCATCGGCCGAGGCCGCGCCTAAGCGCCGCGCGACTTCGCGGCCGGGAAAGAGCGCCAGCGGAATCTCGGGATAGGTCGGGCACGGCATGCAGCGGAAGCCGTCGGGCGAGATCACCTCAACACGATGCCCGCCGCGTTCCAGGAGACGGATCGTCTCTTGCAGCGTGCGCACGACGCCGTTGACCTGCGGCGCCCAGGCGTCGGTGACGAGAACGAGCTTCATGGTGTGACCATCCGCGCGGACGCGCAGCAAGCGTGAAGATGACGGATCTGTTGCAATGCGCCGATCCGTCGCTTCGTGGTTGACAATGAAACGGTCTTCAATGTCCTCTCAACGCCTAGTGTTGCAGATGCGCGAAACCATCATTTCCTTGTGACATTGATAACGCGGCTCAATGACAGATTGATGGCGAAGCGCGATAGCGAAACCGATTCGGCGCGGCGCTCGCTCGCCGGCAATCTCATCCGCATCGGTGCGGGCTTCGTGCTGCTGGCACTGCTGTATTACTGGCACGTCATCGATCTCGGCGCGCTTAACGTCCTTATCGCGCGGCCCGACATCCTCGCGCTCGCCCTCGCCGCATCGCTCGCCAATATCCCGCTCGAAGCGTTGCGCTGGCATATCCTGCTACGCGCACAAGGCATCGATCTGCGGCTATGGCGCACGACACGCGTGCTGGCAACCAGCGTCTTCTTCGCCAATTTCCTGCCTGGCGCCGCGGGCGGTGACCTCGTGCGCGGCGTCTATGTCTACAAAGCCGCGCCAGGCCGGCGCACGGCAGCGATTCTGTCGATTCTGATCGATCGACTGATCGGCCTTGTCGCTTTCGTGCTGCTCGGTCTTGCTGCGATGCTGACGCGGCCGATCGGGCGAGGCCCGCTCGAACTCTCGGTGCTCGCGCTCTCGGCTCTTTTCATCGCGCTGCTCGTGCTGCTGTTCTTCTACGGCCATGTCATCGCGCAGATGCTGCAGCGCCTTCTGCACGGGCGCAGTGCGCGGCTGGCGCAGATTGTCGACGATACCGGCGCGGCACTCCGCCAATATGCGCGCGATTTGCGCAGCACGGGTCTCGCCATGCTGCTCTCGGTGGTGATTGTCGGCTGCGCGGTCGGGCCGATCGTGCTGATCGCCGAAGCGATGCCTTTTACCGGGCCAAGCGCCGTGGATTATGGAATCGCCGGGCTCTACGCGCTGATCGCCAACAGCCTGCCGGTCACGCCCGGTGGGCTCGGCATCGGCGAAGGCGCTTTCGCCTCGGCCGTCCTGATGCTCGCCCCGCAAGCCGCTCGCGCCGCTTACGGCACGATTTTCCTGGCATTTCGCTGCGTTTTCATCCTCTCGACCCTCCCCGGCCTTGCCGCCTATCTGACAGAGCTTTAACCGCACGCTAACCATAAATCGGCTAGGCTTTGCCGATGTCCGTTACCGCTCTCCGTCCGGCGACGAGCTCGTCCAGCATCACAGTCGCCCCACCCGGCGATGCCGACGTGCCGGCGCTCATCGCGCTGATCAACACGCTCGCGGCGGAGCGCAATCAGCTTTTCATCCAGCCCATCGATCCGGCCAGTGGCGAGCCGCTGCTGCGCGCGCATCTCGCCTCGATCGCGACCAGCGGCAATGAAACCGTTTTGGTCGCGCGGGAGCGCGAACAACTTGTCGGCCTCATCACCGGCATGCGCGGCGATCACCCGGCGCGGCGCGGCGTGGTCGAAATCGGCATCGGTGTGCGGGCGAGCCATCGCAGCCAGGGCGTCGGATTTTCCTTGATGATGGCGCTCGAGCGCTGGGCACGCGAAACTGGCTGTCACCGCCTGTCGCTACGCGTCGTCACGCGCAACGCGCCGGCGATTGCCCTCTACCGCAAAGCAGGCTTCGCCATCGAAGGCATGCTCGAAGCGACGGCCATCCTCGACGGCCAGCGCATCGACGAGCTGCAAATGGGTAAAACGCTCGGCCCCACCGGCCCGCGCTGAAGATTCTGCCGATCCGGAAAAATTGTGGCGGCAGGTTTTGCCGTGCACTCGATTCGCCTCGTCAAAATCCGCGATTTTTCATTGCCCGCCGGCTGGCACGCGGTTTGCGATCGGACGCGCAGACCATTTCGGTCCTTCAGAGTTTCACGTCGCCATGCGCGCAGGTAGAATTCCTCGCGCTGGTCGCGCCCTCTTCCCGCCTCGCCTCAAATCTCCGACCCGTGCTAAGCTCGGCGCATGATCGCCGCAGCGCAGCGCCTTGCTCGCCTCACGTGCTTGCCTTTGCTGGCCATCGCCTTGCTGTTGTCGCTCGCGGCTTGCGAGACGCCGCATGGCTCGGTCGCCGGCGGCGCCAGCGGCGATAGTGGCGGCGCTGGCCGCATCCGGATCGGCTGGCCGTTTTAACCTAAGCGCTGGTAACCCGCTTAGTACTTGATCCCCTGCCAGGTATGCGCCGGCTCGGAAATGTCGAAGATGATTCCGTGCGGATCGGCGTATTTGGTCTCGAGTGCCTGGCCGGCCGTGGCCTTGGCATGGAACTCGCCGCCATTCGCCTTGATGCGCTCGTCCATCGCCGCGTATTCCTGCGGATCTTCGATGACGAAGCCGATATGGTCGACGCCGATCACCGCCGTGCCCTGCTGCTTGTCGGCATAGCGATCCGCCGAGTACGGCAGCAATGTCACATTCATCACGCCGTCCGAGAGGCTGATCGCCCGATCGCTCTCGGCGTTCTTGGTGAAGCCGAAAACCTTCTCGAAGAACTCGGCTTCGCGTTTGATATCGGGCACGGTGAGCGCGATATGTCTGAGCTTCGCTGTCGCCATCTCGTTTCCTCCAAATGAAGAAGGCCGCCGATCGGCGGCCTTCCCACGAACCTTGTTATTCCGCCGCGACCTTCGCGGTGTCGGCGAATTGCGAGAGCCAGGATTTCCGGCGCTTCAACCCGTCGCGATACATCCCCTCGAATTCGGCCTCGGGGAAAGAATGCACGCTCGCCCGTGCCAGCAGCGCCTTTGCCCAAGCCTGCACGCGCGGGAATTTCTCGATATGGCCGACCTTGCGCACGCGGTCGAGATAGTAATAGCGCTGCAGGAACGGTGCGTAGCTCGCATCGACCAGTGAGAATTTCTCGCCGTTGAAGAACGGGCCATTGCCTTGTTTCTCGAGCGCCTTCTCCAGCCGCTCGAACGCCACCGGCACTTTCTCGACTGCCTTGTTGTAGCCCTCTTCGGTCGGCGCATAGCCGGCACCGGTTACGCTCTCGGCGAAAGTCGGGACGTAATCGGTCCAGGCGCGGTTGATCGCGCGCTCGATCGGATCTTCGGGATGGAGCCGCGGCTGAATGGTCTCGTCGAGATATTCGGCGATCGCATTCGATTCAAAGAGCGAGATCTTGTCGTCGATGCGCAGCACGGGAACTTTCTTGTGCGGCGAGATCGCCAGGAACCAATCGGGCCGGTTGTCGGGCTCGATGTGGCGGAATTCGAAATCGATCTTCTTCTCGCGCAGCACGATCGCGGCGCGCTGTACCCAGGGGCAGGTCTTGAAGCTGACAAGCATATACTTCGTCATGGGAACATCCCTCCCGTCAGGTGGTCTAGTGGAATGATGGCACGCGCGGCGTAAGGGCGCAAATCGACGCTATTTAATGATTCCCTCGGCTTTCATTGCCTCCACGACATGCGGCCGGTGACGGACGCGCTCCTGGAAAGCGATGACATTGGGATAAGGCGTCAGATCGAATTTCACGATCCGCGCCCAATTCGTCACGGTGAAGAGATAGCCGTCGGCGACAGTGAATTGCTCGCCCATGAGATAGGATTTCCCGGCGAGCTTCTCGTTGACGTAGGCGTAGCGCGTGGCGAGCGCTTCGCGCACGAGCTGTTTGTATTCCTCGGGCGCGTTCGGATTGAAGAGCGGCGAGTAGTTCTTGTGCAGCTCTGACGTGATGAAATTGAGCCATTCCATCAGGTGATAGCGCGCCCGCGTGCCGGCCGCCGGCGCGAGGCCCGAGGCAGGCTTTTGATCGGCGATCCATTGCACGATGGCCGGGCCTTCGGTCAGCACATCGCCATCGTCCAGTACCAGCGCTGGCACCATGCCCTTGGGATTGTCCTTGCGGATATCGCCGCCCGACGCCGTTTGCTTGCTGCGCAGATCGGTTTTCTCGAGCGTGAAATCGAGTCCCGCCTCGCGCAGCGCGATATGCGGCGAGAGCGAGCAAGCGCCCGTCGAGTAATAGAGTTTCAAGGTCATACCAATTTCGCGCGGATCAGGGTTTCAGGTTGCGGGTCGTGTCGTCGAAGAGTTCGTCGACCGTGAAGGGCTTCGGTATCAGCTTCTGCTTATACGAATAATCGATGATGCGCTCGAGCGACGTGCGGCAAGCCTCGACCCCGAAGCGAACGCCCGCGGCCATCTCCGTCCCCGGCGGCACGCCTTGCTTGGCGCTTTCGACCAGCATGCGGAAGACCTCGCGCACCACATCCGGACGCTCTTTCGAGAGCGATTGCCGGACGACATACATGTGATTGATCGGCACGCCGCCATTCTTGTCGGCGTAGCGCTTGTTGGCGGCTTCGTGGTCGGCGACGAGATATTTGAGACGTGGATCGGGGATCGTGTCGCCGACGATGGCGGCAACGGTCTCGCCTTCGATCACCATCTTCGGAATGCTCTTGTCGTCGGCAACGCGCACAACCATGCCCGGCGGATCCTGGTATTCGGCGAGATGCGGATCCTCGGTCGTGATCCAGGTGATGCCGTTGACATCGACGCCGTAATCGTCCTGCAGGATGCCGCGCACCCAGGCGCCGGTCGTCTGCGTATAGGCGCGAACGCCGACCTTCTTTCCGGCGATGTCCTTGGGTGTCATCGTCCCGCGCTCGCCGTCATAGGCGATGGTCTGAAGCTGGCCGCGTGACACCGCGACCGCCGGCATCAGCACATAGGGCTTGCCGTAGGTCTTGGCCTGCAGGAACGTCACGATGGCGAGCTCGCTGACATCGTATTTCGCGTCGCGCACCACCGCCTTGAAGTGCTGGTTCGCGACCTTCACGTCGACGAAGTCGAGATTGACCAGCGATGACGTTACCTTGCCGCTTTTCAGCGGCTGGGTGTTCGGATAATTGCCCGTCATCAAGCTGAGCTTCACCGGCGCGTCGGCCATAAATCCCTCCGTTTTTTGCTCGCCGGAAAATAGAGGCTGCGGCGAGAGAGGGGAAGCTAGGCCACCGACAGCGTGGGCAACACGACCCGCGTGCCGGCGTAGCGGCCTTCGTGATCGAGCAGCCAGCGCTTACGCGGCATGCCGCTGCCGAAGCCGGTCAACGACCCATCGGCGCCGATCACGCGATGGCACGGCACGACAATCGGAATCGGGTTCGAGCCGTTGGCGAGCCCGACCGCACGCGATGCCGTCGGCCGGCCGAGCTTCGCGGCGAGCCCTCCATAGCTCAGCGTCTGCCCCACCGGGATGCGACGCAGCCCGGCCCAGACCAACCGCTGGAATTCAGTGCCGGCTTTCGCGGTCTCGAGCCCGGCGACGGCGTCGAGCTCGCCCTCGAAATAAGCTTGCAGCGCCCGCTGTGCCGGCGCCGGTTGTGTCGCCTCGCGCAGATCGAAGCCTTCGGCGCCGTGATAGCGGAGCAGCAGTTTCTCGAGACGCGGCCGATGGTCTTCCCATTCCATGCCGCGCAGGCGCTGCGCGTCGTCGGTCACGATTAGCAGCGGGCCGATCGGCGTCGCGAGGCGGTCGAGAGAGAAAATCTGATGGGACATCGCAAATCGCTCCTTCATAGGAAGTGAGATATGGCCCGGGCCTCTCGCCGCCGCTGGCGGCTTTCGGACATCGAAGGCATTATTTTGACGATGTCCGAAAACCGCTAGACCTGAGCCGCTCCCCGCCCCACTTATACGCCATGGAGTTCAGACCAGCCGATCTTGATCACGATGCCTGCTATCGCGCGGTCGCGCAACGCGACCCGCGTTTCGACGGCCGGTTTTTCACCGGCGTGAAGACGACCGGCATCTACTGCCGGCCGATCTGCCCGGCGCGCACGCCGCGCAAAGAGAATGTGACTTTCTATCCGACCGCCGCCGCGGCACAAGAAGCCGGCTTCCGCCCCTGCCTACGCTGCCGGCCCGAGACCGCGCCCGATCTCGGCGCGTGGCGCGGCACGTCCAACACCGTGTCGCGCGCGCTGGCGCTGATCGAGCTCGGCGCGCTCGACGAGACGTCGCTCGACGCTTTCGCCGAACGGCTGGGCATCGGCGAACGCCATCTGCGGCGGCTGTTCCAGCAGCATCTCGGCGCCTCACCCATCGCCGTCGCGCAAACCCGCCGCGTGCTGTTGGCGAAGCAGCTCATCCACGAGACTAAGCTGCCGATGGCGGAGATCGCTTTCGCCGCCGGCTTCGGCAGCATCCGCCGCTTCAATGAGACATTCCAGACGCTGTTCGGCCGCGCGCCGCGCGCGTTGCGCCGCGCGAGTGCCGAAGACGTGCCGGCGGGGCCGAGCGGCGAGATCGCGCTGCTGCTGCGCTATCACCCGCCTTATGATTGGCCGACGGTGCTCGACTTCCTGCGTCGCCGTGCGATCGCCGGGATCGAGGTGGTCACCGACGATCGCTACAGCCGCACCATCGCGCTCGACGGCGCGCAAGGCATCGTCACGGTCGAGCACGAGCCCGAAGCGAACGCGCTGCGCGCCACCGTGCGCTTTCCGAAATTATCATCGCTGCCCGCGATCATCGCGCGACTGCGTCGTGTCTTCGATCTCGGCGCCGATCCCGTCGCGATCGCCGCGCATCTTGCGCAGGATGCCGTGCTGGCGCCGCTGGTGAAAGCGCGGCCGGGGCTGCGCGTGCCCGGCACTTGGGACGGTTTCGAATTGGCGATCCGCGCCGTGCTGGGCCAACAGATCACCGTTGTCGCGGCGCGCGGCCTCGCCGGCAAGCTCGTCGCCAGATACGGCAAGCTACTGCGCCAGCCCGAAGGCGCGCTAACGCATGTGTTCCCCGAAGCGAAAGCGCTGGCGAAAGCTGATCTCGCGACGCTCGGCATGCCGCGCAGCCGTGCGGCGACACTTTCGGCCTTGGCGAAAGACGCGCTCGCCCATCCGCAAATCTTCGAAGCGACCGGCGATCTGGATGAGGCGATCGAGCGGCTGCGCTCGATCAAGGGCGTCGGCGAATGGACAGCGCAATACATCGCCTTGCGGCAATTGCGCGAACCCGATGCCTTCCCCGCCAGCGATATCGCCTTGATGCGCGCCATCGCCAAGCAGGAAGGCCGCGGCTATTCCGCCGCCGAGCTGCTCAGCCGCGCCGCTCCGTGGCGTCCGTGGCGCGCCTATGCGGCGCAACATCTCTGGTCGGCGGCGTAAGCGCCGCTACTTGCCGAGTGCCGGATAGAGCGACAGCGCGGTCTTCGAGAAAATCCAATCCTGCTCGTCGGCCGAAAGCGTGGCGAAATTCTCGCGCGCCAGCGCCAACAGCGAGGCAAGCGTGCCTTCGGCGGCCGGGAAATTCGAGCCCCAGAAAATCCGTTGTGCCCCGAATTCATCGACCGCGCGGCGGAAGAAGCTCGCCGGCGTCGCCTGCCCGGTTTTTGCCGCCGCGAAAGTGTGCGGGCTGGCTTTGAGATAGACGTTGGGGAAGCGCGCCAGCGCCCAGAGGCTGGCAGCGCGCGCATAAGGCGACCCGTCCGCGAGATCGGGCCGCGCGAAATGATCGAGCAGGATGCGCACACGCGGAAAACGCTGCGCCAGCATCTCGACTTGCGGCAGGGCTTTCGCTGTCATTTGCAGACAGACCGGGACACCGATCTGTTGCACATACTCCCAAACCGGAAAGCTGCGCGAATCATCCAAGATTTCGAGCTGCTGGCCACCCATATTGCTGCCAGTGGTGAAGATACGCAGCCCGGTGATGCCGCTTTCGAGCCAATGCTTCAGAACAGCGACCGCATCGGATTCGAGCGTATCGACCGAGCATACGCCGGTGAAACGGTCGGGATGCGCGGTGACCGCATCGGCGACATAGGAATTGTCATGGCCATAGCAGGTCGACGCCTGAACCAGCACGGTGCGCGCAACGCCGGCGGCATCCATCGCCTTCAGCATCGCATCGACATCGATCGGCCTTGTCTGCGACCAATCAGAAGCGCGGCCGCCGATCGGCGTACGCGGATAACGCCGCAGATCGGGCGCGATCACATGGGCATGGGTGTCGAATACGACCATTCCTTCACTCCGCTCGCGGTGCCGGCTCGAAGAACAGCTCGTCCACATAGCACCAGCCCCAATCCTCGCCGGGCTGGAAGCTTTTCATCATCGCGTGCTGCGTCGCGTGGAAATGCTTGGTCGCGTGCTTGCCGGGCGATTGATCGCAGCAGCCGACATGGCCGCAGACCAGGCACATCCGCAGATGCAGCCAGTGACCATGCGTCTTTAGGCACTCTTCGCAGCCTTGCGGTGTGCGCGGCGCGACATCGTGGATTTGGTCAAAATGATCACAGCGTTCGGCCAAGCTTGCCTCCTTCCGGAAGAACCGCGGATCGTGGCATTCTGGGTCGCGCGCGACCGCTTCACAACCGCGTCGGAGGCTAGACATGGCGATCATCGATACCCGCCGCAATCAGATGTATCCGGTGCTGGACGCGGCACAGATCGCAACCGCGAGCCGTTTCGCGAGTGGACCGGCAGAGGATTTCGCGCGGGGCGAGCCCGTTTTCACCATCGACGCCAAGGCAGGGCCAAGCTGGCTCGTGCTCAAAGGCTCGATCGAGGTCACGCGGCGCGACGGGCTCAACGGTAGCGTTCCGGTCATGACCGAGCTTCCCGGGCAATTCTCGGGCGAGATCAGCCAGCTCAGCGGCCGCGGCTCACTCGCCGAAGGCCATGCCGGCCCGGAAGGCTGCACTGCCCTGCCCTTCGATCCCGTGCATCTGCGCGCGTTGCTGATCGGCTCGGCCGAGCTCGGCGAAATCGTGATGCGCGCTTTCATCCTGCGCCGCGTCGCGCTGCTTGAAGCCGGCAGCTCGGGCGCCGTGCTGGTCGGCCGGCCGGGCATGCCAGAACTGACACGGCTGCAGAATTTCCTCCGCCGCAACTCCTATCCTTTCACTGTGCTCGATGCGAGCGATGACGATAAGGGCCGCGCGCTGATCGAGCGCCTCGGTGTGCAGCCGGAGGAGTTGCCGCTGGTCGTTTGCCCGAAAGGTGGCTTGCTGCGCCGTCCGAGCGACGCCGAGACCGGCGCGTTTCTCGGCATCACGCCGAAGATCGATACCTCCAAGCTCTATGACGTCGCTGTCGTCGGCGCCGGACCCGCAGGATTGGCGACTGCCGTTTATGGTGCATCGGAAGGCCTGTCGGTCATCGTTCTCGATCAACGCGCTTTCGGCGGCCAGGCAGGCGCGTCGGCGCGGATCGAGAATTATCTCGGCTTTCCGACGGGCATCTCGGGTCTCGCCCTCACCGCACGCGCCTTCAATCAAGCCCTGAAATTCGGCGCCGAGCTGGCGATCCCGGTCGAGGTCGAAAAACTCGATTGCGATGCGCGACTGCAAGACCCGAGCGCACCGTTACTGCTCCATCTCACCAATGGCGAGACAATCCGTGCGCGTAGCATCGTTATTGCTTCCGGTGCGCGCTATCGCCCGCTTGCCGTACCCAACCTCGCGCAATTCGAAAGTGCGGGTGTCTCCTATTGGGCCTCGGCGATCGAGGCGAAGCTTTGTGAAGGCCAAGAGATCGCGCTGGTCGGCGCCGGCAATTCCGCCGGTCAGGCAACCGTCTTCCTCGCGCCACAAGTGAAGAAGCTGCATCTCATCGTGCGCGGCAAAGGCTTGGAGGCATCGATGTCGCGCTATCTCATCGACCGCATTGCCGCGCTGCCCAATGTCGAGCTTCATGCCGGCTGCGAGATCGTCGCGCTCGCCGGCGATGCGATGAGCGGGCTCACCAGTGCGACCTTCCGCTATCGCGCTGGCGGCGACACCATCGAGCACCCGCTGCGCCATGTGTTCCTCTTCATCGGCGCGGATCCCAATGCCGATTGGCTGCGCGGCTGTGTCGATATCGACAATAAGGGCTTCATCATGACCGGGTCGCAGAATTGCGCCGGCGGCGTACGGCTGCCGCTCGAAACCAGCCTGCCGGGCGTCTTTGCGATTGGCGATGTGCGCGCGGGCTCGACCAAGCGCGTCGCCGCCGCGGTCGGCGAAGGCGCCGCGGCGGTTGCGCAGATCCACAGCGTGCTGGGCGGAGTCGCCTCACGCGCGTAAGGTTGCGCGAGACGATGCGCGCTCAGAACTCCTTGCCGATCATCTGATCGACCGAGGCCTTGCCGCCGCCGCCGAAAAGGAAGGCAAGGCAGCACAGCCCGAGCAGCATCTCGAACTCGAAACCGCCGGCGGAGAGCCCGGGGAAGCCCGGCTGGATCGCGGTCGGCGCGAAGGCGATCATGCCGTTCGCCCATTTCACCACGAACACGATCACGGCGAACTCGATGACGAGCGCGGCGGAAACCAGTCGCGTAAAAAGACCGATCGCCAGCAACGCGCCGCCGCCGCATTCGACCAAAGCGATGATCCAGGCCCAGACCAGCGCGGGTTCCAGATGAAGCTTGCCGGCGAGAAAGCCCGAAAGCCCGGCCGCGCCGCCCGCGAACACTTTCGGAAAGCCGTGCCGCACAATGATGGCGCCGACGCAGAAACGGATGAACGGATAGGCATAAGGCGCGAGCGACGCGTAGTAGCGGCGCAGCGCGGGAATATAAGCTTGAGGCTCGTTTGTCGCGACGGTCATAACGTTCCCCCTGATGATTTCGTTTTGATAGAGTGCGTAACTGCCCGGGGAATTATAAAGCGGGCGCCATCGCGACTCCCGATCACAAATGCGTGGATAACCGATTCGCCCACGCGCGACTCGTCTCTTGCCCGCAACGGGGCGCGGGTTGTAGAGGTGGGCAAACACCGCCAATCCGAGGGAGGAAGATCATGGCAATGAGTGCGAAGGCCGAGAACCGCGTCCGCCGTTGGCGCGAGCAGCGCTGGCTGCTCGATACGGCCGTCGCCGAGCAGGGAGTCGAATTCGACCAGGCCCGCATCAATTACACCGCCGGCCCCGCGGGCCTCGAAGCCATGGGCGAATTCCGCATGACGGCGGCGCGCTGCAAGAAGATCAACGACATCGCGCGCGAATACGCCATCCAGGCGCAGCGCCGCGAGGCCAAAGCTCGCGCTTTCGAGGAACAGGGCCGCGCGGTCGCCGCGCGCGAGAGCTACATGATCGCCGCGATGCTGTGGTCAATCGCGCGCTGGCCAATCTTCGAGATGAACCACGAGCTCGAGCATCTCGAGAAGAAGATGAACGAGTGCTACGCGAAATACATCACCTACGCGGCGCATCCGATCGAGCGTGTCGAAATCCCCTTCGGCAACGGCCAATTCCTCCCCGCCTATCTCCATCTGCCGCACAAGCCGGCGCCGGGCGAGAAATTCCCCTGCATCATCGCCGTCGGCGGCATGGACGGCACGAAAGAGAATGCCTGCGCGATGTACGGCGACAAACTGCTTGAGCGCGGCATCGCGATCTTCGCGGTGGATGGTCCCGGCCAGGGCGAATGCTTCGCGCGGCGCGTGCTGGTCACCCACACCTCGCACATGGAAGCGGCCGAGGCGAACTACAAATTCGTCTCCAACCATCCGGCGATCGACAAGAACAAGATCGTGCTGCGCGGCTCATCCATGGGCACGTTCTTCTCGACCCAAGCCGCCTCTGTGCTCGGCAAGCGCATCATCGCACTGTCGCAATCGGCCGTCTGCCACGAGCCCGGCCACGACACGATCTTCAACCACGCGCCGCCGTCGTTCAAAATGCGTTTTATGTATATGGCCGGCTTCGAGGACGAAGACGCCTTCGACGAATGGGTGAAGAAATGCGATCTCCGCCCGCTCGCCAAGGACATCGTCGTGCCCTACCAGGTGATCGCCGGCGAGGACGATCAACTCTCGCCGCTGCAATACACCCGCGAACTGCTGTCACTGGTGAAGACGCCGCGGCAATTCGTGATTTATCAGAGCGCCGTGCACGGCGTTTACAACGCGCCGTCGACGGTCGTCGGCGAGAATCCGCAAACCTTGCAAGCGGATTGGATCGCCGACCGCGTCGCCGGCAAGCCGATCGCGCGCTCGGAAGAGATCTTCATCGGCAATGACGGCCGCGCGACGGTGAAGCCGCTGGCGTAAGAACAAAATCCGAAACCACCAAGACACGAAGGCACCAAGGAAATTTCCTTTGTGTCTTGGTGCCTTGGTGGTTCAGATTTTCGAGCGCTGTCTTTCTTACATCGTCATTCCCGCGCAAGCGGGAATCCAGAACATCTCGTCTGCTGCCCTGGATCCCCGCTTTCGCGGGGATGACGGTTACTGTGGCAGCAGCTTCTCCGTATAAAGCTTCGACATATCGGGCGCGTTGGGCAGCGTCTTCATGTCGACGAATGACCGTGCCAGCACGGCGAGCGCTTTCGGATCGAAGCGGCCCGTGGTCGAGAAATCGTTCATCGTCTGGTCGTAGTTCATCGCGACGATGTCCTTGTCCTGATGCATCACCGGCGCGGCTAACACGACTGTCTCGTCGCGATGCGCCCGCATCCAGTTGATCGTGTCGAACCAGCCGACGAGGAAGTGTTTCAACACATCGGGCTTGTCCGCGATCGACTTATTGGTCGCGAAGATCGCGTGGATGATGAAATCCGGCGCGACGGTACCGAAATGCACGACGATGCGCCCGGCCTTCTCTTTCTCGAGCTTCGCCGCGGTCGCGACGTCGATCACCATGCCATCCGTCGTGCCGGCGCGCAGGGAGGCCGTGCGGCCGGATTCCGAGCCGAGCGGCACGCCTTCGATGCCTTCAGGCCCCCAGCCCTGCTGACGCGACAGTTCCCGCACTAGCCAATCGGTCAGCGAGCCGACGGTCGAGAGACCGATCTTCTTGCCTTTGAGATCGGCGACCGCGTGCACCGGCCCATCGGCGCGGACGACCAACACCTGGCTGTTCGGCGGCCCTGCGAAGACCGCGATTGCGAGATCGGTATTGCCCTTGGCGACGAAAGCGAGCTCCGGTCCAGAGCCCAAGCCGACATCGATCGCGTCGGCGCCGAGCCCTTGTTGCAGCTTCGCGCTGCCGTCGAAATCGACTTCCTCGACATCGACGCCATGCGCTTTGAAGAAACCCTTCTGCAGGCCGATATCGAGCGGCACGAAATCGAACGGTCCTGCGACCGCCTTGCCAACGCGGAGTTTGTCGTCCGCATGTGCCAAAGACGCGCCGAACATGAAAACACACAAGATCGCTGCCAGAACGCGCATGCCCGAACTCCCCCGATGTTTTGATTTAATTGGTAGATGCCCAATTCAATATTCCCTCATCCCGAGCCTGTCGAAGGACTCGGAATGGATATGCAACACCGCATTTTCACCATGAGCCCTTCGACAAGCTCAGGGTGAGGATGGGTGTTTTTCCTGGACCATCCGTCCGAAATTAGCCCTTCACCTCCACGTCGGCGAAGGATTCGAAGAACTGCACGAGATGCTGGACGTCTTGCGCCGAAGCCGCGTTCCAGATTTCCGCGATGCTCGATCCGACGAAGGACGGCAGGCCAAGCGCATGCGCCGTCTCGGCGTAGAGTTTCATGTCCTTCGACATGATGCGCATCGCATTGCCGCCGAATTTGCGCGCCAGCACCGTGCGCGCGAAACGCTCTTCGGTCGTGACATTGCGGCCGCTGCCAGCATTGACGATATCGAGCAGCAGCTTCGGATCGACGCCTGCCTTCACGCCCATCACCATCGCCTCGCAGGCGATGGTGAGACCGGTGATGGCGAGCGCGGCGTTGACGCATTTGCAGACTTGCGCGAGGCCCGGCTTCTCGCCGGCATAGAAGACGTTGCGGGTCATCGATTTGAAGATCGGCTCGACGCGCGTAAAAGCATCGCGCGGCCCTGCGGTGATCGTCGCCATCTTGCCCTCGGCGACACCGGCGCCACCACCGCCGCCGACAATCGGATTGTCGAGGAACTGGATATTTCGCGCGGCGAGACCGGCTGCGATCGCATCGATTGCCGCCATGCCGAGTGTCGAGGTTTCGACATAGATCTCGATCGCCTTGCCGGCGGTGACGCCGTCCTCCGCGAGCGCGACTTCCTGGCAAACCTCCGGCGTCGGCAGACAAGCAAAGACAATCGCGGCTTCATCGCCGACCGCGCGTGCCGAGCCGAGCGGCCGTGCGCCCTTTTCTTTGAGCGCTGCCATCGCCTTTCGTATCGGAATCGAAGATCGCGACGTCATAGCCCGCCTTCAGCAACCCGACGACGAAAGCGCCGCCGAGATTGCCGGTGCCGATAAATCCCAGCGTCTCGCTCATTTGCCGCTGCGCCCGCCGCCCATCGCTTCCGGCGCTTCGATCGCATAACGGAAGTCGGTAATTTTGTGCGCATCGACATGCATCTTCATCATGCCCTGCGCGTAGTACCAATCGAGCGCGCCTTGCACATCTGCGACAGAGACGCGTGCCTGCGGATCGAAATACGGCAGGCCGAGCTTCACGACGTTTTCCGAGACGCCCAGCCCTTTCGCGGCGATCGCGACCATCTCGGGCGCGGAAGGCTGGTCGGCGCGATTGCCGTTGGCATCGAGGAAAGCGGCATCCCAAGTCTGTTCGGCTTTTCGGAACGCGGCAAGGAAATGCTTGACCGCGTCCGGCCGATCATTGGCATCCTTCGTCGAGGTATAGGTGCCGTCGCCTTGCGCGTCACCAAGCTCATCGCCGAGCCAACCCAGCATATGGGCAGAATTCTTGTTGATGAGTGCGAAGGCGTTGCCGGAGCTCAGTAGCGCACCATCCGCCTGTCCGCCGGTGATCGCCGACCCGACATTAGGATTGGATTGCAGCGGCAGCACGCGCACGTCTTTGAGATCGACATTGTATTTCTTCAGCATGAGATAGAGCGCGTAATGCAGCGCAGTGCCGACTTGCGTGATCGCGACGGAATGGCCTTTGAGCGCCGCGATGCTCTTCACGCCCGAATCCCAGGCCTGGTTGGAGGCAATGAGACCGAGGCCTTGGAAGCCGGGCCGCTCCCACGTGCCCGCGCCGATCAGCTTCAGCACGCCGTTATCGGCGAAGGTGAAGAACGCGCCGGTGAGGCCGCTCGAGCCGAAATCGACATCGCCCGCTGCGACCGCGACAGCTACGGGCTGCGCGGAATCGAAATGCACCAGTTCGACATCGAGGCCTTCGTCTTTGAAATAGCCTTTGGCATCGGCGACAAAGATCGGCGCACTGCCGAGCGACGAAACGACCGCGACTTTGACCTTCTCCGCAGCCACAGCGGATTGCGCACCAAGCGACATTGTGACGAGCGCTGCGGCGAGCGCGATGCCGCAAGCGGCAGTGAACCTGACCATTTCGGAATTCCTCCCCCGATACAACTAAGGCAGAGCGTAGATAAGAAAGCCGAAGCCGCCAAGCCGCGCCGATTTGCTTGGCCGATCGCAACCGCTTGCGATATCGTGATGGAAGCGCGTTACGGGCGTTCAGGCGCCAAGATCCGCAGCGAAAGCGGACGGCGCGACAAGACAAATAGGGAGAGACGGCCATGGCCTACGCGGCGACGGCGGGCGATCACGGCGACATGCGTCACATCGTGGCGCGGCTGGAGCGGCTGCCTTATTGCTCATGGCACCGCAATATGCGTCTCATCATTTGCACGGCCTGGTTCTTCGACGCTTTCAATTCCGCCGCCATCGCCTATGTGCTGCCCCCGCTCATCGGCTTATGGCATCTCAGCCCGCAGCAAACCGGCACGATGATCGGTGTCGGTTTCGCCGGTCAACTCATCGGCGCGCTGGCTTTCGGCCTGTCCGGCGAGCGCTGGGGCCGGCGCAATTCGATGCTGTTCACGCTGTTGCTCTTCGCCCTCGCCTCGCTCGCCTGCGCCTTCGCGATGAATTACGAAACGCTGCTGAGCTTGCGCTTCATCCAAGGCATCGGGCTGGGCGGCGAAGTGCCGTTGATGGCGGCTTACGTCAATGAATTCGCCAAGGCGCGGAATCGCGGCCGGTTCTCAGTTTCGATCCAGGTGCTGTTCTCGATCGCGCTGTTCTTCGTTGCGCTGATCGGCGTCTGGGTCGTGCCGCATTTCGGCTGGCAATGGATGTTTGTCATCGGCGCGTTGCCGGCGCTGGTCGCGCTGCCGCTGCGCACCGTCCTGCCGGAATCGCCGCGCTGGCTCGCAAGCCAGGGCCGCTATGCCGAGGCCGATGCCGCGCTCGCCCGCATCGAAGCGATCGCCGCGCGCGAAGGCAAAGAGCCGGCGCCGCTGCCCGCGAGCCTGCCTATGGTCAA
Organism: uncultured Alphaproteobacteria bacterium; assembly: GCA_963740675.1. Classification (GTDB taxonomy): domain Bacteria; phylum Pseudomonadota; class Alphaproteobacteria; order ATCC43930; family CGMCC-115725; genus CAIKMD01. The sequence goes on from CAVUFS010000006.1 coordinate 51,813, forward strand.
AGAGGTGAAGCCGCACATCGGCGATCTCTTCAAGGGCATCTACCTGAAGCGCACGATCTCGGTCTGGTTCATCTGGATCGGCGCTTATTTCGTCTCTTACGGCCTCAATGCCTGGGCGCCGTCACTCTATCGCACCGTCTATCATCTGCCGGTCGACGAAGCACTGCGATACGGGCTCTACACCAGCGCGATCGGCCTCTGCGCCTCGGCGCTGACGATCTGGATGATCGAAGCGGTCGGCCGCCGGCCGATGCTGATCATGAGTCTCAGCGGCTGCGCCATCTTCCTACTAACCTTCGCCTTCCTGCCTCAGCTCAGCGCATTCGGCACCTGGGTCATGACGACGTCGGGCTTCTTCTTCCTCGGCTTCTCCCTGCTCAGCCTTGCGACCTACACCGCAGAGATTTATCCAACGCATCTGCGCGCTTTGGGCGGCGGCGTCGCCAGCGCGTGGCAGCGCGGTGCCTCGATGGTCGGCACAACGCTGGTCGGCTTCATCCTGCCCTATTGGGGCATCAACGCGGTGTTCGTGATGTTCGGGCTGTTCGCGCTGATGGGCGCCGTGACGGCGATCTTCTTCGCGATCGAGACCCGCGCCCAGGTGTTGGAGCAACTTTCGCCGGCGTAGTTTGATCCAACGAATCTAGGATCGGAACAACAGCTTGTGGATCGCGGCCGCTTTATCCATCGGCAGCTCGTGTCCCGGCACCCAGCCGGCGCGCAACTCGGCCGTGAGCGTCAGCAGCACCACGCCGATGACGAGAATGGCAGAAGCCGCAGCGGTAACCGTCACCCAGAACTCCCAGCGGAGCGGTGTCGGCTCGATCGTTATGACGCCATGGGTCAGTTCGAGCTCGGCCAGAGCACGTTCTGAAAGATCGATATCCGTCATCGGATCGCCTGCGAGAGCTCGGGTTGTAAGCCGAAGCTCTACACGCGAATTACGGTCGCGCGATGGCGGTTCCGAGGAAAACTAGGGCGATCAGTGCCTTGTGGAACTTTACTCCGCCGCGTGAGCGCGCTGCAGCGGCACGAAGTGATTGCCCTTGGAGATGGGACCGATCGCATCGGCGATGCGCGTGAAGTTGTCGCCGCCATCCTCACTGAGATAGACAGCACCGTCGGTATCGCCGAGGAAAAGGCTATAGCCGCCGGGCCACGCCACGATACTCATCGCCTCGATGTTGCACGGCGCGGTCTCGGGAATGCCATGCGTCAGATGCTCCCAATGCTTGCCCTCGTCGCGGCTGCGCAGCACCGCCGTGCCGGCATCGTGCGATTGGCGCCAAAGACCGGGATGCCCCGCCGCGCCCGACATGAAGAGCGTCTTTTCATCGGGTGAGAGGCCAATGTGATCGGGATAGGACAAACGGAAGCTCTCATCCGTCATGCGCGCCCAATGCTGCCCACCATCCTCGCTGCGATAAGAGCCGCAGCCGGTGGTCATGAACATGCGATCGGGCCGCGACGGCACGATCACGACGTTGTGCAGATCCTTGAAGGCGCGATCCTCGGGCCGCGAATAATCAGCAAGCTCGCGCCAGCTTTGTCCGGCATCGCGCGTCTCCAACAACGCGCCCTGCTCGATCGCGGCAAAGATGTGCTGCGGATCGCGCGGATCGAAAGCGAGCGCCTTGGTATGCGCGATATGCGGCGGCGCCGGGAAAGTCCAATCCTTGTTCTTCTGCTCGCTGATCGCCGGCCGCTCGCTCCAGCTCTTGCCGAGATCGGTGCTGCGGAAGAGCGAGGCCGGCTCGGTGCCGGCATAGATCACGAGCGCACCATTCTCGATCACCGCCGCGAGCGTGTAGATGTCGTGAAGCCGCATACCTTCGTTGCGCGGCACCCAGCTATGGCCGTCGGCACTCCAGAAGATGCCGTCGCCGTGCGTGCCGGCGAAAACACCCGGCCGGCCGCCCGGCAGCATCGTCATCGTGCTGATGTGGTGCTGCTCGAGCGCAGTCGCGGCGAGTTGCCAGGGCGCGCCCAGCCTTTCGCGCTCGAGGAGCTTGATGCCGGTCGCGGTGGCGACGATGAGCTTGGTCGGCGGCGCACCGCCATCAAAGCGGCCTTGACCATTCGGCGAGAGAACAGCTTCCATGGCGAAACCTCCTCTAATCTAGCCTTTTTACCATTTTACGCCCAGGCGCAGCGCCGACCCAAGCCCCTTGATCGCCTAGCTGTAATGCCCCTAGCTGTTAATTGCCCAGGCGCGCTGAACCGCGGGACGCGCGCCGATCGCATCGTGCCAGCGCTTCAGGTTGGGATAGGGATCGAGACCGAGATCGGCGCCCGCGATGCGTGTATCGGGATAGCAGGCGATGTCGGCGACCGTGTAGGTATCGCCCGCGAGATAGGCGTTTTTCGCGAGATGCGTGTCGAAGACACTGAAGCAATCGCGCACCACCTCGGCATAATGCTTCTTGGCCGCCGGCACATCCTGATCGAAGCGGCGCGTGAAGAGCCCGTATTGCTGCGCCAGCGGCGTGAAGGTCGAGCTGCCGTAGAACAGCCATTGGTCGACCTTGACCCGCGCGGCCGGCGACGACGGATAGAGCACACCGCCCGCCTTCTCGCCGAGATATTTGAGCATCGCACCGGATTCGCACAGCGAGACGCGCGTGCCGCCCGGCCCGTCATCATCGACCAGCGCGGGGATTTTATGACCGGGGCTGAGTTGCAGATATTCCGGCGCGAATTGCGCCTTCTTCGTCAGATCGACCGCGATCTTCTTATGCGGCAGACCCGTCTCTTCGATGACCTGCAGCGCTTTGCGGCCGTTATCGGTGAGCCAATAATAAATCTCGATCATGCCCGAACCCTCCCCTTTCGCTTGGCGATTTGCTGACCTCTATTGAGGCAGAAATCGCGGCGAATGACAAATCGCGCGACTGTCCTCAACCGATCGCACGTGGAGCGTTCACGCGCCAACCGCCTGTTCAGCGCAAATCGGCGTCCAGCTCTCCCGAACAAAAAGGCCGCCCGAAGGCGGCCTTTTCGCTGATCGCTCGATGCGACGAGCTTACTCGACGTATTCCGGCTCTTTCGGTGCGTCGGGCTCGTCCGGTGTCGCGGGACGCGGCGGATGCGCTGCTTCCTCGTAGGCGAAGCTCAGCTTGTCGGTCTCTTTGTCGACCGAGACCTTGACCACGCCACCCTTGGTGAGCTTGCCGAAGAGCAGCTCTTCTGCCAGCGGCTTCTTCACGCTCTCCTGGATCACGCGGCCCAGCGGGCGGGCGCCGAAGAGCTTGTCATAGCCTTTCGTGGCCAGCCAATCATGCGCCGCTTCATCGAGCACAATCTGCACATTGCGGTCGGCGAGCTGTTCCTCGAGCTGGAGGATGAACTTGTCGACAACGCGGCCGATGGTCTGCGGCGAGAGCGGCGAGAAGGAGATGATCGCATCGAGCCGGTTGCGGAATTCCGGCGTGAACATGCGATTGATCGCTTCCTGATCGTCGCCCGTGCGCACTTCCGAGCCGAAGCCGATCGCGGGCTTCGCCAGATCGGCAGCGCCGGCATTCGTGGTCATGATCAGGATGACGTTGCGGAAATCGACCGTTTTGCCGTTGTGGTCGGTCAGCTTGCCGTAATCCATCACCTGCAACAGGATGTTGAAGAGATCGGGGTGCGCCTTCTCGATCTCGTCCAGCAGCAGCACTTGATGCGGATGCTGATCGATCGCGTCGGTGAGCAGCCCGCCCTGGTCGAAGCCGACATAGCCCGGAGGCGCGCCGATAAGACGCGACACCGTGTGCCGCTCCATATATTCCGACATGTCGAAGCGGGTGAGCTCGATGCCGAGGGTACGCGCGAGCTGGCGCGCCACTTCGGTCTTGCCGACGCCGGTCGGGCCGGAGAACAGGTAGGAGCCGATCGGCTTCTCCTGCTCGCGCAACCCGGCGCGGGCGAGCTTGATCGCCGCGACAAGGGATTCGATCGCTGGATCCTGACCGAAGACCATGGTCTTGAGATCGCGATCGAGATTCTTGAGCACCTCTTTGTCGTCGCGCGACACGCTCTTTGGCGGGATACGCGCGATCGTCGCGACCACCGCCTCGACCTCTTTCGCGGTGATGGTCTTGCGGCGCTTGTTCTCGGGCAGCAGCATCTGCGCCGCGCCGACCTCGTCGATCACATCGATCGCCTTATCCGGCAACTTGCGGTCGCCGATATAACGCGCCGACAGCTCGACCGCGGTACGGATTGCCTCGGCGGTGTAACGCACCTTGTGGTGGCGCTCGTAGTAAGGCTTCAGCCCGCGCAGGATCTTCACCGCATCCTCGACCGACGGCTCGTTGACGTCGATCTTCTGGAAGCGACGGACCAGCGCGCGATCCTTCTCAAAGTAGTTGCGGTATTCCTTATAGGTCGTCGAGCCGATGCAGCGGATGGTGCCGCTGGAAAGCGCCGGCTTCAGCAGGTTCGACGCATCCATCGCGCCGCCGGACGTGGCACCGGCGCCGATCACCGTATGGATCTCGTCGATGAACAGAACCGAGCCCGGCGTCGCTTCGAGCTCGGCGAGCACGGCCTTCAGGCGCTCTTCGAAATCGCCGCGATAGCGCGTGCCGGCGAGCAGCGCGCCCATATCGAGCGCGAAGATCGTCGCGTTCTGCAGCACCTCGGGCACTTCGCGCTGCACGATGCGGCGCGCGAGACCTTCGGCGATCGCCGTCTTGCCCACGCCCGGATCGCCGACATAGAGCGGATTGTTCTTCTGGCGGCGGCAAAGGATCTGGATTGTGCGATCGACCTCGTGCTCGCGGCCGATCAGCGGATCGATCTTTCCGTTGCGCGCCTTCTTGTTGAGGTTGACGCAATACGCATCGAGCGCGTCATGGCCGCGCTTAGCCTTGCCGCCTCCCTCATTGTTGCCGCCTCGCTCTTCTTCCTCGGAGCCCTGCACGCGCCGTGTCTCGGAGCGGCCCGGCGCCTTGGCGATGCCATGCGAGATGTAATTGACCGCGTCGAAGCGCGTCATCTCCTGGTCTTGCAGGAAATAGACGGCATTCGATTCGCGCTCCGCGAACATCGCAACCAGCACATTCGCGCCGGTCACTTCCTCGCGGCCCGACGATTGAACGTGGATCGCGGCGCGCTGCAGCACACGCTGGAACGACGCTGTCGGCTTCGCGTCCTCGACATGGTTCGAGACGAGATTACCGAGCTCGTTGTCCACATAGTGGGTGACGTCGCGGCGCAGCTTTTCGAGATCGACCGAGCAAGCACGCAGGACAGCCATCGCGTCCTGGTCCTCGATCAACGCCAGCAACAGATGCTCAAGCGTCGCATACTCATGCCGACGCTCATTGGCGTAGGCGAGAGCGCGATGCAGGGTCTTTTCGAGATTACGCGACAACATTGACGTCGTATTCCTGTTGCTGTGGCTGCTGAGAGGCTCGGCTTTCTCCAGACGGTCGCTAACGTTCAACCCTTATTATCTAATCCTTCTCCAACGTACATTGTAGCGGATGTTGGTGCTGGCGGGCGAAATCCATCACCTGTGTCACTTTGGTCTCCGCTACCTCGTAGGTATAGACGCCACACACGCCGACCCCGCGGCGATGGACATGCAGCATGATGCGAGTCGCTTCCTCGCGGTTCTTGTTGAAGAACCGCTCGAGGATGTGGACGACGAATTCCATCGGCGTGTAGTCGTCATTCAGCATCAAAACCTTGTACATCGACGGCTTCTTCGTCTTCGCCTTCGGCTTGACGATAACGCCCGTGTTGGGACCTTCAGTCCCGTTTTTCTTTTCGATGTCGCTCATGCCGAACCGGTCGGTCGAACATCCCGTGCTGTGGGCAAAAAACAAAGCCGATAGGCCATGATATGGTCTCTTTCGCCCCAGGGCAAAGCCGTTTCTAAATCATCCACAGAGCGACAAAAAAACGCGGCTTGGCGGCGAGTTTTTGCAAGCGGCAAAAATGCCGGCGGCACGCCGATCAGGTCTTCGCTCGCACCGTCCAGGCGCCCATACTCGCGCCAAAGAGCGACCAGCCGAGCTCCGACAGCTTCACACTGCGCTCGACAAAGCCTTCGAGACTGCGCTTGGCGAAATCGGTTTGCAGCCGCACGACGTCATCGAGCGTGCGCGCGCCGATAAGGCTGCGCGCGGTCTGGCCCGCGCTTTCGAACGTCGCACGCGAGTATTGCGCGACTTCCTCGCCGATCGCTTCCAGCCCAGCGCCGAGCGCCGTATTCGAATTCATCACTGCGGCGATGGTTTCGCGACTAAATTTCACGAAATCGGCGTAACCCGGTGCAGAAAGTAGCACCGCATCCTCCGGACGCAGAGTAGTGGTCGCCTTGGCCATAACCCGATTCCGTACGTAGTTTGATGCAATGCAATGTAGGTTGGACTTTACTAAAATCCACCTTACGCGCGGTTTTATGCGGTGCAGCAACCGTCCTCTGGGTGCTCCGCACGAAACGGTCTCGCGGCCGCCGACGGATGTAAAAAATTTTCCGAGCCGGCACGTCGACGTTCTTTACGTTACATCAATGATTTAGTAACCTATGTTCGCTTGATTATACATCTTTGGCCGCGCAATCGGGGAGTTTTATGGTGAAAAGCGGGTTCCTGCGCTCTGGCTTTGTGTCTTTCGCGGCGGTTTTCCTGGTTTTTGCTACGGCGGTCGCCTTCTCGGCCACAGTTCATGCCGCGCAATATTCGTCGATCGTCATCGACGCCCAGACCGGGCAAGTGGTCAGCGAATATAACGCCAACTCGCCGAACTACCCCGCTTCCCTGACCAAGATGATGACGCTCTACCTCACTTTCGAGGCGCTGGAGCATCACGACATCACCCTCAGCACCGTTTTCCCCGTCTCTGCCCATGCGGCCGCCCAAGAGCCCACGAAGCTTAATCTGGTCGCCGGGCAGTCGATTGCCGTCCACGACCTGATTCTCGGCCTTGTCACCCAGTCGGCGAACGACGCCGCGGTCGTCCTCGGTGAAGGCCTTGGCGGCAGCGAAGCGGCCTTTGCGGAGAAGATGACCCGCACGGCGCGGGCCATGGGCATGGATAACACCACCTTCCACAACGCCTCGGGCCTGCCGAACCCCTTTCAAAAGACCACGGCGCGCGATCTCTCCAAGCTTGCCCGGCGCATCTACCTCGATTTCCCGCGCGAATACGCCTATTTCAGCACCACGTCGTTCACCTATCACGGCGTGACCTACGGCAATCATAATCACCTGATGAGCGCCTTTGCCGGCATGGACGGCATCAAGACCGGCTTCATCCACGCTTCGGGCTTCAACCTCGCCGCTTCGGCCGTGCGTAACAATCGCCGCCTGATCGGCGTTGTGATGGGCGGCGTCTCGGCCCATGCCCGCGACATGAAGATGGCGTCGCTGCTCAATGCCGGTTTCGACGGTCGCCCCTCGCCCGACATCTTGATGGCGTCGAACCAGTCGAAGAAGACGATGGTGGCGTCGGCTGAAACGAAGAAGGCCCCGCAGGGCCGCATGACGCTGCACTTGATCGCCAAGCGTGCGGTTGGCGGCCTCGCCAATCTCTCGCCGATTAGCAAAGCTGAAGCCGCGACCTCGCCGCGCAACGCCTCCCATTATGCGATCCAGGTCGGCGCCTTCCGCGCCCGTGCCACGGCCTCACGCGCGGCGACGGCAGCCCGCGCGCAAGCCCCGGCTGCGCGCAGCAAGCCGGTCGTCGTGGTCATGACCCGTTCGCATCACGGCGCGGTCTACAATGCGCGGATCATCGATTTGAATGCCAACGAGGCGCGTGCCGCTTGCGACACGCTGCACCGCGAGCACCGCGCTTGCACGGTGCTCGGCCCGACGATGCAGGTTGCCGGTCAGAAGGCCGGCGGTGCGACGCCGCTCTCGCGCAGCTGATCGACCAGTAGCTTCTTCAAGGTTTCCAGTCCGGCTGCGTCGCGCGCTTCGGCGCGCGCGACGAGCACGTCCTGTGTGTTGGACGCGCGCAACAGCCACCAGCCATCGGGCGTCTTCACCCGCACGCCATCGATCGCCGAGACCGCGGCGCCGGCTTTCTCGAGCCGCGCCCGCACCTCTTCGACCACTTTGAACTTGCGATCGTCACCGCAGGGGAAGCGAAGCTCGGGCGTGTTCACGACCGGCGGCAGGCTGTCGCGGAACTGGGCGAGGCTCTCCTTGCCGCGCGCCAGGATGCCGAGGATGCGCACACCGGCATAAAGCGCGTCGTCATAGCCGTAATAGCGGTCGGCGAAGAAGATATGGCCGCTCATCTCGCCGGCGAGCGGCGCACCGGTCTCGGCCATCTTCGATTTGATCAGCGAATGGCCGGTGCGCCACATCAGCGGCGTGCCGCCCATGCGCTCGACCTCGTCGAACAGCACCTGGCTGGCCTTCACATCGGCGATGATCGTTGCCTTGGGCTTCGCCCGCACGATATCGCGCGCCATCAGCACCATGAACTGGTCGCCCCAGAGGATGCGGCCCTTGCCGTCGATCAGACCGATGCGGTCGCCATCGCCATCGAAAGCAACGCCGAAATCGCAGCCATTCTTGGTCACAGCTTCTTGCAACTGAACGAGGTTCTTCTCTTCGGTCGGATCCGGATGATGCGCCGGGAAGCGGCCATCGATCTGCTCGTTGAGCAAGAGATGCTTGCCCGGCAGTTTCGCCACCAGCTTCTGCAACGCTTCGCCGGTCGCGCCGTTGCCGGCGTCCCAGGCGACGTGCAGATCGCGGGTGCCGTCGTAATCCTTGAGCAGCCGCGCGACGTACTCGTCGAGCACATATTGCTCGCGCACAGTGCCGCTGCCCTGCGGGAATTTTCCCTCGGTGGCGATCTTGCCAAGGCGCAGGATGTCGCTGCCGAAGAACGGCTTCTTGCCCAGCATGACCTTGAAGCCGTTATGCGTCGGCGGGTTATGCGAGCCGGTCACCATGATGCCGGCATCGACGCCGAGCGTGTTGACCGCGAAATAGAGCATCGGCGTCGGACCAAGACCGATGCGCACGACATCGATGCCGGATTCGCGCAGGCCGTCGACCAGCGCTTTCTCCATCGCCGGCGAGGAAAGGCGGCCATCGCGGCCGACCGCGATCGATTTGCCGCCGGCCTCTTTAAGCACCACGGCGAAGCTGCGGCCGATGGCGTACGCATCGGCCTCATGCAGCGTCTCGCCTATAACGCCGCGAATATCGTATTCGCGCAGAATGGTTGGGTCGAAGCGATGTCCGACGATCGTATCAGCCATGGTCACCTGGTGATCTAGCGGTATTGCGAGAGAATGCGTTGAATCAAATCGCGCATGTCGGGCCGCGCCAGCGCGAAAGCGAGATTGGCTTCGAAGAAGCCGATCTTGTCGCCGCAATCGAAGCGTTTGCCCTCGAAGCGCAAGCCAAAGAATGGGCGCTTGTCGGCGATGAGCCGCGCCAACCCGTCGGTCAGCTGGATTTCGCCGCCGGCACCGCGGCCGATTTGGGTGAGATGGTCGAAGACCTGCGGCTCAAGCACGTAGCGGCCGATGATCGTCAGCGTCGACGGCGCATCCTTGGGCTGCGGCTTCTCGACCACGCCTTTGACCTTCACCAGCTTGCCGTCGTCGCGCTCGATATCGAGCACGCCATAGCGGTTGGTGTGCTCGCGCGGCACTTCCTCGACGGCGACGATGTTCGCGGGCTGGTCGTTGAAGACCTCGATCATCTGTTTGAGGCAGCCCTTCTGCGCCAGGACGAGATCGTCCGGCAGCAGGACAGCGAAGGGCTCGTCGCCGACCAGATGGCGGGCGCAGAGCACGGCATGGCCGAGGCCGAGCGGGGTCTGTTGTCGTGTATAGGCAACCTGGCCCGGCGCCGGCTGCCAGGAGGCGAGACCCTTGAGTTCGGCTTCCTTGTTCCGCTGCTTGAGCGTGTCCTCGAGCTCATAGGCGTGATCGAAATGATCCTCCATCGCGGCCTTGCCCCGGCCGGTCACGAAGATGAATTCCTCGATTCCCGCTTCGCGGGCTTCATCGACGGCATATTGGATTAGCGGCCGGTCGACGACCGTCAACATCTCTTTGGGCATAGCCTTTGTGGCCGGCAGGAACCGGGTACCGAGGCCAGCGACGGGGAAAACGGCTTTGCGTACGCGCGAGGTCATAAAGGATTGCTCTTTAAGGTTCGAACGCCCCGACAACGCCGCATTAAGGCAGGTTGTTCCCGGGTTCTATAGTCAAAGCGCTAAGCTTCTTATAACAAAGCGTTTACTGCCTATTCTCCGAGCAGGAATTCTTTCGCCCGGTTAATCTGCGCGGCCAGAAAGGTCGAGCCGCCATGGTCGGGATGGAGCTTCATCATCAGCCGGCGATGCGCATCCTTGATCTCCTCGTCGCTGGCCCCCGGCTCCAAATCCAGGATGGCATAGGCTTGTTCCCGAGTCATGACATCGCCGGCCGCTCCAGCCCCGTCGCCGGAGCCGCCGCCCGGCCCCGCCTGGCGCCAATCCGGCCGCAGCCGGTCGAGATAGGTCTCGAGTAGCCGCGCGCCTGATTCGTCCTCCGCGACGCATTGCCGCCAGAGCGCGATCAACTCGCCCTGGTCGAGATCCTCAATTCGCCGGCCGGCATAAGACCCGCGCCGCACCTGGCCGCCCATCGCGCCCGTGTCGTGATCAAGCCGCATACGCAGCAATTCGGTCTCAACCTCGGAGGTTTTGCCACCGGCGGTCGATGCTCCCGCGTGATAACGCCGCCATAAAGTGCGGCCGCGGATCACGAGCGGCGCCAAGCCACCGGCCACGGCGAGTGCCGGTCCCAGGCGGTCGCTGGCAATCAAGCTGATCAGCACAGCACCCGCCCCAGCCAAGCCGAGACCGGCGGCAAACCAGCCGAGGACGCGGCCGAGCCTCGCCGGATCGGCGTTGACCATTATCCTCGCTGCGAGGAGCAAGCAACCCAGGATGGCAACGCCGAGAATGAGATAGGGCATTGCGGCTACGACCCCGCGCCCAATTGCTTCGCCAGTAGCAGCGCGGAACCGCCTGCATTCTTGCTGTAATTCGCGAGCGCGCGGTGCCCGCCGGCGGCATAAGCCGCGACCGCGCCCAAAAGCGCGCGCAACTCGCCGGCGCTACTGGCATCGAAGCGGCAATAGGCGCCATGCGACAGCCGCGCGATATCCTTGAAGGCGGAACTCGGCAGCCTTGTCATGCCCCTCGTGGAAGGCGAAAACCGGCACCCCGCGCAAGCCGAGTTGGCCGGCGAGGCTGCAGAGCTCGTCGAGCTTTTCCTCCATCGCATCGCCGACAAAGACCAACGCGCCGATCGTCTGCGCATCCGCCTCTTTCAGAGCATGACGCAAAACGCGCGCGATTTGCGTCTCGCCGCCCATGCAGAAGACCGCGCGCATTGCACCATGGAGCCCCGGCGCGGCGGAGAGCCACTTGCTCGCCTTGCATTCATTAAAGCCGCGATAGAAGACGAGCTGCACATCGAGACCACCGAGCGCCGCGGTCGCCTCGAACATCTCGCCCTGAATCTGGCAGGCATGATCCCAGCTCGGCTGGCGGCTCGCCGTCGCATCCATGGCAAAGATCAGCTTGCCGCGGCCGCTGGATGGCCGCGCCGCGGGCATGGACGCGACCCTGCTCAGAAACGCATCCACCTCGGCATTTTTGGCCGAGGCCGGAAGCTGCGACTTGTCGTCCTTGTCGGCCATGCGCTTACCCGTCTCGAGCGCGCTACGATGTAATTAGTAGATGTAATTAGTATAGGTAGCGCTTCCCAGCGCGCCTAGGCCCGCAGACATGTCCTTTCCGGGGCGGTATATCGCGGCGACGTGGTCCCAGCCAGCTGTGGTTTATCTTCGATTAACGATGTGCCGATAACGTCACCACCGATCAACTATTGGTGAGCGGAGAAAAATCTTGAAGGGGATCATTTTCAATCTTCTCGAAGAAGTGGTCATCAGCCAACACGGCGAGGCCGCCTGGGACGATCTCCTCGACACGACCGGCCTTGCCGGTTCCTACACGTCATTGGGCAGCTATCCCGACCAGGAAATCGAAAAGCTCGTCACTGCCGGCGCAGAGGCGCTTGGCATGTCACCCGAAGCCGTGCTGCGGTGGTTCGGCCGCGAGGCGATGGGTCGTCTTGCGATCCGTTATCCGGCCTTCTTCACCGGCCACAACGCGACGTTGCCCTTCGTCCAAAGCGTCAACAGCATCATTCATCCGGAAGTCCGCAAGCTCTACTCGGGCGCACATTGCCCCGATTTCCGTTTCGAGCATCGGCCAGACGGCACGCTGCTCATGACCTACGCCTCGCCACGCAAACTATGCACGCTGGCGCAGGGTTTCATCGAAGGCGCGGGCGATTATTTCAAAGAGAAGATCGACGTTGAGCATTTGAGCTGCATGCATCGGGACGATCCGAAATGCGTGCTCAGTATCCGTGTCACCGGTACGGTTTCGGCGGATGCAGCCTGACAACGACCGCGCCGCCGCTGAGATAGCACGCCTCACCCGCCGCCTAGCGCGCGAGCGCGCGTCGCGGCATGAGGCGGAAGCCATCGCAGAAAAAGGGCTTCGCGATCTTTACAGCAAAAAGCAGGAGCTTCAGTTCCTCGCCAAGATCGCGGTCGCGGCCAACCAGACGACGCGCGCTGCCGAGGTGTTGCAATCCGCGATCATCGAGATTTGCGCCTTCACGCATTGGGAAGTCGGCCACACCTATCTGGCCGATGGCGCGGGCGATGAACTGTGTCTGCGCTCCGCGGCGCTTTGGCATGCCGTCGACAATGACGCGATCGCGCGTTTTCGCCGCCTGACGGAAGATACCGAGTTCCGCCCCGGCATTGGCCTTCCCGGCCGCGTCCTGATGACCGGAAAGCCGGCCTGGATCCTCGACGTGACAGCCGACGACAATTTTCCGCGCCACGCTGTGGCCGCTGAATGCGGCCTTCGAGGCGCAAGCGCTTTCCCTGTCCTCTCGGGCAACGACGTCCTTGCGGTGCTCGAATTCTTCGCGACCGATACGCGCGAGCCGGACGAAACGCTGCTCGACCTCATGGCGCAGATCGGCCTGCAACTCGGCCGCGTCATCGAGCGCCAACGCGCCGAGGAACGAGCCAAGCGCTGGACCGAGACGCTCCAGCAAAATGAAACGGAATTGGCGCGCCGGGTGGAAGAACGCACCGCGGAGCTTGAAAAGGCCCAAGACGAGCTGGTGCGCAGCGAAAGACTATCGGCGCTCGGTCAGGTGACCGCGACCGTCGCACATGAGCTGCGCAACCCGCTGAGCGCGATCAAGAACACGATCTACAGCATCAAGGAACGCACGGATCAGCCGACGCCGCCACTCACCCGCCAATTCGAGCGCATCGAGCGAAGCATCAATCGCTGCGATGCGATCATCAGCGCCTTGCTCGAATATTCGCGCTCGCATCAGCCGAAGCCGTATGCCCACCGTTTCGACAAATGGCTGCGCGAGACGATGGCCGAGCAGACCGATTTGACGGACATCGCCATCGAATTCGACCTTAAGGCCGACCAGGCGATCGTCAATTTCGATTCCGATCTCTTCCGCCGCGTCATCGGCAAACTGATCGAGAATGCCGTTCAGGCACTGGCCGAGAGCCGGGAGAACCGGCCGGCGCCGCGCCTGACGATGAAGACCCGCATGATCGAGGGCTGGCTCGAACTATGTGTCGACGATAACGGTCCCGGCATCTCGCCGGAAAATCTCGGCCGCGTATTCGAGCCGCTGTTCAGCACCAAAAGCTTCGGCACGGGCCTCGGCCTGCCGATCGTGAAGCGGGCCGTCGAGCAGCATGGCGGCGAGATCAATCTCAGCAGCGTCGTGAATAGCGGAACCACGGTGTCGATCCGCTTGCCGGTGATCAAGAACAAAGCCGCCGCCTGAAACCACCGTTGCGGAAGTAGCATCGATGCGTGCCGCGCTGTAGCGTGGCCCCGATGACGGTAACCTCGACCGAGAAGCCGCGCCGCCGACCGCGGCGCTGGTTTTTGTTCTATCCGCTCGATCTCCTCGCCCGCTGCTGGCCGGTGTTCGGCAGGCCGCGCGGCGTGCTGGTCGTGCGCATCGACGGCATTGGCGACATGGTGCTGTTCCACCCGGCTTTCCAGCACTATGCGCAAGCGCTCGGTGTCGCGCCAAGCGAGATCACCATCCTCGGCTGCCAAAGCTGGGCTGCGCTGGCGCCAAAATTCTTTCCCGGCGTCAAATTTTATGCCATCGATGAGCACGCCTATGACCGCAGCCTGCTCTATCGCTTCAAAATCTCGCTCTGGCTGCGACGGCAGAATTTCGCGATCGCGACGCTCGACAGCTTCATGCGCAAGCCGTTGGTGGCCGACAGCCTGATCTACGTCTCGGGCGCGCCAACGCGCATCGTCGCCAAGCCCTATCTCAGCCCGAAGACGCAGCGCCTTTTCGACTGGTATCTCGCGCGCTGCCAGCGCGTGATCGACACCGGCCCACACCCGACGCATGAGATCCCGCGGCACTTCACTTTTGTCGCGGCGCTTGCCGGACGCAGCATCCCGCCCGAGCCGCCGCGCCTGCCCTGGCGCGAGAACAAGCCGGCGGTGAAACCGCCCTATGCGATCATGAATTTCGGCGCCAACGAGCCGGGCCGACGCTGGGCCTTCGAGAATTTCCTCGCCGTCGCGGCCGATCTGAAGAAACGAGGCCTCACCGTCGTCTTCGTCGGCGGTCCGGCCGAAGCCGCGTACAAGAACCGGCTCAGCGGCGAAGGCTTCGTCGATCTTATCGGCGCGACGACGCTCGATGAGCTGCTCGATCTTCTGCGCCATGCCGCACTCGTCATTACCAACGAGACCGGCCCCGCGCATCTTGCGATCGGGCTGGGCGCGCCGACGATAACGATCCTCGGTGGCGGCCAGTTCGGCGGCTGGATGCCCTTCCCACCCGAAGCCGCACCGCCGAAGGAGCGCGTCGTCTATCGACGCATGCCTTGTTACGGCTGTCTGTGGAATTGCACCCAGCCGCACCGCCGCGGCGAGGCCTACCCTTGCGTCGCCGCGGTCGAGATCGTGGATGTCGAGCGGGCGATCACCGAACTGATGCCGGCGAACGCGATCGTTTAGCGCGGCTCATCCTACCGCGGCGGCTCGAAGGATGAGATTGGCGATCTCCTTCGGGTGGGAAATGAGCGCCAGATGACTTCGCCTTCACTTCGATCGTGATCGCGCCCATGCGCTTAGCCATGAAGCGCTCGAGGTCGGGATTGATGGTGCGATCTTCGGTCGAAACCGCGTAGAAGCTCGGCTTCTCCCGCCAGGCGGCGTGCGTCGTCTTGCCCGTCAAAAGCGCCTTGTGAAACGGCTGCTGAACCGCGTAGAGCGCCCGGGCACGGGCTTTAGGCAAATCGCCCCCGAAATCGCGCAGGAACGCAGCCTCGGTAAGTCTGCCTTCATCGCCGTCAAAGACGATGCCAGCCGAGGCGGGAGGCGTCGGAAATTTCTCGGCTAGTTCCGTGTAGTCCTCTCCCGCATCGGGAGCGCGCGCCGCGACATAAACCACAGCAGAGACTTTTGGGTCGACACCGGCTTCGGTCACGATCATCCCGGAGAACGAATGCCCGACCAGCACCGTCGGTCCATCTTGCCGCGCGAGCACGCGCTGGGCTTCCGCGACCGCCTCATCGAGCGTTGTCAGCGGATTCTGCACCGAGGTCACATTCAGCTTCGCCGCCTGCAAGCGTGGAAATCACCTCGGACCAGCATGATCCATCCGCGAAAAGCCCATGGACGAGAACGATGTTTCGCGCTGCGCGACGAGCCGTGGCAGCACGGACGGCGCCGGGCAACAGCACGACAGTGGCCCCGGCGGCAACGACGCTCGCGAACTGACGACGGCTCAACATGGCGTGTCTCCAGAGAGAGAAACAACGATCGCGGGACAGAAGTCGATCGTCTCAACCGTCGACCTGGGAACAGCGGCGGACGACCGCAATCATACTTACGTGTCGACGGCGGCCAGCGCGTGCCGTGGCACGGATCAAGCCGAAATCTTATGCCTCGTCGTCCTGCAGCGACATGAGGCTGGCGTTGCCGCCAGCCGCGGTCGTATCGATGGAGAGCGTGCGCTCGGTCGCGAAGCGATAGAGATAATGCGGGCCGCCGATCTTCGGCCCTGTGCCCGAAAGGCCCTCGCCGCCGAAAGGCTGGACGCCGACGACGGCGCCAATCATGTTGCGATTGACGTAGCAATTGCCAACCGGCAGCCGCGCATGGATCGCGCGCACGGTCTCGTCGATGCGGCTATGGATGCCCAGCGTCAGGCCGAAACCAGTCGCAATCACCGCATCGAGCACGCGGTCGAGATGCCCGCCCTGCCAGCGGATGACATGGAGGATCGGGCCGAACACCTCGCCGGTCAGGCGATCGAGCCGGTCGAGCTCGATGAGCCGCGGCGCAAAGAATGTCCCGCGCTCGGCGCCGGGTGGCACACGCAGCGTATGGAGGATTTTCGCCTCGCGCTGCATGCGCGCGACATGCGCCTCCAGCGCGGCGCGTGCCGGGTCGTCGATCAACGGCCCGATATCGGTGCCGAGCAGCATTGGATCGCCGATGGTGAGCATGTCCATGGCACCCGCCAGCATCGCGATCATACGATCGGCGATATCCTCCTGCACGAAGAGCACACGTGCCGACGAGCAGCGCTGTCCCGCACTGTCGAAAGCCGAAATCAGCGCGTCGGCGACGAGCTGCTCGGGCAGCGCGCTTGAATCGGCGATGAGCGCATTCTGCCCGCCGGTCTCTGCGATGAGGGGCACGATCGGCCCTGGCCGCTGTGCCAGTGCCTGGTTGATCGAGCGCGCGGTATCGGTCGAGCCGGTGAAAGCGACGCCAGCGATGCGCGGATCGGCGACGAGCTTCGCGCCGACTTTCCCCTCACCCGGTAGAAGCTGAATCACATCGCCCGGAATGCCGGCCTCATGCAGCAGCCGCACCGCGGCAGCGGCAACCAGCGGCGTCTGCTCCGCCGGCTTGGCGATCACCGTATTGCCGGCGGCGAGTGCGCCGGCGATCTGGCCAAGAAAGATCGCGAGCGGAAAATTCCACGGCGAAATGCAGGCGAAGGCGCCGCGGCCGTGCAACTCAAGCGTATTACGCTCGCCGGTCGGCCCTGCCATCTCGGCCGGCATGGCGAATTCGGCGCGCAGCCGCGCCGCGTCATATCGGCAATGATCGATCGCCTCGCGCACTTCCGAAACCGCGTCGGGGATGATACGCCCGCCCTCGCGCACGATGAGCGCAATGAACGCGGCCATGCGCTCTTGCAGCAGATCGCCGGCGCGATCGAGCAGCCGCGCACGCTCTTCGGCCGGCGTGTTGTCCCAACCAGCCGCCGCCTTCGCAGCAACGGCCAGCGCGCGGTCGATCTGTGCGTCGCTCGCTTCGCTGACGCCGCCGAC
This sequence comes from uncultured Alphaproteobacteria bacterium, assembly GCA_963740675.1. Classification (GTDB taxonomy): domain Bacteria; phylum Pseudomonadota; class Alphaproteobacteria; order ATCC43930; family CGMCC-115725; genus CAIKMD01. The sequence goes on from CAVUFS010000006.1 coordinate 69,221, forward strand.
GACGACGCGCCGGTCGGCAGGCGATGTGACCGGGCGCGATGCGCCCGCCTCCTCCGCGCCATCGATGATCGGCAGAGCCAGCGCCGGCTTCGCCGATGCGACCGCAAGCGCGTTCGACAGCGCGACGAGATGCGGCGGATCGCTGAGATCGATACCGCGCGAATTGCGCCGGTCGGGATAAAGATCGCGCGGCAGCTTGATACCCGGATGCGGCTTCGATTTGAGCGTCTTCAACCGCGCCACCGGATCGGCGATCAGCGCCTCGACCGGCGCGCGCTCATCGACCAGGCGATTGACGAAGGACGTGTTCGCGCCGTTCTCCAACAAGCGCCGCACGAGATAGGCAAGCAAATCCTCATGCTCGCCGACCGGCGCATAAACGCGGCACGGGAAGTGCGCCGGGCTTAGCCCGACGATCTGGCCGTGAAGCGCCTCGCCCATGCCGTGCAGGCGCTGGAATTCGAAATCGCGCTCCGTGCCAACGAGATCCAGCACGGCAGCAACCGTATGCGCGTTATGCGTCGCGAATTGCGGAAAGAACGCATCGCGCGCCGCCCAGATGCGCTTGGCGCAAGCGAGATAGGACACATCGGTCGTGAGCTTCCGTGTATAGACCGGAAATTCGTCGAGGCCGCGCTCCTGCGTGCGCTTGATCTCGCTGTCCCAATAAGCGCCTTTGACGAGGCGCAGCATCAAGCGGCGGTTATGCCGGCGCGCGAGCGCCGCGAGCCAATCGATCAGCGGCAGCGCGCGTTTCTGATAGGCCTGCATCGCGAGGCCGAGCCCATTCCACCCCGCGAGCTCCGGCGCCGCCGCGAGTCCTGCGATGAGATCGAGCGAAAGATCGAGACGATCGGCTTCCTCGGCATCGATGGTGAAGCCGATCTCCGCGCCCTTTGCTTGCTGCGCGAGACCCAACACGATCGGCGGCAATTCGCGCAGCACGCGGTCGCGCTGCGCTTCCTCGTAGCGCGGATGCAGCGCCGAGAGCTTCACCGAGATGGCAGGCGCGTGATGGAGATCGCGGCCATGCACGCGCGCGCCAATGGCAGCGATCGCCGCACGGTAGCGTTCGGCATAGCGCGCGGCGTCATCGGCGGTGCGCGCCGCCTCGCCGAGCATGTCGAAGGAATAGCGGAAGCCACGCGTTTCCTCGTATGCGGCGCGGTCGAGTGCTTCGTCGATGGTGCGACCCATGACGAATTGATGGCCGAGGATGCGCATCGCCGCGGTTACGGCCTGGCGCAACACCGGCTCGCCGGTGCGAGCGACGAGGCGGCGCAGCACGGCGCCGAGTTCCTGATCCGCCGGATCGTCCTGCAGCAAGCGGCCGGTCAGCATCAACGCCCAGGTCGACGCGTTGACGAAGAGCGAGGAGGAATGGCCGAGATGCCGCGCCCAATCGGCGCCGGCGAGCTTGTCGCGGATCAGCCGATCGACCGTGTCGGCGTCGGGAATGCGCAAGAGCGCCTCGGCGAGGCACATCAGCGCGATGCCCTCGCGGCTCGACAGCGCAAATTCGTTGAGGAAGGCGTCGATGCCGCCTTTGCCAAGGCGCTGACGCCGCGCTTCAAGCACGAGACGGCGCGCCGTCGCTTCTATCCGCGCCGTCGTCGCTTCATCATGATCGGCGGCGGCGAGAATGCGCGCGACGGCGGCGCTTTCGTCGATCCGATAGAAGTCGCGCACCGCTTGGCGCAGCGCGTCAGGCACCGGCGGCGGTGAAGCATAAACCCAGGCCATGAGCAAACCACGATAGCACCTTCCGGCGAGACCGGCAGGGCAAACCGAGGCGCTACGCGGCGGATTGGGCAGCAGCCGCGTGTTGGCTCTCGGCGATGGGGAAGTAGATGTCGAAACGCGTCCCTTTTCCGGGTTCGCTCTTGAATTCGATATGACCGTTATGGGCATGGACAATTCCGTGCACCACGGAAAGGCCCAGCCCGGTGCCTTCGCCGACTTCTTTCGTCGTGAAGAACGGCTGAAAGATCCTCGATTGGGTGGCGATATCCATACCCACGCCCGTGTCGACGACCGAAAGCCGCAATTCGCTCGGACAGACCGAGCCGGCGACGACATCGAGCGTAATTGTGATCTTGCCTTGACGGTTACCGATCGCCGCGGCCGCGTTCGAGACGAGGTTGGTCAATACCTGATGGATCTGCGACGCATCGGCACAGATCGGAGGCACCTCGATGAGGTGGGCATCGATGTCGATCATCGGCGAAATAGTCGCCTGCAACAGCTTGAGGGCTTCGGCGACGACGTCGTTCAGGTGAATGTTCTGGTGGGCGGTGATGTCGTTGCGGCTAAAGGCCAGCACTCGCTTGACCATATCGCGCGCCTGTTGCGAGGCGCGAAAGATCGTCTCGAGATTCTGTTGGGCATGGGAGCCGGGCGAAACTTGGCGAGACGTGATCTTGCTGAGCGCCATGATCGGCACGAGCGCGTTGTTGAGATCGTGTGCAATGCCGCCGGCCAAAGTGCCGAGTGCTTCGAGTTTCTGAGAATGCTGCCGCGCATGGAGATCGCGGAATGCGTTTGCGGCACGCAGCATGTAACGAACCCGATGCAGGAGAACCGTCTCGTTGAGCGGCTTGCCGATGATGTCGTTCGCTCCGGCCTCGTAGGCGGCGCCGATGGCATCCTGTTCGCGCAACCCGGACGCCAGCAGGATGGGAATATCGACGTTTTGCGGATTGGCGCGAATGGCGCGGCAAAAATCGAGGCCACTCATATTCGGCATGATGATATCGGCGACGACGAGCGCCGGCGGCTCGCGCTCGAACAGCGCAAGCGCTGCGATGCCATTCTCGGCTTCAATCACTTGGAAGCCGCCACGCTCGAGGAGCGAACGCATCAGGATGCGGTCGATCGGATTGTCGTCGACCATCAATATGGTCGACCGGCCACTGGCAGCGGGACGCAGGGGAGGTAGGGCTGGAGAAGCCATAAACAACCAATCAGATCGGCACACGTTATTCGGGCAATGTTAAAAAATTTCTTACGATGGCGGGAGTAATCAACCGAAGAAACCGTGCAGGAACCAACGCGGCGCGATACCAGGGCGATACAGCCCGGCGCGATAGAGCCAGAATCGCTGCCCCTCCTCGTCCTCGACGCGGTAGTAGTCGCGCGCTTCCGGCGCGGACGGACCGGAACCTGTCTCCGAATCCTGGCGCCACCATTCGGCGGCAATGCGCTCTGGCCCGTCGGCATAGCGCACGCGATGGGCGCGCTGGCGCCAGCGGAACAGCAGCGGGGGATCATCGGGGATCGGCGCCGTCGCCTCGATCGGCTCGGGCCGCGGCAAAAGCCGGATCGGACGGAGTTGCGTTGCGTTCCAGCGCGTCGCTGTCTGCGGCTCGGCCAGCGGCGCAACGAAGCGCACGGCACGCTCCGGAATATGACTTTCGCGCAGTACCGGCCGCGCCAGTGCCCGCAGGCCGAGGCGATTGGCGAGACGATCGATCAAGGCGGCGAGATCGGCGCTGTCGCTGCGCACCGCGTCGCCATCGAGGCCAAGCTGCGTCGCGGCGAGTTTCTCGACGCTCTCCGCCGTCAGCACCAGATCCTCGATGCCGAGCCCGGGATCGATCTGCGGGAGCTTTTCTTCGAACAAGCGCCAGAGATGGCGCGTGTCGCGCGACGGAAATGCCGTGCCGATCGCGATACGCTCGATGCGGCTATCGATGCGATAGGCCGCGAGGCTGAGTTGGCGCGCACCAAGCCCCTCCTCGCCGAGACGCCGCGTCAGATGCTGCAGCAATTCGCGCAGCGCCGCGGCGATCGCTTCCGCCGTCGCGATCGGCTCGGGGCAAGAGCGGCGCGACCACAGCAGTGGCGCCGGCGGTACGGGCGAGAGCGGCTCGGCAGCAAGACCGAGTGCCTGATCGAGACGCAACGTGACACTATCGCCGCAACGCGCCGTCAGCGCGGCGCGCGGCAACGGATAAAGCTCGCCGATGCGCTGCAGCCCCAACCGCTCCAGCAATGCGATGGTCTCAAACTCGAGCCGCAGCGCCGCGACCGGCAGATCGGCGAGCGCTTGCTGCGCGCCGCCACGCGGCACGGTGATCGCCGCGCCGTTGCCGAAACGCGCCCCACCAAAACGGGAAAGAGCCCAGGCGGCACCGAGCGTATCGGCGATGGCGGCGCGCGCTTCGATGCCTCGCCGCGCCAGCCGCGCGACCGCCTGGCTAGCAAGCCCGGCCTCATCGCCGAAGAGATGCGCGCAGCCGGTCACATCGAGCAAAATACCGTCGGTCCCACAGGGCGAGACCCAAGGGCTGAAGCGATCGCACCACGCGGCAAGCTTCGTCAGCGCCGCGGCATCGGCGATGAAATCAGCTTCTTCGACCAGCAGCGCCGGATCGAGCGCGCGCGCATCGGCAACACCCATACCCGGCGCGATGCCTTCCGCCGCCGCCTGCGCGCTCACCGCGGTAATCACGCGCCGACCGCTCGCCGTCGTCGCGAGAACGAAAGGCCTATCCGGCCGCGCTGATCTGCCGAAGCGCCGGTCGATCGGCCAGCGCGGCAGAAACAGCGACAGTACCCGTCTCATCGCACGCCTCCACTTCCCACGCCGTTGGCATGCCGCCGCGACAGCGCAGCAATTCCACCCGCCAGCGCGGCTGACCAATTCCCGGCTCGCCCAAGACCGGGGCGCTCGGTAAAGCGGCGATGCGCCAGCGCGTCACCGCCGCCGATGCCGCGGCGTGGTCAGCGCTGCGATGCAAGACAAAGCCAGTGACGCCCGCGCTTTCCGCCGCGAGCTGCAGCCGCCGGCTGGCGGGTGTCGAGAGCGCGTCGACTTCGCCGACCACGGCGGCCAGGGCGTGGCTGCGCAGCCCCTCTTCCATCGCCCACAGGATTTCGCGCTCATTCGGCGCGCGCAGCAGCACCAGCCGCTTGGCATCCAGCCCGGCCAACGCCAGGCCAGGCGCGTGGAGATCGGCTCGCTGTAGGCACCACAGCACCGGCCGTACGGGCGCCAGCCGCGCCAGGATGCCGGCGAGGAATAGCGAGGCTGCGCCGTCTTCCTCTGCTACACCGGCATTCTCGATCTCATGCAGGGCGGCCAGCGGCAGGCCCTGCCACGGCAAGGCGTCATCGATTTCCGGCAGCCCAAAGGGCAGCACGGCAGCTTCCTGCCCGAAGCCTTCCGCCTCGGCGAGGTAACGGCGCAACTTGGCCAGCCGCGCCTGGCGGGCGGTTTCGGCAGCCTCTCTCATGTTCTCTATTTGTTCCACTAAACCTCTGAGAGTCAAGTCCTGCGCGCGGACAACCGTTGCCCTACTTCTACTTTGCCCTTAGACACAAAAGCCCCCCGTTTGCTTCCCCAAAGGACGTGGATTGAGCTTCGCCGAACACGTCCGTCATTTCGTTGTCGACTACGGCTATCTCGCCGTCTTCCTGGGTATTTTCTTCGAAGATTTCGGCCTGCCGACACCGGGTGAGACGATGCTCATCATCGGCGCGGTCCTCGCCTCGCATGGCTCGCTCAACATCTATTGGCTGCTGGTGATCGCCTGGATCGGCGCTGTCACCGGCGACAGCATCGGCTTCCTCATCGGCGCCAAAGGCGGCCACAAGCTGCTGACGCGTTACGGCAGCCGGATCGGCATCACCAACGAGCGATTGCGAAAGGTCGAGGCGTTCTTCGAGCGCTATGGCGACATCGTCGTCGTCTTCGCGCGTTTCTTCCTCATTCTGCGCCAGTTCAACGGCATCGTCGCCGGCACGCTGGAGATGCCGTGGCCGCGCTTCTTTCTCTACAACGCGATCGGCGCGGCGCTCTGGGTCGGCTTCTGGGGCGGCGCCACCTATTGGATCGGCCGGCAATTCTTCGAATATCTGCGCTCTTTCGGCTGGACCGGACGCTCGGTGCTGGTGCTCATCGCATTGGGCGTGGTCGCGCTCGTCGCCAAGCTCTGGTGGCAATGGCGCTCGCATCACCGCGCGGCGGCGCCATTCGCCGCTGCCGACAAATCCATCAACGATAAGAGATAGACGGCCGCGTTACTCCGCGGCCGCGGCGCCGCGTCTGCTGCTCGGGGCGCGGCCGAACAGCCGCATCAGCAAGCCGATCAGCACCACCGTGCCGACGTAAAAGACGACTTGGATACCGGTCGGACGTGCGACATAGCCGACCAACGCATGCAGAGCCTGACCGACGAGACTCTTCTCCGAGAGGATTGAGGACGTATCCCAGAGATTGCCGAGCGGCGGTAGCAGATCCGCTTGCAAAAGGAACGCCGCGCCTTGCGACGCCATGCCCGCCGCGAGCAACAGGATCAGCCAGCTCGTCACCGTGAAGAGATGGCGCATGGGAATGGTGAGCAGGCCGAAATAAAGCGCCGCGCCGATCGCGATGCCGGCGACCAGGCCAATAATGCCGCCCGTCAGTAGGCTCATCGCGCTGCCGCCTTGCGCGGCGACAATGCCGTAAACAAAGAGCACGATCTCGGAGCCTTCGCGCCCGACCGCCGCGCAGCAGACAACCGCCAGCGCGTAAAGCGGCCGCGATCCGGCCAGCACTTCCTTGCCGACACGCGTTGCCTCAGCGACATGCTCTTTAGCATGGCGGCTCATCCAGACATTGTGCCAGCCAAGCATAAGCACGGCTGTGAAAAGGATGGCGGCGTTGAACAATTCCTGGCCGATACCATCGACGGCATTGGAAATCTCGTCGGTGAAGGCGGCGACGATGAGAGAAATCAGCAAACCGCAGCCGATACCGCCCGCGACCCATTTCCCGCGCCGCGGCACGCCGCGGCTTGCCGCCAATACGATGCCGACAACCAAAGCAGCCTCAAGCACTTCACGGAAGACGATGACTGCAACAGCTAACATTGACTCGCCTTAGGCCCAGCCAGGGCGTACAACTATTGTCTAATGCAATTGCGAAGCGTTCGCAAGATAGCTTAGCCCTGATGCGGCGAACAAGGGGCAGGCTGTCGCAGCAACAGCCATAAAAACATGCGCGGGGACCGAAATGGCAGATTCCCTGACCGACATCGATGCGGTCCTTAACGCCAATCTCGATTTCTATCGCGCCTTCAATGAACGCAGCATCAAGGCCATGGAAGCACTGTGGTCGTCCACCGCGCCTGTGCTCTGCGTCCATCCCGGATGGACCGCCCTCGCCGGGCGCGATTCGGTACTGCAAAGCTGGCGCGCCATTCTCGCCAATCCCAATGCGCCACGGGTGATGGTTCATGACGACCGCGCCTTCCTCTATGGCGATCTCGCGATCGTGCAATGCGAGGAAGAGCTCGATACCGGACATCTGGTCGCGACGAACATGTTCGTTCGCGAGAAGGGCGACTGGAAGATGATCCATCACCAGGCGAGCCCGCTCATCGTTCGCGGCCATGAAGAGCGGCAGCGCCGCCCCTCATCCACCCGGCATTAGCCGCCGAGCACGCTGCCGATCGCGCCGGTCAGTTTTGCCAATTCCTCGGCGCTGATCGTGAAGGACGGCGTCAAATAGACGATGTTGCCGAACGGCCGGATCCATACGCCTTCGTCGAGGAAGCGCCGGCGCAGCGCGGCATGATCGGCAATGCGATCGAGCCCCACAACGCCGATCGCGCCTTTGACGCGCACATCGCGCACGCCGGAAAATTTGCGGCACGGTGCGAGATCGTGCATCAGCACAGCTTCGATCGCCGCGACCTGACGGGCACGATCCTCAAGCGCGAAAAGATCGAGCGACGCATTCGCCGCGGCGCAAGCCAGCGCATTCGCCATGAACGTCGGACCGTGCATCAGCGCGGCCTCGGCATCATCCGATAGGAACGCTTCGAAGACGGCGCGGCGGGTGACGGTCGCGGCGAGCGGCAGCACGCCGCCGGTGAGCGCTTTCGACAGCGTGATGATGTCCGGCACGATATTGGCGGCTTCACACGCGAACAGCGCGCCGGTGCGGCGAAAGCCGGTGAAGATCTCGTCGGCGATCAGCAAAAGGCCATAACGATCGGCCACCGCGCGCACGCGCTGCAAGGTCGCCGTGTCGTGGAAGATCATGCCGCCCGCCCCTTGCACCAGCGGTTCGATGACGATCGCGGCGATGTTTGACGCCTCGCACGCAAGCAGTTCGTCGAGCCGCGTTGCGCTCGCTTCGTCGCGCGGCAAATCGGCAATGAGTTGGTCCGGCAGCAGATCACGGCCCCGGCCATGCATGCCGGTCGCCGGATCGCTCACGGCCATCGCCGCGGCCGTGTCGCCGTGATAGCCGTCGCGAAACGCGACAAACTTGCCGCGGTGCTCGCCGCGATTACGCCAATATTGCCGCGCGATCTTCAGCGCGATCTCGACGGCGACCGATCCCGATTCCGAAAAGAACACACGCTCCAGATCACCCGGCAGCAACGCAGCAAGGCGCGTCGCTAAACGCGCCGCAGGCTCGTGCGCGAGACCGGCGAACATGACATGCGGCATCTGCTCGAGCTGGTGCGCGACCGATGCAGCGATATGCGGATGGTTATAGCCATGGCACGCCGTCCACCAGGACGCGATGCCATCGATCAGCACCCGGCCGTCATCGAGGAAGAGGCGGCAGCCTTCGGTACGTTTCACCGGCAGCGGCGCCGGCGCGGTCTTCATCTGCGTATAGGGCAGCCACAGATGATCGAGCCCCGCCGCGAGCCAATCCGGCTTGTCGGCGGCTGCCATCAGCTCCGGCTGGCCGCCAGGCCGAGCCGATCCATCAGCGCGTGATCGTGATCGCGGCCGGGATTGGGCGTGGTCAGCAGCTTTTCGCCGCAGAAGATCGAATTCGCGCCGGCGAGGAAGCAGAGCGCTTGCAGCTCGTCGCTCATCGCCTCACGTCCCGCCGACAGCCGCACCATCGAGGCTGGCATGGTGATGCGCGCGACGGCAATCGTGCGCACGAATTCGATCGCATCGAGCGACGGCGTGTCCGCCAGCGGCGTACCGGCAACGCGCACCAAGAGATTGATCGGCACGCTTTCGGGATGCACCGGCAAGGTCGCGAGCGCCGCAACCATGCCGACACGATCGCCGCGGCTCTCGCCCATGCCGACGATGCCGCCGCAGCAGACTTTCATACCCGCCGAACGTACCCGCGCCAGCGTATCAAGCCGCTCCTGATAATCGCGCGTGGTGATGATCTCGCCATAGAATTCCGGCGAGGTATCGAGATTATGGTTGTAGTAGTCGAGGCCAGCGGCATTGAGGCGCGCGGCCTGTGCCTCGGTCAGCATGCCGAGCGTCGCGCAGGTCTCGAGGCCGAGGGCTTTGACATCGGCGACCATGTCGCAGACCTGATCGAGATCGCGCTCTTTCGGCTCGCGCCAGGCGGCACCCATGCAGAAACGCGACGCGCCGCCCGCCTTCGCCGCTTGCGCCGCGGCGACGACATCCTCACGCTGCATCAGCTTCCCGGCTTTGACGCCGGCCTCGTAATGCGCGCTTTGCGGGCAATAGGCGCAATCCTCGGGGCAACCGCCGGTCTTGATCGAAAGCAAGGTCGAAAGCTGGATCTCGCGCGCATCGAAATGCCGGCGATGCGCGAGCTGCGCCCGGAAGATCAGCTCCGGCAACGGCAAATCGTACAGCGCGGCGATTTCGTCGCGTGTCCAATCGTGCCGTAAGGCTTCGTCGGCGAGAGAATCAGGCATCAACCGCGCCCCATCCGTTGAGCAGGCTGTCGCGTACCGCTATACCCCGCCTGGGTCAAGCATGCGCTCGCTCGATGAATTCGCCGCGGCCAAGCTCCGCGACCTCGAAGCCCTCAACCGCCGTCGTTCCCTGAGCGATAGCACGCGGACGGACGCGGTTTGGATCGAGCGCGGCGGGCGGCGCCTGCTTTCCTTTTCCTGCAACGACTACCTCAATCTCAGCCAGCATCCGGCGGTGCGCGAGGCGGCGATCGCGGCGATCCGCGATTACGGTGCCGGCGCCGGCGCTTCGCGGCTGGTGACCGGCAACCACCCTCTCTACCGCGCGCTCGAAATGCGGCTCGCGCGGATCAAAGGAAGCGAGGCGGCCTGCGTCTTCGGTTCGGGCTATCTCGCCAATATCGGCATCATCCCGGCACTGGTCGGGCGCGAGGATTTGGTGCTGGTCGATGCGCTGGCCCATGCCTGTATCTGGGCCGGCGCGCGGATGAGCGGCGCCCAGGTGATGACCTTCCGCCATAACGACGCGGCACATGCCGAAGAGTTGCTCGACGGCGCGCGCCGCGCGCATCGTCACGCGCTGATCGCCACCGAAGGCGTGTTCTCGATGGACGGCGATCGCGCGCCCTTGCAGCAGCTGTCTCAGATCGCCGAAGCGCAGGATGCGTGGCTGATGACCGACGACGCGCATGGGCTCGGCGTACTCGGGAATGGCCGGGGATCGAGCTTCGCCGATGGCCCGGGGGTCGCTGTGCCGCTGCAGATGGGTACGCTGAGCAAGGCGCTCGGCTCCTATGGCGGCTATCTCTGCGCCGCGGCGCCGGTGATCGAGTTGATGAAAAGCCGCGCCCGGCCGCTGATCTATTCGACCGGCCTGCCGCCGGCGAGCGTCGCCGCCGCCATTGCCGCGCTCGATGTGATCGCGCGCGAGCCTGGCCTGACCGAGTTGCCCCTGACGAAAGCACGGCGCTTCACAACCCTCGCCGGTCTGCCCGAAGCACAGAGCCCAATCGTGCCGGTGATCATCGGTGAAGAGAGCGCGGCGCTCGAAGCCTCGCGCTTACTCGAAAGCGAAGGCTTCCTCGTCACGGCAATCCGGCCGCCAACCGTACCCGACGGCACGGCGCGCCTGCGCCTCACCTTCTGCGCCCAGCATCCCGATGAGGCGATCGAGCGCCTTGCCAGCCTGATCCGCGACCAAATCTCGATCGCGCGATGAGCGCATTCTTTGTCACCGGCAGCGGGACCGAGATCGGCAAGACCTTCGTCACCACTGCCCTGATCCATTCGCTTCGCCGCCGCGGCCGTCCGGTGGCGGCGCTGAAGCCGGTCGCAAGCGGCTTCGATCCCGCGCATCCCGAGGACAGCGATCCCGCCGCCTTGCTTGCCGCGCTGGGCGAGCCGGTATCGACGCAAACCCTCGACCGGATCGCGCCATGGCGGTTCCGCGCCCCGCTCTCGCCCGATATGGCTGCGATGCGCGAGAACCGCAGCATCGACTTCGCCAAGCTGGTCGAGCATTCGCAAGCCGCTATCGTAACGACGCCCGGCACGCTGCTGATCGAGGGCGTCGGCGGCGTCATGGTGCCGCTGGACGAGCGCCACACCGTGCTCGATTTGATCGCGGCGCTGCGCTTGCCGGCCATTGTCGTCAGCGGCAGCTATCTCGGCGCCATCAGCCACGCGTTGACGGCGCTCGACGCGCTGCACAGCCGGAGCCTCGCCATCGCCGCGCTGGTCGTGAACGAGACGCCGCAGAGCAGCGTCGCGCTCGACGAGACGGCAGCGACCATCGCGCGGTTTGCGAGTAGCGCGCCAGTGATCACACTGGCCCGCCTTGCGCACGCGGACCAGCCGCATCCGGCGATCGAACACCTGACGGAACTGCTCGATCGGTTCTAGAATAGCGGCTCGTTCTTCGTTGAAAGGGATGACGTCCATGCGTATTGCCATTGTCGGTCAGCAAGCTTTCGGCAAAGCGGCGCTCGAAGCGTTTCTCGAGCGCGGCGACGATGTCGCTGGCGTGTTCGTCGCGCCCGAACCGCCGGGTGCACGTCCCGATCCGCTACGCGAGGCGGCACAGGCAAAGGGCCTGAAATGCTTTCAGCTCAAAAGCCTCGGCTCGCCCGAAGCGCTGACCGCGCTCAAGGAGCTCGATGTCGAGCTCGGCGTGATGGCTTATGTCACGCAATTCGCGCCGCAATCCTTCGTGACCATCCCGAAGCACGGCATGATCCAGTTCCACCCGTCGCTGCTGCCGCTGCATCGCGGGCCGTCGTCGATCAACTGGGCGATCATCCAGGGCCGCACCAAGACCGGCCTCACCATCTTCCGCCCGAATGACGGGCTCGATGAAGGCGCGGTCATCCTCCAGAAAGAGGTCGATATCGGCCCCGACGATACGCTCGGCAGCGTCTATTTCGATCGCATCTTCCCAACCGGCGTCAAAGCGCTGCTCGAAGCGGCCGATGCCGTGGTCGCGGGCAAGGCGCGCGAGGTCGTGCAGGATGAATCGCAAGCGACCTATGAAGGCTGGTGCCGCGCCGCTAAATCCCAGATCAACTGGGCGAACCACGCCGACAAGATTTACGACCTGATCCGCGGCTGTAATCCCGCGCCCGGGGCGTGGACAAAGTGGGGCGAAAAGAAGCTTTATCTCTTCGAAGCGAAGAAGATCCCCGTCCATGTCTTCGCCACGGTGAAAGGCTTCAAGCCCGGCCAGGTGATGAAGGTCGAGGGCGGCAGCTTCACGGTCTGCGCACATGGTGGATTGATCGAGGTGCAGCGCTGCCGCGTCGATGACGGCAAGAAGATCGCCGGCAACGAGGCCGGTATCGAGCCCGGCATAATCCTCGGCTGATCGGCCGTTATCGAGCCCCGTCGCTCAGCGCGTGGCCGCGCCGGAAAGGCCACAGCGCGACGAAGCTGATAGCAGCGGCGGCGCCGAGATAAAGACCGACGAAAGCGAGGCCACCGCGCTCGGCCAAGGCCTGGGCGAGGATCGGCGCCAGCGCGCCGCCGAAAATGCCGCCAATGTTGAAGGCGACCGTGGCGCCGGTGTAGCGCACGCGCGCGGGAAAGAGCGCCGGAAGAAACGCGCCGAGCGGCCCATAGACGAAGCCCATCATCAGAAGCGCGAGCGCGAGAAACAAGAAGATGATCGCCAGCGACGCACTGCCGAGCATCGGCGCCAAGAGGAAGCCGAGCACGACAGTGCCGATACAGCCGCCCATCAGCACGCGGCGCGGATTGCTGCGGTCGGAGAGCGCGCCCGAGACGAGAATGCCGATCGCCATGAACACGATCGCGCCCAATTGGATTTCAAGAAAAGTTGTTCGCGCGTAACCGAGGCTTGCCGTGCCATAGCCGAGAGCGAAGGCCGTTGAGAGATAAAAGATTGCGAAACACGCGACCACGGCGAAAGTGCCGCCGACGGTTTCGCGTGGATATTTCCGGATCAACTCGGCGAAGGGCACGCGCGCCGGTGGCGCCGCTTTCATCGCCGCGGCGAAAGCCGGCGTTTCGCTGAGCTTCAGGCGGATCCAGAGGCCGAGCGCAACCAGCACCACACTCAAGACAAAGGGCAGGCGCCAGCCCCAGGCCTGAAACTGCTCGGGCGTGAGCCACAGACCGAGCAGCAAGAACAAGCCATTCGCTATGATGAAGCCGATCGGCGCACCCAGCTGCGGCATCATTCCATAACGCGCCTGCCAGCCCGGCGGCGCATTCTCGACCGCCAGCAGCACGGCACCGCCCCACTCGCCGCCGAGACCGAAGCCTTGGCCGAAGCGCAAAATGCAGAGCAGCAGCGGCGCGAGCCAACCGACACTGTCATAGGTCGGCAGCAGGCCGATGATGACGGTCGAGCTGCCCATGATCAGCAGCGAAGCGACCAAGGTCGATTTACGGCCGATCCGGTCGCCGAAATGGCCGAACACCGCGGCGCCCACCGGACGCGCGACAAAGGCCAGGCCGAAGCTGGCATAGGCTGCCATCAACTGCGCGGACGGCGAGCTCGCAGGAAAGAACAGCGGTCCGAGGACCAGCGATGCGGCCGTCGCATAGATGTAGAAGTCGTAATACTCGACCGCGGTGCCGATCATGCTTGCGGCAAGAATGCGCGTTGCGGATACGCGCGATGTCGTGGCCGGCATCGGGATCGCCGTCACGAGGCGAGCGGTCCCAGCGCGGTCAGCAGCGGATCGAGAAATTCCTCATAGACGCGCCAGCGGCCGATCGCCGTGCGATAGATCGGTTGGCGCACTTGCGTCGCGCTCGCCGTCCTCACGGGCCGGTCGGTCTCGTGGAACGAAAGACACGCGTCGCTCCACGGCAGGCCGCAATGAGCGATGATGCGCCGTGCCTGCGTCTCGAGATCGTCGACCACATCTTCGTAGCGCACATCGAGGATGCGGCCTTTCGGCAACACACGATGCCAATGCTCCATAAGCTTGCGATAGCGCTGGTGATAGCGGCCGAGTTCGGCGAGGTCGTAGGTATGGTTCTGCTCCGCCGTGAACAGCTTCGAGAAGCAGGAGATGCAGGTATCGACCGGATCTCGGACGCTGTGAATGATCACCGCGTTCGGCATCGCCATATGGATCACGCCGGCGAAATAATAATTCGACGGCATCTTGTCGGTGATGTGCTTGGCGTCGGCTGAATACTTGCGCACGCCGTCGAGATAGCGCGCCGCGATCTGCCGCAACGCCTTGGCATCGAGCGACGGCACGAATTCCGGGAACGGTATGATGCTGCCGTCCGGGCTGCGCACATCGTTGACGACATCGTTCATCGTCTTGAGCTCGCCGGCGCCGTGGACGTCGGGATGGCTCGCGAGAATCTGCTCGATCAGCGTCGTGCCGGAGCGCGGCATGCCGATGACGAAGACCGGCACGCGCGTCGGATCGCCGACCCCAGCGCGCCGCCCAATCATCTCAGGCGTGAACACCGCCTCGATACGATCGAACAAATCCATCACCGCCGGCTCGTCGTATTTGATCTGCGCCCGCTTGCCGGCATTCGCGCGCAGCAGATGCTCGAAGCTGCTCTTATGCTGCTTCGTGTCGGCATAGGCTTTGGCGAGCGCGAAATCGAGCTGCAGCCGGTCGGTATCGGAAAGCGGATCGCTGCCCTGGGCGAGCGCCTCCATCATCCCGAGATGCGGATCGTCGGACGTGAATTTCTTAGAATCGGCGAGGTTGACGTAAACGCCGGTGGTCTTCGGCTCCAGCGCCAGTGATTTGAGATAGGCATCGCGCGCCTCGTCGAGCTTGCCGAGCTCTTTCAGCACATTGCCCATGTTATTGAGCGCGTCGGCAAGATCGGGTTTGATCTCCAGCGCGCGGCGATGAAAGTCGAGCGCCGGCTCGAGCTCGCCCTGATCGAAGGCGATGCGCCCCATCATATTGAGCACATCGTGATTCTTCGGATTGATCGCGTAGGCCTGTTCGATCAGCGACTTGGCTTCGTCGGTCTTATGCGTGTCGAGCAGGATCGTCGAGAGATAGAGCAGCGTCTTCTCGTTGCGCTGCTCGATCGCCAACGAGCGCCGCAGCGTCGCCTCCGCCTCCTCCTCGCGATGCAAATCCTTCAGCGCCAGCGCAAGGCTGTCGAGCATCTCGGGATCGTCGGGCTTCAGCGTCAGCGCGCGGCGATAAGCCACCTCGGCTTCGTCCGGCTGCTTCAGATCGCGTAGCGTCGTCGCGAGATTGTTCCAGGCATCGGCGAAATTAGGCCGCAGATCGAGCGCGCGGCGATAGGCACCAAGCGCGTCATCGAGCCGTTTCAACGCGCGGAGAGCGTTACCGCGATTGCTGTGCGCTTCAACGAATTCCGGACGCAGCTCGATCGCGCGCTCGTAACAGGAAAGCGCGTCCTCGAATTTATCCTGCTCGTAATAGGCGATGCCGAGATTGCTGAGCGCGTCGGCATAATCGGGATTGAGCTCGAGCGCGCGCTTGCCTTCGGCAATTGCTTCGTCGGTGCGCTTGGCGAGGCGGCACATCTCGCCGAGATTGGCGTGATAAAGGGCGATATCGGGCACCAGCGCCGTCGCACGCTTTAGATGGTCGATCGCATGCGCGAGATTGCCAGATTGATGCGCGATGATGCCGAGAAGATGATAGGCCTCGGCATTGTCGGGATCGGATTCGAGCGCGCGGCGGCAATAGAGCTCGGCTTCGGCGAGCTTGCCCGCCTGACGGCGCTGTTCGGCCAAGGCCATGACTTGCGGCGCCGCCAGTTTGGGCGCCACCGGCTGCGGCGTCTGCGCGGCAACGAGAGCCGCGGCCTGGCGCTCTTCCTGCGCGGCGATGATCGCGGCCGCTTGCGCCGCGCGCTTCTCGCCGACCGCGCGGAACGGCATTAGCCGCGCGCGATCGCCTTTGACCACGGCGCTGAGCTCGCCGACCAGACGATCGATCACCGCCGGCCATTCCTGGCCCTCGACCTGGCGGAACAGCCGCATCGTCGGATACCAGGGATTGTCCTCGCGATTGAGCTGCCAGCGCCAATCCGAGACCCAGGGCGTCAGCAGCCAAGTCGGCTTTCCCATCCCGCCCGCGAGATGCGAGACCGCGGAATCGATCGTGATCACAAGATCGAGTGCCTCCATCAGCGCCGCCGTCGCGGCAAAGCCCACGAGCTCCGACGCGACATCGGTGATCGCGAATTCGGGATGGGCCTTGAGATCGTCGGCGCGCGGCCCGACTTGCAGGCTGATGAAGGAAACGCCGGGCAGCGCGAACAGCGGCGCCAATTGTTCCAGCGGGATCGAGCGGCGGCGGTCGTTGACGTGCTCGGGATTGCCCGCCCAAACGATGCCAACCTTGATGGTGCTGCCGGTGAAACGCGCCTTCCAGCGTGCGGCCTCGTCGGGATTGGCGCGTAGATAAGGCGTCACCCCGGGGATCGTCTCGTTCCGCGTGCCGAAGAGGTAAGGCAGGCTGAGCAGTGCGGCTTCGCAGTCGGCATTGGTCACCGCCGGTGCGCGATCGCCCAGCACCTCGACGCCCGGCAGGCTTTCGCGCATCAGCCCGGCGAGCCCCTGCTGCACGCGGAAGATGACTTTCCCAGCACGCGCCGCGACCATCGGGACATAGCGCGCGAATTGCATCGTATCGCCGAAGCCCTGCTCGGCATTGAGATAGATGCACCGCCCGGAGAGGCTGTCGCCCTGCCACGGACGCTGCGGCGTGTAGGGCAACCGCACCTCGGTCGATTTGAGACGCCACTCATATTCCGCCCAGCCCTCGGCAAAATCGCCGTGCATCAGCAACAGAATGCCGAGACCCGAATGGGCATTGGGATTGTTCGGATCGAGTGCGACGGCGCGACGCAGCGCGTACATCGCATCTTCATAGCGGCCGGAATGATGCAAGCTGGTGCCGAGATTGGACCAGGCATCGGCAAAGCGCGGATTGATCTCGACCGCGCGGCGATAGCAGGCAACCGCGCCCTCGAAATCGCGCAGCGCATGCAGCGCGTTGCCGAGATTGCTATGCGCCTGCGCGAAACTGGGCCGCAGTTCGATGGAGCGGCGATGGCTCGCCGCCGCTTCCTCGTATTCTTTGCGCTCGTAATGCGCGACGCCGATATTGCTGAGCGCTTCGGGATAATCCGGATTGAGCGCAATCGCGCGCTTGCCATGCTCGATCGCGAGATCGGCGCGGCCAGCCAAGCGATACATCTCACCGAGATTGGCCTGGAACAACGCCGTCTGCGGCGCGAGCTCGATCGCTCGCTTCACATGCTCGATCGCCTGGGTAAGCTGGCCGCGCTGATGCGCGATAATGCCGAGCAGATGGATCGCCGTCGGCTCTTTCGGCTTCGAGGCAAGAATCTGCTTCAGCAGCGCCTCGGCTTCGTCGAGCCGCCCCGCGCCGCGATGCTGTTCTACAAGCTCGTAAACCTGCGCGACCGGCATGAACTGCCGCGCGCTTTCGTTGCCACCCGATTGGTCCATCGTCCGGGCTATATAGCGGGTTCAGCGCCCGGTTTCACGCAGCGCCTTAGCCTGCGACGGTATTGCCTAATGCGCGGTCTCGGCATGCCAGATGAGCAGACGGCGGCGGACGACTTCCATCAGCTTAACCAGCACAGAGCCGATAATGGCGATGGCAACGATGCCCGAGAAAACCCCGGGCGAATCGGCAAAACGCATCGAGGTCATCATCGAGCCGCCGAGCCCCTCGCCGCCCATCGTCATCTCGCAAATGATGACCACGATCAACGAGATCGGCAGCGCGATCTGCAAGCCCGTGAACACGCCAGGCATGGCCGACGGCAGTATGATCTGCCAGAGCAACGCACGGCGGTCGACGCCGAGGCTCTCCGCGGACCAGACGAGATATTTGTCGACATTCTCGGTCGCCGCCCAGGTCGCAACCACCACCGGGAAGACCGAGGAGAAAGCGACCATCGCGATCTTCGACCAGTCGAAGACGCCGAACCATAGGATGAAGATCGGCAGGAACGCGATCTTCGGCAGCGGATTGCCGACCGAAACGATCGGGTCGAAGAACCAGCGCACCAGGTTAATCCTTGCGATGGTCACGCCGATGATGATGCCGACCACCGCCGCCATGGCAAAGCCGGCGAAAGTGCGCGCCATAGTCAGGCCGAGCGCGACCGGGATCTCGCCCGAGATCGTGTCCTCCCACAGCCGCTCCAAGACCGTAGACAGCGACGGCAGCAGGAAGTCGGAGACGAAATGCATCCGCGCCCCCCACTCCCAGGCTACGGCGAGCAGGATCACCGAGGAAGAACGCAGCAGGCGCCGCTTCCAGACGGGGCTGAGGAAGGTCTTCTTTTCTACTCTCGCCATACCAGCGTCCGGCGCATGAAATAGAGATAGGCCCGGTCGGCAAAGAAGCCCAGGGCCGAGACCGTGATCACCACGGCGAACATCGCGTCATAGACGCCGCCTTCGCCGAGGAACGAAATGAGATAGCCGAGGCCTTTTTGCCCGACGAGCAGCTCCGAGGCCACCAGCACGATGAAGGAGATCGCGACCGCGTTGCGGATGCCGGCGAGGATATCGGGCAAGGCACCAGGCAGGATCACTTCCCACAGAACGTTGCGATTGCTCGCGCCGCAAGCCCGCGCCGACCAGATCAGCGTCTGGTCGACGCCGCGCGCGCCGTTGTAGGCGCTGATGATCACCGGCAGCAGGCAGCTCAGCGCGATCGAGGCGATCTTCGATCCGGCACCGAGACCGAGCCACAGGATCATCACCGGGATGAGCGCCGATTTCGGCATCGGATAAAGCGCTTTGACCAGCGGGCTGGCGATGTCGTCGATCGTCGTCGACCACGCCATCATCACGCCGAGCGCGATGCCGATGATGATGCTCGAGCCGAGGCCGAAGGACCAGTTGATGAACGACGAGATGCCGTTGGTCCAAAGATCGCCATCGAGCAGCAGCGACCACCACGCTGCGGCGACTGCGCTCAGCGGCGGCAGCTCGCTCGGATCGACGAAATGAACCCGCGGCGCGATCTCCCAGAGAATTGCCAGGAGAACCAGCGGCAGATAGCGGATGAAGATGTTGTCCTTCATCACCTGTGATCTTCTTGAGCGCGGATCGCTTCGTCGCGCACCAGATTCCAGAGATAATCGACCTTCGCGGTGAATTCGCCGGTTTGCAGATAGTCGGCGCGCGCGCTTTGCGTCGGCCGCGTGTCGACGATCTCTTTGATACGGCCGGGCCGCGCGGTCATCACCGCCACGCGATCGGCGAGATAGACCGCCTCGCGCACGTCATGCGTGACGAAGACGACCGTCTTGGGCGAGCGCTGCATGATCGCCAGCAACTCTTCGTGCATCAGCGTGCGCGTCTGCGCATCGAGCGCGCCGAAGGGCTCGTCCATCAATAGCGTTTGGGGATCGATCGCCAGTGTGCGCGCGATCGCGACGCGCTGCTTCATGCCGCCCGAAAGCTGCGAAGGATAGAGTTCCTCGAAACCCTTCAGATGCACGAGCTCGATCAGCTCTTGCGCCCGCCTCTCGCGCTCGGCCTTGGGCATGCGCTGCTTCTCGAGACCGTAGAGCACGTTCTGCTTCACGGTCTTCCACGGGAAGAGCGAATAGTTCTGAAAGACGATGCCGCGATCGGGACCGGGCTGCGTCACCGGCTTGCCGCCGACCGTGATGCTGCCGCTCTCGATCGGCAGGAACCCGCCGAGAAGATAGAGCAACGTGCTCTTGCCGCAGCCCGACGGGCCGAGCAGAGCGACGAATTCGCGGTCTTTCACTTCCAACGAGACGCCGTCGAGCGCGAGCACCGGCCGTCCGCGCAACGGGCGATAGGTGTGGGTGACTGCGCCGAAGACGATACCGCTCTCTGCCATTCCCTCGTGCCTCGAAATTCCCTGCCCGTCTCTCATGGATGGCGCCGTTTCGCGGCTTCGTCGACCAGCGACATATCCGCATATTTGGCGACATCGATGTCGATGTTGAGCAGCCCCACTTTCTTTTGGGTTTTGATATTGTTCTGTAGCGCGGTCAAGTTTGGCCGTGCGTCGGGGTCTCGATAGTAGTCGTTTTTCGTAAACAGCCAATCGCTAAAATCGGATTCCGGCTGCTTCGTGAATTGGGAGACGATCTTGATTCCCTCGGCCCGGTTGGCCGGATCGAGATACCAGTGCAGCATCGTCTGCACGTCCTCGAAGAAATCGACCAACACGGCATGATGCGCGGCGATGAACGGCGCCCGGGCCGCCCAAAGGGTCAGCTCGGTCGGCCCCATCGCCTTTTCCACATCGAACAGGCTCTTGGCAGTGCCGCCTTTTTGGGCGGCGACCGAAAAGGGCGTGCCAATTTCGATCATGTCGACTTTCTTTTCTTGCAGCGCCGAGACCATGTTGGGGAATTCGATCTCGATGATCTGATAGTCGCGCTTCGGCTGCAGCCCGTGCTGGCTCATATAGACCTGGGCCGCGATATCGAGCGCGCCGCCGATGGCGTTGGTCGCGACGATCTTGCCCTTCAGATCCTCGACTTCTTTGATCGAGCCATCGGGGCGGACCATCATCTGGTTCGAATAATAGCCGGCGACCCCGTCCTGATAGAGGTCCGAGACCGCACGTATGTCCTCCATATGCGCGTTCTGGATGGCGAGCGCGAAGGAGGAATAAGCGAGCGCGGCAAGATCGAGCTCGCCCGCGGCCAGACCGGTGATTTGCGGCGTGCTGCCGCGGAAATGGATCGCTTCGACCGTGTAGGATTTGCCGTAGTGCTTCAGCAGCTCGGGCTTGGCCCAAAGCACCGAAGTGAGCTGTGCCGGAACGACCGCCCAGCCGACCCGCAGTTTCAGCGGCTCGTCGGCACGGCTGGGCAAGGCAAGCCCTGCGAGCATGCCCGACGCGACCAGCACCGACGCGACGCCGCGCCATAAGCCCATCGGAAGCCTCCCAGTCTAAATTTTTTGTTACACTGAATTTTTGCCGATTTTAGAGCCGCATCAAAGGCATGCACCGCATTGGTTGTCAACCGCGCCGCATTGTCACTTAAGCCGCGCAGCCGCCTCGTCGACCAGCGACAGATCGGAATAAGCCTTCACATCGATCTTCTGTTTCACGACGCCGAGTTGCTGGGCGATGTCGAGATTCTTCTGCATCGCGTCGACATCCGGGCGGGAATCCGGCGCATGATAGTCATCGCCTTTCGTGAATATCCAGCTCGACCAGATCGATTCCGGCTGCTTGGTGAAATCGACGACCAGCTTGATCGCCGCCTCGCGGTTCTTCGGATCGAGGATCCAGCGCATCGCGCGGCCGGTATCCTCGAAATAATCGACCAGCGCGGCACGATTGGCTTGGATGTAAGGCACGCGGCCGGCGATGATGGTGAGTTCGGACGGGCCTTGCATCGCGTCCTTCTCGGTGAAGAGCGCATGTACTTGGCCGGATTTCATCGGGTCGACCGAAAAAGGCGTGGTCAGGAAGCCCATATCGACGCGCTTAGCGGTCAGCGCCGCCATCATGTTCGGAAACTCGATCTCGACCACCGTGTAATCGCGCTTATCCTCGAGACCGTGCCGCTTCAGCATGGCGCGCATGCCGATATCCATCGCGCCGCCGATGCTGTTATCGCCGATAACCTTGCCTTTGAGATCCTCGACCTTCTTGATCGGGCTGTCGGCGAGCAGAGCAAAAGGCCGCGTGAAATAATCCTGATAGCCGTCGCGTGTCGCAACACCGATGAGACGCAGATCGCTCATATGCGCGTTCTGGATCGCGAGGGCGAAAGCCGCCGGCGCGAAATAAGCAAGCGAGATGTCCCCGGTGGCAAGCGCGGTGGTCTGCGGGCCGCTGCCCGGCGCGCGGATCGCTTCGACGGTGTAAGACTTGCCGTAATGAACGAGCACGTCCTTCATCTGCATCAGGATCGGGAACATCTGCCCCGGCACGGCGGCCCAGGCGGCCTTGATAACGACCGGGTCGGCTTGCGCGACCGACGCCGTCGTCAGGGTTGCCGCCATCATCGCGCCGAAGAATATGCGTCGCATCTCGAAACACTCCTCCCCGTATTTTCTTGCGGGCATGATCGCCAAGCGCGGCCGCTTGTCAACGCTATCCGCGCCGAATCTCAAGGCAAATCCCGGGTGGACAATCGCGGTGGCGGCGGGCACGATCCGCCGCCATCGCGATGCGAATGAGGTTTTAGTGGACGCGCCTGAACTGACGATTGTCGTGCCGACCTTCAACGAGCGCGCCAATATCGTCCCGCTACTCGACCGTCTCGACACGGTCCTTGCCGGTATTGCGTGGGAAGTGATCTACGTCGACGATGATTCGCCCGACGGCACGGCCGAAGCCGTGCGCGAGGCGGCGCGGCGCGACACGCGCGTCCGCTGCATTCAGCGCATCGGTCGGCGCGGCCTCGCGGGCGCCTGTATCGAAGGCATCCTCGCCTCCTCCGCGCCCTATGTCGCGGTGATGGATGCCGATTTGCAGCATGACGAAGCGATCCTGCCGCAAATGCTCGATGCGCTGCGCCGCGAAGGCTGCGACCTGGTCGTTGGCAGCCGCTATGTCGCGGGTGGCGGCGTTGGCGATTGGGCAGCGCATCGTCAGCGCGCCAGCTCGCTGGCGACACGGCTCGCGCGTCTCGTCACCAAGACCGATATCGCCGATCCGATGAGCGGCTTCTTCATGCTCCGCCGGATGGTGTTCGAACGCGTGATGCGCGGCCTCTCGACCCAGGGCTTCAAGATCCTGCTCGATATCCTGGCGACGGTGGAGACGCCGCTGCGCATCAAGGAGATCCCGTTCCAATTCCGCCAGCGCGTTGCCGGCGAGAGCAAGCTCGACACGCTCGTCGCCTGGGAATTCGCGATGCTGCTCGCCGACAAACTCGTCGGCCATGTCGTACCGGTGCGATTCTTGCTCTTCGCCCTGATCGGCGGGCTCGGCGTCTTCGTCCATATGGGTGTGCTCGCCGCGGGGCTGAAGCTTTTCGGCCTGACCTTCGTCACCGCGCAGACCACCGCCGCCTTTGTCGCAATGACGGTGAATTTTATTCTGAACAACCTCTTCACCTATGCCGATCGGCGCCTCAAAGGGTGGCACATCCTGCGCGGGCTCGTGTCGTTCTATGTAATCTGCAGCTTCGGCGCAGCCGCGAATATCGGTGTCGCGTCCTATCTCTTCGCGCAGCAACAAGTGTGGTGGGTTGCCGGGATTACCGGCATCGTCGTCGGCTCGGTCTGGAACTACGCGGTCTCGTCGATCTTCACTTGGAAGTGACGAGCCTAGAAATGATCGCCGTTATTGGCGGCGGCTGGCCCGCAGCACGTAGCGATCGCCGGCGAAGCGCTCGAAAATCGTATCGATCGTCGGATGCGTGATCGGTCCATTCTCTGAATCCGGCACCAAATTCTGCTCCGAGACGTAAGCCTCGTACGGCCCGCCCTGCGCGTTTTGCGCAAGCAGATGGTAGAAGGGCTGATCCTTCGACGGCCGCCGCTCGGCGGGGATCGAGTTGTACCATTCCTCGGTATTGTTGAAGACCGGATCGACGTCGAAGATCACGCCGCGAAACGAATAGAGGCGGTGCCGGACGATTTGTCCAACCGCGAACTTGCCGGTGCGATAAACCTGCGGCGTCACGAGAGCCAGCCTCCTTAACCGGTGCGTCACGCGACCGGACAGCAAACGACCATTTTAAAAAAATCCGCGCGCACGACAAGGGCGCGCAGAGCATTTCACGATGACGCGATTGCCAAAGAGGCGCAAGAACGGATCGGCCGCGGTACAATCCGGCGCTGTGCCAGATCGTCCGCGGCCGATCGTCACTTCGAGAACCTTCCCTGAACTTTGGGCCACATCAGCTGCGCGATGCGCGTGCCCTTTGCCCGTTATATCAGCAAGGAGCGGGCCACCTTTGTCGAATCAATCACTTAGCGTCGTAGCGCCAGGGCGTTTGGAAAATCCGCCGACACGCGTGCGATGAGCCGACGCGATGAACTTAACGCGGCGCGAGATATTTACGCGCGAGCCGCAGCAATTCGAGATCGCAAGTCTGCTTCGCGATCTCCTCGAGATCCTCGAAATAATTCTTGAGCGCTTGCGGCGTCAGGCGACCGATCAACCAGCCGATGAATTGCTCCGGCGTCTTCACCCAAGCCGGCAACGGATCGAGCCCATGGCCGTAAGGCAGCGCGACGCGCAGGATGCGCCAGCGGCGGCGACGAAGTTGATCGTCGATCGGATCGAGATCGGGTTCCAGCGTCCATCCAGGACGGCTTTGAACCCCACTGCTACGTCCAGCCATTGCTCCTCGGCCCCCTGGCAAGTGGAACGCGAATTGCGCGTTCCTCTCTCCACGATCCTTATCTTTAAGGTTAGCGCGGATTAAGGATGAATATAGAAGCGGCCCATTTGTGAAGCAATAATAATCTGGCATTAACGAAGGATATAACCTTATGGAATCCAATAATTTTAGCTATTTTGTTAATATTCCTTGCTGACAACAAAGAAGAGAGCAGGAAATCTTTTACTTGTTACCAGCGGTGTGTAAAGCGCGCGGACGAACGCGCTAGATTTCTTGCACCGACAGCACACCGGGCAGGCGCTGCACCGCTGAGAGCACCTGCGGACCAATCCGGAAACCGCCTGGAAGCGCAATCTCAACCTCGCGAGTCGGCAGCGGCACGACCACGTTAACGTGTCCCCGCCCCCCTGCTTCGCCCTGCAACAGGCTCTTAAACGCTGCCAGTGCCGCAGCCTCGCCGAGCACCACTTTGAGCCCGGCCGCCGCATTGGCGACGATCTTGTCGAGCGGCTCGATCCGCTGGGCCGTCAGCCGCAGCGCGTCGTCATCGGCGCGAATATCGACCGTCACCAGCAGCGGCTTGCCGCTGTCGAGAAGCTCGCGCGCCGCGGCAAGCACTTCCGAGAACAGCGTCACCTCGAAGGTACCCGTGGCGTCCGACATCTGAACGAAGGCAAAGCGCCTTCCTTCCGACGAGGAACGCTCTTTCTTGTTAATGACGATGCCGGCGAGCTTGAACCGCGTCGAGCCGCCCGCGGCGAGCCGCTCCGGCAACTCGGCGAAACGCACGACGCCTACCCGCGCCAAGCTCTTACCGTACGCGTCGAGCGGATGACTCGAAAGATAGAAGCCGAGCGCGGAGAACTCCTGCTGCAGCCGGTCGAGCGCCGACCAATCGTGCGTTTGCGGCAATGCCATGCGTTGACCGACCCCGGCCCCCGGCGCGCCGAAGAGGCCGCCTTGCTGGCTCGACCGTTCTTCGGCGGCAACGCTGGCATGGCGCAACAATAGATCGATCGCGGCCAGGGTCTGCGCGCGGTTAGGATTGAGGCAATCGAACGCGCCGGCGCGAACCAGGCTCTCGAACTGCCGTCGGTTGAAGCTCTTCACGTCGAGACGACGTGCGAAATCGAACAGATCCTTGAACGGCCCGTTCGCTTTGCGCTCGGCGAGAATCTCGCTCATCGCCGCGGCGCCAACACCTTTAACGGCTGCGAGGGCGTAGCGGATCGCCGAGCCGTCCTTGGTCTGTTCAACCGAGAATTCCACCGCAGAGCGGTTGATGTCGGGCGGCAACACCTTGACGCTGAGCCGCGAACATTCCTGGCGGAAGACGTTGAGCTTGTCGGTGTTGCCCATATCGAGGGTCATCGACGCGGCGATGAATTCGACCGGATAATTCGCCTTGAGATAGGCGGTTTGATACGCGACCAGCGCGTAAGCCGCGGCGTGCGATTTGTTGAAGCCGTAGCCGGCGAACTTCGCGACCAGATCGAAGATGTGATCGGCGAGATCGTGGTTCGTGCCACGCTCGACCGCGCCGTCGACGAACAACTTTCGTTGTGCGTCCATCTCGGCCTTGATCTTCTTACCCATGGCGCGGCGCAGAAGATCGGCGCCGCCGAGCGAATAGCCCGACAACACCTTGGCAATCTCCATCACCTGTTCCTGGTAGATGATGATGCCCTGGGTCTCTTCGAGAATCGGCTTCAGCTTGGGATGGAGATAATCCGGCTGCTCGCGCCCGTGCTTCACCTCGATATAGCGCGGGATGTTTTCCATCGGGCCAGGGCGATAGAGCGCGACGACAGCGATGATGTCCTCGAAACGGTCGGGCCCGAGCTTCTTGAGCATGTCGCGCATGCCCGTGCCTTCAAGCTGGAAGATGCCGACCGTGTCACCCTTGGCCATGAGCGTGTAGCTCTTCGCATCGTCGAGCGGCAGCTTGGCGAGATCGAGCGGAATGCCGCGCGCGGCGACCATCTCGACCGCTTTTTGCAGCACGTCGAGCGTCTTGAGGCCGAGGAAGTCGAATTTCACCAGCCCCGCCAGCTCGGCGTATTTCATGCTGAACTGCGTCACCGGCATGTCGGAACGCGGATCGCGATAGAGCGGGATCAGCTCGTCGAGCGTGCGATCGCCGATCACCACGCCGGCGGCGTGGGTCGAGGCATGGCGATAAAGCCCTTCGAGCTTCAGCGCGATGGCGATCAAACGCGCGACCGAATCATCCTCGTCGCGCATCTGCTGCAGCGCCGGCTCGCCGTCGATCGCTTCCTTCAGCGTGACCGGGGCGGCGGGATTGTTCGGCACGAGCTTGCAGATCTTGTCGACCTGGCCATAAGGCATGCTGAGAACACGGCCGACATCGCGCAGCACCGCGCGCGCCTGCAGCTTTCCGAAAGTGATAATCTGCGCAACGCGATCGTGGCCGTATTTCTGCTGGACGTGGCGGATCACCTCGTCGCGCCGCTCTTGGCAGAAATCGATGTCGAAGTCGGGCATCGACACGCGTTCGGGATTGAGGAAGCGCTCGAACAGCAACCCGAAGCGCAGCGGATCGAGATCGGTGATGGTGAGCGCCCAGGCGACCACCGAGCCGGCGCCCGAGCCGCGGCCCGGTCCGACCGAAATGCCATGCGCCTTCGACCATTGGATGAATTCGGCGACGATGAGGAAGTAGCCGGCGAAACCCATCTTGATGATGACGTCGAGCTCGAATTCGAAACGCTCGCGATAGGGCTTGGCCACTTCCTCGCGCTCGGCCTCGCTCATCCCGTCGCGCCAGACATGCTCTTTGAGCCGCGCTTCGAGGCCGGCGAGCGCCATGAGGCGCACCTCCTCGTCTTCCTTGCGGCCGGTGTCGGTCGGGAAAGGCGGCAGAATCGGCTTGCGCGGCTCGGGCATGTAG
This sequence comes from uncultured Alphaproteobacteria bacterium, assembly GCA_963740675.1. Taxonomy (GTDB): domain Bacteria; phylum Pseudomonadota; class Alphaproteobacteria; order ATCC43930; family CGMCC-115725; genus CAIKMD01. The sequence goes on from CAVUFS010000006.1 coordinate 96,560, forward strand.
GCGCAGCGCTTGGCGATTACCAACGTGTTGTCGCAAGCCTCGGGCAGATCAGCGAAGAGCATCCGCATCTCGGCCGGCGATTTGAAATAATGCTGGCCGGTCAGACGACGGCGATTCGGATCGGCAAGCGTCGTTCCCTGCTCGATACAAAGCAGCACGTCATGCGCCTGCTCGTAGCTCGGATCGGGAAAGAACGCATTGTTGGTGGCGACCAGCGGGAGATTATGCGCATAAGCGAGATCGATGAGATCGCTCTCGATGCGCTCCTCGTCTGCCATGCCATGGCGCATCAGCTCGACATAGAGCCTGCCGGGGTAAATCTCGGCGAGCTTCAGCAACATCGCCTCGGCAGCCGGCTTCTGCCCCTCGGCCAGCAACCGCCCGACCGGGCCGCCAGGGCCGCCGGTGAGTGCCAGCAGCCCCTCGCTATGCCCTTCGAGTGCGGCGAAGTCGATCTGCGGCTGCTCGCCGCCACCCGTCTCGAGAAACGCCTTGCTGACCAGCTTCAGAAGGTTGCGATAGCCGGTCTCGTTCTGCACCAGCAAGACGAGTACATCGGGCGGCAGCGCCGGCCCCAGCCGCGCGCCGAGTCGGACATTTTCCACATCCGCACGCCGCAGCCCGAGCTCGCAACCGACGACCGGCTGCACCCCCGAGTCGGAAGCCGCCATCGAGAATTCGAGCGAGCCGAAGAGATTGCCGACATCCGTGATCGCCACCGCCGGCATGGCGTTTTTCTTCGCCAATTCGACGAGCGCTTTGACCTTGATCGCGCCCTGCGAGAGCGAATAGGCGGAGTGCGTGCGGAGATGAATGAAATCAGCGTGTGGCATCGTGTTCAAGCTTGGCAGAGCGGCGCGCATGCGCAAGCTGATTTTACAGAGCGCCGGCGATCCGCTACACTCAGCCGCAACGACGATGCCATGAAAGGGAGGGCTCGATGACTCGTATCGCCATTCTGAAGCGCGAAGAGCTGAACGCGGAGCAAGGCCGCGTCTATGACGAGGCCAAGGCGGCGAACCAGCCGGTCGGCGGCCCCTACTACGCCTATATCCGCAACCCGACGCTCTTCACCGCCTCGCAGAACATGGGCAAGGCCTTCGCCTCGTTCAAGATTTCGGGCCGCGAACGGCTGATCGCCGTGCTGACGGTGTGCCGCTTCTGGGGCGCGAAATATCCCTGGGGCGCGCAATCGCGCAACGCTGTCGCCCAGGGCGTCGAGCAATCGGTCATCGATGCGATCAACGCGGGCAAGACGCCCGATCTCAGCAATCCGCGCGAGGCGATGGCGCACAAGCTGCCGAAAGAGCTGCTGACCAATAAGGGCCTCAGCGAGGCGACTTATCAAGAAGCCGAGAAGCTCTTCGGCACCGACGATCTCGTCGGCCTCATCGCCAGCGTCGGGCAATTCTCGATGGTGTGCTGCAGTGCCAACGGCTTCGATATCACGCCGACCGCGGAGATGCAGAAGCTCGTCTAGAAAACAAAATTGCAGTTTGAGCGGTCTCCTGCATTCGAATGCCGGAACCGCTCAAGCCACTCGAAACATCGACCGGTCACCTTCATTTTGGATGACAATCGTTCGCCTGTTGTCGAATAAAAATATGACCTCCACGCCAGAGGGCGTATCTTCCACACGATAAGATTCGAGGCGACATCCCGTCAAACCCGCACTCAGGCCAACATCGATGAGCGGATATTCGAAGCTATCGTCTTCCGCCGTGAGAGGCTTCGGCGCTTCGGGTGACGATCGCCAAAATACAACCCCGTTGTCGATGATGAGCTGATGCCAACGAGCTGCAAAACATAGATAGACGACATTCGCATCATCTACGAGTTCACCGTTATAGATGAATTGCTGCCGAACAATCGCCTCACACACCAATCCAGCCAATTCGGGCGGAGAACCGACGATCTCCATATCGTGCGCACCTCCACGCCGGCCATTCGATTGCGGCTTATCGGCTGTCCGTTACCACCCCATCCTGCAGCGTCAGGATGCGGTCCATCTTCCGGGCGAGCTCGAGATTATGCGTCGCGATCAGGGCCGAGAGGCCGTGGTGGCGGACGAGATCGAGCAGTACGGCGGTCACTTCGTCGGCGGTGGTGTGATCGAGGTTGCCGGTCGGCTCGTCACCCAACAGTAGTTTCGGCTGGTTGGCGAGCGCGCGCAGGATGGCGACGCGCTGCTGCTCGCCGCCCGAAAGCCGCGCCGGGCGATGATCGGCGCGCGGCCGCAAGCCGACAAGACCCAAGAGCTCCATCGCCCGTTCGCGCGCCTGACGGCGCGGGACACCGGCGATCATCTGCGGCAGGACGATGTTCTCGACTGCCGAGAATTCCGGCAGGAGCTGATGGAATTGATAGACGAAGCCGATTGAGCCGCGGCGCGCCGCTGTGCGCTCGCTATCGTTCATGCGGGTACAATCAACGCCTTGGAACAGGATCGTACCGCCATCCGCCCGATCGAGCAGGCCGGCGACGTGCAGCAGGGTCGATTTGCCTGCGCCCGATGGGCCGACCAACGCAACGATCTCGCCCGGCTGGATCGCCAGCGAGATGCCGCGCAACACCGGCAGGCCACGGCCTGCTTGTTGATAGGTGCGCACGACCTGACGCAGTTCGAGCGTCGGCGCGGCGCCGCGAATTGGGTCGGTCATGGACGAAAGCTCATGCGCGGTCATTCATATCGCAGCGCTTCCACCGGATCGAGCTGCGCCGCGCGCCAGGCGGGATAGATCGTCGCGAGGAAGGACAAGCCGAAGGCCATCGCGACCACCGCGCCGACCTCGTAAGGATCGACGCGCGCCGGGATTTGCGTGAGGAAATAAATCTCGGCGGAGAAGAGATCGGTGCCGATGATCGACTGGATGAATTGCCGGATCGCCTCGATATGGGTCGCGAATTCGACACCGATGACGAAGCCGAGGAAGGTGCCGACGAAGCCGACGCTGGCGCCCGCCAGAATGAAGATGCGCAGAACCGTGCCGCGCGTCGCCCCCATGGTGCGAAGGATCGCGATGTCGCGGCCCTTGTCCTTCACCATCATGATCATGCTGGAGATGATGTTGAACGCCGCGACGAGGATGATCAGCGTCAGGATCAGGAACATGACGTTGCGCTCGACCTCGACGGCGTTGAAGAAGCTGAGATTGCTCTGCTGCCAGTCGAATATCTTCACCTTGCCGCCGAGTGCATTAAAGATCTCGCGGTCATAAGTCCTGACCTGATCGGGATCGGCGACCTTCACCTCGATGCTGGTCACGGCCTTGTCGATGTTGAAATAGGTCTGCGCTGTCTCCATCGGCATGAAGATGAACGCGTTGTCGAATTCATACATGCTGACATTGAAGGTGCCGGCGACGGTGTAGCTCTTGATGCGCGGCACCGTGCCGAAGACGGTCGCCGAGCCTTGCGGCGAGATCAGCGTGATCGAACCGCCTGGTCGGATGCCCAGCGTCTGCGCAAGGCGATAGCCGATGATGACGTTGTTGTCCTTGAAATTGTCGAGCGCGCCGGGCGAGAGGTTATCCGCGATCAGCGCTTGGCTCTTCAGATCATCGAGGCTCAGGCCGCGTACTAGCGCGCCGCTCGATTGCGAGCCAGCGGTCGACATGACTTGGCCCTGGATCGTCGGTACCGCCGAGACGATACCTGGCAGCTTTTTGATCTGCGTGGCGAGATCATCGTAACCGGTCAGCGAACCCTGCTCCGCATAGACATTGACATGGCCGTTGAAGCCGAGGATGCGGCCCAGAAGCTCCGCACGGAAGCCGTTCATCACCGCCATGGTGACGATGAGAGTCGCGACACCCAGCGCGATACCGGTCAGCGAAAAGATCGCGATGACCGAGATGAAGCCTTCCTGGCGTCGCGCGCGCAGATAGCGGAAGGCAATCAACCGCTCGAGCGGACCAAACATGATCAGCGCGCTATCAGCAGATTGAGCGCCGCCTCAGGCGCGATCTCTTTTCGCTCGCCGGTCTTGCGGTTCTTCACCTCGACGACGTTGTTCGCGAGACCGCGCGGCCCAATGACGAATTGCCAGGGCAAGCCGATCAGATCCATCGCCGCGAATTTCGCACCGGCGGATTTATCGCGATCGTCGTAGAGCACGTCGATGCCGGCATTCTGCAGCTTGCTGTAGAGATCGTCGCACGCCGCGCGGCATTTCGCGTCAGCGGCGCGCAGATTGATCAGCCCGACCTTGAAGGGCGCGACGCTCTCCGGCCAGATGATGCCGGCATCGTCGTGGCTCGCCTCGATCAGCGCGCCGATAAGCCGCGAGACACCGATACCGTAAGAGCCCATCTCCAATGCCACGGGCGCACCGTCGGGACCGGCGACAACCGCATCCATCGGCTTCGAATATTTCGTGCCGAAATAGAACACCTGTCCAACTTCGATGCCGCGCTTCTCGCAGCGCCGGCCTTCCGGCACGCGCGCCTCGAATTCGGCCTTGTCGTGCTTCTCGTCCGTCGCCGCGTACCAATTGGCAATATATTTCTGCACATCGGGCGAGGTTGGATCGATGCTCTTCTCGTCGAGATTGACGATATCGCTGTCGTAATAAAGCCCGCTCTCGCCGGTATCGGCCTGGACATGGAATTCGTGGCTGAGATCGCCGCCGATCGGCCCGGTATCGGCGCGCACCGGGATCGGCGTCAGCCCCATGCGCTTGAAAGTCTTCATATAGGCCGCGAACATCCGGAAATAGGACGCAACCGCGCCGGCCTTGTCGAGATCAAAGGAATAGGCGTCCTTCATCAGGAATTCGCGCCCGCGCATCACGCCGAAACGCGGTCGCACCTCGTCGCGGAACTTCCACTGGATGTGATAGAGATTCTTCGGCAAGTCGCGATAGCTTTTGATCGAATTGCGGACGATATCAGTGATGAGCTCTTCGTTGGTCGGTCCATAGAGCATGTCGCGCTCGTGACGATCGCGAATGCGCAGCATCTCCTTGCCGTAATCCTCGTAACGTCCGCTCTCGCGCCAAAGTTCCGCCGGCTGCAAGGTCGGCATGAGTAATTCCTGCGCCCCGGCTGCGTCCTGTTCCTCGCGCACGATCTGCTCGACCTTGCGCAGCACGCGGAAACCCAGCGGCAGCCAGGAATAGATGCCGGCAGCCGATTGGCGGATCATGCCAGCGCGCAGCATCAGGCGATGCGAGACGATCTGCGCCTCGGCCGGATTCTCTTTCAGAAGCGGCAGGAAATAGGCGGAAAGACGCACGGATTTTCCTCAGGATTGGGGTGCCGCGGAATGTAGGAAACGCCGCCGTCGCTGTCCAACGCACGGCGTGAATTCGGATTAATGCTTGGCCTCGCGGCACGCCTCGGCGAGCGCCGAAGTCTGATCGGCATTGAGCGGCTGGCCGTTGAAATAGGCCTGGTTGCCGCGAACCGTGACATAGCCAAGCACCACCTTGGCATTGGCGCCGGGCGGCAGGTTGAAGCGATGGGCGAGACGCTGATCGATCTCGATCGGGAAATTATCGACGCTCGGATTCGATGGGCTCGACGGAAGATCGGCGGGCGCAACCGCATTGCCGTTTACGTCGACACCCGGCTGGTAGTCGGCGCTTGGGACGCCGGCCGTAGGAGCAAGTGATGCGCAAACCTGCGACGACATCACCATGCCGCCATTCGGCGTCGACGCGACTCCGCCCGGCGGCGGCGGTGCACCCGCGGCCCAAGCGGGTATGGCGAAAAACACGAGTCCGAAAATCGCAAAGAGCGAGTCGCGCATGGCGAAAGACTAGCCTAACGCGCGGCGCTCGGCCAAGATGATGCGGGGTCGCGTTTCAAAATTCGGGGGAAACATGCTCGACCGTTATTTCCAACTGAGCGCCCATGGCACGACGGTGCGAACCGAGATCGTCGCGGGCTTCACCACCTTTCTGACCATGGCCTACATCATGTTCGTCAATCCGGCGATCCTGAGCGATGCCGGCATGGATCGCGGCGCGGTCTTCGTCGCCACCTGCATCGGCACCGCGATCGGCACGCTGATCATGGGACTTTACGCCAACTACCCGCTCGCCCTCGCGCCGGGCATGGGACTCAACGCCTATTTCACCTACGGCGTCGTCAAAGGCATGCACTACACGTGGGAGGTCGCGCTCGGCGCGGTGCTGATCTCGGGCGTGCTGTTCCTGATCCTCAGCCTGTTGAAGCTGCGCGAATGGGTCGTCGATGCGATCCCGCAATCGCTGAAGATGGCGATCTCAGCCGGTATCGGTCTCTTCCTCGGCATCATCGCGCTGCATAACGCTGGCATCGTCGCAGCCTCGCCCGACACGCTCGTCACGCTGGGCGATGTGAAGGCGCCGTCGGTGATCCTCGCGGTCTGCGGCTTCCTCGCCATCGTCGCGCTCGACGCCAAACGCATCCCGGGCGCGATCATCATTTCGGTGCTCGGCGTCACGGCGATCGGCATCGCCATAGGCGTCTCGCCTTTCGGCGGCATCGTCTCGGCGCCGCCGAGCCTCGCGCCGACCTTTCTGAAGCTCGATCTCAAAGGCGCGCTCGATGCCGGGCTGATCGCAATCATCTTCGCCTTCTTCTTTGTCGATCTCTTCGACAACACCGGAACCTTGGTCGGCGTCGCGCATCGCGCCGGGCTGATCGGGAAGGACGGCAAGATCCCGCGCCTCAGCCGCGTCTTCATCGCCGATTCCACGGCAACGATCTGCGGCTCGCTGCTCGGCACCACCACCGTCACCAGCTACATCGAGAGCGCGGCCGGCGTCCGCGCCGGTGGCCGGACCGGGCTCGTCGGCGTGGTCGTCGCAATCCTGTTCCTGCTGAGCCTGTTCTTCTCGCCGCTGGCCGGCTCAGTCGCCGCCTACGCGACGGCGCCTGCCCTTCTCTATGTGGCCTGCTTGATGGCGCGCGGCCTGGCCGAAATCGATTGGGAGGATCCGACCGAATATGCCCCGGCCGTGATCACCGCGATCGCCATGCCGCTGACCTATTCGATCGCGACCGGCATCGCTTTCGGCTTCATTGCCTATGCGGCGGTCAAGCTGCTCGCCGGGAGATGGAGCCAAGTTAGCCCTGCTTTGGCGATCCTGGCCCTACTCTTTCTCGTCAGGTTTGCGGTCCTCGGGTCAACTTGACGTTTTCGTGAGAATTTACGTGACCTAAGCCGGCGATTTTCATACACTCATTTCGACTTTTGCGGTTCTTGCGCAACAAAGCGACAAGGTCCAAGTTTAGGGAGGAAAAGCCGGTAACGAACGGCTTGGGGGATTCAACCCTTTCGAAGAAGCTGCTTAGTCGATAAGACAAACGGTGGGGCAAGATCGCAGGATCTTGCCTTATTTTTTTGCCCAATATTTGGGCTTGAGGGGCCAGCCGGATCGATTATTTTGCGGCCCGGGTAATTGCTGGTCACGCCCGCCCTGGTTGCCTCCGTTGGTACCGTTGCCTGCCCCGCCTGCACCAAAGCCGAGGCACGGCCTGCTTTCGTGAAATCGGACTATCCGTTCCAGCGCTGTGGCGCTTGCGGCCTGATTTTCGCCTCGCCCTATCCCACTGCCCGCCAGCTCGCAACTTATTACAACGACCCTTCCCGCACCCCGACGGAAGATTATTTCAACAAGGCGGCCTCGCGCCGGCGCCGCGCTGCTCTCAGAGCGCTGCGCTTTTTCCGGTACGTGTTTCCCGGCAAGAGTGTGCTCGACCTCGGCTGCGGCGGCGGTTTCATGGTCGAGGCATTCGGGCGGCTCGATGCCCGAGCCAGCGGCCTCGATATCTGCGCCGGCGCGATCGCCTATGCCAAGAAACATTTCCCGCGCGGGACATTTTATTGCGAGCCGATGTCGGTCTTCGCGGCGCGCGGGCTACAATATGATTTCGTCTTCTCGTCCGAGGTTTTGGAGCATGTGCCCGGGCCGGACCCACTGCTGAGGACCTTCGCCGCCGTGACCAAGCCGGGCGGCTATCTGCACATCTCGTCGCCCGATGCCGGCCACCCACTCGTGCCGGCGAATATCGCCGATTGGGACCAAGTCGCCCCGCCCGAGCATATCCAGCTCTTCAACCGCGAGAATGCGCGCATCCCTTCGCGCGCTAGGGCTTCATCCTGGTGAAAGCTTATCCGAACAAGAAGCCCGGCCTGTCGCTGCGGTTCAGACGGACGCCCTAGCGCCGGGTTTCTTCGTGCCCTTCTCCCAAGGCGGGGCGAGTTTGGAGACCTGAGCATGCACTGGACAGCTCGGCACATGCGCGCCTTTGAGATAGCCGAGGCTCATCAAGAACTCGCCGACGATCTCGCCGCCGGTGAACCGGAAGGTCTGTTTGAACAGCTTCACCCATTTCTCTTTGCTCAGCGGGTGATGCGCATCGAGCCAAGCGGCGAAAGAGCCATGGCTCTCGCGGATCGCCTGTAGACGCTTGGCGTTCTCGATGACCGCTTCGATCTTGAGGCGATTGCGGATGATGCCTTCGTCATTCATCAGCCGCTTCACGTCGCGCGCCGTGAAGGCGGCAACCTTGTCGATGTCGTAGCCGGCGAAAGCGGCGCGAAAGGCCCCGCGCTTTTTCAGCACCGTAAGCCAGGAGAGACCGGCCTGGTTGATCTCGAGCACCAGCCGCTCGAACAGCACGGCATCGTTTCGCGCAGGAAAGCCATATTCGCTGGCGTGGTAGCTACCGTGGAAGGGATGGCCGGGCGCAAGCCGGCAGTAAGCGGCGCTCATCGCGCTAGATCTCTCAAATCGACCATGCCGAAATGGATGACGGCGAACATGATCAGCCAGAGCACAGCAGCGACGATGCTGGTTATGCCAACCTTGTACCAGAGCCGCGGATTAGCGGGCGCCCCGGCACGCGCACCGAGATCGCCCTTCTCCGCCGGTTTCACGCCCAACGGCAGCACCGCGAAGATCGCGATCCACCAGATCACGATATACATCGCGACGCCGACAAACCAACTCATGCCTATACCTGCTCGAGCTCGATAAGAGTGCCAGCGAAATCCTTCGGATGAAGGAAGAGCACCGGCTTGCCATGCGCGCCGGTCGCCGGCTCGCCATTGCCCAGAACGCGCGCGCCTTCCTGGCGCAACTTGTCGCGCGCAGCAATGATGTCTTCCACCTCGTAGCAAAGGTGATGCATGCCGCCATCGGGATGGCGCTCGAGGAAGGACGCAATCGGCGAATTCTCGCCGAGCGGCACGAGCAGCTCGATCTTGGTATTCGCCAGCGTAACGAAGACGGTCGTCACCCCATGCGCCGGCAGATCGAGCGGCGCCGACACCTCGGCGCCCAGCACGTCGCGATAGAGCGCCGATGCGCGCGCCAAATCCGGCACGACGATCGCGACATGGTTGAGGCGTCCGATCATGCGTGGAGTTTTAGCGCGGTACCGGGGCGCCTAGAAGCGACATTCAGTCGCTTGCCGCGGGGCGGCTCGCTTCCCGCGGCGCGGGCTGGCGGATGGGGCTGAGCCCGGCCGGAATGAGGAAAGCCAGCGCGAAAAGCGCGAGCGACAACACGCCGGCGACGAGATAGACGTTGTGGATCGCCGCCGCGATCGCCTCGGACAGCCGCATCGCTTCGCTCGCCTCGACGCTGGCGCGCGTCGCCGGCTCGAGCAGGCGGTTGATCTCCTCCTCGGCGCCGGCAATGCTGCCGATGCCGAGATTGAACATCGCGCCGAAGATCGCCGTGCCGACCGATTGCCCGACGGTGCGCAGGAACATATTCGCCGAGGTCGCAGCGCCACGCTCGTTCCAGCCAACGCTGGTCTGAGTCGCAATCACGAAGGTCGTATTGCTGAAGCCCATGCCAAGGCCGAGGATCGCCGCGGCGAAAGCGACCCAGGCAGGCCCGTATTCCGGCGTTGCGGTCAGCAACAGCGCCGCACCGACGATCATGATCACGCCGCCCACGATCGCCGCCGCGCGATAGGACAGCCGCACCATCATGCGCCCGGCGCCGAACGTGCCGAAGGTCCAGAGGATCGAGGACGCGCCGAGCGCGAGGCCGGCGACGGCCGGGCTGGCGCCCATCGCGCCTTGCACATAGGTCGGCAGGAACGCGCCGTTCGACATCATCAGCGCGCCAATGCCGAACGAGCCGATATTGGAGAAGACAATGATCGGCAGGCGCCAGAGCCTATACGGGACGATCGGCTCGCGGATGCGCGCCTCCTGCCACACGAGCGCGCCGAGGGCCAGGACGGCAATCGTGCCAAGGCCGATCAGCACGGTGCGGTCGAGATTGCGCGCCTGCACCAGCACCACCATCAGCGCGCCAATACCGATCATCAACAACACCGCGCCAAGATAATCGATCTCATGCCGCTGTTTCGCGATGCGCTCTTTCAGGAACACGGCGAGCATGATCATCGTCGCGATCCCGACCGGGATGTTGATCCAGAACACCATCGGCCACGAGAGATTCTCGACGATGAAGCCGCCGAGCAGCGGCCCGATGATAGCCGAGGTGCCGAACACGGCCGAGAGATAGCCCTGCACCAACGCGCGCTCTTTCGGCGGATAGATGTCGCCGAGGATTGTCCAGGCAATCGGCTGGATCGCGCCCGAGCCAAAGCCCTGGATCGCACGCATCGCGATCAGCGGCACCATTCCCCAAGCAAAACCGCAGGCGGTAGATGCCGCGAGGAACAGCGTCGCACCGAAGATGAACACGCGCTTGCGGCCATAAACATCGGCGAGCCGGCCATAGATCGGTGTCGAGACCGCTTGCGCCAGCAGATACGACGCGAAGACCCAGGAGAAGAGGTGGAAGCCGCCGAGATCGGCGACGATCGTCGGCATGGCGGTTCCCACGATCGTCGATTCAACCGCCGCCATGAACTGGGCGAACATGCAGGCGAGAAGGATATAGCCCCGCCCTGTTACGGCACCGCTTTGCTGATCGCCCGATCGCTGCGTCTCTTCGGCCACACCGGAACCCTAGCGAGCGCCCCCCGCCTCGACCAGTGCGCGAGAGGCGGGAGCGCTATGCGTCCTCCGGTTTGGTCGCGGAGAGGACCGCGACGGGGAAAATGAATTGAGGTCCGCCCGGCTTGGTGCCGACCTCCAGCGCGTCGGTTGCCACCAGGTCCTCGATCATGCGCCGAAGCGTGACGCGATCGTCATCCACCGGAAACGATTTCGTGACCAATTCCTCGATCGCATAGGTGACGTGGAATGGCTGCATCGCCGGCGCGGACAGCCCAGCCTGCACGAACAGGTCGCTCAACGCGGCGAGCGGCAAAAAGCTTGCCGTCGAAGGATCGCGGAAACGCTCCATCGCGTTGAAGGCCGCGGCTTTCATCGTATCCGCTGGCGCAACGCCGTCGCAAAGCACGATGCGCCCGCCGCCGCGGCAGACCCGCGCTATCTCGGCGAAGGCGCGGGCCGGCTCCTGCAAATGGTGAAAGGCAAAGCGGCAGGTCACGATATCGAACGAGGCATCGGCGAAAGGCAATTCGTAGACACTGGCCGCGCGCCACTCGACATTGTCGAGCCGCTTTTCGCCCGCGATCCGCCGCGCCTCATCGAGCATCGGCTCGGTCGCATCGATGCCGACCGCGCGTCGCACATACGGGGCAAAGGCCGCCACGACCGTACCGGGCCCGCAGGCCAGATCGATCATCGCTTCATGCGGCTGTGGCCGTGCCGCATCGATGAGCGGTTTCAGTTGCGCGTCGCCATGCAATTCGGGCGAGCGCGCGAATAGCTCGGCCTGGCGGCTGAACTGGTCGCGGATCAAATCATCGTGAGAGACAGGAGAAGAAACGGCGGACGAGCCGCCGACGCGATTTTGCGCAGACATGGAACACTCCGAGGAGAAAAATGACGACAGCACGGCACCGGCTCTCGCAAGAGCCGGTCAGCTAAGTCGAATCATCCTCGGAAGCGTAAACATGCACGGATGATAGCGGGAAAATTCCCAAATCTCAAAGTGCTGTCATTGCGAGCGAAGCGAAGCAATCCAGTCTGGCTCAACCACTGGATTGCTTCGTCAGGCTAGTGCCCTTCTCGCAATGACGATGGGGTTCCGGGGGCTAGACTAAATCCGTACCACATGCACATCGGTGACGGGGCGCTTGCCGTGCCAGGCCCTGAGCGCGCGTCGGATCGCCACCCGCACCGCCTCGCGCAGCGCCTCGTCGTCGCGCCGGTCGTTGAGCGACAATTCCTCGATCGCCTCTTCAACCCGTTCGCGCAATTCTTCCGCCGCGGCCGTGGCATCCTCGGCGAGACCCTGTACCGTTACTTGCGGCGGCGCTTTGAGCTTACCGTTGCGGTCGACCACCACCGTCGCCACGGCGGTGCCGTTCCACACCATCCGCTGCCGGCTCTTGAGCGCTTCGCCGCCCAGCGGCAGCAGCGACTTGCCGTCGACGACAAGCCGGCCGGTCGGCACTTCGCCGATGACGCCCGGTGTGCCGGGCGCGAGCTTCACCATCTGGCCGTTATGCGTGACGAGCGCGTGTTTGGCGCCCTGCTCCTCGGCGAGCTTGGCATGCGCCATCAGATGCCGCGCCTCGCCATGCACCGGCAACGCGATCGTCGGCTTCACCAGCTCATACATGCGCGCCAGCTCGTCCTGCGCCGGATGGCCCGAGACATGAACGAAATGATCGTGATCGGAAATGATGTCGACGCCCATATGCGCGAGCTTGTTCTGCAAGCGGCCGATGGCGCGTTCGTTGCCGGGAATGACGCGCGAGGAGAAGACCACCGTATCGCCGGGCTCGAGCACGATCTCGGGATGCTCATCCTCGGCGATGCGCCAGAGCGCAGCACGCGGCTCGCCCTGGCTGCCGGTGCAGATCAGCACAACCTTGTCGCGCGGCAGATAGGCGGCTTCCTCGTCGGTCAAGAAGGGCACGATATTCTCGAGATAGCCTGTCTCGCGCGCCGCGTGATCCATGCGCCAGAGCGAGCGCCCGATCAGCGCGGCGTGGCGATCATTTGCCGCCGCCGCCGCCGCGATCGAGGCCAGCCGCGCGACATTCGAGGCAAAGCAGGCCACCGCGACGCGGTTTTTCTGCTGCGCGACGACCTCGATTAGCGCCTTCCTCACATCGGCTTCGGAGCCGGCCTCGCCGGGACGCAGCGCGTTGGTCGAATCACAGACCATCGCGAGCACGCCTTCCTCGCCCAGGCGTTGCAACGCGGCCTGATCGGCCGTCGGCCCGACCAGCGGATCGGCATCGAATTTCCAATCGCCGGTGTGAAGCACCGTGCCGAAGGGCGTGCGCAGCACGACAGCATTTGGCTCGGGGATCGAATGCGTCAGCGTGATCAGCTCGAGCTCGAACTGGCCGACAGAGAAGCGCCCGGACAACGGCACTTCGTGCAGGGGCACCTCATGCTCGATCCCCGCTTCCGTGAGCTTTGCGCGCAGCACCGCGGCGGTGAACGGCGTCGCATAAACCGGACAGCGGAAGCGCTTCCAGAGATAGGCGACGGCGCCGATGTGATCTTCATGCGCATGGGTACAGACAAGGCCATCGAGCCGGTCGGCACGATCGGCGATGAATTGTGGATCGGCCATGATCACATCGATGCCGGGCACCGTGTCGTCGGCAAAAGTGATGCCGCAATCGATCATCAGCCAGCGGCCGTGATAGCCGTAAAGGCTCATATTCATGCCGATCTCGCCGACGCCGCCGAGCGCCAGGAAGACCAGCTCGTCGGGGCGGTTGATCATGTCGGATGCGCTCATGCTCACACGGCTATCGTTTTCGGGCGATTTCGTTCGTAAACCAGCCGCAGTCCCCAAAGGTTCAGCGTGCCGTCGATACGTTCAATCAAGGGGCTAGCATGCTCGAACACCGGCGCCAGGCCGCCGGTCGCGATCACCCGCATCGGCGCACCATATTCCTTGGTGATGCGCGTGACGATGCCTTCGATCAGTCCGACATAGCCCCAATAGATGCCCGATTGCATGCAGGCGACGGTGTTGGTGCCGATCACCTTGGCAGTCGCGCGGATCGCGATGCTCGGCAGCTTGGCGGCGGCCTGCTCCAGCGCTTGCAGCGAGAGGTTGATGCCCGGCGCGATGACGCCGCCGCGGTAATTGCCGCTATCGTCCACGACGTCGAAAGTCGTTGCGGTGCCGAAATCGACGACGATCGACGCACCGGGATAGCGGTCATGCGCCGCGATCGTGTTGATAAGGCGGTCGGCGCCGACTTCCTCGGGCCGGTCGACCAGCGCCTTCATGCCCAGCTCGATCCCGCCCTCGCCCACCATCATCGGCGTCGAGGCGCAATAGTCGGTGCAAAATTTGACGAGATTGAAATTCGCATCCGGCACGACGCTGGCGATGATCGTGCCGTCGATACGGCCGCGTGTCAGCCCGCCGAGGCTCAAGAGATGATCGAGCCAGACCACATATTCATCGGCGGTGCGTTTCGCCTCGGTCGCGATGCGCCATACGCCATGCAACCGGTCGCCATCCCAAAGAGCGAACACCGTGTTTGTATTGTTGGCGTTGATCGCAAGCAGCATGGTCGCTCCTCAAGCAGCGATCGCGGGAAAGACCTCGCCCGCGGCGATGCGCTGACGGCCGGTTCCCGTATCGAGCAACAGCGCGCCGTCGGTATCGAGCCCGCCGAACAGGCCCTCGCGCGTCTCGCCCGGCAGGCGCACCCGGATCGGCTGGTTCAAGCCGTGTGCCCGTGCCAGCCATTCCGTGCGGATGGTGGCAAAGCCGGCGCCATCGCGCCAGCGCTCATACCAGACGAGAAAAGACGCCGCGAGCGCGCCAAGCATCGCCTCGGCATTCGCGTCCGCGCCGGTCGTGGTCAGCGCCGTCGCCGGATATTCGACCTCGACCGGATAGGTCGCGAGGTTGATGCCGACGCCCAGCACCAGCCAATCGAGCGCGCCGTCGCCACGGCTCTGCGATTCGAGCAGAAGGCCGGCGAACTTGCGCCCGGTCAGCAGCACGTCGTTCGGCCATTTGAGGCTGATGGCGGCTTCCGGCGCGAGGGCAAGGCATGCCTCAGCGACGGCAATCGCCGCGACAAAACCAAGCTGCGCTGCGGTCGCGACGGGAACGGTGGGCCGGAGGATCAGCGAGGCGTAGAAATTACCGACGGGCGAGACCCAGCCCCTGCCCTGACGGCCGCGCCCGGCGGTCTGTGTGCGCGCCCAAACCAGCGTGCCGGCCGGCTCACCCCGCTGGGCGAGGGCCTTGGCTTCATCGCTAGTGCTGGCAATGCGCTCGTGGCTAACGAGGCGATAGAAAGACGGCAGAGGTCCCGGAAGGCTCATCCGGTGAAGAGCGCGGCGGCGACCGCATCGGCGCCATCCACCAAAAGG
This sequence comes from uncultured Alphaproteobacteria bacterium, assembly GCA_963740675.1. Classification (GTDB taxonomy): domain Bacteria; phylum Pseudomonadota; class Alphaproteobacteria; order ATCC43930; family CGMCC-115725; genus CAIKMD01. Next base: position 111,860 of record CAVUFS010000006.1, read on the forward strand.
CCCGGCCAGGCGAAGAAGAAAAAGACCACCAGCGCCGAGATGACGAGCACCGCCTGGATCTCGCGGCCGATCGGCCGGTCGAAGGCGCCAGCCGGCTCGTCGAAATACATCAGCTTGACGATGCGCAGATAGTAATAGGCGCCAACCACGCTGCTGAGCACACCGATCACGGCCAGCACGTAAAGCTGCGCATCGATGGCGGCGAGAAAGACGTAGAGCTTACCGAAGAAGCCGGCCATCGGCGGAATGCCGGCGAGCGAGAACATGAAGATGCCGAGCGCCAGGGCCAGCGCCGGGTGCGTGCGCGAGAGGCCAGCGAGGTCGTTGATGCCTTCGACCTGCTTGCCGTCGCGGCGCATGCAGAGGATCACGGCGAAAGCGCCGGCGTTCATGAACACGTAGATCGCGAGATAGACGAGGATACCACGCACGCCCGCGGCGCTGCCCGCGGCGAGGCCGATCAGCGCATAGCCGACATTGGCGATCGAGCTATAGGCCATCAGCCGCTTGATGTTGCTCTGATTGATCGCCGCGAAGGCGCCGAGCAGCATCGAGGCGACGGAGATGAACCAGATCACCTGCCGCCATTCGGCGACGAGGCCGCCGAACGGCCCGACCATCACGCGGACGAACAGCGCGAGCGCCGCGACTTTGGGCGCGACCGAGAAGAACGCCGTCACCGGCGTCGGCGCGCCTTCATAGACGTCGGGCGTCCACATATGGAACGGGACCGCCGACACCTTGAAGGCAAGGCCGACGGCGATCAGCACGATGCCGATGATGAGACCGATCGAGACCGTGCCGCCATCGGCGAAAGCATGCGCCAGCGTGTCGAAGCTGGTCGTGCCGGCAAAGCCATAGACCATCGACGAGCCGTAGAGCAGCATTCCCGAGGCGAGCGCGCCGAGGACAAAATATTTGAGGCCGGCCTCGGTCGAGCGGCGGTCGTCGCGATGGAAAGCGGCCACGACGTAGAGCGCGAGGCTCTGCAATTCGAGCGAGACATAGAGCGAGATGAGATCGTTGGCGGCGATCATCATCATCATGCCGGTGGTCGCGAGCAGCACCAGCACGGCGTATTCCGGCCGCGCGATGCCTTCGCGCTCATTGAAGCGCATCGCCATGATGAGGGTCAACGCCGAGCCGATCAGCACCAGCATCTTCGAGAAGGCGCCGAAACCGTCGACCACGAAGAGACCGTAGAGCGCAACCTGGCGCACGGGTCCGTGGGTATGCAGCGGCGAAGCGACGAGGGCGAAGGCGACGACCAGCGCCGCAACCGCGAGCCAGGCGATCTCGCGCGCGGCCTTGTCGCCCTGGAAGGCGCCGAGGATGAGAAGCGCCAGCGAAGCTGCGGCAAGGAAAATCTCAGGCAGCGCGGCCATGAAATCGGGAAGCGCGAGATGCATGAACGGAGCCCCTATCGCGCCGCGAAACGATGACCGGTGTCGCGCGCCGATTGCACGCTTTCGATCAGATTGCCGATCGTCGGCTGCAGCGGCCGCAGGAAGGTGTCGGGATAGATGCCCATCCACAGAACGACCAAGATCATCGGCACGAAGACGACGATTTCGCGCCAATTGAGGTCGAGCATGGCGCGGACATCGTCCTTGGTGATGACGCCGAAGACGACGCGGCGATAGAGATAGAGCATGTACGCGGCGCCAAGGATCATGCCCGTAGTGGCAAAGAACGCGACCCAGGTGTTGACCCGGAAGGCGCCCAGCAGCGACAGGAATTCGCCGACGAAGCCGCTGGTGCCTGGCAGGCCGACCGAGGCCAGCATGAACACCATGAAGCAGAAGGCGTATTTCGGCATGTTGTTGACGACGCCGCCATAGCGCGCGATCTCGCGCGTGTGCAGCCGGTCATAGACGACGCCAACGCACAGGAAGAGCGCGGCCGAGACGACGCCGTGGCTCAGCATCTGGATCATCGCGCCTTGCAGGCCTTCGGACGTGACCGTGAAGATGCCCATGGTCACGATGCCCATATGGGCAACGGACGAATAGGCGATGAGCTTCTTCATGTCTTCCTGCGCCAGCGCGACCAGCGAGGTGTAGATCACCGCGACGACGCTGAGCGTATAAACGAGCGGCGTGAAATAGGCCGAGGCGTCGGGGAACATCGGTAGCGAAAAGCGGATGAAGCCGTAGCCGCCCATCTTCAAGAGCACGCCGGCGAGGATGACCGAGCCCGCGGTCGGCGCCTCGACATGCGCGTCGGGCAGCCAGGTATGGACCGGCCACATCGGCACCTTCACCGCGAAGGACGCGAAGAAGGCGAGCCACAGCCATTTCTGCAGCGCCGGATCGAAGCTGAAATTCAGCGCCTGCACGATATCGGTCGAGCCGACCTGGAAATAGACGGCGATGATCGCCAGGAGCATCAGCACCGAGCCGAGCAGCGTGTAGAGGAAGAATTTGAACGCGGCATAGACCCGGCGCGGGCCGCCCCAGACACCGATGATCAGGAACATCGGGATCAGCACGCCTTCGAAGAACATGTAGAAGACGAAGAAATCGAGCGCGCAGAACATGCCGATCATCAGCGTCTCGAGCACGAGGAAGGCGATCATATATTCCTTCACCCGCAGCTTGACCGAGGTCCAGCTCGCGACGACGCAGATCGGCGTCAGGAACGCCGAGAGCACGACGAAGAACAGCGAGATGCCGTCGATCCCCATCTGATAGGCGATGTGGAATTGCGGCAGCCATTCATGCTGCTCGACGAATTGGAAATCCGAGGTCGTCGGATCGAAACGCACCCAGATGATCACGGAAATGACGAGATCGATCAGCGATGTCCAGAGCGCGATCCAGCGTGCGTTGCGCGCGACATCCTCCGCGTTGCCGCGAAGGATCATGATCGCGAAGACGCCGACGATCGGCAGGAAGGTGACGAGGCTGAGGAGCGGCCAGTTATCCATATTTCCGCTCACCCGATCTGGAACAAGAGATACCAGGAAACCAGCACCACCACGCCGATCAGCATCGCGAAGGCATAGTGATAAAGATATCCCGTCTGCAGCCGGCTGGCCCCGACGGAGAGCCGCCGCGTCGTCGAAGCGAGCCCGTCAGGCCCGAGCCCGTCGATGATCGCACCGTCGCCCTTCTTCCAGAGGCCATGGCCGAGCGCCATCAGTGGCCGCACGATGAGGAAGTCGTAGATCTCGTCGAAATACCATTTGTTCAGGAACAGCAGGTAGATCGGGCGGAAGGCACGCGCCGTCTTGGCCGGAATACCCGGCATCACCACATAGGCGATCCACGCCGTGAAGATACCGAGCAAGCCGACAGCCAGCGGCAGCTTGCCGACCCAGAACGGCACGCTCTCCGCCTTGCCGACCGAGTCATGCTGCGGCAGCACGAGGATCGCCTCGCGCCAGAACTCCGCCCTGCCCTCGCCGACGAAATAGTTGAAGCCGAGGAAGCCGGCGCAGACGGCCCCGATCGCCAGCACGACGAGCGGCCACAGCATAACCGGCGGCGATTCATGCGCGTGGTGCATCACCTCGTGATCGGCGCGGCTTTTGCCGTGGAACGTCATGAAGAGGAGGCGCCAGGAATAGAAGGCGGTGATGAAGGCGGCGAAGACACCGAGCCAATAGGCATACATGCCGACGCCGGTACCGGCCGCGTAGGACGCCTCGAGGATCATGTCCTTGGAATAGTAGCCGGCGAAGGGCCAAATGCCGGCGAGCGCGAGGCTGCCGATCCACATCAGGATATAGGTGTAAGGCACGAGATAGCGAATACCGCCCATCTTGCGCATGTCCTGCTCGCCCGACATCGCATGGATGACCGAGCCGGCGCAGAGGAACAGCAGCGCCTTGAAGAAGGCATGCGTCATGAGATGGAACATCGCCGCGCCATAGGCGGAAACGCCGGCGGCGAAGAACATGTAGCCGAGCTGGCTGCAGGTCGAATAAGCGATGACGCGCTTGATGTCGTTCTGCGCCATGCCGATGGTCGCGGCGAACATCGCCGTGGTGCCGCCGATCACGACCACCACCGCCAGCGCGGTCGGCGAGTATTCGAAAAGCGGCGACAGGCGCGCGAGCATGAACACGCCAGCGGTCACCATGGTCGCGGCATGGATCAAGGCCGAGACCGGGGTCGGGCCTTCCATCGCATCCGGCAGCCAGGTGTGGAGGCCGAGCTGCGCCGATTTACCCATCGCGCCGATGAAGAGCAGGATGCAGGTGACGGTCAGCGCCGGCCAGACATGGCCGAGGAAATTGATCGTCGTCTTCGCTACTTCCGGCGCCGCGCCGAACACCGTGTCGAATTGCAGCGAGCCGAACAGCATATAGACCGCGAAGATACCGAGCGCGAAGCCGAAATCGCCGACTCGGTTGACGACGAAAGCCTTGATCGCCGCGGCATTGGCGCTGGGGCGGTCATACCAGAAGCCGATCAACAGATATGAGGCGAGACCGACGCCTTCCCAGCCGAAGAAGAGCTGGATGAAATTGTCGGCCGTCACCAGCATCAGCATGAAAAAGGTGAAGATGCTGAGATAGGCCATGAAGCGCGGGATCGAGTGATCATGCGCCATGTAGCCGACGGAATAGACGTGAACCATCGATGACACGATGGTGACGACGCAGATCATCACCGCCGAGAGCGTATCGAAGCGCAGCGCCCATTCGACCTGAAGATCGCCCGTATCCATCCAATTGAAGAGGTCGACGGTCACCGCCTGGCCGCCGATCGCCACTTGGAAGAAGATGACGACCGCGAGCACGGCCGAGGCCAGCACCGCTGCGCAGGTGACGAGCTGCGCGCCGCGGTCGCCGATCCAGCGGCCGAAGAAGCCGGCGATAATCGCCGCGATCAGCGGCAGGAAGATGGCGGCAACGGTCACGATCAGCCTTTCATCAGGTTGATGTCTTCGACCGCGATGGTGCCGCGGTTGCGGAAATAGACGACGAGGATGGCGAGGCCGATCGCCGCCTCGGCGGCAGCCACGGTCAGCACGAACATCGCGAAGACCTGGCCGACGAGATCGCCGAGGAAGGACGAGAAGGCGACGAAGTTGATATTGACCGCGAGCAGGATGAGCTCGATCGACATCAGGATGATGATGACGTTCCGGCGGTTGAGGAAGATGCCGAAGATGCCGAGCGTGAAGAGGATCGCGGCAACGGTCAGGTAATGAGCAAGGCCGATCTGCAGCATCGAATCACACCCCCTGCCGCGGCCGGACTTTGACGACCTCGACCGAAGCGTCGCGGCGACGCGTCACTTGTTGAGAGATCTTCTGGCGCTTCACGCCTTCGCGCGACCGGAGGGTCAGCACGATCGCGCCGATCATCGCGACCAGCAGGATGAGGCCGGCCGCCTGGAACGCGTAGATGTAGTGCGTATAGATCAGCGCGCCGAGCGCCGCCGTGTTGGTGAGCTGCGTCGCCGCGGGCATCGGCGCCGCGGCGGCCGTGCCGATATCGGGCGACAGGGTCCAAGCGCCAAAGACGAGCACCAGCTCGACCAGCAACACCAGCCCGACCAGTGCGCCAACCGGCAGGTATTGCATGAAGCCGTGCCTCAGCTCGACGAAATTGATGTCGAGCATCATCACGACGAACAGGAACAGCACGGCGACCGCGCCGACATAGACGATGACGAGGATCATCGCCAGGAATTCGGCGCCGAGCAGCACGAACAGCCCCGCCGCGTTGAAGAAGGCGAGGATGAGGAACAGCACCGAGTGGACCGGGTTGCGGGCCGAGATGACCATCACGGCCGACGCGACCGCCACGCCGGCAAAGGCATAGAAGCAGATCGCCTGGAGAATCGCGGCGACGTCCATCGCGGCTCCTTACCGGTACGGGGCGTCGAGCGCGATATTCTTCGCGATCTCCGCCTCCCAGCGATCGCCGTTCGCGAGCAGCTTTTCCTTGTTATAGAAAAGTTCTTCGCGGGTTTCGGCGGCAAATTCGAAATTCGGGCCTTCGACGATGGCATCGACCGGGCACGCCTCTTGGCACATGCCGCAATAGATGCATTTCGTCATATCGATGTCGTAGCGCGTCGTGCGGCGGCTGCCGTCTTCGCGTGGCTCGGCCTCGATGGTGATAGCGAGCGCCGGGCAGATCGCCTCGCATAGCTTGCACGCGATGCAGCGCTCTTCGCCATTGGGATAGCGGCGCAGCGCATGCTCGCCGCGGAAGCGCGGGCTGATCGGCCCCTTCTCGTAGGGGTAGTTCACCGTCACCGGCGTCTTGAACATATATTTCAGCGTCAGCCACAAGCCGGAGACGATCTCCGCGAGGAGCAGGCCGCGTACGCCGCCGCGATCCATGATCGCCATGATCAACCTCCACCGACGGGCAGCCAGCCCATCGTCACCAGCACGCCTGCCGTGAGCACGAGCCACAGCAGGGACAGCGGCAGAAACACTTTCCAGCCCAGCCGCATGAGCTGGTCATAACGGAAGCGCGGCAAGGTTGCGCGCACCCACAAGAAGCAAAAGAGCACGAAGGCGATCTTGCCGAAGAACCAGCAGATCGACCACAGATGCGCCAACGGCCCGGTGAAAGGCTGCCAGCCGAAAGGCGCGAGCCAGCCGCCGAGGAACAGGATCGTGGTCATCGCGCTCATCAGGATCATGTTGGCGTATTCGCCGAGATAGAAGAGCGCGAAAGCCATCGCCGAATATTCGACGAAGAAGCCGGCGACCAGCTCGGACTCACCTTCGGGCAGATCGAAGGGCGAGCGGTTGGTCTCGGCAAGGCCCGAGATGAAGAACACGACGAACATCGGCAGCAGCGGTACGCAGAACCAGATCTTCTGCTGCGCCTCGACGATGGTCGAGAGATTGAGCGAGCCGACGCAGAGCAGCACGCTCACCATCACGAAGCCGATCGAGACTTCGTAAGAGACCATCTGCGCCGCCGAGCGCAGCGCGCCGAGGAAAGCGTATTTCGAATTCGACGACCAGCCGGCCATGATGATGCCGTAGACGCCCAGCGAACTGATCGCGAAGAGATAGAGGATTCCGACATTGATATCGGCGATCACCACCCCGCTGTCGAACGGGATGACCGCCCAAGCGACGAGGCTCAAGGTGAAAGTGACGATCGGCGCCGCGAGAAAGACGCCGCGATTGGCGCCGGTCGGGATCACCGTCTCTTTCATCAACAGCTTCAGCCCGTCGGCGAGTGGCTGGAGCAGACCAAACGGCCCGACGACATTCGGGCCTCGGCGCAACTGCGCCGCCGCCAGCACCTTGCGCTCGGCCAGGGTCAAATAGGCGACCGCGAGCAGCAGCGGCACAATGACCAGCAAAATCTCGCCGACAAGCAGCGCCGTCGGCAGGCCGTAAGTGGTGAGGAAGTTACCCATGCGTGCCCGTCTTCTGCGCGTCGGCTTCGGCGCGCGTGGCGGCGCATTCCGCCATCGTCGGCGAAGCGCGGCTGATCATGTCGGTGCGATAGAAATCGCGGATCGGATAGACAAAGGCAGCGTCATCGACGGCGCCCGCTTTGCCGAAGCCGCCCCAGGCGGCCTGCGGCGCCTCCTCGATCTCGGCGAAAGTCGGATACGACTGCACCAGATTGCGGCGTAGCGCGGCAAGCAAATCATAAGATAGCGGCTTGCCGAGCGCGGCCGACAACGCGCGCAGGATCGCCCAATCTTCGCGCGCATCGCCGGGCGGGAACACCGCACGCCGAGCAAGCTGGACGCGGCCCTCGGTGTTGACGTAGCACGCGTCTTTCTCGGTATAGGCGGCACCGGGCAGCACGACATCGGCGCGCGCCGCGCCGCGATCGCCATGATGGCCCTGATAAATCACGAAGGCCGAGCCAAGCCGCGCGGTATCGATCTCATCGGCGCCAAGCAAATAGACGACGTCGATATCGCCTTTTTCGGCACCGGCGAGGATGCCGGCCACGTCGCGACCGCCCTGCCCCGGCACGAAGCCGAGATCGAGGCCGCCGACGCGCGACGCCGCGAGATGCAGCACGTTGAAGCCGTTCCAGCCCTCGCGCACCATGCCGGTGCTTTCGGCGAGCGCCCGAGCCTCAGCCAGGATCGCGGCCCCATCCTTGCGGCGCAGCGCGCCCGTGCCGATGATCAACATCGGCTGCTTGGCATCTTTGAGAAATTCGCGCGCGCGATCGGCGAGACCCTGCGGGCCGGTGCCGAGCGTCGTCACCGGGAAGGTCAGATCGAGCGCCGGACCGAACGCACCGACGCGGAAACCACCTTGCAGCCAGCGCTTGCGCAGCCGCGCATTGATAATCGCCGCCTCGTAACGCGGATTGGTGCCGATCAGCACGCAGGCATCCGCCTTCTCGATACCGGCAATCGTCGTGTTGAAGAGATAGCCGGCGCGGTTCGACGGATCGAGCGCGGCGCCGTCCTGGCGGCAATCGATATTCGCCGAGCCGAGCGAGGTCATCAGGTCTTTCAGCGCGAACATCGCCTCGGTATCGGCGAGATCGCCGGCGATCGCAGCAAAGCGATTACCCGCCGCGCCTTTGAGCCGCGAGGCGATCAATGCAAAAGCTTCATTCCAGGTCGCCTCGACCAGCTTGCCGGCACGACGCACATAAGGGCGATCGAGCCGGCGCTTGCCCAAGCCATCGACGGCAAAGCGCGTCTTGTCGGAAATCCACTCCTCGTTCACCTCTTCATTGAGGCGCGGGAGGATGCGCAGCACAGCGGAGCCGCGCGCATCGACACGGATGTTGGAGCCGACCGCGTCGAGCACGTCGACCGATTCCGTCTTGCGCAGCTCCCACGGCCGCGCCGCGAAAGCATAAGGCTTCGAGGTCAGCGCGCCGACGGGGCAAAGATCGATGATGTTCGCCGACATCTCGGATTCGAGAGCTTTGCCGACGAAAGTGTCGATCTCCATGTTCTCGCCGCGGCCGATGCCACCGAGATCGGCGACGCCCGCGACATCGGCGAGGAAACGGATGCAGCGCGTACAATGGATGCAGCGGGTCATGCTGGTTTCGACCAGCGGCCCGAAATCCTTATCCTTCACCGCGCGCTTGTTTTCCTGATAGCGGCCGCGATCGAAGCCATAGGCCATCGCTTGGTCCTGCAGATCGCATTCGCCGCCCTGATCGCAGATCGGGCAATCGAGCGGATGATTGATCAGCAGGAATTCCATCACGCCCTTGCGGGCCTTCTTCGCCTTCTCGCTATCGGTGAGGATCACCATGCCCTCGGCGACCGGCATGGCGCAGGACGCGATCGGCTTCGGCGCCTTTTCCTGCTCGACGAGGCACATGCGGCAATTGCCGGCGATGGCGAGCCGTTCGTGGAAGCAGAAATGCGGCACCTCGACACCCGCCTGCTGGCAGGCTTGCAGCACCGTCGTGTTGGCCGGAACTTCGACCTCGATACCGTTGATCTTGAGCTTCGGCATCGTCCCTACTCCGCCGCCTGCGGCGCCGAAGCGCGATATTGTGCGATGCGCCGCTCCATCTCGGGCCGGAAATGCCGGATCAAGCCTTGCACCGGCCACGCCGCCGCATCGCCGAGCGCGCAGATCGTGTGGCCTTCGATCTCATACGTGACTTCGAGCAGCATATCGATCTCGGCGACGGTCGCTTCGCCTTTGACCATGCGCTCCATCACGCGCCACAGCCAGCCGGTGCCTTCGCGGCACGGCGTGCACTGACCGCAACTCTCATGCTTATAGAATTGCGACAGCCGCGCGATCGCTTTGATGATATCGGTGGATTTATCCATCACGATAACCGCCGCGGTGCCGAGGCCGCTCTTCACTTCGCGCAAGGCGTCGAAATCCATCAGCACCGTGTCGCAAATCTCTTTCGGGAGCACCGGCACCGACGCACCACCCGGAATGATCGCGAGGAGATTGTCCCAACCGCCGCGCACGCCGCCGCAATGCGTCTCGATGAGCTCTTTCAGCGGGATGCCCATCGCCTCTTCAACATTGCACGGCTTGTTCACATGGCCGGAGATGCAGAAGACCTTGGTGCCTTCGTTCTTCGGACGGCCGATGCCGGCGAACCACGACGCGCCGCGGCGCATAATGGTCGGCGCGACCGCAATGCTCTCGACATTATTCACGGTGGTCGGGCAGCCATAGAGGCCGACGCCAGCCGGGAAAGGCGGCTTCAGCCGCGGCTGGCCCTTCTTGCCCTCGAGCGATTCGAGCAGTGCCATCTCTTCGCCGCAGATATACGCGCCGGCGCCGCGATGGAGATAGATATCGTAATCATAGCCCGAGCCGCAGGCGTTCTTACCGATCAGCCCGGCCTCGTAAGCTTCGTCGATCGCGACCTGAAGATTGATCGCCTCGTTCGCAAACTCGCCGCGGATATAGATGTAGCAAGCGGTCGCACCCATGCCGACGCCGGCGAGCAAGCAACCCTCGACCAGCTTGTGCGGATCGTTGCGGATGATGTCGCGATCCTTGCAGGTGCCCGGCTCGCTTTCGTCGGCGTTGACGACGAGATAGCGCGGGCGGTCGCTGGTCTTCGGCATGAAGGACCATTTGAGACCGGTCGGAAATCCCGCGCCGCCACGGCCGCGCAAGCCCGAAGCCTTCACTTCGTTGACGATCCAGTCGCGGCCTTTGAGGATCAAATCCTTCGTGCCGTCCCAATCGCCGCGCGCGCGTGCGCCAGCCAGACGAAAATCGCCGGTGCCGTAGAGATTTGTGAAGATGCGGTCCTTATCGGCAAGCATTCACTTGATCCCCGGCAAATCAGGAGAGGTGAGCGTCGTCGGCCCGCCTTCGGGCGCCGAGCCCTGGCGGCCTGTGACCGAGCCCTCGCGCGGCACATCGCCGCGCGATAGCGCATCGATCAGCTTCTCGGTCGAGGGTCCGTCGAGGTCCTCGTAGAAATCGCCATTGTTGACCTGAATGACCGGCGCGTTGACGCAAGCCCCGAGACATTCGACCTCGAACAGCGTGAATTTCTTGTCGGCCGTGGTCTCGCCGATGCCGATGCCGAGCTTCTTCTTGCAGGCGGCGACGACTTCGTCCGAGCCGCGCAGCCAGCACGGCGTCGTCGTGCAGACCTGCAGGAAATAGCGTCCCACCGGCCGCAGATTGAACATCGTGTAGAAGCTCGCGACCTCGTAGACCTTGATCGGCGGCATCTCGAGGATCTCGGCGATATGATCCATCGCCGCACGCGGCACCCAGCCCTCGTGCTGTTCCTGCGCAAGATAGAGCAGCGAGATCACCGCGCTCGCCTGCCGGCCAGCCGGATATTTCGCGATATAGGCTTTCGCCTTTTCCATATTCTCAGGCGTGAACGCGAAGCTCGCCGGCTGCTCGAACGGCGCGCCGTTATCGTGGCCGCTCATCGATCGACCTCACCAAAGACAATATCCATCGAGCCGATGATCGCGACGATATCGGCGAGCATGTGGCCGCGGCCCATGAATTCGAGACCTTGCAGGAAAGCGAAGCCGGGCGCGCGGATCTTGCAGCGATACGGGCGATTGCCGCCATCGGTGACGAGGTACACACCGAACTCGCCTTTCGGCGCCTCGACCGCCGTATAGGTCTCGCCCGGCGGCACGTGATAGCCCTCGGTGTAAAGCTTGAAGTGGTGAATCAACGCTTCCATCGACGACTTCATCTCGCCGCGTGGCGGCGGCATGACTTTGCGATCATTGACGCGCACGGGTCCCGACGGCATGCGATCGAGCGCCTGCTTCATGATCTTTATCGACTGGCGCATCTCTTCCATGCGGACGAGATAGCGATCCCAGCAATCGCCGTTCTTGCCGATCGGAATGTCGAAATCGAAATCCTCGTAGCCGTCATAGGGCTGCGCCTTGCGCAGATCCCACGGAACGCCCGAGCCGCGCAGCATCGGACCGCTGAAGCCCCAATCGAGCGCCTGCGCCGCCGTCACAACGCCGATATCGACGGTGCGCTGCTTGAAGATGCGGTTCTCGGTCAGCAGTTTCTCGAGATCGTCGACGCGCGGGCCGAACTGCTCGATGAAGCCATAAATGTCGTCGATCATGCCCGCAGGCATATCTTGCTGCACGCCGCCGGGACGGAAATAGGCCGAATGGAGCCGCGCGCCGGAGACGCGCTCGTAGAACTCCATCAGCTTCTCGCGCTCCTCGAAGCCCCAGAGCAGCGGCGTGATCGCGCCAACATCGAGCGCGAAGGTCGTGAGATTGAGCAGATGATTTAGGATACGCGTAATCTCGGAGAAGAGCACACGGATCATCTTGGCCCGTGGCGGCGGATCGATGCCCAGCAGCTTTTCGACCGCGAGCGCGTAGGCATGCTCCTGGCACATCGGCGAGACGTAATCGAGCCGATCGAAATACGGCACCGCCTGCAGGAAGGTCTTGTACTCGATCAGCTTCTCGGTGCCGCGATGAAGCAGGCCGATATGCGGATCGGCGCGCTCGACCACCTCGCCGTCCATTTCGAGGACGAGGCGCAGCACGCCATGGGCCGCCGGATGCTGCGGCCCGAAATTCATCGTGAAGGTCTTGATGAGCGCCTGGGCCTCGTTGGCCGTCGGCACGGTGTTCATGCCGTCGGCACTCATTTCTTTTCCTCGGCTTTGGGCTGCTCGGGGGTTTGGGCTGCTCGGGGGCTTTCGGCGGCTCTTGGGCTTTCTCGTCGCCCGGCAAAATATGCGCCATGCCTTCCCAGGGCGAAGAGAAATCGAAGCTGCGGAATTCCTGTTTCAGCTTCACCGGCTCATAGACGACGCGCTTCTGCTCTTCGTCGTAGCGCAGCTCGACATAGCCGGTGAGCGGAAAATCCTTACGCAGCGGATGCCCCTCGAAGCCGTAATCGGTGAGGATGCGGCGCAGATCGGGATGATCGGCAAAATAGATGCCGTAGAGATCCCAGGCCTCGCGCTCGTACCAGCCGGCCGCGCTGAAAAGGCCCGTGACCGACGGCACCGGGCTGGTCTCGTCGGCCATCGCCTTGACGCGGACGCGCTGATCGAGCTTCACGCTCAGCAGGTTGTAGACGACGTCGAACCGCTCGGCCCGTTCGGGATAATCGACGCCGCAGATGTCGACCAAGACCTGGAACAGGCATTTCGGATCGTCGCGCAGGAAGGCGAGCAGTCGCGCCACCGCCTCGCGCTTCACCGAAACCATTAGTTCCCCGTGTCCGATCGCAGTGCCGGTCACGTCTTGCGGGAAAGCGGCCGCAATTTGATTGCCTAATTCACGAAGCGCCTCGGTAGCCATGATCAGCGGGAAATCACGCGCTTGCGGTTGATCTTTTTCTGGAGCTGCAGGATGCCGTAGAGCAGCGCCTCGGCGGTCGGCGGGCAACCCGGGACATAGACATCGACCGGGACAATGCGGTCGCAGCCGCGCACGACCGAATAGGAATAGTGATAATAGCCGCCGCCATTGGCGCAGGAGCCCATGGAGATGACCCAGCGCGGCTCGGCCATCTGGTCGTAAACCTTGCGCAAGGCCGGCGCCATCTTGTTGCAGAGCGTGCCGGCGACGATCATCACATCCGACTGCCGCGGGCTGGGACGGAAGACGATGCCAAAGCGGTCGAGATCGTAGCGGCTCGCCGCGGTGTGCATCATCTCGACGGCACAGCAAGCGAGACCGAAGGTCATCGGCCAGAGCGAACCGGTGCGCGCCCAATTCACCAGATTGTCGAGCTGCGTGACGATGAAGCCTTTGTCTTGAATCTCCTCGCCCATCTGCCGCAGCAGCAATTCCTGCGAGGCGGTTTCTACTCCCATTCGAGGGCACCCTTCTTCCACTCGTAGATGAAGCCGACGGTCAGCACGAAAAGGAATGCCATCATCGACCAGAAGCCGAAGATGCCGATCTTTCCGAGCGCCACGGCCCAGGGGAACAGAAACGCGACTTCGAGATCAAAGATGATGAAAAGGATCGCCACCAGATAGTAGCGAACGTCGAACTTGCTGCGTGCGTCGGCGAAAGGCTCGAAGCCGCATTCATAAGCGGAGAGCTTTTCGACATCCGGGCGCTGGCGCGCGACGATGAAAGATGCTGCGACGATGATGATCGCCAGCGCGAGCGCGATGCCGATGAAAAAGAGGATGGGCAGATATTCGGAGAGGAGGCTGTCCATCGGAACGCGACCCTGGGAGTCCTTACCACGCGAGATGGCGGGAGTGACGGGGCTCGAACCCGCGACCTCCGGCGTGACAGGCCGGCGCTCTAACCAACTGAGCTACACCCCCGGGAGCACGCTCTCGCGGCAGGCTCTCGTAGCCCCCACACCAGGGAGTGTCAAGCGCAGGAGGCTGTTTTCCACGGCTTTTCAGCGCGTTGCCGATGCGTGAAGCGGGGGAACGACGGTAGGAACGACGTTAGGACGGTAGCTACAGCCGCTTTTTCGCAAAGGCGCGGCCGGAAGACGATTTGAGATATTTCTCGAAGGCAAAGGCTTGAGCATCGTCTGAAAAGGCGATGTAGGTCATTACCTTCCAGGGGCCAAACTTCGACGTGTGCGGCACATTGGCAGCATTGTGACTTTTCAGCCGCTCCTTCAAATCCGCGGTGCGGCCGGTGTAGTGACGCTCCGGATCCGCCAAGCCCCCGCACGCTTTCCGGCAGCCCGCCTTCGCCCTTCGGGCTACGGCGTGGCAGTCTTCGCGCGCGCACCGGGCTTGCCCAGTCGTAGCGTGCGTAGCGCGCGAAGACTGGTGGGCGATGAAGGTTTCGAACCTCCGACCCCCTCGGTGTAAACGAGGTGCTCTACCGCTGAGCTAATCGCCCGACGCGTCGTCCAAGATAACGGCCCTCCTTTGCCGAGGCTTAGGAGAGCATCCTGCGAAGCGCGGCAGCGCGAAGCAGGACGGCGCTCTATTGGATTGCGTCTTTAAGGCCTTTGCCGGCACGGAACTTGGGAAGCTTCGAGGCGGGGATCTGAATCTTCTCGCCGGTGCGCGGATTGCGCCCTTCCGAGGCGGCACGCTGCGAGACAACAAAGGTGCCGAAGCCTGCGATGCGCACCTCGTCGCCGCTTTTCAGCGCGTTGGTGATCGCATCGATCACGACATCGACCGCTTGGGTGGCATCGGCTTTGGTCATGCTGCCGGACGAGGCGATGGCATCGACAAGATCGTTCTTATTCACGGACAGGCTCCCTTATTCCGTTTCCGATCGGCATCGCGTCAACGGGCGCGGAGTGTAGATCGCGTTTCTTGCGCGCGTCAACGTCATCACGATGGGTAGAATCGACGCCTCAAAAAAAGAAGACGCCATCATCCTTGCGGATGACGGCGTCGCTTAGATAGTCAAGCGGTCAGTGAGTGAGGCCGGGCCGGCCCTCGTCGCCCTTCGGCGGCACGATCGCCGACTGCTCCGGCGGCTCGGTCCACTCGATCGGCGTCGGCGGCGTGACGAGCGCTTGCTTCACGACCTCGTCGGCCGACGTGACCGGGATGATGTTCAATCCCTTCTTCACGTTGTCCGGGATGTCGGCGAGATCCTTCTCGTTGTCCTTCGGGATCAGCACCGTCTTGAGACCGCCCCGGAGGGCCGCCAGCAGCTTCTCCTTGAGGCCACCGATCGGCAGCACACGACCCCTCAGCGTGATCTCGCCGGTCATCGCGATGTCCTTGCGCACCGGAATACCGGTCAGCACCGAGACGATTGAGGTCACCATCGCCACACCCGCCGACGGTCCGTCTTTCGGCGTCGCGCCTTCCGGCACGTGGACATGGATGTCACGCTTCTCGAAGAGCGTCGGCACGATACCGAAGGCGACACTCTTCGACCTGACGTAGCTCTCGGCGGCTTGCACCGATTCCTTCATCACGTCGCCGAGCTTGCCGGTCGCAGTCACACGGCCCTTGCCAGGGAGCAGCACCGATTCGATCGTCAGGAGTTCGCCGCCCACCTCTGTCCATGCGAGGCCGGTGACCACGCCAACGAGATCGGTCTCTTCAACCTCGCCGTAGCGGAACCGCTTCACGCCGGCGTATTTCTCGAGGTTGCGCAGGCTGACGACCACCTTCGTGCGCTTCTTGATCAAGATATCCTTGATCGATTTGCGCGCCAGGTTCGCGATCTCGCGCTCGAGGTTACGCACACCGGCTTCCCGCGTGTAGTAGCGGATCAAGTCGCGCAGCGCGTCGGGCGTGATCGACCATTCACTCTTCTTGAGGCCGTTCGCCTTGATCTGTTTCGGGATCAAGTGACGCTTGGCGATCTCGATCTTCTCATCCTCGGTGTAGCCGGGGATGCGGATGATCTCCATACGGTCCATCAGCGGCTGCGGCATGCGCAGCGTGTTGGCCGTGGTGACGAACATCACGTCCGAGAGATCGTAATCGACCTCGAGATAATGGTCGGCGAAAGTCGAGTTCTGCTCAGGATCGAGGACCTCGAGCAGCGCCGAACTCGGATCGCCGCGCCAATCCTGGCCGAGCTTATCCACCTCGTCCAAGAGGAAGAGCGGGTTCGAGGACTTCGCCTTCTTCATGCCCTGGATGACCTTGCCGGGCATCGAGCCGATATAGGTGCGGCGGTGACCGCGAACCTCGGCCTCGTCACGCACGCCACCCAGTGACATGCGGATGAAGTTGCGGCCGGTAGCGCGCGCGATCGACTTGCCAAGCGAGGTCTTGCCGACGCCGGGCGGGCCAACGAGGCACAGGATCGGCCCCTTCACCTTCTTCATCCGTTGTTGCACGGCAAGGTATTCGAGAATGCGCTCCTTGACCTTCTCGAGACCGAAATGGTCTTCGTTCAGCACTTTCTCGGCGGCGCGCAGATCGCGCTTCACCTTGGTGCGCTGCTCCCACGGAATGGACAGCAGCCAGTCGAGGTAGTTGCGCACGACCGTCGCTTCGGCCGACATCGGGCTCATGGCGCGCAGCTTCTTCAGCTCGGCCTGCGCCTTCTCGCGCGCCTCTTTCGAGAGCTTGGTCTTGTTGATGCGCTCGTCCATCTCGGCGAGCTCATCCTTGCCGTCCTCGCCCTCGCCCAGCTCTTTCTGGATCGCCTTGAGCTGTTCGTTGAGATAGTACTCGCGCTGGGTCTTCTCCATCTGGCGCTTCACGCGGCTGCGGATGCGCTTCTCGACCTGGAGAACGCCGATCTCGGATTCCATGTGCGCGAAGATTTTCTCGAGCCGGCCGGTGATCGAAATCGATCTCGAGCATTTCCTGCTTCTCGGGAATCTTTGAGCTGGAGATGCGAGGCGAGCGTGTCCGCGAGCTTCGCCGGATCGTCGATCTGATTGATCGAGACCAGCACCTCGGGCGGGATCTTCTTGTTGAGCTTGATGTACTGCTCGAACTGCGCGACCGCGGTCCGCGCCAGCGCCTCAACCTCTTGCTTGTCCCCAACCTGATCGCTGATCAGGTTGGCTTCGGCCTGGAAGAAGGATTCGTGGTCGGTGAAGCGCTGTATACGCGCGCGCTGACCGCCCTCGACCAGCACCTTCACGGTGCCGTCGGGCAGCTTCAGTAGTTGCAGCACCGTACCAATGGTGCCGACCGTATAGATGTCGCCCGGCGCCGGATCGTCCTGCGCCGCGTTCTTTTGCGTGACGAGCAGAATCTGCTTGTCGTCCTTCATCACGTCTTCGAGCGCGCGAACCGATTTCTCGCGGCCGACGAAGAGCGGCACGATCATGTGGGGGAATACCACGATGTCGCGGAGTGGAAGGACGGGGTAGAGGTTACCTCGGGCAATATCGAGCATGGCAGCCTTTCTGCAGGGCCGGAACGGGGAACTCCGTTCCGCGGCGACGGCTGAGGAACAGAGTAGCGCCGCGCCGCCTTCGGGATGCCATTATAAAGTGGAGCGCCGCCTTGGGTAGATCAAGAGGAAGTGTGCTGCGGCGCAGGGAACCCCCTAGGCATCCCAAAATTCCGCGCCGCGGCGGTAAACGACACCGCCTCGTAATCGCTTCTAAAGGCAGCTCAAGCGCTGGTGGCGCCGGTTCCGGTATCGCCGCGCCAATCGGCGTAGTCGCTACGCCGCTCGGAGTAGATATAAAGCGGCTTGGCGCGTCCCTCGACGACTTCCTTGTTGATCACCATGCCGGTGACCCCGTCGAAGTCCGGGCAGCTCGAACATCGGTTCCAAGAGGATCGCTTCCATGATCGAGCGCAAGCCGCGCGCGCCGGTCTTGCGTGCGATCGCCTTGTGCGCGATGGCACGCATCGCCTCGTCGTTGAATTCGAGCTTCACGTCTTCCATTTCGAAGAGCCGCTGATACTGCTTCACCAGCGCGTTCTTCGGCTTGGTCAGGATGTCGACCAGCGCGGAACTCGTCGAGATCGTCGAGCGTCGCGACCACCGGCAAGCGGCCGACGAATTCGGGGATGAGGCCGAATTTCAGCAAATCCTCCGGCTCGAGCTCCTTCAGGATCTCGCCGGTTTTCCGCTCTTCGGGCGAGCGTACTTCGGCGCCGAAGCCAATCGAGGTGCCCTGACGGCGCTGCCCGATCAACTTCTCCAGGCCGGCGAAAGCGCCGCCGCAGATGAAGAGGATGTTGGTCGTGTCGACCTGCAGGAACTCCTGCTGTGGGTGCTTGCGCCCGCCCTGCGGCGGCACGGAGGCGACGGTGCCTTCCATGATCTTCAGCAGAGCTTGCTGCACGCCTTCGCCCGAGACATCGCGCGTGATCGATGGGTTGTCGGATTTGCGGCTGATCTTGTCGACTTCGTCGATATAGACGATGCCGCGCTGGGCGCGCTCGACATTGTAGTCAGCAGCCTGCAGCAGCTTGAGGATGATGTTCTCGACGTCTTCGCCAACATAGCCCGCTTCGGTGAGCGTCGTGGCATCGGCCATGGTGAAGGGCACGTCGATGATGCGCGCCAGCGTTTGCGCCAGCAGCGTCTTACCCGAGCCGGTCGGGCCGACGAGCAGGATGTTCGACTTCGCCAGCTCGACATCGTTGCTCTTGGTGCCGTGAGCGAGGCGCTTATAGTGATTGTGGACCGCGACCGAGAGGACGCGTTTGGCATGGTCCTGCCCAATGACATAGTCATCGAGGACCTTGCAGATATCCTTGGGGGTCGGAACGCCGTCACGCGACTTGACCAGAGTGGTCTTGTGCTCTTCGCGGATGATGTCCATGCACAGCTCGACGCATTCATCGCAGATGAACACGGTCGGGCCGGCGATGAGCTTCCTCACCTCATGCTGGCTCTTGCCGCAGAACGAGCAGTAGAGGGTGTTCTTCGAATCGCCGCCGCTGGCTTTGGTCATACGCTCTCCGTAAACGACCGGACGGGGTAACGATCCCGTACTCTAAAATTTAATTTGGGTTCTCCCTTCCCCTTTGGGAAGACAGCGCCCCCGGCAGGGCTCAGAGAACTGCGCCCCTCCGACAACCGCGCAGTATGGTCGCCACGTGGCTCAATAACCAGTTAAAGATGTGACTTTAACCAGACTGTTGCAAGAAAGAACCAGACTGTTGCAAGAATGCCGTATGGCTAAAATAAGGCGGGGATTTCGCGGCGCTAGAGGCCACGAAACCCTTATTTTTCCCGCCGAGCCAGGGAATTTCCCTGAAGTCGCAGAATTCCAGCCTTAGGCGCGAAGCTTAATTTCTTCCTCGCGCGGCGGCCGGCTGTTCATGACCTCGTCGATCAGACCGAAGGCCTTGGCCTCCTCTGGGGACATGAACTTGTCGCGCTCAACCGCCGACTGGATGACATCCAGCGACTGGCCGGTGTGGCGGACATACATCTCGTTCAGGCGCTGGCGGAGCTGGAGGATTTCCCGCGCCTGAATCTCGATATCGGTCGCCTGGCCCTGGGCGCCGCCCGAGGGCTGATGGATCATGATCCGCGAATTGGGCAGCGAGACACGCTTGCCCTTGGCGCCGGCCGTCAGCAGCAACGAGCCCATCGAGGCCGCCTGGCCGATGCAGACCGTCGCGACGTCGGGGCGGACGTATTGCATCGTGTCGTAGATCGCGAGGCCGGACGTCACGACGCCGCCGGGCGAATTGATGTAGAAGGCGATGTCCTTGGTCGGATTTTCGCTCTCGAGGAAGAGAAGCTGGGCGCAGATCAGGCTCGCGACCGAATCGTTGACCGGGCCGACCAGGAAGATGATCCGCTCCTTCAACAGCCGCGAATAGATGTCGTAGGCGCGCTCGCCGCGATTGGTCTGCTCGACCACCATCGGCACAAGGTTGTTCATGTAGGTTTCGTACGGGTTCATGATGATATCCTCTTTCCGCCCGCTCACTTGTCGCCGGTGGCCGCCTCGCCTTCGCCGGCGGCCGGCGTCTCATCCTCGTCTTCCATCGCTAAGAGATCCTTGAGCGACACCGGCTTGTCGGTCACTTGAGCGAGTTCGAGGATGAAATCGACCACCTTGTCTTCGTAGATCGGCGCGCGCAGGCCATCGACCGCGCCGGGGTTGTTCCGATAATACTCGATGACGTTCCGCTCCTGGCCAGGAAAACGACGCGCTTCCTCGGCAATCGAGCGATTTAACTCTTCTTGCGTGACGTTAAGATTGTTCTTGCTGCCGATCTCGGCAAGGACCAGGCCGAGCCGCACCCGGCGCTCGGCGATGTCCTTATATTCGGCCTTGATCGCCGCCTCGTCCTTCGGCGTCTCGGTCTGCTCGGCACCCGACTGCTTCGCGCGCTCGAGCTGCGCCTGATATTGGCGCCAGATCGTATCGAGCTCGATATCGACCATGCCGGCCGGCACGGTGAAGTGATGGCGCTCGGCCAGGCGGTCGAGCAATTGCCGCTTCAGCTTCTGCCGGGCGACGCCCGAATAGTCGCGCTCGATTCGCTCGCGCACCACATCGCGCAACGCCTTGAGATTTTCCATCCCGACCGCGGTGGCAAGCAATTCGTCGATCGGCTGATCCGCCATCGCCTTGATGGCGCTGGCGTTGACTTTGAACTCGGCGGCTTTGCCGGCCAGATCCTCGGCACCGTAATCGGCCGGGAAATCGACCTTCACAAGCCGCTCCTCGCCGGCCTTGATGCCGATGAGCTGGTCCTCGAAGCCGGGAATGAAGCTGCCGCTGCCGAGCTCGAGCGAGTAATCCTTGGCGCTGCCGCCTGGGAATTCGACACCGCCGACCGAGCCGACGAAATCCATCACGACGATATCGCCCTTGTCAGCGGCGCGCTCGACCGGCTCGGCCTTGCGCTGCTGCTTGGCGATGCGCTCGAGCGCGCTATCGATCTCTTCCTCGGGCACTTCCGGTTTCAGCCGCTCGATCTGAATCTCGCCGAGATTGGCGAGTTCGATCTGCGGCAGCACCTCGACGGCGAGCTTGTATTGCAGGTCGGTGCCCTCGTTGAAGGACACGATCTCGATCTTCGGCTGCAGCGCCGGGCGCAGATTGCGCTCGCGCATCGCCTCGGTCGAGCTGTCGGAGACAGTGCGCTCCAGCACTTCGCCCATGACCGAGGGGCCATAGCGCTTGCGCAGCACGGTGAGCGGGACCTTGCCGGGGCGAAAGCCCGGAAGGCGGATGGTGCGGCCGATTTCATTGAGACGGTCGGTCACGCGGCTCTCGATATCGGCGGCCGCGATGACCACGGTCATCTCGTGTTTCAGGCCATCTGCAGTGGTTTCGGTGACTTGCATGCCGGTCTTCGGGTTATCGTTTCCAAGGTGGTGCGGGCGGAGGGACTTGAACCCCCACGACTTGCGTCGCTGGAACCTAAATCCAGTGCGTCTACCAATTCCGCCACGCCCGCGCCGCGGCGCCGGCACAGCCCAGCGTCACGGAACTGGGCGTCCGGACATGGCCAGCCGCCGCCGATAGGGGCGGGTTCATAGCACACGCATTCTGGCAGGGGAAGAAGCGGCGCGGCACCGCTTTCCCGGCCGTTCGGCCAAAGTAGCGCCGCGCAGGAAAACTTAGGCGCGCTGTTGGTGGGTTGCTACGAAGGAGGGCAATGCCAATATCCGGTTGCCCGCCTCGATATGACCGATCGCCGCTTCCTCGAAGACGAGCGAGAAATGGACATGGGGGTATGCCGATGATGTCCTCGCGCAGATCGACCACCGTTTGATGTCAGCCATAGACGCGCGGTCGCGCCATAGCTTGCGCAATGATCCAGTCATCCTTCGAATAGCCCCCCGGCATCAGCCAGTGCACGGGCGGCTTTTGCCTTGTCCTCGGCGCACTGAAGCGAAAATCAGAAAACCGGAATTCCCGCCGGTGATCAACGCCTTTCTTATGTCTTCAGCAGGCGCAGCACCGCTTGCGACGCGGTGACGCGGCCTTCACCTGTATAGGCCTCGTGATTTTCTTCGATGTCGTCGAGCTGATAGAGATAATTGATCATCAGCCCGGCGGATTGCTGCAGCCCTTTGGGCGACAGATCGCCCAGCCAATTGATGCGCTCGAGCCGCGCGCCGTTGCTGAGATGGAAATGCGCGACGCCGTCGAGGGCGCGGCCGCGTGGTGTCTTCTCGTTGATGATGTAACGCGCGGCGAGACGCAGCATCGGCGTCTTGATCGCCTGTGCCACGGCGATGTCCTCATACCAATCGGGCCGCGCCAGCAGGTTCGTCATCACGTGGTCGGTCGGCGCCGAGGGCAGCGCCTCGATCACGCGCCGCTCGGCCTGCGTCAGCAGATCGTCGCCCTCCTCGGCGCTGCGCTGCTCGAGCCAGGCGCGGAAGCCGGGCATCGGGGACAGCGTGGCGTAACGCGTCAGATGCGGGAGCTCGGAATTGAGGCGATCGGCGACGCGCTTGATCAGGAAGTCGCCGAAGCTGATTCCGGAGAGGCCGCGCTGGCAGTTCGAGATCGAATAGAAGATCGCCGTATCGGCACTCTGCGGATCGCCGACCGGCGCCGTTTCGTCGAGCAGCGATTGGACATTGTCGGCCATGCCTTGCACCAGCGCGACTTCGACGAAGATCAACGGCTCGTCGGGCATGCGGGGGTGAAAATAGGCAAAGCAGCGGCGATCGGCTTCGAGGCGGTTCTTGAGATCCGACCAACCCCGGATCTCATGCACGGCCTCGTAGACCATCAGCTTTTCGAGCAGTGAAGCGGGCGAATCCCAGGTGATGCGCTTCACCTCGAGGAAGCCTTCATCGAACCAGCCGGCGAGCAGCGCGCGCATATCCTGCTCGAGCCCTGTGAGGCTTTCGTCGCGCCGCGCGAGCTTCATCAACTCGGCGCGCATGTCGACGAGAAATTTGACCCCGTTCGGCAGCGCATTGAATTGGGTCAGCAGCTTCACCCGCGGCGCCTCGAGCGCCTGGCGCAGCGCGCGCTCGATACGGCGCCTTTCGTCTTCCGTTCGCGCATGCGCGATGCGCTGGCAGGCCGAGGCGACCGCGACACGATCGATGTCGAATTCATCGGCGAGTAGGCGCAAGAAACGTGCCCGGCCTTCCTCGGCCAGCGCCAGATAAGTCTGACCGAGCGCCGCGGCGCGGGCGCGGGCCGAAACCTCGCCGCCGCGCGCTTCGAGGCAATCCTGCATCTGGCGGCGCAACTTATCGGCGTCGCTCTCGCTGAGCAGCGTCATCGCGCTTCTCTCGCCCGCGAAATCGCGCCAGCGCGCCTTCAGATTGCGCAGATTGTGAAGGGTGAAATCGTAGACGCCGTCCAAGAAGCTGCTGCGATCGGTCATGAGTCCTTCAACATCCGAAAGGTCGAGGCCAGCGCCTTCAAGCGGCGCAGCGCGGGAGGCAGGGTATCGATCAGATCGTCGGCGACAAGCCCCGGTCCGAATTCATGCGCTGCCTCGCCAT
This sequence comes from uncultured Alphaproteobacteria bacterium, assembly GCA_963740675.1. GTDB lineage: Bacteria > Pseudomonadota > Alphaproteobacteria > ATCC43930 > CGMCC-115725 > CAIKMD01. Next base: position 135,514 of record CAVUFS010000006.1, read on the forward strand.
GCAGCCAGCATCCGGCACAAGCTGCCTCGAACGGCGCAAGGCCTTGCGCCAGCAAGCCCGCGATCAAGCCTGCGAGCACATCGCCGGTTCCACCGGTCGCAAGATCCGGCGGCGCATTGGCATTGATCGCGGCGCGGCCATCGGGCGCAGCGATCACCGTATCAGGACCTTTGAGCACGACCACCGCCCCGGCGAGCTTGGCCGCCTTACGCGCACGGCTCAGCCTGTCGCCCTCGCCGCTGAAGAGCCGCGCAAACTCACCCTCGTGCGGCGTCAGCACGGTTGGCCCTTTGATCGCAGAAACCAGCGCCTCGGTCGATCTGGCGAAAGCCGTCAGCGCATCGGCGTCGAGCACGACGGCACGGCCCGTGCCGAGCGCCGCCAGCGCCGCTGCTCTCGTCTCGGCGGTCGCACCGGCGCCCGGCCCAACAACCATGGCGCGCACGCGCTCGTCGTCGATGAGTTTCGCGAAATCATCGGGCGCGCGCATGGCCCGCACGATGATCCCCATCAGCGCGCCGGCATAGATCGGCCAGGCCTTCTCGGGCGCGGCCACTGTCACCAGCCCTGCCCCGGCACGCGCGGCCGCACGCGCCGCCAGCCGCGCCGCGCCGGTCAGTTCCGCGCCGCCCAGGACGACGGCATGGCCCCGGCGATACTTGTGATCTTCGGCTTGCGGCCAAGGATAAAGGCCGAGCCAGAGCGGCGGCCCGTTCTCGAAACAGCGCGGCGCGATATCGCCGAGCACGGTATCGGGGATGCCGATCTGCGCGAGCCGCGTCGTGCCGCAAAGCCCGCGACCGGGATAAAGAAGATGCCCCGGCTTCTTGCGAAAGAAAGTGACCGTGATGTCGGCTTTCGGCGCGACGCCGCGGATCTCGCCGGTCACGCCATCGATGCCGCTCGGCACATCGACCGCCGCGACCGGAATTCCGGACGCGCGGAGCGCCTCGATCGTCGCCCGCGCGATCCCGTCGATCGGACGCGACAGGCCGGCACCGAATATCGCATCGATGACGACGCCCGCTCCCTTGATGACCTCCGGCGAAAGCGGCTCGACCGCACCGCGATAACGGGCCGCGTGATGCGCCGCAGTGCCGGTCAGACGATCGCGATCGCCGAGCAGCGCCAAGCGCACCGGCCACCCCTCCATGGCGAGATGGCGCGCCGCAACGAACCCGTCGCCGCCATTGTTCCCCGGCCCGCAGAGCACCGCGACCGGCCGCTGCGACCAACGCGTCGCGACGGCCTCGGCGACGGCGCGGCCGGCAGCTTCCATCAGCGCGATCTCACTCACGCCGCCAGCCACCGCCGCCTTGTCGGCGCGGCCCATTTCCTCGGGCGTCAACAGCGCGTTATCGAAAGCCTGCATCGTCGCTCAACGGGTTCAAGACATTCACATAAAAGAGTCTATACCTTGGTCCATGACCGGCGAAAGACATGTGGCAGAACCCGCGGGCTCGGCCGACTTTTGGGCGACTTGGCTTGACGCTGAGGGGTCCAGGGATTAGGAGCAATTCTGCGGCGGCGGGTGTAGCTCAGCTGGTTAGAGCGCCAGATTGTGGATCTGGATGTCGCCGGTTCGAACCCGGTCACTCGCCCCAATTTCCCTACCCTTTCCGCCCGATCTCCCCCGTTAGTCCGTGATGCCGGCTGGTACCGATCTGCTTTTGCTGTTCGTGGCCGGCACCATCACCGGCCTTATGAATGCCGTCGCCGGCGGCGGCAGCTTTGTCGCCTTTCCGGCACTGCTGCTGGCGGGCATTCCCGCGATCTCGGCCAATGTCACTACCACGGTCGCGACCGTCCCTGGCCAATTCGCCAGTGTCTGGGCCTATCGCCACGACATCCGCGCCGCGACCCAATTCGACATCAGGCTACTGCTCGCGATTAGCGTCGTGGGCGGTTTGGTCGGCGCGGCGATCCTGCTGGCAACGCCGAACGCGGTTTTCTCCGGCGTGCTGCCCTGGCTCATGCTGCTCGCGACCGCGATCTTCCTCTTCGGCAATTTCGCGCCGAAGGCGATCCTGCAACGTTTCACCATCGGCACGCGCGGCGTGCTCACCGCGCAATTCGCGATCGCGATCTACGGCGGCTATTTCGGCGCCGGGATCGGTTTCATGATGCTCGCGGCGCTGACGCTCTATGGCATGCGCGACATCCATGCGATGAACGGTCTGAAGCTGGTGCTCGCGCTCTGCATGACCGTCGTCTCGTCGATCGCCTTCGTCTACGCCGGCAAGGTCTATTGGACCGAAGCGCTGGTCATGTGCGTCGCGACATTGATCGGCGGCTATGGCGGCGCCCTCGGCGCCAAGAAGGTCAAGCCGGAGCTCATCAAAATCTTCATCGCGCTGCTCGGCGCCGGGCTTACGATCTACTTCTTTATCCACGGCGCCTAATCGCTAAACTCGCGCCGACACGCGCATTCGATACGGGGTTGGCATGGATCTTCTCGATACGACAACGGCCGCGATCTTGTGGACCAATCTGACGCATTACGGCCTCGCGCTGTTCGGCGCGGTCGTCATTCTGGTCGTCGGCTGGTGGATCGCCGGTTGGGCCAGCCACTCACTGCAAAAGAGTCTCGCAAAACGCCGTTGGATGGACGCGACGCTGCTCCCGCTCGTCGTCAGCATCGTCCGCTACACGATCCTGGTCGGCACGCTACTCGCGGTGCTCGATCAGTTCGGCATCCAGATGACGAGCCTCGTTGCCGTGCTCGGCGCCGCCGGCCTCGCCATCGGCCTGGCACTCCAGGGTACGCTCTCGAATGTTGCCGCCGGCGTCATGCTCGTGGTGCTGCGTCCCTTCCATGTCGGTCAGGCGATCCAGGCCGCCAGCTTTAGTGGCACCGTGCAAGAAGTCGGACTCTTCGCGACCGTTATCCGCGCCGACGACAACCGGGTTATCACCGTGCCGAACAAGCTGCTGTCCGACGCGCCGATCATAAATTTCTCGCGCCTGCCGGTGCAGGCGACGGTGAACATCACTTTTTTGTTGCCCTATACTGCCGATGTCGGCCGCGCGCTCGAGGTGCTGCAGCGGATTGCCACCGAGCACCACAAGGAAAACGCGCTGATCGGCGTCGAAGAGCTCGGCGATGCCGCGATCAAGCTTCGCTTCCAAGCCACGGTTCCGGCGGCGGAAGCCGACACGGCCAAACTCTCGTTCAACCTCGCGATCCGGCAGCAATTGGCCGCGGCAGGCGTCCAGTTTATGCAGGAGGCCGCGATGTCAACGTATGGCTATCCGCAGCAGCAAAGCGGCTCAGCCCCCAGTCTGAATTGAGCGGCCTGATTTAGCGACGTAGCGAAAACCAGAGCGGGAACCGCCCGTTCTCTCGGCGGGTTGCATCTCCGACGAAATTTTTTTCTCAGGAGATACAAATGCGCCTGCGTATCCCCGCCGCAACGGCGGCTTTTATCGCTGTTTCAACGCTCGCCCAAGCACAGACCCCGCCCCCTTCTGCCGCGAGTACGCCCGCGCCGAAAGCGTCGAGCGCCGACCGCAGCTTCGCGACCCAGGCGGCCGCGGCGGGTACCGCCGAGATCGCCGACGCGCAGCTCGCGCTCAAGAATTCGAGCCGTCAGGACGTCAAGAATTTCGCGCAGCGGATGGTGGACGATCACACCAAGGCTGCCGACCAACTGAAATCGATCGCGACGAGCGAAAGCATCACCTTGCCGAGTGGTGAAAGCGCGGCCGACAAGAAGAACACCGATGCGCTGCAAAAGCTGAACGGCGCGGCCTTCGACCAAAAATATATTCAAGGCCAGCGCGCGGCGCATAAGCAGGCCGTGTCGCTGTTCACCAGCGAGAGCAAGAGCGGCCAAGACAGCCAGCTCAAATCCTTCGCCAGCCAGACGCTGCCGACGCTGCAGGATCATCTCAAAATGATTACGGGCATGCCGCCCGGCCAGAAAACCTCGAGCCTCGCGCCATGAGTGCGCGATATTGGCCCGCGGCCGTCGCCGTCGCGGGGCTCGCTTGCGCAACGGTGGCAAAGGCCGACCCGCCGCCCAATGCCGATCCGGGGCTGGCGCCCTGGTATCAGAACCTCAAGCAGCCGAATACCGGCATCTCGTGCTGCTCGATCGCCGATTGCCGCGCCACGGATTACCGCACCGATGGCGACCACTACGAGGTCCTGATCAACGACAAATGGACGATCGTGCCGAAGGACAAGGTGCTGCAGCACGTCGACAACCCGATCGGGCGCGCAGTCGTCTGCTGGACGCCGGCGCTGGGCATCTTGTGCTTCGTGCGCGCGACCGAGATCTGAGCTAGCCGCTCGGCCAAGCCGAATCGTGTGGCGGCTGCTCGGCCGCCATCAAACGATCGAGCAGCCTGCGCGCGGCCAGCGGCGCGGCATCGACCTTGATCGAGACCGAGGGCGCGAAAGGCTTCAGGTCGATCATCCGCTGCTGCGCCTCGAGCACCGCGACATCTTCGCGGAAGACGTTGACGAAATCGACGTTGAAGACCTTGTCGAGCGCCGGATCGGCGAGGCCGAATTTGCGCGGAAAGGCGAAGAAGTAATGCGTCGTGCGGTCGGTCTCGGGCGTCGGCGCCGATATCCCCATCAACTCGATCCCATGGCTGCGATCGCCTTGCGGCGCGCCGGTGCCGGTCGCGGCACAACCGGCGAAATTGACGCTGAAGCATGGCGGTTCATGCTCGACGATCTGCCAGCGATCGACATTGCCGGCGAATTTGCCCGCCGCCTCATACATCGGCGGCGCCGGGCGATCGATGATCCAGCGCGTCAGTCGCACCAGCTTGCCGTCATGCTCGGTGGTCGCCGGGAAATCGTTGATCGACGGATTGCCGATCGATGACGCATGGACATAGACGAGATGCGTCACGTCGAGGACGTTGTCGTTGATGAGCTGATAATGGCAGGCGACCGGGATCATGTCGGGCTTGGCACAGGCCCAATCGGGATGATCCATCCACCACCAATTCGGGATCAGCGCCGGATCGGCTCGTTTCGGATCGCCCATCCAAATCCAGACCCAGCTGAAACGCTCGACGAGTGGGTAGGACCGGATCGCCGCGTCAGGCGGGATTTGCGCCTGCCCCGGGATTTCGACGCAGCGCCCGCGGCCGTCGAAGCGCAGCCCGTGATAGCCACAACGCAGCGTGTCGCCTTCGAGTCGGCCAAGGGAGAGCGGCAGGTGGCGATGGCAGCAGCGATCCTCGAGCGCGACCGGCGTGCCATTCTCCTGGCGGTAGAAGACGATCGGCTCGCCAAGGATCATCCGCGCCAGTGGCTGGCGGCCGAGTTCGCGGTCCCAGGCCGCGACGTACCAGGAATTGCGGAGGAACATGAACCGCTGCCTCGAAAATGCTCGCCTCGGCTATCGTGGCACTCGCGCTGCGGCAAGGGCAAGCAAGCTCAGCAAAACTGCGCTTTTTGCTGCCTGATTTCCGGGCATTTGCCTATTTTCTGGACGTCCGCGAAGGCTTTCGCTATTGATCGAACTGGCATTTGCCCTGACGCGGGGGCGTTACAGCGTTGGCATGCCTCGTGCTTAACCGGGGGGAGCAGCCGGCGGGGTCGCCGGAAGCCATCCAATCGCACACAGGCGGAAAAACCATGAAGAAAGTCGAAGCGATCATCAAACCGTTCAAGCTCGACGAAGTGAAGGAAGCGCTTCACGAGGTGGGGATTCAGGGTATCACCGTCACCGAGGCAAAGGGCTTCGGCCGGCAAAAGGGACATACCGAGCTCTATCGCGGCGCGGAATATGTCGTAGATTTCCTGCCTAAAGTGAAGATTGAAGTGGTGATGGATGACGCGCTCGTGGAACGCGCCATCGAGGCAATTCAACACGCGGCACGCACCGGCCGCATCGGCGACGGGAAAATCTTCGTCACGACCGTCGACGAGGCCATCCGCATTCGCACCGGCGAGAAGGGCGCTGACGCTGTCTAATCGGCGTGAGTGGGGGGCAGTAAGAGGCGACGAAGGTCAAGCAGAGAAGGACTAGAAACGATGGCCGATGCGGCGATCCAAAAAGCACTCGATATGATCAAGGAGCACGACGTCAAATACGTCGACTTCCAATTCACAGACCCGCGCGGCAAGTGGCAGCACCTCGCGCACCATATCCGTACCGTCAACGCCAACTTCCTCGAGGAAGGTTTGATGTTCGACGGCTCGTCGATCGCCGGCTGGAAAGCGATCAACGAGAGCGACATGCTGCTGAAGCCTGACTGCTCGACCGCCGTGCTCGACCCGTTCGCGGCACAGACGTCGCTCATCATCGTCTGCGACGTGCATGAGCCGGGCACCGGCCAGCCCTATGGCCGCGACCCGCGCTCGATCGCCAAGAAGGCCGAGCAATACGTCGTCTCGTCCGGCGCTGGCGACAAGGCATATTTCGGTCCCGAGGCTGAGTTCTTCGTGTTCGACGATGTTCGCTTCAAGAACAGCATGAACACCTCGTTCTACGAGGTCGACAGCGAGGAAGGCCCCTACGTCACCGACAAGCGTTATCCCGACGGCAACACCGGCCATCGTCCGCCGATCAAGGGCGGCTACTTCCCGGTTCCGCCGGTGGACGGCGCTTCCGATCTCCGCGCCGAGATGCTCTCGACCATGTTCGAGATGGGTCTCGCCGTCGAAAAGCATCACCACGAAGTTGCTCCCTCGCAGCACGAGCTCGGCGCCGAGTTCGCGACGCTGGTGAAGGGCGCCGACGGCATGCAGATCTATAAGTACTGCGTGCACAACGTCGCGCATCAATACGGCAAGACGGCGACCTTCATGCCGAAGCCGATCAAGGGCGACAACGGCTCGGGCATGCATGTGCACCAGTCGATTTGGAAAGGCGACAAGCCGCTTTTCGCCGGCAATGGCTATGCCGACCTGTCGGAATTTGCGCTCTACTATATCGGCGGCATCATCAAGCATGCCAAGGCGATCAACGCCCTCACCAACCCGACGACCAACAGCTACAAGCGGTTGATCCCGGGCTTCGAGGCGCCGGTGCTCCTCGCCTACTCCGCGCGTAACCGTTCGGCTTCGTGCCGTATTCCGATCGCGTCGAGCCCCAAGGCGAAGCGCGTCGAAGTTCGCTTCCCCGATCCGGCGGCCAATCCGTACCTCGCTTTCGCGGCGATGCTGATGGCTGGCCTCGACGGTGTGCAGAACCGTATCCATCCTGGCAACGCGATGGACAAGAACCTGTACGACCTGCCGCCGGAAGAGCTCAAGGACGTCCCGACCGTGTGCGGCTCGCTGCGCGAAGCGGTCGAGAACCTCAAGGCCGATAACGCCTTCCTGACCAAGGGCGACGTGTTCACCAAGGACTTCCTCGACGCCTACATCGATCTCAAATGGGAAGAGATCTACAAGTTCGAACACACGCCGCATCCGATCGAATACGAGATGTATTACAGCGTGTGATCTGACTTTCACTATGATTTCAGATAGTTACGTAGCATCGCGTTAGACTGAAACTCTCCAAATTAGCCCTCGGAAGTCCGCAGATTTCCGAGGGTTTTTTTTCGAGTCTAACTTCGCTCTCGACCGTAATCCCCGCTACCTTGCGGCAAACAGTTGCCATGAACAGAACATTTCTTCACAGCTTCACTCCCGCAGCCAACAGCCCTATTGCAGGCCCCACAGCTGTCCTCACCACTGAGGAGATACAGGACGCGGGCTTGAATGAAGTATTGCAAACCCCCGGCGCGGCATTCGATTCATGGTCTCTGCTTGACGCCTTGCTCGAGCCAGCGGGAGATGACAGCCCCTCCTTTTTCGTGAACCGCCGAGTCCAGATGTTCACGATCGCAAACCGCATCGGCGCCGCCTTCGAGGGCCACACCGGAAAGGGCGAATCCGGACTTATCGGTGTTCGCGCCGACTAGATCGGAGCAAAGAAGCGGCATCGCGGCTCAGCTGCGAGTGAGGCGTAAATACTTCATCCAACTTCGGCGCCGATACGAATGGCTGAGAGTCACCACCCGGTCACGCGAGCCAACAGCCCCACGCCATCGTCGGGCAGCCGGTTCCCGCGCCAGGCGACATGCTGATCGGGACGGATCAGCGCGAAATCGGCCTGATAAAGATCGCGGGCATCGTCCTCGGGAACGGCGAGCAACGTGAGTGGAACATGCCGTTCGCGCGCCGCGTGTTCGATGGCGCCGGTATCCGCCCGCGTCTTCCCCAGTTTCAGGAGCGAAAAACCCGGGCCGAGCCGGTCGAAGAGTGAGCTACGGTCGGACAGGCGGTAATGGGGCGCCCGCCCGCCGGGACAGGCGCTGGGCACATAGATCGCGGGATCGTCGGGCGGCGGTGCGGTGCCATCCGAGACAACGATCGGCGAATCATCGTATCGCGCGCCGAGCTGAACCCCGATCGAGGCGAATTCCTCGCCGAATTTCGCGAGGACCCCGCCGGCGATCGCGCGCGCCGCCGCCCCTTCGGGTGTGTCGTCCTCGATTGCGTCGCCGACGGGCACATTGCCGATATTGCGCGCGAGGTTCTGCCCCGCCAGCGTGTTGCGAGTGGCGATGGGCTTGCGTTCGATCTCATAGGACGCGGCAAGGCGCGGCCCACCCCAGCCCTGCACCAACGCCGCGAGCTTCCAGCCGAGATTGGCCGCGTCGTCGACGCCCGTGTTCATGCCGAAACCGCCCGCCGGCGAGAACAAATGCACGGCATCGCCGGCCAGGAACACCCGCCCGGCGGCAAAGCGCTCGGCGACGAAGGCGTAACCCGCGACCCAAGGCGCGTGTCCCAGAAATTCGAAATCGAGTTTGGCGCCGAAGGCGGCGCGGAACTGCCGCGCGATCTCGTAGGGGTCGGGCTTATCTTCGGCGGTGCGCAGCTTGCTCGAGAGTACGAACTTATCAACGCCATCGAGTGCGACAAGATTCGTCCGCACCGCCGCATTGACGGTCCAGTAGTGCCAGAAGCGGTCGCGATTGACGACCGAATAGAAATTCGGCACGCGGAGATAGGAATTGACCATCGGACCGCCGTAATAGGCGAGCGACAGCGGCGGCGCGCCGCCATAGCGCACCGCGAGGCCGCGCCGGACGAAGCTCTGTCCGCCGTCGCATCCGACCAGATAGGCGCCCGTCAATGTCTCGCGCCGGCCGGTGGCAATTTCCTCGATCGCGACGCTGACGCGATCCCCGTGATCGGTGAAATCGACGCAGGTCCAGCCGAAGCGCAGGCCGACATTGGTGCGGGTCATCAGATGTTTCAGCACCAGGGTTTCGACATACATCTGATTGCAGCGCAGGATCGGCTCGGGTGTCTGCATCGTCGGCGGCGCAGCTTCGACGAATTCCGCCTTCTCGGCCTCGGACGGCATCCGAATCCGGGCCAATTCCCACGTCGTCACGCGGGTGAAATAGCCGACCGTGGTCGGATAATCATACGGCAAGCCGAGTTTGCGGATGTCGCGGGCAAGCCCGTGCCGACGATAATGTTCCATCGTGCGGCAATTCTGCGTGCCGCCTTTGGGGAAATTTCGCGCATCGCGAACGTCGTTGATCAGGATCGAGCGCACGCCGAGCTGATCCAGATTCATCGCGACATTCATGCCAACGGGACCGCCGCCGACGATGATGATCGGCGCGGCGCTAGGTTGGGGTGACGTTTCCGTCATTGTGCCGCCAGCGCCGGCGTGCCCAAGCGTCCTGATAGCGCTGAACCAGCCAGGCGTTCAGTTCGCGCTGGGAGGTTTCCTGCCAGGAATACCGTCCGCGGTCGGCGAAGCGCGATTTCAGGCCCACTTGCACGAGCTTGTCGATATACCGGTCCTGCGCGTTGATCTCGCCGGAGACGCCGACGTTCATGCTTAGACGCTGCTCGAACAGCGGGTCCTTCTTCGCCCCGGGCGCCACCAGCCAGCCGCGCTGCGACGACATCTCGGTAAGCCCGTCGACGTGAAAGATATTGTAGGTGACCATGTCGCATCGCGCGCCAATCGTAAGGGATGGCGGGATGCAGATGAACAGGAATCGGCCCCGATCCTCCATTGTCAGGCGCGGGAAGATCGGCAACACCGCCTTCAACGTCGGATTGAAGCTGCAATCGATATGAGTGGTCCCGTTGTAACGGAAGTAGCCGGCCGTGTTCGCGGGCAGCTCCGGGAAAACCGCGAGCGAGCTCGGGCAGCAATCATGTACCGGCCCGGCATGGAGCCGATTGGCATGGTAGCCATCATTGCTGTTCTCGAAGCGGACTTTCCAGTTCCACGGTTCTTTGCGCAGCTCGGACGGGCGTTCGCGTTCATCGGCAAGGGAGATGTCGTAACGGTCGAGCGCCGCGCGCACCGCTTCGAGACGCGGCGAGAGCGGCGCCGCATCGGGATCGAAATTGACGAAGATGAAGCCGAGCCACATTTCGACCTTGAACTCGGGCAGGCCCGCCCCGCTCTTGTCGAAATCGCAGGTCTTGTCCATCGCCGGCGCGCCGAGGAGCTTTCCATCCAGCGAATAGGTCCAGTGATGATAGGCGCAACGGAACGATTTGGCGTTGCCCTGGCCCGCCGCGACCAGCGCCGCGCGGTGCCGGCAGACCGGCGAGAATGCTTTGATGACTTCTTCGCGAGTCTTCACAACCAGAATGTGTTCATCGACATGAGTGGTGGTGAAATAATCGCCCGGCTCTTTCAACCACGCCTCGCGGCCGACGCAGAGCCATTCGCGATAGAAGATCGCGTCTTTTTCGAACGCGTAGAACTCGGGGCTCGTGTAGCAGATCGGCGGCAGCGTCTCCGCCATCGTTACATCGAGGGCGGAGCTGCTCAGGTTGGCAAAAAAGTCGTCGTCGAGAATGGACTGCCTCATCATGCCTCGCAGGCGGCCTCCGCTCAATCGGCCGCTGCAGCCTTGCGTTCGTTCCAAGCCCGCTGATAGCGCTTCACCAGCCATTTGTTGAGTTCGATCTGGCCGCCCTCCTGCCAGGAATAACGGCCGCGACCGGCGAAGCGGGACTGCAGCCCTTTTTGCACGCTAATATCGATCGCGCGATCCTGCGCGAAGATCGGTACCGACGTGTTGATGTTGGTGCTGATCTTCAGATCGAAGAGCGGGTCCTTGCTGGCGCCCGGTGCCGCCAGCCACCCCTGGATCGCCGTCATCTCCGCCGGACCATCGATCGAGAAAATGCCATAGGCAATCATGTCGACTCGCGCGAACATCGTCAGCGTCGGCGGCACGCAGAGAAATACCATGCGATGGCGTTCTTCGTCCGTCAGCTTCGGAAAGATCGGCAGTAGCGCCTTCAGTGTCGGATTGAAGCTCGCATCCGCATGCGTGTTCTGATTGTAGCGGAAATACCCCGCGGTATCGGCCGGCAGCTCGGGGAATGAGGCGAGGTCGCTCGGACAGATATCGTGGACTGGGCCGCCATGTAGCCGGTTGGCGTGATAGCCGTCATTGGAATTCTCGTAACGGACCTTCCAGTTCCACGGCTCCTTGCGCGGCTCGACCCCGCGCCGCTCCTCGGCGTTCTCGAGGTCGTAATGGGCAAGAACGTCCGTCAATGCCTGCAAGCGCGGTGCGAGCGGCGCGGCATTGCTGTCGAAGTTCACAAAGATGAAGCCAAGCCAGATCTCGACCTTGAATTCGGGCAGGCGAATCTGCTTCGGGTCCCAATCGCAAGTCTTCTCCATCGCCGGCGCGCCGAGCAGCCGGCCGTCGAGCCCGTAGGTCCAGTGGTGGTAGGCGCAGCGGAAGCTGCGCGCATTGCCCTGGCCCTCGGCGACGAGCGCAGCGCGATGGCGGCAGACCGGCGAGAACGCCTTGATCTCGCCCGCCTGGTTCTTCAGGACGACGATCGGCTCGTCGACATTGGTCGTGGTGAAGTAGTCGCCCGGCTGCTTGAGCCAGCCGACGCGGCCGACACAGAGCCAGTCGCGATAGAAGATCGCATCCTTCTCGAATTCGAAGAATTCGGGATCGTTGTAGCATTCCGGCGGCAGCGTGACGGCGCGGCTGATGTCGAGCACCGAGCTGTCGAAGCTCTTGAAGAATGCGTCGTTCAGAACCGATGTGGGCATGGGTGGCTCTCCTCGATGCAGGCGTTGGTTCCTGTGCTCACTGCGTGACGATGGTTGGCGGAAATGTGAGTGAGGGGTCGATGTCGTAAGTCTCATAAAGCTTGCGCTCGAAGCCGTTGGCTTGCAGCGCGGCGACCGCGTCGACCACGGCGCGTTCCAATTCCGCCGAGCCCTTGGTCAGACCGATGCCCGCCCTGATATCCGACGTGTAGATGAAGGACATGGTGAGGTTGTCGGGATAGGCGCCTTTGATTCCGATGCCGAGATAGAGATCGGCGCGGCCGCTATCGAGCAGACGCAGCCCGCTTGCGCGGTCCGGTGCGGTAACGATGTCGATGGCCGCCTTGCCCTTGTCGAGACAGGCCTTGCTCGCCTCACCCAGTTTCACTGCTTCGAGGCTGCCGATCTGGGACACCGCGCTGTGCCCGCACAAGTCCTCGAACGAGCTGATGTGTTTGGGATTGTCTTTCGGCACGACGCCGCCTGACGCGGCTTTTTGATAAAGCACGAAGTCGAGCGCCTTGGCCCGCTCGGGCGTGTAGTAGATCGTCGACCAGACCATGTCGGCCTGTCCGGAACTGGCCGCGGCAAGCCCGCCGGAGAGCGGCGCGACCATGAACTTGAAAGGCGCGCCGAGGCAGAGAAATACACCGCGCGCATAATCCGCCGCGAAGCCGATCAGGTTGTCGAGGTTGTTCGGATCGCGATATGCGATGGGTTTGGAATCGGACGGCATCGCCACGGTGAGTGTCTTGCCGGCGAGGCTTGGATATTTCTGAACCAGCTTGGTCGGCTCACAGGCGGGCGTCGCGGCCGAGACCGGATTTCCCCAGGCGATGAGCGCTGTGAACAAGACAATGACGGATAGAACGTATTTCAATCTGATTATACCTGACATCCGCCACCTGCTTCCGCTCCGAGACAGCCAGTTCGCCCGATATTCCGATCGCTTTTGCATGCTCAAACCGTATCGAAACGCCGCGAGAGGCGGCTTGTCGCGAGGCGAACAATAAGTTGTCGAATCCCCGTCCGGCGGAATCGGCGTCGCGAATGCGGCATAACGGTCAGACAGTCAGGACGACCTTTCCGAAGTTTAGCCGCTCCGCGATGTATCGATGAGCGGCCGCCGCCTCGGTGAATGGAAACACCTTGTCGACGATCACCCGGAGCCTTCCGGCCTCGATGAGAGCGAAAAGCTCGTCCAGCTTCTCCATCGAGCGCGTGTATTCCATCAGGTGCGACGTGATCGAGAACCGGCGCGCCATGCGTCCGTCCGGAAGCTCGGTCGGCAGTTCGCGCGAACCGCCGCTGAGACTCCCGAGGGCGATCAGCCGGCCGCCGGGCGCCAGTTGCTTGAGGCTTTTGACCAATACGTCGCCGGCAACCACATCGACGACAACATCGAGGCCACGCCCGTCGGTAAAGCCGGGCACGGCGTCGGCGAAATCCTCTTCGCGATAATTGACCGCCACGTCGGCGCCCAATTCCTTGAGGCGCGCGCATTTCGCGGCGCTGCCCGCGGTCGTCATCACCGTCGCACCGACATGCCTGGCCAATTGAATCGCCGCGGTGCCGAGTGCGCTGCCGCCCGCGTAAATCAACGCACGGTCGCCGGCCTTGATCTTGGCGGCCTCAAGCACGTACCACGCGGTCAGCCACGACCATGCGGTGGCGGCGGCTGTCACCATGTCCACGCCGTTGGGCACGAGGCGCATATCCTGCGGCCGCGCCAACACGTATTCCGCATAGCATCCGGTATATTCCTTGCTGCCCGGCAAGCCGGTCGCCCGCGTCTGCGGCGCCGGCAACGCGACGACGCGCTGTCCCGGCTTGTATTCGCTGACGGCTTCGCCGATTTCCGCCACGACGCCCGCCATCTCGCGCCCGAGAATGAGCGGGAGATCGCCCGGTCCAATATGGATGTTGCCGTTCTCGCGGATAAACAGGTCTGAATGATTGATCCCGGTCGCCGCGCACTTGATCAGGATTTCCCGCGGACCTGGTTCGGGAACCGGAACGTCGGTGTCGAGCTGCATCACATCCTCGGCGCCGAAGCGATGGATTTGCATGGCTTTCATGGTCCGCATCGCGAGTTCTCCTCAAGCGTCATCCGAAGTCTCGACCATATAACGCCGCCAAATCGAGCGGGGACGGATCGATACGAAGGAGCAACTCGTTGTGCGCGGTCAGGCAAGTCCGCGGGCTAGACGGACGCCCAAAGTTTTCGCCGTGTACGGATTCGGCGCCCCGAGGGAGAACCGACGTGATCCCGACCACTTTTTCCAGCACGTTTTTCAAAATCCTCGGGACATCGATCCGCGGCCGCTGCTTGTTCCTCTGCGTGCCGCCGACGCTGACGATGTCCACGCGCTGCGACCTCGTCACGTTCAATATCTTTCACGCCGACGGGCCCGAGGAAATGTCGGCCCGACGCAGCCGGCTGGCGGCGCCGGGTGCCGCGAAGGATTCACTCTTCAAGGAGCAGATGGCGACGGCGACAGCCAACTCGGCGCCGATCGTCGGGCAGGACAGTTACGTCGACAGATTGATTTAGACGGGCGGCGATCGAAACTGCGTCACGCCTAGTTGCGGACGCGGCGGCGCGCCCATTCCGCCTGATAGCGTTTCACAATCCAATTGTTCAGTTCGCGCTGCGACTGCTCCTGCCATGAATAGCGGCCACGAACGGCAAACTTCGAATGAAGACCGATCTGCACGGCCTTGTCGACGTCGCGATCCTGTTCGACGATGGCCGCATTGGTGCTCACGATGGTATTGAGACGTTCGGCAAACAGCGGCTGCTTCGAGGCGCCCGGTGCCACTAGCCAGCCGCGGCGCGAGGTCATCTCGCCCAACCCCTCGATGTTGAACATGCTGAAATTGATCATGTCGCTGCCGCAATTCATCGTCAGGGTCGGCGGGATGCAGAGAAAGAGAAACCGGTTCCGGTCCTCCGTGGTCAGGCCGGGAAAGATCGGCAGCACCGCCTTCAGCGTCGGATTGAATCCGAAATCCGGTGTCGTCGTGCCGTTGTAGCGGAAATACCCCGCTGTATCGGCGGGCAATTCGGGGAATGTCGCGAGGGCGCTCGGAACGCAATCATGAACCGGCCCGCCGTGGAGCCGGTTGGCATGATAGCCGTCATTGGCGTTTTCGTAGCGGACCTTCCAGTTCCACATCTCCTTACGCGGTTCGCCGGGCCGGTCGAGCTCGTCGTTGCCGGCGATGTTGTAGTTCTTCAGCACCGCGGTCAGCGCGCTGAGCCGCGGCGCCAGAGGCGCCGCATCGGGGTCGAAATTGATGAAAATGAACCCAAGCCAGACTTCGAGCTTCACCTCGGGCAGGCGAAAGTCGGCCTTATCGAAATTGCAGGCGCGATCCATCTCGGGCGCGCTGACCAGATTGCCGTCCAGCGAATAAGTCCAATGGTGGTAGGGACACCGGAACGACCGCGCGTTGCCTATCCCGTCGGCAACCAGCATGGCTCGATGCTGGCAGACTGCGGACATCGCCTTGAGAACGCCGTCGCGATTGCGCGCAATGATAAGCGGTTCGCCTATCTGCGACGCGGTGAAATAATCGCCCGGATTTTTGACCCAGGCCTCGCGTCCGACGCACAGCCATTCGCGATAGAAGATGGCATCCTTTTCGAACTTGAAGAATTCGGGATCGGTGTAACAGATCGGGGGCAGCGTCTCCGCCGCGTTGACCTCGCGGACCGAGCTGTCGAGGCTCGAGAAAAATGTGTCGTTCAAAAATCCGCCGTCCATGTCGTCCTCCGTCTTTTCGGACCGCTCTATTGCAGCGCTATTTCCGCCGGAATATCCAACGCCGGATCGAGATGGAACATGGCGTAGAGCTTATTGGCAGTGCCATCAGCCTGCAAAATCCTGATCGAGTCGTAGATCGCCTGCTCGAGTTCCTTGTTCCCCTTGCCGACGCCGACCCCAATCTTGATTCCGGTGCTGTAGGTGTAAACGATCTCGGTCAGCGCAGGGTCGTAGGCCGCGATCGCGATACCGAGATACGCATCGACACGACCAGTCGTCAGTTGCAGCAGACCGCTCGGACGGTCCTGGGACGAGACGATCGTGACCTCGGCCTTGTGGGCCGCGACGCAGGCGTCGCTCGTACGCTGCATCGTCGCGATCTCGGTGCTGCCGATCTGGGAAACGGATTTGAGGCCGCACAAATCGTTGAGCGAATGGATGTTCTTGGGATTTCCCTTGTTGACGACAATCGCCGACCCGGCCGACGTATAGAGAACATAGTCGACCGATTTGGCCCGCTCGGGCGTGTAATAGAGCCCGTCCCACATCACGTCGGTCTGACCGGCCACCAGTGCCGGCATCAGCCCCGACCAGCCGCCGACCGAAAATTCGATCGGTACGCCGATGCAGGAAAAAACCGCCTTCGCGAATTCGGGATCGAAACCGGTGATCTTGTTGGGATCGTTTTCGTCACGAAACGAGGTCGGCCGATCGGCGGCGCTTACACCTATTTTGATCGTCTTGCCGGCAAGCGCGGGATATTTGGTGGCGACCTTCTGCGGCTCGCATTTCGCCGCCTGCGCCGAAGCCGGCGCCCCCGACACCAAGACCGCCAGAAAAACCGCGCAGGCGCCCATAACGATCGGAATACGCAGGTTCATGACGGGACCCTTCGGGTTGAGACGTGAAAGAGTAGATCGCAGCAGCCAAGCCGACTTGCCCGCGCCCGCATAACAAATTGTCCGTAAAACCTCCGGTTCATGCGTGCTCGACGATGCGCAGGAAGCGCCGCGTACGGTCGTGCTCGGGACTGCCCAGCACTTTTTCCGGTGTGCCTTGTTCAACGATTTCGCCCTGGTCGATGAAGACAATGCGATCAGCAACCTCGCGGGCGAAGCGGATCTCATGGGTTACCACGACCATCGTCATCCCACCCAAGGCGAGGCTCCGAATCGTGCCGAGAACTTCGTCAACCAATTCGGGGTCGAGCGCCGAGGTCGGTTCATCGAACAGCATGAGGCGCGGCGAGATCGCCAGCGCCCGCGCGATCGCTACGCGTTGCTGCTGACCGCCCGACAGGCGATGCGGCAGGAGGTTCGCGTGATTGGCGAGGCCGACCCTTTCAAGAAGGCGCATACCGCGCGCGCGTGCCTTTTCCGGCTTCTCGCCATAGACGTGAACCGGCGTCTCGATGACATTTTCGAGCGCGGTCAGATGATCGAACAGATTGAAATGCTGGAACACCATGCCGATGCGCGCCGCCGCGCGTGCCTTCGCCAGATCGCGGCGCGGCTTCAGCCCGTTGCCGATCTTCTCGTAACCGACATAAGCGCCGTCGACCTTGATCTCGCCCCAATCGAGACGTTCGAGATGATTGATGAGGCGCAGCAGCGTGCTCTTGCCCGAACCGCTCGGGCCGATGATGACGACAACCTCGCCGCGTTCGACGGTCAAATCGAGGCCCCGCAGGATTTCCTTGTCGCCATAAGACTTCTGGACGTTGGTGCAGACGAGGCAGCGCGTATCTTTGTCGTTGACCAAGGGCGGAAAGGCGGCGCCGAAATCCTCGAGCCAGTTATTGACCGCCGGCAGCGGCCCCATCGCTTCGCATGCCACGGCCGCGTGACGACGCGGAATCAGGCGGCGCAGGCGCGTGAAGACCGAGGGGGTTTGCGAAGTGGTGTCGCGATCCGCGCTGAAATGGCGCTCGAGCGCGGCCTGGACCGATCCGACCACCGTCGTCATTGCAAGATAGATCAGACCTGCCGCGGTCAGCACGGTAAAAAACTGGAAATTCTGCGCCACGATCTGTTCGCTGCGGAAGGTGAGTTCGTTGACGAAGATTACCGAAGCGACCGAGGTGCCCTTGATCATGTTGACCGCACTGTTGGCGACGGCGGGAAGAATCGCGCGCATCGCCTGCGGGAGGATGATGCGGCGCAAGGCAAGAAACGGCGACATGCCGAGCGATGCCGCCGCCACCGTCTGGTTGCGATTGACCGAGAGCAGACCGCCGCGAATGAATTCGGCGCTGAACGCAGCTTCGTTAAGCGCAAAGCCCAATACCGCCGTCGTGAAGCTGTCGAGCTTGATGCCGACGGCCGGCAACGCGTCGTAGAGAAACACGAGTTGCAGCAGCAGCGGCGTGCCGCGCACGAACCACACGTAACTCCAGGCGCAAGCGCGGACCGCCTTCAATCGCGACAAGCGCATCACTGCGAGGAACAGGCCCAGCATCAGCCCGCCCGCAAGAGCGAGCACCGAGATCTGGATCGCCAGGTAGGCGCCGTGCAGCAGGAAGGGCATCGTCGCATAATGCGCGACATTTTGCAGCCAAACGCCCGTCGCCTCGAGCCTGGAGAAATCCGCGTCGGCAGCTTGGGCGCCGGCCAGCGGCACTACACTGAAGGCCGTCGCGACGGCGAACCGCGCGGGTCCTTGTAAAATCGAGAGGCGCATGAGACGTCCTCGTTTGCTGCCGGTTATCGCCTCCGCCTTCCCGTCGGTTCCCTGTTCCCCTGAAGGAGCGCTTGATTTGTTTTTTGGCAGTTTCAAGACTATCGGTGCCGCGCCGAGCAAACTTGGACGCCAACGCACAAGATCTTGCTCCAGACAGCGGCCCGATCGACGTCATCCCCTTTGGTTGAACGCCCGTCACCGGACGATGATTTCGGGAGGACACGCCCAGGCCGGCCCAGCGGCCGCCGCTGCGTTGACCCACCGGGCGAGAAGAAGACAGTCGATCAAAAATCCGAGAAGCCGAACCCGGCGACGGACACGCTAACCCCATCGGTTGCATCCAAGAGGCGCTCGACAAATTGCTCACCGTCCGCCGCGGCTCGCCGCTCGGCTCATCTCGACCGTTTGCGCGGCGGGAAGACCGAGCGTGGAATGCGGACATGTACGCCTTGCCGCCCATCGACCACCTGGGTCACCGCGAAATCGGCGGCGATGCTCATCAGCGAATAGGCATCGTCGCGCGACGTGTGCTGGATGTCGGTCAGCAGCCGCAGCATTTCGAGCGACGCCGAGCGCATCGCGGTGTTGAGGTCTTCGTCGAAGCCGTGAACGATCCACTCGTTCGGCGTCTCCAGCAACGGCGAGGGAAACTGGAAATCGCGGCGCAGAGTGATTTGCAGCAGGACATCGAGCGAGGCTTCGATCGCCGTGCCGCTGATTTCGCCGTCGCCCTGGGAAATATGCGGATCGCCGATCGAGAAAAGCCCGCCATCGACCGCGACCGGATAGTACATGGTGGCGCCGGCGCCGATGCGCCAGTTGTCGATATTGCCGCCGTGAGTGCCGGGTGGGATCGTGCTAATGCGGCCCTTGAGGTCAGGCGCCACGCCGGCAGTGCCGAGATGCGGCCGCACCGGAACGCGAAATCCGACCAGCGAGGGCTGGCAATCGCAGATCTTGGTATCGGTAATCTTGCCGGGCGTCATGTATTTGCCCGGATAGTTGTAGGCAAAGACCGCTTCGGCCTGGTTGCTGTTGGCATCGATCGAATAGATCGTCACCCGCTCTTTCTCGCCGAATTCCTTGTAGAGGTAGCCCCAATTGGCGGCGAGGTTCGAGCCATAGAGCAATCGCGGCGTCATCTCGAGATATCGGATCTCCAGCATGTCGCCGGGACGCGCGCCTTCGACGAAGATCGGGCCGGTCATGATATGGACGCCGGGGAACCGGTCGGCCTCTGGAATATCCCGATAAAGCTGGCGGATGCCTTCATCCATCAACAGTTCGGGCGCGTCGCCTGCATGATGGGTGATCGCCTCGATGCGAACCAGGTCGCCGCTTTTGACCTGCAGGACCGGCGCCAGACCCGCATCGAAATAGCCCCAGTGAACGGTTTCTTTTCCCGCCGGTAGAACATGAAGCATATCGAGTGCTCTCTCTTCAAAGAGGGACCGCGCCGGAAAACCGAGGCAGCCTGTCGGGCCTCAGTCTTTGCGCTCAATACGCTAGGTTCGGGGGGATCGGTGGTCTTGACCGGCGAGGTACATTTAGTTGTCTCATCCGATGAGGGCGAAACTCAGGCGCGCGACGGCTGCGTCCGATCTCAGCGGGGTAGATCGTCCTGCCGCTCGTCCTCGAACAGTTCCTTGCGCAACAACGCATGGATGCACCAATTCCCGTCGACCACCTGGGTTACGCCGAAATCGGCGGCAACAGAGATCAGCGAGATCGCTTCGTCTTCGGAAAGCCCCTTGGTGGTCATCAGGAAACGCCGCATCTTCCGGAACGCGTCACGCATCGCGGGATCGAGCGACGAGCGCTTGTAGATCTCGCTCTGCGCCGTATCGCCGAGTTCGGCGAGATAATTAGCGAAGCTGAAGCCGTGAATGACCCATTCCTTCGGCGTTTCGAGCAGCGGGTAATTGAGATCGGCGATCGGCTTCCCCGGCAGATCGCCCCTCTTGTGCAGAATGATCTGAAAGGTTCCGGTCAGCGAGCATTCGATCGCGGTGCCGCACAATTCCGAATCGCCTTGCGAGGCATGCGGATCGCCGACCGACAGGAGGCCGCCCGGCACCGAGACCGGCAGATAGATCGTCGAACCTTGACCCGCGCGCCAATTGTCGAGATTGCCGCCGAAATACGACGGCGGAATCGAATCGACCATGTCGGCTTCCTTGGGTGCCAGCCCGAGGACGCCGAAATGTGGACGAAGGGGAATCCTGACTCCTTTGAGGACATCGTGGTTCTCGACGATGGTCGAATGATCTACCGGCACGCCGGGATAATCGATGGTCGGGTGAAGTACGCCCGACGGATCGCGCTGCGGCGTCCAGCGGAAATTATAGGCTGCCTTGGCGTAATGGCCATTGTGCCAATCGATCTCGTAGATCGTCACGACCTCGCGCGACTTAGGCTCGGTCAGGAGTTCCTTGTAGTGAAACCCCCACCACGCGGCGGCGTTGCTGCCGAAGGCGCGGCCGGCATAGCACGGGTTGGCACTGAGGCGCGGCCGCACCGTGAGGATCCGCAATTCGACGACGTCGCCCGGCTCGGCACCGTTGACCGCGATCGGGCCGGTGCAAAGATGAACGCCGAAGCCTTCACCCGCACCGCGTCCATAGACCGAGGCATCGACTGGGCCGGCGCCGCGGCGATTGACGTTCTTGCGTTCCTTGCTCCAGTGAAAGACGCTCTCGGCGCCTGGATCGCCCGACACCATGCGCTCGAAATCGTCGTTGGCGTGATGGGTCAAGGTTTCGATCGTGACCATCTCACCGGAGTTGACGGCCAGGATCGGCGCGGTGTTCTTGCTGAAATAACCCCAATGTACGGTCTTGTCGTTGGCCGGCAGGTAGTGATGCTTCGGCGCGACGAGTTTGGGGAATGGCAGCTTCTTGGCAACAGCGGCCGGCACCGTGTCGTCTGACGCGGCGCGCTTCGGCAATCTCTGCTCGTCCATCGGCTTCGACGCAAGGCGGCGCAATTCCTTGAACGCGCCGTCGGGCCAGCCACGGCCCGTATAGGCATGGCCGCCCGCTGCCGCACCGGTTCCCGCCAGCTTGCGATAGGCGCGCGGCGAGGTCCCGTATTGCTCGCGGAAGGCGCGGCTGAAATGCGCGGAATCGTTGAAGCCCCAGCGATAGCAGATCTCGGTGATCGAGAGTTGCGCGTAGAGCGGATTGATCAGACTCGGAACGGCAACGTTCCAGCCGACGCTGACGGAGATAATGACCGAACGTCTCGCCCGCGTTCTCGAAGAGTTTCTGCACATAGCGCGCGGAGATGCGTTCCTCGCGCACCACCACCTCGCGGCTAAAATCATGCTCGCCGAGATGCACCTCGATCAATTGGCAGATGCGATTGAGGATGTTCATCTGCGTGCCGGTGGCGCCACGCAGCATGCCGACCGGCGCCTCATCTGCGAGGCACGCCGCGAGAAATTCGGTCAACGCCAGTTCGATCGGACGCAGCCGGTCTCCGCTCAGCTCATCGATCGAATTCTGCGACCGAGCTCAGCATGGCGCCAAACACATGGCCGATGCCCACGCCGCCCGAGAAATAGCCGACACGCTGCGCAAAGCCGGTTACCAGCCGCGCGTCGAGAACGCGGCGCGGAATCTTGACGAAGAAGGCCTGGAAGTCGGTGACGAACGACATCGCGAAACCGGCACGCAAAGGCCCATAAGTAAAGTCGCCGGGCGCGATCTCGGTCCGTCCGTCGCCGATTTCGAGAAAGGCCTTGCCACGCTGGTGCAGGGCCAGCCAGATGCCGTCTTCGCTCTTGTCGACGCCGTTCCAGATGATTTGCGGGGAGGACACCAACCGCGCGAAGGAGATGCCAAGGGGCGAAACCGTCGTGCGGGCGCTGCCGTGAAAACCGTCTTCCTCCTCCAGGCCCTTGAGCCGCAGAGAAAGGGAACCGAGAACGTCCTTCCACGCCTCCGCGCGACGATTGCCGGGATACTCCTCGGTCGAGAAATAGGAGCGGTTCAACAGCGTGGAGCCCCTCCAGCCAAGCCTCGGTGGCCTTTTTCCACTGATGGTGCGGTGCAAAAAATGAGCCAGTAGCGAGTCCCCGCTCAAACGGCGGCGCGGATGGGAAAGGCTCCCATCATTCGATGCTTGGCCATGCGTATCGGCTAGCCAACCCTGGCAACTATTCAGGCATGGCCAGTCAAGAACCGCGGCACGGTCTCCGGTAACACGGTTCCGACATTGGTCTTCCTGGTCAGGAGCCGGCCGAATGGGTTCGAGCGACAGGCGCTTTCCGTGCGTTTTCATGGGGCACGGCACGCCCCTGAACGTCCTAGCCGACAATCAGTGGACACAAGGCTGGCAACGGGTCGGCGAGGAACTGCCAAAGCCGCGGGCGATCCTGGCGATTTCCGCGCATTGGTGCACCCGCGGGACCGGAATCACCGCGATGGACGCGCCGCCCACCATCCATGATTTCGCTGGCTTCCCCAAGGCGATGTACGACATCCGCTATCCCGCGCCGGGCGACCCCGGGCTCGCCCGCCGGGTGGCCGAGTTGCTCAGTCCTTTGCCGGTGGTGCCTGACAATTCATGGGGTCTCGATCACGGCACCTGGTCGGTGCTCTCGAAGGCGTTTCCCGACGCGGACATTCCGGTCGTGCAGTTGAGCATCGACATGACGCGTCCTCCTGCCTTCCATTTTGAGGTCGGCATGCGGCTACAGCCGCTGCGTAACGAGGGCGTCCTGATTTTCGGCAGCGGCAACGTCGTTCACAATCTCATGCTGCGCCAGCGCGACACGGATTTCGCCTATGAGTGGGCGACCCGCTTCAACGACTACGTGCGCGAGAACCTGCTGGCGCATCGCCTCGGCGCGCTGGTCGAATACGAGGCACTCGGCGAGGCAGCCACGCTGTCAGCGCCGACGCCAGATCATTTTTATCCGCTGCTCTATGTCGCCGGTGCGGCCGGATCGGATCCGGCCACCATCCCGATCGACGGTGTATCGGAGGGTGCCATGAGCATGCTCAGCGTCGTCTTCGGACAAGCCGACGGCAACAGGGATGAATGACGATCGTGACCCAATCTGCTCCGGCTTCGCCCGCGCTGATCACTGCGACGCTCAGCGCCTTCGAAAAAACCGCCGTTCTGAAGGCAGCCCTCGAGCTCGATGTATTCACCGCGATCGCCGAAGGCGATGATACGGTCGAGGCCCTCAGCCGACGATGTGAGGCATCCTCGCGCGGCATCCGCATTCTTGCCGATTCGCTAACGGTTCTCGGCTTGGTGACCAAGCACGGCCGATCCTATCGCCTGACCCGGGACAGCGCGGTCTATCTCGACCGGCGCTCGGCGGATTATCTCGGCGACCTTGCGAAATTCGCGGCTTCGGCCGAGAAGTTCCATCGCTTCCTCGACGATCCGGCTGGTTGGGTCCGCCGCGGCGGCCCCGGCGATCTCGCCAATGTGGCGCCCGACAACCCGATCTGGGTCGACTTCGCGGCCGGCATGGTGCCATTGGTTGCGCCGATCGCGCGACAGATGGCGGACATGATCGCTGCCGCCGGAATCGCCCCAAAGCGTGTGCTCGACATCGCTGCCGGACATGGGCTCTACGGCATTGAGATCGCCCGGCGCAATCCCGGCATCGAACTCGTCGCGATCGATTGGGCACCGGTCCTCGCCTTTGCCCGCAAGAACGCCACCGTTGCACAGATCGATGCAAGCTACATCACGCTGCCGGGCGACGCGTTCACGATCGATATCGGCCGAAATTACGATCTCGTGCTGGTGCCGAATTTTCTCCATCATTTCGGTATTCCGACCTGCATCGAATTTTTGCGGCGGGTGCGCGGCGCACTGGTCGACCGCGGCCGTCTCGCTATTCTCGAATACGTACCGAACGAGGATCGGGTCTCGCCGCCCTTCCCCGCTCTCTTCGCGCTGACGATGCTGACCGGCACCCCCGAAGGCGACGCGCACACGGTCCGCGATCTTCGGGTGATGTGCCGCGACGCCGGCTTCGACGCGGTGGAATTTCAGACGGTCCCGAATACCTCGCAGACCCTGATCCTGGCGACCGCCGGCGGATGACATCAAGACCGTGCGCGACCCGGTTTGTCGCAAATATGTATAGAAGGCACGCAGGGCTCCATAATGCTGCGGGGCTTCGACGCATAGACACGACCGATGAAGCTAGAATTGATTGCCTTGTGACGAGCTATTACGCCCCTCCCTTGGTAAGGGAGAGGTCGAAAGTTCAATCCTTTCCGGCAGCACCAGGTTTCCCAAGAAAATCAATGTCAGTGAGCGGCACGGATCTACACCGATCCGCAGCTGCGCGTAGAACAGCGCAGGAATCCGCAGGTACTTTGGCACGAACTTGACACGCAAGCGTTCTCGCGTTGTTCAGCGAGCACCGCGAACGCCGTGCCCGCGACCGAGCGCCGCTCGCCGGTCGGGATCTGCTTTTCATCCGTCGGCAGGAAGGCCTCGGCGAAAATCTCAATACAATGATCGAGGCAATCGCGTGCCCCGACGCCGTCGAGGTTGAAATAGGGGTGCGCGCTCAGCGACAGCGGCGTCGGCTTTGTCGTATACGCGTCGAATGTCAGATGCAACGCCGCACCGGCGAGACGATACGTCGCCGTCACATCGACCCGGCCCGGGAAGCCCTGGTCGCCATCAGGGCTGGTGAAGTTAAGCGTGACGTGATCGTGTTCAGCGACCACAACCGACCAGAACTGCTTGCCGAATCCGACCGCGCCGCCATGCAGAGTTGAGCCGTTCTCATTCTTCGATAGGGAGAAAGTCTTGCCGTCGATGGTCACCGAGCCGCCGGCAATGCGGTTGGCGTTGCGACCGAGCAGCGCGCCGAACGAGCCCTCGTAGCGCTGGAGGTGCCGGCATCCGGCGGCGGTCGCGAGCATGTCGTGCTCGGTTTCGAAGACGCCGCCGATTATGCGACCTATGAGGATGCCCCCGTAATCGGTGATGCGCGCCTGGATCTTGTTGTTTTTGATCGTGTAGAGTTGCGCAGCGCGACCGGTTACTTGGCCAAAATCAACGCCGCCCACTGTCCAATCGCGATCCATATATAGGAAAGCGGCTATCGTGCGATGAGTTCCTCACGCCACGCGTAACAACCGATGGGTTTGCTTTAAGAACAGCGCCGTCTATAGGCTAGCCGGTGCCGTAGCAAGCGGCAAAGCCCCGTCAAGGCGTCCGTGAGCAGCTCTGCACCGTTCTCCCATCAAAGCGGTGAATTCCCGCGTCAACGCATAGGTCGCCGCTTCGTGCAGGAAGAGAAGAATAGACCAGCAATCGCAGCAACGATGACAAGGACCGGGGGCATTGATGTCACGAAGTGAATGCAACGGCGGCACCGTGCGGAACACCTTTGTCAGCTGAACCACCGAAATGTTCGGGGTCATGAGCTGCGGCCGAATAAGTTGATCGTGCGAGGATGCGTCCTTCCGGGGGCCATGCCGTGCTTTCGCCGTCGGAGAGACCAAATTGGAACTAATCTAAATCCTTCCAGTTGAGAAAGCGCTAGTGACCGCGATGAGCGACCAATCGCGAGCACTTCGCAGCCCTCATTGGAGTATCGCTATGGCCGTTAAAAGGACGCGTGCGCTGCAACGCAAGGACGCGCAGCTTGGGGAAGTGAAAGTACCGCGTGGCGAAGGTGGCGAGACCCATCAAATCGCCGGCGGCCGGGTCCCGGAACTGACGACAGCACAAGGTGTGCCGGTTGCCGATGACCAAAACTCGCTACGCATCGGCACGCGCGGTCCCTCGCTACTCGAGGACTTTCATTTTCGCGAGAAGATTTTTCATTTCGATCATGAGCGAATTCCCGAGCGCGTGGTTCATGCCCGGGGCTTTGGCGCTCATGGCTTCTTTGAGAATTACAAATCGCTCGCGGATATCACCCAGGCCGACCTATTGCAACGCGCTGGCGAGCGCACACCGGCCTTTGTCCGTTTCTCGACCGTCGCCGGCAACAAAGGTTCTGCCGACCTTGCCCGCGACGTCCGTGGCTTCGCAGTAAAACTCTATACCAAGCAGGGCAATTGGGACATCGTCGGTAACAATATCCCGGTTTTCTTCATCCAGGATGCGATTAAGTTCCCCGACATCATCCATGCGGCCAAAGATGAGCCGGATCGTGGATTTCCTCAGGCACAAACGGCACACGATAATTTCTGGGACTTCATTTCACTCAATCCCGAGAGCATGCATATGGCTCTGTGGATTATGTCGGATCGCACGATCCCGCGCTCGTTCCGCTTCATGGAGGGTTTCGGGGTCCATACCTTCCGTCTCGTCAACGCAGCCGGCAAATCGACCTTCGTCAAATTCCATTGGAAGCCGAAGCTGGGTATGCAATCAGTGGTATGGAACGAGGCGCTGAAGATCAATGGCGCCGATCCCGATTTCCATCGCCGCGATCTCTGGGACGCAATCCAGATGGGCGATTTCCCCGAATGGGAATTGGGACTGCAGCTTTTCGACGACGCCTTCGCGGAGAAATTTCCCTTCGACGTGCTCGATGCGACGAAGCTGATCCCGGAGGAAGACGTGCCGATCCGTCGCGTAGGTCGGCTGGTCCTCGATCGCTGCGTCGACAATTTCTTCGCCGAAACCGAGCAGGTGGCGTTCTGTACGCAGAACATTGTCGCCGGCGTTGATTTTAGCAACGACCCACTGCTTCAGGGCCGCAACTTCTCCTACCTCGACACGCAGCTCAAGCGGCTGGGAAGTTCCAACTTTACCCAACTCCCGATCAACGCGCCGAAATGCCCGTTCCATCATTTCCAACAAGACGGGCATATGGCGTTCATGAATCCGAAGGGTCGGGCCAATTACGAGCCGAACTCCTGGGGTGGTGCGGACGGCGGCCCGCGCGAAACGCCGGAGCGTGGTTTCACCTCCTTCGCCGCCGAAGAAAGCGGCGCTAAAGCTCGGTTACGGTCGGAGACCTTTTCCGACCATTACAGCCAGGCACGCCAGTTCTATCTTAGCCAGACTGAAACCGAGCAGAGGCATATTGCTTCGGCCTTTACTTTCGAATTGAGCAAAGTCGAGACGCCGGCCATTCGCGCCCGCATGGTCGCGCATCTGCGCAACGTTGACGAGGACCTGGCGACGACCGTTGCCACTGGCCTCCGTCTTAAGGATATGCCGAAACCGGCCGAGCCCGCACGGCCAGTGAACAAGAACCTCAAACCGTCGCCGAAGCTCAGCATCCTCGGCAATGCGGCAAACACCTTCAAGGGAAGAAAGCTCGGAATTCTTGTGACCGATGGCGTGGATACCGGTCTGCTTAAGTCATTGCAGGCGGCCGCGGAAGCGGAGGGTGCTGTGGTCAAGCTGGTGGCACCTCAAGTTGGCGGCGTGAAGCCCGCGAAAGGCGGGTTGATCGAAGCGCACGAAAAGATCGATGGCGGACCCTCCGTGGTCTTCGATGCTGTCGCGATCCTGGCGAGCAAGGAAGGGAGCGCTTTGCTGGCCAATGAAGCGACAGCCCGAGACTTCATCGCCGACGCCTTCGCGCATGTGAAATTCATCGCCTATGCACCAAGTGCAAAGTCGCTCCTTGATAAAGCCGGCGTCGTTCCCGACGGCGGGGTTATCGAACTCGCGGGCGAGAAAGATGCCGCGCGCTTCTTGAAGCTCTGTCGCCAGCTGCGCTTTTGGCAGCGCGAGCCCGAGGTAAAGCGTGTCTAAGTCCGCCTGACGACGGATCTCGGACCAAGCGTCGGGCGGCGGCACTACAGCCAGCCTTTATTTTCCCAGGCCATCAGGGCGAGTTCGAACGCGTCTGGAATCTTGCTGTTCAAGAAAAGGGTCTTCCTTGAGGATCAGGGGCTACAGCGTGATTGAGGTAGTCGGCGGCGCATCCCTTGCGGGCTCAATTCGCCGCGAGCCGAAACAACAGAGCCGACCGCCCGTAACGCCATAAGTCGTGCCGATGTCGAATTTCGCGTCGGCCACACCGTGTGGATCGTTGGTGTCGAATTCGCGCAGCCACGCCCGGGCATCCGCCGCTGCCGGCAATACAAATTCGACCAAATCGGAATGGGCATTGAGAATCAGAAGAAACGTCGCGTCTTGGCCGCGGCGTTTGATGCCGGTGGTCTGCGCACGCCCATCGATCAGCATGCCAAAACAATGCATCTGCGCATCGCTCCACTGCTCGCTGGTCATCGCGTCACCGCTGGCGTTGATCCACGTAACGTCCCTGACGTCGAGGGCCTCGTTATAATCGCCCATCAGAAACCGGTTGCGCCGCAGGACGGGATATTTGTGACGAAGGCTCGTTAGCTTCTGGGTGAAGGAAATGAGGCCTGTTGCGCACACGGCTGACAGGCCTAGAAGACAGGATCACCAAGGCCGTTTTGCCGACGAATTAAGGCGCTTTCGGCACGGCACCGTTTATCGCGTTGGCGGATGAATGTTGGTTACACTCGGGATTGCGAAGCATTAACTTGGGCCGTTTGCAGGTTTCGGTCTGGTTCAAAATGGCCCGCCGCGCAAATTAATGCGGGTGCCGGCGATCGAGCAGATCACCGGCACCTTCAAATCACTTCGATTTTTTGGCGGATCGCTTTTTGCGCTTCGGTACCTTCTTGCCCTTGCGGCGAGCCTCGGACAAGCCGATTGCGATTGCCTGCTTACTCTTCACCTTTTTGCCACTGCGTCCGCTGCGAAGGGTTCCCTTCTTCCGTTTCTTCATAGCGCCTCTAACAGCGGATTGCGCGCCTTTTGAATATTTACGAGCTGCCCTCGCTTCTCCCATCGTCGTTTGGTTAGTTTTAAGTCCCCAACAAAACTGCGCCATTTCCTCTGTACTCACAAGACTGTTCGCGAGTCGCGACAATGGCTTTTCATGAGACTTGAGCACGAGGCCGAAGTCGATGCGGCCCCTCCACATCGGATGTCATGGAAGAATTTCGCCAAGTGGAGATTAGCCGAGTGGAGACTCGAGCCACAAAGATCGCGATGACGCAAATGCTGTGGATGTAACCGATCTATTCGGGGTTTTCCGCTGCTGTCTACCAGTTGGCAGATCCACATCTCCAATTGTGGAAGATCATTCGAACGCGTGAGACGAAGGACCTATTCGCGATGAGATACGTCCTTACCCTCCCGGGTATTGGGCGCTGGCCAGCCGTTGCGGTGCCAACCAAATTTGAGAAGGATTGCTGAAATGAACGCCAACAAAGAGAACCTTCTTCTCGCCTCGCTCGTCGAAGCCGATTGGACGCTTTTTCAATCACATTTGAAGCCCCTTGAGCTTACGCAAGGCCAAATTCTCTTCGATCAAGGTGAAGATGTTGTTCAAACCTATTTCCCGACGATAGGAACGATTATTTCTCTCGTCATGCCACTCAAGACCGGCAGTGTCATTGAAGTTACAATGATCGGATACGAAGGCGCTGCGGGCGGAATAGTGAGTGCGGGAAATAAACCCGCCTCGGCGCGCATGCAGGTGTTGTGTGGCGGTCCAGCGTGGTGCATTCCGACCGCCATCCTAGAAGATCTCAAGTGGAAGTCGAAGAATCTACACGGCACCTTTAGTCGCTATAGCGATCTTCTTTTGGCACAAACGATGCAATCAGTTGCGTGTAACGCTGCACACACCATCGACCAACGCTGCAGCCGTTGGCTTCTGTCGATCCAAGACAGAGTGCGAAGCGGCTCTTTGAATGTGACTCAAGAGTTGCTCGCCGGACTGCTCGGGGTACAGCGCACGACGATATCAAGTGTGGCACAGTCACTGCAAAACCGCCAAATCATCGAATATGCCCGAGGCCGAATTTCAATTCGAGATCGTACGGCGCTCCATGCAGTCGCATGCGAATGCTATGACGACGTTGATCGACATTTAGGAGCGATCCTGCCGGATGTTCTTACGGCACGTAAGAAGTTGTCGTTACAGGATCTGGGATAACCGCACAAAGACAGACGCGCCGAAGAGCAGGAGAAGTCCTAATGATGCTTAGATTGTATCGTCTTCGCACGCGCGAACGCCTTCATTCCCGATTTCAGTAACTTGGTCGCTTTGCTTGGCCCTACTTCGCCTTGTGGTTTGAATTCGCGGCCGCGAAGCTTGTTATAATCGATAAAGAATTCCTTGATTTCGTCCATAAGATGAGGCCGAAGTTCCTTGATCGATCCGATTTCATTGTGCGTCTGTGCATGGCAAGCGACCGCGAGCAAACGATCGTTACGCACCCATTTACCCTGCTTTTCGCGCTGCTTGGCTTCGATCGCGCCGATAAGCCGCATCCGCACTACGCATCCCGGTACCACCGGCGCATCCATAAGGACTAGTATGTCGAGGGGATCCCCGTCATCTCCCAAGGTCGATGGCGCAAAGCCGAAGTCGTAAGGGAAGCTCATGCCCTCTGGGAGAACAGTAGCCAGATCGAGGCAGTCGCAATCGGGATCGTAGTCGTATTTGTTGCGGCTGCCCTTTGGAGTTCTCGATAACGACACGCAAATTGCCGTCATCATCGAAGGTGGTGGTTTCGGAAAGGATCGCATGACGCGCGGAAGCCGGGCACATCGATAAGGCCCTCCATGACACTTTTATGCAACTCCACTGGCGTCGACTGGTTCCGTGCGAGGGACAGGCGAACCGCACGTGGGAGGCCAACTTCCCGCCAAGCTGACGGGGTGTCATTCAAACGGAGCGTCATTTGGGAATGATCGTTCACCAGCCCGTGTCGCAAAGGAACCACGATTGCCACACGCCCTTATGAGAACGATGCAGCCGCGCCGTCTTTTCATGCCAACCAGAAGGCCCGGTTACGCAGCTTGCGTTTGATCTGACGCACGTCAGGGCAGCGAGCGGAGGGCAATATGGATACCCTAGTTTTGAAGCACGGATCGCTAAGCGCAGACGCGGTCCACCTATGCATCGATATGCAGAACGTCTTCGCGTCAGAAACGCCTTGGCAAGTGCCGTGGCTTCCACGAATCCTACCTTACGTCGAGCGGATTGCGATACGCCATCCGGCGCGAAATATCTTCACCCGCTTTATGCCCCCTATGTCCCACGACAATCTCTTCGGCAGCTGGCAACGTTTCTATCGCCGCTGGCCGAATATGTTGCGGGGACGGATCGATCCACGACTTCGGCTGGTATCGCCTAGAGCGTTTCTTTACAGGTCAACCCAGCTTGCCTAGGTGAGCGCAGGCCAGCTGATTTTGACGTCTTGTTCTGCTCGAGTCAGCCTTGGCCCGCTCGCGAAACGACCGCATTGACGGCCATGGCGATCAAGATCGTGTTGAAAAAAAACGATACCACCGCATGCCAAGTCACTGCCCGACGCATTGATGTGGTGAGAATGTTCGTGTCTGATGTCTGCATTGTCATTCCGATGACGAACGAGAAATAGAGAAACTCCCAAATGCCTGGCTCGCGTCCGTCGTGAAAATCCAGAGGACGCTTTGTCGGTTGGTCGCGCTTTTCTTCACGATAAAAGAGGTTTGAATAATGAGCCGCTTCGTTTAACTGGATCACAAACCAACCCAGCGGCGCGCCGACCAGCAATATTCCTAACCCTATCGGATCATCCGAACTCTTATCGTTGAGTGTGGTAAAAATAGCAGTGCAGGTATAGGCAATAACGGCGAGGATGATGAAGGAGACGATTCCGGCGCCCTCGTCCTCGACCTTCGCGCGCCGCTTTAGATAAGCCGAATCTACTCGGGCGATCACGACAGTGAAAGCGACAATATAGGAAAGGAAAAACGCGTCACCAGCAATCGCCAGAGGCATTTTCCAATGCTCGGCAGCTGCGCCTGCCCAGACCAAGAGAGCAATCACAAGTGAAACATAGAACTTGCCGTGATGGTGCCACGAGCTGGTTAAAAGGCTGGTCATGCCAGGTGCAACGAGCAGTGCTGCACTTTGTTCCAAGCTGCGAATGTGAGCCCTGCCTCGCCACGGCTCATACTCTAGCTATGGCTAGTCTCTGCCCACGGCTTGCAACGATCTTTGGGCGCATAAACGCTGGCTTACACTCAAGCTTTGCGCGGTACAGATGACCGCGCGAGGTTGTTGTTAGCATTGGGAGGCGCGTAGCGGGCGCGTACGTCCCGTATCTAGCGTGACATCGATCTCCGCTCCCATCAGGACCACGATCGCGGAAAGCCAAATCCAGATCATGAAGCCGATAATTGCGCCAAGCGAACCATAGGTCGCGTTGTAGGAGCCGAAATTGGCGGCGTACCAGGAGAACGCGAAGGATACGATGAGCCAGCCGAGCGCGGCGGAGGCGCTTCCCGCGGTGATCCAGCGCCAGTGCGCTTCGCGGCGATTGGGCCCATAGCGATAAATCACCGCGAGGCCGAACGCCACGATGAGAAAGAGCGCTGGCCAGCGCAGGATACGAATCGTCCACTCGATGACGCCGGACAAACTGGCAAAACCCAACGCGCCCGGCAGCACCATGACTGCGCTGGCCGCGACCACCATGAACAGGATTCCGCCGATCGTCATCGTCAGGGAGATCGTGTTGAGCTTGACGAAACCGCGCTCTTCCTTGACGCCGTAGACCGTGTTCAGCGCGTCGAAAAGCGATTTGGTCCCGCTATTGGCGCTCCAAAGCGCGATGATCATGCCGATGGCAATACCAAGGCCGAGCTTTCCGTGACTTTGCTCCGCGACACGGGTCATCTGATCGCCGATCACTTGGATGGCGCCGCCGGGAAGAACCGCACTCATGCTATCGAGCTGAGCACCGATAGCCGCGGGATCGGCAAAAAGCCCATAGAGCGATACCAGCGCCGCGATTGCCGGAAAGAGCGCGAGGACGGAATAGAAGGTCACGGCCGCTGCCTCGGTCATTACGCGGTGACCGGAGAAATCAGCGAGAGTACGTCGCGCCGTTTCTTTCCAGCCGAGCGGTGCGATCGGTGCAGTGGTGTCGGCGCGGTCGTCCCGATCGAACCGCCGGCGTGTCGTGCGTGCGGCTAAGCGAACAGGACGCCCTCCGCGCCGGTGTGCCAGGCGCAACGCGACGAGCGCCGCAGCGAGGGTGGCGCGTGCGAAACGCGCACGCCGTCTCCTGACGGAATCGCGCCCGGAACCAACGGCTTCAAGCGCCGCCGGCACGCGTATGCTCCGCTTCCTCCGCTCCGATCGGATGATCGCCGCTCGCCTGCTCCGCGCGCGCGTGATCTCCGGGGCCGGGTCCGAATTCGGCCAATTCATTCCGCTCAACGGCGCCATGGGATGACGAAGCCATCGTGCCGCTTTCGCCGAGCGCCGCTTCCGCCGTGCGCACCGCAATGTCTTTGGCCTTGGCGTACTGCTCGCCGGCCACCTCGCGCAGCTTTTCCTTGGCCGCGTCGCTGGTGTCGCCGATGAGGCGGTCTTCGGTTTCTGTCGACGGCAGCAAGGCGCCGATGATGGCGCCGAGGACCAGCCCTGTCGCGGCGACGATGAGCGGCTGCTCATGCGCGAAATCGGACACTGCGCGGCTCGCGGCTCGACCGTTGCGCCCTATCTCGCTCGCGACCCCACCGACGGCCTCTGCGCTGCGGCTTGCCTGATCGGCGATGCTGTCGCCGGCGGCGGCGAGGCTGGCCCCGGCTCTGGAAGCGGCGTCATGGATGTGATCGCCCACGCGTCCGGCTGCCGCACGCGCATCTTGCGCCAGCTCGGTCGCCCGGTCCCTCGCGTCGGTGCGCAATTCCGTGGCACGCTCGCCGAGATCGCGGACAGCCAGGCGCGCGCTGTCGGCGATATCGGTGCCCGCCGCTCGCGCTGACTCGGCGAGACCGGCACCGGTGGCTTGCGCCCCTTCTGCGAGGTTGCCGGCCCTCGCTCGCGCCCCTGCGGCGAGATCGGCACCCGTAACTTGTGCCCGTTCCGCGAAGTCGCCGCCTCTCGCTCGCGCTTCTGCGGCGAGATCGCCGGCCTTGCGCGCGACGCGCTCGCGCATCATCCGGCCCTCGCCTTTGCTGCCGAAGACGCTTGCGACGATCAGCCAAGCCACGCTCGCCCCCATCAGGCCGAGCGGGAAAGGATTGTCGATGATTTGGCGTTTGAAGCTGCGCAGATAATCGCCGACGTCGCCGTCGCTCGCATAATCGAGCACCTCGTCCAGCACTTGGCCGGGCGTGAGGCGATCGCGCAACTGCTCGATTGTATTCGCGAGTTCGAGACGTGTCCGCTCGGTGTCGCGCTCAAGCTGCTCGGTGTAGCTCATGGGGCTCCTTGAACTGATCTTTGGCGACGGAGGCGTCGCGCTGGAATTGATGGATCGTGCGGGTCGGAATCATGTTGGCCGGGCGCAAACGGCTACTGCCGAAGGCAAGAAGGACGAGGCCAAGGATCAGCACCACCCCGCCGACGATCAGCGCCGACCAATACGGCGCAAGATGCCCTCTTTCCGTCAGCGCCGCGACCGCGGCGTTGAGCAGCACGACCAGGGCCGGGATGAGTAGCACCGCCCCCCCGATGACGAGGCCGAGGCCCGTGGTGGCCTTGGCGATGCTCTCGGATATCTCGGCGCGCTGCGATCGCGGATTCCGCAGATCGTCGATCGCGACAGCGAATTGCATCGCTGCATAGTAGTTTTCGCAGCGAACCGTCTAGCATTCCTGCTGAGCGCACGTTACGCACTGCGCCCTTGTTGCGTGGCTTAGAGGTAGAAGACCGGAGCCGTGGGGCCGCGGCGCACTGTCGTAGGAAAAACAGATTCACGACAATGGCGAGCGTTTGCGCGAGAACCCTGCAGCCGGCTAGGAGATGAGTGCCAAGAGCAGGAGCAAGTCCACGCGGGAGTAGAAACTTCTCCGCCAGTGACTCGCCCTCCCGCTCAACGTCTCCACATCTTTCGCAACCGTCCTCGGCGGAACTCTTCGTCACGACCATGCACGACTACGCGTAACGCGCGCCAGTATACGACCACCGCGTTATGCCAAGCGATTCGGGTTCTAGGAGCAAGGAGCCTGAGCCAAAAAGGTGCTTCGGGCATTCATCCGCGGCCTTTTTCGTGCAGCGCGGCGGGCCCCGCGTCAGCGGGGTTTTTCCTATCGCGCGCGCCAGGCGTGAATGACGGTAGCTGGCGCGCTGCCGTCTTCCGATAACCTCCATTAGGGTTGCTTGTGGTCTCTTCGGGAAGAAGGACCAAGGCGAAATGGCATTTGACGGCTCGCGCGCCGAGTTTTATCGGCAACGCGTGGCGGAGGTCCGTAACACGCGGAACTGTCGCGATCTAACAATCAAAGGCCAGCTTGAGACCGTCGCACGGCAGTACGAAGATAGCGCTCTCACCGGCTTCTCAAGATCAAAAGCCGATGCTCGTGCTGCAATGCGGGCACGAGCATCGGGCGCTGCCTAGCGGTGAGCCTTAGTGGTGAGCCTTAGTGGTGAGCCTTGCTCATTTGGCCCATCAATTCCTCTTTGCGGGCTTTGAGCCGCTCGCCCATCTCCTCGAGGTCCTGATCGCCGCGCTTGGCTTGGGTAAAGATGCCGCCCGGCTGCTCTTCTTCTTTGACGTGATGCTTGACGTACTCGCCGAGAACCCTGACTTTTGCATCATAAAGGTCATCGGCCGGCTTCATTCCCTCGATTTCAGCGATCATTTTCTTCGCACTGTCGTGCTCGACTTGCGCTTCGTCGAGCATATCGTCCTCAACGTCACCGCGTTCCTCTGAATAGAAAATCTCCTCCTCGATTTTCGTGTGAACCTTGAGCGCGAGCGCTATCTGCTGAAAAAGAGCCAGTTTCTCGCGATTATCTTCGAGCTGCTCGTATTCGTCGAACCATTCCTCGACCTGCCGATGATCTTTCTTCAACAGCGCTACAGCAAGCGGGTCGCGTTTGCCGGTCCGGCGTGTCCGCCGTGCCTTGCTTCCGCTCGATGCATGCGATGAACGCGGGTGATTGGTGGGTGCCATGGTGGATCCTCCTCGGTCTTATATGCGAGCATAACGAGAGGGGTCGTACGTCCGTTCCTGAGTTGAGAAGTCCACAAGCGTTTCAGCAGCGGGGCGAGTATCACTTCGGCGGCGGGCTCCTTTATCACCTCCACCGTCCTCATTCACTTTGTCGATAAGTATGCCGAAATCAAAAATCGCAAGATCGGCGACTGAGGCGTCAGAACCTTCGACCTCATCCCGGGTCGAAAAGCTCGAGGCGCAATTCGGATTCTCGGTGCCAAAAGAGAAAGGGCTCACCACAGTCGATGCCTGCGAAGGCATCATCAAAGGGTCGGTCAAAGTAATGGTCCAGCTTGGCGGTAACTTGGTGCGCTCTGTGCCCGACCACAATGCGGTGGTACCTGGTTGGCGCAACCTGCGTCTGGCGGTGCAAGTTCTGACCAAACTCAATAAGAGTTGCGTCGTGCACGGCGAAATCTCCTACATCCTGCCTTGTCTTGGGCGGATCGAGGTCGATCGTCAGGCGAGCGGCCCGCAGGCCGTTGCGGTGGAAGATAGCACCGGGTGCATGCATGGTTCGCGCGGCGTTGCTTCGCCGGCGAGTGAGCATCTTCGCTCCGAGCCGGCGATCATCGCAGGCATTGCGAAAGCGACGCTCGCGCCCAATCCCAAAATCGACTGGGATGGCTGGGTCGCCGATTACTCCAAAATCCGCGACGCGATCGCGGAAACTTATCCCGAAATTTTCCACGACTTCAACGCGCAAACGTGGCACCTGGCGGCTTCCATCGCCCGCTCGGTGCCAAGCATCGCGAATGGAAGACGAAAACCGGCAAGGCAAACTTCGTCGCGGCCAAGAGCCTATCAACCGACATTGACACGCCGGAGCAAGAGCGTGACGTATTGCAGCTCATTACCTTGCGCAGTCAGGGCCAGTTCAACGAGACGCGACGGCGCGGCGCCGCATAAGCAAGATCCCAGTAGCTGGTGAATTCATGCGCGACGAAGCACATTGTCATCAAGAGAATCACAAGGCTGTTGATATCGAGGAAAATACCCGACAAGAGTGCCGCACGCGCTTCGCCCAACATCAGCAGATGGATCGCGGATTCCTTCGGTCCGCCTCGCGAAGCAGCTCGGACCAAAGGGCATCCGCGTCAACGGCGTCGCCCCAGTGCAGACGTGGACGCCATTGCAAATCAGCGGCGGCGCCCCCGAGGAGAAAAGAAATACGAGAAGTTCGCCAGCGCTACGGTCTTCGGCCGACCCGGACAAACCGGCAGAACTCGTCTCGATATATGTTCAGCTTGCGGCTACCGATGCCAGCTTCGCTACGGGCAACATCTATGGAGCTGGCGGTGGATTGGGTCAGCCATAACAGCGGAGAACGAGCGGGCAGTGACCGCTGATGTGTCGCTGCGTTGGTCGAGGGATTCGGTCGAGGGATTCGGCGGCGACGGCTAGCAGGTCATCGCCGCCCGGCTCGAGGTCGGCGTCGACGATTACGGAATTATGATCGACAGGCGCTTCGGCCTTCGTGCGTCACGCCGATCGGTGACGGCTGTACCGGCTTCTTCTGATGCGCCGCAACGAGCGCGCGGTTAAGCGCGGCTAGTTCCCGACTGTTTAAGACCGCGAGGTCGAGCAAATCCGGCCGGCCCCGCTATTTCAGGGCTTCGTGTTCGACGAGCGCCGCCTTGGCGTCAATTTCCTGACGCTCGGCGTCGTCTGGATCTCCGAGATAGCAGTGACTTGCTTCGCGTCTAAGCGCCTTTCGCGGCGCATGGTTCACCCCCACATCGGGCGCCCGCCTATGTCTCGGTGCTTACCGCCTATAACAGCGGCAACAGAAGCGGCAACCGCTCCGACTAAAGTTGCGGCACCCACGCAAAAAGCCAAAACAACAGCAGCGTGACGCGCTCGCTCGATATTCTGGTGCGCACTTTCAATCGTAGCATCCACGCGCTTTTGCGCGTCCGCAGGCGGCAGGTCCGTTACCTCGGCTACGCGCCGGATAAGATACGCTCGATCATCGCTACCCACGCCCTCATGTCCTGCTGAGGTCAGAAGGATCCGAGCAGCTTCGCTTCGTGCATAATCTATCGTTCCGTCCGACGCGGGGCGAACGCCGCGTAAGAGCTTGTCCAAATCAAACGCTATGAGATTCTCACCGGCAACAGATGCGGCAGCTCCCGCAGCAGGGACTGCAGTTCGCGTGGCCGGCGAGGCGACAATGCCTAACAGCGCTGCTGTCAGCAATGTGGCGACGGCCCATACAACGATACCGTGGATACCGTCTCTTGTTTCCCTGTCGACCTCGCTGCCTTCTATAAGTCGATCACGCATTCGCCCTGAGATGTAGCCGCCAAGCCCGTAACTGGCGAGCGCGACAACAATTAGATATACGCCCGAGAGGATCCAAAGGCCTGCCGAAGAATCGCGCCACGTTGGGGCAGTGGAAGTCACGGCTAATCCGACCGCGACGCCAAACACATCCAAAACCAACCCAAACGCGGCAGCAGCGAAGGCGCCGGCTACAATAGGTGTCCACCGCATGTATGGGAGCGACCCGCGTCCGACCTCGGTCGCCGGGCTTTGCGCGATGACGGTAGCCATCAGCGAAGGCCGAAAAAGGACAGGATCGCAATAATGACGACCACTAATCCCACAAGATAAATCAGTTGGTTCATAAGGCTACCTTTCTCCAGATGCCGCTCCAACACGCGCAGGCTGCAAACGTTCCGGCCGAAGCCTGGAGTTGCCATAGGCCAAGTGGACTACGGCTATTAACGCGCGCCGATGTGCAACACGTCATTCGCGTGGTGAAACTGCTGCGGAACTTCTAGCGCGCCATCGAGCGCCGCTGCCTCAAAATGGCCGCTAGGAGGCCTGCCAGATCGGGCATACGTTGTATCTATCGCTGGTTCGACCAAAGCCAGGCACCAGCGGCCGAGAGGTGCGCCAAGCCCCTGTAAAAGAGGTCGGGCGCCCTCCCGCCTGTTTCCGGGGGTGGTGCTATGAGCGATGCCGAACGACTGCGTGCCAAAGCTGTCGATGCTCGCCGCAAGGCGGAAAATACAGCCGACTCACATGGTCGCGGTGTGCTTCACGCCTTTGCCGACGAATTCGATCGCAAGGCGGATGAAGCGCTCGAGGAGGCAAGAATGTCACGGATACTGGTGGTCGAAGATGACGACGGAACGCGTTACGCGTTGAGCAAGACGCTCGAGGCTGCTGGCTTCGCGGTCGCGCAAGCGCATGACTACCGCGATGCGCTGCCAATCTTGGAAGGCGGCGGCCACGTCGATCTGCTTCTTATCGATCTCGTCATGCCCGGCGTTAACGGCTTCGCGCTCGCGCGGATGGCGCGCATGCGCCACCTCGACATCAAAGTCGTGTACGTGACCGGCTACGATGACATTCCGGTCATCGAAGCAATGGGGCCGATCTTGCGAAAGCCGGTCGACCCGGAGACGTTGATTGCGACTATCCGCAGAGAGTTGTCGACGGCGGCGTAACACTTGGCTAGGAACCGCCGCTTCCTGTTCGATCGCTCGGTGACTTCGGCCAGCTTGTCATAGGCCTTAGCAACGTTGAGCATGGCATCTCTGAAGCGCCTTCTATCCCGTCCGCGATCTTGCGAGCTTCCTCCGCTCGCACGCGCCAATGCTCTGGGGTTCGTCGTGTGTCATTTCTTAGGGCTGGTTCGCGGGCCTCGGAGGAACATAGCCCATTTCGCTAAGCTCGACTTCAAGCCTCGCTGCATCGTCTGCTATCTGATCGGCGATCTTCAATAGTTCAACGCCAAGGACGCCGGGAGTAGACTTAGCCATCTCCTGCAAGTGCTCGCCCAATTGCTGGAGGTATTCCAACATCGCGTGCGGTAGTAGCCCAAGGAAGGCTTCCGCGGGCGGAAGCACAGCACTTTGGTTAGCGGCCTCTGAAGCTGACATGGCGCGCGTAAGGTCAGTCAAGAAGCTCGAAACGCTAAGCCCTTGTCGTTCGCCTGATTTCGGTCTGGCCTGGGAAATGAAACGTTCCAGCTCAACAGCGTCACTGTCGCAGTCGAGGGCAATCCGCCTTATCTGTTCCGCTATCTCGGCGTTCTTGAGGTCGCTCGCGATCCTCTGTAGACGGCCTACGCTGTCGCGCAGCACCGCAACTGCGTCGTTTTCGCCGCTCATCCGGGCCGCCTCCGTGGGGCATGGATAAAGGACACTGCATCTAACTTTGGCGATTTTTCAAGGTAGTTAGTGTAACACTACCCAAAGGTAGTATTCCCGAATAGAGCCGGCTTTTCGTGGCAAATCAGACTCTTGCTTTGAACGGCTCTATACGGAGCGAAGTTGACCCCTTTTGCACAGCTTTCGTGAGCGCGTCGATTGCTTCGCCGATCCTGCCGGCATAGCCACTTGCAACCCAATGCACGCGCTCACCTCTGCGTTTGATCTCGAAAGCGACTTCGGCGCGACACAGCGCATCAAGCATGCCCGCACTCGATAGCCAAGTGAGATCACCGTCCGCGGCTTCCGCGCATCGTGAGTGCGGCTAGCGTTGATTCCGCGCCGCGTCTTTGGCTTCCTGTTCGAGCTCGTCGGCCCAAGCCAGAAGCATCCGCTTTAAATCGCCCCAACTCGGGATTTGAGTGCGAGGCGCTGCTAAGCGTTCCTCTCGGGCGACCATCTCTCTTAGATGGAGTGCATAGCGGCGGAGTTGGGAACGTTCTTCGGGCGTCATCTCGCAACATTATACCCAGAGACGGGGGGCTGCGAGTTGGCACGCGCGTCTTCACACATTGGGGACGGGGCAGCGCGAGAGCGAGCCACTGACACACAAGCCGCGAGGGGCTGCGGGAACCCGAAGGAGGCAACGTGGTTGCTTCTACTGAGGCTTGTCGCTTCCATTGGGATGGTCGGCGATTAAGTCTCCTGAGGGCGCGCTGACTTAGGAAACGCCGGCGCGTCCTCTGTTGTCGATGCGATGTCGAGCATTAGAGAGAGACGTTGGCGCGCAAATCGCGGCAGGCGACCTAGCCGGCGCTATCACTTCGCACTCGCTGGCCGGAAAATCTGCGGGTCGCCACGCGGATATTCGTCCCGCCGCAAAAATGCTGGGTCTCTGGCCCCGCTGCCGTCCGCGGGAACGTTTTTCCAGCCCGTCGGTTCAACGGCTATGGACAAAATCGAACGCTGCTTTACGCGCTTCATGGAGACGATCGGCGACATCATCTGCCGCATCGGTACGCTGATCTCGATCGCGTGTCGGCGCAGACGCTCGTAGCGCCGCCGAACAAGTTAACAGGTTAGAAAGAGAAGCCGCAGGAGGCGAGGTCAAAGGACTATTCGATGGGCGCCGAACTGTCACCGGAATACTGGCACGCAAAGGCGGAAGAAACGCGAACGCTCGCCGATGGCATGCGCCATCGTGAACTCGAAGGTGGCGCTAATCAAGATCGCCGAAGGCTATGAGCGCCTCGCCAAAACTGCCGAAGAAATGCGCTGGAAGAAGAGCACGCTTAACCCTGGGTTTGTGCAGGCGGACATTGCCAACAAAAATCGCGGGGCGAAGCCGGATAAGGCGAAACGCTAATTTGGATCATTCGCGCCTCGTAGGAATAGAGCCAACTTCGATAAGCTCGGCTTCTCGCCTCGCTGGCGGAACGTAGCGCCTACAAACTGTTGAACTTTCCCGTCTCTGTCGGGTTTTTCGGCTAATGCAATCGATGTCATACTATCTTGAGCAGGCGGAAAAAGCAGAGCCGCTGGCGTCGCTCATCGACGATGAACAGGCCAGATCACAACTCCATAAGATGGCCCAGGATTATAAGGACATCGCCCAAGACCTAGAGACCGGCGCCATCGACATCCGGCATCCAGAATTGATGCCGCAGTCAGGCCACGCGCGCTGACCCGTCAGGGCTCGTTCGCTGGCTTCTGGAGATAGCCGGAAGCGATCATCTAGGCTTCGAGTACTTCCATGTCCTTGGCGATCTGATCGGCTATTTTCAGCAGATCATCACCGAACGCGCCGGGTGTGTTTTTCGCCGCCTCGCGCAGGCGCACTACCGACTGCTTAAGGTAATGACATCGGGCCGCAGCGAAGCGCCATCGCGCTCGAATGATTCCTCGATGGTGAAATCGCAGTATGCGCTGAGCTCCGATAATTCGAGCACGTTGCGGAGCGTATGCTCGCCCCACCGACCGCGCGTCTTCGGCGCTGCGCGCAGCGCATTGACCAGCTTCGAGGTCTCGGTGCGCACCGCATTCTGCGTCTCGATAACGCCTTTGAGCTCGGTCGACAGGGCGCCGTACTCCTGCGCTCGGGTCTTCTCGAGCTCGGCAAGGTTCGCTTGGCATGCCTGCAGCGTCTCACGCACGGGCGCGACAAGTTGCTCGATGGCTTTGCCCCTAGCCTCGAGATCGGCGGTTGCTCCCGCCTTGTGCGCTTCGAAAGTCTGACCGGCGAGCTGTAGGAAGGATTCCTGATTTGACCGCAGCGCGTCGCTGGCAATGTTCTTGAGATCCTTTTCGATCTCGCCGCGAACTGCGGTGAGTACTGCCACTTGCTGCTCGTGTGCCGTCATCTGCTCAGTGAGCTGGGTCTGGAGCCCGCTGTTCGCACTCGTGAGCTCGACGACTTGCTCGGTGAGCTCAGCTATCCGGGCATCCAATCCCGGCACGCGGTCCGCCTGCTCGCGAAACGCCGAGCGCTCCCCAGCGATGGTTTCGAGCCTGTCGCGCGCGGCCGTGAGTTTGAGTCTCGCTTTCGACGAGGCGGCTCGCCTGCTCTTGCAGGGCAGCCTCGCTGACCGTGAGCGTCTGGACTTTGTTGCCTTGTTCTTTCAGCTCGGCCTCAAAGCTCGGCACGCGAGCTGCAACTGACTCGGCCCGCGTTCGAACTCACTTCCTCGGCTTTATGACGCGAGCGCCAAGTTTAGCATCGGCGTGGGCGGTCTTCAATTCTTCTGCCGATCGCGCCGCAGCGTCGGTTGCTGTCTTGCGCTCGAGCGTGAGCTGCATGATTCGGGCGCGCGTCAGGAGATCCCTGACGATCGCACCAAGCACTGCGCCCGCGAAAAGTGCTATCAGAACCGGCCACCAAGATACTTGCATATCCCCCCCAAAGTTTTCCCCAGTCTTTCAAAACTCGTTTATGTGTTGCC
The DNA here is from genome assembly GCA_963740675.1 of uncultured Alphaproteobacteria bacterium. Lineage (GTDB taxonomy): Bacteria > Pseudomonadota > Alphaproteobacteria > ATCC43930 > CGMCC-115725 > CAIKMD01. The sequence goes on from CAVUFS010000006.1 coordinate 179,046, forward strand.
TGAGGTTCTGGGCTCCGATGCCCAAAGCACCGGGCTACTGCCAACCTACGCTTTTGACGTGGCTTCAAACCCTTTTGGGGTGTCCGCGGCGCTAGGACGCGCCACAATTCAGTTTACAGATTACCCCTGCAACTCAATGGACGGAGCGGTCGCGTCCTTAAGCGGACAGATGGAGATCTTTGGCGGCGACCCGAGTGGCGGGCTCAGGCGCGCCAGCCACGAGCGCGCCGCTTGGTAATGGATATCCGCGCTCATTCCTATGGGCACGTCTGCCTATTTACTCCGCCGATGCCAAAAGAGGCGCCTTGCCTTTGAGTGAAGAGCTTTGCCTAACGCTGCCGCGGCCGTCGTTCCGAGCAATTCAGTCAGGTCGTCCTCGAATGCTCGGGTTACGCCATCGTGGCCACCGCGCGCATGCGCCACCTCATGGAGCAACACGCCAGCAAACTCGGGCAGGGACCGCAGTTGGTCTCATGCGGCCATCGCGGCTATCTCACCAAGCGCGAGTTGCTGAGAAGTCCGCGCATCCATAGCTATCACCGAGTGATGGGACTTGTCTTCGTTCTCCGTTGCCGCTTGTGCAAGAAACGGGGGCACGCCGAGATCAAAGTTCACCGGCTCACACCGCACTGACATGCGACCGCCGGAAACCATACCTCCCGATCAGATCACCGGCGGCGAGCTCGAGGCTTGGCACGTCGTGACGATCGAGTGCGGAGGCAGCGGCCATGGTCGTGTCGTTGACCACCGGCTGGTACAGCGCCGCCGTCGTGGTTCAAAGCCGCTGAGCCGGTTGAACTGGAAGTGCGAAAGATGCGGTAGGACGAGTGCCGATGTGCAGCACGTCATTCGCGTGGTGAAACTGCCACGGAACTACTGAAGCTGCATCGAGACATAAACAGGGCGACGTTATGTTTAACCTTGCCACTAGGGGCCGGGCGGCATCCGGTCTAGAGCTTCCTGGCTAAGGCAAATCGCGTCGTCGACGATGCTATCGCGCAGCTTCCGGTAATGCGCGATTTCAAGGTTGCGCGATGAATGACGTCCGACCCCCGACAAAACGCGTACAAAAGTCTAACGCGTTAGACTCGAAAGGTCGAAATTTCCCTTTGTTATCAATGACCGTGTAGTACGAGACGTACTACAGCGTGTGATGTGACTTCGGCCGGATAACGGCCACAGCATCAGCCCCCAGCGATCTTCGGATTGCCGGGGGTTTTTCTTTTCCGCTGGGCCGCAGGAATTTCCTGCTTCCATTCGGGATCTCATCTCGCGAGCGATATAGCCATCGGCGATGTCTCCCGCGCAGCGAGAGGCGCAAGGACCTCAAGACCAATTGATCAGGCGGCCCTGGGATTGATCCGCGTGATCTTCGAGCCGTCGAGACTGAGCCCCGCCATCAATCCGCTCTGGCCGAACGGGATGGCGACGACATCCTGCGTGATGGTAGTCGACGTTATGCTTTTCGCGGCACCCTTGTCGATAACGACGACACTCGGCCCGGAGCCAATCGCCCAACCATCGCTCTTATGCAGATAGTCGAGCGCACCCTGCTTCATGAAGAGCAGCGCGTAACTGAAGGATTGTCCGCCGGCTTGCAAACCGAGGGAGGCTGCCGCGATGTTGTAGTAGCCGACTGTCTTGCCCTTCTCGCGCAGGGCGCCCTCGCCATATTCGCCGCCGATGATGAGGCCGCCCTTGATGATCTTCGGGAAAATCAGCACCGCCAACGCCTTGTCCAAAAGTGGCCGGACGTTCGGAGCCTGGGCCCGCAGCCGCTTCAGCGCGGCATTCGCATCTTTGTCGATCGTCGCAGCGGTGGCAGCTTCCGCGGAACAGAAGCACGCCGGCACAAGCGCCGCGCCGAGAAACAAGGCCAGCATGTCGCGACGCATCCAGCGAAACGGCTGTTCGGTTCCGGTCTGTTCCATGTTGAGCCCTCCCAATACCGCTTCTCACTTGGCGCATCGCCGCCTTCGTTACCAGTAAGCTACGGTAGGCTACCGTCGGCATATCCCGGCGGCGTTTTCGACCAGCGATAGCCTTTCGAGCCGAGCGCAGCGGGTGTGCTTTCATCCGCTCATGCCATCCACGGAGATGGCGAGTTCCTCGTCGCCGCTCGGCACGGCCGATAGCCTTGTCGGCATACAGGCCGCGACGAGCAAACAGAGCGCGGCGATTTGGAAGAAGCGCAACCATGCCAGCACGAGCCTCGTCTTGCAGATCATTTGGTGATGGCGATGGCGAGAGCCTCCGTATGACGGATGTCGACCTGATCACCGGCTTTGACGCGGTCGAGATTTTTTACCTCTTCACCGACGTCGATCGTCTGTTTATTCCCAGCCGGACCCTTGAGCGTCACCTTGCGATTGGTGTAGTCGACCGCTTCCACGGTCGCGGTAAGCTGCGTCACCACAGTGTTGACACCAGCAGGCTTCTCACCTCGCGGTGCGACCTGGATCGTTTGCGATTGCTGAGCTGCCGGCAGGCTGCCTTCGGTGGCGGGGGCGCCGGGCGGGCGCAGGAACACGGCCGTCGCCTGCGCATATTTGATGGTCACCGTATCGCCCTTCTCGACCTGCGGGAAATTGACGACGGTATCCGGCACCTGGAGCTGGATGACCCGGCCGTCATCCGCCCGCAGCGTCGCCGTTCGCTTCGCATGGTCGACGGCGTCCACCGTTACCCGGTCGACGACAACGTTGGTTTGGACGATATCGGGCCGCGCCTGGGCCGCGCTGTCGGCTGGCGGCGATTGTTGTGCTTGCGCAACGGCTGTAACGGGCGCGACAGCCAACATGAAAAGCGTCACGGTTGAGATCCGAAGCATCGCAAAACCTCTCTTTGATGGACGATTTGTGCGGCATCGAGCAGCACACGGGTATCCATCAATGGCGCAACCGGGCGCTCGCGCGGGAGTAGGTTACGGTAGTTTTTCGCGGCTCATCCAAACGGCCCGGTATCGAAGATCATGCTCACAGCCGCGAGCAGTCCGACCAGAAACAGCAGGCATGCGATGATCAAGGTCAGCGATACGGGATAGCCGCTCTCGCCATGGACAAGGCCGTTCGCTGTCATGCGCTTGCGCTCGATACGCAGGCCCCACATGAAATTCACGTGGTACCAGATGCCAAGCGCCAACATGATCGCACCAAGCAAGACAAGGCTCAGACCGAATTCTCGCGGCGCGCGACTGCCGCCGCTGAGAAGGCTGGTATCCTTGAGACGGTTGAAAAATTGGAAGATCGTGAAGCCGAAGCTGATCAGCGACAACGACGTGCGGATGATCGACATCAGCGTGCGATCCGCGCTCATCCGCGTGCGCTGGAAGGACATGCCGGTGCGCCGCGAAGAGAGCTCGACGCTGATCTCATCGGGCGAAGATCGCGATGTGATAACAGAGCTAGCCATCGTGATTCTCAAAACTGACGCCCGGAAGGCCACCGCTCGGCACGCCTTGTGGTGTGTAGACGGTGTTGAGATCGACGGTGCCGCCTTTGAGCGCCGATTGGTCGCGAGTGCCGCCCCAATCGCCGGTCAGCTTCGAGCGCGTCCAGAAATCGCCGCCGAAATTTGCCGATGGTGCCTCCTGCGCGGCCGCTGTCGCAATCGCGGTCAGGCTCCCCGCCAAACCGAGGCAACGAACGCTCCTCATCAACGATGCGTCCTGCATGTGCAATGCCCTCCCTTCGCCATCGCTATCAAAGGCAAAGCAGAGAAGGACGCGGAGTAAGTTACACGAGGATACGCGGCGCGATATGCGCGGCAGATGCAGCAGGAACTTATTTCGGAAACAGCAGGGTCGCAGTGAGGCGCAAGCCCCAATCGGGACCGCCGGTCGGGCGCGCGACATAATGGCGTATGCCGGCGCCGAGGCTGACCAGCTAACTGCGACGCCTTCCTTGGCCCGCGCAAGCTTCCCCTATTGCCGCGCCATCGCGACGCGGATTGCATCCTCCGGCGAGACAAGGTGATCTGCGCTCTTGGCAGCGTCGGCAATCGCAAGCTGCACGCCTTTGACGCGCCCGTTGAAGGCATTGCCGCGCGAACCGTAATCCGGCGAGACGGGCGCGCCGCTATCCTCGCCGACATCGCAGCCATCGTCCGCGGAGAACACCATCGCCTGCGTCATCGGAATAGCGCCCTCGCCTACTTTCTTTCCGTCGATATAGAGCGTCACCTGACCGCCCTTGCCGAGGCCGCCGCCGGCATAGGCGAACTCCATACGCACCTGGTGTTCGCCGTCGGGGAGGATCTCCGCCGCTTCGACGAAGTAGTGGTTCACCCCGGCGACGTTGTAGCAGTATTTCAGCTTGCCTTTCTTCGCGTAGAGACTCCAGCCGCCGATATTGGCGCCTTGCGCGATGATCACGCCCTCGGCGCCCGATTTCGGCACCTCGACCACAGCGGTGACGGAATGAGACTTGTTCTTGAGGTTCAAGACACAATTCTCGGACAGGCGCCCCATGCCGCCGAAGAGCAGTTGTGTCGTGCCTTTGATCAGCACCGGCCGGCCGGCAATGTCCGGATTCATCTTCTCGACCCCTCGGTCATCGATCGGCAGCACGTTGTAGCGCGTCGCCTCGATCAGCCATAAGCGCTGCAGCTCATGCAGTTTTTCCGGCATCTCTTTTGACAGATCGTTTGCCTGGCTCCAGTCCTTGGAGGTGTCGTAGAGCTCCCACACATCGTCGTCGAGCGGCACGGTCTTGCGGCCGACAAGCTCCCAGGGCGTCCCGTGTTTCGTCACCGCGGTCCAGCCCTTGTGATAGATGCCGCGATTGCCGAGCATTTCGAAATACTGTGTCTCGTGTTGCTCAGCGGCCTTCGCGTCGTTGAACGAGTACAGCATGCTCACCCCTTCGATCGGCCGCTGCTGCACGCCGTTCACCGAGACCGGTTCGGGCAACCCCGCTGCTTCGAGGATCGTCGGCGCCACGTCGATGACGTGGTGGAATTGCGCGCGCATTTCGCCTTTCGCCTTGATGCCGTCCGGCCAGCTGACGATGGTGCCGTTGCGCGTCCCGCCCCAGTGAGAAGCGACCTGCTTGGTCCACTGGTAAGGCGTGTCCATCGCATGCGCCCAGCCGACGGCGTAGTGATTGTAGGAGTCCGGCCCGCCGAGCTTGTCATACCGCTCCATCAGGAATTCCGACGTCTCGAGAGCCGCGAGCCCGTTGAAATTCGCCATTTCGTTATACGCGCCGTTGAGCGTGCCTTCGGCCGAAGCCCCGTTGTCGCCAATGATGAAATAGATGAGCGTGTCATCGAAAATATTGAGCTTCTTCAGCCCATCGAACAGCCGTCCGATATGATGGTCGGTGTATTCGAAGAAGCCCCCATAGACCTCCATCTGCCGACGGAGGATGGGCTTCAGCGCCTCCGGCATCTCGTTCCAGGATGGGATCTCGGCATGGCGCGCGGTGAGCTGGCAGCCTTCTGGGATGACGCCGAGCTTCTTCTGCCGGGCAAAGATCTCTTCGCGCAGCTCGTCCCAGCCGTGGTCGAACTTGCCTTTGTACTTATCAGCCCATTCCTTTGGGACATGATGCGGCGCGTGAAGAGCGCCAGGCGCGAAATAGACAAAGAACGGCTTGTCGGCCGCGAGTGCTTTCTGCTGCGATATCCAAGCCATCGCCTTGTCGGTCATGTCCTCCATGAAGTGATAGCCCTCTTCGGGCGTCTTCTTCACCTCGACCGGCGTGGTGCCCTCATAGATCGTCGGGTACCATTGGTTCGTCTCGCCGCCGATGAAGCCGTAGAAGTATTCGAAGCCGCCGCCGCCCGTGGGCCATGCGTCGAACGGGCCGATTGGGCTGGTCTCCCACACCGGCACTTCGTGGCATTTGCCGAATTGTGCGGTCGCGTAGCCGTTGAGCTTCAGCGTCCGCGCCAGCGGCGATATGCTGTTCGGCAGCACCGAGTTGTAGCCGGGTGCGCCGGTGGCGATCTCGGTGATGCCGCCCATGCCGCATGAGTGGTGGTTGCGCCCGGTCAGCAGCGCCTGCCGCGTCGGGGAGCAGAGGGCGCAGGTATGGAAGCGATTGTATCTGAGGCCGCCGGCTGCAAGCGCCTCCGCATTCGGCGTTTGGCAAGGACCGCCGAAGGCGCTCGAGGCGCCGAAGCCGACATCGTCGAGAAGGATGACCAGCACATTGGGCGCCCCTTTGGGCGGACGTAACTGCTCGATCGGTGGGAATTTGGTGTCGGGATCTCGTGCATCGTATGTGATGAGCCCCGTTCGTTCCGGCGTAGCGATCGGAAGATGCGAACGAGGCTTCTTGTCGTCGTTGCTCATGATCTTATCCTCTAAGTGCACAGTGGCGATAGGAATGACAACGACGTGCCGGTGCGGCGCGATGACAGCTCGGCGCTGATCGCGTCGGACGGCGATTGGGCGGTGATCGCTGTCCCGGTCATGATGGCGTCGCGTCTCCAAAACTAGGCTTGCGCTGGATCGGGTGTGTCGCCGGGTGCATTCCCGCTCCGGCCCATCTTCTCGAGATCGGATTCAAGGAAGAAATTGAGGAAAGTACGGATCGTGGCGATTGCGGCCAGTTGGCCGATATCTGTCCAGCTCGGCGAGATGGCGGTGCGAATGATGTCGGCAGCGAGTTCGAATTCGAGGCCGAGCAGCAGCCACACGCCGAACCGCATCCGTACCTCGCGACGGCGCCCGAAATTCTTCCGCGTCACGAGCGATGGCGCCAAACCGACCAACGCCTCGAGCAAGCCAAAACCGATGACGGCCGCCGCCACCGCCTCGACGCTCAACGCGACGTAGATACTGATTTCTTTGACCAGAACTTCCACGCCTCAGCCTGCCGGCCGCACCACGCAACGGAAGCCGAGATGACAAGTCGCGGTATCGATGGGCTGCGCCATGCGCGCCGCCGGACGGTATCGCCGGCAATAGTTGGGCGCGCAGAGGTAAGATCCTCCCTTCATCACCTTGCGCGGAATCCGCGCAGTGTCCCGCGGATCGATGCTCGTCTCGCGCAGGCCGCCGCGCGCATTGCCTGAGCCGCAGCAATCGCCGGTGGCTTTGCCGTGCTCCTGATACCAATCGCTGGTCCACTCCCAGCAATTGCCGATCATGTCATAGAGGCCATAGCCATTGGCCGGGTAGGAACCGACGGCAACGGTACCAGCGCGCCGCGGCGACAGGTTCTGATGCGGGAACTCGCCGTGCCAGGTATTGGCCATCCACTTGCCGCCAGGCCGGAACTCATCGCCCCAGGCGAATTCAGCCTCAGGCAATCCGCCGCGCGCGGCATATTCCCACTCCGCCTCGGTGGGCAGCGCTTTGCCAGCCCAGCTCGCGTAGGCCTCGGCGTCTTCATAGGCGATGTGGACGACGGGATGATTGGCGATGCCGTGGATGCTGCTGGCGGGTCCGCGCGGATGCCGCCAATCGGCGCCGGGGACATAGGTCCACCACTGATAGACATTGTCGAGCGCGACACGGTGTTTCGGTTGCTGGAACACGACCGAGGACGGCACCAGCGCTTCCGGCTTAGCGCCGGGATAATCGGCGGCATTGGGCGCTCGCTCCGTCAACGTGACATAGCCGGTTTCGGCGACGAAGCGCGCGAAATCGGCATTGGTCACGGCGAAGCGATCGATCCAGAAGCCTTCGATAGTAACGCGATGGATCGGCGCTTCTTCGGGATAGTGCCGATCCGATCCCATCAGGAAGCTGGTCCCCGGGATCCAAACCGTCGTTGCGGCCGGCGAGGTCTCCAGAGGGCGATCAGCGCGAACAAGTGTGTCATGGCCCATCTCCATTGTCCTTCCGTTCGTGTCGCGCGCGGCGGCAGGGTGACCCGCCGCCCCGATCGATTGCTCAGCGGCCGCTATTGCTCGCTTCACTCATCATCTTCAGTGCGTCATCGATGGTGAAGCTGTTGGGCTTTTGTACGGGCGGGAAATCCTTGAACGTCGCGGCCCACTTATCGGCGATCGCCCAAGAGCCATAAAGGATATAGGCGTGATAAAGGAACCACTCGTAGTAGCTATTGGACGTGATGTCCGCGAATTCGTAAGGATCGGTGCGTAGGTTGAACAGCTTCGGCAGGCGCAGCCGTATGAAAGGTTCACCCCAGAGCTGCATCGTGCCGCGAAGCCGCTGCTCCATGAACACGATCTTCCAATTATCGTACCGTATCCCGAGTACGTCGCCGTCGTCGCTGAGATAGACGAAGAGTTTACGCGGACTCTCTTTCTCTTGGCCGGTCAGATAAGGCAGCAAATTGTACCCATCGATATGATTCTTGTAGGTCCGGCCGACCGCCCGATAGCCCTTCTTCACTTTTTCGACGATGTCGGGCTCGCCGGCCATGGCGAGGAACGTCGGCAACCAATCGTGATGCTGGACGATCCCGTTTGAGATCTGGCCGGCTTTGATCTTACCGGGCCAACGCACCAGCATCGGCACGCGGAACGCCCCTTCCCAATTGGTGTCCTTCTCGCTGCGGAAGGGCGTCGTACCGCCATCCGGCCATGAGTTGCGATGCGGACCGTTGTCGGTCGAATACATGACGAAGGTATCTTCGGCGATGCCCAGCTCGTCGAGATAGTCGAGCATTTCGCCGACATTCTTGTCGTGATCGATCATTGTGTCGTGATAGGGCGATTGCCAGCGTCCGGCCTGACCCAGACTTTCTTTCTTGGTGTGCGTGAACAGGTGCATATGGGTGGTGTTGAGCCAGACGAAGAAAGGTTTGCTGTCATCCTTCTGGCGCTTGATGAAATCTTTGGCTGCGGCGACGAATTCGTCGTCGCATGTCTCCATCCGCTTGGTATCGAGCGGTCCCGTATCCTCGATCTTCTGTTTACCGACCTTGCCCCAGCGCGGTTGCTCGGTGGGATCGTCCTTATCCTGCGCCCAGGAATGGATCACGCCGCGCGGCATGACGCTTTTGCGCAGATCTGGAAAATCTTTCTCCGGATAATAATCGTACATCTCAGGCTCTTCTTCGGCGTTGAGGTGATAGAGATTGCCGAAGAATTCATCGAAGCCGTGATTGGTCGGCAGCATGTGATTGAGATCGCCGAGATGGTTCTTGCCGAACTGTCCTGTCGCGTAGCCCTGGTTCTTGAGCGCGCCGGCGATCGTCAGCAGCTTTTCCGACATGCCGATTGGGGCGCCGGGGATCCCGACCTTGGAGAGACCGGTGCGATAGACACTCTGACCGGTGATGAAGGCCGCGCGGCCTGCGGTGCAGGATTGCTCGCCATAGGAATCGGTGAACATCATCCCTTCCCTGGCGAGGCGATCGATGTTGGGCGTCTGATAGCCCATCAGCCCGTGCGAGTAGCAGCTAAGATTCGAGATACCGATATCGTCGCCCCAGATCACGAGGATGTTGGGCTTCTCCCTATCTGCCATAAGGGCGCCTCCGAATTACGGATGTATCAGGGTGCGCGAGACCGGCACAGCGCTGAAGTAAGTTACGGTAACTTGCCGCGGTGTCGCGTCATGCTTTCAAACCTGCGCTTTGGCGCGCGCCGCGTGGCTTCGCGTACGCCACATGACATAGGGCAGGGAAACGATCGCCGCGAAGATGAGATGATAGAGAACCACGGCCAGGACGCTGCGCTCGTCCGGAAAATTCACGCTGGCGATCGCAATGGCGACGCCGGGGTGGCGTGCGCCGGTCGCGAGCGCCAGCACAGTACGATTATTCGGATCGGGACCCCCCAAGAGATGCCCAGCCGCTAGTCCGACGAGCGTAAAGACGGCGAGCAATATCACCAAGCCGTTGCCGACCAACCCCTCCACCATCGGCCAGGCGATGACGAAGACCGGCAGAACCGCGACCAGCAGAAGAACGGTCGCCGCCGTGGCGATGGGACGCGCCGCGGCCTGTGCGACGTTCGGTGCGAGCCAGCGAAGAACGATGCCGACGACAAGCGGCGCGATCACCGACGTGACAACGATCAGCGCCACCTTGTCTATCGGCATCTGCAAGCTACGGCCTAAGAAATTGCCGAGGATGGCCATGGTCACCGGCACCAAGACGATCGCGACCAGCGCCGCGGCGACCAGGAGCCCCACGGCATAGGAGCTGGTGCCGCCGGCCTTTTTCTGCTTGCCCGGCAAGACCGGCGGCACCGGCGAGAGCGCCAGCGCGATGAGCGCTATTTTGAGCGGCGCGGGCGGAGAAAAGAGCAGGCCGAGAGCGATCGCCAGCGCCAGCATGACAATGTACATGGCCAGCATCGAGCGCAAGAGAAGTGCCGGCTGGCGCAGCAACGACGACGCGTCCGACAGTGTCGTCTCCAGCCCCAGAGCCAAGACGATCAGAAACATGCTGAGATTGGCGCCCAGCAGGATTAGCTGCGTCAGGGACATGCCGCACCATAAGCCACGAATGAGAAGGCTGAGCATGAGCGAGCAGCCCGGGCGGCGGCAGTAACATACGGTAGCATCGCCGCCGTCCGCGGCCGCTCTAGGCCAACAGCTTCAGCAGGTCTTTGAGCACGTCGGTCAAAGGCATGACCGTCAGCACCAGCGGCAAAGCCGGCACCACTGCCGACGCAACAAGCACGATCAAGTCGTTGAGCGCCACCGGCACGATCTTCATACGGTCGACGACGGCATAGCTGTTCCCGAGGTCGGCCAGCGACTGGATATCGGCCGTGCCGAGCAGCGGTTCGTCGGCCGGCGCCCCGCCATCGATCCATTTCTCCTCGAACTGCCGCGTGTAACGGCTGGCCAAGACGCCATAACGTCGCAAGCCCAGTTCTCTCGCCCCATAGAGCTTGGGTACGAATAGCAGCACCGGGCCGGCGAAGATCAGCACCTCAAACGCCAGCAACACACCGTATGCCGGCAGCAAATCATAGAGCGACGCACTGCCGAACAGCACGCGGACGGCGATAGCGGCGGAAGTCATTGCGCTGAACGCAAAGATCAAGGTGCTGAAGAACAACGCACTATGGCCGACGAAGCCCAGGCCGGCGGCGTCGTCGGGATGCGACGGCACCAGGACGAGATCGAGCCGGCTGATTTTGTGGAGGAAGAACGCCCACACCATGAGGCGATAGAGCCAGCGCAAAATCAGGAAATGTAGGACTGGCAGGCAGACGAACCCGTACCAATAGCCCGCGAGCGACAGATGAGCTTGCGGCAAGGGCGCATACCAAGTGGCGGTGGTCGGGCCGAGGCCTTGCCTGACCGAGGCCCAACAGATGATGGCGACGATGGCAAGCAGGATCACCGTCGCGATTGGCGAATCGCGCAATCGTATTGCCGCCCGGATAATATCCTCGAACCGCGGCAGATCTTTCGGGCGAACAAGCTTCGCGTTGATGAACTGGCCGACGGTGATGCGGCCTCGCCGCCCGATCGGCCCTTCGGCCAGGATCAGCATCGGCACGACCAGCAGGAACCGCACATGCACCGAAATATCGTGGGCAAAGGGCAAAGCGACGTGCCCGGTCGCAAAGCCTTCGCTGACCGTAAGGAAGGCCAGCGGCAGCCAGGTGACGGCTGCAAGCACCAACGCATTGCGCAACAGTGCCGCGTCGCTGAGCGGCTGAGCGAGCTTCAGCCGGCGCAGCGTCGCCCGCGCCGGCCCGCCATCGACGATTGAGAATGTCCCGCCGTCTTCATTCGCCGCAGCCATCACATGCCGCTGCGGCCGGCCTGCACGCCGCTCTCATAGGTTTCTTGCTGGTTCTTCTTGTATTTATCGTAGATGTAGCCGCCGATCAGTCCGGCGCCGGCACCTGCCACCGCGCCAAGCGCGGCATTGCCGCCGATCGCGCCCAGGATGGCGCCGCCCGCGGCACCGCCTGCCCCACCGGTCAACACACGCTGCTCCGTGTCGCTCATTCCGGTGCAAGCCGATAAGGCCAGACACGCGACGAGAAGAAAAAGAATGACTCGCGACATGACAAATCTCCGATCGCGTCCGCGGGTGCTCATTTCTTGCAGGGATAGCGTTCGCCGAGATAGCGGAACACCAAATCAATCGCAGGTGCCGTCGTCTCGTTGGGGCGCGTCTTGATCCAGGAGAGGAAATCGGCGATCGCTTGGCTGCGCCCTGGCGGAGGATTCGGCAAGCAGACATAACGGGCGTTCGGGTCGGCAGCGACGCTGGCGGAATAATAGGCGTAGGCACCGACGGCATAGCCCTGACAGAACGCGATCGCCTGCGGGTAGTCGGGAGCTGATGGATCCGTGCCGCAGAGCGCGACTAGATCGGCCGCGGTTCTGACCTGGAAATTATTCGGACTAGCAGCGCGCGCCGTTGTGACAAACGCGAACGCCGTGAGGAGCGCCGCCGACAAGCAGAGGCTTCGGACAAAAATGAGCGGCTTTCTCGAAAAAAGCATGCTGGCCTCCGCACGGGGTTCGCCAGGCTTTATGAGACCAGCCTTTCCCTCAACTCACCACAGCGCTGCGGTAGCTTACCGTAGCCTACTGCAGATGCTGTCGGCCTCACGCACTCGGGTCGCGCGCAAATGCACCGGCCGCGCGCCGATCGGCACGGTACTGCCAGAGGCGCTTAACCGCGATTAGCGGCAGGCCGGTGCGCGAGCAGTCGCGACACGATCTCATGCCCGATATCGCGCTCGACATCGGCATGCGAGGTCCGTTTCAGCTTGCGGTCGATCGACGCTGACCAGACATGCCGATTGTCGCGATGATCGACGAGATGCGCGATTACCCTCACCCGATCGGTGTCGAGCCGAATACTGCCACCGAGCACCGATTGGGCGGTGACGGTTTTAGGAAGCTCGAGCTCGGTATGGTCATCGCCCGCCGGCAGGCAGGGCAGCGTGAAAATGTTCAGCTCGCGATGCTTGCCGAATTCGACGATCAATTCCTCGTTGAGGCCGGCGGCGAAGCGCTCGCCTGCGTTGCTGCCCGAAATTGACATAAAGGGCATCACGAACATCGAGCGCTCGATATGGATAGCCGCGTCGCCCATTGGCTCATCCCCACTCGCCATCGTTCTTGCCTCGGGGTTGAGCTCGAAAAGCGGCACATAACCGCCTTTCGGAACGCTGATCCTGACGGGCGCGCATCGCCCATCTGTCAGGTAGTAGCGCTCGAGACTGCGACGCAGCCGGCCGGCCTCGATGCGGACCACCGGATCTATCTGCGGGTCGAAATTCGTCTCGCGATCGAAGACCGAGATACCGACGCTATAGCCTTTGATCCTAGCGCCGCCATTGGCCAAGGTTTCTTCCACGATATAGCGCAAGAACCGGCGGTTTCGCTCGGACGCGTCAAACATCGGGCTCGACAAAATGAAATCGAGCTGGGCCGTCACCAAGCGGACAAATCCAGGGTCGTGGGTATGTATAGGGTCGTGGGTGTGATCCGGTAGCGGGTCGCTCTGAACCTCTGAAGAAGGAAGGAGAAGGAATTGTCGGCCGTCATTCGCGGACTTCATTGGGGGTCCCCCGGAAAGCCTCTTATCCAGGTTCCGACGATGGAAGTGAAACGAACATCGTTCTTGTTCAATCGAGGCGATCTTTTGAACGGAAGCGCTACACAAATACCCTTAAAACTAGTAATGCGCCTCAGCGTTAGGGATGAGTTTTAGGGTATTGCGAAGAATCTCGAACTGGCAAACCATTGGCTCAAAATGCGCTCCAATAGTGGTTCGGGAGCGCGGACTGGTTGGCTAATCAACCGGTGCACTGCGCAAGAAAAAAGAGTGGCGAAAGATCCAGCGCACGAACGACTGACTGGGGCGGAGTTCGTTGCATGTTTATGAGTGGATCGATAAGCATTATTCCAAATCTTCTCCCGCATGTGCCCATTCAACAAGCCGGCGATCAAAATTCAGAATTGCCGCTCTACATCATGCCGCCGCCGCGCGATCTCAAAGTCCGGCGGTGGCACGGTGTGACGGTTCACACCTTCTGGCGACCTGCCGGCGAAAGCATCGTCCGCGTGCCCTATATGCGATTGCTGCTCTCGCGCACGCATACCCCAAAGCAAGTGGAAATGCGCCTCGATGGCGGAAAGCCGAAGCAGTTCCTGCTGCGCAGCACGGCGCTCAGCGTGATCCCGTGCGACGCGACGACCGAAGCGATAACCGAAGAAAATAGCCTCATCCATATTTTTCACGAGCCGGAGATCTATCGCCAAGCGGCATCGGAAATCGGCAGCAGCCGATCGATCGATTTCGATTTCATGCCCGACCTGTCGGATTCGAAAGTCACCGATCTCGCGCATATGCTGGCAAACGAGGTCGATGGCCCCGGCTTCGGCGAACGCATGCTGGTCGAAGGGCTGAGCTACGCCATTGCCGTCCGCATATCACGCCTTGCGGCGGGCATCAGGCCACCGCGTCCTGGCGCCCTCGCGCCCGAGCGTCTTACGCGGGCCATCGATTTCATCAACGTCCATTTGGGCGACAGCGATCTCTCTCTGCACGATCTTGCAGCGGTGGCATGCCTTAGCACCTATCAATTCGGTCGCGCCTTCAAATACGCCACCGGTGAGACGCCGCATCAATTCGTGTTGAAACGACGCATTGACCTTGCGAAATTGCTGTTGCGCGAGCGTCGGCTGTCGCTATCCGAAATCGCATGCAGCGCAGGGTTTGCCGATCAGGCGCATTTCAGCAACCGCTTCCGACAGATTGTCGGCGTCACGCCGCGGCAATATCAACTCGCCGCATAGCACTGCCCGGATAGCGGCCGTCAGCCGGGCGATCCGTTTCGCGGCTACTACTTCAGGGTCCTGACGGCGCAAGGCGAGCATGCGCCCGGCGGAGCCATGAGCTATTTCGACGATGACGGTTAGCTGGAAGCCAGCGCAATAACGCAGTGCTTCAAGAACTCGTAGTGCGATAAAGCTCGAGCAGGATCTCCGCCTCGAGATTTTCGACGAGCTGGCGATATTCGATGATCCGCTCCTTGGCCTTGGCCGTCGGTCTCGCTTGATCTTCCCAATGCGTGAGCGCCGTCACGGCGTCGACGTAGTCGCGGCACAGCGCCCGAAACTCTTCGCTGTTATCGAATTTGTCGTTGATCGCCTTCTCGAGATACGGGAAGCGTTTCAACAAGTGGCTGCGATCGTCTCTGGGGATCATCGGACGCCGCGCGAGCTAGGGCGCCGCGCAGGCTCCGAAGATCAGAAAGGCGCCATCGGGGCCTAGCGCCGCGATGCTGAGGCTGCCCTCATCATCAACCACAGCGTTCCAACTCCGCTGACCATCGACGCCTTGGAGCACCAGACCTTGGTCATTGTGCTGGACGTTGCCGATCGGCGTCGTTTGGCCCGGCCCGTCGATGCGCTGACCAATGATCGTCTTCGCAGCGATATCGATCTTGACCACCGCCGGCAGGTTGAGCGCGGCCGCATTCTCCCTCTGGCAGACCTCTCCCACGACGCAAGAATTCATGTCCACCAGCGCACAGATCAACGACGTATGATCGGCGAGGGTCGCTGCCTGCGCCAATCCACTGGTGGTCACCGCCGCGATTATGATGCCAATTCGTATCGAATGCCGACGCATGATTGTCCCCGTCCTCTAATTGACGCTGTAGCCGCGTCCCTGCATGCAGGCCGCAAGGGCGTGGTTATATGCGTTGCCGCCTTGCGCCTGTTGCGCCTGGATCTGGCGTGATTGATCGGCGCGGCGCATACCGCCGATGAGACCGCCGGTCGCCGCGCCGATCGCGGCGCCCTTGCCCGCGTCGCCGCCAATCGCGCCGCCGACAGCGCCCACCGCCGCGCCGCGCGTTGCGCCGCGCAATGCCCCGCCCTGCGGCGCAGGCGCGGGCGACGGCGCATTCGGGTTGAATCCCGTTTGCTGATAGGCCCAATTGCCGCATTCGGCGCGATCGCGCGATTGGAGCGACTGATCTTGGCCCCGGCTGGGATAAAAGTAGGTTTGCGCTGACGCATGGTCGGCAACGACGAGCGCGAACACGCAAAGTGCCAGCAGTGATTTTCGCCGACCCATACGATGCCTCCAACCGACAACGAGGATGCGACAGATTTAAGTCGAAGCCGGAAGTGGCAGAAGTAGGTTACGCGAAGCTACTGCTGTCGAAATCCATCACGTCATCGACACGGCTGGCGGTCCGATGATCCGGAAAGGTCGGCGCATCGCTGCGCCGACCTCCGGATGAGCTATTCATCCATTGCTATGCGTATTCGCGCCGGACTCGCGCGGCGGTCATGCCGCGACGGAGGCGAGCGCGGCGACGCATCCGTCCACCGACGAGCAGACGGATGAGACGGTTATCCTCGTCGCCTCCTCCCTCTTCCTCGCCCTCATCGCCTTCCTCTGAGCGCTCGCGGAGCAGGCGTGCGAGAAGAGCGCGGCGCGAGCGCCGGCCTCGGACCATCCGTCCGCCGATGATCAGGCGGGCCAGCCGATGCTCTTCGTCGCCGCCCTCATCCTCGTCCTCTCCTTCCTCGCCTTCGTCCGTGCGCTCGCGGAGCAGGTGCGCGAGAAGCGCGCGACGCGCGCGGCGGCGTCGGACCATCCGTCCGCCGACAAGTAGACGGGCGAGCCGGTGCTCTTCGTCACCGCCTTCATCCTCGTCCTCTCCTTCCTCGCCTTCGTCCGAGCGCTCGCGGAGCAGATGCGCCAAAAGAAGGCCGCGCAAGCGGCGACGGCGGAGCATGCGGCCACCGATGAGCAGGCGGGCCAGCCGGCGCTCGTCTTCGCCACTTTCTTCGCCACCTTCTTCGCCACCTTCTTCGCCTTCCTCGCCTTCCTCTCCTTCACCGCTGCGTTCACGGAGCAGGTGCGCGAGGATAGCGCGGCGCAAGCGCCGGCGGCGCATACGCCCGCCGATCAGGAGACGCGCAAGCCGGCGCTCCTCTTCGCCACCTTCTTCACCGCCCTCTTCGCCGCCTTCTTCGCCTTCCTCGCCTTCCTCTCCTTCACCGCTGCGTTCGCGGAGCAGGTGCGCGAGGAGAGCTCGGCGCAAGCGCCGGCGGCGCATACGTCCGCCGATCAGGAGACGCGCAAGCCTGCGCTCCTCTTCGCCACCTTCCTCGGTCGCGCTGCCGCTGTCGCCTTCGAGAAGTTCGCTGATTCTTGCGGTATCGTCAGGCATAGAGAATTCTCCTTTCAGAGGATGTTCCTAACTTCGACAATCGCATCGATGAATGTGACCCACGCAAGCATATAGCTTCGGGTGAAGCGATCGTGCCTGCGCTCGGCGCGAATTGATGGGCCTTAATGCGCCAAAGTGCGTTTAAGTATCAGGCGCTGAACCAGCCGGCGCTGCAGGCGGCGCCGCAGACCGCGGCCCATGATGCCGGACAGCAGAACTTTCCGAAGTTCCGTTTCTTCTTCGGTCTCGTCGTCCGCTTCTCCATCGCTGTCCGGATCGAGGACGCTCAAGATTCCTGCCTCGAAAGCCTCGTCCAATGCGGCTTCGATCTCGTGAAGGTCGTCTTTGCCGACGAGTGTCGCGACTTCTTCCTTCGCCAGCTTGTGATGCTTGCCGCTGGAATCCATTTTCTCGATCTTGAGGACTGAGCTGTTAGAGGGCGCCATCGTGATGACGAGCTGCAACGGCTCGACCTCGGCCTGCGGGCGAGGGTGCTTGGCTTCCTGTTGTCCCTTTGCGTGCAGGTGGGCTTTTTCGTGCGGGTGGGCTTTGTTGCTCGAATGCCCGTGGGCTGTTGCCATCAGAATCTCCTGTCTCTCTTCGTGTGAACAGATCGATGACGATCTGACTTGGTGCCACGCCATTGCGCGTTCTACACGGCGCCGTCCCGGGTTTTCGTTCGAATTTCGTGTCTTGCTGTCTTGTTAAGCGCCTTTGCGCCAACGTCCGCCAAAACTGCGAGATCGGATTTCAGATTCGTTGCAATGCCCGTCTGTGACCTCCACGCGGCGGTTCTCTGTCCGGCCTGCCATGGTGTCGTTGTTCGCCACTGGATTCGCCGGACCAGCGCTCTTCGTCTGTATGTGAGTAAGTGGCTTTCGCCCAATTTAAGGCTGCATTCGGTTGACGTGGTGACGAGCAAGCCGTGAGTGCGAAGCCCCCAGAGGGGAGGACGAAGGCTGTCTTAGCGAGATGGTGGTTCATCGCGGAATCCCTTGCGCATCGCTGCAGTTGGCGGCGGCGGCGTCGAGCACGCACCGAGAACCAACGCTGAGACGACAACTGACGCTGCGAAATCCCATGTCCGGTTGATCGCAAACACGTTCGTACGCCTCTCCCTGTCAGTGGTTCCGCTTGTACTCGCGCTGGAAATCTCACCAAGGTAACTAAATCACGATGCGACGACCGGTCTTAGTAGGTTACGGTAGCTTACGGTTGGCCAAGCCCCGCTCGCACCGTTGCGTGGCAATTCGCGGGAGTGCGTGAGCTTGCTGAAGAGGCGCTCGACCAGATTGCGCGGCGGTGGAGGTCGGATCGAAGTTGGCGATGCAGCGATACCCTTAGCGGCAGAAGTAGGTTACGCGAGGCTACTGCCGAACAGCCGCGTGCATAAGGATGAGCGGGAGATCGCCGTACAGATACACGTGCCGAAAATTTTCGCCATGTTTGAGACGGCGCCGCACAGCGCGCACATCAGAAGGATTTTCGCCGCGGCAGTGGTATTGGCGAGCGGCTTGGCTCCGGGTAGCGGCATTCGCCGAGAATGTCGCGCCGATACAGCAAACCGTCGACGCTTCGGGAGCAGCCGTCACCGCAGAAGCCGACAAATCGAATTTCAGTTTCGTCGGCATACCCGTGCCGGTAACGAACGCGGCCAGCGGTAACGGCCTCGGCGGCGCCAGTGCGTTTTCGATATTGGCGAGGCAAGCGGCGCGTAGGGCAACGCCGTTCCGTTGCTGCAATCCGGCGCGGCATTGATTCCCGAAGCGCTTTTCCGGATCTTCCCTCATGTTTATCTGGGCGCACGCTACCGCTACATCGGCGCCAATACGTCGATCGACCTTGCCGCCGTCAGCAGCCGTTTGTTTCGGCGATTATCACTTCGACAAGCTGTTGCCCGAAATCGGCCTCGGTCTGCGTTATCGCGCGAGCGACAAATACCCGGTGAACATCGGCGTCGATTTTGCTTTCGGCAAGCGCAGCTCAGCCTATTACTTTCGCATTGGCGAGGCCTTTTGATTCAAGCCAACGAGCCGAACGACCGGCGCAAGCGATGATCTAGCTCAGCGGCAACTCGATAAAACGTTCGCCGAGCACCCGGTAGCGCTGCACCTTTGGCTTGCTCGCATCCTCCGGGCGCACATATCGGATCGATGTGCGGCCCTTGCATGAGCGCGGCAGGATAAAGCAGCGCACGAAACTGGTCTCTGCATCGGGCGAGGTGGGTGCCAGAACCGGTGACGATCCGGATTTAAACCAGGCTTCGCCGGGCCCATAGGTATTGACGTGTCCCTCGGTCTCGATGCGGATACCACCCTCGAGGCAATAGCGGATGCCGGGCCCCTGATGGATATGGGTGTAGGCGATGCCACCTTGGGGAAAGCTCACGCGGTCGCAACGCATGAGCCAGCCGAAGCCCGGATCGAGATCGATGGTCGCCGTGCTTGCCACGACCGAGCCGCATGAGGGCGCGGCACGCAACACACCTTCGTCCTCGCTCGGCGGCACCAACTCCCATCGCAGTAAGCGCGCGCCCTGCCCGCCCGGCAGAACAGCGATGGCGGTATCGCCGATCCAGACCGATCCCTGAGCGTGATGCGCGCAACCGGATGCCGTTTCAACGGTAGCATCGCCCTCGATCACATAGAGTGCCCGGGCAGCGATCGCCGGCAGATAAACCGGGTCACCACTGGCCGGCAACCGGTCTTCAAGAAGACGCAAAACAAGGCGCTGCATTGGCCGATCCCTTCCCATCACCGCACCACCGATCAATTCTGCCCGATGATACCGGTATCGGCCACTATGCAGCCGAGCCGCTTGTTACGCGCGAAGCGGCTCGGCTCCGGCCGGCGAAGCAACATAGCCGTTGTCGAGTTCCGATTTCAGCCGGTTTCGGTCGAGCGCATTTTCCCAAGCCGCCACGACGATCGTCGCCACCGAGTTGCCGGTGATGTTGGTGAAGACGAAAGCCGCCGCGAGAAAGCGGTGGATACCGATGATCAGCGCGATGCTGGCGACCGGGATGGTGTTGCTGGCCGCAAGCGTGATCGCAAGCACCGGCAGTGCCGCGCCGGAGACGCCGGCGGCGCCCTTCGACGTCAACAGCAGCACAAGCAACAGCCCCAACTGGTGCTGCCAATCCATCGGCGTGTTGGTCGCCTCGGCAAGGAAGACGGACGCTGCCGCGAAATAGAGGCAGGTGCCATCATGGTTGAAGCTGTAAGCCGTCGGCAAGACCAACCCGACCACCGATTTATCGCAGCCCAACTTGGTCAGCTTCTGCGTCAATTGCGGAAACACCGTCTCCGACGAGTTGGTGCCGATGACCAGCAGCAGCTCTGCGCCGATGTAGCGCATCATCTTCCACAGCGAGAACCGCGCCCAGATTGAGACGGGCCACAGCACGAGGACAAAGAACAGGAAACAGATCAGGTAGAACACGGCGATCAGCTTGCCGAGCGATATCAGCGAGCCGAACCCGAATTGCCCGACCGTGAAGGCCATCGCGCCGAAGGAGGCGAGCGGCGCAAACTTCATCGCGACGCCGATGATCCAGAACAGCGAGCGCGAGCTCACCTCGATCACGGTAAGGACCGGCGCGGCGCGATCGCCGAGCGCCGCCAGCCCGCCCGCGAAGAGGACCGAGAAGAACAGGATTTGCAGAATGTCGCCGCGCGCAAACGCGTCGAAGATCGATTTCGGAATAATCTGCAGCAGGAATTCCGCTGTCGTCTGGACGTGATGAGTTGCGGCCGCGATATCCTTGACGGATTCTGGATCGAGCTTTGCCGGATCGATGTTCATGCCCGCCCCCGGCGCGAGCAGATTGGTCACGACCAACGCGATGATCAGCGCTGCCGTCGTCGCGACCTCGAAATAGATGATCGCCTTGATCGCGACGCGGCCAACCTTTTTCAGATCATGCGCTTCGGCGATGCCGTGGACGACGGTGCAGAAGATCACCGGCCCGATCACCATCTGGATCATCCGGATGAAGGCGTCGCCGAACGGCTTCATATCGACGCCCAGTTTCGGATAGAGCCAGCCGAAGAGGCTTCCGATCACCATGCCGGCGAGAACCTGGAACCACAGATCGAGATAGAAAGGCTTTTGCTTCCGGGCCGGCGCGGATGCAGTGGAACGGGACATCACGAATACCTCTTCAGCTTTCCTCTTCTCGCTCCCAGCTCGGTCAGCCGAGATCTCCCAACAGCGCCTTTGCCGGCGCCAGTAATTCATCGACGGTCATCTTGCGTGGCAGCAGCAATTGCTGATTGCACGTATCGAGAGCGATCTGCAGCGGCTCGCGTATCGCCGCGAGACCGAACAGGCTCTTGCCCGAAGACGTACCGTTCTTCTTCGCCACAGCATCCGCATCGCGCATCATGCGATAGGCGGCGCGGACTGCCTCGGGGTGCTTCGCGACCACGTCGTTCTTGGCGCAGACCATATGGTTCGTCGGCATGAAATGGTGCTTCGCATACCACGCCGCGTCGACCTGCTTATGGTTGGGAATGACGGGCACGAAATCCGGATCGTCGGGCAGATCGTTGCCGAGGATGCAGGCGACGATGTCGCCATCCTTCAGCATCTGTACCAAATTCTTGTCCTTGGCCACGTGCTCGACGATCGGCGGGTCCTCGTATTCCTCGACATGGGCCGGGTCCTGCGTGACCCAATGCATCTTCTCGATCGGCAAGCCAAAATCTTCGGCCAAGGCTGCGCGCACCCACATGCCGGTCGTCTGCGTGTAGGCGCGCACGCCGATGGGTTTGGTGACGAGGTCTTGCGGCGTCACCACACCGTTCGGCTTGTAATAAACGATGCAGCCGCGCTGCAACCGCGAGGCGACGACGATCGGCAGCAGGGTGATCGGCTTGTTATAGCCGGCCGCCTGCAGATAGGTGACGATAGCCACTTCGCTGATGTCGTAAGCCTGCTTCCGTACCATCGGCGTGAAAGCGTGATGGATCGGCTCGACCTCAGTGAATTTCAGCGTGACTGACGGATTGGTGATCGTGCCGTCTTTCAGCGGCACGGTATGCGGATAGGTGCCGAGCACCGTTGAGAGCGTCACACTCATCACTTCCTCGCCAATGTCGGATAAAGGCGTTTGGCGGTGCCGCCGAGGATCATGTCCTGATCCGCCTGCGATAGCGGCGCCAAGCCGCGGCGCGCGTCTGCCAGCAACTCCGGCAGCGGCTCTTCCGCGGCGGGGTAGTTCGAGCCCCACGCGATGCGATCGGCGCCGAAAGCTTTGACGATGAACGGCACGAATTGATCGGCGGTCGATTTGCCGGCATTGGCCGAGGCGACCGTGCGATTGGTCAGCTTGAGGAACACGCCCGGATACTTCGCCAACCCGAAGAGCGCCTTCGCCTGCGCATAGGGCGGTCCGTCATCCAATTTGGGGCGTGCCAGGTGATCGAGCAGTACACGCACTTTGGGGAAACGCTCGAGCAGCCGCACGAGCATCGGGATTCCGTCCTGCGTCATCTGCAGACAGACCGGAATGTCATGCGCCTCGCAATAGGCCCAGGCCGGAAAGGATTGCTCGCTGTCGAGCCACGTCGCCTGCCCTGGCATGGTTGTGCCCGTGGTGAAGAGACGGATGCCGGCCATGCCCGCATCCATCCAGCGCTTGATCTGATCGACGGCATCCGCCGCCAGGACATCGGCGGAGAAAACGCCGATGAAGCGACTCGGATGGGTCTTCACCGCCTCGACCGCGTAGCGATTGTCATGGCCATAAACCGTCGAGGCTTGCACGACGACCGCTTTCGCGATGCCCGCCTTGTCCATCGCGGCAATCAAGCCGTCGTGATTCACCGGCCGTTCCTGCGACCAGCTCGATTGATGCCCGCCGAGCGGCGCCAACGGATATTTGGCCGTATCCGAAGAGATCACATGCGTATGCGTATCGAAAATCTCACCCAAAGCGTTTCCTCGCGCTGTCCCGACTTTTCACGATCGCCGTTACCCTAAGCCGGGCCCTTCGGATCGCGCGCATAGAAAAGATAAGTGCGGACCCATCAATTTATGCTAATATTGCACTGCACAAAAATCGATGGCCCAAACCTCTTCCGATCTTCAGCGCCCTCATCTTCGCCGCCTGGTGATGTTCGATGCCGTCATGCGCACCGGCTCGACCGGCGCGGCGGCGCGGCTTCTCGGACTGTCCCAACCCGCCGTGAGCGATGCGCTGTCGAAGCTGGAGGCCGAGACGGGCACCCGGCTGCTCGATCGCGGCGCCGGGGGTAGCGCCGGCACAGAGGCCGGCAAGCTGTTGCACCGTCGCGTCGCGCGCATGCTGCGCCAGATCGAGCAAGGCATCGCGCATATCGGCGAAGCCGATGGCACGGCCGTCGATACACGCGCCGTCACGCACCTGCTGACGACCACACAAGTGCGCTACCACATCGCGATCGCGGAACATGGCTCGTTCCGCGCGGCGGCCCGACATCTCGGCATTGCCGAGCCAACCCTTCATCGCACCGTGCGCGACTTTGAGAGCGGCCTCAAAGTATCGCTCTATCGCCGGCATCTTCGCGGCATGGCAGCGACTGAGCTTGGCGCGCATCTCGCGATCACGCTACGCGTCGCGCTGCGCGAGATCGACCAAGCGCTTGCCGAGATCGCCAATGCCCAGGGACTTGCCGAAGGCCGCATCTCCTTCGGTTGTTTGCCGATGATGCCCAAGCAGCTTCTGGCCCGCGCGATCGGTCGCATGCTTCGCCTACATCCCGGCGTCGAACTCGAGATGGAGGAAGGCAGCCACGAATATCTCATGGTGGCTTTACGCAACGGCACAGCGGATTTTGTCATCGGGGCATTGCGCGGCGATGGAATTGCGCCCGACCTGGTCGAAACAGCGCTATTCGAAGATCCCTATGTCGTGGTCGCGCGATCGGCACACAGATTGGCGCGCGCCGCTCGCATCAAAGATGCGGATCTTGCCCGGCAGCACTGGATCATCCCGCCGCGCGGGATGCCACGCTACGCCGCCGTACAGGCGCTGTTCGCAAAGCTGCCCAAGCGGCCCGACGCCGTACTCGAAACCAGTTCGCTCGCGATGATGACGACCGCGCTCGCCGAGAGCGACTGTCTTAGCGTGCTTTCGCGCTCCCAAGCCTCTACGCGCGAATTCAACGCGAACATCGCCGTGTTGCCGGTCGATATGCCGTGGCCCAAACGTCTTGTCGGCACGACGACGCGCATAGGCTGGCTGCCGACTCGTATCCAGCAGCGCTTCCTCACCCTCGTCCGTCAGGAATGCCGCATGATGAATGCGGCCGTGTGACTCGCGTTCG
This sequence comes from uncultured Alphaproteobacteria bacterium, assembly GCA_963740675.1. Lineage (GTDB taxonomy): Bacteria > Pseudomonadota > Alphaproteobacteria > ATCC43930 > CGMCC-115725 > CAIKMD01. Next base: position 203,405 of record CAVUFS010000006.1, read on the forward strand.
CTTTCGAGAATTCGCTTGACGATGTGGCGGCGATAACTAGCCTTGTCCGCATCGTGGCCACGATCGCACAAACGCAACAAGAACCCCTGCCGCCGCTGATCCGGTGGAAATTCGCCTGGATCTTCGTTGCCGGCATCGTGCTCATCATCTTTACGGTCAATGACGAGAAGTTCCTGCCCGAGCAGGCGGCGCTCTGGTTCCTAAATTGGGTGCATGTGTTCTTCGGCCTGACCTGGACCGGTATTGACCTTTTCATGGGCTTTCTGCTCGGCCCGATCTTAAGACGGCTCGATCCGGCGCTGCGCCGCACCGTCAGCCAAGAGCTGTCGTGGCGTTTCTTCTGGCTTTTCCCGATGCTGTCGACGGTGACGCCCACCGCCGGCTGGGAGCTCGCGCGCCGGCTCGGCTATCTCGAAGTGCCGTATCCCGGCTACTACTGGATCGAGGCGGCGCTCGCCCTCGTCATCGTGATGGCCTTCTTCGGCATCTTTATCCTCGCGCCCGTCAATCTTTGGGTGTTGTGGGAGACGCGCAAGCCGGAGCCCAACATGGGGCTCGTGCAGAAGCTCATGCGTGTCTATCTCGCGATCACCGCGCTCGAAGCGGTGCTTCAGCTCACGACCATCGTGATCATGACGCGCTTCCGGCTGGGGATCTGAGCCGTCATCACCGGCATCTAATCCGAGAGGCCAAACAATCCGGTCGAATGACCGCGACGCATTGTGTCTGCCTAATTGCATCATCGGATTTTTGTTGAGACAATGTCGCCAAACCGCCGCGACCAAGCGTGGGTATTTTTGGGAGGCGACGCATGAGAAAGAACATCTCGCGCATGCAGCCGGCGCAACGCGCCAGTTACATTTTCTCGATCATGCTGTCACTTCTTCCTGCTCGCAGACAGCCGTAGTGCAGCCCTCGCGCAGGACAGCAGCGACGCAGAATGGAGCAAGTTGATCGCCGCGGCCAAGCAGGAAGGCGAGATCATCATCATCACGCCGCCAAGCGCCACGCATCGCGACTTCCTCGCTCGCGAATGGCCAAAGGCATTTCCTGACATCAAGCTCTCGCAAACATCGGTCGTGCCGGGACAACAATTCACCCGGCTTTCGGTCGAACGAAGCGCCGGAAAATATCTCTGGGATCTCGTCTTCACCGGCTCGGATAATGCGTTCCAGCTCCGCGACGCCAACATGCTCGATCCGGTGCGCGACGAATTCGTTTTCCCCGATATCAAGAAGGCCGAGACCTGGGGCAATTGGGATGACGCCTTCGCCGATACGGCGCAAACCTACGTCTTCACCTCGCGCCTCTTTCTGAAGATGCCGTTCTACAACGCGAAGCTGCTGTCGCCCGACAAGGTGCAAGCCGAAGGCACCAATATCTTCCTCGATCCGGTACTCAAGCAAAAAGTGATCTGGGACGACCCGCAATATGGCGGCAGTGGCCGTACCTTCGCACCCGTGATGCTGCGTCTCCTCGGCGAAGACGGCTTGCGTCAATTCGTTTCCAGCCAAGTCGTCTTCACCTCGCAGATGTCGGACCTCGTCGACCGGATGGCGCGCGGCCAATACATCATGTCGCTGGGGCCGGTGCTGACCGGGCTGCTCGACCGCTATCGCAGCGCCGGCGTGCCAGTCGATATCCGCCCGCTCGGCAACACGCCCGAGCTCGGCGCCTACGCCAACACCGGCGCGTCGAATATCGTCGTGATGAAGAACCGCCCGCATCCCAACGCGGCGCGCGTTTTCCTCAATTGGTATCTCTCGAAGCCGGTGGAAGCGACGCTCGCCAAGGAGATGGGCGAAGACACGCGGCGCACCGACGTGCCGCAGCAAGTCGAGCCAGCGCAACAGCGCCTGCCCGACGTGAAATATTACGATGCACAGAACGAGGAAAACACGCCAGCCGCGCGCAAGGCGCAAGAGCTGATCGCGAAATTCCGGGCGAAGCCCTGACGGCAGGCGCGTTGCGCTTCAGCGCATCGTCGCCGGCAGCCAGAGCGTGATGATCGGGAACAGAACGAGCAGCGCGAGCTTCAGGAAATCGGCGGCGAGGAACGGCACGATGCCGCGGAAGATCGTGCCGATGGTGACATCGTCACCCGCGACGCCTTTGATGATGAAGGCGTTGAGACCGAAGGGTGGATGGATCAGCCCGACCTCGACCGCGGCGATGGTGATGATGCCCCACCAGATCGGGTCATAGCCAAGGCTGGTGATCAGCGGCATCACCACCGGCACGGTGATGAACAGCGTCGTGATCGGATCCATGAAGAAGCCGAGCAGCAGATAAATGATCAGCAGCAGGAAGACGACGATCAGCGGCGCCCAATGCTGCGCCTGAATGAAGGCGACCAGGGCTTGCGGCAGTTGCGTCACGCCGATGAAGAACGAGAACGCCACCGCCCCGAACAGCAGCATGTAGATCAGCGCGGTGTTGCGCGCGACGTCACCCATCACGCGCCAGAACGCATCGCCATTGAGCCGGCCGCGCGCCAAAGCGAAAAGGAATGCGAAACCGCCGCCGACCGCCCCCGCCTCGGTCGCGGTGAAGATGCCGGCATAGATGCCGCCGATCACCGCGCCAAACAGGGCGACGACGCCCCAACTATTGAGGATAGCCGCGACCAATTCTCGGAACGGAACGCGCTCGACCGGTCCTGCCGCGCTCGGCTGGGCACGCACATAGACCGAGATCGTCAGGATATAGAGCAATGCAGCGAGGAGCGCGGGGAAGACGGCGGCGACGAAAATCTTATTGATCGATGTCTCGGTCAGCACGGCATAGAGCACCATGATGCCCGAAGGCGGGATCAGCGAGCCGAGCGTGCCGCCGGCCGCGACGCAGCCCGTGGCGAGTTGCGGCGAGTAACCACGGTTGCGCATCTCGGGCACGGCGATGGTGCCGATCGTCGCCGCCGTCGCCAGCGACGAGCCGGTGACAGCACCAAAAGCCGCGCAGCTTCCGATCGTCGCGATCGCGAGACCGCCGCGGCGCCGCGCGAAAAGCGCATGCGCCAGACGGTAAGCGTCGGTCGAGAGTCCGGCCGCCGTGGCAAAGCTGCCCTTCATCAGAAAGAGCGGCAACACGACGAGATTAAGGCTCGAGAGATAACCGGCGGATTGCAGCACGATCGTGTTCATCGTTGGATTGAATCCGACGAGCACGCTGCCGCCGGCGAGCCCGGCGCACGCCATGGCAAGACCAACCGGGATCATGATTGCGATCGGCACCCACATCGCGCCGAAAGCCAGCATCGCCAGCGTGACCGGGCCGAAAGCCCTGCCCCATTGCAAGATCTCGTCATAGAGCAGCGCGGTCACAATGAGGCTCGGCAGCACAATCGCCGCGCCGCGCAGCCAGGAGTCGGCGGCGCTGTCGCTATCGAGCGCTTTCGCAAGCTGATTGAGGAAGACCACGACCTGCAGCGCGGCACAGATGCCGAGCATCACAGTCACCGCCCACCAGAAGGGCGCGATCGGCAGCGAGATGATCGTCGTCACATCGTGGCGCAGCATCAGCCGATCGGCGTAGGCGGCGAAGCGCAAGGTGAGGATCACCATCATGCCGAGGACGAGCGCACCACCAATCGCCTCGAGCACCGCCCCATAGCGCGGCCCAATCGGGCGTCGGAAGAAATCGATCGCAACGTGATTGCGCGTCGCGATGCCGATCGGCAGGCTGGCACTGACGATCACCGCCATGATGAGCTGCGTCGCTTCGTCGAGACCGGGGATCGGCGCGCTAAAGAAATAGCGCAGGCTGACATCGACGATGGTCAGCAGCGACAACGCCAGCATGCCGACGACGGCGATGATGGCGATGCGCCGCGCCAGCGCGATCGCCCCCTGCTCCAGCGCTGCGAGCCACGAAACCGCGCGGGGCGCGTCGACGACGGCCATCAACGCGGCCTATTTCGCTTCGGCCGCGAACTTGGCGGTTTCTTCGCGGAAGCCGGCGAGGATTGCGGGACCGTTCGGCACCGCCTTGGCCCAGGCCTCGGCCACCGGCTCGGCCGCTTTCTTCCAGCGCGCGGACTCTTCCGGCGAGAGCGAGTAAGGCGCATCGATCTTGCCTTTGGCCGCGAGCGCCGCGAGCTGAGCGCGCACACGCACAACCTCGCCATCATTCGATTTGCCGAGCGCGCGCGACATGATCTCGCCGGAATGTTTCTCCATTGCCGCCTTCGCCGCGGCGGGCAGCGCTTCGAATGCTTCCTTTTTCATGATCAGCATGCCGCCGCCGCCATTGAGCGGCGCCTCGAGGAAGTAGTGCGCGATCTCGTCGACGCGGAACTGGCCGGTCAGCACCAGCGAGCTCCAGGTGCCATCGATCACACCGCGATCGAGCGCCTGATAGACCTCGTCGACCGGCACGCTGACCGGCGTCGCACCGAACGCGGAGACCGTCGCTGCCTGCCACTTGCCTTGCGCGCGCAGCTTCAACCCCTTCATCTCTTCAAGGGTCGTGACCTTCTTCGACTTGGTCTGCACCTCGGCGCCGGGCCAGGCCGTGAGGCCGAAAAGCTTCACTTGGTCGAAGTCGCTGGCAATCAGACCTTTTTCGTAGAGCCGCCACAAAGCGGTCGCACCGATCTCACCGGTGTCGTAGCCGAAGGGCAATTCGATGACGCTGGATTTGACGAACTTGCCGGGCAACGAGCCGAGCAATGCCCAGCCGATATCGGCCGAACCCGTCAGAACCAAATCATACATATTGCCGGCATTGCCGAGCACGCCGCCGCCGTAATAGGTGATGTGCACCGTGCCTTGCAAATCGCGATTGACCGCTTCAAGCCACGGGATCAGCACCTCGACATAGAAATAGGATTGCGGCGGACCGAACGTCGCAAGCTTCAACTCGACCGGTTGCGCATTGGCAACCGCAACCATCGACAAAAACGCGGCGCATGCCATGCCCGCAATGCGGCGTAGTGTTCTCGACATTCCCCCTGCCCCCACTTTCGTTCTTTACGGCGACGAATACGCCGCACCGAATTAGATGTTCGATGATTTCGTAAGACGATCTGCTTGTCAATGCGAGCGCGCCATCGCGCGCATGTTCACGCCTGAAAGCGCGTGACGCTCAGCACTTCGTAAGGGTGAAACGCGGCCGCTTCCGCGACAGTGTCTATCTGCTTGAGAAGATCGGCGACCAGCCCTTGCGTCTTCGCCTGCCGATAAGCATCGGCGCTCGCCCATTGCTCGTAGCTCGCGACCTGCGCGGCTTGATAGCCGCGATGCGTGGCGATGCCGACAAAGCCCGGTGTGCCGGCCGCTTTGAGCGTCTCTCCATAGCGCTTGAGCAATTCCAGCAGCGCATCTTGCTTCTCCGCCGCGACCGCGAAGATGCCGACGACACCAATCGCCTCGGAGCCATCGCGGATCTCGATCTGGTCTCCCGGCCCGCTGGCGGTGACGACATCGGCGATCTCGTACCAGCGGATCTCGTGCTTCTCCGACAGGTCATGTGTGCGCTTCATGAGCGGCGCCACATTCGCCTGAGTACGCAGAAATTGGCCCTGCGCACGGTCGGTGTATTGGTTGTAGTTGATGATGATCGGCGCATCGAGGGCGCGATGGAAGTTCGCCGACACGATCATCGGATATTTGTGCGCCAGGATTTCGCGATTGATCGCGGTCAGCGTCTCGATCAGCGCTCCCTGCCGCTCAGCCGGAAGGGTGAAGACGTTGATGCCGGTAGCGAGCGTGCTGCCGCGAGCGATGGGCGTGACCGGCATGAACTTCCTCCAAAGAACGATTTCGTCCGACAATACCGCGACTTTCCGGCCTCGCAAGCCGCCGCGTTTACCTTCTGCTAACCATAATCAGGGCCTACTCCTCTGATAGAGGAGCGGACCTATCGGATTCATTCGAAATTCGCGGTATCGACGACGTCGGCTTGCCGATGCCGAAGGGCATGCCGGACGAGATCGCCGAGCCATACATCGAACACGTCGCCACCAAGGCAATGGCGCTCCGCACGCAAGCCATGGCGCTCGCCGGACCGGATGTCGCGGTGGGCAGTAATCCCTGGGTGCGCTTGAAATTCATGGTCGACATCATGGCCATGTCGATCCTGCCTCAAGTCGAGCAGACGGTCGCCGAATTCGTCGCCGAGGCCGATGTCCAATGTCGTTCGGGCTGCAGCTTTTGCTGCCACCAGAATGTCGACGCAACGATCCCCGAAGCGATCCTCGTCGCGCTCCAACTCGGTAACGAAGCCGATCCGCGCCGCACTGCCGTCCTGGCGGCCGCGGACGCCTTCCGCGATCTCGACGATGATGCACGCATCATGACCGGCACGCCCTGCCCGCTGCTCGTCGATCACCGCTGCTCGGTCTACCACGCACGCCCGATCAATTGCCGCTCGTTCACGTCACCCGACGCGACGAACTGCCAGGAGTCGATGCGCCGCATCGAAGCAGGCGAAGTCGCAGCGGGCGAAAGCCCCCTACCGATCGAAGTTTATGTCGTGCTGCGCTTTCTGTGCGGCGGCGAGCAAGCGGCGGTTCGCGGCATCTGCCGCGATATCGGTCTGCAAGCCGATATCGTCGAGCTGACCCAGACCGTCGCGGCCATCATCCGCGATCCCAATCTCATCGGCCGTTGGGCCTCGGGCGAAAAGGTCTTCGCCGCGCGCTGCGTCGACTAACCCGCAACGCTCTCGATCCGCACCGGCACCAGTCCCTCTTTCATCATCCCAAGCTTCTTCGCCGCGGCTTTAGAGAGATCGATCACGCGGCCGTCAGCATAAGGCCCGCGATCGGTGATCGTCACCTCAACCGACTGGCCGGTCTTAAGGTTGGTGACGCGAACGCGTGTATTGAGCGGCAACGTGCGATGCGCCGCTGTTAATTTCCGTTCGTCGAAGGGTTTGCCGCTGGCGGTCGTTCGTCCTTGCCAGTGCTCACCGTACCAGGAGGCGACCCCGGTCTGATCATCTCCGGAGCTGCTATCCGGAGCTGCGGCTGTATCGGTCGACGGCTGTTGCTCGGGCAGCGGAGGCGGCGGCTCTAAGGGCACCGCTACAATCGCGATCTGCGGCGGTACCGTTTTTGGCCACATCCCGGCTGCGCCAATCAACAAAATATCAAATACAATGACTCCTGCGAGACACAAAGAAGCCGTATCGCGACGGACCATTTTTGATCCTCCCTCGCGGCCAAATGCCGGCTGAAAGGAAATGGTTCCGAAAAAAAAGGAGTAGAACGCCGTAGGCGGCGCCCTACCCCGTAAATCAGTCGGTTAGCTTTAGGCTTTCAGATGTTGGGCGAAGAATGCCTTGGCTCTGTCCCAAGCCAGCTTCGCGGCATCGGCGTTGTAACGATCCGTCGTGTCGTCGAAGAAAGCGTGGTTCACATTGGGATACACGTAGGCTGTGTATTCGACATGCGCGGCTTTCAGCGCGTCTTCATAGCCAGGCTTCGTCGCATTCACACGCTCGTCGAGCCCGGCATAATTGAGCAGCATCGCCGCCTTGATCTTCGACACTTGATCGAGCGGCGGCGCGGTGCCGTAGAAAGCAACACCAGCGTTGAGATCGGCACCAGCGGCTTCGGCAAGGCGATTGACCATGCCGCCGCCCCAACAGAAACCAATCGTGCCGATCTTGCCGCTCACATCGGGACGCGATTTCAGATAGGCGACCGCTTGCACCAACTCGCCCGTCGCCGCGTCGGCTGTGAGCTTGGTGAAATCTTTCATCGCCTGGTCTTCGTCCTTCGGTGTGCCGCCCAACACCGACATGCAATCGACGCCAACCGCGACATAGCCTTCGAGCGCGACACGGCGCGTCACATCTTCGATATGCGGATTGAGACCGCGATTCTGATGAATGACAACGATGCCTGGCAATTTCGCATCGCCCTTCGGCCGCGCGAGATAACCTTTCACCGCGCCGTTGCCGCCCGGCATCGACACATTCTGCGTCGTGAGCCGCGCATCGTCGACGGGGACAGTCGCGGCCCGCGCGTAGTCGGAGCGCAGCGCGGCCATCATCGTCATCGCCAGCGCACTCGATCCGACGAGCTTCGTCACCTGTTCGATGAACAGACGCCGATCGAGATGGCGATGGGTGAAATCGTCATAGAGCTCGATGATTTTTTGATCCATGCAATCCTCCTCCCATTAAGTCTTCACAGCATGCCCCGAGCACGGGGCGACACGCCCGTCACAGCTTTGTGAGCGCGTTCATGATGCGGGCGGCACCGCCCGCGGCTTGCGGTCTGGCCCGATCGCGACATAGGTGAAAGTGCCTTCGGTGACCTTGATGCATTTGCCTTCGACATTGCGGCGCACCCACGTCTCGATCTTCACGGTGATCGAGGTCCGGCCAATCTTGACGATTTCGGCGTAGCAACTGACCTCATCGCCGATGAAGACCGGCAGGTGGAAGGTCATGCCGGTGACGGCCACCGTGGCACAGCGGCCCTGGGCCCGGCGATGGGCGATGACGCCGCCGGCCAAATCCATCTGCGACAGGACCCAGCCGCCGAAGATGTCGCCGGCCGGATTGGCGTCGGCCGGCATGGCGATGGTGCGGAGCGCCGGCTCGCCTTCGGCGTGGATTTGGTGGTCGGTTGGCATCGCGAACTCCTTGTGCTCACAAATGGTAGTGGTTATTTGTTTCCGTCACCCCTGCTGGTAGCTTGTCCGGCCGGTTTGTGCTTCCTATAGTTGGGGTGCAATGTCTGATTTGTTTGACGAACCCAGTTCCCGTAAATCGGGTTCGGGCTATTCGGCCAAGGATATCGAAGTCCTCGAAGGGCTGGAGCCTGTCCGCCGCCGTCCCGGTATGTATATCGGCGGCACCGACGAGCGCGCGCTCCATCACCTGGTCGCCGAAGTGCTCGACAATGCGATGGACGAAGCCGTCGCCGGCCATGCCAGCCGCATCGAGCTCGAGCTCCATGCCGATGGCAGCGTCGTCGTGTTCGACAATGGTCGCGGCATCCCGGTCGATCCTCATCCCAAATTCCCAAAGACGTCGGCGCTCGAAGTCATCCTGACGATGCTGCATTCCGGCGGCAAGTTCGGCGGCGATGCCTATAAGACCTCGGGCGGCCTGCACGGCGTCGGCATCTCGGTGGTAAACGCGCTCTCCGACAAGCTCACCGTCGAAGTCGCGCGCGATAAGAAGCTCTATACGCAGGAATACAGCCGCGGCAAACCGAAGACGAAGCTCAAAGAGAGCGCCGGCGCCGCGAACAAGCGCGGAACCACGATCCGCTTCCATCCCGATCCCGAGATTTTCGCCGCGCTACATTTCAAGGCGGCGCTGATCTATCGCATGGCGCGCGGCAAGGCCTATCTCTTCCGCGGCGTCGAAATCCGCTGGTGGTGCGATCCGGCACTGCCGCGGCCCGACGATGTGCCGCAGGAAGACAAGCTGCATTTCCCCGGCGGCCTCTCCGACTACCTGACGGCGCTCCTCGAAGAGCGCGAGACAGTGACGCCGAGAGCATTCGACGGCGAAGCCAGCTTCAACGGCAGCGGCCGTGTCGAATGGGCGATCCATTGGCCGGTCGATCACGAAGGCACCTCGGCCTCGTTCTGCAACACCGTGCCGACGCCCGAAGGCGGCACGCATGAAGCCGGCCTGCGCGCCGCGCTGACGCGCAGCCTCAAAGCCTATGGCGAGCTCACCAACAACAAGCGCGCGCAGCAGATCGCACCCGAAGATGTGATGGATGGCGCCGTCGTCATCCTCTCGCTCTTCATCCGCGAGCCGCAATTCGTGGGCCAGACCAAGGACCGCCTCTCCTCGCCCGAAGCGGCGCGGCTGATCGAAGGCGCGCTGAAAGACCGTTTCGATCATTGGCTCACCGACGATCCGCAAAGCGCGCGCGGCCTGCTCGACGCGATCATCGATCGCGCCGAGGATCGCCAGCGCAAGCGCCAGGAGCGCGAGCTCGAACGCAAGACAGCGACGCGCAAGCTACGTCTGCCCGGCAAGCTTACCGATTGCAGCCGCTCGACGCCCGGCGGCACCGAGCTGTTCCTCGTCGAAGGCGACAGCGCCGGCGGCTCGGCGAAACAGGCACGCGACCGCGACACGCAAGCAATCCTCCCCTTGCGCGGCAAGATCCTCAACGTCGCCTCGGCCTCGAGCGACCGGCTGCGCGCCAATCAGGAGCTCGCCGATCTGATCCTCGCGCTCGGCTGCGGCTCGGGTGATCGCTACGAGGAGGGCAAGCTCCGCTATGAGCGCGTCATCGTCATGACCGATGCCGATGTCGACGGTGCGCATATCGCTTCGTTGCTCATGACCTTCTTCTTCCGCGAGATGCCCAAGCTGGTCGATGACGGCCATCTCTATCTCGCCGTGCCGCCGCTTTATCGCCTCAGTCAGGGCGATAACACGCATTATGCGCGCGACGATACGCATAAGGATCAGTTGATGAAGAGCACCTTCCCTGCAAATAAGGGCAAGGTCGAGATCAGCCGCTTCAAAGGCCTGGGCGAGATGCCGGCGCGCTATCTCAAAGACACGACCATGGACCCGAAGAAGCGCAGCCTGCTGCGCGTGAAGCTGCCGCCCAAGACCGAGCGCGATTACAAATCGACGGTCGAGCTGGTCGAGAGCCTGATGGGGCGCAAGCCCGAGCTGCGCTTCGAGTTCATCCAGAAAAACGCGAAATTCGCCCGCGACCTCGACGTGTGAGGCCGCGCGTCGCGCTTGCCTTGAAGGCATAAGCGCGAGACACTCTCCCGGCAGATCGGTGTGTATCAATAACACCGACTTAGGGAGGATCGGGATGCGCGTTTCGCTTCGGAAAATTATCGCCGCGACGATCGCGGTACTGGGCATGGTCGCGATCGCGGCGCCGGCATCGGCGCTCGAGAAGCTGCGCACCGGCAAGGCGATTGCCCTGCCCTTCGATTTCACGCCGCTCGATATCGGCATGGCCAAGGGGTTTTTCCAAAAGCACGGGCTGGAACTCGAGATTGCGGCTTTCGCCGGTAGCGCGAAGCTGCAACAAGCGCTCGCCGCCGACGCGATCGATATCGGGCTCGGCTCTGGTCCCGAGCTCGCCTTCGTCGCCAAGGGCGCGCCGGTCCTCGGCATTTGCGCCTATGCTGGGCCGGTCAATCTCATGATGGTGGTGCGGCCGGATGCCGGCATCAATTCCATCGCCGATCTCAAAGGTAAGCGCATCAGCGCCTCAACCGTCGGCAGCCTGACCGATTGGGTGACACGCGAGCTTTCACGCCAGCAAGGCTGGGGCAATGACGGCATCGTCGTGACGCCGCTCGGCACCAACGAAGCGCAAGTCGCGGCGATGCGATCGAAGGAGACCGAAGGTCTCGCCGTCGATCCCGCCGGTGCCTTCGAGCTCGAAGAGAAGGGCATCGGAAAGATCATGGTGCGCTATGAAACCGTCGCACCGGTCTTCATCAACCACGTCAGCTACGCGACGAACAAGATCGTCGCCGAGCATCCCGAGCAGCTCAAAGCCTTCCTCGCGGCCTGGTTCGACACGGTCGCTTGGATGAAGGCGAACAAGGACGAGACCGTGAAACTCGCCTCGCCGATCATGCACACCTCGCTCGAAATCGGTGCGCGCGATTACGACGAGACGATGCCGACCTTCTCCGACACCGGCAAATTCGAGCCGGCGGCGCTGAAAGTGCTCTCGCGCTCTTTCGTGCAAATGGGCGCGCTGCCGTCCGAGCCCGACATGAGCAAGCTCTATACCGAGAAGTTCCTGCCCTCGATGCAGAAATAGCTACCGCCGTTTTCCAGCCGTCATTGCGAGGACGCCGTTAGGCGGACGAAGCAATCCAGAGCCGCGCGTGTCGCTCTGGATTGCTTCGCTTCGCTCGCAATGACGTAGGTGGGAAGGCTACGGCCGATGTTTCTTAATCCGTCACGCCCGCGAAAGCGGGAGTCCATAGCAACACGCGCGTGGTTAAGTGGATTCCCGCTTTCGCGGGAATGACGACTAAAAGAATATAATGGAGCTGGCGACTACGGCCGGAACAGCAGCGCCACCGTCATCAACTGGCGTTCCACCGTCTCCAGGTGAAAGCGCATCAGATTCTCGGCCTGCGCTCCGTCGCGCCGCGCGATCGCCTGGACGATGCCGCGATGCTGGCCGTCATATTGCTTGCGCAGGTCGGGGGTGAGGAAATCGCCGTCGAGCCGGCCCCAGAGCACGCGATGGCGCACCGCGTTCATCGAGCGAAAGAGATCGATCAGCAACGTATTGTGCGATCCCTCGGCAACGGCGAGATGCAGATCGGCATCGAAGGTCATGAACAGCTTTGCATCAGGCGCGGCGATCGCGCGCTCGAGGCAGCGATCGATCCGGATCAAATCGTCGGCCGTCGCATGGGTTGAGGCCAGCCGCGCGAGCTGCGGCTCGAGCGCGATGCGTGCTTCCATCAATTCGCGTGGATTGGCGCTGTTCTCCGCCGGCACCGGCTGGGCTGGGGCCTTCGTCGGTTGCGAGCCGAAAAAGGTGCCGCGCCCGACATGACGCCAGATCAGCCCCTCGGCTTCGAGCTGCTTCATCCCTGAACGGAGTTGTGTCCGCGTCAGCCCAAGCGTTTCCGCCAGCTCGCGCTCCGGCGGCAGCCGGTCCTGCGCGCGAAAGCGCTTTTCTTCGAGAAAGTGCCTGATGACGGCCAACGCATTGCGGCGTGGCATGCTGCGCCTATCGATGCGAATTGCCCGCGGCAATTATGACAGTTCCCTTGACGCTGTCTATGCCAGCCCAGCCGGCACGCTTTCGGTGCTTCTTTTTGCAACGATCTGCCGCAGGCGGTTCGCCTGGCCGCCCAATCGCAAACCAATACCGCAAAAAGATTTGACTTGGATTGCGCTGCATCCTGATCCTCCGCTGCAAAGGCGCCGGCTCCACGACGGAACGGCGCGAGCAGGAAAGCGAGGAAAAAAATGCCGAGCTATCGCAAGAACGAAGCGCGTGATTGGGCGTGGCAGCATTTGAAGGGCTGCGCCAATGTCATCATCCCCTCCTACACCGCCGATCTGAAGGGCCTCAACGAGAGCGGCATCCGCCACGACGTGCGCAAATGCCTGGAGCACGGTTTCACCGGCACGCTGCTCGTCTCCGAAACCGCGGTCACGCTGCCCGAATATGCGCAGTTCTTCGAATGGTCGAACGATGAATTGAAAGGCCGGCTGAAACTCATCCTGCACGCCGCATTCAACACGCTCGAAGAGAACATCGAGGCGGCGAAGATCGCCGAGGCGAATGGCTGCGAGCTCGTCCTGTTGTCCTATCCGGCGAATTTCTATCCCGAGAGCCTGGACGAGATTTACGAATACACGAAGGCGTTCTGCGACGCGACGAAGCTCGCGATCCTGCTTTTCCCGGTGCCGCTCTGGGGCTTCTCGCGACTCCACGCCTCGGACATTCCCGCCTCGGTCATCCGCAAGCTGCTCGACAATTGCCCCAACGTCGTCGCGATCAAGGCCGAAGGCGGCATGCCGTCGATCATGGGCTTCGTCGAATGCCATCGCCTCTTCGGCAAGGAGGTCATCGTCGAGACGCCGCTCTTCGGCGATCTCGTGCCGCTGGCGCAACTCGTGCCGATCCAATTCACCGGTACCTCGAACACGCATTTCTTCGGCTCGACCGTGCCGCATGTGATGGAGCTGCTGCAGCAGAAGAAATTCGACGAGGCGACGGAAATCTATTGGCGCACCGCGCCGGGACGGCAGGCGAATGGCGCGGTGAACGCCTCTTCCGCCGGCGGCCATTTCCTCAATCGCATGGTCTGGGGCTATGAGGGCTGGCTGCAAGGCTATAACGGCGGGCCGCTGCGCCAGCCGACGATGAAAATCCACGGCCAGCAAATGACGATGCTGCGCACCGGGCTGACGCGCTCCGGTCTCAAGCCGACGGACTCGCCCGACAAAGATTTCTTTATCGGACGCAATCCGGTCGAGACGGTGACATCGCGCAGCCGCGCCGCGGCGGAATAAGAGATCGACAATGACTTTCGGGGGGAAGATCGCGGTCGCGCTCGGCGCTTTAGCGCTGGCGTGCACCGCGGTCGACAACGCGCGCGCCGATGAAGTGCCGACGCTGATTCTCGCGACGGCTTTGCCGCCGGGCAATCCGCTGGCCGATCAGGTGCTGCATCCCTGGGCCGATCGCGTCAACGCGGCGGCCGAGGGTAAGCTCAAGATCGACATCCGCGACGGCATGGCGATCGCCAATCTCAACAATTCCTACGATCGCGTCGTCGCCGATGTCGCGCAGATCTCGTGGCTGACGCATGGCAATTTCGCCGGCAAATTCCAGCGCTCGAATGTCGGCGGCTTGCCTTTCGTCGCGGGCGACAGCTCGGAGAAAGCCTCGGTCGCGCTGTGGCGGCTCTATCGCGACGGGATGCTCGCGCCCGAATACGACGAAGTTCAGCCGATCATGCTCGCGGTGCTGTCGCAGGCCGGCTTTCATTTCCGTACCGCGCCGGCCTCGCTCGCCAATCTGAAGGGGCTGAAGGTCATCCCGCCTTCGAAAGAGACCGGCGATCTGGCGCAGCGCCTCGGCATGGCGCCGATCGTGCTCGCGGTGACGCAAAGTTATGAGGCGCTGCAACGCAATACCGTCGACGGCGTGATGCTGGGTTGGACGGCGATCCTCTCCTTCAAGCTGCAAGAGGTCACGACCTATCACGTCGAGGCGGCGCTCGGCACCTCGACCGGCATGCTGTTCATTGGCAAGAAGCATTACGCGTCACTGCCGGCCTCGGCCAAGACGGTGCTTGATAAATTCTCGGGCGAAGGCGAGAGCCGTGAGCTCGGCAAATTCTGGGACCGGTTGCAGGTGTTCGGCGACAAGCTCGTCAAAGGCTTGCCGAACCAGACCGTGATCGACGCGCCACCCGATCTTGCCGCCAAATGGCGCGCCGAGGCCGAGCCGGTCGCCGCGGATTGGGCACGCCGCACACCGGATGGCGAGAAAGTCTTGCAAGCGTTTCGAACCGAACTGGCGAAGGTCAACGCCGATCAAATCAATAGATCAATAGGGAGAAGCATCATGCCGATCATGGGTCTCGAAGCGGTGGTCTACGGCGTCGATGACGTCGACACGGCGACACGCTTCCTCAGCGATTTCGGTCTCGAGACGCGCGACAGCGGCGCGTCCGGCGCGACGCTAGCCGTCGCCGGCGAGGGCACGCGCGTGGAGTTGCGCAAGATGGGTGACGTGTGCCTGCCCGAAGCGGTTGAGGCCGACCCGACCTTGCGCGAGATCGTCTGGGCCGTCTCGGACAGGGCCGCACTGCAGGAAGTCGCGGCCGAGTTGGTGCGCGATCGCCAGATTGTTGAGGACACCGAAGGACGCCTTCACGTCAAAGGCCCGGGCGGCTTCGGCCTCGCTTTCGAAGTGACCAAGGCCAAGCGCGAGACCGCGCCGCCGCAACGCGCCGCGCATCCAGCCAATGAGCGGCTACGCGGCTATCAGAAGGCGACGCCGGATCATCTCGGCCATATGGGCGTCTATACGCCGAATATCGAAGAGATGGCCGAATTCTATAAGCGCCTCGGCTTCACCGTCTCCGACGTGATCAAAGGCGCCGGCATCTTCGTGCGCGCGCCCGGCTCGATCAATCATCACAACCTCCTCATCGCACGGAGGCCCAATCCCGGCATGCAGCATCTCTCGCTGCGCGTCGCCGATATCGACGAGCTCGGCGTCGGCATGACGCAGCTCGTGATGAAAGGCTGGAAGCGGCTCTGGGGTCCCGGACGTCACGGCCCGGGCTCGGACATGTTCGTGTTCTTCCAGAACCCGGCCGGCTCGACGATCGAATATCACTGCGACGAAGATTTCATCGTCGACGTGAACAAGTGGCAGGCTCGCGAGTGGGAACCGCGCACGATCTCGCATTGGGGCGGCCCGCCGCCAGCGGAAATGATCAGCGGCTCGGGGCTTGGCGGCGGCGCCGGAGGACCGCCCCCAGGCCAAGCGCTACGGTAACGGCGCGTCAACGCGTCAAATAAGGGGGAACAGGGAGGAACCATGGCAATCGCAGCTTCGGCCGCGCCGGCGGATCGCGCGCAAACCACCATCGGCGTCGCGCGCATCGTGATGGGGTTGTGCTTCATCTATTACGGCGTCAGCAAATTCTTCTTCATTCCGGGCACGATCGCGTTCATCGGCACGAAGCTGCCGATGCCCGCCGCGATCTTCTGGCTCTCGATCCTGATCGAGGCCGGCGGCGGGCTATTGCTGGTGCTCGGCATCAAGACGCGCTGGATTGCCGCATGGTACGCGTTCTACTGCTGCTTCACGGCGGCAGTCTTCCACTTCGTCCCGGAGAATCGCGGCGTGCTCGACCATTTCTTCGAGAATATCGCGCTCGCCGGCGGCTTCCTCTTGCTGATGGCCGTCGGACCCGGCGCCTTTGCGATCGAGAAGGAACGCGTCTAGGGGGTCATGCAGCAACTCGACATGCGAGGCTGATGCATTCGACATGTCTGTGGTCCGTGCCGCAACAGCCGCCGAAGACATTCAACTGGGGATGGCGTCTTAGCAGCGAGCGGTACTGCTGGCCGAGTTCGATCGGATCGCCATCGTCGAGGTCAGGCGAATCGTTCAGCTCCCGATGGCTGCGCTTTGACGCGTTCGCACGGATGCCGCGTATGCGCTTCGTCCACTGTTCGGTTGGCGAGAGGATGTTCTCGAAATGCGTTGGGTGAGCACAGGTGATCATATAGTAGACCGGCGCATTTGCCGTGGCATCGTCGAGTTGCGCGATTGCCGCTCCGAGGGCCTGACCTGTTGGCAGACGACCGTCTGTCTCGAGCGTGAACGAGACGACGACGGGAACATCGTGCTTCTGCGCGGCGCGTGCGATGCCGGTGGCCTCGTCGACATTGGTCATCGTGATCGCCGTGACCATGTCGACGCCCGCCTCCGCAAATGCCGCGATCTGGTGCGCATGGTAGGCTTCTGCTTCCGTGGCCGACATCGGTTGGCCGGGATCATAGCCATCGCCGCGCGGGCCGACGCAGCCGCTGATGACGATCGGCATTTCCTTGGTCTCATGCTGAGCCTGCAGCTCCGCCATAAGCCGGATCGCATCGCGATTGGCCGCTGACATCTCGTCACGCGTGTACCCGAGCCGGTCGCCCCAGTCGGCGCTGGCGCGCCATGTCGGACTCTCGAGGATGAAACCGGTGCCGGATGATTTCGCGATTGCGATATAGCGCTCGTAGTAGCGCACTAGGGCAGTGCGGCCGACCGGATCGCGCAGACGGTGAAAGGCGGCGAAATACGGAAGGTCCAGTCGCTCACGGAAGATGAGGTCGGTCTCGATGCCTCCGTCGGTCAGGAAGAGACGGCCTGAGAGTTGGGGCAAGTTGCCTTGGTACTTGTGCATTTCTTCCCTCCTGCCACGGCAGCCGAGAAGTCGTTCCAGCCGATCGCCTTTGATCTTCGGAACGACGGCCATCGCTCACGCGAAACCAATAAACCGGTCAGGGGTGGAAGTGGATGACCGAGACGCCGGGATTCTTGATCGATCGGCTAAATCAGCAGCGGCTGGGAACGCGAGCGAGGTGCGCAATTCGCGGATCGCTCGCCCAGCATGTCGGCGAAGGTGAATCGGAGCCTGGTCGCTACCGTATTACGCCGACTTCACTAACCACTTCACGACGGACCATTTCTTTGGGAACGTCGTGAGCTTCACCGAATTTCCCCCTCCCGCTCGCGGTCGTCGGCCCCGGTGCCTTCGCGATCGAGAAGGACCGCAGCTAAAGGTGTGCAACCCTACCAGGGCCGCGCCCAATAACCGAAGTCAGGCGCCGCGAGCTGGGCCTGTGCGAAGCCTCCGTTCGCCGTGCTGAGCGCGGTGCGGACGCCGACATTGCCGAAGCCGATGATGTCCGCGCGCTGGCTTGCCGCGACCCTGGCAAGGAAACGGGGATTCCGATCGACCCGCCAACCGCCCGCGTCGTAGCAGAAATCCTGGAGCACCGGAGACGGCGAATAGTTGAACACGCCGCCGCCTTGGCTCAGCGCGACAAAAACCCCGGCATCGCCGAACCCGACGATGTCGTTCTTACCGTCGCCCGTTATGTCCGCGATAAGGCGAGGGTGCTTGTCCACACGCCAACCGGAATCATAGCCGAGATCGGCGATCGCGAGCTTCGGCTGCTGGAAGGTGCCGTCGCCCCAGCCCTGCGCGACCCAGACGCCGGCGTTGCCGAAGCCGACGATGTCGAGCACCCCCTCCCCCGAAAGGTCCGCCAGGAAGCGCGGATGCTTGTCGACGCGCCAGCCTGTGTCATAGCAGAAATCCTGGATGACGCGTTGCGGCGTGCCGAACCCGCCATTGCCGTCGCCGAGCGCGACCCAGACGCCGTCGTCGAAGAAGCCGATGATGTCAGCGATGCCGTTGCCGCGGAGATCGACGACGTAACGCACGTGGCGATCCATACGCCATCCCTGGTCGTAGCAGAAATTATTGAGGACCGGCGCAGGCGTATAGGCGAACGTACCGTCGCCGTTGCTGAGCGCGACGAAGACACCGGCGTTGCCGAAACCGACGATATCCTTACGGCCTCTGTTCCGGAGGTCCGCGAGGAAGCGCGGATGTCGGTCGACGCGCCAGCCGGCATCATAACCGAGGTCGGCGATCGCAAGCTGCGTGGGGCCGAAGGCGCCACCACCGGTCGCGAGGGCAATGAAGACCCCGGCGTTCCCGAAGCCCACGATATCCTTGCGAGCCTCGCCGGTTATGTCGCCGATCAAGCGGACATGCTTTTCCACCCGCCAGCCGCCGGCGTCGTAGCCGAAATCCTTAGTCGCAAGCCGCGGCCAATCGAAGGTACCGTCGCCCTTGCCGAGCGCGGTCCAGACGCCATCCACGCCAAAGGCCACAATGTCGGCGATTCCATCGCCGTTAACATCTTCGACGAACTGCGGATTGGACGCGATCGGTTCCCATGACAGCTCGATCACATGATGGTCGGACGAAGTATAGGCGACGTTCTGTGTGCCGCCAAAATAGTCGAAGATGAAGCCGATCGGATCGGTGGCAGGGAGCGGCGCGCCGGTCCGCGTGATCAGGTCGTTGTGATTCCAAGCGCCGCCGGATATCCGCCACAGCTCGTGGATATGGCCATCGGCGCCGAGATAGACAACATGCTCGGTGTTCTGGGCGTCGAAGACATAAGCCGCGGGATTTCCCGTCGCGAGCGGCGCGCCCGCAAGTTGTGTCGGCTTGCCCCAATAATGCCAGCCATTGGTCGCCGTGGCCCAGCGGAGCTCGTGGATATTTCCGTCCGTTCCGCGGTAGTAGACGTGTTGCGTGAATTCTCCCTCGAAAGCGTAGCCAGCGGGATCGCCGACGGCGGGCACCGGCGCGCCGGTGATGCCGGTGAGGTCACCGCCGTCATGCCAATTCCCTCCGCTGTCCCGCCAAAACTCGCGAACCGGTCCCGAGCCCAGCCCGGCCGGCGCGACGAAGACGACGTGTTGCGTCGATTGTCCCGCAAAGCCGTAGGAAGCAGGAGCGCTGAGGCATAAAGGGCCGCCGGTGACGCTCGTCAGATCTCGGGCGTGCCAGCCCGCGATATCCCACCACAGCTCCTGGACGTGCTGATCCGTGCCGCGGAAGAAGACCTGCTGCAGCCCTGCCATCGCGAACCCTGTGGGCCCATCGACCGCCGGAACCGTTTCATGTGCGCTGGTCGATAGGTTTTTCGTGTGCCACCCGTCATCATCGCGATAGATCTCGATGATGTTGCCGCTGAGGTCCCCCGCGATGTAGTCGATATGCATGGTCTGTTGCTCGGGGAAGTAGTAGCCAGCCCGCCCGGTGAATTGATCGACGCGCGGCGCGCCTACGCCGCTGGTCAATTCGCCGCCGGCACGCCAGCTGCGCGTGTCGGGATCCCAATACATCCACCACAGCGTGCCGTTGCCGCCTATGCCCTGCGTGAAGCCCTGATAGAAGATATTCCGGATTCCGATCGCGGCGTAACCAGCCGGCATACCGAATGCCGGCATGTTGTAAGCTTCGACAAAAAGATCGGTGGCTTTCCATCCCATGGTTGTGCCTCCTTCTCCACGCGCATCCGTGACGACGAGCACTGCCAACAACGAGGTTAAGCCAAACGACATGAGTGCCGAATGCCGAAATATCATCCTTATTGTTGTCTCGAGCCTCTGACGTCCGTCTGGGTCAGACCGTGCCCGCCGTCATTCTGGGGTGAAATAGGACGAGGCTGAAGCTGTGAGAGAGCGAAGCTTGA
Source organism: uncultured Alphaproteobacteria bacterium (assembly GCA_963740675.1). Taxonomy (GTDB): domain Bacteria; phylum Pseudomonadota; class Alphaproteobacteria; order ATCC43930; family CGMCC-115725; genus CAIKMD01. The sequence continues at coordinate 223,646 of CAVUFS010000006.1, forward strand.
GTACTCATGATGGTCAAGGCCATCAACCAAAGAGCTAACTATGTAGGAGACGGACGCCGAGATCGCGCCGCTACTTCAGTGGAGGACCCGCGCGTTGCGCCTCCGCGGCGCGTCGGGCGAGCCGCGATGGACCAGTCAGGTAGCTCTGCCTGCCACGGGGATGACGGCGATGAGGCCTAGTCGGCTTTGACCGACAGCTCCATCGGCAATTCGGTCGCGAGGCCCCGGCGCAGCGCCTCACGATAAGCAAGCTCGGCCACCGCCAGATCCTGCAACGAGGCACCGACCGAGCGGAACATCGGCTGCTTCGCCGCACGCAGCCGGTCATCGACTTTGCCGGCCAGCAGATCGTTCAGCGAGACGAATTTCTCTTCGAAGCGGATGCCGGCGGCATGCGCCGCGCGGAAGCAGCCGGTTTCCTCCATCACCTCGCCCGGCATATCGGCAACGATGAGATCGCTGCGCTCGATCGCTGCCGTATCGATCTCGATATGCTCGGGCAAAGTCGCGCCGATCGAGGCAAGGAACATCTCCGGCGTCAGCCACGCGCCCTCGAAGACGGGCTTGCCGTCGAGGGTACGCGTTGCGCCAACCACGAGTGATGCGCCGTCGACCGCATCCTTCGCCGTGGTCACCGCTTTCACCGGCACGCCGAGCTCTTTGGTAAAATTCTGGGCGAAAGCCTCGCGGTTCGCTGCCGTGGGGCTGAACACGCGCATCTCCTTGATCGGACGCACAGAGGCAACCGCACGCGCATGCGAATGTGCCTCGCTGCCGCTGCCGAGCATCGCGACGATCGCCGGGCCTTGCACCGCCATGCGATCGATCGCCACCGCCGTCGTCGCCGCCGTGCGCAGCGCCGTGATGCTGCGGCCATCGAGCATCGCCAGCAGCTCGCCCAATTCCTGATCGAAGAGCGTGATCACATAGCGGACGGTTTTGCTGCGCGGAAAACAGAATTGCTTCGTGCCCATCACCGAGCCGCCAGGCAGCACGCCGGTCAGCGTGCGCATCCAGATGCCCTTGCCGCGCGCCAGCGTACGCGGCGGACCGGCGAAAGGCGGATGCTCGACCGAATAGACATCGCGCAGCTTGCCGATCATCGCCGGCCAGGCCAGCACCTCTTTGACCGCCTGCTCAGAGACGAATACCGGACGGCCCATGTCTACCTCATCCTTTTTCCTGACCATCATTCCAACCCGCGACCCATCGAGGGTCAAGGCGACCACGCAATCGATTGGCGCGCTTCGCGAACCAATCAGACTTATTTGACGAAGCTGTTGTCGATCAGCGACGCATAATCGGAAAGCTTCTCCTCGGGCTTGAGGAAGCCGCTAGCGCGCTTCGGCCAGGAGCGGCACTTCGCGCTGCAGCGCGCTCAGATCCGGGAGGCCGATGTGGAAAATCTCGGCTTCGCTTTCGGCGCGAATCTCTAACTGCTCGCCTGCCGCCGTATGGATGGTCGTATGCTTGCGCCACGCCGCGTCGCCGATACGACCTGAGCCCGACACCACAAAATAAAGGCTGCGGCTGTCGAGCAGACGCCGTGCACCGGCCGCGAGCCCAATAAAGCCGAGCCGCGTCCCCCGCTCGCTGAAATCCCCGAGCAGCTTGTAGGACGAGCCCGCGCCGTCGCTCACCCAGGAGAAATTTTTCGGGCGCATGAAGATCGGCTGGTCGTAGCGCGGCTTTGCATAGTCAATCGGGTGTCGATAAGCATTCTCCCAGACCGCCTCATAGCCATCCTGGTTGCGCTTGCGACCGTCGGGGCCCATCACCGTGTAGATGCCCTCATGGAACTCGCCCTTCTGTTTCAGCTCGGCAATGCTGACATTGTATTCGCCGTCGGAGAGATACCCCGAGCCGCTCGCGCCAGCGTGCTGCAGCAGCAGGATCGTGCTCCCGTCGCTCGACGCGGATGGCCCATAGGGCGTGCCTTCCGGGAAATAACCAACCATGCCTTCGGTCATCGTGCCGATCCCGTCGTAATCGAAGCTGCCGCCGACCTGGAGGCGTATTTGATCGAAATTGTGCCGATGGCGCGGCGTCGTGTAATCGGCATGGGTGGTGGCGATGATGAGCTTGAAATTATCGATCGCGCCCGGCGTGCCCACGAGCAGGCTGCGATAGTCGATCGTGCTGCGCACGGTCTTGCGCACGACAAGTTCGACATCGTCAAGGTGAACCAACCGCATGCTCCCTCCCGAGCTTTCTTTTATCTACACGCAGTCTAATCACAGCCCATCGGCGCGGACAACGAGGACGCACCGTGAAGGATGCGCCCCGCCCTTTTGCATGGTATTGATTGGCCAACGGGGAGGAACGATGCGGGGTCGAAACACCGCTGTCGCAATCATCGCGACTCTGTTCGCGCTGGGAACGGCCCATGCCGATCCGCTGACCATCCGCAGCGGCTGGGTGGTCATGACCTCGGGCTATACGCCGATGGTCGTCGAGGCGAAGGATCAACTCAAGCACTACGGCAGCTCTTACGTCTTAGAGCCGATTCATTTTCAGGGCAGCGCGCCGTCGATGGCCGCGCTTGCCAGCGGCGGCGTCGATATCATCCCTATCGGCTATTCGACGCTGCTGACGGCTGTCACCAACGCGAAGATGGACGATATCCGCGTCGTCGCCGACGATTTTCAGGACGGCGTCGAGGGCTACTCCTCGGTGCCCTTCATGGTGCGCAACGACAACAGCATCGCCACGGTCGAAGATTTGAAGGGCCATGTCGTCGCGACCAACTCGATCGGCGGCGCTTTCGACATCGGCTTGCGCGCGATGTTCCGCAAACATGGGCTCGAAGACAAGCGCGACGTCACCATTGTCGAATCCGATTACGGCAATATGAATTCGATGCTGCTGTCGAAGAAGGTCGATATGACCATCGGCGCGCAGCCCGGCGTCAGCGACCCCGCCTTTCGTGCTGCCACCCATCCCCTGTTCACGATGCGCGACGCGACCGGTGGCAGGACGCAGGTTCTGGTCTTCGCCGCACGCACCGGCTTCCTCGAGAAGAACCGCGCCGCGCTGATCGATTTCTTCACCGATATGCTGGCGCTGTCGCGCTGGTTCCACGACCCGGCCCATCGTCCCGAAGCGATCGCGCTGGCCGCGCGCGTGACCAAACAGCCCTACGAGCGGCTCAATTCCTATCTGTTCTCGACCAGCGACTTCTACAGCGACCCGAAAGGCATGCCCGATACCGGCGCTTTGCAATCGGGCATCGACATGATGGTTGCGCTCGGTTTCGCGAAAGAAAGCATCGACGTAAAACGCTATCTCGATCTCAGCCTTGTCCAGGAAGCAGCAAAGCGACTCCCATGACCATGATCCGTTTTTTGATTGCCACCGCACTTGTTTTGACGCTCGCCCGTACCGCCGACGCCGATCCGGTCACGATCCGCACCGGCTGGGTCGTTGCCACTTCGGGTTACTCGCCGCTCCAGCTTGAGAAGAAGGATCTGCTGAAGCACTACGGCAAATCCTACGTGATGGAGCCGCAACATTTCCAAGGCACGGCGCCGCAACTCACCGCCTTCGCCGGCGGGCAGATCGACATCGCCACGATCGGCTATTCGACCTTCGCCCTCGCCGTCCTCAACGCGAAGATGGAAGATATCCGCATCGTCGCCGACGGCTTTCAGGACGGCGCCGATGGCTTTAACAGCACCGCTTTCATGGTCCGGAACGATGGCGGCATCGCCAAGGTCGAGGATCTGAAGGGCAAAGTCGTCGCCAGCAACGGCTTCGGCGGCGCTTACGATGTCGGCATGCGCTCGATGCTGCGTAAGCACGGGCTCGAGGACAAACGCGACTATGCGGTGATCGAATCCGATTTCGCGCATATGAACGCGGTGCTGCTGGAGCGCAAGGCGTCGCTGACCATCGGCTCGATGCCGTTCCTGCTCGATCCAGAGATGCAAGCAAACGCACATACGCTCTTCACCCTGCGCGATGCGATGGGCCGCACGCAGATGATCGTGCTCGCCGCGCGGCAGGGCTTTCTCGACAAGAACCGCGACGCGCTCAATGATTTCTTCGAGGACATGCTGGCGTCGTTCCGCTGGTTCCATGACCCAGCCAATCGCGCCGAGATGCTCGCCATCGTCGCGAAGACCACCCATCAGCCGGCCGATCAGCTCGGCCAATATCTCTGGACCGACAAGGACTTTTATTACGACCACAACGGTCTGCCCGATCTGGGCGCGCTGCAGAACAATATCAACGCGCTACACGATCTCGACATGATCAAAGGCGATGTCGATGTGAAGAAATACGTCGATCTCAGCTTCATCAAAGAAGCCGCGAAGCGGCTCAACTAGTTACACCAGGGAGAAAACAGTGATGCGCGTCGCAGGAATCTTGGTTGCCGCTTCGGCTTTCGCTTTGCTCACCGGCGGTGCGAACGCCGATCCCGTGAAGATCCGGGCCGGCTGGAGCAACACGCCGACGGCGATGGCGCCAGTCATCTTCGCCAAGCCCGAGCTCGCGCAGCATCTTGGGAAGACCTACACGATGGAGCCCGTGCATTTCGCGGGCTCGGCGCCAGAAATCACGGCGCTGGCCAGCGGCGATCTCGACATCGCGACGCTCGCGCCTTCCTCGATGGCTTCGGCGATCGAGAACGCGCATATGAGCGATATGCGTGTCATCGGCGACGAGAATCAGGACGGCGTCGAGGGCTGGGCCACCAGCCTGTTCTTCGTCGCGAAGGACAGCCCGATCAAGACAGTCGAAGACCTCAAGGGCAAAGTCCTCGCTTCGAACGCGATCGGCGGCGGCCTCGATATCGGCATCCGAGCGATGTTGCGAAAGCACCATCTCGACGACAAGCGCGACGTCACCATCATCGAAGGACCGTTCCCGGCGATGCTGCCGATGCTCGCCGAGCACAAAGCCGATCTGGTGGCCGCCGTGCCGCCCTTCAGCTTCATCGGCGAAGCCAAGGGCAATGTGCGCACGCTCTTCACGCTGCGCGATGCGATCGGCACGTCGGAATTCATCTTCGACGTCGCGCGCAAACCCTTCATCGACAAGAACCACGCCGCGCTGGTCGATTTCACCGAGGATTGGATCCGTGCCGAGCGCTGGTTCCTCGATCCCAAGAACCATGACGAGGCGGTGAAGATCGTCTCCGATTTCACCAAGGTGCCGGTGGCAAGCTGGCAGGATTGGCTCTTCACGCATAAGGACGTCTATCGCGACCCCGATCACCGCGCCAATCTCAAGGCGTTGCAGGAGACGCTGGACGTGCAGCAGCAATTGGGCATCCAGAAGACGCGTATCGACGTCGCGAAATACGCCGATAACAGCCTGGTCGACGAAGCTGTGAAGCGGGTAGGTTCGGCGAATTAGAACTTTCGAACTAGAGGCCGTCATTGCGAGCGAAGCGAAGCAATCCAGTGGCCGATGCAGACTGGATTGCTTCGGCCCACTACTTGGGCCTCGCAATGACGATGAGAGTACTTCTCTACTCCGTCAGCCACTGCCTCATGGCGACGCTGGTCTCCCACGGCCGCTCCATCGTCGTGAGGTGGCCGCAATCCTCGATGATCTCGAGCCGCGCGCCGGGGATCAGCGCGGCGATCTCCTCGCTCCAGCCGAGCGGCGTCATCTGATCCTGACGGCCGCACAGCACGAGCGCCGGGCAGTCGATCTTCGGCAGGTTCGGCAGGTTGTCCGGCCGGCCCATGATGGCGCGCTGCTGGCGCAGGAAGGCGTCCTTGCCGACCCGTTCGGTCATTGCCATGACCGCGTCGGTCAGCGGCTTGTCGCTCAAGCGATCAGGGTGGACGAAGAGCGGCAGAAGACGCGGCGTGACGCCTTTGAAGTCGCCCTTTTCAGCAAGATCGATGAGGCCGCGTCGCCGTGTCGTCTGCTCCGGTGTGTCGGCCATCGCGCTGGTGTCGAGCAGCGCCACGCGCTCCACCCGCTCCGGCGCCTCGCGCATGATTGCCTGCGCGACATAGCCACCCATCGACAGGCCCGCCAAGGCAAAGCGCCCTTCTGGCGCCTCGGCCAAGACACGCCGCGCCATCGCGGTCATGGAATCGTCACGTGTGACATCGGCAATCCAGGGCTGGGCTATATCGGCCAGGTCATCGACTTGGCCGCGCCAAAGCGCCGCATCGCAGAGGAGGCCGGGGACAAGGACTAAGGGAAGCTTGTTAATCATAGCTTAACCATAATTCGCGATGCTCAAATCGCTAGGTCGAAAGTAGGTAAAGACGCGTAAATCGGCGAAACCGATTGACTTTCCGACCCCTACGCCCAGATAAAGGGGTGTAAAACCTCAACAACAAACGAGAAAAGCATATTACCGAATGAGTTTTGAAGATTTGGGCCTCTCCCCTGAGGTCTTGAAGGCGGTCGCAGACGCTGGTTACACCGCGCCGACCCCCATCCAGGAGCAGGCCATCCCTTACGTGCTGATGGGACGCGATGTCCTCGGATGCGCCCAGACCGGCACCGGCAAAACGGCCTCTTTCACCCTTCCCATGATCGACATCCTCGCCTCGGGCCGTGCCCGGGCACGGATGCCCCGCACGCTGATCCTCGAGCCGACCCGCGAACTCGCGGCGCAAGTCGCCGAAGCTTTCGACGTCTACGGCAAGTATCACAAGCTCGACCAAGCGCTGCTCATCGGCGGCGAAAGCTTCGCCGATCAGGAACGTAAGCTCGATCGCGGCGTCGACGTGCTGATCGCGACGCCCGGCCGGCTGATCGACCTCTATGAGCGCGGCAAGATCCTGCTCAGCGATGTGAAGGTCCTCGTCATCGACGAAGCCGATCGCATGCTCGATATGGGCTTCATCCCCGATGTCGAGCGCATCGTCGGCCTGCTCTCGAAGATCCGGCAGACGCTGTTCTTCTCGGCAACGATGCCGCCAGAGATCCGCCGCCTCGCCGATGCCTTCCTGATGAATCCGAAAGAGATCACCGTGGCGCCGCCGGCTTCGACCGCGACCACCGTGACGCAAGCCCTGGCAATCGTCGGCGAGATGGGCAAGCGCGAAGCGTTGCGCCGTCTCATTCGCAGCGAAGACGTCAAGAACGCCATCATCTTCTGCAATCGCAAGCGCGATGTCGATGTGCTCCACCGTTCGCTGACGAAGCATGGCTTCGACGCAGCAGCGCTACATGGCGACATGCCGCAATCGAAACGCACCGAGACGCTCGAGCGCTTCAAGAACAGCGAGATTCGGCTGCTCGTCGCGAGTGATGTCGCGGCGCGCGGACTTGACGTTCAAGGCATGTCGCATGTGTTCAATTTCGACGTGCCCATCCATGCGGAAGATTACGTCCACCGCATCGGCCGCACCGGCCGCGCAGGACGCGAAGGCCGCGCCTTCACCTTGGCAACGCCGGAAGACGGCCGTTTCGTCGAGGCGATCCAGCAACTGATCGGCAAGCCGATCCCGGGTATCGAAATTCCTGGCATCGAGACCGCGACCTTCGCCGAGGGCGAAGAAGCACCGCGGGGCCGCGGACGCGGTGGCCGTGGTGGTCGCAGCCGTCGTAGCGGCAAGCCCGAGAGCCGTGGCTCGCACCGTGAAGAACGGCCGCAGGCTGCGAAGCCCGCGCGCGAGCAACCCACGCGCGAACATCGGGAGCATCACGAGCCGAAAGAGCAGCGCGAACACAAAGAGCATCGCGAACCCAAGCGCGAGCCCCGTCCCTCCGCTAAAGAGCGGCCGGCGGCCGCCAAGGACCGCGCCGCCTACGCGCCGATCACCATGAATCCCGACGCGATGGATCAGGCGTTGCCCAGCAACGTCACCAAGCTGCCGCGCCGCGATCACCAGCGCGACGAGCATGACGACGACCGGCGTGTCGTCGGCTTCGGCGACCACATGCCGGCCTTCCTCGGCCGCAGCGCAGCTCGGCGCACGGTCTAAACCCCTGCGGAGAGCCGACATCTAGCGTCGGCTCAATCCTCCGCTATGATGCGCCGATCACAGGGACGGCGCACCATGAAGACGATTTTCGTCATGATGAAATGCGATCTCGGCAAGGCGTATCGCGTTGCCGAGGCCGCAGTCGAAACCATCGAGCAGGTCTCCGAGGTCTATTCGGTCTCGGGCCAATACGATCTGCTGATGAAATGCTATCTGCCGGATGACATGGACACCGGCCATTTCGTGGTCGAGCATCTGCAGAAGCTCGCGGGCGTCCGCGACACCTTCACCATCTCCGCCTACAAGGCATTCACCCAGGATAGAGCGTGAGCGATAAACACGTCGTCATCGTCGGCGCCGGCCATGCCGGTGGCCGCGCCGCCGAAGCGTTGCGCGCCGCCGGCCATACCGGCCGCGTTACGTCTGGTCGGCACCGAGAAGCATCCGCCTTACGAGCGCCCGCCGCTCTCGAAAGAGCTGCTCGCCGGCGCGATCGAGCACGCGAAGACCTATCTCAATCCCGAGGCCTTCTATACCGAGAAAGACATCGCGCTGCGGCTCGGCACGACGGTCGGCGCAATCGATCGCAAGAACCAGCGCATCGAGCTCGGCAATGGCGAGACTTTGCCTTACGACGCACTGCTGCTGACAACCGGCGCGCGCGCCCGCAAGCTGCCGCTGCCCGGCGGCGACGGCCAGCGCGTGTTTTATCTGCGCGATATCGACGACAGCCTGGCGCTGCGCGGAAAGCTGACCGAAGGCGTCCGGATCGCCGTGATCGGCGCCGGCTTCATCGGCCTCGAAGTCGCCGCCACTGCACGCAAGCGCGGCGCGCAGGTGACGGTGCTCGAGCTTGCGCCGCAACCGCTGGCGCGCGTCGCCGCGCCCGAGCTCGGCGCGTATCTTGCCACGCTGCATCGCGCCAAGGGCGTCGATCTCCGCACCGGCGTGAAAGTCACCGCGATCGAGGATACCGGCAACTGAGCTGCGCATCATCCTCGATGGCAGTGCACCGGTGATCGCCGATTACGCGGCGATCGGCATCGGCGCGCAGCCCAATGTCGAGCTGGCGCAGGCAGCCGGCATCGAGACGCGCGACGGCATCATCGTCGATCAATTCGGCCGCAGCAGCGACGCCGCGGTTTTCGCGGCCGGCGACGTGACGCGCCACCTCAATCCCCTCCTCGGCCGGCATGTCCGGCTCGAAGCCTGGCAGAACGCACAGAATCAGGGCATCGCCGTCGCGAAGATCATTGCCGGCGGCGAGCAGGCTTTCTCGGAAGTCCCCTGGTTCTGGACCGACCAATACGAGACCAACCTGCAGATGGCCGGCGCGCCCGACAAATGGGACCGCGTGATCTTCCGCGGCGAGCCGACCGATCCGGGTTTCACCCTGTTTCAGCTTCTCGACGGCAAGGTTGTCGCGGCGGTCACGGTCAACAACGCACGCGATATGCGTTTCGGCCGCATGCTGATCCAGAACGGCAAGATCGTCGATCCGGCGCTGCTCAGCGACAAAACGACCAAGCTCCAGGACCTGGTGCGCTGAACGCTTGCCAAGCGATGGCTTGCACGGCAAATTCGCGCGAGTTGCGGGGGATAACAGAGGAAGAGCGATGGCTGAGAACGACAGCGGCGAATGGGTAAACGTCGCCGATAAGGGATCGATCGGCGAAGGCGAGATGAAAGGTGTGACCGTCGGCAGCCAGGAAGTCGCGCTCTACAATCTCAAAGGCGAGATTTACGCTACCGACAATCTCTGCAGCCACGCTTATGCGTTTCTAACCGATGGCTGGCTCGACGGCGAAGAGGTCGAATGCCCGCTGCATGCCGGCCGCTTCGAGATCAAGACCGGTAAGGGCCTTGGCCCGCCGATCCCGTGCGACGTGAAGAGCTTCCCGGTTCGCATCGAGGGCGACAAGATTCAGGTGAAGCTCGGCGGCTGATCCCGCACACAGAGCCTCGATAGAAAGCGGCGTCCGAAAAGGCGCCGCTTTTTTTGTTCTCTACGACGTCGCACATTTCGCGAACGCATTAACCAAGTATGGTTAATGGACCGAATCAAATTATCTAAAATGCAAAGATTAAAAGCTGGAAGTCATTTAAGTGTTTCGTAATTATACGGGCCATGCCGGTGGTTGGTCCGGCACGGAAATGAAAGGCCGAGTGACCGTACACTTGGCCTTTCCGAACCAAAGATTGAACCAGGTAAGAACAATTCTCCGCCACGTGTAACGCCAAGCTCGCTGCCAAACTCAAACAAAGCGAGCGGTTTGTCCTCCTTCTCTAAAGCTTAGTTTCCTGGACCCATGAGATGGCGGCGCCTTCCGGTGCCGCCATCTTCATATCTGCGCAAGTCTTCCTTTACCGCGACCCCCTATCAAAGGGGCATGGATGGATCCGCCAAGCTTGCCTTGAGCCGGCCCGACTGGCTCAGCTTCCTTAAGGCAGGCGATTTTCTCGACCGCCGCCGTGTGCTGATTTTGGGCGGCGTGCTGCTCGCGCTCGAACTCATCGTCTTCCTCTTTCTTATCGCTGGCACGCATGGCTGGATCGTGCCACTCGAGCGGCCGACGACCACCGATTTCGCCAGCTTTTACGCTGCCGGCAGCTTGGCCGATTCCGGCACGCCGGCCCTCGCCTATAACGAGGCCGCTCACTACGCCGCCGAGCAGCAAGCGACAGCGCCCGGCATCGAATACCAATTCTTTTACTACCCGCCTGTCTTTCTGCTGATCTGCGCGCTCTTCGGCCGCTTGCCCTATATGGCGGCGTTCATCGCTTTCGAGGCGGTGAGCCTGCTGCTTTGCCTGCTCGTCGCGCGGCGTACGGTGCATGCGAAAAACGCGGTCGCGCTGTTGCCGCTGCTCGCCTTCCCGTCCGTGTTCTGGACGATGGGCCTCGGCCAGAACGCCTTCCTCACGGCCGCGCTGTTCGGCGGCGCGCTGCTGCTGATCGACCGGCGGCCAACACTCGCCGGCATCCTCTTCGGCCTGCTCTGTTACAAGCCGCATTTCGGCCTGCTCATTCCCGTCGCGCTCGTCGCGGGCGGCCGCTGGCGCGCTTTCATCGGCGCTGCTCTCTCGGGCGCTGCCATGGTCGCGCTTTCGATCGCGCTATTCGGCTGGCACACTTGGCAGGATTTCTTCGCCCTCGCCGGCGGCTCGCATTCGACCTACGAGTCCGGCCGCATCGATCTTTCGGGCTTCGTCACGCTGTTTGGCGGGTTGCGCCTGATGAACGTGCCCTCCGAACTCGCCTACGCCGTACAAGGTATCGGCTCGCTGGCCGCGATCGCACTGGTCGCGGTGGTATGGCGCTGCAATCTCAGCCTCGCGACACGCGCGGCCGCGCTTGCCGCCGGGACGCTGATCGCGGTGCCGGTCGCGCTGGTCTACGACTTCCTGCTCGCCGGCATCGCCATGGCTTGGCTCGTCCGCGCCGGTCGCGAGGGCGGCTTCCTGCCCTGGGAAAAAGTCACGCTCGCCGCGAGCTTCATCGTGCCGCTGCTGTCGCGCAATTTCGGCACCGCGACGCATGTGCCTCTGGCGCAGTTCGCCTTGATCGCGCTGCTGGCGCTGATCGCACGGCGGGCTTGGTACGAAAACGATAAGGCCCGGCATGAGCCGGGCCTTACCTCTTCCGTGAGTTTCTGAGTTACGCGGCGGCCGAGAAGGACGCCCCGGTGCCGTTACCGCTGCGGCGCCAAGCCGCGAAGCCGAGAAGCGCAATCCCAAGGATGCTGAGCGAAGCCGGCTCGGGGACGCCGGCGGGACCGCCACCGCCGCCGGGGCCGCCACCGCCGCCGCCACCGCCGCCACCGCCGTTCGGGCCGACGACATTGGTGCCGTTGACGACGAGGTCATCGATGAAGAGCTGGTTCGGATCGGCGACGTTGCTGATCTCGATGCCAAGCGTCTGACCGGTCAGCGCCGCGGCCAAGCCAGACGAGATCGCGAAGTTGAAGGTATTCAGATCGAAAGCCCCGGGCGTGAGCAGCGGGCCGCCCAGCGCTTGAGCCAGCGTCTCGCTACCGATCGCAGTGCCGTTCGCCAACAGCGTGATCGAGTCGGCGAGCGGATTGATCAGCGAAGCGAGCGCTTCGCCGAGCAGCAGTTGCACGCTGATCGTGCCGCCCGTGCCGGTGAAGGTACCATTCAGGTTCTGGCTGATATTGGAATTGGTCTGCAGGAAGCCGACTTGGTTCCCTTCCCAGCTCTGCGGGCTGGTGAAGAACGTGCCGCCGGCCTTCGGCGCCCACACGCCGGCGAAGCCTGCGCCGGGAGCAAAAGCGTTGATCGTCCAGCCGGGAATGGCCGTCGTGCCCGAATTCGCGGCTTCCGCGGTATCGGTGTTGGGGGTCAACCCAACATTCGCTTCGAAATCGAGATTGGTGCCGGTGATCACGGCAGCGTGTGCCGGAGCGGCGGCTAGAGCCAGCGCGACCGCAGCCGCTGCATAAAGACTCGTGGTGAAACGTTTCATCGAACCCATCCTCCTCGCCCGTCGCCAAGCATGCGCCAATCGCACGCGAAGCGAGCTGAATTGCATCTGGAGCGTTCTGCGGAGCTGCCGGGTCTTCTGACCCGTGAGGCGGATGGTAGATTTTTGTCGTTCGTAGACGACTTTGTTGATGCCGGTATATCCGAACAAAACCTGCGGAACAAACGGAAAGCTTGGTTAACGCGGATAAATCGTCATTAACGCGTTAAGGTTAATCCACAGGCGCAACTCGCGATTGCATGCCGCACCGGGCGCAACGCATCGCGCGAAGCCCATAAAATATGCGAGTCGTGAGCATGGAACGAGCGCAACTCGGCATATTTACGTCGCCGAAAGCATCGATATTTGCTAGGTTTCTGCGAGCCCAATGACAGTTGGGCCAAGCAAACAAGCCAACGGAGAACAATATTCATGGCCGCTAAAAAGGCGGGAAAGGCCCCAGCCAAGACCCCAGCCACCGTCACCTTGAAACATCTCGCCGCGAAGATCGCGGAAGATCACGAAATCGCGAAGAAGCAGTCCGAAGCCATTCTCGGCGACGCGGTCGGCTTGATCGTGAAGCACCTGAAGGGCGGACAACGCATCCGTCTCGGCGGGCTCGGCATCCTCGTGGTGCGCAAGCGCGCTGCGCGTATGGGCCGCAACCCCGCCACGGGCGAGGCGATCAAGATCAAGGCAAGCAAGCGCGTTGCGTTCCGCGCTGCCAAGGAATTGAAGGAAGCGATCTAACCGTTCATCGGTAGGCTTCCCGTCAAGGCCACGAACCGCCCGAGCTCGTTTCGGGCGGTTCGCTTGGCCTTTTTTGCTGGCCGAAGACTTACTTACCGGCCCAAGACTTCCTTATTTTCCGCGCTGTAGCGCCGCCCAAAGCCGGGCGGGCGTTGCCGGCATGTCGAATTCGCGGACGTTGGCCCGGCGCAGCGCATCCACCACTGCGTTCATGCAAGTCGGCAGCCCGCCGACCGCACCCGATTCGCCGGCGCCTTTCGCGCCGATGATGTTGTTCGGGCTGGGCACGCCGCAATCGAAAGCGCGCATCTCATGGATGAGATCGGCATGCGGCATCACGTAATCCATGAAGCTGCCGGCGAGCATCTGGCCGCTTTCGGGATCGTAATGACAATCCTCGCCAAAGACGTGGCCGGCGCTGTGGACGATGCCGCCATGGAGCTGGCCCTCGGCAAGCTGATGGTTGATGACATTGCCGACATCGTCGACCGCGGTATAGGCGACGATCTCGGCCGCCCCGGTCTCGGCATCGATCTCGACCTCAGCCACATGGGCGCCGCTCGGAAAAGCGCGCCCCGCCGGCACTTCGGCGATCGTATCGAGCGGATGCGTCGCGCCGCCGGCATGGCGCTGCACGATCTCCTGCAGCGCGATGGTCTTATCCGTGCCTTTGACGGTGTAGCGCCCGTCGCAGGAATTCGACATCGAGCGGCGAGGCTTCGAGCGCCTCGGCGGCCAGCGCCAGCCCCTTCTTCACGATCTCGTCCGCCGCCACTTTGAAGCCGCTGCCCGAGGTCATGCCGGTGCGCGAGCCGATCGCCGCGCCGCCGATAATCGGCGGCCCGTCAGGATCGCTGGCGCGCACCACCATCTTCGCGGGATCGAGGCCGGTGATGCCGGCGATGATGTCCGGGAACACGGTCTCATAGCCCTGCCCGCTCGCCGTCGCGGTAAGGTAAAGCCGCGCGATGCCTTTCTCGTCGAACTGCACCGCGACCTGATCCTTGGGCGCGCCGCCGCCGCCCGAGGGCTCGATGAAGGCAGCGCAACCGATGCCGCGCAGCTTGCCGCGCTTTGCCGCCTCCGCGAGCCGCGCGGGGAACTCATGCCAATTCGATTCGCGCTCGGCGCGATCGATCAATGCCGCGAAGTCGGCGCTGTCCCACACGACTGCCGGTATGGGTCTTGTAGGGAAATTTGGCCTTCGGGATGAGATTGCGCCGGCGCAGCTCGAACGGATCGATGCCGAGCTTCGCCGCCGCCTCATCGACCAGCCGCTCGATGACGAGCGCCGCCTCCGGCCGGCCGGCGCCGCGGAAGGCGCTGGTCGGCGCGGTATTGGTCATCACCTGGCGATGGCGACCGTAGAACGCCTCAACCTCGTAAGCGCCCGACGACATGCTCATGCCGTTCGAGGTGTTGGTCATGGCGCCGGCCGAGCTGAGATAGGCGCCGGAATCGCACAGCCACTCGGTCTTGAAGGCAAGGAACTTGCCGTCCTTGTCGAGCGCAAGCTCGCCCGCGACACGGATCGCGCGGCCGTGGAAATCGGTGAGGAAATCCTCGGACCGCGTCGAAGTCCATTTGATCGGCTTGCCGAGCTTCTTCGCCGCGTGCAGCAGCAGCGCGTTCTCGGGAAAAGGCTGCGTCCGCGAGCCGAAGGCGCCGCCGACATCGACCATATGGACGCGCACCTCGGCCGGCTTCGCGCCGAGCATCACCGCGAGCGCATCGCGCATCGGCAAGGCCGCCCTGATTGCCGCAGCAGATCTCGTAAGTCTGACGCTCGGTATCGTACCAGGCGAGCACCGCGCGCACCTCCATCACGGAGGGCGCGATACGCGGGCTTTCGATGTTGGCGTGGACGACGGTCGCCGCGCGCGGCGAAACACGCATCGGCCTTGGCCGAGATCGCCATATTCGATGTCGAAGCAGACATTGCCCGGGATATGTCGCATGGATCGCCGGCGTATCCGCGGCAAGCGCCTTGTCGAAGCCGATGACCACCGGCAGGTCTTCGTAATCGATATCGACCAGCTCGGCCGCATCGGCCGCCGCGGCGGCGCTCGTCGCGATCACCATCGCGACCTCTTCGCCGACATAGCGCACGCGATCGCGCGGGCAGCAGCGGCCGGTCGGGCACCAGGATCTTGGCACCGCCGCGGCCGGGGAACGGCATCATCGGCGGCACGGTCTTCAGGCCGAATTCGGCGACATCGCCGCCGATGAACACGGCGACGACGCCGGGCGCCGCCTCGGCCGCGCTTTTATCGATGCTGCGGATCGCGGCATGGCGCACGATCGGCGCGGCGGAAAGCGGCGTAGAGCTGGCCCGGCCGGCTCAAATCGGCGCTGTAGCGCCCGCCGCCCGTGAGCAGCCGCTGATCCTCGCGCCGGCCGGCATGTTTCGTCGTCATCGCGCCCCCTTTATCGATCTCTTCGCCAAGCATTTAAGCTTTTGAACCGCCAAGACGCAAAAGCTTGTTCGCGGGCCGGCCAAAAGGCCGGACCCGGGGGCGCCAAGAACGAACTTTGCGTCTTGGCGCCTTGGCGGTTCTCTTTGGTATGCTGCGGTCCAAGAGGACACAGATGCCGGTCACCAAAGTCATCGATATCGCTTATGCGCGGCTGGCCGCGCCCGATCTCGACGCGCCGGAGGAGTTCCTCACCCATTTCGGCCTCGTGCGCGCCGCGCGCACGCAGACCGCGCTCTATATGCGTGGCAGCGACCCGGCGCATCACCTCCACATCACGGAACTCGGCGAGCCGCGCTTCATCGGCTTCGCTTATCACGCGGCAAATGAGGACGAGCTGGCGAAGCTCGCGAAAGCCAGCGGCGCCTCGGGCATCGAAACCATGGACGAACCCGGCGGCGGCAAGCGCGTGCGGTTGACCGATCCGCACGGCTTCCAGATCGAGGTGATCCACGGTCTCGAAGCGCTCGCGCCTTTGCCGCTCGCGGAAAATCCGTCAACACCGCACAGGCACGCGATAGCCGTCTTGGCACGTTGACCCGCCTGCCGCCGGCCCAGTCGCGGTGAAGCGGCTCGGTCACGGCGTCATCGTCAGCACCGATCTAAAGAAAGCCCTCGCCTGGTATCGCGAGATGCTGGGCTTCATCCCAAGCGACGAGATTTTCCGCGACGACGAGCACAACGTGATCTCGTCCTTCAACCGCCTCGATCGCGGCGACACCTATGTCGATCACCATGTCTTCTTCTGTATGCAGGGCCCGAAAGCCGGTCTCAACCACCTTGCTTTCGAGGTCGCGAATTTCGACGCGGTGATGCTCGGCCACGAACACATGAAGAGTGTCGGAAAATACCGCCCGGTTTGGGGTGTCGGCCGGCACATCTATGGCAGCCAGATTTTCGACTATTGGGCCGATCCCTGGGGCCGCGTGCATGAGCACATGACCGACAGCGACCGGCTCAACGCCGCGGCCGAGCCGCATCTCAACCGCGCCGCGCCCGGCGGCAACCGCTCGCAATGGGGCGATTCCATGCCGGCGCATTTCATCAATTACACGACGCCCTAGCTGCCTTCTAGAAGCGGCCGCCTTGTGGCGGCGGGATGCCCTCTCTAATCTCCCGGTAAAAGCCGGGAGGAAACCATTAAGGCCATCGTCATCCACGAGTTCGGCGGCCCCGAGGTGATGAAACTCGAGGAGGTGCCGACACCCGAGCCCGGTCCGGGCGAGGTCGTGATCAAGGTTGCCGCCGTCTCGGTCAACCGCACCCTCGATTGCATTGTCCGCTCGGGCAAATATCCGCGGCCCGTGAAGCTGCCGCATGTCCTTGGCGTCGATCCCGTCGGCACGGTGGTCGCCATCGGCCCGGGCGTCACCGAGCGCAAGATCGGCGATCGTGTCGCCATGACCTTGCATCTCAGCAAGCCGGGCCAGCCGCTCAATCTCATCGGCATCGATCACTGGGGCGGCTATGCCGAAAACCTGAAGCTACCGGTCGGCAACACCTATCTTTTGCCCGAGGGGCTCGATTTCAACACCGCCTGCGTCGTCGCGCGCCACGCGCCGCTCGCGCACAACATGCTGCGCAACAAGGTGAAGCTGCAATCGGGCGAATGGGTGCTGGTGATGGGCGCGGCCGGCGGGCTCGCGAGCTTCATCGTCCAGATCGCCAAGCATCTCGGCGCGCATGTCATCGCCGCGGCCGGCACCGATCATCATGTCGAGGTCGCACTGGGCCTCGGCGCCGACCACGGCATCAATTATCGCAAGCAGGACCTGACCGCCGAGGTGCAGAAAATCACCGGCGGCAAGGGCGCAGAGGTCGTGTGCGAGAATATCGGCGATCCCGACCTCTTCCCGAAAGCTTTCGCGGCGCTCGCCATGCGCGGCCGCATGGTCACGGCCGGCGGCCATGGCGGCGGTGTCGTGCCGCTGCATATCTTCAATCTCTATGCCAAGAACACGACCATCTACGGCAGCACCGAGCAGACGACCGATGACATGGTCGAAAGCCTCAAAGCCGCGGCCGATGGTCATTTGAAAGCGCTGATCGACCAAGTGCTGCCGCTGTCAGAAGCGGTACGCGCACATCAGATCATCGAAGGCCGCGGCGGTACCGGCAAAGTGCTGCTGACGCCGGATTGACGCTGGAGGAAACATGAAAGCCATCGTCATCCGCGAATTCGGCGGGCCCGAAGTAATGCGGGTCGAAGAAGTCCCGACACCCGATCCCGGCCCCGGCGAGGTGCTGGTTCAGGTCGCTGCCGTCTCGGTCAATCGCACCCTCGATATCATTGTCCGCAACGGCAAATACGCGCGGCCGGTGAAGCTGCCGCATGTGCTGGGCGTCGACCCGACGGGCACAGTCGTCGCGCTGGGCGCGGGCGTGAAGAGCCGCAAGCTCGGCGACCGCGTCTGCATCTCGTCGCGCCGCGTCGTGCGCAAGCCGGGCGAGCCGATGACCATGCTCGGCATCGATAGCTGGGGCGGCTATGCGCAATACGTCTCGCTGAACGAAGACGTCACAGCACTGATCCCCGACGCGATCGACTTTCCGACTGCCACCGTTGTCGCACGCCACGCGCCGCTCGCCTTCAACCAGGTGCGCAGCAAGGCACAACTCAAGGAAGGCGATTGGGCGCTGGTGATGGGTGCGACCGGCGGACTTGGGAGCATCATCGTGCAAGCGGCCGCCGTCTACGGCGCCAATATCATCGCCGCTGCCGGTTCCGACGAACGCGTCGCGGCGGCGAAGAAGCTCGGCGCGCAACACGGCATCAATTACCGGACGCATGATCTCACCGAAGAGGTGATGAAGATCACGGGCAAGCGCGGTGTCGATGTCGTGTTCGAGAATATCGCCGATCCGGAGCTATTCCCGAAAGCCGTCGCCTCGCTGCGTCGCGGCGGCAAGCTGTTCACCGCCGGCGCGCATGGCGGGCCCATCGTGCCGCTGAATGTCAGCACACTCTATATGAACGAGATCAGCATCATCGCCGGAACCGGGCACACCAATGAGGACGTCGCAGCGGCGCTCGACGCCGCGGCACGCGGCAAGCTGACGATGCTGATCGATCGAATCATGCCGCTGTCGCAAGCGACCGAGGCGCATCGCCTTGTTGAATCGCGCACGATTACCGGCAAAGTTTTGCTCACGCCCGACGAAGCGCTCGGCTGAGTTGAAGACAAGAGGAAATTGGCCATGATCAACACGGTTTCGATCGACGCGCCGGGCGGCAAGATGGATGTGATCCTCGGCGTGCCCGATGGCCCCGGCCCGTTCCCGACCATCGTCGTCTGCCACCATCGCTGGGGCCTCGACAAATTCACCGAAGCCGTGGTCCAGCGGCTGAACGAGAACGGTTTCATCGCCGGCGCGCCGACGCTCTATCACCGACGCCCGGCCGGCGAAGACACTGCTGAATTGATGAAATATCTCGATGACGAAGAAATCATCGGCGATCTTCGCGTCACCACCGCGTATCTGCAAAAGCAGAACGCGGCAAAGAAAGACGCCGAAGGCATCATGGGTCATTGTATGGGCGGCCGGCATTCATTCCTCGGCGCGACGGCGCATCCCTTCAAGGGCTCGGTCATGCTTTACGGCGGCAGCGTCAACCAGTCGCGCAACGGCAAGCCGTCGCCGCTGTCGCGTGCCAAAGACATCGCCTGCCCGATCCTCGGCTTCTTCGGCAAGGACGACAAAAACCCGAGCCCCGCCGACATGGCCGAGATCGACGCCCAACTGACACAGCTCGGCAAGAAGCACGAATTCCACGCCTATGACGGCGCGGGTCACGCTTTCCAGAACTTCACCGATGAGCGTTATCGCCCCGAAGCTTCGGAAGACGCCTGGCGCCGTTACCTCGCCTTTTTCAAGGAAGTCCTTTGACACACGCCGATATCGCCAAGGTCAACGTCACCGAGATCATCGTCTCTCAAGTCCGCGGCATCGATCCGCGCAAACTCCCCGCCGACGTCCTCGAAGCAGCGCGGCATTCGCTGCTCGATTGGTGCGGCATCGCCATCGCCGGCGCCACCGAGCCGTTGGTCCTCAAGCTGATCGAGGAAGCACGCGAGCAAGGCGGCCATCCGCTCTGCACCGTCATCTACCATGGCGAGCGCACCTCACCAGCCTATGCCGCGCTGATCAACGGCTCGGCCGGCGACGCGCTCGACTTCGCCGACTCGAATCTCGCAATGCGCGGCCACACCACGCCGGCCGTTGTCGCGACGGCGCTCGCCGTCGGCGAGTGGAAGGACATTTCGGGAGTCGACCTCCTTGGCGCGATCGTCGCCGGTGTCGAGACGGGCTGCCGCGTTGGCACGCTGGTGAACTTCCCGTTCCTGAAAAAGGGCTTTCACCCGACGGGCAATCTTGTGCCCTTTGCCGCAACGGCCGCCGCCGCGCATATCCTGGGCCTTACGCCGCAGCAATGGGCGCACGCCCTCGGCGTCGCCGCGACGCAGGCGGCGGGGCTGCTCGCCTCGGGCGGCACGATGTCGAAGCCGTTTCATTCCGGCAAAGCGGCGACGAACGGCGTGCTGGCGGCCAATCTCGCCAAGCGCGATTGGATCGCCCGCGCCAATGCGATCGAGGCGAATGACGGCTTCATCGAGACCCATGCCAGCGGCGCGCATGTCGATAGGTTGCGCGAAGCGGAAGGGCGTTTCTTCATCCTCGATACGCTATTCAAAGCGCACGCCGCGTGCCAGCTCACCCACAGCACAATCGAGAACATGCTGGAGCTGAAGAATACACAAGGCGTGACGCCGGCGAATGTCGAGAGCATCGACGTGCAGGTGCCGCCGACTTTCCTCACCGTGTGCAACATCCAGGAACCGAAAACCGGCCTCGAATTGAAATTCAGCCTACGCGCTGTCTCGGCGATGGCGCTGCTTGGTGACGACACGCACGACATCGCCGCCTACAACGCGACGCGCGCCAACAGCCCCGAGCTCATCAAGCTGCGCGATCGTGTTCACGTCACCGGTAACGACAAGCTCAGTGGCGGTGTCGCGATCGCCAACGTTCAACTCAATGACGGACGCAAGCTCAGCGCGACCAACGATTGCTACAAGCCGCTGCGCGATCTGGCCAAGCAGCGCGAGGTCGTGTCGGCGAAATTCATGCGGCTGGTCTCGCCTGCACTCGGAAAAGACCGTGCCGAGAAACTGCTGAAACAGATTCTCGATGTCGACACGCTTCCCTCGGTGCGGCAGCTCATCCCCCTCACCCTGAAGCAAGGATAAGTCATGAGCCGGATTTTTGGTCCGATCCGCCAGATGGCCTATGTCGTGCGCGATATCGAGCCGGCGATGCGCCACTGGACCGAGGTGATGGGTGTCGGCCCGTTCTTCTACTTGGAGAATCACACTGCGCCGAATTCGACTTATCGCGGCCAGCCATCCAGTCTCCGCCTCAGCATCGCTTTCGCGCAATGCGGGCCGATGCAGATTGAGTTGCTGCAGCCGCTGAACGATGCGCCATCGCTGCTGACCGATTTCATCAAGGCTGGCCACGAAGGCCTGCAGCATGTCGCGTTCTGGACGACGACCTTCGACGCCGATATCGAGCGCTATCAGAAGCTCGGCTACAAGCTGGTGCAGACCGGCGGTATGGCGGGACCCAATAACGGCAACGCCTTCTTCGAGGCCGAGGGCTATCCCGCGGTCGCCCATGCGATCGAGATCTCGGATATCAGCGGCACCAAGGGGCAGATGTTCCGGCGCATCGCCGAAGCAGCCGAAGGCTGGGACGGGCGCGATCCGATCCGCAAATTGAACTAACCAAGGTATATATTGATGGAAGCAAAGCAGGCGCTCTTTACTGCGCGCGGTAAAGTCTCGCTCGAGCCGGTGGCTGTCGGCGAGCCGGATGAGAACCAGCTTCTCGTCGAGACGCGCTACACCGCGATCAGCCCCGGCACCGAGCGCGCCTTCCTGCTGGCCGAACCGAACACGATCACGCAGCGCAAGGGTTTCCCCTTCCCGCCCGGCTATTCGAATGTTGGCCGCGTGCTGGCGGTCGGCAACGCGGTGACGCATTTCAAGCCCGGCGATCGCATCGCGACACGGGTGCCGCATGTCAGCCACTACCTCATTCCCGAGACGCTCGGCCCCGGCGAGGTTGCACCCAAATATCGCGAGCAATTCCGCTCGCCGATCGCGCCGGAGGCGCCCGCGATCGGGTTGCATTACCTCTGGAAGCTGCCCGCCGATCTCAGCGAGGCGAAGCTTAAAGAAAGCGCGCCCTTCGGCATCGTCAGCGTCGGCGTCACCGGCGCGCGCTATGGCAAGATCGATCTTGGCGAATCGGTTCTGGTGATTGGCCTCGGCCCCGTCGGACTCTACGCGGCACAATGCGCCAGGCTCGCCGGCGGCTTTCCCGTGCTCGGCCTCGATCCGGTCGCCGCGCGGCGCGAGCTGGCGCTGAAGCTCGGCGTCGATGCCGCCTATGCGACGCCTGAAGAGCTGGCAAAAGGCCATCCGCTGATGGCCGGCGATGCGCCGCGTGTCGTCATCGAGGCGACGGGCCGGCCCGATGTCGTCAACCTCGCCTTCAAGCTTTGCGGCCGCAACGGCCGCGTTGTGCTGCTCGGCTCGACACGCGGCACGACGCCCAATGTCGACTTCTATACCGATGTGCATCGCAAGGGCCTCACCATCGTCGGCGCGCAAGTGCTGACAAGGCCGACGCTCGACAATTCCGATGGCCGCTGGAATGCCTGGGACGAGGCCGCGCTGACGCTACGGTTTATCGCCAGCAACCGGCTCGATACGCGGCCATTGATCGAGCACGAATACCCTGCGACGCGCGTCGCCGATGCCTATCGGCTGATCGAGGACTTGCCCGAGACGCTGGGCGTTCTACTGAACTGGCAGAAGTGAAATAACGGCGGGCGGCTTACGGGACGCCTCAACATAAAGGGGGGAATGATGCGCAAGGCGGTAGAGAACCGGTGGTGGGTCGTCTTCGGCTGCTTCGTCGCTTTGATGGTCAATAACGGCGTCGTCAGCAACTTCACCTTCTCGGTGTTCTTGAAGCCGATTACCGAAGAACTCGGCTGGGGCCGCGCCACCATCACCTCGGCGATGTTCCTTGCCGGTGTGGTCGCCGCTTTCGTCACGCCGGTCGTCGGCAAGCTGATGGATGTCTACGGCGTCCAGCGCGTCACCTTCCCGGCCTCATCCTTTACGCGCTCCTCTTCGCCTCGTTTTCGCTGCTCCAGCCTTCGCTGTTGATGCTTTACGCGATCGCCGGAACCGCGGCGATCGCCGGCCACGTCCAGACGCCGATGGGTTATTCAAAGGTCATCTCGAGCCGCTTCGAGGATCATCGTGGCATCGCGCTCGGCATCGCCGTCTCGGGTGTTGGAGCGGGGACGGTCGTCATACCGCAGATCGCACAATTCCTCATCGCGCATTTCGGCTGGCGGCTTGCCTATGTCGGTGTCGGCATCACCGTCCTCATGTTCGCGCTTCCGATGGTCTATCTGTTCCTCGGCGAGCCGGGCCGCTCGCCCGCCGAGCGCGCCAGCCATGCGCCGCTCGACAACCAGCTGGGACCCACGGTGTCGGTGATCATCCGCGACAAGCGCTTCTATCTGCTGCTGTTCATGTTCTTCTTCTCGGCCATCGCCATCAACGGCACGATCACGCATATCGTCGCCTCGATGACCGATCGCGGCTACTCGCCGGCGGTCGCGACCAGCGTCCTGTCATCGGCCGGTGCCGCGCTGATCGTCGGCCGGCTGATCTCGGGCTATTGCCTCGACCGTTTTCACGGTCCCTATGTCGCAACCGTGTTCTACTTGATGGCGGGCTCGGGCATCGCGCTGATCGCCAGTGGCGTCGGTGGTCTGCCGATGGCTTTCGCCGGCACAGTCCTTTGCGGCATGGGTCTAGGTGCCGAAGGCGATCTGCTCGGGTATTTCGTCAGCCGTTATTTCGGCCTCAAATCCTTCGGCACGATCTACGGCTTCATGATCGGCATCTTCTCGCTCGGCAATGGCGTCGGGCCGTTCCTCATGGGATTGTCATACGACAAGCTCGGCTCGTACCTGACGGCGGCGCTCGGCTTCGAAGTCCTGCTGCTGGTCTGCTGCGGCCTGGTGCTGTGCCTCGGCACTTACACCTTTCCGGCACGGCGCCACGGCGGTGCTACAGCGACGTTGGCCGAGGCGAAATCGTAGAGCGCCGGTTTCAGGGCGGACCAGGTTCCGTTTCGGCGTCGTAGCGCACTTCGATCACGATCGACCATTCTATCGGGTGGCCGACGCTCAATAACCGGCTGTCGCTGGCGATGGTCACGTGGTCCATCGTTACCGCGTCATACTCATTGCCGCCGACGGCGCTGAGCATGTTGTCCTGGCGCGCAACCACGATCGCGCAATGGCCCGGCCAGAAGCCGCCGGTCGGCAGATCGCTGAAGCGCAACCGCGACGCCCACTCGCGGCCGAAGCACAACAGATCGCCGGGCTTGGGCGTATAGGATTGCGGCGCATGCGCCAGCAGAATGGAAGAACGACCCGAGGCCGCCGCGTTCACATAACTGGCGTGGTTGGACGCATAAGGAAAACGGTTGCCTGCCCCGGCAATCCGCATGACATAGGAGATGAACGCCGCCGACCAGGCATAGCGCTCGTCATCCATCGCGGGAAAGACACGGCCATTATCGTCATGTTTCCCGGTCCAACGTGCTTCGCGACCCTGACCGCCGAGCCCCAACCACCAATATTCGCCGATGCGTTCCCAGAAACCCGGCGCGCGCTCCGGCTTTACCACCGCCGGCTCGGGCGAGCCTGGCAGATCGCTCAAGCTTCCGAACAGCCGCCATTCGCGCAACGCGATCGCGACGGCATCCTCGCGGTTGAAGGGCACGTAAGGCTTAGCAGCGAAATCAGGCACGACATTGGTCGAGGCCCCCGCGCAGCCCGTCAAAGTAGCGGCGAGAAAGACGATCGCGATCCGGCGCCGCATAGCATGCCCCCTAATTTGCACCGCGGACCAATCTAGAGAGCCGGCGAGCCCCTCGCCATTGGCGCAGCGCGCAACCTCTCCTAAACTTCAGCGGCGCCGTTATGGGGGAGGAAAATCATGCAGCCGATCGTCGAATGGCATACCCATGTCATCCCGCCGGAGGACACGCTCGATCCGCATTGGCGCGGCAAATGCCCCCTGACGATCGAGAATGTGATCGACGCGCATGACAAGACCGATATCGCGCTGTCGGTGGTCACGGATTCGATCCACCAGCTCAAGGATTACGACAAGCCCAAGGCTCTCGATGTGCTGAAAGCATGGCACGATCGTGCCGCCGGACTACAGGAAAAATACCGCGGCAAGGTCGTGTGCTTCGCCTCGACCGTGCCGACCGCCGGCGACGATTTCAACAAAGAGCTCGAGCGCGCTTTCGCTCAGCTCAAGCTCAAAGGCGTCTTCATCACCTCGAGCATGTGGAAGACCTATCCCGATGACGACGAGGCGCTCGGCTTCTGGGAAATGCTGACGCAATACGACAAGCCGGTCTTCATCCATCCGCCGGCCAGCGCCTATGGCGAAGAGCGGATGCGCAATTACGGTCTCAATTCCTCGATCGGCCGGCCGGCCGACAACATGCTCTGCCTCGCGCGGCTGATCGTGCGCGGCATCCTCGAGCGTTTCCCCAAAGCGAAGATCGTCGGCTCACATCTCGGCGGCGGCATTTCCGAGGTCATCGGCCGCATGGACTACGCGTATGAGATGCGCGAGGACAGCTTCCTCGGCTCCTACTCGCCGCTGCTGATCAAGGCGCCGCCAAGCCATTACCTCAAGAAGATGTATCTCGATCTCGCTTGCTACGCCCTGCCCGCCGCGAAATGCGCGATGGAGACAGTCGGCGTCGATCACGTCGTCTATGGCAGCGACGCGCCGCCGCTCACCTGGCTGAAGCCGCGCGCCATCCAGCTCGTCAAAGACCTGCCGGTGACCGAAGCGCAGCGCGCACAGATCTTTGCCGGCACGGCTCTAAAGCTGATGGGCCTGAAGAAGGACGAAGTGCCCGAGGTACTGAAGCCGCTCGCCGCCTAATCGGCGGCTGCGGCGGTGCGTTTGCGCTTCGCGGCACTGCGCGATTCCTCCAAGCGCTGCAGAAGCACAAAGAAGGACGGCACGAACAGAACCGCAAGGCAGGTCGAAGCGAGCATGCCGCTCGCCACCGAGATGCCGATCGAGCGGCGCGCATTGGCACCGGCGCCGGTCGCGAGAACCAGCGGCAGCATGCCGAGAATGAAGGCGAAGCTCGTCATCAGGATCGGCCGGAAGCGGGTTTGCGCCGCGGCGATGGCGCTCTCGATGATCGCGAGCCCCGCGGCCCGGCGCTCGCGTGCCACCTCGACGATCAGGATCGCATTCTTCGCCGCCAAAGCGATCAGCAGCACCAGGCCGATCTGCGTGTAGAGATTGTTGGCGACGCCGAGCCCGTGCAGCACCAGCACCGGCCCGACCAGCGATAGCGGTACGGACACAACCACCGCTATCGGTGCGATCCAGCTTTCATATTGCGCAGCGAGCAGCAGATAGACGAGCAGCATCGCAAGGCCGAAAACGATGTAGATCTGGCCGCCGACCAATTGCTCCTGATACGACATCGCCGTCCATTCGCTGGCGGTGCCGGGCGGCATGACATTCGCTGCGATCTCGTCCATGAGCGACAGCGCCTCGCCCGAGCTGAAGCCCGGCGCCGGCTGACCGAGGATCGTTGCCGCCGGATAGAGATTGTAGAGACTGATCAGCCCCGGCGCGACGACGGGCTCGACCGTCAGCAGCGAACCAAGCGGGATCATGTTCCCGGCGCTGTTGCGCACGGTAAGCTGCGCCAGCGTCTCGATGCTCGCGCGGAAGGTGCTGTCGGCCTGGACATAGACCTGATAGACGCGGCCGAAGGTCACGATCTGGTTCACATACGTCGAGCCGAGATAGCCCGCCATCGTCTGGAATATGTCGTTCAGCCCGACATGTAACGCTGCTGCTTTGGTGCGGTCGATATCGACATGGAATTGCGGCGCCTCGGCGCGGAACGAGCTGGCGACATGGGTGACGCCGCTTTGCGCGGTCGCATGCGCGACGATCTCGCGCGTCGCAGCCTGCAGCTCGGGATAATCGAAGCTGCCATTGCGTAGCTCGGCCATCATGCTGAAGCCGCCTGAATTGCCGATGCCTTGGATGGCCGGTGGCGGGATCACCAAAACCTGCGCGGTCTCGACCGACGCGAGCGCCGCGTTGAGATTGTTGTAGGTGCCGAGCAGGTCCTGATCCTTACCGCGCTCGCTCCAGTCCTTGAGAATCACATAGGCGACGCCGGCGCTCGACAGGCTCGCATTGTTGTCGAGCGCCGAGACGCCGGCGATGGTCAGCACCTGCGCCACGCCCGGCGCTTTGCGCAGCCTCTGGCCGACATCGTCGAGCACCGCCTGCGTACGTTGGAGCGCGGCGCCGTCCGGCAAATTGACCGCGACCAGCATATAGCCCTGGTCTTCGAGCGGCAGGAACGCCGTCGGCAGCTTGGCGAGCCCAAAGACGCTGAGCGCCATGATCACCAGCGCCACGCCAGCCATGATCCCCGCCCGGCGCGTCATCCCGCCGATCAGTCGCGTATAGAAACGCTCGAATGGGTAATAGAGTTGATTGAAGCCGCGGAAGACGACATTGCGGCGATCTTCCGGAACCGTTGGCCGTAGCCAGAGCGCGCACTGCGTCGGCTTCAAGGTCGCGGCGTTGATCGCGCTGATAAGCGCGGTCGCGGCCATGACGATAGCGAACTGTGCGTAGAGCTTGCCGGTCAGGCCCGGTAGAAAAGCCGCGGGAACGAAGACCGCGAGCAGGACGAGCGTGATGCCGATGATCGGGCCGAACAGCTCGTCCATTGCCTTGATGGCGGCGGCTGCCGGCGCGAGGCCGCGCTCGACATGATGCGCGGCACCTTCGACAACGACGATGGCGTCGTCGACGACGATCCCGATCGCCAGCACCAGCGCGAATAATGTCGAGAGATTGACCGTGAAGCCGAGCGCCGCCATCGCCGCGAAGGCGCCGATGATCGTCACCGGCACGGTCGTCGCCGGCACCAAGGTCGCGCGCCAATCCTGCAGGAAGAGCACGATCACGACGAGGACCAGCACCGCCGCTTCGATCAGGGTCTTGTAGACCTCGTCGATCGAGGCGCTGACGAATTTCGTCGTATCGAAAGGCACGGCATAGGCGATGCCTTGCGGGAAGTTATGCGACAGCGCTGCCATCTTGGCGCGAACCGCTTTTTCCACCTCGAGCGCGTTGGCATTCGGGGCCTGATAGATGGCGATGCCGGCCGCCGGCTTGCCGTCGAGGGTGAAAATCTGGCCATAGGTCTGCGCGCCGATCTCGACACGCCCGACATCGCGCACCCGTGTCACCAGCGTGCCGGTGTCGCTGCCGGTCTTCACGACGATGTCGCCGAATTGCGCCGGATCGCTGAGCCGGCCCGAGACATTCACCGTGAATTGGAAAGCCTGATCGGGCGGCGCCGGCGGCGCGCCGAGCTGCCCGGCCGTCGCCTCCTGGCTTTGGCTCTGGATCGCCTGGATCACGTCCTCCGGCATCAAATCCAGCGCGCGCAGGCGCTCCGGATCGAGCCAGACGCGCATCGCATATTGTCCGGCCCCGAACACGTTGACGTTGCCGACGCCCGGCACGCGCGCAAGCTCGTTGACGAGATTGAGCGTCGCGAAATTGCTGAGATAGAGCCCGTCATAACGCGGATCGCTGGCGCTCAGCGTCACGATCTCGAGAATTGCCGTCGATTTCTGCTGGACGTTGATGCCCTGCGCCTGCACCGCTTGCGGCAATCCGGCGAGCGCGGCGTTGACGCGGTTCTCGACCAGGATTTGCGCAAAGTTGAGATCGGTGCCGATATCGAAGGTGACGATGAGGCTATAGGTGCCGTCCGATCCGCTGGTCGATTGCATATACAGCATGCCGGGCACGCCGTTGACCTGCTGCTCGATCGGCAAGGCCACCGTGTCGATGACGGCTTGCGCGCTGGCGCCGGGATAGCGCGCCGTCACCGCGATGGTCGGCGGAACGACATTGGGATATTGCGACACCGGCAGCCCGAAGAGCGCGACCATGCCGATCAGGACCGTCACCAACGCAATGACGTTGGCGAGAACCGGCCGCTCGATGAAAAATTTCGAGATCACGCCCGGCGCCTTACTGTTCGGTCCGCTTCACTTCGCGGCCGACGCGGTTTGGGCTTGCGGCTGCACCTTCTCGCCTGGCACCGCCCGCTGCAATCCGGCCACCACGACGTTGTCTTCGGCGGCCAGGCCGCTGTCGATAACCCTCATCGAATCATATGTCGGGCCGAGTGTCACACGCTTTTGCTGAACGACATTGCCGTCGCCGATCGTGAGCACGTAGCTACCCGCCTGATCGCGACCGATCGCGGTTGGCGACACCAACAGCGCCGGTACGTTTTGCACGAGCGGAATGCGCACGCGAACGAAGCTGCCGGGCGGCAGCGCGCGCGCCTCATTCGCGAGCTCGGCGCGGACCGCGACCGTGCCGGTCGCATTGTCGACCAACGGTGCGACGTAATCGATCTTACCGCCATGCGGATAGCCGGTCTCGGTTTGCAGCCCGACTTCAACCGCGATGGTTCCAACCTGATTGCGCACGTCAATTCCCCTGGCGGCCACAGCGGCGCGATAGCGCTGCAACTCCTGATCGCTGACATTGAAGTTCACATAGACAGGATCGAGCCGCAGGATCGTCGCCAGCTTGGTCGGGCCGTTCGCGCCGACCAGCGAGCCGACCGAAACGAGATGCGCCGTCACCACCCCATCGAAGGGCGCGGTGACTTGCGTGTAGTCGTAGTTGATCTGCGCGAGCTGCGTATTCGCCTGCGCTGCGGCCAGATTGGCGCGGTTGCTATCGCGCAGCGAACGCGACTGATCCAACACACTCTGCGATGCGAAGCTATTCTTGGCCAAGTTGGCGTTACGATTGTACTCAGCGTCGCTCTGCGCGACCAAAGCCTGCGCCGCGTCCTGTTGCGCCTGGGCTTGGTCGAGTTTCGCCTTATAAGGCTGAGGCTCGATGGTGAAGAGCAGATCGCCCTTCTTGACCGACTGGCCGTCGGTATAATTCTGCGAGACCAGAAAGCCCTGCACCCGCGCCATCAGATCGGCCTGATCGATGGCGGCGGTCGTGCCGCTGGTCTCGTAATAGCGGGTGATGTTGCGCGCTTCGGGATGCGCGACGGTCACAGCCGCCGGCGGCGGCGCGACATATTTATTGTCGGGCTTACAGCCCGCCAGCAGCACCGCCAGAATCAGCGCCGCACCGGCTGCGCGATAGGCGCGCACAACGCCTCGAGCTTCACTCTGCCCCATCGCAACATTCCCCCGTTTCACACCGGGAGAAAGGTACCCCACCTGCCCGGCAGCGGCCAGCCGGGCGAATAATGCGTTAGGGCGATACTTCCTCCAGCACGCGCTTCGTCGTCTCAGTCATGAAGATCGCAGCCAGCAGGCCGATGACGGTAACGAGAGAGAAGAAGAAAAATACACCGCCTATTCCATAGCCCGATAGCACGTAACCAACGAGGACAGGGCCGACGGTCGCGGCCAGGCGCAGCCAGAACGTCGCCCAGGAAATGCCCAGCGCGCGCATGCGCGTCGGATAAATTTCAGCGGTATAGAGGAAAATGCTCATGCTGACCGATCCGGTCCAGAGCGAGCAGAAGGCGTAGCCGAGCATCATGCCATATGCGGTCTCGGAGCCGACCAGCCACAGCTCGACCAGTCCCGCGACGAGCAGCGCATAGGCGCCGATGAACCAAAGCCGGCGGCCGGTGCGATCAATGAGGAGCGCACAGAGCAGCGCCCCCACCACCGTGCCGATCGGGGCCGCGACCGCGTAATTCAGCGATTGCTGGAGGCTCAGGTGATAGACCTCGCGGTAGACCGTCGGGATCCAGCTCTGCAGACCTTGCGACACGAGATAGGTCGAGGCCCACAGCACCCAGACGATGAGCGTCCGGCGCCGATATCGGCCTTGAAACAGCTCCTGCCAGCGCGTGCGCTCGCCGAGCGGCTGGGTCTTGATCGGCACGACCGGCGGCAGCGGGTCGCGGCCATCACGCGAGACCTTGCGCTCGATCTCCGCCATCACCGCCTCTGCTTCGTCCATCCGCCCCTTCTGCGCCAGCCAGCGCGGCGATTCAGGACAGTAGCGGCGCAGAACCAGCGAGATCAGCGCCGGGATTGCGCCGATGATGAACATCCATTGCCAGCCGAGATTGGGGACGACGATCGCACCGATAATGCCGGCGCCGAGCAGCCCGACGGGGAAAATGATCTGGTAGCCGAGGAACGAGCCGCCGCGCCGATCGGCACGCAGGATCTCGCTGATATAGGTCGACGCGACCGGTATCTCACCGCCGAGGCCGAGGCCTTCGAAGAAGCGGCACACGAATAGCTCTTGGTAGTTCGAGGTGAAGGCGCAGACGAGGCTCATCAACGCATAAAGCGCGATGGTGATCTGTGCGGTCCGGACGCGGCCGATGCGCTCCGCCAGCCAGCCGAAGAACAGCGCCCCCAGCGCCTGGCCCAGATTGGCGATCGAGATCAGGTAACCGGCATTCGCTGGTGCGAAGTGCCATTCGCGGATCAGCACTGGCAACACATAGGCCGTGCTCAGCGCATCGAAGCCGTCGAAGAAGATCGCGACGCCGAGAAACGACGTGACCATGATGTGCCAACGCGAATAGGGCAGCCGCTCCAGCCGCGCAGCAATCGACTGGCCGGAAATCCGCGACGTCTCAGACATAAATTCCCCCGTTCCCCCGGACGCCCATAATCGTGGGCGCGTGAGCCGCACCATCGCATGGGTTGCGCGCCAAGCCAACCCAGGAAAACGCACAAAATTAAGGGGCGGGCCGCCGCACCTTTCGACGCACCCTCACGGGCTGTTTTGCCGATCGTCAGCGCCGCGCTAACCGCGCTCGCCACGGCCAGTCCCGCCCCCGCGAGCAGGACAATACGAAACGCCCGAAGGAAGGAGAGTTCGAACGCGGTCTCGACCGCTTGCTTCAGGGAACCGGTGATGCTGGAAGGCACGGCTGCTTCGGCCAGTCTGGGGATTTGCGCTTGCACTGCGTCGCGCAACTCTGGCGCGAGTTGCAATGGGACGAGGGACACCTCGAGCGCCTGACCGAAAATGCCGACCGCCAATGCGCCAAAAAGCGCGACCGCGAGCATGCCCGCAATCCGCGCCACGGCGTTGTTGATGCCCGACGCCGTGCCGGCGTGACGCTCATCGACCGCGCCCATGACCACCGTCGTCAACGGCGCGACACTGATCGTCATGCCAATTCCGAGCACCAGCATCGCCGGAAAAAACGTCGTCCAATAAGAGCCGCCGATTCCCGGCAGTGCGAAAAGCGCCAGACCGGCGGCAGCGATAACAGGGCCAATCATCAACGGTAGCCGCGCTCCCGTGCGATCGACCAACGCACCGGACCAGCGTGAGAGCCCGCCCATAACGAGGCTGAGCGGCAGGAATGACGCGCCGGCTCCCGCCGCGGAATAGCCCTGCAAGCGAATGAGATCGTAAGGCAGAAAGAACAGTGCGCCGCTCAACGCCGCGTAGAGCAGCAAAGTCATCGCGTTCGCGCCGCTGAAGGCGCGTGCGCGAAACAATGTGAGCGGCACAATCGGCGATTTGGTCCGCGCTTCCCACCAGAGGAAAATCGCGAGCACGGCGATACCGGCGAGCATAGGCATGTAGACGATCGCCTCGCTCCAACGCGCACTGGCGACGGCGCTCGTCCCATAGGCGATGCCGAACAGTCCGAGACTGGCGAGGACGCCGCCGGGCCAATCGATCGCCGCGTCCGCTTCGCCGCCGTGACTCTCCGGCACGTGACGCAGCGCGAGCGCGAGCGCAATCACCGCCAGTGGCAGATTGATGAAGAACACGGCGCGCCAGCTCAGAGTATCCACGAGCGTGCCGCCCAGCACCGGCCCCAGCGCGGTGGTCAGCGCGGAAAATCCCGCCCAGGTGCCGATCGCCTTGCCGCGCTCGGCCTTGGGGAAGGCCGCGCTGATGATGGCGAGACTTTCCGGCACCAGCATCGCACCGCCGATGCCCTGAAACGCGCGTGCCGCAATAAGGATTGCCGCATCCGGCGCCAAGCCACACGCCATCGATGCAACCGTGAACACGGCAATGCCGATCATGAAGATGCGCCGGCGGCCGAAACGGTCGCCCGCTGCGCCGCCGACCAGGATCAACGCGCCGAGCAACAGCAGATAGGCGTTGACCACCCATTGCGCTGCCGCGACCGATGCGGCGAGATCGGACTGGATCGCGGGCAGCGCGACAGTGATGACGGTCCCATCGATGAAAGCAAGGCTCGAGCCGAGGATCGTCGCCGCCAGCACCCACGGCTTGCTGCGCTCGGCGCATGGCTGCGTGGCGGCGCCGGTTGCGATGACACCCGCATCGCAAGGCATCGGGCCGTGCGCCGTCATTCGCTAATCTCCTGTCAGCGGCCAGCCATCGGTATTGGGCGACCACGAGCCGGGCGCCAGCGGCCAGTTGATATCGGCGACCGGCGATTTCACCGGCGCGATCTCGGGCGCGCTCGGGATCACGGGCAGCAACAGATGCGATGGATGCGCCGCGTCGGCATAGATTGTGTTCTCGACCGGCCAAGGCAGCAACAGCACGTCGATCTGTCGTAGCGGATTGCTGTATTGGATGTCCTCGCTCGCGATCTGCAATTGCAAACGATGGCCCTTCTGCAACGTGTGAAAGACGGGCCGCAGCTCGATCTGGAATTCGTAGATCTTGCCAGGCTCGAGCAGCTCCTGCTTCATGAAAGGATGGAACGGCCGGCCGGGGTGCGAGCGCGCCTCATCGACCTCGCGGAACGAGGCTTTGAGGAGTCCGCGGCTGAGATTGCGCGGCGGACCCTCTGGCGGAATATCGGCGAGCTTCACGAACCACGCCGTATCGATCTGCGAGGATGATGCGTAGAAGGTGAGGCTCACCGGGCCCTGAATGGTCAGCGGCTGATCGACCGGCGGCATCGTGTAGGCCAGCGCCGGTTTGCCGGCGATGAGCTGCGCGTAAGAATCCGGCATCCGGTAGCTGCGCGGCTCCGCGCTGCCGCCCGGCGCCGCCCCATCGAGCCCCTCGCCGCTCAGATGGAATTTTGTCCATTGGGTGCGCGCGAGCGGGTACTCGCCCTCATAGCGCCACTTGCGCGTGCCGCTGTCGAAGATCGCGACCGGCGGCTCGGCGAGAATGCCGTTGTCGATGCCTTTCAGCCAGTAATCGAACCAGCGCAGCATCTGGCGATTGAGATTGCGGTCGGTCAGATAGCGCATATGCGACCAGAAGCCGGTCGGCGGCACGACCAGCAGCTTCTTCGGCGCGTGGATCTCCATCCAGCCGGCGAGCTGGCCGCGCATATGCATCGCGCCGCCTTGGGGCACGATGCTCATCACCGGCGTCCTGATCTTGTCGAGCTTGGTCCAGGCTGAGCGATCCCAATAGAACGGCCCGTCGGTCGGGTGGCTCGCGATCTCGTAATGGAGGTTCATCGGCGGCAGCTTGCCTTCGACCGGACCGGGCCAAACAAACATATTGGTATGGTAATTGATCCAATTGTTCATGAACTCGGCGTTGTAGATGCCGCCCTGATAGCAGGCGTCGCGATAGAGATCGGTCGTCGCATCGCATTGGCAGATGCATTTGAGATGCGGCGGCTGCGCTGCGGCGGCGATGTATTGGCTCCAGCTCCAGTAGCTGTCGCCGATCATGCCGACATTGCCCGTGCACCAGGGCTGCTGCGCCATCCATTCGATGAGATCGTAGCCGTCTGTGCGTTCATGCTCGTCGAACCAGCGCCACGAACCCTGGCTCAGCCCGCCGCCGCGGCCTTGCGCGATCACGTGCACATAGCCTTTCGGCACATAGAACGATGTTGCGCCGCTTTCGATGGCGTGGCTCCAATGCGGCGGCTTGCGCTGGATGTCCTTGTTGTAGGGCGAGAGCGACAACAGCGCGGGGTATTTCCCGTCTTGCTCCGGCAGATAGACATCGACCGCGAGCCTCACCCCGTCGCGCATCGTGACATAGACATTTGCGTCGACTTTGACGCCGGGCACCGGCACCGGCGGCGCTTTCACCAGTTCGGCCGGGTGAATCAGCGTGACCTTCGGCTTATCGTTTTCTGCCACCTTTGCCTCCCGTTTCCCGCTTTCGTCATCGCTGGGCTTGGCCCAGCGATCCACGTCTTGTTCAAGTCGTGGATGCCCGGAAACAAGTCCGGGCATGACGAGAATAATATGCATCGACCAATGTCCGAAAGGCGGCGCGGGATTGCCAAGCCGTACGGCTAAATCTATCGTGCAGGCAATCGCGAAATCAGAGGAATGGGAGGCCTCACATGAAGCTATTGTCTTTCGAGAAGAACGGCGCCGCGACCGTCGGCGCGCATGTTGCCGAGGGCGTGGTCGATCTGACCGCCTGCCTTAAGACCACCCATCCCAACGTCAGCACCGCGCAGTCGATGCTGCAGATCATCCAATCCGGTCTCGATATCGACCGCTTTGGCGAGGAAAGCCTCAACGAGCTGCGCAGCAGCGGGCGCCTTGCGCGTTTCGTCGTCGAGAAGCCGAAATTCCTGCCGCCGGTGACCAATCCGCCGAAGATCCTCGCGCTCGCGCTCAATTTCCAAGAGCATATCGACGAGACCAATCTCAAATTCTACGAAGAGCCGATCGTCTTCGCGAAATATCCGAGCAACATGGTCGGCCACGAAGCCGACATCGAGCTGCCGCCCTTCCCGCAGAAGGTCGATGAGGAACACGAGCTCGGCCTCATCGTCGGCCGCGATTGCCGCCATATCCGTCCGTCGCAGGCGGCCGATTACGTCTTCGGCTGGACGATTTGCAACGACGTCTCGGCCCGCCAGCGCCAGCGCGAGCGCGGCCAGATGGGCCAGCCCTATGCCTATGCCAAGAACCTCGCGACCTTCGCGCCGATGGGTCCGTGGATCGTGACCAAGAAAGAGCTGCCCGATCCGCGCAATCTCAAGATGGATGTGCGCATCAACGGCAAGGTCACGCGCAGCGGCAACACCAGCAAGATGATTTTCGATCCCTACCAGGTGCTGGCCTATTGCTCGGACTACACACCGATGCAGGCGGGCGACATCATCTCGCTCGGCACTTTCGCCGGCGACAAGGAAATCCACGCCGGCGACACGGTCGAACTCGAAATCGAGAAGATAGGCATCCTGCGCAACAAGGTCGTCGCCGCGAAGGCACCCTGGCCGAGCTTCACCCAGGACAAGCCGACGGGTCCGTTGGTGAAAGAGAATAACCGGTAATTCCAATCCAACCCGTCGTCCCCGCGAAAGCGGGGACCCAGGGCTACCGCACGACAGGCGGATCTGGATTCCCGCTTACGTGGGAATGACGTTGAGAAATCCGCGTTCGGCTAAAGCCTCAACGCGCTAACAGGGGTGCCCGCCGCTCGCGCTACAGACGGGCGGCGGCACCAGCCGCGGCGGCATCGGTACGACGTAGCGCTTGTCGACGATCGCCTCGCCGTCGACCGAATCCTTCAGCATGCCCTGCGATTTGAACCAGGCGATCTGGTGCAGCACATCGCCGACATCGACGCGTGCCTGTGGATCGATGTAAGGCACCGCGCGGCGCACCTGATCGGGCGTCTGGCCAATATATTTCGAGATGATGTCGAGCACTGCCGGTGCGCTCGGCTGATCCTCGCGCCGCTCGTCCTTGTTGGTGAAGGCGTCGTGATAATCCTGCACGCCGCGCACATAGGCGCGCAGGAAACGCTTCACCTGATCCCGATTACCGTCGGCGATTTTCGATGAGGTAAAGACCGCGCCGAGCTGCCACGGCACGATATCGCCGGCAAAGCCGAGGAGCTTAACCTTCCCTTCCTGCAGCGCGCCGGTGAAGATTGTCGACGGCATCATCGCCGCGTCGACCTGGCCGCCGATCACCGCCGTAAGCTGATTGGGATTGGATTGCAGCGCGACGACGCGCACGGTCTTCAGATCGATACCGTAATGCTCGGCGATCAAGGCCCAGGCATAATGCGGCGCGCCGCCGATCTGCGTCGTCGAGACGGTCTTGCCGCCCATATCCTGAAACGAGCGGAAGCCTTTCTCGTAAGCGGCGAGCGAGACCACCGCGCCATTCGCCTGAAAGCTCGGCCAATCCATGATGTAGCCGCCGATGATCTTCAGCGCCCCCTGGCCGGCGAGCGCATAGAAGCCGCCGCCGGGCGGCGTCGCACCGTAATCGATATCGCCCGAGACATTGGCCACGGCAATCGGCTGCGCCGATTCGAACAACACGAATTTCGGCGTCAGCCCTTCGGCGGCAAAATAGCCGCGCTCCTCGGCGAGAAACATCGCACCGGCGCCGGCGACCTTGATCGTGCCGATCCTTATCTCTTCAGCCGAAACGCGCGGTACCCAGAAGCCAGGCAGCGCCAATAGCCCGAAGAAGAAGAGCGCGCGCTTCATCGCATCACATCGTCATGGAAGGGCTGGCCGAGCAGATGCCGGCCCCATTCGCGGCCATGCATCTCGTGTTGGTTCGTGACGTGCTGCCGGCCCGCATTGATGTCGGCGAGGATGCGGCCGAAGCGATGCTGCGAATAAAGCCCGGCCGCGCCCGCCGCCTGGAAAAGACGCGTCGCGATCGCACGGCAGCGCTCGGTCGCCGTCGCCATTTGGAATTTGTATTTCAGCCGCTCTTCCTGCGGCGGTATCTCGCCGCGCTCCGCGTAAGCGGCAAGATTGCGCACATTGCGATGAAGCAGCAGCTTCATCTCGTCGATCGCATGATCGGCGTCGCCGACCGCCAACAACGCATCCGGATCCTCGACCGTGCGACGATTGCCGAGCCGCATGCGCGGCCCAGCATAAGCGCGGAAATCGTTCAGCATGCCTTGCAGCGCGCCGATCGCGGCATAAGCGACACCGCCGCCGAAGACCTGACCGAAGGGAATGCGATAGAGCGACGCGGTATTGACCGCCTGCCCCGGCCCCTTGCAGACGACATTGTCGACCATGCGATGCATGCGATAGGCCGGCACGAACGCGTCCTTGATGACGATATCGTTGCTGCCGGTGCCTTTGAGGCCCGAGGTCTGCCAGGTATCGACGATCTCGTAATCGCTTTTCGGCACGAGATACATACGCCATTCCGGCATGCCGTCGGGACGCGACGGATCGGAGGGCACGAAAGCGCCGAGCAGCGCCCAGTCGCAATAGAGGCAGCCGCTGGCGAAAGGCCAGCGCCCGCTGAGACGGAAGCCGCCCTCGGCCGGTACGAGCTTGCCGGCCGGCGCCAGCGACAGTCCGACCAGCGCGTTCGAATCCTTGCCCCAGACATCCTGCGCCGCGCGATCGTCGAGCAGCGCCATCACCCATTGCGTGACGCCGACCACGCCATAGATCCAACCGGCCGACATATCGCCCTCTGCCAGCGCCATCTCGATCTCGTAGTAGGTACCGACATCGGTCTCATAACCGCCCCAGCGTTTCGGCTGCAGCGCGCGGAAGAGGCCTCCGGCGCGCATCTCCTCGACGACGCGATGCGGCACGCGGCGTTCGCCATCGGTCTCGGCGCTGCATTCGATCAGCTTTGGAATGAAGCTTCGCGCACGAGCAATCAGCTCGGCCGAGGTCGGCGCGGCAGTAGTTTCGCGTGGTGACAATGGATCCTCCCTCGACGCGAGGCTAGGCCGGCCCTCGCGCCCGGGCAAGCTTCAGGCGGGAGCTCGGGCCTTTCCGCGCGCGGTCAGGGACGCTCCACAGGGAACCCGCCTTCGCGCCACGCTTTCATACCGCCGTCGAGTGCGGTCGCTCGCATGAAGCCGAGTTGCCGTAGCGTGGCTGCAGCGAGCGTCGATATCTTGCCGAATTCGCAATAGACGAGGATTCGCAGCGTCGGATCGGGAAGATCGTCATTGACCCTCAGCTCGAGCTGACCCCGCGGCAAATGGCGCGCGCCCGGAATATGGCCGCCGTCATATGCGCCTTTCTCACGCACGTCGAGCACGACGAGATCGTTGGGCCGTGCGGCGATGCGCGTATTGAGCTCGCCGAGCGCCATGAACGGCACGATCGCTTCCGCTTCGGCGAGCAGCTGCGTAACGGTTTTGCCGCCGCTCATATTGGTGCGCAGCGCTTCCGTGATGTGATCCGGCGCTGTCAGATTGAGATGCCGCATCATGTCGGTGAAGGTGGCGCGTTCACGTTTTTGCAGGCGCGGATTTTCCGCCAGCTCGGCGCCGATGGTGGTATGCGACCGGCCCTTGTAGTCATGTGCCGGGTAAACGGCGAGCGCCGGATCGAGCTTCAACAGCTTGGTGAAGAGGCTGTCGTAGAGCTGATCGGGATCGCCGGTCGGCAGATCGGTGCGGCCAGTCCCGCCGATCAGCAGCGTGTCGCCGGTGAAGACCCGATCATCGAGCACCAAGCACATCGAGTCGCGCGTATGGCCCGGCGTGTGGATCGCACGCAGCCGCAGCTTGCCGAGCGCAAGCATCTCGCCGTCGTCGAGCCTGAGCCCCGCAAAGGGAGCCGGGCTCTCGTGATGCATGACCACGGGAACCTTCAACGCTTCACCTAGCTGCTTGGCGGCCGAGAAGTGGTCCGCATGCGTATGCGTGTCGATCACGTAACGAATGCGAACGCCAGCCTGCGTGACGAGGGCGATGTAGTGATCGACCTGACGAATCTCCGGGTCGATCAGTGCCGCGATGCGTGTGGCATCACAGCCGACGAGATAGGATTGACAGCCACCATTCGCAATTTGCTCGAAAATCATTTGCTGCCTCCATCTCCTGGTGTGAGAGGTGGTGTCGCTCTGGTGGCTAACGGGACGGGACGCACCGTCAGTCGCCATGCCGCGCGCCGCGAAGTCTGAAATTTTTTCGGCTTGCGAGCGTAAGGCGTTGCGCTCGCCAAGGACAAGCGCTCTTACGAGATCCCGGAATAGGGGATCACGAACACTTCAGGAGGGAAGTTCGAAGAAGAAGCGTTGATGCTTTAGGGCAGATATTTCCGCTCGCGCCAGAAGCGCTCGGCGCCGCGATGAAGCGGCAGGTAGAGCGGCCCCTCGATGCTGTCCTTGCACATCTTCTCCAGCGCCATCGGGCCTTTGCCGTACCACGGAATGCGATCCTTGCGCGCCTCCAGCGCCTCGCAGAATTTATAAATCATGTCTTCGGGCGCGCTTTCGAGACAGAAGACCGGCCAGCCGCTGAAATCGAGCGTCGGCACGTCTTCCGGCAAACCGGCAAACTCCTGGCGCGTGATCATCGCGCGCTTGAGCCCGTCGGCCTCGAGTGCTTTGAGCTGCGGCTCGTCGATGGCGAGGAAGCGCATGCCGAGTTGGAGCGCACGATCGGCGAACATCGGCAGCGCCTCATCCCAGAGCGCATCGACCTCGCCGCGCTCGACCGCGCCGATGCGATCGGGCGCGTTCGGGAGGCCGTCGCTCGGCACCAGCTTGCCGCCCCAGCTCACGATGTCCTCGAGCGACATGCCGTAGGCGGCGAGCACGCAATTACAGATGAGATGTACGGAGTGATCCGGCTGGCCACGCAGCGAGATCTTCAGCGGATATTTCGTGCGTTTCAGATCGGCAAGCGTCTTGAGCCCGGTCGAGGCTTTGACGGCAAAGCCGAGCTGGTCGAATTGCGGGATCGCCATGATCGAGCGCAGCGCCAGCTTCTTACCCTTCCACGGCCCCCTGCCCGCCGCGGCCATCGCCAACACGCTGCCGGGATTGCAGATCGCGATATCGGCCTCGCCATTCGCCACCGCATCGACCGAGCCCGGTGCGTCGCTGGCGAAGAAGCAAATCTTCCAATCGCTGGCGCCTTGCACGCGAAAGAGGATCATCGTCTGCTTGTCGGCCCATTCATTCGCAGCGACGAGTTCGCTCGCCACTTCGAGCATGAGCCGCGAGCGCATGATGACCGGTGTGCGAATGGGATTGGGAATCGTCAGCAAGCGGAACCTCCCGATTGAATTTCGCGATTTTCACGAGTTATTAAACGTCATGCCCGCGAAAGCGGGCATCCAGCATGCTTCTCTGGACCCCCGCTTTCGCGGGGGTGACGAATACATCTATACAAGCACTTAGTCGATCAACGTTGGCCGAAGACCGCCGTCACCTTGGTCGCGTTGAAGATGTAGGTCGGCAGGATGTTCGACCAGACGACCTTCTGATTGAGCTCCTGCATCGCGCCCATCAGCGCGAACCAGTTGAGCGTCTCATGGCCGCCGGAATCCTCGACCTGCTCCAAGGTCATCTTCTTCCAGACATCGTAATTGCCGGTGACCATGGCGTCGTAGAGCTTCATGTCGGTCTCGATATCCGGGACCATGCGCCACGTCTTCTTCGTCAGGAAGGAGTGTGACCAGCTCGACGACGCCATCAGCGCGACGCGATAGGGGCTCTCGCGCGCGATCTGCGCCACGGCCTTGCCGAGCGCGAAGCAGCGGCTCGGTTTCGGTGAATGCGGATCGGGCGGCGGCTTGTGGCCGAGATTGTCGGCGAAGCCGTGATAGCCGATCACCTCGCGGCCGTAGCAATTGATCGAGCACGGCACGATGCGATGCGGAAAGCCTTTGCGATGATAGTCGAGATAGAGCGCCGCATTGAGAAACGCATGCGCCAAGCCCGGATGCTCGTTCGGTTGATATGAATAAGCGATGTCGAAATCGCGATCGAGCAGATGCTCGACGAAGTATTTCGCTGCTTCGCGGTGGTAGTGCAGCTTGAACTCGAAATCCATCGGCTCGCCCCAGACATTGGGCTTGCCCTTCATCGAGCCGGATTCCGATGCCTGCTGCCAGGGCCTCACCGTCATGTCGCCGTCATAGGCGAGGATCGAGAACGGCGGGATGATGCCTTCCTTGTAGTTCTCGTACTGATCGTCGCCCCACATGAAGATGAAGTCGGGCTTGAAATCGTCGATCACTTTGCGCGCGCGATCGAAATCGGCGAGCATCGCTTCGTGATGCGCCGCGCCGGCGGCCGCGCCCTTGTCGTTGCTCCATTCCTTCTTCATCGCCTCGGGCCATTTCGACTGGTCCTTGGCCGAATCCGGAATATCCGGATCATTGAGCCGGACGCTCAGCAGGAACGCCATATCGTTCTTCGGCCGGCTGAACAGCGGCGAATGCGAGATCCCGATGCCCAAAACTTCGCCCATTGCATTCCCTCCTCGGGTGAATTGCGGTTTGCCGAGAGGTTAAACCGCCGCTCGGGCCTTTTCCAGTGCGGCCCCCATGCCCTAGAGTAACGCCAATCGGAGCAAATCAAACTCCTTCGAGGAAGGCGCCACATCTCATGAAAATCGGTATCGCCGAT
The DNA here is from genome assembly GCA_963740675.1 of uncultured Alphaproteobacteria bacterium. Classification (GTDB taxonomy): domain Bacteria; phylum Pseudomonadota; class Alphaproteobacteria; order ATCC43930; family CGMCC-115725; genus CAIKMD01. The sequence continues at coordinate 265,720 of CAVUFS010000006.1, forward strand.
CTGCCCTGGCCGTTCCTGGCCGAGCCGCGCGTTGTTGCGCAAAACGGCGCGGGCACCTGGCACGATCTCCACACGCTCATCGCTGAAGCCGGTCTTGCCGCACCGGACCAGGCCACGACCCTCGCCGCGACGCTGTCGCGGCTTTCGGCTATGGGCAGCGGCGGCCGCAAGAAGCTGGAACGCGCGCTGAGCCATGCCAAGCATCCCATCGCCAGCCCCACCTTCGCCGCGCCGATCGATCCGCTGGCGAAGATCCTGCTGACCGAAGGCCGCGTTGCTCTCGCCCGATCCAACGACCAATTACCAGCAAAGATGGTGGTCGGCTTCTCGAAATTCGCCAGCGCCTGCGCCGCGCCCGGCGCCGCGCTGCACCTGCCCGATCCGGACGCGCGCTACGACGTCGAGGCCGTGCTGGTCGCCGTGCTCGGCAAGGAGGCCTCGCGCGTCTCTGCCGGCGAGGCGACACGCAGCATCGTCGGCTTCACTTTGATGGCCGAGATCACCAATCGCGACATGTTCGATCGCGAGTGGAAGACCAGCAACAATTTATACGCCAAGAACCATCGTGGCCTGACGCCGCTCGGCCCGTCGATCTGGATCGCCAGCCCCAGCGAGCTCGATCCCGCGACCGAGATCACCTTGAGCCTCAACGGCGCGGTGAAGCAGCGTTTCGCGGTCTCCGATTTCGCGCATAGCATCGCCAACGCGACCAAGGCTTGGTCCCGCACCGTGCTGGAGCCGGGCGACATGGTCGCACTCGGCGCCGCGATCTCAAAGCCACGCCCCGGCAACGAGGTCGACTCACCAATCGAAATCAGGGTCGGCGACAAGATCGAAGTCGCCTGCGCGCCGATCGGCACGCTCAGCGCCACCATCGCCGGCTAGGAGAAAGAACAGATGCGTTTCGTCACTTTCGTACCGGCACCGGGCATCGAGCGTTTTGGCCTCGTCCTCACCAACGGCAACATCATCGACATCGAAGGCGCCTGCGCCGCTTTGCTGGCGCGCGAATTCCCGCTCGATCGTGCGCTCGTCCTCGCTCATGCGATGGCGCCGCCCAACGCGCAGGATTTCATTTCGACCGGCCGATTTGCTCTCGATGCCGCCCATCAAGCGCTGCTCTTTGCCGAGGAGCAAGGCGAAGCGATCCGGGGCCCGCGCGGCGAGAAGATCGTCTTCGCGGCGAGCGACGTGACCTTACTCGCGCCGGTACCGCGGCCGCGCAAATTCATTGCCGCCGGCAAGAATTATTTCGAGCATCAGGACGAGATGGGTCGGCCGGCGGATGCCAAAGTGCCGCAATTGCCGATCGCGCATGTGCAATTCGCTTCGACCGTCGTTCCGCCAAACGCCACGGTCGCGATCCCGCCCGAGACCAAACATCTCGATTACGAGGTCGAGATCGCCGCGGTGATCGGCCGCCCGGCCTTCCGCGTGGCCAAGGAGAACGCGCTCGACTACCTCTTCGGCTACACGGTCTATAACGACATCTCCGACCGCGATACCTATCGCGGCGAAGCGCGGAATGGCGGCGGCGTCGGCTGTCTTGGCAAGAATTTCGCCGGCTTCTCGCCGCTCGGTCCTTATCTGGTCACGCCGGACGAGATCGGCGATCCGCAACTTCTCGCCCTGCAAAGCCGGGTCAACGGCAATATCCGCCAGAACTCGACAGCCCAGCGTATGATGTACAAGATCAACGAGCAGATCGCGCATTGGTCGGGCATCGGGCTCGAGCCCGGCGACATTCTCGGCACCGGCACGCCCGGTGGCGTCGCCGCGGGCCGCAAGCCCGATCAAGAGCAATGGTGGCTCAAATCCGGCGACATCGTCGAGGTCGAGGTCGAGAAGCTCGGCACGCTCATCACCCATATCGCTTAAAGCAAAGGAGAAGAGAGATGGACGCCAAGCAGCGCAAAGAGATCGAGCAGGAATGCCGCGACCTGGTGATCGCGATCACGCAACACGGCGATCACAAAGAGACCGAGAAATGCATCGCGCTCTTCGCCGAGGACGGCACCTGGCTGCGCGGCGGCAAACCCTATAAGGGACATGCCGAGATCCGCTCGTCCTACAAAGCCTCGACCCAGGTCGTGCGCCACATCAATGGCGGCTGCATGGTCAATGTGATCGACGACAACCATGCCGAAAGCGTGACCTATTACATCGCGCTGCATCACGACCCGAAGACCGATAGCCCGAAATTCCCCCTGCCCTTCGATCCGCCGTTCAGCATGGGCGAGTGGCACGACAAATTCGTGAAGACAGCGCAGGGCTGGCGCTTCTCGTCGCGCGAAACCAAGCGCCTCTTCGAGCGCCAAGGCGGCCATTAATGCGGCTGAGCAGGATCGCGCTAACGCCGATCCTGCTGCTTGCGCTGTGTCTTACCGGCACGGCGCGAGCCGAGAAAACAAGTCTTTCCTACGTCACCTGGAATGCCGATTTCGGCTACATCATGGCCGCGATCGACAAAGGTTATTTCGCCGAGGAAGGCCTCGATGTCGATCTCACCTCGGCCGGCGGCGGTGTCGCCGTGCCGGCGGTGATTTCGGGCAGCCTCGATTTCACCGGCTCGGGCTCGAGCGCGATCAGCGCGATCCTCAAAGGCGCGCATATGAAGGTCGTGCTGGTCGGGCAAGACCGGCCCGGCTGGCAACTTTGGTCGGCGAAACCGGAATTGGAGACCCTGGCCGAACTCAAAGGCCAGCCCGTCGCGGTGATCAGCCGCGGCGATAGCGGCGAGATCGCGCTGCGCTATCTTCTCAAGAATCATAATCTATCGCGCGATTATTTCGCCTTCACGCCGCTTGGTAACGGCACCGCGCGGCTCGCCGCAATCTCCAGCGGCTCGATCCCCGCCGGCATCATGGTTTGGGGCGAGGTCGAGAAGCTGAAGACGTCAGCGCAGGCTCGATCACGGGCATCTCATCAGTAACCTCACCAAAGAAGTGCGGATGCCCTTCAACGGCCTCGCCACCAGCGACAAGCTCATCGCCGAGAGGCCCGATCTCGTGCTGCGCATGGTCCGTGCGCTTTTGAAGGGCCAAACCTACATCCGCACCAACCGCGCGCAAGCCGTCGCGATGATCGCGCACTACGCCAAGACCGAAGAAAAAGACGCGGAATCGGATTACGATCATATCCAAGGCGGCATCGCGCGCGACGGCACGGTGCCCGCCAATGTTCAGAGCGAGGAGATCGCGCTGCGCAGCGAAATGGTCGATGTGCCGCCCGCGCAACAAATGAACGCGGCAGCGATCTTCGATTTCGACCCAGCGCGCAAAGCACTCGCCGACCTCAACGCCAAGGGATGGAAGCCGACGCCTTAAGGGGATATGTCATGAAGAAATCCGAGAACGAATTGCTGACGCGGATCGGGCCGGGCACGCCGGCGGGCGATATGCTGCGACGCTATTGGTGGCCGGTCATGCTCGCCGAGCAGCTCGGCAAAGAGCCGAAGATCGTCAAGCTGTTGCATGAGGAATTCGTGCTGTTCCGCGCCGGCAACGGCAAGATCGGCCTCCTCGACAAGCATTGCTGCCACCGCAACGCCTCGCTCGAATATGGCCGCGTCGAACAGGAAGGGCTTCGCTGCTGCTATCACGGCTGGCTCTACGACACGCAAGGCAAATGCCTCGACCAGCCTTGCGAGCCCGTCTTCAGCGACTTCAAGGACAAGGTGCGGCAAGGCGCCTATGCGGTGCGCGAGATATCGGGCCTCATCTTCGCCTATATCGGGCCGAAGCCGGTGCCCGAATTCCCGAATTACGATCTGCTCTTCAACGCGCAATGTCACAAGATCCTCAACGCGCGCGACATCTACGGCAATTGGCTGCAGCGCGTCGAGAACATGGTCGATTCCCTGCACGTCATGGCGCTCCACGCCAGCGTCTATCCCGAGCTCGCCATGCAGCGGCCGGATGTCTGCCAGTGGATCGAGCGCGACTACGGCATCGAGATGTATCTCGAATATCCGAGCGGCGTTCATGACCGGCATCACTATGTCTTCCCGGCGATCAACCGCGTCCAGGTCTGCCGCTCGGGCCAAGAGCCCTATCAATTCATGCAGTGGGTGACGCCGCTCGACGATACAAAAGCGATCACGTTCCAGGTCTGGGGCTCGGAGCGCGGAACGGCGCCCTACACAATCACCACCGCGAAATACCAGGCGACGAAGCCTGGCGATTTCAAGCGCATCGAAGACGGCTGGTGGAATCTCTGGGACCGCGATCAGGACGACGCGGCGATCGAAAGCCAGGGCCTCATCACCAATCGCGCGAACGAAAATCTCGCCACCTCCGATCGCGGCATCGTCATGATGCGCAAGATGGTGAAGCAGGCGATCGACGACGTGAAGAAGGGCAAGGACCCGATCCATGTCATCCGCGGCGACAATCCGACCATCAAGCTCGAAGCGTTCAAATCGATCCTTGGCGACAAGAAAGGCGAGATCCGCAATCCGGAGCTCGGCAAGAAGCTGCAAGTGATCGAGCCGTTCGATCTCTAATCATTCATCCCTTGAGGTAAATCATGCCCGATTCAGTCTCCACCAATGCCGCCGCCCAGGTCGCCGCCGAGATCCGCAAAATCGGCCGCAACTGGAATCCCGATGTGCTGAAGGCGACTTACGCGCTCTTCAAGCCGCTGCAGGAACGCGCGCCGAAGGACGGCGTCGAGAGCGCGAAGGACATCGCCTACGGCACGCATGAGCGCCACCGGCTCGACATCTACACGCCGGCGCAAAAGCCAACGAAGGCACCGGTCGTCGTCTATTTCCATGGCGGCGGCTATATCGGCGGCGAGCGCAGCCCCCTGCCCGGCCTGATCTACGACAACGTGCCGATCTTCTTCGCGCGAAACGGCATGGTGGGCGTCAATGCCACCTATCGCCTGGCGCCGGAGCATAAATGGCCGGCCGGCGCCGAGGATGTCGGCAAGGTCGTCGCCTGGCTGCATGAGAATATCGCCAAATACGGCGGCGATCCCGACCGCATCTTCATCATGGGCCAATCAGCCGGCGCGACCCATGTCGCGACCTGGACCTTCGTGCCGCAAGTCCATGGCAGCGCCGGACCGCGCATCGCCGGCGCGTTGCTTCTCTCGGGCGTCTATGCGCCGCAACACCCGGTCTACAGCCCCGGCAAGCCCGCGGAGAACTCGATCGCCTATTACGGCGCGGATGAGAGCAAATACGCGGCGATGAGCCCGCTGAACCACGTGAAGCCGGGCCATCCGCCGGTTCTCGTCGGCGTCACCGAATACGATCCCTACCCGCTCGCTTGGCCGAGCCACGCGCTCGCCGCCGAGTTGGTCAAATGCGATAAGAAGGCGCCGTGGTTCGTCTTCAGCCGCGACAACAACCACGTCTCGCCGACGATGCAGCTAAACTCCGAGGTCGATGGCCTCGGGCAAGAGCTGCTGGCGTTCATCAAGAACCCTGCTTAGCGGCCGGCGTCTCGCAGCATAACACCCCTCGCCCCGGCGAAAGCCGGGGCCCATTTTTCAACATCGCGATAGGGAGAAATGGGTCCCGGCCTGCGCCGGGACGACGGAATATTTAGCGTCACAAGCGCGGCGGATTACCGCCGCGCTTTCTTCTTCGTCTTCGCTTTGGCCTTCTTCGCGACCTTGCGCGCCGGTGCCTTTTTGGCGGCTTTCTTCTTCGCGACTTTCTTGGCGACTTTCTTGGCGGCAGGCTTGGCCGCTGGCTCTGGTCGCGCCGCGCTGCTGCCCTTTGCCCAGAGTTGCTTCGTCGCAAGTCGCGCGCCCGCGACCATCGCCTCGAACTTGGCCCAGCAGATTTTCGGGTCGTTGACGCGCGGCCCCATGCCGCAATCCGTGCCGGCCATGACATTCTCGCGGCCGACGAGCTTGGCGTAGCGCGTCAGGCGCTGCGCCACCAATTCCGGATTCTCGATGAAGTCGGTGCAATGGCCGACAACGCCGGGGATCAGCGCCGCGCCATCCGGCACTTTCGCATTTTCGAACACCGCCCATTCATGCTCATGCGCCGGGTTCGACGCCTCGATCGAATATTCCGAGGCGCGGACGCGGAAGATGATATCGACAATGTCCTTCAGCGGAATATCGTCCGAATGCGGGCCGTGGAAGCTGCCCCAGCAGACATGCAGCCGGATCTTCTCGCGCGGGAGATCGCGCAGCGCGTGGTTGAGCGCGTCGGCGCGCAGCCGTGCATATTTGCGATACTCTGCGACCGTCATATCGGGATACATCAGCCAGCCATCCGGCATATCCGGATCGTCGATTTGCAAGCGGAAGCCGGCATCGACGATCGCCTTATATTCCGTGCGCATCGTCTCGGCGATGGCTTCGACGAACTCTTCTTCGCTGGCGTAATATTGATTGCGCAGCCAATGCTCGATCGTGCCGGGCGAATTCGCCGGCACATAAGCCTCGCCATAATCGACGCCCGAAAGCGCGTCCTTGAAGCGCTGCAGATCGGCCTGCAACTCGGCCTGGCCGGTATAGCTCAGCGGCCCGGTGCAGGCATAAGTCACTTTCGGCGGATCGAGCCGCACGAACTTGGCGTGGCCGTTGGCGAAATATTCGCGGAATTTCTTGATATCGCGCGCGCCGATCGAGAGCGGCTCGGGATCGCGTGACGGATCGTAGGGGTGCACCTCGTAGCCCGAGATGCGGCTGGCGCAGTATTGCGTGAACGAGGTCTTGCTCAGCTCACCGTCATTGATGCTGTCGATGCCGATATCGACCTGGCGGCGGATGGTCGCGGCGAGTTCGTCGTCGAGCCGGCGCTGCAACTCCGCCTCGTCATAGGGCGTGCCGTTGCCCTTCGCCCAGACGAGCTTGGCCAAATCCGGCGAGCGCGGCAGCGCGCCGGCGTGGGTCACACGAATGCGATTGCCCGATGCCATGGAAAGCATACCCCCTCTTGTTGCGATACGCGGCAACGCGCCGCGCGATTAGCCGCGAGTTTTCGGACAGCCCCGCAAACCTGTCAACCGCATCTCTGCCCACGACCACGCGTGGGCGATAGCTTAGCCTTTCAGCCGCGGGAAGATGCGCCGCGCATTACCCTCTTCGATCTTGTGCAGATCCTCGGCGCTCAGCCCCAAGGCATGCATCGGGTCGCGGCTCGCCGCCATAGTGCCCCAGGGATAGTCGCTGCCGAACATCAGCTTGTCCGGCCCGGCAAGCGTCATCATCGCTGCGAAGCTGAACGGGTTGTTCATGCTGGCGGTATCGTAATTGAGCTTCTTCAGCGCCGGAATGGCGCCACCCGGCGCCTTGTCGGCGAAGGAGCGCGACCAGCCGGCAATACGGCCGGCCATGCCCGCCAGCGCGCCGCCGCAATGCGAAAAGATAAAGGTGATATCGGGGCAACGTGTGAAGGTGCCGCTCTGCAACAGGCTGACGATCGCACGCGTGTTGTCGAACATGAATTCGAGGATCGCCGGCGGCACGCTCGGCTGGATGTTGAAGACACAAGGCGCCGCGGCAGCATGGGAATAGACAACCGCCTTGCGGCGATTGAGCTCGTCATAAACCGGTGCAAAGGCTGGGTCGCCGGGATAGCGGCCGTCGTAATTGGTCAGCAGGCAGACGCCGTCGGCCTTCAGCGTATCGAAGGCGTATTCGATCTCTTTGAGGCAGCCTTCGACATCGGGCAGCGGGATCGTCGCGAAGAAGCCGAAGCGTTTCGGATGATCGCGGACGATCTGCGCCTTATAGTCGTTGATGCTGCGCGCGAGCTTGCGGCTTTGTTCGACATTGCCGGTCCAGGAGCCGGGCGTCGAGATCGACAGCATCGAGACATCGGCGCCGACCTTGTCCATCTCCTCAATCGACCAGGAGGGCGTCCATTTCTGCAACTCGGCGCCGGCATAGCCGCTGGCGGCAATGCGCATTTGCTGGAGCTCCAGAAATTTCGGCTCCATGATGTGATGATGGACGTCGACGATGCCCGCCATGATTTCTCTCCCCATGTATTGTGTGAAACCCTAGCTGCCGGGCGCTTGGCGCGCAATGAAGCGTGGCGATAGAATGGCTGCCGGAGGATCAATGGCGTTCGATACTGAAAAATTCCGGCTGCGGCGCTTCGTCGAGAAATTGGCCGCTTTGGGCGAGGTCGAAGACCATGCGGCTCCGGTCCCTCTCGGCGCGCTCGCAACCCTGGTCGAGAATTCGACGAAACTCGCGCATTTCCAAGCGGTCGGGCCGGAGCGGTTTGAGATGGTCGCCGGCGTCAATGCCGGCCCCCAGCGCATCGCCGCCGCGTTCGGTGTCGCGGAGAAACAGGTGCTGCCGGAATATCTGCGCCGCTTGCAGCAGAAACAGGAGGTCGCGGAAATTCCGTCGGCCGACGCGCCGGTGCATCAGGTGATCCTGACCGGGGACCAAATCGACCTCACCCGCCTGCCCTTCTATCTGCAGCACGAATTCGACGGCGCACCCTATATTTCGGCGGCCCTCGATTTCACGATCGACCCGGCGACGAAAAAGCCGAATGTCGGCTGCCGCCGGCTGATGCTGAAAAGCCGGACGACGCTGCGCTCGAACCTCACCCAACCCTCCGATCTGCGGCGCATCTATCTCGGCTGCGTCGAGCGCAAAGAGAAGCTGCCGGTGAGCTTCGTCATCGGCGTGCATCCCTGCGATTTCCTCGCCGCGACGTCGAAAGCGCCGCTCGACGAATTCGAGCTGATCGCGCGCATCCGCGGCGAGGCTTTGCCGATGGTGCGCGGCGTCACCAACAACGTTCCTGTGCCCGCCGATGCCGAGCTGGTCATCGAAGGCTATTTCGACGAGGCCGGTTATTCCGATAACGAAGGCCCTTACGGCGAGCTCTACGGGCTTTACGGGCCGATGCATCCCGACCCGATCTTTCACGCCACCGCGATCACCATGCGCAAGGACGTGCTGCACCAGACCTTGTTGCATGGCGGCCTGCATCTCGCACGCAACGACGCAGCCCAGCTCAGCGCGGTGAATTTTGCAGTGATGGTGTGGCGCGCGGTGAAAGAGGCCGGCATCGATGTCGCCGATGTCTATCTGCCGCCGGCCGCGACCGGGCTGCACCACGCACGCATCTCCATCCGCCAGAAGGCCGTCGGCGAAGCGCGCTCGGCGATCGCCGCGGTGATGAAGCTGCCGCTGGTGAAGCATGTCTTCGTCACCGACGACGATGTCGATCTGCGCTCCGAGGATGCGATGGAATGGGCCTTTGCGACGCGCTTCCGCGCCGATCGCGACATCCTCACCGAGGGAGGCCACTTCGCCATGTCGATGGACCCGACCGGCGAGCACGGCAAGATGGTGAAAGCCGGCTTCGATCTGACACGGCCGGTCGGCGCGCCCGACATCATCGAGAACCGCCTCTCGCAAACACCGCATCTGAAGCTCAATCCGCGCTATCAGAATGTGCAGCAGGCGCTGGAGAAGCGGACCCAAATATTTCATCGAGCTGATGGAGGGGATCGGCACGGATGACGGCCGCGCCCTCACCCTTGAGCTCGACCGGCTTCAGCGCGATGGTATCCTTGGCCGCGGCAGTAACGGCGAATGGCTATTAAAGCCGCGTAGCGCGTAATTAGGCAGGAGGGCGATCATGGCGAACGAACCTCACGATCATGAGCACGGACATAGTCACGGCCATGGCCATTCGCACGATCACGACCACGGACACGATCATGATCATTCGGGCAATTCGGAGCTGACCGAGCAGCAAGCCCGCGTCCGCGCGCTCGAGACCGTCCTGACCGAGAAAGGCTATATCGACCCCGCGGCGCTCGACCGTATCGTCCAGGCTTTCGAGACGAAGATCGGTCCGCATATCGGCGCGCGCGTCGTCGCCAAAGCCTGGGCCGATCCCGCCTTCAAGAAACGCCTGCTCGAAGACGCGACCACGGCGATCAACGCCGATGGTACGCTCGGCCGCGTCTCCGATCATCTCATCGCGGTCGAGAACACGCCCAGCCAACGCCACATGATCGTCTGCACGCTGTGTTCCTGCTATCCGTGGGAAGTGCTCGGCCTGCCGCCGGTCTGGTACAAATCCGCCGCCTATCGCTCGCGCTCGGTCATCGATCCGCGTGGCGTGTTGAAGGATTTCGGCGTCACCCCGCCGGCCGAGACCGAAATCCGCGTCTGGGATTCGACCGCCGAGACACGCTTCATCGTCATCCCGATGCGTCCCGCCGGCACCGATGGTTGGGACGAGGAACAACTCGCCGAGCTCGTCACGCGCGATTCCATGGTAGGCACCGGCGAGCCGCTAAAAGCGAGCGAGGTCGCGCGATGAACGGCGTCCATGATATGGGCGGCATGCACGGCTTCGGCCCGGTGATGCCCGAGAAAGACGAGCCGGTTTTTCACGCAGCCTGGGAAGGCCGCGTCTTCGCCATGCAGCGCGCGACCGGCACGCTCGGCTATTGGAACATCGATATCGGCCGCGCCGCGGTCGAGAAGCTGCCGCCGCATATCTATCTCGGGGTCACCTATTACGAGAAATGGCATCGCGGCCTCGAAGCACGGCTCTTGTCCTTCGGCCTCGTCAGCGAGGACGAGTTGCAGGCCGGGCACGCCCTTCATCCCGCCAAGCCGATCAAGCGCAAGCTCGCCGCCGCGGATGTCGACACTGCGATGCAGCGCGGCTCCTATTTCCGCAAGGAGCAAGCACCGGCGCGCTTCGTCCCCGGCGACAAGGTGCGCACCAAGAATATCAACCCAACCTCGCACACGCGGCTGCCGCGCTACGCGCGCGACCGTGTCGGCACGATCGAGGCGATCCGCGGTTGTCACGTCTATCCGGATTCGGTCGTGCAAGGCAAAGGCGAAGACCCGCAATGGCTCTATACCGTCGTCTTCGACGGCAAGGAGCTGTGGGGACCGGACGCCGCCGCGGGACTCAAAGTCTCGATCGAGGCGTTCGAGCCCTATCTGGAGCAGGCATGAGCAAGCACGATCCGGCGACGGTGAATGCGATCGCCGCAGCGGCCCCGGCCTGCCGCTCGACAGCGATGGCCCGGTCTTCCGCGAGCCTTGGGAAGCGCAGGCTTTCGCCATGGCGGTCGCGCTGCACGACCGCGGCATCTTCACCTGGAGCGAATGGGCCGAGACGCTCGGCGCGGAGATCAAGCGCGCGCAAGCGGCCGGCGATCCCGATCGCGGCGATACCTATTATCGCCACTGGCTCGCCGCGCTCGAGCGCATCGTCGCGATGAAGCAGCTCAGCGATCCGGCGACCTTGCACCGCTATAGCGAAGCCTGGAGCCACGCCGCGCGGCGCACGCCGCACGGCACGCCGATCGAGCTGAAGCCGGTCGATTTCGACTAGGACGTGTACTTATAACAATGCACTTGTCGGGTTTTCGGGCGAACCGGCAATCATCCGCTTGATCAGAGCATTACCTATATTGACCCGTTGCAGACATTGATCGTGCACATACAACATCCATAAGCCGGCGTCGCGTCGATGGCCGGCGATGGTGGTTTGTGACCTTTTTAACATTGCGAGGGGGACCGTGTCGCAACATCCACACATCGCACGTGCCCGCTTGTGGAGCGACGCTCTCCGCAAGGAATGGTTCCTCGTTGTCAGTCTCGCGACCACGGCCGGCTTCGCGCTCGGCGGCGAAACGCTCTATAGCGTGCTGAACAAGCCGCTTTGGCTCGCGCTCGTCTTTCTTTGGCTGTTCGGCACGGTGATGGGCTCGGCGTTAGCCGTCGTCCGCCACGCCGATCAAATCGCCGAGGTGCTCGGCGAGCCTTACGGTACGCTCGTTCTGACGCTGTCGGTAACGGCAATCGAGGTCATGAGCATCACCGCCGTGATGCTGCACGGCGCGAACAACCCGACCCTGGTGCGCGATACGCTGTTCGCGATCGCCATGATCGTGCTCGGTCTCATGGTCGGGGGATCGCTGCTGATGGGCGGCTGGCGGTATCGCGAGCAGCAATACAACCTGCAAAGCGCCAATGCCTATCTGGGTGTCATCATTCCGTTGTCGGTGCTGACTCTGAGCTTGCCGGATTTCACGCAAACGACCAGCGGACCAACCCTGTCTTTCGCGCAGCAACTCTTCATTGTTGTCATGTCGATGGGTCTTTACGGCGCGTTCCTCGCGCTCCAGACGGGCCGACACCGTGGCTATTTTCGCTTCGACGAGCCAGGCGCCGAGCATCATCCGCAAACGCCGCCGCGCCTTTTCCCTCACGCCGTCCTGCTGATCGCCTATATGGCGCCGGTTGCCTTGCTGGCCGAACAGCTCGCACATCCGATCGACTATTTCATCGAGACCCTCGCGGCACCGGCACCGCTCGGCGGCGTCATTATCGCCGTCTTGGTCGCGACGCCCGAGGCTCTCGGCGCCACGCGCGCGGCCTACGTGAATCACCTGCAGCGCTCGGTGAACATCTCTCTTGGCTCGGTGCTGTCGACCATCGGCCTGACCGTGCCGGTGATGCTGGCGATCAGCTATTTCACTTCGCACGAGGTTTATCTCGGACTGGATTCCGCGAACGATCTGCTGCTCGTGCTGACGCTTGCCGTGAGTGTCGTAACCTTCGCCAGCGGCCGCACGAACGTGCTGCAGGGCGCGGTCCACATCGTGCTATTCGCCGCTTTCGTGATGCTGATCTTTCAGGGCTGAAGCCTGGCGCCGTCAGCGATTCAGGACGGAGAATCCGGTGAGGAATCAGAAAGGCAGAAGCCGGTATAGTACAACTCAGCAAGGACGAGGCTGACCACCAGAACGAACCAAGGCGAAAAGAAACCAGCGTAGGGTCTTGCGCGTATTCCTTCACATCGTCGTCCGCGACCTGCAAGGCACGCCAGAGAGAAACGAATTGCAATACCAGCGAAACGCCTAGAAGCACCGCGGCCACAACAGACGACAGCGTCCATTTTCCCGGCGCTTCGAAACTCCAAAAGCGCAGGAACAACAGCGAGAAACCAAGGAGAACAGTAATGGCATTGATGATCCCCTGCCGGTATCCCTGTGGCAGGGGGCGCCTTTCGATCGGCCATAGCGCTCATGCCTCGCGTGCTGGGCTTGGATCATCTTTGTCACCTGAATTACAAAGCACCGGAGCCCGACGCGGAATCGATGCCCTCGCGCTGCGGCCGAATCGTCCTTTGCCGTCGCCGTCGCAAACCTCGTAAGGGCGTCCAGATCATTTGTCGGCGCCACGCAGCGGCAGCGCGATCGCGCGTCGCTCAAGGTGCTGGCAACGAAGGCCGCGCCCAGGCGCCTATAGGTCGCGCGGCCGCCGGAGATGTCGAACACGCCGCCGGTGCTGAAGCCGCATTCTTCCGAGCACAGCCACGCGACTAGCGCCGCGATCTCCGACGGCTGCACGAAACGGTTCATCGGGATCTTCGAGCGCATATAGGCGATGTGCTCTTCGGTCATCTGCTTGAAAAGATCGGTCTCGGCCGCGGCCGGGGTCACGCAATTGACCATGACGTTCTCGGTCGCGAGCTCTTTGCCGAGCGATTTGGTGAGGCCGATCAGGCCCGCCTTCGCGCGAGCTATAAGCCGCGGCGTTGGGATTGCCTTCCTTGCCCGCAACCGAGGCCATGTTGACGATCCGGCCATAGCGCCGCGCCATCATGCCCGGCACCAGCGCGCGCGAGCAGAGGAACGCGCCGGTCAGATCGACATCGATGACACGGCGCCATTCCTCGGGCGTGAATTCCCAGGTCTTGCGGTTCGGGCCGGTGATGCCGGCATTGTTGACGAGAATATCGACCTTGCCGAGCGCCTCGCTCGCCGCTTTCGCCGCCGCCGCGACGGAGGCCTCGCTGGTGATGTCGACCGTAACGGTATGCGCACCGCCGAGCTGCTTCGCGGCCTCGGCCAGCGCGGCGCCATCCATATCCCAGAGCGAGACTTTCGCGCCGGAAGCGGCGAGACGTTCGGCGCAGGCATAGCCGATGCCGCGCGCGCCACCGGTGACGACGGCGCCGCGGCCGCTAAGGTCGATCTGATTCATCCCATCCTCATGACGCTACTGCGCCTGCGGCGCGTTCCAGAAAGCAAGCCGCCGCTCGACCCAGGTGAAAAGCCAGGTGAGCAGCAAGCCGAGCAAAGCCAGGACCACCAGCCAGGCATAGGATTCCTTCACCAGAAAGGTCCGCTGCGCGCTGAGGATCGAATCGCCGAGACCGCCGCTGCCGGCGATCATCTCCGCCGTCACGACGAGGATCAGGCCAAGGCCGAGGCTGATGCGCATACCGGCGAGGATATAGGGCGCGCTCGCCGGCAGCAGGATACGCCGCCAGATCGTCATCGTGCCATGGCCGAAAGTGCGCGCGGTGTTGATCATCGTCGGCTCGACAGCACGGACGCCCTGGATCGTGTTGATCAGCACGGGGAAGAAGCAGCCGAGTGCGACGATGGTGATCTCCATCCGCGCGCCGAGACCGAGGAAGAGAATCAGCGCCGGCAGCAGTGCCGGCTTCGGCAGCGGACGCAGCAGCTCGGTGAGCGGCTCGAAGAGATTGAAGATCGGCCGCGACGAGCCCATCAGCACGCCGAGCGCGATTGCCGCAATGCAGCCGATGCCATAGCCGATGAAGAGCAGCAGCAAAGTCTGCGCCAGCGGCCCGATGAAACTGCCGGAAGTGATGATGCCCCAGAAGGTCGTCAGGATCGCGGTTGGAGGCGGCAGGAAAGTCGGATTGACCCAAGCACGGCGCGAAGCGACTTCGAGCAGGGCCAGACCCGCCAGCGGCACAACGACGCCGAGAACGACCGCCGTTGCGCGATCGCGCAAGCTAGGCATGCGCGCCGTCCTGATTGCGCGCCAGCAGATACTTGAGCAAGCGATGGCGCAGCGAGAGGAATTCAGGCGATTCCCGCGTCTCGATCGAATGGCGCGGCCGCGGTAGCTTGGTTTCGATCACTTCCGAGATCGTCGCCGGGCGATGGGTCAGCACCGCGACACGATCGGCGAGGAAGATCGCCTCGTCGACATCATGCGTCACCAGCACGGCGGTAAAACGTTTCTGGCTCCAGAGATCGAGGATCAGCGAATGGAGGTCGAGCCGCGTCAGCGCGTCGACCGACGAGAACGGCTCGTCCATCAGCAGCACGCGCGGCTCGGCCGCGAGCGCGCGGGCAATCGCAACGCGCTGCTGCATGCCGCCGGAAAGCTGCCACGGATAGTGATTGGCGAAATCGGCGAGGCCGACCATCGCGAGATAATCGCGGCAGCGCGATAGCGCCGCGGCGCGGCTCAGCTTCAAGCGATGGCTGAAGGCGAACATCACATTGTTCGCAACCGTCATCCAGGGCAGCAGGGATTTGCTGTATTGCTGGAAGAGATAGACCATATGCGCCGGCTCGCCGGTCACGTCCTGCTCGCCCAAGCTCACCTTGCCGAAAGACGGCATCATCAGCCCGGCGATTACCTGCAGCAGCGTCGATTTCCCGCAGCCGCTTGGCCCAACGATGGCGAGGAATTCGCCCGGCGCGACATCGAGACTGACGCTGCCGATCGCCGAGATCGCGCCGCCATCGGGACCGAGGAAGCTCTTGCCGATCTGGTCGACAAGAAGACGGCTTCCCGTAACGAGCGCTGCGTCGCCGGCCTTGGCCGCGCGCCGATTGGTCACGACACTCATCGCGGCCCTCCACTCATCGCCTCGGCCAGCCGCGCCCAGCGAATGGCGCGCGCCTCCCAGGCGACGAAAGCGCGATTGAGCAGATAGGCGATCGCTGTCAGCAAGATGATGCCGGCATACATCTCCGACGTTTTCATCGCGAATTGCATGGTGACCAGATAATTGCCGAGTCCGTCCTGGCCGACGATCATCTCGGCAATCACGGTGACGACGAAGGCGAGGCCTAGGCTGGTGCGCAGCCCGGCCAGAATGAAAGGCAACGAGGCCGGGAAGACGACGCGGCGCAGCGCCGTCGCGCGCGGCACGCCGAAAGTGCGCGCCACCTGGTGATAGACGGGCTCGACCGAGCGCACGCCGGCGATGGTGTTGAGCACGACCGGAAAGAAACAAGCGAAGGCAATGGCGAAGAGCCGCAGCGCATCGCCCAGACCAAGCAAGAAAATCAGCGGCGGAATGATCGCCGGAATCGGGATCGGCCGCAGCAGCTCGATCGTCGGCAGCAGTAGCTGGCGCACGGGCCGATAGAGCGCAATGGTGAAACCCACCGTCACGCCCAGCGCGCAGCCGATCGCGTAACCGCGCGCCATGCGCCAGAGCGTTGAGAGAACGAGCGGTACCAGCTCGCCATCGCCGAGACCGACGACGAGCGTCGTCATCACCGTGCTGAAAGGCGGCCAGTTCGTGCTTTGCACGATGCCGAAGCGGGCACTCGCTTCCCACAGCGCGAACAGCGCCAGCACCAGCACCACGCCGGTCATGCGCGTCTCACGCCAACGGGAAGCGCGCAGCCGCGGCAGGCTGCGCGCGCCCGGATCCAGAACCGCTTGGGTCACGAAACCGCTCGCCGCGCTCCGCCGCCCGCCGCGCCCGCCATCTGTGGCGGGAACAGCGCAAAGCATTTGGCCGAGTTGAAGATGTGCGTCTCGACGTAATCAACGATCTCGGCCTTTTGGCCCAGCTCGCTCATCGCGCCGGCGAGAGCGATCCAGTTCAGCACCTCGTGCTGGCCCGAATCTTCCATCTCTTCTTGCGTCAGCTTGCCCCAATCGCCGAAGCGGTTGCCGCGCAGCTGATCGAAGCGCGTTCGGTCGGTGACGAGATCGGGATAGAGCCGGCCATGCTTTTGCGTCAGCGAGCCATGCGACCAGCTTGCCGAGCCAATGAGCGCAACGCGCCACTGCGAGTCCTTGAAGAACCGCGCCGTCGCGCGGCCCAGCTCGAAACAGCGCGCCGGACTCGGCGACGGCGGCGATATCTCGTCCTTCCCCTCGCCCGCGACGGGCGCGCTCGTCTTCATCAACTGGCTGCCGTAGCAATTGATGTGGAACGGGATGATCGGATAGGGGAAGCCAAAGCCCTTCTGCTCGTAATCGAGATAGATCACCGTATTATTGAATGAATGGGCCAGTCCAGCGGGATGGCGCAGGCTGGTCGACCAGGCGGTATCGAAGCCGTTCTCGAGCAAAGATTGAGCGAGGCCACGCGCGCCCTGATAATGGCAGCGAATCGGCAGTTCGGCGTCCTTCGACAGGCCCCACACATTCTGGTCGGTCTTGAACACGGCGAGGCCACCGCCGAAAGGCTTGCTCACCACCTTGTCGTAGATGCCGACGCAGAAAGCGGGAATGCAGTCGTTCTTGTAATTCTCGTACTGATCGTCGCCCCAGATAAGGACGATGTCGGGCTTGAAAGCATCGAGTTCCTGGCGCAGCCGCGCATAACCGGCGAGCAGCCGATCGCGATGCTCGCGCGCTGCGCTGACGCCGTCGTCATTGCCCCATTCGCGGCGCATCGCCTCGGGCCAGCGGTCGCGCGCGGCGAAATCCTCGGCCTTCACCCGCCCGAGCTCGACCCAGCGCTGCAGCATGCTCGGCCAATGCTCCACCGGCACCAGCGGGCCGGGATAGTGGCTCAGCCCCAACCCCATGATTTCGGCCATCGCGTGTCTCCCTTAGTTCCTACTTTGCCGCCCTTTGCGTGCAGGGCGTGTCAGTTCGCTGCGAAAACGTGTTGCTCGTCGCTGCCGGCGCGCGGCTTGGTCGCGCTTTCGAATGCAATGATCGTGTTCTTCGCCGGATCGCGTACCACGGCGACATTCGGCTCTTCGCCGCGCGCGACGCGCTCGATCTGCTCTTCCAGCATGCGGCGGAACATGACGATGCCGCGATCGGACGCGCCCAACGTCTCGGTGCTGCGATCGAACACGGCGCCCTGCGTCTCCCACACGACGCGATCCTGACCATAGAAGGTCATCAGCTCTTCATCGCTTTCGGTCAGCGGCTTGTCGGGCGAGTATTCGTAGGTGGTCTTGCCACCATTCGGATCGGGACCGTCGCCGCGATGGGGCATCAAGCCGACCCAGAAGATGCGCGTATGCGTGTCGTCGATCGGCACGCGGAAATGCAGCGCCTCGACCGGACCTTCGGGAATGCGCAGGATATTCGGGAAGATCAGGGGCGGCCGGATTTCCATCTCCGGCTTGTCGCCGCCGTATTCCAGCATCTTCTCGATGCCCCATTCGCAGACGCCCCAATCGTAACCGGTGATCGGGCGATAGAAATAGGCGCCCTGCCCCAAAGTCGGCAGGTTCTTCACCACCGACATATGGCCGTGCAGATAGTAGGTGTGCACGGAATCGACCGTGTTCTCCTGTATCTGCAGCCAGTTGCAGGTATGCACCGGCAGCACGATGACGGTGCGGCGGCGGTCGTTGCGCGCCAGCACGTCCCAATGCGGCAGCAGCGGCGCGCGCGCCGGATCGGGCCCCATATAGGCGAAGAGCAGCCCGCCGAGTTCCTGCACCGGATAGGCTTTCAGCCCAAGATTGTCGGGCGTCTGCTTCTCGAACGGACGCTCGGTGCATTTTCCGGCGCAATCGAACTTCCAGCCGTGATAGCAGCAGCGAATGCCGCCCGGCTCGATGAAGCCGTAGAACAGCGAGGCGCGGCGATGGAGGCAATGCTCTTCGATGCAATACATCGCACCGTCATCGCCGCGATAGACGAGCAAATCCTCGCCGAGGAGGCGCACGCGCTTCTTCGGAGTGGCTTCCGTGATCTCGCCAGCGGGGCACAGCACCTGCCAATAGCGGCGCAGGAGCTCGCCGCCTGGCGTGCCCGGCCCCACCTGGGTGAGGCGCTCGTTCTGCTCTTTGGTCAGCATGGTAACGCCTCTCGCTTCGCCGCTATTTGAAGCCGAAGAATTCGCGGATGATCGCGGTCGCCTCGTCGGGCTTGTCGGTCTGCACCTGATGGCCGGCGCCGGGTACCCAATGGAATTTCGCCTCAGGCACGAACTCGCCGATCTTCTTGCCGGTCTCGGGCAGCGCGAAGGTGTCGCTGTCACCCCAGATGATGATCGTCGGGATGGTCTTCACCATCGTCGGCAGGCTGCGCGTCATGTCGTTCTGCAACGCGAACAGCGCGTTCTGGCGCAGCGCCGCCGTGCCGCGGCCGAAAGCCTTGAAGGCTTCGAGCGCGCCCGGCCGCATCGCCGCCGCCTGGCGGTCGTCGATCAGCTTATCGGTGATGCGCTTCGGATCGATGATCAGCGCCTGCAAGATGCGACGCATGCCTTCGCGCGTGCCGTCGTAATCGTTGAGCGCCTTCAGCGCGTCGGTCGGACGCTGCGGGATGTTGAGCGAATTCGCGATCGTCAGCGACGAGATCAGCACCATCTTCTCGACTCGATCGGGATGCAGGATCGCGTATTGCGCGCCGGTCCAGGCGCCTTGCGAATTGCCGATCATCGACACCTTGTCGAGGCACAGCGCATCCATGAAATCGGCGAGGTGCTGCACGCGGCTCATCAGGCCGTACGGCACCGGTGCGTAAGGGTCGGTCAGGCCGAAACCGCCGACGGAGTCCGGCGCGATGACGCGCGCATCGCCGCCCAGCCGCTCGAGCAACGGTCCCATCCCCGCCATGCCCGAAGAGCCGGCGCCACCGCCATGGAGCGCAACGACCGTGGGCCCGCCATTGCCGGATTCCCAGTAATGCGTGCGCACGCCATTCGCCATGACATAGCGCGACCTAATCTCATGCAGCATTTCAACTCCCCTTCGGACCGAACTTTACGCGATAGGAAAAATCTGTTACGGATTACGTAACGAGTTTCGTTAGGAGAACACGCTTGGCGGTTGATGTCAACGAGGTCGACATCCTCGAGCGTCCGGCGAGTACCGGGATCCAGTCGATCGAGAACGGTACGCCGGTTCTACGCGCTCTGGTTCACGCCAAGGGCCCGCTGAGCCTGACCGCTATCGCCACGGCAACTGGCATGGCGCCCGGCAAAGCACACAAATATCTCGCCTCCTACATCCGCGCCGGCCTGGTCACGCAGAACGAAACCGGCGGCCGCTACGATCTCGGGCCTTTTGCCCTTGAGCTGGGCGTTGCCGCGATGCGCCGCATCGACGTGATGGAAATCGCCCAGGCGGCGATGGACGAACTGCGCAACCTGCTCGGCTACACCGTCTCGCTCGCGCTGTGGGGCAATCACGGCCCGACCATCATGCGCATCGCCGAGACGCCGGACCTCATGTCGCTGACCGTGCGTTTCGGCACGGTGATGCCGCTGCTGACGTCGTCCTTCGGGCGTATCTTCGCGGTCTATCTCGACCGCCGCATCACGCAGAACATCATCCAGGCTGAGCTCGCGGATACGAAAGGCATGGCCGAGCTGGCCGGGCTCAAGACGTTCAGCGATGTCGACAAGATGCTGGCGCAGTTCCGCGCGCGCCGCATGTCGGTCGCCGAAAATCTCAGCACACCGGGCCGCGCCGCTCTCGCCGCGCCGATCTTCGATCACAACAACCGCATCGTCGCCGCGATCGCGGTGATCGGCATGCAAGGCCGGCTCGATCTCGACGCCGACAGCCGCCCGGCGCGTGAGCTGGCTTCGACCTCGCGCAAACTATCGCAGCGCCTCGGCGCCGCGCTCGATCAGATCGCATAAAGCGCGGATCCCGCATGAAAGTCATCGACGTCCATTGCCATATCGTCCCGGCAGATTTTCCCGCCTCGCCGTCAACCTGTGCGCCCGAGAAATGGCCGCGCATGGAGGATCGCCCGAACAGCCAGCGCGCAATGATGGTCGGCAAGCGCGAAATGCGCGTCGTCGACAACCGCGCCTGGGAAGCGGCACGCCGCATCGCCGATATGAATGGCGAGGATGTCGGCATGCAGGCGGTCTCGCCGATGCCGGAGATTCTCTCCTACTGGCTCGACGCGCAATCCGCGGCGGCGATGGCACACCACATGAACCGTACGATCGCCGAGATCGTCCACGCCGCGCCCGACCGCTTTGTCGGCCTCGGCATGGTGCCGCTGCAGGATCCGGCGCTCGCCGCGAAAGAACTGGCCACGCTGCGCGGCGATGGTCTCGTTGGCGTCGAGATCGGCAGCAACATCAACGGCAAATCGCCAGGCGATCCGTTCTTCGATCCTTTCTACGCCGAGGCCGAGCGCCAGGACCTCGCGATCTTCGTCCATGCGCTGCATCCGACGATGACCGATCGTCTGGTCGGGCCGCCGATGGTCGCGCCTTATATCGCCTTCCCCACCGATATCGGTCTTGCCGGGGCATCGCTGATCACCGGTCGCGTGCTGGAGAAATTCCCCAAGCTGCGCATCGGGCTGAGCCATGGCGGCGGCACGCTGGCGATGTTCTTGCCGCGGCTCGAGAACGGCTGGCAGAAGCTGCAAGCGCTCAAAAATGCCTTCGCCTCACCCGCAGAGGCTGCGCGAAAGCTTTATTACGACAATGTCGTCTTCGATAAGCCGCTGCTGCGCTATCTCATCGAGGCATGTGGCGATACGCAGGTTTTCGTCGGCTCGGATTATCCCTTCACCGCCGGCCAGAAAAATTCGGCGGCGATGTTCGAAGGTATGGGACTATCGCCGGAGCAGCTTGACCGGCTGCGCGGCGGCAACGCCGCCAGGTTTTTGAATTTGCAAAACGCCTAGAAGGCGTGACAGCACGGGAGGCAAAATGAGCGACGCGATCGAGCAAGCGGCTTTGCGGCTACGCGAGGCCGGCGAGAAACATCAACCCTGCGCGCCAATCCGCGATCTGATCGCGCCGACCGATGTCGCCAGCGCCTATGCGGTGCAAGAGATCAACACGAAATATTGGCTCGGCCGCGGCCGCAAGCTGGTCGGCCGCAAGATCGGCCTTACCGCCGTCGCCGTGCAGAAGCAGCTCGGCGTCGATCAGCCCGATTTCGGGCTGTTGTTCGAGGACATGCTCGTCGCCGAGGACCACGCCATTCCCTCCGCGGAGCTGATGCAGCCGAAGGTCGAGGCCGAGATCGCGATCGTTCTCAAAAAGCCGCTGACCAAGGCGCAGCACAGCGTCGCCGATATCGCCGATGCGACGGATTACGCCTGCGCAGCGATCGAGATCGTCGGCAGCCGCATCGCCAATTGGGACATCAAGCTGGCCGATACCGTCGCCGACAACGCCTCGAGCAGCCACTTTGTGCTCGGCGCCAATAAAGTACGCCTGCCCGACGCGGATCTCGTCAATTGCGCGATGACCATGGTCCGGCGCGGCGAGACCATCTCGACCGGCTCTGGCGCCGCCTGCATGGGCAACCCGCTCAACGCCGCCGTCTGGCTCGCTGACACCATGGTGAAATACGGCCGCCCCTTGCAGGCTGGCGATGTCATCATGACCGGCGCCCTCGGCCCGATGGTCGCAGTTGCCGCCGGCGATGTCGTCGAGGCGCGTATCGAGGGCCTCGGCCAAGTCCGCGCGACATTCGGCCATTGATCATCGCTGTGTCGGAGAATTTTCGCCGCACGCTTGTCGGCGCGGTATTCATTGTCGTCATCGGCGCCATCACCTTGGCGCCAGTGCTCTATGTCGTGGCAGCAAGCTTCGATATCGCGGACCTCGGCGCCAAATTCCACTTCGGCCTCAAGGGCTGGCACGACATCTTCACTAGCGCGCGGACGATCGCCGCGATCGGTTATTCCTTCGTGCTCGTCATCCGCGTGCCGATCGCGCTGGTCATGGCCTTCGCCATCGCATGGCTTTTGGTGCGCGTGCGCCTGCCCGGCCAACGCTTTATCGAGCTCGCCTTCTGGTTCGGCTTTCTGCTGCCCGTCTTCCCGATGATGATGGGCTGGATCCTGCTGCTCGACGCGCATTACGGGCTGATCAATCTCGCGCTCCAGGCGCTGCCTTTCGTGCACGCCGCACCGTTCTCGATCTATTCGATTCCAGGCATCATCTGGGTGCATCTGACGCTGACCACCGTGCCGATCATGGTGATCCTGCTGACACCGGCGCTGCGCCAGATGGATTCGTCTTTCGAGGAAGCGGCGGAGATGTCCGGTGCCTCCACCTGGGCCACGCTGTGGCGCGTCACCATTCCCCTGCTCGCGCCGTCGATCCTCACCGCTTTCGTCCTGGCGCTGATCCGCAGCCTCGAGGCTTTCGAGGTCGAGCGCGTCCTCGGCGTGCCGGTCAATGTCGATGTTTACGCGACACGCATTTACGATTTCGTCAGCCTGGAGCCACCGCTTTTCGCCCAGGCGATGGCGCTGAGCGTGCTGTTCCTCGCCATGCTCCTGGCGCTGGGCATCCTCTATCAGCTCTATCTCGCGCGCAGCGGCGAGCGCGCGACGGTCGGCGCGCGTGCCGTGCGCTTGCAGCCCCGGCCACGGACCTGGTGGGCCTGGCTCGCCTCGGCGATCATCATCGCCTATCTCTGCCTGTCGCTACTCCTGCCGGTGGTCGTGCTGATCCTCGGCTCCTTCACCAAGCTCTTCGGCTTCTTCTTCCTGCGCGATGCCTGGACCGTGGCGCATTGGCGCGACGCGTTCGCCGACACGCGTTTCATTCACGCCGTCTCGACCTCGCTCGGCCTCGGCTTCACCGTCGGGCTGATCGGCACGCTGCTCTTTGGGCTGCTGAGCTGGGTGCTGGTCCGCACCAAGATCGCCGGCCGGCATTGGATCGCCGTCATGATCTGGCTGCCCTGGGCTATTCCCGGCATCGTGCTGGGCGTCAGCCTGCTGGGCCTGATTCTCGAAACCCCCGGCCTGTCGATGCTCTACGGCACGATCGTGCCGCTGATCATCGCGCTGATCATTCAGCAGATGCCGATCGGCGTGCAGTTGCTGCGCACCGCGATCGCGCAGATTTCCGCTCAGCTCGAGGAAGCGGCGATGATGTGCGGCGCGGGCTTCACGACGATCTTCTGCCGCATCACCCTGCCCTTGGTCATGCCGATGCTGATCTCGGTCTTTCTGCTGGTCTTCGCCGCGACGCTCAAGGACATCAGCACGACGGTGCTGATCGCCGCCCCCGGCGTCCGCACGATGTCGCTGCTGATGTTCGACCTGACGCTCTCGGGTCAGCTCGAATCCGCTTCGGTGATCGGCGTCGTGATCGCCGTGCTCTGCCTGATCGTGACTGCGATTTCCTTCCGGCTCGGTGGCCGGATGGGTATCCGCGGTTAAGAAGCGGCGCTCAGGCGGGCCTTACCGCCCGCCGAGCGCATCCAGCACTTCATCGATGATCTTCTTACGCTGATTGAGCGCCCAATCCTCGGTGTATTGATCGAGGTAGTCGACGCCCTCTTTTGGCACCGTAAAATCGAGCACGCTCGGCTCTTTCACATCGATGCGGCGGCTGAGCTGGTGCTCGACATGCGAATAGACCGCCTGGCCCCGCTGGCTCGCCGCCCAGTTCAGGAACACGGTCTGTGCGTTCGGGTGCGGCGCATTTTTCGGCATGATGAAGACGCTGAAGCCGCCGGACAGCGTTCCATGGCCATCGCTCATATCGGCCGGCACGAGATTGGTGATGCCGGCATTGTGCAGCGTCACGTAATCGGGCAGCAGCACGCCGAGCCCTACCGCATAGACGCCGCGCACGATCCATTCCGACATCTGCCGGCTGTCCTGCGAGAACACGGGCTGTTGGGCGACATAGAGCTGCTTCAGGAAATCCATGCCGAATTGCGCGCCGATATAGCCGACCATCTGCTGGCCGGGGCCGCCAGCACGCGGATCGTAAGCCACGATCTTGCCCTTGAATTGCGGCTCGAGCAGTTGCTTCCAGTTCGTCAGCGGCGGCTTCACGGTGTCCGAATTGTAAAACGGGATCGACTGCACCGTCGCTTGGGTGCGCAGCATGTATTTCTGCGTATTGTCGACCCAGGTGAGCTTGCCGTCGCGCCAATTCTTGGGATCGGCCGTGCCGGGCAATAGCAGCTTCGCTTTCTCGTCCTCGAAAAAGCCTTCCTTGATCAAAGGAAGCTCGGCCGTGCCGGTGAACATGAAATCGACGGTGACGTTGCCGGCGCGCACTTCGCGCGCCACACGGCTTTGATTGACCGCCGCGACGCCGCCCAGGAAATCGATCTGGATCCCGGTATCCTTGAGAAAAGCTTCGGTCATCGGCACAGCCAATTCGGACGGGCCGACAACGGCGACGTGCCCTTCCTTCTTGGCGTCGGCGAGAATCTTCGCCCATTCCGGCGGCGCGCCGGCCTGCCAATCGTCGTCGGCGAACGCCGCCGAAGCCGAGACCGTCGCCCAAGCGGCGACAGCGCCGAAAAGGAAAAGCCGCCAATGATCGTGTCTCATCTCTCCCCGTCCTCCGATCCCTGTTCTGCTTCTTATCTTATCGTTTGAACTTATGCGGCCGGCTTGAGCCGCGGCCATAGGCGATAGGCGTTCTCGCATTCGATCGCGCGCAGTTCGGCATCGCTGAAGCCGCATTCGCGCAGCGCCTTGGCATCAAGCGCCGCGTTGCCAAACGGAAAATCGGTGCCGTACATAAGCTGCGAGATCGCGATCAGCTCGCGAAACGAGCCCATCGCGTAGCGGTTCGAGGTGTTCGCCGTATCGTAATAGAATTTATTGAGCATGGCGGCGAAACCATCGGGCATATTGGCTTTGAGCTCAGGGCTGAGGCGGCCCGAATGCCGGATGAAGCGGAACGCCGAATAAGGCAGGCTGCCGCCGGCATGCGAGAAGATCACGCGCATGCGCGGATAGCGTGCCGCGGCACCGCCATAGATCATCTTGGCGATCGCGCGCGACGTATCGGCGCCATATTCGATCACGGAATCATTCAGCTCGGGCAGCAGATCGCGGCAGCAATTCGGCGCAACCGGATGCGTGTAGAGGATCGTGCCGCGGCGATTGAGCTCTTCGAAGACAGGCGCGTAATGTGCGTCGCCGAGCCATTTGTCGCCGATATTGGTCATCAGCGCGACGCCATCGGCCTTCAGCGTATCGAGCGCGTATTCGATCTCTTTAAGGCTACCGTCGATATCGAGGATCGGCAGCGCGGCGAAAATGCCGAAACGGCCGGGATGATCGGCCGCCATCTGCGCCATGAACTCATTCCAGCCGCGCGCCAGCGCGCGCGCCTCTTGGTTGTTGCCCGGCCAGATCTGCACGGAATGCGGCAGCGACAGCAACGTGGTCGCGACACCGCCGCGATCCATGTCCTCAAGCGATTTGGCGACGCTCCAATTTTGCTGCTGCGCGTATTGCTTGTCGCGCTCGAAGCGCGACGCAAGATAGCTCGGTGGCGATGGATGATGATGAACGTCGATACGGTACGCCTGTGCCATCGCCTCACGCTTTGTCGGTGGTTTTTCCCCGAAACCACTCTAGCATTTCGTCGGACGATCGCAACGCTTTCGCGGCGCGGTTCTATTCCTTGCGTTGTTCCTCGATCGCCAGCGCCTCGAGCGCGTGCTCGAGCGTCGGCGTCACAGCATGCGCGAAACCAGCGTCGCGCAAGGCAAGACGCTTGGCCTCGTGGCAAAGCTGCCGCAGCCTCGCGCCCGAGAAACCATCCGTGCGTTTCGCCAGCGTCTCAACGATCGGCTCGATCGCGGCATCCGCCTTGCCGCGATTGCCGAGATGAATGCGCAGGATCGAACAGCGATCGTTGGCATCGGGCAGCGGCACATGGATATGCATGCCGAAACGGCCCGGCCGCAGGATCGACGGATCGACGAGATCGATGCGGTTGGTCGCGCCGACGACGATGACGCGCGAAAGCTGCTCGACGCCGTCGAGCTCAGCCAGCAATTGATTGACGACGCGCTCCGTAGTCATCGAGCCATCATGCGCGCCGCGCACCGGCGTGATCGAATCGAGCTGGTCGAAGAAGATCAGCGTCGGTGCAACCTGGCGCGCGATGCGGAAAATCTGCCGCACGCCTTCTTCGGACTCGCCGAGCCATTTGGAGAAAATCTCCGGCCCATCGACGGCGATGAAGTTGACGCCGCATTCATTGGCAAGCGCCTTGGCGAGCAGCGTCTTGCCCGTGCCCGGCGGACCATAGAGCAGCGCGCCGACATGCGTCGCGAGCCCCATCTCCTGCAGCACCTGCGGATTGTGAAGCGGCTGCTCCATCATCTCTTTGAGGCGCTGCTTGACCACATCGAGCCCGCCGATGTCTTCCCATTTGACGTCGGGCACGCTGATCAGCGTCTCGCGCATCGCCGAAGGCCGCACCTGCGCCAGCGCCGTATCGAAATCCTGGCCATCGACATAGAGATTGGTCATGTCGATGCGGAAAGCCGCTTTCGGGTCTTCGAGATTGAGCGTCGAGCGGCGCAGCGCAGCGAGGCCGGCGTTACGGCAGAGCTCCATCAGATCGGCGCCGACAAAGCCATGCGTGCGCTTGGCGACATCATCGAGCGCTTTCTGCGCGTCTTCCGTCAGCGGCATTTCGCGGGTCTGAATCTCGAGGATTTCGCGGCGGCCCTGCACGTCGGGCGGACCGACAAAAATCTCGCGATCGAAGCGGCCGGGCCGGCGGAAAGCCGGATCGACGGAATCGACGCGGTTGGTCGTGCCGATGACGATGACGGAATCGACGCGCGTCAGACCATCCATCAGCGACAGAAGCTGGGTCACCGCCCGGATGTCGGAATGCGCGCCGGTCTCGCCGCGCTTCGGCGCGAGCGCGTCGAGCTCGTCGATGAAGACGATCGACGGCGCATGATGCGCGGCTTCGCCGAAGATGCGGCGGAGATTGCCTTCGGTCTCGCCGGCATAGGTGCCGATGATGTCGGGACCGTTGATGTAGTAGAACCGCGCCTCGATCTCATTGGCGACGGCGCGCGCCAGATGCGTCTTGCCCGAACCCGGCGGGCCGTAAAGGATGATGCCACGCGGCGGGTTGATGCCGAGCTGGCGATAGACATGCGGGAATTTCAGCGGCAGCTGGACAAGCTCGCGCACCAGCTTGATCTGCCGCCCGAGCCCGCCGACATCCTCGAAGGTGACGTCGAACGTCCCCTGCGGCACATGCTCGTCGTGGAAATGCAGCCGGACATCGGTGTCCTCGGTGACATAGCCGACGCCATCGGGCAAGCGATTGACCTCGTAGGTCGTGCCGGCCTGCGTCCCCGGGAACGAGATGTAGAGAACCGCGCCGATGCTGAGCGGCGTGCGATTCTCGACCATGATCTTCTTGAGATGCGGCACGAGATTATGCGCGGTCGAGACGTCGATCCCGGGATTGAGCTCGACGATCTTCGCCGGGCCGATATCAGCCGGCTCGACATCGACCGTCTCGTTGAGATGCGCCTTCAGCGCCTGTCGCAGGAAGCGATCCATGCGCACGACACCGCGCCCTTTATCGCCAGCAAGGGGCTTATCGAGCCGCACCAACACCGCGCGGCCGCGCTCGGTCGCAACACGCACGATCTCGTCCGGCTTGAGGCCGGAATGATGCATCAGCTCTTCGTCGACCGCGACGAGAAGCTTGCTGGCAAAGGCGTATTCGTTGGCGAGATGATCGACCGTCGCCTTGAACTTGCGGCGTGGATGTGTGTGAACATGGCCGTGGTCATGGCCATGATCGTGTCCCTCATGCGGCACGGTATCTACCCGTTATCGATAATGCGAAAAATCAGCGCCGGTATTCGGGCGCGTCTTCGATCTGCTCGAAGCCTGAGCCGCGATCGACGCTGGTGCAGGCATAAAGGTTTGGCTCGGCCGCGACGAATTTCGCCGGCTTGTCCGGATCCTCGTTCACATGCTGGACGATGATGCCCTGCTTGCGCAGCGGCAGATTGAGCACATCGCCCGCTTCCCAATGATGCTTCACGCCGTCGATCAGCGTGTAGCCCTTGCCCTCGAGGATATACATCACCTGCTCGCCCTGGAACTTCAGCATGCCGGAGCGGCTGCCGGGCGGAATCTCCTGCTCGAAGAAGATATGCGTGTTGAGGACGGTGTCGGTGATCGCGGGATGGAGATACCAGCGCATCAGGCCCTGACGGTTGATCTCCTGCGGCAATTGCGAGCCCTTGATCACCATCAGTCCGTTCTTGCGTTGCTCGCGCTGCTGATCGCGCAGCTTCAATATCTCGTCCCAGAAATTCGTCTGCGCCAAGCGCTTCGACCGCTCTTCCGACATCACCACTACTCCTTCGCCGATGGGCCCAGAATAGTCACCGTTGGATGAAATCGTCAAACGACCGCCCGCGTAGCCGCTTTAGGCGCTTGTCGCGCCAGCCGGCATCTGTCATGAATCCGGCCTATGGCAACATCCAAAACCGCGGCCAAGCCACGCGCCGACGAACCACGCGATATCGACAACGGCGTATCGGCGGTCGATCAGGTCATGGAAGCGATCAAGGCCGGCATCCACACGGCCCGCTACGTGCCGGGCCAGCGCCTCGTCGAGCCCGACATGATGCGCGATTTCGACGTCAGCCGCGGTACCGTGCGCGAGGCGTTGCGCCGCCTGGCAGCCGAGGGCTTCGTGCAGATCGAGCTCTATCGCGGCGCCAGCATCCGCAAGATGTCGCGCAATGAATTCGTCGAGCTCAACGAGATCCGCGCGCTGCTCGAAGGCTACGCCGCCTCGCTCGCGGCGCAGCGCATGAGCAAGAGCGAGCGCAAGAAGCTCCTCGAATTGGAGCAGCAATGGGATCGCGGCACGCAGAACCTCGCCTATGCGCAATACAACGAGCAGTTCCACACGCTGATTGTCGAGGCGAGCCGGCATAAGCAATTGCCAAATTTCGTGCAGCAGGCGCAGCTCTCGATCTTCCGCCTGCAATTCCAAAGCATCCTGCAGACGCCCGTCGCGACGCGGCGTTCGCGGCTCGAGCACCGCCGCATCGTCAAGGCGATCTTGAAAGGCGATGCCGCCGGCGCCGAGAGCGCGATGCGCCAGCACATCCAGAACTCGGCGGCTGTCATCATGGGCGCGCCGGATACGTTCTTCTCCGCCTGAGCGCCGCAACGCGTCCGATGAAATCGTCGGACGCTTTTGCCTTTTGCGCTTGAAGGCCGGAAATGCCGTTTGTAGATTAAATCCCGTTCTGTGAGGGTTGAAAGCCATGGCTGAATTCGAGCGCACCCGCGTCCGTGAAAAGGAAGCGCCCAAGCAGAGTTCCTACGAGCTCGCGATACAACAGGACAGGGAGCGCGGAGAGCGGCAGATGACCGGCCGCATCGTCTGCAAGCTCGCCGATTGCCCGCAGAACCTCACGCGCCAAGGCCGGCTGCGTAACTACCTTGGCCTCATGATCGAAGACACGCCGCTGCAGGACTGGATCGTCTTCACGCATGAGATCCGTACCGTCTCCGGCAAGCATCGCCATCAGGGCGGTCTGATCATCTACGTCATCGATGGCAACGGTTATTCGGTCGTCGACGGCGTCCGCTATGATTGGGAAAAGGGCGATCTCGTGCTGCTGCCGCTGCGCGAGAAAGGCGTCGAGCACCAGCATTTCAATTCGAATCCGGAAAAGCCGGCGCTGTGGATGGCCTTCATCCACTCGCCGACCCGCGACTATGTCGCGTCGGAAATGACGCAAACCGAAGTCTCGCCCGAATACAAAGCCGCGGAAGCAGCCGGGCAAGTTTAGCTTAGTGACAGTGCCGCAGCGGCGCGCGAAGACGCCGGCGGCAAATCGAGCGTGGGGAGGAAAAATGGGTTCGACGATTTCGCGCCGCGAGGCGCTGGCGGCTTTTGGCGGCGGCGCGCTGGCCATGATGGGCGTTCCGGGCGCAAGGGCGGCCGATGCGGCCCTCCCTCTCCTCCATGTCGGCGTCATTCCGATCTTTACCGTCGCACCGCATTACGCGGCCGATAAATTCGGCTGGTTCAAGGAACAGGGCATCGACACGACGACGAAGCCGGTGCAAGGCGGCGCGGTCGGCATTCCCGGCCTCGTCAGCGGCAGCTTCGATATCCTTTATGCGAATTGCATCTCGGTGTTGACCGCGCTGGAGCGCGGCATCGATCTGCGCGTCATCGCCGAAGCGACGACGATCGCCGACCATCCGCCGGATGTCGACGCGATCTTCATTCGCGCGGGCGATAAAGACAAGCTGAAGAGCGGCAAGGACCTCGAAGGCAAGATCATCGCGATCAACGCCAAATTCGATCTCATGTGGCTCGTCATGCAGGGCTATGTGCAAAAGACCGGCGGCGATGTGAACAAGATCACCTATCGCGAGGTGCCGGTCCCGTCGATGCTCGACGCGCTGAAGAGCGGCCAGGTCGATGCGGCTTTGGTCCTCGATCCTTTCATGACCATCGCCATGAACGACCCGAACTACGCGATCATGGGCTGGCCGTCATCGATGGTCATGCCGAACATGCCGAGTTCGCTCTGGGTGACGTCGGGTCAGGTGGCCGACACCAAGCCGGATCAGATCCGTGCCTATGTCCGCGGCTTCATGAAGGGCATCGCTTGGTTCAATGACCATCTTGGCACGCCCGAATTCCTCGATCTCGTCGCCAGCTATACCAAGACCGACCCCGCTCTCTTGGCCAAGATGTACGCCGCCAAGCAGCCGACCGAGATCAGCGTGCCGGTCATGAAGCAGCTCGTTTCCGTGGTGAAGGAATACGGATTGTTAAAGACCAATCTCGACATCGAATCCAAGATATTCAAGACGCCGGCCTAAAGCCGAGCGTTCAAACCGCGAAGGAGCATCCGATGGCACCCACGATCACGCGTCGCGATGTACTGGCAGGTTTGGGGGCAGGTGTAGGCGCCGGCCTCGTTGCCTTGGAGAGCGTGCCGGCACGCGCCGCCGATCTGCCGCTGGTGCGCGTCAGCATCGTGCCGATCTTCGCGGTCGCCGCGCATTTCGCTGCCGATAAGCAAGGCTATTTCGCCGAGCAAGGCATCGCCGTCACGACACAGCCGGTGCAAGGCGGCGCGGTCGGCATCCCGGGCCTCGTCAGCGGCAGCTTCGACGTGCTCTATGCCAATTCGATCTCCTGCATGACGGCGCTCGAGCGCGGCATCGATCTGCGCTTCATCGCCGAAGGCGCGCCGATCCCGCTGCAGCCGCCCGATCCCGGCGCACTGCTTATCCGCAAGGGCGAGAACCTCAAAAGCGGCAAGGATTTCGAAGGCAAGATCATCGGGGTCAACGCCAAATACGACATCCAGTGGCTCGTGATGCAGGGCTGGGTGACGAAGACCGGCGGCGACATCAACAAGATCACCTATCGCGAAGTGCCTCTTCCCTCAATGCTCGACACGATCCGCGGCAAGCAGGTCGACGGCGCGCTGGTGCTCGATCCGTTCATGACGCTCGGCCTTTCCGATCCGGCCTTCGAGCGCGCCGGCTGGCCGCTCTCGACCGCCATGGCCGGCTTGCCAACCTCGTTCTGGGTCGTCTCGGCGAGCGTTGCCGAGCAGAGAAAAGACGCGATCCGCCGCTATCAAAGAGCCTTCCTCAAGGGCGGCGAGTGGATCAACGCCCATCTCCGCGACGACGCCTACAACCAGCTCGTTGCCGGCTACACCAAGACCGATCCGTCGCTGATCGCGAAGATGGTCGCTTCGCAGCAACCGCTCAGCGTCGATGCCGACGCCGCGCTGAAGCTCGCAGTGCTGATGAAAGAGAACGGCCTCCTCAAGACGGACGTCGATTTCAAATCGAAACTGTTCACCTGACGACGCGATAGCGTCCTGCCCATTTTGCGCTTGCCCATAGCGGGCGGAGTCCGCATCCTCGGCGCATAAGGCCGACGGGCGGCGGATTTGGGGAGGATGGACGCTGTGACGGAGATCACCGAAAAAGACCTGCTGAAAGCGGGCCCCGGCACGCTTGCCGGCCGCTATCTCAAGACTTTCTGGCAGCCGGTCTATCTCTCCGCCGATCTCGAGAAGGGCAAGGCAAAGCCGGTCCGCGTCATGGGCGAGAATTACACGCTCTATCGCGGCCTTTCCGGCAAGGCACATCTCGTCGGCGCACGCTGCGCGCATCGCGGCGCGCAACTCTCGGCCGGCTGGGTCGAGGATGATTGCATTCGCTGCATGTATCACGGGTGGATGTTCGACGGGACGGGGCAATGCGTCGAGCAGCCGGCCGAGCCGCCGGCGTTCAAAGAACGCGTCAAAATTCCCGGCTTCCCGACGCAGGAATATCTCGGCTTGATCTTCGCCTGGCTTGGCGACGGCGCGCCGGCGCCCCTGCCGCGCTATCCCTGGTTCGAGGAAGAAGGCGTGCTCGAAGCGGACACCTATCTCCGCTACTCGAATTATTTCTACACGCTCGACAATCACAGCGACGAAGTCCACGTCGTCTTCACCCATCGCAACACGAATTTCTCGCGTGCCGGCATCCGCGAAGTGCCGTCGATCGACGCCGAGGAGACCGATTACGGGCTGCGCCTCGTCGCGCGCTATCCGAACGGCAATGCGCGCGCCAACCAGTTGCTGATGCCGAACCTCCTGATGTTCAAATCCTCGCCGGCGGCGGGCGATCAAGGCTTCTCCGACCGTGCCGCCTGGCGCGTGCCCCAGGACGACGACACGCATCTGAGCTTCGGCATCGATCTGCGTCATCTCACAGGCGATGCGGCAAAGCGTTATCGCGACGCACAGGCAAAGCTGCGCGAACAGATGAAGGCGCTGAAGCTGGAGCCGGTCGACGTGGTGGCGCGGCAAATTCTGGCCGGGCACCGCGGTCTCGAAGACGAGGACATCCTCGCGCGGCCCGATCTGGTCAACATCCAGGATTGCGTCGCGCAGATGGGCCAGCCCACGGTCGAGGAAGGTCCGTATGAGGTTCTCGGCCGTTCCGATCGCGGCGTGATCCTCTATCGCAATATGTGGCTGCGCGAGCTCAACGCCATGGTCGAGGGGCGGCCATTGAAACGCTGGCACGTGCCGAACGCGTTGACGACACAAACGGGCGTGACGCCGAACTAACCGGCGCCGTCAAAAATATAGGGAGGATCAAATGAAGCGTTACGCCCTAGGGGCGGCTGCTCTGGCCTGCCTGATCGCGGCACCGGCCGCGCGCGCGGCGGAGTTCGGCCCGCATGTCAAAGAGCTGATCGCCGCCGCGCAGAAGGAAGGCAAGCTCGATCTTTCCTGGAGCGGCTCGGGCTTCGGCAATAACGGCAAGGATCTGCCGAAATGGATCGCCGCCTTCAACAAATTCTACGGGCTCAATCTCACCTATAGCTGGGCGCCCGCGCCGTCGATGACGCAACAGGCCGCCAATCTGGTCCAGCAGGCGCAATCGAATGCGCCGGCGACGACCGACGCCATCATCCTCGGCGCGGATTCATTGCTGCCCGGCATGCAGGCGAATGCGACGCATCCTTACGACTGGGCAACGCTTGCCAAAGAGATCGGCGTCGATCTGCCGCCGGACGCGATCGCGCCGAACAATGCCGCGCTGGCGATTTCGACCGCGGTCTTCGGCATCGAATACAACAAGGAAGCGGTGCCGGCCGACAAGGTGCCTCATAATCTCGTCGATGTGCTGAAGCCCGAATGGAAAGGCAAGATCGCCTCGACGCCCTATGCCGCCGGTTTCAACTTCCTCGCCGCTTTCGATCCGAATTGGGGTGAGCAGAAGACCGAGGATTTCATGACCAAACTGGCGGCGCAGGTCGGCGGCCTCATCCGCTGCGGCGATTCCGCACCACTGCTCAGCGGCCAGTTCGACATGCTCGTCCTCGAATGCGACATCAGCGAACCGATCCTCGCGCAGCGCCGTGGCGAGCCGCTCGGCTATGTCGTGCCGGCCGATGCGCCGGTGATGGATCATTGGTACATGGCGGTGCCGAAAACGGCGCGCGAGCCGGCGGCTGGCGCGCTGCTCGCGCTTTTCATGGTGACGAAGGAAGGCCAGCAGATCCAATGGGATTCCGACGGCAACGACCTCGCGTTGCTGCCGGATTCAAAGACCGCGGCAATGCTGCCGGGTCACCCGGACAAGGTTGCTGGCGGCCATGGCGCACAGGATTTCGTGCAGCATCCCGAGACGCTGACCATCCTGTCGAAATACGTCGATATCCTGCGCAAAGGCGCGGGTAAGTAAGCGCGTCGCTTAAAGCCGCGTCTCGCTCGTGCCGCGCCGGCCGAACAGGTAGACCAGCGCGAGCGGCAGGAAGAGCAGCATAAAGACGAGGCTCATCGCCGTCGCCTGGCCGATCTGTCCCGTGTACCAGGTGCTCCAGATCACCGTCGGCAGCGTGAGATTCGACGGCGTCGACAGCACCACCGCCATGGTCAGCTCGCGAAAGACCAGCAGCGCGATCCAGACCCAGGCGTTGAGCGCGGCCGGCGCGACCAGCGGCAGGAAGATCGTGCCGAGCGTGCCACCGACGCCGAGACCTGCGACGTAGGCGGCGTCCTCGAGCTCGGTGCCGACCTGCACCACTGCCACACTCATCGCGCGCACGGCGAAAGCGAGATAGGTCAGGAGATAGACCAGCGCGATGATCCAAACCGTGCCCGCGAGCTGAAAGAACCGGCCGATCACGAAAAGCGCCAATGTCTGCAGCGCCACCGCGAAAACGATCGCCGGCACCGCGTGCGGCAGAAAGAGCACGGTATCGATCGTTCCCCGAAGCCGCGACTTCGATCGCACCACGACCCAGGAGACGATGAGACCGAGCGCCACGGCCGCGAGTGGCACGCCGATCATCAGAAGCAGCGTGTTCTCGAAGCCGCGCCAGGCAAGCGCCCAGGGCGCGCTTGAGAAATTCGAAAAGGACAAAGCGCGAAAAGCCTCGAGCGAGGGCGGCCGGAAATAACGCGACAGCGCTACCCACAGCACGAGCAGCATTGGCAAGACGAAGGTCAGCAAGAAATAGAGACCGAGCCCGGCATAAATCCAGCCCCGCACACGTTTGAGACGTAGCGGCACGACGCGATAGCCGCGGCCGGTCACGACCTGATAGAGCCGGCCGCGCCGGATCGCCCGCAGATAAATCGCGGTGAGAACGAACGCGGCAAGCATCGCGATCAGCGACAGCGCCGCCGACGGTCCGTATTGCGGCAGGCCCGCTTGTGGGTTCAGCAGTTGGTAGACATAGGTGCTGAACGTGTATTGCCGGTAGGTCATGCCGATGAAGGCCGGCACATCGAAACTTGCCACCGCAATCATGAAGCAGAAGATCGCTGCTGCGATCAGCGCCGGCGTCACCAGCGGCAGCTCGATGCGCCAAGCGCGCCGCCACACGCCGACGCCGTAAATCTCCGCCGCTTCGATCAACTCGCCCGAGACCGAGCGGAGCGGCGGCCCGACCAGCACGAAAGCGAGCGGCACCAGCAGCAAGCCTTGAACGAGCCCCATGCCGATCGGATTGGCGATGGTGATCGCGTTCTGATCGAGACCGAACCCGTCATGCAGCCAGCGCCCGATCAACCCGATACGCGGTCCCAACAGAAAGAGCCAACCCATCGACGGAAAGAACCCCGGCAGCAGCAAAAGCACCGTCATCGCCGCATAGGTCGCTTGCTTGGCACGGAAATCCGTTCGCTCCACCACCCAAGCGACGGCCGTGCCGCCAAGCATCGCAAGCAAAGTCGCGACCAGCGCAAAGATCGCCGTATCCGCCAAGACGTTCCAAGTATCTTCCGCGCCGAGCACCGCCGCGATATTCGCCAGCGAATAAGGCCCGCCCGGGATCGCCGGCACACCGACGGTGAGGCTGAGCCAGACCACCGCCAGCAACAACAGCAACACGCAGGCGGCGAGCGTAGCGGAAAGCCAGACGAAACCGGCGCCGCGATTGTCGCGCATGGCCGCAGGCCGGCGCGGATGCGGCACGACCGGCTCGATACGCGGACTGGTCAGCGATGGACTTGCCATAAGCCGCGTGCCCTATCCTCCCTCCGCCGACAGTACACGATGAGGGAGGGAGAACAAAAGCAAACGGCCCGGCGTAAGGCCGGGCCGCAAGCTACGAAGCGTTCCGCGCCGTTATTCGGCCGCGTTCGCCTCCGGGAAAAATTTGAACATCTTTGGATCGATGCGGGAGCCGTTCTTCTTCATCTCCGACACCCACAGCGGATGGATACGCGGATCCTGATCCTCGTATTCGATCTGGTCGCCGCCTTCCTTGATGCTCAGCGACACCGCTTGCTTCTTGTTGCCGTCGCCGCCGCCTGAGCGCCGGCTCGCCGCCGTCAGCGGATAACGGATGCCGCCGACATTGGTCGCGAGATAGCGAGCATTGCGGTTGCTGGTGTTGAAGTGCTGATGGAGCTGCCGATCGGCCGGCGGGAAGAGGACGCCGTGCTTCCAGTCGACGCGCAGATAGTCTTTCTCACCCTCGAACCACAACAGCGAGAAGCCGGTACCGACGACACACATGACATGCGCGCCGGGGCCGTGGCGATGCGCCTTCTTATAAGTGCCGGGCACCATCTCCGAGATATGCGCATGCATCGAGCTATCGGCGAGGACGAACATGATGTTCGAGCTGCCGGCGCCCCGATCTTCCCATGAATGCAGCTCGAGATTCTCGAGATCGGGAACGAAATTCGTCTCCCACATATGGTTGCCGGGGCGCACCATCGTGAGATCGCCCTCGCCGTTATAGTACTCGTCCTTGCCCATGCGATCGGCGAAGACCGCGACGTTGTTGAAGATGAAATTCTCGTTGTGGAAGACGTTCATGATCATCGGCATGTTGGTCGTGCAGACCATCAGCGCGCGCTTCTGGCCGCTGCCGTTGAAATGCCGATACTTCGCGTTGAGCGGGATCGCGAACATGCTGCGCGGACCCCATTCGAAGCTGCGCTTGGCGCCATCGGGGAATTCGAGCTGCGTGCTGCCCGTACCTTCGAGGATGTAGGTCACCTGCTCGTAGACATGGTGCTGCGGCGACGAGCTGCCGCCGGGCGGAAGCTCGAACAGGAACATGCTGGTGAAATCGCCGCGTCCTTTGAGATGAAGGGCTGCGCCCTTCATGCCATAGCGCGCCCATGGCGCGGTCTCGACCGCGAAGGTATCGATCGCGTAATTCTCATGGACCAGCACGCCTTCCTTCTGGATCCACTCTTGATAGGAATCGACGCGTATACGCGGGACTCGATCGTCTGACATGGTTTCCTCCTGGCAGTATTCTCAAGAAAACAGTAGCGACTTGATCACAACCGGCACGACGCCCGGCGGCGACATCAACTCGCCGACATCGACATAATCGAGATCCTGCAATTGCACGCCGTCGATCGAGACGAGCGGCCCGGGCAGGCCGAGCTCCTCATGCAGCAAGCGGCCGAGCGTCCGGCCGATATCGCCATCGATCATCAGGAAGAGTGGCTCGGTGCGCACGCCTTTCGGCGCCGCCGCGGCAATAATGGCATTGCCGGTCGCGGCGAGGCGCTCGTAGCTCGGATCGCCCTGCCACGAGAACGCGATAGCGACGCGCGAATCGGGCTCGAGATCGAGGCCGACAAAGCCCTGGCGGATCGCGTCGGCCAGCTTCTCCGGCTGCTCTTCGGCAGTGCGGCCGACATGCATGACCGGCACGCCATGCACTGGCAGCATCGACGGATCGGAGAGATAGATCGTCTTACCGCTGACCTGGATGGTGAATTGCGAAGCGCCGATCACCGTCGCGCGGATGCGCTGCCCCGGATCGATCAGTTGCAGCTTGGCGCGCGTCGTCAGCTCTTTGATCAAGGCTTTCGCCAGCGGCATGGCGATGTCGCCAAATTGCTGCGGCTCGGTGCCGAAGATGTATTCGGAAACGCCGCCCGAGAACGTCAGCGCCACCGGCTCGCTCGTGCGCCGCAGCGGCTCGGTCAGCATCAGCTTTTGACCGAGCGTATCGAGCTTGGCGCCGAGCACGTAATCGGCTGCCACCTTTGCCAAGCGCTGCGCCGTCGCTTCGCGCTTGTCCGGATCGGCGAAAGCCTCTGGCGTTGGCGCAAAGCCGAGATCCTCGGCGGTCAGCCGCGCCGAATCATCGATGCGCGTCCACTTGCCCTGGTCATCCGTCGCAACAAGGCGTCCGCCGACCGCGAACGCGGCCGAGCTCACCGGCGTGCCCTTCTCGATCAGCGTCAACTTGGTCGTGCCGCCGCCGATATCGACATGCAGCACATTTTGCGCGCGATCGCGCGACAGCTTCACCGCGCCCGAGCCATGCGCCGCCAAGCGGCATTCGAGAATGTGGCCGGCGGTCGCGCAAACGAATTTCCCCGCCTCATCGGCGAAGAGCTCGTCGATCGCGCGCGCGTTCTTTCGCTTGATCGCCTCGCCGGTCAGGATCACGGCGCCGCTATCGACGTCGCTGCGCTCGAACCCGGCTTCCTTGTAGGACTTGTCGATGAATTGCTTCAGCGCCTGCGCGTCGATCATCCCGTCGGGCAGAAACGGCGTGAGCATGATCGGCGAGCGCCACAGCACTTGCCGGTCGACGACGACGAAGCGCGCCGACAGACCCTGATTGTGCCGCTGTAGAAGGATCTTGGCGAAGAGCAGATGCGAGGTCGAGCTACCGATATCGATGCCGACGGTTTTGAGCTCGACGTGTTCCTGGCTCCAGATGAAAGCGGCGAGCGCTTCTCGCTGCTCTGGCGACATCGCTTCGCCAAGATGCTCGTGATCGAACTCGGTGTCGTGCATTTCGTTGTCTTTATTATCCATTGTGCACCAACATAATAGAAAATCGCGCCTCCCCAAACAACCGGACGGGGCCGGTTAGGGCCCCGCCGGAATGTACTGCTTGGCGAGATTCCCCGCCTCCTGGCGATTGGCCAGATTTTCCTCGGTCTGTTCCGGGATGTAGCTGACGCCTGGCTTTGGCGCGAGCGTAGGGACCGCGTAGGGTATATCGATCCGCCGACTATTGCCGCCGATCTGACCCCAATCGGTCT
The DNA here is from genome assembly GCA_963740675.1 of uncultured Alphaproteobacteria bacterium. Taxonomy (GTDB): domain Bacteria; phylum Pseudomonadota; class Alphaproteobacteria; order ATCC43930; family CGMCC-115725; genus CAIKMD01. The sequence goes on from CAVUFS010000006.1 coordinate 305,427, forward strand.
GCCCCGCTTTCGACAGCAGCCAATTGATATAGACCTTGGCAGCGTTGGGATGCGGCGCATTCGCCATCAGCGCCACGCTGCCATAGGCGAAATCCAACGTCGGATGCGGCATCGGCACCTCAAAGGAGACGACGTTCTTGCCCAGCCCCTGCTGCTGGAAACGCTGCACCTGATCCGGAGCACCGCCGATGCCAATTGGGTATTTTCCGCTAACGAGCCACTCGGCTTCCTGGCGCGGATTGGCGATGTAGGCGATCTTCTGTTGGCTATAGAGACGCTTCAGCCAGTCCTCGCCGAAATTAAGCAGGTAGCGCTGCGCCGCACCGAGGCCCGGCCCCGGCAGGCGCGGGTCGTCAAACACGATCTTGCCGGCGACTTTGGGGCTCAGCAGATCGTCATAGCTGCTCAGAATATCGCGCGAGACAAAGTCCCGATTGACCATCGTCGTCTCGGTCACGGTCGCCTCGAAGCCGAAAATGAATTTCTTGTCCCGGTCGACCCAGCCGCCATCGAGCCCGCCATACCACGCCTTGTCGTCGACGACCTCGGGCAGGATGAGCGCGGGCCGGATCGGCTCAAACGCGTTGATCGGCTTGAGGCTCTGCAGCAGCGACGACGAGCCGCCGACGTAAACATCGACGGTATAAACGCCACCCGCGCGCTCGCGTACGATTTTGGGGATCGCATCGCGGCCGCTCAGCCCGTTGAAATTCACTTTGATCTGCGGGTAGGCCTTGCGGAATCCGTCGGTCAGGATGTGATGGAAGAGTTCGCCGGGCCCGCCATGCACATCGACTTCGCCTTCGGCGATCGCAGCTTTGACGGTCTCGTCCCAAGTGTCCGCCCAAGCCCGCGGCACGACCGCCATCGCGCCGAGCGCAACCATGCCAGCCACGGCAAAGCGCGCCGCGTTCAATCCGTCGTACATGGCCTTCCTCCCCGTTCGAAGCTTCTCCTTGGTCCTGCGTGAGCGCCGACGGCAGCCTATGGCGTCCTGTCAGGGTCCCGCCGGAATGTTCTGCTTAGCGATCTGCTCGGCCTGCTGGCGCGTGGGAAGGTTCTCTTCCTGCTGCTCGCCCTCGTAGGCAATCCCAGGCTGCGCCGCGATATCCGGATCGGCAACGGGCACATCGAGCCTACGGCTGTTCTCGCCGGTCTTGCTCCACTCGATCTGCCCGGCCTTCGACATCAGCCAATTGATATAGACCTTGGCTGCGTTGGGATGCGGCGCGTGCGAGAGCATCGAAATCGTGCCGTAGCCGAATTCAAGCGATGGCTTCTGTAACGGATAGAGAAACGCCGAGACGTTTTTGCCCAGCCCCTGCTGCTGGAAGATTTTCAGCTCTTGCGGCGCGACGCCGATGCCAATCGGATATTTGCCGCTAACCACCCACTCCGCGAGCTGCCGCGGGTTGGCGATAAAGGCGATCTTCTGCTCGGCGAAGAGCTTCTTCAACCAATCGGGACCGAAATTGACGAGGAAGCGCTGCGCGGTCGAGACGCCCTGCCCCGGCATACGCGGATCGTCCCACACGATCTTGCCGGCGAATTCCGGCTTCAAGAGATCGTCATAGGTCTTGAGTTGATCGTGCGAGATGAGATCCCAATTGACCGACAGCATCGGCGTGACGGTCGCCTCGAAGCCCATCACATATTTCTTTTCTTTATCGATCCAGCCGGCATCGAGCCCACCGAGCCAGGCCTTGTCGTCCGTTACCTCGGGCAGGATGAAGGCTTCGCGCAGCGGCTCGAACGCGCCGATAGGCTTCAGCGCCTGCAGGATCGACGAGGTGCCGCCGTTATAAACGTCGAGGCTGTAGATGTTGGCCGCGCGCTCGCGCACGATCTTGGGGATCGCGTCACGCCCGCTGAGCCCGTTGAAGTTCACCTTGATCTGCGGATAGGCCGCATGGAAGGAATCGACCAGGATATGGTGGAACATCTGGCCAGGCCCACCATGCACGTCGACCTCGCCTTCGGCATTTGCGGCTTTCACCACGTCGTCCCACTGCGCCTCTGCCGCGGAAGCCAGTGGGGCTGCGATCATCGCGCCAAGGCTCGCTAGAACGGCAATGCCGCGCATTAGGGTAGTGCGCCCATCGCGGTCGCGTCGATGCATCGAGTTCCTCCCACACATAGAAACGGCGCGCCACCAAAACCGCGCCGGATTTTGCGGAACTCTAGCAGCTTTTTTCGCCGCGTGCTCATCGCATGCTGCGTTGACGATTGTGCGACAGCGACGATAGAGTTTCACAAGTCGATCCCGCGGCGAGGCAATAGATCGGGACGACACGGGGGAATGTTTGTCGCAGGCTTTTGTTCAACTCGACCGGCTCAACAAAAACTACGGGCCGGTGCCTGCAGTGACGGATTTGTCGCTCGACATCGCGCAAGGTGAAGCGCTGACGTTGCTCGGCCCTTCCGGCTGCGGCAAGACGACGACGCTGCGCATGGTCGCCGGGCTCGAAAAACCGGATGCAGGCGCGATCCGTTTCGGCGGCAAGCCGGTGGTCTCGATCGCCGATCGCATCAACTTGCCGCCCGAGAAGCGCAATATCGGCATGGTGTTCCAGTCCTACGCGATCTGGCCGCATATGACCGTCGCGCAGAATGTCGGCTTTCCGCTGAAGGTTCGCCGTGTCGACGCCGCGACCATCCGCGAGCGCGTAGGCAAAGCCTTGGCGATGATCGGCCTTGGCGGGCTGGAGGATCGCCCGGCAACGCGCCTCAGCGGCGGCCAACAGCAGCGCGTCGCGCTGGCGCGCGCCCTGATCCATGAACCGGCCTTGCTGTTGCTCGATGAGCCGCTCAGCAACCTCGACGTGAAACTGCGCGAGCAAATGCGTGTCGAGTTGAAGCTGCTTCAGGCGCGGCTCGGCCTCACCCTCATCTATGTGACGCATGATCAGAGCGAGGCACTCAGCCTCTCCGATCGCATCGTCGTCCTCAATCGCGGGCGTATCGAGCAGATCGGTTCGCCGCGCGTGCTCTACGAGCAACCGGCGACGCCGTTCGTGCGCGACTTTCTCGGCAAGTCCGTCACCCTGCCCGGCCGTGTGAAATCGATTGCCGCCGGACGCGCCGCTGTCGAACTCGGCGGCGATGGCAGCGCCTTGGTCGAATGCGCGATACCGGCCGGGCTCGATCTCGCCGCCGGTCGCGAGGTTGATATCTCGCTGCGACCGGAAGCGATCCGCCTCGCCGATGGCCAAGGCAGCACCTTGCATGGCATCGTCGAAGCGGTGCTGTACCAAGGCGAGCGCTCCGAATGTGAGGTGAAGATCGGCGCCAATGCGCTTTCGGTCTATCTCCCCTCGGACCGCCACGCGGCGCCCGGCGACAAGATCGCGCTCGCCATCGAGCCCGACGCCGCGCGGCTCTGGGCAAAGATGGGTGGGACCGCGTGATGGCCGACGCCGCCCCGGCCCTACCGCGACAAGCACGCACGGTCGATCCGCAATATGCGGTGTTCCTGATCGTCCTCGGCATCGTCGGGCTGTTCGTGCTCTATCCGGTGCTCGTCATTCTCGTCGACAGTTTCGTCGTCGGCCCGATCGGCGGCGAGCGGCATTGGGGCCTCGATGGCTGGCGCGCCGCCTTCACCGATCCGACGATGCTCAACGCCGTGGCCAATACCGCCAAGGTCCTGGTCGCGAATGAGTCGATCTCATTGCCGAGCGCGGTATTGCTCGCCTGGCTCCTCGCGCGCACCGATCTGCCGCTGCGCGGCATGTTCGAATTCGCTTTCTGGATCACGTTCTTCCTGCCGTCGCTTTCGGTGACGCTCGGCTGGATCGTGCTGCTCGGCCCGCAGAACGGGCTTTTGAATCAGATCGCGCTGGCGCTGCCTTTCGTCAGCAAGCCGCCCTTCGACATCTATTCCTTCTGGGGCATCGTCTGGGCGCATATCAGCACCAGCTCGCTCGCGATCAAAGTGATGCTGCTGACGCCGCTCTTCCGCAATCTCGACGCCGCTTTCGAGGAAGCCGCACGCTGCTCGGGCGCCGGGCGTTGGATGACCCTGACGCGCATCGTCATTCCCGCCGTCGCGCCCGGCATCCTCACCGTGCTGGTGCTGTCGGTGATCCGCGCGATGCAGACCTTCGAGATCGAGATGGTGCTCGGCCCGCCCTTCAATTTCTGGGTCTTCGGTACGAAGGTCTATGTGCTCGTCGCGCAAGTGCCGCCCGAATTCGCCTCGGCGACAGCGCTTGCGGTGGTCGGCTTCATCATCATCACGCCGCTGATCGCGCTGCATCGCTGGCTGGCGACGCGTACCGACTACACCTCGATCACCGGCCGCGAGCGCAGCCAGCCGACACCGCTCGGGCGTTGGCGCTGGCCGATCTTCGGCCTTGTCGCGCTGCTGACCGTGACCATCACGATCCTCCCTGTCACGTTCCTTGTCACGGCATCGTTCATGAAGCTCTTCGGCTTCTTCAATATCGCCTCGCCCTGGACGATGGCGCATTGGGGCTCGGTACTGCACGACGATTTCTTCATGCAGTCGCTGACCAATACGCTGGTCCTCGCCGCCGGCACGGCGATCGGCGCCATCGTGCTGTGCTCGCTGGCCGCTTACTTCACCGTGCGCTCGCGCTATCTCGGCCGCAATCTGCTCGACTTCCTCTCTTGGCTGCCCTTCGCGATCCCCGGCATCTTGCTGAGCGTAGGTCTGCTCTATGTCTTCCTCGGCAATCCGCTGCTCAAATTGCTGTATGGCGGCGTCGCGCTGATGATGCTCGCCATGGTGATCGCCGGCATGACTCTCGGCACACAGATCCTAAAATCGACGCTCCTGCAACTCGGCGCCGCGCTCGAGGAGGCGGCGCGGACCTGCGGCGCGTCCTGGTGGTACGGGTTCCGCCATATCATCGTGCCAATCCTGATGCCGACCCTTGTGCTGGTCGGGGTCATCAACTTCATCGCCGCATCGCGCGATATTGCCAGCGTCGCTCTCTTGGCCTCCAATTCATCGAAGACCCTGTCGCTGCTGCAACTCGACTACATGGTCGATGGACGCTGGGAAGATGCGGCGGTCGTGTCGGTCGTTGTCATGATGGTGACGACCGGCGCCGCTTTCCTGGCCCGGCTCTGCGGTCTCCGGCTTGGCGTGCGAGGTTAGCCCCTGCGAGGTTAGAATGAAGCCCACCCTCTCTGCGCTCGCCGCGCTGCTTGCCTGGCTTAGCCTCGCGCCAACAGCAACGGCGGATGCGATCGGCGATTTCTACAAAGGCAAGACGATCCGGCTGATCGTCGCGACCCCGGCAGGTGGGCCTTACGACAATCACGCGCGGTTGCTGGCGCGCCACCTCAGTGACCATATCCCCGGCCATCCGACGATCGTGGTCGAGAATCTCTCCGGCGGAACCGGCATGATCGCCGCCAACTATGTCTTTAACATCGGGCCGCAGGACGGCACCGTTCTCGCCAATCTCCACAACATGCTGCCGCTGATCAAAGCGCTGGGCCAAAGCGACGTGAAAGTCGATCCGGCACGCTTCAACTGGATCGGCAATATGACGCGCGAGGTCGGCGATGTGATCATCGCGGCGAAATCGCCGGTAAAAACCATCGAAGACGCCAAGCACACCATCGCGGTGATCGGCGCGCCGTCGCCGATGGCGGTCGGCGCGATCTATCCGCGCGTCATGAATTATGTTCTCGGCACCAAGTTCCGCGTCGTCACCGGCTATGACGGCGCCGCTGGTGTCGAACATGCGCTGGAGCAAGGCGAGGTCGACGGCGATGCCGGCGACACCTGGTTCAGCGGCCAGGGCAATACCTACGATTGGTACAAAGCCGGCAAGATCCGCGTGCTCGTGCAGATCGGCTCGCGCACGCCCGATCTGCCGAACGTCCCGCTGCTGGTCGATCTTGCCGGCAATAGCGACGACCGCGCGCTGCTCGAGCTGTTCTCCGCGCCTTATACGGTCGGCAAGCCGACAGCGGTCGGACCCAAGGTTCCGGCGGATCGCGTCGCCGCGTTGCGCGTCGCCTATGTCGCGACGATGCAGGACCCGGCTTTTCTCGCAGATGCGAAACAGCTTGGCGCCGAGATCGCGCCGGTCTCCGGCGAGGAATTGGCTAGCTTGATGGCGCGGCTGGCAAATTTGCCCCCGGCGCTGCTGGATCGCGCGAAACAGGCAATCACGCCCACGCCCTGACTTGCGTCCGCTTGAGCAGCAGGCCTACGATACCCTTATCACGATAAAGGGTGGAGAAACGGGCGATGTTAAGCCGAGAGGATAACGAGCGTCTGGTTCGTGTCGGCCGCGGGACACCTGCGGGCGAGCTTTTCCGGCGCTATTGGCAGCCGGCCTGCCTTTCAACCGAGGTGACGGAACGCGACGGCGCGCCGGTGCGCATACGTTTGCTCGGCGAGGATCTTATCGCTTTCCGCGACACCAACGGGCGCGTCGGCCTGGTCGACGCGTATTGCCCGCATCGCCGGGCGCCTTTGTTCTTCGGCCGCAATGAGGAATGCGGACTGCGCTGCGTCTATCACGGCTGGAAATTCGATGTCGACGGTAACTGCGTCGATCTGCCGAGCGAGCCTGCCAGCAGCCCGATGAAGAACAGCATCAAGATCAAGCACTATCCGACCTACGAACGCGGCGGCGTGGTCTGGGCCTATCTCGGACCGCAAGAGAAGATGCCCGCGCCGCCGGATTACGAATGGCTGCGCGCGCCGTCGACGCATTGCCATATCTCGAAGACCTATGAGGCATGCAACTATCTACAAGGGCTCGAAGGCGGGCTCGACACGGCGCATTCCTCCTACCTGCACAACCTTAACCTCGCCAACAAATCGCTGCCGCGGCAGCGCGATCGCGCGCCGCAGCTCGACGTCATCCGCGGCGATTACGGCTATTCCTATATCTCGACGCGGCGGCTCGGCGAGGACGGCAATTATGTCCGCGTCTATCAATATGTGATGCCGGCCCAGCAGATGCGTGGCGGCATCAACGGCGTGCAAGGCCGCAACGAAGTGCCGCAGCTCGACGGGCATCTCTGGGTGCCGATCGATGACGAACAGACCAATGTCTACAATTGGCAATACAGCGCGGATCCGGCGATCGGGATTTCGCCCGAGCAGTTCGAGGCGCATGAGCATCATTCGGGCCGCGGTCAAGTGGATCTCATCCCCGGCACGTTCAAGCTGAAGCGCAACCCATCGAACGACTATCTCATCGACCGCCATATCCAAAAGACGCAGAGCTATACCGGCATCGACGGCGTCAACACGCAGGACATGGCAATCCAGGAAGGCATGGGACCGATCGTCGATCGCTCGAACGAATTTCTCGGCACCACCGACCGGGCGATCGTGACGATGCGGCGGATGCTGCTCGAGGCGACCGCCGCGGTTGAGCGCGGCGAGACGCCGCTCGGCGCCGACCCGCGCACCCACGCGCAGGTTCGGCCCTATGACGGCATCGTGCCTGCGGGAGCCGATTGGCGTCAGACCTTCGCCGAAGGTCTGGTCTGCAAGTGGTAAGTGGCGGCGACGTCCACCGCCGCACCTAGGTTCCCACCGCTTTAGACCTTCGCCTCGACCTCCGCCGAGGCGCGCGACAGGCATTTACGGATGACGTCCGGGAGATAGTCGAGCTAATCGGCCATCGCCTTTCCTCGCGCCGATCGCAGGAAACCTCGCTCATCAGTGGCATAAGGTCATCGGATCGGAATCGGGATTCGATAATGTCCGCGCCGCGACATGCTCGAGCGCCAAAGGACGCAACGATGGAAGGAGACCGGCGATGGGTTTCCGGTGTTGGGGGTAATGAATCGGTAGCCGGTTTTCTCGACAAAGCGCGCCAATGCCAGCAACCTTTCTCCGGCACCGCCGTTTTTTCCCCCGCATGGCGTCGCATACGAACGATAAGAACAACAAATCGCTACGAACGCGTGTAACTCTCCACGCGTCAGCCGAACTTCCTCGCGTCCACGTCGATACTTATGGAGCGCAACTCCGCGACGGTGATGAACAATATGGCGATCGCGCCAACAAGGGTGCCTTCGCCGCGATCTTCGAGGATTGGCGTAAGCGCGCGGCACGCGGCGGCCGCGATCCATTGGCCGACGCGCCACCGGCCGCGCTGAACAAAAAGACGCTGCCACGATTCCTCGATTCCAACGATCCCGAAGCGGCAGGCCTTGTTCTTGGCGTCGTGGATGCTTTCGCGGTCGAGTTCGCCTCGGTCATTACGCGCTTTCTGCGGCTCAAGGAATGGAACGGCACCGAACGTATCGCGGTCGGCGGCGGCTTTCGCGCCGGCCGTATCGGCGAACTGGTGATCGGCCGCGCTGCAATCCAGCTGAAGCTCGACGGTACTAAGATCGAAATCGTCCCGATCCGCGAGCATGTTGATGAAGCGGCCATGCTCGGTGCGCTGCAACTCGTGCCGAATTGGATGCTTGCTGGCCACGACGCGATCCTCGCCGCCGATATCGGCGGCACGAATGTGCGCGTCGGCGTTGTCACTTTTGCCTTCGGCCGCGAGCAAACCGCGCTTTCCGAAGGCAATGTGGTTCTGTCCAAGAAATGGCGTCATACCGATGACAAGACACCGTCGCGGGCGCGCGCTGTCGAGCGGCTGGTCGGAGCTCTGCAAAATCTCGCGCAGCGCGCCAAGAAACGCCGCTTGCGACTTGCGCCGTTCATCGGCATCGGCTGCCCGGGGATCATCAACGGCGATGGCTCGATCAAGGCCGGTGGACAAAATCTTCCCGGCAATTGGGAGAGCGATAATTTCGACCTCGCGACCGAGCTGGCGAAGGCGTTGCCGACCATCAACGGCGAGCAACCGCTGATTATCATCCACAATGACGCGGTGCTGCAGGGTTTGAGCCAGGTGCCGCACATGCTCGATGTGAAGCGCTGGGGAATTTTGACGATCGGCACCGGCCTTGGAAATGCGCGTTTCACCAATCTGGCAGACAAGCGCGCGCACCGCCCCCAATGAAACCGCGGCTGCCGAGCCCGCTGCCGCCGAGCGAGCCAAATATCGCGACATCGCGCATGATCCGGCACGTAACGCCCATCGTCGAGCGCGCGAGCAAGATTCTCAGCGATGTGCTCGGCGGCTTGGTGCGCGGCGCTGCGGTCGAAGGGCTGGTCGCCGGCTTCACCAAGCCACGACGCGCCCAACCCCGCTCACGGGATGCGCATATCGCTGCTTTGCAGCGAATGCAATCGGTTGCGCAGCTCCTCTGTCACCGCGCGCGCATCCACTGCGTTATGCACGATCTTCGGCGACAACAGCACCAGCAGCTCCGTCCGCTCCACGTTGTGATCCGTCGTGCCGAAGGCGGCGCCGATCACGGGAATGCTGGATAACAGCGGAATGCCGTTCTTGGTCAGGCTGTTCGTATCCTGAATGAGCCCGCCGAGCGCGACGGTCTCGCCATCCTGCACGGTGACGCTGCTCTGCAGCCGCCGCTCCGTAATGGTCGGGCCGAAACTGCTAGTGGTCGAAGGGCCCGTCGCCACGGCGCTGACCTCCTGCCCCACTTCGAGCGTGATCAGGCCGTTGGCGTTGACGCGCGGCGTCACCTTCAGGATGACGCCGGTATCGACATATTGCACCGTGTTCACGATCGGCGCGCCTGTAGTGACGGTGCTTTGGATCTGTGCGGTCGGGATCGGGACTGCATTGCCGACGAGCAGCGATGCCGATTGATGATCGAGCACCAGCAGTTCCGGCGACGAGATCACATGCACATTGGTGATGCCCGAGAGCAGGTTCAGCACCACATTCGCATTGGTGCTGCCGAGAATGTAGTTGAAGCCGGGGAAGACGCCCGGGATCGCCGCGCTGAGGATCGGCGTCGCGCTGCCGCCGAAGATGAATTGGTTCTCGTGCTGGTGGAAGAAATACTGCAGCCCGTATTGCAGATCGTTGCCCAGCGTCACCTCGGCAATCGTCGCCTCGATCAGCACTTCGAGCGGCACGACATCGATACGCTTCAACGCCTCCTGGACCATCTGGTAGTCGCGCGGCCGCGCATAGATCACGAGCGTATTGTTCTTTTCGTCGGCGACGACGCGGATCGGCGGCAATTCGAGGCCGTTGGGCAGCGGCGCGCCTGTCCCTTGGCCTGGTGCCGACGTGTTGTTCTGATCGAGCGGTGATTGCTCGGCGACTTGCGGCGGGCCGCCCGACGCCGTGCTGCCCGTGGGCGGCGAATTGGACGCATAGTTCCCGCTACCGAGCATGCCGGAAGACTGGCCGCCCGAGGATAGTCCGGTTCCGAGCCCCGGCGGGGCGGTGCCGCCGCCTGAGGCGCCCGACAGGCCGCCGAATTCCGAATTGCCGATTGTCGTCGCGCTGGTGCCGGGCGCTGTCTGCGGCTGCACGGTGCTCACCTGGCTGTTGGTGAACAAACGGGTGAGCACCTGCGCGACATCGACGGCGCGGCTGTTCTGCACGTGATATTCGTAAATCTGCGGCTTGTTCTCGGCCTCGCCGCGGTCCAGCCGCTCGATCCACATCCGCGCCTGCTCGACGTACGAGCGCTGCGGCGAGACGACGAGGATCGCGTTCATGCGCTCGAGCGGCGCGAAGCTCAGCATGCCCGGCAAAGGCACGCTGCCCTTGGGACCGAAGATTGTGGTGAGCTCGTCCGCCACCTCTTTCGGCGGCGCGGTTTGCACCGGCACGATGCCGAAAGACATACCGGCGATCCAATCGACATCGAAGGCTTTCACCATGTCGGTGATGGTCGAGAGATCGACGCCCGCGCCCGAGAGGATGATGACATTGCGCGTCGCATCGATTTGCAGCGTCGCATCCTTCGGCAGAAAAGGCTGCAGCGTGCGCTGCAAATCCGCCGCGGAAACGTAGCGGAGCGGCAGGATCTGCACATTGTAGACCGCAGTCGGGGTCGCCCTCCCGCCGACCGTGACGGGAGCCGTGCCGAGATGCACCGCATCCTCGGAGGCGGTCACGCGATAGACACCGTTTGCTTCAACGAGAGCGAGACCGCTCGCGCGCAAGGTCTCCCCGAGCACCGGCAGCACGTCTTTCTGGGCGATCGGTCGGCTCGTCTGGATGGTGACGTTCGCTTGGACCTTGGGATCGATCGTATAGTTGAGATGGAGGATGTCGCCGAGCACGCGCGGCAAGACCTCACGTACGTCGGCGTTGACGAAATTGAGCGTGATGTCGCCCGCGGCGGCGGTGGCGCCGGTGCCGGGTCGCGACGCGGTCCCGATGAGGGCCCCGGTACCGCCGATGATTTGTGCGCGCTGGGCCGGAACCGCCGGCGCCGGATTGGCGACCTCGGGCGCATCGACACGGGTCGCGCCCAGCGGCGTCGGCGCCGCCGTGCTCGCCGCTGCCGTCGAGGTCGTCGATTTCTGATCCGTGTCCGGTGGCGTTGGCTGCGGGGTCGTGCAACCGGCGGCGGCGAGCAGCGCTATCCCCGTCGAACAACGCCACGCCAACAGAGCGAGAGCGGAGGGACGGCAACGTAATGGGAGGAAGAACATCTCGGATCGTGACCTATATCAGTCTGTTTCGCCGGTCCAGAGCGAGCCACGCTATTACGCTAATTTTTCCGAAAAATGACAGTGCGCCGCTTTCGCTGTCAATTCGCGGCAATTTGCCAACAGATTCCGCGTCATACCTTCGTATTGCGGCGTTTCCGCGCGGTGGTTTGGCGGCCGATGAAGTTGCGTCTTCAACTTATCTGACAAACAACTGAAACACCCACGACATTTTCGCCAGAAACGCGAGTGGCGCATGTGCGCCAATTGCTGCCGCGAACGCGTCTTGCAACACATCTGTCACGCTCGCTCACTGCCGCCACAAAGAATCCGCACGCAATATCAGTCGCTAAGCTGCGTAATCGCGCCGCGACCGGCGGCACCGCGTCGCTTTGCCGACGCCCGAACCCTGTTCAACGATTCGTTCATCCGTCACGGCGTCTAATTGTCCGTGCACGCATTGGGTGCGATGCCAGTCCGCTGAGGACGCCATCACGACAAACGCAAAGCCGGGGCAATCCGGCGACGCAAAGCCTCCGGTCCGCGCGCGCCAGCGCCGCGCGGATAGCGGGGCCGCCGAATGAGGGTCTGAGATGTTTGGTAAGTCGATACTCGCAGGCTGCGCTTTAGCGGCGCTGACCTGTGCCGCCCCGTCCTTTGCTGCGAGGACGCCGGCCACCGATTCGAGCTACGAAGAGAATTACAGCTACGCGAAGCATGCGCCGCTCTTCGGCTCGGGCGAGATCTATTCGAACAGCACGTGGCGCTTCAAGCAGTGGACCGACATGCTGGCGCGTGCGGATGCCGAAGGTAAAGACGCGCAGCATGTCTGCTCATCGCGCGGCGACACACATTGCGTTCCGGCTGAATGGCAAAGCCTGATCGACAAGATGCGTGGCCTCGACCTGCGCCAGCAGATCGAGATCGCCAATCAGGCGATGAACCGCCATCCCTACGTGCCGACCGCGGTGAACTGGCATCGCTCGATGTATTGGGAAAGCGCGTTCGAGTTCCTGCGCTATGGCGGTCAGTGCCAGGATTACGCGATTGCCAAATATCTGTTGCTGCGCGCCGCCGGCGTGCCGGCCGATGCGATGCGCATGGTCGTGTTGCGCGACGCCGCGATCAGCCTCGATCACGCCGTGCTCGCGGTCTATGTGAATGGCGAGCCGCTGCTGCTCGACAACCTGCGCGGCGACATCGTGCCCGCGCGGAATGTGAGCTACTACCATCCCTATTATTCGATCAATGAGAATGGCTGGTGGTCGCATTTCGGCGGCCAAGCGATGACGCGCGTCGCCGCCAACTACCGCTAACACGCGTCGGAAACACTTAGACAGCGCCTGGCCTCGCGCCGTCGCGCACGACCCTGTGGAAAACTTGCCGCACGGTTAGCCTGCTTCAGCGATGTGCAATAACTCGTCGCGACAATTGTGAGTTCTCGCAAGTAACGGTGATCGGCTGCATCGACGATGCGATAAGCCGCTGAGCCGATCCTCGACCAACTCAATGAGCCTTTGTCCCGAAGATTTCGCGAGTACGCGGGATTTCTTTCTCACACCAAAGTCGGCCGTTTTAGTCCGGCTCTGTCACAAATCGATGTCACCTTTTCTACATTGAGTAACGACCGGCGACGGAAAGTGACGGTTAGAGGCCCTATCAAAGTTCCGTGACGGACCCACATCAGCGAAATTAATGATAAATGTTTCAGTTGATTAGCCATCCGAACTAACGCTTGTGAAGAAGCATCAACCGCATGTACTATCCTTCGTAGCGACTTTTCTTAGCAACCAGCAATTGTGGCTGGAAAAAAATGAAAAGGGGGATCGCGGTCCTCGCATCAAGTCTCGGTGCGGGATCGGAGGCACGCTTATACCGATCAACTGGGGTGCATGCGCCACGCCGGAGCACGCAGGGTTTGTCGCTACGTTGGCGTCTTCTTCTACTTGTTTTGACCAGTATTATACCATTACTGGTCTTTGCGTTCGCCTACCAATACAAGCAGTTCCGTAACGACGTCGCGACGACCGGCAGCCAAAACTTGGCGCTGACCCGCGGCTTGGCCTTCCTGGTGGAGAGCCAGTTACAAGCCGACATCGACGCGCTGGGTGTGCTGGCGGGTTCGGAATCTCTACGAAGAGGCGAGTTCGACCGCTTCCGCCACCGCGCCGAGGCCGTGATCCGTCGCCAATTCCCTGGCTCGAATGTTCTGGTCATTCGCCGCGACGGCCAGGAATTGTTGAATATGCGTCTGTCGGCCGGCACATCGCTCGCGACGCGCTCGAACATGGAATCCACTCGGCAGGTCTTCGAGACCGGCCGGCCTGAAGTATCGAACCTTTTCCAAGTCGGGCCGGATAAGCGCTTCGTCATCGCAATCGACGTTCCGGTTCTCGGCGATGATGGGAAGGTCCAATACGTCCTGTCGATGAATCCTGATCTCCAGGATTTCAGCCGGATCTTGCGTCAGCAGAAGCCGCCCTCGGACTGGGTCGCCTCGGTCTTCGACAGCCGAGGCACGATTATCGCACGTGTTCCCAACGGCGATCGCCTCGTCGGTCAGCGCTCGGGACCGAGCTTCTACGACACGTTGATGAAGCTACCGGAAGGAATCATCGAGGGCATATCGCTCGACGGCGTTCCCGTGCTCTCTGCCTTCAGCCACAGCGAGCAGTTCGGCTGGGCCGTCGGGATCGGCGTGCCGCGAACCGATATGACGCGCCCCGCGCTGCAGGCAGCCATCGATACGCTGGTTGCCGGCAGCGGCTTCCTCATCATCGGCCTCGGTCTTGCGCTGTACGCCGCGCGGCACATCGCACAGCCGATCGAATCCCTGCGGCGGCTCGCGGTGGCCGCGGATGGCCCCGCCCCCGCCGTACCGGCGTTGACCGGTCTGCCCGAAGTCGACGAAGTCGCGGGCGCCTTGCATGCCGCCGAGGAAGCACGCCGGCAGAGCGAAGATGCCGAGGCGATTTTGCGCGACGGCATCGAGACGATGCCGGAGGGCTTCGCGGTCTATGACGATCAGGATCGCCTCGTCATCTGCAACGCGAGCTACCGGCACCTTTTCCCCAACAAGCCCGAGAACGTGATCATCGGCACGCGCTTCGAGGAGATGCTGCGCTTGGGCGTCGCGAGCGGTTATTACACCGGCCCCACTGACAACAAGGAGCAATGGATCACGGAACATGTTCGCGATCATCAGCAGCCGGGCGTTGCCGTCGAAGAGCGGCTCGCCGACGGGCGCTGGGTGCTGGCGAGTCACCACCGCCTGCCGAATGGATGGCTGGCCGGTCTTCGCGTCGATATCTCGAGCCGCAAGGAGACCGAGCATCAACTCGTCCAATCGCAAAAGATGGAGGCGATCGGCAATCTCACGGGCGGCATGGCCCATGATTTCAACAATCTCCTCGGCATCATCATCGGCAATCTCGATCTCGCGCGCGGCCAGGTCGAGGGCGAGCTCGAGGAGCTCGTCAGCGACGCGCATGAGGCGGCTTGGCGCGGCGCCGATCTCACACGCCGGCTGCTTGCTTTCGCGCGACGTCAGCCACTGCATCCCGAGCCGGTCAAAGTCAACGATCTCATCGCCAATACCGTGCGGCTGTTGCGCCCCCTGCTCGGCGAGACCATCGAAATATCGCTTCAACTCGCCGAAGAGCTCTGGCCCGCGACCGCCGACCCGGCGCAACTCGAAAGCAGCATCGCCAATCTCGCGACCAACGCACGCGATGCGATGCCCAAAGGCGGCCGGCTGATCATCACCACCGCCAATCGCCGGCTCGACGCCGACTATGCCGCCACGCATGTGGATGCGACCGAGGGCGATTATGTGATGATCGAGGTCAGCGACACCGGATGTGGCATGGCGCCGGCGACGCTCGAGCGCATATTCGAGCCGTTCTTCACGACCAAGGATCGCGGCAAGGGCACCGGCCTCGGCCTCAGCATGGTGTTCGGTTTCCTGCGCCAATCGGGAGGCCATATCAACGTCTATAGCGAGCTGGGCGCGGGCACGACGTTCCGCCTCTATCTGCCGCGTGCGACGACAGCGGCGCCGGCGCAAGAAGACAAGCGCGCCACGACCCTCGCACAAGGTGCCGGCGAGACCATCCTCGTTGTCGAGGACAACCCCGAAGTCCGCCGCGTCGTCATGCGTCAATTGAATGGGCTCGGCTATCGCGCGCTCGAAACCGGGACGGGCGCGGAAGCGCTCGCCATCCTCGACCGCGAGCCGGTTGATCTGCTTCTGACCGATATCGTGATGCCGGGCGGGCTCGACGGCGTCGATCTCGCACGTATCGCCATCGAGAAATGGCCGACGCTGAAAGTTGTTCTGACCTCCGGTTTCCCCGAAGCGCGGATCGACATCGACAACGAGATGCTCAGAAGTCTGCGCCTGCTCAGTAAACCTTATAGCCGTTTAGAGCTCGCAACTGTGTTGCGCAGCTCGCTCGATAAATAGGCCGGTGCCATGACAGACATACTTATCATCGATGACGACGCGCAGATGCGGCGATTGCTTATCCGCATCCTCAAATCGGCGGGCCACCATGTCCGCGAAGCAACCAATGGCGCAATCGGCCTAAAATGCTTCCGCGAGGAGCGGCCAACCCTCGTCGTCACCGATATCTTCATGCCGGAGAAAGAAGGTATTGAGACGATCCGTCTGCTGCGACAGCAAGCGCCCGATCTGCCGATCCTCGCGATCTCGGGCAGCGGGCTGAAAGATTATTTGCATTTTGCCATGCAGCTCGGCGCGACCGCCGCGCTGTCGAAGCCGTTCAGCGCCGACCAACTCTTGGCGACCGTGGCGCAACTCGTTGAAGGCAGCCCGCAGCCGACCCGGTAGCGCTGCACAGACCTCGTCAGGCCGCTAACGCCGATCGGCCGCTCCCGCAGTGCTTTAGTGCAAACCGCCGCAATCGATTCATTTTTCGCTAACGGACAGGTTACCGGACCTGTCGCTGCTTGATGAGATTGTCGACGATCTCGGCGACGATTTCGGGCTGGTCGGTCTGGACTTGGTGGCCAGCGTTCTTGACCCAATGAAATTTGATATCGGGCAGCAGCGCTTCGAGCTCGCGGCCATGCGAGGGCGCGGCGAAGATATCGTTCTCGCCCCAGATAAAGATAGTCGGAATCTTCTTCGCCAGCGCCGGCAGACTCTCGCGCATATCGAACAGCGCCGTCGCGAGCGGATCGGTGCGCACGGCTGCGATCGATTTCTCAGAGGCCGCGAAAGCATGCATTGCGCCGAGCCGCGTCGCCGCTGTCTGACGCAGATCGACCAATGCGTCCGTAATCACTTCCGGCCGTGCAGCCAGTCCCTGCATCAGCCGCACCATCGACGCGCGCGTGCCGTCGTAAGAGCTCAGCAGCTTGTGCCCCTCGCCGCGCGGTGCCTTCAGCCCCATCGCACCACCGATCGTGATGCTGCTCAGCAGAACGATATTGTCGATACGCTCGGGATAGGTCATCGCATAGCGCGCGGCGCACCACGCGCCCTGCGAATTGCCCATGATGGTGAAGCGATCGAGGCAGAGCGCATCGGCGAAGGCGGCGGCGTGATCGACGCGGCTTTGCAGCCCGTGGGGCATCGGCACCGGGTCGGTCTCGCCATAGCCGCCGATCGAATTGAGACCGATGATGCGATAGCGATCGCCGAGCAGCTCCAGCAGCCGACCGAGCCCCGCCTCGCCCGACGAGCCATGGCCGCCGCCATGCATCGCCAGGATGACCGGGCCGTTGTCGCCGTTTTCCGTGTAATGCGTCTTCACGCCATCGACCATGACGAAACGGGACCGCCGCGTATTCGACATTACCTCACCCTCCCTTTTGGCCACCGCGTGCGATACTCACGGCTCGGCCAGGTTTTCATGTGCGCGCGTCAGCAGCGCGTGGAACGATTGCCGCTCGGCCGTCGTGAAGCCGGCGGTGATCTTGGCGTTGATGCGGCGCATCTCGCGCAGCGTCTGCTGCGTCTTCTTGCGCCCCTCGGGCGTCAGATAGAGATCGAGGCGCCGCTTATCGGTTCGGCTCGGCTGGCGATAAACGAGCTTATGGCGCTGCATGACGCCGACGATCACGCCGGCATGCGCGTCGCCGAAGCCCAGCATCTGGCCGAGCTCGCGCTGCGTGATGCCTTCATTGCGATAAAGCACACGCAGCGGAAACCACACGCGCAGCGGAATGCCCGCCTTCGCGATCCGTGCTTCGATGAATTTATAGAGGCGCAGACGCGTATCGCGGATCAGGAAATCGAGACTCGTCGTCAGCTCGTCCGCGGCTTCTGGCGCGGCACGTTTCTTCACCGCCGGCATGGTCAGAAGAACGTCGTCAGATTGCGCGACAAGAGGACGCTCTGATCGAGATAGATCGTGCGTCGCAGCACTTTCAGCGCGCCTTGATCGCGGCGGAGCACATCGACGCGCTTACCGATGAAGAGGTCGACATCGTGCTCCAGGCGAAAGCCGCAGACGATGAAGCGGCTTTTCACGGTGATGTCATCGCCCTCGATGCCCTCGACGCGCACATTCGCGACCATATGCGTGGTGCGCGAGCGCGGCTCTTCGGCCCAATGATCGCCGCCTTGGATCTGCAACACGCGTTTCTTAAGCGTGTCCTTGCCCTCGTCGAACCAATTCGCTTCCGCGCCCTCGCGCGTATATTCGAGCTCGGGCTGATTGAAGCGCACATTGCGCGCGATCGGCATCCAATACCGGATGTCGTCATGCAGCAGCGCCAGCCAATCGTCGAACCGCCGCTCGTCGAGCAGCTCGCCCTCGGCGCTGAGGAAGCGTTCGACCTCGGCTTCGAGCAACAGCCGGTCGATACCGTTATCGCGATCCGCGCTCATGATGCATCGGCGACGAGACGCGCCCAGTGGGCGTAGAAGGCCCGCTGGTTATGCTCGGTCACGTCCTCGGTGATCGTCACGTCCTTGCCGAGAAATTCATCGGGACGCGAACGCCGCTCGAGCCCCATCGCTAGCTGATAGTTGAACGGATAGCGGCGCGACACGAAGCTTTCGGCGCCGCGCTGCGCCGCGGTCCAATTCTCCATATCGTCCTGCTCGACCATGCCGGCAGGTCCCGCATAGCGCAGATAGTATTCGCGCAATGTGTCCTTAACCGCGCTCGGCGCGTTGCGCGGTACAAAGAGCCAGCGCCATACCTCGGTCTTTCCGGCGCTCAGCGGCAGCCAGAGCCCGATGGTCGTGCGGCCGGCGCTGTTGAAATGCGTGTTCGGGAAGATCACGCCGCCATGGATCAAGAGCCGCGACTTGTCGCCGAGACGCTGCTGCCGCTTCTCATGGCATTGGCGGTAATAGTCATTCACCTCGGGCGAGGCGGCTTCCTGTTCGTCATAATCGGCGAGCGCGGCGAAAACGCTGGCGCGGATCGTATGGCCGCGCTGCGGATCGGCGACGCTCATCGGCTGGCGCTTGACCTTCACCCCGGCGAAATTGTGCCGCGAGGTCTTGCCGGAGAGGCCGACCGACAGCCGCTCGACGGAGATATGGCTGTAACCGTGATAGTGATCGCCAGCGAAATTCTCGGCGCCGAATTTCCAATTGCACGCCACCTGCCATTTGACGATGCCGCCGATCACCTCATAGCCGTCGTCTTCGCCATCCGGCCCCTGCAGCAGCGCGCGCAGATAGAATTGCATATCCTCGCCGAGATAATCCTCGAAGGATGGTGCGCTCTCGTCGAAGGTGGCCCAGATCGAGCCGTAGAATTCCACAACGCGCGCACGCACGAGGCCCCATTTCTCGCGCTCGAGCTTGCCTTGATAGCGCTCCTTGAATTTCGGCACGCCGGTCAGCGCGCCGTCGAGCCCGTAAGACCAGCCGTGATAGGAGCAGATGAAGCCGTTGCCGTTCCCCGAATCATAGCGGCACGCCGGCATGCCGCGATGACGGCAGGTATTGAGTAGCACATTGATCGTGCCCTTCTCGTCGCGCGAGACGATCACCGTTTCGGTGCCGCAGCGCGACAGGAAGAAATCGCCGTTTTTCGGTAGCTGGCTGGTATGGCCGACGAAATTCCATCCGCGGGCGAAGACGCGCTCTAGCTCGCGCTGGAAAATCTCCTCGCTCGCAAAGCTCGCGCGGCTCAGCGTTCCAGCTTCGGTATCGATCAGATCGGACAGGCGCATATGTTACGCACTGTATAACACCTGTTCGATTAAGTCCAGTAAACTGGGCTATTCTGATTGACAGCCGGACAACCGACGTCTAGCGTCCCGGCATAAGAAGAACGCGAATTGAACGGAGGATTCGGCGTGAAACACGCGCGTTGCTTGGCTCTACCCCTCATTGCCGCCACCATGTTCGCTGCCGCGCCCGCGCGCGCGGCCGAGCCTTACGAAATCAACACCATCCTGTCGCTGACCGGCAACATTGCCTTCGTCGGCCAGACGCAGCTCAAATCGCTGAAAGCGATCGAGGCGATGGTAAACGCCGATGGCGGCATCAAAGGCCGGCCGGTTTCCTTCGTCGTCTCGGACGATGAATCGAGCCCGCAGACCGCGGTGCAGCTCGCCCATAACCTCATCGCGAAGAACGTGCCGATCATCCTCGGCTCGTCGAGCCCCAATGCTTGCGGCGCGATCGCGCCGCTGGTCGCCAATAACGGCCCCCTGCTCTACTGCCTTGCCAATGGCGGCGATCCGGTCGTCGGCGGCTACGAATTCCTGACATCGATGTCCTATGATTCGCAGATGGCCGTGGCGGTGCATTATTTCCGCGAGCGCGGCTGGAAAAAGGTCGCGACCATCTTCGCGACCGATTCCGGCGGCCAGACCTCGGAGAAGGCGCTGCAAGGCGCGCTGAACCTGCCCGAGAATAAATCGGTGCAGGTTGTGACGGCACAGCATTTCGCGCCCGGCGATGCGAGCGTTGCCGCGCAGATGGCGGTTATCAAAGGCGCCAATCCCGATATCATCGTTGCTTGGGCGACCGGTGGCGCGGCCGGTACGCTGTTCCGCGGCGAGAAGGATCTCGGCATCGAGCTGCCGACCTTGACCTCGCCCGGCAACCTGACCGGCGCCTTTCTGAAGCAATATTCAGCTGTGTTGCCGCCGAATCTGATCTTTGCTGCGGTTCCCTATTACGGCGGCGATGCCGATGATGCCGCGACCAAGAAAGCGGTCGCCGAAATGGCAACCGCGCTGAGCTCCAGCGGCGCACAGCCCGACATGATCACGATCAGCGCCTGGGATCCGGGCCTGCTCCTGGTAGCCGCTTTGCGCGAGCTCGGCCCGAATGCCAATGCGACGCAGCTGCGGGATTATTTCCTCAAGCTCAAAGGCTGGACCGGCACCAACGGCCCATACGATTTCACCGCCGACCCGCAGCGTGGCGTCGGCGGCCGCAACGTCGTCATGGTTCGCTGGGACGTGCCGCAAGGCAAGGCCATGGCTTTGAGCGAGCTCGGCGGCGTCCCGCTCCCGAATAATAAATAACGAGCCCCGATTGCCCAGCGCCTCGCAACCGCGTCCCGTCCTTCTCGTCGGCAGCATCCCGCTCGCTTCGGCCCAGGAGGTCTTCACCGCGGTCGCGCAGACGCTGGGGGATTTGGCGCCCCGCATTCCGGACGGCGAAACCGGCGAGCGCCTGGGCTGGATCGCGTGGACGCGCGATCATCTCCGGAAATTACCGGCGCTCGAAGCCATCGGCCGCCGCGGCGAGCCCGGGCCGCGTTTCCGACTCAAAGATCCGGCGAGCGATATCGATCTCGGCCCGCTGCAATACGCACCTGCCGCGATTCAGTCCTACGTGCAATTCAGCGCACTGAAGTCGCAAGGCAAGATTCCGGCCAGCACGCGATTCCAAGTGTCGTTGCCGACACCATTCGGGATCGTGTTCGGCCTCTTTCCCGATTCCGATCTCAGCGTCATCTGGCGGCGTTACGAGAAGCGGACACTGGACGAGATCGCTGCGCTCACCGCTGCCATACCGGCGCAGGAACTCGCGTTGCAATGGGACATCGCCGTCGAGACCATCGGCGTGCTGGAAGATCCCGGGAACAGGCAAGGCATCACCGCCGAAGCCGTGGCGAATTCGATCGCGCAGCTCAGCGACTGGATACCGGAAGCAGTCGAGCTCGGTCTGCACATCTGCTACGGCGACCGCGATCACCACCATTTCATCGAGCCGAAAAATCTCAGCGTCGCCGTCGCTTTCGCCAACCGCCTCGTCGGGCATATCCAACGGCCCATCGGCTGGTTGCACATGCCGGTTCCGAAAAACCGCGACGACGAAACCTATTTCGCGCCGCTGGAAAATCTCCGGCTTCGCGCCGACACGAAGCTCTATCTTGGCCTTGTCCATCTCGGCGACGGGATCGAGGGTGCGATGCGCCGGATGGCGGCGGCCGGCCGATTTGTCAAAGACTACGGAATAGCCACAGAATGCGGTTTGGGGCGCCGGCCGGCCGACACGATCCCGGCCGTGCTCGCGCTTCATCGCGATATCGCAACACTCAGTATGTAAGGAAGCGAGGTGACCATGATCGCCTGCCTCTCGCCCAACGGGCAAAATCTCATTCACGGCGACACCGCGCCGACCCGTCTCCTCGTCGCGACGCTTCGCGGCATCAACGTGCTGGAACGCAGCGGACCGGGCGCCCCCTGGACCGATCGCGGTCGCGTGCTCGACGGCCAGCATTGCAGCTCGATCATGGTCGAGCCCAAGCAAGGCGGCATCTTCGCCGGCATGCATTCGGGCGGGCTCTTTTTCAGCGGCGATGGCGGCCTCACCTGGGAGAAGCGCAGCGACGGCATCACCATCAATCAGGTGTTCTGCGTCGGCTATACGCATCACGGCGACAAGATCTCGCTCTATGCCGGCACCGAGCCCGCGTCGATGTTCCGCAGCGACGATTACGGCAAGAGCTGGATCGAGCAGCCCGGCGTCAAAGAGACCAAGGGCCGCGATAAATGGTCCTTCCCCAGCCCGCCGCATCAGGCGCATGTGAAGACCATGACGATGGATCCGCGCGATCCGAACGTCATCTATGCCGGCGTGGAGCAAGGCGATTTGCTCAAGACCACCGATGGCGGCGCCGATTGGCACGTACTCGACGATTATTCGAAGCCGACGGATTGGACCTATCGCGACATCCATCTCGTCGTCGTCCATCCCGAGAATTCGGCCGAGCTTTATATGACAACCGGCATGGGGCTTTATCGCAGCTACGATGCCGGCACGACCTGGACGCTGATCGTCGATAACAGCTTCGCCATCGGCTATCCCGACCACATCATCGTCTCGCCGCGCGACGGTAACACGATGTTCATGGCCGGCGCCGGCGAGAATCCCGGCACCTGGCGCGAATCGAAAAATGCGCGCGCGACGATCGCCCGCTCGACCGATCGCGGCGTGACCTGGACCGATGCGAGCAAGGGCCTGCCCGCCGATCGCCGGCCCAATATCGAGGCGATGAGCATGGCCGCTTATAAAGACGGCTTCGCGCTTTTTGCCGGCGATACCGACGGCATCGTCTATGCCAGCGAGGACGGCGCCGAAAGCTGGACGCGCATCGCCGGCGGCCTCGCCCCAGTGACGAAAGGCAATCACTACCGTCCGTTGCAACTCGCGTCGTAAGGCGAAGCCGTGCCCCTCGTCCTTGGCCTCGCCTCCTCGCATGCGCCGTCGATGTTCGTTGGCGCCGAGCACTGGCCGGAAGTCTATCGCGGCCTTGCCGGCAAAGCGCCGGCGCCGCCCGAGCTGGCGCAAGAAACGCCGACGGTGCTGGAAGACTACGCGCGCCGCGTGACCCAAGGTTTCGCGGCGCTGCGCGCGCAGCTCGAGGCGGCAAAGCCCGATGCGCTTTTCATCATCGGCGACGATCAGAACGAGCTGTTCTCGAAAGCGCTGATCCCGAGCTTCGCCATGTTCATCGGCGATGCCGCGGAAGGCACGACCGCCATCACCTGGATCGGCGAGAAGGTGCAGGACAAGCGCATCACCTTGCCCTGTCATGCTGCGATCGCGAAGATCGCGCTCGTTGGGCTGGTCGAGCGCGGTTTCGATCTCGGCTTCGTCGAAAAGATGACGCCGCTGGCCCGTCCGGAGATCGGCCTCGGCCATGCCTTCACCCGCATCGGCGAGGTGATGCATCTCGTCGAGAGCGGCATCCCGATTATCCCGATCTTCACCAACGCCTATCACCCGCCGCAGCCCAGTGCCGCGCGCTGCTATGCGCTGGGCCAAGCGCTGCGCGATGTTTTCGCCAACCGGCCCGAGCGCGTCGCGATCTACGGATCGGGTGGGCTATCGCATGATCCGCGCGGCCCGCGCGCCGGTGAAGTCGACGAGAAACTCGACCGCTTCGTGCTCGATTGCGTCGCCCAAGGCAACGGCACGGCGCTGAAACGTCTGTTCACGCCCGAGATCGCGAGCTTCGGCGCCGGTACCGGCGAGATCCGCAACTGGGTCGCGGTCGCCGGCGCTTATGAGGGCGTCAAGGCGACCGTGGTCGATTACATCCCGGCACGCCACGCCGTGACCGGGCTCGGCTTCGCTTATTGGAAGACCTGACCAGCGCCATGCGCATCATCGCGATCGAAGAGCATTTCTCCGACCCGGCCTATCGCCAGAAGACCGGCGCCAACGAAGCGCGCAGCTATTACATGAGTTCGCGCAGCGAGAAGCTCGGCCATGACATCGCCAAGGAGATCGACGATCTCGGCGAGAGCCGCCTCA
Source organism: uncultured Alphaproteobacteria bacterium (assembly GCA_963740675.1). GTDB lineage: Bacteria > Pseudomonadota > Alphaproteobacteria > ATCC43930 > CGMCC-115725 > CAIKMD01. The sequence continues at coordinate 329,636 of CAVUFS010000006.1, forward strand.
AGCAGATGGACGCGAACGGCATCGACGTTCAGGTGTTGTCGTTCAACGCCCCGGTCGCACATGGCTTCACCGCGGACGAAGCGATCGCGATGGCGAAGAACCTCAACGAGCGCGTCGGCGCCGCGATCAAGGCGCATCCGACGCGCTTCGCCGGTTTCGCCGCGCTGCCGATGAACGCACCCGAAGCAGCAGCCGACGAGCTCGAGCGCTGCGTCAAAGATCACCACATGGTCGGCGCGATGATCCACGGCCACAGCGAGGGCCGCTTCCTCGACGACAAGAGCTTCTGGCCGATCTTCGCCCGCGCCGAGCAGCTCGGCGTGCCGATCTTCCTGCATCCAGCCTTGCCCAACCCCGACGTGATGAAGGGCTATTTCCAGGGCTTTGAGGAACTGATCGCGCGGCCGGGCTGGGGCTTCGCGGTCGACACCAGCATCCATTTCCTGCGCGTGCTGTTCGCCGGCGTGTTCGACGCGTTCCCCAAGCTGCAATTCATCATGGGACATCTCGGCGAAGGGCTACCCTTCGCCATGCATCGCCTCAACGATCACACACATCTCGTGGCGAAGCGCCGCGGGCTGCGGAAGACGCCGCTCGAATACATCCGCGATCATCTTTATGTCGCGACCAGCGGCAATTGGTATGAGCCGGCCTTCGTCTGCACGCTGCTTGCGATGGGCGCCGACCGCATCCTCTGGGCGATCGACTGGCCCTACGAGGCCAATCACGTCGGCATGGCCTTCTGGAACAAAATCAGCCTCAACGACAGCGATCGTGAAAAGATCGCGCATGGCAACGCGGAAAAACTGCTGCGGCTTTAGTTGAACGGGGAGTAGTCGATGGCACAAGAGATCACGAGACGCGCGGCGCTCGCCGCCGTGGGCGGCACGCTGGCCGCGCTCAACATCCCGAAAGCATTCGCCGCCGATCTACCACTGCTGCATGTCAGCATGGTGCCGATCTTCGTGGTCGCGCCGCATGTCGTTGCGGACCGCATGGGCTTTTTCGCTGCCGAGGGCATCGCCGTCACGACCCAGCCGGTGCAAAGCGGGAATGTCGGTATTCCCGGCCTGATGAGCGGCAGCTTCGATATTCTCTATTCGAACTCCGTCGGCGTGTTGACGGCGTTGGAGCGCGGCCTCGATTTGCGCATCATCGCCGAAGGCACGCGTATTGCGGAGAAGCCGCCTGTCGCTGCCGCGCTAATGCAACGCAAGGGCGGCGGTATGAAGACCGGTAAGGATCTCGAAGGCAAGACGATTGGCGTTGCCACAAAATACGACATCCAATGGCTGATCGCGCAGGAATGGGTCAAGCTGAAGGGCGGCGATCCGAGCAAAGTCAATTATCGCGAAATGCCCTTGCCATCGATGCTCGATGCGCTCGCCACCAATCAAGTCGATGCCGTTGTCGCGGTCGATCCGTTCTTGGCCGTTGGCCTCGGCGATCCGCGCTTCGAGCTGCTTTCCTGGGCACAGGCCGATGTGATGCCCGGCATGCCGAGTTCGCTATGGGTGATCACCGGCCAGACCGCCCTAAGCAAGCCCGACCTCATCCGCGCCTATCTCCGCGGCTTCTATAAAGGCGCCGAATGGGTCGATCAGCATTTGGGCGATCCCGAATACATGACTCTCGTCGCGAGCTACACCAAGACCGACCCGGCGCTCCTCGCCAAGATGGCCCTCAACAAGCAACCGCTCGACATCGATCCCAAGCAGATCGAGCGCGTCGCCGCGCTGATGAAGGAAAACGGCCTGCTCAAGACCGACATCGATATCCCGGCCCACGTCTTCAAATAAGCCGCGGCCGCGACGCGGACGAGGCGGCAGAGAGCGATGCCGGATCATCGGCTGGCCGCGACCACCCCGCGGAAATCGTTTGATCGTCTCGTGATCAGCGATTTGGGAGTGGTACCCAGTGGGCGATATCGCCTCGGCGTGCCCGCGGAAATCCAGTGTTTTTCCGTGCCTCGGAGACGATAGCGTCACTCAGTGACGCCAAACGCAGTTCACTCGGTTCGCGCTTATAGAGATCGAAGATCATTTGAAGCGGAGAGCGAGGAAACGTAGGGGAACGGCCGCGCAAGGGGTCTTTTGACAAGCGCGGACGAGCGATAACATGGGGCCAATTCGAGTTACCCGAAAAGCCTCGTGTGATGGGAGAAACGCATGCCGACCTGCAAGATTTTGCTGATGGGCGCTTCCTATGGATCGCTCCTTGCTTCCAAGGTCCTCTTTGGCGGTCACTCGATTCATCTCGTCTGCCTGCCGGCGGAGGCCGACCTCATCAATGCCGAAGGGTTCAAGGTGAGACTGCCGGTGCGCGGCCGTGCCGAGCCCGTGCTGCTCGAATCCCGCAAACTGCCCGGGAAGGTGACGGCGGGCCCGGCCGAAGGTGTCGATCCCAAGGCTTACGACCTCGTCGGTCTCTGCATGCAGGAGCCACAATACCGCTCTCCTGGCGTGCGCGAACTGCTCGATGCCGTCGGCAAGTCACGCGTGCCGTGCATGTCGATCATGAACATGCCGCCGCTGCCCTATCTGAAGCGCATCCCAGGCCTCGACTATCAGGCGCTCGAGCCGGCCTTCACGGATCCACGCGTCTGGGATTCGGTCGCTCCCGACAAGATCACGCTCAACAGCCCCGACCCGCAGGCAATCCGCCCGCCTGACGGCAAGGTGAACGAGCTCCTCGTCACGTTGCCGACCAATTTCAAGTGTGCGCGCTTCGCCGGCGACACCGATACCGAGATCGTCCGCTCGCTCGAAAAGGACGTGGAGTCGGCGCGCTTTGCGACGCCCGAGGGCAAGATCGAGTTGCCGGTAAAGCTCAAGGTCTACGAATCGATCTTCGTCCCGCTCGCAAAATGGGCGATGCTCCTTGCCGGCAATTATCGCTGCGTCACGAAGGATGGGATGCGCACCGCGCAAGAGGCGGTGAATTCCAATCCCGACGAGGCGCGCGCGGTCTACAACTTCGTCTTCGATCTCTGTATCGAGCTCGGCGCCAGACCCGAAGATCTCGTGCCGTTCGAGAAATATGCTGCTGCTGCACAAAGCCTCACGCGCCCGGCCTCGGCCGCGCGCGCGCTGCAGAATGGTGCGTCCTATATTGAGCGTGCGGACAAATTGGTGCAGCTCATCGCGCGCCAAAAAGGCAAGAGCAACGCAGCAATCGACGCACAAGTCGCCCTGGTTGATGCACGGCTCGAAGCCAATCGTAGGAAAGCGGCGGCCGGCTGACCGAAACGGCCCGCCGATCGGTCGCCGGTTTTTATTTCCGCGGCATGCCCCTCGGGGCTGGCGGTGGCGGGGCCGCCGGGCGCCGAGGCTGGACAGAAGCGGCAATTTTTGCGATAAGCCCGCGCCCGTACGGCACGGGGCCCAGGTAGCTCAGTTGGTAGAGCATGCGACTGAAAATCGCAGTGTCGGTGGTTCAATTCCGCC
>CAVUFS010000007.1:0-593784 GCA_963740675.1 uncultured Alphaproteobacteria bacterium
CGTTCTTCTGAATTATTGGCCTGTACCTCCGCGATCCGATCTCAATGACAAGTCAGGTGCGATGGCCATCGCATACAATTTGATCGCCGCCCTCATCGCGGTCGCGACGGCGGTCGGCACCAATCTGGGGCACGACCTTCACCACCGTCGCCGGCAAGCTCTAAGCATTTCGTCTCGACTTTGGACCGGAAGACGCGCTCGCGTCGCGGCGAGTACAACCGCGGGTCAAGAGGATTTGGGTGACGAAGTCGCCCCGCACTCCCAAGTGCGGGGGCCTCTTTTTTTGCCGGAGGCCGAGGGCGATAGATCGGGCGCGCAGGGTCCAGCGACGTCGCCCCCTTAGAAGTCGAATGACGCATCGCTCTCCTTCGTCTTCACCGCGCGCTCTTTCCAGTCGTCGTCGCTGGCGCCGGGCATGATGTCGGGCGTCGGCGGTTCGGTGTTGCGGCCTGCAAGGACTGACGCCGCCTCCTGCAACTCTCGCGCTTTCGCCTGCGCCTCGCGTAACTGCTGGCGCAGAATCTCGCGCTGCTCATAAGGCAGGACTTTCAGCTTGTCGTAGAGTTCTTGGACTCGCAGGCGCGACAGATCGGGCTCCGGAATCTTATCGACGCGGGCAGCAAGGGATTTCACGTTCATCAGCGGTCTCGTTTCTTTGACATGGTGGCCTGGGCATAGAGGGACTCGAGACGGACGATGCGGCGCTCGAGCTCGATGCCTTCGATCGCCTTCATCTGCAGCGCGAGGAGCTCGGCGATGATCTTGCCGCCCTCCGCCGAGAGCTGCCCCGCAGCGATCGCCTGGAAGACGGCCTCATTCGCGGCCAAGATGTCGGCCATCGAGCCAATCTTCGGCAAGGCGATCTCCATCTGCTCGCGCTCCACGGGCATCTGCGACAAGAGGAGCTTGATCGCTTGGAGATTGCCGTCGAACGCCAGCTGGAGCGCGGTGTTGAGGAGAGGCTCGAGATTTTCCTCGACGATATGCTGAAGCGCTAGGCGGAGTTGGCTGCCACTGCCGCGCGGGCGACCCGCCGGGTTGCCGGATTGCCCAGGCTGGAAGGGGCGGCCGGGCCCGCGACCATGGGCTGGCTGTTTTATCAGCGGATTATCAGCCAGCGGGGCCGCTTCATCCTGGTGATCAGCGGTCATCGCGGACCTCAGCGGCGCGCCGATCAGAATGTCGCCGGTCGAGGGCGAGATGCCGATCAAGCCAATGAGCAGTGCATGTACAGGGCGAAGCCGCCGAGCGAATGATAGGACGCATAGGCGCGTTCCTCTTCGGAGAGGGTGCGTCCTGCGAGCATCGTAGGCGTTTACCGGGATCGCGACGGCTCGTCGCGTGATTCCTATATATCAGCGTCGACCCATTACCTGCAAGAGCATCGCGCGATCATTTCGCGATGAGAGTCGATCATTCGCGATAAGCGTCGATATGCGCTTCATGATCTCGGCCTCGGGCTGAACTCTTTGACGTCGGGCATCGGGGGTAGCACCGCGACGCGAAGCTCATCGCGTGCGTCGCGATCGAAGATCTGCAGCGACGTCGGACGAGCGTATCCGCGCAACGCATGGATGCCGCACACGATACAGCGGCGCATATTTGATCCGATCGTGCGGTCAAGTTTTGCTTGACGCAGTCAATTTTAAATTGACCGCCGCGATGGTGGTGAGCGCGTCAAGGAAAAATTGACTGCCGCCGATGCGAGAGCATTCAAACAGCAAGCATGGCCATGCGATGCAATGGAGTCGCCGGCACTTTTGCTTGAGCGGAACTCGTGCGAAAAAACGGATGCAGGCATCTTGATGGCGGACTGCCTCCATCTTCTCGCCCTACTCGCGTTGCGGGTCGCGCAGCCTGACGCCCGGACCACCGCCGTTTTGCTCGATGAAGACAACGCCTGCTGCTTCGAGCGCCTGACGAATGACGGTCAATAGTTCATCGCGCGGATCCCTCGCGCCCCGTTCAAAATCCGCGATCGTCCTTTTCGCTACCTTCGACGCATCGAGGTTCGTCGCGAGACCAGTCCAAAAGCGCCCGTGCTGCACGGCACTGCGTGGCGGTAATATTCACTTTTTTATCAGCATATTGCATTTTTAATGTTGATTTATAAGGCGGTTATGTTGCATGTAAAAATGTAATCATATGGATGGCCGCAGTTAATCACGAGAGTGACAAGTTTGGTTGAGATCGGATACCCCTACAATCAGAGGTGTTAGGAGAGATCGGATGAGCGCCCTACATGCCACTTCAACATTAACCGGGTGCATGAGTACGAATGGCTTCGGGAGCGGCTTCAGGCCGAGTACCCAGCGATCGACGACGAGACGTTGAGGGACACGCTGGAAGGAATCAGCTCGCTGCCCGAAGCGCTCGGCGCGATCACACGATCCTATCTCGATGATCTGACGCTTGCCTCGGCGCTCGGACTCCGGATCGAGGACATGCAGGCGCGACTGAAGCGCATCGAGCAGCGCGCCGATCGCAAGCGCGGACTGCTCTGCTACATCATGGAGCGCGCAGACATCAAGAAGTTGGAGCAGCCAGACTTCACGGCGTCGCTGCGGGCGGTTCCGCCTGGTCTGGTGGTCGCGGATGAGACGCTGATCCCTTCCGACTACTGGAAACCGCAACCACCGAAGCTCGACAAGCGAGGGCTCTTGGCGGCGCTAAACGCCAGGCAGACGGTCGCCGGCGCTCATCTCGGCAATGGCGGGACCACCCTCTCGGTGAGGACAAAATAATGGCTTTCGCCGAAAACCAACTGAAGCTGCTCGAGAGCAAACTACCCGAGAAGCATGTGAAGACCCGAGTGCAGACGGGGCATGACCCTTTCCTATATCGAAGGGTGGCACGCCGTCGCGGAGGCCAACCGCATCTTCGGCTTCGATGGCTGGGACAGGGAAATGATTGCGGCCGAATGCGTATGGCAAGATGGGCGTGGAGCCACGAAGCTCTGCGCCTATACCGCGCGAGTGCGCATTCGCGTGCGTGCCGGCGGGACGATCATCCAGCGCGACGGCAGCGGCGTCGGGCAAGGGAGCGGCTCGACCATCGGCGAGGCGCATGAGAGCGCGCTCAAGGAAGCCGAGACCGATGCGACGAAGCGAGCCCTGACCACCTTTGGTAATCTCTTCGGTCTTGCGCTCTATGACCGTGAGCAGGCCGGCGTCAGACGCACGCCGCGCCCGCGGGATCACAGCGCCTTGGTGACCGATCAGTCAGAGCCGTGGGTCCTCCTGGGCAGCCGCGGCGAGATCGTTGGTCAGCATGAGACGGCGGAGAGCTATTGCACGGGGCTGAAGCGCGTCATCGACCAAGCGGTCCTGCCGCGCGCGCTCAAGAGCATGCTCTACTACAACGAGCCGACGATCCAACGGCTACGTCTTGCCCGGCCGGAGCTCAAGACCGGCAAGGGCATCCACTACGCTGATCTGCTCGCGCGCTATGCCGAGCGCGCCAAACAGCGGCTCGGACAATCGCGCCAGGCAGAGCCGGAGTTGCTGCCGCCGGCGCCAATCGACAAATCTGCGCTCATTCTCGGCGCGCCGAGGCGCATACGCGATCCGGAGCATCTCCGGTTCATCAACACGCAGCCCTGTCTCGTCTGCGGGCGTGCGCCGGTTCATGCGCATCACCTGCGCTTCGCGCAGCTGCGGTCTATGGGTAATAAGGTCTCGGATGAATGGTCGGTGCCGCTCTGCTTCACCCATCACCGCGCGCTGCACACGGTCGGCAACGAGGAGGCATGGTGGGCGGAGAAAGCAATTGATCCGAAAGCGGAAGCGCAACGGCTCTGGCGCCAGTCTCACGGGATTGCCGAACCGACCGATGTCGCCACCGAGGGCGAGGCCGGCCTTGAGTCAGCGCAATCGGGAATGAGCGATCCGGACGTCGAGAACGCACCGAGGGAAGACCGCGACGGCCGCGTCAGCAGTGTGCCACATGCCGCAGTAGGAATGCCTACAGCGGATGTTCCCGAGCAGAGCTTGGTCTTGTCCGACCGATAAGCTGCGCCTTTATCTCCGTCCCAATCACCGACGTGGAACCACTTGCCAATGATTCGTGTGGTCTTTCATCTTGGCTTCATCGCCGCTGCGACCGGAATGATCGCCGCCTCCCCAGCGGACCACGATCGGTATCGGCGACAACGAGCGCTCGTGAACACGGACGCCGCCTTGGTCGACAACGACCTGTCCGCAGCCGGTGCCGAATTCGTGATGCGTCTGCATCAGCGCGTCATCGCCCGAGACGGAATGCTTTTTATCACCGAGCCAGAACTATCGATCGTGGATGCATTTCCAACGAGTGTTGCCTGGTCGATTTCTTGCGGAAAATACTTTGGCGTCAGTCTCACCTTCGGAAGTGGCACCTCCGAGCAAGGCGGCATTGTCGATCTTGAACTGTCGAGGGCTTCCTTAACACCAGCACAATGCCGCGAAATCGCCGTGCAGTTGGGCAGCGAGATGACAGCTCTTCTCCGCTGAACTGAGAGACCTAGTTTCGTTGGAGAAATGCGCGATACCCATCCGCTCGTTTGGGGCTACGTCAGTATGCCCGAGAAATACCAACGCTTTTTTGCTGGACGAGCAAGGCCAGATCCTTGCGCACCAGGAGTTTATCGCGGGCGACGACGACGATGCGCGCTCGATTGCACAGTCGCTCAATCAGAATTGGACAGCGGCTGCCCGGTATGAGGTCGGGAGAGGCATTTATTGTCTCAAGGCCGCCCTGTCCGTCGTCTGCTCCTGTTTCGGCCTCGACCTGTCATTGGCGTTCTTCTGAATTATTGGCTTGCGAAATCTCTCGCGGCCCGATCAAAAAATTCGTTCGACAGAACACCTCCAAGCGGCTCCGTACACTCTGCCCGTGGACTACAAGCTTTTCGAACGCTGCTGTGACCTGAGAACTTCTTCTCGGATGCCGCATAGCTCGGCTTCTGAATGAGCATGTTCCGCAAGCTCTTCAGCAACGGGCGGGACGACCATCGAATACGTTCGATTGCCGCACAGGGGCTTTTGGATCGGCTAGAACCAGGACGCCGAACCTATAACTTAAGCACGACGGCTAAGACCCCGTGCGCATCACTCAGTATTTGTAACTAACACCAACCGTGACTATGTCGCGAGAGAAGCTCGCGAGTGCAACGTTCGATATTGTTCCGATGTGTTGGTAATCGAGGGTCAGTCCAAAATTCCGCCACACACTGTATGTGAGTGTGGGACCGACGGTCCAGGAATTATCGGTCCTGTTAATACCTTTGTAGCCAGTGCGAATGTATCCCGCGCGCGCGCTTGCGGTCCATTCCGGCACAAGCGCATAGCTCACAAGAGCTACAACATCGGTAACCATTGTCGACGTTCCCGTGGTCGCGGACAATTGCGAAGCGCCGATCGTCCGGTCCGCGCCGACTTTAATATCGAGTTCGGGCAGTGGAGTGTAATCGAGGTGCCCTCCGAAGGCCGGACTACCACTCGTCCCGATCGTCGATGATCGGAACATTTCTGCCTGGTAGCCGGCGTAGACCTCGCCTTGCATTAGACCAATTCGTCCCGTCCCAACGCCGGCGATAACTCGGTATCCATCGGAACTGATGGCGCCTGTATCAAAGTTACGCAAGTCGCCGGAGCCTTCCACAAAGCTGTAAATATCCGGAGTCATCCAGAAACCGCCGCGCGCCGTACCCGTGTAAACGAAATTATTCTGGCTTCCGGTTACGCTCGTCTGATCATAGATTTGCGCGACAACGGATCCCCCAAAATCGGCAAACGCACGACCAAAACGCTTTTCGGCAGAACCTGCACCGGTCAGCTGATTGTAAACTTGACTAGCCGTCGTTGGGGCAATGCCTACGCCCGTTGTATTGAGCGTCGTCACGGTTTGATTGACGCCAAGTGTATCAAAAATATCACGTTGCCGGGTGAAATCGCCTTGGCCTCTAAAGGTCCAATCCTCTAATGGCGAATAGGTTTCGATACCGCCGGCTTTCGCCGTCGTGATGTTCGAGACGCTCGCCGCGCCATTGGTGTAGATGCGGCCGTCGACCATTCCATAAAGATCGGTTTTGCCGAAGTCACCGTACCGGTCGGCCAAGCCGCTCAATGAGAGGCGGAGCCCCTCGGTCGCCGTCGCACCAGAAGATGCTTGCGCGGGGTTCGTATCGTATATGCCACCAATGAAGGCGCTCGGAAAGATGAGCCAGTCGCCCAGTATCAAAGCCTCTTTGGCCTGGTCACGCATTTCTTGGCGAAGATCGACCGGGTGCGAGGTATCGACCGGTGGGGCATGGATTGCTTGAAGATCCGTACCAGACGCTGGGCCATAGGCACCAATCTGCGCCCAACCCGGAGGCACTAAAACAGCGCACGAGGTGACCGCGCATGCCGCCGCCAGCGCCAGCCGCGCAAATCCGCTGTCCATTCGTTGGGTCCCCGAGCGCTTTTCCACCGTGGTCACAGTTTGTTTTAATCAGCTGCCAATACTACTAACACAAGCTCTCTAGGCTGGAAATACTCCCTAAATATAGCGGCGAGGGATTTGGATGATATCACCCGGCATTATCGGGATGGGCCAATCAAGATTATAGGAATGCATGGTCGTTTCGCCGACATGTTGGATCAGGACTTTTGACGGGTTAGCTCGATAGGTTTGGCCGCCTGCGATCGCGATCGCACTCATGATATTGAGGCCGCCGATATAGGGATAGGCTCCGGGCTTATCCACCTCACCGAGTATATAAAATGGCCTGAACTCGACGACTTCGACCGTCACGCCGGGAGCTTTGATGTGTGCTGCCCGGAACGCCGCGACGAGCTTGTCGCGCAATTGCGCTGGCGTCATGCCCGCAACCAGCGTCGTCCCTACAACTGGCAGGGCCAGATACCCGCTCGGGTCGATAGTGAAATCACCCGTGAGGGTCGGCTCATCGTCGACAAGGACGTGAAGTTTCTCACCAGGCAAAAGTGCCGGTGGCGCAGCGGCGGCGGCCTTCAAAGCGGCGATCTGTGCTTGGGTCGCAGGCTCAAAATTGCCTCCTCCGCCACAAGCCGAAAGAACGAACCCGATGCCGAACAGGGTTGCCGCCACAAGGAGCTTTGGGAACCAAAACCGTTTCATTTTTGTCTCCGCGTCTCTATAGCAAAAGGCACAGCGTGCTCCCCGTCAAGATTTCTCGTGCGAGTCGCCGAGGCAAGCAGGCTTTTATCCATGCTTTTCGCGCTAGCTGCTTTTAAGCCACTCGCAGCGCGCTGCGCGGCACGGGGCCGCGCGTCGAAACCGGCCGACCGTGTGCGAACACAATGCGCTGAAACAAGGGCTTACTGCCGGGCACGTGGTCCTCTTGGGCGCGAGCCGCGAAGGGTTTGAGCGTTTCTACGCCGACCTTATTGCTCTAAAGCCCCTGGCCCGATCGAAAACCAACTCGCCGAGCGCATTGTCATCATTGCTTGGCGCGTCCGGCGTGCCTACCGAATCGAGAGCGGATTGTTCGGCCGTGCCCCCAATCGCCTGGCGCGAGGAAGCAACGGAACAGACCTCCGATTTCGACCTCGTCCTCCTTCGGCTCAGCACCAGCGGGAGTGAGGAGCTCGCAAAGCTTTCGCGATATGAAGCCGCACATACCGGCGCCCTAGCTGATCTGATCCGTGCATCCGCCTGCAGATCTCGGACGAGAGAATCTCCGGCTTTAGGCCTCCCCGAGAATCATAAACCTCGGGCCGTGGCAATAACGAGGATATTGAAGATATTGTTGGCGACCACCAGCGAATAGAGAACGACAACGATAATAGCCGGCCAAATCTTCTGATACCGGCCGAGAACGTAGAAGACGGTTGGAAGAATGAGTATCTTCGGCACCCACCAGTAACTTCCGAAGGCATCCATTGCAGCGGCCATAATGCGATTACTCTCCGCGGCACCTGGAACGCTGAGGACAGCATTGGTAGTAATGACGTCGCCAGCTTGGAGAACGGCCGTTATAGCGAGAAGCCAGATCTTCGTATTGTTGATCTCGCCCCAGTTCTTCGCAATCGGTCGCAACAGGCGGCTTATCATTCTTCACCTCTTCGAACCCTAAATCGAAAGGCATGGAAAATGTGTCATGATGCGGGGTCCGCTGGCTCAGACGCGGGCAATTGTGTTCACCCTTTGCCGGCACCTGCGCGTTGAATGGATGCTGCCGCATCCGAAGGATAAGGATCGCCAATCCCGGCAAGAGCCCCCTTAAGAGCAACATTGTTCCGACAAAGCAAGCGAGTCCGGCCAGCATCCAAATCGCGAGCGCGACATCATAGGGCATGCCCCGAGAGGCGCGGTGATCAATGCGTATGTCGGCGGATACGGAAAGGGAAAGAAGTCAGGTGGGCCCGTCACCGCTCGGTCTAGTCGCAAGCGTCAAGACTGCCGTCATAAAAATCGCCCCCGCTAATGGCCGCGTGATCCGCCGCCGAGGTGACGACAAAGTCAACGCCGAACGGCGTATGAGAATTAACGAAGAAGAGAAGAGGAACCTCAAGAGCCGATCCAATAAGGATAACGAGGGATAGAGCCGAACTCGTTCGGCTGTAATCCAAGAGCCGCGGCGGAGCGATGCCGCGAATGTCCCGATAAGGCGGGCACGGCCTCGCGCATTGAGCGAAAAAGTGGCATCCTAGCACGATTTGTTTCCCGGGCTTCCGAATGATAACCGATATCATAGACTGTTGTGTCAGCCGCTAGATCGAGGATTTACTTTACGGCGTTCCGATGGCATGCGAGATTTGTAGCATAAATTGCAATTCTGTTTTCACTATTGATGCGATCCGGAGGCAACATGGTCGCGAATGAGGGCACAACTTTCAAAGTCATCGAAAGCCCTACTTCGACAAGTTCTCAGGTCGGTGTAGTCGCATCTATTTCGGGGGCGAAAGTTGCCTGTCAGCTTACTGGTAGCCACGAACTCGGTGCGGAGAACTCAGCGCCTCTTTTGATCGGCTCGGTGGTTAAAATTCCGTCCGGAAGATCTCTGGTTTTCGGACTGGTCACCCAACTCTCGCTCCCCATCTTCGACAACGCGACTGGCAGCGAACGACATGCTGCCGCCGAAATCGACCTGATTGGCGAAATGGTGCAGCGCGGCGACAGCTATTCCCGCTTCTCGCGGGGCATCGCCTTTTATCCGCAGCTCGATCATCCCGTACATCTCGCCTCATCTCAGGATCTCACGGCTATTTATTCGCGCCGGGACGAATCGGCCGTCCGAATTGGTGCCCTTTATCAGGACCCTTCGATCACCGCCTACCTTCAGCCCGAAGCCTTTCTTTCTAGACATTCGGCGATCATCGGGACAACGGGGTCAGGGAAGTCCTGTGCGCTTACTCTCATTCTCCGATCATTGCTCGCGAAGTTTCCCAACGGTCATGTGGTGATGATCGATCCCCATGGCGAATACAGCACCGCCTTTCCCGATATCGGCGAGAGAATTTCGGCTTCGGATCTGCAGCTTCCTTATTGGCTCCTGAACTACGAGGAAATTGTCGAGATCCTCTGCAGCAAAGAATCATACAGTCGAACCCGAGAAGCAGCGATTTTGCGAGACGCTATCGTTAGTGCAAAACGTGAAGTCGTTGGGCAAAGCCAATCCGAATATCGATCTTACGGTCGACACGCCCGTTCCCTATTCAATGCTAAAAGTGGTCCAGTACATCAATGATGCGCGCGGAAAGTTAGACCGCCCGAAACTCCTCGCCGCTACCCTATCTCCGTTTGATCGACAATATCGAGAGTCTCTCAAGGGACGATCGGTTATCGCTTCATGTTTGGGCATTTGGCGCTGCGCGATGATTTCGTTGCGATCATCTCGCGCATCATCCGAATTCCCGTCCAAGGTCGACCGATTAGCATCATCGACATTTCCGGGATACCGCCGGAGATAACCGATGTCGTCGTTTCTGTCGTATGCAGGCTGGTCTTCGACTTTGCGCGCTGGAGCACAGACGATCCCGTACCCGTGCTTTTCGTGTTCGACGAGGCTCACCGGTACATTCCGCGCGATCAGTCTGCCGGCTTCGAGCCAACACGGCGTTCGATCGCGCGTATCGCGAAGGAAGGACGAAAATATGCACTCTCCTTGTGCCTGGTGACGCAGCGCCCCTCCGAGATCGCGGAAAGCGTCCTCTCGCAATGCAGCACGGTGATCTCTTTCAGACTGTCGAACCAGCATGATCAGGATTATGTGCGGCGGACGGTCCCCGAAGATGCTGCAGGGCTATTGGCCAATCTCCCGAACCTGGGCCAACAAGAAGCGATTGCGGTTGGCGAGGGCGTTGCACACGCCATGCGTATCAGGGTCGACGATCTCCCGAGCAACTTTCAGCCGCGGGGCTTGGAGGGCGGGTTTGCGAACGGTTGGCAGGCGGATAGTAAAAACCGCGTTTTCGTTCAGACGATCATTCAACGCTGGCGTCGTCTCTCGCAATAGACCCCGCAGGGTGCGGTTCGGACTGAGTGAAGCGAGGACATCGTATATCTCTAAATCAGGGTTTCTAATTCCGGCAGATCAACGCATGCGAGAGGTCGGAACTCTAAGTTGCGCTCGCCGCTCGTTTTGCATTTAGGCAGCGGGGAATTTGCCAAAGTGTACCGGGATCATGGGAAAATCGCTTTCGGCAGCGACAAACGTCTTGAATTGTGGCGTTTTAGAGGCATGATTGATGGTAACAGAATGAAAAACTGGCGAGAACGCCGCACATACTCGGGGGTCGAAACGCGATGGCGACGGAGGGGGATCAGAGTGAGTCGCTGCTGGCAAAAGCGCGGCAATTGAAAGAGCGAGCGCTAGGCACAGCCGATAGAACGCGGCGAAAGCAATTTTTACTGATCGCGACCGAATATCAAAAATTGGCGAAACAAGAAGATGGCAGCATAGCCGTGGACCTCGGTGAGCGGGTCGTGCCAACGAACAGTAGCACGCCTCAGGTCGAGGTCATCAGGACGCTTCGCCTCGTAACGCAGCGGAAGCCGGCCCTGAATAGCCGTTCACCCGCGCAACCGCTCCCGCGCTTCTTGCGTGCGCTCCGACGACCCGAAATCGTCAATCTAACAATCTGGGCCATCTTGGCCGTGATTTCCTTTGCGTTGCTGCTGGCCCCGGGCGATCAGACAGCGCAGGGGTTGCGCGACCTCTTAGACAGTTTGATGCAATAGCGCGATCAGCTGACAGGTACAATCGATCGACCGGTCAGAGTAATGCTCGCTGGCAGATTGGACGAGCGATGCGCAGCTATTCCAATAAGCGGGGCAAGCACGGCATTAAAACTATATGGATAGGTGACCTGGATCGTCATGCAGGTCGGCGCTGGACTGATCAAGGCGCTCGCGCCACTGCAAGTAGCCGTTGTCGGGGTTGGGACCGTTACTGACATCCCTCCTGAGAAGTTGCTCGGTGCGCAAGTCCCGCCTGTAACGCTAGCGACAGTTTTGTTCACCATGACGCAACGACCCGACTGCTCGGCCGCGTATTGCAACGTATTTTGGACCCAATAGAGGCGACCGAATTCGTAGATCCCAATGATAAGAACGAGCAAGAGGGGAATAATCAGGGCGAATTCGACCGCGGCATTGCCTTCGCATCCGAGGTGCTTGCCGAAGCGCCCTACTCGCATTTTGATATTGGCCAACATCAAAGCGCTCATCGCACCTGCACCGCGGCAAAGCCGCTCAGCGCGATCGACCCGCCAATCCCGCGGTAGATGAGATTCGGAGAAGGCGTGAACGTTTCGGCGGTGTTAACGCCAACGTAATAACGCAGATTGCTCCCAGTGCATACCGTTGCGCTGGGAAAGCAGCTCACCTGAGCCGCGGTGCTCGAGCCACAGGTACAATAATAATACTGCGGATTTTGGGCGGTCCCATCCACGGTCGATGCCGTGAGCGTCACGGTCATGCCAGTGTCGCTTGTCGAATGTTGCGCCGCACCGACGATGCCACCGCTGTCCGAGGGATGAAACGTCGCGTACTGTGCACCTGCTCGAGCCGCGCTAAAGAGCTTGGTGCTTTCGTTGACGATTTGCGCGTAATCGAAAATGCCCACCAAGACGATAATCAGAATCGGCAGAACAATTGCGAATTCGGCGGCGACCGCCCCGCTGTCAGAGAGTGTCCATCGCATATCCGTTATCCGCCTCATTGGGCGAGCACGATCTGTTTGATCGAGCTTCCGGTTGTGCTCGCGGGGCATCCGGTGTCGTCAATCGTGGGATTTCCACCGATCGATATCTGATAGGAGTAGAGCTGCAAACATCGCCCTGCGACCGTCGTCGGCGTACCCTGGAAGCATAGCGGCTGACTTGGCATGTAGATCAGGCCCTCGAGGGAAATGCCGCCATTCGCGTTGATCGAATTCGCAGGCGAGCTGCAGCTATTGACGCTGCCGGTGTTGCCGCTGGCATTATATTGGTAGAAAAGGACACCCGAATAGGTCCCGCTTGTCGGCTCGGTCAGGCTTCCGGTCGCGTTCGAGCTGACTTGGACACTAGCCGACTGGTTCTTCGTCGACGTAAGAACAACAGTCACGTTGCTGCCCGTGACGTTCGAGCCTTTGATTACGACGTCGCCACCGCTAACGTAATAGGTGCCCGCCGCCATCGTATAGGATGTGCAGACGGACATATCCATGCCGTTCGTGTATTGCCCCGGCTGCAAGCTTATCGGTGTTGGACTCGCGGGACAATTCATCGACTTCGATGGCAAACTGCTATTTTGATTTGAACCGGTGGGAACGGGCGGAGCCGGTAGCGGATCGCAGCCTGCTGCGGCTCCTCCCGTGCAAGAGCTGCTATACGGATCCTGCTGTTGCTGTTCCTGACTCACCGGGATTTGTCCCGCCGCGAGCGTGTAGTTGGGGCTCCCGTTGAAATTGACATCTCCGGCAGCATAAAGATCGAAGGCCGTTATTTGATTGTTACTGCCTCCATTGACATTGATCGAATACGGACCCGTCGCGTTGGAAACCACGGAGCAGTTTGTGCCGAGGTTGAGGCCACTACTTCCGCTCACGGATATGCCAGCGTTATTGGAATTGGTCGCATTGAAGTTGCCGATCTGAAAGACGCAACCGTGGCCCGCCCCTGATTGCAGTATGGCAACGGCGCTGGTTCTGATCGTTACGTTGGGTTTGTAAGCAACCGACAACAGCGAATTCTTCTGTTCGCTGATGACTGCCTGAACAGCGTTCAACGGCGCGGCGTTTGCCGTGTACGTGGTACCGTCCCAGTTCCCGTCGGTGATGGTGATCGAATTGTTGGTCCCGCTGCTGTAGCCGTTGTTAAGGGCCATAGCGCAACCGGCACCCCAGATCGTCGTTGTCGCGCTTGAGCAGTCGGTGCCAAGAGACGCGCCGTTCGCCAATTGAAAGGCGCCGGAAATGGCGGCTGCATCTGCCGCGGTCTGGTATTCGCGCTTCTGGCTGAACCAGAGACCGGTTTCGACGCCAAGGCCGGCAAAGCCAACGAGAGTGGCCATGCTCACCGCCATAACGGCAGCGGTCGCGCCACGGGTATCGGAGACTAGACGGAAAGCGCCTCCAAGAAGCTTCGAACAACCGTCATGTGACCTCCAAACAAGTTCGCGATATTCAAGAACAGCTTTGTAGAGACCAGCTAATTGATTCAAAAAAATTGAACGCCGCTCGAGTCAAGAGTTTTGAAAATAAATCTGTCTAACCAAATACTTAGGATCGATATGTGCTTCCAATGTACAACGATGAGGGTGGTCGCAAGCTGTCTCGGGCTGTGGGCGTTACTTCTCCCCAATGCCCCCCTTATGTCGTCGGGCCGCCCTTTGGAAATCAAAAAACGCATGAACTGAGAGATCCAGCGCTTCAGCGATCTGCAATAAGCGCCCGGCGCTGATGCGACTGATCCCGCTTTCATATTTGTGGATCTGTTGCGATGCGACGCCGACCTCATCGGCGAGCGTTTGTTGGGTCAGCCCTCTATCGAGGCGGTAAGCTACGGATACGCTTCGCCACCAGCTTGTCGATAAGGTGAGCAAGATCGGCTTTGTCCCTGACGCGCAGACGCCGCTGCTTCTCCGTTAGCTCAGCGTGCACAACACTGAAGCTCGGTCGCGAAAACTTGCGCGGGGGTTTTGTTGGGCGAGGAAAGGAAGAACCGGTGCGAACACCAAGCTCCGCCCCCTCCATGTGCTTGGCATCGGCTCATGACCTAGTGACCCTCGTTTGGCGCGCTGCTCGAGCCGGCACTGGACGCAGGTTCCGCAGGCTTTGCGGAGGAAGCGAGCGCCGTTGGCGAACCAGCAGCGCTGGTCGTAGAGACCGCCGACGCTCTATCGGAATTTGCTGAATCTGCAGATGCCGTAGATTGTGCAGGCGTTATCGTCTCGGAGCTCACTGGAGTTCGCGGACTCGCACTGGGTGCACCAGCTTGCGGAGCATTCCCGATTCAGCTGTCGCAAGACCGCATAATATCGCAAATCGCCCGCAACCGATTGTTCGTCGAGATCGGCGTGCAGGAGCTTCTCAGCTGCTTTGTCGTCACCCTTAAGACCGAGCGCCAGGGCAAGATTTTGACGAATTCGCGGCGTGGAGCCCGGCTCCAGCGAGAGCTTCGAAAGCTCAGCGACGGCCTTGTCGTAGTCGCCCGTTATTGCAAGCGACAGTCCATAGTTGTTGCGCAATGCGACATTATCTGGCGCGAGCGCCAGGCCCTTTGATGTAACTAGCTTGGGCCTCTGCCATGCTTTTCTAGCATGTCGAGAGCGACGCCAGCATCGTTGTACGCCTGAGAAGCTCTTCGGATCGATCGCGAGCGCAGCATTGAATTCGACAAGTGCCTGATTGGGCTTGCGCTGTGCGATGAAGACCCGTCCCAATCCAAGATGCGCATCGGCACTCTGGGGCGAGACGCCAAGAGCTTTGTTGAAAGCTTCGGCCGCTTCTTGCGGGTCTCCTCCCGCAAGCAAGGTATTGCCCAAGGACGAGCCAAACGCTCGAATTGCTGAGGGTCGCGTGTCAAAGATTTACGATAGAGTTCGACCGCACCCTGCAAGTCTCCAGAGCGACGCGCCGCATCTCCGAGTTGGGCAAGGGATTGCGCCGATTCGTTCGCGACGGCATTCGCCGCGGACTTTTGATCACCCGGTTGCTGGTCAACCGGGAGACGCACGCCGGCACAAGAGACGAGGACAAGTGCCATCGCCGAGACGAGCATGGACTTGCCTAGCCGCTTTAAGATGCGAAGCAGTGAAGACACGGTTTGATCCATGATAATTCGCTCAGTGGCTGAGGAGCTGGCGGAAGCCATCAATCCCTTGGAGGATTGCGGGCCCGGCGCAAACGATGACAAGACTCGGAAGAATAAAACCCATAAGCGGTAGGGTGAGCAGCACAGGCATCCGAGCCGCACGTTCTTCCATTTTCAGGAGACGGGCGGTTCGCATTTCGGCAGCGAGCAGGCGCAGTGATTGCGCCAAAGGCGTGCCGTACCGCATCGTCTGCGTCAGGGTCGCAACGATGCTGCGCACGGGCTGCAAATCCACCCGATCCGCAAAGTTCTGAAGAGCCTGGCGGCGGTCGCCGAGGACGCGTAACTCGGCCGAAGTGACCTCGAACTCGCTGGCAAGATCGCGCATCGCCGTCTTCATTTCGCGCGCCACGAATTCGATACCCTGTTCAAAGCTCAAGCCCGCCTCGGCACTGATCACCATGAGGTCAAGCGCGTCAGGAAGACCCTGCTCGATGCGGCGCCGGCGGCTGGCGGCAAGCCTTTTCAGGATGATATCGGGCAGCCGCCACCCGATGAGCAGGCCGCCGAGTAAAAGGACGAGTCTCAGAATAAGCGTGTTAGCAAATAGTCCGTAGCTGGATATCCCGATCCAGGCGAGGCCGGTAAAGATGATGACGCTTGCCACCTTTAGTGCAATCAAAGTTGCGAGCGCGCGATTTCCGCCTTGGAATCCGGCATCGCTCAGGAGGCGAGCAAGCCGCGCACGATCCGAGGCGCCGACAAGCATTGTGCCCGCGAGAGCAGCGCCCAGCTTGCCATACCACGGCGCCGCACCGAGAGCGTCTCGATCCAGTTGCTCGATCTGCGCGGTGGGCGCATATCCTGGCATTCGGGCCTTTACCCTGTCTTCTATCTCTTCTTCAGTCCCGACCATCCACAGGCGGAGCAGCGAACCGACGCGAGACTGACAAATATAACCACGAGCAAGATTTCGAGGGTCGACATTTCGGCAAACTGCGTCGACGCACTCGCCCAAAGACGCTCTAGAGCCTCGATCATCGCATCGACCGTTTAATCATGGTCTCGCATGATAAAGATGCCCCCCGCAAGAAGCATAACGGCCACGCCGAGAAGAATTCTTCCGCGGGGGTCCTCAAAGAGCATATCGATGTACAGTGGACTGATGAAGTAGATCGCTCCACCACCAATGAACGGCAGAATCCCGATCAGCCATGCGGAGGCACGCGACTCGGACATCATCGCGCGCGCCTTGAGCCACATTTCCCGGCGGCGGCGAATGGTCAGCGAAAGATTTTCCAGCGTTTCGGCTAGGTTGCCGCCTGTGCGTTTCTGCAAGGCTAGCGCGACGATAAAGAACCGAAATTCGATGAGACGAACTCGCTCCGCGGTGCGAAGCAGTTCTTGTTCCAGTTCGATGCCGATCGTCATTCCCTGGTGGACTTGACGAAATTCCTTGCCGACGGGGCCAGCGATTTCGTTCCCGACGTTTTCGATGGCATCCGCCACCGGCAAGCCGGCGCGCACCGCCCGCACGATGAGGTCAAGAGCATCTGGAAAGGATTGCAGGAAACCCGCTTGGAACTTCGCCTGCATAAACTTAACGACGGCATAGGGCAGAGCAATTGCCCCGGCGAGCATAAGCAGCAGGCCCAGCAGTCCATGAAGCGAGAGAAGAACCGAGGCCAGCAGCTCGGCCAAAATAGCGCCCACACAGCCGGCAATGACAAGATGAAAAGTCGTAACTTGATCGCCGGTGGCGCCTAACGCGCCCTCTATGCGATCTCCAAGCGACTTAGGCAACCATCTGAGGACGCCTGCCGTCCTGCGGCGCGCATCCAAACGAAGCGGGCCTGCCGTCTCGCCAAGATCTGCGGTGTAGACACCGATGCTGTGTCCGATTCGCTGACGAAGGCCTGCCTGTCGGCGCTCCAAGATCACGTTCGCGACAAGCGCCAGTCCAAATAGGACAGGCAATAGCGCCGCAATGATCAGGACGCTGCTCATCCCTGGGCCACCGCCCCCACGGCCTCGAGCAATTCACGCTCTAGACCGTATGCTGCAGCACGATCGATACAGGCCGGACGGAAGCGAGCGGATTCGTATTTACCAGCGAGCGTGCCGTCACGGTTTTCACCGGTCTGTACGAACTTGAACACGTCTTGCATGGTAATGACATCGCTTTCCATGCCGACGATTTCGACAATGTGCGTGACGCGACGGATGCCATCGCGCATCCGATCGACGTGAACCAGAAGATTGATCGCACTCGCGATCTGCGCGCGTATGGCTCGCAATGGGAGAGAGACGCTTCCCATCAGAACCATGTTTTCGAGGCGGAAAACGGCGTCTCGTGGCGTGTTGGCATGAATGGTCGACATCGAGCCGTCATGGCCCGTATTCATCGCCTGCATCATGTCGAACGCTTCTTCGCCGCGCACCTCACCCACAATGACGCGATCGGGACGCATGCGGAGGGCGTTTCGAACGAGATCTCGTTGCGCAATACGGCCGAAACCCTCGACATTTGCCACACGGGTTTCCATTTGCACGACGTGCGGCTGTTGCAGCCTCAATTCAACAGCGTCTTCGATCGTAATGATGCGCTCGCGGCGATCGATGAAGCGGGATATCGCGTTCATGAGCGTCGTTTTGCCCGAACCGGTGCCACCTGAAACCAGGATATTGAGTCGGATCTGAGCCGCGATATCGAGAAAACGGGCCATCGCCTGGGAGATATTCCCTTGAGCCGCCATCATCTCGAGCGTGATCTCCCGTTTGGAGAACTTACGAATTGAGATCGTGCCTCCGTTCAGCACGAGGGGCGGAAGCACGATATTGACGCGGCTGCCATCAGCGAGACGCGCGTCAACCATTGGCGTTGATTCATCGATGCGGCGACCAATTGCCGTCGCGATCCTTTGCGCGACATTGACGAGATGCGCGGTATCGCGGAAGCGGACGGACGTCTTGTCCAACTTGCCATGGCGTTCGACATAAACGTCATTTGGCCCGTTGACGAGAATGTCGTTTATCGTCTCATCGGCGAGAAGCGGCTCGAGCGGTCCCAGGCCGACCATGTCGTCGACCAATTCATCGGCAAGAATCGCTTCTTCACGCTCATTGAGCCTGAACCTGGTCTGATCAGCGATCTCGTTAACAAGCCTCCGAACTTCACTGACCAGCTGCCCACGCGGCATCCGGGAGGCAACAGCAGGATCGATCCGCGCAAGTAGCAAGGTCCGCACTTGCTCTTTGATGGCGATATGATTCTCGTCGTTGACGAGGTCGGCACGGTCCTCGTCGGCATCGACGATCAACGACGACATTCGCGATTTTCCTCGGAAACTGCCCGCGTACCGAAGCCGTTTCTTATTGCCATAACGCCCACCATTTTCGCTGGCGCATCGGTCGGCCCGAGATTTCGCCAGCGAGCGTTTCGATAGCTGTAGCAATCGGGCCGCGATGAGCGGCTGCGGGACCGCCGTAATCGGCCGGAGCACTACGCGTCTTCGTCACGAGCGGAATCGTGGCGGCAGCGGGCATCTCGATTGTGCTCAAGAAATCTTTTTCCGGTATATAGCCAGGGCCGCCTTTCGCCCGCACGATTGATCACGAGAAGGTTGCGCGAGGCAGAGGCCTTACCGTGATCAAGCACACCCCGAAGGCGCACGATTTCACGGGCCGAACGGATCGTTTCATCGGCCACGATGACTCGCTGCGAAGCAAGCTCAAGCGCTCGTTTGTGTGCAAGCGACGGCTTCCGAGGCACATCCAAAACGACATAATGAAAATCTGCTTGTAGCGACGTAATGAGCTTTTCGACGGCCTCGGGCGAGAAATGCATTTCCTCGTTTAACGGCTCCTCGGCATTCAAGACAAATAGCCGCTCGCCGTGTGGCACCATAACACGTTCGAGATATAGATTGATCGATGCGGGAAGCATTCTCTAACGCCTCGCGCAACGCGCTTGTCGCCTTTACATCAAGCATCAAGCTGCTATCGCCGGTCTGCAGGTCGAGATCGACGAAGGCGACGCGCCGACCGCCACGATTCGCGAGGTGCCAAGCCAGACTTACCGCGACGCTGGTCGCTCCAACGCCGCCACGCGCACCGAGTACCGCGACCACCTTACCGACCTTCTGGGTCGCCACGGTCGCCTCAGGGCTCGAGATCAACGCGATCGAGCGGCTTAGCAACTCGGCCGTCAGCGGCTTGACGACGTAGTCGGCAACTCCCGCATGGACCAAATCGCGGTAGAGCCCGATCTCATTGCGATTTCCGATCGGCGATGACCTGAACACCGGGTTCGCAAACTTCGGAAAGCTGCCGTATTTTTGTCAGCGGCAATTCAATATTGCTGATATCGGCCAGCAGGAGGTCGGGCGACCGATGATTGCTCAGATGCTCGATCGCTTTGGCGATTCCGCCCCGCTGAACGGACTCAGGGTCCTCGGTCTTTTGCGGAAGGGCACGACGAATGATCGCCTCGGTTTCGGCATCGTTGACGAAAGCGGTGAACGCCGGCCGGCTCGAGCCTGCGCGACGGGGATCGGAGGTGTTGGAAGCCACAGAAAGCCTCGCCATTTTCTATTGTCCCTCGCCCGAAGCCGACGCAGCTGCGCCGCCGCCGGCTACTGCTGCTTGCGCCCGCTCCTGGCGAAAACCGCCTGAGCTGACAAACGGCTTTACCGTGTCACTGCGGTAGCGCGACACCGCCGTGGCCGCCGTGGCGCCATCGGCATATGGATCTGATGAGCCTTTCACAAGATCGTGCGGATCGGCAACCATCGCACCCAAATTATTAAGATCACTGCAACCGAGATCGCTGCGTGCTGGGTTCGCATTAACGTCAGACGAAGCAGTGTGAGCTGGCTGCCCATGGGTTACACACAGGCGGGGTTGCCGACGTAGCGATCAACGGTAATCGCCAGTGGGCTTCGCGCTGTCCCGGGAGGAGCAACCGCAATTTTGTGGGGATCCACGCCATCGACTCACCAAAAGAGTTCGGTGAGCTCTCGTAGCTGAACTGCCGTAGGCGCACCGCTGATTGTCACATGGAGCGCGTCGGGCCGGCTCCCCGCCATATCGGCAATGAAAGCACGCAGCCGCTCCCTCTCGAGCGGCGTCGGCTGGCCATTCGCACCGAGGTAAAGCGGATGCGTTTGCGTTTGTTTCTGCACCGGAATCGTCAGAGGCGCCGCACTTTGAAGCGACAATGGCTGTGGAGGCGTAGCTTGATCACAGCCCGAAAGCGCCATCGCGATCCCGATACCGACCGCGAAGGAGGATTTGGAGAGAAGGTTCATCGTTATTCTCCGCGGGTTAATTCGTGATGAAGCCCGCATCGCCACGCAAGCGTTCTCCGGTAATACCGATCGCGCTATCCGCTGCGCCGGCAGGAGAAACTGCGTTGAAATGCTGCAAGAAAATCTGCTCGAGATCGCTCGCCGGTTGGAATCCATCCGTCGGCGCGCGCAATGCCGTGGCGCCGGCCGGACGCACAACGTAAGGCGTAACGATAATCACAAGTTCGGACTCGTTGCGTTGGAAACTCTGAGACCGAAACAACGCCCCAAGCACCGGCACATCGCCAAGCGCCGGAAACTTGTTGAGGTCCTGTACCGAATTGTTCTGGATCAGGCCGGCGATGGCAAAGCTATCGCCGCTGCCAAGTTCGATAGTCGTTTGAGCCCGGCGGACCGTAAGTGCCGGAACGGTAATGCCGCCAGTAGTGATAGCACCTTGGTTGGATAGCTGACTCACTTCAGGACGTACTTTGATACTGATGTGATCGTTCGACAGCACCGTCGGCACGAAGTCAAGGCTGACACCGAATTGCTTAAACTCAATAGTGATAGCGCCGGCCGTAGCGCCCCCCTGAGTAACGGGTATCGGAAATTCGCCACCCGCGAGAAAACTCGCCGGCTGCCCGGAAACCGTTGTCAAATTCGGCTCAGCAAGGATCGTGACCAAGCCTTGATCCGCCAGCGCATCGATCAGCCCGCTGACGCTCGCATGGCTGGTGGTCAGATTACCGAACAAGGCGCCCGGAACTGCGGACACGTTGTTGGGAGGAGCGGCGCGCGTCGATTAAGTTCCAAAAGCGTCTGCCGCGGTTGAAGCCGTAGCAGTTGGGACCAAGAAACGTCCTGCCACTCGCAAGACCAAACGTAAAGCTGCCTGCGGAAACAAGGCTTTCCCAGTTGAAACCTAGTTGCTTTGTAACCTGACGATCGACCTCGGCGACGCGTACCCGAAGGTTTACCTGTTGAGCACCGCTGACCTTAAGATTGTTAACCAGCGTCTCTTTGTCGCCGATATAGCGACTCGCTGCCACGCGCACACGATCAGCGATCTCGGCATTAGGCACGACACCGGAAAGAACGATCGCCGGACGGGGTCGATTCCACATTGATCGCCGCGTTGGGTGCTTCCTGCTGCAGGAGCCGCTGCAGATCACCAATATTATAGGTGACGACCACGTTGGCATTCATGATCACGCGACCGCTATCATCGAGCGCATAAAACGAAGTTGTTCCGGTCTTTTTGCCATAAACAAATACGGCCTGCGGAGACGGCACCTGCAAATCCGCGATGTTCGGATCGGCGATAAATACATTCTTGGCCGGGCCGCGGGAGCTGGACGAGCTGGCCCGTGGACACCGCAATACGAATCTCGCGGGTTTGCGCGCTTGCGCCTGTCGCGAAACAGAATGCCCATGATTCCGAAAAAAAGAGCCGAAATCAGGCACAACAGGCCGTCGTGACGCTTTACCATTATTGTCTTCCCCCGAAAAGATTCGGCTTACCCTAGTTCGCAACGTTTTCGGTTTTGCCGCCATGCATAACGGTCGTTTGACGAAGCGATGGTGGGTTGCTTCGGCGGCTTCAATGCCGGCGACACATCATCCGCCCAAGTCGATTGCACAGCTTCCTTCACGGGAGCAGTGTTGGCGGTCACGGGCTCCGCATCGAGCGGAACGCTACGCAGTGCGAGCGACAAGCTACCGAGTTGCACGGCGACGTTGATCATCTCTGCTTGCTTTGGCAGCACTTCAACCGTCACGGTACGCGGAATGGCTATCTGAGCCTTGGGATCCGGGCTTGCTTCCTGCAGTCGCTGATCGATCGCGAGAACCCGCACATTGGTGACGATTGTCTCGCTGACCGAGCGACGCGAGATCGGTTCCTCGCTCTTCTGAAAGTCCTGCGTAAGAATCAGATCGACATGATCGCCAGGAAAGATCAGGCCAGAGGCGCCCGAAACCGGATTTACGCCGATCGAGACGGCACGGTAGCCAGGCGCCAAAACAGCCGCGAGAAAGCCGCGATCGCCCGGCTTCACAATCATACTTGAGAGAATTGGCGTGCCCGGGTCAACGCGCTGCTTCAAAACGGCGCCATAAACACTGCTCAATGCTTGCAAGTCTGCATCCGGCGGAACCGCTTGCCCTTGCATGCGAGGGACGAGCCACGGCACCGGCAGGAACTGCATCATTCCAATCCCCCCACTTAACATCTTCTGCCCGCAGCAGCGTCCCGGTCCGCAAAGGTTGCGCCGCAACGAGGACCATTGCCTTCGGCGGCTGAACGGTGGCAGTCGCTACGCAGTCGGCGCCAAGTTGGCGTTGCGCCACAGGATCGCACCAAGCGCTACGATCGAGAGCAGGAAAAGAGTAATCAGGATCGTCTTCGAGCGCATGTGATCACCATTGAAGGCGGCGTTAAAACCTCAGAATACAGTCGAGGGCATCGATCTTAATCAATGCCATCCTCAAACGGTCGAATGCATGAGCAGCGTGAGGACGCAACTCAGAGAAACCGCAATGCCGTAGGGAACGCTCGCCTTGCGCGGCAAAGGAGCGTCGGACGCCCGCAGGGCCATGTCCGCACGCGGAAAAGCGAGACCGGCCGACCAACCGTAATTCTTTTCCAGCCACATATCACCGAACGCAAGGATACCGAGAGCAACCACCAAGCAGAATGGTTAAGCACCAGGTAGTCGGTAAGCGCGGAGGCACCAACCAAGCAACGCGCCGGCGAAAATGAGTTTGACGTCGCCGCCACCGAGCCAATGCAGGCGCCAAAAGATAAGGCCGCCAACCAAAACCAGCCCAGCCCACTTTAGATCATCGAGCATGAGGGCACGTATCGAAATGAATATCCATACGTATAAAGGCCAGCGCGACCACCGCAAGAACAAGCAAATTGGGAATGCGCCGTTGCTGCAAATCAGTAATCGCGGCGAAGCAACAGAGCACGAGAGCCCCAAATAGAACAAGAAGATTTAAAATTCCCATGGCCTCGTCGCAAAAATTTGTCGCATCGTAAGCGGACTAGAAGGGTCGTGCCCTTCTAGTCCGATGCACGAGTGATTAGGCTGTCGTGCTAAGCGTGGTCGAAACGTTATCGAACACGGACGAAATCGCGCTGCCGAGGGTCTGGACAGCGGCGATCAGCACGACAGTGATGAGGGTCAGGAGGACCGCGTATTCGGCCGCCGACGCACCGCTATCGTCTTTCAAAAACTTAACCAGGTTACGCATGTAAAAAACCTTCCTAAAGTTGAGGAGCCAAAGGCTGGTCGGCTTTCGACCACCCGGCAAACTTAACCAGACCGCTACAAACTCATGTCAAATCATTAGCAATTTTTTAGCGAATACGCGAGAATTTGTTTCCTAACTGAAAAATTGTGCGCTGCGGCATCAGCTCGCCGTAGTCGGGAAATATTAAGCAAAACTAGTCACTTAGGTCGATTATGGTCGCGACAAATTTGCCTGATCTGCACCGCTTAATGCTTCTGGGCAAGAAGATCAGTGATTAATCTATTTCCTGACACAAGTGGCGTCACCAGACAGTTGAATTGGTAACGTCCGTCTTTGGAAGAGGAGTGCCGCGGGTGCCAAACGTGCAGGGGCTTTTGTACTATATACCTGCACTACTCGTGATGCTCATTCTAATGCGCATCGAGGTCCTCCTTGCGCGAGACGTAGCCTCCCGGCGGCTCGACGTTTTTCACCCTGAAAAACGTCTGGAATATCGGCTACTCGCCGCGATTTACGTCGCACACTGGCTGATCGACGGTAGTGCCGCGAGTATTACAGTCTTGATGGTCAATGCTCTCGGCGGCGGCATCATCCACCTCTCCGACCAGGGCTGGTGGTACGTGCCATCTTTCGTTTTCTACTTAGTCATCTTCGATTTTTATGCTTACCTGGTGCATCGGGCATCGCACAAGTTTCCAGTCCTTTGGTCGATGCACTCACTGCATCACAGTGCCACTGCGATGTCCGTGACAACGGGCGGCCGGCATTTTTGGCTCGAAACAGTCGTTGGCGCGGTGTTCTTCGCGCCTTTTCTCGGCTTGCTGGTCTACGTTCCGGGCGATATTGTTTTCCCCGTTGTAATACTCAATTTTTTCTTCGGAGCAGTGATCCACTTCGACGTCCCGATCCGGTTGGGCAAATTCGGGCCTATGGGTCAATAATCCGCAATGGCACCGAATCCATCACTCGCAATTGCCGGAACATCGCGACAAGAACTTCGCAAACTTCTTTCCGGTATTTGACTGATCTGTGGGACTGCCTGGATCCCGGATGCCGCATGAATTCCCTGATACCGGGCTCGATGACGGCGATAAGCCGCGCACTGTCTTTGAGGGGATGATATGGCCGCTGCGCCACATGTGGCGACGCTGGCGCTCCCAGCGGCCCGACTCGGCTGGAGCCGATACAGATTCCAGGTCTCAATCGGCGCCGAGAAATCCCCGTTCTCGAAACTGCTCCTCGTTAAGTGAACTGGGCTGGATTGCCCAGTCTGCACTCATCTTGGCGCTAGGACCCTGTTCGTGACTGACGGAAGCCCGCTCCCCCTTGCTTCTCCGAGCATACCCTCGGCAGCGTGCGCCGATTGGTCCCCTCGCTATCACTACTCGCGGGTTTGTTCGCCTTCTCCGTCGCCAGCCTGCACGGACAAAGTCTCCTCAACGACCCCGATACGTACCTGCACATCACCGCCGGCAAATGGATGCTCGCCAATTGGGCATTGCCGACAAGCGATCCGTTCTCTCATTCGATGCCCGGAGCGCATTGGATTGTCCATGAGTGGCTTTCCGAGCTGCTCCTGGGAGCAACTTTCGGTCTCGGCGGCTGGCACGGCGTTGTCCTCCTGACAGCCGGATGCTTCGGTCTCTCTATTGGCCTGCTGGCCCAATACCTGATCGAGCGCGGCGAAGCGATGACGTCGCTCGTTGTCGCGATCTGCGCCGGTGCTTTGCTCGAACCGCATCTAATGGCTCGGCCGCACATTCTTGCGCTGCCGGTGATGGTCGCTTGGTGCCGCGCGCTGGTGACAAGCCGCGAGAAAAATGAGAGCCCGTCTTTTGCACTGCTGCCTCTCATGCTGCTCTGGGCAAACCTCCATGGCAGCTTCATGGTTGGGCTTGGCCTCTCGGTATTTCTTGGTCTCGAGACGGCAATCGAGCGGCAAGCCGGTTGGCTGGCAAAGTTCAAGCAATGGATGGTCTTCACGCTCCTCGCTGCGCTGATCGCGATGCTCAATCCAAATGGGATCGAGGCGTTTCTATTGCCGATTCGGTTTATGTCCATGAGCGTGCTGCACGACAGCTTCACGGAATGGCTGAGCGTGAATTTTCACACGCCGCAACCGCTCGAGCTCTGGTTGCTCGGACTTATTTTTGCCGGCTACGGCCTAAATTTGAAATTGCCGATATGGCGGCTGTTGTTCGTCATCGGACTTATCCATATGGCGCTTCAATCGGTGCGTCATGGCGATCTCCTCGCCATTCTCGCGCCGCTTCTCGCTTGGCCATCGCTCGGTCCACAACTTAGAGCGCGCATGACCGAAGGCGGGGTGACGAGCGTCGGGCAGAGTTTTGCCGCGCTTGCGCGCCCCAGCACTTGGCCGGCATACCTTTCGGCTGCCGGAATAGCCGGCGTCATTTGTGCTGCAGCCGTGGTAAAACCACTTGCCCCGATCGATAGTTCTTCGACCCCCGTTTCAGCGACCGCTGCAGCAATAGGCATGGGGTTAGCGGGACCGGTTTTCAATGAAGAGGGCTTCGGCGGGTTCCTGATCTTCAACAATATCCGCACCTTCATCGACGGACGTATCGAGATGTACGGTGATGACTATTTGGCGCGATACCTCGCCGCCGAGCGAGGAGATGAAGGCGCGCTCGACTCGATCATCACCAATTACCACATCGAATGGACAATGCTTCCGCCACAATCCGGGGCGGCGCTCCTGCTCAAGCATTTCCCTGGTTGGAAGCGCGTTTACGCCGATCAATACGTGGTGATCGACGAGAAAGACGCAAATTAACGAAGACGCCTGCGATCAGTCCCTCGGACGTTTACCGGTCGCGCACCGCTAGCGTCGATTAGCCGGCCCATGAGGCGCCAGAAAATAGTCGGTTCGCGGCTTCGAGCGCGACCGCAATCCCAAGAAATCCGACCGCATACGGGATCAAAGCCGGCTTAGAAGCAGAACCACAGCGTGAACACGCCCATGCTGCCGCAGACGAGCGAAAGAGCCAATTCCCCAGCCGCATCACGCGACGTTCCAATTCACCCATGTGCAAAGAGCCTCCGAGCACAAAGACCGCGATCGTTGATCGTTAGAGCGGCGTTGTTAGAAAGAATTGAACATGCCGATATTTCGATCTGCTTAACGAGACCGCGCCTTACAGTCCGCCTTCGCGAGCAACCGACATGACTACCCGAAAATTGCTATTGCCTTTCCATAACAAGAAGTTGCGCTCATGGTTCCGGGGCTTTCCCGGTTCGAATTTCGGGCAAGAGTCGGGAAGGAATTGACAAAGAAGCGATGATCGGCGGTTTGAATTTAAGCGGGTTAGGTTCTGTTCGGCTTAGGAAATGCGGGCAAACCAATTTCAATCTCTAACCTCACTCCGCGGCCTCGCTGCGCTGGCGGTGGTCCTTTTCCATTACGGCTCTGCAGCGTTCGCGGGGCAAGCGGTGTTGGGCTCGCACTAATTCCCCGGCGTGGTTATCTCGCGGTGGATTTTTTCTTCCTGCTCAGCGGCTTTATTCTTGCGCATGTCTATGCCGACGCTTTCGCTCAGAGCTTCGAATTAGCAAAGTTCGGTCGCTTCCTTTGGGCGCGGTTCGCGCGGATCTATCCCGTCCATCTATTCGCGTTGCTGCTCTACGTAAAATTCTACGGCGCGGGACCCGCTTTCTCCGGCGGAGCATTGCTCGCCAATCTCTTTTTGCTCCAGGCGCCGTGGCTCGGCTACAATTCCTGGAACGGCGCGTCGTGGTCGATTAGCGCCGAATGGCATGCCTATCTGCTGTTCCCGCTGCTCTGTCTTGTGCTCTCGCGGCTACGGCCGGCGCTCGCCGCAATGCTCGCAATCGGATGCTTTGCGACGCTGGCGTTCTTCGCGGCCATCCCCACGCATAGCGTCGTCTATGTCCAGCATGGCATGACCGTGCTGGCCCGCTGCTTGCCCGAGTTCTTCCTCGGGATGCTCCTCTATCAACTTTATCGCTCGGGATGGGCGCATCGTTGGTGGTGGCGCGCCGACAGAACCCTCATGATGCTGAGCCTTGCGATCGTCGGACTCGCCGCGGCTTGGCCGACCGATCTTGCAATCATCGCACTCTTGGCGGCGCTGCTCTTAGCGGCAGCTTCGAATGAGGGACGCCTACGCACTCTCCTCGAGGCGCGGCCACTCGTCTTCCTCGGGGACATTTCCTATTCGATCTATATGGTCCATGTTTTCTGCCTCACCGCGGTGGTCGGCGCGGTCACTGGTGGCGCGAGCCTCGATGGCCTCGGTCTGGCTGAGCGCCTCGGCGTCTTAACCATCGCGATCATCCTTTCCTGGCGATGGCAACCTTGGTCTCGCGCTGCATCGAATATCCCGCCCGCGCGGCCCTGCGGCGCGTTTTCGAGCCTCGGCAAGGGACCCTCGACCGGTACACGCCGCTCCACTCTTCTTTCTGACATAAGCGCTTCCCGGGGAGGTTTGGTGTGTAGGCCGGCCAATCCCGCAAGCGTCGCGATGAAAAGATTAATATTCTCAAATATTATACTGCCGGCGGGGTCTATTCTCGGCGCCCCGGCGCGCGCCGCGGTTGAGCGGCGCCATGGATGGATTGAAACTCAACCTCGCCAACCCGGACCTCGTCCCGGCGGCGGGAGCCTCGTGTCTCCTTCCCTGGCTCAGGCGAATCCCCGCCGAAGGCTGGGTTCCCGCCCGCCGCCTGCCGGTCGCCTTCGGTCTGCTGCTGGCGTTCGAGATCCTGGCCCTGCTGCTCTTCATCGCCGTGAGCCACCACTGGGTCGGGCCGCTGAACAAGCCCACCACCACCGATTTCGCGAGCTTCTACGCCGCCGGCAGCCTGACCGATGCCGGCCATCCCGCGCTCGCCTACGATCTCGCGGCGCATCGCGCGGCCGAGGAGCAGGCGACCGAGCCGGGCATTAAGTATCAGTATTTCTATTACCCGCCCGTCTTCCTCTTTATTTGCGCCGCGCTGGCCAAGCTCCCTTATCTGCCGGGCTTCATTGTTTTTCAGGCGCTGACCCTGCCGCTTTATCTCTTCGTCGGCCGGCGCACGCTGGACGACACGCGGTGGAGCGCGCTCCTCGGGCTGCTCGCCTTCCCGGCGGTGTTCTGGAATATCGGCCTCGGCCAGAACGCGTTCCTGACCGCGGCGCTGTTCGGCGGCGGGCTGCTGCTGATCGACCGCCGGCCGGTGCTCGCCGGCATCCTCTTCGGCGCGCTCTGCTACAAGCCGCATTTCGGCCTGCTGATCCCGGTCGCGCTCGCGGCGGGCGGCCGCTGGCGCGCCTTCGTCGCCGCCGGTATCTCGGCCGCGACGCTGATCCTGCTTTCGGTCGCTGCTTTCGGCTGGCAGAGCTGGCAGGACTACCTCGCCGTTTGCCGGTTCGCAGGCGACCTACAACTCGGGCTATATCGACCTCGCGGCGTTCGTCACGCCTTATGGCGCGGTGCGGCTGATCGGCGGCGGCGCGGGCGCCGCCTATGCGGATGCAAGCCGTGGCGAGCCTCTTCGCGATCGGCCTCGTCGCCTTCGTCTGGCGCAAGAATCTCAGCCTGCCGCTGCGCGCCGCCGCGCTCCTTGCCGCGACGCTCGTCGCTGTGCCGCTGGCCCTGATCTACGACGAGATGCTCGCCGTGCTCGCCATCGCCTGGCTGGTGCGCGCCGGCCGCGCCGAAGGCTTCTTGCCGTGGGAGAAGGCGATCCTCGCCGCGATCTTCATCGCGCCGCTGATCTCGCGCAATCTCGGGATGGTCACGCACATCCCGATCGCGATATTCGCGACAGTGGCGCTGCTGGGACTGATTATTCGTGCGCGCGCGGCATGGAGCTGGCGCGGCAGAGCGTTAACCGCGTGCTGTCATCGGCGACGCCTGACATAGATTTCTCACCCGCTGGTTGAATCTAGGCTGCAGAAGAAAAACGGGGGCTATTGTGGTTAAGACATTTACCAATTCGCCGCAGTTCGAATCAGGCCAGCGTGATTCTGCCCGTCATCGACGAGACGGAATCGCTGCGCAAGACCGTCGAGATCATCCTCGCCGACGTCAGGAACAGCACTCGCGAAATCATCATCGTCGTTTGTGACCGCACCAAGCAAGCGAGCCTCGCGGTCGTTCGCGAACTCGAAACGCGCTACCCCGGGCTGGTCAAACCTCATCATCAGCGTTTGCCGTTTCTCGGCGGTGCGATTCGTGAGGCGTTTGATCTCGCCTGCGGAACGCATGTCATCATGATGGCGAGCGATCTCGAAACCGATCCTGCCGATGTGAAATCGATCATTAAGGAATCGATACAGCATCCGGATGCGATCATAACGGCGACGCGCTGGCGCAGCGGCGGACGTTTCATCGGCTACAGCCGGATCAAGCTCTTCGCGAACTGGATCTTCCAAAAATCGTTTTCGATCCTCTACGGCACGTCGCTTTCCGACATGACCTACGGCTATCGCCTCTTTCCGACACACGTGGTTCGCTCGATCAAATGGGAAGAGTTGCGTCATCCATTCCTGTTCGAAACGCTGATTAAGCCCTTGCGCCTCGGCGTACCCGTGATCGAGATTCCATCGGTCTGGAAGGCTCGGACCGAGGGCAAGTCGAGTAATACTTTCGCCAGAAACTTCGTCTACTTTCGCACCGGTGTTCGCACCCGCTTTGTTCCGCGGGTAGCACTTCTTAACAAATCGGCGACACCGGCAGAGTGATCTCCTGCGCGGCATCCGTGCATCCCAGTCCTTGTTAAGGAATATTTCGGCGATGAAAAAGGTCATCGTCACGACGACCATCAACCCGCCGACCAAGGCGATGCGACGTTCCAAGCCATGGCGGATTGGGATCTGGTCGTCATCGGGGACCTGAAGACCCCGAAGGATTATCAGCTCGAGCGCGGCGCTACTCCGGCCCGAGGACCAGGAAAGATACGACAAGGCATTCTCCGACGCGATCGGCTGGAATTGCATTCAGCGGCGCAATTTCGGCTGCTGCATCGCCGCACGACATGGGCGCCGACATCGTCGCGGTGGTGGACGACGACAACATTCCGCTCGACGGCTGGGGCGAGAACCTCATGGTCGGCAAGGAGGTCGAGGTCAATTACTACGAAACTGACCTGCCGGCCTTCGATCCCGATCGGCGCCACCAATCATTCCGAAGCTGTGGCACCGCGGCTATCCGCTGCAACTGCTGCCCAAGCGCGAACTACGGCACGGAAGACGCGCAAGCGAGTACACGTCGACATCCAGGCCGATTTCTGGAACGGCGATCCGGACATCGACGCCGTGTGCCGCATGGAGCATGCGCCGGAATGCGATTTCGACCCGGCGGCATTTCCGATCGCCTCCAATCGGCTCTCGCCGTTCAATTCCCAGAACACCTTTCTCGCCGGTGCCGATGCTGAAGGACTATTTCCTCTATCCCCACGTCGGCCGCATGGACGACATCTGGGCCGCCTATTACGTCCAGGCCAAGGGCTATCGCGTCGTCTTCGGCAAGGCGTCGGTCTACCAGGAGCGCAACGTTCACGATCTGGTGCGCGACATGAGGCAGGAATATCTCGGCTACGAGAACAATCTGAGCCATCGTCCAGGACCTAGCCCAAGAACCCGGATCCTTGCTCGCCTATTTGCCCGGGCCGCGCGCTATGGGCGTTCGAGATTTACCGGAGGCACTTCAACGATGCGTAAGATCCTGATCACTGGCGGCGCGGGATTCGTCGGGCGCCATTTCGTCAGGCATTTCCTCGAATGCGGCGACGAGGTGCATGCGGTCGACTGCGATCGCGCGCCTAGACCGGCGGCATTGACCCGGCTGCAGGCTGGCCGCTGTTCGAGCCGCGCGATACTCGAATTTCAAATTCTGCAACGAAGATTGCCGCGATTATTTCAAGCGCGTGCGCGACACGGATTACGACTACGCGCTGCACCTCGCGGCCATGGTCGGCGGGCGGCTCATGATCGAGAACAATCCGATCGCCGTGGCCGACGATCTCTCGATCGATGCCGACGTATTGGCAATGGGCGAAGCGTGGCAAAGCCGGCGAAGACAATGTGCTTCAGCTCGAGCGCCGCCTACCCGATCAAGTACCAGCGCGAGGACAATTACGTGTTACTGACGCGAGGACATGATCGCTTTCGATGACGATATCGGCATGCCCGACATGTCCTATGGCTGGGCCAAGCTGACCTGCGAATACCTGGCCCGCCTCGCTTACGAGAAGCATGGCCTGAAATCCGTGTGCTATCGGCCGTTCTCCGGCTACGGCGAGGATCAGGACGACACCTATCCCTTTCCCAGCATCTGCAAGCGCGCGCTCGCAACAGGGGCGCCAAAGTGCTCAAGGTGTGGGGCAGCGGCACGCAGATGCGCGATTTCATCCATATCGACGATTGCGTGCGCGGCGTGATCGCCACGATGGACAAGATCGACAACGGCGATGCGGTCAATCTCTCGACTGGCATCTACACGAGCTTCATCGAATTCGCGCGATGGCGGCGGTGGAGATTTGCGGCTATGCCCCGCACGTCGCGGGCATGAGCAACACGCCCGAAGGTGTCTTCGCGCGTGGGGGCGATACGAAGAAGCAGCGCCAGCTCCGCTTCGCGGCTTCAATCTCGTTCCGCACCGGCGTCGAACGCGCGATCCGCTACTTCGATAGGCGCGCAGCGGCGTGAGGGAGGA
This sequence comes from uncultured Alphaproteobacteria bacterium, assembly GCA_963740675.1. Classification (GTDB taxonomy): domain Bacteria; phylum Pseudomonadota; class Alphaproteobacteria; order ATCC43930; family CGMCC-115725; genus CAIKMD01. Next base: position 32,473 of record CAVUFS010000007.1, read on the forward strand.
GGCAGCACGCTCGAGTTAGAAAGAAACATCGCTTCGTCATTTACCGCGTGACTTGACAACCGGACCTACGGTGTGGACGCACGCGCTTTTCTTCACTCGGTTTCTTCCGAGTGGGTTAGGGCTGGACTCGGTATGTTTGCATCGGCGGCCCTGCGATCGGAGCGAGGAGATCGGGCCGTAGGTACGCTTGCTTGCCATATCGTCCGCGCCCCAATCCAGATGCCCCGGCCCGTCTAACTTCCACCGCGTTCCTAGCGGCAAATTCTTGGCGAGATCGGGACGATGCGTCCGAGGTGACGATTACCTCGAGAAAGATTGGTTAGATGTTTGACATGCGCGCCCACGCAACCGGTTCTATGGTGAATAGAGCAGCACGAAAGCGCCGAAATCCGTGACTTCTACCACCGATCTATCCCGCCCTACGGCGAGATTCCCGCTTGTCAGAGCTATCGGGCCAATTCTCTGTTCATTAGCCGCGCTTGGCGCATTCGCATTCGCTTATCATTGGATCGGCGGAGCGATTTTCCCGAACGACGACGCCTACATCGCGTTGCACGATGCGCAGGCCGTTTGGGCTGGCCGCGACGAAATCTACCGCGGTGTTCCCGCGTTATACGGTGAGACGAGCGGCGTCCGTCTTGCGTTGCTCCTGCTCTTCGAGTGCTTCCTTAAGCCCGAGATCGCTTCTTTCTGCCTCGGCGCCACAATTTCGGTGGCGTATGTCCTGGGCCTCTACACTGCAAGCATGGGCGCTGGCTGCTCAAGGCCGGAAGCAACGGCGATCGCGCTCAGCGGTCTGGTCGTTGGCGGCAGCATCGCAGAACTCCTGAATGGCCTCGATACAGGGCTTGCTATGGCCGTCGTCGCTTGGGCCATCGCCTTGCTAATCGATCGCGCGCGCTGGCGCCAACTTGCGCTCCTCTGCGGCATGATGCCCTTCGCACGCCCCGAGCTAGGTTTGCTCGCAGCGGGATCCATGCTGATTCTGCTCATCGAGCCAGAACGAAGCTGGCAAGAGAGAAAGCGAGCCCTCCTTTTGGCTGTTGCGTCGGCTACTCCGTTTATGCTCGCCTACTTTATCGAAATCGGCACACCGTTCCCGTCAACCATGAGCGCGAAGGCCGCGTTCTTCGCTCAGCATTTCCTAGATTGGCACACCAAGCTGGGATGGCTGATCTCCATTCTCTCGCGGGCACTGCTGACGGTCTTCCCCTTGGTGCTCTGCGTCGGCTTCATTCGTCCTGTCCGGCTGCGGGCGTTGCTGCTGGTTTTCACGGCTATCTTTCTTGCCGCGTATTTCTGGCAATTCCCGGGCGGCCTGACGCACAACTACGACCGCTATCTGTTCGTGTTCGTGCCGATGATCATCTTCGGCGTTGCCTGCGGCGTGGCCTCGGAAAAGCGATGGCAACGAATTTTCACGCTGGCCTTCATCGGCATGTCCCTGCCGTGCCTGTGGGCCGGACTTCAAGCTCAGATCGACGGTTACCGCACCGGCCTCCGGTTCGAGAGCAGCATTGCGAACATGACGGATTGGATGAACACAAACCTTCCTTCGGGCGCGAAAATCATGCTCCACGACGCCGGATACGTCGCCTTCAAAGGCCATTGGCGGCTGATCGATCTCGTCGGTCTAAAAACGCCTTCCGCCGCCGACGTCCACCGTGAACTTACGTATCCAAGCGCCGGCACTTTGCGCGAGGAAGCCGTCGCGCGGATCGCTGACGATTTCCGTCCCGATTATCTGATGGTGATTCACAACTGGGATGTCGGGTTTCATTTCGTCGATGCCCTTAGAGACCACGGATGGAAAGTCGATGAGCTCTACACAAGCGCGTCTCCCGGTATCGAGCCAGACGCGGTTTACGAGCTCTATCAGCTGAAGCCGCCGCAATAGCCTTCAGACGAGAGACAGATGGCGACATCCCAAAGATCAGAGTCGTTGACGGCTGCCGCGCCGCGCGCGGGAGGATTATCCATTCTACAATCTGCGATCGCCTTTATCTATGTCCTCGCATGTTGCGCGCTGATCACTCCATCCGTCTGGTTTCGTTACCCTCTGAGCGCGGATTACCTCAATCACCTGTCGCGGATGCACATTATTTTCGACAGCGGGCGCGATGCGTTCCTCGCGCATGTTTTTGAAATGCACTTCGGCATTCTGCCCGAATCTGTCGATCGATGCCGGCGCGGTGCTCGCGGCTAAACTCGGCCTCACCGAAGAGGCTTACCTGAAGACGTTCCACTTGGCTTCGACAATCTTCGTGTGGTCGGGGCTGGTCGCCTGCTACGCAGCGATCCATCGTCGAATTGGTCTTTCACTCCTGCTGCTCTTGCCGATCCAATACTCGTTCGTGATGACCTACGGTTTCATGGACTTCATACTCGGCATGGGTATTTGTTTTTTCGCCCTCGCCTGGGTCATCCGTTACGATCCGCGACCACTCTATTCAATTCCCGTCCTCAACGTACTCGCTACAGCGGCATTTTTTACGCATCTCGGCGCGTTCATCATCTTGGCGCTCAGTATCTTCTTTTATCGCCTCGGATCGACGCCGGCTGACAAGAAGGCTTTTCTTTGGTCGATTGGTCGATCAGCTATCGAGAATGCAATCCCCCTGGCGCTGTACCTACTGGGGTACAGCACCGGTAACTCATCGATGACCTGGGCGTCCCTTGTTTATACCGTCTTGTCTGTCGTGCAGTTTTTCGACGTCGGATCGATGCCCCTTGCGATCGTGTCGGCCTTCGTGTTCTGCGTCTTCTTCGGGGCAAGGTGCATCGATGGAGACATAACAGTCGAGAAAAAATGGCTTTATCTGGTTGCTGGGTTTTGCGCGATCGCTATCATCGCTCCTGGCGAATTTCACGGCTCAACATTCGTCAGTACCGAACTCGCATGGGTCGCCGTGATCTCTTTGCGTTGGTGGTCGATATTCGCCCTGCGCGGCGGAAATGGATCGATGGCGTCACGGCGGCATTGGCGATCGCAGCGGTCACAGCGCAAGCGGTCTGGCTGTTTGGGGCCACGCGGATTTTCAACAATGATATCGCACAGTTTCGGGCTGCGGATGTCGCGATACCCGAACATTCCTTTGTCTTTGTGACCAATAGCCCCAAGGGATCATTGTCCTGCTATCCCGAAGGGCTCGAAGAATCTCGTTTCTACCAATTCGTCCCTGCGCTCGTGACCATCGATCGCGCTTCGGTCCAGCCCCTCATCTTCGCAACCAAGGGCATGGAGGCCGTGAATTTCAAAAGGCGAGTACGCTGATTCTTTCGGGACAAAACCACCAGCAGCAGATCCCGCCCTTGACGGCCATTCTCTTGGCGCTCGACGAGGCAGGCATCGCCGCGAAGTTCTCGGCGATGAGCAGCAAAATCAGGCCAACAAGACATGCCGCCGTTCATGGACAACTGGACCGCTCGCTTTCCCTATGTGATCAATATCGCAGGTCTCGGAGATTGCGGCCCCGGGAAACCCTACGGCGGCATCTTCGAGCCCGCGGGAGTCAGGAAATTTTTCCTCGATCTGGAAGGTGCAATAGGATGTCTCGCGCGAGCGCCACTTATCGCCGCCGCCGTGTCTCGCTATTCGCATCCTGTGCGGGAACATTCTTTCTCAAATTGACGCCCAATCGCGCGACGGCCGACTATTTGGCACTCGCCATTCTTAAATATGCTGCACATCTTCGCGCGGCGGTTAATTTAATCAGCACAATTGGTCCATCACCTAGTTTTAGGAGAAGATTGAAACCTAAGGTGCTCGGCATGGACCAACCTGATTCCGCGATCAACTTGCAATTCTTAGTGCAATAGCTCCGAATTCAAAATCGGGACCAAGCTGGATGCAAATACGCGCAAGTTTCTAACCGACGCCGCCGACGAGATGGAAAATCTGCGAGCGGAATTGAAGAAAGTGCACAAGTCTCCGTCCGTTCGCCTAAGCGTGACCTACTACCCGGAAATGTCGCTGTTTAGAGGTCAGAGTCCGTTCCTTGAAGGAGACGGAGGATGAAGCGGAGCCGGTACAACGAAGAAGAGCCGATCATTGGGATATTGAAGGAGCATCAGGCTGGACTATCGGCGCCGGGATCTGTGCCGCAAGCACCAGATCAGCGATGCGACGTTTTACAAATGGCGGTCGAAGTACGGTGGCATGGAGGTCTCTGACGCGCGGCGGTTGAAGGCGGTTGGAGGACGAGAACCGCGAGCTGAAGAAGCTTCTGGCGGATCGCTTGCTCGACGCAGCGACGCTGAAAAGAGATGCTTGGAAAAAACTTCTGACGCCCAGGTCGAGGAGACTCTGGCCGCGAGCTGGGCGATGACGGACAAGAAATACTCGCAGCTATCGTGCCTGCAGGTTGGTGGGGCCTTGCGCCGAAGACGTACCGCTATGCGTCCAAGCGGTCGGGATGATGTCAGCCGATCCGGCAGAGGCTGCGTGAGCTGGCGACGGAGCGTCGGCGGTTCGGCTACCGGCGCCTGCACATTCTGCTGCGGCGAGAAGGCGTCGTGGGGTGAACTGGAAGAAGCTTTACCGGCTCTATCGCGAGGAGCGACTGATGGTGAACCGCCTATACAATTGGGAGCTGAAAAGCGCGTGTGCACGGCGGATAATCAAAAACGTTCTCGGTCAATGCAGGAGTTCTGGGCGCCATATCCGAAATCGTCGGCCGTGGAGCTCCGTCCAGAGCTTTAACTTCCGCTGATTGGAGAAGAGGCGATGTCCTAATGGCAGAGGACATCTCTCAACTTGAGAACCTGCGCGGCAACAATATATGTTAGTAAAAATTCAATTTTTTGGCCGGACGCGTTCGAATTCCAGTCGCGAGAACAAAGTAAATGAGCGCGCGCCCGCCCGCCGGCGGATAGTAAAGACTGGCCCACAGCATGAAGACGCTCGCACTGCCGAAAGTAACGGCCATCGCCCAGGCGGCATAGCGAATGAGCGCCATGCTTAGAGCATCAAGTTTCATACGTAGCTCGCGACCAGATCCGCATCGCCCGACACGCTTTCACGCTCCGCCCCGGCAAGCAGTCGTATCTGCTTGCGAGCACGCATGAGATGGCAGCGCGCCGCGTTCGGGGTGATATTCATCCGCGCGGCGATCTCTTCCGAACTCAGGCCTTCGAAAGCTGCGAGGGTGAGCGCCACGCGCTGATTGCGCGGCAATTTTTCGATAGCTTTGCTGATCTCGTCGCAGGCGAGCCGATCATCCTGGACCGCCGCGATCGGCTCGTCATGGGTTTCGTCTTGTTGGACAAACGATTTCGACTCACGATTGCGCTGCGCGCATTCCGTATAGAATTGGTTGCGCATGATGGTCTTGATCCAGGCACCGAAATTCGTGCCAGGCTGCCAGCTATGAGCGTAGGTCAGCACGCGAATAACCGTGTCCTGGACGAGGTCATTGGCGTGATCATCGTCGCGGACCAACATCCAAGCGAGCCGCTTCAATTTGGGAAGCTCGTGAGCAATCAGGCTACCCAGCGAGTCGTTGCTTGCAGCGGGTACGTCTTTGACTTCGTTTTTGATAGCCGGAATGGCGGTCGGTTCCGGCAGAGGACATAGGAGCCCTTCGCTGACACCCGGTAACCCAAAGGCAAGCGCCTCAATGCTCAACATGACAGCAATCCCCAAGCAGACGTTTAGGCGTGCCTGTTCAGAGCATCCGCGCCGACCGAGCTGTCAGCGCCGCCATCACGGTGACGCAGGGACAAAGCTGTCCTCTGTTCACGGAGACCCCGCCAAGCACCAACTCGACGCAGCGCGCCGGGCCGATTCCCCGAAAGTTGTTCAAAATGCCTCTCAACTCGGCCCTCGAGGCGGTGTCTCGACGCTCTACGCCGTCTGAACCACGCAATCGCTCGAAAGCTCATCCAAATTGACGAGAAAATGGTACTTTGTCAATGAAAACTTAAGTAAAAGGCCGCTTCTAAACGTTTACCAAGATGATTGCTCGAAACTCCAAGTAATATTAAGGATTAATTTCGCCGGATCGCTGACATAGTTGGCCTATTAATTGGTAGCCGGCCTTTAGTTGTTAACGATTGACGATTTCTGGGCACAAGGTATGGGGCCAAAACGGCTTCGGATCTCTATGCATAGGGCTCGTCAGAACCGGCTAACAAAGTGCCGGTATTCAGGGCCATACCGAGAGGTCCCGGCCCCGTCGCCGTAAAATATCGGGAGCGCTTTAAGGCTGAAAACAATTAACCAGCGGTGACGTTCAAGGCGTTAACATCTAGCGCTCTGGCGCCAATTTCTTAGCGTTACTAGCGCCCCGCCATACAAAGCAATAAGCAAGTGAAGTACCGGTTGAAGTATAAGTGTATGCTAGCGTGCTGGACGGCGCTCAGGTTCGGTTATGTTGGGAATGTAGGTCGGTCATTGCTCCGGACAATTCGCTTCGTCGGCCCGCTTGATTGATCTCGAACTGCTTTTGCGTGTCGATCGCCTGGCTAAATTTTCGCGCGCAAGCCGGAGCAAGACAAGATCGCAGGTTTGCTTAGCGATCAGCTCGAGGTCTTTCATATACGTGCGTAGAGCATCCGGTTTGAGTACGGCGCCAGCCCACCCAAGAAATTCCTCGGGTGTCTCGACCCAAGACGGAGCTTGGGATAGGCCCTGACGATATGGGAAGGCTGCATGTAAAACCCGCCAACGACGTCGTTGGATTTGTTCGCCGATGGCATCGAGAGTGATCGCCCGCGCGCTCTTCAATTCTTCTAGAAGAATATCTCTCACGATCGATCTCTGCTCAAAAAGCTGTAGGTAGAAGTCTGTCATGTCGCACGCGCGTGAACGAGCAGCTCACGCCGAGGATCCCAGTAAAGAAAACAGTTGCGAACCGAAAACGTGTCGGGGATTTACCAGAATAAAAATGGTTTACGCGCCTCTTCCCGCTCGAGGGATGCTGAGCTCCGGCTAGAAGTGGTTAAGGCTTCCTTCAGTACAAACGCCGCCCAAACCTCGCTGCTGGATTATTCAGCCCGCGGGCACGCCATAAGCAGACTTCAGCATGCGCACATTTCATTCCGCAGCATTTGTCGCCCGATTGCACACGCGAACGGTTCCGCTAATTCTTGTGCTGATGTGCATAACCCGATGCCCCAGGAGCGCCGGGCGCCGAGCCCGACTGCTGCATCTGATGCCCTGGCGCATCGGCTGAGCGTCCCCGATTGGCATTCGATGAAGGCGTGGTAGGCGCCAGATCAAGTGAGGAGCCGCTATTCGCCACATTGGCGATTTCGTTCGCACTATTGTTCAATAGCCCGCTTGTCGCGTTGCTCAGCGCTCCGATGCCGAAAATGAGAGCGTTGAGCAGCAGAAGCAGTAAAATAGCATATTCCGCCCCTGATGCTCCGGTCTCGTCACAAGTGATGGCTTTGAACATATTTTAAAGTTCCCCCGATACCTGTGCAGCTCCTCGGCCCCGAAAAAACCGCGCGAACGCCTGCATTACCCCCTTTGCGTCGAAGCCAATCCGACAGCCTCGTTGCACGGTGACCAACATAACCAGGGCTGTGTGACCCCGTGTCAAATACTGAAAGATTTCCTGAAGATTTCTGCGGCCGCTAGAATATCGGCCATAATCATTGGCCCTCTACAGAAGACTTGCGGCCAACATTCCTTTAGCCATACACAATATTTATACTGAGGCAATCAAATTGACGAGCCATTTGAGCACCCAGCAGTTCCACCTCCCTCCGCGCGATCAGGAGCGGCATTCCTCCCGCGCCTTACTGGGCAGATTTGGCGCCGCGATACGCCTCGCGCGCGCTCGTGCTTGCTTTATCACCTGCAAGCTTGAGGAGGCGACGTAAAGGCCCTCGCTCGGTGCGCTATTGTCCTAGAAAATCGATCTCATGAGCGCAGGTAACGGGCGGCCACGATGTTGCAAACTCGACTAGCGAATATCTGGCGAGGCGAACTGAGCCTTTATGAAGCCGCCTATGCACTCGGCGGTCTGAGTGCCTTATTCGGCTCCCTTGTTGGCGATTACTTTCTCGATTTACCCGCGCGTCATAGCGGTCTGGTTGGTTGGCTCTGCTTCACGGTCGCCGCTATAGCGGAACTTTTGTTTGTATTCGTGTGTGTGGTCGCAGCTTGGCGTGCTCGATACGGGCGGGATGGCCGACGCTACGGAGCCATAGCTGTCGGGCTGGCATTCGCATTTGTATGGGCTCAACTCGCCGTCACTGCGGGCTGGATCGGCTGGAGCGCAATGGCTGGAATGGGCCTTACATCGCCGCCCATCGATACGGTTGTTCGTGATTTTTTACAGCCAAAGTGGCAGGAGATTTTGACCGAAATGAAAGGTCCCCACGAAAGGCTCGAGTGATGATCCGCACTGGGCGTGTTCTGCCGGACCAAGCCCTCGCAATCCTATCGGACGCCGGCGACGGTGTCCGACTAAAGCCAGAGCTATAAATTACTGCGAGCAACACCAAGATAGTCGCGCCTAAACCGATTGTGCACGCGTCTCCAGCGAAACAATGGGCACAAGCCGTCCCAACTCCGTCCTCACAACGAAGCCTGCACAGAAGCAGGCCACACGCTGCGAGGATGTCGACGATGGCTCAGCATACTTAGCGTCCGTTTCGCGCCTCATTGCGAAGATCAACAACGGCGCGCATTTCGTGTTCGGATTGGCAAAAGAAAGCCCCGCCGAAGCGGGGCTCTCTCCTCGCCCTCACCGGTCCCAAGCTGGCCGGCCTAGATCCACCTGGCTCGGGCTCGTCACGGCACCGGCGGCCGCACCAGCCCCGGCGCCAATGGCGGCGCCCGTTCCGACACCGACCGGACCTCCCAGCGCACCCACAGTGGCGCCGGCACCGGCACCGATTGCCGCGCCGCTTAGTGCCCGATCGCCGGGGTTTTCACCGCAGCCGGCGAGACACATCGAGATCGCGGTAATCGCCAAGCCATGCAAAACCAGCGTTCTCATCTTTTTTCTCCATCACCTTTGTGACCAATCGTATTTTAAACATGCCGCTTATCGATGACCTGGGGCGTAGCCCGAAGCGCCAGGCGAGCCCGGAAGAGACCCTTTCTCCTGCATCTCGTGACCCGGCGTGCTACCGGAACGGCCAGGCCCATTGATATCTTGGTCCTTGTTCGGCATTTGCGCGGATTGCGGGCGATCCATGTCGCGATCGCGGTCCAACGTCGACTTGCTATTGAGCGATGCGGAGCCGTTCACGTCGTCTCTGTCGTTCATCTGCGTGCTCGTCCCCGACCTGCCGCTCATACCAGCATTGGAATTGTCACGGTTCTGAATCGTCGTTGCGTTATGCTGCGATGTAGAGCTATCCAGACCTGCTGCAAAGCTCGGGGCTGACAACGCCACCAGCAACGCTGACGCCGCAATGGCGCTTGTAAGCTTCGGCATGTATTTCTCCTTTGGTTATAGGTCTTTGCTCGTGTTGTTCTTTCTCGATAAGCCCGCGCTAGAGCCAATCGAAATATTGCCTAGCAACCCTGACGTAACCTCCTGGGCTGATCATCGTTCCCAGACAGGATGCACCTCGTGTGACGACGATATTTAGTGCGCTGTCTCACCTACTTAATTCCCCGCTCTTAATTGGTGTCTTTCGATTTCGGAGAAAATCGCTTCATGTGTCGGGTTTGGCGCATCTGAGACAATATATCTAAATAAGTTGTTGAATCTGCCGCGACCCAACGATCGCATCGGCAGCGCCCACGCCACGTTGACACCATCGGAAGGTTGGGAGCTAGGTGAGCAATTGGCGCGCAAGAGTGCTTGGGTCGATGGACGTAGTTGCGGAGTCCTCGGTTCAATGGTCGAACTACAAACAGTCTTACACGCATCGGAGCCACGGTGAGGATGCGAGAGATCGACTTAGAGCATCACGATGACGCCCAAGTTGCCAAGATTACGCCGCGTTGTGACCACGCGGCTCGTGGCAACGAAGCTGTAGCGGTGACGTTTCGTCGTTAAGTGCTGGAACGAGCGAGAAGAGGATGATGCCGCTCTTTGGAAGCTCTGAGCATTGGCTCGCGCGCGCGAAAGAAGCGCGCGATATGGCCGAGAAGATCACGGACGCTGACGCCAAGCGCGCCATGCTGGAGATCGCAGCAGACTACGAGAAGGTTGCGAAGCGTGTGGAAGCCCGAGAAGCCGGGTTGAATTTCCACTGCACGCGAAGCACTGATCATCCCTTTGCAGGCCCGCGAGCGGTGGCCCATACGAACTCGCTGCGCCATATGGATGGATAGTCCGCGCGCTACCCGATGCGCGGAAAACCCTTCGCTCGATCGTTGCGCTAACAGGATTTACAACTTTGTCTTGGAACTTGCCGTCACCATGCGAGTAGACGCCAAACGCTCGTATGGTGCGCCATCTTCTCTAACTCTGCTTTGATCTCGGGAACCTTATAAGGGTCCGCCCGCGCTTGGAGCCTAGCCGCAGATTGGCGGTAAAATTCGGCACGCGATCGGCCACGGCCATTCGCAAAGGCTAAAAGCTGGAACGCACTCTTGAAAAGTTCGATCGTCGGCGCTTCCAACATGTCTCGTACGAGATTTGTCGCTATTGCGATGAAGTCTCTTTCAGTTGGGATCGCCGCAGCATGAACGGTACGGAGCGCACTGCCTCCGCGATTAAAGAAGGCGAAGGAAAGCGCCACACTTATCCACGGACTAATCTCGCCGCATCAGAAGGCACGTGAGCTAAAGCGCCTTCGCCGCGTCATGTGGATTTTGGAGAACGTCTGGGCCGGACGCGGGCGGTGCGGAGTTTCGCAATGTGCGTGGTGACCTCGCGCCACAGCGCCGCCCATTCCGGCTCCTTGCGGCGGAGGCAGCGATTGGCACGCTGGCGCGCCGCGTCTTCGGCGTCAGTGCCATGGCAAGCGATCAAAATGCCGGCCAATTGAGCGATGCGACCTTTGTCCATTGGCCTCCCCCGAAGCCAGACAGAAACAATTACATTTTACACAGAAGTTACCCTGGCCGCTAGCGTGGCATCTCCTTATCGAGCTTTTCTTTACTCGCGCGCCATTGCCTTCGCGCGCAGCGTTGTGCCTAACTCATTTGCGCGGCTTGTGCGGCATGGCAAAGTAACGGCAAATCGCTTCTTCGGCGCCTTCAGCGTCAGGGAATCTATGAGTTTCGGGGATTCTCCCATATCCAAATCATGATTGACGTTCCCTTCGGGCCACGTAACCTCTACTTACGATTAGACTAATAAAACATGACCGCAACAGGACATCGGGAGCGCGCGCGTTCTCCCATGCGGGCAACTAGGTTTGCCGACCTGCGCGCCGTCAGGAGCTTGCAGCTGCTACTTGCGAGAAAGTTTGTGAAAGCCTGCAGGATTCAAATCCTTCTTACTGGTTGCGCGCTGCTGATGGCACTGGGAGCTGTCGCCGCCTCCCAGACGATGAGCGCGAATCCCGATGATCTTCCAACCGTGCTTCGCGGCTCGGGTTCAGCCGTCCAGATAAATCCGATGCCATCGGAACAGCGGTTATCCGTGGCACGGGACCCGATCCGCGCGAGCTCGTGTCGACATGAACGACACGCCATGGCGCGCGGTTGGAAAGGTCCTCGCCGTCGGCGGCGCGTTGCGCGCTATGTGCACAGGCTCGCTCATCGATCCGGATCGCGTTCTGACGGCGGCCCATTGCCTTTATAATTCTCGAACTCATGAGTACTTCGAGCCGAGCTCGACGGAATTTTTACTGGGCTTCGCCGGCGATAAATTCGTCGGCTCGGCGCGTGCAACGCTCGTTTGTGGTGGGTCCTCTGTTTGATCCCGAAAATATCGAAAAGGATGCGTGGCAGCGATTGGGCGATTATCACACTGGATCAGGATTTGGGGGGACCGGACCAGACGCTGCCTATCGACTCCTCAATGAGTAGAGCCGGCACCCCGATCGTTATCGGCGGTTATAGCTACGATCGTCCTCTCTACGTGACGGCCGATTCTCATTGTCGAAATCTTGGCCGATTTGTTTGACCCGTCTGGTGAACCATTGCTCTTCCACGATTGCACCGCCAAGCAAGGCGCCAGTGGAGCACCTGTTCTCGTATTCACCAAGGTCACTGGACCATTCGCGGCGTCGACGTCGCCACGGGAAGAGAAAACACCCGCGGCGTCGCTGTGATTCCCTTACGGCCGGGTGATCAGCCTTTCGATCCGCACGCAAAAAAAAATGAGCCTATAAAGGTACCAATGCGCCGCCGCGCTGAGAAGCCGTGCGCGATAGCATGCGGGCGCTCTGGCCTACAGGAACAGGAAACCGAGCCCGGCGTGCGGGCCGTGCTGGGCACTGGACGGCAACGCGCGCATGCCGCGGTTTTCGATGATCGCCATGCTCGCTTCATGTCCTTCCTGCAGTTGAAAAAAGCTGGAACGGACCGAAACGAAAAAGCCCCGCCGTCAGGCGGGGCCGAGGCTGCCTTCAAACCACAATCTCCCAGCCGTGGCAGGCTGCGGGATCGCCATTCTTCATAAATGCAACCGCGGCTTCGCGTCGACAAATATAGGTGTTCTTAGGATGTTTCTTTGGCGGCTGTTGCCCGCCCGCAACACTTTCGCGCCGCGCCTGGAGAGCCGCCGCTAGCTGCTCTCCCAAGCGAGGCGGTGCCGCCACCGGCCCTGCGCTGATCGGCCCCGTTACTTGTTTCAAAAAACCAAAGCATCGAAGGATTGAGCGCTGACGCTATTCTATCGCAGCCTTTGTCGCTGGTGCCTTCTTCGGAGTTTCAGTGGAAAGCGGCCATCTCTAGGCTTTTCCTCGAGTTGACCAAAGATTGACTACGCTAGTCGCTACCGGCGCCTATTTCATCTTCGGCATGTATGCGCCTCTCTCTGTGTGAATAGATGCCTAACCCGCGTGTTGGTTAATTTTATCTACAATTTTATTCAATTTATGTAGCGCTTAACTAACGTCTAATGGTGCCATTCGCCTCAATCGCAGCATCGGTGAAGGGTCATTCATGAGTATCCTCGTCTTTCCATTCTTTGCCCGACGCACGCGCTTAGCCTCCCGACAAGCGCGCAACCGCAACGCTCGTCGTAGTCGCTGCATTTCGGTTCTGTGGCATCGCCGCGAGCAGACAACATTCCACAAGTGCCTCGCGGTCCATATGTACTACGCCGCGCGGGGTCCACAACAGAACTAGCACGCAGGGATTCTATTCTATGGCGGGCCTTCCTAAGGAACCTGGCAACCACCTTGAGCGAGCCATCATCCGCGTCGCGCTTGAGCGTGCGCGCAAGTTGATCGAAAACGGATTTTTGCCTGAAGAAGCCGCGCGTTACGCGTGCCGCGGTTCGTGGTCCGGATTTCAATCCGATGTTCGTGCCCGATTGATCATCGAGGAAGCCGACGATCAGAGTTCGAATATCGATCTTACTAGCGAGACAAAATGAAAAGAGCATGAGCTGCGAGCCATGCGCGCGGAAGGATTGGTAAATTGTATCGCGATATGCTTCGCCTGCGAAACGCGACGGATCACCTGAGCCGAAACGAAGGCGCGAAGAATTTAATCCGAGCGTTAATTCCTCCAATAGTCGAGCCCGCCGCGAGCTCTGGGTGACGGTCCGTAATCAACATACCACGCTCGGACCAGTTTAGAGGAACGTGGTCAGTACCGAGAAAAAGTGAACTTTATCTGCCCTGAACGCGAACTTCTCATCGCGCCGCACCCCCGATGTCCTGTGCGTAGAGGCGGTTGTATTTGTTTCCCTCGGAAGAGAAATCAAAGCACGGGCTTCTTCTATTTAGAAGCAGGATAATCCGGTAAATGCTTTGGTACAGAACTGGGAGTGTATGCGAGGAGCGCAGCACCCAGAATATTTTTCCAATCGTATTAACCGCGTTGCGATGCCATTGCGCGCGGCTTATCCCGTTGTCCCAGCTAATCTATTAGTAGGACGTGCGGAACGGTTACGGGTTTGGGCTGCGCGCGGCTAGCGCCGAGGCCAGGCTCTTCGGATTGCGCGACGGCAACTGTGATGTGATTGGCTCCCGCGAGCCATCTCGTCGCAAGCCAATCGCCGCTTTGCGGCGGCGCACGTTGAGACGCTTAGTCGGTTTTGCCTTGCGCGGGTTCGCGCGCTTTGTGATGTCCCAATAGCTCATCGGGGTCCCGTGCGTGGCGAGGCCAAGCAGGGTCTCGAAGGAAACGTGCCGGTAGAAACGGCGGTTGTATCGGAAGACAAACTCGTTGAGGTATGTGTCGATGTGCTTGCGCCGCAGACCGTGATAGGTGCCGAGCCCCCATCGCTTTAGCAACGCGAAGACGCGATGTATCCAGAGCAGCACCACGTGCCCCGCTATAAGGCCGACGACGCGCGGATCGTGCCGGTATCCGGCCAGGCCAAGATACGACCGGTGGCCGTCGGAGAGGAGCGTCGTTCCAGGTTTGATGTTCGCTCGGATGAAGGCATGGATGTGCGGCGCGGCGTTGCTTGGGATCGCCTGAAGGCGGACGCGGCCGGACAGCGTGTCGAGGTATTTTGCTCCGATCGCCTTTGGCTTTTGCGGCTGACCGTTTGTCCGGTCGCGGATCTCGACCGCGCCAATGATAATGATTTTCCCCGAGTTGTTCGGGTTAAAGAAGCTCTGGGTGTCGCGAAAGGGGATCTCGGTCTGATCGATTTCGACCACGCCTTCGAGCGGTTCGCGGGCGGGGTCGACCATGGAACGTCGGAGCTTCTGGGTCAGGAGCCAGGCCGTCTTGTAGGTGATCGGGAGCTGAGCCTTGAGCTGCAAAGCGGACATGCCGTTGGAATGGGTCGCCATCAGATGCGCGGCCCAAAACCAGACCGTGAGCGGAAGCTTCGAGCGGTGCATCACGGTGCCGGCGGTGATCGAGGTCTGTCTCCTGCACGCGACGCATTGATAGGTCCAGGCCCGGCTCTTTAGCAGGACGGCGCGGCCGCGGTCGCACTTGGGGCAGACAAAACCACTTGGCCGGCGCCGCCCGAAGAGGAACTCGGCGCATGCAAACTCGTTGGGGAAGGCTTTCTGGATCTCGAGAAGCGAACGGGGTTTGCGCATGTAGGCGGTCTGCTAGCTGACCGCTAAGCTATCTCAGATTTCTGCACGTTACTTTATCTCGCCATCTGGTTAGCTCAGGGAGGCGGTCCACATGGCCGTCCGGGTGTCTGCTCTCGGATCCAAACCGGGCGACATAGTCGTCGATCCGCGATTCCGAGATTGACCCGGCTCGGACATCGAGGGCTCCGGCGAACTTTGCGCGCTCGGCTGCCGACGGCTGGTGCAAGACATAAAACCAAAGACACTTACGGAACATCGTTGGCCGGGCGATATGGTGAGCTGGCTAAAGTCGCGACGCGGCCAAGAGGATGCCCCCACAAACCTATCACGAACGTCGCCGCTAGGAATACGATAACTGCGACACCCTCTCGTGTAATTGTGGGCGACGGCGACCGCACAGTCTGCGGTGCCCTTTGACGCCGTTGCGTAGGTCGTTTCACACTCGCGTGGCCCTGGCTGATGACCCCTAGCTCTTCTCGACCCAATCCTATTTACGCGGCGTTAATTTTCTCACGCAATCGTTAAAACACGCCATCTGATCTCGATCACGGGGATGCCCAATCACAATGCTCGGTCGGCTAAGGACGGCCGCGAAACGCTGGGCGAGGCGTACCGTTGTCCAGGTTTCGGCGCTTGCCGCGATTGTAGCGCTAGGCGTCGGCTGGCACGCCTATCGCGTGGTCGTGCCGATGATCGTCGGACTGACGCCCTGGATCATTTGGCGCATCTATCACGCGAATATCGCGCGAAAACGTAAGCGAGCAGATGACACGTATTGGCGTGTTTATCGCAAAATCAAACGCGCTGACCTAGCGGGTGTTAGGAACGAATTAGATTCGGGAGTAAGCCCCGACCATGCCAACAAGTATGGATGGACGCTTCTCATGGCCGCAGCGTCGAAAGGAAATATCTCTATCGGCGAGCTACTGATCAGCCGAGGAGCCAACCCGAACAAGTCGACCCAGCTTCCACAATCTGGGACACCTGCACAGACAGCAGTGTCGTGCGCGATCATCGGCGGTCACGCGCCGTTCCTCCGACTACTGCTCGCCAACGGAGCAAATCCTGATGGCGATCCTCGCACCGTTTCGGCAGAGAGTTGGCTTCGCGTGTGTCACCATGATGCGCCTATAATGCGGGCTCTAGAGATTGCGCTCGCGGGCTTTAAGCGCCAAACGAAGGCGGACCCGTAATCCGCGAACCGTCACCGATGCCGTGAGAGCTTGATCCTCCTCAGCGCGCGTCACTTCTGCTCATGGCACTTCCCGGACCAACTGGCTTGTCCGAGCGCATGTCTGTCTCTCGGAGCAAAGCGGACGCGGCACGATTGGATCGTGACGACCAGACTCTGACCCAACGCGGACCAACCGTCCGAATGCTGAGATGGCAGTGCTGCATACCCGCGCTAGAAACACGCGAAGAGCCAGCCACATAGAGTGTAGAGGCCAGCGAAAGTCTGATCTCCCGGCGTGATGACAAGCACCGATGCGATCATGCCGAGGATACAGAGAATGGCTATTTCGGCGAGTTCGGAGCAGCCGGTGCTTCCGAACACCTCATAAGCAACTAAGAGCATGCGCTTGAGGAAAAAATGCCGTTCCATTTCAAATCCCCGTAACTCTTGAATAGGCTTGTTTCGGATACGCTACGTTTCGGGCGGTCGCACGAAGCAGAAGATCATAATGCCGGGTTGATTGATATCACCGCTTTTCCCAGGGTTGAGGATGTGCCGGTAGCAGGCCACCGCTCGGCCTGTCGGGTTACTGACTTGTTGGACGATGCGGTCAGGGGGAATTGCGATCCAAGAATTTTCAATCGCAACCTCATAGCCGATTGCCGTCACGCGCGATGTCACGATGTGGCAATCGGCGATAGAGCAGCACGGCAAGTGGCGCCCACCCGGCTGCAGCAAACTCTCAAACCATCGCTGATTGTCGAGTTCTGTATCGGGTGGCGGTGCAGCGTATGCGTGGCACACAAACAAACAGAGAAAACCGATCAAAAAAACGCCGATTGCGCAGCGCGTTTCTAATCTGCAGCGGTAACAGCCGTCATCACGGCGCGACGAGCGCGCGGCGGGGCGCCCCTTGTCCATTGTTTATCCCCCCAAAACTCCAGTGTCGGCTTCTCGACACTAATGTTCCTACATTGCCGCGCCAAACATCGGGTAGTTTCCGGACAAGGTCTTGGAACTCGTTGATGTCCCGGATCTGATCACCCGCCCTCACCAGGATGAGCGCCTTGCCGTCGCGCTCGAGCGCCAGTGGGCCCGCGGTTGTCCCGACGGCTTGGGGTTCGTTCATGTTGCTTGCACGCCCCCGCGCATCCGGCTCGCTACATGGTAAGGCCGCCTCCGCTTCATCGTTCTCGTTGCGAACCGATGCGTGTACGCGCTTAGGGCTTCAGAGCGAGGAAACGCTTCGCCGACTTGGGATACTGGCCGTTCGAGATCATTCCGGGATACGAAGCATTCGTGTTCCAGTAGTCGTTGTACACGACGTAGTTCGTCGACATCCAATTTGCCATCGCATTCACAAAATAGGGGTTGTCGCCCTCTTCGCCGACGCCCCATTCAGGATAGGACATCGGCTTGTGGTGCTGCGCCGCAAAGTTGCCATGCCATTTCAGTCCATACGGGGAGTTGAGATAGTCCTGCCAGCCTTTCTGAGGATCGATCTGGCTCTCTGGAGTCGTGTCGTAGATGTCCATACCAATAATATCGACGTACTGATCTCCGGGATAAATTTGATCGGCCGGTACATTCACAGCACCAATATTGACACACCAATCCATGAGGAAATCGGGGGAGGCCGACCGGAAGATACCCACCACATGCCGGAACGCGGCGATGTAATCCGCTTGGTGACCATTGGCAGCCGACCAAGCGAACCAGTCGCCATTAGCCTCCCAACCGATCCGAATGATGGCACTCGGCTGAGCGCGCGCGATGAGATCGGCGACCGTTTTGAACGTGTCATCCTCTTCGCCCGCGGCGACTTGCGCCAACGAAGTCCCGGACATCGTTAAAGGGATCGACCAAACGACATTGCGATTGGAATTGCCCTGCCACCAATAGCCGGGCAACCATTGTGCCGTCGCCGCCAAATTGTCCCAGCTATCACCGGGCATGTAGTCGAGAGCAAGAAGGCCCTTGCGGCCAAGCCACGTCTCGAACGCCTCGACATTCAACTCGCGGCCCCAAGGACTTCCCCAGTCCACATAAACGCCGGCGAGATTCCCTGAATTGCCCGCAGCGTGTGATGAAGCCGGTAGATCGATCACCATCGAGGTGGCGAGCAAAAGACAGGCGAGCGCACGTACGGCCCGCGCCGCGAGGCGACATAAGATCAGCATGAGAGGTTCCCCGTTTGGATTGTCGCCCGATTAAGGTCGCCGGGGACTAAATGATTAGTTAAGGGGACGCTGTCCGAAGATCATCCGATTGAGCGTGCTCGTCCACCATCGAGGCAATAGCGGATCGTCTCTGAAAAGCGGCGCCTCTTCCGCCAATGACCCTTACGAGACATCCGGCGCCGACTGGCATGAGATCATCCGGCACACCACGGCGCAAGCGAAAGGAGGCCGCCCGAAGGCGGCCCCGGAAGTCGAACGTTCTCGCCGCCGCATGACCTGCCCCGATTTCGGCCATTCGGTCGCTATGGGGTGAATACCGGACCTATCGGCGATGGTCCAACGCCGGCCAGGGGGTAACCACCCCAGCTGACCATGGCGCAAGACCCAAAGGATTTTTTGTTCTGAATATGGCGCCCCAGACGGACGTTAGTCGCGACCGCGACCGCATTGTCGCTGGTTGCAGCAGTATCAATCGTCCTCTACGTGAAGACGGTCCGGCACCGACTGGCGCTTATTCGACAAGAGGCGCTTATCGCGTGTTCCGACGACCTCGCGGACTTCCCTGATGCGTTCTAGAAGTCTTCGACTACGAGCGAACGCGGTGCCGCTCTCGTGGAGGATTTCTTCACGCTTTAAGAGCTCGCTTTGCCTTCTCGTTGAGACAAGCTCCTGCTGCGGAATAAACGGGTGGGGCGATTCGCTGTTTGCATAGTGATAGACCCGGCGACTGTTCTGCCATAGCTCGTAACCTGTGTAGACATCGCTGACAGCATCGTGGAGAGAATCACTGAGGATGAGCGCCTCATCATCCGTGTTGACGTTGAACTCATCAACGTTCCGAATGTCACCGTGCGGACCCAAGAAGTACAGACGATACCACCCCATTCGCGCCTCCCGGATGCGATCTGCCGCCCAACTCCGTGGATTTTAACGTCACAATATGTATGCGGCGCAAGGGCCTCCAATTACCATCCGCGCTTGGCTTGAGCGTAGCTGGCGACCACCTTGTCTCGGATGGTCCAAGCTGGCGCCATCCGTTCGACAACTATCGCCGCACTGCTTGAGTGGCAACGCACGCGATTGGGCCAAGACCGAGCATTACGACGGGCTTATGGGCCTGCTCAAGCAACACGCGGGCGCATGGCAGCGGCGTCGAGTACCACGGCGCATTGACGCTTGCTCACTGCGATGCAATGACGGTTATCGCCCGTCGCAACGGGTGCTCGGCTATACGGTCCACACGAACCGCGAATTAGGCTTCATGTTACGGGGCTCTAAGCCGCTGGCCGTGTTCTCCGATGCCTACGGGCAATTTCCGGACGCGGTTCTAAGATACCTCAGAATATTCGATAGCTACGTCGCGAAAGGCGCGTTCATAAGGCGCGATTACGTTGAGGTTGGCGGTAAGCCGCCGGTGCCCATACACGTGATACTCTATGCAACGCCACACGAAGAGTGGCGTATAGAAGCCATGCCGGAGCTTCGCCAGCAGCTGGGCATGGGCGCGTGGACGGCCGAGCACGAAAGAGTTGAAGGCGAACTGCTCGGATACTCTGACTGGCAAAATGACATCTGGATAAACCGCCGCTTCTCCAAGCCCGCATAGGCGACGGCAGCTAATGGCACTAGCCCGACCTCGCGCTTCGGGGATAACACGTCCGCTCATCGGGAAGATTCAGAAGTGCAGTTCGGTGATGATAACTACTGCATTTGGAACCGTAGCTGACTGCGACCGAGCCATTGGAAGTCGCGCCGATGGAAAGACGCCTATCGAGCCTTTCCACCTACGGTGGCCCCTGGGATTTTGCAGATACAAGCAAATCCAGCAGGGATGAGGCAGCTACCACCGACGCCTCCACTCTGACCGGCAAGAGAACATGAGCCTTTGGGCGTTACACATCGGCTAGGACACTGCGGCGTATCCCCTTGCGCAATCTCAACTCCGTGTCCGATCCAAGAGGATGCCGCAGGTAGCGTTTGATCAGGTGCAGTCGTTCTGCCGGCTACTGCCCCATGTGCGATCTGCGTGACGCAGAGCACCAAAACGCATCCAAGTAGCCGTTTCATTGAAGATGATCCCCCAGTAGGACGCAAGCGGTAATTCTTCACCCTTGAATTCCTCAGTGTCAAACTGTGTGATTGGCTTAGATTCGTTTCCGCCATTCGCAGCTTGCTGCCGGTCTTTGCGTCCGCTGGCTGCGGCGCAAATCGGGGTGAACCGGACATGCGGCCCAAAGCGCCTCATCGTCACTTTGTGACCCGAAGCGGACGTGGGCCCGACACGCGGGCATCGGGCGCTGAACTCCCGGCCCGGTTGACGCCGGCGAACAACTCGTTCATGAGATTGGTGGCTGCGAGACAGGCAGAGCGCGCTGCGCCTGGCTCTGATACGCACATCACAGAAGTTAGTGATGATTGCGGAAGTTGATCAGGGGCACTGACGCCGAAATCGTGAGCCTTCTGAGGCGACTACGATTGAAGCTACTTCCGCTCAGCGCGTCGTAGAGTTTAAGCCACGGCAGCGCTAGTTGCGTAGCCTGGCCAACTCGTTGCTGGCCGGACGGTTCGTTTATGGCGCCGAGCGGTATGACCACCGTTTCCCACTCCGGCGTGTTCGACGCAGCAGGGCGTGCGCAGTGCCATCGTACACCACGGCCGCCTCAACTCTGGAGTCGAACTCCTGATGAAGCAACGCGGCACGCTATATCATGATGCAGCCAGAGAGCGAGGTGGGGAAGTTCGCCGGAGGTCGCCATAAGGCCGGCGTTTAGGATAGAGAGTTAACATGCCATGTGGGTTGATGGCACGACGCAGGTGGAACAGATTGCGGGGAAAGTTCAGCGTTTGCCCCTTTTTCAAAGACATCTGAGAGGAACGCTTACGGCCCTAATCCCGTGCGGCTGCACTAGGGTTAAATCATGTCGCTGGACTTTCAAGTTCGCGGCAAGAAAATCACCTTTTCGTTAAATCCTTCAACTCGGCCAGCGCATGACCTCCGATGGTCTGAACTCCTGGTGATAATCCGGACTCACCATTGTTGCCTAACTCAACGTCACCAACGACTGTGGAAACCGGAACATGCCCCATCCCGAAACCGATATATCTGTATCGAGAGATAGCATTATCCCGGTATCGCAGGATGCACCTATCTTCGTCCTTCCATGCGCCAAACAGCGCGCGGTCCGCGTACGTGAGGCCACCTCGGACAGAGAGAGGATGCTATGACCATTCGACGTCGCCGGTTCCTTCATCTCGCGGCCGGGGCTGCCGCTCTACCCGCCTTATCGCGGTTTGCCTGGGCGCAAGCCTTTCCGTCGCGGCCGGTGCGCATCATCGTCGGCTTTGCCGCCGGCGGCCCGAACGATATCCTTGGGCGTCTGATAGGTCAGTCGTTATCGCAGCGAATGGGCCAGCAATTCATCGTGGAAGACCGGCCCGGCGCAGGCAGCAATATTGCCACGGGCGCGGTCATACGAGCGACGCCCGACGGTTACACGCTTCTCCTCGTCGGATCGCCGAACGCAATCAATGCGACGCTATACGATAAGCTCGATTTCGATTTCATTCGCGATGTCGCTCCGGTCGCTGGGCTCATGCGCGGTGCGCTGGTGATGGTGGTACATCCTTCCGTTCCCGCGCGAACGCTTCCGGAGTTCATCGCTTACGCAAAAGCCAATCCGGGCAAGCTCGCTTACGGGTCGGGTGGTGTTGGCGGGATCACGCACGTCGCACCCGAGCTGTTCAAGATGATGGCGGGGCTCGACATGGTTCACGTCCCGTACAGCGGTATAGCACCCGCGCTGACCGATCTGCTCGGCGGGCATGTGCAGGTCCTCTTCGGCAACCCCGCCCAATCGGTATCCTATGTCACCCAAGGCATGCTGCGCGCACTGGCTATAAGCACGGCAACACGCTCCGAGGCACTGCCAGACATCCCCACCATCGGCGAATTCGTCCCGGGCTATGAAGCGAGCTCTATTTTTGGCATCGGCGCGCCCAAGGATACGCCTACCGAGATCATCGCCAGGCTCAACCAGGATATCAATGTCTGCCTAGCCGATCCAAGCATTAAGGCGCGGCTCGCCAATTTGGACGGCTCCGTGCTCCTCGGTTCGCCCGCTGACTTCGGCAGCCTCATGGCTCATGAAACCGACAAATGGAGCAAGGTGCTAAAGGCAGCCGGCATTAAGCAGGGTTGACGCAAAGAACCTGCGATCCCCTTGGTGACGGCATGATGAGCGCCGCTACCTAGCGGCCGCGGGAGCCATTCTGTGTACAGAAAACGGCCGACGGGAGCCACATCATGCCGACCAAGGTGGTCAACATTCGCTCGAGGCATGGTGGCGCATTCGAATGTCACCTGGTGATGCCCGAGTCAGACGATCCGGTTCCAGCCGTTGTGCTTGCGTCGTCAATCCTTGGCGTCGATGCGGACATTCTTGCTATCGCCAACGAGTTCGCAGCGAAAGGCTTCATTGTGGCGGCACCTGACCTGTTCTGGCGATCTATCCCAGGGCCGCTTTCCAGGGGCGATGATCGCGCGGTCCAGCGTTCTCAGCCGCGTCTGGAACACATCAAAGTCGGCGAAGATGATATGGCGGATACCTTGGCGTACCTTGGCACGCAAGCCAGCTTCAACGGACGCGCCGCGGCAATGGGTTTCTGCTACGGAGGCCCTTATGCGCTTATCGGGCCGAAATGCCTCGGCTATTCCGCGGGCATTTCCTGCCATGGAACCCAGATGCTGGATTACGTCCATGAATTTGAAGGCATCGATGAGCCCGTCTGCGTTGTCTGGGGCGACCAGGATAACCAGGCGCGAATTGAGGTGCTCAGCGCCTATCGCGCTATAGCGTCGCGCATGAAGAACGTGGAGGTACATATCTTCCCGGGCGTGCCCCACGGCTACATGATGCGGAACAACCCGAAGGCTTTCAACGAAGTGACGCGCGATTTTTCGATGGCGCGCGCGCTCGCGATAGTCGGTGGCCTTAGAGGTGGACACGTGTCGCCACCTAAGAAAGCAAAGCCATAGTGCCTATCCCGTCCCTATGCAGATCTTTGCGAAACCACCAAGGCAACACCTTTGAGGTTACCCCAGAGCAGATAGGGTGCGGCCGTCGTCGTGGCGTCGGCCATGGCTCGCCTCCTCGTTAGCGCCGCCCGAAGCTGCAACAGGGGTTCACAGCATGTCCGCGAGCCTTCGCATAACTCTTAGCTTTGCCGGCGATATCTGTATAATGGTTTTAGAAGATGCTTCCATATCTGTAGCGATATGTATCTTGTGATGGGGTCGAGCGATCGCATCGGACGGCGGCTGAAGCTCCAGCACCTGCACGTCTTGATGACCGTGGTTCAGGCCGGGAGCATGATGAGGGCGGCCGAGCGCCTGAACACTGGTCAGCCGAATATTTCGCGGTCGATCGCCGAGCTAGAGCATGCGCTTGGCGTACGTCTGATCGAGCGCAATCGGCGGGGTGTGGAACCCACCCCGTCCGGTCGTGCTCTGCTCGACGGCGGCATGATCGTTTTTGACACTCTGCGTCAGGCTGTGAAGAAGATCGAGTTCCTTGCCGATCCAACCGCGGGGGAAGTGCGGATCGGGTCCACGCCGCTTCTGGCATCGAGCTTTGTATCTGCGGTCGTAGACCGGCTTTCCCAGCGTCATCCGGCCGTCACGTTTACGCTCACCACGGGTTATGTCGAAACGCTCTATCGCGAGCTGTGCGAGCGCAATGTCGATCTTTTGGTCACCCGGAAATTCGGCAGCATTACCGATGAACGGCTGGCGTTTGAATTGCTCTTTGATGATTGGTCGGTCGTGGCCACTGGCGCGCAAAGCCCTTGGGTTCGGCGGCGCAACATCACCTTGGCCCAACTAGCGAACGAGCGGTGGGTGCTGCCGCCTCGAGGGAGCAATATTGAATGGGTCGCAATGGACGCTTTTCGTACGGGCAAGCTCGACATTCCCCGGACGACGGTGGTTACTGACTCGCCTCACGTGCGGATGAGTCTCCTGGAGACCGGTCGTTATTTGACGATCCTGCCTGCATCCGCTCTGAGGTTTTCCGCCTTTCCGGAAATCAAGATTTTGCCCGTCGAACTGCCGAAATCCAGAGTGCCGAGCGGCGTCGTCACCCTGAAGGAACGCGCTCTCAATCCTGTCGCGGAGCTCTTTATCGGGCACGCGCGTGAAGCCGCTAGGCGTTTGGCGAAGCGAAAATGAAACGATGTCAGCTTGTGGCACTTCCCGGACCAACTGGCTTGTCCGAGCGCATGTCTGTCTCTCGGGGCAAAGCGGACGCGGCACGATTGGATCGTGACGACCGACTCTGACCCAAGGCAGACATCGCCGCGCCTCGGATCCTCGTAGGTCTAGCCGCGCAGCCCGGCATTGATCGCCTGATCACCTTCGCCGGCATGGCCGCCGCACGCAGCGGATAGTCACCTGATGCCTTCCCGCTCGAGAACGGCAAATCAGGAACAAGACGAAATCGTATTTAGTCATATTCCTTTACGAAAGGTTGGTGGCGTTAAGAGGCGATTACTCATACAGGAGGAACCTAGAGCATAGGCTGCACAACCGAGTGCCAACCAATGCTAGGACGAAGACACCTCACCGCTTGTCTGAGCTTTTTCATCGCGAGTAGCGTGGCGCTCAGTGCTTCAGAGGCACGCTCACTGTCTCATTTGCCTTCTGGTACGAACCCGCCAGAGGAGACCGGTATGGCAAGTTTCTATGGCGATGAATTGCAAGGCCATAGGACCGCATCCGGCGGAAGGTTCGACAAACGAGCCTTCACCGCCGCAAGTTTAACCCTCCCGCTCAATAGCAAAGCAGAGGTGACCAGCCTCAAGACCGGCCTTTCAGTTAGGGTGACTATTACTGATCGTGGGCCCTTCACCGAGACGCGCGTTATCGACCTATCGAAAGCCGCTGCCGAAGAGATCGGAATTACGGCAAGGGAGGGGCTCGGTATGGTCATAGTTCGCCCGTTGCGTTCGCCGGAGGCGAGGGCTCATGAGCGCAGGCAAGGAAGCCTTTGAGGCACGGCCAAACGAGGACGGAATGGACAGCCATAAATACATTCCCGACGATACGCGGCCCGCAGCCATTAATAGACGGCAGCATCGGCGCTCGCGGTCAGATTTCTTGAGGCTGACCTTTTTGGGCGTCGAGCATTTAGCTTTAAATTGGTCTGAAGGAGGAGCGTTGCTACTGGATCGCCTTCCTGGTCTCGCCGTTGGAGCAACCGTCATCGGCGTGGCAACAATTGGCTCTGCCTCGCATCGGTTCCGGTTTTCCGCAGAAGTGGTGCGGCGCGAGCCGCAGCACATCGCCATCCGGTTTGTGAACCAATCCGAAGCGCTTAAACGAGCTTTGTCGGCCAGTTCTGACTAGACTCGCGCTTTGCACTAGCGACCAATCTGGTGCCTACGCTGTCATCCAGTCCATAGCAACAGCCTGCTTCGACAATTTTCCGTAATTGCAGTTGCGGTTAACCATGAGGCCATGATCGAGTCGTTCCGATGAGCGAATCGGGAGAGGGCCGATGCAATTGTCCGCACCCATTTCATATCTCGATGCTGCGATTGTTCGTGTTGCTTTACTTCGTGCGCATAAGCTGCTTCAGCAAGGGCAATCAATTGAGCAGGCCCTTATTGTGGCTTGCCCTGGTGCTTGGTCTGAGTTGCGCTGCCTAGTCGAGAACGAGCTAACGCCGACTGCTGGCCGATGAGCTTGATCAGTCAGCGACGACGCCGAGACGTATCGGGTACTCCCGACCGCATGCACGAATGACTGGTATTGGCACTTCCCGGACCAACTGGCTTGTCCGAGCGCATGTCTGTCTCTCGGGGCAAAGCGGACGCGGCACGATTGGATCGTGACGACCAACTCTGCCCCTAAGCGGTCATCGTATTCAGTTACGGCGAGCGCGGGTAGATGCGACCAGACCAACCAATTCTGTGAGGCGCCTCCTGCCTACCCGAACAGGCAACCACAATCTATTGGGGCTAGCTGGGACAACGGGATAAGCCGCCATTGCGCAAATTGGCTGCTATCGAACGGCAAACATTTACCTTCCGGCAAACAATTTATCTTCATTAACGAAAGGTCGCCGTCCGTTATTTCAGCTTTTTCGGTCTCGTTAACTTCATAATTACTTGACCAGAAGAGACGATCTGTGGCCTGTTCGTGGAACACAATCGGACAAACTTCCGCCCTGGTCGATAGACCGGGGCTTTTTTTTCGTCCTCTTCGAAACACACTCGGACGATCGACTGTGTTGTGCGGCGGCTCAAAGCTTGCACAATGCGCGTAGCTCAGGGATACGTACGTGGAGCGGTAATGGTCAGCGAGCGAGCAGGACTATTATGGGCGTGCACATTGATCTGACCGGGCGGCGCTTCGGGCGGCTGATTGTTCTCAGAAGAGGCAAAAATCGAGGGCGGCGCATCACCTGGCTATGCCAATGCAAGTGCGGGCAGCGCAAAACACTCGTAGCCGATTATCTCACGAGCAAACATTACCGGAGTTGTGGTTGTTTACGGAACGAAAAGACGAGAAGGAGATCGACTACCCACGGGGATACGCGGTCGCGGCTCCCTAGCAAAGAGTATCGCGCATGGCACCACATGAAAGGGCGGTGCTACAATCCTTTCGATCCGCGTTACCCGGGCTGCGGCGGTAAAGGCATCAAAGTCTACCGCCGGTGGCGAGATAGTTTTCCAGCGTTCCTACGCGATCTCGGACGAGCGCCGCCCAATACGATCTTAAAGCGCCGACATCTCGACTTGGATTATGAACCGGGAAACTGTTCCTGGGAGTTACGCTCGAAACGGAAGCTCAAGTTTCGCAATCGCCGCTCCCTGTGAGCGCGTGCCGTCGGGAGCGGTGCATCAATAACCGAGCGTCTCCAATAATCGCAAATTGCTGTCAATGCCCGTTGGTTGGGGTCTCAGCGAAACCTTTTCATTATGATGGCCGGCTCTTAAGCATTCCGATCTCGCGTGATAACGCGAGCCTCTCTCTACGCTCGACGAGGTCGGAAAACGTCTGACTGTCCATGAACCATATGCAAACTTCGACGCCAAATTGATCGCGGTTCTCCCGAAGCGACCGCATAGGTTACGTAGATTGGCGATATTCTCGGGCTCCCGTTCGTATGGCGACATTACACTTCACGGCCACAGCAAGGCCGGTGGTGCACTCTGGAAAGATGCCATTTCCGCCAATCTGACTCTCGCTGAACGGCAAAATTGGTCGTCCTTGGGCTTCTGCGTCGCCTTCTCGCTCGTGACCTTCTAAACGCGCGCTCGAAGTCAGTCGAGCGATGCATGAATAATTGGCGCATGGTATCGTATGCATTTCATGTATTCCGACTTTCGGCCTCGAATGTCCCCAGGCCCGCTACTGAGGCAGATCTAATGCGTTACCGTTGTTTCTGGGTCAAAAAATTGCTTTTCGGCTACCGTCGGCTCGATACGGGTAAGCGTATTTGCGGAAGGCTGCCCGTCGGCGCGCTCTACGTTGCACGTGCCAGAAAATTTTCAGATGGATGGGACTGCAAGGGAGAAGACGGTCTCAATGTGGTCTGCGTCACGCCGGGCGGCCTCTGGTACATCGATGCCCGGGCGGCCAATTGCTCGAGATCGGCGGACGGTTCGCATCGCTGCTGGATCCGGCATGGGACCGTCGGCGAGACCATCCATATCGACAAAGACGGCAACACCTGCTCCGCGGGAAATGGCTCCATCCAATGCGGCTCTTTCCACGGCTTCTTGCACCACGGCGAGCTTTATGATGCCTCGTCGGACAATTGTCTTCCTCCGTTGGCCGACCTGCCATCTGAATCGGTCTGATCATCTTTTGCCGCGCGAAATAAGGCCTTGGCGGTCGTCCGAGAGCCGCGGGATTAATTGCAGAATAGTCGCAGCCAGGGGTTTCGTTCATATCTATCACTGCGCACAGTTCTATAGTTAAATCGAGGACGTAGCCTTCCTTGGTACGTGATAAATCGCCGGACTCGGAAAGGTAATCATGCGCTCTCTCTTCAAAATCGTCATTATAGGTGCCGCAATAGTAGTGCTTGTTTTGTACCATAACGATATTGGCCGCAAACTTTCCGCTATGTGGGCTGGGGTTTCGCCATCCAGCATGCCCAATTCTGTCGAACAGTCGGTCCACAGCGCTGGGACCGCCGCAAACGGCGTCATGGATAGCGTCGGTCACGCGTTTGGACGCTAGCAGTGCCTCGCGGTCCATATGTACTACGCCGCGCGGGTCCACAACAGAACGAGCACGCACGAATTCCATTCCGATGGCGGTCCTTCCTAAGGAACTTGGCAACCACCTTGATCGAGCCATCATCCGTGTCGCCCTCGAGCGTGCGCGCAAGTTGATCGAAGACGGATTTCTGCCTGAGGAAGCCGCGCGTTACGCGTGCCACGGTTCGTGGTCCGGATTTCAATCCGATGTTCGTGCCCGATTGATCATCGAGGGAGCCGACGATCGGACTCCAAATACTCGATCTTACTAGCGAGACAAAAGGGAAAGACATGAGCCGTGAGCCATGCGCGCGGGCCACCCCACCGCGCTTACGCTCGCACCTGGCGCCGTGCTCTCCCCCGCGATCCGCGCCTTCTCTTCGGCGTTCCAACTCCGTCGTTGCCCAGCGCTCGTGAAAAACCTCAACCCGGCGCGCCAGCGCTGCGCTCAGCCTAGGATCGTGCTGTGCGTCCGTCATAACTCCAAGGCCTCATACCCAAAGCCCACACAATTCTCATGACTTCATCGCGAATCAGGTACGGCTAAAGCACTCTTACGCTTAAGGAAGCTAGCCGACCGATTGCACCTCGCCGCTTAGCCCGCGAATCCGCCCGCGCAGTGGATCGCATCCAGGGTACACCATCGCCACAGCAGCTTCTTGGGGTTGACCTTCGTTTCAATCATTCTCGGGCGCGCGCGAATATGCTTCGCCAGCGAAAGAACCCGCACAGAATCGAAGATTCGATCCTGACAATATCTGAAGTTTCCCTTTGGCCGCGTAGCTCTCACGGATTCGCTTCTTATAGTGTCTAATAGTGTCACCTGTGCACGGCATAGAAAAAAGCCCGCGCGCCACGGTTCATCACGACACGGGCTAAGCCAGCATAAATCGGTCGATGGGAAGCTAAATTAATCTACTACTAGCCTACGCTGTCTTCGTCCGGTTTTTGTGTGGCGCAATCTATTGATTCTTCGTCGCGCCCTAATGTCAAATTGACACACGACCGGATTTGCGTAGGAAGAACGAAACGTCTATGGTTATTGAGACCGTGCGCGGTCTGGCTTTGTGGGGGAGCCACGATTGGAAGCACTGCTATGGATGAAGCAGAGCCTAGCCGCTGCTGCCCGGATCTTTGGCAGCACAAGCAGCACGGAACTGGCCGAGATCATAATTCTTTCCCTCCTTGGAATGATCGTATCGGCCCTTGTACTAACCCCTGGTGATCAGACCCTTACCGCCGTCCTCGATCTCTGCAACCGGATTGCGGAACGCTATTAGTCTTCGATCGAAGTAGCACTCCTGATCGAGAAGCGCGATAGCGGGACCCACTGTCCCTTTTTGGCCACGGGGATCGATATCCGCACCAGCGGTCTATAGATCGTTCGGGATCAACAGATCTGGATATAGCTGCTGCTCAGCCGGCACCAAATTCGATCTTTGGATCGGATTAAATCAGGTCCTCTTACATATGCCCTCGGCAAATCAGGGCACAACGGCGCGCTTCCGTTGCTCCGGTGAAGCTAGCTTGAGGTGAGTTCGCTTCGATCAAAGTAAATATGCTCGTACCTATCGTATAGACGCAGTACGCGGTCGACGTATCCCTTCGTTTCGTCGAAGGGAGGCACCGAGCCGTACGCGAGTACGGGTGCCTCGCCAGCATTGTAAGCCGCAAGGGCTAGCTTCAAGTTTCTGAATTTCTTCACGAGAAGTTTCAGATATGAAGTCCCGGCCTGAATGTTTTCTTTGGCATCGAACGGATCCCTTACCCCAAACCGCACCACAGTCTCGGGCATGAGTTGCATTAGGCCCATCGCATTGCGCGGCGAGACCGCTCGTTCATCAAAAGCAGATTCCGCTGCGATCACGGCGAGCACGAGTCCAGCATCGATCTCGCTTCCGCGCACGATCCTCGAGACAGGCCCCACAAGCTCCGGGGACGGCTCCAAATCCTCAGCATGTGTCCCTGCAACCCAGCACGAAAAGCCCGAGCGCTGCCAACTGCAGTCGAGCTCTTTCGCCCACGAGGGTTGGCCGGCCATTGCAGTCGATTAGCCGGGGCCACAGTGTGAGTTGCGGCAGCGCTGCGATTTTCTCTGAGACATTAAGGTGAATACCCGATTGCTTCTCCCATTGCCACGCGTAACTGTTGAAGTCAGCTTTTGAACGAACACACGTAAGCAGTCAGCCATGAACAGCATCGCCCGCCTGCTCTCTTTCCTCACGGTGATCATTTTAACGGGGGCTCCCGTGGATTCGGTGATTGCTCGCGGCGGCGGAGGCGGCGGGTTTGCGGCAACGGGTGGCGGCACCCATTTCGCGTTCCGAGGAAACTTCGGGAGCATCCATGGTCGCGCCCAAGGGAGCGTCGGAACGGTGAATAAACAGGTGAATAAACATAGGCCTTTCGTCGACACGACCAGGAGAGCATTTGTAGGTAAGCACGGAGGTGCAAGCACCGTTTTCCCGTTCGGTATGTGGGATGGGGGCTGGAGCTACCCCGCCGAGACGATCATAGCGCCACTAACCGTACCTGGGACTCAACCGGTCTTTGCTCCGCCAATGCCGGAATCAATACCGCCGTGCCGCGAAATCCAAGCCGGTGTTACAGTCATGCGAGGCAAATCCTGCCGCGCATAGTTCCCGTCCCCATCACAGCAGCGCAATGCGGCTTCATCTCGAACTCCATAGGATGGAGATAGGCGATCGTCGAGTGTCCGCGTTTCGCGTTGTAAATGCAGTGATGGAGTCGACGACGTCGACTTTGGCTTCTTCGCGTGAACGGTAGATATTCTTCGCCGCGGGCTCAGTCTTTAGCGACGAAAAGAAGCTCTCTCCCAGATCTTACCCGATGAACTCAGGAGCAGCCGACGCCATGGCCGGAGATGGATCCAGCCGAACTCTTGCGCTAAGGCAACACGTTACGCAGTCGATGCAGCGGGATTTCCACAATGGTGAGTGGGTCTGTATCGATGATGCCGAGCGCATACACAATTTCGGCAAGGGCGAACGCGGCCAACAGGGCGCAGATCAATGCCGTCGGCGGGTTCGTTTCGGTTACTCCAAGCACATAGAGTATTTGGCTCAGTGCGAATGCCGCCAGAAATATGCTTATCAACGCCAAAAGTGGGCTCTTATCGAGCGAGGCGAGCGCGTATTGAGTTTCGCTGAGTGCGAACGTCGCCACAATTGCGGCTAGCAGCACAATGACTATCGGCAAAACGGCAAAGATTTTTTGCCGGCTGCCACGCCTTCGGGCAGCGCCCCTAAGCTCACTCGCGCAGACGACTGTCATGGCCAGCGCGGCACAGAAAACCAGGAAGTCACCCATGGGATCGCTAACCATAACCCCAGTGTTGACCCCTGTGTGTCAACCGGCGCAGTTCAGGTCCCGCTGGCTGGGGCTTGGAATCAGATAACAAAAGCTGTGTCCGTTTGAACGCGTGTACCGGAACTCAGAAGACAAAGTCCGCGACGTCTCGTGGCGTTTCTAGAAAGTTCGACGGGTGGTCCAGAAAAAGCCGCTCGCCAGTTGCGGCGTCTTCGGACACGCGGATAGCACCGAGAGCCACGCCCGGGAACAAATCGAGATTTCAGGAAAGACAGCCACATCATCTAGCAGGAATTGCGAGAACGTAGCGGGATCAACTCTGAATCTGAGGACCAGATTTTATGGATCTTAACTACGCGAGCACTGCGGCGTGCCATTTAGTAAAGGCCAACCATTATCGTGCTGCAGAAACAGCGCAACGGGACCGAGATCGCTATCAACTTCTCCCCACTGTTCGCGACTATCGCGAAAACCAGGGCCGCGGTGGCTAATCCTCAAATCTACACGGCCCTGCGGCAATGAGCGGGCTCGATGTATCCTTTTTGAAGTTGAATCCAAACCATGATGCCCGCGGGCAATTCACGAGCGCCAACGCTGCCGGCGTAGCCGCCGGCGAGCACGGCGCCGAAGCGTTCAAGCGCGCTCTCCCATTTGAGCCGACGCCCCGACGCGTCGCACCGCCGCCGATATCGACTGCGAAGCCATGACCTACCTGCACGACAAGGCCCTGAACTTGGCCAGCAAGGTGTCGAACGCGATCCGCGGCACTCAATTGGTCTCTTTGTCCAACGCGGCAGGCGGGATCGAAATTCACACTCGCCACCCTATGCGTCAGGGCTCGGTGGACTCGCGTATACAGCTTCGCGAGCGCGATGTTGAGGGTGACAAGGCGAAGGGCGGCCATTCGGGCTGTTCACCGCGGCCTAACGGTGCTCGGTGCTCAGCCCGTGCCCGCGACCTTCACCAGTGACATCCGCTTCACGAGGTGAGACCCATGCAAGAAGATCGCGTCATATATGACAGTGATGACTCTGGGCGTCTCTTCGGCCTTTTTTACGACGACGAGCCTGATACTCCGGCGAAACGTGAAATCTTACCACATGCAGCGCCGGCACGAGCAGCGAGCAGCCAGCCGCGCCGCACTCGCCGCCGGCCCTCCGCATGCGTTTTGCATTCGGTAAGGGCACCTCCCCACTGCTCCGCGGCGTGAGGCGGTTTCAACGAGCGATTCCGTCGCCAGGAGCTCGATCCGGGTCCATACCTCGGGGAGAAGGTGCAGGCCAATGTCTGTGCCACATCTTCGTCGCCATAGCTCAATCGCGGGTCGATGTCGGAGAGAAGCAGGAGAAGATATCGACTACCGTGAGCATGCAAAGCTTTCTGCCCATCGCCAACAAAGTCCCTCGCTCTAGTGTTTTCGGCTGCTCGACCCCGGCGATCGCGGTGGAGCCTGGCCTTCGTCGCCTCGGTGCAGATCCGCGTTCTTCTCGCCCACTTTATTTCTGTTGAGTAGCGTTTCCTCAGTCGTCCGGATTAAGCGAACCATATCGGGCTAATTCACTGAATGGTAGATAAACCGTTGGCGCGGCCATTACTTTCCTCGCTCCGTAATTTTTGTTCGGAGCGAACAGTTGAGCGAAAGAGAGAGGGGCCGCTTTCTGGACGGTGGCTTCGAAATTTCAGTTTGGGCCGTGTTGATCACTTGTCTTGCCACCATCCCATCATTCGCGGCGCAAACGCTCGCGACGGTTTCCAGCCCGAATAGCAACCACGGCTACACGCAACAAAGCGACTTGTTCGGCGCCCGCGAGATCTATTCCTCAAATCTGTCGGAGATTCCGCAGTGGAAAGACATGCTGGTGCGCCGCGCAGCAGAGATTAATGAGGCACAGCATGTATGCACCTCGCCAGGGGATAGGGACTGTATCCCAGAGGAATGGGAATCCTTAGTCGAGCAAATACGCGGTCGGGATTTGCGCGAGCAGATTGAAATCGCCAATGACGCCATGAACCAACACCCCTACATACGGACGGTGAAGAATTGGCACCGCGCGATGTACTGGGAGACGCCATTCCAGTTTCTTCGCTACGGTGGCCAATGCCAGGATTACGCGATCGCGAAATATGAACTCCTGCGTGCCGCCGGCCTGCCAGCCGACCTGATGCGCATGGTTGTCCTGCACGATGACATAAGCGGAATTGATCACGCAGTGCTTGTTGTCTATGTCGATCGCCAGACACTGATTCTTGACAATCAGCGTCCCGATATCGTGCCGACGAGGGCTGTCCCTTACTACCATCCCTATTATTCGATCAACGAGAACGGCTGGTGGAAGCACTTCGGCGGCCAGGCGATGGCTTGGATGAATTGAATAGCGTCATGAAAGCGAGCCCGCTCCGCGCTCCCTGATGGTCACACGAAAGGTCGGCGGTGACTTGGACGAGCAGATGACGCTTACTGCGGCGAATTTTGGCAAGTTTCAGCGATACTTGCCCTTCGCTGCACGGATAGCAGAATAAAATGTTTCCTAGTCTAGCCCTGAAGTACAGATTAGGTCAGCGCCTTGTAACCTGCCGCCGTTACGTAATACATACTGAGATAACGTGTGAAAACTCACCGCAATCCGCAGTATTTCGAGCCGCGTGGCCGGATCCTTGAATTGGTTTGCCACCTGCGCCAATCGCTCAGCTTTCAATCGATAGAAATCCGCTGCTCGCATGTTTTCGCCACGCTGAGCCACCATCAACGAAGACGACTGTCCTATTCGATGCTCGATAGGACAGTCGAGAGGCAATCCGAGAAGAGGGATGATGTCTTCGCGCTTGTTGAATGTCGGCACGACGACCGTCAGATGCGGCTTACCCGGGCCGTTGGGAATGTCCAATCGCGCAAAAGGAAATGGCCAAACGGCCGACTGGCTCTGAAGCGAGAGCGCTGCTGCATAATGATCCATTGAATTCCTAAAAGACGTCGTCCAATGCTCCGGGGCAACGCGCGCCCATCGACCCCGCCCGGCTCTTCTACCCGCACCAAGCGAGCTTGTGCGGCGGGCGCTTTTTCCGCGTGCCTGGAAGCCTGCAGATTCGAGTCAGAAGTTCCCGCGACAAATCAGGCCACAACGGCGCTCTTCCCTTGCTCTGGTGAAGCTCGGTTGAGATGGTTCGCTCTGTTCAGAGTACATGGGCCTGTATCTCTCGTAGAAGCGCAGGACCCTGTCGACGTATTCCGTCGTTTCTTCAAACGGAGGAACGGAGCCGTATGCAACTATCGCTGCTTCGCCCGCATTGTAAGCAGCGAGAGCCAGCTTCAAGTTCCTGAATTTCTTCACAAGAAATTTCAGGTAGGAAGTCCCCGCCCTGATATTTTCTTCGGCGTCAAACGGATTCCTTATTCCAAAACGCGCTATTGTTTCGGGCATGAGTTGCATAAGGCCCATAGCCTTGCGCCGCGAGATGGCTTGATTATCGAAAGCAAACTCTGCGGCGATTACAGCAAGCACAA
This sequence comes from uncultured Alphaproteobacteria bacterium, assembly GCA_963740675.1. Classification (GTDB taxonomy): domain Bacteria; phylum Pseudomonadota; class Alphaproteobacteria; order ATCC43930; family CGMCC-115725; genus CAIKMD01. The sequence continues at coordinate 67,970 of CAVUFS010000007.1, forward strand.
GCCCGGCATCGATTTCGCTGCCGTGCACCGTCCGTGTGACAAGTCGCACAATCTCGGCCGGCGGCTTTAAATCTTCACCGGGCTTTAAATACCCCGCGTGTGCCTCTGCAACACGGCAGGTAAAACCGGTGCTCTGCCAGTTGCAGTCGATTTCCTTTGCCGTGGACGGCTGCACACAAATCACCCCGAGAATCAGCGCAAGTGCGAGCCGCCCCATAGACCCCTCGAAGATGCTTCTCAAAGTAAGTTATACGCGATGACAGTTCGTGTTTAAAGGGAGGTTCGCGACGGATTTTCGCTGGGGAGGTGTTCGTTGCGCGCGAAGATCGGATAGTGACTCGTTCGGCGAGGTCTCGCGAAAGGAACCGCCGCGCGCAATCTTGTTGGATTGAAGGAGCGGACTACCGCATTAGCGTTTGCGCCGGAAGCGATCGCGTTAGAGTAGCCACCGCTGCGGCGCTTGCAGCCGAAGGTACACCGCTCTTATCGCGGATACAGTCCCCAGCTTGGTGCTCGAGCGCGTTGCTTACAGCGGTTATAGAGCCGTTGTTGACATTGGGGTCCGCCGAGCCTGACGGCGCGGCGCTCGGTGCCAACCGCTATGATTGAGCTGTGCGAGCTATTCGTAGATGTTGTAGCCGACTATACGTGGGCGCAGGACCGTTGTGTCGGCGGGAGGAAGAGCCTCATATTGCCAAAGGTCGTCGCCAGCAACATAGAAATTGCGAGAATCGCGGAGGATCTCGAGATTGCCGGCGCGGACATCGATCGTAACGATGAGCTCGCTGTCCGTAGGCGTGGCGAAAGCGCCATTTGCGAGATCAAGAGCAACGCCGATTGGGATTGCAGCCGCAGCGGCACTGGATGCCCCGCCGCCCCAATGAGTTGCCCCCTGAATGCCGAGCCAGGTGCCGGTGGCAATCGCGGTGAAGAAGCCAGGGATTGTCTCCCTATCTTTCCACTCATCGAACGGCACAGCCTGCAAGGAGTAATGGATCGCTGAGCCGTTCGGGTTCTCGGTCCAGAGTCACTCCGTAGCCTCGGTGCATTAGAGCGGTCTCTAAATAGTTATTGAAAGCGATGCAGAACGTGCACCTAGAGGCCCGCTCGCTCAAACCGACGTAGACGGGCGTACCAATCGGAAGAGCCGGTGCGGCCGCTTCGACGGTCTGCTCTGCAAGCACCTGCCAGTGGGACACGGACTGCATCCGCTGTTCCACAGAAACCGGGTAAGTGCCGGCGATAGGCACAGGTGAGCACGCGGAGAGAAAGCCCAGGCCGAGCAGGGAAGCAAAAAGGGCGCGCATTTAGGACCCCGGAAGATGCTTAACGGGACTTCATATAGCGCACCGTCCAGGGGAAAAAGTCAATCAATTCGAAAATGGAAACCGTTATTGCGCGTAGGATTCCCTGGACCACACGCAGCGACTCTAAAAGGACCGGTTCGGTGCCTCGCGCTTGGGATGAGAGCCGGCAGCAATTCCTACAATTCAGGTACAGCCGCTGCGGTCGCCAGGTCTGACTTGAATGGCACGCGCCCAGCGCGCCGGAGCAAGTCAACTGCCTCGACGTTTGCTAGCGTGCTAGGCGGGCGCGTGGCGGGCCAAGTCGGTACCATTTGCGCGTGGCTCCGGCTGTGTAAGCGGCCTGCGCGCTTGTAATAGGACGGATGCAGGGGGACTATCCTCGAGCGCCACGAGTTTGCAGTGACGACGAGGCGCTCTCTATTGCGCAGTCGCTTAATAGAACTAAGGCATCTACCGCCGGCTTTGAGCTTTGGAGAGGCGTTTGCTACCTAAGCGCCGCTGCGCAACTATCCTCGTGGCCTGACAAACGGTAAGGCGATATCAAGTAGAGAGTCGTCTGGCCTCAAGCGTTTCCTTTATCAACCGCGCCGCCTGCATGGCGGTATCGTCAGCGAGGCGCAATAAGTCCGAAGAGACCTGAATGGGGCTCACCTGCGCGAGTTCGCGTAGGGTGGCTTCGGAATCTCTGAGGAACCGAAGAACTGGGAAGGTACCGATCATTGTTCCTCCCCAGTTCGCGCGGAAAATATGGCAGCTTTGCGAGAGGCTGGCTGTTACCCAAAAGGGGTAGACAGACAGACAGTCAACTAGAGCGATGATGCAAGGTTGCTAAAGGTAGTCCCCAGGTTGGTGCCAACGGTCGTGGCTCCAGCGATAATGGCAACGGCAATGAGGGAAGCGATAAGGCCGTATTCGATCGCCGTGGCACCCGAAGCATCGGAAAACAAGCGGATAAGACGTTTGGCCATTAGGAGATCTCCTGGTTGCGAGGTGTGCCATATTTTGATCGCAACGCTTAATAAGTCTTTGCTAAAGCTTAAAATCCAAGCCGATTTTCCTGCTCGCAACGGACAATTTGCGCAGGTCGATAGAACCTGACGAATGAGGTGCTTTACGGGATTCTAATTTCCAAGAGGTATGACAATCGGGACAGCGAAGCGATGCCCAAGCAATGCTGTCCCTAGCACGCACCCCGCCTCTGCTTTTTGGAGGCGGGGTTTTGCTTTGCCAAGCCTAAATACGCGGTCTGTCTTCGGGCAAAGAGAAAAGCCCCGCCAAATCGGCTCGCGCAGTTGGGGTTGCGGCTATTCTCTAAGGCTTCGCTCCGTCACGCGCGCGAACCATTAAGAACCAATTTTCACCAACTCACCTCGCTGCTAAAGGGATAGCTCACGCTGGAATTCGAGTTTGGGACGAGATCCAACCGCCAAAATGTTGAAAAGATTGAGCTCGGCGCCGGCTGCGCTCCGCTCTGCCCTGATCTATCGAACATCGCCTAGCAAAACATGTCGGCGCGCGACGAGCTACTGGACGGCCCAAGCTCCGTCGTCGAAGCAACCGGGTAGGCTCGACGATCGCGCTCCTGAAAAGTTCCGATGGTGCGGTCAGCTTTGCAGCAATCCGCCAAAGCGAAGTCGAGACGGATGCATAAGGCATAGTGGTTTCGAGCCAATGAGACCCTCTCTCCAAAGCTCAACTGCTATGGCCGCTGCCCAGTTTCATTTAGAGCTTGAGAGCGCGCCTGATCGTCTGTGCGTCGAGGAAGAAGCGTTGATATATCCGAGATTCCCCAACTTTGGTTGCTTGCGTCGAAATGCCACAACCCATGGCCTCGATTTTCTCTCGACAAATCCTCAGACAATGACAGAAAAGTTACTAGCGTCGATTTTAATTGCGAGCGGCATAAATAAAACCGCATCGACGAGGGGGCGAAATTTGATCGAGCTAGACAACACTCCGCGAATGATGCGGGAGTTGGCACAGCAAATACGCGAATTGATCAAAGAAGGGCTTAGACCTATCAATCAGCGTGTACATCAATTGGCAAATCAATTGGAACAACAGGCGGATATTGAGGCCGCAATCGCGAGATCTCGATTGCATTAGGACACTGGCGAGCTCTCATTGCGAAGGTCAAGAAAAACCCGCCGAAGCGGGGCTGAGTGGGGGACAATGACCACATGGTCAGATCACGTCAGTAGATTAACCAGTCGCTCCTGGATTTATATCAATCCCAAGGCCGCTAGCGCAGGCCCCGAATTACCGCATCACGGCGGCGTTAGCGAGCGAAAGCCTCCATATTGTCCAGCGCAGCCACGATTCTCGTACGGTCCGCTGCAACATCGCTCAGCTCGCCATTGCTTGTCTCATAACACCCAACACAACAAGCACCCTCACAACGAGAGAGGATGTCGGAGCTAAGCCAATCGCGACAAAGGCCGCGGCGACCTCTGGACGCTTTGCAGCTTCCGTGAAAGCTCACGGCTTCTAATTCCAGGAATTTCCAGGCACACTAACCACTAAGAGAAGAGTGTCGCCGCAAACCTTGCGCGAACAGCTTGTTCGCGATCGAGCGCTGGTTTCCTCGAGCCATTGGCCGGTTTGCGATGGGTGATGTTAGCTATAGCGATCTGTACCTTTAGGAGCGGGCGTGCGCGGTCGTCCGACGTCCTCGCTCGGACGGCAAAAAGAGGGGTGCACTGTCACGTTTTCGAATACCCGAAAAAGCGGCTCTCCGGGGGATTGTGGAGAGCCGCTTGCCGTTGGGCGGGCAGGACCACGCTTAACCACCATCAACAGGAATAATCTGGTCGATTACGCCCGCGAGAGGAACCCGTTCAAATGGCTTAGCCAGATTGTGTAGACATTCAAATCTGACGCACGGGGCCAAAAGCGATTTTTGCGAGTTGCCTCACTCAACAAGGCCACCCTTAGCATCGATAAGCATTCTAGCATCTCGTCGCCCTTTACTTACCATTACTGGCGGGGTTCGACCGTAAACTGCGACCGGCTGTGCGCCTGCGGCTTCGATTGGGTTCCTTACCGCACGGAAATCTTGGGACAAAAAAAAGCCCGCAACGCGAGCGGCGGGCTCAGTTAGCATAAGGAAGGTTCGTTGGCGAAAAATGTACGATTTCCACAGTTAAAGACACGCTAATCCAGCCATGGAAGACCGCATTTCCTATAAGGGCTGGCATGTGCTCCTGTCCCGGCAAGGAGATCGGTGGGTGGCCGACATCATCCCGAAGGGACAGAGCAGCACGAGCTTAGTCATCCATGCCGGAACGATGGCGGCGGTCGTCAATGCGGCGTTCGCCGTCATTGATGCGCAAGAACGAGACCGGGTGGATTCCTGATGGACCCGCCGGCGCGGTCATTTTACGTCGATTGGGTAGGTCCTCGCAGTCGTGTTTCCGCCGTACCGCGTTTCTCGGCGCGGCGCCAACCCGTGCTAAGCGTCATGCGGGCTTACCTCAACAAATCGCCGTTTTGTCCCTCAGGAGTGCCGTCGAAAGCGTCCGACGATCCCACCGTTTGGCCCTGAGGAAAGTTCGGCGTACTCGTAGCCATTGGTACCAATGAAGACCCTAAAGAATTTATTCGGGCGTTAGCCCCAAGCTTTCCTCCCAGGACTGGTGCTCTTGGCGAGCTGGGACACATCCTCGCATTTGGGCCGCGCGATAGAAAGAGCCAGGGGTGATATGAACCGCGTCGAAAAGGCCCGACACATGAGCGCATTCACGTAGACACGTGAAGTGATAATTTGTCAGGCTGAACGGATGAGGGGAGCGAGCCATGCCATGGGCCAACATGTTGGCGTGACCGGCCATCGGTTTGGCCGACTGTCGGTGTTGAAAAGAGGCAAGAACTGTGGACGTCGCGTGACCTCTCTGCCAATGCAAATGCGAGCAGCGCAAACTATTCGTAACTGATTATCTCACGAGCAAACGTTACCGCAGTTGTAGTTGCTCACGGGATGAGATAACGCCCAGACGTCGACAACTCACGGCCACGCGCGACCGTAAGCCCACGAAGGAATATCGCGCCTGGCGCGATATGAAAGGGCGGTGTTACAACCCTTCCGATCCGCGATATCCAGGCTGCGGGGGCCCAGGCATCAAAATGTGCTGCCGGTGGCGAGACCATTTCTCATTGTTCCTGCGTGATTCTGGGAGAGCGCCATCAGACACAAGTTTGAAGCGTCGCGATCTCTCTGGCGATAACGAACCAGCCAACTGCTTCTGACAGCCAAAGAAACGGAACGCTAAACGTCACAGGATCAAGCGATAAATTCGACGAGCGATAACGCAGACGAGCCCTGTATTGAGCGCGCCAAAGATCGCCGAAGGTGCCGCCCTCTCCTGCTGCTTGAGAAGGGACTTTGGCAGTGGCGCTCGCGGACCCAAAAGCCTGCCCACGACCGCTGATCTGCTCCACGCGCATGTTGCCCGAGCGTCCTTAACAGGAAACTACCGCGCTCCGATCATCCACTTATCGCCTTTGCAGCTTTCTAGCCGCGTTTAACACGATGCCTTCGATGCCATGCAATCCGGCGGGACCATCGGCTCGTACGCAGGCAGTTGCGCCGCGACGCCACGAATGTCATCTGTGCGTCGAAGACTGCTCAGGCTGCACAGCCGCTGCCGCTGCCGCTGCATTAGCGGTTAGTACGACTCGGGTCGGCAACAATCCTGGTCATCAAACCAACAGCAGGAGCGCTTGGCTGACTAGTTTGAGGAGCGACCCTCTGCTTATCCTCGCTCAAATCCTTCGGAGCGTTTGCGGCGTCGGAGGCATTGGTAGCTTCGGTATCACGTTGCCAGATTGCGTCACTTGAGATCGCATGAATGTTGTTCATGGAACGCTCTGTCGCTAAAGCTGTGTTGCAAGATCGATTGCAAGTTGGATGCCACGGCCAAAGCGCAAAAATACCAGCCACGTAGCCTAACCCACGCCCATTGAGCCTCGCGTTTCTTACAGGCAAAAAATGCCCGGGCAAATTCTTCCCGGGGCCACTGTGGGAATTGAAGCGTCGATATGCTCACAGAAAGAAAACGGCCTACGGCGATCGAACTCGGAAGAGGAAACTCGGCGAGCCCCAAGTCTTCTACGGGCTGATGACCGCTCCTGCTCAAGCATCACACGACTGCGGTGAGATTAAATTCACCCAACCGAATATAGGTGTGGACTACTAACTCGTGAACTCGGCATAATTTTCGAAATCTTCCGGCTTTGCGCATTCTGCACATGTGACCCGAAAATCCTTGCCAGTCGCTGTGCCGTCTACATGCACTCCACGGCGATTCTTTCGCGAAGCTTCCCCAGGCGTTGGCGAACAGTCAATGCCCAGGACTTATCACTCCGGTTCGAGCCGTCCGGATCAGCGAGACAGCCGATGAGCTTCTCTGCTGTTCTAGTGCCCAACTCTTCTTTTCGGGCCGTGGGCCCCTCGGCCTCCGGTTTTATCGGGGAAAACGCCCGCAGTACCTCGAGGGCTGCGAACGTCGCCTGACGGTATCCTGCGGGACTGTCTAGCCAGTCAGTCCTGCCGGCGCCTGCCATTGTGGCCGCTTCGGCCCCGGCTTCGCGCATTGCTTTGGCGATTACCTCCAGAAGTGAAGCGAATTCGGTGCCGTAGAAGACATCGCTGAACGCGCGAGCCTCTCTATCGGCATGGAAACTCGCTTCCAGCCGGACCTCTATCTCCTGGCTGAGCGAACGCCCCGTTGCTTCAGCCGCAGCGTCCAATGCCTTACGAGTTAGCTCGGTAATTCGCGTCGTAAAGGTGCGGCGTTTGTCTTCGAACGGTCCGCGTGGACTCGGCCCGGACCTTCGACCGTCAGCAAGCATTCTAATCTCCGTCACCGGTCATTTCTTATCCAAACGAGGCTTCACGAAAATACAAACACCAATACCGCTGGAGAAGGGGTTAATGAGCGGCCACCACGCCGAGCGCATCGGGACCCAGGCACGAAGTGCTGGTCTTTAGGTGTATTTCGAACACTTCAGCGTCGATTATTCGCTCAGCTTCGGTGGAAAGTAAGGTCTTGGTAACGATTCTTGATCGATTCTCGCTCGTAAATCGGCACTCAGCGAATCAAACATGAAACATTTGTGTTCCCCATCGAATTTCCTTCGCGACAATGCAGGCGTTTCCGCGCTCGAATTCGCCCTCGTGGCGCCATTTCTCTGCACCTTCATCCTTGGAGTCGTTGATCTGGGTTTCGGCTTCCAAGCCCAGATGGCGGTGACCCAGGCGGCGCAAGCCGGCACCTATTCTGCGATGCTCAATGGCTTCAATGCGTCCGCCATACAGACCGTGGTCGCGAATTCGACCGGGACCAGCGGCATTACGTCGCCGACCGCGACGCAGGCTTGCGGCTGTCCCAGCGGCACGGCTGTTACGATGAGCTCTTGCAATAGCACCTGCGCAAACGGACAGACGGCTGGCACCTACGTGAGCGTTAGCGCGCAGTACCAATATTCGCCCATTCTCACCTATCCGGGGCTGCCCAGCCCGATGACGCTCACCTCGGCGTCGATGCTCCGGATCAAATAATGCTGATCCGTCTGGCGCGCACGATGACCCGGGACGACGGCAGTAGCGCGGTCGAGTTCGCACTCGTTTTCCCCGTGTTCATCTTGATGCTGCTCGGCATCTTCGAAACCGGTCGCGCGCTGTGGACGCAAGCGCTGCTCAATTATGCCGTTCAAACGGCAGCCCGTTGCGGCGCCGTCGATACGCTGACTTGTAGCTCGAACACGGCGACAGTCACCTATGCCGTCCAGAACAGCGCGCCGCTGACGATCCCAAGCAATGATTTCACCGTGAGTAACCCGAGTTGTGGAAACCAGGTTTCGGTAGCCTTTCCCTTCACAACCGTCGTTCCGCAACTCCTTCCGTTTGATGTCACGCTGTCAGCCCAAGCCTGTTACCCGAAGCAAACGACTTAAGAGGGGCCCATGAACAAGCTGTGGAGATTTCTCAGTCGCCTCTGCCGTGATCGCTCGGGCACAATCGCGGTGATGACCGCTCTGAGCCTGACGGCCCTTGTTGGTTTCGCCGGATTGGGAATCGAGACCACCCAATGGTACACTGAGAAACGCAGCATCCAAGCCGCATCCGATGACGCCGCGCTCTCCGCCGCCATCGCCTATGGTCAGGGGAACACCAGCGGTTACACCACCGAAGGAAAATCGGTGGCCGGTTCGGACGGCTTCATCGATGGTACTAATCAGGTGAGCGTCACGGTCAACAAACCGCCGACAAGCGGCCCGTACGCCAGCAACGCCTCGGCCATTCAAGTGGTGATCGTCGCTCCGGCCAAGCCGATCCTCTCGAAAATGTTTATCGGCGACTTCAATATATCGGCGTCGAGCGTGGCTATCCCCGCCTCACCGGCCACCAATGGTTGCGTGTTGGCGCTCAATGGTGCGGCTGCGGGCGCAGGGACACTTTCCGGCACCACGACCATTACGCTGAACAACTGCTCGTTCGACGTCAATTCGAAGAGCAGTTCCTCGCTGATTATGAACGGCAATTCCACGTTGAACGCAGCGGACGTGATCCTGGGCGGCAGCGATAGCGTCAGCAACAATTCGACGCTCACGGTCACCGGCAGTATCCGGATGAATCAACCGCCGGTCTCGGATCCCTACGCCAGCCGGACGATGCCAACGCCCGCCACGCCCTGCATTAACCTCGGCAAAATTCAGGGCACAGTCACGTTGTCACCGGGCACCTATTGCTCCTTGGTAACCACCGCCGGCGCCAATGTCACACTCAACCCGGGCGTCTATATCCTGGACGGGGGCGACTTCAACATTGCGGGCAACTCGACCATCACGGGCACCGGGGGGGTGACGATCATCCTGACGACCAGCAGCACGGATCCGACCAAGATTCCGACCTCGATCGGGAACATCACCATCAATGGCGGCTCGACCGTGAATTTAGTAGCGCCCACCTCCGGCCCCTATTCGGGCATGGCGTTCTGGCAGGACGGCCGTGCGTCCGATAGCGGGAAGGACAATTTTAACGGCGGCTCCACGATGAATATCACGGGCGCGATTTACCTGCCGAGCCAAACTGTCGACTTCAACGGCGGCAATACGACGGGCGGCAGCGCCTGTACGCAGATCGTCGCCAGCATCATCATCTTCACCGGAAACTCAGTATTCAACAACAATTGTTCCGGCAGCGGCGTCACCAACATCGCGCCACCGTCGGCGCTGGCGACGCTGGCACAGTAGTCGATAGCCGTTTTATTCCGACGATCACGGCCTCGCAGCCGCGATCGTTTTTTTGCCGGCTCACCTATCGAGTGGCCGCTGCCCATCGCGGCGCCGATGGAGGCCACTGTCGACACTGACAGTAGCGGCTTCCCGAACTCAAATTGGCTCACTGCCAACAGGTCCACATCGTTGCGGGTGCCCATGCGGGCTCGTGCTGCGCGCGTCTTCATCTAGTCGCACGATTTCGAAAAATCACAGCCTACGGCACAGGCGTAGAATGAAATGCGCAATGCCTAGAACGCGATGCGCGTCATCAGATATTGGAGAAATGCCAGAATGGTATTGTACCGGTGCTACTTTCGCGGCTCGAGCGGGCATTTCGATTCACGGCACGATTTCCATGCCGAGAACGATGATGAAGCGATCGCAAGAGCGCGTATCCTTTACGCTGACGAGGAAGTAAAGGCAGGATTCGAGCTCTGGAACGGCGCGCAGTTGATCATCGCCGAACCGCCGTCGAGGATAAGATCTGATTTGTCAGCGCCACCGGTATGACATACCACCCGTGTTGCGTCCTGCTATTCGCATGAGATGCCTGCTCGCACGCAACCTCGTCCACCGAGCCAATTCATCACGTACTTATATGGCGCAATTCCATTTGAGAGTGGGAAACGCTATGCGCCAAAAAACTCCGGCCCGAACACGCGGTTCGGGCCGGATCGAATGTGCCTCCGAAGAACTCGCCGAAATCACATGTTGATTTCAACGCGCCGGTTCTGGGGCTCGCGCACGCCATCTGCCGTCGGCACGCGCGGGTTCTCTTTGCCGTGCCAGCTCTCGTTGATCGCCGAAGCCGGCACGCCATCCCGCACCAGTGCGGCTTTGACTGTGTCGGCGCGGCGCTTCGAGAGCGCGAGATTGTATTGCTGTGTGCCCGCGAGATCGGTGTAGCCGGCGATCGCAACACCCGACTTGCCCGACTTGAAGGCCGCAGCCGCTGCATCGACGACCTGCCTGCCATCGGCTGTGAGCGAGGACTTGTCGAACTCGAAGAAGACGATGAACGTCTGCTGCTGCGGCGCGACCGCAGCGCGCGGCGGGGCAGGCGGCGCAGCGACCGGCACCGGCGGTGGCGCGAGAGGCGCCCCGAAGGTGAAGCGCAAGCCCACGGTAACGGTGTGAACAGTCAGATTATCGGATTTGATCGCGGTTACAGGCGTCGCCACCCCGAGGAAACTAACCGAGTTCCCACTCTGGATGCGTCCGAGGTCGAGATACTTGTAGGCCACGTCCACCGCCAAGTTCGGCGTGAACGCGTACGCCAGCCCCGCACCCGCGCCCCAAGCGAAGTTCGTCCGCGCTGCACCCGACTGGGTAAATGGAAAAACGCCAACGATGCGTCCAGTACTTGTCTGGAGATCATTGTGGGCGAAACCAACGCCCCCATCGATATATGGCTGCAACGGCCCAAAAATGTGGGGCAAGAAGCCGTTGAGATCGATATATCCGTTCGCCATTCCCACGAGCGAGCTTAGATCGGCGGAATACGTGGTTCCCGGGACAGGCCCCCCCGTCGCAGTACCGCTAACTTTGAACGACGGGATATAGTCGAGGGTCAAATCGGCCCGAAACATTGGCGCGAAGCGATAGCCAATGCCGCCGCCGAAGATTACCGAATCGCGCGTTGATGAGTGAACCGTACCCGTGCAAAGCAGGCAAGACGCCGAGCCTGAACTCGTGTCCTCGAACGTTGTGTCGTTCCCAAATGCCCCTCCGACATCGCCGCGGAGATAAAGTCCGCTCGGAATCCAGGTGAAGCCGCTTTGCGCAAAACTATTTGAGACAGCGGCAATCAGTAGAAGAGTACTAAACAGTGCGCCGCGCAAAAGTCCCATGAATTCCTCCGAAATTTGCTTATCGTACATAGAGTGCCATATTCCGCGGCAGATGCGAAACGCGGAAGTGCTAGCGAAGATATTGTTGACCGCTGGCTGTTGCATTTCTGCAACAGCTTAAAGTATCGTCTCAGCGAGTTCGCAATGCGGCCAGCCAATCATGTTCGGTTGTCAGCAGCGGTGCTAGATAATTTACAGGACGCGGAGCGGCTTAGCCGTTAATGGCGTTCCGGGCGGGACCACCACTTGCGGCTTATCAGCTATTCCCCGCGCATCTGTGCAGGCCCTCTCCGACTCGCACGGAACGCCGGTAATGCGAGCCATTGCGGCGCCTTTCTTCAACCGTGATAACGGCCTCGATTTCCGACCAATCCGCGTGCTGACCGGCTTAGTGCCCTTGTGCGGTTTGCGTCGACATAGCGTCGTAGGCCTGATTGAATCCTTTAAATGATACCGGTATTGCCGCATCCTTTTGATTTGCGTCCTTAAATCGCAAACTACCCTGATCCTTCATCGTGCGCAGCTTTTGCAGGACATCTTGGGTAACTTCCGTTTCCGCAAAGCAGCCATTGGGTATGCACCGAGTGAAATTGCTCGCAATGGCAATTTGGCCGTCGCTGCTCGCCAATATAACACCCGCTTGCAACCAGACATTTACAGCCAGCTGAAAGACGACCTTCGTCGGGCTATTCCCGTTTGCAGCACCAACCGCAATTACCGACACCAGCTGGTTATCGGTTTTCAATTGAGTCGTTTGCGTCATTTCACAAACAGTCCCCTTACCCCCCTTTTCGCATCGCACGACCCAATCGTCATACGTAGCGGTGGTGCTTTGAGGCGTCTGTGCGAAGGCGCTTGGTCCTAAGTTTGTCAATATAAACGCAACAAGGAGCGAAATACGGAACACCGACATCCTCCAGTCTAGAACGAAATGTGCCAGCTATACAGCAGCGGCGCATTCTGTGGGAAGCTACCAATCATCTTGAAAGACTCCCTCCAGGCTCCGCCTTGGAAAGATCTCTAGGATCGGTCAAGTTACCGAGTAGCTAAAACGCGCGAAGCTGCCCCGAGCCGATTCCGATCAAGAGAGCCGTCGGGGACCGAGGGAATTTCCGTGCCAAACGGGCCTTTTAAAAAACTGTGGGACACGCTAGCGACTCCGCCGATATGGATCAGGAATCGCTCCAAGCGACGCAGGGTGCGAGCCGTCGCTACGATATCCTCGCCCTGCACTACGCCTTGGGCCAGCGACGCGATGTGGCGCTCGTGCATGCGCTTCAGCTTCTGATGCAGCGCCATGCCCTTGTCCGACAGGCGGACGCGGACCGAGCGGCGATCGTGCGAGGACCGCTCCTGCACGATGTAACCGTTCTCCAGCATCTTCTTCACGTTGTAAGAGACGTTGGAGCCGAGATAGCAGCCGCGGAGCGTGAGCTCGCCGACGGTCATCTCGAGATCACCAATGTTGTAGAGAATCATCGCCTGCACGTTGTTGATGTCGTGCACAGCATTGGTATCCAGTTCCAGCTTGACCACTTCGAGGAACTGCCGATGAAGGCGCTCCACCAACGCGATCACATTTAAATATGCTGATTCCATCGACGCCTCGCGAATTTGGCTTAAAAAGCATTCTAAGGCTGCCTTTGTTAAGTTATGCTTGTCAGTTCGGCACTGACCTCGACAAATTATAGTAAATTATCGGTTGCGTGAGGTCCGCATCGTTTTTAAGGACAGCGGTGCAAGCTTTCCGGGATCGTCATGATAGAAGCACCGTTGTCTTTTATTTCCTGATGAAAGCTGACGCCCCTCAGCCCGCTGGTATCGATCCCGTAAATGGCCTCTAAGCGAAAACTCTCCGTTTCCCCTGTAAGCTTGATGAGATTCCCAGGCAGCTTCTCGATGCTTCCTTGAAACTGCTCCGACTGCCCACCCGGCGTGCGGCGCGCCGTTATTTGTAGCGTCACCGTGCCGCCCTTGTTCACGGTCCAGATCTGCAGCGGGTCAGTCCCATAGACGGCAGGATCACCGCACCACCTGCCGCTGAAGTTCTCGAGATCTCCCGTCGCATCTGTTTTGCTCGAATCGATCTTACGCTGCGAAAGCCCATCGGGACGCCGCAACACAAGCGCGGCATCGCGCGGTTCCTTCAATCGCAGCCGCTTGGCCAAAATCGCCGCTTGCTCGTAGGTCAAGGCCGGAAATGAGCGGCAGAAGAAAAGGTTATCTCCTTGGCTGTCCACCCCGCTCTGCACGGCGAAGCGGTAGCCGCGTTTCTTAAGGAGATCGCACCGCGCGCGGGCATTTGCCTCACTTTTGAACGCGCCGCTCTGCACCCAGTAGCGCGCATCATTAAGGGCACTCTTCGCATTTGTGGTATCGGCCGACGCGAGGAAACTGGCGACAGCGATCACCGCTAAAGCGGTCGTTCTGATGTTGGAGCGCAAAGCCATGACTGCGCCAACTCGTGGGCCTGTCGCATTATAAGAGACGGTGCGCCGTGCCTGCCAGGTCGCTTAGCTTCTTTGGAAGCGACCTTGGAGAACGATCAGGTGCGGGGCGGCAAATCCGCAAACACTTCCCATCGGCGCATCGAAAGCATATGCGCGTAGATCACCCCGAGCCAATTGCTTTTGCGCCACGCCAAAAAGGTCTCGTCGGGCAAGGCATTGAACAGCGACTCATCAATGACGCGAAAGCCATCGAGCGATAAAGCTTTGCCGTCAGGCGAGCGGATATCCACCCGCCGCGCCGCCAGCAGACCCGCTGCAGCCACTGCTTCTCCGATCGCGCGCGCGAGATCGAGCTGGCTCTGGAATTCCGCACAAAATCTCAATGCGAGATTGGCGAATTCAGATGGAGCACCATTTTCAATAGCGCTCGCCCGCCCTCCATAGCGAAATTGGGCGCGAACTCGTCGATCGCCAAATGGATACGCTTGGCCGCCGGATCGACGGCCGTAATAAAGGGATAGCGTCGAATATAGGCCGGGACTGGAACGCCGGTCCGCCACCTGCCATCCGCCTCGACGAAGCTGTTGGTGCTGCCGCCGACGCCCAAAACCGCGACCGGCAATGCCGGATCGCTCGCTGTGAATACGACCGGGCAATAGGCCTGCATATAGAAAACCTCATCGGCGCCAAGCGGCACCGAGTTCGTCTCGCGCGCAAAGCCGTAGTCTGCGGTTTCGCGCAGCCCCGCCTTTGCGTGACGCTGGAGGTTGACAAATTGCGGGTTCTTGTAGAGCAACGGCGCCGCAGCCTGCTCAACGCTCGGAGCTGAATCGCGCGTAGCGTTTACCGTTTCGTTCGGAATGGTCGTTCCCCTTTGCGCGTCATGCACGCGTGAGTGTTCTCGATTGTTCTTCGAAAAGGTTAATACGACCTAAAAACGGCGCGCCCCACGACAGGCGTGAGGCGCAAGTCATTATCACCATCTCGCGGATCCCGAGCGGAAGCTCGGAACCCGCGAGTGAGCGACTATACCATCCTCAGAGCTGACCGCCGAGGAACTTATTGCCGTTCCGGATGCCTTCGTTCAATCCTGCCGCGCCCGCTTCACGATCGAAGCAAGTCTCCTTCTCCTCGTCGTTGGGTAGCTGCTCGCAGCTACCACCCGCCGCACCGCCGCCAGCCGCCGGGTTGATGTTCTCAACGTTGCCATTGCCGCCAGCCGCCGGGTTGACGTTCGCGAGGAGCGACTGACCCGGATTGGAGATCGCCTGCAGCTGGATGACGTTGAGCGGCACCGTGCATTGTGGGAAGGTCGCGGCGCAGATCGGCACCCCGCCAAGGACGGTCAGCGTACCGTCGACATAGCTCACGTGGGCGTAGTTAGTCGGGTTGAAATTACCCGTCCCGCCCGAGGGGATGATGGAGTAGGCCCCAGCGGGCGCCGTCGCTGTATCACCCGAGCTCACGAGGTTGAGCGAGGTGATGGTGTTCCCCGCGACCAGTCCCGTGACCGAGAATTGCGGCGGCAAGCCCGTGAAGACGAAGGGTGAGCCGAAATTCTGGGTCTGGTCGGCGGCCGCGATCACGACCGGCGACTGAGACGGGGTGATCGTAAACGTGCCGGGCACGAAGGCCACGTTGCTGTAGTTCGACGCCTTGAAGGTGCCGGTCGTCGGCCCCGACGCGATGATGCTGTTGGTGTAGGTCCCGGCATCCTGCGTCGCCACGTTAAACGCATCGGTCTCCATCACCGAGGTGAGCGTGTTGCCCGCCACCAGACCGGTGACCGAGAACCCCGTCAGGGCGACCGGCGTCGTGCCGTAAGCCGTCGACACGTTGTTCGCGGTGATCACCACCGGCGAGCTCGACGGCGTGATCGTCAGCGTGCCAGGCGCGAAGGTCACGTTGCTGTAGTTCGACGCCTTGAAGGTGCCGGTCGTCGGCCCCGACGCGATGATGCTGTTGGTGTAGGTCCCGGCATCCTGCGTCGCCACGTTAAACGCATCGGTCTCCATCACCGAGGTGATCGTGTTGCCCGCCACCAGACCGGTGACCGAGAACCCCGTCAGGGCGACCGGCGTCGTGCCGTAAGCCGTCGACACGTTGTTCGCGGTAATCACCACCGGCGAGCTCGACGGCGTGATCGTCAGCGTGCCAGGCGCGAAGGTCACGTTGCTGTAGTTCGACGCCTTGAAGGTGCCGGTCGTCGGCCCCGACGCGATGATGCTGTTGGTGTAGGTCCCGGCATCCTGCGCCGCCACGTTAAACGCATCGGTCTCCATCACCGAGGTGATCGTGTTGCCCGCCACCAGACCGGTGACCGAGAACCCCGTCAGGGCGACCGGCGTCGTGCCGTAAGCCGTCGACACGTTGTTCGCGGTGATCACCACCGGCGAGCTCGACGGCGTGATCGTCAGCGTGCCAGGCGCGAAGGTCACGTTGCTGTAGTTCGACGCCTTGAAGGTGCCGGTCGTCGGCCCCGACGCGATGATGCTGTTGGTGTAGGTCCCGGCATCCTGCGCCGCCACGTTAAACGCATCGGTCTCCGTCACCGAGGTGATCGTGTTCCCCGCCACCAGACCGGTGACCGAGAACCCCGTCAGGGCGACCGGCGTCGTGCCGTAAGCCGTCGACACGTTGTTCGCGGTGATCACCACCGGCGAGCTCGACGGCGTGATCGTCAGCGTGCCAGGCGCGAAGGTCACGTTGCTGTAGTTCGACGCCTTGAAGGTGCCGGTCGTCGGCCCCGACGCGATGATGCTGTTGGTGTAGGTCCCGGCATCCTGCGCCGCCACGTTAAACGCATCGGTCTCCGTCACCGAGGTGAGCGTGTTGCCCGCCACCAGACCGGTGACCGAGAACCCCGTCAGGGCGACCGGCGTCGTGCCGTAAGCCGTCGACACGTTGTTCGCGGTGATCACCACCGGCGAGCTCGACGGCGTGATCGTCAGCGTGCCAGGCGCGAAGGTCACGTTGCTGTAGTTCGACGCCTTGAAGGTGCCGGTCGTCGGCCCCGACGCGATGATGCTGTTGGTGTAGGTCCCGGCATCCTGCGTCGCCACGTTAAACGCATCGGTCTCCATCACCGAGGTGATCGTGTTGCCCGCCACCAGACCGGTGACCGAGAACCCCGTCAGGGCGACCGGCGTCGTGCCGTAAGCCGTCGACACGTTGTTCGCGGTGATCACCACCGGCGAGCTCGACGGCGTGATCGTCAGCGTGCCAGGCGCGAAGGTCACGTTGCTGTAGTTCGACGCCTTGAAGGTGCCGGTCGTCGGCCCCGACGCGATGATGCTGTTGGTGTAGGTCCCGGCATCCTGCGCCGCCACGTTAAACGCATCGGTCTCCATCACCGAGGTGATCGTGTTGCCCGCCACCAGACCGGTGACCGAGAACCCCGTCAGGGCGACCGGCGTCGTGCCGTAAGCCGTCGACACATTGTTCGCGGTGATCACCACCGGCGAGCTCGACGGCGTGATCGTCAGCGTGCCAGGCGCGAAGGTCACGTTGCTGTAGTTCGACGCCTTGAAGGTGCCGGTCGTCGGCCCCGACGCGATGATGCTGTTGGTGTAGGTCCCGGCATCCTGCGCCGCCACGTTAAACGCATCGGTCTCCATCACCGAGGTGAGCGTGTTGCCCGCCACCAGACCGGTGACCGAGAACCCCGTCAGGGCGACCGGCGTCGTGCCGTAAGCCGTCGACACATTGTTCGCGGTGATCACCACCGGCGAGCTCGACGGCGTGATCGTCAGCGTGCCAGGCGCGAAGGTCACGTTGCTGTAGTTCGACGCCTTGAAGGTGCCGGTCGTCGGCCCCGACGCGATGATGCTGTTGGTGTAGGTCCCGGCATCCTGCGCCGCCACGTTAAACGCATCGGTCTCCGTCACCGAGGTGAGCGTGTTGCCCGCCACCAGACCGGTGACCGAGAACCCCGTCAGGGCGACCGGCGTCGTGCCGTAAGCCGTCGACACGTTGTTCGCGGTGATCACCACCGGCGAGCTCGACGGCGTGATCGTCAGCGTGCCAGGCGCGAAGGTCACGTTGCTGTAGTTCGACGCCTTGAAGGTGCCGGTCGTCGGCCCCGACGCGATGATGCTGTTGGTGTAGGTCCCGGCATCCTGCGCCGCCACGTTAAACGCATCGGTCTCCATCACCGAGGTGATCGTGTTCCCCGCCACCAGACCGGTGACCGAGAACCCCGTCAGGGCGACCGGCGTCGTGCCGTAAGCCGCCGACACGTTGTTCGCGGTGATCACCACCGGCGAGCTCGACGGCGTGATCGTCAGCGTGCCAGGATTGAGGGTGATGCTGTAGTTCGACGCCAGGAAGCCGTTACCGCCGACCTCGCTTCCGGAAGTGATAACGATGCTGTTGGTATATGTTCCCGCATCCTTCCCGGCAACGTTATTGACGTCGGTCTCCGTCACCGAGGTGATCGCCTCGCCATTAACGAGGCCGGTGGGCGTGAAGCCCGTCAGGGCGACCGGCGTCGTGCCGTACTCGGTCGACACGTTGTTCGCCGTGATCGTCAGCGGCGCCGGCGTGATGGTGCCGGTCGCCGAGCTGAGACCGACCGTATAGTAGTAGTTATGAGTGATCCCGCCGCCGTAATTGACGGTGATCCCGTCAACCGAAAGCGTGTAGCTGCCCACATTCGGGTTCGGGAAAGCGGCCGAGAGATCGACGAACTGATCGCTGTCAAGCAGACCGCTCGCGGTCACCGCGCCCGAGGCGCTAGTGGTGCCGTCATAAACCTTGGTGAACGAACCCGTCTCGCTCACGGTGACGGCGCTGGTCGTGCAAGACGCGTCGCCGCTGATGCAATTGCCGGCGGCGACAAAGGTGCCTTGCGTAATATTGTGACCGGTGATCGTCAGCGCCGATCCGAAATAGAGATCGGCTAAAATGGTTCCGTTCGAAAAGCCGACGAAGCCGGCGATGTCGGTCCCGACGCCGCTGCTGTTGGTCGAGGTGAGGGTCGCGTTCTGGGCATAGGAACCAACGGCCGCGCCGAGATTGGCGCCGATCGCACCGCCGATGCCATAGACGTGTCCAGAACCCGAACCCGCGCCCTTCGCCGCAGAGGTGAGATTGCTGCCACTCGCGAAAGAGGTGATGAGCAGCCCGGCCGTGCCGTTGACGCCGACAATGCCGCCGGCACCCTCGACCGTTTGGTTGGGAACCGTCGTCGGATTGCTGGTGATCGTCGCGTTGTTCACCGACACGTTGGCGATAATGCCGTTATTCATGCCGGCGATGGCGCCCATATCCACCGTCGCGGTGCCGCTGGTCGTGACCGTGGCCGACGCCAAGTTGAGGTCGTTGATCACGCCGCCGGCGCCAACCTGGCCGAAGAGGCCGACGTTGGTGACGCCGGTGCCGGTGCTCACGGAGACGTTCACATTGCTGATGGTATGGCCCAAGCCTTCGAGCACGCCGCTAAACGTGCCGCTCCAATCGGCGCTTACCGAGGGCGCATTCAAATCGGCGTCGAGCGCATAATGTCCGGACGCCAGATTGATGTTGCCGAAGTCGGTGTTGTTCGTGATGAGCGTGTAAGTGGTGCCGTCGATCTTGAGCGTATCGGTCGCGGCGAGCGTGACACCGCCGCTGACATTGCCAAAATTGCTGTTGAGAACGTAGAGCCGACCGGTTTCCAGATTGCTGAGCGTCCCGAAGTTCGCCAGCGTGGTCCACGGATCGGTGCCGCCATTGACGCTCAGATCGAGTTCGGCGCTCGCGCCGGTCGCCGTGATCGGCGCCTCGATGTACATGCTGTGAGTAGCGGTCAGCCCGAGGTGAGCGTTCGTGCTCCACGCGATCGGCGATATGACGAATAGGTCTTGATTGGCCGTTTCGGTGACATTCGTGCCGTTATTCAACGTGGTCGCAATCGTGGTCGTCGAGGCCGAGCTTGACCCGCTCGGCGCGCCCGTCGGCACCGTGTTGGTTGAGTTGAGGTAAAGGTTGCCTGACGGGTCGAGATCCCAGTTACCCGCCGCGCCATTCGCCGCCGAAGCATCGACAACCGCGTCGTTCCCAACCGAGAGCTGCGCGCCCGAGGTCTCGACCTGGCCGCCGTTGCCGCCCTGCGCCCCGCCCTTGGCCGAGATCGTGCCGTCGAAGCTGGTGGATTGGTCGGCCCAGATCGCGACCTGGCCGCCATTGCCGCTGTTGACGGCGTCGGCGAGGATCTTCGCGCCCTGCGCGACAGTGGTCGTCGCGGCATGGCGCTGCGTGCCGGAGCCGTGGAAGTTGCCGCCGATCAGCGCCGTGCCGCCGCCGGCATCGCCGGAGACATCGACAACCGCGTTGCTGGCGAGTTGGACGCTGTTGCCGAGCACGTTGACCGTGCCCCCGGTCTGCCCGGCAGTGCGGCCGGACGCGTCGACCGTGCCCGCGACCATGACAGCGCCGTTATCGCCGCCGTCGAGAATGATCTGGCCGCCTTGCTGCGCGACCGCGCGCGCCTGAACGATGCCTGTGGCGTTGATCACCTGATCGACGACGCCGGCCGCGACATTGGCGGTCATCAACACCTTGCCGCCATCGGCGTTGATGGTGCCGGTATTCTGAACCGCCGCCGCCAAAGGCTTGCCGTCCGGCCCAACCGCCTGAGCGGCCGTCTGACCCGTCACGGCCAAATTGATCAGGCCGTCGCCATAGAAATCGACGGTCGCTGTCGTGCCGGAAGCGAGCTGGACCTTGCCGAGCTTGGCTTGGATGACGCCGTCATTGCGCACGCCCGGCGCAACAAAGGCCGCAAGGCCGGCTTGAGAAATGGTGATCGAGCCTTGATTGACGACGCTCGCTGTCGCGTTGCCGGCCTGGCTGAGATTGAGGCTGCCGCCGGCGGCGAAAGCGGCGACGTCGGCGGCGCTCGCATGCGCGGTCGTGGCGACAAGGCCGGCGACATCAACCTGCGCGATCGGGCCGAACCAGATGCCGTTCGGATTCGCGACGACGATGCGTCCATTCGAGCTCAGCGAGCCGAAAATCTGTGAGGCGCTCGGTCCACTGACTTGCTCGAGCTGCGTGGAATTTGCGCTGGGCTGCGCGACCGTGACCGAGTTGCCTTGGCCGATCGAAAAACTCTGCCAGGCAATCGCCGAGTTGTTGGTCGTCGAGGTGATATTCAGCTGGGTCGGCGAAGCGTAATTGATCGTCGCCGATCCACCGATCACCTGCCCGCCTTGAGGAAGCGCCCCTGCCGCGTGAGCCAGCCCTATGCTGCCGACAGCAATGAGGCCGTAAGCGGCTGTCCCCGCCAGCAACCGACGACGGAAGAAATTGTCGAGACGCGAATAATTGGCTGCCATTGCGATCCCCAAGTTGCGGGGCCTTCGACCTCGGTTTTTTGGTCGATATGATCCCCAAGTAACCTAGATCATTTGAACTAGGTTGTTTGGATGATATTTGACAGAGTTTTAGCACGTTGTGAAGCAAAAATTTTCTCTAAGTGTAGTAAAATCACATGAAAATGCGCCGCTTTGGCCGCGGCGCGCCGTCCCGCGCAGCAACGTTCGCCTACCTTGCGGCAGAATATCTTAGTTAATTCTGTTGAATGGCCGAGGTCGGCCGCGTGATTGTTTGGCGCATCAAAAGAAAATCGAAGTTATTCTTCGAAAAGCGGCCAGTTTTTCCTCGGTTTCTTTGTAGTTATTTTTGAGCAATATTTGGGAGTTTCTCAGGGCAGCTCGAGCTTGGCCCGTCGTATCCCTGCTCCCCATAATTACTTCTTCTTAGGAATTCGATTCTTACAAACTTCTTACAGATCCGGCGCGAGGCTAACGCATAACTGTGACGTGCCGCCGACCGTGCAAAGTCGTGGTTGTGCCGGACGATCCGCGCGGCTGCGCCATGGGCTCAGTGCACGGCCAATTAGTATGTGGCCGTGACACTCCCGATCAGTATGTGGCAGAGACTCCCGATCAGTATGTGGCAGCGACTGAGAAGAAGAAATGCCACGGCCGCGAGTTCGGGAAACCATATTTCACCGAGGGATCTCGAGACAAAGGCTTCGCCGCTTCAAGATCAGCCGTTACCCGATTCGCAATCGCAAGACGAACGCCTACACCACCCGAGGAAAGCTGCGCCGATCCCAGGGACGAGACATTGTGAAAAGCACGACCGCGATCATAAAAGCTATAAAGCTGGTAGTGGTCGAGCCAACCTGCCCAGCTCTGCCAATCCGGAGGCAGCGTCGACGTGTATTGCAGCTCGACTTTCGCGGCCCAGCCCTCATCGCCGACGACATCGGAAGGCGCGTAGCCACGACCATAATTAGGCCCGCCCAGCCCGAACTGTTCCGAGGCTGGCAAAGCATTACTTGGCGACAGCTGCATCTCCGCCGCCCCGAGGAGCCCGATCCCCGGATAAATCCAAGGGAGATCTTGTTGGCGAGAAACCTCACCGACGAATTTTTCAAACGCAGCGGATTGGTTAGGACGCGACGGCGTTGGGCGCAGATTGCCACTGGCAGAGGCACCAAGAGCATCCACACCCTGGCTCACCTCTGCCGTAACGATGTTAACGCCCTGAAATTGGTCCGCTAAATCATAATGGAGACCCGCTCGTACGAAGCGAAGATGGTCGTTCGATGACGGCGGCAGAGTCGAGTTGTTGGCAACTCGAGTAACCAGATCATCTTCCCCGACAAGCCCGTGAACTTCGAGATTCTCACTGCGGCTGCGAATGATCGGATAAGCGAGAGTCCCCGTGAAAGTGTTGCCGTAGCTGCGCGTATTGAACGGCGCCAAAGTAAACCCGGGGCGCGTTTTGAAATCGTTGCCATAAAGCGTCATCCGCAGCCCGTCCGTGCCGATATTCTGCTGATACGACGCTTCACCATATTGGAGCTCGCGAGCGGAAGGCGTTGTAATCCAACGTCCCGACAAGCGGCCGTCCCAACTGGGAATATTCACCCCAGCACCGGCGTAAAGCTGGTATAGGCCGATGTACTCTGTGCCGCGGTTATCGGCTGCGATCGTCGCGTCGTAGAGTTTGTGTGTCGTCTCGACGGTCAGCACCGTTCCGCCTACCACATCAGTGGCGGGCGAAAGAACGGCATGTGCGGTTACACCCGGCAGATCGTTCACGAGCAGCATGAAGCGTTCGAGGTCACCCGCACGCAACGGCCGCGAGGTGGTGATCTGGCTGGCGTAGCCTTCGATCATGGGGCTGTTGTAGCCCTGCACCTGGTAGCTGCTGACGAAGCCTTCGACGACGGTGAGCCGAACCGAAGCTGCCGATGTGCTCAGATTTTGAGCGGGAACAACGGCGCGCGATAAGATGTATCCGTCATTTCGATATTTGGCCGTGATCTCGTCTGCCAGCTGAAAGAGGTCCGCCACCGAGATCGTTCGATTGGTATAGGGCGCTGCAAGAGCCTGCAGTTCACCTGGCGAATAGACCGTTGAGCCTTGTATCTCGATCGCTTGCGCCTGAAAGTGGATATTTGCCGCATTAGGCGGGGGCGCCGTCGTCGGCACTGCAGGCAATGTGATCGCCGGCGGCGCGGTGGGCTGCGTGGGCGGCGGTTGGAACTGCTCTTGCAGCCGCCCCGGCTCGGCTGCCGGCGGCAAAGCGGCAGGCGGCGTTTGCGCCTCGCTTCGCAACGGGTTCGCGACGGCCCCGAATGTGATAATGGTCATTACGACAATGGCGCGGCGCCAAGGGGCAAGTCCACCCCGGGAAGTGCTCAAGTTGCTGCGTCCTTTCATGGTCGAAACGATCCCCCAAATGGCCCATAGATATTCCGTAGGTATACAGAATTGTTATGGGCAAATAACCGCTTATCAATATTAATCCTAGCAGATGATTTTCGCTATGCGAAAGGGTTAGTTGCCCCAAGTCGTGCACAATTGTGGCATATTGGCACCACTTTTCCGCTTTAGATTTCCTTAAGCGATAGACGTCCTAATGGACGGACGTGGTGCGCAGGCCCGAAGCGGCGAGCGCTACCTCACGAAACGGCAAACCTGGGGCGACCCAGGGACGCAAAACCTCCGGTCTCCAGAAGGAGATAGCGGGGCCCCCGAACGAGGAGCTTTACATGGCGCACCGCTGCGTCTTTTGGTTGGCTACTGCCGCCTTTGCACTTTCTGCTTGCAGTCAAGGGCCGTCTTACCGGACGATGGGTAGCCAAATCAGCTTTTCCCACCGGGATTTAGGAAACATTGACCCGACCGCGCCCGGATTCGCTGACGGTCTCCTCGGTCACCGAACCTCCTCTTCGCGCGATGTCGGCCCCATGCCGCGTTGGCAAAGGGTCATGGCCCGTTTCTCGGAGCAAGAGCATTCGCCCGCTTCGGCATGCTCTGGCTCCGAGGGAGCGAGTTGCCCGTCGGAGATTTGGAAGCGGTTAGTGGATGAACTTAAGACCCTTCCCCTTCGCGCTCGTGTCGAGAAAGTGAACGAAGTCTTCAACCGCGTCCCATACGTGGCCGCCGAGGTCAACTGGCACGATGTTGCCTACTGGGAGACGCCGTACGAATTCCTCGAGCGAGGGGGTCAATGTCAGGATTACGCCATCGCCAAGTACTTGGCTCTCCTTAAGTCAGGAGTTCCCGAGCAAATCTTCGTTTTGTGGTCGTGCATGACAATCAGGCGCAGCTCGATCATGCGATTACCGTGGTCAATGTTGACGGTGTTTCGCTTGCGCTCGATAATCAAATGATGGGGGTAACTTCTGCGCAATCCTTGCAGCAGCGCTATAGCCCTTATTACGCCCTGAATGACCTCGGCTGGTGGCCCTACATGTCATCCGACGTGCCGCAAGTTGCCTGGCAACCGCCAACCACGAACACCGCGGCCGTATTTGCAAGTTCGTTTCGTGTAGCTAAGTATTAGTCAGGTATAGAGGCGTTCCGATTGGATTTCGGTGCGCCGCGGTTCAGCCGACCAGGCGCGCCGGGGGGGGGGTAGGTCTTATGCTTAGCCGTTGGTCACGCATCGGCCATGTGCTCGTAATCAGTCTTGTAATCAGCGCTGTATTGGCGTGCGCTGGATGTGAAGCGTCAACGAAGCAATGGACGAAAGCTGGTGCAACAGAGCAGCAGCTCGCACAAGACTTGCAAACCTGCAACAAGACCGCCGCTCAATGGGGCGCGGCACCGTATTTCGATCCCAGAAGAGGCCAAATTATTTCCGGCCCGCAAGATGCTTCTCAGACGCAGGCCGCATGCATGATGCGCTGGGGTTGGACTCTGGCACCGTGAAGCGCGCTGGAATCGTGGCGCGGAGCTCGAAAGAGAGCTAGCCGGCTACCGCCCATTGTGCGATTCGGACCTGTAAGTTCATAAGCCGGTAACGATATGCGCGATGCGCATGATAGATCCCGGAAGCCCAGGCACCCGCAACAAAGCAGGCTCCCAAAAGCGGTACGTCGAGGAATAGTGGCAGCATAACTGGCTCCGTGGCTGAGCGGGTTCGGTCAGTCGCGAAAGTAGAGATCTATGGTTAATGGGAAGTGAACGCCGCAGCAGAAAAGGATGGGGAAGCGCCGCCCCGGCGGCGGCTCTCGCCTATGCTAACGGTGAGGCTGGATCATGACCGTTCGCCGGCAAGATCCGATCGGTCAGAAACACGCCATGCCGGCGTGATTAAGATAAAGGCCGACGGAGTGGAGCATGTCCGCCGCGCGCAGATCCAGGCCGTTCAGCATCACCAGAACGCGACAGAGACAGCGAGCAGGCTTTGCAAAGTGGCTCGGCCGGGCGACGCGGCCAAAACTGGCTAGCAAACAGCGCTAACGCGGAGAAGCCGATCGTCGATCCCAGCACGACTTCCAGCCATACGGTCACGACCGCCACCAGCGGCAGCAACACCGCCAAATCACCGAAATTGGTGATCATCTTGATCACGCACTATTTATTTGAACGGGCAGGCGGGCAGCGCGAGGGAAATATCGTCGAATTTTGGCCGCGCCTTCTCTGCCTTCTCTCGAGATCCAACAGCGCTCGCCGGAGCGACCTCTCGATCGCGGCTTCGTAGCATGACAGCTTACCCAGTTCGTCGCCATTGCTAGTGCTAAGGCGGAGGAAGACGAGGTCGATGTCATTAGTGCTCGCTTTGACGCATTACTTTATACTTCTGCCTCCTCTCGAGATCCTGCAGCGCTCTTCTTAACGACCGTTCTATCGCTGCCTCGTACCGCGAGAGCTTCCCGAGCTCATCGCCATTGCTGGTGCTGAGGCGAAGGAAGACGAGATCGATGTCCGATGTCTGCTCGGTGCTGCCCTCGCGCCAGGCCGAGCGTGCGCGCTCGAAGAGGCCGCTCTCGACACGATAGGCGCGCCGGAGGCGCCAGGCGTTGATGGCGATACGCTCGGCGAGCTGATGCTCCATCGGGCCTTGCGGTTTGAGTGCCGCAATAAGTTCCGCATAGAAGCGCTCGAACGCTTCCCGCTGCTCTCGAAGAGGATGATGCGCTCGGCGGTGAGGCCGTGCTTCAGAGCATTGCGGCTGGCGATGGCGCGGCCGGCCTCGGTGCGCGGTCCGGTGCTGCGCCGCGCATTGCGCCGATTGGTTTCGATTTGCAAAAGGCTGGTCATGTCGGCTACTCGGCCGTGGCATCCGAGAGTGCCGGTGCATCTTGCGTCTGAACGTCATTCGCCTCGGGCTGGGCTTCGCCGCCTGCAGGAGTGTCCGTTGTCCCCTCCACCTCTGTCGGCTCCGCGATCCCATGACTCTGCCGCCAAAGTCGCAGCGCCTCCATCTTGGCGTCGATGCCCTTCTCCACCCACCAGGCTTCCTCATTGCCGACCGTATGGAGCGCCCGGTGATGCGTAAAGCAGAGCGGCACCGACCATTCATCCGAGACCTTGTTGCTCATGGCCCGCGGCTGGGCGAAGCGCAGGTGATGCGCATGCACCGGCGCCCGCCCGCAGACGAGGCAGGGCTGGGTGTTGATGAACTTCAGATGCTCAGGATCCCTAATGCGCTTCGGCGCGCCCAGGAGGAGCGCGGATTTGTCGACCGGCTCGGGCGGGATCAGCTCCTGCGTCGGCTTGCTGCCACGGGGTTGTCCGAGCCGTTGCGTGGCCCGCTCGGCATAGCGCTCCAGAATATCGCCGTAGTGCACACCCTTGCCGGTCTTGAGATCCGGCCGAGCCAGGCGTAGCCGTTGGATGGTCGGCTCGTTGTAGTAGAGGATGCTCTTGAGGGTGCGGACCAAGACCGCTTGATCGATCGCGCGCTTCAAGCCGGTGCAATAGCTCTCGCCCGTGTCGTGCTGCCCGATGATTTCGCCGCGGCTGCCTAAGAGCACCCAGGGCTCGGAACCATCGATCACCAAAGCGCTGTGATCGCGGGGTCTCGGTGTCCGCCGGACGCCGGCCTGCTCGCGATCGTAGAGCGCAAGGCCGAAGAGATTGCCGAAGGTCGTCAGTGCCCGCTTGGTCGCATCCGTCTCGGCCTCCTTGAGCGCGCTCTCATGCGCTTCGCCCAGAGTCGCGCCGCTCCCCTGCCCGACCCCGCTGCCGTCGCGCTGGATGATCGTCCCGCCGGCCCGGACGCGGATCCGCACCCGCGCCGTATAGGAACAGAGCTTCGTTGCCCCGCGACCGTCTTGCCAGACGCATTCGGCTGCCACCATCTCCCGGTCCCAGCCATCGAAGCCAAAGATGCGATTGGCCTCGGTGATCGCGTGCCAGCCCTCGATATAGGAGAGCGTCATTCCCCGCTGGACCCGGGTCCGCACATGTTTCTCGGGAAGCTTGCCCTCCAAAAGTTTGAGCTGGTTCTCGGCAAAGGCCATCACTTGGTCCTCACCGAGATGGTCGTGCCGCCATTGTCGAGAATGGCCCCAGGTATCGATGGATCTGCAGCCAGCGCCGTGCTGAGCCGCCGACGATCGAGTTTCGGCAGCTGCGGAACCCAAAACGCTTCGGGGATGAGCTTTTCGTCCTGGATGACGAGCTGCCGCGGCGTCGCCCGCACCGACACCGTGAACTCCGGCTGCTCGAGCTTTTTGATCTCGGTTCGCCCCATCACATAGGACACGAGCCCGCGTTTGCGGTCGGCACGTTGCTCGATCCGTGCGAGCCGTGATTGCATATCCTGGATTCTCAAGCCCAACGCCGACGCAAGCGTCAGGTCATCAAGGTAGGACCGGGTTACCGCCGCCAGCGCTTCGGGCAATGTGCTGAGCCCTTCAAGCGTGTCTGTCAGGGTCTCGTCATCGATCAGCGGGAACTCGGTCTGAAGCTGCTCCCGTAGCCACTCATATTGATGTAGTTGATTGAAAAGAATCGAGCTCAACTGCTGCACTCCTATCTGGCGGGTCGAAGGTTTTAGCCTGCATATGTGTCTGCAGCCGGCGGCCGTTTGGTAAAGTCAATATTTGATCGTATCATTGTTAACCAGAAAGGTCTACAATACAAAATGACGGTCTGAATCAGATCAAATTCTAATTTAACGGGCATGACCAAATGTCGAGATGGCCGTACGCTGTACTACGGATGGAGTGAGCGACGATCTGGAGCGAGAGAGTGAGGAGGGCTGACACCCAACACCGATCAGCGGACTTCAGAATGGCGACGATCCCTATCGCGACGCACGCTTCAATCTGATTCACGATGCGCTCTCGAAGAAGCGCCGGTATTTCATTTATCGAACAAAACAGGAGGCGGTCCGGTGTCCGCTTAAGAGATCGTCAGGACGATAAAGTCGGCGAAAGGTTAGTAATGACGTCATCTTCGAATGCGGAAGACGCGTTCCGCGCCGCCGGTCAGTTGCTGGCGGCGATAGCAGAGGGCATGCCCATCGAATCCATTAGAGCCGAGGCATCGTGCTGAAGGCGAACCCAGCCCGATCCAAAACGTCGCCTCCGTCGCGATGCCCTCGCCGAGATCGCAATCGGTCTCGCAGGGATTGTCGCGGAAGACCGTTATGGATTCGGCACGCCTGCGCCCCGGACGAGCCAGGACACTACTCGGCCTGCGTCCTTGGGCTTTCAGCCCTCGGCGACTCGAGGATTTCGCCATCGTGCGGGAGCTGATCGCGGCGATCGATCCCGGCGACGAACAAGATGTTCTCTTCGCAAGCCTGGAACCAGGCGCTTTGCGTTCCATCACAACGAGGCGACCTGGGAACGATCGAGTCCTTCGCGCCCTTGATCGACGCATGCGAGCTCGATGGCGTCGATATCGCTTACCTTCCCGGACGAGGGCTGAACCGATTTTCGGCCCCTTCTACGAAACAAACCCAATCCACGCCGTTCGAAATCGCAGAACATCGGTACCCGGGAATGGTGTCATCGCCCGCTCTGATACCCAGTCAGGCCTGCGGATTTTCCTTGACACCGAAAGGTCGTGACAAATTCCAGCGGTTACGCCGGGATGCAAATAGGTCTGCACGGTGATGTTTTAGGTTGTCTTCGCTGCGTCGTGATCGAAATCTTGTAATCGATTTGCCGGCGCTCAGCCTTGGTGCGACCCAAGTCGCGGCCTCTGCACATAAAGACATAAAGATCTTGGGGCGGCTTCGGCCGTCGTGATGCCAGGCTGTTTCTCCCTGCAGGAGGAAGAGCAATTTGAAATGAAACAGCCCTATCTAAAATTCGATTTCCCCGATCTTGAGCCGCATGAGGCGCTCTGCGTTACTGAAAACGACCTCGCGGCCGACGCCTATCATATCGAAGACGGGCAGGCCCCTCGGCATCCGCGACATGGGGCTGTCGGTACGGTACATCGAGCTGCGTCACCAGGCTCTGCGTCGGGATCGCCCGGGAACGGATCGCCGCTTTTCGGAAAAGCGAGGCGCGCGATACCGCTGAAACAAAGCAGCGAAAGCCGGGCAAAAATCCTCCCCGTCGCTAAGGTCGTGTATCCCTCGTGGCTGGTCGTGACGGCAAGAATGATCCTCATCGAACAGAGGACAACGACCATCATAAAGCCTTGAATTTCTTTCTTCTCCATCCGACCCGGCGCCCGAGGTGCACGAAGCCGCACTCTTGGACGCCGCCGACGAACTCGTTCGTGTGAGACAGACCTCGCGAGGGCACGAAAACGGTGACGCTCTGGGAGCGTCCGCCGTTTCCTCGACCTGATCGATTCGCGCATCGCTGCCCTTAACGCTCATGTGAGGGACGAACTTCTGCAAAGCCGCCTGCCGACCCCTTTCGATCCTGAATTCCAAGGAGTGACATCTCATGGCCACTGAAAAACAAAACGCCGCCAACAAGCTCAACGCCCAGAAGAGCACCGGCCCCTCGACACCGTCCGGCAAGGAGGCCTCGGCCCGAAACGCCCTCAAGCATGGCCTGTCGGCGAAGAAGTATCTGACGTCGAGTGAAACCATCGAGGAGTTCGCGGCGCTCTATGCCGCCCGCCGCCGGCATTATCCGCCCGATGATCCGATCATCGACCGCCTGGTGGAGAAGATCACCTTGGCGCATTTCCGGATCGGCCGCGGTTTCGAGGCCGAGGGGGATGGGCCAAGCCAAGGCTCCCTCGCCGAAATGCTGGTCCATTGCGAGAACCACGGTCAAATCCCTTGGCGCCTACGAGGCGAGCAATCGCAAGTTACTCAAGGTGCTGGAGGAAGAATTGGCGCGCTATCTTTCGATGCTGCGCGAGACGTGCGACCTTGAACCTATGACAGCAGAGCCAACGGTCAGCTCGTCCGAAGAGAAAGACGTCACGACGCCACGGCCGCCTGCCAATGATACGGCAACGCCATCGACACCGGCGGCGGCGGAGACCCCACCGAAGGATACGAAACACAAAGGCAAGCCGAAGCCGACAAGCGGGGGGAGGCAGCGATGCGCCAGCAATGGCGACCAAGCCTGTTGCAGCGCCGCCGGGGGAGGGCGGTGGAGGCGGCATCGACGGAGCAAAATCAGAAAACGAACCCAATTTCTTCCGGAAGCGGTATCCCAATGTCTGACACGGCTGGCTCAACGGGAAAGTCTGCAAGCCCGCCAGCAGACCAGCCTCCGCGCGTGCCGGGCGGACAGCCGATACCACTACCGGCA
Source organism: uncultured Alphaproteobacteria bacterium (assembly GCA_963740675.1). GTDB lineage: Bacteria > Pseudomonadota > Alphaproteobacteria > ATCC43930 > CGMCC-115725 > CAIKMD01. The sequence continues at coordinate 98,835 of CAVUFS010000007.1, forward strand.
GTTAAGCCGGCACCAAAGCCGATCATTCAGGCCAATTTCGATATAAACAATTGGAACTCGCCACCGCGACGCTAAGCAACACACCGAGCTGCGGGCCGACGTGATGTGTGATCATACTTCCGTCGGCTCCGAGCATCCACGTGATGCCCACGCTGTCGTGACGGTATGCTGTTTCAAGCTCGATGCGATCGCCCCTTCGCTGCCGATCGCGTAAGCGCCGCTATTACGGCCACAACGCCTATTGCCCATGCGCGCGTGCGGCTTTTACCGGAACGCGAATTGCTCGCGGGGGCGCTGGCCGACTGACTTCGCGTGCGAGGACAGCGTTGGGGCTCCTGGGTTCTTCGAATCGTTGGCTGCTGCGATAAAGGGCCGTGCCATTGGATCGGCTGAACGCAGGTGCAACCACGTGGTCAAGGCAAGAACTCGACGCGCGGGTGATGCTATGGCTTTCATGCCGCTGCCGATGAAAAAGCGGGATGGGTACGCCCTTTGCTGGCTTTTCATGCGTTTTGATAGCTTCATTCGGATGCTTGGCCGCTAAAGCAGAAACCTTCCAGAGTCCGCAAAGTGTTTCAGCCCTGATTGGGCTGGCTGAGACAACGGGATAAGCCGCGCTCTTGCTATACTGCTCCGCTTCATCGTCCGTCTCCTCCAAGGAGCCGACCTCAAAACGGGGACATTTCTGCGGGGCAAGTCAAGTCAACTCAATCTGGATCTGACACGCTCTCGCTCTTTGGAGAGAAAATTTATCAACGCTGCCAATGCTCAGGTGGCAGTGCGATGGTCAGTTCGACGCATCGAGAAGATCCGTCACAGCCTTTTGCAGTGGCGGTCGCTTTGCCTGCAGATAGGTCTGCTCGTAACCATCGATGTAGATCGTGCCCGGCTTTGGATAAAGATAGTCCGGCACGGTCGCCACATGCACATCGGTACGACGGCTCGGCGTATTCTGTACCGTATCGTAGATCTCTTCCCCAGGCCGGCTGACGAACCAATTGGCAAAGACGGTCGCCGCATTTGGATGAGGCGCGTGGGCCGGAAGCGTCAGCGAATAGCCGCCGAGCAGCAGCCCGGGCGCGTCGTGCATGATGACCTGTCGCGAAGTTGTTCACGCCGGCATCCTGAAATCGCTGCACATCATCGGAAATGGCGCCGATGGCGATCGGATAGACGCCCCGCCCGACCCATTCGACGATCTGCCGCCCATCGCGCGAGATTTTCGGGTGCTGATCGACATAGAGCTTTTTGACGTAGTCCATGCCGAGCGCGCCGGCAAGGAATACAGCCATGTTGGCGCCCGGGCCGGCGACCCGCGGATCGTAGATCGCGATTTTGCCGTCGTATTCGGGCTTCAGCAGATCATGCCATCCGTTCAGCGCTTCGGGCTTGATCGTGTTCTTGTCGATAAGCACCCAACTGCTCACCGCCTCCGAAGCGAGGAACATATAGGTGCCGGCGCTATCGATGAATTGAAGCTTGCCATCGATCCACTTCGACGGATCTGTTGCCCCCGGCAGCATAAGACGCGGCACGATCGGCTCGAGATAGCCGGCGAGCGCCAACGGCAGGCCGTTCGCGCCCATGAACACGACATCCATCGTCACCTGGCCGGATTTGTACTCGCGCGAAGCTCGGGCAAAAAGATCGCTGCCGAAGAGGTTGAGATACTCCACGTCGATGCCGGTGTCGCGCTTGAAGGCGGCTTGTACCGGCGCGCCCATCTGGATCGTACCGGCAACGACGAGCTTTCCTTCGGCGCGCGCCGCGGTCCAGCACTTTCTGCCATTCGGCCCGGCGCCCGCCTGCCAATCATCATCGGCACGCGCTGTGAGCGCCGGCGCTCATCGCCATGGCGGCGACAAGGACACAGACCCGCAATCTTCCTCAGGGCGCTCATCCTGCGCGCTTCCACAGATCGGGCGGCGGATCCTTCTGCATCACCGCCTCGCGCCAGCTTGCCTCCTTAGGAAGCGTCGTGGCGAGCGCATGGATGCCGGTGTAGTCGATATCCTCGGACTGCCAGGCGAGGTCCGCCGCTCTTGAACCGCTCGACGGCGTCCTGGAAGCATGCGTCGTGTATGCACGATAATCGCGTCGCTCGGCGCTAGATGTTCGCGGCTGCGATCGACGCGCGCACCCATCGAGGCCTGGACGACGAAATCCTCGAATGGGACGCAGCGCATCAGGCCGGTGAAGTGGCCTTCTTTCATTGCCGCGCGGTTCTGGTACCACATGTTCTCGGGTCCCCCGAGATTGGCGGCGAAATTGTCGGGATCGGCCGCGGCTCCCATCCATTGCTGCTCGCAGTCTTCGGCCGTCATCGGCCGCTTCATGTGATAGAGCATGTACCATTCGGCGTTGGTCTCATCGTCGATCGGCACGCTCGCGCGCCAGGACCGGTAGGTATCGGGACCGAACGGGATGAAGACAAAATAGGGCAGGACGACCTGGCGGATGCGGGCATAGACCGTACCGTCGGGCAGCGGCCGCAACGCTCCTTCGCGCAAGCCATAGGGCATGAAATCCATCTCGATATGCGGCGCGGTATGCATCGTCGCGATCGCGATGTCGCGCGCGCGCTCGAGTTCTTATCGCGCCAATTCGCCGAACCGGCCGAAGAAGCGTGCAGGACGCCGAGATGGGCGGAATCGAGATGGGCTTCGAGACCTTGGAGCCAGTTGTACGGCACCACGGCGCGCCGCACTTCGATATGACTGTCCGGCAGATCCATGAAATCGAAATGCGGAAACGGCGGCGGCACGTCGCGCTTGCCGACATAGACCCAGACCAGCCTTCCAGCCTCGCGCACCGGATACGAGCCGCACGCGAATAGGTGGCAGCGAAAGCAGCCCGCCGGTCGGCGCTCTCGCACGGCGTCTCGAGCACCTGACCGGAGGCGTCGATTTTCCAGCCATGGAACAGACAGCGCAACGCGTTGTCTTCGTTTCGCGCCAGCGCGAGCGAGGCGCCGCGATGCGGACAGGCCTCATCGAACACCACAACGCGCCCGTCGCCTGTCCGCCAAGCGACATATCTCTGGTTCAAGAGCTTCACGCGAACCGGGGCGCCGTCAGCCTCGAGCGCCGCCGAGCGGGCGATGGGCGCCCAGTATTCTCTAGCATCTCGCCCATCGGCGCGCCGCGCCCGAAGCGGGTCAGAAGTTCGTTGACGCTTTCGTCCATCGTCCGCTCCCTTTGGTTGCTTGACGAAAACAGTACCGGTGGGCTGCTCGCATTCAAGGCCGCGCCGAGACGCGTGCTTGTGCTAAAACAGTACGTATGGCGCAGCGCGCAGACGATTTGCCGCATAGCAGCAAAGACGGAGCACAGAGGACGCCGAACGCGACTTGCGATTTGTGCCGCGCGCGAACGTTGTTCTGGGCGCTCTCTTTCGTTGCCGATTCTGGCAGCATTCTTGGTCGGCCTCGTCGCCTATGTGATTGCCGCCAGCTTCGACGTCGGCGCGTTCGACGAACCCTATCGGTTTGGGATTGACGGGTTGGCGACAGATCTTCGCCAACAATCGTACTTGGCGATCGGTCATCGCTTCTTTCACGCTCGCGCTTCGCGTGTGCCGATCGCCATCGTCATCGCCTTCGTCATTGCTTGGCTCTTGACCCGCGTGCGCATTCCCGGGCGCGCGCACGATCGAGATTCTCCTGTGGTTTGGCTTCGTTCTGCCGTCGGTACCGATGGTCCTCGGCTGGATTCTGCTGCTCGATCCGCATTACGGGGTGCTGAACCAGGCGGCGCAGCACCTGCCTTTCGTCACGCGGACCGCTCTTTTCGATCTACACATCCCCGGCATCCTCTGGGTCCATCTGTCGCTGACGACTGTACCTATCATGGTCATCCTTCTCGCGCCGGCATTTCGGCAGATCGATGCGGCGCTCGAGGATGCCGCCGACATTTTTGGGCGGGGGCATCTTCGTCACGCTGCGCGAGATCATCGTTCCTCTGCTCTTACCGACGGTCCTCGCCGCATTCATCTCGGGATTGATCCGCAGCCTCGATTCGTTCGAGGTCGAGCAGATCATCGGCGCTCCGGCGAATATCTATGTCTATTCGACCCGCATCTATGACCTGGTCAACAGCGACCCGCCGAACTATCCGCAAGCGATGGCCCTGAGCACGTTGTTCCTGCTTCTGCTCGTCGGCCTTGGCGGTGCTTTATCAGCTCTACATAAACCGCGTCGGGGCGCGCCCGACCATCGGCGGAAAGGGCGTGAGGATGCCGCGAGCCGTCGCGCTCGTGGCAGGCCTATGCTGCCTCGGCCCTCATTTTCCTGCTGCTCGCTATTACTTTGCTCCTGCCCCTCGTCGTGTTGGTACTGGGCTCCTTCACGCGACTGTTCGGATTTTTCTTTCTGCCGAATGCCTGGACGTTCGCACATTGGGTCGAGGTCTTCGGCGACCCGCGTTTTGCGCGCTCGGCGCTGACCACATTGATGCTCGGACTGTCGATCGGCGGGCTGGGCGTCATCGCCTTTTCCCTGATCGCCTGGGTGCTGGTGCGCACGCGAATCTGGGGGCGTGGCCTGCTCACCTTCCTGGTCTGGCTGCCGTGGGGCATTCCAGGGCTTGGTGCTGAGCGTGACGTTACTGAGCCTGATGCTGAGCCTGCCGATCCTCAATCGGCTGTACGGCACGATCATTCCGCTTATCCTGGCGCTCATCATCAAAGAGCTGCCGATCGGCGTTCAGCTCATGCGCAACGCGCTGGCGCAGGTGTCGGGCGAGCTCGAGGAAGCGGCGATCATGTCGGGCGTCGCCGATTTGCGGTCATGTTCCGACGGATCACTTTGCCGCTCGTGATGCCGATGGTCGTGTCGGTGTTTCTTCTCACGTTCGCGGGCGCCGTGCGCGATATCGGCACCATCGTCCTGCTCGCCGCGCCAGGCACGCGCACCTTGTCGCTCTTGATGTTCGATTTCGCCGCATCGCAGCACCTTGAGGCGGCGGCAGTCGTCGGCGTGTTGATAGCGCTTCTCTGTCTCGTCACGACGGCGGTGGCCTTCAGAGTCGGTCGCCGGGGCGGCTTCGACTATTAAGCACGCGTCATGCTTTGGTGACGGGCGAAGGCCCAAGTCATCTGTCGCCAGACAGACAGAAACATGCGGATATCTCACTTCCAATTGATGTCGCTGACCTCGAATCCCAATGGCGTGAAGCGAACCGATTGGGTGACCGCGACCTCGTGCGTGTGGACCAGCACGATCGGATAGGGTGCGAGTGGCAGGAAATAGAATTTCTCGGTCGCGCGATCGAACATTTTGCGGCCGATCGCTTTGCGCATGACTGGGTTCATCGCGGCGTCGCTCTGGGCGGCAAGGTCGTGCAATTCCTGGTCGCCGGAATAATCCGCCGGACCGCCGCAAAAAACGAATCGACAGTTGCCGCTATGTCAGGGATGTTGCCCGCCGGCCAGGCCGCGACCATCACCTGGATTTTCCCTTCCTGCTGCTTCTTGCGGTAAGAAATCACCGCCTTTGCACGCACGCCGATCGTGTGCCACTGCCCGGCGACGGCTTCCGCGACTTGGCTCGGTGTACCGGTGAAGGTCGTGATCTCGATGTCGAAGCCGTCGGGATAGCCGGCTTCCGCGAGGAGCTTCTTCGCGCCGGCGGGGTCGTAGGGCGGCAGCGGCATCGAATAATCGCAGCCGGCTTGCGTCCTCCAGCACATTGCCTCCGGCTGAGGCAGCTTTGCGCCGCCCGCGAGCAATTTCACAGGCGCCGTCCGGTCGATCGCCATGATTGGCGAAATCGCGAAAGAGAAGCCGAACGACCAGCCTAAGAGCAAATAGGTTTCGGGTAAACTTGCGTAAAATACCTTTCTCGACCTTCACGTATGGCTTTTGCGCCTTGACCGTGATCTTTTTGCCGGCGGCTCTCACATCAATTGCGGTCGAGCAGCACGCGTTTGGAACCGCACCGGGGTTGCCGCAGCCAGCGACAAATCAGACAGTTCCTTTACGGGTATGCCGCAATCATGGACCTTGCCGAACCGCTTACGTAACTCAAACGGCAGCGACCGCAGATAAGATCGCAAATGTGATCGTCTTTAATTACGCGTTTGCTGCGGTGATTTGGCTCCCAACAATGGTGATAATGGGCGTAAGAGCTATGTCCCTGGTCGAACGCGGTGGCGCGGTGCGCTCATTCCACATCAACAATTTCGACGGCAAGACCCTTTCCGATGTGCTGGAAGCGAATGTGTCCCACAACGCGCATCTGCGGACGGACGAATTGCCGACCTACAAGCAATACGGCCACCACTTCGCCAGCCACGAAACCGTCAACCACAGCAAGGACGAATACGTTCGCGGTGACGCCTACACCAACACGCTGGAAGGCTATTTCTCAATCTTCAAGCGCGGCATGAAGGGCGTCTATCAACACTGCGATGAGCAACATTTGCAGCGGTATCTCGCGGAGTTCGATTTTCGCTACAGCAACCGCGTCGCCCTGGACGTTGACGACTTCGAGCGCACCATTCGTGCCCTGGCTGGCATCTCCGGGAAGCGGTTGACGTATAAAAAAGGCGTTGACCTCGCATCCTAACCGAAGGCGGCTATACTTCCTCAATGCCAAAAAGCCGAAAGCGCCCGAAGAAGAAAGCTAAGGACCAGCACGCGCAGTTCGTAGAGACTGCGCGTCGCCTTGGCGCGGATATGGACGAAGAAACGTTTAAGCGGGTGATCGGCGGGATCGCGAAAGAGAAGCCTAAGAAGGACTAGCCTTTGCACTACATTGGCGCGATTTTGGTCTTCTTATTTGGCCCGTTTCTTTGGGGCTATCTCTTGTGGGCTCTCGTCTTTCATGAGGCTGTCCTCGTTGGAGGAACCAACCCCAATCCCGATCCTCGTCGGACCTACTGGCGGCGAATCTCTCGCAATAAGAATCCCGGTTTCTTTTGGTTTTACGTGTTCTGCGATTTTTTCGTGGTCGTCGTCACTTCATGGCTGACGATCTGGCTGTTTATGGGATGGGTGCACTAGCCTCAACCCCTAGACCTGGGTTTGCAATCGCGAACATCGCCATTCCGAAGGCCATATTATACTTGACGTACCCACGACCTAGGGTAGGGTTAGCTCATTCAAGGAGTTACCCATGTCCAAGTCGATCCTTTCCGCCCCTCACTTCAACGACGAAGCCGCCGCCTATGCCTTCGTTGAGGAACGGGTTTGGGGCGGAACGCGGACTTGCCCGCATTGCGGCGTGGTCGGTAAGTCCAGCGCGATGCAGGGCAAAAGCACCCGGATTGGCACCTACAAGTGCTATGCCTGCCGGAAGCCCTTTACCGTCAAAATCGGGACCATCTTCGAAGGCTCGCACATCGCGATGCGTGATTGGTTGGTCGCTATCCATCTGATGGCGTCGAGCAAGAAGGGTATCAGCGCAAACCAGCTTCACCGCACCCTGGGCATCACCCTTAAGAGCGCATGGTTCATGGCGCATCGTATCCGCGAAGCGATGAAGCGGAACGACAACATGTTCACCCCGCCGATGGGCGGCGAAGGCAAGACCCTCGAAGTTGACGAGACCTACGTGGGCCGGAAGCCCGGCACCAAAGTACGTCCCGGCGCGGGTCACATGAACGCGGTTGTGGCGCTTGTGGAACGAAATGGCGAAGCGCGCTCGTTCCATGTGCCGAACGTGCGGGCTGAAACTCTCCGCTCTGTGATCGCGGTCCATGCGTCGCGTGACAGCCATCTGCGGACTGATGAGCTTCCCGCCTATACCGGCATCGGTTGGAACTTCGCCAGCCACGAAGCCGTGAAGCACTCGGCTGACGAGTACGTGCGCGGCGAAGCCCATACCAACACCGTTGAGGGCTTTTTCTCGATCCTTAAGCGCGGCATCAACGGCACCTACCAGCACGTTTCCGAAGAACACCTTAAGCGCTATCTCGCGGAGTTCGATTTCCGCTACAGCAATCGCGTTGCTCTCGGCGTTGATGACGAAAGCCGCGCCGCACGCATCGTGACCGGTGCCAAGGGCAAGCGGCTCACCTATCGAACGACTCATAGAGAACGGGGCGCGCAAGCGTGAGCCGCTCGGCGTGCATCGCAAGCGCCATTGGCGCGGACCATATCTGCCAAGTGATCCTCGGCAATTGAAATTGCCGCTGTCTGGCAAGGGAAAAGACAAATGAATGGCGTGACACTGCGAAGCTTCATCAATGAAGAAACTAAGGATGAAGTCCTTATTGAGATGGTGCGAGATGGTGAAACGCTCGGGCAGGTTCGGCTTTCTGCGTCTGAGACTGAGCAATTCATTCATGAGGTCGCGTCGAGCCGCGCCAAATTGGTCGAGAAAGTACCTATGCAATATTTCTCTGATCTTGAGCGGATCAAACCGACGAAGGATCCGAAATGGCACCATGTACGCTACGGCGCCTCTGGTGGTCACAGCATGGCAAGCCATACGGTAAGCTTTCGCCATCCCGGATTGGGGTGGATTCCGTTCAAGTTCAGCGATACTAGAGATGCATACCGTCTGAGCATCCTTCTCGGAACCAACCCACCCGAATAAAATGCCGAAGAAATCAACGCCGCCACTAACCGACGAAGAGCGCGCGAAGCGCATCCGCGAAACCGCGCGCGAAATCGAGGCGAGCGACAGCGCGAAAGAATTTGAGCGCGCGTTCAAGAAGATCGTCAAAGCACACCCACCAGAGAAGCCATAAATGCCTTTGTGGCATTGAATACGTCGAGGGCTTCATCGCGCGTATAAGTTTGTTTGGGGTGCATAACCTCATTTCGCCAAGCAAGCCGAACGCTCGTTAGATGCGACGCGGCAGCGGCGTATGCCACTTTCTTTTTGCGCTGGGGCGCAGTGTTTTTCGGAAGTTTTTCCGTCTCTTTGTTTATATGCAAACAGATCTGATGCCACAATTCTGTGGTGACATCTACCTCCACTTTTAGCTTTTTGCCTAATCTCTGGACCGCATGTTCCAGCACGCGCATCAGATGAAATACGCATGCTGTTGGGCGCTGCAGCGCCAAGCATTTACCAGCTTCCGAAATGTCCTCATTGGCCCAATCGTAAGGAACCTTTTCTCCGAAAGGATTTTTGTCCATGTAGAAGGGCACATCGCGCTGGTCGAGATGAAAGAAAAATTGTTGCTGCACCTCGTCTTGGAGACGCGAAAGAAAGTGGACGATGGAGCTTCCAATTTCTCCCGGTTCAGCGATAGGCATTTCCTCATAGGGAGGTGAGATGATCCTCTCTAGGCGATCCAATTCTGGTATCAGATCGTTCATGTCGGAGAGAATGCAGACTTGGCGCATGCGCTGCATTGCGGCTCGCGTAATGGCCTCCACTGATTTTCGGTGGAGCGGTTTTCCCGCAATTTGCAAATTCCAAGTAAGAGCCAGCCAGTACCATTTGGCCTCAGCCAATTGCAGTACAGCGACGGCGTGAAGCTCCCCCTATTTTTCAAGCATGTCCCACAGGCTCCAAAGCCGGCGGGATGACCAGGGCGAAGGTTCGCGAGGATCGAGACCGGCGATTTCAGGAAGGGTCATTTACCCCTCCGGATGCCGATACTAGCTTTAGCGCATGGGTACGCAAAGTATAATATCGCCTTCGGAATGGGTGTCGAACATTAAGCGAACCGATCATGCCTGCCGGCATGCCCTCGACTGCCGAGGTCCGTTGGCACGAAGCGGACCTGCGATACCGACGCACTCATGTCGCCTTTGTGCCAAGAGCAGTCATTGTCGATGCGATGAGAATGCGACACCGGGGCTCAAGCCCGGCCCAGGAAAGGCATACCGATCGGCAAAACGAAAGCTTCCATTAAATTGGTCTCGTCAGGCAGCCGCGCAATTAGCAGAGCGATCTCGGCAATCTCCTCGGCCTTCATCATCTGACTGGGCGGCCGCGTCGGCCGCGAGCCGGCGGCGCCGGCGAGATGGCTCTCCGTCACGCCTGGATCGATGATCGAGACCGTGATGCCGTGCTCGCGTCCATCGAGCGCCATCGACTGCGTGATGCCGTGAAGACCGAATTTCGCTGCGGCATATCCAACGGTATGCGGTCGCGGCCGGCGCGATGAGACGCTGCCGATATTGATAATCCGCCCGCGCTTCTGCTTCACCATTATCCGCATTGCCTCACGCCCGCACAGGAACGGACCGGTGAGCATGACATCGATCGAGCGTTGCCACTCGGCCAACGTCAAATCGACGGTCGGAATGTGGTCCGCGAGGCCCGCATTGTTAATGAGAATGTCAACGCGGCCGTAAGCCGCCATGGTGCGCTCAAAAAGCCGCACGACCTGCGGCTCCATTGTGATGTCTGTCGCGCACACAAGTGCGGTGCCGCCTTTGCTTTTAATCTCAGCGGCGACCGCTTCGAGCTTGTCGGTCGAGCGCGCCGCCAGAACCGTCTTGATCTCGGCCTCAGCAAACGTGCGTGCGATAGCGGCGCCAATACCGGAACTCGCACCGGTGACAATGGCGACGCGCTCGGACATATCCTTCGTCTTCATTTGCGCCTCGATCTCGGTCAGTTCCCTTCGCGATCCCAGTATGGCACGGGAAACTCCTATGCGGGACGGACTCGTGGTAGTCTGTCGGTAAAAGCGTCCAGGGAGGTCACGATGAAGCGTTCGATTCCGCTCGCGCTGATGTCGAGTGCGCTAGCCGTTTTTGTCGCCGTGGGAACGAGGTCGGCAGGCGCCGGACAATATGATACGGGCGCCACCGATACCTCGATCAAGATCGGCCAGACCTACCCTTATAGCGGCACCGGCTCGGGCGCCTCTTCCGGCGCTCGTGCCATGACAGCCTATTTCACGATGCTGAACGATCATGGCGGCATCAATGGCCGGAAGATCGATTTCGTCAGCCTTGACGATGGCTACAGCCCACCGAGGACCGTCGAACAGACGCGACGGCTCGTCGAATCCGATGGCGTCCTTTTTATCTTTGCGTCTCTCGGGACACCGACGGGCGAGGCTGCCAGGGCTTATCTCAACGGCAAAAAAGTGCCGCAGCTCTTCCTGATCACCGGCGCGAGCAGCGTGGTCGATCCGCAACGCTATCCCTGGACGATGGCCGGAATCCCGAGCTACGCAGCCGAGGGCCGGATCTTCGCGAAATATCTGCTGGCGGAAAAGCCTGACGCGAAGGTCGCAATCCTTTACCAGGATGACGATTTCGGCCGCGACCATCTCGACGCATTCCTCGGGCAACTCGGCGATCGGGCGTCGAAGATGGTCGTCGCCAAGGCTTCCTATCAGATCACCGATCCAACCCTCACTTCGCAGATGATCACGCTGAAAGGCTCGGGCGCGGATACGATCTATCTCATCGCGCAGGGACGTGCAGCGCCGCAGTCGGTCACCGCCGTTCGCTCGCTCGGCTGGAATCCGCTGGTGCTGTTGTCATCGGTCTCGACCTCCAAGGGCATCATCGGCTCGGTTGGCGACGAAGCTCTCAAGGGCGTCGTGTCGGCAGGCTATCAGAAGGATCCCACCGATCCGGCGCTCGCGAACGACCCTGCCGTGAAGGACTATCTCGCTTGGCTGGAGAAATATGTGCCCGCCGCCGACAAGGAGGCCGATCGATCCGCCCCGGTTGGCTATGTATTGGGACAGCTGATGGCGGAAGTGCTGCGGCGCTGTGGTGACGATCTGACCCGCGCCAACGTGCTGAAGCAGGCGAGCAGCCTCAAGGATTTCACGATGCCGATGCTGTTACCAGGGCTCTCGGTCGATACCAGCCCCACGAACTACTTTCCTTTCGGCGGAATGCAGATGGAGCGGTATGACGGCGAGCGTTGGGTGCCGTTTGGCAAGCCGATCAACGGCTAGTCTCCCCGGCTCGACTTCTTCGCGGCGGCCTTGCGGTTCATAGACCGAGCAGCGATTTCGCCAGGATCGTTGTCTGGATTTCCGTCGATCCGCCGAAGATCGTGTAAGCGCGATAATTCAAATAGCGCGGCGTGACGGCGAGGATTTCTTCCTCCTCCTCAGGCAGCTGCAGCGTCTCGTAGAGTGGCCGCGCTGCGATCCATTTGAGCGCCTCCTCGCCGACAGCATCCATTGCCAATTCGGTGATCCCCTGGCGAATCTGGCTCCAACGCATCTTCACGAGCGAGGAGATGGGACCGGGATTATTCCCCGACTGCAGCTTCGACAGCACGGAGAGATCGATCATTTCCATCGCGTCGAGATCAGTGCCGAGTTCCGCAAGCCGGATCGCGATATCGTGGTCGTTCGGACACAATCTTTTCACCTGCTCGACCAGACGGGTGAATTGCGCCCGCACACGTCCCGCGACGAGGCTGCCGCCACGCTCGAATTCCAGCAGATATTTGGCGCAGTCCCAGCCTTTGTTCTCTTCGCCAACGCGATTGGATTTCGGCACCCGAACATTGTCGAAGAAGACTTCGTTGAATTCGTGATCGCCGCCATTGCCGAGGATCGGCCGCACGGTGATGCCGGGCATGTCCATATCGATGAGCAGGAACGTAATGCCTTCCTGGCGCTTGCCTTCGTTCGACGTGCGCACAAGGGCGAAGATGCGGTTCGATTTGTGGGCTTGTGTCGTCCAAATCTTTTGGCCGTTAACAACATAATGGTCGCCATCTGATTCAGCTTTTGTCTTAAGCGAGGCGAGATCGGAACCGGCGCCGGGCTCCGAGTAGCCCTGCGCCCAATGATCTTCACCGGCCGCGATGCGTGGAAGGTAAAAGTCCTTTTGATCCTGGCGGCCGAATTTCATCAGGACGGGCGCCAGCATCATGCGTCCGGCTCCGTTATACATGGGCGCATCGTAGCGGGCGCATTCCGTATCGAAGATGTAGCGCTGAACGGCCGTCCAGCCCGGCCCGCCATATTCCTTCGGCCAGTTGAACACCGACCAGCCCTTCTTGTGGAGAGCCTTGTGGAACGCGAGCGCGACGTCCGGCTCGATCAGAAACGCCGTCGTGAGCCCGACCTTGCGCTGCAAACTGGGCGGGACATTGGCGTCGAGAAAGCGCCTGACCTCATCACGAAATTCGAGATCCTCGCGGGCGATCGTCAGATCCATGGTGCGGTCATCCCTAGCTTGCCGCTTCGAGCAGCGGACCTTGTTTCGCCACGTCCGGGTTCGTGATCATGCCGGCGTAACGATCGAGATGTGCGCGCGTACTCCCGAAGACGACTTCATAGGCCATCAGGCGTTTGACATATCCGCCGATCGGCAGCTCGTCCGTCGTGCCGATAGCGCCGTGTAGTTGAATCGCCTCCTGGCTCACAGCGCGCGCCATTCGCCCGATTTTCGCCTTCGCCCCGGAGCAGGCGCGGGTGCGCCGATCGGCCGGGCCGTCAAGACTGAGCGTCGCAAAGAGGCAGGAGGCGCGCGCCTCTTCCTCTCTCACTTTCATGCCGACCATGCGGTGTTGCAGCACCTGAAACTTGGCGAGCGGCTGGCCGAATTGAATGCGGGTTTTGGTGTATTCAACGGTCGCCGAGACCAATGCGGTCATGGCGCCAACGGCATCCGAAGAGATCGCCGCGATGCCGCGATCGATGGTTTCCTCGATCGCATCGGCGGCTTGTTCGTTCCCGCCCAACAGCGCGCTCGCCGGCACGACGACGCGGTTCAGCTCGATGTCGGCGGCCCGCCCGCCGTCGACGGTGCGATAACCGCGTAGCGTGACCCCGTTCGCCTTCGCCGGCATGCTAAAAACGCCAATACCCGTTTCGGTTTTGGCCGCGACCAGCAACGTGTCGGCGATCGTCGCACCCAGCACCATCTTTTTCGCGCCCGTTATGACAAAGCCGCTTGTGGTCTTTTTCGCTTCCGTCGGCTCGGCGCGATCGGCTGACCGCGAACGCCAAGCGCGACTTGCCCTCGATCACCGGCGCCAGCAGCCCCTGCCGCTGATCGGCGTCAGCCAATTTCGCGACGATGCCGCCGCCGAGCACGACGGTAGGCAGATAAGGGGCGAGCACCAGGTGCTTGGCGAATGCCTCCATCAGGATAGCGACTTCGACCGGACCGGCACCGACACCACCGTCCTCCTCGGCAAACGGCAGGCCGAGCCAGCCGAGCCCCGCGAATTCGGACCAAAGCTCCGGACTCCAGCCCTCGCCCCCCGCAATTTTCCGATAGAGCGCGTAGTCGCAGCGGGCGGACAGGAATTTCTCCGCGCTGTCGCGCAGGATGATCTGCTCGGTGTCGTAGGAAAGATCCATGTCGTCCCTACTTTCGATCGGCGCTCCGCAGCCCGCAACGTGGCCGTGGCATCGTTCTTGAGAAACCCATATCAGGGCACCTGATAAACGGTCACCAGGCTCGAGCCGGTCAATGATCGCGGCCCGCCGGAGCCTATTTCCGCGCGCCCGCCCGGATGGGCGGAAGCGGGTCGGAATCATTCGCGGCCTCTCCCCGCTCGTCGCGCGTCGTGTTCTCGATCACGATTTGCAAGAGCTCGCGCAAGAGAGCGTGATGCGCCGTGTTGACGCCGGCAAAAACCAACGGCTCGATTTCGTCCATCTTGCGATCGCAAAGATCCAGAATCTTGTGACCCTGGCGCGTCAAGGAAACGAGCAATTGTTTCTTATTCTCCCGACCTTTTTCGCGTGTCAGAAATCCGCGCTTCTCGAGATTGGTGATCATCTCGTACATCGTTTGGGGCGAGACGCGATGAGCCCGCGCCAATTTAGCGGACGACATCACCTCATGTCCCTTAATTCGGCTCATGCAGGTGTATTGCGTGACCGTGATGTCGAGTGGCTTGAGAATCCTCTCCATCTGCACGTTCACAGCCGCGTTGACGCGATTGATGAGATAGAAGGTGCGCGCTGGGCGATGCATCCTGCCTTCCCTATCGGTACTATTGACCACGTCTCAGGACCCCTGATAATGATTATCAAGGTATCCGAGAACAAAGTCCACTTCGGCATTCCAATGAGGGAGGAACGACATGGCAGACGGGAAAATCATCGCCACCCATGAGGCGAAGAATAAAACCGTAAAGATCGAATTCGAGGAAAACGGTATCGCTTGGGTCATCTTAAATCGACCTGAAAAGCGCAATGCTATGAGCCCTGCACTCAACGACGACATGGTCGAGGTGCTCGAGATGCTCGAATTCGACGATCGCGCCAAGGTGCTCGTGCTCACCGGTGCCGGCGAGGCTTGGACGGCGGGCATGGATCTGCGCGAATTCTTCCGTGCGCTCGACAAGGAAACGCCGGCCGAACAGGCTCGGCAGCGGCGTTCGAGCGAAGTCTGGCAATTCCGCATGCTGCGCAATTATCCGAAGCCGACCATCGCGATGGTGAATGGCTGGTGCTTCGGCGGCGCTTTTACCCCGCTCGCCTGCTGCGACCTCGCCGTCACCGCCGATGAAGCGGTGTTCGGCGTCTCCGAAATCAATTGGGGCATCCTGCCCGGCGGCGTCGTCACAAAAGCCTTGCAGGTCCTCATGACCAATCGCGACGCGCGTTGGTACATCCTCACCGGTGAGACCTTTACCGGCAAGGAAGCCGCACGCATGGGCGTGGTCAACCGTTCCTATCCCAAAGCGGTTTTGAAGGACGAGACACGCAAGCTGTGCGAGATCGTCCTGAAAAAAGGACCCGCCACATATTATCAATGCAAGGTCGCGTTCAACTACGTCGATTCGATGGATTGGGATCTGGCGAACGAATGGCTGCGCGGCCGGTCGATGACTTTGCGCATGACCGACAAGGAAAATATCCGCGATCGCGCGCTGACGAGTTTCCTCGACAAGAAGGAGTATCGTCCCGGTCTGGATATGTTCGACCGTGACAGCAAGTAAGGCGTCGCGGACGATTTCGCGGCCGCAAGTCACGCGGCTTCTCAAACCGAAATCGATCGCGGTCATCGGCGTGTCAGAGCGGCCTGGTAGCGCGGGCCGCAATTGCATCACGACGCTCGACAACATGGGCTACAAGGGCGAGATCCATCTCGTCAGCCGTAGGCTCACCGAACTCGACGGCCGCAAGGCCGTCGCGTCGGTGGCCGATTTGCCTGACGGGATAGATCTGGCGGTCCTGACGCTGCCGGGTCAGGGCATTATCGATGCGGTCGAAAGCCTCGCGCCCAAAAAGCTCGGCGGCATCATGTGTTTTGCCTCCGGCTTTGCGGAAATGGGTGCGAGCGGCTTGGCCGCGCAACAACGTCTTACCGATATAGCCTTCCAACACGATATCGCCTTCGCCGGGCCGAATTGCCTCGGCTACACCAATCTCGTCGATGGCCTTCAGGTCACGTTTTCCCTGGTGCGCCCGCCCGCGGCGCTGGCGACGGATCTGAAGGTCGATATCATTTGCCAGTCGGGCGGCATGGCCGCTGTGCTGCGTATCGCGGCAGCAGCCGAAGGCATCGGCTCCTGCTATTCGATCACCACCGGCAACGAAGCGGTGATCGGCATCGAAGATTATATGCCCTTCGCGATCGAGAACGAGCAGAGCCAGGCCATCGTCATGCTGGCCGAGATCATCCGGCGGCCTGAGGAATTCCTGCGGCATGCGGAAGCCGCACGCGCCAAGAAAAAACCGATCATCCTGTTGCATCTATCGCGCAGCCAGCAGTCGCGCGAAGCGGCGAAGACGCATACGGGTGCGCTCGCCGGCGATTACGACATCATGGCGAGTTTCGTCCGCTCGCGCGATGTCGTGCTGGTGGAGAGTCTCGACGAGCTCATGGATGTGATGGTGACCCTCACCCATTATCCGAATCCCCCGAAGGGCGCGCTTGGCGTGGTGACGGATTCAGGTGCCTGCAAGGGCTTCAGCCTCGACTATGCCGATTTCGTCGGGATGCCCGTCGCCAGCCTCACGAAGGAGACGCGCGCGCGGCTAAAGGCAACGGTTCCCGAATTCGTCGAAGCAACCAATCCGGTGGATGTGACGGCGCAAGCGATGTTCGATCCGGGTCTCTATACGAAATCCATCAACGCCTTGATGCTGGATGATCGCGTCGGCGGTGTCGTTGCGCCGATCATCTCGGGATCACCCGAGGTCGGCCTGATGCGTTCCGGCTTTATCGCCGAGGGCAAAGTGGACAACGGTAAGCCGCTCCTCTGTGCCTTCATGGGCGGCGACCAAGCCATCGACCCCCAACTAAAGCCCAATCTCGCGCAGAAAGGCATTCCCTTCTTCCGATCGCCGGAACGCGCGATCCGCGCTCTCGCGCGCGCCAATCAGTACGGTGACGCGCTGCGCAAGGGTGTGCGCCGCAAAGCGACCATCAAAGTGCCCGCCGCGAGAATGCCGCCCGGCGGGGTGCTGACGGAAGTCGAGGGCAAAGCAGCCCTCAAGGCAGCCGGCATCCCGGTGCCAAAGGGGCCGTCGCCAAAACCTTGTCCGAAGCAAAGGCGATCGCGAGCCGGATCAAATATCCCGTCGTCCTGAAAGCCCAAGCAGCGGCGCTTACCCATAAAAGCGATGCGGGTGGCGTTGCGGTCAACATCAAGAACGCGACGGAACTTGCCGACGCTTGGAAAGCGATGCAGCGAGACGTCAAAAAGGCTCGCCCCGATCTCCGGCTGGACGGCATCCTGATCGAAAAGATGGCGAAGAAAGGAATCGAAATCGTCATCGGCGCCCGGCGTGACGCCACATGGGGACCAACCCTCATGATCGGACTGGGCGGCGTATTCACCGAGGCGCTCAAGGACGTGCGCTTCTTGCCCGCCGATACACATCCGTCGATCATTGTCCAAGAAATGACGAAGCTACGCGGCGCCAAGCTCCTCGGCGCTTTCCGCGGCGAGAAGCCTTGCGACGTAGAAGCACTCGCGGAGGCGGCGGCCCGCATCGGCGCACTGATGATCGCGACGCCGAACCTTACGATATCGAGTCAATCCATTGATTGTTCATGCGGAGGGCAAAGGTGTTGTCGCTGTCGATGCCCTTCTGGTCGGCTCCTAAAGGGCTTTTGACGCCCCTAGACGCGCCACAGCCCACGATCGTTAGCTTGCGACTGCAACCGACTTTTTGGTGTCTGCTTTGCCACCGCGACGCTAGCCAACGCACCGAGCTGCGGGCCGACGTGATCGGTGACGATACTTCCGTCGGCTCCGAGCATCCACGTGATGCCCACACTGTCGTGACGGTATGCTGTTTCAAGCTCGATGCGATCGCCCCTTCGCTACCGATCGCGTAAGCGCCGCTATTACGGCCACAACGCCTATTGCCCATGCGCGCTGCGGCTTTTACCGGAACGCGAATTGCTCGCGGCGATGCGCTGAGAGATTGGCGAGCAGCGCGCTACGGAGTTGCGCGACATCGGTCGTCAGCAGATTCCAATTGCCGTGGCCGCCCGGGACCTCGGCCGATAGCCAGATATAGGACAGCGATTCCCAAGGCCGTGGTCCGGCCTGGCGGCTGTCGAGAACGATCGTGCCTTTATCGGTATCAACCAGCACAACCGCATGCGAGGCGCCTTGCTGCGCGCTGCCGTCATTGACGAAAGCCGTCGCGATACGCAACGCGCCAGCCGGCCAGCCGCGCCGCAAAAGCGCGAGTGCCGTCGCCGCCGAATAGGTCTTGCAATCGCCGCCGAAGCCAATGGGTCCCACGACGAGTGTCGAGCCATAGGTGATCGACCCATCGATCTGCTGTTAAATCGAGGCAAGCTCGTTCCAGCGCTCGGGCGTCAGCGCGACGCTGACCGGCGCGGCATCGCCCTGACAGAAATTGTCCCAGAAAGCCTGAGCACCTGCGGCCGGCATCACCCCACAATAATCGCCGGCGCCGACCGGCTTTGGCGCTGGCATCACAGAAGCGGCCTGCAACGCGCTGCCGCCGCTATCCGGCATCCCGCCGCACGCGGCCAAAGTAATCGCAAAAAGAATAGCCAGAATGATTCGCAAGATTGCCCTCGAATTTTGGGCAATCTTGTGGCGAGGACCTTATTGAACGATGAAGTCGCCAACTAACAAAAAAGAAGAATAGAAGTCAGTACGAATACGGCTAAAATTTTAGAGTTCGGAAAAAGCCAAATTGCCTAAACACAGGCATCCCGAAATATCGGCCATTGCGCGAAGCGTTCAGCATCACCATGAGGTGCGGCCTCGCAATACCCGGCTTTTTATCGTTCGACTAGGACAGCCAGCTTTGAGAGCTGCCGTTTCGTATGAATTGCCACGCCGCGATCTAGATAGATACCAGATTTCGAGCACGACGAGTAATCAGCCGCGGTTGTGAACTGCTCGAGGCTCGTCAGCCGGAGGTCAACAATCTTCTCCACCGGCTTGTGTTGTCTTACGAGGAAATTGCCCCGGAACTTCAATTCCGGCGTGATCCGGATCGTACTCCGGATCGGCTACCCCAATGTGAGGCCGAAGGACTCATACGCGCGCCTCCCGCGCTGCTTGTCCGCCTGGCGCGCGTTCCTCGGTCTTGGCGATGATCTATCGATCAGAGAAAGCTGACGTTCGTTCCGTTAGGACATTCGATTGATATGGCTCCTTGGACTTAGCTAATTCTCAGCCTTTCTCGATACTGATGTGACACCGTTCTGCATCCGCAGCTCGGCAGCGGCCAATAGCGCCAAAATCTCTTTCCGCTCCGTATCACTTAGATTTAGCTTCAGCGATCGCCGGTAACGGTCGATATCGAGACGCGTGATCCCAGGATCTTCCACGATATCCCTCCTTGCCGTCGTTCAAGTAAGATCGCTTTCCATGACGACGCGCTGATGGCCGTCCTTTAACGACTTGATCCGGTATTGAGTAATCCCGTGCTGAATAGCAGCGCCCGGACAATCTCGAATTGCCCGAGGGGTGATAGGCGCAGTTCGTTTGGAACGAATGTAACCATCCGGCCGACCGCATATTTATGCGAAGCCATTGCGGTATTCCCCCTTATGTGATCGCTCGTTGTCATTGTTGCAGCCAGACTGCTGTTTGATATTCACCCGGAATCAATCCGGCTGACGTAAAGCGGTGGCGCCTCAGATCGCGCCATTGTTCAGCGCCGCGTTTGCCCATCCTTTGCACTTTTGCCCAGCGAACCGATCACCGGTACGGTAGCGACCTTTGCGCGCTCTGCGGCCGTCTTTTTGGGCTTCTTAAATTCGCGGTTCGATCTTTTCTGCCCTTTTGCCATGGGTACCTCCATTGATGCAGGTGGTCATCTCTATCTGAATCTCGCCAATGACCAAAGCGTGCCGCGATTGCGGGCGCGAATTGGTCTGCAAAGCTAGGATGCACCAGTAAGCGATGATGGAACGCTAGCCATAAGATCGGAAACTACGCAGCCGACCTCTCAGCCACCCGGGGCCTCGCTGCTATGCGCGTGCCAGCAACTTACAACATCTGAGCACTAGTAGAGGCTGTTACAAGAGGTTATCGACCCAAGCTCTTGTTAATTCGGCGGCCTTGACCACAACTCACCTGTTGGCTCGGGTTGGCCCTGTTTCGTGTTTCAGCACCACGCAAAGCCGGTTTACGCCGGCCTAAAGAAGAAACGCCGCTGAAACTGCTCACAAGTACGACGATCTGTGGCAGGCTCCCATATGTAATCAAACAGGAGAGTCGCATGTCCGAGCGTCATGAACTCTATCGCAGCCCAAACGGCGACTGCTGGTTTCTGGCACGCGAGCCGGAAAATGGCCACGCATTTATCATCCACCAGCCGAACGCCCCGTCTGGTGGCCGATTATCTCACGTCGAACTAGGGGAGTTCTTGCGCAGCAGAAAGGGACCGGAACAGCAAGCATTGCTGCGGCTGATCGGAACGCTGGTGGAAGTACCTCCGTTTGCTTCAGATAAGGAGGAGTGAACCGCGCGGCGCCGGTTCACTCGTGCTGGCACCATGGAGAGCATCTTCGGACCGCCTTTGAGGTATTTCGGCATTACTCCTTGGGGCGATTGCTGCGGCGATTGGCGGATCCTTCGCCATCCGATAGCGACTGCAAATAACATAACGCATCGTTCGATGAAGCTCATCCGCGAACGTTGTCGCATATCGCGCGTTCTGACCTGAATGCTTCCACCCGTGAACTTCTGGATCTAGTTATCGGCGTTATCACGGGCGGAGCTGCCCGCGGCTCTCATATTGGAAGGCGTCGTCATGAACTTGCTTGGCGGTCGCCACCCGGCAGTTTGCCCACGCAAGCGCCCGGCGTTTTGCGAATTAAAAATCGAATGGTGTTTACTCGCCTTACGGAGACGGCGCAGGCTTCAGGCATCCAATTGACCCGTGCAGCGTCATTGCTTTATCAACGATCGCATTCATCTGCGTCACATCGCTCGTTAACTGACGAGGCGCCATGCTCAGCGTTCACACTTGCATTGCAGGCAAGACGGCGGTCATCAAGGAGTTTTCTGCACAGGCATTGCCGACCGATGTCGTCTGGGTTGACATTTTCAATGGCGATGCTGCGGAGGTAGCCTTTGTCGAGCGCGCGACCGGGCTCCATGTTCCCACGTTAACGGAGCTTAGCGAGATCGAGAGCTCGAGCCGGCTTCGCATCGACAAAGGAGCGCTCAATCTCAGTACACCGCTCGTCTACCATACAGAACTGGGAGATCCAGTCACGACATCCGTCGGTTTTGTGTTGCGGCGCGATTTGCTGATCACCGTTCGATTTGCCGACATCGAGGTTTTCAGTAGCTTCGCCGAGACTGCCGCGAAACCCGATGCCGTCCATCACAGCAGCACCGGCGCCTTCACGGGCCTGCTCGAGGCGATCGTTGATGGGATGGCGGATGGCCTCGAGCGAATTGGGGCCGATCTCAACTCCGTCTCGAAGCGAATCTTTCGACCACTGGTACCACGCGTCTGAGACCGGCGCGTGAAGACGCCGATCTGCGCGAAATTCTCCGCAAAGTCGGACGCGCGGGCGATTTGTCGGCCAAGATCCGTGACAGCCTGCTCGGATTCGGGCGCATGGTTCCCTACGTGATGAGTCTCGGCGCCGAGTGGTTACCAGCAGAGATAAAGCCGCATCTTGAGACGCTGCGGTCGGATATCGCATCGCTCAACGATTACGATGCGCATCTGGCGAACAACGTTCAGCTGTTGCTCGACGCGACGATGGGCCTCATCAATATCGAGCAAAACAATATCATCAAGGTGTTGACCATTGTATCCGTCGTTGGCGTTCCGCCGACGCTCGTCGCCAGCATGTATGGCATGAATTTCCACCACATGCCGGAACTCGATTGGGCCTGGGGATATCCCTACGGCCTCATTCTGATCGCATTGAGTGCGATCCTCCCCCTCTTATGGTTCAAACTTCGCGGCTGGCTTTGATTGACGGATAGACAAGGCGCAACTGTGCAAAAAGCGACGCGGGGCATCACTAGCCCGCATATCTCGGCTCGGAAATCAGAGCGAGATCGGCGTCGCGCAGACTAAGGTTGGCGCATAGCCAGGGACTATCCGCCGGCGTGAGGTGGGAGCCGCACTTGCGCCGATAGCCAGCGCAGATGCCGCCATCCGCGAAATCGTCAAGCTCGGTGATCCCTATGGGGTCGCAGTGACGCCATGCAAAGCGCCGGTACGTCACAAGACGCAATCCTTCGTCAGGTCAAATCCGGCGCCACAACCTCATCGTCCTAGCGTCAGCGTGCGTCCGGGCGAGCAACTCGATCTGGGCCAGACGGCCGCCGCGATACTTGATAAGGCCGAATGCTCCCTAATGTTCGTCGTTAGCGAGCAGCCGACGGCGGTCGGGGAAATGCCCGCGACGCCAGAACCGGAACCCTACAACAAGTGACCGTTGGTCACGATGAGGCCGTTCGGGGACTCAGGAAGGCAACGGAAAAAATCGGCGTCAACGCAAGCTCCCGTCTTCGCTGCATTGCAGTATCTACAAAAACACATTGCTACTGGAACTTATCGTGCACCAGATGCTTATTATATTGCAATGCAGCAATTACAGTCGCCCACATTTCGGAGCGACGAGGGGACTTAAGTGGCAACCGACGACTTTATCGCGGCGATGCAGCAGGCGACGCAGTTAACGCGAGCGTCCAAGGTCGTGCGCGCTACGCAGGCTATAAAGGAAGCGATCGCAAACTGGACACAAACGCCTACTGATAAACGGCCGTCCGCAACTCGATCCTTGACCTCGGCCGTCGCGAAAGCGACGCAAGCTCCAACATCATCGGCGTCCGGATTGGCATTCCGCCGGATGTCCGTTTTGAAGCCTTTTCAACCCTCCCTTCCCGAATCTGTGGACGGACTTCGGGCGTTCAGCAGACACACTCGACGACAAGCATCGCCGCCGGACGGCGCACAATTCCTCGAGCGATCGTTTACGTGCGCTGCCGGGACGAGGAGTTACAAGCTTTACGTTCCGGCAAACTGCGAACGCCCGCGAGGCCTAATCGTGATGCTCCACGGTTGCAAGCAGGACCCCGACGACTTCGCCGCTGGCACCAATATGAACGTTGTTGCCGACCCGTATGGATTGCTCGTTGCCTACCCTCAACAGCCATGCTCGGCGAATCCGGCGTCGTGCTGGAATTGGTTTGATCGCGGGCATCAAACGAGAGATGCCGGAGAGCCGGCGATCATCGCCGGTATTACGCAAGCGCTGATGTCGGAGTTTGGTTTAGAACGTCCGGACGTGTACGTGGCGGGGCTCTCTGCCGGCGGTGCCATGGCGGCCGTGATGGTCGAGACCTACCCAGAGCTTTACGCGGCTGCAGGAATACATTCTGGAATCGCCTATGGCGCCGCGAACGATCTGATGTCTGCTTATACCGCAATGCGCGGGGCGACGGCATCGTCAAATCGATGCGAACCTCGCGACCCGCATCGTCCTCGGCTGCGGACCATCGTTTTCCAGGGCGGCGTCGATCATACGGTCGATCCTTCAAATGCAGCGCGCATTGTCGCCGCAGCGACTGGCGAGATCATCTCGGACACAGAGGAAATATTCGGGCAGTCTGCCGGCGGACGCTCCTACAGGCGAACGATCGTATCGGACGCCGACGGTAGAGCGCTCGTGGAATACTGGCTCATCGACGGCAGTGGCCATGCTTGGGCCGGCGGTTCTGCCGCCGGCTCATATACCGATCCACAGGGTCCGGATGCTTCAGTAGAAATGGTGCGTTTTTTTCGGAGAAGCTGACGCGGGCACGATGGTTGCGGCGCAAAACTGCGTGATTCGCTCCGACGTTAGCGGCGCCAACTTCGGCGGTGTACTGCGGGCAGATACCGCTTGCGGTTTGCTGCTCCAAAAATAAAAAAGACCCAGAATAGTCCGGGCTTTCTCTTCGCGTGTGTCTCTCTTTCGATGATCAACGGTCGGTAAACGAGGATTTTGGCTTCGGCCAGTTTACGCCGAGATCATCCATTACATCCTGCACGTATTCGTCTTTGGCACCTGCTTCGACGCCACAATAGCCGTCGCCAATCCACTACGTCTCAAATCGGAAACGAACGCCATCTGACTCTATACACCCGTCGAGCGCGCGGCAATCTCGTTCAGCCGGCGGGCCGCAATTCGCACGGACCTAAGGCGCGGCGAATAGTGCGCGCGCATCGCTCTGGAGCGCGGCGCGCGATCCGGGCCGCAGATACATCATGTGTCCGCCGGCATAAAGCTTCAGTGCGATGCGGTCTCGCGTCTCCTGCGGCATGTGGTCGATCACGTAAGCGTTCATGAAATAGGGCGCGACCAGATCGGTCATGCCGCAGGCGAGCATAACCCGGAGCTGGGGATCGAGCTGCAGTGCCCGGCGCAATGCCTGCGCGGCGCCCGGTGCGCCGCCCGAGCCATCATTGTCCCACTTCCATTGCCGCGCGGCCTTGCCGTTCAGAAGCACGTAGGGGCGTTCGGTTTTGAACTTCAGCTCGTCGCGCAGATAGCGCACAAAGCCATCGGTCACGGGCCGCGTTAATGCGCGGAGGATCGGATCGCCGCGATTGGCTCTGCGCGCCCAGGGATTGGCGACGGGAACGGCGACCGACCCGTCATAAGAGCTCGCCATGCCGCCCTCGGCACGGTCGATCTCGCGGGCGAAGACGCGCATCGGCAGCTGCCCGCGCCAAGAGGCGATCACCGGCTTCGGAATCCCGATCAGCTGCGCGGCAGTGTTGTAGGCACGTTCGCGCCGCGCCGCGTCGCTGAGTGGCGCGGCCAGCGCAACGAGATAATCGCCGAGCGCGAATCTCTCCGCATCCGTCAGCGCTTCGGGCGCGAGCGCACCGTGCTTTTCGAGATTTACCGCCGCATAAGATGGCAGGCGCAAGGCCCAGGGCAGCACGTTGAAGGCGTCGCCCTGCATAAGCGAGAACTCGATCACCGGCGAGAGCAGGATTGCACCGCTCACCTTAATGCCTTGCTTTTCGGACAAAAGTAGGGGCAGGCGGGCGGCGCGGAATCCGCCGTAGCTTTCGCCGAGGAGATAGACCGGCGAGTCTCGGCGGCCGAGCTTTGTCAGCGCAAGACCGATGGCCGCGCTCAGCGCGTCGAGATCCTCGTGCACGCCGAAGAAGCGCTTTTGCGCATCCTGATCACCCTTGGCGATGCTGTAGCCCGTCCCGATCGGGTCAATGAAGACGACATCGGTGAAGTCAAGCCACGTATCCGGATTGTCGATGATGTCGCCTTGCGCCGGCGGCAATCGCCGCCCGTCGCCAAGATCGAGGATGCGCGGTCCGGTCGCGAGCAGATCGAGATAGGCCGAGGAGGCACCCGGACCGCCATTCAAGGCGAAGGTGATCGGGCGGTTCACATCGCCAGCGCGAAGAAAAGCGACATAGAAAATCTCGGCGGTTTCAATGCGCTTGTCGTCGGTGAGCGACAGCGATCCTGCCCGTGCGGTGTAGTCGATCGTCCGGTCAGCGAGCACCAGCCGATGCGAGGTTACGGCATCGGGCGGCAGCGTTGCCGCGGCTTCCGGCGGTTGTTCGCCCTGCTCGGCCGCGATGGACGGCGGCGACGCACGCTGCGAGGCCTCGGCCCAGGCAACGCGCGGCGCAGCGGCGAAACTCCCCGGCAGGCC
Organism: uncultured Alphaproteobacteria bacterium; assembly: GCA_963740675.1. GTDB lineage: Bacteria > Pseudomonadota > Alphaproteobacteria > ATCC43930 > CGMCC-115725 > CAIKMD01. The sequence continues at coordinate 124,783 of CAVUFS010000007.1, forward strand.
GAGCACGCCAACGATCAGCCAGATGACGAAGGATTTCAGAGCCATCGCTCGCTAGTCCGAAGGAACATTTTCGCCGGATCGGCGTCTAGTCGCGCCGCCGACCTAGGGCGACTTACCAGCCCAATAGCAAAATTAAGGCGGTTGCGGCCTGCAATTTCGACCTGTTCGGTAACCTCGGTCATCTTACTCAACTGCCTTTCGCTCGAGGCCGCTTCTCGAAGCCCGCTAATTCCCATGGCGGCTTAGGATGCATGAGCGCGACAAGCGCAAGCTGGCCGGAGTTGCGTCCGACACTCCCTGGAAAACTTTTCCGGCAGCCGTTCTACCTTAACGAACTTGGACCCAGTCGGTTCGGTTTCGAGTCCGAGCATATGCCGCGATGGTTGTTTTTTCGGAACAGGCCCTACTTCGAAATCGTGATCGGAATCGCGACATTCTCGATCTTGCCGACGGTCGTCTGGAACAAAAGGCTTAGCACCAGAAAGGCTGTTCGGTCCCATACCGTGTCGTTGAGCGAGTAATAGCGGCCCTCGTAGTAGGCTGTCGGCAAGTTTTTATCTGGCGGATCATCGGTCACGTTGATCTTCAAAGTCGCGGCCGGTTCTGCTTCGATCCCGCCGGTCCTGGGGTCCGGACTGACGTCAAACTCCGGGGCGGTATGAATGTTTTTGGCGATGAAGTTCAGTACCTGGAACATGCTCCGCAACTTTATCGCGCCATGGATGGGTAGGTCCCCGCCCGGCCCGTCCGGCCGAATGTCTATGTAGACGAAACCGCTGGGATTCTTCTTTATCTTTTCGTCGAGTTCAAATCGCTGCCGGTCGGTCAGTGCCATAGGGTCGAAATTCGTGACGACCACGCGATCGCCTTTCAGCCGAGTCAGTTCATAAGCGCCGTTCGGCTTCTGCCGCCATCGTAATCCCATGTTGAAGCCGTTATTGATGTCCTCGGCGCGCGGGGTGCTCTTGAAATCGGTGATCAGGGTTTCCTCGAAGACGAGAGGGCGGACGAATAGCTGACGATTGTTGTTCAGCCATTGGAGATGCGCGACGATCCGACGAAACTGCTCGTACTCTTGCGGCCGCCGCGGATCGTTTTCGATGAAGCGGGCGAACCGGCCGTCCGGTGCCTGCACCTCGATGCCGGCGGCCATGAGACGCATGATCTGGTCGATGGCTCCGCCTTGGAACACAAGAAACTCGAAGACGTTGTCGCTGAATGGCGTTGCAATCCGCTTGGTGAAATCCTCTCCCGAAAGGGGCGTGATGCTGAAGGTTGGATTCTCCGTCGCACTGCCGAAGAGATTCAGATTGAGAAAATTGTTTCCCCTCTGCGCGATCTGACCGCCGACGCTGAGGGTCGTCGTCCAATCGAAGGTCGCGGCAATGCTCGAGGTCGACGTGAAGTGAATGGTTTCTGCCTTGGCAACGCGCGCGATGTTGACCAGCAGCAATTTTTCATCGAGCGTCTTGGTGACCTGGTCGTAGCCAAGCACCTGCTGTTCGAGCACGGGGGGTCCGACGCAGCCGCCGGCGGCGGCGACCGCGCCGATGAGGAGGGCGCGGGCGGCATGACGGGACCAGGTCACGAAACTCTTCCGGGCGAAGGTTGCTCGCGCCAGTTGGGCGCAGTGGCCCTCTTGAGGCCATTCGCATTGCGTGACGCGCCGTCCCTTCGCTCGCAGGTTCATGAGCTCGGCCCTCCCCTTGCCGTCGCGGCATCATAGTCGATAGCGCGGCGGCCGCACGACTTCCCCGATTTCGGCCGTTCGGTCGCTACGGCGTGAATACCGCATCTATCGGCAATGGTCCGAAATTGGCTGCTATGTACCCACGACCGGACGCGCACGCCCGCGGCGCCTATCCAGCGACTTTCGGTCAGTGCCGCTGCGTGTCGAGGCGCGGGCTCAAGCGTGCCGGTAGCAGCAGCGCGGTTGCAATCACTGCGACCGCCAGCGCGAGCGTGATCCAGTAGACGTGGTTGATGCCGGTCGCGATCGCGCCGGCGAGCGTGCCGATCTCCTCGCCCGGGATCGCGCGACGGAGCGCCGGGTTCATAATTCGGTCGACCATGTCGGCGCCGGCACCGTGCTTCGCGAGCTCGGCGTTGATGGTGCCGCCGAATATGGCGGCGCCAAGGGCCTGACCCAGCTGCCTCATGAAGGAAATGGTGGAGGTGGCGACCCCGCGCTGCGCCCAGCCGACGCTTCCTTGCGTCGCCACCATATAGGTGTTGCTGGTGAGCCCCATGCCGATTCCGACAAGCCCAACACCTGTTGCGGCGACGAGCGGACCGACATCCGGAACGAGCATCACCATGATAACCCCGCCAGCGACCAGCAGGAGCCCGCCCGCCACGATCGTTACGCGGTAGGAGGAGCGCAACATGATCCAGCCGCCCGAGGCGCTGCCGATCACCCAGGTCACGCTGGGTGTGGTCAGTACAAGGCCGGCGATCAGTGCGCTTCGGCCCATTACTCCCTGGACATAAAGGGAGACGAATGCCGTCGCCCCCATCAGGATGGCGCCGGTGAAAAGACACCCGAGCGACGCAGACGCGAGAACGCGGTTTTTGAGGAGCGCTACCGGCAGCATCGGGTCCGGCGAGCGCTGCTCCAGGCGGAAGAACCAGGCGAGCAGCACGAGCGCGACGACGACAGCCGCCGCGAAGAGCGGCAGATCGAGATGCCCCCACTGCACCAGCGCGAACATGAGGAGCGCGCTGCCAATCGTTAGGAGCGCGGCGCCGCCATAATCGATCCGGCGCGTATGGTGCTCCACTTCCTCCTTCAGCCAGAGCACGAGCATAAGCGCCGCCGCCGCGGCAATCGGCACGTTGATCCAGAACACCCAAGGCCAACTCGTGTGGGCGATAATGAAGGCGCCCAGAAGCGGGCCGATGATCGAGCCGATCGCCCACATGCTCGAGAGATAGCCGGCGATGCGTGCGCGCTCGACCGGCGTATAGAGGTCGCCGACCACCGTTTGCGAGATCGGCACCAGACCGCCCGCGCCCACGCCCTGCGCTAATCGAAAGATCACGAGCGACAGCATATTCCAGGCGCAGCCGCATAGGATCGAACCGAGCGCAAAGAGGCCGGTCGAGATCAGCAACATGCGCCGCCGCCCATAGACGTCGGCGAGCCGGCCGTAGATCGGGATGATGACCGCCTGAGTCAGAAGATAGCCGGTGAAGACCCAACTGAAGAGGTCGAAGCCACCGAGATCGCCCACAATCTCCGGCATCACCGTGGCAACGATCGTGCCCTCGATCGAACTGATCAGGATGAAGCCGATGCAGGCATAGAGCACGAGCAGGCGCTTCGACCGCGTGACGGCACCCGGTGCTTCCTGAGACGGTATCGGCGACTCTGCTTGATCGGACAAGGATGGCTCCCACACGTACACGCAAATTGTAGGGGTGACCCGTCTTGCTCACCACCAGCGCTTTTGGCGCCTGCAAGAACTCAGGTTCCGTGTGAAGCGAGAGGGAACTTCGGCTGGCGCTCGCGGTTTGAGCCTGTCGGTCGGAATTAGGTGAACTACAAGCACAACACCGGCGAGGCATCTCAGCGAGCGGAGGAACTCGGCTTCGTCCTTTTCGTTGCTTCCCTATGGCAAACACGAACGACAAATCGGGCAGTCCGAAGGCTTCGCCTCGATTGCGCAAAGGCCGGCTCGCCACCGTCATCCAGATTGCTCGAATGTCGTTGAATGGCTTTATGGAAGACGAAGCCCTTACACGCGGCGCATCGATCGCGTTTTATACGGTTACGTCCATCGCGCCCGTCCTTCTCATCGTTGTCGCCATTGCGGGTATCGTTTTCGGTCGTGATGCCGCAATGGGCGCAATCGCCGAGCAGTTCGGGGATTTGATGAGACACGATAGCGCGAAGCTCCTGGAAACCGCGATCAACAGTGCCGCCACACCGAGCCAGAGCATTCTCGCATCGATCATTGGTATCGTTACGCTGGTTATCACCGCCTCTGGCGTCTTCGGCGAAATGCAATCCGCGCTCAATGTGATCTGGAGAGCGAAGCCAAAGGCCGGGACGATATCCCGACTTGTGCGAGCGCGGACAGCCAGTCTCGGACTTGTCGCGGCACTCGGGTTCCTGTTGATAGTATCATTGGTGGTAAGTACGGCACTCAGTGCGTTAGCCGACTACCTCAATGCTGTTCTTCCTTTCGTCCATGTGCTTCTCGTTATCGTCAACTTTATCGTCTCTTACGCCTTGCTGGCGATCCTATTTGCCGCGATTTACAAGGTCTTGCCGGATCGGCATCTAAGGTGGCGTGACGTGATCGTTGGTGCGATCCTGACGACCTTCCTATTCACAGTCGGCAAGTTTCTGATCAGTTTCTATCTTGGCAGCAGCAGCATGGCGTCGAGCTACGGTGCGGCCGGATCTCTCATCCTCGTCCTTCTCTGGGTGTACTATTCGGCTCAGCTTTTCCTATTGGGCGCCGAGTTTACGAAAGCCTATACAACTTGCCTTCCAACGGCGCGCGGTCGGGATGATGCCCTGGAAAAGCATCGAATTCCCAAAGCAAGCAGTCGAAAGCCGCCGTTTGCGCAGCGTTGAGAGCAAGGAGTTACACGGTGCATATCCTCTGGACGATTCTGATTGGCTTTTTCGCCGGAGTTGTTGCGAAACTTATCATGCCCGGTCGAGACCCAGCTCGCTTTGAGGCGTCGCTCGATACCTCTGCCTCCTCTCGAGATCCTGGAGCGCTCACCGGAGCGACCGCTCTATTGCTGCTTCGTATCGCGAGAGTTTTCCGAGCTCGTCACCGTTGCTGGTGCTGAGGCGAAGGAAGACGAGGTCGATGTCCGAGGTTTGCTCGGTGCTGCCTTCACGCCAGGCCGAGCGTGCGCGCTCGAAGAGGCCGCTTTCGACACGGTAAGCACGGCGGAGGCGCCAGGCATTGATTGCGATGCGCTCGGCAAGCTGGGTCTCCATCGGGCCATGCGGTTTGAGCGCCGCCGTCCGCAAGAGCGCCGTACCGATCCATTCCGGCGAATGGGGCTTGGCGACACTCGAAGCGAGCCCGGCGATCTTGAAATCTTCACGGGAAAAGCGCGAAATCGCATCGCATAAGCAAGTGCCGGTCGTCGCAAGGGGTTTAGGAGGCGGCAATGACCTAGCTCGCCCGCTGGCTCTTCCACGCGGTGGAATTGAACGCGATCCCGAGCATTTCGATATCGTCCAGCGATGAATTCACAAACCCTGATCGCATCTGATTGAACAGCACTACGAACCGACTATCGATACAGCACGTACGAACGCTTTGCGTCGCTTCTCGCTGCACCAACACACCTGAAAGCAGTGGCGGGGAGTTCGAAAGCTCTAGAAGCACAGTTTTCCATGGTGATGCTTGACGGGGTCGCATTCCGCCTGCAATCCTTCGGGAAAATCACGATTGGACAGGTGATGGCAATCGTTGTGGGAGGAAATTTTTCGGGCGCGGACGTCAATCCGCCTATTCCAGCGAACCACGACGTGACGAACAAGATTTTGTTGCGCGACGTGCGCAAGCGCTTCGCGGTTCGTGGGGGCGTCGTCGTCGCGCTCGCCGGCATTGACCTGGAAATCCGCGCTGGCGAATTCTTCTGCATCGTCGGCCCGTCCGGCTGCGGCAAAACCACGCTCTTGCGTATCCTCGCAGGCCTCGAGAACAAGAGTTCGGGCACAATCGAAGTTCGCCGCGACGGCGCCGCTCGCGATAGCTCTCGCGAGCGACCGCTCAACAGCATGGTGTTCCAGGAACAGAGTATTTTTCCCTGGAAAAACGTGCGGGACAACGTGGCCTTCGGATTGAAAGCGCGCGGCTTCGGCCGCCGCGAGCGGCGCGAAATTGCCGAAGCTTATATCCGAAAAGTCGGACTCGACGGATTCGAGAACGCGTTGCCACATCAGCTTTCCGGCGGCATGAAGCAGCGCGTTTCAATTGCCCGCGCCTTCGCGAACGACCCCGAGATCATGCTGATGGATGAGCCTTTCGCGGCGCTCGATGAGCAAACAAAGCTCGTGCTTCAGGCCGAGTTGCTGCGGATCTGGGAGGAGACGCGCAAGACCGTTGTCTATGTGACGCATAGCATCGACGAAGCCATCGTGCTGTCCGACCGAATCTTGGTCATGAGCGCGCGGCCCGGCCGCATCAAAAGCATCATCGATATCGGCGCCGTGTTTTCGCGCCCGCGCGATGTGGATTCGGTGAAATCGAGTCCCCGCTATGGTGAGATTTTTGGCCAGGTCTGGTCGCTTCTACGCGATGAAGTCGCCGGGGCAGCGGGGCGCGCGAACATGGATACGCAGGTGACAAGATGACCACCGCCGGTACGGCTATCGTCGATATCGATGCAGGCGAAGAAGTTTCGCCAGGGCGGATCGTCAACCAAAAGAACTTCGAACGCTTTCTGTCGCTGATGTCGCCGATCCTGCTCCTTCTCCTGTGGGAGTTCGGGGCGGTGGTCGGCTGGATCGACACGCGCTTCTTCCCATCGCCGTCGGCGATTTTCGCCGAAGCCTGGGCCATGATCCTCAGCGGCGAGCTCTGGATGCATTTCTCGATCAGCTTGCAGCGGATCGTGATCGGCTATTGCATCGGCGCCGTTCCAGGCGTGCTCATCGGCCTGGCGATGGGACTGTTCGGGCCCATCCGCGCGATTATCCAGCCTTTGGTCGACGCCACCTTCCCGATCCCCAAGATCGCCGTGCTGCCGCTGTTCATCATGGTGTTCGGGCTGGGCGAGCAGAGCAAATACGCCATCATCGCGACGGCGGTGATCTACCTCGTCCTCATCAACACGGTTGCGGGCGTGCGGAACATCGACAAAATCTACCTCGACGTCGGCAAGAATTTCGGCGCCAGCAATTGGATGATGTTCACCGACATTGCCTTACCCGGCGCCCTGCCGCTGGTCGTTGCCGGGCTGAAGCTCGGCATGGGCATCGCGCTGCTGGTCATCGTGTCCGCCGAATTCGTCGGCGCGCGCAGCGGCATAGGCTATCTGATCTGGACCTCGTGGCAGGTCTTTCAAGTCGAGAAGATGTATGTCGGCCTCTTGATCTCCGCCGTGCTTGGCTTCGGCTGCGCAATTCTGCTCAATTACCTGGAGCGCGTCGTGATTCCATGGAAGGGACGCTGACCCTGCCGACGGACGGTACTATCGTTTGCCGATGATCTTGATCGCCCCCTCGGCGAAGCGCTTATCAACATTGGCGTCGATATCGGGAATTGGTCCGCTCAGCGTTCCCTGCTGCTTGAAGAATGCCGCCTGTCGCTTCAGATCGGCGACATTGACTTGGCCGTTGAGATCGGTGGCTTGGCGCGCCGTCGCCCAAAGCGCCGGGTCTTTGACCGAGAGATAGGTCGTCACCAACTTGACGACATCATCTCGGTTCTTGTTGAGGAAAAACGCGTCATAATAATCGCGCGCACCCTCGAGAAATGCCGCGAGAAAGCGCGAACCGGCATCGACGTTCTGCGCGAACCCTGGCGAGAACAGGACGATGGATAGCTCGGCGCCGCTATCGACCGCGCCCGCCGGCAGCAGAATCCGCGCGATATTCTTGCTGTCGGCTTGCGTCACCAGCGGCTCGATCATGAAAGCGGCATCGACTTTGCCCGAGCCCATCGCCCCGAGAGCGTCGGCGAACCCGATATGCGTGACCGTCACGTCGGCCTCGGTGAGATGGCCGAGCGCCAGAACCTTCGACCAAAGCACATCCGGATATTGCCCGGGGAACGGACCCTCGTTGATGACCCGCCCCTTCAGATCGGCAGGCGTCTTGACCTCGCCCGAATCGTAAAGTGGAGCGCGGACGACGATCGAGACGGTCCGATCCTGCTTGTCGCCGAGGTGCGCGAAATCCGCGACAATCCGGATGCCAATGCCGCGATTAAGCGCGTTGAACAGCGCCGCATTCGGCACACCGGTCGCGACCTGAATCTGCTCGGTCGCGAGCGCCGACGCGAATTCCTGGCCGGAGCTCGCTGGCACGGGTTCGATCGTGATGCCGTGCCGCTCGAAATAGCCGCGCCGATAAGCGATCTCGAACGGCGCTTGATCGGGACGCGACACGACCCCCATCTTGACCACGGTCTTCGCGCCGGCATCTTCGGCACGCGCCGCCCCGGTGACGAGCGCTGCAAGACAAACCCCCAGCGCGGAAACCAGCAGCATCCGATGCGATGTGAAACGCATCACGGCATCTCTATAACGATCTGTCCGTCCTCGACACGGGCGGCAAAGGTCGGCACGACCAGTTCGGGATTCGTGACGCTGGCGCCGCTCTCGAGATGAAAGCGAAACCGGTGCCAGGGACAGATGATCTCCTTGCGCGACGTGCTCACGATGCCTTCGCTGAGATAGCCGCCTTTATGCGGACAGGAATCGAGACACGCATAAACCTCATCGCCGCAGCGCACGATGGCGATCGGACGCTGGCCGATCGTCACGCGCCGCGAAGCGCCATCGGCAAGCTCATCAAGCCGGCAAACCGTCGTTTTTGTCATTGATCTTTCCTCACCATTCGGCGCGTGCGGCCGCTTCATCGGTTTGATCGAGCTTCGCGTCGAAGCCATAGCAGGGCGGATGGAGTTCGCCGCAGGAGCCGCATTTCTGCAGCGCGGGCGATGCATTGAAGTCGCGCACCTGCTCGAGCATGAACGGCCAGAAAGCGATCAGGCCGTGCTTGCGTGTCTCGAAAATTGTGCGGCGAATCTCTTTGCCGCAATGCGGGCAGATCCAGACGACAGCATCTTCGCGAACCTCGTTACTGCTCGCACCGAGCAGCGTATGGAACACGCCGTCTTCCATCGCCGCGCGGATATAGATCATATCGGCGTCGCTCGCGCGGAACGGCGCGAAGAGATGCTTGATACGGAACGGCGTCTTCGCCGGGATCAAACGCATCAAGCGTTCTTTGAGGGGTAAGCGGACGAGCCCTTGTGGATGCGCTTCGATCACTTCATAGGGTACTTCGCTCGCTGCCTGGCGGCCGACCCACAGGCTGTAGCGATTGGCCTGATGCCACTCCCCTTCGTCCGCGACCTCGCGCAGCGGGAAATCATAATTGAGGATCGGTTCGTTGATCATCGCTTGTCCTCGCCTCACCAAATCGCGCGCGCCGCGCGTTCATCCGGCGTATCCTTCGCCGAGTTCCAGCAATAGGCCATCGGATTGAGGTGGCCGCATTCGGGGCAAGTGCGCAGCCGCGGATCTGCATTGTATTCGCGCACCGCGTTCTCCGAGCACTTGAAGAGGCCCTGCATGCCGAATTCGCCGGTACGATGCCGGCGCTCGAACAGTAAGGTCAGGCATTGATCGCAATACCAGGCATAGCTGTCGCCTTCCTTGCCGGAGGGCGTCTGCATGATCACGAGATAATGGCCGAGCGGATCGCCTTCGGGATTCGGCAGCGGCAGATAGATCTCGTCCATATCGTTGATGTGCCAATAGCCGAAGCTGTGCGCGACGCGATGCGGCGTGCCCGCGGTGGTGATATGCATGCACATCGGATCATGGCGCACCGCGATGACTCCTTGCGGCCCGAGCTCGAGTGCGCCCGACAGCTTGCCCTTGCGCGGATCGACAACCCCGTCGGCGGTGATCGAGCGGCGGCGAATGCCATAGATGTTCTGCCCGACCGTGCGGAACATCGTGAACTTGCCGACCAGCGTGTCGGCCAGGAAGTCCCAGTCCTCGATCACTTTGTCGATCGGCTGATCGATCATGACTTCGCTGAACATAGCGGCCACTCCCGTTGGAAAGTCGAAACTAACGCGCACCGAGCGCCTTCACGGCGGCGTCGGCAAAGCTCATATCGACAAACTTCCCAAGATCGGGAATGTCCGTCGTGAGCGTTCCCTGCGCCTTATAGAAGACCGCTTGCTGACGAAGGTTGTCAACATTGATCCGGCCGTTGAGATCGGTGTTCTGCGGCACGGCCTCGGCCCAGAGCTTGGCCTCCTTGAGGGGCGACCATTTCGTCAGGATAGCGATGGCTTCGTCACGGTTTTTCTTGAGGAAGAAGGCGTCGTAATACATCCGAACGCCTTGCAAGAAGCCGATCATGTAGCGGTTCGCTGCATCCTTATCTTTCGCGAATTGTGCCGAAAATAACACGATCGACAATTCGGCGCCCGGATCGACCGCACCTCCTGGCACCAGCTTGCGCGCGACGTTCTGGCGATCCGCCTGGGTCGTCAGCGGCTCGATCATGAAGCTGCCGTCGAGGCTCTTGCTGCCCATCGCCGCGATCGCCTCGGGGAACGGCAGAAAGCGCACCGTCACGTCGTCGAGCGTCAGATTGCTCCGTGCCAAAGCCTTGGCGAGCAGAATCTGGGGGTATTGGCCGTTGCTCGGTCCGGCAGCAATGACGCGGCCTTTGAGATCACCTGGCCCCTTCACTGCGCCGGAATCAACGAGATCGGCCCGCACCACGATCGACACCGTGCTGTCTTCGGCTTTCTGTGAGACATGGGCGTAATCGGCGACGAGACGGATATCGATGCCGCGGTTGAGAGCGTTGTAGAGACCGGCATTCGGCACGCCGCTCGCGACCTCCATTTGCCCTGTGGCGAGCGAAGCGACGAAGTCCTGACCAGAGGTTCCGACCACCGGTTCGACATCGAGGCCTTGGTCGGCAAACCGCCCGCTATGCAGCGCCAACAAAAAGGGCGCCAGATCGGGGCGTTCGACCACACCGACATGGACGAGTTTCTTGTCGGCCGCCATGCCGCTCGGCGCGGCAAGAACAGCCAGCACAAGCGCGGCGGCGAGCGATCCGTAGAAACGCTTAAAAGGCATCGTTCCTCCTCAACCCTCAGCGTTTGCCGATGATCTTCACCGCGGCCTCGGCAAACCGCCGGTCGATGAACTTCTCGATATCGGGAAGTGGACCCGTCACAGTTCCGGCTTCTTTGTAGAACGCGGCTTGCTCTTTGATGCTGGGCACGTCGATCTCGCCGTTGAGATCGGCGTTGCGGCGCATCGCCTTCCACAAATCCTTGTCCTTGAGTGAGAGATGCTCGCTCAGCAGAGCGAACGTCGCATCCTCGTCTTGATGATGCCAGGTGGCGTCATAAAAATCCCGCACGCCTTGCAGATAGGCCACCATGAAGCGCGTCGCCACGCCGGTGTCCTTCGCGAATTCGGCCGAGTATTGCAGCACCGAAAGCTCGGCGCCGGGAATGATCGCGCTCAAGGGCATAAAGACACGGGCGATATTCTGCCGGTCGGCTTGCGTGACCAGCGGCTCGATGAGGAACGCGACGTCGAGAGTCTTCGTGCCCATCGCGACCAGCGAATCGGGAAAGGCGAGATAGCGGATGGTGACGTCGTTCGCAGTGATTCCGCCTTGCGCGAACACTTTGCGATAGACGAGCTCAGGGAGTTGCGAAGGCACGGGCCCCGCCCCTAGCACGCGGCCCTTAAGATCCGCGGGCGTGCGGAGGCTGCCGCCATCAATGAGATCGGCACGCCCGACAATCGCGGCCGTTTGGTCGCGATCGCGACCCACATGCGCATAGTCGGCAACAATACGGAGATCGATATTGCGATTAAGTGCGTTGAAGAGCGCGGCGTTAAGAGACCCGGTCGTCGCCTGTATCTGGTTCATCCCGAGGCCCGAAAGAAAATCCGCGCCGGTGGCCGCTTGGATAAATTCGACCGAGAGCCCTTGGCGATCGAAATAGCCGCGATAAAACGCCAGATAGAGCGCTGCCTGATCCGGCCGGTCGGAAGCGCCGACCTTCAGCGCAATCTTCGGAGCAGTTTCGGCAGCGGCTCCGCCTGCGACGAGCGTCAGCGCGAGCGACAGGGCGGCAAGCACGCGCCCTACGAACCAGCTTCGACGATACCTCGTCATGCTAGCGCATTCCTATCCGTTTGACGGCTTCTCGGACGAAGCTCAAGTCAATGTATTTGTCGATATCGGGAATTGCGCCGGTCAGTGTCCCCTGCTCCTTGTAAAAGGCCGCCTGGGCCTTGAGGTCGGACACATTGACCCGGCCGTTGAGATCGGTCTGCCGGAACATATCTTCCTTCCAGAGCTTCGGTTCCTTGAGCGGCGTTTCTTCCATCAGAATGGCGATCGCCGCGTCGCGATCCTTGCCGAGAAAGATCGCATCGTAATAGTCGCGGACGCCTTCGAGATACGCGACCATGAAACGCGTTGCGAGCTCGGTTTGGCGCGCGAAGAGCGGCGCGTATTGCACGATTGAAACCTGCGCGCCTGGATCGATCGCCCCCGCGGTGGCGAGTGCGCGGGCGATGTTGCGATCGTCGGCCTGGCGCACCAACGGCTCGATCAGGAAAGCCGCGTCGATCTGCTTGGTCGAGAGCGCCGCAAGCATTTCGGGAAAGGCCAAATGTATGGCGCTGGCATCGGCTTCGGTAAGGCCGCCTCGCAGGAAAAGCTTGTGGAACAAAAGATCAGGATATTGGCCCTTCACCGGTCCCGGCGCGTAATTCCGCCCTTTGAGATCAGCAGGTCCCTTGATCGTCCCCGAAATCGATGAGATCAGCGCGGGCGACGATCGTGACGGTGCGATCTGAGGCATCGCCTATATGCGCTTCATCAGCAACGATGCGGATATCGATGCCGCGATTAAGCGCGTTAAACAGCGCGGCATTGGGCACGCCGCTCGCGACCTGGATCTGATTGGTCGCGAGCTGTGCGGGAAATTCCTGACCAGACGTCGCCATGACCCGGTCGATTTCGATCCCTTGACGATCGAAATAGCCTCGCCGGATGGCAAGAACATAGGCCGCGATATCAGGTCGGCCGACCATTCCCATTTTGACAACGGTTTTGGTGGCCGGCGGATCGGCCGCATTCACCGGCAATGGCGGTCCGGCCGCCAAACAGAGGGCGGCGAAAAAAACGGAGATTCGCACAAGACCGCCCGACAAAACGACGTCCCCTAAATCGGCGATTCTGGCCGCCGTGATGCGATTGGACTATCATTGCTCCCGCTTTTCAAGGAAGAAACCATGACGGCCGCACCTGCTGCAACCTACGCTTATCGGCGCTTTTCACTCGCCGAACGTGACCGTCGCTGGCGCAAGGTTCGCGAACTCATGCGGCGCGACGGCCTCGCCGCGATTGTTGCGCCGCAAAACCCCGGAAACTCGACCGACTGGCAGGCCGATGCGCGGTACCTGTCGCATTGTGGCGGTGGTGCCGATGCATCGATCGCGTGCGTCTTCCCGCTCGAAGGCGAAGTGACCGCGGTCGCAACCTCCGCGGCCGAGCGCTGGGGTCCTGCGATGCAGGACTGGGTCAAGGACGTGCGCGAGGCCAAACGCCGCTATGGACGCGTGATGGCCGAGCGCCTGCTCGAGCTCGGTCTGAAAAACGAGAAGATCGGAATCTGCGGCTTGAGCGGCACGCGGACGCCCGAAGGCACGATCATGCACGGCACCTACACCGCGCTGACGGACGCACTGCCGGGCGCCACCTTCATCGATTCGACCGATCTCTTGCAGGAAGCCCGCGAGGTGAAGAGCGAAGAGGAGATCGCCGTTCTTCAGGATTCGGTCGACATCGTCGAGCGCGCCATCGACGCACAGACGCGCGCGGCGCAGCCAGGCGTTCCCGATCACGTCGTCTGGGCCGAGACGATGAACGCGCTGTTTCAGCGTGGCTCGGAGCTGTCGGTGCATTTCAACTGGGTCGCCGATCCCATCCCGGGACGCACCTTGACGCGGCCTACATCGCGTCCCCTGGTTGCGGGCGACGTGATCGTCGCCGAAATTAAATCATCGGTCATCGGCTACCGCGCCCAACAGATCCGCCCGGTTGCCGTCAATCGCTGCGATCCGGTGCTGATGGAATTATCGAAGGCCCATGCCGACATTTACCCGGAGTTGCTCGATACGTTGCGGCCGGGCACGACGGTCGGCCAGATCATCGACAAGATCGTCGAGCTGGGCAAACGCATCGGGCGCGGCAAGGGCGCGTTGTCGGGCGCCATGGCCTCGCTGATCGTCCATGGCCGCGGTCTTGGTGACGATCGGCCGCTGCTACTGACGACGCCCGAGGCGCGGCCCGATTACGAAGCGACCGAGCGCAGCCTCGCGATGGTGTTTCCCGAAAACGGCGTTTACATCGTCAAGCCGACGATCTGGACCGCCGACAAACGCTACAATTTCATCTGGGGCGACAGCGTGCACGTCACCAAATCGGGGGCGAAGCGAATGGGGCGGTCGCCGCTCGGCATGATCGTCTCGCCCGCGCAACCTTTTACCGGATGGCCGACCGATACGGTCGTCTGCCGGGGCTGAGGCGTCGCATCGATCGGGCATTTCACCCGCTGGGAGGATGGTCATGTTCACCGAGATCACCATCAACGAGCCGATCGAAAAGATCGTCGATGATTGGAATTTCCTCGACGAGAAGATCGTTGGCAAATTCGCGCGGTTTCGCCCGCTGGGGCAGAATATCTACGGCGTGCGCCGGCGCGATCTCAGCCGCGAAGAGATGATTGATCCGGTTAAGGGCAACATCTCGCAAACGCTCGAGTTGGGCCCCCACGGCGTCATCGAGGTCCATCACGGGCCGATGACGATTCACGTCACGACCGCGGGCACGCCACATCGCGTGCGGCACAATTTCGGCTTCTGGCACATCAACGACATGGACGAACTCTATCTCGGCCTGTCGAACCCGGCGGGCGACCCACTCGGCCACTATCTGGTGATCATGCAAACGCCGACCGGAAAGGAAGGCGACAGCTGGGCCTGGTATTGCGAGCGCTGCACGACGATGCTGTTCGAGCGCCGGTTCGCGACCGGCGAGCACGGGCTCCAAGGCATGTTCAAAGCGACCGAAATGGCCGTACGTGCCTATAACAGCGACCCGAAGAACAGAACCTGCCCGGAATGCGGCCTTATAAATCCGATGGGCTATGCGTGGAATGCAAACCACGATACCCCCGAGGAAAGGGCAGCGCGCGCGCTCTGGTAGGACGAGCGCAGCTGATCGCGATGGGCCTCAGACCGCAGGTTGAAGCGCGCCGCTAAAGGCCGGGATGACCTTTTCGCCGAACAATTGAATGGAGCGGTGCGCGAGCTTGTGCGGCATGTTGCCGATATTGTGCTGCGTTAGCAGGATGTCGTAACCGACGCGTTGCTGCTGCGCGGCGATCTCGCGCGCCACCGTTTCCGGGCTGCCAATGAAGGCGAGCCCCTCGTCGATCCAAAAGTCGAAGGATTCCGCAGTCTTGAGATAGACCCGCGCGGTCTCGATCATTTGCGGCGTCGCTTCTTCTATGCGCAGCGATTTCGCGCGCTTGACGCCGTCTAGCCCGATCAGACCATCGAGCATGTAAGGCTCGGCTTCGGCGCGCGCCTGAGCATCGGTCTCGGCAACATGAACATGCCGGACAAGCATCAGCTGTGGCATCGCGCCGGGATGGTTTTGCTTTTTCCACGCGCTCCGGAAATACGCGAATTTCTCCGCCGCCACCTTTTCGACGTCGATATTCTGCGCAAGGTTGTAGTTATTGGCCGCCGCGTAATCGAACGAAGTCTGGCTGTGGCCGCCGACCCAGATCGGCGGATGCGGCGTCTGATAAGCGCGGGGCTGCGGCTTCGCATTGTTGAAGCGCCAATATTTGCCCTCGTGCGAAAAGACCTCCTGGGTCCAGGCTTTGAGTACGATGTCCATCGCCTCGAGGCCCATGTCGCGGCGTTCCTTGAAATCGAGCGACCACGGCTCGAACTCGCCGACCCTTGTGCCATAGCCGATCGCGAAATCGAACCGGCCGCGCGATAGCTGGTCGATCAGCGCGGTATCCTGCGCAAGACGCGCCGGATTATGGAGCGGCATCTGGAAGACCATGGCGCCGATGCGGATCCGCTGCGTCGCGAGCGCCAACGCCGAGAGGTAAACCGTCGGCGCGCTGACGCAAGGGAAACCCGCATTCTGGTGCTCGATGAAGAAGAAATACTCATAGCCGAGTTGGTCGGCGAGGCGTGCATCCGCTAGATGTTCTTCGTAGAGCGTCGCGGCACGCTGCATTTCGCCTTCGGCGTGCGAGAAGGTATCGAATATGCCCAGTTTCAAAGCCATCGCTCGTCCATGCTTTAGTTTCGGTGTCAGTTCTTGAGATAGCGCGCGAAGAACGCCAGCAGCGCCCGCCATGAATCCTTTGCAGCGCCTTCGACATAGTCCGGCCGCTGATCGTTCATGAAGGCGTGACCAGCATCAGGATAATAATGGATCTCGTGCGGAACGCCGCTGCGGGCGAGCGCTTGCTCGAGGCTGCGCACCGTATCGACCGCGATCGCATGATCCTTCTCGCCGTAAGCGCCGAAGATCGGACAGCGCATCTCGGGCACCAGATCGACGGGCGACGGGCCGGCCTGCCCCGGCCGGTTGATGGGGCGCCCGTAAAACGCTGCGGCCGCGGCCAAGTCGCGGCTGCGCCCTGCCAGGAACAGCGCCTGCCTCCCGCCGCCGCACCAGCCCACCACGCCGATGCGATCGCGGGCGACAAAGGGCAGCGTCTTCAGCCATGTCACAGCAAGCTGCAGGTCTTTGCCTGAGCGCTCGTCCGATGGGCCGCCCTTAATTGTGCCGCCCTCCATGGTCGGCTGCTGGCCCCGTGCCGCGTAGTAATCGGGCACCGCGGCGACATAGCCCTCTGCCGCAAAGCGCTCCGCGACATCGCGCATATGCGGTCCGCCGCCGGGCACTTCGAGCATCCCCCAGAACTCGTAGCCCATCAGCACGGCGGGGAAAGGCCCCGCGCCTTGGGGGCGGGCAAGGAAGGTTGCGACCGTCGCACCGTCTTCGGCGTTGTAACGAGTGGTCTCCGTGAGTACCGCCATTACCGCCTCGAGGCGCGCGGCCGCCGCGCGACAGGAAACCGCGCGCGCTCTGCCATCCGAATCAAACGAGAACCCTCATTTCCTGCGGCCGCGTTCCCAGCCGCTCCGCCCCCGTTGCCGTAACGGCAACGGTCTCGCCCCAGCGTGCGAAATCGCCGATCCCATCGAGCGTGACCGACGGCTTGATAACGAAGGAGCAGCCCTCCTCGATGACAAGATCGAGAACCTCTTTGGGCTCGGGTCGGCCCGCGACGAGGAGCGGCCCGTCGTCGCCGGTACCGCGACCATGACCGCCGAGGCCGGTCTTCGCGCGCCCATTCATTGCCGTGAAGGTCGCAGCATCGATGAGCTCGCGCACCGTGACACCCGGTTTCAGCTTCGCCATCACGCGGTTGTAAGCGTCGAACACCAGCTTGATGCTGTCCTTCAGATCTTGGGTGGCGCTACCGATGCCCCAGGTCTGATCGATCTGGGCAATATAGCCGCCCCATCGCCCCTCAATCTCGAGCAGCAGCACATCGCGGTCCTTGAAGGTGCGGAAGGATGGTTGCTCGACGCGGTGATAGGCACGACCGTTCGGACCCGTCGACCACCCGATCATCGGCTGGAAGCTGCCATCGGCGTCGGCACACGCAAACATCAGATGCGCGAAGATGTGGCGCTCGCGCACGCCGGGCCGCGCATGCTGGTTGACGGCTTCGAGCATCTTCTCCGCTACCACCGTCCCCTTTCGCAGGAAATCGATCTCCTCCGCGCTTTTCCGCCAGCGCGCCTCGCCGAGAATTGGCGTTGCACTGACAAATTTGGCGTTGGGGAAATTGCGCTTGAGGATGTCGACCGACTGCCAATTCACCTCGCCCTCGGCGGAGCGAATATGCGAAATGATCGATGAATCGAGGCCGGCAATGGCGATCGTCCCGTCCTTAAGGCGCGGATTCTCGTTCAGCCATGTCGATGCCGTTGCTCCGCCGGTGCCGCGCGGCGTAGCGCGGAGATCGGCAAACCAGTTGGATGACGGCCATACACCACCGCGCGAATGCCACGCTGTGACGGGGCCTTCGATCGGAAAAGCGACCACGGACTCATCGCTGTTCTCGCCAAGTTGCGTCAGGTAACGAGCATCGGCGGCACCGCGATCGTGGCTGTTGGTGCACGGCAAGCAGAAGATGACATCGACACCGTCGCGCGCCATGAGCCGGCGGACCTTCGCCCAGCGCCGGTCGCGCTCCTCCAGCGAGAAGACGGCGTTGCTCCATTCAGGCGACCACGGATTGTTTTCACTCGCTACGGCCATAACGTCTCCCACAAACCTTATCGTTGTTGCGTTCTCTTAGCGCTCGCCGAGACGTTTCACCGCCGCTTCGGCAAATTCCGGTGAGAGGTATTTATCGAGATCGGGCACCGGCCCAGTAATGTTGCCGTGCGCTTTGTGAAACGCCGCTTGGCGCTTCAGATCGGCGACATTCACACGGCCATTGAGGTCGGTGGATTGCTTTGACTTCTCCCAGAGCTTCGGATCCTTCACCGGAAGATATTGCGTCAGCAGCGCAATGGCCGCGTCCTTTCCCTTGCCGAGGAAGAACGCATCGTAGTAGTCGCGCGCGCCCCTCAGAAAAGCGACCATGAATTTTGTGGCGCTTTCCTTGTCCTTGGCGAATTCGGGCGAATAGACCCAGATCGACAGCTCGGCGCCGGGGTCGATCTGGCCGCCGGGTATGAAGACACGCGCGATATTCTGTGCCTCGGCCTGCGTCACCAGCGGCTCGACGACGAAGGCGACATCGGTGGTCTTGCCAGCAAAGGATGCGAGCGTGTCGCCGAAATTCAGGTACTTGATATTGACATCCGATGCGGAAATCTTGGCCTGGTCGTAAAGGGTTTGAAAGATGATCTGGGTGATCTGCCCTGGACCCGGTCCGTAGGAGATCGTCTTCCCTTTGAGGTCCGCGACCGTCTTGATCTGGCCGCTGTCGAGCAGATCGGGCCGCGCCATGATCGAGATCGTCCGATCGTCGGCGCCGCCGATATGCGCGAAATCGCCGACGATGCGAATATCGATGTTACGGTTGAGCGCGTTGAAGAGGCCGGCATTGGGCGAGCCGCTCGCGGCCTGTAGCTGGTTGGTGGCAACCGCCGGCACCATCTCCTGCCCGGTCTGCGCCTGAACGGTTTCGACATCGAGCCCTTCGTCGGCGAAATAGCCGCGCCGCAGCGCGAGTTCGAGGCTCGCCTGATCCGGCCGGCCGGAAACCCCGAGCTTGATGGTTTTGCGCGCGGCCGGCGCTGTCGAAGATGTTTGTGCATAGGCTGAAACATCGACGAGCAGGAGAAGCGCCACAATGCAGCCCAGAATTTTGAGCACCCGCATCTTCCTCCCCCTGCTTTTTTACCGCCGTTTTGGCGGCCTGCTACCAGATGGCACGCGCCTCGCGCTGCTCCGGCGTATCCTTCGCCGAATTCCAGCAATAGCCGAGCGGATTGACATGCCCGCATTCGGGACACGTGCGATTCTTCGGATCGCCATTGTAGGCGCGAACGGCGTTCTCTTCCGCCTTCCAGAATCCCTGTAAGCCGAAACGAGCGCTCTCATAATGGAACTCGTAATGCAGCGTCAGGCATTCGCGGCAATACCAAGCGAAACTCTCGCCCTCATTGCCCTTCGGCGTCTGCATGATCACGATGTAATGCCCGAGGGACTCGCCCTTGGGATTGAGAATGCCGAGATAGACCTCGTCCATGTCGTTCACATGCCAATAGCCGAAGCTGTGCGACACGCGGTGGGGCGTCCCGGCTGTGGTCACGTGAATCTGCATCGGCTTATGCAGCACCGACACCACGCCGGAAGGCCCGAGCTCAAGCGAGCCGGAGATGTTGCCCTTGCGTGGATCGACGATGCCTTCGGCCGAAACCGCCCGGCGGCGGATGCCGTAAATGTTTTGCCCAACGGTGCGGAATGTCGAGAATTTCGGGGCGATCTTGTCTTGGAAGAAATCCCAATCCTCGATCACCTTTTCAATCGGCTCGTCGATGGTGATTTCCCGAAACATGCGATCCTCCACGCGGAATTGAGGGGCACGAAAGAACGATAAGGCCGCCGGCCGCTCCTGTCGACAGGCTTCGGCGCGGCCCGGCAACCGCGTCCGGCCGGTGACACAAGCCGCTGCCTCGGCTTATGCTTTGCCACGTTCTACGGATGGCGCAATGAGCAACGAACCGACGATCTGCTACGAGTTTGGGCTCGACGAAGCAGCGGCTGAGGGTGGCTGGCACCAGGCGAACAATTATAACTTGTGGGTTGGCCGCCAGACATCAGCCGATCCGGCGTACCGCATGATCGAGCGTCGCGATGACACGCGTCGGTGCACCTGCCGTCGCGCGCCCGCCTGATGCATACCGTCACCGCCGGCACACCTTATCGCATCGCACATCTCTTCGGCGCATGGCGGATTTCCGACGCCGATCTCGTCTATTTGCGCATCGCCGAAGAGGATACCGTCTACCACACGCTGCTCACCGCGATGTGCCGCGACGTGCGGGAAGACCAGCTGCTCTGGATCTGCGCCGGCTGCGGACATGAGTTGGTGCGCGAAAGCTACGATGCACGGCGCGGCGGACTCACCGGTTTCTGGCCATTCCTTCTCGAGCGCGCGCGGCACTTCAACGCTTCTTCGCGAGAACGCACGTGCTCCGCTTGCGGTAAAGAGCATCCGCTCGCTTATGGCTTCGATCCAGCTCTCGACAGCCCCGAAGAGGCCGCTGCCCGTCTGGCCTGGTAGCGGTTCAGACGCACTGCACTGCGCGATCAGTGCTGAACGATCAACTCCGGCGCGCGTGTTCCTAAACGCTCGCAGCCGCGCGCCCTGACGACGACGCTATCGCCCCAACGGCTGTAATCCTCGACACCCATTACCCTTGCCGAGGGCTTTATGATGAACGAGCAATCCTCCTCGATCACAATATCGAGGATCTCTTGCGGCTCGGGACGGAAGGCGACGAGCAGCGGCCCGTCATTGCCGGTACCGCGGCCGTGAAAACCGAGTCCCGTTTCGATGCGGCCGTCGCGGCTCTTAAGATTGGCGGCGGCGATCAGATCGGCGATGCGAGCGCCGGGGGTCATTTTCGCACGGACGCGCTCGAAGGCTTCGATCGTCATCTTCATGCCTTCGACCATGTCCGGGGTCGGCTCTTCCATCACCAGCGTCTGGTCGATCTGCGCGATGTAGCCGCCCCAGCGGCCTTCGATCTCCAGCAGCATCGCATCGCCACGCGCAAGCTTGCGGAAGGACGGCTGAGCAATGCGGTGAAACACCTGGCCTTGTGGGCCGCTGCACCAACCGATCTGCGTCGGAAAAGTGCCGCCCGCGCTGGCGTTGGCGTACATCATCTCGGCAAAGAGCTGCCGCTCCGACGCGCCGACCCGCGCGTGCCGACGCAATGCTTCGAGTGCTATTTCGGCGATGCGTGTGCCTTTGCGGATGTAGTCGATCTCGGCGGAACTCTTCCGATACCGCGCTTCTCCCAAAAGCGGTGTCGCCGAAATGAAGCGCGCTTCCGGGTAATTCTTCTTGAGCAGCTCGACCGAGCCCCACATCACTTCGCCTTCGGCGGACCGCATATGCGAAAGATGCGACGCGGTCAGTCCGGCGATTGCAATGACAGCCTTCTGATAGTGCGGATTCTCGTTGAGCCATTGCGCGATGGTGATGCCGCCGCCGCCGCGCACCGCCGGCCGGATATCGGCGATCCAGTTCGATCCGGGCCAAACGCCGCCGCGCGACAGCCACGCCGTCACCTCACCTTCGACCGGAAAGGCAAGCGTGGTCTCGTCGCCATTCTCGCCAAGCTGGCTGAGATACCGGCTATCAGCCTGAGCGCGGTCGTAATTGTGGGTGTTCGCGAGGCAGATAATCAGATCGACGCCGTCGCGCACCATAAGGCGCCGCACTTTGGCCCAGCGTTGGTCTCGCTCTTCCAGCGGGAAAACCGCATTGCTCCAGTCGGGTGTCCATGCGGAAACCCAAGGATTCGTGTCGGTCATGAAAGCGCGTCCTACCAGAGCGCGCGCGCGGCAGTCTCGTCCGGCGTGTCTTTGGCCATGTTCCAGACGTAACCGAGCGGATTGACGAGTCCGCATTCCGGGCAAGTGCGGTTCTTCGCATCCTTATTGTATTCGCGCACGGCGTTCTCTTCGGCACGCCAGAAATTCTTCAAGCCAAGCTCGCCGCTGTGATAGCGAACCTCGTAGAGCATGGTGATGCATTTCTGGCAGTACCAGGCAAAACTCTCGCCCTCATTCCCCTTCGGGGTTTGCATGATGACGAGGAAATAACCGAGGTCATCGTCGGTTGCACCGGGGACGGGCAGATAGAGTTCGTCCATGTCGTTGATATGCCAATAACCGAAACTGTGCGGAATGCGATGCGGCGTCCCAGCGGTGGTGATATGGCAATGCAGCGGGTTGCGTCCGGTACCGACGATGCCCTGAGGTCCGAGCAGCAGGCTGCTGAATTTGCCCTTCTTGAGGTCAATTACTTCGGTGCGGCTGACATTGCGCCGGCGAATGCCGTAGATGTTCTGGCCGAACTCGCGAAAGGTCGAGTATTTCGCGGCGACCTTGTCCTCGAGGAAATCCCAGTCATCTGCGATTTTCTCGATAGGCTCGTCGACCAGCACTTCCTTGAACATGGCACGCTCCGAGCAAGTGACGCGTTTCAAGAATTAGGCGTAAAAAATATACTCCAACCGATAGGACAATGTCGATGCGAGCATCGTTGTCGCCCTTGCCTGTTTGAGTGGGGCCGATCCTGTGCTAGCGCCCGCCATCGCACTTCAAATTGCGAATATCACAGCCCAGCTCCTCTTGACGGGATTTCCTAACTTGAAAGCCACGGGGTTGGAGGAAGGGATCGCGGCGGGCCAAATCATAATCGGCAGCAGCGAAAGCGTCCTGTCGCAAATTCGCGACATCGCGGATCGGCTGAGTCCCCCGGTATCCTCGATCTGGTACCGGCATTTCAGACCGGCGAGCCGACCTTTCGCTCGATCCGGTTATTTGGCGACAAGGTGCTGCCGCGTATTCGCGATCTTTGACTAGACGCCTATTACCTGCGCTATCCATTAGGTGGTGCCCACCCTGAAGGACTGCAGCACTGGCAGCTAGCATCGTGCGAACGGTTCGCGAGCGACTGAGTACGAAATGGATGAAATGTATTCAGTCGTGGTTAGCGTCGAGCGACCGCTACGTTCGTTGGTTCGATTCTCGGAGCTGCCGCGAAAAGAAGACGATCAGTTTCTTCCAGGCGTCTTCCGTGGCAACCGCAGAATAGCCGCCCAACCGGTCGTTCATGAAAGCATGGCCGACTTTAGGATAGATGTTGATCTCGTTCGTAACGCCGTTCTGGTCGAGCGCTTGCTTGAATTGGTGAACCGTTTCGACCGGGATAGCGTGATCATCCTCGCCGTAGCCGCCGAAGACAGCACACTTGAACCTCGGCGCCAGATCTATCGGGGAGGGCGATGACGCACCGGGACGATTGTTCAGGCGGCCATAAAATGATGCGACGGCGCGAATGTCGGGACAGTGCGCGGCGAGAAGCAGAATCTGGCGCCCACCGCCGCACCAACCCGCCGCACCCACGTTCCCACTATCCACGTCGGCCTGCTGGCGGAGCCAACTTACGGTCTCCAGTAATATGGCGCGCGTCTCATCCTCGTTCGGACCGCCGCTAATCGAACCGTTGCTCATCGCAGGCTGCTTACCCGTCGCCGCATAATAGTCGGGGACGGCAGCAACGAATCCCTCGCGCGAAAACCGTTCGGCAAGCGCGCGCATGTAAGGCCCACCTTCCGGTATCTCGGTCATTCCGAAAAGTTCATAGCCGAGAACGATCGCAGGGTTCTTGCTCGACGGATCCGGCGCCGCCATGAAGATTGGCACACGTCGGCCGTCAGCCGTTACGAATTCTGTCTGTTTGCCGGTCACGCCGATACCTCCGAAAGAAGCGCACTGGGTGCAAAGGCCGGAATAACTTCCTCACCGAACAATCTGAGCGATTTGACGTAAAGGTCGCGTGGCATGTCGGCGAACTGGTGGTTGACCAAAAGCACATCATAGCCACACAGCTCATGCTGCTTCCGGATAGCGGCCGCGACCGTCTTTGGGCTGCCAACGAAGGCCAACCCTTCGTCGAGCCAGAATTCGACCGACCGAGAGGTCTCATAATAAACGCGGATACGCTCTTTATTCTCTCCGGTCTCATCCTCGGGACGTTTGGCCAAAGCGCGTGCCACCCCCGCTGCGCCCTGAATGCCTTGCAACATATATTGCTCAGCTTCCGCCCTCGCCGCCTTGTCGGTTTCGGCGACATGCACATGGCGTACAAGGGCCGCCCGCGGCCGTGGTCCCGGATGCCCTTGTTTTGCCCAGGCGTCTCGGAAGTAGGCGAATTTCTCAGCGACAGCCTTCTCGACCTCGAATATCTGCGAGACGTTCATGTTCTTCTGTGCAGCATAGTCGTAAGAGCGGTGACTGTGCGCGCCGATCCAAACGGGAATCTCCCGTTGATAAGGATGCGGCTGGGGCTGTGCTCTGTCGAATTTCCAATATTCACCTTGGAAGGAGACCTCCTGTTCACGCCACGCCTTCAAGATGACTTCGACAGCCTCTTCGCCCATCGTACGCCGGTTGTCGTAATCCGCATTCCAGGGCGTGAACTCCCCTCGACGCGTCCCATATCCAATGGCAAATTCCATGCGCCCCTTAGATAGCTGGTCGATCATGGCCACATCCTGAGCGAGACGGATAGGATGATGAAACGGCACCTGAAAGATCATTGCGCCGATCCGGATGGTCCGGGTCGCGCGCGCTAATGCTGTGAGATAGACGGTGGGCGACGAAATGCAGGCGAAGCCCGCATTCTGATGCTCAATGAAAAAGAAATATCGATAGCCGACATGCTCGGCCAGTTGAGCGTCGGCGATGTGTGCCTCGAAAGCCGCAGCAGTTGCGTCGGGTCCTTGATCGTCCGGTATCTCAGTCGGATCGAAGATCCCGAAGTCCAGATCTCGCATTTCCATCTTTTTCATCCAGGCGGCGATGTGCCTCGTTTGAAGCAATAGCAATGGCCGCCGAAAACCACCATCCGCGCAAACGGAAATCTATCTTTTCCTGTTCCTCGTGGAGGGACTTGCGGACATCAAAGATGTTAAGATGCGCTTATGGTCAGCCTGGATGACGTTTCGGTCTTCATAGCCGTGGTGGAAAATCACAATTTTTCCGCTGCTGCGCGTGATTTGAAGATCTCACCGTCAGCGGTTAGCAAGCGCATCAACCGGCTTGAGCATCAGCTTCGGGCAAAGCTGATCGTGCGATCGAGCCGCCGCATCTCACTCTCTCCGGCAGGGTCCGCCTTCTTCGAAAAATGCGCCGGAATAAGACCGATTGTGGATCAGGCCACCAAGGCCGTGCAAAGCCTCCACAGCGCACCGGGCGGGAAATTGAGAGTTCACGCGAGCGCGGGGCTGGGTATAAAGCTTGTCACGCCACTTATACCGCGCTTTTTGAATCAATACTCGAATGTGTCCATCGATCTGATTACCCATACGACCGGACGTGTCGGGATCGTGCAGGGCATGGATGTCTTCATCCACCAGGAGCCGGTTCCTGATAAGCTCCTGGACCACCGCGTCCTCGGCATTTCTCATTACACCATCTGCGCAACCCCGGAGTACCTGAAACGGGCAGGATACCCCAAGGCGCCGCAAGATCTGAGCAGCCACGATTGCCTCCTCTATTGCTACGATAATGACGAGGTCGTCGATCGATGGACCTTCAAGGACAACAATGGCTCTTACGAAGTCGGCGTGTCGGGTAGCCTTACTGCAAATAGCAGTGCGGCATTGTTCGAGGCGGCGATCAAAGGCCACGGAATTGCTCTTTTACCGGTCTACTCCGTCGTCGAAGAAATCAAGAACGGGGCGCTCATCCCCCTGTTTTCCAGGGAAATCGCGTTTAACCGGACGCTGCGAGCCTATTATCCGCGAAGCCCCCATGTGCCCATCAATGTTCGGCTTTTCCTCGATTTCGTCGCCAGCCACCTGAAGGATCTTTCGCTTGAGGGGCTCGCCCTGGAATCGAGATGATTACGTTCGTTGTCGTACTCATCGCCTGGGAAACGATAGCTTTCTAAATCGTGGATATGCCGTTTACCGGGCCGTCGTTATGCTTTCGCGACAAGGCGAAAACGGAGACAATTCATGTTCGGCAACCTCATTGTCGACGAACCGATCGAGAAGCTGATCGGAGATTGGGACCTGCTTGAGGAAAAGGTCGCAAAGAAGTTTTCGACATTCCGCCAGGAAGGCCAGAGCATCTTCGGAATACGTCGCCGGCAAGTCTCGGCGGACGGCGTCGTGGACAAGACAAAGGGCGGATTGACCGACCGTTTCAGCATCAGTCCCGCGGGGATCATCGGATCGCCAAAGCAAGAACTGGTATTGCACGTTATCACCAGCGGCACACCTCACCACTCCGCGCACAATTACGGGTATTGGCATATCAACGATAAGGACGAGTTGTACCTGCAGATGCGGGGCAGCGCAGACGACAATCTCGGCTATAGCCTGACGATCATGGGATCACCTTCGGCGACCGATACGGACCGCATCGCTTGGTATTGCCAGTCCTGCGGAACCATGATTTTCGAGCGCTTGCTACGGACAGGCTCTGTTGGATTCGATCACTTCTGGAAATGGGAAGAGGCCTCGGTGCGCGAATTCAATGCGGAAATCCGCAACCGTACCTGCTCGGAATGTGGCGAGGTGCACCCGCTTGGATATATGTGGAACCCGGCCAAGGATACGCCGCAAGAACACGAAGCGCGAATGGCGTGGTAGTCGAGCGTCCATCTAAGCACGGCTAGACCATGGAAACCCCAATACCGTTTTACGACATCCCACTAAAGGGATTGCCGGGCAAATACGGCAGCTGGCAGGAAACACCGGATTACTATTGTTGGACCGGGCGTTTTGAAACGACCGACAAGCCGCTGACGATCTGGGAAAAGGTCGAAGGCGGGGTCGTCAAAATCCCGGAGAAGCCTGCGTTGCTTCATGTCATTCCTGCTGGCCGCCCGCACCACATCGAGCATTTATTCGGTTACTGGCACAGCTGCAATGCCGACAAATTCGTCGTGCGCAAGGAGCAAGAGGACGCGGTCTATTACATGATCGTGCTTGGTGGCGCGAAACGCGACTATTCCTATGACGTGGTCGCCTGGTATTGCGCTTCGTGCGGCTCCGAACTTCCGGCCGGCGCAAAAGTAGACGCCGGCGCGCGCAATCGGCCCAAGTTCCTTGACGAGCAACTTAGGCTCGTGCGGCAATTCAACGAACAAGAAGACCTACGACGTTGTGTGAAGTGTGGAATCGTTCATCCAAAGGCCTATGGCCTGCTTCCGGAGGACGACACACCGCTTGAACGCGATCAGCGGGCCACGTGGTAAACGACGGGCCAGCCGGTCTAAACAGGGGGAAAACGTGACGAGTGAAGCCGTCGATTTCAAGATCTTAGCTGGCGGACGTAACTGGATTCAGTTCACGAGCTATCTTTCCGTCAGCCTCGCCTGCTATCAGGGATTCCTGCCCAAGGGATCGACGGTATCCATCACAGCGGGCGACCCCGGGTCCATTTGTATGGACTCGCCACAGCTTATCGCTGACGGCGCGTATGATATCGGAATCACGACACCGTCGTGGTACGGCGGTTTAGCGGCGCATGGTCTCCCCCCTTCTCGAAGCCGCTTCCTCTTCGCGCATTGGCCGTCCTGCCGCACGATGACCGGTTAGCTTTTGCGGTACGAGCCGAAACCGGCATTAAGTCATTCGACGACATCCGCACCCGGAAATATCCGCTCAAGGTCATCATGCCCGAGCCATCGATGCGTCACCCTGCGACGCCGATCATCGATGAAGTTCTCAATGCCTATGGCCTCAGCATGGATCAGATTCTTTCCTGGGGCGGCGAGATACTTTCGACCGAGCGCAAGCGAACACGAAACATCGACGAAAGCCGGGCGGCAGGCCCTGGCTGGGACGCGGTGTTCGATGAGGCGATCATGACCAAGCGGTGGGACGTTCTCTGCCGCAACAATAAACTCAACTTCCTCGATATAAGTCCTGACGTTCTCGCCCGCTTCGAGCAAAGGGGAATCCCCCGCAGCATTATCGCCAAGGATCGTCTGCCGGGGCTCGATCGCAATGTCGATGTATTGGATTTCAGCGGCTGGCTGATGTTCTGCCACAAGGACCTTCCCAATGACCGGGCACGTGATGTGGTCATGAGCTTGATCGAGCAAGGCCCCTCCATCAGTGCCAGTTTCAGCCAACCCATGGCTGGCCTGACGGGGCCGATCGATCCGAAAGTGCTATGCCGAGATACCTATATGCCGCTTCATCCCGGGGCAGAGGCATATTACAAGGAACTCGGGGCGCTCTGAGCTTAACGGCTCGGTCGGGAAACGATGGATTTCCGTTTGCGGGGCTCACGCCAATTTCGACGCATCGTTAAAACCTCGCGCAAAACGAATAATGGCGCTGGACGGATTGGGTCCGGCACCGACACGACAATAGGGAGAAACCACTTGTGAGCAGCTTCATTCGGTCCGCAATCCGTGCTGTCTTCATGACCGGGATCGCGCTTTCGTGGCTTTCCGGCGGCGCGATCGCCCAGGAGCTTCCCAAGGCGACGCAAAAGATCCTCGAACAGATCAAGCTCGATCCTTCTTATCTCAAAGGCATCGATGAGGAGCTCGAAGTTCCAGCTGACTGGATCGAGCGCGCGAAGAAAGAAGGCGAATTCCGGATCGCCGCGTCCGAGTCAAAGTCGCAATTCCGCGCCTATATCGCGCCTTTCGTGGAGCGTTATCCCTTCATTCGGCCCGAGTATGAACAGGGCAGCTACAACAATCGCGTGATCAAACCACTCCTCGCCTTGAAGCAAGGCCATCTCATCACGGACATCACCACCAGCATCACCGGCAGCATCTATATGTTCAAAGAGGCGAACGCGCTCGCAAGCCTCGAGGACATTCCCAATTTCAAGAACGTACGGGACGAGCTACGCCCCGATTCGGGCCTCTTCGTAAGCAAAGATTTTCGTATTTGGTGCATGGCCTACAACACCCAGAAGGTGAAGAAAGAGTCCCTCCCCCAAACCTGGGAAGACTTGATCACCAAAAGCGAGCTGCACGGCAACGTCATTGGGGCAAACGATCGCCCTATGACGTGGTTAGTGCCGTTGAGAAGCCAATGGAGCGCTGAGAAAACCGCCAAATACATCGGAGATTTCATGAGCATCGTCCAGTCCGCAGCTCCGACAGGAAGGGGTTAATGCTCTTACCGGCCTGACGTCCTTGGGCGAAGTGCCGATCTCCATTCCCTCGGGCGACTCGCAGGTCTACGAACTTGCGTCCAAAGGGGGCAACGTCGCCTGGCATTGCCCCGATCCCATTCCGGCAACGGCGAGTGAAATCGCGCTGCTGAATGGCTCACCTCATATGTACGCGTCAAAGATCTTCATCAATTGGATATTGAGCCGTGAAGGACAGATTGCGCAGTATGCCGCGATCTTTACGCCACCGGTGACCAAGAAGCTGCCGCTCGAAAAATTCGAGGTTTATCCGGATGAACTAAAGGGCAAGAAGCTGATCGCGAACGATGCCAATTTGTCCGATGACTATGCGGCCGAAATTCAAAAGGTATGGGGCCCACTCTGGGAAAAGAGACTGCAAGCTCAATGAAGGCTCGCCTTAGTCTTCATATCTACGGTCACTCTCCACGACGCGTCGGAAATCGAGTAATTGATGTCGGTTGCAGCCCTCACGTTACCACGAGTTAAGTGGGCACGCGCTTTTTTGCCGCGTAACGCTACAGGCTATCTCGTCTTTGCATTTGTGGCGCTGTTGGTCGCTTCGCCCGTCGCGTTTCTCATTCTGGGC
The DNA here is from genome assembly GCA_963740675.1 of uncultured Alphaproteobacteria bacterium. Classification (GTDB taxonomy): domain Bacteria; phylum Pseudomonadota; class Alphaproteobacteria; order ATCC43930; family CGMCC-115725; genus CAIKMD01. Next base: position 154,626 of record CAVUFS010000007.1, read on the forward strand.
AGTCTGAGTACGGCAAAACTCCCCGGCGACCTCGCTGGATCGAGCATGACGTTCGCGAATTTCCGCGCGGTATGGTCCGATCCTGCTCTCCCCTCGATTTTCTATAATACCTTCGTCTATGCAAGCGGTGCGACGACCATCGGCGTCGTACTCGCCATCGTCCTGGCATGGTTGGTCGAACGCACCGACATCGGCTTCAAAGCACTGATCTATGCGACGATACCCATGACGCTTGCGATGCCCGGACTGTTGCAAGCCATGGCCTGGATCCTGTTGCTGAGTCCGCGCATCGGCTTCGGCAATCAATTCCTTCAGGAAGTCTTCGGCTTCGATAAACCACTGTTCAACATCTATTCGATGGAAGCGATGATCCTGATCGAAGGATTACGCCTCGTACCCACAGCCTTTCTGATGTTGGTGCCCTTACTACGCAGAATGGACCCGATGCTCGAGGAAGCTGCAGCGATCTCCGGCGCCAGCAGCGTTTCTACGGTTCGGCGGATCACCCTTCGCCTGATGTTTCCCGGACTTCTCGCCGTTATGATCTTCCAGTTCATTACAGCGATCGAGGCCTTCGAAATTCCCGGCGTCATCGGCATACCGGCGAGATTGCTGGTCCTCAGCACCAAAATCTATTCGCTGCTGGTACAGACGTCCGCGCTTCCGGTCTTCGGTCAGGCCAATGCCCTGGCGATGCTGTATCTCGTGGTCGCGCTCACCGGGGCCTACTGCTACAGCCGCGCTGTTTCGCATTCCGAAAAATATTCGATGATCACCGGCAAGGGCTATCGACCACAAACTTTCCGGCTCGGGAGAATGCGGTACGCCGCAAACGCTGTCGTCTGGAGCTATATCACGCTCGCGGTGATATTGCCGGCACTGGTCCTCGCCTACGTCTCGTTCCTTCCGACCCTGCGCCGCCCCTCGGCCGCTGCCTTTGCGTCTTTCACCACTGCCAACTATCAGGAGATCTTCGCATCTCCATTCATCGGCAGGATCGTCAGCAACACCCTTGTTATGAGTGTCGTCACCGCAACCGCCACGGCGGCGCTTTCCTTTATCGTCGCGCTGGTCGTCGTGCGCAGCCGCATTTCGGGACGGCGTATCCTCGATCAATTGGCCTTCGCGCCGAGTGCGATCCCGGGCCTCGTGCTGGCGCTCGCATTCCTATGGGTCTTCCTTCAGGTCGACAAAGTCGTTCCCGGCATCTTCGGTACGATCTGGTCGGTCGCGATCGCCTTCACTGTCGCGTTCCTGCCCTATGGCAGCCGCGCGATGAACGTTGCCACTCTTCAAATCCATCACGACCTCGAAGAAGCCGGTTACGTGAGCGGTGGGCGTCAATGGTGCGTCATGCGGCGTATCTTCTTCCCTCTCTTGATCCCGGCGCTGATCGGCGTATGGGTTTGGTCTCTTTTGAACGCTTCCCGCATCATGGGCATCCCCGTCCTTCTCTACGAAGGCACACAAAATCAGGTTCTTGCCGTCCTAATGTGGAATATGTGGGAGCAAGGTCAGCTAGTCACCGTCGCCGCGCTCGGAACGGCGATGACAGTCGTTTTGCTTGCGATCACACTCGCGTTGCGCATTTTCGGCTTCGCCAAAGCGATGGATAGAGGCTGAACCAAGCGATGGCGGAAGTGCGCAATGTCCGCGACACGGGCGTATGAAGCGCCGACGCGGCAAGAGTATCTGAGTCCGATTGGTAGTCTTCGGAGCAGACCGGCCGCTGAAGAGCGACGCATAACGGCGGTCTTGAGAGGTGCTGCGCGGACCGCGTCATAGTCATGATCGTGCTTTGCGGCCCAACCCCCGAATGAACGTGAAAAACGCGGGCGTGAATAGCAGGCCGAAGCAGGTCACCCCGATCATGCCGAACAGCACGGCTGTTCCCAATGACTGACGCATCTCCGCTCCCGCACCCGTTGCCACGGCCAGCGGGACGACGCCGAGAATGAAGGAGAAGGACGTCATGAGGATCGGCCGGAGGCGGGTTCGGGCGGCGTGTACTGCGGCTTCGCCAGGCGCGGTTCCGTCCTCTTCTTTCTGTCGAGCGAATTCGACGATGAGGATCGCGTTCTTAGCGGCGAGCCCAACCAGCACGACAAAACCGATCTGCGCGAGGATATCGATCGGCATGCCGCGGGCGAGGAGACCAGTCACCGACGCCAAGAGGCACATCGGCAGGATCAATACGATCGCCAGCGGCAGCTTCCAGCTCTCATACTGAGCCACAAGAACGAGGAACACGAAAAGCGCAGCGGCGCCGAAGACAAGCAGCGTCGGCACTCCCTTTTGCTCCTGCTGAAAAGCGAGATCGGTCCATTCGAACGCGATGCCCTTCGGCAAGGTTTGCTGAGCCAGCTCTTCCATCCGGTGCAGCGCCGTGCCCGTCGCGATGCCGGGCGCCGCCACGCCCTGGACCTCGGCAGCCGGGTAGAGATTGTAGCGCGGCACGCGATAAGGGACCGTTTGGCTTCTGATTTGCGCCACCGTTCCGATCGGCACCATCTCGCCCGAGGCGTTGCGGGCCTTGAGCCGGGTGATGTCCTCGGGGCTGCGCCTGAACTCGCCATCGCCCTGGACCCGAACCTGATAGGTACGACCAAGATAATTGAAGTCGTTCACGTATTGCGAACCGAGATAGACCTGCAACGTGGAGAAGATGTCGGTGGAGGTGAGACCCACTTTCTGTGCCTTCAACCGATCGATATCGGCATAGACGGAGGGCGCTCCCACGTTGAAGAGGGTGAACACACCGGCGAAGGTCGGATCCTTGTTGGCGGCAGCAACGAGCGTTTGTGCGGCGTTATAGAGCGCCGTCGAACCAAGCCCGGCCCGGTCCTCCAGCATCAGCTTGAAACCACCCGCGTTGCCGAGGCCCTGCACCGGCGGCGGCGGGATGGTCAGAACATTCGCATCTTTGATGACCGAGAGGCGCTTGCGGAGGTCAGCCAAGACCGTCTCCGCGGTCACGCCGCGTTGGTCGTGGTTGTAGAGCGATGGCAATCCCGGGAATATCGTCGCGTCGTTCGACGCAATTGTTAGCGTCGTTGCATCGAGGCCGACGAAAGGCGCCGTGTGCTCGATCCCTTTCGTGTCGAGAATGATATCGTTAGCGCGGCGGACGACCGCATCGGTCCGATCCAATGTCGATCCGGCCGGAAGCTGAACGACGCTGATCAGGTAGCCCTGGTCCTGCTCGGGGATGAAGCCGGTCGGCGTCTTCGCGAACTCGATTCCGGCAACGCCGATCAGCCCGACATACACCACAAGCACAACGGCGGTGCCGCGCACCAGCCGGCGGGTTAAGCCGCCATAGCTGGACGAAATCCAATCGAAGCTTCGGTTGAAGCCGTCGAATGCGGCGTAGAGCAGACGCTGCACGCGGTTGGCGGATATCGCCCGGTGGGCGTCGTGCGGCTTGAACAACACGGCGCAGAGGGCGGGGCTGAGCGTCAGCGACACAAAGCAAGAAATGACCGTCGAGGCCGAAATCGTAACCGCGAATTGACGGAAGAAAAGGCCCGAGATACCGGAAAGGAACGCGGAAGGCACGAAGACCGCACAGAGTGTGAGGGCGATCGAGATCAGCGCGCTGCCAACCTCGTCCATGGTCCTGTGCGCTGCCTCTTTCGGCGACATGCCGCTGCGTATGTTGCGCTCGACATTCTCGACTACGACAATTGCGTCGTCGACGACGATACCGACGGCGAGCACGAGCCCGAAGAGGGACAGGTTGTTAAGCGATATGCCGAAGGCCTCGAGGATCGTGAACGTCCCGATCAGCGACACTGGAATCGCAATGACCGGGATGATGGTCGCCCGCCATGTCTGCAGAAAGAGAAAAACCACGCCGACGACGAGAAGGATCGCGATAAAGATCGTGGCGACAACCTCGCGTATCGACTTCGCGATGAAGATCGTCGGATCGTAAACGATGGTGGATGCGACCCCGGGCGGATAATCCTTCTTCAGCTCGTCCATCGCGCCCAACACTTCGCGATCGACCGCGAGCGAGTTCGCGCCCGGTTGCGCATAAATGAGAAGGGGCGTCGCATTGTAGCGGTCCATATAGGACGTGCTGCCGTAATCCGCGGCCCCAACCTCGACGCGCCCGATATCGCGGATACGCGTGACGTGCCCTTGACCATCGGTTTTGATGATGATGTCGCCAAACTGTTCGGGCGTCGCGAGCCGACCGAGTGCTTCGACGTTGATTTGATAGGCCGCTTTGCTGGGAATCGGCGGCTGATTCAGGATGCCAGCCGATATCTGAAGGTTTTGCGCGCGCAGGGCCGAGAGGATGTCGCTCGCGCTGAGATTGTAGGCAGCCGCCCGGTCAGGATCGACCCAGACGCGCATCGCATATTCACGGCCGCCCATGAATTGCACATCGCCGACGCCGGGTAGCCGGGCGAGCACGTCCTTGATGTGCAATGTCGCGTAGTTGGACAGGTAAAGCGTGTCGCGCGACTTGTCCGGCGAATAAAGGTGAACGGCGAGAAGGATGCTGGGAATCGATTTTTTGACCTGGACGCCAAGACGCTGGACATCCTCGGGCAGGCGCGACAACACGTCTTGAACCCGGTTTTGCGTCAACATTTGCGCGACGTTGAGATCGGTGCCGATGGCAAACGTCACGGTAATCGTGAGATTGCCGTCGCCCGTCGATTGGCTGTTCATGTACAGCATGTTCTCGACGCCGTTGATTTCCTGCTCAAGCGGCGTTGCGACCGTGCGGGCGACAGTCTCTGCGGAAGCGCCGGGATAGCTGGTCGTGACCTGCACGGTAGGCGGCACGATTTCCGGATATTGGGCGACGGGGAGGATCACGAGCGCGCCCAAGCCGAATGCCATCACGAAAATGCTGAGCACAGCGGCGAAACGGGGCCGATCGATGAAAAAATGTGTGAGGCGCATGGCGGATATCCTCAGCCGTGGCCCGCGGCAGCGTATTGGATCGCTCCGTCTTGCGGATCGACTTTGGCGCCCGGCCTGGCATAAGGCAGTCCTTCGATGATGACCCGATCGTCTGGTGTCAGGCCCGAGCTGATGACGCGCAGGCCGCCGCGGAGATCACCGATCTGAACTTGCTTCGGCGCCACTGTGCCGTCGGGTGCGACCGTCATCACGAGGTGTTCCGACTGATCCGGCAACACGGCCGTGTCGGGTATCAATAACGTTGGCGCCGGCGAACCGACGACGAGACGCATGCGGGCAAACTCTCCGGGCGTGAGGAGAAGATCGGAATTCGCAACCGTCGCTCGGGCGTGGAGTGTGCCACTCGACCGGTCGAGCGCATTGTCGACGAAGTCCAGCGTCCCTTGGCGGCCAAAGTCGCTCTCGTCGCTGAGCTCGATTTCGACCTTGTCGGCGAGCGCACCTTTCTGCTTTGCGCGCTCGCGCGAGAAGGCGAGATAGTCTGCCTCGCTCATGTCGAAATCGAGATAGATCGGATCGACGGAGACGATCGTTGCGAGCAAAGTCGTCGGGCTTGTCGCGGTACGGCTGCCGGCGATCAAATTGCCGACGGAAACGAGATGGGTACCGATGCGCCCATCGAACGGCGCCGTAACACGGCAGTGCTCGAGGTCGAACTGTGCGTCGCGGAGCTGTGCTTTCGCGTCGTCGACGGCAGCCTGGGCAGCCAACTGATCGGAGGTGCGCTGTTCGGCAATCTCTCTCGATCCAGCCCCCGTCTTCGCCAGCGAATTGGCACGTGCGAATTCGCGATTGGCAAACGCGAGCCGAGCGGTCGCGCTCTCGAGCTGGGCGGTTGCTTGGTTCACCCGATATTCATAGGGACGGGGATCGATGACGAAGAGCAGATCGCCTTTGTGGACGATGTCGCCGTCCTTAAAGTGAATCTCGGTCAAGGTGCCGCCGACCTGGGGACGGAGTTCGACCCGGTCGACCGCCGAGAATTGCCCCAGAAAGCCGAGCCGCTGATCGACATCTCGAATGAGAGGCTTGCTCACGACCACTTGGGGCAGTGCCGGGCTCGCCTTTGCGGCGGCTCCTGCGTTCTGGTGGAAATACGTTACCCATCCAATGCCGGCAGCCGCAACGACGATTTCAGAAACAATCCACAATCTTGCGTTCACGTCCTCACCATCCACTTCAACACAAAAACCTGCTTATCTCTGTCGCGACGCAGGCTGAGTCAGAAGCGATCGAGCGCTCGCTCATTCGCAGCTTTGATAGCTGGAGTTCGGTACTTCCTTTCGCGAAGTTAATGAGGGATTTCCGAAGAGCATCTTCGGGCTAGCCGAACAATGAGGGAGGTAGTCTCGTGGGCTGCAATCATGCAGCTGATTAGGCGTGAGGAGGCATGCCGGACGGCATCATGTGGTCTGCTTTCCGTCGAGCTGAGCGGCCATTTCAAACGCAACTAACTTCTGGAATCCTGAAATCGCTCTGTAGTCCCGTAGGCGCACTGTTGGCCATGAGCCAGCCATTTGGGGCTGCCTCGCGAAGCAGAGGAACAGAGTTATGCAGCGGACGATGTGCCTTCATCTGCCCTCCTTCCGAAGGCCGGTTATTCGTGTCGGCGTGCTCACGGCAAGGTCACCACTGGATAGCGGTTTCGCGGCTCGGCATTGAAATTCTTGGCAAGATCGCGCTAGACGGTCATCATCGCTCCCACCATCATGATCAGTATCATCAGAAAAAGTTCCGGGCACGATCATCAAAATAGTCGACGTGTCAGGCCGCTGCTTGCCGTTGACGGCGACTTGTTTGCCCATCGGGCGTACCACGCGCTTCCTAAGACGATCCGACGCAAGGGTAATAAGCCCGCCGGCGCAATCGTCGGCTTCGCGAACTTTCTGCTGCGTCTCTATGAGACCGAGCGTCCACGCGCAGTGCTGGTCGGCTGGGATACGATCGATGCGGCGACTTATCGGAATCGAGCGCTTCCTACCTACCAGGCCGGACGCAATTTCGATCCGGAACTTCGCGATCAGCTCGAAATCCTACCTCACTTTGTTGCGGCTTGTGGTTTCGTATCGGCAAAGGCTCCCGGATATGAGGCCGACGATTTTCTTGCCGCTGCCGTTGCTCGAGAGGAGAAGCGTCACAGCAATACGATCGTGGCGACCGGCGATCGCGATGCATTTCAGCTTGCATCAAAAAACACGACGATTGTCCAGCCGGTACGTGCTGGTGAGATCGCCCGGATAAACCCGGTGGAGGTTATGAAGAGGTATGGCGTCGTGCCAAGGCAGGTCCCGGATTTCATTGCGCTAAGAGGCGATCCATCGGACAAGATTCCCGGCGCGCGAGGTGTCGGACCAAAAGGCGCGGCGGCCTTCCTCCGAAAATACAAAACATTAGAAGCCGCGCTCGAGGCCGGCTGCTTCGCGGCGCAAGCGGATCAGTTACGGCTTTACCGTTCGATCGCCACGATGAACCGTGCTGCCCCGCTACCATCACTCCGGAACCAAAAACCGACCTGGCTGAACGCCGCTCGGCTTGCACGGGAATGGGCTCTCAACCGACTAGCCGATCGCCTTGAAGGTCTCGGTGATCTTTAGAATTCGATGAGCGCCCTGCGGGCTCGAATTTGGGCGTGACGTATCCGCGATGCGTACCGGCAATGCCGCCGCGGTGAGCGTGGCACTGGCGCGTGTTCGCGGGGCCTCCTGGGGCCCCAGAGCGAGATTTAACAGTGGATTCGCGTACGGCTTGTAATGATGCCTCCGGCAGATACACTTGCCAACACACACACAGAAACAAGCGGAAGGCGTTCCCCTATGGCGGAAACGAGCCTAACCGGAAGGGCCGTCGGGCAAGCGGTCAAACGGGTCGACGGGATCGCCAAAGTGACCGGCCGCGCCCTCTATGCTGGCGACATCGAACGGCCGGGCATGACGTACGGCCGGTGTTTGCGAAGCCCCCATCCCAGCGCGCGCATCGTCTCGATCGACGCGCGGCGCGCCACGGCATTGCAAGGTGTCCACGCTGTACTGACGAGCGCCGATGTCCCCGACACGCGTTATGGGCGCATGTGCAAAGATATTCCGATCCTTGCCAAAGGTGTGGTTAGGTTCGTTGGCGAGAAGGTGGCGGCGGTCGCTGCGGAAACGGTCGAGATCGCGGAGGCCGCGCTCGAGCTCATCGATGTCGAATACGCGGAGCTGCCGGCGGTGTTCAGTTCCGAGGACGCGATGCGCCCCACCGCACCCATCATTCATTCAGAGCCGGTGGAGGTATTCCCAGGCGCGGCGGCGGGCATTCATGGCGAACTCAGCATGTACCCGCCCATTCCCAATGTGATCTCGCAGCTCAAGATAGGGCATGGCGATGTCGCCCGCGCTCTTTCCGGCGCATACAAGGTCTTCGAGCATCGCTTCGCGGTTCCCTCGGTGCATCAAGGCTATATCGAGCCGCATACCTGCCTTGTCTCGATCGGTGCGGACGGCCTCGTCGATCTCTGGATCGCCAATAAAGGACCGCATATCGCGCGCGCTCATATGGCAGCAGCGATCGGCGTTCCGGAAAATCGAATTCGGTTCAATCCGGTCGCGATCGGCGGTGATTTCGGCGGCAAGGGATCGCTGATGGATGCGCTCCTTTGTTATTACCTGGCGCGTGCCGCAGGCCGGCCGGTTAAGATGGTGATGAATTCGTTCGAGGAGCTGACGGCGGCCAATCCGCGCCACTCCGCCAGCGTCACTTTGCGCACGGGGATCGACCGCGACGCGAAGCTTCTCGCGATCGAGGCGCAAGTGGTCTTCAACGCCGGCGCTTATGCTGGTTTCGTTCCCGTGCCGACGTTGCACGGCGGCTATGGCGAGCTCGCCGGGACCTACCGCGTCCCCCACTGCGCCATCGAAGTGCTGCGCGTCTACACCAACACCGTTCCCTGCGGACACATGCGCGCACCGGGAGCGCCGCAGGTGGCTTTCGCGGTCGAGAGCCACATCGACATGATCGCGCATGCGATGGCGCTCGATCCGATCGAGATGCGGCGACGCAATGCGATTGCCGAGGGCGATTCGACGCCGCTCGGCGAAAAGCGGCGGCTCCTCCGATGCCGAGAAACAATCGACGCCGGCGCTCGTGCTTTCGGCTGGGACAAGCCCAAACAGCCGGGGATCGGACGTGGCATCTCGATCTATGAGCATCCGCCGGGAAATTTCGGGAAGTCGACAGTGACCCTTACGATGGGCGCCGATGGGCGAATCACACTCATGCTCGGCTCGCCCGATACGGGAACCGGCTTTCATACGATTGCGGCGCAACTCGTTGCCGAGCATTTCGGCGTTTCCGTCGACGAGATCACGATCGTTCAAGGCGACACGCTCTCAAGCGGCTTCGAAGCCGGCGCGAGCGGCCAGCGGCTGACGACGACAATCGGGCAAGCGATCGCGGCTGCCGCCGACAAAATGAAGCAGGACCTTACCGCGCTCGCCGCCGAGCGCCTTAATTGCGCGCCCGCTGATGTTCGGATGGGCGAGGATGGATCGTTTTCTGCCTCTGGTGCCGCGATCGACCGGCGCACCCTCATGAGCTGGGCCGCGGCGCGCGGCAAAGCGCCGTTGAGCTGCCAGGGCGAGAACACGCCCGGGCCGAGCGACCGCACGAGCTTCGTTGCGCATTTCGCGGAAGTCGCGGTCGATCGCGAGACCGGGCAGGTGCGATTGCGCCGCGTCGTCACCGCGCATGATGTCGGAACCATCGTCAACCCGATCTTGCATCAGGGACAGATCGAAGGGGGGCTCATCCAAGCCGTTGGTCAGGCGATGAGCGAGCGGATCGTCTTGAAAGACGGCGCGGTTATCACCGCGCATCTCGGCGACTACAAGCTCCCGACGGTCATGGACATACCTGAGCTCGAAACCGTTTTACTGCCTGGCGGTGGCGGCGTTGCGCCCTTCTCCACCACCGCGATCGGCGAGATGAGCAATGTCGCGGTTCCGGCGGCGATAACCAACGCCGTATTCGACGCGGTGGGCGTAAGGCTCGTCGAGCTGCCCGTCAGCGCGGAGAAAGTGCTCGAAGGCTTGAGCGAACAGGAGAGCGCGGCATGAGAACAATCAAGCTCACGCTCAACGGCACGCATATCAGTCGCGAGGTGGAAGACAATCGCCTCCTGATAGAATTCCTGCGCGATGATCTAAAGTTCACGGGCACGAAAGAGAGCTGTGGTGTCGGTGTATGCGGCGCCTGCACCGTCATTCTCGACGGAAAGCCGATCAGCTCCTGCCTCACTTTGGCCGTTCATGCCGATGGCGGCGCAGTGACGACCATCGAAGGCATTGCCGAGGGCGACCGATTACATCCCCTTCAGGAGGCGTTTCTCACGCATGGAGGATTTCAATGCGGCATCTGCACGCCAGGGCAAATCCTGGCAGCGAAGGCGTTGCTTGATGCCAATCCACATCCCTCGCGGGAGGAAATCCAGCAATGGATGATGGGCAATCTCTGCCGCTGTACGGGCTATTACAAGATCATTGAATCGATTACGGCTGCGGCCGGGGTCAAATGACGTGATCCCTTTCACTTATCTTGAACCCTCGAGCCTCGAGGAGACTTTCGAGGCCCTGGCGCGGTATGGCACCGAGGCAAAGCTCATCGCGGGTGGGACCGGCCTCGTCAACCTTATGAAACAGCGCCTCGTACGACCCGCCTACGTCATTGGTCTTCGTGCGCTCAAGCCTCTTACCACCATTGCTGAGAATGGTGGTCTGCGGATCGGCGCGCTCGCCACGATTCAGTCTCTCGCCACCTCTGACGACTATTCGGCACAACGCATCGCTGCTCGCCGAAGCGTGCGGACACGTTGCGACCGTTCGGGTCCGGTCCATGGCAACACTCGGCGGCGCCGTAGCGCATGCCGATCCCAATCTCGATACGCCGCCGGCGCTCATCGCCCTCGATGCGCAAATCGTCGTGCGCTCACAGCGCGGCCAGCGAGCAATCCCGGTCGACCAGTTCTTCACGGGTTATTACGAAACCGTGCTGGAGCCCGACGAGATAGTGACCGAGATTTTGATTCCGACGCAGCACGCCGGCAGCGGTATGGCATTTCTGAAGTTCCTGCCGGCGACGCAGGATGATTACGCCACCGTCTCGGTTGCAGTGCGGATCATGCTCGACGCGAACGGCAGCATCACTGATGCGCGTGTTGCGCTTGGCGCCGCGGCCATGATACCCGTGCGCGCCAGAGAGGTCGAAGCGGCGCTCTCCGGCAAGGCCGCGGATGAGCGGACGTTCGGCGATGCAGCGCCTTCGGTGCTCGGAGCGATCGATCCGATCCCCGATTTCCGTGGCTCCGTCGCGTACAAGCGCAAGATGGCGATCGTCCACGTTCGCCGCGCTCTTAGAGAGGCCGCTTCAAGAGCGAAACGGGGCGCCTGAAGCCGACGGAACATTTCCCTGTTCACCTCGCATAAATTCCCTGTTCACACGCTTAGCGCGCCACTGGCGCGGCATCAGGCGACCCGCCTTGGACCCGCAGAGCAAGGGTCGGTTACCGCCGGATCGTCGTCGTGGTCCCTACACCGCTGACATGACCGCCTCACACATATCTGGCGGCGTCGCGCGACCTTTCTCTTGAGCGGAGTTGCAATCGGAGCGGCAGCGGTAGCGCTGGTGCTACTCGCCGACGAAGCGCAGCAATGCGCATGGTGTGACCCGGATCACATCGGCCAAAGCTAAACCCGAATAGGATCACTATCTATCCGGCGATTAGTGGCCTCCCCCGCCATCGTCGGCAATCTTAGGCCCCGCCACCGCGCGGGGCCTTTCTTTTGACCGAGCATTGCGGCACACAACCGGTGTCTAGCTCGTTCGGATCGGTGTGACGCGGCCCTCCGGGCGCTGAAGAAGTAACAGAATCCCAAATGCCGACCACAATTTTCAAAGCTCGCTGCCCGGGTTAGATTAAAGCTGGCGCTCCGATCCATAAGCGGCGGACAAGACAACATGCGGACAGCGATTGTATGCGGGAGCGGCATCGCCGGCCTTGCCGCCGCGATCGGCTTGGCCCGACATGGTTGGTCGGTCGATGTCTACGAACGCAGCCGTTCGGTCCGAGAGATCGGTGCGGGCATTTTTATCAAAGGGAATGCGCAGTGCGTCTTACGGGATTTCGCTGTTGCCGATCAGATTCGCCGCGATGGCATCGTGCTGCGCGAAGCACGCACCCTCGACCAAAATGGCGTTTTGCTGCAACGACGGCTTTTGCACGATGCGACGGTGATCTGGAACGCCAAGCGCGAACACGTGATTCGCGCGCTTTACCAGCGAGCCGTCGCGCTCGGCGCCCGGATCCATACCGATGCTACGGTCGAATCGATCGACCCCAGCGGAAGCGTCAGCATCTCCGGCCAATCGCTGCGTGCCGATCTCGTCATCGCGGCCGACGGCGTTCATTCACTTGCCCGCCATATGCTTGGCCTCGATCGGCCGGTCACGGCTTCACGAAGCGGCGCAATTCGTTTGCTGGTTCCCAGGACCGAGCATGACGCCGACGATTTCGTGCGCGAATTCTGGTCCGGTCATCTGCGCGTCGGGCTTTGCCCCTGCTCGCCTAGCGATCTCTTTGGCTATTTCATCGCGCCGCTCGATGACGAACGCGGCACGCGCGTTCCGATCGACCAGGAATATTGGAGCACGCATTTCCCGGCGCTCGCAGCCGAGGGCTTCTTTGTGCGTGCTGGCAACGCGGAGGCCGTTCATCACCCCTATCCGCTGGTGCGCACCCGTTCCTGGGTCAAAGGATCGGTTGTCCTGCTTGGCGATGCGGCGCATGCGCTTCCGCCAACGCTTGGACAAGGCGCCGGCCTGTCGCTGATGAACGCCTCGCTGCTCGCGGATTATGTCTCATCCAACGCCGATCTCGGTGACGCCTTAGCCGCTTGGGAACACGACTGGCGCTGGATTTCCGATCGCACGCAGCTTTGGTCGCGACGCTACGATTGGATCACCTCGGAATGGCCAAAGGTTGCCTATCCGTTGCGCAAGATCGTGATCTGGGCCATCGGAAAATCGTCCCGCTTCAATAATTATATGCGGGTAGCCGATCGTGTCGACGCGCCTGGCCAGCGACTTTTGCCACCTGCCTTTATTATTGCGCCGCTCAACGAAGAAACGTCGCGCTAGCTCTTCAGCCAAGCCAAAAATCCGACGATATTGCTATTCGATAACCTCGTTGGCGGTCGCAAGCACAAGCGGCGAAATCTTAAGCCCGAGTGTCTGCGCCGCCTTGAGGTTGAGGACCAAGATCGAACGTCGTGGGCAAGCTCACCGGCAAACTGCCGGGCTTGGTGCCTTTGAGGATGCGGCCGGCATAATCGCCAACATCATGATAGGCGCGCGCCAGATTCGGCCCATAGCTCACCACGCCGCCCGCTTTCGCATATTCTCGCACGGGATACGCCCCTGGTATCCCATAGCGCTCGGCCAAGGAAACAATCTGGGAGGCACGCGTCGTAAAGAACGGATCGGCGCTCACCACGAGGCCGCCAGCCTTTTTCTCGTGCGCCATGGAGAGCGCGGCATCGATCTCGCTTTCATTGGTCGCGTTCAACACGACAAGTTGGCGGCCGGATTTCTGAATCGCGGCAATCGTCTCTCGGACCTCGATTTCGGTGACGGCCGCCTTGGGATCGACCAAGAAGGCGACTGTCTCGATTCCTGGTGCGAGCTCATAAAGGATTTCGAGGCGCTTCGTTGCGAGCTCGGTCGTATACAAACTCGCACCCGTTGCGTTGCCACCGGGCTGGTTCAAGCGTGCAACGAGTTCCAGCGCCACCGGATCGAAGCCGACGACAAAGACGATCGGGATCGTCTTCGTCGCTTTGAGGGCAGCTTGTGCGGACACAACGCCACCGGTTGCAGCAATCACATCGACAGGACTGCTGACAAGGTCTGTCACCAGCCCGCCGAGCGCGCCATAATTTCCATCCGCCCAGCGGAAATCGATTCGGACATTGGTGCCATCGACGAAGCCCTGATCGGCCAGGCCTTGTCGGAATGCTGCGACGAAACTGTCAAACGCCCGCGCCGAACCGGTGCTGAGGAACCCGACAACCGGCATCGCGTCTTTGGTACGCCCGACAACTGGCCAGAACGCCAGCCCACCACCGAGTAACCCTAAAAAGCTCCGCCGCTGGATCATCGAATCAACCTAAAGAGATGAGGGTAGCGTCGCATCATGCTGACGCTGCTCGAAATTCGCATGACGCAAGCGCAGCAGCCCTTCGATAAAGAGCGTCTCGATCCATCCGAGCTCGTCATCGACCGCTGCCGACAATGCGTCTTCTTGCTTGAGTTGCTCCATAATATCGCTGGCGGTCCGCGTTCCGTCACTTAATTCCAGGATGCGCGCAGTCACAGGGTCGACCACCAAGGGTGCCCGCGCGTCCCCGCCTGCGAACACGACCATGTAGCTGGGGCGAGCGACCGGCTCGACCGGAAAGTCCTCGAGCCGACGCACATCGCGGAACGTCGAAATATCGTGATCGAACGCAAGGAGCTGCACATTTCGCCTGCGAACGGGGAACAGCGGGCCAATATCGCCCTCGCCGATCGCCCACCGTGTTGCCCCGCCGGCAAAGGGAACGTCGACCTCGTCGGAATTGCTTTGATCATTCATGCTTTCCGCTGCCACGACCGCTATCTCGGCACGAACCGCTGTGGCCAATGCGGCAAGACGTGGCTCACCGTTGCCCAGATATTCAACATGTTCCAAGATTTCGCGCGCTCGGGACAAATTGACCGCGCCGCTTGTGTCTGCGGTTTGACTGTAAAGACGCAGCGCAGGCATCGTCGCAGCGACACGTGTCAGCGGGAAGTGATCGTCGGCCCCGTCCCCATCCGACGCGGCCACCTGATCAGTGGCGGCATCGGCGATGTCTTCGCCGGCCGCTGCCGCAATGAGGATGCGCTCCAGTGCTTGCGGAAAGGAACTTTCGCTTTGCAGATCGCGCGCAAAAGCATAGCCGCGGGCGCCCACCGCCGCCGCGGGCGCGGGATCTTGCGCGATCGCGGCAAGGGCACCGCTAAGGCGATTAATGTCGTGCACATCCTCGATCGCAACGCAGCCATAGCCGTTCGGCAACCGCCCGTGATCCGGGAGCTTGCGAATAA
Source organism: uncultured Alphaproteobacteria bacterium (assembly GCA_963740675.1). Taxonomy (GTDB): domain Bacteria; phylum Pseudomonadota; class Alphaproteobacteria; order ATCC43930; family CGMCC-115725; genus CAIKMD01. The sequence continues at coordinate 169,728 of CAVUFS010000007.1, forward strand.
TTTCGGTCGAGCCGACGAGGCATTTTCCGCACATCAAAACCTCGAGCGGAATAATCGGTGTGTGGTGCGCGATCGGGAAACCTTGCTCGAGGCAACAAACAGCCAAGCAGCCCCGCAGAAATTCAGGCACACGCCAGTGCGGCACAAACGGAAGCTGGAGGACACGGTCAATCAAGCCGCGAGCGCGAACCTCATCGCGAAATACTTTCTCGATCTCGGGTCGACCATGCGCCATCGCGACGAGGCCGACATTGACCCCTTGCTGCTTCAAGCGCTGCATCGCGGACAGCAAGGCGAACGAGCCTTTCCGTTCTCCGAGCTTGCCGAAAACGGCGAAATAAGGGCTCTCGGCGTTGAACTCACCCCACCAGCTGTCCCGCAGTTCGGGATCTTGCGCCACCTCGGACTGCAGCGCGGCAAAATCCATGGTCGGGCCGAGCGGCGTAAATATTTCTTCCGGCACGGGGAACGCTTCGGCCGTTGCGATCCTTGCTGGGTTGACACCTCGCGCGATAGCGCGTTCCGCCACCACGCCGCTTGCAATCACCGCTTGCGCCGATCGCAGCACGTGGTCGTAAAGAAGCCCCAGCTGCGGATGATGCCACAATCGCCCTGAATCGCTGCCGGCCATGCGCACGACATGCGGCGCGCCGGTCATCTGCGCTGCAAGATAACCCGCGACACCATAGGGCTCGAGATAATGAGACAGGATGACGTCGAACGGCTTCTCCGCGTGGAGCGCCGCGGCGATGGTCGCGAGCTTCGAAACGAAGGGGCTCGCCATCGGCAAATAAGCCTGAGAGGAATCGGCGGGATCGGTCCAATGCACCGTGACACGGCCAGCGCCGTAATTGCCGGCGCAGCGCTCCCAATCCTCGGATCGCATATGAAGACGGAACGGCGGCGCGGCTTCCTTTGCGTTGGTGACGACCGCAACATCATGACCGCGTGCCGCCAGTCGATGCGCCGACCAATAGGTCCGCATGCTCACGCCGCCCTGAATCGGCGGAAATTTGCCAATGAGGCAAATCCTCATCCCGCGATCTCCAGGACGCCGCAATCGGCAAGCTCTGCAAGAAAGGCCGATGCCTCCTGGCTTGCGGGTTGCTCGGTCCATTCGTCGAGCGTTGCGAGAAGCGTAAAGACCGGCGCTGGAACATCAAAGATCAGCGGCTCGGTATTCCCGGCTGGCTTCGCGACAATGAGTGGCGTGTCTTTCCGCGTCGGTGGCGCCACGGAATCCATTTCGAGAATCGCGCGAATGTCATGCGCACAGCGCAAAAGCACGACGCCTTGTGCGCGGCGCATCTGCTTCACATCCGCGTCGCCCCTCGGCGCGGGATGCATATCGCAAGGCCGCCGGTCTCCTTGATGGTTGGCGCACACGGTGGCGAGCGCCAATTCCAGCGCAGCAAGATCCGGCAGATAGGCAAGCGGAAGAGCGCTGCGCCGCCCGCGCGCTGATAGGAAATCGCAAAATTGCCGTGCGTTCTCTATCCGGCCAATGGTGGAAGGCGGACAGACCTCGGCAAATGTTCGCAACAGCGCCGTGCGCGTGTCGCCGAGCCGGTCAAACGTCCGTGGCAGGATCCCCGCAATCTTCTCAATTCTTTTCTCATGGGAGAAACGAGCTTCCAGAGCGAGCTGTGCGGGATTCATCCCTTGCAGCGGCGGCGGCAAAGAATGAGGGACCTTCGCCTCTGAAATTGCCGCACCGCTCGTCAAATAATCGCACAACGCGATCTGCCGCTGCAAAAGCGTCGCCTGCGGCAAGCGCTTTGCGCGTGCGGCCCTTCCTAGCGCGCCAATGGCCGCGCGAAGACGCGTCAGGTCCTCGAGAATTTCGCTCATGTATTCAAGGCGGTCGTCGCGCTCGACGACGATCGTCTCCGGAAGATGTCGGTCGAGCGCATAATCGAGAAGCGCCATCGCCCCGTCGGGGACAGGATGAGAGTGAGAGTCCGCAAGGAATGGGCGCTCCAGCCCTGGTTCGGCAACAGCGATGCCGCCCGCCAGATGAATTTCCTTGACCGTCCCGCGCGGCAGCGCATCAAGGAAGGCCCGTGCGTCGAGTCCGTGATTCTCCGCGTTCAGATGAAGATTCTCGATATCGAGCAAAATGCCCGCGCCGGTCTCGCGGCAGATGAGCGTGAGGAATTCGGCTTCCGACATGGTCGAATCCGGCCAGTCGAAGACATAAGCGATGTTTTCGAGAAGGAATGGAACCGGAATGCGGGACTGCACCGTGCGCACCTTCGCGATGATCGCCTCGGCGACGGCGTCGGTCCTCGGCAACGGCAACAGGTTTGCCAAGTCGCGTCCCGGGACACGGGTAAAGGCAAGGTGCTCGCTGTAAGCCGGAGCCTTCAAGCGATCGAGAACGAGTGCGACTTGATCGAGGTACGCCAAGTCGAGTGGCCCATCTGTACCGATCGACAGCCCGATCCCATGCGCCGTCACTGGTATTTCGCCGACGAGATCGTAGATCTCATCGCACTGCGCCGCCCCGCCATAGAGGCAGTGATCGATCGTGATCTCGAGCACGTCAAAGCGACGCAAATTCGCGCGTATCCACGCGCCGATGCCGCCGCGATAGCCGATCCCAATCAATGGCCGCGTCGAAGATGGGGCCATCCACTACTCCGTCTTGCCACCCATCGAAACGCGTTGGCAAAGCCTCGCAACGCGACACCGCCCAAGGAACGCGGCGATAAGCCTAGTGATCGCGCGCCGCGCTAATCCTCAAAGTCTGCAAACTCGTCGGTTGTCCCGCGAGAAACGCCGCCGCGATCTGGCCGAGCAGCTCATAGGCTTCGTAAAGGTCGGGACCATGCAAAGTATGGCCCGCCGACGGTCTGCATTTGCCAGCTGGATTTTCGTAATCGTGCAACGGATAGACGATCCGCCGTCCCTTTCCGCTGGCGATCCAGCGATTGGCGACATCGATCAAGTCTTCCATCGTTTCCTTGAAGAATGGATCGGCACTGACAACGACCGCTTGCATATTCGCCGCCTCGATCGCCGCAAAAGCGGGCGCGTAAGTCGCGGCGCTGTTTACCGATCCCATGCCCGGGCTGGCACCGGCACTGATGACCGGCCCGCGCCCAGCCGCAACCCAAGCACCCATCTCCGCTGGCGCCATGAAGGAGTTTGGGTTCGAAAGCAGGCAGATCCTGTCTTCCTGAATACCCAGCCCTCTCAGATGAGCAACGCGATGCGGATTGTGCGCAAAAGTCTCGAGGCTCACACCGCCGCGGAAGTAGCCCTGTCCCACGCTTGGGAAAGCGCCGGGCGTACCGCCGATCAGAGAAATAAATGGAAGCGTCGCGCCGGTGGCTTTTGCGGCCTCCTGAGCAACCACCAACCCGCCCGCGGTCACGATCAGGCCAACATGCACATCATTGTTCAGCGCATGCAGGCCTTTGTGCAGCGATTGGGGGTGATACCCGCAATTGTCTTTGATCGTCACATAGATTTCGGGACGGCAAAGCCCGCTGTGAAAAGCATCGGCCAGTTTGGTGCCGCTGAACGAGATGCTCGACAGAACGCCGACCCCCTGCGTGGGCAAGGTTGACACGGGGCTTCTCCTTTCTTGAGGCAAGCTGGCCACTTAGGAACTGCAGCCGCAGCCACAGCCGCAGGAATGACTATCCTTGTTCTTCCAGCGGGGATGGTTGCGATTGGGATACAGCCGCCAACCCAAAAGAAATTGCGGACCGTTCTTGTCGTTCTTTTTCACTGTCCGCATCGCCTTCTCGATGAGCAGGGCCAGATCGCGATTCTCGGCGTAGCCGCCTTTATCGGTCGCATCGACGTGTTTGGCGTCGGTTTGCACGCCGGGCAGTGCCACGCGGCCCTTGCCGGTCGCGGTCCGGCGCGCGCCCTGCTTCAGCTTCGCGCGTGTCACCTTCGGATAAATTTCAGGCATTTGAACCCCTCCTTGATTTAACGTTAGATCGCGTTCGTCCTATGCGAATGCTCGCGAAGGAACGCGCGTTCTGGCCAGCATGGCCTTCCACTCAGCCTCGAGATCGGTCAAAGACCGACCATAAACTTCGCGCCACCGATGAGCAGAACCTGCGTCAAGCTCTCCCACACGGAGCGGCGTGCGCATGTAGAGACGGCGAAAGAGTGCGAGCGAATAGGCATCGATCAGGAACTGGACGAAGGAACCCGCAAGACAATAAAGCGTCGCTTGTCCGTCCTTGTCCTCGCCGCAAAAGCGGCCGCCGATTTCGAGCGTCAGCGGATTGGGGGTTGGGATCGCGTCGAGCGATGCAACGTGGAACGCGTCAAACGCGGCCGTGTCCCCAGCAGCGAAAGCCGGGAGCACACTGCAGAGCTGGTTGCACGCGGCCTCGTGAAGCGGTTGCGAAAAATTGGGGAAGGCAGGATTTCGTCCCAGCAGCGCCTGGAGATAAATCGCTAGTCCTTCGGCGAGAAGCCGATTACCGCTCGGGAAAAAAACATGCGCCAATTCGTGGACGATCGCGGCTCGACCCGTGACGACGCGACGCGCCGGAAATTCGATCGTCCCGCTTCGGCCCTCCCAAGCTGGCACAAGCGCGCGTGAAATACGAAATTCTGAAGAGACCAGAACACGAAGGTTTCGCGGCACCGTCGCGTCCCATTCCTGCCGGAGCGACCAGGCACGGAGGCTTTTCGCCGCGTTCTCGAAATCCGCAATAAATTGCTGCCGTTCTAAGGCCGATAAAGATTGCGCCGGTCCGTCGCCAAAGCGGAAGTCTGTCGCAATCCGCTCATCAGATTTGATTGCAGCGGCCGATGACAGGGAGGTGTCACAATCGATACTTGAGACGCTCGCATTCGCATGCGCATCTTGCCGAGAAAGCGGATAAAGCCACTGCAAACGCATCCGCACGACGGGCCCCGCTGACTAAAAAAAGTACAAACCGCTCCGTGACCGCAATCTCCGGTCTCGACGGAGTTCACGATGCCGCAGCCCGAAGATGATTTGCAAGGTTACTATACCTTTTTGCCTATCGGGCATCCCGACACTCATTCACTTCGATGATGCAGACCGACCGGAATGACGGCCATCCACTTCTATTTGAATGAGCAACACTACATTCAAAAATAGTTTGCCATCGAGGTAAGCGTGTCGCGCTGGAGAACGCTGATCCAACGCTCATCGACGCTTACGATACCGCGACGCTGCCAATCGCGCAGACAACGATTAACATTCTCGCGGCTGGCATTGATCATGCTGGCAAGCTCGCTTTGCGATAACGATAGTTTCGCAGCGGTACCGCTTGGCAACGCGCGGGCTCGATCGAGCAACACCTTTGCAAGGCGCGCAGGCAGTTCATAAAAAGCGATTTCCGCCATCCGCTCATCGGATTTGCGCAGCCGCGCGCACATGAGTTCTAAAAGCTTAAGGCAGGTATGCGGCCGATTCTCGAGAAACGCCACCACATCCCGGCGCTCGAGCACCGCGACCGTACAATTAGTCAGAGCCGTGGCGTCGGCCGATCGCTCCTTGCCGTCGAGCAAGGCAACTTCGCCGAGAAGTTCGCCAGCACCGATATCGGCAAGGATCACCACTTTGCCTTTTGGCCCTGGCAATGACACGCGGACAGAGCCCTTGAGGATCATCAGCATGCTTTGACCCGGGGCGCCGACATGAAAGATCGGGTCTCGCGACTTGAACGTTCGTTGCCGCATCCGCGCCACCAGACTATGACGCTCTTCCTCGCCCAAAGCCTGAAACAGAAGGCTCTTACCCAAGAGCCGGGCAATCTCTTGCGATGCTACTTCGTTGGGCACGGCACGGCGCCTCTCATTGAACGGCCGTCAAGTTAAAGGCTTTCACTGGTCGATTGAAGCCTTTCAAGGCGAGCTCCCCGATATGCTCAACGGTGGCAACGTCTTCGACGGCGGCATACACCTTGGCATCGATCAAGATTTGACGGTCGCTCGCCTCGGCGCAAAGACGCGCGGCGAGATTGACGACCGTCCCCACCGCGGCATAGTCGAAACGACGCTCGAACCCAATCTGGCCCAGCGTGGCATAGCCATGCGCGATTCCGATCGCGAAACCCAGATTGTAATCGTGCATGCGCCACGTACGAACCAGCGTCGCAACTTCATCGCGCATCTCGACCCCCATTCGCGCGGCACGCTCGCACGGGTCCGGGCAAGGGAGCGGGTCGTTAAACCATACCATCAGCCCGTCGCCGGTAAAGCGCTCGACGGTCCCAGCGAACTTGTCGATGAGCGCCCCGAGACGCGAATGATACGCGTGCAATACGGCCATAACGTCCTCGGGCTCGGCCGTCTCAGAAAAAGCGGTAAAGCCGCGAAGATCGCAAATCACGACTGTGATCTCGCGCCGGTGGCTCTCGAGAATACGTTCGCTGCCACTCGAGACGATCATCTCCGCAATTTGCGGAGAAAGGAAGCGCTTGAGCCGCCCCACGCGCTCCAGCTCGCCAACCTGCTCGGCGACACGTTCCTCGAGAACGCGGTTCCATGACGCAAGATCGGCCGCCTGCGCCGCAACGCGATCATGCAGATCTTTCAGACGCAGCATCGAACTGACGCGCGCAACCAGCGCGGTCTGATCGAGCGGTTTGGTCAGATATTCATCGGCACCGGCTTCGAGACCACGAACCACATCGGTGCTATCCGCACGAGCGGTGACGAGAATAATGGTCGTGAATGGCAGTGTGGTATCTGATTTGAGACGCCGGCAAACCTCGATGCCATCGAGCTTCGGCATCATCACATCGAGCAGGATGAGATCGGGCTGTTTTTCTTTTGCAATCGCCAGCGCCTCTTCGCCGTCGGCTGCCTCGAGCAAGTCATAGCCCTGCGTGGCCAACCGCGTCCGAATGATATCGCGATTGTCCTCGTTGTCGTCGACAATCAGTATTCGCGCCGGCTCATGCACAGCAATCGTCCGTGTTCTTCAGATATAGTGCCGAATCTTCGCAAGCAACTGGCGCGGGCTGTAGGGTTTTGCAACGTAGTCGTCGCACCCTGCTTGCCGCGCCTTCTCGTCATCGCCGCTCAAGGCATAAGACGTCACCATGATGATCGGGATGTCTTTGAGCGCGGGTTGTACCTTGATGCGGCGCGTCGCCTCGTAGCCATCGATAACCGGAAGTTGAATGTCCATGAGGATCAAATCCGGGTGACTCGCCTCGGCGGTCGCAACCGCTTGCTCTCCGTCCCTTGCTTCGATCATCTCAAAGCCACCGCTTGCCAAAAGATCGCGTAAGATCTGTCGATTGTCTTCATGGTCCTCAGCGACAAGTATACGCTTTTTCATACCCGCTCCGTCTGTGGCTGAACAGTGACCGGAAGGATGACCCGGAAGGTCGAGCCGCTCCCCAAGGTCAATTCGACGGAAATGCGGCCGCCATGCATTTCGATGATGCGCTTGGCAATCGCAAGCCCCAACCCAGTACCGCTTTTTGTTTTCGTCGCAGAATTATCGGCCTGGTGGAATTCCTCGAAAATTCTCTCCTGCTCTTCGGGGGCAATGCCCGGCCCTGTGTCGCTCACGGCGATTTGGAAAGAGCCACCGGTTTCCGAAACCGCGACGGCGACTTCGCCTTGATCGGTGAATTTGATCGCATTGCCGACGAGATTGAGGAGGACCTGGGCGATGCGCCTCTGATCGCCCTGCCCTGCAGGAAGCTGCGGTTGAATGTCTCGCTGAAGGACGAGTTGCTTCACAGCCGCCAGCGGCTCGACCGCGGCGAGCACGTTCTGCAGTACGTCTTCGAGCGAATAGCTCGCGACCGACAGCGTCATCTGCCCTGCCTCGATCTTTGAGAGATCGAGGACGTCGTTGATCAGCCCCAAAAGATGACGACCATTGGTCTGAACGCGATCGAGGACGCTGCGCATCCTGTCCGGGACATCGCCATAGATACTGTCCATGACAAGTTCGGTATAGCCGAGAATGGCATTAAGCGGCGTGCGCAGTTCGTGACTCATATTCGCGAGAAATTGCGTTTTGTGCTGGCTGGCGATCTCGAGTTGATGGCTCTTCTCTTCGATTTCGCTAAATAGACGCGCATTCTGGATGGCGAGCACGGATTGATCGGCGAAGGTCTTTAGAAGCTCCATGACAGCGGCCGGAAATGCGCCCGGCTGGCGGCGGTGAACAACCAGCGCGCCGACGACCTGATCGGGACGCAGCAGCGGCACGGCCAGGAGAGCCGAAAAGCCCGCTTTGATGCTCGCCTGTTGCAGCGCCGATGATGGCGTTTGACGCAGGTCGGCGATCTGGACGAATTCACGCCGCTCGACGGAGGCACCGATTCCGGCCCCGTGGAGATCAGCGCTGGCGCCGCTGATCGCAGTTAGAAACGCGTCACTCATTCCATGCGTGGCGCGCAGCTCGAAGTGGTGGCTCGATTGATCGTAGACATAGATCGCGCCGGCTTCCGTCTGAGAGAGCAGCACGGCCTTTGCGACAATCGTCGACAATACCGCCGAGAGATCAAGAGTCGAATTGACCGCTTGGCTCACCTCGCCCAAGGCACGAAGCTCTTGCACGGACTGGGCGAGTTCGCGTGTTCGCACATCGACCTTCTTCTCGAGATCGTTATAGGAGTCCTGCAGCCGGCTGCCCATGTCATTGAACTGATCGGCAAGGGCTTCAAGCTCATCGCCCGTCTTGATGGAGATACGTTGGCTGAGGTCGCCGCGGCCAATCCGCGCCGCTCCTGCTTGTAAGATGCGGATCGGACCGACCATGCGATGAGCGAGTACGAAACCGATAATGCCGGCGAAGATCAACGCGCCCAACAGAAAGAGACTCGATCGTATGATCGGCGCGCGAAGCGGTTCGTACGCTTCGGCGATCGGCAATTCGACAAAAACCGTCCAGCCCATCGGCATGACCGGAGCATAGGCTGTGAGGATGGTCCGGCCCTGAAGATCCTTGGCGACTTGGGCGACTTCGTTTGCAGCGCCGGGGCTTTCCACTGCCTGGCGTGCCGCGCGGACTTGCGCGAAGCCGGACATGTCGATGTTGCGCAAGACAAGGCTGATATCCCGATGCGCAATTAGCCGCCCTTCGGTATCAATGACATAGGCATCGCCACCGTTACCGACCTTGATTTGCGAGACCAGGTCCCAAATCAGCTTGAGGTTGACCTCGGCGACGCTCACGCCGTTTCCGCGCCGGGTACCGGCCATCGCGAGCGTCATGTACGGCTCGGATTCGTGCCGAAAATAGATTGGCCCGTAATAGACCTTGTGGGCGAGTGCCCCCGTGAATTCCGGAGACTTGGACATATCGCGATTGCTGCCGACGACATCGACCGCCAGACGGGACACATGCAGCTGTTCGTGTCCGTTCGGATCGAGAAGCGATAATTCGGTGATGGCCGGAACTTGATGCAGCAAGCGCAACGCATCGAAGCGGCGCTGGTCGAGATCGCCTGGCGACCAGGGCAACTGGGTCGTCCAACCGACCTGATCCTCGATATCTTTGACGAATTGCGTGACCTTCGCCGCGGCATCCTGGGCTTGTCCGCGTTGGACACGCACCAATGCGTCCATGTTCTCCCGATAAGAGAACCAGATATCGAGCAAGCCGTTGATGAGCAGCGCACCGCACACGACGGCCACGATCAGAATGACGTATTTGCGAAATAAGGGACTGCGCAGGCGCGGCTTGTCGGCTCCGCCCGCAGGACGGTTGGCGCGCGCCGCCATATTCACCTGCTTGCCCCGTCGCTCGCCAAAAACAATCGCCATTGGATTGTCTGCCATCCACTGCCCTTGTCGTGGCGGGGCGAAAGACGCGAGCGCACGCAACCGCTCGCTGCCTCTTGCTCGATCCAACCGCTTAGCACAACAACAGAACTGGGATGCACCTCCGTTTGTCTATGGAGATATCTCCTCCCCGAAAAATGCCGAGACAGTCTACGCAATCACTATACTCCGTGCTCCGGATGATTGTCGGCGACAGAACAGCGTGATCGAGGGCCAGAAACTCCAACGAATTTGCCTCATTTGCTCTAAAGTCTATCCGGGCGTTCAGTCATTTGCGTGTGATGCGCATCACAACGCGCACCGTGGCCAATAGCCGTGGACGCTTTGCGAAGCCTCTCGTAAGAGCGAACTCGCTCGTCGATATACGGTTCCGCCCTGGCGAACCCGTTACAAATCGCATGGCCGACCGAATCCGAAAATCAAAAAAAGCAGTGCATTGTGGAACCGCTCACAGTGCGCGCACACCGAGCCGCGTAAGTTCTGGCCGTCAAGCGCACCGGGGCATCGGGCTCCGGGCCTCATCCAAAAGGAAACCGCCATGCTTCGCTTCTCGCTCTTCTCAGCCATCGCCACCCTCGCCGTCGTTGTCGCGCCCTTGATGTCCGCGTCCGCCGGCCAGAAGAACTACGCGCCGACCTATCAGAACGCGACCTCGCACGCGTTCGGTGTCCTCGGTTCGGCCGACGCGTTGTCGCTCAACACCAATCAGATCAGCCAGGGCAATCTGAACATCGGCAAGTCCGTCGGTCAGGATAACTATGCTCCGACGCATCAGAATGCGACCAGCGGTGCCTTCGCCCTCGGCGGCGATGCCAGCGCGGCCTCGGTCAACACCAACCTGGTCCAGCAGGGCAATGGCGCTCTCAGCAAGCATGCCTTCCAGACCAACAGCGCGCCGACGACGCAAAACGCGGTGAGCACGGCAGTGAGCGTCGGTGGCGACGCCAGCGCGATCTCGGCGAATGCCAACGGCGTGTCGCAAGGCAACCTCCACTAACACGACCTATCAATCGTATCGACCAGGCCCGCGGAGCCGTTCTCCGCGGGCCTTCTTCTTTTGGGCGCTGTGGCCTGGCTCACAGCAGGAAGGCCTCCGGACGAGCTAGTCTCGCTGCAACGGAGGTCGCTATGCGCCAGCTTTATCTCGTCGCCGCCGCAACGTCCGCATTGATAACCGGATTTCTGTTTTTATCTGTGCCGACACGCGCCGACACGCTTAGTTGCAGCTCGGTCAATGGCGTGACCCATTGCATCGGCTCGGATGGCCTCGATTGCCACACGACCGATGGGCGCATGGTGTGCGCGCCAGGATCAAAGGGTCACTGTGAAACGGCCGCCGGCATGACGACTTGCATCAACGGCAATGTTCGCCAGAGCTTCAGAACAGGGTCGCAAAGCCCGGCGCCGCGAAACGAGGATGGAGAGAAATAGCCGGCAACCCGTCCGTCATGCATGCGACGACGTGACAGGTTCAGTTTAAAACTGATTAAGAATCCCCTCGCCTCCTGTGGCTTCGTTCACAGCGGTAAAGATATGTTCTCCGTAGTCTCGTCCATGTCGACAGCGCCTCTTCGAAGGAGATCGCCATGGATCGTCGCTCCATCCTGGGTTTGATTGCCGGTCTTGCAGGCCTCGCTGTCGGCGCATCGAGTGCATCGGCGCAAGAATCTGGCGGCGTTGCCCTATCGCCGGAGGTCTTCAAAGCAAACAACGCGCAAGGGCAGGTCTTGGATCATGTCCTCGCGCGGGCCCAGCAGCTCCAGCAGCTTCGACTGCTCAACCTTCCAGGCGGCGGCGCGGTCACGAGCTCGAACCTTGCCAATCCCGCCTCTGCCGTGCCGGGCAGCGACCCGCAATCGCTGAGCGCGGGCGGTTCCGACGCTCTCGCTCTCGCGTCCGTGCTTCGGGCGCGCGCGCAAAAGCCGGTCAATCCCATTTTCCAAGAGATCTTGCAGCAACAATTCGTCGATAACTCGCATAATCTGATGGTCAACGCGCCGAACAGCTCGGTCAGCGTCGGTAGCAACAATAGCGTCTCGCAACACGTAACGACCAGCACCGCTGTCAGTCCCACCGGCAATGCCACCGCGTCGGCGGGCGTCAACACGGCGGGCCGACACACCGGCACGAAACAGAGCAGTACCCATCAGACTGCCAGCAGCACGGCCACGAGTACCGGCGGCACGGCGCAAGCCGTTGCGATCAACACCGATGTCAGCCCGCGCGCCACGCCCTGACGCGAAAATGCGAAACGTGTGATCTGGTTCACAGCCCTTAAGCGGCCCCGTGCGTAGAATGATCGATGGAACGAAACCGGCGCAGGACGCGCCGCCGATTGAGGAAGGAGATCGTCATGTCACGGCGTTCATTGTTATCGGCGACCACCGGCGTCCTGCTGCTGATCGCTCCGACCATGGCTGCTCGGGCGGGCTCGCATAGCACGGCCCTGCCGCATCCAAGCGCAACCACCAGCAACTTCGGCTTTGGCGGCTCGAGTACCACCAATAACGCCTATGGCGTTTCGACCGCACTCAGCACCGCGCTGAGCATCGGGAGCGTTTCCGATGCTGCCTCTCTCAATTCCAACCTCATCGGCCAGGGGAATACCGGGTTCGGCAGCAAGAAAGCTCCCGTGATCCAATTCAACAGCGCCCCGACCGTGCAAACCGCCGTCGGAACGGCGGTCAGCATCGGTGGAAATGCCAGCGCTGCTGCCATCAACACCAATGACATCTCTCACATCGGCCTGCACTAGCGACACCTGAGCCGACGACGGCAAACGCGGGGCCAGGCCGCACGGGGCTAAGCCCGGCCTGCGCCCGCGCCCGCGCCGATCATCCCAGCACCGTCGGCGAACACCAAAGCCGCGTCTACCCGAGCTCTGGACCGAGCCCTCGATCTGGCTCGGTCAGGCCGCAAAAGCACCAGCACGAATGATAGGCAGGCGTCTGCGTGCGCGCACTGTGACGTAGATAACATCCCCGCGCAGTGCCGTCGTCGTATTCCTTCATAGCCCCATGCGAGCGCGAGGATCCTCGCCTCTCCGGGAATCTGAGCGTCATTGGAGGAAAGCGATGCGAAGTTTTGTCAGCCTTGCCGCGATCGGCATTGCGTGCTGCATCGGCTGTGGAACGGCGGTCGCTGATGACCAACGCCCGGCGCCCGCAACCGCAACCGCTTATATCATCTGGCCTACGGATGGAGCCGTCATCCCGGGCGGGAAATTCTGGCTACGCATGGGGTTGAGCGGCGCCGGCATCGCGCCAGCGGGCGTCAGTTTCCCGAATACAGGCCATCATCATCTGATCATCGATGCGGATTTGCCGCCCCTCGATCAGCCGATACCGAACGACAAGAACCATTTGCACTTCGGCGCCGGCCAGACCGAGGTTCGGATCGAGCTGCCGCCCGGCAAGCACACATTGCAGTTGATGCTCGGCGATGCCGACCACATGCCGCAAAATCCGCCGATCATCTCGAAGAAGATCACCATCACGGTGCCGCAATCATGAACAATCACACCATCTCAAACCGCCTCATCACGCGCCGCGCCGCGAGCCGTCTTCTGCTCGCCTCGATCGGTGCGATCGTCTCTTCCCGCGCCTTCGCGCACGATCATGATCACATGGCGCCCGATGGCGAGACGGCGCAAGCCAAGACCGGGGCACCCGCCGCAACAGCGGCAACCGGAGAAAAGCGCACGCCGGCCCCGCCCGATGCGTATTGCTATATCGGCTGGCCCAATGACGGCGAAACGATCAAGACGCGCCATATCAAGGTCTGGTTCGGGACACGAAATTTTGGCGTCGCGCCCGCCGGGGTCGACAAGCCCAATACCGGTCACCATCACCTGCTGATCGATACGGATCTGCCGCCGCTCGACGAAGCGATCCCCAACGACAAGAACCACCTTCATTTCGGTGCCGGCCAGACCGAAACCTATATCGACTTGCCGCCCGGAACGCACACGCTGCAGCTGCTTGATGGGCGACGCCAATCACGTGTCGTTCGATCCGCCGGTGATGTCAAAAAAGATCACGATTCACGTGCTGTAAGCGAACGCGTGACGGCCGGCGCCGTGGTACGCGCGCCCGCTTGTGCTTGGAGAGAAGGATGACATTAAGTCGTAGAGCGATGGCCGGGACTGCGGTTCGGATCAATGACATGCCTTCCGGTTTGGCCTCGCGACGAACGAGCGTAAAAGCGCTCGTTTTTGCTTTCGGTCCTCTCCTTCTCCTCACAGCCTTAGGACTCGTCGGCGCGCGCGTGGCTTCCGTCGACACAAGGGAAGCCGTGAGCAACGGCAGCGTCGATTGGGAAACACCTGCATTTGCGGGAGATCAGCATGTGCGGGAAAATAAATACCGCCCCCATGATTGATAGCGCGGCCCTCTCCTCGACCGCCACCACCTCTCTGCGGTGCTCGTTGCCTCACTGCTATGTTTGTTTGGCGGCCGCGCCACCGCGGCCCCGCCTCCCAACGCGGCACTCACATATCAGCAATGGTTTGAAGGCCTGGAGCAACCGGGAGACCACCATCTGCCGTGTTGCTCTATCGCCGATTGTCACTTTGCGGTCGCACGGGCGACAATGGTCGGCTACGAGGTCGCGATCGAGAATTCTTGGATTGTTGTTCCCTCGATCGAATTCTACAGCGTGTCAGCAATCCAACCGCCCACGCTGTCGTCTGCTATAGACACATACTCGATATAGGAGAACGATCATAGAGACATGATCAGAATTTTTTGCTTCGTGCGACCGCCCGACGTCTAGCCATGTTCACATTCACTAGGCTACGGCGGGCATTGTTTATAGCCCTTGAGATTTTCGGAAGCACCAGCTGCTCGGAACTCGCCGAGATAGCGATACTTTGCATCCTCGGGCTGATCGCCTCCGTACTCGTCATCACGCCGGGGGATCAGACTTACGCCGCGCTCTATCTGCTGTGTTCGTCGATCGGCGCGTGCTACTAGCCCACCAGCGTGCCCAATCGGCAGCGTTTTGCGCGAGGTTTGGACCCGCCCCGGGGAACAGACACCCAAATATCTCGCGTTAGAATAGTTCGCTCGCCAGTCTCTCGCCCGCCCTCGCGCAGCTCGGATCGTTTGCGGGTTCGATGATCCGCTGGTTTCGACCGGGCTTGGGCGCCGAGGTCGCCTGACATTTCTGCGACTTCGTCGAGCCGCCTGCCCTATCACGCGACGACTCAACGATAGCGATGGCGTAATTTGCTTCTACACATTCACTCAAAACTTCCAGGCGGGCGGTGGCACCAGAAGAGCCGCTTGTGCTTTATCGACGTGTACCGTCGGCGAGACCCACCGGATCCTGGTGAAATCTCTCCCTCCTATTGCAATAAGGCGCTACGGGGCCGCACTCCGAGGCAGGTCCAAGCCTATTGTAGATCAGCCGCGACGCGGAAGCCGTTGCCGATATAACGGACCGACGCATCGTAGTAGTTGCGCACCGCGACCGTGATGTTGTTGCGATCGTTGCGAAAAGATCCGCCGCGCAAGACGCGCTGATCGCAACTATTGCGATCGCGTGCGCTGCCATCGGCCGGCGCCCCGGCGTAATTGGAGAGCCAGCAATCGGCGACCCATTGCGACACGCCACCGCCGACACCCAGAAGCCCGAACGGATTGGCTTTGAACGCGTCGACCGGCAACGGGTGCGATTTATCCTGTTGGCCGCCACAATCGCTGCAATTGGCAAGCCCAATGCCGACCTGGTCGCCCCACCAATAGCGAGTCACGGTATTGCCGCGCGCGGCATATTCCCATTCGGCCTCGGTCGGCAGGCGATAGCCATGGCCGGTCTTCTTCGTGAGCCAGGCCACGTATTGCTGGGCATCGTCCCAGCTCAGATTCTGCATCGACGCACCGCCATCATCGTCGGTCAAACGTGCGCTCTGACAGCCGCGGTCGTCGACACAGGCTTTCCACTCGGCGATCGTCACGGGACGTTGCGCCAGAGCGAAGGCATGGATGGTGACGCGATGCACCGGCATAGCAGTCGAATCACCGTTTTGCCCCATCGAAAAATCGCCCGCCGGGATCGACACCAGGACAGGGCAATCGCTGCATTCCTTGAAGAGCGCCGGTCCGGTTGGCGACAACGGTGCGGGCAAGCCGGTTCCCGCGGCCGCGACCTGGGACGGTTTGTCAGGCGATGCCGTCGACGGCTGAGCTTGTGGCAAAGACGGCGGTGGCGCGACCTGTGACTGAACGGAAGGCGGCGGCGCGATAGCTGACGGCGAGTCTGGCGCCGACGGCGTTGCGAGCGCCGTTTCGATCGGGGGTGCCGGCGGGATCGGGACGGATTGTGTGACGCTATCTGCCGGAACGCCGGTCAGCGCCGCAGCGGCCAACTCCAGCGCGCGCTGATGCGCTTCCGCCGCGTATTGCGAATCGGGAAAGAGCGTCAGGAATGACTGGATCGCAGCGAGATCGCCTTCTTTTTGCAAGCGCTGCCACAACGCGGTATCCGAGACGAGCCGTGTCGTGTCATTGAGCGCCGGAACGTTGATCTCGACATGGCCTTCCGCTTTGCCGCCATGTCCATCCTCGACGAGATAGCGCACGCCGCCGACATCGCCGACGGTCCCGGGATGCGGAAAATAGACGAGCGCCGCAAGGTCCTGGGGGCGAAGGCGGTCGCCTTTCTTCACCATGCTCGAGCCGTTACGCACAAAGCCTCGATTGGGCACGGCGGTGATCGTTACGGTCAGCGGATCGTTGTCGGGATCGGTCGGCGGAACGATGGCGAGCGAGCCGGCGAAGATCTGTGCAACGCGCTCCGGCTCGACAACGGGAGGACGGTTCGACGGGGTGACGACAATCGGAACGCTACCAGTCACATTGCCGCCGCGCCCGTCATCGATCAGAAAGTCGAAGCTCCCGACTGAGCCGTGTGTTGCACCATCGGGCTTGTAGGTCGCGGTCATAAACCTATCGAGCGTCACGACATCATTCGCCGCAACCTGCTTGCCTTCGATGCGGACCTGTCCCGCTTGCGGTAGGCCCGTGATCCGTACGGTCAAGGAGTCGCCATCAGGGTCGGTGGGACGCGGCACGCCGAGCGACGTCGGCCCGGCTGCACCGCTCACCTCGAGCCTGGCGATCGCCCCGATCGTCGGCGGCCGGTCGGACGGGCGTGGGTAGAAATAGAAGGGCTCAGCGCCGAGCGAGCTGAACACATAGGGCTCCTGGCGATTATTGGTCGCCTTCAGCACCGTGTCGCGCACGCTGCGGAAAAACAGGCTGAGCTCAACACCGGGGATCTGGAAATGAGCGAGCAGCGCACGGGTGAACGGGCTGTCACTGCCGCCACCGTCCTCGGCGATCTCGTCGGCGCGAGTCGACATCGCCACGACTGTGTTGCGCGGCACGCGATCAATTCGCGCCAGGCCCTTTTGCACATTCGAAGCGCGTTTGACGATCTCGTCGTCTCGTGACATGCGTTCGACGAACGGATTGGTACGACAAGCATCGAGCAGCAGGATGCCGACTTTCTTTGCTCGCGAGACCTCGCCGAGGAAGAGATCGAGCGAGAGGGCCTCATAGACGAGGTCGTGTTCTCGCTCCAATTTCGCATCGGTCGGAATCAGGAAATTCTCATGATCAATCTGCACACCGTGGCCGGCGTAGAAGATGAGCGCCGCATCTGCGTCCTGAGCGCGATTCCCAAAGGCGCGCAGGGCTTGCGTCAGCGTGCGGTAGTCCGAATCGTAGACCTCATCGACCTGGAAATTGAGATGGCGCAACGCCTCGGCGATGTGCCGCGCATCATTCGACGCATTCTGCAGCGAAGGCGCGTTTTGATATTTGCTGATACCGATGACGAGCGCGATCCGCTTACCATTGGTGGCGATGCTTTGCGCCGACGACGCATAAGCGAAGCCAACAAGCAGCCAAAGTAATGTCGTTCCGAAGCACAACCATCCAACCAGCCCGCACCGGCGCCGCGTAACTGCCTTCGTCGGATTGTCGCTTCTCATTACATCACCTCGATCGACAGCCATTTCTCGGTCATCGGACCCCTGCCAAGCTGGTGGAAGGCGCTGATAATGTCTTGGAGACCGGTCACCGGCAGAGGCGCCAAATCCTCGCCCTTTAGCTTGTCGGGCAGCTTCACCCCCAACTCGTCATTGGAAACAACGCACGCAACTGCCTCTTTCGCAGGGCCTTTATCAAAGCGGATATCAAAAGCGTGACCGCTACCGGACGGAATCTGCACCGGGGTTGCGCCATGCACCAAGGCATTGGGTTGAAACCGGTTAGGAAAGATGCGCGCAACCGTTCCTTCCGCGTCCTGATAGTAGCAATAGAGGAATGCGTCCCGCGTCGCGGTCGCTTGGACGGCGAGCGTCTCATGAACATGGTAGGTCGGGTGATCGCCGCGGCTCGTGGTGAGTCGCAAATCCGGCGCAACGACGGGTACTGGAGCGGTCGTCGCGGGCGCTGCCAACGTTGTTGCCGGTGTGGCCGCTGGCGCCGTTGCGGTCGCTGTGGTCGCGCTTACCGCCGGCGCCGCGCTGCTGGCACCGGCGCCCGATGGCAGTACCACCTTCGCCACTTTCGCACCGGTGGTCTCGGACATGAGGCGATAGTAGAGATCGAAATCGACGCGACCATTGGGAACCAGGTCGTGCTCCGACTGATAGCGAGCGATCGCGTCCTGTAACGGCGCATCGACCGCACCGTCACCGTCGCCACCGGCAAGATAGCCGGCACGCATGAGATTGGATCGGGCAAAGCGAATCCGATCGGTTTGGCTCATCGCGTCGAACCACTGCCTGGCCTCGGTGCGATAGGTCGGACTTGCCTGGTCGATCTCGAGGCATTGCCAATAGGGAACGCGCGTGAGTTTGCCGAGGCTTTCGATAGCCGACAGCTCGATCAGATTGCGTACCGCTTGGTGAAAACCTTCGGAATGGTCGAATTGCACGTTGAGCGATAGTCCGACCTTGCCGATGATGCCGCCAACTTCGCCACTGTGACCGGTGCGAACGACGGCAATCGAGTTGCTCGCCGACATGCCGGGCATGATCTGCCGTGTGACGAGTTGACCGATATTGAGATCGACCGACATGACCGAGATGATCTGGCCGCGTGAGGCGGCGAGATCGAGGCTCGGCGCCGAAATGCCGGCGCTGGCGTTCGAGCTCAGGACGTTGCTGTCGAGCTGCGTAATCGCGCCGCGAATGTAATAATTCGGCGCAACAAACCCAGGCCGCAACCCGATGAGCTCCGACAGCATTTGCACGTCGATTTGGGTCGGATCGAAGTCGACGAAGCGGAAGGCATTGCTCCGCGCCGACATTTTCGCGATCGCGGTGATCAGCATTTCCTTGGTGCCGGCGGCAATCTGGCCGGTGGCGTCGGGAACGCCCGCACTGGTGATATAGATGTCTTTTTTTCCTTGGGCGAGGAAGAGATTATCCATGCAACGCAGCGGCTCATCGAAGCTGGTGATCGTGCGCACCGGCGCGGTCTGCGGTTGCGCCGCGAGTTGGGCCGTTTCGGGTGTCCCGGCGCATCCCGCCAAGGCAAGAAGTCCCAGCATAAGAAAGCATTTTATGCGCGCCGAAGAGCTTGCTTCGGGCTTCGTCTCAACCGCATACATTCGAAGCTCCGATCGCGACTTCTGTCGCCCAAAATTCACCAGCGGTGCGACAGTAGGCGAGGTAGTCATCTCACGTCTGTGACCCGTATCACTCGTAACGCGAGCCCCTGCTTGTATTGAATCCCGATCGAGAGATTTCAGCGCGCGGCCGAGGGGCCGCGCTCACCTTGAGGGAGGGAATGATGGTGCGTATCGCGTTCGATAAGGAAACGGTGCTGTCGGAGCATTTTCTTTTGCGCCATCTGGGTCGTGATGAGCTGCGACGCCTCGCCGCGACAACGACTTTGTCAAATCATCCGGCCGGTGCCGTCATCTTCCTGAAGGGCGATCCCGGCAGCAGCATGATCGCTGTCGTGCGCGGTCGCGTTAAAATTTGCGCGCATTCGTCCGAGGGTAAGGAGCTGATCCTCAATATCATCGAGCGCGGCGGCTTGTTCGGCGAGATCGCATTGTTCGATGGCGAACCTCGCACCGCTGATGCGATCGCGCTCGAAGACACCGATCTCCTCTCGCTCGAGCGATCAAAATTTCAGCCATTTTTTAAAGAGAATCCCGATTTAGCGCTGCGCCTTCTGGCCGTCGTCTGCAAACGCTTCCGCGAGACGAGCGAGCATCTCGAAGACTCGCTCTTTCACGAAGCGCCCTCGCGGCTCGCACGCTGTCTCTTGCGCCTAAGCCGCGCTTTCGGAAAGAACGTCGATGGCGGCGTCTTGCTGGATATCAAGCTGTCGCAGCAGCAGATCGGAAACTACGTCGGCGTTTCGCGCGAGACGGTCAACAAGCAGCTTGGCGAGTGGCAGCGCGACGGGCTCATCGCGATCAACAGCAGCATCATTACTTTGCGTAACAAGGCCGCACTCGAGGATGTAGCGCTCGCCGAAGCATGATCCCGGCGCTGTCACCAGATCCCCGACAAAGCGGGCCTTCTTGTGACGCAGTTCACAGAGCAGGAAGCGGGGGCGCTTTAACCTGATCGTACCGCCCCGATGGAGGACATAATGCGCCCCGCAACGTCGATCCTGCTCGCTGCTTTCGCTTTTGGCTTTTCTTTGACGGCACCGGCGTTCGCCCAGAACCAGGTCCAGGTCTTCGAAGAGCCGCCGCCGCTCGACGAGCTGCGCGCCATCCTCATCCCGGACCAAGGTCCGGGCTTATCACGCAAGATCGAGATCGCGCCACGCGACACCTCGATGGCGGCGCCCGCTCCGACAAGCACCGCGCCCGCTCTCGCCGCCGCTCCTGCCCCCACGCCGAAACCAACTCCCGTACAAGTGGCAAAATCCGGAAATGCCGAGCCCGCCGCGACCACGGCGGCGGCCGCGCCGAAACATCCCAGCGTCAAGCCGGCCTCCATGCCCGTACCGGCGCCGCAAGGAGCCAACGCCGTGGCGTTCCATATCAATTTCGCATTTGGTTCCGACGCGCTGCCGTCGACTTACCGGCCACATCTCGATCGGATCGTCGAGCTGATGAAAGCGGAGCCAAGTCTCGCCCTGACTATCGAGGGGCACACCGATGCCTACGGCAGCGACGCCTACAACATTGAATTGTCCCGCCATCGCGCTGTCTCGGTGATGCGCTATCTCGTCGAACATGGCATCGGCAGCTCGAGGCTTGTTGCCGTCGGCAAGGGCAAGTCCTCTCCTCTGACAGCCAACCCGTTCGACCCTAGCAACCGGCGCGTCCAATTCGTCAGCACCGGCCAGAGCGGCACATGAGCGCCCCTGCAATCCGAACAGGAAGCCAGATTTTGGTCTTGGCTTTGCTGGCTCTCGCGAGCTCCGCGGCAACAGCCGAGGCCAAAGTCATCTGGAACGGCCATGGACACAACGGGACTCGCAACGCCGCGCCGCTCGACCGCGCAGAACTCTTGGCCTGGCGCCAGAACTTCATCGTGCGATCGCCGGTCTACCCCTTCGTGCCGCCGCTGGCGACACCTTTTGGCCCATGGGCGCCATTCGTGCAGACGGGGTGGATGTGGTCCAATTATCCGCTCGGCGGCTTCGTGCCATTTTGCGGTCGCTGGTGACCCTCTCATCGGAAAAACAGGTCGATACTGTAACCTGCATCACAGTCGGGCGGGCAGCGGGTAATCTAGTCTTGAGGCGCATCCGATGGAGGAGCTCATGCGCTGCATACCGACCTGCGCCGTGATGAATGCGATCGACCGCGAATGGGTTGCGGCAAGAGAACAGCTTGCAGCCTTTCTGGAAGAGGCCGGCCCCGCGCCCCACGATGAGGCACGGGCGGAGACGCCCGATAGCGCGCTGACCTATCTCTGCTCAATCCCCTCCCGACAGGGCAATGGCGTCATTCGCTACGTCCACCTCTTTCAGCAGACGGGTCGCTTCATAACGAAGCCGGCTTATTTCCACGTTGCGGCCTCGCCGGGTTGGTGGCCCGAAGGTTGCCGATCCCTTCCGCCGCAGCGCCGGACGAGTGGGCGCGCCCCGTTGAGTCTCGTGTCATAGCCAAATTGCAACCGCCGGCACGCGCCTCTCGCGAAGAGGTTTCGTCCCACCGTCTGGAGTACCACTTTCTTCGCAACGTATCAGCCCCGTGAGACCGCCCTGACCGCGACGGGATTTCGACGTTTAGCACTACCCATCGCCGCCCTGGTCGCGGCGCTTCTCATCAATTCGCTTGCCGACCGTGAGCCATCCTCCCTTGGCCTTGGAGGCAACCACCAACTTATCGGGATCCTCCGCGAGTTCTCGGCCGCGGCACTCTGGCTTGCGGGAGCATGGGCAGCGGCACGCCTCATCGATCTGCTGCTGCGCCGCGCCGCCATCGCGGGACCACGATCGGCACCTTACCCGCGCCTCCTCAGCGACCTGATCCACGCCGCTCTTTTCTTGCTGGCGGCAATCGGTATATCGACCTTCGTCTTCGATCAGACAGCGACGGGGCTCATCGCGACTTCGAGCGTGATGATCGCGGTCATTGGCTTCGCCCTCCGCTATGTCATCAGCGATGTCTTTTCCGGCATTGCTCTCAGCTTCGATCGTCCCTACCGGATCGGCGACTGGATAGAGACAAGTCCCGGTACCGTCGGGAAGGTCGTCGAGATCACATGGCGAACGACGCGCCTTCTGACCCGCGACGGCATCGCGATCGTCGTGCCCAATGGCCTGCTCGCCACGGGCCAACTCGCGAATTACAGCGGTGCGGCGCCCTCCTTCCGCAGCGCGCTCCGCCTATCCCTCGCCCCCGACATTGCCGTGGCCCGTGCCAAACGTATCCTCCTGGCAGGGGCGCTCGCCTCGACGCGTACTTATCCCGATCTGCGTCCCGATGTGCTGCTGAGCGAGTGCTCCGACGCCGGCATCGTCTACATGATCCGCTTTTGGGTTCCGGATTACGGGCAGGAAAACATGTGCCGAGACGCGGTGATGGAAGGAGTGTTGCACGCACTTCGGCGCGCTGGTCTCACCCCCTCGGCATCACGGCGCGAGATCATTTCAAAAGAAGGCGATAGCGACCGTGCGCAAGGGCGCACACCGCCGGAGATGCTGTTGCTGGATTCCGAGCTTTTCGGTGCTTTCTCCACAGAGGAGCGCGTGTTACTCGCCGAACGCCTCGCCGAACGTCGGTTCAGGGAGGGCGCGACGATCGTCCGTCAAGGCGAGCCGGCGAGCACGGTATTCTTTGTGCGCGAAGGCGCCCTTGAGGTTCGCAGCACCAATGCGCCTGGCAGCGAAATCTCGATTAATCGTCTAGGCGCGGGCGACCTGTTCGGCGAGATGTCGCTTCTGACGGGCGAGCCGCGCAGCGCCTCGGTCATCGCCCTGACCGATGTCGTGCTCTACGAACTCGATAAAGAGGATATCGCGCCCCTGCTCGCCCGTCGGCCCGAGCTCGGCGAAGCGCTGGCCGACCTGATGCTGGCACGTCAACGTTCAGGCCGCGCGCGCCTCGATGCGCAGGAAGGCGAGCAGGCGTTGGAGCTGCGCTCGACTTCAGCGCGTTTTCTTGGCCGGCTTAGGAAGTTTTTCAGCCTGTCTGACGTCGGCCATTGATCGACAAGAAAAAGGGCACCGCTAGCTAAGCCCAGCGAACGCCGAATGACCAATCGGTGTACTGTGCTGCGACGCTAGTCGCGACGGGTTGGGGTCAACCAGTCGGGCCAGAAGGCTGCGGGCTATTCGGGAGCGGCGCGATCGAGGCTACCGCTTTGCACACGACGGCATCTTGTCTCAAGTACCAGACCTCGTAGTAGCCGATATCCCGGCATCTTTCGTAGCCTGCCCAGGCTGCCTTGAACGTCGCGTCTTCCTGGAACCACTGCAGCACGTCGACCTCACGCAACGACTCCGAAGTCCCGCATGATATGGTCGGATCGGCACAGCGCTCGACGAGCACCACACTTGGCTTCCACCGCCGCAAATCCTCGTCTGCGGCCACGCGGGTCCAGTGCGCCACGTCCGCAAGCCGCACTGATGGCTGATGGCTTTTGCTTCCGTCAGCCGTCGTCTCGGCATTGAAGATCGCTTCCAGAGTCCAAAAGCCTTCGAATCGCGACCCCCACTTCAGACGATATTTGAGGAGAAGGTCGAAAATGCTCGCATAATTCGGGCCGACGACCGCGATCGTCGTGCCGGTCGGCAAAGCCGCCAGAATGGCTTGTTGCACCGCTACCCGATTGCCATCGACATCGGCCGCTGCCTTCGCGGATTGTATTGGATAATAGAACAATGCGACCAACACGCAGCTGACCAACGCTGTTGCGCTCGCAATTCCTGCGTGCAGCGGCCGCTTTTGCAGCGACGCCGTCCACTGGAGGAACACATCGGCGACGATTACACCGAAAAGCACTATGAAATACACATCTGCCGGGAGGAACTGATATTGCCATCCCTTCTGTTGGATCAGATAGGCAATTGTCGCACCGACGCCTGCGATCGCCAATACGTCGCACAACATCTTATATTGAAGACGCCGGCGCATGAGCGCCCATAGCAGAAGCAATACCACGACCTTTGCGGTGCGGCGAGGCTCGATCAACGCGACCAGTGGAAGACTCTGATAGACGAGGTAGGTGCGATAAACGAAAGGCACGACCTTCGTGACATAGTCGGGTGCGAAGATCGCAATCGCCGCACAATAGGCGAGAACGCCGATCACACCCCCCGCCGCTTCGGGTCGGATCACGCTCCGTCGCAAACCGATACGGCAGGCCAGCAGGATTTCGATTCCCGCCACGATCAGAAGGTGCTGAGGCTTCATCGACAAGCCGATGACTGTGATCACACCTGCCGTGAACGCCGGCCAAGCCGCCGGCGAGACGCTGTTGAGCCGGAGGGCCGCCATGACAAGATAGGGCAGCAGCAACAGCACCAGGATGTATTCGCGCTGGCCGACGTCGCTCCAGGAGTAGACGGTCGTGGCGTAGGCGGTCCAGATCGCCAACCACAACGCCATGGTGTTCGACCCGGCGCGGGGAATACGCCGAACCATCGACCCGCACCATGCCACCGAAACGAATAAGAGCAACCCAAGGCACATTTTCATCGCCGCCTCGGGCGACATGTCGAGCAGACGGCTCAGAGCTATCGGTATCTCCGACAACCAAATGATCGTCGGCGGATTGGTTTCGACGATATCGGTTCCAATCCGGGCGCCGTCCAGAACGCGCGAGGCAGCGTAGAGCAGCCAGGATTGATCACCCCAAAGCGGTTGCGCGACCAAGCTCACAACGGTCATCGCGACAACCGCGCCGCCAACGATCGGAAGCAGGAGACGCGCTGTCGTCGCCGCAGCTTTATAGGTTGCGGAAGAAGCTTTAATCCGATCGGCTAGGGCGCCCATCGCGTATTAATGAACTTCGAAAAACGTATGTGCGAGGGCGCAAAAGTCTACTTAAAGTCTACTTAAGACGAAAAATCGGGAAGCGATTTTTGGATTGGCGGCCTTTTCGGCCGGTCCCGGTCTTTGGGCGTATCAGGACGGCGTGCGCTCCGCAGGCAGCGCGATAAAATTCATCCCGACAGCCGTCTCAAACGCCTGCAAGCTGAGCGAGCGGCTCGATTGGCCCGTCCAAGGTAAGGCGAATACGTGGTAGCGTTCGCCGGCGAGTATCTCATAGAGAGGGGTTCTCGCGCTTGGCTCGGGCCAAGCCTCGAAGATGATCGTCGCCTTTCGGGTCGCCAAAACGTTGCGCGCGCCTCGCAACACTTTCCCCTCGAACCCCTCCGTGTCGATCTTGATGAGCACATGTTCGGCCGTCTGCAACGCGGGAACGTCATCGAGAGTCGTTTGCCCGACAGAGAGTTCACTCAATGGACGGCTGACGCTCGCGCGCAATCGGTTTTGCGTGTCCGGATCTGCCGAACCGTTCCACGTCGCGCCTTCCGCGAAAAGGATTTGGAGTGGATCGTGAGAGTCGCCAACCGCAAGCTTCCGAAGATCCGGCTTTACCCGGTTTAGATTCGCGGTCTGCGTAAAATATTCATGACAAAAAGGATTAGGTTCGAAAGAAATCGTCGGTACACCATGCACAAGAAACAATATCGAATTCTGGCCGTAGTTTGCGCCGACATCGACAAACAAATCCGGTCGCCACTTCGATTTGAGGATTGTGGCGTAGGTCTGCTTTACCTCGGCGTCCTGGCCAAGAAGAGAGACCGCCAACACCCAATCGAGCCAGAGGCGTTCGGTTGTCAGCGGCAAGAGGATCGCACGTTCGTTGAACACAACCTTCCAATGGTCACCGGGCGCGGTGGCGTCCTGATTGACGAACGCGCCTGCGAATAGACGCCAAAAATAATGTTTCTGTCGCCAATCCAACGCATTGTAGATCCGGTTTACCGCGGCCCGAACACGCGGACTGAGCATCGCCCAGCGCAATGCCGCCTCGGATGAGCGGATCGGCAGCAACGGTTCGAGACGGTGGCGCAGTGCAGATAGCTTGTTCATGGCAGACGGAGCCTATGCCACAAGCGCATGAGATAGGAACAACCTACTGTGCATACACTTGTAAGTTGACACGGAATTGCCTCAGTTTCCGGCCGGGCAGGCTCGATAGGATCGCGCAACTTCAGACCTTCGGATCGCGGCAAGATCGCACGCGGTCCCTACATTTTATGGTGAGCAAAATGTCGCTCGTGGAAACGGTCCGGCGATGACGATTTCGGCATGCCGCTCTTGCGGCGGAAGTGATCTACACATCATTCTCGACCTTGGCCAACACCCCGTTTCGAATGCTCTCCTCGCCGAGGACGACCTCCTGAAAGAGGAATCGCGCTATCCTCTGATGGTGGCGTTTTGCCGCGGTTGCTCGCTCTTGCAGGTGACCGAGACAATCCCGCCGGAACACCTTTACCAGCGCGACTATCCATACTTCTCGTCATCCTCCCCAGCCCTCCTCGAGCATGCCTCGGTGCTGGCGCGCAAACTCGCGCAGGAACGCAACCTCGGCCCCGGTTCGTTCGTCATCGAGGTGGCAAGCAATGATGGTTATCTGCTGAAAAATTTTGTGGAGTTGGGAGTGCCGTGCCTGGGCATCGATCCCGCCGATGGCCCCGGCGAGAGAGCGCGTGCTCGCGGCGTGCCGACGATCACGGATTTCTTTGGGCTGAGACTTGCCGAATCGCTAGCGCAGCAAGGCAAATTTGTAGATGTATTCATTGCCAACAACGTTCTCGCGCATGTCGACCAGATCAACGATTTCGTCGCTGGTTTCGCGCGGCTCCTGAAGCCGAATGGGATCGCCTCCTTCGAAGTGGCCTACGCCGTCGACATGATTCAATCGTGCGAATTCGACACGATCTATCATGAGCATCTTTTCTATCATACGCTCCATGGCCTCGCCCCGCTGTTTGCGCGCCACGGACTCTTTCTCAACGATGTCGAGCTGTTGCCGATCCACGGCGGCTCAGTGCGAATCTTCGTCGGCCGCAACGCCGCTCGAACGGAGCGGCTGACCCGCCAGTGGGAAGAAGAGGAACGGTTGGGCGTCGATCGCCCGGACTATTACGTCGACTTTTCCGCGCGCGTCTTGGAATTGAAATCGTCGCTCGCGGCGCTCCTGACAAAGGAGAAACAGAATGGCCGGCGAATCGCATGCTATGGGGCAGCCGCGAAAGGCGCCACACTGTTGAATTTCCTCGATCTCGGCAATGGATTCTTCGACTTTGTCGCGGACGCGAACCCGTTCAAGCAGGGAAAATTCATGCCCGGACAGCGCATCCCCATTGTTCACCCGGAGCGATTGCTCGCGGATGGTCCCGATGATGTCCTTCTGCTTAGCTGGAACTTCGCCGGCGAAATTCTTCGCCAGCAGGAAGACTATCGTAAGGCGGGCGGGCGGTTCGTTATTCCGATACCGGCGCCCCGCATCATTGGGCCGGACGATCGGCCCAACAACTCTCACTTTGCCCTTTAGGCCGTCCGAATATCGTTATTAGCGTACAACCATTCGCGCAAAGAAAAATAGCACGCGCGCCATAACCGCTGGGCCCATGCTGCAGCGCAATCCTTCTTGGAGCTGACGCCAGGCGGCTTGATGGTTGCCGTTGGTCCACAACCGCCGCGCATGAGAAATTGCGTAGATGGCAGCCTGTTTCATCGCTGAGCGGTAGTAGCGTCCAACCTTGGCCTGGGGCATTTCGGCGTATGAAAGCAAAATCGAACGCCGCTGCTCGACGACGTTCTCGCCCGTATTGACGAGCCTGCTCATATCGGACTTCGAGTGAATCCTGTAACAGGCAAGCGGTTCGGGCTCATAGAAAATTGAATAGTGGAATGCGATGCGCTTCCACATGTCCCAGTCCGCGCAATGCGGAAGTTCGGGACGAAACCCGCCGATCTGTTCATAAACGGAGCGATGAACGGCCAAAGCCGCGGACACAAATCGCTGTTTGATGAACAGTTTGGCGAAAAACTCGTCTCCCAATAGGGCCGGCGCTTGCGATTCCAGTTCCGCAATGGCCATCCAATGGCTGTCTTCGTCCATATGGATGAACCGGCAAGCGCCGGCTTTCGCCACGGGATGTGCGGTCACGCCTTCGCGGAGCCGCTGGTAGAAACCCACGCGAACCGTGTCATCGGCGTGAAGAATATGCACCCATTCGCCTGTCGCGCGGCGAAGGCATTCGTTGAAGTTACCGATGACGCCGACGTTTCGGGCGTGGCGGTAAAACGTCACTCTGCCCCCGCCGATTTCCGAGACGACGGATTCCGGATCATCCGCGTCCGAGCAATTATCGATCACCTCGATCTGCATTTCCCGCGGGCCCGGATCCTGAGAAAGGACGCTCAAGAGGGCCTCGCGAAGATAACCGGCACAGTTGTAAACAGGTATCATTACGGACCAAAACGGGCGCTCGATGCTTGTCGGCACGGGAGCGATGGATGGTGGGGTCAAGGAAGGAACTCCAGATCAGCGTAAGGGCGCATCGGTCGCTGCCACACCTATCACGGATGGGCGACAAACGGCGATCGCCACACAAGTCGAGTTCTAGACAGGCAGTCGAGTTCTAGACAGGCAAAGGATAGAGAACCCGTGACAAAGCTGAGGCAAAATCCATACGCCGGCAACTCATGAGGTAGTGTTCGAGTCTTCCGCTGGAGCGCTTCCTGCAATGCAGAAACGATGATGTCCCGCGTTCAGCACCTACAGCATCAGCTCAAGGTCTATCCGCTGGTTTACGATGCGGCACGACTGAGCTACCGAGCCTTTGAACTCGCTGCGCATTGCCTATTCTCTCTGGCGCCGCCCCGCGGTGATCCAGGGCTATTTTGCGAACAATCGAATACGGCGATTGAATTTGGGCGCGGGACCCACAGGCCTAAAAGGCTGGCTCAATTGCGACCTTGAGCACCGGAAGACCGCCAACACCTATATCTATCTCGACGTCTGCAGCCGACTACCTTTCGCCGATAAAAGCTTCCACTACATCTTCTCGGAACATCTCATCGAGCATCTGAGCCTCGAAGAGGGAGAGCGCCTTCTCAGCGAGTGTTGCCGATGCCTTATGCCCGGGGGGCGTATTCGCATCGCGACCCCTGATTTGGGCAGGTTGGTTGAGGGCTATCAAACGTCCAGCGCGGCGTGGCAACTCTATGCCGACGAAGTTCTCAACCGGTTCTTCCCGAAGGCGCGAACCAGAACTTCGGCCGCGGCAATCAACAACATCATGAGCAATTTTGGTCATCGTTTTGTCTATGATGAACCCACGCTCCGTCTCCTCCTTGAAAATTGCGCGTTTTGCGATGTCGTGCGCCAACCTGTTGGCATGAGCAGTGATCCCGAGCTGTGCCGGATCGAAATTCATGGCTTGGCGATCGGCGCAGCGATGAATGAATACGAGACAATGGTTCTAGAGGGAGTCCGCCCAGCGAGCGCCGATGCACTCGGCAAGCCAACGCGTGACGCCACCTCGCAGAAATTCGCCGAGCCCGCCCAGCTATGACAAGAACCACTTCTCGCCTGTCCGTGATCTAAAGTGAAATCCGAAGGTCGACATGTTCGTCGCTTCTAATTGGTCACAACGGGAGCGGCTATAGCCGACATAGAATGCTTCAACTGGTAGGTGTCAACCTAGCGACGCTTGTGTTCGTCTGAGCCCGGGGAAGGTCTGTTGGGATGAGTACATGCGCGGAACGGCTCTTGGCAGATCCCATGCCGATCCGGCTGCGCGCTTTGCGCTTCCTTGATCGGCGTTTCAACTTTCTTCCCTACCGGGCAAAGCTAAACTACAACGCTGTCGAGCGGCCGCATTATGGCCACTGCCTGCTAGAAGCCGCACTGCTGGCAAAAAAGCTCGGCCATTCTTGGTTTTCAGCCATCGAATTCGGGGTCGCCGGCGGGAATGGCCTCGTGGCGCTTGAGTTCGCATGCTGAGCATGTGACGCGCGAGACGGGCGTCAACGTCGCCATATACGGCTTCGATACCGGAAGCGGAATGCCGCCGCCGCGTGATTACCGGGACCTCCCCTATCTCTGGCAACCCGGCTATTTCCGAATGGACCCCGAGAAGCTCAAAAAGCGGCTGACGCAGGCAAAGCTGATTCTTGGGCCCGTCGAAGAGACAGTCGCGAAATTCTGCCACAGCGAAATGCCGCCACCGATCGGGTTTATCGCATTCGATCTCGATTATTATTCATCGACAATGGCGGCGTTTGAGATATTCGAGCAGGAGAGCGTCTATCTTCTTCCACGCGTCGTCTGTTATTTCGATGACATGGTCGGCGACGTCGACTGGGCATACAATGAATTCACGGGCGAACTTCTCGCCATCAAAGAGTTCAACGAAACGCACAACGACGTAAAGCTCGCGCCTGTGCAGGGCCTGCGGTTCTTCGGACAAAAACTCCCGCAGCTATGGCACGAGCAAATCTTCGTAGCCCATCTTTTCAAGCACACCGATTACTGCCGGCCGATCTCTGAGCTGACGCAGCTCCCACTCGCCGCCGAGTGATCACCGCATAACCGGTCGCTCTGCGTTTTTCCTCAATCATTCCCGCGAAAGTTCCAGACGCTTCTTAGTCGCGCTGTGACAAAACGGAGGTCACTGGAATGTCACACGCCGCGGGAACCCAGTTAGGTACTTTACCGCCGTGATCATCATCGACGACGCTTTGAAGCGTATGGAAAGCACCGGACGTTCGATCCGGGTGGCGTTGGTCGGTGCTGGCTTCATGGGCCGCGGCATCGCGCTCCAAATCATCACAGCCTCAAAAGGAATTCGCCTCTCGGCAATCGTTGCGCGCAATCTCAATTCGGCGAGACGAGCGTGCCAAGAGGCCGAGTGTGAGTGGCGCGAGATCGAGACGCGAGACGAGCTTGGCGCTGCGATAGAGTCCAACGTCACGGCAATCACCGATGACTGGCGTCTTGTCTGTAGCGATGAGCGGATCGACGCCATCATCGAGGTAACCGGTTCGCTCGATTATGCCGCCGGCGTGGTTTACGAAGCGATCGACCACGGCAAGCACGTCATCTTGATGAATGCAGAGCTCGACGGCACCGTCGGACCGCTGCTTAAACGCAAGGCTGATGCCAAAGGCGTCATCTACACGAATTCCGACGGCGATCAGCCTGGCGTCATCATGAATCTTTACCGGTTTGTCCGCGGCATCGGCGTGCGACCGGTTCTATGCGGCAGCATCAAAGGTCTGCATGACCCTTATCGCAATCCGACGACGCAGGTGGAGTTCGCGCGACGGTGGCACCAAAAGCCCCATATGGTCGCCTCGTTTGCCGATGGCACGAAGATCTCGTTCGAGCAGGCTCTCGTCGCCAACGCCACCGGAATGAGCGTCGCCCGGCGGGGAATGACGGGGCCGACAGTCGAAGAGGGAACGTCCATCGAAAAGGCTGCGGAGCTCCTCCCAACCAAGGAGTTCATGCACACCGCGGGAATTATCGATTACGTGGTGGGGGCTTCTCCCGCACCGGGCGTGTTCGTTCTGGGCGTCATGGAACACCCGGCCCAACGTCACTATCTCGCGCTCTACAAGTTGGGCGACGGTCCGCTGTACTGTTTCTACACGCCGTACCATTTGTGCCATTTCGAGGTGCCGAACTCGATCGCGCGGGCCGTCCTGTTCCACGATGCCGCGATCGCACCGTTGGGCCCGCCCTGCGTCGAGGTCGTAGCAACCGCGAAGCGCGATCTACGGCGCGGCGAAGTGATCGATGAGATGGGCTGGTACATGACGTATGGCCAAGCCGAGAACGCGGATGTCACCTATCGAGACCATCTGCTTCCGATGGGTTTAGCCGCCGGCTGCCAGGTGCTGCAGGACATCCCAAAGGACCGCGTTCTTACCTATGACGATGTCGAGCTACCGCAGGGCCGATTGATCGACAGCTTGCGCGCCGAACAAGAGGAGACGTTTTTTGGCCAGAGTTGGAACGCTGCGGCGCGAGCGAAAACGCGCGTCACGAACTCTTCGTCGCAAGCAGCGGCCAAATAATGCTTGGGAAATCGGCACGCGGTCCGAACTCCGCGCTCGACGATACGCGCGAATAGGTGCGCCGTGAAGGTTGTCATCCTCGCTGGTGGTTTCGGAACGCGAATTAGCGAGGAAAGCGTTGTCCGCCCCAAGCCAATGGTTGAGATCGGCGGACGACCGATCCTTTGGCACATCATGAAAATTTATTCGGCTCATGGGTTGAACGATTTTGTCATCTGCGGCGGTTATAAATTCAACGCGATTAAGGCATATTTCCGCGACTACATGCTGTCCTGTTCGGACGTGACGTTCGATCTGCGCGGCGACCGCATGGAGATCCACCGCAATCACGTCGAGCCGTGGAGCGTGACACTTGTCGACACCGGCGAACACACGATGACCGGCGGCCGGGTGAAACGCATCCGACCCTATGTCGGCGATGAAACGTTTTGCCTGACCTACGGCGATGGGGTCGCGAACGTCGACATACCGGCCTCGATCGATTTCCACAAACGCTCGGGCGCTTATGTAACGGTCACCGCCATCGCCCCGCCCGGCCAATTCGGCGTGCTGAGCATCAATTCCAAAGATTCGTTGGTCGACGCGTTTCGCGAAAAATCGAACGCCGATGTCGGCTATATCAACGGCGGATTTTTCGTCGTCGAGCCTCGCGCGTGCGATTACATCGCCGACGACGACACGATATGGGAGCGCGGCCCGCTTGAGATGTTTGCTCGAGAGGGAAAGCTCGCCGCCTATCGGCACACGGGCTTTTGGCAAAATATGGATACACTTCGCGACAAGAATGTCCTTGAGGACCTTTGGCAAACAGGGAATGCACCATGGAAAATATGGTAGATGCGCCGGGCCCTTCCGCGATCGGCGGAACGCCACGGAATGGCGAGGTTTCGAAAATCCTGGTCACCGGGGCCGAAGGCTACATCGGTTATATTCTTTCGAGCCGGCTGCTGAGCATCGGCTACGATGTCACCGGCCTGGATACCGGCTTTTACAATCGAGGCTTCCTCTATAACGACGGAAGCGATCGCCCCCGCGTGCTCCGTCGCGATACTCGTCGTATTGGCGTCGAAGAGCTTCGTGGCTTCGATACCGTCGTCCATCTCGCAGAGCTTTCCAACGATCCGCTCTGCGAATTCGACGAGCAGACGACTTACGACATCAATTTTAAAGGCTCGGTCGCGCTCGCCGAGAACGCGAAAAAGGCGGGTGTTCGCCGTTTCATCTACAGCTCCTCGTGCAGCACCTACGGTGCTTCAGGGGATGCCGAGCGAACCGAAAGATCGAGCGTTGATCCCCAAACGGCGTATGCGCGCTGCAAGATCCTGGCCGAGCGCGGCATCAGCGCGCTGGCGGATAACGAATTCACCCCGACGTTTCTGCGCAATGCCACCGCCTTTGGCGCATCGCCGCGCATGCGTTTTGATATCGTGCTCAACAACCTCGCCGGGCTGGCTTGGACCACCCACTGTATCCGGATGACGAGCGACGGCACGCCTTGGCGACCGTTGGTCCACGTTGAAGATATCTGCGAGGCGATTATTGCCTGTCTCGAAGCTCCCAGAGAGGCGATCGCCAACGAAATATTCAACGTGGGAGACGACAGTCAGAATTATCGGGTTCGTGACATTGTCGATACGGTCGCAACCGTTTTCCCCGGCTGTTCGGTTGCAGTCGGAGACAACAATGGCGACAACAGAAGCTATCGCGTCTCCTTTCAAAAGATCCGCAAGCACCTGCCCCATTTTCACTGCCGGTGGGACATCGAGAGGGGTGCAGAGCAGCTGCGCGGCATCTTCGAGAAAATCGAGATGACGGAAGAGACATTTAAAGCTCCCCCCTTCACGCGGCTGCAGCAGCTAAAACAGCTCGTTCGCACAAATCAGGTCGACGAAAGCTTGCACTGGCGCGGACATGCTCTTTCGTGATCTAAGCCTTTCGGGCGCCTATCTGATCGAGATCGAGCGACATGCGGACGCGCGCGGATATTTCGCCCGTACTTGGTGCCGACGCGAATTCCGAAAGCAGAACCTCGAGACGGAATTCGTCCAAGCCAGCATCTCTGTGAATCCGACACGCGGTACCCTGCGCGGCTTGCACTTCCAGTGTTTGCCGCATTGGGAGGTCAAGGTCGTGCAGTGTGTCCGCGGTGCTATCTATGACGTGATCGTCGACTTACGGCCACGATCGCCGACGTTTCGCCAGTGGTTTGGCGTGACACTGAATGCCGAGTCCCGTGACATGCTTTACGTCCCGGTTGGCTTCGCTCACGGATTTCAAACGCTGGAAAACGACACAGAGGTCAGTTATCTGGTTTCCACCTTCTACGTTCCGGCCGCCGCGCGCGGAATTCGTTACGACGATCCAGTGCTAGGCATTACCTGGCCCATGGAGGTTACCTGCATCTCGGATACGGATCGCGGCTTGCCAGGGATCGACGACGTAACGGGATTAATGGCCGCAAGCGGAACACGTTAGCGCCACTCAGGAAAACACCTGGGCTCGACGCTCATGACGCATCCGTCGCGACCGGCGGAGTCCGACAAAAACGCCGCCGCGCCGGATCTGCCCGCCAAACCCGACAAAGGACAATAGAGGTAATGGAGGTCCGGAGCGGATGCGTATTATCCGCGCCGCGTTTCAGAGCTGCGTGCTGAGCCGGAGCATGAAAATGTTGTCGCTGTAAGGCGTGATCGCCTGAGCGCCGCCGGATTCGCGGTGCGAGTAGTTGTACGAAAAGCCGAGATAGAGATACCGATTTATCAGGTATTTCACACCGGGGCCCAACGAATAAACGTTATCGGTGCGATTGATGCCGCCGAAGCTGTCGTTGGTATAGCTGATATTGCCGCTGATGATGAGATTGCGCAGCAACTCGTGGTCTTCCGTCGCCGAGACGATCGTTTCCAGATAGCCAGATGAAATCTGGCCCGGCGCCAACGCCGAACTGTTCAAATCTTGAACCGTACGGTCGATGCCGATGCGCACGGTGTCGAGCGTCGTTGGATTCCAGGTAATCTTGGCGCCGAAATCAACACCGCTAAATGTGCTGTACGCGCTGCTTTGGTAAAACTGTTCGAGATAGCCCACATAGACATCGGCAACGGTCACGCCGGTCAGGTCGGCATGAAGCCCCGTATCGATGCGAAAACCTGCTGAAGTGCGGGCGGGCTGCGTGGCGCTCGCTCCGTGATCGAAGGCACGGTAATTGCCTTCGCCGCGTATATAAGCCTGAATATTTTCCGCGAACTCGTAGCTGCCGCGAAGCGCCAAGTCAGGCGTCGTATTGTTTCGATCGCTTTGCGGCACGAACCCACCACCGACAGCCGGTGGCGCCTGGTATTCATATCGGTTGAGGCTGAAATCCGCCGAATAACCGATACGCAGGCCCGACTGCGCGAAGCCGAGGTTGCCGCCGTAATTCACGTACTTGACCGGCTCAGCCGCCGCACCAGGCGAGTTCGGCGAATAGCGCGACTTATGCTGTTTTGAAATCTGTAAGCCGCCATAGGCCTGTCGGCCTTCATCGATATCGAGCCGACCATCCGCCGACGCAAAGGCGTCCTGAAAATTTTCGCTCGAATGACTGGCGTAAGTGCCGATGGCGGCGCCGGCGTGGAGATTGAGCGCGTCCTGGTTCCAGTTCGACAGAAGATCGAAGCTCGGCGCGAGCGTCGTTATGAAGTCGCTGCTCTTCTGGTTCGGAGTCGCGAAGATATTATCGTTATAGGTTTCGTCGAGCTCTGCGCGCGGAAAAAGAAAGAATGAGCCCAAACGTGTGCCTTGGGGATCGGTTTCCGGCCTGGGCCGCGAGAGAACGCTCGTCCCGCGGGGCGCCTCGACAATAACCGGGGTCGCTTGCGGTTCCGCCAGTGGTATCGATGGCGCCGGAAGGAACGGTTCGACAAGCTGCGCCGTCGCGAGCGCCGGCCAAAGCCCAAGCGCTAATCCTAGCGCCCCGAGAAAGCGTCGATCCCCCATTTTGCGTCGACACCACGTTGTTAAGAACAAGGGCCAAGGCCCTGTGGTGGAACTATTACAGCATCGCCCCGCCGGTGGCCAGAAAAAAGGCAACCGCTCCCTGCCCGGCCCCAGAGGGCCGGGTAGGACGCGACGCGCAGCTCGAAACTGAACAACCAGACCTACCGCCAAAATCCCGCGCGCTTAGAAAAAGCGTTCTCGCACCGTAATGACATCACCCGGCTCTACGGGCGTCTCGGGATTGGCATCGAGCCGCTCTTTCTTCGATCCGACCGTGCGCGTGAGATAGAAATCCTCCTTCTTCGCGCGATAGGTGAACCCGCCGGCGAGAGCAACGCCGTTGATGACCGACATGCCGGCAACGTATGGATAGCTCCCCGGCGTCCGCACCTCGCCAACGATATAGAACGGCCGATAGCTCAAGATTTCGATACTGACCGAGGGGTTCTTCACATAATCCGGGCTGAGCGCCGACACCAATCGCGCCTGCAGCTCCGCCGCCGTGAGGCCGCCAGCCGTCACCTGGCCGACTAACGGAAAGGCCAGCTTACCCAAACCATCGACCTGATAGTCGCCGCTGAGGCTCGGCTCGCCGAATACATTGACGCGAACACGATCTCCCGAGCCCAGGCGATAATCGGCATTGTTGCTCGTCGCGGCCGACGCTGCGTTTTGAGCAACCGCGCGTGAATACGTCAGCCCCATGATGAGCACGATGGCAACCAGTGCTACCAGCGCAGCCTGCGCGAAGAATCCCTCTTTGAAGGCTCGCGATTGATCTCGTCCTACCTGCATACAACACCTCCCGTCGCCCACTGATTCATGGCTTTTTCAGCACGGGCGCAAAAAACGCTCACCATGTCATCTACGCCTCGGCGAATCGCAGAGGTTGTGACAAAGCGAGGGCCGGCGCAGCGATCACGATGGTGCCGGAAATGTTGCGCACACACTGAGACCGCCAGAGGGGCGACCAACAGCGAAAACGGTTCCCCCAAAGGCTTCGACGTTGCGGCGCACCATCCACAAGCCGAGTCCGCTATGCGACTCTGCGTCGTCGGCGCCGTTGTCCTTTGGCTGATGATCACGCAGCGAGAAGTAGCGCTCGAATATCCGCTCGATTTTCGCCGGATCGACGCCCGGCCCCTCATCATCGACACGCAACTCGATCAGCGAATCACGACGGGTGAGTGTCACCTCGATGATCCCTCGCGGCGGCGAGAAGCTGATCGCGTTATCAATGAGATTTTCCACGACGATCTCAAGCATGCTCTTGCTCGCGCGAACGATGGCACGGTTAGTCAGCCGTCGCTTCAGGCGCAGGCTACGTTCCGCCAAAACGTCCTGATAACGCAAGAGAACGCCTCCGACGACCTCGACGAGATCGACCGAGGTGCGCGGCGACTCGATAAGATCCGCGGTCACATAACCGTATCGCTCGACCGCGGAAATCAGCGCTTTGAGGCGTTCAATCGAGCCCCTCATCAACTCGATCGTCCGCGCGACACGGGGCTCTGCCGGGGCCAACCGGCGCTTCAGATTTTCGGTCGCCGCTTCGACGGTCGCGAGCGGTGCTTTGAAAGAATGCGCGTTGTCTTCAGCCTCTTGCCTTATGTCACGCGCGGTGGTTCGTAGATCGTCGACCAAACTGTCGAAATCCGCGGCCACCCCCGCAAATTCGGGGGCAATGCTGCGTGAAGCAAAGGGCCGATCGTGCCCTCGCCCTTCGCGGACCTCACGCGCCGCGATCCGGAAGCTCCTGACGTTGCGCCACAGATTAAGAGCAATGAGGGACGACAATGCCGCCAGCGCCAGATAGATCACGGCAGCAACACGCACGGCCGGAACATCCGCATACGAACGGCCAATCGATGTGTCGAGAAACTCGTCTGCGGAATGAGAGGCGATCAAGATCCAACAGCCCAGCGCGGTCTGAATCGGGATGACCGAGGTCAGCAGCTCTTCTTGGCTGCTTCCCCGCGGATAGCGCTTTTGATCTGCCGCGTTGACTCCGCAGACACGATCGAGCTGCGGAGAAATGCCGTTTTTCTCGAGTTCATCGAAGGTTTCGGCGATCTGCGCCGAGTTCTGCGAAGGCACGGCCGCCACATAAAAGAACTGGCGCGCTAGCCGCGGGCGCACAAGCAGCCTGAGCAGCGTGCCATTGGCGGCATAATTGGCGAGAAGCGGATTGAGCGAATCGCCGGGGAGCGCTTTCAACGCGTTGAGAGACGGGGTAAGCGTCTGCGCGATCAGCCGGTTCTGCTGCTCGATGCTCCGCGTGACGAGGTCGCGCATCTTGTGATCGGCCTCTTCCAACTGCCAATAAATGACAAAAGGAAGTGCGATAAAGATACCGATAAGCGCCAACAGTTTGAACTTGAACGAGCCGAAGCTGTAGCGCGCAAGCCGAAAGCTAAGACGCCGACCGAGCTTGTTCGCTGTCCGTTTCGAGGGGCGTAACTTCTTGGCGCCAACAATATCCGACGGCGGCAAAATTCTCGATTTCGTGGAACCTGTGATCGACGGCGCGGAATTTGATTCGGATCCGTTTGATCGAGGATCGCACGTTTGCTCTGAAGCCGTCTTCGCCGCTTCCAGCGACGAAGCCGACGCCGTGAACGCAATCATAGACTGCGCGGTAGGTGACGTATTCTCCCGATCGTGAGGCGAGAAGATAGACGATATTGAATTCCGTAAGCGTGAGATCAAGGTCGGCCCCTTTCCACGTCGCACGCATCAGTTCGGGATGCAGTTCGAGGGGGCCACACCGAAGAACGGGTCGAACGCGATGGCTATTCTCGCGCGTGGTCCAGCCGACGACCATTCGCAAACGCTTCGCGATAATCACCAGGCCACGTGCCTTATCGACAAAATCCACTGCACCGCGATCGAGCGCTGTAGCTTCGTAGGTCGTCCTTGGAACGCCGCTCAAAAAGACGACCGGTAAATCGACCCCTCGTTCTCGCAACTGGCGCATCAACTCCGTGCCAGGCCCCGTAGGTAACCGCCAGTCTAGAACGATTACGTCAGCATCATGCAACTTTGCGGGATTATCCAGAAGTGTTTCACCAGAAGGATAATGCGTGACCTCAAATCCGAGGTGGCTGAGTCCTTCTACTACAACTTCCGAATAGGCCTCATCATCGTCAACCAGAACCACCTTTATCCGCGGACGAATCGACTGGTTTGCCGTGCAAGCGTGCCGCGAAGGCAGCGAAGCATCGGCGTCTTTCCTCAACGGTATCGACATCACTGGCCACCTTGTATGCAAGAGCATGATAGATACGAGTTCGAACATCGGGGTAAAGCGTCACGTCGAGCGTGCAGCGCTCTGCGCTAAAGACCGCTTCCACTGCCGGCAAATACTGCATATCCCGTGTCGGAGGCCCGAGACGGGATTGAATCTCAGATTGATCAAGACCGATCACGTCGAGCTGATCCATATCACCCAAATGCGCGATGGTCGGCTTCGGTACCGGCGCAGTCGCAGCATGCTCCTTCGTCACGACCGGCAGTGAGCGATCAGGCGTTGGAACGTCCACCGGTTGTGCGCAACCTGCCAACCCGCCTGCCGCGGTGAGACTCGCGAAGATATAGAGACGACCCCGCTCGATAATCCGCACGATTCGGCTCCACCCGATCAACAAAACAGAGATGCTGCAGTTGCTATCTAAGACACCCGTCCATTAGCACGGTCTTGGAAAGACGCGTGCGACAAATAAGTATGTTACATGGCGTGTCAAAAGGGTGACCCAAATTTGGGTCGGAATTATGGCTCTATGCTGCACTGCAGCGGCGCTCACAGTTTTGTCACAGCGAACGCGGAACAAAGCTAGCCGTTACGCTGCTTCAGCGTGTAACCGTGCGGAGATAATCGATTAGTGCTCTCATTTGTTGAGAGTTCGCTGAAACGGTGAATGTCATCGACGTTCCGGGCACGACACGTTGCGGATCCGTGAGGAATTGCGTCAGCGTATTTTCGCGCCAGACGACGGCTGCGTTCTTCATCGCGATCGAATAACCGTAGCCTACGACAGCGCCTGCCTTTCGACCGAATAGATGATAAAGCGTCGGACCGCGACCGTTGCGACTCGGCGCCAATGAGTGGCACGCACCACACTGAGCAAAAAGCAATTTGCCTTCATTCTGTGCAGCGGGATCTTGCGCGGGTGCCTGCGCAATCGCCGCGCGAATTCCCCCTGCGAAAGTTCCACCAACACACATCCCTATCAGCACAGCCGCAACTAAGCTGCGCCTCTGCCGTGCTCGACTTCTCTGCGTTGTCATTTTTCCGTCTTGCAATCGGCACCGCCTCTTCGTCGCTCCGTGCGAACTCTCTCGTATCGCCATATCGCCGCTTCCATTCAAAGAAAACCGAACGATTGGATATCCCCGATTTGACACACGCTTGGAAGGAGCGAGGGCGGTAAGTTTTTGCTGCATTGCACCGACTCGCCCGCACCCGCCCGCACGTGACAGTGAATTTCTTGCGCAGCGATCGAAGACTTTTGCGCGAAGCACATTCGTCACGCGCTTGAGCTTTTAATGGGATTAAGAATGGCCGAGCTGACTTCCTCGTCCAACATCAAGGCCGCCTACAAAGTCCGTGGGAATCGGAATCCGCAGCGCATTAAGCCCTATCAAGCGTTGACCTTCTTGTGCCTTGTCGATTTCTTCCTCGTCGTGGCGTCAGGCGGCATTGGCATCAGTGTCGTCGAACACGCCTATCCTCAGATCAGTATATCTCAATATGCGCCGGTCTGGCTCGCCATCTCCGTGACGTCGCTGCTCTTCTTTATCGGCCTCGGTTGCTACAAGAGCTTGCCGTCAGACTGCCGCAACAAGATTCCGCTGCTCTGCAT
Source organism: uncultured Alphaproteobacteria bacterium (assembly GCA_963740675.1). Classification (GTDB taxonomy): domain Bacteria; phylum Pseudomonadota; class Alphaproteobacteria; order ATCC43930; family CGMCC-115725; genus CAIKMD01. Next base: position 210,875 of record CAVUFS010000007.1, read on the forward strand.
CGGCTTCTCGCTTCCCGTCTTGCTTATCACCTTCATCCTATTTTCGCTGAAGATTGGCGACCAGTATTCGCGCGCGTGGATTCTCGGCTGGTGGATATCGGGCCTTGTCGCACTGGCTCTCGGCCGCTTCATAAGCGAACAAGTGCGTGCACGGATGGTTGCGCGCAAGCAGCTCACAGAAAGGTACGCGATCTACGGTGCGAGCGATGACGCTCGTTCCATGATCGAGCGAATGCGAAAGCACGAGGGAATCGAAGTCGTCGGCGTCTTCGATGACCGGCGCACACGCAGCCCGCGGGAGATAGCGGGCATTCCCGTTTCAGGGGGCATGACCGACCTCGCGACGCTCGCGGAGAGCGGCGGGATAGATCGCGTCGTAATCGCCCTGCCATTGACAGCGTTGCCACGCATTGCGCAACTCGTGAAGTCGCTTTACGCGCTGCCGCTGATCATCGATGTCGGCTTCGATGCATGCCCCGGCGAGATCATCAACTTCAAGAGTGCGAATCGAGTTGCAGGCTCGATGCTGATCGAAATATTCGACCGCCCGCTCGATGGGTGGCGCAGTTTCGTCAAGAGCTGCGAGGACAGAGCGCTCTCGGCAATCCTGCTGCTATTCGCCCTCCCGTTTATTTGCCTCATCGCCCTGGCCATCAAACTCGACAGTCCTGGTCCGGTCTTCTTCCGCCAGCGTCGCTACGGTTTCGGCGGCCGCGTCTTCGAGGCCATGAAATTCCGGACAATGTATGTTTCCCAGACGGACGCTCTCGGCGCGCAGCTTACTCGCCGCAATGATCCGCGCATCACGCGGGTCGGGCGTTTTCTGCGCCGTACCAGCATCGATGAAGTGCCACAACTGTTCAACGTGCTGCGTGGCGAGATGTCGCTGGTCGGACCGCGGCCGCATCCGCTAGCCGCGAAAGCCGCCGACATCCTTTACCACGAAGCGATCGGCCATTACGCGCTTCGTCACCGTGTCCGGCCTGGAATCACCGGTTGGGCTCAGGTCAATGGTTGGCGCGGCGAAACCGAGACGCTGGTGCAATTGCAAAAGCGCGTCGAATACGATCTCAACTATATCGAGCATTGGTCATTGTGGTTCGACATCCGCATTTTGTGCCGGACCGCGATCTGCGTTTTTCATAACGCCGACGTTTTTTGACGTGCCCCTCTCGTCAAAGATGGCCACTGCGTCGCCAGCGGACACCATGCCGCTAACCGACCTTAGACTCGACGGTACGCTCGTCGCCGGCCTCATCGGTGTGACCTGTCTCCTACCTGGCCTGTCGATCGCGTCGATCGGCGATATCGGGGTGCAGCCGATCATATTCTTTTTGGCGATCTACCTCTTTCTCATTGCGATGCTTCGGCTCCGACTGCCACTACAGCCGCTTTTGTGGATGATACTTGTTCTCGGCGCCTATGCGGCGTCGGTCGCATTTTCGACTGCGCCCTCCAGTTCCGAACTCTATGCGAGCCTCCAAGGAGCCTATCTCCTCCTCGGCGGAATTTCCTTCACCGCGATCTGCTGCACGGCACGGCATCGCGCCGCCTTCGTCAAAGGTTATATGACGGCCGCGCTCTTCTCGTCGCTCGTCGGTTTTGCTCAGGCGGCATACTCGACCGCCACCGGTAACTCGATCACGCTGGCCAACAACAGCAATTTCTCGATCGTCGACGCCTATGGCCGCGGCGCGGCGTTTACGCCTGAGCCGTCGGTCCTCGCCACGCTCCTTATCCCCGCGTTTCTCTGCTGGTGGTGCGATCGTCAAACGGAGAGCGGGCTCCTCGCCTCCTGGCAACGCGGATGGAAAGCATTTTTGGTCCTGGCGTTGGGATTGCTCGCCACGAAGTCGAGTTCGTTGCTCTATCTCCCGGCGCTCATCGGTATCGTGTCCGCGCTGCAATGCACCAACATCCGGACGTTCGCGAAGAGCATGGGAGCGCTGTTGATCCTGGGCACCGTCCTCGGCGGTATCTTTCTGAGTTTGTATAGCAGCCGACTGGACAACAACGACGCTACCGCATCCTCGGCCTGGCGCACCACGAAGATTCTCGCGGGGATATCCATCTTCGAGACTTTTCCGGCCGTTGGGGCCGGTATCGGACGTGTTTCGGATACCGATTTCTTCGGGCCATACATGGACGTTCCGCCGGAGTTGAGCTGGAACACCGAACCGCGCAAAGGGATCGATAGCACGACAATCCGTATTCTGGCGGAATCGGGCTTGATCGGCTTCGTCGCGATGTATTACCCCGTCGTGCTTTTCTTTCGTCGGGCGCGAAAGCTCTTCCAATCGGCCGCTTTCAGCGGTATCGGCGGCCTCTGCTACGGCTTGCTCTTCACGCAGACCTTCATCTCCGGATACCGGGATCAACTCGTACTACTGCTACCGATGGTCGCCTTCGCGACAGCCGGCAACGTGCTGGGCTTCGCCTATCGGGGCGGCGAGCGCCGCCAGAACCAGCCTCTCAACGACGACGTCGTCCCGCTGCCGTCAGGGCTGAACCAAGGGAGTATCCGAAGGTGAGCACCTCGTCCGAATTACTATCCGCTCCTGCCAACGGCAACACGCCCGCGATACGGCTGCCCACGCCTGAGGTCGTTTTCGACCCCATCACGTCGATCAGCTTCTCGGCTCTGATGGAGATCTTGCGTCGGAGCCTCTGGTGGATTGCTCTCGTCGTCATCGGCACACTTGTTCTAACGGCCGTGGTCCTGCACTCGATTGATCCTCGCTTTCAGGCTCAGGCGGTCTTGCAGATGGCGGAGCGCCTCCCGCCCTTGCCGAGCGACTCGCCGACTGCCCAACAGTCGCCGCCGATCGACGATCTGTCCGTCAACAGCGAGATCGATGCGATCTTCTCGCCTCCCGTGCTTCATCGGGTCGTCAAACAATTGCAGCTCGACCGGGATCCTGAATTCAATCCGTCGCTCTCGAGCGGCGATGCTCCGGCCGTCTGGCAAGCCATCTTTGGCTTGGTGAACCATCTGAAAAATTATCTCAGACCCAATACGGAGGTCATCGGCGAGGGTGACACGCGGCTTATCGAGGAGCGCTTGGCGAAGGCGACATCGGTTTCTGTCAAGGGCCGCTCTCGCATCATCGTCATCGAAGTTACCTCGCTGCGCGCCGACAAGGCGGCCGCCATCGCCAATGCGATCGCTGATGCATTCTTCCAGAACCGTCTCGACGCCAAGCTGGCCTACACCAAGCAACTCACCGCCTGGCTTGACGGGCGTCTTGGCGAGTTACGCAGCAGGGTTACACAAAGCCAAGCAGCGCTCAGCAATCTGCGGACGAGCGTCGGCCAATATGCGGGTCAAACCACCGCGCCGGTTCTCACCGAGCAGCTTTCGCAAATCGCGCGCCAGTTGGTCGACGCGCAGGCGGAACAAGGCCGGGTATCAGCCAAGGTCGATCAGCTTGGGCGGCTTAGCAAATCCAATTTCGGTGTGCGAGCTTCCGACGACGTCTTGGCGTCAGCATTGATAGCCAATCTTCAGCAACAAAAGGCGCAACTCGATACACAGCGCCAGGAAGTGCAGTCGCGGCTTGGACCAAAACATCCTGACGTGAAGAGCATCACGTCGCAGATTTCCCAAATCGATGCGGAGATCGCCGGTGAAACCGGCCGTATCACGCATAACGCCGCCGATCAGCTCAAGGAAATCAACGCGCGAGTCGCGCGCCTGGAGCAATCAAAAGCGACGATCGAGAAAAAGATCGACGGACAAGGTGTCTCGCTCGTCCGCCTCTCTGAGATGCAGGCGCAGGCCGACTCCGATCGCAAGGCCTACGAAGCCTTCGCGATTTATCGCGACAAGGTGGCGGGCCTCACTGAGGTCGAGCAACCGGCGGTGCAGCTTCTTTCCGCCGCAATACCGCCGATCAGCCCCTCCTATCCCCGCGACTTCCTGACACTGGCCGCGGCTGGCTGCATCAGCTTATTGCTGAGCATGGCCTACGCATTGCTGCGGCCGAGCTTCGACACCCGTTTCCGCTCCGCACAGGATGTTGCGGTGGTTCTCGGCCTACCGACTCTCGCGAGCGTCCAGCGGATATCGCGCAACCGGCGTCGCGAAGCTCTGGTCGCTGAGGGAATAAGATATTTGTATGCGGAACTCGAGAATACACTTCTGTCGCGAAAGCCGCTCAAGATCCTTTTCACGTCGTCGGTCCCTCGCGAAGGCAAGACCACGATATCGACCATGCTGGCGCGGGAGGCGGCAAGCGATGGACGCCTAACGCTGCTCATCGATCTCGACATTCGCAATCAACGCATGGCCAGTCCATCAAATGGCCCGCGCAACAACGACCGCGGCTCGCCTGCGATGTCGTTCGAGACGTCACTGCATGTCGAGCCAAGCACGGGCCTTACCGTCCTGTCGTTCCGGACGTCGCTGCCGCAGCCATTCAAGCTGCTCTACAACCAGCACTTCTGGGAAGAGATCACGAAGATCATGTCCCGGTTCGATCTGGTCGTGATCGATTCGCCCCCGATCCTCTCCGTTCCCGACGCCAAAATCATCGCCGGTTATGTCGACAAGACCGTGTACCTGGTCAAATGGCGCCACACGAAGCGCGCCGCGGCAATCGAAGGCGTACGGCATTTCCGCGCGATTGGCGCCGAAATTTGCGGCGCCGTCCTCACACAAGTCGATTCAAAAAAGCGCGCGAGTTATTATGGGAATTACATCCGCGCTTGAGCGGGAGCTGATCGAACCGAAGCGCCGCGAGCAGACCCGCGGCGGAGGCGGCTCGGCAATCAAAGTTCTGGTCGCGAGCTCGAGCTTTCCCTATCCGCTCGACATCGGCCGCAAGGTCGTGATTTCGGGGTTCCTCGATTATCTCGAGGACACTTTCGGCGCCGCAAACGTCACATTCGCTTATCTCGGCGGCAGCCTGAGCAGCGCCGCACGCGCGTCCGTGCTCTGCCACTCGATCGCCTTGCCACTCGACGCTGCGGTGCCGCGGCTCGGACGCGCATTCTGGCATAGCTTCGTGCGGCAACGTTATGCGCTGCAAGAGATGATCCTCTATTCGAGGCAAGCCGAGGAGCGCTTGCGCGAGCTCGAGCGCACTCTTCGACCGGATATCATCGTCGGTGATACCATCCGCATGGCGCGGTATTTCGAGCCCAACGCATATCGGGCAAAGCGATCGATCCTCTATCTCGACGATCTCTACTCACTGCGCTACCAGCGCATGATCGAAGCGACGCGAGCGCATCCGGACATGCCGCTTGATGCGATTGGCACTTTCGGTCGTTTCCTGCCCCCAGGCATTCGTCGGGTCGTGCACGGGCGGGGGTTGCAGCAAGCACTGCTCGCTCTGGAAAGCAAGCTTCTCGAGCAGCGCGAGATCGAGATGACCCGATGCTTCGACCATATTCTCCTTCTCAATAAAGCGGAGACGACCCGGCTCACGCAGCGTTCGGGTGCGCGCAACATTGGCACAATCAAACCGCTGTTGCGCTGTCATCGCGACCGCTTGCCGCGACGGTTCGACGGCGAACCTACGTTTCTCTTTCTCGGCAATCTTCACTATCCGGCGAATGCCTATTCATTGTCGCTTTTCATGACACGAACCATGCCCGAACTGATCAAAGCGGAGCCCCGCGCAAAGCTGCTGGTCATTGGCCGGCATCGGGGCACCGGCTTGGCCGAACAAGCCGGCTCCTTGGGCTCGCATGTCGAGTTTCTCGACTATGTTGAGGATCTCGCGCCGGTGATGGCGACCGCCGCCGCGATGATCATACCGCTGGTCTATGGCAGCGGCCTGAAAATGAAAGCACTCGATGCTCTCTATTATGGGATTCCGATGGTTTCGACGGATTGCGGCGTCGATGGCATGCCGGTCACCGCGGGCCACGACGTGCTCATCGAAAATGATTTGAGCGCGTTTGTCTCGCCGATGCTCCGCTTGCTCGAACCCGGTTTCAACGATCGCATTTCCGCAGCATCGCAACGCCTTTATGCGGAAGAATTCTCTCCACAGGTCGTTTGGCGCGAATATGGAGACATCTTTGGCGGCGCTTAATGGGACCTTGACGCATCTAGCCCCGCCGGAGCCACCACTGCCGAAGCGCCGGCCTGCGCGCATCATGATGATCAATCTCGGCTATCCGCCCAATACCGTCGGCGGCACCGAGGTATTGGTCCAATCACTGGCGCGCGCATTGGCGCATCGAGGCTCATCCGTGAGTGTGGTGAGTTTATCGACCAGCGGCACCGATGGGATGGATGATGATGAGGGCGTCCGCGCCTATTTCATTGCGGCCCATCCGATGGGCATTGCCTTGCTCGACGCCCAACGCACGCCACTAAAGAAATTGCTTTGGCACGCGCTCGGCGAGTTGAATATCTGGAGCGCCGGTAAGCTCGCTGCCATCCTGGAGCGCGAAAAGCCCGACATCATTCACACGCACAGTCTACTCGGCTTGTCGACGAGCCTATGGCGCGTCGCCCGTGCGCATGGCATCCCTATCGCCCATACGCTTCACGATTATCAACTCCTATGTCCGCGCGGAACGATGTTTCGCGCCGATCGTCCCTGCGACGGGCAATGCGAAACCTGCCGCTGGCTCACCGTCAGGCGTCGCCGGGATAGCGTCATCCCAGATGCTGTCGTCGGCATTTCGGAATGTATCTTGCACACGCATTGCGCGCAGGGCTATTTCCCGCATGCCACTCGTCACGTTATCCCCAACGGGCTTAGCCCGTCCAGCAACGAGAATACTCCCCGCCCCCGCGGTCCGGCTTATCCGTGGCGAATCGGCTTCATCGGCCGCATGCATCCCATTAAAGGCGTCGGCTTGTTCATCGACGCGCTCAAGGAGCTGCCGAGCGGCACATACATCGGCAAGATCGCTGGGAGCGGAAACGTCCAATACGAGGCGCAATTGAAAGCACGTGCACAAGGCCATCCCATCGAATTTCTCGGATGGGTTCGGCCGGAACAATTTTATCCGCAAGTCGATTTGTTGGTGGTTCCCTCGCTTTACAACGAGCCTCAGGGCCTCGTTCTGCTCGAGGCCGCGCGCATGGGGATACCCGTGGTTTACTCCAATCGCGGCGGCCTTGCCGAAATGGGCGCGGCATTCCCGGATTTCACCGCGTTCGATCCCGCGATACCGAGGAGCTTAAGCAAGGCCCTTGGCGCGCGGGTCGCAACACCGCCGACGGATGCGGTCGCGAGCTACCCGCTCCCTGCCCGTTTTGCCCGCGACACCTTCGTCGAGAGTTATCGACAGCTCTACGAGCGTCTGCAAGCAAGGACGGTTGCCGGATGAGCGCTGCCCCGGTCGTTCTTCAAATCGGCAACCGTTGGTTTCCCGAAGCGCCCGGGGGGCTTGAGCGCTACCACTACGATCTCGCGCGGCATCTTCCAGCCGCCGGGTTCGATGTGCTGAGCTTCGCCGTCGCGCGCAGGGCCGACATCCTCGGTCCCGGCACCCAGATGACAGCCTATGCGGCACCGAACACCTTTATTATGCACCGCCTCTCGGCGCTTCGGCATGCGGTGAGGGACTACCTTGATACGGGACGCGTGGCGCTGGTGGCGTGTCACTACCCCCTTTACAGCTTTCCCCTTTACGATTTGATGCGCACGCTGCCGACGGTCTTTCATTTTCACGGTCCCTGGGCTGCCGAAGGAAAGATGGAGGGCAATTCCCTTCCGGCGTGGCTGAGCAAGCGTTGCATCGAGCAAATACTCTATCAACGTCCTGCCGGCTTCGTGGTCCTGTCGGCAGCGTTTCGCGACATACTTTGCGAAACCTATGGCGTCAGCGCCGAGCGCGTCTTCGTTATTCCGGGCGGCGTTGATATGACGCGTTTTGACGGTCACGGCGATCGGCTTTCGGCGCGTCGCACCCTGGGATGGGAAACGGATCGACCTATTGCCGTGACCCTTCGACGCCTTAACCGGCGCATGGGAATTGAGAATCTGATCGACGCCATGCAAAAGGTCGTATCGATCGTCCCTCGGGTACAGTTGTTGATCGGCGGGTCCGGCCCGCTGCAAGCCGCATTTGAGCAACGCATCGAGCAACGCGGTCTTGGCGGCCGCGTCCGGCTGCTCGGCCGCATTCCGGATGAACAACTCCCGTTGTTCTACCGTGCCGCGGATGTCTCGATCATGCCATCGGCCGCGCTCGAGGGATTCGGGCTCACGGCGGCGGAATCGCTCGCCTGCGGCACGCCGGTTCTCGTGACGCCGATCGGGGGGCTTCCGGAAGTCGTCACCGATTTATCGCCTGACTTGGTCCTCCGGGGCACGGAGCCGGAGGCTTTGGCAGAAGGTTTGATCAGGGCCTTTTCAGACAATTTGCATCTACCCGACGCGGCCGCTTGCGCCACTTACGCGCGTAACCGCTTCGACTGGCCGATTATCGCGCGCCAAGTCGCCGCCTGCTATCAAACGATCATCGACGGAGCCTCCGTCGCCTCGCCGACGCGGCGGCGTAACGTCGGGATTTCAGCTCGTGGCCTGAACGATCGCGCGCAGGTGCCGGAGATACGATAGTGCTTGGTGGCGCAGGGACGGCATAGCCAATGCCGCCACGCTGGCCCCCGCAATCCATGTCGTTGCAAGCACCAGAAAGAGCGTTTCCTTCGGCGCGACGGCTGGAGTCAGAGTCGCCGCCACTGCAGCGACAGCGAAGATCAAAATCTGCGGCAAGAGGATATCAACAGCAATCCAGCGCCACCATTCACGGCTCCCCAACAGAGAACGCAGGAGGACTCCATAACCTCCGAGTAAGAAGAACAGGTAGCCGAGCATCACACTTGCCGTGCCAAGCGCGCCCAGCCACGCCGTCATAAAATAGAGCGACGGCAACACGAATACGCAGCTCAGCGCGGTCAATACGAAGAGCGACCGTGTTCGTCCGCCGGCAAGAATCAAGCTATAGGGAATGCAGGCGAGAGCATTACACGCGACACCGATGGTCAAGAGGCGCAAGATCGGCGCGGCATCTGTGGCAACGAGGGAATTGCCCGTCCATATCTCCAGCGTTTGCTGCGGAAAGAAAGCGATGACGGTCGCCACGGGCAACACGGTCACCGCCACGAGCTGACTCAGTTTACGGAATGTCGCACGGATAGCGGCGACATCGGTACGCGCGTGAAGCTGTGACAGCCGCGGAAAGGCCGCGGCCGAAATCGGCTGGGCGAGCATCATCAAATTCGTGGCGATCACGCTCGCCACCATGTAGATGCCGACCTCTTTCAAGGGCAGCAACGCACCGATAACGAGCTTATCGCTTTGAAACACGAGCATGCCGAGCAGCGCTACACCGCCCGTGCCGGCAGCGAAGCGCCAGATATCGACCAGGAGGTCTCGCCGAAACCGCGGCCGACGGTGGTTGGAGGGTAGGTGGCGCCAGAGCACCACAAATGCCGCTATCGCGGTCGAAATAGCGACGACAGCCTGCCAAACCATCAACATCGGCACGGAAGCGGAGAAACCCCAGAGTAATAGCAGGCTTCCGCCATACCGAAGCGTCGTCGAGACGATGTTGATGCCATTGGCGAGATCCTGACGCTGGAGGCCCGCAAGACCGCCTGCATAAAGGAAGACCGGCAGCTGTAAGGTCATCGCGAAGCCGGCGAAGCCGACACTGGCGACGAGCATCGGCTGATGCAGGTCCCGGCCCTCGTGGAGGATGACCGGAGCGATCCACGGCGCTGCCAGATAGACAGCCATGGCGACCGCTAAAGTGGCAGCGCAGTAAGGCAGGCTGACGGTCCATACGACATCGCGCATGCGCTCTGGCGCCGAATCGGACAGTTTAGCGATCTCGCGTGTCAGCGCGGCCGAGAAGCCGGCATCGAGCACGGCCGCGACGATCATGTATGAATTGAGGAGCGCGAACAGGCCGTAGTATTCGACGTCGAGAAAGTGCAAATAAATCGGGACAAAAACGATCCCGCAAACCGCGGTATAGCTTCGACCCAGAAGATTGGCAGCGATATTCGCCGTTAACGATCGCCGCATACGAACCCTTTCACGATGCCCGCCGCCGGCCTGTCGGGGCAAGATGCTCTACCATACGCAAGAATTCTTGCGCCCGGACGCGCCAGTTGAGCGATTCGTAAAGATCGCCGGGATTGCGCCGCTCGCCATCCCGAATGCGATGCAGCGCCGACACGACGGCCGGCACGTCCGCCGCCTCGTAAAGATAAGATCTAAAACATCGAACCGCTGGAATCGGCGAGGCGATGATTTCGAGGCCGGCACAGAGATAGTGAAACAGCTTATCCGGGTTGATAAAGCGCGTCATGCCGAATTCCGTGCGATACGGCACCAGCCCCACGGCGTAGTCGGCGAGAATATCGCCAATCCGGTCCATGTCGAACCGGCCGTAATATCGGACATTGCTATGCGTCGCGGTAAGCCGATCAATCGCGGAGAGGATGTCAGGCTCGTTGTCATAAACGGCGCCGTGCAAGTCGATCGTAATCTCGGGTGCCGCTTGGGCAATGGCATCGAGCAACGTGAAATCGGTACGGTCATCGAAGGACGCCGTGACGACGACGCGTCCATCGAAACCACTCCGACGTCGGATCGGCGTGAGATGCGATGCGTTATTCAAGTGGAACGCCGAGGCGTAGCGTTCCTTAAGCTCAGCCGATAACAGGCAGCAACCCGAGGCAATCGAGACATAGGCGCGATCGGTCAACCACCATTGGAGCCGCTTGGCCCCACGCGCATCGTATCGCAATTCATCGAAGACGTCATAGATCCAGAGATGCTCGCGTAGCCCCGCCCATAGGCGCAAGATCACATCGGGCGCGGAGTTGCCGGCAGAATTGACGATCACGCCAGCGCCGCCACCAGGATCAGAAGAGAGAAAATCCGCGAGACGGCGCGTCAATTCGCCAAGGTCCGCGACCGGCGTCACGACATCGAAGGCGCGTCCTGTACGAATTTCCATCGCCTTGCGGTTCAAAAGGACATGAGCACAAGCGTAGCCGGCGTCGCTCAGCGCCCCCAGGAGGTAACGGCGAAAGTCGTTCGCGTAGGGCCGAAAGGAGAGAAAGGCGAATTTTCGCGCTGAACCGTCGCGCGCAAAAGCCACCGAGGCGGGGGCCGCGACCGGCGAAATCGCCAACGTTGAGTCCGATGCCGTCATCCGTCTCCGCACGATCCCCGTGGTCAGGATATGACAGCTTTATCCCCCTTTTTTCTGTGACCAATGGGTGTCCGAACCCGGAAACGGGCGACCGTCCGAATTCCGCCCGCCTACAATGCGAAAATGAATCGTGAGCAGCAAATCATCCGTTTTCGGTCATTCGAATGCAATTTTTTTGCATCCTTTCTTCGCTTGCGGCGGCGTTGAGCTTCATGCAAATCCCAACGCCGGGACGAGCCGAAACCAGTGCTGAATCGCGCGGGGCCGCGACGGTATCCGTGATTGACCACGGTGCGGATTCCGCTGGGAAACGCGACAGCGTGTCCAGCAATCCACAAAACTGGCCTGCTGCACAGATCAACACCGAGACGCCCGCGTGCCGCCCATGACGCCAATGGCCGCTTCCCTCCCGCTTGGTGAAGCGGTCTTTCCCGCGAATCCCATCGACCGGACGACCACCGATATCATCCGCGAGCACGCGGTCATGCAGCCGGATGCGCCCTCTATTATCGACAGCAATGGCTGCGTGGTGAGCTACCGGTCGCTGGCTGGGCAGATGACGGCGATCGCCGATGCTTTGCGTCAAGCGGGCATCGGGACCGAGGATTGGGTCGCGGTTGCTCTGCCTGACGGTGCCGATCTGGCTTTGATGATCGTCGCGCTCACCGGTTGTGCGACTGCCGTGCCGGTCAACCCCGAGCTTGCAGCCGCCGAACTCGATGAGCTGTTCATGGCCGCCAAAATGACGGCTGTGATTCTCGCCAGCACCGACAACGCCGCCGCTGTCAGTGCGCGCAAACGTGGCCTCGGCGTCTTCGTTATCGTGCGGTCGGAAAATGGCATTGGTCTGTCGCTGTTGAGCCCGCCATTGACCTCGCGAACCGATAGCCGCGCCATCGACGCAGAACTCTATCGCGTTCATCCTGCGTACATCGGGCACGACCGCGCGTCCGAAGCTGGTCGCCGTCACGCACCGGAACCTCGTTGCGACCGCGACCGCGGTTGAGGAATGGTTCGCCCTGACAACGGACGACAAAGCGCTTTGCGCTCTTCCGCTCTACTACGCTGTGGCGCTGAAAGTCGGCGTTTTCACGACACTCCTATCAGGCGGCAGCGTCGTTTGCGCCGGGCCAATGCCGGGCGGCAGCTTGCTCGACTTGATCGAGCGCTTTAGGCCGAGCTGGTATTCGGCGAGTCCGGCGGTGCATTGCGCCGCACTCGAGCACGCACGCAGCAGCAACCGGTCCATTCGTCACGCACTGCGCTTTATTCATTCCGGTGCCGCGCCTTTGCCCGAGGCCGTTCACGAGGGACTGGAAACAATCTTCGCAGCGCCCGTTCTGCAAACTTACGGACTCAGCGAGGCCGGGCTTATTGCCGCCAACACCTTCGCCCCGGACGGACGCAAGCGCGGCACCGTCGGCAAGCGGCGTCCCGGCGAACTCGCCTGCCGTGACGACGACGGGCGCATTCTGCCCGCCGACGAGCTTGGCGAGATCGTCGTGCGCGGGCCAGGCGTTACACCCGGCTATATCGACGATCCGGAAGCGAATGCTATTGCCTTTGCCGACGGCTGGTTCCGAACCGGCGACGTCGGTCGTATCGATCATGATGGATTCGTCACGATCATCGGCCGGCTCAAAGAGATCATCAATCGCGGCGGCGAAAAGATCGCGCCATCCGAAATCGATGAGGCACTCCTGCATCATCCAGCGGTCGCCGAAGCCGCCGCTTTTCCGATTCCGCACCCAAGCCTTGGCGAAGATATCGCGGCGGCAGTCGTCTTTCGTGCGGGGAAGACCGCAACCACGCTCGAATTGCGACAATTCCTGCGGACCATGCTCGCACCCCATAAGATACCGCGACGCATCAGAGTCGTTGAGGCGCTTCCGCGCAATGCCACTGGTAAGGTCAAGCGCCAAGAGCTTGCCGAATCGATGCCCGTGGGTTCAAGCGCCGCCCCGGTCACACGCTGGACCTCGCCATTGGAGGTACAGATCGCGGAGATATGGCGTCGCCTGCTGCAAGTCGACGATATCGCACGCGACGACGAATTCTTCGCCAGAGGCGGCGATTCGCTACTCGAAGCGCAAATGCTGCTTGAACTCGAGCAGATTACCGGGAGAACCTTGCCGCCAGATCTGCTCTTCGAATCCGCAACCGTTCCCCAGCTTGCGGAGAGCATCGTACGCAGCGACACGGCGTTGGCCGAAAACCTGTTGATCGAGGTTCAGCCCGGCGCTGGCCGGCCTCCTTTTATTTTCGTCGATGGGGATTTTTGGGGCGGCGGCTACTACACCCGCAAGATCGCGCGGCTCTTGGGTCCGGAATATCCTTTCTACGATTTGCGATCGCACGGGCTACGAGGCGGGCGGATTCCACCGGTCGACGCGATGGCGCAGGACTATCTGTCGCTTGTTCGCTCGGTACAGCCCCACGGCCCCTATCGTATCGGCGGCCACTGCAATGGGGCACTCACCGCATTGGCACTCGCCGCGAAGCTCGAAGCAATCGGCGAGAGAGTCGAACTCCTGGTGCTGGTCGAACCGATCACACTCAATGCCCGCCCTGCATTTCGCTTTCTTGCTCATTTCCTCGACAAGGCTCTGCGCCTCACGACCGTCGATGCATTCCGCCGGCGGGAGAAACTCGCCGCCACGATGTCATTCGCGTGGCGCGCGATCCGGGGAGCGCATCGCTTGCACCGCCGGAAGGCCATTGCTGCCGGCGATGATGTCGACGCGCTGACACACCGGGTTCGAAAATTCGACGCCGTCGCGGCGAAACGCTACGCCGATCTTATGGATCAGTATCACCGCATCATGTCGGGCTATCTGCCAGCCGCCGTCAATGCCCACCTCCTCTGTATCGTCGCGAAATCGCACGAAGATGATATTGCATTTGCCGCTGGCGCCTGCCGCCGCTTGGCGCCGCGCTGCGAAGCAGCCGTGATACCAGGCGAGCACATGACCTGCATCACCACTCATGCCGAGGCACTGACGGAACTTATCCGCGAGCGGCTACACGCCTTCGATCGATGGCGTAACGCGGGCGGCCCCTAGGACACGACAGCGAGCACCTGCACGTGAGTGGAATCGCTGGTTATTGGGGCTACGGGGCGCATGACATTCCGGCGGCGACATTTGCCGGATTCATCGACAGCTTGGCACATCGCGGACCAGATGGGAGTGGCATCAATCACTTTCCCGATATGCGTTTGTGGCTCGGTTATCGGCGCGTATCGCGGCTCAAGGCCGCGTCGGAAGAACGACAGCCATTGGCCGATGCGCAACGCCGGTATTGGCTCACTTTCGACGGCACGATCTATAACCATCATTTGCTACGCGACCAGCTACGCGCGCTAGGCCATTCCTTTATGTCTTTTTCAATGGCCGAGATGGTTCTGGCCGCCTATGCGCAATGGGGCGCGGACTGCCCGCGGCGTTTCGAGGGCGTATGGGCCGTCGCAATTTGGGATTCTCACGATCGGCGGCTCTTCCTGGCGCGCGACAATTTCGGTATCAAACCTCTGCATTATATAATGTACGATGGAGCGGTCGCTTTTGCGTCCGAGCCTCATGCCTTTTTGCGATTGCGTGGGATCGATAGCTCGTTCGACAAGTCGGAGGCGACGTCGCGTAGACTGCCACACGGCCTCCGCGATCTGCGCGCCGGCCATGCGATCATCATCGAAGCGACCGGCGAGGTTCGGGATTGCACATCGAAACGGATGTGGCGCGTTACCGATCGACGCCATGTGAGACCCGCGATGCAGAGGCGCCGGCATCGGAGCCGACGACACCACCCACACGGACGCCTACGAGAGAGACGGCGCGACCAATGACCGTCTCGCAAGGAGAAATTTAATGCCGCCGCAGGGCCGACCGGCGATCCATCCGGTGATCCTCTCGGGCGGCTCGGGCACGCGCCTGTGGCCGATGTCGCGCGCGCAATATCCGAAACAGCTTCTGCCGCTGCTGACCGAGCGCACCCTGCTGCAGGAAGCCGGCCTGCGCGTCGCCGATGCCGAGCAATTCGCGGCGCCACTCGTCATCTCCAACGACGACCATCGCTTCATCGTCGCCGAGCAACTGCGCCTCGCCGACGTGACCCCGGCCGCGATCATTCTCGAGCCGCTCGGCCGCAACACCGCCCCCGCCTGCTGCATTGCTGCCTTACAGCTCGCTGACGCTGCGCCCGACGCGCTGATGCTGGTGATGCCGTCGGATCACGCGATCACCGATGCCGCTGCGTTCAAAACCGCGGTCGCGCGTGCCGCCGCCGCGGCCCAGACCGGCAAGCTCGTCACCTTCGGGATCACCGCGAGCCGGCCCGAGACCGGCTATGGCTATATCAAGCGCGGCCAGCCGCTCGCCGGCGCCGAGGGCGCGTTCCAAGTCGCGGCTTTCGTCGAGAAGCCCGATCGTGCCCGCGCCGAAACCTATGTCGCCGACCCGGCCTATTCCTGGAACAGCGGCATCTTCCTCTTCCCGGTGAAGCTGCTGCTCGCCGAGCTCGAGCGGCTCCAGCCGGCGACGGTCGCGGCCTGCCGCGACGCGCTCGACAAAGCGAAGCGCGATCTCGATTTCCTGCGCCTCGATCGCGATGCTTTCGCGCAAGCGCCGAGCAATTCGATCGACTATGCGGTGATGGAGCATACGAGCCACGCTGCCGTCGTGCCGGTCGAGATGGGCTGGAGCGACGTCGGCACCTGGGACGCGCTGTGGATGGTCGGCACGCCAGACGATGCCGGCAACGTCACCACCGGCGATGTCGTCGCCGAAGACACGAAGAATTCCTATCTGCGCGCCGAGTTCAGGCCTGCTGGCCGTGCTCGGTGTCGAGGACCTCGTCGTCGTCGCGACCTCCGACGCCGTCATGGTCTCGCGCCGCGATCGCGCGCAAGACATCAAGCAGATCGTCGCCCGGCTGGAGCGCGGCAATCGCAGCGAGCTGATCTCGCATCCGCTGGTGCATCGCCCGTGGGGCACCTACCGCTCGATCCACAATGGCGAGCGGGTGCAGGTGAAGCACATCATGGTGAAGCCCGGCGGCATCCTCTCGCTGCAGATGCATCATCATCGCGCCGAGCATTGGGTCGTCGTCACCGGCACCGCCAAGGTGACCAAGGGCGATGACGAGATGACCCTCCACGAGAATGAATCGACCTTCATTCCCATGGGCACCCGCCACCGGCTCGAAAACCCCGGCAAGATCCCGCTGCATCTCATCGAGGTACAGTCAGGCTCCTATCTCGGCGAAGACGACATCGTCCGCTACGACGATACCTACGGACGGATGTAGCTTTTTGTCATAGCCAATCGCCGCTGCGTCCCCGATCGGTCAGAAACACGCCATACCGACGTTCAGATAACGACCGATGGCATGAAGCATATTCTCTGCGTGTAGATCCTGGCCGTTCAACATCACCATGAGCGCGAAACAAGCGATCAGCATCGCCTGCAGGCGCGGCTCGGCCGGACGGCGCGGCCAGAACTGCCAGACAAACAGCGCAAGTGCGCCGACGCCAATCACCGATCCGAGCACGACTTCCAGAATGCTATGCGCATGGACCAAAATACGCGAAATGCCGATCATGGCGATGAACGCGCCTCCCGCCACAATCACGGCGGCGCGCTTCCATCCCGAAACGATGGAGGCGATCGCGATCGTCAGCGTTCCGTAGACCAGCGTGCTAAGGCTTGTATGTCCGCTCGGACTGTGCAGATCGGCCAGTGGCGGACAGACGAAGAAATAAACCTTGAGCATGGCCGTGCTGCCCATGCACAGCCCGACCGCGACAAGCCACCACAACAGGGCACGCGGCTGCCGGGTCGCTATCAGCCAAATGGTGACAACCACCACCAGCGGCAGCAAAACCGCCAGATTGCCGAAATCGGTAATCGTTCTAACCATCTGCGCCTTTTATTTATATGCACAATAGGCCGGCAATGCGGCGGGAATAACGTCGCACCGGCGACGGCGCCGGTCATACAACCCGGTACGTAAAAACGACAACTTTATGGTTTCACCGGCACGAACTGCGTCGTCAGGATCTAATCGTCGCGCGGCTTCTCGGGCAGGATTCCGAGATCGATGAAAGATTGCTTCAGCACTTCGATCGCTTGCAAGTCAAACCGTCCGTCATCCTCCAGCATCGCGATTTGATCGCCATAGACGCGATCCATGATCTCGATCGGCTCGTGCATCAGCGCCGTGGCAGCCTTATTCGTCTCAGCCCTTTTATGCTCGACGTAAGCGTACCGTGCGACTTTTCGTGTTGGCCTCAGATTTGCTTGTGTTTTGGCAGACCCAAACCGCTGTCGAGGTTTGCCATGCACAAAATCGAAATTCCGCGGACCATCATCGAGCGCGTTCTCGCGCGGCGCCCGGCGCTTCATTGGCTCGACGTGATGGAAGGGCCGCGAACCGCGCATATCGTCGTCGATTTGCAGAACGGTTTCATGGCCCCTGGACAGGTCGGCGAAATCCCGGAGGCACGCGAGATCGTTCCGAACGTCAATCGAATCAGCGCCGCGCTCCGCGCCGCCGGTGGTCTTAACGTATTCATTCAGAACACGGTTTACGCCAACACGCCGACGACATGGTCGAACTGGTTCATGCGGCAAAGCCCCGAGCGCCGGGCCAAAAGCAAGGAAGCCTTCCTTGCCGGCAGCTTCGGCCACGCCCTTTGGCCTGGCCTCGACGTTGCGACGGAAGACCTCAAAGTGCCGAAAAGCCGCTTCGGCGCGTTCGTTCCGGGCGCTTCGGATCTGCACACCATTCTTCAGGCGCGCGGCATCGATACGCTGATCATTACCGGCACGGCAACGAACGTCTGCTGCGAATCGACGGCGCGCGACGCCATGATGCTGAATTACAAGGTTGCTTTCATCTCGGACGGCACCGCGACCCATAGCGATGTCGAGCACAACGCGACTTTGGGTAATCTCATCGCCAATTTCGCCGATGTGATGACGACCGACGAAGTCGTCGCGCTGGTCGGAAAAGAGGCAAGGAGCGAAGCGGCGGAGTAATGGCGCCTTGCTGTCGAAATTGGCAGCTGCGCAAATCCAAATCAGTCATCGGCGCCGCCGCGCTTAACGGCGGCGGCGCCGTGTTCTGATAGGTGCACGCTCCTACAGCACCGCCTCGATCAGCGTCGGGCCGGGCTCGGCGATGCCGCGTTCGATCGCGCGGCACAAATCTTCTGCAGTGGCGACACGCGTCGCGCCCATCCCCATGCCCTTCGCCAGCGCGACGAAATCGAGCGTCGGGTTGTCGATGTCGAGCATGCTGAGCGCGTTGGAGCCGGGTACGCCAGCGCCGACGGCTTTGAATTCGTTCTTGAGGATCTGGTAGCTGCGGTTGGCGCAGACGACCGTCGTTACATTGAGGCCTTCGCGAACTTGCGTCCACAGCGATTGGATCGTGTACATCGCGCTGCCATCGCCGACGATGCAGAGGACCGGCCGGTCGGGACAGGCAATCGCCACGCCGGTCGAGACCGGCGTGCCGAAGCCGATCGATCCGCCCATATTCTGCAAATTGTCATGCGGTGCGGCACCGGCAGTGACACCAAAGGATTCGCGCCCGGTCGTCACCGACTCATCCACCAGGACGCAGCCTTCGGGCATCGTCACCAGCAATGCCTGCGCGAGGTTCTCCGCGTTGAGCGCGCCGCTGGGACGGAGCTTCTCCGCCGCCGCCTGCACCGGCCGATCCTTGTCTTTGGCGCCAACCGCATCGGCGAGATCGGCCAACGCCTGCGCGCAATCATCTTGCATCGTGCATAGCTCCAGCACGTCGCAGTCATCGGGCTTCAACCGGCTGGGCTTGTTCGGATAGGCGAAGAAGGCGATCGGCTCGTCGGTGCAAACCGTGATGATGTGCCGGAACGGCTTCAGCATCGTCAGCGCCTGATCGACGGCATAGGGGATGCGCTCGAGCCGCACGCGCCCGGCGCCGCGCTCGAGCCGCGCGCTGAAGAATTGCGTGGCAATGCGGCAGTTGGTCCGGCCGGCGATCTCGCCCGCGCGATCGAGCGCCGCGCCTTTCAGCGCCGGCCCGCCGAGGATCACCAGGGTCGGCTCGCCCGAGCGCAGCAGCCGCGCGGCTTTATCGATCACATCGGCCGCGACGCGCTTGCGTGGTTGCGTAACAGGTCGCGCGGCTTCGGCCTTGCCTTCGACTTCGCCCCATGCCGCATCGCCCGGCAGGATCAACGTCGCAATAGCGGGCGGCAGCCCCGCTATCGCTGCAATCGCCTCGACCGCCAGCTTCGCGATCGACGTGGCGTCGGGCGCGGTTCGCACCCAGGCTGAGACGGGCCGCGCCAGCCCTTCGATATCGGCGGCGAGCGGCGGGTTGAGGGGAAGATGCGTCGTGACGTGTTCGCCGACGATGTTGAGAATGCCGGATTGCGCCTTTTTGGCGTTATGGAGATTGGCAATGCCATTGCCTAAGCCCGGCCCGAGATGCAGCAGGGTCGCGGCGGGCCGCTCCAACATCCGATAATAACCGTCGGCGGCGCCGGTCACGACGCCTTCGAACAGGCCGAGCACGCAGCGCATCGCCCGATTGCGATCGAGCGCCGCGACAAAATGCATTTCCGATGTGCCGGGATTCGCGAAGCACGTATCCACCCCGTTCGCCAGTAGCGTCTGGACCAGGCTTTCCGCACCGTTCATGGCTTCATCGCACTCCGGGATTCGATTTTGAGGCGCGCAAATAGTAGCGCGGTAATGGCGTCTCGCGAGCGGCCGTTAACTTTTCATTAACCATACCCCTGCTAGCTCTTCCGCCACGGATTGGGGAGAAGAGCATGTCGCTCGCCGGTAGTAGCCACGTTGAACTTCATCTGCCGCGGCAGACGAAAAAGCCGAAATTAGCCTTCGCCGAGATCATGGCCGGGTTCGTGATTTTGGCGGTCGTGATCGGCCTGGGGGCGGTGGCCGTGCTTGGCACACCCACCACCCTGCCCTAACCGGCTTTCGCCGAAAGATCGGCCGGCGGCGCGCGAAGCACCGCCTTGCCCTCACTCATCGTTCACGACCACATCGAGGACATAGCCGGCGCCGGCTTTGAGCCGCGCAATGGCTTTCTCCAACGCCGGCCGCAGTTCGGCGATGTCCGCGATCGGCCCCGCCCCTTCGACACCGAAATCGCGCGCGAGACCCGAGAGATCGGGCGGCGGATCGTTGATCGCCTGGCCGATCCATTTGTTCTCGACCGGCCGGCCGCGCAGCTTCGCCGTGCGCTCTTGCGCCGCGACATCGTTGCCGTAGGCGCGATTATTCGCGACGATGATCAGGAACGGGATGTGATTGGCCGCCGCGACCCACAGAGCGCCGACACCCATCAGATAATCGCCGTCGCCCATCACCGCCACCGGCAGCCGGTCGCTCTTCATATGTTTGAGGCCAAGCGCCGCACCGATAGCCGTGCCCGGCCCGGCGCCGACATCGCCGCCCGAAGCACCCGCCAGCAGATCGAGCGGGTGCGAGCAGCGCACCATATCCGCCGGCCAGCCGATCGGGATTTCCGCCATGCAGACTTTCTCGTTGGCAATGACATCGTAGAACACGGTCGCGAGCATGCGCGTCGTGATCCGGCCCGATGCCGGGATCTCGGCACGTGGCAGCGGCCGTGCCGTCGCGGTGCTGGCCACCGGCTTGTGGCCGCCGAGCCCCTTCAGCAGCGCCGCAATCGAGCGATCGGGCGACGCGCCGACCCGCACATCGGCCGGTGCAAAGGCGAAGTAATCCTTGTTCCAGCCGCGATGGGCGAGATGGTCGTTCGAGCAGGAGATGATCGGCGGCGGCACCTCGCCGTCGCGCCAAACGTTGCGCAGCAGGCTGCCGAAATCGACCCAATCCAATTCGATAATCAGATCGGCGCGGCGCAGCTCAGCTTTGATGGCATCGCTCGCCCTTATGCCGAAGCGCCCGACATGCAGCGGATGCGGGATCGGAAAGGCGACGCCGTCATCGGCATAGGTGAAAACCTGTGCGCCCAGCGTTTCGGCAAAGCGAATGCGCTCGGCCCAGGCTTCTTCCGATCGCGACACGCGGCCGGCGAGAAGCACCGGCCGGTGCGCTGCCTTGATGAGCTCGAGGGCGTGTGTCACATCGGCCGCGGCCGGCTCGGCCGGACGCGGCGGCTGGAATCGCGCGACCTTGTCCTTCTCCGGCCACGCGGCGAGCTTCTGCTCCTGCAGGCCGCGATCGATCGTCACCAAGGTCGGGCCCGGCGGCTCGGCCCGCGCCAGCAAGGTCGCGCGGCGGAATGAATCGATCGCCGCGCCGAGCGAATGTGGCTCATCGTCCCATTTGACGAAACCGCGCACCATGCCCGCCTGATCAGCGGAGGTGTGGATCCATTCGATCCACGGCGTCCGGTTTTCGGAATTGAAGGCGGTGGTGCCAATCACCACCATCGGCTGACGTCCGCACCAGGTGTCGAAGATACCCATCGAGGCATGCATCAGGCCGACATTGGTGTGGACGATGATGAGCAGTGGATCGCCGGTCACCTGCGCATAGCCGCTGCCCATGAACGCCGCATGCTCTTCGTGCAGGCAGAGCAGTATCTTCGGATCGTGATTGCCGAGGAAGTTGACGATGCTGTCATGGAGGGCGGCGTAGCTCGCGCCCGGCACCAGCGCGACATAGGGAAAGCCGAGCTCGCGCAGCGTCGCCGCCATCACATCGCTCGACCAGATCGGCTGATTGGAACCTGGCTGTACCTTGTCGCTCATTGGCGTCATCCCCCGCTTTTGAATTTACGCGCACTATAGAGCCCGGCCCGCTCAGTGCCGATGGCGTTTTTCTTTCGCCGCCGCGGCTTCTTTCAGGATCCACTCGCGGAACGCGACGACCGGCGCGAAATCCTTCTTCTCGATCGGATAGGCGAAGAAATCGCCCTGATCTTTCTCGATGATCGGCTCGAACAGACTGACCAGCTCGCCGCTCGCCAGCTCGGGCTGCACCAGGAAGCTCGGCGCGACCGCAACGCCCAACCCGGCAATCGCCGCCTGGAACACCATCGTGAATTGCTCGAAGGCAAGCGTCGGCGACGCGCCGACCGCGCCGAGATGATGGGCCTCGAACCATTTCGACCAGCTCTCGGGGCGCGAGCGATGGATGAGCAGCGTCGCGCGGCGCAAATCCTTCGGGGCGCGGATCGACAGCGATTTGATCAGCGACGGCGCCGCCACGGCGACGAGCTCGCCGCTGGTCAGGCGATGAAACGCGATGCCGGGCCAAGCCTCCTCGAGGACACTATGTCCTCGCGCGCTGGCTTTCGGAGGAAGACGATCCCACCGAAGCCTTCCGCCAATTCCGCCGCATCCGCATTCCGCGCGTCCACGCCGTGCAGCGCCTGTCGCTGGCGAACGCGAAATTCAAGCATATGCGTGATGCCATGGAGCAGAAAACGCTCATCGCCTCCGGCGAGCGCAGCGTTCACGGCAACATCGATTGGGTATGGGGCTACGATCCGTCGGTGGAATGGAACACGGCGCCCGTGATCCCTTCGGTGGAACTCGCTTCCTAACGGTCAGCCGGCGCGTTCCGGCGGCGAATAGCGGCGCATCCATTCCGCGGTGCGCGCGATCCCGCCGAAAGTGAAAAAATGCAGCGCGGCGATTTTGTCGCCGGCCTCGGCCAGTGACGTGACGAGTTCATCGGGCGTCGCATCGGCAAGCTGACGAAGGCTGGTCTTACGTAGCGCCCGTAACGACGCGCCGATGCCGCAGGCGAGACCGAATTTGACGAGCGTCGCCATCGAGGCCGGCCCCGCGATCCCAACGTGGATCGGGACGCCCGTGAATTGCCGCGTCACCCGCGAAAGCCAAGCCACAATCGGGGCGGCGCTGAAACAAAACTGGCTGATGATATAGGGCTCGAGCCCGATTCCCTGCACGCAAGCGATCTTCGCGGCGAGAGCGTGTTCCAGCAAATCGCTCGAAATCGAAGGATGTCCTTCGGGATAGGCGGCCAGGCCGACACGGCGAATTCCGCTTCGCTCGAACATGCCGGAACGCAATAACTCCATGCTTGATGGATAGGGACCGCGTGGGCGACCGATATCGCCGCCAATGACGAGCACCTGGTCGACGCCGGCATCTCGACCGAGAGAGCCAAGCAGCACTTCGAACTGCCGTGGCTCGGTGACGTAACGCGCGCCCAGATGCGGCACTGGCATCAGCCCCATCTGGCGCACCCGCAATGCGGTCGCGAGAACGGCGTTGGCGCTGTCGCCGGGCAGCGCAGTGATATAAACGCGTGCACCCGCCGGAAGCCCGGCATTGGCGAGGTCGTTCACCGCCGAGACACGAGCGGTCATTTCGATCGACGCGGACCGCACGAGTGCGCGGATGCGCACATGGCCGCAATCGAGAGATATCTCCGAGCTGAGCATGATCGAGCCTAGGCCACGTTTCAGGCCCAGGAATCGCATCAAATAAGCCCCCACTAATAAACCATATTTGCGCCCATGCCCTGAATGGGAGGGTGGGCGGCACTTGCCGCGGCGCGTTCAAATCAGCTATGAAAAGTTCGCGTTTGGGTTGAACCAACGCCTACGCCACAATCATGTTCATGGGGATAACGGGCACGCGAAAGTGGGCGCGTTACATTGACTGGGGGGTCTTGGCGATGCGCAAAAATCTTTTGCTCGAATTATTTATCGCGTTAGGCTGCGTATCGATGACGGCGATCATTGCCCTGGCGCTGACCTCGCTGAGCACGGACGCGCCTTATCTGGTGCTTCTGCTCGGGACACTGGCTGCCGCCATGATCGGCGGATCGGGTGCCGGGCTGATGGCAATCCTGTTGGCAACGTTCGTCACCTGGTTCTTCTTCATTCCGCCGGTTTGGTCTTTCGCGCTGCCGAGCCCCGGCGACGCACTGACGATCGCGCTTTTCCTTCTCGTCGCGTTTGCCTCGACCCGGCTCTATTACCGGCAACGCAAGACCATCGACGAGCTCAACGCGGCGAATGTCACGCTGCGTCAGCAGCTGCTTCGTATCGCTCGCCCTGGCCTCGGCGCTTAATCCTCGGCGCCTAGCGAAGAGCTGGGCCGGCGTTCATGCGGCCACGCCGATTGAGACGGCGGCTTTACGCGGCGCGCGCCGGCCTCTTCGAAGGTGGCATCGGTCGCTTTGTCTCTTTCACGCGCAAGCGCCTGAGCAGACGGTCGATGATCGCATCTGCGAGCGCGACGGTGTCGATCGTTGTCGAAGCCGGCCGCATAGGCATGCCGCGTTTCAGGCCCTTCGTGACCCGGTCATGCACCCTTCGCGAGCGAATCAGATAAACCATTTGTTCGGAGACGCCGAAACGGCGACCAAGCGCTTTTGCCGTCTCCGGCGATTTGAAAATCGCGCGGATTTGGGTATCGCTAATTTTACGTCTGCGGTCCACGAAGAAGTCTCCTCAATAACATCGCGATGCGCACTTGCTTTAGGGTCGAGCTGTCAAAGGCGCCCCCTAATAAATGTTAGGCTAAACATTCGCGTATTGGCGTCCATAACGCGTTCGGACTAACCCTAAAGGATTTTCTCTTCGACGAATCCGACTTGCAAAAGTAACCGCGGACGTCGTTCTCCGCCGACCCCGCGACCGGCTGCGGCGCATTTTTCCCTGTCTTTTCGGGGGTTATCGGCGATACTCTGCCGCGCCTCCCGGCGATTGCTGGCGGGTCCGGATAATCACCGATTTGTTGTCTTAGCGCCGCCCGCATGCCCGCCACCGCACCGCTTATTCAATTCCGCGACCTCGGCCTCAGCTTCGGCAACGAGCAGGTCTATGCCGGCCTCGATCTCGAGATCCGCGAAGGCGAGTTGCTGTGTCTCCTCGGCCCGTCCGGTTGCGGCAAATCGACGGCGCTGCGCGTGCTGGCGGGGCTGCTGCATTACGATACCGGCTCGGTCACCATCGATGGCGCCACGCCCAATGAGCGTTGGCGCGATATGGCGTTCGTGTTCCAGAACCCTCGCCTTCTGCCGTGGCGAACGGCGAAGGAAAATGTTTCCCTCAGCATGGAGTTGCGCGAGCTCGGTCTCGATCGCGCGCAGCGCGAGCGCCGCGCGGACGATTTGTTGAAGCTCGTCGGCCTCGATGCCGACGGCCATAAATATCCGCGCATGCTCTCGGGCGGCGAGCGTCAGCGAGTATCGCTGGCACGCGCGCTCGCGGTCGAGCCGCGCATCATTTTGATGGACGAACCTTTCTCGGCACTCGATCCCAATACGCGCCTGCGCATGCGGCGCGAGCTGATCGACATCTGGCAGCGCACGAAGAAGACCATCGTCTTCGTCACCCATGATGTCGACGAAGCGATCGATCTCGCCGACCGCATCGTACTGCTGTCGCCGAAGCCGACGCGCGTGGTCGACACGCTGACCATTGCGGAGCCGCGGCCGCGCACGCTGCGCGCCGACACATCGCTGATGCAATTGCGCGACCGCATCATGGCGCGCTTTCACGACCCGTTTGCCAAAGAAATTGCCCAAGGGGAAACGCCATCATGAAAAAACAACTGCGTACTGCGCTGCTCGCCTCCACTTTTGCCGCGCTGCTCGCCGCGCCGGCCGCGGTACCAGCCTATGCCAAGGACACGATCAGCTTCGCCTATCTGCTCGATCCGGCTTACGACGCCGTCGTGTGGCCGCTGATGCATGGCAAGGTAACGTCGGACACGGTCGATGTGACGGTGAAGTCGCTCGACATTCCGGCGCTGCTGCAGGCGACCGGCGCCAAGACCTATGACGTCGTGATGACTGCGGCGATCGGCGTGCCGCAGGCGAAGTCGCGTGGGCTGGAGCTGTCGATCATGGCAACGGCACTGCGCAACCATGCGCAAGGCGGCAAAGGCGGCGCGATCTATGTGAAGGCCGACAGCCCTTTCAAGACGATGCAGGACCTGAAAGGCAAGACGCTCGCCACGCAATCGATGCCGTCAACCGGCACGACGCTGATGCGCATCGGCCTGTGGAAGACCTATGGCTTGAATGTCTCGTTCGACGGCGGCGATTTGCGCTGGGTCGAAGTGCCCGCGACGGCGATGCCGGGCGCGCTGCTGACCGGGCGCATCGACGCCGCGAGCCTCACGCATAGCGAGGCGTACAACGCCGCGAAGAGCAAGGAATTCCGCATCGTCGCCAACCTCGACGATGCGATCAACAAGGCGATCGGCGAGCCCGCCGTCGTCGCAATCCTCGCCGGCTATCCCGAGAAGCTCGCGGCTAAGCCCGCGGCCTATAAGGAATTCGCGCGGATGGTGAAGGCCTCGGCCGATTACACAAGCGCGCATGTCGACGAGGTAGCCGGCGCGCTCAGCAAAGACACTAAGATGGACCCCGCCTTCTTCAGCGATTGGCTGAACGAATATACGCAAGTGCCGATGGTCGTCTCCGATGATGACGTGAAGGCAATCCAGCGCCTGTGGGAGCTTTCGAAAGAGCTCGGCATCATCAAGGAATATCCCTCGGCCGAATCGATGGTCTGGAAAGACGCGATCCGGCAGTGATCGCAGGCAAGGCGCTTTAAGCAACGATGATCCGCGTCGATCTCGAGCGCCGGCGACGGCGCGTCGCCAATATTTTCACGCTGGCGGTATTGGCGGTGTGGATCGTCGTCGGCATCGTCGAGCCGCCCTACCTGTTGCCCGGCCCAGGCGACGTTCTGGAGCGGCTCGGCGCTTTCGTGATCGATCCGCATATGTGGGCGCATGCCGGAGCGTCGCTCATGCATGTGATCGTGGCGGTGGCGGGCTCGATCCTGATCGGCGGCTGTCTCGCGCTCCTGGCTTATTACCTGCCGGTGTTTCGCCTCGCCGTGCATGGCCGCATCTCGCCCTTTCTCAATTCCTTCTCGGGCACCGGCTGGGTGCTGCTCGCTGTGCTGTGGTTCGGGCTCGGCGATTTCACCGTCATCTTCTCGCTGGCGATGGTGCTGATCCCCTTCGCCATCATCAATGTGCGCCATGGCTTGGACAGCCTCGATCCCGAGTTGATCGAGATGGCGAAGAGCTTCGGCCATAGCGGCTTCAAGCGCTTTCGCCTCATCATCCTGCCGGCGCTAACGCCGTTCCTCTTCTCGACCATGCGCAGTTGCTTTGGCGTTTCGTGGAAGGCGCTGCTGACGGCGGAGCTCTTCGGCGGCGATGCCGGCTTCGGCCGGCTCTTCAACGTCGCGCGCCAGAATTACGACACGCCGCTGGTCGTGACCGTGATCGTCATCATCGTCATCGCGGTCTACGCCAGCGACCGTTACCTCTTCGAGCCGGCACAGGCGCGACTCTCGGCGCATTATGAAGCGCTCTAGCTTCGCCAGCTCTGTCGCCGAGCGCGTCATCGGCGAAGGCCTGCCGCTGCTCTTCCTGCTGGCGTGGTGGCTGACGGCGCGGACCATGCCGGATTTCATCTTGCCCGGCCCGCTGCAAACCGGCGAGACGCTGCTGCAGCTTTTCATCGACCCGGCCTTCATGGGCGACACGCTGATCAGCCTCGCGCGCGTCGTTGCATCGGTCATCCTCGCGGTGATCCTGGGCGGCGCGCTGGCCGCGCTCGCGCGTTATGTACCGAGCAGCGCCTATGCGGTGCAGCGCCGTGTGTTGCCGGTCTTAAATTCCTTCCCGTCGGTCGGCTGGGCGATCCTGGCGACGTTCTGGTTCCAACCCGACAGCGGCTCGGTGATCTTCGTCGAGACGCTGATCCTCATCCCGTTCTGCGCCATCGCCTTGACCCAGGGCATCGCCGATATGGATCGCGAATTGCTGGAGATGGGCGCGAGCTTCTCGCGCTCCGGTTTCAAGATCGCGTGGAAGATCGCACTGCCGATGCTGCTGCCCTACATCATGTCGTCGGTGCGCATTGCTTATGGCGTCGGGTGGAAGATCGCGCTGGTCGCCGAACTGTTCGGCGCCGACCGCGGCCTCGGCTATCTGATGCTGCGCGCCCAGGTGATCGGCAATACTGCAATGGTGTTCGCGAGTTGCTTCGCCATCGTCATCATCTTCGTCGCCGGCGAGAAACTGATCATCGATCCGCTGGCCCGGCGGTTTGCAGTGCATTGAACGCACTGTCTCTCATTATCGTCATTCCCGCGAAAGCAGTGAGCAGACTGGATGCCCGCTTTCGCGGGCATGACGGTAAAAAATAAGAGGCTTACTTCGACTTCGGAATAATCCGCCAGCTCGCATCTTTCAGCCGGACCAGCCGCATCGCGCCGGTGCGCGGATCGTGCTGGGCACCGAGATCAAGCACGCCCGCGACCTCAATCGCCTGGAACGGCTCGACGAAACCCGAGGGCATCTCGAGCTGCGTCAGTACGATGTCGTCGGGCCAGCTCGCGCCGAAATCGCAGAACGGACAAGTCACGACCGGCGCGCGCGTCATGACGAAGAAATCGCCCTCATCGACCAGCGGCGGCGCCATATAGCCTTTGATCACCACCGGCTGGCCGGCGAGGTCTTTCGCCTTCTCGCCGAGCCGCAGGCCGATGATGCCGGTCGTCGCGTAAATCTCGTTGAAGTTGAGGCGCGGGTAATTATCCGCCGCGCCGATCGCCCGCGCAAAATCCGTCGGCGCCAGCGTATCCGCGATGGTGCGATGCGCGAGGCCGTGGGCTTTCAGAAGCGCGTCGCGTTCCATGGATCAGATGGCTTCCTCATGCACGATCTTGCCGCCGACCGCCGTCATGACCGAGCGCAGGCCGGGCAATACATCGTCCGTCACACTCATATAATCATCGGACAGCACCGCGAGATCCGCGAGCTTACCGGGCTCGAGCGAGCCGATCTTGTCTTCCATGAAGCCGACGCGGGCGCTGCCCATCGTATAGAGCCGCAGCGCCTCTTCGCGGCCGATCGCTTCTTCCGGCCCGAGCGTGCGCTGCTTGTTGTTCACGACGACCTGACGCGTCGTCATCCACCACAACGATTTGAACGGATTCCAATCGACCGTCGGCCCGTCGGTGCCGCCGCCGGTCGGAATGCCGAGCGATGTGATGCTGCGCACCGGGATCGACTTCGCCGCACGCTCTTCGCCCCAGAAGCGCAGCATATTGTAGCCGAGGCTGACCGGGTGATCCTGCACCGTGGTCGAGAGGCCGAGCCGCTTGATCTTGGCGAGGGATTCCTGGCTCGGCAGGAAGATATGCACGATGGTCCAGCGTAGCTTGTCGAGCGGGTAACGCTCCGCCAACTCTTCCATCACCTCGACGGTATGCGCGATCGCGGCGTCGCCGACATTATGCACCTGGAACTGCCAGCCGCGTGTGGCGGCGTTCTCCAGCATCTGGCGGAATTCGGCGCGGCCGCCGGGCGGCGTCACCAGCTTGCCGTGGTAATCGGGATCGTTCTGCTCGCCCTCGACGATGCGATAACGTTCTTTCAACGCCGCACCTTCGATGCCGCCATCGGCCGAATATTTGAAGCCGCCGACGCGCAGCCAGTCGTCGCCGAAATCGGGCGCGAGGAATGCCGACAGGTTGAGCACATCGTCGGCGCCGAAGACACGTTGCAGGATGCGCACGCGCGTCGTCATCCCGCCTTGGCGCCAGAGCTCCATATAGGCGGAAATCTCGTCGAGCGAGAGGCCGGGCTCGAGCGTCGCGGTGATGCCGAATTGGTTGAGCTTGCCGTTGAAGAGCTTCAGCCCTTTGACGCGATCGTCGCGGCTCGGCGGCGGCACGAGGTTGAGCACCATGTTGAACGCTGCTCGCTCGACCAGCACACCGGTCGGCTCGCCGCTCGCCGGATCGCGCACGATGATGCCGTTGCGCGGATTGGGCGTATCCTTGGTGATGTTGGCAAGTTTCAGGCCGAGGCTGTTTACGACAGCGACATGGCCGCCGCGTTTCAGATAGACGGGGTTGTCGGGCGTCACCGCGTCGAGCTCTTGCCGCACGGGCAAGCGGCCTTCGGCGAGCTGGTTCTCGTGCCAGCCGCTGCCGCCCATGATCCAATCGCCCTTTTTCACCGTCGCGGCGCGCGCGGCGAACGCCGCCTGAACATCGGCGATCGAGCGCGCTTTGCCGAGCGAGACGGCGAGCTCGTTTTGGCCGCCGTTCATCGTATGCATATGGCTGTCATGCAGGCCGGGGATCACCGTGCGGCCTTTGAGCTCGACCACGCGCGTCTTCTGCCCGATGAGCGGCTTCACCGCCGCATCGTCGCCGACGGCGACGATGCGATCGCCGCGAATCGCCAACGCCGAGGCGATGCTGAAGCGATCGTCGACGGTAAGGATCTTGCCGCCGCGCAGAACGAGATCGGCTTCGATCATGGCGCCGCTCATAGCCCGGCCTCATGCACGATCTTGCCACCGACCATAGTCATCAGCGCGCGGATGTTGGGGAGCGCGTCATCCGGCACCGTGAGGAAATCGTCAGACAGCACGGCGAGATCGGCATATTTACGCGGCTCGAGCGAGCCGATGCGATCTTCCATGAAAGCGTTGCCGGCGCTGCCCATGGTGTAGAGCCGCAGCGCTTCCTGGCGCGTGACCGCCTCTTCGGCGCCGAGCACGCGTGTCGTGCCCTGCGCATAGACTTTACGCGTTGTCATCCACCACATCGATTCGAAAGGATTCCAATCGACCACCGGCGCATCGGTGCCGCCGCCGGCCGGGATATTCTTCGCGAGGATGCTGCGTACCGGAATCGACCGCGCGGCACGCTCCTCGCCCCAATAGCGCGTCATATTGTGGCCGAGCTTCACCGGATGATCCTGCACGGTGACATAGAGCCCAAGCCGCTTGATCTTCTCGAGCGCCGCATCGGTCGGCAGGAAGATGTGCATGATCGTCCAGCGCAGATCGCGCAGCGGATATTTCTCGTTCACCTCTTCCATCAGATCGACCATCGCCGTGATCGTCGCATCGCCGACGGCATGGACCTGCACCTGCCAGCGCCGCTCGGCCGCGATCAGGAACATTTGCTTGAGCTCGTCGAGCCCGCCCGCCGGCAGGATGAGCTTGCCGACGAAATCCGGATCGTTCTGCTCGCCTTCGACGACGTTGTAGCGCTCGCTCATATAAGCGGCCTCGATGCCGCCATCGCTCAAGAATTTGAAGCCGCCGATGCGCAGATAATCGTCACCGAAATTCGGCGCCAGCACCGACGAGAGCGCGGCGACGTCTTCCTGGCCGCTCACGCGCTGCAACAGCCGCACGCGCGTCGTCATCGCGCCCGAGCGCCAGAGTTCCATATAGGCCGCGATCTCGTCGAGCGAGAGACCGGGCTCCAAGGTCGCGGTGATGCCTTTGCTGTTGAGCTTGGCGATGAAAAGCTTCAGCCCCTTGATGCGATCGGCGCGCGTCGGTGCCGGAACGTGCTTTGCGACCAGGCTGAAAGCCGAGCGCTCGATCAGCGCGCCGGTCGGCTCGCCGGTCGCGGGATCGCGCACGATGACGCCGCCTTTCGGGTCGGGCGTGTCCTTGGTGATGCCGGCGAGTTTAAGTGCCGCGCTGTTGGCGACGGCGACATGACCGCCGCGCCGCAGATAGACCGGATTGTTCGGCGTCATAGCGTCGAGCTCTTGCCGTACCGGCAAACGGCCTTCGGCGAGCTGGCTCTCATGCCAGCCGCTGCCGCCGAGGATCCAATCGCCGCTCGGCGTCTCTGCGGCGCGCGCGGCGAAAGCCGCTTGCACATCTTTCATCGAACGCGCCTCAGCGAGCGAGACCGCGAGCTCGTCCGACGCGCCGCCCATCGTGTGGATGTGACTGTCATGCAAGCCCGGCACGACGGTGCGGCCGTGTAGCTCGATCACGCGAGTCTTCGGGCCGATGAGCGATTCGACATCGCTATCGCGACCGACCGCGAGGATATGCTCGCCTTGCACCGCGATCGCTTGCGCGATCGAAAAATCACCATCGACGGTCAGCACCTTGCCGCCGCGCAGAACGATATCAGCCGAAACCATCACGCCCCGCTTTGCTACACGTCTTCGAAGACGCAGCTCATTTCATGCCTTCGGCAATCTTGGGGATTCGGCACGCGCTCGCAAGCATCCGACGCCCGTGACGATTACATCAGCGCTTCAGTATTGATTTTCATGATTAACGCGGCGATATGCCAACAAATCTGCGTTTTTTCTTGGTTAAGAAAATATAATTAACGACGATTGTTTGTTCTTAACTATAATAATAACTATTATTTCTTCACCGCCCAGCGTAAATCCAAATCAAATCGAGCCAAACGCTTTTGGGGCGGACACTATGCATCCACGTGGCACATTAACCGCGTTGCCTTTGATCCTCGCACTCGCCGCGGCCTTCCCGGCACACGCGGCGACCGTAACCGACGACAAGTCCGCGAACACCGGAGCCACCGGCGCAGCAGGAACGCCCGATGGCGGACCCGGCGCGATGGGCGATGCGGCGAACGCCGATGCCGGCACCACGACCCCGAATAGCGATCCGACGAACAGCGCAACAGCGACAGGCGGCAAGGGCGGAGCCGGCGGCACCGGTGCGGCCGGCGGTAATGGCGGCATCGGCGGTGCCGGCGGCACCGCGAACGCGACCGCGACGACGACGGTCACCGGCTCTTCCACGCCGGCAGACGCGACCGCGACCGGTGGTGTCGGCGGCGATGGCGGCACGGCAGGCGCCGGCGGTACGCCCGGCCCGGGCGGTGTCGGCGGCGTCGGCACGGCAAGCGCGACCTACAACAATTCAACCGAGACCAATCCGGTCAGTGTCACCGCGACCGCGACCGGCGGCGCCGGCGGTGTATCGTCGGGCGCCGGCGGTAGCGCCGGCAACGGTGGGGCCGAGAGCAATCAAACCAGCGCGAGCGCGACCAGCGGCTCGGGCAATGTCGCTGTCACGGCAACGCAGACCGGCGGCGCCGGCGGTAGCGGCAGCAGCGGCGCGAATGCCGGCCAAGGTGGCTTCTCGACCCTGATCAACGCGGTCCACGGCTTGACGACCGGTATCATCGATCTCGTCCAAACTGCGGTCGGCGGCGCCGGCGGTACGACGGACAGCGCCGGCATCGGTGGCCAAGGCGGCAATGCAATCTCCGCGATCACGCAGACGAATTCGGGCGCCAGCCAATACAACGTGACGGTCAATGCAACCGGCGGCGTTGGCGGCACCAACGGCACGTTCGGGTTCGGCGGCGGCACGGCCGATGTCAACGCGATCGTCAGCGGCACGGCCATCGTCAACGTCACCGGCAATGCAACGGCTGGCGCCGGCGGCGACGGCACCAATGCGGTACCGAGCGGCACGGCGATCGATACCACGACCTTACCGTCAGTGATCTTCGGCAGCAGCACGAACGGTACGGTCACGGTAAACACGACCCAGACCGGCGGCGCGGGCGGCAACATCGTCGGCGCCGGCACCGGCATCGCCGGTAGCGGCGGCAACTCGACCGTCGTGAACGCGGTCCAAGGCGATACGACCGGCATCCTCAATCTCAATCAGACGGCGGTCGGCGGCGCCGGCGGCATCGCGGACAGCGCCGGCACGGGCGGCCAAGGCGGCAATGCGAGCTCGCGGATCTCCGGCTACTCCAATAACGATCCGAGCCTGCTTAACGTCACCGTGACGGCGACCGGCGGCCAAGGCGGCACCAACGGCACGTTCGGGTTCAGCGGCGGCACTGCCCAGGTCAACGCGATCGCCGGCAACACCAACGGCAATACCGTGATCGTTACCGGCAATGCCACCGGCGGCGCGGGCGGCGACGGCACCAATGCGGTACCGAGCGGCGCGGCGATCGATACCACGACCTTACCGTCAGTGATCTTCGGCAGCAGCGGAGCGGCACGGTCACGGTGAACACGACGCAGACCGGCGGCGCGGGCGGCAACATCATCGGCGCCGGCACCGGCTTCGCCGGCAGCGGCGGCAACTCGAACGTCGTCAACGCGGTCCAGGGCGATACGACCGGCATCCTCAATCTCAATCAGACGGCGGTCGGCGGCGCCGGCGGCACGCGGACAGCAACGGCAACGGCGGCCAAGGCGGCAACGCGAGTTCCCGAACTCACCAATTTCGGCAACAACGATCCGAGCCTGCTCGACGTCACCGTGACCGCGATCGGCGGCCAAGGCGGCACCAACGGCACGTTCGGCGTCGGCGGCGGCACCGCTCAGGTCAACGCAACCGCCGGCAACACCAACGCCAATACCGTGATCGTCACCGGCAACGCGACCGGCGGCGCCGGCGGCGACGGCACCAATGCGGTACCGAGCGGCGCGGCGATCGATACCACGACCTTACCGTCAGTGATCTTCGGCAGCAGCAGGCGAGCGGCACGGTCACGGTGAACACGACGCAGACCGGCGGCGCGGGCGGCAACATCATCGGCGCCGGCACCGGCTTCGCCGGCAACGGCGGCAACTCGAACGTGGTCAACGTGGTCAGGGCGATACGACCGGCACCTCAATCTCAATCAGACGGCGGTCGGCGGCGCCGGCGGCATCGCGGACAGCAACGGCAACGGCGGCCAAGGCGGCAACGCGAGCTCGCGACTCACCAATTTCGGCAACAACGATCCGAGCCTGCTCGACGTCACCGTGACCGCGATCGGCGGCCAAGGCGGCACCAACGGCACGTTCGGCTTCGGCGGCGGCACCGCCCAGGTCAACGCGAATGCCGGCAACACCAACGCCAATACCGTGATCGTCACTGGCAATGCAACGGCTGGCGCCGGCGGCACGGGAGGTACTGGCGGATCCGCCGCGAATGGTACGGCGATCGATACCACGCTCTTGTCGTCGGGGATCGGCGGCAGCAGCACCAGCGGCGATGTCACCGTCAGCACGACACAGACCGGCGGCGCGGGCGGCAACAACACGGGATCCGGCTTTGCCGGTGGCGGCGGCAACTCTTTCGTACAGAATGTCGTTGGCGGCAACACCACCGGCACACTGACGCTGCGGCAGACCGCTGTCGGCGGCGCGGGCGGCACAGCCGGCCTCGGCGGCATCGCGGGTGCAGGCGGCAACGCGACCTCGAACCTCACCAATATCAACACGACGGCGAGTGCGCTCGATCGTTCTCGCAACAGCAATCGGCGGCGCGCCGGGCGCGGCGACGGCGATGGGCGGCAGCGCCGCGACGGTCGCATCGGCGAATAACGGCTCGCTGACGAACGGCGGGGGCACGGCATCATCGGCCGTGGCCGGCGGCGTCGGTATCGCGGGCCAGGCTTCGAGCGAGGTCATCAGCCAGGGCGTAAACGTCACCGGCAATGTCTCGGCTAGCGGCGGCGGCGCACTAACCCAAGCGGTGACCATTGCCGGTATCGATGGCACGAACGGTACGGCGGGCGGCAACGCCACCATCGGCAACGCGACCGGCACGAACTCAGACCGGGCCGCTGACGACCACGCTGACGGCAACGGCCGGCGCGGGCGGCGATGGCACGGTTGGCGCGGGCGGCAACGGCGGCACGGCCTCGATGGGGATCGTGCAACAGACAATCACGGGCGGCACGGGCGCCGCCAATGTCACGGTGACGACGACCGCTGGCGACGGCGGCAACGGTGCGGCCGGGTTCAACGGCGGCAATGGCGGCGACGCAACCAATACCAACGTCAGTGTCTCCAATACCGGTAGCGGTCCGACGAACCTCAGCATCGCGGACATCGCGGGCATTGGCGGTAACGGCGTCGCGGGCGGCAATGGCGGCAACGCGGCGCTGCAGAATGTTGCGATCACGGCCGGCGCGCTGAACGGTTTCGGCGGCGTTGGCCCGGCGACCATCACGGTCGCGGGCGGCAATGGCGGTACCGGCACGGTCACCGGCGGAATCGGCGGCAACGCGACGCTCGGCGGCGTCACGATGACGGGAAGCGGCTCGAGCAACGAAGCACTGACGCTGGCCGTCACCGGCGGCAACGGCGGCAACGGTCCGACCGGCGGCAATGCCGGCACGGCGACGACCAACGCGCTCACCATCGCGATGGGCAGCGGCAACGACACGCTCACCATCACCACGAGCGGCGGCATCGGCGGCGATGCGAGCAATGGCGGCAATGGCGGCGACGCCCTGTTCAGCCCCGGCGCGACGACGACGCTGAGCGGCGCGGCCGCTTCGCCCAACACGTTTGTCGTCAACATCAGCAACCCGGCCGGCGATGGCGGCGCGGCAACCGGTAATGGGACCGGCGGCAATGGCGGCAATTCCTGGAACGCGACGGCGCTCGGCGCCGGCAATCTCGACATCGACAACACCGGCACCGGCGCGATCAGTGCGACGATCGTCAACGCCGCGGGTAATGGCGGCGCGAGTCCGCTCGGCCTTGGCGGCGATGGCGGCAATGCTTTCGCGGGCGGCATCGCGCTGAACAATGTCGGCGCGATCAGCGCGAGCATCACTAATACCGGCGGCAACGGCGGCACGAGTGGCGGCGGCAATGGCGGCAACGGCGGCGACGTCGGCATCAATAGCCTCAGCGGCAGCAGCACCGGCAGCGGCAATGTCGATCTGGCGTTGACGCTCAATGGCGGCAGCGGCGGCGATGGCAGCGGCATCGGCAATAGCGGCGGCACCGGCGACAGCGTGAATGTCTCGCCGACCATCCAGGGCAGCGCCGCCAACGGCAACGTCACGCTGAATGTCGCGGCCAATGGCGGCAATGGCGGCAACGGACTTCTGGGTGCGGCCGGCGGTATCGGCGGCGGTGCGACGCTGACGAATAGCGGCAGCGGCGCGACAAGCGGCACCTTCACGCTGACCGAGAGCGCCACCGGCGGCAATGGCGGCAGCTCGTCGACCACACCGAGCATCGGCGGCGCGGCGGCCATCACGGAGGGCTACACCGACACGGCCGCGGCATTGATGAATGTCACGGTCAACGCGACCGGCGGCACCGGCGGTGCCGGCACGGGCGTCAACGGCGCGAGCGGCGGCTATGCGCAAACGGCGACGACCGTCACCGGCGCGCATGATGTCGATCTCACCGCAAACCTCATCGGCGGCAACGGCGGTGCGGCCAGCGGTGCCGGCGTCACCGGCGCGGACGGCATCACGCTCGACAGCACCGCGGTGCCACTGACCCTCACCGCGCACAGCACCGCCGGCGGCGATGTCGATGTGACGCTCAACCAGACCGCCGGCGACGGCGGCGCAGGTACCAGCGGCGCGAGCGGCGGCAATGGCGGCGCTTCGATCCTCGATAATGTCGTTTCGGGCAGCACGAGCGGCGGGCATCTCACGCTCGTGCAATCGGCTATCGCCGGCGCGGGCGGTGCGGGCGATGCGACCGCTGGCATCGGTGGCGATGCATCCTCCATCCTTACCCGCGCCGACACACAAGCGAGCGCGCTGACCGGTACGACGAACGCCACCGCGGGCAATGGCGGCAATGGCACGAATGGCGCTAACGGCGCGAATGGCGGCAACGCCACCGCGACCATCGCGCTCACCGGCAATAGCCCGACTATCGCCAATGCGAATGCAACCGCGGGTAATGGCGGCAACGGCACAGCAACCGGCGGCAACGGCGGCGACGCCGATGCCGCATCGACAGCCACTGCCACACTGGCCGGCGCGAACGCGACCGCCAACGCGACAGCGCTGGCCGGCATCGGCGGCACCGGCACGACCGCCGGCACCACCGGTATCGCCAATGCGACGGCGAATTCGACCTCGATCGCCAGCGGCATCGCATCGTCGACAGCCTTCGCCGATGGCCGCAGCGGCCAGAGCCAGGCGAATAGCAGCACGACGGGCGGCGGTGTCGTCAGCGTCAGCGGTCATGCGACCGCTTCAGTCGGCAGCCCGACGCTGACCCTGTCGCAATCGACCGTGGGCGGCCCGGTGCCGACCGTGCCGGCGAGCTTCTCGACCGGTGCGATCCAATCCTTCGCTTTCAGCACCGGCTTGCCGAATGCGAATTCGGTGCAGACGAGCGTGCTCACCCCGCATCCGATCTTCAATGCGACGCTGCCGAATAACGGCATGTCGCACTACCTCGGCGCGGCGTCGCTGGGTGTGGCGCGTGCGAGCACGGGTCAGCTCCAAGCCTACGATACGATGATCGACTTCCAGCTGCCCTTCAGCTCGCTCGATGTCGGCGCGCATCTCGACGTCGCATTGCACGATCCGGTCAACTTCAACCCCGGCGCATTCTCGGCAAGCAACTCGGTGCACATCACGATCCTCACCAACTTCCCGAACTTCAACATCAGCAGCCTGGGTGTTGCCGCCGCGGGTGTCACGACGCTCGCCCAGCTCGACGCTCTGTTCAACAACCAGATCTTCGATCTCGGCGGCATCCCCACGGGCCTCGCCGGCACCTTCGACTTCAGCTTCGATATCCAGATGCTGACGGCCGATGCGACCGGCTTCGCGGGCAACATCCTCCTCGCCACCGTGCCGGAGCCGGCAAGCTACCTGCTCTTCGGCACCGGTCTCATCGGCTGGATGCTGTTGCGCCGTCGGCGTCGTGGAAGTGACGGGCGTCTGGGTTTCGAGATCATCGCCACCGGGTTGCACCGCAGCGTTGCATAAGGAACGCGAGGCAGCCGGCCTCTATCGCACCGGCTGCCCCGCGTTATAAGCAACGCGTGGTTCACGGGGGATGCGAGGATGATGCGAGTGGCTTTGACGCGCGCGGCCTTTGTTATTGCGACGCTCATCGCGGGATGGGCGACGGCGAGCGCCGCAGAGCCGCCGAAGATCCGCATCGGCTGGGCCGTGGTGCCGGCGAATATCGGCCCGCTGATGGTCGCGAAAACAGAGCTCGCGCCGCATAACGGCAAAACCTACACCGCCGACTTCATCCATTTCGCCGGCGCGCCGCAGCAGCTCGCCGCGCTCGGCGCCAACGAGATCGATATCGGCTCGCTCGCCTATTCGACCTTCGCGCTCGGCATCGAGAATGGCGGGCTGACCGATCTGCGCGTGATCGCAGAATTCCTTCCAGGACGGCGTCGCCAATTACGACATCAATCAATATGTCGTGCTGCGTGACGGGCCGATCAAAAAGGTCGAAGACCTGAAAGGCAAAGTGCTCGCGACCAACGGTATCGGCAGCTCCGGCGACATGGCGATGCGCGTCATGCTCGGCAAGCACGGGCTCGATCCAAAGAAAGACGTGAACATCGTCGAGGCGTCGTTCCCGGCGATGAAAGCGATGCTGGCGGAAAAGAAAGCCGATCTCATCACGTCGATTCCGCCCTTTTCGCTCGATCCGGCGATGCAGGAATTGGGGCGCACGCTGTTCAATCAGCGCGATTCGATGGGGCCGACGCAGCTCGGCATGCTGGTCGCGCGGCAAGGCTTCGTCGAGAAGAACCGCGCCGCGCTCACCGATTATCTCGAAGATTTGGTGCGCGCGATCCGCTGGTTCTCGGATCCCGCCAATCATGACGAAGCGGTCACCATCGTCGCCACTTTCACCAAGCAGCCGAAGGCGCAGCTTGGCGATCTGTTCACGCCGAAAGGCGATTACTACCGCGACCCGAACGGCCTGCCCGATCTCAAGGCGCTACAGAGCAATACCGATACCGCTTATCAGCTCGGCTTCCTCAAGACGCAGCTGACCATCGCGCCGTACGCGGAACTGGGGCCGGTGAAAGAAGCGGCGACGCGGCTCGGCCTGAAATAGCCGCGCTTAAAGCGCGGCGAGCTTCGGCATCACCTCGGTGGCGAAGAGCTTCTGCGAGCGCAGCGCGTCGTCGAGCTTCATATTGCCGAAGAACATCGCCAGATTCATGTGATTGACGCCGAGCGCCTTGATCTGACGCTCGAGCTCGGCGCGCACCGTATCGGGCGTGCCGGCGATCGTCGTGCCCGCCGCGACCGCTGAATCATAGCCGCCGACGATGTGCTGCGTGTAGTTGACGCTGGTCACGTTGCGCTTCAGCAGCCAGGTGATCTTCTCGTGATGCTGCTCATGCGCCGGCTGCGCGATGCGCCGCGCCTCTTCAGCCGTGTCGGCGACGACCACCTGGCGATTGACACCGATCACCACGCCGCCCGGATATTCGGGCTTCGGATGCGCCACCTTGCTGCCGGCCTTGGCGAAGGCGTCCTTATACGCGTCGATATTCTTCTTCGCCGTTTCCATATTGCCGAGCGTACCGAAATGCAGACCGCGCTCGCCGGCCCAGCGCGAGCCGAATTCGGCCGACGACGCGTACCAGATCGGCGGATAGGGCTTCTGCAACGGCTTCAGCGCCATCGGCACATTCTTATAGGTGAAGAACGGGCCTTCATGATTGAGCTCGTCGCTGGTCAGGCCTTTGAGGATGCAGTCATAGGCGTCGAGGAAAATCTCGCGCGACTGGTCGTGATTGACCTTGTGGAAATTGAGCTCGAAGGGCGAGACACCGCGGCCAACGCCAACCTCGAGCCGGCCATGGCTCAGATGATCGAGCATCGCGATCTCTTCGATCAAGCGCAGCGGCGAATAGAGCGGCAGCAGGAAGACCAGCGCGCCGAGCCGCATCTTCTTGGTCGCCCGCGCGACCGCCGAGAGATAAACGGCGGGATTCGGCACCATGTTGAGCGGCGTGCCGTGATGCTCCGCCACCAAGAGACACGCGAAACCGGCCTCGTCCGCCGCCGCGGCAAATTTCAAACGATCGTCGAATTGCTCAACCAGCGGGCGATCGTTCTGGTCGACGTGATCGAACAAGCCGAATTTCATCGGGAATTCCTTATTTGAAAAGACGAGAACTCAATCCTGGATGACGGCGATGCATTCCATCTCGCACAGCATGTCGTCGCTCTTGAGCTGCACGATCGCCGAGGTTCGCGCCGGCAGCGGCTCGGGCATCAGCTTCACATATTCCTCGTTGAAACCCTTCCAGTCGCTGGCATTTCGCAGGAACACCGTGACCTTCACGACATCGGCAAGCGACGCGCCGGCGGTCTTTAAAATCTCGGAGAGATTGCCGATGCAGCGCCGCGCCTGATCGTGGATATCGCCCATCTTGCCGGTCTCGCGATTGCGCCCGGCCTGGCCCGAGGTGAAGACCATGTTGCCGATGCGGATCGCCTGGTTGAACGGGCCGGACGGAACCGGCGCATTCTCGGTGCGGATCGCTTGCTTCTTCATTCGGCTGCTTCCCCATCCTGGCTTTGTTTGTCTTTGCCCGTACCGGGCTTATGCGCGCCCAGCGCCTCGACCGTTTTGCGCGCGACCTCGTGATCGCCTTGCGGCGAGGAGCCGCCGACGCCGATCGCGCCGATGCATTCGCCGTTCTCGTAGATCGGCACGCCGCCGGGATTGAGCGTGACGCCGCCGGGAATGATTTCGGTCAGGCTGATCGGATAATGCATCCGGCCTTCCCACTGCTCCATCAGCTTCGCGGTCGATTTCTTGAAGGCGGCGGCGAGCCGCGCCTTGCCCATCGCCATATAGGGGCCGTGCCAGGACTATCGGGCTTGCCGCGCGCGACCAGCACCGGATGGCCGGCGGCATCGAGGATCGCGACCGACACCTCGACGCCTTTGGCGCGACCGATGGATTTCGCGGTCTCGAGAAACTTCATCGCCTTCTCGAAATCCATCATGTTCCCCTCCGAACCTTGTTTACCTCTCCAGCGTCATTCCCGCGCAAGCGGGAAATCCAGTGGTTTCGCTGGATGCCCGCTTTCGCGGGCATGACGGAAGAAGAAGCACGATCAAACCCAACCACTAAGCCATCCGCAAATAACGATCGGCGTTGGCGTGCATCAAATTCTTCATCGCCGCGTCGCCGATAATGTTACCCCATTTGAGAACATTGTCGACGGAATGCGGCCAGTCGCTTTCCGGATGCGGGAAGTCCGACGCGTACATCAGGCATTTATCGCCGAGGATGTCGTTCACCGCCTTGGTCATCAGCGGGCCTTCATGCGCCTCGATGCAGACGCAGATGCGGCCTTGCTTGGCATATTCGGTCGGCAGGTATTTGAGCTTCGGAATGACGCCCTTCACGTAGTGCACCTGGCTGTCGAGACGCAGCAGCCAAGTCGGCAGCCAGCCATGGCCCGTCTCGGAATAGCCGACCTTGATATTGGGGTAGCGATCGAGAATGCCGCCGCAGATCACGTAAGCGAGTGAGCGTTGCGCGCCCCAGGGATGCGCCGCCGTGCGGGCAA
Source organism: uncultured Alphaproteobacteria bacterium (assembly GCA_963740675.1). Taxonomy (GTDB): domain Bacteria; phylum Pseudomonadota; class Alphaproteobacteria; order ATCC43930; family CGMCC-115725; genus CAIKMD01. Next base: position 253,087 of record CAVUFS010000007.1, read on the forward strand.
TCGCCGAATTGCCCCAGATGTCGCGATAGCCGGGGAAATAGGGCGGCTCGTAAAAGAAGCTGTGATGCATGATCGGCAGATGCAGATCGTTCATCACCGCCCAGAGCGGCTCGAGATCGGGATCGTCGATCGGCATGCCTTCCGGCAGCGACGGCCACACGCAGGAAATCCAGCTATCCTTGCCGTGCTTCTTGAGCTGCTCGACCGCCCACGGGATGTTCTTGCCCGGCGCGAGGAAGAGACCTTTCAGGCGATTGTTATCGGCGCTGCAGAAGTCTTTCATATAGGTGTGATAGGCATCGTAGAGACCGGTGGTCATGCCCGGATCGAGCGCGCTCGACGCCGGCGCCCAGGTGCCGGGGATCAGCACGTTCACATCGACGCCTTCGAGCGTCATGTCTTCGAGACGGCCAGTCGGATTGTCGTGTTGAATGCGCTCGTGGCAGACCTCTGTCGAGACGTTCTCGACCCGGCCTTCGACCGCGCCGGCGCCGCCCTTCTCGATCTTCTCCGCGCCGGCCTTCTGGCCCGCGACGCGGTTATAGGGGATCGGATTGACCTTGATCGTGTGCCAGGGCCCTTTCGGATGACCGCGACCCTCGGGCGATTTCATCGTGCGGACATAAGGATCGAGGTCGTTCCAGCGATCCTTGGCCGCGGTATTCGCATAGCGATACAGCACTTCGAGCGAGGGCGTGACGTGGCTGTCCACGTCGATGACCCGGTAGCCATTACGCATTATTTTTTCTCCATCGCTGAAATCGCTGATTGTTCACAGATCGTACGGAGCGCCGCTGCGCGCGGCAAAATGGAATTGCGGATCAAGGCATAGCCGCCGCTTATAACGGTGTTCAGCATGCCGTCCTTCACCATGCCTCAGCCTGAGCCACGCGGCGATGATCGGCGAGGCCGAGCAGCCCATCCGGCGTGTTGGCGGCAAGCTTGATCGAGCCAAAGCTGATCCAGCCTTCGCGCATCGCCCGCGTCTCGGGAACGCGCGCCTGAACCGCTTCGCGTAGCGCCGGCGCCATCGTTTCCTCGACCACCAGCTTGCCCTGAAAATCGACCGACCAGCGCGGGACGCTCGCCGCGGCCGCCGGATCTTCGCCGCAAGCCAGCACCCGCGCGAGAAATTGCGCCAAGGTACAGGTCTGCCCGACCGTTCCCGGCGTGCCGACGCTCATCACCAGCTTGCCGTCTTTCATGACGAGACACGGCGCCAGCGTGTTCGCCGGCCGCTTGCCGGGCGCGACGCAATTGTCGCTATCGGCGTCGGCGTTGAAGCCGGCCATGCGATTGTTCAGCAGGATGCCGGTGCCATCGAGCACGACGCCTGCGCCGTAAGGTGCCGAGACGCTTTCGATCAGCGACACCGCCATGCCGTCGCGATCGATCACCGTGACACAGGTGGTGCAGCGATCGCGCGCTTCAGCAGGCTCGGGCTGTGCGGCACGGGGCGCGTCGCCGGTAACGGCTTCGATCAGCGCGCGGCGAAGCTTGGCTTCGGTTTGCCGCGGATCGGCGATGAGCCGCGCGACAGCACGATAGGCACTGCGCCGCGCTTCATAGCCTTGCAGCACGAAATCGGCACTGTTCGGATCGACGCGATCGATCTTGCCGGCCTGGAGTGCATGCAATTGCCAGAGCAAGGTCGCGCCAAAGGAATTGGGCGGCATGGTCAGCACGTCGTGGCCGTAGAAAGGCGCGACGATCGGTTCCTGCCACAGCGATTGATGCGTGGCGAAATCCTCGGTGGTGAAAAGCCCGCCCACCGCTTGCGCCGCCTGCACGATGAGCCGTGCAACCTCGCCGCGATAGAAGCTTTCGACGCCGTCGCTGGCAATGGCACGCAACACCGCCGCGAGATCGGGCTGGCGAAAATGTGCGTGCTCTTCGAGCGGCTTGCCGCCCGGCAGAAAGAGTGCGCGCGCCGCGGGATTTTTGCCAAGCAGTTCGGCGCGATCCGCCGTATTCGCCGCAAGCTGGCGATGCACGGGAAAACCTTCTTCAGCGAGGCGCAGCGCCGGCGGCAACAACGCCGCGAGCGACAGCGTGCCGAAGCGGCGCGCCAAATCGTCGAGGCCGCGCAACATGCCGGGCACCGTCGCCGAGAGGATGCCGGTGCCAGGAATGCCATTGGCGAAACGCTCGCGCGTTGCCGATGCGGGCGCCGCGCCCGTTGCATTCAGCCCCGCGACCGTGCCGTTCTTCGGCTCGTAGATCAGCGCGTAGAGATCGCCGGCGAGGCTCACCGCGTAGGGACAAACCACCGCCAGCACCAGCGCCGCGGCGATCGAGGCATCGACCGCATTGCCGCCCGCACGCAGCACGGTGATCGCGGCTTCGCTGGCAAGGCCATGCCCCGCCGATACGACGCCGTTCCGCCCGCGCGCGATCTGTGCCGTCACGTGCCAGCGCCCATCACGGCGCTCGATGGTTTGGTCGCGCGCATATAGAATTCCGATTGCGGATCGGCGGCGACCATCGCCTTGATCCGCTCCCAAAGATAGTGACGCAGGTGAACGAATTCCGGCCGCTCGCGCACATCGTATTCCCAGCGCGGATGCGGCAGGTTGACGTCGAGCACTTCCGCCACCTGTCCCGGCCGCGGCCGCAGTAGCACGATCTTGTCGGAGAGCATGACCGCTTCGTCGACGCTGTGCGTCACGAAGACGACGACGCCCTTGTTCTGCTGCCAGAGCTTCAGCAGCTCGATCTGCATGAATTCGCGCGTCTGCGCGTCGAGGCTGGCGAACGGCTCGTCCATCAACAGGTATTGCGGCTCGGCGATCAGCGCGCGGGCCAACGCCGCCCGCTGCTTCATGCCGCCCGACAATTCGTTCGGATAGGAATCGGCAAAGCGCCGCAAGCCAACCATCTCAAGCAGCCGGTCGGCGCGATCGGCGCGATCTTTCGCATCGACACCATCGACTTCGCACGGGAACGAGACATTGTCGCGGATCGTCCGCCACGGCATCAGGCGGAAAGATTGGAAGACAAAGCCCATATGCGGGCCGGGACGCGGCGGCGCGCCCCCGACCAGGATCTCGCCGCTATCGGGCGCGATGAGCCCGTTCAGCATGCGCAAGCAACGTCGTCTTGCCGCAGCCCGACGGCCCGACCAGCGACACAAACGTATTCGGCTCGATATCGAGCGAGACCTGCTGGAGCGCCTGGACGCCGACATCTTCCTTGGCGCGGCGAAACGCCTTGGAGACGTTGCGGATGGCGATCCCACCCTCGTTCATCGGCCGGTCTCGTCCATGCTCGGATCGGTGCCAATATCTTTGAGCGCCGCGTCGATGAAGCTGGTATCGATCCATTCCTTCGGCTGGACCGGGCGCAGATCCTTGAAATCGGGCAGCGCATAATCCGTCTCGGTGGTGAATTTCACCGCCTCGATATTGAGCCCGCCATTGACGCTCCACTCTTTGCGATAGGCTTCGCCCAGCGCCTCGAGATCGGCCGGCTTCACATCGGGTCGCGCCTTTTCCATCGCGGTGACCCAGATTTTCGGATCCTTGGCGAAATCGCGCGAGGCGAGAATGATCGCCGCGCACCACCGCAGCGACTTCTTTCGCCTTGCTCTTGGCGACCGCGTCGGTGACGACATTGAGCTTCGAGACGAAAGGCGCGGCTTTATAAAAGCTCGCCTGATCGACCATCTCGCGGACATTGCTCTTGTCGGGCATCGAGAGCCAGACGCCGATCGAGATCGTCGTCGCATCGATCTGCCCCGCGGCGAGCGCTTGCGCGCGCACCGGCGGTTGGCCGACCGCGAGATAACGCAAGCTATCGACATCGGCACCGAGCTTCTTCAGCACGACACGGCTCAGCGCGTAATCGGCGCTGCCGACGCGGGCGACGCCGAACACCTTGCCGTTCAGATCCTTTACCGCGGCGATGCTTTTCTTGCCGGCGATCATGAAAGGCAGCGCCTTGTCGGGCGAGACCACGCCTTTCAGCTTCATCTGATCGCGACCGACAAGCTGCAGCGCCGTGTCGATCGCGATATTCGCCATATCGCCCTGGCCCGAGCGCAAAGCCGCGACCGCCGACGGCGTCTGCTGCACGCGCACCAGCTCGACATCGACGCCGGCGCGTTTGTAATAGCCAAGACCGATTGCGAGATCGGCGACGGAGTTCGGCACCAGCGGCGTCTCGGTTTCGGTGACGATGAGCTTGAAGGTCTCGGCCTGCGCGGCCGGAAGCGCGAGCGCCGCCGCCGTCAGCGCTCCGACAAATCCAAAGACAAGTTGCTTCACGCTGCAGCTCCCGTGAGATCCCAGAATGCCACCGGACACGTGCCGACGCCTTTGACCGGCTTATGATCGATGAAGGTCGGCTTGCGTTCTTCGACGACGCCAAGACAAGTGACGTAGTTGAGGAATTCCGAGGTCGAATTGCCTTCCTCGATGAGGCGCGGCACCGTCAGCGTCTTCAAGATCTCGTCGCGATTGCCGAGCGCGCATCTGATCGAGGATCCAGCGCTGCAGATCGAAATTGTAATTACCCATCTTCGGGCCGCCGACCTCGACGGTGAGGTTGAACGAGCCGATCACCGCGACGCGCTCGTCGCCCGGCCATGCCTCCAGCGTGCGGCGCAGGAATTGGCCGAGCTCGTACCATTTGTGGTTGGGAGGAATCGGATAGCCGAAGGCGTTGGTCATCACCGGCACGAAAGGCAGATCCTCTTCCGGCCGCACGAAAGAGAGCGGCACGGTGAAGGCATGATCGATCTTGAAATCATGCACCTGCGAGAATTGCACGCCTTCCTCGATCCCGCGGCGGAGCATAAATTGCGCGAGGCCCTGATGCACATTCGCGCGATAACGCGGCAGATGCATCACATCGGTCTCGTACCAGAACGGGCCTTCGGCGACCGGGCCGGTGCCGACCGCGAAAGTCGGCAGATTGTCGAAGAAGAAATTGTCGAGATGATCGTTGGCGACGCCGACGATGAGGCTCGGCTTGGTCGCGGCGAGCATCTCGCGCACCTTGGCGAAGGTGCCGTAGAGCGTTTCCATGTCCTTCGGATCGGCTTGGTCGCGATTCCAAAAGATGCGCGGATTGTGGGTCGAGGCGATCACCGAAACGATCTGGGCCATGGGCTTCTCTTTAATTGGAGCTCTAGATGGAATCGCCGCGATAGCGCCACCGCTCCATACGGCGCTCCAGCAGCTTCAAGGATTGCATGATGAGGACGCCGATCGCCGCGAGCACGCAGACGACCACAAAGTACGGCGCCATGCGGAAGCTGTTGCCATAGACCGACAACAATCCGCCAAGCCCGTTGACCGCCGTGTAGAGCTCGGCGACGACGGTGTTGATCAGCGCGAGCGAGGCGCCGACACGCAGGCCGGCCGTTATATAAGGCAATGCGCCGGGCAGCATGATCTTGCGGAAGATCTGCGCGTCGCTGGCCCCGGCCGAGCGCGCCATCTCGATCAACTCGCCATCGGAATTGAGCACGCCGTAATAGGTGTTGATGAGAATCGGCATCACCGCGCCGATAAAGACGATGAAGACCTTGGCCTCGAAGCCGAGCCCCAGGAACACGATCACCAGCGGAATGAAGGCAACACGCGGCATCGCCGAGAGCGCGTTGACATAGCCTTCGATCGTCGCGCCGAAGATGCGAATGCCGCCCATCAGCAAGCCGAAGGGAATGGCGAACGCGGCCGAGAGCAGGAACCCGGAGAGGAACACGCCAAGACTATCGATCGTGGCGCGCGGCACGGTGCCATCGCCGATCACCTGGATAGAAGCGACCGCGGTCTGCCACGGCGTCGGGAAGAAATTCTGGCCGACCAGCACCGCGACGAGCCACCACGCAATGAGGATCAGCACGAAGACGAGCAGCCGCCAGACATTGATGTTCACTTGCGAGAGTCGCGGGCCGAGACGCGGCCGGCGCTGCGTGACGGAGCGGAGCTGTTCGCCTTGTGCGCTCATCGGCTCGCTGCCATCAGCTTGCTGCCATCACCTTGTCGCCATCAGCGCGCCGCTATCGCATCGCCGCCCGTCACGCAGACGCCGGCTGCGGATCGCGCGGATGGTAGTAGTCGTAGAATTTGTTCGGCACGTTTTTGATCTTCGGCACGACGTTCTCGAGATACCATTCGCGCGGATTGAGCACCGCCGACAAATGGAACAGCAGCACCGGATGAACATGCAGCGCCCAGAGCGCCGGAAAATCGCGCTCACTCAGGGCGCGGCGCTCTTCGCTGGTGAGCGTAAAATGATCGAGCACGGCATAATCGCCGCGGCGAAACGCTTCAGTGCGTTCGCGATCGGTGTAGATATGGTGGATGGCGCGATTGAGCTCGTAATCCGACATGTCGCCGCCCCTGTTCCATTTGCGGCCGCCGCCGCTTGTCCCTTGGGTGATTATGTTGCTTGAGCCGCTGGAATTTAGGAATATTTCGGGATGTCTCCATAGGCTCTCCCTATGATCCAATTGCCTGCCGCATGGGCACCCTGCCGCTGGTCTGACCAGCATGAATGATCGCCAGTTGCGCTACGCGCATGCGATCTGGAACGAGCGCAGCTTTAGCCGCGCCGCCGCGAAGATGGGCGTGTCGCAGCCCTCGCTGTCCGAGCAGATCAGGCTGCTCGAAGAAGAGCTTGGGTTCAGCCTGTTCTATCGCAACAGCCGCGGCGTCGAGCCGAGCGCCCACGGCCTCGCCTTTCTCGAATCCGCCGCGAGCGTCGTCAGCGGCATGTCCGCGCTCAAGGAATTGGCACGCGAGCTCAAAGGCAAGCCGGGTGCGACGGTGCGGATCGGCGTCAATTCGGGCCTCGCGCAATCGATTTTGCCGCGCGTCGCACAAACCCTCGCCGCCAGCAATGTGAAGACACGCTGGGAGCTGGTGACGGCGACAACGCGGCGCGTTCTGCGGCTCGTCCACCAGCAGCGGCTCGATCTCGCCATCGTCTTTGAGGGCGAGGTGAAACCGGTTTCCGAAAAGCTGCTGCGCGCCAATCTGGCCGAGACCGAAATCGCGTTGCTGACCCCGCCGGGACATCCGCTGGCGCGGCGCCGCGAGCCGCTGTCCCTAGCCGATTTCGCGCGCCTGCCACTGCTCGTGAACGAGCCGCGCATCGGCTACAGCCGGACGATGCTCGATCGCCTGACCGAGGCCGGCGTCGCGCCGGAGATCGTGGGCGATTGCGACGATCTCGAATCGCTCAAACACATGGTCGTCAGCGGCGCCGGCGTCGCGCTGGCCCCGCGCATCATCGCGGAAGATGAGGTGACCCGCGGCACGTTGCTCGCCCTTCCGATCGAGGGCCGGATTACGCGTCGCGATCCAACTCGTCTGGCGGCCCGAACCGCTGGCGCCGCGCATCGAGCGCATTCGCGCATTGCTGGCGAAAGAGCTGGGCTAAGCCGTCCTATTGGGAGACGGTAGAGCATCGCGCTCGATTGCAATATATAATGGAGCATCGCGACCGATCCGGGAGAGATGCCATGGCCCAGCAGCTGACGACGCCGCGCTTGCGGCTCAATTCCTATGGCAATTGGATCAAGGGCGAAGGCGTGCCGATCGCCGAGGATTACGCGCTCGACCTCTTCGCCGTCGAGACCAAGCCCTGGGCGCGGTTCGGGGTGAAAGGTGCGGCCTGTCACCTCAAAGGCCGCGGTGATTTCGCCAGCATGTTCCTTTACGAGCTGGCGCCGGGCGCATCATCGACGCCAGTGAAGCACCTCTATGAGGAAGTCACCTATATCCTCGAAGGCACTGGGAGCACGCAGCTCGAATTCCCCGACGGCGGCAAGCGCAGCTTTGAATGGGGACCGCGCAGCCTCTTCGCGATTCCGCTCAACGCAAAGCATCGCCATTTCAATGGCAGCGGCCGGAAGCGCGCGCTGATGGTCTCGACCGTCAACATGCCGCTGATCATGAATATCTTTCACAACGAGGCCTTCATCTTCAACACCGAGGCGCCTTTCACCGACCGCATCGGCAAGGACGATTACTACACCGGCGAAGGCGATCTGCTGCTGGTGCGTCAGGGCAGCCATATGTGGGAGACGAATTTCGTTCCCGATCTCGAACATCTAGAGTTGCAATCCTACGAGGCGCGCGGCGCCGGCGGCGCCAACATCAAGCTCATCCTCGCTGACAGCTCGATGCATGCGCATATCTCGGAGATGCCGCCCGGCACCTATAAGAAGGCGCATCGCCATTCCGCCGGCACGCATGTGATGTTTCTCGTCGGGACCGGCTATTCGCTGGCCTGGTTCGAGGGCGATAAGGATTACCGCCGCATCGATTGGCGGCACGGCATCGTCTATCCGCCCGCCGAGCAGCAGATCCATCAGCACTTCAACACCTGCGATCGCGCGGCGCGCTATCTCGCCACCGGCATCGGCGGCATCCGCTATCCGATGACCTCGGCGGCACGGCGCACCGGCGGCGATCCGGATAGCGAAAAACTTGGCGCCACCGCGCGCAGCATCAAGGATGGCGGCGATCAGATCGAATACGAGGATCAAGACCCGCGCATCCATCCGGAGTGGCTGGCCGAGATGAAGAAGAATGGCGGCACGGTCGATCCGCTGATGTATCGCTGGTTCCCGGAGAAATCGGCGGCGGAATAGATGCGCCGCGCGCTCGCCCCCAGCCTTCCAGCGCTCCTTCTCGCGTTATCGCTCGGCGCAACCAGCGCCAACGCCGGCGACCCGATCCGCGTCGGCTATATCGGCACGTCGCTCGCCAGCATTCCAATCGTCGTCGCAGATGGCAAAGGGTTCTTCGCCGCGCAAGGGCTCGACGCCAAGCTCATGCCGTTCGAATCATCGCAGCCGGTCGCGCTCGCGATTGCCAGCGGCGACACCGATTTCGGCACTACCGGTTTGAGTGAACCGTTCTTCGTCCTCGGCCATCAAGGCGCGCTGACGATCATCGGCGGCGACACGGTCGAGCACAAAGGCTTTCACGGCCTCGGTTTCGTTGCCTCCAACCAGGCCTATGCCGCGGGGCTTACGAGCGTCGCAAAGCTCGGCGGCCATTCGGTCGGCATCACGCAGCCGGGCTCGCCGCTCGAATATTCGATGGCCCTCGTGCTCGATAAATACGGCATCGACCTCAAAAGCGTGCGCGTGATGGGGCTGCAATCGAATTCCAACGTCGCCTCGGCGCTGACCGGCAATCAGGTCGATGCCGCGATCATGAGCTCCGCCAATCTTTACGCCGTCGTCAATCACGGCGGCGCGAAGCCGATCGGCTGGCTCGACGAGGAGGTACATGGCGCCGATGTCAGCGGCACGGTGACCTCGACCAAACTCGCGAACGACCGACCGGAGACGGTGCGCCGCTTTCTCGCCGCCTTCCGCCAGGGTGCGCAGGCTTGGGATGCGGCTTTCCTCGATGCGCAGGGCAATCGTGCCGACCAACCCAACGCTGTCGAGATGATCGCGCTGGTGGCGAAAGGCCTCGGCCAGCCGGAAGAGGTGGTCCGCCGCGGGCTCAACTACGTCGATCCCGAAGCACGGATCGCGGTCGGCGATCTGCAACGTATGCTCGATTGGTACGAAGCGAAGGGCTTACAGAAATTCCATGTCGATGCGACGGCGCTGATCGACATGCGTTATGCGAAACTGGCCGACCGGCCTTGAGCACCGGTCGGCCGTTTGTCCGGCTCGATCACCGGCTATATCGTCGGTCCGCGCCGCCAGCCACCCGCGAGCAGGCTGACAACGAGAAGGACAAGGAAGATAAAGAACAGGATCTTCGCGATACCGGCCGCGGCGCCCGCGACACCGAAGAAACCGAAGAATCCGGCAATGATCGCAATAATGAAGAAGACCAAGGCCCAGTAGAGCATCTGCTAACTCCTCGCACGCTTTGTCTTTGAACAAGATTGCTTGCGCGAGGTTCCGCGGTCGCAGCCACCGGTAGCTTGTGCTTGGCTATTTCTGCGCCAATTTGGCGAATGCTTTTTTTACCAACGATGAGCGACAATCGTCTTCGTCGGGGGAACCATGGAACCAGTCTTCGAGGAATTGCGACTTGCCGCGCGCCGTCTACTCGGACTTCGCGCCGGGCTTTGCGCCTTGGCGGTTGCGGCTTACGGCTATCTCTTGGGTTCGACGTTGAGCCACGGCGCGGCGATGGAAGACCTCGCCAAGCTGGCACTCCTCGGCGCCGTCACCATCGGCGCGGCGACTTTCGCCATGCACTCGGCCGAGGTCTATGCCGAACGGCAGCGCAAGAAAAAGCTCGATACTCTCTACGGGCGGGATTCGTCTTCGTAACGGCGGATTCGCCGCCAGACGCGGTATTCGCGTAACGGGAATTCGATCGCCTGTCTCAGGGCAGCGTGCCGAGCGTGCCCAGCGCGTCGAAAAACATGAGCAGCAACATCAGCCCGAGCGACGCGATCGCGATACCGCGGCTCGGTTCGGCAATCAGGCTGGCGCGCGCTCGAAAGCTCAGCGTCCTTCGCATGGCTTGGCTCCGCTTCTTTTCAAGAGAAGCTTTGCCTGCCAAAGTTTAATTAGCGGCTAATAACAGCAACTTGCAGGCCTGCCGGGGTGTTATTCGAGATATCCGGAGGAAAAATAAAATCATGTCCCGTGTCTTTGCGCTGGGCGGGCTTTGCCTGTGTTTGAGCGGCTGTGTCTACTACCCGCCCTATGGCTATGCTTCGCCACAACCCTATCGCTATGGGCCGCCGCCGGCCTATGCCTATCCGGCGCCGCCGCCGGCGCCCGCTTACCCCTACGCAGCCCCCGGCCAACCCTATGCGCCACAACCCAATGCCTCGGGCATGCCGCAGACTCTCGGACCCAACGGCGACACCACCGGCGCGACCGGCAACTAGCCGAATTCTGGGCAACACTTAAAAGCAAAAGGCGCGGGAAGCCATTCCCGCGCCGTTTTCCGTTCTGCTCGGTTGGAAAGAGCGATCAGCCGTTCGAATTCGCCTCGGCGCCGGCTTCCCATTCGCGGAGCGCTTTCGAGAGCGCGGCGGTGGTCGGCGGGCCGGGGTCACGGCGGCGGCGCGGCCCCAGGTAAATGTCCGGGCACGGCGCTTCTACGATCGTATCGATATGCAAATCGGAAACTTGACCAATATTAATGATCACCGATGTCCCTCTCGCTCGTCCAAGACTGATGATGTCCATGAAGTAGCGCCATCACGCGGCGAACGCTACTTCGTTTTGCGAGAATATCGCGCTGAGCTTGCGTCAAACCGGGGCTTTGGCCGCGACCTTTTGGATTTCTCCCTGCTGCGTTGTCGAATCGGCCGCAGTCCCGCTTGCGCCGCCGGGCGACCTCGGCACAAACTAAGGGCGAGCGGAATGATCGGTAAAAATCGTTAAGGCCGGTCGCCAGAGGGAGGAGTTTCATCATGGATAGCAGCGGTGGCAGCAACGGCTTGGCTTTTTCCGGCTATCGCCAAACCGAGATCGGCAAGCCCGATCTCTTTCTGACCCAGGTCGGCCCGGGCACCCCAGGCGGCGAATATCACCGCCGCTTCTGGCAAGCCGCCGCTTGGGAGCATGAAATCAAGGACCTGCCCTTCGTGCAACGCGTTCTGGGCGAGGACCTCGTCCTCTTCCGCGACAAGAGCGGGCGCTATGGATGCGTGCACAAGCATTGCTGCCACCGCAACACCTCGCTCGAATTCGGCCAGATCGAAGAGCGCGGCATCCGCTGCTGCTATCACGGCCGGCTCTACGATATCGACGGCACGATCCTCGAAGCGCCGGGCGAACCGCTGGAAGTCTTGCAGCGCCAGGTCGCGCAGCCCGCTTATCCGACACATGTCTTCTGCGGCATGGTCTTCGTCTATATGGGGCCTATTGATCAGAAGCCTCCGTTTCCCAATTACGATCGCTTCAACGTGTCCGGCCTCCGCATGGAAGCCGGCGACCGCCTGCCCTGGACCTGCAATTGGCTGCAGCTCAAAGAGAATGTGATGGACCCGGTGCATACGGCGACGCTGCACGTCCTGCCCGGCCAGCCCAACCCCTTCGGCGACGGTTTCGGCGTCATTCCCGAGATCGAATGGTCGGAGACGCCGGTCGGCTGCATCTATGTCGCGGTGCGCCGTGTCGGCGACAACATCTGGGCGCGCTCGACCGATGCGCTGATGCCCAACATCCACAGCATCACCAGCGTATTCGAAAACGGCCGCGGGCAAAAAGAAGCGGCGCCGCCCTGGCTCACACTGTGGACGACGCCTGTCGATGACGGGAACTGCATCAACTTCACCTTCTTCCATCTGCGCGAGGGCGAGACGCGCGAGAAGCGCATCGCCGGCCAGTTCAACAATTTCGGCCAGAGCCCGAACCGTCCCTATGAAGAGCGCCAGCGCGTGCCGGGCGATTACGACGCGATGACCAGCCAGGGACCGACCACGCCGCACAGCAAAGAGCATCTCGGTGTCGGCGATACCGGCGTCGCGCTGTTCCGCCGGCTGCTGCGCCGCGGCATCGAAGCGACGCAGCGCGGCGACAAGCTGCCGTTCCTTTACGATCTCAACGGCAACGCGACGCCGACTTACGGCAATGACCGCATCGTGCCGTTGTCAGCCGTCAATGGCGATCCCGACGACAAGCGCGTGCTGCGCCAATATGCGCGGCAGATCGTCAAAGACTATCTCGAGAAGCCGCCGCTGCGCACGCTCCGCTGAGCGAAGCGCTTCGATCAGTCGCCCCTTAATCGGTCTCGGGCGCGCGGTTTGGCTTGAGGCTGGTATTGGCGAAATCGAGCATGAGGCGCGAGAGCTTTTGTGCCGCCTCGGCATAGTCGGTGCCCGTCTTTGCCGCGAACTCGCTCTGGCATTGCAGCAGCTCCGCGGCGTCGTGGCACCCGGCGAGTTTTTCCCACATCGCCGCCTCTTCCTTGAGGCGCGATTGCATGAACTGCGCCATTTCCTGCGACAGTTTCGACATGTTGGACGCCCAGGCCTCGAAGGCGTTGCGATTGAACGCGAAGATCGTATCGAAAGGTGCGCCGGGCTCGGGGGCCGCGGTTTTCCGTTTGTCTGCGGGCATAGCGCTGCTTCCTTCCTCGCAACGGGCAAGTGAATTGGAATTCGATTCTACGCCAATTTCGCGCCAAGCAAAAAGAGGCTTGATGCGGCCTTGCGTTCCAAAGCCGCAGCCATTTCCGTTACAATCGCCTTAAATCGGGCGCTTAGGGGAGGAAACGTGCGTTGACGAGCGGCGCTTTCGTGCAGCAGCCGGAAATATCCCGCGGCGCGCGCCTCATTCCTCGCATCGATCTCGCCGATTGCATGATCGTGCTGGCGCTGGTGCCGGCGCTGATCATTGTCGCGCTCCTGCTCGGCACGTTCTGGATCAGCTTTCGCGAGACGATCCTCAGCCAGACGCTGACGGTCGAGCATTACATCGAACTCTATTCCGATCCTTTCGCCTATCGCGCCTTGCTCAACAGCCTCGGCTTCGCGCTGTGCACGCTGGTTGTCGCCTTCGCGTTCGGCGTGCCGATTGCGTGGCTTGCGGAGCGGTCCGACCTCCGCGGAAAATCCGCGATCTATGCGCTGATGACACTTGGCATCTTCATTCCGAGCTTCTTCTCAGCCATGGGCTGGCTGTTCGTACTCCATCCGCGCATCGGCATGGTCAATGTCTGGCTGCGCAGCCTTCTCGGCCTGAGCGACGCACCGTTCAGCATCATCAACTTGCCGGGTATGGGCCTCGTCCAGGGTCTCGGCCTCGCCTCCGTCGTCTTCGTGCTGACCGCGGCGAGCCTGCGATCGATGGACGCGCATCTCGAGGAAGCCGCGCAGATGAGCGGCGCCCGCTTCGGCTCCAGCCTGTGGCACGTGCTGCTGCCGCTCGCTTGGCCCGGCCTGCTCGCCTCGGGACTCTATGTCTTCACCATCGCTATCGGTGCCTTCGACGTGCCGTTGGTGATCGGCATGAGCAACCGCATTTATACGTTCAGCACCTATCTCTACGTGATGTCGAACCCGCTGAACGGCGAGCCGCGTTACGGCCTCATCGCCGCTTTCGCGAGTTTCATGGTCGTGATCGCGCTGCTGTTGAGCTGGTGGTACAGCCGCATTCTGTTGCAATCGCGCCGCTATCAGATTGTCTCGGGCAAAGCCTATCGGCCGCGACTGGTGGCGCTCGGCCGCTGGCGATTCCTCGCTTGGGGCTTCATCGCTTTCTATTTCCTCATCGCCAAGGTCCTGCCGCTGGTGATGATGATTTGGGCGTCGCTCCTTCCCTATTTCCAGCCCTTCTCGGCCAAAGCGCTCGCGGCACTCTCCTTCAACAACTATCTGCATCTCAACTGGCCGCTGCTGCTGCGTGGATTGATGAACACCGCGATCCTCATGGTCACGGTCCCGGCCCTCGCCTTAGCCATGAGCCTGGTTTTCTCCTGGGTGGTGTTGCGCACGCGCAGCCGGTTGCGCGTCGTGTTCGATTTCATCGCCTTCCTGCCGCATGCCGTGCCGAGCACGATCTTCGCCTTCGTCGCGCTGGTCTTCGCGCTCGCACTGTCCGGCGGCATCTTTGATCTATCGGGATCGCTGTTGCTCATCGTCATCGTGATGGCGGTGGTGATGCTCAGCTTCGGGAGCCGCATCACCAACAGCGCGCTCATCCAGATCCACACCGAGCTCGAGGAAGCGGCCTACATCGCCGGTGCCTCTTTGCTCGGCACGCTGCGCCGCGTCATCGTTCCGCTCGTGCTGCCGGCCTTGCTGTTCGGTTGGCTATGGATCGCGCTGCTGACTTTCCGCGAGATGACGATCCCGATGATTCTGTTCTCGGCGGGAAACATCACTTATTCCGTGGCGATCTGGAGTCTCTGGTATAGTGGCTCGTTCGACGCGGCAGCGGCGGCAAACCTCGTCATGCTGGCGGTGCTGCTGCCGCTCGTTGTTCTCTATCTACGCTACGCAAGAAAAACGGGCACAGGCCCGATGTGACGGAGGAGCGTTCGATGCAGCAAAAGCCGGCAACCGATTACGACAAGATCGTCCGTACAGGGCCAGGCACCGTCGCCGGGCGCTATATGCGTAGCTTCTGGCTGCCACTCGCGCAGGCGGGCGACATCGCCGCCGGCCGTGCCAAGCCGCTCAAAGTGATGAGCGAGGACTTCACACTCTATCGCGGCGAGAGCGGAGCGCCGCAGGTGCTGGCGCCGTTCTGTGCACATCGCGGCACGCTGCTTTCGACCGGTTGGGTCGAGGGCGATGCGCTCCGCTGCTTCTATCACGGCTGGAAATACGGGCCCGACGGAAGCTGCGTCGAAGCCCCGGCCGAGCGCGAAGGCTTTTGCAAGACCGTCTCGATCCGCTCCTATCCGACGCGCGAATATCTGGGGCTGATCTTTGCCTATCTCGGCGAAGGCGAGGCGCCGCCCTTCCCGCGCTATAGCGATCTCGAGGAAGAGGGCGTGCGCGAGACCTCGTCGTATCGGCGCGATTGCAACTATTTCAACAATCTCGAAAACCAATGCGACCCAGTGCATGTCGCCTTCGCGCATCGCACTTCGGCGTTCACCGAAGGGGGCCTCATCGGCGTGCCACAAGTTTCGGCCGAAGAAACCGATTGGGGCCTCGCCCTAAAGGCGCAGCGGCCGGGTGGCGGCGTGCGCGTCACTCAATTCGGCATGCCGAGCATGATCCATATCAAATCGTCGCCGAGCGGCCCCGACGGCGATTGGAGCGACATGGTCGCCTGGCGTGTGCCGATCGACGATCTTTGCCATAACAGCTTCAACATCCACCTCCACCACCTCAAAGGCGAGGCGGCCGGGCGCTATCGCGCGCAGCAGGTGAAGCACGGCAATGATCAGCGCCCCGTCGCGGAACTGGCCGCTGCCGTCCGGCGTGGCGAGATCCATATCGAGGAATTGAAGGATCATCCCGATATCGTCGGTATCCAGGACGATGTCGCGCAGCTTGGCCAGGGCGTGATCGCCGATCGCGAAAACGAATATCTCGGCCGCTCCGATGTCGGCATCGCGCTGCTGCGCCGCATCTGGTTGCGCGAGCTTGACGCGCTCGCGACCGGCAAGCCGCTCAAAGCATGGCGCTGGGGCAAGGAGATTGCCGCGACGGTCGGCGTGGTGGATGCCGATGCATAAGCCGCTTCTCGCACTCGTCACGGCTGCATGTCTGCTCGCGCCGTGGTCCGCGTCGCTCGCCGACGTACAGGCGAACAATAGCGCGCTCAACGCCCTCATCGACGGCGCGCGCAAAGAGGGACAGCTCTCGATCGTCGTCGGCGAGGGCACGCTCGGCGGCTCGAACTCGGGTCTCGGGGCGGCGTTCAACAAATATTACGGCCTCAACCTCGATGTGCGGTTCACGCCGGGACCGCCGATGCCCAATGTCGTGGCGCAAGTCGTGCAGCAATATCAGGCCCATCATGCCGCGGTGACCGATGTCGTCGTCGGCTATGCCAATCACATGATGGATCTGATCGCGGGGAATGCCGGCGAGAAAGTCGATTGGAAGAGCTGGGCACCCAATCTGCAACACGCCGGGCTTGTTTCGCCCGAAGGCGTCGCCGTTCCCGTGATGAGCAGCACGGTCGGCATCGCCTACAACACCACGGTCTTTCAGGGCAGCGACATCCCGACGAAATTCGCCGATCTCCTCAACCCGAAGCTGAAGGGGCACGTCGCGACGACGCCTTATGCCTCGTCTTTCGATCGCCTCGCCACACCGGATATGTGGGGCAAGGAAAAGACGTTGGACTTCGCGCGCAAGCTCTCGGCGCAGGTCGGCGGCCTGATCCGCTGCAACGAGATGGATCGCATCGCCAGCGGCGAATTCGATGCCTTCGCGCTCACCTGCAGCCAGAACGACGCCCTCGCTACCGCCGCCAAGGGCGCGCCGGTCGGCTTCTCGCTGGCGAGCGACGCACCGATCGTCATGCCGCTTTACGAGGCGGTGCCGGCGACCGCGGCGCATCCGAACGCGGCGAAGCTCTGGATCAACTTCATGTCTTCGCCCGAAGCGCAGAAGATTCTCTACGATGTCAGCTTCGCCGATCTCGACGCGTTACCCGGCTCGAAGACGGGTCGGAGCATCGACGCATTACGCGACAAAGGCGTGAAGTTTCTCGTCGTCGATACGGATTTCTATCGCCATCACGACCAGGCGGACATGACCAAGGCATTGTCCGAAGTGCAGAAGATTTTTCAGGGGCGGTAACGGCTCGCGAGACGGACGCATTTGTTTTAATCCGTCGTCCCCGCGAAAGCGGGGACCCAGGGCAACCACCGCGGCGCAGCCCTGGATTCCCGCTTACGCGGGAACGACGATGAGAAGGATTGCTCTGACGAAATGACGATGAACGAACAGCAAGAAGCGAACCGGACATTCGGTCCCAAGGATTTCGTCCGCACCGGCCCCGACACGGTCATGGGCCGCTACATGCGGCTGTTCTGGCATCCGGTTTATCTCGGCCGCGATCTGAAAGCGGGGCGCGCCGTACCGCTCAAGATCATGAGCGAGGATTTCACGCTCTATCGCGGCGAGAACGGCGTCGCGCAAATCCTTGCACCACGCTGCGCGCATCGTTGCACACAGCTTTCGACCGGCTGGGTCGAAGGCGGCGCGCTGCGCTGCTTCTATCACGGCTGGAAATACGACGCGTCGGGCCAGTGCATCGAGGCCCCGGCCGAGCGCGAAGGCTTTGCGCAGAATGTCCGCATCCGCTCCTATCCGACGCAAGAATATCTGGGCTTGATCTTCGCCTTTCTCGGCGAAGGCACCGCGCCGCCCTTCCCGCGCTATCCGGCCTTCGACAAGGAAGGCGTGGTGACCACCGCCACCTATGTCCGCGATTGCAATTGCTACAACAACCTCGAAAGCAACATGGATTCGCTCCATACCGCTTTCGTGCACCGCTCATCTGCCTTCACCACGCACGGGCTCAATTGGGCACTGCCGGAAATCTCAGGCGAGGAAACGGATTACGGCATCGTCAAATACGGCACCCGGCCCGATGGACGCGTTCGGCAATCGCCTTTCTTCTGGCCGAACGCACTCTATATCCGCTCGTCGCCCGAGGAAGGCGATCCGGATGTGTGGGCCGATCATCTCGCGTGGCGCGTGCCCATCGATGACGAGCATCACCGCAGCTTCATGACCAATCACGTCGCGCTGACCGGCGAGGCAGCACAGCGCTATCGCGAGCGGCAACAGCAACGCCGCGCGCAACGCCAGGGCCTGAGCAATGCACGTGAAGCTGCGCAAGCCGTGCTGCGCGGCGAGATTCACATCGACGAGCTGAAAGACCGGCCGGATGTCGTCAACATCCAGGACTATGTCGCCCAAGTCGGCCAGGGCGTGATCCCGGATTTCGACCATGAGCGCCTGGGACGATCCGACGTTCTGGTCGCGTTGTATCGCCGACTGCTCGCCCGCGAGTTGCAAGCCTTCGCCGAAGGCCGGCCGCTGAAGGCGTGGAAAGCCGCGGCGGAAGTAAGTGCCAGCACGGGAGTGTGATTCGCCAACAAGGTGTGATTCGATCCTTTGCCTTGCCGCAGACGGCATGGGACGCCTAGACTGGAATTGTGTTGAGAGCTTTTTCTCGGTTCATTCGTAGCGTGACGGCCAGGGCACATGACAAGCGCCGCGCGCTGCTTTTCATTGCCAGCCTACCGCTTTTCATGGGCACGGGTGCCGCCCTGGTCGCGGCGGCCAATTCACCGGTTGTCAGCCAGGCACATCGCCGTTTCATTCCGGCGGAGCTGACGATAACGGCCGGCACGGTCGTTCATTTCGTCAATGACGACAACGTCACGCATCACGTCTATGTCGATTCGCCCGCGATGCAATTCGATTCCGGCGAAGAGCCCGTCGGCAAGGCGGTCGACGTGACTTTCGCAAAGCCGGGGACGTTCACCGTGCTCTGCGCCATTCACCCAACGATGCACCTCAAGGTGACCGTACAGTAAGGCTCAGCGCGGCAGTTCCGGCACCGCAAAAGACGCGGGATCGGACGTCAGGGTGTTGAGAAAAGCGACCAGATCGGCCTTCTCCTCGGCCGACAGATGGAGCGGCCCGATCAGCTCCGAGCGGCTCGGCCGGTCGACACCGCCGCGATCGTACAAATCGATGACATCCGCCAGCGTCGCCACCGCGCCGTCATGCATGTAAGGCGCGCGGCGCGCGACATCGCGCAGGCTCGGCGTCTTGAAGGCATGTTGCAGCTTCTGCGAGGTCGGGAAGATGCGGCCGCGGCCAATATCGTCGTCCTTGGCATCGCCGATGTCGTAGAAAGCGCCATCGGTGAAATTCCAGCCGCTGTGACATTCGGCGCAGCGGCCCTTGCCATTGAAGATCGCAAAGCCGCGCTTCGCGTCGGTGCTGACGGCATGCTCGTCGCCGGCGACCCAGCGGTCGAAAGGCGCCGGCGGCGAAACGATCGTGCGCTCGAAGGTCGCGATCGCCTGCTCGATATGCGGGCGCGAAACCGCGCCATCAGGGAAGGCGTACGCGAAGGCGGTGCGATAATCGGGAATCGCCGATAGCGCCGCGATCAGCTTCGCCTCGTTGCCGTTCATATTGGCCGGGTTGCTGAGCGCTCCGAAGGTCACGGCCTCGAGAGTACGGTACTTCCCGTCCCAACCGAGGACCGGTATCCAGGCGACGTTGAGCAGAGTCGGCGCGCGCAATGCCAAAGGCTTCTGGCCCTCGCCGATCGCGCGCGGCAAGCCATCGCCCCAACTGAGGCCGGGCTGATGGCAGCTCGCGCAACTGCGCGAGCCCGAGCCCGACAGGATCGGATCGAAGAACAGCGTACGGCCAAGCTCGGCTTTGGCCTTACTATAGGGATCGTCGTCGGGAAATGGTGTCGTGCTGGGGCGGCGATAATCGGCGAGGGCTGGGTTGTGACCATCGTCCGCGGCCGATACGTCGCCGGCCGCCATGACGAGGCGGATCAGCAAAGCCGCGAGCGCGATCCAATAACGCATCCGCATGTCTAACCTGCCAAGGCCAAAGGCGCGCGGCCGTCTTTCGGCGCCGTGTGGGAGAGCGAGCTTGCCACCGGCAAGACGAAAGAAACCGTCGTGCCGACGCCGCGCGAGCTCTCGATCGCCAAGGTGCCGCCGTGACTCTCGACCAGCATCTTGCTGAGCGCCAAGCCAAGCCCAGTGCCGCCATGTTTGCGCGCGAGGCTTTCCTCGATCTGCGTGAAAGGCTCGAGCGCTTTCGGAATGTCCTCTGCCGCCATCCCGATGCCGGTATCGCTGACCGCGACGCGGATCGCATCGGCGTTTTGGCGCACGGTAACGGCAATCAACCCATGTGCCGCCGTGAATTTGATCGAGTTGGACAAAAGATTGAGCAGCACCTGGCGCAAACGAATCGGGTCGGCATTGATCGGCCCGATGTCCTGATCGATATGACAGGTCAGCCGGATCTCGGCGCTTTCGGCTTCGTTGCGCACCATGCGCACCGCGGCATCGACGACCTCGCCGATCAAAGTCATCTCGAGACGCAGCGCCATCTTGCCGGATTGCAGCTTGGCGCAATCGAGCAGATCGTTGATCAGCTCAAGCAGATGCCGGCCGCTCGTCAGGATGTCGTTGGCAAATTCCTTGTATTTCGGCTGACCCACCGGCCCCATCATCTCGCTGGCGATCACTTCGGAGAAGCCGATCACCGCGTTCAGCGGCGTGCGCAGTTCGTGACTCATATTCGCGAGGAATTGGCTCTTCGCATGGTTGGCGGTCTCGGCGTCTTCCTTCGCCTGTTTCAGCGCGGCTTCGCGATCTTTGAGCGGGGTGATATCGCTGGCGATGATGACATAGCCGCCTTCGTTGGTGGCGCTGCGCGAAAGGCGCAACCAGCGGCCACCGGTGACTTCGAGCTCATGACGCAATTCGGTGAAGGCTTCGAGAAGCGCGATCGGCAAGCCCTCGCCGGCCACAAAGCGCGGGCCTTCGGGGAAGAAGCGCGTGAGCTGCGAATTCGCGGTGAGAATGCGGCCGTCGGAATCGAGGAGGACGACGCCTTCCTCGCAGCCCTCGATGGCGCTGACCAAAGCGGCTTGCGCCGAGCGGCGCGCGGCAATCTCGCGCTCGACCATGGCACGGATATTGTCACGCATCACGGCCATCGAGCGCAGCAACTGGCCCAGCTCGTCATTGGTGGCTTGCTCAATCTCGACATCGAGCTCGCCGGCCGCGATGCGCCGTGCCGCATCCGAAGCGACGGCAATCGGATGGATCATGCGCCGCGACAAGACGATCGCAATGCCGCCGCCAAGCACGATAACCAACATCGTCGCACCCAGCACCAGCCAGCGATAGAAATGGATTGTGCTCAGCGCGCGTTCACGCTCGCGGAAGCCATCCTCGGCGGTGACTTCGACCAGCGAATCGAAATCTGCGATAATCTGTCGCGCGCGGGCTTCGATCCCTACCCGCACCAAGGGATTGGCGCGCTGCCCCACCAGTTGGTGCCATTCCGCCACCGCTTCGGCCGTGCGACGCGCGAGGGTTGCGGCTTGGCGCGAGGAGGCGCGCTCTTCGGCAACGCCGAGATCCTGGGCGACCTCATCAGCGAGTTCGTCGAGAGATCGGCCATCATCGGCCAGCGCCGCAGCGCTCGGCGACAGTGAAAGTTCCATCGCCATGAAATTCGACAAAGCGAGCCGCGCGTAGCTCGTCGACATCAGCGGCTTGTCGTATGTCGCAACAACAAGCTGGCCCAATTCATCGACGCTGCTGATAGCGTAAAGGCCAAGGGCGCCGGTGGTCGCCGCCAGCGCCGAGAACGCCAGAAAAATCTTGAAGCGGATCGTCGACCGCGCGGAACTTAGCCGGCGTCTCAAAACGCTCCAGGGTGCGAGCAACGCGTGTAGCGACAAAATTCGACCCGGCCACGGTGATACCTGAGTGGTAGTTCAGCCCGTGACCGGTTAAAGGCGACTTAAATAACTGAGTTGCTTGAGGAAACTAGCCGAAAGTCTAACCTACCAGATCATGGTCCCATAAATCAGGGCATGCACGCCATAATAGAGAGAAATCGTCGCCGCCAATGCCGCCGGATAGTAGGCCATGGTGGAGATTGGCGGCTTGCGGACCGCCGGCTCGCGGTCGGCCAGAATGCCGATCAGCATGACGATGATCATCGAATGGCCGATCGCGTCGATCTTACCGAAGGGCACGACCGCCGTCGTGAACATGGCGATCAGCACCAGGGCTGAAAGCCGCCGTACCAGCGGGCTCCAGAGCAGGCCGAGCGCCAGGCTGAACTCAACCACCCCGGCCGCGCTCATGTAATAATCGATATAGAAGCCCATCGCGAGGCTGGGATTGCTTTTCAGCAGCGGAAAGGTCCACTCGGGATAGGCCCATTTCTCGACCGAGGCCCACATCAGCGTCAGCCCAGCGGCCCAGCGCGAGATATCGAGGGCGCGCACGCCAAAAGGCTCGATTTTCAGCCCCGAGCAGGCGAGATAGGCCGCCAAACCGAGGAAAATCGGGTAATCGAGCATGTGAAAGAGGCCGTAATTGGCGAGGCCAATCGCATAGAGTGCGACAATGCCAAGCGCCGACAGCACCATGGTGGGACGCCAGAACATCCCGGCTGCGATTGCAAGCTGCAGCAAGGGGATGGAGGGCAATTCCGTCTTCAATTCCGGCGTCAGAATGATCCCGCCGAGCGTCCACAAAGCGATGAAAAACGCCGCGGTACCAGCGCGGTAAAGATCGTCGACGCGCGGCCGCAGCCACCCGGTGAGACGATCGAGCGCGGCGAGGATCGCGCTGCCCAGGCGACTGCGCTCGAGATAGGCCGTCAACACGAAAGCGAGCAGTGCCGCGGAAGCCGGCTGCCAGAAAATCATCTCAAAGACATCGGGCAGGATTCGCGGCTGGCCCGGCACATCGTAGGGCGCAAACCACTTCACATGCGCCGCGGCGACGAGCGGCCAACCGGCGATCAGTAAAGCGGGAACAAGTAGAGCGAGGCGAGCCGAAATCCGGCTAAGCGATAGAAAACGAAACATCGCGAACCGCACCAGTCGATAAAGCGGGTGCACCATATCATTGCGTTCAATTTTCAACAAATAAATTAGATGGTTTATGTAAATCGCTATTAACCAATACATCGCCGTTAACTATTTCCCCGCCGACGCCAAGACATTCTTTACGAGGACGGGTGCATAACCAGGGTCGCAAAACGAGCAGATAGCCCGTTCGGAGGCCGAACATGTTGGTGGGATTGGTAGCGGTTGGCAGCATGAGCGTCCTTGGCGGCGCGCTCACGGCCGCTCTGTCGGATCACTGGCCGCAACGCCAGGTCATCGTCGAGGAATGCGGCGGCGGCTTGTTCCTGCTCGGCGTCACCCTGATCGCCTGCTGCTTCCCGCAAATGTAATTCGGGCGATCGCGCCCCAGCGCGATTAAATCACGGCGCGATCAAGTTACGGCGCGATCAAGCTTGCCGGATCGGGATTGCCTTTGATCAGGCCCTGCTCGCGCGCAGCCGCAATCCAGAATGTCAGACCATCGGGCTTCGCGACCGGCTCGAGATCGTCGGGAATGGCGATGCTCGCCGCGGCTTGCGGCGGCAGCTTTGTCCATTTCGTGATGCTGTCGCGCACCGACGGCAAATGCGAGGCATCGTTGATATAGGCGATGGCTTCGACGAGCGAGGCACGGAAACCGGCGACCGCTTCTTTGTTCTTCGTCGCCCAGGCGCGCGTCGCAGCATAGAGCACGATCATTGTTCCGTTCGGCGCGCTGCTCCACGGATTGCCGATATCGGTGCCGAGCTTGCTGTCGAGAATACGCGCGTAAAATGGATTGACGGCCAAGGTCGCATCGACCAAGCCCGATTTGAGCGCGTCGCCCATTTGCGGGAATTGCAGCTCGACCCAATTGACCTTTTTGTAGTCACCGCCGTTCGCCTTGACCCAGTAGCGCGTCACGACATCGAAGCTACCGCCGAAGCCCGGCACACCGACCTTGTGGCCGACGAGATCTTTCGGACCTTTGAGATTGCTGCCGTCGCGTGCGATGACGCCGGCCGCGCCCGCGGGAAACGGCAACACGGTCGCACCGGCGACAGCGACGAGATCGAGTCCCTGCTCATTCGCTTGCAGCAGCACCGGCGGTGTCGGCGTGCCGATCTGGGCTTGATCGGCAGCCATAGCAGCGGAGATCACCGAGCCGTTCTGCGCGATCGACATATCGACGTCGAGGCCGTGCCGCTCGAAGATCCCTTGATCCTTCGCGACATAGCTCGGCACGAAATCGCCGCCGGGGATGTAGAGTAGATTGATCCTGGTTGCCGCGAATGTTTGCGGACCGGTCGATCCCATCGCGAGCAACGCGATCGCCGCAAGCTTCAGAATGCGCCGCATGTCTTTCCCCTTGAGCGTTCTCGACGAGCTGCAGAATCCCTTATTCCATTGCTGGAATTTCGGCAATGCACGCCGCGGGGCTAGCGCGCAAAAGCCGGCGCGACTTGGGTCATGAAACGACCCATTTCGTCCCGCACCTGCTGCGGCGGCTTCAGGCCGAGATTGAAATAGAGGATCACCTCGTCGAAGCCCGCTGCTTCGACCTTGGTTTTCAGCGTATCGATGATCTTCGCCGCGTTGCCGATCAACACCGCATTCTCGTTGAAATCCTCGGCCTTCATCGTGCGATAGCGATCGACGATCTTGACGAAGTAGCGATAGTCCTCGGGCGCGGTCTCGGGATCGCCCGGGAACGCCGGCGAGGTGCATTCCTGGTGATAGCGCAACTGCCGCTCGCGTGCGGCGCGCTCTTCCGCGGGCGTGTCGGCGAAGTGAATGAAGTAAGAAGTGACGAGCCGGCCCGACTTCTTGCCCTGAGCAGCACAAACGTCACGATAAAGCTTCGCCACCTGCGCGAGACCGCCATGTACCGATGTGGCGGCGCCGGCAGCAACGACGAGGTTGGCACCGAGCTTCGCCGCGAGCTCGATCGACGGCCGCGAGAAGGATGCGACATAGATCGGCATCGGCCGCTGCACCGGCTTCGGCGTGATCCACACATCGTCGAAGGAATAGCGCTTGCCGTGATGCGATATCGGCCGGTCGCTTTCCCATAGACGTTGTACGATCTCGAGACCTTCGGTGAAGGTCGCGGTGTTGTCCTCGAAATCGGCGCCGAATGGTCCGTATTCGCGTCGGTCGTAACCGCGGCCGCTCGCGAAATCGACGCGGCCGCCGCTCAAGAGATCGAGCGTCGCCCATTGCTCGGCGACGCGGATCGGATGATGCAGCGGCAGCACATTCACCGCCGGCGCAAGGCGAATGCGCTGCGTCTTCGCCGCCACATAGGTCAGCACTAACTCGGGCGCCGAGTTCACGCCGAGCGAGCTGAAATGATGCTCGCCGACCCAGGCGGAATGAAAGCCGAGCTCTTCGGCATAGATCGCTTCGGAAACGATCTGCTGCACAAACTCATTTGGTGTGCGCCGGTTATCGCGATAGTTGTTGTCGCTGAGGGTGAAATAGCCGAACTTCATGCCACCTAACCTTTGAAATCCCGGCGGCACCCTAGCATGCGTCGCGCGGCCGGGTTTGCTATTTTGCGGCCCACACATGGAAGCAATCCAGATCACAAAGACCGGAGGACCCGAGGCGCTGGAGCTGGTCGATCTGCCGCGGCCCGAGCCGGGACCGGGCGAGGTCGTGATCCGCGCGCATGCGATCGGCGTGGGCAAGCCCGATGTTCTTTTCCGCACCGGGATCTACCGCTGGATGCCGCCGCTACCCGCGACCCCGGGCGCCGAGATGACCGGCCATGTCGAGGCGCTCGGCGCCGGCGCCAGCGATTTGCAGATCGGCGAGCCAGTACTGGTCTATCACCTCGGCGGCGGTTGCTATGCACAATATGCGAAAGTGCCGGCGAGCGCCGTGACTCGCCTGCCGCCGGGTATCGATCTCGACGACGCGGTCAGCATCCCGAATTACCAGGTCGCTTGCGCGCTCCTGACGGAAGCCGCGCGCGGCCTCACGGCGAAGACGGTCTATGTGAATGGCGCGGCCGGTGGTATCGGCTCGGCGGTCATCCAGCTTTGCCGCTTGCAAAACATCGCCGTCATTGCCGGCGCCAGTACGGCCGCGAAATGCGCTTTCGCCCAGAGCCAAGGGGCAACACATACGATCGATTACAGCCGCGAGAGCGTGGCGGAGCGCTTGCTCGACCTTACACGCGGGCATGGCGTCGATCTCATCCTCGATCACATCGTCGGCAAGGATTTCACCGACAATCTCAAGGCGCTCGCGCCATTCGGCCTGATCGTCTCGTTCAACGCGCTGGGCGGGTTTCCCGAGAAAGACCTTTTCCGCGAGATGCGGGCGCATCTGCCGAAGAGCCCGGGCGTGCGCTGCTTCACCATGCACAGTTTCGACCACGACCCCGAAGGCCGGCAACGCGTGGCGGCGCGCACGATTGAGGTCTTTGCCGCCGGCCGCGTACACCCGCCGGTCGACCGGCGTCTGCCGCTCGCCGAGGCGCGGCAGGCCCATGAGCTGCTCGACGCGCGCACCGTGCTCGGCAAGCTGATCCTCAAGCCGTAACGCCGGTTTGCGGCGCCGTTCACTGCGCCATAAAATGCACGAACAAGCAGCGAAGGGTTAGTCGATGTCGCTCGGACTCTGGATCCTTCTCGGTGTCATCGTTCTGTTGGTGATCGTTGTCATCGGCATCTACAACGAACTCGTCGCCGGGCGGCAGGAAGTGCGCAACGGCTGGTCGCAGATCGACATCCAGTTGAAGCGCCGCCACGACCTCATCCCCAACCTCGTCAACGCGGTGAAGGATTCGATGCAGGTCGAGAAATCGCAGCTCACCGCGGTGATCGAGGCGCGTAATCAAGCCGTCAGCGCGCCCACCCCGGCCGATGCGATGAAGGCCGAGAACGTCCTCACCGGCACGCTGCGCCAGCTTTTCGCGCTGGTCGAATCCTACCCGCAGCTACGCTCGCAGCAGAATGTTTCGAGCTTGATGGAAGAGCTGTCCTCGACCGAGAACCGCATCAGCTTCGCGCGCCAGCACTACAACGACACGGTCCAGGCGCAGAACATCCGCATCGCGTCCTTCCCCGGCGTGCTGCTTGCCTCGAGCTTCGGCTTCACCAGCGAGATAATGTATCAGGTGCCCGAAGCCGAGCGCGCCGCAACCGAAGCCGTGCCGGAAGTGCGCCTCACCTGATCGCACGCCTATAGCGCCGTCATGTCTGATGCATCGGCCACGCTTTACAACACCGACTTCCGCGCGGCGATCGCGCGCAACAAGCGCAACACGGTCATCCTTTTCGTCGTCCTGCTGCTGATCTCGGCGATCGTCGGCTATGTCCTCGGCTGGGCGATCGCGATCCTCGAGCTGATCTGGAATCTGCCGCCCGAGCAAGTGAGCCGGCTGAGCGCGGGTGCTGTGCTGCTCGATCTGTTCGGTCCACCGCGGCCGAGCGCGCTGCTCGGCGCGGCGATCGTCGCCGGCGCGGGCCTGATCTGGGGCCTCATCACGCTGAGCTCGGGCGCCGAGATCCTCGCCTCGTTCGCCGGCGCGCGCGATGCCAATCCGAATGATCCGCTGGAGCGGCAATTCATCAATGTCGTCGCCGAGATGGCGATTGCCGCCGGGGTGGAGGCGCCACGCGCCATGGTGATGGAAACGCCGGCGCTCAACGCTTTCGCCAGCGGCTCGTCACCGAAACACGCGATGATCACGGCGACGACCGGCATCCTGCAAGCTTGCACGCGTGAGGAATTGCAGGCCGTGATCGGCCATGAGATGGGCCATGTTGCCGAATACGACGTGCGCTACACGACCGTGGTCGCGGCGATGGCCGGCGTTGTTGTGTTGCTGGCGCATTTCCTCGGCAACATCGCGCAATACTCGTTCGGCTGGGGTGGTTACGGCTATGGCGGCTATGGCTATCGCCAGAGCCGCTCGCGCGAGGAAGGCGGCGCCGGCGGCGCGCGCCTCCTCCTGACGCTGGTCGTCGTCGCCGTGCTGGTCGTTCTGCTCATCGTCGCGCCGCTCGCCTCGAAGCTCGTGCAGATGGCGATCTCGCGCCAGCGCGAATATCTCGCCGATGCCAGCTCGGCCAAGCTGACGCGCAATCCCGTCGGCCTCATCCACGCGCTGCAGCGGCTCGAGGCTGGCGACACCAATGTCGCGCCGTCGAATTCGCCGGTCTCGGCGCTTTGCATCGCGGCGCCGAAAGGCGCGTGGTTCAGCGGGCTGTTCTCGACCCATCCACCGATCCCCGAGCGCATCGCGCGGCTGCGCAATCTCGGCGACGTCGCCATGACCGACACCGAGCCATTATCGCCGCCCCTGCCGCGCCAACCGCTACAAGACACGCCCGCGATCGAGCCACATCGGCACGGTCCATGGGACGCGGATCAGCCGCCCCCGCCGCAAAAAGGGCCGTGGGGCTGAGCGCGGCACTGGACGTTCGCCTTCTCGTGCCGAATCATAGAGTCCCAATCGTAACGCCAGTGTCGTAATGGAGAATTTGCCGCCATGAGAACCGCGGTCATTGTCGGAAATCCGAAAGCGAAATCGCGCACGCTCGATGCGGGCGTGCTGGTGGCAAAGAAGCTGACCGGCGCGGAGCCCGATCTGACGCTCGACCTGATCGAGATGGGGCCGGCGCTGCTCGAATTCGGCAATGCCAAGGTCAATGAGGCGATCGAGGCGGTGCGGCGCTGCAACGTCATCATCTGCGCCAGCCCGACGTTCAAAGCGACCTATACCGGCTTACTGAAACTGTTCCTCGATCAGATCCCGAGCGACGGGCTTGCCGGCATCACCGCTTTTCCGGTGATGCTCGGCGCCGGCCCCGCTCATCTGCTCGCGCCCGAATTACTGCTCAAGCCGGTGTTGGTCGAGCTTGGTGCGATCTGCCCGGCGGTCGGGCTTTATCTCATCGATAAGAGCTTTGCCGAGGACCCGCAACTCGATGCCTGGATCGCGCGCGCGAAACCGCTGCTGCCGAAATAATCGCAGCGAGCGCTAGCGCTGAGCGGACGGGGAGCCGGTCGCCGGTGGCGTGCCGTTGCCGTCGGGGCCGAGCGAATAGAGATCGTAATCGCCGCCCTGCTGGCCCGGCTGGCGATAGACGTAAGGATGCCCCCACGGATCGATCAGGCTGTTCTGCTTGGTCACGTAGGGGCCGTGCCACTGGCCCATTCCGGGCGGCGCCGAGACCAAGGCCTGCAACCCTTCTTGCCCGGTCGGATAGCGGCCGACATCGAGCAGGAAGAGATCGAGGCTGGTGCCGATCGACTGGATCTGCACCTTCACGACGTCGTCCTTGGCGCGGCCAAGATATTTCAGCACCTGCGGCACCGCGATCGCGGCAAGCATGCCGAGGATCGCCAGCACCACCAGGAGCTCGATAAGGGTGAAGCCTTGCTGTCCACGCTTGGATTGCCCGCGACTGGGCTTTTCACGAGGGGCGCGATCGTCGGCGGTTGTCATTGTTCTGTTTTGCACCTGCCTAGAAAAGCGCAGAATTGTTGCGGTCGCGTGACACCTCTGCGCGGTATCGGGTCGCCCTCGCCACGCCGGCGCGATAATCTGACACAAAGCCTGTGGGAGGCATGCGCCATGAAGCCGCGCGAGCGTGCTCAATATTCCGCCATCGTCGATCGGCCGCCGCTGAAGCTGCCCGACGGCTTGCGCCTCATCCTCTGGCCGGTGGTCAATCTCGAAGTCTGGGAGATCGAGCGGCCGATGGCGCGCCAGGTGCTGCCGGCGCCGACCGGCGTTTCGGTACAGCCCGACATTCCGAATTGGAGCTGGCACGAATATGGCATGCGCGTCGGCGTATGGCGCTTCTTCGATGCATTCGACCGGCACAACATCCGCCCGACCTTATCGATCAATGCCGAGGTGGTCGAGATCTATCCGCGCGTCGCTGCTGCGGCGCGCGAGCGGCGTTGGGAATTCATGGGCCACGCGCTGGTTCAGATGCCAATTCATCAGGTGAAGGATCAGCGCGCGATGATCAACCGCTCGCTCGAGCTGCTGGGCGATTTCACCGGCACGCGCCCGAAAGGCTGGCTCGGCCCCGGCCTGACCGAGACGGAAGAGACACCCGATCTATTGGCCGAGGCCGGCGTGCAATATGTCGGCGATTTCGTCCATGACGACGAGCCAACGGAACTGCAGACGAAGCACGGGCCGCTCGTCACGCTACCCTATACGGTCGAGCTCAACGACATACCGATGATGATGGTGCAGCATCATACCGCGCAGGAATTCCTCTCTCGTGCGCGCGACCAGTTCGATCGGCTTTACGCCGAAGGCGAGCATCGCGCGAAGATTCTCTGCTTCGCGATCCACCCCTATATCTCGGGCGCGCCGCACCGGATCAAATATCTCGAAGCCTTCATCGATTACGCCCGCGGCCATAAGGGCGTCGGGTTCTGGACCGGTGAAGAAATCCTCGATTGGTATCGCGGCATGCGCGATAAGTAGGCAGACGCTGACTTTGTTTTTGTTTCGTATGCCAAAACAACTCGTCACCCCCGCGAAAGCGGGGGTCCAGAGCAACAAACTCGTTATGAACCTGGATTCCCGCTTTCGCGGGAATGACGATTGTTGATGTCAGTCGAGCGCATGTCATCGCGTCGTTCCTTAATCGTACCTTTGATCGTCGGCTGCGCGCAGTTCATGCATCAATTCGACGGCTCGGTCATTGCGACCGCGCTGCCGGCGATGGCCCGCTCGCTCGGCGAAGACCCGTTACGCCTCAACCTCGCGATCACCTGCTACCTCCTCGCTCTCGCAGTTTTCGTGCCCGTGAGCGGTTGGCTCTCCGATAAATTCGGCGGCAAGCGCGTCTTCATGATCGCGATCGTGATCTTCTCGATCAGCTCGCTGTTCTGCGGGCTCTCGCACACGCTCACCGAGTTGGTGGTCTGGCGCACGCTGCAAGGCGTCGGCGGCGCGATGATGACGCCGGTCGGGCGCATCATCGTCATCAAGAGCGTGCCGAAATCCGAGCTCGTGCAAGCAATCAATTGGATCACGATCCCCGCGCTGCTCGGCCCCATCCTCGGCCCATCGGTCGGCGGCTTCATCGTCACTTATTTCTCGTGGGAATGGATCTTCTTCATCAACCTGCCGATCGGACTGCTTGGCGTTTGCCTGGTGAAGGCCTTCATCCCCGATCTGCGCGAGAGCGACGTGCCGCGTTTCGATCTGCGCGGCTTTGTGCTGGTCGGCTTCGCGGTCGCGGCGTTCATCCTGGGCTTCGAGGCGATGGGGCGCGGCCTCTTCCCGCCTTCGGCCGTGGCCGTGCTCCTCGGCGTCGGTTTGAGCTGCGCCCTGCTCTATCTCTTTCATGCGCGGCGCCGGGAATCGCCGATCGTCGATCTCAGCCTGCTGCGCCAGCGCACTTTCTCCGTCTCGATTTGGGGCGGCGCGCTTGTCTATATCGGCGCGACCTCGCAGGTCTTTCTGCTGGCGCTGTTGCTGCAGCTTGGCTTCGGCTTCACGCCGTTCCAATCGGGGCTGACGACCCTCGCAACCGCGGCCGGATCGGTCATGATCAAATCCATGGTCCGGCCGGTGCTGCGTTTCTTCGGCATCCGGCGGCTGCTGATCTACAACACGCTCCTGACCGCCGCTTACATCTTCGCCTGCGGCCTCTTTCGCGCGAACACGCCCTATGTCCTGATCCTGCTGACGCTATGGATCGCGGGCCTGTCACGTTCGGTCGAGTACACGGCGATCCAGTCGCTGGCCTATGCCGATCTGCCGGCGGCGTTGACCGCGCGCGCCACCAGCTTCTCCTCGATGGCACAGCAAATCTGGCTGAGCTTCGGCGTTGGCCTCGTTGCCCTCGTCATGCAGCTCGCGCGTGAATGGCACGGACACGATACGATCGAACCAAGCGACATCACCCCGGCCTATTTCGTGATCGCCTTCGCCAGCCTCGCCGCGGCCGGCATCTTCGCACGCATGCCGAAAAACGCCGGCGCCGAGCTCGATCTTCGCTGATAATCGATAGGACTCATCTTCGCCTATATGGGCCCGCCGGAGTTGACGCCGGAATTCCCGCTCTACGACACGTTTTCCTATCCCGAAGACAATCGCCTTGTGCCGCTGAAGCTGGAGTTGCCCTGCAACTGGGTGCAGGTCAGCGAGAATGCCGCCGACCCGATCCACAACGCGTTCCTTCACGTCATCGTCAGCGGCGCGCAATTCGCGCCGCATTTCGCGATCATGCCGGCGCTGGAATTCGTCGAATCGCCCTTGGGCTTCATCTGCTCGGCGACGCGGCGAATTCAGGACAATGTCTTCATCCGCGCCAGCGACATGATTATGCCGAACGTCGCGCAATTCATCGGCGGGCCGCATATGATCGGCGACAAAGAGGATTTCGCCATCGCGGCGTTTCTCACGCGCTGGGCTGTGCCGATAGACGACCACAACTCGCTCTATATCGGCTTCACCGGCTTCAATTCGATCACCAACGCCGAAGGCCGCATCAAGGAAGAGACGATCGGCGTCGGCAAGCTCAACCTCATCGGCCAGACCGCCGACCGGCCCTATGCCGAACGCCAGCGCGAGCCCGGCGATTACGATGCGATCTCGAGCCAGGGCCCCATCGCCAACCGTCAGGCCGAGCATCTCGGCACGACCGATCGCGGCATCGTGCTGTTCCGCCGCCTGCTCGCGCGCGGCATCAAGGAGGTCGAGGAAGGCAAAACGCCGTCGCTACCGCGGCTCTATCGCGACGAGCCAGTTCGCACCTATTGCCATTCGCTGGTGACGAAGGTGCCCGGCGGCTCCTATATCGGAATCGGCGATATGCGCTCGCTCGGCGAGTTCGGCCGCGACGCCGCCAGCATTGTCATCGACAGCGACAAGCTCGCGCCGAAGGAGCGCGAAGCGGATGCGCTGGACCGCATCCGCCCATTGCTCGCCGAAAAAGCCAGCGTCG
The DNA here is from genome assembly GCA_963740675.1 of uncultured Alphaproteobacteria bacterium. Classification (GTDB taxonomy): domain Bacteria; phylum Pseudomonadota; class Alphaproteobacteria; order ATCC43930; family CGMCC-115725; genus CAIKMD01. The sequence goes on from CAVUFS010000007.1 coordinate 286,006, forward strand.
GAGCGAAATAATGTCGCGGCCCCTCTCCGCGCGTAGCGAGGAGAGGGATTTTGAATGGACCGTATCAGTCCTCACGATCCGCCGCGGATCGCCGCGATCTCTTTGCGGAACGCGGTCAGCACGCGCTCGCCGTCCGGCGTTCTTTTCTCCCAATCGGCGATCACCGGCGCGACGCGTTGCTTCCACTGCGCGAGCTCGTCGGGCGGCAGCTTGTAGATCGTCTGGTTGCCCATCTTCTGCGTGATCGCGATGTTGTCGCGCTCGGTATCGTCTATCACCTTGTTGAACCAGTTCGTGTAGGGCGTTGCGATGTTCGCATCGATCGCCTGTTTCGCTTTGCCCGACAGCTTGGCATAGCTCTGGTTGTTCATGATCATGATCGCCGCCTCGCCGCCGAGCGACGCTTGCACATGGTTGTGCGCGAGTTCGGTCAGCTTGAATGAAACGGCAGCCGGCCAGCCGATGGCCGCACCCACGACCATGCCGCGCTGAAGCGCTTCGTAGACTTCGTTGATCGGCAGCGAGATTGGCGTGCCGCCGAGCGCTTGCAGCGTCTCACTGGCGAGCCGGCCCTGCACGCTGATCTTGAGGCCTTTGAGATCGGCCTGCGTCTTCACCACCGGCACGGTGTGATAAGAGGTGTTGGCAAAGACGCCGAAGCCGATTGGCTTCACCTTGGTCCATTCGTCGGCGATGACGCCCTTGTCGTACAGCCGTTGCAGCGCCAGTCCCGCCTCATGCGCGTTCTCGGCCTCGAAGGGCAGCGTCGCCACCAGCGTCTTCGGGAATTGCGACGAGACCGGCCCCAGAATGCAGAAGGCGAAATCGGCAACGCCGTTCGCGACGCGGTCCAGCGTGTTCAGCATGTTGACCAGCGTATAGCCAGCGAACACTTTGATACTGAGCGTGCCGTCGCTCTCCTTGTTCACCTTGTCCGACCATGGCGCCACGAGGTCGGTGTGGATCGTCGCGTCGGGCGGGCCGGGATCGCCATAGCGCAATTGAATCGGCTCGTCGGCAAAGGCGCCGGTCGCAACCGCACCGAAAGCGGTCGCACCGGCAAAAAGCGACAGGATGCTGCGGATCATCGATGCTCTCCTTGTCATGGTGACAGCTCTTCGAGCGTGCGGCCTTTGGTCTCGACGCCGAGCGCGATCAGCACCACTAGGCCGATCAGCCCGGCGGCCAGCGAACAACCCGAAAACGCTTTCGATGCCGTAGCCCGCATTCAAGAGCGCGCCGACCGCGAGGGGCGAGAAAATGCTCGCAAGGCGGCTCATGCTGCTGCTGGTCGCCATCCCGAGGCCGCGGATGCGTGTCGGATAAAGCTCGGCGGTGTAATTGACGCAGGCGGCAGAATTGAGCGCGGTGCCGATCCCCATGATCAGCGCCGAAGCGAAGAGGATCGGCCACCCCGTCGCATGAAAGAACAGGACCGCGATTGCGCCAACGCCGGCGCCCAGCGCGATCATCGCAAAGCCAAAGATGAAAAGCGGTCGCCGGCCAATCCTCTCCAGGAGCCAGGCTTCGAGGTACATCGAGATCAAAGTCACGCTCCACGTGACCAAGGTGAGAAGCAGCGCGTCGGTCACAGGCAGGCCGCCGAGCCTCACATAAAGCGTCGGCAGCCAAATGCTGTTGCCATAGGCGACAAAGAACGTCGCCGCCCATTGCGTCCAGAGCAGAATCGTGCGCCGGCGGTAGATGCCGGCGAAGAGTTCGGCGAGTTGCATCTTCTGCACCGCCGCATGTGGCATCACTTTGAGCGGCGGCAGCGCGCCTTTGCGGTGCTCGCTTTCGATGCGCGCGACGAGCGTCTCGGCCTCGTCGTAGCGGCCCTTATCGGCAAGCCACCGCGCCGATTCCGGAAGAGCCCAGCAGGCGTAGATTGCGACCAGCGCAGGAATGCCGCCGATCAGAAACAGCACGCGCCAGCCCGGATCCTGACCGACCAGCGTAAACACCGCGACACCGATCGCCGGTGTCAGCGCCGCACCCCAGATGAAGAGGCTTTGATAGATGAGACCGATGCGCGCGCGGTTGGTGGTGCGCAGATATTCGCCGAAGAGCGCGCCTGCGACCGGCACCTCCCCGCCGAGACCCAGGCCTTGGATGACGCGGCAGATGACGAGGCTTTGAAAATCCCAGGCGAAAGCGGTCGCGACGCTGAGTAGGCCGAAGAGCAACAGCGAGGTGATGAAAGCGAATTTCCGTCCGTAGGCCTCGCTGAGATAGCCGAAGATCCAGGCGCCGATGAACTGACCGACATAGGCGGCGCTGATCAGCACGCCGGCATAGAGGAAATTGATATGCAGCATGTTGAACACCACCGCGAGCGCTGTCGCGATGGTCAGCGCGTCGAACGCATCGAAGAACGTGCCGACACCGAGGATCGCAGCGAGCCGCAAATGGAAGCGCGAGAACGGCAGCCGCTCGAGCCGTGCCAAAATCTCACTGCGCCGCGCGACATCGACAGAAGCAGCCGAATCATCTCCGATGATCGAAACGCTGGCCATAGGCCCCCTCCCCTTTTTCTCGCCCGCGTTTTCGCGGTGCGTCCCTAGCAATACCACGAAGCGGCGAACGCTTCACGCTGCCATTTGGCGGAGGCTTCGCGTTGATTCCGACGGGGCAGCGCTTTAACGTCACGAAGCAAAAGGGAGGGAGCGCATGACAGCGCCGAAAAAGCTCGATCAGCCGCCGAAATATTGGGATCGATTGTTCGCGCCGAGTTCGTGCCTGGCGATGATCACGACCGTGGATGCGCAAGGCCGCGTCAATGCGGCGTCTTACGGCACCTGCACCCGCGTCCATCACGAGCCGGTCTTCATTTCTTTCACCGCGAATATCGGCGCCGACAATGCCAACAACATCCTCGCGGGCAGCGATTTCGTCGTGAACCTGCCGCGCTGGGATCGCGAGAGTTTGGAGAAGGTCCGCGTCGTCGGCCTTCCTTTCGCACCCGGCATTTCCGAGATCGACAAGGCCGGCCTCACCGCTATCCCCTCGACCATCGTCAAGCCGCCGCGCATCGCCGAATGCCCGCGCCATTTCGAATGCAAGGTCGAATGGACCAAGGAATGGTCGCAGCGGCTGATGGTCGTCGGCAGAGTCGTCGCCGCTTCCGTCGATGCGGATTGCGTCGATGCCGAAGGTTACGTCCTTTGGGACAAGGTGAAATCGGCGCATTACTGCGGTGCGCCTTATGGCGGGCAATTCGTCGCCGCCTATGACAAGGTCGCTGTCGACGTCCCGTATGACGGCCCGGAGGTCGAAGCTTTCCTCGCGCGCGAGCGCGCGATGTTCAAGGAACATTGAGAGATGAAGCAATTTGCTGGGCTGGCCATTACGGCGGCCGCTTTATTCTTCGCGGCCACCAGCGCGCGCGCCGATGAGATCAACCTCATCTTCGCGCCCGGCAGCCCGGCGAGCGCCGAGATCAATAACGAATTCTTTCGGCCTTTTGCCGAGAAACTGAACACCGCTGGCAAAGGCGTGCTGCATGTCGATTTCCGCGAGGGCATGGCGATCTCCGATCCCGCCAAGGCCTATGACCGCGTCACCAGCGACGTGATCCAGATCGGCTTCATGCTGCCCAATCTCGTTGCCGGCAAATTCCCGCGCACGCAGGTCGTGAGCCTGCCCTATGTCGGCGGCAATTTGTCGGAATATTCCTCGCCCGCGCTGTGGCGGCTCTACGAGCATGGCACGCTCGCCAAGGAATATAGCGATTTGCGCGTACTGGCGATCTCGACGATCAGCCAGAACTCGCTGCATATGCTGAAGCCGCTATCGGCGCCGACCGCGCTCGCCGGCAACAAAGTCATGGTCACGTCGAAGACCGCGGCCGATGTGATCACACGGCTGGGCGCGGCGCCGATCTCGCTGCCACCGTTCCAGGTCTATGAGGCTCTCCAGCGCCATACGGTCGACGGCACGGTGACAGGCTGGCCGTCCTTTCAGCCGTTCAAGCTGATCGAGGTGACGACCTATCATCTCGATGCGCCGCTCGGTTCGGCGATCGGCGTCGTCTTCATGGCGAAGAGCAAATACAATTCGCTGCCAACGCAGGCGCGCGCGATCATCGACGCGAATTCCGGCGAGAGCGCGAGCCACGAATTCGGCCGCGTATGGGATCTCGTCGCCGACCGCGCCCGTCAGCTTATCAAAACGACGCAAGGGCAAGTTCTGGCCGAACCGAGCGCCGCCGAAGTCGCCGAGATGAAGCAAAAGACCGCGCCGGTGATCGATGACTGGCTCGCCTCGACGCCCGATGGGCGCGAGACGCTCGATCAGTTCAACGCCGCACTCGCGGCGGTGAGCGCCGGGAAATAGCGAGGAGATGAGCCATGACCATCGAAACAATCCGTTACGCCGTCGGCAGCGAGAATTTCGCCAGCGAGCTGATCTGGGACGAGACCAAGACGACCAAGCGCCCGATCTTGCTGGTCGCGCCCAATTGGTTCGGCGTGACGCCGGAATGGACTGGCCGCACCCGGGCACTCGCCGGCGAGCGTTATTGCGCGTTCCTTGTCGATGTCTATGGCGAAGGCAAGCGGCCGCAGGGACGCCCCGAAGCCGCTGCCGCGGCGAACGCGCAACGTGCCAACACACCGGAATGGCGCCGCCGCATGGCCGCCGCACTGGAACATGCGGTACGCGAAGGCGAGGAGCGGGGCATCGCCGACACATCGAAACGCGCGGCGATCGGCTTCTGCTTCGGCGGCGGCTGTGTGTTCGAGCTTGCGCGCATGGGCGGCGATATCCAGGCCGCGGTGTCGCTGCATGGCGATCTCATCGGCTCGATGCCCGCGGCGCCGAAGCAGATCAAGGCGGCGATGCTGGCGATCCACGGCAGCGAAGACCCGATCGCGCCGAAATCGCGCCGCGATGCTTTCGAAGCCGAGATGCAATATTGCGGCGCCAAATGGCAGATGATGACCTTCGGCGGCCTCTATCACTCCTTCACCGATATCGGCGTCAATGTGCCGCCCGAGGCGCAATACAACGAGAACGCAGCACGTCAGGCCTATGCCTGGTCCTATGCTTTCATCGAGAACGCGTTCGCAGGAGCGCTTTAGGGGAGATCGAACAGTGAACCGCAAATTTTTCATTCTGGCCGCCGCGGCGGTGGCGCTGCTCGTGACGCGCGAGGCGCGCGCGCAAAGCGTCGAGATCAATCCGGCGCTCGCCAAGGTGATCGAGGCGGCAAAGAAGGAAGGCAAGATCCTGCTGCGCAACGCCCCCACCGTGATGGGCGGCGCCGATGGCGCGCGTATCGCACAAGCAGGCATCAAGAAGCAATTCGGCGTCGACATTCCGGTCGAATGGAGTCCCGCCGCGGCATTCGGCCCGCTAGGCGCGCAGCTCTTGCAGGAATATCAAGCGGGCTCACCGGCCAGCACCGACGTCTATTACGCGACGCCGCCGCAAATCGTGCCGCTGATGGATAGAGGACTGTTCCAGTCGGTCGATTGGGCGGCGCTGCAGCCGCAGCGTATTTCGGCCACGATGGTCGAAGCCGACAAGCACGCGCTGCGCGTCTCGGTCGCGCTGCCGGGCATTCTCTACAATGTGAAGAACGCGGCCTGGGTAAAGGATGTCCATACCAGCGCCGATCTACTGAAGCCCGAGTTGAAGAATAAATACGTGACGACGCCGTTCCTCGGCGGCTTCGACGTGTTGCTCGCGAACGATGTTTGGGGCGTCGAGAAGACGCGCGACTTCGTCACCAAATTCGCGCAGCAGATCGCCGGCTTGCTGCCGTGCGGCGGACAGGATCGCATCGCCGCCGGCGAGTTCCAGGCCCTCGTCCTCGATTGCGCCGGCACCTGGCAGAACACGCTGAAATTCCGCGGCAAGAACGTGATCGACAATCAGATTGTCAACGACATGGCGCAGCGCCGCTATGCCTATCTGACGATCCTCAAGAACGCGCCGCATCCCAATGCCGGCATTCTCTTCACCCTCTACATGGTCTCGCATGAGGGCCAGGAGAACGTGATGTGGGATTATTTCGGCCAGGATGTCGACACGCTGCCGGATTCGCACATGCATCAAGCCGTACAGAAGCTGCAGGCCGATGGCGTCAAGACGATCGACGTCACGATGGATTGGTGGCGCGGCCATCAAGGCATCGACAAGCAGAATGAAGAGCTGGCGAAGCTCGTCGCCCGCCACTGAGATTTGTACCGTCACCCCGCGCAGGCGGGGTCCAGGAAAACACCTCGGTGATAACCTGGATTCCCGCTTTCGCGGGAATGACGAAGAACCAAAGGGTGTTACATGGCTGCTCACATCCCCGGCCCGCTTTATTACGAAGAGCTCGGCTTGACGGGCATGCCGATGATCTTTCTGCATTCAACGCCGGACGATCATCGGCTCTGGATGTACCAGACCGCGCATTTCTCCTCGGACTATCGCTGTCTCGCCGTCGATTGCGCCGGCTATGGCCGCTCGCCCGCCGTTCAACCGGGTGTCACCATCGACGACCATGCCGATGCATGCTGGGAGATCGTCGACCGCTACACCAAAGGCGGCGCGATCATCCACGGCAATTCCTTCGGCAGCGAAGTCGCGATGCATATGGCGCAGCGCCGGCCGGATCGCGTGCCGGGGCTGATCCTCTCGGGCTGCGGCTATGTCGCGACCAGTGATATCTTTTCACGCTGGGCCGAGCGCTATCGCAAGGAAGGCCTGCCTCTGCGCCACGCGCAGGTACTCGATCACTTCGCGCCGGCCGGGCAGCAGAGCAAGCTGCTGCAGCATTACGCTGAGATGGTTTGCGCGCTCAACAATGAGGGCACGCTCGCCAGCATCGTCGCCAATAACGAAGCGCTCGCACAGCGGCCGGACCCGTCTTTCTATGACGGGATCACCGCGCCGACGATCATCATCATCGGCGATCTCGACCGTACCAAGCCGGCGAGCTTCGAATTGCAAAAGCGCATCAAAGGATCGGAGCTCGTCTTCATCCCCGAGGTCGGCCACGCCTGCAACATCGAGGCGCCCGCCGCCTATGACGCACACTGCATCCGCTTCTTGAGGAAGCTGGGCCTCTATCACGGCGCGGCGAAGGAGGCTTAAGAAAATGAAACGCGAAGAGCGGGAATTGCTCGCCCGCACCCAGGCGGGCACGCCGATGGGCGATCTGTTGCGCCGCTATTGGATGCCGGCGGTCCTGTCGCGCGAGCTTGAAGCCGGCGGCGAGCCGATCCGCGTGCGGCTCCTCTCTGAAGACCTCATCGCCTTCCGCTCGCCGGACGGCAAGGTCGGGCTCTTCGAAGAAAATTGCGCGCATCGCGGCGCGTCGCTCCATCTCGCGAAGAATGAGCCGGGCGGTCTGCGCTGCTGGTATCACGGCTGGAAATACGACACCGACGGCCAGTGCATCGATCAGCCGAACGAGCCGCCATCCTCGCGTGCTTGCGAGCGCATCCGCCAACGCGCCTATCCCTGCACCGAGAAGAACGGCGTCGTCTGGTCCTATATGGGACCGCGCGCGACAATGCCGCCTTTCCCGTTGCTCGAATGGACCGCGGTGCCCGAAGGCCATTACCACGCCTCGAAGCGCTTTCAGGAATGCAATTGGCTCACCGGCATGGAAGGCGATCTCGATTCGAGCCATCTCAATTTCTTGCACGGCACCGAGACGATCAAAGCCTCGCCCTCGCACGGCCGTTTCAAGTCCGGCGCGTGGATGGCGGCCGACGCCTTTCCGAAATTCGAAATCGTCGCCAAGCCCGGCGGTTTCATCCACGGCGCGCGGCGCAATGCGGATGAGGGCCATCATTATTGGCGCATCGGCACCTGGCTGCTGCCCTGCTTCACGATGATCCCCGGTTTCCCCGGCGATCTGCCGATGGGCGGTCATGCCTGGGTGCCGCGCGACGACGAGACGACCTGGTGCTTTGCTTTCTCCTGGCATCCGCGACGGCCGCTGAATGAGAGTGAGCTGAAGCAGATCGGGACGGGCTGGGGCATGCATTCGCTGATGACGCCCGGCTCCTTCATCCCTGCGCACAACAAGAGCAACGGCTACGCGCCGGAAGGTGCACCGGGCGTCCAGAATTGGGAACGCATCAAGATTTTCCAGGATCAGGACGTCGCCATCACCGAAAGCATCGGCGGCGCGTTCGATCGCACCAACGAGAATCTCGGCAGCACCGATGTCGTCGTTATCACCGCGCGCCGGCGGCTGATGGCCGAGGCACGCGCCCTCGCCGAAGGCAAAGCACCGAAGGTCGCCGCCGAAGATTATCGCGTGCGGCCGATCTCGTGCCGCTTGCCGAGCGATGGCGCTTCCTGGGCGGACGCCGTTGCCGAGGCGATGGACGCGCGGCCCGAAACCTATCGGCCTTCTGTCTAAGCTGGCTGTCTGAGCAAGCCATGGCACGCCGCGTCCCGGGTCCTCTCTATTTCGAGCAGCAAGGGAAGACTGGAACACCGATGGTGTTCCTGCATTCGACGCCGGACGATCATCGGCTGTGGCTTTATCAAGCGGCGCATTTCTCGTCCTGGTATCGCACCATCGCCATCGATCTCGCGGGCTATGGCCGCTCACCCGCGGTGCAGGACGGCGTTGCCATCGCCGATGCCGCCGCCGCTTGTTGGGAAGCGGTGGACCGTGTGAGCGATGGACCGATCATCCTGCACGGCAATTCGATCGGCTCGGGCGTGGCGCAGCGCATGGCCCTCCAGCAAAGCCATCGCATCCTCGCGCTCATCATCTCCGGCACCGGTTATTCGCCAACGGCGGAAGTGTTCGCGCGCTGGGTCGATCGTTATCGCGATGAGGGCATCGAGCTGCGGCACAAGCAGCTCTTCGATCATTTCGCGCCGGCGGTGCAGAGCGATCCGATCCTTACCTATTACGCCGATATGGTCGTCGAGCTGAACAATACCGGCACGCTCGCCAGCGTCATCGCGATGAACCAGGCGAATGTCGATCGCCCACCAGAAGCTTATTATCGCAGCATCAAAGTGCCGACCCTGATTATCGCCGGCACCGAAGACCGCAGCTACCAATCCTCCTTCGATCTGCAAAAGCTGATCGCGGGCAGCGAGCATCGCAGCATCGGGGGCGCCGGCCATGCGCCGATGATCGAGATGCCGTGGGAATATGACCGGCACAGCATCGAATTTCTGAAAAAGCTTGGCCTCTTTTCCGGTACATGAGAGACCATCCTGCTGAACGGCTTAAATCACTCCCACTCGTCACCCGCGGGCTTGTCCCGCGGGTCCATGGATTGCCGGGCCAAGCCCGGCAATGACGGGATAGAGGCAATCAGGTTGTTCGGATAATGCACTAAGGACCGGGGCGACCGGGGGGAACGACATGACGATCAACCAGAGCACCGTAGAGAGCGGTATGACCGACGCTGCCGCGTTTCATCTCGCCGACGAGATCGCCGCGCGCATGGATCGGCTCCCGATCGCGGGGCTACATCGCCGCACCGCCGGCACGATTGCGTTCTGAACGTTTTTTGACTCGTTCGACTCCCTGATCATCGCCGCGGCGCGTTGCTCGATGCCAATCTCGGCATCGTCAGCGTCTATGCGATGTTTGCAGCCGCTGGTTGTCTCGGCCTCGCCGCGATCATCTTCCTCGGACCCGAGACCAGCAAAGGCGCGCTCGAAGACGTGTCGGCGTGAGATCGGCGCGGCGGAGCGCCGCGCCAATTCCGGCCAGAAACAATTGACAGGACTCGATGATCCCGGCAATTTGTTTCCATGCGCCGCCCGAGGCGCAACGGCTTATCGAAGCAATAGTCTCCGAACGCCGACAACTGGGGGAGTCCGTTGGTAACCCATTCGCGCCAATCAGCAGTCGCGCTGACGGTCCTGGGGCTTTTCGTTTTTTGGGCGCTGGTCGTCGGTCCCACAGCACGCGCCCGCTTGCCCTCGCCCGCTCTGCCCGAATCGCTATCGCTCAATCAGCAGATAAAAACAACGCCGCCGACCATCGCACCGCCGGCGATCGCTGCATCCGAAACGCCCGAAACCGCGGTCGAGACTATCACCGCCCAATCGGGCGATTCGCTGATGAGCCTGTTGCAGCATGCCGGCATCACACCGACGGCCGCACAAAGCGCGATCGACGCGCTCGCCGGCAAATGGGATCCGCGCGCGTTGAAGATCGGCCAGGAGATCGCGCTGCTGCGCGATGATGCTGGCGTCAGACAGTTGCATCTGACTCCCGATTTGCAACGCGAGATCGTGCTCACCCGCGGCACCGACGGCAATTACATTGCCAGCGTGACGCAGCGCGACATCTTGGCGGTGCCGCTGCGCATCACTGGTACGATCGATTCGAGTCTCTTCGAGTCTGCCGCCAAGGCCGGTATGCCTCAAGCTGTGCTGAACGATGCCATCCATGCCTTCAGCTATGACGTCGACTTCCAGCGCGAAGTGCAGCCGGGCGATTCTTTCGAAGTGCTATTCGATCAGCTCGTCGATGAGAAGACCGGCAAGACCGTCGGCACCGGCGACATCGCTTATGCATCGCTAACACTGAGCGGCAAGCTCGAAGCGCTCTATCGCTACGTCTCGCCGAATGGCGATGTCGGCTTCTACAACGCCGACGGCACCAATGTGAAAAAGGCGCTGCTGCGCACGCCGGTCGACGGCGCCCGTATTAGCTCAAGCTTCGGCATGCGCCATCATCCGATCCTCGGCTTCACGCGCATGCATCAGGGCGTCGATTTCGCGGTGCCCGCCGGCACGCCGATCATGGCCTCGGGCGATGGCGTGATCGCTTCGGCAGGCTGGGCCGGCGGCTACGGCAACATGGTCGTACTGCGCCACAACGGCACCTATTCGACCGCCTATGGCCATATGAGTCATATCGCCAAAGGCATCAAGCCGGGCGTGCATGTCCATCAGGGCGAAGTGATCGGCTATGTCGGCATGACCGGCCTCGCCACCGGCCCGCATCTCCATTACGAGGTGCGGGTCGACAACAAGCAGATCAATCCGCTGGGCGTGCGCCTTGTTGGAACGCAGAAGCTCGAAGGCCGCGACCTCGTTGCCTTCCGCGCGCAGGAAGCGGCTGTCGCCAAACGCGTCGCCGCGCTGCGCAACGACAGCAAGGTCGCTCAGAAGTGACGCCAAGCGTCATCCCGGACAGCCGCAACGCGGCGTGATCCGGGATCCAGGGTTAGGGTGAAAAGGCCGCAGCTTGCTGCGGCCTTGTTCATTTGCGTGCCATGTCGGGACCGCCGACAAAGAAACGGTTCCAGGTCGGCGTGATGAGGATCTCGTTGATGCAGACACGCGGTGGCATCTCGGCGACGAAGCGGATCGTCTTGCCGAGATCTTCGGCTTGCAACATGCGATCGACTTCCTGCTGGCTTGGCGCGACGGGGCGGTGACGCAGGATCGGCGTCGCTACCTCGCCGGGAAACAAGCAGCACGCGCGGATGCCGTTGACGCATTCCTCGTCATTGAGCGAGCGCGTGAGCGCCGCGAGCGCGGTCTTCGACGCGTTATACGCGGGACCGGTCAGATATTCCTGATGCATGCCGGCCCAGGACGAGACATTGATGACAAGCCCGTCTTTTCGCGCGCGCATCGAGGACAGCACGGCATAAATGCAATAAAGCGCGCCGTTGAGGTTGATGCCGCTAATGTAATCGAAGCTATCGGGTGTCAGGTCTTTCCAGAGCCGCGTCGAGAGATTGAGCCCGGCGCTGTTAACAAGGATATCGACACGCCCATGCCGCGTGATGATGTCGGCGCCGACACGCGCGACCGCCTGCTTGTCGGCGACATCGAGCACCGCAGCTTCGGCCTTGCCGCCAGCTTGCGTGATGAGCGCGACGCTTTCCTCGACACCTTCCGGTGTGCGGCCGCTGATGATCACGGTCGCGCCCGAAGCCGCGAGTTCTTGCGCGCCAGCACGGCCGATGCCGCTGCCCGCGCCGGTCAGCCACGCAATCTTGCCCTGCAACGTGCCCATGCTTCCTCCGCCTTCTCGCGTCACATGATGGCGGTGTGTCGTGTGGCTGGCAATGCGAGGGATGGAAGAAGCTAAAAAACTCGCTCTCACGTTTCATCACCCCCGCGAAAGAGGGGGTCCATAACCGCACGCGCTGGATGCCCGCTTTCGCGGGCATGACGAATGGAGAGAAGCGCGAAAGGCACCGAACGGCGTGCCGCGCCCTCAAAAGCGACGCGGCGCGCCGAGGTGAGTCGGCGCGCCGCGCAGATTGGTGAGATGGAGGCGAGGCTTACGCCGCGGCAGCTTTCGCCGCGCCGTCGCCGGTGATCTTGAGACTGTCCTCGCCGCTCGTCGTGACGTGGACGGTCTCGCCATCGGTGATACGGCCGGCGAGGATCATTTCGGCAAGCGGATTCTGCAGCTCGCGTTGGATCACCCGCTTCAACGGCCGCGCGCCATAGACCGGATCGTAGCCAACCTCGCCGAGCCATTCCTTCGCCTTGTCATCGACATCGAGCGTCAGCTTGCGATCGGTCAGCAACTTCTGCAGCCGGCGGAGCTGAATATCGACGATGCCTTTCATGTCGCCACGCGACAGACGGCTGAAGATCAGGATCTCGTCGAGCCGGTTGAGGAATTCCGGCCGGAACGCGCCGCGCACAATCGCCATCACGCCATCGCGGGCTTTGCGCATATCCGTATCTTCGGGCAATGCCGCCAGAATCTCGCTGCCGAGATTGGAGGTCAGCACGATCAGCGTGTTGCGGAAATCGACGGTGCGGCCCTGACCATCGGTCAGGCGTCCATCGTCCAAAACCTGCAGCAGCACGTTGAAGACATCGGGATGCGCCTTCTCGACCTCGTCGAAGAGGATCACCTGATACGGCCGGCGGCGAACCGCCTCGGTCAGGCTGCCGCCTTCCTCATAGCCGACATAGCCCGGCGGCGCGCCGATCAGCCGCGCGACGGAATGCTTCTCCATATATTCCGACATGTCGATGCGCAGCATCGCGCTCTCGTTGTCGAAGAGGAATTCGGCAAGCGCCCGCGCCAGCTCGGTCTTGCCGACGCCGGTCGGGCCCAAGAACAGGAACGAGCCGATCGGCCGATTCGGATCTTGCAGACCGGCACGCGCGCGGCGGATCGCATTAGCGACCGCGATCACCGCTTCGTCCTGACCGACGACGCGCCGCTTCACATTGTCTTCCATATGCAGCAGCTTCTCGCGCTGGCCCTCGAGCATCTTGTCGACCGGAATGCCCGTCCAGCGCGAGACGACGCCGGCGATATGCTCAGCCGTCACCGCCTCCTCGATCATGCGATGGCTCTCAGCCTCTTCAGCGGCTTTGAGCTTGCGATCGAGCTCGGGAATCACGGCATAGGTCAGCTCGCCGGCGCGGGTGAAATCGCCCTTGCGCTGTGCCTGCTCCAGTTCGATACGCGCCTGGTCGAGCTGCTCTTTGAGCTTCTGCGCCGAGGCCATCTTGTCTTTCTCGGCATGCCATTGCGCCGTCAGCTCGGCCGATTGCTGCTCGAGATCATTCAGCTCCTCGACCAGCCGCTCGAGCCGCTCTTTTGAGGCCGCATCGGTCTCTTTCTTCAGCGCCTCGCGCTCTATCTTGAGCTGGAGGATGCGGCGATCGAGCTCGTCGATCTCCTCGGGCTTCGATTCCGCTTCCATGCGCAGACGCGACGCCGCCTCGTCCATCAGGTCGATGGCTTTGTCGGGCAGGAAGCGATCGGTGATGTAGCGGTTCGACAAGTTCGCCGCGGCCACAAGCGCGCCGTCGGTGATGCGCACGCCGTGATGGACCTCGTATTTCTCTTTAATGCCGCGCAGGATCGAGATCGTATCCTCGACCGTCGGCTCGGAGACGAAGACGGGCTGGAAGCGCCGCGCCAGCGCCGCATCCTTCTCGATATGCTTGCGGTATTCATCGAGCGTAGTGGCGCCGACGCAATGTAGCTCGCCACGCGCCAGAGCGGGCTTCAGCATGTTGGACGCATCCATCGCGCCATCGGCCTTGCCGGCGCCGACCAGCGTGTGCAGCTCGTCGATGAAGACGATGATCTCGCCCTGCGCCGCGGTGATCTCGCTGAGCACGGCTTTCAAACGCTCTTCGAACTCGCCGCGGAATTTCGCGCCGGCGACCATCGCCCCGAGATCGAGCGCCAGCAGGCGCTTCTCCTTGAGGCTATCCGGCACGTCGCCATGGACGATGCGCAAAGCAAGGCCCTCGACGATCGCCGTCTTGCCGACGCCCGGCTCGCCGATCAGCACCGGATTGTTCTTGGTACGCCGCGACAGCACCTGCACCGTGCGGCGAATCTCTTCATCGCGCCCGATCACCGGATCGAGCTTGCCGCTGCGTGCAGCTTCGGTCAGATCGCGCGCATATTTCTTCAGCGCGTCATAGCCTTCTTCGGCCGAGGCGCTGTCGGCCTTGCGGCCTTTGCGGATCTGCTCGATGGCGGCGTTGAGCGACTGCGCGGTGACGCCGGCCGCGGCCAACGCCTTGGCGGCCGGGCTGTTGCGATCAAGCGTCATCGCGAGCAGCAGCCGCTCGACCGTAACGAAGCTGTCGCCGGCTTTCTCGGCGACCTTCTCAGCCTCGGCGAAGAGCCGGTTGAGCTCGGCCGAGAGATAGACTTGGCCGCTCCCACCTTCGACACGCGGCAGCTTGTCGAGCGCGGCATCGACCGCGACGGAAACCGATTTCGGCTCGCCGCCGGCGGCACGTATCAGATTGCTGCAAAGCCCTTCCTTGTCGTCGATCAGGACTTTGAGCAGATGTTCGGGTGTGAACTGTTGATGCCCGCGACGCTGCGCCAGCATCTGCGCGGCCTGGACGAAACCTTTGGCGCGCTCGGTATATTTTTCGAAATCCATGGCAACCCCTTCCGAAACGGCGTGGGTGGTCCCTCAAAGAGGCAACCTTCCGCGTCTTCCGCCTGAAGATATGGGGTCGGCCATTCCCGCGGCCAAGAGCGGCCGCAAGCATTAACGATAGGGCCGAGCCGCGGCGAGCGGCCCAGAGCCCTCGTCGCGGGGCCTAAGCCGCCGGGCCTTCAGATTCGTCGCCGGTGCCTTCCGGGACCATCGGCTGCGGCTGGCCTGCGGCCTGGGGCTGACCCGGCTGCGGCTGCTGGCCGTTGCCGTTGAACTCGCCTTCGCCCTCGACGCCGTTCATCTCGGTATCGGCAGGGGTCATCGGCCGCGGCGCCATTTGCTCGCCGTTGGCCTGCATGATCCGATAATAGTGCTCGGCGTGCTGGTAGAGGTTTTCGGCGGCGATCCGGTCGCCGGACGAAGAAGCTTCGCGTGCCAGTGCGATATAGCGCTCGAACACCTGATAGGCATTGCCCCGGATTTTGACGCTAGGGCCGTTGCTATCGAAGGTCTGCATCCGGTGCGGCGGACGCGGACCACGGTTGTTGCCGCCGTTGTTGTTGTTTTGTTGTGCTGGCCGCCGCCCATGTTGTTGGGATTGTGGTTGCGGCCCCGGCCACGCTTGTTCTGACCTGGTCTCATGACACCTTTGAAGTCTTGATGCATGTGCTGTCGATCTACCGTTCGTTATCCGCTTTTAGGGACCCCGTGACGTCCTATTCCTAAAAGGAACGCCTTTCGGCTGGGGTTCTGCCGGCGCCTCTACGGCGCTGAGCCTTCCTGGCTCCGATCTAGCTAGGCCACCCTAAACGGGATGTACCCAGCGAATCCAATGGTTTTTTTAACGTTTGCGGCTTTTCTGTGTTTGCGTATCAGAGCGTTGCAATCACGCAACGTTCGATGTCGGCGAGGTCGCGGCGTATCGCCGTAACCCTTAGTTTTGCTTCGCCTAAGATCCGAGCCACTTGCAATCCTTGCCCGGCACCAATTTCGATATAAGCGTTGCCTGCCGGCGCTAGCAATCCGCGAATCGCCGCACCAAGCGCGCGGTAGGCGGAAAGTCCATCTGGTCCACCATCGAGGGCAGCTAGCGGATCAAATACCAGTATTTCGGGCGGCAATCGCCCAATTTCACTGTTGGGTATATAGGGCGGGTTGGACAGGATTACATCGGCCGGTCCGTCGAATCCGGTGTCCCAGCCTCCGACTCGGAAATCGGCCCGGTTGGCAAGGCCGAGAGCCTCTGCGTTCCTCTGGGCCATGGCCACGGCACCGGGCGAAATATCGATCCCGATTCCGGTCGCCCGAGGCAGTTCCGAAAGCAGCGCCAGCAGCAGGCACCCCGTTCCCGTACCGAAATCGACCACCCGC
This sequence comes from uncultured Alphaproteobacteria bacterium, assembly GCA_963740675.1. Taxonomy (GTDB): domain Bacteria; phylum Pseudomonadota; class Alphaproteobacteria; order ATCC43930; family CGMCC-115725; genus CAIKMD01. The sequence continues at coordinate 302,208 of CAVUFS010000007.1, forward strand.
AACCTGGCGTCTCGATCGGCGATATCGGCCAGCGCCGCCACGATCAGCGTCTCGCTATCCGGCCGCGGATCCAGCGTATCGGGAGACAGCGCGAAATCGAGGCTCCAGAATTCGCGCTTCCCTCGGAGTCGCGAAACCGGCTCGCCGGATGCACGGCGGGCGATGAGCGCCTCGGCGGCCGCAGCCCGTTCGGGCTGAACCGCGCGCTCGGGCCAGCCGAGCACGGTCGCCGGCTCGATGCCGAGTGCCAGCGCGAGGATGAGCCGCGCTTCGTGACGCGGCTCGGCGATCCCGGCAACGGCGAGACGCGCCGCCGAGCGATCGAGCAGCCGGCCGACCGTCAGCGTGTCTGACGCCAGCGTATTCATTCCACTTCCGCGAGGCGCTCGGCCTGATCCTCGGCGAGCAGCGCCTCGATGATCTCATCGAGTGCTTCGCCGGCCATCACCTTGTCGATCTTGTAAAGCGTCAGGTTGATGCGGTGATCGGTGACGCGGCCTTGCGGGAAATTATAGGTGCGGATGCGCTCGGAACGGTCGCCGCTACCGACTTGGCTTTTGCGCGACGCGGCGCGCGCGGCGTCTTTCTCTTGCCGCTCGCGCTCATAAAGCCGCGCGCGCAACACCTTCAGCGCCTTCGCCTTGTTCTTGTGCTGCGATTTCTCGTCTTGCTGCTGCACGACCATACCGGTCGGGATATGCGTGATGCGGACCGCGCTGTCGGTCGTGTTGACCGATTGCCCGCCCGGCCCGCTCGAGCGGAACACATCGATGCGCAGATCCTTGTCCTCGATCTTGATATCGATCTCTTCGGCTTCCGGCAGCACGGCAACGGTCGCGGCTGAGGTATGGATGCGGCCCGCATTCTCCGTCTCGGGCACACGCTGCACGCGATGCACGCCGGATTCGAATTTGAGGCGATGAAAGACATCGCGGCCGGTGACAGAGGCGGTCGCCTCCTTAATACCGCCGACGTCGCTTTCGGAATAATCCATCACCTCGAAGCGCCAGCCGTGGATCGTGGCGTAGCGCTGATACATGCGGAACAGCTCGCTCGCAAAGAGCCCGGCCTCGTCGCCGCCAGTGCCGGCGCGCAACTCGATGATCGCGTTACGCTCATCGGCTTCGTCTTTCGGCAAGAGCAGAATCTTGATCTGATGCTCGAGCTCGGGCAACCGCTTGCTTAGGACGTGCAGTTCTTCCTCTGCGAGCGCCTTCATCTCGCCCTCGCCTTCCTGCACCATGGCTTCGAGATCGCCATATTCGGCGCGCGCCCGCTGCCACGTCTCGATGCCTTCGACCAGCGGCGTCAGATCGCTGTATTCCTTCGACAGCTTGGCGAATTCATTGCCGCGCGCCGGATCGGCCATGGCGTCGCGCAGCTCGGCATGCCGACGCACGACCTTATCGAGCCTGGCTTCGAATTGCGTTGAAGGCGGCATGTTTTACCCGAATGCCGGCTAGCGAAACGCCGCGAGCCGCTCCGCCAGCGACGCGAGCGGCACTTCGGCTTGTTCGCCGCTATCGAGATCGCGCACCGTCGCCGCTTGGCGTTCGATCTCATTGTCACCGAGGATCACGGCGGCGCGCGCCTTGATCTTGTTGGCACGCTGCATGCGGCGGCTGAGATTGCCGGAATAGCCGAGCTCGATGTGCAATCCGGCACGACGCAGCGATTGCGCGAGTTGCATTGCCAACGTCTCGGCCGGCTTGCCGATCGGCACCAGCGCGATCGCGCGCGGCGGCGGCGCAGGCTCGTCGATCAACAGCGCCAAGCGTTCGATGCCGGCGGCCCAGCCGACGCCGGGCGTCTCGGGGCCACCCATGACCTTCATCAGCCCGTCGTAGCGACCGCCACCCAGCACCGTGCCTTGCGAGCCAAGCGCGGTGGTGACGAATTCGAAGGCCGTGTGGCAATAATAATCGAGGCCGCGTACCAAGCGCTGATTGTGCTGATAGGCGATGCCCAGCGCGCTCAAGCCCGTGCAGACTTCGCCGAAGAAATCACGCGCTTCTTGCGTCAGATAGTCGGCGAACGCCGGCGCATTGGCGTTGATGCGCTTGTCGCCCTCGTCCTTCGAATCGAGAATGCGCAACGGATTGACCTCGAGACGGCGCAAACTGTCTTCGGAGAGGCCGCCGCGATGGCCGGCATAGAAATCGACCAGCGCCGCACGATAAGTGGTGCGGCTGGCGGTGTCGCCGAGCGTGTTGAGCTCGAGCACCGTGTTCTTCAAGACGCCGAGTTGATCGAGAATCTCGGCACCCAGCGCGATCAATTCGATATCCGCCGTCGGCTGCGCCGCGCCAATCAGCTCGATATCGATCTGATGGAACTGGCGGAAGCGGCCTTTCTGCGGCCGTTCGTAGCGAAACATCGGCCCCGCGGCGAAGAACTTCAGCGGCAGGCTTTGCGTCAGGCTGTTCGACAGCACCGCGCGGACGAGACCCGCGGTGTATTCCGGCCGCAGCGTGATCTCTTCGCCGCCGCGATCGGTGAAGGTGTACATCTCTTTCGAGACGATATCCGTGCTCTCACCGATCGGCCGCGCGAAGACTTCGGTGAATTCGAAGATCGGCGTCGCGACTTCCTGAAAGCCATAGCGCTCGGCAATGCCGCGCGCCGTGTCGATCACAGTGCGATGCCGGCGCTGCGCGTCGGGGAGTAGATCCTGGGTGCCGCGTACCGGCTGGAGACCCGCCATCAGGTGTTAAGCGACGGGTTCCGCCGCTTCTTCCTTGACCTTCGCGGCTTCGATCTCGGCGGCCTTCTTCTCGACCAGGTCGACAAGATGGTCGACGATGTTCTGGTCCTTGAGGCGATGCGCCATCGCGCCCGAGATATAAACCTGGTGGGTGTTGTTGCCGCCGCCGGTGAAGCCGATATCGGTTTCGCGCGCTTCGCCCGGACCGTTCACGACACAGCCGATGATCGAGAGGGTGATCGGTGTGGTGATATGCGCGAGACGCTTCTCGATCACCTCGACCGTCTTGATGACCTCGAAATTCTGGCGGGCACAAGACGGGCACGAGATCACGGTGACGCCGTGACGGCGCAGGCCGAGCGATTTGAGAATATCGAAGCCAACCTTGATCTCTTCGACCGGATCGGCCGAAAGCGAGACGCGGATGGTGTCGCCGATGCCGGCCCACAGCAGCGAGCCCATGCCGATCGACGATTTGATCGTGCCGCTCATCAATCCGCCGGCCTCGGTGATGCCGAGATGCAGGGGATAATCGCAGGCTTCCGAGAGCTGTTGATAGGCGGCGACGGCGAGGAAGATGTCCGACGCCTTGCAGGAAATCTTGAACTCGAAGAAGTCGTTGTCCTCGAGAATCTTCGCGTGAGTCAGCGCACTTTCGACCATCGCCTCGGGGCAGGGCTCGCCGTAGCGCTCGAGCAAGTCACGTTCGAGCGAGCCGGCATTCACGCCGATGCGCATCGAGCAGCCATGATCCTTCGCCGCTTTGACGACTTCTTTGACGCGCTCGGCCGAACCGATATTGCCGGGATTGATGCGCAGGCAAGCCGCGCCGTTCTTCGCCGCCTCGATCGCGCGCTTGTAGTGGAAGTGGATGTCGGCGACGATCGGCACCTTCACTTGCGGAATGATGTCTTTCAGCGCCGCCGAGGATTCCTCGTCCGGGCAGGACACGCGCACGATATCGGCGCCGGCGCGCTCCAATGCCTGGATCTGGGCCACCGTCGCCTTGACGTCATGCGTCAGCGTATTGGTCATCGACTGGACGGTGATCGGCGCATCGCCGCCGACGGCCACCGAGCCGACATGGATCTGTCGACACTTCCGCCGCTGGATGTCGCGATAAGGACGCACGCTCATGGCAAGCACCTTGGAAAATCAAGCTGATAGGGGAGATCTAGGCTCCCCGGAGCATCACCGGCTTATAGCGCGTTTTGCCCGCGCGCGAAACCCTGACCGGTGGTCGGAATAGCGGCTATTCGGCGCGCGGCGGGCTGCCGCCATTGGCGGCAAGACGGCCGGGATCGAGCGCGACAGTGCGGACCGTGCCACTCAACGGCTTGAACAGCTTGCCATCGATCTCGAGCTGGATGCCGGCACCGTTGCCGGTGCGCAGCGAGAGCCCGTTTTGATCCGGCACGCGGACGGAATCGCCCGGGTGAAGCGTGCGCTGGACGAGCACGTCACTGCCACTGCTCACCTGCACCCAGCTATCCTTGATCGCATGAACGACGATCCGCGCCGGCATATCGGTAGGTGCGCCGTAAACGTGTGGTTGCTGCGCTGGCGCTTGGGTGCCGGTGTCTGTCGATGGCGACGCCGCTGCTGGCGCTGAAGCAGCCTGAGGCGGTGTTGGCGCTGGCGTCGTCGGCGCGACAGCGGGCGGCGTGGCTACCACCGGCGTTGCCGTTGGCGCTGCTGCCGTTTGAGCAGGCGCTGAATTTGGCGCGGCGACTGAGGGTGCTGCAACGTTCGGCGCCGGCGACACTGGCGCAGATGACGCGGGCAAAGCGGGAGATGCTGCGGCGGCGTTCGTCGTCGCAGGCGTTGCCGCCGACGTGGCGTTGGGCACGGCCGCAGGCGTTTCCGCTGGTGCGGCCGTTACCGGAGCCGGTACAGCGGGCGGCGGTGCCGTATCGGGCACCACCGGCTTTTGCGTCGCCGCGATGAGGTCGGGCGGCACCGCGCTTACCCTTTCGGGATGCGAGCGATCGCTGGTCGAGACGTAGTACCAAAGCCCATAGCCGCAGAGCGCGAGGATCAGCGCCGCCAGCACCATCGTGCCGCCGGGAATACTGCGCTCGGCAAGCGGCACCGGAAAGCTGAGATCGCGCGAGACCCCGAAGCCGGCGACTTCCTGCTTGAAGCGCCGGATGGCTTCGTCGCCATCGAGCCCCAAATGCACGGCATAGGCGCGCACGAAACCCTGGGCATAAACCGGACCCGGCAGCTTGTTGTATTGGCTTTCCTCGATCGCCGTCAGATAAGACGCGCGAATGCGCAGCATCGCGGCAATGCGATCGATCTCGCCGCCATAGCTCTGGCGCGTCTCGCGCAGCAGCACACCGACGGTATGACGCGGCCCACTGCTTTCCGATTCTGAATCGCTGTTCGTGGCAGGCAAGCCTGCGTCGCCCCCCGGTTTGAGCGATCGGCTGAAGAGAGCCATTAGATCAAAGCCATTCCAGAGCGCCTTTTCCGGCGCGTTGGTTTGTTATCTCTTAGCAATTGCGCGACAAAGCCGCAACCGTGCGCTGCTTTCTCACACCGCGATGCCACGATCGCGCGCAAAATCGTGGAACTTGCCGCGCAGGCTGTGCGACGAGACGTCGGATAAGGAGCCGATGAATTCGACCAGCGCCGGCACGTCGAGGCTGCGAATCATCGCTTTGACCGGCCCCACCGAGGACGGCGACATCGACAGCACGCGGAAGCCGAGCCCGACCAGCGCCATCGCTTCCAGCGGATCGCCCGCCATCTCGCCGCATACCGTCACCGGCAGCTTATATGCGGCACAGCCCGCCGCGATCTGGCCGAGCACACGCAGCACCGAGGGCGAAAGCGGATCGTAACGGCCGGCGAGACGCGGATTGCCGCGATCCGCCGCGAAGAGGAATTGCACAAGATCATTGGTGCCGACCGAAATGAAATCGGCGCGACCGGCGAGCGCCGGCAATTGCCAGATCAGCGCCGGCACTTCGAGCATCAGGCCGATAGCGATCTTATCGGGCAACGTCTCGCCCTCTTTGCGCTGGCGATCGAGCTCGAGCTGCAAAATCTCGCGCGCCGCATCGAATTCGGCAATGTCGGCGATCATCGGGAACATGACGCGCAAATTGCGTCCCGAGGCAGCGCGGATCAGCGCACGCAATTGCTGGCGCAGCATCGCCGGCCGGTCGAGCGAGATGCGGATCGCGCGCCAGCCCATCGCCGGATTCTCGTCGGCGCTGGCATCGTCCATATAGGGCAGCACCTTGTCGCCGCCGATATCCAGTGTGCGGAACGTCACCGGCCGCGCGCCGGCTTGATCGAGCACGCGGCGATAGAGCGACACTTGCTGCGGCACCGTCGGGAATGTCTCGCGCAGCATGAATTGCAGCTCGGTGCGGAAGAGGCCGACACCAACCGCCGCCGTCTCGTCGAGATACGGCAGATCGATGAAGAGGCCACCATTGAGCATCAGCTCGACCTGCGTGCCGTCTTTGCTCTCGGCCGGAAGATCGCGCAGCGCTTCATATTGCTGGCGTTGTCCCAAGCGCAGCTTGATCCGGGCGTCGACGGCCTGAACCACATCCTCATTCGGCCGCAGCACCACCGCGCCTTCATCGCCGTTGACGACGACCATGTCGCCGGACTCGACGCGGCTCAGCACGTCCTTGACGCGGCCGACGACGGGAATGTCGAGCGCGCGCGCAACAACCGCGACATGCGCGTTGGGCGAGCCTTCTTCGAGCACCAGCCCTTTCAACCGCTTGCGGTCGTAATCGAGGAATTCGGCCGGGCCCATATTGCGCGCGATGAGAATGAATTCCTCGGGCAGCTCGCTGTCCCTCGGCCGCGCCGCGGCGCCGGCGAGATGGCGCTGCAAGCGATTGGTCAGGTCTTCAAGATCGGCAAGACGCTCGCGCAAATAAGGATCGGTCGCCTGATTCATGCGCAAGCGCATATCACCCTGCACTTTCTGCACCGCGGCCTCGGCGGTGAGGCCGCTTTCGACGGCTTCGGTGATGCGCTGTATCCAGCCGAGATCGGCGGCGAACATGCGATAGGTTTCAAGAATGTCGCGATGCTCGCCGTCGGCCGCAACGTCGCTCGCCTCGAGCAGCGCATCGATCGCGCCATGCATCGAATCGACAGCGCGCCGCAAGCGCGCGAGCTCGGCAGCGGTGTCTTCGGCGACGACCTGGCGGATGACGAGCGCCGGCTCGTGCAGCACCGCCTGGCCAAGCGCGAGCCCGGCATTGAGACGCGCGCCTTCGATGCGCAGCGGCAATTGCCCGACGCCCGCCGGTTGCTGCCGCTCCAGCGGATTGACCAGCTCGCCCGAGGCGGCGAGCTCGGCGAGCACCATGGCAATGGTCTGCAGCGCCTCGATCTCGTCCTCGTCGTAGTGACGCCGCGTGCGGTTCTGCACCACGAGCACGCCGAGCACACGGCCCGAACGCAGGATCGGCACACCCAACAGCGAGTGATAAATCTCTTCGCCGGTCTCCGGCCGATAGGCGTAATCGGGGTGCGATTGCGCGTCGGCCAAAGCGAGCGGCCGCGCCGAGGCGGCGATGACGCCGACGAGACCTTCGCCGACGCGCAACCGCGTGCGATGCACGGCTTCGGGACGCAGACCCTCGGTGGCGAAGAGTTCGAGCACTTCACCGGCGCGCATGATGTAACAAGAGCAAACTTCGGCGACCATGTCCGCCGCGATGATGCGAACGATGGTGCTGAGGCGCTCTTGCGCGGACCCCTGCCCCGCCATCACGTCGCGCAGACGGCGGAGCACGAGGCGTGAAGAGGGGACCGTCTCGGTCATTTTGCGGCTTCGCTCAGCGGCGGCGGCTCTGCCAAGGCAACGCGCGTGCGCGCGCTGAGCGCCGCGACGGCCTCGGCCACGAGCTCGTCGAGTATCTCACGCGTCGATTGCTCGCGTGTGACGAAGCCGACGCTTTGTCCCGCCATCAGCGAGCCGTGCTCGACATCGCCCTCGATCACGGCGCGGCGCAGCGCCCCGGCCCAGAAATGCTCGATTTCGAGCTGCGCATCATCGCGCGAGATTTCGCCGCGATTGAAGCGATCGATCACGCTGCGCTGACAATCGGTGAAAGCCTGCGTCCCGTCATTGGCGAGCGCACGCACCGGAATGACCGGAAAGCGCGGATCGATCTGCATCGATGGCACCGCATCGCGCGCGCCGGCGCGCAGAAACGCCTGTTTGAAGCGGCGATGCGCGATCGATTCGCGCGCACAGACGAAACGCGTGCCGAGCTGCACACCGGACGCGCCCATTTCGAGATAGGAGATGATCGCCTCGCCGCGGCCAATACCGCCGGCGACGAAGACCGGCACTTCGCGTAGCGCCGGCAAAATCTCTTGCGCAAGGACGCTGGTCGAGACCGGGCCGATATGGCCGCCCGCCTCCATGCCTTCGATCACGATCGCATCGGCGCCCATGCGCACGAGCTTCTTCGCGATTGCCAGCGCCGGCGCGAAGCAGAGCAGCTTGGCGCCCGATTCCTTGATGCGATGAACGGTGCTGGCATTCGGCAAGCCGCCAGCGAGCACGATATGCCCGACGCCGCGCCGGGCGCAGACCGCGATCAGCTCGGCGATCTCGGGATGCATGGTGATGAGATTGACGCCGAACGGCTTGTCCGTGCGCTCGCGCGTCGCCGCAATCTCGGCTTCGAGCTCGGCCGGGTTCATCGCGCCGCACGCGATGACGCCGAAGCCGCCGCCATTCGAGATCGCCGCGACGAGATTGCGCTCGCTGACCCAGGTCATGGCGCCGCCCATGATCGCGAGCTCGCAGCCGAGGAACTCGGCGCCACGGCGCCAGAGATGGCCGAGCAGGCGGCGCGCGTCATCATCCGCGCAAACAGAATTCGGCGTGGCGGACTTAACGGCGCTGCGTGGCTCCACGCCTGCCGTCATACATCGAGGCCGTAAGCGGTGTGGAGGGCGCGCAGAGCGAGCTCGGTATATTCTTCGGCGACGAGCACGCTGACTTTGATCTCCGAGGTCGAGATCACTTGAATGTTGATGCCCTTTTCGGCGAGCGTGCGGAACATCATCTGCGCGACACCCGCATGACTGCGCATGCCGACGCCGATCACCGAGATCTTCACGACATTGGGATCGGGCTTCAGCTCTTTAAAATTGAGCTGACCGCGGCGTTCTTCGAGCGTCTTTACGGTGCGCGCGAGATCGGCCTTGGTCACGGTGAAGGTGAGATCGGTCGTGCCGTCCTCGGCGATGTTCTGCACGATCATGTCGACATTGATCGCGCTGTCGGAGAGCGGGCCGAAGATCGCCGCCGCAACGCCAGGCCGGTCGGGAACCCGAACGAGCGTCACCTTGGCCTCGTCACGGCTATAGGCGATTCCGCTCACGACTTGTTGTTCCACGATCTCGTCCTCGTTCACGACCATTGTTCCAGGCGCATCGGTGAAGCTCGACAACACCTGCACGCGCACACGATGATTCATCGCCAGCTCGACGGATCGCGTTTGCAGCACCTTGGCGCCGAGCGACGCCATTTCGAGCATCTCTTCATACGTGATTTTATCGAGCTTCTTTGCCTTCGCAACGATGCGCGGGTCGGTCGTATAGACGCCATCGACATCGGTGAAGATATCGCAGCGCTCAGCCCTGAGCGCCGCGGCCAGCGCAACCGCCGACGTATCGGAGCCGCCGCGGCCCAGCGTCGCGACGCGGGCGCCGGGCGCGACACCCTGGAAGCCGGCGACCACCGGAATCTCGCCAGCCGCGATCGCGGCATCGAGCGCCGCCGTCGGAATCGCCGCGATGCGCGCCTTGCCATGCGCCTCATCGGTCTCGATCGGCACCTGCCAACCGAGGAAAGAGCGCGCCTTCACGCCAAGCTCGCGCAAGGCCAGTGCAGTAAGACCCGCCGTCACCTGCTCGCCGGACGCAACGACGGTGTCGTATTCCTGTTGATCGGGCAGTCCGCCGAAGCTGTTGGCCCAGGCGACGAGTTGGTTGGTAACGCCGGACATGGCCGAGACCACGACAGCGACCTCATGACCGGCATCGACCTCCCGTTTCACGCGGCGCGCGACCGCCTTGATCCGCTCGACATCGGCGACCGAGGTGCCGCCGAATTTCTGCACGATGCGCGCCATACCCTCGCCACCTGTCCAAGGCCCTGAAACGGGGCCGATCTCAATCTTATGCGCCGGGCGACTATCGCGTTGCCGGCGCATTTTGGCCTATACATATTCCGGTCCGGGAAGGCAATCACAACAAGGCGATAGCGAGAAAGTATGGCCCCCAATCGAGGCGCGACAGTCGACGCTGCGGAAGTCGAGCGCTTTGCCGCAATCGCGCCCGAATGGTGGAACGAGGACGGTGCCTTTCGCCCACTCCATCGCCTCAACCCCGCGCGTGTCGAATATATCCGCGACCGGCTCGCGGGCCATTTCGACCGCGACATCAAATCACGTGCGCCCTTCGCCGGGCTCAGCCTGCTCGATATCGGCTGCGGCGGCGGGCTGATCTGCGAGCCGATGGCGCGACTGGGCTTTGCCGTGACCGGTATCGACGCCGATGCGACGACCCTGAGCGTGGCGCGCGAACACGCGGCAGCACAGGGGCTCGGCATCGATTATCGCGACGATGATGCCGAGGATCTCGCGGCACGCGGAATAGGGTTCGATGCGGTGCTGGCGCTCGAAGTCGTCGAGCACACCACCGATCCGGCGCTGTTCATCGCGACAGCAGCGAAGTCTCGTAAAGCCCGGCGGCGCTCTCATTCTCTCGACCATCAATCGCACGCCGGAAGCCTATGCCGCCGCGATCATCGGCGCGGAATACGTGCTGCGCTGGCTGCCGCGCGGCACGCATGAGTATCGGAAATTCCGGCGGCCTTCGGAATTGGCGCGCGATGTTCGCGCGTCCGGTCTAACCGTCAGCGATATTACAGGCCTCGCTTATGACTTGTGGAAAGATTGTTGGCGGCAGGCCAACAATCTGAGAATCAACTATTTATTATTTGCCACTTCGCCCAAGTACAAATAGAGTAACGCCGTCGCAACCGGGGGGTTTGCGATCTGGACCTCCGCGGGGGCGGCAAAGGCACGCTTTTGCTCGTGGGTGGTCCTATGAATGCGTTTCAGACGCCGCCGGGGGGCGGCGAGCGACTTTCCGGCAAAGTAAAATGGTTTAACCGGAGCAAAGGCTTCGGTTTCATCGTCCCGAATGATGGTTCGGGCGATGTCTTCTTGCCTCTGGCCGTGCTCGAGCGATCGGGCTTCGGCGAGGCGCCGGACGGTGCCGACATTACTTTCGAATGGATGCAGGGACCGAAAGGCCGTGCTGCAACGCAGGTGCTGGAGCTCGATGCTTCAGCCGCTGCACCACGTCCGCCCCGCGAAGGCCGGCCGCCACGCCGCGACTTCGATGATGGCGGCAGCGCTGGCGGCGGAGGTCCAACCGAACAGCTCGATGGCGTCGTCAAATGGTATGACCCCGCCCGCGGCTTCGGCTTCATCCTGCCGAGCGATGGCGGCAAGGACGTCTTCGTGCATGTGACGGCGCTGCGCCGTGCCGGGATCGACGATCTCCAACCCGGCCAGAACGTTCGCATGGAAGTCGCCGAAGCCCGCCGCGGCCGCGAGGCCGCCTCGATCCAGCTTCTCAGCTAGAACCCGCCCGTCCTCCGCAGAGTCCTGCCCTTTTTCAACGGCGCCGGCAATTTCTCGCCCGCCGTCACGGAATCGATTCGCGTCTATCTTAACCGTGTGCTACTATATGTTGGGGTCGCAAGGCCAGTTATCCACAGGATACGGTAGGGGAGCATGGAATCGATCTGGACGCCAGAACTCATGGAGCAGCTCGCCGCGCTTTGGACGGAGGGCCATTCCACGGCCGAAATCGGCCGCCGACTGGGCATCAGCAAGAATGCCGTCGTCGGGAAGGCGCATCGTCTGAGCTTGAAGCCGCGGCCGTCGCCGCTGAAGCGGCCGCCTATTCGGCGTGTCATCGGTATCGCCGCGCCGAGTTGCACCTGGCCGCTGGGCCATCCCGGCGAGTCGGATTTCCACTTCTGCGGCAAACGGCCGGTGCAGGGTAAGCCGTATTGCACCGAACATGCGGCGATGGCTTACGTCGCGCCGAAAAAGACGAACGCAGCATAAGCTGTCGGCCATCTGCTCTCAGCCGTCAGCGAGCCAACCCATCGCTGATAGCTGAGAGCTTTTTATTTACCGGGTCAGCTTGCGCATGGCCCGGTCGAGTCCCTCGAGCGTCAGCGGATACATGCGGTCGTCCATGATTTGGCGGACCATGCCGATGGAGCGTGTCCCTTCCCAATACCGTTCGGGCACCGGGTTGAGCCACACTGCCTTGGGATAGGCGCCGACTAGTCGCCGCAGCCACACCTCGCCGGCCTCGTCGTTGAAATGCTCGACGCTCGCGCCCGGCTCAGCGATCTCATAAGGGCTCATGCTGGCATCCCCGACAAAGATCAGCCGGTAGTTCTGATCGTAGGTGCGGAGAATTTCCGTTGTCGGCACTTCGTCGTTGCGGCGGCGCTGCGCATCGGGCCACAGAGCCTCATACGGGCAATTGTGGAAATAGAAATATTCGAGATGCTTGAACTCGGATGACGCAGCCGAGAACAGCTCGGCGCAGGTGCGGATATGCCCGTCCATCGAGCCGCCGATATCGAGCAGCAGCAAGACCTTCACCGCGTTATGCCGCTCGGGCAGCAGCTTCAGATCGAGCCAGCCGGCATTCCGCGCGGTCGAGCGGATCGTATCGTCGAGATCCAATTCCATCGCCGCCCCCTCACGCGCAAACTGCCGCAAACGGCGCAGCGCCAGCTTGATATTGCGCGTACCGAGCTCGACGCGATCGTCGAGATTCTTGAATTCGCGCTTGTCCCAGACTTTTACTGCGCGATGGTGGCGGCTTTCTTCCTGGCCGATGCGCACGCCTTCGGGATTGTAGCCATAAGCGCCGTAAGGCGAGGTGCCTTCGGTGCCGATCCATTTATTGCCGCCCTGGTGGCGCTCGGTCTGCTCGGCAAGACGCTGCTGCAGCGTCTCCATCAGCTTTTCCCAACCGCCCATCGCCTCGATCTGGCGTTTCTCTTCGTCGGTCAGCAGCTTCTCGCCGAGACGCTTCAACCATTCCGCCGGAATGGCCATTGGTGCGTCAGCGATATTTTCGAGGCCCTTAAAATAATGACCGAAGACGCGGTCGAATTTATCGAGATGCTTCTCGTCCTTCACCAGCGCGGCGCGCGCGAGATAGTAGAAATCATCGACGCGCCAGGAAGCGACGCCGTGCTGCATAGCCTCCATCAGCGTCAGGAATTCCTTGAGCGAGACCGGCAGCTTCGCGTCGCGCAGCTCGATGAGGAAGCCTTCGAGCATCAGGTCCCGCGTTCGCGGCGATGGAGAAACGCCAGGCGCTCGAAGAGTTGAACATCCTGCTCGTTCTTGAGGAGCGCGCCATAAAGCGGCGGAATGAGCTTACCCGGATCGCGCTCCCGCAACGCTTCGGCCGAGATGTCGTCGACCAGCAGCAGCTTGATCCAATCGAGCAATTCCGAGGTCGAGGGCTTCTTCTTCAAGCCCGGCACGTCACGCACCTCGTAGAAGACGGTGAGCGCATCGCGCAGCAGAGTCTTCTGCAAATTCGGGTAATGCACATCGACGATGCGCGCCATGGTGTCGCGATCGGGAAAGCGGATGTAGTGGAAGAAGCAGCGGCGCAAGAATGCGTCCGGCAGCTCTTTCTCGTTGTTCGAGGTGATGATGACGACCGGACGATGCTGGGCCTTCACCGTCTCGCGTGTCTCGTAGACGAAGAATTCCATGCGATCGAGCTCGAGCAGGAGATCGTTCGGGAATTCGATATCGGCCTTGTCGATCTCGTCGATCAGCAACACCGGCGCCGAGTCCGCGGTGAAGGCTTCCCAGAGCTTGCCGCGCAGGATGTAATTACGGATATCCGCAACCTTGGCATCGCCGAGCTGGCCGTCGCGCAGCCGCGTCACCGCGTCGTATTCGTAGAGCCCCTGCTGCGCCTTGGTCGTCGATTTGATGTGCCAGGTGATGATGTCCTTGGCGAGCGCCTTGGCGATCTCATGCGCAAGGATCGTCTTGCCGGTGCCGGGCTCGCCTTTGACAAGCAGCGGCCGCTCGAGCGCGACCGCGGCGTTGACGGCAACGCGCAAATCTTCGGTCGCGATGTAAGTGTCGGTGCCTTCGAAACGCGTCGCCAAAAATTTTCTCCTCTATCGATACCGCCATAGACCGCGGCGATTTGAGCGCGCGACGCCTTCGGCGCCGAAATAATCGAAACTTTGATTCGTATCGGCAAGCGCAAAGCCCTCGCCGACGAGGAAGCTGGCAAGATCGGTACCGCTGTTATCGGTGCAGATCGCGGCCTGATCGCTGCCGCGTTGCCCCGGCGGCACGCGGCAGGCGACATTGGGATAATGCTGCAGCCGCTGCGTCAGCGCGTCACGCACGACATCGCTGCAAGAGCGATTATCGCCGGTGCCAAGGCCACAGCGATCGTGCGAATCGCCGAGCCGCACACCGAAGAGGCGGAAATTGTGACCGGCCACCGACAGCGTCGTGCCACCCGCCGCGCTGCCCTTGCCGTCGAAGGTCGCGCCCGGCAGTGCCATCGCCTGGCGCGAATTCGATGCCGGCGGCACCAAAATCGGCCGCGTCGATCCGCGCGAGGGGGTCGAGGCAGCCCCACCCGGACCGACCGACGGCACATAGGTCGGCGACAGCCCGCTGGAGGGCTGCAGCTCTTTCAGCATGCGGCCGTTTCGGTCGACGATCGTCACCGAGGTTGATGGCGGCTCGGCATCCGGCACGGTGTGCACCGTCCGCGGCGCGACATCGACACTCGGTAGGTCGGAGGCCGATGGAGCGGCGAGCGGCGGGGCAGCGGGCGGCGTCGCTGCCGCGGTCGCGGCGGGAGGGGCAGGTGCGGCCTCGAGCGCTGCCGGTGTTTCGGGCGCCCCGGATTCCGGTGGCGGCAAAGCGGCGGTCGCCTCGCCCCCGCCAGCCGGCTCGCTTGCGACCGGCGGCCGGGCGACAGGGGGCGGCGCGTGGTGGTCCAACACGACGACCGCCGCGCCCACTGCAAGGCCGGCGGCGACAACCAGCGCCGCCAACAAATATTGTCGCATTGGCCGACCCTAGACGCTTTCGCCCTTATCGTCACGGGCCGGGCGGTTAGGGGTCGGCGAGCCCTAGAAACCCGCACGCTCAAGCGCTACATCAATAGCTTAGAAGGTCTGGCACCGCGTAAGGGACCCCCGGCGATCGGGCTTTTCCCTTGACAAACCGGGCTTTGGCCTGCGCCATACGGACAACCGATCGCCTGAATTTCAAGGATTTCCCATGGGCTCGTTCAGCTTGATGCATTGGATGATCGTGCTGCTCATCGTCCTGCTCCTTTTCGGGGCCGGCAAGCTGCCGCGCGTGATGGGCGACTTCGCCAAGGGCATCAAGGCATTCAAATCCGGCATGAAGGAAGAAGACGACGAGGCGGTCACGCCGCCGCCGAAGCAGCAAGTGCCGCCGCCCTCGTCGACCGCTTCGGCCGAGCACGTCGCGCACGATCGCGGCTGAGCCGGTCGCGGCTCGGCCCCCGCGAACATGATCCGCTATTCACGACTGGTCGGCGCGCTGCCGGCGGTCGTGCCTTTCGTCCCGCCGGAGGCCTTCGAGCGGCGCCTTGGTGCGCCGATCAAAATCCGGATTGGCGCCAATGAGAGCGCTTTTGGTCCCTCGCCCAAAGCCATCGCCGCCATCAACGCCGGCGCGCCGCGCATCTCGTGGTATTGCGATCCGGAAGGCTTCGAGCTGCGCGAGGCCCTTGCCAAGCATCATGGGGTCAGCCGCGAGAATATCGGCATCGGCATTGGCGCGGATGACGTGCTGAGCCTTTCCGTCCGCAGCGTCATCGATCCGGGCGAACCGGTTGTGATGTCGCATGGCGCCTATCCGACCTTCGCCTTCCACGTGAATGGCTATGGCGGCAAATTCGTCACCCCGCCTTACCGCGACTTCAAGAACGACGCCGAGGCGCTGGGCGATGCCGCCGCCAAGAACCAGGCGCGGATGGTCTATCTCTCCAATCCCGATAATCCGACCGGCTCGTGGCTCAGCGCCGAAGAGCAGCTCGCGATCGTCGCAAAGCTCGCGCCCGGCGCGGTGCTGGTGCTCGACGAGGCGTATAGCGATTTCGCGCCCCCCGGCAGTATGCCGGTGCTCGATCCCGAGGATGAGCGCGTCATCCGCGTGCGTACCTTCTCGAAAGCACATGGCATGGCCGGTGCGCGCGTCGGCTACGCCATCGCTTCGAAAGCGATCGTCGCGAGCTTCGACAAGATCCGGCATCATTTCGGCATCTCGCGACTGAGCCAAGAGGCGGCGCTCGCATCGCTCGGCGATCAAGCCTTCATCGCGGATGTCGCGCGTCAGGTCAGCCAAGGCCGGCGCGATTATGCCGCGCTGGCCGAAAGCCTCGGCCTCAAGGCGCTGCCCTCGGCGACGAATTTCGTCGCCATCGATATGGGCAATGGCGACCGCGCACGCGCCACCTTGGCGAAGCTGCTCGAAGACGAAGCTGTCTTTCTGCGCATGCCCGGCGTTGCGCCGCTCGATCGCTTGATTCGCGTTACGGTTGGGACACCGCCGGAACGTCAGGGTTTTGCGGCGGCGCTGAAGCGAGTGCTGACGGCGGAGGGACTGACGGCGGAGCGACGCTGAAGGCGCTCAAGAACTCGCCCAAGAATTTCTCCATCCCTTCCGGGTTATCGCGCGCCGGCGGCGTACCGCCCGGCGTGTAGCCAAGCGCGGCAAAAGGCTGAACGAGATCGGCATCGCGCGACAGGACATAGACCGGCACGGTCCAGGGCTGGCCGGCCACGCGCGTGATCTCGGGCGGCTGATGATCGCCGAGGATGATCACCAACGCGTCGCGATCGAGCCCTTTGAGCCAGGCGCTCAGCGTTTTCAGATCGTAGGCGACGCTGTCGAGATAAGGCTGATCGAGATCGTTCCAATCGGGCTGCGCATAAATGCGCGTCCAATCATTGTCGGGCACGGTCTTGTAATCGCCGGCATCGCGCCAATCGTCGAGATAAGGCGGCACCGGGGCGAAAGGCGTGTGGCTCGACACCAGCACGATCTGCGCGAAGAGCGGACCATGATCCTGCGTCAGCTCATGCGCCGAGAATTGCCGCAGCGTGAATTGATCGGGGATATTGAACCAACCGAATTCCGGCCCGGTATAGCCGAGATCGGCATCGAAATAATGCCTGTCGAATCCCCAGAACGCCGCTTCGGGATCGGGCTTCTTGATGCCGGGCATCACCTCAACCGTGCGATAGCCAGCAGCGGCGAGATAGCGCGGCAGAGTCAGCCGGTGACCGTTCAGCAAAAGCTCGTTCGCGAGCTGATCGAGCTTGATCCCGCTCGCCAGCGTGCCATGCGCCAGCCAGGAGCCCCCGCCGAACACCGGCGAGACGAGCCGGCTCGAGAGCAGCGTGTAGCCCGCGCCTTCAACGGTAGTGGCAAAATCCGCGAGCGCTGGATCGAGCACATGGCGGTAGCCGGGATCGTCGAGCCCCACCGTGCCGTAGCTCTCGATGAAGACGAGATAGACATCCCTGCCCTTAAGGCCCGGCAGTTTGCCGGCCGGCGCCTGCGGCGCGTCGAGCGCATCGGCGTAACGCGTATCGAAACCATGCAGCACCGTGAAAGCACGCCACGCGGCCATCGTCTGCTCGCTCGCCGCGCGTGTGGCCGCGCTGTCGATCGGCTGCGCGATCGGCAGAGCGATGAGCACCAAACCGATCAGCCCAACAACGAGCGCGGCCATCGCTGTCATCGGCCGCGCCATCGCGCGATCGATCGCGGCGAGCGCGCGCGCCGTGAGCCAAAGCAACAGCACCGCCGCGAGCCCGCCGGCGATTATCGCCAGCATGCCGCGCCATCCCGCGGCATCGAGATAGAGCCCGAGCAGATTTGGTACGTGGCGAAAGTCGAAATAGAGATCGAGTGAGCGGTCGAGGATTTGCTCCACCGCCGCCGATACGAATTGCAGCAACGCGAGCAACACGATCGCAACCGCCAGCACCCAGCGCAGCCACGGCCGCAGAGCCCAGCGCATCTGGCCGACAAAGCCGAGCAGCAGCAACACCACCAGCAGCACGACCGGCGGCCGCGCATCGACGGTGAGGCCGCGATCGCCATAGAGCGGCAGGAACAGCGCCCAGATGAAGGCGCAACCGAGGAAGAAGCCGAGCAAACCGGCGCGCGCGCGCCGGTTCATGATGCAGGCGCAAAGAGCGCGGCAAGACGCTCGTAATCGGCGATCTCGTTATAGGCTTGCGCCGCGACTCTTACCCACAGCGCATTTTCGAGCACGACGAAAGCCGCGCTGATTTGATGCCGCTCGGCAAGCTCGCGCATCAACGCATTGGCGCGCGTGCTGGTCGCTTCCCCGGTCAGCGGCAGCCGCACCGTCACCATTGCAGCAAAAGCGTCGCTCGGCCCGGTGAGGCCGGTGCGCCAACGCTCGGCCAACATGTTTCCCGCTTCGCGCGCGAGCGCGATGTTGCGGTCCATCAGCGCCTTCCCCCCGAGCGATTGATGAAACGCGATCGCCGCCGGCGTCGCCAAAGCGGGCGTCACGTCGCGCGTGCCGGTCCATTCGAATTCGGCACGGAAGCCTTCGCCATAGCCATGCGAGATCGCGAGCGGCCGCGTCGCCGCCTGCATCACCTTGCTCGCCCAGAGAAAGCCGCAGCTTCGCGGCGCGAAATACCATTTATGCAGATTGCCGACATACCAATCAGCGCCGATCGCCGCGATGTCGAGCGGGATCTGCCCGGGCGCGTGCGCACCATCGATCATCACCTTCGCGCCCGCTTCATGTGCAAGTCGTGTCAGTTCCGCAGCCGGCAGCAGCAGCGCGCTATGCGAGGCGATGTGATCGAAGATCGCGAGCCGGGTACGGATGTTGAGCTTTGCGGCGACGGCGCGCAGCAACGTGGCATTGTCCGCCAGCGGCAGCGGAATCTCGGCCTCGATCACGCGCGCACCGCAACGCGACGCCGCGTAATACGCTGCCTTGCGGATCGCGGGATAAGAGAGGCTGGTGATCAGGATCTCATCGCCCGGCTCGAAATCGAGCGAGCGCAGCACGGCGTTGAGGCCCGTCGTCGCGTTCTCGACGAAGACCACCTCCTCGACCGCCGCGCCGAGCGCCTTTGCCACCGGCACCAGCGCCGCGCGCAACGCCTCCTCGACCTCGAAAGTGAGGAAATGCGTCGGATTGCGCTCGATCCGCGCCCGCCAGCGATCCTGCTCGGCGAATACCGCGTCGGGCGTTACGCCGAAGCCGCCGTGGTTGAGATAGGCAAAAGCGGGATCGAGGCGCCACGCATCGCGCGCCGCTTTACCCCATCGCGAAGAACCGTTCATGGGGCGGATATGCCAAGAGCAACGCCCACGCTTCAAGTGAGCCGTGATCATGCCTATGTGAACAAAGGAACCAGTTTTTGATGAACGGGAGTTTAGAAATGACCGTCGCGTCCCTACTGGGCGGCAAAGGCCACCATGTCACCACCATCCGCACCATCGACAAAGTCTCCACCGCGATCGAGAAGCTCAATGAGGAGCGGATCGGCGCGCTGGTCGTGGTCGATCGCTGGGGCAAGCTGGCCGGCATGTTCTCGGAGCGGGACGTCGTCCGCGGCCTTGCCCAAGACGGCGGTGCCGCTCTCGATTTCGAGGTCCATGAGCTGATGACGCCCGACGTCACCACGTGCGCGCCCGAGGATCCAATCGAGAAAGCGATGGCCGTCATGACGGTACACCGCGTCCGCCATCTGCCGGTGATGGCCCAGGGCAAAATCCTCGGCCTCGTCAGCATCGGCGATCTGGTCAAGTACCGCCTCGACGAGAAGGAAACCGAAGCGAACGTCCTCCTCGACATCGCCCGCGCGCATCACTGACATTCCGCGCTTCCCCCGGCGCAGCCGAGGCGCTACGCACGGGGCACATGCGCGTCGACGAATTCGATTTCGATCTGCCGCGCGAGCTCATCGCCGAACATCCGATCGAGCCGCGCGATGCCGCCCGGCTGCTGGTGATAAGCGATAGCCTCGCCGACCGGCATATCCGCGATCTGCAGCAATTGCTGCGCGCCGGCGATGTGCTGGTGGCGAACGACACCCGCGTCATCCCGGCGCGGCTGACCGGCACGCGCGGCGCGGCGACCATCGAGGTCACGCTGCATCTCGATCGCGGCGGCGGGGTATGGCGGGCGTTCGTCAAAGGCGCGCGCCGCGTCAAACCAGGCGACACCATCCGCTTCGCCGATGATTTTTCTGCCGAGGTGATCGAGAAATCGCCCGAAGGCGATGTGACGCTGCGCTTTTCCTGCGAAGGCGCGGCTCTCAAATCGCAGCTCGAGCGCCATGGCCGCATGCCGCTGCCGCCCTATATCCATCGCGACCGCGCGGGCGACCCGCGCGATCGCCATGATTATCAGACGATGTTCGCCGCGAGGGACGGCGCGGTCGCCGCACCGACCGCCGGGCTGCATTTCACGCCGCCGCTGCTTGCCGCGCTGAAAAAGTCGGGGCTCGGCCTCGAGACCGTGACCTTGCATGTCGGCGCCGGTACTTTCCTGCCGGTGAAAGTCGAAGACACCGCCGATCACCGCATGCATGCCGAATACGGCACCATCGATGCCACGACCGCCGCCCGGCTCAACGCCGCGCGCGCCAAAGGCGGCCGCATCGTGGCGATCGGTACAACCAGCCTGCGCGTGCTTGAAAGCGCCGCGGATGAGAATGGCATGATCCGGCCTTTTGCCGCCGAGACGACGCTCTTCATCACGCCGGGCTATCGCTTCCGCGCCATCGACATGCTGCTGACCAATTTTCATCTGCCACGCTCGACGCTGTTCATGCTGGTCAGCGCCTTCGCTGGGCTTGAGCGCATGAAAGCGGCCTATGCGCATGCCATCGCGGCACGCTATCGCTTCTTCTCATACGGCGACGCCTGCCTTTTGTTTCCGGCAGGCACGCGATGATCGGCTTCACACTTCTCGGCAATGACGGCGCGGCGCGGCGCGGCCAGCTTGCAACCGCCCATGGCACGATCGAGACGCCAGCCTTCATGCCCGTCGGCACCGCCGCGACGGTGAAGGCGATGCGGCCTGAGGATGTTGCCGCGACCGGCGCCGAGATCATCCTCGGCAACACCTATCATCTGATGCTGCGCCCCGGTGCGGAGCGTGTCGCGGCGCTGGGCGGCTTGCATCGCTTCATGAATTGGCCGCGCGCGATCCTCACCGATAGCGGCGGCTACCAGGTGATGTCGCTGAGCGAATTGCGCAAGATCAACGAGAACGGCGTCACCTTCCGCTCGCATCTCGACGGCACGAAGATGGAGCTGACGCCCGAGCGCTCGATCGCGATTCAGCGCCTGCTCGGCGCCGACATCACCATGTCCTTCGATGAATGCACGCCCTTCCCCGCGACCGAGGAACAGGCGCGGCAATCGATGGAGCTGTCGATGCGCTGGGCGGCGCGCTCGAAGGTGGCGTTCGTCGATCGCGAGGGCGCCGGGCTGTTTGGCATCGTGCAAGGCAGCGTCTATCCCGAGCTACGTCATCAATCAGCAGCGGCACTCAAAGAGATCGGCTTCGACGGCTATGCGGTCGGCGGGCTTGCCGTCGGCGAAGGCCAGGAGGCGATGTTCAAGGTCCTCGACGAGACCGTGCCGGCCCTGCCGCAAGATCGGCCGCGTTACCTGATGGGCGTTGGCAAGCCGGCCGATATCATCGGGGCGGTGCTGCGCGGCATCGATATGTTCGATTGTGTGTTGCCGACGCGCTCCGGCCGCACCGGCCAGGCCTTCACGCGGCGCGGCGCGCTCAATCTGCGCAATGCCCGGCATAGCGAGGACCCGCGAGCCCTGGACGAGGGCTGCGCTTGCGCCGCCTGCACGCGGTATTCGCGCGCCTATCTGCATCATCTCGTGCGCGCCAACGAGATCCTCGGCAGCATGCTGTTGACCGAGCACAATCTCCGCTATTATGCCGATCTGATGCGGGATTTGCGCGGCGCGATCGAGCGACAAGCGCTCGCCAATTTCGCCGCCGCCTTTGCTGAGCAGCAGGCGGCCGGCGATATCCCGCCGCTTTAGAGTTAGCGATCCATGACCGATCAGGCTTATCGCGATTTGAAGCTTCTGGGCACGCACGCCCCGCTTCCGGCTTCGCCCGAGGAAGCGGTGCTGGAGCGTGTGCCCAATCCGCATCCCGGCGAGATCTATCTCGTGCGCTTCACCACGCCCGAATTCACCTCGCTCTGCCCGGTCACCGGCCAGCCGGATTTCGCGCATCTCGTGATCGACTACGTGCCGGAGCAGCATCTCATCGAGAGCAAATCGCTGAAGCTCTTCCTCGGCGCGTTCCGCAATCACGGCGCCTTTCACGAGGATTGCACGCTCGGCATCGCCAAGCGCATCGTCGCGGCGATCGCACCGAAATGGCTGCGCATCGGCGGCTATTGGTATCCGCGCGGCGGCATGCCGATCGATGTCTTCTATCAGACCGGCGCGCCGCCCGAAGGTTTGTGGCTGCCCGATCCAGGTGTTCAGCCCTATCGCGGGCGCGGGTGACGCATGAGCGCGGACGCCAAAGCGGCGATCCGCCAAGCGGCGCTCGATCTGGGCTTTGACGCGGTCGGCTTCGCGCGGCCGGAACTCGCCGACGAAGCGCGGCAGCGTCTTAGCGAATATCTCGCACGCGGTTATCACGGCGATATGGGCTGGCTTGCAGCACGCGCCGAGGAGCGCGTTCAGCCGAAGAATCTCTGGCCCGAGGTCAAGACCGTCGTTGTCCTCGGCCTCAATTACGGCCCCGAAGGCGATGCGCTTGCCGGTTTGGCCGAGCCGCAACAAGGCAACATCTCGGTCTACGCCCGCGGCCGCGACTATCACGACCTGGTGAAATCGCGGCTCAAAGCGCTGGCGCGCAAGATCACCGAGGACTCGCCCGCACCGCTCAAAGTCTTTGTCGACACCGCGCCGGTGATGGAAAAGCCGCTGGCGATGAGCGCCGGGCTTGGCTGGCAGGGCAAGCACACCAATCTCGTTTCGCGCGATTTCGGCTCATGGCTGTTCCTTGGCGAGATCTATCTGTCGCTCGAGCTCGAACCTGACGCGCCCGAGATCGACCATTGCGGCGCCTGCCGTGCCTGCCTCGATGCGTGCCCCACGGCGGCCTTCCCCGCGCCCTATCAGCTCGATGCGCGGCGCTGCATCTCCTATCTGACGATCGAGCATAAGGGTCATATTCCCGAAGAGCTGCGCGCGCCGATCGGCAACCGCCTCTATGGCTGCGATGATTGTCTTGCTGCGTGCCCGTGGAACAAATTCGCCCAGACGGCGCACGAGACGCGCTTCGTCGGGCGTATCGGGAATGCCGAACTGGCCGAGTTGGTGACACTGGACGATGCCGCTTTCCGCGCACGTTTCGCCGGCACGCCGGTCAAGCGCACCGGTCGCGACCGCTTCATCCGCAATGTGCTGATCGCGATCGGCAATAGCGGCGATGCCAGCTTGGTTCCGTCTGTTATCATTCATTTGGATGATCCGTCGCCTCTTATCCGGGCCATGGCCGTATGGGCGCTTAGCCGGCTCGCAGAGCCGGACGTGTTCGCCCAGCTTCGGGTGGCCCGAGAAGCCGCCGAAATCGACCCCAATGTGCGGACGGAATGGGCAAACACACCTATTAGTGGATATATTTAGCGGTTTTTTTACTGTGACAGGCGTCAAATGGGCTGATGCGTCTCCTGGAGGTGACAGCATGAGCCTCAACGTTTTGATCGTCGACGACGACCGCGACCACGCCGAGAGCGTGGCCGACATTCTCGAGATGCGCGGCTATGCGATCGATATCGCCGGCAGCGGCGAAGCCGGTGTCGCCAAATTCGGCGCAGGCGGATTCGATGTCGTGCTGATGGACGTGAAGATGCCAGGCATGAACGGCGTCGAAGCCTTCTTCGCCATCCG
This sequence comes from uncultured Alphaproteobacteria bacterium, assembly GCA_963740675.1. GTDB lineage: Bacteria > Pseudomonadota > Alphaproteobacteria > ATCC43930 > CGMCC-115725 > CAIKMD01. The sequence continues at coordinate 326,001 of CAVUFS010000007.1, forward strand.
CGAGCTCAAGCCTGATGCACAGGTTTTGATGATGACCGGCTTCAGCGTCGAGGAGCTGGTCGAGAAAGCCATGTCCAATGGCGCGATCGGCACGCTGCGCAAGCCACTCGCAATTCAACAGCTTCTGCAGACATTCGAGACGCTCGCCAAAGCGGCGTGAGCCGCCGCGCGGTCGTGCCGCGCACGTCGCCTATCGACGCATCAATTTTTAGGCAAAAGCTTCGTGCGGCGTGGCGCGCCCGGAGAGAGTCGAACTCCCAACCCCCAAATTCGTAGTCTGGTGCTCTATCCAGTTGAGCTACGGGCGCATTGCCGCCGTCGAAGCCGGGGGAAATTAGCCGCAAGCTCCTGCGATGGCAAGACAAGCGATGCCACTGAGCGAAAGCGGCTTGTCGCTGCACGCGGCATTGCATAAGATCACTCCCGGCGCAAAATCGCTCATCTGGGGTACTTCGCATCGCCGAGCGATACCATTCGTCGGGGGTTAGCCAGCAAAACAATGTCTTTTGCCGGCCTAAATAACAAAATGACACGAGGGTGGCTTTTCCGCATGCGTTGTCCGCGCTCCACAGGTCTGGCGCTGGTAGCGGCGCTCGCGCTTTCCGGATGCTCTTACACCGACAATATGCTCGACTGGGCCACCGGCACCTCAGCGCCGACCAATACCGGCTCACCGAATGCCATTCCGATCGCGCCTTCCGCGGCCGAAGGCAATCCGCAGCCGACTTTCGCCGCGACGCAGCTTCCGCCGGTGGCGGGTGCAGCAGCGACGCCGGCCGCGACCGGCACGACCTTCGTCGGGCTCAAGGTGCAATCGCTGCGCACCGATGTGGGCCAATTCCAGGGCAACATCGCGCGTCACACCGCCGAGCTGACCTCGGCCCGCCAGAGCCTCAGCAGCACGTCGAGCGGCTATTTCAGCGTTATCGCCCTCATCAATTCGCGGCTGCAAGCCGGCACAACGCCCGGCAATCCGCAGCTCGTCGCGCAGTGGGGCCAGGCGCAATCGACCCTCGATCAGATGAACACCGGCGTTGCCCGGCTGAACAGCATCTCGAACGAGGTCGCGGGCGATTCGTCCTTCGGCAATTACCTGCTCAACGAAATCCGTGCTGCCTATAACCTGCAGGGCGGCGTCGAATCCGATCGCGATCAACTGAAGCAGCTCGAGACCCAGACCACGTCGTCGCTGGCGCAGGTCGATCAACTCTTGAACGCGCTGAGCGACGAGATCACCCGTCAGAGCGGCTATGTCGCCGGCGAGCGCAACAACCTCGTCACCTTGGCGCTGGCGATCCAGAACGGCCAACTCTACGGGCCGAGCCTCGCCAATCGCCAATTCGCCGCGGCTCCGGCGGCAGTACCGAATCGCGCAGCCACATCGGCGCCACGCGCGCCCGCGCTGAGCCGCAGCGCCGCCACGGCCTCAGCCGCACCCGGTCCTGGCGACCGGCCACTGGTGGTGATCCGTTTCGATCAGGCGAATGTCGATTACGAGCAGCCGCTCTATACCGCAGTGAGCCGCGCGCTCGAGCGCAAGCCCAGCGCCACCTTCACCATCCAAGCGGTCGCCCCGAATGCCGGCAGCGCCGCCACCGTCGCGGTCAACACCAACACCTCGCGGCAGAACGCCGAGAACGTGCTCCGCTCGCTCACCAATATGGGGTTGCCGGCTGATCGCGTCTCGCTTGCGGCCACGATGAGCCCGGACATCCAGAGCAACGAGGTCCGGGTTTTCGTTCGTTAGGCGCGATGGCCGCGCCCCGAACACCCCCACAAGCGCCGGGCGCCCAGGCGCCCATTGCCAAGACCTTTCCGGTCAGTTGGGATGAGTTGCATCGCCATTCACGCGCGCTGGCCTGGCGCTTGCTCGACCTCGCGCCATGGAAAGGCATCATTGCCGTAACCCGCGGCGGGCTCGTGCCGGCGGCGATCGTCGCCCGCGAGCTCGACATCCGCCTCGTCGATACGATCTGCATCGCCACCTATGACGACCGCAAGCAAGGCAACCCGGTCATCTTGAAGTCGGTCGCCGGCGACGGCGAGGGCTGGCTGATCGTCGACGATCTGGTCGACACCGGCAGCACCGCGCGCATTGTGCGCGACATGCTGCCGAAAGCGCATTTCGCCACTGTCTATGCCAAGCCCGCGGGACGGCCGCTGGTCGACACCTACATCACCGAAGTGAGCCAGGACACCTGGATCCTCTTCCCGTGGGATATCGATCTGCAATACGCGCCGCCGATTGCCGGCACGCGGCCCCCTCGTTAAGACTGGCGCGATAGGGGCCGATGCAATGAAACGCTCTCTCGCTCTTCTGCTCGTGAGTAGCGTGCTCGTCGCCGGCACAGCGCAGGCCCAGCAAGCAGCGCAATCCCACGAAGCATCTATTCACGACAGGCGCGACATGGTGGCCGCCGCCAATCCGCTGGCCGCGGAAGCCGGGCGCGAGATGCTGCGCCGTGGCGGCACCGCGGTCGATGCCGCAATCGCGACGCAGATGGTGCTCAACCTGGTCGAGCCGGAATCTTCCGGCATCGGCGGCGGTGCGTTTCTCGTGCTCTATTCGGCGAAAGATCGCCGCGTCACGACCTTCGACGGGCGCGAAACCGCGCCGGCCGCGGCAAAAGGCGATCGCTTCATCGGCCCCGACGGCAAGCCGATGAATTATTTCCAGGCGCTGGTCGGCGGCCGGTCGGTCGGCGTGCCCGGCGTGCTGCGCATGCTGGAGATGGCGCATCGCCACTACGGCAAGCTGCCCTGGGCGAGCCTCTTCCAGCCCGCGATCAAGCTGGCGCGCGACGGCTTCCCGATCTCGGAAAAACTCAATGGCGAGCTGGCGCGCGACAAGCTCTTCCCGAAAGACGGCACGGCGCGCGCCTATTTCTATCAGCCCGACGGCACGGCCAAGGCGGCCGGCACGATCCTCAAGAATCCCGAGCTTGCCGCGACGCTGACGGCGATCGCGAAACAGGGCGCAGGTGCTTTTTATAAAGGCCCGATCGCCGACGACATCGTCGCCACCGCCGGCAATGCCTGGGTCAATCCGAGCGATATGACGACCGCCGATATCGCCGGCTATCAGGCGAAAGAGCGGCCGCCGATCTGCGGCTTCTATCGCCAGTATCGGCTGTGCGGCATGGGACCGCCAAGCTCGGGCGGTGTCGCGGTGCTGGAGCTTCTCGGCCTGTTGCAGCCTTTCGATCTGAAAGATCAGGTCAATACGACCGAGGCGTGGAATCTTTTCGCTCAGGCGAGCCGTCTCGCCTATGCCGATCGTGACCGTTACGTCGGCGATCCGGCTTTCGTTCGCGCGCCGATCGCCGGCATGATCGACCGCAACTACCTCACCCAGCGCGCCAAGCTGATCAACCCGCAGCATTTCGCCGCCGGCACCGTCGCGCCTGGCGAGCCGCCGGGGTTGCATGCCGATAATTGGGGCCGCGACCAGACGCCGGAATTTCCCTCGACCAGCAACATGGGAATCATCGATCGCAACGGTAACGCGCTGGCGATGACGACAACGATCGAATTCGCCTTCGGCTCGCATCTCATGGTGCGCGGCTTCCTGCTCAACAACGAGTTGACCGATTTCTCGTACGTCCCCGAGAGCGATGGCAAGCCGGTCGCCAATCGTGTCGAAGGCGGCAAGCGGCCGCGCAGTTCGATGTCGCCGACCTTGGTGTTTGATCGAAAGGGCAAGGTGATGATGAGCGTCGGCTCCGCCGGCGGTCCGGCCATCATCACCGACGTCGCCAAGACGCTGGTCGCGACGCTCGACTGGAATTATCCAATGCAGCAGGCGATGGATCTGCCCAATATCAGTAACCGTAACGGCGCGACCGAGATCGAGGCGAAACCGGCCGCCGATGCGCTTGCGGCGGCGTTGAAGTCCGAAGGCCACGATATCCGTCGCAACGGCCGCAGCAGCGGGCTTTCCGGCATCCGCGTGACGCCGCAAGGCTTCGACGGCGCCGCCGACGATCGCCGCGCCGGCACCGCGCTTGGCGATTGATTTTAGGCGACTGACGCTCATTAAGATTTGACCGGGGCAGCAATTCCCCTAAAGCACGGGCGATGAGCGACAACGCCCGTCCGACCCTTCGCCTGCAGCCCGGCCACGACAAACGCGCCGCCTCGGGTCATCCCTGGGTCTATTCCAACGAGATCGCGATGGATGCGGCGGCGAAAGCGCTGCCGCCCGGCAGCCTCGTCTCGCTGACCACCGCCAACGGCAAGATGCTCGGCACCGCGACTTTCAATCCGCATACGCTGATCGCGGCGCGTTTCCTGAGCCGCGATGCCGCGACGCATATCAATCGTGCCTTCTTCGCGACGCGGCTGGAGCGCGCGCTGGCGCTGCGCCATCGGCTTTATCCCGAGCCCTATTACCGGCTGATCCATGCCGAGGCCGACGGCTTGCCGGGCATCATCCTTGACCGTTTCGGCGACGTGCTGAGCTGCCAGATCAACACCGCGGGCATGGCGCTGCTCGAAGAGGAATTCCTCGCCGCCTGCCGCGAGGTGCTCGCACCACGTGCCATCGTCTTGCGCAACGACACGGCCGCGCGCGGCCTTGAAGGCCTCGAGGGCGAGGATCGCGTCGCCTTCGGCGAGCTTGGAGCCTCGGTCGAGCTCGTCGAGAACGGCGCGCGTTTCGCGATCGATCCGCTCGGCGGTCAGAAGACTGGCTGGTTCTACGACCAGCGCGAGAACCGCCGCCTCGCCAGCCGCTTTGCCAGCGGCGGCCGTGTGCTCGATCTTTATTGCTTCGGCAGCGGCTTCGGTACGCTTGCGGCGCTCGCCGGCGCCGAGCAGGTGCTGGCCGTCGACCGCTCGGACACGGCGCTCAAGCTCGCCGCGCGCTCGGCCGAATTGAACGGCGTCGGCGCACGCTGCCGCTTCGCCAAGGGCGATGCGTTCGATGAGCTGGAGCGCATGCATGGCCAGGGCGAGCGTTTCGACCTGGTGATCGCCGACCCGCCGGCTTTCGCGCGCTCGAAGAAGGATCTGGGCCCCGCGCTGCGCGGCTATCGCAAGCTGGCGCGGCTATCGGCTTCGCTCGTCGCCAAGGGCGGCACGCTCTTCGTCGCCTCCTGCTCGCATCACGTTGAGACCGAGGCGTTTGCCAATTCGGTGCGCCGCGGCCTCCAGGATGCGCAGCGCGACGGGCGGATCATCGCCACCACGGGCGCTGCCCCGGATCACCCCGTGCATCCTTTTTTGCCCGAGAGTGCTTATCTGAAAGCGCAGCTTCTGGCACTCGATTGAACTGCCTGCCCGTCTTGTTGAACGATATCGCGCAGAAAAACGACGTAGACGGGCCGGCGGTAACCTTTCGTTTGCCATTTCAAGGTTAATACCGCTGTAGGTCGACATAGTGACGACCGGAGAAAATTGCGATGTTCGCCTTCTTCGGAAAACTCTTCCGCTCTCGCCGCGCCGCGGCGCCTGTTCTTCCGACGCCGGCTCCAGCCGCGCGCGGCTTCTACACCATCGTGGCGCCGGTTTGGCGCACCGATGACCGCCAAGGCATCTATCGCGGCCTCAGCGGCGATGCGATCGCGATCGTCAAGAATCTCGATCAGGCGCTGACCCTGCAGGACACGCTCAACCTCGCCAATGGCGACCGTCCGAGCCGTCGCCTGCTCGACGCCATCTATCGCGAAAATTCCGAAACCGTCGAAAGCGTGACGCGGCGCTAACCCCTAAACCCGGGGCAGGCTCAAGCGGAAAATCGTTCCGGCGCCCGTGCTCTCATCGAGCGCGATGTCGCCGCCATGGGCGCGCATCACTTCGCGCGCGATCGCGAGGCCTAACCCGGTTCCGCCCGGACGGGCGGAACCCGCAAACGGCCGAAACAGATTTTCGCGCGCCTTGGGCGGCATGCCCGGCCCGTCATCCGCCACCTCGATGAGCAGCAGCGTCTCGCTTTCGGCCGCGCGGAAGCTCAGGCGATGGGCGCCGACCTGCGCCGCATTTTGCGCGAGATTATGCAACACGCGGAAAAGCTGGTCGCGATCGGCGGCGGCGATGATCGAGGGCACGACACGGTTTTCGATCAGAAAACCCTCGGCGCCCTCGCGGAATTCCATCTCGGCGATTTCCTCGGTAAGGCCCGCCAGCGCAAAGCGGCTGCGATGCAGCGGCGCGGCGCGCTCGCGCGTGTAATCGAGCGTGCCGGTGGTGAGCGCGACAGCGCGATCGATCGCCGCCGCAAGGCCAGGCGCGACGCGTTTCAGCTCGGGCGCGGCGCTGGCCGCAATGCCGTCGGCCAAGAGCCGCATCGTCGCGAGGATGTTTTTCAGATCGTGATTGACCTTGGTGACGGCGGCGCCGAGCGCGGCCAGCCGTTCTTTCTCGAGCAGCGCCTGGCGCACGGTTTCCTGCATCATCGCCAGCTCGCGCTCGGCCTGGCCGAGCTCGTCGCGGCGTCGGGCCGGTTTGATGACGCGGGTCGCGTCAGCCGGATCCTCGCGGAATTTGATCATGCCCTGGGTCAGGCGCCGCATCGGCCCGACCAGCAGCCATTGCAGGCTGACATAAACAAGCGCCGCGGTGATCAGCGAGATCACCAGCGAGACGCCGAAGAGGCGACCGCCAAAGGCCCACATCTCGGCGCGGAGCGGCTTTTCGTCGAGCAGCACCTCGACCGTGACGCCCGGCTCTTTCGACGACACGTCCAAGACGCGCAGGATGCGGTTGTCGTTGCGCGGCAGGGCCATGACCGCGTCGCGGATCAGCGCCGACATGCTGACGCCGCGCAGGTCGAACGTCGCATCGGGCACCGGCGGCATGTCGGTGTCGATCATCAGGGTGGCGTCCTCCTCGTGGACGGCGATGCCATGGGCGCCGACATCGGCGAGGAGGTGGTTGGCGAGGGCCGGGCTGACCACGTTGTCGGGGGTCGCCTCCAGGGCGAAAACTGCCAGCCGGGCGGCGTCGATCCGGTCCTCGAGATAGGCCAGCCGGTCCCGCGCCACCGAGGGCACGAAAATCAGGACTTCCGAGAGCATCACACAGAACACCGTCAACACCAGCAGCCGGGCCGAGAGACCGGATGCGACACTGTTCCATAAGCGCTTGACGCTCATATAGATTTTCCAGTTTCCGCGCGGCGGCACTGCGGTTTGGCGTTGACTCGCCACGCGCCTAACCCTATACAGCGCGCTCATTCCAGTAAAGAAGGGGCGCCCGCGTGAAGCGCACTTATCAGCCGAGCAAGATCGTTCGCAAGCGCCGCCATGGTTTCCGGGCGCGGATGGCGACTGTCGGCGGCCGCAAGGTGCTTTCCAACCGCCGCGCCAAGGGCCGTAAGCGGCTCAGCGCCTGAAGGACCTTTACGGCTCGTATCCATGGCCGGGCTCGCGCGTCTCAAGCGCCGGCCCGAATTTTTAGCCGTAGCGGCGAGCCGCCGCAGATGGGTTGCGCCTGGCCTGATCCTGCAGGCCGCCCGCCGCCCGGAGGATTTGGAGTTGTCACTCGTCCCGCGCATCGGCTTCACCGCGAGCCGTAAGGTTGGCATTGCTGTGGTGCGCAATCGTGCCCGCCGCCGGCTCAAAGCCGCGGCGGAACAGGTGCTGCCGCGCCATGGCGCGCCCGGCTTCGACTATGTCGCGATCGCCCGGACCGAGACCACCACCCGGCCTTTTGCTGAGTTAGTCGCGGACATGACAACGGCGATGGAGCGGCTCAACGCGAAGGCTGGGGCCGGAGCTCGTTAATGAGTGGGCTAGGGACCGCTCTCTCTTTTCCGTCATGCTCGCGAAAGCAGGCATCCACCGGTAGCCCCGGGTCCCCGCTTTCGCGGGGAAGACGGTCGTTTATTAGGGTGCTATCAATCACGGGCAGCATGCTGCTGCGCGGGCTTATCGGCGCCTATCAGCTTCTGATCTCGCCGCTGCTGCTGCCGTCTTGCCGCTTCGAGCCTAGCTGTTCGCATTACGCGCAGGAGGCGATCACCGAGCACGGCGCGCTGCGCGGTATCATCCTGACACTGAAACGGTTGTCGCGTTGCCACCCCTGGGGCGGCAGCGGCTACGACCCTGTTCCGCCGCATTCGGATCACTGATCGATGGACAATCAGAAAAACCTCATTCTCGCGATCGTCGTCTCCTGCGTGATCCTGTTCGGCTTCCAGTACTTCTTGGCGCCGAAGAGCCAAGCGCCCGAACCCGCGACCCAGACGGCCCAGCAAGCCGGCGCGCCGCAAGCGCCCGCTGGAAGCCCGCCGACAGCACCAGGCGTTGCCGCGCCCAATCCGGGCGGCACCACGCCGGCGACGCTCGCCCCCGCGGCTTCGCGCGAGAGCGTGCTGGCCAAGACGCCGCGCGTCCAAATCGAGACCCCGCGCCTCAAAGGCTCGATCGATCTCGTCGGCGCGCGGATCGACGATCTGACGCTGCTGAATTATCGCGAGGAGCCCGATCCCAGCTCGCCGCAGATCGTGCTGCTCGCGCCTGATGGCTCGGCCGAGCCCTATTTTGCGGAATTCGGCTGGGTCGCCGGCGATGCGAACGTCAAAGTGCCGGGCAACGATACGCAATGGACCAGCTCGGGCGGTGCGCTGACCCCCGATCATCCGGTCGATCTCACCTGGGATAACGGCGCCGGGCTGCGCTTCACGCGGCATTACGCAATCGACAGCGATTACATGTTCACGCTGACCCAGAGCGTCGCCAACAGCTCGGGCGCGAAGGTCACGCTTTATCCCTACGGCTTCGTCGCGCGCAAAGGCGAGGTGCCGGTCTCGACGACCTATCTGCTGCATGTCGGCCCGATCGGCGTATTCAACAACACGCTGCAGGACGGCTACAAATATGCCGACATGAAGGCCGACGGTCCGAGCTTCCAATCGACCGGCGGCTGGATGGGCATCACCGACAAATACTGGCTGACCGCCGTCATTCCGGATCAGAAGGAAAAGGTCTCATCCAATTTCCGGCATGTGACGCAGGACAAGACCGATGTCTATCAGGTCGATTATCGCGGCGACGCGCATGACGTCGCGCCCGGTGCCACGGTGTCGGTCGGCGATCATTTCTTCGCCGGCGCCAAGGAAGTCTCGCTGCTCGACCGTTACGAAGGGACCCTCGGCGTGCCGCGCTTCGATCGCGCGATCGATTTCGGTTATTTCTATTGGCTGACCAAACCGATCTTCCTGGCGCTCGACATCTTCTACAAATGGATCGGGAATTTCGGCCTGGCGATCATGCTGCTGACCGTGATCATCAAGCTGCTGTTCTTCCCGCTCGCCAACAAATCCTATCGCGCGATGAGCAAGATGCGCGTGCTGCAGCCAGAGCTGACGAAGCTGCGCGAGCGCTATGGCGACGACAAGGTGAAGCTCAACCAGGAGATGATGGCGCTCTACAAGCGCGTCGGCGCCAATCCTATGGCCGGCTGCTTGCCGATCGCGATCCAGATCCCGGTGTTCTTCTCGCTCTACAAAGTGCTCTACGTCACGATCGAGATGCGCCAGGCGCCGTTCTACGGCTGGATCCACGATCTTTCGGCGCCCGACCCGACGAGCTTCATCAATCTGTTCGGCCTGTTGCCCTTCCCGCTACCGGACATATCGTTCATCCATATCGGCGCGTGGCCCATCATCATGGGCATCACGATGTTCCTGCAGCAGAAGCTCAACCCACAGCCGCCCGATCCGATGCAGGCGAAGATGTTCATGGCCCTGCCCTTCGTCTTCACCTACATGCTGGCGCAATTCGCGTCGGGTCTGGTGATCTATTGGGCCTGGAACAATTTGCTGTCGATCACTCAGCAATGGCTGATCATGCGCAGCGCCGGCGTCAGCCGCGCCAACCCGCCGGGCGGCACGAAGACGCCCGCAAAAGCCGCGAAGACTTAGAGCGGACGTTGCAGTCACACCCTGTGCCCTTCGACAGGCTCAGGGTGAGGCCCATTTTCTCCGGCATCTTCCATCGTAAGATGCCGCGCACAATCTCCCTCACCCTGAGCCCGTCGAAGGGCGCAGGCCGGTACTGCAGCCATGCCTGACTCGGTCTTTCCACCAGACGCAGCCCCCGACGCGGAAGCGGAAGAGCAAGGCCGCTTGCTCTTTGCTGCGCCCTGCAATTTCGTCGCCGGCGCGACGAATAACGAGGCGATCCCGCCCGACACGCTGCCCGAGATCGCCTTTGTCGGGCGCTCCAATGTCGGCAAATCGAGTCTCGTCAACGCGCTGACTGGACAGAACGCCCTCGCGCGTGTGTCGCGCACGCCGGGCCGCACGCGGCAGATCAACTTCTTCGATCTCGGCGAGCGCCTGATGCTCGTCGATCTGCCGGGCTATGGCTATGCCGAGGCCTCGAAAAAAGAGATCTCGCGCTGGACCGGGCTGATCGCGCGCTACGTCAAAGGCCGCGCCAGTTTGCGCCGGGTGCTGCTGCTGATCGATGGGCGTTTCGGCATCAAGGAAGCCGACAAACCGTTCATGAAGCAGCTCAACGAAGCGGCGGTGTCATTCCAGGTGGTGCTGACCAAAGCTGACCTCGTCCCGCCGGACGAGCTTCACAAAAGAGTCACGAGCATCGCCCAAAGCCTCGCCAAGCAGGGCGCGGCCCATCCGATCATCCATCTGACCAGCGCGCATAACAGCATGGGCATCCCCGCGCTGCGCGCCTCGCTGGCCGCGCTCGCCTTGGAGCGAGTGGAGCGGCTAGCCGGAAAGGGCTCTGCGCGGTAAATTCCGCGCATGAGCGACACACCGGACAAACAAGCTGAAGCCGCGAAGAAAGCGGCAACCCTCTCGGCAGCGCTACCCTATTTCCGGCGCTATTCCGGCAAGACCATCGTCGTCAAATATGGCGGCCACGCCATGGGCGACGATGCGATCGCACGGCAATTCGCCGACGACATCGTGCTGTTGAAGCAGGTCGGGATGAACCCGATCGTCGTCCATGGCGGCGGACCGCAGATCGGCGACATGCTGAAGCGGCTGCAGATCAAGAGCTCTTTCGTCGACGGGCTGCGCATCACCGATCAAGCGACGGTCGAGATCGTCGAGATGGTGTTGTCGGGCTCGGTCAACAAAGAACTCGTCGCACTCATCAACAAAGCGGGCGGGCTCGCGGTCGGGCTGTCGGGCAAGGATGCCGATCTCATCCGCGCCAAGAAGCTCGCGCATCCCGCGTCTCATAAAGACTCCGACAGCAATATCGAGAAGGTGCTGGATCTCGGATTCGTCGGCGAGCCCGTCGGGATCAATACCAAGAATTCTCGACCTGCTCGAGAAATCCGACATCATTCCGGTGATCGCGCCGATCGGCGTCGGCGAAGCCGGCGAGACCTACAACATCAATGCCGACACCGTCGCGGGCGCGGTCGCCGCCGCGGTGAAAGCGACGCGCTTCCTGCTGCTGACCGATGTCGCCGGCGTTCTCGACAAGGACAAGAAGCTGATCTCGCAGCTTTCGGTCGAGAAGGCGCGCGACCTCATCGCCGACGGCACGATCTCGGGCGGCATGATCCCGAAGATCGAGACCTGTCTCGATGCGATCAGCGGCGGCGTCGAAGCCGCCGTCATCATCGACGGCCGCGTGCCGAATGCGATTCTGTTGGAGCTGTTCGCCGAGGGCGCCGGTACGCTGATCCGCCGCGGCCGTTAACACGAAAAGGAGACGGGCCATGGACATGGCGACGAAAGCCAAGGGCAAGCCGCGTATCGGCACGGCCCCCAAGCGCCGCTATCCCGATCTCCACGATCATCTGAAGACGCTCGAAAAAGAAGGCTTGCTGGTGACGGTCGATCGCGTGATCGACAAGGATACCGAGATGCATCCGCTGGTGCGCTGGCAATTCCGCGGCGGCATCGCCGAGAAAGACCGCAAAGCCTTCCTCTTCAACAATGTCAGCGATGCCAAGGGCAAGCGCTACAGCATCCCGGTCGCGGTCGGCGTGCTCGCCAGCAATCGCGAGATCTATTCGATCGGCATGGCTTGCGCGCTCGACCAGATCGAGGCGACGTGGAACCGCGCCGTCGCGCATCCGATCCCGCCGCGCGTGGTCGAGACCGCGCCCTGCCAGGAGATCGTCATCACCGGCAAGGCGCTCGACAAGCCGGGCCAGGGCCTCGACGGCATTCCGATTCCGATCTCGACGCCGGGCTGGGACGTATCGCCCTATACGACGCTGTCGCAATACATCACCAAGGATCCCGATACCGGCATCCAGAACATGGGCATCTATCGCGGCCAGGTGAAAGCGCCGCGGCGGCTCGGTATGAATCCCTCGCTCGAGCTGCGCCCCGGCATCTATGTGCATTGGGAAAAGGCCAAGGCGAAGGGCAAGAAACTGGAGGCGGCCGTGATCCTCGGCTGCCCGCCCTGCATCGCCTATACCTCGGCGCAGAAACTGCCCGAGACGATGGACGAGCTCACCGTCGCCGGCGGGTTGGTCGGCGCGCCGATCAATGTCGTGAAGGCGAAGACCGTCGATCTGCTTATTCCCGCCGAGGCCGAGATCGTGATCGAGGGCCTGATCCACACCGACGAGCTCGAGCCCGAAGCGCCGTTCGGCGAGAGCCACGGCCATGTGAATTTGCAGGAATACAACGCGTTCATGGAAGTGACCGCGATCACGCGGCGGCGCGATGCGATCCTGACCTCGATCGTTAGCCAGGTAACGCCGTCGGAATCATCGCTGATGAAGCGCGTCGCGCTCGAGCCGATGATGCTGCAGCATCTGACGGCGACGCTCGGCATCAAGGGCGTCAAGAAAGTCTCAATGCACGAGCCGCTGACCAATCTGCGCAAGGTGTTGGTGCTCGTCGTTGACCGCAAGCTGCCGACCACCGAGATCTGGCGCGCGATGTATGGCGCCGCCGCGCTGCATCGCGCCGCCGGCAAATACATCATCGCCGTCAACGACGATATCGATCCCGACGACGCCAACGCGCTGCTCTGGGCGATGTCGTACCGCGCCAATCCGATGCTCGACATGCATATCCTGCCGCATCGAGACCAGGGCCATGGCCCGCGCAGCCATCGCAATGGCGGCGAGGACGGATCGGTGCTGATCGACGCGACGCTGAAAGAGCCCTACCCGCCCGTGTCGCTGCCCAAGCGCCCCTATATGGAGCGCGCCAAGAAAATTTGGGAAGAGCTCGGCCTGCCGGCGCTGAAGCCCGAGCAGCCCTGGTACGGCTACTCACTCGGCGAATGGTCCGAGGAATTCGACGAAGCCGCCGAACGCGCGGTGAAGGGCGACTACTTCGTCACGGGCGAGATGATCGCCAAGCGCCGCCGCAAGGACGTCGGCATGAACACCGAGATCCGTGATCTTGAAGACGAGAAACCGAGGGCGAAGAAGAAGAAATAGCGGGAGGCTGTCAGCTATCAGCTTTTTTGACGCGCACACCCATCATCGTCATGCCCGGCCTTGTGCCGGGCATCCACGTCTTTGGAACAAAAACTCGTGGATGGCCGGGACAAGCCCGGCCATGACGACAAAATAAGAGCTGACGGCTGATAGCTTCTCAATACACATCCAGCACGTATCTCTCCTCCTTCGCCAGCTTCGCGAGATAGGCTTTCGCGGCGCCGGTGCCCATGCCGCCTTGGCGCGCGATGATCGCGGTGAGGGAAGCGTAGACATCCTTACCCATCGTCGCGCTGCCGCAGACATAGAGATACGCGCCCTCCTCGAGCCAGGCCCAAAGCTCTTTCGCCCGCTCGCGCATGCGCTGCTGGACATAGATGCGCTCGGCCTGGTCGCGCGAGAAAGCGAGTTCGAGCTCGGTCAGCAGCCCGTCGCGCTGGAAGCCGGTGATCTCGTCCTCGTAGAGAAAGTCGCTGGCGCGATGCTGGTCGCCGAAGAAAAGCCAGTTGCGGCCTTTCGCGCCAAGCATGCGGCGCTCTTGCAGGAAGGCACGGAACGGCGCGATGCCGGTGCCGGGGCCGATCATGATCACCGGCGCGTTGTTATCGTTCGGCAGGCGGAAGCCATGCGATTTCTGCACGAAGACCGGCACGCCGGCGCCGCTCGCCGCACGATCGGCGAGGAAGGTCGAGGCGACGCCTTTGCGCAAGCGGTCGCGCAGCTTGTAGCGCACGGCCGCGACCGTCAGATGCACCGCACCGGGATTGGCTTTGGGCGATGACGAGATCGAATAGAGTCGCGGCTGCAGCGTGCCGAGCGCACTGACCAATTCTTGCAGTGGCGGCCGGGCCGACGGAAAGGTCTGTAGCAACTCGAGAAGATCCGCATTCTCCGGCCCGGCGCCGGGATAGCCTTCGGCAAGCGCCTGCAATCGCTGCGATTCGGGGAGATTGACTGCGCGCGAGGCAAGCACTTCGACGGCTTCATCGCTTGGCCGGCCGATTTCGCAGGCCTGCATCAGCGCCTCGAAGAGGCCGCGCGTGACACCATCGGGTCCGGCGACTTCACTATCGTCCTTCGCTCCGAGACATTCGATGATGGCATGCACCGTGTCAGAACAATTCGTCGGCTGAACGCCGAGTGCATCGCCGGGCTCATAAGCAAGGCCGGTATGAGCAATGTCGAACACGACCTGGCGCGTGTCTTTGGATGAGGCGCCGCGGTTGAGCGGCGATGCGCCCTCGAGCCGCGCCGCAACGATCTTCTGGCCCGGTGTTGATGCAGCAGACGCTGTCACAGGTGCCACGGCGATCGCGGGTGCGGCGACCGCCGCCGGAGTAACTTCCGCCAGCTCCAGCACCTCTTTCACCATCCGCGCGGTTTCCTTGCCGCCCGGCACGCAGCGATTGAGCGCCTTCTCGCTGCCGCCAGCGATCGCCTCCGCGTAAGTTTTGCAGAGATAGCCACACTGACCGCAATCTTGCTGCGCCATCGCCGCCATCAAACGCTGCGGCAGCGGCCGGCCTTCGGCGAGCTTCATCCGCTCGTCGAGCGGCATCGCCATATCGTGCCATGGATGATCGTCTTCGACCGGCGCTGGCGTCGTTGTGGCCGCGGCGACTTGCGGCTGCGCTGACGGTGCCGCCTCGCCGGCCGCCCCGTAATAGGCAGCGAGCCAGCCATTTAGCCAGGCGCGCTGCGTCGAGCTGAATGGTGCAGTCTCGGGAATGAGCGGTGCGATATGCGTCATGTCACGCGGCCATGTCGGATTGCGGCACAGCGAGCGCCTTCAGCTCATCGACCGAATGGCGCGCCGCGAAATCGTGGAAAAATTCATCCGGCTGCCGATGGGCGAGATAGGCGCGCAGCAGCGCCTCGACGCGCTCGGGCATTTCCGCCATCGGCACGGCAGGAAAGATTTCGCGGGCGATCTTTTGCTCGGGCCCCGCGCCGCCGCCGACGAGGATCGAATAGCCTTCGATCATGTCCTCGCCGACTTTGACGCCGAGCAAACCGATATCGCTGACCTTGTGCTGCGCGCAGGAATGCGGGCAGCCGGTCAGATGGATGCTGACCGGCCGATCGAGCGCGACGCGCGTTTCGAGGTGATCTGCGAGTTGCAGCGCCTGGCCTTTGGTGTTCGTCGCGGCGAATTTGCAGCCGGTATTGCCGGTGCAAGCGACGAGCGCGCCGCGGATCGCGCTCGCCGCCGCGCCGAGGCCGAGCGCGACGAGCGCGGCTTCGACCTCACCGACCCGGTCGTTCGGGACGTGGGAAAGAATGAGATTCTGCCAGACGGTGAGCCGCAGCGTCGCGCCGGCAAAGCGCTCGGCGAGCTCGCCGAGCCCGTTCATCTGCGCCGCGCTCAGTCGTCCGACCGGCACGGTAACGCCGACATAAGAAAAGCCGTCCTGGCGCTGCGGATGCGCGCCGATATGGGCATGTTTCGCCACCGGCACACGCGGCGCACACGCGGTCAACGGCAGCCGCGTGAACGGCTTACCGTGTTCCTTCTCGACCGCTTCCATGAATTTCTCCAGGCCCCAGCTATCGAGAACATATTTCATGCGCGCGCGTTTGCGATCGGTGCGGTCGCCTACAGCGATGAAGACGCGCACCACTGCGACCGCCGCAGCGAGACATTCCTCAGGCTTCAGCAAGATGCCGGTGTCGCGCGCGAAATCGTCATGGCCGGTGATGCCGCCAAGCGCCATGCGGAAATAGATTCCCTCCGGCACCGCCGCGCCTGCCGGCACTTTCACCGCAGCGAAGCCGATATCGTTGGTGTCTTCGAGCACCGAAACCGCGCCGCCGCCGTCGAAGGCGATGTTGAATTTGCGCGGCAGGCCGTAAAGCTCGCGGTGATTGAGGATGTAGTGATGCAACGCGCGCGCCAGCGGCCGCGTATCGATCAGCTCTTGCGGATCGATACCGGCGGTCGGGCTGCCGGTGATATTGCGGATATTATCGGCGCCGGCGCCGCGCGAGGTGAGGCCGAGATCCTGCAGCCCTTCGAGCATCTCGACGATGCCCTGCGGCTTGATCTCGCGAATCTGGAAATTGGCGCGCGTCGTGATGTCGGCATAACCGCCGCCCAACCGCTCGGCGAGATCGGCGAGGCCGATCATCTGATGCGGCTGCAACACGCCATTGGGGATACGCAGCCGGCACATGAAAGAGTCTTGCGCCGGCGCGACATAGAAGAGGCCGAAGAATTTGTGACGGAAAACGTCGATGCCTTTGGGGAAGCGGCCCTCGGCGGCACCGGCGCGCAGCTCGTCCCACATGTCGAGCGGATGCGCTTTGCGCTTCGCCTCCTCCTCGGGCACGAGCTTCTTGCCGGCAGCTATGAAGCGATCCTGTGCCGCGCGATGGATATCGTTTTCGCTGGCAACCGCCACCGCGACGGGCGCGGACGTGCCCTTGCCGTGTCGCGCCGCGATGCCGCTCAAAAATCCGTCGAGATACTGTTTCTGTTCGTCGGTGAAGCCTGGATCGGTCATGCGCTTGCCCTTGCTACCCGACTGTTAGCAAGTGCAGTGCCAACTGGACCGCCCTGTAACTAATTGATTCAGAAAAGATACTTTCAGCGCGAAAGCGCCTCTTGGCGCACTTGCAGGCAGCAAATCGCGAAATCAGCGGTTTGCCTAGATTTTATGCATATACTGCACTGCACAATTTTTGAACATCCTGCCGTTGAGACCGGCAATCCTTTCCGCGAAAACCTTCGAATCGCACAGAAATCGATGATTCGCGGATGGCACATCTTTTGCGGGATATCGCGCAGATTTCTCGTGGAGGAGCTTTACCCGATGTTTCTCGATACCGTGGATGCGCTCGCCAATAACGCCGCCGCGAAAGCCGCTTTTCTAAAGCGCACACCGGGCGGGTTTTTCGTCAGCTCGATGATGGCCGGCGCCTTCATCGGCCTTGGCATCATCCTGATCTTCTCGCTTGGCTCGGACGTCGACCCCGCCTATCGCTCGATCGTTATGGGCGCGACCTTCGGCATCGCGTTGACGCTCGTCATCTTCGCCGGCGCCGATCTCTTCACCGGCCACACCATGTTCATGACCCATGGCGTGCTGCGAAAGAAAGCCAGCATGGGCGATCTCGCGGCATGTTGGAGCATGTCATGGATCGGGAATCTCGCCGGCTGCATCGTCCTCGCATTGATTTTCGTCTGGGGCGGCGGCGGGGCGTTGCTGCATTCGAAGAGCCAATGGCTGATGAGCGTCGCGACCGCGAAAGAAAACGCCTCCGTGCTCTCGCTGGTCGCGCGCGCGACGCTCTGCAACTGGCTTGTCTGCCTCGCAATCTGGATGTCGGCACGCACAAGCAATGACGCCGCGAAATGCATCCTCATCTGGTGGTGCCTTTTCGCCTTCATCGGCAGCGGCTATGAGCACTCGATCGCCAATATGACGCTGCTGCTGATTGCGTTGCTAGGCGATCACCCCGCGACCGTCACCTGGGCGGGCCTCGCCTACAATCTCTTCTGGGTCACGATCGGCAACATCATCGCCGGCGCTGGCATCATGGGCGTCGGCTACTGGTACATATCGCGTCCCGTGGCGGAGAAATTCAGTGCTGCCATTCCGGTCGCGGGTGCCGCGGAATGAGCGCGGCGCAGCCTGTTGCCGTCGGCGACAACAGCGTGGTCCTGCTGGCGGGGCGGCGTGCGCGCCGCCCCGCGTTGTCGCGCGGGATGATGAAGGTCGCCGCGGTCTTCGTTTTCTGCCTGCTCGGCCTTATCGGCAGCTTCGCCGACAGCGCGGTGGCACGGACCGGACTCCTGTTGGTCGATCCAGGAGCCGATCCCGGCAGCCTCGACAACGTTACCGCGACGCTGATCTGGGCGACCATCGCCAATCTCGCCGCCTGCGCTGCCGTGGTGATGGTGGCTTACTGGCTGATCTCGCGCCCGAGTGCGCAGGTCATCGCGTTGCGCGCGCGGCAGCCCAAGCTCTAAGCCATAAGGTGTCAGCACCTCGCCAGAAGCGCTAAGGTGCGTCTCTGGCTAAGAGTTGACGGCTTGTTGCTTGATGGAAACGAACCCGCTGAATCCCTTGTCCGGGATCGAGACTTGGATCTTCGATCTCGATAACACGCTCTATCCCGGCACCTGCGCGCTTTATCGTGAGATCGAGCAGCGCATGGCGGCTTTCATCATGGAGGAGCTGAAGCTCGACCATGAAGGCGCGCATGCGCTGCGCCGCCGTTTCCTCGATCGCCACGGCACAACGCTCCGCGGCTTGATGATCGAATACGACTTGGCGCCTGAGCGCTTCCTCGATTATGTGCACGAGATCGATCTGTCCGCTGTCGCGGAGGATGTCGAGCTCGGCGAAGCGATCGCGGCGCTGCCCGGCCGCAAGCTGATCTTCACCAACGGTACCAAGCGTCATGCCGAGCGTGTGCTGGGCCGGCTCGGTCTCGGCGCGCATTTCGCCGCGATCCACGACATTGTCGCGTGCGATTACGCGCCGAAGCCCGATCCCGCCGCCTATGCCGCGTTCGTGACCAAATACGAGATCGATCCGACACGCGCGGCGATGATCGAGGATATGGCGCGCAACCTGCCGCCGGCGTCGGCCCTTGGCATGACGACGATCTGGGTGAAAGGCGGGCCGCATTCCGACGATGACGGCCATGCCGAGCATATTGACTTCACGGTCGAGCCCGATCGCCTCGCACCCTTTCTGCGCGCGATGACCGGGCGCTTCATTCCGGTAGCGGGATAAACTCCGTCTCGCCGGGGACTTTGGCAAAGCGCCCGGCTTTCCAATCGGCCTTGGCCTGATCGATCCGCGCCTCGGAGCTCGACACCAGATTCCACCAGATATGCCGCTCGCCATCGAGCTTGGCGCCGCCCAGCACAACGAGCCGTGACGGCACTGCCGCGGTGACCGACGTGGCGATCCCCTGGTTCAGCACCAAAAGCTGATGCTCGTCAAAGTGCTGGCCGTCGAGATCGAGCGCGCCGGAGACGATATAGACGCCGCGCTCTTCGTGATCGGCCGGCAGATCGAGCGTTGCGCCGGCGGCGAGCTCGACATCGGCATAAAAAATCTGCGACAGCGTCTTCACCGGCGAGCGCGCGCCAAAAGCATCGCCGATCATCACGCGGATCTTCTGACCCTCGCGTGTTACTTCGGGCAGCGATGACGCGGGATAGTGCGTGAAATCGGGCGCCGCTTCTTCCTGCGCCTGTGGCAACCCAACCCAAAGCTGCAACCCATGCAAACGCGAGCCGGCGGGCCGCAACTCCGGCGGCGTGCGTTCGGAATGGACGATGCCGCTTCCGGCGGTCATCCAGTTGATCGCGCCCGAACGGATCGGCTGCACGCTGCCAAGACTGTCGCGATGCATGATCTCGCCCTCGAAAAGATAGGTCACGGTGGCGAGACCGATATGCGGATGCGGCCGGACATCGAGACCGGTACCCGGCGTGAACACGGTCGGCCCCATATGGTCGAAAAAGACGAACGGCCCGAGCGCGCGGCGCTTGGCGAAAGGCAGCACGCGCCGCACCTGAAACCCGTCGCCGAGATCGCGGGTGCGTGGCTGGATCGTCATTTCGAGCGCGGTCATGGTGGGCCTCCTTGCCGTGAAGATGGTGACCCGCCGCGCGGTTGACAGCAACCATCGCCTTTCGCATGGTCCGCCCATGACCAATACACAAAGCGCCAACCAACTCGAAACCGCGATCGACGCCGCCTGGGAGGCGCGCGATCAGGTGAATTCCGCCACCAAAGGCTCCGTCCGCGAGGCGGTCGAGGCCGCGCTTGCGCTGCTCGATTCCGGCAAGGCGCGCGTCGCCGAGAAGATCGACGGAAGCTGGCGCGTCCATCAATGGCTGAAGAAAGCCGTGCTGCTGTCGTTCCGGCTCAACGACAATGCCGAGATCGCGGGCGCCCCCGGCAACTCGGCCTGGTGGGACAAGATTCCGGTGAAGGCGCAGGGTTGGGACGCCAAGCGCTTCAAGGAAGCCGGCTTCCGCTCCGTCCCCGGCAGCGTCGTCCGCCATTCGGCCTATATCGCGCCGAACGTCATCATGATGCCGTCCTTCGTCAATGTCGGCGCCTATGTCGATAGCGGCACGATGGTCGATACCTGGGCGACGGTCGGCTCGTGCGCGCAGATCGGCAAGAATTGTCACCTCTCCGGCGGCGTCGGCATCGGCGGCGTGCTCGAGCCGCTACAGGCCGAGCCCGTGATCATCGAGGATAATTGCTTCATCGGCGCGCGCAGCGAAGTCGCCGAAGGCGTCATCGTCGAGCAAGGCGCGGTGCTGTCGATGGGCTGTTTCGTCGGCGCCTCGACCAAGATCATCGACCGCGCCACCGGCGAGACCTTCGTCGGCCGCGTGCCGGCTTTCTCCGTGGTTGTGCCGGGCACGTTGCCGGGCAAGAAGCTGCCAAATGGCGAGCCGGGCCCCGACCTTTATTGCTGCGTCATCGTCAAACGCGTCGATGCGCAGACAAGGTCCAAGACATCGATCAACGAGCTACTGCGCGACTGATGCGTCCTTCGACTACGCCCGGCTTGCGCCGGGCTCCGCTCAGGATGAGGAAGATTATATATGGCGTATAGAAAATCTCCTCACCCTGAGCGGAGCGCAGCGTAGTTGAAGGGCGCAGGCCGCCGATCCAAGCGAATCACGCAATGCCTATCGATCCCGTCGCGCTCGCCGCTGCCCTCATAAAACGCCCTTCGGTCACACCGAAGGACGAAGGCGCGATCGGCGTGCTGACCGCTTCGCTCGAGCCGCTCGGCTTCGCCTGCCACGCCGTCGAGTTCACCGAGGAAGGCACGGCGCCGATCCGCAACCTCTATGCGCGCAAAGGCAAAGGCGGCCGCAATTTCTGTTTCGCCGGCCATACCGATGTCGTGCCGCCGGGCGATCTCAAATCCTGGTCGGTCGATCCTTTCGGCGGCGAGGTGTTGAACGGCGCGCTCTATGGCCGCGGCGCCAACGATATGAAGACGGCGATCGCCTGCTTTGCCGCGGCCGCCGAGCAATTCCTCGCGGCGCGTCCCGATTTTGACGGCTCGATCAGCTTCCTCATCACCGGCGATGAAGAAGCCGCGGCGATCAACGGCACGCGCAAGCTCTTAGATTGGGTCGCGGCAAAAGGCGAGAAGCTCGATGCCTGCGTCGTCGGCGAGCCGACCAGCGCCAAGCAGCTTGGCGACATGGTGAAGATCGGCCGGCGCGGCAGCATGAACGGCTTCCTGACCGTCAGCGGCATTCAAGGCCACACCGCCAATCCGCATCTCGCCGACAACGCCGCGCATCGTTTGTTGAAGATGCTGTCGGCGCTGCTCGCCGAGCCAATCGATCGCGGCAACGAGCGCTTCCCGCCAACCGATCTACAGATCTCGACGATCGATATTGGCAATCCGACGACGAATGTGATTCCCGGCGTCGCGAAGGCGACCTTCAACATCCGCTTCAACGATCAATGGACGAGCGCGAAGCTCACCGAGTGGCTGAAGGCAAAGCTCGACGCCACCGGCGGCCGCTATAAGCTCGACATTCAGGTGAGCGGCGAGAGCTTCCTGACACCGCCCGGCGAAGTGAGCACGATCCTGACCCGCGCCATCGGCGAGGTAACGGGGCTGACGCCCGATCTCTCAACCACGGGCGGCACGTCGGACGCCCGTTTCATCCATCGCTTTTGTCCGGTCGCGGAATTCGGCCTCGTCGGCCTCACCATGCACAAGGTCGACGAGCGCGTGACCGTTGCCGATATCGCCGCGCTGACGAAGATCTATCGCGCTGCCCTCGAACACTATTTCACGAAAAACTGATGCCGCGCTCCGCCGAGATCTGGCAGGCGCTTTATGGCGCGTGGCGCCTCGCGCGGCTCGATCGCAACGCACTCCGCTATTTCGATCTCAGCCATCGCGGCACGTGGCGCTCTTTCTGGGCCGCGGCCTACTGCTATCCGTTCTTCCTGCTCGAGCGCTGGCTGGAATTGCCGGGTGAGAATGTCGCGAATACGGGTCTCGGCCATATCTTTCTCGTCGAGACGATCGCCTATGTGATCGGCTGGACGGCATTTCCGTTGGCTGCGCTTGCGCTTTGCCGCTGGCTTGGACGCGAAGAGGGCGGCTTCGATTTCATCACCGCTTACAACTGGTCGATCATTCTTCAGACCGCGTTGTTCGTGCTCATCGGGTTGCTCTCGCTCGTCCTGCCCGATAGTACGGCCATCGCATTGCAACGTATGGGACTGGTCGCGGCGCTGATCTACGAATGGTTCATCGCCTTTGTCGCGGTCGGCGGCGGCGCTGGGATTGCAGGGCTTGTCGTCCTGCTCGACATCGTGCTCGGCCTCTTCATTCAGCTGACGGCACTCAGCCTCTACTGACGGGTCGGCGGCGCGGCTGCTGGCCGTTTTCGCGAAAGTTTGATCTAGCTCAAAGTTTCCATACAACCGACTTGCTATGGCTCGCGCGTGATGATGTCGCAGCAAGACCTCATTCGCCTGCTGGCCGACTATCGCCGTCGGCTCGGGACCAGCGGCAACCGCAATACCGCCGCGCTGTTACGCGCCCTGATCGCCGAGATCGAAGAGCGCGAGGCGCCCAGGGACAGGACCGCCGACAGCTACCGACCGGCTTGAGAACATGGCGCCAGCCGGAGGCGCGGTTCTATTCGCGCTGGGCCGAGGCCGACAGGCGTCCCTCGGCTTCACCGATAAGCTGTTCCAGCATCTCGCGAACATCGCGGTCGGTCTGCGCCGAGAGGAGGATGCGATAGCGCTCCAGCCGGTCGCGGTCGGCGCTCGGATCGTAGGGGGTGAGGCTCTTTGTCACGCATCCATCGTCGCCCAACCGGGCACCCCGCGTCACCTTGGGGCGATAACGTAAGTAAAGTCACGTAAACGTTGGCTGATAATCTTTACTGTAAAAAGCGCGGATTTCTGCGATCGAACCCGATTAGTCAACAAAATAAAAATGGTTAACATGGCGATATTTCACGAAATCAGCTCTTTTATTAATGAAAAATTAAGCGCTCTAAAGATAATAATGTCTGTATGCGGGGGTATGGCTCAATTTGTGCTGTTCTCGTTGCGCTGCTCTACGCGAGCGGTGCGCGGGCGGCCGACCTGTCTCTCGACCAATCCAACCCCACCCAGATCAGTGACCTCGGCAGCTCGGGCGACCGCATCCGCGCCGTCGTGAGCGGGCTACGCCAGAGCCTGGCCGATCACGGCCTGTCCCAGGCCCTCACCCGCGCCGGCGATTGGGTGAAAGAGCTCGAAGTGAGCTGGACGGCCCATCTCAACGGCCATGCCAGCGGCGACATCGATACCGAGACCGACGCCAATATGGAAACGGCCGCCTTGAACACGGCCGCCGCGACCCATCACGGCTCTTTCGCCGCGCATCCCGCGAGCCTCAATCTCGGCCTCGTCTCTTTCGGCACGAGCGATGGCAACGACCAGGTCTGGGCGATCGGCCATGCCCAGCCTCTCGCCTCGCTCACCACCGGCGGGAATATCGACAATCCGATGAGCGATCATAGCGGCGCCGTCACCGGCGAGCGCGCGCTCATCAGCCACGATATCGAGCTCGGCTTGCGTGTGCCGATGATGCCGTGGAAAGCCACTATCGCCGGCGATCATTATTGGTGGGGCGTGCGCAGCTTCGGCCCGCAAGTCGAAGGCACGCGTGTCGCGCTGAAGCTCAGCCCGATGCAGAATGTCGAGATCGAAGGCGGCCACGCTTCCGATACACGCGGCAGCGGCGGCTTTATCGGCCTGCGCTACAGCGTGCCGCTGGATCAGCCGAACTAAGCTCCTCGCTGTCAGCTTTCCGTTATTAGCCATCGAAACCACGTCATGGCCGGGCTTGTCCCGGCTATCCACGAATTTCTTTTAAGACGTGGATGCCCGGCACAAGGCCGGGCATGACGTAGGATGAAGAGCTGCACCGAAGGCTGATAGCTGAGCGCCGACAGCTACTCCGGATAAACCACTTCCACGAGATACAGTCCTTCGGGCGGCGCTGTCGGTCCGCCGGCGCGGCGATCGCACGCCTCGAGCGCTTCGCGCATGCGCTGCACGCGCCATTTGCCGGCGCCGACCAGTTTCAGCGAGCCGACCATGTTGCGCACCTGATGATGCAGGAAAGAGCGCGCCCGCGCTTCGATCTGCACCTCGTTGCCACAACGCGTCACATCGAGCATGTCGAGCGTTTTCACTGGCGAGTTCGCCTGACATTCGCTGTCGCGGAAGCTGGTGAAATCGTGCTTGCCCAAAAGCAATTTCGCGCCTTCCTGCATCGCGTCGGTATTGAGCGGCACACCGACATGCCAGACGCGGCCGCGCTCGATCGAGGCCGGCGCGCGGCGATTGAGGATGCGATAGCGATAAACCCGGCCGCGCGCCGAGCGTCGCGCATCGAAATTATCGGCGACCGGCTCGACCGTGATGACCGACACGGCGTGCGGCTTCACATGCTGATTGAGCGCGTTGCGAATGACATCGGTCGGCCATTCCTTGGGCAGATCGATATGCGCCGCTTGCCCTATCGCATGCACGCCGGCATCGGTACGGCCCGCGCCATGCACAATGAGGCGTTTGCCGCAAAAGCGCTCGGCCGAAATCTCCAATATCTCCTGCACCGACAGTCCGTTGGCCTGGCGCTGCCAGCCGACGAGACCGGTGCCGTCATATTCGAGAGTGAGCTTGTAGCGCGGCATCGCGATCAGGCGCTCGGCAGCGCCGTGCCCGGCGGCAGCGCGAAGCCGCGCAAGAAAGCATCCGCCTCGACAGGCCCGCGTCCCGGCCGCTGCAGCTTCGCGAGCCGGAGCGCGCCTTCGCCGCAAGCGATGGTCGGCCCAGAATCTTGCGGCATATCGAGCACCGTGCCCGGCACGCCGCTCGCTTCTGCCGGTGACGCCGCGAGGAGCTTGATGCGCTCGCCCTTCGCCTCGAACCAGGACGGGATCGCGCGCACCTGCCGCTCCAGCACGCGTGCGGGCTTGGTCCAATCGATGCGCTCTTCCTCGCGGGTCAGCTTCTTCGCGTAGGTGACGCCGTCCTCCGGCTGTGGCTGCGGTTGCAGCGTCTCGATGTCGTCGAGCGCGCGCAGCGCGAGTTGCGCGCCAAGCATCGCGAGATCGCCGCGCAGACCAGCCGCGGTCGCATGCGGCGCGATCGGCACGCGCTCGCTCAGCAGCATCGGCCCGGTATCGAGCCCCTTCTCCATGCGCATGATGGTGACGCCGGTCTCGCTATCGCCGGCGAGGATCGCGCGCTCGATCGGCGCCGCGCCGCGCCAGCGCGGCAGCAGCGAAGCGTGGATGTTGATGCAGCCGAAACGCGGCGCATCGAGCGCCGCTTGCGGCAGAAGCAGGCCGTAGGCCGCGACCACCGCGACATCGAGATCGAGCGCGGCGAAAGCTTCGCATTCCTCGGATGTGAGTTTCACCGGATAGCGCACCGGCAGGCCGGCCGCCTCGGCGCGGCGCTGCACCGGCGAGGGCTGCAGCTTATGGCCGCGTCCCGCCTGGCGCGGCGGCTGGCAATACACCGCGGCAATGTCGTGCCCGGCCGCGATCAGCGCATCGAGCGCCGCCACCGCGAAATCGGGCGTGCCCATGAAAGCGAGGCGGCGGCGGGTGGGGGTCATGGTGCACTAATAACCCTCTCCGCCCCGTGGGGGGAGAGGGTGCGAAGCCGGCATGGCCGCCTGAGCGGGTGAGGTGGGCGGGCACGATGCTGAGATACACCTCACCCTCCCGCGCGTTGCGCGGACCCCTCCCTGTCCCCGCAAGTGCGGAGGGGGAAAACCGATCAAGCCGGCTCGGTCGCGTTCTGGCGTTTCGTCTTCTGCAGCTTGCGCAGGATGATGTTGCGCTTCAGCGCCGAGATGTGATCGACGAAAAGCGTGCCTTCGAGATGGTCGATCTCGTGCTGGATGCAGGTCGCAAGCAGGCCTTTGGCATGCAGCTCGCGGATCTCGTTCTGCTCGTCCAGGTAGCGGATTTTCACCTCGGCCGGCCGGGTCACATCGGCATAATGCTCGGGCAGCGACAGACAGCCCTCGTTATTGACCAGCAACTCTTCCGATTCCCAGAGGATTTCGGGATTGGCCATCTTATAGGGCTGTGGCGGATCGCCTGATTTGGCGCAATCGACCACGATCACACGCTTCAGCACGCCGACCTGGGGCGCGGCAAGGCCGATGCCCGGCGCCTGGTACATGGTCTCCAGCATGTCGTCCATCAGCCGGCGCACCGAGTCGTCGACTTTCGCCACTGGTTTGGCCGGTTTAGCGAGTCGCGGATCGGGCGCGATGATGATCGGAAGGATAGCCATAACAGGACTTTAGGTAAGACGGGCGACGCGAATCGTCAACTTGGTACCGGTGTCGCAGCCGCTTCGGCTAAACTCGGGGACATGGAAACGATCCTCATTGCCCTCCTCGCCGTCGCGGCCGCTATTGCCGTGGGTTTCGTGCTGAAAAGCAGCGAGGCGCAGCGCCGCACCGCCGCCGAAACCCGGCTCGCCGAAGCCGAGAAACGAGTCGCCGAGCTGACCGTCGCCAGCGACTCGGCCGCAGCCGCGCGGCTGGCTGCCGAAACCGAGTTAGCCGCTGCCCGCCAGCGCATTGCCGACGGCGAGCAACGTATCATCGAATTCGAAGGGCTCAAAGACGCGCACCTCGCCGCAGAAACCGAACTCGCCGCCGCCCGCCAGCGCATCGCCGATGGCGAAACGCGCATGGCCGAGTTCGAGCATCTCAAGGAGGAGAGCCTGCAGGCGGCGCGCGCCGCCGTGTTGACGACGGCGCAGGAAGTCTCCTCGAAGCTGCTCGAAGACCATAAGCGCGAGAATGCCGAAGCGAAGGAAGAAGCGGCCAAGCGCGTGGCCACCTACAGCGAGACCGTCCTCAAGCAGATGGAAACGCTGCTCGGCACGATCTCGGCGATCGACGGCCGGGTGCAGGCGCATAACAAGGTTCTCGATACCGTCTGGCGCTCGCTGACCAACCCGTCGGGCGCGGGGCAGCTCGCCGAAGTCGGCCTCGCCAACACGCTGAAAGCCTTCGGCCTCGAGCAAGGCCGCGACTTCCAGCTCCAATTCACGACGCAGGACGAGGAAGGCCGCCGCCTGCGGCCCGACGCGGTCGTCTTCCTGCCGTCGAACGGCGTGATGGTGATCGACAGCAAGGCATCGAAATTCCTGCTCGACATCGCCGCCGCCGAAGGCACCGAGCGTGAGGCCGAGGCCTATCGCAATCTCGCGCGCACGATGACTCAGCATCTACGCGCGCTCGGCGAGAAGGATTACGCCAACGCGATCCGCAGCGCCTGGCGCGAGAGCGGCCGCGAGCATGAGGTGACGCGCATCGTCAGCGTCATGTATCTGCCGAACGAGGCGGCGCTCGACAAGCTCAACCGCGCCGATGCCGAGTTCCTGCACAGCGCGCGCTCGCGCGGCATCTATCTCGCCGGACCGACGACGCTGCATTGCCTGATCTCGCTCGCCTCGGCCGAGATCAATCTGGAGCGCCAGGTCGAGAACCAGCAGCGCATCGTCGCCGCGGCGGAAGCCCTGATCGACGGCCTCTCCGGCGCGCTCGTTCATGTCGCCAATGTCGGCAAGAATCTCAGCAGCGCCGCCGAAGCCTTCAGCAAATTCGCCGGCTCGACCAATCGCTTCGTGCTCGGCCGCGCGCGCAAGCTCGCGGCGATGGGTCTGGAGCCGGGCAAGCGCCTGCCGCCGAACCTCCCGGTGTTCCAGGTAACGCAGCTCGATCAGGTGATCGACGGCCAAGCGACCGAAGAGCGCGAAGCCGAGCTGCCGATTAGCCCGAGGCGTCCAAGACTCATCAGTGAATAAAGCGAGCCCCCCACCGGCTCTTCGCGCCGGTCCAGCGGGGAGAGACTAATAGCCGGACAAAATTTTCGCTTTCCCCGCGAAAGCGGGGATCCAGGATGACAAACTCGCGGTTTCCCTGGATCCCCGCTTTCGCGGGGAAGGCGTTATTCTTTTGAAGGCGGTATTTTTACGGCGTATTCGTCTTCATCGCCGTGCGCGCCGAGAGCGCAGCGGCGAGCGTGCCTTCATCGAGATAATCGAGCTCGCCGCCGACCGGCACGCCATGCGCGAGCCGCGTTACTTGCACGGGGCTGTCGGCGAGGCGGTCGATGATGTAGTGCGCCGTGGTCTGGCCCTCGACCGTCGCGTTCATGGCGAGGATCACCTCGCGCACCGGCACCTCGGCGACGCGCTGCACCAGCCCATCGATGCGCAGCTCGCCCGGTCCAATGCCGTCGAGCGCCGAGAGCGTGCCGCCCAGCACGTGATAGCGGCCCTTGAAGATATGCGCGCGCTCGATCGCCCAAAGATCGGCGACATCCTCGACGACGCAGATGAGGCCGGCATCGCGGCCCGGATCGTTGCAGAGCGCGCAAGGATCGACCGTATCGAGATTGCCGCAGACCGAGCACGGCTTCACCGCCCGCGCCGCATCGGCGAGCGCCAGCGACAGCGGCTCCATCAGCGATTCGCGCCGCTTGATGAGAAACAGCGCCGCCCGCCGCGCCGAACGCGGCCCAAGCCCCGGCAGCTTCGAAAGAAGCTGGATGAGGTTGTCGAGTTGGGTCGGGGTGTTCGCCATTGGCCGTCAGCTATCAGCCGCACCATGCCCTTTTCGTCGTTGCCGGGCTTGTCCCGGCAATCCATGGACCCGCGGAACAAGTCCGCGGGTGACGATTAGGTAAGGACGGTGAGACCACTGACAAAATTCTAGTGCGGCGAGCTGACAACTGAAAGCTACGAGCTGACCGCTCAAAACGGCAGCTTCATGCCCGGCGGCAATTGCAGCCCGCCGGTAAGCTTCGACATTTCTTGCTGCAGATGCGCCTCGACATGCGCTTTCGCATCGTTGGTCGCGGCGACGATGAGGTCTTCGAGCACTTCGCTCTCATCGGCCACCATCAGCGACTTGTCGATCTTCACGCGGCGCATCTCGCCCTTGCCGTTGAGCGTCACCTGCACCATGCCGCCGCCGGCGCTGCCGTTCATCTCGACCTCAGCCAACTTCGCCTGCATTTCGGCCATGCGCGCTTGCATCTCTTGCGCCTGCTTCATCATCTGGCCGAGATTTTTCATAGAACATCGTCTCCTTCAGGAAGCTCGTCGGCATCGGGCATCGGCTCGGCCGGCGGAGCCACAGTCTCACGCACGCTTTCGATGCGCGCGCCGGGGAAAGCATCGAGGACGGCGCGCACCAGCGGGTCGCTGGCCGCCTCGCTCTTCATCGATTGGGCGCGCTGCTCCGCTTGTTCTTTTAGCGTCGGGTCGCCTTCCTCGCTCGAAATGCTGACCAGCCAGCGCTGGCCGGTCCATTGCGAGAGCAAGGTCGCGAGCTTGTTGGTGAGATCGCGCGGCGCGCCTTCATCGAGCCGCAACCCGATACGCCCCGTCTCGAAGCTCACGAGATGTGCATGCGCGTAAAGCTGCGCCCGCACCAGCGCTTCCTGATTCTTCTCGAAGAGCTCGAGCACCTGCAAAAAGCTTTGCGGTTGTGGCGCGAGACTGGCGGAAGGCGCTGAACTCGGCGCTGCTTCTTGTCGAACCGCGACACTCGCCGCGGCCGACACACCACCGCCGCCCGCACCGACCGGCGCGGGGCTGGCGCTTACACGCGGCACGGCGCCAGCCGCCGCACCCGGCGCGCTCGGCACACCATCCATCGCGCGAATGATCTCGGCCGGCGACGGCAGATCGGCGATATAGGCCAAACGTACCAGCACCATCTCCACCGCTTGCAGCGGCGAGGGCGCGGCTTGCGCCTCTTCGAGGCCCTTCAGCAGTAATTGCCAGGCGCGGCTGAGCGCGGGAATGCCGAGCTTTTGCGCCAGCGGCATGCCGCGCGCGCGATCGCCTTCGACCGCGGGATCGCCCTCGCCGGCATTGGGCGCGAGCTTCAGCCGCGTCAGGAAATGCGCCAGCTCGAGCATATCCTGCAGCACGATGATCGGATCGGCGCCGCCCTCATAGAGTGATTTCATCTGCGCCAGCGCCGAACCGGCGTCGCCTTTGAGCGCGGCTTCGAGCAGATCGAAGACCAGACCGCGATCGGCGATGCCGAGCATGTCGCGCACGCTCGCTTCTGTGATCGCCTCACCGCCGAGCGCCATCGCCTGATCGAGGATCGAAAGACCGTCGCGCACCGAGCCATCGGCGGCGCGCGCGATGAGGGCGATGCCTTGCGGCTCGGCCTTGATGCCTTCCTTCTCGGAGATCGCCGCGTAATGCGTCGCCAGCATCTCTTGCGGCACGCGGCGCAGCGAGAAGCGCTGGCAGCGCGACAGCACCGTCACCGGCACTTTGTGGATTTCGGTGGTGGCGAAGATGAATTTCACATCGGGCGGTGGCTCTTCGAGCGTCTTCAGCAGCGCGTTGAACGCCGCCTTCGAGAGCATGTGCACTTCGTCGATGATGTAGATCTTGAACCGCGCCGCCACCGGCTTGTAGCGCACACCGTCGGTCAGCTCGCGAATCTCATCGACGCCGGTGCGTGACGCGGCGTCCATCTCCATCACATCGACGAAGCGGTCGTCGGCGATCGCCTTGCACGGCTCGCACACGCCGCAGGGGCTGGCGGTCGGGCCGCCCTTACCGTCGGGACCGATACAGTTGAGCGCGCGGGCAATAATGCGCGCAGTGGTGGTCTTACCGACACCGCGTACGCCGGTGAGGATGAAGGCATGGGCAATGCGCCCGGTCGCGATGGCGTTGGTGAGCGTTCTCACCATCGCCTCCTGCCCGATCAGCTCGGCGAAGGTGCTCGGCCGGTATTTGCGCGCGAGGACGCGGTAAGCGCCGCCCGGCTCGCTCATGCTGCCTCCGGGAAGGGGCCCTTCAGGGCGGGAAAAGGGTGGGAGGCTGGACAACGACCCAGGTCGAAACTCGTTACGGCTGCTTCCTTCCGGACCTGACCGGGTTGGCGAGGAACCTGTCCATCGCCAGCCTCCCGAGGGGACTATATCAGGATCGCGCCGCCATGCCACAAGGCGGGACAAATCGGCGCGGCTGCCGGTTTGTTGGAGGGGATTTCACCACGGAGACACGGAGGGCAGGAGAAGAAGAAATTCGATTATAAAATTTCGTCTTCCCCGCGAAAGCGGGGACCCAGGGCGGGAGACTCGCTGTTTCCCTGGGACGACCCGTTCACTCGCTCTTTGCGATTGAACCCGGAGGGCACGGCCGCGAAGAGCGGCCGCGCGGGTCGTCCGCTTTCGCGGGGAAGACGGATTGATAGAACGACGGTTCTCCCTTACCTCCGTGCCTCCGTGGTGAGAAACCTCGCACCGCTCTATGATCATCCCATGCCGCCGACACCGCCGAAATCCGGGAATTTTTACACTGGCGGGGTCGATCGGGCCTCGCATCTCCGTAAAGACGCAGCCTGGCTCGGCGAGCGGCTGGCACATGTCTCGTCGCGCTTCGTGCTGGTGTGGCGCGGCCAGAATCTGATCGCCGATTACGAAAGCCCCTCGCCCGCCGCCGTGTTCCTGCCGCGCGATTTGATCGACGCCGCGGACAAGGAAACTGTGTTGCTCGGCATCGAGGACGAGTGCGCCTATTTCGCGGTCGATCTATCGGCGATGGAAACGCCGCTGGAAGCGGTCAAAGCAGCGCCGCCCTCGGCCTTCATCGATCTGCGCCGCGTCGGCCCGCTGTTGCCGCGCCAGCACGGCTCGCTGCTCGCTTACGCGCGCGGCATGTCTTACTGGCATCAGCGCCATCGCTTCTGCGGCGTGTGC
The DNA here is from genome assembly GCA_963740675.1 of uncultured Alphaproteobacteria bacterium. Classification (GTDB taxonomy): domain Bacteria; phylum Pseudomonadota; class Alphaproteobacteria; order ATCC43930; family CGMCC-115725; genus CAIKMD01. The sequence continues at coordinate 358,138 of CAVUFS010000007.1, forward strand.
GGCAGCCCAACGAGATCCGAAGAAGCGGGCCATGTCCGCCACTGCACCAACAAAGAATGCGACGCGGTGCATTTCCCACGCACCGATCCGGCGGTGATCATGCTGGTGCATCAAGGTCACGAGCGCTGTCTGCTCGGCCGGCAAGCGGCCTGGCCGCAAGGCATGCATTCGACGCTTGCCGGCTTCGTCGAGCCGGGCGAGAGCCTCGAAGAGGCGGTCGCGCGCGAAGTCTATGAAGAGACGCGGATCGAGCTCAGCAGCGTCACCTATCACTCGTCACAGCCCTGGCCCTTCCCCGCCTCGCTGATGCTCGGCTTTCACGCCGAAGCAAAGACGACCGAGATCACCGTCGACAAAACCGAGCTCGAAGCCGCGCAATGGTACGACCGCTCCTGGCTCCTCGCTCGTCAAGACGATGAGAATTTCCGCCTGCCGCGCCGCAACTCCATCGCGCGAAGGCTGCTGGAGGATTGGCTGAAGCGGTAGCGATGGATAAGGATGTGCCTATCCTCGAACTACTTACTTGGCTGAGAGAGCGCACCGGCGATGCCTTCCAAATTGTCGATCATTGGGAAGCAGACCGACGTGCGATCGGGTTGGCAGCATGCGCCAATGCATCTCAAATCGCGTACGTCCTAAGCCTCGGCCTAGGCCTTTTCCGCGTGTCGCTGGAGACTGCACCGCTCCAGGGTTCCAGTTTGCCCTATGAAGAGATCGCGCGATACGACGCGATGAGTCGCGAGCAAGTCCTCGCAATCCTTACCCAACATCTTGGATCCGCGCAGCGATAAAAATTATCGCCGCGGCTTAGTGCCCGCCATTCTTCACATCCCGCCGGAACGCGTGGCCGGGATACACTCCGATGATCCGCACCTCTTCTGAGAAGAAGCGGAGTTCGTCGAGCGCGAGGGCGAGGCGGCGTTCGTCGGGATGGGCTTCGACGTCGGCGTAGAATTGCGTTGCGGTGAAGCTGCCGCCGACCATATAGCTTTCGAGCTTGGTCATGTTGACGCCATTGGTCGCAAAACCGCCCATCGCCTTGTAGAGCGCAGCCGGCACGTTGCGGACGCGGAAGACGAAGGTGGTGACGATCAAGTCGCCATTGCGCGCATGCTTCGGCGTCTTCGACATGACGAGGAAGCGCGTCGTGTTGTGGCCCGCGTCCTCGATATTCGCTGCCAGCGACGTGAGGCCATAGACCTTGCCAGCGAGCTCCGACGCGATAGCGGCGACGCTTTTATCGCCGCGCCGCGCAACTTCCGCCGCCGAGCCCGCCGTATCCGCCGCGACCTCGGCCTTCAGCCCATGCGCGCGGATAAATTTGCGGCATTGCGACAGCGCGTGGACATGGCTGCGCACGATCTTCAGATCCGAGAGTTTCGCGCCTTTCACCGCCAAGAGGTGATGGTTCACGCGCTGATAGTGCTCGCCGATGATGTGGAGCTTCGAATCGGGCAGCAGATGGTGAATGTCGGCGACACGGCCGGCGACGGAATTCTCGATCGGCAGCATGGCAAGCGTCGCACGGCCGCGCGTGACCGCGGCGATCGCATCCTCAAAGGTCTCGCAGGGCAGCGATTGGCGGCGCGGAAACACCTGGCGGCAGGCGAGATCGGAGTAAGCACCGGGCTCGCCCTGAAAGGCGATGAGGTTCTGCGGGCTGGTTTTTGCGGGCATCAGGTTTTCGGCTTGAGGCGCGTCGCCATCAACTCGCGCGCGCGGGCGAGGTCGGCAGGAGTATCGACACCGAACGGAACGGTGTCAACGAGCGCCACATCGATGCGCATGCCCGCTTCGAGCGCGCGGAGCTGCTCGAGACTCTCGCGCTTCTCCAAAGGCGATGGCGGCAAGGTGACGAAGCGCTCGAGCGCGGCGCGGCGATAGGCGTAGAGGCCGATATGGTGGTAATGCGCGCCGCCGCCATGCGGCACGGGCAAGCGGCTGAAATAAAGAGCGCGCGCGACGCCGACGCCCGGCGCAAAGCCGGCGGCGATTTTCACGACGCTGGGATTGCCGAGTTCTTCCGTATTCTCGATCGGCGCTGCGAGCGTCGCGATATCGACGGCGGCTTCGCTGAGTGGCGCAAGCGCGGCACGGATCGCGCTCGGCTCGATCAACGGCAAATCCCCCTGCACATTCACGACCACATCGTATTGCCGCGACGGATCGGCCTGCATCACCGCCTCGAAGATGCGGTCGGAGCCGGAAGGATGATCGGGCTTTGTCAGCACCGCCTTGCCGCCGGCGGCTTCGATTGCGGCCGCGATCTCGCGCTCGGCACATGCAACGATCACCGGACCAAGCGCAGCTTCGCGCGCACGACGCCAGACATGGACGATCATCGGCGCGCCCTCGATATCGGCGAGTGGCTTGCCCGGCAATCGCGTCGATGCCATGCGTGCCGGAATGACGAGTAGCGGATTGGACATTCTATTCTCCTGCTCGCACGATCACCGCCGAACCGACCGCAACAATGAGCAACTCACCAAAACCTTGCGGCGTTATGCCGCACAAAACTGGCGCAGAGCGATGAAATCACCGCGCTAATCTCGCGCCGCACTATATTTGGTTTGAACGCTTGGCGGAAATTGGCTTTTCTGCCGGTCGATAACCGATCTCCCAAAAATCCGCCCGCGCGAGGCACTTTCCCGAAGGTCCGCTGATGTCGTTTGAAGCTAACAAGATCGCCGGCGCCATTCTTGCCGCCATGATTCTCGCGATGGTCTCGGGGATCGTCGCCAACATTCTGGTGAAACCGACACCGCTCGTTAAACAGGCCTATGAGGTCGCGGGTGGTGCGCCCGAAGGCGCCACCGCCGAAGCAGCCGCGCCGGCCGGGCCCGAGCCGATCGCGCCGCTGATGGCGGCTGCCAATGCCGATGCCGGCAAGGCCAAGACGCAGCTTTGCGCCGCGTGCCACACCTTCGATAAGGGCGGCCCGAACCGCATTGGTCCGAATCTCTACGGCGTCCTCGACTCGCCGATCGCCGAGGATCGCGGCGGCTTCGCTTTCTCGAGCGCGCTGACGACCAAAGGCAAAGGCCAGACCTGGACGCTCGACAATCTGAATGCCTGGCTGTTCAAGCCCCAGCAATTCGCGTCGGGCACCAAGATGACCTTCATCGGCCTGCCGAAGCCCGAGGATCGCGCCAACGTCGTCGCCTATCTCAATTCGATGAGCGACAAGCCGCTCTCGGTCGCCGATCTGACCAAGGGCGCGACGACCGGCGCGCCCGCCGCCGCGGGTGACCAAAAGCAAGGGGCTGCGCCGGCGCAAGGCGGCGAGCAAGGCGCAGCGCCCCAGGGTGAGCAAAAGGCACAAACGCCGGCAGCGCAGGGCGAGCAGAAGTAACGCCCGCCAAGCGCTCGCTCTTCGGCTAGACTGCGCGGCATGACTCCAATCGTCACTGCCGCGCATCTTGCGCTTGCCGAGACTCTCGCCGATGCCGCCGGTGAAATCATTCGCGGCTATTTCCGCAAGAAGATCAGCATTCAGCAGAAGAGCGACCGCACGCCGGTAACGATCGCCGATCGCGCCGCCGAGAAGGTGATGCGGCGACTGATCGAGATCGCTTTTCCGAAAGACGGCATCTTCGGCGAGGAATTCGGCAAGCATAACGCCGACGCCGATTACGTCTGGGTGCTCGATCCGATCGACGGCACCAAGTCCTTCATCAGCGGCGTGCCGCTGTTCGGCACGCTGATCGCCCTCACCTATCACGGCAAACCGGTGCTGGGCCTGATCGACCAGCCGATCCAGGGCGAGCGCTGGATCGGTGCTGCCGGCCGGAGAGCCACCTTCAACGGCAGCGCGATCAAGACGCGCGCTTGCGGCAGCCTCAAAGAGGCGACGCTCTACGCCACCGCACCTGAGATGTTCGCCAAAGGCAATGCCGCAGCCTTCGCGCGGCTGCGCCAGCGCGTGAAGCTCGCGCGCTTCGGCGCCGATTGCTACGCCTATGGGCTGCTGGCCTCGGGATTCATCGATCTTGTCGTCGAGGCCGATCTCAAGCCCTACGACTATTGCGCGCTGCTGCCGATCATCGAAGGCGCCGGCGGCAAGATGAGCGATTGGCGCGGCCAGCCGCTGACGCTCAAGTCAGACGGACGCGTGATCGCTTCCGGCGACCCCAAGCTCCTCACAAAAGCGCGCGGTGTTTTGGCGGGAAGCTGATTTTCCCCTAAACTCGCGCGATGATGCGCATTTTCGCGAAGGCCTTCCTCGCCGCGAGCTTCGCGCTCGCCGTCTCATCCTTACCCGGCATGGCCCAGCCACAGCACGGGCTGTCGCTGTTCGGCGATCTTAAGTACCCGGCGAATTTCCAGCATTTCGACTACGTGAATCCCGATGCGCCGAAGGGCGGCACAGTGAAGTTCGCCTCCATCGGCACCTTCAACACGCTCAACCCGTTCCAGCTCATCGGCAATAAAGAAGGCGCGGAAGGCCAGATCTTCGACACGCTGATGACCTCCGCCTCCGACGAGCCGGCTTCCTCCTACGGGCTCGTCGCGCAAAGCGTCGAGGTCGCGCCCGATAAGAGCTCGGTCACCTACACGCTGCGCCCCGAAGCCAAATTCCAGGATGGCAGCAAGATCACGCCCGACGATGTGGTCTGGACCTTCGATACGCTGAAGACCAAGGCGCATCCCCGCTACAAGCTCTATTACGCCGATGTGCTGAAAGCCGAGAAGGTCGGCGACAACGCGGTCAAGTTCACCTTCCGCAACGGCGACAACCGCGAGCTGCCGTCGATCGTCGGCGAGATGCCGGTGCTTTCGAAGGCTTATTGGTCGAAGATCGATTTCGACAAGCCGCTGCAGGAAGCGCCGCTCGGCAGCGGCCCCTACAAGATCGCGAACTTCGAGATGGGCCGCTCGATCACCTATCAGCGCGATCCGAATTACTGGGGCAAGAATTTGCCGGTCACTCGCGGGCGCTTCAACTTCGACACGATACGTTACGACTATTATCGCGATCCATCGATCGCGCTCGAAGCCTTCAAGGCCGGGCAATTCGACATCCGCGTCGAGAATGTCTCGAAGAACTGGGCCGTCGGCTATGACAGCCCGGCGCTCAGCGCCGGCCTCATCAAGAAAGAACAGATCCCCAATCAGGTCCCCCAGGGGATGCAGGGCTTTGCCTTCGACACGCGCAAGCCCCTGTTCCAGGACCCTAAGGTCCGCGACGCGCTGACTTATCTCTTCGATTTCGAATGGGCGAATAAGAATTTGTTCTATGACGCTTATACACGCAGCCGCAGCTATTTCTCGAATTCGGAGCTCGCCGCCACCGGCACCCCAAGCGCCGATGAGCTGAAGCTGCTCGAGCCGTTCAAAGGTCAGATTCCGGATGAGGTTTTCACCAAGCAATACGACCCGCCGAAGACCGATGGCAGCGGCGATATCCGCGATAATCTGCGTACCGCGCTGAAGCTCCTGGGCGAGGCCGGATGGTCGGTCAAAGGCGGCAAGCTGGTCAACGCGCAAGGCCAGCCCTTCCAGTTCGAATTCCTGCTGTCGCAAGACCAGGCCGATTTCGAGCGCGTCGTGCTGCCCTTCGCGCAAAACCTGAGGCGCATCGGCATCGACATGGCGGTGCGCTCGGTCGATCCGGCCCAATACCAGAACCGGATGCAGAATTTCGATTACGACATGACGATCATCGGTATCGGCGAATCGCTTTCGCCCGGCAACGAGCAGCGCGAATACTGGACCAGCGCCACTGCCGACGAGAAGGGCGGCCAAAATTATATGGGCATCAAGAACAAGACGATTGATGCTCTGGTCGACGACGTGATCAACGCCAAGGACCGTGCCAGCCTTGTCACCGCGACACACGCGCTCGACCGCGTGCTGAGCTGGGGCCATTACGTCATCCCGAATTGGCACTTCCCCTATTTCCGCGTCGCGAGCTGGGACAAATTCGCCCGGCCGAAAGTATCGCCGCCCTATGCGCTGGCGCTCGATACCTGGTGGATCGCGCCGCAACGCGCGCAGGACGTCGAAGCGAAGAAGCAGCAAGTGGAGCAGCAGAAGTGACGATGCGCGTGGCGCATCGTCATCCCCGCGAAAGTGGGAATCCAGCGAGACGACACCGATCTAAAGCCTGGATTCCCGCTTGCGCGGGAATGACGACGTTGAAACTAGCGCACGCGGTTTAACCGATGCTCGCCTACGCGCTGCGCCGCATCTTGCTGATCGTGCCGACGCTTTTCGCCATCATCCTGGTCAATTTCGTCATCGTGCAGGCAGCGCCTGGCGGGCCGGTCGATCAAATGATCGCCGAGCTGCGTGGAACACAAGGCTCTGGCTTGGGCCAGGTTGGCGGCGGCGGCGGCGAGTTGCGCAACACCGCAACCTCCGCCAATGAGAATCGCGGCTCGCGCGGCCTCAATCCCGACTTCATCAAGCAGCTCAACCAGCTCTATGGCTTCGACAAGCCGGCGCCCGAGCGTTTCTGGATCATGCTGAAGGATTATCTGCGCTTCGATTTCGGCACCAGCTTCTACCAGGGCCAGCCGGTGATCCAACTCATCGCGCAGAAGCTGCCGGTATCGATCTCACTCGGCCTCTGGACGACGCTGCTCACCTATCTCATCTCGATCCCGCTGGGGATCCGCAAAGCCGTGAAGGACGGCAGCACTTTCGATGTCTGGACGAGCGGCGTGATTGTCGTCGGCTATGCCATTCCCGGCTTCATGTTCGCCGTGCTGCTCATCGTGCTCTTCGCCGGCGGCAAGTATCTTTCCTGGTTCCCATTGCGCGGCCTCGTCTCCGACGATTGGGCGAGCTACTCGCTGCTCCATCAGATCGTGGATTATTTCTGGCACATCACCCTGCCGGTCGTGTCGCTGGTGATCAGCGGCTTCGCCAGCCTCACCATGCTGACGAAGAACTGCTTCCTCGACGAGATCAACAAGCACTATGTTATGACCGCGCGCGCCAAAGGCCTCGGCGAACGGCGCGTGCTCTACGGCCATGTCTTCCGCAACGCAATGCTCTTGGTGATCGCCGGTTTCCCGGCCGCTTTCATCGGCATCCTGTTCACCGGCGCGCTGTTAGTCGAGGTGATCTTCTCGCTCGACGGGCTCGGCCTGCTCGGCTTTCAGGCCGCGATCGGGCGCGATTATCCGATCATGTTCGGCACGCTCTACATCTATACGCTGATCGGACTCGCGCTGAAGCTCATCAGCGATCTCTCTTATATGTTTGTCGATCCCCGCATCGATTTCGGCACGCGCGGTCAATGACACCCCTCACCCGCCGCCGGCTGAACAATTTTTGCGCCAATCGGCGCGGCTTCTGGTCGCTCTGGCTGTTCCTGCTGCTTTTCGGCCTCAGCATGTTCGCCGAATTCCTCGCCAACGATCGGCCTCTGTTCGTGCGTTTTGACGGGCATTTTTATTTCCCTGTCTTCACCGACTACAACGAAAGCGATTTCGGCGGCGATCTGCCGATCCCAGCGGATTATCGCGATCCCGAGATCGCCAAGCGCATCCAAGCGGGCGGCTTCATCGTGTGGCCGCCGATTCCCTTCGCCGACAACACCATCAACTACAATCTGCGATCGCCGGCGCCTTCGCCGCCCGATAATGTCGATTGGCTGGGCACCGACGATCAGGGGCGCGACGTGCTGGCGCGGCTGATCTATGGCTTTCGCATCTCGGTGCTGTTCGGCCTGACGCTGACGATCTTCAGCTCGATCATCGGCGTCGCTGCTGGCGCGATCCAGGGCTATTACGGCGGTTGGATCGACATCTCGTTTCAACGCTTTATGGAGGTGTGGTCCGGACTGCCGGTGCTCTATCTCCTGATCATCCTTTCCAGCATGATCGTGCCGAATTTCTGGTGGCTGCTGATCATCATGCTGCTGTTCTCGTGGATGTCGCTGGTCGATCTGGTGCGCGCCGAATTCCTGCGCGCGCGCAATTTCGATTACGTCCGCGCGGCACGCGCGCTGGGCGTCGGCAACGCCACGATCATCTGGCGCCACGTGCTGCCGAATGCCATGGTAGCGACGCTGACCTTCCTGCCCTTCATCCTCAACGGCTCCATCACCACTTTGACCTCGCTCGACTTCCTCGGCTTCGGCCTGCCGCCCGGCTCGCCCTCGCTCGGTGAGCTTCTGTCGCAGGGCAAGAACAACCTGCAGGCGCCGTGGCTCGGGCTCACCGCGTTTTTCGTGCTGGCTGTGATGCTGAGCCTTCTCATTTTCATCGGCGAGGCCGTGCGCGACGCCTTCGATCCGCGGAAGGTGAAATGATGGTCGACTGCTTACTGAAAGTCGATAATCTCTCCGTCAGCTTTCACGAGCGGCGATAACCGCATCGATGCGGTCAAAGGCGTCTCGTTCGAAGCTGGAGAAAGGCGAAACGCTCGCGCTCGTCGGCAAATCCGGCTCCGGCAAATCGGTGACGGCGCTCTCGATCATGCAGCTCCTGCATTATCCCATGGCGAGCCATGGGCCGGGAAGCAGCATCTGCTTCGAGGGCATCGAGATGGTGCGCGCCAGCGATGCGACCTTGCGCAAGATTCGCGGCGATCGCATCGCGATCGTGTTCCAAGAGCCGATGACCTCGCTCAACCCGCTGCACACGATCGAGAAGCAGATCGCCGAGACGCTCAGCCTGCACAAAGGGCTGAGCGGCGCGGCGGCACGCGCGCGTGTTCTCGAATTGCTGCGCGTCGTCGGCCTGCCGGACGCCGAGCACCGTCTCAACGCCTATCCGCATCAGCTTTCGGGCGGACAGCGCCAGCGCGTCATGATCGCGATGGCGCTCGCCAATGAGCCCGATGTCCTGATCGCCGATGAGCCGACCACCGCGCTCGATGTGACGATCCAGGCGCAAATTCTGAAGCTGCTGAAGGATCTGCAGGCGCGTTTCGGCATGGCGCTGCTGCTCATCACCCACGACCTCACCATCGTGCGCAAGATGGCCGACCGCGTGTTGGTGATGACCGAAGGCAAGATCGTCGAGCGCGGCAAGACCGAGGAGATCTTCACCGCGCCGCAGCATCCCTATACCTGCAAGCTTCTCGCCGCCGAGCCACGGGGCGCACCGCGGCCCGCCGATGCGACGCGCAAGCCGCTGGTCGAGGCGCGCGATATTCGCGTTTGGTTTCCGATCAAGACCGGGCTTCTCCATCGCACGACCAACTATCTGAAAGCAGTCGACGGCGTCGATCTGACCCTGCGGCAAGGCGAGACGCTGGGCGTGGTTGGCGAATCGGGATCGGGCAAGACGACGCTCGGCCTGGCGCTGCTGCGGCTTATCCACAGCCAGGGCGAGATCGTTTTCGACGGCCGCCGCATCGACGAGCTTGGCGGCAGCGAGCTGCGGCCGCTCCGGCGCGAGATGCAGGTTGTTTTCCAAGACCCCTATTCAAGCCTGTCGCCGCGGCTCTCGATCGCGCAGATCATCGAGGAGGGGCTGAAGGTCCATAAGCTGGGCGGCAGCGCCAAGGAACGGCGTGCCGAGATCGAGCGGCTGCTGGTCGAAGTCGGCATCGATCCGAGTTGCGCCGATCGGTACCCGCATGAATTCTCCGGCGGGCAGCGCCAGCGCATCGCATTGGCGCGTGCCCTCGTCCTGAAACCGCGCTTCCTCTTGCTCGACGAGCCGACCTCGGCGCTCGACATGTCGGTGCAGGCGCAGATGGTCGAGTTGCTGCGCGATCTGCAGAAACGCCACGATATCGGCTATCTCTTCATCAGCCACGATCTGCGCGTGGTGAAAGCGCTGGCGCATGACATCATGGTGATGAAGGACGGCAAGGTGGTCGAAAGCGGCCCGGCCGCATCGATCTTCACCGCGCCGCAGACCGCTTACACCTGCGCGCTGATGGCCGCGGCTTTCAATATCGAGATCGCCGAGCCGCAAGCCGTCGGGACCTGAAACAGCGCGAGGGGGCGCCGCGCATGAACAAGAAGCTGAGCATCGCCGTCACGTCGAACCCGCGGACACGGCCCGTCATCGACGGCCGCGCCGCGCCCGAAGTCATCGACCTGGCGGTGAATGTGCTCGACCCGGGCAGCATCTTCGCACGCCAGCTTCGCGCTGCCGAATTCGATATCGCGGAAATGTCGATGGCTTCGCTGCTGATGGCACTCGATTCTGGCGATACGCGTTTCATCGGCATTCCGGTGTTCACGACGAAGCGCTTCTTCCACACCAATATTCTGGTGCGGCGCGACGCCGGCATCGAAAGCCCTGCCGACCTGAAAGGGAAAAGTGTCGGCCTGCCTGAATATCAACAGACGGCCGCCGTGTGGATTCGCGGTTTCCTGCAAAGCGAATTCGGCGTGACACCGCGCGATCTCGAATTCTGGATGGAGCGGACGCCCGAACAGAGCAACGTCAACACCGCTTTCGTCGCGCCGCCGGGCGTCACCGTCCATCATGTGCCGGCGGACAAGAGTCTCGGCTCGATGATGGTGTCTGGCGAGCTGCAGGCCTGCCTCATCTATTACGGCGGCCATCCAGGTGAACGCAGCACCGAGAACCTGGCCGCCAATCCCGATATCAAGCGGCTCTTTCCCGATCGCGCTGCCGAAGGTGCGCGCTATTACCAGAAGTCCGGGATCTATCCGGTCAATCACGGCGTCATCATTCGGCGCGAGATCGTGCGCGAAGAACCGTGGATCGCGGCGAATGTCCTCAACGCCTTCAGCCGCGCCAGCGCGATCGCCGATCGCGAGCGCATGGAGCATGTCGCCAATCATTTCGATGCCGGGCTCCTTCCCGGGCGCAGCCGCGGCGCGCTCGAGACGCCGCTTTTCGAGCACGGCATCAAAGCCAACCGCAAGACAATCGAGGCGATCGCGACCTATGCCGATGAGCAAGGCCTTACCTCGCAAATCTTCGCGATCGATGAAATCTTTGCCGAAAGCACGTTGAGCTCATGAAGAAACTCGCTTTAGCGTTCCTCGCGCTCGTTTCCTTTGCATCGATGGCCGCCGCGCAGGATTGGAAGGCCGAATGGGACCGCACCGTCGCCGCTGCCGAGCAGGAAGGCACGGTGATCGTCGACACGGTTTCCGACAAAGCCTGGCAGGATTTCGTCGCCAAGGAATTCCCCGCCGCTTTCCCGAAGATCCGGCTCGACGCGACGCGGCTATCGCCGCCGGATTTCGTCGCGCGCGTGCGCGTCGAACGCGAGGCCGGCAAATTCCTTTGGGACGTCGCCGCTGCCGGCCCCAATCCGATGTATGCGCTTTATAAGGACGGCGCGGTCGATCCCATCCTGCCCGAGCTCATCCTGCCCGAGGCGAAGGACGAAACGGCCTGGGGCGGCTGGGACGAGGCGCTCATCGACGCGCCGCACCGCTACGTCTTCTCGATGTCGTCTTATATTTCCGCGCCGTTCTACAACGCCGCTTTCGTGCCGACCGAGAAGGTGCAGCTTCTCGGCCTCAAAATCCTGCTCGATCCGGCTTACAACGGCAAAATCGCGTGGCAGGAGCCGACGATTCCCGGCAGCGGCCATTCCTTCGCGCTCGACCTGCGCGAGCATCTCGGCGATGAGGGGCTGAAGCAGCTTATTCTCGACCAGCACGTCCTCTTCGACCGCAACATGCAGACCGTCGTCGAGGATATGGCGCGCGGCACGGTCTATTTCACCATCGGACCGGCGACGCGCTCGCTCATCGGGCCTTATGTCAAAGCCGGCGCGGGCGTGAAGACCGATCTGCACATGATCGGCAACAAGCCCGAGGAAAGCCATGTGACCGATGGCGGTAACACGATCTCGGTCATGAACAAGCGGCCGCATCCGAATGCGGCGCGTGTCTTCGTCAACTGGATCCTCCAAAAGGACGTGCAATCCCGGCTGGCGAAAGCGATGGACGAGGACAGCCGCCGCAACGACATTCCGCCCGTCTCATCGCCGGACGAGGCACGCATTCCCGGCGCCAAATATCTCGCACCGCCGCGCGAGGAAGAAGCGAGCCGGCTCGAAGAGGCCGTCAGCTATATCAAGCAGCTCCGTCGCGACACGAGTCGTTAATGCTGCTCGCGTGACGACCGCCTAGCCAACCTGCGTCGCCCTCGCAGATTCAAGCGAGCTTCCACTTCTCGATGACGAGCTTGTTGCCGCGATCGTTTGGCCGATCGATCGTCCAGCCGTGATGTAGCAAGGTGCGCGCGGTCAGGCGATTGCCGTAGAAGCCAAGCCCGACCTGCAACACGAGGAACGCAGCGAAGAGAATAAGCTGCGCGATCTGCGTCGCCTGCGTTCCGACGCGCACGATGCTGACGATCAGCACGAAGAGCCACAGCACCAGCACACCGGCGCCCCAGCTCGAGAGGCGCCGCCAAAAGAGCGGTAGGCCGAACACACCGGCGAAGAGGAACAAATCCCAGGCGAAACCGGTGGCGACACGCCGCTCTTTGCCGCTCGGCTTGTGGACGAAGCCGATCGTTGGCGGCAGCAGCATCGGGGGCAGCGGCACCGCGGCCGCCGCCCTTGCGCCGCGAGGTCGAGCTAGTTCGTGCCACGGCCGAAACGATGCTCGATCAATGCATAAAGCGCGCGCAATGCCAATGCCTCGCCACCTTCGGGCCGGCCCGGCCGGCTCTTCTGGTTCCAGGCATAGGTGTCGATGTGAATCCACGGCGTGCCGGGCGTAACGAACGCGTCGAGATAAAGCGCGGCAGTGATCGCGCCAGCAAAGCCCAATTCCGAGACGTTGTTGAGATCGGCAATCGGCGACACGATCATCTGGCGATAAGGCTTCCACAGCGGCAGGCGCCAGAGCGGATCGCTTTCGACCAAGCCGAAATGCAACAGCTCGCCGGCGACGGTGTCGTCATTGCTGAAGAGCGCCGGCAGCTCCGGCCCAAGCGCGGTGCGCGCCGCGCCGGTCAGCGTCGCCATATCGATCAGCAGCGCCGGCTTCTCGCCGCACGCCTCGTAAAGCGCATCGCACAGGATGAGGCGGCCTTCGGCATCGGTATTGCCGACCTCGACCGTCATGCCCTTGCGCGTTTTGATGATGTCGAGCGGGCGGAAGGCATTGCCCGCGACCGCGTTCTCGACCGCCGGCACCATGACGCGCAGCCGCACCGGCAGCTTCGCCTCCATGATCGCCGAAGCGAGACCGAGCAACGACGCGGCGCCGCCCATGTCCTTTTTCATCATGCGCATGCCGCCCGACGGCTTCAGATCGAGCCCGCCGGTATCGAAGCACACGCCCTTGCCGACGAGGGTCAGTTTCGGCGCGTTTTCATTGCCCCAGACGAAGTCGATCAGCCGCGGCGCTTTCTCGGCGGCGCGGCCGACCATGTGGATCGCCGGATAGTTCTGCGTCAACAGCTCGTCGCCGACGATGACGCGAAACCGCGCGCCGTGCCGCGTGGCGAGCGCCTGCGCCGCCTCGGCCAGCTCCGGCGGGCCCATATCCTCGGCAGGCGTGTTGATGAGATCGCGCGCCAAGCCCATGCCGCGCGCCAAGCGCTCGACCCGGCCGCGATCGGCATTTGCCGGCCACACCAGATCGGCCCAGGCCTTATCGCGCGCGCGATAGCGGGTGAAAGCATAGCAGCCGAGCGCCCAGCCGAGGGCGAAGCGTGTCGCCGCTTCGGCCCCATGCTCACCCTCGAGTGCATAGGCGCCGGGCGGCAGCGCGTCAGGCAGCGCGGCCAGCCCCCAAAGCTCTTCGCCCGCGCGCACGCCGATCAGCACCCGCTTCAACCGCCCGGATCCGTCCGGCAACAGAACGAATTTGCCGGGCGCTCCGAGGTATTGTGTCGCCTCGACCCAGCGCCGCTCGGTCTCGTCGAGCCGGGCGAGCGCAGCCGCCAGCCCCTCCTCGGTTACAGGCAGGATGGGCACCGCGCCAGACGACGATGGCAGGCCGCGGTCGGCAATCAGATGATCGAGCACTATATCCTCACAGTCGGGCGGCACCGGTCGGGGTTGCAGCGCCGCCGCGCTGCCGTCAGAGTGACCGGCCGGAAAACCAAATAACTTACCGAGCATAGCCGATGGCAGAGTTCACCATCTACCTTGGGAATAAGAACTATTCATCCTGGTCGCTGCGCGGCTGGCTGATGTTGAAACAGACCGGCGTCGCCTTCGACGAGGTCGTGATCCCGCTCTACGAGCCGCAAAGCCGCGCCGAGATCCTGCGCCATACCCCATCCGGCAAAATGCCGACCCTGGTGCATGACCGGAAATCCGGCGGCCCGATCACGGTCTGGGAATCGCTGGCGATCGGCGAATATCTGGCGGAAATCTTCCCGCAAGCCGGTCTCTTGCCGAAAGACCCGGTGGCGCGCGCCCATGCCCGCGCGATCAGCAATGAGATGCACGCCGGCTTCCTGCCGCTGCGCCGGCATTTCCCGATGAATATGCGCTCGACCTTCGACCGTGAGATCATTCCGGAGGCGCAGGGCGATATCGATCGCATCACCTCGTTGTGGCGCGATTGCCGTCTGCGTTTCGGGGCCGGTGGAGATTTCCTCTTCGGCTCTTTCGGCATCGCCGACGCGATGTTCGCGCCGGTGGTCAGCCGCTTCCGCACCTTCAAGATACCGCTCGACGGTGAGGTCGAGGCTTATGCGCGCGCGATAACCGCCTGGCCAGCCTATCAGGAATGGCTCGCCGGTGCGCGCAATGAGCCGATGATCATCGAGCAATGGGAGTTCTAAGCTGAGCTGCGGCTTTTCTGGCCTTGTCTCGGCGTGCGTGATACGATTCGCCTCGACCCTGCCAGGAGAGACCGGGCTTAGGCCCGGCGCCGAAGGAGCAACCGCCCCGGAAACTCTCAGGCAAAAGGACTGTCAGGGATCGGCACTCTGGAAAGCAGGCATGATGCGTCAGCGTCTTGTCTCACCGACGAGGTAAGCCGGCCGCCGCCCTTCCAAGATTCAGGGTCGCACCGGTCAATCTTTCAGGTCTTCGGACAGAGGGGGCGTCACGGCCGCGACTCGCGGCCTCGCATGGCGCTTTATCCGGAGACCAACATGGCCCAGGAAACACTTATCCAAACAGCGACGCGGCAGACCGCCGCGCCGGGCATCGAAATGCGCGGCAAGATGAAGCCGGGCTACGAGACGATCCTGACGCCAGCGGCGCTGGCCTTTGTCGCCGGGCTGGAGCGGCGTTTCGGCGCCGAGCGGCGGCGGCTCCTTGCCGAGCGCGCGAATGTGCAGGCCAAGCTCGATAGCGGTTGGCGTCCCAACTTCCCGGCCGAGACCCGTGCGATCCGCGACGCCGATTGGACCGTGGCACCGCTGCCCAAAGATCTGCTCGACCGCCGCATCGAGATCACCGGCCCGACCGACCGCAAGATGGTGATCAACGCGCTCAATTCCGGCGCCAACGTGTTCATGGCCGATTTCGAGGATGCGAACACGCCGGGTTGGGACAATCTCATCGAAGGGCAAATCAATCTGCGCGACGCCGTGCAGCGCACGATCACCTTCGACGATCCGACGAACGGCAAGCATTATCAGCTCAATCCGAAAACCGCAGTGCTGCTGGTACGGCCACGCGGCTGGCATCTGCCGGAAGCGCATCTGCTGGTCGATGGCGCCCCGATGTCGGGCTCGATCTTCGATTTCGGTCTCTACTTCTTCCACAACGCGAAAGAGCTGCTGGCACGCGGCAGCGGGCCTTATTTCTATCTGCCGAAGATGGAAAGCCGGCACGAGGCGAAGCTCTGGAACGACGTCTTCCTCGAGGCCCAGCGCCAACTCGGGCTGAAACCCGGCACGATCAAAGCGACCGTGCTGATCGAGACCATCCTCGCCGCTTTCGAGATGGACGAGATTCTGCACGCGCTGAAAGAGCATTCCGCCGGCCTCAATTGCGGCCGCTGGGATTACATCTACAGCACGATCAAGAAATTCGCCGAGGACCCGAAAGCGGTGATGCCGGATCGCAGCGCGGTGACGATGACCGCGCATTTCCTGCGCTCTTACAGCCTGAACCTGATCAAGACCTGCCATCGCCGCGAGGTACATGCGATGGGCGGCATGGCGGCCCAGATTCCGATCCGCAACGACGCTGCGGCGAATGAAACGGCGATGGAGAAAGTCCGCGCCGACAAGCAGCGCGAAGCCGGCGATGGCCATGACGGTACCTGGGTCGCGCATCCTGGTCTTGTTGCCATCGCCAAGGAGATTTTCGACAAGGCGATGCCCGAAGCAAATCAGATTGCGCGCAAGCGCCAGGATGTCGCCATTACCGCCGACGATCTGCTGCGCTTTCCCGAAGGCACGATCACCGAAGCCGGGCTGCGGCAAAATCTCAATGTCGGCCTGGGCTATCTCGAGGCCTGGCTCAGGGGCAATGGCTGCGTGCCGCTCTACAATCTGATGGAAGATGCAGCGACGGCGGAGATCAGCCGCGCACAAATCTGGCAATGGATTCGCCATGGCGCGAAGCTGGCCGACGGCCGCGCCATCGATCTCGCGCTGTGCGACGCCGTGCTCGATGAGGAGCTGAGCACGCTCAAAGACAAGGCGAGCGATGGAAATCGTTATGACGACGCCGCGGCGATCTTCCGCGATCTCATCGGCGCGCCGCGCTTCCCCGAATGGCTGACGATCCCGGCTTACGAGAAGATCATCGCCGAGGGCGCGTGAAGCACGCTATTTGATCTGGACGTAACGCAGGGGGAACATGCCATCCCCCTGCTGCACCAGATCGATATTGTCGCGCACCGCCCAAACCAGATCCTGCTGATGCAGCGGGATATAGGCGATGTCCTGCTTCACCTGCGCCAGCGCGCGGTGCATCAGAGCGAGCCGCTTAGCGCTATCGGTCTCGCTTGAGATCTCCGCGATCTGGCGGTCGAGCGCGGGATCGGAGAAGCCGCCAAAATTCGCATCGCCCCGATGCGCTTCCTTGTCGCGTGTCGCGACGAGATTCACCAGCGCATCGAGCGCGTCATAGGTATCCGGCCGCCAGCCAAGCAGATAGAAACTCGATCCCTGCGATGCGGCCATCAGCTTGGCAAAGAACTTGCCGCGGGTCTGCGCGGTGAGATGAATCTTCACGCCGACCTTCGCCAGCATGGCGACGATCAAATCGCAGATCGCCTCGTCGTTGAGATATCGGTCGCTAGGACAATCCATCCCAACTGAGAAACCGCGCGGATAGCCCGCCTGCGCCAGCAACGTCTTCGCCTCCGCGGGATCGTAAGACAGACGCTGATTGAGCGTCGGATCGAAACCGTTGATGCCCGGCCCGACCAGCAGTCCGGTCGGTGTCGCAAAGCCGCGCATCACCTTCGTCTTGATCGTCGCCTCGTCGATCGCCTGATAAAAGGCCTGCCGTACGCGGTGATCGCGGAAAGGATTGGCGCCTTTCACATCACTGTCGGCGAGCTGATCGTGGCGGTAATCGAAACCCAGCATGATCGTGCGCAGCTCGGGCCCCTGTACCAGACGTACGCCGCTGGTGCGGCCGATGCGATCGGTCGATTGCGGCGGGACGAAATAGAGCATGTCGAGCTTGTTGCCGAGCAGCGCTGTCACACCAGCCGTGCCGCTCATCGGCCGGAATTCGACGCGGTCGAGATTATGCTGCGGCTGATCCCACCAATGCGGATTCGGCACCAACACCGTCAGCTTATCGGGGTCGCGCGACTGGATCATGAACGGGCCGGTGCCATTAGCGTGCTCGCTCGCATAGCTTCCCTGGCTCGCCTCCGCCCGCGCCGGCTCGCTTGTGTCATGCTCGGCGCACCATTTCGCGCTCATGATGTCCCAGAGCGGCAGCTCTTCCGGCAGGATCGGATCGGGCACGTTGGTGGTGATGTCGATCGTGTAATCGTCGATACGGTCGACGCTGAGGAGCGCCGCCAAGGCATTGGCGATCTGCGACGTCGGCGAGCGGGCGCGAGTGAATGAGAACACGACATCGGCGGCGGTGAAGGGCGTACCGTCCTGGAATTGCACGCCATGCCGCAAATCGAAGCGCCAGCGATCAGGCGCCTCTTGATGCCAGCTGACGGCGAGCGCCGGCTCGATGCGCAGATCGCGGCCGCGCCGCACCAGCGGCTCATAGATATTCGAATCGAAGGACAGCAGGAAAGTCTCCTGCCGCGCGTAGGGATCGAGCGAGAACACGTCCTGGTCGTTCGACCAGCGCAGCGTCTTCGCCGAAGCGGCAACCATGCAGAGCAGCAGCGCCACGCCCGCTGCGACAAGACGTGTCGCGATCATTCTTCTTCCCGATCTCATTCGCACCGGCTGAGAGTTTGGTGCACGGCTTGCGGTGTCAACCATTTTGGCAAAGACTGCGACAAACACGGAGGGGAAGCCAGATGGCGATGATCTATGTCGCGCGTAGCGCGTCGCTCAGCAAATGGGCGTCGGATGTCGGCCTGTCGAAGAACGTCTTCAAGGTCGGCGTCGCCGAAGAGCCGATCAAAGATCTGATCACCGCCGAGGGCTGGGCAGGCGCGACAGATTGGACGCTCGTCAAGAAAGAGGATGCCGGCGATCTCACCGAAGAAGCGGTGCTCGAGCGGCTCGGCAAGCGCGAGATCGCTGTCGATCCAAAATACTATCCGCGCATCCGCGACGCGCGCGGGATCTTCAAGATCAATCCGGTCCACGTCGAGAGCCATATCATCGTCGGCCGCGCCCTCGAAGGCGGCGGCGAGCAGATCGCCTTGAAGCTGAAACCGGCGGATTTCGCTTCCTACCTCATCCACAACGCTAAGCGCTAATTATCCCGCGTGGTTAATAGGCATCCCTGCACCGTAATTCTAAGTATTTCCAAATACAGATAGGCGTCAAACGCACTTTACATTTGAAAATTATTCGTCAAAACAAGTGACATTTATTAATAGAGATTAATTTTATAATTCTGATTTTTATGGTTAATTTGTCCTTTACTTCGTGCAACACCGCGCGTATATGGTTAATCTAGAATTCCAGTTATGGTTAATGAGCAGAATGCTCCTCGGTGGCCCGAAGGAGGCATTATATGCTCACGTTCCTTGCTCGTTGCGCGCTGCGCTTATCGAGTATCGCAATCCCGCTTGTCGCCCTGGCGTTTGTCGCCAGCTCGCCGACCCCGGCGAAGGCCGATGTCTGCACGCCCTTCCTCAGCGGCATCACCTTCCCCGGCATCGTCAACGGCACGACGATCAATCAATGCACGACCGACATTGTCATCGGTCCCGGCGGCAGCATCACGATCACACACAACAGCACGCCCTACACGAATAGCGGCAACGCGCTGATCGGCGTCATCAACAACAGCGGCAGCGCGGTCTTCGATCTCTTCATCACTGGCTTCAACAGCAGCAGCCCCGGTATCCTGAATTTCAGCTCGCCGGCCCAAGCCGCGAACGCCGCCGAACTCCTCTGCGCGACAAGTCTCGCGCCGCGGCTTGCTTGCAGCCCAGGCGGGACCGGCGACGAAGGCATCACCAGTGCCGGCCAGCTTGTCTTCTTCACCGGCATCGGTACGGCAAACGGCTCGCCCGGCAATACCGGCGACGTGATCTTCACCGGCAATCTGCTGCCCGGCCAGAGCGCGATCTTCGGCACGCTGCAGGACATCCTCAATGCACAGGTCAGCCCGGTCCCGGTGCCGGAGCCCGGCTCTTTCGCGGTGCTTGGCACGGGTCTCCTCGGCCTCGCCCTCTATCGCTTCCGCCTGCGGCGACGCCGTCGCGTCGCCGTGCGGATAAAGCCGCAGCAAGCCTGATCGTCGCTTCATCGCAACCGATTTCATCAAGGTAGCCATCATGGCAAACGCAAATCCGACCCCCACGCAGATCGCTGACGCGCCGGACACCGATTTCCGCGGCCCGATCTTCGAGATCAACCCGACCGCCGGCCCGACACCGCAACACCACACGGCTGCGAACGCGCCGCGCAATCTGCATGTGCCGCCGCACCCGCCCCAACACGCTCCCGCGGCTGTCTGCGCTCCGGCCCCGGCCAGCGTCGGCAACGCTGCGATGGAGATACACGAGCCGAAGCCCGGCCAGCATATCGACGTCACGGTCACGCCGAACCAGGCGCTGATCCTCGACTTCAATCCGCTCGATGCGCAGGCGGTGCGGCATGGCGACGATCTGACGCTGACCTTCGCCGATGGCGGCGTCATCGTCCTCCATCACATCGCGCAGGCCGGCAATCCGCTGCCGACCGCGCTGCAACTGCCGGATGGCACGATCATCAATCCCTGCGAGCTCTTGCAGGCTCTGCCGGAAGAGCAGCCCAACCCGGCCGCGGGCAAGATTCCGGAAGAGAAAATCCCGCAACCCAATCCGGAAGCCGGCCCCGAGCAACCAAATCCGGAAGCCGGTGGCGCGCCGCCGGTCACGACGCCCTTCGATGTGCCCGGCCTTGGCGAAGGTCTGACGCCGCTCGGCCCGCTGGGCGCGGAAGGCTTCACCACCACGACCAGCTTCCCACCGCCGGGCTCGGGCGGTTTCCCGCCGGGACCTCCCAACACGCCGCCCAATACCCCGCCCAACACGCCGCCGAACAACAACACGCCGTTCCTGGTCGCGATCGAAGACTTCGAATCTCGGCGTGGTGCCCCATCTGGGCGATCCCAACCCGACGACGATGACGATCAGCGGCAATTTCGTCACCGATTTCGCCAACAGCGGCGGCGTCCATGGCGTCAATGGCAGCCCGACCCTCACCTTCTCGAACCCGGTCTCGGTCAACACCGGCACGTCGACCGGTATGTTCGGCACGCTGTCCGTCGATACGAGCGGCAATTACACCTATACGGTCGATGTCGCTGGCCAGACGGCGGTGAACCAGCTCGGCTCCGACCGCATTTCCGAGGCGCTCAACCAGCAATACTCCGGTGCCGCGCCCTACCTCGCGC
Organism: uncultured Alphaproteobacteria bacterium; assembly: GCA_963740675.1. Taxonomy (GTDB): domain Bacteria; phylum Pseudomonadota; class Alphaproteobacteria; order ATCC43930; family CGMCC-115725; genus CAIKMD01. Next base: position 378,955 of record CAVUFS010000007.1, read on the forward strand.
CGCTGGAGGATGAGTTCGTCGTCACCGTGACCAACGGCACGCAGACGACGCAGGAGCTCATTGCGCTCTACGTCGAGGGCGCCAACGTGACCTCGACGACGACCGCGGTGACCGGCACCGCACCCTCGACGCTGCTGCTCACCTACACCGATCTTTACGATCCGGCGCATTCCTTCTCGGAGCTGATCACCGTCAATGGCGGTGCCAACACGCTCAACACCGATATTCCGATTCAGCCCGGCGATCCGGCGCTGGTCAGCATCTCTTTGGTGAGCGGCGGCCCGACCACCATCACCAGCATCGAAGTCGGCGGCGGCACCATCACCGTGCCGAACGAGACGCTCGACGGAACGCATCACGCGATCACGGCGATCATCGATCCGCAGATAACGGCGGGCACGACCTATAGCGTGCTCGATGGCCCGACCGCATGGACTGATGTCCCCGGCGGCGGCGCAGCCACGCAGGCCGGCCAATATCTCTATGGCGAAGGCCATGCCGTCACGCTGAGCGTCGCTGCCGACACGCAAGCGGATACCACCGGCACCGTGCTCAATCTCGGCACGGTGGACGGCGGAGGCACGGCGATCGAACGAGGTGGCCTCGGCTCCGACACGCTTGTCTGGAATCCCGGCACGACGACCACCTACTACAACGGCACCGCCGGTGCGGTTGTGCAAGGCACTGCGACCGCGGGCGACCAACTGCACATGAATTTTAGCAACGAGCATCTCACGACACCTGGCCATGTCGAGACCATCACCATTACGGTGGGCGCGGGCGAGACAACGGCGCAGATGACGCAAGACTTCGTGAACGCGATCAATGCGGATGGCAATCTCGCCGGTATCGGCTTATCGGCAGTGTACGGTGGCGGCTCAAGCTTTCAGATGAACGAGGCGCCCGGCTCGGATGCTTTCGGTCAGACACAATATACCGAGTTCACGACGCCGGCTGTCTTCGGCACCTCGGCTTCGGAAAGCATCCAGGGCAACGTCGGACTCGACACGTTGTCCGTGCAGACTGCACACCAAGACCTCAATTTCACCAACAGCTCAATCAACGCCGCGAATATAGAGGCCATTGATCTCGGGAATGCGAATGCGGGCAGCGGCAACAGCTCGCTCACGCTCAATCCGGACAGTGTACTGCATCTGACCCAGAACGAGAGCAGCACGATCACGAGCTTCAGCGGCGCGGGCGCCAACGGCCAGCCGATCCAGGCGATCTGGGTGCTGGGCGATGCCAGCGACACGGTGAATCTCACCGGCTTCGTCTCGGGCAGCAATCCCAACCCGATGATCAGCGGCGCTGTCACCAGCGGCATGCAAGACCCGATCCCGAATGTCCTGCCGGGATCCTCGCCGGCGGTGCCGGGTGGTGTCGATGTAAACGGCGCAACCGTGACGACCGCACCAACCAGCCCGACGCAGATGGTTGGCTTCACGGAGTTCACTGGCACGGCCGCGAACGGCAATACCGTTCACGTCTATGTCGAGAACGCCATCGCCCAAGCCGGCCATGTGCATGTCAGCTGAGCGCAAAGACAGGGGACAGCACATGACGCGAATCTTCACACTCATCACCGGCTGCCGCGCCACGCGGGAGAACCACGGTCTGACCTTCTCGCTAAAAGAGCTGCTGCCGGATGAAGGCGGCGAGGTCGTGATCGAGAACCAGACCGGCACCGACGTCACGGTCCTGACCGACGACCCGGTTACCGATCGCGGTATCGAGCAGGATCACGTCACCCGCGCAGGCCACGACGTCTCGGGCTTCGCCTATTGCCGCTTTGCCGGCGGCATCACGGTGTTCTACCCGCGCTCGCAGTCGCTCCGCGTCAACGAGAGCGAGCTGGTCGTCTAAGGGAGCCCGGCGAGGGGCCGGGCTGAGATTGAGGGGGTAGGGGCGGCTATCCGGCGCGAGCTGCGGCCGCCCCTACGTATTTAAGCAGGCAGGTCTTTCGCGATGAAATCGAGCAAGAGCTCGGCGAAGTCATGGGCGTGCTGCAGCGGCGCGACATGGCCGGCGCCTTCGAGCTCGGCATAGCGCGAATGCGGCAGCAGCTTTGCCATCGCCTGCATTGTTTCGCGCGAGCTCGACGCATCCAGCTCGCCGCGTACCACGAGCGTCGGAAGCTGAATCTGGGCGAGGCGATCGCCGATATCGAGCTCGCTAATCGCCCGCCAACCCCAGGAGAACACGACCGGATCGTCCGCGAGCAGCCATTTGCGGCAGGCTTCGACCTCATCGCCGTTGAGGGACAGAAAGGGCGCCGGGAACCAGCGTGCCAAGGTCGAATGCACCATCGCCGGCATGCCTTGCAGCGAATCCTCGGCGCGCTGCAACACGGCTTTGCGCGATTCCTCGGTCTGGCGATGGCCGGTATCCGCGAGCACCAGGCCCGATAGCAGCTCCGGCGCTTTCAGCGCCACAATTTGCGCCACCATCCCGCCGAGTGAACAGCCGACCAGCACCACATTGTGCTTGCTCTCGACGCGCAGCAGCTCGATCACATCGTCAGCGAGATCGTTCAGCGTGAAGCGTTCGTTCGGCACGTCGCTATCGCCATGACCGCGCAGATCAACGGTGGTGCAGCGACAGCGATCTTTGATCAACGCGACAACCGGATCCCAGAACGCACCGCGCGTGCCGATGGTATGGAGGAACATGACCGGCCGGCCAGCGCCGGAAATCTGATAAGCGAGTATGAGACCGTTCGACAGCCGAAAGTGCATACCCTTCTCTCCCCCCTTTACCGCGCTCACCCGTTGCCGGTGAGCGTGTCGCGCACCCAACGCGCTGTCCCGATCATCTCGGCATCGCGATCGAGGAAGCCGAGCAATTGAAGCCCTACCGGCAGATCCTCGACCCAGAGCAGCGGCAACGAAATCGCCGGCACGCCGAGCAGCGAGCCCGCGACGACGAAGACCGCATCGCCGGTGTTCTCGAGACCGATCGGCGCCGGGCCCGTGGCCGAGAGCGTGATCACGCCATCGACACTCGCCGGCCAGCGCCGCATAGATCGCGCGGATCGCGGTACGCTCGGCCCGGCGGGCGCGATATTGATCGAGCGTGATCTTTCCGATTCGACAAGTCGCTCCACTGCCCATGCGTGAGTTTGCTCGGGTCGGTGTGCGATAGGATTTGATCGCCCAACGCGATTCGAACGCGTTGAGAGTTTGCGATACAAGATCGCGCGATTAAGCGCGACTTCGGCTGCTTCGAGCGCGGCGCTGTCCTTGCGGCGGATGATCTGCACGCCGGCCGTGCTGAGCTTCGACAGTGCCGCCTCGAACGCCGCAAGCGCCGCCGATGCCGGCTTGGCTCCAGCCCGGCGTTTCGAGCACGGCGAGGCGATAAGGCTTTTGCGCCATCGGCGGCGCAGCCGGCCCAAAGAGACCGGGATAATCGGGATCGCCGCCCGCGCGGTCGGCGATTTCGCGCAGCATCACCCAGGCGTCCTCGATGCTGGCGGCGAACGCGCCATGAACGCTTTGCGAGAGCCCATCATGGCTGCCGCTACGATTGATCGCGCCAAGGCTCGGCTTGAAGCCGACACAGCCGCAGAAACTGGCCGGGCGCAGGATCGAGCCGAGCACTTGCGTGCCGAGGCCCGCCGAGATCATGCCGCTGCCCGTCGCCGCGGCCGATCCCGAAGACGAGCCACCGGGCGTGCGTCGCAGTGTCCCAAGGATTATGCGTCGGTCCTGGCGGCGCGGTGGCGAATTCGGTGGTGACGGTCTTGCCGAGGATCACCGCTCCGGCCTCGCGCAGCGCCGTCACCGAAGCGGCATCGCGATTGGTACACCAGCCCTTGAAGAAGGCCGTGCCATTCTCGGTCGGGAAATCGCGCGTCTCGATGATATCTTTGACGCCGACCGGCATGCCGTCGATCGGCGACAGCGGCTTGCCCTCCTTCCAGCGCGTGGTCGAGGCGCCGCCGCTTGCCGTGCCGCCGCGAGCATCGTGATGGACGAAAGCCAGGACCTGCGGCTCGACCTCCGTAAGGTCGCAAGGCAGCGCTCGAGAAACGCGCTCGGACTGTCCTTGCCGGCGCGGAAATCATCGTGCGCGGCAATGAAGAACGCATCGCTGGTTTTGGCATGGGGTACCTCCGTTAAGACGATAGCATGATTTTCGCGTAGCCTCGCAAGAGCAGCAAAACCCGTGCCGCTCACGCCCCATTGATCGCAGTGCTGGGTTGCGCTCGGCAAGCGCGACCATAGACTGTCCGCAGGAAACAAAAGGTCTGCGAGGAACCGATGACCGATCTCTACGAGCGCCAGCCGCCGGGGCTGGGCCATAATCAGCCGGAAGACGAGAACGAGGTGAAGTGGGAGCGCTGGACAAAGCGGCGCGTCTTCGTTCGCGAACTCGCCGGAACCTATTCGCATCTCTACAAGCAACTGCTCGACCAGCCGCGGGTCTATTCGTCGAAGAACCTGCCCTGGAAAGGTGGGCCGCAGCAATACGGCAAGCAGATCATCAACCCGCAAGCGGCAATGGTCGCGCAATCGATCGAGACGCATATCGAGGCTTATGGCCCGGGCGCGTTCGGCCAGAAGCACGGTCACATGAACAGCGCCGTGTTCTATGTGCTGAAAGGCTACGGCCACGACATCCATGACGGCCGCCACATCCCGTGGAAAGCGGGCGATGTGATGATCGTCGAGAATGGCTGCGTTCATCAGCATTTCAACGACGACCCGGAGAACGAGGCGATCCTTCTCGTAATGAAGGCGAAGCCGCTCTTCCTCTTCATGCATCTGCTGTTCCAGAAAATCGTGTCCTATCCGCCGAACGAGCCGATTAAAGGACACGAGGACTGGCAGCCGCCCACCGATCTCTGAGGACAAGCACCATGGAAAAATCACACGACGAGCGCGATGTCGCCCATGCCGGTAGCGAAAGCTGCAGCTTCCGCACCGACGCGATCGCGCAATCCGCCCAGTTCCGCACGTTCTATGAGAGCCTGCGCAACGTCGTTCACGCCGAAGAGATGCCGTTCGAGAATTCGCCGGACGGGCTCTTGAAGCATCTCGTGCATGAGAAGCTCAACACGCGCGAATGCTGCATCGAAGCCTATATGCAATTCCTTCCCGGCGCGGGCCACTCCGGCAAGCACCGCCATATGTGGGAAGAGGTCGCCTTCGTCACCGAGGGCTCGGGCTACGATCTTCACTGGGATTTGAAGTTCGACTGCCTCGACAAGTTCGAATGGTCCTGGGAAGAGGAACCCAAGAAAATCGAATGGTCGCGCGGCGATTTCCTCTACGTGCCACCTTTCACCATGCATCAGCATTTCAATGCCGATGCGAAAAGCGAGGCGCGGCTGATCGTCATCAGCAATCGCATCGTGCGGGAAATGGGTTTCGATTGGCTCGACCAGGTCGAGCATGCACCGGGGTTCTGAACCATGCGCATTTTGACAATTGCCATTGCCGCTTTCGCGGTCGCCTTCGCGGCCGAGCAAGCCCACGCCGACAGTGTCGCCGATTACTACAAAGGCCGCACCGTCACCATCGATATCGGCTATAGTGCCGGCGGCGGCTATGACCTTTATGCCCGCACCTTGGCGCGGCATTTGGGCGATCACATTCCCGGCAACCCCAACGTCGTGCCCCAGAACATGCCGGGCGCCGGCAGCCTTAAGGCCGTGAATTATCTCGCGAACATCGCACCGAAGGACGGTACGGTGATTGCCACTTTCGCCCGCGGCATGGCGATGCAGCCGCTCTTCGACAAAACCGGCGTCGAATTCGATGCGCAGAAGCTCAACTGGATCGGCAGTATCACCAACGAGGTCAGCGTCTGCGCCTTTCGCAGCGATTCGGGTGTCGCGACCTGGCAGGATATGATGTCGAAATCTTATACAGTCGGCGGCACGGGCTCGGGCTCCGACACGGACGTCTTCCCGGACGTGCTGCGCAACATGTTCCACATGAACATGAAGCTCGTCACCGGCTATCCCGGCGGCAGCGATGTTCTACTCGCGATGCAGCGCGGCGAAGTGAGCGGTCGCTGTGGCTGGTCGTGGTCGAGCGTCAAGAGCACGAGCTATGCGCTCTATCAGAAGAAGGACATTCTAGTCCCGGTGCAGCTCTCGCTGCAGAAACATCCCGACCTGCCGGATGTTCCGCTGATCATGGACGAGACGAAAGATCCGCAACAAGCCGCCGCACTGAAGCTGATCTTCGGCCGCCAGAGCGTCGCCCGCCCCTATGCGACGGCGCCGGGCGTGCCGGCGGAGCGCGTCGCCGCGCTGCGCAAGGCTTTCGACGATACGATGAAGGACAAAGCCTTCCTCGACGAGGCACAGAAGACCGATCTCGAAGTCCAACCCGTCTCTGGCGCCGATGTCCAGGCGCTGGTCGACCGAGATCTACAAATCCTCGCCCGAAGTCGTGAAGATCGCCGCGGACGCGGCGAAGAGCGCGAGCGCAAATAGATCGCCATTCGTCATTGCGAGGAGTGCGCAGCACGACGCGGCAATCCAGGGCATCACGCGAAACCCTGGATTGCTTCGTCGCTGAGGCGCTCCTCGCAATGACGACCTAGCGATTCTTCGCGATAAAAGCCGCGATTCTCTCCGCGACCTCTTTCGGCTTCTCGGTATGCAACGCGTGACCCGTCTGGTCCATCGCGTCGAGCGTCGCGTTTTTGATTGGCTTCACGAAATACTGCGCGCAATCGAAGGGGCAGATCTCGTCGTTCTTGCCCCAGATGAAATATGTCGGCACGTCGATGCGGTGCAGCCAATAGGGTAGCTGCGGATTGTTGAGCCGCGGATTCCAGGCGAGGCGCGCGCCCGCCGCGCGGTTCTGCAGCCAGATATCCTGATCCATCGTCGCAAGCTGCGTCAGCCGCTCATCGACGAATTTCTTATCGTAGAACATGTGCCGCGCATGCTCTTGCGGCGACCAGAGGAAGATGTCGCCGAACGGTACGTTGGGCGAGCGCACGCCCGCCGGCGCCAACAGCGTCAGGCTTTTGAGCCGCGACGTGTTGCGCACGGCGATCTCGGCCGCGGTCCAACCGCCGAGCGAATGGCCGACGAGATGGACGTTCTTGAGATTGAGCTTCTCGATGAAATCGAGATAGAAATAGGCGAGATCGCCGACGCCCATCATCCAGTCGGGGATCTGCGAGCGGCCGAAGCCCGGATGCTCGGGGGCCAGGACGCGATGCTTTTCGGCGAGGAGCTGCAGCAACGGGCTCCAATTCGAGCCGCCGGCACCGTGGAGGAACAGGAGGGTTTCGCCCCCCTCTGAGTTAGAAGGGCCTGCCTCATAAACGTTCAATTCGGTGCCGTTTATTTCGCGCTTTGCCTGTTCCATACGCGTCCTCCGCCGGTTTGCGACGATAGAAAGCGATATCGTTGCGCGCAAGCACGGGACGGGCTTATCGTAGCCGTGAACGGAGGTGTCCCATGCACAAAGTTGCCATTCCGCAGACCATTGTCGACCGCGTCATCGCACGTCGCGGCAAAGAGCATGTGTTCGAGGATTTCGATCCAGCGCGCACCGCGCTGATCGTCGTCGATCTACAGAACGGCTTCATGCTGCCGGGCGTCGCCTTCGCCGAAATTCCCGAAGCGCGCGAGATCGTGCCGAACGTCAATCGCCTCGCTGCGTCGGTCCGTGCCGCTGGTGGCCTCGTCGTATGGATCGTGACCACCTACGACAAGGCGATCGATCACGAATGGTCGATCTATTATCGCCTCTCGACCCCGGCCAACGGCGCCAAGCGCAGCGCGGCCCTCACCAAGGGTGCCAAGGGCCACGAGATCTACGCCGATCTCGAGGTGAAGCCCGAGGACAAGATCGTCGAGAAGCGCCGCTTCTCCGCCTTTATCCAAGGCTCGGGCGAGCTCGATAAAGTGCTGAAGGAACGCGGCATCGACAATCTGCTCATCACCGGCACGGTGACGGGCGTGTGCTGCGAATCCACGGCGCGCGACGCCATGATGCTGAACTACGCCGTGACGATGGTCAGCGACGGCAACGCATCCTACAGCGACGAAGAGCACAACCGCGCGCTGACCGCGTTCTACGGAACCTTCGGCGACGTGATGTCGACCGACACACTGATCGGGCTCATGGCCAAGAACGGCAAGAAGCAGGCGGCGGAGTAGTTCTCCACCTCCTCCTCCTCTTTTCCCTCTCCGCCCTTGAGGGCGGAGAGGGTAGGGTGAGGTGGGTGACGGCGCCGGCAGTCGCCATCGTATCTCAGTGAGGCACACCTCACCCTCCCATCGCTAATGCGACGGGCCCCTCCCCTTCCCGCAAGCGCGGAGAGGGAAATTATTCTTGAGGCTTGTCCGGCCGGAACTTCGTCTCGGGCTTCAGACCTTTGCGGCGCTGCTGCGCGCTGATGCGGCCGTTCTCGAGATAGCGGCCGGTGGCGGCACGCTGTGCCGCCTGGTCCCATTCCGGCAGCCAATCGCCAAGCGAATAGCCGAACCACGGCGCTTCGGGGCGCAGCGACGGCAGGCCAAGCTTCTCCCAGATCTTCTTCGCCCGCTCCATATATTCGCGCGTCGGCAGCGCCAGCGGCGGCATATCGCCTTTCGCCGTCGCATCCATCAGCAAGGTCGAATCCTCGGCCGTGTCGGATTCGCGCTGCGGGCCGTGGCCCATGCCGCGATGCGCGACCGTCTGCACATCCTCGACCGGGTTCATGCGATAGGCCATGGCCCAGAGGATCGCATCGGCATTGTCGGGATCGATATCCTCCGACACGCCGATCGTGATCTTGCCCATATCGCCTTTGAAGAAGGCGGCGCCTTGCAGCGCGCGCCAGATCTCCGTGCGCGACGTTCCTTTGGCGAAGGAGATCACGGTGACGCGCAGCAAGCCGGTCAGCTTCTCATGCAGCGAGACGCGCTTCACGCCCTTGATGCCGAGCGTGTCGCGCAGATGCGTCAGGAACAGCGGCTCGTACGAGACGCGCTTGATGACGCTCGATTCCGACGGCGCGACCTGGCTGATATAGGACGGGATGACCGCGTCGCGGCGATGAGTGATCGCTGTCACCTTCATCGGCATGTTGAATTCCTCGAGCGCGAGATGGCCGTGGCTTTCGCCGAACGGCGCTTCCGGCTCGAGATATTCGGTGTCGATCAAGCCTTCGATCACGACTTCGGCTTCGGCCGGCACCATCAGATCGACGGTGCGCGCACGCACGACATTGATCGGCCCGCCGGCAAGCCCGCCCGCGACCTTGAATTCATCAACATCGAGCGGCAGCTTCTGTGGCCCCATGAACGCGACATAGGGTGGACAACCGAGCACGATGGCGCAGGGCATCGTCTTGTCGCCGCGCTTCTGGTGCTTCAGGTAATGCTGATAGCCGCCAGCACCGCCGACGCGCGTCGCCATACGCACGACGAGCCGGTCCGGCGCCTTCAGCGCCGCGCGGTAGGTGCCCATATTCTGCACCAGCGTATCGGGATCGCGCGTGATGACGTTGGTCGCGGTGAGCGTCGGCGCGGCATCGAAGCCCGGCGTCGACACCGGGATCGGCAGCGCGTCGAGACCGTGTCCCTCGCCTTCGAGGTCCTTACCCTCGATCACCACCTCATGACACGGCGCGTCGTTGACGATGCGCGGCTCGACCGGGCTGGCGATGGCGCGGTCCCATTTGCGATCGATCTCTTCGACCGGCGCACCCATGCCGATCGAATAGATCGCGCGATTGGCGGCGATCGCACCGACCACGACCGGCATATCGTATTTCCGGCCCTTGCCATCGACGATATTGGTAAAGAGGAACGCTTTGCGCTCCTCTTCCTTCATACCGCCGACGAAGGCCCAGCGCACCAGCGGGTGAAGTTCCGCATCCTTGTCGATCTTCTCGTCGACGGTAATGAGGAGGTCCTTCGCCCGGAGCGTATCGAGATGATCGTGGAGATCGGGATAATTGCGCGTCGGCGCACTCACAGCGTCGCTCCGCAGCTGCAATCGATGTTGAAGATGCGTGCCGCGGTCTCGCCGAGGATGGCGCGGCGTTCGGCGACGGTGAGCGGCGTGTCCTCGACGACCTTCACGGGATCGGGATCGCCGATCGGGAACGGGAAGTCGGAGCCGAGGCAGACCTTGTCGGTGCCGGCAACATCGCAGAGGTAACGGAGCGCCCGCGGCTCGAACAACACGCTGTCGAAATAGAGTTTCTTGAACTCGGCTTCGACATCGGCGTATTCGCCCTTGTGGATCGTGTTGTTGCGCTTGAAGCGGCCGAGCGCGAAGGGTAGCGCGGCGCCGCCATGCGAGATCAGCAACGTCATGTTGGGATAGCGCGTCAGATGGCCGGCGAACATCAGCCGGGCCAGCGCGATCGACGTATCCGACACGCGGCCGACCGCGTTCATCAGATCGTAGTCCTTCACCCGATCATCACCGCAGATAAACATCGGATGGACCATCAACGTCGCCTTATGCGCGTTGCAGGCTTCCCAGAACGGATTGAGATCGGGATCGTCGAGCTTGCCGAGTTCTCCCTTCGGCTGCGTGCCGATCATCGCGCCATGGAAGCCCTGACCCAGCGCTTCTTCCAGCACCTGGGCGGCAAGCTTGCCGCTTTGCAGCGGCACGCAGGCCAGCGGCTTCAGAGCCGGCAGCGGCTTGATGTCTTTCAGCATCGTCTCGTTCATGAAGCGGCACCAATCGGCGCCCTCTTCCGGCGGCAGTTCGTAGCCGAAAATGTCGAGCCAGGAGCCGACGAGCTGATAATCGACGCGCGCCTTCTGCAGCCATTCCTTGCGCTTATCGAGATCGTGCAGCAGCGCGCCGACCGGCCGCGACGGCGCCGCCGCGCCAAAGCTGAAGCGCATGCCCGGCTTCTCGTTATGGACTTTGACCGACGGGAACATCCGCCGCTGGCTGGCGAGCCCTTCGAGGAAAGAGCTGGGAACAAAATGACCATGCGTATCGATATTCAACGATGCCTCCTTAGCTCGATGCTTTACCGTCGTCATTCCCGCGCAAGCGGGAATCCAGAGCAACCACGGTGATGTTTCCCTGGACCCCCGCTCCTGAGCCTGACGAAGGGCGCGGGGGTGACGACCAAGAAACTCACTTCTTCTTCCCCGTCGCGATCAGATCGCCGAGCACGCCCGGCGTCATCGGCAATTCGGTGATGTTGAGACCCAGCGGCGCCAGCGCGTCGTTGACGGCGCATGATATCCCGGCGGGCGCGCCGAGATAACCCGCTTCGCCCGAGCCCTTTTGGCCGAAGGCGGTCAGCGGCGACGGCGTGCAATGATCGACGATCTTCACATCCGGCACTTCATGCGCCGAAGGGATCAGGTAATCCATGAAGGTGCCGCTGATGAACTGGCCACTCTCGTCGTAGCGGAAGCGCTCGTAGAGCGCGGCACCGATGCCATGCGCGACACCGCCATAGGTCATGCCGTGGACGATGTCGGGATTGATCATGGTGCCGCAATCATGGCCGAGCGTGTACGGCCCGAGCGTGACCTGACCAGTGATGCGATCGATCTCGGCATAAATGACATGCACCTCAAAAGCGTAGCAGGGATACATCTGCACCCGGCCATCGGCGGTCGGCAGCATGCCGCCGGTCGGCACTTCGAGGACGTGCGTCGCCTGCAGCCCCGGCTCCATATTCGGCGGCAGATCGTGGAACTTACGATGCGCGATCTCGGCGATCGCCTCCCACGACACGCGCTTCGACGGATCGGCGCGCAGCACCACGGCGCCATCGCGATATTCCGCCTCGGCCAGCGGCACGCCAAGCTTATGCGCGCCGATCGCCGTGACGGCTTCCTTGATCTTCTTGGCCGCACCTGCCGCCGCGCCGCCGAGCATGATCGCCATGCGGCTGCCGACCGGGCTGTTCGTCGGCAGCGCCGATAGCGAATCCGCGCGTACGACACGGATGGTCTCAGGTTCGCGCTCCAGCACTTCACCAACCACCGTCGAGGCCAGGGTCTCATGCCCCTGGCCCGAGGAGGTCGTGTTCATCGACACCACCACAGCGCCGGCGCCGTCGACCTTGACGCTGCATGCCTCCATCCAGGTCGTGGTCTCGTTCTTCGGATTGAAGAGCGGCTCGAAAGCCGAATTGCCGCCCGACGGCTCGAGGCACGTGGAAATGCCGATGCCGGCGAGCTTGCCCTGGCGGCGCGCCTCGTCGCGGCGCGCGACCAGCGAAGGGTAATCGGCGGCAGTCAGCGCCTTGTCGAGGACGGTGTGGAAGTCGCCGCTGTCATAGGTGCTGCCTGACGGAATGAGATAGGGGAACTCGTCGGCACGAATGAGGTTGAGACGGCGCACCGCCAGGCGGTCCATGCCGAGCGCCGCCGCGACACGATCGATTGTATTCTCAATCGCGAAATTGGTCGGCGACTGGCCGAAGCCGCGCACCGCCTCTTGCGGCGTCTTGTTGGTGGTGACGCTGATCGCTTCGTATTCGACCGATTTGATGCGATAAGGCCCGCAGATCGCGCCGACCGGCTTGCCCAATTGCAGCGGCGCACGGCCGGCGTGCGCGCCGCAATCGTCGAGCGCGCGGATCTTGAGCGACTTGATCACGCCGTCGCGGTTAAACGCGGCCTGCATGTCGAAGATGCGATCGGGCCCCTGCGCGTCACCGCCGCGCATATTCTCCAGCCGGTCTTCCATCAGCCGCACCGGCACGCCGAGCTGGCGCGCAAGAAAGCCGGTCAGGATCGAATGCTTCAGCCCGCGCTTTACGCCGTAAGAGCCGCCGACATCGACATCCTGATGCACGCGCACGGCGTTACCTGGGATCCGCAGAGCCTTTGCAAGCTGATCGGAATATTTCGGCATCTGGATCGAGGCCCAGACATCGAGCAATTGCTGCGCGTGATCCCATTGCGCGACCACGCCAAAGGTCTCGATCGGTACGGTCGAGCTGCGATGCCAGCGCGCGCGGAAGGAAAGCGTTTGATCGGCAGCGGCGAAATCCTCTTCGACCGAGCCCCAGACCCATTTCTTGTGGAAGAGGACGTTGGAGCCGTGCTCTTGGTGGATCGGCGGCGATGCGGGATCGAGCGCCCGCTCCGGATCGGTCACCGGTGTCAGCGGCTCGTAATCGACCTCGACCAGCTCGGCGGCGTCTTCCGCCAAGGCGCGGCTATCGGCGACCACCGCCGCGACCCACTCGCCGCTGTAGCGCGCATATTGATACGCCAGCGGCCAGCGCTTCACCTTGGGCGCATCGACGCCGGGCATCGTCGCGTCCGTGCCGGCCGCGATCTCGGCGCCGGTGACGACGGCATGAACGCCGGGCAGCGCCAGGGCCGCCTTGGTATCGATGCTTCGGATGCGCGCGAAAGGATAGGGGCTTGCCACCAGCCCGACATGCAGCATGCCGGGGAAATTGAAATCGGCGACGAAGCGGCCGGCGCCGGCGATGAAGCGGCGATCCTCTTTGGGCCGGCGCTTCTTGGCGATGTAACGGAAATTGCCGTCAGCCATGATCCGCGCTCGTCAATTCAGAGGCTGGCGCGTTGGCCCCTTTCAGCCGCGAAGCGGCGAGCTTGATCGCATCGACGATCTGCTTGTAGCCGGTGCAGCGGCAGAGATTGCCGCCGATAGCATCGCGGATCGCTTCTTCCGTCGGCTCGCGATTCTGCATCAGCAGCGCATGCGCCGCGATCAGCATGCCGGGGGTACAGAAGCCGCATTGCAGCGCATGCGTCTCCCAGAAGCTGTCTTGCAGCACGCTGAGGCCGGCAGGATCGGGGGCGAGACCTTCGACCGTCGTGATGGTCGCGCCATCCGCCTGCACCGCGAAGATCAGGCACGAGCGCATCGGCTTCCCGTCAAAGAGGATCGAGCACGCGCCGCACACGCCGTGCTCGCAGCCGGTATGGGTGCCGGTCAGGCGCAGATGCTCGCGCAGGAAATCGACCAGGGTCAGCCGCGCCGGCACGGTGCCGTTATAGACGCGGCCGTTGACGGTGAGGGTGATCGAATGCTGCGACATTACGCACGCCCCCGCATGGCGTCGTCACGCGCTTCGGCGATCACACGCGCGGCCAGCGCACCGGCCACGCGGCGGCGATAATCCGCCGAGGCGTGAACATCGGCCAACGGCTGCAACGCCTGCTGCAATTCATTCATCGCGGCATCGACATCGTCGGCTTCGAGCTTGGTGCCGGTCAACCGCGCCTCGGCCGCCGTCGCGCGCACCGGCGATGCTTCGGCGCCGCCGATGCCGAGCGCCAGCTTGCGACAGACGCCGCCATCATCGAGCACGAGCTGGCACGCCGCGGCGACCAGCGCGAAATCGCTTTGCCGGATGCTCATCTCGGTAAAGGCCGTACCGACGTGCTTTTCTTTCCACACCGGAAAGCGGATCGCGGTAAGACATTCCTCGGCCGTCAGATTGGTGGTCATGGCGCCGGCACAGAATTCGCTCATCATCAGTTTGCGCTCGCCGCCGCTACTGCGCGCCGTGAGCTCGGCATCGAGCGTGCGCGCGACAAGGCAGATCTCGGCCGAGGGATCGGCATTGGCGAGGCTGCCGCCGATCGTGCCGCGATTGCGCGTTTGCGGATGACCGACGAGGCGCAGCCCTTTCGCCAGCAGCGGCAAGCGTTCGTAGATCGTGGCATCGGCCAGCACATCGGCCTGGCGCGTCGCGGCTTTGATCGTGACACCGTCGTCATTGGCGGCGATGCCCTGAAGCGTAGCGATGCGGTTGATGTCGATGACGAGCGTCGGCCGCGCGAGCCGCATCACCAGCAGCGGCACCAAGGTCTGGCCGCCGGCGAGGATCTTGCCGTCACCGGCGGCACCGTCGAGCAAGCGACAAGCTTCTTCGACTGTCGCGGGACGCGCATAGTCGAATTCCGCTGCCTTCATTCTGCTGCGTCCGGCACCTGCAGATAGATACGGCTGTCGCGCACCGCGATGTCGATCGGCTCCAGCCGCACGCTGGGATCGCCCGGATGACGGCCGGTCTCGATGTTGAATTCGTAGCCATGCCACGGGCAGACGATGTTGCGCGTCGAGGAAAAGCGCAGGCCGCGGCTGGTCTTGTCGGGACCGAGTTGCTCTTCGGTCTGGTTGAAGATCTTGCCCTGGCAAACCGGGCCGCCGTAATGCGGGCATTCGTTCTTATAGGCGACGAGCTTCTTGCCGACACGGAACACGCCGATCTCCAACCCATCGACATCGACCACGCGGTAGTCACCCTCGGCGAAATCCGCAAACTTCCCGATCTCTACTTCCGCCATCCCCGTCCCCTATTCTTCGCCAGCGACCGGACGCCGGAACCACATCGCGACGTCGAAAAGATTGAGATCGGCGGCGCGGATCATCGCGCAAGCCGCGGTGACCGTTTCGGTTGCCGTCACCGTGTTATCGAGGAACGGCGCGATCTCGCGCCCGACATCCTCGGCCTTTGCCGCATAGACACGCACCGCCGCGGTCAGCACACGGCGGAGCGACGCATCGCTGATCGCTTGCGGCTCGCCGCGTTTGAGGGCGCTCTCGACCGCCGCGCAGAAAGCCGCGCCGGGATCGCCCGCCGCCTGCTTGGCGGGCTTGGCCGCCGCGCGCCGCGCCGGAGCCCGCTTGCCCGACCGACTGGTCGGGCGCTTGGCCGATCTCTGGGCCGATCGCTTTGAAGGAGAACGCTTTTTTCCCGCCATAAGCGGGTTTATGGCACGCCCCGGCGCGCGCCTCAACCCCGAGTCGCCACCCCTGGCCTAGCCCTGAATCGGAGGCTCTTTCTCGGGCCAGCGCGGCGCGGTTTGGATATGCTCGGGACGGACGCCGAGACCGATCCAGCGCGCCGGCAGAGAGCGCAGCGCCGGGTAGCGCTCCAGCAGCCGCATCACCAGCGGCGGCTTGCCCAGCGGGCCGCCAGACGCCAGCGGGAGGGCGCGGTTCTGCACCAGTATCTGGAACGCCTGGGTCATGCGCATCGGGAATTCGCGTCGCTTCTGCACCTTGGCGAGATCGTCGATGGTGGTACGGCGCTCCGCCAGAGCCTCGGCCAGGATGTTCGAGGTCGCGACAGCGTCCTGCACCGCGAGATTGATGCCGACGCCGCCCACGGGCGACATCGCATGCGCGGCATCGCCAATGCAAAGCAGCCCCGGCCGGTACCAGCGCTTCAGCCGGTTCACCTGCACGGTCAGCAGCTTGATCTTGTCCCAATCGTCGAGTTGCCCGACCCGGTCCGCGATTTCGGGAAAGGCCCCAGCGATGGTCTGCCGGAAAGCATCGAGGCCGCGCGCGCGAATGGAATCGAAACTGCCTTTCGGAATGACATAACCACATTGCCAATAATCGCGGCGGTTAATGGCGATGAAGAGACAGCCGGGCATGAAGCGGCCCATCGTCTCGTCAGGATCGGATGGGCGCCGCTCGATTCCGAACCACAGCACATCCATCGGCGCGCCATGCTCTTCGACCTGAAGACCCGATTTCTCGCGCACCAGCGACGTGCGGCCGTCGGCAGCAATGACGAGATCAGCGCGCACTTCGAGCGGGCCGCGCGGCGTGGTCGCGGTGACGCCGGCGATGCGGCCGTTCTCTTCGATGAGCCCGGTCACCTCCGCGCTCATCTTCAGCGAGAAGGTGGGATAGCGCGATCCGCGCCGCGCCAGGAAATCGAGGAAATCCCATTGCGGCATGAAGGCGACGAAGGGATAGCGCAGCTTGGCACGGTCGAAATCGGCGACCACGCCTTTCAAATCGCCGAATTGAAAGGCCATGCGATGCGCCTTCTGATGCGGCAGTTTCAGCAGATCGTCGAGGCTGCCGAGTTCATGCATCAACTCGAGCGTCGAGGGATGGATCGTGTCGCCGCGGAAATCGCGGAAGAAATCCGCATGCTTTTCCAGCACCACGACATCGACGCCGGCGCGCGCCAGCAAGAGCCCGGTCATCACCCCGGCCGGCCCACCGCCCGCGACGCAACAACGCACCGCCACTCTTTGCATCGGATTTCCCCGCTTGTCCCCGTTCACCTTTATATCATCAAAGCCGCGCGGTCTTGCCGATCCCGCACAAATCCCGCAATCTGGCCGCATTGCAAAGAAAGCCCGGCACGGCCGGGCAACAAGGGGAGCAAGAATGGCAATCCAGTTAACCCAAATGATTCGCGACCTGCTGAATTCGGCGCTGGCCGACGGCACCTTCTGCCTCGTCGGCACCGCATCGAAGGACGGCCGTCCGCAGATCAGCCCGAAGGGCAGCGTGGTCGTCTTCAACGACGATACCCTCTGCTATTGGGAGCGCAGCAACCGCAGCGCCGCCAAGCGTGTGCTCGAGAACCCGCATGTCTGCGTCTACTACCGCAACACCGCCAAGGCCGGTAAGGACTTCCGCGGCGGCGTCATCCGCTTCTATGGCGATGCGACCGTGCTGAACGACGGCGCCGATCGCGACAAGGTGTGGGAGTTGATCCCGGAAGCCGAACGCAAGCCCGATCCGGAGAAGAAGGGCTCGGCCGTGCTGATCAAGCTCAGCAGCGTCGAAGAGATGTCCGGCAACGTCGTGATGAAGCGCGACTAATCGTCCTCGATGAGCACCGGAACGCCGACTGATGGCGTCAGCTACGTCGTTCCGGTGTACAACAAACGGCGCTTCCTGCGCCAAGTGATCGCCGGATTGGCGGCGCAGGACGGCGTCTTTCTCCGCGAATATATCTTTATCGATGACGGCTCGACCGATGGCTCGGCCGATGAGCTGGAGGAGCTCGTCGGCGATTGGGCCGCCGCGCGCGTGATCCGTCAGACGAATGTCGGCCCCAGCGTCACCACCAATCGCGGATTGCGCGAAGCCAAATATCCGCTGGTGAAGCTCGTCGATGGCGACGACGTGCTGCTGCCCGACGCAACCATCCAACTCCGCGCCGCCTTGGCGCAGCATCCGGCGGCACCCGTTGCTTACGGCCAATCCGCCACTTACGCCGATGCCCAGGACGCGCTGGCCCGGCTTGCGCTGAAGGCGCCGCACGATCATCCGGAAGCGCGGCTCGAACAGGCGCTCAAAGGCTTGCTGCGCGAATGCTATCTCGGGCCGAGCAACTGCCTGATCCGCCGCGACGCCGCTCTCGCCGTCGGCGGCAGCGACGAGCACGTCTTTGTGCAGGATTATTCGCTGCTGCTGCGGCTATCGACGCTGGGCCCGTTCGTCGCCGTCGACACGCCGGTTGTGCTGCATCCCGAGGCGCCGGAAGGCCGGCTCAACGACGGCGGCCCGCAGTTGCTGCACGACACCAACCTGACCGTGGCGCATTTCCTCGCCGAACACGGCGTGCCCGAGGAGCTTGCGACGATGGCGACACGGCGCGCGATGACGCGCGCTTGGCTTTGGGCGAAGCGCCGCGAAGGCGCGACGCCGCTATCGCGCTGGTACTGGCTGCGGCTCGCGAGCTATCTGCCGCTGCCGGCGCTGCGCGCGTCCTTGCTCGATGCGAGCTGCGGCGCCTTTACGCTGAGCCGCCCCGTGCGGCGGAGTGCGCCAACGACGTCTTCTTGAGCGAAGGTCTACCAAACAGTGCCGTCATTGCAAGCGACGCAATCCAGTTGTCGGAACAGACTGGATTGCCTCGTCGGGCCAAAGCCCTCCTCGCAATGACGAGTTTTAATCAGTGCCCGCCGGGAGGCACTTCCGACGAGCGCGGGCTCTGGCGCTCGGTGATGAATTCCAAGAGTGCCGGCTGGCCGTCGTTGATCTTCCCGAGCGCGCGCTTGATCGCCGGGACGATCGCGCCCGGCTCGGTGACGCGTTCGCCATAGCAACCGAGTGCCTTGGCGAAGTCGGCGTAATTGCCGCTGATCGCGGTCGATTTGAATTTATCGGTCGAGTACTTCATCACGTTGAGTTCGGCCGCCATGACGAAATTGTTGAAGAGGATCGAGAGGATCGGCATGTCGCTGCGCGCCGCGGTCTCGAGATCCATGCCGGTGAAACCGATCGCGGCATCGCCCCAGACATTGATGCAGAGCTTGTCCGGCGCCGCGAGCTTCGCGCCCATGGCAAGGCCGAGGCCGTAGCCAAGCTGCGTGCTCTTGCCCCAACCGATATAGGAGCGCGGCGCTTTGCAGCGCCAGAACGGCACGATCTGGTCGCGCGGGCTGCCCGAATCATGCGTCACGATGGTGTTTGCGACATCGACCGTGTTGAGCAGATCCCAGATCACGCGATAAGGCGTGAGCGGCGATTGGTTCGAGGTGAGACGCGGCATCCAGGTGCCCATCCATTCCTCGCGTAGATCCGCGACCTCGCGGATGATCTTGCCGTCGCGGCCATGCGGCTTGGATTTCAGGCGGCTGCGCACTTCTTCGATCAGCATATCGAGGGCGAGGCCGGCATCGCCGACGAGCGCGTGGCTTGAGGCAATGTCCTTGTTCACATCCGCCGCGTCGAGCGTCAGATGCAGCATCTTCTTGCCTTTCGGCATCTGCATGTTGAACGGCGTCGCCGTCCACGAGCAGCCGACGCCAAAGACCACATCGGCCTTTTGCAGCATGGCGTAGAATTGCTTCGAATGCGTCGTGCTGCCGGCGCCGAGCGCGAGCGGATGGGTTTCATCGAACGCGCTCTTGCCGGGATTCGACGTGCCGACCGGCGCTTCGAGCAGCTCGGCCAGCGCCTGCAATTGCTTCCACGCCTTGGCATAGAGCACACCCTGGCCGGCGAAGATCACCGGACGCTGCGCCGCGACCAGCGCCTCGGCGACGGATGCCACATCTTTCGGATCGGGCGCGCTGCGGTAGCGCGGCGTCTTCTCATAAACGAGCGCATCGGGAATCTCGGCTTCCCAAAGATCGACCGGCACCTCGACCATGGTCGGGCCGGGCCGGCCGTTCTTCGCCTGGGTGAAAGCGCGACGCATCGCATCCGGCACCATTTGCGGCACGGTGATCTGCTCGACCGATTTGGTGACGTTGCGGAAATTCGCCGTCGCCGAGAAATTCGGCTTCACGCCCGATTGCGCGCGCGGATGGCCTGCCGGAATGACGACCAGCGGCACGGATTCGGCATAGGCCTGTGCCACGCCGCCAAACGCGTTCTCGGTCCCCGGGCCTTGCTGCATGGCGAAGACGCCGACGCGATCGCCGCACGAGACGCGACCCAGCGCATCCGCCATATGCACGCCGGTGCGTTCTTGCCGCACCAGGATCGGCTTGATGCCAAGCTCGGCCGCCGCCTCGATCAAACCGTTGCGCGGATA
The DNA here is from genome assembly GCA_963740675.1 of uncultured Alphaproteobacteria bacterium. Classification (GTDB taxonomy): domain Bacteria; phylum Pseudomonadota; class Alphaproteobacteria; order ATCC43930; family CGMCC-115725; genus CAIKMD01. The sequence goes on from CAVUFS010000007.1 coordinate 399,145, forward strand.
GCAGACGAGGTATTCGAGCCCTTCGCGCTTGAGAATTTCGGCGATGGCGGCGTTGACCTTCATTTCAGGGCCTCTCTTTTTTGAGCGAGCTTTGATTCACAACGACAAATTGGCTTTGTTTGGAAATTTTCAGATTCTGCGAGCTTCTTCCGCAACTTAGCGCGGCCACGCCGTGCCGTCTTGGAACGGTCTCGCCGCTCCGCCTATTCCGCCGCTGTCCGCTCGGCGCGACGCTTCAGCTTCCAATCGGCCAAAGTATTGGGATCGAGATTGAAGAGCCGCAGCGCGTTGCCGCCGAGGATATTGCGCTTCGCCTGCTCGGTGAGGAACGGCAGATCGTAGATCGTCGACGGCAGATCGGTATCCCAATGCGGATAGTCCGACGAGTAGCAAAGCTGCGTCTCGGCATTGATCATCTTGAAGGTGAGTTCCAGCGCTTCGCGGTTTTGCACCATCTCCATCGGCTGCGTCGAGTAGAACATCTCGCGCATATAATCCGAGGGCTTGCGCTTCAGCAGCGGCACTTCCGAGCTGCGCATCATCCATTCATTATCGAGACGCTGCATCAGGAACGGCACCCACGCCAAGCCGCTCTCGACCCAGATGGTCTTGAGCTTGGGGAACCGCTCGGGCATCCCGTTCACCAGCCAATTCGTGCAATGCAGGATGCTCGACCACGAGAAGCCAAGCGCATGCGCCGCGATGAAGCGGTTGCAGGTGTTCATCGCCTGATCGCGCCCCCAGAAGAGGCCGGCATGGAAGACGAGCGGCAGGCCCATCTCTTCCATCAGCGCGTAGGTTTTAATGAAGGAATTGTCGTAGACCGGCTTGAAGCGCGGTGTCAGGAAGGTGAAGCCGGCCACGCCTTTGGTGCCGGCGAAATCCTTCACCACCTTGTACATCGCCTCGGCATCGCTGGCCGGCAGGTAGAGCGAGGCCTTGATGCGCGGCTCCTCGGCGAGGATGCGCTCGCAGAGCCAGCGGTTATACGCGCGCGCCAGCGCCACCTCGACCTCGGGCCGCGGCGTAAAGGGCAGGCCGAGCATCGGCGTCGGGAAGAGCAGCACCTGATCGATGCCGAGCGCATCCATCCAGCGCTTCGTATAGGTGATGTCGCGATGCGTGCCGGTGGGGAATTTCTCGGGCGCGCGGCCGTCGCGGCGCGTGACGCGGCCGGTCATGTCCTGATACGAGCCGGTCGGCGCCGTGATGCCGCCGCCGCCATAGCCCTGATAACGCGCCTGATCGCGCATCACCGGATCTTCGATGTATTCGAGGATTTGTGCGAAAGAGATAGTCTCGAGGTGATGGCCGTCGACGTCGACGATCGGGAAATCCTCGTAGCGCCGCTGCTGCGCCTGCTGGCGCGCGTGGGCAAGCATGGTCGTGGTGTTGAATTCCTCGACCGCGAGATCGCGGAACGACGTGACGTCGAGCGTATCCATGGCCCCTCCCCTTTCCGGCTGGGTCGAACGCCAATATCGCACGGCGCCTCAACCCCCGGCCGTCATGCCCGGACTTGTTCCGGGCATCCACGTCCTAAGCGTAAAACTCGTGGATGGCCGGGACAACCCCCGGAACAGCCGGCGTCGCGGACTTGTTCCGGGCATCCACGTCTTTGAAGCAACTCGTGGATGGCCGGGACGAGCCCGGCCATGACGAAACTAGAAACGTGCGGTTATTCCGCCGCGCCGCGGTTGGCGAGGCGTTTGGTTTTCACCTCGGACATCACCGGATCGAGGTTGAAGACGCGCTTGGCGTTGAGGCCGAGGATGTTGCGCTTCGCCTGTTCCGACAGGAAAGGCAGGTCATAGATCGTCGACGGCAGGTCCATATCCCAATGGGGATAGTCCGAGGCGTACATCAACTGCGTCTCGGCATTGATCATCTTGAAGGTGAGCTCGAGCGCCTCGCGGTTGTGCACCATCTCCATCGGCTGCGTCGAATAATACATCTCGCGCATATAGTCCGACGGACGGCGCTTCAGCAGCGGCACTTCCGACGAGCGCATCATCCATTCATTGTCGAGGCGTTGCATCAGGAACGGTATCCAGGCGAGGCCGGATTCGATCCAGCAAACCTTGAGCTTCGGAAAGCGCTCCGGCATGCCGTTGACGAGCCAATTCGTCAGATGGATGACGTTGAACCACACGAAGCCGAGCGAATGCACGGCGATGAATTTGTTGCAGAGCGAGAGGCTTTGATCCTCGCCCCAAGCATAGGAGCCGTGAAAGACGAGCGTCAGATTGCGCTCTTCGAGCGCGCGCCACACCTTCACGAACGCGTTGTCGTAGACCGCCTTATAATGCGGCGAGACAACGGTGAAGCCGATGACGCCTTTCTTGTCGCCGAAATCCTCGATCATCTTGTAGCAGGCGTCGGGATCCTGGAATGGCAGGTAGAGCGTCGATTTGATCCGCGGCTCGGCCGCCAGCACTTCGTCGCAAAGCCAGGCGTTGTAGGCGCGCGCCAGCGCAACCTCGACCTCAACGCGCGGCGTCGTGCCGAGGAAGAGCATTGGCGTCGGGAACATGACCGAGATATCGACGCCCATCGCATCCATCCAGCGCTTGGTCAGTGTGACATCGCGATGCGGCGTAGCCGGGGTCTTCTCCAAGAGGCGCGCCTTGTTGCGCGTGACGCGGCCACCGAGATTCTGATACGAGCCGGCGGCCGAGGTCAGGCCTTGCGCGCCGAAGCCCTGATAGCGCGCCTGATCGCGCAGGATCGGGTCTTCGATGTAATCGCAGATGCGCTTGAAACTGTCGGTCTCGTAGTGATGCGCGTCGACATCGACGATGAGGAAATCCTCATAGCGGCGCTGGATCGCCTGCTGTTTCGCATGGGCGAGGAAGGTCGCGGTATCGAATTCCTCAACTGAGAGATCGCGGAAATTGAGAGAAGTCCATTACAGCCTCGCGCAATCGAAAAAAATAACAGCATCATGCCCGGGCTTGTCCCGGGCATCCACGCCTTAAAGCTAAAACCCGTGGATGGCCGGGACAAGCCCGGCCATGACGAAGAAGGGTTACCGCCCTACTCCGCCGCACTCCGTGCCGCGAGGCGCTTCACCTTCACCTCGGAAACCACCGGCTCGAGGTTGAAGAAGCGCTTGGCGTTGCCGCCGAGGATGTTCCGCTTCGCCTGTTCCGTCAGGAACGGCAGATCGTAGATCGTCGAGGGCAGATCCATGTCCCAATGCGGATAGTCGGACGCGTACATGAGCTGCGTCTCGGCGCTGATCATCTTGAAGGTGAGCTCCAGCGCTTCGCGGTTGTTCACCATCTCCATCGGCTGGGTCGAATAGAACATCTCGCGCATGTAATCGCTCGGCCGGCGCTTCAACAGAGGCACTTCGGACGAACGCATCATCCACTCATTGTCGAGGCGCTGCATCAGGAAGGGAATCCAGGCGAGGCCGGATTCGATCCAGGCGACTTTGAGCTTGGGGAAGCGCTCAGGCATCCCGTTCACCAGCCAATTGGTGCAATGCAGGATATTGAACCAGGAGAAGCCGAGCGCATGCACCGCCATGAAGCGGTTGCAGAGCTGGAGACTTTGATCGCCGCCCCAGGCATAGGCGCCGTGGAAGACCAGCGGCAGGCCGGCTTCCTCGATCGCCGCGTAGGTCTTCATATAAGAATTATCGTAGACCGCCTTATAGCGCGGCGAGACGATGGTGAAGCCGATCACGCCTTTCTTGCCGGTGAAGTCCTTCACCATCTGGTAGCTGGCTTCGGGATCGTTGAGCGGCAGATAAAGCGTCGAGGTGATCCGCGGCTCATGCGCCAGCACATTCTCGACCAGCCAGCGATTGTAAGCGCGGGCCAGCGCATTCTCGACATCGGGCCGCGGCGTGAGGCCAAGGGTGAGCATCGGCGTCGGGAAAAGGCAGACCTGGTCGATGCCGAGCGCATCCATCCAGCGCTTGGTCAAGGTGATGTCGCGATGGACGTCCGCCGGCGTCTTCTCATTGGGATTGCCGCCCGTGCGGCGCGTGACGCGGCCAAGGAGATTCTGATAGCCGCCGCCTGCCGTCGCCGAGGTGATGCCGCCGGCGCCGAAGCCTTGATATTTGGCCTGGTCGCGCATCACCGGATCTTCGATGTATTCGCACATCTCCTTGTAGGATTGGGTTTCGAGGTGATGACCGTCGACATCGACGATCAGGAAATCCTCGTAGCGGCGCTGGATCGCCTGCTCATTGGCATGGCTCAGCAGCGTTTTCGTATCGACTTCGGCGAGGGACAGATCGCGAAAATTCACTGAATCCATGCGAACCTCCGTTGGAGAGATGCCTCACTCGGCGGCGTTGCGCGCCGCCAATCGCTTGATCTTGGTCTCGGACATGACCGGCTCGAGGTTGAAGAAGCGCTTGGCGTTGAGGCCAAGGATATTGCGCTTCGCCTGCTCGCTGATGAACGGCAGATCGTAGATCGTCGACGGCAGGTCCATATCCCAATGCGGATAGTCGGACGAATAGAGGAGCTGACTCTCTGCGTTGATCATCTTGAAGGTCAGCTCGAGCGCCTCGCGGTTGTGCACCATCTCCATCGGCTGGGTGGAGTAGAACATCTCGCGCATGTAATCGCTCGGCCGGCGCTTCAGCAGCGGCACTTCGGATGAGCGCATCATCCATTCATTGTCGAGACGCTGCATCAGGAACGGCACCCAGGCGAGGCCGCTTTCCACCCACGCCACTTTCAGCTTGGGAAAGCGCTCGGGCATGCCATTGCAGAGCCAGTTGGTGCAGTGAAGGATGTTGAACCAGGCAAAGCCCAGCGCATGCACCGCAAGGAAGCGGTTGCACAGCTCAAAGCTCTTGTCGCCGCCCCAGGCATAAGCGCCGTGGAAGACCAGCGGCAGACCCGCCTCTTCCATCAGTGCATAGGTCTTCACATAGGAATTGTCGTAGATCGCCTTGTAGCGCGGCGAGACGATGGTGAAGCCGCTGACGCCTTTCTTGCCGATGAATTCCTTCACCATCTTGTACGTGGAGTCGGGATCGTTGAGCGGCAGATAGAGCGTCGAGACGATCCGCGGCTCGACCGCGAGCACGTTCTCGACCAGCCAGCGATTGTAGGCGACGGCGAGCGCCGTCTCGATATCGGCGCGCGGCGTCAAGCCAAGGGTCAGCATCGGCGTCGGGAAAAGACAGACCTGATCGATGCCAAGCGCATCCATCCAGCGCTTGGTCAGCGTCACATCGCGATGCGGCGAGGGCGGCGTCTTATCGGACGGGTAGCCGTTGCTGGTGCGCGGCACGCGACCCATCAAATTCTGATAGCCGCCCTGGCCCGTCGCCGAGGCGATACCGCCGGCGCCGTAGCCTTGATAGAGCGCCTGATCGCGCAACACCGGGTCTTCGATGTACTGGCAAATCTGCTTCCAAGAGGAGATTTCGAAGTGATGGCCGTCGACGTCGCAGATGAAGAAATCTTCGTAGCGGCGCTGGATCGCCTGCTCGTTGGCATGGCGCAGCAACGTCTCGGTATCGACTTCGGCAAGCGATAGATCGCGAAAGTTCGTCGAATCCATGCGAAATCTTCCCTTAACTCAAATTCCCATGACCGGCGGCTATAGCCGCCGGCTATTATTGCGCGGCACCGCGCGCCGCGAGGCGCTTGATCTTGGTCTCGGACAGGATCGGCTCGAGGTTGAAGAGCCGCTTGGCGTTGCCGCCGAGGATGTTGCGCTTGCCCTGTTCCGAGAGGAACGGCAGGTCATAGATCGTCGACGGCAGGTCCATATCCCAATGCGGATAGTCGGACGAGTAGAGAAGCTGCGTCTCCGCGTTGATCATCTTGAAGGTGAGCTCCAAGGCCTCGCGGTTGTGGACCATCTCCATCGGCTGGGTCGAGTAATACATTTCGCGCATGTAATCGCTGGGGCGGCGCTTCAAGAGCGGCACCTCCGAGCTGCGCATCATCCATTCATTATCGAGCCGCTGCATCAGGAACGGTACCCAGGCAAGGCCGCTTTCCACCCAGACGGTCTTCAGCTTGGGGAAACGCTCGGGCAGGCCGTTACACAGCCAGTTCGTCATATGCAGGATGTTGAACCAGGCAAAGCCCAGCGCGTGCACGGCGATGAATTTGTTGCAGAGCGACAGGCTTTGATCGCCACCCCAGGCATAGGCGCCGTGGAAGACCAGCGGCAGGCCGGCCTCTTCCATCAGCGCGAAGGTCTTCATATAGGCGTTGTCGTAGACGCCCTTGTAGTGCGGCGAGACGATAGTGAAGCCGGCAACGCCCTTCTTGCCGGCAAATTCCTTCACCGTCTGATAGGTCGCTTCGGCGTCGTTAAACGGCAGATAGAGCGTCGCGCGAATACGCGGCTCGGTCGTCAGCACCTTCTCGCAAAGCCAGCGATTGTAGGCGCGGGCCAGCGCGACCTCGACCTCGGGCCGCGGCGTAAGGCTGAGGGTCAGCATCGGCGTCGGGAAGAGCATCACGATGTCGATACCCATCGCATCCATCCAGCGCTTGGTCAGCGTGATGTCGCGATGCGTGTTGGCCGGCACGACTTCTTTGCTTTCGCGCGGGTTGCGCGTGACGCGGCCCATGAGATTCTGATAGCCGCCGCCCGACGATGCGGTGGTGATACCGCCGCGGCCATAGCCTTGATACTTGGCCTGATCGCGCATCACCGGATCGTCGATGTATTCGAAGATCTCGGCATAGGACATGTTCTCATAGTGATGCCCGTCGACATCGACGATGAGAAAGTCTTCGTAGCGGCGCTGGACGCTCTGCTGGTTCGCGTGCTCGAGCAGCGTTTTCGTATCCATCTCGGCGATGGACGCGGCGGTCAAATCCCGCATGCTGAGGCTATCCATGGCTCGCGCCCTCCGCCCTTATTGCGCCGCGTTACGCTCGGCGAGACGCTTGATCTTCGCTTCCGACATCACCGGCTCGAGATTGAAAGCGCGCTTGGCGTTGCCGCCAAGGATGTTGCGCTTGCCCTGTTCCGACAGGAACGGCAGATCGTAGATCGTCGACGGCAGGTCCATATCCCAATGCGGATAGTCGGATGAATAGAGAAGCTGGCTCTCGGCGTTGATCATCTTGAACGTCAGCTCGAGCGCCTCGCGGTTGTTCACCATCTCCATCGGCTGCGTCGAATAGAACATCTCGCGCATGTAATCGCTGGGCTTGCGCTTCAACAGCGGCACTTCGGACGAGCGCATCATCCACTCATTGTCGAGACGCTGCATCAGGAACGGCACCCAGGCGAGACCGCTTTCGATCCACACCGTCCGGAGCTTCGGGAAGCGTTCGGGCAAGCCGTTACACAGCCAGTTGGTCATGTGCAGGATGTTGAACCAGGTGAAGCCCAGCGCATGCACCGCCATGAAGCGATTGCAGAGCTCGGCATGCTGGTCGCCGCCCCAGGTGTAGGCGCCGTGGAAGACGAGGGTCAGGTTGCGCTCTTCGATCGCGCGCCAGGTCTTCATGAAAGCATTGTCGTAGACGGCTTTCTTGCTGGGCGACACGACGGTGAAGCCGATCACGCCCTTCTTGTCGCCGAAATCCTGCACCATCTGGTAGCAGGCTTCCGGATCGCGGAACGGCAGATAGAGCGTCGAGCGAATGCGCGGCTCATGCGCGAGGATGCGATCGCAGAGCCAGCGGTTATACGCGCGCGCCAGCGCCGTCTCCACATCGATACGCGGGCACGAGCCGAGTTGCAGCATCGGCGTCGGGAACATGCAGGCGACATCGATGCCGATCGCATCCATCCAGCGTTTGGTAAGCGTGATGTCGCGATGCGGCGTCGCCGGCGTCTTTTCCTTGTGGACGCCGGGATAGCGCGTGAGCCGGCCGCCGAGATTCTGATAACCGCCCGAAGCCGTGCTCAGGCCGGCGCGGCCGAAGCCCTGATAGAGCGCCTGATCGCGCATCACCGGATCTTCGATGTATTCGCAGATCTCGGCGTAGCTGTCGGTCTCGTAGTGATGAGCATCGACATCGACGATGAGGAAATCCTCATAGCGCCGCTGCTCCGCCTGCTGCTTCGCGTGGCTCAGCAGCGTTCGGGTGTCGAAGGATTCGACCGAGAGGTCGCGGAAATTGACGCTGTCCATCGGCAAGGAAGAAGCTCCGTATCAGTGCTGTTCGACGTCGCTTGGACTGTCGTTCTCATCGGGCTGGCGCCGGCCCACATTCGACCAGGACTGCCACAAGGCAAGATCGAAGAGCGGCACGTTGACGCCTTCGAGCATTCCGGTCGCGCCGATCATCACATCCTGCGGGGTGATGCCGCTATTGCGGGCGAAGGGCCGCGGCGGATTGCCGAGTTGCGCCTTCGCCCCATAGAGCTTCACCACGATTGCAAAAAGCTGTGCCAGACTCTCGTCCGACACATCGGCCAGTTTGTCGTCTTCGATCACCTCGGCGAAATTCGCCGCGATGTCGCTCGCCAGATCGGCGATCTGGGCTTTGCGATCGTCAGACGTTGACATACACCGAGCCGTTTTTCTCGACGACGTTGAATTTCTGCAGCCGGATGCGGCCGTCGCAGACGTTCACGCCGGTCTCAAGATGAAACTCATAGGCGTGCCATGGGCAGATGATGTGCATGTCGTTGCGGTCGTAATCCTGGCCGAGGAAGGTACGGTCCGGCGCGATGACATCGAGGACTTGCGGCATGCGCACGCCTTCGCAGACCGGGCCACCCTGATGCGGGCAGTGATTGCGATAGGCGTAGTATTTGCCGCCCTGGCGGATGACGCCGATCTCGACCTCGCCGGCGGTGATGACGCGGACCCCGCCGTCAACGATCTCGCCATCCTTGCAAACCAGTACTTCAGCCATAGCGCTCCCATCCCTTTCTTACAGTTGGCCGGATTGGCCCGGATATTACCCTCACGCCTCGGCGTTTGCCCATAGGGTTCATGCGGCTTTTACGCCCGGGAAAACATAGGCAAGCTGCGGATTTCGCAGGCCTTGCACGAATTCCCGTCCGCGTTGCGGCGCAGCACGAAGGCGATTGTCGGAGTCCCGACCCTCGCCGGCCGCGGCGCCCTAATCGGTCATGACATAGGTATTGAAGACGTGCTTACCCGTGCGCGACGGAAAGCCGCCGCGCACCGCGCCGGAACGCTGGTCTTGGTAAATCGTCGCCATCAACGGCGAGAGCGGCCGCGAATTCGGCACCGACAGCCACATCCGCAGCAGATGGCGATGGCGATCCTCTTCCGGCCAATCGGTAAAGGCGGTACGGGCGTGGAAACAGGTGTGATTGTTCACGAGCTGCAGATCGCCCGGCTGGAACATCATCGAGAAATGGAATTCCTCGTCATTGGTCAGGTCGTCGATCATCGCCCGCGCCTCGATCTGCGCCGGCGTGAAGCGCGGCACCTCGGGGAAAGCCTGCGCATTCTTGATCTGGCCATCGATAAAACGGCAGGAGAAATGCCCTTCGGCCTCGCTGTAGATCGGCTGCTGGTAGTAGGGCTTGGCGTCCGCCGGCTCCTGCTTGTTCCAGCTCCAATAGAACGGATGGTACAGCACCTCGAGCAGATCCGGGCGGCGGCGCGCGATCTCGTTCCGGACCGCGACCGAGCTGGCGAGCTTGCTGAGCCCGCCTTCCTTCGCGACGTTCAGAACAAAGAGGCCGGTGACGTCGCAACTATCCGTATGAAAACTGAGCCGCTGGTTCGATTGATAGCCGCGGCCGCCGGCGCTTTCGGTGATGACGCCGAAATTCCGCACATCGCCCAGTAGATCACCGACTCGGCTCTGCGAGCGCGCGGTGCCGAAATGCTTCCCCATGCCCCAATAAATGAGTTGCAGATCGTTTTTGCTGTAGCGCTCATTGGGAAAGCCGCGGAAAAGCTGCAGCCCGCCGCCATTCTCCAACCGCTCGCGCGCCTCGGCGAAGCGCGACGCGACGCTCGGCAGCGGGAAATCCTCGCGCACTAAAGTCTCGAGCGTCTTGCCCGCTTTGCTGGCAGAAGCGAAAGCGCGCTCGATCTCGGCAATTTCGTCTTTGGTCCAGTCATGGATCCAGGCGGTGGATTTCGCCATGTCCGGCCCGCGCCAATCGGCGGCGCCTTCGATCATCCTCGCCATGCGATCCTCCGGAAAAGCCCATTTCTTCGGGCCGAAACTAGGCCTCGGCTTTTGCCCAGCGCAATAGGTTGGGCGCAATAGGCCCGCTGCCGATGAAACGTTCTCATGCCCCCCATGGTTATCGTGGCATGGCCCATGAGGTGGAAGTCAAACTCGCGGCGTCGCCGGCGGCGGCCCGTCGCCTGCTTGCCGCGCCCTGGTTCAAGCGCATCGAAACCGCGCCGGCAAAGCGCGAGCATCTGGTTTCGGTCTACTATGACACCGCGGCCACCGCCTTGCGCAGCAAAGGCATGTCGCTTCGCGTCCGGCACGTCGGCCAAAAACGCGTCCAGACAATCAAAGAGGGACCGAAAGGCGCCTGCGGCCCGTTCTGCCAGCATGAATGGGAGCAGGAGATTGCCGGCAACCGGCCGGAGCTCGATGGCGCCGAAGACACCGCCCTCCATCGGTTCTCGCGCAAAAAGCTTCGGCGCGAATTGCGGCCGATCTTCACCACCGACGTCACGCGCGCGGCGATCCCGGTGCGAAGCGGCGGCACCGAGATCGAGATCGCGATCGATCGCGGTGAGGTGCGCGCAAAGCGCAAGCGGGCGCCGATCAGCGAAATCGAGCTCGAACTGAAACGCGGCGACCCGGCGTCGCTGATGGAGCTCGCCAAGCGCATCGCGCAGGCGACGCATGCCGGCTACGGCATCGCGAGCAAGGCCGAGCGCGGCTATGCGCTGCGCCGCGGCGGCCGACCGGCGCCCGTCGGGGCCTACGAGATCGTCCTCGATCCCCGGATGACCGCGGGCGAGGCTTTCACCACGATCGCTCTATCCTGCGTGCACCACTTCGCCGGCAATCGCGACGCGGTCGTCGCCGGCCTTCCCGAAGGCGTGCATCAGATGCGGGTCGGCTTGCGCCGGCTCCGTGCCGCGATCTCGTTCTTCAAGGACATACTGCAAGACCCGGAGAGCGCCCGCATCAGACGCGAGCTCAGATGGCTGCTCGGCGAGCTCGGCCCGGCGCGCGATTTCGATGTTCTTATCGACGAAAGTGTCGCGCCGCTGCAACGAGAACGCGCCGACGGCACGGCGCTCGCCACGCTCAAGGCCGATCTCAAGCATCGCCGCAAGGCCGGCATCGAGCGGGCCAAAATAGCGGTCGCCGGGGACCGCTATCGCCAGATCGTCCTCGACACCGCGCTTTGGACCACGGGCGGAGGCTGGACCATCGGCGCGGCATCCCAGCTCGCCGAACGGCGCAGCCGCAACGTCGCCGATTTCGCCGCCGCGGAATTCGCGCGCCGCGAGCATAAGATCGAGAAGAAGCTGAAGAAGATCGAGAAATTCGATCCACGGCGGCGCCACAAGCTGCGCATCGCGGCCAAGAAGCTGCGCTATGCCGATGAATTCTTTGCCTGCCTCTACGACTGTCGCGGCAAGCGGCACCGGCTGAAACGGCACCGCACGGCGCTCGAGGCGCTGCAATCGTCACTCGGCAAGCTCAACGACATGCGCACGCATGACGCGGTCGCCAGCAATTTTCTCCGCTCGCAGCATCGTACTGCGAAGAAGCCGCAGAAGGCCTTTGCTCTCGGCCTCATCTCGGGCAAAGACCACGCTCACATTGCGGCGTTGATGCACGCCGCAACCAAGGCGGGAAAGCAACTCGCGGCGGCCAAACCGTTCTGGAACTAACAATTCCCCCGGCCGCGCGCTTCCTTTAGGGTGGCGCAAAACCATCAGGGGGAGGCGTATGCCGAGACATATCGCAAAATTATTGCTGCTCGCGAGCTGCTTCATTGCCGCCGCGACGTCGGCGCATGCCGCCGACAAGATCAATGTCGGCAAGGCCGTGCAGGATGTGTGGCTCTATACGCCGCTCGATATCGGCATCGAGCAGGGAATCTTCGCCAAGCAGGGGCTCGATATCGACGTCTCGGTCCTGCCCGGCGGCGCGAAGCTGCAACAGGCGCTGCTCTCGGGCAGCATCGATGTCGGTTTAGGCGGCAGCCAGGCGATGGCGCTGTCGGTCAAAGGCTCGCCGGTCATCGCGATCGCTTCGCTCGCCGGGCCGCCGGCCGGCTTCTCGATCGTGGTCGTGCCGGATTTACCGATCAAAAGCGTCGCCGATCTGAAAGGCAAATCGATCGGCTTCGCCTCCAACGGCTCGATCCTCGATTGGCTGCAGCAGCGCCTGTCGATCCAGCAAGGCTGGGGCCAGCACGGCATGAAAGGTGTCGCCACGGGCGGCTCGGAAGCAAACACCGCGGCCCTCGTCTCGCATCAGATCGACGCCGGCATTCAGACGACCGAGACCGGCTTCACCCTTGAGGCCAAGCACCAGGCGCGCATCCTCTCGAACATGGCGCCTTTTGCGCCGAACCTGATCACGCAGGTGATCTTCGCGCGTACGCCTTATTTGAGCGAGCATCCCGACCGTGTCGAGCGCTTCCTCAAAGCCTGGTTTGGCGCCGTCGCCTATATGGTCGCGAATAAAAAGGAGAGCAGCGCGATCTCGGCTCGCGCGCTCAACATGGATCCGGCCGTTGTCGAGCGCGCCTACGATGTCGAGATGCCGAATTTGTCGAAGGACGGCACGTTCGATCCGAAAGGCGTCGACGTGCTGCGCGAATTTTTCGTCGAGCTGGGCATTCTCGAAAAGCCGCCGACCGACGATCAGATCCTGACCACCCGTTTTGTTCCTGTGAAACCATGAGAATGATGAGAATAAAACGCCTCGCCTTCACCCTGCTCGCTCTCGCGATCGCCCAGCCAGCGCTTGCCGCCGATAAGGTCCGCGCTGGCAAATCGATCGGCTCGCTCTGGGCCTTCTTGCCGCTCGATATCGGCATCGAGAAAGGTCTCTTCGCGAAATACGGCATCGAAGTGGAGACCAGCGATCTCGGCAGCGGCGCGAAGCTTCAGCAAGCGCTTGCCTCGGACAGTATCGATATCGGCCTCAGCGCCGGCTCGGACATGATGGCGTCGGTCAAAGGCTCGCCGGTACTGACCGTCGCGGCTTTCGCCGAAGAGCCGCGCAGCGTCGTCATCATGGTCGGCCCGAATTCGCCGATCCAGAAAGCCGCCGATTTCAAGGGCAAGCTCGTCGCGATGCCGAGCCTCGGCTCGGTCAGCGAATGGCTGCTGCGGCGCATGGCCGTGGCTGAGGGTCTCGGCCAAGATGGCGTGAAGCCGGTCTCGCAAGGCTCTGTACAGGCCAATCTCGCGGCTTTGCGCACCGGTCAGATCGACGGCATGGTCGGGCCGATGGAAGTCGGCTTCACCCTCGAGGACAAGCATGAGGGCCGCATCGCCGTTCATCTCGCGCAATACGCGCCCCATTTCCACGCGCATATCCTGTTCGCGCGCAAACAATTCATCGCCGACAAGCCCGATGTGCTCGAGCGTTTCCTCAAAGGCTTCTTCGCCGCCGTCAAAGTGATGAAGACCGACAAGAAGACGACGTCGGAGACCGCGATCCGCGTGCTGCATTCCGAGCCGTCGATCGCCGACCGCACCTATGACGAGCAGGTCGGCATGCTGATCGATGACGGGCATTTCGATCCGCAGGCGATCAAGCTGATCAAAGAGTCATGGGTCGAGCTCGGCATGCTCGACAAGATTCCAAGCGACGATCAGTTCATGACCACCAAATTCGTGCCGGTCAAAGAGTAGCGCGTCACAAGATACCCATTCATCAACAGCAGAGGCGGAGAAATGGGTCCTGGCTTTCGCCGGGACAGGGATACTTTCTAGAACCTTCTGTTGAATCGACACGCTGCGCCGCTTCGCGTATTTTTGCGGGACGGGGAGGAACAAAAAACATGCGCGTCGGGCGGACTCTCTCTTTTGTTGCGCTGACCCTGGCCACGCTCGTCTATCGGGCGCCGCTCGATCAGGCGCAGGCGCTCGACAAGGTGCATGCCGGCACCGCCGTCGCGCTGTGGGCCTTCCTGCCGCTGCAGATCGGCCAGGAGCAAGGCTTTTGGAAGAAATACGGCATCGATCTCGACATCACGAATAACGGCAGCGACGCGAAGCTGCAGCAAGCGCTGACCGCTGGCAGCATCGATTTCGGTCTTGGCAGCGGCGCGGCGATGGCTTTCGCCGCCAAAGGCTCGCCGGTTCATGCCGTCGCGGCTTTCGCGGGCGAGCCGAAAACGGTGACGATCATCGTCGCCAATGATTTGCCGGTGAAAGGTCCGGCTGATCTCAAAGGCAAGCTGGTCGTGATGCCGGGCGTCGGCTCGGTCAGCGAATGGCTGGTCTGGCAGATGGCAATCCAGCAAGGTTGGGGCAAAGACGGTATTCGCACGGCGGGTCAGGGTTCGATCGCCGCCAACGTCGCCGCGATCAAGACGCATCAAGCCGATGCGATGACGGGCCCGCCCGAGGTCGGTTATCTCCTCCAGAAAGACGGCGAGGGTCATGTCGCTTTCAGCCTCGCGCAATTTGCGCCGCACTTCCACGCGCATGTGATTTTCGCGCGTAACGACCTGATCCAGAACAATCCCGAACTCGTCACGCGCTTCCTCAAAGGCTTCTTCGCCGGCATCGCCTATATGAAGACGCATAAGGAAGAGACGACGAAGCTCGCCGTGCACGAGCTGAACAACACGCCCGATATCATGAATCGCATCTATGACGAGCTTGCGCCCTGGCTCGAAAGCGACGGGCATTTCGATCCACAAGCCATCGAGGTGCTGAAGAATTCCTATGTCGATATGGGCATTCTCGACAAGAAGCCCGCGACCGAGGACATCATCACCACCAAATTCGTGCCGGTGACGCCATGAATGCCCGGCATATCTTCTCCGCAACGGCGCTACTGATCGGTCTGACGGCGCTCGCTCCCTCGACGCATGCCACCGACACGCTGCGTGTCGGCAAGTCGGTCGGCACCTCCTGGACCTTCACGCCGCTCGATGTCGGCTTGCACGAGGGTATCTTCGCCAAATACGGCGTCGAATTGGAGATCGCCAATTTCGGCGGCGACGCCAGGCTACAGCAAGCGCTCGCCGCCGAGAGCATGGATCTTGGCCTCGGCAGCGGCCCGTCGATGGCCTTTGTTGTCAAAGGCGCGCCGGTCATCGGCGTCGCCGCCTTCGCCGATGCGCCGCGCAATATCGGTGTAGTCGTCAGCGCGGATTCGCCGATCAAGCAAGTTGCCGATCTCAAGGGCAAGCTGATGGCGATCAGCACCGCCGGCTCGCTCACCGAATGGCTGACCAAGCGGCTTAGCGCGCATGAAGGCTGGGGACCGGACGGCATGAAGATGGTGTCGATCGGCGACACCGCGCAGCAGGCCTCCGCCATCAAGGCGCATCAGGTCGACGCTTTCATGGGTGGCACAGAGACCGGCTATCGCATGGAGGAATCCGGCGACGGCCGCGTGCTCTTGGATATGGCCCCCTATGTCCCGCATTTCGTCACCCATGTCGTCTTCGTGCGCCGACAACTTGTCGCGGAAAAGCCGGCGGCGGTCGAGAATTTCCTCAAGGGCTTTTTCGCCACGATCGCCTGGATGAAGGCGCATAAGAACGAGAGCAACGCCATCACCTCGCCGATCCTGCACGAAACGCCGGCAGTGGCGAGCAAGACCTATGATCTTCAGATGCCGATGATGGAGCTCGACGGCCAGTTCGATCCCGAAGGGTTGGAGCTCATCAAGCAATCCTTCGTCGATCTCGGCATGCTCGATAAGAAGCCGAGCGACGATCAGATGCTGACCCGCCAATTCCTGCCCGTTAAACCATAAAGACGCGCGAGGAAAAAATGACGTCATTGCGAGCGAAGCGAAGCAATCCAGCGAGGCAACCGAGATTTTGGATTGCTTCGTCGCGCCATGGCGCTCCTCGCAATGACGTGCCGAGGAGCATGTTCGCTCTAATATTTGCAGCGGCTCTCGTAATAAGCGGTGCCGCGCTCGCCGCCGACAAGGTTCACGTCGGCAAATCGGTCGGCACAGCCTGGACTTTCACGCCGCTCGATGTCGGCGTGCATGAAGGCATCTTCGCCAAATACGGTATCGATCTCGAGATCGCCGCCTTTTCGGGCGATGCCAAGCTACAACAAGGATTGCTTTCGAACAGCCTCGAGTTCGGGCTGGGTAGTGGCCCGTCGATGGCCTTCGCCGTCAAGGGCGCGCCGATCATCGCCGTCGCGGCTTTCGCCAATGAGCCGCGCAATATCGGCGTGACTGTCGGCGAGAATTCCAAGATCAAAACGGTCGCCGATCTCAAAGGTACGCTGATGGCGATCAGCACCACCGGTTCGCTGACCGAATGGCTGACCAAGCGCATCGGCACGGCCGAAGGCTGGGGACCCGATGCCATCCGCCGCGTCGCAATCGGCGACGCCGTGCAGCAGACTGCGGCGCTGCGCGCCGGCCAGGTCGACGGACTGATGGGCGCGATGGAGAACGGCTATCAGCTCGAAGAGCGGCACGAAGGCCGGGTCATCGTCAGCATGGAAAAATACGTGCCGCATTTCGTCACGCATGTGATCTTCGCGCGCAAGGATGTGGTCGCGACCAACCCCGACGAGGTGAAACATTTCCTCCAAGGTTTCTTCGCCACGCTGCACTGGATCAAGGACCATAAGAAAGAATCGCTGGCGATCGTCCAGCCGATCTTGCGCGAGAGCCCGACCGTGCTCGAGAAGACCTACGACAATCAGATGCCGATGATGGCGCTCGACGGTCATTTCGACCCGGAAGGCCTCGAGCTGATCAAGCAATCCTATGTCGATCTCGGCATGCTGCCCGAGAAGCCGAAGGACGAGCAGATGCTGACGCGGCAGTTCCTGCCCGTGAAGCCGTAAACAAAACACAGGAGTTAGAAAAGTGATGTCATTGCGAGCGAAGCGAAGCAATCCAGAGCCGCGTGTGAAATCCTGGATTGCTTCGTCGCGCAGTCGCGCTCCTCGCAATGACGCGTGGAGACGTGTGTTCGCCGTCGCGCTGGCGGCGCTGCTCGCAACGAGCGGCTCGGTGCTCGCGGCGGACAAGATTTGCGCCGGCAAGGCGGTGCAGGTCTCGTTCCCGATGTCGATCCTCGATCTCGGCGTGCAGGAAGGCATCTTCGCAAAATACAACATCGATCTCGACATCACGTCGTTCGGCGGCGACGCCAAGCTGCAGCAAGCTTTCGTCGCTGACGCCATCGATGTCGGTACCGGCAGCGGCCCCGCCATGGCATTCGAGACCAAGGGCGCACCGACCACCGTGGTCGCATCGTTCGCCGGGCCGCCCGGCACCATCTCACTGACCGTGCTGCCGGACTCGCCGATCCAGAAACCTGCCGATGCCAAGGGCAAGACCATCGCCATCAGCACGACCGGCTCGCTCACCGAATGGCTGACCAAGCGCTTGAGCGTCCACGAAGGCTGGGGGCCCGATGGCGTCAAAGCGGTCGCGCTGGGCGCCGGTGCGGCGATGAACGGCGCGCTGTTCACGCATCAGATCGATGCGATGATGACCGGCACCGAGAACTCGTACCTCCTTGTCTTTAAAAAACAGGCGCGTGTCGTCACCGGAATGGAAAGCTTCGCGCCCGATTTCATGACTCACGTGATCTTCGCGCGCAAAGATCTGGTCGCGAGCAAACCCGATGTGGTGAAGCGTTTCCTGCAGGGTTTCTTCGCCTCGGTGCGTTTTGCCAAGGCCAATCGCGAGGAAACGATCAAGGTTCTGTCGCCGGTTTTGAACGAGCCGCCCGAGGTGCTGGGCCTGATCTACGACCATGAGAAAGATATCCTGCTCGATGATGGGCATATCGATGCCAAAGCCGTCGCCGTGATCAAAGACTCGTTCATCGATATGGGCATTCTCGACACCAAGCCGAGCGACGATGAATTGTTCACGCGGCAATTCGTGCCCGTGCAGCCTTGAGCATATAACAAGGAGCGCCGGCAATGCCCGTGCGTTAAGGGGAGGAAGAATGAAAAGAATATTCTGCTGCGCCGGCGCGATTGCGCTGATCGCGGGGCTGATTATTACGCCGGTAGCCCATGCCGCCGACAAGGTTCATGCCGCAAAAGCCGCGGGCGTCGCCTGGACCTTCACCCTACTCGATGTCGGCATCGAGCAAGGCATCTTCGCCAAATACGGCCTCGACGTGGACACCAGTGATATGGCGGGCGATGCGCGGCTGCAGCAGGCGTTGGCGTCGGGCGCCGTCGATTTCGGTCTTGGCAGCGGCCCGTCCATGGCGCTGGCGGCGAAAGGCGGCCAGGCGATTGCGGTCGCCGCCTTTGCCGGCGAGCCGCGCAACATCGCGATTATCGTCGGCCCCGAAGGCACGATCAAAACCGTCGCCGATCTCAAGGGCAAGAAGATGGGCACGACGACCAAGGGCTCGCTCACCGAATGGCTGGTGCAGCAGCTCTCGCGCCAGCAAGGATGGGGCGATGACGGTATCCCGATGATCGGGCTCGGCACTTTCGATGCGAGCGTCGCCGCGCTCAAGGTGAAACAGGTCGACGCCATGGTCGGCGCGCTCGAAGCCGGCTACCTGCTCGAAGAAAAGGGCGAGGCCAAGGTGCTGACCGGGCTCGAGAAGGTCGCGCCGAAATTTCACACCCATGTCGTCTTCGCGCGCACGGACGTCATCAAGAGCAACCCCGATGTCGTGTCGCGCTTCCTCAAAGGCGTTTTTGCGTCGATCGCTTTCATGAAAGCAAACAAGGAAAAGACCACAGAGATCGCGACGAAAATCCTGCATCAAAGCCCGACGGTGATGAATCGCACCTGGGATTACGAAATCTCGATGTTCGAGGATGACGGACATTTCGATCCGCAAGCGATCGATGTTTTGCAGCAAAGCTTCGTCGCGATGGGTCTTGCGCCCGCAAAAATCCCCGACGACAAGCTCTACACAACCCAATTCCTGCCGGTGAAGCCGTAGATGATTGCGTAAAACGCAATCATCTACGCCCCGGCCTAGGCCGGGGCCCATTCATCAACAGCACGATGTTGACGGATGGGTCCCGGCCTTCGCCGGGACAAGCAAAAGATGGAGGACTTTATATGCGCCTATCTCGGCTACTCGCTCTAACCTCAGTCGCGGCCTTGCTCGTTTCGAGCAGCACCGCTCTCGCGCTCGACAAGGTGCGTGCCGCGAAATCGGTCAACACCGCCTGGGCCTTCATTCCGCTGGATGTCGGCGCCGCGCACGGCATCTGGGCGAAATATGGCCTCGATGTCGAGATCAGCGGGCTTGGCGGCGACGCCAAGCTGCAGCAGGCACTCACCTCCGACAGCGTCGATTTCGGCCTGGGCAGCGGCCCGTCGATGGCCTTCGCCGTCAAAGGCTCGCCGGTGATCGCGGTCGCGGCCTTCGCCGAAGAGCCGCGTAATATCTCCGTCGTGGTCGCAACCAACTCGCCGATCAAGACCGTTGCCGATCTGAAAGGCAAACTGATCTCGGTGACGACGGCGGGCTCGCTGACCGACTGGCTGGTGCATCGCCTTTCGGTACAGGAAGGTTGGGGCACAGACGGCGTCCGCACCGTGGCGCTGGGCGGCTTCGAGCCATCGGTTCCGGCGCTGAAGACCGGGCAGATCGACGGCATCATGGCGGCGACCGAAGCCGGTTATCTCCTCGAGGAGCGCGGCGAAGGCCACATCCTCGTCGGCATGGAGAAATACGCGCCGAAATTCCACACCCATGTCGTCTTTGCTCGCAAGGATTTGGTCGCAAGCAACCCGGACGTGGTGACTCGCTTCCTCAAAGGCTTCTTCGCGTCGATCGCGTTCATGAAAACACACAAAGAAGAAACATCGAAAGTCGCCGAAGCCGTCTTGAAGGAAAGCCCACAGGTCGCGAGCAAGACCTATGATTACGAGATATCGATGCTCCTGGATGACGGGCATTTCGATCCGGCGGCGGTCGAGGTGATCAAGGAATCACTGGTCGGCATGAAAATGCTCGACACCAAGCCGAGCGACGATCAGCTCTTCACCACGAAATTCACCCCGGTACGCCCGTAGGATAAATCCATGCAGCCAGAAAAGTCGTCATTGCGAGCGAAGCGAAGCAATCCAGTTTCGCGGCACGCTGGATTGCTTCGTCGCGTCGCTCCTCGCAATGACGACACGAAGAGCCTTGCTGCGATATTCTTGGTCCTTGGCATGGTTTCGATGACGGCGAACGCCCACGCCGCCGACAAGATCCGCGTCGCGAAGCCCGCCAATACCTGGACCTTCATTCCGGTCGATGTCGGCATGGCCCAGGGCATCTTCCCGAAATACGGTATCGAGCTCGAGATCAGCGCGCTCGGCGGCGATGCCAAGGTGCAACAAGCGCTGGCTGCCGACAGTCTCGATATCGGGCTAGGCAGCGGGCCGGCGATGGCTTTCGCGGTGAAGGGCGCGCCGGCGCTGGCGGTCGCGGCCTATGCCGGTCCGCCGCAAAACATGTCGGTGGTGGTCGCGCTCAATTCGCCGATCAAGAACGTCAACGACCTCAACGGCAAGCTCCTCGGCATCACCACCGTCGGCTCCTTGACCGATTGGCTGGCGAAGCGCATCGCGGCAACCGAGAAATGGGGTCCCGATGCGGTGCGTGTCGCGGCGCTGGGCGGCTCGGACGCCGAGCTGCCGGCACTGAAGACCGGCCAGATCGACGGCATGGTGACGGCCAGCGAGGTCGGCTACACGCTCGAAGAAAAGGGCCAGGCGAAAATCCTGATGGAGCTGGGCGATTACGCGCCGAAATTCATCACCCACGTCGCCTTCGCGCGCAAAGCACTGATCAACGACAACCCGGCGCTGGTCGAGCGATTCCTCAAGGGCTTCTTCGCTTCGATCGCCTATATGAAAACACATAAGGCCGAGACCTCGGCGGTGGCGCAGGCGGTAATCCATCAGAGCGCCGAGGTCGCGAGCAAGACCTATGACGGCGAGATTTCGATGCTCGAGGATGATGGGCATTTCGATCCCGCCGCGGTCGCGGTGATCAAGGATTCGCTGATCGACATGAAGATGCTCGACCAGAAGCCGAGTGACGATCAGCTTTTCACGACCAAGTTCGTGCCTGTGAAATTGCCGTAAATTCCTTCTTCGTCATTGCGAGGAGCGTAGCGACGAAGCAATCCAGTCTTTATTTCGAGCTGGATTGCTTCGTCGGCCTGTCGGCCTCCTCGCAATGACGTGGAACGGTCGGCTCAATTAATTCCTGCCGCAACCTTCGCGGCTATCGCCTTCGCCGCGTCGAGGCGCGTCGCGGTGCCGCCTTGATAGATCACCACGATAAAGCGGTCACGCTTGACGAAGCTGACCTGCGCGAAACCGGCCTGCGAGACGAAGGCGAAGGCCCCATCGCCGATACCCGATAACGCGATCGTGTTCGCCGTCAGCTTACGGGCATTCTCGAAACCGGCCTGTCCGGTCTCGTTCGGCTGGATGGTGACCGCGTTCATGCCGGCGATGCGCCAGACGCAGGTGCCGATCGCATCACGCTGCGGCCCCTGCACCGTCTGATGCAGGATTGCCTGCAGATCGGAATTGGAGACCATCGTGCAAAGGTTGGGCGCGCCGTTCGACGACTGTGCCGAGGCGGCGTGGATGAGCGTCCCACTCAGCAGGGCCGCGAGCAGGAAACGTAACATCGGCGCGGGTTTCCTCCCTTTGGTTGGCTTTTCGCACCATCGACAGCGGGCATGGGCTCATTTATTGTGCACGCAAGCAATCAAGAATTTAGGGAGTTCAGGGGAAATGTCTCTCGTCAGCAAGTGGCTGCTTCGCAGCGCCGCGACCGCGGCAGTCGCACTCATTCTTTATGGTCCGTCGGCACACGCCGCCGATAAAGTTCACGTCGCAAAATCGGCCGATGTCGCCTGGACCTTCGTCGTGCTCGACGTCGGGCAGCAGCAGGGCATCTTCGCCAAATACGGCATCGACGTCGACATCAGCGCCCTCGCGGGCGACGCCAAAGTGCAGCAGGCCCTTGCCGCCAATAGCATCGAATTCGGTCTCGGCAGCGGCCCGTCCATGGCCTTCGTCGCCAAGGGCGCGCCGGTCTATGCCGTTGCCGCCTTCGCCGCCGAGCCGCGGAACATCGCCGTCATCGTTGATGCAAAGTCGCCGATCAAGGCCGTCGCCGATCTCAAAGGCAAAACGCTGGCCGTCACGACCGCTGGCTCTTTGACCGATTGGCTTGCCCACCGCATCCCGGTGCAGGAAGGCTGGCCCGCGGACAGCGTGAAGACCTTGGCGCTCGGCAGCTTCTCCGCGTCGCTCGCGGCGATGAAGACTGGCCAGATCGACGGCACCATGGCAGCGATCGAAGCCGGCTACGGGCTCGAAGAGAAAAACGAAGGCAGAGTCCTGATCGGCATGGAGAAATACGCGCCGAAATTCATCACCCATGTGGTTTATGCACGCAAAGACCTGATTGCCAGCAACCCCGATCTGGTGAAGCGCTTCCTCCAGGGCTTCTTTGCAACCATCGCTTTCGAGAAAGCGAACAAGGACAAGACCACCGAAATCGCGATGCAGGTACTGCATCAATCGAAGAACGTGATGGACCGCACCTACGATTACGAGATTTCGATGTTCGAGGACGATGGGCATTTCGATCCTGCCGCCGTCGACGTGATCAAGGATTCCTTCGTCGGCATGGGCATCCTCGACCACAAGCCGCCGAATGACGAGCTCTTCACCACCAAATTCGTGCCGGTGAAGCCGTAATGCGCCCGACCCGCTTCCTGACGATGGCCACGGCCGTCGTCACTCTCGGTCTCGCCGCCCTCGCCGGCCCGACAACGCCCGCGCGCGCCGCCGACAAGCTGCATGTCGGCAAGGCGATCAACGTGCTGTGGATTTACACCGCACTCGATGTCGGCATCGAGAAAGGCATCTTCGCCAAATACGATCTCGATCCCGAGGTTTCGGTACTGCCGGGCGATGCGAAGTTCCAGCAAGCGCTGATCGCCAAGAGTATCGATATCGGTTTGGCCGGCGGCACCTCGATGCCGCTATCGCTGAAAGGCTCGCCCGCGATCGCCGTCGCCGCCTATGCCGGGGCGCCGCGCAATTTCTCGGTCATCATCGCGGCGGATTCGCCGATCAAAACCGTCGCCGATCTCAAAGGCAAAATCCTGGCAACCGCGACGAGCGGCTCGGTGCCGCAATGGCTGATCAAACGCCTGTCGCTGTCGCAGGGCTGGGGCGTCGATGGCATCAAGACCACGACCACCGGCGGTTTCGAGGCCAGCCTCTCTGCCACCCTCACCCATGCGGTCGACGGCTTCATGGGTGCGACCGAGGCTGGGCTGCAGCTCCAAGAGGAAGGCCGCGGTAAGCCGCTGACCAATATGGAGCAATATGTCCCACGCCTCATCACGCAGGTGGTGACGACACGCACCGATTTCGTCGCCGAGCATCCGGAGCTGGTTGATCGCTTCCTCAAAGGAATGTTCGCCTCGATCGCTTATGTGAAAGCGCACAAAGCCGAAAGCACGGAAATCGCGACCCGCGTGCTCCATCAAAGCAAGACAGTGATGGACGAGACCTACGACGCCGAGAAATCAATGCTATCGGATGACGGCACGTTCGATCCCGAAGCGATGAAAGTGCTGAAAGCCTCATTCATCGAGATGGGAATCCTCGACCAGGAACCGCCAGACGATAAAATCCTCACGACAAAATTTCTGCCCGTAAAGCCTTAGACCGATGATCAATCGACTTTTCGCCTGCGCGCTGCTTGCCGCGGCGGCGCTCCCGATTGGAGCACAGCCGAGCGTTGCCGCCGACAAGCTTCACGTCGCCAAGGCGATCAATGTCCTCTGGGTCTATTCGATCCTCGACATCGGCGTCGAGAAAGGCATCTTCGAAAAATACGGCCTCGACGTCGAAATCTCGGTGCTGCCGGGCGAGGCGAAATTCCAGCAGGCGCTGGTGGCCAAGAGCATCGATATCGGCCTTAACAGCAGCACCTCAATGCCCGTGTCGCTCCGTGGCTCGCCGGCCATCGCGGTTGCGGCTTTCGCCGGGGCGCCGCGCAATTTCTCGGTCAATGTGATCGCCGATTCGCCGATCAAAACCGTCGCCGATTTGAAAGGCAAGCTGCTCGCCACCGCAACCGCTGGCTCGCTGCCGGAATGGCTGATCAAGCGGCTGTCGATGGAGGAAGGCTGGGGCGTCAACGGCATCCGCACGACAGCGACAGGCGGTTTCGAAGCGACTTATGCCGCGACCGTGACACACGCGGTCGACGGCTTCATGGGCGCGACCGAAGTCGGATTGCAGCTCGAAGAGGACAAGCGTGGCCGCATCATCACGAATATGGAGCATTACGCGCCGCATTTCATCACGCAGACGATCTCGACGCGCACCGATCTCATCGCCGAGCATCCCGAGCTGGTCGAACGTTTCCTCAAGGGATTCTTCGCCACAGTCGCCTATGTGAAGCATAACAAAGCGCCGTCCGATGAGATCGCGATGAAGGTTCTGCACCAAAGCGCGACGGTCGTCAGCCGCACCTATGACGCCGAAGCCCCGATGCTCTCCGATGATGGCAGCTTCGACCCGGAAGGCATGAAGGCGCTGAAACAATCATTCGTCGATATGGGCATGCTCGACCAGCCGCCGCCCGACGACAAGATCATCAACACGCGCTTCGTGCCCGTAAAACCCTGACACGAAGCCGTGACGTATAGACTTAGCGTGAAACCCTTATGTGGAATGTTGGTCTGATGATGAAACGACTTCTCACCCGCACTCTCTTTGCTGCAACCGCGCTTTCGATCGCGGCCGCGCCGGCCTTTGCACTCGACAAGGTCCGGGCCGCCAAAGCCGTCGGCAGCCAATGGGTGTTCACCGTGCTCGATGTCGGTGTCGAACAGGGCATCTTCGCGAAATACGGCATCGATGTCGAAATCAGCACCATGACGGGCGAAGCGCGGATGCAGCAGGCGCTGACCGCCGGCAGCCTCGATATCGGCCTCGCCGGCAGCTCGGGCGCCGCGCTCTCGGCCAAGGGCGCACCGGTGCTGGCGATTGCCGTCTTCCTCAATCAACCGGCCAATTTTGCGGTCGTCGTCCTGAACAATTCGCCGATCAAGAACGTCGCCGATCTCAAAGGCAAATCGCTGTCCGGCGCGACGACGGGCGGTCTCCCCGAATGGCTGGTGAAGCACCTCGCAGTGACGCAAGGCTGGGGTCCCGAGGGCATCCGCAGCATCTCGGTCGGCTCACCCGATGCCAGCGTCTCGGCGATGCGCACCCATCAGGTCGATGGCATGATGACCGGCAACACGGTCGGCTTCACGCTTGAGCAGCAGAAAGTCGCGCATATCGTCGTCCATATCGGCGATTACGCGAAGGACTATCACAGCGCCCTGGTCTTTGCGCGCAAGGACTTCATCGCCCAGACCCCCGACGTTGCCGAGCGCTACCTCAAGGGCATGTTCGCGACCATTGCTTTCATGCGCGCGAACAAGGAAAAGAGCGTCGAGATCGCGTCGAAGGCGATGAAACTCGACCCGTCGATCCTCGATCGTGTCTACGATATCGAAGTCGGTGCTTTCTCGACCGACGGGCATTTCGACCCGAAAGCCGTCGATCTGGTGAAGCAATCCTTCATCGATATGGGCTCGTTGCCGGCAAAGCCGAGCGATGATCAAATCCTCACCACCAAATTCGTGCCAGTGAAATTCTGAGGGCTGAAAGATGAACGTAAAAGCATCGTCATTGCGAGGAGCGACAGCGACGAAGCAATCCAGGGTTAGAGCGGAACGCGCTGGGTTGCTTCGCTACGCTCGCAATGACGTGGTCGGAATAGCAGCGCTTCTCGGCGTGATCTTCGTCGGTATGTCCGGCGCGCAGGCCGCCGACAAGATCCGCGCCGCCAAGGCGATCAACGTGATCTGGGCGATGGTGCCGGTCGATATCGGCGTCGATAAAGGCTTCTTCAGCAAATATGGCGTCGATGTCGAAGTCTCGACCATGTCGGGTGACGCCAAGCTGCAGCAGGGCCTGATTGCGGGAAGCCTCGACATCGGCCTCG
The DNA here is from genome assembly GCA_963740675.1 of uncultured Alphaproteobacteria bacterium. Lineage (GTDB taxonomy): Bacteria > Pseudomonadota > Alphaproteobacteria > ATCC43930 > CGMCC-115725 > CAIKMD01. The sequence continues at coordinate 425,218 of CAVUFS010000007.1, forward strand.
CCGGCGGATCGAGCCTCGTCTTCGCCGCGAAAGGCTCACCGGTGATCGGCATCGCGGCCATCGCTGGCGCGCCGCTCAATTTCTCGGCAACGGTCGCGGCGGATTCCAAGATCAACAGCGTCGCCGATCTCAAAGGAACGCTGTTCTCGGTCGCCTCGAACGGTTCGTTCCCTCAATGGCTGGTGCGGCGCCTGTCGATCGCGCAAGGCTGGGGCCCGGACGGCATCCGCACCACCGCGCTCGGCGGCTTCGAGGCAAGCGCCTCGGCGATGGAGACGCATCAGGTCGACGGCTTCATGGGCGCGACCGAGGCCGGGCTGATGCTCGAAGAGCAGCACAAGGGCAAGATCGTCACCAATATGGGCAAATACGTGCCGCATCTGCACAACCATGTGCTGATGGCGCGCAAGGACCTGGTCGCACAGAACCCGGACGCAGTCGAGCGCTTCCTCAAAGGCTTCTTCGCCACGATCGCTTATATGAAGGCCAATCGCGACGAGACGATCAAACTGTCGTCGAAGGTGATGCATATGAGCGAAGCCGTCATGAGCAAGACCTATGACGACGAGATCGCGATGATGTCGGATGACGGCGCCTTCGACCCGCAAGCGATCGATGTGCTGAAAGATTCCTATGTCGAACTCGGTGCGCTGCCGAGCAAGCCCGCGACCGATCAGCTCATCACGACGCAATTCACGCCGGTGAAGCCGTAATCGAGCTGCAGCATCGTTCCCTCTCCGCCCTTCAGGGCGGAGAGGGTAGGGTGAGGCGGGTGAATCGTTCCGGTGAGATCGTGCCATTGAGGCGCACCTCACCCTCCCAATGCTTCGCATTGGGCCCCTCCCTCTCCCCGCAAGCGCGGAGAGGGAATTTTATATCGAACACGCTGCCCCTAAGCACCGCACAGCGCCGGGCCGGGGCCGGCCAGCGATTTCACCGCATTTTCAATGTCCGCGATGCGCGCTTCATCGAAGCGTGCGCCGGCGTTATCGCGGAATTTCTTCAGGATATCGAAATCGCGCAGCGGGCGCTCGGCGCTGCCGCGATTATAGGGCTCGACGCGCTCCAGCACGCGGCCGTCCTTGAGTTCCGCGATCACCCAGCCTTTGAACTGGTTGGGCTGGGCGCTGCGATCGACCTCGTGCTCGATCTTCGCCGCCAGCGCGCGAATCTCGCCGCGCGTCGCCGGATCGCCACGATAGGACGTGCCGTCGAGCCGCCCCGTCACCAGCGCCTCGGCCAACGAATAGGGCAGCGAGCCGCGGCCCTGCCAATCGTTTTGCGGCGCGATCTTCTGGTCGCGCGGCTCGCAGACGATGCCGATCATGTGCTCGGCGATCGGGCAGCGGATGCGCACCACGTCGTCGGCGCGCAGGCCCTCAGCACGTAGCGTCAAAATCGCGTCGATGAAGGAATGCAACACATGGGCGCAGGGGTACGGCTTCAGCGAGATCGCCTGGCATTCCCAACGCTTACCCAACCCATCGAGCGCCGCGGCGAAATCGAATACATAGCCCGGCTCTTGCACATGGGCGGGAAACAGCCCGGCCGGCCCCTCGAAAACCTGCAGCGGCCCGGTATGGCCGGAGCGTGCGAGCAGCGCCGCGGTGATGCCGGATTGTGCCGCCCAGCCGGCATGAAGGTTGGGCGATTCCGCGCCCTCGCGCATGCCGGCGCCGATCCCGGCGGCGAAGCTGCCGACGATGCCGACCGCCTGCGCGGCCTTGGCCGGATCGAGCTTCAGCAGCCGGCAAGCGGCGTAGGTTGCGCCCACCGCACCGAAAATTCCGGTCGGATGCCAGCCGCGCTTGTGAAATTGCAGCGGCGCAGCGAGGCCGATGCGGCAGGCAAGCTCGCTGCCGCCGATGATAGCCGCCATGAAATCCTCGCCCGAGGCATCGAGCTCTTCGCCCAGCGCCAGGCAGGCGGCCAGCAGGCTCGCCGTCACATGGACGATCGTCGCGTTATGGGTGTCGTCAAAGGATTGCGCCGAGGCCATGGCGCCATTGGCGATGGCCGCGCTCGGCGCCGAGGTTGTGCCGGCGAAACCGAGGATATGGGCGCAGCCCTGCCCACCGAGAGCCAGCGTCCCAGCGCGAATGCGCTGGCCGTAGTCCTGCGCCGAAACCGCCAGCGCGACGCCCAGCGTATCGAGGATGCGCCAACGCTGCCCGGCGACCACCTCACCAGGGATGACCGCGAGATCGAGTCCGGCGCTCCACGCGGCCGCTTGCTCGCTGACGCTCGGCATGTTTCCTCCCGACCTGTTTTCTGGCCGCAAACCTAGCACATCCCATTTGCGCCGCGCCTGCCGGCCCGTCTATCCTCTTGGCGTAACGCCGCTGCGGCAACGCGGCCTAGGGAGGCACCATGAGCGCGACCGGTAGCTCGACCACACCCGACCATATCCGCAAGGCCTGGAACGAGGCCCATGTCTCGCCGCTCTGGGAGCAGCTCGAAGCGCATTCGACCGAAGTGAAGCGCGACCGCGCCTATATCTGGAAGTGGGAGACGATGCGCCCGCTGATCGAGAACGCGCTGAATCTCCAGGATATGGCCGCCATCCAGCGCCGCGTTCTCACCTTCAACAATCCCAATCTGCGCAACCCCGGCATGGGCGCAACGCCGACCCTGACCGCGGCGCTGCAAATCCTGAAACCCGGCGAAGTCGCGCGGCCACATCGCCATTCGCCAAGCGCGCTGCGCTTCGTGCTCGAGGGCGAGGGCGCCTACACGATCGTCGACGGCAAGGAATGCCTGATGAACGAGGGCGACCTCGTCATCACCCCGGGCTGGACCTGGCACGCGCATGAGCATCGCGGCACCCGCCCGATCGTTTGGCTCGACTCCCTCGACGTGCCGCTGCATCGCTATCTCGGCACCGACGGTTTCGAGCCCGGCCCGCCGCCGAACGAGATGCCGGCGACGACGCCGGACGACGCTCTTGCCGTGTCGAGCATCGTGCCCGATGGCATCGCGACCAATCCGAATTTCTCGCCGCTTTTCCGCTATCCCTGGGAACAGGCGGTTGCCGCGCTGAAGAATGCGCCGGTGGCGAAGGACGGGCTGAAGCGTGTCCGCTACGTCAATCCGATGAATGGCGGCCCCTGCATGTCCCTGATGGATTGCTTTTTGCTGGAGATCGGCGAAGGCGAGACCGTGCCGGTGAAGAGCACGCAGAGCATGGTCTGCGCGGTCGTCGAAGGAACGGGCACGACACAAGCCGGCGACGATAGTTTCTCTTGGGAGCCGAAGGATGTGTTCACGCTGCCGACCGGCGCCGTGATCCGCCATCGCGCCAAGGGCACGGCCCGCATCTTTGCGGTAAGCGATCGCGAGATGTTGCGCCGCCTCGATCTGCTCGAGGAAAGCAACGGCGTCTCCGCTTAGTTTTCATTCTCTCACAATCGTAGGGTGTCATGGCGACCAAGGCCGAACACATCCCGGTCCTGATCGTCGGTGCCGGGCCCATCGGTCTCGCCCTCGCTGCCGATCTCGGCACGCGGGGGATCGAGACACTTGTCATCGAGCGTAGCGACGGCATCGTCTATCACCCGCGCGCGACGGCGATCAACGCGCGGACGATGGAGATTCTGCGCCGTCACGGCTTGGCCGAGCGCGTGAAGCGCGACGGCACGCCGCCGGATTTCCCGCACACCGCGCTCTATGTCACCGGTTTCCACGGCTTCGAAATCGCGCGCATCGAGCGGCCGAGCCATGGTGGCAATGCGCCCTCGCCGATCAGCCCGGAGCGACCGCAGCGCTGCAACCAGCTCTGGTTCGATCCGATCCTGCTCGACTATGTGAAGACGCTGCCCTCGGTGACGCTGCGCTATCGCTGCACCTTCGAGGCGCTGCGCGAGGAAGGCGAGCATGTGATCGTCACCGCGCGCGATCAGGCGACCAACGAAGAAGTCACGATCACCGCGCAATATGTCGCCGATTGCAGCGGCAGCCATAGCCGCATCCGTCGCCAGTTCGGCGTCGAGATGCGAGGCGCCGGCGGCGACGGCGAGACCGAATATCATCTCAGCGCCTTCATGCGCCTGCCCGAGCTGTGGAAGCATCACGACAAGGGCAAAGCGGCGCTGACTTTCTTCATCGACGAGAAGGGCAATTGGCGCAATCTCGTGATGATCGACGGCAAGGAACTCTATCGCTACGGCCTGACGGGCAAGGAGCTTTACGACAATCCCGATTCCGTCGACATCAACGCGCTGTTCAACGATATCGCCGGTCCTGATATCCCGCGCGAGATCATCTCGGTGCTGCGCTGGAGTGCGAGCGATGTCGTCGCCGACCGCTATCGCATCGGCCGCGTGTTCCTCGTCGGCGACGCCGCGCATCAGAACCACCCGTCCGGCGGCTTCGGCCTCAACACCGGCATGGGCGATATGGACAATATCGGCTGGAAGCTTGCCGCGATCGTGCAAGGTTGGGGCGGCGCGCATCTGCTCGACAGCTATGAGATCGAGCGGCGTCCGATCGGGCTGCGCAACATCAACCAGGCCTGGCTTGGCTATTCCGACAACCGCGACCGGCCGACCCATCCCGAGATCCGCAAGGACACGCATGCCGGCGCCGAAGCGCGCGCCAAGATGAAAGAGCAGATTCTGGGATCGCAGGTAGCGATGGTGCTGACCGACGGTATCGCGCTCGGCTATCGCTATGACAATTCGCCGATCGTTTACCCGGACGACAGCACCGCGACACTGGACGATCCGACACGCTATGTCCCGACCGCCCGGCCCGGCTCGCGCGCACCGCACGCTTGGGTGAGAGAAGGCCAATCGGTTCTCGATCTCTTCGGCCGCGGCTTCGTGTTGTTGCGTTTCGGCGCCGACGCGCCGGATGGCGGGCTAATCGAGCGCGCTTTCCACGAACGGCAGGTACCGATCTCGGTCACGACCATCGCCGATCCGGCGATCGCTCAAGCGTATCAGCGCAAGCTGGTGCTGGTGCGGCCCGACGGTCATGTTGCTTGGCGTTCGGATTCCATGCATCAGGATCCGCTTAGCCTCGCCGATCGCGTGCGCGGCGCGAGCGAATAGTCATCGGGCCGAGAAATCGGCCCCAGGATCGGCCAAAGGGGGAGAGCAGCGATGAAATGCGTCGAGATCGTCGCGACGACCGGCTTTGAGGGCTTGCGCGTGGCTGAGCGGCCGACGCCCAAGCCCGGACCGCGCCAGGTGTTGGTGCGCATGCATGCCGCCTCGTTCAATTGGCGCGACATGATGATCCTCAAAGGCGGCTATGTGCGCGGCGTTTCTTTGCCGCGCATTCCGCTCTCGGACGGCGCCGGCGAGATTGTCGAGTGCGGTGCCGAGGTGACGCGGGTGAAGCCGGGCGATCGCGTCTGCAGCACCTTCTTCCAGACCTGGATGAACGGCCCGGTGTTTGCCGAAGCGCAGGATGCGGCTTTGGGCGGCACGGCCGAAGGCGTGCTGAGCGAATACGTCGTGCTCGAGGGCGAGGGCGTCATCAAATTCCCCGAGCATCTTTCCTTCGAGGAAGCCGCGACCTTGCCTTGCGCCGCGCTCACCGCGTGGCACGGGCTTTTCGAAGCGACGAATTTACGTGCCGGCGACACGGCGTTGCTCCTCGGTACGGGTGGCGTCTCGGTCTTCGGCCTGCAGCTCGCGCGCGCGGCCGGTGCCAATGCCATCATCACCTCGTCGAGCGACGAGAAACTGGAGCGCGCCAAGGCACTCGGCGCGACCGGCACGGTCAATTACGCCAAAAACGCAAAATGGTGTGAGGTGGTCCGCGAACTCACCGGCGGACGCGGCGCGGATGCGACGCTCGATGTGATCGGCGGCGAAACATCGAGATTGGCGCTCGAAGCGCTACGGGTCGGCGGCCATTCCGCCATCATCGGCGCACGTTCCGGCGTCGGCGGCGATCTCGACCGCCGCTATGTGCTGCAAAAAGGCCTGCGCATCACGGGCATCAATATCGGCAGCCGCGCCATGTTCGAAGCGATGAACCGCGCCATCACGGCGGCGAAGCTGAAACCGGTCGTCGACAAGACTTTTCCCATCGACGATGCAATCGCGGCCTATAAAGACTTCGCCACCGGCCGCCATTTCGGCAAGGTCGTGGTGACGATTTAACGAGTTTCGCACGCTGTTTTTCTGCGTCATGCCCGGCCTTGTGCCGGGCATCCACGTCTTTGCGTACGAAAAATTCGTGGATGGCCGGGACAAGCCCGGCCATGACGAATGGGTTTACTAACCCAGCGCCTTCGTCTTCTCGACCGCCGCGAGCAGCGCCGTCAGCGATGCATCGTCGTTGACCGCGCCGACCGCCGCTTTCGCGACGCCTTCGGCTGCGCCGGCGCCGATCACTGGATCTGTGAGACGATGGAATTTCGCCAGCAGGTCCCCATCGCTGAGCGGCCGCGCCGGATCGCCGAGCGCGTCGGTCACGAGCACTGACGCCGTCTCGCCATTCTTCAGCTTCGCCTCGACGCGGGCGGGATAGACCGCCGGGAAATAGGACGCGAGCGCGGGATCGGGCGCGATCTCGACCTTCGGCATGAAGGCGGCGATTTTCGCGTCCTGACTGAAATCAGGTCTCACCACGTCGTCGATGAGGTCGGGGCGATAGGCGGCGAGCGCGAATTGGTAAGAGGTGTTGATGATGCGCTCGACCCGGCCTTTGGTGTGGCGCTGGCCGATCATACCGGCATAAGCGGGCGGCACGTTGACCTTCACCAATTCCATCGTGTCCGCCGGATGCTTTGCGAGAAGTTGGCGGAAGCCGTCGAGCGCCGCGGTATTCTGCTTCGCGGCACAGAACGGCTTGTAGCTGATCGTCGCGATCGCGCCTTCACCCGCCACCGGCGCGATAATCGGCGCGGCATCGAGCGCGATGCCGTGGCTGCGCTGCAGCCAGTCGCCATCGAGCAGCGCGCGATCGCCGCGATAGCCTTTTGCCGCGGCGAGCGCCGCCCAAACGCCGGCACGCGCCGCCTGGCCGAGCAGCACGAAGCGCGCATTGCCGCCACCGGCCGCGCCACTGGTCAACGACAGCGCTATACCGATGGCGTCCGCGGTTTGCTCAGCATTCAGCCCCAGCAGCGGCGCCGCGGTTGCGGCCGCGCCGACCGGCCCCGAAAAGAAGGTCGGCCAGATGCCGCGATAAAGGATCGTCGCGCCGGAAACGGCGAGGCTGAGCCGCACCATCGCCTCATAACCGGTGGCGATGGCTTGCGCGAAGCGCGACGCATCGGGCTTGCCGAGCGCCTGCGCAACCGTCACCGCTACCGGCACGACGATCGAGCCGATCGTGGTGCAGCTTTGCATATGGATGTCGTCGATCTCGGTATTGCGCACGATCGCGATACGCTGCGCCACGCGGTCGAGGGCCCCGTCGCCGCAAGCGACAAGACTTGAACCACCGCTCGCGGCGGCAAAGCCCGGCTGAGCCGCCGTCAGCTTCATCGCCAGCAGGGTATCGTCGGTCCGTGTGCCCGCATACCAGGCGCCGAGCGTGTCGAGGAGGTGGAGTGCGAGCTTCTGACTCGCGCCTTGCGGCGGCGTGAGAATGGCTTCGGCGAAACGCTCGATATTCGTCATGAGGCGTGGGTTCCTGTCACTTCGGCAAATAGGCTTCGGTATAGAATTTCGCCAGATCGGGCGGATGATCGAACGTGCCCATGTCGACGAAGGATTCGGCGAGGGTTTAAATCGCAGCCGGGTGGAATTTGCCGTCCGGCGAGAAGATCGGCATCACCAGATCGTATTCCTTGCTTTCGACCTCTTGCGTGTAATGCGTGTATTTGCGTGCGAGCTCGACCGTCTCGGCCTTATGCGCCCGCATCCAGGCGATGTTCTCGAACCACGCCTTGAGGAAATGCCGGACATCGTCGGGGTGGCCCTGGATGAATGAGGTCGAGGCGTAGATCGCCTCGCCGAGGAAGTCCTTGCCGATATCGAACTGCGATAAGAGGATGCGCGCCTTTTTCGAGAGCTCGAGCTGCACACCGAAAGCCGGCGGCGCCACGACGCCGTCGATCTGGCCGGTGGTGAGCAACGCGGCCTGGCTCTGCAGATCGCTGCCGACCGGGACTATCGTGACCGCATCTTTTGGCCAGCCCTGTTGCGCGACCAGCCGCTTCATCAGCCATTCGGTGAGCGAGCCGACCGTGGTCACGCCGACCTTCTTGCCTTTGAGATCGTCGACCGTTTTAAGCGGCGCGTCATAAGCGACGACGATGCCGAGCGTCGGCTTGTTGCCCATCGCCGCGACTGCCATATCGGGCGAGCCCTTCACCGAGAAAGCGAGATCGGTCCCGGCCGAGACCGTCATGTCGATCGCACCCGAAATGATCGCCTGCTGCAGCTTCGCGCCGCCGCCGAAATCGGTCACCTCGACATCGAGGCCTTCGGCTTTAAAAGCGCCGCGATCCGCGGCGATCCGCGCCGGCAGAAAAGTGAAGTTGGCGCCGGCCGGCGTGCCGACGTGCAAGGTTTCGGCATCGGCGCGGGCCGCCGCCAGTGCGCCAGCCGCAACGAACAGCAGCGTGATGATCCGCTTCATCGTCCCCTTCTCCGCCGCCTTCAATCTTTTGGAAGATACGCTTCGGTGTAGAGCTTCGACATGTCGGGATCGCCATCGACCAGATGGAGATCCTTGAAGGATTCCTGGATCGTCTTGAGCCCCGCGGCCTGGAAATGTCCGTCCGTTGTAAACATCGGCATGACCAGATCGTATTCCTTGTCCTCGACCTCGCGCGAAAAACCGGTGATGCTGCGCGCGATCTCGACCAATTCCGCTTTATGCGCGCGCATCCAAACGATCGTCTCGAACCAGCCCTTCAAAAAGCTGCGCACAGCTTCGGGTTTTTCTTGCAAGACCGCGGTCGAGGCGAAGATCGCGTGCTGGATGAAATCATGCTCGATCTCGGAGGTCGGGAACAGCAACCGGCCCTGCTTCGTCTCCTCGAGCTTGAAGCCGAGCGCCGCCGCGGTGACGGCCGCATCGACCTGACCCGTGACAAGCGCCGCGGTATCCGCAGCCCAGCTTCCGCCGGCCGCGACCATGGTCACGTCATCGGGCCCCCAACCCTTTTGCTGCATCAGCTTCTGAAGCAGCCAGCGCGTCACACCCGCGCCCGACGAGACGCTGACCTTCTTGCCCTTGAGGTCGTCGGGACCTTTGAGCGGCGAGTTGTAGGGCACGACGATACCGAGGAAGAGCGGCGGCCCCGCCATCTCGGCCACGGCGATCTCGGGCGCGCCTTTCGCGACATAAGAGAGATCGGAGCCGCCGCTCAGCGCAATATCGATCGCGCCGGCCGCCATCGCCTGATGCTGCTTGCCGCTGCCGCCGAAAGCGATGCTTTCGACAGCGACACCGTTCTTCGCGAACATGCCTTCGCGAATTCCGACTTCGACCGGGATGAAAGAGAAGGCCTGTGCCGCGGAATTGCCGACGCGGAGCTTAACCGGATCGGCACAAGCGGGCGCCGCGACGGCGAGCGCCAGGAACGTGGCGGCCAGCGTTCGAAAACGCACGCCGGCCGCCATGGTCCCTAGCCGATATTCCAGCGGCTGAACCGCCGTTCCGCCATGCGGCAAAGCTCGTTGAGCGTCACCGCGATCGCCGCCAGCACCGAGATCAGCGCGAAAAGATCGGGCGGCGAGAAGCTTTCGGCGAAGAGGCGCGTATAGAAGCCGATACCCGCCGTCGAGACATAGAGTTCGGCCAGCAACACACCGAGCAGCACCGCCGTCATGCCGAGACGCATGCCGGTGAAGAAGCTCGGGATCATGTGCGGGAAGATGATGGAGGTGAAGACCTGCCAGCGGCTGGCGCCCATCGAATGCGCGGCGCGCAGCAATTGCGGCCGCAGATTCTGAACGCCAGCAACGGTGGTCACGATCACCGGGAAAATGCCGTGGCTGACGCCGAAGGCGATCTTCGCCGCGGGGCCGATGCCGAAGATCAGCACGAAGAGCGGCAGGATGGTCGCTTGCGGCGTCGCATAGAGCATCAGGATCACCGGCAGGATCGATTGCTTGGTGAAGCCATGCAGGCCGACGGCAAGACCGACCGCGAGCCCGATCGAGACCGACATCAGGAAGGCGGTGACGAGTTCCAGGATCGTGACGCGGATCGCGTTGACGATCTTCGGATCGCCGAAGATGTGCGGCAACGAAGCGATCGCCTGGCTGGGGGGGCACAGGAAGAGCGGATCGGCGTAGAGCCGCGCGCCGATCTCCCAAAGCGCGAGCAGAATAAAGATCGCGAGCAGTCGGGCCCAGCCCGGCGACATGATCGGTCCGCGGCGAGCGGGCGAAATGCTGCTGATCGTGGTGGCTGTCATTGGAAGCCCCGTCGGCCGCGTGCCTCGGCGAAGGACACGATGCCGTTGATGATGAATGCCATGAGCACCGCAAAAACGATATTCGCGAACATCTGGGCCAATTCCATGTTCTCGGCGAGCGAGACTATGCGATGGCCGAGCCCCGCCAGTGAGGAAATGGTTTCACCGCCGAGGATCGCGAGGAAAGCGATGATGCAGCCCAGCCGCAGGCCGGTGAGAACCACCGGGAAAGCCGCCGGCAACATCACCGACCAGAAGAGCTGGAAGTCGTTTGCCCCCATCGACTGCGCGGCGCGGATATAGGCCTTGTCGACATTGGCAAGGCCGGCGATGGTGTTGAGCACCACCGGAAAGAAAGCGATCGTCGTGCCGATCGCGATCTTCGAGCCGGCGCCGAGACCGAAGAACAAGAGATAGAGCGGAAAGAGCAGGATTGCCGGGATCGAGTAAATGCCGGCGAGCAGCGGATCGAAAACGCGCACGGCATAGGCCGAGCGGCTGATGATATAGCCGAGGGAGCAGCCCGCGATCGCCGCGATCGCGACCGCGACGAGCCATTCATGGACCGTCACCCAGAGATCGGGCCAGATACCGCTGGTTGTCAGCAACACCCAGAAATTCTTGAACACCGGGGCCGGCGGCGGCAGCAGCAGCGGATTGATGTGGCCCGGCATCGTCCCGATGTACCACGCCACCAGGATAAGGATCAGCACGCCAAGCTGGATCAGCCTTTGGCCGATACCGAGTTGCGGTCTCATACTCCTGCCTCGGCTGGCTGGTGAACCATGGTCTTGCGGATTTCGTCATGCAGGAGCTCGTACAGCTCGTTGCGCAGATCGCCGAGCTTGGTCGAGGTCATGAACTCGCTCTTGCGCGGATGCGGCTCGTCGACGTGAATGATCTTCTTGATCCGGCCCGGCCGCGCGGTCAGCACGGCGACGCGATCGGCCAGGAACACCGCCTCGACAAGGCTGTGCGTGACGAAGATGATGGTCTTGCCGGTGCGCGCCAGCAGGACCGAGAGATCCTCGCCCAGCACCATGCGCGTCTGCTCGTCGAGCGCGGCGAAGGGCTCGTCCATCAACAGGATTTCCGTCTGCAGGCCAAGCGCGCGCGCAAGTTGTACGCGCTGCTTCATGCCGCCTGAGAGTTGTGCCGGGTAATGCTGCGCGAAGTCGGAGAGGCCGACCGCCTCGAGCGATTGCCGCGCGCGCGGCTCGCGCTCGGCCTTGGCGACACCCTGGAACGCCATGCCGAGCTTCACATTGTCGATCACCGTCCGCCAGGGAAACAGCGTGTTCTCCTGGAAGACATAGGCGACCTTTTGCGGCGACGGACCGCGCACTTCCTGCCCGTCGATGGTGACGCGGCCGGTCGACTGCGTCGCCAAGCCGCCGATGATGTTGAGCAAGGTACTCTTGCCGCAACCCGACGGTCCGATCAGGCATAGCAATTCGCCGCGCGCGATATCGAGTGTCGCGCTTTCCAGCGCCACCACCCGCCGAGGATCCCCCTCCGCACCGAAGGCCTGGCTGACGCCTTCGACTTTGATAACCGCATCGCCCCGATTCACGTCATGCTCCTCTCAACAGCGTCTCAACAGCGCGGATCACGAATGACCCGGCAGGAATTTTTCGGTGTAAAGCTTGCTCATATCCGGCTCGGTCGGAAGCAGATTCATCTGCACGAAAGAGCGACTTAACACCGCAACAGCCTTGGGCTCAAAGCGCCCGGTATCGGAAAAAGTGGGCATCACTGTATCATAGGCCTTGTTCGCGATCTCCGGCGACTGATGCATGATCGGCGCGATCAGCTTCACCGCCTCGTCCTTATTGGCCTTCATCCAGGCGATCGTCTCGAACCAGCCGGCGAGGAAGCCGCGCACCGCTTCGGGGCGCTGCTCGGTCACCTTTTTCGACGCATAGATAATGTGGACAATGAAATCTGGCACGATCGTGCCGAAATTGACCACGGTATGGCCGATCCCATCGCGCTCGAGCCGCGCCGCGGTTGCGACGTCGCTCGACATGGCGTCGATCTGCTGTGTCTTGATGGCGGCGATCTGACCGGCGATATCGCCGAGGAAGATGACATTGATGCCGTCCGGACCCCAGCCTTCATGGCGGGCCAGCTCGCGCGTCGTCCATTCGGTGAGCGAGCCGACGCTCGAGACACTGACCTTGCGGCCTTTGAGATCGGCGACCGTCTTCACCGGCCCATTCGCGCCCGCAACCAGGACAAGCCCATCGGGCCGGCCAGCATAGGCCGCGATCGCGACGACGGGCGTCCCCTTGGCAACCGTCGACATTTCCGGGCCGCCGCCGAGGCCGATATCGACCCCCTCGGCCACAAGCGCCTGTTGCTGCTTGGCCGCGCCGGCAAAAGTGACGATCTCGATATCGACGCCGTGCTTCTGGAAGAAGCCTTTCGCGATGCCGACATCGGGCGGGGTGAAATCGATCGGTTCGGCCTGGGCTTTGCCGACGCGCAGCGTCTCATTGGCGCTCGCCGCCGGCATCGCGATGCCCAGCAGCGCGACAAGCGCCACGGCCGCAACACCCCATGCCGATGCTTTGCCCATCACTCGCATTCCTCCCCACCCCATCACTGCGCGCTCGGCAAGAATTTCTCGGTGTAGAGCTTCGACATATCCGGCTCGGCCGGCAATTGGTTCATCTGCACGAAAGACTGCGCCAGCACCTTCAGCGCTTTCGGATCGAACTTCCCGGTGTCGGAGAAGCTCGGCATGATCTCGTCATAGGCGCGGCCGGTGATCTCCGGCGTCTGATGCATCACCGTCGCCGCGATCTTCACCGTCTCGTCCTTGTTCTTGCGCATCCAGGCGATGGTGTCGAACCAGCCGGCGAGGAAGGCTCGCAGCTGATCCGGATGCTCGGCGATCATCTTATTGGTCGCATAAGTGATGTGATTGATGAAATCGGGCGCGACCGTCGAGAAATGCAGCACGATCTTCGCCGCGCCTTCTTTCTCGAGTTTGTAGGCGCCGGCGACGTCAATCGCCATACCTTCGATATCCTTGGTCCGCATCGCCGCGATCTGCGCTTCGTCGGCGCCGAGCGGCGTCACGACGATGCCGTCTGGCCCCCAACCTTGCTGACGCGAGGCCTGATGCACCGCCCAATCGGTGAGGCCGCCGACGGTCGAGACGGCGATCCGCTTGCCTTTGAGATCGGCGGGGCTGTTGATTCCCGCATCGGGCCGCACGATCAGCAGCAGACCCATCGGCCCGGCGAAAGCGCAGATGGCGAGGTCGCTATTACCCTTGGCGACGAAGACCAACTCTGGCCCCGAACCGAGACCGATATCGACGGCATCGGCGGCAAGACCTTGCTGCAACTTGGCGCTGCCGGCGAAATTGATCTCTTCGATGTCGAGCCCGTGCTTTGTGAAGAAGCCCTTCTCCATGCCGACATCGAGCGGCACGAAATCGAAAGGAAGCGCGATCGCCTTGCCAACGCGGAGCTTCGCATCGGCTGCAGCCGCCGGCGCCGCGCCGAGACCCGGCAGCATCGTGACGGCCAAGCCGAGCACGGCGAGCGAAACGCGCCAACGAATGTTCTTCCTCACGACCATTCCTCCCCTAATGCCCGATCGTGCCACTTACTGCGGCGCGCCGGGCAGATATTTTTCGGTGATGACCTTGGTCAGATCGGGCTTGGTCGGCAACGTGCCGAGCTCGACGAAAGATTGCGCCAGCGTATCGAGCGCCTTCGGATTGAATTTTCCGTCGGTCGAGAAGGTCGGCATGATGTCGTCATAGACCTTGCCTTCGATCTCTTCCGAAACGCCGCCGACGCGCGCACCGATCTTCACCGATTCGGCTTTATGCGTCTGCATATAAGCGATTGTGTCGAACCAGCCGGCGAGGAATTCGCGCACATATTCGGGATGCTCGGCGATAATCTTGTTGCTGGCGAAGATCACATGGATGTGAAAATCCGGCACGATCTTGCCGAAATGCACGATGGTGCGCGTCGCGCCTTCCTCGCCGAGCTTTAGCGCGGTCGCGATATCGGTGACCATGCCGTTGGTCTGATTGGTACGCAGCGCCGCGACTTGCGGCGTCTCGGCACCGAGCTCGACCAGCTTGATCCCATCCGGGCCCCAGCCTTGCTGGCGCGACAGCTCTTTCACCAGCCAGGCGGTGAGCGAGCCGACGGTCGAGACGCTAATCAGCTTGCCTTTCAGATCGGCGGCCGACTGCACCGGCCCGTCCTTCTGCGTGATGATGGTCAGCAGCTCCGGCGCGTTCGCCATCGCGGCTACCCCCAACTCGGGATTGCCTTTGACGATAAAAGCCAGCTCAGGGCCGGAGCCGACCGCGATGTCGATCGAATCCGAGGCGATGCCGCGCTGCAGATTGGCGCTGCCCGGGAAGGCGGTCGCTTCAATATCGAGATTGTGTTTGGCGAAGATGCCTTTCTCGATGCCGATATCGAGCGGCACGAAGGTGAAGGGCTGCGCCTGCGCCTTGCCGACGCGCAGCTTATCGGCGGCGAGCGCCGAGCCCGCCGTCACGCCCGACAACGCCGGCAAAACAAGAGCGAGCGCAACGAGCGCCGATGCGCGCCAAATATTCCCTTGGTACATTCCTACAACTACCCCTGAGCCATTCCCTGCACGGCCTTCGGCCGCTTATCACTTTGACGACGATTTTACCGGCAAAAATTGCTCAGTATAGAGTTTTGACATATCCGGCTCTTTGTCGAGCACGCCCATCTCAACGAAGGACTTGGCAAGAATTGCGAGTGCCTTCGGATTGAAGCGCCCTGTATCAGAGAACATGGGCATGACATCGTCGTAAGTCCGGCTCGCGATCTCGGGCGAGATGTTCATGATCTCGGAGGCCTTGTCGACCATGACCTGCTTGTTCTGGCGGATATAGGCGATGGTGTCGAACCAACCGGCGAGGAAGCCCTTGAGATCGTTGGGCCGCGTCGCGACCGCCTTGGTGGTCGCGTAAATCACGTGGATATGGAAGTCACTGACGATATTGCCGAAGCGGACGAGAATACGGCTGGCACCTTCCTCTTGCAGCTTATAGGCAAGCGCGACATCGGCGACGAAGCCATCGACATTCTTGCTGCGCATCGCCGCGATCTGCGACGAATTCGAGCCGAGATAGGCGATCTTGATACCATCCGGTCCCCAGCCCTGCTGGCGCGAGGTCTCACGCACCAGCCATTCGGTGAGGGAACCGGCGGTCGAGACGCTGATCGTCTTGTCCTTGAGGTCCGCCGCGCTCTTGACCGGCCCGTCTGGCTGGACGCTCAGATCGAGCAGCAGCGGCTGATTGGCCATCGCAGCAATCCCGATCTCGGGATTGCCCTTGGCGACGAAAGCGAGCGCCGGGCCCGAGCCGATGCCGACATCGACCGCATCGGCCGCAATCGCCTGCTGCAGCTTGGCGTCACCGGCAAAGCCAGACGTTTCGACGTCGACGCCGTATTTTTTGAAGAAGCCATGCTCGATGCCGATATCGACCGGCACGAAGGAGAAGGAATCGGCCTGTGACTTGCCGACCCGCAGCTTTTGCTGCGCCGAAGCCTGGCTGGCGACAAATAGGAGAGACGCCGAGACGATTGCCGCTGCGGCAAAGCGAAAGCTGGAAAATACGCGCTTCATCCCGGTCTCTCCGCTCATTTGCCCGCAGGCAGGAATTTCTCGGTGTAGAGCTTCGACATGTCCGGCTTTTCCGGCAGCATATTCATGTCGACGAAAGACTGTGCGAGCACGGCGAGACCTTTCTGATCGAAGCGGCCGTCATCCGTGAGCATGGGAATGGTCTCGTCATAGACCTTACCGACGACCGATTCCGGAATCTTCAGCACGCCGCTCGAGATCCGCACCGTTTCCGCTTTGTTGTGCTTGAAGAAAGCGACGGTCTCGAACCAGGCAGCGAGGAACTTCTTCACGTCATCCGGACGCTTCGCGATCATATCCGTCGATGCGTAGATCACGTGGTTGACGTAGTCTTTCACGACATCGCCGAACTTCAAGAGAATACGGACTTCGCCTGCCTCTTCGAACTGGTAGGCAGTCGTGATGTCGAACGGCGCCATATCGATCTGATGCGTGCGCAGGGATGCGAGTTGCGCGGTCGCATCGCCGAGCGCGACGCGCCTGATGCCGTCCGGCCCCCAGCCTTCGCGGCGTCCGAGCTCGCGCACCATCCAATCGGTCTGCGAGCCGGGGCTCGAAATGCTGGCGAGCTTACCTTTGAGATCGGCGATCGAATGGATCGGACCGCTGGCCAGCACGGAGACCGTGATGCCGAGCGGCGGGCCCGCTTCCTGGGCGACAGCCAAAATCGGCGAGCCTTTGGCGATGAACGCCATGCCCGGTCCCGAACCGACGCCGATATCGACGGCCCCCGCGGCAAAAGCCTGCTGCAGCTTGGCGTCGCCGGCGAACGCCGAAATTTCGATGTCGAGACCGTGCTTTTTGAAGATGCCTTTTTCGACACCGACATCGATCGGCGTGAATTGGAAAAGCGAAGGGA
This sequence comes from uncultured Alphaproteobacteria bacterium, assembly GCA_963740675.1. GTDB lineage: Bacteria > Pseudomonadota > Alphaproteobacteria > ATCC43930 > CGMCC-115725 > CAIKMD01. The sequence continues at coordinate 442,074 of CAVUFS010000007.1, forward strand.
AGCCTTTGCCAAAGCGCAGTGCATCGGCCCTGGCCGACACGCTGCCAGCGAGAACGCCAAACGCAACGGCCACGACCGCCGCGACGGTGCGGCCGCCGATCATTCGGTTCAAGCGCATCACCCCTCCCTGCACTCCGCGCGGCGCCGCCCCTTAGGAGCAGCGCCGGCGGTCGATTCGCTTTCTAGGCGCTGGCGCCTGCGCGTCTATCTGCGCGCAGTTTGCCGGTCGCCGCTTGGTCAATCGAAAAATCCTTCGGGTTGAGCACGACGCCGTAGTCGCTCTTCGCGTGCTCAACCGTGACATAGCCCTCGATCACGTCCGTCCGCACATGGTCGGGATCGCGCTCGAGCGGGTTGCCCCAGCCGCCGCCGCCATTCGAGCGCACGACCACTTCCGTGTCGGGCGGCGTCGGCAGGCGGTTGGCTTCCTTTTCGTTGAAGGCGTTTTCGCCCGGCAGCTTCAGCAAGTATTTGCTGGCATGGCCCGGCTTGCCGCCCCAGACGCCCCAGGGCGGATTCTGGATGCGCGCCGGCGCGTGCATGTTCCAACGGCCTTCGATCAGGCTGCGCACATGCACGTCGAGACCGAGGCCGCCGCGGAACTTGCCGGCGCCGCCACTGTCGGTGCGCAGGCCGCGACGCTCGATCACGACCGGGGTCTTCATCTCGATCGCTTCGATGCTGCCGTTGCGGACGTCGCCCTGGCACACCGAGACCGAAGCGGATTCGCCGTCCTCGGTCGGACGACCGCCCCAGCCGCCGCCCTCGATGCTTTGCACCACGAAGGCCTTGCCGGTCTTCGGATTGCGGCCGAAGAACACCACCGACGCGCCGAGCGTGCCGAGATGCGCGGCCGGCAGGCGGTCCTTGGCGCCGCTCGATAGCGCCTTGATGATGGTATCGACAACCGTCGGGATGATGGTGCTCCACCCGGCCATCGGCGCCGGGTATTGCGCCATCATGATATTGCCTTCGGGGATGACGTGCTTCAGCGCGTTGAACGAGCCTTCGTTCACCGGATCGAGCGGCGCGGTCAGCGACTTGTACGCCACGCGTGCCCCGGCGAGAGTGCGCGAGTTGATGCCCGCCTTGCGGGCCGCCGAGCAGCCCGACAAGTCGATGATCATGTCGCCCTTTTCGGCGTCGACCGTCACCTTCGCGTGGATGCGCACCGGCTCTTTGCTGACGCCGTCATTGTCGAGGAAGGATTCGGCCTCGTAGACGCCCGAGGGGAAGCTCGCGACCGTGCGGCGGCACTTCATCTCCGTCTCTTTGAAGATGTGCTCGATCGCATCCATCATCACCTGCTTGCCGAACTTCTCGAACAGTTCGTCGAGACGGCGATGCGCCAGCTTGCACGCGGCCATCTGGGCGCGCATGTCGCCGAGCGAGGAATCCGGGAAGCGGATGTTGTCGCGGATGACCTTCAAGAGGACTTCGTTGACCTTGCCCTCTTCGTAGATCTTGAGCTGATCGAGCTGCAGGCCTTCCTGCCACGGGTCGATCACCTCGGCGCCGGCGCCGAAGCCCGTGCTGATGCCGCCGATGTCGATCCAGTGCGCGCGCACCATCGAGAACATGATCAGCTCGCCCTTATAGAAATAGGGCATGTAGATGACCATGTTGTTCAGATGCTGGCCGGCCACCGCCTGATGATTGGTGATGATCACATCATCATGCTTGAAGCCTTTGGTGCCGTAACGGTTCATGCCGTCTTCGACGATCGCGCCGAGATCGGCGACGAAATGCGAGACGCCGCCGACATTTTGGGAAACAAGACGAGCATCTGGCAGCAAGAGCGCGGTGCAGAAATCGCGCACCTCGTAAATCATCATGTTGTACGAGGTGCGATGCAGATCGGCCGCCATTTCGGTGGCGATCGCCGGCAGCGCGCTACGGACAACCTCGAGCGTGACGGGATCGAGTTTCGTCGTCATTAGCCTTGCCCCACGGTGATGATGAGTTCGCCGGTATTCGCCACGACGACCTTGTCGCCGGGGTGAATGACAGTGGTCGATGCGTATTCGCTGACGAGCGCCGGGCCGTCGAACTTGTCGCCGGGCTTCAGCTTCAGACGGTCATAGACCGGGCAATCCACCGCGCCGCCCTTGTCGAACATGACCTTGCGGGTCTCGCGCGGCGCCAGCTTGCCTTCCTTGGGGAGATCGGGCAGCGCCAGCTTCGAGCGATGGCCGAGCGCGACCAGGCGGATATTGATGATCTCGACCGGCTCGTCGGTCGCGTGATGGGCGTAGCGCTGCTCGTGCAACTCGTCGAACGCACCGCGGATCGCCTTGCGATCGCCCTTGGTGAGCTGATCGGACGTGACCGGCACCGGCAGCGTGAATTCCTGGCCGACATAGCGCAGATCGAACAGCACCTGCGTGGTGACGTTCTCGGTGCGGCCGAGGAGCTTGTTCGCTTCGGCGCGCAGATCCTCGACGATCCGGCGGACGAGGTCGAAATCCGCGGCGTTGAGCTCGGCGAGATAGGTGCGGACAAGATCGTGACGCTCATCCGCCATCAGCATGCCGAGCGCCGAGAAATGCGCCGGGAATTGCGGGATGATGACGGTCGGAATGAAGAGCTCGCGGGCGATCGCGACGGCGTGCGGCGGGCCGCCGCCGCCCGAGGCGACGAGCACGAAATCGCGCGGATCGTAGCCCTTCTCGACCGACACTTCGCGGACGGAAAGAGCCATCTTGGCGATCGCAATCTGAACGATCGCGCGGGATGCGTCTTCGGCGCTCATATTGAGCGGCTTGCCGATCTTCTCGAGCGTGCCCTTGGTCGCGGCTTCGAGATCGAGCTTCATCTCGCCGCCGAGGAAGTCGTTGGCCCCGATGCGGCCCAGGATGACATTCGCGTCGGTGATCGTCGGCTCGGTGCCACCACGGCCGTAGCAGATCGGGCCCGGCTCGGCGCCCGAGCTTTGCGGACCGACCTTCAGCGCGCCGACCTCGTCGATGGAGGCGATCGAGCCGCCGCCGGCGCCGACTTCGACGATATCGACCACCGGGGTCATCACCGGATGGCCGGAGGCGTAGCCGCCGACATAATAGCCTTCCGCCATCGAGGCTTCGCCGTCGCGCACCAGGCTGGACTTGGCCGTGGTGCCGCCCATGTCGAAGGAGACGACATTGGCATAGCCGAGCGCGTGGCCGACCTGGGCCGCGGCGATGATGCCGCCCACGGGCCCCGATTCCATCATCGTGACCGGGCGGTTGATCGCTGTCGCCGGGGCCATGACGCCGCCGTTCGACTGCATGATCGCGAGCTCGCCCTTGAAGCCGATGCCTTCGAGACGCGACTGCAGGTTGCGGACATAGCCGCCGACGACCGGGCCGATATAGGCGTTCACGACCGTGGTCGAGATGCGCTCATACTCACGGTATTCGCGCATGATCTCGTGGCTCAAGGAGACATAGGCCTTGGGCAGGATCTCCTGGACGATCTGGCCCGCCTGCTGCTCATGCGTCGGATTGGCATAGGAGTGGAGGAAACAGACCGCGACCGCCTCGACGTCTTCCTTGGCGAAGGCCTCGCAGGCCGCGCGCACGCTCGCCGGATCGAGCGCCTCGCGCTCTTCGCCCGAGGCGTAAAGCCGCTCGTTCGCTTCGAGCGTCAGGTGGCGCGGCACCAGCGGTTTTGGACGGTGGAAGAAGAGGTTATAGGCTTCCGGACGATTGCCGCGGCCGATCGCATAGACGTCGCGCGTGCCGCGCGTAACGATCAGGCCGACCTTGGCTCCCTTGCGCTCGATCAGCGTGTTGATCGCCGTGGTCGAGCCATGAATAAGGTTGTCGATAGTCTTGGGATCGATGTTGCTCTTCTTGATGCAATCGATGATGCCGTCGACGTGGTTGCGCGGGGTGGTAAGGCTCTTCGCTTGATAAAAACGCCCGCTGCGATCATCGAAAGCAATCAGGTCTGTAAACGTCCCCCCGATATCAACCGCCAAAAAAATCACGATCTTTTGCCTCTTCTCACATGGTTGGGCGCCACCCCGAACTATAGAGTCGACAGGATGGGCCGGCGCGACTATCGCGGACACCGCCGAATGACGCAATCCCTTTTCCCATTGAGTAACTGCAACGGCCCTTTCCGGCCACGCAAGCCTCGGTCACACTGGCGCGCTTCTGTCAGAAAGAGAGATCGCGATGGCTCAAAATGCCGCTCAAAAACTCCGCACGCTGCTCGGCGGCCCCGAAATCCTGGTTGCCCCCGTTGTCAGCGACCCGCTGACGACACGGCTCGCCCAGGAGGCCGGTTTCCCACTCGCGCTTGTTGGGCGGATTCGGCATTGCCGCGATCGGTTATGGCATGCCCGATGCGGGCCTTATCGACTTCACCGAAGTCGTGACCGCCGTCCATAATACTTGCTCGGCCAATCCGGGCTTTCCGATCATCGCCGACGGCGACACCGGCTACGGCAATGCGATGAACGTCCGCCGTACGGTGCAGGAATTCGCCCGCGCCGGCGCCGCCGTCATCCTGATCGAGGATCAGATGTGGCCGAAGAAATGCGGTCATTATGGCGGCAAGCGCGAAGTGATCCCGCGCGAGGAAGCGCGGCTCAAGATCCGCGCCGCGGTCGAGGCGCGCAATGAGATCGGCAGCGACATGCTGATCCTCAGTCGCACCGACGCGCGCAGCGCGATAGGTTTCGATGAGGCGATGGCGCGCTGCGAGGGTTTTGTCGCCGAAGGTGCCGACATCATCTTCGCCGAAGCGCTCGAGACCGAGGCCGAGCTCCGGGAATTCGGCAAGCGCTTCAAGCATCCGAAGCTCGCCAACATGATGCCGAAGACGCCGGTCAGATCGCGCAAAGAACTCAAGGCGATGGGCTTCGACATCGTCACCTACAACGTCGCCATCCATGCGATGGTCGCGGCGCTTCAGCAAACCTTCAAAGCGCTGAAAGCCGACGACATGGCAAGCGCGGCGCCGCTCGCCGCGTTCGACGAGGTGACGCGGCTCGTCGGCCTCAACGACTACGTCAAACTCGAACAGCGCTACAAGGCGGGCTGAGCCATGGCTAAAGCCAAGAAGAGCATCGAAGAGCGCTTGCAAGAGGTCGAAGACCGCCTCGAAATCCTCAACCTCGTCGCCGCGCATCCGCCGGCCACGGACAGCGGCTCCAGCCCATACGCGGCGTCCTATTGGACCGAGGATGGCGAGTTCGATCGCGGCGCGGGGTTGACCGGCATGAAGGGCAGAGCCGCGATGGCCTCAGGACCGACGCCCGGCTTTCGCGAAGCGATGCGTCAGGGCATCGCGCATTTCGCGGGCCTGCCGCATATCGAGCTCAACGGCGACAAGGCGACGGTGACGTCCTACCTGCAAATCGTGATGCCCAACGCGCAAGGCGAGCCAGTCGAGCTTTCATCGCACGGCACGTCGAAAGGCTTTCGCATCCACCGCATGACGGTCAACCGCTGGGATCTGGTGCGCACCGAAGACGGCTGGAAAATCGCCCGCCGGCGTTTGCGGCTGCTCGACCAGACCGACGAAGGCCGCGCGTTGTTGCGAGAATTAACGGAACCGGCGCAGAGCTAAACCACGCCTCGGCGAAAGCCGGGGCCCATTCCTCAGCATCGTTATGTCGAAGAATGGCGCGACCCGTTCGCTCGTTTCACGAGCGAACCCGAAGGGCACGGCCGCGAAGAGCGGCCGCGCGGGTCACGGGCCTTCGCCGGCAAAGGGTCTAATTAAAACACCTCACCTGAGCCACTTCACTTCGTCATTCCCGCGAAAGCGGGAATCCAGGAAACAGAACTCGCTGTAGCCCTGGGTCCCCGCTTTCGCGGGGAAGACGATAAATAAATGATCTCGGTTAGAGCAAGCGATCGCCCTCAACCACTGCGCCCGGTCCGATATCCGTCTTCTTTTCCAGCGCCGCGTAATACGGCGTGAAATCGGGCTGCGTGGCGTCGAAAAGCCGCTCGAAGCTGTCGATCACGAAATAGCTTTCCTGATAATCGTCGATCCGATAGCGCGTCCGCATGACGCGCAGCAGATCGAAGGCGATGCGGTTGGGCTTCTTGTCTTCGAGGCAATAGATCAATTCGCCCTTCGAGGAGACAATCCCCGAGCCGTAGATGCGAATGCCGTCCGGCGTCGCGATGAGGCCGAACTCCACCGTGTACCAATAGAGCCGCGCGAGATGCTCGAGGTTATGGAGCCGAAGCGCTTTGAGCCCGCCCTTACCGTAAGCCTCCATGTAATCGGCAAAGACGGGATTCATCAGCATCGGCACATGGCCGAAGATATCGTGGAAGATGTCGGGCTCTTGCAGGTAGTCGAGCTGATCCTGGCGGCGGATGAAGCGGGTCGAGGGAAATCGCCGATTGGCGAGGTGATCGAAGAACACGTCGTCGGCGACGAGGCCGGGTACGGCGACGATGCGCCAGCGCGTCGCGCGCTCCAACGCGTCGTTCAGGCGGCGAAAATCGGGAATGCCTTCGGCTTCGACACCGAGCGCTTTCAGGCCGTCGAGAAAAGGCAGGCAGGCGCGGCGCGCGAGGATCGCTTCCTGGCGATGGAACAGCGTGCGCCAGATCGCATGCTGCTCAGACGTATAGGCTTTCCAGTCCTGCTCAATGTCCTTCATCGCGGGAGCCCCGCCAGCGTTCCATAAGGACCCGGTCGAAAGCCTCGAGCCGCGCCGCGACCCGGCCGAAGATCGTATTGGCTGGGCAATTGCCAGCGGCATCGGGCTCGCCCGTCGGCATCCCCAATAACAACGCGGCCGCGTCCTCGACCGTTCCGACCGACCAGAGATGGAAGCGGCCGGCGGCGATCGCTTCGGCCACTTCGTCATGGAGCACAAGGCTGACGCGATTGGCCTCGGGCACGATCACGCCTTGCGTGCCGGTGAGACCGCCGGGCTTCGCGGCACAGACACGGAAGAAGCCTTCTATCTTCCAGTGTGCACCACCGATCGGCTGCGACATGCCTTCCTGATTGACCGAGCCGGTGATCGCGAGGTCTTGGCGGATCGGCAGTTGCGCGAGATCGGAGAGCACGGCGATCAGCTCGGCCATCGAGGCGCTGTCGCCTTCGACGCCGCCATAGACCTGCTCGAACGTGATCGAGCAGGTGAAAGACAACGGCCGGGTTTGTGCGAATTTGCCGGCGAGGAAGCCCTCCAGCACCATCGCGCCTTTTTGCTGGATCGGGCCGCCCATGCCGATGAAGCGCTCGATATTGATGATCCCGGTGCGCCCGGCATAAGCGCGCGCGGTGACGCGAACCGGCGTGCCGAAAGCATGATCGCCGACCGAATTGACGGTAAGCGCATTGATTCGGCCGATCGCGCCGCCATCGGTGTCGATCAGCATCATGCCGTCGACCACATGCTTCAGCATGCTTTCTTCGATGCGCGCATTGCGGCGGCCGCGCGCGTGATGCGCGGTCGCGACAGTGGCGGCATCGAGGGTCCGTTTGCCTTCGCGCCGCGCCACGGTTGCCGCTTCGGCGACGAGATCCTCGATCAGCTCGACCTTTGCCGTGAGGCGATCGCGGCGCTCGGCCCAGCGCGACGCGATGCCGAGCAACAGCGCGATGGCATCGCTGCTCGCGCCATCGAGCCCTTGCCGCGCGACGGCCTGGGCGACGAGCCCGGCATAAAGCCCGAGATTGCGCGCGTCGGCCGGCGTGTCGCCGTCGATATCGGCGTTGATCTTGAAATAGGTGCGGAAATCGGAATCGCCTTGGAAGAAGGTCGCGTACCAGAAGGGCGTACCGACCAGCACGACCTTCACGTCGAGCGGAATCGGGCCGGGCTGCGGCGCGCCGGCGATCGGCGGACTTTGCGAGCGGCCGAGCTCTTCGATGCGGACCACGCGATCGCGCAGCGCGCCTTTGAGGAAAGCCCAACTCTCGGGATTGGCGGCAACCGCTTCGGCACGCAGCACCAGCACGCCGCCATTGGCGCGATGCAACGCGCCGGCGCGGATCTGCAGGAAATCGGTATGCAGCGAGCCTTGGCTCTGGCGATATTCGATCCAGCCGAAGAGATGCTCGTAGCTGGGATTGGCCTCGACGATCACCGGCGCATTTGTCTCTTCGCCGTGATCGACGAAGAGATTGACCGTGTAACGCCGCTCGGGGAATTCGCCCTCGGGCGCGCTGCCGGGTTGAAGCTGGAAGCGTTCCGGCGTGTCGGTGATGTCGACACGCATTGCCGTGAGCCAGCGGCTGAGACCGGGGAAAGCGGCATAGTCATGCGCCAGCGCATCGAGCAAAGGACTCGCCACCTCGGCGGCGATGCCGCGGTTGAGCTCTCGGATTTGCGCGGTGAGTTGGCCGCGCGCTGTGACCGCGCGGAGCTGTACGCGCGTCAGCGCCGCCGCCATCTCGCGTTCGGTCGCCTGATCGATCGAAGGCGCCGGTGTGCCCGGGCGCTGCGCCACCGGTGTCAGCCGCAAAGCGCCATCCTGGCCCTGCATGAGTTGCAGCCCATGCAATTCCGCCGCGTGGGCGAGATTCTCCATCTCGACATTGACTGTGTGCTCGGCCTGCTCGCGCAATGCGAGCAGCCGCGCCTGGTAGGCCTCGCCGGTGAAGGAGGCGGTCAGCGCTTCGCGCAGCTTGGGGATCAGCGCCGTCAGCGCGTCGCAAAGCCGCCGGCCGGTCCCGGCTGGTAACGACAATGGCAGCGGCCGGTCGGGATGGCGGAAATTGTTGAGATAGATCCAATCGGCCGGCGTGGGACGCTTTTCCATTGCCGCTTCGAGATAAGCGAGCGTCGCGCTCATCCGCGCCGAGCGATCCTCGCCGACGACGAAGACATTGAAGCCGAGCGCGCCGACCGAGAGACCGAAATCGAGCGCTTCGCGTGCCCGCGCATGGCTTGTCAGGTCGAAGACGCCCGCGCCCATGACGGGCTTTGCCGTGAAGCGCGGAATTCCCACCGCATCGGCCTGCAGCTTGGTCGTGCTCATGCTTCCTCGCTCGTTTCCCCGCAAAAGGATAGGCCCACGACACGACGATGGCGAGCGCGCGGCTTCCTTGCTGCGCCGCGACGCGGCCGATAAATTGGCCGACCAGACCAGAATAGAGGGAGAGGCATCCATGCTGGCCGAGGATCGGCGCAATCGCTTGCGCGCGGCGATGAACGACGCCGGCATCGAAGCCCTGGTCGTCTACGGCAATTCCTGGCAGAGCGACTATCTGCGCTATGTCGCGGATTTCTCGTCGATCGAAGGCCATGGCATGGCGGTGGTGAACCCCAATGGCGATGTCGAGCTGTTCGTCGACAGCGTCGCCGAGGCCGAGCGCGCCGAGGCCGAGACCAGCGGCATCAAAGTAAGCCTCGCGCCCGAGATCGTGCGCGAAGTCGCGGGACGCCTGGAGCGCATTGCCAATCACCGCATCGCCGCCGCGCCGTTGGGCTTCATGCCGAAATACATCGCCGACAAGGCGCGCGGCTATAAGCTCGAAGACGGAACGAAGATCGTCGATCATCTGCTGATGGTGAAGACGCAAGCCGAGATCGACACGCTGCGCCAAGCGGCGAAGCTCGCCGATGACGGCTATGTCGTGTTCCGCCAGGCAGCGCGGCCGGGCCGCAAGCAATATGAGCTGATCGCCGATATCGAGGGCTTTTTCCGCAAGAATGGCTGCGCCGACAATTTCATGATCATGGGATCGGGTGGCAAGGACGTGTACGCGATGGCGCCACCGTCCGATCGCATCATCAAGCCGGGCGACATGGTGACGACCGAGCTGACGCCGGCGGTGCACGGCTATTTCGCGCAGATCTGCCGCACCATGGTGCTGGGCAAGGCGAGCGACGCGCAGAAACGCGCGCATGCGCTCTATCGCGAAGCGATGGAAGCCGGCATCGCCGCGGCGAAGCCGGGCGCCACCGCCGCCGATGTGGCACGCGCCGAGAACGATGTCTTCCGCAAATACGGCTATGGCGATTACGCGACGAGCAAATACACCCGCGTGCGCGGCCACGGGCTCGGGCTTTTCGTTGATACCAAACCGCACATTCTTGAGGACGTTGATACAGTGCTGGAAGCCGGGATGGTGATGATCGTCCATCCCAACACCTATCATCCCGAGGTCGGCTACATGGTGCTGGGCGACAGCATCGCCATCACCCCCACCGGCGCCGAAGTGCTGACAGGCACGCCGCGCGAAATTTTCGAGGTTTAAATGCGCCGCGGTTTCATCAGCTGGTCGAAAGCGGAATTGCCCGAAGCGGTCTTTGCCGGGCGCCTCAAGCGGCTGCGCGAAGCGATGGAGCCGCAAGGTCTCGACGCGCTCGTGGTCTACACCAACAACACACGCACTGCCGGCGTCTCGTGGCTGACGGCTTTCGTGCCCTATTGGGCCGAAGGATTGTTGGTTGTGCCGCGGGTCGAAGACCCGCTGCTCACGATGGCTTTCTCCAACCGCATCGTCGGCTGGGGCAAGAATGTAAGCTGCGTCGCGAAGTTCGAAGGCGGCGGCCGGCCCGGCCAAGCCGCCGGCAAATACCTCGCCGAGCTCGGCGCGAAGAAGGTCGGCGTCGCCGATCTCGAAGGCCTGCGCGCCGCGGTAGCACAAGACATGGCCGATGCCGTGCCCGCCGCCGAAATCACCGACGCGACGACGATCTTCGAGCGTGTGCGGCTGCAGCCCGACGCCGCCGAGATCGCCCTTGCCGCCAAAGCCGGCGCGATTGCGCAGCGCGCCTTGGCGTTGGCAACGGGCAAAGAGAAGGTGCTGGGCGAGGCTGTCTCCGTGATCGATCACGCCGCACGGCTGTGGGGCGCCGAAGAGGTCTACATGGCCGCCGCCCCCGATCTCGATCGCGCCACGCATTTCATCCGGCCGGAAGGCACGATCACGCCGGGCCAGCGCTTCGCCCTGCGCGCGACCGTCGCCTACAAGGGAAGCTGGGTCCGCATGACACGTTGCTTCGGTATCGCCGACGCCGCGCTGACCGAGGCGCAGACCCGTTTCGCCGCCGCCGTCGCGCAGCTTCCGAGCCTCGACGGTTTCCGCGCTTTCCCGTCCTGGTCGATCGAGGGCTGCCGCCTGGCGCAGCCGCTCGATGTTTTCGCCGCGCCGTCGATGACCAATCCGCGGCCGATCCTGCCGGGCGCGCTGCTCACGGCGCAGGCCCTCGTGCCGGTCGAAGGCAACAAAATCCCGGTCGCGGCGCCGGTTCTGACCGGCGCCGCCGGATTCCCGGCAAGCCTTCTGGTCGCGCCCGTCTTTTCCTAGGTGTTATGCGGGTTTGTAGCCCGTTCGGGCGTGGCGATTTCTTGACACTGGTGGGCAGCCGCCCATAAAACCCGCCCGACACCAAGGAGAGGCAATGGCATCGACCCGTAAAGCTGCTCTCATCACGGGGGCAGCAAATGGTATTGGAGCGGCTGCGGCAATCGCCCTCGCGAAAGCGGGCTATGACGTCGCCATCAATTACAGCCGCAGCGACGATCAGGCGAAGTCGGTCGAGGCCGAGGCCAAGAAGGCCGGCGCCAAAACAATCCTGGTGAAAACCGACGTTTCTGACGATGCCGGCGTCCGCGCGATGCTGAAGACGGTCGGCGACACGTTCGGCCGGCTCGATGCCCTGGTAAACAATGCCGGCATCACCCATTCGGCGCATCCCAAGGCTTGGGAAGAGACCGACCTCGACGAATGGGACCGCGTTTTCGCGGTCAATGTCCGTGGCATCTTCCAGGTGACCCGCGCCTGCCTCCCGTTGCTGAAAGAATTCGGCGGAATCGCCCGCCATTGTGAACACCGCGAGCATCGTCGGTCTGCGCCCCGGCCCACAGCCGCATGCCTATGCCGCATCGAAAGCCGCCGTCGTCAGCCTGACCAAGACACTGGCGCTCAATCTCGGCCCCAAGATCCGCGTCAACGCCGTCGCCCCCGGTTGGATGGAAGGCGATTGGATGAAGCGGATGCTCAAGGATCATTACGACGATCTGATGGGCCGCCGCGCCAAGGCGACACCATTGAAGCGCTGCGTCACCGCCGAGGACGTGGCCGAGACCATGCTCTCGCTTATCGAGAGCAACCATTTCGTTACGGGCGAGATCGTCATCGTCGACGGCGGCTTTGCCAATTCGACCTGATATTTAAAGGGAGCCGAAATGCTTGAAGGCGTTGTTCCGTTTCCGCCCGACTTTGCGGCGCGGTATCGGGCCAAGGGCTATTGGGAAGACAAGTCGCTGCGCGACGAGTTCGCGGCGGTATTCCAGAAATATGGCCCGCGTGTCTGTGTCATCGATCGCGACCGGCAGATCACCTATGCCGAGCTCGATCGGCTGAGCACCAACCTCGCGCTGAATCTGCTCGAGCTCGGCTTCAAGCCGCTCGACCGCGTCGTGCCGACGCTGCCGAACGTCGCCGAATTCGTCATCCTTTATTTCGCGCTGCAGAAAATCGGCTGCATTCCGATCGCGGCGCTGGCGACGCATCGCTACAACGAAGTGAGCCAGTTCGTGCGCCTGTCGCAGGCGGTGGCTTGCTTCTATCCCGAACGGCAGAGCGATTTCGAATTCGCCCCGATGGTGCGGCGCGTGCGCGAAGAGAGCCCGTGCTGCAAATTCGCCATCACGCTGGGCAAGCCCGCTTCCGACGAGTTGTCGCTGCAGGATCTGATCGCGAAGCCGGCGAAGCTGCCGATCAGCGAACTCGAGAAGCTGAAGCTCGATCCGGTCGATCCCTGCATCTTCCAGCTTTCGGGCGGCACGACCGGCATTCCGAAGCTCATTCCGAGAACCCACAACGACTACGCCTACAACTCCAAGCAGGCGTCGAAAGTGTGCGGCGTGACCGGCAATTCCGTGCTGCTGCTGATGCTGCCGATCGCGCATAACCTGCCGCTCGCCTGCCCCGGCATCCAGGGCTTCATGTTCAACGGCGGCAAGATCGTCCTCAGCCAGACGACGCGGCCGGAAGAGATCTTCCCGATCATCGCCAAGCACAAGGTCAGCCACATCAAGGTGGTGCCGGCGCTGCTCATCCGCCTAATCAACAGCCCGGATGTGACCAAGCACGACACCTCGTCCGTGCGTTATATCCAAAGCGGCGGCCAGCGGCTGCAGCCGGAAGTGCGCATCAAGACGAAAGAGCTGATCCCGACAACCTTCGTGCAAGAGAATTTCGGCATGTCGGAAGGCATGCTGATGTTCGCGAAGATCGACGATCCCGAGCCGGTGCGCATGGAGACGGTCGGCTTCCCGATTTGCGAAGACGACGAAGTGCGGCTCCTCGACGACGAGGACAACATCGTCCCGCGTGGCGAGGTCGGCGAATTCTGCGCCCGCGGCCCCTATACGCTGCGCGGCTATTACGGCACGCCCGAGCACAATCAGAAAGCCTTCACCTCTGACGGCTTCTATCGCTCGGGCGATCTGATGCGCCAGCATCCGTCGGGTGCCTATCTGGTCGAGGGCCGCAAGAAAGACGTGATCAATCGCGGCGGCGAGAAGATCAGCGCCGAGGAAGTCGAGAACCTCATCCTCTCGCATCCTTCGGTGCAGAACGTCGCCTGCGTCGCCGTGCCCGATCCGGACATGGGCGAGCGGATGTGCGCCTGCGTCATCCTCGCGCCAAGCAAGACGCTGACACTGAAAGAGCTGGTCGACTATCTCCAGACCAAGGAGATCGCGAAATACAAGCTGCCCGAGCGGCTGGAGATCATGGACGACTTCCCGCTGTCGAAATTCGGCAAGGTCGCGAAGAACGTCATGGTCGATATGGTCGCGGCCAAGATTCAGAAGAAATAAAGCGAGAAGAATACGACGATGCGCAAGATCGACCTGCACTGCTATCCGAACACCGAGCCCTGGATCAAATGCCAGGGTCCGTATGTCGAGGCGCTCGCCAAATATTGGAACCGGCAGTGGACCTGGAAGCAGGAAGACGAAGTCGTCAAAGAATTCGAGACCGCCGGCGTCGAAGCCGTGCTGGTCGCGCTCGATCTCGAGACAACGACCAACACACCGCCCTGCAGCAATGAATATGTGAAGGAGGTGCAGCAGCGGCATCCCGATCGCATCATCCAATGCTGGGCCGCGGTCGACCCGTTCAAGGGCGAGATCGCGATCCAACAGGCGAAGAAGGCGATCACCGAGCTGAAATGCCTCGGCTTCCACTTCCACCCGATCATGGGGCATTTCGCGGTCAACGACCGGCAGTTCTATCCGCTGTTCGAGACCATCAACGCGCTGAAAGTGCCGGTGATGATCGATGTCGGCACCACCGGCATGGGCGCCGGCATGCCGGGTGGCATGGGCGCGCGCATCCGCCATGCGCATCCCTCGTGCATCGACGATCTCGCCTGCGATTTCCCCGATCTCAAGATCATCGCGGCGCATCCCGGCTGGCCTTGGGTCGACGAGATGACCGCGGTCGCGTTGCATAAGGGCAATGTGTTCTGGGAGCTCAGCGGCTGGGCGCCGAAATATTTCCCGGCGCAGCTCAAAGTCGATGCCCGCTCGCGTCTACAGGACAAGATCATGTTCGGCAGCGACTATCCGAGCATCCCCTATGACCGCCTGATGAAGGAATGGGGCGAGCTCGGCTACACCGAAGCGGTGATGGAAAAGATCTTCCACGGCAACGCCGAGCGCATCCTCGGCCTCTGAAAACCGGCTACCATCTCGACAATCAACGCCCGGCCTTGTGCCGGGCGTTTTGTTTTGGAGCAACGGCACGCTCCGTCAATGCGTGGCGGCCACGGGCGGGCAATTCTGATCCGGCTAAGTCAGCAGCAGCAGCTTAAGACCCGGTCCCCATAGGATCGGATCCTTGGAATTGATTGCTTTGATCTTTTCCCCGACGACTTGGCCCGTCGCTGTGTCCTCGACCCAGATCGTCGTCGTATCCATGTCCGGCGGAGTGGTGTGCAGGCTATAGGCATGTGCTTTTTCGAAGTCCATTTGCACACATGCATAAGAGGCGACCGGATCGCGAAACGCTCGGACCATCATCGCGTGATGGCCCGGTGTGATCTGCATCGGCGGCTGTGTCGGCGGTTGCTGACCATCGATCGACACGATCGCAACCTGCGTTATCCCAAAGAAAAGGAAACCCGTATCGATATGCGTGATGCTCAAGCTCGCTGCGTCTGCCGGAGGGGGCGGCGGCACCGCGCTCGCATCGTGAGGCGCGGCTTGCTCGCCAGCGGGTGCGGTACAGGCAACGAGGAGCATCGAAAGAACCAATCCCGATCCCCCGTTGATAAGACAGCGGCGCATCTTCCCCTCTTCAGAGAACAACGTTCTTCCATGATCTGTACACTAGAATGAGTAGGTGGCGCACGCCGGGGTATTCCCGCCTTGGAGAAACGATTGACATCCCGGGACGACACGTCGCCAATGCTTGCCCAACGCAAACGTGGGGGCACGTTATGATGGGAATTCGGGCTTTCGGGCTAAGCAGCGTCGCTATCGCAATCATGCTCTCCGGCCTCGCGCCGGCACAGGCGCTCGACAAGGTGCATACCGGCAAGCCGGCCGCCGTCGCCTGGGCCTTCATTCCGCTCGACGTCGGCGTCGAGGCGAAGATCTTCGAAAAATACGGGCTGGACGTCGACATCACCGATTTCGCCGGCGATCAGAAGATGCAGCAAGGCATCGCCTCGGGCAGCATCGATTTCGGCCTCGGCGGCGGGCCGGCGATGTCCTTCACCGTGCGCGGCGCGCCGGTGATCGGTGTCGCGGCGCTGTTTGGCGCGCCGAAAAATATCTCGATCGTGGTCGCTTATGATTCGCCGCTGAAATCGCCCGCCGAACTCAAGGGCAAGATGGTCAGCTCCAGCGCGGTCGGGTCGCTGACGGCGTGGCTCGTGCAACAGGTCTCGGTCCAGCAAGGCTGGGGACCCGACGGGATCAAGATCGCGGCGCTCGGCGGCTTCGATGCCGGCCTCGCGGCGCTGCGCACGCATCAGATCGATGGCATGAGCTCATCGGTCGAGGGCGGGCTGCTGCTCGAAGAGCAGAAGGTCGGCCGCAACCTCACCGACATGGAAAAGTTTGCACCGAATTTCGTGACCCATGTCGTCTTCGCGCGACGCGATCTCGTCACGAGCAACCCCGATCTCGTCAACCGCTTCCTCAAGGGGCTTTTCGCCACCATCGCCTATATGAAGACGCACAAGGCCGAGACATCGAAAGTCGCGGTGAGCGCGCTGCGCGAAACGCCGACCGTCGCCGACAAGACCTACGACGATGAGATCAACAGCTTCGTGCCCGACGGCCAATTCGACCCGAAGGCTGTCGCCGTCCTGAAGAAATCCTTCATCGACATGGGCATGCTGAAAACCGAACCGACCGACGACCAGATGTTCACGACGCAGTTTCTCCCGGTGAAGCCGTAAACACGTAGTTCCTTCGTCATGGCCGGGCTCGTCCCGGCCATCCACGAATCTTCTTAAGACGTGGATGCCCGGCACAAGGCCGGGCATGACGGTTGATGGTGTGTCCAACTCTCCTGGTCAAAAGAGAGCTTGGCTCGTAACATTTGCCCACGATCACTGAAAGAAATGCCATGCCCGCTAAGCTCGATCCCGTCACACTCGAAGTCATCCGCAATGCATTGCCGGCGATCTCGAACGAGATGGCCGCGGATCTGCAGCGCACCTCCTACAACATGATGATCTATGAGGTGCGCGATTTCTGCACCGCGCTGATTTCGACCGAGGGCGAACTCATCAGCCAGAATGTCGGCGGCGTGTCGCATTTCGTCGCCGATCTCGGCGTCATCATCACCGATGGCATGGCGCGTTATGGCAAGGACGGGTTCCAGGACGGCGATGTCCTGATCATGAATCATCCGGCCGTCGCCGGGCAGCATCTCAACAACATCTGCATCTATGTGCCCTACTTCTTCAAGGGCGAGCTGTTGATGTTCTCGATGGTGCGCGCGCATTGGATCGATGTCGGCGGCATGAGCACCGGCTTTGGCGCCGGACGCGCGGCGCAGGACGCGTGGATGGAAGGGCTGCAATTCAATCAGCTCAAAATCTACGAGGGCGGCAAGGTCAACGAGATGCTCTTTCAGATGATCAAGGACAATATCCGGTTTCCGGAATCGTCCTTGGGCGATCTGCGCTCGCAAATCGCGGCCTGCCGTCTCGGCAATCGCCGCGCCGACGAGCTGTTCGAGCGCTATGGCCGCGACACGGTGCTGGCGGCCATACGCCAGGTCTTCGACGAGACCGAGCAGCGCTGCCGCAACGCGGTGAAGCAATTCGCGGACGGCGTCTACGAGGCCGAATCCTTCATCGACGACACGGGCGAGAACCCGCCGCAGCCCGTCAAAATCCACACCAAGATCACCGTGAAGCAAGGCGCGATGACCATCGACCTGTCGGAGTGCTCGAAAGAGCGACCGCACGGGCCGAATTGCCGCTCGCTCGCCGGCGCGCGCATCGCCTACAAGGCGATCACGCAGCCGATCGATCCCGTCAACGAAGGCTCGTTCCGCGCGCTCGACATCATTCTGCCCGAGGGCAATTTCATGATGGCGCGGCATCCGATCCCCATGCAGGGCTGGAGCCTGATGCTGCCGACCGTCGCCGACACGATCATCGCGGCGCTCGCCCCGGCGATGAAGGACAAGGCGCCGGCCGGGCATCACGCCGATCTCGGCGGCTCGGCTTTCTTCGGTGTCGATCCCAAGACCAAGCGCCGCTTCGTGTTGCAGAGCATCGATGGCGGCGGCTGGGGCGGCCGGCCCTTCGAGGATGGCGAGAGCGGCTCGGTCTCGATCTGCCAGGGCGATGTGCGCAACGGCGCCATCGAGGCGATCGAATTGAAATGCCCGGTGATGATCGAGAAGCGCGGCTTCCGCCAGGATTCGGGCGGCGCCGGCAAATATCGCGGCGGGCTCGGCATCGAATTTCAGATCCGCAATTTCGTCGAAGGCCGCTGGAATCTCGGCAAGCCCTATCGCCAGGGCCTCGCCTCCTGGCCGCTCTGGGGCGGCGAGCCGGGCGCGACGGCGGATTCGCTGATCCGCCGGCCGGGCGAGAACGAATTCCGCGAGCAATACGGTCACCGCTATCTCGTGCCGGCGGAGACACAGGTGTTGGCGCGGCGCTCGGGCGGCGGCGGCTGGGGCGATCCGCTCGACCGCGACGCCGAGCTCGTATGCTGGGATGTGATCGAGGGCTACGTCTCGCGCCCGGCGGCGGAAGAGAAATACGGCGTCGTGCTGAAAGACGATCTGTCGATCGATGCGAAGGCGACAGAGACGCTGCGCGCCAAGCTGCGTAACCACCCGCGCAAGACGGCGCTGCCGACACCGGTGACGCAAGATGGCGTCACGGCTTTGCGCACCGATCTAACCGTGTTCGCGACGCGGCCGGCCGCAGCGGCGGAATAGTCCCCAAGCGCGCACCCTTTCCCTACTCGTCATGCCCGGACTTGTTCCGGGCATCCATGGACCCGCGGAACAAGTCCGCGGGTGACGATGGGGGAGGAGCTGCTCGCTCTAAGCGCGTTGATATCGCAAATACCCGACGATCTCATTGCCCGGCTTAGCCGTGCTGTCGCTCGGGTGGTTCACGCCATCGACAACTGCCACCTCGGCGAAGTCGAACGGGCTAACGCCCTTAAGGCAGGCCGCGTTGATCCCGAATTGATTTGGGTTCGAGCGCCGGCGGTGATGCGTGTAGATGCCGCATTTCGAGCAAAAATAATGCTCGGCGCTGCGCGTGTTGAATTGATAGAGCGTTAACGCGTCTTCGCCGGCGAGGAAAGTGATATCGCCATAAGCGGCTGACACGGCGACGGCACCGCGCATACGGCAGAAGGAGCAGTTGCAGCGCCGCGCCGTCTTGAGCCCGTCCGTCAGCGTCACACGGAAGCGCACCGTGCCGCAATGGCAGGCGCCTTCCATCGTGACAGGCTCCGCCATGATCGCCTTAAGCGCTCGCCGCTTGTTTCGCCGCGGTGCGCAGCTTGGCGAGACTGCCGCCTTTCATCACCGAGCCGGGCAGCGGATGGCCGACGACGTCTTCGGCGAGGTTGGCGCACTCGATCAGCTTGTCGAGATCGAGGCCCGTCTCGATGCCCATCTCCTGGCACATGAACACGAGATCTTCGGTGCAGACATTGCCCGCCGCGCCCTTGTGGCCGGCGAAGGGGCAACCACCGAGACCGGCGACCGCGGCGTCATACTTGGTCACCCCCATCTCCAGCCCCGCATAGGCATTGGCAATGCCCATGCCGCGCGTATCGTGAAGATGCAGCACGATATCGAGATCGGGGAATTTTTCGCGCACCGCGGCGACAACGCGCTTGATCGACGCAGGCGTCGCCCATCCCATCGTGTCGGCAAGGGTCAGTTGCTTGATCGTCACGCCGTTCTCTTTGCCGATCCGGATGAGGTCGCCGGCGATCTCGACCACACGCTCGACCGGCACCTCGCCTTGATAGTTGCAGCCGAAGGCCGCGCTGATCAGCGCCTTACCCATCTCGACATTGTATTCTTTGTATTTGGCGATGGTGGTCGGCATGGTGGCCATCAGCTCGGCAATCGTCTTGTTCTGATTACGCTTCAGAAACGCATCCGAGGCCGAGAGGCTGATACCGCCTTCGATGGTCAGTTTCTTGGTGGCCACCGCGCGTTCGAAGCCCTTATCGTTAAGCCACAACCCAGTGAACTTCACCCCCGGCACCATTTTGATGCCTTCCACCACCTGCTCGGCATCGGCCGAGTTCGGCACGCGGCGCGGATCGACGAACGAGACGGTCTGAATGTGGTGGAGACCGGTGGTCGCCAGCGCGTTGATAAATTCGACCTTACGGTCGGTCGGGATGAATTCCTTTTCGATCTGGAAACCTTCGCGCGGGCCTTCCTCGCGAATGTCGACCGTTTTCGGCATATCCGCCATGAGAGTTCCTCCTTGGGTTTGCGCCCATCCTAGCGCGGCGTGGCGCTCTGCCAAGCGCGTCGCTACGATGGAAAAATGCCGTTCTTGCGCAACGCATGGTATGTCGCTGCCTGGCCAGAAGAACTCGGCCGCACGCTCCTGGCGCGCCGCATTGCCGGCGAGCATCTCGTTTTCTTTCGCCAGGAAGACGGCACGCCGGTTTGCCTGCAGGATCGCTGCCCGCACCGCTTCGCGCCGCTCAGCATGGGGACGCTGATCGGCGATCGCATCGAGTGCAAATATCACGGGCTACAATATGACGAGAGCGGGCGCTGCGTCCTGAACCCGCATGCGCCCGGCACCGTGCCGCCGAAAATGGCGGCGCCGGCCTATCCGCTGGTTGAGCGGCACGGTCTGGTCTGGATCTGGATGGGCGATCCGACGCGCGCCAAGCCCGCGACAATTCCCGATCTTGCCTATCTGTGCGACGAGGCGACGTTCCGCACCGTGCGCAATTATTTCAACCTGCCCTATGGGACGGCGTTGATGTTCGACAATCTGATGGATTTGTCGCATGCGGATTTCCTGCACAAAGGGCTGATCTCGGAAGGCATGGGCGAGAAGACGCGTGCCACCATGACCACCACGGATGAAGGCGATTGCGTGCGCGTGCGCTGGATACTCCGCGATGCCCTGCCGTCACCGACCTTTGCCAAGGTGTGGAAATTCGGCCCGCTGACCGATCACTACCGCGAGACTCATTTCACGCCGCCTGGCATTCTGCGCGTCGACCTGTCCGCGGTCGATGCGGGGCGGCTGCAGAATGAAGGCGTGCGCCTTATCGTCACGCATTGCGTGACGCCCGAGACCGAGACATCGCTGCACGAATTCACTCTGCGCAGCCGAAATTTCGCGCTCACCGATCCGACAGTCGATGCGCATTTCATCGAGCAGCAGCGCAAGGTCATCCTCGATGAGGATGGCTGGATGCTGAGCGCGATCCAGCAACGCATGAACGAGCCGGGCTTTGCCGACGATCCGGTGCTGTTCAATGTCGACATCGGCGCCGTCAAAGTGCGGCGCGTGATGGAGCGGCTGATCGCCGCCGAGGTGCGTTAGGGCATCGGCAGCAGCGGCTTCTGTCCGGGCGGAAGTTGCATGTCGAAGACCATGAGCAGCGCGGCGGTGGCGGAATAATTCCCCATCAGCGAGACGAGGTTGATCAAGTGCTCCGGCCCGAATTGCTTGACCGCGCGGGCATAGGTCGCGGCGCTGACTTTCTTGTTGCGATAAATCTCGCGGCCGAGTTGGATGATAACCGCGTCGGCCTCTGGCACGCCTTTGAGGCCCTTGCGATGTTTCACGACATCGACCGTCGCCGGCGGAACACCTTCCTTCAGCGCGACGCTTTCATGTGCCGCCCATTCGAACTGGCTGTTGAATTCGCGCGCCGTGACGAGGATCGCCAGCTCGCGCACATGGCCGTCAAAACCGGTCTCGGGGCTGCGCAGATAGCGATTGAGCGCACTGTTGAGCTCGGAGACTTTCGGGGCGTAGAGCATGATACCGCCGGGCCCGCGCAGACCGGCGAGCGAGCCGCCCGAGGGCGAAGCGAGCTGGTCGTAGGTTTTCTGCCCGGTGGGATCGAGGCTGTCGCGCTTAACCAGCGGCAGGCGGTTGCCCGAAATCGGCATGAATGTCAGGCGGATAGGCCGTGTTTTGCGCTATCGCCGCGCCCGGCGCCGCCAGTGTTATGGCCAAGCCGATCGCCAAAACCGCGCTTTTCCCGAACGACATGATCATCCCCCTTTTCGCCGTTTATCCCTGGTCGATAGCGGATCGAGCATGGGATGCCGTCGCGCGGCCGTCCAGCCAGGACCGGCTTTACGTTTTGTTGAGGATAACAAATTACGGTTTCCGTATTCGGGGAATGGCCGCCCACATACGCAATTCATGACATCGTCACCCACCGTTTTGCGCGCAGAACCGACCACGAGCGACCTCGCTTATGCCGCGTTGGTCGCCGAATTGCGCGAGCCGTTCGTGATCTTCAATCGCAACGAGCGGCTCCTCATGTGGAACCGCGCCTATGCCGAGCTGCATCGCGACCAAAGCGGCAACTGCATTCTTCGCGAGGGCCTGTCGGTCGACGAGCTGTCGGCTTGGCGCCTCTCCAGTGGCTTCTTCCATGTCTCCGACGAACACGACATCACCACGGAGCCCAGCGCTTCCAGTCCCGGCCGCGGCAAGGGCTCGAGCACCTATCGCCTTCGCGACGGCCGCTGGATGCTGGTCGAGCGTTACCCGCTATCGGATGGGCATAATGTCGGCCTCTGGATCGATATCACGGCGCTGAAACTGGCCGAGAATATGTTGCGCCAGACCGCCGAGCGGCTCTCGCATCGCGAGGCCGAGCTGTCGCAGGCGCAGATCGATCTCGAAGAAATCAATGCCAACCTCGAAGAGCGGGTTCGCAGCCGCACGGACGAGCTGCTCGCGGCGCAAGGCGAGCTGGTGAAAAACGAGCGCATGGCCGCGATCGGGCAATTGACCGCAACCGTCGCGCATGAGTTGCGCAATCCGATGAGCGCAATCCGCAACACCGTTTATATGATGAAAGAGCAGCAGAGAAGCGGTCAGCCGGTTGCGCTCGACCGGCCGCTCGAGCGCATCGGCCGCAGCATCGATCGCTGCGAGAAGATCATTCAGGAACTGCTCGACTTCTCGCGCTCGCGGACGCTGCAAAGCGAGGCAATGGTTTTCGATACTTGGCTACGCGGCGTGATGGCCGAATTCGCGGCGCCGCCCAGCGTAACCATCACCATCGAGACAGGTACCAGCGAAACCAAAGTCGCGCTCGATGGCGACCGGCTGCAACGCGTCATCATCAATCTCGTCGAGAACGCGGTGCAGGCCCTGGCGGAGCATCGCACGGAAAACGAACGGCGCATCGTTCTGCGGACCCAGACGCTCAGCGATGCGCTGGAGTTGCAGATCGACGATAATGGTCCCGGCATACCGGCCGAGAATTTGACGAAAGTGTTCGAACCGCTCTTCACCACCAAGCGCATGGGCACCGGGCTTGGTCTGCCGACGGTGAAGCAGATCGTCGAGCAACATGGCGGCACGATCGTGCTGGAAAGCACTGTCGGCGAATTCACCCGCGCCGTGATTCGCCTGCCGCTGGCCTAAGGCAGCCGCATCCTCTAACGGATGTAGAAACTCCGTTCCGTCGCGATCGCATTCATCGGAATGTCGTGCGGCAGCGGATGGATCGTCGGCAGATGGCCGAGCTCGAAACCGACACCGAGACAAAACGGCCGCTTGTCCATCGCTTCGAGCGTGCGATCGTAAAACCCGCCGCCATAACCGAGCCGATAGCCGTCATCGTCGAAGCCGACCAGCGGCACGATCAGCATCTTCGGCTGCACGGCCTCGCCTTCCGCCGGATAGGGAATATCGTAGACCCCGGAAGCGAGCTTGGTCTCCCGAATTCCAATTGCGGAATTCGAGCGGCCGGCCTTTGCCCAGCACCACCGGTAGCGCAATGGTGAAGCCTTGCACGATCAGCCGATCGAGCGCCGGCAGCACGTTGAATTCGCGGCGGAAGGGCCAGTAGGCGCCGACGAGGCACGGCTCGACATCCTCGAAACAGGTATCGAGCCGACGCGCGATCGCAGCATCCGCATCGGCATGACCCGCTTGTGGCGCGCGCCATACGGGCTGCGATCAGCTCATCGCGCTTTTGTTTGCGCCAAGCCAGGATGTCAGCACGTTCCATGTTCCGACCCCTTCGCGTCACCCCCACGAAAGCGGGGGTCCATAGAAACCACTGGATTCCCGCTTTCGCGGGAATGACGAATTAAAAGCGGTCCAAACACCAATCCGCCGACCCTACGACAGGCCGATGATCTGACCGGCCTCGTTGACGAACATCTGCTCGGCCGAGGGCACGCGCGGCAGGCCGGGCATGGTCATGATGTCGCCGCAGATCGCGACCACGAATTCAGCACCGGCCGACAGACGCACTTCACGGACCGGCAATTCGAAGCCCGACGGCGCGCCATAAAGATCGCCGTTCGACGAGAAGCTGTACTGCGTCTTCGCCATGCAGATCGGCAGATTGCCGAAACCCTGCTTCTCGAATTCGGCGAGGCGATCGGTGATCGCTTTCGGCGCAGACACGTCGCCGGCGCGATAAATCTCTTTTGCGATTGTCTTGATCTTGTCGAGCAGCTTCATGTCGTCAGGATAAAGCGGCTTATAGGAAGCCGTGCCGCCGTCGACGACCTCGGCGACGGCCTTCGCCAGCGCCTCAGCACCCTTGCTGCCATCGGCGAAATGCGTGCAGACCAGCGCCGTCACACCCTCGGCCTTGCAGCCATCGACGATCGCTTGCAGCTCGGCATCGGTATCGGTGGGGAAACGATTGACGCAGACCACGGCCGGCACGCCGAATTTCTTGATGTTCTCGAGATGGCGCTTGAGGTTGACCAGGCCCTTGGTCACCGCCTCGACATTCTCCGCGCCGAGATTGGGGCGCGCGATGCCGCCGTGGAATTTCAGCGCGCGCGCCGTCGCGACCACGACTGCAGCGCTCGGCTTCAACCCGGCCTTGCGGCATTTGATGTCGAAGAATTTCTCCGCGCCGAGATCGGCGCCGAAGCCGGCCTCGGTCACAACGTAGTCGACCAGCTTCAGCGCGAGCTTCGTCGCCGTCACCGAGTTGCAGCCATGCGCGATATTCGCGAACGGCCCGCCATGGATGAACGCCGGATTGTTCTCGAGCGTCTGCACCAAATTCGGCTTGATCGCGTCTTTCAGCACCGCGGTCATCGCACCGTCGGCCTTGAGCTGGCTGGCGCGCACCGGCTGCCGGTCGCGGGTTTGCGCCACGATGATATTGGCGATGCGGCGGCGCAGATCCTCGATCGAGGTCGAAAGGCAGAGGATCGCCATGATCTCCGACGCGACGGTGATGTCGAACCCGTCTTCGCGCGGGAAACCGTTAGCGACACCGCCCAGCGAATCGACGATCGAGCGCAGCGCGCGATCGTTCATATCCATGCAGCGCCGCCAGGTGATGCGGCGCGGATCGATGCCGAGCTCGTTGCCCCAATAAACGTGATTGTCGATCATCGCCGCGAGCAGATTGTTCGCGATGCCGATGGCGTGGAAGTCGCCGGTGAAATGGAGGTTGATGTCGTCCATCGGCACGACCTGGCTATAGCCACCGCCGGCCGCGCCGCCTTTGACGCCGAAGCACGGCCCGAGGCTCGGCTCGCGCAGGCAGATCATCGCCTTCTTGCCGATACGGTTGAGTGCATCGCCGAGGCCGACCGTGGTCGTGGTCTTGCCCTCGCCCGCCGGGGTCGGGTTGATCGCGGTGACGAGGATCAGCTTGCCGTCGGGCCTGTTGGCGAGCGCGTCTTTGACGAAATCCATTCCGACCTTGGCCTTGTAATGGCCGTACGGCTCGAGCTGCTCGGCCGGGATGCCGAGGCGCTCGCGCGCGATGTCGAGGATCGGCCGCATCTTGGCGGCTTGAGCGATTTCCCAATCGGTTTTCGGCTTTGCTGAGCTATCGGCCATGGCTTTTTCACCTGTTTTCTGGCTTGAGGCGCCTCATCCGCATCGAAGAAGGGCGGCGCCCTATCGTCAACCATAAATCTGCCCAAGATAATCGTGGGCTGATAAGTGGGCTAATTTGCCGCGTCAATCGGCTCCTTCGCCGCGTTGGCCGGCGCGCATCACATCGATGCGGGCACGACACCGAGGCGAATCTTCCGCGGATCGGCGCACGCGCTCGCGCCCGCCAGAACCGCGACCGCGCAAGCGAGCAGTCGACCGCCAAGTCTCATTTGTTGACGCGCTTCGCCGCCTCTTTGATCAGCGCCAACCCGTCATATTGATGCGCATCGAGATCGGCCTTGATGAGGCCGAGCTCGCGCTGGGTGTGGATGTTGCGCGAGACCGCGTCGATATCGGTGAGGCCGTTGGGATCGCGATAATTGTCGACCTTGGTGAAGAGCCAATCCTGCATCGTCGCGGCCGGCACTTTCGTGAAGTCGGCGACGAATTTGACGGCGGCGTCGTGATTCTTCGGATCGAGATACCAGTGGATCGAGCGCACGTAATCCTCGAGGAAATCCACCATCGCGGCGCGATTCTTGTCGAGGAAGTCCTTATGCGCGACCCAGAAGGATAGCGCGACGTGGCCCATCGCATCGGAGGTGGTGAAGAGCGTGCGGGTGATCGCGGCCTGAGCGGGATTGCGCGACCAGGGCAGGGTCGACGGTATGAGATCGGCCTTACGTTCCTCCAGCACCGATTTCATATTGGGGAAGTTGATTTCGATCACGCTGAAATCGCGCTTGTCGATCATGCCGTGCTTCAGCATCTCAGCCTTCATGATCATGTCGAGGCCGCCGCCAATGCCGTTCGTGACCAGCACCTTACCCTTCAAATCCTCGACCTTCTTGATCGGGCCGTCTTTCAACACCGCAAAATCCGCCGTGCCATAGCCGGCCACGCCCCACTGAATCTCATCCGCGATGATGCGGAGATCGTTCATGCCGGCATTTTCGACCGCGAGACTGAATGAGGAGAAGCCGAGCGCGGCGATATCGATCTGACCGCTTTGCAGCGCGGTGATCTGCAGCGGCGAGCCTTGGAAATGCGTCGCCTCGACGGTGTAGGACTTGCCGTTGTGCTTCGCGATATCGTCGGTCGGGAAAAGGATCGGGATCAGCGAGGCCGGTGCCGCGACCCATCCCATGCGGATCTTCAACGGATCGGCTTGCGCCGTGGCGGCATGAAGCGCGATTGCCGCAATCGCGGCCGCGATGATTGAATGAGCGCGCATTGGTATCTCCTCCCGTCAAATGTTCTGTTGCGAAAACCCTAACACAGCGAATTGCCGGAAACTGCACGAAACCGAAACCCAGCAGAGAGCTTGACTTTCCTATAGAATGATATATCTTACGATATGTTTACAGCTACATCGAGAGAGTAACTAATGCATCATCACTTTGGAAAATCTGGAAAATTCGGTCATCGGCACATGCGTGAGCATCGCCGTGGCCGGCATGGCTTCGGCCCCTTCGCGGCCGGTTTTGCCGACGGCACGGGCATGGGCGGCGGCGGTTTCCGCACCGGCCGCAAGCTCGGCGCAGCCGATTTGCAGCTCATCATCCTGGCGCTGCTCAAAGAAAAGGCACGCCACGGCTATGAGATCATCAAGGCGCTGGAAGACCATTCCGGCGGCTTCTACGTGCCGAGCCCGGGGATGGTCTATCCCGCCCTCACCTTCCTCGAAGAGACCGGATTGGCGGTCGTATTCGAGAGCGAGGGATCGAAGAAGCTTTATCGCATCACGCCCGAGGGCGAGGCACAGCTGAAGCGCGACCAGACGATCGCCGACGCGATCCTCACCCAACTCGAGCGTATGGGCCGCAAGATGGACCGCGTACGCGAAGTCTTCGCCGCGGAAGCGGAAGACGAAGATATGGCACAGGATCTGCGCGCGGCACGGCGCGATCTGCGCACGGTGCTGCGCGAGCGGCGCCGTTCATCGCCCGAAGAGCAGCTACGTATCGCCGCGATCCTGAAGCGCGCCGCGGACGAAATCCGGAGCAAGTAACGTGGCGCCGCGTAAACCGAGTCCCGCACACGCAATCGCCAAGGTCCGGCGCATGTTCAAGGCGTTCGAGACCGGCGATCTCAGCGATGCGGCGGACTACGTGCATCCCGAATATTTCAATCGCGAATCCGACGATCGCACCAATGCGCGCGGACCGGACGAGTTGGCACATAGCGTGGAATGGCTGCGCGGTGCCTTCTCGGAATTGAAATTCGACGAGCAGGATGTTGTCGTCTCGGGCGAGAAAGTCGCTGTGCGCGTGGTCATGAGCGGTTGCCATACCGGTGACTTCATCGGCCACGCCGCGACCGGGCGCCGCTTTGCCGCCGAGCAGGTACATCTGTTCACGCTATGGAACGGCAAGATCCTGTCGCACCACGCGGTGCGCGACGACCTCGCCATGCATCGCCAGCTTGGCCTCTTCGGGCCAAAAGGCTGATCGGCGGGATCTTTCTTTCCTCGCGGAGTTGTGTCCGAATTCCGTTTGGGGTGGCATAATCCTCGTGCCACCCTGAGTGGCGTCAGAACATAAATTCCGAGGGGAGATCGTCGATGAAGAAATTGTTGCTGGCGGCAACCGCTTTTGCCGTCGTCCCGGTTCTTGGCGGATGGTCGATCAGCAGCGCGCAAGCCGCGGTGAAGGTCCAAACCGTCGATTACAAACAGGGCGACACCGCGCTCGAAGGTTGGCTCGTCTATGACGACGCCAAGCAGGGCAAGCGGCCAGGCGTAGTGGTCTTCCCGGCCTGGAACGGACCGGACGAGGACGCCAAGGGTCACGCGCAAGCACTGGCGAAGATGGGCTATGTCGCCTTCGTCGCCGATGTCTATGGCAAAGGTGTGCGGCCAGCCGACACCAAAGGCGCAATCGCCGAGTCCGGCAAATATATGAAGGATCGGCCTCTGCTCCGCGACCGTGCCAAGGCGGCTTACGATCAGCTGAGCAAGAACCCGATGGTCAATGCGAGCAAGATCGCGGCTATCGGTTATTGCTTCGGTGGCGCTGGCGCGCTCGATCTTGCGCGCAGCGGCGCAGCGATCGTCGATACGGTCACCTTCCACGGCGATCTGACTTCGCCGACGCCGCAAGACGACAATAACATCAAGGGCCGCGTCCTTGCCCTGCACGGCGCGGCTGATCCGATCGTCAATGCGCAAGCGCAAGATGCGTTCCGGAAAGAAATGACCGATGCGCATGTGAAGTGGCAAATGGTGCTCTATGGCGGCGTCGTGCATTCGTTCACGCAAAAGAGTGCCGGCAACGATCCGTCGAAGGGCGGCGCCTATGACGCCTATGCCGACAAGCAATCCTGGGCGGAAATGACGCGGCTTTTCCACGAAACACTATAATGCCGGTTTTCAAACCGCCGACGGCGCGCTGCATCAGCGGCGCGCCGTTTTCTTTTGCGCGGCCTATTCGGCCGCGTCAGGTTTTGCGTCGGGACGCCAGCGCAACACCGGCTTGCGGGCGGCGCCGACTTCATCGAGACGTCGGCGCGGGGCGCGATGCGGTGCCGATTGGAAGAATTCCGTATCGTGTTTCGCCGCGCGCGCGGCAAGCTCGCGCATCGCCGCGATGAAGCGGTCGAGCAATTCCTTGCTCTCGTTCTCCGTCGGCTCGACCAGCAGCGCGCCATGGACGATGAGCGGGAAATACATCGTCATCGGGTGATAGCCTTCGTCGATCAGCGCCTTGGCGAAATCGAGCGTCGTGACGCCGGTCTCGCCGAGGAAACGATCGTCGAACAGCACCTCATGCATCGCGCTGCCGGCGAAAGACGGCGTCAGCACATCCTTGAGACAGGCGAGGAGATAATTGGCGTTGAGCACGGCATCGCCCGAGAGCCGCGCCAGACCATCGCCGCCATGGCTCATCAAGAATGCCAACGCGCGGATGAACATGCCCATCTGGCCGTGAAATGTCTTGATACGTCCTAAGGATTGCGCGGCGTCGCCGGCCCGTTCTTCGATCAGCGCAAAGCCCTGATCGTGATGCACGACCCAGGGGAGCGGCGCGTAAGGCGCCAGGCTGGCGGCGAGCGCGACCGGCCCACTGCCCGGCCCGCCACCGCCATGCGGCGTCGAAAAGGTCTTGTGCAAATTCATATGCATGCAATCGATGCCGAGCTTACCCGGCTGCACCCGGCCCAAGAGCGCGTTGAGATTGGCGCCGTCGAGATAGAAGAACGCGCCCGCGCCATGCACCGCCTCGGCGATCGCCAGCAATTCATCCTCGAACAGGCCGCAGGTGTTCGGATTGGTCAGCATGATCGCCGCGACATCGGGACCGAGCTTCGCTTTGAGCGCGGCGAGATCGACGCGGCCGCGCTCGTTCGCAGCGATCGGATCGACTTCGTAGCCGCAAGCCGCCGCCGTCGCGGGATTGGTGCCATGCGCCAATTCCGGCACCAGCACGCGGCTGCGCTTGTCGCCGCGCGCTTCGAGCGCAGCGCGGATGCACATCATGCCGCAAATCTCGCCATGCGCGCCCGCCGCCGGCGAGAGCGCGAGGGCCGGCATGCCGGTGATCGCCTTGAGCCACATCGCAAGTCGGTCCATCAGCGCAAGCGCGCCTTGCACCGTCGCCAGCGGCTGCAACGGATGCAGCGAGGCGAAGCCCGGCAGCCGCGCCACCCGCTCATTGAGGCGCGGATTGTATTTCATCGTGCAGGAGCCGAGCGGATAGATGCCTGTGTCGATCGAATAGTTCTTTTGCGAAAGCCGCGTGTAATGGCGAACGATCTGCGGCTCGCTCAGACCCGGCAGGCCGATCTTGCCCTGGCGCCGCATGTCGCCGAGGCGATCCGCGACTTTCGGCGGCACGGGCAGATCGACACCGCAACGCGACAACGCACCATCGAAGTAGGCGCCTTCGGCTTCGAACAGCAGCGGCTCTTCGTCGTGCACTTCACGACCGCCGCCCGCGGCCGGCGTAAAGCCGGAGACCGCTTTGCTCCAGCTCTTGTCCGGGGGCGCGTTCATACCAACGCCTCACGCAGCGCCGCGTCGAGCGCATCCATATCCGCATCGGTCGTCAGCTCGGTCGCGGTGACCAGAAGATCGTTCATCCGCTCGGGCGTCAGCCAACTCACCGGCACGCCAGCGAGAATGCCGCGCGAAGCAAGCGCGTCGACAATCGGCGCGGCAGGACAAGGCAGGCGCAGGGTGAATTCGTTGAAGAAGCTCGGTGTGACGATACGGACACCCGGCAGCTTCTCCAGCCGTTCGGCAAGCTGCACCGCCTTCGCATGATTAATTTCGGCGAGGCGTGTGAAGCCGAGTTCGCCGAGCAGCGCAAGGTGGATCGAGAAAGCAAGCGCGCAGAGGCCGGAATTGGTGCAGATATTGCTGGTCGCCTTCTCGCGCCGAATATGCTGCTCGCGCGCGGAGAGCGTCAGGACGAAGCCGCGCAATCCATCGGCATCGACGGTCTGGCCGGTCAGCCGCCCCGGCATCTGGCGCATGAATTTCTCGCGCGTCGCGAAGAGGCCAAGATAGGGCCCGCCATATTCCAGCGCATTGCCGAGGGATTGGCCTTCGGCGACGACGATATCCGCGCCCATCGCGCCGGGCGGCTTGATGAGGCCGAGCGACACAACTTCCGCCACCGCGACAACCAGCAGCGCACCGGCACGATGGCAGACCTCGGCCAACGTCGCGTAATCACGCACGTCGCCGAAAAAACCCGGGTTCTGCACCACGACGCAGGAGGTCGTGTTGTCGATCGCCGCAGCGAGCGCGTCGATTTGCGGCACCACACTGGTCGCGAAGCCGTTGAAGCGGCCATAGGTCTCGATCACCGCGCGGTAATGCGGATGGAGATCGCCGGCGAGGAGCGCCTTCTGCCGGCGCGTCACGCGATTCGCCATCATCGCCGCTTCGGCAGCGGCAGTCGCGCCGTCATACATCGAGGCGTTCGCCACCTCCATGTCGGTGATGAGCGCGACCTGCGTTTGGAATTCGAAGAGCACTTGCAGCGTGCCTTGCGCAATCTCGGGCTGATACGGCGTGTAGGAGGTCAGGAACTCGCCGCGCTGTACCAGATAGTCGACCGCCGCCGGCACATGATGACGATAAGCGCCGGCACCGAGGAAGCTCGGCACCGATCCCGCTTCCATGTTCTTCGCCGCAAGCGCAGCCAATTCGCGCTCGATCTCGATCTCGCCCAGGCCTTTCGGCAGATCGAGCGGGGATGTCAGGCGAAGCGAGGCCGGTATATCGCCGAAAAGCTCGTCGACGCTTTTAGCACCGATCACGCCGAGCATCGCGCGGCGATCTTCCTCCGTCAGCGGCAGGTACCGCATCAGCGCTTATCCTGCGCCGCCGTAAATGCCTTATACGCCGCCTCATCCATCAGCTCGCCGAGCTCTTTCGTATCGGCCAGCTTGATCTTGTAGAACCAGCCGTCGCCCATCGCGTCGGAATTGACGCGCGCCGGATCGTCAGCGAGGCCGGTGTTGACCGCGGTCACTTCGCCCGAAGCCGGCGCATAAACCTCGCTCGCCGCTTTCACCAATTCGACGACACCCGCTTCCTTGCCCTTCTCGACCTTCCGGCCGACCTCCGGCAATTCGACGAAGACGATATCGCCGAGCTGGCCTTGCGCGAAATCGGTGATGCCGATCGTCGCCTCATCGCCGTCGACGCGAATCCATTCATGTTCTTTGGTGTAGCGAAGATTGCTCATCGGTTGCTCTCAGCGGGATGCGGTGTGGTAGCGATGCGGAACGAAAGGCAGGGCGGCAATCTGCGCCGGACGCTCGGCGCCGCGCACGGAAAGACAAAGCCCGGTGCCGGGCTGTGCGAGCGCCGCCGGGACGTAGCCCATGGCGACCGCGCCTTCGAGCGACGGCGAGAAGCCGCCGCTGGTGACCATGCCAATCTCTTTGCCGGCGGCATCGACGATCGGCGTATGGCCGCGCGCAATCTGGCGGCCTTCGGGCTTGATGCCGACACGGCGACGTGACACGCCTTGCGCCAGCTCGCGCTGAATAAGCGCATCGCCCGGAAAGCCGCCCTCCTCGCGCCGTCGCTTCTGAATGGTCCACGCGAGATCGGCCTCGATTGGCGTGGTCGTTTCATCGATATCGTTGCCGTAGAGGCAAAGCCCTGCTTCGAGCCGCAGCGTATCACGGGCGCCAAGTCCGGCGGGCGCGACTTCGGGCTCCGCCAGCAGCCGACGCGCGAGTGTCTCCGCCTGCGCAGCCGGCACGGAGATCTCGTAGCCATCCTCGCCGGTATAGCCGGAGCGCGTGACAAAACAGGCGATACCATCGATCTCACAAGGCGCCATCGACATGAACGCCATCGCTTCGACACCGCGCGCGAGCCGCGCCAGCACCGTGGCCGCAGCCGGGCCCTGCAGCGCGATGAGCGCACGATCCTCGAGATAGGTGACGGCGCCGTCGCCAAGCGCCGCTCGCAGATGCGCGAGATCCTCGGCCTTGCGCGACGCATTGACGACGAGGCGCAGCGCCTCGCCATCCTTCGCCACCATCAAATCGTCGATAATGCCGCCACGCTCATTGGTGAACATGGTGTACCGCACGCGGCCGGAGCGCAGTCCGGCGATATCGGCGGGCACAAGCCGCTCGAATTGGGCAGCGATGTCGGTGCCCGCGAGCACGACTTGGCCCATATGCGAGACATCGAAGAGCGAGGCTTTCGTGCGCGTATGAAGATGTTCGGCGATGATGCCGGCGGAATATTGCACCGGCATGTCATAGCCAGCGAAGGGGGTGAGTTTCGCGCCGAGGCTTTTATGTAACTCGTAAAGCGGCGTACGCGCGAGTTGTTCTTCCGCCATGAGATCGCGAGGCCTTACAGCGTTTCGAGATCGTTCCGAACCCTAACATCGCCGCTAGCCCAAGGCCAGAGCGCCGCTGCTCCGCGCGGATCAGAGATGCTGCGCCTCGATATCGGCGATGGAATGGCCGACCACTTCGACACCTTCCTCGAGCTCGTCGGCAAGCGTTGGCGTGCCGAGGAGATAACCGGTCGAATCGTGGCGATGCCGCTCGGCGGCGAGTCGGCGTGCTTCGGCCCATTCCTCGCGACCGAAATCGCCGCGCCCGACCCAAAGGAGCGCGATCACATCGATCGTCTCATCCTCGTTGAGCGAGCGCAGCGCGTCGCGCAGCTCTGCCTCGGTGCGATCCTCGACCTGATCCTCGAGCACGCTGCGCTCGTTGTCATCGGTCGGGTTGGAGCCCGGATCGGGATCGACTGGCTCGACCTTTACCTCGAATTCGCGCGCCTTGAGGATAAGGAAACCGAGCTTCTCATCCGAGATATTGAGTTCGATCGGCTCAGGGTTTTCGTCTATTTTCGGCATGGGCATTCTCCTGGCGAGGCTCCGGCCTCATTCCAAGAACCCCCTCAAGGGTTCAACGTTCCGCGCGCGGATCGAGACCCTAATGGATGGAGACCAGAGCCACCCCATTGACCCCGCTTTCCGCCAAAGCGAGACCGCGCCCGTCCTTGGTCGGCATCATGTTGCGCACCACGCCGCCGCCCGACGGGATGATCCAGGTCTCGAATTTCTGCGTCTTCGGATCGAAACGTACCAACGTGTTGGGCTTCACGCCGGATTCGCTGTACCAGATCACGCCGTGCAGCGCGGTGATGCCATAGGGCTGGGATTTCGGCCCGCCGGGCGAGGCCCATTCCTGTACCTCGTCGGTCTTCGGGTCGAGCCGGCCGAGATAACCGCGCCGATAATCGCCATACCAGATGATATCGTCCGGCGTGATCGCGATGCGCCGGGGCCGCGCGTCGCCATGCGGCAGGACATATTCGGTGATCTTCATCGTCGCCGGGTCGATGCTGCCGATCTTGTTGGTGCCGAATTCATCGAAGAACGGCACGCCTTTCGAATTAATCACCATACCGTAGGGCTGCGCCTTGGGCGTAATCGGCTGCGCTAGCTTGATCTCGCCGGTCTCAGGATCAAGCCGGCCGACGAAATTGCCGCTTTGCACCGTGAACCACAGAATGCCGTTTTTATCGAAGAGCGGCGTGTGCGGATCGCGGGCGGCGGAATCGGGCATCTTGTATTGCGTCACTTGGCCGGTCTTGGGATCGAGTTTGCCGATATAGCCGTGGAAATTCGCGGCGAACCAGATATTGCCGGCGGGATCATAGGTGAGCCCGTGCGGCCCGCTTTGTGGCGGCAGCGGATATTCCTTGATCTTGCCGGTTTTGGGATCGAGATGCCCCAGGACATTCGCCATCTGGCCCGTGTACCACATCGTGCCATCAGGCATCGCCAGCGGATCATGCGGCCGCGAGCCCGGCGTCGGCACTTTCCATTCCCTAAAGCTGACCTTGACAGGGCCCGCGATCACATCGGGCTTCGGCGCCGGCTTCTCGGGGAAATTCCTAGTGAGATAGGCGGTGACGGCAGGTACCTGTTCGGGTGTCAGCGGCGCACCGACATTTCGCATCATTGCGATCACCGTCTTCCACTCATCCGGCGAGTAACCCGAATTGATGAAGCGGCCGAGCGAATGACAGCCGGAGCAGATCTGCTGGACGATATCCTTGCCCGGCCCATCGGGTAGTTGCGGCTGCTGGCTCGGATTCGGGGCTTGCGCGAAGACGCGAGGCGCCAAACTCGCGAAGAACAGACTCGCGAGGAATAGCCACGTCGCGACCCGATTTCTTCCGGCCATGCGATGACCTCCCTTTCCCTTCCGCCAATGGTCGCGGGCGTTGGCCAAAACCGTCAAGCGACGGTGGAATTGAATTGACGCGATGTTTAATGCGCACGATGGAGGATAGTTAGCTATTATACCGTTTACCTGTTGCGAGTAGCGAAGCGATGCGAGCAACCGGAATTGGGCGATTGATCGGCTTGTTCTGCTTCGTGTTGTGGCTGCTCAGCGCAGGGGCCACGCGCCTCGATGCGCGGCCGGCGCCGACCCCCGAGCCGCTCTTGAATGAGCCGATCTGGGTCTACAACAACTGGTCCGCCTATGACGAGTTGTCGGATAACGTCCCGCTGACGGAAACGCTGGCGATGCGCGAGCTGGACGAGATTTTGCGGCTACGCAAAGCTGGTGTGCGCATCGATTACTACGTGATGGATGCGTTCTGGTACGATCCCGATAGCGGCTATCGCCGCTGGCGCGCCGCCGATTGGCCGCAAGGCCCGGACCGCTGGCTAGCCGCCTTGAAGGCGAACGGCATCAAACCGGGCCTCTGGTTCAGCACCAACACGCTGACCCACATGAGCGCCGTGCCGGCATGGCGCGATTCGCTCGACAAGGCCGGCGAGTCGATGTCGTTGACGACCGGCGGCTTCCTCGCCGATTTCATGGACGTACTGCAATATTGGTACGATCACGGCATCCGGCTGTTCAAATTCGATATGGCCGATTTCGACGCGATCGCACGCAGCGAAGCAGCCAAGGTGACGCGGCAGACCGCGCGCATCGCCAATCTGCGCGCCTTTCACACGGCGCTCGCCGAATTCCGGAGACGCAATCCCGATGTGGTGCTGATCGCCTTCAACGGCCTCGTCGGCGATGTCGGATCGGAAATCGCGCCC
The DNA here is from genome assembly GCA_963740675.1 of uncultured Alphaproteobacteria bacterium. Classification (GTDB taxonomy): domain Bacteria; phylum Pseudomonadota; class Alphaproteobacteria; order ATCC43930; family CGMCC-115725; genus CAIKMD01. Next base: position 478,110 of record CAVUFS010000007.1, read on the forward strand.
GTCGCCTGGTTCAACGGACGCTGGCTCGATACCCTCGACACGCTCTATTCAGGCGATCCGCGTCCCTCGAACGTGCCGGAAATGAATTTCTGGCGATCTGTCGATATCTACAGCGACAACATGGTGCGGAGCTTCGAGCAAGCCGGCATTCCGCTAGAGCGCATCAATTCGACCAGCTTCATGATCGGCGACACCGGCACGAATTACCGTCGCGGCATCGCCGGCTGGCAGGCAAGCGCGCTGCTGATGATGGCGCATGGCGGCTGGATCAACACGATCCATGGCAGCCTCGAGTTGATCGACGACGACAAGGCGCGCTGGCTTGCCAAAGTCCAGGCGCTCTACGCGCCGCTCCAGGAACATGGGCTCACCAAATCCTTCGGCGCTATCCCGGGCGACGCCTACCCCTACGGCTTCGGCTCGGTCGACGCCGATGGCGCGCTCTACGCGGTGGTCAATCCATCACAGCGGATGCGGATGGTACGCATGCCGCAACTTTCGCCGCAGCAGGCGCGACCCCATGGCGGACGCATCCTCTTTCGCGATGCCGGCGTCGTCCCGACACTCGCGAGCGAATCGATCACCCTCGGGCCGGGCCAGTTCGCGCTGGTCGGCTTCGGACGCTATGCGGATCCGGCTTACGATCTCGGCATCGGCGACAACGCGCCAATTCCACACAGCATAAAGACAGTACCGGCACATTTTTCGCCGGCGCCGGACAAAGATGAATCCGACCCCACCGCCGCGATCGAAGCGACGATCGTTCCGCCGGCGAGTGGCGATCTGCGCATCGTGCTTCGCCGGCGCGATACCCATCACAAGCCGAGCCGCGCCTTCGACAAGAAAAGCATGGGCGACTTCTTCAAGATCGACGCGTTCCAAGACGGGCACGCCCTGCCGGTCGCGAAGAATTACGACAAGATCATCTGGAGCGGCCTCGCCTGGGCGGTCGGCGAAATCCGCCGCAGCGACTTTGTGCCCGACAGGCCGATCGAATTGCGGCTATCGACGCGCGACCAGGACCCGTCGATGCATCTCGACGGTCAGGTGTTCAACGTCGAATATTGACGCGATCCCCGCTCAGCGCTTCTTGGCGGCGATCGCTTTTGCCGATTCGGCGAGGAAATCCGACAGCCGCTTACGCAAGGTCGCGGCCTGTTCCGGCGTCCAATCGCGGAAGCCGCGACCGTTCTTCATGCCAAGCTCGCCCTTCTCGACCTTTTCGATGAGATAGGGATGCGGGCCGGGCGTGCGGTCGAGATCGGCGATCAGCGTCTTATGGATGTCGAGCGTTAGGTTGAGGCCGACGAGATCGGACTGTTCCAAGGGCCCGCACACCGCCATACGCGCGCCGAAGCCTTCCTTTACCACCGTATCGAGCGTCTCGGCATCACACACGCCGGCGGCGACGAGCGCGATCGCCTCGCGCTTCAGCGCATGCTGCAGCCGGTTGCCGATGAAGCCGGGAATATCGCGGCGGACATGCACCGGCGCTTTGCCGACGGCCTTTAGCAGCGCGATCGTCTTCTCGACCGTGGCCAGCGAGGTGCCTTCGGCCTGCACCACTTCGACCAGCGGCACGAGATGCGGCGGGTTCCAGTAATGCGTGCCGACGACGCGGCTCTTATCCGCAACGTCCTGGCCGACCTGCACGATCGGAATGGCGGAGGTGTTGGTGCAAAGGATTGCAGTCGGCTTTGTCTTCTCGCCGAGATTCTTGAAGATCGCGCGCTTGACCTCGAGCTTCTCGGGACCTGCCTCGAAGATGAAATCAGCATCGGCAACGGCCTTCGCGAAATCCGCATCGGTGCGGAGATTGTTGAGACCGCTTTTATCCTGCGCCAGCAGATCGAAGATCGCCGCGACGCGCTCGGGCGCCGAGGCGAGGATCTTTGCATCGGGATCGTGCAACACCACGGGATGACCGGCCGCGGCGAAAATCTGCGCGATGCCGTGCCCCATCAGCCCGGCGCCGATGACGGCGATGTTTTGCGATCGGCTCGAAGTGGACGTCATCGCGCTAAACTCTCTTTTCGTCACCCCCGCGAAAGCGGGGGGCCAGGGCGGTTACTGGATGCCCGCTCCTGAGCTAGTCGAAGGGCGCGGGCATGACGTTGATGGAATTGCGTTACAGCATCACCCGGCGGTGAAGCCGCCATCGACATAGACGACCTGGCCGGTGGTGAAGTCGGAGGCCGGCGCGAGAAGATAGAGCGCCATGCCCATCAGATCCTCGACCTCGGCCAAGCGGCCGAGCGGGATGCGCGACAGCGAACGCGCGCGCGTCGCCTGACCGAGCTCGTCCTCGCCATACATCCACGCCGTGAGCTTCGAGCGGAACACGGTCGGTGCGATCGAATTGACGGTGATGCCGTGCTTGGCCCATTCGGTCGCGAGCACGCGGGTCAGCGCGTCAGTCGCGCCCTTCGAGGCGCAATAGCCCGTATAGCCGGAGATGTTGCCGTGGCGCCCGCGCACCGACGACATCATCAGCATCTTGCCCTTGACCTTCTTGTCGATCCAATAGGAGCCGACCGCCTTGGCCATAAACCATTCGCCTCGGACATTGGCATCCATCACGGCCTGCCAATCCTCGTATTTCATCTCGTGGATGAAGCCGGCCTTGTTGTAGCCTGACGCGACGACGAGCTGGTCGATCTTGCCGAAGGTATCGAGCCCGGCTTTCACCATCGCCTCGGCATCTTCGAGCGTATCGGGGCGGCGATAGACCACCGCGACCTTGGCGCCGAGGCTCTTGGCCTCATCGGCCACCGTGTCGAGCTCGCCCTTGGAGCCGGAGGCGAGGACGAGGTTGCAGCCGAGCGAGGCGAGCATCAGCGCGCAGCCACGGCCGAACGCGCCCGAGGCGCCGGTGATGAGCGCGGTCTTGCCGCGCACGTCAAACATCGAGAGCGGGTTCTTGAGGGTCTCGGAAATCATGGTGCCACCTTGGCGTTGGAGACAGTGACCAGCATCGTGCAAACGTTGTTGCCGTTGTTCACGACGGTGCGGACTTCCTTGGGCGCGATATGGACCGAATCCATCGGCCCCAAGGTCACGGTGCCCTGGTCGGTGGTCACTGTAATCTCGCCATCGAGCACCATATAAACGCGCTCGAAATCGGACGCGCTCTTCTCGGCCTTGCCGCCCGGCAGATAATGCGAAACGCCGACCCAGAAAGTGCTGGTCTTTGATGCCTCGGCGCCTTGGAGACGCAGCGCGCTGACATCGAAATGATTCGCCGCCTCGTACCGCTTGGCGTCTTTGAACTTGGTGACTTGCATAACGATTGAACCTCGCCGTCAAAAATCGTCATTGCGAGCGAAGCGAAGCAATCCAGGCATCACATGATGCTCCTGGATTGCTTCATCGGCCTTACGGCCCCCTCGCAATGACGGGAGTGGATATCATCACTCGCGCTCGATGCGGAATTCCTGCTTCGGATCGACCACGGCGACGATACGGATGCCGCAGCCTTCGCCTTCCGGCCAGCGCCAGGGGAAGCACATGAAAGTGCAGCGCTTGCCCGTGACTTTGTCGATGTCGCCGTTGACGTTTTCGATGCCGGGGATGCCGTTGGTCATCAGCACCTTGTGCGACGGCTCCCAGAAGGGGAAGTCCTCGATGATGTGCCGGCCGGTCTCGGCGAAATATTCGTCATCGAGATGCGGCTGCGCCGGGCCCGGGCCATGCGGGCCGAGGAACGTGCCGAGCGGATGGTCGAGCGCCTGCACGTCGATGCCGAACAGCTTGATCTTCTTCTGCACCAGCCACTCCGCACCCGCCTTATAGAGGCCGGGCGAGTAGGCGAAGTAATCGGGATTGTCGCCCCAATTGCGATGGCTGCCGGTGTTGACCATGACGATGTCGCCGGGCTGGATCTTCGGCCGAGCGGCTTCGAGATCTTCCGGCGTCACCACGCCCCATTTGCCCTTGGGGATCGAGACGACGACGCCGGTGCCGAAGAAGCGCCAGGTTTCGTAATCGGTGATGAAGGGCGTGTTTTCGAGCACATGGATCGGCGCGTCCATATGCGTGCCGCGATGCATGATGCCTTCATATTCGAGCGTCTGCAGCCCGTCCTTGGCATGGAACTCGCGGATCTTGATGTTCATGTTGGCCTTCGACGGCCATTGCGGCATGCCATGCCGCCATTCGGTGCTGAGATTGTAGAACTCGAGGCCCTTGGTGCTTGTCTTTGGCATTGTCCTGATCCTTCTTACCCGACCACCCGCTCGCCCAATTCCAGCCGGTAATTGCCGGTGGTATCGAAGAACGCCACGAGGCGGATGACGCAGGCATCGCCGTCGCGCCACAACCACGGATACGCGTGGAACGTGGCACGCTTGCCGGTCACCTCATCGAGATCGCCGCCGCAATTCTCGATGGTCGGAATGTTCGCCTTGAGGAGCGTCTTATGCGCGACGTTCCAATCCGGGAAATCCTTCTTCGCGTCCTTGCCGGTCGCATCCTTGTATTGCTGCGCCAGATCCCTGATCTGCGGGCCGTTGCGATGCGGGCCGAGCGAAGTGGCGAGCGGATGATCGACCGTCGCGCTGTCGACGCCGACCAGCTTCACCTTCTTGTTCACCAGCCATTCGGCCGCTTCTTTCGAGAGGCCTGGCGCGTGGCCGAAATATTCCTGGCTGTCGGCGTAGCGGTGATGCCATTGCGTGTTGATGATGACGATGTCGTCGGGCTCGATCGCCGGCGTCGCCTTCTCAAGATCGGCCGGGGTGATCAACTCCCACTTCTTCTTCGGGATGCCGAGGATCACGCCACTGCCGAAGAACGCGTCCATGCCGATCTCGCCGACGCCCTTGCCGCCGGGGATCAGATGGATCGGCGCGTTGACATGCGTCGACACGTGCATGATCGCGTTGATCTTTTGCGTCATCACGCCGTGCTTGGCGTGATAGGTGATGCGCTCGATCCGCACATCCTCATAGCCCGGGAATGTGGGCGCGTTGTAACCCCAGGGATGGCTGAGTTCGTAGAATTTCAGACCCGATACGGGGTCGAGAATGGCAGGCATGTGGCGCTTCCCAATCGTGGTTTTGACCCGATTGCGGACATTTTGGCCCTTCGCGACTTTGGGCGAAAGGCGATTATCGCGCCCGCGACCGGATGACAGATATTATCATTATCTGAGATTTCTTTATTTTGCAATCCGGCGCCGCGCCGCCGGCTTCTTCGCGGGCGCCCTTTCGGGCCGCGGCGGGGCTTTTATTTCGGACCGCTGCGCTCGCGCCAACCGCCGCGTCAGCTCGCGCGCGGTTTCCAACAAGCGCTGGCGCAAGGCGGCTTCGTCGAACAGCTCGATCCGCCGCGTCGGCCCAACCACGGTGAGGCTGCCATGCGCCGTGCCGTCGGGATTGAGCAGCGGTGCAGCAAGGCCGATCTGGTCCGGCACCAGCAACGCCTCGGTGCGTGAGGTGCCTTCGCGCTTGATCTCGTTGAGCGCCTTGCGAAAGCTCGGCCAGTCGCGCCCCAAGAGATCGCGGTCGGGATCCCCAGGATGGCGATCGAAGACGCGCTTCTGCCGCGCCGGCTTCTGATAGGCGAGCACGATGCGCGCGGTGGATGAGCGAAAAAGCGAGGTTATCTGGCCGCGGCCATAGCGCGGATCGCCGATCCCGGTTGGGTTCTGCTCATACACATTCAGTACCTGATCGTTGAGCCAATAGCTCACCAGCACGATCAGGCCGGTCTCCTGCGCCAAGCCTTGCAGCAGGTCGCGCCCGACCCGCTCCAGCGGATCGGTCCGGCGCATCTGATAGTCGAGGATGACGATGCGCGGGCCGAGCGTATAGCTGCCGCCGCCCAGCCGCGCGAAAAGCCCGGCGCCGTAGAGTTCGCGCACATAGCGATAGGCCGTCGGCAGCGAGACCTTGAGCGCTTTGGCGATCTCCTCCGGCGTCCACGACGTCTTGGCGTCGGTGACGAGTTCGAGGGCCGCGATCATCTTCTTGAGGCTGGACATGGTCTATCGCGATATTATCACATCGCGATAGTTTGGTGTAACCAGCCCATCCATACCCGTCACCCCCGCGAAAGCGGGGGTCCACCGAGACCGCTGGATGCCCGCGTTCGCGGGCATGCGTTGATAGGTGGCGTCTTCAGGAAGGCTGAAAAATCACGCTCACCTTCGTCGCGTTGAACACGTAGGTTTCGAGGCAGCTCGACCACGTGACCTTGTGATTGAGCTCGGCCATCGCACCGACGAGGCCGAACCAGTTGAGCGTCTCGCCGCCGCCGGCGGCTTCAAGCTCTTTGAGCGAGAAGTTCTTCCAGAACGAATATTCGCCCGACACCATTGCCTGATAGAGCCGCTTGTCGGTCTCGACATCCGGTATCATCCGATGCGTTTTCGGCGTCAGGAAGGAATGCGACCAGGCCGACGACGCCATCAGCGCAACACGCCACGGGCTGTCGCGGCAGATGCGCGCGATCGCGGCACCCAGCGTGAAGCAGCGATGCGGGCTCGGTGCCGGCGGATCGGGCGGCGCCGGCTCGCCTTCGCCGATCGCGTACAGACCCTGCGCGGAAATGACCTCGCGGCCATAGCAATTGACCGCGATCGGCACGAGGCGATGCGGAAAGCCTTTGCGCTCGTAATCGAGATACATCACAGCATTCAAGAACGCATGCGCCAGGCCTTTGTGAAAGCGCGGCTCGTAGGCGTAGGACATGTCGAATTCCTGCTCGAGCAGCGCCGAAGCGATGTATTTCGCCGCCTCGCGATGGCATTTCACACGAATCTCGGCGTCGGGCCCTTCGTTCCAGATATTGGCGCGAAAGCCGCGGCGCGAATCCGGTGCCGAGGCCCATGGCTTTCCGACCACTTCGTCGAAAGCGAGGATGCAGAAGGGCGGGATGATGTGCTCGCGGAAATTCTCATATTGGTCGTCGCCCCAGACGACGATGAAGTCGGGCGCGAATTGATCGAGCGCGGCGCGCACCTTGCGAAAATCGGCCAGCATATCGGCTTGATGCTGTGCCCCGGCGGCAGCGCCGAAATCCTCGGACCATTCCGCGCGCATCTTCGCCGGCCAATTCGCCGGATCCTTCATCGCGGCCGGAACCTTCGGGTCGTTGAGCCGTGCCCGGAGTGCGCCGCTCATCTTGTCCGGCGCCATGCCGAAGAGCGGCGAATGGGAAATGCCGACGCCGAGAATCTCGCCCATCTTCCCTCACCTTCCGCGCGGCCACGCGATGGCCGCGATTTCCGCCATCTGCTTTCCGCCATTCTGGGCGCGGGCCGCGGTCTATGGCAAGCGCGCATCTCTTTCTATAATCGCGCATCGATAATCGGGAGGACTTAAACGATGCGGATCGCGACCTACACCCACAAGTGCACCCAGAGCTATGGCGTCGTCACCAAGGACGGCGTCGTCGATTTGGGCAAGCGGATCGGCAGCAAATATCCCAGCCTGCTGCGGCTGCTCGAAGGTGGCGCGCTGAATGAAGCCAAGCGCGCGGCGGAAGGCCAGAAGCCCGATTTCAAGGAAAGCGAGATCGAATACCTGCCGCTGATCCCCGACCGCATCAACATCTACTGCACCGGCCTCAACTATCAGGGCCATATCGACGAGACGAAGCTGGAGAAGCCGAAATTCCCGCGCCTCTTCATGAAGATCGACAAATCCCTCGTCGGCCATAAGGTGCCAATGACCCGCCCCAAAGCCTCCGTCGAGTACGATTTCGAAGGCGAGTTGATGGCGGTGATCGGCAAAGAGGCGCGCCATGTCAGCGAGGCCGATGCGATGAATTACGTCGCCGGCTACACGCTCTTCAACGACGGCTCGCTGCGCGACTTCCAGCGCCGCACCACCGACCAAGGCAAGAATTTCTACCGCTCAAGCTCGGTCGGGCCGGAGCTCGTCACGCTCGATGAAATCCCACCGGCCAAGGAGATGAAGCTGATCTCGCGCCTCAACGGCAAGGTCGAGCAGGAGACCAGCCTCGCCGACATGATCTTCCCGGTGCCGGAGCTGCTGTCCTACTTCTCGGGCATCAGCCGCCTGCGTCCCGGCGACATGATCGCGACCGGCACCTGCGGCCGCGTCTCCTACAGCGACAAGCAATTCATGAAAGCCGGCGACACGATCGAGATCGAGATCACCGGCATCGGCAAGCTGGTCAATCCGATCGTCGACGAGAAGTGACAAGCGAAGGCCGTTCGGCTTTCGCTTGTCATCCCGGACGCGGCGCCATGCGCTGCGATCCGGGATCCAGATAGACCGCGATCTCACGCGGCATCGCTTCAGGGAAGAACCGCCGTGAAAAAGCCGGCCAATATCGTCTATGGCGCCGAAGAGCGTCCGCCCGGCCTCGTCACGTTGGTCAGCGGCGTGCAGCATGTCGCCGTCGTCGCGATCTTCATGGTCTATCCGCTGGTCATTGGCCGCATAGCGGGCGCGCCGGCCGCAGAGATTTCCGACATGCTGCGGCTCTGCATGCTCGCGTTGGCTTTCGCCGTGTTGCTGCAAGCCCTGCCGCGCGGCCCGGTCGGCAGCCGGCGTCTCGCGCCCTCGATCTTCACCGGCATCTATCTCGCGCCCTCGATCCTCGCGGTGAAGCTCGGCGGCTTGCCGCTGGTCTGGGGTATGACAATCTTTGCCGGGCTCTGCGAAGCGGCGCTGGCGCAATTCTGGGTCCGGTTGCGCACGCTGATCCCACCGGAATCGGCCGGCATGGTCGTGTTCCTGGTCGGCGTGATTATCGGCCTCGCCGCGCTGCATCTGCTGGTCGGCGACGGGCCGGGCGGCTCGGTGGCGGGGCGAGATGCGATCGTCACCGGCATCACGCTTGGCGTCACGATCGCGCTCAATATCTGGAAGCAAGGGACCGCCGCGGCTCTTCTGCATCCTCATCGGCATGGCGTGCGGCTATGTCGCCGCCGCCGCTATCGGCTTGCTCAGCGTGCATGACATCTTCGCCGCGGTGATCGACCAGCCATTGATCGCCGTGCCGTCGCTCACGCATCTGTCGTGGTCGTTCAACACGGCGCTGATCATTCCTTTTGCGGTAAGCGGCCTCGCCTCGGCGATGAGCTCCACCGCCGTCATCACGACCTATCAGCGGATCACCGATGCGGATTGGGTGAGGCCCGACATGCCGGCGATCAGCCGCGGCCTCTTCGCCGACGGCATCGCCACCGCCACCGCAGGCCTCCTCGGCACGTTCGGCCTGTCGGTCTCGACCGCGAATGTCGGGCTTGCTGCCGCAACCGGCGTCGTGAGCCGGCCGATCGGTTTCGTGGTGGCCGCGATCCTTTTCGTACTGGCGTTTCAGCCCAATCTCATCGGCGTGCTGGTCATCATGCCGCCGCCGGTGATGGCTGCGGCGCTGCTCTTCACCGCTGTCTTCATCATGATCGGCGGCGTGCAGATCATCTCATCGCGCGTGCTCGATTCGCGCCGCATCCTGGTCGTCGGCATGGGGATGATGAGCTTCTTCGTCGTCTCGGTCTTCCCTACCGCTTTCACCCGCGCACCTGATTGGGCGCAGCCCCTGGTCACCTCGCCGCTGGTGCTGGCGACGCTGGTCGCGCTGAGCCTCAACCTGATCTTCCGCATCGGCATCCGCCGCACCGTGCGGCTGGTGATCGATCCGGCAGCCGCGGATCTGAAAGAGATCGGCGATTTCATCGAGCGAAACGCCGGAATTTGGGGCGCGCGCCGCGACGTCACGCTGCGCGTGCAATTCGGCATCCAGCAATTCATCGAGGCGGTGATCGATACTTGCGCGCCGAAGGGGCTTATCGGGCTGGGCATCAGTTACGACGAGTTCAGCGTCGCCGCAGCGATCGACTACACCGGCGCGGCTTTCGAACTGCCGCAAGAGCGGCCATCGGAAGACGAGATCATCGCTTCCGAGCTCGGCGCGCGGCGGTTGGCCGGCTATCTCATCCGCAACATCGCCGAGAAAGCGCTTCTCGCCCGCGAGGGCGAGCGCCACATCCTGCGCCTTGTCTTCGACCAGTAAGCGCGGAACACAAGCTCGTTGAGACCCAACAAATGCTCCGGTCCACACTGGGAGTCAGGGGCTAGTATCGGGCGTCTATCTCAGCGCCGAGCTTGCAGATAGATTACGCAGCATGGACTACAATAACGGTAAGGTCGTGAAAGCGATTGCTAGCGGCGATGGAAGATTGCGCGTCGATATTGTCGCTCGCTACGACGGCCACTTCCAATTTCATGAGCACAAGTTCGTTGAAGCCGACAAATACTCCGGCCCGCATTGGGAGCCAGGGTGGATATCCGGCATCTATCTCAGCGCCGAGCTTGCAGAACGAGAGGCATCGGCACACTTGCCCTGGCTCCGCGATCAGATTTCAAACTGATACAGTGCCAAAGCGCGGGCGTTACGCCGGCTGCGCCAGCGCGGCGTAGGACGCCGCCTGTAGTGCCGCCGGATCGGCGCCGGCCGCGCCCGGATTCTTTTCCCATTCGCCGAGCTGATAGGAATTGTCGACGACGATACGGCAGCGCTCGAAACGCCGTGTAACGAAGCGCTCGAAAATATCGGTCACCTCGCCGGCGCCACCGAGCATCTCAGCCAGCACGATCGCATCTTCGATCGCGATCGCGGCGCCGCTGGCCAGTTGCGGCGGCGCCGTGTGGACGGCGTCGCCGATCAGCACGACGCGACCTTTATGCCATGGCTTCGGCATGATCATCAATTCGACGGGGCGATAGACGATGCGCGACGGATCGGTGATCGTCTCGCGCACCTCGCCAATATGGCCGCCGAAATCTTCGAGCAGCCCGCGCATCCGCGCCGGCCATTCCTCCGGCTCGACACGCGGATTGCCGGTCACATTCTCGACCAGATAGATATACATCTCGGTCTGCGACACCGGATTGAAGCCCGATTTGTGACGCGGCCCGTAATAGGAATGACGGCCTCTCACATTGGACGGCCGCGGCACCATCGCGCGCCACACCGCCTGGCCGGTGTATTGCGGCCGATGGGTCGTGCCGAAAAGCTCTTCGCGCAGCTTCGAATGCGCGCCATCAGCGCCGATGACGACATCATAGCGTCCCGTGCTGCCATCGCTGAAGGTGACATCGACGCCGTCATCGCTCTGGCGCAACGATTTGAGCGTGACGCCCATCCGCACCGGGACCTGCGCTTCTTGCATCGCCTCGAACAGCACATCGTGCAGCACCGGCCGCATGATGCCGACGCAGGACGGGAAATCCGGCCCGAGCATGCGCGGCAGATCGACAACGCTCAGCACCTTGCCGTTCTGATCGCAATTGGTCAGCTCGGAATAGCCGAAGCCGTCTTTGAGACAGACATTGAGCAAGCCGATCGATTTGAGGGCGCGCAGCGTCGGACCCTGCACCGAAATGCCGACGCCGAGCACGTTCCAACGCGGATGGAGCTCGATGAGTTCCGCCCGGATGCCGCGCCGCGTTAGCGCGGTGGCGAGGGTCTGGCCGGCGAGGCCGCCCCCGACCACCAGCGCGTTACGGATCGCGGCCATGCTTACTTCGCGATGCCGAAGATCCGCTCGGCATTGCCATGCGTGAATTTCTCCATATCGGCCGGCGAGAGTGGCAGATGACGGAGATAATCCATGCCGACCTTGTTCGATTCGAACGGCCAATCGATCGAGAACATCATGTTGTCGATGCCGACCGCGGTCAGGCAGCAGAGAAACGGCGCGAGCGAGAAATTGCCGCTGCAGGTGACGGCCAGATTTTCGAGCAGATAGTCCTTCGGCGCGCGCTTCAAGCCGCGCTTCTTCGCCGAGAATTGGGCATGGTCGTTGAGACGGTGGATCCAGAAGGGCAATCCCTCGCCCCAATGGCCGAGAACGAATTTGAGCTTGGGGAAAGCGTCGAACGCGCCCGAGAAGACGATACGCAGGAAATGCGTCGCCGTGTCGATCGAATAGCCCCAGGCGGCGAAAGCGAGATCTTCGTAGCCTTCGAAATAGGCCTTCATCGCCGCCGGCGACGGGTTGCGCGGGTGGAGATAGATCGGCACACCCAAGCCCTCGGCCGCTTCGAAGATCGGCCAGAATTTCTTGGCATCGAGGAATTCGCCTTCGTGATGGCCATTGATCATCGTGCCTCTGAAGCCGAGCTTCACGCAGCGCTCGAGCTCTTTCACCGAAGCGGCAACATCGGCGGTCGGCAGCGCGGCCAAACCGGCGAAACGCGTCGGGTGACGCTTGCAGACTTCATGCATCCGGTCATTCGCATCGATTGCGACTGCCGTGCCGGTCTTGGCGTCATAGCCTTGCGGGCCCGGCGCGACCAGCGACAAAAGCTGCATGTCGACGCCGGCCTCGTCCATGAATTTGAGCCGCGAATTTTCGAGATCCAGCAGCTCGGCCGGCATGTCATGGCCGAGATATTTCGAGCGCTCGACCAAGACGGCCGCGCGGCGCAGATGCGGCGGCACCGCCTCATTCGCCATGACAGTCGACATATGCTCTTCGAGCGCGATAATCTTCATTGCTTTTCCTCCCATGACAAGCGGGCGGAGATTGCCGCCTGGAAGCCGCGACGGCAATTGATTATTTTGCCGCAACGACATCAAAGGGAGACGACGCCATGATCATCGCCGCCGACGCGCTGACGCGCTTTGCCGAAGGCATTATCGCGGGAACCGGCAGCCAGCCGGCCGAGGCGAAAGAGGTCGCGGTGCATCTCGTCGAGGCCAATTTGAAAGGCCATGACAGCCACGGCGTCGGCATGATCCCGAGCTATGTGAAAAACGCCGCCGCGGGGCTGCTGCACCCAAACCAGCATGCCAAGCTGATCAACGAGATGGGCCCGATCGCGGTGTTCGACGGTCAGATGGGCTACGGCCAGGTCATCGCGCGTGAAGCGACCGAATGGGCGATCGACAAAGCCAAGAGCGGCGGTGTCGGCATCTTCGCCTTGCGCAACACGCATCACGTCGCGCGCGTCGGCACTTATGGCGAGCTTGCCGCGGCCGCGGGCCTCGTCTCGATCCATTTCGTCAACGTGCTGATCGCGCCTGGCCGCGTCGCGCCCTTTGGCGGCATGGTCGGACGTTTCGGCACCGATCCGATCTGCATCACCTTCCCGGCAGCGAACGGCAAGCCGCCCGTCGTGCTCGATTTCGCCACCAGCCGTGTCGCCGCCGGCAAGCTGCGCGTCGCGATGAATGAAGGAAAGGAGCTGCCACACGGCTATCTCATCGATTCCAAGGGCAATGAAGCAACGCGGGCCGAGGTGTTCTATCGCGAGAACGGCGCGATGCTGCCTTTCGGCGAGCATAAGGGATCGGGCCTCGCCCTCGCCTGCGAACTGCTGGCCGGCGTACTGACCGGCGGCGGCGTGATGCAGGGGAACATCCCCAATAACGGCATCAAGAACGGCATGTTCTCGATCGTGCTCGATCCTACGCGTTTCGGCGATGCCGGCTGGATGGATCGCGAAGCTGCGACGCTGATCGATTGGGTGAAATCCTCGCCGCCACGGCCCGGCGTCGATGAGGTGTTGATCGCCGGCGAGCCCGAGCGCAAATCGCGCGAGAAGCGCCTGAAGAGCGGCATCCCGGTCGACACCAACACCTGGAAAGAGCTGATCGAGGCCGCGAGCCAAGTCGGCCTGCCGCAAACGCAAATTCCGCAAGGATAGCCGTATGGCCGCGATCCTCGTCACCGGCGCGGCGGGGCAGATCGGCTCCGAATTGGTGACAGCGCTGCGCCAGAAATATGGCGCGGCGTCGGTGATCGCCAGCGATATCCGCATTCCAACCGGCGCGCCAGCGGGGAGTGCGGGGCCCTTCGAACCGCTTGATTGCACGCACCCGGATCAGGTGCAGGATGTTGTGCGCCGCCACGGCATCATCGCGATCTATCACCTGGCCGCGTTGCTCTCCGCTGTTGCGGAGGAAAAGCCGCAAGCGGCATGGTCGCTCAATATCGGCGGGCTGTACACCGTCCTCGAAACCGCGCGGCAATATCATTGCGCCGTGTTCTTCCCGAGCTCGATCGGCGTGTTCGGGCCGACGACGCCGCGCGACCACACGCCGCAAGACGCGGTGCAACGGCCGACGACGATGTACGGCATCACCAAAGTCACGGGCGAGATGCTGGGCGATTACTATGCGCGGCGTTTCGGTGTCGATGTACGCGGCGTGCGCTTTCCCGGTCTTATCTCGCATGTCGCGCCGCCCGGCGGCGGCACCACCGATTACGCGGTCGAGATTTTCTATCAGGCGATCCGCTATCGCCATTACACCTGCTCTCTACGACCCGATACGACGCTCGACATGATGTACATGCCGGACGCGATCCGCGGCGGTGCTCGAGCTGATGGCGGCGGATCCGGCGAAGCTCGCGCATCGCAATGCCTTCAACATCACGGCGATGAATTTCAGCCCGGCGCAGCTTGCCGATGCGATCCGCCAGCACATTCCCGGTTTCCGCATCGATTACGAGATCGATCCGGCGCGACAGGCGATCGCCAATTCCTGGCCGCGCGCGGTCGACGACAGCGCCGCGCGGCAGGAATGGGGCTGGGCGCCGCGCTACGATCTTGCGGCGATGACCAAGGACATGCTCGCGACGTTGAGCACGAGGCTGAAGCCGGCACGGTAAGCCGGTTCGCAACACGAAGGAGGGTGCCATGCCGCATGACCGGCTGCAACAAACCCTGCGCGCGGAATTGGCAAAGCTCGACAGCGAGGGTCGGCGCAAAGGCGCCGAGACCGCGATTGCCGGCGTAGTGCCGGCGAAGGATGGCAAAGGCCCGCGCTATCTCATTGCCGGCGCGGGCGACAAGCAATTCCTGCGCATGAATGCCAACAACTATCTCGGCCTGTCGATGCAGCAAGTGGTGATCGCCGCCGAGGATGAAGGCGTGCGCCGTTTCGGCACCGGACCAGGCGCGGTGCGCTTCATCGGCGGCACCTGGGCGCCGCATCTTCTGCTTGAGCAGCGTCTCGCCGGCTTTCACCAACGCGACGCGGCGATTGTGTTCAGCTCCGCCTACGCCGCGGTGATGGGCACGTTGCCCGGCCTTGTGACACAAGAGACCGCGGTGATCAGCGACGCGCTCAACCACAATTGCATCATCAACGCGATCCGCCTGGCGCGGCCGAAGCAGCGTTTCGTCTATCCGCATCTCGATCTCACTATGCTCGACCAGCAACTCAATGAAGCCGCCGCGTCGTGCAAGCGTGCGATCGTCGTCACCGACGGCATTTTCAGCATGCGCGGCGATCACGCTCCGCTCGATGCGATCGCGACGCTCGCCAAGAAATACGATGCGCGCTTTGCCGAGAATGTGTTGCTGTTGGTCGATGATTCACATGGCGTCGGTGCATTTGGTATGACCGGCCGCGGCACCGAGGAAGTGACCGGCGGCGTCGCCGATATTCTCGTCGGCACGCTGGGCAAGGCTTTCGGCGTCAATGGCGGCTATGTCACGGCAAGCGCCGCGGTGATCGACTATCTGCGCGAGACCTCGCCCTTCTATGTCTATTCCAACCCGATCGCGCCGGGCGAGGCCGGGGCAGCGGCGGCCGCGGTGGCGCTGGTCGATAGCGAGGCAGGCCGCGCGAAACTTGGCCATCTGCACGAAATGACGGCACGTTTCCGCGATGGGCTGAAAAGGTTGAAGCTTGAAACCATTTCCGGCGCCCATCCGATCGTGCCGCTGATGGTGCGGGATTCAGCGCGGACCGCGGCCCTGGTGAAGCATCTGCATGCGGGCGGCGTGCTGGCGACTGGGCTCAATTTCCCGGTCGTGCCGCGCGGCGATGAGGAAATCCGCTTTCAGATCTGCGCCGATCACACCCCGGCCGACATCGACGAGGCCCTTGCCGTGATCGCCGCTTTCCGCGGCTGAGAGGCTAACGGTCGCCCGTATTTTGCTGGTACAGTCCTTGCTTGTTACCGGGCGGATACAGCGGGAGATGTCGGCATGTATTTTGACCGTCGCCTGTGGGAACTGACACGCGGCCTGCGCGGCCGCATCGTCGCAACCGTCTTTATCGGCCTCCTCGCCTCGCTGGTCGGCATCTCGCGCTTCGTGCTGCTGGGCTTGCTGATCGCACGCGTCTTCCAGGGCGCTGCCGTCACATCGCTGATACCGCTCGCGATTGCCGTCGCACTGGCGGTGATCCTGCGCGGCGCGATGGAACATGCGCGTACCATGGTCGCGAACCGTACCGCGGCCGAAGTGCAGCAAGCGCTGCGTGGCAAGCTCTACGACAAGATCGCGGCGCTGGGCCCGTCCTGGTTTGCGAATGAGCGCACCGGCGGCCACATCCAATCGGTCGTCGATGGCGTCGAGCAATTGCAGATTTTCTTCGGCCGCTATGTGCCGCAGATGACAGTCGCGGCGCTAACGCCGTTGCTGATCTTCGCGATCATCGCCTGGTGGGACGTAACGGTCGCTTCCGTGCTGCTTATCGCGGCGATCTTTGGGCTGATCGCGCCCATTGCCTTCCGCGCGATGGACACAAGCGCCAGCCGCAACCGCAATATCTCGTTCCGCGCGTTCAGCGCCGAATTCCTCGACGCCATTCAGGGCCTCGCGACGCTCAAAGCTTTCGGCCAAAGCCGCGCCTATGGCGTCCAGCTTGCCGACAAGGCGCGCAAGCTGTCGAACACGACGATGTGGCTGCTGACCACCGGCTTGATGACGCGCGGCGTTATCGATGTCGCCATCGCCTTCGGCGCGGCGGGTGCGCTGGCGCTCGGCGCCTATCGCGTGACGCATGGCGAAATGAGCCTGCAGGCGCTGCTGATCGTGTTGATGGCGGGCACCGAGATCTTCCGGCCGCTGCGCGATTTCCGCGGCGTCTTGCATGAGGGCATGATCGGCCAGGCCGCGGGCATCGCCATAAACGAGTTGCTCAACACCCCAACCGGGGAGCGCGCCGCCACTGCCGCCGCGCCGCAAAAACTCTCGCCGACCGTCGATTTCGAGAATGTGCGCTTTTCCTATCCGGGCGGCCGCGGCGTCGCGCTCGACGGCGTTTCGTTCAGCCTCGCGGCCGGCGAGCGTGTCGGCGTCGTCGGGCCGAGCGGCTCGGGCAAATCGACCATCGCGCGCTTGCTGTTGCATCTCTACGAAGCGCAGGACGGCGCGGTGAAGATCGGCGGCAGCGATATCCGTGTGCTCGATCCCGATCGCGCGCGCGAACAGATCGCGGTCGTTCAACAGGACACCTACCTCTTCCACGGCACGATCGAAGACAATCTGCGCCTCGGCAAGCAGAACGCGACGCAGGCTGAGCTTGAAGAAGCCGCGCGTGCCGCCGATGCGCATGATTTCATCGCCAGCCTGCCGCAAGCCTATCAGACGATCATCGGCGAGCGGGGAGCGCGGCTCTCCGGCGGGCAGCGGCAGCGCATCGCCATCGCGCGCGCCTTGCTGCGCGACGCGCCGATACTGATCCTCGACGAGGCCATGTCCTCGGTCGATGCCGAGACCGAGGCGACAATCCAAAAAGCGCTCGACCGGCTGATGGCCGGCCGCACCGTGCTGGTCCTGGCGCATCGCCTCTCCAGCGTGATCGGCACCGACCGCATTCTCGTGGTCGAGCAAGGCAAGATCGTCGAAAGCGGCAGCCATGACGTGCTGATCCGCCGCGACGGCGCCTATCGCCGCTTGATGGGCGCGCAGGCGGCGGAACGTGAGGGTTACACCGGAGTTCTCGCCGAGCATGCCGCCGAGGACGAGCTGGCAACCGAAGAGCTTACCGAGATCGAGGACGACGGCGAGGAAGCGGATTCGATCCTGCGCGTCGACAAGCTGCCTTGGGCGAAGACGCTGGGCTGGCTGACCGCGCTGATTGCGCCGTGGTGGCGCCGGCTCGGCGTCACCATGAGCTGCGGCATTGGCCGTGTCGTCACCTTCATCAGCGTCGGCGTGTTCTCGTCGCTTGCCGTTGCCGCGGTGAAGCACGGCGGCGATTATTGGACGCCGCTCTCGGTGCTGCTGATCGTCGCGCCGATCTCGGGTGTGCTCGCCTGGTGCGAGGCGTGGCTGGCGCATGACATGGCCTATCGGCTCCTCGCCGAGATGCGCATCAACCTTTTCAATAAGCTCGACACGCTGGCCCCGGCCTACCTGTTGCGCCGCCGCTCCGGCGACCTCGTCAGCCTTGCGACGCAGGACGTCGAGACCGTCGAATCCTTCTTCGCGCATACGATCACGCCGTCGATCGTCGCCGTGCTGATCCCGGCCGGCATCTTGGCCACGCTCGCCTGGTTCGCGTGGCCGACAGCGCTCGTGCTGCTGCCCTTCCTTCTCTATGTCGCCGTGACGCCGGTCTTCGTGCGGCGAAGCATCGATCGCCTGGGCGCGTCGGCGCGTGAAGGCCTTGGCCGCATGACGGCGCATATCACCGACACGATCCAGGGCCTGTCGGAGCTCGTCTCGTTCCAGGCGCTGGGCCATCGCCGCGGCGATTTCCAGCGCATCGTCGGCGATTATCATGCGCTGCGCCTGACGCTTTATCGCGATCTGTCGCTGCAATCGGCGCTGCTCGAAGTCGCGACCGGCCTCGGCGGGCTCTGCGTTGCGCTGACCGGCGCCTATCTCGCCGAGAGCGGCAAGCTCGATCCGACGATGCTGCCGCTGCTCACCCTGCTGGCGGTTGCGGCCTTCCTGCCGGTGTCCGAGATCGCCTATGTCAGCCGCCAGCTTGCCGATACCTTCGCGTCGGCGCATCGGCTGCAGAAGGTGCATGGCGAGCCGGTACCGGTGATGGACGGCCCGCTGGCGCCGCCGGCGCCGGTGAGCGGCGGTTCGGCCGTGCGCTTGGATCACGTCAGCTTCACCTATCCGGGGCGGCAGCGCGCCGCGCTCAGCGATTTCAGCCTCGATGTCGCGCCCGGTTCGACCCTGGCGCTCGTCGGGCCGTCAGGCTCGGGCAAGACGACGCTGGGCAATCTGCTGCTGCGCTTCTGGGACCCAGGCGCCGGCGCGATCACGCTCGACAATATCGACCTCAAGCAATATCAGCTCGATCATCTGCGCGGCCGTATCGCGCTGGTGGCGCAGGACACCTATCTCTTCAACACCAGCCTGCGCGCCAATGTGCTGATCGCCCGCCCCGATGCAAGCGAGACCGACGTCCAGCAAGCGATCGAGCGCGCAGCCCTCGCCGATTTCATCGCCACGCTGCCTGAAGGCCTCGACACCAAGGTCGGCGAGCGCGGTGTGCAGCTCTCAGGCGGCCAGCGCCAACGTGTCGCCATCGCGCGCGCATTCCTCAAAAACGCGCCGGTGCTGATCCTTGACGAGGCGACATCGCATCTCGATGCGGTAAGCGAAGGACAAGTGCGCCGCGCCCTCGACGCGCTGATGCAGGAACGCACGACAATCGTCATCGCGCATCGCCTGTCGACGATCCGCGACGCCAGCATGATCGCCGTGCTGGATCGCGGCCGGCTGGTCGAGACCGGGACGCATGACGCCCTGATCGCGCGCGGCGGCCTCTATGCCGAGCTGATCGAGCATCAACTCGGCCTCAGCCGCGCAGCGGAATAAGCACAATACTCCAACGTCATTGCGAGGAGCGCAGCGACGAAGCAACCCTGGGCCTCACGTGTAATCCTGGATTGCTTCGCTTCGCTCGCAATGACGAACGAAGCTATTTCGGAAGGAACTCTTCCGTATAGAGCGCTTTCGGATTGTCGGGCAGCTTGTCGAGAACGCCGACATCGAGAAATGATTGCATCGTCGCCGTCATCCCCTTCTCGTCGAAGCGGCCGTGGTCGGTGAGCGCCGGCGTCTCGAGATCGTAGACTTTATCCGCGATATCGGGCGACAACTTTGTCACCGGTTCAGTCAGCCGAATGGTCTCGGCCTTATGTGTCTTCATATACGCGACCGTATCGAACCAGGCAGCGAGGAAACGGCGCAGCGCGTCCGGGTGATCCTTGATGAAATTGTTATGCGCATAGATGATGTGGGTGATGAATGACTTCATCTCGCCGAAGGTCATCAGTGGCTGACCCTGACCTTTCTCTTGCAGTAGATAAGCGCCTTCGACCGGACCGATGATGGCGTCGACATTCTTCGTCAGGAGTCCGGCAACCTCGCTGGTCATCGAGCCGATATAAGCGCGTTTGATGCCATCCGCGCCCCAGCCCTCCTCGCGCGCAAAGGCGAGGGCCAGGTACGAGGTCAGCGAGGTCGGTGACGTGACGCCGATAGTCTTGCCCTTAAGGTCGGCCGGTTTGGTGATCGAGCCGTCGGAGCGGACAATGATCGCCATCTCGACCGGCGCCCCGAAGGCGACGGCAACGGCCTTGGCAGGCTCACCCTTGGCGATGAAGGCGAGATCGGTATTGCCCGAAACCGTGACATCGACGGCATTGGCCGACATGGCCTCGCCAATTTTGCCGCCGCCGGCAAAGTTGAGCTTCTCGACCGTGAGACCGTGCTTTTCGAAAATGCCGGCGCCATTACCGACATCGATCGGCGCGAAGACATAGGCGGTGCCTTCGGGCGTGCCGACACGAATGTGATCGGCGGCCTGCGCAGCACCGGCGATCGTCAGCCAGCTTCCGACGAATAGTGAAAGCTTCAGTCCAACTCGCATTTTCCCCTCCCCGTTTTTTCTTTCGCGTCATGCCCGGCCTTGTGCCGGACGACCCGTTCAATCGCTCTTTGCGATTGAACCCTCTTGGGGCCGACCGTGAAGAGCGGTCGGCCGGGTCGTCCCACGTCTTCGCGATTTGAAATTCGTGGATGGCCGGGACAAGCCCGGCCATGACGACACTCGATTATGTGTTCATCCTCATTCCGCCGCGGCGCGCGCCTTGTCGCTCTGGCGCGCGGCAAACTCGTTCACCAGCGGCAGCGAGATATAGAAGAACGTCGCGCCTTTCTCCGAGGTAAATTCCTCGGTGCGCGCGCCGGGCGGCAGGTAAAGATAAGTGCCCTCGCCCCATTCCTTGCCGTCATAGCGGCACGAACCTTCGACGAGGTAGCGGATCTCCGCTTCCTCATGCGTTTCGGCGGGCAGGGTCGCGCCCGGCAGCAGACGGAAGAAGCCCATGCCCGTGCGCATCTCGTTGAAGGTGCCGAGATGCTTTGTCTCGACGCCTTGCCACTCGCGGTCGGGCAGCCAGCTATAGAATTGCGGCTGCATCATCACCGGTGTGCGATAGCGCCCCTTCGGGAAGGCAAGCTTCTTTCCCTCATGTTCTTCCCAGATCGCGACATAGGAATCCTTGTTCTTCTTACCGCCCGACGCCGTCTTGCCGCGATAGATGCCGTCCTGGAATACCGCGCCTTCCGCGATCATCTTTTGATACGTCGCGTTCATCTCTTCATTCGACAGCAGATGCTCGCCGCTCGCGCCCTGGAACTGCAGCACGAGGGTCACGCATTCGCCCTTCTGTGCTTGCGGGCCGTAATAAGAGCCTTCGGGGAAATAGCCAATCTCGCCCGGCGCCAGATCGCCATGGCCGGTGCTTTGCACACCGGTCAGCGTGTAACGAATCTGATCGAAATTATGCCGATGGCGCGGGGTGAAATAACCATCGGGCACAACCGACAGCGAGCATTCGATGGTGATCCCTGGCACGCCGCTATCGAGCGGCAGGCGCTTGCGCCGGATCATATTGACCCGGCCGCGCTGTACGCTTTCCAGCTCTAGCTGATTGGTGTCGAGAATAGTGATGCCCGAATTCATGCACGCCTCCTGGATGATGTTGTCGAGGTTGATGGTTTCTTTCGCGTCGATGCGGGAACCGGCAGCAGCGTGAGGCCGAGCTCGGCCATCTGTTGTTCGGTGATGGAGCGGATGGTTTTGCGCGCGACATCGGCCTTGCCGGCAACGATCGCGCCGATCAGCATCTCCGCCGGGCGGCTCAGCGTTTTGGGATCGGCGGCGCGGCGCGCGGCCTCGTTCAGATAAAGCCGGGAGCGCCCGGCGACGCGCTGCCAGACCAGGGCAATTTCACGATTGCCCGAAGCCTCGATCAGCCAGAACATGAGATGACCTGGTGCGGGCAATTGCGGTGCGATCGAATCGCGCCGCACCTGCTCCAGCAACGCCGGCACGGCGGCCAGCGCCGCCTCATTCCGGCGTAGCGCCGCCAGCTCCGCCGCGGTTTCGAGCAGCGCCAAACGCAATTGGAACAACGCCACGATCTCGGCCTCGCTCAACGCGACGACGCGGATGCCGCAGTAGGGAACACGCTCGAGCAAACCCTCGGCGACGAGAAGCTGCAGCGCCTCGCGCACGGGACCGTTGGAGAGGCCGAACTCGCTGCGCAAGCCGGCTTCGCGAATCCATTGATGGGGGCGATAGGCGCCACTCCACAGCCGCTCGCGCAGCATACCGGCGAGCCACTCCGCACGGCCGCCCGGCGCGGTCACTGCGCTTCGGGACTCGGTCTCGGCGGTGATGGTGATGGCGATGGCGTGGTCCATGGATTGTGAATTATTAATAATTTTCGGCCGCCGTCAACGGCGTCGTCCGAACCGCTGGTTGTCGGGACTCGGCGTCGTCATTCCTATAGATAAGCGGCGGGAGGAATCGCCTGCGTGACGAGCGTTCTGCGTCTTGAGCACGTTTCGAAGAATTTCGGCGCGCTGACCGTCGTCGACGATTTGAGCTTCGAGCTGGCCGCGGGCGAGGCGCTGGGCATCATCGGCCCGAACGGCGCCGGCAAGACCACGCTCTTCAACCTCATCAGCGGCGATCTTATCCCCAGTTCCGGCAAAATCTCCTTTCGTGACAGCGACATCACGACGAAGCCGGCGCATGCGCGTTGCCGGCTGGGCATCGGCCGCACCTATCAGATCCCGCATCCTTTCGGCGGCATGAGTGTGTTCGAGAATCTGCTCGTTGCCGCGTCTTTCGCCGGCGGCGCGGCCGAGCGCGATGGCTATGCGATGTGCGTCGATATCCTGAAGCGCACCGGATTGGTTGGGAAAGCGAACCAACAAGCGGGGCGGTTGACCTTGCTGGAGCGCAAGCGGCTGGAGCTGGCACGCGCGCTGGCGGTGAAGCCGAAGCTGCTTCTGCTCGACGAGATCGCCGGCGGTCTCACCGAAGGCGAATGCACCGCCCTGGTGACGACGATCAAAGAATTGCGCCGCGAAGGCATCTCGATCATCTGGATCGAGCATATCGTACATGCGTTGCTGGCCGCGATCGACCGGTTGCTGGTGATCGATTTCGGTCACGCCATCGCCGAGGGCGAGCCGCAGCGCGTCATCAAGGACCGCGCGGTGCAAGAAGTCTATATGGGAATCGAGCAGGAATGAGCCAGCTCGAGATAAGCGACCTCGTCGCGTTCTATGGCGATTTCCAGGCGCTGTTCGGCATCAGCCTTCACATCGAAGCGGGCGAGTGCGTCGCGATCATCGGCGCCAATGGTGCCGGCAAATCGACCTTGCTGCGCAGCGTCACCGGCCTGTTGCCGGTCACGGCGGAGAGCGTGCGTTTCGAAGGCGCGGCGATCGGTTCGCAAGCGCCGCATCGCATCATCAGCCGCGGCATCGCGATGACGCCGGAAGGCCGGCGGCTGTTCCCTTCGCTCTCGGTCGAAGAAAATCTGCTGATGGGTAAACAATGCGGCCGCAAAGGGCCGTGGACTCTCGAGCGCATCTACGCGCTCTTCCCGATCCTCGCCGAGCGCAAGAAAAGTCCCGCGACCGCGCTCTCCGGCGGCCAGCAACAGATGGTCGCGATCGGCCGGGCCCTGCTCGCCAATCCGACCTTGCTGCTGTGCGACGAGATCAGCCTCGGCCTCGCGCCGATCGTCATTCGCGATCTCTACGCGGTCTTCGCCAGGATCCGCCGCGAGGGCACCAGCCTTATCGTCGTCGAGCAGGATGTGAGCCGCGCGCTGTCGCTCGCCGACCGCGTCTATTGCCTGCAAGAGGGCCGCGTCACACTGGAAGGCCGACCCGGCGAGCTTTCGCGCGAGCAGATTCGTCTCGCTTATTTCGGCATGTAAAGGCGCGCGCAATGGAATGGATCGACACGATCATCCAAGGCGCTCTGCTCGGCGGACTCTATGCGCTTTTCGCGGCCGGCCTATCGCTGATGTTCGGCGTCATGCGCATCGTGAATATCGCGCATGGCGATCTCATCGTGTTCTCGTCCTACCTGGCGCTGGTCGTGGTTCAGGGCCTCGGCATCGGGCCGTTCGCCGCGTTGCCGCTGGTCGCGGTGGCGATGTTCATCATCGGCTATGTGCTGCAGCGCGGCTTGCTGAATTTCACCCTCGGCAGCGACGTGCTGCCACCGCTCCTCGTGACTTTCGGTCTATCGATCATCATCGAGAACGGGCTGCAGGAAGTGTTCAGCGCCGATCCGCGGCGCCTGCCGGCCGGCACGATCGACACAGCAAGCCTCAGCCTCGGCGGCGGACTCGCCGTCGGCTGGCTGGCGGTGATCGTTTTCGTCACCGCGGTTGTCGTCATCGCCGCGCTGGAGCTGTTGCTTTACCGCACCGCGATCGGCCGCGCCTTCCGTGCGACCTCCGACGATCCGGACACGGCGCGGCTTTACGGCGTCGATACGCGCCACATCTTCGCCATTGCTACCGCGATCAGCCTCGCCGTTGTATCGGTCGCCGGCGTGCTGCTCGCAATCCGCACGACGTTCGATCCGAGCATCGGGCCGGCGCGGCTGATCTATGCTTTCGAGGCCGTGATCATCGGCGGGCTCGGCAGCCTGTGGGGCACGCTGATCGGCGGCGTGGTGCTTGGCATCGCGCAATCGGTCGGTATCGTGCTCAACCCCGCCTGGGATTTGCTGGCAGGCCACGCCGTCTTCCTGCTGGTGCTGGTCTTCCGGCCGCGCGGCCTTTTCCCGAAGCTGGTGGATTGAGCGATGGCCGATTTCCGCATCGAGCGATCGACGCCATCGAGCCGCATCGGGTTTGGCCTTATCATCAGCGCGATCCTGGTCGCGGCAACACTGCCTTTCTGGGCAGACGGATCGACGCTGCGCCTCGCGATCGAGATTTTCTATTACCTCGCCCTCGCCGAAAGCTGGAATTTGCTCGCCGGCTATGCCGGACTTGTCTCTATTGGCCAACAGGCTTTTGTCGGACTCGGCGGCTATGTCCTTGCCTATTTCACTATCGTCGTCGGCTGCCGCCGCTCGATGGCGTTGGCCCTCGCCGCGCCGGTTGCCGCGGTAGTCGCCGTGCCGACCGCGCTGCTGCTGTTCCGCTTGCGCGGCGCCTATTTCGCCATCGGCACTTGGGTGATCGCCGAAGTATTTCGCCTCATCGCGCTGCAGATCTTCTCGTTGGGCGGCGGCACCGGGATCAGCCTTCCAGCCTCCGTCGTGCTTGCCGTCGCGCCGAGCCGCTTCGCGCGCGATCTTGTCTTCTATTACGTCGCCATGGCGATCGGACTCGCCGGCATCTTCATGGTGTTCTTCTGGCTGCGTTCGCGCCAGGGCCTGGCGCTGACCGCGATCCGGGACAGCGAGACCGCCGCCGGCAGCGTCGGCATCGATAGTCGCAAGGCAAAGCTCGCGGTCTATGTCATCGCCGCGGCGCTCACCGGGCTCGTCGGCGCCCTCGCCTATCTACAGAAAGTGCGCATCTCTCCCGGCGCGGCCTTCAGCGTCATCGACTGGACCGCCGATGTGATCTTCATCGTCGTCATCGGCGGCATCGGCAGTATCGAAGGGCCGATCATTGGCACCGCGATATACTTCGTACTGCGCGGGCTCTTCGCCGATTACGGCACGAGCTACATGATCCTGCTCGGCGCGACGGCGGTTATCGTCATGCTGCTCGCGCCCCGCGGCATTTGGGGCGCAATCGAGCGTTTCGATATCCACCTCTTCCCGGTGCAGCGCCGGCTGCGGCTGCCCAGGCGACGATTCCGATTAGAGCGGCAATTGCTGGGCGTTGGTCGGAACCACCGGGATTTCCTTGTTGTTGACGACCTTGATTTCCATCTGGCCATTCGCCTGTTGCTGCCACTGGCCGCCGGCGATCGGCGGTGCGCAGACATTCGGCACCGGGCCTTTCTTGAAGTTGAGATTGCCAATGATCGAATCGTAATTGCTGTCGGCAAGCGCGGCGCGGATCGCTTCGGGTTCGGCGGATTTGGCGCGCTTCAGCACATCGGCCGCGAGCTCGAGAATCGCGTGCTTGTAGCCGAGCGCCATCGTCCACGGCTTGCCGGTCTTGGCGACATAGTCGTCGGCCAACTGCTTTGAGGTTTGGCCCGTCAGATGCGAGCTGAAGGGGAAATCTGGCGACCACCAAACCTCGACGCAAAGATTTTTAGCAAGCGGCCCCAGCGCTTTTATCGCCGGCGGAAATTCGATCGATTTGCCCGGCACCATCACTTTGGGGCGCCAGCCTTGCTGCGCGCATTGCGTCCAGAAATTGATGAAGACCGGCGGATCGAGAACCGAGGTGAAGCATTCGACGCCGGCGGCGCGGAACGCTGCGATCTGCGACGAGAAATTTTCGATGCTGGGATCGAAGCGGCCGGGATCGACGACGGTGTAGCCGCG
Organism: uncultured Alphaproteobacteria bacterium; assembly: GCA_963740675.1. Taxonomy (GTDB): domain Bacteria; phylum Pseudomonadota; class Alphaproteobacteria; order ATCC43930; family CGMCC-115725; genus CAIKMD01. The sequence goes on from CAVUFS010000007.1 coordinate 504,582, forward strand.
CTTTGCGATGAAGGGCGGCATGCCATTCTTTGGGTCCGCAAATGCGTTGCCGTCGGTGTCGTTCGGCCACAACACGCCGATCTTCTTATTGGTCGGCACGCCATCGAACAGATCCATAAACACGGCCGAGACGGTCTCGAGCCCGAAAAAGAAATGGTAGGTCCATTTAAAGCCTTTGGCAGGATCGCCATGGCGCGGGAAGAACCAGCTCTGCCACGGCGCATCGGTCGTGAGGCACGGCACCTCGTTGATCTCGGCGATATCGCTGACCGGATTGACGGTTTCGGGCGTGTGCGCAGCGAGGATGAAATCGACCTTCTCGCCAAGGATGAGATCGCTCGCGACTTCCGACGCACGGTTGGGATTCGACTGGCTGTCCTTGGCGATCAACTCAACATCGTACGTCGTGCCACCGATGTTGATGCCGTTCGCCATCGCCTGACGGAATTGCGGCAGGACATAACCATCCGCCTCGGCAAAGAACGCCAACGGACCGGTCACCGGCGTGACATAGCCGATCTTCAATTTCTTGTTCGCGGCGCGTGCGATCATCGGCGCGAGCGGCGTCGTTGCGACGGCCGCGCCCATCGCGGCGGCACCGCGCAAAACACGCCGGCGCGTCGTTCCGCGCTGTTTGGTCGGATTCTTAGGCATAAGCTCCTCCCTTTCGCTTTATGATTTGAGTGATTACGGCGACTTTACCGCTTCGTGCCACGCTTGACGATCTTTTCGGCGCGGACGGCCATCGCCAAGGCATCGGCCAACGCGTCGTACCAATAGGTTTGATCCGCCGGCGTGAAATGCGCATTGGCGGGGCTAGGATTCGGTACCACGAAGATGCGCGTCTCGCCAATCGTGTATGGTTGCAAACCGAGTCCAATTTCCGGCAATTGCGGCGCGATCGCTTTCTGTACCGGCCGACCGACCGTGACACCGTGAAAGCAGGCAAAGCACGGCTTGTGGCGTTTCAACTTGCGTACCAGCACGGCGACACCGTCCGTCGGCTCGCTTCGCGTCAGATCGGTCGAGCGCGGGCTGGGGCGTTTGACAAGATCGGTAAAGCCGAAACCGTAATCCTGTAACGCACGATCATGCTCCGGCTCGAGCCGCTCGACGCCAAGCCCTTTGCGTGCAGCCACACTCAATCGCGAGCGCGAAAAAGCCGGCCAAAAACGATTGATCTTGCGCGCGAAATAATGGCCCTGCGCCGCCGAGAAGACCGACGGGTTGATGCCGACGAAGACGACATCGAGACCGTCGCGCAACAGATCCGGGAGGGTCAGCGGGTTGGGCATTTTCTTCTTCCTACATTATGATGCGGGTATGGACTCGAACAATCCTGCCGTCATCGAACTCGCGCGGCTGATCGGTCAAGCGAAACGCGCTGTTATCTTCACCGGCGCCGGCATCTCGACGGAATCGGGCGTGCCCGATTTCCGCAGTCCCGGCGGCATCTGGAGCCGGATGAAACCGATCTACTATCAGGAATTCGTCTCGAGCGAAGAAAAGCGCCGCGAATCCTGGGAGCGCACTTTCTCAGGCGCGATGCGCTGGACCGGCGCCAAGCCCAATGCCGGGCACTACGCGGTGGCGCGGCTGATCGCGCGCGACAAGGTCAGCGCGATCATCACGCAGAATGTCGACAATCTGCATCAGGATTCGGGCGTGCCCGCCGATAAGGTGATCGAGCTCCACGGCAATGGCAGCTATGCCAGCTGTCTCGAATGCGGGCTGCGGCACGAGCTCGAGGTGTTGAAGCAGAGCTTCGTCGGCCGCGGCGACATCCCGTCCTGCCGCGAATGCGGCGGGCTGGTGAAGACGGCGACGATCTCTTTCGGCCAGGCGTTGAAGCCCGAGAGTGATCGAGCGCGCGCGCGACGAGGCGCTCGCCTGCGATCTCTTGATCGTGCTCGGCTCGTCGCTGGTGGTCTACCCGCGGCCGGCTTTCCCGCTGCTCGCCGCGCAGAACGGCGCCGCACTTGCGATCATCAATCGCGAAGCGACCGAGCAGGACGAATATGCCGATCTCGTCATCCATGACGAGATCGGGCCGACGATGGCGGCGGCGGTGCCGCTCGATTAGGGTGGACACACAATCCGCTTTTGAACGTCAGACTAAAATGCGGCGGCGGTCCGCCTCGCATTTAAAAAACTGACATCGGGCGTGTGTTCCGGCATGTCCGCCAATTGAGGGAGGGATCTTCATGTCGCAGAACTACAAATGCGTGTCCGGCGATACACACCTGGAAATCCCCAACGAACGTTGGACCCATCGGATCGATAAGAAATATCGCGACCGCGCGCCGCGCACGATCCGTTTAGAGGGCGGTGCGGACGCCACCGTGTTCGAAGACCTGCCGCCGCGCCAGAACACGTTCGACATCTATGGCGGCCAGGGTCGCGACGGGAGCAATTGGTATCCCGCCGACCAGAGGTACGAGACGTGCCCGGGTACCGGCTCGCCCGCGCAGCGAATTAAGGAGCAGGACATCGACGGCATCGATGCGGAGATCATGTTCCCCGCGGTCGTCGCCGGTCCTTCGATGTGGCTCAAAGCGAAGGACCCCGGACTGCAGAAGGCCATCATCCGCGGCTGGAATGACTGGTTCGCCGAGGAATATCTCTCGGATTCGGACGCCAAAGGCCGGATCTTCGGTGTCGGCTGCATCACGGCAACGACCATCGAGGACTCACTGGCGGAGCTGCAGCACTGCAAGAAGCTAGGCTTCATCGCCATCCAGCTCCCCAATTTCCCGAACGGCACAGGTATCCCGAAGGCGGAAGACGACCGCTTCTGGGCGATGGCGCTTGATCTGGACATGCCGGTCACGATCCACTTCGCGGTCGAGGACACGGACACGAGCTTCAACGGCAAACTGCTTGATTATCCGAAGCGCGAGAAGAATTTACGCACCGACCTCGCTGGCCAGATGACGCGTTTCGCGCGCAACGGCGCTTACAACGCGGTGCAACTGCTCTTGTCAGGCGTGTTTGAGCGCTTTCCGAAACTCCGCATCTTCTTCGCCGAGAACTCGATCGGCTGGATTCCGAACTTCATGGAGGTGGCCGACACGCGCTACGACCGCCACATCGGTTGGGCGAAGCGCTACGATGGTGTGAAGCCGCTTTCCGGCAAGCCCAGCGAGTTAATCAATGAATATTTCTATTGGGGGTTCCAGCGCGACCGCGCAGGCATCGACAACCGCCATCACCTGAACGTCAATCGCCTGATCTGGGCGAACGACTTCCCGCACCAGGAATCCGACTGGCCGGAATCGAATAAGGTGCTAGAGCACAATTTCAAGGGCGTGCCGACTCACGAGGTGCACAAGATGACCGTGCAGAACGCGACGGATTTCTTCCGCCTGCCCTAAATTTGGGACGCCTTTTGCCGAATAGAGCGAAACACGACCTTAAAATCGTCATTGCGAGCGAAGCGAAGCAATCCAGTTTGCTGAACCAATGGATTGCTTCGTCGCGCTACGCGCTTCTCGCAATGACGTATACGGGCTCTCGCCTCGAAATCAGCGCGGGCGGTAAGCGGCCGGCTCGTCGGCGGCGATCGTATTCTTCAGCACGCCGAGGCCGGTGATCTCGACCTCGACCTTGTCGCCGGGCTTCATATTGACGACGCCGAGCACGCCGTGGCGCCCGGCCGGCTTCAGATTCTCGCCGGGATGCGGCTTCAGCGCGCCGGGCGTACCCATCATGATCACATCGCCGGGTAACAGATTGTAGCCGCTCGAGAGGTAATGCACGACCTGCTCGACCGCGAACAGCATGTCGTTGAGCGGCGCGTTCTGGCGCTCGATGCCGTTGAGACGGGTGATGACGCGCTGCGCCTTCGGATCGCCGAATTCGTCATTCGTCATCAGCCACGGGCCGGTGCTGCCCGAGCGCTCGAAATTCTTGCCGAGGCCGAAATTCCGGTTGTGACGCTGATATTCGCGCACCGAGCCTTCATTGGCGCAGCAGAAGCCGGCGATGTGATCGAAGGCTTTCTCGACCGGGATATGCCGGCCGCCGCGGCCGATCACGACACCGAGCTCGCCTTCGTAATCGAACTCCTTCGCGACTTCGGGAGGCGGGCACAGCAGCTTCTGATTGTGGCCGACCACCGAGGCAGGCGTGCGCATAAAGAGATGCGGGAATTCCTTCGAGGTGGTGAGGCCGGTCTCTTCGATATGCGTCTTGAAGTTGAGCGCCAGCGCCCAGGTGACATGCGGATCGGGGATCACCGGCAAGAGATCGGCATCGACGAGCTTGCGCGTGCCTTGCTTGCCGCCAACCGCATCGCGCAGTCGCGCCAGCCCATCCGGCATGCCGAGCAGCGCGCGCAAATCGTTCGGTAATTGCGGCGCGACATCGGCCACCGGCACGAACGCGTCGTCGCTCGTCATGACGCCGACCCGCGGCGTGTTGTTCTCGCTATAGGAAATGATCCGCATCGTCTTATCCTTATTCCGATTCCAAGAGGTGCCGGCCGTAATCGCTCATGCCGACATCCCACACCAACCCCGCATGCGATGCCGCCGCCTGAAGATCGCGATAGGCGCGGTTCATCCCGTTGCCCTCAAAGAGAACGCGCGCACCCGAGGCATAGAAGAGTTTCTCCACCGCGCTGAGCGCGGTGCGCGCGGCATAGGTCGAGTTGCGCTTGCCGCGCATGCGTTGATGTGCCGGCACGGTCTCGCCGCGCTCGATCATGCGCCGCGCTTCGCGCACCGGCGCCATATAGAGCGTAGAAGCCGCTTCGATCTCCGCCGCCGCGACGGCAAGCGAGATTTGCGTGCCGGTCTGCTCCGCCACCTTCACGCCGCGCGAGACGCGCTTCTTGGTCGCCGCGATGTAATCGGCGAGAAATCCTTCGGCGATGCCGACCGCAACGCAGGCAAAGGCGCTGGTCGCGAGACCGCCATGCGGCATGCGGAAGATTGGCGAGGCATGCACGCGTGTGCCGGGCCCATTGCCCTCTTCGAGATCGCGAAAGCGCAAGATGCGATGCTCGGGCACGAACACATCTTCGACGGTAAAGCTCTTGCTGCCGGTGCCGGACATGCCGATCACATGCCAATCGTCGATCACCGTGACATCGCTCATCGGCACAAGGAAGAGGCAGCGCTCGCCCTTCATCGGCCCGTCGACGATCATGCCGCCGGGCAGCGCCCATTGCGCATGATCGATGCCGCTGGCAAAGCCGTGCTTGCCGGAGAAGCGCACGCCGCCGGGCACGCTGTGCGCCGTGCCGACCGGGGCAAAGCTGGCGCAGATATGCGCCGTCGGTGTCTTACCCCAGATTTCTTCCTGCGCCTCGATCGGCAGGCCGCTGGCGATCTGGGCGTGATCGCCCATGACGGTCGAGACCCAGGCCTGGGCGCCGCAGCCGCGCGCGAGGATCTGCCCGACCTCGCACAACACATCCCAGCCAAGCTCATAGCCGCCGAACCGCGCCGGCTGGCAAATCCGCAGAAAGCCCGCGGCATCGAAATCCGTCATGCTTTCATCGGGACAGCTTCGCGCGGCTTCGCAAGCGGGGCTGCGTTCGCGCAGCACCGGCACCAGCGCTTCGGCGCGGTGCAGCATCTCTTCGCGCGTCACGGTCTGAACCCCATTTCCCCGATCAGGCATGGCGGCAATCTAGCGAGGCTGTGCCATGCGCCGCAATCGACGAGATGGTTCAGTGTGTCTGCTCGGCCTCCGCCTGGGTATAAAGCGCGCGATATTTATCGAGCACTTCCTTGCCGTTCTTGCGACCATCGACCCATGCCGTGACCACCGGCTCGGTCTTCACCTGCCATTTGGCGAACGAGGCCGGTGGCACGGTGACCATCTTCTGGCCCGGCTCGGCCATCATGCTGTCGCGGATACCGGCGGCTTCTTGATCCACGGCGATGCCGTATTGCCGGCTGAGCGCCTCGCCGGAGGTATCGAGCAGGATCTTCTGCGCGGCGACCGGCAGCGATTGGAACTTCTTCTTCGACATGAAGACCATGCTGATCGACGTGCCGACCGAAACGTCGACATGATAAGGCGCGACCTGTTGCAGCTTGAAAGCGCGCACGCCGCCCCAGCCGATAATCGCACCGTCGACCGTCTTGCGCTGCACCGCGGCGTATTCATCGGTCAGCGGAATGGAGACCGGCGCGCCGCCGAGAGCGCTGATCGTCTTGCTCTGCATTTGGCCGGCGACAATGAGCTTCAGCCCGCCGAGATCGTCCATGCTCTTGAGCGGCGCGCTGAGATGCAGCCCGCCCGCGCCGAGCATGCCGGTGGCGAGCGGTACGATCTGATCGTATTCGCTATCGAGCAACCCGGTCTTGTAGAACCGCCAGAACGCGACCGATCCCGCCTGCGCCGATTTCACCAGGAACGGCACCGCCGGGACTTCGGAGAGCGGGAATTTGCCCGCGACCGCGTTCTGCATGCCCCAGCCGACCTGGATCGCGTCGTCGAGCACGCGGTCATAGATGTTCTCGAAGGTGGCGAGCGTGACGCCCTCGCGCACATCGAGATGGATGACGCCCTTGCCCATTTCATTGACCTTGGCTGCCCATGGCTCGAGCGCATTGATCATCGCCCCTGAGCGCGTCGGGCCGATGATGTCGAACAGCAAATTCACTTCATCGGCCGAAGCCGAGCGGCCGAAGGGCAACAGCGCCGGCAGCAAGGCCAACGCGCAAAGCAAGCGTCTCATATCGTTTCCCCCGATCAGATTTCGTTTAGATGTCGATTTCATTGGGTTGGCGCCAAGGCTGCTCCTCGACGCGGTTTTCCATGCACCCGAGCTTCTCGACCTCGCAGCGGATGATCTGTCCGTTCTCGATGCCGTGATTCTTCTGTCCCGGCTCCAGCGGCAAATTGGCCGGCGAGCCCATGAGGATCAGATCGCCCGGCATCAAGGTCATGATGTAGGAGAGATATTCGACCGCCTCTCCCATATGCCACAGCATCGCGTTGGTGCGCGCATCCTGATGCAGCTTGTCGTCGATCCAGGCGCGCACGCGCAGATCATGCGGATCACCAACGAGATCGCGCGGCACGATCACCCGGCTCATCGGCGTATAGCCAGCGAAATTCTTCATCCGGATGTTGTCGTTGATCGGGCTTTTGTTGCGGAGCTCCCGCCACCAGGCGAAATGCATGGTGAGATCGTTGCAGAGCGTGTAGCCGGCGATGAATTCGTCGGCCTTGTCGGCCGAAACACGCGTCGCCGGCTTGCCGATCACGATCGTCACCTCGACCTCGAAATCGAATTGCTTGCCGCCATGCTCGCGATAGATCGTGTCGCCGTAACCGGCGAGCGCTGAGCGCGAGCCGAAGAACACATCGGGCAGCACGCGTTCTGCTTTCGGCGGATCGCTGCGCCCGGTGACACGGCTCGGCCGCTCGAAATTATGATAGAGGTGGAAGATATTGTTCGGCTCCGGCACCGGCGGCAGGAACTTCACCGCATTCAGCGGCTGCCACCCATCGCCCGCGCCGGGTTTCAGATCGAGACCGCGCAGCCAGCCATGCCAGCGATCCCAATCCGGCAGGAAGTCGCGCATGATCGGCGCCGCCGCGCCCGGCGTCGAATAGCGCGCGACGATATCGGCGAGCTTTGCCACCTGATCCTCGACGACCACCGCCGTTGCGGGCTTGCCGCCATCCATCATCGTGCCGATGCCAAAGCGAATCTCGCTTACCGTCATTTCCTCCCCCTATCTTATGATGCGCTCCAGCAGCGCGCGGCCGCCGGCGATGCGGCCATTGTCCCAATTATTGCTCGGCTGCTGGGTCGCGGCGAGAGCATCGCGGAAACAGCGTTGGAACGGTTCCGCATTGCCGAGCTGATGCGCGCCGGCAGCGGTCATCAGCCTCTCGAGCGAGCGATAGGCGCTTTGGGCGATGAAGCAGCCGGCGGCGGAATCGTAGCATGCGCAACGCCGCCCGGCAGAAGGATGTTTCGCTCGCCGCTTTGATCGAGTGTCTCGCCCGCAAGGCTTGCCACCAGCTCTTTGAGCTTCACGCGCAGCAGCGCGAGTACCGCATCGAGCTCCATTGCCGCCTCGCCGATGCGCAATTGCATCGCCGGCTGATCGGCCATGCTGGCGCCGGTGCGGTTGGTGCGATGATGCGTCATCGCGACGAAATGCTCGAGCCCGGCTATCGCGACACCAAGCGCTACGGAAGGCAGCGCAAATGGCCCGCCGAGAAAGGGCAAGCGGAAGAGCGGCCCGTCGAGCGCCTCGCCGACCGGCGGCTTGCCTTGATACCAGACGCGATGATCGGGAATGAAGACATCGTCGAAGCGGATATCGTGCGAGCCGGTGCCCCCACAGCTCATCGAGGAATCGCGTGCCGAAACGCACGACCACCGGCGCATGGCCGCCGACGACCGAATAGACCCAGCCGATGATCTGGTCGCTGCGCCCGCATCCGCATCGACCACACGCATTGTTCGCCGGCACCGGTGAGGTCGCGCGCGGCTACGCCTTCGGCCGGCGCGATCCTCTTCTCGGAGATGAAGACGAGCGTTGGCGTGGCCTTATCGACAATCTGCCGGCTCTCTGCCAATTGGCAGTCGTGTCCGCCTGATCGAGCTGGACTTTGTTAGGGTGCGGCTAAGCCTAAGTCGCATTCAAATCGCGAAGACGCCACAAAGACGAAACATTCGCCCCCCATCTCTTTGTAACGCACCAAAAATAGGGAGATGTTCATGGATAAAGACCGGATCGCTGGCTCGGCCAAACAGGCTGGGGGCGCCGTCAAGGAAGCCGCCGGTAAGGCGCTGGGCGACAAGAAAATGGAAACCGAGGGCGCGGCGAAGAAAGCCGAAGGCAAAGTCCAGAACACGGTCGGCGGCCTGAAGGACAAAGTCCGCGAAGTGGCCGACGACCATAAATGATCGCGACATGATCGCCCTCTATCGACTTCAGGATCCGGGAAGGCCGCAACCGCCAGGAAATCCGGCGCAGCAGCCCAACCCCGAGATTCCTCCTCCGATTGAGGAGCCGCCGAAGCCGATCCCGCCGCCGCCGATCGACCCCCCGGTGCCGCCGGTTACAGGTTAGGCGATTTCTCGTGAAGGGACCGGAGACGGCGCCCACGCTCCACGCGTGCGGCGCCGTTTTTCGTTGTGGTTTGCCTCTCCCCCGATGCATTGCATAATCAGTGCGGGAGGACGCCATGAGTTCTCGATTTTCAGCCACTGACGCCAGTCTTCGCCGCGGAAGCGATCGGCATCGATCTGCGCCAACCTATTGCTGCGGCCACCGCGGCAACAATTGAAGCGGCGATGGATCGTTATGGCGTGCTGGTGTTTCGCCGCCAGAATCTCGACGAAGATCAGCAGATGGCCTTCACCCGCTGGTTCGGGCCGCTTGATCGTGGCTTTGGCCGCGTGCGCCCGCACCGCCAGCATCGCTTCAAGACCGAGCATCTCGCCGATATCTCGAATGTCGATTACAACGGCGATGTTGTACCGGCGGGCCATCCGAAGCGCGTCGGCTCGCTCGCCAATCAGCTTTGGCACAGCGACAGCTCGTTCCAGAAGCCGTCGGCGAAATTCTCGATCCTCACCATTCATTCGCTGCCGTCATGGGGCGGCAATACCGAATTCGCCGATATGCGCGCCGCCTATGACGCGCTGCCCGATCCGGTGAAGCAGGAGATCGAGGGTTTGGTTGTCGAGCACTGGGCGCTGCATTCGCGCATCAACCTGCTTGGCGACGACAATTACACCGAAGAGCAGCAAGGTCTGATCCCGCCGGTGCAATGGCCGCTGGTGCGCGTGCACCCGTCATCGGGGCGCAAATCGCTGTTCATCGGCGCGCATACCCGCGCCATCGAAGGCATGTCCGTGCCGGAGGCGCGCATCCTCCTTGCCGAATTGCTCGAACACGCGACGCAGCCGCGCTTCCTCTATGTGCATGAATGGACGCTGGGCGATCTCGTGATGTGGGACAATCGCGCCACACTGCATCGCGGGCGGCGCTACGATCTCGACGAAAAGCGCGAGCTGCGCCGCAGCACCACCGGCGACTCAGCGCTCGCCTAAGATTGGGCGCTCAACTGAGATCGATGGCATAGCGCTTCAGGTCGGCGAGATCGCAGTATTCGAGTGCGCCTTCATGGGTCGCGCGCAGCACGACGCGCGGCGCGCTTTCGGCCTCGAGCGCCTCTTGCCAGCGCGGCGCACAAAGGCACCAGCGATCGCCCGGTACCAGGCCGGGAAAGCCATAATCCGGCATCGGCGTCGACAGATCGTTACCGCGTGATTTCGAGAAGATGAGGAACTCGGCCGTCATCACGACGCAGACCGTGTGGCTTCCGACATCCTCGGCGCCGGTGTCGCAGCAGCCATTGCGGAAGAAACCGGTCATCGGCTTCAGCGAGCAATTCTCCAGCACGCCGCCGAGGACATTGCGCGACGGGCGTTTCCGGCCGCCGTAACCTGCATCCAAGGGCATGTCGCTTCTCCTTCGCTACCCCGCCGCGCGCGCCTGGCGGATCGCCTGCCAGATGCGATGCGGCGTTGCTGGCATATCAATGTCGCGAACGCCGAGCGGTTTCAATGCGTCGAGAATCGCGTTGATGATCGTCGGCGGGCTCGCCACCGCCCCGGCCTCGCCGATGCCTTTGACGCCCAGCGGATTGGTGAGGCACGGCACTTCCTCGAAAGCGACGCTGAAGCCCGGCACATCGCCGGCACGCGGCATGGCGTAATCCATGAAGCTGCCGGAAACAAGCTGGCCACTGTCCTTGGCATAGACGACCTCTTCGAGCAGCGCCTGACCGATGCCTTGCGCGAGGCCGCCATGCACCTGGCCCTCACAGATCAGCGGATTGATCACCACGCCGGCATCGTCGATCACGGTGTAGCGGTCGATCGCGACAGCGCCGGTCTCGGGATCGATCTCGACCTCGCAGATATGGCAACCATTCGGGTGATTCGGCGGGTCTCCGGCGTAAGAGCCACTCGCTTCCAGCCCGACACCGATCTGATTGGTGATGCCGCCAGCGCGATAAAACGCCTTCGCCACCTCGGTCAGCGTCAGACGGCGATCGGTGCCTGCAATGCGGAACTCACCATCGGCGAAAACGAGATCGGCTTCCGCCGCTTCGAGCAGCATCGCCGCCATGCGCTTTGCCTTTTCGATGATCGCGTCAGCAGCGATTTTGAGCGCGCTGCCGCCGACCATCGAGCTGCGCCCCGCGAAGGTGCCGCGGCCGAACGGTACGGCGTCGGTGTCGCCTTGGACGAAGCGGATCGTATCGAGCGGCAGGCCGAGCCATTGATGGAGGAGCTGTGCATAGGTCGTCGCATGGCCCTGCCCGTGCGAATGCGTGCCCGCGACGATGGTCGCCGTGCCACCCGGATCGAAGCGGATCTCCATGCGGTCGTTGAAGTTTCCGCCTTGCTCGATGTAGTAGCCAAGCGCCCGGCCGCGAAGTTTTCCTTGCGATTGCGATTGCGCGGCGCGCACCGCGTATCCGTCCCAATCGGCGGCGGCAAGGCAGCGATCGAGCACACGTGCGAAATCGCCGCTGTCATAGACATACTGTGTCGGTGTCGCATAGGGCATGGACGCGGCGGCGATGAAATTCCGCCGCCGCAGCTCGACCGGATCGATGCCAAGCTGCTGCGCCGCCTTATCGATCAGCCGCTCGATGAAATAGGCTGCCTCCGGCCGCCCGGCGCCGCGATACGACGTCACTGTCGAGGTGTTGATGAAGACCGCTTGCGTTTCGAGATGCACCGCCCTGACGGCGTAGACATTCGGAATGAAGCGCATCGAGAAATAGAGCGGGATCACCGCCGTCGCCGCGACATAGGCGCCGACCGCGTGCAGCGCCTTGGCGCGCAAAGCGAGAATGCGCCCGTCGCCATCGAGAGCCATCTCGCCTTCGATCATCTGGTCGCGCGCGTGATGATCGCCCGCCAGGCTGTCGCTGCGCGTCGCCGTCCATTTCACCGGCCGGCCGCAACGCCGCGAGGCCCAGAGCACGAGACCTTCCTCGGGATGGAGATTGCCTTTGAGGCCGAAGCCGCCGCCGACGTCGGGCGATATCACGCGGATACGCGTCTCCGGCACGTTAAAGACGGACCGCGCCAGCATCGCGCGATTGCCATGTGGATTTTGCGAGGCGTTGTGGAGCGTATAGGTGTCGTCGGCGAAATCGTAGGAGCCGACCATGGCGCGCGGCTCGAGCGGCATCGCGGCGAGGCGATTGTTCCGAAGCTTCAGTGCAACGCGATGCTTGGCGGCCGCGAACGCCGCGTCGGTCGCGGCTTTGTCGCCAAAGCTCAGCGTGAAAGACACATTGCCGGTCGGACAATCCGGCCACAGCAGCGGCGCGCCGGGCGCGATGGCCGCCGTGACATCGACCACCCCCGCCACCGGTTCGTAATCGACCTCGATCGCCTCCAGCGCATCGAGCGCCTGCTCGCGCGTCTCGGCGACCAGAAAAGCAACGCGTTCGCCGACATGGCGGACGCGATCGATCGCAAGTAGCGGCCGCAACGTGCGGAAGCCTTTCGGCCCGCCGATATCTTCAGGCATCAGCGATGGCGGCAACGCGCCGATACCATCGCGCGCAAGGTCGGCGCCGGTCAGCACGCAGAGCACGCCGGGCATTGCCTGCGCCCGCGACACGTCGATTGCCCGGATCAACGCATGCGCCTGCGACGAGAGAAGCGCCGCGCCGTAACCCTGGCGCGGCAGATTCATATCATCGACATAGCGGCCGCGGCCGGTGAGAAAGCGGCGATCCTCGACCCGCCTGACCGGCTGGCCAATACCGAACCGTGCGTTGAGCGGCTTAGCGCCCGGCAAGAATCGGCACTGCCTTACGTTGCCCCTCGCGCGATTCGGGATGTTTCAGAAACCATTCGACGGTGAATTCCTGGAATTTGACGCCCTGCTTTTCGTATTCGCGGATCACCGCGTCGAAACGCGATTCGGGATAGGTGTGCAGATCGGTCTGCGTGCCGTCCCAGATCAGCTTCTGCCCGGCCGTGCTTTCGAGGAACAGCACGAAGAGCTTCGCGGCATTCGGGTCGCCCGAGTTCTTCGGCAGCGAGGCATAGTAATAGCGCTCGGCCGCAAAATCGGCGGGAATCACCTCGTCGATCGGCGCACCCTTCGCCTTCATGCTGATATCGTCGCGGCCGCCGCAATTGGGGCCGAAGGCGATGAACTCGCCCGAGGCGACGCGTTCGAGATCGTTGCAGCGGATGAGCCCCGCAACCTGCGCCGACAGCTTGCTGGCGAAATCGAGCGCCTTTTCCGGGCCCCAGACATCGTTCGCCGTCAGCAGCTCCCAGCCCGCGGCATAAGGCGTCGAAGCGATCTTGCCCTTCCATTCCGGCTTCAACAGATCGGCGAGCGATTTGGGCACGTATGGCACGAGCTTCGGGTTGTAGATGATCGCACCGGGCAGCGTGGTGAAGGTGCGGACCACCGAGCCGCCGGCTTCGACATATTCCGGCTTGATGCGATCGGGCATCAGCGCCACCCAATCGACCGGCACCGAGCCTTTTTGCTGATAGAGCTCGCCGGCATATTGATTGGTGTTGATGACGATATCGGTCGGCGCCGGTTGATTGCTGGCGATCGCGATCATCACCTTGTTGAGCATCTCGGGCTCGGACGGGCCGGGCGTGAAGCGCACGGCGATGTTCGTGCCGAACATGACGTTCATGCCATCGCTCATCTGCTTCAGCACATTGTTGTTGCCAATCATGCCCGCGCCCCATTGGAGCTCGAGCTTGTTTTCCTTTTTGGCGCCGGCGATCACCTCTTGCAGCGCCGGCGAGAAATCGGCCGCATTCGCGGGCGCGACGGCAGCGAAGGTGAAAGCGGAAAGTGCGAGGATCGTGAGCAGCTTCATGGTCATCACGCCGGTGTTAGAGAAGCGAGCTCGTCCATGCTCGCGGAAAGGTCGATGATGTTTCGCTCTTCGCGCAGCACGCCGGGCGGATCGCGCCCTTCGGCGATAGCGTCGAGCCCGTCATGCAGCATCTTGCGGAAGAGGACGATGCCGCGGTCGGTCCAGCCCAGCGTCTCGATCGAGCGGTCGGTGATGAGGCCCTGGCTTTCCTGCGCGACGCGATCCTGCTCATGCGAGGGGATGTCCCACCAGCCGTCTTCGGCGCGGTCATAAACACCGCGCTGGCGCGGCTTCAGCCCTTCGGTCTTCAAGCGGCCCTGATCGGTGATCGACGGATAGATCTTCACCCAAAAGGTCGTGGTCTTGGTGTCGTCGGTCGGCACACGGATGCGCAAATTGTGGCTCGGCGGCACGCCTATCCGTGCCTGGGTAAAGCGGTTGCTCAACGGGAAAATGAATTGATCGAGCTTCGGCTTGCTAAGACCGGGCACGCGCATGGTGATGTTGAGCCCGAACCAGGCCGGATCCCAGTCGACCTCGCTGCGCTTGAAGGCGAGCTGCGGATAGACCGAGGCATGCAGCGAGCAGAGATGATGCTGATCGACCGTGTTCTCGGCGCGTTGCAGCCAATTGCAATGCTCTTCATCGGCGCCGACTTTGGTGAGGCCGGCTTCGCGGAACAGCAGATCCCAGCGCGGAAAAGCCGGCACCGGCTTCGGCCCGAGATAAGCGAAGACGAGGCCGCCCGCCTCGAACACGCCATAACCGGCGAGCCTCACATCGCGCTTCAAGCCGCTGCCTTCGGGCTCGAGCGGCAGGTCGACGCAGCGTCCATCGGCGCCGTATTTCCAGCCGTGATAACAGCAGCGAATGCCGCCTTCCTCGACCCGGCCGAATTCCAGCGAGACACGGCGATGCGCGCAGTAGCGCTCGATGAGACCGAGCTTGCCGGATGGATCGCGAAAGAGGACGAGGTCTTCGCCCAAGAGCCGCACCGGCACCGGCTTGTCGGTTACCTGCTCGGTGAACCACACCGGCCACCAATAGCGCCGCAACAGCGCACCCATCCGCGTGCCTGGCCCGACGCGGGTCAGCAATTCGTTTTCCGCTTTATCCATGACGTCCTCCCCGATGTGAGGATAGTCCCATCGCGGGCGCGGCGCATCAAGCATGCCGACAATGAGGACCGCTCGATCATTCAGGGCGGAGGGCACGGCACTTCGAGTCGCCCAGACGATTTCCCGTCGGCGCTTATGCAGTAACGCGACGGAAGCCGATCACGCGCAGCGCCAGGACGAGCACGAAGAGCGTCACCATCAGCAGCACGCCGATCGCGCCGACGGCCTCGATATCGCCGTCATCCCACATTTTCCAGATCAAGACCGCGAGGACCTGATTTCTCGGCCCCTGATAGAGCACCAAGGGAAGACCGGCGATGCGAACCGCGAGGAGGACGACCCAAATCCAAAGGCCGACAAAAGTCGGCAACATCAGCGGGAAAAATACCCGGACGATGACACTCAGCGGCGGCGCCCCGGCTGTGTGCGCGGCTTCTTCGAGATCGCGATGAATCTGGAGAAGCGCCGCGTTCATTGCGCGGCTGCCGTAGGCAATGAACGTCACCGTAAAGGCGATAACGATCGAAACAACGGTTCCGAAGAGACCCGTCATGAGAAAGAACCAGAGAAAGGCCAATCCGGCGACCACGCCGGGAATTGCATGCGGCGTAAAGGCAAGCTGGTCGATTATGCGACGTCCCCAGAATTTCGACCGCACGACCGCCAACGAAATGAAGAATGAAGCGACGGTCGTTGCCGTGGCCGTCAGAACGACCATGATCAGCGTGTTCCAGAATGTCTCCATGAACTTCGGATAGTTCCAGAGAAAACTGTAGTGCTTGAACGTGAACGCACGAAAAACGGCATAACTTGGCTGCTGCAAAAAGGGCACGAAGGAGATGTAGAGCATGACGAGGAACGGCAAAATCAGCGTTAGGAAGAAATAGAGCGCAATAAACGCGATCGCCGCCCAACGCCACGAGCCGAGATCGATCGTGCGCGGGCGGTAGCTTTTGCCCGATATAACGGCATAGCGTTCCGATTTGTGGATCATGTGCCAGTAGAACGCTGCCGCCGTCATGCCCAGCACGAGATACATCATCCCGAGAGCGCTGGCTTGCCCGTATGCGGGCACACCCGTCGCCGATTGGAGCATGGCGTAGATCTTCGTCGCAAACACGTTCAACCCTACGGGCATTCCGAGCACGCCAGGTATCTCGAATACTTCGAGAGCGGTCATCGTCTGATAAATGGAAACCGCGACGATGCCGGGCAGCATTAGCTTGAGCGTGATTTGGCGTCCTATCGACAAAGGGCGCGCGCCCGCTATGGCGGCCGCTTCTTCGAGAGCGGGGTCCATGGCGCGGAGTAGCGGGACAAACATCAGAAATGCCGTCGGCACCAAGTGAAGCCCTTCGACGAAGGCCATGCCCGAAAGCGTGTAGACATTGATGGGTGCGCTGCTCAGCCCCCACCAATCCATCAAAGCCCGATTGACGAAGCCGGATTTCGGCGAGAGCAACAGCACCCATGCCATGGCCTGTAGCAAGCCGGGAACAACGAGGGTCATCGGAATGCCGGCGTAGAGCCAGGCTTTCCCGCGAACATTTGTGCGCTCAACCAGCCAGGCGAGTATCGCCGCCAAACTAATTCCAAGCGCCGTCGCACCGACGACAAAGATGATCGTATTGAGAAGCAGGCCGTAGGTTTGCGGGTCCAGCCACACCGTTACGTAGTTCGCGAGACCAATGTTCTTCCACGCGATATTGGTGGGGATGCGCGCGGTCGAGAAGCTTCCGACAACGAGAAAGATCAACGGCAGCAGAACCGCCGAGCCAAGTGTCACCAGCACCACATATGGCCAGAGCGATGTGTGCCGCCGTTCCCGGCGCGCTGTGCGCATGGCGATCGCGCTCGTCGCCATGTCTCCTCCCTGTGCGTTCCGCGCGCCATTTTTCGCGCGCTATGCAGCAGCATGCTAGTCCGAAAGAGCGACGATTGTCGCGCACTCTTTCTTGGCGTCATCGATCCTTCTTTTGGTGTATAATCGGCACAAACAAGGAGCGCGTGTCATGCATACGCGCCCACCCAGGGAGGATTCGATGCCGCAACCATGCAGCGCAGCGTTGTTTTCCGTCGCTTGTCTTTTCAGCATCGCGTTGCCAGCCGACGCTGAAAATCTCACGCCGAAGATCTCGACGATTTTCGCGGAAGAGAAACTCGATCCATCCATCATGGCCGGGCTCGACCAGGAGCTTGCGGTGCCGTCCTCGCTCCTCGACGCCGCCAAGAAAGAGGGCACGGTGCAGATTCGTCTGCAAATGAGCGAGCAGGAATTTGCGGGTATGAGCGAAACGTTCAGCGCGCGCTATCCCGGCATTCAACTCAACTACACGCGTGGCATCGGCCGCGAGCGCGCGATTGGACCCTTGATCGCGTTTCAGGCTGGCAACTACGTCACAGACGTCGTTGCCGCCTATGACACCAACTATGAGGATTATCGCGCCGCAAATGCGCTCGAAAAAATCAACGATCTGCCAGCCTATGCGCATCTCTGGCCCGAGATGAAAACCAAAGCGGGCACCGATGGCGCCGACAAGATGAACTATTGGTGCCTCAGCTATTCGACACAGCGTGTACAGCCCGCCGATATCCCCAAGAGCTGGGACGATCTCGTCACCAATCCGCGCTGGAAGAACGGCAAAATCGGCATGTACAACGCGAGCGTTGCCTGGCTACCGCAGCTTCGCGAGGTGAACGGCGAGAAGTGGATGGTTGATTTCCTGACCAAGCTGGTCAACGACATGCATGCCCAATACCGGAAAGAGACGCTCGCGGCGACCGACAAGCTCATCTCCGTCGGCGAATTCGATATTTTCGCTGCTGTGCAGGACTATGTCGTGGACCGTGACAAGCGGAACGGCGTTCCTGTTGCGGCCGAGTGCCCTTCGCCGATTCCGGCGAGCGCCGGCTACATCGGCATTTTCCGCGGTTCTCCTCATGTGAACGCGGCGAAGCTGTTCGTGAATTGGTATCTCAGCAAGGAAGGCCAAATCGCGGCCTTCCATTACGCGCGGCAAGTGCCCGTCAACATCGAGCTGAAGCGAAAGGAGTTTCTGCCGTTCCCCGAGCAGATCGAGGGCAAAAAGATCGCGCTGCGCACCGAAGCGACCCTCGCCGAAGCCGACCATGTCGGCGACATTTGGGAGAAAATTTGGGCATCGGCCGGTAACAAAGCCCGTTAGGATCTGGCGTGAGTTAGGGTGGCCGCGCATCCAGGCGACCGATTTCCCTTGCGGTTGTTCTTTCAGTCGTCGCCAATCGAACGAATGACCCGCGCCGGATTTCCTCCAACAAGGGTATTCGGGGGAACGTCCTTCGTGACGACCGAACCCGCAGCCACAACCGAGTTTTCGCCTACCGTCACCCCGCCGATGATTGTTGCACCGGCTGCGATCCAGACGTTTCTCTCAATCACGATAGGCTTTCCGATTGTGACGGCGCGTCGCCGCGAAGGTTCAAGGGGATGGCTTGCCGTGATGAGGCTCACGTTCGGCCCGATCATCACATCGTCCGCGATGTCGAGTCCGCCAAAGTCATAGAAAGTGCAATTCTGATTTACGAAGACATTATGCCCGACGCGGATTTCGGCCCCGCCGGCAGTATAGAATGGCGGGATCAGTAGAAAGCTTTCATCGACCTTTTTACCGATGAGTTCGCTGAACAACGCCCGAATTTCGTCTGCATCGTTGAACGTCAAACGGTTCAGTGCGGCGGTGATCGCCATCGCTCGTTTGACGTTTGCCACCATGGCCGCTGATTCTGGCGTCCTGCGATAAATAATCTTGGTGCCGTCCTCATTCGACATTCGCTATTTTTCCTCGGGCTACGGTTGAGCGCGCGTTTCGGCACACGAGGGCGGCACCGAGATTCGCTTAGTGTAGCCAAAAGCGGAAGGGCCGGAATCCACCCGATCCCGAAATTCAAACTGAGACGCTACTTGATTCCCGACCGCATTGGCGGCGCCGCGCGCGACCGGAAGAGCAGAGGATTCCGCCGAAGACGATGCGGCGGCGCGCTCGAAGCCACCTCGTCCCGGCGGTGGCCTTGGAAATGGGGCTCGACGCAGCAGTGGCGGAGGGAGTGCCCGCCGCGCATGGCGGATGACTGGCGGATTTGAGCGATTGGCGCGGGCTTCCTACGTTACCACCTAGGTAGTAGATGGCTCGCAGCGCACCTCTGTCCAATTTTCCTCCCAACTTGCGTTGCAACGGTTTCGCTACTCAATGACTGACGCGTAACGCCGCTAAACCACCATGAGGACAATGATGACCGACACATCGACTTACACACCGCCGAAGGTCTGGGCCTGGGACAAACCCGATGGCGGGCGATACGCCAACACCAACCGGCCGATCGCCGGCCCGACCCATGAGAAGGAGCTGCCGGTCGGCAAGCATCCGCTGCAGCTTTACTCGCTGGCGACGCCGAATGGTGTGAAGGTCACCATCATGCTGGAAGAGCTTCTGGCGCTCGGCCATCGCGGCGCCGAATACGATGCCTGGCCGATCAAGATCGGCGAGGGCGACCAGTTCGGCAGCGGCTTTGTCGCCATCAATCCGAATTCCAAGATCCCGGCTCTGCTCGACCGCTCCGAACCGAAGCCGGTTCGCGTATTCGAATCCGGTTCCATTCTCGTCTATCTCGCCGAAAAGTTCGGGTCCTTGCTGCCGACCGAGCGCGCCGCGCGCGCCGAATGTCTATCCTGGCTGTTCTGGCAGATGGGCAGCACGCCCTATGTCGGCGGCGGCTTTGGCCATTTCTACGCCTATGCGCAGACCAAGATCGAATATGCCATCAACCGCTTCACCATGGAGACGAAGCGGCAGCTCGATGTACTCGACCGGCGTCTGGCGGAAAGCGAATATATCGGCGGCGACAAGTACACGATCGCCGATATTGCGATCTGGCCGTGGTATGGCGGCCTTGCGCAATACAACCAGTATGGCGGCGGCGAATTCCTGTCGGTGCAGGAATACAAGAACCTGCAACGCTGGACGACGCAGATCGGCCAACGCCCGGCGGTGAAACGCGGCCGCAAGGTCAACCGGTTGAGCGGCGAGCCCGCGGATCAATTACACGAGCGGCACGACGCCAGCGATTTCGACACGAAGACGCAGGACAAGCTGACCGCCAAGAACTAAGGACCGCCGCGGCGCATCCTGGCCATCACGATGCGCCGCGGCATACCTTGTCTGCGCGATCGGCAAATGGGTAATGTCGCTTCTCACATAATCGGCTTATCGATAAACAGATTCGTGAAATTAAGGGGGATAATGATGGTAACGCGTGGATTGCTGCGCTCGGCTATCGTCGCGCTGGCGGGGGCGACGTTGATGGCCGCATCCGCACGGGCGGCGGACTCGACCCAGGTGACCTTGGCGCTGCCGTCGGTCAACATTTCGTTCACGGCGCTTTATCTCGCTGAGGATTTGCACCTCTGGTCCGACCAAGGCCTCGAGGTCAAAACCATCGTCCTGCCGGGCGTCGGCACGAACAATGCCGTCATCAACGGCTCGGTCCAATTCGCCATCGGCTCATCCGACGCGATCACGCGCGGTTGGGCACATGGCCAGCACATGCAGGCGATCGGCGCCGGCGTCAAAAAGACCATGGAATGGGTGATGATCCGCAAGGAAGTCGCCGACGCCGCGCATTTCGACCCGAACGCGCCGTTAGCCGAGCGCGCGAAAATCCTGAAGGGACGCAAGATCGCGGTCACCTCCATCGGCTCGCTGCCCGACGCGGTACTGCGTTCGGTCGCGAACGAAGCCGGCATCCACGCCGACGATATGTCGATTGCGACGATGCTGCCGCCCGAGATCATGGCAGCCTGGAAGACGAAGCAGATCGACGGCTTCTCGAACGCGATGCCTTACGCGCAGCAGGTGATGGCTGACGGATCGGGCGTGATGGTCTCGGATCCCACCAAGGGCGAGCCGACCAAGTACTTCCCGATCGCGGCGTCGATCGTCACCGTGCGCGCCGATTACTGCCCGGTGCATAAAGATCTTTGCACCAAGTTCATGGACGGCATGATCGCGGGCATGAAGATCGTGGTGAGCGATCGTGAGAAGACCCTGGCCGAAATGAAAAAGCGCTTCCCCGCCTATGACGACACCGTCCTCGGCATGGCGTATGACGCGCTGAAGGACGCGGAGAATATGCCGCCGCGCGTCGATCCGGCTGCGATGGAAAACGGCGACCGAATGAATATCGGGGCCGGCTTCATGAAGCCCGACGAGAAGCTCAAAGACTACGCGCCGCTGATCGACAACAGCTACATCAAGTAGCGTGCCTGTCGCGCGCGCCGGGCACTCTACAAGTGCTCGGGCGCGCGACCGGTTTTAGCGGCCCCCGTTGCCGGCGAAACACTTGTTGAAGCGTGCCCTCGCCGTCTGGCTCGCCGGGACCTTGATGACGTCGCGCTTGCCAGTCGGCCGTTGGATCGTGACGGAGCCGCCTGTCGCCAAGGCGTCGATGGTTGCGCGCGGCAGCCCGAATTCGAACGAATGGATCAGGGCCTGAACGATATTGGTCTGCGTGCGATAGGCGTTGCCGATCGCGAACGTGACGCTCTTGCCGTCGAGAAAAAGCCGAAAAGCCTGCCCAACAAGAGCCGCGCGGTTGCGACTCGAACCGCGCTTCGCTAGTTTTAGGAGGTTCCCAAAGAGCGGGAGGGGTGGCCGAGCGGTCGAAGGCGCACGCTTGGAAAGCGTGTATACGGGAAACCGTATCGTGGGTTCGAATCCCACTCCCTCCGCCAGCCTACGCTCTTCGACGAACTCAGCCTTGTCGACCCACGATGATCGGCAAGGAAAAGAAACAGCAAAGCGAAAGTCGGGCGGTATGGCGAGTGAAGCGTTGGTGACGGTGGGCGGCGTCGAGATCGAGGTCGCGCGCCGGGGTAGCGGCAAGCCGCTGTTGTTGATACCGGGCGAAGACATGCTGGAGGCCGATTCCGCCTTCGTCGCCGGGCTGGCCAAGAATTCCGAAGTGATCATCCCCTCGCCGCCTGGTTTTGGCCGCTCCAGCCGACCCGATTGGCTGACGCGGCCGGCGGATCAGGCCTATGTTCTGCTATCGCTCCTGAAAAAGCTCGGCCTGTCGCGCGTGCCGGTGGTCGGCTGCTCATTCGGCGGCTGGATCGCCGCCGAGATGGCGGTGATGGACGACGATTGCTTCTCCCGCATCGCGCTGATCGGCCCTTACGGCGTGAAGTTCGGCGGGCCGACCGAGAGCGATTTCGCCGATATCTATCAGCTCGGCCCGGCGAAGGCCGCGGCGCTGAAATTCCGCGAGCCGGAAAAAATGAAGCGCGATGTGTCGAAGCTCAGCGACGAGGAGCTCGGCCGCATCGCGCGCGATCTGGAATCCTTCGCTCGCTTTGGCTGGGAGCCCTATCTGCACAATCCCAAGCTGAAGCATCTGCTCTATCGCGTCACGGCGCCGACCCTGATTTTGTGGGGCGAGAAAGACGGCATTGCCGGGGCCGATTATGCGCGCGGCTTCGCAAAGCTGATCGCCGGCGCGCGCGTCGCGACCGTCGCCGATGCCGCGCATTACCCGCATATCGAGCAGCCCGACACCGTATTGCGTCACGTCACCGACTTCCTGGGAGATGCGAAATGAGAGCTTGGCACTTCACGGAAATGCCCTATCCGCATTATCCGCAAGACGAGCCGGCGACGCGCATCAACCTGCCGAACAAATTCTTCGATCCGAAAGTCGGCGCCGATCTCTATAACCGCTATCTCGACGAGCATATGATCGCCGACGAGCTCGGCCTCGATCTGATGCTCAACGAGCATCACCAGACGCCGAGCTGCATGGATACCTGCGCGCCGCTGACCGCCGCGATCCTGGCGCGGCAGACGAAGAACGCGCGCATCTGCGTGCTGGGCAATCCAATCGGCCATCGCAACGATCCGATCCGCGTTGCCGAAGAAATGGCGATGATCGATTGCATCTCGCGCGGGCGGCTCGATTGCGGCTTCGTGCGCGGCGTTCCGTATGAGATCTATGCCGCCAACACCAACCCAACCTATACGGGCGAGAAGCTCTGGGACGGTATCGATCTCGTCATCAAGGCTTGGGGCCAGGTCGACACGCCGTTCAATTACGAAGGCCGTTTCTGGCATCGCCGCAGCATCAATGTGTGGCCGCGGCCGATCCAGTCGCCGCATCCGCAAATCTGGGTGACGGGGTCGAGCGATCTCGAGACGCCACGGCGCTGCGGCGAGCGCGGCTGGGTATTCGCGAACTTCCTGCTGCCGCATGACAAGGTGAAGCCGCTCTTCGACACGTATCGCAAGCATTTCGTCGAACACGGCCTCCCCGGCGGCGGCGGTTGCGCCTACATGCCACTGGTTCATGTCGCCGAGTCCGACAGCGAAGCGGATAAGGGCGCGGAAGAGCTGCGCTGGTATCTGACGGCGCCGAAAGCCGAGCCGCATTTCCGCAACCCGCCCGGCTATATGCCGGTCGTCGCCAATGTGAAGGCGATGCGCGCGACGCAAGGCCCCAACGAACGCGCGGCGCGCACCGCATCGCTCGACTGGCTGCGCGAACAAGGCATCCTGATCAGCGGCACGCCCGACAATGTCGTGAAGCAGATCAAGCGCTTCTACGATCTCGTCGGCGGCTTCGATCATCTGTTGATGATGGATCACGCCGGCTTCATGGGGCATGAGCGCACGGTCAAGGCGATGACGCTCTTTGCCCGCGAAGTCTACCCGCAGATCAAAGACCTGCCGCGTACCACGCCGCTGAAAATCGCAAGCGCCGCCGCGGAGTAGTCGCTTACACTCGCCGTGAGCTTAAATCTTTTGACGGTGATTAAGGGCTCTTAACTGGAACCAAGCCGCCGCCAAGGCCCCTACTACGGCAAGTGCAATGACTGCGAGCAGTCGCAGAGTCCACGCCTGCCCTGTACCATGCGGCAAGCCCTTGGTGATCCAGCGGGTAGCCACGAGTAAGGAGAGCGCCACCGCAATCGCGGTGATATCGAGCAAGAAAAAACGCCAATAACGCATACTAAGCCCTGACTATCCGGAAATTTATGAGCAGTGGACGCCTTTTTCTCCGGCTCTACGTCCATTGTCTGGAGAAGAGGGCGATTGCATAGGTCGTCCGCTTTCGCGGGAATAACATCCTCTCAAAGAGTCAATTCGCGCCGACGCCGAACATTGGTTTGGCGCGCTCGATCACCGCCGGCGAGATGTCGTCGATCTGCTTGATCGTGTCGACGATCTGCTCTGCGCCGAGCGGATGGATTTCGAGATTCTGTTTTTTCGCTTCCTCGAGCAGCGCGGGATCAGCCAGCGTTGCCGCGAAAGCCTCACGCAAGGCCGCGAGACGCGGCGCCGGCACACTGGACGGCGCCATGAAGGGGCGGCCGAAATACCAGGGGCCCGCGAGCAGCATCAGCAATTGCCGGTCCTCTTCGCTTTTCACGAGGTCGAAGGCATTCGGCACATCGGGCATATCGGGATCCGGCGCCAGATTGGCACGCACCGGAATCTGCAATTGCTTTGCCTGATACGTCGGCCAGAAGGTCGATTTCAGCGTCATCGCCATGACGCCGCAGAAGCCCTGCACCTCGCCGCGCTCCGACGCTTGCCGAAGCTCGCCGAGATTCGTGTAGCCGGGCACGATCTTGAAATCCAAGTGCAGCACCGCCTCGAAGACGCGGTCGCCGGCATAGGTACCGCCGGTCGTTGCCGTGCTGCCGACGATGAAATGCTTGGACTGAAGATCGGCGAGCGTCATCGGCTTATCGGTCCAGAAGCCGCAATTGTAGTAATCGGTCGTCATGCTGCCGAGCCAATTGAGCTTCAGCGGATCGAAATTCGCGACCTCGGGCTGCAGCTTATGCTGCACCGTCGTGACCGGGTTCACCATGCCAAGCACGGTGCCGTCGCGCGGCGCGGCATTGTTGACGTAGTTGAGCGCGACGAGGCTTCCGGCGCCGGGCATGTTCTGCACGATGATCGTCGGCTCGCCGGGAAGGTGCGCCGGCATGAAACGCGCCAGCAGGCGGGCATAAATATCGAACCCGTCGCCGACGCCAAAGCCGACGATGATTCGCACTGTCTTGCCGTGATAGAAATCGGCGATCGGGTCGGCGGCGCGAGCCGGCAGCGTGGCCGTTGTCATGAGCAGTCCGGCGATCAGCCCCAGCCATCCCGTCTTCCGTTGCATTTTCACATTCCCCCGCGTTTCGTTTTGCTCGCAAACAGTGCGCGGCATAACCTTGGCTTAACCTATAAACCTTCAAGACGCAGCGATTTCAAGCCTATCGTGGTTGCACAAAAACGCGGCCTCGTTCACGATAATCCCATCATGATCGGTCGGTTTTTTGGCTGGGTATTTCTGTTCATGGCTGCTGCGGTTGTGGCGCGCGACGGCCTGGCTTGGCGCGACACCGAATTCTTGCGCCCCGAGACGTTCAATGCGCTTTGGTACGATTTGAGCGCCGGAAGCCTGGGCATTTTCCGCGGCGACGTGCTGAACACGATGCCGTGGCTCTGGAATTATGTGCTGGGACCGGCGATGTCGCTGTGGGCGGCGCCGGTGCTGTTCGTGCTGTCGATGACGCTGCTCTGGGCCGGGCGCGCCGGCGGACGGCGGCGGCGGTAAGTCGCGCTACTCGTCGCCCATCTTGAGGGCGGCGAGGAAGGCGGATTGCGGAATCTCCACCTGGCCGTATTGGCGCATGCGCTTGCGCCCTTCCTTCTGCTTTTCGAGCAGCTTGCGTTTGCGCGAGATGTCGCCGCCATAGCATTTGGCGAGCACGTCCTTGCGCAGCGCCTTCACCGTTTCGCGCGCGATGACCTTGCCGCCGATCGCGGCCTGGATCGCGATCAGGAACAATTGCCGCGGGATCAGCTCTTTCAGCCGCTCGCACAGCGCGCGGCCGCGCCGCTCGGCCTGGCTGCGATGGACGATGATCGCGAGTGCGTCGACCGGATCGCCATTGACCAGGATGTTGAGCAGCACGAGATCGCCTTCCTGGTAGCCATCGACCTGATAGTCGAAGCTGGCATAACCGCGGCTGACCGATTTGAGGCGATCGTAGAAATCGAACACGACCTCGTTCAGCGGCAGGCGATAGACCAGCATCGCGCGCTTGCCGGCGTAGGTCAGCTCTTTCTGGATGCCGCGCCGTTCCTCGCAGAGCGCGAGGATGCTGCCGAGATAGTCGTCCGGCACCAGAATGGTCGCTGTGATCCACGGCTCTTCGATATGATCAATGCGCACCGGATCCGGCATATCGACCGGATTGTGCAGCATCGTCATCGTGCCGTTGGTGAGATGGATGTGATAAACGACCGACGGCGCGGTCGCGATCAGGTCGAGATCGAATTCGCGCTCCAGCCGTTCCTGGATGATCTCCAGATGCAAGAGACCCAGGAAGCCGCAGCGATAGCCGAAGCCCAGCGCGACCGAGGTCTCCGGCTCGAATTCGAAGCTTGAATCGTTGAGGCGAAGCTTGGCGAGGCTGTCGCGCAGCTTCTCGTAATCGGCGGCATCGGTCGGGAACAGGCCGCAGAACACGACCGGCTGCACGGGCTTGAAGCCAGGCAGCGGCTCTGCCGCGAGACGCTTTTCGTCAGTGATGGTGTCGCCGACCTTACAATCGGCCACCGTCTTGATGCCGGCAGTGATAAAGCCGATCTCGCCCGGGCCGAGCTCGGGCACGGTCACGCCTTTGGGCGTGAACACACCAACCCGCTCGACCCCATGCGTCGCGCCGGTTGCCATCATGCAAATCTTCATGCCCGCCTTGAGCACGCCGTCCTTCACGCGCACCAGCGTGACGACGCCGAGATAGGAATCGTACCAGCTATCGACCAGCAGCGCCTTCAAGGGCGCGGCCGCATCGCCGGTCGGCGGCGGCAGACGCTCGACCAGCGCCTCGAGCACGCCCTGGATGTTGAGGCCGGTCTTGGCCGAAATCTCCACGGCATTGGATGCGTCGAGACCGATGACTTCCTCGATCTGCTCTTTCACGCGATCAGGCTCGGCCGCGGGCAGGTCGATCTTGTTGAGCACGGGCACGATCTCATGCCCGGCATCGATCGCTTGATAGACATTGGCGAGGGTCTGCGCCTCGACGCCCTGGCTGGCATCGACCACCAGCAGCGAGCCTTCGCAGGCGGCGAGCGAGCGGCTTACCTCATAGGCGAAATCGACATGGCCGGGCGTGTCCATGAGATTGAGCTCATAGGTCTCGCCGCTCTTGGCCTTGTAATTGAGGCGCACGGTCTGCGCCTTGATCGTGATGCCGCGCTCGCGCTCGATATCCATGGAATCGAGCACCTGGGCGCGCATCTCGCGCGATTCGAGTCCACCGCAAAATTCGATCAGCCGGTCGGCGAGCGTCGACTTGCCGTGGTCGATATGCGCGATGATGGCGAAGTTTCGGATATGCCGAAGATCGGTCATGCCTGAGGCAGAACATAGGAAATGGCGCGCGCTGCCGCAACCGGCGCCGGCGCCTAAGCCGCTGAAAATCCCGGAATTCTGCGCGAAAGCAGCCGCTTAAGGCGAAAACCCGCCCGGCGGCGGCGCCGGATGGTCTTCGGCATCGACCCAATCGGTGAATTTCTCGATCGATGCATCGAGATCGCTGGCAAGCTTGTGGACTATCGAATGCTGCTCGGGCCGCGCCCCTGTGCCCTGGGCGGTCGCCATCGCTTGGCTGAGCTCCCGGTGCCGCGCCTCGATTACGGCGAGCTCGTCGCGCAGTTGCTGCTCCCGGTTCGTTCCCGTTTTAACGCGCTGGCGCAAGGAATTGATGCGCGCGCCGAGGTCGTCAACGCGCCGTTGCATGTCGCCTAGGTCGATTTTCGTATCAGCCATCGTAGGTTCTCCTGCCGCTCTGTCCTCCCTTCAACACCGAAAGGGGCGCGAGTGTTCGCAGCTCCGCGGGAGGAACGGGGCTGGAGATCAGCGGCGCAGCGTGCCGCCGGTGGCTTTCTCGACCGCGGCGATCAGTTTCTGGCTGAAAGCCTCGATCGCTTCGTCGGTCAACGTTGCTTCGACCGGCTGCAGCACCACGGTCATGGCGAGCGATTTCTTGCCCGGATCGACGCCCTTGCCGCGATACACGTCGAACAGCCGGACATCGGCGATGAGCTTGCGATCGACGCCGCGGGCGGCGCGCAGCATCGTTTCGGCGGCAACGCTTTCATCGACGAGGAAGGCGAAATCGCGCTCGACCGGCTGGAACGGCGAGAGGATGAGCAGCGGCCGCGCCTTGCCGGAGCGCGCGCGTGGCGCCGGCACCGCATCGAGGAACACTTCGAAACCGACCGCCGGACCGGCAATGCCCATCGCCGCAAGGATGCCGGGATGGATCTCGCCGAATTGCGCCAGCGGCTTGTTGCCCTGTTTCAGCACGCCCGAGCGGCCGGGGTGATACCAGGAAGGCGCGTCGGTGGTGACTTGCAGGCTTTCCACGGCGACACCGGCCGCGGTCAGCGCGGCGAGCGCATCGGCCTTGGCGAGCAGCGCATCGACCGGCCGGCCCGGTTCGTCCCAGCGCTTCGTGCCGGTGCTGCCGTTGCGCAGCCCCGTCGCGGTCGCGATCTGACCTTCGGGCGTGTCGTCCTTGTAGAACGGCCCGATCTCGAACAGCGCGCCATTGGCGAAGCCGCGATCGGCGTTGCGCTGCGCCGCCGCCAGCAGATTCGGCAGGATCGACGGCCGCATCACATCGAGATCGGCGCTGATCGGATTGGCGAGGGTCAGCGCTTCGCTGCCACCGCCGAACAGCTCGGCCTGCGTGCGCGGCAGGAACGAGAAGGTCACCGCTTCGACGAGACCGCGCGACGCCAGGGTGCGCCGGATTTGCACGGCGCGACGTTGCGCAGGCGTGAGTGCTGGCTTCGGCAGCACGCTATCGCGTGCCAGCGGCACGACGGGAATTTCCTCATAACCGCGGATGCGGAGAATCTCTTCGACGAGATCGGCTTCGCCTTCGATATCGGCGCGCCAGGACGGCGCCTCGACCGCGAAACCGTCGCCATCGTTCGCGAGCTTGCAGCCGAGGTCTTCGAGGATGCGCCGCTGATCGGGCGCCGAGATCGCGACACCGCCGAGCGTCTCGACGCGATCCGCGCGCAAATGATAGCGTCGCTGCCAATCCGGCACGGCGCCGGCGGTCGTGACCTTGCTCGGCGTGCCGCCGCATATCTCGATGATCAGCCGCGTTGCGATCTCGAGACCGGGCGCGGTGAATTCGGGATCGATGCCGCGCTCGAAGCGATAGCGTGCATCGCTTTGCAATTGCAGCTTGCGGCCGGTCGCGGCGGTGCGCACAGGATCGAACAGCGCCGCCTCAATGAAGACATTTACGGTTGAGTCGCCGCACGCGCTGCTCTCGCCGCCGATGACGCCACCGAGGCTAAGCGCGCCGCTCTTATCGGCGATCACCGTCATGCTCTCATCGAGCGCATAGCTCTTGCCGTTCAGTGCGGCGAGTTCCTCGCCGGCGCGGCCACCGCGCAAGGTGAGATCGCCCTGCAGCTTGTCGGCATCGAAGACATGCAACGGCCGGTCGAGATCGTAAGTGAGGAAATTGGTCACATCGACCAGCGCGGAAATCGGACGCAGCCCGATCGCGGTCAGGCGATCTTGCAGCCAGCGCGGGCTCGGCCCGTTTTTCACGCCGCGAATGAGGCGGCCGAGGAACAGCGGACAGGCTTTCGCATCCGGCCCTTCGAGATGCACCTTGATCGGCGAATCGAACTGGCCGGCGACCGCGGTGGTTTCGATCGGCTTCAGCTTGCCGAGACCCGACGCGGCGAGATCGCGTGCGAGGCCGCGCACGCCCAAACAATCGGCGCGGTTCGGCGTGATCTTCACATCGAGCACCGGATCGTCGAGACCCATCGCCTCGGCGAACCTCGTCCCCGGCTTCAGATCGCCCGGCAATTCGATGATGCCTTCGTGATCCTCGCTGAGCTTCAGCTCGTAGCCCGAGCACATCATGCCGTTGGATTTGACGCCGCGAATCTCGCCGACCTTCAGCACCATGCCGTTGCGCGGGATGGTCACGCCCGGCGACGCAAACACACCGGTGAGGCCGGCGCGCGCATTGGGCGCACCGCACACGACTTCGACCACGCCCTTGCCGGCATCGACTTGCAGCAGCCTCAGCCGGTCGGCATTGGGATGCGGCTTGGCGTCGACGACATGGCCGATGACAAATCCGGAAAGGTCCTTGGCGCGGTTCTCGACCAATTCGACCTCGAGACCGAGCATCACCAAGCGCCGCACGATCTCATCGAGCGGCGCATCCGTCTCAAGATGCGTTTTGAGCCAGCCGAGCGTCGTCTTCATCGCGTGCCCGACACCAGCGAAGGCTGCTCCAGCGGCAGGAAGCCGTAATGCCGAAGCCACCGCAGATCGCTTTCATAGAACGTGCGCAGATCGGGGATGCCGTATTTCAGCATCGCGATGCGCTCGATTCCCATGCCGAAGGCGAAGCCCTGATACTCGGCGGGATCGAGGCCGCAATTGGCAAGCACTTTGGGATGCACCATCCCGCAGCCCAGAATCTCGAGCCAATCGGCACCGGCGCCGATCTTCAAGCCGCCGCCTTCGCGCGAGCAGCCGATATCGACCTCGGCCGATGGCTCGGTGAAGGGGAAATAGCTCGGGCGGAAACGCACCGGCAGATCGTCGACATCGAAGAACGTGCGGCAGAATTCGATGAGGCAGCCTTTGAGATGCCCCATATGAATGTTCTTCTCGATCACCAGCCCTTCGACCTGATGGAACATCGGCGAATGGGTCGCGTCGTGATCGCTGCGGAAGGTGCGGCCGGGCACGATGATGCGGATCGGCGGCTTGCCACTCATCATCGTGCGGATCTGCACCGGCGATGTATGCGTGCGGAGCACCTTGCGGCTGCCATCGGCGGCGCGCGGCGTCAGATAGAACGTGTCGTGCTCTTGCCGCGCCGGATGCTCGGGCGGGATGTTGAGCGCCGTAAAGTTATGAAAGTCATCTTCAATGTGAGGCCCTTCGGCGACGGTGAAGCCCATCTCTCCGAAGATCGCGATCAGCTCGTCGATGGTCTGGCTGATCGGATGAACGCGGCCGTCGATATCGGCCTTCACCGGTAAGGTGACGTCGATGCGCTCTTCCTTGAGGCGCTGATCCAGCGCCGCGCGATCGTGCTTTTGCTTCGCGCCGCCGAGCGCTTCCTCGACCGCGCCTTTGAGCTGATTGAGCGCGGCGCCGCGCGCCTTGCGCTCATCCGGCGCGAGGCCGCCGAGTGTCTTCAGCAGCGCGGTGAGCTGGCCGCTGCGGCCGAGAATCGAGACGCGTAGCTGCTCCAGCGCGTCGGCATTGTCTGCCGTCGCGATCTGGCGCAGCCAGTCTTCACGAACCGCGTCGAGATTTTCCACCGCGGCCCTCAGGCCTGGGTGAGTGCCGCTTGTGCCTGGGCCACGATCGCCTGAAACGCCGCCGCGTCGCGCGCCGCGAGATCGGCGAGCACTTTGCGATCGAGCTCGATGCCCGCGCGCTTCAGGCCGTTGATAAATTGCGAGTAGGTCAGGCCGCCTTCGCGAGCGCCGGCATTGATGCGCTGGATCCAGAGCGCGCGGAAATTGCGCTTCTTGGCGCGCCGGTCGCGATAGGCGTATTGCAGCCCCTTCTCGACCTTCTCGACCGCGATCCGGAAGCTGGTATGCGCCCGGCCGCGATAGCCCTTCGCGAGATTCAGGACCTTCTTGTGACGGGCACGCGCCGTCACACCGCGTTTCACATGCGCCATTTGCCTACCTCAGATACGGCATATAGGTGAGGACGAGATTGGCATCGCCGTCGCGCAGGATCATGCTGCCACGGGCCTTGCGCTTCATGCTCTTCGGCTTCGAGATCAGGCGATGGCGCTTATGCGCAACGCCGGCCTTGATTTTGCCCGTCGCGGTGCGCGAGAAGCGCTTTTTGGCGCCGCTCTTGGTCTTCATCTTGGGCATTTTTTATCCTTTCACTTCAAGGATTTAATACAAAGGACCGCGAGGCATGCCCGTTTTCGAAGCCAGCGGTCCTGGATGAGCCGCGGGTTATATCGGCGGATGGTCGAAAAAGCAAGCGCGGCGGGGCGGTTAGCGGAGGGTCAGATCCGGCCGGATCGACGATTTCGCGAAGGAGAGGAAGGTCAGTGCCGCCTGCCCGAGCGGCCGGTCATTCGGCCAGGCCAGTCCGACCTCGCGCCGGGCTTTGGGCTCGGCGATGCGCAGGGCCTTTACATGGGGGACGCGGACATAGTCGGGCGGGAACACGGCGATGCCGAGCCCGGCGGCGACGAATCCCATCAGATAGGAGCCATCATCGCATTCGAGACTGATCGTGGGCGAAAACCCGGCGGCGCGAAAGATGCGATCGACGAGACCGCGGAAAGCGTGGCCGGTCTTGAAACAGACGAAGGGCTCGTTCCGCACCTCGCTCAGCGATACCGTACGGCGATGCGCCAAGCGATGGGCGGTGGGCACCACCAGCAACAGCTCTTGCGAGGCGAGCTTGATCCAGGAGAAACGCGCCAAATCCTCGATCCGCGGAATGAAGGCGAAATCGAGCTGCGATTGCCGCATGCCCTCTTCGAGACCGGTGCTGTTGTTTTGATAAAGCGCGATCGGCACATCGGGATGCTTCGCCTTGAAGCGCCGAACGAGTTTGGGAATGAAATTGTAGCCAAGCGTGCGCAAGAAACCGATCGAGATGCCGTCGCTTGTCGCTTCCGCGCTTTCCCTGATCTCTGCGAGCCCTTCTTCGATCGCGGTGAAGCCGCGCTCGACGCTGCGCAGCAAAGTCTCGCCGCTGCGCGTCAGGCGGATGGCGCGGCCGGTGCGCTCGAACAGCGCGATGCCGAGATCGGCTTCAAGACCGGCAATGGCGCGGCTGAGCGCCGGCTGGCTGACGCCGAGATGCTCGGCAGCCCGCGTCACATGCTGAAACCGGCCGGCGGCGCGAAAATGCTCGAGCTGGTTCAACTTGAGACGTTGCGACATTCTGCACCTCCGCCGCGCCCACAGCCTTATGCAATTTGGTTATGATAGCATAATCACAACTCATTGGTACGGGTCCGGGCGTGCGGGTTAACGTCAGCACTAGGGTAGGAACGCAGAGAAAATGAGCGACGCAAAGCAGCGGCGTGTCCTCGGCATCGGTATCGTCGGCATCGGCGGCGCCGCGGTCAACATGCTGCCGGCCTTCGCGCGCAATCCGGACTTCACCATCGTCGCGGCCGCGGATATCGACGCGGACGTCCTGGCGCGGTTCGCGCACGATTATCCCGGCGCCGCCACCTTCCGCTCGGTCGCCGAGCTGTGCGCCTGCCCCGCCGTCGATCTGGTTTATATCGGCACGCCGACGCGTCTCCATGCCGAGCATGCCGGCACCGCTTTAGCGGCGAAGAAGCATGTCCTGATCGAAAAGCCGATGGCCGTTACGCTGGCCGAAGCGGACGCGATGATCGCCGCGGCGGAGCGGCACGGCGTGCTGCTCGGCGTCAACGTCAAGCACAGCTTCGAGCCGCGCGTGTTGAAGCTGCGCGCGCTCGCGCAATCGGGCGAGCTCGGGCGGCTGCGCATGATCCATAGCTGGCGCTATGTCGATTGGCTTTATCGCCCGCGCACGCGCGACGAACTCGCGCCCGGCTGGGGCGCGGGCATCCTCTGGCGGCAGGGACCGCATCATTTCGACTTCCTGCGCACGATTGGCGGCGGGCTGCTGCGGAGCGTGCGCGGCAATTGCCATATCCTCGATCCGGCGCGACGCGTCACCGGCGCCTACACCGCCTATCTCGAATTCGCAGACGGGCTGGTCTGCACCGCAGTGTGCAGCGGCTACGATCATTTCAATTCACGCGACTATGTGCGCGGCTTCCGCGGCGACCTGCCATTCGCCGCCGCTGGCCAGCATGCGCGCGCGCGGCGCACGCTCGAAGCCCATGCCGCCGATCCGAATTGGGAAGACACCGCGGCGGCCGGCGAGCGTTATGGCGGCGCGAGCGATGATCGTACGGCAGCGGACATCAACGCGTTATCGAGCGGTTGGCTTTTGAGCGGGCCGCTCGTCGCGAGCTTCGAGCGCGCGGACGTACGCTTCTCGGCCGCCGGGCTCATCATCGATGGCGACCGCGAACAATCGGAGATCCCGCTCAAGCATCAAGGAGACGGGCGTGACGGCAGGCTAAAGACCTTTCATCGCGCCATTGTCGAAGGCGCGGCTTTGCCCGCCGACGGGCGCTGGGGCAAGGCCACGCAGGAAGTGCTGGTGGCGCTCGAGCGCTCCGCCGAAACGCATGAAGAAGTACCCCTGACCCATCAAACGCCGTTCATCGGCGGCTGAACCGTATTACCCGCGATCGAGGAGAAGTCGTCATGCTGACCAAGGAACAAAACGAGCGGCTGACCCGTGTCGGCGCCGGCACGCCGATGGGCGATTTGCTGCGCCGTTACTGGCACCCGATCGCGGCGGTCGCACAGATGAAGGATCGCGACACGTTGCCGATCCGCCTCTTCGGCGAGGATCTCGTGCTCTATCGGGATCTGTCGGGCACCTACGGCCTCCTCGAAGCGCGCTGCCCGCACCGCTCGATGTCGCTGGTCTACGGCATTCCCGAGCAATGCGGCTTGCGCTGCCCCTATCACGGCTGGACCTTCGACGAGAACGGCGCTTGCGTCGAGCAGCCTTACGAAGAGACCGAAGACCCCGAGGCCCGCTTCAAGGACAAGGTGACGACCAAGGCCTATGAGGTCGCGGTCCTGGGCGGCATGATCTTCGGCTATCTCGGACCGAAGCCGGTGCCGGTCCTGCCGAAATGGGACCTCTTCGTCATGGAAGATTGTGTGCGCGATATCGGCTTCGCGATCGTGCCCTGCAATTTTCTGCAGATCATGGAGAACTCGCTCGATCCCGTGCATGTCGAGTGGCTGCATCGCTACATGCGCAATTACGTGCTGGGCAAGCTCGGCAAGCATGAGAAGCAACGCCCCGTCGAGAAGCATGCCAAGGTCGGCTTCGATGAATTCGAATACGGGATCACGAAGCGGCGCATCCTTCAAGGCAATAGCGAAGCCAATGACGATTGGGCGATCGGCCATCCGGTCGTCTTTCCGAACTACCTCAAGACCGGCAACACCTTCCAGATCCGCGTTCCGATCGACGATGAGAAAACCGCCTATTGGTGGTATCGCTGCTTCACCAAAGAATCGGGCGTGACGATCGAGCCGCAAGCGGATGAAGACATCCCGATGTACACGACGCCGGTGCCGCAGCTCGACCCGTCGGGAAAGCCTCAATGGGACGTGCTCGACAACAACAGCGGCCAGGACCTTGTCGCGTGGATCACACAGGGCGCGATCACTGACCGCACCAAGGAGACGCTGGGCCGCTCCGACCGCGGTGTCATCCTTTATCGCAAGCAACTCGAAGAGGGGCTGCAAGCCGTGGCAGACGGCAAGGACCCGCGCAACGTCTTCCGCGATCCTGCGATGGGAAAGATTGACTTGCCGGTCGAGAAAATCTTCCTCAACATCAAGACCAACATCGTCAACGGCGATCGCACCGGGAACACGGCGAAATACAGCCCGATCCTGAAAAAGATGGACGCCGCCGCGGCGGAATAGCCGCACACGGGGTGCAAGCATAGGGAGGCCATGATGAGAGGAGCGCGGCTCTTCGTCTGGGCGGCGATGGCGGTTCTGGCCGGCATTGGGATATGTGCAAGCGCCCGCGCCGCCGACATCGACCCCGCGACTTACTTCAAGGGCAAGACGATCACCATGGTCGTCGATTTCAAGCCGGGCGGCGGGACCGACGTGCAAGCGCGCTATTTCGCGGCGCGTTTCGGCAAGTTCATTCCCGGCGAGCCACGCATCGTCGTGACCAACCTGTTCCCGATTCCGGCGGGACGCAATTTCGTCTGGAGCGCCAAGCCCGACGGGCTCTCGATCTCGTTCCTCGCAGCGGCCGATGTTGGCACCGAGCTCATCGATCCGACGGCGCAGTTCGAGAGCAACAAATTCAACTATATCGGCTCGCACACTGCGCGCGATTTGATCCTCTATGTCCGCAATACCGTGCCCTATGCGACGCTGCACGATTCGCATGACGGCAAGGTGCCGATCAGCATCGCGCTGCCGATCTCGCGGCCGGAAGATCTCTCGGGCATCGGCCTCGCGACGGCCTTGCTGTCTCTGTGGTTCGATGCGCCGCTTGAAGATCACGCCGATCGCCCAGACCGGATCGAGCGACACGCTGCTGATGCTCGAGCGCGGCGACATCAATGGCTGGGTCGGCGGCGCGCAATGGTACGTGCTGCCGAAGCTGCGTCCCGGCTGGCTAAAGAGCGGCTATCTCAAGCCGATCGCCGATATGGGCAATCCCGATACCGAGCCACACGCCAATGCCGAGATGAGCCTTTCGCTTCCGAACGCGATCACCTGGCTCAACGACGACCAGAAGAAAATCTGGCGCGCCTTGGTCATATCGCAGGTCCTGACCGGCAAGGCACTCGCGACCTCACCGAACACGCCGCCTGCCGTCGTGAAGATTTTGCGCGATGCCTATGTCGCGGCGTTCAAGGATCCGGATTTCGTCACCGGCGTCGAGAAGATCCAGCAGGAGCCGATCGACGTCATCCCCGGCGACAAGCTGCAGGACATGGTCGAGACCTCGCTCGCCGAATTCAAAGCAGGGCTTCCCGAATACAAAGCGCTGCAGAAGCAAATCTTCGAGCGCTACGTGAAAGGGCTGTAGCGCGCAATGGAAGGGATCCTGGCCGGGCTCGCTTGGCTCGGAACCTCGACCTACTGGCTCGCGTTTTTCGCCGCGGTGCTCATGGCCGCCGCGGCCGGGCTGGTGCCCGGTCTTTCGGCGACATTGCTGATGGCGCTCGCCGTTCCGTTCATCGTCTTCAACATCCAGGACCCGGTCATCGGCATCGTCATGCTGGCGACGATCACCGCGGTTGAGGAAATCCTCGACGTGCTGCCGATCGTCGCGCTCGGCTATCCCGGCGTCGGGCAGGTGACGTTCCTCGAAGCGCGGCCGCTGGTGGCGCGCGGCTATGCGGCGCGTACCCTCGGCTTCATCTATGTCGTCGCCGCTTGCGGCGGGCTCATCGGCGCCATCGCTCTGTTGCTCATCATCCCGATCATCAAGCCTTTCATCCTGCAATTCAGCTTCGCCGAGATCGGCGCGATCGGCATCTTCGGCGTCGCCATGGTCGGCGCGCTGAGCCGTGGCGCGATGATCAAAGGCATCGCTTCCGGCGCTTTCGGCATGCTGCTGAGCACGGTGGGGCTGAGCGTCTTCACCGGCGAGGCGCGTTACACTTTTGGCCAGCTCGAATTCCAGGAAGGGCTGCCGTTGATCGCGACAGTGGTCGGACTCTTCGCGCTGCCGGAGATGGCCGATCTGCTGATGACACGGCAGACCGTGTCCTCGGCCGACGCCACTTTCGGCACGCGCGAAGTCTTCAAGGGCGCCCGCATTGCGCTCAAATACTGGCGCCTCATCATCCGCCACTCGCTGCTCGGCGTGTTTCTGGGCGCGATCCCCGGCATCGGCGCCCGCGTCGTCTCGTGGCTGTCCTATGGCATCGGCATTTCGCTGACCAAGAACCGGCGCCAATTCGGCCGCGGCTCCTATCGCGGTCTGGTGTTTTCGGAAGCCGTGCAAAGCTCGAAAGAAGGTGGCCACGCCATCCCGACTCTCGCCCTCGGCGTGCCGGCCGGTCAGGCCTGGGTCTTCGTGCTGGTGGCGATGATCGCTTACGGTGTCTCGCCCGGGCCGCAATTCCTATCGCAGCATACCGACATCGTCGTGCTCATTGTCGTCAGCCTGGTGCTGGGCAACGCGATGCTGGCGACCATCGGCATGCTGTGGTCGGGGCGCTTGGCAAAACTCTCCCGGCTCCCCTATCCGATGCTGTGCGCCGTGATCGTGCCGCTCGCCATCCTCTCGGCGTTCCAGGAGACACGGCATTGGACCGCGGTGCCGATCGTGCTGACCTTCGCCGGAATCGGCTTCGTGATGAAATATTTCCGCTGGCCGCGGCCGCCGCTGGTGCTGGGGTTCATCCTCGGCAAGATCGTCGAGCAGAACATGCTGACCGCGATCTCGCTTTACGGCGTGGTCGGCGTGCTGGAGCGGCCGCTCACCATCGGTCTTATCGTCAGCGCCGTATTCATCGCGGTCTTCCTCACCCGCATCGGCAATTCGGCGATGCAGCAGGCGGGCGTCCAAAGCAAGAGCGAGCATCAGCCGTGGCGTTGGCGTCCCGACAATTACGTCGCGTTGTTCTTCGTGGCTGTCGGCGCGTTCTTCGTCGTCGGCGCACTCCACTTCCGCCTCGCAGCGCGGACCTTCCCGATGGCTCTCGGCATCCTTCTGGTGCTGCTTTCGCTCGTGCAATTCGTCCGGAACGGCTGGCAGCAGGGCGAGGCCGACGTGCTCGATATCGGCATGATGAGCAAAGGCATGGCGACGACGCGCCAAACCGCGCCGATCATCCTCGGCCTCATCGCCATGTTCCTGGTGATCGCCGCCGCGATCGGCCTGCAATACGGCGCGATCGCTTTCGCGGCGGCGACGCCGATCGCACTCGGCGCCGGCAAGCGACCCTGGCTGTCGGGTCTCGTCACCGGCGCGATCATGGCCGCGGTGGTGATCGGCCTTTTCGATCAGATGCTCAACGTCATGTGGCCGGACCCGTTGGTCCTGTCCTGGGTTCAGGGCTCGCTGTTCTGACGCAAAGCGAAAGGGCGCGAGTGTCTCGCGCCCTTGTCTCAATCAAACGTTTGGCGGCACCCTATTTGGGCGACATCACCATCGTCATCTGCCGGCCTTCCATGCGCGGATAGGCTTCGATCTTGGCGATCGCATCGAGATCGTCTTTGACGCGCATCAGCACGTTCATGCCGAGTTCTTGATGCGCCAGCTCGCGGCCGCGGAAGCGCATGGTGACTTTCACCTTGTCGCCTTCCTCGATGAAGCTTTTCATCGAGCGCATCTTCACGTCGTAATCGTGATCGTCGATCGACGGCCGGAGCTTGATCTCCTTGACCTCGATGACCTTCTGTTTCTTGCGCGCTTCGTTCTTGCGCTTCTGTTCTTCGTATTTGAATTTGCCGAAATCGAGGATCTTGCAGACCGGCGGATCGGCATTGGGCGACACCTCGACCAGGTCGAGGCCGGCATCCATGGCGCGGGCAAGAGCTTCGTTACGGGGAACTACCCCGAGCATCTCACCTCGTTCGTCGACGAGGCGGACACGGGGAACATTGATCTCATCGTTGATGCGCGGTCCGTCGTTGCGGGGCGGCGGTGGCGCTTGCGTTGGGCGGGGTATGCGGCGACTCCTTAATTTGTTGCAGCAGGTCCGGCCGCCTCGGAAGGCGGACGGGCCTCAGTAGTCAATCTAGCGATGGCTTGGCCGAGTTCAAGAATTTCCTGATCTTTCGCACCCAAACGGCGGATTGCCACCGTCTTGTTCTCGGCCTCGCGTTTACCAACCACGAGCAGCGCCGGCACTTTGGCTAGGCTGTGCTCGCGCACCTTGTAGTTGATCTTTTCGTTGGTGAGGTCGACGCGAGCGCGGAGCCCTGCGGCCTCGCAGGCAGCACGCACCTCCTCGGCATAGGAATTGGCCTCATCCGTGATCGTCGCTACCACCGCTTGAACCGGCGCGAGCCAGAGCGGGAAGCGGCCGGCATATTCCTCGATCAGGATGGCGATAAACCGCTCCAGCGAGCCGAGAATGGCGCGGTGCAGCATGACCGGCCGATGGCGCTGCCCATCCTCGCCGATGTAATGGGCATCGAGCCGTTCCGGCATGACGAAATCGACCTGCAGCGTGCCGCATTGCCAGTCGCGGCCGAGCGCGTCGCGCAGCACGAATTCCAGCTTCGGCCCGTAGAACGCGCCTTCGCCGGGATTCATCGTGTAGGGCAGCCCGGCCGCCTCGATCGCGTGTCTCAGCGCGCCTTCAGCCTTATCCCAGACCGCGTCGGTGCCGGCGCGGGTCGGCGGCCGGTCGGAGAATTTCACATGCACTTCTTGGAAGCCGAAATCGCGATAGACGCTTTGCAGCAATTCGCAGAACGCGACGCTCTCCGCCGTGATCTGGTCTTCCGTGCAGAAGATATGCGCATCGTCCTGGGTGAAGGCGCGCACGCGCATGATGCCGTGCAGCGCGCCCGACGGCTCGTTGCGGTGGCATGAGCCGAACTCAGCCATGCGCAGCGGCAACTCGCGATAGGAATGCAGCCCCTGACGGAAGATCTGCACATGGCAGGGACAGTTCATCGGTTTCACCGCCAGGACGCGTTTGGCTTCGCTGTCCTCGATGGTGAACATATGCTCGCGGAATTTCTCCCAATGGCCGGAGGCTTCCCAGAGCGAGCGGTCGACAAGCTGCGGCGTCCTCACTTCGACATAGCCCGCGGCTTCGATGCGCCGGCGGACATAGTTCTCGATCGTGCGATAGAGCGTCCAGCCTTTCGGGTGCCAGAACACCGCGCCAACAGCCTCTTCCTGCTGATGGAAGAGATCGAGCTCGCGGCCCAGCCGGCGATGATCGCGCTTCTCCGCCTCTTCGAGCTGGAAGAGATATTGCTTCAGCTCTTTCTCATTCGCCCAAGCGGTGCCGTAAACGCGCTGAAGCTGCGCGTTGCGCGCATCGCCGCGCCAATAGGCGCCGGCGACCTTCATCAGCTTGAAAGCATGGCCGAGCTTGCCGGTCGAAGGCAGATGCGGGCCGACGCAAAGATCGACGAAATTGCCCTGGCGATAGAGGCTGATCGCCTCGTCCTTCGGGATTTCGTGGATCCATTCGGCCTTATATTTCTCGCCGAGTTCGGCGAAGAATTCGACCGCGCGATCGCGTTCCCATTCCTCGCGCGTGATCTTCTCGTCGCGATCGACGATCTCGTGCATGCGCTCTTCGATCTTCACGAGATCTTCGGGCGTGAAGGGCGTGGCGCGCGCGAAATCGTAATAGAAGCCGGTCTCGGTCGCGGGACCGAAGGTCACCTGCGTCTCGGGATAGAGTTCCTTCACCGCCTCGGCCATGACATGCGCCGCGTCGTGGCGGATGATTTCGACCGCTTCGGGCGTGTCGCGCGTCAGGATCGCGAGCTTGGTGTCGTGGTCGATCGGCCGGGTCAGGTCGCGGGCTTCGCCGTCGAGCTTTACCGCGACCGCGGCCTTGGCGAGGCCGGGGCCGATCGAGGAAGCAATTTCGCCGCCGGTGACACCGCGCGCGAAGCGGCGCACCGAGCCATCCGGCAGGGTGATAGCGATCTGGTCTTGGGAATCGGGAGCCATTAACAGCGGTTTATCCGAAGGAAAGCGTCGCGGCAACCTCGGCCACGCCGAGTGTTGCGAGGTCGTCCCGGCGCAGGACGGTCACCCTGCCGCGCGGCTGGGTCAGTGCCGGATCGGAGGCCGCCGAATAGAGCACGGTCGCCGGGCAGCCCGCGGCGACGATCAGATGCATCGGCCCGGTGTCGTTCCCCACGGCATAACGCGCCGCCGCGCCCAACCCGACGATCTCGCCGAGATTGGTCTGGCCGGCGAGGTCGCGCGCCAGTGGGATGCCGCGCGACACGGCCCGCGTCGCCTCGGCTTCGTCGCGGCCGCCGATCACCACGGGCGTCACGCCATGCTGCGCGATGAGTGCTGCGAGCTGGGCGTAATTCTCGGCCGGCCAACGCTTATCGAGCCGGTGGGCGGCCCCGCCCGGCACCAGCAGCATGAAATCGGGCGGCAGGTTGAAGCGTGTGATATCGGCCGCTCGCCCAGGAAAGATCGGGCGGCGGCACGTCGACGATCCCGGCCATGGCGAGCTGATCCGCCTGGCGATCGAGCGTGTGCATGAAATCGCGCTGCGGATTGGCATGCGGATGCGAGGCGCCGCGCGCGATACCCGACCATTCGGGCCGCGGCCCCGGTCCCAGCAAATGGAAATAGCGGCTCGAGCGCGACGAGGTCTGCAAATCGTAGATACGCTCGAAACGCCCGTCGCGCAGGCGCCGGCGCAGCCTCACCCAGCCGGCAAAATCCAAATTGCCCGGCCGCTCGTCGATCCAGACACGATCGAAATAGGGCGACTTCTGCGCGATATCGTTGAACGGCGCCGAGGTCAGCAGCGTGATCTCGGCATCCTTGTGATGGGCGCGGATCGCCGCCGCCGGTCCCATCGCCTGAACGAAATCGCCGAGCGCGCCAAGCTTGATGACGAGGATGCGCAACGGCGGCGGCACGCCACGCGCGGATCGCGGCTCAGGCGGCAACGGTCGCCGTGGCCGCTTGCGGCATCAGCTCGCGATAGACCGTCAGCGTGCGTGCCGCCATGAGGCTGCTGGTGAAATGGGTGCGCACATGCGCGATCTCGCGCCGGCTCATCGCCAGCCGCGTTGCTGAATCCTGATCGAGCGCTCGCGCCAGCGCCGCAGCCAACGCTTCGGCATCGCTCGGCGGCACCAGCCAGCCGGTATCGCCCGGCGTAACCGTCTCTTGCGCGCCGCCATGCGCGGTTGCGATCACCGGCCGGCCCATCGCCTGCGCCTCGATGATGACGCGGCCGAAGCCTTCCGGCTGGGTCGAGGCCGAGACGACGATATCCGCCACCATATAGGCGGCGGCCATATCGGGGCAGTCGTCGACGAAGCGGAAGGTCGTGCCGCTGCCCGAGGCGGCCACCGCCTTTTCAAGCTCGCGGCGATAGCCGGGATCGCCGCCGCCGAGGATCACCGCATGCACGTCCGGCCGCTTCAACCGCGCCATCGCTTCGATGAAAACGAGCTGACCTTTCCAGCGCGTCAGCCGCCCCGGCAGCAGCACGGTCTGCGCGTCATCGGGCACGCGCCAGGCGTGCATCAATCGCAACATGCGCTCGGGCGAGACGGCATCGGGATCGAAACGTGTGACATCGACGCCGCGCGGAATAAGACGCAAGCGATCGGGACCGACGCCATAGGTCGAGGCCACATGATTGGCGACGAATTGCGAGATCGCGATCACGCGCTCGCCCGTCGCCATCACCGCGTTGTAGCGGCGCTTCAGCATCGAGCCGATTCCGTAAGCGTTGTGGAAAGTGGTGACGAAATGCCGGCCGGTGCGCTGCGCGGCGTAGCGCGCGCTCCACGCCGGCGCGCGGCTGCGCGCATGCACGATGTCGACATCGTGTTGGACGATCACCTTGGCGAGCCGGTCGATATTGCTGCGGATCACGAACGGGTTCTTGGAGGCGAGCGGCAGCGTGACATGTGTCGCGCCCACACGGTCGAGCTCGCGCGCCATTGGCCCGCCTTCCGAAGCGACGACGGCGTTCCAGCCATAAGCGACGAGCGCCGCCGCGACATCGATCGTGCCGCGCTCCACCCCGCCCATCACCAGCCGCGGCAGAACTTGCAGCACCGTGCCCTTGCCGCTTCCGGCGCGGCTCGTCGCAGTGTTAGTGTCGGGCTGAGACATGTGAAGTTGAGGATTGTACGAATATGAGCGAAGCGCATTCCATCTTAACACGCGACGATGGCGCGACAATCGGCTACCGCCGCCGCGACGGTAAATCGCCTTGTGTCCTTTTCTTATGCGGCTTCAATTCCGACATGAGCGGCACCAAGGCCGAGTTGCTCGACGCGTTCTGCGCCGCGCGCGGTCACTCTTTCGTTCGTTTCGATTATTTCGCGCATGGCGTCTCGTCGGGCGATTTCGCCGATCTCACCATCGGCCGGCTGCTGGGCGATACGCTGGCGGTGATCGACAAGCTGACCGAGGGCAAGCTCGTCCTTGTCGGCTCGAGCCTCGGCGGCTGGCTGATGCTGCTCGCGGCACTGGCACGGCCGGAGCGGGTGAAGGGGCTGATCGGCATCGCCGCCGCCCCGACGCGACTGAAGATTTGATGTGGCAGCGCATGTCTTTCGAGCTGCGCGAAGATGTGATCACCAAAGGCGCGGTGCGCGTGCCGTCGAAATACAGCGAGGCGGGCTATCTCATCACCCGCAAGCTGATCGAAGAGGCGCGCGATCACCTTGTCATGCGCGCGCCGCTGGAGATCGACCGCCCGGTGCGGCTGCTGCACGGCATGATGGATCCCGACGTGCCGTTCGAGACCAGCCTCACCCTCGCCGACCGCCTGAGCAGCAACGACGTACAGGTGTCGCTGGTCAAGGACGGCGATCACCGCTTGTCGCGCACGCAGGATATCGAATTGCTGCTGCGGACGCTGACGGCGTTGCTCGCCCTAAACCAACGCTGCCAGGCCTTCGCGGTAGCTTGGGTAGCGTAGGCTCACACCCAGTTCCTCTTTGATCCGCCGATTGGAAACGCGCTTGCTGTCGTCATAAAAGCTGCGCGCCATCGGCGAGAGCGCGGCGGTCGCAAAATCTTCGAGCGGCGGCGGCGCGACGCCGAGCAGCACGGCGGCATAGGCGATCACTTCGTCCGGCGGCGACGGCGCGTCGTCGCAGACATTGTAGATCGCGCCGGCGCGCGGCTGCGCTATCGACGCTTCCAGCACCGTCGCCAGATCGGCGACATGGATGCGCGAGAAGACCTGGTCCGGTTTCACGATCCGCCGCGCGGTGCCGGCGCGCAACGCGTCGAGCGCGCTGCGGCCGGGGCCGTAAATGCCCGCAAGGCGAAAGATCTGCACCGGAATGCCGCTGCGCTCGCCGAGCGCCCGCCACGCCGCTTCGGCCGCGACGCGGCGGCGGCCCCGCTCGCCGCTTGGCTCGGTCGGCATGGTCTCATCGACCCAGCCGCCGGCGCGGTCGCCGTAAACATTGGTCGAGGACAGATA
Organism: uncultured Alphaproteobacteria bacterium; assembly: GCA_963740675.1. Taxonomy (GTDB): domain Bacteria; phylum Pseudomonadota; class Alphaproteobacteria; order ATCC43930; family CGMCC-115725; genus CAIKMD01. The sequence continues at coordinate 549,411 of CAVUFS010000007.1, forward strand.
GCCGATCCAACGCAAATCCCGCAGCGCGGCAATCTCAGCGCCATGGCTATCGAAGACCGGGCAGCCCGCCGCATCCGGCGGGATCGAGATCAGGAGATGCGTCGCATCCGCCAATAGTTTCGGCGCGTCGGCCAGCGGCTGACCGCGCTCGAAGCGATGAAGCGGGAAAGGCGCGGTGGCCCTTCCCGGCTGGTGCCGGCGATCGCCCAGCCTTCCGCGGCCAGATCGCGGGCCAAAAAGCCGGCGCTGTAACCGAGGCCAAAGCAGAAGAGCGCGCGCTGCATGGCTCGATAGTAGCAAACGCGGTTCACAAACGCGCTTTCGGCGCGCACGATCCTGCGATGCGCAAAATTCTGCGCGACGAACATGACGATTGGCAGGACGATCGGGACGTCGATGACGATTCCGAGCGCCAGACCAAGGCGCTGGCCGGCCTAGCCCTAACCCTCGCCCTCGCGCTGATCGGGTGCTACCTGGTCATCCATCTGCGCGCCGTTGGGCAAATCGAGGACTGTCTCCTCGCCCAGCACAGTAATTGCGATTCACTGATCAATTCGCGCTGATCGATTCGCGCTGAGCGCTATTCCGCCGCGTGCGGTTCGGAGCCGGGCTGCCGATTGCCGGCCGGCCGCCGGCGCCAGCGCGCGCCGAGCCGGCGATTGAGGCGATCGAGGTAGAGATAGATCACCGGCGTCGTGTAGAGCGTGAGGAGCTGCGAGACGAGCAAGCCGCCGACGATGGCGATGCCCATCGGCTTGCGCAGCTCCGATCCGGCGCCGGTGCCGAGCGCCAGCGGCAAACCGGCGAACAACGCCGACATCGTCGTCATCATGATCGGGCGGAAGCGCAAGAGACAGGCTTCGTGGATGGCGTCGATCGGCGATTTGCCGTGGTTGCGCTCCGCCTCGAGCGCGAAGTCGATCATCATGATGGCGTTCTTCTTGACGATGCCGATCAGCAGCACGATGCCGACAATGGCGATGACGCTGAGGTCGTAGTTGAAGAGCATCAGCCAAACGAGCGCACCGACGCCCGCCGAGGGCAGCGCCGAGAGGATCGTGATCGGATGGATGTAGCTCTCATAGAGCACGCCCAGCACGATGTAGACGACCAGGATCGCAGCCGCGACGAGAAGCGGGGTCGATGACAGCGATTGCTGGAAGGCCTGTGCCGTGCCCTGGAAGGTGCCTTGCAGCGTCGCCGGCGCGCGCAAATCGTAACGCATCTGATTGATGCGATCGACCGCCTCGCCGAGCGAGTTGCCCGGCGCGAGGTTGAAGGAAAGCGTCACCGCCGGGAACTGGCCCTGATGGTTGACCGAGAGCGCTTCGACCTTGTTGACGAAGTGTGCGAAGCTGCCGAGCGGCACGCGCGCGCCATTGGCGCCGATGACATAGAGCTTCGAGAGCACCGTCGGATCGGTTTGGAACTGCGGCTGCACCTCGAGGATGATCCAATACTGATTGGTCGCGGTGTACATATCGCCGACAACGCGCGAGCCGAAGGCGTCGTAGAGCGTGTTGTCGATCGCCGCGGGAGAGATGCCGAGCCGCGCGGCGGCGTCGCGATCGATCTCGACATCGAGATGCGGCGCCGCGACCTGCTGGTCGGAGGCGACGTCTTGCAGGCCCGGCAGCTTCGCCATCGCCTGCTCGACCTTGGGCGCCCAATCGTTGAGCTCGTTCGAATCCGTGTCGGTCAGCGTGTACTGGTACTGCGTCCGGCTCAAGCGGCCGCCGACATTGATGTCCTGCCCGACCTGCATGAAGAATTTGACGCCCGGCACTTGCGCCACGATCGGGCGCAGCCGCGCGATCACCTGATCGGCGGTCACGTCGCGCTGATCGAAGGGCTTCAACTGGATGTTCATGCGGCCGGTGCTTTCGGACGCATTGCCGCCGGTCGCGCCGGCAAAGCCGGTGACGCTGTCGACAGCCGGATCGGCTTTGATCTTGTCGATGAGCTGCAGCATCAACTGCGACATGCCGGCGAACGACGTGTCCTGGCGTGCATCGGCCTCGCCGAAGATGAAGCCCGTATCCTGCTCCGGGAAGAAGCCCTTCGGGATCATCACATAGAGGAAGCCCGTCAGCACGATCAGCGCGAGGGTCGGCAGCAAGGTGATGAATTGATGCCGCAAGACCCAGGTCAGTCCGCGATCGTAGAAACGGATGATCGCATCGAACGCGTCCTCGGCCCATTGGCTGACGCGGTTGCGCTTACTCGCATCCTCGTGCTTCAGGAACAGCGAGCACATCACCGGCGTCAGCGTCAGCGAGATGAAAGCCGAGATCACCACGGAGATCGCCACCGTCATGGCGAATTCGCGGAACAGGCGGCCGATGATGCCGCCCATGAAGATCAGCGGGATGAACACCGCGATCAGCGAGCAGGTGATCGATATGATGGTGAAGCCGATCTGGCCGGCACCTTTGATCGCAGCATCGAAAGGCGAATCGCCCTCTTCGATGTAGCGCACGATGTTCTCGATCATCACGATCGCATCGTCGACGACGAAACCGACGGCGATGGTCAGCCCCATGAGCGAGAGATTGTCGAGGCTGTAGCCGCAGGCATACATCACAGCGAAGGTGCCGATGATGGAAAGCGGCACGGCGATGCCGGGAATCAGCGTTGCCCAGAGCTTTCGCAGGAAGACGAAGATCACCATGATCACGAGGCCCATGGTGAGAAGAAGAGTGAAGCGGACGTCGGAAACGGAAGCGCGGATCGTCACCGTCCGGTCCGACATCAGGTCGATCCGCACCGCCGCCGGGATCGACGGCCGCAATTGCTCGAGCAGCGCGTTGATGCGGTCGACGGTGTCGACCGTATTAGCGCCGGGCGCGCGCTGCACCATCAACAGCTCGGCCGGCCTGTCGTTGAACCAGGCGCCGACGCGGTTCGTCGCGACTGAATCGATCGCCCCGCCGACATCCTTTACCCGCACCGGCGCGCCGTTCTTATAGGCGATGATCACGTCGTCGAAGGATTTCGCCGTGTAGAGCTGATCGTTGGTGTCGAGCGTGATCGCCTGATGCGCGTTCTCGAGATTGCCCTTGGGCGCATTGATGCTGGCATTCGCCAGCGCGGTGTGGACATCTTCGAGGCCGATGCCGCGCGAGGCGAGCGCCTCCGGATTAACCTGGACGCGCACCGCGTATTTCTGCTCGCCGCCGATATTCACCTGCGAGACGCCGGGCACGGTCGAGATGCGCTGCGCCAGGATCGTGTAGGCGTAATCGTCGACTTTGCTCATCGGCAGCGTGTCGGACGAGATCGCGTAGATCAGGATCGCGCGATCGGCCGGGTTGGTCTTCTTGTAGGTCGGCGGGTTCGGCAGATCTTTCGGCAGCAACCCGCCGGCGGCGTTGATCGCGGTCTGCACATCCTGCGCCGCGCCGTCGATATCGCGATCGAGATCGAATTGCAGCGTGATCGATGTCGCGCCGAGACCGCTGGTCGAGGTCATCTGCGTCAGGCCGGTGATCGCCGCGAATTGCTGCTCCAACGGCGTAGCGACCGAGGACGCCATCGTTTCCGGCGATGCGCCGGGAAGCTGTGCGGTCACTTGAATGGTGGGAAAATCGACGCTCGGCAACGCCGCGACCGGCAGCAGCGAATACGCCACCAGGCCGAAGATCAGAATGCCGAGCATCAACAGCGAGGTCGCGATCGGCCGGCGAATGAACGGCTCGGAAATGCTCATCCGGCGCAGCCCTCGATCATCAACATACGGTGTGCAACCTCAGCCTTTGACCGCCGGCGCGGGTTGCGATTGCGGCGGCAGGATCGAGACTTTCGTGCCTTGCTGCAGCCGGTACTGGCCGTCGATCACAACCTGTTCGCCGGCACTGAGCCCCTTCGAGACAACGGCGAGATCGTTTTCGGTCTCGGCCACGGTCACGGTGCGTTGCTCGACCGAATTGTCCGGCTTGATGACGAAGAGATAGCTGCCGTTGGGACCGGCCTGAATGCTGCGCGCCGCAACAGTCACAGCGTCCTTCAACGTCTCGACCTGCAGCCGCATATCGACGAATTCGCCCGGCCACAGTGCTTCATCCGGATTGTCGAAGCTGGCTTTGAGATGAATGGTGCCGGTCGCCGCGTCGATCTGATTATCGATCAGCGTCAACGCGCCTTTGGCGATCTGGCGCTGCTCGCCCTGCGACCACGCTTCCGCCGGCACCGAGCCTTTGATCTGCGCCTGGCGAATCGCGTCGAGCTCATTCTGCGGCGCCGTGAAGCTGACAAAGATCGGCTTCAGCTGGGTGATGGTCACCAGCGCGGTGTTGTCGCTGGCATGGACGAGATTGCCGATATCCACTTGCCGCGCGCCCGTGCGGCCATCGATCGGCGAGCGGATATCGGCATAATCGAGATTAAGCTGCGCCGCTTCGATAGCCGCCTTGTCGGACGCGGCCGTCGCCTCGAGCGCCGTCGCACTCGTGTTGTCGGTGTCAAATTGCTGGCGCGAGATAAACTCTTTGCCGACCAATGGCTTGTCGCGGTTGGCATTGCGCTGCGCGTTGCCGAGTTGCGCTTGGTCGCGCGCCAGACTGGCTTGAGCTTGAGCTAAGGCGGCTTGGAAGGGGCGCGGATCGATCTCGAAAAGCATATCGCCTTTCTTGATCTCTTGGCCCTCGGTGAAGTCGACTTTGACGATCGTGCCGTCGACGCGGCTTTTCACACTGACGCTGTTATAGGCTTGGACGGTGCCAAGGCCGCGGACATAGATCGGCATGTCGCGCGCAATTGCCGTCCCTGCGGTCACCGGCGCGGCCGGCGGCGGAGCGCTGCGCGATTGTGCCGCAGCCGCGCCATGCTGTGTGCTGTGGAACACCAAGCCCGCCGCGATAAGAAGCGCAATGCCACCCAATATAACGATTGGCCAATGCCGACAATTCACGGGCGGGAAATCCTTTCGCAACGCACAAGAGCTCTAAGCCCTAATAGGTGCGCCTTTGGAGGAACGTTCCCGCCCCACTCACAAACAATTGCGTGACAAAGTTGTTATCTGCAACAAAGCCTTGGATTACAACGAGTCGCAGCCGCTCCCCGTTGCGTTAGGCGCTGGTTTGCAAAAAAAAATATAGTATGATTGAGTGCCTTCGGGCGGGGAGTATTGGGCGCGGAAAGCGACCATAGAACAACAGACAGAACAGCGGGCAGTCAAGATGAGACAAGTGATTTGGGCCGGGGGCCTTTTGGGGGTCGTGGCGGCCACCGCTGTTCTTTATGAGATTGCGATTCCCCCCACCGCGCATGCGCAACAAGCGGGTGGACAGCAACGTGCGCAAACCGGCGTTCCTGTGCGCATCACCACCGCCGCCATCAAACCGACCCCGGTCGAGTTCAACACGATTGGCAATGTGCAGACCATCGCCTCTGTCTCGGTGAAGTCGCGCATCGACGCTGTGATCGACCAGGTCTTGGTCAAGGATGGCCAGTTCGTCAAAGCGGGCGACGTGCTGTTCCAGCTCGATTCCCGCGCCGGGCAGGCGGTACTGCACCAAGCTGAAGCGACGTTGGCGCGCGACCAGGCGCAGCTTGCGAACGCACAGCGCAACGCCAATCGCAACAAAGCCCTGGTCGCCAAAAATTTCGTTTCGCAACAGCAATTCGACACCAACTCCTCAACCGCTGCGGCGCTTGAGGCCACCGTGAAAGCCGATCAGGCTCAGGTCGAGAATGCGAAGGTCGTGATGTCGTATTATACGATTTTCTCGCCCATCGATGGCCGCGTCGGGCTGATTGCGATCAAGCAGGGCAACAGCATCAAAGCGAATGACCTGCCGCTCGCCACGATCAACCAGGTGCTGCCGATCTATGTCTCGATCGCCTTGCCGCAAAACAATCTGCCCGAGCTGCGCGCCGCGATGACGAAAGGACCGGTGACTGTTCAGGTCCAGCCCGCCGGCGACAAAGGCGAGCCGATCACCGGCAAGATCGCCTTCTTCGACAACACGATCAATTCGACCTCGGGGACGATCAACGTCCGCAGCATCTTCGAAAATACCGATCAGCGGCTGTGGCCCGGCCAGTTCGTGAATGTTTCCGTTCTGGTGCGCACCGATCCCAACGCTTTGGTGATCGCTCCATCCGCGGTCCAAGCGGGACAGAACGGCGCCTATGTCTTCGTCATCAAGGATGACAACACGGCGGAAGCGCGACCGGTGACGGTCGACCGCACGGTTGGCGGCCTCGCGGTGATTGCCAAGGGGCTGAGCGCCGGTGAGAAAGTCGTAACCGACGGCCAGCTCCGCCTCAGCAACGGTACCCACGTCCAGATTGTCGGCGACGCCCCCAAGGGGGACGCGTCATGAGCCTGCCCGAGCTCTGCATCCGTCGTCCGGTGATGACGACGCTGCTGATGCTGGCCTTCGTCATTTTCGGTCTGTTCAGTTATCGGCTGCTTCCCGTCGCCGCGATTCCGAAGGTCGATTTTCCGACCATCGTCGTGACGGGGCATTTTCCGGGTGCCTCGCCCGAGACCATGGCCGCCTCGGTCGCGACCCCGCTCGAGCGACAATTCTCGACAATCGCCGGCCTCAATTCGATGGTGTCGTCGAGCGGTTTGGGCATCACCCAAATCACGATGCAGTTCGATTTGACCCGCGACATCGACGGCGCCGCGCTCGACGTTCAGTCCGCCCTGACCTCGGCAGCGCGCAAGCTGCCGATTCAAATGACCACGCCGCCCAGCTTCCTGAAGGCCAATCCGGCCGACGCGCCGGTCATCTTCCTCAATCTCAACTCGGCCACGATGCCGCTCTCCGAGGTCGATGAATATGCCGAGACACTGATCGCGCAGCGCCTTTCGACCTTGACCGGCGTCAGCCAGGTCCTGGTCATGGGCCAGCAGAAATTCGCCGTGCGCGTCCAAGCCAATCCCGAGGCGCTCGCCGCCAAGGGCATGACGCTAGACGATCTGCAGAGCGCCGTCGCAGCCGCCAATTCTTCGACGCCCGTCGGCACGCTGATGGGGGAGCGGCAAGCCTACACAATCCAGGCGAACGGCCAGCTTCCGCACGCCGCGCAATACCAGAATCTGATCGTCGCCTATCGCAACGGTGCGCCGGTGCGATTGAAGGATGTCGCCAAAGCCGTCGACAGTGTCGAAGACGACCGCCAGGCGAGTTGGTACAACGGCAATCGCGGGATTCTGCTCGCGGTGCAGCGCCAGCCGGACGCCAACACGGTCGCGGTCGTCGATTCGGTCAAAGCTCTTATCCCGGTCTTCGAATCGCAGCTTCCCGCGTCGGTCAAGCTCAATGTCTTGCTTGATCACTCGATATCGATCCGCAATTCGGTCAACGACGTGCAGACGACACTGCTGATCACCGCAGCGCTCGTCATCCTCGTGATCTTCATCTTCCTGCGCAATGTGACCGCGACGTTGATCCCGGCACTGGCGCTGCCGGTCTCGATCATCGGCACCTTCGCCGGCATGGAACTCTTGGGCTACAGCATCGACAATCTTTCGCTGATGGCGCTGACCCTATCGGTCGGTTTCGTCGTCGACGACGCGATCGTCATGCTCGAAAACATCATGCGCCACGTCGAAGGCGGCGAACGCGTCATCGACGCCGCGTTCCGCGGCTCGCGCGAAATCGCCTTCACCATCTTGTCGATCACCCTGTCGCTGGTCGCGGTGTTCATCCCGGTTCTGTTCATGGGCGGCGTGGTCGGCCGCGTCTTCCGTGAATTCGCCGTCACGATCAGCCTCACGATCCTGATCTCGGGCTTCGTCTCGCTGACGCTCACGCCGATGTTGGCATCGCGGCTCATCAAGGCGCATCACGGCGAGCACCACAATTTCGCCTATCGCCTCTTCGAGCGCGGCTTCGATGCTCTGCTCGCCGGCTACAGGGCCGGACTGAGCACCGTGATGCGCTGGCGCCGCACCACACTTTTCATCACAATCTGCTCGGTCGCGCTCTCGGGCTATCTCTTCGCCATCGTGCCGAAGGGTTTCTTCCCGATCGTCGATACCGGCGTGCTGATCGGCTCAACCGAAGCGGCGCAGGACATCTCCATGCAAGCGATGGCCGAGCATACGCTCGACGTCGCGCGCGTGATCAAGGCGGACCCGAATGTGAGCGACGTCACCGCCTTTGTCGGCGCCGGCGGCAGCAACCCGTCGCTGAACGCCGGGCGGCTCTTCATCCAGCTCAAGCCGCGCAACGAGCGCGCCTTGTCGGCGACCCAGGTAATTCAGGAACTGCGCCCCAAGGTGGCGCGCGTCGTCGGCATGAACACCTTCTTTCAGCCGTTGCAGGACATCAATCTCGGCGGGCGTCCATCGAAGAGCCAGTTCCAATACACGCTGCAAGACGGCAACACGGACGAGCTCTACAAATACGCCGGGACGATGGAGAGCCGCATGCGCGGGCTCGCCGGCGTCCAGGATGTGACCTCCGATCTGCAGTTGCACAACCGGCTCGCGATGATCGACATCAATCGCGACAAAGCGGCTCAGATGGGCATCACCGTCGACCAGATCCGCAACACCTTTTACAGCGCGTTCGGCACGCGCCAGATATCGACGATCTACGAGCCGTCGAACAGCTATGAAGTGATCCTCGAGCTCGATCCGAACGACCAGCAATCGCCGACCGATCTCTCAAAGATCTACGTGCGCGCCTCATCGGGCCAGATGGTACCGCTGGCCGCCGTGGCGTCGATCAGCGAAGGCATCGGTCCGGTCACGATCAACCATCAAGGCCAGCTCCCTTCGGTCACGATCTCCTTCAACCTCCAGCCGGGCTACTCCCTTGGCACGGCCATCAACGAGATCGCGCAGCTCGAGCGCGATGTCGAGCTGCCGGTCTCGGTAAGCAGCAGCTACCAAGGCAACGCCCAAGTCTTCCAGCAAGCGCTGCAAGGCCAGGGCCTCCTGCTCTCGGCGGCCGTGATCGTCATCTACATCGTGCTCGGCATTCTCTACGAGAGCTTCATCCATCCGATCACGATCTTGTCCGGCTTGCCCGCAGCAGCGCTTGGCGCCTTGCTGACATTGATGCTCTTCCATCAGGATATGAGCGTCATCGCCATCATCGGCGTCGTCATGCTGATCGGCATCGTGAAGAAGAACGCGATCATGATGATCGACTTCGCGCTCGACCGGCAGCGCAACGGCGCGAATGCCGAAGAGGCGATCTTCGATGCCTGCCTCTTGCGCTTCCGCCCGATCATGATGACCACCATGGCGGCGATCATGGGTGGCTTGCCGATCGCGATCGGCTGGGGCGAAGGCGCCGAGCTCCGGCGCCCGCTGGGTCTTGTCGTCGTCGGCGGTCTCGTCGTCTCCCAGTCGCTCACTCTGTTCATCACACCGGTGATCTATCTCTACCTCGAGAAATTCCGACTCTTGTTCGCACGCGGCGCCGAACCCGCGCCGGCGCTCGGCGTGCCCGAAGGCAGTCATGCCGTGCGCGAAGCTGGCGAATAAGCGCCGCGTCGCTTTCGGTCTCGTCGCGGCGGCGCTGACGCTCTGCGTAAGCCTTGTCGCCAACGCGGCGGCAGGCCGATGCGCGGCGCGCAAAACGTGCTGCCGCCCCCGCCGATGCCCGATGCGCAGCGCTACGATCGCTGCCTTCAGCTCGCTCATACCGATCCGCAAAAGGCCTTCGACGATGCCGATGCCTGGCGCAATCTCGGCGGCGGCTTTCCGGCGCAGCACTGCGCCGCGGTCGCGCTGATCGGCCTCAAGAGATATGCAGACGCCGCGACGCGGCTCGAAGCATTGGCCAACGCCATGATGCAGGCAGGGCCCGAGATGCGCGGCGACGCGCTGGAGCAGGCCGGCCAGGCATGGCTGCTCGCCGGTAAGCCGAACGAAGCGAAGATCGCTTTCGACGGCGCGCTCGGCTTCAAGCCGAAGGATGCGGAGTTGCTGATTGACCGCGCGGAAGCCTTCGCCCTCGGCGCCAAATTCTTCGACGCGATCGACGATCTCAACGCCGTGCTCGACCAATCGCCCAATCGGGTCGACGCGCTGGTTTATCGCGCCTCCGCTTACCGCCAACTCGGCTCGCTCGATCTTGCCTCCGACGACATCGAGCGCGCGCTGCGCCTTGATCCGAATTCCGTCGCCGGCCTTCTCGAGCGTGGCAATCTACGCCGGCAGAAGGACGATAACGCCGGCGCCAAGGCCGATTGGCAGCAAGTGATGAAACTGGGCGCCGGCACGCCGTCGGCCGCGTCGGCGCAGGACAATCTCGCGCACCTCACCGATCAACCCGCAAGCGGGCAAAGCCTGATCACCGGCCCGACGGCACCGAAAGCCAAGCCCTAAGCACCGCGACGCCAAGGCCGCGGCACTTAGAAATCGAGATCGGCGTAGTGCTTGGGCGGCGGCACGCCGGGCACGGTGTCGGCGAGGATTGGCCGGAAGCTCGGCCGCGATTTCACCCGCGCATACCATTCCTTTGCCGGCTCGAACTCGTCCCAGGCAACATCGCCGAGGTAGTCGAGGACCGAGAGATGCGCCGCGGCGGTCACGTCGGCGAGCGAGAAATAATCCCCCGCCAACCAGCCGCGATAACGCTCCGTCAGATAGGCGACGTAGTCGAGATGGTATTTGAGATTGGCTTTGGCGGCGCGGATCACCGACGAGTTGGGCGCACCGACGCCGAGGAATCGCTTGGTGAATTTTTCCGTCACCAGCGGCTCGGTGACCTCGCGGTTCATCTTGATATCGAACCAGGCGACGAGGCGACGGACCTCGGCGCGGTCGGTCGGGTTGAGCCCCAAGAGCAACTTCTCGCGATAGACTTCGTCGAGATATTCGGCGATCGCACTCGCCTCGGCGAGCACCGTACCATCGGGCTCGATCAGGACGGGCACATCGCAGGCCGGGTTGAGCGCGACGAATTCGGCCCGCCGTTCCCACACTTTCTCGACCTGCATCGAGAATTCGAGATTCTTCTCTTGCAGCACCAAGCGGATTTTGCGCGACAGCGGCGACAGCCAGAGGTGATAAAGGAGACGCATGGGACGACTGTCTCATAGCGCCGGAAGAGGGTAAAGCCGATTGGACAGTTTGCCGCTCGTCTTCGGCAAATCGATAGGTTATGGGATTGGGATGATGACGGCCGTCGAGCGCAAGGAAGCCACTGCCCTGATCGATTTCTGGTTCGGCCCGCCGCGCTCGCCGACCCGTTTTCAGCAACGTGATATCTGGTTCAAGGCCGATCCGGCTTTCGATCAGCAATGTCGCGATCAGTTCGGCGCACTGCGCGAGCGCGCCGCCGCCGGCGACTGTGCCGATTGGGCGCTCGAGGCTGAACCTTGCCTCGCGCTCATCCTGATGCTGGATCAACTACCGCGAAATCTTTTCCGCGGCCGGGCCCAAGCCTTCGCCACGGATGCGCCGGCGCGGGAGGCCGCGAGGGTGGCGCTGTCGCGCGGCTTCGACCGATCGCTGCCGGCGACTTGGCGGCAATTCATCTACCTGCCCTTCGAGCACAGCGAGGAGCTTGCCGATCAGGAACTCAGCGTGAAGCTCGCTACCAACCTGGCGCGCGACCCGGCCTTTGCCAGCGCGCTCGATTATGCCCAGCGCCATCACGTCATCATCGCGCGCTTCGGGCGCTTTCCGCATCGCAACGCCGCGCTCGGCCGGGTTTCAACCGCCGAAGAGGAAGCTTTTCTGAAAGAGCCGAACTCGTCTTTTTGAGCCGTGGAGCGTTAGACCCGGCCAGCGCTAGACAAGGCTGGGATTGAGATGGCCCGCCCGGCGGAAGCGATCGAGATAGGTCGGCAGGATGAGTTCGAGCGCGGTTGGCGTGATGCCGAGTTCGGCGAGGCCAGGCATGCCCGGGACCGCGATCGAATCATGCCGCAGCATTCGCACCTGATCGCGGGTGAGGATCGGCTTCGGCAGCCATTCGAGGAAGAACGCTTCGAGCGACGCCAGACCGAAGGGAACCGACATCAGCAGCCGCTTGCGGCCCGTCACCTGGAGAATCATCTCGAAGAGTTGGCGCATCGTGAAGATCGCGGGCCCGGCAAGCGCGTAGGTCTTGCCCTCGCTGTCGTCGCGCGACAGCGCCGCCGACACCGCTGCAGCGACATCGCCGACATAAACCGGCTGGAACTTCGTCGCGCCGCCGCCGACCAGCGGCAGGATCGGCGAGACTCGTGCCATCGCGCCGAAGCGGTTGAAGAAATCGTCTTCCGGCCCGAAGACCAGCGAGGGGCGGAAAATGGTCGCGCCGGGGAACGCTGCACGCACCGCAGCCTCGCCCGCAGCCTTGCTGCGGGCATAGGCCGAACTCGAATTCGCGTCGGCGCTGAGCGCCGAGATATGCACGAAGCGTTTGACGCCGGCGTTCTTGGCAAGCGTTGCAAGCTGCCCCGGGCCGCGATGATGCGCGACATCGAAACGCTGCTTGCCGCGCTCGTAAAGGATGCCGACGAGATTGACCACGGCATCTGCGCCGGCGACGACCGCGGCAACCGCGCGCTCGTCGCGGAGATCGGCGCTGAACGGCGCGATCTGACCGACATCGCCCATGGGCCGCAGGAAACCGGCGCTGCTGGCATGGCGAGCGCAGGCCGCGATAACCGCGCCGTCGCGCGCGAGATCGCGCACGACATAGCGCCCGATAAAGCCTGAGGCTCCAAAAACGGCGATACGACGAGACGTCATGGCAAGGCTCTATACAATAGCAAAGCGACGCTTGCGAGCGCCCGAATCAGTCCTGCAAACGGGTCCTGCAATTGACAGAACGCGGCCTGCCGCCTAATCACCGCCGGGGCCCTGGTGGCGGAATTGGTAGACGCGCTAGATTCAGGTTCTAGTGATCGAAAGGTCGTGGAAGTTCGAGTCTTCTCCAGGGCACCAAGCCATCTCGGCGCGCACCACCGATAGTGACGGCAGAACGTGACGATCCATTTTCATCAAGGCGATCTTCCGGCCGGCATTAATTTCGGCGCGAGCGTCGCCATCGACACCGAGACCATGGGTCTCAATCCGCTGCGCGACCGGCTCTGCCTCGCGCAGCTTTCGGCGGGCGACGGCGACAGCCATCTCGTCCAGTTCATGCCCGGCCAGTACAACGCGCCCAATCTGCGCGCCCTCCTGACCGACCCGAAAGTGCTGAAGCTCTTTCATTTCGGGCGTTTCGATATCGCGGTGATGGCGCATTACCTGGGCGTTGTCGCGGCGCCGGTCTATTGCACCAAGATCGCCTCGAAGCTCGTACGCACCTTCACCGACAAGCACGGGCTAAAGGATCTCTGCCGTGATCTCTTGGGCGTCGAAATCTCGAAGCAGCAGCAAAGCTCCGATTGGGGCGCGCCGGTCCTGACCGAGGAGCAAAAACGCTACGCCGCCTCGGACGTCCTCCATCTCCACGCGCTCAAGGCCAAGCTGGACACCATGCTGGTACGCGAAAACCGGCAGCAGCTCGCCCTCGCCTGCTTCGCTTTCCTGCCGACCCGGGCCTTCCTGGACCTGACCGGCTTCGAAAACGCCGATATTTTCGAACATTGAGATTTTTGCTGCACTGCGGCATAAATTCCCCCAATCCTCCACGCGTTGACCGCGCCAGGGAGGTGGCGGCATAGTTAGCCCTAAGAAGATTGGGCAGGGTGCCGTATCGCCAGGGATGGCCGCGGCCACCCCTTTATCCGCAGCAGCAAAAGGCCTGGTCCCTCAGGGATGCCTAAAGACGCAGTCGATAACACGCTGGCCGTTGCCCGCCGCGTTCTCAAGACCGAGATCGCCGGCCTGACCGCGCTTGCCGCCGAGTTGAACGGCCGCTTTTCGGAAGCCGTCAATCTGTTGGCGGCCGCCAAGGGCCGGGTCACCGTTACCGGCATGGGCAAGAGCGGCCATATCGCGCGCAAGATCGCTGCGACTTTCGCCTCGACCGGAACACCGGCGCAATTCGTCCATCCCGCCGAAGCGAGCCATGGCGATCTGGGCATGATCGCCTCAGGCGATGCCGTGCTCGCTCTATCCAATTCCGGCGAGACCGCCGAGCTTGCCGATATCGTTGCCTATACGCGCCGCTTTCGCATTCCGCTGGTCGCGGTGACTCGCCGCGACGGCAGCGCCCTGGGCGGTGCCGCCGATGTCACGCTGGTCCTGCCGGACATCGAGGAAGGCTGCCCGATGGGCCTCGCGCCGATGAGCTCGACGACGATGACGCTCGCTTTGGGCGATGCGCTCGCCGCGGCGATGATGGAGCGCAAAGGCTTCTCGAGCGCCGATTTTCACAGCCTTCATCCCGGCGGCCAGCTCGGCCGGCAATTACTGACCGTCCGCGACCTTATGCATGTCGGCGATGCCATGCCGCTGGTGGCGCTGGGCACGAAGATGGCCGACGCCATCCTCACCATGTCCGAAAAGACGTTTGGCTGCGTCGGGGTGACCGATGCGTCGAGGCGGCTGGTCGGGATCGTCACCGATGGCGATTTGCGCCGTCATATGGCAGATGATTTGCTGTGCTCGACCGTTGATCAGGTGATGACGAAGCAGCCGAAGACCATCCGGCCGCAAGCCCTCGCCGCCGAGGCGCTGGGCCGCATGAACCAGCAAGCGATCACCAGCCTCTTCGCCGTCGATGACGAGAGCCGGCCGTTGGGCATCGTCCGCATCCACGACTGCTTGCGCGCAGGCATCGCATGAGCGCGCGCCAAGCCGAATTCGCCGACCGCCTCGTTGCGCGCGCTGCGCCGCCGTCTGCACTTCGGCGACACGCGCAGCCACAGCCGCTTCGTCCAGCGCAGCAAATGGATTCTGCCGAGCCTGGCCGTGAGCCTGTTGCTGCTGGTCGCGACTTGGCCGCAGCTCAAATCGGCAATGGACCGGCTGCATTTCACCGTGCCGCGCATCGATATCAGCGACGCGCGCAACCTGCGCATGGTGGATCCGCGCTATACCGGCATCGATCGTCAAAACCGTCCCTATGTGCTGACCGCCTCGACCGCGACGCAAGCTTCGGGGTCCGACGACATCGTTTCGCTGACCTTGCCGAAAGCCGACATGACCACGAATAGCGGCAATTGGATCGAGGTGACGTCTTACACCGGCACCTACCAGCCGCAGCCGCAATTGCTCGACCTCTACGGCGATGTCGAGCTCTATCAGGATCGCGGCAACGAGTTCCACACCGACAGCGCGAGCATCGACGTCGCCAACGGCACGGCGAAAAGCGATCAGCCCGTGACCGGTCACGGTCCGTTCGGTCATGTCACCGCCGAGGGCTTTACCATGCTCGACCGCGGCGCGGTGATTCAATTCACCGGCAAAACCAATCTCACGCTGCTGCCGCGGCCCAAGGACGCCGAATGAAACGCGGCGGCGCCGCGCTCCTCGCCGTTTTTGCTCTGGTGACCGCCGCGCCAGAAATGCGCGCGCAAGCGCAACAATCGAACGCCCTCGGCCTGGCCGGCGACGACAACAGCAATAAGCCCGTCAACATCGAGGCCGAGAACGGCATCGAGTGGCAGCAGAACAACAAGGTCTACATCGCGCGCGGCAACGCGAAGGCGACGCGCGGCGACAATTCCGTCACCGCCGACACGCTTTACGCGTATTACCGCGACGCCCAGCAGCCGCAGCAAGCGGCGTCGGCGTCGCCGGAACTGCGCGCCAATTCACCATCGAGCCAGCAGAGCCCTTTCGATAACGGTTCCACCCAGATCTATCGCATTGTCGCCGAGGGCCATGTCGTCTTCGCGACGCCGACGCAAACCGCTTACGGCGACCGCGCGGATTATAACGTCGATCAGGCAATGCTGGTGGTCACCGGCAAAAATCTGAAGATCGTGACGCAGCAGGACATCATCACCGCGCGCGACAGTTTCGAATGGTACGACCAGAAGCAGATCGGCGTGGCGCGCGGCGATGCGACCGCGACGCAGCAAGGGCCCGAGCACAAATCAATTCGCGGCGATGTACTGACCGCCGAAGTGACCAAGCCTGCCAATCAGCCCTCGAAGATCAGCAAGGTCAACGCGCTGGGCAATGTCATCCTCGTCTCCGAGGATCAGATCGCGCGCGGCGACAGCGGCGTGTATAATCTCGATACCGGTATCGCCACGATGAGCGGGCATGTGTCGCTGACCCGGGGAGAGAACCAGTTGCGCGGGCAATACGCCGTCGTCGACACGAACACGAATGTCGCACGCCTCTTGGCGGCGCCGCCTTCGGCGCAAACGACCGGCCCGCGGCCGCGGGTCGAAGGTCTGCTTATCCCGCGTCAGGGCGATCCGGGCGTCACCATGCCGGGCCAGCCGGGCAAACCGGGTCAGGCGCCGTCACAGGCCCAGCCTTCCACACCACCCAAATCTGGCGCGCGGCCATAGGGCTTCGTTCGGAAATGTCCACGCCGACCCGCCCCCCCGCCGCTCAGGCTGCGCCGCATACCGGACCGCGGCTGGTCGCGAGCAATTCCGGTCTCGCGGCGTTCAATCTCGGCAAGAGCTTCAAGAAGCGCCCGGTGCTGCGCGAGGTGAATGTCTCGGTTCAGCGCGGCGAAGCGGTCGGTCTGCTCGGCCCGAACGGCGCCGGCAAGACGACCTGCTTCTACATCATCACCGGCCTTATCCGCGCCGATGTCGGCCGCATCACGCTCGACGGTGAAGACATCACCGATCTGCCGATGTATCGCCGCGCGCGGCTCGGCATCGGCTATCTGCCGCAAGAGGCATCGATCTTCCGCGGCCTCACCGTGGAACAGAACATCCGCGCCGTCCTCGAAGTCTCGGAACCGGAGCCGGAGTTGCGCGAGGCGGCGATCGACGAGCTTCTGGCCGAATTCTCGATCAGCCATTTGCGCCGCGCCCCGGCCATGGCCCTGTCGGGCGGCGAGCGGCGCCGCGTCGAGATCGCTCGGGCGCTCGCGACCCAGCCGCATTTCATCCTTTTGGATGAACCGCTGGCCGGCATCGATCCGATCGCGGTCAGCGACATCCGCGACCTCGTTGCGCATCTCAAAGACCGCGGCATCGGCGTGCTGATCACCGACCACAATGTCCGCGAGACGCTCGGTATCGTCGACCGGGCCTATATCCTGCACGAGGGCCAGGTCCTCATGGACGGCAAGCCCGACGATATCGTCAACGATCCCAACGTCCGGCGGGTCTATCTGGGCGAGCGTTTCAGCCTCTAAAAGTTAGCCTAAGCCCTTTTATCCCAAGGCTTTTCCCGAACATTTTTTAAGCAGCCGAATTTTTTCCGTTGACATGCTTAACGGAAAATAAGGGAGTTGGTACGAAGTTTGCAGCGTCCGTGCCCTTCCTCTAAAAGCAGCTTCGCACCCGCATATGGCACTCGTTCAACGGCTCGATATCCGGCAAGGCCAGGCCCTTGTCATGACCCCGCAGTTGCAGCAGGCGATCAAGCTGCTGCAACTGTCGAATATTGAGCTCACCGCCTATGTCGAGGGCGAAGTCGAACAGAACCCGCTGCTCGAACGCGATGAGACCTCGCCCGATGCGCCCGAGCCGGCAGCCGCCGAGGCTCCGGCGGCCGAAGCCGCCGCGCCCGAGGGCGCCAGTCATGAGGAGACGGTCGAGACCTGGAACGAAATCGCGGGCAGCGACGGCGACGGCACGGCCGATTACGCCGGCGACCCCGACTCCTGGCAGACGCGCAGCACGGGCAGCAGCGGTGGCGACGATCTTCCCGGCATCGAGCAGACGCTCGCCGGCACCATCAGCTTGCGCGAGCATCTCCTCACGCAGCTCGCCGAAGAAATCAAAGATCCGATCGATCGTGTGATCGGCGCGTATCTCATCGATCAGCTCGATGAGTCCGGATACGTCACCGTTTCGCTCGAGAGCGTCGCCGAGACCATGGGCTGCGAGGTTGCGCGCGTCGAAGCGGTGCTGCATCAACTCCAACGTTTCGAGCCAACGGGTATCTTCGCGCGCGATCTTGCCGAATGCCTTGCGCTCCAGCTCAAGGAGCGCAATCGCTACGACCCGGCGATGCAGGCGCTCGTGGAGAATCTCTCGCTTCTCGCTTGCCGCGACATTCCGGCGCTGCTGCGGCTTTGTCGTGTCGATGCCGCCGATCTCGCCGAAATGGCGGCGGAGATTCGCGCGCTCGATCCCAAGCCTGGCCTGCAATTCGACGGCGCCATCGCGCAGCCTGTCGTGCCCGATGTGTTCGTGCGAGCGCAGGGCGCGAATTGGATCGTCGAGCTCAACAGCGACAGCTTGCCGCGCGTTCTCATCAACACGCGCTATTATGCCGAGGTCAGCGCTTCAACACGTAACAAGGCGGCGAAGGATTATCTCGCCGAGAAATACCAAACGGCGAATTGGCTGGTGAAGGCGCTGCATCAGCGCGCGACGACGATCCTCAAAGTGTCACGCGAGATCATCCGTCAGCAGGACGCGTTCCTGCGTCACGGCGTGCAATATCTGAAGCCGCTCGTGCTGCGCGATATCGCGCAAGCGATCAGCATGCATGAAAGCACCGTCAGCCGCGTCACCACCAACAAATATATGGTGACGCCGCGCGGCATCTTCGAATTGAAATATTTCTTCACCTCGGCGATCGCAGCTTCGGGCGGCGGCGACTCGCTCTCGGCCGAAGCGGTGCGTTTCCGCATCAAGTCGTTGATCGATGCGGAAGCGAACGACGTGCTATCGGACGACAAAATCGTCGATATTCTGATGAAGGAGGGTGTGGATATCGCACGCCGCACTGTGGCGAAATACCGCGAAGCGATGAACATCCCGTCATCGGTGCAGCGGCGACGCGAGCGGGCGCTGCAACTTTAATCTACCTACGTATTAACTAACCTACTTACGTATTTCGGTTGCTTGACTTGCCGGCACAGCGTTCGTACGGTGCCGCGCGCATTGATGGCATAGAATCCGTGATGGAAGTCACCGATCTCCTCGATCCTTCCGGCGTTATTCCGAATCTCCGCGTCACCAGCAAGCGGCAAGCGCTGCAAGAACTGGCGCGGCGCGCGGCAACGCTGATCGGCGAGGATGAACACAAGATTTTCGAATCGCTGTGGGAGCGCGAGCAGCTCGGCAGCACCGGTATCGGCAACGGTACCGCGGTGCCGCATGGCCGCATTCCCGGTTTCAAGCGAATGCTGACGATGTTCGCGCGACTCGATAAGCCGATCGAGTTCGACGCCATCGACAGCCAGCCGGTCGATCTGATTTTCCTGCTGCTGACACCGGCCGATGCCGGCGCCGATCATTTGAAAGCGCTGGCGCGAATCTCGCGCTTGCTGCGCAATCGCGCGATGTGCGCCAAGTTGCGCGGCACCGAGAGCACCGATGCGATCTACGCGTTATTGACCGATCGCGCTTCGAGCCACGCCGCGTAGCTTTCAGGTCGCGCTTGCGTGCGCGACCTGAGCCTTACGGATATTACTGCAAGCTGACGGGTTCGAGCTCGTGCTGCTTCACCGCAGCGAAGGCGATGTCGCGCGTCGGCGCCACACCGATCTGCGTGCCGTCGGCGGCATGGATCGAGAAGCTCGACACGCCGTTGACGACCATCGGCTTGATGTAAGCGAGCTGCTGCATGCCGATGAGGGCGAAATCCTGATCCGACAATTCGTGCAATTTTTCAGCGATATTCATGTTCCACTCCTTTCGCCACCAATCGGCTTCTTGATGCCGTTTCCGGCCGGCGTTTTGATCTCAATCGCGCGCACCGATCCCTCGGCGACGCGTCGGCGTAGATCGACGTTCAAGAGCCCGTTGTCGAGGGCCGCTCCTATCACTTCAATGCCGTCAGCCAGCACAAAGCTCCGTTGGAACTGACGCGCGGCAATGCCACGATGAAGGTAGACGCGATCCGCCTCGTCACTTTGCTTGCCGCGAATGACGAGTTGGTTGTCCTCGATCTGAACCGACAATTCCTCGGGCTTGAAGCCGGCAACAGCCAGCGTCAGCCGGAGCGCGTTCTCGGCGACTTGCTCGACATTGTAAGGAGGGTAGCCATCGGCCGTCGCTTTGCTGACGCGATCGAGCGCACGCTCGAACTGGTCGAAGCCCAAGAGCAACGGCGAGCTGAAAAGCGAAAGACGCGACATCGAACCTCCTCGAACGAGCGAGTTGACGATTCCGAGCCCCGAATGGCGGCTCCTGAACCTCGCGGGCGACCCTGACGGCATCGCCCGCAATACTAAATGGGGTTTGGTAGCGCCTTGATCAAGGATATATAACATATTGATATTGTTATCTATTCCATCCACTCCGGGCGCGGCATGGCGCGGTAGGCGTCGCGCAGCGCCTCGGACCAGCCCTCGTGGATCATGCGGAAATAGGGGTCGTTCTCGGTGATCCGGCGGCGGATCTCGGCTTTGAGCATGTCGCGGCGATAGACCATCAGGTCGAGCGGCATGCCGACCGAGAGATTGGAGCGCAGTGTCGAATCCATCGACACCATGACGAGCTTCACCCCGTCGCGCGGATCGGTGTCGTATTGCAGCACGCGGTCAAGGATCGGCTTGCCGTATTTGGTCTCGCCGATCTGCAGGAACGGCGTGTCGGGCGTCGCCTCGATGAAATTGCCGGCGGCGTAAATCTGGAAGAGCCGCGTGGCGCGGCCTTTGAGCTGGCCGCCGAGCAAAATCGAGACATCGAATTTGATCTGCTGCGCTTCGAGCGTCGGCCCGTCGCTCTGATAGACGCGCCGCACCGCCTCGCCGGTCAAGCGCGCCGCGGCGAACATGCTCGGCACGGTGTAGATCGTCTCGATGCGGCCGTCTGTCTCGATGCCCTCATGCAGCATGTTCACCACGGCTTGCGAGACGCCGAGATTGCCGGCCGACATCGCCGCGATGAAACGCTCGCCCCGAATCTCGAAGATATGCATCTTCGAGAAGGTCGAGACGTTGTCGACACCGGCATTGGTGCGCGTATCGGACAACATCACGAGCCCGTCCTTGAGGCAAAGCCCGACGCAATACGTCATCGATTCATCCCCTAAAATCTTATCGCCAATGCTTATTGTTGTTGGTTCGCGTCCCGAACCTTCACTTCCACCGCGAGCAATTCCTCGCCCGGCCCGCGCCGCACGCCCCTGACCGGCGCCGCCGACCAATAATCGAGCCCGATGCTCGCCCGCACATAAGCCTCGCCCGGCAAGCAGCGATTCGACGGATCGAAACCGATCCAGCCGAAATCGGCGAGATAGGCTTCGGCCCAGGCATGGCTCGCTTCGCCGGCGCCATCGCCGCCCGTCCAAAGATAGCCGCCGACATAGCGCGCCGGAATTCCCATCGCCCGCGCACCGGCAATGAAAAGATGCGCGTGATCCTGACAGACGCCGGCGCCGGCCCGCAGCGCCTCGGCCGCGGTCGTCGCCGCATCGGTTTCGCCGGTGCGGTAATCGACTTGGGCACGTACGGCCTCCATCCAGGCGATGAGCCGATCATAGCCCTTGCCCGAAACCGACAGCGCGAGCGCGCGGATCGTCTCGTCGATCGCCGTGAGCCGCGTCGGCCGCAGATAGAACAGCGGCGGCAAGGTCTCGACCGCGCCGCGCACGATGCCGTCGCTCGCCGAGGTCTCGACATCGCCCTCGACGGTGATCACGGCGTGGTCATGCGCGCGGTTGACGGTGTGACAGTGAACGATGTTGCCATAACCATCGATGAGACTCGGCAGCTCGTGCTTGCCCTCGCCGCGCACGCGCCAAGAGATGACGTTGAAACCCTCGTAAGGTCGCGGCGTCAGGCGCAGCGTCTGTACCGCATAAACGATCGGCTTCGAATAGCGATAGGCGGTGGTGTGGCGGATCGCGAGACGCATCTCACCTCAAATAGAGGTTGGAGATTTCGCTGCCCAAGAGGATCGAGCGATCGATGAAATCAGTCAGGAATTCGTGCAACCCGTCCTGGAAGATTTTCTGGATCTTGCCGTAGCGTAGCCGGGCATGCGCCTCGCCGGCGAGGCGATGACACTCGCCGCGGTCGCCGCCATAAGCTTCGGCAATCAGGTCGAGATAACGCGTGATCTGGTCGTAGCAGGAAATCAGGGATCGCGGCATCTCGCGCCGAAGCAGCAGCAGTTCGGCGATCAGCCAGGGCTGCAACCGGTCGTGATAGACCCAGTGATAGGCGCGCAACGCCGAAACCGAGCGCAGGATCGATTGCCACTGATAGTAATCGAGCGCGCCGCCGACGCCTTCGTCCTGCGGCAGCAACACATAGTATTTCACATCGAGAATGCGCGCGGTGTTGTCGGCACGCTCGAGGAACGTACCGAGCCGCGTGAAATAGAACGCATCGTTGCGCAGCATCGTGCTGTCATAGGCGCCGTTGAAAAGTTGCGAGCGCTCGCGCACCCATTCGAGGAAAGCCGGCGCGGTGTCGAGCGTCATCTCCTGCGCCGCGAAATCGCGCGCCTTGAGCCAGGTCTCGTTGAGCGCGTCCCACATATCGGCGGTGAGTGCGGTGCGCACCGCGCGCGCATTGCGCCGCGCCGTCTCGAGACAGGCGAACACGCTCGATGAATTATCCGGATCGCGCACCAGGTAATCGATCACGGCGCCGGCATCGGGCGAGGAATATTTGGCGAAAAAGCCTGGCTCGCAGCCGGTGGCGATAAGCGTCGAAAGCCATTCGTCGCCGCCGCCGCCGAGCGAGCGCGCCATCGACGCCATGCGGTGACCCACCAGCACGATGCGGGCGACGTTCTCGGTGCGCTCGACATAGCGCGCGAGCCAGTAGAGGCTATCGGCGGTACGGCTGAGCATGGCCAAGACTTTCGAGCACCCACGTATCTTTCGTGCCGCCACCCTGACTCGAATTGACGACCAGCGAGCCATCGCGCAGCGCGACGCGCGTCAGCCCGCCCGGCACGATGCGGATTTCTTTGCCCGCCAGCACGAAAGGCCGGAGATCGACATGGCGCGGGGCAATGCCGCTATCGACGAAGGTCGGACAGGTCGAGAGCGCCAGCGTCGGCTGCGCGATGTAATCGTGCGGCCGCGCCTTGAGCCGCTCGGCAAAGCGCTCGATCTCGGCGCGCGAGGCATGCGGCCCGACCAGCATGCCATAGCCGCCCGAGCCATGCGTCTCTTTGACGACGAGCTCATCGAGATGATCGAGCACATAGAGCAGATCGCCTTCCTCGGCGCAGCGCCAAGTCGGCACATTGGCAAGGATCGGCTCTTCGCCGAGATAAAAGCGAATCATCTCGGGCACGAAGGGATAGATCGATTTGTCGTCGGCGATCCCGGCGCCGATGGCATTGGCGAGGGTCACATTGCCGGCGCGATAGGCTGTAAAGAGACCCGGCGTGCCGAGCAGCGAATCCGGCTGGAAGGTCAGCGGATCGAGATAATCGTCATCGAGCCGGCGATAGATCACATCGACGCGGCGCAACCCTTCGGTCGTGCGCATGTAGACGATGTTGTCCTCGACTACGAGATCGACGCCTTCGACCAGCTCGATACCCATCTCGTCGGCGAGGAAGGAATGCTCGTAATAGGCGCTGTTATTGGCGCCGGGGGTCAGTAGCACGATCGTCGGCTCGCCTTCGCAATTCTCGGGCGCGACCGAGCGCAGCGTGTCGTGCAGCTCTTCCGGATAATGCGAGACCGGCGCGATGCGATGGCGCGCATAGAGATCGGGAAAGAGCCGCATCATCGCCTCGCGATTCTCCAGCATGTAGGAGACGCCGGAGGGCGTGCGGCAATTATCCTCGAGCACATAGAAATCCGACGGCCCGACCCGCACCATGTCGATGCCCGACACATGCGCGTACACGCCATGCGGCGGAACAAAGCCCTGCATCTCAGGCCGGAAGCCGTCATTGTGCAGGATCAGCATCGGCGGGATCTTGCCGGCGTGGAGAATCTCGCGATCGTGATAGACATCCTGGATGAAGGCGTTGAGCGCCTTTACCCGCTGCGTCAGGCCGCGCTGCAAGCGGTTCCATTCGTCCGGCGCGAGCACGCGGGGGATGATGTCGAAGGGGATCAGCCGTTCGGGACTGCCGCCTTCGGTATAGACGGCGAAGGTGATGCCGATGCGGCGGAACAGCAGCTCGGCCTCGCGCCGCTTCAATTCGACGGCGTCGCGCGGCGTCTCATCAAGCCAGCGCTTGATCAGCTCGTAGTGCGGCAGGCAGTCGCCCGGCAGGCCTGTCTCGTCAAAGGCCGTGGCGAGGATTGCCGGCAGTGAGACCGGTTCGTCCTTCATCGCCACTCGGGTAGCAAAGCCCGCGCCAACTAATTCTGCCCGGTAAAGCGGCAGGAAACCGTAGGTCTACCGAAAGCGGCATCGTCGATATGCTCAAAATTCAGGCAAATGACGCGTATGACGCGCGAAAAAGAAAAGGGCCCGACACGCGGCTGCCGGGCCCTTACGATGATTGGTGGAGCCACGGGGAATCGAACCCCGGACCTCTACAATGCCATTGTAGCGCTCTCCCATCTGAGCTATGACCCCAAAGAGGCCGCCGCGGGCGCTTAGTCGACTATTCTAGCGCCAAAACCAATGATCGGCGAGCCCAAAGCCGGCCAAAATCGGTCTGGGAGGTCAGGGGAGGCATGAAACAGCCGTCAAACCGCCAGACCAGTCGGCAAAATCCCCGAAAATGAACACTAATCGTCCGAGCCCGGCCGAGCTTTACCGCCGCGCCGAAGCTTTGATCCCCGTCCTCGCCAGTCGCGCCCCGCGCTGCGAAGAACTGCGCCACTGCCCGCTGGAGACCATCGACGATCTGGAGCAGGCTGGGCTGCTGCAGATCTGCCGCCCGGCGCGCTATGGCGGCTACGAATATGCCTGGGACGTGCTCAGTGAGATCAATCGCATCTTGGCGCGGGGCTGCGGCTCACAGGCCTGGGTGGCGAATGTCCTCAACGACCATACCCAGCTCGTCGGCGCCTTCGCGCTGGAGGCGCAGGAAGAAATCTGGGGCAAGAACCCACGCATCCGAACCGCTGCCAGCGTCGCGCCCTCGGGCCGCGCCAAGCGTGCGCCAGGCGGCGCGCTGCTCTCCGGCAAATTCGGTTTCGCCAGCGGCATCGATTATGCGGACTGGCTGATCTGCGGCGCGTTCCTCGAGGAACAAGGCAAGCCGCCCGCCTGGTGGGATTTCCTGGTGCCGAAGGCATCGGTGACGGTGATCGACGATTGGCATGTCGCCGGTCTCGCCGGTACCGGCAGCAAAAGCTTCGTCGTCGAGGATGTACTGATCCCGCCGCATCGCTTCCAGGATCACATCCACAGCGATGACGGCACCGGTCCGGGCACGGCGATCAACCGCGCCTCGGTATTCCGCACGCCGCGCGCCTCAGTCGCGGCGCTCGGCTTTACCGCGCTGGCCGTCGGCATCGCCGAAGCGTTCCTCGCGACCTATCTCGCGCATACGCGCGCGCGCAACAGCCGTGGGCTCGCCGTCGCCGAATTCGGCAGCACGCAGATCGGAATTGCCAAAGCGACCGGAGAGATCGAGGGCGCAGCCGCGCATATGAATTGGGCGCTGCGCCATTGGGTCGATCGCATGGAAGCCGGCGGCCAGCTCGACGCGCATGAGAAGCTCAAAGCGCGGTTCGAAGCCGCCTTCATCGCGCGCCAATGCCTGGACGCCGTCCAAGCTTTGTTCGCCGCGTCGGGCGGGCATGCGATCTTCAACGACAATCCGCTGCAGCGGCAATTGCGCGATCTCATCGCGGTCTGCACGCATCGCGGGCTTTATCTCGATGAATCGGGTCTCAACTATGGCAGAAGCGCGCTGACCATCGGCCGGCTCTGACCGGCACGCATAACAAACAACAAACGAACGAACGGGGAGAGACAATGCTGAGACAAGGATTATTCGCCCGAGGACTATACGCGCTAACCGGCGCGGCGATGATGCTGGCCGTGCCGGCACTGTCGTCGATCGGATTGGCGCAAGAGCCGACCAAGCTCGCGCTCGGCTACGGCCTCACCTCGGATTATCTGCCGGCTTATATCGCCAAAGAGAACGGCATCTTCGCGAAGCACGGTCTCGATGTGGAGATGAAGGCGGTGACCTCGAGCTCGCTGGCGCCGCCGGCGCTTGTCAGCAACAGCCTGCAAATCTCGCAAGCGACGCCGCCCAATCTTTTGCTCGCCAATGACGGCGGCATGGATCTGGTGTCGGTCGCCGGCGTCGGCCGCCTCACCGCGGCGCATCCGCATACCAGCCTCGTCACCCATCCCAGCTTTACCATCACGACGGCGAAGGATCTTATCGGCAAGAAGATCGCCGTGCCCGGCATCAACAGCGCGATGGATCTCGTCCTGCGCAAATGGCTGATCGACGGCAAGGTGAAGCTCGACCAGGTGACGATCGTCGAGGCGCCGTTCCAGCAGATGGGCGATATGTTGAAATCGGGCCAGCTCGACGCGGCCTTCCAGTTCGAGCCGCTGCTGTCGCGCATCCTTGCCGCCGGATCGGCGAGCAAATCGCTCGACATCATGTCCTCGACCAATCCCGACGTGCTCGGCGCGATTTATGCGTCGACGCGCGAATGGGCGAATGCACATCGCGCCGCCATTACCGCCTTCAATCAGTCGCTCGCCGAGGGTATCGCCTTCGAGAAAGAGCATCCCGAGGAAGCCCATAAGATCGAGGCGAAATACATCGGCTATGCCACGACCAGCCTGCCCGATGCGCAGCTTGAGGTGACCCCGGCGGATTTCAAATTCTGGGCCGATGTCTGCGACGAAGTCGGCGTGCTGCATCGCCCGGTTGACGCCGCCACCTTGATTTTCAAATAAGCCCTTCTTCAGGAATTGGGACAGAGACATGCGTAAAGCGTTCGGTTTTCTTGCGGCACTTGTCGTCTGCGCCAGCGTCGGCACGGCCGGCGCGGCGGAGCTGACGAAAGTCGCCGTCAGCTATTCGGCGACCGCGGATTTCGCGCCCGCCTTCATCGCGAAGGATGCGGGGATTTTCGAGAAGCACGGCCTCGATGTGACGCTGAGCAATCTCGCGACCACATCTCTTGGTCCGCCCGCCTTGATGGCGGGCAGTCTGCAAATTGCCTCCAGCTCGCCACCGCTGCTGCTGCTCGCCAATGACGGCGGGATGGACCTGGTCGCCGTCGCCGGCGTCGCCGCGATGGACGAGAGACATCCGCGCTCCAGCCTCATCACGCGGACGGGCTTCACTGCGACCAAGGCGCAGGACTTTATCGGCAAGAAGATCGCGCGCCCCGGCATCAACAGCGCCATCGATCTCGTCTTGAAGAAATGGCTGCTCGATCGCGGCGTCGCGCTCAACCAAGTGACCTTGGTCGAGACGCCGTTCACGCAGATGGGCGATCTGCTGAAGGCCGGGCAGATCGACGCCGCTTTCGAGCTCGAGCCGCTGCGCACGCGCATCATCGAGAGCGGCACGGCGCAAAAATCGGTCGATATCTTCTCCGAGACCAAGCCGAACATCCTGGCATCGATGTATGCGTCGAACCGGCCCTGGGCCGAAGCGCATCGCGATGCGCTGAAGGCGTTCCGCGCCGCGATGGAAGAAGCGATCGTCTTCATGCACGACCACGCCGACGAGGCAAAGGATATTCAGAAAAAATATATCGGCGCGGCGAGCACGCCGGACGAGCTGCAGATCGAGCTCCATCCCGCCGATTTCGATTTCTGGATCGCGACGCTCAATCAGCTCAAGCTGCTGCAGCAACAACCGCTGCCGGCCGAGAAGCTGATCATTCAGTAGGAAGAGGTTTGAACCACCAAAGCACAAAGACACGAAGAAAAAGGATTAAGGCCGCTACGCGGCCAATGAACTTGGTGCCTTCGTGTCTTGGGGGTTCGCCTTTCTCGTCATTCCCGCGAAAGCGGGAATCCAGGAGACACCGAGATGTGACTCTGGACCCCCGCTTTCGCGGGGGTGACGGTTGAGAAAGCGAAGCGAACAATTCGACAAAAACAAAAGAGCCCGGCTCGCCTGAACCGGGCTCTTCCTATTTGGTGGAGCCACGGGGAATCGAACCCCGGACCTCTACAATGCCATTGTAGCGCTCTCCCATCTGAGCTATGACCCCGCGCCCTTCAATAAGGGCTTATTCTTCATCCTCGTCGACGTTCTCGATCACCTCGGCCATATCGTCTTCGTCTTCGCCGAGCTCGGACGCATCCTCGAGGACTTCCTCTTCCTCCTCATCGGCATCCGCCTCTTCGGGGTCGTCCTCGTCTTCGGCCTCGGCGTCGCCCGGCAAGGCGGCATCAGCCTCCGCCGGCTCAGCGACTTCCTCCGCGCCAAGATCCGGCTCGATCTCCTCATCGGCCTCCGGCGCGGCCACCACCGCCGCAGCGCGCGTGCGCCGCGTCTTCAGCAGCGCCTCAGGATCGAAAGGCGAGCCGCAATGCGGGCACACGATCGGATCGCGCCGCATATCGTAATAGCGTGTGCCGCAATTCGGGCACAGCCGCTTCATTCCCCATTCCGCTTTAGCCACCTTTGCCTCCCTTAGGCCAGGACTGCATCTCGCCGGTCGGCAGCGGAGCGCCGTTTGCCACGGCGCGAGCCCGCTGTCAAAAAGTATTTCCGGTAGAACGATGCCCACAACGATCCCGGACCTGCTTTTGTTGCGGCCCCATTGCCGCAAATCCGTGGTTTGGTAAACACTCGTCAATCATGTCATCGACAGAAGCGAAGCCTCTCACCTCCGGCACGGCCGGCCGCCTTAGTGGCACTTGCCGCGTGCCGGGCGACAAATCGCTGTCGCATCGCTCCCTGATCCTTGGCGGGCTCGCCATCGGACGAACGCGCGTCACCGGCCTGCTCGAAGGCGAGGACGTGCTCGCCACCGCCGGTGCCATGCGCGCGCTCGGCGCGGGCGTCACGCGCCAGGGCGAGGGCGATTGGCTGGTCAGCGGCGTCGGCATCGGCGGATTGCAGGAGCCTGACACGCTGCTCGATATGGGCAATTCCGGCACCGGCGCAAGGCTGGTGATGGGTGCGGTCGCCGGCCATGACATCACCGCCTTCTTCACCGGCGATGCTTCCTTGCGCCGCCGGCCGATGGCGCGCGTGACCGAGCCGCTGTCGCGCATGGGCGCGAAAGTCGTCGCGCGCGAAGGCGGCAGGCTGCCGCTGGCGCTGACCGGTGCCTCCGCGCCGCTGCCGATCACCTATGCCTCGCCGGTCGCATCGGCGCAGGTGAAATCGGCGATCCTGCTCGCGGGTCTCTCCGCGCCCGGCGAAACAACGGTGATCGAGCCGCTGGCATCGCGCGATCATACCGAGAATTTGCTGCGCCATTTCGGTGCGACGGTGACCTCGACACAAACGAATGAAGGCGGCCGGCGCATCACCGTCACCGGCCAGCCCGAGCTGAAAGCCGGCGATATCGTCATTCCCGGCGATCCGTCTTCGGCCGCGTTTCCGGCGGTTGCCGCGCTGTTGCTGCCGCAATCCGAGATCACGATCAAAGGCGTCGGCATCAATCCGCTGCGCGCCGGACTGTTCGAAACCCTCGATGAAATGGGCGCCGATATCACTTTCGCCAATCGCCGCATCGAAGGCGGCGAGCCGGTCGCCGATCTGGTGATTCGCGCCGGCGCGCTCAAAGCCGTCACCGTCCCGGCCGAGCGCGCACCGAGCATGATCGACGAATATCCGATTCTCGCCGTTGCCGCTGCATTCGCGAAAGGCCGCACGGTGATGCACGGCCTTGCCGAGCTGCGCGTCAAGGAAAGCGATCGCCTGAGCGCCATCGCCAAGGGCCTCAGCGATTGCGGCGTCACCGTCGCGATCGAGGGCGACACGCTGATCGTCGAAGGCAATGGCGGCAAGCCGCGCGGTGGCGCGGCGGTCGCATCGGCTTTGGATCACCGCATCGCCATGTCCTTCCTGATGCTGGGCATGGCGGCGGAGAAGCCGGTGACGATCGATGACGGCGCCACCATCGCCACCAGCTTCCCGGACTTCGTCGCGCTGGTGAACGGTCTCGGCGGCTCGATCGCGGAAGCGTGAACAGGGTCAGGCTGTGATCATCGCCATCGATGGGCCCGCGGCCGCGGGCAAGGGCACGCTGGGCCGCCGCCTCGCCCGGCACCTGAACCTCGCTTTCCTCGATACCGGCGGCCTTTACCGGGCCGTGGCGCTGAAAGTCCTCGATGGTGGGGGTGACCCAGCTGATTTGGCGGTGGCCGAGGCCGCCGCCAAGGCGATCCGGCCTGAGGATCTCGAAACACCCCGTTTAAGGGAAGATCGGGTCTCGCAGGCAGCCTCGGTCGTGGCCGCCCAACCGGCCGTCCGGGCCGCCCTCCTCGCCTTTCAGCGCGATTTCGCCCACCACCCGCCGGCCGGCTTTGCCGGGGCCCTGCTGGATGGGCGGGATATCGGCACGGTGGTCTGCCCGGATGCGACCGTGAAGCTCTTTGTCACGGCCAGCCCGGAAGCCCGAGCCACAAGACGTTTCAAAGAGTTGCAGGCCGCCGGAGTCGGGATTATATACGAGCGCGTCCTGCAGGACATCGAGCAACGCGACGCCCGCGACCGGGAGCGCCAGACGGCGCCCCTTCGGCCTGCGGGCGATGCCATCGAACTCGATACCACGGCGCTCGATGCCGACGCCGCCTTCGCAAAGGCCGCCGACCTCATCGCCCAGAAGCTCAAGGGTTAGCCTGATTCTTTAGGCGGCCTCTTTGCCTTTTGGATTGGGCGCACGCCTTGCAGGAACACGGGTTCATGCCGCCGCACCCGCGCAAGTCGGCCGCTCATGGCATTTCGCTCACCCTGGCGATCGCCCTGATGAACTGAAGGGAACTCTGGAGATCGAATGGCTGTCGCAACACAAACCGCGTCGAGCAAGGAAAGCTTTGCCGCGCTTCTCGATGAATCGCTCGGCACCGCGAGCGGATTGGAAGGAACTGTCGTCAAAGGCCGGGTGCTGGCCATCGAAAACGACACCGTACTGATCGATGTCGGACTGAAATCAGAAGGCCGCGTCGCGCTGCGCGAATTTTCCGCGCCGGGCCGGCCAGCAGACATCAAGCCGGGCGATACCGTCGAGGTCTACCTCGAGCGGATGGAAGACAAGAATGGCGAAGCACAGCTCTCGCGCGAGAAGGCTCGCCGCGAAGAAGCGTGGACGCTTCTGGAGAAGAGCTTCCAGGCGAATGAGCGCGTCAATGGCGTGATCTTCGGCCGTGTCAAAGGCGGCTTCACCGTCGATCTTTCCGGCGCCGTCGCGTTCCTTCCGGGCAGTCAGGTCGATATCCGCCCCGTGCGCGATATCACGCCGCTTCTCGGCACGCCGCAGCCGTTCCAGATCCTCAAGATGGATCGCTCGCGCGGCAACATCGTCGTGTCGCGTCGCGCCGTGCTCGAAGAGAGCCGCGCCGAAGCGCGTTCGGAGCTGGTTGCCTCGCTGAAGGAAGGCCAGGTCCTCAACGGTGTCGTGAAGAACATCACCGATTACGGCGCGTTCGTCGATCTCGGCGGCGTCGACGGTCTGCTGCACGTCACCGACATCGCGTGGCGCCGCATCAATCACCCGTCCGAGGCGCTGCATATCGGCCAGAGCGTGAAGGTGCAGGTCATCCGCTTCAATGCGGAAACCCAGCGTATCTCGCTCGGCATGAAGCAGCTCGAAGCCGATCCGTGGGAAGGCGTTGAGCTCAAATACCCGGCCAATGCGCGCTTCAAGGGCCGCGTGACCAACATCACCGATTACGGCGCATTCGTTGAGCTGGAGCCGGGCGTCGAAGGCCTGGTCCACGTCTCCGAAATGAGCTGGACCAAGAAGAACGTCCATCCCGGCAAGATCGTCTCGACCAGCCAGGAAGTCGAAGTCCAGGTGCTGGACGTCGATCCGCAGAAGCGCCGCATCAGCCTTGGCCTCAAGCAATGCATGGCCAATCCGTGGGAGGCGTTCCTCGATGCCCATCCCGCGGGGACCGAGCTCGAAGGCGAGATCAAGAACATCACCGAATTCGGTCTGTTCGTCGGCCTGCCGGGCGAAATCGACGGCATGGTCCATCTCTCCGACCTCGACTGGAAGAAACCGGGTGAGCAGGCGATCGCCGATTATCACAAGGGCGATATGGTCAAGGTGCGCGTCCTCGACGTCGACGCCGAGAAAGAGCGCATCAGCCTCGGCATCAAGCAGCTCCAGGCCGACCCGCTCGAGAGCGGCGCCGCCCAGATCAAGAAGGGCGATGTCGTGACCTGTACCGTCACCGGCAACAACGATGGCGGCGTCGAGGTCGAGATGGCCGGCGGCTTCCCCGGCTTCATCCGCAAATCCGAGCTCGCGCGCGACCGCAGCGAGCAGCGGCCCGACCGTTTCGCCGTTGGCGAAAAGGTCGATGCCAAGATCACCGCGTTCGATCGCGTCACCCGCAAGGCGACGCTGTCGATCAAGGCGAAAGAGCTCGACGAAGAGAAAGAGGCGATGGCCGAATACGGCTCGTCCGATAGCGGCGCCTCGCTCGGCGACATCCTGGGCGCGGCGCTGCGGGGCCGCGAGCGGGACGAAAAGGCCGATAAGTAAGACCCAAGAAAGCAACCAGGCGATCACGCTTGCCGTCGCGGCCATGGCCGAAAGGCCACACCGCGGCGGCGAGCGTGACACCGGGTTCGACGCCAACCTTGACGCCAAGTCATTGGTTTGGCAGGCTTCCTCCCCACCAAGGCGGGCCAATCATGGCAAGAACGGGCGGGGCGATGACGAAATCCGAGCTGATACAACATTTGGCCGAGCGCAACCCGCACCTCTATCAGCGCGACGTCGAGCGTATCGTCACCACGATTTTCGATGAAATCTCCAACGCCCTGTCGCGTGGCGATCGCGTCGAGTTGCGCGGCTTCGGCGCGTTCTCGGTAAAGCGCCGCGAGGCGCGCCAAGGCCGCAATCCGCGCACCGGCGAGAGCGTGAAGGTCGCCGAGAAACACATCCCTTTCTTCAAGACCGGCAAGGAAATGCGCGCCCGCCTCAATAACGGCGCTGGGTGATCTCGATCGAAAGGTCAGCGAAATGCGCACATTCCGCTGGATTCTGATTGGGCTGGTCGCGCTGGCCCTGGTTATTTTCGCCGTCGCCAATCGCCAGGTCGTCACCATCAGCCTGTGGCCGCTGCCGATCGAGGCCAGCATGGGCCTCTATCTCATCGTGCTGCTGACGCTGCTGGTCGGATTCCTCTTGGGCGAGCTGATCGCCTGGATGAACGGTCATCGCTGGCGGCGCGAGGCGCGGCTCAAAACCAAGCGCATCGAAGAACTGGAGCGCGAGCTCGCCGCGCAATCGCCGCCCAAGGAAGCCGCACGCGAATTGCGCCCCTGAGCGGTTTCCTTGACCCCCGTCCCTTGCGTCCCTTGACCCGGTGGCCTTAGGCGCGGTACGCCGCCTCATGCGCGTTCTCGGCTATGACGAAACGGTGGCGGCGCTCGAATTTCCGCCGCTGGTCGAAGCTTTGCGGCAAGCCTTCCGCAAAACCGATTTCGAGACGCCGTCGGCCGACCTCCACGCTCTCGCCGTGCCGGGCGAGCCCACGGGCTCGCTGATCGTCTTGCCGGCCTGGCTGCCGGGCAAGAATTTCGGCGTGCGCCTCACCACCAACTTCCCGGGCAACGCCGCGCGCAACAAGCCAGTGCGCGGCGGCGGCTATATCCTCGGCGATGGCCGCACCGGCGAAATCCTCGCGATGTTCGATGGGCCGGCGCTGACCCTTCGCCGCACCGCCGCCGCCTCGGCCCTCGCCGCGACCTATCTCGCCCGCGCCGAGAGCGAGCGCATGCTGATGATCGGCACCGGCGCCCTCGCCGCGCATCTCATCGCCGCGCATGCCAGTGTGCGGCCGATCCACAACGTGCTGGTCTGGGGCCGCGATCCGGGCAAGGCGGCGCGCCTCGCACAGCGCATGACGCGCCGCAATCTCAAGGTCGAGGCCGCCGCGGATCTCGAGAAAGCCGTGCGGGGCGCGGATATCGTTTGCTGCGCCACCTCGGCACGCGAGCCGATCCTCAAAGGCGCGTGGCTGCCCGAAGGCGTGCATGTCGACCTCGTCGGCGGGCGCACGCCGCAAATGCGCGAGGCCGATGATGATGTGATGATGCGCGCACGCATTTTCGTCGATGTGCGCGAGGCCGCCGAGCAGCAGGCGGGCGATATCGTTCAGCCGCTCGCCAGCGGCGTCATCACATCTTTTGATATTACGGGTGACCTTTTCGAGCTGACGCGCGGCGACCGCGGCGGCCGCCGCTTCCACAATCAGATCACGCTGTTCAAATCGGTGGGCCATGCGCTCGAGGATTTGACCGCGGCACAGGTCGCGCTCGACAATAGCATCAACGGCTGAGACATCATGGATCGCAACCCCATCCTCTGCGCCATCGACACCAACGAGCTGGCGCGCGCGCAATCGCTCATCGCGGCGACGGCCGGCGCCGTCGGGGGCGTGAAGCTCGGCCTCGAATTCTTCGCGGCGCACGGGCCCGACGGCATTCGCAAGGCAGCCGCCGGCCAGAAGAACGTGTTCCTCGACCTGAAGCTGCACGACATCCCGAACACCGTGGCAGGTGCGGTCAAAAGCAGCCTCGCGCTCGATCCGCTGCTGCTGACCATTCATTGCAGCGGCGGCCCGGCGATGATGCGCGCCGCGATCGAAGCGCGTGGCGCGGCGCGCACCAAGATCGTCGGCGTCACCGTGTTGACGAGCCTTGATGACAACGACCTGACCGCCGTCGGCCAAAGCGCCCCGGCAGCGGCGCAAGTGGAGCGCCTGGCGCTGTTGGCGCAAGAAAGCGGCCTCGACGGCGTCGTGTGCTCGCCGCAGGAGGTCGCGATGCTGCGTCAGGCCTGCCGCAAGGATTTCCTGCTCATCGTGCCGGGCATTCGTCCCGCGGGCGCGGCGGTCGGCGATCAGAAACGCGTGCAGACGCCGCGCGATGCGATCGCCGCCGGCGCCGATTACCTGGTCATCGGCCGGCCGATCACCGAAGCACCCGATCCGGGCGCGGCGGCAAAAGCGATCCTCGCCGAGATGCCCCCCGCAAAATTGTCATGAGCGTCGCGGCGAAGATTTGCGGCCTGACAACGGAGGAAGCGGTCCAGGCGGCGGTCGCCGGCGGCGCGCGCTTCACCGGCTTCGTCTTTTATCCGCCGAGCCCGCGCAGCCTCGGCATCACGCAAGCGGCAGCGCTGGTCGCCGGCGTCGCCCCCGGCATCACCCGCGTCGGCGTCTTCGTCGATCCCGACGACGCACTGCTCGAAAATGTGCTGGCGAAGATGCCGCTCGATATGGCCCAACTGCACGGCAGCGAGACGCCCGACCGCGCCGCGGCGATCAAGCGCCGTTTCGGCATCAAGGTGATGAAAGCGATCAAGGTCGCGAGCGAGCTCGATCTGCAGGGCGCTAAAGATTTCCTGGGCAGCGTCGATTGGCTGATGTTCGACGCCAAGCCGCCCAAGGAGATGACCAACGCCCTCCCCGGCGGCAACGCTCTCGCCTTCGATTGGGAACTGTTGCGCCAAAAGAACTGGCCGCTCCCTTGGATGCTCTCCGGCGGCCTCACCCCCGACAACCTCGCCGAAGCGGTGAAGATTTCGCGCGCCCAGGCGGTCGACGTCTCCTCCGGGGTCGAGCGCCGGCCGGGCGAGAAGGACCCGGCCAAGATCCGCGCTTTCCTGGCGCGGGCGCAGGCGGTGTGAGGCGTTTCGATGCTGGAGGAAATTCGTCGAAGCCAGCTCCGGCCGATCAGCACGAACAGAGCACGCTGAACGCGGGAATGACCTTAATGTTGCCGAGGCACTCGCTCGTTTCGCGCGGCTATTGCGGAATGCAGTAAGTCTCGACGATGCGTGCGCTTTTACTCATCGCATCGGCCGACGCCGATAACGTAACCGGCGAGGTTACGAGGCTGCGAACCGGAGTCGGATTGGTGTCTGGTGTGCCGATGAGCCGTTGCGCGGCGTTGCGCAAAATCTCCGGCGCCACGCTGTAGTCTCTGCCGCGCCGCACGGAGGCGGCGACGATGATTCCGACGACGTAGCCGCGCTCGTCGATGACGGGGCCGCCGCTGATGCCGGCGATCGAGTCCAAATCATCGGGATAGCGGCTGGTCTCGCTCCAAGCGAGAACGGGCGCGGAGCCGCTCAGGAAGCCGCCGAGCTTCAGTTTTGTGCGGCCAAGATACTGACCCGCCGTCCCGCCCAGTATCCCCTGGGGAAAGCCGAATGTATAAGCCGCCTCGTCCGCAGCCATCTCTTGGGTCCCCAGCGGCAGTGCCGGAACGGCTTTAGGGACTTGCGCACGCATGACGGCAAAATCCGCGCCGTCGTCGAGATATTTGATCTGTGCGTCGACGTTCTTTCCGTCGACAATCATGATGATCCGATCGCACTCATCGTTGATGACATGCCTTGCCGACATCCACAGGTCGTTACCGACATAGAAAGACGTCCCGCGCTCGGTCAGACCTTGAGGTATCTTTTCGGTGGTGATGTCGACGAGCGGCAGATCGGCCGTCGGAACCATCGATGGCTGGATACGGTCCGCCAGGAGCCTACCGTCCCGGTGTCTCATCAGCTCCTCGTGAGGTGCTTCAAGGGCGGACGCGCCAAGGGCGATCGACAGCACCACACAGGCAAGGGTGAGCAGGCGATCACAATCCCGCATGAGAAGCCCTCAGCCTGTCAGAGCGGCTGCCGTGATTAATCCGGTGACGAGTAATCCGCACGCATAGACGAAGGCAGGAGCCACCTTGCCTTGCAAGACGCTATCCGGCAACCCCGGCAGCAAGCGGCGCAGGCAGAATATCGCGATGAACTGCAGGATAACTGTTATCACGCCCCAGAGGACGATATCGGGGACACTGACGCTGTTCGCGAGCATTGCCGAGAGCGGGATGGCGAGCGAGAGCATCTGGCCGCCGAAAACGACGGCCGCCGCCATGTTCCCTTCACGCAACAGCTCAAGCTCCCGGCAATGCGCGAAGCGGAGATAGAACGCGAGCCCCACAAGGAGAAGGCCAATTGTCAACGCGAGGTGAACAAGCAGCACAGGAAAGCCGATGAGGACACTGTTCCATGCCGCGGACACGTTTACCCCCGATGACAACTGGCCTGGATGCGTCGAGCCTCTAACCGACCGTTACTTTTGTGGCTGCGGTTGTTTTGCCGGATTGTTGGGCGTGGTACCCCCGGTTGCGTAATTCGCGCAGCCTGTCTGAGTGTTGTCGCAATTCGACTTGGCCGGGCTTGGGCCGCTATCGTATGGGCCGCCGGCCGCATTGCTCGGCCCCGCCGCCGGATTTTGCTTTGTGACGTCGCCAGTCGCGTAATTCGCACAACCGGTCTTGCTGTCGCAATTCGACTTAGCCGGGCTGAGATCGCTCTGCGCCTGTGCCGTCGTAGCCGACAGCAATCCGGCGAGGATGACCAAGCACGACCCCGTATATGCCAACGCGTGTCGTCCCATGTTTTGTCTCCCGTTAATTTTAAGTCCCGAATTCTCCGCACCTAGCGACGGACGGGGGTAGAGGCTATGCCTATGCGGGTGATCGACATATCCCCTCAATGGCGGATGCGATTGATCGATGTATCCTCCCAATAGGGGATGTCGCGCGGCGTTATCGGGTTTGTCCCAGTGACATTGCCCACCGAATAGCTCGCGCATCCGGTGCTGCTGCTATCGCAATTCAACCTGATAGGCTCATCGTTACTCTTTCGAGACCATGAGGGCCCTTATGTAGGTGCCTGTTAGCGAGCACCGAGGGTGGCATTCGGCGGGGGCTGCTTTACCTCGCTCAGCGTCTCACTGAGCATTGCGGCGGCGCGAAAATCTATCTGAAGCGCGAGGACCTCAACCACACCGGCCCGCATCGTCGTCTCAGGCCTCGCGGCTATACCGGTCGTAAAGCTTGGCAGTGTTGTCCCAGTAAATCGCCTCCATATAGGCATCGACATAGGCGGCCGCTTTCGCGCCGTAATCCATGTGATAGGCGTGTTCATACATATCGAGCACGAGAACGGGACGGCCGCCGGCAAGCGTCGTGGTGTGATCGGCCGCCCATTGATTGATAAGCCGTTTGTCACGTGGCGAATAGGCGAGAATGACCCAGCCAGAGCCGCCGCCTTCCGCCTTGCCGATGGCGGCAAATTCCGTTCGCCAGCGCTCGACGCTGCCAAAGTCGCGCGCAATCGCGCTGGCGAGCGAACCGGCAGGCGCACCACCGCTGCCAAGCCCGTCGAAATAAATCTCGTGCAGGATCATCGAATTCGCGGCGATGAGTTCCTCCCGTTTGAGACCGTTGATCATAAAGACCGGGCGCCTGGGCATATTGGAGTTCCGCAAGCTGCGCCGTGATTGCGTTCAGCCGCTTGACCGCCCCGCTGTAATTATTCTCGTAATGGCTGACGAGAACTTTCTCCGAAATGCCTTTAATGGCCTTGGGATCAAAGGACATCGGCTTGATGTCATACGTCATCGGTTTGGCTCGCTGAACTTGGCGAAGTTGCGTTTTGTGCGTTCGCGGATGACGCGCCAAGCGCTGTGATTGCGGCGGCGCCGGCAAGCAAGCCCGCGCCTTGCACGAAATTGCGGCGTTCGATATCGATGGTCATCAGTGTTCTCCTTTGTAGGTGAATGGCGTGGCCCGACGGCCAACGCCGTATGCCAATTTTCTTGCGCGGCAAGGGTGGAGCGCGGTCATGTGGTCGCGCCGATGAGGTAAAGGACAACACCGGCCGCCGAACAGGCGAGCAGCGTTGCGATGGCGCCGGCCCTGAAGCGGAACATGGCGATGATCGCGGCCAGTGAGAGGGCCACGGCCCAAAGATCGATGCTGCCAGGAACCGGCGCATCGAAGGAGAGGCCGTCAGCATGTACCGGAAAGGTCTGGCGGAAGATGGCGTGCAATGCGAACCAGATCGCGAGGTTGAGAATTACGCCGACAACCGCGGCGGTGATAGCGCCGAGCGCACCATTGACGAGTTTGTTATCGCGCAGCTTTTCGATGAAGGGCGCGCCAACCCCGATCCACAGAAAACAGGGCACGAACGTGCACCAGGTCGCGAGCAAGCCACCGAGCGTCGCGGCCATGAGCGGCGATAGCGTTCCGGGGTGACGAAACGCAGCCATGAAGCCGACGAACTGCACCACCATGATCAATGGGCCTGGGGTGGTTTCGGCCATGCCGAGGCCGTCGAGCATTTCTCCGGGCCGCAGCCAGCCATAATGTCTCGACCGCCTGTTGCGCCATATAGGCCAAGACGGCATAGGCCCCACCAAAGGTGACGACCGCCATTTTCGAGAAGAAGACACTGATATCGCTATAGACGTTGCCGACTCCGAAAAAGGCGACGATCGCTGCGACCGGCACGAGCCACAGTGCCAACCAGATGGCCGCGACGCGCAGCGCGCGCGCAATGGTCGGATGCGCATGATCGGGCAAGTTGATCGCCGAGCAGGCTGTCGGCATCGGAAAGAACTTGCTTGCCGCCGCCGCCGTGGCCGCCACCGATCTTGAAGGCCGACGAGCCGGCACGGGCGCCGACAAAACCGATCAGCGCGGCAGCGAGGATGATGAGCGGAAAAGGAATGGCGAAGAAAAAGATGCCGACGAAGGCGGCGCCGGCGATTGCCCGCATGGCGCTGCTTTTGAGCGCCCGCGCACCGACGCGCTGGACCGCTTGCAAGACGATGGCGAGGACAGCGGCTTTCAATCCGAAGAACAGCGCCGCGATCGCCGGTAGGTGACCGAAGCGCGGCATAGACATAGCTCAAGGCCATGATGGCGATGATGCCGGGCAAAACGAACAGCCCACCGGCAAGGATGCCGCCACGGCCAGCGATGCATCAGCCAGCCGATATAGATGGCGAGCTGGTGGGCCTCGGGGCCGGGCAGCAGCATGCAATAGCTCAAGGCATGGAGAAAACGCGATTCGCCGATCCATTTCTTCTCGTCGACGAGGATGCGGTGCATGACGGCGATCTGGCCGGCCGGACCGCCGAAGCTGAGCGCTGCGACCCGCGCCCAGGTGGCGACGGCCTCGCCGAACGGAACGCCGTGGTGTCGAACGGAAGGCGTTTCGGCGTCGGATGTAAGCGCGACGGTATCGGCCAAGCTCAACTCCGTATTCATGAAGCTAGGAAGGATCGATCGACGTGCCGGACTTTGCCGGCACCAGGCGTAAAGCGCGTCGTACACCGTCATGGCGTGCGAAAGCATCTCGTGATCGTCTGTAAAGATCGCGGAGAGCCCATGGGAAACGGCGAGGAGGCCAGGCGATTCTAGAGTGAGCGAGGGCTTGTCGGTGTCCGCGCCGCGCACGATATCGGCGAGCCGATCAAGCGGTCGGTCCCTGATGGCGAAGACGGAGAGAAAGGCATCGAAGCTGCAACGATCGTCATGATGTCCGAATTGGACGGCCGGAATATCGAACGGAATCGCACCGATCTCTTCGGCCTTCGCAGCGACTTGATCGCGCGGCACGTAAAGGATTTCCGCCGCGGGATCGATAAAGCGCCGGATCAACCACGGACAGGCGATGCGATCGATTTTCGGGCGCTCACGCGTTATCCAGGCCCGCGCCATCGACGGCAGACGGCGCCGGCGTGGTAGTCCCTCCTGCGCCCAGGCGCCCAGACCCCCGTCAAGATACGCGACCTCCAAACCGGCGTTCAGAAGCCGCGCCGTAACGTGCTCGCTCACCTCTAGCCCATCGCCGCAATAGACGACGATCGCGCGCCCGCGCGGCAACTCATCACGCCATTGATCGACGGTATCCGGCTTTCGGTGCACCGCACCGACGATCATCGCCAAATCGGCATCAAACGTGGGAGCCTGCCTCACGTCGAGGATGATCGGCGATAAGGCTGAACCTAGTCTCTGATAGAGCGCCAGAGGCGAAATAGAAAAACGGCCCGTATGGTCCACGCTAGCGCACTCCTCGCATAAGCGAGCGGCGCAGAGCTTGGACGACCGAGGCCGTCTAAAGGGGAGCCTGCTATATCCCCGCCAACTCAGATAGTCCGGCTATAAAGCCTTTGCAAGAGTGTCGTTTTTGCCAATGAGATCCACGTGTTACCCGCCGCCATCATCTGCTACTCCGCTGCGTCGAGGCCGCATTTCATCGAGAAAGCGCATATAAATCGACGCCTTAGCTGCTAACGCCGCGCTTCTTGACCCATTTGTGCTGGCGGTAATTTCCCTCTAAAACCAAGCACATGGCCTCGCCCAATACCTTTCGCGCGGGACCCGACGAGCGCGGGCTCTTTGGCATGTTCGGTGGACGTTACGTCGCCGAAACCCTCATGCCGCTCGTGCTCGAAGTCGAGCGCGCCTATGACGCCGCCCGCCGCGATCCCGAATTCGCGAAGGCGATGGCGTATTACTTCGAGCATTATGTCGGCCGCCCCTCGCCGCTTTATCTTGCGCAGCGTCTCACCGAGCATTGCGGTGGCGCGAAAATCTATCTGAAGCGCGAGGACCTCAACCACACCGGCGCGCATAAGATCAACAACACGATCGGCCAGATCCTGCTGGCGCAGCGTATGGGCAAGCGCCGCATCATCGCCGAAACCGGCGCCGGCCAGCACGGCGTCGCCACCGCCACGGTCTGCGCGCTCTTCAACCTTCCCTGCGTCGTCTATATGGGCGCGACCGATATCGCGCGGCAGGCGCCCAACGTCTTCCGCATGAAGCTGTTGGGCGCGGAAGTGCGGCCGGTCACGTCGGGCACCGCGACCCTCAAAGACGCGATGAACGAGGCGCTGCGCGATTGGGTCTCCAACGTTGAGGACACGTATTACCTGATCGGCACGGTCGCGGGCCCGCATCCTTATCCGGCGATGGTGCGCGATTTCCAGAACATCATCGGCGACGAAACCCGCAGCAGATGCAGAAAGCGGAAGGCCGGCTGCCCGATACGCTGGTCGCCTGCGTCGGCGGGGGCTCCAACGCCATGGGGCTGTTCCATCCCTTCCTCGACGATGCGAGCGTCAAGATGATCGGCGTCGAGGCGGCGGGCCTCGGCATTCCGACCGGCAAGCATGCGGCCTCGCTCAATGGCGGGACGCCCGGCGTGCTGCACGGCAATCGCACCTATCTGCTGCAAACCGATGACGGACAGATCATCGACGCGCATTCGATCTCGGCCGGGCTCGATTATCCGGGCATCGGCCCGGAACATGCCTATCTCTTCGACAAGAAGCGCGTCGACTATGTCGCGATCACCGATGACGAGGCGATCGAGGCGTTCCATCTGCTGACGCGGCTCGAAGGCATCATCCCGGCGCTTGAATCATCGCATGCGATCGCGCAGGTGGCGAAGATCGCCGGCAAGCGGCCCAAGGATCATCTGATCGTCGTCAATCTCTCGGGCCGCGGCGACAAGGACATCAACACCGTCGCCGCGCTGCAAGGGATCAAGCTGTGACACGCATCGAAGAGCGTTTCGCCGCGTTGAAGCGCCAAGGCCGCGCCGGCCTCGTCACCTATCTCACTTGCGGCGATCCCGACGCCGAGAGCTTCGCGCAGATTCTCGCCGGGCTGCCGCAAGCCGGCGCCGATCTGATCGAGGTCGGCGTGCCGTTCTCCGATCCGATGGCCGACGGGCCCGCCATCCAGGCTGCGGGGCTGCGCGCCCTCAAAGCCGGCATGACCTTGGCGAAAGTGCTGGCGATCGTCCGCGGCTTCCGCGCCAAGGATCGAGCAAACGCCGATCGTGCTGATGGGTTATTACAATCCGATCGAGCACTACGGCGTCGCGAAATTCCTCGCCGATGCGAAGGCCGCCGGCGTCGACGGGCTGATCGTCGTCGATCTGCCGCCCGAGCATGACGAGGAGCTTTGCCTGCCGGCGAAAGCGGCAGGGCTCGATTTCATCCGCCTTGCGACGCCGACCACCGACGACAAGCGCCTGCCGCAGGTGCTGAAGAATACGCAGGGCTTCCTCTATTACGTCGCCGTCGCCGGCGTGACCGGCACGAAATCGGCGACCGGCGATGTGATCACCGCGGCGGTGACGCGTTTGAAGAAACACACCGATCTGCCGGTCGCGGTCGGCTTCGGCATTCGCACGCCGGCGCAAGCCGCCGCTGTCGCGAAAGTCGCCGATGCGGCGGTTGTCGGCTCGGCGCTGGTCGATCGTGTCGCCGCGTCGCTCGATGCCAAGGGCAAGGCGACGCCCGAATTGATCGAGGCCGTGCTGAGCGACGTCCAGGCGCTGAGCCAAGGCGTGCGGAGCGCGCGCACATGAACTGGCTGACGAATTTCGTCCTGCCGAAGATCCGCGCCGTCAAGGAGACCGTCGCCAAGAAAGAGGTGCCGGAAAATCTCTGGACCAAATGCAGCAATTGCGGCCAGATGCTGTTCAACCGCGACCTCGAAGCCAATCTTCATGTCTGCAACACCTGCGGCTTCCATTTGCGGCTGACGCCGGTGCAACGTTTCGCCGCGCTGTTCGACGACAGCAAATACGCGACGATCGAGCTACCGAAGCCGGTCGAATGATCCGCTGCGTTTCCGCGACACGAAGCGCTATAGCGACCGCCTCA
Source organism: uncultured Alphaproteobacteria bacterium (assembly GCA_963740675.1). Lineage (GTDB taxonomy): Bacteria > Pseudomonadota > Alphaproteobacteria > ATCC43930 > CGMCC-115725 > CAIKMD01. The sequence continues at coordinate 592,850 of CAVUFS010000007.1, forward strand.
AAGAAGCGCATGCCAAGCATAACGGCGCCGACGCACTCATCGTGGCGCATGGCACGATCGGCAGCCTTCCGGCGGTGATGGCCTGCTTCGATTTCTCCTTCATGGGTGGATCGATGGGGGTCGCGGTCGGCGAAGCGCTGCTCGCCGCGGCGCGGCTTGCCGTGATGCAGGGCGCGACGCTGATCGTCGTGCCGTCCTCGGGCGGCGCGCGCATGCAGGAAGGCATTCTGTCGCTGATGCAGATGCCGCGCACGACGCTGGCCGTCGAAATGGTGAAGGACGCGGGCCTGCCCTATATCGTGTTGCTGACCCATCCGACGACCGGCGGCGTCTCGGCTTCTTTCGCGATGCTGGGCGACATCACCCTGGCCGAACCCGGCGCGGTGATCGGCTTTGCCGGCGCACGCGTCATCGAGGAGACCATTCGCGAGAAGCTGCCCGAAGGCTTCCAACGCTCGGAGTATCTCTTGGAGCATGGCATGGTCGATATGGTCGTGCCGCGCAAAGAATTGAAAGAGACGCTGGCGCGGATCGTGCGGCTGCTGATGAGCCCGGCGCCGGGCATCGCGGAACGCGCATCATCTTAGTTCCTTCATTGTTAGTTCGTCATTGCGAGCGAAGCGAAGCAATCCGGGGGTTCAGCATGATTTTTCTGGATCGCCACGGTCGCAGCACGGCCTCGCGATGAAAAAGTAGCGGTGTGATGGTCAGCGACGACATTCTCGCAAGGCTGCTGACGCTTCACCCGAAGCTCATCGATCTGAGCCTCGATCGCGTGTTGCGGCTGCTCGCCGCCCTCGGCAATCCGCAGGAGAAGCTGCCGCCGGTGATCCATGTCGCCGGCACCAATGGCAAGGGCTCGACGGTGCGTTCCTGCGCGCTTGTCTCGAAGCTGCCGGCAAACGCGTCCATGTCTATACGTCGCCACATCTCGT
>CAVUFS010000008.1:0-182752 GCA_963740675.1 uncultured Alphaproteobacteria bacterium
AGGCGAGCAGCAGCTTCGCGGCACCGAAAATCGCTACCCAGGTCGCGGCGCTACCGACGATGAGGGAAAGGATCCAATGGGGGCGCGGCTCGTCTTCGAGCGCGATCACGACGGGGCTGGCGGCGATATAGTCGGGACGGCGTTGGGTTGAGACTTGCATGGACGGACCAATGAGAAAAGCGATGGCCCAGATTCGCGGCTATTTCTTAAAATTTTCTGAAAATACGCGCGACGCCCGTCACACCCTTCACCAAAAAGATTGGGGCGGCCCCGAAGGACCGCCCCGCATCACAAGAAAGTGCTTCCGCTATTAGAAAGCGAGGATCGCGTCGATCGAGAGCAGGAACTGATCGTTCTTCGTGAACGTCCCACTGCTGTCCATATTGAAGGCATTACCGGTGCCCCCGACGCTGAACGCATGATCCCAGCGGAATTCCGGCCGCAGGGTCAAGCCGAGGGATGGCGGCAGTGCGCTCGGGAACGCGAGGGCCGGGGCCCAATTCGCACCGAGAGTAACCTCGGTGTAGGTCGCCGGACCGGCCGCATAGACCGCCGAGGTCGGCAGCAGATTGTTGCGTTCCAACCGCACGAAGTCCTGCGAACCGCCGACGCTGGTAACAAAGAAGCCCTGGTCGTCACGATAGACTTCAGCGCGCGCGCCGAAGCTCCACGCGTCGTTCCACTTGTAGATGCCGTAGAACGCGGTGCCTTCAGCCGTCGCACGGAAGAGATCGTCCCTCGTGAAGTTGATCTCGTTCGCGATCGTCACTTGATCGTTGAGGTGGTAGGTCGAAGTGACGTCGTAGATTTGCCGCGCGTGGCTGTTGATGCCGGGCGTCGCCGGCGTTCCTTTGACGTAACCGTTCTCGGCACCGATATGGGCGAGAGCGAGAATGGTCAGGTTGGGAATCGGATTGTTGATGCCGATACCCGCCAGAAACGCGCCCGTGGCGTTGTTATCGCCGTAGCGAGTCGGCAGCGACGCTTGGTTGCCGAAATCGAAGCCGGCCCAGACATCGATCATGTCGGTGACATGGCTCGTGGTCAGGACGCCGGTGTGCTTGAGCGGTAAGCCGTAGTTGAAGATGTACGAGTGCGTGTAGAAGAAGTTGCCGGTCGCATCGATCACTTCGTAGCCGATCGGTGTCGAGTATTGGCCGACCTTCACATCCACGCCGCCGGGAACGATGTACGGCAGATGCGCCTGCAGATTGGCTTCGACGATGTCCCACTGATAGGGCGAATTCGTCCAGAGATCGCCTTCATTGAAGAAGTGCGTGATGCGAGCATCGGTGCCGTACATGCCCTGGAGCTTGAAGCCCCAATTGAATTCGGAGGCCGACGGATCGATATCCTTCGAGGCGGTCAGCATCATTTGATTGACGCGGAACGAATTGGCCCGGTCCGTCATGAGCTGGCCCTGGTTCACATTATTTTCCGGGCTGTCGGGGTTGACGTTGGTGCCACCCTCGATGTGACCGGAGAACGTGATCCCGTTCCAGCTCGGATGCGCAGGTGCTGCCGGCGTGGCGGGCGCGGCTGCCGGCGCAGCCTCCTGGGCGCTTGCCGGCGAAACAGGCGCCAGAGCGGCCATCAGAGCGACCGCAGCAGCACCAGTAAGAAAGCGAAGACTCATAGTTGTTATCCCCTCGTTGAGAATTCTCAGACCCAACTCAGTGACGACCCGCCCTCAGCGCCTTTTTTCTGTGCAGACTGCCTAGTAATTCGACACGCCGGACAGAAATTCGGGCTGACGCGACCCCTCCGTCCGCAAAAGTGCAAATCCCTTGCCAGAAATTCTGGCACGGCACGGTTTGGAGCGATGGACGAACACTTGGGCTTTGCATTTTCGTGTTTGAAATTTTTATGACCCGCATTTCGACAAATCAATTAACTCGCTACGGGACCGCGTCGAATTCCGCATAGTGATGCGGAAAAGCCACAGATTTACTTGGTTGAGCCAAACGAATGTGGCTCGCCGCTATCCGCAACGGAGCAACTTGATTAAAATGAAGGCGCTCAGCGGGCGTGAGGCAGCTTCATCCACGACCCGCGGCACAAACCCGGAGGCGCGTGTTGGTGAAAAAGCTACTCATCGGATTGGCGGTGGTGATCGTGCTCGTCATCGCCGCGGCGATAGCGGTCCCCTTTTTCATTCCGCTCGATACTTATAAGGGGAAGATCGTCGCCCTGGTGAAAAGCGAGACCGGCCGCGACCTTAAAATTGCCGGGCCGGTCCATTTCTCGCTCTTCCCGAGCGTCGCGCTCGAGGCGAATGACGTGTCGCTGTCGAACCCCGCGGGCGCTGCCTCGCCCAATATGGTTCAACTTAAGACGCTCGACGTAGAGTTGAAACTCTTCCCGCTGCTGCACGGTGGGCTCGAAATCTCTCAATTTAAACTGGTGCAGCCAGTGATCGCGCTGGAAGTCGACAAGCAGGGCAAGCCGAGTTGGGCCTTTACGCCCGCCGCGCCGACGGGCGCCGCGCCCCCAGCCGCACAACCCGCCGCGCCTTCGACGCCGGCCGCGAGCGACAGCAGCGCGGCGAACTTCTCGGCGGTCAGCCTTGGTGATGTCAGCATCGTCGATGGGCAAGCGAGCTATCTCGATCAACGCACCGGCGAGAAGAAACAACTCACCGGCATCAACATGAAGCTGTCGCTGCCGAGTCTCGATGAACCGTTCGCCGCAAAAGGCGACGCGGTATGGGATGGCGAGAAAGCGACACTGACGCTCCAGATCGACAAGCCCGGCACGGTGCAGCGCGGCGGCGCCAGTCCCGTCGCGATCACCTTCGCCGCGGCACCGATCAATTTCGCCTTCAAGGGCGATGCGACTGGGGTGGCTTTGTCGAAGCTCACCGGCGGCATCGATCTCTCGATCCCTTCGGTGCGCGGCCTCGCGAAATGGGCCGGCGTCGCATTCGATGCGCCTGGCACTGGCTTCGGTCAGATGACGCTCTCAGGCAAGATCGACAAGCAAAGCGACAAGATCGCCTTCAGCGGCGCCGTCATCACGCTCGATGCGATCAAGGCAACGGGTGCGCTGACCGTCGATACCAGCGGGGCCAAGCCTGCTCTCTCGGGCCGGCTCGATGTCGACAAGCTCGACGTCAATCCTTACCTGTCGTCCGAGAATAAGAGAGGCGGCAGCAGCACGACCGCAAGCAACAGCAGTGCAGGCGCTCCTCCGGCGAGTGGCGGCGCTGCGGCCCCCGCCGCAAGCAGCGCGAAGTCCTCCGGCTGGAGCGATGCGCCGATCGACGTGTCGCCGCTGAAGCTGGCGAATGCCGATTTCGATCTCAGCGCCAATTCGATTCTCTATCGCAAGATCCAAATCGGTAAGAGCGCTTTGGCGTTGCATTTGAAAGACGGCCGCTTCGAAGCCGATCTCAGCCAGATCGCGCTTTACCAGGGCAAGGGTCAGGGCAAATTCACCGTCGATGGCAGCGGCGCAACACCGGCCATCGGGATGGATTTCAATCTTTCCGGCGTCGCGATCCAACCGCTCGCAAAGGACGCCGCCGATTTCGATAAGCTGAGCGGCACCGGGAGCGTCATCGCCGACGTGACGGGACACGGCAAGAGCCAGCGCGAGATCGTCAATTCGCTCGGCGGCAAGGGCAGCCTCAATCTTGCCAACGGCAAAATCCAAGGCGTCGATCTCGTCGCCTTCGTGAAGAACACCGCACAGGCGCTGACCAGCGCGATCGGCGGCAACAACGCGACCGATTTCGGCGCACTCACCGGCACCTACACGATCACCAACGGCATCCTGAAGAACAATGACCTGAAGCTGACGTCGTCGGAAGTGCCGATGACCGGCGCGGGCACGGTCGATCTGCCGCAGCGCACGGTGAATTACCGCGTGACGCCGAACGTCGCCGGCGTCCTCGCCGTACCGGTCGACGTCACCGGGCCGTGGGACAATCTGAGCTATCGCCCCGATCTCGCCGGCATCGCCAAAGGCTTGGCAGAGGATCCAGGCAAGGCGCTCGACCTGCTGAAGGGTGGCGGCTCGGGCGCCGGCTCGGGCGCGGGCAATTTACTCAAAGGCTTGCTCGGCAAATAACGCGCCCGCCGCGTCCCTCGATGGCACTGTCCCCGCGATGAGTGCGAGCGCGCCGCCAGCCGGCGAGGACATCGCCAGCGAAGCGCGCGCGTTACGCGATGCCGGAAACGGACGGGCGGCGATCGCGCAATATCACCACGCGATCGAGCGGCAGCCGCACAGTGCCGCGTTGTTCTGACGCCACCGCCAGCACGCGCGCGTGGCGCGATCACCTTCGGCTCGTTCAACAACCCGCAAAAACTATCGCCGACCGCTATCGCGGCCTGGGCACGTATTCTCGCGGCGGTTCCTAAATCGCGACTGGTCATGAAGTCGCAGCGTTTCATCGATCCGTCGCGGCGCGCCCTCTTTCACGAGCGCTTCGCCGCGAACGGAATCGCGACCGAGCGTGTCGAGTTGCGCACGCCGCAGCCCGACATGATGGACCACCTCAATTCCTATGCCGAGATCGACATCGCGCTCGATCCCTTCCCCTATAACGGCACGACGACGACCTGCGAAGCATTGTGGATGGGCGTGCCGATGGTAAGCCTCATCGGCGATCACCATGCCGCGCGCGTCGGCTTCGATCTTCTCAGCCAAGTCGGCATCGCGGAATTCGCCGCGCCGGACATCGATCGCTATGTCGCGACCGCGATTGCGCTGGCGGGCGATTTGCCACAGCTCACAGAGCTCGGCAAGAGTTGCGCTGCCTTATGCGCGAATCGCCACTCTGCGATGCGCCGCGCTTCGCCCGCGCCTTCGAAGAAGGTTCGCGCACAATGTGGCGCGAATGGTGTGCCTCCTCGGCATCGTAACGATGCCGTGAAGACCGGCCCTGATATCGGCGGCGGGGATTGATACCCGCGCTTCAATACTCACATGGTTCCCGGGAGGAAGTGTCGTCGGGCCTTGTGGGAGACTGCGATGCTTCGTACCGCGATAGCTGTTTCGGCTTTTTTGTTCCTCCTCGCCGGCTGCGCCGCCGATAACACGCAGAATGCGGCGTGCGCACGGGAAGCGCACGGCACCGCTTCAGCGACGGTGCGCGGTCCACTGCCATGGGGCTATTACCCCGGCTATGGATGCGGCCCGGTACCTCCGGCGCAAACACACTTTTCCTAACGCGACGCGAACGTCTTTCGGCAAGAGGCGACGACAACGCGCCCTTTCCTTTGCCGCCATCGGCGTGCAATAGTGTCGCAAATGGAGCGCGATTTTTCCGAAACGCTGCAATCGCTTGCGCAAAAAGGCGTGCGTTACGCGACGGTATTCGACCTCGGTTGCGCCGATGGCCATTTCTTCGTCGACCATTTCCTGCGAGGGCTTTTCCAGGAGGCCGTGCCAGTCAATATCGATCCCAACCCCGTTTACGAAGGATCACTGCAACAGGTTCAGGCGACATTCGGCGGGCATTACAGGATTGCTGCCGCCTCGGACAACACGGGCGAGATCGAGATGACGATGTCGGTACATCCTTATTGGAGCTCGCTGCGTCCCCGCGGCGATCTTTATTGGGAGCGCGTCAACAAGCTCGCCGGAGAAAGGCGGTCGGTGCCGACTTTGCGACTCGACGACTTGGCCGACGAGCTTAGGCTCGCGCCCCCCTACTTGCTAAAGCTCGATGTGCAGGGCTCTGAAGTCCAGGCCCTGCGTGGTGCGCGCCAGTTGCTGGCAAAGACCACTGTCGTCATTTGCGAGGCCGACATGGCCGATTTCCAGGCGATCAACAGCGAACTCGTCGACGCCGGCTTCGACCTTTACGATATCACCGTTCTGCAAAGGCTCGGAGACGGGACACTTGGTTGGTTTTATCCGGTCTATCTAAACCGACGTCTCGCCCATTTGAAGCCACGCCGCTTCTGGAGCGACGCCAGCAACGAACAGGTTATTGAGCTGCAGATACAACGGCGGCAACAAATTCTTGCACGGTTGGCCGAAGTGCTGCCGCAAATTCGCGCTGCGAAGGCTGCACGCAAATCGGTTTGAGTGCATGAACGAGGCATCAGCGCGTATCGATACCCTCGTCGCCGAGGGCATCCGGCAGCAGCAGGCGGAGAATTTCGACGCCGCCGAGCGCGCTTATCGCGCGGCACTGCAACTCGATCCAACTCATCCCCAGGCCTTGGCACTGCTCGGAATGATCGCCGGCATGTTCGGCAATTTCCAAGTCGCGATCGAGAGCTTCCTTCGGGCACTGCAACGTGATCCGAACAACGCGGATATTTATAACAATCTCGGCGAGACCTATCGCCATCTCGACGATCCGGCCAAGGCGTTGCCGTGTTTCGCGAAGGCCATCGAATTGCGGCCCGAGCTTTACATGGCCTATCGCAACGCCGCCGACACGGCGATCATTGCGAGCAACAACGCTCAGAAGGCCGAGCATCAGGATGAGCTGAAGCGGATCGCGCTGCAGTATCTGCGGACTCTGGCAACGCAGTTGCAAAAGATAAAGCACCCCGAGGCATTGCCAGTTTTCCGCGAAGCAGCGGCACTCGGTCCTTTCGATATCGACACACTGATGGGTTTCGGTACCTGCCTCGCCGCTCATGGCATGCCGAGTGAGGCGGTCGATACGTTCCAGCGTGCCGTCGCTATCGATCCAGAGAATGCTAATGGCTTTTGCGAGCTCGGAACGTCGCTCTACGCCCTGCGTCGCTGGGACGATGCAAAAGCGGCTTTTCAGAACGCCCTCGACATCGAGCCGACTCACAAAGTCGCCCGCAGCAATCTCGTGACCTGCGATCTCATGCACAATCTCTACGAGGATGAGGCAACGTCCGATGAGATCTTCGCGCGCCACCGCCGCTGGGGCGATGAAATCGTCACCGAACTCATCCCGATAGCGGCAGCCGAGGCCAAGCCCCTCACCAACACGCGCGATCCCAACCGGCGCTTGCGTATCGGCTTCGTTTCCGCCGATTTTAAAGACCATCCGGTCGCGCGATACTTCCACCCGCTCCTCGCGCATTACGATCGCGAAGCGTTCGAATTTTATTGTTATGCCGAGCGCGAGCGCACCGACGCCTATACCGAGACGCTGCAAAAAGCCGGCGGCATCTGGCGGATCAGTGGCCGCAACGATTCCGATGCCGCGCTGCGCGAGCAGCTTCGACGCGATGCCATCGACATCATGATCGATTTGTCGGGCCAGACAGGCGGCACGCGGCTGAGCGCGCTTGCCGTGCGCGCAACCCCTTTGGCCGCGAGCTGGCTCGGTTATCCGGCGACGACGGGCTTGCCGACCATCGACTGGCGCATCACCGACGCGCTCGCCGATCCGCCGGGCCATGAGCGTTACTACGTCGAGAAATTGCTGCGTCTACCCGATGGATTCCTTTGTTATGAGCCACGCGAGGATTCGCCTGCCGTCGGCCCGCTGCCGGCAACGACTCGCGGCACGATGACGTTCGGATCGTTCAACAACATCATCAAAGTGACGCCGGCAACCGTGCGTTGCTGGGCAGCCATCCTTGCCGCAGTACCCGGTTCGCGCCTGGTGCTGAAAGCTGGAACGCTCGCCGATCCGCCGCTTCGCGCTTTCTATCTGGAGCAATTCGTTGCTGCGGGCATCGAAGAGCATCGCATCGAATTGCGCTCGCATCTGATCGAGGCTGGCGAGCATCTCGGCACCTATAACGAGATCGATATCGGTCTCGACCCGCTTATCTATAACGGCACCACCACGACCTGCGAGGCATTGTGGATGGGCGTACCGGTCATCAGCATGATCGGCGACCGTCACGCCGCACGTGTCGGCTATGACCTTTTGAGTCGCGTTGGACTGAGCGAGCTCGCCACCTCCGATACGGCTTCCTATGTCGCGACCGCCGTTAAGCTCGCCGCGGATCTGCCGCGGCTGGCGCAGATCAGGCGCGAGCTGCGCGAGCGCATGCGGCGCTCGCCGCTCTGCGATGCGCCGCATTTCGCCAAGCAATTTGAACTGGGTCTGCGCGATATTTGGCGCGAATGGTGTGTGCAGCCCGCCGGCTGAGTTTTTGCGCGCCGCAGCGCCTCAGGTCTCGGCCCACATCCGCACCAGATTGTGATAGATGTTCAGCATCTGCATGACGGCCGGATTGCCCGGCACGGCCCGGTTCACCTCGCTACGCGCGCGATCGAGCTCAACGAGCAGCGCACGCTTGGCGTCGTCGCGCACCATGCTTTGAATCCAGAAGAAGGACGAGACGCGCGCACCCCGCGTCACCGGCATCACGCGGTGAAGGCTTGATGCCGGATAAAGGATCATGTCGCCAGCCGGCAGCTTCACGCGCTGCGTGCCGTACGTGTCTTCGACAACAAGCTCGCCGCCGTCATACGCGTCGGGCGCGGTAAGGAACAGCGTCGCGGCCAAGTCGCCGCGCACCGGCGCCGGCGCTCCCGGTATGGTGACGAGCGCGTTGTCGTTATGCGTTCCATAGGTCTCGCCGCCCTGATAGCGATTGAAGAAAGGCGGCGTCACCCGAAGCGGCAGAGCCAGAGCAATAACCAGCGGATTGGCCGCAAGCGCATTGAGGATCATCTCGCCAACCTGACGGGCGACCGGATGCGCGAGCGACACTTCCTGATTGTTCTTAACCTGCTTCGCCAGGATCCCGGCGCTGGCGCGGCCATCGATCCACTCGGCACGGTCGAGCAATCGGCGGCATTCCGCAACTTGCTCTGGCTTCAAGACGGCGGGGACGTGATTGAGCATTAGGCTTTACTCCGGCAACGGCGGCAGTGTTCCGAATTTAGATCACTATCCACACAGCTAGTTGATTTGGTTATGGATGAATCGCACGTAGAATAAAAAAAATGGAGTGGAATAGTCATGATGATCCGTCTCGTTTTACTTGGTCTGACGTGCAGTACGCTGCTCGCCTGCCAAAACGGTGGCCAAGGCTTTGGCCAGGGCACGCAAATCAACAGCGGCAGCTACGACTGGACCGATCAGGTGCGTGACGCGCGCGGCTTCCCGCTCCCCGGCTGGGGCGACGTCATCCAAGGCGGCGGCGGCAGCTCCGGCTCGATGCAATAGCTGACCATCAAATCTCATCGGCTGAAGGGCCCGGAATGCTCAGCATTCCGGGCCCTTTCATTATCAACAGACAACTGGTTTTTGCGTATAACTAATTACGTATCAGAATCCAACTAATTTATCTCAGCGTTGCTAATTGTTGATCAATCACAATCGTTATTTTGCAGCAAGTTATATTTGAAATTATCGCCTTAATACTGTTGCAGAGCGGACACAGCCGTCACGTAATTAATCTTATCCCATAGATAATACTTGCCTCGCTCTCTGTGGGCGGGCGACGCTCACGCCAGCGAAAGGCACATTCTTTTCGCGTCCGCGGACACATCACTGGGGGTCTACATCCAATGAATACACGAAGCGTAAAGGGAGCGATCGCGCTGGGAAGCCTGACGGCCACCGTCGCATTGCTTGCCGGCTTGGGCTCGGCCCAGGCCCAGATTGGTTCGGGCCAAGCAGGCCCGCCGGCGGCTGCACCGACGACTGCGGGTGCGGGCTCGTTCCCGCAATCATTCCTCATTCCGGGCACGAATACCTCGCTCAGTCTGTACGGCAAGGTGCAGTTGAGCATCCACGACAACATCGGCAGCCAGCACACCAGCGAGGCCACGCCGGCCCCGACGGTCGGCGCGCCTGGTCTGAACTCGCTGGCGCTCGAAGGCCCCGGCGCCGCGGGCGGCACCAGCTTCAACCAGGTCTTCCGCTCGATCCATGGCGGATTGCGCAACTCGGCAGCATCGACGAATTTCGCGTTCGAGACCCGCACCCCGTCCGACCTCGGCGAAATCAAGACTGTTACCTTGGTCGATTTCGGCTTGCTCGCCAGTCAGGGCAACTACACGGGCGCCGGCGTCACCGCGACGTCGATCAACCCGAAAGTGGGTGCTGGCAACAACAGCATTCCGCGTATCCAATGGGCCTATGGCACATTGGGCCCGTGGCTGATCGGCCAGTACAACTCGGCTTGGGCTGACCCGATCCTGTTCGCGCCGGATATCGGCGACCAGAACCAGGTCGGTCCGCTGCAGACGGTCAACATCCGTCGTCCGCAGATCCGCTACACCTACCTCGCGGGCAGCGGCATCTCGCTGTCGGGTTCGTTGGAGTCGATGAACTCGGGCGCGATCTACTGTCAGGCCGCGGGAACGACGACCTGCATCGGCACCTCGACCTCGGCGGCAGCGGCTCTTGCGAGCACGGGCTCCGACAATACCGACGTCGCGGCGGGCGGTCTTACCAACCTGCCGAGCTTCAACTTCGGCGCGGCCTGGGATCAACCCTGGGGCCATTTGATGGCGCGTGCGGGCGTGGGTCGCTCTGAGGTCCGCAACGCCACCACGACGGCGATCCTCGGCGGCACCAGCCAAGGCAACAACATCACCCAGTGGAACTGGGCGGTGGAAGGCGGTGCGATGATCAACACCTGGGGTCAGGATCAATTCCGGGCCCTGGTCAATTACAGCCACGGCCTCTCGACCTACATGTCGGATCATGCCCAGGCGGCACCGTCGACATGATCATCAATGGCCAGAACGGCGAGGTGAGCTCGATCAATGAGTTGACCTTCAGCGGCAGCTACATCCACCGCTTCAACCCGAATTGGCGTCTTGTCGGCGCCTTCGGCATCGGCTTCTTCAACAAGCCGGATGCAGCGACCGGATTTGGCAATTGCGCCAACAACGCAACGGTCGGTGCCTGCGTATCCGGCGGTGCCAACGCCGCTCAGCTCGCCTCGATCGAGAAGCGGCACATCTTCTCGGGTGTCGCTCTGACCTACAGCCCGGTCCCGGGCATGGTCGACATCAAGGCCGAGCTCGATTACTACGACCGTCAGGTGCAGGCGAGCAACACCGGCGCCAGTGCCTGGGCGCAAAATCTGGCCATTTCTTTCTACTGGTAAGCTCAGGAGCTTCGGTTCCTACCAACCCGCCGGCCGAAAGGCTGGCGGGTTTTTCTTTGCCTGGGAGGCCGGCACCGCTCATCCCTTCAGCTTTGCGAGGCAAAATATAGTTAGTCAAATACAACCAAAGAGAGCCCCAGGCAGACAAATTGATTAGTTAGTGCTTGACAATGATATGACACTTCTTCTGAGCCTATAGTTGCTGTTCTGCAACAGATGCCAGAAAACTATAGATATCGATCATTAATCGTTGCTCTGGTGAATTCATTGGTTGATGCTCCCGACCGAGGAAGAGAAGATTCTCTTCGCGTCCGCGGACACATCACTGGGGGTCTACATCCAATGAATACACGAAGCGTAAAGGGAGCGATCGCGCTAGGAAGCCTGACGGCCACCGTCGCATTGCTTGCCGGCTTGGGCTCGGCCCAGGCTCAACTCGGGTCCGGTCAAGTACCGTCTGGTCCGCCGACTGCACCGACGACTGCGGGTGCGGGTTCGTTCCCGCAATCATTCCTCATTCCGGGCACGAATACCTCGCTCAGCCTGTACGGCAAGGTGCAGTTGAGCATTCACGACAACATCGGCAGCCAGCACACCAGCGAGGCCACGCCGAGCCCGACGGTCGGCACGCCTACTCTGAACTCGCTGGCGCTCGAAGGCCCCGGCGCCGCTGGTGGTACCTCGTTCAACCAAGTCTTCCGCTCGTTCCATGGCGGCCTGCGCGCTTCGGCGGCATCGACGAACTTCGCGTTCGAGACCCGAACCCCGTCCGACCTCGGCGAAATCAAGACCGTTACCTTGGTCGACTTCGGCTTGCTCGCCGGTCAGGGCAACTACACGGGCGCCGGCGTCACCGCGACGTCGATCAACCCGAAGGTGGGTGCCGGCAACAACAGCATTCCGCGTATCCAATGGGCCTATGGCACGTTGGGCCCGTGGCTGATCGGCCAGTACAACTCGGCTTGGGCCGATCCGCTGCTCTTTGCGCCGGATATCGGCGACCAAAGCCAGATCGGTCCGCTGCAGACGGTCAACATCCGTCGTCCGCAGATCCGCTACACCTACCTCGCGGGCAGCGGCATCTCGCTGTCGGGTTCATTGGAATCGATGAACACGGGCGCCGTCTACTGTCAGGCCGCGGGAACGACGACCTGCATCGGCACCTCGACCTCGGCGGCAGCGGCTCTCGCGAGCACGGGCTCCGACAACACCGACGTCGCGGCAGGCGGTCTCGTCAACCTGCCGAGCTTCAACTTCGGCGCGGCCTGGGATCAACCCTGGGGCCATTTGATGGCGCGCGCGGGCGTGGGTCGCTCTGAGGTCCGCAACGCCACCACGACGGCGATCCTCGGCGGCACCAGCCAGGGCAACGACATCACCCAGTGGAACTGGGCGGTGGAAGGCGGTGCGATGATCAACACCTGGGGTCAGGATCAGCTCCGGGGCTTGGTCAATTACAGCCACGGCCTCTCGACCTACATGTCCGACATGCAGGCGGGCACCATCGACATGATCATCAACGGCCAGAACGGCCGGGTGAGCTCGCTCAACGAGTTGGCCCTGACCGCCAGCTACATCCACCGCTTCAACCCGAACTGGCGTATGACAGGCGCCTTCGGCATCGGCTTCTTCAACAAGCCGGATGCGGCGAAGGGCTTCGGCAATTGCGCCACCAACGGCGGGGCGATCGGCACCTGCGTGTCCGGCGGCTCGGCCGCGGCTCAGTTGTCCTCGCTTGAGAAGCGGCACATCTTCTCGGGTGTCGCTCTGACCTACAGCCCGGTCCCGGGCATGGTCGACATCAAGGCCGAGCTCGATTACTACGACCGTCAGGTGCAGGCGAGCAACACCGGCGCCAGTGCCTGGGCGCAAAATCTGGCCATTTCTTTCTACTGGTAAGCTCAGGAGCTTCGGTTCCTACCAACCCGCCAGCCGAAAGGCTGGCGGGTTTTTCTTTGTTTATTAGGTACTTAGAGACCCTTCGGGGCGATTGTTGCGTTCATGCAACAATCTGAGAGAAACAGCACAACCCCGGCTCATTTTGATTGATCGTAAATAATGATTAGTCCTTGATAACGAGACTGCGGGCCGCTCCGGCCCTCGGATCAAGGAACTAATTCGGGGTTACGATCAATGAAAACACCAATTCGACAGGGGGCGGTCGCGCTAGGAAGCCTGACGGCAACCGTCGCACTGCTCGCCGGGCTCGGCACGGCACAAGCGCAAATCGGCTCGGGTCAGGTGCGGTCCGGTCCGCCGGTTGCGCCAACGAGTGCGGGCTCAGGCTCATTCCCGCAATCGTTCCTTATTCCGGGCACGAACACTTCGCTCAGCCTGTACGGCAAAGTGCAGATGAGCTTGCACGACAATATCGGCAGCCAGCACACCAGCGAGACCACGCCGAGCCCGACGACGGGTGCGCCTGGGATGAATTCGCTGTTGCTCGAAGGCCCCGGCGCCTCTGGTGGTACCTCGTTCAACCAAGTCTTCCGCTCGTTCCATGGCGGCCTGCGCGCGTCGGCGGCATCGACGAACTTCGCGTTCGAGACCCGCACGCCGACCGATCTCGGCGAAGTGAAGACCGTCATGCTGATGGATTTCAGCTTGCTCGCCGGCCAGGGCAACTACACCGGCGCCGGCGTCACCGCGACGTCGATCAACCCGAAGGTCGGTGCGGGCAACAACAGCATCCCGCGTCTGCAATGGGCCTATGGCACGTTGGGCCCGTGGCTGATCGGCCAGTACAACTCGGCTTGGGCCGATCCGCTGCTCTTTGCGCCGGATATCGGCGACCAGAACCAGATCGGTCCGCTGCAGACGGTCAACATCCGTCGTCCGCAGATCCGCTACACCTACCTCGCGGGCAACGGCATCTCGCTGTCGGGTTCGTTGGAATCGATGGCCACCGGCGCGGTCTACTGTCAGGCCGCGGGAACGACGACTTGCATCGGCACCTCGACGGCGGCGGCGGCGGCTCTCGCGAGCACCGGTTCCACCAATGCCGATGTGGCAAATGGCGGTCTCGTCAACCTGCCGAGCTTTAACACCGGCATCGCCTGGGACCAGCCGTGGGGCCATGTGATGGGCCGCGTGGGCGTGGGTCGCTCTGAGATCCGCAACGCCACCACGACGCCGATCCTCGGCGGCACCAGCCAGGGCAACAACATCACCCAGTGGCACTGGGCTGTCGAAGGCGGCGTGATGATCAACACCTGGGGTCAGGATCAGTGGCGCGGCTTGGTCAATTACAGCCACGGCCTCTCGACCTACATGTCCGACATGCAGGCAGGCACGGTCGATATGTTGATCAACGGTCAAAACGGCGAAGTGAGCTCGATCAACGAGTTGGCCCTGACCACCAACTACATCCACCGCTTCAATCCGAACTGGCGTATGACGGGCGCCTTCGGCATCGGCTTCTTCAACAAGCCGGATGCGGCGAGGGGCTTCGGCAATTGCGCCAACAACGGCGGGGCGATCGGCACCTGCGTGTCCGGCGGCTCAGCCGCGGCTCAGCTCGCCTCGGTCGAGAAGCGACACATCTTCTCGGGCGTGTCTCTGACGTACAGCCCGGTCCCGGGCATGATCGATATCAAGGCCGAGCTCGATTACTACGACCGTCAGGTGCAGGCGACCAACACCGGCGCCAATGCCTGGGCGCAAAATGTGAGCGTCGCCTTCTACTGGTAGACCCCCAGTCTGCCAGATGCCTGCGACCCGCCAGCCGAAAGGTTGGCGGGTTCTTTTTTTTCTACGCGCGGACGCCGACGCCCATCAGCCCGGCCAATATATCGGGACTGTTGAGCAGATCGCGGCTCACGCCTTCATGCACGATACGGCCGCGATCGAGCACCAGCGCACGCTCCGCAAATTCGAGCGCGATGCGCGCGTGCTGCTCGACCAGCAGCAAGGCGAGATCGTCCTCGCGCTTCAAACGCTCCAGCCCCGCAAGCACCGCTTCGACGATCACCGGCGCCAGGCCTTCGAGCGGCTCGTCCATCAGCAATAGCGAGGGATTGCCCATCAGCGCGCGGCCGATGCTGAGCATCTGCTGCTCGCCGCCCGACAACGCGTTACCACCATTGCGGCGCCGGTTGGCAAGCGAGGGGAAGAAATCGTAGATGCGTTCCAGCGTCCAGCGGCCCTTGTGCCCGGTCGGGCTGCGCTCGGCAACGAGGAGATTCTCCTCGACGGTCAGCGAGCGAAATATCTCGCGCTCTTGCGGGACAAAGCCGATGCCGCGCCGCGCGCGGCGATAAGGCGCGAATCCGGCGATGTTCTCGCCGCCGAAATCGATCGTGCCGCCATGCAGCGTCGTATGTCCCATGATGGTCGCGAGCAGTGTGGTCTTGCCGACGCCGTTTCGACCCAACACCGCGAGCGTGCCGCCGGATGGCAGATCGAGCGACACGCCATCGAGCACGATCGTCTCGCCATAACCGGCGCGGAGCTGATCGATGCGCAACCCACCTGTGCCTTTCGAATCGGCGCTTTTCGCATCGGCGCTCATCGATGCACCCGCTCGCCAAGATAGACTTCGCGTACGCGTGAATCGGCCGCGATTTCCTGAGGCGTTCCCTCGACCAGGATCGCGCCTTGCACCAGCACGGTGATGCGCCGCGCCAGACGGAAAACGAGATCCATATCGTGCTCGATGATCAGCAGCGCGATATCGCTGCCGAGTTGCTCGATCACATCGATGATCGTGCCAGCTTCGCCAGAGGGTACGCCCGCTGCCGGCTCATCGAGCAGCAGCACTTTTGGATCGAGGCCAAGCGCGACGGCAATCTCGACCAGGCGCTGTCGGCCATAAGCGAGCTCCTTGACCGGGCGCAACGCCTCATCGGCAATGCCGAGCCGCCCGAGCAGCGCATAGGCTTCCTCGATCACTGCGCGCCGCCGACCCGCGGCACGCAGAAAATCGCCGGCGAAACCGCGACGCTCGGTGATGGCGAGCGTCACATTCTCGAGTACGGTGAGGCCGCGGAAAAGCTGGTTGATCTGGAAGGTGCGCGCCAGGCCGCGCTTCACGCGATGCGCCTGCGATAGGCGCGTAACATCCTGCCCGCCGAGCAGCACCTGGCCCGAAGACGGTACGAGCGCGCCGGTGACGAGGTTGACGAAGCTGGTCTTGCCGGCACCGTTCGGTCCGATCAGCGCGTGGCGCGCGCCGACTGTCAGGCTGAAATTGATCTCGCTGGCGACGGCCAGCGCACCGAAATTCTTGCACAGCGCGCGCGTCTCGAGAGCAAGCTCAGTCATCGCGCCCTCCGCCGCTGGACCCGCTGCCACAGCAACTCGATCAGGCCGAGCACGCCGCCGCGCGCAAAAAGCACGACGACGACCAGCAGCAGGCCGATCCAGAAATACCAATAGGTCGGGTCGATCTGTGAGAAACGATCCTGCGCGATCATATAGAGCGGCACGCCGACAAAGGCGCCATAGAGCCGGCCGACGCCGCCGAAGATCACCATGACGAGGATCAGCCCCGATAAATCGACACTCAGCGCATTGAGCGCGACAAGCTGCGTCGTCTCGGCGATCAGCGCCCCTGCCGCGCCGGCCATCGCCGCCGAGATCGTGTAGATCGTCAGCAGCCGCCCGAAGACCGGCGTGCCGATCGCGTGCATGCGCGCGACATTCTCGCGAATGCCGGTCAGCGAGCGCCCGAAAGGCGAATGGACGAGGGTGCGCGCGACCACCCAGCC
This sequence comes from uncultured Alphaproteobacteria bacterium, assembly GCA_963740675.1. Lineage (GTDB taxonomy): Bacteria > Pseudomonadota > Alphaproteobacteria > ATCC43930 > CGMCC-115725 > CAIKMD01. Next base: position 16,679 of record CAVUFS010000008.1, read on the forward strand.
GAGGAGGAGCACGGCCGCAGCGTACCAATACGCCGTCTTGCCGTAGAGATCGAAACGGAAGAGGTCGAGCACGGGCGCGACCTGCATGCCCTGCAGACCATCGGCGCCGCCGGTGATCGAGGTCAGCTTGTTCGCCACCTCTTGCAGCATCACGCAGACGACGAGTGTCAGCATCAGGATCGAGAGACCTTGGGCGCGCAGGATGATAGCGCCCGAGACGAGACCGAGCGCCCCCGCTGTGACCATCGCCGCGAGCATGCCGACAATCGGGGCGCCGACGCCATGCGCCGCGAGATAGCCCGCCGTGTACGCACCCATGCCATAGAACGCCGCGTGTCCTAGGGTCACGATGCCGGCATAGCCGAGCACGAGATCGACCGAAAGGCCGAACAGTGTCGTCGCCAGAATCTGTGCGCCGAGCGCGAGGTAATCGGGAAAGATGAAAAAGCCGGCGACAATCAGCACCCAGGGCAGCGCTTCGATCGGACGCAAGCGATGCCGGCGCGCGAAGCGCGCGATCACATCGGATTCGGACGGGCGGATCGTTGTCACGCTTGGCCGAACAACCCACGCGGCCGCCACAGCAACACGGCCATGGTCAGGGCGTAGATGAAAAAAGCGCCGAATTCGGGCAGCAGATATTTGAACGCGGTGTCGGAGATGCCGAGCAGCAGAGCCGCGACGAAGGGCCCGCGAATCGTACCGAGCCCGCCGACGGCGACGACGATGAGGAAATAGACGAGGTGATCGAGCGCGTAGCTCGGGCTGATCGCCATGATCTCCGCGCCGAGCGAGCCGCCGAGCGCGGCGAGCGCGCTGCCCAACGCGAAAGCCAGCGTGAAAAGCTGCGAGGTGTTGATGCCGACCGATTGCGCCATCCGCCGATTGTCGACCGCGGCGCGGATTTGCGCACCGAAGCGCGTGCGATCGAGGCCGAGCCAAAGTAGCGTGACGAGCACCGCGCCGCTGCCGATGAGAAAGCTGCGATAGGTCGGGAAGCTGCGCAGGCCGAATTGAAGTTGGCCGCTCAAATCCGCCGGCGGATAGAAGGGCTGCGCCGTTGGGCCCCAGAAATATTTGCCGACAGCCACGGACATAAAGACCAGGCCCATCGTCATTAGCACCTGATCGAGATCGCTGGCGCCGTAGAGCGGGCGATAGAGGAAGCGCTCGAGCGGCACGGAGAGTAGCGCGACGCCCAGGGTTGCCACCGGCACCGCGAGATAGAAGGGAACGCCGAGGCGAAAGATCAGCGTCGTCATGAAATAGCCGCCGGCGACGGCAAAAACGCCATGCGCGAGGTTGACGAAGCCCATCAACCCCATGGTCACTGAGAGACCGACCGAGACGAGATAGAGCACCATGGCAAAGGCAGTGCCATGGAAGGCGATGCTGATGGCAGCGGAGAGCGCGCCGTCCATTCACTCAACCCGACCGATGACGCGCGCTAGCCGCAAACTACTCCATCCCGGGCCCGCGGCGCCAAGCCGAGAGGCCCATTCGCTTGGCGTCAGGAGAAATTGTGCGCGGCATCGAGCGATGCCACGCACAAAATTTCTCCAGCCTTCGATCGATCACTCTTCGATCGATCACTTGGGAGGATTCGCTTCCTTCCACGGATCCTTCACATTCGGAATCGTGTCGAATTCGACGTTGGTAAGCTTGCCGTTCACCATCTCGCCGCGACGAATATAGACGTTCTCAATGATGTCGCGCGTTGCAGGATTGATCGAGATCGGACCGCGCGGGCTGGCATCGCTCTTCCAATTGCTCAGGATCTTCATCGCCTGATCGCCGTCGAACTTGCCGCCGGTCTGCTTGATCACAGCATAGATGGCGTCCATGCCGTCCCATCCCTGCACCGACATGAAATCGGGAATGGCCTTATCGCCATAAGCGGCGTTCCAGGCACTGATGAACATCTGATTGGCGGGACGCGTCGCCGCATTGGAGTATGTACCGGAGCTCACGATACCGGTCCCGACTTGAGTCATGTTCGGCAGCTCTTCATCGAGCATCACGTCTTGCGTCGTTACCAGCGTGACGCCCGCCTGTTTCAGGCCAAGATCGTTCCACGCTTTCATCACCGCGGTGGCCTTCTTGCCGGCTGGCACGAAGATGAAGGCGACATCCGGCTTGCTGTCCTTGATGCGCTGGACGAAAGGCGCGTAATCCTCGGTCGGGAAGGCCATACGGACCTTGTCGATGACCTTGCCGCCGCCCTTCTCGAAGGAGGTCGTGAAGCCGCCCTCGGCGTCATAGCCCGGCGGGTAATCCGTCACCGCCGTATAGCCTTTCTTCCAGCCTTGCTTGGCCGCCCATTCGCCGATGGGGCCTGCGACCTGCCAGAGCGTGAAGGAGACGCGGATGATGTAGGGCGAGAGCCGGGTGATCGGCGCCGCCGCCGCGTTCATGATGATGAATGGCGTCTTCGCTTCGGTCGCAACCGGCGCGATGGCCGAGGCATTCGGCGACCACACGGCGCCGGCGAGGAAATTGACGTGATCGCGCGTCACCAACTCGGTCGCGAGGCGCTTGGCGACATCGGGATTGGCGCCGGTGTCGTCGCGATAGATCAGCGTAACCTTAACGCCGGGCGGCAGATCCTTCTCATGCGTCTTCACATAGAGATCGATGCCCTTGTTCATCTCGTCGCCCGGCTGCGCGTCCGGACCCGACATGGTCGAGACCACGCCGACCTTTATCTCGGTCTGCGCCGCGGCAACGCCGATACCGGCGAGCGACGCGCCGAGCAGCGCGAGAATAAAACGTGACGCCATGTGCATGCTGAATCCCTCCCGTTCGACGACAAGCGCCGCCTAGCGAAGCGACGTCATATTGGAATGATTATAAAGGGGTATCAGGAGACGGCCAAGCTTCTTAGCCATCAGATTGACGCGAGCGCGGCCGCTCAAACCACTGGGTCAAACCACCAAATCGATCAACTGACCGCGACCAATGGTGGACGGCGCAGCCCAGTTCTTCGACCGCTCGCGCGTCGCCGGTTCCGGCTCGCGCCGAACCACGACGGTCGGCGCGATCGGCATCACCTCGATGATCGCAAGGGTCGGCGCGATCTGCATGGTAAACGGTTCCTCACCAACGACAATGAGGAAACGCTAACACTTTCTTAATCTTGCAACAAGATTAAGATGCTGAAAATTATAGCTAATTGCGCGGCTTCAGCGCTGCAACGCCAGGCAATTCCCGGCCTTCGAGCCATTCGAGGAAGGCGCCGCCCGCCGTCGAGACATAGCTCAGTGCATCGACCACGCCGGCATCATGCAGCGCCGCGACGGTGTCGCCACCGCCCGCAACACTGAGCATCTTGCCGGCGCGCGTCAGCGCCGCAACTCGTTGCGCCAGTGCAACCGTGCCCGCGTCGAAGGGCTTGGTCTCGAATGCGCCCACCGGCCCGTTCCACACCAGCGTCGGACATTGCTCGAGACGCTGCGCGATCGTGGCAACGCTTTGCGGACCGATATCGAGGATCATCTGATCGTCGGGCACGCGATCGATCGCCACGGTTTGCGTTGCGACTCCGGCTTTCAGCTCCGATGCGATCACCGCATCGACGGGAAGAATCAATTCGCAAGACGCCGAGCGAGCATCGGCGAGAATCTTTTGCGCCGCATCGAGCATGTTCTTCTCGACCAGCGAGCGGCCGACTTTCTTGCCCTGTGCGAGCAACAAGGTGTTGGCCATTGCGCCGCCGATCACCAGCACCTGGACCTTCTTCAGCATGAAGTCGAGGAGCTGCAGCTTGGTCGAGACCTTGGCGCCGGCGACGATCGCCGCGACCGGCCGTTTCGGCGAGCCAAGTGCGGCATGGAGCGCTTCAAGCTCTTCCTGCATCAACCGGCCGGCGGCCGCGGGCAGCAGATGTGCGATCCCCTCGGTCGAAGCATGCGCGCGATGCGCCGCGGAGAAGGCGTCGTTCACATAAAGATCGCCGAGCGACGCGAGCGCTTTCGCGAAGCCCGGATCGTTCTTTTCTTCCTCGGGATGGAAACGCGTATTCTCGAGCAGTCCAACGTCGCCGTCCTTCAGCGCGCCTACGACGCGTTGCGCCGGCGCGCCGATGCAATCCTCGGCAAAGGCGACCGGGCGACCGACGGCTTTCGCGAGCGGCTCGACCAGGGGCTTCAGCGATAGTTTGGGATCAGGGCCATTTTCGGGCCGGCCGAAATGCGACATCACGATCACGCGCGCGCCTTTCTCGGCGAGTTCGCGGATGGTCGGCGCCAAGCGCTCGATGCGGGTCGCGTCGGTAACGCGACCATCCTTCACCGGCACATTCAGGTCGGCACGCAGCAAAACCCGTTTGCCGCGCACTTCGATGTCATCGAGCGTGTGAAAATCAGCCATGGAATGAGATTATGCGTCGTTCGTGGGGACCCAGGGAATGGCCGCGATTTCGATGCCATCCTCGGCTAGTTTCTCGGCTTCAGCCGGCGTCGCGTCGCCATAAATACCGCGCGCCTTGGCTTCGCCCTTGTGAATACGACGCGCCTCGTCGGCAAAGCCTTTGCCGACGTTCTCGCAATTGGTTTCGACGAAGTTGCGCAGCACTTGGAGCGCGCGGCGGAATTCGGCTGGCGTCGGCGGCCGGTCCGGCTCAGCTGCGACGGGCGGCGTAGCAGGAGCCGCTTCGGCTTCGGGCGCGGCTTCGCGATGGGTCTCGCGCGGCGCCGGGTCGGATTTGGTGGAGCGACCGAGCCGCGGCGCCATCACCGCCTTCTCGACCTCGGTCGAGCCGCATTCCGGACAAGTGACGAGGCCTCGGCGCGCCTGGCGCTCATAAGTCGCGCCATCGCGGAACCAGGTTTCGAATTCGTGCCCGTCTTGGCAACGGAGGGTGAAGACGATCATGCTAGGCCAGCAATATTCCAAGAAAGCAAAGTATTATATTGGCTTAGCAATCCCTGCGATCAAGTGCCAGGGGATCCGTTGCCGGGCTATGGGTGGCCTATTCGGCCGCCGCCGGCCGCTTGGCGGGCGAGGCAAACGGCCGGTCATGGCGGAGAGACGGCACCGCCCGGCGCGCCTCGGCAATCTTGGCAGGGTCGATCTCGGCCAGGACAAAGCCTGGCTCCTCCCCGGCCTCGGCCAGGATCTCGCCCCAAGGAGCGACGATGAGGCTGTGGCCGTAGGTCTTGCGGCCCTCGGCATGCTCGCCGCATTGCGCCGGGGCAAAAACGAAGCAGCCATTCTCGATCGCCCGCGCCCGCAGCAACACATGCCAATGCGCCTTGCCGGTCGGCACGGTGAAAGCCGAGGGCACAGTCAGGAAGTCCGCACCGCCCTGGGCGAGCGCGCGATAGAGATGCGGAAAGCGGAGGTCGTAGCAGATGGTGAGGCCCAGCGTGCCCCAAGGCAGCGCCGCGAGCGCCGTTCCTTCGCCCGGCTTGAACACCGCCGATTCGCGATAGCTTTCGCCGCCCGGCAGATCGACATCGAACATGTGGATCTTGTCATAGCGCGCCCGGATGTTGCCGTCGGGCGCGATTAGGAAAGAGCGGTTGGCGAGCCGCCCGTCACCTTCCGTGCGCACGATGATCGAGCCGAGCAGCAGATGCGCGCCGGTCTCGCGTGCCAGATCGCGAAACGAGGCGAGCATTGGATGCGCGTCTTCCGCCCGAGCCTTCTCTTCGCGCAGCGCGCGTTTCGGCTCGATCATATCGCTGACTTCGGGCGTCAGGATGAGATCGGCACCGGCGTCGCGCGCGCGGCGCACGAGCTCGCTCGCGGCGTGGATGTTCGGTTCGACCTCGCGGCCGGCGTTGAGCTGGATACAGGCGGCTTTGAACAGCGTCACGGGCTGATGCCGAGCAGCGGATCGAGCTTACCGGCGCGATCGAGCGCCGCGAGATCGTCCGAACCGCCGACATGCGCGTCATCGATAAAGATTTGCGGCACGGTCGTGCGGCCGCCGGCGCGCTGGACCATCTCTGTGCGTTTCGACGTATCGGCTTCGACATCGATTTCCTCGAAATCGACGCCTTTGCGCTGCAAGAGGCTTCGCGCCCGCGCGCAGTAGCCGCACCACATCGTCGTATACATTTCGACTTTGGCCATCTTTTTCCTTCTGTCCCGAACCTATCTCTGGGCGCGCACCACGCGCGCTAGTGTCAACACATCGACCCGCACCGCGCCGGCGCGCTTCAACGCCCGCGCGCATTCCTCGACCGTCGCGCCCGTGGTCAGCACGTCGTCGATCAGGACAACGCGCTTGCCGCGGATTTTATCCGGGTGCTTGACCGCGAAAGCGCCGGCCACGTTACGCCGCCGCGCCGATGAATTCTTGTTGCCTTGAGATGGGGTGCGGCGGCGGCGAAGCAAACAATCGGCCGCGACCGGTGGGCCGCCGGCCTTGGCGATCGCATGCGCCAGCACGGCGGCCTGATTGTAACGCCGGGCAAAGAGCCGCGTCCAATGCAGCGGCACCGGTAATTGCAGATCGGCATCGGCGAGCAGTTCGCGGCCGGTGCGCTGCATCCATTGCGCCAACGGCGGCGCAAGGTGAAGCCGGTCGCCATGCTTCAGCGCGAGGATCAGCGGCCGGCTGGCGTCGTCGTAGCGCATCGCCGCCCGTGCGCGATCGAAGTGCGGCGCGTCGGCCATGCAGGCGCCGCAGAGCCCGCCGGGGCCGATATCGAAATCGAAGGGATAGCCGCAAGCGGCACAGCAGGGCGCGCCAAGAAAGGTCACCGCGCGCCAGCAAGGCGTGCACAGCGTACCGGTCGCGGCGACCGGCACGCCGCAGCAAAGGCAGCGCGGCGGCAGCAGCAGATCGAGCAAGCGGTCGCGCACGCGGCGCAGCCCGGCGGCCGGAGCAAGGGCGAGCATCGCCGGATTGTCGCCCCGCAGCGGGTGACGGAGCAAGGCCTGCGTGCCATATAGGCTTCCATGCCGGGCTCAACTGCGCCACGCGCCGCCGCGCCAAATCCCATCGCGATTTTCGACCGCCCAGCGATGCGCCGCCACCGCGCCCGCGCTGCCGGGATCGAGGGGGATGCGGGCTTCCTGTTTCGCGACGGCGCCGAGCGGCTGCTCGACCGGCTGGCCGATATCAAGCGGCCTTTCGCCCGTGCCCTCGACCTCGATTCGCGCGACAAGCTGATCGCCGAGCAACTGCGCGGCGCCGGGATCGAAACGGTGGTCGCGGGCGAAGGGGGCCCGTTGCGCGTCGATCTCGAGATCCTACCTTTCGCGGCGGCGAGCTTCGATCTCGTGACCAGCAGCCTCGCCTTTCACTGGATCAACGATCTGCCCGGAACGCTGCTGCAGCTTCGGCATATCCTGAAGCCGGACGGGCTGCTGCTGATCAATCTCTTCGCCGGCGAGACGCTCGAGGCGCTGCGCATCGCACTGCTCGAAGCCGAGGCCGAGATCGAGAATGGCGCCAGCCCGCGCATCTCGCCTTTCGCCGATCCGCGCGATCTTGCCGGCTTGTTGCAGCGCGCCGGCTTTGCCCTGCCGGTGGTCGATAGCGACCGTATCACCGTCGATTATCCCGACACCTGGAAGCTGATGCGCGATCTGCGCGCGATGGGCGAGACCAACGCCACCGCGTTGCGCCACCGTCATTTCACGCGCCGTGCGACGTTGCTGCGTGCAGCCGAAATCTATCGCGCGCGTTTCGGTAACGACGATGGCCGCATCCCGGCGGAGTTCGAGATCGCGACGCTGACCGCCTGGGCCCCGCACGAAGCGCAGCCGCGCGCCTTGCGCCCTGGCAGCGCGACAACGCGACTTGCCGATGCGCTCGGGGCCGAAGAGCGCCCGGCGGGCGACAAAGCGACACCCTAAGAAATAGGAAGAAGATGACCGAGCCGAAGCACGTGATCGTCCCGACCGGCACCGGACAGGCAGAAGCGCTGCTCTTGAGCTGCATCGATTATCGCCTGCCGGGCAAGATCGCGCGCTATATGGAAGGCCGCGGCCTCGCCGCGAATTACGATCACGTGATTCTCGCCGGCGCATCGCTCGGCGCGACGAACACGGTCTACCCGCATTGGGGCCAGAGCTTTCGCGATCATCTCGATCTCGCGATCCAGTTGCACGGCATCCGCCGCGTGATCATTCTCGACCACCGCGAATGCGGCAGCTATCGCGTCATTTACGGCACCAATTTGTCCGGCGACGAAGAGAAGGCGCAACACGCGCGCGAGCTCCATCGTCTCGCTCGCGCGATTCGCGACGACTATCCGGCGATCGAGGTCGAGAAGCTGCTGATGGCGCTCGACGGCAGCGTCGAACCGGTGGAATAGTCGGGACGCGCGGCATCAACGATTGCTATGCTGCGCGCGGAATTCCGTCAGCAAATTCAGGGGGAGACCATGCACGATCATTCCTGTTGCGATCTGACCACGCTGCAAAGCACACGGCGCCGCTTTCTGACACTGGCCAGCCTCGGCGGCGGCGCGACGTTGCTCGGGCTTGCGCCGCGCATGGCGAAAGCCGCCGGCGATGTCGATAGCGTCGTGCTGAGCTGCATGGATTACCGGCTGATGGACGAAGTCGGCGTCTATCTCAACGGCCGCGGGCTCAAGAACAATTACGACCACCTGATTCTGGCTGGCGCGTCGCTCGGCGCAGTCACGCCGAAATATCCGCACTGGGGACAGGCTTTCTTCGAGCATGTCGGCCTCGCGATCCAGCTGCACAATGTGCATCGCGTGATCGTGATCGATCATCGCGATTGCGGTGCCTATCGCCTGATCTTCGGCAAGGACACGAAAGGCGAAGAGGAGAAGAAGCTGCATGCGACGCAGCTTCATAAGCTCGCGAAGCTCATTCACGAGAAGCAGCCGAAGCTAGCCGTCGAAACCTATCTCATGGATCTCGACAGCAAGGTCAACGCCGTTTAGAGCCGCTGCTGTAACAGCGTGACCAGCGGCGCGTCCGCGGCTGGCATCGGGTAATCATTCATGGCGCCGGGGAGCGTCCACGCGATCGTTTGCGTCTCGCGCGGCGTCGGCGTGCCTTGCCAGCGGCGGCATACCCAGAGCAGCAGCAGGATGTGAAACGTATCGTAGCGATGCGAGGCAAAGCCGAACGCTTCGAGATCGCTTTCCGCGACGGTAATGCCAAGCTCTTCATCGAGCTCGCGGCAGAGCGCGGCTTCCGGCGTTTCGCCAGTCGCGATCTTGCCCCCGGGGAATTCCCAAAGCCCCGCCATCGCCTTGCCCTTGGGCCGCTGTTGCAACAACACCTGGCCGCGCCCGTCGATCAGCGCGGCGCTGACGATCGGAACAATCGGAAACGGATCAGCTCCGGTAGCTGCCATTGATGTCGATATAGCGATGCGTCAGATCGCAGGTCCAAATCTCGGCGCGGCCTTTGCCGATGCCGAGATCGACCTCGAGCAGGATATTGCGCCCGGCCATGTGCTTGGCGACCGGCGCCTCGTCATAACCTTGCACCGCGCCGCCTTTTTCGGCGATGCGCACGCCGCCCGCCGAGATCGCGAGCTTGTCGCGATCGGCTTTCTCGCCGGCCTTGCCGACCGCCATCACGATGCGACCCCAATTGGCGTCGCCCGCCGCGAGCGCCGTCTTCACCAGCGGCGAATTACCGATCGCGAGGCCGATCTTGCGCGCCGCGCGCGCCGAGGCCGCGCCGGTGACACGGATGGTGACGAATTTCTGCGCGCCTTCGCCGTCACGGATCACCTGTTGCGCGAGATCGACCAACACCGCATCGAGCGCACGACGAAAGTCTTTAAGCCGCGGATCGCCAGCGCGCGTCACGCGCTTATGCTTCGCCTTGCCGCTCGCGCAGATCAACACCGTGTCGCTGGTCGAGGTGTCGCCATCGACGGTGATCGAATTGAAGCTGCGCTCATTGCCGGCGACGAGCAGCGCCTGCAGCACCGAGGCCGGCAGCGCCGCGTCAGTGAAGATGTAAGCGAGCATTGTGCCCATATCGGGCGCGATCATGCCGGAACCTTTGGCGAAGCCGTTGATCGTGACTGCCACGCCGTCGATCATCGCGCGTTGCGTCGCACCTTTTGGGAAGGTGTCGGTCGTCATGATCGCCTTCGCAGCGTCGGGCCAGGCCTCTGCTGACACTGCCTTGAAAGCGCTGGGCAGCGCGGCGACGATCTTTTCCGCCGGCAGCTTCTCGCCGATGACGCCGGTCGACGACACATAGATCTCGCGCTGATCGCAGCCGAGCTTTTGTGCCGCGGCTTTGACCGTTGCCTCGACCGCCGCCTTGCCTTGTCGGCCGGTGAAGACATTCGCATTGCCGGAATTGACAACGATCGCGCGGATCTTGCCGCGCGACAGCGCGCGCCGACACCAATCGACCGGCGCACCCGGCATCAATGAGCGCGTAAAAACACCGGCGACGGTCGTTCCCGCATCGAGCAGAGCGACCATCAGATCGGTGCGGCCCTGATAGCGGATGCCGCAATGCGCACTGGTCAGGCGCACGCCCTCGATCGTCGGCAGATCGGGAAAGCGTTCCGGCGCGAGAGGCGAGACGTTATCGGCCATGGCAGCGTCCCCGCACGCCGTCTGATCGTAGGGATTATTTGCCGAGTTTGTCCGGCGCGGTCGCAGGCGACAGCGTCGGCGGCGGCGGCGCGCCGGCACCACCGGCACCCGGCAACGCCAGCGACGGGGCAACCGGTTGTTGTTGTTGCTGCGGCGCGGCTTGTTGCGGCGGCGGCGCGTTCGACGCGATCACTTTGCCGTCGGGACCGTAGAGCTCGATCTTGCCCTGGCCGCGCAGCTCTTGCAGCTTCGTCGCGACGACCTGCTGCGTCATCTGCTGGGCGATCTCGGGCGCGACCTGCTCATAGGTGCCGGCTTTGCCCTGGCGACGGTCCTCGAGCTTGATGACATGCCAGCCGAATTGGGTTTTGACGGGCGCCTTGGTGTATTCGCCCGGCTTCAGCGCGAAAGCGGCATTGGCGAATTCCGGCACCATGTCCTGCTTGGTGAAATAGCCGAGATCGCCGCCATTCGACTTGCCCGAAGGATCGGTGGTCTTGTCCTTGGCGAGGGTCGCGAAATCCGCGCCCTTGTCGAGCTGAGCGATGATGTCCTTCGCTTCCTGCTCGGTGCCAACCAGGATATGGCGCGCATGCACCTCTTCGGTCTGCGGCGCCTGTTTGGCGTATTGATCGTAAGCGGCGCGAAGCTTGGCTTCGGTGATTTCGCTGCGCGCGATCGAGGAGACATAAGCGTTGGCAAGAATTTCGGTCTCGGCCGCCGCGATCTGCTCTTTCACCTGATTGTTCTGATCGATCTTCGCCTTGCGCGCCGCTTGCTGCAGAAGTGTCGCATTCACCATGCTGTTGAGCAGCTGCGGATAGACCTTGTCGAGCGGCTGCTGCTGGATTTGCTGCGGCGCGCTGCGGAGCTGGAGGTTGAGATCGGAGCGATGCAGCACCGTCCCATTGACCCGCGCCACCACCGGATCATCGCCGCCGCTCGGGGCCGCCGGCGCCGCAGCAGGCGCGTTTTTCGCCGCAGGAGCCGCTTTCTTGTCCGCTGCAAAGGCCGGCATGGCCATAAGCACAGCAAGGGAAGCGGCGATCAGAATACGACGCGCCATGGTGAGCATCCTTTCGCTTGAGACCCGCCGCAAAAGCCCGCTCAGCAGGGGGCGGGGTCTGGCGCGCCTTAAAGCATAAAGCCCCGCCCGGAACAAGCGCGGAACCCGGGGATTGCTCTTAAATTATTGTGACGAATTGACACTTTAGGGGGTTATTCCTATTTCTTCTTGGTCCCCGCCCTTACCCTGCCCGAGGCTTTGATGATTGGCGCCTTCGCCCGGCGACTGTTTGGTTCGGCAAACGATCGCTATGTCAAAAGTCTGGGCCCCCTGGTCGACGAGATCAACGCGCTCGAGCCGGAGATGGCTGCGCTCGACGATGCAGGGCTGCGCGCCCGTACTCAACTCTTCAAGGACCGGCTGGCCCAGGGCGAGGAGCTCGACGACATCCTGGTCGAGGCCTTCGCCACAGTGCGGGAGGCGGCCAAGCGCACCCTCGGCCAGCGCCATTACGACGTCCAGCTGATCGGCGGCATCATCCTCCATCGCGGCATGATCGCCGAAATGAAGACCGGCGAAGGCAAAACGCTGGTCGCGACCCTGCCCGTCTATCTCAACGCGGTGTCAGGCAAGGGCGTCCATGTCGTCACCGTGAACGACTACCTGGCCAAGCGCGACAGCGAATGGATGGGCCAGGTCTATCGTTTCCTTGGCCTAACTGTCGGCTGCATCGTCCATGGGCTCGACGATGTGCAGCGCCACGACCAATACGCCTCCGACGTCACCTACGGCACGAACAACGAATTCGGCTTCGACTATCTCCGCGACAATATGAAGTTCCGGCTCGAGGAGATGGTGCAGCGGCCGTTCAACTACGCGATCGTCGACGAGGTCGATTCGATCCTGATCGACGAAGCCCGCACGCCGCTGATCATTTCCGGCCCGTCGGAGGATTCCTCCGACATGTATCGCCGCGTCGACCTGCTGATGCCGAACCTCGTCGCCGAGGATTTCGAGAAGGACGAGAAACAGCGCACCGTGTCGCTCACGGAAGCGGGCGTCGAGAAGGTAGAAGCCCTGTTGCGCGAGAGCGGCCTTCTCACCGAAGGCACGCTGTACGACATCCACAATATCGCGCTGGTCCATCACACGAACCAGGCGCTGCGCGCGCATAAGCTTTTCGCGCGCGACACCGATTACATCGTGCGCGACGACAAGGTCATCATCATCGACGAGTTCACCGGCCGTATGATGGAAGGCCGGCGCTATTCCGAAGGCCTGCACCAGGCATTGGAAGCCAAAGAAGGCGTCACGATCCAGAACGAGAACCAGACTCTCGCCTCGATCACCTTCCAGAATTACTTCCGCCTCTATCCCAAGCTCGCCGGCATGACCGGGACCGCGATGACGGAGGCGACCGAACTCAACGAGACCTATAAACTCGACGTCATCGATATTCCGACAAACGTGCCGGTGATCCGCAAAGATTCCGACGACGAGGTCTATCGCACCGCGCGCGAGAAGAACGACGCGATCCTCGCCCAGGTGCTGGAATGCCGCGAGCGCAAGCAGCCGGTGCTGATCGGCACGGTGTCGATCGAGAAATCCGAAGTGCTGTCGGAGCTCTTCAAGAAGAAGAAGGTCCCGCACCAGGTCCTCAACGCCCGCTATCACGAGCAGGAAGCCTATATCATCGCGCAAGCCGGCTGGCCGGGCGCGGTGACGATCGCCACCAACATGGCGGGCCGCGGCACCGACATTCAGCTCGGCGGCAATCTCGATATGCGGCTGCGCCAGGAAGCGGCGATCATCGCCGATCCGACGGAGCGCGCGGCAAAAGAGCAGGCCATCCGCGCCGAGATCCGCGCCGCGCACAACGAGGCGGTGAAGGCCGGCGGGCTCTATGTGATCGGTAGCGAGCGGCATGAAAGCCGCCGCATCGACAATCAATTACGAGGCCGCGCCGGCCGCCAGGGCGATCCGGGCGCATCGAAATTCTTCGTCTCGCTCGACGACGATCTGATGCGCATCTTCGGCTCCGAGCGCATGGACGGGATGTTGCAGAAGCTTGGCCTCAAGGAAGGCGAAGCCATCATCCATCCCTGGATCAATAAGGCGCTGGAAAAGGCGCAGGAAAAGGTCGAAGCCCGCAATTACGAGATCCGCAAGCATCTGCTGCGCTTCGACGACGTGATGAACGACCAGCGCAAGGTCGTCTATCAGCAGCGCCGCGAGATCATGAGCGCGACCGATATCGCGCAGATGGTCGTCGATATGCGGCACGAGACGATCGAACATATGGTCACGCGCTTCGTGCCCGAGAATTCGCTGTCCGATCTGTGGGACCTGGCGGGGCTCCATGCCGAACTCGGCCGGGTGGTCAATCTCGATCTGCCGGTCGCCGATTGGGCGAAGGAAGAAGGCATCGCCGAAGACAATATCCGCGAGCGCATCACTGAAGCGGCCGATGCGAAGATGGCGCAGAAGGCCGCGACATACGGCCCCGAGCTGATGCGTCTCGCCGAACGCAGCCTGCTTTTGCAGATCCTCGATCAGACCTGGAAAGAGCATCTCTTGGCGCTCGATCATCTGCGCCAGGGCATCAATCTGCGCGCCTATGCGCAGCGCGATCCGCTGAACGAGTACAAGCACGAAGCTTTCGTGCTGTTCCAGGAGATGCTGAATCACCTGCGCGAAGCGGTGACCAGCGTTCTCTGTCATGTCGAGCTGCGCGTGCAGCGCGCGGACGATCAGGGCCAGGCCGCGCCGAGCGAGCCAGTGCCGCCGCCACCGCGGCCGCGCATGATCGAGACGCGCGAAGATCCGGCCTGGTCCGGCGGCGCGGTTCAGGATGGCGACACCGCTGTCGCGGTCGCGCCGCCGGCGTCGCAAAACGAGGCGTCGCCTTGGGCGAAAACGCCACGCAATGCGCCCTGTCCCTGCGGGTCGGGCAAGAAATTCAAGCACTGCCACGGGCGGGTCTAAAGTCTTCTAGACCGTTCGGTTTAAAGGCCGGTTTGAAGCCCTCTAGACCGTTCGGGCTAAAACGCGATTAAACGCGTAAGATCCGATACGGTTGCGACCCCGCAACCATTCCGGAATGACAAAGATTTAATAGCAGGGAAGGCGACGCGTAACCCGCCTTCGCACATGTTAAGCGCACAACATCATTCCCCGAGGCGCGCGGCGAAGGCACCGCGCCACGATCATCGAACCCGAGAGGTCCCCAACCGATGTCTGCCCTCCCTTCCCGCTCGCCCGCTCACACCGTGCGTCTTGCCACTTTCGCCGCTGGCGTGGCGCTGTCGCTTGCTTTCAGCCCGATCGCCGGCGTCGCACCGGCCTATGCGCAAAGCAACTCGCCGCTTGCGGCGACGCTGCCGAGCTTTGCGCCGCTCGTTAAGAAAGTGATGCCGGCGGTGGTCAATGTCTCGGCGACGTTGAAGCCGGGTAGCGCGGCGACCGAAGGCATGGACAATAGCGATCAGGACCAAGATCAGGATCAGGATCAAGACCAGGGTCCGGGTGCCGGCCCCAATCGCGGCTTCCCGCAATCGCCTTTCGACGAGATGCTGCGCCGCTTCTTCGAGCAGCAAGGCCGGCCGATGCCGCGCCAAGGCCAGGAGCATTCGGTCGCGCTCGGCTCGGGCTTCATCATCGATCCGAGCGGCTACATCGTGACCAACAACCATGTCGTTCAGAACGCCGACAAGGTGACGGTGATCTTCCAGGACAACAGCGAGCATCCGGCGAAGATCATCGGCCGCGACACCAAGACCGATCTCGCGCTCTTGAAGATCGAGGCGCCGAAGCCGCTGCCCTATGTGAGCTGGGGCAACAGCGATAACGAGCAGGTCGGCGATTGGGTGTTGGCGGTCGGCAATCCCTTCGGCCTCGGCGGCTCGGTGAGCCCCGGCTTCGTCTCGGCGCGCGGCCGCGACATTCACGCCGGCCCCTATGACGACTTCTTGCAGATCGACGCGTCGATCAACCGCGGCAATTCCGGCGGCCCGACCTTCAACCTGAACGGCGAAGTCGTCGGCATCAACACTGCGATCTACTCGCCGAATGGCGGCTCGGTCGGTATCGGCTTCGCGATCCCCTCGTCGCTCGCCAAGCCGGTGATCGATCAACTGCGCGCGCACGGCAAGGTCGAGCGCGGCTGGCTCGGCGTGCAGATCCAGCAGGTGACGCCGGAGATCGCCAAAAGCCTTGGCCTGCCGAAAGAGCAAGGCGCGTTGGTCGCCGATGTGACCGCGGGCGGGCCGGCGGCGAAAGCCGGCTTCCAGCAAGGCGATGTGATCCTGTCCTTCAACGGGCACGACATCAACAAAGTGCGCGACCTGCCGATCGTGGTCGCCGAAACGCCGGTCGGCAGCGATGCCAAAGTCCATGTCTGGCGCAAATCGGGCGAGACCGATATCAACGCCAAGATTTCGGCAATGCCGGATAATCCGCAGATCGCGCAGAACAGCCGCGGTAACAGCAACCGCGACAATGGCGGCGGCGCCGCGCAGAACAGCAGCGCCATGGGCCTGCGTCTCGCCCCGCTGTCGAATGATTGGCGGCAACGGCTCCATCTGGGCAAGGACGTGAAGGGCGTGGTCGTCACCAGCATCGCCGATAACAGCCCGCTGGCCGATCTCGGCCTGCAACGCGGCGACGTGATCGAGTTGGTCAATCAGAAGCCGGTCGCTTCGCCCGGCGAGGTGGCCACCGCGCTCAACGACGCGAAAAACGCCAAGGGCGATCAGAACGTGCTGATCCTGCTCAACCGCAATGGCGTCAATCAATACGTCGCCCTGTCGCTGAGCAATCAGAGCAACGGCTGATGTGAACATGGGAGAGGCCGGCTCGTCCGGCCTCCCTCCACTCTTTATTGATTGAGTCGATCCTATGCATATCCTGGTTATCGAGGACGACAGTGAGGCCGCCGCTTATCTGGTCAAAGGCCTGACCGAGAGCGGTCACCGCGTCGATCTTGCCGAGCACGGCCGCACCGGGCTCGATATCGCCCGACGCGAGAATTTCGATGCCATGATCATCGATCGCATGTTGCCGGGTCTCGACGGACTTTCGATCATCGCGGCGTTGCGCGCCGCCAAGAACCAGACTCCGGTTCTGGTGCTCAGCGCGCTCAGCGACGTCGAGGAGCGCGTCAAAGGCTTGCGCTCCGGCTGCGACGATTACCTCAGCAAGCCTTTCGCTTTTTCCGAATTATTGGCGCGGCTCGAGGCGTTGACGCGCCGCGCGAGCGCCGAGACCAAGCTGCAAGTCGGCGATCTCGAGATGGATTTGCTCGCGCGCACCGTGACGCGCGCCGAGCAGCCGATCGAGCTTTTGCCGCGCGAATTCCGGTTGCTCGAATATCTCATGCGCCATGCCGGTCACATCGTGACAAGGACGATGCTGCTCGAGAAGGTCTGGGATCATCACTTCGATCCGCAGACCAACGTCATCGACGTGCATGTGAGCCGCTTGCGGCAGAAGATCGATAGAGGCTTCGACAAGCCGCTGCTGCAAACCGTGCGCGGCTCGGGCTATACGCTGAAAGCTTAAAGCAGCCGTCAGGTCGCGCTTTCCATCGCCCCCGCAAGCGCGTCTATGCCGTGCTTGCTCCCATTGCCAAGAACTTCTCGCGCCGCTGCTTGCGGAGCGCCGGTCCGTCAAGCGCGAGCAACGGCGTCAGCGCGTTTTCAATTGCATTGCCGACCGCGTCGATCGTCGCTGCCTTGTCGCGATGCGCGCCGCCCAGCGGCTCGGCGATGATCTGATCGATGATGCCGAGCTTTTGCAAATCCTGCGCCGTGAGCTTCAGCGCCTCGGCCGCGTCCTGCGCATTGCCGGCGCTGCGCCACAGGATCGAGGCGCAGCCTTCGGGCGAGATCACCGAATAGACCGCGTGTTCCAGCATCAGCACTTTGTTGCCAGCGGCGATCGCGATCGCACCGCCCGAGCCGCCTTCGCCGATCACCGTCGCGATCATCGGGACTTCGATCTGCAGGCATGCCTCGATCGAGCGCGCGATGGCTTCGGCTTGGCCGCGCTCTTCCGCTTCGATGCCGGGATAGGCGCCGGCAGTGTCGACGAAGCTCACCACCGGCAGGCCAAAGCGCTGCGCCAGATGCATCAGCCGGATGGCCTTGCGATAGCCCTCGGGCTTGGCCATGCCGAAATTATGTTTGACGCGCGCTTCGGTGTCGGCGCCCTTTTCATGCGCGAGCACAACCACAGCGCGACCACGGAACCGGCCAAGCCCACCGATGATCGCACGATCCTCGGCGAAAGCGCGGTCGCCCGCGAGCGGCGTGAATTCGGTAATGAGGCCGGCGATATAGTCGCTGCCATGCGGCCGTTCGGGATGGCGCGCGAGTTGGACCTTCTGCCATGGCGAGAGCTTGGCATAAGTCTGCCGCAGCAGCCGATCGACCTTGTTCTCGAGCCGCTCGACCTCGTCAGCAATATTGAGATCGCCGCCATCGGCGAGATGGCGCAACTCTTCAATCTTGCCTTCAAGCTCGGCGAGCGGCTTCTCGAATTCGAGAAAATGTCGCATCACGCGCCTGACCTAGCATAAGCTCCGGCACGACGCCACCCCGGCGAAGGGTATACAGCGGTCAACGTGCCGGCTTTTTCCGCGCCAGCGGGTGCCGCTCGGCAACGAGACGTTGCAGCCGGGCGCTCTGCACATGCGTATAGATCTGCGTTGTCGCGATATCGGCATGGCCAAGCATTTCCTGCACGCTGCGTAGATCGGCACCGCGCTCGACGAGATGACTAGCGAAAGCATGGCGCAACACATGCGGCGAGAGTCGCGCCGGATCGAGACCGGCTTCGAGCGCCAACTCTTTCAGCAACTGGCCGCAACGCCGCCGCGTGAGAAAGCCTTCGCGGCCGCGCGACGGAAAAAGAAAGCGCGACGCTTTGCCCTCGCGCAGGAAATGCGAACGCTGCTCGATATAAGCGGCGAGGGCCGCACGCGCCGGCTCGCCCAGCGGTACCAGCCGCTCTTTATCGCCCTTGCCGCGAATGATGACGTAAGGCCGATCGCCTTTCGCCGCCGCAAGCGGCAACGCGACGAGCTCCGAGACACGCAAGCCTGCGCCATAAAGCAGTTCGAGGATGCAAATGAGCCGCGCGCCCTCGGGTCCCTCATGCCGTTGCGCCGCGGCGATCAGCGACGTGACTTCGTCTTCCTCGAGATGTTTCGGCAAAGCCCGCGGCAGGCGCGGCCCGTCGATCGGCTGAGTCGGGTCGTCGCTCCGCACATTGTCGATGACAAGAAAGCGGAAGAATTGCCGAAACGCCGACAGCCGGCGTGCCGCAGTTCGGGCCCCGGTTCCGGCGCGCGCGAGCTTTGCGAGATAGCGCCGCAAATCATCGCTTTCGGCGTTGGCGATATCGCCAGCGAGAAACCGCGCGAGATCGTCGAGATCGTTGCGATAAGCCGCGATGGTGAGACGCGCCGCGCCGCGCTCGGCCGCGAGCATTTCGAGAAACGCCTCAACGTGACGCGAGACCGGCGCCGGTGAGCGCGGCTTTTTGCGTTTGTCAGATGCCGGCATCGAGCGCGGCTTCGACCGCGAGCGCGCGCGCATCGGCATCGAGCCCCACCGCTTGCAACCCGGCAACGGCTTGCGCCAGCACGATCGGCTCGGCCGAGAGATGATCGCCGGCCGAGGCGAGCAAGATCGTCGTCAGCACCGTTTCGCCGAGGCGACCGGCTTTCGCCGCTTGCTGCTGGTCGAGCCAGAGCGCGCCGTTCGGCACCGTGCCGGAATGTGTCGTCCGCACCAGCACGGCGAGATCGATACCGTTCAGCGGCATGTTGAGCGCGGCGGCCAACGTGACCAGCAGATCGGCCTGACGCGATGCGGCATCGGCATCGAGCGCTTTCAGCGCCGCGATCGCATCGGCAACCGAGACGTTCTCGTTGGCACCGATCTGCGCGAAATTGGCGATCACACGCAGTTCCGGCCGGCCGGCGAGCGCCACCCACGGCGCCGCACGATCGTACGCGCCGGCAGCCAGCAATACGCGTGCCGCATCGGGGGCAAAGCTTTGCAGATCGGGCGAAGGCTGCAGCTCGACGACCAACGGCGCGATCAGCCGCGCCGTCGGAATGAAGGCACCGCGGCGGCGTGCATCGGCGATCAGCGGTGCGAGCGCCGCAACGCGCAGCGCGCCCGGCTCGTTGGTGCGCGCGAGGTCGTAGAGGATCGCGCGGCTGCGCGGATCGTCGGGCAGCTTACCGCTCTTCAAGAGCGTACCTTGCTCGTCCGGTTTGAATTCGACGGCGCTATAAATCAGGCCCAGCCCCGCGGGCGGCAGCACTCCGAGCGCCTCGGCCTTTTCGCCGGCCGCGAGCCGCGCCGCGATCGGCTCTTTATCGCTCGTCGCCCAAACCGCGAGCGCCGCCGGTCCCGCATTCGCCAGAGCGTCTGCCGGCAGCGGCAATTTCGCCGCGGCCAGCAGCGTCATGCGGAAGGGCGACGGATCGGGCAGTTTGTCGAGCTTGCCGCGATGGCCGAGGATCGCATTGATCAGCGTCTCAAAGACCGGATCGCGATCGGTCTTTTGATCGCGTATCGCGCTAAGCCCAAGGCTCGCTTGATCGTAAGCGCCGGTCAGTGCCTGGCAGCCGATAATCGCTTCGTTCCACCACGGCGTGCTGTAGCGCCGCGCGCGATCATTCACCGCGCCGCAGGCGCCGCCCAGATCCCCCGCGACGACACGCAGCTCCACCGTATCGCGATCGAAAGCCTCACTGACATTGGTCTGAGGCAACGCCGTGACCAGCGCCGCACCGTCGCCATAGCCGAAGGCGAGTACGCGATCAACGCGCCGGTCGATCAAGCTCGGACCGTCGGCCGGATCCTGGCCGCGCGGCGCGACCGCATCGCTGAGCAGCAGGCGGCGTGTCAGCTCTTGCAGCACCGGTGAGTTCGTTGGCTGCAGCAACGGCAAGGCGGTCGCGACGAAGCTGCGTGGCGTCGTCGACCACATGTCGTGCGGCAAAGCGCGATCCGCGGCGCCGAGCGTCCCGGTCCAGGACGGATCGATCGGCGCCAGCGACTCGGTTTGGATATCGCTGTCGCTGGCGGGCGGCGAGGTCAGCAACGGCGGCGCCGGCGTCGCATCCGGCTCGGTGGATACATTGGGAGGCGGGTAAAGCGGGATCGGCACGCCCGATTGGGCGAAAGCCGGCCCCAGCAAGAATGAGCCGGGCGAGAAAGCCACGCCCAGGACGATCAGCAGAGAGGCGATCGAGCTCCGCTCAACGCGGAAAACGCGCATCTGGAATCACCTTTTCGACGTGTGTCGTCGGCGCCGGGATGTTCCAGACCATAAGAAATACCGTGCCACCGACCAGAATAACGACGAGCAGCGCCACAAAGATCAGAAGGAAACGACCCATTTTTATTGTGCCCGGAACTGGTGACGGGGGAAGCGCGATTCGCGAAGCATCCTGGCGATATGCTAGGCTGCGTCCATGAGCAAGTTGGTCGCAGTTTATCGATGCAGGTTGCGCGTTTCAACGACGCCCAGGTTTAAAACACGGGGGCATCGCGGAGCCCCGCAACAATGACGCATGCCCTACCTTGGCACATGCCGAAGACGATTGCACTGGTCGGGCTCATGGGCGCCGGCAAGTCGAGCATCGGCCGGCAACTCGCGCAGGCGCTCGGCCTGCCCTTCGTCGATGCCGATTCGGAGATCGAATCGGCCGCCGGTTCCAGTATCGAAGAAATTTTCGCGCGCGACGGCGAAGCCGTGTTCCGTAATGGCGAACGGCGGGTGATCGCCCGGCTGCTCGACGGTCCGGCGCAAGTGCTAGCGACCGGCGGCGGCGCCTTCATGGATCCGGACACACGCGGTTTCATCCGCGAGCGCGCGGTCTCGGTCTGGCTGCGTGCCGATCTCGACACGCTGCTCGTCCGTGTCAGCCGCCGCAACAACCGGCCGCTCTTGAAAGCAGGCGATCCACGCGCCGTGCTGTCGCGCCTCATCGACGAGCGCTATCCGGTCTATGCAGAGGCCGACATCACGGTCGACACGGTCGACGGGCCGCCGGAAGCGACGCTCGCCAAGGTGATCGCCGCGCTCGATCATTTCCTCGCCGTTCCGGCCCAGATCGAGGTCGGCCGATGAGTCAGCGCGACACACTCCGTGTCGAGCTCGGCGACCGCAGCTACGACATCGTTGTCGGCGCCGGCCTCTTGGCCGATGCCGGTTCCTTGATCGCGCCGATGGTGCGACAGAAACGCGCCGTCATCGTCACCGACGAGAATGTCGCGAAGCTTCACCTCAAGACATTGGAGGCGGGGCTCGACAAATCCGGCATCGCGCATCACGCAATCATCCTGCCACCGGGCGAGGCGACCAAGGACTTCGCCCATTTCTCGAAGCTCTGTGAGGATGTGTTGGCGCTCGGCATCGAGCGCGGCACGCCGCTCATCGCGCTGGGCGGCGGCGTCATCGGCGATATTACCGGCTTTACCGCCGCGACCCTGCTACGCGGTCTCGATTACGTGCAGATGCCGACGACGTTGCTGTCGCAGGTCGACAGCTCGGTCGGCGGCAAGACCGCGATCGACAGCAAGCACGGCAAGAATTTGATTGGCGCGTTTCATCAGCCGGTGCTGGTGCTGGCCGATATCGATACGCTCTCGACCTTGCCGCAGCGCGAGTTGCTCGCCGGCTATGCTGAAGTCGTGAAATACGGCTTCATCCGCGATCGCGCCTTCTTCGACTGGCTGGAGCAGGCGGGGCCCAAGCTGGTCGCGGGCGATATCGATGCGCGGCGCCAGGCGGTGCTGAAAAGCTGCGCCGCCAAAGCCGCCGTCGTCGCGATCGACGAGCGCGAGACCGGCGACCGGCAACTCCTCAATTTCGGCCACACCTTCGGCCATGCGCTCGAAGCCGAGACCGGCTTCGGCAATTCGCTGCTGCATGGCGAGGCGGTGGCGCTGGGCATGCGGCTCGCTTTCGACCTCTCGGCCGAGCTTGGCATCTGTCCGCCGGAAGCGGTCGAACGCGTGCGCCGGCATTATGAAGCCGTCGGCTTGCCGACTGCGATCAGCCAGATCGGCAACGGCCGTCACTTCACCCCGGCCGCGCTGCTGCAGCATATGGGCAAGGACAAGAAAGTGCGCGACGGCCGCATCACGCTTATCCTGGCACGCGACATCGGCAACGCCTTCATCTCGCGCGATGTCGCCCGCACCACGCTCGAAGTTTTCCTCGCCGCCGAAACCGCCGCCACGCCGGCGACCGCTTAGCCCTTCATTCCCAAGAGAGTCGCGACATGCCGTTGTCCGAAGCCGCTCCGCGCGAGCCGATCCATACGAGACGCATCGAAATGCAAGGCTTCCTGCGCCAGGACGGGCTTTGGGATATCGAAGGCCGCCTCACCGACGGCAAAAACTATGCGTTCAGCAACGAGTATCGCGGCGAGATCAAAGTCGGCGAGTTCATTCACGAGATGTGGATGCGGCTGACCGTCGACGACACGCTGACCATCGTCGCGGTCGAGACTGCGACCGATAACAGCCCGTTCGCGGTTTGCCCGGCGATCCTGCCGGATTTCCAGAAGCTCAAAGGGCTGCGCATCGCCAAAGGCTTCAACGCCAAGGTCTTCGAGCTTTTCGCCGGCGTGCATGGCTGCACGCATCATGTCGAGCTGATCGGGCGGCTGGCGACGGTCGCCTTTCAGACGATCTTCCCCTATCGCAACCGCATGAGCGCCAGGACCGGCGAGCCGGCGCAAGCCAATCGCCGCATGCGCCTGCTCAACACCTGTCACGCTTTTGCCGAGACCGGCGAGCTGGCGCAGAAGATCTGGCCCGATCTGAACGAGAAGGCGAAGACTTAGGATTTTATCCGACGACTCTGAACAATCCCTAGTCGTCACCCCCGCGAAAGCGGGGGTCTATAGCCGCATGCTGGATGCCCGCTTTCGCGGGCATGACGATCAAAGTGTGGATCTCACTCGACCACAACGGAACGGCTTTTAACTGAAGCTCATGCTGCCGGCGGGATTTCCCGCGGCACCACCGGCAGAGTGAGCTTCAGCTCGCGCCGTAACACGACCATCGGCACCGAAACACCGAGACGATCCTCGACGAGCAGGCGATGCAGCTCGTCGATGTTGCCGATCGGATGGCCGTCGAGCTCGACGATGATATCGCCGCTCAGCAAGCCAGCCGCCGCTGCCGCGCCGTCTTGCGCCACGCTCTGCGCCTGCACGCCGCTTTCGCGGGCAAGGCCATGGAAGCGCACGACCTTGCGGGCGATCGGCACGTTCTGGCCGGCAACGCCGATATAACAGCGGCGCACCCGGCCCTCGCGGATCAGCCGCGCGGCGACGAACTCGACCGTATCGACCGAGATCGAAAAGCAGATGCCTTGCGCCATCGCGATGATCGCGGTGTTGATACCGATGATATCGCCGGCCGAGTTGACCAGCGGCCCACCGGAATTGCCGGGATTGAGCGCGGCGTCGGTCTGGATAACGCTGTCGATCAAGCGGCCCGAGCGCGAGCGCAGGCTGCGACCGAGCGCGCTGACCACACCGGCTGTCACGGTGGCTTGAAAGCCGAAAGGATTGCCGATCGCGACCACGAGTTGGCCGACGCGCAGATCGCGCGAGGAGCCAAGCCGCGCCCAGGCCGGTGTCTCGCCGTTGAGGCGGAGCACGGCGAGGTCGGTATCGGGATCGTCGCCGACGATGCTGGCGGTCAGCGAATGACCGTCGGCGAAGGTCGCGGTGATGCGCTTGGCGCCGGCGATCACATGGCTGTTGGTCAGCACATAGCCGTCGGGCGTGAAGACGACGCCGGAGCCACTGCCGCCCGGGCCTTTCTGCGCCTCGATCTGGAGATGCAGGACGGCCGGGCCGACCTTGTCGACGGCGCCCATCACCGCGCGCGAGTAGGCATCGAAAGCCGCGAGATCGGTCGTGCCGGTGCTGACGGGATTGTCGGAATCGGGTTGGAGCTGGTCGATGGTATTGATGTTGCTCATGGGTGCAAGAGATGGGAACCGCCTCCCGTTACGACAAGGCTAGAGCATGACCAGTCCCATGCGCGCGGCGCGGGCCAGTGCTTCCGTCCGCGTATCGGCATCGAGCTTGGTCAGGATCGAGGCGACGTGGAATTTCGCCGTGTGGAAGGAGATGCCGAGCCGCCGCGCGATCACTTTGTTCGAGGCGCCATCAGCCATTGCGGCCAGCACCTCGCGCTCGCGCGGTGTCAACGCCGGCGCTTCATCTGGAAGCGGCGGGACATCGACGCCGATGAATGTGCGCAGCGCGAGATCGGGCAATAGCCGCAATCCCTGCCCCACCAGCGCGATCGCCGCGCCGATGGTTTCGCTGCTCGCCATGCGCGGCAGCACCGCCGCCGCGCCGGCGAGCACGAGATCGGCAGCATCGCTTTCATCGGCCAGGACGATGAACCCGGCCGCGTGATCGCCGACCGCGCCAAGCTCCTTGGCGCCAAGCCCTTCCGCCAAAACGATATCGATCGGCTGGCGATCGAGCAGCCGCTGTAGCGCCGAAACTTCACTGGCGCTGTCGACGAGCACGCCGCTGGCACGCGCAACGGCTTCGAGAGCGCCCCGGCGGGCGCTCTCGAGCGCGAAGATCGCAATGTTCGGCATCGACTTTATGTGGGTGCGCCGCGACGCGGGCCCAAGACCGGCGCTAGCGCGCCCCCTGACCGGGAATGGGTCTTTCGCCGATGGTGAGGCTGAGCTTTGCCGGCGCACCGCCACGAACGAGGTCGAGTTCAACCGCTGTGCCGACCGATTCCGGCGTCAGCAGATGCATCACCTGGCGCACGCGCGTCACCGGCTTGCCGTTCCAGGCGGTAATAATGTCGCCGACAAGCAGCCCTGCCTTCACGGCGGGGCCTTCCGGATCGAGGCTGATCGCCAGCACACCGGCAGGCTGCGCCACGGGCCGCAGGCCGGCGCCGAGATAGCCGCGCGCGATACGGCCCTTGGCAAGAAGCTGATCGACGACGCGATCGATGGTCGAGCGCGGGATCGCCAGCGCGCGACGACGTGGACCGGTCACTGCCATGCCAAGCACCTCGCCTTTCGTGCTGACGAGCGCGCCGCCTTCGGCGCTTGGCGCCAGGCGCAGATCGAGGCGAATGAGATGATCGATCGTGCCGCCGCGCCGGCTGTGCCAGGCACCGCCCGCGACCGCGACCATGCCGGACGCAGCGATCGTTCCGCGCTCATGCCGGCCGATCGCGAGCACGAGATTGCCGGCGCGCAAGCTCGCCGCATCGCCCAGCGTCGCAACACCGGCGCCATCGGGTTGGAAACGCAGCACGGCGATATCGGTGCTGGGATCGCGGCCGGCGAGCGTTGCCGCATGCACTTTGCCGTCGGCGGTCATCACTTCGATGCCGTCATCGCGCTCCAGCGCCTCTTCGGCGGTGACGATAACGCCGGGCCGCCAATGGATGCCGCTGACCGGCCAGCGCCCGCCGCCCGCCACGGCGACGACACCGGCGCCCGCCTGTTCGGCGAGATCGGCAAGGCGATCGGAAAACTGAGTGAGGAAATCGGTGGTATCGGTCATGAAGCTCTCCGCTGACTGCATGACCTTGGATATGGCAGCGCGTGGAACCCCGCACCATCCGCCGGATGGCCAGGAAAGCTCTGTCAGCCCGGCCAGGGCGATGGCAGGCGCAGGAAGGTCAGGCGCATGAAATCGGCGACCTTCTTCCATTTATCGTCGCCATCCGACGGCAGGTAATTGCCGTGGCCGTAATCCTCAGCGTCGGCAATCTGCCAGGGGCCGAGGATTTGTGCCGGTGCGGGAACCCGCGGCCCGTCATAGCCGAGCGCGGTCGCAAACGGCGTGTGATCGTCATGCAGAAGATCGGCGAAGGGATCGCCGATCGCGAAAGCGATCTTCAGCACGTTGTCGCTATGCGACGACAGCAACGAGACAGTTGCCGCTCTGCGTAAAACGGCGGCGTATTCCGCGGTCAGGCAATCGCGGTTGATCGCGCCCGCGGCGATGCAAGCCGTGTCGATGCAGCCATTGATCGACATCATCGCCTCGAGCACGAAACGCACACCGAGGCTGTGCGATGCAAAGGAGAAGCTCTGGGCGCCAGCGCCCCAGGTGTTGCAGAACCGCGCCAGGCGATGGCCGCAATCGAGCGCGACATCGCCCTCGAAGGGGTAGTCGATCAACGGAATCCAGGCATCCCCCGGCCACAACGTGCCGATGAAGAGATTGGGCGGCGGCAGCGTGAGGTAATCGCAGAGCAGGCCCAGCGCCCGCGCACCCGCTTGGTAATTGACGTTGAAGCCGTGTGTCGCGAAGAGGATGTTGCGTCCGGCCAGAACCGATGGCACCTGTGCCCAAGGAACGACGCTGAGCGATGACGGACTAGTCGTGCCGTCGCCTTGAAGTAGATAAGGATCGATCACCGCGCCGCCGACACCGGCCGAGCGGAAATTGAGGAAATAGGTCCCCGGCGGCTGCCGCGCGGGATGATCTGCATCGCAGAGACCGCGGCCTGCAGCGACGACGTCAGATCCTTGGCGACGGGCGCCAGCGGCACGGCGGCGAGACCGACGAGCAGGCCGAGGCCAGCCGCGTCCCAGTTCGAGCCTTTGATCAACAGGCTTGCCGCGATGCCGAAGATCACGGCGAAGAACATCGCGAGGATTTTCGTGCCGTTTCGATATTGCTGATCGCCGCGCTCATAGGCTTCGTCGAGGATCGCGCTCAAAATCGCATCGAACTGGCCGAGCGTGTTGGTCTCGGCGGACGTCAGCACCGTATTTCCTTGCGCCCGCCCCGCGACCTTGTCGGCGACCGATGCCAGTGTCCTCTCATCGACACCCGCCGCCTTGGCGAGATCGGCCGCGTTGCCGGCGGTGAGGCCGAGATGGATGAGCGCTTTCGCCTTGGCCTTTTGATCCGCCTTGGCGACGCCGTTGATCCAATTGGATTTGAGCGCCTCGAGCAGTTCCGCTTCGCTGAACGCGCCATTGGCATTCTTCGGCAAGAACGGCTCGAGCGTTCGCCGGATCGTCGAGAAGCCGAAATTCGACGGCCCGCCCTCGAAGGCTTTGAGCGCATCGACAAAGCCCATCGATGCCGTGCCGAGAGCCGCCACCGCAATAATGACATTGCCGACGCTCTAATGAGATCGGTGCTCGCCGGAGCCGCCATCTCTTCCCCCGGATGATCGTTGCTCGCGCGTTAATCTGCCCTAGTTTCGTGTATCGGGTGAAGAACGCGCAAGCGAATTGCCCTGCGCGCGCTCCACACCCCGTGCGCAAACCGCCAGCTTCACCCTAACCTAACCCCACGATCTACCGGGCAAAACCAGCGTCGTTAAAGCTTCGTTAGCGGGTTTCGGGGAAGCTTGAGAGATGCTCGGCGGCGTGATCGCGTCTCGTCAATCGGCCGGCGCCGCCCCCGCTTGGGCCGGTGCGCCGCGCATCCTTACCTTCACCACGCTTTTCCCGAACAGCGCTGCGCCATCGCATGGCGTTTTCGTCGAGAACCGACTGCGCCACCTCGTGGCAAGCGGACGCGTCTCCGCCCGTGTCGTCGCTCCGGTGCCGTGGTTCCCGAGCAGCGCGCCGATCTTCGGCCGCTATGCGAGCTTCGCCAAAGCGCCGCGACGAGAAGAGCGTTTCGGCATCACCATCGAGCATCCGCGCTATCCGGTACTGCCGAAATTCGGCATGAACGTTGCACCGCTGTTGTTGTTCCTCGCCGCGCTGCCGGTGCTGCGCCGGCTGCAAGCCGAGCAGGATTTCGATCTCATCGACGCGCATTATTTCTATCCCGACGGGATCGCCGCCGCGCTGCTGGGCCGCGCGCTCGGCAAGCCGGTGACGATCACCGCGCGCGGCACCGATATCAATCTGATCCCGCAGCACACGCTGCCGCGGCGGATGATCCGCTGGGCCGCCGCGCAAGCCGCCGGCATGATCGCGGTGAGCGAAGCGTTGCGCCGCGAGATGATCACGCAATGCCTACCCGGCCATCGCATCCGCACGCTGCGCAACGGTGTCGACCTCGCCATGTTTCAGCCGACCGCGCGCGCGGAGACGCGTGCCGAGCTCGGCCTCGACGGACCGACGCTGCTGTCGGTCGGGCATCTGATCGAGCGCAAGGGTCATGACCGTGTCGTCGCCGCGCTCGCCAAACTGCCGGGCTATTCGCTGCTCATCGCCGGCGACGGACCGGAGCGCAACGCGCTCGAGACGCTCGCCACGTCGCAAGGCGTTGCCGATCGCGTTCGTTTCCTCGGCAGCGTGCCGCATCACGCGCTTGCCCGCGTCTATTCCGCCGTCGATGCGCTGGTCCTGGCATCGAGCCGCGAAGGCTGGCCGAATGTTCTGCTCGAAGCGATGGCGTGCGGCTCGCCCGTCGTCGCCTCGAATGTCTGGGGCGCGCCCGAGCTGGTTTGCGATCATGCCGCCGGCGTGCTGATGCCCGAGCTCAGCGCTGCCGGCGTCGTCTCCGGCGTCAACACGCTCTTCGCTTCGCTGCCGAGCCGCGAGGCTACGCGCCGCTTTGCAGAGCGTTATAGCTGGGACGAAACCACCGCCGGCCAAATCCAGCTTTTCGAGGAAATCCTCTCCGGCCGCGCGGCAACCGCGCCAGCCACCGCGCCGACGCTCAGCGCGAGGGCGCTCTGATGCGCCAGCCCGTGCAAAAACACGCCGCCATGCTGCCGCAGCCGCAGGTGAGCAAGCATATGTTGCTCAAGCCGGTCGGCTTTTTCGGCCAAACTCTGCAGCCGATCGCGCTCGGCCGCGACGCACCGCCGATGTTGCAAGTGATCATCGACGCGGAAGAAGAATTCGACTGGTCGCAACCTTTCGATCGCCGCAACGTCGCGGTCGAGAATCTGGCGCATCAGGAAAAAGCGCAGCGCATCTTCGAGCGCTATGGCGTTCGCCCGACGTATGTCGTCGATTACGCCGTCGCAAGCCAGGAGCAAGGCTTTGCGCCGCTGCGCGCGATCATGGCGCGCGACACCGCCGATATCGGTGCGCATCTTCAGCCTTGGATCAATCCGCCTTTCGACGATGCCGCCGAAGAAAACGATCGCGTCCGCAGCTCCTTCCCCGGCAATCTGCCCGCCGAATTAGAGCATGCGAAGCTGCGTATGCTGACCGAGGCGATCGAAAGCAATCTCGGTATCCGCCCAACGGTCTATCGCGCCGGCCGCTATGGCCTGGGTCCGGCGAGCTTCGAGATACTCGACGCGCTTGGCTATGAGATCGACGCGAGCGTGCTGCCGCGCATCGATCTGAGCAACAAGCACGGGCCGGATTTTACCGCGATGGGCCCGGAGCCCTTTTGGTTCGGCACCGGCCGCAAGCGGCTCGGCATTCCGCTCTCGGTCGGCTTCACCGGCTTCCTCGCGCGCCATCACCGCACGCTCGATCCGCTGATCAATCACAAGCTGGTCGAGGCAGCGCGGATCAAGGCCGCGGCATCGCGCTTTAGCATCTTCGATCGCATCTGCCTCTCGCCCGAAGGCTTCACGCTCGCCGAGCAGAAGCGGCTGACGCGGCAGCTTCTCGCGCGCGGCCAGCGACTATTCAATCTCTCTTATCACAGCCCGTCGTTGCTGCCCGGCTCGACGCCTTATGTGCGCAACGACGAGGAGCTCGCGCAATTCCTCGAGCGGCTCGAATCCTATCTCGTCTGGTTCGCCGACGAGCTCGGCGGCTGCTTCACGACGCCGGTCGAGATCAAGCGCCTGCTCGAGGCGCGCTGAGTCTTTTCACCCCCGCCGGCCCGCGCCTATGATAGCGCGATGCTCCAGGCGCTTCAGATCGCCGACGCACTCGCTATCGCCGAAGCCTCGCGTCGCCGCAGCCGCGACGAGCGCGCGATGGTCGAGTATCTCGACATCGGCCGCAAAGGCCCGCGCATGGCGCCAGCACGAACGCCCTCGCCCTTGGTGATCACGGATACGATCGATCTCGCCGCGTTCGAGAGCGACGAGCGGCGTCATCTTCAACAGGCGATCGATGCGCTATCGCCCGAGGCGCGGCGCGAGCTGATCGCGCTGATCTGGCTGGCGCAACGGCCAAGCCTCGATTTCGCCGGCGCGATGCGGCGCACGCGGCGCATCCCGCCGCCGGCGCAAACCGGCTACCTCATGGGTATGCGGCTCGAGCGCTATATAGCGCTCGGCCTGGAAAAGCTCGGCTACCGGGCGGCGTGAGCTTGGCCGCTATTAGCGGCTGAGGCTCTGCAGATATTGGCTTGCCTGCGCCTTGGTGTCGGCGTTGGTGCCATCATTCGCCAGCTTCGCCAGCATCTCGCGCGCCGGTGCCATCGCGCCGGTGCGCGACAGCGCGACGGCGAGGTGGAACTGGACCGTCGGGTCTTGTGGCATGGCATAGGCGGCGGCTTTGAGATAGGGCAGACCGCCCTTCGCATCGCCTTGCGCGACCATGATCCAGCCAAGCGTATCCTCGACCGCCGAGGAGAGCGGCGCCAGCGCATGCGCGCGATCGGCCATGGTTCGGGCCTTCGCATTGCCTTGCTGGAGATAGACCCAGGCGAGGTCGTTGAGCAGGACGACGTCGTTCGGCGATTGCGCAATCAGCTTCTCGAAATCGGCTTGCGCCGCCGGCCAATCCTTCGCCTGCATGTCGAGATCGGCGACAACGCGCTGCGCGTTGGCGTCGGTCGGATGCGTCGCCAGCCAGGTCTTCAGCAAGGTGGCGCCCTTCTTCGCATCGCCATTCGCGGCAAGGATCATCGCGTGCTGCATGACCAGCGTCGCAGACGGATGCGCCTTCTCGGCGTCGGCGAGGACCTGGGCGGCATCTGCCGGCTTGCCTTCGCGCGCCAGCGCCGCCGAAACCCAGAGCGCCGCGTTGCCGGGATCTTCTTTCGCACCAAGCATCGCCTTCGCCGCCGCTTGCGCCGCCGGCAACCCGCCGAGCTTGTATTCGACTTCGACCTCTTCGCTCTTCAGCCCGATATTGGTGGGCTCGATCTGGATCGCGCGCTGCAGACTCTGCTTGGCGCCTTTGATGTCGTTCGCGACAACTTGCGCGGCAGCATAGCGCTCGAACAGCACCGCCATATTGGTGCCGATCTCGGTGGCGCGGCGATAATTGGCGACCGCACCATTGGCATCGCCCGTCGCGATCTGGATGCGCGATATCAGATCGAGCACGTCGAGATTGTTCGGGAATTGCTGGACCAGGCCGCGCATCACCGTGAGCGCGTCGTTCCAATCTTTCTGACCGGCATAGAGATTGGCGAGGCGCAGCGACGGCAGCGGATCTTTCGGCGTTGCGTTCGCCGCCTTCTTCAACCAATCGACCGCGCCGGCAACATCGCGCTGTGACAGCGCGATGTTGGAGAGCGCCATCATGCTGGCCGCATCGCCCGGCGTGCGCTGGATAAGATCGCGATAGACCGCGGTCGCATCCTCGGTCCGGCCTTCGGCAAGATAGACCTCGGCGAGGTTGTGGCCGGCGATCGCGAAATCCGGATGCGCGCGGTAGACGCCGTAGAAAATCTGCTCTGCATCCGTGAATTTGCTCTGCGCGACCCGCGCGAGGCCGAGAAGGTTTTGCGCGACCACGTTGTTGGAATCGGTCTTCACATAGGCTTCGGCCGCGGCCGCCGCTTCATTGACGTGCTGGGCGCGGAGATCGGCGACGATCAGCGACGGGCCGGCGATCTGCTGGCCGCCTGCCTGTTTGAACACCTGTTCGAGTTGCTGGATGGCAACATCGGTCTGGCCGGCGGCATAGCGCGTCGAGGCTAGCTCGGTCTCGAAATTCGGATCGCTCGATTGCTGCGCGCCGGCACGGGCCAGGGCATCGGACGCCTTGTCGTTCTTACCGAGGGCAAGATAGGCATTCGCCAGCAGCACCCAGGCCTCGCTGTCATTCGGCGACGCCTTGACCAGCGGCTCGAGATATTGGACGGCGCGGGCCGGCGCCTTCTGGCGGATGGCGATTTGCGCGACCATGCGCGTCGCCATCGCGTTGTTCGGCACGCGGCCGAGGAATTTGCTCAGACTGTCTTCGGCTTCCGAGAACCGGCCCTGCGCGAATTGAATATCGCCGAGGAGGAGATAGCCGGCGGGGAAGTTCACGAAGCGCGAGGTGAATTTCTGCAGCCGCGCATATGCCTGATCGAGCTTGCCCTGGCGCGCATCGATCAGCGCCTGCAAGTAGTTCGACTGGAACTCGTCCGGCAGGTCGGCGAGGATCGCGTGGATTTCCTGGCTCGCGACATCGAGCTGGTTCTTGGCGACGAGCAAATTCACGCGGTCGAGCCGCGCGGTCATGTTCTGCGGCTCGCGGCTGAGGACGTCGTTCACATAGGCGAGCGAGCCATCGACATCCGCGCGCGTGCGCAGCAAGTCGGCTTTGGCGATCTCGGCATGGCTGTCGCGCGGCGCGATCTGCAGCGCCTGGTCGATCTGCTGTTCACCTTCGGCGGCCTTGCCTTGCGACAGGAGCAGCCGCGCCATGCCGAGCTTGGCCCCGACCGAATTTGGATCGAGACGCACCGCGTCACGCATCAGCGGCTCGGCCTGGTCGATCTGATGCATGCTCAAATAGGCGTGGCCGCGATAGAGCCGTACCAGTGCCTCTTCCGGCGCGGGACGCGAGCCTGCCGGCACGTCGCGCAGCAATGCCTCGTATTTGCCCGCGCGCAACAGCACTTCAGCCAGTACCGGGGCGACCTTCGCCTCGTTGCCGCCACGTTGCAGCGCCGTGCGCGCCTCGGCCTCGGCCGAGGGCATGTTGGCGAGCAGGAGGTAGATCTTCGCCAGCTCGAGATGGATCTCGGCGTTGTTCGGCGCCAGGCGCGCGGCGTTGCGCAGCTCGATCGAGGCGCCGCGGATATCGCCCTTGGTCATCAGCGCTTGCGCGCTTTTGAGATAGGAATCGGCGTCATCGGCCCAAGCGGTGGAGAGCGCGACCGGCGCGGCCGCCAGCATCAGCGAAAACGCCAAAGCGCGCGGCCAGGTTTTGTTGCGAGCGATCATGATAGCCATCCTTGTCCGGTATATCCGGGTATTTGGGCGCTAAGCGATTACGACGCGACGTCGAGGCCGAGGCCCTCGAGCAGGCCGTAAAGCGTCGGCCGGCTGATGCCGAGCAGCTTCGAGGCGCGCGACAGATTGCCGTTGGTCTGGGCGAGTGCCATCTGCACGACGCCGCGTTCGGCGCGTGCCCGCGCTTCGCGCAAATCGAGCGAGCCGTTCGGCAGCTCCGCCGCGGCGAGCTCGAGATCGGACGCCGAGATGGCGACGCCATCCGCCATCACCACCGCGCGCTTCACGCGATTCTCCAGCTCGCGGACATTGCCGCGCCAAGGATGGGTCGCGATCGCCGCCAGCGCATCGGAACCGAAGCCTTTGAGCTTGCGGTTGAACTGGTTGTTGAACTTCTTGAGGAAGTAGGTCGCGAGCAAGATCGGATCGCCTTCGCGCTCGCGCAGCGGCGGGATCACCATCCGTACCTCGTTGAGGCGGTAATAGAGATCCTCGCGGAACTTGCCGGTGGCCATGAAGTCGTCGAGATTCTGGTTGGTGGCGCAGACGATGCGTACATCGACCTGAATCGGGCGATGCCCGCCGATCCGCTCGACCACCTGATCCTGGAGGAAGCGCAGCAGCTTCACCTGCATCGCCATCGGAACGTCGCCGATTTCGTCGAGGAAGAGCGTGCCGCCATGGGCGTTCTCAATCTTGCCGATGGTCTGCTTCACCGCGCCGGTGAAAGCGCCCTTCTCATGACCGAAAAGCTCGCTTTCGAGCAGCGTCTCGGGAATCGCCGCGCAGTTGATCGCAACGAACGGCTTCTTGGCGCGCGGGCTCAAGCGATGGATCGCCTGCGCCAGTACCTCTTTGCCGGTACCGCTTTCGCCGAGCAGTAGCACGGCAACGTCGGTCGGCGCGATCTTTTCGATCGTGCGCAGCGCACGCGACATTTGCGGGCTGGCCGCAACGACGCCGTCGATCGGCGAGCGCGGCGCAAGCTCGAGCAGCCGGCGATTTTCGCCTTCGAGATCGGCGACGCGTGCGGCGCGCTCGATCATGTGGCGCAGCACATCGATATCGACCGGCTTCGCGTAGAAATCATAGGCGCCGAGCGCGATGGCGCGCAACGCCGTCTCCTGGTTGTCCTGGCCCGACGCGACGATGACCTTGGTCTCGGGCGCGGTCGCGAGGATCGCCTCGAGCGTGATCATGCCTTCGCGCGTGGTTTCGGGCTCGGGCGGGAGGCCGAGATCGAGGATCACGACCGGCGGACGGATGCGGCGGAATTCGGCGATCGCATTCTCGCGGTTGCTGGCGATGGTCACATCGCAATCGGCGAGGGCCCAGCGATATTGCCGGATGAGGCCTTCATCATCCTCGACCAGAAGAAGCGGGAGTTTCATGTCTTTCATGGTCTTAAGCCGCCGTCGAGACGGCCCCTTCCTTCGCAAGCGGGAGAATGATTCGCATGGTCGTGCCGGCGCCGTGGGCGCTGATCACGTCGAGATCGCCGCCGGCCATCCGCAATAACTCGCGCGTCTGGTAAGCGCCGATGCCGTAGCCTTCTGCCTTGGTCGAGCGGAACGGCCTGAACAATTGGCCGTGAATGAAATCGATATCCATGCCGGCGCCCTGATCGGAAACGTCGATCACGAGCTTGCCCTCACGGCAGCGCAGGCCGAGAAGGACGCTCGCCCCGGCAGGCGAGGCTTCGATCGCGTTGTCGAGCAGCAGCTTGACCACGGAGGTGAGTTGCACCTCCGCCATCGTGACCGAAGCGTTGTTGGCCTCGAAAGCGCATTGGATACGGGCGAGACCGGCGCCGCGTTCTTGAAGCATGCGCCGCAACACGGGAACCGCGTCGATCGTCGTGATCACCAGTTCACGGCCGCTTTCGCGGACCTGGTTGGCGCGAAGTTGCGCCAGGAGGTCATTCATTCGTGTGACCGAGTGACGAATAGTCTCGAACGCGTCGGCGCGGAATTCCGGATTGTCGCCATGGCGCTCGGCATTGACCGTGACCATGCGGAGTTGCGCCGCGAGATTCTTGATGTCGTGCGCGACGAAGGCAAAACGCTTGGCGTAGTCCTGCATCCGGCTTAAATCTTGAAGCTGTTGGCCCAGCCGCTCCTCGGCGATATAGCTGGCCGCTTGCCGGCCGAGCGCCCGGAGCAGCTCGAAACTTTCCCAATTGAGCTCGACCGGGG
Source organism: uncultured Alphaproteobacteria bacterium (assembly GCA_963740675.1). Lineage (GTDB taxonomy): Bacteria > Pseudomonadota > Alphaproteobacteria > ATCC43930 > CGMCC-115725 > CAIKMD01. The sequence goes on from CAVUFS010000008.1 coordinate 52,434, forward strand.
CGCGCGGCGGCGACAGCGTGATAAAGCCGATGAGCTGGTTCTGGGCCGCGAGCGGCACGGCGAGCCAGCATTCGCCGAACGCCGCATAAGCACGGCCGCGATGGAATTCCTGGATCCAGCGCCCGCCGCGGAAGCCTGTGACGAAAGCGCTGTCCGCCGGCTCGCTCGCGTCGCTGGAAAGACGCATGTTCCAGATCGAGACCGGCACGAAATCGCCGTTGATGCCGTCGCGGAGCCAGAGGGCGCCGCCCTGCGCCTCGACGACATTGGCGATGCCTTCGATCGCGCGATGCTTCAGATCCTCGCCCGCGCCGCGCATCGACAGCAGGTCGATGAAATTCATCCATTCGACGCGGTAGTCGTAGCGCTGGCTGAAGAAATTACGCGCGATGAGATATTTGAGCCGCGCCTTGATGCTGCCCGAGGAGACGATCGAGGCGAGCACCAGGATGCTGCCGAAGAGCGCCGCCACCTGGACGACTTGGCCCCATTGGCCGCCCCAATCGCGCATCAATCCGGCGACGGTGACGATGGCGAGCAGGAACACGCCGGACGCGACGAGCGTCAGGCTGTGCAATACGACGTTTTGCGAGAGATGGAGCGCAACCTTCCAGCCGCCATTGCGCCGCAAGGTCAGCGCGAGGAACGGTGCGACCAGACACGCGACCGCCGGCCGTGCGGTGGCGAAAAGATCACTCACCCAGCCGAAAAGCAGCGCGTCGGAATAGAGGAAGAGTTGATAGGCGAAGAGCCCGCCCAGCGCGATGCAGAGTGGAATGACGTTCCATTGCCGCCGGGCCGAGATGTTGCGGTAGAGATTCTCGACCAGCAACAGGCCGAAGACGGCCAGCGCCTCGCGGCCGATGATCTGCGCCTCGGTCAGCGCGCCCGCACCGCGCGCCACGCCGACGAAGAGATCGTTCAAGAGTACGCCGCAACCGACGGCCGCCGGGACCGTCAGCATGACGAAACGCAGCCGCGGATCGAAGCGCGTATTGACTGTCGGCGCGACGAGCAGCGAGAGGAAAATCGTCCAGATCTCGAGCGGCGCCACTTCGAGCGCCGGCCGCGCAGCCGCCAGCATTGCGCCGCCGCCGAACACGGCGAGCGCCCAGATGGCTGTCAGCGCGCAAGCAAGCGAGGCGAGCGCGGTCTCGCGGCTCCAGGGCCGACGCGACAGCGTCAGCGCGAGCAAGCCGGTATAGACGACAGCACAGAAGAGGGCAGAAGCACCCGCAACTGTCATAGATTTATCGAGCGCCTTCGCTGAAGAGGATCACGCGCACCGTGTGCACCAGGATCACGAGATCGAGGAAAACCGTGCGGTTCTTCACGTAATAGAGGTCGTAAGCCAGCTTCTGCTTGGCGTCTTCGATCGACGCGCCATAGGGATAATTGACCTGCGCCCAGCCGGTGATGCCCGGCTTCACCGAATGACGCTCGCCATAAAACGGGATCGCCTTGGCAAGCTGGTCGACGAAGAACGGACGCTCAGGACGCGGCCCGACGAAGCTCATATCGCCGCGCAGCACGTTGAAGAGCTGCGGCAGCTCGTCGATGCGGAATTTGCGGATGATCGCGCCGACGCGGGTGACGCGCGAATCGCCATTCGCGGCCCAGCGGATGCCGTCGCGCTCGGCATCGTCGCGCATCGAGCGGAATTTCAGGATGTTGAAGCTCGCGCCGCCGAAGCCGACACGCTCTTGGCGATAGAGCGCCGGGCCGGGGCTTTCGAGACGCACGGCGATCGCCGTGATCGCCATCACCGGCAGCGCACAGACCAACAGCCCGAGCGAGACGATGATGTCGAAAGCCCGCTTCATCGTGTTGTTGAACGGGCTGATGCGGAAGCCGTCGGAATAGATCAGCCAGCTCGGCTGCAACGCCTCGATATCGATGCGGCTGTTCTCGCGTTCCCAGAAGGTCTGGTAATCGACGACGTTGATGCCCTCGATCTTGCAGTGGAGAAGCTGACCGACCGGCATGCCGCGGCGCTCATCGGTCGCGACGACGATTTCGCGCGCGCCGATGTCATGCGCATAGCGAGCGAGCGCGCGGTCATCCTCGGTACGGTCGAGATCGAGCGGCGCACCCATGACGAGACGGAGATCGCCGCAGGCATGGACAAAAGCCTTCGGCACGAAATAGCGATTGCGGCCGCGATCGACGAGCTCGGCGATGCGGGAAGCTCGAACGCCAGTGCCGACCACGACGACGCTACGGCGGAAAATGTCTGAATCGGAGATTTTGAGGAAGCCGACGCGCGTCGCGAGCACGCAGGTCATCCACACGAAGGTCGCCTTAAGGAAGAGCAGCGACCAGCTCGAATCCGGCGCCGTGCTCATCTTTTCGAAGAGCAGCGCGACCAGCGCCGCCGCCGGCGCGACCAGGGTCACCGCCATCAGGATCTTGATGGCCATGACGCGGGAATCGAGGAAGACGTCGTAGTTGTAGAGGCCGACCGCCGTCATCGAGAGACCGGCGAGGACGGAGAGCCCTAAAGAGAATTGCGCTTGCGCGATGTGCAACCCGGTGTGGAGCAGTTCCTGCGGGAAGACCGGAGGCGCCATGAAGTAAAGCGCGCTTGCCACGAGCAAGACTTCGGCCGCGCCCAGCAACACCGCCGGAACCGGAATGAAATGTCCGAAAATTCGCAACATTCGACCGCTACCCGAAACGCCCAAGGATTTCTTTGCTTGTGCCGGGTGCAGAAAAGCGACGCCCCGCCCCGACTTGCAAACGAGGCTATACCCTATGTCAAAGGAGTTTCCAAGTAACAAAGCTGGTTCGTATAGAAAATAACCACGTATTCCAGCACTTAACCAAGAATATCTCTTAAATTTTTAAGAAGTATGGTTAATTAATACTGAAACAGGGCCGCGAATACTTGGTTAACGCGACGGTTACGGTTAACCGCCGGTTACAGCGTAAAGCAGCGCTGACACGCGCGCGAAGGCGCGTGCCCGCGCTGCCGGTCCAAAAACGATCGAGGGTGTCGTCAGGCCGCGATTGTCAGACCACCGGAGCGGCCGGTCAGGCGAGGCGCTTAGCGCCCCGCCTCGACGTCGGCGTAAAGCTGGCGATAGGTTGCCAGCACTTTCTCGCCGCCCGGAACGCCGGCGGCCCATTCCTTGATGAGTGGCTCGGTGCGCGCTTCCCAGGCCGCCAACTGCTCCGACGGCAGGTCTTTGATCGTGTGCTTGCCCGAGGCCGCCAGAGCAGCCTGCATGCTGAGCCCATCCTGCCGCCAGGCCTCGCCAGAGAAACGGCTTTGCGCTTCGCCACCATTGGCGTCGAGCGCGGCGCGCAGTTGCGGCGGCAGGCTTTCGTATTTCTTCTTCGCCATGAAGAACATCGCGGGCGCCACGCCGAGCGGCGCGAGCACGTGGTAGGACGAGACCTCCGCCAGGTGATACGGCGCGAAGGCGGACCACGACGTGATGAGGCCATCGATCGCACCGCGCTGCAGCCCGTCATACATATTCTCGGCCGGAAGCGAGACCGGCGCGCCACCGAGGCGCTTCACCATCTCCGAATTCACCTTGCCGGTCACGCGGATCTTCAGGCCGGAAAGATCATTGAGCGTGGCCGGGACTTTGTTGAAGTGGAGATACGAAGGGCCCAGGAGGTTCATCCAGATCGGCACGACCTGGTCATACTCGTTGTCGAGCAAGCCGGTCTTATAAAGACGCCACAGCGCCACCGAGCCGACTGTGTTGTCTTTCACGATGAATGGCAGGACGACGACTTCGGTCAGCGGAAATTTGCCGGCGATGAGGGCTTGCTGGCCAAAGCCGATCTGGACCACATCGTCGAGCACGCGCTCATAGACATTTTGGAAATTGGCGAGGGTGCCGCCTTCGCGGATTTCGACCGCGCCTGTGCCTTGCGAGGCATCGGTCACGCGTTTGGCCCACGCACCGAAGAACTGCCCGACGGTCGACGCTGGGTTACTTTGCGACGCGAAGATCAAGCGCACCTGCGCCGAGGCGGGGACGGATGCTCGCCACGCCGATCAGCGCCGCCACGGCCAGTGCGAGAATTCGCCGTTTCATCGTCTTCGACCCCCAATAAACGCCGGTGACGCGCCGGCCACGTTTTCTTGCACGCGGCGAAACGCAAACGCACGATAGCAGTGCCCATTGTCAACATGCGCAGACGTGGAAACTGCTGCGGGAAGCGCAGACGGCCTTGATCCGGCGCGCGTTGGGCGATCAAGCTAGCGCCCGCAAATACGCGCGGGCTGCGGCCTCAAGGAGGAAACGATGGAATTCGGCTATTTCACGCTGAGCGACAACCACTACGAAAACAATACGCGCAGCGCGAACCAGTTCGTCGAGGACATTCTCGACGAGACGCTTTACGCCGACGAACTCGGCTTCCACTCCGCCTGGATCGGCGAGCATCATTTCAGCTCGCTCGGCGTGCTGTCCTGCCCCGATCTGACGCTTGCCTATGTCGCGGCGCGCACCAAGAAGATCCGCCTCGCTCCGGCGGTGACGGTGCTGCCGCTGCATCACCCGATACGCGTTGCCGAGCAATGGGCGAGCCTCGATCTGCTCTCCCACGGCCGTGTCGATTGGGCGGCGGGCCGCGGCTACGATTCGCGCGAATATTCGCCCTTCAATGTCTCCTTCGCCGAGAACCAGGCGATCTTCAATGAAGGCATGGAAGTGGTGAAGAAGCTATGGGCCGGCACCGGCCCGGTCACCCACAAGGGCAAGTATTATTCCTTCGAGAACATGACGATCACGCCGCAGCCGGTGCAGAAGCCGATCCCGGCCTATGTCGCGTCTTTCTCCAAGCCGTCGATCGAGCTCGCCGCGCGTTTGAATTGCGGGCTCGTCGTCGCGCCTTTTGCTGCAGCGATGAGCTATGGCGGCCTCAAGCAAGTGGCGGACTTATATAAGGAGACCTGCCTCGCCGCCGGCAATAAACCCGGGCGGCTGATCTGCTCCTACTTTGCACATTTCGCCGACAACAAGGAGCAGGAGCAGGCGCAGCGCGCGCGGCAGATCCGCTACTACAAGGAATGCGTGATCCCGGCCTTCCCGAGCGACCCCAAGACCGCGCCGCCGTCCTATCGCTATCTCGTCGACATGACCGAGCGACTGCACAAGGTGAAAGCCGAGGATCTGACCGAGAATTCCGTTCTGCTCGGCGGCAAGCAGCAGATCACCGACACGTTGAAGAAAGCCGAAGCCGCGGGCTTCGACGAGGTAATCCTCTATTTCAATGTCGGCCTCAAGCCGCATCAACAGGTGAAGGACGAGATGCAGCGCTTCACCGAAGAGGTACGGCCCGCGTTTCGGTGATCGCTCGTTTTTATTAATTCGTCATTGCGAGCGAAGCGAAGCAATCCAGGGGTCACACACGCGATTCTGGATTGCTTCGTCGCTACGCTCCTCGCAATGACGAGGAAATAGCGGCTAGGCGAATTTCCGTTTTGCGTCCAAGCCGAGGCCTTTGCCGACAGCGCCGAACACATCGCCGCTGACGATCTCCGCCGCTGGGAACAGCTTGCGGACCAAGGCCTGAATGGGCCGCGCCATCGAGCTGCCGCCGGTCATGAACACCGTGTTGATCTGCGCGGCGGGGACAGCCGCATCGGTCACCGTCTGCGCGATGCAATCCTCGATCCGGCGGATGAGGTCCGCGATCGAGGTTTCAAAATTCTTTTGGCTGACCGGGATCGAGAAATCGCTTTCGACATAAGCCAAATCGAGCAGCGCTTCGTCATCGGCACTCAACGCGATCTTGGCGCGCTCGATATCGCCGATGAGGCGGTGGCCCGATTGATGCTCGAGCACCGACAAGAGGCGCTCCAAGAGTTTCGGCTTCTTCGATTCTTTTCGCAGCATCTTGATCTCGGAGACGACCTTGTGCTCATAAACGAAATTGACGTTCGACCAGGTCGATAGATCCATATAGATCCAAGTCGGCATTTCCAGCTTCTTGGCGCCATACATCGACCCATGCCCGAGATGCGGCATGATTTGCTTCATCGAGAGCTGCTGATCGAAATCCGTGCCGCCGACACGGATGCCGCGATTGGCCAAGATGTCTTTCGTCCGGTCCGCCGCCTTTACCTTTTCCGGTGCGACGCGGACGATCGAGAAATCCGACGTGCCACCGCCGATATCGGCGACCAGAACGACCTGCTCGCGGGCGACAGAGGTTTCGTATTCGAGGGCTGCGGCGATCGGCTCGAACTGGAATTCGATATGCTCGAAGCCGATTTTGCGCGCAGCCGCCTCCAGATCGCGTTGCGCTTGGCCATCGAGCTCCGTCGAATTTTCGATGAACTGAACCGGCCGGCCAAGCACGACCTGACCTATCTCATGGCCGAGCTGGCGCTCGGTCGTGGTTTTGAGGTGGCGCAAATAGAGGCTGAGGATATCGGCAAGCGTGACGTCGCGCTTCTCGATCCTGGTCTTCTCGTGGAAGAGCGGCCGCCCGATGACGCTTTTCAGGGCGCGCATGAAGCGGCCGTTCTCGCCCGCGAGATAATCGGCGATCGCCGCGCGGCCAAAGACAGCGCGACCGCTCGCGGCATTGAAGAAGATCGCGCTCGGCAGCGACGGCTCGGCGCCTTCGAGCCGCGCCAGGAAATGCGTATCCGCCGTCGCGAGAGCGACGGTGGAGTTCGAGGTTCCGAAATCGATGCCGCAATAATGCGGGACCGTGGCCCGATTTACGGTCATTCCGTCATTGCGAGAAGCGCGAAGCGCGCCGAAGCAATCCAGGGACCACGCTCGTTGCGCTGGATTGCTTCGCTACGCTCGCAATGACGATAGAACGGATGAATCTCAAGCCAGCTTCGCAAGCTCGGCGAGGACGGCATTGCCCATCTCGGAGGTCGAGACGCGCTTCATGCCCGGCTGCATGATGTCGCCGGTGCGCACGCCCGAGGTAAGCGTGTTGTTGATCGCTTTCTCGACGAGATCGGCTTCTTCACCCATATCGAAGGAGTAGCGCAGCATCATCGCGAAGCGAGAGCATGCAGGCGAGCGGGTTCGCCGCATTCTTGCCGGCGATGTCCGGCGCCGAGCCATGAACCGGCTCGTAGAGGGCCTTGCGGCGGCCGCTCGAATCCGGCGCGCCGAGCGAGGCCGAGGGCAGCATGCCGAGCGAGCCGGTCAGCATCGCCGCACAATCGGACAGCAGATCGCCGAAGAGATTGTCGGTCACGATGACATCGAACTGCTTCGGATTGCGCACAAGCTGCATCGCGCAATTATCGGCATACATATGCGAGAGTTCGACATCCTTGTATTCGGTGTCGTGCAGCTTCTGCATTTCCTCGCGCCACAGCACGCCCGATTCCATGACATTGGCCTTCTCGACCGAGCAGACCTTGTTGTTGCGCTTGCGGGCGAGTTCGAACGCGACGCGGCCGACGCGGATGATCTCGGGCGTCGTATAGACCTGCGTGTTGACGCCGCGGCGCGTGCCGTCGGCCAGCGTGGTGATGCCGCGCGGCTCACCAAAATAGGTGCCGCCAGTCAGTTCGCGGATGATGAGGATGTCGAGGCCTTCGATCACCTCGGGCTTCAAGGTCGACGCGCCGATCAGCGGATCGAACACCAGCGCCGGGCGCAGATTGGCGAAGAGATCCATCTCCTTGCGCAGACGAAGCAGACCGCGCTCGGGCTTTTGCGCGAAAGGCAGATTGTCCCATTGCGGGCCGCCGACCGCGCCGAACAGCACGGCGTCGCTTTCCTGGGCGAGCTTCATCGTCTCGTCGGTCAACGGCGTGCCGTGTTTGTCGAAGCTGGCGCCGCCGACCAGGCCTTCCTTCACGTCGAAGCTGGCGATGCGCTTCTTGTCGAACCATTCGACCACACGGCCGACTTGAGCCATCACTTCCTGACCGATGCCGTCGCCCGGCAGCGAGAGGATTTTCCGATTGGCGGCCATTTAAATTTCTCCGCTTAGAGCCAGGGCTGCGTCAGATGCTGCTTCTGTTCGTAAGCGGCGATCTTCGATTCTTTTTTGAGGGTCAGGCCGATATCGTCGAGCCCGTTCAGCAAGCAATCCTTGAGAAACGGATCGATATCGAATTTCACCGTGCCGCCGTCCGGCCGCGTGACCGTCTGGCTGGCGAGATCGACGCTCAGCCGGGCGTTGGCGCCCTTCTTTGCATCGTCCATCAGCTCGTTGACGATCGCTTGCGGCAGCTTGATCAGCAGCATGCCGTTCTTGAAGCTGTTGTTATAGAAAATGTCGGCGAAGGACGAGGCGATGACGCAGCGGATGCCGAAATCCATCAGCGCCCAAGGCGCGTGCTCGCGCGAAGAGCCGCAGCCGAAATTCTCGCCCGCGACTAGGATCTTCGCCTGGCGATAGGCGGGCTGGTTCAGGACGAAATCCGGGTTCTCGCTGCCATCGTCGCGATAGCGCAACTCCTCGAACAGGGCCTTGCCGAGACCGGTGCGCTCGACCGTCTTCAGGTGCTGCTTCGGGATGATCTTATCGGTGTCGACATTGATGATCGGCAGCGGCGCGGCGACGCCGGTCAGGGTCGTGAATTTATCCATGGGATGCCTCGCTTTTCGCGGCGGATGATTTAGGCGAGCAGGGCGAATTAAGCAAGCGGAGCCATTGCGTTAGGCACCTGCCGACCACACATACGAGCGATGAGCGACCCTGGTAACCGCCGCCCCGAGGCCGAGATTATCCCGCCTGGAGCGCCCGATCCCACGCGCTGGGCCGACCGCCCCCTAGGCGGCCGGCGACGAGGCCGGGTTTGGGCCTGGAGCAATGATCCGCGCTACGCAGGGTTGCGTGTTGGCCGGCCGGGACCGCTCGGCATGGTGGCGATTTTCGCCGCCCTTGCCGCCTTGGGCGCGCTCGGCTTTTTCGTGTTCCTTGGTGCCCTCGCCATCACCTTGCCGCTGATCGGCGCGCTGGTGCTGGTGGGCATTCTCGGCGGCATCCTGCGCCGGCTCTAACGCCGTTCACCGTCCCGTGATGGCAGCGCTTAGGCTGCCTCGATAGAATAGGGCAAAAGCCTATACATCGAGGGAGAGAGAAAATGCGCCTGGGGAAAGTGTTAGGGCTTGCCGCGATCGCCGCGGCACTGATCGTGACGCGCGCGATGGCCGCCGATCTGATCGGCGAATGGTCGACGATCCAGATGCCGGCAGCGCCGGAGCTGAAGCAAGTCACTGTCGACCCGAAGACCACGGCGCTTCTGCTGTTCGATTTCATGAAAGAGAATTGCGGCGCGCGGCCGCGCTGTGTCGAAGCCGTGCCGAAGCTGAAGGCGCTCGACGACAAGGCGCGCGCGGCGAAGATGATGGTCGCCTACACCTTTCCGAACAACGGCGAACCCATCGACCCCGGCATCGCGCCGAAGGACAAGAGCGAGGTCGTTGACCAGAAGCAGGGCGGCCCGGACAAATTCTACAACAGCGATCTCGACCAGCGGCTCAAAGATCACGGCATTACGACTGTGATCCTGTGCGGCACCTCAGGCCAAGGCGTCGGCATCGGTAGCGCCAGCGCCGCGGTGCAGCGCGGTTACAAGGTGATCTATCCGATCGATTGCCTGCCGTCGGAAAGCGCGTTTCGCGAAGCCTATGCCGCCTGGCACATGGCCGGCGGGGGCCCGCCCGTCACCACGAAATCGGTGACCGTGACCCGCAGCGACATGATCAAGTTCGGGGATTAACTCGACGAGCGATCGCTCGTCATTGCGAGCGAAGCGAAGCAATCCAGTTGTTGAACCACTGGATTGCTTCGTCCGCCCAACGGCGTCATCGCAAAGACGTTGGAGAGAAGACTCAGCCGAGGTCGCGAACGTCCGCGAGTTTGCCGGTGATAGCCGCGGCAGCGGCCATGGCCGGGCTCATCAAATGCGTACGACCATTGCGGCCTTGCCGGCCCTCGAAATTGCGGTTCGAGGTCGAGGCGCAACGCTCGCCTGGCTCGAGCTTGTCGGCGTTCATCGCAAGACACATCGAGCAGCCCGGCTCACGCCATTCGAAACCCGCCTCGATGAAGATCTTGTCGAGACCTTCCTCTTCGGCCTGTTCCTTGACGAGGCCCGAGCCCGGCACAACGAGCGCGTTGACACCGGAAGCGACCTTGCGGCCTTTCGCCACCGCCGCCGCTGCGCGCAGATCCTCGATACGGCCATTGGTGCATGAGCCGATGAAAGCGCGCTGGATGACCAGTTCTTTCAGCGGCGTGCCCGCCTTGAGGCCCATATATTCGAGCGACCGCTCCATCGCGGCGCGTTTCAGCTCGTCTTTCACATCGGCGGGATTCGGCACCGCACCGGTGATCGGCAACACGTCTTCGGGGCTGGTGCCCCAAGTGACTTGCGGGATGATCTTCGCCGCATCGAGCTTCACGACCGTGTCGTAATGCGCGCCCGGATCGGAGGGCAGCGTCTTCCAGAAAGCGAGCGCCTGCTCCCATGCCGCGCCTTTCGGCGCCATCGGCCGGCCTTTGAGATATTCGTAGGTGATCTCATCCGGCGCAACGAGGCCGGCACGCGCGCCGCCTTCGATCGACATGTTGCAGACCGTCATGCGGCCTTCCATCGACAGCTTGCGGATCGCCGAGCCCGCATATTCGATGACATGGCCGGTGCCGCCGGCGGTGCCGATATGGCCGATGATGTTGAGGATCAGGTCCTTCGCGGTGACGCCGAACGGCAAATCGCCATCGATCTGCACCAGCATGTTCTTGGCGCGCCGCTGGATCAGGGTTTGCGTCGCGAGCACATGCTCGACCTCGGACGTGCCGATGCCGAACGCAAGCGCACCGAAAGCGCCATGCGTCGCCGTGTGGCTGTCGCCGCAGACGATCGTCATGCCGGGCTGGGTCATGCCCTGCTCCGGCCCGATGATGTGCACGATGCCCTGGCGCACATCGTTCATCCCGAAATAGGGGATGCCGAATTCCTTGACGTTGCGCTCGAGCGTCTCGACCTGGAAGCGCGATTCCGCCTCTTCGATGCCGCGCGAGCGGTCGGTCGTCGGCACGTTGTGATCGGCGGTGGCGAGCGTCGCCTTCGGGTTGCGTACCTGGCGGCCCGATTCGCGCAGCCCGGCGAAAGCCTGCGGGCTCGTCACCTCATGGACGAGGTGCCGATCGATATAGAGGAGGCAGGTGCCATCCGGTTGCTGATCGACCAGATGGCTGTCCCAGATCTTATCGAAAAGTGTACGCGGAGCAGCCATGGATCACGATGCCTCTTTGGTTCCGGTCTCCGGCACGGCTGCCGGCGCGTTGTCGCGGCCACGCTCGGTGATACGCGCTGCCTTGCCGCGCAGCGCGCGCAGGTAATAGAGCTTCGCGCGCCGCACGGCACCGCGCCGCACGACCTCGATCTGGGTGATGCGCGGCGAATAGAGCGGGAAAATACGCTCGACGCCCTCGCCATAGGAAATCTTGCGCAGCGTGAAGTTCGAATTCACACCCGAATTCTTGCGCGCGATGCAGACGCCTTCGAAGGCCTGAACGCGCTCGCGCTCGCCTTCGATGACTTTGACGCTGACGCGGATCGTGTCGCCCGGCCGGAACTCCGGCGTCGGCCGCAGCGCAGCCAGCTTCTTGATCTCTTCCTGTTCGAGCGATTGCAGCAGGTTCATCTTTCTCTCCAACCTAAGCGCTTCAGTGACGGCCCTCTCGGGCCAAATATTGTTGCCAAAGATCGGGCCGGCGCTCGCGCGTCACCCGCTCCGCTTCTGCCATCCGCCAGCGGCGGATGTTTTCGTGATGGCCCGAGAGCAGCACTTCGGGCACGCCGCGGCCCTGCCAATCCTGGGGCCGCGTGTAATGGGGATATTCGAGGAGACCTTGCTGGAAGCTCTCCTCGTCGAGGGTCGTGGCGTCGCCGACGACACCCGGCAGCAAACGAATGACCGCGTCGAGCAGCGCAATCGCCGCCGGCTCGCCGCCAGAAAGCACGAAATCGCCGAGGCTTAGCTCTTCGATGCGATGCGCCTCGATCACGCGCTGATCGATGCCTTCGAAACGGCCGCAGAGCAGCCGCACGCCTGCCCCTTCGGCAAGCGATGCGACGCGTGCCTGATCCAGCCGCGGGCCGCGCGGCGAAAGACAGATTGTCGGACCAACCGCCGGGGTCTCGTTCAGCGCGCGATCGATCACATCGGGCCGCATCACCATGCCCGGCCCGCCGCCGAACGGCGCATCGTCGACCGTGCGATGCCGGTCCTGCGCGAAATTGCGGATATCGACCGTGTCGATCTGCCAGATCTTTTCGGCAAGCGCCTTGCCGGCGAGCGAATGCGCCAATGGGCCCGGGAACATTTCGGGGAAGATCGTCAACACGGTCGCGGTCCAGGCCATGGCTCAGCCCTCACCCGCTTCGTCTTCGGCGGCATCGCCACCGGCGTCGTGCGCAGCTTCATCGCGAGAGGGCGCATCGAACAAGCCAGTGGGCGGCACGATGACGACGCGTTTGGTCGCGATATCAACCACCGGCACGGCGGCGTTGGTGAACGGCACCACCACCATCTTGCCCGACGGCTCTTCGATCTCGAGGCTGGCGCCAGCGCCGAAATCGTTCACCGCGCGGATCGTGCCGAAGATCGTGCCGTCTTCGTGCGTTGCTTCGAGACCGATGAGATCGGCCTCGTAGAACTCGCCATCCTCGGGCGGCGGCAGATCGGTGCGGCGCACAAAGAGCCGCAAGCCTTTCAGCGCCTCGGCCGCGTTGCGATCGTCGACGCCTTTGATGCGCGCGATGAGCACGCCCTTCTGCGCACCGGTGAGTTCGAGATCGAAGCTTCGCGCGCCACTTTCATCCGAGAGCGGCCCGTAATCGGCGATGGCTTCGGGATCGGCGGTGAAGCTTTTCACCCGCACCCGCCCCCTAATGCCATGCGCACCGACGAAGATGCCGAGACAGATGCGCGCGGAATCCCCCGCGACGCCGTTACCTTCCGCGGGGGAAAGCATCGGCGGCGTGTCGCGATCGCTTTGGCGATCAGCCATGGGGGACAAAGCCAGCATCGTCTTGCATCAATCCGTCTTGCGCGAGGCTTAAGCGCTCGGCGCTTCGGCCGGCGCAGCAGCAGCGGCAGCTGCCGCATCGGCCGCGGCCTTGGCGCGTTCTTGCGCCTTGGCTTTCGGTGCCGATTTGTTGGGCGTCTCGTTGTAGCTGGGCTTCGGCCGCACACCGACCTCGCCGAGGAAACGCGCGACGCGATCGCTCGGCAGCGCACCGACTTTCAGCCAATGCTCGATCCGCTCGGTCTTCAAGGTCACCCGGTCGGGATGGCTCTTGTCGAGCATCGGATTGTATGTGCCGAGCTTCTCGATGAAGCGGCCGTCGCGCGGGCTGCGCGAATCCGCCACGACGATGCTATAGAACGGGCGCTTCTTGGCGCCGCCCCGCGACATGCGAATTTTAAGACCCATGGATTCTCCTTATCTCGATATTTCGCGTGATTCTTCCGGTTGATGACACACCGCTTCGAGACGATGCCCGTTGGGATCGATGACGAAGGCGGCGTAATAGGAAGCGTGATATTGCGGCCTGAGACCTGGCGCGCCGTTATCCCGCGCGCCGACGGCGAGCGCCGCTTTGTGAAAAGCATCGACCGCGGCGCGGTCGGACGCGCGAAAGCAGATATGGCCGTTGAGCGCTGAGCCGTCGGGCTCGGCACCGATCCAGAACGGCAGCGCCTGTTCGCGCAAGGGGTGTTCACCGGGCAAGCCGTAGCCTGAGACATCGTCGTGATCGAAGCCGCGGCGATAACCGAGCGGCGTCAGGATCGCGTCATAGAAAGCGCGGCTCCGCGCGAGATCGCGCACGCCGAGCGACAGATGATCGATCATGTTCACCGCCGCAACCCGCCGCCCGGTAGGCCGCCGCCCGGCAACAGCGCCTGAACGCCGTGCCGTGCCAAACCTTTCTTTCCGAGCTTGTTCATGCGCTTCATCATGTCGGCCATGTCCTGATACTGCTTCAGGAGCCGATTGATCTCGGGAACCGTCGTGCCCGAGCCCGCCGCGATGCGGCGCCGGCGCGAGCCGTCGAGCAATTTCGGATTGCGCCGCTCTTTCTGCGTCATCGAGGAGATGATCGCTTCTTGGCGCTTGATCACCTTCTCGTCGATATTCGCTTCTTCGAGCTGCTTCTTCACCTTGTTGATGCCGGGCAGCATGCCCATGACACCGCTCATGCCGCCCATCTTGCGGAGCTGCTTGAGCTGGGAGGCGAGATCGTCGAGATCGAAGCCGCCCTTTTGCAGCTTCTTCGCGAGCTTTTCCGCTTCCTCTTTATCGATCGTCTCGGCGGCTTTCTCGACGAGGCCGACGACGTCGCCCATGCCGAGGATGCGGCCGGCGATGCGGTCGGCGTGGAACGCCTCGATCGCATCCAATTTTTCGCCGGTGCCGACGAATTTGATCGGCTGGCCGGTGACGGCGCGCATCGAGAGCGCCGCGCCGCCACGCGCATCCCCATCGATACGCGTCAGCACGATACCGGTGATGCCGATGCGCTCGGCAAAGCTCTTGGCGAGATTGACCGCGTCCTGACCGGTGAGCGCGTCGGCGACGAGCAGCGTTTCGGTCGGTTGCGTGGCATCGCGCACCGCCGCGACTTCCTGCATCAGCGGCTCATCGATATGGAGCCGGCCGGCGGTATCGAGAATAACGACATCGAAGCCTTCGCGCCGCCCGGTATCGAGCGCCCGCTTGGCGATAGCGACCGGCCGCTCCAACGCGACGATCGGCAGCGACGGCACGCCGACCTGCTGCGCCAGCACCGCGAGTTGTTCTTGCGCGGCGGGACGATTCACGTCGAGCGAGGCGAGCAAAATCTTGCGCCGCTCGCGGTCTTTCAACAGTCGCGCGAGCTTGGCCGAGGTGGTGGTTTTGCCGGAGCCCTGCAAGCCGACCATCATCACGACGACCGGCGGCACGGCGTTGAGGTTGAGCGCGCCCGATTGATCGGAGCCGAGGCTTTCGACGAGGTGGTCGTGAACGATCTTCACCACCATCTGCGCCGGCGAGACGGAGCGCAGCACATCCTGGCCGACCGCCTTGGCGCGCACGCCATCGACGAAGGTCTTCACCACCGGCAGCGCAACGTCGGCTTCGAGCAGCGCGACGCGGATCTCGCGCATCGCGGCGTCGACATCGGCCTCCGTCAGCGCGCCGCGGCGACGCAACCGGTCGAAAACGTCGTTGAAGCGATTGCTTAGGCTCTCGAACATGGCCCCATTGCCAGGCTGTACGCGTACAAAACCGAAAACAGCCGGTGCGCGACACTCGCGGACCGACCGACCCACCCGGGCGAAAGCTTCGAATTGCTTCCTCGGAAGTGGCAGGAAGCTAGGTGCTGGAGGCTCTTATGTCAATCGGACCTGGCTCGGCTTTGGGCTTGGAAACGGGCACTTCATCAGCGTTTGGCCGGGTCTCAGGCAGGCCGAAGAGCAGCGTCAGCAAAGCAATCCCGGCGATCCCCGCCAAGGCCAGAAAGGCGGCGCTGTATCCCGCCCCGACAACGACCAGCCCGGCGAGCCAGCCGCTGATGGCGACTGCCCCACCCTGGATAGTGGCAACCGCTCCTTGGCTAAGATTGTAATGGCCAGTACCCCGCGTCAGGTCGACGAGGAAGATCGGTGTCAGCGCCCCGAACAGCCCGGCACCCACCCCGTCCAGAATTTGGACGCCCACGAGCCAAACCGGATCGTTGGAGAGCGTATAGAGCACGCCGCGGATGGGCAGAATTGCGAAAGCGGCCAGGCAGAGCGGCTTACGGCCAAGGCGGTCGGCGTAGCGGGCGACGATCACCGCCATCGGCAACATCACGAGCTGCGCGGCGATAACGCAGGCCGACATCAACGCCGTGGCCTCGCTTTTATGAGCGAGCGCGAGCTTCTGGCCGACCAGCAGCAGCATCGGGGCATTGGCGAAATGGAACAGGGCCACGCAGCAGGCAAACGTCACGAGCCCCGGACAGGCGAGCAGCGCCCGCAGCGATGAGGGCTCTGCGTGGGCAGCGGCAGCACTGTCCTCGAGACCGCGCGCCTTGATGTGATCGATGGCATCGCGCGGAATCGCCAGCACCGAAGCCGAAGCCAAAGCGGCGCAAATCGGCACCAGGAAGAAGACGGCGCGCTGCGAGAGCGCCGTGCCGATCGCTGCCGCGATCAGCGCGATCGTCACATTGCCGGCGTGATCGAACGCAGCGTTGCGGCCGAGCCGCGCGACGAGGCCGGTACGTTTCGTGACGCCGCGCGTGATCGCAACCACCGCGGCGCGAACACCGTGCCGGCCAGCGCCATCAACACATTCGCCAGTGTTACCAACATCATGCCCGGCCGCAGCGCCACTCCGACAGCGCCGAGCGCGAGCACGAGCGCGGCAAGGACGATGATGCCGCGCTTCCAGCGCGTCGTATCGATGAAAGCGCCCACCGGCGTCTGCGCGACCAGCGCCGCCAATCCACCGATCATCGCGACAAAGCCGATCGCGGCCTGATTCAACCGGCTTCGGTTAAGAGAAAGATTCCGAGATAGGGACCGAACGCTCCGTTTAAATCGGCGAGGAAGAAATTCAGCCGATCGAGAGCGCGACCGCAGATGCCGGCCGCCTCGGTTGATGGCTGAGAACGGCCGGACACTGAATTTCTTCCTATTTCATCGTCGCTTGTTCACTTAACAACGCGTCTCGCCTTCGCCATCACAATACCGCTGCTTTGCCTTGATCGCGGAAGCTGTCATGGCGGACAGATGAAATGAGTGTAATGCGGGAAGGCGCGCATCGGCGCTGCGTTGTCTTGCTGTCTCGGCCATTCGAGACAACGAAACAACCCAACTAAGGACCCCTTAGCGATGAACAAGTTCACTCTCCAAGCGCTGGCGCTGACCGGCATCCTCGCCGTCTCTGGCCTGCCGGCTTTCGCGGCCGATATGGCGGCCCCCGCCTCGCCGGCGCCGAACGCGTCGGTCTCGACCGACACCAAGGCGAATGTCGGCACCTCGATCGATAAGACGAAGGGCTCGGTCGAGAAGAACGTCGACAAGAGCAAGTCGTCGACCGAGAAGAAGATCGACAAGCAGTCGAAAGATATCAAGGACAAGGCGCATGAGCAGACTGCGGCGAAGCCGGTGACCCCCGCCGTCCCGCCGGTGAGCGGCTCGGCCGGTGCCAACGCCGCGGTGGGCAATACGGGTGTGAACGCCTCGACCGGCGCGAACGTCCACTAATCCCGGTACCGACGACCTCTCCGTACCGAGAAGCGAGGAGCGCAGGGCCCCAAAGGCTCTGCGCTTTTCTTATTGCCTCGCCAATCTGGATGAGGGGGTGCCCGGCTGCGGGGTTGGTCGGCCCGTGCGCGCGCTCTATAACGCCGCGATGCGCGCGCTCGATTTCGTCAAAATGCACGGGCTCGGGAACGATTTCGTCATTCTCGACGCGCGCGACCATGCGCTGACGCTCGATACCGGCGCGGCGCGCGCCATTTGCGATCGCCATCGCGGCGTCGGTTGCGACCAGATCCTGATCATCGAGCCGGCGAAAAGCGCGGCCGGCACCGCCTTCATGCGCATCCGCAATGCCGATGGCAGCGAGGCAGAGGCTTGCGGCAATGGCGCTCGCTGTGTCGCGGCGTTGTTGATGGAGCAGAACAAAACCGATCGAATCGTGCTCGAAACGCTGGGCGGGCCGATTTCGGCCGAACGCGCCGGCGATCATCGCATCGCCGTCGACATGGGCGAGCCGCATCTCGGCTGGCGCGAGATTCCGCTGGCGAAGGATTGCGACACGCTGCATGTGCCGCTGAGCCTTGGGCCGTTAAGCGATCCGGTTTGCACCAGCATGGGCAATCCGCATGCGACTTTCTTCGTGCCCGATCTCAGCCGCGATCGATATCGCGACGCTCGGCCCGACGCTGGAGCACGATCCGATGTTCCCGGCGCGCGCCAATATCGGCGTCGCGCAAATCGCATCGCCCAAGCGGATTCGCGTGCGCATTTGGGAACGCGGCGATGGGCTGACGCTGGCTTGCGGCAGTGGCGCCTGCGCGACCTTGGTCGCGGCGGCACGTCGCGGCCTGACCGAGCGCCAGGCCGAGATCGTCGCCGATGGCGGCACAATCAAGATCGAGTGGCGGCAAGACAATCACGTCATCATGACCGGTGCGGTCGCGACGAGCTTCCGCGGCACGATCGATCCGAGCCTGTTGGGCTGAGCGATGGCAACGGAAGTTCTGACGTTCGGTTGCCGCCTCAACGCATTTGAATCCGAAGTGATTCGCGGCCACGCCAGCCGCGGCCGGCCTCAACGACGCGGTGATCGTCAACACCTGCGCCGTCACCAAAGAAGCCGAGCGACAGGCGCGACAGGCAATCCGCCGCGCACGCCGCGATCATCCCGAGGCACGGCTCATCGTCACCGGTTGCGCAGCACAGATCGATCCGGCGCGCTATGCCGCGATGCCGGAAGTCGATCTCGTTCTCGGCAATGACGAGAAGATGAAGCGCGAAAGCTATGCGCCGAGCGATGCGCGTGTCGCGGTCGGCGACATCATGGCGCTGACCGAGACCGCGGCGCATCTTGTCGACGGTTTCGAGGGCCGCGCCCGCGCTTTCATCGAGGTGCAGCAGGGCTGCGATCATCGCTGCACCTTCTGCATCATCCCTTACGGCCGCGGCAACAGCCGCTCCGTCCCTGTCGGCGAGATCGTGCGCCAGGCCGAGCGCCTCGTCGCCGGCGGCTATCGCGAGCTGGTGTTGACCGGTGTCGACATCACCAGCTTCGGCGGCGATCTGCCGGGGCAACCCAACCTCGGTCAGCTCTGCCGGCGCTTGCTCGCGCTGGTGCCTGGCCTCGAGCGGCTGCGACTTTCCTCGATCGATCCGATCGAGATCGACGACACGCTGTGGCGACTGGTCGGCGAAGAGCCCAGGCTGATGCCGCATCTCCATCTCTCGGTTCAGGCCGGCGACGACATGATCTTGAAGCGCATGAAGCGCCGTCATCTGCGCGCCGATGCGCTCGCCGCCTGCCAGCGCGCGCGCGACTTACGCCCCGATATCGCGCTCGGCGCCGATATGATCGCCGGCTTCCCCACCGAAGACGACGCGATGTTCGCGCGCAGTGTTGCTTTCGTCGAGGAAGCGGCGCTCGATTATCTCCACGTCTTTCCGTTCAGCGCGCGGCCCAGCACGCCGGCGGCACGCATGCCGCAAGTACCCGGCAATATCGTCAAAGAGCGCGCGGCAAAGCTGCGCGCGGCCGGCGCGGCATCAAACGCGCGCGCGCTGACGGCGCGCATCGGCACGGTGGCGCAGGTGCTGGTCGAGAAGGATGGCTTCGGCCACAGCGAGCATTACGCGCCCGTGCATTTCACGGGCGCGGCCGCGATCGGCAGCATCGCACCGGTGCGCATCGTCGAAGCCGCGCGTGACGCTTTGTCGGGTGTGATCGTATGAGTGATAAGCCAGGCTTTTTCGGCCGGCTGAAAGCAGGGCTGACGCGTTCGGCGCAGCGCCTGACCGAGGGCATCAGCAGCATCGTCACCAAGCGCAAGCTCGATCAGGCGTCGCTCGACGAGCTGGAAGAATTGCTGATCGGCGCCGATCTCGGTCTCGGTCTCGCACAACAGATCACCGAAAAGCTGAAACGCACGCGCTTCAATCAAGAGGTCAGCAGCGAAGAAATCCGCACGACTTTGGCCGAGAGCATCGTCACCGCGCTGAAGCCGACCGAGCAGCCGCTGGCGATCGATGGCGCGCATAAGCCTTTCGTGCTGCTGGTGATCGGCGTCAATGGCAGCGGCAAGACAACGACAATCGGAAAGCTCGCCAAGCTCTACGCCGATGCGGGCAAGAAAGTCGTACTTGCTGCGGGCGACACGTTCCGCGCCGCCGCGGTCGAGCAGCTCAAGATTTGGGGCGAGCGCGCCCATGCCGAGGTGATATCGCGCCCCGCCGGCGCCGATGCGGCCGGCCTCGCTTTCGATGCCGTGACCGCGGCGAGGAACAGCGGCGCCGATATCGTCATCATCGACACGGCCGGCCGGCTGCAGAACAAGACAGGGCTGATGGGCGAGCTCGAGAAGATCGTGCGCGTGTTGAAGAAAGCCGAGCCGAGCGCGCCGCATGCCGTGCTGCTGGTGCTCGATGCCACGGTCGGACAGAACGCGCATTCGCAGGTACAGATTTTCCGCGACATGATCGGCGTCACCGGTCTTGTCATGACCAAGCTCGACGGCACCGCCAAAGGCGGCGTGCTGGTCGCGCTGGCCGAGCGCTATGGCCTGCCGGTGCATTTCATCGGTGTCGGCGAAAGCGCCGAAGACCTCCGCCCCTTCGTCGCCACCGATTTCGCACGCAGCCTGGTCGGTCTCGAAGGCTGAAAAATGCGGAAGCTTTTCCTGGCGCTCGCGCTGCTGCTTGTTTGCAGTCACAAAACGGTAGCAAGCGAAGTTCTCGTCCTCACCGACATCCACTTCAATCCGCTGGCCGATAGCGCGCTGGCGGAGCCGCTGGCTGCGACGCCGGCCGAGGAATGGCCCACGATCCTCGATCGCGGCAACGAGCGCATGAGCAATTACAGCGAGGACAGTGACTGGAAGTTGCTGCGCGCCTCGCTCGACGAGTTACGGGCGCAGAACAAGCCCGATATTGTTTTCATCGCCGGCGATTTCCTGGCGCATGATTTCCGCAAGGCTTTCGACCGGAGCGTCGCGACGCATGACGACGCCGCCTATCGCCGCTTTGTCGTCAAGACGATGCGCTTCCTCGCGCTGGAGCTTGAAAGCGCTCTTCCCAAGACGCCGATCCTGCCCGTGCTCGGCAACAACGATTCCGATTGCGGCGATTATGCCGTCCGTCCGGGCGGCGCTTATCTCGCCGAGACCGAAACGACCATCGCCGGCATGATCGGCCCCTCTGCGGGCGAGCGTTTCGCGCAAAGCTGGACGGCGCTCGGCAGTTACGCGATCGACGATCCGGCGCAGCCGGGTTTCCGCGTAATCGGGCTCAACGACAATTACTTCTCGACGCATTACCGCGATGTCTGCGGCGGCGCAGGCGACGGCAATCCGGCGCGCACGACTCTCGCCTGGCTAAATCACGCGCTTGCCGATGCCGCGGCGGCGCATCGCAAGGCGATCCTCCTCTATCACATTCCGCCCGGCACGGATGCTTTCGCCACCACGCGTCATGATTCCTGCCCGGTCACGCCGGCGCCGCTGCTCGCCGAGCCTTATGCCAGCGAGCTGCATGACTTGATGGAGCGCTATCGCGATACGATCGCCGCCAATATCGCGGGGCATCTGCATACCGATGCGTTCCGCATCCTGCGCAGCCGCGACCGGCTGTTCGGTTTCGTCATGATCGCACCGGCGATCAGCCCGATCTTCGGCCAGAACCCGTCCTTCCGCCGCTTCACCCTCGGCGATGACGGCACGATCAGCGCAGTGAACACCTACTACCTCGCCAATCTCGGCGATGCCGTCGCGGGCGCTGCGCCGCAATGGCGCGCCGAAGCGAGCTTCGAGCACACCTGGAATTTGTCGCACTTCGGCACCGCCAGTCTCGAGACGCTATACCACCGCCTCGGCACGTCCGAGCGAGCACAGCAGCGCTGGATCCAGACTTACGGCGTGCAGGGCCCGGCGAGCGCGGCCGTGACCTTGCAGAATTTCTCGGTCTATCGTTGCTCGGTCGGCAGCGATGAAAGCAGCGATTTCGCCCGCTGCCTCTGCGGCGGCGGACGCTAAAGCCGGATTAAATAAGGGAGGGCGTCATGGCGAATGAAGGGCCGAGCCGGATCCGCGAAATTCCGCCGGAGCAACTGAGCGCGCCGCAGAAAGCCGCGATCGAAGCCGTACTGGGCGGCCGCGGCCGCCTCCCCGGCCCTTACAAGATCTGGCTGCACAGCCCGGTGATGATGCAGCGGCTGGAGCGGCTAGGCACGTTCCTGGTTAATGAATCATCGCTGACGAAGCGCGAGCAAGAGCTGGCGATCCTTTGCATCGCGCGTCACTGGTACGGCCATTTCGTCTTCACCGTCCATACGCGCGTCGCACGCGAGTTGGGCGTTCCCGACAGTGCGATCGAGGACATTCGCGCCGGACGCATGCCGAATCTGACCGACAAACGCGAAGCCGCGGTCGTCGAGATCGCCCTGACCGCGCCCGATGCCGATCCGGCGAGCGACGCAGTCTTCGCGCGCGCCGTCGCGGCACTGGGCGAGGAAGGTCTTGCCGATCTGCTCGTTTACCTTGGTTATTACAGCACCGTCGCGATCGCGATGAAGCTGCACCGCGTACCGGTGCCGCAACGCTAACCTTTAGACGCAACCGCAACACAGTGCCGTAGGTGGGCAAGCACGGGCTTGCGAAACCGGGCTTTTCCAGCGCACATTCGGTGCGCTTTCGATAGGAGTAACGAGACGATGGCGAACAAAGTACGGCGCGGCCGGCATTTCCTGCACGTTCCGGGGCCGAGCAACGTGCCCGATCGCGTACTGAGCGCGATGGGCAACCCGGTGATCGATCACCGGAGCCAGGAATTCTTCGATCTCGTGAAACACATCACTGGCGGCATGGCGCGCATCTTCCGCACCAAAGGCCCGGTCGCGATCTATCCCTCCTCCGGCACCGGCGCCTGGGAAACCGCGCTGCTCAACACGCTGTCGCCTGGCGACAAGGTGCTGGCTTTCGAGAGCGGCCAATTCGCCACCCTGTGGAAAGTGATGGCGGACAAGCACGGACTTAAAATCGATTTCATCCCGGGCGATTGGCGCCATCCCGTCGATCCCGCCGAGATCGAGCGCCGCCTCACCGCCGATAAGGGCCACGAGATCAAAGCGGTGCTGATCGTCCACAGCGAGACTTCGACCGGCGTGCTCAACGATGTGCCGGCGGTGCGCAAAGCGATGGACGCGGCCAAGCATCCGGCGCTGCTCATGGTCGATGCAATCTCGTCGCTCGGCGTGCATGAATACCGCCACGACGATTGGGGCGTCGACGTCACGATCTGCGGCTCGCAGAAAGGCCTGATGCTGCCGCCAGGTCTTGGCTACAACGCGATCTCGGCCAAGGCACTGGACGCACATAAGAAGGCGAAGCTG
Organism: uncultured Alphaproteobacteria bacterium; assembly: GCA_963740675.1. Taxonomy (GTDB): domain Bacteria; phylum Pseudomonadota; class Alphaproteobacteria; order ATCC43930; family CGMCC-115725; genus CAIKMD01. Next base: position 75,513 of record CAVUFS010000008.1, read on the forward strand.
CCACGGGCCTATTTCGAGTGGGATCCGATGGTCGATGCCAACAACACCGGCTCTTATCCCTACACGCCGGCGATCAGCATGTTCATGGCGTCAAAGGAATCGATCGCCATGATGGAAGAAGAGGGGCTGGAGAATGTCATCGCACGGCATGAGCGCATGGCCGAAGCGACGCGACGCGCCGTGCGCCATTGGGGCCTCGAGATCCTGTGCCAGGATCCGAAAGCCTATGCCAACGCGCTGACCGCGATCGTGGTGCCGGAAGGCGTCAACGCCGATCAGCTGCGCGCGACGATCCTCGAGAATTACGACGTCTCGCTTGGCGCCGGCCTCGGCAAGGTCGCGGGCAAGGTATTCCGCATCGGCCATCTTGGCTGGATGAACGAGCTGATGGTGATCGGCGGCATTGCCGGCGTCGAACTCGGTCTCGGCCTTGCCGGCGTGAAGCACAAGGCCGGCGGCGTTCAGGCCGCGGTCGATTATTTCGGCGGTAATACTGCCGGCCATGGACGTTGAGCGTCTCGCCGAAAAGCTGATCGCGACGCGGCGCAGCCTCGCCCGCCTCGCCGCGCTCGCGCCTGACGAAATCCCCGCCAGTGCTGCGGAAGGCTATGCGGTGCAGGACGCGATCCTGCGCCGCCTCGCCATCCCGATTGCCGGCTGGAAAGCGGGCGCCTCATCGCCGACCGCCGAGCCGCAAGCCGGCCCCATCCTCGCCGACCGGATGAAGCCGAGCCCGGCGACCTTCGCCATGCCGGCCAGCGCTTTCCGCACGGTCGAGGGCGAGATCGCCTTCACGCTCGGGCGCGATCTGCCGACACGCTCGCAGGCCTATAGCGAAGACGAAGTCTGGGACGCGATGGCGACGCTGCATGTCGGCATCGAGGTGCTGGAATTGAGCTTCGTCGACCGGCGCAAGATTTCCGAACATGCGGTGCTCGGCGATCTTTTGAACAACGGCGCTTATTGCTACGGCGCCGCGATCAAGGATTGGCGCGGCCTCGACGTCGCGACACCGGAAGCGAGCATCTGGATCAACGGCAAAGAAGTGCGCCGCGCGAAAGCCGGCACACCGGGCGGTCATCCCAAGCGGCTGCTGACCTGGCTTGCCAATCACGCGGCGGCGCGCGGTTTACCGCTCAAAGCCGGGATGATCATCACCACCGGCAGTCACACCGGCATGCTCGATGCCCCGCCCGGCGCGACGGCCGAGGCGCGTTTCGAAACCATCGGCTCGGCGACACTGACCTTCGCCACTTGACTCTAACGTAAGTTATGACTTACAGTAAGTCATGGCTTACGCAAATGCTGCCCTGACCGCATTAGGCGATCGCACGAGGCGCGAAATCTTCGAGCGGCTCGCCAGTGGGCCACGCTCAGTGGGCGAAATTGCCCACGACCTTCCCATCAGCCGCCCGGCGGTATCGCAGCATTTACAGCGACTGAAGGAGGCGGGGCTCGTGAGCGACCACGCCGAAGGCACGCGGCGCGTCTATCGCATCGATCCGGCCGGGCTGGGCGCCATCCGCCAATGGCTCGACCGGTTCTGGGACGACGCCCTCGCCGCCTTCAAAGCTGAAGCCGATCGGGACAGCGAGGAACGGGACAGCGAGGAGCAAAAATGAGCGCGACCATCACGCCTGCGCCGATCCGCAAAAGCGTTCATGTCAAAGCCGCACCGGCGCGCGCCTTCGATATCTTCACCGCCGGCGCCAGCCGCTGGTGGCTGCGGACGCATTCCATCAACCCGACGAAATCGCCGGCCAAAGATGTGATCATCGAGCCACGCGCCGGTGGTCGCTGGTTCGAGCGCGGCGAAGACGGCAGCGAATGCGATTGGGGCAAGGTGCTGGCCTGGGAGCCGCCGACAAGATTGCTCCTCGCCTGGCAGATCAGCGCCGATTTCAAATACGACCCGAACCTGACCACCGAGGTCGAGATCCGTTTCACCCCGGCCGAAAGCGGCACGGTGGTCGAGCTCGAGCATCGGCTCATCGAGCGCATGGGCGAGCGCGGCGCGGGCATGCGCGAAGCGTTCACGCGCGGCTGGGGTCTCTTGCTCGACAGCTTCGCGCAACACGCCAACTGAGGAGGACAGATTATGGCCGACTTGCAGATCATCGGCGGCTCGCCGAGCAATTTCGTCTGGGTGACGCGCATCGTCTGCACGGAGAAAGACGTGCCCTATCAGCACATGCAAGCGCTACCGCACACGCCCGAGGTCGATGCCATCCATCCCTTCGGCAAGATTCCGGCGATGCGGCATGGCGATGTGACGCTCTGCGAATTGCGCGCGATCTGCCGCTATATCGATGGTGTCTTCGACGGTCCGTCACTCATGCCACGCGATCTCGTGACCGCGATGCAGGTCGAGCAATGGATATCGATCATCTGCACGACGATCGATCCCTTATGGATTCGGCAATATTATGCGGCCTATGTGCTGACGGCGCGCGCTGGCCGCGAGCCCGATCGGGCGAGCATCGACGCGACCATCCCCAAGATGGCGCCGCACTTCCCGATCATGGATCGTGCCGTGGCGAAGACCGGCCATCTCGTCGGCGAAAGCTTCACCCTTGCCGATGCCTATCTCACGCCGATCCTGTTCTACATGAATGCGGTGCCCGAGAGCCGCGCGCTGCTCGCGCAATCGCCTCACCTCGCCGCCTATCTCGAGCGCCACATCAACCGCAAGAGCGTGCAAGAAACGAAGCCCGAATTTCTCGTGCACGAGATGATGCGGCGGTAGGTAAGCGGCGGGCCCCATGGCCGTCGATGAAGACGCTGCCGCGCGGCTGCGCCGGGTTCTCGCTCGGCGCCGCGGCATCACCGAGAAAAAGATGATGGGCGCGCTGTGTTTCATGGCCGGCGGCACGATGTGCTGCGGCGTCACCGGCTCCGCGCTGATGATCCGTGTGGGACAAGAGAATTTCGCGCGTGCGCTCGCGCGACCGCATGTCCGCCCGCTCAAGATCGGACAGCGCGCAGCGCGCGGCTTCGTCCTGATCGATCCGCCGGGCTACCGCACCGAGGCGGCGCTCCGGAAATGGGTCGAGCAAGGTCTCGCGGTGGCGAAGACGCTCGGCGGCCAGCCGGCAAAACGCCCCTCCGCCAAGCGCCGGCGACCGGTGAAGTAATTCGTCGCGGTGTTGTTGAATAATGGGGACAAGTCGAGACACGCTTATCTCCCAATAGCTTCACTTGTGAACAATTTCGCCAAAACTGTGGATCGATTGTGGGCTTGATGCGCTTTGCCGCCGCGCGGGCAAGCGTCTAAAGTCTGTCACATGGCCGAAAGCTCTGGCACAAGCCTCTTTCCCGACGACGCGAAGAACGCGGCGCGCACCGGGATTCTGCCGTTCCAATCGATCAATGCCATGCTGCGCGAGCATGAGATCTGGTCGAAGGCTGAGATCCTGGCCGATCAGGTGCAGCCAGCGAGCATCGATCTGCGCCTCGGCCCGGTTGCCTATCGCATCCGCGCGAGCTTCCTGCCCGGGCCCGAGAGCACGGTGCTCGACAAGATCCAGGCCCTCGACGCGTATCCGATCGATATCAGCAGCGGCGCGGTGCTCGAAAAAGGCTGCGTCTATGTCGTGCCGCTGCTCGAATCGCTCAATCTCAAAAGCGGCGTCACCGCTTTCGCAAACCCGAAAAGCTCGACCGGCCGGCTCGACATCCTGACGCGGCTGATCGGTGATCGCAGCCACAATTTCGACCGGCTCGATAAGGGCTATTCAGGCCCGCTCTATGTCGAGATCGCGCCGCGTACGTTCAGCGTCGTCGTCCATGCCGGCACGCGCCTCAACCAGCTTCGCTTCCGTCGCGGCTCGCCGGTGATGGCGAGCAGCGAGTTGCAGCGCTTCCATGATGAAGGCAAGCTCATCCTCTCCGATACGCCGGAGCAGAATTACATCGAGCGCAACATGCTGCGCCTGTCGGTCGATTTGCATGGCGAGGGTAAGGGCGGCCTCATCGGCTATCGCGCCAAAAAGCACACCGACCGCATCGATCTCGACCAGATCGGCCATTACGACCCGCTCGATTTTTGGGAGCCGATCCATTACCACCGCGACCCACCGCTGATCCTCGATCCCGACGCGTTCTATATCCTTGTCACCAAAGAAGCGGTGCGCATCCCGCCCGAACTCGCCGCCGAGATGGTCGCTTACGACACGGCGGTCGGCGAATTCCGCGTCCACTACGCCGGCTTTTTTGATCCCGGCTTCGGCTGGGGCGATGCGATCAGCCGCGCCGTGCTCGAAGTCCGTTCGCACGAGGTGCCCTTCACCCTCGAAGACGGGCAGACCGTCGGCTGGCTGCAATATGAACGGATGGCGGGCAAGCCGGACCGGCTCTACGGTGCCGGGATCAAATCCAATTACCAGGGCCAAGGCTTGGCCTTAGCCAAGCAATTCAAGGCCTTCCGCGGCTGACCGCGGCCCCGCTCACGCTGTAAGTGTTTCCGACGCGAGGAATTAAGCGCGTCTTCACCTTTTGTTAACCATATCTGCATCAAAGTTAAGAGGTCATAAATCCCCGCGCGGGCTTGCAGCGTAAGCGGAGCCCTGCGAAATACTTGGGAGAACAGCTTGCGAGCGTCGACCTTGGCCCGACCGGAAACCAGTTTCAGACATCAGACCGTCGCGATCATCGACGATCGCGCCACCAATCTGAAGATTTTGGAACGGCTCGCGGGCTCGCTCATGGACGGGATCGAAGTGAAGATCTTCGATCGGCCGCAGAAAATGCTCGACGCGGCGCCGCTCGACCCGCCCGATCTCATCATCACCGATTTCAACATGCCGGAGCTCGACGGCGCGGAATTCATCCGCCGCTTCCGGGCGATCCCATCTTGCGCCGATGTGCCGGTGATCGTCATCACCGCTTATGAAGACCGGGTCCTGCGCTATGAGGCGCTGGAAGCCGGTGCGACCGACTTCCTCATCTCGCCGGTCGATCATCACGAATTCCGCGTGCGCTCGCGCAATCTGCTGACGCTGCGCCGCCAGCAATTGCAGCTCAAGGAGCGCGCCTCCTCGCTCGAGCAGAAGATGAAGGCAGACGCGAAGCGCCACCGCGATGCGCTGCGCGAGAGCCACGAGCTGCTGATGCGCGTCATCGACGCCGTGCCTGTGATGGTCGCGGCAACCGACCGCGAAGGCCGCTATGTCTTCGTCAACGACTCCTTCGCCCGCCGCATCGGCAAGCCGGCGAATGAGATCATCGGCCTGACGCCGCTGCAGGTGCGCGACGATCTCGCCGCGCGCGGCGCGATGGAACGCGACCGCCGCATTATGGCCGGCATCGATCAACCCGGCTCTTTCGAAGAGACGCTGCCGCCAGTGCCCGGCGAGAAAGGCCAGGCGGGCGAGCGCCGCGTGCTGCTCACCGCCAAGGCGCTGTTGCACGACGCGACCGGCCGGCCGGCGCTGGTCGTCACGGCCGCGCACGACATCACCGACCGCAAAGCCGCCGAGCTCGCCGTCCTCCATGCCAAGGACGAGGCCGAGCTGGCGAGCCGCAGCAAGACCGAATTCCTCGCCAATATGAGCCATGAGCTGCGCACGCCGCTCAACGCCATCATCGGCTTCAGCCAGGTGATGGCCGACGAGATCATGGGGCCGCTCGGCAGCCAGCGTTATGTCGGCTATGCGCGCGACATCTGCTCGAGCGCGCAGCATCTGCTTGGCATCATCAGCGACATTCTCGACGTCTCGAAGCTCGAAGCCGGCAAAGTCGAGCTCGACGAGGAAGAGACCGAGATTTCGATGGTCGTCCGCGATGTGATGCAGCTCGTCGGCGAGCGCGCCCGCGCGCTGGAGATCGGCATCGATGTCGATCTCGGCGCCGATATGCCGCGGCTCAAGGGCGATCCGTTGAAGCTGAAGCAGGTGCTACTGAACCTCGTCACCAACGCGGTGAAATTCAGCCAGAGCGGCGATCGCGTGCTGCTCGCGGCGCGCTTCGATCACAAGGGTTATGAGATTTCGGTCATGGATCACGGCATCGGCATGGATCCCACCGAGATCGAGACCGCGATCACGCGCTTCGGCCAGGTGGCCAGCGCGTGGAGCCGCCGTCATCCCGGCACCGGTCTCGGATTGCCGCTAGCGATCGGCCTGGTCGAGCTGCATGGCGGGCGCCTCTCGATTGAGAGCCAGAAGGGCAACGGCACGACGGTGACCTTTACCCTGCCGCGCGAGCGCGCTCTTATCGCGACGACGGTCGCCGCTTCGGCCTAGCGCGTCGAAAAGGACGGTCCGTCATTGCGAGCGAAGCGAAGCAATCCAGAGCCACACCCGGGTGTGGCTTCTGGATTGCTTCGTCGGCCCTTCGGGCGTTCTCGCAATGACGAGCTTGTCGTAGAGCCCGGGACATAGGAGCAAGCGTGCCGCTGGCTTTCGCCTTCGCCGCGATCGCCGGCTATGCCGATGCGATCGGCTATCTCCACTACAAAGCCTTTGCCGGGATGATGACCGGCAACACGGTGCTGATGGGCCTCGCGTTTTTCCATCGCGCCGATCTGCCGGTCGGCGAATATGCCGCCGTGCTGGCGATTTTCTTCGTCACCTCCGCCCTCGCCTTCGCGCTTTTGCGCAAGCGCTGCCCACCGACGATACTGCTGGTGGCTGAGGCCGTCGCGCTGCTTTTGCCCGAGATCATCCAAGGACCGTGGGCAATCGTGCTGCTGGTCATCGCCATGGGGCTGCAGAATCCGCTGGCGCAGCGGTTCGGGTTGGCGCTCAGCACAACCTTCATCACGGGTGACATTCTGCGCTTTGCCGAAGGCCTGATCGGGCGGGTCGTCCCGCATCGCGGGCACCAGCCCGGGCCTTTCGCGATCTATGGCATCGCCTGGCTGGGCTACGCGACCGGCGCGGCGTTGGGGGCGGCGAGTTTTTCGGCATTTCGCTGGCCGCTGATCGTGCCGGCGGCGGGTCTCGGCTTTATTTTCTGGCACACCAGAAGCCGCGACAAGTTATCAACATCTGGTTTGTGACAAGCCAATCATTACCAAGGTATAGATTTTTTTAACAATTACCGGCATGATTTACAGACGGCGTTTTCGATTGGGCGAAAGCGCCCCCTTGTACCGGGGCCGGGGGCCGGACAGCCGCTTCATGAGCGCCAATCTGTGACCGACCTCCAGGAGAGCTTGCCGCCTGCCGCCATGAGCCGCGCCGCCCGTTGGGTGAGCGTCGCGTTGGCGCTTTACGCCGTTGCGACCCCGCTGCTGGTCGCCGCGATGGTCGCCCTGAAGCTCGTCGCCGTACCATCCCCCGATTTCATCATGATCGGCCTCGGCCTCGCGCTGTTCGGGCCGGGCCTCGCCGCGATCACCGTGGCGCTGCGCGGCCTCAATGCCGTCGTGCGCGATCTGACGATCCGCCGCGATAGCGAGCCGCAGCAAGCCGTCATCCGCCTGTTCATCGCCGGCGCGGTGCTCGCTTATCTCGCCGGCCTCGCCTATCTCGGTAAAGGCGGCGACACGATCCTACCGCTGCTCGCCGTCGATGTACCCGGCGTGCTTACCGCCTGGCTGCTGCTCGTTCATCTGATGGCCGATCCCGAGCCGTCGCTGGCGCGGCGCGGTGCGGCGATGATCAACGACATCACGCTGATCTCGGTGTTCCTCCATGTCGGCGGCCCTTATGCCGCACCGTGGTTCTCGATCTATCTCTGGGTGATCCTTGGCTTCGGCTTCCGCTTCGGCTTGGCCGCGCTGGCGGTTTGCGCCGTGCTTGCCGTCGCCGGTTTCGCTGCCGTTTTCCTGTCGACGCCCTATTGGCAGGTTCGCTGGCCGGTCGCCGCTGGCATCGGCATGGCGCTGGTGCTGCTGCCGAGCTACGCCGCAACCTTGGTACGCAGCCTGACCGCCGCCAAGAAAGCAGCCGAAGAAGCCGCACAGGCGAAGAGCCGCTTCCTCGCGGTGATGAGCCACGAGCTGCGCACGCCGCTCAACAGCGTCATCGGCATGGGCTCGCTCATCGCGCGCACCAAGCTCGACGATGAGCAGCGCGACATGCTGGCGACAATGCAGCATTCGGCCCGTACGCTGCTCAGCATCATCAACGATCTGCTCGATCTCTCGAAGCTCGAAGCCGGCCGCATCGCCGCGCCGATCGAGATTTTCGTGCTGCATGAAGTTCTAGGCGGCGCGGTTGCGATCGTGCGTCCGCAAGCCGAGGCGAAGGGCCTCGCGCTCACCCTGCGCATCGATCCGCGCCTGCCGCAAGCCTATCGCGGCAAGCCGCTGCAGCTTCGCCAGGTGATGGTCAATCTCCTCGCCAACGCGATCAAATTCACGCCGAAGGGCCATATCGCGCTGAGCGGCACGCTGATCGCGCGCGGCGACGGCAAAGTGAAGCTGGCGCTTGCGGTGCGTGACGAAGGTGTCGGCATCGCGCGCGACGAGCAGGAACGCATTTTCGACGCTTTCGCGCAGGCCGAAGACCAGAAGAAGCGCACGATCGGCGGAACCGGCCTTGGCCTCGCCATTGCCAAGCAGCTTGTCGAAGCGATGGACGGCACGATCGCGCTGCAAAGCGAGATGGGTAAGGGCAGCACCTTCACCGTGACGCTGACGCTCGATCAGGACACGAGTGGCCTCGTGCGCGCGCCCGATCTTTTGGGCCGTAAGCTGGTGCTGATCTCGAGCGATCCCGAATTCGCCGGCTTGCTCGAAGCGCGGCTGCGTTCGTGGCGCGGCGAAGTGCAATGGATCGGCGATGCCGAACAGGCGCTCGGCGAGCTTGCCCTGGCCGGCAAGAGCGAGCGCCCGGTCGTGGTGATCGTTGACGGCACGCAGAACCCGCTCGCCGGTCTCAGCCTGGCGCATCGCGCGATGACGGCGATGGCGACGCCGCCGGTAATGTTGTTCATCGCGCCCGCGCGCGGCAGCGATGCGATTGCTGGTCTTGCCGCCTCGCAACTCGCCGCGGTGATCGAAGCGCCGCTCTCCGATGCCGATCTCGCCAGCGCGCTGCTCGGCATTCTCGCCGGCGACGAGCGGCTGGCGAAATTCGCCGAGCCCGAGCCGCCGCGCCGTGTCGCCTCAGCCGCGGGAGCCGCAGCGAGCGCCGTACCCGAACCGGCACCGGCACCCGAGCCCTGTCGCACAGCAAGAGCCGCAACCGCAGTCGATGGAGATTCCTTCCATCGCCGCCGCCAAGCCGCTCAAGATCCTCGTCGCCGAAGACAATCCCGGCAATGTGAAGGTGCTGAAAGGCGTGCTCGAAGGCGCCGGCCATGAGGTCGAGATCACGACCGATGGCGAGGCGGCGCTCTCCGCGCTCGAGCGCACGCGTTTCGACATCGCGCTACTCGACATCAACATGCCCGAGGTCAATGGCTACGAGGTCACGAAGCTCTATCGCGTCGGCCATATCGGCGAGTGGCGCTTGCCGATCGTCGCGCTGACCGCGGACGCGACCAGCGAGACCGAGCGACTGTGCCGCGAAGCCGGCATGGATGCGGTGCTGATCAAGCCGGTCGAGGCGACGCAGCTTCTCACCACGCTCGACGAAATCCATGGCCGTCTGATGCGGCACGAGCGCATCGCCGTCGGCGCGCCGCCGATGGTGGTGACGCCGATTACGTCACATCCGCGCTTCATGCCGGAATCCGGCGCGACGGTCGATGAATCGACTTTCGAGGCGCTGAAAAATCTCGGCGGCAGCGATTTCGTGTTCGAGGTCGTCGACACCTTCCGCAAGGACGGCGCGCGGATCGTCGAGCAGCTCAAAGGCGCGGCCGAGAAAGCCGACATCCGCGAATTCCGCGATCTGATGCACAGCCTCCGCAGCGGCGCGGCGAATGTCGGCGGCGTGAAGCTCTGCCAGACGCTGACCGGCCTGCGCGACGTCTCGACCAAGGATCTGCGCACGAACGGCGCCGGCTATGTCGACAAGATCGAAGGCGAGATGACCCGCCTCGACACAATCCTCGGACAATTGATCGAGACGCAGCGGCGGTAAGGCGAGCGCACTCGTTTTAGAACGCCGTCATCCCCGCGAAAGCGGGATCCACAGAGACATCACGCTGTATCCGCATATTCCCGCTTTCGCGGGAATGACGGTTGATGAGCGTGTTAATCTTCGCTTTCTTCAACGAGATAGAAATGACGGCCCATTCTTCGCACGCCGAAGCTTTCCCGCGTACTGATGCCTGGCTGGTACAAGCTTAGCCAGTGGAGTGCCCAGCACTGCTTTGGCTGTTCCGCAGCCCGAATCCATTCGGCCGACCTGCGAGAATTAAACTGATCAACTTGGTCACTGTCGTCGTAAACGAGAGTCCAAGAGATCTCACCGCCGACCAGAACTCCGGTAGCCGCCGATCCCCAAGCCCAGCAGGCGATATAGGGGGCTTCTTCCGCAGGTAGTTTGGTAACAGCCGCCAAATATCCTGCTTTCGAGAGCTCGAAGCGGATCCCGTCTGCATCGAAACCCGTTTTTGTGGCCAACACGGCGTCGGTACTCACTAAAAGCGGGGCTGCCACGATCGAAAGACTGCGGCACCATCGCCGTTGCCAGAGACTGATCCCAAACAAGACGAGAAACACAACCGCGACAATAAGCAGAGTAACGCTTGCGACAAGGGACAGGAGCATATGCAAACCCTCTGCTCCATGCGCTCGCGCGACTTCGCGCCCGCAGTAGAAACCGAGAACGACCCCGCCAAGCCACAGCGTGTAAGACAGCGTGAGCCAGTCTTGGCGCGGGAGCGCTGACCGGCCGTCAGGCTTAGCGATTGTCTCGACCAGCGAATTTTATCCCTTCAACTCACCCACCGCGCGTTCGACGCCGGCGCGCAGGAAATTCGCGTCGCCGCCGAAGGTGACGAGGCGGAAGCCTTTCGCGGCGAATTGCTTGGCGAAACGCGGCGAGCCGGTATGGATGCCGGGGATGATGTTGTTCTTCTGGCAGGCCTTGAGGATTTTCTCGACGGCCGCGACATGCTCGGGCTCGTCACGATCGAGGCCTGGTCCAAGCCCCAGCGAGATCGCGAGATCGCTCGGCCCGATATAGAGCCCATCGAGACCGGGCATCGCCGCGATCTCCTCGACCTTCTCCAGGCCTTCGCGCGTCTCGATCATCGGCAGGCAGAGCACGCCGTCGCCGAGCGCTTTCTGATCGCGCGTTCCCATGACGATCGCGGCACGCGCCGGGCCATTCGAGCGCTCGCCTTTGGGTGGATAGCGGCAAGCGGCAACCGCTTTGCGCGCCTGTTCCGGATTGCTGACCATCGGGATGATCACGCCTTGTGCGCCGGCATCGAGATTCTTGCCGATGATCCAGTCTTCATTCGCCGGTACGCGGGTCAGCGGCACCGAGCCACGCGCATCGATGGCACGCGCCATTTCGATCATGTCGCGATAATCGGTGACGCCATGCTGCTGATCGACGCAGACATAGTCGACGCCCTTGATGGTCGCGACTTCGCAGGCGAAGGCACACGGCAGCGAGGCGAAGATGCCGAAGACCGTCTCGCCCTTTGCCCATTTTTCGCGTAACGCGAATACCGTCGCCATCGCTTCTCTCCCCAAAGAGTTAGAGCGCGATTGTCGGCCCCGCCGGGGTCCCGGTCAACGGTATGCGAAAGATGTTAGGCGCGCGTCCTGAGGGTACGGCGTTCTTGCGCGGCGACGAGGCGCAGCATGCGCTTGAGGCCGGCTTCGTCGAGCTTCAGCGCCGCCTCGACCCAGAGATCGGCGATCCGGGTCATTTCCTCGAAGGTCACGGTGTTGACCAAGCGGCGCGCGCGATAGAGCGCGCGGAGCGCGGCGTAACGCTTACCGCCGCGGCCGATGAAATCGTAGAAGGCGGCCACACCTTGCCCGTCCGGCGCCAGCACATCGACGGCGCCCATCGCATGCAATTGCTCGGCGCTATAGAGCTCGCCGCTCATGATGATGCGCTCGGCCAGGCCCGGCGCGACGCGGCGCGTCAGGAACGTGTAGGCGCCCATGCCGGGGAAGAGATTGAAGAGAATCTCCGGCAGGCCAAATTTGGCGCTGCGCTCGGCCACGATGACATTGGAGGACAACGCCGCCTCGAAGCCGCCGCCCAGCGCATCGCCTTGCACCAGCGCCACCGAGATGATCGGCAGATCGAAGCCAAGGCCGGTCGCATTGGTATAGCCGACCTCGCAGCTCGCATGCGCGTAGCGGCGCAGCGCGGCACGGTCGCGATCGCGGATGAGCTGCGCGAAGAGCTCGAGATCGCCGCCGAGATTCCACACGCCCGGCTGGCGTGAGCCGAGCACGAGATAGCGCAGCGGCGGCTCGACTTCGGCGCGCTCGCCGAACAGACCGCGCGCCATGCGCTGCACCGCGCGCGCTTCGGCCAGGACCGATTCGGTGAAGCAGGGCCGGCCGGCGAAATCGAAATAGCAGAAGAGGATTTTCTCGTCGGGATCGTAATCCAGGTCGAATTCGCTGAATTCATAGGCATCCAGCGCCGCCTGGACCGGGTCGTCGGCGCCGCCCACCAATTCAGCCAGAAGCTGCTCGGCCGGCTTCGCGCTCGGCTCGGCGGCAATCCTATCCTGGACCAGATCGATGAGTTGGGGGTGGCCGACCATTCTACCTTCCAGCGCCATTCACGGGCGCCCGTCCTCAAAACAGTTAACGCCAGGTTAATATCTAATGCAATCAAGAAGATTCGAGCGCTTCTTGATTTTGGTGGTTAACTTTGATAGCCCTGCTTATAGGGGTAGGGCGAGTATCGGCCACAATAGGTAGAGGCGGCTTTGGCCGAGGCCGCTCAAAAGGCTGAAAGATGATTGCGGGAATTGCCCACGATCCCGGCCTTTCCCGGCTTATAGGTTTCGCCGATCCCTCGGTTGGCCGATTCGGCGTTGGCCGCCGCCAGCGCCATGCTAAAGAGGAAGAAGACTACGAAATGGTGCCCCGATGGATGCGATCGACGCCCTGACCACCCGCCGCAGCGCGGCGCAATTCGCCGAACCGGCGCCGGATGACGAAACCCTCGCCAAGATTCTCAGCGCCGCGATGCGCGCGCCGGATCACGGCAAGCTGAAGCCGTGGCGCTTCATCGTGCTGCGCGGCGATGCGCGCAAGCGCTTCGGCGATGTGATGGTCGAGGCGATGAAGCGGCGCGAGCCCGATGTGCCGGCGAATATGCTGGAGCGCGAGCGCGAGAAGCCGTTGCGCGCGCCGCTGATCGTCGTGCTCGCGGCCGCGATCAAGGAAGGCCACAAGATTCCGGTCGTCGAGCAATTGCTGGCGGCCGGCGCCGCAGCGCAGAACATCATGGTCGCGGCACATGCGCTGGGTTATGGCGCGGCGTGGAAGACCGGTGCGCCGGCCTATGACGATTTCGTCAAAGAGACGCTGGGCCTGACGCCAAGCGACGCCATCGTCGGCTTCCTCTACCTCGGCACGTCGGCGACCATACCCGCCGTTCTACCGCAGCCGGAGCTTTCGACATTCGTGCGCAACTGGAACGGCTGATTGCCGAACCGTAATTACGTCCTCGGCACGCTCGTCGTCCTCGCAGGCATCGTTTACGTCTCGCTCTATCCGTTTCATTGGCGCACGCCGCATCTCATCGGCGGGCCGCTGCACCAATTCGCGCTGAGCTGGGATCACTGGCCCGAAAGCCGCGGCGATTTCATCGCCAATGTCCTGCTCTATATGCCCTGGGGCTTTTTCTGCGCGCGCAGCTTGGGGCGCGGCAAGCCGGTCGCGCTGCGCGTGCTGATCGCGACCGCGCTCGGCTGTGCGCTCAGTTTCACGATGGAGATTTCGCAATTCTATGTCGCCGAGCGCTTCACCGATATGCGCGACGTCTATTCGAACACGCTGGGCTCGCTCTGCGGCGCCATCGCCGGCCTCACGCTGACCGGCAACAGCCGCGCCAATATTCTCCGCGATCTGAGGATCGAGCCCTTCCCGGCGCTGCTGCTCGCGGCATTCATCGCGTCGCGGCTCTATCCCTTCGTGCCGGTGATCGACGCGCATAAATATCTCACCGCGGTGCGGCCGCTGCTCAACACGGCGGCGCTGAACAAGGCCGACCTTTTTCTCGCCGGGATCACCTGGCTGGTGATCTGCTATCTGGCCGAGGCGCTTTTCGGCAAGCGATCCGCTTTCCTCGCCAGCCTATCGATCGCCGCCTTGATCTTCGTCGGCGAGATCTTCATCGCCGACGCCAAGCTGAGCCTCGCCAGCGTGCTCGGCGCGGCGATCGCCTATCTCTTGTGGTTCGCGCTGTTGCGCTTCGTGCCGGGGCGCGTATCGCTGATCGCCATCGCCTTCGCCACCGTGATGATGATCACGCGACTGTTGCCGTTTCGCTTGAGCCCGGTCGGCCACGGCTTCGAATGGGTACCGTTCCTCGCGCTGGTGCGCGCGCCGATCGATGTCGGCTTGCCGGCAATGATCGAGAAATTCTTCCTCTATGGCGGGCTGATCTGGCTGTTGATGCGCGCCGGCCTCCGCCTCTGGCGCGCGACCGTCGCGGTGGTGCTGTTGCTGCTCTTCAGCAGCATCGTCGAGATGTACATGCCGGGACGCAGCGCCGGCATCACCGACGCGCTGTTGGCGCTGCTGATCGGAACGCTGCTGCGGCTTACTCTGCCGCCGCGTCAGCGGCGCGATGAGGAGCCTGAGCCGGAACCGGCGTGAACGCAGCGCAGCCGGAATCGGCGCTCAGATAACGATCATGCTTGAGGCAGACGCCATCCTCGGCCCGGGTCGAACCCCAGGCCGAGGACATCGCGGTCATCCCCGGAAAGATCGATTCGAGAAAGGCCGGGCTGTTGCGGAAATACGCACATGCCCGGCAGCGTCCCGTCATGGCTTCGCGTCTCACCTCACGCCTCACTGGCCGAGATTCGCCCAATGCGAGGCGAAAACCCAGGCCGAGAGGATGAAGCCCAGCACCACATTCACCACCACGCCCGAGCTGAACGCGAGGAAGGGCTTGCGGCCGGCACCGGCGAGCTCGCGGAAGCGCGTGGTGAGGCCGATGCTGAGGAAGCAGAAGATGAAGGCCCAGGTGCGCAGATCCTTGATCGGCGCGACGAGGTTTGGCACGACGGTCTTGTTGTAATCGGCGAGGCTGTAGCCTGCGCTGGCCCAGGTGATGAGCAGCGAGGCGACGAGGAAGCCGATCACGAATTTCGGGAAACGCCACCAAATCTCGGCCGCATTCGCCTTGCGGCCCAACTCGCGCTGCTCCCAACGCGTGGTCGCGATGATCGCGAGGACGAAGGCCCAGATACCGATCCACACATCGCGGCCGACGACCTTCATCAGTGTGAAGGCGAAGAGCGACTGATCGGGCGTGCCCGAAATGCCATGGCCGGCGAAACCACCATAAGCCTGCGCCGCGGCGATACCGGCCGCATCGGCGAATTCCGACGTGCCGATCCACGCGCCGCCGACGCCGCTCGGCAATTCGAGCAGCCGCGCGATGATCGGCAGCAGGAAGATCATGACGATCGCCCACAGGACCACGAGCGTGATCGCGATCGGCGCATCGTCCTTCTTCGCGCCGACCGCACCGGCGATGGCGATCGAGGCCGAGACACCGCACACCGCGCCGCCGGCGCCGAGTGTCGCCGCAAGGCGGCGGTCGAGACCCAGCCGCAAACCGACCCAATAGATCACGAGGAACGTCGCGATCGATACGATCGATGCTTGCAGGATCGCCACCGGCCCCGCCCAGATGATGAGCGTGAAGGGCAAGGTCGCGCCGAGAAGAATGATGCCGGTCTTGATATAGAACTCGACGCGGAAGCCGGCATCGAGCCAGCGCGGCAAGCCGACGACATTGGCGATCACCAGGCCCAGCACCAGCGCGACCAGCGGCGGCTCGAGATTGTAATAGACGGCACTATCCCACTGGCCGAAGGTGAAGACCGCCATCGACAAGACATAGACGAACACGAAAGCCGGCAAGAATTCGCGCGGCTTATGGCCGAGCGCGCCGAGCGCCACCGAGAATGCCGCTGCCCAGAGCACGAATTGCACGACGTAGTGCTGCCACGCATCGGCAAAATGCGCACCGAGTTGCGCAAAGCTCGTCCAGCGCGGCGGGACGACCGCGACCCAACGCCACGAGCCGCCATGCGCGAAGAGGATGAGGCCGGCAATGACGATGCCGAGGCCGATCCACACCGCCCACCAATCTTCCTTGAGCCACAATTCGCGCCAGCCATTGCTGCTGCGCGAAACCGCGCTGCGCCCGAAATCCGCTTCCGCCTTACTCATGACCGTCTCCCATTATTTTTTGTCTCGTCGGTTATGCTGTCAGGCCGCGCAGCGACAGGGCCCGTCGCCGAATCGGGCGAAGCCCAGCCGCGTCCGCGCCGCCGCGATGTGATTGCAGAGCTCGGTCATGCTCACGCTGTCGCGGCGCATCACCAGATGCACCACCGGATCGGCGAGAAGATCGACAAGGGCAGGCTCCCGACCTGCCTCAAGCCATTGCCGAGAGACATGCGAGAAGTCCGCGCTCCACTGTTTGCCCATACTGCACTCCTAAAAAGTATTTCATTATCTAAACCCGTATTTCTCATGTCAAATAATAAAATAAAACAATATAAATATGTATAATAAGCGTATGCCGCCTAAGTGATTGGAATATGGCCTAAATCGAGAGGATAAACTTCAGGCCGACGCCCAGCACCGCCGCGCCGACCATGCCGGTCAGCAAGCCGCGCTTGGCGATGAAGACCAGCGCGAGGGTCGCCAGGAACACGATCCACGGCACCAGCCCGGTCAGCGCCTCTTGGCTGATATTGAAGGCGACGGCGAACATCAGCCCGACCGACGCCGCGGTGAGGCCGCGGATGAAGCCCTGCACCGAGCGCTGATGGCGTACGCGCTCATAGCCTTTGAGTACCGGGATCACGAGATAGCCTGGCAGTTGGATCGCGACGATCGCGCCCAACGCGCCGAGCCAGCCGCAGATCATGTAGCCGATCGAGGCGAGATAGAGATTGTTCTGCCCCGGCGTCACGCGGCCGAGCGCGTAGGCGTAGAGGAACTGGTCGAGACCGAGGACACCGCCATCGACCAAGCGATGCTGGAGCAACGCCAGTACCGCGCTGCCATTGCCGAAGGTCAGCAGATTGTAAGTGAAGATGACGACGAGGAGCTGGCCGAAGCTCATGGCTTCGTCTCCTCCGGTTTGGGTTTCTCCGGCTGGCCGCGCAGGAAGACTGCGCCGGCGATACCGCCGATGAGCAGCATCTCGGCTGGGCCGATATGCGTGACGAGCAGCAATCCGCAGGCGGCGATGACGAAGACAATATCGAGCGAAACGCGGAACAACGGCTTGCCCAGCCGCACTGCCGATATGACGACGATGCCGAGTGCCGCCGGCAGCAGGGTCGCGTCGATATATTCGAGAACCGCGCCATGCGCGAGATAGCCATAGGCAATCGTCAGTAGGACGACACAGGCGAAGCCGGGGATGATCATCGCGATCAGCGCCACTACCGTGCCGGCAAAGCCGCAGAGCCGATGTCCGACCGCGACGGCGACCGCGGTCATGGTGCCGCTCGGCATCAAGCGGCCAATGCTCCAGAGCGTCATCAGCTCTTTATCGGGAAGGATTCGGCGCAAGGTGACCAGCTGCTCTTGCAGCAGCGCCAGCACCCCAAGCCCCCCGCCGAAGCCGCAACCGGCCTTCAAGAAAATGAAGAAGAGCTGCGCCAAGCTGAGCTTTGGGCGCGTCTCGGCGATCTCCGCCATGTTGTCCTCGATGACCCTCGTTACCGCCGCCAAATGTGCAAGAAGCCGCGGCGCGATTCCAGCGCCATAGCTATGCGTTCCGGCGATGGGAGCTAGTGTCTCGATTCCGACGTTCGTCCTACTTTGGGGCAAACTCCGCACGAACGTCGAAATCGAGAGGACAGAGCCAACCTTATAATTGTGGTGCGGCTTTTTGGATTTGACGTTCCCAAACGGACCCGCGGCAAATTGATAGGAACGTCAAATCCGCCGCACTACAGCGGTTCGGCGTCGACCAGGATGAAGGCAATGCGGCAGGGCCGGTCACTGCGATTGGCCCACGAGTGATTGGTGCCGCGCTGGATCAGCACATCGCCGGCACGCATCACCGTCTCGCCCACATCCATCACCGCGACCACCTCGCCCTCGATCACCAGCGCGTAATCGACGGTCGCCGTCTTGTGCATCATCGCATGCCGTCCATCCTTGGCATGCGCCCCCGCCGCGCCGAATTCGGCGAAGAGCTTCGCGGCATCGCCTTTGACCTGCGCCTCGGGCGGGAAATCGACGATGCGGAAGACGGTGCCGAGTTTCGGCGGCATCAATTGCGGCGCCGTCGGCGGCGCGGCCGCCGGATCGTCATTGCCACGATTCGAAGCTGGCGCCGCGCCGGTGCGCCAGAGCTCGGTAATCGCTTCGCCCGGCCGCGCCTTGGGCTCGAAGACCGACGGCGCTGGCCCGTCCGCGATGATGATCGAGCGGCCTTGCGCATCGTGACTCGTAACGATGCGGCGCGTCGGTCGTGCCATGATTCTCTCTCCCCTCGCACAGTGCTGGCGCAATCCCGCGCGAAATTATGGTTAAGCGATTGCTGACATCGTTCCACGCTGCTCACGTCGCCGCAAGCCGCCAAGGATTTGATTTAAGTGCACTTTAATCTTGGCCCTGCAATCTTCGTCGATGGTTTATGAGGTGAGAAGGGTTATGCAGGGGCGTACGGCGATTTCGCAAACCGAGCTTGATCGGGCCTTGCGGATGCACGAGGCCTATCGGCAATCGAAGCCGGGCGGACAGCGTGCGCTGTTCACCTATCGCGATCTCTCGGGTTGCAATCTGAGCAAACGCGACCTCTCGGGCGCGGATTTCACCGGTGCATTTCTTGTCGGCGCCAATCTTGAAGGCGCCAATCTCACCGGCGCCGTTTTGTTCGCGAGCAATCTCAGCAAAGCCAATCTGCGCGGCTCGAAGCTGGTGCGTGCCGATCTGCGCGGCGCGTTGTTGCGCGGCGCCGATCTCACCGGCGCCGATCTCTACGACGCCGATCTGCGCGACGGCCTCATCACGATGTGGCAGCGTTCGGGCGAATTGCAGCACGTCGAAGTCGAAGCGCGCAGCTCGGCGTTGCCGCTGTCGGAAGACGGCGGCGCGCGCAAGCCGACGCCCTCGGCACATACCGATTTCTCCGACGCCGTGATGCGCAACACGCGGCTCGTGCGCGCCGATCTGCGCAAGGCGACGCTCGCGGGCGCCGATCTCGGCGGTGCCGATCTGTCGGGCGCCGATCTGCGCGGCGCCAATCTCAACGACGCGGTCCTCACCGATGCGGTGATGGAGAACACACATTTCATCGGCGCCAATCTCAAGGGCACGCTCAACGACAAGCCGGCCGGTCTTTTGATCAGCGATCTCGACGAGCCGCTGCCGGTGCTGCTCTCCAAGCATGAGCGCTGGGTCGAGACACAGGGCCGCGAAGGCTCGCAGCTCGATCTGAGCGGCTTCGATCTGCGCAACGCGCCGCCGTTTGCCGGCACCGAGCTCGCCGCGCTCAAGGCGAGCAATTCGATCTTCTATGGCCTCAACCTCGCCGGCACCGGCTTCGCCGCGGCCCAGCTCGATCGCGCCGATCTGCGCTCCTGCAATCTGCGCGGCGCCGATCTGCGCGGCGTCAGCCTTAAAGGTGCGCGGCTCACCAACAGCGATATGCGCGACTGCCAGCTCGGGCCGCTGGTCGTGACCGAGGGGCAACGCGTCGTCAGCCGGCTCGACCGTGCGATTCTGCGCAATGTCGATCTGCGCGGCGCCAATCTGGCGCAGGCGGTGTTGCGCGGCGCCGATCTCTCCAATGCCAATCTCGTGGGCGCGGGCCTCGATGGCACCGTTCTCGAGGGCACGCAGCTCGCCGGCACGATCAAGGCCGCGTGAGGCCACACATGAACAGTCCGCTTTCGCGATTTTTGGTGGTGACGATGGAGTGAGTGCAACGCCGTAACGCACGCGTCTTACCATAAGAGACGCGGCATGGAGGGACGCATGAGCATAAAACGCAGACCGTCGCGCATCGGGCAGCCGGCGGAAAAGATCGAGGCAAGCGATATCGCCGTGCTCGATCGCGAAGACGAGAAAAACGCGCCAAACTGGCGTCCGCGCCGCATCGAGCGTCGCGATTGGCGCGGCGAAGGCGTCGTCAGCAATTACCACACTGATTAAGCAGCACGCCCATTAAAGTAGAACGCTGGGCGGTGATCCGGCGTGGTTGACAGCGCCGCGCCGGACCGCATGCTGTTCCCCAATACCCAGTTGTAGGGTATCCGATTGGGGATTTGGTGGAGCGGCATAACAATTTCGACGCGTTGCGCCTCATTGCCGCGATCAGCGTCATCTTCTCGCATGCTTTTCTGATCGGCGAAGGCCGGCAAGACGGCGAGCCGCTGATGCGGCTGACCGAGGGCCAGACCATCCTTGGCGTGGTCGGCGTCTTCGTCTTCTTCACGATCAGCGGCTATCTCGTCACGCAAAGCTTCGAGCTGACGCGTTCGGCGCCGCGCTTTGCCGCCAAACGCGCGCTGCGCATCTATCCGGGATTGCTCTTTTGCCTGTTGCTGTCGGGCTTCGCCCTTGGACCCTTGGCGACATCGCTGGCGCTGCACGGCTATTTCAGCGATGGCGGCACCTATGCCTATGTCGTCAGCAATTTCACCATGATCGACCCGACACGCTCGCTGCCGGGTGTGTGGTTCACGAAATGGGATGCGGGCGGCGTGGTCGACGGGCCGCTTTGGACGCTGCCCTGTGAGCTCGCGATGTATATTATGGTGCTGCTGCTCGGCGTCATGCGCGCGATCGATCTGCGCGTGATCGCAGTGCTGATCCTCATCGGCATGGGCGGCATCTGGTTCGACACCGCATCCAGTCAATATTTCAGCGGCAGCGCGCTCTGGCTGCTCTCCTTCTTCGCCAGCGGCATGGCACTTTACCGCTTGCGTGATAGCGGCTTCATCAACGGACGCATCGCGCTGGCCGCGTGTGCGGGTCTTATCCTCAGCGTGCCGCTCAATGCGTTCATTCTCTTGTTTCCGATTTTTGGCAGCTACCTCGTTATCTATCTCGCTTTCGCGCCATGGCTGAAGCCGATGCCGGCGGCGCGGTTCGGCGATCTCTCCTACGGGCTTTACATCTATGGCTGGCCGATCGAGCAGGCGATCGTCTGGCTGAATGGCGGCGCGATGTCGTGGTGGGCGCTCTTCGCGATCGCCTTCCCCGTGACCGCCATGTTCGCGTTCCTCTCCTGGCACCTCGTCGAGAAACGCGCGCTGCGCTTCAAGCCGCGCGCAGCGGCACCGGGCCGCGCAAAGCTCGCGCCAGTCGGAATCGATCGCTAGGCTTTGAGCGCGTTCAGCGACTGACCCAGCCACTGCTGCAGGGCGGCCGGATCGCTCAGCATCTCGGTCGCCAGCGTCTCGCGCGGCGCACCGACGCGGATCGCGCGGCCCTGCACGGCGAGCACCGCCTTGAATCCGTCCTCGTCGGTCCAATCATCACCGATATAGACCGGTACGCGGCCGGCGAAGGGCGCGACCGCCATGAACCGCTCGACGGCTTTGCCTTTGTCGGCATCACGCGCGCGAACGTCGTAGCAGAGGTGAGAGTCGAGCAGATTGAGCGCCGCCGCGACGGGCGCGACGGCCTGCTCCAATTCGGCGCGCAGCGCCGGGCCGGCCTCCACCGCATCGCGATAATGGAAAGCGGTGCTGAGTCCCTTACGCTCGACACGGATACGCGGATGTGCGGCAAGAAAAGGCGCAAGACGATCGGACACGCTGGCCAGTGCGGCTTGCGGTGCGGCAAAGACCTGCGGCTTGCCGCTCGCGGTCAAACGCGCCTCGGCGCCGTGCTGCCCGCCGGCCGCGAGGGCGAGCGGCGCGAACAGGCGATCGATATCGGCGAGCTTGCGGCCGCTGACCACCGCCAGCGCGCCGTTCAGCGATCGACGGAGCGCAGCCATGGTATCGACCAGCGTCGGCGGCACGGACGCATCTTCGGGCCGCGGTACGAAGTCGATCAACGTGCCGTCGATATCGAGGAAGAGCGCCGCGTTGGGCGCGAGAAGCGGAAGCATCGGGGGTATCTACAGCGCGAAAATCCGGCGGCAATAAGGCGTCGCCGGTGGCCCACCGCGGTCTCCGATCGTCGCTGCGACAGAGCGCGGGGTTGCCTTAAAAGCCGCGTGTTTTAGACTGGAAGCGATGGACCGTAACCCGCCGCTTGCCCGCCAAGATCTCTATCCGCCGATCGAGCCCTATGCCAGCGGCATGCTGCGGCTCAACGCCGTGCACACGATGTATTGGGAGCAATCGGGCAATCCCGATGGCAAGCCGATCGTCTTCCTGCATGGCGGGCCGGGTGCGGGGTCGACGGCGACGCATCGCCGCTTTTTCGATCCACAATATTATCGCATCGTCGTTTTCGATCAGCGCGGCGCCGGCCGTTCCACGCCGCTCGGCTCGCTTGACGACAACACCACACCGCATCTCATCGCCGATCTCGACGCGCTGCGTCAATTTCTCGGCATCGAGCGCTGGGCGGTGTTCGGCGGCTCTTGGGGCTCGACCTTCGCGCTCGCCTATGCCGAGGCGCATCCCGAGCGTGTCACCGCTTTGGTGCTGCGCGGCATCTTCCTCTGCCGGCAGAGCGAGATCGACTGGTTCCTTTATGGCATGCGCACGGTGTTCCCGGAGGCGTGGCGCAATTTCTCGGGCTACATCCCCGAGACCGAGCGCAACGATCTGCTCGGCGCGTATTACCGTCGATTGTGCGATCCCAATCCGGCCGTCCACATGCCGGCGGCGCGCGCCTGGAGCACCTATGAAGGTGCGTGCTCGACTTTGCTGCCGAGCCCCGACACGGTCGCGGCTTTCGGCGAGGACCGCATGGCGCTGGGCCTCGCGCGCATCGAGGCACATTATTTCCTCTACAACGTCTTCAAGCCGGAAGACGATCTGATCGCGCGTATCCAACGCATCCATCGCATTCCGGGAACGATCGTCCAGGGCCGCTACGACATGGTCTGCCCGATCATCAACGCCGACGAGTTGGCACGCTCCTGGCCGGCTGCCGAATACATCGTTGTGCCCGATGCCGGTCACTCGGCCATGGAACCGGGGATCCGGGTACAACTAGTCGCTGCAACCGAACGGCTGAAGGCGCTACGCTAAGTCGCAGTTGACGCTTTCGCCTTGCCTGCTCGGCGGCTTTTTCCGAAGATACGCGCGGATCGTGTCGTTTCGGGGAATTCCATGCGGGGATGGTGGCGGCGGTTTGCCTTCGCGGGCATCCTCGCGGGCGCGGTAACGGTCGCGAATACACCGGCCAAGGCCGAGCTCGGCGGCTATATCACCGGCGGTCTCGGCGCTTTCGATTTTCTCCATGACAACACCGCCGCCGAAGGCCGGCTCGAGTTCCGCTTCGCCCAGAGCTTCTTCTACTGGCACCCGCTGGTCGGCACGATGTTCACTAATCGCGGCTCGGTCTACACCTATGGCGGCTTCCGTCTCGAAGTGCCGGTGGGCAAGCATCTGCTGATCCTGCCGATCGCCGCCGTCGGCGATTACGAGAAAGGCTCGGGCAAGGATCTCGGCTCGCATATCGAATTCAAAACCGGCGTCGAGATCGATCTGGTCTTCGCCAATGGTGTGCGTGTCGGTCCGGCCTTCGATCACGTCTCCAATGCCGGCATCGGCAAAAAGAACCCGGGCGAAGAGAATCTGATGCTGATGGTGTCGATGCCGCTCGGCATTTTGACGCCGTAACGGTCGCGGCGTTTACGCCGCTTCTTCCGCCAGTCTCTGGCGCCGTTCGGGTGCCACCGCGAAAGTCTCGATATAATCGGCGAAGCGATGCTGCTCGCGCGCCGCGTCGATGCCGTAATCCTCGAGCCGGTGACGCAACCGGCCATAGCCGCCATTCGGCTTCTCATCGACATAAGCCCTGATCTGCTGCTCGAACGCTTCATCGAAAGGCAGATCGAGCTTTGCATAGAGCCGCGCCATCGTGCCGGCCGGATCGCCCGTCAGCTCGCCATAGCGAATATGGACGACGCGATCCGCGGGGAGTTTTTCACTCGCAGCGATGATTCGCTCGGCCCCTTCGGCCCAGCGATCGCAAACCTGGCGGCCGATCGAGGCGCGGTCGAGACGGCGCGTGAAAGGCTGGCGCAGCACTTCGGTGAGATGCGCGACCGAAGCCAGCACGCGCATCGGATCGCGATGCACGAAGACGAAATACGCATCCGGATAGACTTGCTGAATGGCATCGAGCGCGAACACATGGTCCGGGCATTTCAACACCCAGCGCTGCCGGACATTGGCGTGGCGCGCGAGATGCTCGAGGAAACGGCGATGGAAGCGGTAGGCTTCGAGATGACCGGCGCTATCGAGCCACGCGCGATAGGACGGCACGTGATGCGTCGTATCGAAACGCAGGCTGGCGAAGACATGCGCGGTGATTTCGCTGCATTCCTGCGGCGCCGTCGCGGTAATCGGATGCATCGCGCCGAAATCGGGCGCGAGCCAGCGAAACAGTTTCAACTGGCGATTGACCTTGCGGATCGAGCGCGTCTCGCTCGGCTCATCGCCGACGATCGCCGGATCGATCGTCTGCCAGCAGCGTGGCACCGCGTTGGCCGCATCCGCGACCAGAAGATTGTGGAGGAAGCTGGTGCCGCTGCGCGGCAGACCGGTGACGAAGATCGGCCGCTCGACGGCGGGCGTAGGCGCGCCGCTCGCTTTCTCCGCGGCGCGAAGCCGCAGCAAATTCTCGAGGAAGCGCAGCACGTCCCAGCGCAGCGCGAAGCGGCCGAAAGCGCCGAGCGCGGCCTCTTTCTCGCAAGATTGAAGCAGAACGCGCAGCGGCGTGATGAATTGCCATTCGCCGAAATCGCTGAGCCCGGTGCGGCGCTGCGCCGCCGCGATCAGCTCGTCTTC
Organism: uncultured Alphaproteobacteria bacterium; assembly: GCA_963740675.1. Taxonomy (GTDB): domain Bacteria; phylum Pseudomonadota; class Alphaproteobacteria; order ATCC43930; family CGMCC-115725; genus CAIKMD01. Next base: position 100,479 of record CAVUFS010000008.1, read on the forward strand.
GGCCACCAAGGGCCGGTGCAGAAATCCCGCCGCATCCGATAACCAATCGGCTGCGCGCAATAGCAGAGGCGGCGTACCGATACCGGCCGACGCGATCGTTGCTTGGCTTGGGCCGAGCTCCACAGTGCTGCTCCCTTCGCCCCCAATGTGCTTACGCAAGATTCAATTCTCCTAATCCTCGGCCCCCTTCCCCCGTTCCTGCCACTCCCCCCGTCGCTGCGCCGCACCACGGCCACGCCACCACTGCCCGCCTTCCAACGCCTGCCATCCGAGCAGCGCCGGCACGCCCAACGCCACATCGCGGCCGCGCTTCAATAACGACAACGCCAAGGCCTGATCGGGCGGCAAACCAAAAGCGGCGCCCACCAGCAAATAGCCGCCTTCCTGAACGCCGGCGGCCATCGGTACCATAAAAGCGACGCTGCGTACTGCATAGAGCAAGGCTTCGATACCTGTAGCGGCTACAAACGATACATGAACACCCATTAGCCACAGCGCGAGCCACGCTTCCGCACCGGTCGCGAGCCATTCAAGAAGATGCAACAAAGCCGCGAGGGCGAGTCGCCCGCGCTCCGCATGAATGCGCGCGAGTGCGGCGGTGATCGATTCAATCTTGCCGGGCAGCGCGTTGGAGAAGTGCCGCGCGATCAGCGGCTCGAACCGCTCGAGCAAGCGGCTGCCGCGCCGTTGAACCAGCACGAAGGCAAGACAGAGCCCCCCCGCCACGATCAGCCATGCTGCCGCGGGAAGCAGCAGATTGGCCGCCGGCCGCGCGGTCATGAGCAGCAGAATGCCGATCACGGCGTAAACCAGCTGCGTCAGGAACTCGATCGCGACATCGACGATCACCGACGCGGCGGCGACCGCCGCCGGAACGCCATGCAGGATCGCGAGACGGATGCCGGCTGCCGGTCCGCCGAGCTGCGAGAGCGGCAGCACTTCGGCCGCCGCCGTGCGCACCAACCGCGCCCAGATGAAGACCGGCCAGCGCCGCAGCGGCTCCCCCGGTGTCAGCGCATGCCAGGCGACGCCGTTGACCGCGATCAGGCAGAAATGGAAAGCGCAGACGAGGAAGAAGCCTCCCCAGCCGATCGCCGCCAGCGTCGTCAGGATCGCGCCTGCGTCGAACCAGGCAACGAGCGCCGTGGCCGCGGCCAGCCCAGCCAGCAGCAACAGAATGGCTATCCGCATCGAAGGGGGCCTCTCATCCTTCCGCATAATACGCGGGGAGCAGGGGGTGTGTTCAATTAAGGCTGCCGAGCAGTTAACCCCTGTTAACGGACGCTCAACCCTCCCCTGCTATCTCTGGCATGGGTCGCCCGAGGCTTTCCTGCCCCCGGGCGAGGGTGGAGATTCGAGGATGCGGAATACCGACCGGCAGGTGCTGATCGTCGATGACTACAACACGATGCGTAAAATCCTGCGCAATCTGTTGGGTCAGATCGGCTTTGCCAATGTCGAGGAAGCGGAAGACGGGGCCGGCGGGCTCAAGAAGATGCGCGAGCGCAACATCGGCCTGGTGATTTCCGATTGGAACATGGCGCCGATGTCTGGCCTCGAATTCTTGAAGGAGGTACGCAACGACGCACTCCTGAAAGAGACGCCGTTCATCATGATCACCGCCGAGAGCAAGACCGAGAAGGTCGTCGCCGCGAAAGCGGCCGGCGTGAGCAACTATATCGTCAAGCCGTTCAACGCCGACACGCTGAAGAAAAAGATCGAAGCGGTGCTCGGCACCGTCTGATCGACGCTAACGCTGGGTGCGCTGCCCGGCGGGAATGAGAAAGCACAGCGCGCAAGAGATCACCGCCAGAATCAGCACCACGATGTAGACCGTGGTGAGCGACGACGCGATCGCCGCCGAGAGCCGCGACAGTGTGTCGGGCGGCATCGCCGCGCGCAGCGCCGGATCCATCAACTGATCGATCGCATCGCGGCCTTCGGGAATGCGTTGCGCCAATGCCCAATTGATGACGCCGCCGAACAGCGCCGCGCCAAGCGACGAGCCGAATTGCCGCATGAAGAGATTGCCCGAGGTCGCCGCGCCCCGCTGGTGATATTCGACCGCGTTCTGTGCCGCGACCAGGAAGGTCGTATTGCAGAAGCCGATGCCGAAGCCGATCAAGCCGCCGCTGACGAACGCCCATAACGGGCCGCGATCGACATCGAGCATCACCAGCATGATGGCGCCGAGGATGAGGAGGAAGCCGCCCCAGATCGCCATGGTGCGATAGGTGATACGCACCAGCAGCCGTCCGGCGAAAGCGCCGATGACCGTCCAGCCGAGCGATTGGCTGACCAGGGTGAAACCGGCGACCACCGGGCTTTTCCCCATCACGCCTTGCACATAAGGCGGGACGAAGACGATCACGCCCATCATCACCATGCCGATGGCGAGCGAGCCGAGATTCGTGGTGGAGATGGTCGGATTGCGCCACAACTCCAGCGGCACGATCGGCTCGGGCGCGCGCAATTCCCAGAAGGCGAGCAACGCGAGCGCGACGGCTGCGACGCCGAGCAGGATGGTGATCATTTCGCCGGTAAGCGCCGAGAATTGCACCAGCGCCAGCAGAAGCGCGCCGACGCCGATCACCAGCAACAGCGAGCCGAGATAATCGACGCGATGCTCGCGGAAATGGCGTTGCTCGTGATAGACGACCCAAAGGATCACGATCATCGCGATGCCCGGCGGCACGTTGATCCAGAACACCGAGCGCCAACCCAGCGTCGCGGTCAGCAGCGCGCCGATCAACGGCCCCGACAGGGCCGAGATGCCCCAGATCGCGTTGAGATTGCCCTGCACCTTCACGCGCTCGACGGGCGGATAAAGATCGCCGATGATCGTCAGCGCCAGCGGCTGCAACCCGCCGCCGCCGACACCCTGAATGAACCGGAAGATGACAAGCGGGATCATCCCCCAGGCGGCGCTACAAAGCAGCGTGCCGACGAGGAACAGGATCGTCGACCCGACGAAGAGCCACTTCCGGCCCCAGAGATCGGCGAGCCGGCCGTAGATCGGGATCGCCACCGCCTGCGCCAGCAAATAGGCGGCGAAGACCCAGCTTACATATTCGAAGCCGCCGAGCGCTGCGACCACCGACGGCGTCGCCGTAGCGACGATCGAGGATTCGACCGAGACCATAAACACGGAGACACAGCACGCGGCGAGGATCCAGCGCCGCCGCGCAGCCGAGAGACCAGAAATGTCGGCCGCTGCAGGCGGCGGTGCGGATGGCGCAACAGATTCAGGCACGTCGTCAACTCTTCCCGCACGAAAATCGCCGCGACGATAGCGCAAACACACGGGCAGGGCGATTGACACAGCCCACCGCTTCGGCTTGCCTGCACTGCGCGATGGGAATGACACAAAACAATCTGCCCGAGCTGGTGGCGCGGGCGCGGCTCCTGGTGCCGGTACTGCGCCAGCGCGCCGCCGAAACCGAGAAACTGCGCCGTCTGCCTGATGCGACGGTCGCCGATCTTCAAGAGGCCGGGCTCTTCCGGCTGTTCCAGCCGGCCCGCTATGGCGGTGTTGAAGCGCCTTTGCGCGCTTTCATCGATATCGGCGGCGCGCTCGGCCGCGGCTGCGGCTCGACCTCCTGGGTGTTCAACAATCTCGTTGTCCATAATTGGATGCTCGGCTATTGGCCGACCCAGATGCAGGACGAGATCTGGAACGCCGATCCGCATGCATTGATCGGCTCGTCTTTCGTCTTCCCTGGCGGCCACGCCGAGAAAGCGCCGGGCGGTTATCGCCTCTCCGGTAAATGGCCGTTCTCCAGCGGCATCGACGCATCGGCCTGGATGATGCTGGCGGCGCCGGTGAGCGGCGGCAAAGCGCCCGAGCCGCGTTTCTTCGTCGTGCCGAAAAGCGATTATCGCGTGATCGACAATTGGCATGCGATGGGGCTCGCCGGTACCGGCAGCAAGGACGTCACCGTCGATAACATTTTCGTGCCCGAGCATCGCACGCTGGCCGCTGCCGACGGTAAAGGCGCGCCGCATCCCGGCAGCAAGGCCAATCCCGGCGCGCTCTATAAACTTCCGTGGTATGCGCTTTTCGGTTTCGTGAACGGCGCAACCGCGCTCGGCATCGCGCAGGGCGCGGCAGAAGAATTCACCGCCGCAATGCGCGCACGCGTCGCCACCGCGACCGGACGGCAACTCGCCGATCTTGCCACGATGCAATTGCGCGTCGCCGAAGCTGCGACGCAGATCGATGCCGCCGAGACGTTGATGCTCAAGGATTGCGACGAGGCGATGCGCATCGCCGAAGCCGGCAAGCTCGCGAGCATGGACGAGAAGACGCGCTGGCGGCGCGATGCCGCCTTCGCGGTGCGCATAAGCGTCAGGGCGATCGACCTGCTTTTCGCCGGCGCCGGCGGCGCGGCGATCCTCGATTCCCATCCGCTGCAGCGCTCGCTGCGCGATGCGCATGCCGCGCAAGGTCATATCGGACTCAATTGGGATGCGAACGGCACGATGTTCGGCCGCGTCGCTTTGGGCCTCGATCCTGATTTCCCGCTGCTCTAACTAGCGACAGCCATTCGCGCTCGGCACCGCCATCGCGGGCATGTCCTCGCGAATGGCGGCAGCGCGTTCGGCGATGTATTGCGTCGGATGGACCGGTGACCAATCGCGCGGGTCAGGCATCACCGCGGCAAGCAGCGCCGCCTCCTGTGTCGTCAGCGCCAATGCCGGCTTGTTGAAATACCGATGCGCCGCCGCATCGGCACCGTACATGCCATCGCCCCATTCGATGACGTTGAGATAGACCTCCATGATGCGGTGCTTGTCCCAGAAGAATTCGAGCAGCACCGTCAGATAGGCCTCGAAGCCTTTGCGGATGACGCTGCGGCCCGGCCAGAGGAAAAGATTCTTCGCCACCTGCATGGTGATCGTGCTGGCGCCTTTGGGCTCGCGGCCGGCGCGCCAGGCGCGATAGGCGTTGTTGAAGGCGACCCAGTCGAAGCCGTGATGGGTGCAAAACTTCTCGTCCTCGCTCGAGATCACCGCGCGCGGCAGCGCCGCCGAGATGCGATCGAGCGGCACCCAATGCCGGTCGAGCGACGCGCCGCCCAGCCAGCGGATCGCCATCAGCGAGGTGATGGGCGGCGGCACGAAGCGATAGGCGATCACGAACGGCACCGGCAGGAGCAAGCCGATCAGCACCACGAACAGTGCGAGCCGCAACAGGCGGCGGCCGCGCGGGCGGCGGCGCTCGACCTTCCGCCCGAAAGTTTGTCGAGGCGAACGATCGTTGCCCCGGTCGTTGGCCCGGTCTTTGGAAGCGGCGCTGCGTGGTGACGGCGGCATGAGGATCGGAAACATAAAGGGTACTTGACCGCCGGCCAACCACACCCCACCCGTCACCAGGGAGCGACTTACATCGATTTAACTGTTGACGCGGAGCGCGGGGCGGTATTTTTTCGCGCCTTTGCGGGTGCGCACCAGGGGGTCGTGCTCGATGAATAAGAAAACAACGTCACGGGGATCGATCGCCATGTTGCGCTCCTTTGCTTTTGCCATCGGCCTGCTGTTCGCGCTTGCCGCACCCGGCTTCGCCGCCGACACGAATCAGGGCCATCCCAAGGGACTTTGGCTCACCACCGATTACCCGTCCGTGACGGCGCGTGCCGGCGACAGCACGACCGTCAAAATCAAGCTGCAGAATTATGGCTTGCCGCCGGAGCGCGTCGCGCTGTCGGTCGATGGGGTGCCGAAAGGCTGGACTGCGACGGTCCTGGGCGGCGGCGCCCCGGTCACCGCGGCGATGCCGGCGACCGACGATAATGTCCAGATCCAGCTTCGCCTCGATATCCCGAGCGGTGTCAGCAGCGGCACGCAGACGGTGACGCTGCGCGCCAAGGCGGCCGATGGGAATGTCGCGCTGCCGATCGATGTCAGCGTCGGCCAGGTGCTGCCGGCGAAGCTCGTCCTCAAGACCAAGAACCCATCGCTGATCGGCACGGCGAAGACCAGCTTCGAATTCCAGTTCAACGTCGCCAATCAGAGCGACCGCGACCTCACCGTGAAATTCGCCGCGCGCGCGCCGCAAGGCTTCCAAACCGCCTTCCAGGAAGCCTATGGCTCGCAGGATATCGCGTCGATCCCGGTCGAGGCCGGCAAGGACAAGGACCTGAAGGTCAAAGTCACGCCGCCTTCCGACGCGAAGGCCGGCGACTACCCGGTTGCGGTTCAGATCCAGGCCGAGGACACGACTGCCGACGGTCAAATGGTGATGCAGATCACCGGCCAGGCGCAATTGAAGCTGACGGGCCAGGACGGCCGGCTGTCGACCGCAGGGGTTGCCGGCGAGACATCGCCGGTGTCGCTCACGCTGAGCAATGACGGCAGCGCGCCGGCGCAGGACATCGCGCTGACGTCTTCCCCGCCGGCGGATTGGAAAGTGACCTTCCAGCCCGACAAAGTCGCGCAGCTTGCGCCCGGCCAGAAGATCGATGTGCAGGCGCAATTGACGCCGTCGTCGAAGGCAATCGCCGGCGACTATATGACGACCTTCAGCGCCAACGGCACCGGCAGCGCGTCTAGCTCGGCCGATATCCGCGTCACGGTGTCGACCTCGACCATGTGGGGCATCATCGGCGTTGCCATCGTCGCGATCGCGCTGTTGATCGCGGTCGGCGCGGTTGCGCGCTTCGGCCGCCGCTGACCGTTCGCCCAGGCTGAAAGCCATGGCCGATTCCGGCGTCAGCGACATCATCATCTCCGCTTCGGGGCTGCGGAAGCTCTATGGCCGCGCCGTCGCAGTCGACGGCATCGATCTGACCATCCGTCGCGGCGAGATTTTCGGGCTGCTCGGTCCGAACGGCGCCGGCAAAACAACCACCATCCTGATGCTGCTGGGCCTGACCGAGGCATCGAGCGGCACGGTGACCGTCGGCGGCTACAACCCCATGCGCGAGCCGCTCGAGGTGAAACGCCGTGTCGGCTACCTGCCGGATTCGGTCGGTTTCTACGACAATCTCACGGCGCGCCAGAATCTGCGCTACACCGCGAAGCTGGCCGGCATTCCGCGCGACGAGATTGAAGATCGCATCAGCGACGGCATGAAACGCGTGCGCCTTCTCGATGTCGGCGATAACCGCGTCGGCACCTTCTCGCACGGCATGAAGCGGCGCCTGGGCCTCGCCGAGGTGATCATGAAACGCGCCGAGGTCGCGATCCTCGACGAGCCGACCTCGGGCCTCGATCCGCAAGCGACATTCGAATTCCTCGACATGATCCGTGGCCTGAAGGCCGATCGCGTCGCCGTGCTGCTTTCCTCGCATCTGCTCGATCAGGTACAGGCGGTCTGCGATCGCGTCGCGCTGTTCAATCGCGGCAAGATCGCGATCGAGGGCACCGTCGAGGCGCTGTCGGGCCAAGTGTTGGGCGGCGGCTATGGCGTCGAGATCGAGGCCGTCGGCACCAACCTCACCAAGGTCTTCGGCAGCATCGACGGCGTGCTGCGCGTCACCGAGGCCGGCAACGGCAAATATAATCTCGTCGCATCGCGCGATATCCGCGCCGAGCTTGGCGCCGCGATCGTCGCCTCGGGCGGCGCGCTGATGCGTCTCGACCACATCGAGCCCAGCCTCGATACGGTCTATCGGCATTATTTCGAGGGGCAGCAGCATGGCGCGGCGTAGCGGCTCGGTCTGGACCGGCTGCGGCACGGTCTTCATGAAGGAATTCGCCGATCATCTCGGCAGCGGCCGCATGCGCGTGCTCGAATGGCTGGTGCTGCTGACCGGTATCGGCGCGGTCTACACCGCGATTCAGGATCTGAAGACGACGACCTCGCAGGACCCTTTCCTCTTCCTGCGCCTCTTTACCGATGCGCATGATCCGCTGCCGTCCTTCATGGCGGTGCTGGGATTCCTCATCCCATTGGTCGCGATCGGCTTAGGCTTCGATGCCGTGAATGGCGAGTTCAACCGCCGCACCATGAGCCGCATCCTGGCCCAGCCGGTCTATCGCGACGCGCTGCTGCTCGGCAAATTCTTCGCCGGCATCGCGACGCTTGGCGTGGCCCTGGTGACGCTGTGGCTGCTGATCATCGGGCTTGGCCTTCTCACCCTCGGCGTGCCGCCGACCGGCGAGGAAGTGGTCCGCGGCATCGGCTTTCTCGTCGTCTCGCTCGCCTATGGCGGGTTGTGGCTCGCGGTCGCGATGCTGTGCTCGGTGATCTTCCGCGCGGCAGCGACCTCGGCGCTGGTCGCGCTCGGCATCTGGCTGATGATGAGCGTGCTCTGGCCGCTGCTCTCGCAATTCATCACCAGCGCGATCTTCCCGACGACACAGCTCAACCTCATCATGGGCCCGAGCTACGAGCAGCTCATGCTGCAGCAGACGCTGGCGCGCCTCTCGCCGAACACGCTCTATGCCGAATTGCTTCTCGGCATCATGCATCCCTCGACTCGCGCCCTGGGTCCGGTTTTTATGGAACAGCTCCAGGGCGCAGTGATGGGCAATCCCTTGCCGCTCGGCCAGAGCCTTTTGTTGGTGTGGCCGCAAGTGACCGGCCTGATCGCCGGCGTGATCGTGCTCTTCGTCGGCGCCTATGTCGTCTTCCAGCGCCAGGAAGTGCGCGCTTAGCGCGTACCCGACTTTTTACATCGTCATTGCGAGGAGGGCGTTGGCCCGACGAAGCTTCGCTCGCAATGACGTTCTGAGTCTTAGCGCGACTAGGTTCAACGTAAGCCCGCAGCATGTAAATACCGCGTGTCAACGAAACGCTCGGGCTTCGGCAGCGGGGCTTTCAGCACGCCGGCCTCGCCCATGAAGGCGATGACCTGTGCCAGGCCTTTGAGATCGAGCTCGCCGGCGCGCGGGATGACGCCGCGATCCGGCTGGAAATAGAGCTTTAGCGTTTCGCGCGCGATCTTGTCGGTCACGCCGGTGGTCGCGACGATAGTCTTCACCACGTCATCGCGATGCGCGGGATCGCGGAAATATTTGAGCGATGCGGCGAAGCCGCGCAGGAATCCGACCAGCGCCGCGCGATTCTGCTTTGCCCAATCCGGCCGCACGATCAGCACCGTGAATTCGAAATGCTTCACCGCATCGGTTGAGACACCAAGCCGGGTGAAGCCCTGGTCGATGGCGGTGAAATCCTCGGGCTGGCCGAGCGGTACGCCATCGCATTCGCCGCGTTTCAGGCAATCGAAGCGCACCGGTGTGCCGACCAGCTCTTTCACCTGATAGTCGCCGTCCTTGAGGCCTTTCTGCGCCAGAAGCTTGCGGATCGAGATTGAGATCGTATCGATGCCGAGCGAGAGGCCGAGCGTTTTGCCTTTGAGATCGGCGAAGCTTTTGATCCCCGGCTTCACCATCAGGCTGTAGATCGGATTGGCCGTCGCTGCCGCGATGGCGACATCCTGCGAGCGGCCCTCGGCCACCGCTTGAATGAAATAGGGCGTCGCCGAGGAGCTGATCTCGACATCGCCGGCATCGAGACGCTTCACCATCTGATCGGTGCCGCCATCGAGCGGCACGAGCTGCACGGTGAGATGCTCGCGGGTGAAAAAGCCTTGCTGATCGGCGATCACATAGGGCACGACGCCGATGCTCTTCATCGTCGACGGCACTTGCCCGAGGTGGATCGTCGTATCCGCGTACGCCGCAGCGACGCTCATCGCCAGGACCAAACCCGCCAGAAGCGCGCCAAGCCGATGCTGCATGATCCCCTCCCCCTATACGGTTGTGCCGGTCTTTCCACCTAAAATAGCACGCCTCTCCTCAGCACGGGACAATGCTATAGTCAGCGGAAAAGCGCTCTGGGAGACGACGCCATGTTCCTCAAGAATTGCTGGTACATCGCCGCCGAATCGCGCGAGGTGAGCCGCGCGCCGCTGGGTCGCGTGCTGCTGGGCGAGCCGGTCGCGCTCTATCGCCGCGAAGACGGCACGCCCGTCGCGCTGGAAGATCGCTGCTGCCACCGACGCGCGCCGTTGCATAAAGGCAAGGTCATCGGCGACCGGCTGCAATGCGGCTATCACGGTTTCACCTTCGATACGACCGGCGCCTGCGTCGCCATTCCGGGCCAGGATCGTGTGCCGCCGAGCGTCAGCGTGCGCGGCTATCCGGTGATCGAGCGCCATCGCTATGTCTGGATCTGGATGGGCGAGAAGGACAAAGCCGATCCGGCGAAGATTCCTGATTTCTCCTACAACGACGATCCGAACTGGGCCGCGGTCGGCGCCAATCTTCATGTCGAGGCGAATTACCTGCTGCTGGTCGAGAATTTGATCGACCTGTCGCATGTCGCTTTCGTCCATTCCTCGACCATCGGCTCGACCGAGGACACCAACGCGAAATTGAAGCTGGACCGCGGCGACGATTTCGTGCGCGTCACGCGCGACGCGCCGGGCATTTCGTGTCCGCCGTCGATGAAGAGCCTGGGCTTCGCGCCGGTGGTCGACCAGACGAAGATCATCACTTTCACGCCAGGCTCGAACATCTGGATCGATATTCCGACGCGCGACGCCGTGCCGGTCGAAGGCCGCAACGAGCCGATGCAGCGCCGCGTCATGATCCTCAACGCGATCACGCCCGAGACCGACACGAGCTGCCATTATTTCTGGGTCAATGCGCGCGATTTCGATCAGGCGAACCAGACGCGCTCGGACTTCTTCTTAAAGACCGTGACCACGGCCTTCAACGAGGACAAGGACATGCTGGAGGCGCAGCAGCGCGTGATCTCGCTCGATCCCGCCGCGCCGACAGTCAACGTCCATGCCGATTGGGGCGGGGTGCAGGCGACGCGAATGATGGCGGAGATGATTGCCGCCGAGGCGAGCGCATAGATCACGTCGACGCTTCCCCTCGTCATTCCCGCGAAAGCAGGAATCCAGTCTGTTGCTTGTGGACTCCCGCTTTCGCGGGAGTGACGAGGATGTTGATGAGAGCGGCCGCCGGCCCGATCGATACAATTTTCCTAAAATTTTAGACGATTGCCCCAGAGTTAACCTCGATGGCGTTTGATTTAACCTAAGCGTTTCCTTGATGCTCCTAAGCGTTGCCAATGTTGGTGGCGTTTGGGAGTTAGCATGTCATTCCGTGGAATTCTTTCGTCGTCGCGCACAAAGCTTGTCGCCGCCGCTTTCGCTCTTGCGGTTGGAATCGGCGCCTCGCCTGCCCTGGCCGTGCCGCTTTCGGTCGGCACGAATATCGCGGTGTCCTATGACCAGCCGCTCTTCCTTCTGCCGGATCTGACGGCGACCGTCGACCTTACGGTCGAAAGCATCACGAACAGTCAGATCGTGCTCGGCATCGATATCGCCAACACAACCTCGCCGCTTTTCACCAGCGCCCGCCTGACCGGCCTCGGCTGGAGCACCAGCACCCTGCCGACCGGCGCCAGCGACACGTCGAGCGTCTATAGCGTCTTCCTCAACCAGAATTTCCCGGCAAATAAATCGGTCGATCTCTGCTTGGGCAGCGGCTCGACCTGCGCCGGCGGCGGCAGCGGCGGCTTGTCACCGCTACAGAGCGACTCCTTCACATTGACGCTGCTCGGCAATTTCGGCACGTCGGCGGTCGACTTCTCGGATTTCGCGGCGAAGTTTCAAACCGCTTTCGGTTCCTTCGAGCCCCAAGGCACGATTACCAGCAGCTGTACCGGCACCTGCGGCGGAAGCGGTGGTGGTACCGGCGGTGGCCCTGGTGGTGGCAATAGCGTGCCGGAGCCGAGCACGCTCAGCCTTCTCGCCGTCGCCTTGTTCGGCAGCCTGACCTATCGCCTTGTCTCTCGGCGCGCAGCGCAACGCGTGCCGGTTCGCGCAACGGTGCGCTAATGGCGAATTTCCGGTTCTTCTTTTTCGATGCGCTCGGCACCGCGAAGGAAAGCGCGATCGGTGAGCAGGCGAGCGAAAGCGACGCGATCGCCGAAGCCGAGCGCCGGCTAATCGAGCGCTGCGAGCTGGCCGCGGTCGAGATTTGGCGCGGATCGAATCTGGTACAGGCGCTGAAACGCGGCGGCGAGCGGTTCATGTCGCAGCCCCTCGGCGAACGCCTCACGCTTCATCCAATCTTCAGCGCCGCCGCATAAAACAAAAAGGCCCCGACAAGCGGGGCCTTTTTCATTCTCAGATGACGGCGCGCGTCATTTCTGCGAATTCATCACCTTCTCGAGGCGGTCGAGGGTACGCATCGCCTCGAGGCAGTCTTTGACGCTCGATTTCGGCTGGCGCTTCTCTTTGATCGCGGCGAAGAATTCGCGGTCTTCGAGCTCGATGCCGTTCATCGAGACATCGACCTTCGTCAGATCGATCACCTGGTCCTTGCCGTCCGACAGATCGTCGTAATAGGCCTTGTAGGTGCCATTATCGCCGATGTAGCGGAAGAACGAGCCTTGCTGAGCATTGTTGTTGAAGGACAGCGACAGGGTGAGGATCGAGCCCGACTTCGGCGCCTTCAAGAGGATGCCCATATCCATGGCGATCTTCAGCTCGGGATGGTGCGGGCCTTCGACGGCGTAGGCGACCGAGGGCAGCTCACCCGTCTGCCACTGGAACAGATCGACGGTGTGGCAGGCGTGATGCCATAGCAGGTGATCGGTCCAGGTGCGCGCCTGGCCGGCGGCGTTCATGTTGGTGCGGCGGAAGAAGTAGGTCTGCACGTCCATCTGCTGGATCTTCAGCTCGCCGGCCGTGATCTTGTTGTGGACGTATTGATGGCTGGGGTTGAAGCGGCGGACGTGGCCCGCCATGGCGACGACGCCGGTCTGCTGCGCGACGTGCAGGATCTCTTCGCTGTCGGCCAGCGTGTCGGCGATCGGAATCTCGATCAGCACGTGCTTGCCGGCACGCATCGCCTGGATCGCCTGCGCGGCATGAACCTGGGTCGGGCTGGCGATGATCACCGCTTCGATGCCTGGCTGCTTCAGCGTCTCGCTGAAATCGCTGGTCCAATGCGGGATCTTCCATTTCTTGGCGACTTCCTCGGTGCCAGCGGGACGACCGCCCGCGAGCGACACCACCTCGATGCCGGGGATATTCTGGATCGCCTCAAGATGCTTGATGCCGAAGGCACCTTGGCCAGCGAGCGCGACTTTCATGTTTTCTGCCTCTCCTGAAATGCGAGGTTAGTGGGTGTTTTCGAGAATGAGATGACCGACCGCGGTGTTCGAGGCCGGCACGGTGTAGAAGCGATGCACTTCCTTGACCTGCTCGTCGAGGGCGCCGCGCGCGATCAGCCACATCACTAGCTCGATCCCCTCCGAGCCAGCTTCGCGGATGTATTCGAGATGCGGGATCTTCACCAGCGATTGCGGATCGTTGGCGAAACGATCGAGGAAGCTGTTGTCGAATTTCGAATTGATGAAGCCGGCGCGCGGCCCCTGCAATTGATGCGACATGCCGCCGGTGCCGAAGATCACAACGCGCAGATCCTGCGGGAAGCTGTCGATCGCCTTGCGAATCGCCTTACCCAGCATGAAGCAGCGATGCCCGGTCGGCGGCGGATATTGGATCACGTTGACGCAGAGCGGGATGACCTTGAACGGCCATTCCTTGGGCTGGCCGGTCATCAGCGACAGCGGCACGGTCAGGCCGTGATCGACTTCCATCTTGTTGACGATAGTCATGTCGAATTCGTCGAGGATGGTCGATTGCGCGATATGCCAGGCGAGATCGGGATGGCCTTTCACCACCGGCACCGGCCGCGGTCCCCAGCCTTCATCGGCGATCGGGAATTCTTCGGCGCAGCCCAAAGCGAACGTCGGAATCACCTCGAGCGAGAAGGCCGAGGCGTGGTCGTTATAAACGAGGAACACGACATCGGGCTTGGTCTCGGCGATCCATTTCTTCGAGAACTCGTAACCGCCGAAGACGCGCTGCCAATAGGCCTCGCCGCTTTTGCCGTTATCGAGTGCCGCGCCGATCGCCGGCACATGCGAGGTGGTGACGCCAGCGACGAGCTTAGCCACGATTTTTCCACTCCGATTTGCTGCGATTGCCCTCGGGCGAGCGGCCGCCCGCCAGCATCATCGCGGCATATTGTTCCTGGGTCGATCCGGTCATCAGCGCAGCGAGATTCTGGAACGACAGACCATCGGTCGCGCCGAGCTTCGAGGTGTAATAGATGTTGCCGCCGAGCTCGAGCATGCGATTCCACTGCCGCTTGAGGATCGCGTCGCGCTGCTCCGCCGTCATATGCGAAAAATACGTATCGATGTATTTCGCCTCGTCGGCTTTGAATTCCTTGCGCTTCGCGTCCTTCATCAGCGACATGCAGAACATGTTGAGCCAGTAGCCCTCGCGCGAGGCTTGCGCGTCGAAGACCTGCGTGCCGGGGATATCGTCGTAAGGCTGCGTGTGATCGGACATCAGTTGCTCCAGTAGAGCCGCATCGGATTGTCGACCAGGAGCTTCTTCTGCAGCTCCGCGGTCGGGGCGAATTTCGGAATCATATCGGTCAGGACGCCGTCATCCGGCATATGCGTCGTCATATTGGGATGTGGCCAATCCGTGCCCCAGAGGACGCGATCCGGGAAACGCTCGGTGATGGCGCGCGCATAAGGAACGACATCGTCATAGGGCGGGCCTTTCTTGGAAATGCGCTCCGGTCCCGTCACCTTCACGTAGATTTTCTTGTTCTTGTCGAGAAGCTTCAGATAGGCCTGGAAGTCGGGGTGATCCACCCCCTTCGACACATCGGGAATCGACATGTGGTCGAGCACGATGGCGGTCGGCAACGCCTCGAGAAACGGCGTGATCGTCGGCAGGCTCGGTGCCTCGAAATAGACGACGGTATGCCAGCCCAGCGGCTCGATCTTCTTGGCGACGCCAAGGAACACTTCATGCGGCGTCGCGTCGACGAGCCGCGGCAGGAAGTTGAAGCGCACGCCGCGCATCCCCGCCTTGTCCATCTCCTTCAGCTCGCCGACATCGATCGACGATTTCACCACGGCGATGCCGCGCGCCATGCCGTTGGAATTGAGCATCGCATCGATGGTCGCGGTGTTGTCGGTGCCGTGGCAGCTCGCCTGCACGATCACGTTGCGCTGGAAGCCGAGGAAGTCGCGCAGCTTGAAGAGCGCTTCCTTCGGCGCGTCATAAGGCGTGTATTTGCGCTCGGGCGCGAAGGGAAATTTCGCCGCCGGGCCGAAGACATGGCAATGCGCATCGACCGCGCCGGGGGGCGCCTTGAATGTCGGCTTCGAGGGGTTGAGGCAATACGAGTCGAAATCAGCCATCTACTTTTTGCCCTTCTCATCCATCTCGGTGAAGACCTTGTTGGCGCGATTGAATGCCGACATCGCCGCCGGCACGCCGGCATAGATCGCCGCCTGCATCAGCACTTCGCGTACCTCGTCGCGCGACACGCCGGAATTCGGCGTGAGGCTGAGATGCGTCTCCAGCTCTTCCAGCCGGCCGAGCGCTGTCAGCATCGCGATTGTCAGCATATGCCGCGTCTTTTTGTCGAGGCCGGGCCGCGCCCAGACCTCGCCGAAGGCGTATTGATTGACGAAATCCATCCACTCTTCGGTGAAAGCCGTGCGCCGCGCCTGGGCTTGAGCATAGCGCTGCTCGCCCATCAGCCATTTGCGAACTTCGGCGCCGCGCTTGAAGGTATCGCTGTCCTTGTCCATGTCGCCGCTCCTATTGCGCCGCGAGCCAATCGGTCAGCGCGCGCGTCACTGCCGCCGCCTGCTCGATCACGCTGATATGCGCCGCGTCGGGAATGATCGTCAGCTTCGAGCCCTTGATCGCGGTATTGAGCTTGCGTGCCTCGACGACCGTGGTCGCCGGATCCTGCTCGCCGACAAGGATCAACGTCGGGCAGACGATCATGGCATCGTCCGGCCGCAAATCCATATTGCGGATGGCGACCGCGCAGCCGAGATAGCCGGCAACCGGCGTACGGCCGTACATGTTGCGAATGCCGGCGATAGCCACCGGATCGCGGTCGCGGAACGGCTTGGTGAACCAACGCTCCATCGTCGCATCGACCGTGCCGGCGATACTATTCGCCTGGCGGATCGCGGCAATGCGCTCGTCCCAGACGGTCTGGCTCATCTGCGAGGCGGTGTCGGTCAGGATCAGCGACGCCAGCAACTCCGGCGCCTTCGCCGCCAGCTTCTGGCCGAGCATGCCGCCGACCGAGAGGCCGCAGAGATGCACCCGCTTGAGGCCGAGCGCCTTGATCAGCGCCGCCGCGTCGTCGGCCAGCATATCCATTGTATATCCGGCCTCGCCGGCATCGGGCGCGTCGGTCAGGCCGTGGCCGCGCGTGTCGTACCGCAGCACGCGGTATTT
Organism: uncultured Alphaproteobacteria bacterium; assembly: GCA_963740675.1. GTDB lineage: Bacteria > Pseudomonadota > Alphaproteobacteria > ATCC43930 > CGMCC-115725 > CAIKMD01. Next base: position 116,744 of record CAVUFS010000008.1, read on the forward strand.
GCCCCGCAGCGCCGACGCCTGATTCTCCCAAATCGCGAGGCTGGTGCCGAGCGAGTTGGAGAACATCACCACCGGCGCATTCTCCGGCCCTTCGAGCACGTAATGGGTGACGATATCGCCCGTCCGGATGAACGGCATGTCAGGCTCCCTTATCGGCTTATGGCCGGAGTTGGTTATGGAAGTGAAATTAGCTCTTTTGCTGCGAAATTCCAGCGCAGGCACCGCCCACGTCTTGAATTCGCGATTGCCCACCATCAAGACTGCGCGCAATCGAAATCAAAGAGGCAATTCATGACACAACGCACCAAACCGCCGTTCCGCGCCGATCATGTCGGCAGCCTGCTGCGCCCGCCCGAGCTGATCGAGGCGTGGAAGCGCTTCCAGGCGAAGCAGATCGACGAGGCCGAGCTGAAGCGGATCGAGCATGAAGCGGTGCGCGGCGTCGTGAAGCTGCAAGAGGACCTCGGCCTGCAGCTTGCGACCGACGGCGAATATCAGCGCTCGTCGTGGCATCGCGACTTCCTGCAGCAGATCGGCAATGTCCGGATGGTGGAGAACAACCTCAAGATGCGTTTCCACACGCATGAGGGCGACACCGAGATGACGCCGCCCGGCTTCCGCATCGAGGGCAAACTCTTCCGCCCGAAGCCGATCTTCGTGGACCATTTCAAATTCCTGGCATCGGTTTGCAAGACCACGCCGAAGATCACCATCCCGAGCCCGTCCAATCTTCACTTCCGCGGCGGACGTCAGGCGGTGAGCACCGAGGCCTATCCGCAGATGAGCGAGTTCTTCGAGGATCTCGCCAAGGTCTATCGCGAAGAGATCGCCGGCCTTGCCGAGGCGGGTTGCCGCTATCTCCAGCTCGACGAGGTGAACTTCGCTTATCTCTGCGATCCGTCACTGCGCGAGCAGGTGAGAGCGATCGGCGAAGACCCCGCGACCCTGCCGCAGACCTATGCGAAGCTGCTCAACTCGGTCGTCGCCGGCAAGCCGGCCGACATGGTCGTCGCGATGCATCTTTGCCGCGGCAACTCGCGCAGCGCCTGGATCGCCGAAGGCGGCTACGAGCCGGTGGCCGAAGTGCTGTTCAACCAGGTCAATGTCGACGGTTATTTCCTCGAATACGATAGCCCGCGCGCCGGCGATTTCGCGCCGCTGCGCTTCGTGCCGAAAGGCAAGACCATCGTGCTGGGCCTCGTCACCACCAAGACGGCGCAGATCGAGAAGAAAGAAGATCTGATCCGCAAGATCGAGGAAGCGGCGAAATACTGTCCGCTTGATCAGTTGGCGCTCTCGCCGCAATGCGGCTTCGCCAGCGTGCTCGAAGGCAACAAGCTGACCGTCGCCGACGAGATCGCGAAGTTGAAGCTGATCCTCGACGTGTCGCGCGAGGTTTGGGGGTAAGCACTCCCTACCTCATCGTCATTGCGAGGAGGCTAAAGGCCGACGAAGCAATCCAGTATATTTCAACCACTGGATTGCTTCGCTTCGCTCGCAATGACGACTAATGCTTGGCGTCTTCGCGTCTTAGCGGTTTAATGTCCCCCAACGAGCATCAATAAGCGCGAACGGGGGGAAATATGTCGGGGCGCAGTGTCAATGTCACCGAGCTGATCGACGAGCGACGCTTCGGGCGGTTCCAGTTTCTCGTCGCGCTCTGGTGCGGTTTTCTTGTCATCATCGACGGATTCGATATCGGCACGACAGCCTATGTCGTGCCGGTCATGGCGCCGCAATGGCATGTGAGCCCGGCCGGCTTCGGCCCGGTCTTTCTCTCGACGCTGGTCGGTGTGTTGTTCGGCACGTTGGCGGCAGGGCCGTTGGCCGACCGCTTCGGCCGCAAGCGGGTCGCGCTCGGCGCGGTCGCGACCTTCGGCATCTTCGAGATCGCAACCTTGCTGGTCGGCGCGATCACGCCCTTCATCATCGTGCGCTTCCTCACCGGCCTCGGCATCGGCGCGCTGATGCCGATTTCGATCGCGCTGACGGCGGAATACGCGCCGCGGCGCATCCGCACGACCATGACCGCGATCATGTATCTCGGCTTTCCGATCGGCGTCGGCACAGGCGGTTTCATCGCCGCCGAGATCATTCCCGCTTATGGCTGGCAGTCGATGTTTGTGATCGGCGGCACGGTACCGCTGATCCTGTTGCCGCTGGCCGCGATGGCGTTGCCGGAATCGATCCGCTTCCTTGTCGTGCGCGGCGATCGCCCCGGCGAAGTCGCGCGCTTGCTCAACAAGCTGACGGGCAGCAGCGATTACACGGCGAGCGACAGCTACACCATCGCCGAGGAGCGTACGCGCGGCTTCCCGGTGAAGCAGCTTTTCGCCGACGGCCGCGGCGTCGATACGACGCTGCTGTGGATCGCGTTCTTCTGCAATCTGCTGATCATCTATTCGCTCAACGCCTGGCTGCCGACGGTGTTGAAAGAAACCGGCGTGCCGCTGGAGACGACGTTCCGCCTCACCGGCTCTTTGAGCTGGGGTGGGGTCGTTTCGATCTTGCTGCTCGGTCCGGTGGTCGACCGGCTCGGTGCGACAAGTGTCGTCACCTGTCTTTTCATCGGCGCAGCGATCGCGGTTGTCGGCATCGGCTGGTCCGGCGGCAGCGTGCCGCTGCTGGCGATTTCCATCGTCGCCGCCGGCGGCTGCATCACCGCGGGACAAAGCTTCTGCAACATCCTGGCCGCCGCGCTTTACCCGACGACCATGCGCTCGACCGGCATCGCCTGGGCACTGGGCGTCGGTCGCGCCGGCACGATGCTGGGGCCGATCGTCGGCAGCCTGATGCTCGCCGCCAAGATGGCGCCGGCCGCCATCCTCTATGGCACCGCGATTCCGGCGGCGATCGCCGCGGTGGCGATCCTGCTGCTCGGCCGCCGCATGCGCTACGCGGCCGACAGCGGCGGTCGCGGCCGCGCCGACCGAAATCAAGTAGCAATACGCAATTTTCTCTCCCCGAGCCGGGGCCATCGGGCGCATACTCAAAAGAAAAACCGATAACCGGCAGCGATCAGGGGAGGACGACATGGCGCCCAATACTCAGGGGCAAGGTCAAACCGTCAACGTCTCGCAGGTGATCGACAGCGGACGCTTTGGCGGATTCCAATGGATGGTGGCGATCTGGTGCTTCGTGCTCGTCACGCTCGACGGCTTCGATAATGGCGCGGTCAATTTCGCGGCGCCGGTGATCACCAAGGAGTGGGGCGTGGCAATGCCGGCGTTCACGTCGGTCTTCGGCGCAGGCCTCTTCGGGCTGATGCTGGGCGCGCTTTCTTCGGGGCCGCTTGCCGACCGGTTCGGGCGAAAAGTGGTCGTCCTCACCTCGACCTTGGTGTTCGCGATTTTCGCGCTCGCCACCACGCTCGTCCATTCGATCGAGCAGCTTTGGATGTTGCGTTTCCTCACCGGCATCGGCGTCGGCGGCTTGATGCCGAATTCGATCGCGCTGACCGCGGAATATGCGCCGAAGCGCATCCGCGCGACCGTGGTCGCCATCATGTTCCTCGGCTTTCCCTTGGGCGCGGGCGCGGGCGGCTGGATCGGTCCGGCGCTCATCCCAAGCTACGGCTGGCAGAGCCTTTTCCTCCTTGGTGGATTGCTGCCGCTGATCCTGCTGCCGATCGCGATCTTCGCGCTGCCGGAATCGATCCGTTTCCTCGTCAATCGCGGCAATCGCCCCAACACGGTCGCGGCACTGCTCAACCGCCTCACCGGCCAGCGGCAATTCGACGGCACCGAAGCTTTCACGATGCCGACGGATCAGCATTTGCCGGGCTTCGCCGTGAAGCACCTGCTGACCGAAGGCCGCGCCCTCAATACCGTACTGCTGTGGATCACCTTCTTCAGCAATCTTCTCATCATCTATTACCTCTCGAGCTGGCTGCCGCTGGTGCTGCGCTCTTCAGGCGTGCCGCTCGATGATGCGTTGCGCCTTGGCAGTCTCGTGAGCTGGAGCGGCATCGTGAGCACGCTGATCCTCGGCCCGGTCGTCGACCGCGTCGGCGCGCCCGGCGTTTGCACGGTGCTCTACGTGCTCGCCGCCGCCTTCATCTTCGCAATTGGCCTGTCGGGTGCGAATGTGACGCTGTTGGCGATAACCATCATCGGCTGTGGCATGTGCGTGATCGGCAGCCAGAGCTTCATCAATGTGATGTCCGCGGTGCTCTATCCGACGGCGGTGCGCTCGACCGGTGTCGGCTGGGCGCTTGGCGTCGGGCGCGTCGGCGCGATCGTCGGGCCCGTGATTGGCGGCATCCTGCTCGCCGAGCAATTCACGCCGCGCAATCTGTTCTTCATGATCGCGGTGCCGGCGCTGGTCGCCGCGCTATCGATGTTCGTCCTGGCCCGGCGGCTCCGCGGCCACGAAACGATGTCGGCCACCGAGGTCGTGATCGCGCATTAAAACTTAGGGGCCCGCTGTTTCGGCAACGGGCCCCTAATGCCTGAACCGAGCGGATTTATCGAAAGCGCGGAAACAGCGCCGCAGCGTTGTTATCGATCGCCTTCAGCTCTTCGGCGGTGAACGCGCCGCTACTGATCAGGCCGTTCACACATTCGTCGGAATAGCGCCACGGGTAATCGGTGCCGAAACAGATCTGCGCCAGCGGCACGAGATGCTTCAGCGCCAGCAGCGGCGAGCCATGCAGCACCTGCGCCGTGTCGTAGAAGAATTTCTTCGCCTCGGCGACGAAGCCTTGCGGCACTAGATCCTTGTAGCGCGCTTCCTTGCCCATGCGGATGAAGCGCTCGACCAAGAACGGCATCGTACCGCCACCATGCGACCAGATGATCTTGATATCGGGGCAACGCTGGAACGTGCCGCCGAACAGCATGTTGACCATCGCGCGCGTGGTGTCGGTTCCGTATTCGATCGATGAATCGCGGATCACGATCTCTTTCAAGATACCCTGCGTGCACATCGGCCCATGCGGATGGGTGTAGATCACCGCCTTGCGGCGATTGAGCTCGTCGAACACAGGCGCGAATATCTTGTCGCCGAGCCAGTGATTCTCGTAGCTGGTGATGAGATGCGCGCCGTCGCATTTGAGGACATCGAAGGCGTATTCGATCTCTTTCAGCGCGCCATCGACATCGGGCAACGGCAGGCTGGCGAAATGCCCGAAGCGGCCAGGATAATCGCGCACCAGCCGCGCCATGTAGTCGTTGTTCTCACGCGAATAGGCACGGCGCATCTCGCCCTTCGCCTGCTCGGGCAAGGTCGCGGAATTGATGGCGAGCGTGACGCCGCCCTTGTCCATGTCCTCGAGCGCGTCTTTCTCGTTCATGATCGACGCAAGATGCGGCGTGAGCACGCCCCATTCGCGCAGTTGCGGAATATGTTTCGGGGCGACGAGATGATGATGAACGTCGATACGGGCCATCGAAAACGACCTCCTGAAAGCGAAACTTAGAATTTAAAGCGCGGCAGAAGCGGAGCGATGTTGCGATATTCGATCGCGCTGAGCTCGGCCTCGCTGAGGACGCCGGTTGCCTTGAGCTCGTCCCAGCATTTACCCGATTCGCCCCAGGGATAGTCCGAGCCGAAGACGGTGTGCTCGAGCCCGACGATGCTGCGCAGCATGGTGAGCATTGCCGGATGCATCGCCTGCGCCGTGTCGTAATAGAATTTCTTCAGCTCGGGGATGAGGCCTTGCGGGAAGAGCTTGGCGTTCACCGGGATGTTTGCGGTCTTCAGGAAGCGATAGATCAGGAACGGCATCGTGCCGCCGGCATGCGACCAGATGATCTTGAGATCGCTGCAGCGCTGCGCCGTGCCGGTGAAGATCATATTGGCGATGGCGCGCGTCGTGTCGGTGCCGAATTCGATCATCGCATCCGGCATCGTGATCTCTTTCAGCGGCCGGGTGCAGCAATAGGGCGAATGCGGGTGGGTGTAGATCAGTGCCTTGCGGCGATTGAGCTCCTCGAACACCGGCGCGAAGACTTTGTCGCCCGGCCAATGATCGAGATAGCTGGTCATCAGGTAAACACCGTCGGCCTTCAGCACGTCGAGCCCGTATTCGATCTCTTTGAGCACCAGATCGACATGCGGCATCGGCAGCGCGGTGAACATGCCGAAGCGGCCGGGATGGTCGGCGACCAGCTTGGCAAGATACTCATTATTCTCGCGCGCCCAGGCGTAACCCTTGTCGGCGTTCTCGAGCACGGAGCGCGGCGGCGCCGGCGTCGAATTGACCGCGAGCGTGACGCCGCCACGATCCATATCCTCGAGCGCCATGCTCGCATTCATGGCGTCGGCATCGTGTTTCATGATGATGCCGGCTTCCTGCAGCGGCATGAGATATTTTGGCGCGACGAGATGATGATGCGTGTCGATACGCGGCATGTGCCCCCTCACAAAGATGGCGCGGCATTCGGGCCGCGCTTTTGCCCAACCTAGCACGCGGGTTGCGCCTCGCCCATTTACGGCGCGGTAACGCCCGCCATGACATTGTCCCCAGCCTCGGCTACACTGATGCGTTGTTCAGGATTGGGGGATCCGCATGACAGAATTCGGCGGGATGGCGGGCGCAACCGCCCCTGAACGCGTGGCTTACGAAGGCAGGCCGGGGCTGGTCGGGCTGCTGACGAAGAATTTCTTTCTCACGCTGATCACGATCGGCATCTATCGCTTCTGGGCGGCGACGCGGTTGCGACGCTACCTCTGGAGCAATATCCGCATCGGCGGCGACGGGCTCGAATATACCGGCACCGGCCGCGAGCTTTTCCTCGGCTTCCTTATCGCCCTCGCCATCCTCGCACCGCTCAGCATCGTCTACATCGTCGCCTACCGCCTGTCGCTCGGCAGTCCGGTTTTGGCGGGAACCATCCAGGGGGTCTATTTCCTCGCGCTGTTTGTCTTCCTCCAGGTCGCGCTGTTCCGCTCGCGCCGCTATCGCCTGTCGCGCACGACCTGGCGCGGCATCTATGCCGGACAGACCGGATCGACCTGGCACTATCTCGGCCTCTATCTCGGCTATGGCTTGCTGACGGTGGTGACGCTCGGCCTCGCGCTGCCGTGGATGCATGTCGCACTCGCGCGCTACAAGCTCGACAACACCACCTTCGGCAATCGCACGATGCAGATCGAGGCGAAAGGCAGCGCGCTGTTCTGGCGCTGGCTCGTGGTGATCGCCCTGCTCGTTATTCCGCTTGCGCTGGCGATCTTGCCGAATCTCTCGGCGCTGCTCCATCCCATCTATATCCCGCAAGCCCATGGAAACCCGGCACTCCAAGTGCCGCATCCACTTGCCTTCCTCTTCATATTTGTTGCTGCGCTGGCGGGCGGGCTCGCACTCATCTGGTATCGCGTCGAAGCTTTTCGCTATCTGGCGTCGCGCGTGACGCTCAGGCAGATACGACTGAGCTCGACTGCTCGCGGCTCGAGCGCCATGGGCCAAGCATTGCTCTTCGGGCTTGGCATGATCGGACTCGTGATCGGCGTGGCCCTGCTCTTCGCGCTTTTCTCCGCGGTCGCCGCTCCCATCGTGCGCGGAATGATCGTCAGCAGATCCGTGACGCCGGAAGCAGCCGTCATAATCGGCATTCTGATCGTCGTGCCGATCTACGTCTTGATGCTTTGGGCAATGCAGCTTGCCACTTATTGCTGGCTATGGATTCCGATTATCAAGCATTTGGCGTCGACGCTCGATGTCGAGAATTTCGCCGCGGTGGACGAGATCGCGCAATCGAGCCAGAAGCGGCCCAAGCTCGGTATCGCCGACAGTTTCGAGCTTGGCGCTTTCTGAGCCGCCGCGCCTCGCCTGGCCCGGCCGTTACAGCGACGGCCGCACCGCCGCGTTTTGTCAGGTCGATGCGCGGATCGGCGAAGACGGGCTTACGATCACCGGCGGAGACGGCGCAGTGCGCGAGGTCTGGCCGCGCGACGAGGTGCGGCTGGTCGACGGACCCGACGCCAACGGCGCGATCCGTCTCGGACGGCGCGGCGGCGATGCGCGGCTGAGCCTGCAGGATCGCGATGCGCTGCGCGCGCTGGAGATGCATTGCGCCGCTTTGCACAAAGGCATGGTCGAGGAATCATCCTGGCGCGTGATCGCGATCTGGTCGGGCGCGGCCATCGCGGCGATCGCATTCCTGATCTTCGCCGTCATTCCCTTCTTCGCCGATCATGCCAGCGCCTGGGTGTCGCCCCGGCTCGAGGTCCAACTCGGCGATCAGATCGCCGATGTCCTCATCAGCTTTACCGTCGCCAGCAAAGATAAAGACCGTGCCGAATGCACCAATCCGCACGGACACGCGGCGCTAGAGAAGCTGGTCGCGCCGCTCGCCGCGCAACTAACGCTGCGCAACAAGCCGCGCGTGCGGGTGATCAATTCCAATGTGCTGAACGCGATCGCCCTGCCCGGCGACGAGATCCTGGTCTTCAAGGGACTGATCGATTTCGCGCAAGGGCCGAACGAAGTCGCCGGCGTGCTCGGGCATGAGATGGGGCATCTGCAGCTCGACCATCCGATGCGGCTGGTGATCCGTGAAAGCGGCACCGCTTTCCTGATCGGGCTGGTGATGGGCGATATTTTCGGCGGCTCGGCAATTTCGATCGCCGGAACGGGATTGCTGGTCACCGCTTTCAGCCGCGATGCCGAAAGCGCCGCCGATGCCGAAGCGGTGACGCTGATGAACAAGGCCGGGCTCGATGTCGCGCCGCTCGGCGAATTCTTCGAGCGGCTTCAGGCGAAGGGCGATAGCGATATCCCGATCCCGTTCCTGCGCACCCATCCGCCGAGCGATCAGCGCGCGAAGCTGATCGAGGCCGCGCCACCCGGTGGGCGTCAGGCGCTGACGCAAACCGAGTGGCAGGATCTCAGAGCGATCTGCAATCCCGCCTAGTGCGAGCCGGGCAGGAACTGCTCGGTCACATATTTCGAGAGGTCGGGCTCGCTCGGCAGAAGGTTGAGATCGACGAAAGAGCGGCTCACGCCGGCGAGACCTTCGGCGGGAAATTTCCCGTCTGCCGACAGCGACGGCATCACCGAATTGTAATTGCGCTCTTCGACCTGTTGCGAAAAGCCGTCGATCTTGCGTGCGAGCGTCACTGTCTCGTCGCGATTGGCGTGCATCCAGGCGATGGTCTCGTACCAGCCTTGGAGAAAGGCGCGCAGCGCGTCGGGTCGCTCGGCGATCAGCTTGTTCGAGGAATAGGCCGCGTTCATCAGGAAGTTGCTGACGATCTGCGATGCCGGGATGAACAGCCGGCCGCGATTTTTCGTCTCGAGCTGCCAGCCGAGCGCGGCGTTGCCCATCACCGCATCGATCTGATGCGTTTCGAGCGCCGCGGTTTGCGCGGTCGAATTGGAGCCGACCGTCACCATGCTAATGTCCTCGCGCTGCCAGCCTTGCTGTTGCGCCAGACGCAGCACCAGCCATTGCGTCACCGAGCCGACGGTCGAGATACCGATCTTCTTGCCCTTGAGATCGGCAATAGCGTGAATTTGGGAATCCGGCCCGATCACCAGACCGTAGATGCCGGCGCCCACCATAACTGCGCCCACGGCTGTCTCGGGCGAGCCTTTGACCAGGAAGGCGAGATCGGTTCCGGCGCCGAGACCGATATCGATCGCGCCGGCGAGCATCGCCTGATGCAGCTTGGCGCTGCCTTCAAGCACCGACATTTGCACGTCGAGCCCGTCCTTGGCGTAGATGCCCTTCTCGATGCCGATATTGAGCGCATCGAAGGTGAAGCCGGTGGTCGAGCTGCGCGCGACCACGAGTTTCTCCGCCGCCGAGGCCGGATTGGACGCGAAAGCGAGCGCCAAACCGAAACAAGCCAGCGCCACCGATCGACCGAATTGGAAATACCTTGCCATAAGTCCCCCTTTTGCACGCAGAGTACAAAAAAAGGGCGCGCCAGTGAGGCGCGCCTAGAAGTTTCCTTGGGATCGCTAGCAGGGAGGCTTGCGCTAGCGTCAGGCCCACAGAATCGGCGAATATGGTTAACAAAAGGTTAACGACGTAGGCTCATGGTTAATTTCGGGGGGTCGTGGTGGAAAAATTTAGCCTGATTGAGGAGCTGCTGCTCCTGACGCTCGAAGATCGCGGGGGCGAATTCGATCGTGTTCCTGAAGCGTTCCTGATTTGCGGCATTGCCGGCGGCGCGCTGATCGATCTGTCCCTCCGCAACAAGCTCGATTCGGACCTCAGCGGGGTCTGGGTCGTCGACGACACCCCGACCGGCGACAAAATGCTCGACGGTGTGCTGGCCGAGATCGCCGGCGAATCGGCGCGACTCGATCCACGCGCCTGGATCGTCCGCCTGTCGGGTAAAGCAATGGCAATGCGCGAGGCGGCGATCCGCCAGCTCTGCGATCGCGGCATCTTGCGCAAAGAGGGCCCGCGCTATCTTTGGACCGCTTCCAGCGCCACGCATCAAACCAAGCGGCGGATCTTCGATCTGCTGTTCAGCGATGATATCCCCTCGCCCGAGGATGTCGCGCTGATCGCCATGGCCGATGCCTGCTTCGTCTTCGAGCGCATCCTCGCGCCGCGCGAGCTTGCCAAGGTGCAATACCGCATTCAGCAGCTTTGCCGCCTCGATCTCATCGGCGCGCAGATCGCGCTTGCGGCGCAGCAGCTCAACCTCGAATTCCGTGCCGCCGAACGTAAGACCGTGCTCGCCGGTCTCGCCGGCAATGTCCTCGAATGGTACGACTTTGGCGTCTATGGCTTCTTTGCCGCCGCCATCGGCTCGCAGTTCTTCCCCGCGCATGATCCGGCCGTCTCGCTGATCGCGTCTTTCGGCGTGTTCGCGATCGGCTTTCTCGCGCGGCCGCTGGGCGGGCTGGTCTTCGGCCATGTCGGCGACAGGAAGGGCCGCCGTACCGCCGTCATCAGCTCTGTCGTGTCGATGGCGGTGCCGACCTGCCTGATGGCCGTACTGCCGACCTACGCGCAGATCGGCCTTGCCGCGCCGCTGTTGTTGATCCTGCTGCGCCTGGCGCAAGGCCTCGCCGTCGGCGGCGAATACACGACATCGCTGGTGCTGCTGGTCGAGCAGGCGCTGCCCAGCCGGCGCGGCCGTATCGGCAGCTACGCGCCTTTCGGCGCTTTCGGCGGCTTGCTGCTTGGCTCGGCGCTCGGTTGGGCGATAACCGCCTCGATCACGCCGGAGCAATCGGCGGTTTGGGGCTGGCGGGTCGCTTTCGTTGCCGGGCTGGCGATCGGAATCATCGTGTTTTTCATTCGCCGGCAATTGCCGCACGAGCCGGTGATCACAGCGCCGAAGACCGAAACCGCGCCGCTGATCGACGCGTTCCGCACCCAGAAGCTGGCGATGCTGCAAGTCATCGGCTTCAACCTATCGACCGCTGTCGGCTTCTATCTCTGCTTCGTTTACACGACGACCTGGCTGCATCAGGTGGCGGCGGTACCGGTGCCGATCGCCTTGCTGCTCGACAGTATCGGCCTTGGGATCATGATGGTGATGACACCGTTCCTGGGCGCACTCTCCGATCGCTTCGGCCGCAAGCTGGTGCTGTTCACCGGCGGCATCGGGCTGATCCTGCTCTCCGTGCCGCTGCTCGGCTGGATGGGGCATGGCACCGTCTTCTCGATCATCACCGGGCAATTCGGCTTTGCGATTTTCGTCGGCTGTTTCGCCGGCGCGGGCCCTGCCTTCATGGTGGAGGCATTCCCCAAGCATGTGCGCTGCTCGGGCCTGTCGGTCGGCTACAACCTCGCCATGTCGATCTTCGGCGGCACGCTGCCGATGCTGGCGGTCTATCTCATTAGCGAGACCGGCAATGTGCTGGCGCCCGCCTGGTACCTCGCCGCCGTCTCCGTCATCGCTGTCTGGATGACGGTGGTTATGCGCGGGCAACAAGATGAGGCACGCTAAGCAGCGGCGGTAGCGAACGTTCCTCGTCCGGCGACAACGGAGCGCCATAAGCGCGAACGCTGAATTACCCCAGAATTATCACCGACACGGCGCAGGTGCTGTCCGATACTCATCGTGATGGGCCTGCTCTGGGGGAAATCGCGTGATCGATTGGCGACCTTATAGTCCGCGCGAAGCAGGGCTGTGCATTGTCACGCCCGTTTATAACGATTGGGCCTGCTTCATCCGTCTGGTACAGGAACTCGACCAGATGTGTTCGTTGCTCGCCTGCCGTGTTTCAGTGCTGGCCATAGACGACGGCTCGACGGAGCCGCCGCCGCGGAACTTACAGGCGGCCGGACCGCTTGCCTCGCTGCAAAAGGTCGAGATCGTGACCCTCGCCACGAATGTCGGGCATCAGCGCGCGATTGCTGTCGGCGTTGCGATAGCGACGCAGGAAGAAGAGATAGACGCGGTCGTGATTATGGATGCCGACGGGGAGGACCGCCCGCAAGACATTCCTCACCTGATCGAGGCAGCACGGGGCCGCGACGATTTCGTGGTCGTCGCACAACGACACGAGCGTACGGAATCGCGCGCGTTCCGGATTCTTTATGGGTTCTACAATCTGCTCTTTATGACGCTCACCGGAAAGAAGCTCGGATTCGGCAATTTCAGCCTGCTGTCGCGTGACTATGCCAAGAAACTCGCGATGCTTCCGGACCTTTGGAACACGTTCCCAGCCGCATTGATGCGCTCGCGGCTGCCGATCACGCGACTTCCGATTGACCGTGGCCATCGTTACGCCGGCAATTCGAAGATGAGCTACGCCTCGCTCATTGTGCATGGGCTGAGCGGCCTCTCCGTCTACAGCGATGCCATCTTCGTCCGCACGCTCATCGCTGTCGGCGGACTCTTCGTCACGAGCATGCTGGTGATTGTCGGCGTCATCTTCATACGCCTGTTCACGGACCTCGCCACGCCGGGCTGGGCAACCACCGTCGTGTTTGGGACTCTGATCATCGTGCTGCAGGCCATCATCTCGACGCTGACCGGACTGTTGCTCCTCCTCAGCACCCGAAGCCAGCGGCAGGTCATCCCCGCGCTCGACGTTCACCGTTTCGTCCACAGGCGCACTGTATTGGCGCTCCTCCGCCCCATGAGCGCCGCTTCTTAGCTCTCGAGGGCCTCGACGGGCCGCGTCAGGTGGCTTTCGGAAGTTCTTTGACGCCAATCGGCAGTTCCTTGACGCCGCCCTGCCCGCCATGAAGCACCCCGCTTCCGAGCCCCCCGTCAGGCCCTATGTGCCTGATCGCGATGACCGCGGTCACCGCGCCCTTGGCGCCTTTCGGCGTGTCGTAAAAGCGGTAGGTACCAGTCGCATCGGTCCAGGTGACGCGCTTCTGCGTGCCGATCGTGAGTTGCACCAGCGTGTTGGCTCCCGGCTTGCCGTCTGCCACGAAATAGACGCCGGTATAGCTCGGCTCGTCGTCCGAAAGAAGGAACATGAGCGTGCCGTAGAGCGTGTCCTGGAAGATGCGGAGTCGCGTGGCCCCCGTATAGCCGATGGCCGGCCCACCGATCGTCAACGTCACCGTCTGGCTCTCGCCCTCGGTCGTCGTAACCGTAGTGCTGTTCGTCCAGCCATACGAGCCCGAGGCCGATACGTTGAGCGGGGCGAGCAACTTACCGAGGCTGCCGCTGATACTCATGTTCCACGAGCTCGAAGACGCGTTTGCGAGCGTGTTGGTGGTGGCGTAGGTGACGGTGTTGGGCTGCAGCACCACCGGCGCCGTCGCGTCGGCCGGCGGTTGGTAGGTGACGTCCACGTTGGTCAGCACATAGCGCGTCGGATCGATCGCCGTGCCGCCATTGGCGAAGGGGTTGAGGGCGAGGAGTTGCGCATAGTCCGTGGCGGTCATGCCGGCAGCATCGCAGCGCCTCTTCACGTCCGGCGCTTCCTGCGCAAAGAGCGTCAGGTTCTTCAGCCAAGCCATGTTGAGATAGACAACGTTGCCCTCGGTGCCGGTGAAGTCGAGGCCCCAATCCATGTTGTAACGCGGGTCGAGGATCACGTTCATTTTCGGCGTGAGCATGATCCAGAGCTGGTCATAATCGTGATTGACGCCGTCGGTGCCCGGCCCCGAGACAGTGAGGCCGTTGCTGCTGGTGCTGCGGATGTCGAGCGTGGCGGTGATGCCAGAGCTCTCGTTGTGGGAGAGGCCGAAGCTCCCGGAGGCGCTGCCAGAATTGCCGCCACCGGAATTGCCTCCGCCTGAGCCGCCACCGCCCGAGCCGCCAGTACCAGTGCCCGTGCCAGTACCGGTGCCAGTTCCAGTGCCCGTGCTACCGCTGCCAGAGCCGCCGTCGCTGACGCCGACGTTGGCGGTCACGCCCCATTGAGAAGAATGGGTGTATGCGACTGTCGAGCCAACGGTGCTGCCGGTCGCGTACTGAACCTGCGAACTGCTCTTGCCGCCATTCGTACCCGGCGGCGCATAGACGAGCAGCAGGACGATATAGGGAATGGGACCGGCCGCGGTTGAGGGCTGGTTCGAGGGCTGAACGACGAACGGCATGCTGTTGGTGGCGAAACCACCGAGCTTGATGCCGTTGCTGCCGTCGATATTGGCGCGCCACAGCGTGTTGTCGGTGCCTTGGAAGTAGATGTAGTTCTGCGAGGTGTCGACGATCGGCGTCGATTTGCACTTCCAGCCGCCGAGCTTGATACCGCCATTGCCGGCGAGATCGGTGCGCCACAGCGTGTCGTCGGTGCCCTGGAAATAGACATACGGGCCAGCGATGCACGGCGTGGAGTTACAGGTATAGCCGCCGCCGAGGACGATCCCGCCGGTGCCGTCGAGATTGATCCGCCACAGCTTGTTGTCGGTGCCGCGGAAGAAGACGTATTGCGGCGTCGCGGTCGGGCTGGAACTGGTCTGGTACGTGCCGAGATTGATGCCTTTCGAGCCGTCGATATCGATGCGCCAGAGCCGGTTATCGGTGCCGCGAAAGAAGACATATTGCCCGAGCACGAAGGGCGGGAGCTCGTTGTATTGCCGCCGAGATTGACTTGGTTGCCGTAGAAATCGGCCACCCACAGCTTGTTGTCCGTACCCTGGAAGTAGACGCCGGTTGCCGTGACGAACGGCGAGGAGCTGGTGGTGTTGTTGTAGAGGACGATGCCGCCAGAACCGTCCAGGTTGCTCTGCCAGAGCTTGTTGTCTGTCCCTTGGAAATAGAGCTTGCTGCCATAGGCGACGGGCGGCGAACTGCATTTGAAACTGGCAACTTTGGCACCGCCGGAACCGTCGGGATTCACCTTCCAAAGAGTATTGTCCGTACCCTGAAAGTAGATCATCGCGCACCCCCCACTGCTGTGGCCGTTGCACTCGCCTGTCTTGATTTCTGGACGGGAATAACTGTGTGCGAAGATGCGATGTCCGTGCAAGCCAATCGAAACCGATCACTTCATCGAACTGAATGAGCGTTAGGGCAGTCGTTCAATATTTGTTGGGTCTAAATACTTGTTGTGTGTTGCTTACTAACGTCGCGCGTGGCTGCGGGTCACCGTAAAATTAAGTTCGGCGTGTAAAGCGGCTTTTTCGAGTTGTGCATCGTCATCGACAAAGCGCCTCGCACCGCTCACGTTTCTTTCCGGCTCCGGCAGGCTGGCGCTCGCGATAACGGCCGTTGCGTCGAGATGATCATCAGCGGCGAACGAAGCCGCCGAGGCTTAAATCGGTTCGTGGTCAGCGCGTCGAATATCTATGTGCTGAGAGGAACGATTGATTGCCATGAGCGACGCGAGGGGCACATCTATTGCTAATTCCGGGCAATTCCCAATTCCGTAGCACGACCTTGACCGTGCCATCCGCGATCTAGGGTCCATGAAGGCGGCAAACACGACGCGCATGACCTGTCTTATTCTGAGCAGGAATAATCAATAGTCCGACGTAGTAGCTAGTCCACACTGCCGTGAATCTACATCTTTCGATCGAAACCGATCGCAAGCTGAACTCCACGACGGCAGAGCTCAGACGAGGGCATCAGCGCCGCCGATGTTGCGCAAAGGAGCGAAAAATGAGCCGTGAGCCGAAACGCGGAGGCGTCGCGAGAGGAGAAGTACATGCCTGAATCAGAGAAGTTGGACGCACTCGTCCTTGGCAGCGGGACCGGCGGCAAGCTCATTGCTTGGCACATGGCGCAATCAGGACGGCGGATCGCCGTCGTAGAGGCGCATTGGGTCGGCGGCTCCTGTCCCAATATTGCCTGCATGCCCAGCAAGAACGAGATTTCAAACGCGAAGGTTGCGCAGCTCGCGCGCGATGGCGGGCGCTATGGCACGGTGACCGGTTCCGTCACGGTCGACATGGCAATCGTTCGTCAGCGCAAGCGTGAAATGGTCGAACGGCAGATTGCGACGCACCTGCAGATCTATAAGGCGAGCGGCGCCGAACTGATCATGGGCAGCGGCCGTTTTGTGTCGCCGAAGACCGTTGAGGTGAAACTGAACGGCGGCGGAACCCGCATGCTCACAGCGGATAGGGTCTTCCTCAATCTCGGAACGCATGCGGCAATTCCGAATGTGCCTGGCTTGGTGGCGGCGCAGCCGCTGACGCATGTCGAGGCGCTCGAGCTCGATTATGTGCCGCAACACCTTATCGTCCTCGGTGGAGGCTACTCGGGTCTGGAATTCGCGCAGGCTTTTCGTCGCTTTGGCAGCGATGTGACCATCATCGAATTCGGTCCTCAGCTCTTGGCGCGTGAGGATATCGACGTCTCACAGGAGATACGGCGCATTCTCAGCGACGAAGGTATTCAAGTTCTTATTGGGAGTGAGCTCCTCCGAGTAAGCGGACGATCGGGGGACAAGGTTACGCTGACCGTGCGCACCCCTTCGGGCGAGCGCCAGATCGACGGCAGCGACATTCTGGTCGCGGTTGGCCGTGTCCCGAATACCGCCGGAATTGAACTCAAGGAGGCCGGCGTTGAACTGGACGGGCGTGGTTACATTCGCGTCAACGACAGATTGGAGACAAGTGCGCCAAATGTATGGGCCATTGGGGAATGCGCCGGCAGCCCGCAATTCACACACATATCCGAAGACGATTTTCGAATCATCCGAGACAATCTCGCAGGAGGAAATCGCAGCACCCGCGATCGGCTGGTTCCCTATTGCATGTTCACGGATCCGCCGCTCGCTCGCGTCGGCCTGAGCGAAGGCGAAGCGGAACGGCAAGGTATCCTCGCCCGCGTCGCACGGCTGCCGATGGATTCGGTATTTGGGGCGCAGGCGACCGATCAGAGGCAAGGCTTTATGAAAGCTCTTGTTGGCGAGCGCGACGATCGCATTCTAGGCTTCACGATGATCGGCGCCGCGGCCGGTGACGTTATGGCTGCGGTACAAACCGCAATGTTGGCGGGCCTTTCCTATTCACGCCTTGCCGATGCAGATTTTGCGCACCCGACCATGGCGGAAGGACTGAGCTCACTGTTTTCGAACGTGCCCCCTCGCGCGGTGCCACAGACCAAGGTTGCTTAGCGATATCCTAAGGCGCTTCCTCTCGCTGGCCGCCGAACGGGGCATCCCCATTTGAGTGGTGTCCCCGGGGTGACTCGAACACCCGACCCACAGTTTAGGAAACTGTTGCTCTATCCAGCTGAGCTACGGGGACGTGGCGGCGATGATAGCGCCAAAGCCGCGCACGCCCAACCGTTATGCCGCTCTACGCCGCCACCGACGGGCGGCGCGAGCGCCGCCCGTAAACGACCAGCAATACGAGGCCGGTGCCGAAGAGCAGCCAGCTCGCCGGCTCGGGCACGGTGCCGACGACCAGACTGCCCTGGAAGCCGACATTGTCGCTGCTGACGAGCGCAGATCGATGCCGATGTCGTTTGACGCGTCGAAGATCGTGCCGAGCGTCAGCACATCGTCGGTGAAGAAATTCACCGCATCGGTCAGTGAGAGGAAGCTGTCGCTAAAGATCACATTCGCGTTGTCGGTGATCGTCAGCGTCAGGCTGTCATGGCCCGGATCGAAGGCGGCAGCATTGAACGCCGTGCCGTTGAGCAGGCCGATGGTCAGCGTCGAGCCATAGCCCGACGGGATCATGAAGGTGAAATCCACCTTCGTGTCGAAGCTATGCGCGAGACCGCCCGGCGCGATCGCGCCCAGCAGGCCTTCGCCGGCGACGAAAGTGCTCGGCGGCGACCATTTCGCGAAATTGTTCGGATCGCCGACGAGCGCCGTGTTGAGCGACGCGCGATCGGGCAGACCGACCGCCGTCGCGAAGGCGTTGTTCGGCGCCGAATTGTTGAACGGCGTAACCGGCTGCGGGAACGCGCCGCCGGCATTCGTCGCGGCGTTGACGCTGGTCGTGCTGCCCGACGCGACGGTACCGGTCGATTGCGCCGCCACCGAAAAGAGCGGTGCATTGCCCGGCGTCGTCGCCATCGCGGTCGCGAGACCCGACGGACCCGTGGCATTCGCGGTCGCATTCGCCGCGCCGCCGCCGACCGGCGTGAAGCTCAGGCCGAGACCCGAAGCGCCGCCCGTCGCATGCGCGGTCGCGTTCGCCGGGCCGGCGATGCTTGCCGCGCTGGCGAGCGCATTGGCGTCGCCGCCATTGCCGCCGGCGCCGAAAGCGGAGTTGCCGCCATTGCCGCCCTTCGCATTAGCGTTCGCCGCGACCGGACCGATGCCGTTCAGCGTCTGCGCCGTCGCATTGCCGGTACCGCCGGTGCCGCCGACATCATTGCCGAGCGCCGCACCGCCATTGCCGCCGGTCGCGAGCGCATTGGCCGAGCCGGTCGCGCCATTCATCTGCGAGACCGCATTGGCCACGCCGCCATGACCGCCGAAACCGTTCGGCGCTAGCGCCGGTGCCGAAGCCGCCATTGCCGCCGGTCGCCACCGCGAGCGAACCGCCGCTGCCGGTGACGATATTGGTGCTGTTGCCAGCGCCGCCATTGCCGCCCGGCCCGTCATCATGACCGTTGCCGCCGGTCGCAAGCGTCGCGCTCGAGAAAGACGTCTCGAGGAAGAGCGTGACGTCCTGTCCCGGCGCTTGTTCGGTTTGACCGGCGCCACCGATCTGCGAGACCGTGCCATCGACCGCGACGCCATAATCGGTCAGCGTCGAGCGCAGCGTCGCGGTATAGGCGTCCGCTGTCTTGCTGGTCGTCAGATAAAGATCGCTGTCATTGCCGAGGTTGAGCATCTGCGCGATCGCGAAATCGCCGCTGATGCCGTTGGCGTGACCCGAAGCCGTGATGAGATCGTAGCTGCCGGCCGCCAGCGTGCCCGTCGGAACGAGCGTCAGCGTGCCGCCGAGCACCGCGTTGTCGGCCGTGATCGTGTCGGTGGTCACGCCGCCGACCGTGCCGTTGATGTCCATGAAAAGATCATCGCTGGCACCGAAGATCATCGTGCCGCCATGGATCGCCGCGATACTGCCCGTGCCGTTCGGATAGAACGGCGTCGTCGGGAAGCCTGCGATCAAGCCACCGGCATTCGGATTGACTGCCGCCGCTGCAACATCGCCCGGCGAGAGCGCGCCGTCGAACGTGACCGTGCCGCCGTAATTGCCGGTGCCGGTGACGAGGCCGGTGAAGGTCAGATTGCTGTTGCCCAGGGCATTGCCGAAGACACCGGCATTGCCGCCGGTATTCGCCGGCGCGCTGCCGGGATTGGCGTTGTTGTAGACGACGCCGCCCACCGTGCCGCTGCCCAAAAGCTGGCCGCCTTCGATATCGGTGAGCGCTTGCGTCCAGTTGCCGTTGACGACGGTGTCGCCGGCATTCTGCAGATAGACGCCTTGGCCATTGCCGGTCGCGACCGTGCCGCCCTGCTCCACACCGACGAGGCCGCCGTTGTTCACGAAGCCGTTGGCGAGCGCGCTCTGGTTGTCGAGCGTGTAGCCCGAGGCCACATCGATCAGCGCGTCCGAACCGTTATTCGTCAGGCTGGAGAGCGCGTTGTTCGTGTAATTGCCGAGTAGCATGAGGCCGTTGTTGTTGGCGATGGTGTTCGCGAACGGACTCAGCGCGATCGAGCCGACGATGTCCCCGGTGTTGGTGATCTGCGTGCCGCCGAGCTTCGACACGATCGCGAAACCGGAGAGACCATCGAGGCTGCCGACGAAGCCGGCGTTGTTGATCGTATGCGTCTTGCCATCGGCGAGGAAGATGCCGGCGGCGTCGGGACCCGTGCCGCCGAACACCTGGCCGTTCGTACCAACCGTGACCAAGAGATCGCCATTGCCATTGAGGCCGACGCTTTGCGCGAAAATACCGGCGCCGTCGAAGCCCTTCGCCTCGACGAGCCCATTGACGGCGACACTGACATCGCCGCCCTTGCCGATGATATTGCCAGGCCCCGCCGAGCCGCCGGCGCTTTGCGCGTAGATCGCGTCGGAATAGTCGCCGCTCACGATATCGCTGCCGCTTTGCGTGACGGTGACCTTGCCGCCATCGCCGATGCCGCCGACGCTGCCGGTCCAACCGAGTTGCTGGAACCCGGTTCCGATCGTGTTGCCGAGATTGCCCGCCGCACCGCCGCCGCCACCGATCGATTGCGCGAAGATGCCGTCGGCGCCAAGGCCTGCGGTGAAGAGAATGCCGTTGGCATTCACGGTGACGTCACCGCCACTGCCGCCGCTGCCGCCGGCCTGCGCGAAGGTGAGACCGATGCCGATATTCACACCGGGAACGGTGACGCCGAGTTCGCTCATGTCATGCGCAAGGCCCGCATCGATATTGCCGGCCGTACCGCCGCCGCCGCCGACACTTTGCGCGAAGATTGCCGTTGCGCCTTGGCCGGTCGTGGTGATGTTGCCGGTCTGATTGACGATGACCGTGCCGCCCTTGCCTGACGCGCCGCCCGCGCCGCCGATGCCGACCCGGCCGAGAACGCCGACGTCGCCATCGCCGCCGGCACCGCCACCGCCGCCGATGCTCTGCGCGAAGATGCCGTAAGCGGTCGCGCCGGACGTTCTGATGTCGCTGGTGTTCTCGACATCGACGAGACCGCCGTCGCCGCTGGCGCCGGCCGAGCCGCCGACCGCGATCGTGAGCGTCTTCAAGAATTTCGAGCGGCTGACCGTGCCGGGAGGCGGCGTGACGATCGAACCGAGATGGCCGTTGCCACCGATGCCGCCGCCGCCGCCCACGCTTTGCGCCACAATGCCGGAAGCATCGTCGGCCATGGTGATGAGGGAGCCGCTGTTGGTGACGTGGACATCGCCGCCATTGTTTGCGCTGCCGCCATTGCCACCGAGGCTGAGATTGAACTGCTTGTTCTTCGCATCGCAATCCGGATTGTCACCCGGGCACGCGTCGCCCAGCAGCTGCGAGAACGCGCGCGACGCACCGCCGCTACCGCCGCCGCCGCCGACGCTTTGCGCGAAGATCGCCGTGGCACCGCCGCCGCTGGTGAAGATGCTGCCGGTCTGAACGACGTTGACGGTACCGCCGACATCGCCGCTGCCGCCTTTGCCACCAACCGCGATTGCCACGGAATTATTCGGGCCGTCCTGATTGGCGCCAAGAATGACCGAGCCCGCGAGGGACG
This sequence comes from uncultured Alphaproteobacteria bacterium, assembly GCA_963740675.1. Lineage (GTDB taxonomy): Bacteria > Pseudomonadota > Alphaproteobacteria > ATCC43930 > CGMCC-115725 > CAIKMD01. The sequence goes on from CAVUFS010000008.1 coordinate 138,156, forward strand.
CGCCGCCATTGCCGCCGCCGCCGCCGATCGATTGTGCTTCGACGCCATAAGCCTGGTCGCCCGTGGTGATCACGGTGCCATTGTTGGTGAGATTGACCGTGCCGCCGTAATTGCCGCTGCCGCCGGTGCCGCCGACCGACACCGCCAACTGGGTCGTCGATTTTTCAGCATCGGTCGCGCCGCCGCCAACCGTCGCGGAAACCGCCAGGCCGCCATTACCACCGCCGCCGCCGACGCTTTGTCCTTCGATGCCGATCGCGTTGTCGCCGCGCGTGAGGATAGTCGCATTGTTGGTCACATCGACTTCGCCGCCGAAACCGCCGGTGCCGCCATTGCCGCCGAGCGTAAGGCTCAGCGATTTCGCATCGGTGCCGGAGAAGGACCCGGAGAACGCGAGACCGCCATTACCGCCACCGCCGCCGATCGACTGCGCGAGGATCGCATCCGCGCTGTTGCCGGTGGTGATGATCGCGCCGCTGGTGTTCTGCACATTGACCTTGCCGGCCTGGCTGCCCGCGCCGCCGTCGCCGCCGAGCGAGACCGACATTTGTTTGGAGCCCGCATCCGTCGCGAGCGTGCCCGATGCGGCGAAGCCGCCATTACCGCCGCCGCCGCCGATCGATTGCGCCAAGACGCCGTAGGAATGGTCGCCGCTCGTCTGCAGCACGCCGATATTCGTCACATCGACTTCATTGCCGAGACCGCCGGCGCCGCCTTTGCCGCCGAGCGAGACGCTCATGTTCACCGCGTCTTCACCGGCTCCGAAAGCTGTCGCGAGGCTGAAGCCGCCATTGCCGCCGCCGCCGCCGATCGATTGCGCGACGATCGCATCCGCCGAATTGCCCGTCGTCGTGATGACGCCGTTATTGGTCGTGGAGACAAGACCGGCATCGCCGCCGGTGCTGCCGTTGCCGCCGAGCGCGACGGAAACCTGCGCACCATCGCCGAAGCCGCCGGCGAGCGTGCCGGCAAAGCCGCCCGCACCGCCGCCGCCACCGATCGATTGCGCCTCGATGCCGTTCGACGACACGCCTTGCGTCCGGATCGCGCCGCTATTGGTCACCGTGACCGTATTCGCAATCGCGCCGTTGGCGCCGCTGCCACCCATCGCGAAGTCGAGACCAGCGCCCTCACCCGAGAGACCGCCGGCAATCGCAAATCCACCATCGCCGCCGCCGCCGCCAATCGATTGCGCGAGGATCGCATCGGAGGCCGCGCCGGTGGTGCGGATGTTCGAGCTCGTATCGACCGTCACGGTGCTGCCGACGCCGCCGACATTGCCCTTGCCTCCGAAACCGAAATTCATCGCCGAATCGCCGCTGATGCCGGCCGCGACGCTGAAACCGCCGTCACCGCCGCCACCGCCGATCGATTGCGCGACGATGCCATCAGCATGCATGCCCGTCGTCATGATGCCGGTGCCGGTCGCATTGTTGGTGACGGTGACACCCATCGCGTCGCCGCCCGGACCGCCCGAGCCGCCGAAAGCGAGAGCCAGCGAGGCGGTGTCATCGGCCAGCGTGCCCGCAATGCTGAGTCCGCCGGTACCGCCGCCGCCGCCAATCGATTGCGCGACGATGGCATGCGCCGTGTCGCCCGTGGTCGAGATGCTGCCGGTGTTGTCGAGGGTGACCGTATTGGCCTTGCCACCCGAGCCACCCGTGCCGCCGAAGCCCAGCGCCGCGACCGGACCGCCCTCGATGCTCATCGAGCCGCTGACTGCGAGGCCGCCATTACCGCCGCCGCCGCCAATCGATTGCGCATCGACACCGAGTGCGCCGTAGCCAGTGGTCGCGATCTTGCCGGAATTATTGAGCGTGACGTCCATCGCGTCACCACCGCCGCCGGCCGACCCACCAACCGCGAGGCTTGCCGAAAGGCCCGCACTGGCGCTGACCGCGACCGAGAAGCCGCCATCGCCGCCACCGCCGCCGATCGATTGCGCCTCGACGCCTTGCGCCAGCAACCCGCCCGTCGTGATCGCGCCGTTGTTGTTCACCAGGACGCTGCCGCCCTTGCCGCCGTCGCCGCCCGCGCCGCCGACGCCGATCGCCACCGCTGCCTCGTCGCCGAGCGCGACGCTAACCGCGAAACCGCCGTTGCCACCGCCGCCGCCGATCGATTGCGCATAGACGCCGCGCGAGCGATCGCCGGTCGTGATGATCGATGAGGCGTTGTTGGTGACGGTGACCGCTTCGCCATCGCCGCCTTTGCCACCTTTGCCGCCGATCGCGACCGAGAGACCAACGCTGACCGAACCCGCGCCGCCGCCATCGCCGCCGCCGCCGCCAATCGATTGCGCTTCGATCGCATCAGCATCGTTGCCGGTGGTTTTGAGATTGCCGCTGTTCGTCAAATTGACGATGCCGCCCTGACCGCCGCCACCGCCTTGACCGCCGAGCGAGAACAGACCGGCGCTGCTGCCGCCATTACCGCCGCCGCCGCCAACCGATTGCGCTTCGATGCCGAGCGAGCCGTTGCCATGCGTCGTGATCGCGCCGGTATTCGTCACCGTAACGAGACCGCCGCCGCTGGTCGTGCCGCCCGAACCACCGAACGCACCGAGGCCGGTACCGCTGCCGCCGTTGCCACCGCCGCCGCCAATCGATTGCGCGAGGATACCGGTCGAGCTGTTGCCGTTCTCGAGGATGAAATTGCCGAAGGTGGTGATCGTATTGGCGTTGTCGACATTGACCGCGCCGCCCTCGCCGCCACCCGACGCGCCCGAGCCATTGCCGAAAAGCCCGCTGCCATCGCCGCCGGAGCCGCCACCGCCGCCGATCGATTGCGCGAGAATGCCGAAGGAACCGTCGCTCGTCGTGAGAATCGAGCCGCCGGCGTCGCCGGTAACGATCACCGTGCCGCCATTACCGCCGGCCGCACCGCCGCCGCCGCCGCCATAAATCGAGAAGCCGCCACCCGAGCCGCCAGCACCGGCAAAGCCGCCGATGCTTTGCGCAACCATGCCGGCAGAGTTCATGCCGTTGGTGACGATCGAGCCGGCATTCTCGACACTGGCCGTGCCGCCTTCGCCGGAATTACTGCCCGAGCCGCCTTGCGCGTAGAAGAAGCCGCTGCTGCCACCGCCCGCGCCACCCGAGCCGCCGAGGCTCTGGGCGACCATGCCGGCTGCGTTGTTATTCGTCGTCTTGATCGAACCGTTGTTGAAGAGCGTGACGGTGCCGCCGACCCCGCCGGGACCACCATCGCCGCCGCTGCCGCCTGCACCGCCGGCGCTGCCGCCATTGCCGCCACCGCCGCCAGCACTAACGCCGGCCATGCCAACCGCGCCGACACCCGTGGTTTTGATCGTGCCGGTGTTGGTGAGGTTGATCGCGCCGCCATTGCCTGCCTGCGAGCCATCGCCGGCACTGCAATCGTCGCAGCTCGCGCCATCATAGCCGCGACCGCCATTGCTCGACGCGATGATGCCGCCAGCGCTGCCAGTGCTGTTCGAATCGCCGGTGGTTTTGATCGTGCCGTCGTTCTCGATATAGACGGCGCCGCCGCTGCCCGCGGCACTGCCATCGGCGCCGATAGTATGCGCGAAAATACCGGCGGAGCCGGCATTGCTGGCCGTGATCGTCGCGCCGGGATCGTTGTTGATATAGATGTCGCCGCCATTCGCGCCGGCACCGAAGCTGGCGCCGCCTGTGCTGAGCGCGGTGATCACCGCCGAATTCGTGCCCAGCGTCGCAAGACTGCCGCCATTGTCGATATCGATGAGGCCGCCATTACCGGCAGAGCCGGCGAAGCTGAGATCGTTTCCGCCTTGCGCCGCGGCGTTGATCGCGCTTGCCGCGTTGCCGTTGGTAGTGATCGATAGATTGTTGGTGACCTGGACCGATTCCGGCATTGCCCGCATTGCCGGAGCCGAAGAGCGAGAACGGGATCGAGCCGCCCTGGCTCGTTGCCAGAATGCCGACGACGGTGTCGCCGGTATTGGTGATCGTGCCGTTGTTGATGGCGGTCGCAGTGCCGGCGGAAGCCGCCGCATTATTCTGATCGCCATCGCCGCCGATGGAGACGACGCTCATCCCGCCGCCGTTGCTGCCGGTGCCCGTGATCGTGCCGTTATTGGTGACCGTCGCGTTACTGCCGGCGCCGCCGGGAACGCCGCCCTGGCTCTGCGCCCGCAATCCGAATTGATTGACCGGCGCGATCGTGCCGCTGTTGAGCGTGACGCTGACCGCGTCGCTGGCCGCGCCCGCGAGCCCGAGGGAAACAAGCCCATCGAGATAGTTCGCGGTGCTCGTGCAGGCGACCGTCGCCGCATTGTCAGTGCAAGTCACATCATCGGCGCGTGCGGCAGGTGTGCTCGATAGCAGAGCAACGGCCGCGACGGCCGTAAATGTTGCGGCTTCGACAGAGCGGATAAGCGTTTTCTTTGTCACGAGCCTTAACCTTCCTCAAAAGGAATGTCGGTGTTTTTTGGCAACACGTAAAATATTTAGACAGTATAGTTAACACAATGACAAAGTATAAAAAGACTCAAATAATCGTCGTTAACACGACTATTGAGTAATTAATCAATTAATACTTAACGACGGGATCGTGTGAGGGGAGGGAACAGGCACGCTGGTGGCGTTGCATGGGCGGCCGGAGACAGAAAACGCGCGCCGGCGAGGCGTTAGCGCGATTGACCGGCCCAACAGCGCCATGTTACCGCTGTTAATCAGCAGAACCGTCTTCGGGGGGAGATATCATGCAAACGAGAAGCGCCGGGCGTGCCGGTGTCATTTGTGCGCTTGCCGTCATCGCAGCAACTCTCGCTACTATCTTACCGATCGCGTCGGCGACGGCATCCGACATCCCGCTCATGATCAGCACGCAGCAGACCTTCAACGGCAAAACCTACGGTTTCTGCTTCTCGGGGATCTCCGCGAAAGCCGGCAATAATCCCGCCAAGACGATCACCGCATCCTGTGCGGGCTCGTTCCAGACGAGCACGAGCGTGTCGAGCGACAACCCGCTTCTCATCACCTTCTTTGGTCCGATCACCGTGACCTGCCCCAACGGCAAGGTCGCCACGACCAAGCTGGGGAGCGCCGGTGCGCACTATTCCTTGTTTCTGGTGACTGGCGTGGGGCAGAACTCCAGCAGCGTCCGGTACAACAGCCCCTGCGGCGACAACAACGCGTTCTCGCTGCAGATGAGCGCGTGGTTCCCGATGGCGGCATGGGTGGTCTCGATATCGCCATAAGGCGCGCCGCCCTATCCGACCCGGTCAAAGCGTTGCCGCCGCGTCAGCGGCAGAAGCGAAAGCCGCTGACATCGAAATGCAAATGGCTCTGATGCGCACCGTTATAATCGGGGCTCAGCACCACCGGAAAAATCTTGCACGCGCCGTCATGCACATCGCGGATGAAGCGCGCTTTCGCATCGTTGCCGCGCCAGTCACGCGCGACCGTTGCCTTCTCGCCATTGGCGAAGACGAAGCCGGTGATGTCGATCGCATTGGCGCTGGCGTGCTGGCTGAGCTCGGTGGTCGTGCCGGCGCCGATGATCGGCCGGCATGCGAATGTGCCGAGATGCTCGATCGTTACGACATCGCTGCCCATGTTACGCAGCGCCGCCGGCTTCACGACATGCTCGATGAACATCGCCAGATCGACGGCAAGCGCGCAGGTCGCGACGAAGCTGTTGCTGAAAGCCGGCGCACGGCCGGCGGCAACGCGCTCGACATCGTGCAATTCGCAGCCCCGGGGCGAGGACATTTGCGGCACTGCGGTCACGGCGAGCGCCGAGGTCGCGAGCGCCGCCCGGCAATAGGTGAGATCGCCGCGCAGCCGAGCCAGCTTCATGGCCGTCACCAGCGGAACCGGTTCTTCAGCGACATTGAGCGGCGCGAGCGGCGAGTAACGCGGTGGCACGAAGCGGCCGGCAAGAAAGGCTCCGCCCACCAAAGTTAGGGCAGCCGCCAACGCCGTGATCGTCCCACGCCGCATCGAGAAAGCCCACCTCACGCTTCGTGGCGTACATCAAAGAAGGGGCAAGCTTGCGCTTCGCTCCGCACAGGTATATCAGGAATTGCCGGTTTTTAGTGGCTAAGCTAAAATCTTTTTAATCTTCCCGCCCGCTCGGCGAGAGAAGACGAAGGAAACTGGCGAGGGAGAAACGTCATGGCAACTGCAACGACGATGGGAGTCGCGGCCGCAACGCCGCAACGAAGTCTCGGCTATATCATCGGCGCATCATCGGTCGGCACGCTGATCGAGTGGTACGATTTCTATCTCTATGGCGTGCTCGCCGCCTTCTTCGCCGGGCACTTCTTTCCCGCCAGCATGGGCGGCACGCAAAGTTTTCTCTACAGCCTCGGCATCTTCTGGACCGGCTTCGTCGTGCGCCCCTTCGGCGCGCTGTTCTTCGGCCATCTCGGCGATCTCATTGGCCGCAAATTCACCTTCATGCTGACTCTCGCCCTGATGGGCTTCGCGACCTTCCTGGTCGGCTGCCTGCCGACCTATGAGACCATCGGCTGGCTTGCGCCGGCGCTGCTCGTCACTTGCCGTATCGTCCAGGGCCTCGCGCTCGGCGGCGAATATGGCGGTGCCGCAACCTACATCGCGGAGCACTCGCCCGACGGCAAGCGCGGCTTCTATACGAGCTGGATCCAGACCACCGCGACGATGGGCATCGTCGCTGCGCTCTTGTCGATCCTCGCGTTCCGCCTCGGAATGGGCGACGACGCGTTTCTGTCTTATGGGTGGCGCTTCCCGTTCCTGCTCTCCGCCATATTGGTGATCCTCTCCGGCTATATCCGGCTGCAGTTGCAGGAATCGCCGCTCTACACGCGGCTCAAGGAGCAGGGCAAGGTATCGAGCAATCCGGCACTCGATACCTATAAGAGCGGCAGCAACGTCGGCCTGATGCTGCTCGCCCTCTTCGGCGCGACCGCGCCCGAAGGCGTCGTCTGGTACACCGGCCAGTTCTACGCCCTCACCTATCTCACGGCGGTGCTGAAGCTGCCCTATGTTGAGGTTTATCTGATCCTGATGATTGCGCTGCTGCTCGGCGCGCCGTTCTTTATCGTGTTCGGCTCACTCAGCGATCGGATCGGACGCCGGCCAATCATGATCGCCGGCTTCCTTCTGGCGGTGCTCACCTACATCCCGGTGTTCAACGCCTTCACGACCTACAAGGACAATCCGACGCTGCTTTGCCTTCTGGTCTTCTACATGGTGATCCTCGTCACCATGGTATACGGACCGATTGCGGCCTTCCTTGTCGAAATCTTCCCGGCGAAGATCCGCTACAGCTCGATGTCGATGCCTTATCACATTGGCAACGGCGTGTTCGGCGGTGGTGTGCCTTTCATCGCGACGGCACTCGCTGCCGCCTATCCCGCCATCAACCTGGCCGGTCTCTATTACCCGATCGGTGTCGCGGCGGTTGGCGTCGTGGTTGGCTTGTTCGGCTTCAAGCAGACCTATCTCAAACGCATCTGGGACGAGGTCGGCGGAGAACCCGCCGAATAACCGACGCGTTCGTTTGATTATCGCGGCCCCGATAGCGATTTCGGGGCCGCTTTCTTTTGCCGCGCCGTGCCTGTTCTTTGGATTTCGATCTGCTCGGGGAAAGTGATCGCGATCGTCGGCCGGCGCGTGCCGTCTATATAGCCGCGTGTCAGTACAGTCTTGCCGGCGAGTTCCGCCGGATCGAGACCCGACGCGCGGCAAAGCTTCACGACATCGGGCGCGATGCTCAGCACCAAGCCGCTATGCTGATCGGCGCCGAACACCAACAGCATGCCGCTCGAATTGCTGACGACGTGCGCCACCGTTCCGGTTACGAGCGCGAAACTGCTGGCATGACGGGCAACCTCGGCGGCAGGAACGATTGCATAGGCCGGCTCGGCCCATAACCCGCGGCGATACCGCCGCGCCTGGCGCTCGAGCGTCAGCATCTCGGCGATACCGATGCGATCATCCGCGGTGCCGGCGACACGAGCGAAGCCGCGTCGCAGCAATTCACCCTGTACCCACGTTTCGCCGGCATAGAGCTCGGCCAACACACGGCCCTGGCGATCGGTCGCGTTGCCGGCGAATCTCACGGTGAGCGATTGCCCATCGATCAGCGCGGCGAGTGCCTCTTTCGCTTGCGCCGCGATCGCACCGCGCGACGGCACATCGATATCGACGAGGCGCAGCACGCGCTCGTCTTTCAGCGTCAGCGTCTCGCCATCGACGACACGCGCGACCTCGACAACGCCGCCATCGATGAAAACCGGTGCGGCCTGCGCCGATAGGGCAATGAGAGAGACGATCAGCGCCAGGAAAACGCGGCGCATGAGAGCAGGATCAGGCTTCGATGTGATCGACGATGCTGCCGTCTGGCGTGAAACACGCCGCCATCAGCGGACCGCCGAAACCACTGCCGCCATCGATCGACACCGCGTGACGTGCTTCGACGATGCCGCTGTGTTGCGGATCGATGCCGCGCACGACGCGCCGGTAGCCAGCGAAAGACGCATCGAGCTGTAGGATGTCGCGATCGCACCACCAGAACGTATCGCCTTGAAGGTCGAGCGGCTTCAACGGATTGACGCCCGCGTGAACCAGCAGCAGCCCGCCATCATCGGTGAACGCAGCGCGGCGCAGCGATGTCATGAGTTGGCGGTGGCCCGAGCGCGCTTCGATCGCGGCGCGCAAGCCGGCGGTCCAGCGCGTCAGCGACAACACGCCATCGCGTGCCGCCGCGAGACCTTGCTTTGCGTCGACGCCGTAAGAAGCGAGCGTTGCGCCCAGGCCATGATCGAGCATCCAAGGCAGCACTTCGCGTGGATTGGGCGCGAATTGCAGCTCCAGCAGCTTTTGCCACATCTCTTCCTGGCTGCCGCGCAGGAAGGCGATGTCGCCGACGAAAGCGTTGCGCCGCGCAAGGAAGAGCCGGCGAAAGAGGATAAGCGCATCGAGCGTTGACGCGGCGGAGGGACCGAAACCGGTGTAATTGCCGAGATAGACGAGGCGGTCGCCGGGATTGAGGCGTGATGCCATGCGCGCATGCAGCGCGACAACGCGATGCGCCTCGCCATGAATCGAGCCGACTGCCCAGACCCGCCGGGCGCGTTGCAACCGGCCATAGATTTCGGAATCGCAGGGCGGGAAGGCGGCCAATGCCGCGGCGCCCGCCGTGTTAAGCCGCCGCGCTCAGCATCTGCTCGACGCGCTTCACCGCGACATCTTCGTCGATCTTCTCGACGGCGGCGAATTCGCGCACGAGCCGATCGAGCGCCGCCTGATAAATCTGGCGCTCGCTGTAAGACTGCTCGGGCTGGCTGGCATTGCGATAGAGGTCGCGCACCACTTCGGCGATCGAACCCGGATCGCCCGAATTGATCTTGGCCTCGTATTCCTGGGCGCGGCGGCTCCACATCGTACGCTTGGCGCGCGAACGGCCTTTGAGCTTGGTCAGCGCCAATTCCATCTCCTTGCGGGTGGAGAGGCGGCGAAGGCCGGAATTCTTTGCTTTGGCAACCGGGACGCGCAGGGTCATCCGGTCCTTGTCGAAATGCACGACGAAAACGTTCAGCGTGTGACCGGCGATCTCTTGCGTCTCGACCGCCAAAATCTTGCCGACGCCATGGGTGGGATAAACCACCAGATCTCCAGCCCCATAGGCCAGCTTTTCGGCACTCTTCTCGGAATGCTTCTTGTCCTCTTTCTCTTTCACTGCCGTGGCCATCTCACCCTCCAAGAGGGTGTCACGGGTCCTTGCCGAGCACGCAGAACCACGCTCCGATACAAGCGAGATTCGCCCGCCCCCATCGGCTCAGCTACCCGGACCCATGTCACCGGGATAAGCACGCGGATGCCGCGCGCCTATTATTACAATTACCACAAAACGGCAGGAAAAGCCAGCACGGGAGCCATGCGGCGCCCGCAAATGCCCATACTTATTGGGTTTTTTCTACCTTTTCCCGGGATTGGGGTCGAAGTGCTTCTCGAACTTGTCGGGCACGTCTTTCCACTGGTCGGCATCGGCCGGAGCCGGACCCTTGCGGGTAATGTTCGGCCAGGAAGAGGCATATTGCCGGTTGATCTCGACCCATTTCTCGGCCGAGGGCTCGCTATCGGGCACGATCGCCTCGGCCGGGCATTCCGGCTCACAGACCCCGCAATCGATGCACTCATCAGGGTGGATGACGAGCATATTCTCGCCTTCATAGAAACAATCCACCGGACAGACTTCGACGCAGTCCATGTATTTGCATTTGATGCAGGCTTCGTTGACGACATAAGTCATGGCGCAACACTCTCAGTAGCGAAGTTCAGGAAATTGGTCATTGGGCAGGCTGCATCCCCAACCGCTGCAGGACGCGGCGTTTGGCCTCGCCCCGCTCGTGATCGGAAACATCAATCAGCCCCGCAATTCGGCGTAACAAGCTATCTTCGAGCGGATCGAGCACGCCGTCGGCATAGGCGATTTCCCACAGCATCTCGATGAGCTCGATCTTCCGCTCGCGGCTCAGCCGGTTGTTGACCGTGCTGGTGAAGCCAAAAAGCTGAGCCGACATCTCGACCCGGCGCTCGGCCGCGGCGACTAGGCTCTGCGCCTCGTCCGGACGGAGCGAAAAGCAGCGCTGCAACAACCGCCGGACGATCTCGCGCTCTTGCGGGTCGAAATCGCCATCGACGACCACGGCAGCCTCGAGAAGAAGAGCCGCAACCGCGAGCTGCAGCTCATTGCCGCCTCCCGGAAGCTCGTCTTCCCCGTCTTTGAGCCACGCGAACAAGCGATCCATCATGGCTCTGGCGTAGCATGCAGGTTTCGGGGGTTCAACCCCGCGCAGAATATGGCTTTTTCGCTTCGTCGCCCGTCCCGCCGCGGGGATTTTTCCGGCAATTCTGCAGGTAGATGCACTGGCCGAGGATCGCGGTCAAAAGCATGACCGCATTCGTCGAGACAAAGACCCAATCGCGTGCCAGCCAGCTATAGATGACGAAGCCGGCCGAGGCTGAGACCTGGCCGACAAAGAGCCATTTGGAGACGCCGGCCGTCGTGCCCTCGCGCCATTGCGTATAGACCTGCCGCCCGATGGTCGCGACAAGGAGAGCAGCGGCAACCCAGCCGATCAGTTCCTTGATCATGCGAGCGAGCAACCCCGGGGGGGCCGCTTTGGTTCAGGCGCCCCGATGATTCACCAGCCCGGCCGCAGAATACCCAATCCGTGACACATTCCCGCCGCTTAGCCCCGTCACATCTAATTGGATGAATTTGGGAGACGAGAAGCGATGACAAGCATCGACGCGGGGGCGAACGTTTCGGGTATCGAAAGCTCAATCGGCCGGGCGATCGCGCCGCGCCGGCGGTTGGGGGTCGGGAGCATCCTCAGCGGCTTTTTCCTGACCGGCGTTTTCCTCGCCCTGAGCGCCGCCGCCTTCCCACTCGTCGCCATCTACAGCTTCATCTGGTGGGCGCAGCACTAACAGCGCGCCGCTATGTCAGCCGCCGAGCGCTTCGCGCAGGCGCCTGGCGAGATCCGCGCTGCTGTAAGGTTTCACCAGCGACATGAATTCGGCATCGCCCGTTTGGTCGGTGGTCCGGCTCGAATAGCCGGAGGTAATCAATACTTTGACGTCGGGACGGCGCCGGCGGACTTCGCGCGCTAGATCGAGGCCACTCATCCCGTTGGGCATCACGACATCGGTGAAGAGGAGGTTGATCGGCTCGCCACGCTCGATCACATCGAGCGCTTCCTTGCCGGTTGTTGCCCGCAGCACGCGATAGCCGAGCTCTGTCGTCGTCGCGACCACGTAGTCGAGCACGAGATCGTTATCCTCGACGACGAGGATCGTGCCGCTGCCGCGCGGCATCGCGCCGACCGTATCGAGCGGCGCCGGCCGGGTCGCATGTTCCCCCGAGAGCGGCAGATAGAGGCCGAAACGTGCGCCTTTACCCGGGGCGCTGTCGAGCGAGACCGTGCCGCCCGATTGCTTCACGAAGCCGAACACCTGGCTGAGCCCCAAGCCGCTGCCCTTGCCGATATCCTTGGTCGTGAAGAATGGCTCGAAGACGCGCGAGGCGATGTCCGGGCTGATGCCGAGTCCGGTATCGGACACCGAGACGAGTGCATATTCGCCCGGCTGCAGAGCCGCCGGAACCGGCATTGCCGCATCGATCGTCTCACCCGGCGTAACATTCACCATCCGGACCGCGATTCGCAAATTGCCGCCAGTCGGCATCGCGTCGCGCGCATTGATCGCGAGGTTGAGCAGCGCCGCTTCGAAATGCGTCGGATCGATCTTACAAACGACGGGGTCTGGGCCGAGCACGATCTCCACGGCGACCTGTTCGCCAACCGAGCGGCGAATGAAGTCCTCGAGCCGTGCGACGGTTTTGTTGAGATCAATCGCCTCCGAGCGCAGCCCATCGCGGCGCGCGAAGACGAGAAGCTGACGCACAATATCGGCGCAGTCATTCGCGGCACGGCGCCCCGAACGGATATGACGCAGCCATTTTTCGCTGCTCGGAACATCGCGCAGCCCACGCTCAAGCAGCTCCAGATTGCCCAGCACCACCGTCAGCAGATTGTTGAAATCATGCGCGATGCCGCCGGTCAGGCGGCCGATGGCCTCGAGCTTTTGCGTATGCCAGAGCGCTTCTTCCGCGCGCGCCGAATTCTCTTTCGCGATTTCGAGATCGCTCGCCACGGCAGCAAGCTCGCGCGTCCGCTCGGTAATCTTCTCGGCCAGCGTCGTATTGGCCTCACGCAGACTTTTCTCCGCCCGCGCCATGCGCAACAGGCTGCTGACCGCGGCCACCAACTCGCTCGGATCGAACGGCTCGATCAGATAGGCATCGGCGCCGCTGTCGAGCGATGCGACACGATCGGCGGGATCGATGAAGGCCGCCGAGGTCATCAACACGCAAACGCCGACGTCATTCTCGCGCAACTTGCGGCACAGCTCGGTCCCGCGAATATCGGGCAGCTTGACGTCGAGCACGACGACTTCGGGCTTCGCGGCGACGATAATGCGCAGCGCCTCAAAGCCCTCGCGCGCCTCGGTGACCGAATGTCCTGCTTGTTCGAGGATGCGCCGCTTAACGTAGCGCCCGGCGTCGTTGTCATCGACGACGAGAACCGTGCCGGGCGCCGGCGCTATCATGCGACCGGTTCCGCGACCGTCAGCGCGCGGCGCACGGCGGCGATCAAGGCGGCGCCCGTCAATTCGGATTTGGACATGATTTCGGTCGCGCCGGCGCGTTTCAGATATTGCGTATCGTCAGGCACGAGCGAGGTGAGAATGACCACCGGCGGCAGCGGCGCGGTCGCCTCGGACGCCAGAAGCTCGAGGAATCCCAGCCCGTCGATCGGCTTCATGTTGAGGTCGAGCACGATCACATCCGGCTTTTCTTTGCGCGCCATTTCGAGGCCGGTCATCGCGTCGCTGGCCTCACGCAGATAGAAGGCGCCACGCGGCAAGAGCTGCCGAACCAGATACCGCGCGATCTCCTCATCGTCGATGAGCAGGACCTTGATCGCGACGCGCGCGCCGGTCAGCTCGTCGAGCGCCTGCAGGAACTGCGCATGATCGACCGGCTTGTCGAGATAGTGATCGGCACCGAGGCTTCGCGCTTTGCGCTCGTCGCGCGTGCTGGTCACCACGACGAAGGGGATGTTGTGCGTCGAGTTCGTGATGCTTGGTGTCGATGAGGAAGCGCCAGGCCTCTTCGCCTTCCAGCATGATATCGAGCACGATCGCGCCGGGAAGAATCCGCTCGAGCGCGCGTTTCGCTTGCGCGGTCGAGCGCGCGGCAAGAAGCTGATAGCGCGTACCGGCGAGGATGCGTTCCTGGTTGAGGATTTCGGCCGGATCGTCGTCGACCACGAGGATCGGAATGCGACTGGGATCAACCATCCATTCCGGATCGAGCTCGGTGCGATCGCCGCCAAGCGGAAAGACGCACGGCAAGGTGACGGAGAAACGCGAGCCGATGCCGACCGCACTGTTGACCGAGACGGTGCCGCCGAGGAGCTCGGCGAGTTTCTTCGAGAGCGGCAAGCCAAGGCCCGTACCTTTGACCTTGGCCTGAATCGCGTTCGCGACTTGGCCGAATTCCTGCCAGATCATCTCGATATCGCTCTCGGCGATGCCGATGCCCGTGTCGCTGACCGCAAAGGTCACGCAATCGGTCGCGGGATCGAAACTTGCCGTGACGCGGACCTCGCCATGCTCGGTGAATTTCAGTGCGTTGGAGATGAAGTTGCGCAGAATCTGCGAGACCTTGCTCTCGTCGGTTCGCATCACCGGTAGATCCGGCGGCAGATCGAAGACGAGTGCCACCGCATCGCCGACAAGCAGCGGACGCAACATGCCGCGCAGCGTGCTGAAGAGATCGGCGGCGGTGAATTCGACCGGCACGACGACCGTGCGACCGGCTTCGACCTTGGCGAGGTCGAGCAGATCGTTCACGAGCTCGGTCAGGCTTTCCGCGGCCTTCTGAATGAACTGGACCTGCTTCAACTGCTCTGGCGTCAGATCGCCATCGGCGCGCGAGTTGAGCAAGCGCGTGAGCGCGAGGATCGAGTTTAGCGGCGTGCGGAATTCGTGGCTCATATTCGACAGGAAGCGCGATTTCAGCTCGTCCGCCTGCCGTAGATGGTCGGCGCGATCGTTCAGCTCGGCATAGAGAGCGACGACGCCGCGATTGGTGTCTTGCAACTCTTCGTTCAACACCGCGAGCTGCTGCTGCCGGTCGTTCAGCTCTTCGAGCTGAACCATCATTTCTTGATTCTGGCGCCGGATCTCCGCGATCGGATCGAGTGCTTCGTCCTTGGTCAGCGCTTCGCCGATCTGTGCCTGCAATGCCGGCGAGATCAGCATTGCGCGCGGCAGGCGCTTGGTCATCATGATCTTGGTGCCCTGGCCGGGCGCGGTTTCGACCGCGAATTCATCCATCAAGCGGCGCGCGCCGAGGATGCCGATGCCCATGCCGGTGGTCGAGCGATGAACGCCATCGAGAATGCCGGTGAGATCGGCGATGCCGGGCCCGCTATCGCGAACGAGAATTTCGAGACAGGGCACGGCCTCCTTATCGGCAAGGCGATATTCGATACGGCCGCCTTTGCCATATTCGATCGCGTTGCGCGCGATCTCGGACACCGCGGTCGTGATACGCGTCTGATCCTGTCGCTCGAAGCCGAGCAGTCCCGCGATCTGCCGCGTGCGTTGACGCGCCTGAACGATGTCGCGTTCCTGCTCGATAGCGATAGCGAGAAGACGAGCGCTCATGCCGCCACACGCAGCACAACGACCATCGCATCGTCATTGCTGCGCCGGAAATCGCGACTCAAGACGCCGGCGATTACGCTCGGCCGGCATACGGCGAGGCCTGGATAGGCACTCATTTCCCATTTCGCCGAGACGCCGTCCGAATGGAGAATGACCGTCGCCGCACCCGTATAGGGATAGGTGAATTCGCGCACGCGGGGCGCAACATGACCCGCCGTCCCGTTCAGCGAGACCATGCGCTTGGTCGTGCCTTCGGCGAGAAGCGCCCCCGAGATATTGCCGATGCCGGAAAAGCGCACCAGATGCGCTGACTGGTCGACCCGCGCGACCGCGATCGCCGCACCGCGCGTTGGAGCGAGAGCGCGATGGATAGTTTCCATGACCCGGACGCTGTCCATCTGATCGCTCTTCTCGAAAGCCTCCACAGCACCGCGCGCAGCAGAGGCAGCGTGTGGTCCATGGCCCGAGCCGTCAACAGCGAAGAGACTTGGAGCTCCGCTCTTGAGACCAAAAGCCCAAGAATCGCCACATTCTATCTCACCGGGGTAGGGAACGAGCGCGAGGCCCAACTCGAAATCGGGAACAGTGGCCGTCGCGGCCGCATCGTCGGTGAGCACGCGCGCCATGACAACGGTGCCGGCGCCGGGACGCGAATAGATATCGAAGATGTCTGCTTGGCGGCGGATCGCGCCGAGCCCCGTCCCCGGCGTGCCGACCGTCGAATAGCCGTCTTCCAGCGAGCGCGCGACATCGGCGATGCCCGGCCCCTTATCCATCGCGAGCAGTTCAATTCCGCTGCCAGTGCCATCCTCGAATGTCGTCGCCAACAGATGGCCATGGGTCGCATGTTTGAGGATGTTGGTTGCCATCTCGGTCGCGATGAGAGCGACACCACCGGTGCGCGCTTCACCGAAGCCGAGAGAGCGCGCGAGATGCTCGGCGGTGCGGCGCGATGAGGCGATCTGGCTCTGGTCGGAAATGGGGATGAGCATGCGCTATCGCCAACGGCCGAGCATCACCCTGGTTCCCTTGCCGGGCGCCGACTGAATATCGAATTCGCTGGAAAGCCGTTTGGCACCCGAGAGACCGAGGCCGAGCCCGCCGCCGCTGGTATAGCCATCGGTCATGGCACGCGCGATATCGGGGATGCCGGGACCTTGATCGCTGAACGTCAGGCGCACGCCGCGGCGTACGCCGTCACGCAGCGTCTCAAGCAACACCTCGCCGCCGCCGCCATACTCGAGCGTATTGCGCGCGATCTCGCTGGCGGCCGTGACCAGCTTGGTCTGATCGACGAGGCTGAAGCCTGCATCGACCGCCACCACGCGAACGGCCTGTCGCACGCGCACCACGTCTTCGGCCGCCTTGACCGCCATCGTGGTGCTTTTCTCGACGTTCAATCGGCCAGCTCCTCGTCGTCGATCAGACGACGGATCAAGGCGAGGCCGGCATCGACATTGAGCGCAGTCTTGACGCCGGTGAGCTGCAAGCCGAGCTCGACCAGGGTGATCGCGACCGCCGGGCGCATCCCGACCACAACGGTGACGGCGTCGAGCACGCGTGTCATCGCCGCGATGTTGTTGAGCATGCGGCCAATGAAGGAATCGACGATCTCGAGCGATGAGATGTCGATCATCACACCGCGCGCCCGCGTTTCGACGACTTTGCCGGTGAGCTCATCCTGTAACGCCATCGCCAGCCGGTCATGCATATCCACCTGGATGCTGACCAGCAGGCAATCGCCGATCTTCATGATCGGGATCTGTTCCATCGTGTTTACTCCACCAGCTTGGCATCGGCCGCCGCAGCCGTTGGTTTTACGCGATCGACGACCGTTTTGCCGACGCGGCGCAAGGCAAGCGCGAAGGCATCGGCCATGGTCGCTTTCGACACGACGTTGAGCTCGACCCCGAGATGGACGATCGTCTGCGCGATCTGCGGACGGATGCCGCTGATGATGCAATCGGCGCCCATGAGGCGGGCGGCCGAGACCGTCTTCAGCAGATGCTGCGCCACCAGGGTATCGACGGTCGGCACGCCGGTGATATCGATGATCGCGATCTGCGCGCCGGTCGTGACGATCGACTGCAGCAGATTTTCCATCACGACTTGCGTGCGGTTGCTGTCGAGCGTGCCGATCAGCGGCACGCGCGAGAACGCCTTGCCACAAGGTGACAACCGGCGTCGACAGCTCGAGCAATTCGTCCTGCTGACGCTGGATCACTTCCTCGCGGCTCTTCAGGAAGACCTCGGCGGTGTAGAGGCCGAGCTTGTCGAGCAGCAGCGTCGCGACCCAGACCTCGCGCGCCAGTGCAGTAGCGTCCTTGCCGATCTCGCGGCCAAGCAGCTCGAAGAGCGGCGCTTTCAGCGAGAAGACGAAGATCGCGGTTTGCGACGGCGTCGAGCCGCGCAAGGCGCGCCCGCGCGAGACTTCTTCGAGCACATGCCGCGCCTCGCTCCAGGACGGCGTCGTGATATCTTCGAACTGACCGGTTGTTGCGGCGGCGCGCAACGCGTCGAGAAAGCGCGTGGAATAATCGCGCAGCTCGGCCTGATCTTCTTGGCTGCCCCTATTCGCGATACGTTGCTGCTCGAGCCACGCATTGAGCAGCGGATCGCGATGTTTGGCGATCAGTTGTGGCAGCAAAACATTTTCGGCAGTAGCCATAGATCGATCTCTCGCAGGTCAGTGGGAACCTAAGAGCGGGAATGGAGAAACCGGGGCACGCTATGGGCTCGTTCGAGCCATGTATTATGCCATCCTGAGGAAAAGCCCGGTTTCGCGCGGCTCATTCTAGAGGCGAGACAGCTGAAGTCACGTGCGATTTGTGCCGCTACACGCTATGTCGGCAAGTGTACCTAAGAACGTCGGGCGCTAGGCGTTGCCCGCGAGCGCCTTGCGAACCTCAGCCATGAGGGCGTCGCTATCGACCGGCTTGCGCAGTATCGGCCCGATCGCTTCGTCAGTCGGCACGTCGAAAGCCGAGACGTAAATGACCTTGAGCTCGCGATGGCGCATGCGCGCCATTCGCGTCAACGCGAAACCGTTGACGCCGGGAATGACGATATCCATGACCAGGAGAGCCAGCGGCTTCTTGTCGTCGAGAATGTCCAGCGCCCGGCGATAGTCCGGCGCATCGACAGCCTCGAAACCGGCTTCCGCCAGCATTTTGACCGTCGCATAGCGAAACGCGTCATCGTCGTCGACGACGAGGACCCGAGCAGACATTCCAGTTTCCTCTAATCTAGCCTGATGGGCATCTTATTATTTTTTATCTAACCGCCAAATGCAAAATTGCCGCGCTCAAATGCAAATTCTCTGTGGCATGATCATTTCACGGGAAATTGCACAGAACAGATCGGATTCGCTCAGCGCGTAGCATGACCCAACTGGTTTCAACCTTGCGGCGCAGCTACGGCATTGCGCGCTCGACTATGATCTATCGCGGCAACCCGCTAAAGCGGCGGCGGGCGAGAGCTTTCTATCGCCAATTCATTCGGCCCGGCGATCTTTGCTTCGATATCGGCGCGCATGTCGGGGACCGTCTTGCGCATTTCCTCAGCCTTGGCGCACGCGTGGTCGCGGTCGAACCGCAGCCGCGTTTGATGGCCGGGTTGAAGCGTCGCTTCGGCAATGATCCGCGAGTCATTCTTATTAGCGCCGCACTCGGTTCGGCGCGCGGCAAAGCCAGGCTTGCCATCGATCCAGCACACCCAACCGTCGCGACACTGTCGCCCGATTACATCGTGCAAGCCGGCGAGAGTCCCGGCTTTCGCCATGTGCGTTGGCGCGAGCAGGTCGAAGTCGATGTGACGACACTCGACGCGCTCATCGCGGCGCATGGTGTTCCGGCTTTCTGCAAGATCGATGTCGAGGGCTATGAGCATGCGGTGCTCGAGGGCCTGTCGCGGCCGCTACCCGGGCTGTCGCTCGAATACCTGCCGGTGGCGCTCGACCCCGCGCTGGTCGCCATCGCGCGGCTGAACCGGCTCGGCACCTATCGCTTCAACCGCTCGGTCGGTGAGAGCATGAGCTTGGCCATTCCGCGCTGGCTCGGCGCGGCAGAAATCGGCGCCGAGCTCAAACGCCTGCCGCGCAACGACAAAGCGGGCGATATCTATGCGTTCCTCGACGATCGCGGCACCAGCCGATAAATTACGGCGACGATCATGAGCAAAGCCTTCACCAAAGAGACCGATGCCGTCGAGGACGATGCGCCGGAAGGCGGCGCACCGCTGCCGAGCGGCCTCAAGAATTACATGACGCCGCAAGGCTTTGCGGCCATGCAGGACGAGCTGAAAAAGCTCATCCGCGAGGAGCGGCCGAAAGTGGTCGAGACCGTCGCCTGGGCCGCCGGTAATGGCGACCGTTCCGAGAATGGCGATTACATTTACGGTAAGCAGCGGCTGCGCGAGATCGATCGCCGCCTCCGCTACCTTACCAAGCGCCTGGAAAGCGCCGAGGTGGTCGACCCGATGCGGCAGACGCGGCGCGATCAGGTGTTCTTCGGCGCGACCGTCACCTATGCGACAGCGGACGGCACCGAGAACACGATCACGATTGTCGGCGTCGACGAGGCGACATCGGATGCGAAACGCGTAAGCTGGGTCTCGCCGATCGCCCGCGCGCTGCTGAAAGCCCGCGAAGGCGACACGGTCGACCTCAATACGCCCGCCGGTATCGAGACGATCGAGGTCATCACCATCGAATATCCGGGAATGAGTTGACGATGGCCAAGCCTCGCGTCGTTCTGCTGCATTTCATCGCGCAAATGCCAATGGCCGGTATCGCCTGGCAGGCGCTGCAGTATCTCGTCGGCCTACAAAAGCTCGGCTATGACACCTGGTACATCGAGAATCACGGCGCAAATCCCTACGATCCGCGCGCCAACAGCGTGATGATGGATTGCAGCTACAATGTCGCCTTCCTCAAGGATTCGATCGAGCGGTTCGGCTTCAAGGATCGCTGGGCCTATTGGGATGCGATCAACGACGTCTATCACGGCCTGTCGCGCGAGCGCGTCTTCGAGTTGCTGAAAGGCGCCGATGCGCTGATCAATCTCTGCGGCGCGACTAAGCTGCGCGAAGAGCATATGGCCTGCCCGGTGCGCATCATGGTCGACACCGATCCGGTCTATGAGCAGATCAAATACGCCAAGGCCGATCCCGGCGCGCGCGCCTATCTCGATGCGCATACGCATTTCTTCACCTACGGCGAGAATGTCGGCGGGCCGGGCTGGATCGTGCCGCTTTGCGGCATTCCGTGGCAGCCGACGCGGCCGCCGGTCGAGATCAGCCTGTGGCCCGAGACGCCGGGCGCGCCCGAAGCCTTCAGCACCATCGCCACCTGGGAGAACAAGGGCAAGAACATCGAGTTCGAAGGCGAGCACTATGTGTGGTCAAAGCATGTAAACTTCCTGCGCATGCTCGACGTCCCGAAAGACGCCGGCGTGCCCTTCACCATGGCGATGCTGCCGCCGACTCCCGAGATCGAGGCACAGGTGACCGCCGCCGGCTGGCGTGTGGCCGATCCGCGGCCGGTTTCGGCCAGTATCGAAGCTTACGGCGATTTCATCCGCGGCTCGCGCGCCGAGTTCACCGTGGCGAAGGACATCTATGTGCGGCCGAAAAGCGGCTGGTTCAGCGACCGAAGCGTCTGCTATCTTGCCTCTGGCCGGCCGGTCGTCACCATGGCGAGCGAGTTCAGCCGGTTCTACCCGGTCGGCGAAGGCCTCTTCGAATACACCGACAAGGCCGGTGCCCTGGCAGCGATCAAGGCGGTAAACGCCGATTACGCGCGGCACGCCAAGGCGGCACGCCGCATGGCAGAGGAATTTTTCGCCTCCGAGCGCGTTGTCGGCAAAATGATGAAAGACGCCGGGCTTTAAGCCTCAATGGCTTAGGAAACCGGTCGTTTACGGCGCGTCTATGCGCGTGGAGAACGGGTTCGGATGAGTACGACGGAACTGCCGCAACGGGTGGCACGTACCGAAACTGCTGCTGCGCGATGGGCTGTGCCGTCTTGGGACGGGCTCGCCTGCATCCTCTTTGGCGCCGTCGTCATCATCGCCCTGCTCACCTTCCAGGATTACGGCGTTACCTGGGACGAGGACGGCCATAATTGGTACGGCGTCTTCGTGCTGAATTACTACGTGTCGGGCTTCAGCGATCTGCGCGCCCTGCACTGGATGGATTTTATCAATTACGGCGCCGTCTTCGATGCGACCGCCGCCGCGCTTAATACCGTCTCTCCCTTCGGCACCTATGAGACGCGGCATCTGCTCAACGCGATGGTCGGCGTCATCGGGCTGGTCGGTACATGGAAGCTCGGCCGGGTGCTCGGCGGGCCGCGCGTCGGCTTTCTTGCCGCGCTCTTCCTGGCGCTGATCCCCAATTACTACGGCCAGATGTTCAACAACCCGAAGGACATTCCCTTTGCGGCCGGCAGCATCTGGGCGCTCTATTACCTCGTCCTCATCATCCCGAGTCTGCCGCGGCCGCGCTGGCAGCTTGTGTTGAAGCTTGGCCTCGCCTGCGGCCTGACGCTCGGCGTGCGCGTCGGCGGGCTGCTGCTACTCGCCTATCTCGGCATGCTCTTGAGCCTCTTCGCGCTGTGGCGCGCGCTCGAGACGCGCCGCGTCAGCACGCTCTTCCGGGAAGGCATCGTCAGCGGCTTCCGCGTCTTCATTCCGGTGATCGCCATCGCCTATCCGGTGATGCTGATCTTCTGGCCCTGGGCGCAACACGGACCGATCGCCAATCCGCTCTCGGCACTCGCGACCTTCTCGCATCAGGAATTCCCGTTCCGCACGCTCTTCGCCGGCCATTACATCATGGCCGCCGATCTGCCCTGGACCTATCTGCCGGTACACATCCTTCTGGCGCTGCCGGAGCTCGTGCTGCTGTTGTTGATCGCCTCGCCTTTCGTCGCGCTGTTCCTGCTGTGGCGCGATTTCGGCGCGATCGGCCGCAACCGCATCCTGATGTGCTTCATGGTTGCTTTCGCGATCCTCTTTCCGGTTGGCTATGCGATCGCGATCAAGGCCGTGTTGTTCGACGGCATGCGGCACTTCATCTTCGTGTTGCCGGCGATCGCGGCAGTGGCCGCGCTGCTCGCCGATCGCGCCTGGCAAAAACTGACCGCGCCGCGGCTGCGCCACACGGCTTTCGCCCTGCTCGCGCTTTACGGCGTCGTCCATATCGGTACGATGGCGCGACTCCATCCGGACGAGTACGTCTATTACAATGCCTTCATCGGCGGCACCAAAGGCGCGCAAGGTCTCTTCAAGCTCGATTACTGGGCCAATTCCTATGACGAGGCCGTACACGGGCTGCACGATTATCTGAAGGCTGAATACGGCGCCGATTTCATGGACCGCGACTTCACCGTCGCGGTCTGCGGCCCGCCCGGCTCCGCGGCCTATTACTTCCCGCCGAATTTCGTCTTTACCGATGATCGCGAGAACGCGGATTTCTTCATCGCCTTCACCAAGGACGATTGCGACAAGTCGCTGCCCGGCACGGTGATCTATCGTGTCGAGCGCATGGGTACGCTGCTGTCGCTCGTGCTCGACCGCCGCGCGATCGTCGCCGGCACCCGCCGGCCCGGCATGCTTGCCGGCGCCAATTAACCCGCGCCTCATCGAGCCGCCATGGAACGCCGCGAATATGAGCGGCTCGCCGCGGTCGAAGAGCGCGGTTGGTGGTTTCGCGGCTTGCGCGCCAACCTCATCCTCGCCTGGCAACGCCGTAACACACACGCGTCGGGCGCGATCCTGCTCGATGCCGGTTGCGGCACCGGCGGCTTGCTGACGAAGCTCGCGCAAACCGCGCCATCGGCAGATTGCTACGGGCTGGAGCTCGATCCCGGCGCGGCCGAGACCGCGCGCGATAAAAGCGGCGCGACGCTCATCGTCGCCTCGGTGCTGGCGCCGCCGCTCGCACCGCAATCTTTTGACGCCATCTTCAGCGCCGATGTGCTGTGCCATCGCGGCGTCGAGCCGGCGGAGGCGCTGGCCGCGCTCGCACCTTGTCTCAAGCCGCGCGGTGTGCTGTTGCTCAACCTGCCCGCCTATCGCTGGCTGTTCTCGGGCCACGATCTCGCGGTCGACAATGTGCGACGCTTCGGCGCCGGCCAGGTTCGCGCGCTGCTGCGCGATGCCGGCTTTGCCGAGATCCGCATTGCCTATTGGAACAGCCTGCTCTTCCCGCTGATGGTGGCGCAGCGCCTTATCCATCGCGACGCCAAAAGTGCTGTCGAGCTGCTGCCGCCTTTCGTCGAACGGCTGTTCGGCGCTATTTTGCGTTTCGAGCTGGCGCTCGCTTCTTGCGGCTTGC
This sequence comes from uncultured Alphaproteobacteria bacterium, assembly GCA_963740675.1. GTDB lineage: Bacteria > Pseudomonadota > Alphaproteobacteria > ATCC43930 > CGMCC-115725 > CAIKMD01. The sequence continues at coordinate 161,729 of CAVUFS010000008.1, forward strand.
GTTTGCCCTTCGGTGGCTCAATCCTAGCGACAGCAGTAAAACCATGACTTACGCCCTGAGCATCGTCGTTCCCGTCTATAACGGCGCCGATAGTGTCGGCGAACTCATCGATGCGCTCGAGGCGCTCGATGTGCCGGGCGGGCACGAGATCATCCTCGTCAACGATGCCAGCCCGGATTCGAGTCTACTCGAATGCCAGCGGCTTCAGGCGCGCGCCAAAGTGCCAATCACCCTCGTCGACCTCGCGCGTAATTTCGGCGAACACAATGCCGTGATGGCCGGCCTGCGCGAGGCCAACGGCACGCATATCATCACCATGGATGACGATCTGCAGAACCCGCCAGGCGAGGTGCTGCGACTGCTGCATTACGCGCAGAAGACCGGCAAGGACGTCATCTACACCCATTACGCCAAGAAGCAGCACGCGGCCTGGCGCAATATCGGCAGCCGCTTCGCCAATTGGTGCGCCGACAAAGTGCTCGACAAGCCGAAGGGGCTCTACCTCTCGAGCTTCCGCTGCATCAGCGCTTTCGCCGCGCGTCAGGTGACGCAGTATCGCGGTCCCTTTCCCTACGTCGACGGGCTGATCCTGCAAGCGACGCAGAGCATCGGCACGCTGCAGGTCGAGCATCTGCCGCGCGTGGCCGGGCGCAGCAATTACACGCTGTCGCGGCTGCTGCGTCTTTGGACCAGCATGTTCGTCAATTTCTCGGTGATGCCGCTCCGCATTGCGACCTTCGCCGGCTTCGGGATGAGCGGCCTCGGCCTTTGCGGTGCGGTCTGGGCCCTCTGGACAGCGATCTTCGAAGGCACGCCACCCGGCTGGGCCTCGCTGACGGTCGCGACGCTGCTGCTCCTCGGCGTGCAGCTCATCATGCTCGGCATTATCGGCGAGTATCTCGGCCGGCTCTATCTGACCGTGAATCGCAAGCCGCAATCGGTGGTGCGCTCGGTGACGCGCGCCGAGCCGGTCGAGCGCACGCAGCCGGCGATCATCAGCCGGAACTGATCGCTTTAGCCGATCGATTTCAGGGCCGCGACGACACGCGTGGCCTGGTCCTCGCCCAGCTCCGGGAACATAGGCAGGCTGAGCACTTCGCGCGACGCGCGCTCGCTTTCGCCGAGACCGCCGGGACCGATCGCGACACGATCCTGATACGCCGGCTGTAGATGCACCGGCACCGGATAATGGATGTTGGTGCCGACGCCGCGCGATTTCAGCGCCGCTTGCAGCGCGTCGCGATTGCGGCAACGCAGCACATATTGATGGAAAACATGCGTGCCGCCATGCCGCCGCGCCGGCAAGCCGATACCCTCGCACCAGCGCAAGCCATAATCATAGATGCCGGCAATTGCCTGGCGCCGTGCATTATCGCCATCGAGATGGCGCAGCTTCACGCGCAGGATCGCCGCTTGCATCTCGTCGAGGCGCGAATTCATGCCGGTGCGATCGCTGATATAGCGCTGGCGCCAGCCATATTCGCGCAACTCTTTGAGCCGCGAAGCGAGCGCCGCATCGTTCGTCAGCACCGCGCCGCCATCGCCGATGCCGCCAAGATTTCTTCGTCGGATAGAAGCTGAACGCGGCGAGATCGCCGATGCCGCCGAGCCGCCTTCCGTCGAGAAAAGCACCATGGCTTTGCGCGCAATCCTCAATGATGCGCAAGCCGTGCTGCTGGGCGAGCGCGCCGATCGCATTCATATCCGCGCCGAGGCCATAGAGATGCACCGGGATCACCGCAGCGATGCGGCCGCCTTTTGAATTGCTGGGCGGTTTCGCCAACGCCGCTTCGAGTTTCGCCGGATCGATCGTGTAGGTCGCGGGATCGATATCGATCAACAGCGGCTTCGCGCCGGCGAGCTCGATCGCGGCAACCGTGGCGACCGCGGTGTGCGACACCGTCGCAACATAATCATCGGGACCGAGATCGAGTGCTTTCAACGCCAGCACCAGCGCCTCGGTGCCGCTTGCCGCACCGATGCCGTGGCGCGTGCCGATATAGGCGGCGAATTCCTGCTCGAAAGCTTCAACGTCGGGACCGAGGATATAGCGACCGCCTTCGAGCATGCGCGCGAGGGCGGCATCGATCTCCGTGTGATGCGCGCGATAGCCGGCACGCGGATCGGCTTGTGGAATCATTTGCTCAGACATAGTGGCGACCGTGTTCGCGGAAATAGGCGATGGAGCGTTTCAAACCATCCTCGAGCGGCACGCCGTGCTGCCAACCGGTCACGGCGCGGAACAGCGTATCGGACGCGAAGTAATCGCCGATATCGATACGTCGTCGCTCGGCCGGGAATTCATGACGCGCGAAAGTGCCGCTGCCATTCGCCGCGACCAGGAGATCGGCAAGGTCATCGAGACTGACCGGCCGCTCGCCGCCGAGATTGAACACCTTGCCCTTGGTCTCCGGCGTCAGCGCCGCAAGGAGGAAGGCATCGACCGCATCGTCGACATAGGTGAAATCGCGCTTCTGCTCGCCGCCCCAGACCTCGAACGGCTTGCCTTCGAGCACCGCTCTGAGCCACACGCCGACGAAAGTCTGGCGCGCATCCTTGATGCGCATACGCGGGCCATAGGTGTTGGTGAGGCGCAGCGCCGTCGCCTGGATGCCGTACACATCGTGGTAGAGGATATGATACGCCTCGCCGGCCATCTTATTCACGCCATTGACGTCGACCGGATGCAGCAGATGCCGCTCATCGACCGGCAGATAATCGGGACGGCCATAGATCTGGCGCGTCGAGGCGAAGACCACCACCGCTTTCGGGCAGACCGCGCGGCAGGCCTCGAGCAAAGTGAGCTGTGCCAGGCAATTGATCTCGAGATCGGTCACCGGATCGTGCATCGAATCGAGATGGCTGGTCTGGCCGGCAAGATTGAAGAGATAGTCGCAGCCGGCGAGCAGTTCGCGCATCCGCGCCGTATCGCGAATATCGGCAATCTCGACCCGCACCCGATCTTCGATCGGCGCGATGTTGAAGCGGTTGCCGCCGTAATTCGGCAGCAAGCTGTCGATCAATAGCATGTGGCTACCCAATGCCACGAGCTTGGCGGCCAGATTCGAGCCGATAAAGCCCAGCCCGCCGGTCACGACGACCTTCGCCTGATCGAATTTCGCTAAATTTCTTTGAGCTAGATCAACCACCATCGAGCAATATCTGTGATTCGGATTGAGATTTAGGGTATAAGCTACCGGAATCGTGCTGCAATTTCACCGATGACCGGCTCGCTCTCCTTCGGCCGCTTGATGTGCCGCTGGCTCGCGTTGGCGGCGATTTCGACACTGGCGGCTTGCGCCTCGCAAGTCTCGGCACCGCCCGCCCCGCCATTGAGCCGTAGCGACCAGCAATGCTTGGCAGAGCTTAACCGCCTCGGGGTGCAGTATCAGGTCGAGCCGCAATCAGCAAGCACGCGTCCGGCTTGTCTCGTTCAAAACCCCATTCGCGTCTCGGCTGCGACCATTCCGTTCAGCCGACCGACCGTCGCCGCTTGCAATTTCGTACTCAAATTCGATGAATTCGAGCGCGCGGTGATCCGGCCGCTGGCCAAACGCACCTTCGGCCACGACCTCAAAAGCATCGTCCATTTCGGCGCTTATGCCTGCCGCCCGACCCGTGCCGGCCGCGAGAGCGAGCATGCGCATGGGCTGGCGATGGATATCGCGGGCTTCGAGCTGACCGACGGCACGATGATCTCGGTGAAGCAGGAATGGACCAAGCGCGGCAAGGGTCGCGATTTCCTACGCGCGGTCGCGACGCAGGCCTGTGGCTATTTCAACGAAGTACTCGACCCGGATACCGATCGCGACCATGTCGATCACATCCATCTCGACCTCGGCCGCTACAAATACTGCATCCACCATAAGTGACACTGGCCGGGCTAGCCCCGGTCAGGTCTCGAACGCTACTTCATCCTCGAAGAGCGAGACCCAGCCCGGCGCCGGCGTCTCAAGCATGATCGGCGGCGTCGGCTCATCATAAAGCAGCTTCGCTTCGGCCGGCGGACCGCGCCGCTCGCCCAGTGCGCGAACGATGAGGCGTCGCCGCTGATGCGGCAGCTCAACCACGACGACATCGCCGACGCGCACCGCGTGATGCGGCTTCACCCCATCGCGGCCGCCGATACTGACGCGGGCTTCGGCGCAGAGCCGCGTGGCTAACGAGCGCGTGCGCGCGAGCCGCGCGAACCACAGCCATTTATCGAGGCGTAGGGTCGCTGGAGACGGTGTTTCATTTCTCATCGGGCGAACGTCAACGCTGCTAGTTTCGCGAAAGGACTGTCGGCGCGCAGGCGATCGGCGACGGCAATGCGTTTCTTCGCCGGGCGCGCATGGAAGGTGATGCCGCTCGCGTCATGGACGGCACGATAGCCGAGATCGGCCAGCATCGCCGGAAGATCGTGGCGCGACGCGCTGGCGAGGCCGAGCAATTCCGGCGAGACGCCGAACGCGCCTTGGCGCGCGAGGCGCCGCGCCACCGCGGCAAGGCCTTCGACCTTGTCGGCACGCAGGACCCGCGGCCCGAGCACGCGATAGCCCATGGCGCGATAGGCGCCCTCGCCGATCGAACGATCGCGCGGCGCGGCGACCCCGCCGGGCAGTTTCGGCGCATCGAGCTTGTTATGGATCGACCAGAGCAGCGCGGCGCCGGCCACCGCTTCGCGCTTCAGCATGCCGTCGAGATAAACCGTTTCGGTGCCGAGCCGCACGCCATGTTTGGCGAGCAACTTGCGATCCTTGCCGCTGAGCCCGGCGCATTGCGCCGCAACATCGCTTGCCGGCAGCGTGCCGAGCGCTTCGCAAAGCTGATAGACCAGACCGCGCGCGGCGCCGTCGAATTCAGCATGGCGCAGGCGGACCAGCGGCGCGAGGCGGCGGCGCTTCTCCATGCCCCAGAACGAGGCGAGGCGACGGCGGATCGTCTCGCGCAGCGGCGAATCCAGCGAATGGCCGGTGAAGACATCGATCTGCGGATCGAGCGGGCTTTCGCCCGCGATGAGGCGTCCGACCACACCGCCGCGCCACAGCAACTTGCCATCGGCTTCGAGCGCGAATTCATCATCGGGCGCGGCGGCAAGCTCGCTCACGCGCGCCTCGATCTCGCCGCGCAGCACGCGGTTTGCTGCGGCAAGCAAAGTCTTGCTGGCTTCGGTGTTGGGCACAGCATCGGGCACGAAGCGGAAACCGTCGAGACGACCGACCGGGTGGCCTTCGACCTTCACCTCACCGGCGCGGCTGACCGAGGCGAGCAATTCGCGCGACGATGAAAGCTGTTTCACCAAGAATGCCGAGCGACGATCGACGAAGCGCTGGGTGATGCGATCGTGCAGCGCATCGGAGAGATGATCCTCGATCGCGCGCGCTTTCTCTTGCCAGCTCGACGCGTCGACCAGCCAGTCGGAGCGATGGGCGATATAGGTCCAGGTGCGGATATGCGCGATCCGCGTCATCAGCGTATCGATATCGCCGTCCGTGCGATCGAGCCGGCTCATCTGTCCGGCGACGAAATCCATCGGCAGTCTGCCGGTGCGGCTGACCAGATGGTGGTAGATCGAAGCGAGGAAACGCGCATGCGTGTCGCTCATGATCTTGCGGAAGTCAGGGATCTGGCAGACTTCCCAGAGCAATCGTACCGCTTCGGGATTGGTCGCCGCCGCGGCAATGTCCGGCACCTTCGCTAAGGCCGCGAGCGCCAAATGATCGTCGGCCTCGCGCGCGGGGATGAGGCCGGGATGATGCGGCTTTTCCTCGAGGCTCTTCAGCAAGCCGCCGATCGAGCGATAGTCGAGACGGGCATTGCGCCAATAGAGACGCGGCAAGGGATCGAAACGGTGATTCTCGACCGCTTCGACGATCTCGTCATCGATGCCGGGCAACTCGCCGGTCGTGCCGAAAGTGCCGTCGCTCATATGCCGGCCGGCGCGGCCAGCGATCTGTGCAATCTCGGCGGGCGCCAGACGCCGCGGCCCACGACCGTCGAATTTCGCCAGCCGCGCGAAAGCGACATGGTCGAGATCCATGTTGAGACCCATGCCGATCGCATCGGTCGCAACGAGGTAATCGACCTCGCCGGATTGGAAGAGCCCGACCTGTGCGTTGCGCGCGCGGGGCGAGAGGGCGCCCATCACCACGGCGGTGCCGCCGCGCTGGCGGCGCATCAACTCGGCGAGGGCGAAAACATCGGCAATGGCGAAGGCGACCACGGCGCTGCGTGGCGGCAGGCGCGTGATTTTCTTCTGGCCGGTGTAGGACAGCGTCGAGAAGCGCGGCCGGCTGACATATTCCGCTTCCGGCACGAGGCGCTTCAGCAGCGGCCGGATCGTCTCCGCGCCGAGAAACATCGTCTCTGACATGCCGCGCGCATGCAGCAGCCGGTTGGTGAAGATATGGCCGCGTTCGGCGTCGCCGCAGAGCTGGATCTCGTCGACCGCCAGGAAATCGACCGGCAGATCGAGCGGCATCAATTCGACGGTGCATACCCAATAAGCCGGATGAGGCGGGACGATTTTTTCTTCGCCGGTGATGAGAGCGACCGCCCGCGCGCCTTTGAGCGCAACAATCCGGTCATAATTCTCGCGCGCCAGAAGCCGAAGCGGGAAGCCGATCATGCCCGTGCGATGGCCGAGCATGCGCTCGATGGCGAGATGGGTCTTGCCGGTGTTGGTCGGGCCTAGCACTGCCAGGACCCGCGCCGCCGGAGTGAACACTCCCATGTCCTGAATCATCGGATGTCGGCGGACGAAACGCAAGTATCCGAGCGGACAGGCGCCGCGGATGACAGGAAATTCATGACACGGACAGGACTTTCCGCGGGCCGCCACTCGTATATCTCTACGTAAGATATTTTTTGGGACCCGAAGGAGGTCCGCCATGACCCGAATTTCGCTTCGTTCCCTTGCAACTCGTGCGGTTTTTGTCGCTGGCATGATCGGCGTGCTTGCCGCGCCGCTCCCCGCTTTGGCGCGTGACTGGCACGATTGGCACCGTCCGCATCCGGTCTATGTCGCGCCCACCCCTGTCTATGGGGCGCCCGCCTATGTCGCACCCAGTCCTGTCTACGGGGCCCCGGTTTACCCCGCGCCCTATGCGGCTCCGGCCTATCCGGCGCCGGTTGTGTATCAGTCCTGCAACAACGCGCTCGTCGGCGGCTTGATCGGCGCCGCGGCCGGCGGCCTCATCGGCTCCGGCGCGGCGAACCATGGCGGGAATACCGGAGCGGCGGCGATTATCGGCCTGATCGGTGGCGCGGCGGTCGGCACCGCGGTCGGCGCGGCCTCTTGCGACTAATCCCAACCCTTAGACCGCGGTAATGGCGCTCCGGAGGCGCAGCGGGTCCTCGATGTTGCGAAACGGCTCGAGCGACCCGCCCGTCCCGCGCACCAGAATGGTGCCGTAATTGAAGATGCGCCCGCCGATGCTCTGCACCACATCGACGCTTTCGACCTTGGAGCGCGCCATCTCGATCGTGTAGCGGCTGACGATGCCGCGCTTGAAGATCACCCGGTGATCGGTGACGGCGAGTTCAGTCGAGACCCGCTTGATCGCGCCATGGATCGCCGAGATCAGCGCCAATAAAAGAAAGAAGGCGGCGGCGATGAGGCCGGCATCCTGGAAATAAGTGCCGGCGTAATACCCCGCCGCGACGCAGGCGATGGCGATCAGGGCGAGGAAGATCGCCCGGCCATAAATCATCCAATGCAGCCTTGTCTGATAGATAAGGGTCTCGCCCGGCTGCAGCACCTTTTGGATGTAGCTCATTACCCTACCCTATCACGATCCTACACGGCTGGCCGACCGCGGCCAGGTTTTACCCTAACACCTTGCAGGCCCACCATCTTGCAGGATTGCCCTCGCCGCCACATATCTGCGGCGGTCCAAAGAATCGGCCGAGCAAATGGGAAAACGGGGTCATGGCCAGCGAGAAACGTGAATTCCAGGCGGAAGTTTCCCGCCTGCTGGAGATCGTCGCGCATTCGCTTTACAGCGAGAAAGAAATTTTCCTGCGCGAGCTTATTTCCAATGCGTCGGACGCCTGCGACCGGCTGCGCTACCTGGCGCTGACCGAGCCGGCGCTGACCGAGGGCGACACCAATTTCCGGGTCGTCATCGAGCCCGACAAGAAGAAGCGCACCCTGACCATCTCCGACAACGGCATCGGCATGAGCCGGCAGGAGATGATCGACAATCTCGGCACCATCGCCCGCTCCGGTACCGCCGCTTTCGTCAAGGAATTGTCCGGCGACAGCAAGAAGGACGTCGCGCTGATCGGCCAGTTCGGCGTCGGCTTCTATTCCGCCTTCATGGTCTCGACGGAAGTCGAGGTCGTCTCGAAGAAAGCCGGCGAGGCGATCGCGCACCGCTGGGTCTCAAACGGCAAGGGCGAATTCACCATCGACGAAGCGGCGCGCGAGAAGCACGGCACGACGATCACCCTCAGCCTCAACGAGGCGGATGAGGAATATGCCGAGCCCGATCGCATCCGCACGATCGTCAAGAAATATTCCGATCACATCGCCCTGCCGATCGTGCTCGACCAAGCCGGCAAGGAAGAAACGCTGAACGCCGCCTCGGCCCTCTGGATGCGGCCGAAGAGCGAGATCAGCGCCGATCAATACAAGGAATTCTATCATCACGTCGCGCATGCTTTCGACGAACCATGGCTGACGCTGCATCACAAGGTCGAGGGCACCTACGAATACACGACGTTGCTCTTCATTCCCGGCACCAAGCCGTATGACCTCTTCGATCCGCAGCGCAAGCATCAGGTGAAGCTCTATGTGCGCCGCGTCTTCATCACCGACGACGCGCAAGAGCTGCTGCCGCCTTACCTGCGCTTCTTGCGCGGCGTGGTCGATAGCGAGGACCTGCCGCTCAATGTCAGCCGTGAGATGCTGCAGAACAATCCGATGCTCCGCCGCATGCGCGGCCAGATCACGACGCGCGTACTGAGCGAGCTGGCGAAGAAGGCCAAGGACGAGCCGGCCGAGTTCGCGAAATTCTCGGAGAATTTCGGCGCGGTGCTGAAGGAAGGCATTTACGAGGATCGCGAGCACAAGGACGATATCCTGCCGCTGGCCCGTTTCCGCTCGACCGCTGGCGACGAACTTACCTCGCTCGACGACTATATCGCGCGGATGAAGCCGGGACAGGAAGCGATCTACACCATCGCCGGCGAAGACCTCGAAGCGCTGAAGAAAAGCCCGCAACTCGAAGGCTTCCGGGCGCGCGGCATCGAGGTGCTGCTGCTGACCGATCCTGTCGACGAATTCTGGATGCCGTCGGTCGGCGAATACCAGAAGAAGGAATTCAAATCGGTAACGCGCGGCAGCGCCGATCTCGACAAGATCGCGCCCGAAGACAAGAAGGACGGCGCGCCGGCCGAAGAGAAGCCCGAAGGCGATGTCGCCTCGCTGATCGCGCTGTTGAAGTTGTCGCTCGGCGAGGCTGTGAAGGACGTGCGCAGCTCGAAGCGATTGACCGACAGTGCCGTCTGTCTCGTCGCCGACGACAGCGACCTCGACATGCATCTGGAGCGTCTGCTGCGCCAGCACAAGCAGCTCGCCGCCGGCATCGATGCCAAGCGCATCCTCGAGATCAATCCGAAGCATCCGCTGATCGCGCGGCTGGTCGATCTCGCAGGCAAGGACGGCGCGAGCGACGCGCTCGGCGATTTCGCCTGGCTGCTCTTGGATCAGGCGCGGATTTTGGAAGGCGAAACCCTGCCCGACCCGGCAGCTTTCGCGAAGCGTTTGTCCTCTGTCCTGGCGCGCGGGCTGACGGCGTAGAGCAAGCGGCCGCTAGCCCGATCGCCTCTTCACCGGCACGGCGAGCACTTGGTTTTCAACGAAAGCGATGAAAGCCCGCACCTTGGCCGGTGGCAGGTGCCGTGACGGGTGATAGGCATAGAGCGGAAAGCGCTCTTCGGCCCAACCGGGAAGAAGCTGCACGAGGGCGCCGCTTTCGAGCATGTCGTCAATGCCGAGCGCGAAGGTCTGGGCAATGCCCAGCCCGGCGGCGCAAGCGGCGAGCTTGGTGGCGAGATCGTTCAGCACCAGGCGGCCGCTGACCTTCACCGCGACAACCTCTTTGCCGCGGTGAAATTCCCACGGGAACGGCCGACCGGTAAAAGGATCGCGAAACAGCAGGCATTCATGCTGGGCGAGATCGCGCGGTCGCCGCGGTGTGCCATGACGGGCGAGGTAGGACGGCGCTGCACAAGTGAGAATGCGCGTCTCGATCAGCTTGCGCGCGATCAGCGCGGAAGGTTCGGGCTCGCCGAAGCGCACCGCCACATCGATGCCCTCACCGACCAAGTCGCCGGTCGCGTCGCGCACCAAAATTTCCAGCGACAACGCTGGATAGGCGGCAAATAACGCCGGCAGCCGCGGCGCGAGCATCCAGCGCGCGAACCAGGGATCGACATTCACCCTCAATCTTCCACGAACCGCGCTGGCCGCGCCGGCGGCATCGACGGTTGCTTCTTCGAGGCCCGCAAGCAGCGGCGCAACCTGCGCATGAAACCGGCGGCCCTCATCGGTCAGGGTGACGGCGCGTGGGCTGCGATCGAACAGTCTTACGCCGACGCGCGCCTCGAGCCGTGTGACGGCCCGGCTGACTCCCGAAGGCGTCAGGCCCAAGGCGTCTCCCGCGCGCACAAAATTCCCGCTCTCGACCACCGCCGCGAGCACGCCGATACCGCTGAGCAATCGTCCGTCGAATGCCATGATGACCTTTGATCATCAAGATATCGACAAAGATGCGCTGGCAGCAATGTTGATATTGGCCGACACTCTCGCGTGTCGGCACCATCGCGGGTCGACACTATCACGGGAGAGACATCATGACCCTCGACGAACAGCGCATCGTGATCTTGGGCGGCAGTTCCGGAATCGGCCTCGCCATCGCCCAAGCTGCCACCCGAGTGGGTGCCGCGGTGGTCATTGTCTCCAGCCGGCAAGCGCGAATCGACGAAGCCCTCGCCGCGCTGCCGACGAATGCGGAAGGCCGCGCGATCGATCTCACCGAGGAGGCCGCGATAATGGCGCTCTTCGCCGACCTTGGCACGTTCGACCATCTGGTTTTCACTGCCGGCGAGACCTTGCAGCTTGGTCTTCTGGCGGAAACGGACATCGCCACCGCGCGCGGTTTCTTCGATCTGCGCTATTGGGGCGCATATATGGCCGCGAAATACGGCAGCCCCAACATTCGGCCGGGCGGTTCGATCGTCTTCACCTCGGGTCTCGCCGGCACCCGTCCGCACGCCGGCTGGTCGCTCGGCGCCAGCATCTGCATGGCGATGGAGGGCCTGACACGCGCGCTTGCCGTGGAGCTTGCGCCCTTGCGCGTCAACATCGTGTCGCCCGGCGTCGTGCGCAGCCCGCTTTGGTCGTCGATGACCGAAACCGATCGCGACGCCCTTTACCGGCAAACCGGCGAAAAGCTTCTCGTCGGGCATGTCGGCGCGGTCGAGGAGATCGCGCAGGCCTATCTCTATCTCATGCAGCAGACCTACGGCACCGGACAAGTACTGCGGGTCGATGGCGGCGGCGGCCTGGTCTGAACTAGCCCCACGCGCGGCGGAGCGACGTCGCGCATCGCGGCTCATTGCGGGCACGGACTCGTTGTGATACGGGCTGTCATCATCAAGGAAAAATCAAAACCATGAAGTGCCAATGCCCGTCGAGCGCACACGGCCACCGGCCCGGCCATTGCGTGAGCGAGGCGACGATCGACAATTATTGTCCGCGTTGTCATGCCGAAAAGGCGAAAGAAGACACCCTCAAGCCCGTCGGCAGCCACGTTGCCGCGACACCTCCCCGGCGACCGGGCGGCAATACTCCTTAGCGAGACGCCACCACCGAACGCCGGGCATTGCCGAAGAGCTTGGCGGCGTAAAACAGCTGCGGCCGCGCCGCCTCGTGCAACTGGTCCATCGTGCATTGGCGCGGCGCTTTGTCGGGTCGCCAGCGCAACAGTTTGGTGCCATGGCGGAAGCGGCCGCCGGTGGCGTGATCGTAGCGCACTTCAGCGACGAGCTTTGGCTTCAGCGGCACCCATTGGGTAGAGCGCTCCGTGCTCCAGCGGCTTGGCCCGCCTGGCGCATCGCCGGTGAAGCCTGGGCCGCCTTTGAGCTTTTCCAGCTTCTTCGTCAGCGCCGCGCGATCTTCATTGGCGAAACCGGAGGTGAAGCCGACATGGTCGAGCTTGCCTTCGTCATTGTAGAGACCGAGCAAGAGTGAGCCAACGCGCCTGCTGCCGGTCGCATAGCGGAAGCCGCCGACCACGCAATCGGCGCTGCGCAGATGTTTGAGCTTCAGCATCGCGCGCTCGCCGGGCAGATAGGGCGCATCGATTTGCTTGGCGACGATACCGTCGAGGGCACCACCCGCCTGCGATAGCCAAGCTTCGGCGGTTTTGCGATTGCGCGTGTAATCGGTGAGGCGCAGCGCCGACGCCTTGCCGAGAGCTGCATAGAATTGCTCCAGCGCGTGGCGGCGCTCCGTCAGCGTTTGGTCGACAAGGACACCGGCCCTCTCGGTGTAGAGGCAATCGAAAAGAATGAGGATCGACGGGGTTTCTGCCGCGAGCTTCTTCACCCGACTTTCGGCCGGATGGAGCCGCAACTGCAACGCGTCGAACGACAGACTATCCTCGACCGGAATCGTGAGTTCGCCATCGAGAACGAAGCGCCGCAGTGGCAGAGCGCGTAGTGCTGCGACCATCTCGGGGAAATAGCGCATCAGGGATTTGCCCGATTTCGCCTGTAGCGCGACCGTGTTGCCATCGCGGAAGGCGAGGCAGCGAAATCCGTCCCATTTCGGCTCGAACTGCCAGCCGGCGCCCTCGGGCAGCGCATCGACGATACGCGCTTCCATCGGCCGCGTGGTGACGGGGATCGGCAGGCGCATGGCTTCCGGATAACCGGCGCCAAGCTGTGAGGTTGCGCGCCAGCGCGCGGGCGAGGTTGCGGCGGCTTAGTGGCCCTGGAGCTGAATGCTGGCGGCGGTGAGGATCGGGCCGCTGCCGTTCAGTTGCAGCAGCACCGCAGCGCCGTAATCGCCAAGGTTCTTTGCTTCCTCTGGCGGGACGACGAGTTCTTCCGACCAGCCCGCCCAGGAGCCGAGACGGCGGAAGCTGCGCACCGCGTGATGGTCCCAGGTAGTCTTGCCGGCATTCTCGCCGGTGGTGACGGCCGTCGTATGCATCTTGTCGAAGCCGACGAGCCAGAGCGTGGCTGGTTCGCCCGGCGGTGATTGCCCCTCGCCGACATCGGCGATGAGCGCGCCATCGTCGCGCCAATGCAAGGTCAGACTGGGATGCGGCCGGCGCTTGGCCTCGGCCGCGCGGATCATCGGCTCGATCGCAGCGGGCTCGGAGGCGATGCCTTCCGTCTCGCCCTGGATCACCATCTCGGGCGTATAGACGTAGCGCAGCTTCATCGCCGATTGATAATCACGCTGCCGGCGGGTCGCCCAGGGCTTTGAGTAAGCGTCGGTCCAGCCGATGTAATTCCAATATTCGATATGGAAAGCGAGCGCGATGAGATCGGGGCGCTTGGCCAACTCGCCAAAATATTTATCGGCCGGCGGGCAGGAGCTGCAGCCTTGCGAGGTGAAAAGCTCGACAACGATCGGCGAATCGTCGGCCCGCGCGAGGGTTGGCGTCGCCGCGACGAATGCGGCGAGTAAGGCGAGAATGGCCGGTCGGAGCATGCCCCATCCTGCACTTCGTCGGACGGTTTCGCAAAGCACTATCCTTCACAAGCGGGTGAAGCTTGACCCCGTCGCAACCCCGGCGGCAGGCTCGTCCTCACTTAAATTTTGGGAGGGAAACAAATGATTTTGGAAGTCCGCACCTATGTAGCGCAGACCGGCGGCGGCACCGCCCGCTGGCTTGAGCATTACGAGAAGCACGGGCTGCCACCCTCGAAACGCCACCTCGGCCAGCTTGTCGGCTTCTTCACCAGCGAGATCGGGCCGCTGAACCAGATCGTCCATATGTGGCGCTATGACTTGCTCGCCGATCGCGAGGCGCGTCGCGCGGCACTCTACGCCGATCCGGAATGGCAAGCGTTTCTGAAGAACGGGCCACAGCCTTCGCCGCTGATCTCGCAGGAAACGAAGATCCTGGTGCCGACGTCGTTCTCGCCGATGAAGTAGCATTCAGCGATCAGCACGACCCCGGGGCTGATCGCTGAATGCTGATGGCTTTAGGCCTTCATCATGCCGCGGAGCACGTATTGCAGGATGCCGCCGTGGCGGAAGTATTCGAGCTCATCCAGCGTGTCGATGCGGCAGAGGACTTTGATCTCATCCGTCTTGCCGTTGGCGCGGTGGATGCGGACAGTCAAATCGCTGCGCGGCTTCAGGCCATCCGCGATGCCGAGGATGTCGAAGATCTCGGTACCGTCGAGCTTCAAGGTCTGACGCGTCATGCCGTCCTTAAACTGCAACGGCATCACCGCCATGCCGACGAGGTTCGACCGATGGATGCGCTCGAAGCTCTCGACCAGCACCGCGCGCACGCCGAGGAGCTTCGTGCCCTTCGCCGCCCAGTCGCGCGATGAGCCGGTGCCATATTCCTTGCCGCCGACCACAACCAGCGGGACGCCTTCCTTCTGATACTGCATCGCCGCGTCGTAGATCGGCATCACGGTGCCATCCGGCTGGTGCTTGGTGACGCCGCCTTCGACGCCCGGTACCATCTCGTTCTTGATGCGGATATTCGCGAAGGTGCCGCGCATCATCACGTGATGCGTGCCGCGGCGCGCGCCGTAGGAATTGAAATCCTGCGGCCGTACCTGGTGTTCCAAGAGATACTGCCCGGCGGGGCTTTCCTTCTTGATCGAGCTGGCGGGCGAGATGTGGTCGGTGGTGATGCTGTCGCCGAACAAGGCGAGCTCGCGCGCGCCGTTGATATCGGCGAGCGGGCCCGGCTGCTTCGGCATATTGTCGAAATAGGGCGGCAGGGCGAGATAGGTCGAGCTCGGATCCCATGCGAAGGTCATGCCGTCGACGCGCGGCACTTTGCGCCACTCTTCGGGGCCTTCGAACACGTTGCCGTAGCGCTTCTTGAACATCGCGTCGTTCAGCGCGCTATGCACCGTCTCTGCGATCTCGCGATTGGTCGGCCAGATATCCTTGAGATAAACCGGCTTGCCATCCGGATCCTCGGCGAGCGGCTCTTGCGTCAGATCGATATTCATCGAGCCGGCCAGCGCATAAGCGACGACGAGCGGCGGCGAGGCGAGATAATTCGCGCGCACTTGCGGATGGATGCGGCCTTCGAAATTGCGATTGCCCGAGAGCACGCCGGCGACGACGAGATCGCCTTCATCGATCGCATCGGCGATCGGATCGGGCAGCGGGCCCGAGTTGCCGATGCAGGTCGTGCAGCCGTAACCGACGAGGTTGAACCCCAGCTTGTCGAGATCGCCCTGCAGTCCGGCGGCAGCATAGTAATCGCTCACCACCTGGCTGCCCGGCGCGAGCGACGTCTTCACCCAGGGCTTCACCTTGAGGCCGCGTTTGACGGCGTTGCGTGCCAACAAGCCGGCGCCGAGCATGACGCTGGGATTGGAGGTATTGGTGCAAGAGGTGATCGCGGCGATGACCACCGCGCCATCCTTCAGCGCGTAATTCGCGCCCTTCACCTGGACCTCGCCCTTGGCGCTCTTGCGATTGGGCACGAGCTTCGGCGCTTCGGTCGCGAAATTCTGCTTCACGCCCGAGAGACCGACGCGGTCCTGCGGCCGGCGCGGACCCGCGAGCGACGGCTCGACGGCCGAGAGATCGAGCTCGAGCGTGTCGGTGAAGACCGGCTCGGGGGTCTTTTCGTCATGCCACAGGCCCTGTGCCTTGGCATACGCCTCGACCAGCGCGATGCGCGCCGGATCGCGAGCCGAGAGTTTCAGGTACCGAATGGTCTCGGCATCGATCGGGAAGAAGCCGCAGGTCGCGCCGTATTCCGGCGCCATATTGCCGATGGTCGCGCGATCGGCGAGCGACATGTTGGCGATGCCCGGGCCATAGAATTCGACGAAGCGGCCGACAACGCCTTTCTTGCGCAGCATCTGCACGACGGTGAGCACGAGATCGGTCGCGGTCGCGCCTTCCTTGAGCGCGCCATGCACGCGGAACCCGACGACTTCCGGCAGCACCATCGAGATCGGCTGACCGAGCATCGCGGCTTCCGCTTCGATACCGCCGACGCCCCAGCCCAACACCGACAGGCCATTGATCATTGTCGTATGGCTATCGGTGCCGACCAGCGTATCGGGATAGGCGATCGTCTTGCCCGCTTCGTCGGTCGTCCACACGACTTGCGCGAGATATTCAAGATTGACCTGATGGCAGATGCCGGTGCCCGGCGGCACGACGCGGAAATTATCAAACGTGCCCTGGCCCCAGCGCAGGAAGGTGTAACGCTCCTGATTGCGCTCGAACTCAACCTTCACATTGTCGCGGAACGCATGCGCACTGCCGAAATTGTCGACCATCACCGAATGGTCGATGACGAGATCGACCGGCGCGAGCGGATTGATTTTCTTCGGATCGCCGCCGAGCTTCACCATCGCTTCGCGCATCGCCGCGAGATCGACCACCGCCGGCACGCCGGTCAGATCCTGCATCAGCACGCGCGCCGGCAAGAAGGCGATTTCGCGCTCCGAAGTCTTCGTCTTCAGCCATGCGGCGAGTGATTTGATGTCGTCGACCGTGACCGTGCGACCGTTTTCCAGCCGAACCAGATTTTCCAGCAGCACCTTCATCGAGAACGGCAGGCGCGAGATATCGCCGAGCCCGGCGGCCTGTGCGGCGGCTTCGAGGCTGAAATAATCGTAGTTTTTGCCGGCAACGGTGAGGGTGCGGCGGGTTTTCAGCGAATCATGGCCAGTGACAGGCACGTTTTTCTCCTCGGGACGCAGGAAAGGCGGGGGAATTCCCTGCTGCTACCGCCTTTAGGTCGCCAGATCAAGCCATAGAGACACGGTTCAGACCCAGCTGATATCCATCATGGCTAGGGCGGCACGGCCGCCCGGTCCATAAGGATTGGCAATCGATTCCCCCATCTCCATATGCGCGTAATTCTTGCCCTCTACCACGGTCACGCGCTGGCCGGCGCGGGTCGCGGCGGCGGCAAAATCGCGGCCCTGGCGTTGGAATTCGGGCGTCTCGAAGGTCCCGTATGCCACCGTTACCGGCGCATGCAGCAGTGCCAGATGGCGGATCGTGCTCATCGCATCTTCCATCGCGTCGTCGAATTTCACGTAATTGCCGCGCGCCGAGAGGCGCACGGGCTTCATGTCGTACATGCCCGAAATGCAAAGGCCGCCTTTGATCGTATCGGCAGGCAGGCCGAAATCCTTCTGCCAATCGGTCACCAGCGCGACACCCGCAAGATGGCCGCCCGATGAATGGCCGCCGATATAGATTCGCCGCGCATCGCCGCCGAAGCTTGCCGCATGTCTGGCGACCCAAGCGATGGCGCTACGCACCTGTTGTGCCATCGGCCGGAGATCGCCGCCGGCATCGAGCACGTTGATGAAATCGAGCGCGATGTAATGAACGCCGTGATCGTGAAATAGCTCGGCCGCCGCTGCGCTGTCGCGCGCAGAGCCGGTACGCCAGGTCCCGCCATGGATGAAGACGAAGATCGGCGCATGCGCCTGCTTCGCGCGGTAGATATCGAGCCGCTCGATCGCGGTCGGGCCATAAACGACCCGTTGCGGCTCGCTGAGCCGAGCACGAACGGCTTCGCTACTCGAGTGGCCGCGGGCGCTGATCTGCCCGATATTGGCCTCATAGGACGATTGGTCGTAGGCGGCATCGAGTTCGACCTGGTCATAATCCATAAAGACCAGCGGGCCCTTCGTGTGCGGCGGCGGCCCCAGACGGCATTCCGCGGCCAGCGCCGGGGCCACGGCCATGGATGCGGCGGCGCCCAGCAAGCCACGGCGGCTGACGGTTGAAAGACTACTCATCGACCCTCCTTTTTATAAAAAATCTATTCATTACAATATGATAACCGGGAGCCTGGGGATAACCCGGGCAAATACCTTGCTTTCGCCATGATTCTTACGCGCCAGCGTCCCAAAGCGGGTGTTTCCTATGTGCGGGTGAGAGAGGCTATTGGCTTTTTTCTCCCTCTCCGTAGCGGTCAATCCCCCCGACCGCTCATACGCGGCCTCGGTTCCCCCGACCGAGGCCGCCTTTCTTTTGGACGGCGCTTTTCTCCGCCTTTCCTTTTTCGGCGGGACTTGGTCTGCTGAGAGCGGTTTAGGGGGTACCCAATGTCCGATACGACGACGGAAACCGACTGGCTGCGGCGGCTAAAGGATTTGCTCGGCGCATCGGCGGGGACGATCGTTTTCGGCATGGAAGACGGGACGGTCTCGATCTTCGGCCTCGTCTTCGGCGTCGCCGCAACGACCAATAGCAGCGATGTCGTCCTGGTCGCCGGCGCTTCGGGCGCCGCCGCCGCGGCGGTATCGATGATGGCCGGCGCCTTTCTCGAATCCGAGACCGATCGTGACGAGAAGAAAGCGCGCCAGAAACAGCTCGAAACCGATCTGAAATGCGATCCCGGCGGCGTCGACGCGATGCTGAGCGAGCGGCTGACCGCGATCGGGCTGGAGCGGCAACAAGCCAGCGCATTGGCCGGCGCGGTGCGCGACAAGCCCGATGCGATGAAGGCGCTGCTGATGGCCGTGCAAGGCGGCACCGAAGCCGGGACAAATCCGATCGAGCAGGCGCTGTGGATGCTGGCGGCGGATTTCTTTTCGGCCGCCGTGCCAATCGTGCCGTTCATGCTGCTGCCGGTGGCGCCGGCGCGCATCGTATCCGCCGGCATCACCATCCTGCTGCTCGTGGCGCTCGGCGCCGGCCGCGGCATTATCGGCAAGCGCTCGCTGGTGCGGACGATCATTGAAACAGTCGGCGTGGGAATCGCGGCAGCGCTCGCCGGCGTCGGCATCGGCGTGCTGTTCAACAACAATTTCGGCGGCAGCTAGCCCGCCCAACTGCTTTGCTTTAGCGGCGGCAAGCGGTCACAATCGCGCCGCCCGATGCCCCCCACCCAACCCCTTCCCACCTCTGGCGATTTCACCGGACAAGGCCTTGCCTGTCGCCGCGGCGAGAAGCTGATCTTCCGCAGCCTCGATTTCGCCCTTCCGGCGGGCGGCGCGCTGGTACTGATCGGTCCCAATGGCAGCGGCAAATCGAGCCTGCTGCGGCTCATGGCCGGGCTGACGCCTCATGAAGCGGGGACCCTGGCCTGGGGCGGTGCCGACATCCGCGAAGATCCGGGCGCGCATCGCGCCCGGTTGCATTTCATCGGCCATAGTGACGCGCTGAAGCCAGTGCTTTCGGCCGGCGAGAGCCTCGCCTTTTGGGCCAGGATGCGCGGAACGAGCTCCGCGATCGAGCCGGCGTTGGCGCACTTTGGCCTAACGCATGCGGCCAACCTACCCTGCCGGTACCTTTCCGCCGGACAGAAGCGGCGGCTGGCTTTGGCGCGGCTTATCGCTATCCCCGCCGAGCTCTGGCTGCTCGACGAGCCGCTGACCAGCCTCGACAGCGATGCCGCGGCGCAACTTTTAGCGGCGATCACCGAGCATCGTGCCCGAGGCGGCCGGGTCGTGCTGTCGACCCATGCGCCGATCGAACTTGGCGATGCCGCGAGGTTGTCGCTCGCCGATTTTCGCCCCAGCCTCACAGAAGCGCCGGCGGAGCTGCTGGCATGAGCGCGTTTTTGACCTTGGTCGCGCGCGATCTGCGTCTCGCCTTTCGCCAAGGCGGCGATGCCGCGATGGTGATCGCGTTCTTTGTGCTGACCGTTGTGCTGTTTCCCTTCGGCGTCGGGCCGGAGCCCGAGCTGTTGCAGCGCATCGCCGCCGGCATTGTTTGGGTGACGGCGCTGCTTGCCGCGCTGCTCTCGCTCGAGCGCCTGTTCCAGGCCGATTACGAGGATGGCAGTCTCGAAGCCCTCGCCCTTCTGCCGCTGCCGCTCGAAGCGCAAGTGCTGGCGAAATGCCTCGCGCATTGGCTGGTGACCGGCCTGCCGCTGATCGTCGTCGCGCCGCTGTTGGCGCTGCTGCTGCATCTCGACCCCGCGGGCTATCCGGCGCTGATCGCCGGCATGGTGCTGGGCACGCCGACCCTTAGCCTCATCGGCGCGATCGGCGCGGCGCTGTCTTTGGGCGCGCGGCGCGGCGGCGTGCTCATTTCGCTGCTGGTGCTGCCGCTCTATATCCCGGTCCTGATCTTCGGCGTCGCCGCCATCGAGGCCGAAATCGCTGGCTTCGGTGCCCGGCCCGACCTTTTGTTGCTGGCAGCGTTGCTGGTTCTGGCGGCGGGGCTGGTTCCTTTTGCCGCTGCGGCGGCGCTACGCCTCGCGCTAGAATAGACCCGCTAGAATAGGCACGGCTGTCCCGGTGCTCGCTTAAAAAAGATTTAGATGTTCCGCCTCGCCAATCCCAATCGCTTCATGCAGTGGTCTGGCAAGATCCTGCCCTGGTGCGCGATCGCCACCGTGCTGCTGCTCGGCGCCGGACTTTATCTCGCGCTCTTCGTCGCGCCGCCGGACTATCAGCAAGGCGAGTCCGTGCGCATCATGTATGTGCATGTGCCGTCGGCTTACATGGCGACCATGGTCTATGCGGTGATGGCGGCGGCAAGCGCCGTCGCGCTGATCTGGCGCCATCCGGTCGCCGACATCGCGGCACGCGAGGCAGCGCCGCTGGGTGCGGGATTCACGCTGCTCTGCCTGGTGACAGGCTCGCTGTGGGGCAAGCCGATGTGGGGCACGTGGTGGGTGTGGGACGCGCGGCTCACGTCGGTGCTCGTGCTGTTCTTCCTCTATCTCGGCTACATCGCGCTGATCAACGCGTTCGACGAACCGACACGCGGCGCGCGTGCCGGTGCGATCCTGGCGCTGGTCGGCGTGGTCAATCTGCCGATCATCAAATTCTCGGTCGATTGGTGGAACACGCTGCATCAGCCGGCGAGCATTTTCCGCCTTGGCG
>CAVUFS010000009.1:0-334072 GCA_963740675.1 uncultured Alphaproteobacteria bacterium
CCCTCTAAAACCAAGCACATGGCCTCGCCCAATACCTTTCGCGCGGGACCCGACGAGCGCGGGCTTTTTGGCATGTTCGGTGGACGTTACGTCGCCGAAACCCTCATGCCGCTCGTGCTCGAAGTCGAGCGCGCCTATGACGCCGCCCGCCGCGATCCCGAATTCGCGAAGGCGATGGCGTATTACTTCGAGCATTATGTCGGCCGCCCCTCGCCGCTTTATCTTGCGCAGCGTCTCACCGAGCATTGCGGTGGCGCGAAAATCTATCTGAAGCGCGAGGACCTCAACCACACCGGCGCGCATAAGATCAACAACACGATCGGCCAGATCCTGCTGGCGCAGCGTATGGGCAAGCGCCGCATCATCGCCGAAACCGGCGCCGGCCAGCACGGCGTCGCCACCGCCACGGTCTGCGCGCTCTTCAACCTTCCTTGCGTCGTCTATATGGGCGCGACCGATATCGCGCGGCAGGCGCCCAACGTCTTCCGCATGAAGCTGTTGGGCGCGGAAGTGCGGCCGGTCACGTCCGGCACCGCGACCCTCAAAGACGCGATGAACGAGGCGCTGCGCGATTGGGTCTCGAACGTTGAGGACACGTATTACCTGATCGGCACGGTCGCGGGCCCGCATCCCTATCCGGCGATGGTGCGCGATTTCCAGAACATCATCGGCGAAGAAACGCGGCGGCAGATGCAGAAAGCGGAAGGCCGGCTGCCCGATACGCTGGTCGCCTGCGTCGGCGGGGGCTCCAACGCCATGGGGCTGTTCCATCCCTTCCTCGACGATGCGAGCGTCAAGATGATCGGCGTCGAGGCGGCGGGCCTTGGCATTCCGACCGGCAAGCATGCGGCCTCGCTCAATGGCGGGACGCCCGGCGTGCTGCACGGCAATCGCACCTATCTGCTGCAAACCGATGACGGACAGATCATCGACGCGCATTCGATCTCGGCCGGGCTCGATTATCCGGGCATCGGCCCGGAACATGCCTATCTCTTCGACAAGAAGCGCGTCGACTATGTCGCGATCACCGATGACGAGGCGATCGAGGCGTTCCATCTGCTGACGCGGCTCGAAGGCATCATCCCGGCGCTTGAATCATCGCATGCGATCGCGCAGGTGGCGAAGATCGCCGGCAAGCGGCCCAAGGATCATCTGATCGTCGTCAATCTCTCGGGCCGCGGCGACAAGGACATCAACACCGTCGCCGCGCTGCAAGGGATCAAGCTGTGACGCGCATCGAAGAGCGTTTCGCCGCGTTGAAGCGCGCAAGGCCGCGCCGGCCTCGTCACCTATCTCACTTGCGGCGATCCCGACGCCGAGAGCTTTGCGCAGATTCTCGCCGGGCTGCCGCAAGCCGGCGCCGATCTGATCGAGGTCGGCGTGCCGTTCTCCGATCCGATGGCCGACGGGCCCGCCATCCAGGCTGCGGGGCTGCGTGCCCTCAAAGCCGGCATGACCTTGGCGAAAGTGCTGGCGATCGTGCGCGGCTTCCGCGCCAAGGACGAGCAAACGCCGATCGTGCTGATGGGTTATTACAATCCGATCGAGCACTATGGCGTCGCGAAATTCCTCGCCGATGCGAAAGCCGCCGGCGTCGACGGGCTGATCGTCGTCGATCTGCCGCCCGAGCATGACGAGGAGCTTTGCCTGCCGGCGAAAGCGGCAGGGCTCGATTTCATCCGCCTTGCCACGCCGACCACCGACGACAAGCGCCTGCCGCAGGTGCTGAAGAATACGCAGGGCTTCCTCTATTACGTCGCCGTCGCCGGCGTAACCGGCACGAAATCGGCGACCGGCGATGTGATCACCGCGGCGGTGACGCGTTTGAAGAAACACACCGATCTGCCGGTCGCGGTCGGCTTCGGCATTCGCACGCCGGCGCAAGCCGCCGCTGTCGCGAAAGTCGCCGATGCGGCGGTTGTCGGCTCGGCGCTGGTCGATCGTGTCGCCGCCTCGCTCGACGCCAAGGGCAAGGCGACGCCCGAATTGATCGAGGCCGTGCTGAGCGACGTCCAGGCGCTGAGCCAAGGCGTGCGGAGCGCGCGCACATGAACTGGCTAACGAATTTCGTCCTGCCGAAGATCCGCGCCGTCAAAGAGACCGTCGCCAAGAAAGAGGTGCCGGAGAATCTCTGGACCAAATGCAGCAATTGCGGCCAGATGCTGTTCAACCGCGACCTCGAAGCCAATCTTCATGTCTGCAACACCTGCGGCTTCCATTTGCGGCTGTCGCCGGTGCAACGTTTCGCCGCGCTGTTCGACGACAGCAAATACGCGACGATCGAGCTACCGAAGCCGGCGAATGATCCGCTGCGTTTCCGCGACACGAAGCGCTATAGCGACCGCCTCAAAGAAGCGCATGCCAAGCATAATGGCGCCGACGCACTCATCGTGGCGCATGGCACGATCGGCAGCCTTCCGGCGGTGATGGCCTGCTTCGATTTCTCTTTCATGGGTGGATCGATGGGGGTCGCCGTCGGCGAAGCGCTGCTCGCCGCGGCGCGGCTTGCCGTGATGCAGGGCGCGACGCTGATCGTCGTGCCGTCCTCGGGCGGTGCGCGCATGCAGGAAGGCATTCTGTCGCTGATGCAGATGCCGCGCACGACGCTGGCCGTCGAAATGGTGAAGGAATCGGGCCTGCCCTATATCGTGTTGCTGACCCATCCGACGACCGGCGGCGTCTCGGCTTCTTTCGCGATGCTGGGCGACATCACCCTGGCCGAACCCGGCGCGGTGATCGGCTTTGCCGGCGCACGCGTCATCGAAGAGACCATTCGCGAGAAGCTGCCCGAAGGCTTCCAACGCTCGGAGTATCTCTTGGAGCATGGCATGGTCGATATGGTCGTGCCGCGCAAAGAATTGAAAGAGACGCTGGCGCGGATCGTGCGGCTGCTCATGAGCCCGGCGCCGGGCATCGCGGAACGCGCATCATCTTAGTTCCTTCATTGTTGGTTCGTCATTGCGAGCGAAGCGAAGCAATCCGGGGGTTCAGCATGATTTTTCTGGATCGCCACGGTCGCAGCACGGCCTCGCGATGAAAAAGTAGCGGTGTGATGGTCAGCGACGACATTCTCGCAAGGCTGCTGACGCTTCACCCGAAGCTCATCGATCTGAGCCTCGATCGCGTGTTGCGGCTGCTCGCCGCCCTCGGCAATCCGCAGGAGAAGCTGCCGCCGGTGATCCATGTCGCCGGCACCAATGGCAAGGGCTCGACGGTTGCGTTCCTGCGTTCGTGTCTCGAAGCCGCCGGCAAACGCGTCCATGTCTATACGTCGCCACATCTCGTGCGCTTTGCCGAACGCATTCGCGTCGCGGGCAAGTTGATCGATGAGAACGCGCTGGTCGCGGTGCTGGACGAATGCGAGCGCGCCAATCAGGGTACGCCGATCACTTTCTTCGAGATCACCACAGCGGCAGCCTTCCTGGCTTTCTCGCGCGTGCCGGCCGATTACGTGCTGCTCGAAGTCGGCCTCGGCGGGCGTTTTGACGCAACGAATGTCTTCGCGAAGCCCGCCGTCACGGCGATCACGCCGGTCTCGATCGATCATCAGCAATTCCTCGGCAATACGGTCGCGAAAATCGCATTCGAGAAAGCCGGCATCTTGAAGCGCGGCGTGCCGGCGGTGATCGCACCGCAAAGCGAGGAGGCCGCTGCCGTCATCGCCGCGCACGCGAATGCGATCGGCGCGCCGCTTTATCGCGCCGGCACGGAATGGAACGCCACCGCGCGCAGCGATCGTTGCCTTGCCTATCGCGGACGCGGCCGCTTGGTGTTGCCGCGGCCCGGCCTGCTCGGCCAGCATCAATATGCCAATGCCGGCACCGCGCTCGCTTGTCTCGAATCGCTACCCGGTTTCGCATCCTCGATGGAAACGCTGACGCGCGGCATCACACAGGTCGAATGGCCGGCCCGGTTGCAACATCTGACCGAAGGCAAGCTCGCACGCTTGATGCCGTCGGCCGGCGAGCTGTGGCTCGATGGCGGGCATAACGCGGCCGGCGGCGACGCGCTCGCCGCGCAGGCCAAAACCTGGCGCGATAAAAAGCTGAACCTGGTCTTCGGCATGTTGAAGACGCATGACGCCGAAGGCTTCCTCGCCGCGCTGAAACCCTATGCCGCGCGGGTCGAAGCCATCACCATCCCCGGTGAGGAGAATGCGCGCTCGGCTGACGACATCGCCGACATCGCCAAGAGCCTCGGCATCCGGGCGGCGGCGCGTCCCGGCATCACCGAGGCGGTCGCCGCCGCGGCCGAGCCCGGCGGGCGGGTGCTGATTTGCGGCTCGCTCTACTTGGCGGGTCGGGTGTTGGCGGAGAACGGCACCCCGCTCTAACATCAGCGGCGATAGGGAGAAGACGATGCGCCTCGGGCTTTTCATGATGCCGGTCCATCCGCCGCATCGGCCGATGCATGAGAATTTGGCCGAGGATCTTGAGAAATCGGTGCTCGCCGACAGGCTCGGCTTCGACGAAATGTTCCTCGGCGAACATTACTCAGCCTCAACCGAGCCTTATCCCTCGCCGCTGATGTTCATGGCGAGCCTCATTCCGCAAACAAAGAAGCTCGCTTTCGGCACCGGCGTCATCTCACTGCCCAATCGCCATCCCGCGATCATCGCCGGCGAGGCCGCGCAATTCGACCAGATGAGCCGCGGCCGCTTCATCCTGGGCATCGGCACCGGCAGCCTGCTGTCGGATTTCGAGCTGCTCGGCAATGACGACCCGGGGCAGCGTAATCGCATGCTGGTCGAATTGATCGACATGATCGAAAAGATCTGGTCGCAGGATCCGCCTTACGACATCAAGGGCGAATTCTGGACGACGCATATTTCCAAGACGGTCAACACCAAGCTCGGCCTCGGAATCATGCCGAAGCCCTATCAGAAGCCGCGGCCGCCGATCTGCGTGACCGCCGCGAGCCCCGGCTCGCAAACCGTGCGCCTCGCCGGCCGGCGCGGCTGGGGACCGATCTCGAGCTCGTTTCTTACCGATGTGGGCCTCGCCACGCATTGGGACATGCTGCGCCAGGGTGCCGCCGAAGCCGGCAAGCGGCCGAGCGGCGAGAATTGGCGCGTCGTGCGCTGCATCCATGTCGCGCCGACCGATGCCGAAGCGCGCGAGCGGGTGATGAGCCCTCAATCCTCATACCAATATTACTTTGGCTATATGAGCGAAATTCTGCGCGGCCTCGGCCGCCTGATCGCGCTGAAGCCGCGCCCCGAGATGCCGGATGACGAGGTCACGGTCGAGAAGATCATCGATTCGCGTGTGATCTTCGGCTCACCGAGGACAGTGCTCGACAAGCTCGCGACCTTGCGCGATCGCGCCGGACCGTTCGGCAGCTTGCTCATGACCGGCGTCGATTGGGGCGGGCCCAACGAGGCCTGGGAGCGACAATCGATGCAATTGCTTGCCGAGCAAGTCATGCCGCGCTTCGCGCAACACGCCGCGGCAAAAGCCGCCGAATAGTTCTGCTGAAATATTCTGGAGGAGGAGACGGCCATGCCCGATGCCAGCGCCACCGAGAACGCCGCCGAAACGAAGGTCAAACCGACGCCGGCGCTGAAGCTCAATTTCCTGTCGCACGGCACGCTCGACTGCCGCGATTTGGAATTCACGCGTAAATTCTATGAGGAGTTCCTCGGTCTCGAGGTCGTGCAAACCAGCGCGATCTCGATGTTCATCCGCCTGGGCGGGCCGCACGTCATCGCCGTCGTCAAGGCGAAGAAGGTCGGCGAGATGGGCCTGCTCAACCACAATGGGCTCGATGTCGAGACGCAGGAAGAGGTCGACGAAGCGCATCGTATCGTCACCGCCGAAGCCGAGAAATGGCACCTGAAGAAGATCTCGAAGCCGTCGCTGCAGCACGGCACCTACAGCTTCTACTTCTGGGATGTCGATGACAATTGCTGGGAGATTCTAACCAACCCGAAGGGCGGTTACTCCTGGTTCTATGAAAAAGGCGACATGACCGGCAAAGGCCATCACGACCGCAGCTTCAAGCGGCCGGGCGTGACGATTTAGCCTCGGAATTCGCCGTTTCCGCGGAATTCTTTTCCGCATCGGGCAGCGGAAAATAAAGATCGAAGCGCGTGCCTTTGCCGGGCACGCTCTTCACCTCGATGCGGCCGCCATGGCTGGTGACGATGCCATGGACGATCGACAGGCCGAGGCCGGTGCCTTGACCGACCGCCTTGGTGGTGAAGAACGGCTCGAAGATGCGCTGGATCGTGGCTTCGTCCATACCGCAACCGGTATCGCTGACCGAGAGACAGACCTCGTTCGGCCCTTTCTTCTTCTGCGAATTCATGTCGAGCGACACGGTGATCGTTCCCATGCCGTTGGTCATCGCGCCCGCAGCATTGGAAACCAAATTCGTGACCACTTGATGGATCTGCGATGCGTCGGCACGAATGGTCGGCACATCGCCGATTTCAGCGTCGAGCTGGATCGAGGTTGGCACGGTCGCGCGCATCAGCTTCAACGCCTCGTGCACGACCTCGGCGAGATTCGCCTCTTGCTGCTCCGGCTCTTCCTTGCGGCTGAAAGCGAGAACGCGGCGCACCAGATCGCGCGCTCGCTCGCTCGCTTCGTAGATCGTGTCGAGATTGTTGCGCACCGGCGAGCCCGATTCGAAGCGCCGCGCCGTGAGCTTCGACAGCGCCATGATCGGCACCAGCGTATTGTTCAGATCGTGCGCGATGCCGCCGGCGAGCGTGCCGAGGGCTTCCAGCTTCTGCGAATGCAGCAACTGCCGCTCCAACTCGCGCTCGCGCACCTCGGCGACGACACGCTGCGTAATATCGTGCACCGTGCCGAAAATCCGTGTCGGATGGCCATCCTCGGCGAAATGAGCATCGATTTCGCGGCGTAACACGCGCTCTGCGCCATCCGGGCGGATGATGCGGAACTCGAAGACATCGGAATTCAACAAGGTCGCGCGATTTCTCGCTTCGAGATAGCCGTCGCGATCTTCCCGATGGACATATTTCAGCGTCGTCTCCCACGTCGGCGGCGCACTGTCTTTATCGATACCGAGGATGGCATACATCTGATCCGACCAGGTGATCCGGTCGCTCTGCATATCGTGGTCGAAGCTGCCCATATTCGCGATGCGCTGCGCGCGCATCAGATTTTCGCGGCTTTGCACGATCTCGAGTTCCGCAGCGCGGCGCTCGGTGACGTCTTGCATCGTGCCGAAAATCCGCAAGGGGCGACCGTCCTCGGCGAAATGCACGTCGAATTCGCGGCGCAGTACGCGTTGTTTGCCGTCGGGACGGATAATGCGGAACTCGAACGGCCTGCAATCCGGATCGAGCGCGCCCGCGCGGGTCGCGATGAACCCGTCGCGGTCGTCCGGATGAACGAAGCTCAGTGTAAGCTCGGGCGAAGGCGCGACCTTGTCCTTATCGATGCCGATGATGGTGAACATCTGATCCGACCACGTGATGCGGCCGGTGTGCAAATCGTGATCGAAGCTGCCCATATTCGCGATCTGTTGCGCGCGGGCCATGCTTTCCCGGCTCTGCAACAGCTCGATTTCCCCGCGCTTGCGCTCGGTGACGTCCTGTAGCGTGCCGAAGAGACGTAGAGGGCGCTTCTCGGCATCGAAGGTGACGGCGCTTTCGCGGCGCACGATGCGCTCGACGCCATCGAGACGAATCAAACGATATTCCTCGGGCGGCTGGGCCTGACCGACGAGCTCGTCGGCGCGAGCCTTCACGAAGCGTTCGCGATCGTCGGGATGGATCGTCCCAAGCAGCTGTTCGGGCGGCGGACGGACCCCGACCTCGGCACCGAGGATGCGATACATCTCGTCGGACCATTCCCAGGTATTCGTGACGAGATCGCGCTCGAAGCTGCCGATGCAGGCGAGACGTTGCGCGCGCGCCATGTTCTCGCGGCTGCGGCTGACTTCCAACTCGACTTTTCGTCGGTCGGTGATGTCCTGAAGCGTCGCCGCGAGACGTATCGCCTTGCCGTCGGCATCGTACACCAACTCGCATTCGCGATGCAGGATGCGCTCGACGCCATCGGGCCTGATGATGCGGAAATCGGCTGGCGGGATCGGCATGCCGCGCCCGGCCAGATCGCGCACCTGATCGAATTTGTCGCGATCCTCGGGATGAACGAGGTTGCGTAGATAGGAGACATCGACGCGCGGATCGTTCCGTCCGATGCCGTGGATATGATAAAGCTCGTCCGACCATTCCCATTTGCCGGTGACGAGATCGCGCTCGAAGCTGCCGATGCCGGCGATGCGCTGCGAATGTGCGAGATTCTCGCGGCTGCGACGCAGCTCGAGCTCGTTGCGTTTGCGCTCGGTGATGTCCTGGATCGTGCCGAACATGCGGATGGCCTTGCCGTGCTCGTCGAACAGCACGCCATATTCGCGATGCAGGATACGCTCCGCGCCATCGGGGCGGGTGATGCGGAAATCGAGCGCGCTTGCGGTTTTTCTCGTCAGTGCGTCGTCCCGGCCTTGCAGAAACGCTTTGCGGTCGGCCGGATGAACCCTCGCGGCCAGCGCCTCGGCGGTCGGATACTCGACCTTCGCGTCGAACCCCCAGATGCGCAGGAATTCTTCTGACCAGGCGGTCCGGCCGGTTGCGAGGTCGCGGCTGAAGCTGCCTATACCGGCGATGCGTTGCGCGCGCGCCAGATCTTCCCGGCTGCGACGCAACTCGTTCTCGATCGCGTTGCTCTCGGTGATGTCCTGGACCGTGCCGAACAGCCGGACGACCTTGCCGCTGTCATCGCGGAGAACGCCATATTCGCGGTGCAGCACCCGCACGACCCCGTCGGGCCGCGTGATGCGGAAATCGATCGGCGGCGTCGCCTCGTTGCGGATCGCCGTATCGCGGCCGGCGAGGAATTTCTCGCGGTCCTCGGCATGGACGAAGGTCGCAAGATATTTGGGCGTATCGTCCCGCGGCCGGGTCGCGAGCCCCCAGATCTTCAGGAACTCTTCCGACCATTCGCCGCGGCCGGTAATCAGATCGCGATCGAAGCTCCCGATCGCCGCGATACGCTGGGCGCGGGCGAGATTCTCGCGGCTGCGATGCAGCGCCATTTCGCTGGCTTTGCGCTCGGTGACGTCCTGGACGATGCCGAAAAGCCGCGTCGGCCGGCCGTCGGGCGCAAAATCGGCGTTGTATTCCTGATGCAGGACGCGCTCTTCGCCGTCCGGCCGAATGATGCGGAATTCGGCCGTCGGCATATTGTTGCCCGACAGCACCGCGACGCGAGCAGCGATGAACGCCTCGCGATCCTGCGGCAGGACGCGCTCCATGAGCATCGGCAATGTCGGATGCATCACGTTGGGATCGAAGCCCCAGATGCGCAGAAATTCGTCGGAGCATTCGAGCACGCCGTTATGCAAGTCGCGATCGAAACTGCCCAGCGCCGCGAGGCGTTGCGCGCGCGCGAGATTTTCGCGGCTGCGGCGTAGAGCAAGGTCGTTGGATTCGCGAATCGAAACGTCGCGAATGACGGAGATCAGCTTCCAGCCATCCGCCGCACGGTAGCGGCAGGTGCTGATCTCGACCGACACGAGGCTGCCGTCCTTGCGTTGGGCCTCGCGCCGGAGCACGCGGATGGCGCCTTCCTCGCCCGAGCTCACAGCCAGCAGAGCGGCGTGTCCGTCCTCCTCCTTCACGTCATCCGCCATGATCACGCTGAGTGGCAGGCCGTTCATCTCACCCGGTGCGTAGCCATGGAGGCGCTCGGCCGTGGTATTGGCAAATTCGATCTGCAGCCCATCGTTGATGATCGCGACGGCGTCCGGCAACACCGTCATGAGCTGGCGCTGGCGCAGCTCGGCTTCCGAGACCTTCTCCAGCAGACCATCATTGCGGCGAATCTGGCGGCGCAGGTAAGCGAGCAGTCCCAGCGCGGCTATCAGCCCGGAGAGCGTCACGCCGCCGATGCCGAGCAATTCCTTTCGCCACGACGCGAGCGCGGACTGCGTGTCCCAGCCGGCCGCGATGATGAACGGCGCATCCTTGCCGCCGACGCCAGCGACGAAACGCTCGACGCCTGTCACCGTCATAAAGCGCGCGAAGCTCCCTTTGGAGGGGCCATCGCGGAAGGTGCGGAAGATCGGTCGCTTGGTGAAATCGCTCGTGACTTCGATATCGCCGAGATGGACGGGCGGCGTACGCACCACGACGTGACCGTCCTGGTTGAACGCCGTGATGCTGGTGCCGGCCGGCATTTGCAGCGAATTGAAGATCTGCTGCAGATAGCCCACGTCGATAAAGACGGCCGCGACACCGCGGAAATTGCCGCTGGCATCGACCAAGCGCCGGCTCATGATGATTTCCGGCTTGCCGTTGACGGGATCGGGGACGAGGTCGCTGACCAACATCTCATCCGTCGCCGCATCGGCTTGTCGCCGGAAGAAATCGTAATTGGCGATCGAGTTCGTGGCCAGCACGTCCGGCGTCGAGGCCAGGAAAGGCGTGCCATCCTCGTCGAAGACCGCAATGCGGTTGATCGCGACGCTGATATTGTCGCGATAGGCCATGGTTTCGCGGAGCGCCTCGGAGGCGAATTTGTCCTTGGACGTGTTCTGCAGTGCCGACTGGATACTGCGCAGCGCCGAATTGGCGTTGCGCGCGATCGCGCCGGTCGAATGCGCCATCGCTTGCGCGGGAATTTCGAGACGATTACGGATCGCCGTCACGTCGCTCTGATAGAGCGTTGAGATGAAATAGCCGCTGACGAGCGGCGCGGCGAGCAGCACCAAGGCGCCGATGACAAGGATCAGTTGATCGGGCCGCAGCGAGAACGCAGAGCGACGACCGCGTGTGGGCGAAAGATTGGCGACAACAGGCGCAGCGGGCGAAGTCATCGCGTCATGCCTTGATAGCGGGTTTATAGAGATCGAGCAGGCTGAACTCGACGATGCCGCGCGGCTGATCGACGATCACCGCTACCGCATCGCCGTCGACATGCGAGAAGCCGGCACCGAGCGCGGCGGCAGCGAGGCTGAGACTGTTGACGCCGCGCAGATAGGTCGCGAGGCTTGCCTTGGCCGCACCTTTGCTGAAGCGCGCCATGAGCTGCATGAGTGCCAATTCCGAGCCGCTTTGCGCACTGAGATCGCAGCCGACCGCGGCGATGCGCGCCAGGGCGAATTGCATGAAGTCATTGGTCTCGGGGCGCAGCCGCGCCACGACTGCCCGCGCCTGCGCGCGCAACGGCGCGCTGATCTCGAGCAACCGCGCCTCCGGCACGCCATCGGGCACATTGACTAACTCGATCACCATCAGCGATGCGGCTTCGGGGCTGAGGCGGGAACGCAACGTTTCGATATAGCGGCGGCGATGCGCCGCCGCGCTCAACGTCTCGAAGCGGACCGGGACGGTGATAAGCAGCCGCCGCTTTTCGCGCACGAGGCCTTCGACGACGTCGATGGCATGAGCGAGCGTGGCGAAATCGAGCTTCTCGAGTGCGTCGACGTCATTCTGCACGACGAGAGCGGCACGCCAGCGCTGATCGCTGCCCGGCGCTTCCGGCAGCATCGGGACACAGAGATACGCGGCAATGACGCCGCGCCCGGGATCCCAGCTCGGCCGATAGCAATAGTTGAGCTCGGCGAGCGGATTGATGACGCGCGGCGCCGGTATGCGGGCTGCGGACACGGGCTTGCCCGGGAGAGATGACGGCACGGGTGCAATCGGCGGCGGAGCAGGCACCGCGGCGGCGGCCTCTTCGGGAACCTTGAGCGCGATAAGCTTTTCGAAACGCGGCACCGGCGCGAACGTCACCGAGCCGTCGGCCTGCACTTCGACGTGATGGATATCCGTGAGATCGCCACCCTCATCCTCGCCGAACAGCTTCTGCGTGATTTCGTCGCCGATCAGCCTGCATTTGATCTGCGCTTGATGGACGTCGAGCGTGGCGAAGACGACGATGTAGCCTTCGTCCTTCCAGCGCGCGTAGATGTCGCCCCCGATGAGATAGCGCTCGATCGCGTTGCGCGCGATGCGGTCGGCGTTGACCGCGTGATGCGGCCATTGGCTGCCGAGGCGATCGCGAATACGCGCGATGCTGATAAGATTGACCTGGCCGGTCTTTGCCGAAGGATCGCGCCCCGCCGGGACAAGAATGCGGATGCGGTCATAGAGCATCTCCTCCGACACCGCGCGCGTCGGCGCCGCCGGCGCGGAGGCCGGCTGGCGGTCGCTCTCCGGATCGATCAGATCCGCGAGATTGCGACGCAGTTTCCTGAGAAGAGCATTCGCCATCGATCAGCGCGCTGCGTGGCGCTCAGGCAGCGAGGCAGTTCTTGACGACGTCGAGGAAGTGATCGGGGTCGAGCGGCTTCGCGACGATGTCGGACGCGCCGAGCTGACGCGCGATCTTGAGGAAATCGGTATTGCCGATACGGCCGCCGCCCGAGATCGCGATGATCTTGGCGTCGGGAACTTCGCTGCGGATATCGCGGATCGTCTCGATGCCTTCTTTCTCCGGCATGATGATGTCGGTGACAACCAGATCAGGCTTCTCGCTGCGGAATACGAACAGGCCGCGACGGCCATCTTCCGCACTGATCACCTCGTAACCCTCGCTTTCGAGGATTTGCACGATGGTGTTGCGGACAACCATGTTGTCGTCGATGACGAGAATTTTCTTCATGTCGCGCCTTTTTCTTCGCATGCGATATGCGGTCGGCGCGAATCAAGACGCGCGCAGGCAAGCGACCGCGGTGACCAATGGGTCCCCGCCGCTATCTTGGTCGGAAAATGCTTAAGGCGTTCTTAGCGTTGACCGCTTAGGCGCCTACATTGATCGCTAGAGAACGGAACTAACCCACTCAACCAGTTTGCTTTTCGGCAGGGCCCCGATCTTGGTCGCGGCGACCTGGCCGTTCTTGAAAAGCATGAGGGTGGGGATGCCGTGGACCCCATATTTGGTGGGAGTTTGCGGGTTCTCGTCGATATTGATCTTGGCGACGGTCAGCTTGTCCTTCATCGACGCCGCGATCTCTTCGAGATAGGGGCCGATCTGCTTGCAGGGGCCGCACCATTCGGCCCAAAAATCCACCAGAACCGGACCCGAGGCGCGCAGCACATCGGCATCGAAAGAGGCATCGGTGATCTTGGTGGTCGACATCACATTCTCCTGCAGCGGACGATCCGTGAATCTTAGCAAGCATTGCGGCGCCCGCAACTATGCCGCCTGCCCATGCGCTCGCCCGTATAGTTAAGAACTCATTATTGATTTTCCATAGAAAAGCCGGTTTTCGTCCATAGTAAGGGCGGGGATCAGGAATACGCTTCTTGCATTGGATGCCTCCTTGAAGAAAGCATTCGATGACCCCTTACCGTTTTTACTATCTGAACGCGCTTGATCACATCGTCGATGCCGAGTGGATCTCCTGCGCGGGAGACGCGGCAGCGATGGCGCGCGCCGCGAGGAAACTACTGGCGCGGAGCGATAGCCGCGGCATCGAGATCTGGCAGGGCAAGCGGCGCGTCGATGCCATCGCCAAACCCTTTGCCGCAAAGTCGTCCGTGCGCGAGGCCGCTTAGTTTCGCACAAGCCTCTCGGGCGGCACCGGCATCAGCAGCGGCCCGTCCGTCCACAGCAGTGCGCAGCTTATCTCTTTGCCCGGAAACACCGCCGCGATCGCCGCGCGATAAGCCGCGAGCTGCTCGAAATAAACTGGCGGTACGGCGGCGAGGTCGGGCGGCACCGGCCGAATGGTTTTGTAATCGACGATCAGCACCGACGAGCCCTCGACCACCAGCCGGTCGATTTGGCCGGAGAGCGCGCGACCGCCAATTAAGCCGACGACCGGCACTTCCGCGACCGAGCCCGGCCCGAAGATCGCCGCGAATTCCGGGTGATTCAGCACCGCCATCGTCTCGTCGAGGATCGCTTGCTGATCGGCCGCGGCGAGGCCATGCACCGGCAGCGCCAGGAAGCGCTGTGCCGCCGCCACACGCCACAGCGGCTCGACCGCGGGCAGGCTTTGCAGCAGGCGATGCACCAGCCGACCGCGCAAGAAGGCCGCGCCGCGATCGTCGCCGAGCGGCGACCGCGCCGGCGGCTCTTGTCCTTGCGGTTGTGACGGCGCGAGCGGCCGCGGCGGTGTCGGCTCCGGCGCCGGCGGCAGCGAGCACCAATCCGGCAACAGCGTCTCCGTGGCCGGCTTGATCTCTGCGCGCTTGGCGCGTTGCGGCTGGCCCTTTTGCTCATGCCGCAAACGCAACCCGTCGCCATCCCAAGCCGTCAGGCCGGGAAATTGTTCTTCCGCGAAGTTGAACGGCACCGCGCCGGCATCGCGCAGGCCCGCGCCGACCAGCGCGTGCCAATTGCCTTGAGGCGGCGAGCGTTTGGTTTGCCAGCCGCAGATGTAGAGCCGATCGGCGGCGCGCGTCATCGCGACATAAAGCAGGCGGCGATATTCCTGATCGCGCTTGCGCTTCGCCGCCTCGAGCGCGGCTTGCGCAACGCGCGGCGGCGCATCGCGCGCGACCATCCAGAGCGGCAACGCATCGCCGGCACGACGCTCGCCTTCCCAGAGGATCGGCGTCGTCTTGGTCGGCATCTGCAACGTATCGGGCAGGAAGATGATCGGGGCTTCGAGACCTTTCGCGCCGTGCACGGTGAGGATGCGCACTTCATCGCGCGCGCCTTGATCGAGATCGCGCTTGATCTCGGCCGCGCCTTCGGCGAGCCAATGGAGAAAGCCTTGCAGCGAGACGCCATGCGAGCGCTCGTAAGCAAGCGCCGCTGCAAGCAGCTCGTCGAGCGGATCGGCAGCTTCAGGACCGAGCCGGCCGAGGATCGCTTTCCGCCCCCCGCGTGCGCTCAGCACTTCGGCAAAGAGCTCGTAGGGCGGCACGAAATCGACGCGCGCCAGTAGCGCGCTCAGCTCGTCGAAGGCGCGGGCGAAATTCGGTGATTCTTCGCGATGCTCGCGCAGCGATGCCCAGAGACTGGCCGGCCGCTTCCAGGCGAGGGTGAACAGCTCTTCCTCGGATAAGCCGAAGAGCGGGCCTTTCAGCACGCTCGCCAAGGTCAGATCGTCGTCGGGCAGCAGCAGGAATTGCGCCAACGCCATCATATCCTCGACCGCAAGCTGCTCGGTGAGGATCATGCGATCGACGCCCGCGACCGGGACGTCGAGCTTTTTCAGATGGCGCACCAGTTCGCCAACAAACGGGCCGCGACGGCGCACCAGCACCATCACATCGCTGGGCCGGATCGGCCGGTCATGCGCTTCGAGCCGCTCGCCGCGCGCGAGCCAATCCTTGATGCGCGCCGCGATCGCTTGTGCCAGACGCGCGCGCGGCTCGCTCGCGCCGCGCTGCTTCAGCGGCGGCTCCCACGGCACGGCCGCGGCGGGTTGCTCGGGTACGATCGGCGGCCAGAGCTCGACGAGGCCGGCGTCGCCATCGCGCTTGGCGATATGGCGGATCGTCTGTCCGTCGAGCGAGACGCCGTCATTCGCGGGGTTGTTCGCGAAGACAGAATTGACCGCCGCCAGCACCGCAGCGACCGAGCGGAACGACACTTGCAGCGGCACGTGGCGCCAAGCCTCGGCCGCGGCGCGCTGGAAATGCGCGCGCATGGCGATGAATTTCGCCGGATCGGCGCGCTGGAAGCTGTAGATCGATTGCTTCGCGTCGCCGACGGCAAAGATGGTGCGCGCGTCCTCGCGCGTGCCTTCGCCGGCGAAGAATTCTTCGGCGATGAGTTGCACGATCTCCCATTGCTCGGGATTCGTGTCCTGTGCTTCATCGACGAGAATGTGATCGAGCCCGCCGTCGAGCTTGAACAATACCCACGGCGCGATGCCCGGCTTACGCAAGAGATCGCGCGTCTTCAAGACGAGATCGTCGTAATCGAGCAGCGCGCGGCTGGCCTTGTAGCGCTCATACTCCTCGAGCATCGCCGCGCCGAGCCGTGCGATCGCCGCCGTCGCGGTATAAATCTCGGCGGCGCAACGGCGCTTACGGATTTCCTGCAATCGCTCGGCTTCAGCATCGATCGCCGCCAACACATCCGGCTGCTCGCGCGCGAGCGCGACAGTAACAGGACGCGCATACCTCTCACCGGCGCCACCATCCTTGAAGAAGGCACTAAGGTATTCGTCGAAAGTGCTATGCCGCATATCCGGGGCCGCAAGCCACGCGGCGATTATCCCACCGCGCTCTTGATCGGTCTTGGCCTTGCTCGCGATCATCGCCCGGCAAGCGAGGAGCAATGCTTCTTCGTTGCAAGCGCCGGTCGCGCATGCCTCGGCGAGAATCCCGCCAATCGTTTCGCCTTCGCGCAGATCGAGCAGGCGGTGCAGCGTGCGCTCAAATTCGTCGAAGCCGTTCGCCAATGCCTCGAACAGCCGTGCGCGTTCCTGCGCCAGCGCGCCGAGCAATTCGGTGAAACGTTCCTCGTAGGTGCGCTGCACGGCCTCGGCCAAAGCCTGGGCCAGGGGCGAGGCGGCATCTTCGCGGGCGCGCGACAGCACGGTTTCGCGCGACGCGGTGAGCGCTTCGGCGCTCGATCGTTCGTCCATTACCTCGAAATGCGGCGCGACGCCGGCTTCGAGCGGGAAGCGACGCAGCAGGGATTGGCAGAACGCATGGATCGTCGCGATGGTGATGCCGCCCGGCGCATCGAGCACGCGGGCAAAAAGCTGACGCGCATAATCGAGCTGGTCGCCATCGGGCATCGCCCCGATCAGCTCAACCAGCTCTTGCGCCAGCGCGCCGTCGGGACTGGTCGCCCAACGCGACAGGGTCTCGTTGATACGGTTGGCCATTTCGGCCGCGGCTGCTTTGGTGAAGGTGAGGCAGAGGATGCGCGACGGCGCCGTCTTCGCCAGCAGCAACGACAGCACACGCCGCGTGAGCACCGTCGTCTTGCCGGTGCCGGCCGAGGCTTCGACCCAGACCGAGGCTTCGCGCTCATAGGCCTGGCGCTGGGCCAGGCCCGGATCGGCGAGGAGAGCGTCAATTTCGCTCATTCTTCTTCCTCTTCGCCGGCGAGCCATTCCTTCTGCCGCTCGAGATGGGCGTAGTCGGAATAGCGCGGCGCCTTTTCGGGGCGAGGCACGGCGAGATAGGGCGTCGCCGGATCGTCGAAACTCGCGATCAACGTCTGCATGCCGGCGAGCGTGCGCGCGATCGTCTCGCGCAGCGCGGCCTCGTCATCGACACGCTGCATCACCGTGCCGCCGGGATCGCCGCCACCGAGCTTCCAATAGGCGAGTTCCGCGACGCGGGCCTTGCCGAGCGCGGCGATTCCGCCCTGCTCGATCATTGCCGCTTCGAGGGCGAGTTGCGGCGTAAAACCCTCGTTGAGATCGCCCGCTTGCGGAACCGAGCCGGTCTTGTAGTCGATGATCGCGATCTTGCCGTCGCGCCGCCGCTCAATGCGGTCGGCGCGGCCGACGATCTCGAATGGACCTGCCGCGGCGTCGACAATCATGCGGCCATCGATCTCGGCGAGGATGTTTTCCAGCAGCGGCCGCCGCTCGGTTTCCATCGCCGCGATCCATTCGGCGATGCGCTGGTAGCGCGGCCACCAAAAGGCCCAGACACCGGGGCGATTGAGAAACGGCGCGAAGCTTTGCTGGCCCAGCACGAGCAGTTTCTGCAACGCATCGGCCGGCAATTGCTGCGGATAGGCC
This sequence comes from uncultured Alphaproteobacteria bacterium, assembly GCA_963740675.1. Taxonomy (GTDB): domain Bacteria; phylum Pseudomonadota; class Alphaproteobacteria; order ATCC43930; family CGMCC-115725; genus CAIKMD01. The sequence continues at coordinate 17,650 of CAVUFS010000009.1, forward strand.
TGCAGGAAATTGCCGAGCGCCTCATGAATGATGATGCCGCGATCAGCCGCGCCGGGATCGGCATCGAGCGGATCGAGCGCGCGCAGGCGCAGCACATGCTTGGCATAGATCGCGTACGGATCGCGGCGCCAGGTTTCGATCTCGGTGATCGACAGCTTGCGCGGCCGCGCCGCCACCGGCGGGCGCGGCTCGGGTGGCGGCATCGGCAGCGGATCGCCCGCCGGCGCATCGAGCATCTCATGCCAGTCGAGCGGTGCGATATCGGCGCCGAGCGTGTTCTCGACCCCCGCCGCGCGCAGCACGGTGTCGAGCCGCAGCAGCCAGCGCGAGGCAACGGTCGGCGTGCCTTCGACACGCACCGCGCGCGTCATCACGACATCGCGCGCGCCGAGCGCCAGCGCGAAGTCATGCGCCGCGGCGCCAATGCGGCGCTCGGGCGGCGGCAGGCCGAAGTTTTGCCGCATCGGCCGCGACAGCCAGGGATCGCTGGCGATCTGTGCCGGCCAGCTTCCTTCATTGAGGCCGCCCAGGACGATGAGATCGGCTTGTTGCAAACGCGCTTCGAGCAAGCCCCAGATGAAGAGCCGCGGATGACGGCCATAGGGTGGCCGCACCACCGGACCTGCGAGCAGCGATTCGAAGAGCGCCGGATATTCGCTGCCGCGGAAGCGCGGAAAGCCTTCGGCCTCTTGCAGCAGTTCATTGAGAAACAGCGCCGCGGCCTCGCCCGCCGGCTCGCGCCAGAGACGCGCCGCGCCCAGCTCTTCATCGCTCGCCGCAAGGCTTTCGCAGCACGCGATATGCGCCGCGACAACGGTCTTGAGATCGGTCTCCTCGCTCGCCAGCACCTGCATCAGCGGCGCCGTCGCCGTCTCGATACGCGCGACGAGATCGTGCAGCGCGCGCCGCTCCGGCTTCAGCAATTCGCGCAAGCCTTCGGCGCCGGGCTTCGGCCGCGCCCCGCGCAGTGCCTCTTTCTCCAGCGCGCGCACCCGCTCGCGGATTGCGCCCGCCGGCAGGCCGCAGCCGGCAAGCGGATGCTTCAACACCGAGAGCAGTGGCAGCGGCGCCCATTGCTCTGCGGCGAGTTCGAGCACGAGGCGCAGGAATACGCCCGGCGGCGTGCGATTGAGCGGTACGCCGGCGGAATCATCGATATCCACTTGCCAGCGGCGCAGCTCCGCCGCGACGCGGCGCGCGAGATCGCGATCGGGCGTCACCAGCGCCGCGGTCTTGCCCGGCACCTCCAGCGCTTCGCGCAGCAGCAGCGCAATCGCGCCGGCTTCTTCCTGCGGCGTGCCGCAATCGAGACGGCGCAGTCCCTTGAGCGCCCGGCCATCGATGCCGGTGGTGAAACGCCAGCGATGGGTGAGCGCCGCCGGCGCCAGCGCCTCACGCAACAGCTTGGCACGCGGTTGCGCCGCGCCGGCGCGAGTCCACGGCTTCACCGCGCTGCGCTCGATGCCGAGCGTCTCGAGGAATTTCGCCATCACATGCTGCGGATGCGCGGGATCGAGCAACACCTCTTCCCACATCGCGCTGTCGGCTTCGATATCGAGGCCAGGCAGCACCACCGCGCCGTCCGGCAAATTCGCAACCACCCGCATCAGCGCCGCGACCGCCGGAATGCCGCCGGTGATGCCGGCCGCGATCACCGCACCGCGCGGGGGATGTTTCTGCCAGGCCTGCGCTTGGGCAGAAAGGAGCCGATTGCGCCGCTCGCCCGGATCGACGCAGCCGAGCGTGTCGAGGATCGCGGGCCAGGCCGAACGCAGGATCTCGAGGAATTTGACGACGTTCTGCCAATGCTCGGCGAGCTTATCCGGCACGAGCTCGTCGAGCTTCTGGAGATCGCAGCCTTCGGCATGCGCTTCGTCGAGGAAACGCGCGAGCTCGCGCGCCAGCGGCGCGGCTTGTCCCAACGCAACTGTGCCGCCCGTGCGTGCGCTGTATTCCCGCACGAGCTGCGTCAGCAGCAGGCGGCGGCGCAGCTCCGGCACCGCGGGCGGCAGATCGAAGCCCTGCCCCGTGCCTTCGGCTTCATCCGGCAGCAGCGCCAATTCTTCGGGATCGAGATCGCCGACCGGCAGCATGCGCGGCAGCAGCATCGCCGCGCCATCGCCCGCGCGCAGAAACGCCTCACGCAGACTGCGCGCGGCGCGGCGGGTCGGCAGCAACACGGTCATGGCGGCAAGTGCGAGCGGCGCCTTGCCGGCGCGGCGCATCAGCCCGGCGACAAGCGTGTCGAGGAACGGCTGTTCGGCAGGTATCGAATAGATCGCCGGCGGCATGATCCCGCGCCTCCGGCTAAATGCTTCCCGGCCACAGATTGCGCTCGGTCAGCCGGTCCTCGCTGGCGGCGAGACCTTGCGGCGTGCCGACATGGAACCATTCGCCGTCATGGATGATGGCGGCGAGCCGGCCGGCGGCAATCGCCTTGTTCCACAGTGGATTGAGCGAGAACACGCCGTCGGGCGAGCCTTCGAAGAAGCGGCGGCTCAGAATCTCGATGCCGGCGAAGAGATAAGGCACGACCTCGCGCTCGGCACGGCGCCGCACATAGCCGAGCGCGTCGACCGCGAAATCGCCGATCCCGTCATAACCGATGGCGCTGGTCGTGCGCTGCACCAGCATCAGCGCGTCGAGCCGCGCCGGATCCCAGGCGCGCGCGAGCCGCGTCAGCGCCTGCGTACGTCCGTTCAGCCAGAACACATCGGCATTCATGACGAAGAAGGCTTCGCCGAGATGCTTCAGCGCATTCTTCACGCCGCCGCCGGTGTCGAGCAGCGTTTCCTCATGCGACAGCACGATCTCGACATCGCGCCGCTGCGTCAGGTGCTCGGCCATCATCGGCGCTTTGTAATGCGTGTTGACGACGATGCGCTTCACGCCAACCGCAACGAGACGATCGATCCCATGATCGATCAGAGAACGCCCGCACAGCGGGATCAGCGGCTTTGGCGTATGCTCGGTGATCGGTCGCATGCGCGTGCCGAAACCGGCGGCCAGGATCATCGCGGTGTCGATCATGGCGTCTCCGCCGGAATGCGCCGCAGCTCTAGCGGGATATATCGATCGAGCCAAGCCTTGACCGGCGCCAGCACCGGATGGCGGAAATTGCCGTCGAGCAACCGCCAGAGCCGCGGAATATGCGCGAGATAGCGCGGCTTACCATCGCGCCGGCACAGCCGCGTGAAGATGCCGATCACTTTGCAATGCCGCTGCGCGCCCAGCACGGCATAAGAGGCGTTGAGAGCATGGCGATCGAGCAATGGAAAGGCCGCGCAATAGCGCGCATACATCGCCGTCACGAGATCGGGCGCGATCTCGCGCCGCGAATCCTCGAGCAGCGAGACGAGGTCGTAGGTCACCGGCCCCAGCACCGCGTCCTGGAAATCGAGTAGGCCGCAGGCCGCGAGCCCGTCGCGCCCCGAGATGCGCATGAGATTGTCGACGTGATAGTCGCGCAGCACCAGCGAATCCGGCACGCTGCGCGCCACCGGGAAAAGCGCACGCCAGAGATCGAGATATTCCTCGCGCACCGTGGATGACATTTGCCGGCCCGTGATGGCCGGTACATACCAGTCCACGAGCAGCGCCGCCTCGTTCAAGAGCCGCGTATCGTCATAAGGGGGCAGCCAAGACGCATGTGCCGCATCGAAGCGGCCATGCAGCGCGATCAACACATCGACCGCCATCGCGTAGAGCGCGCGCTCGTCTTCGCCTTTCGCGAGGAGCCGCGTGAACGTGCCGTCGCCGAAATCCTCGATCAGCAGCAGCCCCGTGTCTTCTTCGGCGGCGAGGATCGCCGGCGCGCTGAAATCGAGCGCGTTCAGATGGCGGGCGACGGCAAGATAAGGCCGGACATCTTCCTGCGGCGGCGGCGCATCCATCAGCATCGTTGTGGTGCCGCCGCGCGCGAGCCGGCAATAGCGCCGGAACGACGCATCGCCCGGAAGCGGCGCACGCTCGGCATCGCCCCAGCCGCAGGCCGAAAGAAACGAAGCGATCTGCGCGTCGCGCTCAGCCATGCTTCAACCCGGCAACACGGTCGGCCCAGCTTGGCGACGGCGACAACGTTGCGACCCGCGCTTTCTCGTTTTTGCCCGACGCCAGCGCGACCTGAAGATGCTCGCGTGGCATTAACGAACCCAAGCGCTCCGGCCATTCGATGAGCGCGATGCCGTCGGCGAACGCGTCTTCGATGCCGAGCTCATAAGCATCTTCGGGCGCTTCGATGCGGTAGAGATCGAAATGCCAGATCGCGGCGCCGGAGTCGGGCTGATAGGTCTCGACCAAAGTGAAGGTCGGGCTTGGCACTTCTTGTTGCTCGCGGGGGCTGGCGCCCAAGCTTGCGCCGATGAAATAGCGCGCGAAGGTTGTCTTGCCGCTGCCGAGCGGCCCCGACAGGCCGATCACATCGCCGCGCCGCGCGCAGGCTGCCAGCGCCGTCGCCAAAGCGGCGGTCGCGTTCTCGTCAGGCAGGTCGATGGCACGGGCCGTTGCGGCGGTCACGCGCTCTTTTTACGAGGTCGGGCTGTCGCGCCGCAACCTTGCAGCACGCGCGACATGCCGCCATTTTACGGGCAAATCGCCGCGGCAGGAGAGAATGAGGGAAAGCATGCAGGAAACGGATGTCGCGATCATCGGCGCGGGGCCGGTCGGGCTCTTTGCCGTGTTCGAATGCGGCATGCTCGGCCTCAAATGCCATGTGATCGACGCGCTCGATCTGCCAGGCGGGCAATGCAGCGCGCTCTATCCGGAAAAGCCGATCTACGACATCCCCGGCCATCCCGCGATCGACGCCGCGACCCTCATCACGCAACTCGAGGAACAGGCCGCGCCTTTCACACCCGTCTATCACCTCGGTCAGCAGGTCGAGCAACTCGCGCGCCAAGCGGACGGGCGTTTCCGGATCGAGACCAGCCGCGGCATCGCCCTCCTCGCCAAAGCCGTGATCATCGCCGCCGGCGTGGGCGCTTTCGGCCCGAACCGCCCGCCGCTCGACGGCATCGATCAGTATGAGGGCAAGAGCGTCTTCTACCTGGTCACAAGGCGCGAGGCGTTCCGCGATCAGCGCATCGTCATCGCCGGCGGTGGCAATTCGGCGGTGGATTGGGCGATCTCACTCGCCGAGGTTGCCGCAAAGGTGATGGTGATCCATCGCCGCGCCAAATTCCGGGCTGCGCCCAAATCGGCCGCGCGGCTCGATGCGCTCGCGAAGGCGGGCAAGGTCGATCTCGTCATCCCCTATCAGCTTTCCGGCCTCGAAGGCGCGGACGGCCAGCTCGCCGCGGTGGTCGTCGCCGATCTCGAAGGCAAGACGAAGCGGCTGGAGGCCGATGTGCTGCTGCCGTTCTTCGGCCTGTCGATGAATCTCGGGCCGATCGCCGATTGGGGACTGGCGCTCGACCATCACCACATCACCGTCGCACCCGCGACCTGCATGAGCTCGGTCCCCGGGATTTTCGCCATCGGCGATATCGCCACCTATCTCGGCAAGCTGAAACTCATCCTTTCCGGCTTCGCCGAAGCGGCGCTCGCCGCGCATGCCATCCGCCCGTTGCTCCATCCGGGCGAAGCGCTGCATTTCGAATATTCGACGACGAAGGGCGTGCCCGGACGCTTCTAGCGACCCGGCTTTCAGACACTCACGCAAGATCACACACACCCGTCACCCCCGCGAAAGCGGGGGTCCAGAGACGCCCCTGGATGCCCGCTTTCGCGGGCATGACGATTGGATAATTGCTAGTGCGATACTCGCTAGCCAACCGCGCGCAGCCGCGCCGTACCACGCGCGCCTTCGTTCTGCATGGGCAGCTCGGCATTGAGCCAGCAGGTGACGGTCGTGCCCTCGCCCGGGATGGAGCGCAGCTCGACCGTGCCGCCATGCAGCTCGATAAAGCTTTTGACGAGAGCGAGACCGAGCCCGGCGCCAGATTGGCGCCCGTTGCCGCGCTCGAATTTCTCGAAGATGCGCGCCTGATCCTCGGCGGCCACGCCGATGCCGGTATCGGACACGACGAGCGCCACGCGCTCGCCTTCGCGCCGCGCAGCAACCGTGACGCTGCCGCCGGCGGGCGTGAATTTCAGCGCGTTGGAGACGAGGCTGAACATTACCTGCTTCAAGCGGCGCTCGTCGCCCGGCACCGCGCCGATCGCGGGCGGGCAATCGAATTCCAAGCGCAGACCGAGATTGCGCGCCTGCGCCTGCTGCAAGGTCAGCACGCTTTGCAGCATCGCCTGGATATCGACGGCACTGGTGTCGAGCTCCATGTAGCCGGCCTCGATGGTCGCGAGATCGAGAATGTCGTCGACCAGCCGCGTGAAGGCTTGCGCGCTTTCGAGAATGTTCGAGGCGTATTCGAGCTGCCGCGGCGCGAGCGCGCCGGCATAGTTGTTGGTGAGCATTTCGGCATAGCCGGTAATCGAGGTCAGCGGCGTGCGCAGCTCGTAGGACACATTGGCGAGGAATTCGCTCTTCAGGCGGCCGGCAGCTTCGAGCGCCTCGGTGCGCTCGCGCAACGCGTTCTCGACACGCCGCGTATCCGTGACGTCGAGATAAGAGAGCAGCGTGTTGCCGTCAGGGAGCGGCAAGGTCACGGCTTGCAGCACCGAGCCGTCCTCGCGGTTGAGCGTCGTGCTCGCGGCACGATCGGTGGTGAGCCGCGCGACCAGCCGCGCTTTGCGCTCGGGCCATTCGCCGCCATCATCGAGGAAGCCGCGGAACTTGTCGGCGAGCTGGCTGACATGCGGCTCGCCGGCGAGATCTTCCGGCGTCAGCCCCCACATCTTCGCATAGGCGGGGTTGGAGAGCTTCAGCCGCCCGTCGCTGCCGAAAACGGCGATGCCTTCATAGAGATGATCCAGGGTCTCGCGCTGCACCTCGATCGCGGTGTTGTAGCTGCGCTCGAGCGCAAAGCGATCGGTCACGTCCTCGTAAGCGAAGATCAGCCCGCCTTGCGGATGCGGGCTGACGACGAGGCGCAGCGTCTTGTCGTCAGGCAGATGCAGCAGTTCTTCCTGTGGCGCGATCAGCGAGGTGAATTGCGCCTGGAGGTTGCGGCGGAAGGCGCGAAAATCGGCGACTTCGGGCAGGCGGCGACGCTCGCGCAACCGGTCCATCACCTCTTCGACCAGTGGCTGGTTCGAGAGCCAATCCTCTTCCAGCCGCCAGAGCTGCGCGAAAGCGAGATTGAAGAAATTGAGTCGGCGGTCGGCGCCATAGATGGCGATTGCCGCCGTCACCCGGTTCAGCACCGCGGCGTGACCCGCTTCATGGCGCTTGAGCTCGGTCTCGGCGGCTTCGAGGTCGGTCAGGTCGCGCGCGAAGCCGAGCGATTCGCCTGAGTCGCCGAGGCGGATCTCGCTGAGCTCGACCCAGCGGCGCGAGCCATTGACGATGATATGGCGCCGCTCGCTCGCCTGGCCGGATTGCTTGGCCAATTCGGCCAGCGCCCGGCTCGAACTCGGCATCGGCCAGCTCGTGCAGCTCGGCCGGCGTTGGCGAATCCACGGCCACACCGATCGCCGCGGCGAAGGCGCGATTGGCGCCGCTGAGCTGCAGGCCGGCATTGCGCCGCCAGACTGGGATCGGCAGGGCATCGAGCACGGAGCGAAGCCGCAGCCGCTCGCGCTCCGCCGAATCGCGTGGCGCGCCATCGGCGAACCAGACGGCATCACCGCGATTGCCCGCGAGTCGCTGGCCGCCGATATCCATTGCCGCACCATTTTCGGCGAGGCGCAGCCGCAGCGCGAAGCCGGTGCCATCGGTGCGAAGCCGCGCCACGGCGCGATCGAGCGCGGTGAGATCATCAGGCTGAAAGCGGTCGAGCAGATCGGCGAAGCTGCGCGGCGCGGTGCCGAGCGCGCTCAACGTGCCGGGAAAGAAGCGATCGCCGGTCGGGCCAAACAGATAGAGCGCGGTTGGGCCGCTCCCGAGCGCCGTGCCGAGCTCATTGAGGCTGGCAGCCAGGCGCTCGCGCTCCGCGGCGAGCGCGGCAACGCGCAACGCCTGGCGGTAGACGACGAAGCTGGCCAAGGCCGCAATCGCCAGCACAAGCCCCAGGAATAAGAGCACCCACGCCCCTCGCAGTGGTTGATCAGCTAAAGTCCCAATTCCGACGTTCGTACCACCCCGCAGCAACCACCGTACGAACGTCGGAATCGATAAGGACACTAGCCAATTTACCGATTCTCGTGTGGCTTTTTGGATTTGACGTTCCTAACGCGCCCGCAGCGAGCGGAGAGGAACGTCAAATCCGCCACACGAGCCTTGGATTATCGCGCCGCCCGCAGAATAGCGAAGGAAAAAGCGTACGGGCTTAAGCCAGGGCGTTGAAATCGTCGAGCAAGCTGGCGATCCGCTCGTCATCGAGCTGGTCCATGATCGCCCGGGTACGGCGCGAGGCGGCGGCAAGATCGAGCGCCCGGATACGCTGCTTGACGCGCGGGATGTTGCTCGGTGCCATCGACAGCTCCGTGATGCCGAAGCCCAACAGCAGCGCCGTGTAGCGCGGATCGCCCGCCATCTCGCCGCAGAGGCAGACCGGCTTCTTCGCCCGCAGCGCCGCCTCGACCGAGAATTGAATGAGGCGCAGCACCGCCGGATGCAGCGGGTTGTACAGCGCGGCCACTGCCTCATCGCCGCGATCGATCGCCAGCGTGTACTGGATGAGGTCGTTGGTGCCGATGGCGAAGAAATCCGCCGAGGCGGCGAGCGCATCGGCGGCCAGCGCCGCACCCGGCACCTCAATCATCACGCCGAGCGGTGGGATCTGCTTCGGCAGGCGCACGCCGCGGCGCTTCAAGCGCCGCACGACCTGGGCCAGCGCATCGCGAGTTTGCTTCAGCTCGCTGACCGTGGTAATCATCGGCAGGAGGATGCGCACCGGTCCGAGCGCCGAGGCGCGCAGCATCGCCGCGAGCTGAGTATCGAGCAGCTTGCGCTCTTTCAGCGATAAGCGGATCGCGCGCAACCCCATCGCCGGGTTGGGCGATTCGGACGGCACCATCTTGGCCAGCGGCGCAGCCATCTTGTCGCCGCCGATATCGAGCGTGCGGATCGTAACCGGCTTGCCCTCCATGCCGCGGACGAGGCTGGCATAGGCCTCGTATTGCTCGTCCTCGTCGGGCAGGTCTTCGCGATTCATGTAGAGGAATTCGGTGCGCAACAGGCCGATGCCACCGGCGCCGGCATCGACCGCCTGTTCGAGCTCGCGCGGCAATTCGAGATTGGCCTGCAACACGACTTCGGCGCCGTCGCGCGTCACCGCGGCGAGCCGGCGCAGGCGATGCAACTGCCGCTCGGCGCGATGATGCGCGTCGCGCTTCGCCTCGTAGCGCAGGATGGTCGAGGGCGTCGGGTGGAGAATCACCGTGCCTTCGCTACCGTCGATGACGACCTGATCGCCGCTCTCGACCTGCTCCAACAATCCGGCGACGCCCAGCACGGCCGGAAGATTGAGCGCGCGCGCCATGATCGCGGTGTGGCTTTCGGCGCCGCCGAGCACCGTGGCGAAAGCGGCGATGCGGCGCGGATCCATGAGCGCGGTATCGGCCGGTGTCAGCTCTTCGGCGATGATGACCGTGCCTTCGGGGAGGCTCTGGATCGCGGCGTAAGGCGTCTTGGTGAGATTGCGCACCAGCCGCGCGCCGACAACGCGGATATCGTCGACGCGCGCCGCGAGATAGGCATCGCCCATCTCGGCGAAGCTCTGCGCGACCTGCGCGATCTCGTCCATCACGGCGCGCTCGGCATTGATGCGCTCGCTCTCGATCCGCCGCTCGGCGCCCCGCACGAGGCGCGAATTGCCGAGCATGTGGAGATGCGCATCGAGCAGATAGCCGACTTCTTCCTTCGCCGTGCCCGGCAGGGTGTCGGCCTTGGTCTTGAGCTTGCGGAGCTGTTTGGTCGAGAGTGCGACCGCCGCGGCGAAACGCGCGAGCTCGGCTTCGACCTGATCCCTATCGAGGCGATATTCGGGGACGGCGATGTTGTCGTCGGTCACAAACACCGGCCCGATCGCGATGCCGGGAGAGATGCCGAGACCGTCGAGGCGTCGCTCCGCCTTCATCAATTCGTCTCGTCGAAGCCACATGTCACGAGCGCCGTCAACGCATCGACCGCGCGTTGCGCATCCGGACCGGTGGCCGCGAGCTCGATCTCGGTCCCGGGTCCGGCGGCGAGCATCATCAGCCCCATGATCGATCGCCCGGACACCGCGCTCTCTCCCTTTGCGACCGTGACTTCGGCATTGAACTCGAAAGCGAGCTTCACGAATTTCGCGGCGGCGCGTGCATGCAGACCGCGGCGATTGCAGATGACGGCTTTGCGCCGGACCTCTCCGCTAGCGTCGGGCGCCCCCTCGGTGGATGAGGGCGCGTCGTCACTCACCGCGCGTCAGCCAACAATTGAGAAGCGACGTTGATGTATTTGCGCCCGGCTTCCTGGGCGCCGCGCACCGCCGCGGCGAGGCTTTCGCTTTCGCGCAAGCTCGCGAGCTTGATCAGCATCGGCAGATTGATGCCGGCGATGACTTCGACTTTTGCTTTATCCATGACGGAGATCGCGAGATTGGACGGCGTGCCGCCGAACATATCGGTCAAGAGCACGACGCCGCTGCCAGCATCGACTTCGCCGATCGCGCGCAAAATGTCTTGCCGTCGTCGCTCCATATCGTCCTCGGGGCCGATGCAGACCGCCGCAATATTCGTTTGCGGCCCGACGACATGCTCCAGCGCGGCGATGAATTCCGCAGCGAGCCTGCCGTGGGTGACGAGAACCATTCCGATCATGCGACGTCCTTTACTGCAGCTTCCCCGATCGCGGCTTTCGCCGTTGCGGTTTCTGGTGAATCACTGACCCCAAGATCGCGATGTGCGACGGATACATTGCGGCTGTCGCGACGCAGCCATTCGGTGAGACGCTCGGCGACATAGACCGAGCGATGACGGCCGCCGGTGCAGCCGATAGCAATGGTGAGATAGCTTTTGCCTTCGCGCTCGTAGCGCGGCAGCAGCGGCTTGAGCCAGGCGCAGAGCTGATCGAAGAGCGCGGGAAAATCCGAATCGGCGGCGATGTATTCGCCGACCGCGGCATCCTTGCCCGAAAGCGGCTTCAGCCCGGCGACGTAATGCGGATTGCGCAGGAAGCGCACATCAAGCACGAGATCGGCGTCGCGCGGCAGGCCTTGGCGGAACGAGAACGACGTCACGAAGATGCTGAGGCCGGGCTCGACCGCGAGGTGGAAATGCCCATGCAGCACGCGCTTCAGATCGCCGGGCGTCAGCAGCGAGGTATCGACGACGAGATCGGCGCGATCGCGCAGCGGCCGCACGCGCTCGCGCTCCAGGCGAATGCCGTCGCCGACCGGACGCTCGGCCGCCAAGGGATGCGGCCGGCGCGTCTCGGTGTAACGCCGCTCCAGACGATCGTCGTCGCAATCGAGAAAGACGATCCGCAGATCGAGGCCTTGATCCTCTACCAGGCTGTCGAGCGCCGCGACCAGCGACGGCACCGCGAAATCGCGCGTGCGCACATCGACACCGAGCGCGAGCGGCGGCTGGTTCGTGGTTGGCACGACAAGATTGGGTAACAGCGAGAGCGGTAGATTATCGACCGCTTCGTACCCCATATCCTCGAACGCCTTGAGGGCGGTCGAGCGCCCGGCACCCGACATGCCGGTAACGATGATCAGCTTGCCGCCCGCATGCGGCGCACCGCTCATGATGGGACCGCTGCGGTCACAGGAGAAATCACGCCAGGCGCGAGGCTGCGCAGCGCGAGCCGGAGTTTCGCCGGCGCGGACGCCTCGAAGGGCGCGAGTGCAATCGCCGGCACCGTGCAGCCGAGAAAGCTGCATTCGCGCGGTAGCGGCATGCGTTCGATTTCGGCCGAAGGCAATAGATCGACCACGAGGCGCAGCGGCGCAGAAGCGACGTGGGCCAGGGAAACGATTCCAAGCCCGCGCACTTCCATCTGCCCGGCAATCGTCGCCGGAGCGCTCATGATGATGTCATCGCCATCGCGTCGAAGTTCGGTCTGATCGTCCGCCACGAGGCGAGCACCTTGGTCGATCATGCGCAGCGCAAAATCCGATTTGCCCGCGCCGGATGGGCCTCGGAGCAGAACGCCGTCGCCCCCAAGCGCAATCGCCGTGCCGTGGACTCGGATCATGCGGCGCTCTAGTGCTCTCGCCTTGAATTAAAGTCAATCAATTTGGCGACGCAACTTTGCGTAAATGTTACAATCTAACAATACCTGGTAGTATTTAGAGCTACTGGCCACAATATGTAGGCCCCGCTTCGAAGCAATTTTGCTATGCACGGGCGCTTTTAGGATCGACCGCCGCCTCCGAAATCGGCTGGCAAATCGACCATGAAACGCGCGCCGCGAAGTCGATTCTCCGCGTCATAACGGTTTTCCGCGCGGATGGTACCGCGATGCGCCTCGACGATCTGCTTGGAGATCGCGAGACCGAGACCCGAATGCGTGCCGAAATCCTCGCCCTTCGGCCGTTCGCTATAGAAACGATCGAAGATCGCGTTGAGCTTGCCCTCGGGAATGCCGGGGCCGGAATCCTCGACCGCGACGCGAATCATATCGCCGGTGCGCCGGGCGCGAACGGTGATCGTGCCGCCGGGTGGGCTGAATGAGATCGCGTTGTCGAGAAGATTGCGGAAGACGCGTACCAGCCGATCCTCGTTGCCGCGCACATTGAGCACCGAGCCGGGCCCGCCGACGCCGCCAGGAAGATCAAGCGCGAGGAAAGGCGAATCGGCGCCGGCCGCATCGCGATAGAGCGAGATCAGCGCCGCAAGCATCGAGCCCAGCGGCACGATCGAGCGCTCGGCGCGCGACATTTCCGCATCGAGCCGCGAGGCATCGGAAATATCGGTGACCAGCCGATCGAGGCGCTTGGTGTCTTCGAGCACCAGCCGCAGCAATTGCTTTTGCTTTGCCGTGTCGTCGACGCGCAGCGCCGTCTCCACCGCGCTGCGCAGCGAGGTGAGCGGATTTTTGAGCTCATGCGCAACATCGGCGGCGAAATGCTCGATCGCATCCATACGGCGCCGGATCGTCTCGGTCATCTCGCGCAGCGCCACCGAAAGATCGCCGATCTCATCCGCGCGCGCCGCGAAATCGGGAATCTCGAGCTCCGCGCCATGGCCGTCACTGCGCATGCGATCCGCTGCCGCCGCGAGAAGACGCAGCGGCCGCACGATGGTTCCAGCAAGATAGATCGACAGCAACACGGTGACGGCGAGCGCGACGAGAAACAACTCCGCGATCGAGAAGCGCACCGCGCGCACCGCCTGCTCGATATCGCCGCTGCCGGTGGAGAGCAGCACCACGCCGATCACTTCCTTATAGTTCTGCACCGGCACGGCGGCGGACATCACCAATCCGCCGCTTGCCGGAACGCCATGCACCGAGACGACAATCTCGCCAAGGTAGGCGCGACCGACTTCCGGATAATCCGCCGCCGACGGCTTGGCCGTTTCGACATCGGGCGGATAATCGCGGCTCCACGGAATCCGCGCGATCACATTGTCATAAAAACTGTGCGCGACGCGCACGAAGAAATTGCTTTGATCGGGTGCCGGTACTTCCTCGATCTGAATCGATTGCTTGGAAATGCCGAGGATGCGGCTATCGGCGATCAGCGAGCCTGTCGCATCGAACAGCCGCGCGCGCATGTGGGTGGGCTCGACCAAACGTCGCATCATCTCGCGCGAGCGCTCGGGCTGCAGCGCGGGACCGCCCGGCAAGGTCGGATCGATAGCGCCCTCGCCGAGGGCCGCCGCGAAGATCTGACCTTGGGTCTTCAACGCTTCGGTCTGCGCCGCAACGAGATTCTGCTGATATTCACCGAGATAGAAAAAGCCGCCACCGAGCAAAGCCAACGCGACGACATTGATCGCGAGGATGCGCAGCGTGAGCGGCGACAAGCGGCTGCGCCGAGGCAATTGCGGGAGCAAGCGAACGGTCCAGATTTCCCGCGCGAGCTTGCGCGCGGCAGTCGCGGCCGGCATCGCCGCGCTATCGTCGTCAGGCGTCGCGGTAGCGGTAGCCGACGCCGTAAAGCGTCTCAATCTGCGCAAAATCCGCATCGACCACTTTGAATTTTTTGCGCAGACGTTTGACATGGCTATCTATTGTACGATCGTCCACATAGATGTGCTCGCCATAAGCGCCATCCATCAACTGATCGCGGCTTTTCACATGGCCAGGCCGCATCGCCAGAGACTTCAATAAGAGAAACTCGGTTACTGTAAGATCAACGTTCTCGCCCTTCCAGGTGCATTGATGCCGCGCCGGATCGAGGCGCAGCTCGCCGCGCTGGATCGCCGGCTCGGCTTCGACACCAGTACCTTGCGCGAGCTCGCCACGGCGCAGCAACGCGCGGATACGCTCGACCAACAAGCGCTGCGAAAATGGCTTCTTGATGTAGTCATCGGCGCCCATGCGCAGACCGAGCACTTCATCGACCTCATCATCCTTCGAGGTAAGGAAGATGACCGGCATCGCGCTGTCCTTGCGCAGATGGCCGAGCAACTCCATGCCGTCCATCCGCGGCATTTTGATGTCGAGGATCGCCAGGTCGGCCGGTTGTGTGGTCAGCCCTTTCAGCGCCTCGGCGCCGTCATTGTAGCTGCGCACCGTGAAACCCTCCGCCTCAAGCGCCATTTGCACCGAGGTGAGGATGTTCCTGTCGTCGTCGACCAGGGCAATCGTGTTGGCCATGGAATGTTCCCCTTATCCGCAGGCGACCCCAGAGGCAAACCTTACGCCGCACTGTGGCGGCTTTAAGGCAAGAGGTGGGCTGTACCTTGTCATCGGCATTTAGGATTTCGGTGATTTGGGCGCTTTCCCTCGCCCCTGCGAGGCATCACAATCCCGCTATGACCACCAACGAGCCAACCCCCGCCGCCACCGCCCGCCGCCTGATCCGGGCCACGGATCGGGCCACGTTGGCGACAGCCTTGGCGGGATCCGAGGGCTCCTGGCCGTATGCTTCGCTCGTCCTGGCCGCGGTTGATTATGACGCCAGCCCGCTTCTGCTGATTTCGACCCTCGCCGAGCACACCAAGAACCTGAAACAGGATCCCCGCGCTTCATTACTGTTTGATGGCACCCATGGTCTCGACGATCCGCTCACTGGCGCGCGAGTCACCGTCCTGGGCGAATTGCATCCGGACAGCGATCCCGTGCGGCTTCGGCGCTTTGTCTCGCGGCATCCTTCGGCAACGCTTTATGCCGGGTTCAAGGATTTCGGCCTTTATCGCCTGCACATGACCCGCGCCCATCTCATCGCCGGCTTCGGGCGTATCCATTGGGTCGATGCTGTGACATTGCGGGGACCGGAAGCGGATGTTTCCTGGCTGCGCGAGCACGAGCCGAGCATCCTCGAGCATATGAACAGCGATCACGCCACGACCATCGACCTCTATGCCGAGCGCCTGCTCGGCCTCACCGGAAATGGCTGGCAATTAACCAACGTCGATCGCGAAGGCGCCGATCTGCGACGCGGCGGTGTCGTAGCGCGTCTCGACTTCCCGGAGCCGGCGAATGGTTTGGATGCAGTGCGGCAAAGCTTTGTTGCGCTTGCACAATCGGCGAAGCGCGGCGCAATGTCGCAATAGTTAGTGATACACTCCTTCGGCCTTGGTGATTGCGCCTCCGGCGCAGCAGCGATAACTTGAATGCCCTGGGCAGATCGTCGCCGAGCCGCGACCGGTCGGCGTGTAGCCAATCTAAGCCCGTCATCATCGGAGGTTCGCCGTGCTTGCCTTCCTTGTCACCGGACCCGCCGGCGGCATCGGCCGTCAGCCGATAGTGGTAGCGAAGGGAGTTCAGGGATGAGCGGAGCCACGCGTACGCGTAACAAGAAGCTGCTGCAGTGGGTCGAAGAGATCGCAACCAAGTGCCAGCCCGATCGGGTGCATTGGTGCGATGGCTCGGCCGAAGAGGCACAGCGCCTTTACGATGAGATGGTGGCGCAGGGCACGCTGATCCGGCTCAATCAGGAGAAGCGCCCCAACTCCTATCTCGCGCGCTCCGATGCCGGTGACGTCGCGCGCGTCGAAGACCGCACCTTCATCTGCTCGACGCGCAAAGAAGATGCCGGGCCGACCAACAACTGGGTCGATCCGAAGGAAATGCACGCCACGCTCGACAAGCTGTTCGAGGGCAGCATGCGCGGGCGGACGATGTACGTCATTCCCTTCAGCATGGGACCGCTCGGCTCGCCGATCTCGCATATCGGCGTACAGATTTCGGATTCGCCTTACGTCGTCGTCAGCATGCGGATGATGACGCGCGTCGGCCAGAAAGTGCTCGACCTGCTGGGCGATGGCGAATTCGTACCCGCCCTGCATTCGGTCGGCGCGCCGCTCCAAGAAGGCCAGAAGGACGTCGCTTGGCCGTGCAATCCCAAGCATAAATACATCGTCCACTTCCCCGAAGAGCACTCGATCGTTTCTTACGGCTCGGGCTACGGCGGCAACGCGCTGCTCGGCAAGAAATGTTTCTCGCTGCGTATCGCCTCGATCCTCGGCCGCGAGCAGGGCTGGCTGGCCGAGCATATGCTGATTCTCGGTATCGAGAGCCCGCAAGGCGAGAAGACCTACGTCGCGGCGGCGTTCCCGTCGGCTTGCGGCAAGACCAATCTCGCGATGCTGGTCCCGCCGGAAGGCTTCAATGGCTGGAAGGTGCGCACGATCGGCGACGACATCGCCTGGATCAAGCCGGCACCGGACGGCACGCTACGCGCGATCAACCCCGAGGCCGGTTTCTTTGGCGTTGCGCCGGGCACCGGCATGAAGACCAATCCCAACGCGATCGCTTCGCTCACGCACGACGTGATCTTCACCAATGTCGCGCTGACCGATGACGGCGATGTGTGGTGGGAAGGCCTGACCGACGATCCGCCGAAGCATCTCATCGATTGGCAGGGCAAGGATTGGACGCCCGCTAGCAGCAGTAAGGCGGCGCATCCCAATTCGCGCTTCACCGTTTGGGCGGGCCAATGCCCGAGCATCGACCCGGCCTGGGAAGATCCCGCCGGCGTGCCGATCTCGGCCTTCATCTTCGGCGGCCGTCTGTCGAAGACCTTCCCGCTGGTGTTTGAGTCCTTCAATTGGAAGCACGGCGTCTATCTCGCCGCGACGATGGGATCGGAAGCGACCGCGGCCGCCGATAATCAGGCGGCGATCCGGCGCGATCCTTTCGCGATGCTGCCGTTCTGCGGCTACAACATGGCCGATTACTGGAACCATTGGCTGTCGATGGACAAGCGCGTGAAAAAGCTGCCGCGCATCTATCGCGTGAACTGGTTCCGCAAGGACGAGAACGGCAAGTTCGCCTGGCCGGGCTTCGGCGAGAATATGCGCGTGCTGCAATGGATCGTCGATCGCATCCAGGGCCGCGCGCAGAAGCCGGTCGAGAGCCCGTTCGGCCTCATGCCGCAATACCAGGACCTCAACTGGACCGGCCTGCCGTTCACGCAGGATCGCTTCGCCAAGATCATGGCGGTCGATCCCGGCGAGGCAAAGCGCGAGGCGCTCGATCAGCAGGAGTTGTTCGACCGTTTCGGCAGCCGCTTGCCCTCCGAGATGGAGGAAGAGCGGCAGAACCTGCTATCGCGCATCGAGGCGCGGCAGGTCGCCGCCAAGTAGCGCTTCGTTCTACGAACGATGAGAAGGCCCGCGATCGCCATCGCGGGCCTTCCTGCTTTTCTGGACTGCTGAGACATCGAGGAGGCACGCCGCTCTGTCACCGTCATCCCCGCGAAAGCGGGTATCCATAGCACCGTTGGATGCCCGCTTTCGCGGGCATGACGATTTAAATTGAGCGGTCTTGCTGGCTTAGCGGTTCGCCTAAGGCCGTGCGATGTTAGTGCGCTTCTTCCCAATTCGGCGCGGCGCCGGTCTCGACCACCAGCGGCACCGATAGGCTGAGGATTGGCGCGCAGGCGCCTTCCATCACTTCCTTGGCGAGCTTCTTCGCCGTATCGACTTCGCGGTCGGGCGCTTCGAAGACGAGTTCGTCATGCACCTGCAGCAGCATGCGCGTTTTGAGGCCGGCGGCAGCGAGCGCCGGCGGAATGCGCTTCATCGCGCGCTTGATGATGTCGGCGGCGGAGCCTTGCAGCGGCGCGTTGATCGCCGCGCGCTCGGAGAAATTGCGCCGCGAGACATTGGCGTCCTTGATGCCCGGAATATGCACGCGGCGGCCGAAGATCGTCTCGACATAGCCGTGCTCGCGCGCAAATTGCTTCATCCGCTCCATATAGTCGCGGATGCCGGGGAAGCGCTGGAAATATTTCTTGATGAACTCGGCGGCTTCGCTTTGCGCCACGCCGAGCTGATTGCCGAGGCCGAACGCACTGATGCCGTAGATGATGCCGAAATTGATCGCCTTGGCGCGGCGCCGCGTCTCGGCATCCATCTTCGCCATCGGCACGCCGAAGACCTCGCTCGCCGTCATCGCGTGAATATCGGCGCCGGCGCGGAACGCTTCTTTCAGAGCATCGATACCGGCGACATGCGCCGCGAGGCGCAGCTCGATCTGGCTGTAATCGGCGGAGATCAGCTTGTGTCCCGGCTCGGCGACGAAAGCGCGGCGAATCTTGCGGCCTTCTTCGGTGCGGATCGGGATGTTCTGAAGATTGGGATCGTTCGAGGAAAGCCGCCCGGTTGCCGCGCCCGACATCGAATAAGCCGTGTGAACGCGCCCGGTCCTGGGATTGATCTCTTCGATCAGCGTGTCGGTATAGGTGCTTTTGAGCTTGGTCAGTTGCCGCCAATCGAGCACGCGCGCCGGCAGATCATGCGTCAGCGCCAGCTCTTCGAGGATGCCGGCATCGGTGCCATAAGCGCCGGTCTTGCCTTTCTTGCCGCCAGGCAGGCTGAGCTCGTCGAACAGCACCTCGCCCAATTGCTTGGGCGAGCCGATGTTGAAGGGATGGCCGGCGAGCTTGTGGATCTCGGCCTCGAGGCCGGCGATGCGCTGGGCGAAATCATGACTCAAGCGGCTGAGCTCATCGCGATCGACGCGGATGCCAGAGCGCTTCCATGCCGGCGATGACCTGCACCAACGGCCGCTCCACCGTCTCGTAGAAGCCGAGCAGATATTTCTCGCGCAATTGCGGCTTGAGCAGCCGGTGAAGACGCAGCGCGTAATCGGCTTTCTCGGCGGCGTAATCGAGCGCTTTCTCGAGCATCACCGCGGCAAAGCCAATATGGCTTTTGCCCGTGCCGGCGACGTCCTTGTACGCGATGATCTCCTGCCCGCCGAAATACAGCGGCACGAGTTCGTCGAGATCGTGCCCATGCCTTCCCGCATCGAGCACGAAAGAGATGAGCAGCGTCGAATCGACCGGCGCCATCGCGATGTCATGACCAGCGAAAACAGCGGCATCGAATTTGATGTCGTGGCCAATCTTCAGAACGGCGGGGTCCTCGAGCAACGGCTTGAGCTTCGCCACCACTTCGCGCAGCGGGATCTGCTTCATGCCCTTCGTCTGCGCGGCGAGCGCCAGCGCATCGGGCCCTTCGGCGATGTAATGGCCGATCGGAATGTACGCGGCACGCCCGGGTGCGAGCGCCAGCGCGATGCCGACCAGCTCGGCCTTCGCGTGGTCGTAGGTTGTCGTCTCGGCGCTCACGGCGACGAAGCCCTGTGCATGCGCCTCGGCGATCCAGCGATCGAGCACGGCCGAATCCTGGATCAGTTCGTAGCGCTTTTCGACCGGCACCGACGGATCGAGCTTGGCAGACGGCGCGGACGCTGTCGGCGCTTCCGCGCTCTTCGCTTTTTCCGCCGGTGCCAGCGCTGGCGCAGCGTCAGCCTGACCGCCCGCGGCATTGCCGAGCTTGCTCTCGACGCGATTGAGCAGCGTGCGGAAGCCCTGCTCGCGCAGGAAATACGTGATCTTGCCGCGATCGAGCGGCTTCACCGCGAGATCGTCGAGCGCGACCGTCAGCGGCACGTGGTCATCGAGCTGCACGAGCTTCTTCGACATCCGCGCATTCTCGGCATGATCGATCAGCGCCTGACGCCGCTTCGGCTGCTTGATCTCGGGCGCGTGAAGCAGCACGGATTCGAGATCGCCGTACAGACCGATCAGCTCCGCCGCCGTCTTCGGTCCGATGCCCGGCACGCCCGGCACATTGTCGACGCTGTCGCCGATGAGTGCCTGGACCTCGACCACTTTCTCGGGACCGACACCGAATTTTTCCTTCACCTCGGCCGCGCCAATCGGCTTCTGCTTGATCGGGTCCCACATCGAGATGCGGTCAGAGATCAGCTGCATCAGATCTTTGTCGGACGAGACGATGGTGACGATGTGGCCGGATTTTTCGGCCTCGCGCGCATAGGTCGCGATCAGGTCGTCAGCCTCGAAATCCTCGCGCTCGATGCGGCAGACATTGAACGCATCGGTCGCGTCGCGCACCAGCTTGAACTGCGGGATGAGATCGTCCGGCGGATCGGGACGATGCGCCTTGTACTGATCGTAGATGCGATTGCGGAACGTCGTGCGCGCGCTGTCAAAGACGACGGCGAGATGATCGGCCTCGGTGTCTTGCAGGAATTTATAGAGGATGTTGCTAAAGCCGAGCACGGCGCCGACCGGCGTGCCATCGGGGCGCGTCAGCGGCGGCAGGGCGTGATAGGCGCGGAAGATATAGCCCGAGCCGTCGATCAGATAGACGTGGTGCGGCTTGCTCAAGGTCTCAGGAAGCCGGGGGCGTCGCCGCCTCTACGGGATTACCCTTATGCGGCGATTGGCCACGTAGGAAAAGTCGGGAGCAATAGGGACATTCGACACGCCCCTCGGCTGATAAATTCAGATAGACTTTGGGATGGCCCAACGGTCCGCCGCCGCCATTGCAGGCCGCGACATTGGCATCGACATAGATCGTCTCAAAAGGCTGCATCGAACATTGACCCTGCTGGCTCACGAATGATACCCATTGGGCTGATAGACAATCAATGACCGCCACCCCGATTTCTCCCGTCGCTGCGGAGCGTCCCATTGGGCCGCCGGCGATGGCTGTGGAAATCAGGAACCTCACCAAAATCTATGGCGGCAGCGGCAAGCGCCCGGGGGTGACCGCCCTCGGCGGCATCGATCTCGACATCCCCAACGGCTCGATCTTCGGCCTGCTCGGCCCCAACGGCGCCGGCAAGTCGACCCTCATCAACATCCTCGCCGGGCTCGTCGTCAAAACCTCGGGCAGCGTGCGCATCTGGGACATCGATCTCGATGCCGAGCCGCGCCAATCGCGCGCCGCGATCGGCATCGTACCGCAGGAGATCGCGCTCGATTTCTTTTTCACGCCGCGCGAGCTTCTCGACATGCAGGCCGGCTTCTACGGCGTGCCCAAGGCCGAGCGCCGCACCAACGAAATCCTCGAAGCCGTCGCTCTCGCCGATAAAGCCGATGTCGCGGCGCGCTCGCTCTCGGGCGGCATGCGGCGCCGGCTGATGGTGGCGAAAGCGATGGTGCATAATCCACCGGTGCTGGTGCTCGACGAGCCGACGGCCGGCGTCGATGTCGAGCTGCGCCAACATCTCTGGGCGATGGTGCGCGATCTGCAAGCGCGCGGCACCACCATCCTGCTGACCACGCATTATCTCGAGGAGGCGGAAGAGCTCTGCGATCGCATCGCGATCATCAATCACGGCCGGCTCGTCGCTTGCGATACGACGAGCCACTTGCTCGGCCGCGTCGACGACAAATCGCTGATCATTACCGTGGCCCCATCGATTACAGCCACGCCCGAGCCACTGTCGGCGCTCGGATTTTCGTTGTTAACGCCCGGTAAACTCACATTGCGGTATGCACCAAGTCGCACGCACCTTGGCGACCTTCTGGCGGCGATCGTCGGACAGGGTCTTGCGATCACCGACATATCAAGTCAGGAAACCGATTTGGAAGATATATTCCTCCAACTGACGCGCGGCACGGAGAAGGCGCCGTGAAGATATTCAATCTCCGCCTCGCCGCTGGGGCGCTCGCCTTGCTGCTCACCGCCTGCGCCAGCTCGGATCCGCTGCCGATGATTGCGACCGGCACGGTCACGCCGCATCTCACCGATACCGCCTATGTCGCCATCGATGGCGCCGAGCTCCCGCTGAAGAGCTGGCTGCCCGATGGCAACGTCAAAGCGGTCGTTCTCGCTTTGCACGGCATCAACGATTATTCGCATGCTTTCGCGATGCCGGCGAAGGTCTGGGCACAGAACGGCATCGCCACCTACGCCTATGACCAGCGCGGCTTCGGCGCGGCGCCGCTGCGCGGCCGCTGGGTCGGCACCTACCAGCTCGATTCCGATGTCGCGACCGTCAGCCGATTGCTGCGCCAAAAATATCCGAACGTGCCGCTCTATCTCTTGGGCGAAAGCATGGGCGGCGCTATCGCCATTACCGCCGCAACCGGCTGGGGCGGCGCGCAACGCCCCGATATCGATGGTCTGATCCTGGTCGCGCCCGCGGTCTGGGGCGAGCAGACGATGAACATCTTCTATCGCACCGCTTTGTGGGTCGCCGATCATGTCGCGCCGAGATGGCAATTGAGCGGCTCGGGCCTGCACATCCTGCCGTCGGACAACATCCCGATGCTGCGCGAATTCTCGCGCGATCCGCTGGTCATCAAGGAGACGCGCGTCGACACGATCCGCGGCCTCGTCCAGATCATGAGCGAAGCGCTGGAAGCGGCGCCGCAAGTGAAGCAGCGCACGCTGCTGCTCTATGGCGCACATGACCAGCTGGTGCCGATGGAACCGGTCAAGCAATTCGTCAATGCCATGCCACAGCGCTCCGGCGCAGACACGATCGCCTATTACGATGCCGGCTATCACATGCTGCTGCGCGATCTCGATGGCGCCAAAGTCGCCACCGACGTCGGGGATTGGATATTCCACCCCGCTTCCCCACTGCCCTCAGGTGCGGATGTCGCGGGCGCGGAGAAGTTCCTGCCCAAAGCGGCGACTCTCAACGCGAATATCGGCGTCCAGGCGCGCGCCAATTAAGCGGCATCGCGCAGGGCAGATCGTGCTCTAATTCAAAAAAATCAGACCATGATCACGGATAAGACGGGCTCGATTCCGTCTTATCGGATCATGGTCTAGCGGCGTAACTGGGCCTAGAATAGCCGGGCGTCATTTTGCGCGGAGGAACGCCCTGTGACCACATTGCTGCCGACCACTTTGGTGGGGAGCTATCCCCAGCCCGATTGGCTGATCGATCGTCAGCGCCTGAGCTCGGTCGCGCCGCCGCGCGTGCGCTTCCGCGATTTCTGGCGCGTGCCGGCAGAGTTCCTTGAACAGGCGCAGGATGACGCGACGGTGCTGGCGATCCGCGATCAGGAACGCGCCGGCATCGACATCGTCACCGATGGCGAGATGCGGCGCGAAAGCTACTCCAATCGTTTCGCGACCGCGCTCGACGGCGTCGATATCGACAATCCCGGCCAGGCGCCGACGCGCACACCGGGCCGCACGCAGCCAGTGCCGCGCATCGTCGGCCCCATTCGCCGCCGGCAAGCGGTCGAGACGCGCGACGCGCGCTTCCTGCGCGCCAACACACAACAGCAAATCAAGATCACCGTGCCCGGCCCGTTCACGATGTCGATGCAGACGCAGGACGACTATTACAAGGACGAGGTCGCGCTCGCGATGGATTACGCCGCAGCGGTGAATGAGGAAATCAAAGACCTCTTCGCCGCCGGCGCCGATATCGTGCAGATCGACGAGCCATACATGCAGGCGCGTCCCGACAAGGCGGCCGAATTCGGCGTGACGGCGCTCAACCGCGCGCTCGAAGGGGTCAAAGGCACGACCGCGGTGCATCTCTGCTTCGGCTATGCCGCTTTCGTGAAGCAGCGGCCCGAAGGCTATTCCTTCCTGCCCGAGCTCGAGAATTCGACCGCAGCACAGATATCGATCGAGACCGCGCAATCCGAGCTCGATTGCGCCGTGCTGAAAAAGCTGCCGAGCAAGCAGATCGTGCTCGGCGTCATCGACCTCGCCAACGAGGCGGTCGAGACCCCGGCAACGGTGGCAGCGCGCATCCGCCGAGCCCTGCCCTATGTGCCGGCCGAGAAGCTGATCATCGCGCCCGATTGCGGCATGAAATACTTGCCGCGCGATGTCGCCTTCGCGAAGTTGCAATCGATGGTCGAGGGCACGCGGATCGTGCGCAAAGAGATCGGCGCCTGACCGGCAAGGCCGCCGTCGCGCCTTCGCCCGCCTTGCTTGCGCAACACCCATCGCCTATCGTCAGCGCCACGGACCCTTAGCTCAGCTGGATAGAGCGCTGCCCTCCGAAGGCAGAGGTCGTGAGTTCGAATCTCGCAGGGTCCGCCAACACCTCCCATCGCCGTGATTGCGCGGATCGACTTGTCGATATCACCGTACGGGTCGATATCACCGGGCAGGGATCGACAGGCCCCTCGTCATCCGCCCTGGCACCTATAATCTCATCTCAAATACCGTCGAATCTCGGCGTTTTTGTGTATGCCGCCCGCCAAGGATTCGGTTTAAAGAAAAAGAGGTAGTGCCGAAAAAATGAAAATTGGAGGCATGAAATGTTCCGTCTTAAACCAGTTACTGATGCGGTAATCGCAGCGGCAATTTTTACAGGTGTATTCGCACTGACCACAGCATCTGTGCGGGCGGCGGGCCCCTATGATGGCGTTTGGACGATCGACATACCTCAAGCCGGTCGTCTTGCCGAGGGCGGTTTTGCTTGCCAAGCGAATCGAATCCAATTCCTGGTTACCAACAATGTCGTGTCGGGGAACTTGCAACAAGGTGGGGCCGGAAACGTTCAAACGGGGTCCTCGGGTCCTACTGCTGCGGCGGTGACGGGAAGCGTCAGCTCGAACGGAACATTAGATGCTTCGTGGCAAGGCTTTAAAGCGACCGGTCAGCTGACAGGCGGCAACGGGCAAGTCACCGTTCAAACGCGCTGCGGCGACGTACAGGCGGCGGCGACCCGCACAGCGGGTTGAGGAGTTTCCCACGCCATTCGCGTTTCGGCGCAATCGACAAGCATCGTCGCACGTTCAATGTCGCATTGAGCGGAGAACGGAGATTGTCATGACGACACAAGCCGAGAACCCTTAAGGCGGGGGATCGCGCCCGCACATGGACCCCGACGCAGATGTTCCACACACCATCCCGATCCCGTTTCGCGCGTGGATCGCGGCTCACCGTCAACGCCTTCGCATGTCAGCATAGGAGACGCATATGGCACCGCGCGACAGCGACTGGAGCAAACCAAAAGCATTGGCGATTCCAAAGACCGGATATTTCGAGCTTGAGCAAGGCAAATACGGCCCGATCTTTCCGAAAACACCAGCGTGCTATGGCTTCACGATTATCGCGAAGATTAAGCCAGGGACGGAGGATGTGATCCGTGGCCACGGGAACACAATCGAGAAGGCGGTCGGCGACAACCCCGACATGCTCGCCCCGCTGAAGCTGCATTACCTGCGCTGGGTCCTCTTCGATATCGGTCAGGACACGTATTTCATGTATCAGGGGATATTCGACACCGATTTCGATAAGTACACCGATGACGCCGTAGCGCTCTTTACCTCCTACGGCGTGAACACGATTTTCGAGAATCTCGAGGGTTTTCCGGACGACTGGAAGACCAACGTTCCGGCATTCATCCGCTTTGTTCGCGACCACCAGTGCCCGAGCTTTTTAGAATACGGAGAATATCCGTACGTCCCGGCAGGTGAGATCAAGAAGGCGCTGACGCTAAAGAAAGCCTTCTCGGAAATGCTCGACCAAATGCAGTGAGCACCGACGGCGAAAGGCCTTCCATGGTAGATACCTACGATTTCATCGCTATTGGAGCGGGTCCAGCAGGGGAAAGCGCTACCGAGTTGGCGGCTTTCTTTGGCCACCGTTCGGCCGTGATCGAAAAGGCACAGCCGGGTGGAACAGTGACCACGACAGGGGGAGCGCCAACGAAGACGCTCCGCGAAGCGGCTCTCTATTTTTCCGGACTGCGCGAGGGCGACATCTACGGCATACGATCGGCGACAGCGCCAGAGATCGTCCTGGATACGATCCGCAGACGCACTTGGCAGGTCTGCGACTTGTTGCAAGAGGAGACGGCGAAAAATATCGCTAAGAGCAACGTCGAGCTCATCGAGGGCAGCGCTCGGCTCGGTCAAGGCAACAGCGTCGTTGTAACCGGGAAGGATGGCAAAGCGCGCACGCTACACGCGAAAACAATCTTGATTGCGACTGGCTCCCGGCCATGGAGACCCCAGAACTTTCAATTCGATGTCCCCGGTGTCTGCGACACGGACACGATCTTGCGTCGTGGGCGCGTTCCGCGAGACATTCTCATCGTGGGCGGTGGTCCGGTCGGCGTGGAGTTCGCCACCATTTGTCACGCTCTCGGCGCGAAAGTTGCGCTGGTCGATCGTGCGAGCCGCTTGATGACGGCGATGGATGGGGAAATCGTCGATCGAATGGCAGAGCTGTTCAGGGAATGGGGCATAGAGATTTCGTTCGGAGCGACCGTAGAAAGCATCGTAGCGAAAGGCGAGACCTTGGAGGTCAAGCTGTCGTCCGGGGAAATGGTTTGTCCGGACACGGTCCTATTCGCCGCCGGACGCGTCGCGAATACGGAAGACCTAGGGCTCGATGCCGTTGGCGTCACCTGCGATGCCCGCGGCCGGATCGTCGTCGACAAGAATTTTCGCACGTCTGCAGAGCGCATTTACGCCGCCGGAGACGTCCTCAGGCCAACGCTGGCCTCGATCGCGATGGAGCAGGGTCGGGCCGCCGTTTGTAACGCTTTCAGCATTCCGTTCGAGGGCAGGGTCGACCCGACTCCGGTCTCGGCGGTCTACGGCATGCCGGAGATCTCGGGCGCTGGCCTCACGGAAGAGCAGTGCCGCGCCCAAAACCTCGACTATGAGGTTGGTCGCGCCGACCTCGCACGCACGCCGCGCGGCGCCATTGCCGGCCGGGGCGGATTGCTGAAACTGATTTTTCTGAAAGCAAACCGGCAGTTGATCGGTGTTCATTGTATCGGAGACATCGCATCGGAGATCGTGGGGATCGGCCAGATGACGATACGCTGCGCGGCAACGATGAACACGATCATGAATATGTCGATGAACACGCCGACTTACGCCTACGCCTATAAATACGCCGCCTTCGACGGGCTACGCCGCGTGATGACCGCGGCACCAAGCGAGGTCAATTTGCGATCAGTGAAAAACTGACCGCGGTACCGCACATCGATGCGGACGCTTAAGCCATGAGCAGCGTCTGCGAACAGCCACAGAGAGGTGGCAAATGACCCAGGCAATTGGCCAGGCTCGAGCCTACAATCAAACCCATGCGCCGCGACCCCGCATACCGGGCCGGCGGCGTTTTAGCATCTATTGGTCATGGAGCTACCCCTGGGAGTCCAACAGAGACGTGACCCAGTTGGACAATCGCTTTTCGACCATGACCGAAGTCCGCCGCGTGGGCTGGCCCAATTTTGAGTTGATCGAGTTCTCGGAAAAGATGTTTCTACAAGGCATCGCCGGAACGCTTGAGCTTTTCCACCTCTCGCTGGTGCGATTCCAGACGCTTATCGCCGAAGTCACCGGCTATCCGGTACCCGTCTTCCAGCGAATTGACCAAGCAGGCCAGAAGCTGCCGCTGGATGAACGCGTTCTTGGCGACACGGACACTCTGATGGTCTTCGGGCTGGACCACATGATTACGGGTCAGGAAGCCACTTCGGAGGAAATAGAAGCGGTCCAGCGGTTTCTCCAACGCGAAGGCACCTGTCTGATCCTGGGACCGCACCACGATGTTGGAGCTTCTGCCGATGTGAAGACACGCGCCATCGAATACGCCCATCATGGCGATCCTTTGGTGCCACGGCAGCAGCGCTTTGGCCAATACACCCGATCTTTGATGAAGGGACTCCAGGTGCCTGTCGAAAATCAGTACGGGCTTCGGCCGGCAACAATCCAGGGGACCAATCGATTAGCCCCGCTGTCGATTGCGCAGGACCTGGATAGACGGGGATGGCTTAGCGGGGTCGGCACATTCAACTTCCATATGCACTTGCCGCACTATGCGGTTATCGCAGACGACCCGACGGCGGTCCATGTCTTGGCGCGACAACCCATCGATACGTCCAAGCCGCATCCCTTCATCGAAGCAGGAAACCGCGAATTCAATATGTTCCTTTGGATGCCGCCGACGGGCAACCGCAGCGGCGACATACTGATGGCCGACTCCACTATCTTCACCACGCTGTTCGGCGGCGACGAAAGCCTGGTGCAGTTCTGGAGGAATCTCGCGATCAAATGATCCGGAGGATGCTTTGACCGTATCCACGCTGGAACTAGACGACATTCAGAGCGGCGTACTGCGTCCGCGGCCGGCGCCCTATGCGGCGACTTATATCTTGTTTCGGATCGACGATTGCGCGGCCGGAAGGCAGTTGATCCGGCGGCTGAGCACCGTGGTGTCGTCGGCCGCACAATCGACGGCCTCGCCGCGCGATGCCTGGGTCAGCGTCGCCCTCACTTTTCAGGGACTGAAGGCGTTGCGTGTGCCGCAAACCTCGCTTGATAGCTTCTCTCCTGAATTCCAACAGGGAATGCTCGCACGAGCACATCTGCTGGGAGACAAAGGCGACAGCCATCCCGCGAATTGGGAGAAGCCGTTAGGATCGCCCGACGTACACGTCGTGATCACTGCGCTATCGCCGGACAAAGAACATCTTGAAATGGCGCTTGAGCGTGCGCGCACAGCCTATCGAGAAATGCCGGGCATCTCCGCTATCTGGCGCCAGGATTGCCACGCTCTACCAAACGAGAAGGAAGCTTTCGGATATCGGGACGGGATCAGTCATCCCGCCATCGAAGGAAGCGGGATCTCCGGCACCAACCCCAACGAGCGTCCCTTGAAACCAGGGGAATTCGTTCTCGGCTATCCAGACGAGATGAGCGACGCGCCTGCGATACCCCAGCCGGAAATATTGGGACGCAATGGGAGTTACGCCACCTTTCGCAAGCTGCACCAGCGCGTGGCCGCGTTCCGTCAGTACCTGAAAGAAAATGCCGACGATCCACAAATGCAAGAAGTGTTGGCGGCGAAGATGATGGGGCGTTGGCGCAGTGGGGCGCCGCTCGCTTTGTGCCCGCTGCATGACGACCCCGGTCTTGGAGGCGACCCCCGGCGCAACAACGCCTTTCTCTTCAAGGAAGATGATGCGATCGGCTACAAGACTCCGGCAGGATCGCACATCCGCCGGATGAACCCCCGCGACGCCAATGTTGCCGGCGTCGTTCGCATCCACCGTATGATCCGTCGCGGAACCTCTTACGGGCCCCCGCTCGCGGATGATGCTCTGAAGGACGACGGAATAGACCGGGGTTTGATGTTTGCGTTCATCGGAGCCCATCTGGGACGACAATTCGAGTTCGTCCAGTCGGAATGGATGAACGACAGTGCTTTTTTTGATGGCCGCGCGGGGAAGGATCCCGTTGCTGGCGCGAGCGACGGTGTAAGCGATTTCGACATACCGAGACGACCTCTTCCGATGCGTTTGCGTAGCTTGCCCCGGTTCGTCGTCACAAGAGGGGGCGAATATTGCTTCCTGCCGGGCATTCGCGCTTTGCGCTGGCTGGCGGAACTCGACACGTAAGCGAATACGGCTTCTGCGTTTGAAGTCTTGCGACACGTTTCGCGGAACACCCTCGAATATTCATCGGCCCGTCGCGCGATGCCCAGCATGGCGGCGGGCTTATTGAATTTCGGGCTCTTTCGTCTGGAGAGTACCCATGAAACGGACACTTGTTTTTTTGTCTTTGATCGCATGGCTCATAGCGGCTTGCAGCGAGAGCGGCGGTGCAAATTTGACGTGTCAGACCGAGACGCAAAACGGCGTGAAGTGGGGATATTATCCAGGCTATGGCTGTGGACCGGTTCCGAGAGCACAAACACACTTTTCATAAACGCGTGCCGATGCTTTTCTCCGCATCGAACTTCTGTACGTCAACGCCGGATCGTTATTGCATCTTGGTGTTCGCGAACCGCCGGCAGCACTTTCTCGGCGTAGAATTCGATGACGCGGTGCTGATCGGTTTGGCTGGCGTGGATGTTGACGAGCTTCACGCCGCTATCGAATAGACGCAGCATCGCGTCGATATGGACATTCGGGTTCGCGCTGACGCACCAATCCGCGAGCACCTTGTCCAACGGTACTTCGGCCTCGGCGCGACGTTGAATTTCGGTGGGGTCGGCAATGCCGAAATAGGTTTCGAACGCTTTCGGAATGAAGCGCCACAGTTCGGCCCCTTCCCGCGCGTCATTCTCGTCGCCGACGACAACAAAGGTCTCGGCAATCACCGGCATCGCATTGGGATCTTTGCCGGCGGCGCGCGCCGCGCTTTCCCATTCGCCGCGATGTTCGCGCCAGGTCTTGGGATCGGTAATAAGACCGTCGCCATGGGCGCCGGCCAGCCGCATCGATTTTTTGCCGTTGGCGGCGGTAATGATCGGGATGGGCGCCGCCGGCACATCGTAAAGCCGTCCCTCGACAGCATAGTATTTGCCGCAATGCGCGACGTGCTCGCCGGTCCAGAGCTTGCGGATAATGCCCGCGGCTTCCGCCAAGCGCTCCCACCGCTCCTCCCACCGGGGCCACTGCCCCGTCGCCGCTTCTTCATTGAGGGCCTCGCCGGAGCCGAGGCCAAGAAAGACGCGGCCGGGATAAAGCAGGCTCAACGACGTGAAGACCTCCGCGACGATGGCCGGGCTGTAGCGCAGCGTTGGGCAGGTGACGAAGGTCCCCATCGTCGTTTTACGCGTCCGCGCGCCAAGCGCAGCCATCGTTACCCAGGCCGAGCCCGAATGCCCCTCATTCGCTTGCCACGGCTGGAAATGATCGCTTGCGGCGAGGAAATCGAACCCGGCTTTGGCGGCCGTCGCACCGATATAGACAAGCTCCGGCACGGCGAATTGCTCATGCGCCAGCATATAGCCGACCATGCCCTTGCTCAGTGCACTCGGATTTGAGGAGCCGCCTAGCGACGCAATGATGCCGCTTTTCATCGGAGAGCCTCTCACCTGTTGAGAGGAAAATCCGACAGAAGCGTCCGCAGTTCCGCGCGATCGCGCGTGAAACGCGGCGCGCTATATCAAACGATCGGCAGGCGCGGCTTGAAGCCAGGCTCGCGCATCCGCGAGCGCATCGAACAGCTTGATTTGCATGCGCCTGCCCATCGCATTCTCGATCTCCGCGAGGGCAACGCGCGCAAAGTAGTTCTCGCTTTTTTTGGCCGCCGCAACGCGCAATCCGGCGCTGATGGCGCGCGGCATCCAATTTTCCAATATCCAGAGCCGGTCTTCCGCCGCGATCGAGACGAGCGACGTGTCATCGCCGAGGACCTTGCTGACGCGATGCTTCTTGATGAGCTCGAGCAGTCGTTCGTGAACGGCACGCAACTCGGTGCTGGTCGCGTACCCCTTCCACTGCACCACAACGCCAGGAATCGTATTGTCCAACGTCAACGAGCACGTTGGGAGATCGAGATACTCTGAACCCACTCCGGAGCCCCCTACCTTAGACGGCACAATTTTTACGTCCGGTTTTCGACGGAAATTGTGTCATTTCTGGGGCACGCCGTTCAGCCGGGCGGCGCGATATACCAGCTGTCGTCGACGGCAATGCACGGCGCCTGCGCCATGCCGAAGATCGTGGTGCGATCGCAGAGCACGGCCTCGCCGAGAATGGTCATCGGGCAGCCGAGCTTCGATTTGACCGCATCCTTCTGACATTGCGCGAAGGCGGCCTTGGCCGCGCGGCTAGCGCTTTTTGACAGTAAATTTACACCTTCGTCAGGGGTGCGTTTCACATCAACCTGCGAGGTGGCGAGGGACGAAGGCATCAAGAACTCGCCGCGGGTGGTTTTCACATAAACGCCTTGCACCGAAACCTTGGCGTCGTGATGCGCCAGATCCTGCCCATAGAGTTTGAAGTTCTCGATGCTCGTCGCCTTGAAGCCCTTGCGCTCGTCGTCGCGCATCCGCGCCGCGACATCGTTGCGATATTTCTCGACCGTGCGTTGGCGCGCCGCTTCCGCCGCCTGAGCGGCCGCGGCTTGTTGCGCCTTCTGTGCGTCGAACGCCGTCTGCACTTGCTTGCAATCGGTGGCGGTCAGACTGACCGAAGCGGCGTGGTCACCGTCGCCGACGGTACAGGCCGATTTCTCCTCGACCGGCGCGCAGCCCGCGAGCGCGAGTGTCGCCACCATGACAGTGGGGAGAATGAACGTTTTGGCCAAAAACCGCATATCGAGTGCTACTCCAGAAGATCAAACCGGACCGGGAGCCCGAACCTATCGCAAGTGGGCGGCATCCTGCGACCCGCGAATGGAGGAAAATCGATAAATTTTAGGAGGCTTCATGGGCTTTACCCCGACCGACGATGCTGCTCAAAATTCTATCATGACCGACGAATGGGCGCGCGAAAGACGTTGGCTCGACGATGGGACAAGACCCAAAGCTGGCGTTTTGCCTCCATGAATCAGCAAATCTGTCCGACTTCCGACGCAATCGCGTGCGACGATCACATTGCATGAGAGGATAACACCATGACAGGCATCGCCCACGCCGCCAACTCTCTCAGAACCGCAGCCGTGCCGCGGAGCGCCGAGTGGATCAGCGGGCTTTGGCCCATAGCCGGGCGTGTCGCCGTTTGTGCCTGTTACATCGGGGTCGCGCTGTTCGTTTTCGCCAGCCTGCAAGACCGCACCGAAACCATCACTGTCGCATTGATCGGACTCGTCTTCGCCAGTCTGCGAGCGACGACGCTGGTCGGCGTTTGCGCCCAGCGCCGCGTGGCGTTCCTCTTGGAGAATGAAATCAAGAGCGCGCGCCAGACGATGGCGCAAGGTATCCCGCCGACGCCGGTCTCCGATGCAGAGTTCGACCGGTCGCTCGATGCGCTGTCGCGGCCGCTGCTGATCGACTATGCGAGTCTCGCCGTGATCGCATTGATCTGCCTTTATCAGCTCTCGCTCGCGGTCTTTTACGGGATGGCGTATCAGCAGATGCTCGGACTGAACTGAGCGACCGCGCGGCCAGCGAGCAGCAGCAGGCGCGCGATTGCATCGCGCGCGGCAATTCATTCGCCGATATATTTTCCGTTGGGCGCAAGCTTGCACACGCCCATGACATAGGTGCCGTCAGAGCACATCGTCATGCGGCCGGTACCGCTGACATAATTGCCTTTGGGTGTCAGCACCGGCGGCCCGCTGGTGTATTGTCCATTCGGCGCCATCCGTGCTTCGCGATCACCTGAGATATAGGAGCCGTCTGGCGCCTGCTTGCAGGACGAGCCAGCGACATAAGAGCCATCGGGACACGGCACCATGGCGGACGCCGGCGCCGAGGCTGATACGACGAAGGCGGTCATCAAAAGCGCTAATAGTGCTAGGCGCGCCATGCGGGCTCGTCCCTCGTTGGGGCATCGCTGCCCGGGCTTTGTTGCGACGGTGTTTCAGAGGCTTCAGGAACCGTCCGGAATTCTCTTCCGGCACCATAGCCGCCGCTCCGCCGCCTTAACGTGCTAACGACGTGCGGGTTCCCGCGACGCAACGAGGTTGCGGAAGGTCACGGAATAGCGCAACCGGTCGAGTTGCGGGATGCTGTGCTCCCATTCGCCGCGCGCCGTCCCCCGCAGAAGATAGGCCGAGCGCGGGACGATGCGCTGCGACGCGCGCTCCCAGCCCGCTCCCTTTTCTCGACGAAACCGCAATGTGCAGGGCGCGAGCAGCGAGATCGCAATGACATCGGCGAATTCGGCCTTGTCGCGATGCCAGCCGATACCGGCGCCCGGCGAATATTCGGTGACGAGAATATGCTCGAGGCTTTCCGATGCAACGCCGGCAAAACCCGCGGCACGCTCGCGCAACGGCAGCAGAAAGGACGGGATGGGTGTGGCCGGCTGCACAGTGCGGGCACCGTAATCGTAGCGCCAGCCGAAGGAGACGACGCGCCGATTGCCGAGGTGGCCGTGAAATTCGAAAGGCTTGAACGGTAGTTCCACTATCTGCTCGACCAGCGCGCGCTCTTCCGCCGCGGTGATGACCTCATCGCGATAGGCAAAGCCCGCCGGAAGCCGAGGCTCGGCGGCAAACAGCTCGATTTGATCGGCGGCACGCGGGCGAGTCATACCCGCGAAATATAGGGATCGACGCGTCGTCGCTCGAGATCGAAAGGCAGGCACAAAAGATGGCCGAGCAGCGAGCCCAGCAACAACCCGACCGCGCCATAGAGGATCGCCGTCACCGTGAAATCGAGATGAATGATGTAGGTTTGCAGCGCGGTCCGCCAGATCGCGGCTTTGTAGCCGTCCGGGTCGTGCGCCGCGTCGGCGAGCGCGACCATCGGCTGGAAGATCGCAGCGCTGCCCTCGATATGGTCGCGCGCCGCTTGCAGGGTGGCAACGCGATCGATCGAGCGCGCGAGCGCTTCGGCATTCGCCGGCTCATACGCCTGCAGCGCCTGGATCAGCGAGGCATCATCGCCGGCCGGCAGCGAATAATATTGCCGCGCGGCCGCTTCGCGCTGATCGACATCGCGCCGCGCATCGGCGCTGACCTGCAGCAGCGCGGTCGCGTAATCATGGGTGAAAGCCGGCGCTTGCATCGCGATGATCGCCAGCACCAAGGCCAAAGCGAGGCGCACGCTGTGCGATAGCCAGCGCTTCAGAAAGCGCATGTCCTATCCCCGGATGCTGCTGCGTCCGCCATGATACAGACAAGCACCATAGACGAGCAGCGGCCGCCGGCGAAAGCCGGCAGCCGCCGTGAACTTGCCGAGACGTCGATCTTATCGCGCCGAGAAAGCCAAGCCGCCCTGGCACATCGCCGTCTCGGCATTGACCGCGATATTGCAATCGCCGCCATTGGTGCCGAGCGAATGCGCGACGCAATTCGTCACCGTGTACTGACCGTCGGAAGCACCGCGCGTGTTAAGGCTCATATCGATCGTGCCACGGCATTGCGGCCCGGCGCCCTGCCCGATCGAATATTCGAACCGCACCGGCACGGTGCTGCCGGGAGCCGTCGGCGCCGGCGGCGGTGTGACCCGCATATCGAGCTGCGCCTCTTGTTTCGGCATGAGTTGGAATGGCACGACGCCGGTGCCAGCGATGGTTTGCGGCACGGGGCTGTTATTGACGACTTTGACATTAGCCCGGGCGACGAAGCCTTCATTCGCCGGCGCCAAAGCCTGGGTTTGCGGCGGCGCTGGCGGCGGTGCTGTCGGCGGCGGGGGCGGCACCAGCGTCTGCATAGGCTGCTGCTGCACCTGGATTTGCGATTGCGCAAACGCGGTGAAGGACACGCCGGTCAGCAGAACACCGGCGGCAATAGCGACCAAGCCCCGTCGACCCATGACGCACCTCTCAGGCAAAATGTGGAATCCGGCCCGATAACACGGTGGAGTGCGGCGTGGTTCCGCTAGAGAGCGGGGCTACCGCAAGCTTGGCATGATGCGCTTGGCGTTCTCGCTTTCGATCAGCCGGATATCGGCCGCGCTCAAGCCAAGCGTCGCTAAATCGGTCACCGTCGTCTCAGCCTTCACATAGGGCACGTCGGTGCCGAAGAGGAGTTGAGCTGCGGTCGTCAGCTTCATCAGTGCCGCCATGCCCGGCGGGTTAGTCGCCGAGACAATATCGAAATAGAGCTTACGGAATTCGGCGATCGCGCCGTCGGGCATGCGCGCGGCGAGATCCTTGCGCTGCTTTACGAGATTGGAGACGCGATGCGCCAGCATCGGGATCGTGCCGCCGCCATGCGCGAAGATCAGCTTCACATCGGGGCAACGCTGCACCGTGCCGCCGAAGACGAGGCTCATGATCGCACGCGTCGTATCGAACGGATATTCGATCAGCGGCGGATTGAGATCGGGCAGCAGATTGGTGCAGCAGCCAGGCACGGTCGGATGGAAGAAGACCGTCGCCTTGCGCCGGTTGAGCTCGTCGAAGACCGGCGCGAAAGCCGGATCGCCCGGCCATTGCGTTTCATAGCTTGTCTGCATCTTGAAGCCGTCGCATTTCAGCACATCGGCGGCGTATTCGATTTCTTTCAGACACAGATCGACATGCGGTAGCGGCAGCAGCGCGAACATGCCGAAGCGCTTCGGATGATCCTGCTTCAGCCGCGCCGCGAACTCGTTGCAATCGCGCGCCAGGCCATGCGCGCGGTCGGGCTCGTTCGGCCGCACGATCACCGTCGAGATCGAGGTGATGGTGGTGGCGATGCCGTTGCGATCCATCGC
The DNA here is from genome assembly GCA_963740675.1 of uncultured Alphaproteobacteria bacterium. Lineage (GTDB taxonomy): Bacteria > Pseudomonadota > Alphaproteobacteria > ATCC43930 > CGMCC-115725 > CAIKMD01. Next base: position 53,995 of record CAVUFS010000009.1, read on the forward strand.
TTCCAGCGACATCGCCGGCGTCCATTGCGCGACGATGTTGAAATCCATCGCACGGCCGGCCATGCGTTCGGCCTCTTCGTCGAGCCAGCGCTTCGGCAGGATGTGATGATGAACGTCGATGCGATGCGGCTCGGCCATGTTCGCTCCCTTTAAATCTTGAGTCTTGCCCGCATCTTCATGCGCCCCGGCTTGCCCGGCAAGAGCGTTTTCGGCATCCTCGGGCACAGAGAACAGAATACGGGGGAAGCGAGATGGCGAAGATTCCGGCGAGCCTGCACGAGCATATCGACACCGCCTTTCCGGCGAATGTGATCCTGGTCGCCTCGGTCCTGCCGAACGGCTATGCGCAGGTCACACCGCGCGGCAGCGCGCAGGTCTATGACGACGAGCATATCTCGCTCTGGGAGCGCGGCCGCGGCTCGACCAATGCCGCGATCAGCGACGGCACCAAGCTGACCTTCTTCCTCCGCAGCCCGAAACTCCGCGAAAGCGGTGCGCTGCCGAATGGCGGCGTGGCGCGCTTCTACGGCACGGCCACGGTCCATAAATCCGGCCCGACCTACGACAAGATTTGGGAACGTTTGATCCAGCCGGAGAAGGACCGCGACCCCGAGAAGAAAGGCTTTGCCGTGCTGGTGAAAATCGAGCGCGCCGAGGACCTTACCGGCAAGCCACTCACCCTGTCCTAAGCTTGCCCACTGCGCGCGGCCCAATTAAATTCCGTATCACTGAATATTATATGTGAGGAAGCGTCGTCCATGGAATTTGGCATCTTTTCGAATGCGCGGCGGCCGCACCGGTCTTTGAGCGACGCCTGGGACCGCGATATCGACGAAATCGTCGCCTGCGATCAGCTTGGCTTCAACGTTGCCTGGATCAGCGAGCATCAATCGCCGGCCGAGCTCATCATCTGCAAGACGGCGGGCCGGACCAGCCGGATCCGCCTCGGCTCCGCGGTGCGGCCGATCGCCTATTACCACCCGCTGCAAATCGTGATCGAGGCCAATGCCTGCGATCAGCTCACGCATGGGCGTTATCAGCTCGGCGTCGGCTTCGGTTTCTATCGGACGCAGATGGAGCAGCGCGGTCTCGATTTCGACAAGACGCGCGAGATGATGCACACCTCGATCGAGCTGATCCTCAAGCTGTGGAACAGCAAGGAGCCGGTCGATCACGACGGCCCATTCTGGATCGGCAAGGCCATGGTGGCAAAGCCCGATGCGGTGCAGAAGCCACATCCGCCGATCGGCATCGCGCTGAGCCGCTCGCCGTCTTCGGCCGAGATGGCAGGCAAATACGGCCTGCTACCGCTGACCGGCGATTTCATTCCCGTGCCGCGCCTCAAGATGCTGGGCGACACGTTCGTTGCCGCGCAGCGTGCCGCCGGCCGGCCGCAGCGCCGCGCCGACCTCCACGCGACACGCGTCATCTATGTCGGCGAGACCGATGCGAGCGCACGCAAGGACATGCGCGAAATCTACGAAGAGACGATCCGCTGGGAGGTCAAGAACACGCCGCATCACCAGATGGAGCGCGTTCCGCCCGGCGGCAAGCTCGAAGAGCTTACCTATGATTATCTTGTCGATAGCGGCAATCTCTTCATCGGCAGCCCCGACACCGTCACCAAGCGCATCCTCGATTTCTACGAGGCGAGCGGCGGCTTCGGCACGCTGATGTTCCATGGCGGCCGCGATTACGCGACGCCCGAGAAGCTCACGCGTTCGATGAAGCTGTTCATGGACGAGGTCGCGCCGCGCATCCGGCAGCTCGACCCCGACAAGGAAGCGAAGGCGGCGTAGCCCGGACGGCTGGCGCCGCACGGGCGGCGCTGGCGATCCCCTCTTCTTCGGCCTCACGCCCATCTCGGCTTCCGCGCTATAATCGGCGGCAGAGCGGCCGAAGCCGCCATTAAAGCTGGGGGGATGCCATGACGGTCGATCGACGCGATTTCCTGCGCTTATCCGCATTGAGCAGCGCCGCTGCTGCCACCGGCATCGCGGCGGCACCGCGTTCTGCCGAAGCCGCCACCGCGCCAACACGGCCGCGCATCCTCATCCGTGGCGGCTATATCCTGACGATGGACGCCGCGCTCGGCGATCTGCGCGGCGACGTACTGATCGACAATGGCAAGATCGCCGCGGTCGGCAAGAATCTCAAAGCGAGCGATGCCGCGACCGTCGATGCGAGCGATGCGCTCGTCATCCCCGGCTTCATCGACAGCCATCGCCATACCTGGCAATCGCAAATACGCCAGCTCGCCGCCGATTGGACCTTGCTGCGCTATCTCCAGGACATCTTCGGCAAGTTCGGCATGAACTACCGGCCGGAGGATGTTTATGCCGGCGTGCTGCTCGGCCGCCTCACCGCGCTCAATGGCGGCATCACGACGATGCTCGATTGGTCGCATATCATGAACTCGCCGCTTCATGCCGATGCCAATGTACAGGCGCTGCACGATGCCGGGGGACGCTCGGTCTTCGCCATGGGCTGGCCGCAAGTGCCAAATCCCGTGCTTTGGCTGCAGAAGAGCACGCGCGATCTGCCCGACGATATCCGCCGCGTCCGCAAGCAGCATTTCGCCAGCAATAGCGGACTCGTCACGATGCAGATGGCTGGGCGCGGCCCGAGCTTCGCCGTGATGGATCAGGTGGCGAAGGACCTCGCGACGGCACGCGATCTCGGCCTGCACACGACGCTGCATGTCGGCGGCAACGGACCCATCGTCGAGATGTCGAAGGCGAAACTGCTCGGCCCCGACATCACCTGGGTACATCTCTTGACCGCGACCGATGAAGAGATCACCGCGCTGAAAGATGCCGGCTGCACGACTTCGGTCTCGCCCGGCGGGGAGGAATGGCACACGCCGTGGCGCGGCCCGACGCCGGCGACGATCCGCCTCTTGAGCCACGGCATCACGCCGAGCCTCAGCCCCGACACCGAAACCTTCGGTCCCGGCGACATGTTCGCGGTGATGAAGGCAACGCTCGGCGCGGCGCGCTACGCCGCCGCCAATCCGCAAGACCCGAATGCGCAGCCGCCCGGCCCGCCGCAGCAATTCAACGGCGCGAACCAGATTCCCATCCGCAAGATCCTGGAGATGGCGACGGTTGCCGGTGCCGCGCCGGTCGAACTCGACGGCAAGGCCGGCACCCTGACGCCCGGCAAGCTCGCCGATGTCGTCATGCTGCGCATGAGCAGCCTCAATTATTTCCCGGTCAACGATCCGGCGGCATCGATCGTGATGTCCGCGGATACGAGCTGCGTTGACGCTGTTTTCGTTAACGGTAAGGCAGTGAAGTTCAACGGCAAGCTCGTCGATCAAGCGTTGGAGAAACGCGCGCGGCGGTTGGCGCTCGAATCGCGCAACTGGCTCTACGCCAAAGCCGGCATGAATCCGCCCGAAGGGCTGCAGAACGAGAAGATATAGTGATAGGCCACGAAGCAGGGTTGGTGTGGCGGCGGCTGGTGCGGCCGTAGTAAACGGCTGAAAGCCGCGCTTTCGGCATCCTTTCCTTGACTTAGGGTGCAGCCGCTGCCATGTTCCCTGCACTATCTTCACTCGCGATTGCGCGAGACGCGTCGAATGTGAGCATCACATTCCTTAATAAGACGCAACTCATTTCGAGCTGATCCGCAGATAGACAATAAGGCACCCCGTCGCGCACGGGACAGGCCCTCACCGCAAACGGCCCTTCGGCCGCGTGCCTCGGATTCGTTTGCTCGCTTAAAGAAAGCTTATCAGTGACTGTTACTTTTGATGAACTCGGCCTTGCCGAGCCGTTGCTCCGTGCGATTAGCACTGAGAATTATACCGAGCCCACGCCGATCCAGGCGCAGGCCATCCCCTATCTGCTCGAAGGCCGTGACCTGCTCGGCATCGCGCAAACCGGCACCGGCAAGACCGCGGCCTTCGCGCTGCCGATCCTGCAACGCCTGAGCGCCAACCCCGTGCCGCGTAAGCGCGGCGCCGTGCGCGCGCTGGTCCTGACACCGACACGCGAATTGGCGGTGCAGATCGTCGAGAATTTCCGTTCCTACGGCCGTCATCTCGGCCTGCGCAGCGCCGTGATCTTCGGCGGCGTTGGCCAAGCGCCACAAGTCGACAACCTCGCGCGCGGTCTCGATGTCCTGATCGCCACGCCGGGCCGCTTGCTCGATCTGATGAATCAGCGTCATGCCGATCTGCGCGATCTGTCGATCCTCGTGCTCGACGAAGCCGATCGCATGCTCGACATGGGCTTCATCCACGACGTCAAGAAAATCATCGCGACATTGCCGAAAGAGCGGCAGACGCTGTTCTTCTCGGCGACCATGCCGAACGACGTCGAGCGCCTCGCCCAGAGCATCCTGAAAGAGCCGGTGCGCGTCGAAGTGACCCCGCCGTCGACGACAGTCGAGCGTATCGATCAGCGTGTCTATTTCGTCGATGCCGGCAACAAGAACGCGCTGCTCGCCGATCTCCTGAAAGACCACACCGTCGAGCGTGCGCTGGTCTTCACCCGCACGAAGCACGGCGCCGACCGCGTGGTGAAACATATCGAGCGCATCGGCGTCGGCACGCAAGCCATCCACGGCAACAAATCGCAGAACGCACGCCAGCGCGCGCTCAACGATTTCCGCGACGGCAAAACCCGCGTGCTGGTCGCGACCGATATCGCCGCGCGCGGTATCGATGTCGACGGCATCACGCATGTGATCAATTTCGAGATCCCGAACGTGCCGGAGACGTACGTGCATCGCATCGGCCGCACCGCGCGTGCCGGCCGCGACGGTATCGCGCTCAGCTTCTGCGACAAGTCGGAAAAATCCTATCTGCGTGATATCGAGAGACTGACGCGCAAGGCACTCACCGTGGTTCACGAGCACAGCTTCCATGGGCCGGCGGCAAAGCCCGCACACGGTGAGGTCGAGGACGAGCGGCAGGAGCGCGGAGATCGACGCGGACACGGCGGGCACCGCGGTGCCAAGCCGCAACATCAACGCTCGCGGCCACCGTCCGGCGACGACCATTCGCGCGATCGTGGCCCGCGCGATCACGTCGCCCGCGACCAACAAGGACGCGATCAGGCCCCGCGTGATCATGCCCCGCGTGAGCAGCAGACCCGTGATCAACAGCCGCGCGCTCGCCAGGAGCGCAATCACGCCCCCCGCGAGCAGCAAGCCCGTGATTATCGGGACCGCGATTACCGGGACAGCGATCGTCGTGGCGGCGATCAGCAGCCGCGGGATCGACAGGAGCGCAATCACACTCCCCGCGATCAACAGGCCCGTGATCAGCAGCCCCGCGACCGGCAGGATCGTAACCACGCCCCGCGCGACCAGCAGGCCGCGCAGCAACAACAGCGCCAGCGGTCCGCGCCGCAGCCGCACCCCGGTCACAAGCCGGGCGATCGGCCGATGCGCCGTGCGGGCACCGGCCAGCAGCAGCAGGGCGACGGCGCCCGGCCGCAACAGCATCAGCGGCCGCACGGGCAACGCCGGCGCAGGCCGCAACATGCCCAAGCCTAATCAACCTAGGATTTGATCGATAAAACGGCGCGGAGCAATCCGCGCCGTTTTCGTTTTCGGCCGCGCTTGCGCGCAATCGATCCGCCGTCACAATGGCATCGCTGAACTCACGGCGATGACGCCGACGAAATTTTAGGGAGGATCGATTGAAGCATTGGCTTGCTCTTTGTCTACTTTCGCTCGCCACGCCGGCTTTCGCGCAGCAAGCTGCGCCCTTGCCGCCGGCAGCACCAAGTGCACCACCAGCGCCGCAAGCGGCGCCACAAACCACCGCGCCGGCTCAACCGCCGACGATGCAGCATCCACCCGAGATCGCTTTCAATTCCGTTCCTGATTTCCTGAAGCTGCCGGTGAATATGTATCTCGGCGAAGGATCGGCGGTGACGGTCAATTCCAAAGGCCACATCTTCGTCTTCTCGCGTGGCGGATCGGCCGTTGGACCGGCCTTTGCCGAGACCGCGGCGCAGCTCCTCGAGTTCGGCCCCGACGGCAAATTCATCCGCGAGATCGGCAAGAATCTTTATGCCTGGTCCTTCGCGCATGGCATCAAGGCCGATCGCCACGACAATATCTGGGCCGTCGATAAAGGCTCGAACATGATCGTGAAGTTCCGCCCGAACGGGCTCGTCGACATGGTCTTCGGCCGCAAGATGGAAGCATCGGACGAGGACACCGGTCCGCTCAAGCATCCGAACCCGCCGCTGCCGGCGGTCGATAATCAATTCCGCCAGCCGACCGATGTCGCCTTCAATTCGAAGGACAACGCCTATATCAGCGACGGCTATATCAATTCACGCGTCGCGAAGATCGACAAGGACGGATTCTGGGTGAAGTCGTGGGGCGATCGCGGCTCGGGCCCCGGCCAGTTCAGCACGGCGCATGGCATCGGCGTCGACGCGCAAGACAATGTCTATGTCGCCGATCGCAGCAATCGCCGCATTCAGGTCTTCGACAGCAACGGTACCTTCCTGCGCCAGATGACCATCGACGTGCCGGTGCCGCCCGATGCTTACGAGATCATCGGCAACAAGCCCGCCGATTCGATGGCGCCGAACACGCCGCCGTTGTTGAAGCCGGGCGCACCCTGGGTGATCTGCATCTCGCCGCCGCCGCATCAATATCTCTTCACCGCCGACGCTTTCCCCGGCCGCGTCTATAAGATGACGCTCGACGGCAAGATCGTCGGCATGCTCGGCAAGGCCGGCAAGCAGCTCAAGCAATTCGGCTGGATCCACGGCATGGCCTGCCCGAACGAGAACACGCTCTTCGTCGCCGAAGTGCTGAATTGGCGCGTGCAGAAGCTGATCCTCCATCCCGGCAAGCAGGCGAGCCTCGACACGACCCCAGGCGGGCTGGCGATCGACGAAGCCTCGCTCGCCGAGGAACAAGCCGAGGGCAATCTCGCCGCGCTCGACGACAATACGCGACGCGATTATCTGCGCGCCGCGACGCTGCGGCTGAAAGAGCAAACGGCGGCATTAGAAGCGGTGAGGTAATCGCCCTTCACCGTCATTGCGAGCAAAGCGAAGCAATCCAGTTGTTGATCCAGACTGGATTGCTTCGTCGGGCTCCGCCCTCCTCGCAATGACGAAGTGTTTAGCCCCAAACCTCTTTTGCGACCTCGGCAATGAGGCGGAGCTTGGCAAATTGCTCCGCCTCGCTGAGGTCGTTGCCGTCCAGTGTCGACGAGAAACCGCATTGCGGCGAGAGAGCCAGTTGCTCCAGCGGCGCATATTTCGCCGCCTCGTCAAGACGGCGCTTGATCTGATCCTTTGACTCGAGCGCCCGCTGCTTGCTGGAGACGAGACCCAGCACGGCGATCTTGCCTTTCGGCAGGAAGCGCAGCGGCGCAAAATCGCCCGAGCGCTCGTCGTCATATTCGAGGAAGAAGCCGTCGACATCGAGCCGGTTGAACAGCGCGTCGGCGATGAAATCGTAGCCGCCCGACGCGAACCAGGCGGAGCGATGATTGCCCCGGCAGGTATGCGTGACGATTGTCATACCCGCAGGCCGCGCCTTTACCGCTTCATTGAAGACGCGGATATAAGTCTCGTGGATATGCTCGCCATCGGCACCGGCCTTGGTGAGGCCTTCACGCTGCGCCGGATCGCAGAGCGTCGCGAAGCTGGTGTCGTCGAGCTGGAGATAGGTGCAACCGAGCGCGCCCAATTGCGCGACCTCTTGCGCATAGACCGCGGTGAGATCGCGCCAGAAGGAATCGATGTCGCGATAGAGCGCGGCATCACCGAGCGCCGCGATCGCACGGCGATGCAGCACGCTGGGCGACGGTATCGTGAGCTTCGGTGTCGCCTTCGCGATCGATTTGAGGAACGCGAAATCAGCGGCGAAGATCGTCTGCGGCAGGGTGAGCCTTGCCTCGATCTGCAGCGAGGGCACCACATAGTCGATCTCGCCCGATTGCGTCTTGAATTTGATCGGGGGCGCCGAGCCGCGCGCGACCAAGCCGCCGATCTGCCGATAGAAATCCATATGCCAGGAATCGCGACGGAACTCGCCATCGCTCACGGCTTGAAGCCCGACCTCTTCCTGCTGGCGCACCAGCTTGCGGATCGCCTCGTCTTCGATGGCGCGAAGCTGCGCGGCATCGATCTTCCCAGCGGCACGATCGAGCCGCGCCTGTTTGAGCGCGGCCGGCCGGAGCAGGCTGCCCACATGCTCGGCGCGGAACGGCGGTTTGGTGCGCGCGGTCATGTTTCCTCCCATCGTTTGCAATGAGCCTAAACCCCTGTTGCGCTTGACGTAAAGCCGTATCCCCGTAGGCTGCGCCGCAAACAAAGGGACGCTGCATTCATGGACTCATCGAACGTGCCGTCGTCGCGCGCCAATGACCGCGACCGCTTCCGGCTGCGCCGGTTTCTCGAAGCGCTGGTCGAGGCAGGTCTTTGCGAGGTACGCGAGAAGCCGATCGACCTTGCCGATCTCGCCGCCGAGTTCGAGAACGACAACGCGATCTGGTTCAAAGCCGCGGGGCCGGAGAAGGCCGAGCTGGTGGGCAATGTCGTGGGCAGCCGTGCGCGCATGGCGCTGGCCTTCGGCGTCAAGCCGACCGAGCTCATGGCCGAGGTGGTGAAGCGCCTCAAGAACAAGCCCGAGCTGATCGAGATCGCACGCGCCGATGCGCCGGTGCAGGAAGTCGTGCTGACCGGCGATCAAGTCGATCTGACTGCCCTGCCCGTGCATCTGGCGCATGGCCTCGACGGCGCGCCTTATATCTCGGCCTCGGTCGATTATGTGCGCGACAGCAAGACCGGCATGACCAATGTCGGCGTCCGCCGACTGATGCTGCGCGGCAAGGACGAGACCGGCGTCGATCTCGTCAGCCCATCCGACCTGCGCGCGATTTATGAAGCGCATGCGGCGCGTGGCGAGAATCTGCCGGTCGCGTTCACCGTCGGCTCGCATCCCATCGACATGGTGGCGGCAACGATGCGCGTGCCGGTCGACGAGCTGGGCCTCGTCGCGTCGCTGCGCGGCGCGCCGCTCGAAGTGGTGAAATGCATCACCAGCGACATCCGCATACCGGCCGATGCCGAATATGTCATCGAAGGCTATTTCAATTCGCGCGGCCATGTCGAAAGCGAAGGGCCTTTTGGAGAATTTCTGGGTTACTACGGCGGCGTGAAGCAGAATCCGGTGTTCCACTGCACCGCGATCACGCATCGCAAGGACGCGGTGTTCCAGACCGCGTCGATCGGCGGCTATCGCAACGATCGCACCGACACGGCGCTGCTGAACGCGCTGCGCACCGAAGCGACGGTGTGGCAGGCGCTGCAGACCGCGGTGCGCGAGCCGCTCAATGTCTATGCGACGCCGTCATCAGGCGGCATGTTCAACACGCGCATTTCGCTGCGCCAGCGCGTGCCGGGCGAGGCGCGCAACGCGATCCTCGCCGCGTTCAGCTCGCTCGCCAATATCAAGAACGTGTTCGTCGTCGATCCCGATATCGACATCTTCTCGGACTCGCAGATGGATTGGGCGCTGGCGACACGGTTCCAGCCGGATCGCGATCTAATCGTCGAAGGCGGGCTGCGCACCCTGCCGCTCGATCCGTCGATCAATCACGGCACGCGCACCGGCGCCAAGGCCGGCTTCGATCTCACCTGGCCCTTCGGCACCGGCAACGCCCTCGAGAAGAGCGTGCCGGACGTGCCGAAATTCCAGGGCAAGAAATTCGCCTCGATCGACGCGGCCCTCACCGACGGCCCCAAATATTTCGAGGAGCTGATGACCGCGCTCGGCAGCCGCGACGGCCGCGAGGTGGTGCGCGATCTCGACGTCATCCGCAAAGCCGGGAAGCTGACCCGCGACGAACGCGGAAGGTGGGCCTTGCACCAGGCCAAGCCGGCGTGAATATTGCCCACTTAAGACGCCTAACGAGGAGACCCTAGGAAATGGCCCGGAAAGTGATGATCGCCTGCGCGCTGACAGGCGGCGCCGACACACCGTCCAAGAACCCCGCCGTGCCGGTGACGCCGAAGCAGATCGCCGAATCCGGCATCGAGGCGGCCAAGGCCGGCGCCGCGATCGTCCACATCCATGTCCGCGATCCGAAGACCACCGGGCCGTCTATGGAGCTGGCCCACTATAAAGAGGTCGTCGACCGGATCCGCGACAGCGGCGTGGATGTCGTGCTGAACCTCACCACCGGCGCGGGCGCGCGCTTCATCCCGGGCAGCAATGACCCGATGGTACCCGATCCGCGCTCGACCATCCGCTCGCCGGCTGAGCGCGTCGCGCATGTGCTGGAGCTAAAGCCCGAGATCTGCTCGATCGATATGGGCTCGATCAACATGGGCAATTTCGTCTTCGTGAACACCGTGCCGCATATCGAGGAGCTCGCCACCGCGATCCGCGACGCCGGCGTCACGCCCGAGATCGAAGTGTTCGAGCCCGGCCATATCGCTCTCGCCAAGAAGATGCTGCAGAGCGGCCATTTCAAATCGCCAAGCCTCTTCCAGATCTGCCTCGGCGTCATCTGGGGCACGCCGGCAACGCCCGAGGCGATGAAATTCATGAAGGACATGTTGCCCGAGAAGGACTGCACCTGGTTCACCTTCGGCTGCGGCGCGACGCAATTCCCGATGGTCGCGCAGGCGATGCTCTATGGTGGCCATGTTCGCGTCGGTCTCGAGGACAATCTCTATCTCGCGCGCGGCAAGCTCGCGCCCTCGAACGCGGCGCTGGTCGAGAAGGCGGTCAGCATCATCGAGGTGATGGGCGAAGAACTGGCGACCGCGGCCGACGCGCGCCAGATGCTCGGCCTGCGCAAAGCGGCTTAAAAGAAACCAACGCTCACCGCCAAGTCTCCAAGACGCCAAGAGGGAGGAATCCTTCTTGGCGTCTTCGCGTTTTGACGGCTTTCTTATGCCGAAACCGTCGATTAGGCCGCAGCCTCTTTCGGCGACTGATAGCGCGGCGCCGGCTGGCCTTGGAGCAGGTTAGGGATCAGCGCCTTGCGCTGCGCCGTGAGATCGTCCCATTTGGTCTCATCGTGCAGCGGCGGAATGGTGATAAGCTCGCGGCGATCGAAGCCGACAAGAGCCGCATCGACCAACGTGCCGACTTCCATCACGCCTTTCAACGCATTCACATCGCGGCCGGAGCGTGACCAAATTTCCGTGCGCGTCGCCGCTGGCAGCACCGCCTGCACATAGAGCCCGCGCGACCCCAATTCGGCCTGCAGCGACTGCGAGAAGGCGAGCACGTAAGCCTTGGTCGCGGGATAGATGCCGGGAAAGAATTCCGGCGCCAGCGCCAGCACCGAGGCGATGTTGATGATCGATCCCGCGCCCGCGGCAAGGAAGCGCGGCACGACCGCACCAGCCAGCCGCGTGACGGCGGTAATGTTGAGATCGATGATGCGCTGCTGCGCAGCGGGTTCGGGCGCTGCAAAGCCGCCCTCGGCCGCCGCACCGGCATTGTTGACCAACAGATTGATCCGCGCATCCTCGCGCAATCGCGCTTCGACGCGATGAAGATCATCCGCATTCGTTAGATCGGCCCGCAGAACCTCGACCGCCCCGCCCGCTTCAATGCGGAGCCGTGACGCCAGTTCCTCCATTCGCGCCTGATCGCGTGCGACCAAGACGAGGTCGTAGCCGCGCCGAGCCAGGCGATCGGCGTAGGTGGCACCGATGCCGGACGAGGCGCCGGTGACAAGAGCGGTTCCGAGCGAGCGACGAGCCATGATCCTTCTCCTCATTTATAAATGACGAACGTCATGATTGATATTTATGATACTCGTCATATATAAATTCAAGTGAAATTTACGGCCGGAGATGTGTCCATGCGGGTCAGTCGGGAGAAAGCGGCGGAAAACCGCCAGCGGATCGTCGAAACGGCCGCGCGATTGTTTCGTGCGAACGGCTTCGACGGGGTCGGCGTCGACGCAATCATGGAAGGCGCCGGGCTGACCCACGGCGGGTTCTATGGCCATTTCAAATCGAAAGACGACCTGGCCGCCGAGGCGGTGAGCCATGCCCTGGCCCTGAGCAACGACCATCAGAACCAGTTCACGAATTTGCGCGATCTGGTCGGCGATTATCTCTCGGAGCGCCACCGCGCCGCGCTGGCCAATGGCTGCGCGGTCGCAGCACTGAGCGGCGACATCGTTCGCCAGGACAAGAAAATCCGCAGCGGGCTCACCGGCCATGTGCGCGGACAGATCGAGCGCGTCGTGCAGCTTCTGTCGGGCGGCAGCGCCGCGGCCAAGCGCAAGCGCGCAATCGCGACGATGGCGGGTATGGTCGGCGCATTGACCTTGGCGCGCGCAGTCGACGACAAGGCTTTAGCGGACGAGATCCTCGCCGCGGCGCGCGACATCTTTGGCAAGGACGCTACGGCTTGAAATTCTTCGCGAAGCCGGCCCAGACGGAATCGTAATCTTTCTGCAGGGCCGGCGTATCCAGCGCGAATTTCGTCGGCACCAGAACGAAGCGCGTCTCGAACATGAAGGCGAGACTCTTCAGATGCTGCGGCTGGTCCGAGGTGGTCGAGGCGGCGGCGAAGCTCTCGCAATCGGGCCCGTGCGCCGAGAGGCAATTATGCAAGCTCGCGCCGCCCGGCACGAAGCCCGAGGGTTTCGCCTCATAGGCGCCGTAGATCAGGCCCATATATTCATTCATCACATTGCGATGGAACCAGGGCGGCCGGAACGAATGCTCGGCGACGCTCCAGCGCGGCGGGAAGATCACGAAATCGATATTCGCGGTGCCGGCGATTTCCGACGGTGAGGTCAGCACGGTGAAGATCGACGGGTCGATGTGATCGAAGCTCACCGTGTTGATCGTATTGAAGCGCGCGAGATCGTAGCGATAGGGCGCGTAGCTGCCATGCCAGGCGACGACATCGAGCGGCGAATGATCGAGCTCGGTCGCCCAGAGATGGCCGGCGAATTTCTGGATGATCTCGACCTTGCCATCGCGCTCTTCGAAAGCGGCGACCGGCGTTTCGATGTCGCGTGGATTGGCGAGACCATTGGCGCCGATCGGTCCGAGCTCGGGCAAGCGCAGCAGCGCGCCGTAATTCTCGCAGACATAGCCACGCGCCGTCGGGCCGAGCAGCTCGACGCGAAATCGCACACCGCGCGGGACCACCGCGATATGGCCCGGCTGCGCTTCGATGATGCCCAGCTCGGTGACAAGGCGAATACCGCCTTCCTGCGGTACCAGCAGCAGCTCGCCATCGGCATCAACGAAAACGCGCGCCGCATCCATCGAGCGGTTCGCGCCATAAATATGGACGGCCATGCCGGCATGCGCCGACGCATCGCCATTGCCGCAGGTCGTGACCAGCCCGGCGATGAAATCGGTCGGCGCACTGGGCGGCGGCAGCGGGTCCCAACGCAGGCGATTGGGCGACGGCTCAGCTTCGGTGAAAGGCGCGCTGCGGATGAGGCCGTCGTCGATGCGCCGATACGCGCGATGCATCGCCGACGGCCGGATGCGATAGAGCCAGGAGCGGCGGTTGGCGGCGCGCGGCGCGGTGAAAGGCGTACCGCTTAATTGCTCGGCATAGAGTCCCAGCGGCGCCTGCTTCGGCGCGTTCTGTCCTTGCGGCAGCGCGCCGGCAATCGCCTCGGTCGCGAATTCGTTGCCGAAACCGGTCATGTAATTCATCGCAGCATCCCCGAGCGGCGCAGCGAGGTGATCATCGATGTCTCGAGCAGATGCTGGTAGGTGCGTTCCTTCGATGCGCCGAGCGACCGCCACTCATCGAGATTCTTGGCACGCACCGCGGGATCGCGCTCTTCCATCAGCTTCTTGTTGCGCCCGGTCTGGCCGAGGATGGCACTCACCGCCTCCGGCTTGCGCTGCGGCTCGTAACCGTCGAGCTCGCTCTCCGGCGCTTCGCCATGCCAGACGCGCGCCAGCCGTGCGGTGAGATTGACGGCATCGTGGATACCGCCATTGAGGCCGAGCCCGCCGAGCGGATTGTTGATATGCGCCGCATCACCCGCAAGAAACGCGCGGCCGCGGCGATAGGTGGCGGCGACGCGCTGGCTGACGCGGTAGATCGCCTTGACCACGATCTCGTACGGCTCGGGCCGCGGCAATAGGTTCTGCAGGCAATTCTGCAGATACTGCTCCTGCATCGCCTCGTCGGGCTCGACGCTGGGATCGACCGGCGCCACGATGCGCCACATATCGGGAATTTCCAGCAGCACATACCATGCGTCGGGATCGGCGGTGTAGTTCACCGAGCAGATATCCATATGCGCTTTGAAGTCGTAGCGCGTGCCGGCGACGAGGAAATGCTCGGGATAGGTGAAGCCTTCGAATTCGATATCGAGCGCTTTGCGCACGAAGCTGCGGCCGCCATCGCCGGCAATCAGATAATCGCCCTTGAAACTTTTGCCATTCGCCTCGACGATCACTTCGTCATCGCTTTGCGTGAGACTCGTCACCTCATGCGACATCAGCAGCTCGACGCCGGGGATTTTGCGCAGCTCGGGATAGAGCCAGCCGACGAGCTTGAATTGCTCGCATTGCAGGCGATAAGGATGGTGCGTGTCGTTTTTCAGCGCCGACATATCGAATTCGACGATCTTGCCCTGCTGGCGATCGCGATACTGCATCAGCGGACAGATGAGACCCATCTCGACCATCGCCTGCGCCGCACCGCATTCCTCGAGCAGATCGAGCGTCGGCGGCTGGATGGTCGAGGCGCGGTAATCGAGCACGACATCGTCGGCGCGCTCCAGCACCGTCACCGGAATACCGCGCTGCGCCAGCAGCAACGCCGCGACCGAGCCCACCGGTCCGCCGCCGACGATCACCACACGATCATGTTTACGCTTCATCATCCTGCTTTATCGCTCACTGGCACATCGGCGGCACGCCCAGCCGCTCGCGCGGCGTGCCGAGCGCGCGTTCCGCCGCGCAGGCGATCGCGACCAAGCGCTCGTCATCACCCCCCTTGGCGATGAGTTGCAGCCCGATCGGCATGCCGAAGCGATCGAGGCCGATCGGCAAGGTTGCGGCGCAAAGCACAAGGAAATTGCCCGGCACCAGATTGTGCACGATGGCGCGATTCATCGCCCAGAACGTATCGGGCGTCGGCGGCGTCATGACCGGCGGCGTGACCTGTACCGTCGGACAGGCGATGACATCGACATCGTCGAACCGCGCCCGCGCCGCTTTCGCCGCCGTCTTCAACCGCCACAGCCGCAGCAGATAATCGCGTGCCGGAATTTGCCCGGCGGCTCTGACCGGCGGCGCGTTCACGGGATCGATTGTTTCAAGCCAATCCGGCAATTCATGATCGAGGAAGGCACGAAATTCGATCCCTGAGATGCCGCCTTCGCAGAAAACAGCGAACGCTTCTTGCGCCTCGGGCAGCGTCGCTTCCTTGACGATGGCGCCGGCACGGCCGAGTTGATCGATCGCGAGCTTTGCCGCTTCGGCGATGCCATTCTCGCAGCCATCCCAGAAGAAAGAATCGGCGATGCCAATGCGGATGCCATCGATGCCGTGTGGCACGCGGCTGAGGAAATCGAAGCCGTCGCCGAGTTGCGGATCGAGCGCGGCAAAGCTGAACGCCGCGTCTTCCATGCGTCGCGCCAGGATGCCGGGCGTATCGAAAGTGTGGCTCAGCGTGACAATGCCGTCGGTCGACCAGCGGTCCTTGGTGAATTTCAAACCCGCATTACCGGTGAAAGACGCCGGCAGCCGCACCGACGCCGCGGTGTCGCTGCCGAAAGCGAGCAGCGCCGAGCCTTCGCAGAGACTAACACCCGCGCCGCTCGACGAGCCGCCCGGCGAGCGGTGCTCTTTCGCATCCCAGGGATTGCGCGGCGCGCCGTAATGCGCGTTGTGTCCGGTACCACCGAAAGCGAATTCGACCATATGCGTCTTGCCGGTGACAGTGGCCAGTTGCTGGCGCAGGCTCGCGATCACCGGCCCGTCCTGCTCGAACTTCGCCGGCAACCGCTTGGGCGAGCCGGCATATGTCGGAAAAGCCGAATGCGCGAAGAGATCCTTGATCGAGGCCGGGATGCCTTGCAGCGAGCCGGCGCGCGAGCCGACCGCGAAAGCCGCATCGGCCGCATCGGCACATTTTCGCGCATGATCCGGCGCCCATTGCGAATAGGCCATCAACGGCTTGTCGAGGCGATCATGATTGGCGATCGCCTCTTCGGCGAGAGCACGGGCTTTGATCTCGCCCTCGCCCATGAGTCGCGCCAGCTCGACCATCGAACGCGCGAGCAGATCGCTCATTGCCGCCTCCCTCTCTATAGCGCGGATCAACCGCGCGGCGCTTCCGCCTTGAACGGCCGTGTCAGCAGCGCCTCGATCACTTCGTCAATCGCCGCGCCGTGATGCAGGATGGCATCGACCGCGCTGACGATCGGCATATCGACCTTGAGCTTCCGCGCCAGCGCCGCCGCCGCTGCCGAGGAGCTTACACCTTCCGCCACGGAGCGCCGCCCCGCAACATAGGCGTCGAGCTTCTCGCCCTTGCCCAACGCCAAGCCGAGGCTGTGATTACGCGATTGCGTGCTGGAGCAGGTAAGCGTCAGATCGCCAAGACCCGACAGCCCCATTAGCGTCTCGGCCTTGCCGCCATGGGCCAGTGCGAGCCGCACCATCTCGGCGAGACCGCGTGTGATCAGCGCCGCGCGCGCATTGTCGCCGAAACCGCGACCCATCACGATACCGCATGCGATCGCCATCACATTCTTCACCGCGCCGCCGATCTGCGCGCCGGCGACATCGTCGGTGAAGTAAGGGCGGAATTCGCGCGTGCCGATCGCGGCAATGAGACGCTGTCCCAACTCGGCGTCACTGGCCGCCAGCGTGATCGCGGTCGGCAGGCCATTTGCGACTTCGGCAGCGAAGGTCGGACCCGAGAGCACAGCGATCGGCGCCTGTGGCAGGCTCGCCGCGACCGCTTCGCTTAACAGCGCGCCGCTTTCTTCCTCGATGCCCTTCGCGCAGATGATCAGCGGCGACGCTGGCGCCAGCGAAGGTCCGAGCTGCTTGCACATCGTGCGCAGATGTTGCGCCGGCGCGACGAGCAGCAGCGCATCGGCGCGCGCCGCTTCAGCCAAGTCGCCCGTTGCGCGGATCGCCGGATCAAGCGCGACACCGGGCAGGAACAGCGGGTTGTCGTGGCCGGTGTTGATCGCGGTAACGACTTCCGGCTCGCGCGCCCAGAGCACGACATCGCGCCCGGCGCGGCGCAGCACTTGCGCGAGCGCCGTGCCCCACGCGCCGCCGCCGATGACGCCGAAACGCTGCATCGCGCTCACGCTTTAACACCGGCACCGCGCGCCGGCGCGGCTTTCGGATCGAGCGGCCAGCGCGGCCGCGGCGCGAAATCGAGCGCATCGACCAGACCCGCTTTCAACCGCTCGAGCCCGACCCAGGCGATCATCGCGCCGTTATCGGTGCAAAGCGACAGCGGCGGCGCGACGAAATCGAGACCGTCGCGCGCGGCGAGATCGGTCAGCCGCTGGCGCAGCGCCGTATTCGCGGCAACACCGCCGGCGACAACCAGCGTCTTGCCTTCGGGGTACTGCGCGCGGAACAGCGCGATCGCCCGGCTCGTGCGATCGGCTAGGCTGGCAACGATCGATTCCTGCAGGCTCGCGGCGAGATCGGCTTGATCGGCGGCGGACAAAGCGCCGCCGCGTTTCTCGACCGCGAGACGCAGCGCCGTCTTGAGGCCGGAGAAAGAGAAATCGCAGCCTTCGCGCCCGACCATCGGCCGCGGCAGCGGTGCGCGTTTCGCCTGGCCCGAAGCGGCGGCACGCTCGATCGCCGGGCCGCCGGGATAGCCGAGCCCCAAGAGTTTCGCACCCTTGTCGAAAGCCTCGCCCGCCGCGTCGTCGATTGTCGTGCCGAGCCGGCGGTAGCGGCCGATGCCCTCGACGATCTGGAGCTGACAATGCCCGCCCGAGACGAGCAGCAGCAGGAAGGGAAATTCGACCGGCGCGACCAGCCGCGCGCTCAGCGCATGGCCTTCGAGATGATTGATCGCAACGAACGGCAAGCCGCGCGCCAGGGCGATGGCCTTGGCCTCGGTGACGCCGACGATGACGCCGCCGATCAGCCCCGGCCCGGCGGTCGCGGCGACCGCGTCGAGATCGTCGAAGCCGACCCCGGCCTCCTCGAGCGCGCGCTCGATCACCGGGTCGAGATGCGTCAGATGGGCGCGGGCCGCGACCTCGGGCACGATGCCGCCATAGGGGCGATGCTCGGCGATCTGGGAGAAGACGACGTTGCTGCGGATGAAAGGCGCCGTATCCCCGACCACGGCGGCGGCGGTTTCGTCGCAACTGGTTTCGATGCCAAGCACAAGCATAAACGAAGCGTAGCGGCGGTGTCGCAGCCCAGCAACGGCCCTTCCCTTGCGCCGCAGCAAATCCTATGACCATCCCATGACGTCCCCGGCTTTGCGCATCGGCTCCCGCGGCAGCAAGCTCGCGCTGCGCCAGGCTGAGATGCTGCGCGAGCGACTGATCGCGGCGCATCCCGCCTTAGCAGAGCCGGGTGCAATCGAAAGCGTCGTGATCCGCACGACCGGCGACAAGGTCACCGACCGGCCGCTGGCCGAGGTCGGCGGCAAGGGGCTGTTTATCAAGGAGCTGGAAGAAGCGCTGAGCGATCGCCGCATCGACCTTGCGGTGCATTCGCTGAAAGACGTGCCGGCTTTCCTGCCGCCAGGCTTCGCCCTCGCCGCGCATCTGCCACGTGAAGATGCGCGCGATGCACTGATCGCGCGCAACGGCGCCCCATCGCTGGCCGCGCTGCCGCACGGCGCATCGGTCGGCACGTCGTCGCCGCGCCGCCGGGCGCAGCTCCTCAATCTGCGTCCCGATCTTGTCATTGTCCCGCTGCGCGGCAATGTCGATACGCGCCTCGCCAAGATCGCCGCCGGCGCCGCAGATGCGACGATCCTCGCGCTCGCCGGATTGAAGCGCATCGGCCGCGACAACGAAGCGAGCGCAATTCTCTCTGCTGCCGAGATGTTGCCCGCGGCGACGCAAGGCATCATCGCCATCGAAATTCGCGACGACAATTCACGCATCCGCAGCCTGCTGGCGCCGATCAATCATCAGCCGACCGCGATTTGCGCCAGTGCCGAGCGCGCGTTGCTCGAGACGCTCAACGGCGATTGCCACACGCCGATTGGCGCGCTGGCGACGCTCGACGGCAATCGCATCGCGCTCGATGCGATGCTGCTCTCGCCCGACGGCAAGATCTGCTATCGCGTCGCGCGCGCGACGACGACGAGCCGCGCGCGCGACTTGGGCCGCGAGGTCGGCGCGGCGCTGATCGAGAAAGCCGGACCCGGCTTCGCCGGGATCGGATCCGGTTCCGCATGAAGGTGCTGGTGACGCGGGCCGAGGGCGATGCCGAAAAGCTCGCGGCGCGACTCGCGGAACGTGGTCATCACAGCGTCATCGAGAATCTGATGGCCATCCGCTTTCGGCCCGAGGCGACGCGCAGCATCGGGCCGTTTCTCGATGGCGTACAGGCCGTGTTGTTCACCTCGGCCAACGGCGTACACGCTTTCGCCGAAGCGACGCAGCGACGCGATTTCCGCGCCTTTGCCGTCGGCGATGCAACCGCGGCTGCGGCACGGGCCGCGGGCTTTGCCGATGTGACCAGCGCGGGTGGCGCGATCGACGATCTGGCCAAGCTGGTGATCGGCCGTCTCAAACCAAAAGCCGGCGCGGTGTTTCACGCCGCCGCCAGCGTCACTGCCGGCGATCTGCAAGGGCTGCTCGAAGCCGCCGGATTCCATGTGCGGCGCGCGGCGCTTTATGAGGCCGTCGAGTTGGAGCGATTGAGCGATGCAACTCGGCAAGCGATCGCGCAGCATGAAATCGATGCCGCGCTGTTTTTCTCCCCCCGCAATGCCGCGACCTTTGTTAGGCTGGCGGCAGGTTTGGAAGAGGGCTGCAAATACATGGTCGCGGTCGCGTTGAGTTCCGCTGTTGCCGAGAAATTGGCGCCACTGCCCTGGCGCCGAGTTGCGGTCGCGGCTGCGCCGAACGAAGCGGCGTTGCTGACGGCGCTCAACTCTTGCGTGGCAGCGTCACGATGAGCGATACGCCCACCGCGCAGAACGATACCGTGCCGCCGCCGCGCATCGATCCGGCACCGTCGAAATTACCGCCGCCCAACGCGGCGAAGCCGCCACGGCGGCCAGCACCGCGGGTGCCCGCAACGCTGTCGCTCGTCGTGATCCTGATCGTGGCGCTCGCACTCGTCGGCACATCGCCCTATTGGGCGCCGCCCTTGATGCCGCTGTTGCCGTGGAGCACCGCGCAAGAATCGCAACAGCAACCGAGCCCGGCGCAGGATCAGACGGCGCAGCAGCTCGCCGCGATCCAGCAACAGCTCGAGCAATTGACCAAGTTGAGCAATCGTGTCTCGGCGCTGGAGAACCGGCCGGCGCCGGATGCCAGCGCCGCGGTCGCGCCGCTTGCCGGGCAAGTTCAACAGTTCGGCGCGCGTATCGATCAGATCGACAAGCTGCTGGTACAGCTTACACGCGATGCGGCGAACAATGCCGAAAGCCCGCAGCGCGTGCTGATGATCGCGCTGGCAAGTCTCGGCAATGCGATCTCCACCTCGCGTCCTTTCAGCGCGGAGCTCACGAGCGTTGAAGCACTGGGCCAGAACCGCAAGGGCTGGGCCGTGTCGCTACAGCCGTTGGAAGCGCCGGCGAAGACCGGCATTCCGAGCACGGCCGTGTTGACGCAGCGTTTCGCCGACGATGTCGCGCCGGCGGTCCTGCGCGCCGCAGCCAATGCGCCGAACAGCCAGCAAAGCATGGGCGAATCGATGCTGGCGCGGCTAAAGAGCCTCGTCATCATTCGCCGCGTCGACAACAGCGGCGGCAGCACCAGCAGCAACCCGACCGATCAAGCGGTCGACGAAGCGCAAGCCGCGCTCAACAAAAGCGATCTCGCCGGCGCGGTCAAAGCGCTCGGCGCGCTGAACGGCGCGGCCGCCAAAGCCGCGCAGCCCTGGCTGAAAGACGCGCAGCAGCGCATCGATGCCGAGCAGACACTGGCGAAGCTGAGCCAGGATCTCGCCGGCGACATGGCCGCAGGGGCGAGCGGCGGCTGATGCGGGCGCTGCCGGCGATCATCGTTATCGCGCTGCTGATCGCGGGCGCGATCTTCGTCGCCGACCGGCCCGGCGAAGTGTCGCTGGTCTGGCAGGGTTGGCGCGTCGATACCAGCGTTACCGTACTTGTCTTCGGCGTCGCGTTGCTCGCGGCGATCGCCGCGGTGCTGTTCCATTTCCTCCGCTTGCTCATTCGCAGCCCGCGCATGATCGCGCGTGGCCGGCGCGAGCGGCGGCGGCGGCGCGGCTATCGCGCGTTGAGCCAAGGCATGGTGGCCGTCGCGGCCGGCGACCCGGCGGAAGCGAAACGCTTTGCGCGCCAAGCCGACGCGCTACTCGCCGAACCGCCGCTGACCTTGCTGCTGTCGGCGCAAGCGGCGCAACTCAACGGCGACGAAAAAGCGGCGGAGAAATATTTCACCGCCATGCTCGATCGCGCCGAGACCGAATTCCTCGGCGTGCGCGGCCTCATCATGCAAGCACTCAAGCGCAAGGATGAAGCTGTGGCGCTGAAGCTTGCCGAGCGCGCGAAAGAATTGCGGCCGAAGACGCAATGGGTGCTCGCCTCGCTCTTCGAGCTGCAGGCACGCGCTGGAAAATGGGTCGATGCAGAGGCGACGCTCGCTCTCGCCGCGCGGCGCAAAGCGATCACCGCGATCGAGAGTGCGCGTCATCGCGCCGTGATGCTGTATGAGCAAAGCCGCGTTGCTTCTGCCGAGAGCCGCGACCGCGATGCCGTGCGGCTTGCCGCAAAGGCTCATGCGATGGCGCCCGGCTTCACGCAGGCAGCGGTGCGCTATGCCGAGATGCTGAGCGGCGCCGGACAGACGCGCCAGGCGCGCAAGGTCATCGAGACGGCCTGGGGACACGCGCCGCATCCCGAGCTGGCCGCGACGTACGACGCGATCCTCGCCGATGAGCGGCCGTTGCAGCGCTTGAAGCGCTTCGAGACGCTCGCCGCGCGCCACAAGGATCATATCGAGAGCCACATCGCGCTTGCCCTGGCGGCGCTGAAGGCACGCCTATGGGGCGAGGCTCGCCGCCACCTCGCCGCGGCCGGCGGCCGCGAGGACAACGCGCATCCAAGCCCGCGCGTCGCCCGGCTGATGGCCGAACTCGAAGAGGCCGAGCATGGCGATCTGCCGGCGGCGCGGTTGTGGCTCTCCCGCGCGACCACCACGGCGATACAGGATGCCGGCCATGTCTGCGCCGCGTGCGGCGGCGAAGTCGCGAACTGGACCTCGCTCTGCCCGCACTGCCGCAGCTTCGACAGTATCGAATGGCGCCCGCCCGGCCGCCCGCCGGTGCCGCATCTGCAAGCGGCGAGCGAGATGATGCCCGCGCTGCCGGTGCCCGGCAGCACCGCCATCGCACGCCCACCCCGCGACGGGCTGGGCCTTACGATTGACGATTCAGCGCCCCCGCTTTAAGTTCCGCGTCACTTTCTCCGCTCATGATCGTGGCGCGCCGACGTAGCTCAGGGGTAGAGCAACTGATTCGTAATCAGTAGGTCCGCGGTTCAAATCCGCGCGTCGGCACCATCTGCCGATCTCGGCTGCCGATCTCGGGCAATGCCAGGGGCCCCGCGATGGCAGCGTCCAAAACCGCCCTCATCATCGGTATTTCCGGCCAGGACGGCTCTTACCTTGCCGCCAGCCTGGTGGCCAAGGGCTATGCCGTCCACGGCACCTCGCGCGACAAGGAGCTGGCGAATTTCGCCAATCTGCGCGCGCTTGGCGTCTATGACCGCGTGCGCCTGCATTCGGCGACCGTCACCGATTTCCGCTCCGTCGTTCAGGTGATCCGCGAGACGCAGCCGAGCGAGATCTATAATCTCTCCGCGCAATCCTCGGTCGGCCTCTCTTTCACCCAGCCGGTCGAAACGCTCGACAGCGTCATCTTCGGCACCGTCAATCTGCTCGAGGCGATGCGCTTCCTCGGCGCGGATATCCGCTATTACAGCGCGTCGTCGAGCGAGTGTTTCGGCGTGACGCCGGAGAGCGGCGCGGTCGAGACTACGGCCTTTGCGCCGCGCAGCCCTTACAGCATCGCGAAAGCCTCGGCACATTGGATCGTTGCGAATTATCGCGAGGCTTACGGGCTGCAAGCCTGTTCCGGTCTGCTCTTCAATCATGAAAGCCCGCTGCGCCCGGCGCGTTATGTAACGCAGAAGATCGTGCGCGGCGCCGTCGCGATTGCCCAGCATCGCGAAGAGAAGCTGACGCTCGGCAATCTCGAGGTGGCGCGCGATTGGGGGTGGGCGCCGGAATTCGTCGAAGCGATGTGGCTGATGCTGCAACAGCCGGCGCCGCAGGATCTGGTGATCGCGACCGGCCGGCCCGCGACGTTGCGCGAATTCACCGCGCGCGCATTCGCCAGGGTCGGGCTCGATTGGGAGAAATATGTCGAGATCGATCAGGCGCTGCTGCGTCCGGTCGACCTTGCCTTCAGTTGCGGCAATGCCGGCCGTGCGCGCGAGCTCCTGGGCTGGCAGGCCAGCACCGCCTGGGACGGCGTCGTCGATCGGCTGGTCGATGCCGAATTGGCGCGCCTAAAGCCCTGACGCCGCACTTCTTTAGGATAGTCGACGGAACGATCCCCACATCGCCGTGTTGAAGGTCCAGCTTTCACGCGCTCATAGGATTGGGACGACGTCATGCTGCGAACCTTGCTTTTGATTCTGGTGATCCTCTTGCTGATCGGCGCTTTGCCGACGTGGCCCTACAGCGCCGGCTGGGGCTACTACCCATCGGGCGGCGCCGGTCTCGTGCTTGTCGTTCTGATCGTGTTGGTCGTCGTCGGCGCCTTATAGGCGCCGCGATACCCAAAAGAGACATTGCGATACTGACGCGAGCTGCAACAAAATCTTCACTCCAAGCGTGCATAACGAGATCGGTAATCTCGTCGTAAGCTAATGCCGGGGGCGAAGATGGTTCATAGCCTGTTGATCGTCGGTTGGACTGGTCTCAGCGTTGGCGCGCTCTCTGCCGCGGTCGCGGATATTTTTCCCGCTCATCGAAATGTGCTGCAGCATTGGGGTGGCGGCTTGCTGGTCGGCAGCGTCGCGCTGATGGGTCTCGCCGTACCGTTCATCTAAACGGTTCAGGCGTCGCAGCACAAAGCGGTAGTGCCGCTTCACCGAATATTAACCACGTTCGCGCCACACTCCTCACAAGGGGATGTTTTCCCATCGAGGGGTATTGAGCGTGCGGACCAACGGTTTCGCTCTTAGAGATTGCTTTCGGACCAGCCTCGCGCGCTGGCTTCTGATCATTGCGACCGGTTCCGCCGCAACCGCCTGCAGTGGCACGCAGGGCAGCATCGCCGGCAAAGTTGCGAACGTCATGCCGGGCCAGACATCCACGGCGACCCCAAGCACGAAGACGAAAACGAGCGCAGAGCTGCTGCATGCCGGCGATGTCGCGCGGGAAAAAGGCGATCTCGACGCCGCCGCCACGAATTACGCCGCCGCCATTGCCGTCGATCCCAACTCTGTCGAGGCTGAGCTGCTCCTCGGCTCCGTCGACCTCGCGCGCAAAGATGAGAATGGCGCGGTCGCCGCCTATCAAGCCGCGCAAAAACTCGCGCCGAAAAATCCGGAAGCGGCGTTCCGTTTGGGCGAGATCGATTTGACCCACGGCCAAGCCCAAGACGCCGCCGACCAATTCACGATTGCGCTGGAAACCCGCAAGGACGACCCGAAACTCTACAACGCGATCGGCGTCGCTCTGTCGATGCAGCATCGATACGCGCTGGCGAAAGACAATTACGACAAGGGCTTGGCGCTCGAGCCGGATTATCCCTCGCTTCGCAATAATTACGGCCTGATGCAGCTCGCCAGCGGCGATCTGCCAGGCGCGCTCGCAACTTTCTCGGCGCTCGTCGCCTCGCCGCAAGCGAATGACCGCTATCGCCTGAACCGCGCCTTGGTCGAGCTTGCCATGGGCCAGACCGAAGCCGCGCTCGCCGACGCACCGGGCATGGATGAGCCAGGTTTGCGACAAACCCTCGCGATTTATCGGACGCCGCAAGCAACAGCGAGCACAGATGGTCTCCGCGACGCGCTGACGAGCACCGACCTCGAAAACGCGCCGGTGCCGGCAGAAATCTCCTTTGCCGAACGTACACTTGGCCGTCGATCCGCCCGTCGCGCCACCCGCAACCGCGGAGAAGACGACCGCTTCGATCACACCTGCTGCAGGGTTACCGCCGACAGCTTCTCCCTGAAATACGAACGGTCGGCCAAAGCGGCGGTTTTGAGGCAACCTTCAAGGGTTGTTAACCAGACTGGCCGAATATCCCCCTGCGGTGCTGTCAGCACGCGGGGGCTCATGAAAATCTTTTGTGGGTTCGTACGCGTCGCTTTCAGCGCAGCGAGTTGAGAGATTTTCGCTGAGCCGAAAGACCACGTATGCAAGCCTTGTCGTATCGACGCATGCTTCTTCTGACCGCGGCCGTCGCATTGTCGCTCGCCACGGCGATGATCGTGCGCGCGTGGGTCAATGAAGCGCGGCTCAGCGCTGTGGCGACTGGCACCGCGGATATTCCGAAACAGCCGGTTACGAAAGTTCTCGTCGCGACCCATGGTCTGCCGGCGGGTCAATTCCTGCAGCCGAACGATCTCGAATGGCAGGATTGGCCGAATAACGCGCTCAATTCCAGCTACATCGTCTCGGGCTCGCGCACCGTCGACGATCTCGTCGGCTCGGTCGTGCGTGCGGCGATCTCGAGCGGCGAGCCGATCACCGACGACCGCCTGATCAAGAAAGGCGACCGCGGCTTCCTCTCGGCGATCATGTCGCCGGGTACACGCGCTGTCACCGTGCAACTCCAGCAGAATGCCGGTCTCGGCGGCCTCGTCCTGCCGGGCGATCACGTCGATGTGGTGCTGACGGCGGTGGTGCCGAGCAGCGTTCCGAACGAGCCCGAGCATCACGCCAGCGAGACAGTGCTCGAAGATATTCGCGTCCTCGCCATCGACCAGAAGATGAGCGACATGTCGAACGAGACCGTGATGGCGCGTTCGGCGACGCTCGAAGTCACGCCGAAACAGGCCGAAATCCTCGCCCTCGTCACCGATATGGGCAAGCTCTCGCTCACGCTGCGCTCGATCGCATCGGGTGACGAAAAGCCCCGGACCACCAATGCCAAAGGCGAGCTGATCGAGCCGTCGGTCACCTGGGACAATGAAGCGACCGATCTCGGCCTCAAGCCGCATAGCGCGCCGGCCGGTGCAGACTCCGCGGCAAAAGTCGACCTCGTGCGTGGTGGCTCGACCAAGTCATTCGAATTCCCGAAAGCCGGTAAGTAACATGATCCGCCGCCTGAACACCGTCCGCACGATCGCGTTGGCCGCTGCCATCGCCTTCGCTGCCATACCGGCTCCGCATCTTTCAGCTTCGCAGATCGTCTCGCCGACCGGCGCGCCGATTGCACTCGATGTCAGCAAAGGCGTGATCATCCGCCTCGACCGGCCGTGCTCCAGCGTTTTCGTCGCCGATCCCGATATCGCGGACGTGCAGCTCAAATCGCCGACCATTCTCTATGTCATGGGCAAAGGCGCCGGCTCGACCACGATCTATGCCGTCGACCAGCAGGATGCCGTGCTGCTCAACAGCCGCGTCGAAGTTCATCAGGACATCGACCGCCTGGCGCGCGATATCCGCCAGATCGATCCGACCGGCCATGTGCAGGCCAAAGCGGTCGACGATTTGATCGTGCTTGAGGGCAGCGTGACGGATGCGGCGCAAGGCGACGACATCCGCAAGATCGCGGCGCGCTATGTCGCCAGTCCGGCGCAGCTCGTGAACAAGCTGAAGATCGACGCGCCCAACCAGATCGACCTTCACGTCCGCGTCGCCGAAGTGCAGCGTAGCGTGCTGAAGCAATTCGGCATCAACTGGGACAATATTCAGGCCAGCGCTGGTGGATCGTTTGGTTTCGTGAGCGGCGTCACACCTTTGGCCGCCATTGCGGGCTCGGGCACTAACATTATCCCGGGCTTGGCGAGTAACTCGTCGCTAACGAATGCGTTCAACTCGGGTTCTGGCCCCGCCAGTATTGCCGGTTTCAACACGCCTACAAAGACGCTGGTCGGGAACGCTAATAACAACAATTTGTTCGCGAGCTATAGGAGCGGCGACTTTATGATCAACGCTCTCGTAGATGCTCTCGCACAAAACGGCCTCATCACCATCCTCGCCGAGCCGAATCTCGTCGCCGTGTCCGGCCAGAAGGCGAGCTTCCTCGCCGGCGGCGAATTCCCCATTCCGATCGCGCAGAGCGGCACGGGCACTACGGCGGCGATCACGATCGACTGGAAGCAATTCGGTGTCAGCCTCAATTTTACGCCGACCATCCTCGGCGACGGCCGAATTGCGTTGCATGTCGCACCAGAGGTCAGCCAGCTTGCACCGCAGGACGGCATCACCGTCCAGGGCGTCAGCGTTCCCGGCATCACCACCCGCCGCGCCGACACGACTGTCGAGCTTGGCAGCGGCCAGACCTTCGCCATCGCCGGCCTCTTGCAGAACCAGACGCAGCAGCAGCTCCAGGCCTATCCGTGGATCGGCGATCTGCCGATCATCGGCTCGCTGTTCCGCTCGACCGCGTTCCAACGCGGCGAAACCGAGCTCGTCATCCTGGTCACACCCTATCTTGTGAAGCCAGTCTCTTCGGCGACCGCGCTTCAAACCGACAATGACGGGTTCTATGCACCAAACGATCAGGACCGCGTGCTGAACGGCAGCCTCAACTCGGTTCCGAGTTACAATCCGGCGAACGGCAAGCCCGCTGCCTCGGCGACGCCGTCGGCCGTCACCGCAGACGGTACGACCCCCGCGCCGCGGATGCCCGTCCCCGCGCCTGTCGCGTTGCCGGCACCGGCCGTGACGCCGTCGACGACCGGCGAAGCGAAAAACGCACCGGCAGATGCGAACCCGACTATTGCCACCACGGCGGCGGCTGCGCCGCCGTCGGCACCCGCCCCGAAAGCCGCCGCTGCGCCTGCGCGCTCGGCCGCCACTTCGGGCTTCGAGATTGATTAAAGGGAACGGACGATGCGCGCCCTTCTTCCTTCGGCCTGCCTGCTCCTTCTGACCGCGCTGAGCGCCTGCGTCGGCACCTCCGACCCGCCCCAGCCCGTGGAGGAGAATCCAAACCGTTTCACCTATCACACGGCCGACTTCACCTATGCGGTCCATTTCCCGGCGGCGGCGGACACGCTCTCGCCCAACGAGATGAACGGGCTGCAGGCGTTCTTGCGAAGCTCGAGCGCGCGGCCCGAAGACAAAGTCACAGTCAGCGGCGAAGCCTCGCCGATCGGCCAGACCCGTGGCGCCCGCGTGCGCGATGTCTTGACGCGTGCCGGCCTCGATGCCGTCCCGGGCGTCAACGTCAATCTCGCGCCAAACACGGTCACGATCGTGTTGACCGAGCAGGTCGTCACCGAGCCGCCAAGATGCGGCGACTGGCCGCTCTTTGCCGGCGATGCGCCTTCGAACGCGCCCTCGCTCTATCTCGGCTGCGCGATGCGCAACAATCTCTATCAGCAGGTTGTCAACAAGCGCGATCTCGCCGTCGGCCGCACACCCGGCCCGGCCGATGCCGAGCCCAGCATCCGTGCGGTCCAGAAATATCGCGAAGGAACCGGCGACAAGGGCAAGGACGACTCCCCGTCAGCGAACAACGCGGCCGCCAACAGCGCGACCGACGCCGCGAACTCGGCGGCTTCGATGGCCAATCCCTCTGGTGGTAGCAGCAATGGCCAGTGATGAACTGACACCGATCGCGACCGGGCCGAGGCTGCTTGCCTGCCTCGCCGACCCGGCCAGCGCGCAAGCGGTCCGCGATTTCGCGGCGGCGCAGCGCTGGCGCAACGCCGCCATTGTCGAAGGCGGCGTCGTTGCGGCGCATGAGCAATTGCAGAATCAGACCCCGCCCAATCTTCTGGTTGTCGATGTCGACGACGCGGGAGATCCGGTGCAGGCGCTTTACGCCCTGGCGGAGCTTTGCCCGCCGGAGATGAGCGTCATCGCCATCGGCCAGCGCAACGACCTCAATCTCTATCGCGATCTGATGGAGCTGGGCGTCACCGACTATCTGCCGAAACCGATCGACGTGCAGATGCTCGAGCGCGCCCTGAAGCGCAACAAGCGTGTCCATGGCGGTGACGAGCCGAACAAAGCCCAAGTCATCACTCTGATGGGTGCGCGTGGCGGCGTCGGCACAACCACGGTTGCCGCGGGACTCGCCTGGTGTCTGTCGCATCTGCACAATCGCAGCGTCGCGGTCGTCGATCTCGACCTGCATTTCGGCAATCTCGCGCTCAATCTCGACCTCGTGCCCGGCCCCGGCCTGCGCGAGGCGCTCGAATATCCGGCGCGCATGGATGCGCGTCTCCTCGGCTCGGCCATGCTGCATGAAAGCCCGCAGCTCAGCGTGCTGGCCGCGGAAGAGCCGCTGGTCGATCTGCCGCAAGTGGCGGCAGGCGCGGCCGACGCGCTTGTCACCGTGCTGCGCGCCGATTGCGACTTCATCATCGTCGACCTGCCGCGCCATCTCGAGGAGATCGTGCGCCGCACGATCACTGTCGCGACGACGATCGGCGTCGTGACCGATCTGTCGCTTGCCGCGGCACGCGACACGCTGCGGCTGGTCGAATTCAACCGCGTCCTGTCGCCGACGGCCAAGCATATCGTGATCGGCAATCAGGTCGGCGCGCCGCATCGCGGCGAGGTCGGCCGCACCGAGTTCGAGCGTGTCGTCGGACTGACCCTCGACGGCGCCATTCCCTTCGAGGCGCAAGCCGCGCTGACGACCTCGTCCATGGGCACCGCGCTCCCCGCCGCTTTGCGCAACAGCAAGGCCGCGGCGGAATTCGCCGCCCTGGCCGAGCAGATTTGCGGCGTGCAGGCGCCGAAGAAGCGCTCGGGCTTGTCGAAGAAGCTTCTCCCCGGCCTGCCGGGCTGGCTTAAGCGGAGCGCCTGATGTTCGGCCGCCGCGGCCTCGAGTTCGACGGAGGATTGCAAGACCGGCTGCGCGGCTTGAACGGCCGCGCCGACGCCGCGCCCCCGCCGCCGCCCAAGCCCGCCCCGAGCACGGGGCCGGCGATGGCGCCGCCCGCGGCTGCATCTGCCACCACTCAGCCGGCACAAGCCTCGACGGTACCGGCAGCGCCCGCCACGCCAGCGCAGCCGACGATCTCCGTCCGCAACGCCAGTGTCGCCGATGCGGTGCCGCGCATCTATCCGCTGGCGATCCAACGTATCGACACGGAAGTTGCCGCCAAGCTCGAGCGCGATGAGCTGGCCCGTCAGCTCACCGACGTCGTCAGCGAAATCATCGTCGAGCTGAAGCTGCAGCTCAATCACGCCGAGCAGCGCCAGCTGGTCACGCTGCTGCTCGACGACATGTTAGGCCTTGGTCCGATCGAGCCGCTGCTCGGCGACGAAGGCATCACCGATATCATGGTCAACGGCCCGAAGCGGGTTTATGTCGAGCGCAAGGGCAAGCTCGAGCTGACCGACATCACCTTCCGCGACAATTCGCATGTGATGAGCGTCGCGACGCGTATCGTCACGCAAGTCGGCCGCCGTATCGACAAATTATCGCCGCTGGTCGACGCGCGCCTGATGGACGGCAGTCGCGTCAACATCATCGTCCCGCCACTGGCGATCGACGGTCCATCGATCTCGATCCGCAAATATTCCAAGAAATCGATCACCCTCGACGTTATGTCGCGTCAGTCCAACATCTCGGCGGCGATGGCGTCGGTGCTGAAGATCGCCGCACGATCGCGCCTCAACATCCTGATCTCCGGCGGTACCGGCTCGGGCAAAACGACCTTGCTCAACGCCATGTCGCAGATGATCGACCCGACCGAGCGTATCGTCACCATCGAAGACGCGGCCGAATTGCAACTGCAGCAGCCGCATGTCGTCCGGCTCGAAACCCGGCCGCCCAACCTCGAGGGCAAGGGCGAAATCAGCATGCGCGATCTTTTGAAGAACGCGCTGCGTATGCGTCCCGACCGCATCATCCTCGGCGAAATTCGGTCATCCGAAGCGCTCGACATGTTGCAGGCCATGAACACGGGCCATGACGGTTCGCTCTCGACCATCCACGCCAACCGGCCGCGCGAGGCACTCACGCGTCTCGAAAACCTCGTCGGCATGGCGGGCATTCAGCTTCCGGCCAAGGCCGTGCGCCAGCAGATCGCCGCCGCCGTGCATCTGATCCTGCAGATCAGCCGTATGCGCGACGGCGTTCGCCGCGTCACCTCGGTGACCGAGATCGTCGGTATGGAAGGCGACGTCATCACGACGCAGGATCTCTTCACCTATCAATACGAAGGCGAATTGCCGGACGGCCGCCTCAAAGGCAGCTTCAATTCGTCGGGCCTGCGTCCCCATTTCATTACCCGCGCCGAATACTACGGTCTCGACCAGGCGCTGGTGGAGGCGATGGGCTGATGAATGGCCCGCAATTCCTCCTCATCTTCGCTCTAGCGCTGTCGACGGTCGTCGCCGGGTGGTGCGCCTTCGCGCCCGCCGGTCTGCGCGAGCGCCTGGCCAAGCGCGCCCTCGCCGCGGTGAAAAAGGGCGCGGCGCAGAAGAAGAAGCGCGACATCCCGACGTTGCGTCTCAATCCGAATGCGACGCGGCTCGACATTTTCACCAGCCGCATTCTGCCCAATCCCGAGCATTGGCGCCGCATGCTCGAGCGCAGCGGTACCGGCTGGTCGCTTGGCAAGTTCGGCGCCGTCGCGGTGATTATCGGTGTTGTTGCCCTTGTCGCGGCGATGTTGCTGCGTTTCCCGACCGTCGTCGCCTGGGGCGTCGGCGGCCTCGCCGGCTGGTATCTGCCGCGGCTCTACATCCATTGGATGATCAAGCGCCGCAGCAAGAATTTCCTCGCTCTCTTTCCCGATGCGATCGGCCTGATGGTGCGCGGCGTGCGCTCCGGTCTGCCGGTGACCGAGACGATCATCAATGTCGGCCGCGAAATGAAAGGCGTGGTCGGCTATGAGTTTCGCAAGATCTCGGACCAGATCCAGCTCGGACAGGCACTCGAAGAAGTGATGTGGCAGGCAGCTGGCCGCATCGATCTCGCTGAATTCACTTTCATGTGCATCTCGTTCTCGATCCAGCGCGAGACCGGCGGCAATCTCGCCGAAACGCTCGACAATCTCGAGCAGCTCTTGCGCAACCGCAAGCAGATGCAATTGAAGATCCGCGCCTATTCTTCAGAAGCGCGCGCCAGCTCGATGATCATCGGTTCGCTGCCTTTCATCATGCTCGGCTTATTGAGCGTGGTGAACTGGCCGTACATCTCGACGCTGTTCTATTCGCATGGCGGCAACATGCTGCTGGCCGGCGCGGCCGGCTGTCTCATTCTCGGCATCGCCGCGCTGACCAAGCTCGCGAGCTTCGAGATATGAGCGGCTTTATCGCGACCATGATGCGGTGGGGCGGCGACAATCTGCTGTCGGCGCTGCTGATGGCGATGATGCTCGGCGCGATGCTCGCCGGCTATTTCGCCGCCGCGCCCGGCAATCCTCTCGCCATGCGCCTCGGCACGCTCAAGGACCGTGTCAGCGGCAAGGCGCCGGTCGGCAAGAAGCAAAGCTTCAAATTCACCTTTTCGGTCGCAACGCTGAAGAAGCTCGTCGAAGCGCTGAAACTGACGCGCGGCGAGGAAGCGCAAAGCACCGCCGACAAGCTGCTGAAAGCAGGCTACCGCTCGCGCGAGGCGCTGGTCATCTATATGGGCATCCGCCTGGTGCTGCCCGTGCTCCTCACCAGCCTCGTCTTCCTTATCGTCTCGATGTTCCATCTGGCGATGGCGCAGCTCATCCTGTCCGGCAGCGGCATCGCGATCTCCGCCACCTATCTGCCGCCGATGGTCCTGAAGAAGATCACGGCATCGCGCAACCGCCGCTTCACCCGATCATTGCCCGACGTGCTCGATCTGCTGGTGATCTGCGCCGAAGGCGGCCTCAGCCTCGATGGCGCGCTTAGCCGCGTAGCACGCGAGTTCCGCCGCTTCCTGCCGGAGATGGCGGACGAGCTGGGCCTCACCGCGATCGAGCTCGGCTTCCTGCCGCAACGCCGCGACGCGCTCGAGAATCTCGCCAAGCGCGTCGACATTCCCGGCATCCAAAGCCTTACGCACACCCTCATCCAGACCGAGCGCTACGGCACGCCACTGGCGCAATCGCTGCGCGCGCTATCGAGCGAATTGCGCGACGAGCGTATGCTGAAGGCCGAAGAAAAGGCCGCGAAGCTGCCGGCGACGATGACCGTGCCGATGATCATCTTCATCTTGCCGGCGACCTTCATCATCCTGGTCGGTCCGGCAGCGATCAACGTCTTCCACGTCATGCACCAGCACTAGCGTTTGCGCTTGGCCTTTGGCTTTGCCTTCGCTTTCGCTTTCGCTTTCGCTTTCGCTTTCGCTTTCGCAAGCTTCGCCGGCGCTGCGGCCGCTTGCGTCGGCAATTTGATCTTCAATAGCCGCGCGGCATTGCCGCCCAGAATTGCGTCCTTGTTGGCGCGGGTGAGCTTCGCCGTCTCGACGAAGTTTACGGCGTCGGGCAACGCCATATCGTAGGGGTAATCCGTCCCCAGAATGATGTGATCGCTGCCGTAGAGCCCCGTCAGATAGTCGAGCTGATGGTGGGTGAAGACGATCGTGTCGAAATAGAGCTTCTTCAGATAATGACTTGGCGGCCGCTTGATCACCTGGCGGCAATCGGGGCGCGCGCGATGCGCGTGATCGTAGCGGCCGCTATAGGCCGCCGCGTAACCGCCGCCATGGGCGAGGCAGATTTTCAGCTTGGGATAGGATTCGAGCACGCCGCCGAAGATCAGATGGCTGACCGCCACCGTCGTATCGAGCGGGTTGCCGATGACGTTGATGAAATAATGCTCGGCGAGACGCTGGCCATGGGTGAAGCCGGCCGGGTGCATGAAGATCAGGATGTCGAGTTCTTGCGCTTTGGCGAAGAACGGCCGGAAGCGCGGATCGGAGAGCTCCATGCCGCCGACATTGGTGCCGATTTCGACGCCGCGCAGGCCCAGCTCTTTCACCAGCCGCTCGAGCTCGGCGACCGCCAGTTCGGGCGCTTGCAGCGGCACCGTACCGAGGCCGACGAAACGGTCGGGATGCGAGGCCACGACCTCGGCGATCCGGTTGTTGATGAGCCGCGCACATTCGCGGCCGAGCTCAGGTTCCGTCCAATAGTAGTAGGTCGGCGAAGGCGAGACCGCCTGTATATCGATCCCCATCCGATCCATATCCTTGATCCGTTGCTCGACCGAGGTGAGCTGCGTGCGGATACTCTCTTCCTGCTTGCGGCCGACCTCTTTTGTCATCGCGCTCGAGAAAGTCAGCATCGCCTCGCGTGTCGGATCGAAGGCGTCCTTCGTCAGCGCCGCCGCTTCGGGCGTCATCACATGGCAGTGGATATCGACAGTCGCACTATGGCGGCCGCTCTTGGCGCGGGCGCGCAGCGGCGAAGCGTGAGAAGAAGATGCAGGCAAGCAGGAATAGAACATGCGGACCTCTTGGGATGGAGAAGAGAGGATACCGGGGTGATGTTGCCGCTCGCACGATGCGGCCGTTATTGAGAATGACAATATCGCCCGCCGCGGCAAAGACGAGTGCCGGATTCTGCGCGAGCGGAACGATGGACAGGCCTCCCGCCGGCGCCCCTGCCCTCTCTGGATGCCGCTCTCGATCCGTAGTCCCGTCTTGGTAGTCGGCGCCTGATCCGCGCCGGCGCTATCGTGCTTTGTTGTCATGACAACCATTCAGCGAGAGAGGAGGGTCTCGTTAACCACTCGCCAGCCATGGCGTTTTCGCACATCCGTCAAGCTTGCCCGGGCCGTGCGGCGTCTTTAAGGTGCGAAGGCGGATGGAACCAAGGCAACCCAAAGAACAAAAACCGGAAGCGGCACCGCGCGAGGCCGTTGTCCCTGCCGTGTCCCCCCGAGCCCGTCACCGTATGGCGCCGCAGGATCGCGAGCGCCTCATCCTCGACAACGCTCTGCGCTTTTTCGCCGAGCGCGGCTTGGCTGGCGAGACCCGTGAGCTGGCGCGGCGGCTCGGTGTCACGCAATCGCTGATCTATCGCTACTTCCCGAGCAAGGACGTGCTGATCGAGCGCGTCTACGATAAATGGTTCAACGAATATTGGAATCCGGCCTGGGCCGATTGGATCAGCGAACGGCGTCTCAGCCTCGAAGAGCGGCTGCTCGCTTTTTATCGCGACTATGTACGGCTTTGCCACAATTATGAATGGGTGAGGCTGTTCGCCTTCTCCGGCCTGGACGGGCTGCCGCATCACGTCCGGTATGTGATGCGCAATCGCGAAGAGATTTTTACGCGCATCGCCAGCGAACTGCGCCACGATCACGGCCTGCCCGGCCTCGACGAGATTCCGCTTACTGAGTTCGAGCACGACCAGATCTGGGCGCTGCATGCGACGCAGTTCTATATCGGCCAACGCCGTTGGTTGTTCGGCTTGGCGGCGCCTAGCGATGTGAACGGTGTCGTGGCGACACGCGTGCACGGCTTCATGACCGCAGCGCCGGCGCTGATCAAAGCGCATATCATCAGCCTCAAAGCCAAGCGAATGGCCAACGGCTGATAATGGCGGAGACCGTGCCGCCTTCCTTCGAGATGCTGAAAGCACGGGCGCGGGCGCTTGTGCCGACGTTGCGCGCGCGCGCCGTCGAATGCGAAGAATTGCGCCGGGTACCGGATGCCAGCATCGCCGACCTGCATAAGAGCGGCCTCTTCCGCATGCTGCAGCCAAAACGGGTTGGCGGCAGCGAGCTGCCCTATCGCGCGCTGGTCGAGTTGAGCGCGATCCTCGCCGAAGGCTGCGGCTCGACCTCTTGGGTCGTCGCCAACCTCGCCAGCCATCACTGGATGCTGGCGATGTGGCCCGAAGAGGCACAGGCCGAGGTCTGGGGCGAATCGCCGGATCATCTGATTGGCTCGGCGCTCGTCTTCCCCAGCGGCAAAGCGACGGCGGTGACCGACGGCTATGTGCTGAGCGGCCGCTGGCCATTCTCGAGCGGCGTCGATGCCTCGCAATGGAATTTCGTCGGCGGCATCGTCCATGACGCGAAGGACAAGCCGGTCGAGCAGCGCTGCTTCCTCGTCGGTGCCGGCGACTACGGTGTCATCGACACCTGGTATGCGGCCGGATTGCGCGGCACCGGCAGCAAAGACATCGAGATGAAGGATGTTTTCGTGCCGGCGCATCGCACCTTGCCGCTGACGGCGCTGGTCGGCAACGGCGCCGCGTCCGGCAGCGCGATCAATCCTGCGCCGCTCTACAAGCTGCCGGTACTTGGCCTGTTCGCTTTCGTGGTGAGCGGGGTGTCGCTCGGCCTCGCGCGCGGCGCGATCGGCGATTTCACGCAGCAGATGCATTCGCGCATCGCCACCTATTCCGGCCGGCGCCTCGCCGATCTCGCCAATCTGCAGTTAAAGGTCGGCGAGGCCTCGGCGCTGGCCGATACCGCCGAGGCCCTGATGCTGAAAGGTTGCGACGAAGCGATGGCGCTCACCGACGCCGGCGTGCCGCCGACGATCGAGCAAAAAGCCCGCTGGCGCCGCGACGGCGCCTATGCCGCCTCGCTCTGCACTGAAGCGGTTAATCTGCTCTTCGCCGCGACCGGTGGCGGTGGGCTCTATCTTAATCAGACGATCCAGCGTGCCTTTCGCGACGCGCATGCGGCGAACGCGCATTACGCGCTGAGCTGGGACGTCAACGGCACGCAATGGGGCCGCATCGCCCTCGGCCTGCCAGCCGAAGCCGTGGTGCTTTAGAAAGCAAAAAGGCAAACCGCCAAGACACAAAGGCGCCAAGAAAACAAACTTTGCGTCTTGGCGCCTTGGCGGTTTCTTGGCTTTAATTTTTTAATGCAAGCCGTCGTCGACTTTGACGTTCTCGGACTTCAGCTTGAGACCTGACGCATCGGCCTGCTGCAGGATCAGCGTCGCGAAATCATCGTCGACATGGCCGCGCGCGATGAGGCTTTGCACCAGCTCGCGCGTAATCGCCGTCACCGGCATCGAGGCGCCGGTGCGCTCGGCCGCATCGAGGCCAAGATCGAGATCCTTCTTCAGGAGCACCGGCGTGAAGGTCGGTGCAAAATCGAGATTGACCAGCGCCGGCGATTTGTAGCGCGAGAACACCGAGCCCATCACGCTGTTGTTGAGGAATTCGAGGAAGGCATGGCGCGGCACGCCGCCTTTCTCGGCCAGCACAGTCACCTCGGTGAGCGATTGGATCACGACGCCGAGGAAGACGTTGTGGCAAATCTTCACGAGGCGCGCGAGCTCGCCCTCGCCGACATAACTCGCGCCTTTGCCGATCGCGTCGAGATAAGGCAGCGCCGCGTCATAGGCCGCGCGCGGGCCCGACACGACGAAGCTGAGCTTGCCCGCCTTCACCACTTTCGCATTGCCGCTGACCGGTGCCGCGAGCATCTCGACGCCGCGCTTTTTCGCGGCTTCGCGCACCTTGGCCGACGATTCTTCCGAGACCGTCGAGCTGTCGATCAGGATTTTCGGCTGCTGATTGCCGCTGAGCACACCATTCGCGCCGAGCGTCACTTCCTCGAGATCATGCGAGGCGGCGACGGTGACGAACACGATATCGCGATCGGCCAGCGCGGCCGGGCTTTCGACGATGCTGCAGCCGCTTTTCGCCAGCGGCTCCGCCTTGGCGCGCGTGCGGTTCCAGACCGCGACATCGGCCCCCGCTTTTGCCAGCCGCTCGGCCATCGCATAGCCCATGCGGCCGCCGGCCCCGATCCAACCAATCTTGTGCTGCGTCACTGCGGATGGCATGGTTTGTGCGTCCTTTTCGATCACGACTGATCAGATGAAAGCTCTAGCTTCATGACCGATATGCTTCAACCCCTGTATTTCCCCGAGCTGCCGCCCGAATTGCGGCCCATCATGGAAGCGTTCTACCCGCGCTTTTCCGATGCCGAGATGCAGCGGCGCCGCGCCATGCTGCAAGAGCTCATGGCAGCGGCGGGCGTCGAGTACCTGTTGCTCTATGGCGCCAACCGTGCCGGCAATGCGATCCAATATTTCACGCATTGGCCCACCACCACCGAAGCCGCCTGCATCGTGTCGGCGGGTGCGCGCGACAAGATGTTCATCCAATTCTACAACCACGTCGCCCTCGCCCGAGAAATCGCCAGTGAGACCGATGTCGAATGGGGCGGCGATTTCGGCATCGGAAGTGCTATCGCCGAATTGGAAAAGCGCGGCGCCAAGCGCGACCGCGTCGGATTCATCGGGCCGCTTGGCTATCGGCTTCATGCGCAGCTTGTCGAGCGTTTCGGCAAAGTCACCGATCTCGGCGGCGCCTATATGCAGCGCCGGCTCTACAAATCGGAGGAAGAGATCCGCTGGTACCGGCTGGGTGCGCTGATGTCGGATCGTGGTCTGGCGGCACTCGCCGCCGCGATCAAGCCGGGCGTGACGGAACGCGAATTGGGCGCGGCGATCGAGGCGTCCTACCTCCCCTATGGCGGCACCAACGTCATCCATTTCATCGGCGCCACGTCGATGGCCAATCCCAATTGCCACGTGCCACGGCAATTCCCCTCGACCCGGCGTATCGAGAAAGGCGATGCCGTCTTCACCGAGATCAGCGCCGCGTTTTGGGATTATTCCGGACAGGTGCTGCGCACCTTCACGGTCGATGCCGAGCCGACGCCGCTTTATCGCGATCTGCACAAAGCGGCGGACGCCGCGTTCGATGCCGTCACCGGCATTCTGCGCGAAGGCGCGACGCCAGCCGATGTTGTCACCGCGTCAGGCGTGATCGAGGACGCCGGCTTCACCACCGACGACGATCTCACGCATGGCTATGGCGGCGGCTACCTGCCGCCGATCATCGGCTCGAAAAGCCGACCATCCGGTAAGCTGCCCGATTTGGTCTTCAAGGCCGGCATGATGTTGGTTGTGCAGCCCAACGTCATCAGCAAGGACGGCAAGGCAGGCGTGCAAACCGGCGAATGCGTCCTGATCACCAAGACCGGTTTCGAGCGGCTGCACAACGCGCCGCGTGGATTCCGGCGCGTGGGCTAACGACGGCAAGCAAGCCGCACGGTCGTTTTGCGGCCGGCGGCCTGCACGCTTCCACGCGGTTTCCGCCATCTGATTTAATTCGGTCGTAACGCATCTGCCACTGAACTGTGATAGGAGGTAGGCGAACGCTTGTGGAGGCATCATGGCCTATTCAGCGATCGCTATCAGCCCTTCGATCCACGCCTACTTTTTGTCGCAAACCGCCGCGACGTCATCAGACACGGCCGCTAAAGCGCAGTCGGCGAAAGTGGCGCAAGTCGTTGCCGATTTCATCGCGGCCGCAAAACACAGCATCCACATCGCAATTTACGATTTCCGTCTTAATGGCGACAGCGAGAAGCTGGTCATCGACGCGCTCGACAAACAGGCGACAGCCGGTCGAAAAGTGCAGATCGCCTATGACCACTCAAAAGACGGCAGGACCGGCGAGTACTTTGCCGCGCTCGGCAGCGACCCGGCGCCGACCGGCACGCATATCAAAATGGACGCGTTGCATCAGAAAAACCCGAAGATCGAGGTGAAGCCGATCGTTGGCCCCAAGCTCGTCCAACAGGTCGCCCTCGAGCCGATCGAGACCGGCGGGCATCTGATGCACAGCAAATACATCCTGCGCGATGCCGGCACGCCGCAAGCGGCGTTGCTGATGGGCTCGG
This sequence comes from uncultured Alphaproteobacteria bacterium, assembly GCA_963740675.1. Classification (GTDB taxonomy): domain Bacteria; phylum Pseudomonadota; class Alphaproteobacteria; order ATCC43930; family CGMCC-115725; genus CAIKMD01. The sequence continues at coordinate 93,893 of CAVUFS010000009.1, forward strand.
CGAATTTCACCGACGACGCCTGGGCGCTGCAGGAGAACAACATCCTGACCTATACCGGCGCGTCGGCGCTGGCGAAATTCTACGAAGCGGATTTCGAGGAGCTGTGGAGCAGCGAGAAGATCGCGGGCACCGGCAAGAAAGACACCGGCGATGCGACGATCGGCCTGCCGATCCATGTGATGTTCTCACCGGGCAACGGCGCCGCGCTCGAGGAAGAGATCGGTAAGCGCATTGCGACGGCGAAGCACCGGCTGGCGATCGCCTCAATGGTCATTTCGTCGGAGCATATCCTCTCCGCCCTCGCCGCAAAGATTTCGACGGTGCCCGCCTTCAAGGGCATTTACGACAGCGGCGAAATGAACAACGTGCTGGGACTTTGGAAGAAAAGCAGCTCAAGCAAAAGCGCCAAGGGCACGATGTCGAGCAGCGACAAGGCCGCACTGTTCGAGAAGATCGCCACGCATCTGCACGCGAAGAAATCGGCGAAATACACCGATACCGGCCCGCATAATTTTATGCACAACAAGCTGGTGGTGATCGACGATCAGGTGATCACCGGCAGCTTCAACTTCTCGACCAGCGCCACCCATAACGCCGAGAATGTCGTCTTCATCCAGGGCAAGGAAATCGCCGACCAGTACGAGAAATACGTCGACGGCCTGCTCCAGCAATACAAGGCGATCGGCTGAACTGCCGCTTCAATAGGGATTGGCGATCGGCAGCTCTTCCGCCGGATAGAGCGTGATCACTTTCGCGCCGTTCGGCGTGCAGACGACTTCTTCTTCGATGCGCGCGGCGGAATAGCCGTCGGATGCGGGGCAATAGGTTTCGAGCGCGAAGACCATACCGGCCTTGATCTCCATCGGATCGTCGAAAGAGTTGAGCCGCGAGATGATCGGACGCTCATGCAAGCCGAGGCCAAGCCCATGGCCAAAGAGCAGGCCGAAGGCTTCCATTTCGCTAGTGAAGCCGATCTCTTCGGCTTTCGGCCAGCATGCCGCGATCTTGTCGGTCGAGACGCCGGGCTTTACCAGCGCGATCGCCGCATCGATCCATTCGCGCGCCTTCTTATACGCATCTTTTTGCGAGTCGGTGGCGCGGCCGACATTGAAGGTGCGGTAATAGCAGGTGCGATAACCCATATAGCTTTGGATGATGTCGAAGAAAGCCTGATCGCCCGGGCGAATCAGCCGATCGGTGAAATTATGCGGATGTGGGTTGCAGCGCTCGCCCGAGATCGCGTTGATCGCTTCGACATCGTCGGAACCAAGCTCGTAGAGCCGCTTATTGGCCAGCGCGACGACCTCGTTCTCGCGGATGCCGGGCTTCAGATTCTCGGCGATGGTCTGGTAGCATCCATCAACCAACCCCGCAGACATATTGAGCAGCGAGATTTCGTCGGCGCTTTTGAGCTCGCGCGCATCGAGCATGAACTGCTGACCGTCGCGCACGGTGAGGCCAACCGCCTGCAGCTCAAATAGCATCGCCGGCTCGACGACATCGACACCGACCGGCTGATCGGCGACGCCATGCTCCTGCAGGATCGATTTGATCTCTTCGGCCGCGGAGCGCATCAAGCCGATTTTCGGATGGATGGCGCCGCGCAGGCCGAGCATGCCGGCATGGCAATTATGCTGCGGCAGCCACGGCGCGAAGAGACGATGGTGCTTCGCCGCCGAACCGAAATCCCAGAGATGCGGCTCGCTGTCGCCGGCCAGGAGCGCGTAGCGCGTGAACTTGTCGCGCGCCCAATTGCCGATGACCGTCGAGGTCATGTAGCGGATGTTGTACTGGTCGAAGACCAGCAGCGAGCCAAGCCCCGATTTCGCTAGCGCCTGGCGCGTGCGGCCGAGGCGATAACGATGCAGGCGGCGAAAATCGATCCGCTCTTCGAAATCGACCGCGCTGGGGCCGAGCGCCATGATCGGCCGCGTCCAATCGTGGCGCGGATCGATATCGGCATCGTTGATGATTTTCGGCTCGGGCGGGTTTTTCGTCGCCATTCGGGTTTCTCCCTTGCTGTACAGGACGTTGCATGCCGGGCACGAACCTGTCAACTTGTCGGGTAACGCGTCCGTGAACGACGCGGCTTTTCGGGGAGTAAACGACGATGGGCATCACCAAGAAATTCCGTCATGCATTATTGGGGGCAGCCGCAATTGCGCTGGCCTTCACGGCCGGCACCGCGAAGGCCGATCCGATTCCGAAGGGCGGCCAGTCCGAGAACATGAAAGTGATCGGCTTCTCGGGCCTCGATGGCCGCTATGGCGCGTTCAAGATGGCGCTCAATCACCCGAGCAATGGCCACTGGTACCTCTATATGGGCCATTCCTTCGATCTCGGCTGGAGCATTCTCGACGTCACCGATCCGGCCAATCCGAAGCTCGCGAAATTCATTCCCTTCGACGGACCGAAGGATTGGATCACCGCGCAGGTGACGGTGAACGACAATCTGATGATCACCTCGCTCGATCGCCGCAAGCCGGCAGACGGGCCCGACATCATCCTGTGGGATATCAGCGACCCGGTGAATCCGAAGGAGCTCTCGCGCTGGGGCAGCGGCACGACCGGCGCGCATCGCAATTCCTATCCGGGCGGCAAGTACGCCTATCTCTCGACCTCTTATCCCGGCTTCAAGAACAAGATCCTGGTCATCCTCGATGTCAGCGATCCGGCGCATCCGAAAGAAGTCGGCAAATGGTGGCAACCCGGCCAGAAAGAGGGCGAGCCGGTCACCGGACCGATCGACGGCTTCCATGGCCCCGCCAATATCAGCCCCGACGGCAAGACGCTGACGACGGGCTACATGCCCGACGTGATCAATCTCGATATCAGCGATCCGACGCAGCCCAAGCTGATCGGCAAGCTGACCATGACGCCGCCTTTCGCCAGTGTCGGTAGCCAATCGCTGCACACGACCTTGCCGCTCTGGGATCGCAAGCTGGTCTATGTCAGCTCCGAGGCGATGGATGAGCGCTGCCGCGACAACGGCATGAATTTCGCCGGCTTCATCGACAACAGCAATCTGGCGAAGCCCCGCCTCATCTCCATCTTCCCGACGCCGGTGCCGCCGAAAGGCCTGCCGTATAAGGATTTCTGTGACAAGGGCGGCCGTTTCGGCCCGCACAACACCAATCAGGAACTGCATAACCCCGCGGTGCAGAAGGTCGGCAATCTGATGTTCGTCGCTTGGTTCAATGCTGGTATTCGCGTTTTCGACATCAGCGATCCGCGGTTGGTGCGCGAAGTCGGCTACTACATCCCGCCCGAGCGGTCGGGTCTTAAGGAACAATCGGGCGCGCATGCCTCGCCGGTCAATTGGAGCGAGGAAGTCTCCATCGACACGCGCGGCAACGTGTATCTCAACGACGATAAATGGGGCACCTTCGTCCTGCGCTTCACCGGCAAGGAGCCGAAAGCCCCGACCTCGATGGCGACGCCAGCGGCCGCGTCGAAGTAACGTCTAGCCCGTGAGCTCATCGCGCCGGTACCAAGGCAGGTACCGGCGCGTGATCCAATTCACCAGCGCATCGAAGCCGACGCCGAACGCCGCGAGCAGCAGCACCGCGACGAAGGCTTCGTTGTGGTGGAAGGTGCGCGAATTGTAGAGAATGAAATAGCCAAGCCCGGGAATCGCGGTGAAGAATTCGGCGACGACGGCGCCGATCAGCGCCCTCCCCGCCGCCAAGCGTAACCCGGCGAGGAAATAGGGCGTCGATGCGGGCAACACGATCTCGAACAGCGCCCGCCACGAGCGCGAGCGGAACGAGCGCGCGACTTCGAGATATTCCTGCGGTACCGAGCGCGCGCCGTCCGCGACATTCACGGCGATCGAGAACAGCGCCGCGAAGACGATTGTCGCCAGCCGCGCCGCGCCGGTATAGCCGAACCACAGCGACACCAGCGGCAATACCACCACCATCGGCAGGGTGTAACAGGCGTTGATGTATTGGCGCAGCGCGCGATCGGCGAGCTTGCTCTGGCCGATGACGAGGCCGAGCACCGTGCCGACGACCAGCGCGATCACGAGCCCTTCGGCGACCGCCGCGAGGGTGATGACCCCGCCCAGCAGGAACGTCGGATCGACGATGACATGCGGCAATGCCAGCACGATACCGATCGGCGTCGCAACATAGGATGGCGCGAAGGCGCGCACCACGACTTCCCAAAAGACGAGGATCGCGATGCCGGCATAGAGTCGCGGGCGAAATGCGCTGGTTCGCGCTTGATCGATCGCCGTAACACTCATCAGACCCGCCAGCGCGCGAAATGCAGCTCGATGGCGCGGCCGATACGCATCAGGACAAGGCCAAGCGCCATGATCACCAGGATCGCCGCGAGCACGCCGGCGGTATCGAAATTCTGCGAGGCGCTCATGATGAGCTGACCGAGGCCGGTCGAGCTCAGGAAGAATTCGGCGGCAATCATACCGACCAGGGCACGGCCGATCGCCTGGCGGACGCCGGTCATCGTGAAAGGCAAGGTGTAAGGCACCATCACTTCGCGCCACAGCGCCCATTCGCTCGAGCGGAAAGAGCGCGCCACCTCGATCAATTCCGGCTTCAGGCTGCGCGCGCCTTCGACCGTGTTGTAGAGCACCGGGAACACGGCGAAGAGAAACACCACGAGCACTTTGGGCGCGAAGCCGAATCCCATCAGCGACAGGATGAAGGGAATGAGCGCGACCAGCGGCGTCGCGTAGGCAATGGTGATGTAGATATCGAGCGCACGGCGCAGCACGGCGACGCGCGCCAGCAACATACCGACCGGCGCGCCGACGATCAGCGCCAGCACGAAACCGACCGCGAAGATCGCCAGCGAGCTCGCCAGTTGGCTCCAGAGCTCGCCCGATTGCGCGAGATCCCAAAGCCGGTCGAGCGTCTCGGATAAGGGAACGAGGAACGCGGCATTGGTGTGGCGGCCGACCACCTCCCAGGCCACCACACCGGCAATAAAGCTGAGAATCGGCGGCGCATAGCGTGCCGCGATGTCGCGCCCCCGATTCATCGATCGACCGCTCAGTGGGCGCCAATCATCGCGTTGGCGTCGCGCCAAACGGTGCGATCGACCAGCCGCTCATAGCTCGGCAGCTTCTTTGCGTCCTTGACGTTGCCGACCGTGATTTGTTGGTCGGCGACAGCCTCGATCTTGGCCTTGTCGAGTCCATCATCCTTGAGCTCCCAGAAGCCGATGCCGTTGAAGAGCTGCAGCGACTGTTTCGAGATGGCGACATCATGGCCGGTGACGGTACCGATCTGAGCGACCGTATCGGCGTTCTTGGGATCGGCCATGTAACGCGCCGCATCGACGAGAGCGGCCAGCGTGCGCACGATCGCATCGCGCTTTTCCGCCAGCCGGTCGCGGCGCACTTCGAGCACGTCGTAATGGCTGATCGGCACCGCCTTGGCGAGAGTCATCACCAGCGTGATTTTCTTGCCCTGGCTTTCGATCACCGGCACGTCGTCGAGATGGAGGACGCCATAGGCGATCTGGCCCGCCACCATCGCCGGCGCGGTATTGGAGCCGAGCGGGACTTGCTGGACGTCGTTCATGGTGAGATGGCAGCCCCCGACCAGCATGTCCTTCAGCGCCAGCGAGCGTGCGCCGCCAGGCGTGTCGACGCCGATCTGCGCCCCTTTCAAATCGCTGCACTGCGCCTTGTCGGCATTTGTGGTGCCGATCGACCAATCGGGATTGGGCAGGCCATAAATGCTGACGACATCGGCATTGGCGTTGGCGATCTGGCCGATGGTAAGCGCCGTCGGCACGAGCGCGAGATCGGCGTCGCCGGCGATCACCGCGCGCGACCCAGCCGCGCCGCTATCGAATTGCCGCAGCTCGACATTCGCGTTGTATTTCTTGAAGAAGCCTTGCTTGTCGGCGACATAGGCAAAGACGTTGAGATAGATCGGCGGCACGCCCGGCAGCGCGATCACAATCTTCGGCGCATCGGCGGCCCGCGCCGGCGGCGCGTAAGGCAGAGCAACGGCCGCGGTCAGCAGCGCGGCAGCGGCGATTGTGTTGCGAAACATCGGTGGACCTCCCATTTCGTTTTGTTGATAGCGTTCTTAGTGCTCGAGCTCGAATTCGGCGCGGCGTGCCTCGTTCATCAGATTGGCCCAGACCTGCTCGCGCAATTCGGCAAAGCGCGGCAGGCTGAGCGTATCGCGGCTGCGCGGCCGCGGCAGATCGATCGCGATGTCCTGATCGACATGGCTCGGCCGGCCTTTCAGCACGACGACGCGATCGCCCATCAATACGGCTTCTTCGATCGAATGCGTGACGAAGAGCATCGTCGTCGGCTGCTTTTCCCAGATGCGCAGCAATTCGAACTGGAGGATCTCGCGCGTCTGCGCGTCGACGGCCGCGAAGGGCTCGTCCATGAGCAAGACATTGGGCTCGATCGCGAGCGCGCGGGCGAGACCGCAACGCTGCTGCATGCCGCCCGAGATTTGATACGGGTAAGCGTGCTCGAAACCGGCGAGCCCGACCAGCGTGATGAAGCCCGGCACGCGCGCCGCGATCTCGCTCGCGCTAGCCCCGGCCATGCGCAGCCCATAGGCGACGTTGTCATAGACCGTCTTCCACGGAAAGAGACCGAAATGCTGGAAGACCATCGCGACGCCGGGCGGCGGCTCGGTCACCCGCTTGTCGTCGATCGTGATCTCGCCCTCGCACGGGAGAAGCCCGTCGATACAGCGCAGCAACGTGGTTTTGCCGCAACCCGAGGGCCCGACCAAAGCCACGATCTCGCGCGAGCGCAGTTCGAGATCGACATTCGCAAAGACGGTCAATTCACCGTAGCGCTTGCTCAAGCCCCGAACGCGGATTGAGCCTTGATCCGCTGATGACATTTCCGCCCGTTCCTCAATTATTATTGGCACAGGTATATTGCGAGAAGCCGCGGCGACACAACTGCATTTCCGGGCGCTCGCGGCGGCCTCTACGGTCGTACCGATGCAGATTATTTGGCGGACGAACGCTCGCGCGAGCGGTGGACCCAATAATCGGACGAGGATTTGCTCTTGGCCAACGCCTCGGCGGTCTCGAAGCCCGGCGCCATCGAGGCCGCGGTACCGGCCAGGATCTGGTGATGCTCGATATTGAGCGTCCGCAGCCAGCGCTGCTGCCCCATGGTGATGGCGACGAAATAGCCGAGCTCGACGATTTGCGCCTCGGTGAAGTGGCTCTTCAGCCGCGCCCAGAGCGCATCGTCGGCTTCGAGGTCCCAGGTGATTGCCTCGGTATAAGCAAGCGCGGCCTTCTGCCGCTCGTCGTACCGTTTGGATTTTTCGAAATCGAGCAGGTCTTTGTAATCGGCTTCGATCAGGCCCTGCTTGGCCGATTTGATTGAGCGCTGATTGCCGCAATATTCGCACTTCACCGAGCGCGAGACATAGACGCGGCACAGCTCTTTGATCGCGTGATCCATCACGCCGTTGCGGAACACGGCCTCCCAGGTATCGGCGAAAGACCAGAAAGTCGCCGGCACATGCGCGCGGACGGCCTGGCTTTCGGGCCGCGGCGTGCCCTCGCGGCGGCAGCGATCCAGCTCATCCAACATGCGCTGGTCGGTGATTGTCGCTGGATCGACGTAGCTGATCCGTTGCTCGGCCATATTGCCTCCCCTGCGCTATCGACGGCGCGCTTATCGCGCTACTACCCTGCATTGTGGGGCGATCGCGGCCGTGAGGCAACGTATTGCGCAGGTCCTCACAGGCAAATGAAAACGCCCGGACCAGAGGTCCGGGCGTCAGCATCGACTGGCTTATTGGTTGGCTTGTGCGCGATCAGCGATCGAGGAAGCCGGCCAAGCGGCGATCCGGGCCACGCTGGCTGAGCTTCTTCAGTGCCTTCGCCTCGATCTGGCGAATACGCTCGCGCGTCACCTGATACTTCTTGCCCACCTCTTCGAGCGTGTGCTCGGCCGCCTGGCCCACGCCGAAGCGTAAGCGCAGCACATCGGCCTCACGTGGCGTGAGACGGGCGAGCGCCTCTTCGGTTGCCTCGCGCAGCTCGGCCGCAGCCGCCGCTTCGAGCGGCACCACCGCCTGCTGATCCTCGAGGAAGTCGCCGATGGTGGCATCGCCATCTTCGCCCACCGGCTGATCCATGCTGACCGGATCGCGCACGAGTTCGAGCACAGTCCGCAGCTTCGCCACCGGCGTGCCGAGACGCTCGGCGAGCTCCGGCTCGGTCGGCTCACGGCGCAGCTCACCGGCAAGACGACGTTGCGCCCGCAACACGCGGCGAACCTCGTCGGCCAGATGCGCCGGGATACGGATCAAATGACCCTGATCGACGAGCGCACGCGAGCACGCCTGCCGAATCCACCAGGTCGCGTAGGTCGAGAATTTGTAGCCACGGCGCCAGTCGAATTTCTCGACCGCGCGCATCAAGCCGATATTGCCTTCCTGCACCAGATCCATCAGCGGCAGGCCGCGATTGACGTGGCGGCGCGCGATCCAGGTGACCAACCGCAGATTGGCGGCAATCATCTGTTCTTTCGCACGCTCCGCATCGCGCGCGCCGCGCTGCAGATCATTCGCGCCCGAGCGGAACTGATCGAGCTTCTGGCCTGCCTGCTTGGCAATCGCCTCAATGTCCTCCGCCAGCGCGTCCGCCTGCTCGCCGAAACGGGTGACAAAAGCGCGCCACGCCGTCACGCGACGACGCCGCGCAGCCTCGACCCACAGCTTGGCGCCCTTGGCCTCGCGATAAGTATTGATGAAGTCGGCGCGGGCAATGCCCGATTGATCGGCAAGACGCGCGAGCGTGCCCTCAAGCTCGAGCAGCTTGCGGCTCATCTCTTTGACTCTGTGCGCGAGCTTATCGATCTCGGCGGGCTGCAGCACGATGTTGCTCAGCGCCTTGGACAGCGCCTGCGGCCGGCCCTTCCCGGCGTTGATCGCGCGGGTGAAAGCCGCCTTCACATCGGGCATAAGCTCGGCTTCGATCTGCGCGATCACCGAGGACGAACCGCTCTCATCGATCGGCGTCTCGACATCGCCGCGCAGACGGCGCCGCGTCGCGGCCAGATCCACCACGTCGCGCAGCAGAACGGTTTCCTTGCCAAGCCCTTCCCGCCAATCCTTGATCGACCGGCGCAGCAACTCGCTGCGGCACAGCGCGACCAGCATCGCTTCGCGGCCGGCCTCGATCCGTTGGGCAAGCTCGACTTCTTGCTCGCGCGTCAGCAGCTCTGCGACGGAAATTTCGCGCAGATAATGCTGCATGGCATCACCGGACGTCGCATCGGTCGCGACGTTGCCGGCACGCGGCAGCTCCTCAACAGGAGTATTGGTTTCCTCCGGAGTTCCCTCCGCCGTCTCAGCCGTTTGAGTTGGCTGTTCCACGGCTTCAGCGCCGGCGAAATTGGCCCGCATGGTCATTTAACTCACAATTAGCGACGTGATGGTGGACCGGCCTGGGGTGGCTGGCCGGGCGCATCTTGGCACAATATTGGGGCCAATCGCACGCGTTTTAAGTGGTCATGTGACAGGCAAATTAAAGCGCTTTTAAATCAGTTGTTTACACCCTCTTTGGCCGCTCGCCACGCGCTCAGGAAACGCTGGGTTGCGCAAAGCGCATTGCGGGCGCGTTCAGCGGGTGACAGCCCTCGATCTGCAACTACTGGCGTCTCCACATCGATAGCAATGCCCTGAGGAAGTGAATTCATCAGGGCAATAAGTGGCAAGGCACCCTCTCCGGGATAGAGTTCTGGCGCTGAGGGATTCCTGCCGCAAGGTGAGGCCTGGCGGAAGCTCGGCCGGCGCATCGCAAAGCTGGAGATAGGCAATGTGTTCGCGCGGCAGTGCAGCTACCTCTGCTGGTGTCCCACCGGCACGGGCGAGATGCAGGGCGTCGATCAGCAATCCCAGGTTGGGCGCATGGCAGGTCGAGACCATGCGATGGGCCTTGGCCAAGGAACTGACGGCCGTGTAGGGCATCAGTTCGAGGGCGAGGTGTAGGCGATGCGATCGAGCCGCCTCGGCCAAGCTCGCCAAATTGGCGGTCATCCGGCCCTCGTCCGGATCGTTGCCAACCGCCAGGAAGTAGGTCGCCCCCAACCGGGCGGCCACCTCCAGCGCCGGCAGGGCGGTGTCCAGGCTGAATTCAGGGACCAGCCAGACCCCGGTCGCGCCGAAAAGCGTCACCCCGGTATCGGCGAGCGCCGCCGCGATGGCCGCGATCATCGGCCGATTGCCGATCACCGGCGCCACCGGCGCCGCACCCGGCGCGCCCAGCACCCGCAGATCGGTCGAGGCAAAGCCGCCCTCATGCGCGGCTGCGATCAACGCCGGTGGGTCCAGCTCGTTGATCGTCACGGGTGCGAGCGAAAGCCGATTTATGCGATCATCCCTCAATCACGACGACACCGCTTTTCGGGCGGCGCGGGAGGGTGAGTCAATCATGAAACGCAGCAGCGAACGCTTCCTCACCACCCATACCGGCAGCCTGCCGCGCCCGGCCGATCTGGTACGGACGATGTTCGCCAAGGAAGAGGGCGTGCCGGTCGAAACCGGCGCGCTGCAGTTGCGCATTGCGGCCGCGGTCGAAGAGATCGTCGGCAAACAGGTCACCGCCGGTGTCGATGTCGTCAATGACGGCGAGATGAGCAAGCCGTCCTATGCTACTTATATCAAAGACCGGTTGGCCGGCTTCGGCGGCACCAGCAACAGTTTCGTCTATCAGGATCTGGTCGACTTTCCCGAGTTGGCGCGGCGCGTCTTCGGCGATCCGGGCCGCGCACGCCGCAAGACCCCGGCCTGCAACGGTCCGATCACTGTCGCCGATCGCGGCGCGGTCGCGGCGGATATCGGCAACCTTAAAGACGCGTTGCAGAAAACCCCGGCGACAGAGGGATTTCTGAGCGCCGCTTCGCCCGGCCTCATCTCGCTGTTCTTCCGCAACGATCATTACCCCAGCACCGAAGCATATCTCGAAGCGATCGCCGAAGCGATGCGGCCCGAATACGAGGCGATCGTCGATGCCGGCATGATCCTGCAACTCGATTGCCCCGATCTTGCGATGGGCCGGCACATCCAGCATGCCGATCTCAGCCTCGAGGATTTCCGCAAAGCGGCGCGGCTTCACATCGAAGCGCTGAACCACGCGGTTTCGCGTATCCCGGCCGATCGCATGCGCATGCATTTATGCTGGGGCAATTACGAAGGTCCGCATCATTGCGACGTGCCGATCGAGGCGATCATCGACGTCGTCTTTCTGGCGCGGCCGAACGGCATTTCCTTCGAAGCCGCCAATCCGCGCCATGCGCATGAGTGGCGGGTGTTCGAGCGTGTGAAGTTGCCCGAGGGCAAGCTGCTCATCCCGGGCGTCCTCGAATCCAAATCGAATTTCATCGAGCATCCCGAGCTGGTCGCGCAGCGCATCGCCAATTACGCGCGTCTGGTCGGTCGCGAGAACGTCATGGCCGGCACCGATTGCGGCTATGGCACCTGGGTCGGTCAGGCCGCGGTCGATCCCGATGTCGTTTGGGCGAAGCTTGCGTCCATGGCGGAAGGCGCGCGGCTCGCGAGCCGTGCGTTTTGGCGTTAAATCGGCCCGTTTGCCGCGGTTTTATCTACCTTTCGTCGAATCTTCGCCATTTCAATTAATGCGCCCTTAAGGATGGGCTGCCCATTATTTGCGCCAGGATCGGAGAAGATTGGGGCAGCAAAAAATGGGGCCATTGGCGCGGTGCGCCCGATTTCTCGGCTCGCGTTCGGGGCAGGGGTTCATCCTCTATCTATGCTTTTGCCAGCTCCTTGCAGCAGGCGTTGGCTATGGCTTCTACGCCTCGAATCTGAGCTGGTTCAAAGAGCATAAGAGCGAAGAGAAGATCACCGCGCTCCAGCTCGTTGACGCCTTCGTCGGCAGCTATACGGCGCTGCGCACGCAGCTTTCGGCGAGCAACGCACCTGTACCAGCGACGTTCCGTGCTGACTCGATCGCCGCGTTCAACAAGGCGCATGGCGACGACAGCATCTTCGATCTGCACTGGGTCGGCTTTCCCGGGCGCGAAATCAAGACGGCGCCGCTCGATGCCGCCACGGCGGATACGATCCGCTCATTTGCGACGATAAGCGAGCCGAAGCCGGTATCGGAAGTCCGCTCGGTCAATGGCGAAACGGTCTTCCGCACCGTTTATCCTTCGCTCGCCAGCCAGCAGGGCTGCGTCGATTGCCACAACCAGCTTCAGGCCGGCAAGACGACCTGGCACCTCAATGATGTGATGGGTGCGTTCGTCATCGACGTGCCGATGAGCGCCTTCCTGCGCAGCAATCTCATCGAGGCGACCGGTCTCGGCGCCGCGATCTTCCTGATCATGGCGGCGGCCGGACTGATCTTTGCGCTTTATCATCATCGCAAGAGCGCCGAGACCGAAGCCGCTCAGCTCTCGCTTGCCGAGAGTGAGACCCGCTTTCGCGACTTCGCCGAGGCGACGTCGGATTGGTTCTGGGAGCAGGACGAATCCCTGCGCTTCGTACGCTTCTCGGGCGATGGCCGCTCGAGCGAGATCACCAGCAACGCCGATATCGGCAAGACGCGGCACGAGACGGTCAAAGTCGGCGTGACCTCCGAGCAATGGGCGCAGCATGACGCCGATCTCGCAGCGCGCCGGCCGTTCCAGAATTTCCGTTTCCAGCGCACGCTGGCCAACGGCCAGATCATCCATGTCAGCATCAGCGGCAAGCCAGTGTTCGACGCCAAGGGGCAGTTCCGCGGCTATCGCGGCTCGGGTCGCGACGTCACGAAAGAAGTTGCCGTCGAGCTCGAGCTGGCGCGCCGCGTCGATGAGCGCACCGCGGAGCTCAGAGCCGCGCAGAGCGAGCTGGTCCGCAAAGAGCGCCTCTCGGCACTCGGCCAGCTCACCGCGACCATGGCGCATGAGCTGCGCAATCCACTGAGCGCGATCCGCAACACGCTTTTTGCCGTCAAAGAAACCGCCGCAAACAAGGGCATCGATCTCGAGCGGCCGATCACCCGCGTCGAGCGCAGCGTCGCGCGCTGCGACCGGATCATCAACGACCTGCTCGACTACACGCGCGTCAAAGAGTTGCATCTCGCCGAGCTCGCGCCCGATCCGTGGATCGAGGAAGTGCTGAGCGAGCAGCGCTTGCCCGCCGGCATCGAGCTAGAGCGCCGTCTCGACGCCGATTGCATGATCGCGATCGATCCCGAGCGCGTGCGCCGCGTGCTGATCAATCTCATCGACAACGCCGCGCAGGCGATGCCGGAAGACGCGCGCGAGCGCAAGATCACCGTCACGACCGCGCTGCTCGATGACGGTCACTGCGAATTCGCCGTTGCCGATACCGGCGCCGGCATTGCCGCGGACGTTTTGCCGAAAGTGTTCGAGCCGCTGTTCAGCACCAAGAGCTTCGGCACCGGCCTCGGTTTGCCGATGGTGAAGCAGATCGTCGAACAGCACGGCGGCACGATCACGATCACAAGCGAGATCGGTAAGGGTACGAGCGTCACTGTGCGGCTGAAACAGCTCGCGCAGAATAGCAAGGGGATTGCAGCATGACGGCACGGGTTCTGGTCATCGATGATGACCGTGATCACGCAGAAAGCATTGCCGACATCCTGTCGATGCGCGGACATCGCGTCGAAGCCGCGTTTTCCGGCGAACAGGGCGTCGAAATCTTTCGCGAGCAGGATTTCGATATCGTTTTCATGGATGTGAAGTTGCCGGGCATGAACGGCGTCGAGACGTTCTTCGAGTTCAAGAAGATCCGTCCCAATGCGCGCGTCATGATGATGACCGGCTTCAGCCTCGAGCAGCTCATCACCCAGGCGCTCGAGAACGGCGCGCTCGGCGTGCTGCGCAAGCCTTTCGCCATTCAGGACCTGCTGCACGTCCTCGACCAGGTCAAGCCGCGCGGCATGGTGCTGGTCGCGGACGACGATCCGGATTTCTCGGCCAGCCTCGAGCCGATCCTGATCCAGCACGGCTATCGCGTCGTGACCGCATCGACCGGCGAGGAAGCGCTGGAGAAGGCATCGGCCGACGGCGTCAATTGCCTGGTGCTCGATCTCTCGATGCCGCTGCTGACCGGCATCGACGTCTATCGCAAGCTCAAAGCCGCCGGCAGAGAAGTCCCGACCATCTTCGTCACAGGCCTGCCGGGAGAGCGCGCCAACGCCATGTCGGAGCTGCATTCCGACGGCGGTGTGTTGATGAAGCCCTTCGATCCGAGCGATTTGCTGCGCGCGATTGCGAGCGCGACGGCATCGGTTGCCGGAAAAGACGCCGCCTAGGCGACCATGGCCGAGCAGGAACAAAACGCTGCGATACGGCAACTCCTGATCGTCGACGACGATCAGGAGTTCGCCGAGTCGATTGCCGACATCCTGATTCCGGCCGGCTACGAGCCCATCATCGCCGACCGGCCGGAGACGGCCTCGATCGCGCTGAAGCGTTACAACCCGCCGATCGCGATCATCGACGTGCGCTTGGGCGGTTTGTCCGGCGTCGAGCTTCTGGCGAAGCTCAAAGCCGAACGGTCCGACCTGATCGGCATCATGATGACCGCGCATGCCGACACGCAGACCGCGATCACGGCGCTGCGTCGCGGCGCCTACGATTATTTCGACAAGAGCTGCGATCCCGACGAGCTGCGCGCCGTGCTCGATCGCGCTTTCGAGCGCCACAACCTCGAAGTCGAACGCCGTGCCGCCTACGACACGCTGCGTGTCGCCAAGGAAAGCGCCGAAGCCGCAAACCGCGCCAAATCGGAATTCCTCGCCAATATCAGCCATGAGCTGCGCACGCCGCTCAATGCCATTATCGGCTTCTCCGAACTGATGATCAGCGGCGCCCATGGCGCGATGAACAACCCGACTTACGAAGCCTATATCCACGACATCTTCGACGCCGGCACTGACCTGCTGAAGATCATCAACGAGATTCTCGATCTGTCGAAGGCGGAAGCCGGGCGGCTCGATCTGCTCGAGGAGACCGTCGATGTCGCGAGCGTGGTGCGTACCGTCGTCCGGCTGGTCAGCCCCAAGGCCGACGATGCCGGTCTGTCGCTCGAAACCCACATGCCCGACGTGCCGCCGCTACTCTTCTGCGACCGGCTGAAGCTCAAGCAAATCCTGCTCAATCTCTTATCGAACGCGGTGAAGTTTACGCCGGCCGGCGGAACGATATCGGCGGCGGTCGAGATCGATGCGGAGCACGGCTTCATCATCGAGGTCAAGGATAGCGGTATCGGCATCGCGGAAGCCGATCTGCCGCGCGTGCTCCAGCCCTTCGTGCAGGTCGACAGCGCCTTGAGCCGCGCGCATAACGGCACCGGCCTTGGCCTGCCGCTGGTCGCGGTGATGACCGAGCTGCATGGCGGCAAGCTCGAGATCGAAAGCGAAGTCGGGAAGGGCACCACCGTGCGCGCCTGCTTCCCCGCTGCGCGCATCGTCGGCATCGCCGACATCATTCCGGCGGCGCTACCCATCGACCTGCCGCCACCGGCTCTCGACGAGCCGGTGCGCAAGCAAGCCTGACCGGCTCCCTCAACTCAGTCGAGCGGCTCGAGCTTCACGACCGCCGCATCGTGATTGCTGCCGGCCCAGAAAGTGACCGGCGACGTCCGCTCGTCGACGAAAACGCGGCGGATATTGGTATCGCGCGGCATCGGATATTCGACCGCCGAGCCGCTCTTCGGATCGAGCCGGACGATCCGGTCGGTGGTCATGCCGCCGGTCCATAGCTCGCCATTCTTGTCGATTGCGACGTCGTAGGGAGCGGTCCACGGCGTCGGCATCTCCCATTCCTGGAACGCGCCGCTCTTGGTGTCGAGCATCGCCACGCGGTTGGCACCGTATTCCGCGAACCAGAAGCGATCCTGCGCATCCATCTGGCCGCGGCGCGGCCGCGAATTATCGGTTGGCGTCGTATAGAACGAGGCCTTGCCGGTCTGCGCGTCGATACGCCCGATCCACCGCCCGACGAAATCGGTGAAATAAAGATTGTCGTGCGAATCCGAGGCGAGGCCGTAGATCGCGTGCGGGCGATGGGCGAGCGGTGAATCCGCGGGCAGATCCTTGTACGGCATGAAATGCTCGTACTGGCCGGTCTTCAGATCGAGACGATAGATGTCGCCGTGACCGACATTGTTGGTCCAGACCTTGCCCGAGACATTGGATTTGGTCGTGACCATGTTGATCTGCGCGACATCGTCATTCGCGTCTTTCGGCAGCGGCCAGAATTGGAATTTATCGGTCTTGCGATCGAATTTGGCGAGCGCACCCTGGAACATCACGCCAAGCCAGAAATTGCCGTCGTGATCGCGTTCGAGATCGAGCATGCCGACCGGATAGCCCGGCTTCAGCGTCTTGACCGGATATTCGGTGACCTTGCCGGTCTTGGGATCGACACTGCCGAACTGCATCTCGCCGAAATCCGAGTACCAGACGCGGCCGTTGCCATCGAGCACCACGTCATGCGGCTCGACCGTCGGACGCGGCAATCCGTATTCGGTGACCACGACATGCGTGCCGCGGCCGGTGACGCGGGGCAGGGTCTTCAACTCATACTGCCACTTCGGCGTCGCGCTGAGATTGATGGTAGCGAGATATTCGGCCTGGCGCCGGACGACATCGGGGTTCGGCGTATTTTCAGGCGGGCCGACGCGCTTTTGCGGTTTGATCGGCTGGCTGACCTGCGCGTAGTGGTTCATCCGATCGATGGTCTGAACCCACTCATCCGCGGTATGGGTCGAGCGCGCGACACGCTCCAGCGTGTGGCACCCGACACAATTGATCAGCG
The DNA here is from genome assembly GCA_963740675.1 of uncultured Alphaproteobacteria bacterium. Taxonomy (GTDB): domain Bacteria; phylum Pseudomonadota; class Alphaproteobacteria; order ATCC43930; family CGMCC-115725; genus CAIKMD01. Next base: position 110,670 of record CAVUFS010000009.1, read on the forward strand.
TGCTCTTTTGCTGCTCGGTGCCGGGGAAGCTCAGAATCCATTCGGCATTGGTGAGCTGCGAGGCGAGATCCCGCGCAGGTTTCAGCTTCAGATCGGCAACCGCGTTCTTGCCGCCGGCTTGCGCCGCGCCGTCGCCATCGAGCTCATAGCCCGCAGCACGGATCGTGAGGAAATAGCGTCCCCCGGCGAGCTTGCCGGCCGGAAAGCTGTAGCGGCCATCGGCCTGGGTGACGACCGAGACCGTGATGTTGGAGCTGGGGCGGCCGGCGGTGACAACGACGCCTTCCAGCGCCTTGCCGTCGGGCGCGATTACGACCCCGGTGAGGACCGGGGCTTGTGGCTTCGCGGCCGTATCGGCGCGTGAAGGCTGCACAGCCGGGGCTAACGAAAAGAGGCCGATCAACAGAACAGGAACAAGGCGGTAAAGACGCATGACGTTCTCCCCCTTGGATCGTCGCGGGTCGTTTGCCCGCGATGTTGTGCAAAAAGCCTAGGTCTTGGCTTTTAGGCACGCAAGCGGGCCGCGGACCCGCCGGTTTCACCAGGTCTGTGTCTTTTACTTGTCACAATCTTTGGCTAAACCCGGACGCGCCGTCACGCCGCCGAACCGGCGCGCGTATGGCTCTCAATAAGCCGGTTTATCTCGGGGTAGCGTGCGACGATGCAACAGCGCTGGGGCTTGCCGATCGTCGCTTGGCCGTCGCGCCTCCGGCCGAGCTATTGGGACGGCATTGCTTTACCGCTGGTGCTCGGCGCGATCGTCCTGATCGCCTGGGCCAGCCGGCAGATGAGCGTGCCCTATCATCCGGGCGAGACGCTGCCGATCTCCCTTGATCCGCGCGAGTTGCCGCAATACGGGCTGCGCACGGTGTTGCGCATGGTCGCGGCGCTGATCGCCTCGCTGGTCTTCAGCCTCTCCTATGCGGCGATCGCGGCGAAGAGCAAGCGCGCCGAGAAGCTGTTGATCCCGATCCTCGACATTCTGCAATCGGTGCCGATTCTCGGCTTCCTCTCGATCACCGTCACCGGCTTCATCGCGCTCTTTCCGGGCAGCCTCCTCGGCTATGAATGCGCGGCGATCTTCGCGATCTTCACCTCGCAGGCCTGGAACATGACGTTCAGCCTGTATCAATCCTTTATCGCCGTGCCGCACGATCTGCGCGAAGCCGCGCGCATGTATCATCTCTCGCCCTGGCAGAGCTTCTGGCAGCTCGAAGTGCCTTTCGCGATGCCGCAGCTCATCTGGAACATGATGATGTCGGTATCGGGCGGCTGGTTCTTCGTCGTCGCCTCGGAAGCGATCAGCGTCGCAGACCATCAGGTGTTGCTGCCCGGCATCGGCTCGTACATCTCGCTCGCTATCGATCAGCGCGATTTGGGCGCGGTGCTTTATGCCATCCTGGCGATGCTTGTGCTGATCCTGCTCTACGACCAACTCTTGTTCCGGCCGCTGCTCGCCTGGGCGCAGCGCTTCAAATTCGAGGAGCTGGGCGAGGACGAGATCGATCCGCCCTGGTTCCTCATCATGATGCAGCGCGCGCAGGTCGTGCGGCTGCTCACCGGCAGCGTCGATGCCGGCGCTTCGTTCATGAGCCGTCTCACCCGTCGCCTGCCGCGGCCGGCCATGCGGCGGCAATCGGCACCGCGCCATTCGGCGCTGCTCGATTTGGTGTGGAACGGCCTGCTGCTGCTCATCGCGCTGTTCGCGCTCTATGAGATCGCGCAATTCGTTCGTGCCGAAGTGACGCTGAGCGAAGTGGTCCATGTCGTCTTTCTCGGCTTCCTCACGCTGATCCGCGTGATGGTGCTGATCTTGCTCGCTTCAATCGTCTGGGTGCCGATCGGCGTGTGGATCGGCCTCCGGCCGCGCGTTGCCCATCGCGTACAGCCGATCATCCAATTCCTCGCCGCCTTCCCGGCCAATCTGTTCTTCCCCATCGTCGTGTCGGCGATCGTGGTGCTGAAGCTCAATCCCGAGATCTGGCTGTCGCCGTTGATGATCCTCGGCACGCAGTGGTACATCCTCTTCAACGTCATCGGCGGCACCCTGGCGCTGCCGACCGATTACCAATATGTCGCCGGCAATTTCGGCGTTCGGAATTGGTTGTGGTGGCGGCGGCTGATCTTGCCGGCGATCTTTCCGGCCTATGTCACCGGCGCGGTCACCGCTTCCGGCGGCTCGTGGAACGCGTCGATCGTCGCCGAGATCGCGAAATGGGGCGACACGACGCTGCAAGCAACCGGGATCGGCGCCTATATCGCCGACATGACGGCGAAAGGCGACTTCCCCCGCATCGCCCTCGGCATTACGGTGCTGAGCCTCTATGTTTTGCTGATCAATCGTCTGTTGTGGCGACGGCTTTATCACCTCGCCGAAGAGCGCCTCCGTCTCGACTGAACGGGCTGGACTGACACATGGACACAATCGCCACCACGGTCGACGCGAACCTCATCTCGGCCACTGGCATCTGCAAGACCTATCAGCAGCCGGATCACGCCGGGCGGCTGGTGCTCGACCACATCGACTTCGCGCTGAAGGAAGGCGAGATCGTCGCCATCCTCGGCAAATCGGGCTCGGGCAAATCGACCTTCCTGCGCGTTGTCGCCGGCCTGACCCAGCCGAGCGCCGGCACCATCAGCTATCGCGGCCAGCCGGTTTATGGCCCGGCGCAGGGCATCGCGATGGTGTTCCAGAGCTTCGCGCTCTTCCCCTGGCTCACCGTGCTCGGCAACGTCGAGCTCGGCCTCGAGGCGCAAGGCGTGCCGCGCGACGAGCGACGCCAGCGCGCCATCGCCGCCATCGATCTGATCGGCCTCGACGGTTTCGAATCCGCCTATCCAAAGGAACTATCGGGTGGCATGCGCCAGCGTGTCGGTTTCGCCCGCGCGCTGGTCGTCAATCCCGATGTGCTGTTGCTCGACGAGCCGTTCTCGGCGCTCGACGTGCTGACCGCCGAGACGCTGCGCAGCGACATTATGGATCTGTGGACGGATCGCCGCGTTCCGACCAAAGGCATCCTCTTCGTATCGCACAACATCGAGGAAGCCGTCGACATCGCTGATCGCATCATCATTTTCGGCAGCGATCCCGGCTGCATCCGTGCCGAGATTCCCGTCCCGTTGTCGCGGCCGCGCGACTGGGCGGCGCCGGCCTTCCGTCGCATCGTCGACGAGGTTTATACGCTGCTCACCACCGTGCCGGGCCGCGAAGGCGGACGCCGCGGCAGCAGAGCCGACACGCTGAGCATGCAATACCGCCTGCCGGATGCGTCGATTCAGCAGCTCGTCGGCCTGCTCGATCTGCTGGTCGCCGAGCCGTTCAACGGCCGCGCCGACCTGCCGCATCTCGCCGAGAGCGAGCACATCACCACCGACGATCTGGTCGTGATGCTCGAAGCGCTGCAACTCATGGGCTTCGCGCAAGTCGGTGGCGGCGATATCGATGTGACGCCCGTCGGCCGCGCTTTCGCCGAAGCCGATGTGCAAGAGCGCAAGCAGCTCTTCGCCGATTCGCTGATGCGCAATATCGGCTTCATCGCCCATATCCGCCGCGTGCTCGACGAACGTCCCGGGCACGCAGCGCCCGAAGCGCGTTTCCTCGGCGAGCTCGAAGACCATTTGAGCGAGGAAGAAGCGCAACGCGTGCTCGAGACCGTGATCAATTGGGGCCGCTATGCCGAGCTCTTCGCCTACGATTACGATCGCGGCGTGCTGAGCCTCGAAAACCCGCAATAGCAATGCTGAACCCGCAGGGGCGCGCGTTCCGGGTACTGCTCGGCGCGCAATCGATGGTGTCGTCGCTTGCCGTCGATATGAGTCTGCCGGCGCTGCCCGCCATTACGGCCGCGCTTCAGACCAGCCCGGCCCGCGCCCAGCTCACCATCGGTTTCTACCTGCTCGGCTATGCGGTCGGGTCAGCTCTTCTACGGCCCGCTGTCCGACCGCTTCGGCCGGCGTCCGATGCTGTTGATCGGCCTGGCGGTCTATACGCTTTGCGGCTTCCTCTGCGCCTTCGCGCCGACCATCGACATCATGATCGCGGTACGATTGCTGCAGGGTTTCGGCGGTGCGGTCGGCGTCGTCGTGACACGCGCGGCGGCCCGCGACCATTTCGGCGGCCGCGAATTGGCGCAGATGATGTCATCGATCACCGCCGTGCAGGCCTTCGGCCCGCTGGTCGCGCCAGTGCTGGGCGGCATTCTCGCCACGCATTTCGATTGGCATATCATCTTCCTGGTGCAGGGCTGTTTCGCCGCGCTGATGCTGATCAGCACCTGGGCCGGCTTCGCCGAATCGATCAAGCAGCGCGACATCCACGCCATCCGACCCGCAAGATTGCTGGCCAATTACTGGACCTTCTTCACCAATCCGCGCTGCATCGGCTTTGCGCTGGTCAGCGCCTGCGTCTTCAGCGGGTTGTTCATCGTCCTCTCGGCCTCGCCCTTCGTGCTGATCGACGTCTACGGCCTGTCGAGCCAGGCCTATGGCTTCTTCTTCGGGGCCTCGGTGCTTGGCTATATGGTCGGCTCTTTCGGCAATCGCCGGTTGCTGCGCGGCACAGTGCAAAGCGAAACGCTGCTGCGCTGGGGCCTGGTCATACTGATCGCCGCCGCCGCGGCGATGCTGTACTTCGCCGCCAATATGCTGGGGGGCGTCGCCGGCATCATGGGCCCTTACGTCATCTATTGCTTCGCGATCAGCCTGGTGCAGTCGAACGCCGTCGCCGCGGCGATGGAACCGGTGCCGCATATGGCGGGCACCGGCGCATCGCTGATGGGCGCGATCCAGATGGCGAGCGCCGCGGTCGGTGGCTTTGTCGTCGATCTGTTCTTCGACGGCACCGGCACGCCGATGGGTATCGGCATGGCCGCCGCCGCCATCGCCGCGACGATCTTCTATTGGCTGATCGCGCGGCGGAATCGGCCAGTCTTATAGCGCCGGCTGACCGTATCTCGGGTGAGTCCGTTCGCGGGCCCGGCGCGTCGAGGTTCATGAGGAGCCTTGTTCCGTCGCTGCTGGTTTACCAGCGTATTCTTGTAGGCCAGCGCGGCCGCGACGCCGTTCCGAAAACACGGAGCCGAAATGAGCTCATCTTTCATGACGGCCAAGTCCGATCTGACAGAAAAGCGACGATCGCTACGCCGGCATCGGGCTTTCGCGACCGGGCTTCTCTTGCTGGCGGTGGCGATCTTCATTGCTGCACGCGAATGGCCGGACGCGCCCTTCGCTGCGAGGCTGTTCGGTGCCGCTGCCGAAGCGGCGATGGTCGGTGGCCTGGCGGATTGGTTCGCGATCACGGCGCTTTTCCGGCGACCCCTCGGACTTCCCATCCCTCACACCGCCCTCATTCCGTCGAAGAAAAGCGACATCGGCAAGTCGCTTGGCGGTTTCGTCAGCGACAATTTCCTCGATCCCGACTTGCTGCTCGAGCGGCTGCGGCGAGAGAACCGCGCCTTGCAATTGGCGCGCTGGCTCAAAGCGCCGAGCAACGCCGATTTCATGGCCGAGCGAATCATTGCCGCATCGCCGATGGTCCTCGATACCCTCGACGATAAGCAGGTCCAGATCTTTCTCGGCAAGATCGCGAGAGAGAGGCTGCACCACATCAACTTCATCGGCACCGCCGATGCGGTGCTCACACACCTCGTCGATTCCGGCAAGCATCTGGCGCTGCTCGACGCATTGCTCGAGCAGATCAAGCCGGCCCTCCATCGCAACCGCGACGCGATCGCCACGAAGGTCGGCGAATTCACCGGCCGCTGGATCCCGGAATTCGTCGATCGGAGGCTCGCAGCCCGGCTGACCGAAGCAATTGAGAAGTCGATCGATGCGGTGAGTAGACAAGGCGATCCCGAGCGCCTGCGCCTCGACCGATGGATGAAAGACGTTCTGATGCAGCTGCGTACGCAACCTAACTACGCCAGCATGATCGAAGACATCAAGCAGGCGTTGTTCAACCAGCCCGCCTTGATCGGTGCGTTGGAAACGATCTGGGCTGAGATCAAAGCGGAAATATTGGCTGATCTGAATTCGGCATCCCCAAAGGGTCGGATGATCGCCGCGGAACTGGTCCAGACCACGGGGCAATTGCTTGAGAATTCGCCTGCTATGCAGGAGCACCTCAATGTGGCCATCGAAACGGTTTTGATCGATTACATCTCGCCGTGGCGCGTCGGGATCGGCAACTTCATCGCTGATCGGGTGGCGAGTTGGGATGGCCGCCAAGTGGCCGAGATCATCGAGCTGCAAGTCGGCAAGGATCTGCAATATGTCCGTGTGAACGGCACCGTCGTCGGCGCGCTGATCGGCATTCTTTTGTTCTTGTTGAACGAGCTGCTGCCGCATCTGCCGCGTTGAGACGCGGCAGATGCTGGAGGTTAAGCCTTCGGCCGCATCGTCGGGAAGGCGATGACGTCGCGGATCGACGGGCTGTCGGTAAGCAACATCACCAAGCGATCGATGCCGATGCCGAGACCGCCGGCCGGCGGCATGCCGTATTCGAGCGCGAGCACGAAATCGGCGTCGAGATGCTGTGCTTCCTCGTCGCCCTTCTCGCGCTCTTTCATCTGCTGCTTGAAGCGGTCGAGCTGATCGAGCGGATCGCTCAGCTCTGAGAAGGCATTCGCCACTTCCCAGCCATTCACATAGGTCTCGAACCGCTCGGTGAGGCGCGGATCGTTGCGATCGGCCTTGGCGAGCGGCGAGATTTCGCGCGGGAAACCGGTGACATGCGTCGGCTGGATCAGCGTGTCCTCGACCTTTGCCGCGAAGGCCGCCTCGAGCGCACGGCCCCAGCCGGCGCTCGACGGGCAATCGGCGCCGAGACGACGCGCCGCATCGCGCGCCGCAGCATCGTCGCTGAGCGCGAGGAAATCGACGCCAGTCGCCTGCTGCACCAGCTCGGCCATCGTCTTGCGCGGCCAGGGGGGCGTGAGATCGATCACCTTGTCGCCGAATTGCGCCTGGGTGCCGCCGAGCACTTCCTTCGCCGCCTCGCTGATCAGCAGCTCGGCGACATTCATCATCTCGATGTAATCGACATAAGCCTGATAGAGCTCGAGCGAGGTGAATTCGGGATTGTGCCGCGGCGAGATGCCTTCGTTGCGAAAGTTGCGATTGATCTCGAACAGTTTGTCCGATAGCCCGCCGACCAGCAGCCGCTTCAGATGCAGCTCCGGCGCGATGCGCAGATAGAGCTCGAGATCGAGCGCGTTGTGATGCGTGTTGAACGGCTTGGCCGACGCGCCGCCGGGGATCGAATGCAGCATCGGCGTCTCGACTTCGAGGAAGCCGCGCTCGATCAGGATACGGCGGATGCAGGCGACGATGCGGCTGCGCCGGCGTAGCGTCTCGCGGCTTTCCTCGCTCATGATGAGGTCGAGGTAGCGCTGGCGATAGCGCAGCTCGATATCGGCGAGGCCATGGAATTTCTCGGGCAGGGGCAGCAGCGCCTTGGCCAGGACAGTGACCTTGGTGCTGTTGATCGTCAGTTCGCCGCGCGGCGTGCGGCGGACGATGCCTTCGACGCCGATGAGATCGCCGATATCGAGCAGCTTCACCGCCGCGAGCTGCTCGGGCGCGAGATGATCCTTGTGGCTGAAGATCTGGATCTTGCCGCTGGTATCGTGGAGATCGATAAACATGCCGCTGTTGCGAATGGCGCGGATGCGCCCCGCGACCGCGACGCTGTCTTGCGTCTCGGCGCCGGTCGCGAGCTCGGCATAGCGCTGCTCGAGCTCTTTCGCCGTCGCGGTGACGGTGAAGCCATAAGGGTAGGGGTCGATACCCATCGCGCGCAGCGCTTTGAGCTTCTCGATCCGCGCGAGGCGGAACGGGTTTTCTTCGTCGCGTTCGTCAGCCATGTCGGGCTTTTAACAGGCTAGTGGTCTGATTCCAACATTCGCATCCCGTGGCGGCAGGCGGTTTTGCGAATGTTGGAATCATAAAGACCACTAGCAATCATGGATTTGGCAATGGAGCGGCGCGGAAGGCGGCGATATTCCGCTGCTGATCGTGGAAAGCGGCCAAAGTGCCGCGGTGGCCGACGCTGACGATGGTCGGATGCCAAGCGGCCGTCACGTAGCATTTCGTAGAACTTGGCCTCGCTCGCCTCGTCCAGCGCCGAGGTCGCCTCGTCGAGGAAGAGGAGGTCCGGCTGCTGCCAGCAGCACACGGGCAAAGGCCAGCCGCTGCTGCTCGCCCAAGGACAGGCGCTGCGCCCAATTGTCGTCCTCGTCGAGGCGCGGCACGAAGCCGCCGAGCCCGACCGCCGCCATCGCCTCGGCGAGCTTCATCGCCGGCACATCGCTCTCGGTCTGCGGATAGACCAGGGCGTCGCGCAAGGTGCCCAGCGGCAGATAGGGTTTTTGCGGCAGAAAGAGGAATTTTCCCGCGGCCATGCGGATCGCGCCCTGGCCATAAGGCCAGATGCCGGCGATGGCCCGCAACAATGTGCTTTTGCCGCTTCCGGTGGGGCCCGTGACCAGCACCGCCTCGCCCGGCTTGGCGGCAAGTTCGACGCCATGCAACAACGGCGTGCCGTTGGGCAAAGCGAGATCGAGTTGTTGCACCGCGACGCCTTCGCCGCCGCGCGTGACGTCAATCGGCTGCGGCCCTTGCGCCGCGCGCGTTGTCGTTTCCATATGCTGCTCGAAGCCGCCAAGGCGTTGCACCACGGACTGCCATTCGGCGATGTCAGTATACGAATTGACAATGAAAGACAGCGCGCCCTGCACCTGGCCGAAAGCATCGGCGGTTTGCATCAATCCGCCGAGCTGCATGGTCTTGGCGAAGAACCGCGGCGCCGCGATGATGTAGGGGAAGATGATCGCGAACTGGCCGTAGAAGCTCGCCCACCAGTTGATGATCTTGATCCGCCGCATGATCGCCCAGAAATTGTCGACCACATGCTGGAAGCGGGAGATGAAGATGCCGCGCTCGTGATCTTCACCGTTGTAAAGCGCGACGCTTTCGGTGTTCTCGCGCAGCCGCACCAGGCTGAAGCGAAAATCGGCTTCGTACCGCTGTTGCGCGAAATTGAGCGCGACCAGGGGATGGCCAAGCTTGAAGGTGACCCAAGTACCCAGCACGGCATAAGCCAAAGCGAGCCACAGCATATAGCCCGGCACCGTCACCGTGCCGAAACTCGCCGAGCGGCACATCGAGCGACCCCGACAGCTCCCACAAAATGCCAAGGAACGAGAACAGCGTTACGACCGAATTGAGCAAGCCGGCGCCGCCGACGGTGAGCGATAGGCTGATGCGGGTAAAGCGTTCGAGATCGTCGGAAATGCGCTGATCCGGATTGTCGCTCGTATCGCTACCGAGCTGCATCCGGTAATAGACCTTATTGCTCAGCCAGTGTTGCATATACCGCCGCGTCAGCCAGCGCCGCCAGCGGATCTGCAGCATCTGTTGCAGATAGGTCTGATAGACCGCAGTGACGATAAACAACGCCGCGAGCAGACCGAAAATGCCGAGCTGTATCCAGAACGCGTGCTCGTCGACCGCTTGAAGCGCATTGTAGAAATCATTGCGCCAGAAGTTGATCCGGACATTGATGTAGACCGAGAACAGATTAAGCGCGACCACCGCGGCAAGGAGGCTCCAGGCCCATTTCTTGTCGTCGGAAACGAAATAGGGCTTGGCTAACCGCCACGCCTCACGCAAAAAAGCGAGCCGGCTGGTATTCTCGTCGGTCTCCATCCTTGCTCCTGATCGCCGATTGCTGGAAAGTCACGCCATGCTGGAAATTCGCGGCACCGCCCAAACGATCTGCCGCGGCGTGACCCGCGCGCTGACGCAGCGCGGTTTCGCGACGCTGGCCGAAGTGTCCTTCGCCGATGGACGACGCGCTGATGTCCTGGCGCTCGGGCGCGACGGCTCGCTGGTGATCGTCGAGGTCAAATCGTCGGTAGCTGATTTCCGTTCCGACCGCAAATGGCCCGACTATCGCCAATGGTGCGACCAGCTTTATTTCGCTGTCGCCGAAGGCTTCCCGCAGGAGCTGCTTCCCGAGGAATGCGGCTTGATGCTGGCCGATGCGTTCGGCGCGGCGATCTTGCGCGAGGCGCCATCACAAAAGCTCGATCCGGCGCGGCGGCGCGCCCTGCATCTGCGCTTTGCCCGCACCGCAGGCGCGCGTCTGCTGCGGCTGACCGATCCCGGCGCCGGCGATCCTGAAACTTTTATCTGAGACTAAGGACTAGCGAGCCGCGCGCGCGATTGTCGCGGTTGTCGAGAATCCGGGCACGATCGGCGCCAGCATCACACGCCCGCCATAGCTTTTGACGATATCGGCGCCGACGACTTGGTCGAGCCGGTAATCCGCGCCCTTCACCAGCAGATCCGGCTTGAGCTGCGTGATCAGTTCCTCGGGCGTATCTTCGTCGAAGATCACCACTGCATCGACGGCGGCGAGCGAGGCGAGCACCGCAGCGCGCGCTTCCTGATTTTGTACCGGACGGTCGGGACCTTTCAGCCGCTTCACCGATTCATCGCTGTTGATGCCGACGACGAGCCGGTCGCATGCCGCGCGTGCCTGACCTAACAGTGTGACGTGGCCGGGATGCAGCAGATCGAAGCAGCCATTGGTGAAACCGACCTTCAGCCCGTTGCGCCGCCAGCGCGCGACCTGATCGAGCGCCAAGGACAGCGGCAGCGTCTTGCGATGCTCGATCGTGTCGCGATCGAGCAAAGTCGCTTCGAGCTCGGTCGATTCGACCACCGCCGTGCCGACCTTGCCGACGACGATGCCGGCTGCTGCATTCGCCAGCCGCGCCGCATCGCCGAGACTGGCACCGGCGCCGAGCGCCGCGGCCATCACCGAGACAACCGTATCGCCGGCGCCCGAGACATCGAATACTTCGCGCGCTTCCGCGGCGAGCTTCAACGGCTCGCCCTCGGGCTCGACGACCAGCATGCCGTCCTTGCCGCAAGAGACGAGCAGCGCACCAAAACCATGCGTCGCGATCAGCGAGCGCGCCGCCTTCACGACTTCCTCGTCCGTGCCGACCGGCATCTTCGTCGCGGCCGCGAGCTCGGGCCGGTTCGGCTTCAGCACATCGGCGCCGCGATAGATGCTGTAATCATGTCCCTTGGGATCGACGACGACGATGCTGCCCAAGGCTTTCGCCACGGCGACGATCTCGGCAGCGGTACCGCCGCTGAGCACGCCCTTGGCGTAATCGGAAAGGATGGTGACTTTGTAATGCGGCAACGCATCGGCGACGATCTTCACAAGATCGGTGCGCAGCTCTTCAGGCAGCGGCGAAATGCTTTCCTGATCGGCACGCAGCAATTGCTGCGTGCCGGCAACATAACGCGTCTTCAGCGTGGTGGTGCGGCCGCGCTCGGCCAGCACATGCGCCTCGGCATTGCCCAGCCCCGCCACCATGCGCGCGACTTCGCGGCCCGCCGGATCGGTGCCCGTCACTGAAACGAAACACGTCGAGACACCGAGCGAGTGAAGATTGCGCAACACATTGCCGGCGCCGCCCAGCGTACGCTCTTCGCGCTCGATATGGAGAACAGGCACCGGCGCCTCGGGCGAGATACGCTCGACCCGACCATAGATGTAGTGATCGAGCATCAAATCGCCGACGCAGAGAATTTGCGTCTGCTTGAGACGTTCGACCAGCGGAATGAGGTCGGCGGGGTTCACCAGTCGTCTTTAAGTCGACGACCGGTCTCTGGCAAGTAAAACCTGAAAAACCTAAGTGTTAACGGGCACCGCCAGCCGCAGCTTGAGGCGGCGCCATCTTTCCACGCGCCGCAGTAGGCGAGCCGGCCGCAAGCACCCGGTCGATATGCCGGCCCTGGAACAGGTGCACGCCGCTTTCGTGACCGAAACGCACCGCATCGGCGTTGTCGCACCGCGCGATGATAACGCGCGACCGGCCGACCCGGTCGATCGCCGCCTTCACTTCGGCCGCACGCTCGGGACGCGCCGGGTCGCCGAGATCGGGCGACCAGAACACTTTGACGAGATCGATGCCGAGCCGGTCGCGATCGATGTACGGCAGCGTCAGCGCCGTCACGCCATCGAGGCAGATGCGATAGCCGCGCTCGCGCACATAATCGCGCGCGAAGATGTAAGCGCCGATGTCGTTGAAGATGTCGACCTTCTCGACCTCGATGACGATACTGCCACGCGTGCCCGAGCGCAGGCTTTGATCGAAGGCCTGGAACTCCGGCGACAGCAAGGTCGAGATATTGAGATTGAGACTGTAGGAATGCGCAAGCGCGCTGTCGTCGCCACGACGGAGCATCGTCAGCACGCGGCGATCGAGCGTCTGCGTCAGATATTGGAACAGCCAACGATCCGAAGCGATATCGCGCTTCGGCATCACCGCGTCGCGCAGATCGGGAATCGAAACGTAGACTTCGCGATAGATCGCCTTCGGCGCCTCGTTTGGGATGATCGCGCAAACCGCTTGCCGGCGGATCACGTTGGTGAGATCGGCGCGTTCGAGAATTTTCACGAGCTCGGCAAGCGAGGACGGATCCATCGGCTGGCGCGCAGTCTGCTGCGTGTCGCCTGCGATCGCCGCGAGCCGTTTCTGCCGGCGCTGCTCTTCGAGATAAAGATTCTGGACGAAGCCCGCGAACTTCACATATTCGCGCGCGAGGTCGTACCAGGTCGAGAAACCGTCGGCCTGGATATCGTCGATCGCCGCCGCCAGCGGATCGTCGCCGAAGAGATAGCGCACCTTGTTGACGGCGTTATCGACCGCCGCGACGTCGGCATCCTTGCAGATGAAGACGATATCGCCCTGCGCGAGCAGGAAAATCTGTCCTTCGAAATGTCGGACCAGGCCTTCGAAAGTGTTCGCGGCGATACGAATCTGTTGCGCGCGCCGATTGTCGGGACGCAGGCGCGACAGATTCAGCACGACGGCACGCCAGCCGAAGGGATGCTTCTGGAGGCGCTCGGTGAAATCGTGGAGCAGATGCTCCACATTCGCGGTTTTGTCGGTCGCTGCCTGTGCCATTCTGTCTATTCGCGGGCCGCTCCGGCGGCTCCTTGCTCCGACTGAAACTAACCCAGGAGCTTTTGCGAAAGGTAAATGACAGTTGGGTAGCACCGCAGATATTCGCGGTGATTGCGAGAAAGCGCGGTAATCTTAACGCGCGTTAACTGCGCGGCGCGTGTTTGCCTAGTATTCGTTGCAAAGTCCGGCGGTGCATCTTGAGCCGGCGCGCGGTTTCCGAAACGTTCCGGTCGCATTGCTCGAAGACGCGCTGGATATGCTCCCAGCGCACACGGTCGGCCGACATCGGATCCTCGGGCGGCGGCGGCAGGGCGGCATCGGTCGCCAGCAGCGCCCGCTCCACCGCATCGGCATCGACCGGCTTCGGCAGGTAATCGACCGCCCCGGCCTTCACCGCCGCAACCGCCGTCGCGATATTGCCGTAGCCCGTCAGCATGACGATCCGCGCCGCCGGCCGCGAGACGCGGATCACCTTCACGATATCGAGCCCGCTGCCGTCGCCCAGCCGAAGATCGACCACGGCAAAGGCCGGCGGCCGCTCGCTCGCCAGCCGCGTTCCCGCGGCAACGCTTTCCGCCGTCTGCACCACGAAGCCGCGCCGCTCCATGGCACGCGCGAGCCGCTGACAAAGCGGTTCGTCGTCATCGACGATCAGCAGCGTGCGCTCGCTTTCGGGTTGCCCCGCCAGCGCGCCTGCCGCGTCGGTTTCGAAATTGGCTCGATCCTGTTCGTCACTCATTCGCCTGCCTCACGCAGAAATAGTCCCGGCTCATTCGCATCGAGCTGACGCCGGCGCCATTCGATGCCGATATGCGCCCCGCCATCCGACAGATTGTCGAAGGTCAGTTGAGCGCCCGTCCGCTCCAACAAGGTTTGCGCGATGAAGATGCCGAGACCCATATGCTGTGCCCCAAGCTGGGCATGATAGGACGCGCCGAGCTGGCGCGCCGAAATATAAGGCTCGCCGATGCGGGCAAGCACGCTTTGCGGAAAGCCCGGCCCGTCATCGGCGATATCGACCGAGACTTTATCCGCGTTCCAGCTCGTCGTCACTTCGACCTCGTGCTGGGCGAAGTGAATCGCATTCTGGATGAGATTGCCGATGCCGTGAATGATCTCGGGGCTGCGCCGCACTTGCGGCTCTTCGAGCAGCTTGCCATCGGGGCCGCGGCTCGCCTCGACCTCGTATTGCACGACGATCTCGGGGCTGAGATGGGGTTCGCCCGCCGCTTCGACCAGTGCCGAGACCGGCAAGCGCTCGTAAGGCGAGGCATTCTCCGCGTCGCGATGATGGGCAAGATCGGCGAGGATCATGCGGCAGCGCTCGCTCTGGCTGAGCAACAGCTCGGCATCGGCGGCATGCGGCGAATCCGCCGGCAGATCGCGCACCAGCTCTTTCGCAACCACCGCGATGGTGGCAAGCGGCGAGCCGAGCTGATGCGCCGCCGCCGCGGCGATACCACCCACCGCCGAGACGCGCTGCTCGCGCGCCAAAGCGAGCTGGGTCGCGGCATAAGCATCCCGCATCTTGCGGGCTTCGAGCGCGACCGACCAGGCATAGCCGGAGATGAAAAGGGTCGAGCACACCAGCGCCGTCCAGAATCCCAGGACATAGATCGGTTCCGGTTCGAAAGGCAGCACGGCGCGCTGCGGCAGCGACAGATGCCAGACTGCGAGTACGCTGATTCCGACGACCGTCAGCGCCGAAAGGCCAATCACCGACGAACGCGACAGAATGGTCGCCGACACGATCACCGGTGCCAGCATCAGGATCGCGAATGGATTTTCGAGCCCGCCGGTCAGGAACAGCAGGATGCCGAGCTGAAGCGTGTCATAGGCGAGATAGGCCGCCGCCTCGCGATCGCCCAACCGCGCGCTCGGCAGGCGGCGCCGCGACGCAAGGATATTCAGCACCGCCGATGCCGCGATCACAATGAATGTGCTGGTCAGCGGCAGCTTGAAATCGAACCCGAAATGCACGACGAGCACCGTCACCGCCTGGCCAAGAACGGCGATCCAGCGGATCAGAACCAGCCGGCGCAGGCTTACCGAAACATCGGTCGTCGGCGGCGTATGCGTCGTATCGTTCGCTAGGCTCATGGGATATACCCCGCCCGGTCCAGAGCCGGGCGTCAGTCGCGATGATAGCGTATCTTGCGGCGCGGCGCGGGCCGCACTGCTCTATCGCTTATGGCAGCTTCCAATTCGTATAGCGCAGCTTGTCGATATCAACCGCTGTGCCATGGCCGCGCGGCGGTCCCTTCGGGAATTTATCCGCGCCCTGAACGCCGCGCTCGCAATAGAGCTCGATCATATTGCCCGACGGATCGCGGAAGAACATCAACGCCTCGACACCGCTGCGCGTCCAGAGATTGGAGGTCGGGATGCCGCAGCGCGCCAGCCACTCGCGCATCTGGAACAATTCGTCGGGACCGCAGAAGAAAGCGAAATGCGGATATTCGGTCGACGGCTCGAGGAAGGTGCAGCCATCGGTACCGATGCCGACATCGACACCGCCGAGACGGAAGGAAGCGAAAGTAGGCGTATCGACATGCAGCTCGCCGCCGAGGACTTTGCCGTAGAACAGCTTGCCTTCCTCGAGATCGCGGCACGGCATGCTGACATGCGCGAAGGTCAGCGCCTTGGGTGGGCCGCTCACGGTCTTTTCGCGCTCTTGCGTGGCAATCGTCATCCTTGGGTCTCCTTCCCACCGGCGATGATGCGAGCGCGATGTGGCCGAGTCAACGCCGCTAGCGATTGATCTGATTGCCCTTTCCGGCCACGTCCTGGTCGATGACCAGGAGCCGTGTCGGCTCGGTCGTCGTGCCGCGATGAAAGATGTTGATCTGTTCGACGACGAACTCGCCCGCCCGATAGGTCTGGCGCTGGCCCGCCTCATTCTCGACCGTCACGGCACCGGACACCACATAGGCGTAGCGCGGCCAGGGATGCTTATGCCAACCAGTATCGGCGCCCGCCGGAATATCGACCATCAGCGCGGCGACTTCGGTGTTCCCGGCCGGAAAGACGATCGGCTGTCCCGCGGCGGTGACGGTCGATTGAAAGAGTTTGGTGGCGGTGATTTTTTCCTGCGTGCTGGCGGAAATCGTCGCCGCAAAGAGCAAGCACAGGGCGAGACAAAACTGCTTCATGCCGAATCTTTTCCACTGACGCCGGCCTCGGCGAAGGTCGCCATACCGGTGTGACAATCTAAAGCTGCTTTGACGATGGCAATGGCCAAGGTCGCGCCCGAAGCCTCGCCGAGGCGCATACCGAAATCGATGAGCGGCTTCTTGCCGAGCTTGTCGAGCAGCAGGCGATGCCCCGGCTCTGCCGAACAATGCGCGACGAGACAATGATCGAGTGCGTGCGCATCGATCGCCGCGAGGCACGCCGCCGCCGCCGTACATGCATAGCCGTCGAGCAGCACCGGCACATGCGCCATACGCGCCGCCATGATCGCCCCGACCACCGCGGCGAGCTCGCGCCCGCCGAGACGGCGCAGCAGATCGAACCCATCCTTCGCGGCCGATTTGTGCCGCGCCACGCCTTGCTCGACCACCGCGACCTTGCGCTCGAGCGCCGAACCCGCAACCCCAGTGCCGGGCCCGACCCATTGGGCCGCGCCGCCGCCATAAAGCGCGGCCGCGAGGGCCGCCGCCGATGTCGTATTGCCGATACCCATCTCGCCGACCGCGAGGAGATCGATGCCGGGCTCGACCGCCATCATGCCGTAGGCGAGCGCCATGGCGCATTCCTCCTCGCTCATCGCCGGCTCTTGCGTGAAATCCTCAGTCGGCTCCTCGAGCGCCATCTCGTAGACGCGCAGATCGGCATCGACCGCGCGGCAAAGCTGATTCACCGCCGCGCCGCCATCGACGAAATTCTTCACCATCTGCGCCGTCACCTCGGCCGGGTAGGCCGAGACGCCGCGCGCAGCAACGCCATGATTGCCGGCAAAGACCGCCGTGCGCGGATGAACGCAGGTCGGCGGATGCTTGCCCTGCCACGTCGACATCCATTGCGTGATCTCTTCCAGTCGGCCAAGTGCGCCCGCCGGCTTGGTGAGTTGCGCCTCACGCGCCGCCGCTTCCTGCGCCGCGTCCTGATCCGGACCGGGGAATTGCGCGACGATCGCGCGCATCTCATCGAGCGTGGCTGGCACGCCTCTTTCCGCCATGGCTTCATGCCCTCCTTGAGCGAACGGCCGCCAAGCTAGCGGGAATTGGGCGCTTGGGATAAGACTCTTTCCATGAGCGCCTTCCGCGACGCCTGGCGCGACGAGTTTCTTGCCGCGTTCACCTTCCTGACGCGTCTGCCGCTCGGCCGCGCGCAAGCGGATACGCCGCTGCCGAGCCTGGCGGATACAAGCTGGGCCTTTCCTGTCGTTGGGTTGGTGATCGGCGCGATGGGCGGCGTCGCCTATGCCATCGCCAGCGCGCTGGCGCTGCCGGCGCTCGCCGCCGCGCTAATTGCCGTGGCATCGACCGCGCTCATCACCGGCGCCTTGCATGAAGATGGCCTTGCCGATACCGCCGATGGCTTTGGCGGGGGCGCGACACGCGAAGCAAAGCTCGAGATTATGCGCGACAGTCGCATCGGCACCTTTGGCGTGATCGCATTGATCGTCAGCATCGGGCTACGTGCCATTGCCATCGCTCATATAGCCGCGCACTGGCACGTCTTCGTCGCACTGATCGCGGCGCATGCGCTATCGCGCGGCGTGCTGCCGGCGGCAATGCACCGGCTTGACCCGGCGCGCGATGACGGGCTGGGCGCGGGTGCCGGCAGACCCGAACAGAACCAGGTACTCATCGCGCTCGCGATTGCGCTCGTCATCGCCGTGATTGCGATCGGCCTGCATGCGGGTCTCAGCGCCGCCATCGCGGTGGCGATCGTCGCGGTGGCGATCGGTTGGCTGGCGCGGCGTCAGATCGGCGGCCAGACCGGCGATGTGCTGGGCGCGATCGAGCAGGGCGCCGAGACCGCGGCGCTGCTCGCGGCGGCGGCATGGTCGTGAGCGCATGGGCATGAGCAAGGGCGACACCACGCGTTGGTGGTGGGTGCGGCATGCGCCGGTCACCGTCAACAAAGGCTGCTGCTACGGCCAGACCGATTTCCCTTGCGATATCGCCGACACGGCATGCTTCACCAGCCTCGCCAATCGCTTGCCGAAGGAAGCGGTGTGGGTTGCGACGCCACTCAAGCGCACGCATATGACCGCGGCGGCACTGGTCGAAGCCGGGCTGGACGGCCCGCGCGAAATTCCCGGCCCCGATATTGTCGTCGAGCCCGATCTCATCGAGCAGCATTTCGGCGATTGGCAGGGCATGCGCTACGACGAGCTCGCGGCGCGACGCGGCGACGCGTGGCATCGCTTCTGGCTGGCGCCGGCACATGAGATTCCGCCCGGCGGCGAAAGCTTCGTTGCGCTGACGCGGCGCGTCCATGCCGCGATCACGCGGCTGAGTGACCTTTACCGTGGCCGTGACGTCCTTGCCGTCACGCATGGCGGCACGATCCGCGCCGCGCTGTCGCTTGCGCTCAATCTTGCGCCGGAGACGGCTTTGTCCTTCAGCATCGACAATCTGTCACTGACGCGGATAGATCATATCCCGGGCCCGGGCGGCAGCCGGCTCTGGCGCGTCGGCATGGTCAATCAGCCGCCGCTTTGAATCAGAAGGTGAGGAAAAAAAGATGAGCGCATCCCATCCGCAACCGATGATCGAGCATGTCGGCGAGCCGCATTGCCGGCGTTTCAGCGAGCAGCGCTGGAGCATCGACAACATCATCCAGGCGAACGGCATCGATTGGGATCAGGCCCGCTCGTTCTATCTGCAAGCGCCTTGCGGCATCGAATCGCTCGCCGATTTTGCCGCTATCCGCCAGCGTGTGAAAAAGATGGCCGATATCGGCCCGGCTTTCGAAGCGACCGCGCGCCGCCGCGAGCAGCGCGCGCGGCTCGCCGAGGAAGCCGACGAAATGATCACGGCGCGCGACAATTATTTCATGGCCTCGGTTCACTGGGGCGCATCACAATGGACTTTCGACGAGAACAACGAGCAGAACATCTTCCTCAATCAGAAGAAGCGCGCCTGCTACGCTAATTACGCGCGGCTTGCCGACCACCGCGTCGAACCAGTGTGGATCCCGTTCAAGGACACCGCGCTGCCCGCCTGGTATCACCTGCCGCCCGATTATGTCGACGGCCAGAAAGTGCCCGCCGTTGTGTCGATTCCCGGCATGGACAGCTTCAAGGAATGCGGCGTCTCGCTTTACGGCGATCGCTGGCTCAATCGCGGCATCGCCGTGCTCACGGTCGATGGGCCCGGGCAATATGAGTCGCCGCTGCTCGGCATTCGCGTCAGCATGGAGAATTGGGTTGCCGCCGCGCCCGCGCTCTACAATTGGCTCTCGACGCGGCCCGAGATCGACGCCGACAAGATCGGCGTTGTCGGTGCGAGCTTCGGCTCATTTTTCGGTACGATCGTCGTCGCCAACGAGCCGCGCTTCCGCGCCGCCGCGGTGTCGGCGACCTGTCTCGAGCCCGGTTGTCACACGATTTTCGAAGAGGCCTCGCCGACCTTCAAGAAGCGCTTCATGTGGATGGCCGGCTATACCGATGAAGCGAAGTTCGACGAATTCGTGAAGACGCTGACTTGGGAAGGCCATGTCGAGCGCATCAAATGCGCTTATCTCTGCCTCGCCGGCGAAGCGGAAGAGCTATCGCCGCTCAAATATACCGAGAAGCTCTTCGCACAATTGAAAGCGCCGAAGCGGCTTGTCGTTTATCAGGATGCTCGGCACGGCCTCAGCGGCGTGCCGTCGGTGGCGCTGGGCCCGAGCCCGCCGGTGCTGGCGGCCGACTGGATGATGGCGCGGCTGGCAGGCAAGCCTTTCCCGAGCGAGCGCTGGTACGTGACCGGCGCCGGTCAGGTGAATAAGACCGCGTATTAAGCGTCTCTTGAATTTAGCCGTCACCCCCGCGAAAGCGGGGGTCCACACAGCCGCACGCTGGATGCCCGCTTTCGCGGGCATGACAGAAATTAAGAGCGAAATTAAGCTATAAGCGCTTGCTGAGACGAAGCGGCTAGCTACGCGTCGAGGACCAGCTTGCCGCCTTTGATGCGCGAGACGCAGATGCAGATGCGGCTGCCGCGCTCATCGGGCTTCAGCGTATGGTCGCGATGCTCGATCGGTGTGTCGGACGACACCACCGTCATCGGACAGATGCCGCATTCGCCGCGCCCGCAATAGAATTTTGGCGTGTGACCGGACACCATCATGGTCTCGAGGATGCTCGAACTCAGCCGGCACGTCGAATTCGAGACCCGAGCGTTTCAAGGTCACGTGGAAAGCGTTGTTCTCGGGCCGGAAGACCGGCGGCGGCGAAAAGCATTGCTCGTGGATCTGCAGTTTCGATAGACCGGCGGCGCCCGCGGCCGCGGTGACGGCTTTGTTCAGCGCATAGGTGCCACAGACATAGACCTCGGACGGATAGGCGAGCTTCTTCACCAGCGGCTTCACATCGAGCGGCTTCGCCTCGCTCGATTCCTCGTGGAGAATGACATGGCCACCGGCGAGCGCCGAAACCTCGTCGCGATAGGCCATCTGGTCGAGATCGCGCGCAACATAGGCGAGGGTGAAGGCGCGGCCTTCGCGCTTCAGCCGCCGCGCCATGGCGAAAATCGGCACGATGCCGATACCGCCCGCAACCAGCAGCCGGTTGGCGGGATGGGTCTCGAGCGGGAAATCATTGCGTGGCGAGGAAATGCTGAGCGTCGCGCCGACAGCAAGATCGGAGAGGAATTTCGAGCCGCCGGCGCCATCCTCGCGCCGCTCGACCGCGATGCGATAGGTATCGGCCGGGTCATCGCCCGTGACCGTGCCGCCGAGCAGCGAATAAGATTGCGATGCCGACGTTCCATCGGCCAGCGTCACCGCGATGTCGATATGCGCGCCGGGGCCATAAGAGGGCAGCGCCGCGCCGTCTTTCGATTTCAGCACGAGTTCGCGAATTGCCGGCGTCAAAGCCCGCGCTGCGGCAAGGGTAACATCGTATTGCGCCATGGGGCGACGATAGCGCCAGTATCCGGCGCGTGCTAGCGTTTCGCCCGCGAAGCAATGCCCCTGGCGAAAGCTTCGCTGGGAAAGCACACAGTATGACGACAGCCGTTTTGCCGCCGATCACCCTCGTCCTCGGCGGCGCGCGCTCGGGTAAGAGCCGCTTCGCCGAAGAGCTGATCGAGAGCACGGCGCGGCCGGCGCTTTATCTCGCCACCGCCGAGCCGCGTGACGAGGAGATGCGCGCGCGGATCGCGGCGCATCGCGTCCGCCGTGGCGTCCATTGGGCGACGATCGAAGAGCCGTTGGAGATGGTGAATATCCTGCTCGCCGAAGGAACGCGGCCGGTGCTGATCGATTGCCTGACGCTGTGGCTCTCCAATCTGATGGGCGCGAAGCGCGATATCGGTTTCGAGACCGAGCGGCTGCTTTCCGTCCTGCCCAAGGCGCAAACCCCGGTGGTGATCGTGGCGAACGAGGTCGGGCTCGGCATCGTGCCCGACAACGCCATGGCGCGCGAATTCCGCGACCATGCGGGGCGATTGAATCAAGCCATCGCAAGACTAGCGCAGCGTGTCGTCTTCATGGCGGCGGGCTTGCCGCTGGCGCTGAAAGGCTGATTGCGATGGACAAGACCGAGCGCAAGATCGTGCTGATCCTCAGCAACGGCAGCGACCCCGACACACCAGCATCGGCGATCGATAGGCTGCATGCGCTGAAAGCCGAGGGTTATCGCGTCGAGAATATTCCCGCCGATGGCGACGCCTTGATGCGCGCGTTGTACGCCAACGATGCCGAGGAGACATTCCAGCGCGGCGATTACGGCATCTATTTCACGACCCTGCCGCGCGACCTGCAAGACAGCGTCACCCGGCGCTGGGGCACACCGGAGCGCGATCTTGCCTTCCGCGAGAGCCGGCTCGACTGCGGTGCCTTCGCCATACAAGCTCTTCGTTGCGGCAACGTTGTCGTCGCGATGGAGCCGCCGCGCGACAGCGACATCGACCCGCCATCGCATGGCTATCTCGCCTTTTATGCCTGGATCGCGGATGGCATCCGCGCGCATGCGATCGTGCATCTTCCGAAGGATCGCATTCCGGACGCGGCGCTCTGCGCGGTGCCAACCCTCGCTTAAAGAAAATGCCGCGTACCGAGTACCAGGAGCAGCAACGCCGCAAAACACGCGGCGGCGGCGAGATAAAGCCTCAACGCATTGCCGATATCGACGACGGTCGCGCGCGCACGGCCCTCGCCGAGCCACGGCTCGTTCATCACCGTACCGAGATAGCGGCGCGGTCCGCCGAGGGCGAGACCGAGCGCCCCCGCCGCCGCCGCTTCAGGCCAGCCGGCATTAAGCGAGCGATGCTTGCGCGCATCGGCGAGCGTGGTGCGGATCGCGCCCCAGGCTCGCGTACCCGGCAGAGCCAGCGCCGCGAGCCAGACCAGCAGCGCGGTAAGCCGCGCCGGGATCCAATTGAGCCCGTCGTCCAACCCGGCCGCCGCCCGGCCGAAATAGAGATATTTCGGCGAGCGATGACCGATCACGCTGTCGAGCGTGTTCGCCGTCTTGTAGGCGAAGAGCCCGGGCAGGCCGAGCAGCAGATACCAGAAAGCCGGCGCGATCACGTCATCGCTGAAATTCGCGAACAGCGATTCGATCGCCGCGCGCGCGACGCCGTATTCGTCGAGGCTTTCGGGGTCGCGACCGATAATCTTTGCCACCGCCACGCGACCGCCTCGCAGCCCATCCGTCTGCAGCGCCTTGCCGACCACGGCGACATGCTCGAACAAGCTCCGTTGCGTCAGCAACACCGCAACGAGCAGCGCCTCGATCGCCCAGGAATAATGAACGACGCGCAGATATTCGCCGATCGCCCAGCCGATCCCACCCGCCGCGCCGACCAGCACGACCACTGTGACGATGCCACGGAACTGGCGCGCGGCATCGCTGCGCCCCTCGCGATTGAGACGCCGGTCGAAGAAGCCGACTGCTCGGCCGACGATCGCCACCGGATGCGGCAAAAAGCGGAAGACCAGCGTCATATCGCCGAACGCCAGATCAATGGCCAGCGCCAAGAGCAAGATCGCGAAGGGATCGGATGCGGATGGCAGAAACATGAGGCAAGATCGGCCGCGCGCGGCCGGAAAGACAAGTGGAAAGCGAGGCATCCATGAAAACGGCGGTGATGATCTGCGGCCATGGCAGCCGCGATCGCGAAGCCGTCGCCGAATTCGCGCAGGCCGCGGCGGAGCTCGACGCCCGGCTGCCGGACAACGATGTGGGCTTCGGCTATCTCGAATTCGCGCAGCCGACGATCCGCGACGGTTTCGCGACGCTCGCCGCGCGCGGTGCCCAGCGGATCCTGGTGCTGCCGGTTATGCTTTTCGCCGCGAGCCATGTGAAGAACGACCTGCCGTCCGAGATCACCCGCTTTTCGGCCGATTTCCCGCAGATCGAGATGCGTTTCGGCCGCGCGCTATCGCTTGAGCCGAAATTGCTCGACGCGGCGGCCGCGCGGATCGAAGAAGGCGAGCGGCACAGCACGCGCGCCATGCCGCGCAACGAGAGTCTGCTGCTGGTCATCGGCCGCGGCACCAGCGATCCCGATGCGAATGAGGATATTGGCAAGCTCGCGCAACTGTTGTGCGACGGGATGGGATTTGGCCGCGCCGAGATCGGCTATGCCGGCACGGCATCGCCGCTGACCGAGCCGGCATTGCGGCACGCGGCGACACTCGGCTTCAAGCGGATCGTGGTCTTCCCCTATTTTCTCTTCACCGGCGTACTGGTGAAGCGCGTCTATGCCGCCTGCGACCGCGTTGCCGCCGATCATCCCGCAATCGAGATCGTCAAAGCGCCTCATCTCGGCGACCATCCGCTGGTGATCGATTGCCTGGTCGATCGTGTCACCGAAATGAACGACGCCGCGCCGGCACCGACGCGTTGAACCCACGTCCGACGATGCAAGGCGCTGGCCGGGAACCAGCCGGTGTGCTACGGCCACGGCGATGACCGTGACGCAACCCAGCCTGCGCGAGCCGCAATGATCGAGCGCGCGCTTTTCGGCTGGCGGCCTTACGCGCTGCTCACGCTGCTCTGCCTCGGGCTTTATCTGCCGGGCCTCGTCACTCTGCCGGTCACGGACCGCGACGAAGCGCGTTTCGTGCAGGCGAGCCGGCAGATGCTGGAGACGCACGATCTGATCGCCATCCGTTTCCAGGACGAGGCGCGCAACAAGAAGCCCGCGGGCATTTATTGGCTGCAAGCGGCATCGGTCGCCTTGTTCAGCGACGCCGAGAGCAACGCGATCTGGCCCTATCGCGTGCCGTCGTTGCTGGCCGCGATCGCGGCGGTGCTGATGAGTTTCGGCATGGGCGCGCGGCTGGTGGGGCGCAAAGCGGCCTTCATTGGCGCGGCGCTCCTCGCCGCCTCGCTCGGTCTCGGCATTGAGGCGCATCTCGCCAAAACCGATGCCGTGCTCCTCGCGTTCATTACCGCCACGCAGCTTGCGCTGGCACGCATCTATCTCGATGCGAAGACGGGAATACGCGCGCCGCTTGGCATCGCGCTGTTGTTCTGGGTGGCGCTTGCCGCCGGCATCCTCATCAAAGGGCCTGTTGCGCCGCTTGTCGCGGCGTTGACGATTATCGCGCTGTGCATCAGCGAGCGCCGCACGCGCTGGCTGCGCGATCTGCGGCCCATCGCGGGCATCATCCTGCTTTTGCTCATCGTGCTGCCCTGGCTGATCGCGATCTCGACCGCGACGCGAGGACAGTTCCTCAGCGACTCATTGGGCCAGGATTTTCTCGGCAAGCTGGTTGGCGCGCAGGAAAGCCACGGCGCGCCGCCGCTTTATTACCTCGCGCTGCTGATGATCGGCTTCTGGCCGGGCACGCTGTTTTTGGGACCGGCCATCGCCTGGGGTTGGCAGCAGCGTCGCGCCGATGCCGAGCGCTTCCTCATCGCCTGGGGCGTGCCGTTCTGGATCGTTCTCGAACTTGTGCCGACCAAGCTGCCGAATTACCTGCTGCCGGTTTATCCGGCGCTGGCGTTGACGATCGGTGCGGCCCTGGTCGCGGCGAGCGAGCAGCGTTTCGTGTTGTGGCGCAGGCTCGATCGCACCGTCATCGCGCTTTGGGCATTGGTAAGCCTCGGCGTTGCCATCGTGCTCGCATTGGTGCTGCTGCGCTACGGCCCCGGTGCGCTGGGCGGCGGCGCGGTGGCGGCGCTCGTCGTGCTGTATTTCGGCCAGCGTCTGTTGCGCGAAGGATGGCGCGGCTTCGCACCGGCACTCGCCATCCGCGCGGCGGTGATGGCGCTGCTGGTGCTGGCCGTCAGCTTCGAATTCGTCGCGCCGGCGCTCGACGCGCTGTGGCTCTCGCGCAGCGCCGCGGCCC
Organism: uncultured Alphaproteobacteria bacterium; assembly: GCA_963740675.1. Taxonomy (GTDB): domain Bacteria; phylum Pseudomonadota; class Alphaproteobacteria; order ATCC43930; family CGMCC-115725; genus CAIKMD01. Next base: position 136,124 of record CAVUFS010000009.1, read on the forward strand.
TTGTCGCAAGCGCTGGCACGCCGCGCGATATGCCGGTCGCGATTGCCGGCGATGCCGAGCCCAGCCTTATCTTTCTGCTTGGCACCAAGACCAAGCTGGTCTCGGCAGACGCGGCCGCCGCCTATCTTGCGACAGCACCCGGCGCACACGCCTTAATCGAGACGCGATCCGAGACGGCATTCATGTCCGCTCTGGCCGCGCATAATCTGAAACCGCAAGCGCTCGGTACGGTCGCGGGTCTCGATTACTCCAACGGCCACGGCATGCGGCTGACGCTCTACAGCGGCGTGCCGAAGTGATCGCCGCGCGTCGCGCTGTGCGACCTATTTCGCGGTGCGCAGCATTTGCGCGACCGCCGGCTTGCCTTCGGCCCAGCCGACGACGTCGCGGCCGGTGAAGTCGGTGTGATGCGGATCGGCGCCGTCCTTCAAGAGCAAGCGCACGGCCGGGGCATTGCCTGCCTTCGCCGCCATCATCAACGGCGTCACGCCCTGCTTGTTTTGCGGATCGATCGCCGCTTTGGCGTCGATCAACATCTGTATCACCGCGGTGTTGCCGCGTTGCGCCGCCCAATGCAGCGGCGTGTTGCCGAATTGATCGCGCGGATCGATCGGCGCTTTGTAGTAAAGCAGCGCCTCCACCATGCGCTGATCGCCGAGCTGGGCGGCGTAATGCAACGCCGTCTCGCCGCTATCATCGGGAAGATCCGGCTTCCGGCCCGCTTGCAGCTGGCGAATAACCTCATCGGTCTTGCCGCGCGATGCGACCGTCGCGATATCGTTGAACCCTGAAAAATCGGCCTGAGCAAAACTCCGCGGGCAAAGCAACAGCAAAACCGCCGCCGCCATCATGGTCCGCCGCGTCAGCGCGGCGACATCGACACGATCAAAAGCTCTTCCAACCATCGCACTAAATCCTCAACATACATCGACACGCGATGATACCGCGCTCGTCTTCGAAGGTGAACGGACCATGGCGACGAGAGTGGGCCCGCGAGCGGAGGTTGTAGGGGCGGCAGCACCAACAACTGCATGCGATGAGGACGCATCGCCGCCGGCGACGGCGCGTTGGCGGCGCCGCGAGCCGCGATGTAATCTCGTGCGTCATGGCACGCGCCGCTCTCAATTTTCCGGAATTCGCGTCAGGCAGCGTCTGGCTGGTCGGCGCCGGACCGGGCGATCCCGGCTTGCTGACGCTGCTGGCGCTGCATGCGCTCGAGGCGGCCGATGTCGTCGTCTATGACGCGCTGGTCGCGCCGGCGATTCTGAAACTGGCGCGGCAAGGCGCCGTTCTCGAACACGCCGGTAAGCGCGGCGGCAAGCCGTCGATGCAGCAGCCGGATATTTCGCTGCGCCTTGTTGCGCTGGCGCGCGAGGGCAAGCGCGTGCTGCGGCTCAAAGGCGGCGATCCTTTCGTCTTCGGCCGCGGCGGCGAGGAAGGTCTGGCACTGGCGCGTGCGCATATTCCGTTCCGCGTCGTGCCCGGCATCACCGCGGCGATCGGTGGGCTCGCCTATGCCGGCATTCCCGCAACCCATCGCGACACGAATTCGGCGATCACCTTCATCACCGGCCAGACCAGCGGCGGTGTCCTGCCCACCGCCGTCGATTGGGAAGCGATGGCGCGCGGCACCGCCGTGTTGGTGATCTATATGGCGCTGAAAAATCTCGACGCGATCGCGCGGCGCTTGATCGCCGCCGGCCGACCGGCCGACGAGCCCGTCGCGATCATCAGCAAGGCGACGACCGACGAGCAGCGCGTCGTCGAAACAACGCTGGCCAATGCAGCCAAAGACGCCGCCGACGCGGCGTTGGAGCCGCCGGCGCTGATCGCCATCGGTCCGGTCGTGACGCTGCGCCGCGAGCTCGATTGGCTCGGCCAACTGGCCGCGAACACGCTCCCGCGAGCGCGCTGATTCGTCGCTGGCAGTCCCAGCGCCCCGGGCCTATATCGAAGCCATGTCCGAAGCCGTCCGTCGCGGGCTTTATATCTTTATTGCCGCGCTCGCCGTCATCGTGGGCGGCGTCGTCTACGAGCAGTTCTGGCTCGGCGGCGCCGAGAATGCCAGCCCCGCCGTGGGCGGGCCTTTCACCCTGATCGACCAGAGCGGCGCCACGCGTAGCGACAGCGATTTCCGCGGCAAGGTCATGCTGGTCTATTTCGGCTACACCTATTGCCCGGATGCCTGTCCGACGACCTTGCAGGCGATCAGCCAGACGCTCGATATGATCGGCAATCAGGCGAGCAAGGTGCAGCCGATCTTCATTTCGGTCGATCCGGCGCGCGACACACCCGACCAGCTCAAATCCTATGCCGCGAATTTCCATCCCGGCATTCTCTATCTGACCGGCGCACCCGATACGCTGAAGAAGGTCGAAAGCGAATATCACATCTATGTCGCGAAAGTGCCGCAAGCCGGCAGCGACGATTACCTGATCGATCACAGCTCGATCGTCTATGTAATGGGCACGAACGGCCGCTATCTCGCCGCGATGCCGGCCGGCCTGCCGCCGAAGGTCATGGCGGCGACGTTGCAGCGCTACCTCTGAACCGGCGCTTCGGCTAAAATCGGCTTCGTGCCAGATTCTGTGCCGCTTTTTCCGACATCCGTAGCCTATGACGGCGGTCATGTGCCGCTGAAAGTCCGTGCCCATCCGCGCGCGCGGCGTATTGCGCTGAAGATCGATCACGATGGCGATGCGGTCGAGATGGTGCTGCCGCGCCGCTGTTCGCGCAGCGAGGCGTTGCGCTTCCTCGAAGCCAGCCGAGGCTGGATCGATGCGCGGCTCGCGATGCTGCCGCCGCGGATTTCCTTCGTCGATGGCGCGCTGGTGCCGGTGATGGATGTGCCGCATGCGATCCGTGCCATGGGACCGATTCGCGGGCAAGGCCCCGCCTGGATCGAGGGCGGCGCGATCCATGTGACCGGCGATCCCGCTTTCCTAACGCGACGGGTACGCGATTTCCTGCGCGCCATGGCCAAGCGTGAGCTGAGCGCCCGCGCCGAGACAATGGCCGCGCTGGTCGAGCGCAAGGTGAAACGCGTCACCGTGCGCGACACGGTCAGCCGCTGGGGCAGTTGCGCGCGCGACGGCAATCTTTCCTTCTCGTGGCGGCTGATCTTCGCGCCGGAAGTGGTGATCGATTACGTTGTCGCGCATGAAGTGGCGCATCTCGTCGAGATGAATCACAGCCAGCGCTTTTGGCGCATCGTCGAGAAGCTTCACCCCGGCGCGAAGGCCGAGCGGCTATGGCTCAACCACAATCGCTTGCGGCTGATGCGTATCGGCTAGGGCAAGATCGTACCGAATAAGCCTACAGGCTTATTCGGTACGATCTTGCCCGCACTTTAATAATTTAGACCACGATCATCGACCGGTTGGAATCGCCGAAGGCGATTCCCCGGCCTGATCATGGTCGGGGCGCATCAAGAAGAGCAGCAGCGCGAGGCCGGGCAGGCAGCACACGGTCGCGAGCACGAAGAACGAGCCCCAGCCGAGATGATCGGCGAAGAAGCCGCCAGAGGACGCCAACAAGGTTCGCGCCGTTGCGGCGAGGGCCGATAGCAGCGCGTATTGCGTCGCCGTGAAAGCCGGATTGCAGAGGCTCGAGAGATAGGCGACGAAAGCCGCCGATGCCATCGCGCCGGTGACATTCTCGGCCGCGATCGTCACCGCCAGCATCCCGACATCGTGCCCAGCCCAGAGCTGAACGAGATACATGAGGTTCGAAGCCGTTTGCAGCGCGCCGCAAATCAGCAGCGCACGCATCAGTCCCCAGCGATAGACCGCGATGCCGCCGATAGACACGCCGACGATGCTGGCGATGACGCCGAACACTTTCGTGATGCTGGCGATCTCGCTCTTCTCGAAGCCGAGCTCGATATAGAACGGCCCCGACATCACGCCAGCGAGCGCGTCGCCGAATTTATAGAGCACGACGAAGATCAGGATCAGCAGCCAATAGCGGCGCTTGGCGAAATCGGCGAAGGGCGCGATGACCGTGTTCTTGAGCCATGGGCCGCGGATTGCCGGCGGCTGGTGCGGCTCGCGCGTGGCGATGATCACGATCATGCTGGCGAACATCAGCACCGCCATCACGCCGTAAGCCGCCGTCCAACTGAAATATTGCGCGAGATAGAGCGCGCCCGCGCCCGAGGCGAGCATGCCGAGGCGATAGCCGATCTGCGTCGCTGCCGCGCCGGCGCCTTGCTCGTCCTTGGTAAGCAGATCGACGCGATAGGCGTCGATGACGATGTCCTGGCTGGCCGAGAGGAAAGCAACGATGATCGCGCAAACCGCGACGCGGAAAAGGTCCGTCGCCGGATTCGAAAAGCCGAGGGCGATGATCGCCAGCGCCAGCAGGAATTGGATCAGCAGCGCCCAGCCGCGGCGGCGGCCAAAGCGCGCGGTGAGGAAGGGCAGGCGCACGCGATCCATCGCCGGCGCCCAGAGGAATTTAAGATTGTAGGACAGCCCGACCGGCGCAAAGAGGCCGATCGCCGTGAGCGTGATGGCGGATTCTTTCAGCCAGATCGCCAGCGTCGCGCCGGTGAGCGCCAGCGGCAAGCCGCTGGAAAAGCCCATCAGCACGATCGCGATAATGCGCGGGTCGCGATAAACGCGAAGCGAGCGCAGCCAGGAATTCATCGGCCATTCATCGGCGACGGCTGGCCGCCGCCACGGTCACTGACCCGCCTTATCGGCGTCGGCGGCGACCTGCATCTTCACGATCGTGTCGGGATTGCTGACCGAGCCGCTTTGGCCCGAACCGCGCTTGATCGCGTCGATCGCTTCCATGCCCGAGGTGACCTGGCCCCAGATCGTATATTTGCCGTCGAGGAACGGTGCCGGCTCGAAGCAGATGAAGAATTGGCTGTCGCCGCTGTCCGGATCGTTGGCGCGCGCCATGCCGACCGTGCCGCGTAGGAAATTCGCCGAATTGAACTCGGCCTTGAGCTTCTTGCCCGAGCCGCCAGTGCCGTCGCCGCGCGGATCGCCGGTCTGGGCCATGAAACCCTCGATCACACGGTGGAATTTGAGCCCGTCATAGAAGCCGGAGCGGACCAGTTCCTTGATGCGCGCGACATGGGCGGGCGCGATATCCGGGCGCAATTCGATGGTAACGCGGCCCTTGGGCGCATCGAGATAAAGCGTGTTTTCGAGATCGGCCATCGAAGACCTCCAATCCTTTCGGGGTTGCGTTTAGTGCCCCGCCTTTTCGGCGTCGGCGGCGACTTGCATGCGGATGATCTTGTCGGGATTGACGACCGTACCGCTGTTCGGGTCACCCTTCTTGATCGCGTCGACAAATTCCATACCCGAGACGACCTGGCCGAAGGCAGTGTATTTGTTGTTGAGGAACGGCGCCGGCGCAAAGCAGATGAAGAACTGGCTGTCGGCACTGTTGGGATCCTCGGCCCGCGCCATGCCGAGCGTGCCCCGCACGAAGCGTGTGCTGTTGAATTCGGCCTTGAGATTCTTGCCCGAACCGCCCGCGCCGGTGCCCTGCGGGTCGCCCGTCTGGGCCATGAACCCGTCGATCACGCGATGGAATTTGAGCCCGTCGTAGAAATGCTGCCGGGTCAGTTCCTTGACCCGCGCCACGGTGACCGGCGCCACATTGGGCAGCAATTCGATCACCACCCGGCCCGCCGGCACATCGAGATAGAGCGTGTTCTCGAGATCGGCGGCCATTGCCGGAGCGACGAGACCGATCAGGAGACAGGCCGCGAGCGCGACGAACCGAACAGATTTGGACATAACGCGACCCATCGATAATCAACCACAAGGACGCGGCGACCTTAGCCGAGCAAATCCGCCGGGAGAAGGCACGGAAGGCGGGAAATTCAGTCGCTGGCTTGCGCCAGATCAAGGCGCGGTCGCCGCGAACAGCGTTAATTGCGCGCCGAGTTGAACAGGGATTTGGCCCATGCCGGCGCACGTTGCCACAAGCAGCGACGCTCGGGGGGATGGGCCCGGCGGCGCGCAAAAGCGCGCCGCCACCATTTCACGCCTAACGAAGCCGAACCGTCCGCGACGCTAGCGTGGGCTCAGCCTATCGTGGACCGGGCGGCAGATCGTATTGCTGCGCCGGCAGTGATTTGAGGAAGGCGATCACTTCCTCGCTGCCGACGACATCGGCGTATTTCGCCTGCATGTCGAAGAGATTGAGCGCGTGGCTCGCCTGCGCCCGGTCGAAACAACCATCCTCGATCACCGCGGCGCGGAAATTGAAGCTGAACCCGTCGAGCACCGTCGCCCGTACGCAGCCGCTGGTCGTGGTGCCACCGACGATCACGCTATCGCAGCCGAGCATCGTCAGATAGCTCAAGAGATTGGTGCCGTGAAAGCCGGACGGCTTCTGCTTCGGCACGACGATATCCTGCGGGCCAGGGGCGATCTGCGGCATGATCTCATTGCCGTCGTGATTGCTTTGCCGCGTCGCCGGCGCCTCGCCCGAGCGCGCATTCTTGAAGCGCCAGCTTCCCATGTCCCATTTGTCTTCGCGGCTGATGCCGGTGGTGTAGATCACCGGCACGCCCTGTGTGCGCGCCGTCTCGATGACGCGCGCCAGCACCGGCAACGCATCCCAGGCGTCCTCACCGCAGGAGGTCGGCCAGCGCTTCACCGATTCCATGATCGGCTCGCGCTTGTCGCCACAGAAAGCATAATTGACGTCGATGATGAGCAGCGCGGGCCGCTTGCCGAAGCCCTGACGCGCCGCATGATTGCGCGCCTCGTGAAACACCTTGTCGCGCTCGGTGAGGTATTTGTTCCAAATCGGCTCGGTCATGCAGCCCTCCCTTTGGGCCGCATCTTAGCATGCCGCGACGCTATCTCGCGATAAACGCCTACGGACGTTTGATGAGGCAAGCCAACGTCTCGCGCCGGAGAGCACGATAGCGTTGCCACACGGTATCACTCTTACGCGTGTCGGGCTGAATATACCGGTTGCGAAAGCGCTCGAGGACTTCTTCTCTTTCGCGCACGATTCGCAGCATTTCCATGGGATCAGGATTGATCGATCCAGCCATCTTCTGCGCCAGCTCGACGAGGAACGTGCCGATCTGAAGCCTGCTTTCCGTCAGCGATAAATCCGAATTCGGCCCGCCGCGCACGTCATCGGCGCCGGCGTCATCTTGGCCATCATCTTCCCAACGGCAGACCGAACAAATCGCGAAGCCGCCGCGGTCATGGAGTGTCGGATAGCCGCAACTTGGGCAAGCGATCCGGATCGAGCCACACGCCCTCAGAAATTCATCAACCCGTTTTCGACGCTCAGCAAAGTCGAAAAGAATTTTCTCATCGAACGCCTTGAGAGCGTCGGCGTTCAGCAGATTCGATTTTCTTACCATTGCGTTTTCGGTGCGGGCGCGGCCCTAAGCTGTTTCGGCCTTGCGGCTTTCGCGTTTGCGCTCGTTGGGATCGAGATAGCGCTTGCGCAGCCGGATCGATTTCGGCGTTACCTCGCAGAGCTCGTCATCGGCGATGTAAGCAATCGCCTGCTCCAAGGTCATGATGATCGGCGGCGTCAGCCGAATCGCTTCATCCGCGGCCTTGGTACGGATATTGGTGAGCTGCTTGGTCTTGCATGGATTGACGTCGAGATCGTTGCCGCGGGTATGTGCGCCGACGATCATGCCCTCGTAGACCGGCGTGCCGGGCGTGATGAACATCGGCCCGCGCTCTTCGAGATTCCACAGCGCATAAGCCACCGCCTCGCCGCCCGCGGTCGAGATCAGCACGCCGTTGCGCCGACCTTCCACCGCCCCGCGATGAGGCGCATAGCCGTGATAGATGCGGCTCATCACGCCGGTGCCGCGCGTGTCAGTCAGGAACTTGCCGAGATAGCCAATGAGGCCACGCGTCGGCGCATGGAAGACGAGCCGCAGCTTGCCGCCGCCGGTCGGACGCATCTCCTGCATCTCGCCTTTGCGCAGCGACATCTCCTCGACGACGATACCCGCAAACGGCTCGTCGAGATCGATGACGACCTCTTCGATCGGCTCGAGCCGCTCGCCGGTGGCGGGATCTGTCTTGAAGAGCACGCGCGGCCGCGAGATCGCGAGCTCGAAGCCCTCGCGCCGCATCGTCTCGATCAGCACGCCAAGCTGGAGCTCGCCGCGGCCCGCGACCTCGACAGCATCGCGCTGTTCGCTTTCCTGGATGCGGATCGCGACGTTGCCCTCGGCCTCGCGCTCTAAGCGCTCGACGATCATGCGCGAGGTGACCTTGCTGCCCTCGCGGCCGGCGAGTGGCAAATCGTTGACGACAAAGCTCATCGCCAAAGTCGGCGGATCGACCGGCGTTGACGGCAGCGGTGTCTCGATTTCGGGCGTGCAGATCGTGTCGGCGACCGTCGTCTCGGCGAGACCGGCGATGGCGATGATATCGCCCGCCTCAGCCTCCTCGATCGGCCGGCGCTCGAGACCGCGGAAGGCAAGGAGCTTCGTCAGGCGCGAGGTCTCGATCACCTTGCCGTCGCGTGACAGCGATTTGACCGGCATGTTCATCTTGGCGACGCCGCTATGGATGCGGCCGGTTAGCACGCGACCGAGATAGGGATCGTTCTCCAGCGTCGTCGCCAGCATGGCGAAAGGCGCGTCCAAATCGGCGACCGGTGGATGCACATGCTTCACGATCAGCTCGAACAGCGGGACGAGATCCTTGCGCTCGTCCTCGAGCTCCTTGACCGCCCAGCCGGAGCGGCCCGAGGCGTAGAGCGTCGGGAAATCGAGTTGCTCGTCGGTCGCGTCGAGCGCGGCGAAGAGATCGAAAATCTCGTTATGGACTTCGACCGGGCGCGCGTCGCTGCGATCGATCTTGTTGATCACGACGATCGGCCGCAGCCCCTGGCGCAGCGCCTTGCCGACCACGAATTTCGTCTGCGGCATCGGCCCTTCGGCGGCATCGACCAGCACCAGCACGCCATCGACCATGGTGAGGATGCGCTCGACCTCGCCGCCAAAATCGGCGTGGCCGGGCGTGTCGACGATGTTGATGCGCGTGTCATGCCATTGCACCGAGGTGCATTTGGCGAGGATGGTAATGCCGCGCTCACGCTCCAAATCGTTGGAGTCCATGGCGCGCTCCATGACCTGCTGATTGGCGCGGAAGGCACCGCTTTGGCGTAGAAGCTGATCGACGAGCGTGGTCTTGCCATGATCGACATGCGCGATAATGGCGATATTCCGAATATCCATGGTCGGGGCAAATTGTCCGGTTTAGGCGCGGAGCGCCGGTGCTGCGGGCGTCGAACTGAGATAGAGAGAGCGACGGAATGTTGCAATGCCGCGCAATGCCGCGGCTTATAGCGGCGCAGCGGCATTGCGGCAATCAGTTGCGGCGTTTTAGCAGCGAAAAGCCCTTATCGGCGGCCGATGAGGGCGCTCAAACGTCCCAAAGCGCTAATTCGAGCGCATTCGAGGGCGTTTCGCGGGCGTTATGACACGCCCGCGACGCTCAGACACACGAATTGATTAGGCGAGACCGGCCTTGGCGGCGAGATCGGCGAGCTTCGCTTCCGGCCGGGCGCCGAAATGCGAGATGATCTCGGCGGCGCATAGCGCGCCGAGCTTGGCACAATGCGCCATGTCCTTGCCGCGGGTGAAGCCATAGAGGAAGCCGGCGGCGAAGAGATCGCCGGCACCCGTGGTATCGACGACCTTCGCGACCGGCGCCGCCGGGACTTTGACGCGATCCTTGGCGGTAAAGACCTCCGCGCCTTTCTCGCTGCGCGTCAGCACCGCGATCTCGGCCTCGCCGCGCACCGCAGCGGCGGCCTTCTCGAAATCCTGGGTCTCGTAAAGCGAGCAGATCTCCGCCTCGTTGGCGAAAAGGATATCGACATGGCCGCGGATCAGATCGCGGAAATCGGCGCGATGGCGGTCGACGCAGAACGGGTCGGAGAGAGTGAGGCTGACCTTGCGGCCCGCCTCGTGTGCAATGGCGCCCGCCTGACGGAAAGCCTCTTTCGCCGAGGGCCGGTCGAAGAGATAGCCTTCGAGATAGGTGACTTGGGCAGAGGCGACGAGGTCGCGGTTGATATCCCCCGGCTGGAACTCGACCGAGGCGCCGAGGAAGGTGTTCATCGTGCGCTGTGCATCCGGCGTCACGAGGATGAGGCAGCGCGCGGTGGCCGGGCCGCCCTTGAGCGGCGTCGTATCGTATTTGACGCCGGTCGCGCGGAGGTCATGGGCGAAGACTTGGCCAAGCTGGTCGTCGGCGACTTTGCCGATATAGGCGGCCTTGCCACCGAGCGAGGCGACGCCGGCGATCGTGTTGGCGGCCGAGCCGCCCGAGGCTTCCATCCCCGCCTTCATCTTGCCGTAGAGCGTCGTGGCTTGCGCCTCGTCGATCAGGGCCATCGTGCCCTTGGCGAGCTTTTCCTGCTGGATGAAAAACTCATCGGCTTGAGCAAGCACGTCGACAATCGCATTGCCGATGCCGACGACGTCGAGGGTAGGGGTCGCCATAAAAGGATTTTCCGGGCTGATGAATGAGGCGCGGGGAGTATACGGGCCGACTGCCCCCAGGCAAGCATCTCGCACGCCCCATCTCGCACGAAATCGCTTTATTTACGGGACATTGCATGGTTAATGTGGGCAAGTGCGAAACGCGCCGAGGCTGCGGGAAAACCCGGCTGGCGCGGCCGCTCGGGGGATTTTGGGATGGAGTTGAGGGGAAAGGCTGTCGCCGTTGCGGCAGCGTTCGCGATGACCGGTGCGCTGACTGCCTGCGCTGCGCCGGACGGTTCCGCGACCGCGCCCACCACCACTCTGTCGTCCGCTCTCCGTCCCGAAGGCGCAGCGCACGCGCCTGATATCAACAAGCTCGCCGGGTTGAAGCCCGCCGAAGTGCTCGCGATGCTTGGCACGCCGGATCTAAAGCGCACCGAGCCGCCGGCCGAGCTCTGGCAATATCGCGCCGCCGATTGCGTGCTGAACTTGTTCTTTTACGACGGCGTCAGCGGCTATCGGCTGACGCATGTCGAGGCCTGGCAGCGCTCGCTCGCGGCAGGCGGCGGCGTGCCCGCGCGCTGTCACGACGAAGACGCACCGATCAAGGCGCATCTCATCAGCCAGTCGCGGCTATAGTCATCCACGGTTTGCGGACAGAGCAATCCCTCGCCTGAGCAGGCGAGGGATGTGTGCTCGAACAGATACGCGTCAGTTTGCCGGTGCGGGCGGCGGCTCAGGGGGCGGCGAGGATGGGCGATTGCGACGCTCGCTCATGAACTGATCGAATTCCGCCTTGTCTTTGGCGAAGCGCAGCCGCTCCAAGAATTCGGAAAATTCCTTCTGCTCTTCCTCGAGCCGCCGCAGCGTCTCCGCGCGATATTCATCGAAGGCGTGATTGCCGCTTGATGGGCCGCCCGGGGGCCGCTCGCCGCCGAACCAGTTCTTCCATCCTGCGTGCGGTCCGGGGCCGGGTCCTGACCCCGGCTCCGCACCTTGCCACGCGGCCCAGCGGCGATGACCACAAGACCAGTGGCGGTGCGAGATCATGACCGCGAGCAAGAGGAGGCCGATCGGCCACCACCAGATGAAGCCGAGAACCATCAACACGATGAGCAGCGGCTTCGGAAAGAAATGCGGCCCCCAGAAGAAGGGGTGGCCACCCCAGCCTGGGCCCCAGGATTGCGCGCTCCAGGCCCCTTCGCCGTTGCGACCGCTCCAACTGGCCTGCTGCCAGCCGCAAAATCCCCAGGGACCCCGCGGGCGATGCTGCCCGCGGGAATTGCCGTAGGACTCGTCATGCGCCGCACTGGTCATGGCCGACCTCATGTAAATGTAAGAGACATTTACATGCGCTCGTCGTGCTCCGGAGTCAAGGATGAATCGGGCAGCTATTTCGCTTTCTTTGCGGGGCTGCCGCCGGCGAGGCCGAGACTTCTGGAGATAGATGAGGACGCCCGCCTCCAGCAGCTCTTCGGGCAACATCGGCAGCTTGCGCCGCGCGCCATCGGCGCGACAGAACAGGGAAGCAATGCCGTGCGACATCGACCAAATATGCAGCGCCATCATAAGCGACGGCGGGCGTTGGCCCTCGGGTAAGGTCGCGGCAATCTGATCGATGGCTTGGCGCAGGATCGCGAAGGCGCGCTCGGCTGCCACCTGCAGCGACGGAAAATCATCGAAGGCGACATGCGTCTCGAACATCGCCGCATAGAGCGCGGGTTCGCGACGTGCGAAGGCGAGATAGGCCTGGCCGAGCGCATCGAGTGCGCGAAGCGGACTCGGTCGACCGTCATTCCACGCCTCGGCCAGCACAGCGGCAAAGCGCTCGTAACCGCGTTCGGCGACCGCCGCGAGCAGCGCATCGGCATCGCGGAAGTGGCGATAGGGCGCCGCAGAGCTGACCCCCGCGAGCCGCGCCACTTCGGCAATGGTGAACGCGCCCGGTCCTTTTTCCGCGAGCAGCACCAGCGCGGCATCGATCAGCGCCTCGCGCAGATTGCCGTGATGATAGCCACGCCGCTCGTAGCCGCCTTTGCCGGACCAGCTCATGTTACGGTCTATCACATGTCCGGTCGGGGAAATCCAGGGGCAAGCGGGGATTGGCCCTTAGCGAAGCGACCCGACGCTTCGCGTCAAGTCGCGGCTGCGCGGCTGCTAGCGCGACTTAAAATTAATCAGCCCAGGCGCTTCTCGATCGCGTCCCACACATTCTTTTCGAGTGTGGTGCCGTCGAGCCGGTTGATTTCCTGAATGCCGGTCGGTGAGGTGACGTTGATCTCGGTGAGGTAATCGCCGATCACGTCGATGCCGACGAAGATCAGCCCCTGCTTCTTCAATGTCGGGCCGATCGCGGCACAAATATCGCGCTCGCGCCGCGTCAGCTTCGTCTTCACCGCCTTGCCGCCGACATGCAGATTGGCGCGCGCCTCGCCTTTTGCCGGCACGCGTAGGACCGCACCCACCGGCTCGCCATCGACGAGGATGATGCGCTTATCACCCTTGCGCACGGCGGGCAGATAACGCTGCACCACGATCGGCTCGCGATATTGCACGGCGAAGCTTTCGAGCAGCGCGTTGAAATTCTCGTCATTCGGCGTGATGCGAAAGACGCCGGCGCCGCCATTGCCGAACAGCGGCTTCAGGATGATGTCGCGATGCTTCTTGCGAAAAGCAAGGATCGCGCCGCGATCGGACGACACCAGCGTCGGCGGCATCAGGCCGGGAAAATGCGTGGCGAAGAGCTTTTCCGGCGCATTGCGCACCGAGGCCGGATCGTTCACCACCAGCACCTTGCCGCTGACATGCTCGAGCAGGTGCGTCGCGGTGATATAGGCCATGTCGAAGGGCGGATCCTGGCGCATCAGGATCACATTCATGTGCGCGAGATCGAGCGTCTCGACCGGACCGAGCACCGCATGCTTCTTGCGGTCGCGCCAGACGCGTAAGCGCTGTGCCTGCGCGGTGACGCGGCCATCGGTGAGACTCAATTGCCGCGGCAGATAGTGATAGAGCCGATGGCCACGCGCCTGCGCCTCGAGCGCGAGGACGAAAGTCGAATCGGCAAGAACGTTGATGGACTCGATCGGGTCCATCTGGATGGCGACATCGAGCCTCATTGAATCGGCTGCACCTCGATCGGGCCACCGCGTGGCGCGGCTGCCGGTGGTGGTGTGTCGTCGGTCAGCGGTCTGCGCGCGGGAGGCGCACTGCTCGGCGCATTGTTCGATGACGCTGACGCCGGTTGCGCCGAATTCGGCTCGTTGCCAACCTGGATGAAGGACTTCACTTGATTGACGTTCGAGAGATTGCGCGCGTAGGAGAGCACGAGATCGCGCTCCGGCGCGTTGCGTGCATAGCCCATGATATAGACGATGCCGTTGAGCGTATGGACGGTGTAGTTCGACGAGCGCACCTGCGCATCGGCCAGCAGCTGGGTGCGCAGCGCGTTCGAGACATAATTGTCGCGCGCATCCTGGCCGAAATTCGTCGGCTGCCCGACTTGGACCTCGTTATAGATCTTGCCCACGCCCTGGATCTGATGCGCGAGCCGCTCGGCCGCGTCTTTCATTTGCTGATTGGGTACAATACCCGTGATCAGCAGATCGTTGTTGTAGGTGGTTGCGGAAACGTCGCGGGCGAGATCGCTGGACGCGTCGGCCCAGTACTTATGCGCCGCCGCGGCGATCGCGGCATCGCGCGCCATCTGCTCAGGCGAGCGCTGCTGGGTCACCAGCGTATAGCCGCCGACGGCCGTGCCCGCGACGAGCGGCACCACGCAGCCGGCGAGCGGCGCGGCCATGAGCATCATGGCAAGGCAGACAGTCGCGCGCGGATAAAAGCGTTCGGTCACAACCACCATCCTCTCAAGTGAAGGCCCCCCTTGAGTCGGCTGAGAATCTAGTCGCGCGGCGATCGACAAGCAAAGCCATTCCGCACACGGCCCGCTGCTCTCATCCTCTTCCTCTCGCCCTATTCCTCTCGCCTTATTCCTCTCGCCACGCATCGACGAGATGGCGGGGCCAACGACGCGGCGCGACGAGCATCACATCGAATCGCGCCGCAAGCATGGCAAGATCGGGGCGGCGGCTGAGAAAATGCGCGACCGCCCGCATGATGCGCTGTTGCTGGCGCCGCGTAATCGCCTCGCCCGCCGAGTCGAAATCGGCGCGTGCCTTGACCTCGATCGCCGCGATGGTGTCGCCACGCCGCACGATGAGATCGATCTCGCCGGCCGGCGTCTTGTAGCGCCGCGCCAGGATGCGATAGCCCTTGAGGCGCAAATGCCAGAGGCAGAGCAGCTCTGCGCTCTTGCCGCGCCGCTCGGCCGCGCGCCGCCGGTCGCGCACGGCGCTCATTCGCCGCGCGCCGCGAGCGCGAGCGCGCGCTGATAAACTTCGCGGCGCGGGCGGCCGGTCGCTTCGGCCACCGCCGTGCTCGCATCCTTGACGCTCATCGTCGCGAGCGCTGCCTCGAGCGCGGCATCGATATCGTCATCGGTGATCGCGGCAAGCGCCACCGTTTCATCGGCGCCGCCGACAACAATGACAATCTCGCCTTTGGGGGCGCCGGCCGTCGTGTAATGCGCCGCGAGCTCGGCGAGGCCGCCGCGGCGCAGCTCCTCGTAAAGCTTGGTCAACTCGCGCGCGACCGCCGCCGGGCGTTCGCCCAGCACATCGGCCATATCGGTCAGCGTCGCTGCGAGGCGCGGTCCGGTCTCATAAACGATCAGCGTTGCCTGAAGAGTCGCAATCTCACCCAGGACCCGGCGACGCGCGGTCTCTTTGGGTGGCAGGAAGCCCTGAAAGAAGAAGCGATCCGAAGGCAAGCCCGACAACACCAGCGCCGCCAAGGCCGCCGAAGGGCCAGGCAAGGTCGTCACTGCGATGCCTTCGGCGATCGCTGCACGCACCAGCTTGAAGCCCGGATCCGAGATCAGCGGCGTGCCCGCGTCGGACACCAGCGCAACCACCGCGCCGGCTTTCAGCTTCTCGAGCAGCAGCGGCCGCATGCGCTCGGCGTTGTGCTCGTGATAGGGAAGGCGCTGGCCGGCGAGCCCATAGCGGCTCATCAGCTTTTCCGTGACACGCGTATCTTCGCAGGCGACGATTTCGGCCGCGGCCAAGGCATCAAGTGCGCGCAGGGTGATGTCGCGAAGATTGCCGATCGGCGTGGCGACGATATAGAGCCCGGCAGCGAAGCGCGGCTTCTCGCGAGGCACATCGTCGCTCGCCGCTTGTTTACTTCCGTCCATGCTCTCGATACGCTCCGCGCCCTGCCCGCCACGTTCGGAGATCGCGCGTGTTGTTTTGCCTCCGCCGGCCTTATGCGCGAATTGCCGCCGTGGCATGGCTCCTCGTCTCCGCGCTGACGCTGGCTTCTTGCTCCTACGTCAAACTACCGGGGGGGCCGTCGACCCCGCAAGTCGTGCGGCCGCCGGTTATCCCGCCCGGGCCGCCGCCGACCTTAGTGCAGCCGGTGACACCGGGCGTCCTCGATACCACTCCGCCACCGGCGATCAGCGGTAGTGGCGCCGGCAAAGTCACGGTGGCGTTGCTGCTGCCGCTCAGCGGACCGAGCGGCACGCTCGGCCAGGCGATGCTCGATGCGGCGCAGATGGCGCTTTACGACCTCGCCGATGAGCGGCTGCAATTGGTGACCCGCGACACCAAGGGTACACCCGATGGCGCCAGCACTGCCGCGCAGCAGGTCCTGAGCCAAGGCGCGCAAATCATTCTTGGCCCGTTGCTCGCGTCCGAAGTCGGCGCCGTTAAGCCGATCGCCCAGGCCGCGCATGTGCCGGTCGTCGCTTTCTCCACCGACACGACGCTCGCGGGGCAAGGCACTTATCTCATGGGCTTCCTGCCGAGCGAGGAAGTGGCGCGCGTCACCGCTTACGCGCATGCGCAAGGCCACAACCGTTTCGCCGTGCTGGCGCCGAGCACGCCTTATGGCCAAGTCATCGCCGATGCGGTGAAGAACGCGGTCGCGGCCAATGGCGCGACCCTCGCGAAGGCCGAATTCTATGACCCGGGACTCAATGGCATGGCCGCAGCGGTCAAGCGCTTCGCCAGCGAAGGCGTCGATTACGACGCGCTCTTCCTGCCGGAAGGCGGATCGCGCATCAAAGTGCTGGCGCCGCAACTGCCCTATTTCAAGATCGATCCCGATCAGGTGAAGTTCCTCGGCACCGGTCTCTGGGACGATCCGACAATCGGCACCGAGCCCTCGCTCGATGGCGGCTGGTATGCAGCACCCGCGCCTTCCGCCCGCGCGCCTTTCGAGCAGCGTTTCTCGCAGCTCTATCGCCACCCACCGCCGCGCCTCGCGACGCTCGGCTACGACGCGACCGCTCTCGCGGCCGTGTTGGCGCGCGCGCCGCAAGGTGCCGATTTCTCGGATCAGGCCCTGACCAATCCGAACGGCTTCTCCGGTCTCGACGGCATTTTCCGCTTCCGCACGAACGGGCTGGTGCAGCGTGGTCTTGCCGTTCTGCAAGTGCAGCGCGGCAGCAACACGATCATCGACCAGCCGCCACAGACTTTCGAGAATTTGGGTTTCTAGACGAGCAGCGCGCCGAGCACGGCGTTAAGCCGCTGCCGCCCCGCGTCGGTCGCGCGCAAGCCTGTCTCATCAAGCGCGAGGAAGCCGGCCGCCCTGAGGCTCGCGAGCCGCGCGGCATCGAGCGCGCCCTCGAAATCGCCGCTCATCTCGGCGCGGAACGCATCGCGGGTCACACCTTCGCCGAGCCGCAGCCCCATCATCAGCATCTCGTCACGCCGCTCCTCCGCCGAGAGCGGCAGCGATTCCTCGACACCATGGCCGGCGCGGTCAACCGCGTTCAGCCAGGTCTCGGGCGCGCGGAAATTCTTGAGCGCGCGTTTCTCATCACCGAGCGTCAGCCGGCCATGCGCGCCGGGCCCGATGCCGAGATAATCCTGATAGCGCCAATAAACCAGGTTGTGCCGGCATTCCTGCCCAGGCCGCGCATGATTGGAGATTTCGTAAGCCGGCAGGCCAGCCGCGGCGAGCGTTTCCTGCGTCGTCTCGTAGAGCGCGCCTTGCGTCTCATCATCCGGCAAGCGGAAATCGCCGCGTGCGAAAGCGGTCGCGAAGGCAGTGCCTTGCTCGATGGTGAGCTGATAAAGCGAGAGATGATCGCCCGCCATCGCCAGCGCGGCAGCCAGCTCTTCGCGCCACGCTTCGAGCGTCTGCCCTGGCCGCGCATAGATGAGATCGAAGGAGAAACGATCGAACAGGCGCGCCGCTAGCTTCACCGCCGCGCGCGCCTCGCCCGCATTGTGACCACGGCCGAGGAATTTCAGCGATGCGTCATCGAGCGCCTGCACGCCCAGCGAGACGCGATTGACGCCCGCCGCGCGCAGTTCGGCAAAACGCGAGGCTTCGACCGAGGTCGGATTGGCTTCGAGCGTGATTTCAAGATCGCGCGAAACCGGCCAATGCTGGGCCGCGCGCTCGATCAGCGCCGCAGCGGTCGCCGGCGCCATCAACGACGGCGTGCCGCCGCCGAAAAAGATCGAGACCAGCTCGCGGCCTTTGAGCGATGGCGCCCAATGGTCGAGCTCGGCGAGCAGCGCGGCGCGCCAGCGCGGCTCGTCGACACGCTCGCGCACATGCGAGTTGAAATCGCAGTAAGGGCATTTCGATTTGCAGAATGGCCAATGGATATAGAGCGCCAGCGGTTGTGCCATGGCTCAGGCGCCTTGCTGCGCCGCGTCGTGACGCTTCATCCGCGTCATCACCTGGCGCAGCTTGTTGAGCAGGATCATCAGCACGCGTAGATTGAAGACGAGGCTGGGCGAGATGCTGATCCCCATCGCGTTGAGCGAGCCGATACCAAGCGCGCGCGTCATCTTCGCGAAGCCCTCGGTGCTGCATTCGAAGCGACCGTTGACCGTCAGCGTGTCGTAGCCGAAATCGTTCTTCAAGAGGAAGAGCAGCGATGAGGAATGCATCGCGACATCCGCCGTATCGCCTTGCAATACGGTCATGCCGTCGAGCAGCGAGAACGAGATCAGCGTATCGAGATCGGTCAGGCGAACGGTAATCGGCTGCAGCGTGCCGAGAAACCGCAGCTTGCGCAGCAGCGCGATCAGCAGCCGCGAATTCTGCGCCATCATGCGGGCGCGATAGCCAGCGAAGGCTTCTCGCAACTGGTCGAGACTGACGGTCTCGCCCGGACCGCGTAGCGGGAAGCTCGGAAGCTCCGCAAGACGCTGATCGTAACGCGCCTGCGCCGGCTCGTTGTCATGCGGCGTGCCGATCTCCCATTCATCGCCGGGATAGAGCACGACAGGTTGCGCGCCCGCTGCCGCCAGCGTTGCCGCCGCTTTGCGCGGTGTGTTCATCGCGTCGTTGAGATAGGTGTTCTCGACATTCGAGAAATAGATGAAGCTGGCGAAAGGCAACGCGTATTGCGGATGGAGGATTTGCGTCTGCACCGTCAGCGTATCGCGCTTTTTCTTCGCCGCTTCTTCGCGGAAGACGCGATCGTTCTTGCCGCCTTTCCAGGCGGCGTAGCTGAATTGGCTGAGCATCAAGGTCGGCGGACCGAACAGCTTGGCGACGCGCGCCAGATCGGCCGGCGCGGCGATCTGGCAATCATTGAGATTGATCACCGATTGCTTGCCGTCGGTCACATGCAGCCAGGAATCGTAAAAATCATGCGCGCCGCAGGTGGCGGTGACACCGCCGCCCAGCGCCAACGGCGCGCGATCTTCCATCTCGATCACGCGAAAGCCCAGGCCGCGGCAGAATTGCGCGACGCGGTGATCGCGCGTCGACTGAAACAAAACCGTGACACGATCTTTATGCGCCGGCGCGATCCGCGCGAGGAAGGACGGCGAGAAATGATCCGGATGCTCATGTGAAAGCCAGATATGGGTAATCCCGGCCATGATTGCATCGAGCGGCAGCGGCGTCGGGATCAGCAGATCCCAGCCATCGTTGAAGGCCGAGCCGTCGATCCAGGAATCGAACAAGAGCCCGATATCGCCGGCGATCAGCTTACAGCACGCGTGATTGACGAAGGTGAGCTTCACGGAAGCTGCGGCACGGGCAGGCACGTTTCGGCGAGTTGCCGGAACGCAACCGTGCGATGGCTGATGCGCATGCGCCGCTCGCTGTCGAGCTCGCCGAAACTCTCGCTCATGCCGGACGGGAGGAAGATCGGATCGTAGCCGAATCCCAGCGTGCCGCGCGGCGGGAAGGAGACGCTGCCATGCACTTCGCCGCGGAAATTCTCGAGATGTCCATCCGGCCAGGCGAGGGCAAGCACAGCGACGAAATAAGCGCGGCGATCGGGATTGTCGCCAAGTTCGCGGTCCACCCGCGCCATCGCCGGCGCAAAATCCTTGTTCACCGCCCAGCGCGCCGAATAAATCCCGGGAGCGCCGCCGATCCCTGACACGACCAGCCCCGAATCATCCGCGAGCGCCGGCAGGCCGCTCGCGCTGGCGGCCGCATGCGCTTTGATCGCCGCGTTTTCTTCGAAGGTGCAGCCGGTCTCTTCCGGCTCCGGCAGGCCGAGCACACCGGCGCTCACCGCTTCGAGTCCGTAAGGCCGGAGCAGATCCGCCATCTCGACGAGCTTGCCGTTGTTATGCGTCGCGATGACCAGCTTGCTGCCGGCGAGCAGGCGGCGCGCCATCGGATCAGTCGAGCCTCAGCGCCTTGCGTTGCAGCGCGAAGAGCTGCGCGACGCCGCTGCGCGCGAGGCCGAGCAGCGCCGAGAATTGCGCATCGACGAACGGCTCGTGCTCGGCGGTTGCCTGGATCTCGACGATGCCGCCTTTACCCGTAAGGACGAAATTCGCATCGGTCTCGGCGTTCGAATCCTCGGCGTAGTCGAGATCGAGCACCGGCGTCGCTTCGTGAATGCCGCAGGAGACGGCGGCAACCGCATCGGTCAGCGGCACCGACGCGATGAGCTTTTGCTCCACGAGCTTCTGCAAAGCCTGATAGAGCGCGACATAACTGCCGGTGATCGATGCCGTGCGCGTGCCACCATCGGCTTGCAGCACGTCGCAATCGATGCGCACCTGGCGCTCGCCGAGCGCCGTCAGATCGGTCACCGCGCGCAGCGAGCGGCCGATGAGGCGCTGAATCTCTTGCGTCCGGCCCGATTGCTTGCCACGCGCCGCCTCGCGATCGGTGCGCGTGTGGGTCGAGCGCGGTAGCATGCCGTATTCGGCCGTCACCCAGCCGCGGCCGGTATTGCGCAGGAACGGCGGCACTTTTTCCTCGACACTCGCGGTGCAGAGCACATGCGTGTCGCCGAAGCGGATGAGGCAGGAGCCTTCGGCATATTTGGCAAAGCCCGGCTCGAGGGTGACGACGCGCATCTGATCAGAAGCGCGGCCGGAAGGGCGCGACATGGTCTATCCTCTAAAATGAGGGCCGGAACCTAGGGCGGTGCGCCGGAGAGGTAAAGAGCGAGTCGGTTGACGCTTCTTCGCACCGTTCCTACATTTTCTTGGCTCTATAAGTATTTATGGCCAGCATGTCGCCGCCCGTCTCGAAACCGATGATGACCGAGCTCAACGATCGCAGCCGGGAGATTTTCCGGATGATCGTCGACGCTTATGTCGAGACAGGCGAGCCGGTCGGCTCGCGTACCCTGGCACGGCGTGGGCGGCTGGACCTGTCGCCGGCCTCGATCCGCAACGTCATGGCCGATCTCGAGGAAGCCGGGCTGCTGTTCGCGCCCCATACTTCCGCCGGCCGCTTGCCCACAGATGCCGGGCTGCGGCTCTTCGTCAGTGGGCTGTTGGAGCTGGGTGGCCTCAGCGATTCCGAGCGCCAGAGCATCGATGGCCGCTGCACCGCCGCCGGCAAGAGCCTGTCGCAGGCGCTGGAAGAGGCGAGCGCCACGCTGTCCGGCCTGTCGCGCTGCGCCAGCCTGGTTATCGCGCCGAAAACCGAGCGGCCGCTGAAACACATCGAATTCGTGCCGCTCGCGCCGGGCCGGGCGCTGGTCGTGATGGTCACCGAGGACGGGCTGGTCGAGAACCGCCTGATCGAAGTCTCGCTCGGCACGCCGCCCTCCTCGCTCCAAGCCGCGGGCAATTATCTCAACAGCCGTTTGCGCGGCCGCACGGTCGAGGAAGCGAAACTCGCGATCCTCACCGAGGTCGAGCAGCGCCGCACGCAGCTCGATGAGCTGACGACAAAGCTGGTCGAAGCGGGACTTGCCTCCTGGGGCGGCAACGACCGGTCGTCGCTGATCGTCAAAGGCCAGGCAAATCTGCTCGAGGATATCTCGGCTTTGACCGATCTCGAGCGGCTGCGCACCCTCTTCGATGCACTCGAGACCAAAGAGACGATGGTCCGGCTGCTCGACGCGACACGCGAAGGCGAAGGGGTGCAGATCTATATAGGCGCCGATAATCCACTTTTCGGCATGGCCGGCTGCTCGATGGTGGTGGCGCCCTATACCAACAGCCGCGAACAAGTTGTCGGAGCGATCGGGGTGGTCGGTCCGACGCGTATCAACTATGCCCGCATCATTCCGATGGTCGATTACACAGCCAAGGTGATCGGCCGTATGTTGGGCTGAAACAGCAAAAAGCGATCAATGACCCAAGACACCACTGACGATCTCACGCCGGACCGCAACGCCGTGGACGGTCCGCAAACCCCGGCCGAAGCCGCTGCCGCCGAGTTGGCGATCCGGCTCAACAAAAGCGAAACCGAGCTCGCCGACACGAAGGACAAGCTCCTGCGCGCTCTTGCCGAGACCGAGAATCAGCGCCGCCGCGCCCAGCGCGACACGGAAGATGCGCGCAAATACGCGGCGAGCAATTTCGCCAAGGATATGCTCGACGTCGCCGACAATTTGCGCCGCGCGCTGGGTAGCCTCGATCCGGCATCGCTGCAGGATGAGCGCGCCAAAGCGCTGGTCGAGGGCGTCGCCGCGACCGAGCGCGCGCTGCTGGCGGCATTGGAGCGGCACGGCATCAAGCGCATCGAGCCCGAGATTGGCGAGCGTTTCGATCCCAATTCGCATGAAGCGATGTTCGAAGTGCCGAACACCGGCAAGCCTGGCGGCAGCGTCGTCCAGGTCGTGCAGGCGGGGTATCGCATGCATGACCGGCTGTTGCGACCGGCGATGGTCGGCGTCGCCAAAGCCGGCGCGAATTCGGGGCCGACGATCGACCAGATGGTTTGACGCGCCGCGCATAAAGCGCGGAACAGCGCGAATAGGGGGAGGCGCCAATGGCGGACGAGCCGAAAGTCTATCTCGACTACACGCAGCGGGAGCTCGACGACGCGTTCGAGCAGACCGTGTGGGCGCCGAATTTCGAGGAGCTGCGCGACAAGAACAAGGCGCGCTGCGCCGACATCCGCGCACGTTTCGAGCATTTCGAGCGCCGTTATGGCGCAGGCGAGCATGAAACGCTCGAGATCGTGCCGGCGAAGCAGACCAACGCGCCGGTCCTGCTGTTCGTTCATGGCGGACGCTGGCGGCCGCAACCCGACAATGCCTTCGTTTATTTCGCCGACACGCTTGTGAATGCCGGCGCGCATCTGGCGGCGGCACGCTTCTCGACCCTCGACCCGCCGAAGGTGCCGACGCGCATGCCGGACATGATCGCGGAGCTGCGCCGTGCGGTCGCGTGGCTCAGTGCCAATGCTGCAAGTTTCGGCGGCGATCCGAAGAATATCCACGTCATCGGCCATTCCTCAGGCGCGCATTTGACCAGCGTGCTGCTGACCACCGATTGGACGCGCTTCGGCGCGCCGGCCGATGTCCTGAAAACCGGTACCTGCGTCTCGGGCATGTACGAGCTGCGGCCGGTGCTGCTCTCCGCGCGCAGCGCCTATGTGAAGCTCACCCCCGAGGAAGAGGACGAGTTCAGCGCGATCCGGCACCTCGACCGGCTGCGCTGCCCGATCACGGTTGCCTACGGCAGCAAGGAAAGCCCCGAATTCCAGCGCCAGGGCCGGACCTTCGCCGCCGCTCTCCGGGCCCGCGGCGCCCCCGCCATGGAGCTGATCCTCGACGGGCTCAATCATTTTGAGGGCATCCGCTCGATGACCGAGCCGCGAAGCCCACTCGCCCGGCAGGTCCTCAGCCAGATCGGGCTTACCTCCGCGAATTGAGGCGGCCCGGTCGCAACCTTAGGCCCGAAAATCCGGCCCGGTAGCCCTTAAAAGCCTTGGACTTGGCCTCTTTTCGGGCTCTCGCCCGTTGCAGCGCGGGAGGCGCGCACACATATATGGGCACAGGCCGGGGCTCTTCCCGGCCTAAACCAATCCGCGGGGGATGCCGCAGTGCCTTCGGGGCTACGGGACCCAGCCGCAATAAGGGGTTAGAGAATGGCTAAAGTCATCGGCATCGATCTCGGCACGACGAATTCCTGCGTCGCCGTGATGGAAGGCAAGAATGCCAAGGTGATCGAAAACAGCGAGGGCGCCCGGACGACGCCTTCCATGGTTGCCTTTACGGAAAGCGGCGAGCGCCTCGTTGGCCAAGCGGCCAAGCGCCAGGGCGTCACCAATCCCGACAATACGTTCTACGGGGTGAAGCGACTGATCGGCCGGCGCATGACCGACCCGATGGTCGCGAAGGAAAAGGACCTCGTCCCGTTCAAGATCGTCGCCGGCGATAATGGCGATGCCTGGGTCGAGAGCCGCGGCAAGAAATTCGCGCCCTCCCAAGTAAGCGCTTTCGTCCTGCAAAAGATGAAAGAGACCGCCGAGGCCTATCTCGGCGAGACAGTGACCGAAGCCGTGATCACGGTTCCGGCCTACTTCAACGACAGCCAGCGCCAGGCGACCAAGGATGCCGGCAAGATCGCGGGCCTCGAAGTTCTGCGCATCATCAACGAGCCGACGGCGGCCGCGCTCGCCTATGGCCTCGAGCAGAAGAAGAATGGCACGATCGCGGTCTATGACCTTGGCGGCGGCACGTTCGATATCTCCGTGCTCGAGATCGGCGACGGCGTGTTCGAGGTCAAATCGACCAACGGCGACACATTCCTCGGCGGCGAGGATTTCGACAAACGCGTGATCGATTATCTCGCCGACGAGTTCAAGAAAGAGCAGGGCATTGACCTGCGCACCGACAAGCTCGCGCTGCAACGCCTGAAAGAGGCGGCCGAGAAAGCGAAGATCGAGCTGAGTTCGGCGATGCAGACCGAGGTCAATCTGCCGTTCATCACGGCAGATCAGGCCGGCCCGAAGCACCTCAACATCAAGCTGACGCGCGCCAAGCTGGAGGCGCTGGTCGATGAACTGATCCAGAAGACCATCGAGCCGTGCCGCAACGCGCTGAAGGATGCCGGCCTCAAGGCGTCGGAGATCAACGAGGTCATCCTCGTCGGCGGCATGACGCGCATGCCGAAAGTGATCGAGGCGGTGAAGCAGTTCTTCGGCAAGGAACCGAACCGCTCGGTCAATCCTGACGAAGTCGTCGCCGTCGGCGCCGCCATTCAGGCGGGCGTGCTGAAGGGCGAGGTGAAAGACGTCCTGCTGCTCGACGTGACGCCGTTGTCCCTGGGCATCGAGACCTTGGGTGGCGTGTTCACGCGTTTGATCGATCGCAACACGACGATCCCGACCAAGAAGGGCCAGACCTTCTCGACCGCCGAGGACAATCAGACCGCGGTCACGATCCGCGTCTTCCAGGGCGAGCGCGAGATGGCGGCCGACAACAAGCTGCTCGGTCAGTTCGATCTCGTCGGCCTTCCGGCAGCACCACGCGGCATGCCGCAGATTGAGGTCAATTTCGACATCGACGCCAACGGCATCGTCTCGGTCCAAGCCAAGGACAAGGCGACCGGCAAGGAACAGCAGATCCGCATCCAAGCTTCGGGCGGTCTGAGCCAAGCCGACATCGACAAGATGGTGAAGGATGCCGAATCCCACGCCGAGGACGACAAGAAGCGGCGTGAGCTGGTTGAGGCGAAGAACCAGGCCGAAGGTCTGATCCACACCACCGAGCGCACGCTGAAGGAAGCGGGCGACAAGATCCCGGCCGGCGACAAGCAAGCCGTCGAGCAGGCGATCACCGCACTGAAAGGCGTGACCAGCGGCGAGGATCTCGACGACATCCGCGCGAAGACCGAAGCCTTGGCGCAAGCCTCGATGAAGATCGGCGAGGCGATGTATAAGCAGCAAGGCGCGCCGGGGGGCGAAGCCGGGCCGCAAGCCGATGCCGGCGCGAGCCAAAGCGGCTCGTCTGGCGCGGGCGACGAGAAAGTGGTCGATGCCGACTTCGAAGAGGTCGACGACAATAAAAAGCGCGGTTCGGGTTGATCAATCAGCGCAGGCAGGAGAAACCGCCCCGGCAATGCCGGGGCGGTTTGTCGTCGGGTACGGGGTCGGGGGACTAGGTAGTTACGATGGCGAAACAGGACTTCTATGAGATGTTGGGCGTGGGGCGCGATGCTTCGGCCGACGACATCAAGAAGGCGTTCCGCAAGCTCGCCATGCAATGTCATCCGGATCGCCATCCGGGCGACAAACAAGCCGAGCAACGTTTCAAGGATATCAACGAGGCCTATGACGTCCTGAAGGACGAGCAGAAGCGCGCCGCTTACGACCGCTTCGGCCATGCCGCTTTCGAGCAAGGCGGCGGCCGCGGCGATTTCGGCTTCGGTGGCGGCGGCGGTTTCGCCGACATCTTCGAAGAGATGTTCGGCTCGATGATGGGCGGCGGCGGGCGCGGCGCGAATAATCGCGGTAGCGATCTGCGCTACAATCTCGAGATCACCCTCGAGGAAGCATTCAAAGGCCGCGAGACGCAAATTCGCGTGCCGACGCTTGCGCCATGCGATTCGTGTCAGGGCAGCGGCGCGGAACCCGGATCGAAGCCGATCAATTGCCCGACTTGTCGCGGCGCCGGACGTGTCCGCACGCAGCAAGGTTTCTTCACGATGGAGCGTACCTGCCCCGCCTGTCATGGCGCCGGCAAGGTGATCGACAAGCCGTGCCGCTCATGCGGCGGCCAAGGCCGCACGCGCAAAGAGAAGACGCTCAATGTCACTATTCCGCCCGGCGTCGAGGACGGCACGCGCATCCGCCTCGCCGGCGAAGGCGAAGCCGGCTTACGCGGCGGCGGCAATGGCGATCTCTACATTTTCCTCGCGGTCAAAGCGCATCCGCTGTTCCAGCGCGAAGGCGCGAACATCCACTGCCGCGTGCCGATCTCCATGTCGACCGCGGCGCTGGGCGGCACGATCGAGGTGCCGACGATCGATGGCTCGCGCGCCAAGGTGGCGATTCCAGCCGGCACCCAGACCGGCCATCAATTCCGGCTGCGCGCTAAGGGCATGTCCGTGCTGCGCAGCGCGGCCCGCGGCGATATGTACGCCCAGGTCAGCGTCGAGACGCCGGTGCATCTCACCAAACGGCAGCAAGAGCTGTTGCGCGAATTCGAGAAAGAAGGCGAGGCGCATAAAACCAGTCCCGAAAGCGAGGGCTTCTTCGCCAAGGTGAAGGAGTTCTTCGAGGATCTTCGCGAATAGCGATCGTGGCTGACACGATTCAGGCCTCGACCGCCAACCGCGACTTCAGCGCGCTTGTCCTGTTGTGGCTCGCGGGGTCGGGGCTGCGCTACACGCTGCTCGCGGTACCGCCGGTCATTCCACTCATCCATACCGAGCTCCATATCACCGAGACCGAGATCGGCACGCTCGGCACATTGCCGGCGCTGCTGTTCGCCGCCGCCGCGATCCCAGGCTCGGCGCTGATCGCGCGTTTCGGTGCCCGGGCCGCGCTGGTGGTCGGGTTGCTGCTGGTGGGCTTTGGGTCGGCGGCGCGCGGTGCCGCGATCGATGTCGGCACGCTCTATCTCACGACCATCATCACCGCCGCGGGCGTCGCGATCATGCAGCCCTCGATGCCGCCGCTGGTGCGCAACTGGCTGCCACATCGGGTGCCTTTCGCGACAGCGGTCTACACCAACGGCCTTCTTGTCGGCGAGGTGCTGGGCGTTGCCCTGACGCTGCCGCTTGTGCTGCCGCTCGCGGAAGGCTCTTGGCGGCTGAGTTTTGTTTATTGGGGCGTGCCCGCCCTTCTCACCGCGCTGCTTGTCGTTTTCTTCTCGCCACGTGCCGAACCGCGCGCCGTGACAGCGGCGCCGCTGCGGTGGTGGCCCAATTGGCGCGACAAACAGCTTTGGCGCCTGGCCATCTGTCTCGGCTGCGTCAACGCCTGTTACTTCGCGACCAATACCTTCCTGCCCGATTATCTGACGGCAACCGGGCATGGCGAGTTGATCAGTGCGTCGCTGACGTCGCTGAACCTCTGTCAGTTGCCGGCCTCGTTCCTGATGCTGGGCATGGCGCCGCGCCTCGTACGCGCGCCCTGGGCCTATGTCACGGTTGGGTTGCTGAACCTCATCGGCATCATCGGCATGGCGACGATGCCGGGCTGGCCGGTGATCATTTGGGCGGGGCTCCTTGGCTTCGCCACCGCCGCCGGACTCATTCTGGTGCTGGCGCTGCCGCCGCTCTTGAGCGCGCCGGAAGACGTGCATCGCCTCGCCTCGGCGATGTTCACCATCTCCTATCCTTGTGCTGTGCTGATATCGGTGATCGGTGGCTATCTTTGGGACGTAACGCAGATTTCGTGGATCGCTTTCGTGCCGATCGGCTTTGCCGCAGTGGCGCTCTCGGTCCTGTCGCTCGGCATCGATCTACGCACCAAGCCACATGTCGCCTCGACCTAAGGGATCATGCGTTGTAAGCCGTATTAAATGTAGGCATAATAAAACTTAATGGGGAGATCGAATGAATGAATTCCATGAAATGGATCGGTATTTCTGATTTTCTTCGCCGCAATTCTTTGCGTCCAAGCTAGACGCAAGGCGATTGAAACTCCCCGCTCAGCTTCCGAATGATCGCGGTGCAGGTTGCGCACCTGCTCCCTGTCGGTTTTTGCATTCTATCTTTAGCACATTGTCGAGGATCGCTTTGGTGAGAAGCTTCTTTCGTTTCGCGTTCTCCGTCCCCGACATCGTTTTGGCTGTTCGATGCTGAAGCAGGGAACCGCGCTCGTATTGTTGTGGCTTGCAGGCGGCTCGCTGCGGCTCACCATCTTGGTGCTGGCGCCGCTCTTGCCGCTCATCCACCGCGACCTGGGCCTCAACGAGACCGCGATCGGAACGCTCGGCAGCCTGCCATCGCTGCTTTTCGCCTGCGCCGCCATACCGGGCGCACTCCTCATCGCGCGGACGGGAGCACTGCGAACGCTCGTCGCCGGCCTTTTCCTCACCGCGGTGGGAAGTGCGCTGCGCGGCTCGGCATCGGGCATCGAGGCACTCGACTTCGCGACCATCGTCATGGCAGCCGGCATTGCGGTGATGCAGCCGGCACTTCCGCCCCTGGCGCGCAGCTGGATGCCCGATCGGATCGGCTTCGCTACCGCGGTCTATTCGAACGGCATGGTGATGGCGGGGCTTTTGGGCGTGGCGCTGTCCCTATCGGTGATGCGGACGCTCGCTGAAGGAAGCTGGCGCTTTTCGCTCGTCCTCTGGGCTGTGCCAGTGGCGGTGACGGCGGTGCTGGTGCTGCTCTTCGCGCCACGCGTCTCGACCACAGGCCCGGGAGTACAGCGCTGGTGGCCCGATTGGCGCGACCCGCTGGTGTGGCGGCTCGGCTTCCTCGCCGGCAGCGCCAACACGATCTACTGGACGGCCAACACATTTCTGCCCGACTACCTCGACGGGCTCGGCCGAGCGGGGTTGGTCTCGCCCGTGCTGACAGCCTTCAACGGCGGACAAATTCCCGGCTCGCTTTTCATGCTGTTCGGAGCCGGCGCGCTGCTGCGGTGGAAGTCGGTCTATGCGGTGCTCGGCCTCGTCGTGCTGGCGACGCTTGCCGGCGTGCTGCTCGGCAATGACCGCATGATTGTGTGGAGCGCCGGCATTCTCGGCTGCGCCAATGCCATCATACTGGTCCTTGCGTTGGCGCTGCCGGCGCTCCTTGGCGCGCCGCAAGACGTGCACAGGCTGTCCGCGGCGATGTTTACGGTCGGCTTTCCATGCTCCGTGCTGCTCCCGATTCTAGGCGGCTACGCCTGGGATGCATTCAACATTCCCGCACTCGCGTTAGCACCCATCGCGCTGGGCGGCGCCGCGATCATCGCGCTTGCGCGCGGCTTGCCGGTGAACACAAGGGAAAGCGGTCTGTCTTAAAGGCGCCCCGGCGCAATACGCGCTGACGTTACCTGCGTCTAGATGATGCCGCGCGAGCGCATCGACTCGATGGTAGCCTTTTCATAGCCCAACACGTTCGACAAGATGTCATCGGTGTGCTCGCCGAGGTCGGGGGCATGCAATCGTGCGACAGGGCGCCCGCCATTTCCCTCAAGCGACAAAGGCTGGCCCAGCACATCAAATGGACCGAGTTGCGGATGATCGACCGGGATATTCATCCCAAGCGCTTTCATCTGCTCGTCTTGCATCGCTTCGCCGATCGAATAGATCGGTCCGCACGGCACGCCTGCAGCATTAAGCTTCTCGATCAATTCCACACTCGAGATCGTCCGGGTCTTCTCGGCGAGCTTCGTGCAGAGCTTCTGTCGATGGGTCGAGCGCGCCTCGACGGTGCTGTAATCCGGATCCCGGGGAAGATGCGATAGCTGCAACACCTCGCACAGCGCCGCGAATTTCGGATCTTCGGCGGCCGCGAGATTGACGTTGCCATCCGCCGTGGGAAAGAGGCCGGTCGGCATCAGCGTCGGATGGTCGTTACCCGCTTGTCCCGGCACATCGCCGGTTCGCAGCCAGCGCGCCACCTGGAAGTCCAGAACCGACACCAGCAACTCCAGAAGCGACGTATGAACCCATTGTCCTTGGCCGGTTCGCTCGCGGTCATAGAGCGCCGTTAAGAGCCCTTGGACCAGAACCATTCCGGCGCTGACATCGGCAATCGCCGCGCCGGCACGCACAGGTCCTTGCCCGGCAAGGCCCGTAACGGACATCAATCCCGACATTCCCTGGATGATCTGATCCACGCCGGGACGCGCGGCATAGGGACCCGTTTGCCCGAAACCGGAAATGCTTCCGCAAATGATGCGCGGATTCACTTGCCGCAACAACTCGTAGTCGACGCCAAGCCGATGCTTGACGTCGGGACGAAAGCTTTCGAGGACGATGTCCGCACGAAGCGCGAGTTTCGCGAAGACCGACTTTCCCTCTTGGGTCTTCAAATTTAAGGACAGGCTTCGCTTGTTGCGATGAAGGTTCTGGTAGTCGAAACCTTCGCGCTTGCCGCCCATGCTGTCGCTGACATCCGTCGGCGCTTCGATCTTGATGACCTGCGCGCCCCAATCGGCGAGGAAACGCGAGGCGACCGGTCCCGCCCGATGCCGGGTCAGATCGAGCACCAAAAGATCGGCGAATGGCAACCTGGCCATCGCCGCGCGTTTGCCAATCGCCGTCAAAGTGGAAATACGAGCGAGTCGGGCATGACGCGCGAATCCACCATGCAGAGCCGATCCTTGAACTTCAGCTCGCCGCCCTGGCGAACGACGACATCGGTCGAGCGGCCGCAGGCGAGCAACTTGCTCGGCTCGTCACCTATGGCCTCAAAAAGGGCAAAGGTCGCGCGAACCTTGATGCTGTCGCGATCGAGTCCGTCCGACGAAAGCAAGCGGATACCGCTCATCATCCGGCGCTGAAATCGGTGCCGGTACATCACCGTTTTCTGCAGCGCGGTGGAACGATCGCGCAGCATCGATTGGCCATCGCAGATCACGAGACACAATTCCATGCCGCGCTCCAGATTGTCGCGCGTCGTGATGCGATAAAGCGGCGCATCATCCGCAAAAAAACTTGGCCAGCGCGCGATGTCGCCGTCATCAAGAGCCTCGGCATACATCGTGTAGAGCAGCTCGATATCGGTAACGAGCGTGCGGTGCTCGATCAAACTGTCCATCGGTTCGTATTCTCTTTCGAAGTTAAGAGGCTATCCGCTGAAGTCGGTCAAAGACCCATGACGTCCCGATAACAATCGTAGAAGGCACGCACCGCCAACTCCGTCATCAGGTGATCGGCATCGCCCGATCCCGTCCCCGCCTCGAGAACCGAGTTGGCGAAGGGAGACGCGAGGGCGCCGTCTTGCGCACAGGCCAAGATCTCGTTGTCGTCGATGGTGACCAAACCACCCGGACCGAGCAGATTGGCCTGCATCAGTCTTTTCTTTCTCAGCTCCGCCGGCTCGTCCTGATAGCCGAAGAACGTCCAGGATTTGATACAAGCGTTCGGGCCGAGGGGCCGGACATGCCGCATCGCCAACAGGTTCAGTTGCTGCAACACGATCAGATTCGGCCAGATCGTCAGGATCGCTCCGGTGCCGTTCTCGAATTCGCGCTGGTAGGCAATGAGGCGCTTATCCTCGAGATCGAAATCCGGGGTGGCGGCTTCGTCGCCCGAATCGGCGACCGGCTTGAAGCTGGCCGTCGATACCAGAACGCTGCTGCCGCCGCCGGGGCCCGACCTTCACCTCGGTGTTCTGGTCGCTGCGCCAGATGCCGAATTTCACATAGAAGGCATGCAGCAGCGCTGCGTGCGTCGTGTCCTTGAGATTTTCGACTTGCAACTTCCAATTCGCGTTGACGCGATGCCGCATCGAGCCAAGCACTTGCAAGGGCCGGCCGTCGCAGACGCGATCGAAATACGACAGGATGGCCGGACCGAGATACGTCTCGAGCGGTTCGACGTCTCGCGCATAGCTCGCGAAAATGACGCCGTGACGCACGGCGACATTGAGCTGCTCCAATCCATGCTGCGCGGGATCGAAGCATTTGGACATTCCGCCCTTGCCGCGAATGCCCCGGCTGAAGGGCACGCTCTTGAGCGCGCCATTCAGACCGAACGACCACTGATGGTACGGACACGTGAAAGCGTCCGCATGACCGCGCGGCTCGATGCAGAACTGGGCGCCGCGATGGGTGCAGCGATTCACGAAGACATTTATTTGGTCTTCGTGATCGCGAACCACCACGACCGGATTCTCTCCAACATAGGTCTGGATAAAATCGCCCGGTTGCGGGACTTCCGCCGTCAGGCCGACATAATTCCACGCGCGCCCGCCAAAGATACGCTCTTGCTCGCGCGCGTAGATGGAGGGATCGGTATAAATCCACGCCGGAACCCGGCGCGATTCTTCGACCGGCCAGGTGAGGGCCGGTTGCTTCTCAACCGGCCGATCCAGTGTCGATTGCATCATCGGCATAGCCCTTATTCTGCGGCCGTGATTTGCTCTTCGATAGCGACCGCGGTCACCCGCTCCTTGCTCGCCTTGTGGGGGGCTCTGCTCTTGGCGCGGGGCTCGCCAATGACGTCAATCGGCTCGACCACATAGGGCGTGTCCTTGCGCGGCGTACTGGTCTTGGCGCGAGCCTCGACCGGCTCGACCACATGCTGCACTTCCTTGCGCGGTTGCTGTGCGCTGTCGTCGAGCTGGCCCGAAGTGTGGACCACGAGATCCGCAACGCGTCCCATCACCGCCATCAGCATCGCCCAACCCTGGCGCTGAATGTCGAAAAGGCGCGGCCAATCGGCAGACGTGACCTGCCGCAGGAAAGCGTAGCCCATCTGGACATGCGCCTCGTCGCCGGCCTTGTGGCTGTCGAAGTGGTTCTTCGTGCCGCTTGTCTCCATCGCCGGCTGCACGTGCTTGTAAAAGGACAGCGCAGATGCCTCGACGACGAGATGAACGAGAACGACTTTCTCGAGATCGCTCAGCATGCCGATCTTCGACGGGAACCAAGAACAGACCGCTTCGAGAATTGGATCGAAGACGGGTTTCAGATCGGACCGGCTCTTGGCGAGGTCGCGATTGTGGCCGAGCTCTTCGACCAGATGGAGCCAGGCGAGCTCTTCGAAGAGCGGATTTTGGAGCGTGACGACTCGGTTCAAGACCATCTTCTGGAAATGGTTTGACCACACCTGGAAGCAGTCGAGAAATCGACGGCGCGCCTGCGGATTATTGAGGAGCCCGTTCCGCGCCAGCACGAAGAGCCGATGCTTGTCGAAGCGCTCCATATATTCTTCGTTCTTCTTGAAGAGCTGCTCGATCGGGCTTCCAGCGAGTTCCGACGATTTCTCGTCGGCCAGGAACGTGGCCCACGGGTCCTCGATGTCCTCGTACAGACCGCGCGAATCGAATTGGATCGAGAGGCCCCAAAAGCCATTGGGCTCCAGCCCGACGAAGCCGTGCGGCTTGCGTTGCGGCACGAGGAGCGCATCGCCCGCATTCATGACCGCATGCTTATCGCCGGTTGTGCGAGCGCTGCCTTCGACAATCAGGATCATGGAAGGCACGGGGTGCACATGGGGGGTGAGCTCTTCGCCGGCTTCCAAGCGCACCCAGGCCATCGAGATCCGATTATCCTTGGGCAGGAATTCGGCGAGGTTGGTGTTCTTCGTGAAGTCCTTCACGTGTCCCAACCAATGCTCGACGCCGTCGACGACGATCGTCCTCATGGAGGGCACGTCATCACGCCTGACCAACTCGACCTGACGGTCTTCTCCCGGAAATTTCAGCAAGTTAAGGCTCCCCCGCATGGAATTGCACAATCAGAAGGGCCCCATATTCGAGTTTAGTTAAAAAATTGTCTATGATTTAGATCAAAACACAGCCCGCTTTCATAGATAAGAGATGTCTAACCCTCATAGAGAGGGGAAATTTCGCCAAAAACGAGAACGGCGTATGCGAGACTGGGCCGCCCCTTACCGCAACGGCCTGCGGTTCGGCACGCATCGCGTCGATGATCCGATGGTGCTCGTCGGCCCTGGATCGCCCGCTTGTTAATGCAGCGCGAACTTCACGGGCACTTCGATATCGAGCGTGTTCGCTGCGATATCGGGTGGAATTTGCGGCAAGGGCTGAGCGCGTTGCACGAGTGCCAACACTTCCTCATCGAGATCCGTATGACCGGAGCCGCGCTCGATCCGTGCATTTGACACAGTGCCGGCGCGGTTGAGCGTGAAGCGCAGCAACGTAACACCTTGCTCGCCACGGCGCTGCGCCAGCGCCGGATAGCGCTTGTAGCGCTCGAGCTGCGCCGCGATCAGATCGGTGAAGCGTGGAATTGCGTGATCGCTGACGCTGGGTTGTGCCGGTGGGGTTGGCGTCGGTGGCGCCGTTACGGGCGCCGTCGATTCGACCGTTTGCGTCGGCTGTGGTTGGGGCTGCGGCCGCTCGACATGCTTCACGACCGGGCGCGGCTTCGGTTGAACCAGCGGTTTCGCCACCGGCACCGGTTCTTCTTGCGGCTGAACTTGCGGCTCGGGCAGTGGGGGTGGCGGTGGCGGCGCCGCCACCGGCGGCGCAGGTGGCGCGGGCAGCGGCGCAAGCTCGATCATCGTCAGCGATGGCGGCAACGGCGTCGGCGCCGGCAGATTTTGATACCAGCGCAAGATAAACACGGTCGCCACGACATGGAGCGCGAGCACGAGGGCAAAGCTCGCGGCCCATCGCTTATTGTCGCCGCTCAAAGATTGGCGGACAGGAGACTGGCCGAAGCCAAAAGTCGCTGCAAGGCTCATCGCTTGTTGCCCTCCTTTACCGACTTCATTCGTCCATCGCCTTCATTCACCGGGCGCACCGAGCGGCATGAACCGCGACCGGCACGCCGCGCGATCGAGCCGGCGTTTCGCCAGCCACATCGCGACGCCGCTCATGGCAAACAGTGCCGGCAGTAGCCCCGAAATGAAGACCAGCACGCGCCAGCCCCAACCGAAGCCGCTGCCGTCATGGATCGCATGCATCGAGGCGACGACGCGCTCGGCAAAGGAATAGTCGCGTGGATCGCGCAGATCGGCGATTTGCCGTTGCCATGGATCGACAAAGACGATCACCGGCAGCGCATGCGCCTCGCCCAATGTCATGCGGTAAGGCTGATCGGCGCGTTGCGGCAGGCCAATCATGCGCAACGTAAGATCGGGCCGCGCCGCTCGCGCGAGCGCGACAGCGCCATCGATATCGAGCGGCACCGCGCCTTCGACGGGCGTGACGCGCGGCGCGGCAACGCCAGGCCGCAGATCCCGCACGCCCCAGGCCGCGGAAAGACTATTGAACGTCTGAGGGAAGGAGAGCCACACGCCGGAGAAGCTCACCACCAGCAGCACCAACCAGAACCAGAAGCCGATCGCACCGTGGAGTTGGCGCAGCAAGCCATAGCCGCGCGCGCCGCGCTGGACGGTCATTGCCTGGCGCCAGCGCCGCCGCGATGGGAATTGCATGATGATGCCCGTCACCGCGAGCACGCACATCACGACGCCGAACCAGCCGCCGATCTCGCGGCCGTTGCGATCACGCGTGCCCGCATTGGCGTGCAGGAAAAAGATTTCGCGCAGCCAGCCTTCGCCCGGCTTTACCGTGCCGCGCAGCGCCAAGGTCGAGGGATCGAGATAAACCTCGATACCGCCCGGCCCCGGATGGCGCGGATCGGAGAAACGCAGCATCGCGAGATCGCCGGCGGCGACCGGCGCGAAGATCGTGCTGGGCGCAAAATCCTTCGGCGCGGCAGCACGCCCCGCACCGACCATGGCGGCAAAGCTCTGCGCCGGCCCGACGCTCGCCCGCACGAAATCATGACCGGGCTGCAGTTGCGGCTCGAAGATCAGCACGCTGCCGGTCAGGCCGATGACCGCCAGCGGAATCGAGAGCAAACCGCCGAGCAACAAATGGAGACGGCGAAGAACGGTCGCGCGCCACGCAATGCTCATGTATCAGACCACAGCCGAAGGAGATTGTGATAGAGCCCCGTAAGCTGAACGAGCGCGCGCTCGTCCGGCACAACGCGGTTGAGCTGCTGGATTGCGGTGTCGAGATCGAGAAGCATCATCCGCTGCTCGTTGCTGCGAACCATGCTTTGCAACCAGAAGAACGAGGAGACGCGCGCGCCGCGCGTCACCGGCGTCACTTGATGCAGGCTGGTCGCGGGATAGATCACCATATCGCCGGCCGGCAGCTTCACGCGCCGCAGGCCATCGGTGCCCTCGATCATCAATTCGCCGCCGTCATATTCCTCGGGCGGGGTGAGGAAGAGCGTCGCCGAAAGATCGGTGCGCACGCGATAGCGCGACCGCATCACCTCGCGGATCGCGCCGTCGATATGCGTGCCATAGGTCTCGCCGCCTTGATAGCGATTGAAGAGTGGCGGATAGACTTTGAGCGGCAAAGTCGCCGTGATGAAGAGCGCGTTGCGCTCGAGCGCGGCGAGGATCATGTCGCCGAGCTCGCGCGCGACCGGATGACCTTCCGGCACCTGCATGTTGTTTTTGACGCGTTCCGACTGGTGGCCGGCGGTGGCCCGACCGTCCACCCATTCCGCACGCTCGAGCGCTTGGCGGCAATGGGCCACCTGGCTGGCATCGAGAACTTTCGGAATTTGCAACAGCATCGCGCCTCCGCCTTCAGGCCCCTCAGTACTTGTAATCGACCGTCAGCAGCGCCGTCCGACCCGGGCCTGGGACCATGTGCGAGGGATGGACTTGGTCGTAGTAGAACGTGTTGAAGATGTTGTTGAGGTTGAGCTGGAGATCGAGCTTCTCGTTGACGTAGTACTTCGCCATCGCGTTGACGGTGGCGTAGCCTGGCACTTTCGTCAGGAAGGCAACCGCGCCCGGCGTGCTCGCGTTACAGGTACCCGCACTCGGGCAGATGATGCGCGGATTCGAAGCGGCATAACGGCTCGAGACAACGTTGACGCCGCCGCCGATCTCGTACGGCGTTTCGTCGAACCGATACGTCGTCCAGAGGTTGAAGGTATGCGCCGGCACATTACTGAGGCGATTGCCGAGATCGCTGGCGATCCCTTGCACCGGCGATTTGTCGATGACGCCGTACATGTAGGCATAGCCGCCATAGACCTGCCAATACTCGGTCAAATGACCCGCGACCTCGAATTCGAAGCCGTCGACGCGCGCGTCGCCCGCGAGGATCATCAGCGCCGGGTTGTTGGGATCGGTCTCGCGCACATTGGTCTGCTGCGTGCGATAGAGCGAGGCCCGGACGCTGAGTCCTTCATGGAAGAGGTCCCATTTGGTGCCTATCTCGTAGGTGGTGTTCTTGACCGGCGCGAGATTGACGTTCGACGCTTGCAGCGACAGAGATTCCGCAGACGGATTGAACGAGGTGCCGGCGTCAAAATAGACGCTGCCGATTGGCAGCGGCTTGTAGACGATGCCGCCGCGCCAGCTCGCCGTATCGTCCGTGTGCTGGAGCGCGGTATAGCCGGCCCCCGTACCGGTGACCGGATTGTTGAAGGATTGCTGGGAGAAATTCACATCGAAGCGATCGAGACGACCGCCGACCATAATCGCCCATTGATCGCTCAGATCCGCCGTGTCGAGGGCATAGAGCGCCTTCGTTGCCGCGTCGGTCTTGGTGTTCGAAGCTAAAAAGGCCGAGGCGTTGTAGGGCTGACCCGAATTGGGATTGGTGAGCGGCGTCGTACTGAACGGACCGATGGTCGTGTATCGTCGCGGGTCCGATGTCTCTTCGCCGATCTCGGCGCCGGTCACCAACGTGTGCTTGATGAAGCCGGTGCTGAATTTCGACGTCGCGTCGAGCTGGTTCTCGAGGAAGGTCTCGAGGCTGGTGCCATAGAGCTGGTTGCGCGAGACGAGGATCGAACCGAGCGATGTGCCCGGTGCTACCAATTGCGGGTTGAGGCTACCGCCGGGCGCTACCGGCCCATAGGCAATCTGCGGCTCGGTGATGCGGAACTGG
The DNA here is from genome assembly GCA_963740675.1 of uncultured Alphaproteobacteria bacterium. GTDB lineage: Bacteria > Pseudomonadota > Alphaproteobacteria > ATCC43930 > CGMCC-115725 > CAIKMD01. Next base: position 174,299 of record CAVUFS010000009.1, read on the forward strand.
CGGACGTAATGCGCGTAACGGAGCTGGTCGCGGACCGTCAGCCAGTCATTGACGTCATGCTCGACCTTGGCGGTCGCGACGTCGACATTGGTACGCAGAAAATCATTCTCGGCGAAGCCGTAGAAATTGCTGCGCCCGACGCTTTCCGGCACGGGCTCGGCGACTTGGCGCGGCGCACCGGGCGTGCCCTGGAACAGAACCGGCATGCCGTAATCCGGCGTGTCGTATTCAGTCTGATGCAGGAAGCTGAAAGTTGCGCGGGTATCGGTGCCGAGGCCGAGAGAGAGAGTTGGCGCGATGCCGAAGCGCGAATTCTCGGTCGTGTCGCGTTCAGCGACATTCGAGTCATGCGCCATCAAGTTAATGCGGAACGCTGCGCCCGAGCCAAGCGCGCCAATGGGCTGATTGACGTCGGCGGTGAGGCGCTTGGTCATATCGGTGCCGAAGACGGCCGTGCCGTTTATGAAGGGCGTGAGGCCGGCCTGTTTGCTGTCCTGCTCGACGACACCACCGGTCGAGCCGCGGCCGAAGAGGATCGAGGCTGGGCCTTTCAGCACCTGAATGTCTTCGAGGTAGAACGGATCGCGGTAGTAGCTACCGAAATCGCGCATGCCGTCGAGAAAGATATCGTTACGTGCGCTGAAGCCGCGCAGGGTAAGATTGTCGCCCTGCGCGCCGTTCTCTCCGGCGCCGAGGCTGACGCCGGCGACATTGCGCAAGGCGTCGCGCAGCGTGGTGACGGCCTGATCGTCCATCAATTGCCGCGGCACGGTGTCGATCGATTGCGGCGTCTCGAGCATCGGTTGCGTCAGCTTGTTCAGCGTCGGCTGCGTGGTCTGATAACTGCCATTGCCATTGGCGCTATCGACAGAAACGGTCGGGGTTTGAATCGGGCCGCTGTCATAGGATTGCGCGGCGGCGAGGCCGGACCAGCCGGTCAAGAGAGCGACGACAGAACTCGATGCAAAGAGGCAACGTTGCCAAGACATGGATGACAGCTCCAGAGCGCAGGGGTGCAAGCATTCCTGGCTGGCTGTCCGCCGTATTGCGGGCTGGCTGGCTTGGGTGCCGTGATTGCAAAAAGGTGAGCATGGCGAAGGCGGATTACTTCACGAGGATCAGCTTGTTGCTGGCTGTGAGCCGCAAGCGGTATTGCTCCGCACCGTGCTGGATCAGCAATTCGCGCTGGCCCCCGAGCAGCGATTCGCTGCTGACGATTCGCGGCGCCGCCGCGTTGTCGGCAGCGGGAGGCGAAGTGGGATCAGACGAAGATGCACCAGTCACGTTTGGAAACCTAGTTAAGAATAATTCGCATTCGCATAGCGAGCAGACATTAGCTGCGATTGAGGATCACTTGCAACAAATTCTTTACTAGGAAATACAATGGGTTACGAATTAGATTTCGAACGATTCGCGTGGCCCTCGTCAAATTTTGGTGAAACGTCTAAACAATCTGCAATGCCCGACATCGTGACCACCCCTGCGCCGGTTCGTTTCACGCATCGCGAAATCCTGCTGATGCTGAGCGGCACCATGTGCGGCATGTTCCTCGGCGCGATCGATCAGACGATCGTCGCGACCGCGTTGCCGGCCATGGCCGGCGAGCTGCACGGCATCCAATACATGTCATGGGCGGTCGCGGCGTACCTGCTGACCTCGACCGCATCCACGCCGATCTACGGCAAGCTCAGCGATCTCTATGGCCGGCGGAAGCTCTTCATCACCGCGATCGGCATCTTCCTGATCGGCTCGATCATCTGCGGCGCCGCGCAAAACATGAGCATGTTGATCGGCGGCCGCGCGGTACAGGGTCTCGGTGGCGGCGGGCTTATCACCCTGGCGCAGACGATCATGGCCGACATGGTGCCGCCGCGCGAACGCGGCCGCTATCAAGCCTATTTCTCGGGCGTCTACACGGTCTCGACTCTGGGCGGGCCGATCCTCGGCGGTTTGCTGGTCGATATCGCTTCGTGGCGCTGGGTGTTCTGGTTCAATCTGCCGATCGCTGTCGCCGGGCTTTGGATCTGCAACGCGCAGCTCAAGCGACTGCCGATCCGCGGCGGCCAGAAACGCATCGATTATCTCGGCGCGTCACTGCTGGTGCCGGCGATCGTCGCGCTGCTGCTGGTCACGACGTGGGGCGGCAATGAATTCGCCTGGCTGTCGCCGCCGATCATCGGCCTCGTCATCCTCGCGCTGGTGCTGATCGCCCTGCTGATCCTGCAAGAGATGCGCGCCGCCGATCCAATCCTGCCGCTGCGCTTCTTCAACAACAATGTCTTCGTCATCGGGAACAGCATGGGTTTCCTGATGGGCGGGGCGACGGTCGGCGCGACCATCTTCCTGCCGTTGTTTCTGCAAGTCGTCCTCGGCGCCAGCGCCAGCAATTCAGGCTTGCTGATCACGCCGCTGATGGTCGGCATCACCGTCGGCGCGCTGTCGGCCGGCCGCTTCATTCGCTGGACCGGTCGCTACAAGATCATCCCGCTGGTCGCGCTGAGCATCGCCGCGCTGGCTTTCCTCGGCATGATGGAAGTCACGCGCGAGACCTCACCGATCTATTACATCGTCCTGATGACGGCGATGGGCATCGGCCTCGGCCCCGCCGGACCGATGATTTCGATCTCGGTACAGAACTCCGTCGAGATCCGCGATCTCGGCAGCGCGACCTCGCTCACCTCGTTCTTCCGCTCGATGGGCGGATCGTTCGGCGTCGCGATCATGGGCGCAATCCTGTTCGCCGGACTGACCGAGCAAAGCGCCAAGCTGCCCGGTCTCAGCGCCGGCGGCTTGCTGCATGGCGGACCGGCGGTGATCAACGAGCTGCCCGAAAATGTCCGCGCCGTGATCGTCGCGAGCTTTGGTCACTCGTTCCAATACGTCTATCTGGTCGGCGCCGGGATCTGCATCCTCGGCGTCGCACTCGCGATCTTCTTGAAGGAATTGCCGCTGCGCCGCTGGGGCCCACCGGCGCCGAGCGCGGAAGCAGCGCCGCAAGCCGCGCACGGAGAAGCCGCCGGACAACAGCAGCCGGACCGCATCGAAGCACCCGGCGCCGAGTAGAGACGATCGCTACCGAGCGTTGTAATAGAAGCCAGTCGGATGTTTGCTGCGACACGAGGCGGTTTTGCACGCATGTGCGATCGGCGACTTACCCTTCGGGAAGACCGTCTGCCCCGCATGGTTCGAAGAAGATTTTGGTAGGCTGCGGGGCGTGGCCGTGTGGCTCGTGCTGTGCGAGGACGAGCTGTGGCTGGAGCCGCTCGATTTCGCGCCGGCTGGCGTGGCCGCGAGCGCAGCGGCGACAATGGCAATGGATAAGGACAAAGCAAATCGCGTCTTCAGCATCGTAATCCCCCCGAATACGAATCGCCGAAGAATATAAGATCACTCGGCCGCGACGGTATCGCTTTTTTCGGGGGCTTTCGCCGCGGCAGGATCAGCCAGCGCCGCGGCTAAATGTTCGCGGATATCGCCCAAGCGCTTCTCGTGATCGACCTTGTGGCCGAAGAGATCCTTCACATAGAAGACGTCGACCACCTTCTCGCCATAGGTCGAGATCTTCGCGCTGGAGATTTGCAGATTGAGCTGCGTCAACGCGCGCGTCACCTCGTAGAGAAGACCGGTGCGATCGCGGCCATTCACTTCGATCACGGTGTGCGTGCTCGACGCCTTGTTGTCGATGAGGACCCGCGGCGGCACGGTGAAGACGCGCGTGCGGCTCGGCATGCTGGCCGGCGCGGCGAGATCGATATGCGGCTTCAGCTTGCCGACCAGCACATTCTCGAACATCACCGAGAGCTTGGCGAGCTTCTGCGGCTGGTCGAAAGCGCCGCCTTCACGATCCTGCACCCAGAACGTATCGAGCGCCATGCCGTTCGAGAGCGTGTGGATTTTCGCGTCGACGATGTTGGCGCCGGCAAGCGCCAGCGCACCGGCGATGCGCGAGAAGAGACCGGCATGATCCGCCGTGTAGAGCGTGACCTCGGTCACCGCGCGTTCGGTATCGACGCGCGTATCGACGGTCAGCGGCGCGCCGCTGCGCTCGGCCTCGCGCACCAGCCGCGCATGCCGCGACTGCGTCTCGGCATCGAAAGAGAGCCAGTAGAAGGGATAGCCCTTGGCTATAAAGGAATCGATTTCCGTTGCGGTGAAATCGGGCAGCAGCTTCTTCACCGCCTCTTGCGCCAGCCGCACGCGCTCCTCGCGCGCTGTCGCATCGATGCCGCCCGACATCAGCTCGAAAGCGCGATGATAAAGCTCGCGCAGCAGCGCGGCCTTCCAGCCGTTCCACACCTTGGGGCCGACGGCGCGGATATCGGCGATGGTCAGCAGCAGCAGCAGCTTCAAGCGCTCGGGCGATTGCACGCGGGCGACGAAATCCTCGATCGTCTTCGGATCGTCGATGTCGAATTTGAACGCCGTGTTGCTCATCAAGAGATGCCAGCGGATGAGCCAGGCGATGGTCTCGGTCTCTTCGGCAGAGAAGCCGAGACGCGGCCCGAGCTTTTCCGCGACCTGTGCGCCGAGCACCGAATGGTCGCCGCCGCGGCCTTTGGCGATGTCGTGCAGCAGCACGGCGAGATAAAGCGCGCGCCGCGAATCGATCGTCGGGAAGAGGCTCGTTGCCAGCGGCAGCTCTTCCTTCAGATTGCCGTGCTCGATATCGGAGAGAATGCCGATTGCGAAGATCGTGTGCTCGTCGACCGTATAGGTGTGATACATGTCGTATTGCATCTGCGCGACGACACGGCCGAAATCGGGAATGAAGCGGCCGAACACGCCCAATTCATTCATCCAGCGCAGCGCGATCTCGGGATTGACGTTGCTCGCTGTCAGAATCTCGACGAAGAGCCGATTGGCCTCGGGATTGTTGCGCAGATCGGCATCGATCAGCTTCAAGGATTGCGTGATGAGGCGCAGCGCATGCGGATGGATGTCGAGCCCTTCCTTCTGCGCGACATGAAAGAGCCGCAGCAGCGCGACCGGGTCCTTGGTGAATTGGTCTTCGCTCGCGACATCGAGCCTTCCGGCATCGACGGTGAAGCCCTCGACCGATTTCTTGCCGAAGCCCCAGCGCTTCAGCGAGAATTTCGGCTGGTGGCGATGCTCCAATTCGAGCACGGCGCAGAAGATGCGCGTCAGATCGCCGACATCCTTCGCGATCAGGAAGTAATGCTTCATGAAGCGCTCGACACCGCGCGCGCCGGCATGGTTGCGATAGCCCATGCGTTCGCCGACTTCGCTTTGGCGATCGAAGGTCAGGCGATCCTCGGCGCGGCCAGCCAGGAAATGGAGATAGCAGCGCACCGTCCAGAGGAAATTCTGCGCCCGCGCGAAACGCTGCGCCTCTTTCGGCGACAGCACTTTGAGCTCGACGATCTGGTCGATATCGTCGGCGCGATAAACGTATTTCGCGATCCAGAACAGCGTGTGGAGATCGCGTAAGCCGCCTTTGCTTTCCTTGACGTTGGGCTCGACGAGATAGCGCAAATCGCCAAGCCTCTCATGCCGCTGATTGCGCTCGGCGAGCTTCTGCTCGATGAATTGGGTCGCCGTCTTGCGTACAATCTCCGTATCGAAGCGGCGTTTCAGCTCGGCAAAGAGTTCCTGATCGCCCCAGATGTAGCGCGCCTCGAGCACGGCAGTGCGGATGGTGAGGTCGCTTTCGGCATGGCGGATGGTCTCTTCCACCGAGCGCGTCGATTGCCCGACCTTGAGACCGAGATCCCACAGCGTGTAGAGCACATACTCGACGACCTGTTCGGTATGCGGCGTGCGCTTGTAGGGCGTGAGGAACAGCAGATCGATGTCGGAGAAGGGCGCGAGCTCGCCGCGGCCATAACCGCCGACCGCAATCAGCGCGAGGCGCTCGCCCTTGGTCGGATTGGCGATCGGATAAACGTGGCCCGCGACGAAATCGTAGAGCACGCGGATGATCTGATCGACGAGGAAACAGAGCGAATGCACGGTCTCCGTGCCGTTCGCGCCGCTCTCGAAGCGCTTACGCACCTGCTCGCGGCCGGCGACGAGCGCGGCTTTCAGCGCATCGGCGACATGTCTACGGTCCGGCTCGGCGCTGCGCTCGGCGATCGCCTCGAGCTGCGCCGCGAGGGCACGGCGATCGATGATTTCGCGCTGGCGCGGGATTTCAGCCATTACTGTCGATCTTATAGAGAAGCCGCGAAACTGTCGCGGCCTTGTTGCGGCGCGGCAGGGAATTGGGTTTGTTTCGCAAAATTAAAAATTTCAATAGTCTTTCAGGGACTTAGGGCGAAGGAACCGCCCTCCGAAGAGATGGTCTCTCGTTACCAAAGATCAAGCTGCCGCCGTTGCGGGTGGAAATGTCTGCTCCCTAATACCGCGATAACGCCCATAAGTTGATCGACTTCAACCACCGAGTTGCCAAAAAAATGCGCTTTATCCTCCTCTGCTCATGGAGGTGGCAGGATGCTCGGTCCTGTTGAGGAGGCGCGCTTTCTACGCGAAAGCGCGGAGGAATTGCGGAGGATCGCTGGTTACAGCTCGTTCCTCGCGCCGGGGCTTTTGAAAATAGCGCAAGAGCTGGAAAACCGCGCCGATGAATTTGAGAGCGCGGGCGAAGAGTCGGGCGCAGACAATCAACCGGCCTAGGTGCACACGCTCCTTGAAACGGCGCTGGCGCGGGCTTGGCTGAGGAACCGGAGGGCGGCCTTCGGGGTAAGACTCGGAGGATAGGCAGGTCGGGAGATCAGCCGATGGAGTATCGCTTTTACTTCCTCGGGGCGGATTGCCGTGTCTGGTCACGCCGCGAGTTTCACGCGGAAAACGATAGCGAGGCCCTTGAGATCGCCAGGACAATGTTTCGCTCAACGCCAACACCGCATCACGGCTTCGAGCTTTGGCAGGAAAAGCGACACGTCCATACCGAAGGCTGCTAGGTGCGTCTGCTACCTAATACCGGAAATGTCGGATACACCGAAGCGGCCGGACGTGCTTCAGCGCAACCTTAATTCCGTCACCCGCGGGCTTGTCCCGGACGACCCGCGCCGCCGCTCTTCGCGGCCGTGCCCTTCGGGTTCACGCGCGAGGAGCGCGTGAACGGGTCGTCCCATGGATTGCCGGGACGAGCCCGGCAATGACGACTGAAGGAGGAGAGGCCATTCGAGAGTCGGCGCCGCCCACCATCGACGATGGCTATTTCGCGTCGCCGCCCAGCGCCTTGATCTTGTAGAGCAGCTCCAGCGCCTCGCGCGGAGACAATTCGTCGGGCTTGAGGCCCGCCAACAGCGCCTCAAGCGGCGAGGGTTCCGCCAACTCCAGCGGCGTCTGCGGTTTCGAGGCAGCGAAGAGCGGCAGGTCTTCGGCCAGGCGCGTGAGCGCGCTGCCTTGCTCGCCTTTCTCCAGCGTACCCAACACCTGCTCGGCCCGTGCGATCACCGCCGCCGGCAGGCCGGCGAGCTTGGCAACGTGTATGCCGTAAGAGCGATCGGCGGCGCCGGGCGCGATTTCGTGCAAGAACACGACATCGCCCTGCCATTCCTTCACCCGCATCGTGTAGCAGGCGAGGTGATCGAGCTTCGATGCGAGCGCCGTCAACTCGTGATAATGCGTGGCGAACAAGGCGCGGCAGCGATTGCGGTCATGCAGATGCTCGACCGACGCCCAGGCGATCGAAAGCCCATCATAGGTCGCGGTGCCGCGGCCGATCTCGTCGAGGATGACGAGGGCGCGCGGTCCCGCCTGGTTGAGGATCGCCGCCGTCTCGACCATCTCGACCATGAAGGTCGAGCGGCCGCGCGCGAGATCATCGGCCGCACCGACGCGGCTGAAGAGGCGATCGACGATTCCGATCTGGGCCGCCTCGGCCGGGACGAATGAGCCCATCTGCGCGAGCACGGCAATCATCGCGTTCTGGCGCAGGAACGTGCTTTTGCCGGCCATGTTCGGGACCGGTCAGCAGCCAGAGCCGCTGCGTTTCCTGCAGATCGCAATCATTGGCGACGAAGCTCGGCCCCGCGGCGCGCAGCAGCGCCTGCTCGACCACGGGATGACGGCCCTGCTTGATCGCGAAAGCCGTGCTGTCATCAATCTTCGGCCGCGTGAAACGCTCAGTCACCGCGAGCTCGGCCAGCGCACTTGCGACATCGAGCGCCGCCAGCGCCGCCGCCGCACGGCCGATCTCGCTCGCCTGGCCCAGCGCCTCGGCGACGAGATCGTCGAAAAGCTTCATCTCCAGCGCCAGCGCTTTATCAGCGGCGGAGGCGATCTTCGATTCGAGCTCGCCGAGCTCGACCGTCGAATAGCGCATCGATGACGCGAGCGTCTGGCGATGGATGAACCCCGCGCCCATTTTGGCCGCGTGATTCGGCCCGATATCGATGTGATAGCCGAGCACGTTGTTGTGGCGGATCTTGAGACTGGCGATGCCGGTCTCGGCGGCGTAACGCGCTTGCAGCCCGGCGACGAGACGGCGGCTGTCATCGCGCAGCTTCACCAGCTCGTCGAGCTCGCTCGCATAGCCCGGCGCGATGAAGCCGCCATCGCGCGCCAGCAGCGGCAATTCCGCCGCGAGCGCACGCGTCAGTCGATCGACCAGTGCGGTGTGCTCGCCGAGGTCGCGCTCGAGCGAGGCGATGAGCGGCGGCGGCGTGGTGAAATCGGCCTGGCGCAGTAGCGCGCGCAACCCGGCACTCACGCGCAGCGTGTCACGCAGCGCCGCGAGATCGCGCGGCCCGCCGCGGCCGACGCCCAGCCGCGCCATCGCGCGCGCCATATCGGCGCACAGCCGCAACTCGTCGCGCATGCCTTCGCGCAGCCGCTCGGCGCCGGCGAAGAAAGCGACGGCATCGAGCCGCGCCTCGATCTGCGCCGGATCGGTCAGCGGCGCGGCGAGATAATCGGCGAGAAGCCGCGCGCCGGCGCCCGTCTCGGTGCGATCGATCGCGGCGAGTAGGCTGCCGTTGCGATCGCCGGTCAGGCTTTCGGTCAGTTCGAGATTGCGCCGCGTTGCCGCGTCGATCTCCATCACATCGCCGCTGCCGAAACGGCGCGGCGCGCTGAATGTCGGCAATTTTCCTTGCTGCGTCAGCTCGACATAATCGACCAGCGCACCGGCCGCGGCGACCTCGGCCCGCGTGAAAGCGCCGAAGCCGGCCAGCTCGCGCACGCCGTAAAGTGCCTCCAGCCGCTTGCGCCCGTTCTCGCTGTCGAAGCGCGCGCTCGGCTGCGGCGTGAGATTGTCCTTATGAAACTGGAACAGCTCGAAGAGATCGGGCTTTGCCAGCAGTCGCTCGGGGAGCAGCAATTCGCCGGGCGCGATGCGCGCCAGCACCGCGCCGAGCGATGTGGTTGGCACGGCTTGCGTCGCGAATTCGCCGGTCGAGAGGTCGAGCCAGGCGATGGCGAGATCGCCCGATGCATCGGCGAGCGCCGCAAGATAGTTGTGCCGCCGCGCGTCGAGCAGCGCGTCTTCGGTCAGCGTGCCCGGCGTGACGATGCGCACGACCGCGCGGCGCACCGGCGATTTGCTGCCGCGCTTTTTCGCCTCGGCCGGGTCTTCCATCTGCTCGCAGACGGCGACGCGAAAGCCCTGGCGGATGAGGCGCGAGAGATAAGCCTCGGCGGCATGCACCGGCACGCCGCACATCGGGATATCCTCGCCATCATATTTGCCGCGCTTCGTGAGCTGGATATCGAGCGCCGCCGCCGCTTTGCCGGCATCCTCGAAGAACAACTCGTAGAAATCGCCCATGCGATAGAAGAGCAGGCAGTCGGGATGCGTGCGCTTCAGATCGAGATATTGCGCCAGCGCCGGCGTCGCCTCGGGTGAAGCAGCGGCCTGTGGTTGGGGCGTCGGTTCGCGCGCGGATTCCGGCATGCCGGCAAACTAGCAGAAAATCCGGCGCGCCTTTAGAGTGCCGGGAAAATGCGTTGTGGAAAACGCGGCGAGAAACATAGGGGGAGGAAGGCATGCGCCGCATCGCCATTCGCTTGATCGCGCTCGCGCTGCTTTTCGCTTTTGCCGCGCCGCCGGCCGTCGCCGAGACGATCAAGATCGGCCTTCTCAAAACCTCGTCGAGCGCGGTCACCGTCATCGCCATCAAGCGTGGCTATTTCACCGCCGAAGGACTCGACGCGCAGCTCGTGCCGTTCGATGCGGCCGAGCCGGTCGCGGTCGCCACCGCTTCGGGCGATATCGATTTCGGCATCACCGGCATGACTGCCGGGCTCTACGCCCTGGCCAATCAGATCCGCATCGTCTCGGGCCATCTGCAAGAGCATCCGGGCTTTCACGCCAATGCGATCGTCGCCTCGAACAAGGCCTATGATTTGGGGCTCAGGACAGTGAAGGACCTCGCCGGACATTCGATCGGCGTGACGCAGATCGGCTCGTCGCTGCATTACAGCGTCGCGCTGGTCGCCGAGAAATCCGGCATCGCGCTCGACAGTTTTCGCATCGTGCCACTGCAATCGAATGCCAATGTCGCCTCGGCGGTGAGCGGCGGGCAGATCGATGCCGCCGCGACGCTGGGCAATTTCGCATCGCCCGCGATCGAGCGCGGCGCGGTGAAACTGCTCGCCTGGGCGGGCGATATCGCGCCCTGGCAATTTGGCGCGCTCATTACTTCAGCCAAGATGGCGCAGGACCATCCCGATACGGTGAAACGTTTTCTGACGGCCATGCATAAGGCGCAGCACGATTATCACGACGCTTTCACCGCGCCCGATGGCAAGCGTCAGGACATGGCCGATGCGCCCGCGATCTATGCGATCATTTCGGACTATATCGGCCAGACGGTCGAGCAGCTCCGGCCGGCGCTCGCCTATGTCGACGGGCAAGGCCGGCTCGATGTCGACGATGTGATGCATCAGATCGCGTGGTACGGCGAGCACGGCTTCATCAAGAATGCGGCCGGGAGCACCCAGATCGTCGACCGGCGCTTCGTGGTGCCCATGAGCCTTGGTCGGTGAGCTGTGGGCACATTGACCAGAAACCGCGCGGCGGCGAAGATCGGCCCTAAGAACGACGAAAGGGAGGGGTCGATGCGCCTGGCTTCGCTGGCGATTGGCTTGGGCGCGATTGTCCTGGGATTCAGCGGTTTAGTCGCTGAGCGCGCGGCCGCGGCCGAGACCATCAAGATCGGTATGCAGAAGCCGGTGGGCGGCCCACTCTATATCGCCAATGACAAGGGCTATTACGCGGCCGAGGGGCTGACCCCCGATTACGTGTTCTTCGAAGCCGGCGAGCCGATCGCGGTCGCCGTCGCCTCGGGCGCGGTCGATTTCGGCGTCGCCGGCCTCACCGGCGGCTTCTACAGCCTTGCGGGCAAGGGCGCGCTGCGCATCATCGCCGGCCAGACGCATGAAGTGCCGGGCTTTCCCGCCAACACCGTCGCCGCGTCGAACAAAGCCTTCGAGGCGGGGCTCAAGACAGTCAAAGACCTGCCCGGTCATTCGGTGGCAATCACCCAGATCGGCTCGGCCTTTCATTACGATCTCGGCTTGCTGGCCGATAAATATCACTTCGATCTGAAAACCATTCGGCTGATGCCGCTGCAGACCAATCCCAACGCGGTCGCTGCCGTGGTCGGCAATTCCGCCGATGCGGTGGTGACGATCGCGCCTTGGGTGCGCCCGGCGATCAACAAGGGCGACGCCAAGCTGCTGGCCTATATCGGCGATGAATTGCCATGGCAGCTCGCGGTCGCCTTCACCGGCACCAAGACCGCGAATGAGCAGCCCGACAAGGTGCAGCGCTTCGTTCGCGCACTGCGTCATGCGACGCATGATTATCACGACGCGTTCACCGCCCCCGACGGCAAGCGCGCGGATCAGGCGAGCGCACCCGAGCTGCTCGCGATCCTCGCAAAACATACCGGCCAGGCGCCTGAGGTGATCGATCAAGGCCTCGGCTATATGGATGCCGAAGCGCGGCTGGACGAAGCCGATGTGTTGCGCCAGGTCGCCTGGTATCGCGCGCAAGGCATGGTGAAAGACGATTTCGATGCCGCGAGCATCATCGACAACCGCTATGCCGTGCCGTTGAGCAAATAAGAGCCGGCTAACAAACGAGGCACCAGACAGGGAGAGCGACGATGAAGACGATGCGTGCGCTGACTGCGTTGTTGCTGGGATCGGGTCTCATTCTCGCCGCGACGGCGACGCCGGGCGTTGCCAATGACAAAGTCAAAGCCGGCGTCGTTCGCTCGATGGGCGGTAGTCCCAATTTCGTCGCCAAGGAAAAGGGCTTCTTTACCGAGCAGGGCATCGATGTCGATATCGTCTTTTTCGATTCGGCGCAGCCGATCGCGATCGCCGTTGCTTCGGGCGATTGCGATGTCGGCACAACCGGCGTTACGGCCGCTTTCTTCAACCTCGCGGCGCAGGGCTCGTTGCGCATCGTCGGCTCGGGCACCTGGGAGCATCCCGGCTTCCAGAGCATCGGCTATCTGGTCTCGAACCAGGCTTATGAGGCCGGGCTGCATTCGCTGAAAGACATCGGCGGCAAGAAAGGCGCGATCACGCAATCGGGCACGCCGTTGCAATACGCCATCGCTCTGGCCGCCGAAAAATACAATATCGACTACAACAAGATTCAGATCCTGCTGCTGCAATCCAATCCCAATGTCGGCACGGCGCTGACCGGCGGCCAGACCGATTTCGCCGTGCAAACGGTCGTGCCGGCCTATTCCGTGATCAACAAAGGCGGCGCCAAGCTCCTGGGCTGGGAAGGCGACGAAGTGTCGAACGAGCAGAACGAGGCGTTCTTCACCTCGGTCAAGATGATGAACGAGCGCGCCGACGTGCTGAAGCGCTATCTGGTCGCTTATCGCAAGGGAATGACCTTCCTCCACGACGCGTTCGCCGATGCCAACGACAAGCGGCGCGATGGCCCGAACGCGGCGGAGGCCATGCAGATTGCCGCGAAAAATCTCGAACAACCGCTCGAGCAGATCAAGCTCGGTGTGCCGTTCTTCGATCCGCAAGGCCGGCTGGTGGAGAAGGATTTCGTCAAGCTCGCCGCCTGGTACAAATCGCAAGGCATGATCAAAGGCGATATCGATGTCGGGGCGATGATCGATCGCCGCGATGCGATCCCCTATCCGAAGAAATAAGACCCACAACACTCGAACGCATCATAAGGAGAAGCATGGTCATGAAATCGACGCTCTGCAGTGCGCTGGCTTTGGCAGCGGGCCTATGGCTGGCCGGTATCGCGCCGAGCCAGGCGGACGAGCACATCAAGATCGGCGTCGTGCGCTCGATGGGCGGCGCGCCGCTCTATGTCGCGCAGGATATGGGCTTCTACAAAGACGAAGGCCTCGACGCCGAGCTCGTCTGGTTCGATGCGGCGCAGCCTGTCGCGGTCGCCGCAGCTTCCGGCGACGCCGATTTCGGCTCGACCGGCATGACGGCGGCGTTCCTCAATCTCGCCGCCCAAGGCACGCTGAAGATCATCGGCGCCGGCACCTGGGAGCATAAGGGCTTTCAGAGCATCGGCTTCATGCAATCGAATCAGTCATACGAGGCCGGCGTCCATTCGATGAAAGACATGGCCGGACATTCCGTCGGCCTGACGCAAGTCGGCACGCCGCTGCATTACAACATCGCGCTCGCTCTCGCGAAGGCCGGCGTCGATCTCAAGACCGTGCGCATCGTGCCGCTGCAATCCAATCCCAACGTCGCCTCGGCGATCAAAGGCGGCCAGGTCGATGCGGCGGTGCAGACCTCGGCGAATATCTATCCGTTGATCCAGCGCGGCGATGCCAAGCTGCTCGGCTGGGCGAGCGACGTCATCGAGGGCCAAAGCGAGGCGACGCTGGTCAACACGAAATTCGCCAACGAGCATCCGGAAACAGTGAAGAAATTCCTCAACGCCTTCCGCAAGGCGGAAGCGACCTGGGACGCGGCCTTCATCGACAAGGACGGCAAGCGCGCCGATCAGCCGATGGCCAAGCGGATGATGGAAATCGCCTCGAAGAATCTGGGCGCGCCACCCGAAGTGCTGGCACTCGGCATTCCCTATTACGATCCGCAAGCGAGCGTCTCGCTGAGCGACGTGCAGCGCGCGATCGACTGGTATTACGGGCAGGGCATGATCAAGGAAAAGCTCGACGCAGGAAGCCTCACCGATAAGCGCTTCGCGATCTTCGCACCGGCGGTGGCAAGCAAATGACGCGGTTGGTGTCTCGTCTGCTTGTCGGCGCGGCGGCAATTGTCGTCGCGAACACGGCGGCGCCGGCCGGCGCCGCCGAGCATGTCAAAGTCTGTACGGTGCGCTCTTTCGGCGGCGGACCGACTTTTGTCGCGACAGACAAGGGCTTTTTCGCCGCGCAAGGGCTCGACGCCGAGGTTGTGTTGTTCGATTCGGCGCAGCCGATCGCGGTTGCGGTCACGTCGGGCGATTGCGATTTCGGCGCCGGCGGCATGACGGCCGCCTTCTTCAATTTTGCGGGCCAAGGCACGTTGAAGATCATCGGCGCCGGCACCTGGGAGCATCCCGGCTTCCAAAGCATCGGCATCCTGGCCTCGAACCAGGCCTATGCCGCCGGCCTTAAAAGCTTCCAGGATATGGGCGGCCACTCCGTCGGCGTGACCCAACTCGGCACGCCGCTGCAATTCTATTTCCTGCAGGTCGCGGCGAAATATCATGTGCCGGAGAGCGGTCTGCATTTCCTGCCGCTGCAAGCGAACGGCACCGTCGCGTCGGCACTGGCCGGCGGCCAGGCCGATCTCGCCGTGCAGACGGCGGCGCCGATCTCCGCCATCGTCAGCAAGAACGACGGCAAGCTGCTCGGCTGGACCGCGGACGAATTGCCCCCGCGCCAAGGCGAAGCGGTGTTCACCGCCACCAAAACGGCGAACGACCGGCCGGCGGTGGTCAAAGCCTATATGGCCGGGTTGCGCGCCGGCGAAGCCTATTTCCACGACGCGCTGGTCGGGCCGGACGACAAGCTCCGAGAAGGTCCGAATGCGCCCGACATCATCGCCATCACCGCGAAATATCTGCAGCAGCCGGAGGCGGTGATCCGCCGCGGCCTGCCGTATTTCGACCCCCAATCGCGGGTGGCGCACGACGATATCGACGCGCTGATCGCCTGGTATGTGACCCAGCACATGCTGAAATCGCCGGTCAAAGCCGCGGACGTGATCGATATGCGTTACGCGATCGCGATGCCGAAATGAGGCAGGTGCCGCCGCAATAGGCAGGAGGGAGCCCGGGGCCACGGGATCAACGGAGGCCCGCCGTTGGAAGATGAAAGCTCCGTAATGAGGGAATTCCGTGGCGCTAACCTATTGGACCACTGGCCCATCCCGCTTTATGTTAGGCTTCCGGCCGTTAACGAGAAACCGCGTCCGATCCGGCGCGGCAAGCGTGAGAAGGGAGGCCCGGTGGAAGCGAAAACGCCCGAGCGAGGCGTTGCGCACGGCGTGACCGTGCGCCAAATCGTGCCGCCACCCCATCCGCAAATGAGCGAAAGGACCGTATAGAGACGCCGCCATGGATGTGATCGTCGACGTCAAACGCCACTCTTATGATCAATTGCTCGTGCTCGAGGACATCAAGATGCATGTCCGCGAGGGCGAGATCGTCGCGGTAATCGGCCCATCCGGCTGCGGCAAATCGACCTTGCTGAGCATCGTGGGCGGCATCCTCAAAGCGAGCGACGGCCGCGTCTATCTCGAAGGCCAACCGCCACGCGATTGCCTCAACCCGCTGACCTTCATTTTCCAGGATTTCGCCCTTCTGCCCTGGCGCAGCGTCGCGAAGAACGTCGCCCTGGCGCTTGAGCATCACAAGCTCGACGCGAAGACGATGCAAGAGCGCGTCAACGACGCGCTGGCACGCACCGGCCTCCTCGATTTCGCCGACGCCCTGCCGAAGCAGCTTTCGGGCGGCATGCGCCAGCGCGTCGGCATCGCCCGGGCGCTGGTGGTGCGTCCGGCGGTGCTGTTGATGGACGAGCCGCTGTCAGCGCTCGACGCCCAGACCCGCGACCTGTTGATGGAAGATTTCCTCGATCTGCTCCTGCGCGAGCGGACCGCCGGCATCTACATCACCCACAATTTCCAGGAAGCCTTGCGACTCGCCCATCGCGTCGTGGTATTGTCACGTCGGCCGGGACGCATCAAAGAAGTGCTCGAAGTCCCGATTCCCCAGCGCGAGCGCACCGAAAAGTCGGCGATCGCGCCACTGGCCGAGCTGGGTAATCGTTTATGGTCTCTGATCCGCGACGAGGCCTCGGTGGCCGATCGAGAGGTGGTCCATGAGTGAGCTGACAGCAAACGGTCCCGTGACGGCAGAAGCGGCGCCTGCAGCATCGCGCCGCGAAGTGGATTTCCGCGGCGGCGGCTTTCTCGATGTGCCGAAGCCGCTCCAGTCTTGGATCGCCTTCGCCGGCATCCTTCTTGTCTGGCAGGCGTCGATCTCGCTCGGTTGGATCGATCCGGTCTTCCTGCCCTCGCCGATCGCCATCGTCGACGCGCTGTGGCATCTCACGATCAGCGGCGATCTCTGGCGCCATCTATCGATCTCGCTGGTGCGCATCGGTTCCGGCTGGATCATCGGCTCCGGCCTCGGCGTCATCATCGGCATTGTGATGGGGCTGACATCCTCGGGCCGCGCCATCGGCATGCCGCTGGTCTCCGCAATCTATCCGGTGCCGAAGATCGCGCTGCTGCCGCTGCTCATCCTGTGGCTTGGCATCGGCGAGACGCCGAAAATCGTCACCATCGCCTCGGGCGTGTTCTTCCCGACGGTGATCGCGACGCTGGCCGGCGTCGACGGCGCGCCGCGCAACCTCATCCGCATGGGCCAAAGCTTCAACATGCCGATGCGATCGATCATCTGGAAGATCATCCTGCCCTCGGCGCTGCCGGGCATTCTCGCCGGCTTCCGCATTTCGGTGTCGATCGCGCTGATCCTCGTCGTCTCGGCCGAAATGATCGGCGCGCAATACGGCATCGGCGCGTTCCTGCTCACGGCGGGCAATTTGATGCAGTCCGATGATCTGATGGCGGGTGTCGTCATCCTCTCGATACTCGGCCTCTTCATCGGCGCGGCGCTGAGCACGCTCGAGCGCATCTTCCTGCGCTGGCGTTAGCAGGGCAACTTCGATTAGATTCCGGCCAGAAATGGCCGGAATCATCTCACCCGCTCCTATAGCGATGCCGCTCATCGCGGAATCGATGCCGCGATGAGCGGTTTGCCGCGCTTGCTATTGGGCTCGGCATTTCTGTCATCGCCTTTTTTCTTCATCTTGTTCGTGATGGTCGTGACCGAGGCGCTCGATGCGACCTCGGCCTGGATCGCGGCCGTTCTCGGCTATGCCGGTGTCGTGTTGCTGTTCCGGCCGCTGATCACCGGGATGCAAGCGATCCAAGTCGCGGTCGAGCGCATGAGCAACGATGAAACAGCGACGCCTGAAGTCGAGACGCTCAGCCCGACCGCGCGCGAATTGTGGTTGGTCCTGGCCCGCTGGGCGCGCGGCACGCGCGCCACTTTGCAGCAGCGCGCTTCGGAACTCGCGGCGGCGCGAGCGGTCGAGACCGCGCTGCCCGAACCCATGCTGCTGCTCGGCCCCAACCGGCGCATCATCCGCGCCAATGAGGCGGCGGTGCAGTTGCTGGGCGACCGGCTCATCGATCGCGATCTCGCCGGCGCGCTCCGCCATCCCGCCGTGCTGACCGCAACCGACGCCGTATTGCGCGGCGAGGGGCTGCGCGTCGTCGAGTTCGAGATCGCCAGCCCAATCGAGCGCCATCTCTCGGCGCGGCTCGCGCCTTTGTCGCCGCCGACGGCGGAAGGTGCCGCCGTGGTGCTGGTGCTCCACGACCTCACCGACCTCAAACGCAGCGAGCGGCTGCGCGCCGATTTCGTCGCCAATGCCAGCCATGAGCTGCGCACCCCGCTCGCCTCGCTGATCGGCTTCATCGAAACGCTGCGCGGCCCGGCACGCGACGACACCACGGCGCGCGAACGTTTTCTCGCCATCATGGCCGAGCAGGCCGCGCGCATGGCGCGGCTGGTCGACGATTTGCTGTCGCTGTCGCGGATCGAGATGAACGAGCACCGCGCGCCGACCAACCCGGTCGATATCGGTAACGTGCTCCACGCCGTCGCGGACACGCTGGAGCAGCGCGCCGGGGCGCGGCAGATGCGCTTCGATTTCAAACTGCCGGCGGATCTCTCCCCGGTGCTGGGCGATGCCGACGAGTTGACCCAGGTGTTCCAGAATCTCTTCGACAACGCAATCAAATACGGCGCGGCGGGCACGGCCATCGAGGTATCGGGCTTCGTCTCGGGCAAGCTCCTGCCGGCAGGACGGCCCGGGCAGCGCAACGCCGCCGTCGCCGTTGCGATCCGCGACCATGGGCCAGGCATTCCGCGGGATTTCCTGCCACGCCTGACCGAGCGCTTCTACCGCGTCGACCCGGCGCGCTCGCGCGAGCTCGGCGGCACCGGCCTCGGTCTCGCCATCGTCAAACACATCGTCAGCCACCACCGCGGCGCGCTCGATATCGACAGCGAGCTTGGCCAAGGCTCGGTCTTCACCGTCCATTTGCCGGTCGCAACCGGCCTAAGCTGAGCCGGAATCCCCGTTTCAGGGCCGTTGCCGGACCAAATCGAGACGGCAACCAAATTGTCATAAAAGCGCAACGGAGGCCGGGTACTTCTTGCCTTAAAATGGCGTTACGCAGCCTGGCGCAAAACGAGATGGGGCATTTCATGCCGACGAAGTGTGCCGGGCCGGATTACCAGACATGGTAGATACGACCCTCGAAACCTCTACTGCTGGGAGAAACCCTGGCCGGCAACGGCTTGCGGATATTCTGTTCCGCGGTACCACCCAGCTTTTCGCCTTTGGCGTGCTGGTCCTCCTCGGCGCTGTCATGGCGTCGCTGCTGATCGGCGGCGTGCCCGCCTTCCACGCCTTCGGCTTCTCCTTCCTCTGGTCCGAGACCTGGAACCCGGTAAAGCAGATTTTCGGCGGCGCGCCCGCGATCTACGGCACCCTCGTCACCTCGCTGATCGCCATGCTGATCGGCGTGCCGCTGGCCCTGGGCGTCGCCATCTTCCTAACCGAGCTTTGCCCGCCGCTGCTGCGCCGGCCGATCGGCATTCTGGTCGAGTTGCTCGCCGCTATTCCCAGCATCATCTACGGCATCTGGGGCCTCTTCGTGCTGGCGCCCTTCCTGCAGCTCACCGTCCAGCCGCTCCTGAAGGACGTCTTCGGCAACATCCCGATCATCGAGTTCCTGTTCCGCGGCCCGCCGCTCGGCATCGGCGTCTTGACCGCCGGCTTCATCCTCGCCGTGATGGTGCTGCCCTTCATCGCCGCGGTGACGCGCGACGTGTTCATGACCGTGCCGCCGATCCTGCGCGAGAGCGCTTACGGCATCGGCTGCACCACCGCCGAGGTCGTGCGCGAGATCGTCCTGCCCTATACGCGCGTCGGCGTGGTCGGCGGCGTCATGCTGGGCCTCGGCCGCGCACTTGGCGAGACCATGGCCGTGACCTTCGTCATCGGCAATGCGCATCGCGTTTCCGCTTCATTGCTTGCGCCGGGAACGACGATTTCCGCGACGCTCGCCAATGAGTTCAGCGAAGCCGTGGGACCGCTTTACATCCCCTCGCTGATCCTTCTTGGCTTCATCCTCTTCATCATCACTTTCGCCGTGCTGGCAGCCGCGAAGCTGATGCTGCTGCGCCTCGACCGGCAAGCCGCCAAATGACGCTCTACACCCGCCGCCGCGCCACCAACCTCGTCATCCTGACGCTATCGCTGTTCGCGACCGGCCTCGGCTTGCTCATCCTGTTCCTGATCTTGGGCGCGCTGCTCTACAACGGCCTGCCCGCTCTATCCGTCGGCACCTTCACGCATGCGACGCCGGCGCCAGGCAATCAGGGCGGTCTCAGCAATGCGATCTATGGCAGTGTCGTCATGACCGGGGTTGCGACGCTGGTTGGAACGCCGGTCGGCATCCTCACCGGCACCTATCTCGCCGAATATGGCCGCGGCTCCTGGCTCGCGCCGGTCGTGCGCTTCGTCAACGACATCCTGTTGAGCGCGCCGTCGATCGTGATCGGCGTGTTCGTCTACACGCTGGTCGTCGTGCCTATGGGCCATTTCTCGGCTTGGGCAGGATCGATCGCCCTTGCGATCCTGGTCGTGCCAGTCGTCGTCCGCACCACCGAGGACATGCTGAATCTGGTGCCATCGGGACTGCGCGAAGCCGCTTTCGCCCTCGGCACGCCGGGCTGGAAGGTCGTCGTGATGATAACCTACCGCGCCGCGCTGCAAGGCATGATGACAGGCGTGATGCTGGCGGTCGCCCGGATCGCCGGCGAAACCGCGCCGTTGCTTTTCACGGCACTCAATAATCAGTTCTCGAGTGCCAATATGAATGGACCGATGGCCAACCTTCCGGTCGTGATCTTTCAATTCGCCATGAGCCCCTATGCCGATTGGCAGCGCCTCGCCTGGGGCGGCGCGCTGCTCATCACTTTTGCGATCCTTTTCCTCAACATCGGCGCGCGGTTCCTGGCAAACTGGAGTGAAGGCTCGACCAGCCGATGACAATCGATGTGAGTCCCGTGGACAGCCCAACCCAAAATTCCGCTCGCCCGCCGCTCGGCACCGCGCCCATGGTTTCGGTCAATCGCACCGCCGAACGCGGGGTGCCGCAGACCAAGGTCGTGATCAAGGATCTGCGCTTCTACTACAAGAATTACGAAGCGCTCAAAGGCATCAACCTCGAGCTCTACGACCGCCGCGTCACCGCTTTCATCGGCCCGTCGGGCTGCGGGAAGTCGACGCTGCTGCGCATCCTCAACCGCATCTACGATCTCTATCCCGGCCAGCGCGCCACGGGCCAAGTGCTGGTCGACGGCAAGGACATCCTCGACGCGCGCCAGGACTTGAACCTGCTGCGCGCGCGCATCGGCATGGTGTTCCAGAAGCCGACGCCGTTCCCGATGTCGATCTACGACAACATCGCTTTCGGGATTCGCCTCTATGAGAAGCTGTCGGCGCAGGAACTCGACAATCGCGTCGAGCAGGCGCTGCGCCGCGCCGCGCTCTGGGACGAGGTGAAGGACAAGCTGAAGCAAAGCGGCCTCTCGCTTTCCGGCGGCCAGCAGCAGCGTCTTTGCATTGCTCGGGCCGTCGCGGTGAAGCCCGAGATCCTGCTGCTCGACGAGCCGTGCTCGGCCCTCGATCCGCTGTCGACGCAGCGCGTCGAAGAGCTGATCGCCGAGCTGAAATCCGACTACACGATCGCCATCGTCACGCACAACATGCAGCAGGCAGCGCGCAGCTCGGACTACACCGCCTTCATGTATCTCGGTCAGCTCATCGAATTCGACGAGACCGAGGCCATCTTCACGCATCCGAAGGAACGCCAGACGGAAGACTACATCACCGGCCGCTTCGGCTGAGTGGTAGGCGGGTCGGAAAGCGAAGGAGCGAAGATCAATGGTCGCCGAACACATCATCAAGAGCTACGACCAGGAACTGCAGCGTCTCGACAATTCCATCGCCGAGATGGGTGGTATGGCAGAGAGCCAGCTTGCGGCCGCGATCGACGCGGTATCGAAGCGCGACGGCGATCTCGCCGCCAGCGTCATCGAAGCCGACAGCAAAGTCGATGAGCTGGAGCATGAAGCCGAGGCACAAGTCGTGCGGCTGCTGGCGCTGCGCCAACCGATGGCCCGCGACCTTCGCCAGATCGTCGCCGCGCTCAAGACCTCGACCGATCTCGAGCGTATTTGCGATTACGCCGCGAATGTCGCCAAGCGCTCGCTGGTGCTCAATCAATCGGCGCCGGTGAAGCCGGTCTATGCGCTGCCGCGCATGGGCGCGGTCTGCCTCGCGATGATCAAGGATGTGCTCGACGCCTATGTCGAGCGCGACGCGGACAAGGCCTACGCCGTGTGGTTGCGCGATGAAGAGCTCGACGAGATGTATACGAGCCTTTTCCGCGAGCTCCTCACCTATATGATCGAGGACGCGCGCAACATCACCGCCTGCACCCATCTTCTCTTCATGGCGAAGAATTTGGAGCGCATCGGCGACCACACCACGAACGTCGCTGAGACGCTCTACTTCCTCGTCCACGGCAAGCCGCTGGCGCAGATTCGCCCGAAACGCGATCGCACCGTCGAGACGCCGTCCTTGAGTGATAACGGCCACCAGGAGGGCATTGCCTGATGCAACCCCGCGTTCTCGTGGTTGAAGACGAAGCCGCTCTCCTCACGCTCCTCCGCTACAATCTCGAGAAAGAGGGTTTTGCGGTTGCCGAAGCGCGCGACGGCGAAGAGGCGCTGCTCCACCTCAAGGAAGAAACGCCCGACGCCGTCCTGCTCGATTGGATGTTGCCGCGCGTCTCGGGGCTCGAGCTCTGTCGCCAGATCCGCCGCAGCTCCGCCTGGCGCGAAGTGCCGATCATCATGCTGACGGCGCGCGGCGAGGAGACCGACCGCGTGCGCGGCCTCGATAGCGGCGCCGACGATTACGTGGTGAAGCCGTTCAGCACCAGCGAGTTGGTGGCCCGGCTGCGCGCGGTGATCCGCCGCGCCCGCCCAGCGACCAATGCCGAGGTCTTGCGCTTCGGCGATCTCGCCCTCGATCTGTCGGCGCATCGTGTCAGCCGCGCCGGCCAGCCGATCCATCTCGGCCCGACGGAGTTCCGGCTGCTGCGCTTCTTCCTCGAGCGGCCGGGCCGCGTCTTCTCGCGCGAGCAATTGCTCGACGCGGTCTGGGGCCGGGACGCCGAGGTCGAACTGCGTACCGTCGACGTCCACATCCGCCGGTTGCGCAAGGCACTCAACGAAGGCGGCCATAAGGACCTGGTCCGCACCGTCCGCGCCGCGGGTTACGCCCTCGATCAAGGCGTCAACGCCGCTTAAATCTCGCGCGGCACGTCGATTTCGCGGCACCGTTACTGTTTTACGCGGCGCCAATCCGCTAGCCTTGCGCATATCAGCGACAAGCGGAGAAGTGCCTTGGCGGTTGCCGGCACACGGATCAAAGTGCCGGTCGGCGAGGTCATGGCCGAAGCCTTTCGCGGGGTGTTCGGCCAGTTGAGCCTGGTGCTCGACGTCGCCTGGCTGCCGCTTCTGCTTTTGCTCGCCGCCGGTATTCTTCCCGGTTATGTCCACCTCTATCGCGGTCTTGCCATCTGGCCGGTTTGGAGTGGCGATCGGCTCGGCCTCAACCTCGAAAATGTGATCGAGGCGGTCGTCGGTCTGCTTTGCCTCACGGCATTTGCCGTGCGCTGGTATCAGGTCTCGCTTTTCACCGGCGCCCGCGCCGCGCCGACCGGACTCTTCACGGGCGCCTGGCTGCGCTTCTTGCTCTACACGCTGCTGCTCTATTTCATCGCCGCGCTGCTGATCGTCGCGATGCTGCTGGTCGATCGGGATGGCATACCCGATTACGTCGCGCTGCTAACCGGCGCCGCGATGATGGCCGCGTGGCTCGCGCCGGTGCGCTGCATGTTGCTCTTCCCCGCGGCGGCGGCCGGCAAACCGCTATCGATCGCCGCGGCATGGCGCCGCCTCGGCGGCAATACCTGGCGGCTTTTCGTGACCGTGCTGCTGGTCACCATTCCGGTGGTATTCGTCACCGCGATGATCGTCAGCGCTTTCTTCGCCGGCTTTCATATCGAAGCGTTCGGCGACAAGGCACCGCCGCTCGGCTTCTTCCTGTTGCGCTCCGTGCTCAGCACCTGCGGCAATGTTCTGGTTGTCGCGCTATGCGCCTCGGTGATCGCCGGCTTCTATCGCCGGCTCGAGGACACACCGATCTAGCCCAACTCAGCCTTGCGGCATCGAGCCCGGCGTCGAATAGGGCGCGGCCCGCGCCGGCGGATCGACCGAAGCACCGCCGAAGATACGATCGAGCAGATTGCGCAAACCCGAAGCCGGCGGCTGCGCAGCCGGATTGGGCGCCGGCGTCGCACCGGCGCCGTAGCTGACGAGCGCCGGGGCGCCCTCGCCCGGCAGCGGCTTGATCGGCATGCCGCGCGTCGCAACGGTCATGAAATCGTGCCAAGCATGCGCCGGTATCGTGCCGCCGGTGACTTTCTTCATCGGCAAATCATCGTCATTGCCGAACCACACACCGCAAACCAGATCGGCGGTGTAGCCGACGAACAGCGCATCGCGCGAAATCCTGCGTCGTGCCGGTCTTGCCTGCCGTCGGGCGATCGAGCTTCGCGGCCTTGCCCGTGCCGTAAGCGACAACCCCGGATAGAAGCTGGTTCATGATCGCGACATTCGCGGGATCGATGACGCGGCCCGGTCCTGAGCCGTCGCGGCGATAGATCACTCCGCCATGCGCGTCGCGAATCTCGACGATGCCATAAGGCCAGGCACCGATGCCGCCCGAGGCAAAGGGCGCGTAAGCGGCGGTCAATTCGATCAGCGAGACTTCGCTGGTGCCGAGGGCGAGGCTCGCATCATGCACGAGGTCGGAGGTGATGCCGAGCTTGCGCGCCGTCGCGATCACATTGTTGACGCCGACGCGCTGTACGACCTGGGCCGCGACGCTGTTCAGCGATTCCGCGATCGCTTCCGAGACGGTGACGTCGCCGCGATATTTATTCTCGAAATTATGCGGCTCCCATTTGCCGATCTTGATCGGCTGATCGATGAAATGATCGCCGGGCCGCAGGCCGCGCTCGACCGCCGCGAGATAGACCACCGGCTTGAAGGATGAGCCTGGCTGGCGCAGCGCTTGGGTCGCGCGGTTGAATTGGCTGTCGGCGTAATCGTCGCCGCCGACCATGACGCGGATCGCGCCGTCGGGCGTCATCGCCACCAGCGCCCCCTGGCCGACCTCGTATTTCTCGCTGTTCCGATCGAGCGAATCGGAAATGACCGTCTCGCCCGCCGCCTGCATCTTCGGATCGAGCGTGGTGGTGACGACGAGATCGCGGTCTTGCGTGCCGCTGAAGCCGTCGAGCTGATCGACGATCCAATCGGCGAAATAACGGCTGCCGCGACTGAGGCTCGGAGTCTTGGAAAGCTGCGTCTTCTGCTGCGCGGCGGTTTGCGCCTGGGCCGTGGTGATGAAACCGGCATCGGCCATATTGGCCAGCACCTGCTGGGCGCGCTGTGCGGCGCGTTCCTTGTCGTTCGCCGGCGAGAAGCGCGAGGGCGCGCGCAACAGGCCGGCAATCACCGCCGCCTCGTAGAGCGAGACCTCGCGGGCCGATTTGTTGAAATAGCGATGCGCCGCCGCGTCGACGCCGTAGGTGCCGGCGCCGAGATAGACGCGGTTGAGATAGATCTCGAGAATCTGCTGCTTCGAGAATTTATGCTCGAGCCAGAGGGCGAGCAGCGCCTCTTGGATTTTGCGCGTGAAGGTGCGATCGGGCGTGAGGAACAGATTCTTCGCCAGCTGCTGCGTGATCGTGCTGCCGCCCTGGACGACATGGCCGGCGCGCATATTGACGAAAGCGGCGCGTATCAAGCCGATCGGATCGAGGCCAAAATGGCTGTAGAAGCGGCGGTCCTCGGTCGCGATCACCGCCCCCGGCAGGTATTTCGGCATCTCCTTGAGCCGAAGCGGCTCGCCGAAGAGATCGCCATAGGTCGCGATCATGGTGCCGTCGCTGGCAAGGAGCGTGATGCTGGGCTTGCGCTGGGCGGTGCTGAGGTCGCCGGTATCGGGCAAAGTGAGGGCGAAGAAGCCGATCACGCCCATGCCGGCGATGAAGCACCAAAGCCCGGCGAGGAGCGCAAAACGCATGAGGCCGCCGCGACGCCGCGGCGCTGGCGGTGCGGCCTTATTGCCGCCGCCCCCCTTGCCATTGCCCCCCTTGGCATTGGCTGGGCGCTTGGCCGTGCCACCGCGCGCATTCGTACGCGTATCGCGATCGCCGGTTGACCGACGCGTCATGAACCGGAAAACCCTGCTGTCGGAGATACCGCGGCGCGCCTCTCGCCCGGCCTTGAGGATTCCTTGTAGCATATTCCCCATTGGGCCGCGCAAGCCGCCGGATCGTCGCGGCCATGCTTCGTGTTAGTGCCTCGTGCTAGTGTTTGGCGCCCGAACGTGGCGAAACAATGACCGCAACCTAAGCGAGCAAGCTTGCTGACCGCCGCGTTAATCTTCACCGCGACCTACCTCATCGTCGCTCTCGGCCGGCTGCCGTTCTTGCGCCTGGACCGCGCCGGCGCGGCGCTGCTCGGCGCGGCACTGATGGTGGCGAGCGGCACCCTGTCGCTCGACGAGGCCTATCGGGCGATCGATTTCGGCACGATAACCCTGCTGCTCGGCATGATGCTGATCGTCGCCCATCTGCGGCTGTCCGGCTTCTTCGCACTGGTGACAAGTTTCGCCGCCCGCCGGGCGCAGGCGCCGCTCCTACTGCTCGGCACGATCATTGTCATCACGGGCGTGCTTTCCGCCTTCCTCGTCAACGATGCCGTGTGCCTGATGCTAACGCCGCTGGTGATCGAGACGGCCAAGCGCCTCGGCCGCCGCCCACTGCCCTATCTGCTGGCGCTCGCCATGGCCTCCAATATCGGCAGCGTCGCGACGATCACCGGCAATCCGCAGAACATGATGATCGGCAGTTTCTCGCACCTGCCCTATGCGAGCTTCGCCGCCGCGCTGTCGCCCATCGCGGCCATCGGCCTTGTCCTGCTTTTCGCGATGATCGCTGCATTTCATCCGCGCGAATTCTTCCGCGCCGCCGAGCCTGTCCGCAGCGCCACACAGCAGCCGCGGATCCATCCGATGCTGCTGGCCGGCGCCCTCGCCGCCACGATGCTGGCAATCGCCGGATTCTTCGCCGGTATCGCGCCGGCGAAGGTCGCCATCGTGCTCGGCGCGCTACTGCTGCTGACACCGATCAAGCCGCAACGCGTTTATCGCGAGATCGACTGGTCGCTGCTGCTGCTGTTCGTCGGCTTGTTCATCGTGTTGGCCGGCGCCGAGAAAGCGCTGCTGACGCCGGCGGTGCGCGATGCGGTCGCCAGCGCGGGACTTGGGCATGTGGCCGTACTGACCGTGATCGCCGCGGTGCTGTCGAATCTCGTCAGCAACGTGCCGGCGGTGTTGGTGCTGGCGCCGTTCTTGCGCGGGATCGCCGACCCCACTCGCGCCTGGCTGGTGCTGGCGATGGCCTCGACCTTCGCCGGCAATTTCACGATTTTGGGCTCGGTCGCGAATCTGATCGTGGTCGAACGGGCCCGCCGGCAGGCGGTAGATATTGGTTTCTGGGACTATTTCCGCATCGGCGCGCCGCTGACCTTGGCGACATTGGCGCTCGGCGCCTGGTGGCTGAGCCCATAAAAAAGGCCGCGCAAGCATTGCTGCTTGCACGGCGCTTTTATTGAGCTGCTCGCGCGACCACCGCCTAGCCAACCTAGGTCGCGCGAGCAGGGTTGGTGTGGCGGCTGCGAGCGCGACCTAAATTATTAAGCCGCGATCCGCTCCAGCGGCCGCGTCGATGTGTTGGCGGCGACCGCTTTCTGCAGCTTCTCGACTGCGCGCACTTCGATCTGACGGATACGCTCGCGCGACACAGCATAGCGATGCGAGAGCTCTTCGAGCGTTGCCGGCTCATCTTTCAACCGCCGCTCGACCACGATCTCGCGTTCGCGCGGATTGAGCTTCTTCAGCGCCGCGCCGAGCAGGCTGCGCCGACGCCGGCCTTCCTCGATATCGCCGACCACGGTTTCCTGCGACGGCCGCTCATCGGGCAAAAGCTCGAGCCATTCGCTGTCGGCGTCGCCGCCGAGCATTGCGTTGAGCGAGTTGTCGACGCCACCAAGGCGACGGTTCATCTCGATCACTTCGCTTTCCGGCACGGCAAGATCCTTGGCGATGGCCGCAACAGTCTCGGGCGCGAGGTCGCCTTGCTCGAACTGCTCGAGCTTCGCCTTGAGGCGACGCAGATTGAAGAACAGCTTCTTCTGCGCGGCGGTCGTGCCGATCTTCACCAGCGACCACGAATGCAGGATGTATTCTTGAATAGCCGCACGGATCCACCACATCGCATAGGTCGCGAAGCGGAAGCCGCGCGCCGGCTCGAATTTCTCGGCCGCCTGCATCAAGCCGATATTGCCTTCCGCGACCAAGTCGGCGAGCGGCAGGCCATAGCCGACGAAACCGCGAGCGATCTTCACAACGAGACGCAGATGGCTTCCGACGAGCTCGTCGAGCGCCGCGCGATCCTTGCGTTCACGCCACGCGATCGCGATTTCGCGCTCGCGCTCCAGTGTCAGCATCGGATAGCGCTTGGCTTCTTCGACGAACCGACTGAGTGTTGAATCGAGTTTGACGTTCATCGCCTTTACCCATTCCTTTCGCCAACCCAGGGCCGCGGGATTCGTTCCGCCGGCAAGAGCCGGCGACGTTCGCGATTGGGGGCTTTTGCGGACTTTCCCTCTGAACCGCTTGGCCTTAGGCCTCCGGGCTCCACAAAGAGATATGTCCGGGGGCCCATTTATTCAAGGACCAAACCGGTACTATTTCGCAGCGCAAAAAGCGCGTCCCAGCCTTGCATGGGACGCGATGATCGGCGCGGGGGGCTAGCGTGAGCTAAAGCGAGAGGTCGAGCTTGGCCGGGTCGGTCTTTCCGGCACTATCTTGTTGGTCTTCCTGCTTCTTTAGGACTTCGTACTTGTTCAGCGCGTCGATCATCTTCTGGGCGATCGCGGTCTGATCGGGCTTCGAAGCCTGGGCCTGGCCGGCGGCCTGGCCAGGGGCGAGGGCAGCCTGGCCAGGGGCGGATTGGCCGGGGGTCGGGGTAGCGGAAGCTGGGCTGGGGGTCTGGCCCGCCTGGGGTGCCACCCCCGGACCAAGCGAGAGGTGCCCGCCGCTTGGCATGACCGGTAGGAGATTGCTGGTCAGTTCGAGCGGCACGGGCCGATTGTTGATCACGTTACCATTGGCGCCCCGGCCCTGGCTGATCTGGTGCTGGAACTGGGCCGCCTGCGCCGCGAAAGCATGTTCCGGCGTGCCCGGAGCCAGCGGCGGCGCCGAGCGGAAAAGCTGGTTCATCGGCACCGACTGCGCCTGCGCCGCCATCAGCGGCATGGATTGCTGGGTCGCGGTCGCGGCAGGAGCCGATTGCTGGGGTTGTTGGGCCCCCGCACTCATCGGGACGGAAGCCGAGGCGATGCTGCGCGCCGGCGCGGCAGCCGAGCGGGTGGGCGGCACGTAGCTCATCGGCTTGGCCGGCGCGGTCGTGATCGCGACACGGGTCGCGGCGCCTTGCTGATTCGCGGGCGCTGGTGTCCGGGGCTGACCGTCGGGCGTTCCAGCCGCGGCCATCCATTCCGGCATCGGGGCGGGGGTGGCGGACTGGCCATCGGCGGTCGTGACTTGCGGCGTGCCGACGGTTGGGTCGCTGTCATGGTCATGCGAGCCGAACACATCGGCGAGCAGGCGCTCCCCGAGATCTTTGCCGTCGGCATTGGTCAGCAGAGCGGTCGACGCGACGCTGACACCGAAGCCGATCGGGCCGCCATAGAGCGCATCGCCGATGACGCGCGTGCCCGCCGCAGGCTCGTCGCCGGTGAGATAGCGATAGATCGAGCCGACGACCGGCAGATGCTGCAACGGGTTGACGATGTCGAGCAGGTCTTTGAACGAAAAACTGCCATGCGACCACATCGAGCGGCCGAGCCCCGCGGATTGGGCCGCTGGCTGCGCGCTGGGTGCTGTGAGAGCCGCGGTAGCGGCGACGTCGGACACGGCAAGTTCCTCTTAACCACGTTGCTTACATCGTCAGCGTTGCAAGCGGGGTGCCAATTTCGGACGGCAGAAATCAAGGACTTCAGAGCGTGGCCAAGCGGCCTCGGCAGAATTTGCCCGGCAGAGAAAGCTATCAGCGGTCAGCTATCAGCCTGCCATCCTCTTCCGTCATGCCCGCGAAGGCGGGCATCCAGTCTGATCCCTCTGGACCCCCGCTTTCGCGGGGGTGACGAGGATAGATCAAAGCTGAGGGCCGAGAGCTGATCGCTGACAGCTTCTACAGCAGATGGCCGCTGCGGATCGCCTTGGTGCGCAGGTAGCGCTCGTTATGCTCGTTCGCCGGAAACGCATGCGGGACGCGCTCGACGACATCGATGCCGCATTGCGCGAGCGCCGCGACCTTCTCGGGATTGTTGGTCAGGAGCCGCACCGTGGCGAAGCCCAATTGCTTGAGCATCGCCGCCGCCGGGAGATAGACGCGCTCATCGGCGTCGAAGCCCAACAGCTCGTTGGCATCGACCGTATCGAAACCCGCATCCTGCAGCTCGTAGGCGCGCAGCTTATTGGCGAGGCCGATGCCGCGGCCTTCTTGCGAAAGATAAAGCACCGCGCCGCCGCCGCTCTTGGCGATTTCCGCGATCGCGCCACGTAGCTGGTCGCCGCAATCGCAGCGCAGGCTGCCGAGCAGATCGCCGGTGAAGCATTCGGAATGCAGCCGCACCAAGACCGGCTTCGCCGGATCAGGCTCGCCGATGACGATGGCGATATGGCCGACGCCGCCATCGCGCGGCCGGAAATGCACGAGCCGCGTATTCTCCGCATCCGCCAGCGGTACGCGCGCCTCGCTGACGATCTCCATGCTGTGCGAGGCTTCGGCTTCATAAGCAAGGATATCGTCGGCCGCGACGGCAAGCACATCTTCGCTCTTGGCGATGCGTTTTGCCGCCGCCGGCGTCAACGACACGATCACCGCCGCCGGTAAAAGCCGCGTGAGTTTCACGAGCTCGATCGCCGCATCGACGAGGCGATCGCCATTCGGTGCATCGACGCCGAGACCCGCGACCGCGGCGCCGGGATCGGCGAGCGTGTGAACGAATTGCGGTTGCGTGTCGCGCGGCAGCGCCAGCACGCTCGAGCCGCGCGGCTCGCGGGGCATCGGCGTGAGGCCAAGCGCGGCAGCGCGGCGGCGCGTGAGGGCGAGCGACAGCTTGCCGCCGCCCAGCACGGTGAGTTGCGTGAGGCTCGTGCTCGTCGCCGTCTCGGCGGCTTGCAACGCCAGCGCCGCGCTGTCGCCTTGGACGATCGCGACCAAGCCGCGGCGCAGATCGCTGATCACGCGATCGACGCGGCGCAGCAGATGCGCGGTCTTGGTCTCGGGGGTCTCTGGCTCGGAAATACTCAAACCACCGCCTCTTTTTTCTTACCGACACGGCTCTTCACGAGCCACGCGACATCGACCGCGAACGAGTAGGTCAGCGCCGCCAGCCCAAGCAGGCAAAGCGGACCCGCCACGTCCGGCGGCACGCCAGGCACCACGGATAGGATCAGCGCCGTCACCTGCACGACGCAAATCGCCTGACGGCGCCTTTTCGGCGGCAAAGGTCCCGCCAAAGCCGGCCACACCCAGCTTCCCGCGACAAAGATATAGCGCATCAACCCAATTGCCAGTACCCACGGGCCAGCTTGATCGCAGAGCCACACCAGGAGACTGAGCCCGAACACGGTCGCGGCGTCGGTTTCCATGTCGAAGCGCGCACCGAAGGCACTGGTCTGACCGAGACGCCGGGCGAGCCGGCCATCGACGCCATCGAACGCCAGTGCGCCGAGCGCCCCCACCACCCAGAACCAGCGCATGGTAGGACCCGGCACATGATCGACCGCCAGCGCCCATAGGCTGTATCCGAGCAGACTCACGGCATAGACCGCCCGCGCCGCGGTCACCCAATTCGCGACGCCGAAGGGTTGGGGGATCGTTGCTCGCGAAAAATTGTTTCTACTCAAGCACCAATCCCTGCCTCATTATGCGTTGTTGGGGAAAGCTCTAGCATGGCCGCGGAAGGATACATACGGGGACGCATCGACGCGGAGTGGCGAACCGTGCTCGCCAATCGGCGCGACGCTCCGCTCGGCAGTCTCGGTGCCGGAGAGATCGAATCTCTCTATGGCCCGTTGTGCGCTATTGCGCGCGGACAGAGCTTTGCGGTCGCGCATCTCGCACAAAGCCTCGACGGCAAGATTGCCGCCTTGAACGGCTCGTCGCGCTGGATCTCCGGCGACGAAGATCTTTGCCACACCCATCGCATGCGCGCATTGGCAGATGCCGTCCTTGTCGGTGCCGATACGGTACTCCATGACGATCCTATGCTCACGGTGCGCCGTTGCAGCGGCACGCACCCCGTTCGTGTCGTCATTGACCCCGAACGAAAGCTCAAAGCACATCACAAGGTGTTTACCGACCGCAGTACGCGCACGATCGTGATCGCAGCCGCGGATCGCCGCAACGGCGTCGACGCGCCGGACGTCGAGACCATCACGCTGCCGCGCGAGGGTTCGGTGATCGCACCCAAGGCGATCAAAGTGGCGCTGGCGGAGCACGGCCTGCATTGGCTCTTCATCGAAGGCGGCGGTGTGACCATCTCGAACTTCCTGCGCGAAGGCTGTCTCGACCGGCTGCAGATCACGGTCGCACCCGTCATCCTCGGCTCGGGCCGGCCGAGCATCACCCTGCCGCCGATCAGCGAGCCGGGCCTTGGCCTTCGGCCGCAGATCCGCCGCCTGTCGCTCGGCGCCGACACGCTCTTCGAGTGCATCTTCGGCCTTTAGAGATGAGCGACGCGCGATGAGCGATGAGGTGGCGCGCGCTTTCTGGCTTGCCGCGCCCGGCCGGGGCGAAATCCGCACGGCGCCTTTACC
Organism: uncultured Alphaproteobacteria bacterium; assembly: GCA_963740675.1. GTDB lineage: Bacteria > Pseudomonadota > Alphaproteobacteria > ATCC43930 > CGMCC-115725 > CAIKMD01. Next base: position 206,914 of record CAVUFS010000009.1, read on the forward strand.
CGAAGCCGGTCCCGACGATGTATTGATCCGCGCGCACGCGAGCGCGATCAGCCGCGGCACCGAGAGCCTTGTCTTCACGGGCCGCGTACCGCCAAGCGAATATCAGCAGATGCGCTGTCCGTTTCAGGAAGGCGATTTTCCCGCACCTGTGAAATACGGCTATGCCTCGGTCGGCGTTGTCGAAGCGGGACCGGCGGCGCTGCGTGGTCAGCGCATCTTTTGTCTTTATCCGCATCAGGATCGCTACATCGTGCCGGCGAGCGCCGTCGTGCCGGTGCCGGGCGATGTTCCCGATGAGCGCGCGACACTCGCCGCGAATATGGAGACCGCGGTCAACGCGATGTGGGATGCGGGGCCCCGTCTCGGCGATCGTATCGCGATTATCGGCGCGGGCGTCGTCGGCTGCTTCATCGCATCGCTGGCCGCGAAGCTGCCCGGCGCGCGCGTCGAGCTGATTGATATCGATCCGCGGCGCGAGCGCATCGCCGCCGCGCTCAGCTGTCGCTTCGCCGCACCCGATGCGGCGAGCGGCGATTGCGATATCGTTTTCCATAGCAGCGCCAGCGAAGCAGGACTTGCGACCGCGCTGCGCCTTGCCGGTTTCGAAGCCAAGCTGATCGAGCTGAGCTGGTACGGCGACAAGCCCGTCGCCGTGCCGCTCGGCGAGGCGTTTCATCAGCGCCGCTTGCGCTTGATCTCGTCGCAGGTTGGTGCCGTGGCACATGCACGGCGCGCAAGGCGGACACATCGCGAGCGGCTAAGCTTGGCGCTGGCATTGCTCGCCGATCCGGTCTACGACCAGCTTATCACCGGGCGCTGTACGCTCGACACGCTGCCACAGCGCATGGCCCAGCTCGCTGCCGCGCCGGATGGCGCGCTCGCCGAGATCGTGCATTATCGTTAAGGTCTTAGAGAGATGTATACGCTTACCGTTAGCGATCACGTGATGATCGCGCATAGTTTCGTGGGTGAGATTTTTGGTCCGGCGCAGCGCCTGCACGGCGCGACGTATGCGGTCGAGATGGAGGTGCGCCGCACCGAGCTCGATGCCGACGGTCTCGTCTGCGATATCGGCAAGGCGCTCGATACGCTGAAAGCTGTGTTAGGCGAGATCAACTACCGCAATCTCGACGATGTGTCGGCCTTCAAGGGCCGCAACACCACGACCGAATTCCTGGCCGGCGAGATTTTCCGCCGCCTGAAAACCCGTATCGCATCGGGCGCGCTGGGCGACGGCACAGCCGGCGCGCTGACCGCGATGCGCATCACTCTGCGCGAATCGCCCGTGGCTTGGGCAGCGTTCGAGGGATCGTTGGTGTGAAGCTCGCGCTTATTGTTCCCGGGCCGATCGATCAGGTAACCGGCGGTTATATCTTCGCACGCCGGATCATCTGGGATTTGCGCGCGCGCGGCGATCATGTCTCCGTCGTCGAGCTCGCCGGTCAGTTTCCCGATGCCGATCCGATAGCGCATGAAGCGGCGGCAAAATCACTGGCCGAGTTGCCCGATGGTTCGATCGCGGTCATCGACGGACTTGGCCTGCTCGGCTTCAGCGATTGCCTTGCCGCGGAAGCACAACGCCTGAAGCTCATCGGCTTCGTCCATCACGCGCTCGCAGACGAGACCGGATTGACCGTCCGCAAGACCGCACATTTTCAAGCCGCCGAGCAGCGCCTGCTGCCGTTGCTGCGCGGGATTGTCTGTCCGAGCCAGAACACCGCCGATGTGTTGATCGATTACGGCGTCGATCGCCAGCGCATCGCGGTCACGCCGCCGGGCACGACCAAAGCCGTATCCTCGCGCAAGCGCGAGAAATTCCGTCCACAGCTTCGGTTGATTTCCGTCGCGACCATGACCCCGCGCAAAGGCCATCGCGTGCTGATCGAAGCCTTGTCCGGAATTGATCGCGAGACATGGCGGCTCGATTGCATCGGCAGTCTGACGCGCGATCCCGATTGCGCCGCGGAGCTGCGCGATCTCATCACGCGCCATCATCTCGAGACAAATGTCCGGCTGCTTGGCGAGCGCCAGCCGCAGCAATTGCCGCTCGCTTATGACGAAGCCGATCTCTTCGTGCTGCCGTCGTATCACGAAGGCTATGGCATGGCCTATGCCGAAGCGCTCTCTTATGGTCTGGCGATCATCGCGACCACCGGCGGCGCCATTCCCTATACCGTCCCGGAAAGCGCCGGCATCCTTGTGCCGCCGGGCGATGTCGACGCGCTGCGCGACGCGCTCGGCCGCGCGATCAGCGATCGCAAGCTGCTTGCGAAGCTGAGCGAGGGCGCGCGCCGCGCCGGTGCCGCGCTGCCGGATTGGCCGCAAGCTGTCGGCCAGTGGCGCGATGCGGTGATACGGCTCGCGGCGTGAGCGAGCATTTCGCGCTCGCTTGGTTGAAACTGCGCGAAAGCGCCGATCTCGCCGCACGTAGCCCGACACTGGCACGAAGCTTCGTCGCCGCTCTGCCATCGACACGGCCGCTGCGGCTTATCGATCTCGCCGCCGGCAGCGGTGCCAATACACGCGCGCTGTTGCCGCGTATTTCCGGCGCCCAACATTGGTGCTTGATCGATCGCGATCGCGATCTTCTTGCGGCACAAGGCGAAGAATTCACGCTGTGGGCGCGGCGGCAAGGCTATCCGATCACCGCCGGCGGCGGCCGCGTATCGATCGAAGCGCAACCGGCGCATTGGCAGATCGAAGCGATGCCGCTCGATCTCGATCGCGATCTCGCAACGCTCGCGGAATTGGAATTCGACGGCATCACCGCCGCATCTTTCTTCGATCTCGTCTCTCAGGAATGGCTCGAGCGCTTCGTCACGCTGCTTGCCGCGCGGCGCGTGCCGTTCCTCGCCGCGCTGACCGTCGATGGTCGGCGCGAATGGCAACCGCGGCTCGATGATGATGCGCTGATCGCCGATTCCTTCGCCGCGCATCAGCGCCGCCTCAAGGATTTCGGCGCGGCGCTCGGCGGGACCGCGCCCGATGTGATGGAAGCGTTGTTGGGTCGGGCCGGATTTCGCGTCGAGCGCGAAGCAAGCGATTGGCGCCTGGGACTGAGCGATAAGGGACCAAACGACGATGCGTTGCTGGCCGCGCTGATTGCGGGCGAGGCCGGCGCCGCGCGCGAAGCCGCGCCCGAAGCCGCCGAGCGTATCGCGGCGTGGGAAAGCCAGCGCCGCGCGCAGCTTGGCGAAGGGGTTTTGCGCCTAACAGTCGGCCATTGCGACATTCTGGCATTGCCTGCTTAAATACGGGCCGGCCCGGCCGGTATTTAAAAGGTCGCAAAGGCAAGCCAAGGAGGCGTGACATGGCAAAGGCGGTTTGGCACGGAAAGGTGCTTGCCGAGAGCCCGAGCTTCGAAATCGTCGAAGGGAATGTCTATTTCCCACCCGAGACGATCGACAAACGCTATTTCAAGGACAGCGCGACCACGTCTCAGTGTCATTGGAAGGGCACGGCACACTATTTCACCGTTGCCGTCGATGGCACCGAAAATAAGGACGCGGCGTGGTATTATCCCGAGCCGCTGCCCGCCGCCGCGCAGATCAAGAACTACGTCGCTTTCTGGAAGGGCGTCGAGGTTGAGCAATAGTGTGGCGGATTTGACGTTCCTACGGCTTTCGCAGCCGGACCTTTAGGAACTTCAGATCCATCTGCCACAACACTAGCCGGGGATAGGCGGCCGGACCGAGCCCTTATAAAGGGGCAGCAGAATAGGGAAGCATATGAGCTCAGGCCGCAGGATATTGATCATCGACGATGACGAGGCGCTGCGTCATTCGCTTGCCGAGCAACTGCAACTGCATGAGGAATTCGCTGCCGCGGAAGCCGGCACCGGCGGCGAAGCGCTGGAATCGACCAAGGCGCAGTATTTCGACGCGATCCTCTTGGATGTCGGCCTGCCCGATATGGATGGGCGCGAGCTCTGCCGCGTCATGCGGCGCAACGGTGTGCGCGCGCCGATCCTGATGCTGACCGGCGCCGACGGCGAAGCCGACACGATCCTCGGCCTCGATAGCGGCGCCAATGACTACATCACCAAGCCGTTCCGGCTGAACGTGCTGCTGGCTCGGCTGCGCGCGCAGCTTCGTCAACACGAGGCATCGGAAGACGCGGTCTTCGCGATCGGCCCCTACACTTTCCGGCCGAGCGCCAAGACGCTGATCGACGATGCCAAGCGCCGCAAGGTACGGCTCACCGAGAAAGAGACAGCGATCCTCAAATACCTCTATCGCGCCGGCGAGAAGACGATCGGCCGCGCGATCCTCTTGAACGAGGTGTGGGGCTATAATTCGGGCGTGACCACGCACACGCTCGAAACGCATGTCTACCGCCTGCGCCAGAAGATCGAGCGCGATCCGGCAAAGGCGGAGATCCTGATCACCGAGCCGGGCGGCTACCGCCTCGTTCCATAGCCGCAGCCAGAGCTTTCGCGTGAGCGCGCTCGACCTTCTCATCCGCCGATTGATGTCGCAGCGCGCCAGCCTCGAGCGCGCCGCTTCGATGATCACACAGCTTCCCGGCCCCGCCCTACAGATCGGCTGGGGCGATGGCGTCGCTTACGATCATCTGCACGAAATCCTGCGCCGCCGCGATCTCTTCGTTTTCGACAAAACGATCGCCGCGCCCGAGAGCGCACCGCCGCAGCCCGAGCATCGCATCATCGGCGATCCGCCCGAGACCTTGCCGCAAGCCTGGGAGCGTTGGCGCCGCGAAGCGGCCTTCGCCTATCTGAATTTCCCCGCGCCGGCACGCGCCGCCGCGGAATTGGCGCCGCTGCTGGCGCCGCTGCTCCGGCCCGGCGCGATCATCATCGCCGAGGCATCGCTCGAATTGCCCGGATGGGAAGCGCTGCCCGCGCCCGAAGGGGCGCGCGATGCGCGCGAGCATCTCTACCGCGTCGCGGGTTAGTCAGAGCCGAGACCTCAAAGTCTCCGAAGTAGTCGCTCAGGGCCAGGACTCTTTTTCACCTCATCCTGAGCGTAGTCGAAGGACGCGTGGTGGAAGTGCAACGTTGCATTCTCGCTACGAGTTCCTTCGACTACGCTTCGCTCCGCTCAGGATGAGGAGAAGGAGGAGTCCTGGCCCGCTAGCGGCGGGTGATCCACGCTACTCGTATAGCCGCACCAGCACCGGTACGTGATCGGAGCAGAGCTGCCAGTTACGCGAGTCTTTATGGACCGCGGCGCCGGCGAGGCGGTCTTTCAGCACCGGCGTCACCCAGACATGATCGAGACGGCGGCCCCGATCCGATGCTGCCCAGTCGCGATTCCGATAGCTCCACCACGTGTAAAGCTTCTGCTCCGGCGGAATGAAATGGCGCACGGCGTCGACGAAGCTCGATGATTTTCTGCATGCGCCCGAGCTTCTCGACCTCGACCGGCGTGTGACTCACGATCTTCAATAATTGTTTATGCGACCAGACATCGGTCTCGAGCGGCGCGACGTTGAGATCGCCGACGAGGATCATCGGCTTGTCGCTCGCGCGCTGGCCTTTGAACCAGCCCGCGATCTCGTCGAGGAAGCGCAGCTTGTGCGCGAATTTCGGATTTTCTTCCGGATCGGGAATGTCGCCGCCCGCCGGCACATAGACATTGTGCAACTCGATACCGCCGGGCAGCTCGGCGATGATGTGGCGGCAATCTGTCTTGCCGCACCAGCCCTCGTTCCGCGGCTTGTCGAGCGGGAGCTTCGAGAGGATGGCGACGCCGTTATAGCCCTTCATGCCGTGGACGAGCATGTGCGGGAAGCCCATCGCCTCGGCCGCGTCGCGCGGGAAGAATTCGTCCGGCGTCTTCGTCTCCTGCAGGCAGAAGACATCGGGCTTCAACTCGTCGACGACACGTTTGACGAGATCGATGCGCAACCGCACCGAGTTGATGTTCCAAGTGACGAGATTGAGAGCCATGAAAGATCCGGTTAGAGCGCGGTCGCCAGCCAATCCATGATTACCGCCGCGATTTCGTGATTGTTCTTTTCGAGCATCAGCATATGGCCATTGCCGCGGATATTGCGATCTTCGAGACGGATGAAGCTGGGCTTCACGCCCGCCTGCTCGAGGAAGCGCACCGTGAGATGATCATAAGTCGCGTGATATGACGCCTCGGCGCTGAGGACGAGGATCGGCATTTTCTTGAGATGGGTTAGTTGCCGCGCCGGCGCTTTTTGTAGCCAGCCGCGCGCCAGGCCCGGCGACGGAATTTCCCCTTCGCGCTCGAAGGCCAGCGTCTCACCGGCGCCAAGCGGCGGATCGAAAGTCAGCGGCAGATCGCTCAGCCCATAGCGCCGCGCCAGCGCGCCGGTCTTGTACTGCTCAGGCGGGCCGAGATAGTCGATACCGACATCGTGGAAAGGCGGGCCGTTCGGCTCGATCGCGAGCAGCGCTTTCACCTGATCGGGCCGCGCATCGGCGACCGGCCAGCCGAACGAGCCGGATTGCGAGTGGGTGAGCAGGATCGACGGGCCGATCTTGTCGATCAGCGCGATGAGCGCCGGCACGTTGAGCGCCTGCTGCTCCGTCATGTCGGTCATGCTGGGCAGTTGCGAGGCGATGAATTGATCGAAGACCGGATCGCCGACCTCGTCGCCACCCGGCCATTGCGTATGGGTCGCCGCTTGCGGCCAAAGCTTCATCCGCTTCATCGCAACGAAGCGTTCCTGCGCCCGCTCAGGCTCGGGATAGCGCAGCGTGCCGTAGACGCCCGGGCGATAGATCGAGCGGCCGCGCCCGACCTGATCGACGATGTAGACCGCATAGCCGCGGCGCAGGAAATGCTGTGCCCAGCCTTCGCGGCCATCCGGCGTGCCGGTGAAATTCGTCCCCGACTGGCCGCCGCCATGGACCATGATCACCGGATAGGGACAGCGCTGCTCGGCCGGGATCTGGAATTCGACATAGAGCTGTCCGGTCAGGACTTTCTGCCCGTCGCGCTCTTCATATTTTCCGCCGGCAAAGAAATAGCCCTGCCGCGCAATGACCAAAGGTTCCGTCACGCTCGCCTCAACAACAAAGATCGATCGTCAGAAGAGATAGCAGTTCCCGCTGGCGAGCGCGACGACAGGTCGATAAGCGAGCGGAAGCCTCCTCAGGCGTTGAATCCCATCGCCTCGAATTCTTCCTGGCGTAGCGCCTGAGGGTCCGGCGTGCCGAACTGGGTCACGGGCTGTCCGGTGGCAAGCAATTCCAGCTCGCGCCGCCACATTCTGCGAAGCATCACCAGCGCAGCATCCGATCGACCCAATTGTTCCCTCGAACGATCTTCGATCTTTCCTTGCCCGCAGATCGACACCCCGTCCTGAATGCGGATGATATTCGGGTGTTTCGCGACGTCTTCCCACGTTTTTCGACCGGACAGGATCGCCTCGATCTCCTCGTGGATCGGCGTGGCTTCGGGACGCTCCCGCCGCTTCGTGTGGTAGACCATGATGAGAAAGTGAAGATGACTCTCGTCATCGATCGGCACGTACCAGAATAGCGCCTTGAACCAGAACGGCTTGTCGTCCCGCGCCGAGCGCAGTTGGTGGGCGAGGAAGCACTGGTTCGGCATGGTGAAGTGAATTTTGTCGGTGTCCTCGCCGCGCTCTTGGAATTGCGTCAGCCCAAACGGTGTTTCCTCGGCCCAGGTTTTCGTCGGCACAAACGGCCGCGCCGCCGTGTTCACGAGGTGATCACGATGCGCGAAATTCACATGGACATCGTCCATGATGTTCTCAGCGCTCTGAAACCAGTTGCACGGGATCATTTCGGCTGACGGAGAGATGGTCCAGCCTTCGCGCGCCCCATCTTCCAAGCCGGGCAGTGAACGAAAGGCGGGAGGCTCGCCTTCGCCGAGATAAGCGAAGATAAGCCCGTGCGCTTCATGCGTCGGATAGGACGCGAGTTTCTTCACTCTATCGCAGAAAGGTTTCGGCTCGGCCGGCTGCTCGACGCATTGTCCGGTCTCGTCGAAACGCCAGCCGTGATACCGGCAGCGAACAGTCTCCCCTTCGATCCAGCCGATGTGCAACCGGGTCAGGCGATGGGGGCACTCGTTGGTGATGACATGGGCCGTCCCGCTTTCGCCGCGGTAGAGCGCCAGATCCTCGCTGAGGATCCGGATCGGAACAATCCTTCCGCGGGGAAGCTTCTCGGCGACATAAACGGGTTGCCAAAAGCGGCGAAGATATTGCCCGCCCAGGGTGCCCGGACCGGTGTGCACGAATGCGTCCTGTTCGACGCTATGGTCAAGCTGGGCGTTCGAATCGCTGGTCGTCGTCATTTTCCGCCTCAAGGCACCGAGATTGTTGGGCACCCAAACAATCTCACTTTCGAACGGAAATGTCAAAACCGAGGGGGATTAAAGCAGTCGAGCGCGGAGCGTTGGTGTGGCGGCTATGCGCGAGACCGCAAACTAAAAAGCACGCAATAAAAAAGCGCCCGGCTAGGGGGGTAACCGGGCGCTCGAAGCCCCTTTGCGGGGGGACCTGTTGGGCTCGGGGGAACACCTACAGGCCGGCGACGAGCGAACTCACCGCGCTTCTGATATTTGAGATGGGTACCGCCCGCGCGTTTTCAATCCATTTTCACGCAAGAATCACGCGCTCGTGCACTGCCGATCCAGATGCTTGGAATCGTTCGCAAAAAATCCGCACCGCCGCGGGTCTGCCTTATTCGCGATCCTGGCATGCGATAGATGCAAGCTCTATCTTCGCGCGATGGCGAAAATGAAAACGGTAAAGGCCGAGACACCGGCGGATTTCGGCTTGCTGCCCGATCTCCTCGGCTATCATTTGCGGCGCGCGCAATCGGCGGTGTTTCAGGATTTCGCCGCCAGCTTGAACGGCGCGAAGGTGACACCGGGGCAATTTGGCGTGCTGGCGCTGATCGAGGCGAATGCCGGGCTGAGCCAGACGCGGCTGGCGGAAATCCTTGGCATCGATCGCTCAACCTTGGTCGCGGTGATCGACAAGCTCGAGCATCAGGGCCTGGTCGAGCGCGCGGCGCGGCCGAACGATCGCCGCAGCCACGCGCTGAAACTCTCGCGCCAGGGGCAGAGCCGTTTCGAGACGCTCGCCCGGCTGGTGAAAAAACACGAAGCGCGCATCGCGCGGCAGCTTTCCGCGCGCGAGCGCCAAACCTTGATCGATCTGTTACAGCGGATCGGCTGAGGCTGAGGCGATAACAGGTTTTTAAAGTTAGCTTCGCACGGCGGCGCGCGCCTGAGATTCGGCGCTCGCTTGTGCTACGCGCGCTGCCGCGTAGTCGCGGCAAGCGCCGCCGAAAGCGGCGAAGAGCTTGGTCGAGAACGGGTCCTCGGCGAAGCGGAATTCCGGATGCCATTGCACGCCGATGACGAAGCGCGCGCCGGGCAGCGAGACCGCTTCGATCTGCCCATCGGGCGCGACGGCCTCGACAAAAAGCCGCGGCGCGAGCCGGTCGATGCCCTGGCTATGCAGCGAATTCACCTTGAGCTCGCGCGCACCGGCCAGTTTTTCGAAAGTGCCGCCGGGCGTCAGCGCGACCCCGTGCGCGCGATACCCGTAGCGCTCATCAACCGTGTCGAGACTGGGCCCGCGATGATCGAGCCGGCCGGGCAGGAGATGCACGTTCTGATATAGCGTGCCGCCGAGCGCGACATTGAGCTCTTGAATGCCGCGGCAGATCGCCAGCACCGGCAGATCGGCCTTCACCGCCGCGCGCAGCAGCGGCAGGGCGATCGCATCGCGGGCCGGATCGTGCAGCGTGTCGGGCAGGCTGGGCGTGCCGTCATAATGATGCGGCTCGACATTCGACGGTGAGCCCGGCATCAGCAGCCCGTCGATCCGGGCAACGAAAGCATCGGCCCAATCGGCATCGCCTTCGGCCGGGATCAGGAACGGCATGCCGCCGGCGCCGTCGAGCACGGCGTCGACATATTTCTTCACCACCGCATGGGCGGGATGATTGCCGGTCGGCGTCGCGATCTCGCGCCGGCAGCAGGGAATACCGATGACCGCAAGCGATTTAGCCGGCTTTAGCGGCCGGGCACACGGCTCCTTCGACAAAGAGTCGAGAGACGCATCGACAAAAGACATAATGGGACGATGACCGAGAGCGGGGAGGGTTTCAAGGCAAGAACGTGCTGCTCCATAAAGCTATTCCCGCTCTCGGCCTCCGTTTGCCGCTACCAGCTGGCCTCCCTGAACATGCTGCGATAATCCGGATGGTCGATGGCTTTCGCCTGATAGGTCTGAGTGCGCGGCTGCGCAGGTTGTGCCGCAGGCATTTGATCGGGCGCGGCGATCGTGGTGGTCGCGCTGCCGGAAGCGGCCGCGGCGCAATTGCCGGAACGATGTGTGATCACATGCGGCTTTTGTCCCGGACCTTTGGCGACGATCTCGGTGCTCTGGCTGCAGACGCCGCTGGGCGACAGGGTCGAGACGAAACTGTAGCTCTGGGTGCCCGGCGGTAGCTTGGTCAGGTCGATCTGAATCGGTTGGCCGGGTCCGGCCAGCGGTTGCGCCGCGATCTCCTGCATCTGGCGCATCATCGCGTCGGCCTCGCGATCCATTTGCGCCGAGATTTGCTGCATCAGGGCAAAAGGCGATTGCGGGCCGAAGACCCCGCCCTTCGACGCAGGCGCGGCTTGCGCTGGAACAAAGGAAATCTGCGGCGCGACATCACCGGCATAGTTGATCTGCTCGATCGTGCCGTCGGGTAGCTGCAAGGTAAGGGTGTGAGCCGCGACCGTTCCGACGAGCGCCACAGAAGCGATCCCGGCGAGAAGCATTGTCGGAAGGACTTTGGCAGGGGCCTTCATGGGGCTGTCTCAGCGATACCAGATTGAAGACGCCCAAAAGCCTACCGCCGGCACGCGGCCGGCGGTACTTAAACATCTGAAAGGGTAGTGATTGACGCGTCGTAAGATTGCCGGCGCTCAACCGCCGTCGCGCAGATTGGGCGGGCGCGGATCGGTCCAATAGAAGAGCTGCGGGCTGAGCGGCGCGCCGTAATGCGGATCGTCGAGCGTGACGGTCACTTCCTTGCGTTGTGCGTCGATGATCTGCCACTTCCGTAATTGTAGCGGCCTGTCGCTCAACACCAGCGTCGCCTGGCCGAGGCTCGGATTCTTCGACTCGTTGACGGTGACGCGCAGCGCGCCGGGATCGCGCTTGAGATCGCTGACTCTTGATGTCGCCACCGAAGCGGACATTGTCCTGCAACAAGAACCAGGCCGGCGTGTCCTGCAGAGCGAAGAAACTCACCTGCTGCAACTTCTTGTCGTAGTACCAGATGCGGTTGTCGGTCGCGACCAACAGGATCGGCACCGGCGGATCGTATTCCACGCGCATCTTGCCCGGGCGCGACAGATAGATCGTTCCGGTGGCGACGCCGCCATCATTGGAAACCTGCTCGAAACGCGATTGCAGCGTGTGAATGTTGTTGAGGTAATCCTGCACGCGGTTGAGATCGGCGGTATCCGCCGGCGTGACGGCAGCGCGCGCCAGATGCGGCGCCAGCGCGCCCGGCACCAAAGAGAGGGCGCCAAAGCCTGAGATCGCGGCGAAAAGATCGCGGCGCGTCAACGACATGGAATGAGCTCCTTGTTCCGGGGACCGCCCATCATAGAACGGGCGAAGCGAGGCCGCTCAACCAACCCGCCCCGATTAAAAAGGTTTCACCGCTGCGACAGGATCGCGGCTCAATCCTCGTCGATATTCCGGCCCAAAACCTCGCGTTTGCCGACATGATTGGCGGCGCTGACCACGCCTTCCGTCTCCATCCGCTCGATGATGCGGGCGGCGCGGTTGTAGCCAATCTGGAGGTGGCGCTGGACGAAGCTGGTCGAGGCTTTGCGCTCGCGGCACACCAGCGCGACCGCGCGATCGTAGAGATCGTCGCCCGAGCCGCCGCCTTCGCCATCGCCGCCGAAGCCGCCCACCGGCGCGTCTTCCGCTTCCTCGGTGACTTCCTCGATATAGGTCGGCGGGCCGCCATTGTCCTTGAGGAAGCGCACGACGCGCTCGACCTCTTCGTCGGCGACGAAGGGACCGTGGACGCGCTGGATACGCCCGCCGCCCGCCATGTAGAGCATGTCGCCGCGGCCCAAGAGCTGCTCGGCGCCGCTCTCACCGAGGATGGTGCGGCTGTCGATCTTCGACGTCACCTGGAAGGAGATGCGCGTCGGGAAGTTCGCCTTGATCGTGCCGGTGATGACGTCGACCGACGGACGCTGCGTCGCCATGATGATATGGATGCCGGCGGCGCGCGCCATTTGCGCGAGGCGTTGCACCGCGGCTTCGATATCCTTGCCGGCGACCAGCATCAGATCGGCCATCTCGTCGACCACGACGACGATCAGCGGCAGCGGCGTCGAAGCGAGCGGCTGCTCTTCGAAGATCGGCTTGCCGGTTTCCTCATCGAACCCGGTCTGTACCTTGCGCTTCAGGATTTCGCCGCGCGCTTGCGCTTCGGCGAGGCGCTGGTTGTAGCCTTCGATATTGCGCACGCCGAGCTTCGACATCGCGCGATAGCGGTTTTCCATCTCGCGCACGGTCCATTTGAGCGCCACCACCGCCTTGCGCGCCTCGGTCACGACCGGGGCCAGGAGATGCGGGATACCGTCATAGACCGACAGTTCGAGCATCTTCGGATCGATCATGATGAATTTGCACTGATCGGGCGACATGCGATACAGGATCGACAGGATCATCGTGTTGATGCCGACGGATTTGCCCGAGCCGGTCGTGCCGGCAATGAGCAGATGGGGCATGCGCGCGAGATCGGCAATCACCGGCGTGCCGCCGATATCCTTGCCAAGCACCAGCATCAGCTTCGCGGCGCTGCGCTCGTAATCCTCCGAGGCCAACAGCTCGCGCAGATAGATTGTCTCGGCACGCGCCGAGGGCAGCTCGATACCGATGACATTGCGGCCGGGCACGACGGCAACGCGCGCCGAAATCGCGCTCATCGAGCGCGCGATGTCATCGGCAAGGCCGATGATGCGCGAGGCTTTGATGCCGGGCGCGGGCTCGAGCTCGTAGAGCGCGACCACCGGACCGGGGCGCACTTTGACGATCTGGCCTTGGACGCCGTAATCGGCGAGCACGGATTCGAGGAGGCGCGCATTCTGCTGCAGTGCCTCTTCGCTGATCTGCGCGAAGCGCGACGGCACGACTTCGTCGAGCAAATCGAGCGAGGGCAGAAGATGCTCGCCCGCCGTCGGGCCGAGATCCAACGCCGCCTGGCGTTGCGCCTCGCGCTTCTTCGGTTTCTTCGGCAGGTCGACCATGGCCGCCGCGCGGCGCGCCGGCAGCGGTTTCCGTTCCTCGATCGCGTCCTCTTCTGCCGCGTCATCGCGGCCGGCGATGCCCCCGAGCGACGGCTCGCGCCGCTCGCGGGTAAGCGCGACATCGTCATCCTCGCCGCGTTTCCACGGCGGGGATATTGCGGGCAGCGAAGGCAGCGACGGTAACAAGCCGCGCGCGCGGGCCATCAGACCCGGCTTGCCTGCCGAATCTTCTTCCTCATCCTCGTCTTCGTCCTCATCGTCTTCCTCGACGGCGCGACGATTCTGCGGCCGGACATAGCGTTTCTTGCCTTCCGCCGCGCGCGGCGCGAAGCTCAGCGCCGACCAGCCCATGACATAAAGCAGCATCAGCGCGACAACGAACGCAGCCGCCATCGCCGCGAGCGGCGGCGCGATGCTGATATGCGCGAAGCCATCGCGGCCGAGCTTGCCGATGACGCCGCCGAGCCCGACTTTCAGCGCCCAACTTGCCGGCGGCGGCACGATCGAGATGGCGAGGGGCGCGACGAGCAGCAGCGGCGGCAGCACCGCCAGCTTCAACCAGAAGCGCTTCAACCCGCGGCCGCCAAGGCAGCGCACCGCCCAATCGACCAGCACCAGCGGCAACAGCCACGCGGCGAGGCCGAACCATTGCAGCAGCAGATCGGCGATGCGCGCACCGGGCAGGCCCATCAGGTTCTTCGCAGTGGCGTTGATCGATTGATTCCAGGACGGGTCGCTGGGATCGTGGCTGCTGAGGGATGCGATCAAAAAGGCGCCGAGCGCGAGACAAACCAAGCCGCAGGTGAGAAGCGCGAAGCGCCCCCAGCTGCGCTGATCGCGCGCCGAATATTTGCGGCCGGAATCGGTAATGCTCGCCATAGGTCCCCTCAGGTCAAAACGCGCCGCAGCCGCTTCATCCCGTCTTCGATTGTCGCATCGTCATGCACGATCGCGACGCGGATGTAGCGTTGCCCCGGATTGGCGGCGCCTGGATTGGTGATTGCGGTATAAGCGCCCGGCAGCGTGCGGATGCCCGCCTCGCGCCACAGCGCCAGCGCCGCGCGCTCGCCGTCTTCGACATCGAGCCACAGAAAGAAGCCGCCATCGGGCCGGTAAAAGCCCAGCTCACCAGCGAGATATTTCTCGGCGATATCGAATTTGCGGCGATAGAGGGCGCGCACATTGTCGACGTGACTCTCTTCGTTCCACAGCGCGATCGCCGCTTCTTGAATCGGCAGCGGCACTTGCGCCGCCGCGTAAGAGCGCAGATGCGCGAAACGCTCGATCAGATACGGATCGCCGGCGACGAAGCCGCAGCGCAGCCCCGCGGCGTTCGAGCGTTTCGAGAGCGAATGGAAGACGAGCACATTCTCGAATCCGCTGCCGAGCGCGGCGCAGGCTTCGAGCGCGCCAGGCGGCGGCGAGCGATCATAGAGTTCGCAATAGCACTCATCGGCTGCGAGCACGAAATCGTAAGCGCGCGCGAGCGCGATCGCTTTCTTGAGATAGTCGAGGCTCGCCACCGCGCCTTGCGGATTGGCCGGGCTGCACAGATAGAACAGCGCGCAGCGCGCCAACACGCTTTCAGGAATGGCATCGAGATCGGGCAGGAAGCCGGTCTCTTTCGTGCAATCGAGATAGATCGTCTCGGCGCCGGCGAGCGCGCCGCCGCCGTTGTAGACGTTGTAGTAGGGGTTCGGCATCAGCACGGTCGGCTGACCCCCGGCTTTCTCCGGTGGCACGGTGAGTTGTGCCACCAGGAACAGCGCCTCTTTGCTGCCATTGGCGATCAGCACGTGGCGATTGCCCTCGACCATTCCCGGCGGCAGGCGATAGCGGCGGGTCAGCCACGCGGCACAGGCGGCGCGGCATTCCGGCGTGCCCACAGGCGGCGGGTAACGGTTCCAAAGGTGGGCATTCTGGGCGAGGGTCTCGGCCAGCAGCGCGGGCGGATCGTGCTGCGGCTCACCCACCGCCCAAGGCAAAGGCGGCTCGTTGGTGCGCGGTTGAACGCTATCGAGCAACACCCTCAGCTTGGTGAAGGGGTTGTCGACGAGAGCGTTGAGGCGCGGGTTGACAGCCAAGTCTAAGACTACCGTCTAAGTGACGGGAGAGTCATAGCATAAAGGCTTCCGACCGTCGCGTGCCTAAAGCGCCGCGGTAGGCCGGGGAAGGCCTACCGCGCGCCGACCCGGAAGCGGGAGCCGGCTATTTGACGACCACCGTTCCGGTCATATGGGGGTGGATCGAGCAGAAATATCGGTAGGTCCCAGGCTTATCGAACGTGAAGCTGAAATTGTCACCGGTATCGAGCGCCCCCGATTTGAAGGCCCTCGGGTCGTCGGCGCTGACCACCGTATGCGGCTCGTCGTCCCGGTTGGTCCAGGTCACCTTGGTGCCGGGAGCGACCGTGATCGCCGCCGGACCAAAGGCGAAATTGTCGATGGTCACGGCGTCGGGTTCGGTCGCGGCGAGTTGCGCCGGCGCGGCTTGCGCCAGTGTGGGGGCCGGCATGACCAAATCCGCCCCCATATCCATCATGTCGTGCGCCAACGCGGCGCCGGTAAAGCCGACGAACACGCCGGAAACCGCGAGTGCAAAGATTTTGTGCAGCATCGCCGCCGGCCTCACGACGCGAGCGCGGTATCGGCGAGCGCCGGCTTCCCGCCGACGAAATCGATATCGCGGATGCCGAGGACGCTGCGCAGCCGATCGGCCGGGACCTGCATTGGGCCGGGACCGGCGCCTTGGCCAGGCGCGGGCTGCGGGAAGGCCGTCGAGCGCGCCGTCTGGAAGGTGACGTTGCCTTCGATCTTTTGCTGCACCTGGTGGATATGGCCGTTGAGCACAGTCACCGAACCGAAGCGCTTCAGGGTCGCAAGTGCCTGGGCCGAACCATCGGTCCCCCAACCCCACTCGGGATAAAGTGTCCAGAGCGGCATATGCGCGAAGACGACGATCGGCGTCGACGCGCTGAGGCCTTTCGTGTCGGCTTCGAGCCAGCTCAATTGCTCGACATCGAGATTGCCGAGCCCGCCAGCCTTCAGATTGACGACGTTGATCAGGCCGATGAAATGGATGCCGTTCTGATCGAAACTGTACCAGCCGCCGGGCTGCGCACCTTTGGGCGAGAAGCGGCTGAAGAATTCCTTGCCGTCGTCGCCGATGGTGTCGTGTTCGCCCGGCACGTAAAACGTCTCGAGCCTGGTGGTTTGCATGATGCCGCTGGCCGCTTCGAACTCGCTGGGCTTGGAGAGGTGCGAGACATCGCCGGTATGCAGCACGAAAGCCGGACGCTTTTGCATCGCCCCGATCTTCTGCAGCGCCTCGCGCAAGGTGGCGTCGGGCGTCGGATTCGGATCCTTGTTGAAACCGATATGCGAATCGCTGATCTGGATGAAGGAAAAATCCGCCGCCGCGAGTTGCTCCGGACCGCCCGCGTCGAGCGCGTGAGCCCGCGGCACGCCGCCGCTCACCGTCCAGAGAATGCCGGCCGTGCCCCATCCCATGCATTGCAGGACGCGGCGCCGTGTCGTGCCGTTTTGAGCTGTCGTTGTCATCGTGCTGTCTCCCGATTGCCGATACCGGAAAAGACCGCCGCAGGCGTCGGTTTATTCGCCGCGCAGGGCTGAGAGAATGTCGGGAATAAACCGGACCTGTTTCCGGTCTTATTGGGATCGACAGGGTCGCGAACGGCCGCAGAGCATGGACAGACAAGGATGAGCGCGGAATTCGAGGCGGTGGTGCTGCCGCATCTCAACGCCGCCTATAATCTGGCGCGCTACCTGACCCGCAATCCGACCGATGCCGAGGATGTGGTGCAGGAAGCGGTGCTGCGCGCCGCCACCTATTTCAGCAGCTTTCGTGGCGCCAATCCGCGCGCATGGCTGCTGCAGATCGTGCGCAACACCGCTTACGCCTCGCGCGCGCTGGTGCGCGGCGCCGTCACCGTTGCTTTACCCGGCGATGAAGCCGGCACACCCACCGCGCCCGAGCTGATCGATCAGGGCGACAACCCCGAGATGGCGCTGCGCAAGCGCGAGGATCATGCGCGATTGACGCGGCTTCTCGCGGCGCTGCCTGTCGATCTGCGCGAGACGCTGGTGCTGCGCGAGATCGAGGAGCTTCCCTACAAGGAAATCGCCGAGATCACGCAGACACCGATCGGCACGGTGATGTCGCGGTTGTGGCGTGCGCGGCGAATGCTGGCCACGGCCGTGCAGACCGAGGAAGGACGATAGTCATGGAATGCGAGAGCCTCCTGCTGGTGCAGGCCGAATTCGATGGCGAGCTCGACGCCGCCGATGCGTTGCGCGCCGCGCAGCATCGGCAAACCTGTGCCGAATGCCGCGACGCCTATGCGCAGCTTTCGGCAACGCATGCGCTGATGCGCGAAAGCGCGCCGCGCTATCAGGCGCCCGACAGTCTGCGCCGTGCGATCCGCGCCGGCCTCAATGTAACGAGCTATGCGGCGGCACCGCCGCCACCCCGGCCCGCGCGGTCGTGGTGGCGCGATAGTGCGAGCTTTGGCGTCGGCGCCGCGCTTGCCGCGGGCATTGCACTGTTCGTTATCGTCCCAGCCCAGCAAAGCCTGCTCGACGATGTCGTCGCGAGCCATGTGCGCGCGCTGCAGCCCGGGCATCTGGAAGATGTGATCTCGACCGATCAGCACACGGTGAAGCCATGGTTCGACGGCCGGATCGATTTCGCGCCGCCGGTCAAAGATCTGGCGGCGAAGCAATTCCCGCTGCTCGGCGGCCGACTCGATTATCTGAATAACCGGCCCGTCGCGGCGCTGGTCTATGGCAGCGACAAGCATGTGATCAATCTTTATGTGTGGCCGGGAACAGGCGAGCCGATGCCGAGCACGGCGTCGCGCAATGGCTACAACACCGTGCATTGGAGCGAGAACGGCATGGATTTCTGGGCCGTGTCCGATCTCGAGGCGGGAAAGCTCAGCAACTTCGTGCGCGACTGGCGCGCGGCAGGCTAACCGCTAGGCCGTCACTGGCGCCGGCACGCTCGCGCGTTTCAGCGCCAGCGCCGCGATGAGGCCGCAGAGCGCCGCCGCGCTGAGCCATGCGCCCGGCATCGCGCGATTGTCGCTGACATGGATGAGATATTCGCTCACCGCCGGCGTGAAACCGCCGAACGTTGCCGTCGCGAGACTGTAGGCGAGCGCAAAGCCCGAGGTGCGGATCGACTCCGGCATGATCTCGGTCAGGAACACGACCATCGCGCCGTTGTAGCTGCCATAGAGAAAAGACAGCCACAGCTCGACACCGAGCAGCCGCGCGAAAGACGGCGCATCGATCAGCCATTCGAGCGCGGGATAAGCGGTCGCCAGCGTCAGCAGCGTGAAGAGAATCAGCAGCGGCCGGCGGCCGATGCGGTCGGAGACTGCGCCCATCACCGGCAGCCAGATGAGATTGGAAGCGCCGACGCAGAGCGTGACCACAAGGCTGGCGGTCGATGACAGGTGTAGCTGCTGCGTACCGAAGGTCGGGGTGTAGGCGGTGATGAAGTAGAAACACACGGTGGTCATCGTCGTCATCATCATGCCGGCCAGCACCAGCGGCCAATGCGCCGCGACGCCGCGGAAAATCTCCTGCGCGGTCGCGTGATGGCGGCGGTTCGCGAAAGCCGCGGTCTCGGTCAGGTTGCGGCGCAAGAGGAAGATCATCGGCACGATGAAGCAGCCGAGGAAGAACGGGATGCGCCAACCCCACGCGCCGATATCTTGCGGCGACAGGGTGAAGCTCAGCCCGACACCCAGCAGCGCCACCACCATCACTGCGACTTGCTGGCTGCCCGATTGCCAGCTCACGTAAAAGCCTTTGTTGCCGGGCGTTGCCATCTCGCTGAGATAGACCGAAACACCGCCGAGCTCGACGCCGGCGGAGAAGCCCTGCACCAGCCGCCCGATCACGACGAGGATCGGTGCCAGAATACCGATGGTCGCGTAACCCGGTACGAAAGCGATCAGCGCGACACCGACCGCCATCAAAGTCAGCGTCAGCAGCAATCCGGCGCGGCGGCCGTGCTGGTCGATATAGGCGCCAAGCACGATCGCGCCCAAGGGCCGCATCAGGAAGCCGACGCCGAAGGTGATCAGCGCCAACATCAGCGAGAGGAATTCGTTGCCCTTCGGGAAGAAGGTGTCGCCGATGATCTTCGCGTAGTAACCGAAGAGGAAGAAGTCATACATCTCCAGGAAATTGCCGCTGGAGACGCGAATGACAGTGCGGATTTTTTCCGCGCGCGTGGATAGCTCGGCCATGCCGCCGAGCTTAGCGCGAAATCGCGATGGACGTTAGGCGCGGCCGTAACGGCGACGGCGGCGAAGGGAAATCTGGGCCCGGAGACTATAGCCCCCGGCGAAGCCGGCGAAGAACGTCAGGCCGAGCATCATCAATGGGGTCATGCAGGAGACTCGCGCAGTTCGACGCAAAACCTAACAATCGAGCACGCCAATTTTATGACGATGGCTGCGGCGTGCTCGCCGCTTTTTTGCCCCAACTATTTTGGGAACCCAACCATTTTTGAGAACAAAGAAAAATGGGGGTGCCCGTTAAGGCACCCCCAAGGCTTCTGGAGAAACGATCGGTATGCGTACTATGCGTTACACCACAACAAACGTACTTACTGAACCGTCTCGCCGTGGAGAGCGAGGTCGAGACCGTCTTGCTCGATCTCGGCATCGACCCGCAGGCCGACCACGACATCGATGATCTTCAAGAGGATCAGCGACACGATCACGTCGTAGACGATGACGATCAGCACGCCCTCGATCTGGTTCAACACCTGTCCGGCATTGCCCTCGATCAGGCCCGAGGTGCCGCCGTATTCGCTGATCGCGAACACGCCGGTCAGGATCGCGCCCGTGGCGCCGCCGATCGCATGCACGCCGAACGCGTCGAGTGCATCGTCGTAACCGAACATGTGTTTGACGAAGACCGCGCCGCAGTAACAGACGACGCCGGCAGCGAGGCCGATCGCGAGCGCACCCGCCGGGCCGACGAAGCCCGAGGCCGGGGTGATCGCGACGAGGCCGGCGACCGCACCCGAGCAGACGCCGATGACGGTCGGCTTGCGGCGGTGAATCCACTCGACGAACATCCAGGTGAGGCCAGCCATGCCGGTGGCAATCTGCGTTACCGTCATCGCCATGCCGGCCTGCAGACCGGCGGTCACCGCCGAACCCGCGTTGAAGCCGAACCAGCCAACCCAGAGCAGGCCAGCGCCGATGAAGGTGAGCACGACGTTATGCGCCGGACCGGTGTCCTTACGCTTGCCGAGCATCAACGCGCACATCAGACCGGCAACACCGGAATTGACGTGCACGACGGTGCCGCCGGCGAAGTCGAGCACTTTGACCCAGGCGTCATCGTTCGCGGCATTGAGCAGACCGCCCGGACCCCACACCCAGTGAGCGACCGGCGCATAGACGCAGATCGACCACAAGCCGATGAACCACAGCATCGCCGAGAACTTCATGCGTTCGGCGAAGGAGCCGGCGATGAGGGCGGGCGTGATGATCGCGAAGGTGAGCTGGAACATCGAATAGACGGTCTCGGGGATCGTCGCCGCCAGCGGATTGGGATTGCCGACGCCCTTGCCAATATCGCTCAGGATGCCCTGCAGGAAGGCGCGACTGAGCCCGCCGACGAAAGGTGTGCCCGGCGTGAACGACATGCTGTAGGTGCACACCGTATAAATGACGGTGACCAAGCAAGTGATGGCGAAACTCGTCATCACCGTGTCGCCGACGTTCTTCTTGCGGACCATGCCGCCATAGAAGAGGCCGAGACCCGGCACCGTCATCATCAACACCAATGCCACCGAGGTAAGCATCCAAGCCGTGTCGCCGGAATTCGGCGAGCACGCTTCGGTGGTCTTCGCATCGCAAGACGGCGGCGACGCCGCAGCCGGAGCGGCTGATTGATCGGCGGGCGCGGCAGCGGCAGGTGCTGCATCCTGCGCATAAGCCGCGCTGGTGCCGATAGCGGCACCGGCGAATAGCAGCGGCACGATCAGCGCTGCAATCGACCAAAACCTACGGAATCTCATGACCCACGGACCTCCCGTTTGAAGAAAACCTGCCGGGCCCCCACGGACCCCCGGTCTCCAATCACAAGATTCGTGCCAGTTGCCCCTGCCCGGGGAATCAGCCGGATTCATGACATTTTGTGTGCATTGCAGCATCACACTGGCGCGGAATTGGGCAGGATCAAGTGTTATGCTCAATTTCTAATCAGTTAGGCTTGGTCAAGCTTCAGGCGTGACATTTCGCCAGGCGACGCATCCCCCGCTATAGGCTGGTGTTGAGTCCCCATGGCGCCAACCTCGAAGTCGATCGGCCCGATCCCAGTGCCCCCGCGCGACCGCAGAGCGGTGGAGACTTTCCCGTGCGCGATCTGCGGCGCGCCGGCGGTCATCGTCGCCGCCGATGGCGAAACCGGCACCCCCATCCGCATTTGCGCC
Source organism: uncultured Alphaproteobacteria bacterium (assembly GCA_963740675.1). Classification (GTDB taxonomy): domain Bacteria; phylum Pseudomonadota; class Alphaproteobacteria; order ATCC43930; family CGMCC-115725; genus CAIKMD01. Next base: position 228,651 of record CAVUFS010000009.1, read on the forward strand.
GATCATCTGCCGGCGGAGGCGCGCGCGGTTTATGACCGGCTGCGCGCGCGGGGCTGGCGCGCGCCGGCGCCGCGCGTCCGGGCCTTGTTCGACGCGCATCCTTACGGTCAGCGGGTCGGACAACGCATCAAGATGGAATTCGACTAGCGCGTTCTCCCTCCGCACAGTTTGCATATGACAGTTTTCGCCCCCGCGTTTCGCTCCAACGCGGGTTTTTTCACGCCCGCAAGCATCCCGGGCGAAGGTCACGAGTTCATCCACCTGAATGATGACGAAACCTCGTGGCCGCTTAATTGAATTAAGAGGTGGCCACTAAGTATTTGATAAGTAATAGGAAATGATGATTTCCGTGCTGCATTAGGCCTGAATCCCCTCGCACGAACGACGTGCGGCGACGAATCCCACGAAGGGCGGCGCCACGCAACGCAAGCAGAGGGGAAAAGTCATGCGCTGGTCGCGCCTTTGTTCCAATGCCGTCGTCTTGTTGTTCGTTTCGGTCATGCCCGCCTTCGCCGCGCTGCCGCCGGCGACATCTGATTTCGGTTTCGCGCCCATGCCGGCGCTCTTCAACACGCAAGAGAATTTCCACGGCGATACATCGCCCTTCAAGCAATGGACCGACATGGTCGGCCGCGCGAATGCTGAATTCGCGGCGGCGCCTGTCGCCTGCAACGACCGGCGGCCGGAATGCGCGATAAACGAATGGTCGCGCCTTGTCGCCCAGCTATCGCCGTTGTCGCTTCGCGACAAGGTCATCCGCGCGAATGCCGTCCTGAACAGCGTGCCTTACGTGCTGTCGACGCGGAATTGGGGTCGCCCGATGTATTGGGAAGCGCCGCTCGAATTCCTCGCTTATGGCGGCCAGTGCCAGGACTATGCGATCGCCAAATACATGGCGCTGCGCCAGGCCGGGGTCCCGGCCGACCAGATGCGCATCGTCGTGCTGCGCGCCACCGCGCGCGGCGAGGATCACGCCGTGCTGGTGGTCAATGTCGATGGCGAGGCATTGATGCTCGATAACATGCGGACCAGCGTGGTCACGACGAATGCCGAGGCCTCGTACCGTCCCTATTACTCGATCAACGAGATCGGCTGGTGGCAGCACAGCCGCCCCGGCGTGACCCAGACCGCCCAACGCTAACCGCGCAGGAGCGCTCATCACCCCTCGACCGAGCCGGCGACACGATCGCCGGCTTGTTTTCAGCGGCGGCGCGTTTCACTCTCCGGCCATGCCGAAACGCCGCCGCAATAATCCCTCCAAGAATCCCCTCCCTAGTCCCAAGCACATTCACACCGACATCGCCGTCGTTGGCGGCGGACTCTCGGGCCTGTCGCTGGCCATTGCCTGCGCGGCCGCCGGAATCGATACCGCCGTTATCGATCGCGAAGACCCGGCGAAATTCCGCGACGCCGCCTATGACGGCCGCACCACCGCGATCGCCTACGGCTCGCAGCAAGTGCTGAAAGGCATCGGCGTCTGGGACGCGCTGGCGCCCCATGCCGAGCCGATCCGCGAGATCCGCGTCGCCGATGGCGATTCACCGCTCTTCCTTCATTACGACCGCGCCGAGATCGAGGCCGAGGCGCTCGGCTATATCGTCGAGAACCGGTTGTTGCGCGGCGCGCTGCAAGCCCGCGCCGAGGCGCTGCCGAGCCTCACGCTCTATGCGCCGAGCGCGGTCGAGCAGGTCGAGTTCGACGCGGCACAGGCCCGGCTCACGCTGAGCGATGGCGGCCGCATCGCCGCGTCGCTGGTGGTCGGCGCCGATGGCCGCCACTCGCCGATGCGCGAAGCCGCCGGCATCAAGACCTGGCGCAAATCCTATCGCCAGATCGCGATCGTCTGCGTCGTGCGGCATGAGAAGCCGCATAGCGGCGTCGCGGTCGAGCATTTCCGCGCCGCGGGGCCTTTTGCGATTCTTCCTATGCAGGGCAATCGCTCTTCGATTGTGTGGACCGAAGAGGAGCATGACGCACCGCTCCTGCTCGCGCTCGATGACAGGGATTTCGCGCGCCAGCTCGCAAACCGTTTTGGTGATTTCCTCGGCAGGGTCGAGCCCGAGCCTGGGCGCTGGTCCTATCCGCTGTCGCTGATCCAGGCCGAGCGCTATGCCGCGTCGCGCCTCGCGCTGATCGGCGATGCCGCGCATGTCATTCATCCGATTGCCGGGCAGGGCTGGAATCTCGGCGTGCGCGATATCGCGGCGCTGGCCGAACTCTTGGTCGATGCGCATCGCCTCGGCCTCGATCTCGGCAGCAGCGACTTGCTGCGCCGCTACGAACGCTGGCGCCGTTTCGACAGTTTGACGCTGACGACGGTGACCGACGGACTCAACCGGCTCTTTGCCAATGATTTCCCGCCGCTGAAGCTCGCGCGCGATCTCGGCCTCGCCGCGGTCAATAACGCGCCCGGCCTCAAGCGCTTCTTCATGCGCCACGCCATGGGCGTGACCGGCGATTTGCCGCGGCTGGTGAAAGGCGAACGGCTGTAGCGGACTCGCGCTCCGTTATCGTCATGCCGCGAAAGCGGGCATCCCGTGTGGGTCCATGGACTCCCGCTTTCGCGGGAGTGACGAGGAGGATAGGCCCGAGGGCCTTCAATAAAACGCCATCGTCTCCGGCCCGATATGGGTTTTGCATGCCCGATCGAGCTTCATCGCCCCGAGATCGATCGCCGAGATCGTGCCTTCGTCGTGGTTGGTGACGAAGGCGTGTTTCATATCGGCGCCGAAGGCGATGCCCATCGGGCCTTTCTCGAGCTTGAAGAGATGCTGGCGCGCCGGATCTTCGGTGTCGACCACCGCCGCGACGCGCGATTGATTGAAGGAGACGACGAGATAGCGATTGTCGGGGCTGACGCGCAGCCGATTGAGCTGCGGCGGAAAGTCATCGCCCAGCCCATCGATCTTGAACTTGCCGGCGACTGTATCGCTGACCGGATCGATGATGCTGATTTCGGGCCGCGCCGATGACGCCTGATAGACGCGGTTGCCGTCGGGCGCGGTGCAGACGCCCTGGCATTCGTAGCGGAAATCGGGAATCCGCTTCGTCACCTGCTTCGTTGCGGTATCGATCACCGACATGAAGGAAAGCTGGCGATGCGGCACGTAGATCTTCGAGCCGTCGGCATTCGCCGCCATGAAATGCGAGCGGTTGGTGCCGGTCTCGACATGGCCCAGAACCTCGCCGCGCGCGGGATCGATATAGACAAGCGCGTGGCTCAATTCCGCCGTCGCCCACAGGAGCCCGGCCTTGTCGAACATCATCGCATGCGGCGCGAGGAAGGGGGCGACCTCGATGAAGCCTTCGAGCTTCTTCCCCGGAATATCGAGGACGGCGATGCGCGTGCCTGGCTCGGTATTCGTGCCGACCTGCCCGTTGCCGTAGATCGAGACGTAGGCCTTCTTGCGATTGGGCGAAAGCACGACCTCATGCGGGAAGTCGGGCAGCTTGATCTCTTCCTGCAGTGCGAAATTCTGGGCGTCGTGGAATTCGACAAAGCCGTCGCGCTTGCAGACGACGATAAGGCCGTTGGTGCCAAGCGAATGATTGATGTCGCTGCCGGGCTGGGTGCGAGTGGCGGGCGGGAGAGTCATGCATTCTCCTTGTTGATGAGCGCGGCGCCGGCGGCGAGCGCGGCGAGCTTGCCGACAGCGACGTTGTGATCGAGCGGCGCCATGCCGCAATTGGTCGAGGCTTCCATGCGCTCGAGCGGTACGTAAGCGAACGCGCGGCGCAACGTGGCGGCGACTTCCTGCGGCGTCTCGATACGATCGGTCGCGACATCGATCGCGCCGAGCGCGACCTGCTTGTCGCCGAGCAGTGTCAAAAGCTCCAGCGGCACACGCGAATTGATGCATTCGAGCGATACCTGATCGATCTTACTTTTGGCAAGCGTGGGGAAGACCTCTTCATATTGGCGCCACTCGCTGCCGAGCGAGTTCTTCCAATCGATATTCGCCTTGATGCCATAGCCGTAGCAGATGTGAACAGCGGTACGGCATTTGAGGCCCTGCGCCGCGCGCTCCAGGGCTTTGACGCCCCATTCCTTCACCGCATCGCCATAGACATTGAAGGCCGGCTCGTCGAATTGAATCATGTCGACGCCGATGGCATCGAGCTCGCGCGCTTCCTCGTTCAACAGCTCGGCGAAACGCATCGCCATCGCGACGCGATCCGGATAGTGCTCATTGGCGATCGTATCGATGATCGTCATCGGCCCGGGCAGGGTGAATTTCAGCTTGCGCTTTGTATGCGCGCGGGCGAGCGTCGCTTCGCTGCGATGAACGCTCGCGCGGCGCGACAACGGCCCGGTGACGGTCGGGCATTCCGCCTCATAGCGGTCGGCACGGATGCCCATCTTCACGCGCCTGCCGAAATCGATGCCGTCGATCTGCTCGAGGAAGCCGTGCACGAAATGCTGCCGCGACTGCTCGCCCTCGGTGACGATATCGATGCCGGCGTCTTCTTGTTCCTTGAGACAGAGCAGGGTCGCGTCGCGCTTCGCTTCTGCGAGCGCTTCGCCGGTTTGCGCCCAGGGCGCCCACAGCATTTTCGGCTTCGCCAGCCAGAACGGCTTCGGCAAACTGCCCGCGGTCGATGTCTCGAGCATCGCTCCTCCCGTTTCGGAGGAGGCTAGAGCAATTTGATCGCGGACGTAAATACGCTGACCCAGGGACGGCCGTCATTGCGAGGAGCGATAGCGACGAAGCAATCCAGTCTGGTCCAACGACTGGATTGCTTCGCTTCGCTCGCAATGACGAGAAACGAGCTAACGGGTGAGCCCAGCTTTCGCGAGATCTTCGAGATAGCGCGCCCAGCGGCTGTCATGCTCGCGACCGAGTTGATGGAGATAGGTCCAGGAATAGATGCCGGTATCGTGCCCATCGTCGAAGATGAGCCGCACAGCGTAATGGCCCACCGGCTCGATCCGGGCGATCCCGACACCCGATTTACCGCCGACCGTCCGCTTTTGGTCCGGCCCATGGCCCTGCACCTCGGCCGAGGGGCTTTCGACGCGCAGATATTCCGCGGGTAGCGTGAACCCGGTGCCGTCGTCGAAGGTGATGTCGAGACGTCTCTCGGCGCGCTTCAGCCGCAGCTCGGTCGGCCAGCGCGCTGTGCCTCCCCTATCGGTCATATCGAAAGGGCCGTCACGGCTTGCCGGCGAGCGACGCCTTTTCCTCATCGTCGAGGCTGCGCGCCTCATCGACCAGCATGATCGGAATGCCGTCGCGAATCGGATAGGCGAGTCCGGCTTGCGCGCTCAAGAGCTCTTGCCGCGCGCGATCATAGGTGAGCGGACCTTTGGTCAGAGGGCAGACCAAAATCTCCAACAGCTTGCGGTCGATTTCGCCCGCCGGATCGGCCATTTGCTTGCTCCTTAATTCCGTGCGACGCCGGTCGGCGTGACGCTCGAGGCGACCGACATTTCGACCAGCGCGGTGAGGATGCCAGCGCGATCGCGTGTCGTCACCGCTTCGAGCAGCGCTTGGCGCTCGCGCGGCGTGAAGGGACAGGCCATCGCCAGCGAATTGACGAGATGCTCGATCGGCGCCGAGACGAGGATTTCGGAATCGGCGTTGATGCCGTGGCGATCGAAGAACGGCTTCAGCGCCGCGACCATGCGATCGCGATCGACATCCTTGTCATCTTCGAGAAGATCGCCGCGCCAGCGCTGCCAATCGGGCGTTACCAAACGGAAGAGATTGTTGCGCGGCGGCTCTTCGGCGAGATCGAAACGCGCAACGCCTTTCAGCGTGACGAGAAAACGGCCGTCCTGCGTCTCGCCGAATTCGACGATGCGCCCCGCGCAACCGGTCTTATAAACCGCCGGATCGCCGGCATCGCCCGCGCCTTCCTGTGGCTGGATCATGCCGATCATGCGGTCATGCGCCAGCGCATAGAGCGTCATCGCGAGATAGCGCGGCTCGAAAATGTTGAGCGGCAGACGGCCGCGCGGCAACAACAGCACGCCGGTCAGCGGAAAGATCGGCAGAAGCCGCGGCAGCTCGTCGAAGCGCGGCTCGAAACTCATGAGAAGAGGCCCCTCACGAAAATAGAATTGAGGACAGACGCTTGCGCGCCTGTACGGTCAGCGGATCGGTGAGCCCGATCGCCTCGAAGAATTTTACGAGCTGCTTGCGCGCCGCCTGCTCGTTCCATTCGCGATCGCGGCGCACGAGATCGAGAAGCTGATCGATCGCTTGCTCGCGATCGCCCGAGGCAAAGAGCGCCGAGGCAAGATCGAGCCGCGCTTGATGGTCCTTCGGGTCTTTCTCGAGCCGCGCCTGCAGCTCGCCCGTCGCGCCAGCAGCCTTCTCGCCCTCCTTCGCCAGCTCGAGGCCGGTGCGAGCGGCGACGACGTCGGCATGGTTCGCATGCTCGGCCGGGATCTTGGCGAGGATGTCGGCAGCCTGTTTCAGGTCTTTCTGATTGAGCGCGATCTTGGCGAGGCCCGCCATCGCATCGACATTGCCGGGATCGTGCTCGACGATCTGCGCGAAGATATCGGCCGCACGCGGCTCGTCGCCCTCGGCGAGTGCCTCCTTGGCGAGGGCCACGGCTTCCGCGATGGGATTGGCGCCGGGTCCCGCGGTCGCCGCGAGCTTGGCGACGAATTGCTTGATCTGGCTTTCAGGAATGGCGCCCTGGAAAGCATCGACCGGGCGGCCGTCGCGGAAGGCATAGACCGTCGGGATCGACTGGATGCGCATCTGCGCCGCCAGCTCTTTATTCTTGTCGACATCGATCTTGACCATGCGCACGGCGCCTTTGGCCTCGCGCACGGCCTTTTCCAGCGCCGGACCGAGCGTTTTGCAGGGTCCGCACCATTCGGCCCAGAAATCGACGATGACCGCGACGTCATGCGACGCGTCGATCACGTCGGCCATGAAGGTCTCGGTCGTGCTGTTCTTAATGAGGTTAGGATCGGCCCCAGGAGCCGCGCCGCCGATGATCGCTTCCATGTGCTGTGCTTGTTTTCCTTGGAGACTTCCTAAAAATGGCGGCACGGGGAGGTTTAGGCAAGGGCATCGGGTTAACGAATCTTACCTGTTCGTACGGGCAGGGTTGGCGTGGCAGCCGGGACCGCGAACAGCATTAAAGAGCCGCGCCGGTAATTGAAAACCAACGCTTAGCCCCCTAATATCCGCCCCCTTGGATGCGGGCGTAGCTCAGGGGTAGAGCACAACCTTGCCAAGGTTGGGGTCGAGGGTTCGAATCCCTTCGCCCGCTCCAGATTTTCTCCCCAAAACCTGTGGTCAGGCGGCCCTTCCCGGGCCCGCCGCTGGTTGTCAGCCGCCGCGCAACCCGGCGCGTTCAAGCCGCGGCAGCACCTCATCCAGGAAAAACGGCATCTCGTCGCGATAATTGAGGAAGGCGACCGAGGCGCCGCTGAGCCCGGCCTCGCTCATCCGCGCCATTTCGCCGACGATATTGTCTGGCGTGCCAACGAAAGTGTAGGCGCCAGGGAAGGTGCCCGGATAAATCGGCCCTCCGGCCCGCGCATGCATGTTCGGGTTGTATTCCACGCGCTCGGACATCGGCATGTCGCTGCCGGCGGTCGCCTGCTTCTGTTTCCGCATGTGATCGAGCGAGGCGAAATCCGCCTTGTCCTTGGCGAAGTAGCGATAAAAATCTTCGGCTTCTTGCCGCGTTTTGCGGCACACGATCTGCGCCGAGGTGTAGACATCGATCTTGCGGCCATAGCGCGCCGCATATTCATGCACGCTCTGCACGATGGCCGGAGCGCGATCGAGCGATGAGACGGTGGTGAACAGCAAATCGGCCGCCTGCGCCGCGAAATCGCGGCCGCGATAGGAGAAGCCGGCCGACATGATCGGCGGGCGCGGCCGCTGCACCGTCAGCGGCGAGGTCGTGAGGCCGCGCAGATGACGATAATAGGTCCCGTCCCAGTCGAAGGCCGGGCCGCCTTCCAAAAGCTTCGCATAGACTTTGAACCATTCGAGGCCCTGGTCGTAGCGATGCTCGCTGTCGATGGTGACGCCATGGACGTCGAATTCGTCCTGGTTCCAGCCGCAGACGATGTTGAGTCCGGCGCGGCCATGCGTAACGTGATCGATGGTCGCGATCGCCTTCGCGGCAAAGGCCGGCGTGACGACGGAGACATGCACCGTCGCAAAGAGCCCGATGCGCTTGGTCATCGCGCCGATCGCGGCGCTATGCGTCAGCGTTTCATAAGAACGGCCGAGATTATCCGCCTCGCCGCCGAGGCCACGCCATTTCGCGACCGGCAGGATGAAATCGAGACCGGCTTCGTCCGCGAGCTTCGATACGGCAACGACATCGTCCCAATCCGCCGCCCAACGCTCCGGCGCCGTGCTGACGGCGAAGCCGCCATCGCAATTCGCATTGAAGAGACCGAGCTTGAAGCGATTGGCGCCGTAGATCGGATTCGCCACTTGTTGCATCGACCTCTCCCGCAAACCGCTGACTAGCGGCGATTTTGTGCGGGCTTCGATGCGGTTGCAATGGCGCCGCTATTGGGAGCGCCGCCACTGGAAGATGGGCGACGTAGCGGCTGTCGCCAATGCCGATGCATAGCCGATTGGCGCAGCTTGATGATGGGAATCAGGGTTCGCTCATCTGCACTTCTGCCGTGGGCACGGCGCGTAGCGCGCGCGGCTTGCTCTCAACCAATGCGGTGCTAAGGGAGAAAGAGAACCAGCAGCAAGGGAGGAAGTGACGTGGCTTATGATGTCGTGACGATCGGCGGCGGTCTCTCGGGTCTGGTCACCGCATGCCGCGCAGCACAGCTCGGCAAGAAAGCCGCCGTGCTCGATCAAGGCACCGAGGAGCGTTATGTCTGCAGCTCGCGCTGGTCGACCGGCGTCATCAATGTCATGGGTCGCGCAATCCTCGGCGATCCCGAAGAGCTCTACCAGGCGATCATCGACGGTAGCGGCAACACCGCCGATCCCGCTCTTGCCCGCGCGATCGCGACGAATGGCAAACGCGCCATCGAATGGCTCGGCGCGCAAGGCGCGCGCTTCATCCAGCGCGGCTTGCAGAAAGATCAGCCGGGACAGCAGGTGCTTGCCCCGCCGCGACGTCTGCAAGCCGGTCTCGATTGGGAGGGCCGCGGCGCCGATGTGTTGTTGCGCGCGCTGGAAAAGCAATTGATTGAGCGCGGCGGCGCGGTGGTTGGCGGCACCAAGGTCGAAAAGCTGATCATCGAGGGCGGCGCCTGCGTTGGCGTCGAAGCGGTACAAAACGGGCAGCGCACGCGCGTCGATGCCAAAGCCGTCGTCATTGCCGATGGCGGCTTTCCCGCCAATCCGGAGATGGTCGCGAAATACATCACGCCGCGCGCCGATCGCGTGCTGTGCCGCGCGGCGCCTGGCGCCAAGGGCGACGGCATTCGCATGGCTGAAGCGGCCGGTGCGAAGGTCGGTGGGCTCGGCAAGTTCTACGGCCATATCCACCACAAGAACGCGATGAGCAATGCGCAGCTCTGGCCTTATCCGCATCTCGATGCCGCTGCCGAGATCGGCATTTTGATCGGCCCCGACGGGAAGCGCTTCGTCGATGAAGGTCTCGGCGGTGTGGTGATGGCGAATGCGATCGCGCAACTCGCCGATCCGCTCAGCTCTTTCCTGATCGTCGATGAGGCGATCTGGCAGGCCGAGCCGAAGATCACCGCGACCGTCCCGGCCAATCCGTCCATGGCCAATGCCGGCGGTCCCGATATCGCCGCCCCCGATATCGCTGGCCTTGCCGGGAAGATCGGCGTACCGGCCGACGCGCTGACAGCGACCGTCAAAGCGCATAACGACGCTGTCGCGAGCGGCGATTATCCCAAGCTCGAGATCCCGCGCAGCATGCGGCGCCACAAGCCGATGGCGATCGCCCAGTCACCGTTTCGCGCCGTGCCGCTTTGCGCCGGCATCACCGGCACGATGGGCGGCGTCGTGATCGATGCGCATGCGCAAGCTCAGGCCGCGAGCGGCGCGCCGTTCCCCGGGCTTTACGCCGTCGGCACGCCCGTCGCCGGGCTCGAAGGCGGGCCGCGCGCCGGCTATGTCGGCGGCCTCTCCAAGGCGTTCATCCTCGGCTTGCTCGCCGGCGAGCACATTGCGGCGAATTAAGTAGGAGAGACGACGATGAAACTTTTCACTTCTCTCATCGCACTCGCCGCTCTTGTCGCAACGAACGCACGGGCGGCGAATGACTATCCGTCGCACACCATCACCATGATCGTGCCTTTCGCCGCCGGCGGACCATCGGACGTCAGCGGTCGCGCACTGGCCGATGCCCTGAGCAAGCAGCTTCATCAAACGATCATCGTCGAGAACGACGGCGGTGCCGGCGGCAATATCGGCGCGACGAAGGCGGCACATGCCAATGCCGACGGCTATACGATGATGTTCACCAACTTTTCGATCGCCATCAGCCCCGCGTTCTACAACGATCTCAACTATGACGCGGTGAAGGATTTCTCATCCGTCGGCGTTGCCATCTTCTCGGCAACCATGCTGCTGGCGCGCAACGACTTGCCCCCGAAGACCGTGCCGGATCTCGTTACCTATCTTAAGAGCAACGGCGAGAAGGTGCTGATGGCGACCACGGGGCCCGGCGGTCCGTCGGATCTCTGTGCACGCCTCATCATGAAGGCGACCGACACCAAGCTGACGCTGGTCTCCTACAAAGGCACCGGCCCGGCGATGACCGATCTGATCCCCGGTCATGTCGATATCATGTGCAATTCCGTGGCCACCGCCGCGCCCCAAGTGAAGGCCGCCGTCGTCAAAACCTACGGCGTTACCGGTCACGAGCGATCGCACTTCGTGCCCGACGTGCCGACCTTGGTCGAGCAGGGCCTTACCAGCATTGATTACGAGGTGTGGAGCGCGCTGTACGTCCCATCGAAGACGCCGAAGCCGGTGCTCGACCGCATCGCGGCAGCGTTCAAAGGCGCGCTCAAGGATCCCGACTTCCAGAGAATCAACGCGACATTGGGACAGGAGCAGGCGACCGGCGATCTGACCACCCCGGCGGGCGCCGATGCCTATCTCAAATCCGAGATCGCGCGCTGGATCCCGCTTCTGAAAGGCTCGGGCGCGGGCAATTAGCAGAGCGCCGGCGACCTTCGCGAAGGTTATAGAGTTCGGCGCGCTCGCGTGACCGGTATAGCCGGATGCCAGTGTCGGCGCAGACGCCGTGGTGTGACGAGTCGCTTGGCGACTCGGTCCGATTCGCCCTTCGGCACGTCGCACGCTTGACCGTTGTGGCGCTTTCCTCGGCTGCCACTCTTGAATCTCGCCAACCGACTTACCAGTTGTTGGAAGCGGTTGCCATCTCGGCGACCCCGGGCATACGCATGCTGACCAAGCCGGTCAGCGGGTCCTAGCGCCAATCCCGGTTCTTTGGGGAAAGTCATTCCCACTCTAACCGTTTCTCAGCGAGACGGGACCCCGCGCAGAGAAACTTCACGCCATTTCAGCCAAGCCGGCTGGTGGCGCTGGGGTTTCTTATGCGCTCGTTTATTACGACCCTCAACAATTGTGAGCTTTCGGTAGGCTTCGGCTTCCTCAAAGGCCGCGGCTTGGTTGGCATGGCCGCCTTGTTGCTCGTCGCGTATATCGTGCGATCGCCAATCCCGGCTGCCGATCCTGGCGTCGCGATGCCGCGATCGGTGGAATTGATGTTGCCGCCAGCCGAAGCTTCAAAAGCAAAAAATCTTCAGTCGCAAAAGGCGCGCGGCGTCACGACGCTGCGCGAGCCCAAAGCACAAAAGCCCAAGGCACGACCGTTTAAACAGTTTAACAGGTCAACGTCGTCCAATCGGGTACCAACGACAACTGGAGAGGCGCAAGCACCTGAAACACCGATTGCCGATGAGCTCGCCAAAAACTTAATCTGCTGTATCGACGCTCTAGAGCCGATAGCCGAAACGTCGCGGCTACCCCGGTTTGGCCACTGGCCTGACCGCGCACTTAGGCTCCGGCTCCCAGCCGAAGACGCTCCGGCCGCCGTATTCGTGCGAGCGCTCAAACTCTTCGGCGATATGCGCCGGCAGCGACGGGCCGGTCGCGACGCGCTCGAGCTGGCGCGCTTGCATATCGAGGCGTTGCAGCGCGGCGAGGCGTTCGTCATTGCCGAGCTTGGCCTGTTGAACCGCGGCTTTCAGCACGGCGATGGTCTGGTCATAGGCTTTCGTCGGCACCGGATAGGGATGGCGGTCCTTGCCGCCATGCGCCAGCGAGAAACGCGCCGGATCGGCGAAGCGGCACGGCGCGCCATGCACCACCTCCGCCACCATCGCCAGCGAGCGCACCGTGCGCGCGCCGACGCCCGGCACCAGCAGCAGCTCAGCGAAATCTTCGGGGCCGCGATCGGAAGCGGCGGCGAGCGCGCCATGCAAGCGGCGCAGGATCACATCGCCCGGCCGCACATCATGATGCGCCGGCATGACGAGGTGCGGCAGCAGCGGCGCTTCCGGCGGCGCAATAGCGACGGCTTTGCCTTCGATGCGCGCAATCTCGTCGACGACGCGATCGGGACCGAAATCGCGCAACAGATCGAGCTGCCGCGCCCGTGAGTTCGCGGCGCGATGATCGGTGAGATTGACGATCGTGCCCTGATTTACACCGTCGATCGCGGCATGCGGCGCATCAACGAAACTGGCGAGGCCTTCCGATTGCCAGTGGTAGCGGCGCGCGGTCCGCGTATCGCCGTTCATGCCTTGCTGCACCACGACCCATTTCGCGTCATCGGCGACGATGAAGCCGTGGAGATAGAGATCGAAGCCGTCTTGCACCGCGGCGCTGTCGACTTTGGCGACGAGACGGCTGGATTTGGCGAGCGCGTCGCCGTCGAAGCCGATGCGTTGACCGATGGCGACGAGCTCATGCGGCGTTTGCCGCGAATGCGCGCCGCGCCCGCCGCAGACATGAAGCCCGAGCTCACCCGACAGCGGCGCAAGGCCGCGCTTCAACGCGCCGATGACACTCGTGGTGATGCCGGACGAATGCCAATCCATCCCCATGACCGCGCCGAAGGACTGGAACCAGAAGGGATGGGCAAGGCGCGCCAGGAATTCGTCGCGGCCGTACTGGAGGATGATCGCCTGAGCGATCACCGCGCCGAGCTTCGCCATCCGCTGCGCCAGCCAGACCGGCACACGGCCATTATGCAGAGGCAGATCGGCGCTTCCGGCGCGGCGGGCCACAGCTTCTCCTGGAACGAAGGAAGAACATTCTATCGCCGGCGGCGCGATTTGGGTAGGGGCGACGGGGCCGGCGATGGGGGCGGCGCAGCCCCATGCTTGGCCTTCACCGCGGCGATCTCGCCCATCATGTCCTTGAGCGCGCCAAAGGCTTGCTTCTCCTCGGCGCCAAGATCGCCGGATTTTTCGGCACGGCCGATCAGCAGCAGCAACACGTCCTCGATCCGGCCGAGTTGCTTGCCGTAGCTCGCGACATCGCTCAGCACCTCTTCTTCGACCGCGGGATTTGAGGATTGGCCGAGCGAAATATTGACGAGGCCGAACTGGCCGCCCGTCGGATTGAACACCCAATTCCATGGATTGATGCTTTGCGTCACGTTCCCAGAGAGCGGCAGGCGAAAAATCGGCATGAAGGCCTCCTTGTTCAAACGCGAAGATCCCGCGACAAAACGATGCAAGTGTGGTGCCGCGACCAAGCGGGCCGCGGCGAATACCTAAAGCTTGAAGCAAAATCGTTGCATTCATGCGCGCGGCGGCGGCGTTTTCGTGTTTCACTGAGCTGCATGACGGATGCTCTTCGCATCGCCGGCTCGGCCCTCGCCGCGCAAACCATCAGCCTCGCGGTGACGGCGGACAATGTCGCCAATGCGACGACGCCCGGCTACACGGCAGAGCAGGCGCAGTTCGTGCCGATGAATCCCGGCGTCGGGGTCGGCGCGATTGTCGATACCGGGCAGAGCGTCGATATCGCCAATCAGATGGTCAATCTCATCCTCGCCAAGACGGCTTATCAAGCCGCAGCGAGCGTCTTCCGCACCGCCAATCGGATGACCAACACGCTGATCGCCACGCTTTAGGGCGCGGGCGATCCCGTCCCAAGCCGTTGTTTGGCATCGGCGATCAGCGACAGGTCGGCATGGCCGCGGACATCGACCTGTGTCTTCATGAAGCCGAGCTGTTTCATCGTCTCGAGATTGGCCTGCAACGCGGCGAGATTGGGTACGCAATCGGGATCGCGAAAGAAATCCTGCTGCGTGAAGAGATAGGAGCCGTAGGCTGATTGCGGCTGTTTCGTGAAATCCGACATGAGCTTGATCATCTCATCGCGATGGGCGGGATCGAGCATCCAGTGGGTGATGCGCAGCATATCCGCGAAGAAATCATCGAGTTGCGCCCGGTTCTTGTCGATGAAGCCTTTGCGCATCGCATAAAGCGACCACTGGGTCGTGCCCAGCGCGTCCTTGACGCTGAAAAGCGTCTTGGCGGTTGCCTCGACTTTCGGATCGTACGCTTGGGGCACGGAGATCGTCACCAGATCGGCCTTACGCTCATTAAGCATCGGGAATTGATTGAGCGGCGGCCCCGAGATCAGCGTGTAGTCTTTCTTTTCTTCGAGATGATGCACGCGTAGCATTTGGCGGATCGCCATATCGCCGCCGCTGCCCGGTCCATTGGCGGCGAGAACCTTGCCTTTCAAATCCTCGATCGCGTTGATGCCTGAATCCTTCCGCACCATCAGCCGCGTCGAGAAATGATCGGTGCCGCCATCCTGGTACACATCGCCGACAATCCGCAGATCGTCGAGATGGCCGTTCTCGATCGCGAGGCCGAAAGAGGAATAGCCCAACGTGCCGAGATCGAGATCGTTCGTGGCAAGCGCCGTGATTTCGGCCGACGACGCTTCAAAATGCATCGACTGCACCGTGTAGGACGTACCTTCATGGGGCGCCAGATCGTGGCGATGTGCCAGCATCGGCACGAGCTTTTCCGGCGGCCCCTGCCAGCCGGCGCGAATGGTGAGCGGATCGGCATGAGCCGCGGCGAGCAGTGTCGTTGTTGCGCAAGCGACAAGGGCGGGGATGAGCAGCTTCTTCATGGATGAGACTCCGCCGCCTTAGAGCGTCGCCACGTCGCGATGAAGATCGAGTATTCCGGCAATGGTCTCGGGCGTCGCCTTGCGCAGCGCCGGCAGTGCCGAATGGCTGTGCGAGCTTTGGCCTTTCGCCGCAGTCGTCGGTGGACGACCGAGGCCGCAGTAATTCGCGACGCCGAAATCGCTGAGCACTTTCTCGGCCATACCGATGCGGCGCTTCGCGCCTTCGATCCCATCGGCCACGTTGACGAGCCCCAGATAGATCTTGGTGCCGCGCGGGACAGCAAGATTGCGAAACGCGGCGTAGTCGGATTCCCCATGGTCGGGGATGACCGGAAGATGAAAATAATCGACCGGGCGTTTTAGCCGGCCGGCGACCGCGTTCGCGGTATCGACAAGCACGTTGTTATCCTGGCCGGCGCTGGGATCGTGATGCCAAATCGAGCAGATATGAAAACCGAGCCCGACCGCCGGCGGAATTTGATTCGCGAGCCACGCCACCGACTCGGCCATCTGTGCCTGCGTCCAATGAAAATACTTGTGGAGCGGCTGATCCCAGGCATCGGGGCAACGCAGATATTCTTCGTGCTCAGCTTCCATGCCCAGATCGATCTGAACGCTGAGATCGCTCGCGGGGATCGCCGCGAGAATGCCTTGCAACTCCTTCGCCAGCGCTTCGCGCGCGAGCGGCAGAAGTTCCTCAGCGGGAAGCCGGATATTCGAAGCCGACGTGCCCGGGCCCGGCAGCGTGACCTGATAGCGTGTATTCGCCGGAACGACGCCCTGGTCGCGCAGCCGCTTGAAGGCGGCATAGGACGATGCGGCGTTCTCCCGATATCCATAGGGACCGAGCTTGAGATTCGCGGCGCTGCGGCCA
Source organism: uncultured Alphaproteobacteria bacterium (assembly GCA_963740675.1). GTDB lineage: Bacteria > Pseudomonadota > Alphaproteobacteria > ATCC43930 > CGMCC-115725 > CAIKMD01. The sequence continues at coordinate 244,590 of CAVUFS010000009.1, forward strand.
GGCTTCAGGCTGAAGAGATCGACGGGATCGCGCCCGCCTGCGTTGAGCGGAACGCGATCGGTGACTTCAAGATCGGGATGACGCTCGAAGGTGCGCTTGGCGGCGGTCGACCAGCCGATCTGCTCGCCATCGGGAATGCGCGGCACCAGATGACCGAGATGCTGGGCCACGGTCTCGAAGACCATCGCCGCCGGCGCCAAAGGTACACTTCCGACGAGCAGAACTTCCCGCGCCGCGCTCATGCTTCCTCCCTTTGGCTTTGATCTGTCGCCGAAATTATAGGGCGTGCCCGAACCATCCGGAACGGATCGGATCGATTGCCCCGCGCCCTTCCTTAATGCTAGGAGAGGGCCAAGCCGAAAGGCGCCCATGAGGGCAACGGGAGGACAGCATGATCAAAAGCCACGATCACCACTATCTGCACGAGACCACGACCTGCGAAGGTTTTTGGGCGTTCGATGAGGGCAAGAGCGGCAAGCGGCCGGGCATTCTCGTCGCCCACGAATGGAGCGGTCTCGGCGATTACGTCAAAAAGCGCTGCGAGATGCTGGCCGAGATGGGCTACGTCGCTTTCGCCGCCGATATCTTCGGCAAAGGCATCCGCGCCAAGTCCTATCCCGAATGCGAGCAGATCTCGAAGCCCTACTACGAAGACCGGCAATTGACGCGCGGCCGCGCCCAGGCGGCGCTCGACTGTCTCAAAAACCACCCGTTGGTCGATGCTTCCAAGATTGTGTCGATCGGCTACTGCTTCGGCGGCATCGTGGCGCTGGAGCTGGCGCGCAGCGGCGCCGACGTCAAAGGCACGGTGGCGTTCCACGGTCAGTTGTCGACGCCGAACCCGGCCGACGCAAAGAACATCAAGGGCAAGGTGCTGATCCTCCACGGCGCGATCGACCCGGTCGTGCCGCCGGCGGAAATCGCGGCTTTCGAGAAAGAGATGGAAGACGCGAAGGTCGATTGGCAGCTCGTCGCTTACGGCGGCGCGGTGCACACCTTCACCAATTGGAACCTGCCGACCACCGGCATGCCCGCGGCCTATAACGAAAAGGCCGACAAGCGTTCCTGGCTGGCGATGAAGAATTTCTTCGCCGAGACGATCGGCTAGATCCACCGATTAGGAGCGTCCGATGAAGCTCGCGACCCTGCGCAGCAATCAGCCCGATGGCGAGCTCGTCGTCGTCTCGCGCGATTTGAAGAAGATGGTCAGTGCGACGGATATCGCGCCGTCGCTGCGCGCCGCCTTTGACGATTGGGGCCGCAACAAGCCAAAGCTCGAAGAGCGCTTTCGCGTGCTGATGGCGGGCAGCGCCAGCAACGCGATTGCTTTCGACGAAGCGCGTTGCCACTCGCCAATGCCGCGCTCGTTCCAATGGCTCGACGGCACGGCGTATGAGTTGCATCGCTATCGCATGACGCGCGGCCGGCCGGCGCCGGAATGGTTCCTGAAGGAACCGGCCGTTTATCAAGGCCGCTCCGACGGCTTCCTCGCACCGACGCAAGACGTGCCGCTCGGCAGCGAGGATTGGGGCATCGATTTCGAAGGCGAAGTCGCCGTCATCACCGATTACGTGCCCTATGGCGCATCGCCCTCGGTCGCCGCGTCGAAGATCGAGCTTGTCATGCTCGTCAACGACGTGTCGCTGCGCGCGGTGCAGGCGGTCGAGCTCGGCAAGCAATTCGGCTTCACGCGCTCGAAGCCGGCATCGGTCTTCACCCCGGTTTGCGTGACGCCCGACGAGCTCGGCGATGCTTGGCGCGACAATCGACTGCACCTGCCGATCCGTTGCTCGATCAACGGCCAACTCTTCGGCGATCCCGATGCCGGCGAGGCGGTGCACGGCTTCGACGCGATGATCTCTTACTGCGCGATGACGCAGCCGCTCTCCGCCGGCTCCATCGTCGGTGGCGGCACGGTGTCGAACCAGGATCTGAAGCGCGGCTTTGCCACCATCGCCGAGGCGCGCTCGGTCGAGGAAACTTCGGAAGGCGCGGCGAAGACCCCATTCCTCAAATGGGGCGATCGCGTGCGGATCGAGATGATGGATTCGCAGGGCCAATCGATCTTCGGCGCGATCGACCACAAGATGGCGCGCCCCTCGTAAAAGGGTGCCCGAACCGACCCTGGCGGCGGAATCGGCCCGGCAAAACCTGCCGCCGGTTCCGCCACACTCCCTCTAAATCATTGATTTAGGCCGCGGTTTTTCTGGCACGGCGCTTGCCAATGGCTCGTCGTCCTGTCGGAGCCATGCCATGATCGATCTTGTCGAGAGTTTCAATAACGCCTTCCGCCTGCAGCAGGAGGGCCGCCTCGTCGAAGCCGAGACGCTCTATCGCGCCGTCCTCGATGTCGCGCCCGAGCATCCGGGCTCGCACCATCTGCTCGGCCTGGTCGAGCATCAGCTCGGCCGGCACGACGCCGCGCTGCAATCGATCAAGCGCGCCATCGAGCTCAACGACAGCGAGCCGAACTACCACAACAATCTTGGCACGGTGTATCGCACCATCGGCAAGGTCGAGGAAGCGATCGCCTGCTATCGCCACGCGGTCGGGCTGCGCCCCGATTTCGCCGCGGCCTTCAACAATCTCGGTATCGCGCTGCTGCAGAAGGGCGAGTTCGCCCAGGCGCAGCGCGCGCTGGAGCGCGCGCTCGAGGCGAAGCCCGATTATGCTGGCGCCTGGTTCAATCTCGGCAATGTGCTGGCCGGGCGCGACGAGCACGCGAAAGCGATCGAGCATTATCGTCACGCTCTGGCGCTCGACCCGAATTACGTCGACGCGCTCAACAATCTCGGCGCCGCGCTCAACGAGCTGGGCGAGAGCAACGAGGCCGCGTCGTGCTATCAGCGCGTGCTGGCGTTGCAGCCCGCCAATGCCGCCGCGCATAACAATTTCGGACGTGTCCTGGCGCAGCGCGACGAGCTCGACGCGGCGATCGCGCATTTCCGCGCGGCCATCGCACTGCAGCCGCATGCGATCGACGCGCACATCAATCTCGGCAATGTTCTGCTGGAGCAGGGCGACGCACCGGCCGCGCATCAAAGCTATGAGCGCGCGCTGGCCATCGATCCGGCGCATGAACGCGCGCATTGGAATGACGGGTTGGCGCTGTTGGTCCAAGGCGATCTCGCCCAAGGCTTCCGCCACTGGCGCTGGAATGTCGCGGCCGCGAAGCGCTTCACCGCGCCGGAATGGCGCGGCGAGGAATTGAACGGCGAGACGATCCTTATCCATGCCGAGCAGGGCTTCGGCGATGCGATTCACTTCGCGCGCTATATCCCGATGGTCGCAGCGCGCGGCGGCCGCGTGATCTTCGAAGCGCCGGTCGAATTGCATCGCGTCTTCGCGAATATCGAAGGCGTCGAAGAAGTGATCGCTTTCGGCGATCGCTTGCCGGATTTCACCTGGCAGTGCCCGCTGCTCAGCTTGCCGCTCGCTTTCGCGACGACGCTGCGCAACGTGCCGGACAACGTGCCTTATCTCAGCGCCGATCCCGAGACCGTCGAAGACTGGCGCCGCCGCATGGCAGGGCCGGAGCTCAAAGTCGGTTTGGTGTGGGCCGGCCGGCCGGAGCATAAACGCGACCGTCATCGCTCGATGGCGCTGGCCGAGCTCGCGCCGCTCGCCTCCATTCCGAATGTCGCTTTCTATGCGCTGCAGAAAGGCGCGGCGGTCGGCGAGGCCGAGCATGCACCTGAGGGCATGCGGCTCGAAATCCTCTCGCCGCTGCTCGGCGATTTCGCCGACACGGCAGCCGCTATCATGGCGCTTGATCTCGTCATCACCGTCGACACCTCTGTCGCGCATCTCGCCGGTGCGCTCGGCAAGCCGGTGTGGATCCTCAACGCCTATTCGCCCGATTGGCGCTGGCTGGAAAAGCGCAGCGATAGCCCGTGGTATCCGACGGCGGAGCTTTTCCGCCAGGATGCATCGCGTCGCTGGGCGCCGGTGGTGAACGATGTCGCGGCAGAGCTGCGTGCGCTCGCGACGTCGGATCAGGCGAAGATCAGCCGCATCGCGTGAAGTCCGCCATAAAGCGCCAATAGACCCAGCGCGACCGACGCAACGATATAGGCGCCCGCAGCGAGGAACTCGCCGCGATTAACGAGCGTCACGATATCGAGCGAGAACGTCGAGAAGGTCGTATAACCGCCACAGATGCCGACGACGAGAAAGACGCGGGTCGTTTGGCCCGCATCCCAGCGCAGCGCAAAGGACTCGGCGAAAGCGCCAATCAGGAACGAGCCGACGATGTTGATCAGCAGCGTGCCCCACGGGAACGCGGTGCCGAGCCAGCGCCCGACATAAACACCGGTCGCGTAACGGGCCATCGAGCCGAGCGCGCCGCCGAGAGCGATGGAAAGATAGGTATACATATCGAACTCCTCGATGAATGGCGGACAACGATCAGCCCGCTCGGCGGCTCTCGCCGCCCTGCACCGTAGAAGTCATCAGCCCGCCGAGATCGGAAGATCCGCGGGCGGTTTTGGGGGAACCCCATCCCCGTCGGCGCCTGATCAAGCCGGGCGCCCCAGCAACTCACTTGCTGTATTTGCTTTAGCCCATTCCTGGGAAAAGGTGAATCGTGACTTCAAGCACGACGCTCGGCCCCGGGAATTCGCTTTGTGGCGGCGCCGGGAAGGGTGCGGCCTGCCTGATCATCGTCAGCGCGGTCTGATCGAGAATATTGGCGCCTGACGAGCGCTCCAGCGCGACATCCATCAGCGCGCCATCGGCGCGAATCTTGATCAGATAGACCGCCGTGCCTTCGAGCGGCAGGCCGAGCGAGCCGACCGCATTCCGCGGATAAAAGCGATGCGCTTGGATCAACGCAAAAAGGGCGTTGAGATAGGGATCGCCTTCCGTCTCGCGCTCGCCCGGCGCCCGATTGATCGAGCCGCGTGACGGCTTCGGCGTCGTCTCACGCTTGGCGAGTTTCGGCTTCTCTTGCTTTGTTTTTTCTTCCTGCGGCGGCGTGGGCTTCGGCTGCAACTCGGCGGCTTTGGGCTGCGTGTCCGCCGGCGGGGGTGGTGTCGGTTTCGGCGCGGCCTCTTCGCCTTTATCGACCGGTTGCGGCGGCGCCGTAGTTTTCGTGTCGGCGCCCGAGACGCGTTCTTGCTGCTGTTGCGATGGCGGTGGGGGTGGCGGGGGCGGCGGCGCGGGCTTCGCTTGCGGCGGCGGCGGCGGCGGCACTTGGGTAACCAGAGTCACCGGGATCGGCGGACGTTCGAGCGGCTTTACCGGAAAGAGATTCGGCCAGTGCACGATCATCGCGATGATCACCGCGACATGCGCGAGCGCCGCCGCGGCGATAGCGCCGCGGCGAAGATGTTTGGTGCTCTCCTCGCGATCGCGGCCTTCGCGGAAGCTCGGATCCGGGGGAAGCGAAACGGGCGGGGGCAACCCGTCGGCAACGCTCATGCCCGCATTATAGAGCGTGACATTGCGGATTGGCTTTCGTCCGGCCAACCGGGGCAAAATGTCGTTATGGACCTTTTGGTCGATAGGAGCGGCGTTGCCGCCTGGGGCTCGTGGCGGATGCGCTGCGCCCTGGGCCGCAGCGGGATCAGCGCACAAAAACGAGAAGGCGACGGCGCGACGCCGGTCGGCGCTTTTGCCATGCGCCAGCTTCTCTATCGCCCCGATCGTCAGGCCCGGCCGCACACCGCACTGCCCACCGAAGCCCTCGGGCCCGCAGACGGCTGGTGCGACGCCCCCGCGGATCGCGCCTATAACCGGCGGGTGTTGTTGCCCTATCCGGCCAGCGCCGAGAATCTCTGGCGGGAGGATCACCTCTACGATCTGATCGTGGTGCTGGGTTACAACGACGACCCGGTCGTGCCGGGGCAGGGGAGCGCGATCTTCCTCCACCTGGCGTCACCGGATTTTGCCCCCACGGTGGGCTGCGTGGCCCTTAGCCGCGACGATCTTTTGACCGTTCTTGCCGCCGCCGATCCGACTTCACGGGTCATCGTTACGGGCTAGAGCGGCTTAAATTGGCTTTCGCGCCCCGAAAATTGCGGTTCCGACCCTTACATGGCTGGCACCGCAGGCAATGGCAGCCTCAAAATCGGCACTCATCCCCATACTGAGGCGTTTGATGCCGTTTTTCTGGGCGATATTGGCTAATTTCATGAAAAATGGTGCAGGATCCTGGTTTTCGGGCGGAATGCACATCAATCCTTCAACGCGAAGTTTCCAACGGTTTTGGCATTCTGAAATGAAATCGGCGGCCTGATCGGGTGCAATTCCGGCTTTTTGCGCCTCGGCGCCGATATTGACCTCGATAAAACAGTCGAGCGACCGACTTTGCCGCGCCATTTCCTTGGCCAGAGCTTCGGCAAGCCTGGGCCGGTCGATTGTTTCGATCGCGTCGAACAGCGCGACCGCCTCTTTGACCTTGTTGGTCTGCAGCGGTCCGATGAGATGAAGCCGCAGATCGGGATGCCGCACCTTAAGTGCGGGGTATTTCGCCTGTGCCTCCTGGACCCGGTTCTCGCCGAACACCCGATGCCCGGCATCGAGGGCCGCCGCGACAGCTTCAGCGGAATGGGTTTTCGAGACTGCGACCAGGGTCACGCTTTCGAGATCGCGCATGGCCGCGCTACAGGCGGCAGCGATCCGCGAGCGGATGGCGGCAAGGTTATCGGCGACAGAAGCGGTGTCAGTCATAGCGCAACTCGGTCATAGATAAATCCTGGCAAACACCGCGACACAAGGTCAAGTTGCCGGTCGCACGCGGCAGCGCTATGAATTTTCAAAGTCCTGGCGCCTCAAAGATTTAAAATCGTTTCGGGGCAACGGCGGTGTAGGATGCCCCGCGGATTTGGGGCTTTGACGAAGTTGTGCCGATCTTCTTTGCGATAAGAAGCGGCCGGGTAAAGGAGCTTTCGATGGGGATGCGTTTCGGAGGGGCAGGCAGCAAAATTGCGCTGCTGTTTTTTGGGGCCACCTTGCTGAGCGGCTGCACGAGTTGGTTCGATTCCGACCGCTGGCACGGCCAAGATCCCGATGCCGCCCGCCGCGCCGCCGATCCCTATGGCAATGATCCGCGCTGGAGCAATCCGGATATGTATTCGGATTATCGCGATCGCCCGAATGACGGCGCGCCGAACAGCATCCTCGATACGATCTTCTCGCCCGGCAAGCCCGATGCATCGGCTGGCGGCGGCGGTAGCGGTATCGCCGTCAACAGCTTCCTATGGCATGCCTCGCTCGACACTGTGTCGTTCATGCCGCTCTCTTCGGCCGATCCTTTCGGCGGCACCATCATCACCGATTGGTACAGCCCGCCCGACAGCCCGAACGAGCGCTTCAAGCTCAACATCTTTATCCTCGGCCGCGATCTGCGCGCCGATGGTGTGCGCGCGCGTGTCTTCCGGCAAAACCGGACGCCGGACGGACAATGGGTCGACGCGCCGGTCGATCAAGCGACCGGTACCGATCTCGAAAACGCGATCCTTACCCGCGCGCGGCAGATCCGCATGAGCACGGTCGCGAAATAAGCGACCGTAATCACATAACCCCGATAAAGAAGGGCCGATAGGCTCGCGCTATGGCGCGCTATAACGCCAAAGAAACCGAAGAAAAATGGCAGGCGGTATGGCGCGATCGCGGTGTGTTTCGCGTCGAAGCCGATCCCGGCCGACCGAAATATTATGTGCTCGAGATGTTTCCCTATCCTTCGGGGAAACTTCACGTCGGCCACGTGCGCAACTACACGATGGGCGATGTCGTCGCACGCTATAAGCGCGCGCAGGGCTTCAACGTGCTGCATCCGATGGGTTGGGACGCGTTCGGCCTGCCCGCCGAGAACGCAGCCATCGCCAGCAAAGTCCACCCCAAGGATTGGACGCTGCAGAACATCGCGGTGATGCGCGGTCAGCTGAAGCAGATGGGGCTCAGCTATGATTGGCGGCGCGAAGTCGCGACCTGCCATCCCGAATACTACAAGCACGAACAGAAGATGTTTCTCGATTTCCTTGCGGCGGGCCTCGCCTATCGCAAGGAAAGCTGGGTCAACTGGGACCCGGTCGAGCACAGCGTGCTGGCGAATGAGCAGGTAATCGACGGCCGCGGCTGGCGCTCGGGCGCGCCGGTCGAAAAGCGCCTGCTATCCCAATGGTTCCTGAAGATCACCGAATTTGCCGACGATCTCCTCGACGCGCTGCCGACGCTCGAGCGCTGGCCCGAGCGCGTGCGCGTTATGCAGGAGAATTGGATCGGCAAATCCGAAGGTGCGCGCGTCTTCTTCCACATGAAGGACCGTCGCGACACGCTCGAAGTTTTCACCACGCGGCCCGACACGTTGTTTGGCGCGGCCTTCTGCGCGATCTCGCCGAACCACCCGTTGGCGGCGGAGGTCGCAAGGAACAACCCCGCGCTCGCCGCCTTCATCGCCGAATGCAACCGCATGGGTACGAGCGAGGCCGTGCTGGAGACGGCTGAGAAACGCGGCTTCGATACCGGCATCAGAGCGCTGCATCCGTTCGTGCCCGGTTGGGAGCTGCCGGTCTATGCCGCCAATTTCGTGTTGATGGAGTATGGCGCGGGCGCGATCTTCGGCTGTCCGGCGCATGACCAGCGCGATTTGGATTTCGCGCGCAAATACGATCTGCCGGTGAAGCCCGTGGTGTTGCCGCCGGATGCCGACCCGATGAGCTTCGCGGTCGGCGACGAGGCCTATACCGAAACGGTCGGCACGATCTTCAATTCGGAATTCCTCAACGGGCTCGAAGTGCCGGACGCCAAGCGCGCCGCGGCCAACCAACTCATGGAGTTGAAGGCCGGCGAGCGTACGATCGCTTATCGCCTGCGCGATTGGGGCATTTCTCGCCAGCGCTATTGGGGTTGCCCGATTCCGGTCATTCATTGCGGAAAATGCGGCATCGTGCCGGTGCCGGAAGCGGAATTGCCGGTGACTCTGCCCGAGGACGTGAGCTTCGAGCAGCCTGGCAATCCGCTGGCGCATCATCCGACCTGGAAGCACACGACCTGTCCGACCTGCGGCGGCAAAGCCGAGCGCGAGACCGACACGTTCGATACATTCTTCGAATCCTCTTGGTATTTCGCGCGCTTCTGCTCGCCGCGCGCGCCGACCGCGTTCAATCGCAACGAGGTCGATTACTGGCTGCCGGTCGACCAATATATCGGCGGCATCGAGCATGCCGTGCTGCATCTGCTCTATTCGCGCTTCTTCACCCGCGCTTTGAAGCAATGCGGCTATCTCGGCGTGAGCGAGCCGTTCGCCGGTCTGTTCACCCAGGGCATGGTCTGTCACGAGACCTATAAGAATACAGAGGGCGAGTGGCTCTTCCCGGAAGAGATCACGAAGGACCAGGACAATTCCGCGGTCGATGCCAAGGGCCGGCCTGTCACCGTCGGCCGCATCGAGAAGATGTCGAAATCGCATAAGAACCTCGTCGGGCTCGATGCGATCGTCGATGCTTACGGCGCCGACACGGCGCGGCTTTATCTTCTCTCCGACAGCCCGCCCGAGCGTGATCTCGAATGGACCGATTCCGGCGTCGAAGGCGCCTGGCGCTATGTGAATCGATTGCATCGGCTGGTCACCGAACCGCCGGTGAAACTGGCGGCCGCCGGCGCGCGGGGACCTGGAAATCTGCCGCCAGCGCTGGCAGCGTTGCGCGGCGCGATCCACCGCACCATTCGCGACGCCACCGACGATCTGGAGAAATTCCGCTTCAATCGCGGCGTCGCGCGCATCCGCGAGCTGACCAACGCCCTCGAAGAGATCGAGGCAGATGATGGCGCCGGCGTGGTGCTGCGCGAAGGGCTCGAAGCCGCGGTGCGATTGATGGGGCCGATGATGCCGCATCTCGGCGAAGAGCTGTGGCAGATTCTGCGCCCAGGCAATCTTCTCGCTGACGAGAAATGGCCGCATTTCGATCCGGCGCTCGCCGCCGAAGAGACCGTGACGATGGCGGTTCAGGTGAATGGCAAACTGCGCGGCACGGTCGAATTGGCGCGCAACGTCGCCGAGGACGAGGCCAAGGCCGCCGCTCTGGCGTTGCCGGCGGTCGTGAAAGCACTCGAGGGCAAGGCGCCGCGCAAGACCATCGTCGTGCCCAACCGCATCGTCAATGTCGTCGTCTAAACGGACCGCCCATCCCATTCTCGCGCTGAGCCGGCGCACGCTTTGGCTCGCGCCGCTGGCTGTGGCGCTCGCTGGCTGTGGCTTTCATCCGCTTTATGCGCCACGCGGCGCGCGTGATTGGGATTCCGATCTCGCCGCGATCAACGTTATGCGAATTAATGATCGCCCGGGACAAATTCTTGCTTTAGCGCTGCGCGAGAATCTCAATCCCGCCGGCGTTTCCGTGGCGAGGCGCTGGGATCTCCGGACCGGACTGCTCGTGACGCGATCCGATCTCGGCATTCAACGCAACGCTACCGCGACAACGAGCGAAATCACCGTTTACGCGAACTTCCAGGTCGTCGAAGCGAGCAGTGGCAAGGTCGTCTATTCGAGCACAAGTAATGCCGTCGGCGATTTCGATCAGGTGGAGGACGCTTACGCAACCCAGGTTGCGGCCGATAGCGCGCGCGACCGCGCGCTGCGCCAAGTTGCCGATGAGATGACCTTGCGGCTCGCGATCTTCGTCCGCGACCAACGCACGAAAGCCGCCACGGCAGCGCGATGAAGCTGCCGGCAGCGCGCATCGCTGCTTTCGTCAAAGCGCCCGATGCGGGCATGCGTGCCGCGCTGGTCTACGGACCCGATGCCGGCCTCGTCAAAGAACGCGCCGAGAAAGTCGCGCGCGCGATCTGTCCCGATCTGACCGATGCTTTTCGTGTCACCGAGTTCGATGCCGATGTGCTAGCGAAAGACCCGGCACGGCTGCATGACGAAGCGGCCAGTCTTAGCCTGATGGGCGGCCGGCGGCTGGTGCGGGTGCAAGATGCTGGCGATAGCGTCGGCCCGATGTTCGATCGCTTCTTCAAAGACCCGCCGCCCGGTGATGCGTTTATCGTCGTTGCCGCCGGCGACCTGCCGCCGCGATCGAGCCTGCGCAAGGCCTTCGAGAGCGCGAAGATCGCCGCCGCGATCGCCTGTTATCTCGACGGGCCGCGAGAGCTCGGCGAATTGGCGCGGGAAATTTTCACCGCGCATAAGATCACCGCACGGCCGGAAGCGATGCAGTATCTCGTTTCGCATCTCGGCGGCGACCGCGGCATCAGCCGGCAAGAGCTCGAGAAGCTCGCGCTGTATGTCGGCGATGGCGGCACGGTCGACGAAACCGCGGCCTTCGACGCCGTCGGCGATAGCGCCGAGCTGACCACCGATGAAGCGGTGTTCGCCGCGGCCGAAGGCGACACCGTGCAGCTCGAACGCGCGCTTAATCGCGCTTTCGGCGAGGGCGCGCAGGCCGTAAGTCTCATTCGCGCCGAGCTGCGGCATTTCCAGCGGCTGCATCTGGCCGGCGCGCGGCAAGCGGGTGGCAAAAGCGAAGACGAGGCGCTGAAATTCCGTCCGCCGCTGTTCTTCAAATTCGTCGACCGCTTCAAGCGTCAGATGCGGCTCTGGCCGCCGGCCCGCGCCGTGGCGGCGATGACCGCGCTCAACGAAGCCGAAGCGCGGATGAAAACGACCGGCTTGCCGGCGGAGACCATCTGCCGCGAGGCCTTGCTGCGTATCGCACGGGGCGCCGCAGCCGCCGCGCGCGCGCGCTAACCCTCGGCGCGCAGTTTTTTCAGGACGTCGTCGAGCTGATCGAGGGTGCGATAGTGGATCGTCAGCGATCCGGCTTCGCCTTCCGCCGCGATCGTGACCTTGAGGCCGAAGAGCTGGGCCAGCTCTTTCTCGAGCGCGGCGACATTCGCGTCCTTGGTTTTGACCTTCGCGACTTTCGCTGGACCTGATTCGCTTGCTTGCTTTTCCGCGCGCAGCGCTGCCTCGATCTGACGCACGCTGAGCCCGTCGCTGACAACCCTCTGTGCCAGCGCGAGTGGATCGCGCGAAACGACAAGGGCACGCGCATGACCGGCGCTTAACCGGCCGTCGATCACCATCGCCCGCACTTCATCGGGCAAATTCAAAAGCCGCATCGTGTTTGCGATGTGGCTGCGGCTCTTGCCGAGCGCGCGGCCAAGCTCTTCTTGTGTGTGACCGAATTCCTCGATCAAACGGCGATAGCCTTCGCCCTCTTCGATCGCGTTGAGGTCTTGGCGTTGGATGTTCTCGATCAGCGCGATCTCGGACGCGCCGCGATCGTCGATCTCGCGCAGGATGACGGGAATCTCGTGAAGCTGCGCCGCTTGTGCCGCGCGCCACCGCCGCTCGCCGGCGAGAATTTCGTAGCGATTGGGATCCGCCGGATCGTGGCGCACGAGGATCGGCTGCAAAATGCCCTTCTCGCGCACCGATTGGGTCAGCGCCTCAAGATTTTCGGCGTCGAAATGGCGGCGCGGCTGAAACCGGCTCGGCTTCAATTGCTCGATCGGCAGCGTGCGCAGATTGTCCTGCTTTTGCGGTGCGGCAGCCGGCGTTTCATCATCACCGAACAGCGCCGACAAGCCGCGGCCGAGGCCACGACCGGCGGTACCACGCGCGCGCGGTGTTTCATCGTTCATGGCGTCACCACCGGTATGGCTTGCAGAAGACTGCGCTCGCGTTTCAGCACCTCGCTCGCGAGATGGACATAGGCTTGTGCGCCGGGACAGCGGAAATCGTAGAGCAGCACCGGCTTGCCATGCGACGGCGCCTCCGAGATGCGCACGTTGCGTGGAATGACCGTATCGTAGAGCTTGTCGCCGAAATGGCCGCGCACATCGGCAGCGACGAGATCGGAGAGATTATTCCGCTTATCGAACATGGTGAGGACAATGCCTTGGATCTCGAGCGCGGGATTGAGATGTCGCTTCACGCGCTCGATCGTCTTCACCAGATGCGAGAGACCTTCGAGCGCATAGAATTCGCATTGCAGCGGCACGAGCACGGCGTGCGAAGCGCAAAGCGCGTTGAGCGTCAGCAAGCCGAGCGATGGCGGGCAATCGATCAGCACATGATCGAAAGGCAGCTCGATACCCTCCAGCGCGTCGGCCAAACGATATTCGCGGCGATCGAGCTCGACGAGTTCGAGCTCCGCGCCGGCGAGTTCGACGGAGGCCGGCACGACCGCGAGACGCGGGACGGCCGTCTGCACAATCGCCGCGCCGAGCACGTGCTGGCCGGCGAGCACTTCATATGAAGTGACGTTGCGCGCCTGCCGCGGGATGCCGAGGCCGGTCGAGGCATTGCCTTGCGGATCGAGATCGATCAGCAGCACATGCTCGCCGGCGGCGGCGAGCGCGGTCGCGAGATTGACCGCGGTCGTGGTCTTGCCGACCCCGCCCTTCTGATTGGCGATGGCAATGATCCGGGCGGCACGCCGCCGGGGCGCGTCCTCGACGTCACTCATGATGTGGCCCGGTGGATGGCGGAGAGTTTCAGGATCACGCCCGAGGGATCGGACAGGCTCGGGATCGTCTCGGAAGTGAGGTTCCAGGACGCCTCGGCCGCCGCGAGTTCCTCGCGGGCATTCTCGCCCTTGAGGAACAGGCAGACGGTCTTCGGAGACAGAAAGTTCTCTGAGTAATCAATAAGTTGATCGAGATTTGCGCAGGCGCGCGCGACCACCGCATCGGCCGGAAAAGCCGCGACCTTCTCGATCCGCTCGGGATGGAGCGTCACCGCCACATCCATGATCCGCGCCGCCTCGCGCAGGAAGGCCGATTTGCGCAGATCGGATTCAACGAGATGCATTTCCGGCACGCCCATCGCCGCCAGGATCAGGCCGGGCAAACCGGCGCCCGCGCCGAGATCGACCGCGACCCGCGTCTGGCGTGGCAGATATTTGGCAAGCTGCGCGCAATCGAGAATATGCCGGCGCCAGACATCGCCCATGGTGTTGGCGCTGACGAGATTGATGCGCCAATTCCATTGGCTCAGCAGCTCGACATAAGCCGTCAGCTTGTCGAGCGTTTCACGTGAAACGCTGCTGATTCGCGCGAAGCCGGTCGGACCCAGCGGCAGCCGCACCGGACGGACGTTGGCAGCCATCGGCGCCATCACGCCGCCGCCTCCCCGCGCTTCACATGACGGAGCAGCGCAACGAGCGCGGCCGGCGTTACCCCGGAGATTCGCGACGCCGCGCCGAGATTGGCCGGACGGGCGGCGTTGAGCTTCAGCCGGATCTCGGTTGAGAGGCTGCCGAGGGTCGAATAATCGAGATCGGGCGGCAGGATAAGCTCTTCGTCGCGGCGGAAAGCGTGTATTTCGGCTTCCTGGCGGTCGAGATAGCCCGCATAACGGCCATCGATCTCAAGCTGCTCGGCGACTTCCGGGGAAATCGCGCCGAGTTCCGGCCAAACGCCGGTGATCTGGGCCCAGGATATATCCGGATGGCGCAGCAAATCGGCTGCGGAGCGCGCAACGCCATCGGCGTTGACCGACAGCCCGCGCTTCCGCAATTGCTGGGGCGTCAGCTTTAGTGCCCGGACCAGTGCTCGCGCCGCTGCCAAATCATCGGATTTCCGGGCAAAGGCCGCCTCCCGGACACTGCCGACGCAGCCCCGCGCCAGGCCGCGCGGCGTCAACCGCTGATCGGCATTGTCCGCGCGCAGAACGAGCCGATATTCGGCCCGCGACGTGAACATACGGTACGGTTCTTCTGTTCCACGTGAAACAAGGTCATCGATCAGCACGCCGATATAGGAGCTTGCCCGGTCGAGGACGAATTCCCCGCCCTGGCCGGCGCGAAGCGCGGCATTGAGCCCAGCCATCAGACCCTGGGCCGCCGCCTCTTCATAACCGGTCGTGCCGTTGATCTGGCCGGCAAAGAATAGCCCGGGCACGCGCTTGGTCTCGAGCGTCGCCCGCAGCTCGCGCGGATCGACGAAATCGTATTCGATCGCGTAGCCGGGCCGCTTCATCACGGCATGCTCGAGCCCCGGTATGGTCGCCAGCAATGCCGCCTGGACATCGCGCGGCAGCGAGGTCGAAATTCCGTTCGGATAGACCGTGTCGTCGTCGAGCCCTTCCGGCTCGAGGAAGATTTGGTGTGCCTCGCGACCGGCGAACCGCACCACCTTATCCTCGATCGACGGGCAATAACGCGGGCCGGTGCCCTCGATCTGACCGGAATAGATCGGTGCGCGGTGGATATTGGCGCGGATGATTGCGTGGGTTTCGGGCCGCGTCTCGGTGATATGGCAGACCGTCTGCGGCGTCGTGATCGCCTTGGTCAGAAAAGAAAACGCGACCGGCGGATTGTCGCCGTGCTGGACCGTCAGCCCGGCCCAATCGATGGTTTTGGCGTCGAGCCGCGGCGGCGTGCCGGTTTTCAGTCGGCCGAGGCGGAATTCCAACCGTGCCAGCGTTTCAGCGAGCCCAATTGACGGCGCTTCGCCGACCCGGCCGGCCGCGATCTTCTCTTCGCCGATATGTATAAGGCCGCGCAAAAAAGTGCCGGTCGTCAGGACAACGCTGCTGGTCAGAAGCTCGTCGCCCGAGGCGAGAACCACAGCCCTCACCCGGCCGCCCTCATCGAGGCGCAAATCCTCGGCCGAGCCTTCACGGATATCGAGATTGGGCTGCTCGGCGAGCAGCGCCTGCATCGCCTGGCGATAAAGCTTGCGATCGGCTTGTGCGCGTGGCCCGCGCACGGCCGGACCTTTGCTGCGATTGAGCAGCCGAAACTGGATGCCGGCCCGATCGGCGGCACGGGCAATGACGCCGTCGAGCGCGTCGATCTCGCGGACCAAGTGACCCTTGGCCAGGCCACCGATCGCTGGATTGCAGGACATTTCGCCGATCGTTGCGCGACTCTGCGTCAGCAGCAGCGTCTTGGCACCAAGCCGGGCGGAAGCAGCCGCGGCCTCGCAGCCAGCATGGCCGCCGCCAATAACGATCACGTCCCAAAGATGCATGTCTTCACTCTATTGATGGCCCAAGGGGGTGTAAAGCGAGCCGCCAAGCGTGTTCATGTTTCACGTGAAACGCCCACACGCAACGCGCGTGGCCCTACACGACAACCGGGAATTTCTTCGGCTTATTTGGCTTTAAGTATTCTTTAAGAATAGACCTCAGTAATTCCTCACAAATTTTCTCTAGTTCTTCTCGATCTAACCTACAAGATGTAGCCCGAGTCGACCGATTCGTGCTCGGGACGTTCCCAGAACTCCTACTAGATGAAGTGGTCGACCGGAGGTCTGTTCTTGATTTATTCTCTTTGCCGCGGGTCGGCCATAGTTTAGCCGTCAAGCAGCCGCAAATAGGCCCTCCGGCGTCTACGCACTTACTTGCCGATGCAGAATTCCCGGAAAAGCGCGTCGAGCATGTCTTCCACATCGACGCGCCCGGTGATTCGGCCGAGCGCACGAGCTGCGCCACGCAAATCCTCCGCTGCAAGCTCGGGCAGCTCAGCCCCCGCGAATCGGTCGAGCGCGGCGACGCAATTCTCGAGCGCTTCGCGATGCCGCGCGCGCGTCACGAGTGGCGCCGTCCCCGTGCTCAGCGCTTCTTCGACCTCCGCGCCGAGTCGCGTGATCAGCGCGGCGATGCCTTCGCCGCTCGTTACCGAGCAATACAGCGCCCGGCCGGCACCGAGCGAATTTGCCCATGCCGCAGGGGTTTCTTGCATCAGGTCGATCTTATTCACGACAACAATCGTGCGCGCATCGATCAGATCGCGCAGCGCGGTTGCTTCTTCCGGCTTCGTCGCATCAAGCACCACAAGCTTCAGATCGGCACTCGCCGCACGGGCGCGCGCGCGGCGAATGCCCTCTTCCTCGATACTGTCGGCGCTATCGCGCAGCCCTGCCGTGTCGGCCAGCACCACCGGATAACCACCGAGATCGAGCGCGACCTCGATCACGTCGCGAGTCGTGCCGGCGATATGCGACGTAATCGCCACTTCGCGACGTGCCAACGCATTCATCAGGCTCGATTTGCCGGCATTGGGCGGACCCAAAATCGCCACCGCCACGCCCTCGCGCAGCCGTTCGCCGCGGCGATTGTCGGCGAGCTCGGCCGCAATCTCGCCGCGCAACGCCGCCGCTTCCCGTCGAGAAGCTGCCCATTGCTCGGTGGGCAAGCCTTCTTCCGGAAAGTCGATCTCGGCTTCGAGCCGCGCCTGGGTCGCGATCAGCCGCGTACGCCATTCCTCGCAGCGCCGGCCGAATTCGCCCTGAAGCTGGCGCATCGCCTGGCGTCGCTGCGCCGCCGTTTCGGCCTCGACCAAGTCGGCGATCGCCTCTGCCGCCGTAAGATCGAGCTTTCCGTTGAGAAAAGCGCGTCTCGTGAATTCGCCAGGCTCCGCGAGGCGAAAGCCCGGCCGGCGAGCGAGCGTCGCAAAAACCGCCGCCAACACGGCACGGCTGCCATGGAGCTGCAGCTCGACGATGTCCTCGCCGGTCATGCTGGCCGGCCCCGCGAAATAAAGCGCGATGCCGTCATCCAGGATTTCGCCGCTTTCCGGATCCCGGAAATGCGCGTAACACGCCTGCCGCGGCGGGGGCAAACTACCGGCGAGATCGCTCAGCGCGGCCGCGGCGCCGGGCCCCGATAGCCGTACCATGGCGACGCCAGCGCGGCCCGGCGCGGTCGCAAGCGCGTAAATCGTATCCGTCATCGGACCGAAAATAGCGACGGCGCAGCGCCATCGCCTAGAGCGTGATTCAGAATTTCGTGCGCATGAAGATGGATTCGGGCAGCGCCCGGATCACACCCATAACGAGGCGCCACACCGGCCGCACATAGATCACATGCTTGCCGCGAGCCTGCGCGCGATAGATCGCGCGTGCGACTTCCGCCGGTTGCGCGGTGAGCGCCTTCGGCAGATCCATGCCCGCGGTCATGCGCGTGTCGACGAAGCCCGGCTGCACGGAGATGACGCGCACACCTTTGGTCGCGAGCCGCGCACGCAAACCCGAAAGGAAAGCGGTGAACCCGGCCTTAGCCGAGCCGTAGATGTAATTTTTGGCGCGGCCGCGATCACCCGCGACCGAGGACACGCCGATGATGCAACCGGCGCCGCGGGTTTCCATGCGATTGGCGATTTCGCCCAGGACAAGGCAGCAGCCGGTGTAGTTCGTCCGCATCACAAGCTCAGCCGCCTGCGTCGAGCGCTGTGACTCGTCGTGATCGCCGAGCAATCCGATGACGCAAATCACCGTCTCCGGCAAAGCGCCGATTCCATCGAGGAACGCCGCATGTCGCGCGGTGTCGAGAATGTCGAAGTCAACGACGCGCACCTCGCCGCCATAGCGCAAGCGCATATCGACAGCATCGGCTTCGAGCCGCTGCGCATCGCGTGCGGCAAGAATGATCGAAGCGCCGCCCCGCGCGTATTCATGCGCAATCGCACGGCCGATATCCGAAGCCGCGCCGAGAATGAGTACAGATTGGGTCGTATCGCTCATAGGCCGAGCCGCCGTGATTGCAGTGAAGCGAATTTCCCGGCCGGATCGACGCGGTTGCGCACGGCGCGGAATTGCGCGAGGCCCGGATAGAAGCGTTCCATCATCGCCGGACTCGTGGCCGCGTCCTTGGCGAGATAGAGCCGGCCGCCGTGATCGGCGACAATCGCGTCGAGCAGCGGGAAAAGCGCGAGCGTCTTCGCGCCCGCCGGGAAATCGAGCGCCAGCGTGTAGCCCTCCATCGGGAAAGACAGGAGGCCGGAATCCTGCCGGCCGAAAAGCTTCAGCACGCCGAGGAAAGAGCCGAGCCCGGCATCGGCAATGCGTTTCAGCAACAGCGTCAGCCCGGCGCGGCTCGCCGCCAGCGGCAGCACGCATTGATATTGCACAAGGCCGGCACGGCCATAGAGCCGCCGCCATTCGAGGATACCATCGAGCGGGTAGAAGAAGCGGTCGTAATCGAGGATATCCGTGCCCGGCCGCGCGATGCGGTAATAAAGCTCGTTGAACGCGCCGATGCTCCAGCGGTTCTGCACGAACCCCGGCACGTCGACCGGCACCGTACGAGAATGTTTCTTCGGCAACGACCGCGGCGACAGCCGTTGCCTCGCCGGCAATTCCTCGGCGCGCGCGTGCTCGCCAAGGAACAACAGCGAGCGGCCAAGCGCCTCGCCACGCGCCAGGCAATCGATCCATGCGACCGAATAAGTCCAATCGCGCACCGCTTCGAACGCGTCCATTGCTTCGGCGAGATTGCGTAACCGCCGCGTCTCACGGCGGATGAAGCTGGTCTCGACCGGCATCAGGTGGAACCGCGCGCGCAGGATCACACCTGTCAGCCCCATCCCGCCGCACGTCGCCGCAAAAAGCGATTTGTTCTCCAGGCGCGAACAGCGGACGACGCGGCCATCGGCAAGCGCGATGTCGATGCTGTCGACATGGTCGCCGAAGCTGCCGGCGAGATGATGATTCTTGCCGTGGACATTGCTCGCGATCATGCCGCCGATGGTCACGAATTTCGTGCCCGGCGTGACCGGCGGAAACCAGCCGCGCGGCAGGAAGGTGTCGATCACATCTTCCAGCAGCGTGCCCGCTTCGCAGGTGAGCATGCCGCTCGCCGGATCGAAATCGATGAAGCGATTGCTTTTCAGCAGCGACAACGTGCCGGCCGGGTTGAGCGCCGGATCGCCATAGGAGCGGCCATTGCCGCGTGCGATCAGCGTCTCGTTGCCCGCGATCGCCGCCAGAACATCGTCCGCCCCGCGCGCTTCGAAGAATGCGCAATCGCTCCGCGGATGCCGTCCCCACCCGGAAAGCTCGACCGCTCGCACTTTCGGCAGGGCGTGCTTGGTCAGCCCGTCGGGCCGGTGGACCGCAAAGGGAACAGCGCTCATTCGGCCACGCGGCGATAGAGGATGTATTCCTGCGCCCAATCGGCGCCGAGATTGCGCGCGGCGCCAGGATCGGGATTACCATCGGCGGCAAAGCGGCGAACCGGGCGGTAGACCGAGGCCAGAGGCTCGCTGCTCATATGCTGCAACATCGAGCCGGTGACATTAAGGAAAAGGTAGCTCGGCTTGGTCGCCGCGACGATTTCCCATTCCGTTGGGTAATCCTTGGCCGGCGGCCAGACCAGCGCCGCCGCGTCCTCGATGAAGCCCGGGCAGCGATAACCGACGATGCCGATATCCGAGGCAAGGATCGTATCGCTCGCGCTCGTATCGGCGCAAACGCTCGTCAGCGGCTCGTAGATGTTGCGCGTGATGCGGTCGGGGTAGCGCCACAGGCCAAGCATCGCCCAACCGCCGATCACCGCCGCGGCAACCGCCCAATCGAGATGACGCAGCGGTAACCGCGCCGATAGTCTGCTCATGGCATAACCGGCGAACATCGTCGCGACGGTCAGCGGCATGAAGCCGTACCACGACCAGATCTTCGGCCCGCCAAGCACATAGGCGGCGAGATAAAGCAGCAGCCAGCCGGCAAGCAGTCGCGCGATGCCGCGATGGCGCAGCGCCAGCACCACACCGACCAGGCCGATGGCCGCGATCGCCCCCGAGACCGGCTCCGGCGCCAGCAATTGCTGCAGCACGCTAAACGGCGGTGTCGCGACATGCGCGCTCTTCGCCAGCACCGATTGCGACAGGAAGTGACCGTAGACGAGCTGCATCGTCGCCAAGCCCGGCATGACCACGGCCAGCGCCAGCGCCCCCATCGCGATCGCGCGCAACGGCTGGCGCGCGAGGAACATCTCGGCGAGGCAAAGGACCGCCACGATCAGCACCGCCTCGGGCCGCAGGAAATAGGCCACCGCGCCGAGTGCCGCCGCCAGCAAAACACGCTGGCGCTGATACAGCGCGAAAGCGCCGAGCCCCCAGAGCACGAAGAGATCCACCTCCATCGCGCCGATCGTGACGCGTGCCAGCATCGGCGAGAGCGCGAAACAGGCGATGAAACAGGCAAAGCCGCGGCGATCGCCCTTGAACATCAGCTCGCGCGCGAGCAGCGCGATGCCGAGATCGAAGATGATATTGACCGGCGGCAGCACCAGCTCGGGCGCGGCGCCAAGCGCGATGATCAGCGCTGTGATCAGGCCGAAGAGTGGCGCCGTCGTACCCAGCACCCAATCGCCGGCGTTGTAGAGATAGCCGTGCCCCGCGATGAGGTTCTGTGCATAGCGAAAGGTAATGAACGCGTCGTCGAAAACCGGGAAACAGGCCAGCGCGACCAGCCGCGAGACCAGCAGCACGCCGCACAGCGCCACCGTCGCTATATCGATGTCGAGCCGGCGCAGCAAAGGCTGCGCGCTTACGCCGATATTCCGCCGCGCCGCGTCGCTCATACGAGCACCGGCAGAAGGGACCCGCCGGCAACCAGCGCGCCGAGCGCCGCCAACACCAGCCACGACACCCAATCGCGCGCCGCATAGACGATCGGATCGTCATGCATGTAGCCGCGGGCCGTCGACAGCCACAGCCGGCATTGCCAGAACAACATCAGCGGCACGATGCCCCAGAGCAGCTTCGGATGCGGGTAGTAACGCGAGGCGGTGTCGCTCTGCACATAGAGCGTCAGCACCAGCGCCGAGGTGAAACTGGCGGCGTAGCCCATCATCTCGAGCGCATGCAGGTCCTGGGTCATGTAGCCGCGCCGGCCGTTGACGCGGCGTTGCTGCTTCAGGATCAGTTGCAGCTCCGAGACGCGCTTGATGAGAGCGAGGCTCAGGAACGTGAAGCTCGAGAAGCCCAGGAGCCACAGCGACACCGGATAGCCGCTCGCTTCGCCGCCTCCGAAAAGCCGCACGGTGTAAAGCCCGGCGAGCACGAAGACATCGACCAGCGGCATCTCTTTGAGCTTGAAATTGTAGGATAGCGACAGCGCCGCATAGATCGCGAAATCGCGTCCCGCATCGCTTTCCCAGCCAAACGCAACGGAGATCGCCAGCAATACCGGCACCAGCGCGAGGCCGAGCGAGATCGGCACCGCGCCGCTGGCGAACGGCCGGCGCGATTTGCGCGGATGTGCCCGATCCGACGCGAGATCGGCGATATCGTTGAGGAGATAGATCGCCGAGGCGATGGCGCAAAAACCGAGGAAACACTCCAGCGCCGCTTCCCAGCTCCCGATATTGTTGACGGCCGCGGCACAGACCAACGGTACGAAGACCAGCAGGTTCTTGACCCATTGATGCGGGCGCAGCGCGCGAACCAGGCCGCGAAGCATGGAATCTTGCCGCGCGGCGGAATGCACGACCGGCGCTTCAGCCGCGGCCGCCGCGCTCACGCGCTTCGACGCGGCTACGACGACCGACGCCGCCGCTTCCCGCCATACCGCGATGTCGACGCGGGCATTGCCGGCGTAGATGAAACCTTTCGCGCCGAAGCGCTCGACCAGCGCTGCCGCTTTTGCTGCCCCACCGAGGTTGTTGTTACCGTCCGACGCAATCACTTCATCGAAAAGGCTGAGATGATCGGCGATTTTCTGCGCAATTCGACGGTCTGCCGCCGTGGCCAGCACCAGCATGCGGCCTTGCGCCTTCTGCTCCTGCAGGTAAGCGAGGAATTCGCGGTGATAGGGAAGGTGGGCCGGATCGAAATCCCAGCGTCGCGCCAGTTCTTCCTTAAGGCACGCCTTGCCCTGAGCGAGCCAGCCCGGCAGCGATAACACGACACGCGGATCGGCTACGCAGGCGGCGACGGCCGCTTCGTGCAGCGAGTTGGTCGCCAGCAGCGTGCCATCGAGATCGACGCATAGCGGCAATGTCGATGAGTCGCCCCTCGGCGCCGCGATCGCCAAATTTCGAGCTGTTCCGGCCTTCTCCATCGACTCCATCCGCAGTGGGCCTGGCTTTCGTCGATCCGGAAGGGCCCGCGTCAGTTTCCTGAAGCATGGTGGAAATAGGATTAATACCGAAAAAATACTCGGAAACCGGCGTTTGCTTGATGTAGGTCAATGCAAATTGACCCTAACAGCGCCATGACCACATGCATGGACGAGCAACACATTCAGCAGATGATTGAGGTCATGCTGTCGTGCCACGGCGCTGAAGCAGAAAGCGCCGCACGAAAGCGTGCCAATCGCTGCCTCCGCCGCAAGGAGCCTGAATGGGCCGCTGCGTGGCGCGAGGTTGCCGATCGCATTGCCCGCGGCCAATACAACGCTTCGCCGCGCGGCACGGCCGCCGAAGACTAAGCGGCGCCGCTTTTCCCCCTCGGGTAGATCGCTTCCCACAACCGGCGTAAGATCGGGAAACCGCACGGCGGCGCTTTCTGCTGACGGCGCGATGTAACGATAAGAACGCGTTTGGGAGGGTTCGATGAACGGCACGGCTTTCAAGCTCGCTATGTATGCGGGCAATCCCGGGGGTCATTTCGCTGCGATTGTCCTGGGCGATACGGCTTTCGCCATCGCCACGGTTTATCCGGCCTATCGCCAATCGCCGCGCGGCAAAGCCGGCCCACTCACCGCGACCGACAGCATCCAGAACATGCTCGAAGGCTGGGATCACAATTTCCCCGTGCTGCAGGAAATGGTCGCCTTCATCGAGCAGGAAGGCGTGGGTAGCCCGCGCTTTGCCGGCAGCCGCGCCAAGATCGATATGCTGCGCGCCCTGGCGCCGATGACGCGGCCGGGCAAAATCCTCAACGCCGCGCAGAATTTCCAAGAGCATGTCGACGAGATGCTGCGCGCCGGCATGACGCCCGCCGGCGGTCCGCAATTCACCGGCGCCAAAGCGACCTCGCATCCTTACATGTTCTTCAAGGCGCCGAGCGTGCTGTGCGGCGCCTATGACGACATCGCGATCCCGCGCGGCATGTCGCGGATCGATTGGGAAGCCGAGATCGCCTGCGCGATCTGGAAACCGGGCAAGCACATCAAGGCCGAGAATGCGCTGGGCCATATCGCCGGCTTCATGACGACGAACGACGTCTCTTGCCGCGATATCCAGACCCGGCCCGACCGGCCGGGCCTGCGTTCCGATTGGTTCGGCGGCAAGAGCCACGACAATTTCGCGCCGACCGGGCCGTTCTTCACGCCCGTCGCGTTCGTCAAAGACCACATGAAGCTGTTCATCCGCCTCACGGTGAATGGCACGGTGAAGCAGAACGGCAACACCTCGCAATTCATCTACACGCCGGAAGAGCAGATCGAATACGCCTCGAACATCATCTCGCTCGAGCCGGGCGACATGTTCGTCTGCGGCACCTGCGGCGGTGTCGGGCAGGGCACCAACACGTTCCTCAAAGTCGGCGATGTGATGGAGACCGAGGTCGAGAGCCTCGGCAAGATGCGCAACAACCTGGTCGAGGAACGCAGCTGACGGTGCACGCCGTCACCCGCGGACTTGTTCCGCGGGTCCAGGGACCGCCGCGACAAGCTCGGCGGTGACGAATGAATAAATAAACGGGAGGCACGCATGTCTTTTGGGAAGCGCGCGGTAACACTCGTTTTTGCTCTTTTGGCGCTGGCCCTGATTGTTCTGCCGGCGCGGGCCGCCGATCCGATCCGGGTCGGTTTCAGCATCGCCCAAACCGGCGGCACGGCCGCTATCGGCAAGCAGATCTTGGTCGCACTGCAAATCTGGCGCGACGATGTGAATGCCAAAGGCGGCCTCATGGGCCGGCCGATCGAGCTGGTCTTCTATGACGACCAGGGCAACCCCGCCAACGCGGCGCAGATCTATTCGAAGCTGCTCGATATCGACAAGGTCGATCTTCTGATCGGGCCCTATTCGACCAACATGGTCGCACCGGTGATCCCGATCCTGATGCAGCGCGGTCTCGCCACCATCGGCATCCTCGCGAATGCCGCAAACAGCCAGTTCCATTACGACCGCTATTTCTCGATGATCCCGTCAGGGCCCGATCCCGAGAAATCCTTCTCGACCGGCTTCTTCCAGCTCGCCATGGCACAGGATCCGAAGCCCAAGACCTTGGCGATCCTGGGCGTCGATGCCGAATTCGGCCGCAACGCAACCGACGGCGCGAAGGCTAACCTCAAGAACTTCCCGTTCCAGGTCGTCTATGACCAGAACTACCCGCCGAGCACGACGGATTTCACGCCAATCATCCGCGCCGTGCAGGCGAAGAATCCCGACATCGTCTACGTCGCGGCCTATCCGCCCGACACGGTCGGCATCGTTCGGGCGATGAATCAAGTCGGCTTCCAACCGAAAATGTTTGGCGGCGCCTTCATCGGGTTGTTGATCACGGCGACCAAGGTCCAGCTTGGACCGTTGCTCAATGGCATCGTCGTCACCCAAGGCTTCCTGCCAGCGGCGACTTTCGAATTCCCCGGCACGCAGCAATTCCTCGACCGTTACGCGCAGATCGCGCCGACCCAGGGCCTCGACCCGCTGGGCTGGTCGTTCCCGCCCTATGGCTATGCCGCCGGCCAGGTGCTGCAAGAAGCGGTCGAAGGTGCCAAGACCCTCGATCACGCCAAGCTTGCCGAATACATGCGCAGCCACGAATTCGCTACCGTCGTCGGCAACATCTCGTTCGGCAAGGATGGCGAATGGGCAAAAGGCCGCGAGGTCTGGACCCAGTTCCAAAACATCACCGCCAATTCGCTCGACGATTTCAGGGACGTTTCGCATCAGCCGATCCTGTCGCCGGCCAACATGAAGACCGGGAACTTGATCTATCCCTATGCGGACGCGAAGAAGCCCTAACGAAAACCTTTCGGGGAGCATCGATGCTGTCGACACAGGACAACGACCTGATCTGCCGCGTCGGGCCGGGCACACCCATGGGCGAGCTGATGCGGCGCTATTGGATGCCGGCGCTGTTGTCGCGCGAGCTTGCGGCCGATGGCGACCCGATGCGCCTCATGCTGTTGGGCGAGGCGCTGGTCGCCTTCCGCGACAGCAGCGGCAAAGTCGGCATCATCGACCATGAATGTCCGCATCGCTGCGCGTCGCTGTTCTACGGCCGCAACGAAGAGGGCGGTCTGCGCTGTCTCTATCACGGCTGGAAATTCGCGGCCGACGGGCGTTGCCTCGACATGCCGAATGTGCCGTCGCATCTCGACTTCAAGGACAAGATCCGCACCACGGCGTATCCGACCCTCGAAGAGCGCGGCGGCGTGATCTGGACCTATATGGGTCCGCGCGATGCGAAGACCGGTGCGGTGCCGCCGCTGCCCGATATCCTCGCCAATCTTCTGCCCGAGGATCAGGTCGATTTCACGCTCTTCCAGCGCGAATGCAATTGGCTGCAAGCGCTCGAAGGCGATTACGACACCTCGCATGTCGGCTTCCTGCACGGCGGCAAGCGCACGCTGGCCGATCATCGGCCCGACGATCCGCAGCGTTTCGGCACCATCAATCGCGCACCCACCTACGAGGTGATGGAGCAGGAATGGGGTGTGACCTACGCCGCGATCCGTCCCGCCGATGACGGCCGCGATTACTGGCGCGTTGGCCAATTCCTTTTTCCCTTCTGGTCGATCACGCCATCCTCGCCGATCACCGAGCGCGTCGGCATGCGCGCCTGGGTGCCGATGGACGACACCCATACGCTGGCCTTCCAGATCCGCCGCAAGGTCGCGGGCACGAAAGGCGTCGACGGCATGCCGATCCCGATAGTGACTATCTGCCGGATACGACGGATTGGTACGGCCGCTATCGCCTGAAAGTGAATCCGCGCAACGATCATCTCCTCGACCGCGCGCGGCAGCGCAACGAGAATTACTCCGGCATTATCGGCATCACGCAGCAGGATCAGGCGATCACCGAAAGCATGGGACCGATCGCCAATCGTGTGAAGGAACATCTCGCCCCGAGCGACCGGATGATCCAAGTCTCGCGCCGATGCCTGATCGAGGCTGCAATCAAGCTGCGCGACGAAGGGATCGCACCGCCAGGCGCAGAACGGCCCGCGCTCTACGCGCTCGTCGCCGGCGGTTTTTTCCTGACCGCCGCCGGCCGTCATCTGGCGGAAGCCTATGCAGAACAGCTCGACGCTTTCCGCGACGCCAACCGCGATCTGCTCGCCGCCGCCGAATAGGGGATCTGTCCGATGATGGAGAACGACACCGCGGCGCTCGCCGAACTTCCCGCCGCGCGCGGCACGACCGGGCAGCCTTGCCCAGCAATGGTATCTCGTCGGCGTGCTGACGGTGATCTACGTCCTCAATTACATCGATCGCGGCGCGCTCAACCTTATCGTCAATCCGCTGAAAGAGGATCTGCACATCAGCGACGTGCAGGTCAGCCTGCTGATCGGGCTTTCCTTCGCGGCGCTCTACAGCCTGCTGTGCATTCCGGCCGGGTACCTTTCCGACATCATGAGCCGCAAAACCTTGCTCGGCACGGCGATCTGCTTCTGGTCCTGCGCCGCGACGGTGTGCGGCTTTGCCGGCAATTATGCGCAGCTTTTCGCCGGCCGCATCGGCCTCGGCGTCGGCGAGGCGGTGTTGCCGCCAACAGCCTATTCCTTGCTGCGCGACGGCGTCCGGCCACAACATCGCGCGCGGGCCTTCAGCTGCTACCACCTCGGCACCGGGGTCGGGACGGCGCTCGGCGCGCTCATCGGCGGCTCGCTCTTCGCCCTCGGCGCAGCCGGCGCCTTCATCAATGTGCCGATCCTCTCGTCGCTGCGGCCGTGGCAATTGGTGATCGCGGTGCCCGGCCTCTGCGGCATCGTTCTGTCCTATCTCGTCTTCACCTTGCGCGAGCCGCCGCGGCCATCGGCCGGGGAGAGCGCCAGTTTCGGCGAGATGTTCCGCTACGTCGCCGACAACCGCCGGCTTTACACGCCGCTCTTTCTCTCGATCGTCTTTGGCCCCATGGCGGTCTCGGCCTGGGGCGCGTGGCAAGCGGCAGCGATCGGCCGGATCTGGGGCCTGCCTGTGCCGGAAATCGGCCATGTCACCGGGCTCTTGGCCCTCTGCGCCCTGCCTTTCGACGCGCTGATCATCGGCTTTCTCATGGACCGCGTGTCGCGCGGCGGCACACGGCGCGATCGCACCATTTTCCTGGCGATCGGGATCGCCGCGCTCCAGCTCGTGCCGGCGCTGATGATCCTCTATGCGCCGACCATTCCGTGGATGTGGGCAAGCTATGCCGCATCGATGCTGCTCACCAACGCCAACGGTGTCGCCGGCACCTTGTCGCTGGCCCAGGTGACGCCGGGCCGGCTCATGGGCAAGGTCACGTCCTTCTATTTCCTGATCGCCAATCTCCTCGGCCTGGCGCTCGGCCCGACGGTGACGGCGCTGGTCGCGGAATGGTTCTTCACCGGCAAGCTCGCGATCGTTGGCGCCATGACCTGGTGCTATCCGCTGCTGACCGTGCTCAACCTCCTTTGCCTCGCGATCTTCGCGCTGCGGCTCAAGCGCTGGCAGGTCGGACGTGCATCCTGACGAAAGCGGGACGGCGCCCTAGATTAAGGGCATGACAGCTGATCTGAGCCGCAACACGCTGGGCGAGGCGACAAGCCCGTATCTTCTCCAACATCGCGACAACCCGGTGCATTGGCAGGCCTGGGGGCCGGACGGCGCTCGCCGCGGCCAAGGCGCAGAACAAGCCGATCCTCCTGTCGGTCGGCTATGCCGCCTGCCACTGGTGCCACGTCATGGCGTCGGAGAGCTTCGAGAATCCGGCCATCGCGACGGTCATGAACCAGCATTTCGTGAACATCAAAGTCGATCGCGAAGAGCGGCCCGATATCGATGCGATCTACATGCACGCACTGCACATGATGGGCGAGCAGGGCGGCTGGCCGCTGACCATGTTCCTGACCTCCGATGGCGAGCCTTTCTGGGGCGGAACCTATTTCCCGCCGACGCCGCGTTTCGGCCGGCCCGGCTTTCCGCAGGTGCTGGAAGCGATCGCCGAGGCCTATCGCAAAGACAAAGAGACGATCAACAAGAACGTCGCGGCGCTGCGTCAGGGCCTCAACCAGCTCGCGGCGCCCCAGGCCGGACAGGCGATCGATCTCGGCATGATCGACCAGGTCGCGGCGCGGCTGACGCAAGAGATCGACGGCGTTCATGGCGGCATCGGCCAGGCGCCGAAATTCCCGCAAGGCCCAGTGCTCGAGCTATTGTGGCGTGCCGGCGCGCGCGGCAAAGCCGCGTCGCGCGATGCGGTGCTGCTGACGCTCGACCATATCGCACAAGGTGGCATCTACGATCACGCCGGCGGCGGTTTCGCGCGCTATTCGGTCGATGCGCGCTGGCTCGTGCCGCATTTCGAGAAGATGCTCTACGACAACGCGCTGCTGATCGAGCGCTATTGCGCCGCCTATCAAGCGACGCAGAAGCCGCTTTATGCTGAGCGTATCGCCGAGACGATCGGCTGGCTCGAGCGCGAGATGCGCCTGCCCGAAGGCGGTTTCGCTTCGAGCCTCGATGCCGATAGTGAGCATGTCGAAGGCAAATTCTACGTTTGGAGCGAGGCCGAGATCGACGCGGCGCTCGGCCCGCGCGCCGCGCGCTTCAAGGAATTCTACGACGTCAGTGCGAGCGGCAATTGGGAAGAGCACAACATCCTCAACCGCCTCGACCATATCGGGCGTGCCGACGATGCGACGGAGCGCGCGCTTGCCGAGGATCGCGCCACGCTCTTGGCGGCGCGCGCTTCGCGGGTGCGGCCCGGCATAGACGACAAGGTGCTCGCCGATTGGAACGGGCTGATGATCGCGGCGCTGGTCGAAGCGGCGCTGGTCTTCGATCGTGCCGACTGGCTCGATCTCGCGCGCGGCGCTTTCGATTTCATCGTCACCGCGATGAGCGACAAGGACGGCCGGCTCTTCCATTCCTGGCGCGGCCGGGCGCAACATCGCGCCATCCTCGACGATTACGCCAATATGAGTTCGCGCCGGAATCGCGCTTTATGAAGCGACCGGCGAGGCGCGCTATCTCGCGCAGGTGAAGAAATGGGTCGCGCTTGCGAGCAAGCATTATGCCGATCCGAAGGGCGGGTTCTTCTTCACAGCGGACGATGCCGAAAGCCTCATCGCCCGAGCCAAGAACGCGCTCGATCAGCCCAATCCCTCGGGCAACGGCACCATCGCCGCGGTGCTGGCGCGGCTCTATTACCTCATCGGCGACGAGGACTATGGAAAAGCGGCGCAGGCGACGCTCGATGCTTTCGCCGGCGCGGCGCGGCAGAATTTGTTCGGCCACACGACATTGCTGAATGCCGCCGAGTTGTTGCTCAGCGGCTTGCAGATCGTGATCGTCGGCGACCGCAACAGCGCCGACGCCAAAGCGCTGCTTGCTGCCGTCTACCGCCGCAACCTGCCGAACCGCATCGTCAGCGTGATCGCGCCCGGCGCTTCGCTGCCGCCATCGCATCCCGCTACCGGCAAAGGCCAGATCGGCGGCAAAGCGACCGCCTATGTCTGCGAAGGTCCGGTCTGCTCATTGCCGCTCGGCGATCCCGCCGCGCTCGATCAGGCGTTGGCCCAGCGTGGATGACATGCCGCGCCTGTCGCTCGATAGCCCGGTGGGCCGGCTGACCATCTTCGAGCAGGACGGCGCGATCACGGCTTTGGTCTGGGGCGACAAATCGGCAGGGCCGGTTACGCCGCTGCTGCAAAGCGCCAAGCGGCAGCTTCTTGCCTATTTCGAGCGCAAGCGGCGAGACTTCGATCTGCCCCTTCTGCCCGAAGGCACCGAGGACGAGAAGCGCATCTGGGCGGCGATGGCCGCGATCCCTTACGGCGAGACGCGCTCTTATGGCGAGATCGGCCGCGCCCTCGATATCGAGCCGCGCGTCGTCGGTCAGGCTTGCGGCCGCAATCCGCTGCCGATCCTTCTGCCATGCCACCGCGTCACCGGCGCCGACGGCAAGCTTGTCGGCTATTCCGGCAGCGGCGGCATCGAGACGAAGCGGATGCTGCTCCAGCTCGAAGGCGCGTTATTGATTTGATAGCCCGCTGATTCTTTCGTCATTCCCGTGGAAGCGGGAATTTAGAACCGCAGCGAGTTTTTTCCCTGGACCCCCGCTTTCGCGGGGGTGGCGGTGTTAGTACCCCGTCACTTCGTCGCGGCTTTGTAGTAGCTCAGATCGTAGAAATCGCGCGCGTTCAGCTTCTTCTTCGGCTCGGCGTATTCGCCGCGCAGCTTGACCACCGTCGCGACGCCGAGCGGATCGATCTTCGCCGTCGGCGAGCCGATGCCACCTTTGCCGGCGGTGTCGCGATAGATGTCGGCACCTTGCTGCGGCGACAGGCCTTGCGTGTTCTTCACTAGCAGATCGATCGCCTCGGCTTTATGCGAAGCATCGAACAGCCACATCGAGCTTTTGACATAGGCGCGGATGAAGGCGACCAGCGTGTCGCGATGCTGCGCCGCCCAGGCACGGCGCGCAAAACCGGCGCTCGCCTGATAATGCGGGAAGAGCTTGCGCATATTGCCGAGATTGACCGCGCCTTTGCTGAGCGCGATCGAATTGAATGGGCGGTTGAGGCCCGCGGCTTGCGCCTTGCCGCCGGTAATCGCATCGAGCCGCGCCTGCGACGAGCCCACCGCGAGGATATTGTAATCGCCTTGCTTGAGTTTGTGCCGCTCGAGCGCGCTATAGAGCACAAAAGCAAAACCGGTATTCGAGGCGTCGACCGCAAGCGTCTTTTCCTTCATGTCCTCGATTTTCTTGATGTCGGGCGAGGCAATGAATTGTAGCGCCAATTGCTCGCCGCCCATGAAGGCAAAGAGATCGGTCGGCTGCTGGACGTCGTTCGAGCCCTGGCCGGCATCATAAGCGACGACATTGTCGAACGCGGTCAGACCGAGATCGGCTTTGCCGCTCATCATGTTGTTGATCTGCTCGACCGAGCCGCGCACAGGGTTGAAATGCACGTCGAGTTTCTCGCGGGCGAAGAAGCCCTCGTTTTGCGCGATCAGCAGCACCCAATTGGCGCCGGGAAAGAAGCTGACTTCCAGCTTGGTTTGCGCCACGGCGGGCGCGGCGACGGCCATCGCGCCGGCGATCAGGGTCACGAGCAACTTATGCATGGGATTCAAACCTTCTTCGCTTGTCTCAAATGTCAGGCTTTGAGGATCTCAGGTGTTAGCCAGACGCGGCACGAGTCGCTTGGCATTGCCGGCATGGATCGCCGCAAGATCTTTCGCCGACAAGCCACGTTGATCGAGCGCATCGAGCTGGTCATTGGCGAAATAGGGGAAGTCCGTGCCGTAAGTGATGTTCGTCATCGGCGCGAGCTTCGTCAGCGCGGCGAAAGACGGTGCCGCCGTGACGTTGACGGTGTCGTAATGCAGCCGCTCCAGCTCAGCCATCACGCCGTTCGGCGCGATATCGTGAATGTTCTTCGCCGTCTTGAAGAACGCGTCCATGCGGCCGGCGATATAGGGCGTCGCACCGCCGCCGTATGAGAACAGCCATTTGATATCGCGGTAACGCACAAGCGCGCCATTCGCGAGCAAGCTCATCACCGCGCGCGTCATGTCGAAGGTCACTTCGCCGACAGCCGGATTGACGTTCGGCCCGACTTTCAGCGCGCCGCAGCAATCGGGCACCGGCCCGTGGAAGAACACGACGGCTTTGCGCCGGTTCAGCTCTTCCCAGAGCGGATTGTAATAAGGATCGCCCGGATAGCGGCCATTGGCGCTCGATTGAATACCGATGCCGTCGGCATGCACCTGGTCGAGCGCGTATTCGGCCTCTTTCAACGAGCTGTCGACATCGATCATGTTGAGCGGCGCGAACAGGCCGAAACGGCCCTTATGATCGCTCATCATCTTCGCCGCGAAATCGTCGCAAGCGTGAATGACGTTGGTCGCCTTCTGCGCATCGATACCCCAGAAGCCTTCGCGGATCGAGGCGAGCGACAGCATCGCCGTCTGCACGCCGCCGCGATCCATCTCGTCGAGCGCGACTTGCGGCGTCCATCCTGCGATGCGCGGATCGGGCGCGGCGTGATGCGCGTCGCCCCAATCCTGCGACAGTTTCAGGTATTCGGGCGCCCAGAAGTGGAAATGCGTGTCGATGACGCCGTGGTGCTTGGCGGCAGGCTTTTTGGTTTGCGATTGAGCCAGGCCAGCCACCGGCAGCGCCATCGCGGCACTCGCCGCCGCGACCGCGGCCATGAATTCACGCCGTGATGTCATGCTTTAAGCCTTCGCTCCCTATGCCTTCGCGAGCCGCGGGATCAGCCGCTTGGCATTGCCCGACAGGATCGCCGCCTGATCCTTCGGCGAGAGATGCCGCCGATCGAGATCGTCGAGCTGGTCGTTGTTGAAATAGAAGTAATCCGTACCATAGAGGATGTTCGCGATCGGCAGGAATTTCATGATCGCCGCCATCGACAATTCATTCGTCACGTTGACGGTATCGACATGGAATTTCTTAAGCTCGTTGTAGACACCCTGCGGCGCGATCTCGCGGGCGTTCTTCATCTTCTCGATGAAATTGTTGATGCGGCCGGCGACGAAAGGCAGCGTGCCGCCGCCATAGGCGATGATCCACTGGATATTTGGATATTTCTGCAACGCGCCGCTGGTCAGCAGGCTGGCGCAAGTGCGCGTCACGTCGAAGGTCACTTCGACGACCGAGCCGAACATGCCGGGCCCATCCTTGATCGCCGAGCAGCAGGCATTGTTCGGGCCGTGCACGAAGACGACCGTCTTGCGGCGATTGAGCTCTTGCCAGATCGGGTCGTAGCTCTCGTCGCCGAGATAGACCCCGTTATAGCTCGATTGCAGCCCGATGCCGTCGGCATGCGCCTGATCGAGCGCGTATTCGGCATCTTTCAGCGAGCTGTCGGCATCGAGCATGTTGAGCGGCGCGAAAAGACCGAAGCGGCCCTTGTGGTCTGCGACGGTTTTCGCACCGTAATCGGCACAGGCGCGGCAGACTTTGGACGCTGCGGGCGCATCGAGACCCCACATGCCTTGGCTGATCGAGGCGAGCGACAGCATCGCGGTCTGCACGCCGGCGCTGTCCATCTCGGCGAGCGAGACTTCGGGCTTCCAATTCTGCATCTGGGGCGCATGCGGCACATGATGCGCGTCTTCCCAATCGTCCTGCGCCTTCAGATATTCCGGTGCCCAGAAATGATGATGGACATCGATGACGCCGTGATGTTTCGGTTTTGCCGCCGCCGCAGGTTGCTGGGCCTGCTGGCCGAAAGCGAGACCTGAGGCCATTGTTGCCGCGGCACCGGCCGCCGCGAGCCCGGTCAGGAACGCACGGCGTGACGCCGCATCGCTAAAATGCTCTGTCATGATGTCCTCCCGTGATCGCCACTTAGCTGGGCTTGGGCGCCACTTTGCCGATCTTTGCCCGGCGTGACAAGGTTTTGATTGATCACTAGATTTTGCGGTCGCAACGCTGCGCGACAAGCAAGGAGGCGCCGATAACTCACGCAATCCGCATCCACAAGACCGGCGGCCCCGAGGTTCTCACCTGGGAAGAAGTTCAGATCGGCAAACCCGGCCCGGGTGAGGCCCGCATCCGCCAGACGGCGGTCGGTCTCAATTTCATCGACACCTACAATCGCAGCGGCATTTACGCGGTGCCGATGCCCACCGTGCTGGGCAACGAGGCGGCAGGTGTCATCGAAGAGCTCGGCCCGGGCGTTACCGATCTAAAAGTCGGCGACCGCGTCGCTTACGGCAACGCGCCCATCGGCTCCTATACCGAGGCGCGACTTATCCCGGCGGGCCGGCTGGTAAAGCTTCCCGACGGCGTCAGCGACCAGCAAGCCGCCGCGATCATGCTCAAAGGTCTCACGGCCTGGTACCTGCTGCGCCAGACTTATCGCGTGAAGCCGGGTGAGACGATCCTCTTCCACGCCGCTGCCGGCGGCGTCGGCTCGATCGCCTGCCAATGGGCCAAGCATCTCGGTGTCACGGTGATCGGCACCGCCAGCACCAGCAAGATGCCGCTCGCGACGCAGAACGGCGCGACGTATGTCATCGATTACACGAAGGAAGATTTCGTCAAACGCGTGGTCGAAATCACCGAGGGCAAGAAACTGCCCGTGGTCTATGACAGCGTCGGCAAAGACACCTTCATGAAATCGCTCGACTGCCTTGCGCCGCTCGGTTTGATGGTGTCGTTCGGGCAAAGCTCGGGCCTGGTCGAGCCGTTCAGCGTCAACATCCTGACGGGCAAGGGCTCGCTCTATGTGACACGCCCGACCCTGGCGCATTACGTGCCGACGACCGAGAAGCTACGCAACGCCGCGAAAGAGATGTTCGATCTCGTCGCCGCCGGCGTGCTGAAGATCGATATCGGCCAGACCTATCCGCTCAAAGACGCGGCCCAAGCCCATCGCGACCTCGAGGGCCGCAAGACGACAGGGTCGACGGTATTGATGGTTTAGAGAGAGGGCTGTCAGCTTCCAGCTTTTAGCGCATCGCCCTCTCAGCCGTCATGCCCGCGAAAGCGGGCATCCAGCCGATGCCTATGGACCCCCGCTTTCGCGGGGGTGACGAGGATAAAGCAACGCAGAAAAGCTGAGAGCTGACGGCTGAGAGCCAGTAGCTTTCCGGTTTACGTATTCATTGCCTCAAAGAAATCGGCGTTGTTCTTCGAGTGCTTGAGCTTCTCGATGAGGAATTCGAGGCCGTCGGTCGGGCCCATCGGGCTCAAGACGCGGCGCAGCACCCACATCTTCGAGAGCGTGCCTTTCTCGACCAGCAGCTCTTCCTTGCGTGTGCCCGATTTGGTGATGTCGAGCGCGGGGAAGGTGCGCTTGTCGGCGATCTTACGATCGAGCACGATTTCGGAATTACCCGTGCCCTTGAATTCTTCGAAGATCACTTCGTCCATGCGCGAGCCGGTATCGATCAGCGCCGTCGCGATGATGGTTAGCGAGCCGCCCTCTTCGATATTGCGCGCCGCGCCGAAGAAGCGCTTCGGCCGCTGCAACGCATTGGCGTCGACGCCGCCGGTCAGCACCTTGCCGGATGACGGCACGACCGTGTTGTAGGCGCGGGCAAGCCGGGTGATCGAAATCCAGCAGGATCACGACGTCGCGCTTGGCCTCGACGAGGCGCTTGGCTTTCTCGATCACCATCTCGGCGACTTGGACGTGGCGTATCGCCGGCTCGTCGAAGGTCGATGAGACGACCTCGCCTTTCACCGTCCGCGCCATGTCGGTGACTTCTTCCGGCCGCTCGTCGATCAGCAGCACCAGCAGATAGACCTCGGGATGATTGGCCGAGATCGCATGCGCGATGTTCTGCATCATCACGGTTTTGCCGGTGCGCGGCGGCGAGACGATCAGCGCGCGTTGGCCTTTGCCGAGCGGCGTAACGAGATCGATGACGCGGGTGGTGAGATCTTTCTTGGTCGGATCGCCGAGCTCGAGGTTGAGCTTCTCGTCGGGATAAAGCGGCGTGAGGTTGTCGAAATTGATCCGATGGCGCAGCTTGTCGGGCTCATCGAAATTGATCTTGTTGACTTTCAGCAGCGCGAAATAGCGCTCGCCGTCTTTGGGCGAGCGTATCTCGCCTTCGACCGTGTCGCCGGTGCGCAGGCCGAAGCGGCGCACCTGGCTGGGACTGACGTAGATGTCGTCGGGGCCGGGCAGGTAATTGGCTTCCGGACTGCGGAGGAAGCCGAAACCGTCCTGCAGCACTTCGAGGACACCGTCGCCGTAGATCGCCTGGTCCTTGCTCGCGAGCGTCTTGAGGATCGCGAACATCATGTCCTGCTTACGCAGCGAGGACGCGTTCTCGATCTCAAGCTCCTCCGCGAACGCCAACAGTTCGGGCGGGGTTTTGCGTTTCAGTTCTTGCAAGTTCATGGAAATAAGGCCTTGGGGGGAAGCAATCGTGGCAGGAGGGAAAGCGCTCGACCGAGAAACGGTCTACCGGGTGGCCGAGACACGGCCGCGGAGGGCGAATGGCCAATCTGATGACCGAAAGTGCGGCTTCTTCGCGAGGTCAGAGGAGATTGGAGGCGCCCCGACGGGCACGATCAGAATTACCCGAAAACACGCGTTGAAGTCAAATGGCAAACGCCGGAAAGCGCTCTTGGGGCGTCGGTGCGAATTTGGGTGATTGCGGAAATACTATTCGTTGGCGAACACGTAGCGCAGTCCGCGGCCCACCAAAAAGATGGCGATCCCGGCCAGAATGACAAGCCCAATGATGAAATTGCTGCTGTGCCAATAGCCGAAGACGATGCCGATGAACTCGCCGAGCCACATCACGCCAACGAAAGCGATCGCGGTCCAATGCAGGAAACGGCCAAGCCGGATCGCAATGGTCAGCTCGATCTCTTCCAAAGTACGCTGGCGCGGCCATAGCCATTTCATCGCGGGACCTTTCGCCTAAAACGGTTTCACCACCACGAGGATGACGATCGCGATCAGGATCAGCGTCGGCACCTCGTTCAGCATGCGATAGAAGCGCGCATCGTGCCGATTGCGGTCGGCGGCGAAATCGCGCTGCCACCGGATGCAGGCATAATGCATTCCGGTCAGCGCCGCGACCAGCGCGAGCTTTCCATGAATCCAACCGGCATGCCAATCGACAACACCGGGCGTCAGCGCCAGCAAAATGCCGAAGGTGTAGGTCATCACCAGCGCCGGATGCATGATGCCGCGCAGGAGACGCCGCTCCATCACCTTGAAGGTCTCGCTGGTTTCGGAACCAGGCGTAGCACTCGCGTGGTAGACGAAAAGCCGCGGCAGATAGAGCAACCCCGCCATCCAGGCGACGACGCTGATGATGTGCAGCGCCTTGATCCAGGGATAGAGCGGGATCAGCGCGTTCATGCTGTACCGCAGGCGCAAAAGCCGAAACTCGGTGCGCAACGGCGCTTACCGCCATCGGGGGTGATCGCATTGCGGCTCGCCTGGGCTTCGCGAACCAGATTGGCGAGACCCGCGATATAGCTCGGCGTCGTCGATACGGTCGGCACGCGGACGTAATGCGGCACACCGCTTTGCGCAGCAAGATGGCCGTATTCGATATCGAGCTCGACCAAGGTTTCGGAATGCTCCGAGACGAAAGCGATCGGCGCAATGATCAGACCGCGTTTCTCGGTGCCGGCGCGGCGGATTTCGGCATCGGTCGCGGGACCCAACCATTCGAGCGGACCGACCCGGCTTTGATAGCAGACCGTGATATCGAGCTCCGGCCGGGCAAGCGCTTGGCGCAGCGCCGCCGCGGTCATCTCGATTTGCGATTGATAAGGATCGCCCCGTGCCACGGTGCGTTTCGGCAAGCCATGCGCCGAGAGTAATAACCGCGGCGTGCCTTTTTCCGGCGGCCAGGCGCCGAGGGCTTGGCGAATATTCTCGGCAAGGGCTGCGATGAAGCCCGGCTCGTCGGGCGCGCAACAGATCGCATGCGTCGGCGCGGTGATCTCGGCGCGTTTCGCGGCACGATGCCAATCGGTGAACGAGGAAGCCGTCGTCGTGCTCGAGAATTGCGGATAGAGCGGCAACAACACGATCTCATCCGCGTCCCATTGCTTGATCGCGCGCGCCGCCCGATCGGCGAAGGGATGCCAATAGCGCATGGCGATGAAGCACCGCGTCTCGCCGCCCAGCGCCGCTTCCAGCGCACGCGCTTGCGCCTCGGTATTTGGCACCAGCGGCGAGGCATTGCCGATTTTCGCATAGATCTGCTGCGCGATCGGTGCCCGGCGCGAGGAGATCAGCTTAGCGATCAGCCAACGCAGGGGATTGGGCAGGGCGATGATCGCCCGATCGGAAAACAGATTGTAGAGGAACGGCTCGACCGCTTCGGCGGAATCCGGTCCGCCCAGATTCATCAGCACAACGGCGAGCTTAGCCATGCGTGCGGATCAACTCGCCGAGCCGGGCAACATGATCGGGCGGCGTTTCCGGCACGACGCCATGACCGAGATTAAAGACGAAAGGTCCGCCGCTCAATCGATCGAGAATGCGACGAACTTCGTCTTCGAAGACCTTACCGCCCGCGACCAGGATTTTCGGATCGAGATTGCCTTGCACGGCGCCCAGCGACTGCAGCGCGCAAGCTTCATCCAGCGTCGTATTGGCATCGATACTCAACGCATTGACACCAGTTTCAGCGAAATATTGCCGGTAGCGTGTGCCGATGCCGCGCGGGAAACCGATCACCGGCACATTCGGATGATCGCGATGCAGCCGCTCGACGATCTGTCTTGTCGGCGCGATCACCAGCCGCTGGAATTCGCTCTCCGGCACGATCCCGGCCCAGGTGTCGAAGAGCTGCACCGCTTCGACGCCGGCATCGATCTCCGCCGACAGATGCCGCACTGTCGCCTCGACCAACTTTGCGATGATCTCATCGAAACGGCCGTCGCTTCGCGCAGCCCAAGCAAGTATCTTCGCGAAATCGCGGCTCGACCCACCTTCGATCATGTAGGTCGCAACCGTCCACGGCGCGCCGGCAAAACCGAGCAACGTCGTTTCTGGCGGCAACTGACCGACGATCGTCCGGATCGCGGCATAAACCGGCGCCAGGGTCTGATCGAGCTTGTCGAAGCTCAGCTCTTCGACATCGCTGTCATTGTGCAACGCGCTGAGCTTCGGTCCACCAGTCGGCTCGAACCAAAGTTTCTGCCCGAGGGCCTGTGGCACCAGCAGGATGTCGGAAAACAGGATCGCGCCATCCATGCCGAAGCGCTTGATCGGCTGTAACGTCGCCTCAGCTGCCAAAGCCGGCGAATAGCAAAGATCGAGGAAGCTGCCGGCGCGTTCGCGCAGGGCTCGATATTCCGGCAGGTATCGCCCGGCTTGCCGCATGAGCCAATACGGGATCGGCCGAACGGTCTCGCCTTGCAGTGCCCGAAAAAGGGGTTTTCCCCGTGCGGTCATGCCTTGCTCTTAGCCTCCTTTCTTTAGAATCAAAAGGTAGTGGTAGGTAGTTGGAGGGTGGAATGCTGTGGATCACCGCTGAGCCGGATTTCATCCCGCACGCGAGCGGGTCGCTGCGAAAGCAAGTTGAAACCGTGTATAACCAAGGCCAATCGGGATGGTTATAACGATGATATCGGCTCTGGCGCAGCGCAGGAATTATGGGGAAAACGGGGACGGCGAGAAACACGCACCCGCTTATCCACGCATCGCAATTGGGTCGATCTTCTTATCCCCCGCTGTACGAAATCGGGATGAAATTGTTGCGGACGGGGGCAAATCAGCCTCATCGACCCAATCCGGTTCTTATCCCAATTTTATCCCGGCTTTCCCGGACGTTTATCCATGACCCGCTTCCACCTTCATCTCGTCTCGGATTCGACCGGCGATACGGTCCATTCGGTTGCGCGTGCTTGTCTTGTCCAATTCGAGGATTCGGATGCGGTCGAGCACATCTGGTCGATGATCCGCACCAAATCGCAGATCGATCGCGTGATCACCGGCGTCGGCGCCAATCCCGGCGTCGTCCTCTATACGCTGGTCAATGACGCGTTGCGCCAGCCGCTGATCGAAGGCTGCCGCAAGCTGCAAGTGCCGGCGATCCCGGTGCTCGACCCGGTGATCGGTGCGCTCGCCTCGTATCTCGGGCGTCAGGCGCGCGGTCTACCGGGCCAACAGCACATGCTCGATAGCGAATATTTCCAACGCATCGATGCGATGACCTTCGCCCTCAATCATGATGATGGGCAATCGCTCTGGGGCTTGAACGACGCCGATGTCGTGCTGGTCGGTGTCTCACGCACCTCGAAGACGCCGACCTGCATCTATCTTGCCAATCGCGGGATCAAGGCGGCCAATGTGCCGATGGTCCCCGGTGTGCCGCTGCCACAGGAAGTATTCGAGCTGACAAGGCCGCTGGTCGTCGGCCTCACCAACGATCCCGACCGACTGATCCAGGTGCGGACGCAACGCCTGGCGTCGCTGCACCAACAAGAGCGCAGCGAATACACCGATCTCGACAAGGTCAGAGAAGAAGTCACGACGGCACGGCGGCTCTTCACCGAGCGTAACTGGCCGGTGATCGATGTCAGCCGCCGCTCGATTGAAGAGACGGCGGCCGCAATCCTCCGATTGCTGGCGCGGTCTCGCGGCGAAGAGACATGAGCGCGCTGATTCTCGCCTCGGCAAGCGCATCGCGCAAACGCCTGCTTGCCGATGCCGGCATCGCGGCCGAAACCGACCCCGCCGATATCGACGAAAGCGTCATCAAGCAGGAATGTCGAAAAAGCGACCGCTCGAGCGCCGAATGTGCCGCGCGTCTTGCCGAGGCGAAAGCCCGAGCCGTTGCGGCGCGTCATCGCGACGACCTTGTCCTTGGCGCCGATCAGATGCTCGATTGCAATGGCGAATGGTTCGATAAACCACGCGATGTGGCCGAAGCGCGCGAGCAACTTCAAAAGTTGCGCGGCCGTACGCATGAGCTCGTCACGGCGGCAACGGTTGTGCGTAATGACGAGCAGCTGTGGCAAGCGGTCGAGCGGCCGCGCGTTACGATGCGCGCGTTCAGCGATGCATTTCTCGACAATTATCTCGAATCGGTTGGCGACCGCGTTCTCAAAACCGTCGGTTGTTACGAACTCGAAAGGCTGGGCGCGCAATTGATGGAAAAAGTCGAAGGCGACTATTTCGCCATTCTCGGCCTGCCGTTGTTGCCGCTCATGCATTTTCTGCGCGGCGCTGGGGCGCTCGCGGCATGAGCATCACCGGCGCCGCCAAGCTTGCCGGAATCATGGGCTGGCCCGTCGCACATTCGCGCTCGCCGGTGCTGCATGGCTATTGGCTACAGCACTATGGTATCGACGGCGCTTATGTGCCGATGGCCGTGAAGCCGGAAAATCTTCGCCGCGCGTTGCAGACGCTGCCGTTGCTCGGCTTTGCAGGCTGTAACCTCACCATCCCGCATAAAGAAGAGGCGCTACGCGCCGTCGACAGCTACGAGGCATCGGCAAAACGCGCTGGCGGCGTGAACACGATCGTGATCGATGCGCGGGGCCAGATTATCGGCTCGAGCACAGACGGCTACGGCTTTATTGCGGCGTTGCGCGCGGCGACGCGGCGTTTCGATCCAAGCCAGGCGCCGTCCGTCGTGCTCGGTGCCGGCGGTGCGGCGCGGGCGATTGTCGCGGCGCTGCTCGACAATGGCGCGCGCGAAGTACGACTGGTCAATCGTACGCCGGAACGCGCGGCGAAACTTGCCAAAGAGCTGGGCGGCGAAGTGCGCGGCGTGCTTTGGGAAAAACGCGCCGAAGCGCTTGTCGGCGCGGGGCTGCTGGTCAATGCGACGAGCCTCGGCATGGAAGGCCAGCCGGCACTCGAATTGCCGCTCGATACGCTGCCGACCGAGGCGATCGTCAACGACATCGTCTATGTGCCGTTGGAAACGTCGCTTCTCGCCGCGGCCCGGACGCGCGGCAATCTCTGCGTCGACGGGCTCGG
Organism: uncultured Alphaproteobacteria bacterium; assembly: GCA_963740675.1. Taxonomy (GTDB): domain Bacteria; phylum Pseudomonadota; class Alphaproteobacteria; order ATCC43930; family CGMCC-115725; genus CAIKMD01. The sequence continues at coordinate 286,802 of CAVUFS010000009.1, forward strand.
CATGCTGCTGCATCAGGCTGCGCCCGGTTTCGAGGCCTGGTTCGGGATGAAGCCCGAGATCGGCGAGGGGTTGCGCCAGGCGATCCTGGCGACCCTGCAGAAAAAATGAAAATCCTGGGCCTCACCGGCAGCGTCGGTATGGGCAAAAGCACCGCCGCGAAGATGCTGCGCCGCATGGACGTGCCGGTTTATGACGCGGATGCCGCCGTCCATCGCATGATGAGCCGTGGCGGGATCGCTGTCGCCAAGGTTGCGGCCGCTTTTCCCGGCGTCGAGCGTAACGGCGCGATCGATCGGGCGGCACTCGGCAAACGCGTCTTCGGCGACGAGCCGGCGATGAAGCGGCTCGAAGCGATCATCCACCCGCTGGTCCGCGAGGACGAGAAAGCGTTTCTCGCCGCGCAGCACCGGCGCAAAACGGAACTTGTTGTGATGGATGTTCCCCTGCTTTTCGAATCCGGGCGGCAGAAACGCTACGACGCGACTATGGTCGTGACCGCGCCGGCCTTCGTGCAACGGGCACGAGTCATGGCGCGGCCAGGCATGACGCCGGCTCGTTTTGCCGCGATCCTGGCGCGGCAGATGCCGGATGTGGAAAAACGCAAACGCGCCGATTTCATCGTGCCCAGCGGTCTCGGACGTGCGGCCACGTGGCGCAGCCTGCGCGCCGTGTTGCGAAAGCTTGCCCGCTAGAATCCGGATCGCGTAGAATCGCGCGCATGCGCGAATTGGTGATCGATACCGAAACCACCGGCCTTGACCCGAATGACGGCCATCGCATCGTCGAGGTCGCGGTGATCGAGCTGATGAACCACCTGCCGACGGGGCGGTTCTTCCATCGCTACTGCAATCCCGATCGCGACATGCCGGAAGGGGCCTTCGCTGTTCACGGGCTCAGCCGCGAGTTCCTGGCCAAGCACCCGGTCTTTGCCGCGCACGCTAACGAGCTGCTCGAATTCCTCGGCGAGGATCAGCTCGTGATCCACAACGCGGAATTCGATCTCGCTTTCCTGAATATGGAGCTGAAGCGCGTCGGCTTGCGGCCGCTGGCTTCGCCGGTCGTCGATACGCTCACCATGGCGCGGCAGCGGTTTCCTGGCCAACCGGCCAATCTCGATGCGCTTTGCCGGCGCTTCACCATCGATTTGAGCACGCGCGAAAAACACGGCGCGCGGATCGACGGCGAGTTGCTGGCGGCGGTTTATCTCGAGCTGATCGGCGGCCGCCAGCCGGTCTTCGATCTAGCGCAGAATGTTGCAGCAAAAGCCATCGAGGCGGTGAAGCGCATCCTGCGACCGGCACGGCCGCATACGCCGAGCGAGGAAGAGCTCGCGGCGCATGCCGGGTTCTTGGCGAAGCTGAAAGCGCCGCTCTGGACGAGCTGAGCGCGGATCGTTTTAGGCGGTGACGGGACCGTTGGGTTGCTGTTGCTGTTCGGCAACCCGGCGCCGATAGATCTCGACGAAATCGATCGGGCTGAGCAGCAGCGGCGTGTAACCGCCATCGCGCGTCACTTCCGAGATGATATTGCGCACATAGGGGAACATCAGCCGCGGCGTCTCGACCATCAGCGCGATCGGAATATCTTCCTGGGTTGCATTGATGAGGCTAACCACCGCGCCATAGGAAAGCTCTGCGACGAAAACGACCTCGTTCTGCACTTTGGTCTCGACCTTCAAGGTCATGACCACTTCATAGATATCGGCGGCGAGACCCTGCGCCTTCACATCGACCCCAACCTGAAGATCGGGCGCGATCCCTTGCGGCGGCTGCAACAAGGAATGCGGCGCGCGCGGATTCTCGAAAGAGAGGTCCTTCACATATTGGGCGTTGACCGCGAGCTGACGGCGACCGTCCGCGCCGGGCGCAGCCCCGCCATTCGTCGTTTCCGCCATGTCAGCCTCCGTTGATGTCGGTAATTTTAAGTTCGGCGTGGCTAGCACGGATCGGCCTAGGGTACAACCGCGTGTGGCTGTGTGCGGCTTGCCCTTTCTTCGCGAAGTGCTTATCTCTGAAGCGACCCGCGCGACTAGGATCGCCAGGGCGAAGGCCAATGGAAAATTTCCAATTCCTCGACATCATTCTTTTCGCCGGCGTCGCGGGCTTCCTGCTGTATCGCCTGCGCAGCGTGCTCGGCCGCCGCACCGGGAATGAACGCCGCCGTCCCGACCCCTTCGCGCCGCGGCCGGCCGTGCCGCCGCCGTCGACTCTCAGTGGCGCCCCGACCAATTCGGCAACGATAAATACGGCGACGCCCGCGCCAGTCGCCCAAATTGGCACGGATGGGCTCGTTGCATTACGCGCTGCCGATCCGAGCTTCAACGCCGATGCTTTCCTCGCCGGCGCGCGTACCGCTTTCGAGATGATCGTCAAAGCCTTCGCCATGGGCGACACGGCGACCCTGCAACCGCTGCTCAGCCCCGATGTGTTCACCGCTTTCTCCGACGCAATCCGCACGCGGCAAGCGGCGAAAGAAACGCATGAGACGAAGATCGTCGCGATCAAAGTGGCGGTCATCGAGCATGTCGCGATCGAGAACAGTACCGGTCTCGTGACGGTGAAACTGGTCACCGATCAGATCAATGCCACCCGTGCCGCCGATGGCTCGGTCGTCGAAGGCGATGCCGACAAGGCGATCGAGAAGACTGATTTCTGGACCTTCAGCCGGCCGCTGCGCTCGCGCAATCCCAACTGGATCCTGGTTGCGACGCATAGCCCGTGATCGGTAAGGCGCGCGCGCGATATCTCGTCTCGCTCGGGCTGGCGCTGCTTCTCGCCGGCTGCGCGGGAACACCACCGAAACCGCCGCCGTCGCATTTGACGCTGACCCCGGCGCGTTTCAGCGATCTACCTGGCTGGAACAGCGACACCAGCGCTCCTGCGCTCGCCGCCTTCATCAAATCCTGCGTCGAACTTGATCGCCGCGCCGACAATGCCGCTATAGGGCCGGCCGTGCTCGGCATGACCGCCGCCGCATGGCGCAAGCCTTGCGCGGCGGCGCGGGCAACGCCGGCGAATGACGCCGCGGCGCGCGCATTCTTCACGGCGCAATTCACGCCGTATCTCGCCGGCAATAACGACAAGAGCGAGGGGCTTTTCACCGGCTATTACGAGCCGCTTCTGCATGGCGCGCGCCAGCGCGGCGGCGCTTATCAAACGCCGGTGATGAAACGACCGCCAGATCTGGTGATGGTTGATCTCGGCCGTTTCCGACCGGCGTGGCACGGCGAGCGCATCGCGGGCCGCGTCGCTAGCGGGAATCTCGTGCCCTATCCCAACCGCGCCGAGATCGAGCGCGGCGCGCTCGATGCCGATCATCTCGCGCTCTTCTGGGTCAATGATCCGGTCGACGCGTTCTTCCTGCAAGTGCAAGGCTCTGGCCGGCTCGAGTTGCCGGATCATACGCAAGTACGGCTCGGCTATGACGGGCAGAACGGCCAACCCTATGTCGCGATCGGCAAGAAACTCGTCGAGCGCGGTGCGCTCACGACGGATCAGGTTTCGCTGCAATCGATCCGCGCCTGGATCGTTGCGCATCCCGATCAGGCGAAAGCGCTGATGGATGAAAATCCCTCTTACGTCTTCTTCCATGAATTGGCGGGCGATGGTCCGCTGGGCAGCGAAGGCGTGGTGCTGACCGCCGGGCGCAGCCTCGCCGTGGATCGCAATTTCATCCCGCTCGGCGCGCCGGTTTATCTTGCGATCGAGGATAACAAATCGCCGTTACAGCGATTGATGGTGGCGCAAGATACTGGCGGCGCGATCAACGGACCGGTCCGTGGCGACGTGTTCTGGGGCTTTGGCAACGATGCCGAGGCGCGTGCGGGTAACATGCGCGCGCAGGGCAAATACTATTTGCTAATACCAAAAGACGTAACGCTCCCCCGATCGCCCACTTTGTCGTAAAGTGGCGGCGCCGGCGGATACACCGGCACGGTACGTTTGTCGCAAGGGATGCTCGGGCCTTTTATCCCTTAGAATGGAGCGGGAAACGGGACCCCCGTGTTCCGGGTCCCTTTTTGGAGGAACCTGATGAGTCTCAAGGCGAATCTTCTTCGTTCTGCGCTCGCTCTCGGGGCTTGCGCTGTGGTCGCTGGTGGCTTGTCGAACCCGGCTTCGGCCCGGGTGGTGGTGGGCTTCGGCTTTGGCGTGCCGGTCGTGGCGGCGCCCTGGTATTACGCGCCGCCACCGGTGGTGTATGCGCCGCCGCCGGTGGTCTACGCCCCGCCGCCCGTCGCGGTGGCGCCGCAGCCCGCCTATGTCAGCCAGCCGGACCAGAACTGGTATTATTGCGACAGTCCTCGCGGCTACTATCCTTATGTCGCTTCCTGCGCGGCCGGCTGGCGCCAAGTCCCGGCCCAGCCCAATACCGCCCCGCCGCAGCAGTAATCGGCGCCTCCCCGTCTAAAAGAAGAATCCTCAAGGAGAAGTTCTCGTGAAGCGAGTAAAACAAACGATGGTCGTCAGCCTCGTGGCGCTGACGGCCCTGAGCGGCTGTGCCGCGCCGCCGCTTGGCCCGACCGTCGCGGTGATGCCGGGTCCCAATAAGCCCTTCGACGTCTTCCAAACCGACCAGGCGGTCTGCCGCCAATTCTCCGAACAGCAGGTGGGCGGGCCGGAAGCAGCCAATCAGACCGGCACCAATCAGGCGCTGATCGGCGCTGGCGTAGGCACGCTCCTCGGCGCGGGCTTGGGCGCAGCGATTGGCGGTGGACGCGGTGCGGCGATCGGTGCTGGCGCGGGCGCGCTTGGCGGCACAGCGGTCGGTGCATCGAATGCACAGCACTCGGAAATGTCGATCCAGCAGCGCTACGACATCGCCTACGAGCAGTGCATGTATTCACGCGGCAATCAGGTGCCGGGCTATGTCGCGCCGGCGCACGCTTACGCGGCTCCGCCGCCGGGTTACGCGCCGCCGCCTCCCCCGCCGCCGGAATACGCGCCGCCACCTCCCGGCTACGCACCGCCACCCCCTCCGCCGCCCGGCTATCGTTGATCGTACCGGCTGAGCGGCCCTTTATCGCTCGGGTTGCTTTCGGAAAACGGCTCGACCATGCTTTGAACCATGGCCGAGCCGTTTCGCGTTGCGCTTTTCGTCACCTGCCTCGTCGATCTCTTCCGTCCGAGCGTTGGTTTTGCCGCGGTGAAGTTGCTGGAGGATGCCGGCTGCGTCGTCGAGGTGCCGGAAGCACAGAGCTGCTGCGGCCAGCCCGGCTATAATTCCGGTGACCGCGCCGATGCGCAGGCCATCGCGCGCCAGGTGATTGCAACTTTCGGTCGTTATGATTATGTCGTCGTGCCGTCCGGCTCCTGTGGCGGCATGATCAAAACCCACTACCCGACGCTGTTCGCCGACGATCCGGTGATGGCCGAGCAGGCGAAGGCACTTGCCGCCCGTACCTACGAGCTCGTCTCCTTCCTTGCCGATGTGTTGAAGCGCGACCAGGTCGCGGCGCGCTATACGGGTACCGTGACCTATCACGATGCCTGCTCCGGCCTGCGCGAGCTTGGCGTGAAAGAGCAGCCGCGCCGTTTGCTGCGCAGCGTCGCCGGCCTGACGCTGAAAGAGATGGCGACGCCGGAGGTATGCTGCGGCTTCGGCGGCACGTTCTGCGTCAAATATCCCGAGATCTCCGATAAGATGGTCTCCGACAAAGCCGCCGATATCGCCGCGACCGGGGCCGATACGCTGCTCTGCGGCGATATGGGTTGCCTCCTCAATATGGCGGGCAAGCTGACACGGCTCGGCAAGCCGGTCGCCGTGCGTCATGTCGCCGAAGTGCTGGCCGATATGACCGAAGCAACGCCGCCCATCGCCATGCCGGATAAAAGCTGATGGAGCCCACTAGCCACGCTTTCAAGGCGAATGCGCATCGCGCGCTGGGCGACGCCAATTTGCAGCGCGCGATGACGATGATGCGCACCGGCTTTCCGGAAAAGCGCGCGCAAGCCATCGCGCGCATGCCGGAATTCGACGCGCTGCGCGATGAAGGCATCGCCATCAAGAACCACGTGATCGCGCATCTCGATTTCTATCTCGAACGCTTCGAGCAGAATGTCGTCGCCAATGGCGGCAAGGTGCATTGGTGCCGCAACGCACAGGAAGCGCGCGAGACCGTGCTCGGTCTTTGCCGCGCGCTCGATGCGAAAACGGTCACCAAGGGCAAGTCGATGATCGGCGAAGAGATCGCGATCAACGATTTCCTCGAGAAGAACGGCATCACCCCGGTCGAGACCGATCTCGGCGAATACATCGTCCAAATTCGCCACGAGCCGCCGAGCCATATCATCGCACCGGCGGTGCATCTCGTGAAAGAACAGGTCGCGGACAGCTTTCGCGCGACGCATACGCATCTGCCGCATGACCGCGTGCTCGAAGAGCCGCGGGTGATGACCGACGAGGCGCGCACGGTGCTGCGCCAGAAGTTTCTCGCCGCCGATGTCGGCATCACCGGCGCGAATTTCCTCATCGCCGAAACCGGCTCGTCGATCATCGTGACGAACGAAGGCAATGGCGATCTGACGCAGACCCTGCCCAAGGCGCATATCGTTCTGGCGAGTCTCGAGAAGATCGTGCCGACGCTCGAGGACGCAACGACGTTACTGCGCCTCTTGGCGCGGTCAGCAACAGGCCAGGAATTCTCGACCTACACGACGGTCTCAACCGGGCCGCGCCGCGCGACCGATCCCGACGGGCCCGGTGAATATCACGTCGTGCTCTTGGATAACGGCCGCAGCGCGCTCTTGGGCGGCGAGTTTCAGGATATGCTGCGCTGTATCCGCTGCGCCGCCTGCCTCAATCACTGCCCGGTCTATGGCGCGATCGGCGGGCACGCCTATGGCTGGGTCTATTCGGGGCCGATGGGCGCGGTGCTGACGCCGACGCTGATCGGCATCGAGGAGGCGGGCAATCTGCCGAATGCGTCGACCTTCTGCGGCCGCTGCGAAAGTGTCTGCCCGATGCGTATCCCGTTACCGAAGATGATGCGCCAATGGCGCGAGCGCGAATTCACCAAGCGCCTGTCACCGGCGACGCAGCGCTGGGGTCTTGCGCTCTGGGCCTTCGCCGCCCAACGCCCCGCGCTTTATCGCCAGCTCAGCGCGCTCGCGGCGCGTGTGCTCGGTTTCTTCGGCGCCGGTCGCGGCCGGTTCCGCTCGCTACCGCTCGCCGGCGGCTGGACCGATATGCGCGATATGCCGGCGCCCGAAGGCAAAAGCTTCATGACGCTCTGGGCCGAGCGCCAGCGCAAGGCGCGTTCCGCAAGATGAGCGAAGCACGCGATCAGATATTCGGCGATATTCGCGCGCGGCTCGGTCGGGGGAGACTCGATGCCGCCGCAAACGCGGCGGCGGAAGACCGATTGAACGCGCATCGCCGCAATCTCGTTCCCGCGCGTGCCGCATCGCTCGACCACGCCGGCCAGGTCGCTCTCTTTATTTCGGAAGCCCAAGCTGTCGACACGACCATCGCGCGTGTCGCGAATGCCGCCGATGTGCCGGGCGCGGTGGCGGATTTCCTCTCCAGCCAGAATCTGCCGGCGCGACTGGTGATGACACCCGATCCCAAGCTCGATGGCATTCCCTGGGATGCGCGGCCGATGCTCGAGCTGCGCCGCGGCATTGCCGAGGACAGCGATGCGGCCGGCATTACCGGCGCTTTCGCCGCGATCGCCGAAACCGGCACGCTGATGCTGATCTCCGGCGCTGAAACGCCGACGCGCAACAACTTCCTCCCCGACACACATATCGTCGTGCTGCGCGCGAGCGAGGTCATCGCTTGCTACGAGGACGGTTGGGACCGGCTGCGTGCCACCGGAGCGATGCCGCGTACCGTCAATTTCATCACCGGCCCGTCGCGCACCGGCGATATCGAGCAGCGCATGGTTCTCGGTGCGCATGGCCCGCGGCGGCTGCACATCGTGCTGATCGACGATGCGGGCGGTTAAGAGCGAGGAACGCGCGCTCTGGCGCGAAACGATGCGTGGCGTCAAACCGCTGCGTCCTGAGCCGGTGAAAGAAATCGCCGCACCATCACCGCCGCCGCGTGAGACCAAATCGCGCCGCGTGCCGGTGTCGACCCAATCCGCGCCGCCGTCGGCACGCGCCACAAAAAGCATCGATGCACTCGACCGGCGCACGGCGACACGCCTGAAGCGCGGCACGCTGGCGATCGAGGCGCGGCTCGATCTGCACGGAATGACGCAAGCTGAGGCACATGATGCGCTATCGCGGTTCATCGCTCGCGCGCAAAAACATGGCAGCCGCGCCGTGCTGGTGATCACCGGCAAATCCGGCGTGCTGCATGGCGCGGTGCCGCGCTGGCTCGGCGAGGGCGACAATCGCGGCCGCATCCTCGCCATCCGCCGCGCCCACGCGCAACACGGTGGCGAAGGCGCGCTCTATCTCATGCTGCGGCGCGTGCGATGACGCCTTTCGGCGTGAAGCTGCGGCAATTGCGCGCCGAACGCGGCATTGCGCTCAAAGACATGGCCGAGGCGCTCGGCGTCTCGGCGGCTTATCTTTCGGCGCTGGAGCACGGCCGCCGCGGCCGGCCCACGCATGCGATGGTGGTCGCGATCTGCGCCCAGCTCAACATCATCTGGGACGAGGCGGATGAGCTGATGCGGCTCGCGCGTCTGTCGCATCCACGCGTCACCGTCGACACGGCCGGCCTCTCGCCAGCCGCGACCGAGCTCGCGAATTTTTTGGCTGAGCGCATCCGCAACCTGCCGCCCGATCGCACGGCGCGGATTCTCGACATCATCAAATCGGTCCCAGCCTCGCCGCCGCGACGCAGACGCGCGCGTGCTTCTTAGAACAGATGTTTGAGCGAGAACTAGCTTAACGACTTACCTTAACGTCATGCCCGCGAAAGCGGGCATCCAGCGGTCGCTCCTGGACCCCCGCTTTCGCGGGGGTGACGGTTATTAGATTCGGGCCATTCGGATAACTTCCGAGCAGGTCCCGATCACTCTTCCGGATCGGGCTCAGGATCTTCCATCGAAGTGTCGACCGACATGTCGACGACATCGCCGCGTGCGTAATGCTTGTCGTAGCGGCCGCTGCCGCTCTCCTGGCCTTCGCCGACATATTGGAATTCCCACCAATTGCCGTCGCGGTCCTGAAAGTAGAAGCCGTAGGTGCCGTGCATCTCCGTGATGCGCATCACTTTCTGGATGCCGTATTTCTCTTTGTGCTCAAGTGCGAGCTCGCGTGCGCGGTCGACTTCTTCCTTCGTCGCGAGATCGATGCCCCAATGATTGCCGACGCCGACCGGGCGGACGCGTGCGCCTTTCTCGAGACAGACGAGCCCGAAGTAACCGCCTTTGCGGATCATCATCGCTTTCTTCGCGTGACGCACGCATTCGAGGCCGAGGAATTCTTCGTAGAACGGACGCGATTCCACGAGGCTCTTACATTCGAGCGTGCCATGCGAAAAAATTTTTGGATGATTGAGCGGCGTGACGCGTCGTTTCGATGATTGCTCGATTGTGTCCATCTCTCATCCTCCTCGCGAATTCGTTATCGCGACTTTAGCTCAATCGCGCGCGATCGCGACGGTAACAAGCCGCGGCGTGGTCTTGACGTATCTTAACCACAATCTCGCCACAAAAAACCTGTTGTCTTAAACGCGGATAGGAAACACCCTACCAATCCCCCTTGGACGGACGCCCTCGGGATCCGTCTGCGTCGAGTTCTTGATTGGAGATCTCTCTTGGCTATCGGCACCGTCAAATGGTTCAACGCCCAAAAGGGTTATGGCTTCATCCGTCCCGATGATGGCGGCAAAGATGTATTCGTGCACATCTCAGCAGTGGAGCGCGCAGGCATGGGCGGACTGGCCGAGGGCCAGAAGCTCAAATACGATGTGGCGATGGATCGCGGCAAGCCGGCCGCGCAGAACCTCGCTTCAGCCGACTGACAGGCGGCGGGCGCCGATGCCCGCGTCTTTTATTGTGTAGCATGAGGCCGTCACCCGCGTTCGGGCGACGGCTCTGCTCATCTCATAGAATAAATTTCGATAGGTCCGCGTTCTTCGCCAGCGCGCCGACGCGCTCGCGGACATAGTCGCGATCGATCATCAGCGCCGCATCCGGTGGCTGATCGGAAGCGGTGAAGCTTGCTTCCTCGAGCAGTCGCTCCATCACCGTGTGCAGCCGACGCGCGCCGATATTCTCAACCGTGGTGTTGATATCCTCGGCCAGAGCGGCGAGTTCGTCGATGGCATCCTCGGTGAAATCGAGCCGCAGATTTTCGGTCGCCATCAGCGCCTTGTATTGCTTGATGAGGCTCGCCTCGGGCTCGGTGAGGATGCGGCGAAAATCGTCGCGGTTGAGCGGCTTCAGCTCGACGCGGATCGGCAAGCGGCCTTGTAATTCGGGCAGCAGATCCGAGGGCTTGTTCAGATGGAACGCGCCCGACGCGATGAAGAGGATGTGATCCGTCTTCACCGCGCCGTGCTTGGTCGCGACCGTCGTGCCTTCGATCAGCGGCAGCAGATCGCGCTGCACGCCTTCGCGGCTGACATCGGCGCCCATGCGGTTCTCGCTGCGGCCGGCGATCTTGTCGATCTCGTCGAGGAAAACGATGCCGTTCTGCTCGGTGGCGAAGATCGCTTCCTTGACGACTTTCTCCTGGTCGAGGAGCTTGTCGCTCTCCTCGGCGATCAGCACCTTGTAACTCTCGGCGACGGTCATCTTGCGCGGCTTGGTGCGGCCGCCGAAGGCTTTGCCGAAAATGTCACCAAGATTGACCATGCCCATCTGCGCGCCGGGCATGCCGGGAATCTCGACCGTCGGCATGCCGCCGCCGGTATCCGACACCTGGATCTCGATCTCGCGATCGTTGAGCTCGTTGTTGCGGAGCATCTTGCGGAACTTCGCGCGCGTCTCCGGGCCTGCGCCCTGACCGGTCAGTGCGTCGAGCACGCGCTCTTCCGCCGCCAGCTCGGCTTTGCTCTCGACGTCCTTACGCAGCCGCTCGCGCGTCATCACCAGCGAAACCTCGATCAGATCGCGCACGATCTGCTCGACATCGCGGCCGACATAGCCGACCTCGGTGAATTTCGTCGCTTCCACCTTAATGAACGGCGCTTGCGCCAGCTTGGCGAGGCGCCGAGCGATCTCGGTCTTGCCGATACCGGTTGGGCCGATCATCAGGATGTTCTTCGGCAGAACCTCCTCGCGCAGCTCCTCGGGAAGCTGCTGGCGCCGCCAGCGATTGCGCAGGGCGATCGCAACGGCGCGCTTGGCGTCGACTTGGCCGACGATGTGGCGATCGAGTTCGGAGACGATTTCACGTGGTGAGAAGGATGCGCTCATAGGGTTTCGACGGTGATTTTGTCGTTGGTGAAAACGCAGATCGTGCCGGCAATGGCGATCGCCTTGCGGGCGATGGCCTCGGAATCGAGCCCCGGAATGTCGATCATGGCACGCGCCGCGGCGAGGGCATAATTCCCGCCCGAGCCGATGCCGATAATTCCGTCCTCGGGCTCCAGCACGTCGCCGGTGCCGGAGACGATCAGCGAGACCGATTTATCGGCGACCGCCATGATGGCCTCGAGGCGGCGCAGATAGCGGTCGGTGCGCCAATCCTTGGCCAGCTCGACGCAAGCCCGGGTCAACTGCCCGGGATATTGCTCGAGCTTGCCCTCGAGCCGATCGAAAAGCGCGAAGGCGTCGGCCGTGGCGCCGGCAAAGCCGGCGAGGACCGTCCCACCGGCCAGCCGGCGCAATTTCTTGGCGTTGGACTTGACGACGGTATTGCCCATCGACACCTGACCATCACCGGCCAGCGTGACATGACCGTCTTTCCGCACGGCGATGATGGTGGTACCGTGCCAGACCTGCGAAGGTTCTTCCTGCATTGTCCTGGTTTCCGTAAGCGAAGAGGCAGCAAAGCAAGGATGTGGGGAGAGCGACGGTCGCGATCAAGCGGTCGACAATTTACCCGAAAGAGGCCAAGGAGATAAGCAATGGCGATTGAGCTCCCGGTTGTACGTATCGCGCCGAATAATCCGGTCTTCGACCTCCCGGTCATGGTCGGGATCGAGGAAAAGCTGTTCGAGAAGGCAGGGCTCAACGTCCAGATGACCGGCAAATGGTCGGACCGCGAGAAGCACGACAACGTCACGATGCCGTCGCTCGAGCGCATGAAGGAACAGGCCTTCGAGTGCGGCACGGCGGACGGCTACAACGTCTGCGAATGGGCCAGCATCGACCGGCTCGAGCGCGGCAAGCGTGGCGGTGCCATTGGCGCGCTGCGCGCCTCGGTCGCGGCCCAAGCCATCATCACGTTCGACGATGCGTTGCAGACACCGCGCGATCTTTCCGATGTCGGCGTACTGGTGCAGGAATTCACCGGCTCGCACTACACCGCGATCCAGATGCTCGAAAGCGCCGTTGGCAAAGAGCATGTGACCATCGACAAGGGCGGCCTGCCGTGGCAGCGCTGGGAAGCGCTGCGTGATCGCAAGCATCGCGCCGTTGTGGTGATGGAGCCCTTCATCAGCCTCGGCCTCAAAGAAGGCGCGCATATCATCGCGGCTGAATTCTATCGCGGCGGCGAGGTGATCGGCACCAATCTGACGGCCGAGCAGCGCAAGGCCTATTACGACGCCGAGAACGAAGCCGTCGATCTGATCAACGGCGATTTCTACAAATATGCGCATCACATTTGCGCCCCGACCAAGGGTGCGCTGAAGCCCCGTGAACTGCTGCGGGCTTTCGTCCACTTCAAGCATGTCGATTACTATGACCCGAGCCTCTTCGGCCGGACCTACGACTGGATGAAGTCGCGCGGCTTCACGGACGGCGAAAGCGCACACGGCGCCCTCGTGCTTTAACGCTTCCTGTCGGTCCCGATAGCGCACCGCCCCTCGGCCGAGGGGCGGTGCGTATCATTTCGGCGCAAAGGATGCTAAAAACGCGCCCCTAAGGAGCTATCCCTTGCCCGCAAGAAAAGCTAAAGCGAAAAAGGCCGCCGCGCCGGCCCGCCGCAGCCAAGCCGCGCGCGCCACCCTTAAAGGGACGGGCCGCCAGGCGAGCGTCGAGCGCAAGACCCGCGAGACCAGCATTGCCGCGCGGCTCGATCTCGACGGCACCGGAATCGCCGAGATCGCGACCGGTATCGGTTTCCTCGATCACATGCTCGATCAGCTCTCGCGCCACAGCTTGATCGATCTGGCGCTGACGGCGAAGGGCGATCTCCATATCGATTTCCATCACACCACCGAAGATTCCGGCTATGTCGTCGGCGAGGCGGTGGCGAAGGCGCTGGGCGATCGCCGCGGCATCATGCGCTGGGGTGAGGCGATGGTGCCGATGGACGAGACGCTGACCCGTGTCGCGCTCGACCTCTCGAACCGGCCTTATCTGGTGTGGAAGGTGAAGTTCTCGCGCCCGAAGCTCGGCGAGATGGATACCGAGCTCTTCAAGGAGTGGTTTCAGGCCTTCGCGCAATCGGCCGGCTGCACCTTGCATGTCGAGAATGTCTACGGCGAGAACAATCACCACATTGTCGAATCCTGCTTCAAGGGTCTTGCCCGCGCGCTGCGCCAGGCGGTGGCGCTCGATCCGCGGCGGCTCGATATGGTTCCGTCGACGAAAGGCGTCCTGGGCGGCTCCCTTTGATGGGGCGGCTCGCTTTAATGGGTTGAGATGACCACGGTCGTTATTGATTACGGGTCGGGCAATCTGCGCTCGGCCGCCAAAGCCTTTGAGCGTGCCGCGCGCGAAGCTGGCGCCGATGGCCGCGTGTTGGTCACCAACCATGCCGACAGCCTGCGCGACGCCTCGCGCGTCGTGTTGCCCGGTGTCGGCGCTTTCGCCGATTGCCGCCGCGGCCTTGCGGCCGTGCCGGGGATGGAGGAGGCGCTGCGCCAGGTCGTGCTGCGCGATGGGCGGCCGTTCCTCGGCATCTGCGTCGGCATGCAACTCCTGGCCGAACGCGGCCGGGAATTCGAGACCATCGACGGGCTGGGCTGGATCAAGGGCGAGGTCGGGCCGCTGGCGCCGCGCGATCCGTCGCTCAAAATCCCTCACATGGGTTGGAATCAACTGCAATTCCGCCAATCGCATCCCGTTTTCGAAGGGATCGAGAACGGCGCCCACGCCTATTTCGTTCATTCCTATGGGCTAACGCCGACGGATAAAACGGACCTTATTGCCGATGTCGATTACGCTGGACCGATTGCGGCGGCGGTCGGGCATGACAATATTGTCGGGGTACAATTCCATCCCGAGAAAAGCCAAATGACCGGCCTGCGTCTCATCGCCAATTTCCTGCGCTGGCGGCCATGAGCCCGGCAGCGGTCACCACCGCCGTCGAGCGGCTGCGCGTTTTCGAGGGCGACGATCTCGAGGATCTCTGCGAGGCGACTGTTGCCGCCATCGAGGATGGCGGCGGTTTCGGCTGGGTGAAAGCACCGGCGCGCACGGTGCTCCAATCTTATTGGAACGGCGTGCTGCTGGTGCCGGAGCGGGTGCTTTTCGTCGCGCGGCTTAATGGCACGATCTGCGGCGCGGTGCAGCTTGTCGCGCCGCCGAAGAACAACGAGGCGCAAGCTTTCGCGGCGCAGCTTACCGGCAACTTTCTCGCGCCGTGGTCGCGCGGCCATGGTCTCGCGCGGCGGATGGTGGAAGCGATCGAGGACGCCGCGCGCGCCGGCGGTTTCGCCATCCTCAATCTTGACGTGCGCGCAACGCAGGAAGTGGCGATCGGGCTCTACGAGACGATGGGCTTCCAGCGCTGGGGCACGCATCCGGCCTATGCGCTCGTCGATGGCAAGGTGATTCCCGGCTATTTCTATTTCAAACGGCTGGCAGGGCGCGCCAAAGGCCGGCCGTGATCCTTTACCCCGCGATTGATTTGAAAGAAGGCCGCTGCGTGCGGCTGCTGCGTGGCGAGATGAGCGCCGCGACGGTCTTCAACGAAGATCCCGCCGCGCAGGCGAAGAGCTTCGCCGAAGCCGGCTGCGCCTGGCTGCATCTCGTCGATCTTGACGGTGCTTTCGCCGGCAAGCCGATGAATGCCGCGAGCGTCGAGGCGATCCTTAAAGCGGTGCGCGTTCCGGCGCAGCTCGGCGGCGGCATTCGCGATCTCGCAACCATCGAGGCTTGGCTCGGCAAAGGTATCGCCCGCGTGATCCTCGGCACCGCGGCACTGACCAATCCCGATCTGGTCAAAGAGGGCTGCCGCAAATTTCCCGGCAAGGTCGCGGTCGGCATCGATGCGCGCGGCGGCAAAGTGGCGGTCGAAGGTTGGGCCAAAACATCGGAGATGACGGCGCTCGATCTCGCGCGCCGCGTCGAGGATGCAGGCGCGGCGGCGATCATTTTCACCGATATCGATCGCGACGGCGCGCTGGCCGGCGTCAATGTCGCGGCGACCGCTTCGCTGGCGCGCGCGCTCAAGACGCCGGTGATCGCGTCGGGTGGCGTTGCTGCCATCGACGATATCGCCGCGCTCAAAGCGCATGAAAGCGACGGCGTCGCCGGCGCGATCATTGGCCGCGCGCTATATGATGGCCGCATCGATCTCAAAGCCGCGCTAGCGCTGGCAGGATGATCTCATGTTGAAGATGCGCGTCATCCCCTGTCTCGATGTGCGCGACGGCCGCGTCGTTAAAGGCATCAATTTCGTCGATCTCGTCGACGCGGGCGATCCCGTGGCGCAAGCGCACATCTACGATGCCGAAGGCGCCGACGAGCTGTGCTTCCTCGACATCACCGCCTCGGCGGAAAATCGCGCGACGCTTTACGACGTGGTTCAACGCACGGCCGAGCAATGCTTCATGCCGCTGACTGTCGGCGGCGGTGTGCGCAATGTCGAAGACATCCGCAAGCTGCTGCTGGCCGGCGCGGACAAGACCTCGATCAACACCGCCGCCGTGTCGCGGCCCGAATTCGTGCGCGAAGCAGCGGAGAAATTCGGCAGCCAATGCGTCGTCGTCGCCATCGACGCGAAGCGGGTCAGCCCCGATCGCTGGGAGGTCTTCACCCACGGTGGCCGCACCGCGACCGGCATCGAAGCGATCGGCTGGGCGCAGCGCATGGCCGAGCTCGGCGCCGGCGAGATCCTGCTCACCTCGATGGATCGCGACGGCACCAAATCGGGCTTCGACATCGCGCTGACCCGCGCTGTTGCCGATGGGGTGCGCATTCCGGTCATCGCCTCGGGTGGCGTCGGCACGCTCGATCATCTCGTCGAAGGTATCCGCGACGGCCATGCAACGGCGGTGCTCGCGGCATCGATCTTCCATTTCGGCATCTATCGCCTCGCCGAGGCCAAGGCACATCTTGCCAAGGCGGGTATCCCGGTGCGACTCTGACCTCCTCTTAGGGAGGTCACGATGCGCCTGATACCAGCTATGCCGCTGGCTTTCGCGGCTGTCCTCTTTACTGGAACGATGGCGTGGGCCGCCGACCCGTGCCGATCCGCGTCGGCTGGGTGGCGCCGGTTGCGAATTTCGCCTCGATCCTGCTGATGAAGCCGGATCTCATGCATAATCAAGGCAAGACCTACAATCTACAGCCGCAGCATTTTGCCAGCACGCCGACCATGATTCCGGCGCTCGCCGCCAATGAGATCGATATCGGCAGCATCTCTTATGCGGCTTTCGCCAATGCGATCGAGAATGCCGGCATGGAGGATTTACGTGTGATCGCCGACGACTTCCAAGACGGCGTCAACGGTTCCTATAGCGACGAAATCATGGTGCTGAAGGACAGCCCGATCAAAACCGTCGAGGATCTGAAGGGCAAGGTCGCCTCGAGCAACGGCGCCGGCGGTGCGGTCGATGTCGCGTTGCGTGTCATGCTGAAAAAGCACGGGCTCGAGGACAAGCGCGACCTCTCGATTGTCGAAGTCTCGCTCGCCAATCAGCGCGCCGCGCTCGCTGCGCATAAGAGCGACGTGATCACCACCGCAATTCCCTTCGCGAAGGATCCGGAGTTGCGCAAGATCGCGCGTACGCTTTTCACCCAGGCCGACGCGATCGGCCCGTCGCAGATGATTCTCTGGGCGGCGCGCACCGGCTTTATCGACAAAAATCGCGCGGCGCTGGTCGATCTCCTTGCCGATACGATCCGCGCGCGGCGCTTCTACACCGATCCGGCCAATCACGCGGAAGCCGTGAAGATCGCTGCCGATTTCTCGAAACAGCCGGCCGAGAGCCTCGACGGCTGGCTCTTCACCAAGGACGGCGACTATTATCACGACCCGGACGATCGGCCGAACATGAAGGCATTTCAGGCGAATATCGACACACAGCACGAGCAAGGCTTTCTCAAGACCACGATCGATGTCGCGAAATACGCCGATCTGTCGCTGGTCGACGAAGCCGCGCGTGCCGTCGGATCAACTCACGGGAGCAAGCAGCCATGAGCGACCAAGCAATCCTGCAGCGCATGGACGAGATCGTCGATGCGTTCTGCAAGCGCAATCGCTTCCAGACCGAGCCGCTGACCGCTGGTCGGGCCCGCACTTTCGTCCGGCAGCATCGCATGAACACGCGCCGCCGCAACTCGGTGTTGAAGCTCAAGGTCGCGACCAACATCCCCGATTGGGATATGAAGCTCAAAGTCATCAAGGCCTGCAGCCAGGAGATTATCGCCGATAACGAATTCGGCCACGGCAAGCCGCATTGGCAAATTCTGACCGATATGGGCGTCGCGATCGGCATGAAGCGCGAGGACATTGAGGACGCGACGCCGCTGCCGACGACAGAAATCGCCTGGGCGGCGTGGGAAGGCCTGATGGCGAACAAGCATTGGCTCGAAGGTGTCGTCGCCAATGCCTGCGCCGAGCGCGCCAATGTGCCGGGCTACGGCCTTGGTTTCGCACGTGAGGTCGGCATGGCGGGCGCGCAGCGACCGCAATGGAAAAAACTCTTCAACCTCACCGACAATCAGGTCGAGTTCTGGGAGATGCATTCGGCCGCCGATCTCGAACATTCGGACATTGCCTGGAAGGCGGTCGCAGCGCATGCCGAGCGGCTCAATATGGAAGACGATGTCATCCACGCGCTCGACGTCAATCTTCGCGTCTGGGAAATGTATTTCAACGGCATTTGCGATGCCGGCGATCAAGCCGGCGCGTGATCGCGCAAAGAGAAAGAAGCATGACTGATCTCGACGGCTCCGTCCTCGACCGGCTTTTCGCCACGATCGCCTCGCGACGCGGCGCCGATCCCGGAATCTCCTACACGGCGAAGCTCTTTAGCCAAGGCCGCGGACGCATCGCGCAAAAGCTCGGCGAGGAAGCGGTCGAGACCGTGATCGCGGCCGTCGAAGGCAGCTCGGGCCTCGCGAATGAGAGCGCCGATCTCCTTTATCATCTGCTGGTGCTCTGGGCCGATGCCGGCATCGCGCCGGCCGAGATTTGGGCGGCGCTCGAATCGCGCGTCGGTACATCGGGAATCGCGGAGAAAGCTTCGCGCGACAAATAAGGGATAAGCGATGGCCTACGATCCGAACAATATTTTTGCTCGCATCCTGCGCGGCGAAATTCCGTGCAAGAAAGTGTTCGAGAACGAGCACGTCCTCGCTTTCTACGACATCAACCCGCAGGCGCCGCTACATGTTCTGGTGATCCCCAAAGGCGCCTATGTGTCGATGGATGATTTCTCCGTGAAGGCTTCGCCCGAGGAAATCACCGCTTTTGTGCGCGCCATCGGCGACATTGCTCGTCAGGAAGGCGTCGCCGAGAGTGGTTACCGGATCCTTGCCAATCACGGCCGCGACGGCCACCAGGAAGTGCCGCATCTCCACGTCCATATCTTCGGCAAGCGGCAACTCGGACGGATGCTGCCGAAAGATTAACCGGTCGCTATCACCGCTTTGCGGATTGTTAATACGGCCCTCCTAGGCTGCTGGGGATGGTGGAGGTCCGGCAGCAGTGACGTTACGCAGGCAGGCGGTGCGCGCATCGGCGGCGCCATCGTACCAGCCAAGCGAAGCGACCGAGTTGACGAGCGATGCGATCCTGACCACGGTATTCGATGCCGGCGGCAGCATCGTCATGCGCAATCGCGCTGCTGCGGATTGGGCGGCGGCCGAGCCGCTCGACGGCCCCAAGCGCTTTGCCACGCTTTTTGCCGATGATCTCGCGATGGACGCCGCGCTGGCGCGGCTCGCGGCGGGCGACATCGTCCGCGGCGAACGTTTTATCCCTGTCGCGGGCCGTCTTCAGCGCTTGCGCTACACGCTCTCCGCGCTCGAAGCGTCCGCGCCGGGCGAGCAGCGCTTCCTGCTCGTGGAAACGCCGCTCAAACCAGACCCTATTCCCGAAACCGAGCAAAGGCTGCGCGACTACGCCGAAGCAGCGGCCGACTGGTTCTGGGAAATGGACGAGACGCTGCGCTTCGTTTCGATGTCCGAGAGCACCCAGGTTCCGGCCAGCAACGCGATCGAATTCTTTGTCGGCCAACGGCTCGTCGATCTCGCCATCTCGGAAGACCAGCGCGGGGATTGGCGCAACCTCGCCGATCTGATCGAGGTGCGGCTGCCGTTCCGCGATTCGCGCTTCCGCTGTCGCGACAGCAACGGCGTCGAGCATCATCTCTCGCTGTCCGGCCTGCCGGTCTTCGGCGAGGGCGGCCGCTTTACCGGCTATCGCGGCATCGGCCGCGATCTCACGTTGCTGGTGCGCGCCGAGCAGCACGCGGCCTTCGCGCAGACGCGCCTGATCGAAGCGATCGAATCGATTCCCGAATGTTTCATGCTGCTCGATGCCGACGATCGGCTGGTGTTGTGCAACAGCCGCTATCGCGAGGTGAATGCCGCGGTTGTTCCTTGGCTGGTCGGTGGCACGTCGCTCGCGGATATCTATCGCGCCAGCGAAGAGCGCGGCGCGGTGCGGCCCGCGGCGACCTCGCTCGCCGAGCGCTTCCAGCTAGGCGCGCCCAATGTCGGCGAAGCACGGCTCGGCGATCGTTGGTTCCAGATCAGCGAAAAGCGCACGCTCGATGGCGGCAGCGTCGTTGTCCAGACCGAGATCACCGCGCTGAAGCGTCGCGAGCACGAGCTCGCCGATAAATCCGCGCTTCTCAATGCGACGCTGCAGGCGATGCAGCAGGGTCTCGTCGTTTACGACAGCAATCTGCGGCTGCGCGTCTGGAACGATAAGATCTACGACATTTTCCACGACCTCGTGCCTGGCCGGCATCGCGTCGGCGATTCGGTGGCACTGCCGATGCGTCTTCTCGCCAGCACAGGCGCGTACGGCCCCGGGAATCCCGAGCAGCTTGTTGCCGCGCGCTTGAACCAATTACGGCAAGCGCCGCCGCCGCTCGAAGAGCTCAACCTGCGCGATGGCCGCGTGATCGAGCGACGTCTCTCGCCGATGCCGGATGGCGGTCTGCTCGCAACCTATCTCGACATCACCGAGCGCAAGCGCTTCGTGGGCGATCTGCGCCGCGCCAAGGAAGAGGCGGAGCTCGCCAGCCGCACCAAGACCGAATTCCTCGCCAATATGAGCCACGAGCTGCGCACACCGCTCAATGCGGTGATCGGCTTTGCCGAGATCATGCAGGGCGAAGTCTTCGGGCCGCTCGGCGATGCGCGCTATAGCGAATACGCCGCCGATATCCGTGACAGCGGCCAGCACCTGCTGAATCTGATCAACGATCTGCTCGATGTGTCGAAGATTGAATTCGGCAAGGTCGAGCTCGTCGACGAAACCGTCGACCTCACCGGCATCATCGATTCCTGCATGCGCCTGATGCGCGACCGCGCCGATCAAGCCGGCCTCGAGATCACTGCCCACACGCCGCCCAATCTGCCCTATCTCCGCGCCGATGGCCGTCGTCTCAAGCAGATCCTGCTCAATCTCATGTCCAATGCGGTGAAGTTCACGCCCGCCGGCGGTCAGGTGATGGTGCGCGCGACGATTGCCGAGGATCGCGGCCTCAAAATCACGATCAGCGATACCGGTATCGGCATCGCGCCGCATGATCTGGCGAAGGCGCTACAGCCTTTCGGCCAGATCGACAGCCGCATGACGCGCAAATATCAGGGCACCGGCCTCGGCCTGCCGCTGACCAAATCGATGATCGAGCTGCATGGCGGCAGCCTCGAGCTCGACAGCACCGTCGGGCGCGGGACCACGGCCACGCTCTGGTTGCCGCCGGCGCGGCTCGTCGCGGCGCCAAGCGCCTAAAAATTTCACGACTCGCGGGAAAATTAACCGTAAAGGCCACGCCAAAGCTGTGCCCTTAATCATTATGGCAAGCTTTTTTTGCCGCCGATAAATCACGTTTTTCAGCGAGTTGTAAGGGGTTAGGCGATTTGGTTGATGTAACAAGTCCTTCTGTTAGCAATTCATTAACCATAAAGGCGCGAAGTGGCGAGGATCAGTTAAGGAATTAGGTAGTTGCGGTAATGCCTGCAGAGGTTTTCAACCACGCGACGCTCAGCGCGCTCTTCCGTTATTGGGACGAGAAACGCGCCGGACGCGTGATGCCCGCACGCCGCGATATCGATCCGATCGAGATGGGTCCGCGGCTGCTGCCGCATCTCATGCTGTGCGAATTCGCCGATCGCGGCACGCGTATCCGGTTCCGCCTCGTCGGCACGCTGCTGGTCAAGCGTCTGGGCTTCGACCCGACCGGCAAATGGCTCGCCGATCTGCCGAAGAGCGATTATCTCGACTTCCTCGCCCGCATGGTGCGGCTGAGCTATGCCGAACAAGCGCCGATTTTCGCCGACAGCACCTTCCGCTGGGGCCATAAAGGCCAGCTCGACGCGCACCACCTGCTGCTGCCGCTGACCACCGGCGGCGCCGATGCCGGTATCGTCATGGTTGGCACGGCGTATATGTGTGGAGAGGTGTTCCCGCCGCAGATCTGCCAGCTCGATACGCTGGCGCATCACAGCGTCGGCAAACGCGAAATCCTGAGCCTGCAGACAACCGCGCCGTCTTGGCGCGAGGTCAAGACCGCGAACGTCGCCTGATGGGGGCGCCCGCTTTGGGCGCCGCTCTCCGTCGTTCGATTTCGATATCTAGATTTCGATCTGGCCGCCGAGCTCGACCACGCGGTTGCTCGGGATGCGCAGATATTCGGTCGCGCTCAGCATCGTGCGATGCATGAAGATGAAGAGCCGCTTGCGCCAGGTCCAGAACGAGCCGCCGAATTTACCGATCACCACCTTCTCGCGGCCGACGAAGAACGACGTTTCGAGCAGGTTGAAGCGGAAATTCATCAGGCGAAGCTGCGCCAGCGCGCGCGGGATATTCGGCTCGTCCATGAAGCCGTAACTGACGCAGACGGTGTGGAAATTGTGATCGAGATGCTTCACCTCGATACGCTGATCGTCCGGGACATGCGGAATGTCCTTGGTCTCGGCCTTCATCAGCACGACGCGCTCATGCAGGATCTTGTTGTGCTTGAGGTTGTGCAGCAGCGCCGTCGGCACGACGCGATCGTTCGGCACCATGAACACGGCGGTGCCCGGCACGCGCGGGGGCCGGTCGGGCCGTAACGTCGAGAGGAAGGTCTCGAGCGGCAGCGCCTCGCGCCAACGCTCGGCGAGCAGCGTCTCGCGGCCGCGCAGCCAGGTCACCATGATTGTGAAAAGCGCCGCTGCGACCGCGACCGGGAACCAGCCGCCTTCATGGATTTTGACGAGATTGGCGGAGAACAGCGCGAGATCGACCGTGAGAAAGAAGCCGAAGACAAGAACCGCCGCTGCCTTGTTCCAGCCGGCGACGCCGACCATGTAGATCAGCGCCAACAGCGTATCGAGCGCCATCGTGCCGGTCACAGCGATGCCATAGGCCGAGCCCAGATTATCCGAGCTGTGGAATCCAAGGACCACCGCCTCGACCGCGATCAGCAGAAACAGATTGATCTTCGGCACGTAGATCTGGCCGATCTCATGCTCCGACGTATGCCGGATCTCGAAGCGCGGCAGATAGCCGAGCAGCACGGCTTGGCGCGTCATCGAGAAAGCGCCCGAAATCACCGCTTGCGACGCGATGACGGTCGCGACCATGGCGAGCACGACCATCGGATAGAGGCCCCAGCTCGGCACCAGCAGGAAGAACGGATTGTCGAGCGCGGTGTCGCTGTGCAGCAGCAGCGCGCCCTGGCCGAAATAATTCAGCAACAGCGCCGGAAACACGTAAGACAGCCAGGCGATGCGGATGGGGCGGCGGCCGAAATGGCCCATATCCGTGTAGAGCGCCTCGGCGCCGGTCACGGCCAGCACCACCGCGCCCAGCAGCACGAAGCCGTGCACCGGATCGCGCCACAGCAGCCGCAGGCCGTAATAGGGGTTGAGCGCGTAGAGGATGTCGGGAAACTTCGCGATCTCGATCGCGCCCAGCAGACCGATCACCAGGAACCACAACGCCATGACCGGGCCGAAAAACCCGCCGACTTTGGCGGTGCCGCGCCGCTGCATCATGAACAGCACGAGCAGGATCGTCATGGTGATCGGGATAACGAAAGGATTGAACAGCGGCGTCGCGACTTTCAGGCCCTCGACCGCGCTCAGCACCGAAATCGCCGGCGTGATCACGCCGTCGCCATAGAACAGCGAGGCGCCGAGCAGGCCACCGGCAAGAATCCACCAATAAAGCTTCGTGCCGGGCTTGGCCGTGCGCAGCGCCAGCGCCGTCAGCGCCAGGACGCCGCCTTCGCCGCGGTTGTCCGCGCGCATGACGACGCTGACATATTTCAGCGTCACGACAGAGAACAACGCCCAAGTGATCAGCGACAACACGCCATAGATCGCCGCGGGCGAGGTTCCGCCCAAGGCGATGAAGCATTGTTTGACGGTATAGAGCGGCGAGGTACCGATATCGCCGTAAACGACGCCGAGAGCACCGATAATCAGGTTTTGGCGCCGTGTTTGGGCGCTTGAGCCATGGCGGTGTTCTGCGGCAGCGGTTTGCGCCATGCGGCACTCCCGGTGTGCAAAACGGCGCCGTCTTTAGAGCTTTATTTGCCGCACCGCAATGAGGGCAAGCGTCGCTAGTAGGTTACACAGAGCGCACATACAACCACTTGAATCAATTGGGTTTCTAGACCACAAAAACACACCCGGAAGCACTTAAAGAAAGGGGATGGGCGATGTGGAAGGAATTTCGCGAGTTCGCGATGCGCGGCAACGTCATCGATCTCGCCGTCGGCGTCATCATCGGCGCAGCTTTCGGCAAGATCGTCACCTCGCTCGTGAATGATATCTTGATGCCGCCGCTCGGCGTGGTGCTGGGCCAAGTCGATTTCTCAAACCTCTTCATCAGCCTCTCGGGCAAGCATTACGATTTATTGGCAGATGCGAAAACCGCCGGCGCCGCGACGCTCAACTACGGCCTCTTTGTCAACAACATCATCGATTTTCTGCTCGTCGCCTTCGCCGTGTTCCTGCTGATAAAGCAGGTCAATCGCTTCATGCCGAAACCGGCGGAGCCCGCACCCGCGGATGCGAAGGACTGCGAGTATTGCAAAAGCTCGATTCCGAAAGCCGCGACACGTTGCCCACATTGCACGTCGCAGCTCGCCGCGACCTAACATTTCTGTCACGAAATTTTGCGCCGCAGCGTGAAACAATTGTTGCATAAAACCCTTATTATACCGAGGGCTTAGGTTATTGCATGGCCGCTGCGCGAGAATGTGATTTCGCATCTGCACAGCGAATGACTATCTCTCTCCCGTCGGGCGGACAAGCGGTCATCAGATCGCGTGTCCCCCGATTTTTATTCAGGAGAGATCGATCAATGAAAAAGTCCCTAGCCGCTCTGGCACTCGCGTTCATCCTGCCGGCCGGCCTGGCGATGGCCGCGCCGCAGAATGTGATCCCGCCGTCTCAACAAGAGGCACTGCAGCCCGGACAGCAAGCGCAGACGACCGAGCAATCGTCGTTCCGTGCGTTCAAGGCGAATATCAACCCGAACGTCGTCGTGCCGACCACCGGCATCTATGACCAAGGCGACGCATACACGGGCACGCACGGCTTCCCGCTCGAAGGCTGGAGCCAGGTCCGCCTGCCGAACGAGAACTAACGCTCAAACGCGTACGAAAAGCGAAGGCGGCACCCACCGGTGCCGCCTTCTGCGTTTCACGGTTCGCTCAGGGCTCGAGCGGTGTCGGATCGGCGACGATCGGATTGCTCAAAACGCCATAGCCGGTGAGCTCGACCTCGCAGACATCGCCGGGCTTCATGCGCGTACGGCCGGGAATACGCGGTGAATCATAAGGGCCGGGGACATAGTCCGGCGGCTTCCTCAGCGCGCCCGGCGTGCCCATCACGATCACGTCGCCGCATTGCAGCGTGTAGCCAGTCGACAGGTAATGGATCACCTGCTCGACCGAGAACAGCATCTTCTCCAGCGATTCGTTCTGCTTCTCGACACCGTTCAAGCGCGTGATCACGCGATGCGTCTTGGGATCGCCGAATTCATCCGGTGTCATCAGCCAAGGACCGAAACTGCCCGAGCGCTCGAAATTCTTGCCGAGGCCGAATTGGCGATTATGGCCCTGGAATTCGCGCACCGAGCCTTCGTTGTAGCAGGCATATCCTGCGACATGACGGAGCGCGTTCGTCACGGGGATATGCCGGCCGGGCGTACCGATCACGACCGCGAGCTCGCCCTCGTAATCGAAGGTTTTCGCGATCGCGGGGTTGGGACACCACAGCGCTTCGTTATGGCCGACGACGCTAATCGGCATGCGCATGAAGATCTGCGGATAGTCAGGCGAGGTGGTGAGGCCGGTCTCGTCGATATGCATCTGGAAATTAAGGGCCAGCGCCCAGGTCGCATGCGGCTCGGGGATCACGGGATCGAGCTGCACCTGCTCGAGCTTGAGATCGCCCTCATTGCCTTTGATCGCTTCGGCGATGCGCTTCACCATGCCGCCTTGCTCGATAATCTCTTTGAGGCTCGGCGGCAGATCGGGCAGCAAGCGGCGCAGCGAGATGAAACGGCTGTGATCAACCATCACGCCGACGCCCGGCTGGTTGCCGCTGCGGTATGAAATCAGCCTCATCCCTGTTCCCCTTTTCAGATACCGATATTCATGCTTCGGCACTGGCCTTCGCGGCTTTCAGCGACGGTCGCACGATGGTATCGCGCGGCACCGGAATACCGTCGACGAGATGCCATTCCGAGAAACGATTGACGCGGAAATTCGTCGGCTTCCAGGCTTCGGTGACGAAATCCGGATTGGAAAAATATTCCAGCATGCCGCCAAGCGGATTGGCGAAATACCAGAAATAGGCCGAAGAGATTGGGTGCCGGCCGGGACCGACTGCGGTCTTCCAGCCAAGGCCGGTGAAATGCAGCCCCCCGCCGAAGACTTCGTGAATGTCATGCACCTCGAAAGCAAGATGATGCAGATCGACGACGCGGCTCGGCAGGCGGAACATGAAGAGATTGTGGTGGTCGGAGCGTGCCGCCCAGCGCAGGAAGGTTGCGGCGCCGCCGGCATAGCGATCCGACAGCGAGAAGCCGAGGCGCTGCGTATAAAAGCGCTCGGCCTTCGGCACATCAGGCACGTTGAAGACGATATGGCCGATGCGATAGGGCTTGGCACGCTCATACATCGGGCTCGGTGCATCGACGCGATGCCGCGCACCCGGCGCATTCAGCGGCAGCGCGGTGGCATGTTTCGGCTCGCTGCGATGACGCCACACGCGCACGCCGAAATGAATTCCGGAATCATCGATCGCATGGATCGTGCCGTCGCGGTCGTGCCGCACGTCACGATCGCGCGATAGGTCTTCCGCGATGCGGGCAACGTCTTTCGTGCTTTTGACGCCCCAGATCACTTCGCGGAATTCGGATCGCGGATTGATCGGCGGCGGTAAATCTTTCGCGCCGCTCGGGCGGATCACGATCTCGCTGCCGATTTCGGTGGCGAAGACGAGCCGCGATTTCGTGTCCTGCTTTTTGGCGAGGCCGAAATCGGCAAACAGCTTGCGGGCCTGCGCCATATCCTTGGCGCCGAAAATCACCGCATCGATGCCGATGAAGCCCGAATCCCGCTTCTCGCGCTTGGCCATGATTTTCCTCCCACCCAACTCCATAGCGCGGCCCCCAGGATCAACCAAGCCGCCGGGAGGCCATCGAACGCCCGCCCGGTCTCAGGGGTTATAGCCACGGAATTCTTGCACTGGATTTTAGTTCATGACGGAAAACGCAGCACCTTCCTTGCCCGAAACGGGCTTTATGCGCCGTTTTCTGCGGCTAGCCGGACCCTTTTTCATGGCGGGGGGCGAGTGCTGGAAGGCGCGATTGCTCGCCGCCGGCGTCGTGTTGCTGACCCTGCTGCAGATCGCGATCCAGATCCGGATCAATATCTGGAACCGCGATTTCTTCGACGCGCTCCAATATCACAATTGGACGGCCTTCCTGCGCCAGATGGTGATCTTCGCTGTGCTCGGCAGCGCGAGCATGGGCGTTGCGGTCTATCAGGTCTATGTGAAGCAGCTTCTGCAATTGCGCTGGCGGCGCTGGCTCACGGCCAAGCTGAGCGCCGGCTGGCTCGAAGGCGGGCGGCACTACCAGCTCAATTTCATCGGCGAAGGCGTCGAGAATCCGGATCAGCGCATCGCCGAGAATATTCGCGGCGCGACCGAGATGGCGGTCGAATTCGCGATTGGCATCATCAACGCGGCCCTGACGCTGCTGTCCTTTGTCGGTATTCTTTGGTCGCTGTCAGGCGTGCTGACCTTGGCGCTCTTCGGCGTCACGCTCAACATTCCGGGCTATATGGTCGCAGCGGCGCTGATCTATGCCGCGATCGGCTCGGCACTGACTTACTGGGTCGGACGGCCGATCGTGCCGGCGAATGTTCAGAACAATGCCGCCGAGGCCGATTTCCGCTTTGCGCTGGTGCGGCTGCGCGAGAACAGCGAAAGCATCGCGTTGATCGGCGGCGAGGCGGACGAGCAGAAAAGCCTCAACCGCAGCTTCGGCTTGGTGATGGCGGCGTCGCTGGTGCTGATGCGCGCCAAGCGCCGGCTGATGTGGATGACCAACGGCTACGCGATGGTCGGCATCATCTATCCGACTTTGGTCGCGAGCCCGCGCTATTTCGCCGACCAGATCTCGCTCGGCGGGTTGATGCAGATCACTGCTGCCTTCGGTCAGGTCCAGACCAGCCTTACTTGGTTCGTCGACAATTTCCCGTTGATCGCCGAATGGCGCTCGCATGTGACGCGGCTGCTCGAATTCGAGGACATGCTGCAAACGACCATCGAATCGACGACAGAAGCCGGCGAGGTGACGAAGATCGAGTTGATCGAGGAAACGCCGAAAGAAGGCGAAGAAGCGATCGCTTTCGAAAATCTCGAAATCACCCTGGCCGACGGCAACATCGTGATCGCCGAGACCAATGCGAAAATCTGCGCGCGGCGAGAAAGTGCTCATCACGGGCGAATCGGGCAGCGGCAAAAGCACCTTGATGCGTGCCGCATCGGGCCTCTGGCCGTGGGGCAGCGGCTCCATCCATCTGCCCGAGCGCAGCAAGATCATGTTCATGCCGCAGCGTCCCTATCTGCCGCTCGGCACGCTACGCGCATCGATCGCCTACCCAGCCTCGCCGCGGCGCTTCAATCGTAAGGCGATGGAGGCGGCGCTGAAGCGCTGCGGCCTCGCCCATCTCATTGAGCGCATGGATGAGAATGAGCGCTGGGATCGCCTGCTGAGCGGCGGCGAGCAGCAACGCATCGCTTTCGTCCGCGCGTTATTGCACAAGCCCGAATGGATATTCATGGACGAGGCGACGGCGGCGCTCGACGACGACAATCAGACCGCGATGATGAGCATCTTCAAGGACGAGCTGCGCTGGACGACGTTGATCTCGGTCGGACATCGGCCCGGCCTCGAGAAATTTCACGATCGCACGCTGCATCTGGTCAAGACGAAAGCCGGCGCGCGTCTGACCATGCGGCGGCGGCCGGGCGGCGCGCTGCGGCCGAAGCTACGCACGCGCGTGCATCAACGCATCACGCGGTCCTTCGCGATCCGGCGCAAGAAAAAGAAAGCGGCGTGATCGCCGCTCTTCGACAGCGCTATTCTGCGGCCTGCTTGGTGCGCACGGCTTGCAGCGCTTCCCAGACACGCAACGGCGTGCACGGCATCTGCACGTAATTGACGCCGGCCTGTGCCACCGCGTCATTGATCGCGTTCATCACCGCGGGCAATGCGCCGACGGTGCCGGCCTCGCCGGCGCCTTTGACGCCGAGCGGATTGGTCTTGGTCGGGACCTCGTTGGTCTCCATGCCGAAAGACGGCATGTCGGTGGCGCGCGGCATGCCGTAATCCATGAACGAGCCCGACATGAGCTGGCCCGATTCGCGATCGTAGTTGATGTCTTCCATCAGGCATTGGCCGACCGCTTGCGCGATGCCGCCATGGACCTGGCCTTCGAGCAGCAGCGGATTGATCGCGCGCCCAACCTCGTCGACCGCGTTGTAGCGCAGGATCTCGACCGAACCGGTCTCGGGATCGACCTCGACCTCGCAGACGTGGCAACCATTCGGATAGGTCGGCGGGCCGCCGCTATAGGTGCCGGTCTCGAACAGCCCGTATTCCATGCCGGGCGGCAAGCGGCCAGGCATGAACGAGGTCTTGGCGACATCGATCAAGCTGACCGATTTGTCGGTGCCGGTGACGGTGAATTTGCCTTTCTCGAAAGCCAAATCGGCCTCGGCGGCTTCGAGCATATGCGCCGCGATCTTCTTGCCGTGTTCCACGACTTTGTTGGAGGCGAGCACCACGGCGCTGCCGCCGCAGGCCGCCGAGCGCGAGCCGAATGTGCCGGTGCCGGTCATGACCTGATCGGTGTCGCCGTATTTGAATTTGACGAGATCGGAATCGATGCCGAGCTTCTCGAAGAGGACCTGCTTGAAGGTCGTGCCATGGCCCTGGCCATGATCATGCGTGCCCATCAGCAAAGTCAGCGTGCCGGTGGGATCGAAACGGATCTCCGCATGTTCCAGCATGCCCGCTGCCGTCGCCTCGATCGTGTTCGACACGCCGATGCCGCGCAGCTTGCCGCGCTTTTTCGATTCTTCGCGCCGCGCTTTGAAGCCGTCGTAATCGGCCATATGGACGCATTGCTCGAGATTCTTCGGGAAGTCGCCGCTGTCGATCGTGTAGACGAGACCCGTCTTATAGGGCATGGCCGAGGCCGGCACGGTGTTGCGGCGACGGATATCAAGCTTATCCATGCCGAGCTGGCGCGCGGCGAGATCGATCATCGTCTCGATCATGTAAGCATTCTCGGGACGGCCAGCGCCGCGATAATGGCCGGTGAGCTGCGTATGCGTCAGCACGCAAGCGACCTCGACGTGGAACGCCCCGATCATATAGGTCGCGGCGAGACAACCGACATTGGCGGTCGGCGGGCCGGCGGCGCGATCCGAGGTGTGATAGGCGCCGATATTGGCATGGGTCTGTACACGCAGCGCCAGAAACTTGCCGTCGGCATCGAGCGCGAGCGCTGCGTCGACGACGTTGTCGCGCGAATGCTCGTCGGAGAGCAGGCCTTCCGAGCGCTCGCATACCCATTTAACCGGGCGATCGAGCAGCCGCGCCGCCACCGGCACGACGATGTATTCGGGGAAGATGTTGCCCTTCATGCCAAAGCCGCCGCCGACATTGTCGGCGACGACGCGAATGCGCGTTTCCGGCACTTTCAGCACTGCGGCGAGCGCGGCGCGCGTGCGGTGCGGCGATTGTAGGGTCGCGCGGATGATATATTTGTCGTCGTGCTGATCGTATTCGCCGAGGCAGCCGCGCGGCTCCATCGTGTTCGCGGTGATGCGATTGATGATCATGCGATGGCGCACGACATGCGCCGCTTTGGCGATCGCCTCGTCGACGGACTGCTTATTGCCCCACTCCTGATAGAAGGCGACGTTGTCGGGGCATTTCTCCCAAACGGCCAGCGCGCCTGGCTGGAAGCTGTCGACGGTGCTGACGATCGCCGGCAGGCCCTCGTATTCGACCTCGACGAGCTCGGCCGCATCCTTGGCCTGCTCGACGGTCTCGGCGACGACGAACGCAACCGCCTCGCCGACGAAGCGCACGAAGCCGCGTGCCAAATGCGGCTGCGGCGCGATGAAGCCGGGCGAGCCATCCTTGCGCTTGCGCGGCATACGCGGCACCTGCAGGCCAAGCGCGGTCAGGGCCGGGTCTTCGCCGGTCAGGACCAGCAGCACGCCCGGTGCGGCTTTCGCTGCGTCTGTGTTGATCGAGACGATGCGCGCATGAGCATAGGGCGAGCGCAGGAAGTAGCCGCGGGCCGCGCCCACTGCCTTCACATCGTCGACATACCGGCCCTTGCCGCGCAGCAGATAGGGATCTTCCTCGCGCGGAACCGGCTGACCTACTCCAAACTGACCCATGACCTCATCCTCTCGGCGACAAGATGCTCAGCGCGAAGATATCGGGCGCGCGCCGAGTCATGCCTCGGCGCGGCGTCTCGATCAAGGCGGCCGCCGTTATTGGTTCGCTATTGGTTGAGAAGCGGGATGTCTTTGGCGGCCGGCCCCTGCGACAGCGACTGGATATACGCGACGATATCCGCTGCGTCCTTGTCGGGCAGGATCTTGTCGGTATAGGCCGGCATGCGCGCCTGCGGATGACGAAGCTGCTGCATGATCGCCTCGGGCGGGAGGCCCTGATGTGCCAGCGCCGGTCCGGCCGGGCCGCCGCCGGCGCCGGTGGTGCCATGACAGGTGTAGCAAGCATCTTGCAGGAAAATTTGCTTGCCATGCGCGACATCGCCGGACGATGCGCTTTGCGCCGAAGCTGTCGCGGTAAAGGCCAGCGTGGCGATAGCGGCGATAAGAATTTGCTTCATCGCGGTCACCGGCCCTGGGCGACGACGTCGATCAGCGCCGGCTCGCCGCGCTTCACCACATCGACCGCTTTCTTGATCGCGGCACCGAGATCCTTCGGATCGGTGATAGGTCCCTGGCCGAAGACACCCATGCTCTGCGCCATCTTGCTGTAGTCGATATAGGGGTCGCGGATCGTGGTGCCGATATGCGTCCGATCGGTGCCGCGCTGCATGCGATTGGCCGTAACCTGCAATGCCATGATCTCCTGATGCCAGGCGCGGTTGTTGTGCACGATGTAGAGGATCGGAATCTTCTCATGCGCCGCGGTCCAGAGCGAGGAGGGGCAGCACATCAGATCGCCGTCGCCGTTGATCGATACGGTCAGGCGGCCGTGCTTCTTGTTGGCGAGCGCCGCGCCCAATGTCGCCGGCGCGGTGTAGCCGATGCCGTAAGCGCCGGCATCGCCGATATAGCGATGATGCTTGTCGGCGTGCCACAGCTTCTGCGGCCACTGATTCTGCATTTGCGAGCCGGAGGCGTAGGTCCAGTCCTCGTCCTTGATGACGTTGTAAAGCTCCATCACCATCCGCGCGACGGTGATCGGCTGCGAGTCCCAGCCGATCGCGGCAAGGGCGCGCTGCTCGGCCAGCGCTTTCTGATGCGCGTCCGCGAGCTTCTTGCCGCGCAGCTCGAAGTTTGACTTCTTGCTCTGGTCGATCAACTCACGGCACGCCTCGATCAGCGACGGCAGGCTCGCTTCGGCGTCGCCCTCAAGCGCCAGATCGGCGTCGGGATAGCGCTGGAAGTCCTGATAATTCGAATGGAAGTTGAGATCGACCGCGGTGAGGCTGATCACCTTCGCGCCCGGCTTCACGCTCGAGCGCGAGCTGAATTCCGTATGTGGCACGTAGGAATGCGTCGTCGCCCAGAAGTCGGTCATCTCCATGCCGAGGATGACATCGGCTTGCGAGACGACGGCACGGCCGCGGCTGGATTGATTGAGCGGATGCCGCCAGGGGAAATTCATCCGCATCGAGCCGTCGACCACAGACGCCTGCAACAGCTCCGCCAGCTCGATGAGATGCTGCATGCCCGCCGGCGTGCGTGCGACGCGGTCGCAGGCCAGCACCGGCGCTTCGGCATCGACCAGCATTTTTGCCAGATCGCGCAGCGCGGCGTCCTCGACCTGGGGCGGCGCGAGTTTCGGCGGCTTGGGCTTGGTCGGTGCCGGCGCGTCGTCGATCGGGTCTTCCTGCATGTCGGTCGAGGTGACCAGCAGCACCGGCCCGTAAGGTGGCGTCATCGCATATTTGTACGCGCGCGTCGCCGATTCCGCCCAATGCTGCAGCGAGGCGGGCTTGTCGTCCCATTTGACGAAATCGCGCACGATGGCAGCGCCGTCCTGGACCGAATGAAAGAACGGCACGGTGCTTTTGCGCGTACGCACATCGGGCGCCGCCGGCGTGATGAGGAAGATCGGCACGCGATCGGCATAGGCGTTGTAGATCGCCATCGAGCCGTGCTGCAGCCCGACCGTGTCGTGCATCATCGCCGCCATCGGCTTGCCTTCGATCTTGGCATAGCCGTGGCACATCGCGACCGAGACTTCCTCATGCATGCAGGAGAGGAAATCGAGCTGCGGCTCGGTCAACATGCCGTAATTGATCAGCGATTCATGCAAGCCGCGAAAGCTCGAGCCGACGAAAGCCGCGACATGCTCGATGCCGAGGCCGCGCATGACGTCGACCATGAAATCGGCGCCGCTCGAGGATTGCGTCTCGCCGATATGATCGGGCGGCGTGCCGCGCTCGGCCTGGCGATTGGGGGCTGCCGGGATGCTGGGCGCTGGGGGTGGCGGCGGGGCAGCGGGTTGCGCCTCGGCGGCAGCGGGCGTCACAAGCGGCGCGGCGAGTGCGCCGGCGCCGGCGAGCGTCGCGCCTTTCAGGAAATTGCGGCGGGCAACCGACGGTGTCTCATCGCGCCCGGTTTTGCGCTTTGCCATGCGAATCCTCCCATCCTCATCGTTAACCACAATGTGCAGCCAAGAACGTGTCAGGGTCAATGCGCGGCACACTGCAATGCGCGACGCGGCGACACATGGCGTTGGCCCGGCGAAGCGATTAGAGTGCGCGACGGCGCGCGGGGTGACGCGCCGGTTGGAGGGGATTCGTGGCAGAAGAGAGCGAGGCACGGGCGAAAGCGCCTTCCCATCTCGTTAGCGCGCGTATCCTCGTGGTCGACGATGTCGAGGATAACCGCCACCTCCTGACGCGGCGTCTCAATCGCGAAGGCTATCGCGAGATCGCGACCGCCGGCGACGGCGAAGAGGCGCTGGCGCTGATCGCCGAGACCGCCTTCGATCTCGTGCTTCTCGATGTGATGATGCCGAAATGCGACGGCTACCAGGTGCTGGAGCGGCTGCGCGCCGATGGCCGCCTGCACGAGCTGCCGGTCATCGTGATCTCGGCGCTCAACGAGATGGACAGCGTCGTGCGCTGCATCCAATTGGGCGCGGTCGATTACCTGCCGAAACCCTTCAATCCGACGCTGTTGCGCGCGCGCGTGAGCGCGAGCTTGGAGCAGAAAGTGCTGCGCGATGCGGTGCGCACGCATTTGAAGCGCATCGAAGACGAGCTCGAATCCGCGCGCAAGCTACAGATGAGCATGGTGCCGAGCGTTTTTCCGGCGCCGTCGCCCGAGCTGCCGATCGAGATTTTCGCGGTGATGGAGCCGGCGCGCGAAGTCGGCGGCGATCTCTACGATTTCTTTCCGACCCCCGATGGCCGACTCGCTTTCGCCATCGGCGATGTCTCGGGCAAGGGCATCGCCGCGGCGATGTTCATGGCGCGGACCAAGAATTTGCTGCGCGTCGTCACCGGGCTTTTGCAGAACGCTCAGGGCGTCGCCGATCCCGGCTCGATCGTCTCGCGCGTCAATCGCGAGCTTTGCGAAGACAACGACATGATGATGTTCGTGACCTTGATCTTCGGCATCATCGATCCGCGCAACGGTCTCGTGACGTTCTGCAATGCCGGCCACGACCCGGCCTATCGCCTTGGGCCGAACGGCATCGACGCGGTCGAAGGTCCGCAAGGCATCGCGCTCGCGGTCAATCCCGCTTTCGAGTTTCGGACGGGCGAGCTGCGTCTCGCGCCGGGCGAGGCGCTCTACCTCTATACCGACGGCATCACCGAGGCGATGGCGCCCGACGATGCGATGTTCGGCAAGGAAAGGCTGGAAGAGCGGCTGCGCGGTCTGACCGACGCGCCGCTCGCTCGCGTGATCGGCGAGACGGTACAGGCGGTCCGCGAATTCGCCGGCACGTGCCCGCAATCCGACGACATCACCGGCTTAGCGTTGCGATTGCTACAAGGCGTCTGAGTCGGGGACGATTTTCTTGCGCAAGGTGACGTGGTTGCGGCCGTCGCGATAGGCGTAGGTCACGTCGTCCATCAGCGTTTTCACGAGATGGACGCCCAACCCGCCGATGCGCCGGTCCTCGATCGCGGAGTCGAGGTCGGGCGGCGGCGCGTTCAGTGGATCGTAGGGCCGTGCGTCGTCGCTGATCTCGGTCACGATCGTCTCGCCCTCGCGGGTGAGATCGACGGCGATCTCATGGCGTTCTTCGTCGCCATAGCCGTAGGAGATGGTGTTGGTCAGGAGCTCTTCGAGAGCAATGTTCAGCTTGAAGGCACAGCCGGGCGGAATGGCTTGGCTGGCGCAGAATTCGTCGACGCTTTCGGCAACTCGCGACAGTTCGGCAAGGTCATTGGCGATGCGCAAATGAAGTCGCTCGTTGCTCACGCCGGTTTCGCCTCGGTCAGCCGCAATTCCGGCGTCGATATCACACTTCCCGTAAAGATTCGAGTGCGATGCACGAAATAACGCTACAGCCGCCTTTTCTTGCCAGTGGCGCGGCGGTGATTTACTAATTTCCAAGGGGATTTATAGCCATGCTCTCTCCATTGCGTAGCCGCCTGTGCCAGCGTATCGCACTGGCCGCTTTTATTGCCATTCTTGCCGCCGAGATCGCGGTTCTGCTCGCTTTGCCGAGCCTGTCTGATAGTCTGGTGACGGCGGCCATTTCGGTGCTGGTGATTGCGGCCGCCGGCGCCGCCTTCATCGCCGCGACGTCCTATTGGGCAATCGCCCTGCCCATTGCTCAGATCCGCGAAGCGATCCGCCACCCCGAAGGCAACAATAAGATGCCGGTGGCGCGCAACGACGAGATCGGGGGCCTGGCCCGCACCATCGCCCGCGGCCGCGAGCATCACGAGAAGGTCATTGCCGACCAGACGACCGAGATCGCAAACCGCGAATCGTCCCTGCGCGCGACCTTCGAGAATATGGAACAGGGCGTCGCCATGTACGACGCCGATTACAAGCTGGTGACGTGGAACGCGCGCTTCCGCGAACTGCTCGAACTGCCTGATTCCTTCTTCGATGTCGGCCATACCTTCGTCGAATATCTGCGCTACGTCGGCGAGCGCGGCGAGTTCGGCAAGGTCGATCTCGAAGATGCGATCGCCACGCGGCTGGCGCGGCTCTCGACCCGGCATTCCTTCGAGCGCAAGCGCCCGGACGGGACGTGGCTCGAGGTTTATCGCAATCCGGTTCCGGGCGGCGGCTTCATCGCGATCTATACCGACATCACGAAACGCAAAGCGGCCGAGGCCTCGCTGCGCGCGACACTCGAGAACATGGACGAGGGCGTCGCGATGTACGACGCCGATCTGAACCTCGTCATCTGGAACGAGCGCATGCGCAAGCTGCTTGGCGTGCCGGATGAGTTCTTCGATCGGCGGCATACTTTCGCCGATTACCTGCGCTATGTCGGCGCGCGCGGCGAATTCGGGCGCATGGTCGATATCGAGGCCGAGGTCCAGAAACGCCTCGCAACGCTCGGGCGCAAGCTTACATACGAGCGTATCCGGCCCGACGGCACGGTGCTCGAGATCACCCGCAATCCGATCGCCAGTGGCGGCTTCATCGCGATCTTCAGCGACGTCACCGAGCGCAAGCGCGCCGAGGTCGAGCTCCGCGCCACCATGGAAAACATGGATCAGGGCGTCGCGATGTACGACAAGGATCAGAAGATGGCGCTGTGGAATTCGCGCATGCGCGATTTCCTCGACCTGCCTGACGAATTCTTCGATCGCGAACACACATTCGAGGAATATCTGCGCTACACCGGCCAGCGCGGCGAGTTCGGCGAGGATGTCGATATCGAGGAAGAGGTGCGCAAGCGCCTCGCGACGATCAGCAAGAAGGTCACCTACGAGCGCGTGCGGCCCGATGGCTCGATTATCGAGATTCATCGCAATCCGATGCCAGGTGGCGGCTTCATCGCCATCTTCACCGACATCACCGAGCGCAAGAAGGCCGAGCTCGCGCTGATGGAGGCGAAGCAGGCCGCCGAAGCGGCAAGCCGCACCAAATCGGACTTCCTCGCCAATATGAGCCACGAGCTGCGCACGCCGCTCAACGCCATCATCGGCTACAGCCAGATGCTGCAGGAAGAGGCGGGCGACGATGGCCATGACGACTATCTGCCCGATCTCTCGAAGATCGAGAATGCGGGTACGCATCTTCTCAACCTGATCAACGGCATACTCGATCTGTCGAAGATCGAGGCGGGCCGTATGACCGTCTTCATCGAGAAGGTGACGGTGCCGTCGGTGCTTGCCGAAGTGCGCGGCATCATCGATCCGCTCGCCGCGAAGAACGGCAACAAGCTGGTGATCGATTGCGCCAATGATGTCGGCGTCATCGATTCCGACATCACCAAGCTGAAGCAAAGCCTGCTCAATCTTCTCAGCAACGCCAGCAAATTCACCAAAGACGGTACGGTGACGCTGACCGTCTCGCGGCATCACAACGACGCCGGCGACAAAATCGATTTTGCGGTCAAAGACACCGGCATCGGTATGACGCCGGAGCAGATGGACAAGCTGTTCCAAGCCTTTGCCCAGGCCGATTCCTCGACCACGCGCAAATATGGCGGCACCGGGCTGGGCCTCGCGATCACCCGGCATTTCGCCCGCATGCTCGGCGGCGATGTCACGGTGACAAGCGAGGTCGGCAAGGGCTCGGTGTTCAGCTTGAGCCTGCCGGCGCAAGAAGCCACGGCGGTGGCCGTCGACGATCAGGCCGAGAAGCCGAAGATGTCGGGCGATGTCGAAGGCGACGTCACCGTGCTGGTGGTCGACGATGACGAGGCCGTGCACGAGACGGTCGGCGCGATGCTCGGCCGTGAAGGCTATCGTGTGTTGCATGCGCGCAGCGGTGCCGAAGCGCTGACCATGGCGCGCGAGTTCCATCCTGATGCCGTCACCCTCGATGTGATGATGCCGCAGATGGATGGCTGGTCGGTGCTTTCGGCCTTCAAAGCCGATCCGGCGCTCTGCGATATTCCCGTCACCATCATCACGATGCTGAACGATCGCGCGATCGCTCTATCGCTTGGCGCGTCCGGCTTTCTGACCAAGCCGATCGATTGGCAACGGCTCAACTCCATGCTGCGCCAATACAGTCATCGGGACATCGACGGCACGGTGCTGCTGATCGACGACGATGCCGAGATTCGTGCGATGACGAAGCAAATGCTCGGGCGTATGGGCATGAATGTCGCCGAAGCGGGGAATGGCGAGGAAGGACTCGCCTGGCTCGAGGCCAATCAATTGCCGTCGGTCATCCTGCTCGATCTGATGATGCCGGTCATGGACGGATTCGAATTCCTCGATCGCATGCAGCAGAAAGACGTGTGGAGCGGCATTCCGGTCGTCGTCGTGACCGCGATGGATCTGGGCGCCGAAGAGCTCGATCTGCTGCAAAATGCGACGCGCAAGGTGATCGCCAAAGGCGCGACCACCGGCGTCGATATCCGGACCGCGATCCGCGACGTACTGCGGCCGCATCCGGCGCCGCGCGCCGCAGCGGCCGGCTAATCGGGGAGCGAAGCGATGGCGAAGATTCTGCTCGTCGAAGACAATGAGATGAATCGCGACATGCTCTCGCGTCGGCTCGAGCGCAAAGGCTTTCAAGTCGTGGTGGCGGTCGACGGTCAGCAGGGTGTCGACCTGGCGCTCAGCGAAATCCCCGATCTCATTCTCATGGATATGGATTTGCCGATCATCGACGGCTGGGAGGCGACGCGCCGCGTCAAAGCGGGTGACAGCACGAGCGGCATTCCGGTGATTGCGCTGACGGCGCATGCAATGGTCGGCGATCGCGACAAGGCGATCGCCGCGGGCTGCGACGATTACGACACCAAGCCGGTCGATTTTCCGCGGCTGCTCGGCAAGATCACGACGTTGCTCGGCGACGCGGCGTCTTCGTGAGTTGACCGGCAAGTCGTTTTTGTTCGTCATGCCCGGACTTGTTCCGGACGACCCGTTCAATCGCTCTTCGCGATTGAACCCTTCGGGGCCAACCGCGAAGAGCGGTCGGTCAAGTCGTGGATGGCCGGGACGAGCCCGGCTATGACGTGTCAGAGAGATGAACTTAGTATCTAGGTGAAAGGAGGCAGGAATGGAGATGAATATCGAAGAGCTCCCGGGCGGAACGACCTTGGTCGTGCTGCGCGGCCGGCTCGATGTCGCGGGTGCCAGTGCGATCGAGCTGAAATTCAACGCCACGGCCGGCGCACGCAAGGCGGTGGTGGTCGATCTCTCGGGTGTCAGCTTCGTCGCGTCCATGGGCATGCGGCTGTTGCTGCTTGTCGGCAAGACGATGGCCGCGCGCGGCGGCAAGATAGCGCTGCTCTCGCCGCTGCCTGAGGTCGCCTCCGTGCTGCATACCGCCGGGATCGATACCGTTATTCCGATTTGCACCGACCGCGACGCCGCTATCGCGACGGTCGCTGCCTAGCGTTCTTTCGCGGCGCTATCCGCCGCCACCCCGGCCGAGCCAATACCGGGAATTCTTCGGCACAAGCTGCCCCTGACATAAATCTGTCATTTCAGTTTAATAACCTGCCCGGCATCAGGGTCGGAGCGGTCGCTTAATGCCCGCCTGATGGGGGCGGAGGTTCATGTTTCTCGACGCGGCTGTATCCATCCTTGCCGGGCTCGGCCTGTTCTTCATTGGCGTCAAAAGCCTCGGCGCCAATATGAGTCAGCTCGCTGGTCGCAGTCTCCGGCATTGGGTCGCGCGCTCCACGAATAGCTACCTTCTCAGTGCCACGATCGGCACGATCTCGGGCGCGCTGACGCAAAGCACCAATGCCATCACCGTGATCCTGATGAGCCTCGCCTCGGCGGACCTCATCACCGTGGCGCGCGCCAGGCCGATCCTCGCCTGGGCGAATGTCGGCACGGCGGCGCTGGTGCTGCTTGCGGCGGTCGACATCCGCCTCTTCGTCTATGCGCTTGTCGGTGTGACGGGGCTCTGCTTCTACCTCAACCTCGATCGCTCGACGCGCTGGCGGCCGCTGGTCTCGGCGGTGCTGGCGCTTGGCCTCTTGATGCTGGGTATCGAGCTGATCCGTACCGGCTCCGAGACATTCCGCAATCTCCCGTGGCTGCGCGAGTTCTTCACCGAGATGGCGCAGTGGTCGGCCGCGGCAATTATCGGCGGTGCGGCGCTGGCTTTCGTGGCGCAATCCTCGGCGACGGTGTCGGTGCTCGCCGTCGCCATGATCGCGGCGCATCTCATCAGCTTCGATCAGGCGATGCTGACAGTGTATGGCGCGAGCATCGGCTCGGGCATCGGCACCTATGCGGTGGCGGCGCGCATCCGCGGCGCCTCGCGCCAGCTCGCGCTGTTCCAGGCGCTGATCAAAGTGCTCGGCATCGGCATTCTCCTGCCGCTTTATCTCATCGAGCATTACGGCCATGTGCCGCTGCTCCGCGCAGCGATCCAGGCGCTCACCGAGGATCCCGGCCGACAGGTCGCCTACATCTATCTCGCCTGCCAATTCGCTGCAGTCGCGACGCAACTCGCGCTCGGCGATACGGTCCAGCCCTGGCTCGAACGCTGGTCACCGCCGCAGCCGCAGGAAAGCTTTGCCAAGCCGCGTTACCTTTACGATCAGGCAATCGACGATCCCGAAACCGCGCTTACGCTCGTCGATCGCGAGCAGGCGCGCATCTTCGCGCTGTTGCCGCTTTATTTCGGTCTCGACGATCATCTTGGCGAGGAAGCGCGGGCATTACGCGGCGAGGCGGTACTGCCGGCGGCAAAAGCCCTCGGCCGCAGCGTCGCCGATTTCCTCGGCGATCTTTCCGATACCGGCGCCGAGCGCAGCGTGCTCGAAGGAATCGCCGAGCGGCAAGAGCGCAATAGCTTGCTGCTGTCGATCCATGACGCGCTCGCCGATCTCGCCGTACAATTGGCGCGGCCGTTCGAATCGTCGGCGTTGCGCGATCTCGCGGACAATCTGCGCGAGGGGCTTGGCGCGCTGCTGCTGACCGCCGAAGAGGCGGTGCGCACCCTCGATCCGGATGAAATTGCCCTGATGCGCCGCCTGACCGCCGATCGCGACAGCGTGGTCGATCAGCTACGGCACGGCGCGATTGCCGCCGATCACGGTCTCACCGCCGCCGATCACCGCCATCTCTATTCGGTGACCAGCGCATTCGAGCTGATCGTCTGGATGCTGCGCCGCTATTGCGCGCTGATAGCGACCGCCCAGCCGCAAGCCGAGGAGGCAGGCGAAATGTCGCTGCTCGCCTCGGTCGAAGCGCTACCGAATACCTGAGCTATTCCGCAGCCTCGGGCGGCCGCGTGCGCAGCTTGTCGAGCTCCTGCCGATAGAGATCGATCCAGTCGCCGTTTGCGGTGGTCGTGTAATGGCCGCCGCGCGCATTGGCATAGACCGTCGGATCGTCGGCCGAAGGCGGACGCACGCCGTTCTGAAACGCCTTCACCGTGTTCGCCAACATGCGGCGATTGCGCGCGATGGCGATGTCGGATGGCGCCAGATTCTCGAACGAGCGGTCAATGATGCCGCCCAT
The DNA here is from genome assembly GCA_963740675.1 of uncultured Alphaproteobacteria bacterium. Classification (GTDB taxonomy): domain Bacteria; phylum Pseudomonadota; class Alphaproteobacteria; order ATCC43930; family CGMCC-115725; genus CAIKMD01. Next base: position 328,557 of record CAVUFS010000009.1, read on the forward strand.
GCTCTCCGTCACGCATTGGTCCTGCGTGTGGATGCCTTCGATGCCGGTATAGGATTTGGCCTTCTGCTCTTCGCGATCGATCAGATAATCGTTCGCCTCGTTCTCGACCATGCGATAACGGCCATACCAGCCGCTTTCATTCGGCTGCAGATTGTCGCGCAAATAAGCGCCGTCGCCATCCTTGCGCGCGGTGCGCGTGCGATCGTTCTGGCGCATGAAGCCCGTCGATTCGAAGCCGACGAACATGCAATGGGTGTCGTCCATCGGAATGAAGGCGCGCACCATCACATTGTTCTCGAGCCCTGCCACCGGCGGCATGATCCAGAACGGATAGAGGAAATGCGCCTGGCGCCAATAGGTGCCGCCCGGCACGGTCGGCGACGGGCGATGTGCGCCGTAATGCAGGCCGTACTTGGTTTCGTGGATCTTGTATTCGGGCGCGCGGTTGACGGTGAGGTCGGCCCGCTCGGCGGCGATGCCCTCGGTCGGCTTGATGAAGCCGAAATGCAGCACGCCGACATGGCTGGTATCGAGATCGCCTTCGACCGCTTGCAGCCAGTTGCAGCTCCGTTGCACGAAGCGCATCTGCACGCCGCTCGCCGGCCCCATCAGGCATTCGAAATGCGGCAGGTCCTTCGGCGCCTTGTTGCGGTCGCCCATATAGACCCAGACCACGCCATTATGCTCTTTCGTCAGATAGGCCTTGGTGTGGACGCGATCTTTGAAATGCTGGCGCTCAGGGATGTTGAGCTGATCGAGGCAATTGCCTTCGACGTCGAATTTCCAGCCGTGATAGACGCAACGGATGCCGCCTTCCTCGTTGCGGCCGAAGAACAGCGACGCGCAGCGATGCGGGCAGCGCTGATCCATGATACCGACACGGCCATCGGTGTCGCGAAAAGCGATCAGCTTCTCGTTGAGCAGCAGAATGCGGATGGGTGTGCCGTCGGCTTGCAGTTCGCTCGATAGCGCGGCGGGAATCCAATATTGCCGCATCAGCTCCCCCATGGGGGTGCCGGGGCCGGCGCGCGTAATCAGATCGTATTCGTCAGCCATGGTTATGGTCCTCCTCCCGTCTTCGCCCGAGGGAGAAAGCCTAGTCCAGGTCGCGAAAATTTGAAACGTGGATGGTGCCCACGCCGCTGCGGCGGTGGGCGTCGGACTCAGCCTCGTCGGACTTAGCCGTAGAGGACCGTTTTCCCTGCGGGCTCCCGATGCACGAGGCGGGTTCTTTCCCAGATCTCGTAGCTCGGATATTCGTTCTGACGATCGAAGTGTTCGCGGGCTGTGCTGAGGGCGGCAGCGTCGCCGAGGGAAACAAATTCGACGACATCACCAATGCCGCCGCGGCGATTGAGGAAATAACAGCGATATTCTTTCATGAGACAGCCCCGAAATCGAACGACCGCGCCTTACGCCCTGGTCTTGGGGCCCGCGGATCAGCATGTCGGTTTTATCGGCTTCAGGGAATGCGGCACAATTCGCACTTATACCTAGGGGAATATACGTAGACTGTTGATGCGCCAGGCTTTTGGCTTGGCGCCTCTGATCAAACCGGAGCCGGCGATTTTCGGCATCAGGTAGCAAGCGCACCCTGAAGGGTTTTTCCGTCCGCTGACGCTCCCTTATGGACCTGTTTCAGTCCCATCCAGAGTTCAAACCCGCGCGGTGGCGTGTGCTCTGATGAGAACGCCATCGCCAAGGCGATGGCTTCCGCATCGTTAGCGGCAAGGAAGTCCCGTCGATCGACAATCCGGCGTTCCGGACCAAGGAGATAGCAACTATAGGCAGCACTCATTCATGGAGATTGCTCCACCACCGAGGCGTGTTGCTGTGAGCTATTACTCTCGCCGACCGTATCCGTGCGCCGGAATCAGGCGTGCTTAGCCGGCTCCAAGAACAACCCGGCGATAGGACACCGCTTCGGCAATATGCAGACGGCGGATAGTGTCGCTGTTATCGAGATCGGCGAGGGTGCGGGCGACACGCAGCACGCGGTGATAGCCGCGAGCCGAAAGCCGCATGCGCTCGGCCGCGTCGTGAAGGAGCTTCCGGCCCTCGGGATCGGGCGCCGCGATCTCCTCCAGCAGGCTGCCATCCGCTTCGGCATTGGTGCGGATGCGCCGATCATTCGGCAGGCGCGCGAAACGCGCTTGCTGCCGGGCGCGGGCGGCGGCGACCCGCGCTCCCACCTGGGCCGAGCCTTCCGCGGGTGGCGGCAGTGAAAGATCGCTGGCCTTCACGGCCGGCACATCGATGTGCAGGTCGATCCTGTCGAACAGGGGCCCGGATATCTTCGATTGGTAGTCCTGAGCACATTTCGGCGCCCGACCGCAGCCCTGCGCCGGGTCGTCGAGATAGCCGCAGCGGCAGGGATTCATCGCCGCCACGACCTGCACCCGCGCCGGATAAGTCACATGCGCATTGGCGCGCGCGACGACAGCGCGGCCGCTTTCCATCGGCTGACGCAGCGCTTCCAAAGTCGCGCGCTGGAACTCGGGCAATTCATCAAGGAACAAAACACCGAGATGCGCCAAAGAAAGCTCGCCAGGCTTGGCCCGAAGCCCGCCGCCGACCAGCGCCGCCAGCGAGGCTGAATGATGCGGATCGCGAAATGGCCGCTGACGGATCAACTCGCCTTCGCGGAGCAGCCCGGCAACGGAATGGATCATCGACACTTCGAGCGCCTCGCTCGGATCGAGCGGCGGCAGAATGCCCGGCAGCCGCGCGGCCAACATCGATTTGCCCGCGCCTGGCGGGCCAACCATCAACAGGTTATGCCCGCCAGCCGCGGCGATCTCGAGCGTGCGTTTCGCGGTCTCCTGGCCTTTGATCTCTTTGAGATCGAGCGAGATGCCGCGCTCGGCGGCGACGCGCGGTGCCGGCGGTGAGAGGAGTTGCGTGCCTTTGAAGTGATTGATCAGCGCGAGCAGCGATGGCGCCGCCAAAATATCGAGGCCGCCGGCCCAAGCGGCTTCGCCGCCCGAGGCGGCCGGGCAGATCAGCCCGCGTCCGCGCGACAGCGCACCAACCGCGGCGGGCAGTACGCCGGCGACCGGCAGGATCGAGCCATCGAGCGCAAGCTCGCCCAAAGCGACGTAATGCTCGATCTCGTCCGCGGGCAGGACTTCCATCGCGGCAAGCAAGCCCAGCGCGATCGGCAGATCGAAATGGCTACCTTCCTTGGTGAGATCGGCCGGGGCGAGATTGACGGTGATACGCCGCGCCGGCACGGCAAGCCCCATCGCGGTCAGCGCAGCACGCACGCGCTCGCGCGATTCCGCGACCGCCTTGTCAGGCAGGCCGACGATCGTGAAAGCGACGACCCCCGATGTGACCGTGACCTGTGCCTCGACTTCGAGCGCCTCGATGCCGAGAAAGGCGACGGTGCGAACACGCGCAACCAAGCTCCACCCCCCTTGCGGGGTGACTTTAGGCGAGCGTGGCCGTGATTGGCGAGAGGTTTACGATTTAGCGCTGTCGGATTGCAGCTGGATGTAATTCTCGAGCCCGGTCAGTTTGATCAGTTCGAGCTGCGTTTCGATGAAGTCGATCGCCTCTTCCTCGCTGTCGAGGATGTCGCTCAGGAGATCGCGGGTGCCGAAATCGCGCACGGTCTCGCAATGAACGATCGCGGCGCGCAGATCGCCAAGTCCCTTTTGCTCGAGCTTCAGATCGCATTCGAGAATTTCCTGCACATTCTCGCCGATCAGCAGCTTGTCGAGATCTTGCAGATTGGGCAGACCTTCGAGGAAGAGGATGCGCTCGATCAGGCGATCGGCGTGCTTCATCTCGTCGATCGATTCGTGATGCTCGTGCTCGCCGAACTTCGTCACGCCCCAATTCCGCAACATGCGGGCGTGCAGGAAGTACTGATTGATCGCGGTGAGCTCGTTACGGAGGATCGTATTGAGGTGCTGGATGACCGTCGCGTCGCCGCGCATTTGCTATCTCCGTTCTGATCCCGCGAGCCAAGCTGGCCGCGGCCGGAGTGCAGGGCGGGCGGCTCAGCTCTGAGCGTGAATAGGATCGCCGCCGACGTCGCGCAAGATGCCCTCGACCAAAGGCATGCACTTGCCGCAGCGGGGCTGCGTGCCACACGCCCGGTAAACACCGAGGGTCGAGCCGTCGTTGCAGGTAGCAGCGGCCTGGCGAACCTGGCGCTCGGTCAACGCATTGCAGAGGCAGATATACATCGAGGCTTCCTGGACTTCACTGCGAACGACTCGCAAGAACATATAGGCATGCGAACGCAAATGCGAATCATTTTCATCGTCAAAAATGTCGCGGGCAGCAGGCTCAAAATTTTCTATATTTCATAGATACCACCCGGTATGGCCGCGTTCCAGCCGCCGTCGAAAGGTCCCGCCCTTCAACGGTTTAGCGCGCCTCGGTATTCCCGCGCGGTTGCCAGCCGTTGTGGTGTCGCTGCTGCGACCGTCGTCGAGCCGCGCGGTTACCCGATCGCGAAAGTCCAAATCGTTGCGCAACCATTGCGCCAAGGTGACGATCAACGCGCGGTGCGCTTTGGACGAGCGAGCGAATGCGAAGCGGTTCGCGCGACGACAGTTTCAGTAAATTGTCGATGCAGCGCGTTGGGATCACTTAGCCATCGACACGCGGTGCGTGGCAGCCGTCGATAAACAGCGCAACGCATTTCATCGCCCATTCTTCGCGCTCGGCCTCGCTGAGCGGCGTGCCGAAACCCATCGCGCGACGCAGCGGGATCGATATGACCATTTCTTGAAACTGCATTGCCGCAAAACGGCAATCATCGAGCACGATGCGGCCGGCGCGGCGCTCTTCTTCGAGCAGCGCCGCAATCCGCTCGATAACGCGTGTTGCGCCTTGCTCGATCGCGATGTCGACGAGTTGCGGAAAGCGCTCGGCTTCGGCAAGCAACAAACGCCGCAGTGCCAGCGCTTGCGGCGATAGCGCGACGGTGAGCATCCGCTTCGCCAAGCGCTCGAGCACTGTGTTAAGCGGACCGGGCTCATCGAAAGCGGCCTCGAATTCAGGCAGCCAATGTTGCAGCAAGCGGCGAACGACGGCGGTGTAAAGCTCGGCCTTGTCGCGGAAGCGATGATAGAAGGTGCGCTTCGAGATGCGCGCGCGACCGGCCACGGCTTCGATGCTTGTCGCACCGAAGCCGCGGCTCAGGAAAAGATCGGTCGCGACGTCGAGGATCTTGTCGCCGAGAGCGGCGGCTTCAAGCCGCGTCGGCCGACCGCCCCTTCGGATCGCGTTGTTGTCGCTTAGCGCCAACCGGCGTGACCCCAATAGTGGCCGTGGTAACCGCCGCCATAATAGCCGCCGGCCGGATAGACGACGCAGCCGCCAAGCGCGCCGGCGAGAGCAAGTACAGCGACGAGGGCCGCCAGGCGGCGCGGCTTCGACTTGGTATTCGTATCGCGGGTCATGACGACCTCCTGATTGTCCACTGCCGGCCCTACCGAGGCGCGGCTTCCTAAGGACATAGGCCAGCAATACGTACTCTGTCCAAAGGCACCACACAT
>CAVUFS010000010.1:0-172192 GCA_963740675.1 uncultured Alphaproteobacteria bacterium
GATGTATTGCTAAATGCCCCAATTCGTGAGCAACAGTAAAACGCTGCCGGTTGGGGTGATGGGCGCTATGGACGAGGATCACAAATCCAGAAGGGCCACCCAACAGGGGGTCGCGGCGCAAAATTCCAGATACGTTCTTGCCCAAGTCCTGAGAAAAGACGCTGATTTCGAAAGCGCCCGCAACCCCACCTACGTCAACAACAGGAGCGCTTTCCTGAAATTGACGGATAACCCGGTATTCTTCTTCACGCCTAAGAGTCGGCGCGGGGGAAGGGTTCAATTCGGCCATGGTCATCTCCTTGAGCGGGCGCGGCCTCGTTGTTTCCGGGAGTAACAACCTCTCCCTGTCGGGCTTCACGAATTTCGGCGACCATTTCGCGCAACAAACGCTTGAAGTCGTCGCTCTGTAGATGGTGATCAACGCGCTGAGTAGCGGCCGAATTCGCCATGGAGTTGGCCTTGTTCATAAATTCTCGATAGCCCCATATAGCCAACGCGGCGACCCCGATAGCCAGATGGCGAGAAGTACCGTGACCGCCGTAAGCTGAATGGCCACCAGGTCTTTGTAGTCAATTTCGCCCTTGCTGATATTGAGCAAGGGAAAGAAAGCAAGCACGCCAACAATCGCAAGGGAAAGCAAATAAAAGCACATCACATGCACACGCAGCGCATCCCCCCGCCAGCGCCTCAATCTTTGTACCACCTCAGTATTTTGCACTTCAAAGGGGATTACAGATCTTCCAGCCTCACGCCTTCCAATTCGAGTGCCGCAAGGCACGCCAGGAAGAACGTCGCCGCAAACGTGCCCCTGGCCAGCTTGGACGTAATCGATGCCTCAGTCTCTTTGAGGCCGTGTTTTTCAGCCGGTCGGCAATTCCGAATAGTTCACATCGGCGCGCTTTAGCTCCGCCTTCAAATAGCGGCGCGCTCGGTCGGCCCAATCAGCTTCTTTGGTCGGGGTAGCCACCTAAAAAATCTACCCGATAGCTGTCATATGTGCAAGATTTCTGTTGACTGAGGCTGGTATCTGTCCAATTATATGTGCAAGAAAGCTTGCACATACGGAAGATGTCTCAAAATTTCCTCCTCTCAGCCAAGGCCCGGACGCTCTCGCTAGCGTCGGTCGCCCGTATGAGGCGAGGAAGAGGCCCGCGCGGCTTTTGGGCCGCTATCCGATGGTCCGATAACAAGGGGCAAGCCTTATTGCCCCAAATGTGGTTGCGCGGACGTTCTTGACGTTATTTCGTGCCGCCCGATCTTTCAAATGCAAGGGCTGCACTCACCAGTTCTCGTGTTACGTCCGGAACGATCTCGTCTGACCGTAAGCGTCCGGTCCGTGATTATCTGTTGGCAATCGCGATCTTCACGAATAGCGCCAAAGGTCATCCAGCGCTTTTCAGCTCAGTCTCGAGATCTAAATTGCCAATATCGTGACCGCGTTCGTCATGGCGCACAAAATCCGCGAAGACGATTGAGGCCGAGCAAAGCACTGTCGAAATTAAACGGGCGTTTGCGAAGTTGATGGCGCGTATTTTGGCGGCCATCGCTCAGCCCCGAAAACAAAATCGCCGACCGCGTTGACCGTCGCCTCCTGCCGAAGAACAGACGGGCAAGCGTCTGCGTAGTCGTCGTGATGCGTCGAGCGTAACGGCCGCACGCTTCCTTTCGTGTTCAACCGCGAAAGCGAAAGCGGTCAAAACCATCCGCGCTCATATCCCGCAAGGCGCAACAATCCACGCCGACGAGGCGCGCGGTTGGGACACGTTGCACGCGCACTACGATATGCGCCGCGTCAATCACTCCGTCGAGTTCATGTCCAAAGATGGCGCCTGTTCAAATCAGGCCGAGTTGTACTTCGCACGCCTCCGTCGCGCTGAGATCGGCGTGCATCATCGGATTAGCGGCCGCTGGTTACAGCGCTATGCGATGGAAATGGCTTGGCGTGAAGATCACCGCCGCGTCGCCAATGGCGAACAACTCAAAGCGCTTGCTGGTTTGGCATTGCGCCATCCGGTTAGCACCGATTGGACCCGCTACGGAAGAAAGAAAGCCGCATGACCGATTATGTAGTAACGGGCCTTGTAAAGCGTCGCGCGGAACTGGCGGGGCAAATCGAGGCGATGCACGAAGAACTTCGGAAACTGCTCGCCGATCTTGAAACGATCGATCAAGCGCTCGCGATCTTTGATCCATCCATACCGGCAGAGACGATCAAGCCGAAAGCATTTCGGCCGCCGTCCGATGGTCGAACTACGGCCAAATGACGCGCGTTGTTTTGAACATTCTCCGCAGTTCGTCGGAACCGCTCACCACGCGCGATATAGCATTTCAAATGCTGATAGAGCGCGCGTTGAACAAGGACGATAAGCGCCTACTGAATTTGATGACCAAGCGCGTAGCGGTCGCGCTGCGTCGTCAGCGTGACCAAGAGATTGTTCGCTCAGTCCAAGGGCCGGGCATGTGGCTGATGTGGGAGATTGTGCGCGATAAGAAGCCCGTCTAATCGCGGCCTTTCGTCACTAATTGCACGACCTGTTCGGGAAGCTTTAGCCGCTTACGGCGCGCGGCCTCGTATCTTTCTCGCATTTCTGGATTTTCGAGCCGCCGGTTGATGTGTTCTTCCACGGCCTCACGAATTACATTGAGCGCGGCAGCGCGATAATTCGCGTCACAGAAATCGCGGAGCTTGGACGCCAGGGGATCGCCAAGCCCGATTTTCTTGTCATTGTAAGGCTTTGCCATGAAAGTACTTTAAAGTACTTTTGGGTTGCACGCATCGCCGAATTGGCGCTACTGTCCGTTTGTGTCTGAATAAGACATAAGACGAACGGGCGTCCCGAAGGACGCCCGCCTTACTCAAGGTTCGACCGCTTCTTATGCGTACCAGGCCGGGCAACGGCGCTGCCTCCGGAGTGGGCCTTGACGGTCCGCCAAGTCCCAGATACGACACCGCGATATCCCGCACAATGACGGCTTCTCCACGGCTGGGCTGTCGTTCAACATTCTGGAAGCTCCTTCATGACACCGCAGGTGGGGCTGCCATCCCCGGGACGCCTCAATTCGGCGCCCCGTGGGGCCGAGGGCCAACAGTCGATATCTTCGGTTCGCCATGAAGGACCACAAGATGAACGGCGACCCAAAATCGATATATCTGAAGTCTGAAACGATTGGAAATGGATTTGTCAACGGCTAGCTAAGAAGCTGTGAAGAACCCCCCAAATATAGGTGAGTGCTCGGTGGGTGCATCAGGCACCTAATTCTGAGCGCCTCGCTCGGATCGAGCGGCGGCAGAATGCCCGGCAGCCGCGCGGCCAACATCGATTTGCCCGCGCCTGGCGGGCCAACCATCAACAGGTTATGCCCGCCAGCCGCGGCGATCTCGAGCGTGCGTTTCGCGGTCTCCTGGCCTTTGATCTCTTTGAGATCGAGCGAGATGCCGCGCTCGGCGGCGACGCGCGGTGCCGGCGGTGAGAGGAGTTGCGTGCCTTTGAAGTGATTGATCAGCGCGAGCAGCGATGGCGCCGCCAAAATATCGAGGCCGCCGGCCCAAGCGGCTTCGCCGCCCGAGGCGGCCGGGCAGATCAGCCCGCGTCCGCGCGACAGCGCACCAACCGCGGCGGGCAGCACGCCGGCGACCGGCAGGATCGAGCCATCGAGCGCAAGCTCGCCCAAAGCGACGTAATGCTCGATCTCGTCCGCGGGCAGGACTTCCATCGCGGCAAGCAAGCCCAGCGCGATCGGCAGATCGAAATGGCTACCTTCCTTGGTGAGATCGGCCGGGGCGAGATTGACGGTGATACGCCGCGCCGGCACGGCAAGCCCCATCGCGGTCAGCGCAGCACGCACGCGCTCGCGCGATTCCGCGACCGCCTTGTCAGGCAGGCCGACGATCGTGAAAGCGACGACCCCCGATGTGACCGTGACCTGTGCCTCGACTTCGAGCGCCTCGATGCCGAGAAAGGCGACGGTGCGAACACGCGCAACCAAGCTCCACCCCCTTGCGGGGTGACTTTAGGCGAGCGTGGCCGTGATTGGCGAGAGGTTTACGATTTAGCGCTGTCGGATTGCAGCTGGATATAATTCTCGAGCCCGGTCAGTTTGATCAGCTCGAGCTGCGTTTCGATGAAGTCGATCGCCTCTTCCTCGCTGTCGAGGATGTCGCTCAGGAGATCGCGGGTGCCGAAATCGCGCACGGTCTCGCAATGAACGATCGCGGCGCGCAGATCGCCAAGTCCCTTTTGCTCGAGCTTCAGATCGCATTCGAGAATTTCCTGCACATTCTCGCCGATCAGCAGCTTGTCGAGATCTTGCAGATTGGGCAGGCCTTCGAGGAAGAGGATGCGCTCGATCAGGCGATCGGCGTGCTTCATCTCGTCGATCAATTCGTGATGCTCGTGCTCGCCGAACTTCGTCACGCCCCAATTCCGCAACATGCGGGCGTGCAGGAAGTACTGATTGATCGCGGTGAGCTCGTTACGGAGGATCGTATTGAGGTGCTGGATGACCGTCGCGTCGCCGCGCATTTGCTATCTCCGTTCTGATCCCGCAAGCCAAGCTGGCCGCGGCCGGAGTGCAGGGCGGGCGGCTCAGCTCTGAGCGTGAATAGGATCGCCGCCGACGTCGCGCAAGATGCCCTCGACCAAAGGCATGCACTTGCCGCAGCGGGGCTGCGTGCCACAGGCCCGGTAAACACCGAGGGTCGAGCCGTCGTTGCAGGTGGCAGCGGCCTGGCGAACCTGGCGCTCGGTCAACGCATTGCAGAGGCAGATATACATCGAGGCTTCCTGGACTTCACTGCGAACAACTCGCAAGAACATATAGGCATGCGAACGCAAATGCAAATCATTTTCATCGTCAAAAATGTCGCGGGCAGCCGGCTCAAAACTTTCTATATTTCATAGATACCCCCCGGTATGGCCGCGTTCTAGCCGCCGTCGAAAGGTCCCGCCCTTTAACGGTTTAGCGCGGCTCGGTATTCCCGCGCGGTTGCCAGCCGTTGTGGTGTCGCTGCTGCGACCGTCGTCGAGCCGCGCGGTTACCCGATCGCGAAAGTCCAAATCGTTGCGCAACCATTGCGCCAAGGTGACGATCAACGCGCGGTGCGCTTTGGACGAGCGAGCGAATGCGAAGCGGTTCGCGCGACGACAGTTTCAGTAAATTGTCGATGCAGCGCATTGGGATCACTTAGCCATCGACACGCGGTGCGTGGCAGCCGTCGATAAACAGCGCAACGCATTTCATCGCCCATTCTTCGCGCTCGGTGTTGCTGAGCGGCGTGCCGAAACCCATCGCGCGACGCAGCGGGATCGATATGACCATTTCCTGAAACTGCGTTGCCGCAAAACGGCAATCGTCGAGCGCGATGCGGCCGGCGCGGCGCTCTTCCTCGAGCAGCGCCGCAATCCGCTCGATAACGCGTGTTGCGCCTTGCTCGATCGCGATGTCGACGAGTTGCGGAAAGCGCTCGGCTTCGGCAAGCAACAAACGTCGCAGCGCCAGCGCTTGCGGCGAGAGCGCGACGGTGAGCATGCGCTTCGCCAAGCGCTCGAGCACCGTGTTAAGCGGACCGGGCTCATCGAAAGCGGCCTCGAATTCAGGCAGCCAATGTTGCAGCAAGCGGCGAACGACCGCCGTGTAAAGCTCGGCCTTATCGCGGAAGCGATGATAGAAGGTCCGCTTCGAGATACGCGCACGGCCGGCCACGGCTTCGATGCTTGTCGCACCGAAGCCGCGGCTCAGGAAAAGATCGGTCGCGACGTCGAGGATCTTGTCGCCGAGAGCGGCGGCTTCAAGCCGCGTCGGCCGACCGCCCCTTCGGATCGCGTTGTTGTCGCTTAGCGCCAACCGGCGTGACCCCAATAGTGGCCGTGGTAACCGCCGCCATAATAGCCGCCGGCCGGATAGACGACGCAGCCGCCAAGCGCGCCGGCGAGAGCAAGCACAGCGACGAGGGCCGCCAGGCGGCGCGGCTTCGACTTGGTATTCGTATCGCGGGTCATGACGACCTCCTGATTGTCCACTGCCGGCCCTACCGAGGCGCGGCTTCCTAAGGACATAGGCCGCTCGATAACGAAACGCTCCGGTACCGTACTATTAAATATTTGTCACGGAAAACGTTGCCGGATCCAACCGTTTTCCCGGTGATGTAGCAAAACGAGCCGCGAGTTTGGCTTCTCCGGGACTTATTTCTGCCATTCGGTGTGCCTAGGTTTTCGCCGCTTTTGCTCGCTCGCTCCCTTTTCTCACCGCTGCCATGGGTAGGAAACAACAATGACCGCTTCTCGCACCATCCTCGCATTCGCCGCCGCCGCGGCCATCGGCTCGGGACTTGTCTGGAGCCCGCTCGCCGCCCGAGCGCAATCCAGCGCCACCCCGACGCCGCCACCCGCCGCCAGCGACGCCGCGCCGATGGCCCAATCGCCGAGCTCACCCGGCGCCGGCGCGCCGACCGTCAAGCCGCGCAGCGATGCGCAGGTCGAAGCGCGCATCGCGCAGCTCCATAAGCAGCTGAAGATCACCAAGGATCAGGAAAGCGATTGGAACGCGGTGGCGCAGGATATGCGCGACAACGCGCGCGCGATGTCGAGCACGATCAACGATCGCAACGGCACCAAGCCGATGAACGCGGCCGACAATTTGAAGAGCTACGCGCAGATCGCCGACACCTATGCCGACGGCCTGAAGAAAATCGCGCCGGATTTCGAGACGCTTTATGACTCGATGTCGCCGGCGCAGAAGAAGATCGCGGATACGGTCTTCAATCAACGCATCAATCAGCGTGTGCGGACGACGGCCACGCCGGCCGCGCCTGCCAATCACAGCTGATTGCCTTCGATAGGAGAACTGACATGAAACGCATGATTCTCTCAGCGCTGCTGGTCGGGGCGACTGTTTTCAGCCTCGCCGCGCCGGCCTTCGCAGATCGGTGGCATCATCACGACCATCGCTATTACCACCCGCACCCGTATCATCGCGGTTATGTCTACGCACCGCCGCCGGTGGTCTATGCGCCGCCGCCCCCGCCGCCGGTTTATGCGGGTCCGTCGTTCAGCCTCACTATCCCGCTGCGCTGAGCGACCTCGCACTGCGAATAAGAAACCGGCCCCTTTCGGGGCCGGTTTTGTTTAGGCGATCCGCTCACGCAACCTAGGTTGGCTAGGCGGTGGTCGCGTGAGCGGCGAATATCAAGGCGACGTATGCTCGATGAATTTCTGCGGCGCCGGCTCGCCCCATTGCGATTGAAGCGCTTCATGCGCCGGCATCGAGTTCGAGCCGTTATGGACATTGAGCACGTCGCTATCGGCCCAATGCTCATGCACCCGGCCCCACGGATCGGCCCAGTAATCGAATACCTGGCTGCCGAGCAGATGGCGGCCGATGCCCCACATATGCTCGTATTTGCCGGCCTTCGCGAGATGTTCGTGGCCCTTCATCACGTCGTCGAAATCGTGGACTTCGAAGGAGACGTGGTTGAGCCCCTTCTTCGGCGACAGGATGGCGAAGAAGACGTGGTGATCGACATACTCGTCGCCGCAATCGCAGCGATTGAACGAGCCGATGAGGTGATCGGGCGAACCCGCCCAGACATCGTCGGAGCAGATGAAGCCGAGCGTCTCGCGGAACCATTTCAGCGTGCCGGGGATATCCGGTGTGGTGAGCACACCGTGGCCGACGCGCTTCACCTGTGACGGACCGGCAGGATTGCGATAAAGATCGCCGGCACGACGGTATTTCTCGGTGCCCCAATTGACCACCGGCGCCTTCACCGGCAGCGGATCGACCTTATCGAGGCCCCATAGCACTTCGATTTGATAGCCGTTGGGCTCGCGCAGACGCACGCGCTTGCCGCCGCCGGGCTCATCGATGTTCTCGACCGCCGAGGCGCCTTCGACTTTTGTCAGCTTGTGCAGATCTTCCTCGCTCGCCGCGTGATAGGCGAGGCCGATGAAGCCCGGATCGCCGAGCTCGGTGACATGTAGGTGATGCACGGGGTCGGTGCCGCGCATGAACAGTTTGTCCTTGGTGCGGGCGGCGCGGACCATGCCGAAGTTGAGGAGGAATTCCTCCTGTTTATCGAGATCAGGCGAGCGCAGCCGGGCCCAGGCGATGTCCTTTACTTTAACGACAGGCATTGGGGTTCCCTCCACTTGAATGCTTGGACGAGAGAATACACCCGAGCCGCAAGGGGAAGCCAGCGGATCAGCCGCGCAGGGAATCGCGCCAGCGGCGCAGCGCGGCTTTGAGATCGTCGGCAAGTCGACGCCGCTCTTCGGCGTTGAGGAAGGCGCCAAGCCCGACTGTTTTGCCGTGCGAGGAGAGGAGTAGGCGACCGCGGCCCTGCGCGTTCTCGTCGATGGTGACGCGCAGCCAGGTGGGCTCGAGCTGCCAGCGCTGGCGCTCGCCATGGATGCCGACACGCTCGATATCAAGCGACTGCTGCGTCAGGCGCAGGCTCTCGTACTGGCGGGCGCTGCGATAGCTCAGGCGAAAAGCGACGTAGAGCAGGGCGATATCGGCGCCGAAGAAGCCGGTGACTGGCCAGGCGCCGGCGAGCACAAAACCGATGCCGCTGCAAAAGCCAAAAGCGACAAGGCCGGCCATGATCCAGGTAAGGCGCCGCGGCGGCAGGCTGCGATGCGGCGCCACGGTCGTGGCGAAGATCAGTTTGTCGGACGGCGTGTCGGACATAGGCAAAATTTACGCCCATGCCGCGCCGGGAGCAAAGTGGTACCGGAGAAAAAGAAGAGGGACGATCCTTGCGGACCGTCCCTCTTCCTCTTCTAGGCGTTTCTTTTAGTAGTTGCGCACGCAGCGGCCCGGATGCCAATGACCGTAGCGGTCACGGAAGCCGTGCGTGAAATGGTGATGCGGGCCACAGCGCGAGTCGACCTGCACGATATTGGCTGAGCTGCCGTTATCGAGCTTCGCGGGCAACGGCGCCGCGAAAGAGAGGCTGGCGAAGGTGCCGACAATCATCCCGGCCAACGCGGTCCCAATCAAAATCTTTTTCATCGCTTCCCTCCGAAGCAGTTTGATGGAGAGAAAGTACGCGGCGTCCCGCGCAGTTTCGGGGCGCAAACGGGGCGAATCCGGGATCAATTGCGCTGGATTTGGGGAGGCAGACCGGTAGGATGAAATCCATGAAGCCGGCCCAGATTGAGACGTTTTTTCGCCTTCTTACCAAGGACCGGGAAATCCCCCGGACCGAGTTGGAATACATCAACCCCTACACGTTGCTGGTCGCGGTGGTGCTCTCGGCACAGGCGACGGACGTGTCGGTGAACAAGGCGACCGAGCCGCTCTTCAAGATCGTCGATACGCCGAAAAAGATGGTCGCGCTCGGCGAGGCGCGGCTCAAAGAGTTCATCAAGACGATCGGCCTCTTCAACACCAAGGCGAAGAACGTCATCGCGCTAAGCCAGACGCTGGACGAGAAATACGGTGGCGAGGTACCGAAGACGCGCGAAGAGCTCGAGGCGCTGCCGGGGGTTGGACGCAAGACCGCGAATGTCGTGCTGAACGTTGCCTTCGGCGAGCCGACCATCGCCGTCGATACGCATATCTTCCGCGTCGGCAATCGCACCGGTCTTGCTCCCGGCAAGACGCCGCGCGAGGTCGAGGACAGACTGGTGAAGGTTGTGCCGAAGAAATACATGCTGCACGCGCATCACTGGCTCATTCTGCACGGCCGCTATATCTGCGTCGCGCGCAAACCGAAATGCCCCGAATGCCCGGTGCGTCAGGTCTGCGAATACAAAGCGAAATCGACGCTCGACGATTTCCCGCTTGGGAAGCCGGCGACGGCAAAGCCAGTCGCCAAAGCAAAACGCCTGGCGAAAGCGAAGCGCGCCACGGCACGCGAAAAAATAAAGCCGTCTTCCCCGCGAAAGCGGGGACCCAGGAAACCGGCACCACGAATGGACTTGGATTCCCGCTTACGCGGGAATGACGATTGAGAGCGCGCGCGTCTTAGGCGAGGCCCAGCACGTCCTGCATCGAATAAAGCCCCGGCTTTTGCGTCGCGAGCCACTGCGCCGCGGCGACCGCGCCGCGCGCGAAGACGCGCCGGCTGGTGGCGCGATGCGCCAGCTCGATCATCTCGCCATCGGCGGCGAAGATCACGCGATGCTCGCCGGCATTATCGCCGCCGCGCAACGTGGCAAAGCCGATATCGCCGGGTTTGCGCGCGCCGGTGATGCCGTCGCGGGTGCGCTGGCTCTTGGCCGCAAGGTCGATCTTGCGCCCCTCGGCCGCCGCTTTGCCCAGCGCGAGGGCGGTGCCCGAAGGCGCATCGATCTTGTGGCGATGATGCATCTCCAGAATCTCGATGTCGTAATCATCGCCGAGGCGCTGCGCCGTTTGCTCGACCAGCGCGAGGAGCCAGTTCACACCGAGACTCATATTCGGCGCCCAAAGCAGCGGCGCGCTTTTCCCCGCTGCGGCGAGTGCCTGATGCGCCTTGTCGTCGAGACCGGTCGTGCCGATCACCAGCGCCTTCTTCGCCTGCGCCGCCAGCGCGACATGGGCGAGCGTCGCTTCGGGGATCGTGAATTCGATCACCACATCCGACGCCGCGAGCAGCGCCGCGACATCGCTGCCGGCGGTGAGACCCACCGCGCCAATGCCGGCAAGCTCGCCGATATCCTTGCCGATCTCGCGGCTCGACGGCGCATCGACGCCGCCCGACAATTTGCAGCCCGGCGTCGCCGCGACTTCGGCGATCAGCATCCGCCCCATGCGCCCGGCGCAACCCGATATTCCGATGCGAAGCTCGGCCATGATGAATTCAGTCCTAACGAGAACGAGAAGAAAGCTCAGTGCGCGTAAATATACCGCAAGGTCGTGCGGCCGACACCGTCCAGCGCCGCTTCCGAGCATTTATCGGGCGTGTCCTGCGTGGTGTTGAACCACGGATCGTATTGAAAGCCGATCACCAGGAACGACGGGATATGCGCGTCGTTGAGCGCAATCTGGTCGTCGAAAATCGGCTGCGCCGTCGGCTGGCTGTTGAAGAAGGCCGGTGCGAAAGTGCGGCCGATATTCCAGTATTTGTCGATCTGATCGGCGGCGTAAAGCAGCGAGGCCTGCTCGGGATGCAGCTTCATGTCGCGCCAGCAGACCATATCGAAGATCACCGCCTGCTCAGGCTTGGTCGCGGGATAGGTTTCGGCAAGATGCTCGGTGAAATAGGGCGAGCCCAAAGGCTGCCAATGCGGATCGCCGGCGCCCAGCGAGATGGGTCCTTCCTCGCCATCGAAGAAGATAAAATCGACACCGACGCCCGGCGGCGTCTTTTGCGCATGGAGCGCACGTGCCGTCTCCAGCAGCAGCGCCACGCCCGAGGCCGAGTTGTTCGCACCCGGCATCGGTGCGTCGGGATGATCCTTGTCGGCATAGGCGCGGATGATGCTGTCGTAATGCGTGCCGAGGATGATGCGGCGCGGTGCCTCCGGATACATCGGTGCGATGACATTGGTCATCGCATGATTCTGCCCGGCGACGGTCGAATTCCAGCTTTGCTCGCGCGCGGTGACGCCGAGCTTTTTCATCTCGGCGACGATCATGTCGATCGTCTTGCGATGGCCTGGCACATCCATCGCCCGCGGCCCAAAGCCGACCAGTGTGTTGATGTCGGCGAGGGCCCGCTGACCTTGCCATTGTGCGACGTCCAGCGGCGGCGCCCCCTGAGCACAAGCGGGTGCCCAGGCCGGCATGCTAAGGGCCAGGGTTAGGAGCGCGGCGGCGAGGGCGCGTCGCATCGCTAGCGCGTCGCCTTCGGCACCAGCAGCAGGCTCAGCGCGCAGAGCGCCAGCACGGCGGCGTAAACATAGGTGATCTCGCGCGAGCCGATCGTCGGGATGAGATAGAAGGTCGTGAACAGCGTCCCGAAGATATTGCCGATGGTCGAGATGCCATAGACCAACCCGGCGATGCGGCCGGTCTCCTCCGTCGAGCGCAGCAGCAGCCGTACCGCGACCGGCGAGAAAGTGCCAAGGAAAGACAACGGCACCAGCAGCAGGCAAGCCGATGCGATCAGGATGGCCGACGGTCCGTCGCCGATGCCGTTAAGGATCGCGCTCATCAGTGGATCGGCGCTCATCGGCACCAGCGCGAGATAGGCGGCGGCGACGGCGCAAGAGGTCGTGATGACGCGCGGACTCGGATGGCGATCGACCACGGCGCCGCCGACGAGATAGCCGATGGTCAGCGCCGCCAGCACGGTCGAGATCAGCCCGGCCCAGGTGCCGATGCCGCCGCCGAAATAGGGAAAAAGATAGCGGCTGCCGAGCATCTCGAAGCCCATCAACACGGCGCCGACCATAAAGGCATTGGCGAAGAGGATGAGCTGCATCGCTGGCGTTATTTACCGCTCGCTGCTGGCGTATCGTCCGCGGCGCTGCCGCCTGCCGGGACGCCGGGCGTGCCGGCAGCGGGGTCGGCCCATTTGCGATTGTGATTATCGATCGCCTTCAGCGATTCGACTGGGGCGAAATCATCGGTCAGCAGCTTGGCGCTTTTATCGATCGTGCTTGGATCGAGGCCGCGGCGCTGCGCCAGCATCTTCGGCAGGGGATAGCGGAGATTGAGCTCGAGCTGGCGCTGTTTCGCGCTTTTCTCCAGATCGGCTTGATCGTGCGCGGGGCCGTCATAGGCGATGGTCACGACATTGCCTTCGGCGACATAGAAATCGGTCTGCGGAAAAACCGATTGGATCGTCTTCACCGCCGAATCGAACAGCATGGTCGAAGGCTCGACATTCTGTCCGACCACGCCGCCGGACGAGAGATGGTCTTTAACGAGCTGATAAAATTCCTTGGTCAGCAGATGAAATGGCACGAAAGGCCCGCGATACGCATCGATCAGGACGATGTCGTATTTGTCTTTCGACTGCTGCAGAAACAGTCTCCCATCCTGATTGACGAGGTGGAAGTTCGGCTCGTCCTTGATGCCGAAATATTTCTTGGCCAGTGCCGCGACCTCGGGATCGAGCTCGACCGAGGTGACCGAGACGCCGGGCAGAAAGCGATGCAGATACCAGCTTGTACGACCGCCGCCGAAACCGATCTCCAGGATCGAATGCACGTCTTTGGCATAGGCGAGCGTCGCGGTCATGTACTGCGTATAGGTGACCGGCAGATCGCGATCGTCTTTCGAATTGTAGATGCTCTCGGTGTAGATCTTTCGGTTGTAACCGAAAGTCATCGCGTAAAAATCGCCCTGCTTGTAGACGTAGATGTTGTTGTAAAGCGATTCTTTGGATTCAACGAGCTGGCGATCGTCATCGGCGCGTGCTTGAGACGTGAGCAGCATGCCAACCGCGATGAGCGCCGCGCCCCATCGCGCGAAGGATGACCAGAGCTTCATGATTGGTGCGGAAACTGGCTTGCTTCGCCAATTCCGTCAAGCCGCGAAGCGATCACGTTTTCAGTCCTTCCCACCGCCAGTGCGTTCCTTTACACCACCGTCATGGCTCTGTTGCGTTCCGCCGCGACCGTCGGCGGCTACACTATGGCGAGCCGCGTGCTGGGGTTCATCCGCGACATCCTGACCGCGGCTTTCCTCGGCGCCGGCCCAATGGCCGATGCGTTCTTCGTTGCCCAGCGCCTACCCAATCTCTTCCGCAGCCTTTTCGCCGAAGGCGCGTTCTCGGCGGCCTTCGTGCCGCTTTTCGCCGGAACGATCGCGCAAGACGGCAAATCGGTCGCCAAGCGCTTCGCGGAGGATTCGCTGTCGGTCCTGCTGACGGCGCTGTTCGTCTTCGTCGTCTTCGGCGAAATCTTCACACCGAACCTGCTCGACATCTTGGCGCCGGGCTTTCGCGCCCAGCCAGAGAAGTTCGCGCTCACTGTCGGGCTGACGCGTATCACCTTTCCTTACTTGCTGTTCATCTCGCTGACGGCGCTGCAAGGCGGGATCCTCAATTCGGTTGAGCGTTTCGCCGCGACGGCGGCGACGCCGATGCTGCTCAATATCTTTCTCATCGGCGCGCTGGTGCTGGTTCGGCCGATCTCGGGCGAGGCGCTCGCCTGGGCTTTGAGCGCTTCAGGCTTCGCGCAATTCATCTGGCTGATGTTCTCCTGCCACAAGGCGGGGCTCGGCCTGTCGCTGCCCCGGCCGCGGTTGACGCCCGAGGTGAAACGCATGCTGAAGCTGATGTTGCCCGGTGTCTTTGGCGCTGGTGTGACGCAGCTCAATCTCGTGGTGTCGACTGCCGTCGCTTCGTTGCTGCCGACTGGCGCCGTGTCCTATCTCTATTACGCCGATCGGCTCGACCAACTCCCGCTCGCCGTCGTCGGCATCGCGGTCAGTACAGCTATCCTGCCGTCGCTCTCGCGCCAGGTGCGGCTCGGCGACGATGAAGGCGCGAAACACACACAAAATCGCGGGCTCGAGTTGGCGCTATTCCTGACCCTGCCGTCGGCAGTCGGGCTCGGCGTTGCCGCCTGGCCGATCATGACTGTGCTGTTCGAGCGCGGCGCTTTCGGCCCGGTCGAGGCCAATGCCACCGCCTCGGCACTCGCCGCCTATGCGGTGGGGCTGCCGGCCTTCGTTCTCATCAAGATCATGACGCCGGGTTTCTTCGCCCGCCACGACACGGCGACGCCGGTCAAAGTCGCGATCGCGGCGATGATCACCAATCTCGTTCTGACGGTGCTGCTGGGGCTGGTCCTGCCTTTCGGCCATGTCGGCAATGCCTCGGCGACCAGCATCGCCGGCTGGGTCAATGCGCTGTTGCTGATGGTGCTGCTGCATCGCCGTGGGCATTTCACGCTCGATGCCCGGTCGCGCCGGATCCTGCCGCGGATCATCGCCGCATCGGTGGGCATGGGCGTGCTGCTCTGGCTCATGAACGAAGCGGCCGCGCCGCTCTACGCCGGCGCGTTCATCGCCCGGTCGGCCGCCCTCATTATGGTGATCGGCATCGCGGTGGCGGCGTTCTTTATCCTGGCGCTGGTCTTCCGTGCCGCCGATTGGCGCGAGATCAGGCAACGCTTCGCGCTGCTCGTCCGTCCGCGGTCCAGTCAAACTTAAGTAAGGCCAAACTTGACCCGCCTGCCTCGCGGCGGCGATAAAGCCTCATGAATCGGATTTTTTCCGGCGTCCAGCCGACCGGCAATCTGCATCTCGGCAATTATCTTGGTGCGATCCGCAATTGGGTCGCGTTGCAAAAAGATTACGACTGCATCTTCTGCATCGTCGATCTGCACGCGCTCACCGTTCCGCAAGATCCGGTGCAGCTCAAGGCGCAGACACGCGAAGTGACCGCTGCCTATATCGCCTCGGGCATCGATCCCGAGCGCTGCGCCATCTTCAATCAAAGCATGGTCCCGGGCCATGCCGAGCTCACCTGGCTGCTGAGTTGCCTGACGCCGCTCGGCTGGCTCAACCGCATGACGCAGTTCAAGGAGAAAGCCGGCAAGCAGCGCGACGAGGCGGGGCTCGGTCTTTACGCCTATCCGGTGCTGATGGCCGCCGACATCATCCTCTACAAGGCGACGCATGTGCCGGTCGGCGAGGACCAGAAGCAACATCTCGAACTGGCGCGCGACATCGCCGGCGCCTTCAACCGCCGCTACAACGTCGAATTCTTCCCGCTGCCGGAGCCGATGATCTTCGGCGCCGCGACGCGGGTGATGAGTCTGCGCGACGGCAGCAAGAAAATGTCGAAATCGGACATATCGGATTATTCGCGCATCAATATGACCGACGATGCCGAGACGATCGCGCTGAAGATCCGCAAGGCGAAGACCGATCCGCTGCCTTTGCCTGAGACCGTGAAGGATGCCGAGGCGCGGCCCGAGGCCGATAATCTGCTCGGCATCTACGCGGCGCTCGCCAACATCAGCCGCGAGCAGGCGGTCGCGCAGTGGGCGGGCAAGAATTTCTCTGAGTTCAAGGCCGCGCTCGCGGAGCTCTCCTCCGAAGTGCTCGGCAAGATCTGCGGCGAGATGCGGCGCCTGATGGCCGATCCCGGCTATATCGACAGTGTGTTGAAGCGCGGCGCCGAGCGCGCGAATGCGGTCGCGCAGCCGCATCTCGACGAAGTGTTCGACATTATGGGATTGCTGCGGGTCTAGCGACGTGAACTGACGAGGGGGATCGGCGTTGGGCATTCTCGATATCTATCTGCCCATTGCCGGCGTCTCGCTCGATGTCATGGCGCTGCTCGCCCTCGGTGCGGCGGTCGGTGTGCTTTCCGGCGTGTTCGGTGTCGGCGGCGGGTTTCTGCTGACACCGCTGCTTATCTTCATCGGGGTGCCGCCGGCGGTGGCGGTCGCATCCTCGGCCAATCAACTCGTCGGCGCCTCGGTCTCGGGCGCGATCGCGCACTGGCGGCGCGGCAATATCGATTTCCTGATGGGCGGATTGATGCTGATCGGCGGCTTCGCCGGCTCGGTGCTCGGCGTCTGGCTCTTCGCCATTCTCCGCCGCATCGGCCAGGTCGAGCTTTTCATTTCGCTCGCTTATGCGCTGCTGCTGTCGACGCTCGGCGTGCTGATGATGATCGAAAGCACGCGCAGCCTGCTGCGCCGCCGGCGCGGCATCGCCGTTCGCCGCAAGCTGCACCAGCACACCTGGCTGCACGGCCTGCCGTTCAAGCTGCGCTTCCGCCGCTCGAAGCTCTATACCAGCGCGCTGTTGCCGATCATTCTCGGCTTCCTCGTCGGCATCCTCTCGGCGGTGCTCGGCGTCGGCGGCGGCTTCGTCATGGTGCCGGCGATGATCTATCTCCTGCGGATGCCGACAGCAATCGTGCCCGGCACCTCGCTGTTTCAGATCATCTTCGTCACCGCGGTGGTGACATTGCTACAAGCGGTCGAGAACAACACCGTCGACGTCGTGCTGGCAATGATCCTGCTGGTTGGTGGCGTTATCGGCGCGCAGCTTGGCACGCGTTGGGGCGCGAAGCTGCGTGGCGAAGAACTGCGTGCGCTGCTCGCGCTCATCGTGCTGGCGGTCGCGGCGAAGCTGGTGTTCGATCTGACGGTGCGGCCCGACAATCTCTTCTCGCTCGGGACGCTTGAGTTATGAGGCGCTGGTTGCTCACCCTCGCACTCTTGATGATGGCGCTGCCGGCGCGCGCCGATCAGCCGCTGCTTGCCGATCTTACCGGTCATCTCATCGCCATCACCACCGGCTTCACCGGTACGTCGGTGGTGCTGTTCGGCGCGACCGACGGGCCGGGCGACATCGTCGCGATCGTGCGCGGCCCCGAGCGCAATTCGGTGGTCTGGCAAAAACGCCATCTCGCCGGGATGTGGATCAACGGTCCCAACGTCACCTTCGCCAGCGTGCCGAGCTATTACGCGGTCTTCAGCAATCGCAAGCTCGACGATATCGCCCCGGCGAATGCGCAAGCGCTGTCGCAGATCGGCATCGCCAATCTGCGCATCGATCCGCGCGATCCGCGCACCAAGCAGGACAACACGACGACGTTCCGTGCCGCACTGATCGCCGAGCAGAAGCGTCTGCATCTTTTCGCCGAATATCCCGACAGCGTCGCTTTCCTCGGCGACCGGCTGTTCCGGGCGACGCTCAATTTTCCCGCCAATGTGCCGACGGGAAATTATCTTGTCGAAGTGCTGCTGATCCGCAACGGCAGGGTCATATCGGGACAAACGACGCCGCTGGTGATCGCCGAAAGCGGCCTCGGCGCCGATGTCAGCGAATTCGCCACGAACAACGCCGCGCTTTATGGCTTGACCGCGGTGATGGGGGCGGCGCTGCTCGGCTGGCTCGCCAGCTTGCCATTCCGCCATGTCTGATCTCACTCGAGGGAGAACGCTATGAGCGATACTTCTTCTTCGTCTTCTCCGCCTCCCGGCGACGTGCCGCGCGAGCGCATTTTCCTGGTCGTCGTCGACGAGACCGAGGAGATGCACGTCGCGTTGCGTTACGCCGCGCTGCGCGCGTTTCATACCGGCGGCAAGGTCGCGCTCCTGGCCGTCGCCGAGCCGCCCGGCATCCAACAATTTGCCGCGATCGAAGAGCGGATGGAGGAAGAGGCGCGCGAGCAGGCCGAGGCGCTCCTGGCAAAGCTTTCGAGCGAGGTGAAGGACATCGCCGGGTCGACGCCTATCCTCTATCTCCGCAGCGGCCGCCCCAGCGAGGAATTGCTGGCGTTGATCGACGAAGAGCCCAGCATCTCGGTGCTTGTGCTCGGCGCCGGCACCGGTCAGGAAGGGCCCGGGCCGCTGATTACGGCGCTGGTTTCGAGCTCGGGCAGGCTGCGCGTGCCGGTGACCATCGTGCCCGGCGGGCTGAGCGAGGAGCAGATCGCCGCTCTCGCCTGATCAGGCCGTCTTATGCTTGACCCCAATTCATAAAGGGTTGAATTATCGCGGCGATTGGCCCAATTGAGGGGAAGAAGCGGAGACAATCCATGTTCATCGAAACCGAGACCACGCCCAATCCCGCGACCCTCAAATTCCTGCCGGGACGCACGGTGATGGAGCAGGGGACGGCCAATTTCGCCGATGCGGATGCGGCAACGCGCTCGCCGCTGGCGCTGCGGCTTTTCGGGCTCGACGGTGTGACGCAGGTCTTCTTCGGCGCCGATTTCGTCTCGGTCAGCAAAGCCGACGAAAGCTCATGGTCGGAGCTGAAGCCCGCCGTTCTCGGCGCGATGGTCGAGCATTTCACTTCGGGCGAGGCGCTGCTGACCGGCGCCGCGGAACCGAAGGCCGAGGATGAGGACGACGAGATCGTCACCCAGATCAAGGATCTGCTCGAGACCCGGGTCCGCCCGGCCGTGGCGCAAGACGGCGGCGACATCATTTTCGAGGCATATGCCGACGGCGTCGTCTATCTCCAGATGCATGGCTCATGCTCGGGCTGTCCGAGCTCGACCGCGACCCTGAAGGCCGGCATCGAGAACATGCTGCGCCACTACATCCCGGAAGTCGTCGAAGTAAGAGCGGTTTGATTTTCTTACGAGGGCGAGCGAGCAGGGTTGGCGCAAACGCGAAGCGACCCGGCGCTGCGCGCCAAGTCGCGGGTGCGGCTGCGAACGAGCCCTAAGAAAGACCCGGCATCATTTGTTCGGGGGCGTCGGCGTCGCTCAACAGCGGATAGCGCTTGGCGTCGAAAAGCTGGTAATGCCACCACTCATTGCCGTAGAAATCCCAGCCTGCGGCGCTCATCAGCCCCAACAGCAAGAAGCGATTGCGCTGCGCCGCGACCGGAATCGCGACGGAGCCGTGATGCGACAATGGCGTAAAGGCATCGAATTCGGTTCCCATATCGAGCGGCTTGCCGCTCGCATCAATGAGCGTCAGATCGATCGCCGCGCCGCGCGAATGCGGCGAGCCGCGCCGCGGATCGGCCAGGAAATTCGGATCGGGCGTGTGATTCCACAACGCCCATTGCGCCTCGCTGGGGCGGAACGCATCGAAAATTCTGAAACGCAGATCGAGCGCGTTCGCCAATGCGATCGCTTTCTCGAATTTTTCGGCGGCATCGGGATGAAGAAAGCACAGCGGCCGCGCATAGACCGGCTTGCCGGTAAAATTGTTCGGCGTGGCATAGGCAATGTCGAGTACGACATCGTGACTTTGCGGTGTGATCGCGACCAGGCTCATGAGGCTCTACTAGCATGATCGGCGCATGAAAGTCCTGGCATTCGATTGCAGCGGTGCTTCCTGCTCGGCCGCGGTCCTGGTCGATGACGGGCCGGCGGCGCAGCGCTTTGCGCCGATGGAGCGCGGCCATGCCGAAGCCCTGCTGCCGATGATCGAGACGGTCTTGCGAGAAGCCGCGCTGACGCCAGCCGAGCTCGATCTTCTTGCGGTGACGATCGGTCCCGGGAGCTTCACCGGCCTGCGCATCGGCATTGCTGCGGCGCGCGGCCTCGCGCTGGCCCGCAAGCTGCCCGCGATCGGCGTTCCGAGTTTCGATGCCGTGGTTACCGAGGGTGCGGGCGCGCGGCAGCTTTTCATCGCGCTCGAAAGCAAGCGCGCTGAACTTTTTCTTCAGCGTCGCGATCGCCCCGATCCGCGTCTCCCGGCACTGGTGCCGCCCGAAGAATGGGCCGCGATCCTGCCGCCGGGACCGTGCTGCCTCGCCGGCGATGGTGCGGTGCGGCTGGCGGCCGCGGTGGGGCGCGACGATGTGGCGGTGTTACCGGGTCGTGGTCTTCCCGATCCCGTCGTCTTGGCGCGGCTGGGCGCGGCGCGCTGGCAGGCGGGCGATCGCACGCCGCTCGCGCCGCTCTATCTCCGCGCGCCCGATACGACCACGCCGCGGCAGACAGCGCCGGTGACCTCGTGAGTCTCATCCTCCAACCGGCACGCGAGGCCGATCTGTCGCGGGTCGCCAAGTTGCACGCCGAATGTTTTCCCGACGATTCCTGGAATTCTTCGTCGCTGGCCACGGTTCTGGCGATGCCGGGCGCCGATGGCCGCATCTGCTATGGCGAGGACGGCACGCCTTGCGGCCTGCTGCTCGATCAATGCCTCGGACCCGAAGGCGAAATCCTTACCCTCGGCGTGGCGCCGACCTGGCGCCGTCGCGGAATCGCGCGCATCCTATTGCAAGACCTCATTGTTCGGGCCCGCGAGGGCGGGGCGCAGCGGCTTTTGCTCGAGGTCGCGGCCGACAATACGGCTGCGCTCGCGCTCTACACTTCCTTCGATTTTGCCCGGCAAGGAATTCGGCGGCATTACTACCGGCGCGCGCAAGGCCCGGCAGTCGATGCGTGGCGCCTCTGCTTGCCGTTGTTGTCCGCAGCATGACTTTATTGAGACAAGCGGCCTATTTATCTCTTGCGAGTATTGCTTAGCCTCAGAATTCGCAATATATTCGCAAAAGAATTGCCTTGGGACGTGCAAATCATGACTGATAATTCAAACTCCAAAGACCTGCTGGCATTGACCACGGAAATCGTTGCCGCCCATGTGTCGAACAATACGGTTGGCGTCGCGGACCTGCCGCAACTCATCAATCAGGTCTATCAGTCGCTCACCAATATCGGCAAAGCGCCGGCACCCACGGCCGAGCGGCCGCAGCCGGCGGTACCGGTGAAAAAGTCGATCCATCCCGACTATCTGATCTGCTTGGAAGACGGCAAGAAGCTGAAGATGCTCAAGCGGCATCTCAAAACTTCATACAATCTCACGCCCGAGCAATACCGCGAGCGCTGGGGCCTGCCGCCGGATTATCCGCTGGTCGCGCCGAACTACGCCAAGCAGCGCAGCAAGCTGGCGAAGGATATCGGCCTCGGCACGCGCGGCCGCCGCGCCCGCGCCGGCTGAGGGCACGTTTGCCGCATCTTGCCCTTCCGGCTGTGTCGATTTGGTGAAAGGCGCTTCCGGCAGCGCGTGGATCTCGCGACGGGCTGGACGGGGATGTAGGCTGGCGCCGCAGGTTGGGTTATAATCTTAACGCATCGTCCGGCGCATTGGGGCAGCATGACCTCCCGGCTCGAACAGCTTTGTCACGACAAGGGTCTGAAAATGACCGAGCAGCGGCGCGTCATCGCGCGCGTGCTCTCGGAAGCGGCCGATCATCCCGATGTCGAAGCTGTGCATCGTCGCGCCAGTGAGATCGATCCAAAGATCAGCATCGCTACCGTCTATCGCACCGTGCGCCTTTTCGAGGAAGCGAACATCCTCGAGCGGCATGATTTCGGCGATGGCCGGGCGCGCTACGAAGAAGTGCCAAGCGAGCATCACGATCATCTCATCGATCTTCAAACCGGTCGGGTGATCGAATTCCGCAACGAAGCGATCGAGGCGCTGCAGCGCGAAGTCGCAGCGCGCCTTGGTTATCGGCTGGTCGATCACCGGCTCGAATTGTTCGCGGTGTCGCTCGACAGCGATAAGAACAAGAAGTCCTGACGCGTTAATGATTCTTTGATGCGCGAGGTGTCGTGAGCGAGATTGATGCAGCGGCCCGTCCGTCGCCTTCCCGCGATCCTATTGTCGATGTGCGTTACGAATCCTTGCAGGTGCGGCTGGCGGAAAGCGCCGCCGACATCGATGCCGCGCAAGCGCTGCGCTATCGCGTTTTCTACGAAGAAATGGGTGCGCAGCCGACCGCCGAGATGGCGGTGCGTCGCCGCGATTTCGACCGCTTCGACGATGATTGCGATCATCTGCTGGTGATCGATCATGCGAAGGGCGCGGTGGTTGGCACGTATCGCCTCATTCGCCGCCCGGCGGCCATCCGTCATGGCGGCTTCTATTCCGCATCCGAATACGATCTGCGTGATCTGCCGAACCATCCTGGCGAGATTTTAGAGCTCGGCCGCTCTTGCACCGATGCGTCGGCGCGCGGCGGCCCGGCGGCGAAGCTGCTGTGGCGCGCGATCTCGGCCTATGTTTTCCACTACCGCATCCAGCTAATGTTCGGCTGCGCCAGTCTCTCGGGCACCGATCCCGACGCGCTCGCGCTGCCGCTCTCTTATCTGCATCATTTCCATCGCGCCCCCGATGCGCTTTGTGTGCGCGCTTTGCCGGATCGCTATGTCGGGATGGATCGGCTGCCGAAAGACGCGATCGACCCGGCGCAGGCGCAGGCGGTGTTGCCGCCGCTGATCAAAGGCTATCTCCGCCTCGGCGGCTTCGTCGGCGATGGCGCGGTGATCGACCGTCCATTCAACACCACCGATGTCGCGATCGTGGTGAAGACCGATCTCGTCAGCGATCGGTACTATCGCCACTACGAGCGCCGGGCGGCGTCGCGCGAGGGTACAGCCGCCGTATGAGCGGTTTTGTCCTGCGCGTGTTGCGCATTACTGTCTACCTCGTGGCGACGTTGCCGGCGATGCCGGTACAGGCGTTCTTCCTCGCGATCAAAAGTCCGCGCGCCCGGCGCTTCCCGCTCGGCTATCATCGCTTGATATGTCGGATCCTTGGCGTTCGTCTCGTACGGCGCGGCACGATCTCAACGCACCGCCCGACGCTCTTCGTCTGCAACCACGCCTCCTATCTCGATATCGAGATCATGGGCGCGGCGATCGAAGGCAGTTTTGTGTCAAAGGCAGAGGTCTCGCGCTGGCCGATCTTCGGGTGGCTGGCGAAGCTGCAGCGCACGATCTTTGTCGAGCGCGCCGACCGCGCCGGCGCCGCGCGCCAGCGCGACGAAATCCGCCGCCGGCTCGATGACGGCGACAATCTCATCCTCTTTCCCGAGGGGACGAGCGGCGACGGCATCCATTTGTTGCCATTCAAATCGACGCTCTTTGGCGCCGCCGAGGATGATCGCGTGATGGTGCAGCCGGTCTCCGTGATCTATCGTTTGCTTGACGGCATTCCGCTCGGGCGGTTCTATCGCCCGTTCTTTGCCTGGTATGGCGATATGACGATGCCGCCGCATCTCTGGAAGATGCTGGGGCTGGGACAGTTGACGGTGGTCATGACATTTCACGAGCCGGTCAGGCTCAAGGATTTCGGCTCGCGCAAGCTCTTGTCGGAGCATTGCGCCAAAATAATCGCCGAAGGTATGGGCGCGATGCTTGCTGGACGCGAAGCGGCGCCCATCAACCCGCCGCCACCGGCCCCGGCCTTGGCGGCGCAGTAAGGCGGATCGACGTGGCAATTAAACGAAAACTCTATATCCGCACTTATGGCTGCCAGATGAATGTCTACGACTCCGCGCGGATGGCGGATGTCCTGGCGCCGCTCGGCTACGCCCAGACCGACGCGGCCGACGACGCGGATATGATCCTGCTCAACACCTGCCATATCCGCGAGAAAGCGGCGGAGAAATTGTTCTCCGATCTTGGCCGTCTGCGCTTGCTGAAGAACGATAAGGCGAAAGACGGCGGCCAGCTTGTCATCGGCGTTGCCGGCTGTGTCGCGCAAGCCGAAGGCGAAGAGATTCTCGCGCGCGCGCCGTTTGTCGATCTCGTGCTCGGACCGCAGACCTATCACCGCCTGCCGGAAATGATCGCGAAACTGTCGCGCGGCAGCGGGCCGGTGCTCGATACCGAATTCCCGCCCGAGCCGAAATTCGACTACCTGCCGGACAGCACTGCGCCGCAAGCGGTCTCGGCTTTCCTTTCGGTACAGGAAGGCTGCGATAAATTCTGCACCTTCTGCGTCGTGCCGTATACGCGCGGCGCAGAATTCTCGCGTCCCGCCGCGGCAGTGATCGCCGAAGCGGAAAGGTTCATCGCATCGGGTGCGCGCGAGATCACGCTCTTGGGCCAGAACGTCAACGCCTATCACGGCGCCGGCGTCGATGGCGCGGTGTGGGGCCTCGGCCGGCTCATTCGCGCGCTTGCCGAGCTGCCGGGACTCGAGCGGCTGCGCTACACGACCTCGCATCCGCGCGATATGAGCGACGAGCTGATCGAGGCGCATCGCGATGTCGAAAAGCTGATGCCCTTCCTGCATCTGCCCGTACAATCGGGCTCGGATACGATGCTCGAGGCGATGAATCGCGGCCATACGATCGACGACTTTCGCCGCATCATCGATCGCTTGCGCGCGGCGCGGCCCGATATCGCGCTCTCTTCCGATTTCATCATCGGCTTCCCGGGCGAGAGCGACGACGATTTCGCCGCGACGCTCGCGCTGGTGCGCGAGATCGGTTTCGCGCAGGCCTTCTCCTTCAAATACAGCAAGCGGCCCGGCACGCCGGGGGCGGCTTTGCGCGGCCAGATCGCGGAAGGCGTGAAATCCGAGCGACTGCAGATCCTGCAAGAGCTGATCGAAGAAAATCAGCGGCGCTTCAACGAATCCTGCGCCGGCCGCGTGCTGCCGGTGCTGTTCGAAAAGTCGGGCCGGCATCCGGGACAACTGGTCGGCCGCTCCCCATATCTACAATGGGTCCATGCCCAGGCGCCTTCGCGGTGCCAGGGCGCGGTATTGCCTGTGCGGATTACCGGCGCCGGGCCCAATAGCTTGGCGGGCGAAGTCGAAACTATGGCGGAGGTGGTGGCGTGATGGAGCAGGAGCAGGGCGGCGATCGTCTGCAGATGCAGTTCGACGACAATTCGCTCCTCCCGCAGCTTTATGGCGAGCGCGACCGCCATCTCGATCGTATCGAACGCGAGCTGGGCGTCTCGCTGGTCTCGCGCGGCAATCGTCTCGCCATCGCCGGCCCGCAAGAAAGCGCCGACGTTGCCCGCACCGCCATCGCCAGCCTTTATCAACGCTTGAAGCGCGGTCTCGAAGTCGACAATGCCGCGGTCGACGCGGCGCTGAAACGCGCCAGTCTGCAAACGCATGAGCAATGGGGCGAGGCGGAGGAAATCCGCACGCGCAAGCGCCGGATCAGTCCGCGCACCGCCAATCAGGCGGCCTATCTGCGAGCGCTGCGCGCGAATGAGCTGGTCTTCGGTCTCGGCCCTGCCGGCACCGGCAAGACCTATCTCGCCGTTGCGATGGCGGTCGATATGCTGATGGGTGGCACCGTTGAGCGCATCGTTCTATCGCGCCCGGCGGTGGAAGCCGGCGAGCGGCTGGGCTTCCTGCCCGGCGATCTGCGCGAGAAGGTCGATCCCTACCTGCGGCCGCTTTACGATGCGCTGCACGACATGTTGCCGGGCGATCAGGTGATCAAGCGCCTGTCGTCGGGCGAGATCGAGATCGCGCCGCTCGCTTTCATGCGCGGCCGCACCCTCACCAATGCTTTCGTCATTCTCGACGAGGCGCAGAACACGACGCCGGTGCAGATGAAAATGTTCCTGACGCGGCTCGGCGAGCATTCGCGCATGGCGGTGACCGGCGATCTCTCGCAGATCGATCTGCCGCCGCGCACGCGCTCGGGCCTCGCCGATGCGCTCGAGACGCTGCACGGCGAAGAAGGCATCTCCATGGTGAATTTCACCGATGTTGATGTCGTTCGGCATCCTTTGGTGTCGCGGATCGTGCGCGCCTATGATCGCCACGACCGCAAGCGGCACAAGAAGCATGATGAGTCGGACGACTGACGCATCACCGATCGCCATCGATCTCTCGATCGCTTGCGCCGCATGGAAGCGCGCACTGCCGACCGCGGCAAGCATTGCGCGCCGCGCCGCCGTGGCGGCGCTGGCGCAATCCGGCAAGAAGATCGGTGCGGCCGAGCTCTCCCTGGTGCTCGCCGATGATGCGATGGTGCAGGATTTGAACGCGCGCTGGCGTGGCAAGGACGCGCCGACCAATGTGCTCGCCTTTGCCAGCGACGAGCCGCCGGTCAAAGGCAAGCCGGTGTTGCTTGGCGATGTTGTGCTGGCGTATCAGACGGTGGCGCGCGAAGCGAAAGAACAGCATAAACGCCTCGCCGATCATCTGCGTCATCTCGTGATCCACGGCGTGCTGCATCTTCTCGGCTACGATCACATCAAGGCCGCGCCGGCCAAGCAGATGGAAGCGCTCGAGACGCGCATCCTCGCTTCGCTTGGCGTCGCCGACCCCTATCGCATTCCGGAAGAGGCAGGTCGTGGCTGAGACCGGCCACACGGAAGAACCGGACGAAGGCCCGCTATCCGGGTTGCGCCAATGGCTGCGTCAATTGCGCGGCGAGCCGGAACAAGCCCAAGGCCTGCGCGCGGCGCTGGTCGAGATGCTGGGCGAAGGGGATGACGAAAAGCCGATCGATCCGCATGAGCGGACGCTGATCGTCAATATCTTGAAGCTGCATAGCCTCGTTGCTTCCGACATCATGGTGCCGCGCGTCGACATCATGGCGCTCGATATCGAGACGTCTTTCGCCGAGACCGCCAAGCAGATGATCGAGGTCGGTCATTCGCGCGTGCCGGTGTTCCGCGAGACGCTCGACGACATCGTCGGCATGATCCACATCAAGGATCTGCTGCCTTTCGCCGTCGATGGCCGCGAAGTCGCGCTCACCGAGATCGCGCGCAAGCCGCTCTTTGTCGCGCCGACCATGCCGCTGCTCGATCTGCTCTTGCAGATGCGCTTGTCGCGCACGCATCTCGCTATCGTCGTCGACGAATTCGGTGGCACCGATGGGCTTGTCACGATCGAGGATGTGATCGAGGAGATCGTCGGCGAGATCGAGGACGAGCATGACGATGCCGACCGGCCGAAGCTGGTGGCCCGTCCCGACGGCACGCTCCTCGCGCCGGGCCGCACGCCGATCGAAACCCTCGAAGGCTATGTCGATGGCGCGATCGTGCCAGACGGTTTCGAGGAAGGCGTCACCACGCTCGGCGGTCTCGTCGTCGCGCTCGCCGGTCGCGTGCCGGCGCGCGGTGACATCGTGAAGCACCCGCTCGGTTTCGAGTTCGAAGTTCTCGATGCCGATCCGCGACGGGTGAAACGGCTGCGCGTGCGCGGCCTCTCCCGCAAACCCAGCGAATCGCCGCCCGCCGAACATGGATAGAGCAACCGTGGTGGAATTGCGCGGCACTGCCGGCCCGGCTGCGCCGCTGCAACGCTCGGCGTTATGGCTGGCGAGCCTGACGCGCTGGCATCGTCACTTGGCGGCGCTGCTGCTCGGCGTGCTCGCCGCGGCGTCCTTGCCGCCGGTCGATATGACGCCGGTGCTCTTGATCAGCTTTCCCGGTCTCGTCTGGCTGACCGACGGTAATACCGGCTACCGCTCGGCCTTTGCGCTCGGCTGGAGCTTCGGCTTCGGCTTCTTCCTGGCCGGACTCTATTGGATCGCGGCGGCGCTCTTCGTCGACATCGCGCAATTCTGGTGGCTCGTGCCTTTTGCCGTCGTTGGCGTACCGGCGGGCCTCGCGATCTTCACCGGTACTGCGCTCTTGGTGAGTCACGCGTTTTGCCGCCTGCTGCGCCTCGGCGGCACCGGCCGCGTACTCGCACTCGTCCTCTGCTGGTGCGGTGCCGAATGGCTGCGCGGTCATATCCTGACCGGCTTTCCGTGGAATCTCATCGGCTATGCCTGGTCGGGCGCATTCCCCGGCGCGCTCGCGCTGCTGCAATTTGCCTCGCTCACCGGAATCTACGGTCTTAGCCTGCTGACGGTTCTCGTCGCGTGTCTGCCGGCGCGGCTCGGCGATTTCTCCGGCCGGCGCTCGTTCGCGCTGATCGCCGCGGTAGTGTTGATCGCGCTGCCCGCTTCGTGGGGTGCTTGGCGCCTCGCAAATGGCCATCCAGGCGATGTGCCGAACGTCAATCTACGCCTGGTACAGCCATCGATTCCGCAGACCATGAAGCAGGATCCGGCGGCGTTGCTCGGCAATTTCCGTCGCCTCTTCGCGCTCAGCACCTCGCCCGCAACAGAGCCGCCGACCGCGATCATCTGGCCGGAAGACGCGGCGCCGCCCTTTCTCGATCGCGATGGCGGTGCGCGGCAGGCGCTGGCGCAGGCCGTGCCGCAAAACGGCTACGTCATCACGGGCACGACGCGCACCGATCCCGCGCCCGAGCCGCCAACGCATGTCTGGAACAGCATGGTTGCCGTCGATCACGACGGCAACATCAGCGCGAGCTACGACAAATCCCATCTCGTACCGTTCGGCGAATATGTGCCGCTGCGCGGCATCTTGCCGATGCAGAAGATCACGCCGGGCGCGATCGATTTTTCGGCCGGGCCGGGACCGCGCACCATCACGCTGCCGGGCCTGCCGCCGTTCTCGCCGCTGATCTGCTACGAGGCGATCTTCCCGAACGCGGTGGTCGATCCCGCGCATCGTCCCGATTGGTTGCTCAATATTACCGACGATGCCTGGTACGGCTTCACCTCGGGCCCGTTCCAGCACCTTGCGATCGCACGCTTGCGTGCGATCGAGGAAGGTTTGCCACTTGCGCGTGCGGGCGACAACGGTGTCTCCGCGATGTTCGATCCTTATGGCCGCGTCACGGCGCGACTCGCGCTTGATGATGTCGGCGTGCTCGATGTGAAATTGCCCGAGCCATTGCCGCCGACGCCCTACAGCCGCCTCGGCGATATTCCGTTCTTTGGAGCGATGCTACTAATCATGGCGGCACTCTTTTGGCCGCGGTGCAGCGCCCTAATTTCTTCCCGAAAAATATAGTGTTTCGACCACGCGCAATGCGCGAGTAGCTAAACGCGATAAATTTCACGCCACGATTTCTACTAGCATGCCGTGCAAACGCGTGTTAGTGCATAGCCGCGCGTTCGAAGTAGTAGTGGTTGGAAATTCGGCACACATTCTTGTGCCGAGGCAAAGAGTGGAATGAGCAGTTCAGGGCGCAGACAGAAAAGCGACAAGCCCAATCCCGTTGACGTTCATGTTGGCTCGCGCGTTCGCTTACGGCGCACGCTGCTCGGCATGAGTCAGGAAAAATTGGGCGATGCACTTGGTTTGACCTTTCAGCAAGTTCAAAAGTACGAACGCGGCGCCAATCGCGTCGGCGCCAGCAGGCTTTACGATCTGTCGCGCGTGCTCGATGTGCCTGTGGCATATTTTTTCGAGGAATTCGGCGAAGCATCGGCCACGCAGCTGGCCGATGGCGAAGGGCCGAGCGATCCCTATCAAGCGAACCCGATGATGAAGCGCGAGACGCTCGAATTGGTGCGCGCATATCTTCGTATCGCCGATCCGCAGATCAAGCGCCGCGTCTTCGAGCTGACCAAGGCGCTTGCCTCGGCCTATCCCGGCGACAGTCGCGGCGGTTCGACTGAAGAGACCGGCTCCTGACGCTTGACGGCGCCGTTCCGGCGCCGTCTTGTCCATGGCGATGACTTCTTCCGTAACGAGCAAGGACGCGAATGCGCCACAGCGGCGGCTTTACGGCCGCCGGCGCGGCCGTCCGCTGCGCATCGGACAACGCGCTCTGTTCGAGACGCTGCTGCCGCAACTTCGTCTGACCTTGCCAGAGAGCGGCGCGGCGCTGGATCCGCGCAGCCTCTTCGACAAGACGATCCGCGAGGTCTGGCTCGAGATCGGCTTTGGCGCCGGTGAGCATCTGGCTTTTCATGCCGCCGCGAATCCCGATTGCGGCCTCATCGGCAGCGAGGTCTTTGAGCCGGGGATTGCGCATCTTTTGACGGAAGTGAAAGAGCGCCAGCTCGCGAATGTGCGGCTTTTTATCGACGATGCACGGCTGGTGATCGCGGCGCTCACGCCGCAGAGCCTTGGTCGCGCCTTCATTCTCCATCCCGATCCCTGGCCGAAAGAGCGCCATAAAAAGCGCCGCATCGTGTCGCGCGAGACGCTCGATCACCTCGCGGTGGCGCTCCGCGACGGGGCGGAGCTGCGTATCGCCACCGATGATCCCGATTACGGCGAGTGGATTGCCGAGCGTGTTGCCGCGCATCCCGATTTCGCGCCGCTCGCGACCGATCCGCGTCCCGCGGACTGGCCGCCGACCCGCTATGAGCTGAAGGCCAAGAGCCAAGGACGCGCGGCACGGCTCTTTTTATTGCGCCGGCGCCCGCGATAAGACATGTGCCTGACCTTGCAAACCGCTGTTAGGCCGCTATATTCCCAACAAAATAAGAGTCCATAGACCTAGTTCGCTAGGTTGTCTGATCGGTGGGCCGCGAGGCCCACTTTTTTTGTTATTGGCTCTTGTTGTTTTGGCCTTTTATTTGCGGAGCGTGAGCAAGGCGCGTGTTTGATGCGGCTAAAATCGAAGGCATGATCGGCCCGTCGCTGTCGGCGATGGGTTACAGCATCGTACGCGTCGCGTTTACCGGCGGTCGTAGCCGTCCGACGCTGCAGATCATGGCCGAGCGCAACGACAATGCGGCCATGACGGTCGACGATTGCGAGACCATCAGCCACACGGTCTCGGCCCTGCTCGACGTCGCCGATCCGATCGATTCCGCTTATCAGCTCGAGATCAGCTCGCCCGGCATCGACCGCCCGCTGACCCGCCGCGCCGATTACGAACGCTTCGCCGGTTTTGAGGCGAAGATCGATATGTTGCGTCCAGTCGACGGCCGCCGCCGTTTCCGCGGCAAGCTCATGGGGCTCGAAGGCGATGACGCCAAGCTCCTGGTTGGGGCCGATACGGTGCTTCTGCCGCTCGATGCGATATCGCGCGCCAAACTTGTTCTGACTGACGAACTCATCGCGGCGACAGAGCCGCAAAATCACAGTTAACAACTCTCACCAGAGAAGGTCGCCATGGCCATCGCCGCTTCTTATCCGAGACCGGAACTTCTCCAAGTCGCCGACACCGTCGCGCGCGACAAAGGCATCGATCGCGACGAAGTGCTCCAAGCCATGGAGCAGGCGATCCAGAAAGCAGGCCGCTCGAAATACGGCCTCGAATACGACATCCGCGCCGAGATCGACCGCAAGAACGGCGAGATCAAGCTGATGCGCTTCCGCGAGGTCGCCGATCCGGTCGAGAACGAAGCGACGCAGATCAAGCTCGAAGAAGCCAAGCATCTCAATCCCGAGGCGGAGGTCGGCGATTTCCTCACCGATCCGCTGCCGCCGATCGATTTCGGCCGCATCGCCGCGCAGACGGCGAAGCAGGTGATCGTGCAGCGCGTGCGCGACGCCGAGCGCCAGCGTCAATACAACGAGTTCAAGGATCGCGTCGGCGAAATCGTCAACGGCCTCGTCAAACGCGTCGAATTCGGCAATGTCGTCGTCGATCTCGGCCGCGCCGAGGCGATTCTGCGCCGCGACGAGCTGCTGCCGCGCGAGAGCTTCCGCCAGGGTGAGCGTGTGCGGGCCTATATTTACGACGTGCGTCAGGAAGTGCGCGGGCCGCAGATTTTCCTCTCGCGCACCCATCCGCAATTCATGGCGAAGCTCTTCGCCCAGGAAGTTCCGGAGATTTACGACGGCATCATCGAGATCAAGGCGGTGGCGCGCGATCCCGGCAGCCGTGCGAAGATCGCGGTCATCTCCAACGATAGCGGCATCGATCCGGTCGGCGCTTGCGTCGGCATGCGCGGCTCGCGCGTGCAGGCGGTCGTGGCCGAGCTTCAGGGCGAAAAGATCGACATCATTCCCTGGTCGCAGGATCCGGCGACTTTCGTCGTCAACGCACTGGCGCCGGCCGAAGTCGCCAAGGTGGTGATGGATGAAGAGCAGCGCCGCATTGAAGTCGTGGTGCCGGATGACCAACTATCGTTGGCGATCGGCCGCCGCGGCCAGAATGTGCGTCTCGCCTCGCAGCTCACCGGCTGGGATATCGACATCCTGACCGAGGCCGAAGAGAGCGAGCGCCGCCAGGAAGAGGCGCGTACGCGCTCGAAGATGTTCATCGACGCGCTCGATGTCGACGACGTCATCGCGCATCTGCTGGTAACCGAAGGATTTACCTCGCTGGAGGAAGTCGCTTTCGTGGCGATCGAGGAATTGGCGAGCGTCGAAGGTTTCGACGAAACGGTCGCCGGCGAGCTGCAGCAACGGGCCCAGGTCTTCCTGCAAGAGCAGAACGAGCGCTACGAGAAGCGGCGCCAGGAGCTTGGCGTCGGTGACGACGTCGCGGCGATCGAGGGTATGACCCCGGCGCTGCTGGTGGCGGTAGGCGAGAAGGGCGTGAAGACGCTCGACGATCTTGCCGATCTTGCTGCCGACGAGCTGATCGAGATGGCCGGCACGAGCGCGAAGCTCGAAGAGGATGAAGCCAACGCGATCATCATGGCGGCGCGCCAGCACTGGTTCGATGCCGAGCCGGCAGCGGCTGAAAAGCCCGCGGCGGGGGAGTGATGGCCCTTGGTGGCCACCCCCGTTTTGGCCGATGAGGAGGGCGATGAGGCGCTGACGGGAACGTCCCGCCGCTGCCTGGTGACAGGCATTGTGCGGCCGAAAACCGAGCTTTTGCGCTTCGTCGTCGATCCCCAGGGTCAGATCGTCCCCGATATCGCCGGCAAGCTGCCGGGGCGGGGTTTGTGGCTCACCGCGCAGAGGGCTATAGTGGCGGAGGCGTCGAGCAAGCGGGTTTTTGCCCGCGCTGCAAAGGCGCCGGTGGCCGTTGCGGAAGGACTCGAGGATCGAGTCGCGGCGTTGCTGACGCAACGTTGCATCGACATTCTCGGTTTGGCGCGACGCTCGGGTCTCGCGGTGTCGGGTTTTGTCCGGGTGAAGGCATTTTTGAACGCGGGCAAGGCGACGCTGCTCGTCGAGGCACTCGACGCGGCGGCGGATGGGCAAGAGAAGCTTGCCGCGCTCGCGCCGTCGTTGCCTCGCGTCGCCTGTTTGGACGCGCGCGAAATGGGTGTGGCGTTTGGGCGTGACCTTGCGGTCCATGTCGCTCTCGGCAAAGGGCGGCTGGCGGATTTATTCATTGCCGAGACACGGCGGCTGCAAGGCTTCCGCGTCGGCATAAAGGTGGAAGTGAGTGAGCGATAGCACGGACCAGGATAAGCGGCCGCTGAGCCTCGGCCGCACCGGCGGGAAACTCGAACTGCGCAAGCCGATCGAGACCGGACAGGTGCGCCAAAGCTTCCCGCATGGCCGGACCAAGACCGTCCAGGTCGAGGTGCGCAAGAAGCGCGTCGTCGGACCGGGTGGCGACAAGCCGGCCGAGACGCCGGTTGCAGCTGCCGCGACAGCCGCTCCTGCGACCGCCAAGCCGGCTGCGCCGGCGCGGCGTCCCGTTGTGCTGCCGCAAGGCCTCACCGAGGAAGAACGGGCGCATCGCGTCCGCGCGCTGAAAGGCGCGATCGCCGATGCCGAGACGCGGCGTCAGGCGGACGCCGAGCGCGAGCGGGAGCGCGAAGAGGCGGAGCGTATTGCGGCCGAAGAGGCGCGCCGTGCCGAGGAAGAGAACAAGCGCAAGGCGGCTGAAGAAGACGCCAAGCGCAAGACCGAAGAAGTCGACAAGCGCAAGGTAGACGACGATCGGCGCAAGGCGGAAAAAGCCGACGAGGATTCGCGCCGCGAAGTTGCCGACCGCGCCGGCAAAGCCGCCGCTGCCAAGGTCGCAGCGCTGACCGCTGCCGGCAAGATCAAAGTCGTCCAGGAAGAGCCCGAGGACGAGGCGCCCGCCCGCCGCGGCGCGCGTCCGGGTGTCCCGCCGCGCCGTCCCGCGGCCGCACCGCGCCGCGACGATCATCGCCGCAATGCCAAGCTCACCGTCACGCGCGCGATCAACACCGATGATGACGAGCGGCAGCGCAGCCTCGCTTCGGTCAAGCGCCATCGCGAGCGCGAGAAGCTGCGTGCGCTGCAAATGCTGCAAGAGCAGACGAAGATCGTCCGCGACGTCGTCATTCCCGAGACCATCACCGTGCAAGAGCTCGCCAACCGCATGGCCGAGCGCGGCGTCGACGTGATCAAGGCGCTGATGAAGATGGGCGTGATGGCGACGATCAATCAGACCATCGATGCCGACACCGCCGAGCTGGTGGTGACCGAGTTCGGTCATCGCATGAAGCGCGTCTCCGAAGCCGACGTCGAAAGCGGTTTGAAGGGCGAGGACGACGCGCCGGAATCGCTGGAGCCGCGGCCGCCGGTCGTCACCGTGATGGGCCACGTCGATCACGGCAAGACCTCGCTGCTCGACGCGCTGCGTCAGACCGACGTCGTCGCCGGCGAAGCCGGCGGCATCACGCAGCATATCGGCGCCTATCAGGTCACGCTGCAAAGCGGGCAGAAGATCACCTTCATCGACACGCCGGGCCATCAGGCCTTCACGGCGATGCGCGCGCGCGGCGCCGATGTCACCGATATCGTGGTGCTGGTGGTTGCAGCTGATGACGGTATCAAGGAACAGACCGTCGAAGCCTTGCGTCATGCCAAAGCGGCCGGCGCGCCGATGATCATTGCCATCAACAAGATGGACAAGCAGGGCGCCAATCCCGACAAGGTACGCCAGGAACTGCTGCAGCACGAAATCGTTGTCGAAAAGCTCGGCGGCGATGTGCTCGATATCGAGGTGTCGGCGATCAAGAAGACCAATCTCGACAAGCTCGAAGAAGCCATCTTGCTGCAGGCCGAAATCCTCGACCTCAAGGCCAATCCGAGCCGTCCCGCCGAAGGCAGCGTGATCGAAGCGCAGCTCGAGCGCGGCCGCGGCCCGGTCGCGACCGTGCTGATCAAGCGCGGCACGCTCAAGGTCGGCGACATCTTCGTCGCGGGCAGCGAATGGGGCCGGGTGCGCGCGCTGATCGACGATCGCGGCATGAACATCACCGAAGCCACGCCGGCAATGCCGGTCGAGGTGCTAGGTCTCTCCGGCGCGCCGCTGGCGGGTGACGATTTCACCGTCGCCGCCGATGAAGGCCAGGCACGCGACATCGCCGCTTATCGCCAGCGTCTACGCCGCGAACAGCAAGCCACCGCCGGTGCGCGTGGCACGCTTGAGCAGATGTTCGCGCAAGCCGCTGCCGCCGGCGTCGCCAAAGAACTCGCCGTTGTCGTCAAATCCGACGTGCAGGGCTCGCTCGAAGCCATCACCGGCTCGCTCGAGAAGCTCGGCACCGACGAGGTGTCGGTGCGCGTGCTCCATGCGGCGGTCGGCGGCATCAACGAAAGCGACATCATCCTCGCCAAGGCGTCGCGTGCGGTGATCGTGGGCTTCAATGTCCGCGCCAATCCGCAAGCGCGCGACATGGCGCGGCGCGACGGCGTCGAGATTCGCTACTACTCGATCATCTACGAAGTGATCGACGAGATCAAAGCGGCGCTCAGCGGCCTCCTGTCGCCGACAAGGCGCGAGAAGTTCCTCGGCAACGCTGCAATCCGCGAGGTGTTCAACATCACGAAGGTCGGCAAGGTCGCCGGCTGCATGGTCACCGAAGGCATCGTCAAACGCGGCGGCAAGGTGCGGTTGCTGCGGGATAACGTCGTGATCCACGAAGGCACGCTCAAGACGCTGAAGCGCTTCAAGGACGAAGTGCGCGAGGTCCGCGAGGGCTTCGAATGCGGCATGGCCTTCGAGAATTACGACAATATCGAAAAGGGCGACGTCATCGAGTGCTTTGAGGTGGAAGAAGTCGCCCGCGCTCTCTAAGACGCGGAGGAATCTTCATGTCGATGGCCAACGCGGCAGTCTTTGCGCTGCCGCTCTTTCTTCCCGTCAATGCTTTCGTACAGCAACCGGCACCGCAGCAAGCGGCGGGCCTAGTGCCACTTGCCGTGCGCGGGGTGAAATTCGTCGAACCCGTCGAGCATGTGTTCAGCATCGACGTGCCGGCGGCGCCTAACTGGCACAAGCTGCAGCAAGTGCCGCCGGGACAATAGGTATTCGGGTGACGCAAGAGCACGGTCCCAGCCAACGTCAGCTTCGTGTCGGCGAAGAGATGCGCCACGCCTTGGCGCGCATCTTCGAGCGCGGCGAGCTGCACGATCCCGCTTTGCACGAAGCGCCGCTGACCGTCACCGAGGTTCGCGTCTCGCCCGATCTAAAGCGCGCGACGGCTTATGTGATGCCGCTCGCCGGGCGGAATGCGGCCGAGATCATGGCCGGGCTGAAGCGCGGCGCCGGCCATCTTCGCCGTCTCGTCGCGCAAGAGGTGAAGCTGCGCGTGGCGCCGCAAATTTCCTTCGCGCTCGATCAAAGTTTCGATGAGGCCAGCCGTATCGATTCGCTGCTGCGGCGCGAGGATGTGGCGCGCGATCTCGGCGCGGGCGACGAAAATTCCGCCGAGGACGATAAGGACCACGGGGATGGCGCGTAAGCGGCGCGGTCAGCCGGTTCATGGCTGGCTCATTCTCGACAAGCCGCTCGGCATGAGCTCCAGCCGCGCGGTCGCGATCGTGCGCCGTCTGCTCGATGCGGCCAAGGCCGGTCATGGCGGCACGCTCGATCCGCTCGCCACCGGGGTGCTGCCGATTGCTCTAGGCGAGGCGACGAAGACCGTCGCCTATGCCATGGGTAGTCGCAAAATATATCGATTTACCCTGTGTTGGGGTGAGGCGCGTAGCACCGATGACACCGAGGGTGAGGTCATCGCGACCAGCGCGACAAGGCCGAGCCGCGAGCAGATCCTGGCTGCGCTGCCGGGTTTCGAGGGTACCACCCTGCAGCGTCCGCCCGATTTCTCGGCCATCAAGGTCGCGGGTGAGCGCGCCTACGACCTCGCGCGGGGTGGGACCACCCCCGATCTGGCGCCGCGGCCGGTCGAGGTGGCGCGCCTGACCCTCCTCGGCCTGCCCGATGCGGACCACGCCGAATTCGAGGCCGAAGTCGGAAAAGGCACCTATATCCGGGCACTGGGCCGCGATTTGGGCCTCGTCCTCGGCTGTTACGCCCATGTCAGCGCCCTCCGCCGGCTTTCGGTCGGGCGCTTCACCCTGGACGCCGCGATTTCCCTGGATAAACTGGAAGGTCTGGGGCATAGTCCGGCCGCTTCCGGGCATTTGCTTCCGATCGAGACCGCGCTGGACGACATCCCGGCACTGGCCTTGAGCGGAGAAGAGGCGGAGGCCTTGCGTTGCGGCCGTGTCGTGACGCCATTGCGCCCATCGGATCGGGCGCGCATCGATCTTCTCGGGGATGGCGCAACGATCCGCGCAACCAGCGACGGAAGGCTGGTGGCGTTGGCCGCAATCGACAAAGGCTTAATACGCCCCGTGCGTGTGATAAATTTTTGAGACAAGGAGAGACCGATGTCGATTACGCTCGTGCGCAAGCAAGAGCTGGTTCAGGAATACCAGCGCAAGAAGGACGACACCGGTTCGCCCGAAGTCCAAGTTGCGATCTTGTCGGAACGGATTTCCAATCTGACGGAGCATCTGAGCCATCATCAGAAAGATTTCCACTCACGACGCGGCCTGCTCGTGATGGTCGGCCAACGCCGTAGCCTGCTCGATTATCTGAAGCGAACGGATGTCGCGCGCTACAACACGCTGATCGAGCGTCTGGGGCTCCGCCGCTGAGCCGGCAGCTACATTCTAACGTTTCAACGGGCGCCAGCGCCGCGACGACCGGAAAGGTCGCTCGCGCCGCGCCCCTATGCCTTTCACAAGAGAGCAAAGAGAGAAGAGAGAGAACCCGATCATGTTCGAGGTATATCGAAAAGAGTTGATGTGGGGCGGCCGACGCCTCGTCCTCGAGACCGGCAAAGTCGCGCGGCAAGCCAATGGCGCCGTGATGGCGACCTACGGCGAAACCACGGTGCTCTGCACCGCTGTCGCCAATAAACAGCAGAAGCCGGGGCAGGATTTCTTCCCGCTCACCGTCAATTATCAGGAAAAGACGTTCGCCGCCGGCAAGATCCCGGGTGGCTTCTTCAAACGCGAAGGCCGACCGTCGGAAAAAGAGGTGCTGACCTCGCGCCTCATCGACCGTCCGATCCGCCCGCTCTTCGCCT
The DNA here is from genome assembly GCA_963740675.1 of uncultured Alphaproteobacteria bacterium. Lineage (GTDB taxonomy): Bacteria > Pseudomonadota > Alphaproteobacteria > ATCC43930 > CGMCC-115725 > CAIKMD01. Next base: position 38,056 of record CAVUFS010000010.1, read on the forward strand.
CGGGTTTCCTCAACGAGACCCAAGTCGTCTGCACCGTGCTGAGTCACGATCTCGAGAACGATCCCGATATCGTCGCGCTTGTCGGTGCTTCGGCGGCGCTGACCATCTCGGGCATCCCGTTCCTCGGCCCGATCGCCGGCGCGCGCGTCGGCTACATCGATGGCCAATATGTGCTGAATCCGAGACTCGACGAACTGCCGAAGTCGGAGCTGGAACTCGTCGTCGCGGGCACCACCGAAGGCGTGCTGATGGTCGAATCCGAAGCGAAAGAGCTGTCGGAAGACGTGATGCTCGGTGCGGTGATGTTCGGTCACCAATCCTTCCAGCCCGTGCTGCAAGCGATCATCGAACTGGCGGAAGTCGCGGCGAAAGAGCCGTGGACCATGCCGGAAAAGCCCGCCAATGCCGCCGCCATCGAAGACAAGCTGCGCGCTGCCGTGTCGGCCGATCTCGCGACCGCTTACGCCGAGACGCAGAAGCAGGCGCGCTCGCAACAGCTCGACGCCGCCAAGGCGAAGATCGGCACGCTCTTCACCGACGAAGCCGAGAAGACGCTTGCCGGCAAGCTCTTCAAGAATCTTGAGAAGGACATCGTTCGCGGCGCCATCCTTGAAGGCAAGCTGCGCATCGACGGCCGCGACACCAAGACCGTACGCCAGATCTCGGTTGAGGTCGGCGTGTTGCCGCGCGCGCATGGCTCGGCGCTTTTCACCCGCGGCGAGACGCAGTCGCTTGGCGTGACGACCCTCGGCACTGGCCAGGACGAGCAGATCATCGACGCGCTCGAAGGCGAATTCCGCTCGAACTTCCTGTTGCACTACAACTTCCCGCCCTATTCGACCGGTGAAGCCGGCCGTATGGGCTCGCCCGGGCGGCGCGAAATCGGCCATGGCAAGCTCGCTTGGCGCGCGGTCCATCCGCTCCTGCCGGAGAAGGAAAAGTTCCCCTACACGATCCGCGTCGTGTCCGAGATCACGGAATCGAATGGCTCGTCCTCGATGGCGACGGTGTGCTCGTCTTCGCTGTCGCTGATGGATGCGGGTGTGCCGCTGTTGCGGCCGGTCGCGGGCATCGCCATGGGCCTCATCAAGGAGGGCGATAAATTCGCTGTCCTCTCCGACATCCTGGGCGATGAGGATCATCTCGGCGACATGGACTTCAAGGTCGCCGGCACCGAGAAGGGCATTACAGCGCTGCAGATGGACATCAAGATCACCTCGATCACCGAGGAGATCATGAAGATCGCCCTGCACCAGGCGCAGGGCGGCCGCATGCACATCCTCGGCGAGATGTCGAAGGCGCTCGAAGCTGCGCGCGAAGCGGTCTCGAACAACGCGCCACGCATCACCACCATCACCATTCCGAAGGATAAGATCCGCGAAGTCATCGGCTCGGGCGGCAAGGTCATTCGCGAGATTTGCGAGGTCACGGGCGCCAAGGTCGATATCGAGGACGACGGCACGATCAAGGTCGCGGCGGTCGATGGCGATGCGGCGAAAGCGGCGATCGATTGGATCCGCGGCATCGTCGCCGAGCCCGAGGTCAATGTGATCTACAACGGCAAGGTGGTGAAGACCGTCGAATTCGGCGCCTTCGTCAACTTCCTCGGTGCACGCGACGGCCTCGTCCATATCAGCGAGCTCGCGCCGGCGCGTGTCGCCAAGACCACCGATGTGGTGAAGGTCGGCGATCAGGTGAAGGTCAAGGTCCTGGGCTTCGACGATCGCGGCAAGGTCAAGCTGTCGATGAAGCAGGTCGATCAGACGACCGGCGAAGACATCAGCGCCAAGCTTGCTGACGAAAAGCGCCAACGCGATGACACGAAAGCTACGCAAACCCAGCCCGCTCAGTAATTGCCGGCTGACAGGCAAAACCGGGGATTGGCGCGACGGCCGATCCTCGGACTCGCTATGGTCGTGGGCGGAGGTAATGTCCCGTGAAGGCGCTTAAACCGTTGCTCATCTCCGGGCGTGAGGTGCTGCCGCTGGTTGAAGGTGGCAAGGGCATTTCTGTGTCCAACGGCGAAAGCTCGGGCGCTTGGGCGGCCAGCGGCGGCGTTGGCACGTTCTCGGGCGTCAATGCCGACAGCTTCGACGCGAACGGCGACAAGATCGAGCAGATCTATCGGGGCCGGACGCGCCGCGAGCGGCACGAAGAACTGATCGCCTTCTCGATCGCCGGCGGCATTCATCAAGCGCGCGTCGCTTATGAGCGCTCGAACGGCCAAGGCCGCATCCACATGAACATCCTGTGGGAGATGGCGGCGGCCGAGCGCATCCTGCATGGTGTGCTCGAAGGCGCACGCGGCCTTATCAACGGCGTCACCTGCGGCGCCGGCATGCCCTACAAGATCGCCGAGATCTGCCAGCGCTACGGTGTTTACTACTATCCAATCGTCTCCTCGGGGCGCGCCTTCCGCGCGCTGTGGAAACGCGCCTATCACAAATTCCGCGATCTGATGGGCGCGGTGGTCTACGAAGATCCGTGGCTCGCCGGCGGCCATAACGGCATCACCAACAGCGAGAATCCGGAAGCGCCCGAGCCGCCTTTCGGGCGCGTGCTCGAATTGCGCCAGTTGATGCGCGAATTCGGCCTCGACAACACGCCGATCGTGATGGCGGGCGGCGTGTGGCGTCTCGATGAGTGGGAAGACTGGATCGACAATCCCGATCTCGGGCCGATCGCTTTCCAATTCGGCACGCGGCCACTGCTCACCAAGGAAAGCCCGATCTCCGATGCGTGGAAGCGCAAGCTGCTGACGCTGAAAGAGGGCGACGTCTATCTCAACCGCTTCAGCCCAACCGGCTTCTATTCCTCGGCCGTGCGCAACAACTTCATCAACGAGCTACGCGAACGCAACGATCGCCAGATCGCTTATTCGGTCGAGGCGGTGGGCGATCATCTGGCGGCGCTCGAAGTCGGCGCGCGGCATCGCGTCGTTTATGTCACGCCGCATGATCGCGAGCGTGCGCTGAGCTGGATCGGCCAGGGCTTCACCGAAGCGCTGCGCACGCCGGATTCGACGCTAGTTTTCGTCGAGCAGAAGAAAGCGCTCGAGATTCGCAACGACCAGATCAATTGCATGGGCTGCCTCTCGGCTTGCCAGTTCTCGAACTGGGCGCAGAACGAGCAGGGCACAACCGGCAAGAAGGCCGATCCGCGCAGCTTCTGTATCCAGAAGACCTTGCAGGCGATCAGCCATTCCGACGATTGCGAACACGAGCTGATGTTCTCGGGCCATAACGCCTATCGCTTCGGCAGCGATCCGTTCTACGCCAATGGCTTCATCCCGACGGTGCACGAGCTGGTCGAGCGGCTGAAAACCGGCGCCTGACATTTCAAATCGCGGTTGGGGGGATTCGTGGCGAAGCTCAAACTCATCCTCGGCTGCTGGCATTACGATCGCACCCGCGCGCTCGCCGATGGCAGCGTGCAGCCCGATGGCATCGAGCTCGAATATCGTAGCGCGCCGCAGGTCGGCGCGATCATGGAACGCGCGCTCAAGGGCGAGTTCGACGTCTCCGAGCTCGGCATCACCTACTACCTGCGCAGCCTCGAGCTACCCGATCCGCCTTTCATCGCGATTCCGGTCTTTCCCAATCGCCTGTTCCGTCATGGCGCGATCTTCATCAACAAGGACAGCGGCATCAAAGAGCCGCGAGATCTGATCGGCCGCAAGGTCGGCGAGCTGCATCGCTATGGTCATGATGCGGGCATCTGGGCGAAGGGTGCGCTCAGCGACGACTACGGCGTCACCGCCGACAGCATGACCTACTGCGTCGGCGGGCTCGACGCGCCGAGCAACGAGGCGGATTGGGCCACGGCGGTGACGCCGCCGGGCGTCACGATCAACACCATCGGCGCGGGCCAGACGCTCGACAAAATGCTGCAGGATGGCGCGATCGATGCGCTGTTCTCGGCCTGGATCCCGCCGTCGATGCGGGCCGGCTCACCGAAGATCGGTCGGCTGTTCACGGATTTCGAAACGGTCGAGCGCGGCTATTTCGCACGCCACCAGGTCTTCCCGATCATGCATACGGTGGTGATCAAGCGCTCGGTCTATCGCGAGAATCCCTGGGTCGCGCGCGCAGTGATGGATGCGTTCGAGAAGGCGAAGCAGGCGGCACAGAACATCTATCGTGCGGGCTCGATCTTCTTCACGCCGGCGCTGATGATCCCGTGGGTTGCCGCGCTGCAAGAGCGTAACCGCGAGCTCATGGGCGACGATTTCTGGCCCTACGGCATCGAGAAGAATCGCAAAACCCTCGACGCCTGCCTGCGCTACAACCGCGAGCAGCATTTGTTGTCGCGCGATTGGAAGCTCGAAGAGCTCTTCGCGCCCGAAACGCTAGTTGCTTGAAGTGGCGCACCTTGCCCTTACCGTCATGCCCGCGAAAGCGGGCATCCAGTAGGCGGTGCTGGACCCCCGCTTTCGCGGGGGTGACGACGGCAAAGGGCGTCGTCCTGATTCGATAAGACTTAAGCCAGACCCATCAGCGCTTCCGACAGCGGCGCGAGGTCGAATCGTCCACGCTTCAGATCGTGTCCCGCGCCGTCGAGCGCGATCAGCCGCGTCGCGGCGGGGATGGCTTTGATCGCGGCTTCGATCTCCGCGATCGTGCCGAAACCATCTTTCGTGCCCGAGACGAACAGCGCCGGCACGCGCAGTTGCGGGAAATGCTGTGTGCGAAGCTGGGCCGGCCTGTTCGGCGGATGCAGCGGATACGACAACAGCAGCAGCGCCGCGGCGATGTCGGGCGCTTCGGCCGCCAGCATGCTCGCTTGTCGTCCGCCATAGCTGTGACCGCCGAGATAGATTTTGCCCGATACGCGCTCGCGCAATGCCGCGACCGCATCGCGCAGTCCCGCGCGATCCGCCGCGGCGGTGGCAGGCGAGGGCGGGCCTTTGGGACGCTTGCGGCGAAAGGCGAGGTCGCAGCGCAGCACTGTGAAGCTGCTGGCGCAGAATTGCGTTGCGACCGACACCAGCAAAGGCGCGGTGCAATCGCTGCCCGCGCCATGCGTCAGCACGAAACCGGTGCCATTTGCTTTCCCCGGCTCGTGCAAGAAGCCACGAACCGCCGCGGTCTCGATCGTGGTGACGCGCGCGTCGCTCACGCGCGGGCGATTACGGCTTGCCGAACAGCTCGAACCAATGGCTGCGCATCGCTTCCCATGAGCGCGCATCGGCATTGGCGTTGTAGGCGAGGGCGGGCATGCGGCCGCCGGCATCGGGGTTGGTGAAGGCGTGTTTCGCGCCGCCATAAGTGATGACCTGCCAATCGACGCCGGCCTTGGTCATCTCGGCTTCGAAAGCCGCGACCTGCTCGGGAGGAACCAACGGATCCTCGGCGCCGGTGCAGATCAGGATCTTGCCGGTGACGTTCTTCGCTTCGTCCGGGTTCTCAGTCGACAGGATGCCGTGGAAGCTGACGATGCCGGCAACCGGCGTACCCATGCGGGCAAGCTCCAGCACGCAAAGCCCGCCGAAGCAATAACCCATCGCTCCGATCCGTTTCGGATCGACATTGGGCCGTGCGGCCAGCGCGTCGTAACCGGCGCGCACATGCCGGCGCAGCTTGTCGTTATCCTCGCGCAGCGCACCCATCAGATTCATCGAATCCTCGGGCTTCTGCGCGGTGCGGCCGCCGCCATACATATCGACGGCCAGCGCGACATAGCCGAGCTCGGCGATCATGCGTGCGCGGCGCTTTGGGTGGTCGTTGAGGCCCGGCGCCTCATGGACGATCAGCACGCCGGGGCGGCGGCCACTGGCCTCGGGATCGGCGAGGTAGCCGTTAAACGTCGTATCGCCGGCGGAATAGGTCAGGGTTTCGATCTTCATGAGGAACGCCTCCGTCGCTGGGTGGGGCTTATAAGCGCGCTTGGCCCCGGCCGGCAATTCCGCTAAGTTTAGATCACCTCTAAACTAGGGCTGTCGACGTTACCATATTGGTGCCATGAGCAATAACCGCCCGTTTGCCAACGCTCTCGAATTACTGCGCGGAGCCAAGCTGCGACCGACGCGCCAGCGCTTGGCTCTAGCCAAGCTCCTGTTCGAGAAGGGCGATCGCCATGTCACCGCCGAGCAACTCCATGACGAGGCCACGGCCGCGTCGATCCCGGTTTCGCTCGCCACGGTCTACAACACGTTGCATCAATTCGTCGGCGCGCGGCTGCTGCGCGAAGTGGTGGTCAATCCGGGGCGGTCGTATTTCGACACCAATATCGCCGATCACCATCATTTCTTCTTCGAAGAGACCGGGAAGCTGATGGATATCCCGAGCGATCGGATCGAAGTCACCAACCTGCCCCAGCCGCCGCATGGCGCGATCCGCCGCGTCGATGTGGTGATCCGCGTGGCCCCGAAAGGTTGAACCCCAGGCAAAGCAAAGTCCTAAGCGTTGACAGCCCTTGGGCTGCAGGCTAAATTAGAATTATTCTAATCTATCACGTTGCTGACTGACTGAGGAGAAGGACGAATATGGCTAAGTTACAAGGCAGCAAGACGGAAGCGAATTTGAAAGAAGCGTTCGCGGGCGAGAGCCAGGCGAACCGCCGTTACCTCTATTTCGCACAAAAGGCCGACGTTGAAGGCTTCAACGACGTCGCGACCGTGTTCCGCTCGACCGCGGAAGGCGAGACCGGCCACGCACACGGCCATCTTGAATATCTGCAGGAAACGGGCGATCCGGCGACCGGCAAGCCGATCGGCTCGACCGACAAGAATCTCGTCGCGGCGGTTGCTGGCGAGACGCATGAATACACCGACATGTATCCCGGCATGGCGAAGACCGCCCGCCAGGAAGGCTTCGACGAGATCGCCGACTGGTTCGAGACGCTCGCCAAGGCCGAAAAGTCGCATGCGGGCCGCTTCCAAAAAGCACTCGACACGCTCGGCAAGTAAGCCCGAATTGTTCGCGAAGGGGGGCGCTCAATCTGGCGCCCCTCCTCATCTTTTAAATATCTGTACGGAGTAGCGGATGTCCGAGGGTGGTCTCGGCGCGCCGGTGCGCCATCCTATTGCCTGGCAGGATCCCGATTTTTACGACGCGGCGAAGATCGAGGCCGAGCTCGAGCGCGTGTTCGATATCTGCCATGGCTGTCGCCGCTGCTTCAATCTCTGCGACAGCTTTCCGCGCCTTTTCGACATGATCGATGAAGGGCCGACCGGCGAGCTCGACGGCGTGCCAAAAGAGAAATACGCCGAAGTCGTCGAAGCCTGCACGCTCTGCGACATGTGCTTCATGACGAAGTGCCCTTATGTGCCGCCGCATGAATTCAACATCGATTTCCCGCATCTGATGCTGCGCCATCGCGCGGCGCAGGAGAAAGCCGGAGGAATCCCGTTCAAGGATCGGGCCCTCGCCGAGACCGATCGCAACGGCAAGCTGGCGCGTCCGGTCGCGCCGCTGATCAACTGGGCCGGCAAGCTCGAGAACAAGCTGACGCGGCCGATCATGGAAGCGGTCGCCGGCATCGATCGCCACGCCGCGCTGCCGAAATTCCACACCCAGACTTTCGAGGCACGCGCATTGCGCCGCCCGGCGCATCCCGACGAGGCCGCGCCGGCTTTCGGCCGCAAGGCCGTGCTCTATGCGACCTGCTTCGTCAATTACAACAACCCGCGCATCGGCGAGGCGACGCAGGCTGTGCTGGCGAAGAACGGTGTCGCAACGGAAGTGCTCTATCCCGAATGCTGCGGCATGCCGCAGATGGAGCAGGGTGAGCTGCCGCGTGTCGCTGCCAAGGCGAAGAACGTCGCGCTGGCGCTCAAGCCCTATATCGAGCAAGGCTACGATATCGTCGCGCTCATCCCGTCCTGCGCGCTGATGCTGAAATTCGAATGGCCGCTCCTACTGCCGGGCGATGAGGACGTGAAGCGTCTCTCCGACGCGACTTTCGATCTCACCGAATATGTCGTCGATATCGCGAAGAAAGAGGGGCTCGCACCGGGGCTCAGCGCGGTTCCCGGCGGCATCAGCCTTCATCTCGCTTGCCACGCGCGGGCGCAGAATATGGGCGCCAAAGCGGCCGAAATGCTGCGGCTGTTGCCCGAAGCCGATCTCGATGTGATCGAGCGCTGCTCCGGCCACGGCGGCAGCTGGGGCGTCAAGAAAGAGAATTTCGCCGTCGCCATGAAGGTCGGCCGCCCCGCGGCGCGGCAGGTAGTGCGCGACCACAAAGCCGTGCTTTCATCCGAATGCCCGCTGGCGGCGCTACATCTGCAACAAGGCGTCGCTGCGACCGACCGCGAACCAGACGCTAAACTGCCGGAGACGCTTCATCCGATCGAGCTGGTGGCTCGCGCCTACGGCCTCCTGGAAGGAGATCAGCGATGACGACTGCGACAAAGTCCAGACGCGAGATCACTCGAGCCGATATCCTCGAGCCCGCGTCCTATGCGAAAGACCGGCGCGACTACAAAAAGCGCGTCACCGAGCTGAAGCGCGACCGCCGCATCGAGGTCGGCCCGTTCGTGACCTTCTATTTCGAGAGCTACGACACGATGTGGCATCAGATTCACGAGATGCTCTACATCGAGAAGGGCGGCGAGCAGCAGATCGTCGATGAACTCGAAGCCTATAACCCACTCATCCCGCAGGGCGAAGAGCTGATCGCCACGGTGATGATCGAGATCGAGGATCCGATGCGGCGCGCCCGGGTGCTATCGACGCTCGGCGGTATCGAGAACAAGATGTTCATCCAGGTCGGTGGCGAGCGTGTCGTCGGCGTTCCTGATCCGACGCGCGAGAACACGTCGCCCGAAGGCAAAGCATCATCGATCCAGTTCCTGCGCTTCCCCTTCACCGCCGCACAGGTGAAGCCATTCAAAACCGCCGGTACGCAAGTGCTGGTCGGCATCGATCACGAGAATTACGGCCATATCGCCGTGATGCCGGAGCGCGTCCGCGCCGCGCTGGAGAAGGATTTCGCGTAGGCACCACGACCGACAGCGTCATTGCGAGCCCCTTCGACAAGCTCAGGAGCGAAGCAATCCAGAGCAACATGTGGGGCTCCTGGATTGCTTCGTCGCTTCGCTTCTCGCAATGATGACTTAAGCCTTCGGGGGATGAGCCGCTCTTAGCGGCTCACTTCACCACTTCGCCCGGCAGAAGGCCCCAGATCTCGCTGCGGGCGAGCCAACCTTTGACGTCGCTGGCGCCGTTCTGCACGTCGAGGCGGCACCATTTATCGTTACACTCAAGGAGATGCGCGATCACGCCGGGGTCGAGCTTCGCCATCGGCGATGAGCCGCTATCGGCGGATTGCCGCAGGATGCGCTGCGAGCCCTGCACGACGACATTGCGCGCACCGGTCACCATGCGCTGATGTACCCAGCCCTCGGTGCCCTGCCAGTCGCGCACCTGCCGCCATTGATCGAATTCGGCGACGATCTCGAGCGGATAGCCCTTACGGTGGTAGACATATTCGATCGGATAGCGATTGCCGGGTCCGGTTCGCAGATTGACTGTATCGGCACGCAGGCTGACGAAGCGCGGAACCGGCTCGGTCGATTTCTCGGCGGCTTGCGCCACGCCGATCAGTCCCGAGAGCAGCATCAACGCGACAGCGAGAAATTTCACAATTTCGTCCCACAAGTCGGGCAATCGGGATCGCGCGGCAGTTTGATGCTGTGGAAGCCGGTGCGCAGCGCGTCATAAACGAGCAGCGTGCCGGAAAGGCTCTCGCCGATGCCCAACAATTCTTTCAGCACTTCAGTCGCTTGCAGCGTCCCCATCACGCCGGCGATCGCGCCGAGAATGCCGGCGGTCTCGCAACGCGGCACGGAATCGGGCGGCGGCGCCTCGCGGAAAAGGCAGCGATAGCAGGGATGCGGCGGGCCGAGATAGGCCTTGAAGGTCGAGAGCTGACCATCGAACGGCGAGAGCGCCGCGCCAACCAGCGGCTTCTTCAGCCGGTAGCACACATCGTTGAGCAGGTAGCGCGTCGCGAAATTATCGCTGCCATCGGCGACGAGATCGTATTGCCCGACCAGCGCGGCGGCGTTGCTGTCGTCGAGCCGCAGCGCATGGGTTTCGATCTTCACCTCGGGATTGATATGCGCCAGGGTGCGCTGCGCGCTCTCGACCTTCGGCGTGCCGATGCTCTCGGTCGCATGGACGATCTGGCGCTGAAGGTTGGAGAGATCGACGTCGTCGTTGTCGACGATACCGAGCGTGCCGATGCCCGCCGCGGCGAGATAGAGCAGGAGCGGCGAACCGAGGCCGCCGGCGCCGATCACCAGGACCCGCGACTGCAGCAGTTTCTGCTGGCCTTCCTCGCCGACCTCGTCCAGCACCAGATGCCGGGCGTAGCGCTCGAACTGCGCCTCGCTCAATTCCATTTGCGCGACGACCCTATCTTTCGATCAGAGTCCGTCGAACAAAGCGGTCGAGAGATAGCGCTCGCCGGTGTCAGGCAGCACGATGGCGATAAGCTTGCCGGCCATCTCGGCGCGCTGGCCGAGCTCGATGCCCGCCGCGATCGCCGCACCCGAGGAAATACCGACCGCCATGCCTTCGAGCCGCGCCACTTCGCGCGCCATGCGGAAGGCGCTGTCGTTGGAGATGCGCAGCACCTCGTCGATCAGCTTGGTATCGAGGATCTGCGGCACGAACCCGGCGCCGATACCCTGAATCTTGTGCGGTCCCGGCGGGCCGCCCGAGAGCACGGCGCTATCTTCGGGCTCGACCGCGATCATCTTGAAGCCAGGCTTGCGCTGCTTCAGCACCGAGCCGACGCCGGTCAGCGTGCCGCCGGTGCCGACGCCGCTCACCACGACGTCGATCTTGCCGTCGGTGTCGCGCCACAACTCCTCGGCGGTGGTCGCCCGATGAATCTGTGGATTGGCCGGATTGTTGAATTGCTGCGGCATGAAGGCGTCGGGCAGGGTCTTCAGCAATTCCTCGGCGCGTTGAATGGCAAAGCGCATGCCCTGCGCCGCCGGGGTCAGCTCCAATTCCGCGCCCAGCAGTTTCAACATCCGTCGCCGCTCCATCGACATGCTGTCGGGCATGACGAGGATGCAGCGATAGCCTTTGGCCGCGGCGCAGAAAGCGAGGGCAATGCCGGTATTACCCGAGGTCGGCTCGACGATCACCGTCTTGCCGGGATGGAGCTTGCCCTCCTTCTCGGCGGCATCAATCATCGCAACGCCGATGCGGTCCTTGACCGAGCTCAGCGGGTTGAAGAATTCGCATTTCGCCAGCAGCTCGGCTTTGACCTTGTGCGCAGCTGCGAGGCGCTGCAAGCGCACCAGCGGCGTCGCGCCGACCGTGTCGACGATGCTGTCGTAAATCCGACCGCGGAAATTGCTTTCAGCCATGCCTCTACTCCTTGCCGGCTCTCAGATCGAGAAATCGAGCCGTGCTGCATATTCGCCGGCGATCCCGGCCTGGTGTGCGCGGGTGCACAGCTCTTCGATGGTGACGTTATCGAGCCGCTTCATCAACTCCTCTTGCAGCTCGGCCCAAAGCGGCCGCACGACTTGCGCCCCCAGCGCCGATCCGGGCTCGCCTTCAAGCGGATCGTCGCCGCTTTCCAGGGTGCGAACCACACGCACGATCTCGCCCACGGTGATGCGGCGGCGCTCGCGCGCCAAGCGGTAACCGCCGCGCGGTCCGCGGACGCCTTCGAGGATGTTCGCGCGGACAAGCTGTTGCAGTACCTGTTCGAGATAGCGCCGCGGAATGCCTTGACGGCCCGTGATATCGCCGGATTGCACCGGCATGTTGCCGGCGTTGTAGGCGATGTCGAGCACCGCCTCGATCGCGAACAGCAATTTCTTGGTGAGCCGCAGCATCGCCAGATCAGGTCGTCCCGGTGGAGCCGAAGCCGCCAGCGCCACGCTCGGTCGCCGGTAGGTCGGCGACCACTTCCCAGACCGCGCGGCTGACCGGCGCGATCACGATCTGTGCGATGCGCTCTCCGCGCGCGATGGTCACGGGCGCGTTGCCTAGATTGGCCAGGATGACGCGAACTTCGCCGCGATAATCGGCATCGATCGTCCCCGGGCTGTTGAGCACGGTAAGGCCATGGCGGAGGGCGAGGCCGGAGCGCGGCCGAACCTGGGCTTCCCAGCCCGGCGGTAATGCCATGGCGATCCCTGTCGGCACGTCCTTGCGCTCGCCCGGTGCTAGCGTCAGCGGCGCTTCGAGCGCGGCGACGAGATCGGCGCCGGCGGCGTCGGTTGTTGCGTAGAGCGGCAGCGGCAGCCCGCTGCCATGCGGCAGGACTTTTAGTTTCACATCGACAGCGCTCATTCGGCAGCCTTTGGGTCAAAGAAAGTGGCGATCCGCCGCGCAAGGCGATCGCCGACGTCGCGTTTCGACATCGCCGGCCAATCCTCGATGCCGCTGGCATCAACCAGATGAATGGTATTGTTCTCGCCGCCGAAAACGCCGCTCGCCGGCGAGACGTCGTTCGCCAGGATCCAGTCGCAACTTTTCTTGATCCGCTTTGCCTGCGCATTGGCGACGACATTCTCGGTTTCGGCGGCAAAGCCGACGACCAGCTTCGGGCGGCGATTACCCGCTTTCGACAGCGTCGCGAGGATGTCGGGATTCTCCACCAGTTTCAGCGTGGGCACCGTGCCGGCCTTTTTCTTGAGCTTCGCCGTCGCGGCGTCGGCGCGCCAGTCGGCGACGGCGGCGGCACAGACCGCGATATCCGCGGGCAGCGCTGCCTCGCAGGCGGCAAGCATCTCGCGCGCGGTCTCGATATGGATGACCCTGACGCCCGGGGGATCGGGCTCGTTGGTCGGGCCCGAAATCAGTACGCAATCGGCGCCCAGCCGCGCCAGGGCGGCGGCGATCGCATGGCCCTGACGGCCCGAGGAGCGATTGGCGATGTAACGCACCGGGTCGATCGGCTCTTGCGTGGGGCCGCTGGTGACCAGCGCACGGCGACCGCTCAGCACCGCGTCCGCGGCGAAAATCTTTCCGATCGCGTCGACGATCTCCAGCGGCTCGGCCATGCGGCCTATACCGCTTTCGTTCTCGGCCAGCGGCCCGGCATTGGGTCCGACCTGCCGCACGCCGCGCGACGCAAGCCGCGCCAGGTTCTCTTGCGTCGCCTTATGGCCCCACATGCGGTGATTCATCGCCGGCGCGACCAGGACCGGCTTGTCGGTCGCGAGCAGAGCGGTCGAGGCAAGATCGTCGGCAATCCCGCCGGCCATTTTCGCCAGAATATCCGCCGAGGCCGGCGCGACGACCAGGAGATCGCTTTCCTGCGCCAGGCGCAGATGCCCCATCTCGCTCTCATCGGTCAGCGAGAAGAGATCGGTATAGGCCTTCTCGCCCGAGAGCGCTGCGGCGGAGAGCGGCGTAATGAATTGCTGCGCACCGGCGGTCAGGATGCAGCGCACCTTCGCGCCGCGCTCTCTGAGCCGGCGGATCAGGTCGAGCGCCTTATAAGCAGCAATGCCGCCCGAGATGATCAGCAGGATGCGCCGGCCGTGAAGCATGTTGGTTATTTTACGCCTTTAGAACGTAGTTTCTTTCTATAAGCGCGCGGCAGTTGCTGTGCAACCCTGTTGCAAGCCCTTAGAGCCGCCAACCGCAATGGATGGCGGCGATGCCAGCGGAAAGATTGCGCCAGGTCACCTGCTCGAAGCCGGCACGATTCATCATCGCGGCAAGCTCGGCCTGCGGCGGAAAGCGACGAATGCTTTCGACGAGATACTGATAGGCGTCGCGGTCGCGGGCGACCACGGCGCCGAGACGCGGCAACACGTTGAATGAATAGATATCGTAGAGCTGGCGCAGCACCGGCGCCTCGACGCGGCTGAACTCGAGACAGAAGAAACGCCCGCCTGGCTTCAGCACGCGGCGCGCCTCTTCGAGCGCCTGTTGCTTGTGGGTTACGTTGCGCAGGCCGAAAGAGATGGTGCAACAATCGACGCTGCTATCGGCGATCGGCAATTCCTCGGCATTGCCGACGAGCCAGGTGATGCCGCTCAAGACGCCGTCATCGAGCGCGCGGTCGCGGCCCGCCGCAACCATCGAGGCATTGATATCGCAGACAATGACCTGCCCGGTTTTGCCGGCGCGGCCGAGGAAGCGTCGTGCGATATCGCCGGTGCCGCCGGCGAGATCGAGCAGGATCTCGCCCGGGCGCGGGTGCAGCCGTGCGATGAGATCGGCTTTCCAACGGCGATGGATGCCGCCGCTCATCAGATCGTTCATCAGATCGTAGCGGCGCGCGACGTTGTCGAAGACTTCGCGGACAAGGCGTGTCTTCTCATCCTCGCCGACTTCGCGGAAGCCGAAATCGGTTTGGCGCCCTTGCGAGGCGCGGCTATTGTGGCGTGGCATTCAAAGAAACTAGCGCAAACCCGGCCTTTCCGCCAAACCATCCACCGATCTGACGATGCCAGAACTTCCCGAGGTCGAAACCGTGGTGCGTGGCCTCGCACACGCGCTCACCGGCAAGCGCCTCGAGCGGCTCCATCTCGCGCGGCCGGATTTGCGCAGCGCCATTCCGCCCGGTCTTGCCGCGCACATTGCCGGCAAGCGGATCGAGCGTTTTACCCGCCGCGCCAAATACATCCTTATGCATTTCGAAGGCGCAAAATCCTCGGAGGGGGGCGTGGTGATTGTGCATCTCGGCATGTCGGGGCGGCTGATCATCGTGCCGCCCGGCGATGCGATGCCACGCGAGAAGCACGATCACGCGGTCTTCCATTTCGAGGATGGCACCGAATTGCGGTTCAACGATGCCCGGCGCTTCGGCCTGCTCGACTATGCCGAGGAAGCGCATCTCGCCGAGCATCCGCGCTTTCACCATTTGGGCCCCGAACCGCTCGGCAATGAGTTCAATGGCCCGTCGCTGGCGGAATCGCTGCATGGCAAGAAAACGCCGATCAAATCGGCGCTGCTCGATCAACGCGTCGTCGCCGGTATCGGCAATATCTATGCTTGTGAAGCACTTTACGGTGCGGGTATCTCGCCGCGGCGGCTGGCGAAAACCGTGCAAGGCGAGCGCGCGGAGCGGCTCGCGACCGCAATTTACGACGTGCTGACCCGCGCCATCGCGGCTGGCGGCTCATCGCTGCGCGATTACGTCCAGACGTCGGGCGAGCTCGGCTATTTCCAGCATCATTGGGCGGTTTACGGCAAGGAAGGCGAGCGCTGCCCAGGTTGCGATTGCAAGAGCGCCATCCGCCGAATGGTCCAGAGCGGCCGCTCGACTTTTTACTGTGCCAAGCGGCAAAAGTGAGTAGGGTCCGGCCCATGCGCGCGCCGCTGCTTCTTACCATTCTGCCGCTGTTCCTCCTCGCCGCTCTGCCGCTGCGGGCCGAGGAATTCGTCGCCGGTACCGAAGACGTGCCGTTGATGCCGGGTTTGAGGCCATTGCCCAATTCCGACGTCGTGTTCGACAAGCCGGAGGGCCGGATCGTCGAGGCCCGGGCCGAGGGTGCGACGTCGCGCGAAAAAGTCGAGGCTTTCTATGCCGCTAGCCTGCCTGGGCTCGGCTGGAAATCGGTCGGCCGCGATGTCTGGCAGCGGGATGCCGAGCGGCTGCGTCTCGATTTTGCCGGTTCGGCGGGCAAGCTCGCGGTCGGCTTCACCCTTTCGCCCCGCTAATTCGTCTAACGGAGCCTTCAGCATGACGTATCAGAATATCCTCGTCGAAACCCGTGGCGCGGTCGGCCTGATCACGCTTAACCGTCCGCAAGCGCTCAACGCGCTGTGCGATGCGTTGATCCGCGAGCTCGGCACGGCGCTCGATGGTTTCGAGCGCGACGCTGCGATCGGCGCGATCGTTCTGACCGGAAGCGAGAAGGCATTCGCCGCCGGCGCCGATATCAAAGAGATGGCGACTAAGACTTTCGTCGAATGCTATCTCGAAGATTTCATCACCGACGGTTGGGAACGCATCACCACTTGCCGCAAGCCGATCATCGCAGCGGTCGCGGGTTTCGCGCTCGGCGGTGGGTGCGAGGTCGCGATGATGTGCGATACGATCCTCGCCGCGGAAAGTGCCAAATTCGGTCAGCCCGAAATCACGCTTGCGATCATTCCCGGCGCGGGCGGCACGCAGCGCCTGACGCGCGCCGTCGGAAAAGCGAAAGCGATGGAAATGATTCTCTCCGGACGGATGATCGATGCGGTCGAGGCAGAGCGCTGCGGCCTGGTCAGCCGAGTTGTTGCCAATGACAAACTGCTCGAGGAAACGTTAAAGCTCGCCGACAAGATCGCGGCGCAGTCGCGGCAGGCCGTCTTAGCCGCAAAAGAGGCCGTAAATCGGGCCTTTGAGACCACTCTTGCTGAAGGCGTGCGCTTCGAGCGACGCCTCTTCCATGCGCTCTTTTCCACGGAAGATCAGAAGGAAGGCATGGCCGCCTTCGCCGAGAAGCGTAAGCCACAGTTCAAACACCGCTGACTTGACCTGGGAAGGCGCACTCTGTATAAGCGCGCCTTCCCAATTTATGTAACGGATCGGCGATGGCCAACCATCCTTCGGCTGAAAAACGCAATCGGCAAACGCAACGTCGCACGGAAGTGAACGGCGCGCGCAAGAGCCGCATTCGCAGCTTCGTTAAAAAAGTCGAGACTGCGATTGCTTCGGGCGACAAAGATGCGGCGAAGCAAGCTTTCGCGGACGCTGCACCTGAGATGCAACGTGGTGCAAGCAAAGGCGTTGTGCATCAACGCACTGTCTCACGCAAACTCTCTCGACTGTCGGCGCGCATCAAGTCGCTCTGACCTGTCAAGCGTTGCTCTGAAGTCGCACTCGAAAATTTTTGCGTCAGATTCTTTTCAGAGTTGTTGCCTTATCCGAATTTCCTTCGGTAATGTTGTCGACGATCGTTGTGCGACGTGTAGAGCAGAAAAATCCGGCGCAAGCGATGCGATTTGAGAGGCGGGTTTTCAAACCAAAGAGTTATGGGTCGCCGGATACGGATAGCCTGAGAGTTTTCCGTTAACTGGCGGTCTTGGTGAGTGAATACGGTGTGAGACGGAAGGGGCTCCGTTTCCGCCGAGTGTAATCTGCGCGCCCGTTTCCACTGTGCTCGTTGAGTGTGTTTCGTTGGGGGAGTGACGGAATGGCGGACTCACTGGGGCAAGGGGGCGAGGTCCAGTCCCAATGGGTGCGGGTAAGAGCCCGGCTGCGCGCCGAATATGGCGACGCTGCGTATCGCAGCTGGCTGCGCAATATGAGTCTCCAGGGCATCGAAGAAGGCCGCGCGAAGATCGGGGTGCCGACGCGCTTTCTGCGCGATTGGGTCGCCGCGCATTACGCCGATCGGATCCGCGCGCTGTGGAACGGTGAAAATAGCGGCGTCATTGCCGTCGATATTCTTGTCTCCGGTGTTGCGCCGCAGCTTGCAGCGACGCCCGAGCCTGCGCCCGAGCCCGTTAACGAGGCCGGCGCTGAGACGGCGGACGAGAAAGACGTCAGCGCGCCGCTCGATCCGCGTTTCACTTTTGAGAATTTTGTCGTCGGCAAGCCCAACGAGCTGGCGCATGCTGCCGCGCGCCGTGTTGCCGAGGCGCAAAGCGGGTCGCAACGTGCGGTGCCGTTCAACCCGCTCTTCCTTTATGGCGGCGTCGGGCTCGGCAAGACCCATCTCATGCATGCGATCGCGTGGCACATCCGCACGCATGCGCCGAAGCGGAAGGTGATCTACCTTTCAGCAGAAAAATTCATGTATCAGTTCATTCGGGCGCTCCGCTTCAAGGACACGATGGCCTTCAAGGAGCAGTTCCGCTCGGTCGATGTGCTCATGATCGACGATGTCCAGTTCATCTCGGGCAAGGACACGACGCAGGAAGAGTTCTTCCACACTTTCAACGCGCTGGTTGACCAGAACCGCCAGATCGTGATCTCGGCCGACAAATCGCCGACCGATCTCGAAGGCATGGAAGAGCGGATGCGCTCGCGCCTCGGCTGGGGTCTCGTCGCCGATATCCACCCGACCACGTACGAGCTGCGCCTCGGCATCCTCCAGGCGGCGGCCGAGCGGCGGAAGCTCCAGGTGCCGTTGAAGGTGCTCGAGTTCCTTGCCCACCGCATCACCTCGAATATCCGTGAGCTCGAAGGCGCGCTGACCCGGATCTACGCCCACACCCAGCTCGTCGGGCGCGAGGTCACGCTGGAGACGGCGCAAGAGGTGCTGCACGATCTGCTGCGCGCCAATGACCGCCGCGTCACCATCGACGAAATCCAGAAGCGCGTCGCCGAGCACTACAATATCCGCCTCGCCGATATGCATTCGGCGCGTCGTGCCCGCGCCGTCGCCCGCCCGCGCCAGGTCGCGATGTATCTCTGCAAGCAACTGACCCCGCGCTCGCTGCCCGAAATCGGGCGCAAATTCGGCGGCCGGGATCACACCACCGTTATGCATGCGGTGCGGAAGATCGAGGAACTCCGGACCTCCGACCGCTCCATGGCCGAGGATATCGAGCTCCTCAAGCGGATGATCGAGAACTAGCTCTCGCCGGCGTTGGTTATCGTCTCCGGCCCGTGCGGCCGGAGTTTCAGAAAAGACCATAAAATAGGCATTTCCGGGGCCTCGGCCTCGCAACTCGGCATGCCATGGCGGGTCCCGGCGGCGGTGGTGTCGGGGGACTACTTATGCTATTCTTTTTTACCGTTCCGCGACGGTTTTCAGGGGGTCGTCCGGGGCGGGTTTCCGGGTCTTCCGTCGGAAGAACCGGTCGAAATTTCCGCCTCCAGCGAGCACCAACCGCGAACCATGAAACTCACAATTGAACGCGCCGCGCTGCTTCGCGCTCTGGGCCATGTGCAAAGCGTCGTCGAACGGCGTAACACCATTCCCATCCTCTCGAACGTCCTGTTGAAGGCCGAAAGCGCCAAGCTCGCGCTCTCCGCGACCGACATGGATATCGAGATGGTGTCCTCGCTCGCTGCGCAGGTCGGCAAGCCGGGCGCGACAACCGTGCCCGCGCACACGCTCTACGACATTGTGCGCAAGCTGCCCGACGGCACGCAGATCGAGCTCGAGACCACGGGCGAGAAGGGGTTAATGACCCTGCGCTCGGGCCGCTCGACCTTCACCCTCTCCTGCCTTCCGCCCGAGGATTATCCGCTGATGGCGGGCGGCGAGCTGGCGCATAATTTCCTGCTCTCGGCCGCCGATCTGAAGCGGCTGATCGACCGTACGCGTTTCGCGATCTCGACCGAAGAGACACGCTACTACCTCAACGGCATCTATCTGCATGCCGCGAAGAGCGACAAGGTCAACATGTTGCGTGCGGTGGCGACCGATGGCCACCGCCTGGCGCGGATGGAAATCCCGCTGCCCGAAGGCGCGTCCGGCATGCCGGGTGTGATCGTGCCGCGCAAGACGGTGACGGAGCTGCGCAAGCTTCTCGACGAGTTGGATCAGGATATCTCGGTCGCGCTCTCCGACACCAAAATCCGCTTCACCTTTGCCGAGACCGTGCTCACCTCGAAGCTGATCGACGGGACCTTCCCCGATTACGATCGCGTCATTCCCTCGGGCAATGACCGCATCCTAGAAGTCGATTGCAAGCAATTTGCCGAGGCGGTGGATCGCGTCTCGACGATCTCGACCGAGAAGAGCCGCGCGGTGAAGCTCGCGATCGAGCGCGGCAGCCTCACCCTTTCGGCGACCAGCCCGGAAAATGGCACGGCGACCGAAGAGATCGAGGTGCGCTACAGCGCCGAGCCGCTCGAGATCGGCTTCAACTCGCGTTACCTGCTCGACATTACCGAGCAGATCGAAGGCGACGGCGCGCGTTTCGCGCTCGCCGACGCTGCCTCGCCGACAGTCGTGCGCGACAGCGCCGATAGCAGCGCGCTCTACGTCCTCATGCCGATGCGAGTCTGAGGCCGCTTGGCATTGGCAGTGAGGGTGATCGCAACCGGGGCCGCATCGATCGAGGAGCCCGCCGTGCCGGCGGTGCCCGCGGTTGTGCGGCTCGCGCTGCAGAATTTCCGCTCTTACGCCACGCTGCAGATCGACACCGCACCCGAGCCGGTGGTGCTCACCGGACCGAACGGCGCCGGCAAGACCAATCTCCTCGAAGCGCTCTCTTTCCTCGCGCCCGGCCGCGGCATGCGCCGTGCCAAGCTCAGCGAGATCGATCGCCGCAACGGCGGCGGCGCCTGGACGCTTTCGGTCCAGCTCGCGACCGCCGATGGATTAATCCAGATTGGCACCGGCCGCGATGCCGCGAGCGAGAGCGGCGAGCGCCGCATCGTGCGCATCGATGGCGCGCCGGCGAAAACTCAGGCCGAGCTGGCGAAACTCGCGAGCTTCGTCTGGCTGACGCCGCAGATGGATCGCCTCTTTACCGAAGGCGCCAGCGCAAGGCGGCGCTTCCTCGACAGGCTGGTGCTCGGCTTCGATCCGGAACATGCCAACGCGCTCTCGACTTACGAGCGCGCCATGCGCGAGCGGCTGCATCTGCTGCGCGAAGGCCCGGCCGATGCGTCCTGGCTCGCGGCGTTGGAAGAGACCATGGCGGCGCAGGGCGTTGCGATCGCGGCGGCGCGGCGCGACGCGGCGATGCAGATCGATCGGGCTTGCGCGGCCAATGCCGGACCGTTCCCGCAGGCGCGGCTGGTGATGGAAGGCGAGGTCGAAGCGGCGCTCGGCGCGATGCCGGCGCTCGCGGCGGAAGATGCCCTGCGCCAGCGCTTTGCCGCGCAGCGGCGTATTGATGCCGAAGCCGGAATTACCACATATGGACCACACCGTTCCGATCTTCTTGTCGAGCATGTCGGCAACGGCATGCCGGCCCCGCAATGCTCGACCGGCGAGCAAAAGGCGCTGCTGCTGGCGATATTGCTGGCGCAGGCGCGGTTGCTCGCGGCGGCGCGGGGTATGGCACCGCTGATGTTGCTCGACGAGGTCGCGGCGCATCTCGATGCCGAGCGACGCGCCGCGCTCTTCGCCGAACTCTTGGATCTCAAAACCCAGGCCTGGCTCACCGGCACGGATGCCGCCCTGTTCGCTGCACTTCGCGGCAGGGCGCAATTCTTCGCCGTGGCCGAGGCCCGCCTTTCACCGATGGATCGTTTCAGATGAGCGAATCTGCTTCTCCCGATACGCCGCGTTCCGACGATGCTTACGACGCACAGTCGATCAAGGTGCTGCGCGGCCTCGATGCGGTGCGCAAACGCCCCGGCATGTATATCGGTGACACCGATGACGGCTCGGGCCTGCATCACATGGTCTACGAGGTCGTCGACAATTCGATCGATGAAGCGCTCGCCGGCTATTGCGACACCGTCACGGTAACGTTGAACGGCGATGGCTCGGTCACGGTCGGCGATAACGGTCGTGGCATTCCGGTCGATATTCATTCGGAAGAAGGCGTTTCCGCCGCCGAAGTCATCATGACCCAGCTCCATGCCGGCGGAAAATTCGACCAGAATTCCTACAAGGTCTCGGGCGGTCTGCATGGCGTCGGCGTCTCCGTCGTCAACGCGTTGTCCTCGACGCTGGAGCTGCGCATCTGGCGCGGTGGCGAAGAGCATTTCATGCGCTTCAAGGATGGCGATCCGGAGGCGCCGCTCGCCGCGGTCGGCGATGCGGGAGACCGCACCGGCACCGAGATCACGTTCTGGCCGAGCGCCAAGACCTTCACCAAGCTCGATTTCGATTACGCGACCCTGGAGCATCGGCTGCGCGAGCTCGCCTTCCTCAATTCCGGCGTGACGCTAGAGCTGATCGATGCGCGCGGTGTCGAGCCGAAATCGGTGAAGCTGCATTACGAAGGCGGCCTCATCGCTTTCGCGCAATATCTCGATCGCTCGAAACAGACGCTGCACAGCCCGCCGATCATGATGACGGCGGAGCGCGACGGCATCTCGGTCGAAGTCGCGATGGAATGGACCGACAGCTATCACGAGACGATGCTGTGCTTCACCAACAACATCCCGCAGCGCGACGGCGGCACACATCTCGCCGGCTTTCGCGCCGCGCTGACGCGCACGATCAACAATTACGCCAATGAGAGCGGCATCGCCAAGAAAGAGAAGATTCCGCTCACCGGCGACGATATGCGCGAAGGCCTGACCTCGATCCTCTCGGTCAAAGTGCCCGATCCGAAATTCTCGTCGCAGACCAAGGACAAGCTGGTCTCGTCCGAAGTGCGGCCGGTTGTCGAAAGCGTCGTTGCCGACAAGCTGCAGCAATGGCTGGAAGAGCATCCGTCCGATGCGAAGAAGATCGTCGCCAAAGTCGTCGAGGCGGCGGCAGCTCGTGAGGCGGCACGCAAGGCGCGCGATCTCACGCGGCGCAAGGGTGCGCTCGATATGGCGAGCCTTCCCGGCAAGCTTGCCGATTGCCAGGAGCGCGATCCGGCGCTCTGCGAGCTGTTCATCGTCGAGGGCGACAGCGCCGGCGGCTCGGCCAAGCAGGGCCGCGACCGCAAATACCAGGCGATCCTGCCGTTGAAAGGCAAGATCCTCAATGTCGAGCGCGCGCGTTTCGACAAAATGCTGAGCTCGGCCGAAATCGGTACGCTAATCGCGGCGATCGGCACCGGCATCGGCGCCGAGGAATTCGATGCCGAGAAGGCGCGCTACCACCGCATCGTCATCATGACCGACGCCGATGTCGACGGCAGCCATATCCGCACGCTGCTCTTGACCTTCTTCTTCCGCCAGATGCCGCAGCTGATCGAGAAGGGCTTCCTCTACATCGCGCAGCCGCCGCTCTTCCAGGTGAAGCGCGGCAATGCCAAGGCGATTTATCTGAAACACGAAGCGGCGCTCGAGGAATACCGGATCGAGGCGGGCATGCGCGATGCCGTCTTCACCCAGCATGACGGTGCGCAACGCGCGGGCAACGATCTGCGCGCGCTGATCGATTACGCGCGGACCACGCGCAATCTGCTGCTGCCGCTGTCGCGCAAGATCGGCAGTCTCGAGGTGGCCGAGCAAGCGGCGGTGGCGGGGTTGCTCAATCTCGCGATCCTCGACGATCCGGCACAGCTCGCCGAGGCGGCGCGGTTCCTGGCGCAGCGCCTTGATGGGCTGACGCCGCCGGCCGATCGCGGCTGGCGCGGCGAGGCGGTGGAGCACGGCTTCATCATCACCCGCACGCGGCATGGCGTCACCGAACGCTACGAGTTCGATGCGCAACTGTTGAAGAGCGCTGAGGCGCGCCGTCTCGACGAGCGCACCGGCGATCTGCAAGAGGTCTACGCCAAGCCGGGCAAGCTTGTCGCCAAGGACAAGGAGTTCACGGTCAAAGGTCCGTGCTCGCTGGTCGATGCGATCCTCGATCTCGGCCCCAAGCATGGCGATATCCAGCGCTACAAAGGCTTGGGCGAGATGAACCCCGAGCAGCTTTGGGAGACGACGCTCAATCCCGATGTACGCTCGTTGCTGCAGGTGAAGGTGCCGCACGCAGCCCAGGCGGAAGAGACGTTCTCGACCCTGATGGGCGATCTGGTCGAGCCGCGCCGCGACTTCATCCAGGCCAACGCCCTCGAAGTCGCCAATCTCGACGTGTGATCTTTGCTGCCAGCTTGGGTCGTTGACCTAGACCCGTTCAGCGTGGAGTCTGCCTTCGGCAGTGCGCTCCCGTCTGCTACGAACGGCTCGCACTCACTTTAATACAGCGAGCGTTCACGCCCGCATCGAGGGCGTATGGGTTATGCCGACCAGCAGACCTTCCGGTCCTATCAACCGCGTAACGATCTGTCCCCACGGTTCTTTTTGCGTGGCAACCAGAAGTTTGTAGCCCTGTGACTTGAGTTCGGCGGTGGCTTCCTCGACGTCCCCGACATCGAATTCGATCCACGCTTGTGGCACCGGATAATTATCAGGCCATTGATCCTTGCCGAAGCAGGACTCGGCGGCCTGCGCCAACGGCCACAGGGCAAAATGCTTCACGCCATCGAGGGTGCCCGTATGCAGATAGCCGTTGGCTTCTTCTTCGAACGACAATCCCAATGCCTCGGAATAGAACTTTCGGCTTGCAGCCGTGTCGCGAACGATCGGGCCAAAACCGGCAACGAATAACACGTCGATGTTTTTCGGCGTTTTCATGGATATATCTCCTTTACCTCACATTAGGCGCGCACGAACATTCTCCCCAACGTGCAATCGCCCGCTCGCCGAACCGCTGCAACGTCTCGAGAAAACAGTGGGCGGAGCGCGGGAGATAATTTTGCCGCTCGCGCCCGTCCCTGTCTTCTAGTCGCGCGCAAAACCGACGAGGTCCTCATTGAGCCTTTCCGCATGAGTGAGGGGCAGGCCGTGACCGGCGTCTTCGTAAACCACAAGCCGAGAACCTGCGATCATCGCGGCGGTGTGTGCCCCGGTCTTCTCGAGCGGCGCCGAAAGATCGCCGGCGCCGTGTATGACCAGAGTCGGCACGGTGAATGCCTTCATGTCGCCGGTAAGGTCGGTCGTCAGGTTGCACCGGTTGTAACCGATGCAGGCCGTTAGCGAAGCTTGCAGTACGATGTTAATGCCCCAATCGACCATCTCTTCCGACGGTTGGGCTGGAGCGAAGAAGGGGGTCGCCATCTCCCGCACGTAGCTCGGACGATCCGCGCGCATCGCCTGCTCCAGCGGATCGACCCACGCGGCGCCATCCGGATTGGGGGTCGTGCAGGATACCAACGCAATCTTGGCGATCCTCGATGCACCGTAGCGCGTGAGATAGCGCGCGACCTCGCCCGAGCCCATGGAGTGGGCGACCAACACCACGTTTTCCAAGTCGCGGGCGCGCAGAACGGCGTCGAGGTCGTCGGCCAGCGTATCGAAGTCATATCCCGAGACGGCGCGCGAGGACTGCCCGCATCCTCTCTGATCGTAAGCGATGCAGCGCAGGCCGCGACGGAGCAAGGCTTCGGTCTGGTAGTCCCAGAAAGTCGAGGCCATCGACCAGCCGTGGACGAAGACGACTGGTTGTCCCAGGCCTCGATCCTGAACGAAAAGGCTTTCTCCATCGCGGGTCCTGACAAGATCAGCCGGCCCCGCGCGGCGCGCTGCTTGGGTTACTTCGGCGGCGGTCGTGTTGGCGGCGAGACGGGGGAGAAGGGGGGATGGGTTCATATCGAGCTCCTTGGTCAATGTGACGCGCCAAGCATGATCGAGCTCGCGCGGCAAATCGATTACCTGCCAGGTAATGGAGACATTGCCGCGCATGGGATAGGGTTTGATTTATGACTGTGTCGCCGTTCCCGTTCGGAGAGCAACTTCGCCGCTGGCGACAACACCGCCGGCTGAGCCAGTTAACTCTGGCACTCGATGCCGAAATATCGACGCGTCATCTGAGCTTCCTCGAGAACGGTCGAGCCGCGCCAAGCCGCGAGATGGTATTGAGATTGGGCGAACAGCTCGATGTGCCCCTGCGCGAGCTCAACGCGATGCTAAACGCAGCGGGCTTCGCACCGCTGTTTCGCGAAACGCCGCTGAGCGATAAAGCCATGGCTCCGGCGCGCCACGCCGTCGAGCTCGTGCTCAAGCGTCATGAGCCCTATCCCGCCTTAGCCATCGATCGTCACTGGAATCTTGTCATGGCCAACGAGGCCGTCGCGCCGCTGTTGGCAGGGGCGACACCTGCGCTACTCGCCCCGCCCTGCAATGTGCTGCGGCTCAGCCTGCATCCGGACGGTCTTGCGCCACGCATCGTCAACCTTGCCCAATGGCGATCGCATCTCCTTGAGCGATTGAGGAGGCAGATCTCCGCCACGGCCGATCTCGTTCTCGTCGAACTGATGGAGGAACTGCAAGCCTATCCAGCGCCAGCGGCAGCTCCCAGGCGAAGACACCTTTGCTTCGGTCGTCGCGCCGCTCAATCTCGCTGTCGGCGACGGCGTGCTCAGCCTTTTCTCGACCACCACGATGTTCGGCGCGCCCTCGGATATCACGCTCACGGAACTCGCGCTTGAGGCCTTCTTCCCCTTCGACGAGACCACGGCATCGGCGCTTCGGGCCCTTGCGGCGTCACGGGGCATCGGAGCCGCCTAGGATTGGATTTGCAGCAGTCGCGGCGCGTGGAGCGCGCTTTTTCTCGATGTCGGCTTAGCGCCGTCCGGCGATGCGCCGGACGCGCTGGCGTTCCAGCTCCGGCATCAGTTCGTCGAGCTTCTCGATAAGCCGCACACCTTCCGGCCATTCGGCCGCGGCGCTGTGGTCTTGCGTTACGGCATAAGAACGGATGCCGGCAGCGATCGCCGATTTCGCGCCGATGGGTAAATCCTCGACGGCGATCGACAGTTCGTGGGCGCAGCCGCTGCGAACGAGAGCAATGCGATAGGGCTCGGGCTCGGGCTTGCCGAGTACGACTTCGTCGCCGCCCACCACGATATCGACGAAAGAAGTGAGCCGCGTACGCGCCAGCCACGCACGGCTGCGCGCACCGCTGACAGCGGTGACGATGCCAACGCTCCAACCATTGCGGAAGGCGGTCTCGAGTGTCGTCGCGGCGCCGGATGCCGGTGCGATGTCGCGGAAAGCCGCGTCGATCAGCGGGGTATAGTGGCGTTGAATTTCAGCGAGGCTGTAGGGCAGCGACCAGCGGCGCTTGAGCAGCGCAACCGCCATCGGCTGGCTGATACCGCTGATGTCGGCGAAGACGTCATCGCTCGGCACGACACCGCACAACGCGGCGAAGCGATCGAACGCGGTGCGTAGCATGCCGGCGCTGTCCGCCAGCGTGTTGTCGAGATTGAAGAAGATGCCGCGCCGGACGTTACGGCTCATCGCAGCGCGTCCCCAAGGGCGTCCCACGCGATCGGCTCGCCGCGTGCGATGGCGCGTCGCGCCGGCTTGCCGACGATCTCGGGCAGACAGCGTGGCGGCAGACCATGGCCGGGGCGGATGCTGCGCACATTGTCGTGGCTCAGCGCTTCGCCGACGGCGATATCGGTCACGGCATAGAGCGATCGACGGAAAACGATCGACGGCTCTTCGCGTTTCGACGGGCCGTATTTGACGCCGCCGCGTGCCAGATAAGCTTCGCGGCAGGCTTTGACCAGCGCGTCGAGCTGATCGGGCAAACAGGAAAAAGTCGAATCCGCGGTCGCCGGCTCGCGCGCATCGATCACATGCTTCTCGACGATGCAGGCACCGACGCCGACGGCGATCGCCGCGGGCAAGGTCTCGACCGTGTGGTCGGAATAGCCGATCGGCACATCGAAGCGCTTGATCATATCCGCGATGGTCGCGAGATTGGCTTCGGCGGGATCGGCGGGATAGGCGCTGTTGCAGCGAAGCAGCGCGATCTCTTTGCCGCCGCCGTGTTTGGCTGCGTCGTACGCGATCTGGATGTCGGCGAGGGTGCAGAGACCGGTCGAGATGATCACCGGCTTGCCGGTTGCGGCACAGGCGGCGATGAGATCCGTATCGACCGCTTCGAAAGACGCGATCTTGTAAGCAGGCGCGCCCAGCTTCTCGAGCAGCTCCAGCGAATCCTGACCGAAGATGGAAGCGAAAGCCGGAATGCCGCGCGTCTTGGCGTGGGCGAAAAGCTCGCCGAACCAATCGAACGGCGTCGCCGCCTCTTGATAGAGCGCGTGCAGGCGCCGGCCCTTCCAGGGGTTGTCGCCTTGAATAAGGAAATCGGCGCGCTCGCTGTCGAGCGTCATGCTGTCGGCGGTATAGGCCTGAAACTTCACCGCATCCGCGCCTTTTTCGGCAGCGATGTCGATGATGCGCTTGGCGCGCGCGAGGTCGCCGCCGTGATTGGCGGAGACTTCTGCGATGATATAGGGCGGCGCGTCTGGACCGATCCGGCGGCCGGCGATGGTGATGGATTGCACGGGAATTCGCACCTATTCGCTATTTCGAAAAGCTTCGCCCCTTATGCTTAAAAAGCGGTGAATACCTCCCGTAAATGTCGTCCGATCAAGGACTTTGACCCGCCCCGCGGGCCGGCGGTACCATCATGCTCAGCATAAAAGGGAGGCTTTTTTCATGGACGAATCCCCGTTTCCGTCGACCGGGCAGCAAGGGACCGAAAGCGCCGCGGAAGTACTGCTGCGCTCCCTCAAAGCCAGCGGCATCGATCACCTGCTTCGTCAATCCCGGCACCGATTTCGCGCCGCTGATCGAGGGCATCGTCCATAGCCAGCGCAAAGGCGCGGCGATACCGAAGCCAATGGTGATCACGCACGAGAATTGCGCCGTCGCCATGGCGCATGGCTATTACATGGTCACCGGCAAGCCCCAGGCGGTGATGGTGCACACCAATGTCGGCACCGCCAATACGCTGAACTGCCTCGCCGATGCTTGCCGCGAGAATGTGCCCATCCTGCTGATGGCCGGCCGCAACCCGATCACGGAGGAAGGCGTGCTCGGCTCGCGCGGCGGTCCGATCCATTGGGGCCAGGAAATGTTCGACCAGGCCGGCATGCTGCGCGAATTCGTCAAATGGGATTACGAGATGCGCCTGCCGATGCAGGCCGACGAGCTCGTGCCGCGCGCGCTTGAAGTGATGATGACGGCGCCGCGCGGCTCGGCCTATCTAACGCTGCCGCGTGAGGCGCTGGGCGGCATGTTCCCGCCCTCGAACCGGCCGGATAAGCCGCGCGTCCATCCCTCGCAGCCTTATCCCGATCCGAATGCGGTGAAGAGCCTCGTCGGCATGCTCGCCAAGGCCGAGCGGCCGATGATCATCACCTCGGCGGCGGGTCGGACCATCGCGGGCGCCGAGGCGCTGGCACGTGTCGCCGAGCGGTTCGCGCTGCCGGTCGTCTCGTTCAATTCGCGCTACGTCAATCTGCCGACCAGCCACTCCATGAATATGGGTGCGATGCCGCGGCCGCTGCTCGACGATGCCGATCTCATCATCGTGCTCGATTGCGACGTGCCTTGGTATCCGTCGCAGGAAAGCCCGCCGGCCGGCTGTCGCGTCGTCCATATCAACGACGACCCGGCCTTCTCGCGCTATCCGATCCGCAACTTCCCCAGCAATCTCGCGATCACCGCCGAAACCGCGGCGGCGCTCGCCGCGCTTGAGGTGGGGCTTGCGGAAGCGGGCGTCGACAAATTGCCGACCACCGCAACGCGGCGCGGCAAGCTCGCCGAGCGCTGGAAGGCGATGCGCGGCGCGTGGAAAGGCATGGTCGAGAAAGCAGCGGCACAGCCGACGATCAAGCTCGACTATCTCAACCACTGCCTCGGCCAAGCGGTCGGGCCGGATGCGATCATCGTCAATGAATATTGGGTGCGGTCCGATCTCTGCGGCCGCGAGAAGCCGGGGACTTATTTCGGCTCGAGTCCCGCGGGTGGTCTCGGCTGGGGCCTCGGCGCCGCGCTCGGTGCGAAGCTCGCGAAGCCCGATGCGCTGGTGGTCTCGGCCATGGGCGACGGCGCGTACATGTTTGCCAATCCGACCGCGTGTCATTGGGTCGGCCAGGCACATAACCTGCCGGTGCTCACGGTCATCAACAACAACGCGATCTACGGCGCCGTGCGCCGCGCGACGCTCGGCATGTATGAGAAAGGCGTCGCGCAGCAGAAAGACGACGCTATGACCCTCGCCGATTTGCAGCCGTCACCAGCTTTCGAGAAGCTGATCGAGGCAAGCGGCGGCTACGGCGAAAAGGTCGAGAACCCAGCCGATCTGCCCGGTGCCCTCGCGCGTGCGGTGAAAGAGGTGCGCAATGGCCGTCAGGCGCTGCTCAACGTGATCACGACGCTCTGACGACGACAACACTCGTCATTACGAGGAGCGCAGCGACGAAGCAATCCAGAGCATCACGTGAAATGCTAGATTGCTTCGCTCCGCTCGCAATGACGAGGTAGAGGCAGAAATAAAAAAGGCGGCAGTTAACTGCCGCCTTTTGCTTTTTGTGCCCGAAACGCGCGTTACGCGTTGCCGCGTTGCTCGCGGAAGAAGTCGAGCTTTTCCTGGGAGACGCGGTCGGAGAAGCTGAACACCACGGCGTCGGACGTCGCCTCGTGCTCGTGATAGAGCCAGCTCGGCACGGTCCAGACGTCATGCGGTCCCCATTCGAAGACCTTGTCGCCGATGCGCGTCTTGCCGGTGCCTTCGACGCAAACGAAGACCACGCCGTCGGTCGAGCGATAGGGCATCGATTTGAAGCCCTTCGGCAAGAGCGACATCCAGGTCGAGATCGTCGGCATCGCCCAGCCACCGTCGATCGGATTGACGAACTTCATCTTGTAGCCGAAGCACGGATCAATCGGATGGAACTTCGCCATCTTGTCGAGCGCCTCGCGCGAGCGCGCATAGGGATAGTTGAAGATCGGCGTCGTCTGGCTCGACGGCTTGTAATCGACCGGCAGCAGGTTGAAGGCGAATTCGGCATCGGCAGCGCCTTCCGGCCGCGTTACCGGATGCGTCTTATCGGGATAGCCGTCGCGGAACCCGGCATCCATCAGGTTGACCAGATGCATGTCGAGCCCGTCGAGCCACACCATCGGCTCCTGGCTGAGATTGCCGTGATCGTGCCACGTCCAGGACGGCGTGATCACGAAATCGCCCGGCGACATCATCGTGCGCTCGCCCGAGACGGCGGTATAGGCGTTCTTGCCCTCGATCACGAAGCGCAGAGCCGAGGCGACATGGCGATGGGCGGGCGCGACTTCGCCCGGCAGGATTGTCTGGAGGCCGGCAAAGAGGCTGCGGGTGATGCGCGATTCGCCCTTCATGCCGGGGTTCTCGAGCACCAGGACGCGGCGCTCGGCTTCCTCGGCGGTGATGATCTTGCACGCCTCCATCAGATAGGGGCGGACCTCGTTCCACTTCCAGATGGCCGGTACGCAGGGGCTCTTCGGTTCGTCGAGCACCAGGCCGCCGAGAACGCGCCACAGCGGTGCCAGGTTACCGCCGCTGGCGCGGCTGTAGAATTCTTCGCGGCCCTTCTCGGCCTCGCGGTTTACGGTATGGGCAAAGCCGTCGTCAGCCATCGGAAACTCCTCGCAAATTTCGAGCGTCGCCCGCGCAAAAAGCGCGAATTTCGGCGCAAAAAGGGTTCTTCACTCGATATTGAACCCGCCCAGGCGGGAGTCAAGCGTGGCTAGCGGCGCTTGGCGGCCGGCAAATCGTCGATCGCGTGACCGAGCGTGACGCGGTTGTAGATCGCGTTGGCAATCGCGCCCAGGATGATCAAGAAGGGGATCAGCAGGGCAAAAGCCAAACGCACCAGCCCCGGATGCATGAACATGCGTGCGGTCACCAAAAGCGCTTCGAGCACGGCGATCGTTAGCCACAGGACATTGCTGAAATTGAGGGTCACGGCCTCGCCTATGAGGTTGCGTTGCTCGCTCCGGGGGAGAGTCTAAGTTTTTGTGCGCCGTCATGCAATCATGCATGAAAGCGGCAAAAATGGCCGTTACCTGCGGCCTACGATCGGTGATTTAGGCGGCGGGGGCGTGCAAGGCCGCGGTGACCTGGCGCATCAGCGCCGTCGAGCGGTCATCGTCGAAGAGCTCGCCGTAAAGGTCGGCGACGGTACGCGCTTGCGCTTCGATCACGGCGGCATGGCCGGGCGCCGTGCGCACCGCTTCGCAAAGATCGATGATGCGATCATCGATTTCTTCGGCCAGCGCGGCGATCGCCTCATGCGCGGTCTTGGCGAAACCATGACGCTCGCCGCGTTGCGTCAGCAGCTTCAAGAAACCGGCGGTCTCGCTCGCGAGATTGATTGCGTCGCGGCTCGGCGCCGCCGAAAGATCGGGGCCATGGCCGGGATGCTCCACCCGCGGCAACAACGCCAGGATGAGCTCGGCGAACCGGTTGAGAAAAATCTCGTCGAGTGCATCGGCGACATCGGTGCGGCTTCTGAGAATCGCGATGCCCCATGGCGAATCCCGGCGCACGCCGATCTCGCTCAGCACGCCTTCCGATTCATCGAGATAGTGAATGAGCGCGTCGCCGAGCGGGCGCGGCGCGGGCAATGGCCCGCGTCGCGGCATCTGCAACAGCAACACGCGCGCCGAACGCTCGACCTCGCCGATCAAGCGCGCGCCGACGCAGTAGAGTTCGGTATTTGCGACCAGTGTGTCGTTCGGCTTCCACGACAACGCCCGGCCGAGACGCAGGATTTGATGCGAATGGTGCAGCCGGTTGAGCACGGCGAGAGCGAGGAACCGGGCATCCATGCCGTGGCTTTCGGAAAGCGCGAGATAGTCCTTCTTCAAAAGGGTGATGCAATCGGGCGTCAGATCGGTGATGCGTCGCTCTTCGAGCAAGCCGAGCCGCGCCGAAACACGCTGCAGCGTTTTCATCGTCGCGCTGAGCGGCTTTGCGAGCGTCAGCACATGGGCGATGACATCAACATCGCGCGCGACCAATTCGGGCAGCAGCTTGCGCAGCGCTAGCGGCGGCTTCGACTTGGCCAGTTCCGCGCCCAAGGCAGCCGACCAACGCGCCGCCGCTTCCCACGCCTCGTGCTGCAACGTCTCGAGATGCGGCACGGCCGCGCCAAGTTGCTCGCGCAACCGGGTCTCGAAAGCTTGCACCTCGTCGCCGGCGATCAGCGCGATCGCCCGCCACCAACGGGACAGCGAGCTGCGCGGGACCAGCCCTTCAAGACGCGGATCGTCGTCGCGGTCGGTCAGGAAATCGTCGAAACCGGAACAGATCAGACGCTGGAGCGTCGGCACGCGGGGTGGCTTCGCGATGCGAAGCATCGGGCGCAGCGCTTCGAGGATCGGCTCGCAGGGCATGGCTTCCGTCTCGCGGCCCAAGGCGCGGTCGAGCTCCACCGCCCGGGCAAGCTCGGTGGCTTGCTGCGGCGACAGGCGCCCGAGAACCGTCTGCAGTTGCGCGGTCTTATCCATGCTCGGGCAAGGGTCGGGGGCAGTTGGTTAACCCCGGCTTAAATCTCGCTCGAATTTCCAAACCCCTGCCCTCAGGCGTCAGCGCGGCCGGGCTTGCCTACCCCGTCCCAGGGCGGGATACTGGCAGCAACCAGCCGCCGTGACCGGGGTTGGAAGGTTAGCTTCGTCAACGATAGCGGCGTGTCATGACCGTCGGCCCGCAATTTGGCACCGTGATCGCCGGACAACGGCTCTCTCCCGAGGTGATGAACAGCATCCGGGAAGCCGCCAACAAGACCGGCGTCAATTTCGACTTTCTGGTCGCGCAGGCGAGCATCGAAAGCGGCTTCCGCGGCAATGTTCACGCAAATAGAAGCAGCGCTACCGGGCTCTTCCAGTTCACCGGCTCGACCTGGCTGCGCATGATGCACGATCATGGCGCGCAATATGGCTATGGCGATCTCGCCAAGCAGGTGAAGCTGAACGCGCAAGGCGCGCCCGTCGTCGCCGACAAGGCGACCGAGCGCAAAATCCTCGAATTGCGCGGCAATGACCGGCTCTCGGCGCTGATGGCCGGCGAATACGCCAAGCTCAACGGTAATCGTCTCGAAGCGGTGACCGGCCACAAGGCGACGCCGGCCGAGCTGCATCTCGCGCATCTTCTGGGCCCGAACGGCGCGATCAAGTTCATCAAGGCGCATGACGTCAACGGCAGCCAATCGGCCGCCAAGGTCGCGCCGGCAGCGGCACGGCAAAATCCCGGGCTGTTCTACAGCCGCGGCTCGAACACGGCGCAATCGGTGGCGACGGTCTACCGCAATATCCAGGAAAAGCTCAACGTGCCGCTTCGCCAGGTCGCGGAGCTTGAAAAGGCACCGCTGCGGCCGGCGCTCGGTCTGTCCGACAATCTGCCGCGGCCGCGCACCGATCGTCGTGCCTGAGGCCGCGGGCGCCCGCGGTCAACCATGACGCAGCGCGCGGACAAAGAAAAACAAGCGATCCTCACAGCGGTTTCGGGCCTCGCGGCAACGCGGCTGGGCGCCGGCAACGCCGTCCTCATC
Source organism: uncultured Alphaproteobacteria bacterium (assembly GCA_963740675.1). Lineage (GTDB taxonomy): Bacteria > Pseudomonadota > Alphaproteobacteria > ATCC43930 > CGMCC-115725 > CAIKMD01. Next base: position 71,817 of record CAVUFS010000010.1, read on the forward strand.
CAACGCTTCATCGCGCAATTCTACGATCATGTCGCGGCCGATGATCTCGTCGGCCGCAGCACGGAGGATCTCTACGGCGCGGCGCTGTCGCTCTGGCAATTCGCGCAAGAGCGCCAACCAGGAAAAGCGAAACTGCGCGCTTTCAATCCGCGCGCCGCGACCGATGGATGGAACGCGCGTCACACGATCGTCGAGATCGTCAATGACGACATGCCGTTCCTCGTCGATTCCGTCAGCATGGCGCTGCAGGCGGAAGGCGAAACCGTCCATCTCGTTATCCATCCAGTCCTCGGTATTGAACGCGATCGCGACGGCCGCCTCGTCGCGCTCGCCGAAACTGGCGACGGCGAGCGTGAATCGGCCATGCACGTCGAGATCAGCGAGGTCATCGATCCAGCGCGGCTTGCGGCGATCATCGCGCGGGTCGATGCCGCTCTCAACGATACACGCGCTGCTGTTGCCGATTGGCGCCAGATGCGCGATGTGCTCGCCAAAACCTCTACGGCACTGGAACGTTCGAAGCCGCCGCTGCCCGAAGGCGAGCTTGCCGAGACGCTCGATTTCCTAAGCTGGCTCGACGACGACAATTTCACCTTCCTCGGCTGCCGCGATTATCGCTTCGATCCGGATGACGGCGGTGTTGCCGGCGGTCTCGGTGTCATGCGCGATCCGTCGTTTGTCCTGTTCGACGGCTTGCGCAATTTCAGCGCGCGGTCGCCTGAGGCGCAGACCTTCCTTCGCGAATCGCATGCGCTGATCATCACCAAATCGCAACGCCGCGCGACGGTGCATCGTCCGGTGCGGATGGATGCGATTGGCGTGAAGCTATTCGGGTCGCAAGGCGACGTCGTCGGCATACGCGTCTTCCTCGGCTTGTTCACCTCGCTTGCCTATAGCCGGCCGGCCAGTGCGATACCGTTCTTGCGGCTCAAAATCGCGAGCGTCTTGGCGCGCAGCGGACTCGATCCGCGCAGCCATGACGGCAAGTCGCTGGCGCATATTCTCGAAACCTATCCGCGCGACGAGCTCTTCCAGATTTCCGAGGGCGAGCTTTACGATATCGCGATCGGAATCCTCGGTTTGCAAGAGCGGCAGCGCGTCGCGCTCTTCACGCGCCGCGATCCATTCAACCGCTTCATCTCCTGCCTCATCTACGTGCCGCGCGAGCTTTACGCCGCCGGCCTGCGCCAGAATTTCGCGGCGATCCTCGAACTCGGCTTCGGCGCACGGGTCGACAACTTCTGGACGTTGCTCGATGACGAGGTACTGGCGCGGGTGCTTTTCCTGCTGCGCGCCGACGAGGCCGTGCGCGATGCCGATATACCCGCAATCGAGCGGGCGCTGGCTTACGCCGCGCGCAGCTGGGTCGACAAACTGGGCGAGGCGCTGATCCAGGCGCGCGGCGAGGCTGCGGGCCTGGCGCTGACGGCGCGTTACGGCAGCGCTTTTCCGAGCAATTACCGCGAGCGCTACTCGGTCACGGCGGCGCTCGGCGATATCGATCGCATCGAGCAGGTGCGCGGCGGCGCGCCGCTCGCGCTGTTGCTGTACCGGCCGGAAAGCAGCGAGCACGGCGCGCTGCGCTTCAGGCTCTATCGCGCCGGCAGCCCCTGTGCGCTCGCCGACGTGCTGCCGATCCTCGAAAATATGGGGCTCAAGGCGATCACCGAAGAGCCGTTCGAGATCCGACCGCAAGACGACGTCGAAGCGGTCTGGATGCAGGATTTCGGTCTTACCTCGCCACTCGGCGATTTCGATATCGCGGCGGAGCATCAGCGTTTCGAGGAAGCCTTCGCGCATATCTGGGCCGGGCGCATGGAAAGCGACGGCTTCAACCGCCTCGTCCTCGCCGCCCGTCTCGATTGGCGGCAGGTGACGATGCTGCGGCTTTATGCGAAAGCGATGCGCCAAGCCGGTTCGGCCTTCAGCCAAGCCTATATGGAAGACGCGCTGGCCAATCATCCGGCAATTGCCGGCCGCCTCGCGACATTATTCGAGGCACGTTTCGATCCTGCGCAGGCTAATCGCGCTGCCGCCGAGACCGAGTGCCGCGTCAAAGAAATTGCGCAAGAGCTCGATCAAGTCGAAAGCCTCGATGAAGACCGCATCCTGCGCGGCTTTCTGCGTCTCATCGAGAAATCGCTGCGGACCAATTATTTCCAGCGCCAGGCGGATGGCTCGCCGAAGCCCTATCTCGCGGTGAAGCTGTCGAGCCGCGAGATCGATCTTTTCCCGCTGCCGCGGCCCCTTTGCGAGATTTATGTCTACTCGCCGCGTATGGAAGGCGTGCACATGCGCGCCGGCAAGGTCGCGCGCGGCGGCATCCGCTGGTCCGACCGCAAAGAGGATTTCCGCACCGAAATCCTGGCGCTAATGAAGGCGCAGGTGGTGAAGAACGCGGTGATCGTGCCGACCGGCTCGAAAGGCGGCTTCGTCGTGAAGCGCATGCCGGCGGCGCGCGCCGAGCAGCCGGCCGAAGTAGTCGAATGCTACAAGACCTTGATGCGCGGCATGCTCGATATCACCGACAACATCGTCGGCGGCAAGCTCGTGCCGCCGCCCGATGCACTGCGCCATGACGGCGACGATCCCTATCTCGTCGTCGCCGCCGACAAAGGCACCGCGACTTTCTCCGACATCGCGAACGGAGTCTCGGCCGAATACGGCTTTTGGCTCGGCGATGCCTATGCCTCGGGCGGCTCGGCCGGCTACGACCACAAGGCCATTGGCATCACCGCGCGCGGCGCTTGGGAGCTGGTGAAGCGCCATTTCCGCGAGCTCGGCACCGATATCCAGACGGCGGATTTCACCTGTGTCGGCGTCGGAGACATGGCCGGCGATGTTTTCGGCAACGGGATGCTGCGCTCGCCGCATACCAAGCTGATCGCCGCCTTCAACCATATGCATATTTTCCTCGACCCCGACCCCAATCCGGCGAAAAGCTTCGTCGAGCGGCGGCGGCTCTTCGACCTGCCGCGCTCGAGCTGGGCGGATTACGACAAAGCGTTGATCTCGAAAGGCGGCGGGATTTTCGAGCGCAGCGCCAAATCGATTCCGCTCTCGTCCGAGATGCGCGCGCGGCTTGATATCAGGGCCGAGCATCTGACACCGGCCGAGCTGATCCAGGCCATCTTGAAAGCGCCGGTCGATCTTTTGTTCTTCGGCGGCATCGGCACTTTCATCAAGGCCTCGACCGAGACCCATGCCGATGCCGGCGATAAAAGCAACGACGCGCTGCGCATCGATGGCAAGGATGTGCGCGCGACCGTCGTGGGCGAGGGCGCCAATCTCGCCGTAACGCAGCGCGGCCGTATCGAATATGCGATGAAGGGTGGGCGCATCGACACCGATGCGATCGACAATTCCGCCGGCGTCAGCACCTCGGATCACGAGGTCAATCTCAAGATCCTGCTCAATGGCGCGATGGCGGCCGGCCGGATCACGCTCGATGAGCGCAATGCGCTGCTGCAGCAGATGACGGATGAGGTCGCTGCGCATGTGCTGCAAGACAATTACCTGCAAGGCTTGGCGCTCTCGCTCGCCGAATCCTACGGCGCCGAGCGGATCGACAGTGAGGCGCGCCTCATTCGCGATCTCGAACGAACCGGGCGCCTCGATCGCGCGATCGAGTTTCTGCCGTCAGATGACACGCTGGCGGCGCGGGCCCAGGAGCATCAGCCGCTGACTCGGCCCGAGTTGTCGGTGCTGCTTGCTTATGTGAAGAACACGCTGGCCGAAGATCTGATCGAGAGCGATTTTCCTGACGATCCGCAGCTCGAGGGCGATCTCGTCGGCTATTTTCCGAAAATCCTGCGCGAGCGCTTCCATGACGAAATCGTACATCACCGGCTGCGGCGCGAGCTGATCGCGACAATCGTCGCGAACGATCTGGTCAATCGCACCGGCATCACCTTCTTGCGCGAGACAGTTTCGCGCACCGGCCGCGGCCCGGGCGATGTTGCGCGCGCTTATATGGTCGTGCGTCAGGTTTTCGATCTCGACCCGCTCTGGGCCGATATCAACGCGCTCGACAACAAAGTGCCGGCGCAACTCCAGCTTGAGATGATCCGGACCGCGCTGCGCCTCGTCGAACGCGTCACCGCTTGGTTCCTCGCGGGCGCGCGGCTCGATATCAAGGCGCAGGTCGAGGCCAATCGTCCCGGCATCGTCTTGCTGGCCAAGCAGCTCAGCGACTTCATACCGGAATCACATAAGAGCGAGCTCGCGCGCCGCGTCGCCGCGTTCGTGGAGAAGGGCGCGCCGCCGGCGTTGGCGCTGCGCGTCGCGCGGCTCGATTTCCTGCTATCGGCGGTCGATATTGTGCGCCTCGCCAAAACGGCGCAGCGCGATCTCCCCGAGGCGGCACAGCGCTTCTTCGCCATCGGCTCGCATTTCAAGCTCGATGCGCTGCGCGTCGCCGCGCGCAAACTCTTCGCCGATACACAATGGCAAAAGCTCGCCGTCGCGGCGCTGATCGAGGATCTCTATGTGCATCAAGCCGATCTCACCGCGCGCGCCTTGGCGCGCGGCGGCGATTTCCAGCATTGGCTCGATGGCCATGCGCGCGATCTCGGCCGGCTCGACACGCTGGTGCGCGAAATAGAATCCGCGACCCAGCCCGATCTCGCGATGCTCACCGTCGCCAACCGCGCGCTGCGCGGGTTCTTGGTGGAGTGAGACGCCGCGCCCAGCGCGGCTAGAGTTGAAATCGATCGGACGCAATAATTTTATTATCGTCATTGCCGGGCTTGTCCCGGCAATCCATGGGACGACCCGTTCACGCGCTCTTCGCGCATGAACCCTAAGGGCACGGCCGCGAAGAGCGGCCGCGCGGGTCGTCCGGGACAAGCCCGCGGGTGACGTAATAGATCGGGCTGACTCGGTGCGCTCGGATACCGTTCTACCCAATCACCGCGATGCCTTGCACCTCGACCAGCAACTCGGGCCGGGCGAGGGCGAACACGGTGATGAGGGCGCTTGCCGGGAAATTGTCGCCGAAAATCTCGCGGCGCAGCTGGGTGAAGCGGTCGCCATAGCGCGGATCGGTGATGAAGACGGTCATCGTCACCATATCGGCGAGCTTGCCGCCGGCTTCTTCCAGCGTCTTGCCGATCTTGGCGAAGATCTCGCGCACCTGGCCTTCGAAATCGCCGGTCAGCGCTTTACCGTTGGAATCGACGGAGACGGTGACGCCCGCAAGGTACACGCTGGTCCCGCCTTGCGTGATGACGGCCGGCGAATAGCCGCGCGTCTGCGGGAATTCGCCTTTGATGTAGCGCCGCGTATGGGCCATGGGATCACCCCTTGTTCATGCGGTTGCTGACGAGGTCGGTGACGACGCTTGGATCGGCCAAGGTCGTTGTGTCGCCGAGCTGATCCTGCTCGTTCGCTGCGATCTTACGCAGGATGCGGCGCATGATCTTGCCCGAGCGCGTCTTTGGCAGGCCCGGCGCCCATTGGATGAGATCGGGCGTCGCGATCGGGCCGATCTGCTTGCGGACCCATTGGGTCAGTTCCTGGCGCAGGGCCTCGTTCGCCTCGATGCCGAGTTTCAGCGTGACATAGGCATAGATGCCCTGGCCCTTGATGTCGTGCGGATAGCCGACGACCGCGGCCTCGGCGACTTTGGTATTGGCGACGAGGGCGCTTTCGACTTCCGCGGTGCCGAGACGGTGGCCCGCGACGTTGATCACGTCGTCGACGCGGCCGGTGATCCAGTAATAGCCGTCCTCATCGCGGCGCGCGCCGTCGCCGGTGAAATACTTGCCCTTGAAGGTCGAGAAATAGGTCTCGATGAAGCGCTTGTGATCGCCGTAGACGGTGCGCATCTGGCCGGGCCAGCTATCGATGATGCAGAGATTGCCCTCGGTCGCGCCTTCCAGCACCTTGCCCTCGCCATCGACGATTTGCGGCTTGATGCCGAAGAAAGGCCGCGTCGCAGAGCCGGGCTTCAGCGGCGTCGCGCCGGGCAGCGGCGTGATGAGGATGCCGCCGGTCTCGGTCTGCCACCATGTATCGACGATCGGCACGCGGCTGTCGCCGACGACGCGGTAATACCAAAGCCAGGCTTCGGGATTGATCGGCTCGCCGACGGAGCCCAAGAGCCTCAGCGATTTGCGCGAGGTCTTGGTGACATAGCCCTCGCCGTCGCGCATCAGCGCGCGGATCGCGGTGGGCGCGGTGTAGAAGATCTGAACCTTGTGCTTGTCGATCACCTGCCAGAAGCGTGAGGAATCCGGATAATTCGGCACACCTTCGAACATCAGCGTCGTGGCGCCATTCGCCAAGGGGCCATAGACGATGTAGCTGTGGCCCGTCACCCAGCCGACATCGGCGGTACACCAATAGATCTGCCCGTCGTGATAATCGAAGACGTATTGATGCGTTATCGAGGTGTAGACGAGATAGCCGCCGGTGGTGTGCAGCACGCCCTTCGGCTTGCCGGTCGATCCCGAGGTGTAGAGGATGAAGAGCGGATCCTCGGCGCTCATCTCGGTGGGCGGGCAATCCTTCGACGCCTTCGCCATCTCGTCGTCGTACCAGACGTCGCGGCCTTCCTCCAACCGATATTGCCGCCGGTGCGCTTCACCACCAGCACTTTTTTGACGCCGGGGCAGGTCTTCAGCGCCTCGTCGGCATTCGCCTTCAGCGGCACTTTGCGGCTGCCACGCAGCCCTTCATCGGCGGTGATCAGATAGGGTGAGTCGCAGTCCTGGATGCGCCCGGCCAGGCTGTCCGGCGAGAAGCCACCGAAGACGACGCTATGGATCGCGCCGATGCGCGCGCAGGCGAGCATCGCATAGGCCGCTTCCGGGATCATCGGCAGGTAGATGGTGACGCGGTCGCCCTTCTTGATGCCATGCGCTTTCAGCACATTGGCAAGCCGGCAGACATTGTCGTGCAGTTCGGCATAGGTGATGTGCTTGCTCTCATTCGGGTCGTCGCCTTCCCAGATGATCGCGGTCTGATCGGCACGGTCTTTCAGATGCCGGTCGACGCAATTGTATGAGGCGTTGAGGGTGCCGTCCTCATACCATTTGATCGAGACATCGCCCTCGTAACTCGTATTCTTGACCTTGGTATAGGGCTTGATCCAATCAACCCGCTTGCCCTGCTCGCCCCAGAATTTCGCCGGATCGGCGACCGATTCCGCATAGAGCTTTTTGTATTTCGCTTCGTTGATCCAGGCGCTGGTGGCGACCGTGGACGGGACGGGAATGGTGCTGTCATCCGGCATAGGCGAAGGCTCTCCCTTTGGCTTTGGCGGCAGAATAAATCGCTGAGGCGCGGGCAACAAGGAGAGGGTTAACCGCGCGTTTACTATGTTCGGGCAGGCTCTCGATCATGGCTATCTCGCCCGCTTCCGGCGCGCTTTCTCCGACCCAGCTTGCGGTGATGGAGCAGATTCGTGCTTTGCGCGCGGCGAAACCCGCGGCCCCGGTACAGGCAACCGCGCTGGTCCAATCGGCCGCGCCGGTCCAGACAAAGCCGGTTGCCGCTCGACCGGCGCCGGCACAAATGCTCGCGACCGTATCTGCCGTTTCTGGCCCAATGCCGGCCAACCGGCCGCGCGGCTCGATCCTCAACATCACCGTCTGACTTTTCCGCGCCCCCTGACTTTTCGCCTTCTGACTTTTCGCTGCGGCGGTTGCGTGCCAGACTGCGCCTATAAAGGTGCAGGGAGGCAGCAATGCGTTTGGCGGGCAAGGTAGCGATCGTCACCGGCGGCGGCTCGGGCTTCGGCGAGGCGATCGCCAAACGCTTCGCCGAGGAAGGCGCGAAGCTCATCATCAACGACATCAATGACGAGGGCGGTACGCGCGTCGCCAAAGAGATCGACGGCGCGCAGGGCCAGGGCAGTGCGGCCTATCTCCGCGCCGATGTCGCCCGCGACGGCGACATGGCGAAGCTGATCGCCGCCTCGCTTGATCGCTACGGCCATATCGACATCATGGTCAACAATGCCGGCATCACCCATGTGAACCGGCCGATGCTCGAAGTCGGCGAAGAGGAGTTCGACCGCATCTACGCCGTCAATGTGAAATCGATCTATCTCTCGGCGCGGCATCTCGTGCCGGTGCTGCGCAAACAGGGCACGGGCGGCTCGATCATCAACACGGCTTCGACCGCCGGCATCCGTCCGCGACCGGGCCTCGTCTGGTACAACGGCAGCAAAGGCGCGGTGATCAACTTGACAAAAGGCATGGCTGCCGAGCTCGGCCCTGACAAGATCCGCGTCAACGCGCTCTGCCCGGTGGCCGGCGACACGCCGCTGTTGCCGAGCTTCCTGGGCGGCAACACCGATGCCCATCGCCAGCGCTTCGTCGCGACCGTGCCCCTCGGCCGCCTCTCGACGCCGAAAGACGTGGCGAACGCCGCGCTCTACCTCGCGTCCGACGAGGCCGAGTTCATCACCGGCGTCGCGCTCGAGGTCGATGGCGGCCGCTGCATCTAGCGTGACCGCCATCGTTTCCGATCAGGTGAGCTTTTCCTTCGTCACCGTGCCGTCGTAGTCGACGGTCCAGTATTCGTTGTCAAAGGGCTTGCCGTCGAGCCGCGCCGCCAGCCAGTCTGACTGCACATCGCGCGGATTGGGTCCCTTCGTCGAAGCGGTGGTGAAGGCGATGCTGTGATTACCGCCTTTATAGACGACGAGCTGCTTCGCCCCGCCGAGCGCCTTCACGAAAGCCTCGGTGTGTTCCAGCGGGCAGAGCTGGTCGTATTCGCCGCAAGCGACGAAATACGCGCCTTTGATCTTCTGCGCATAGCCGTTCCAGTCGATGGTCTTGCGGAAGGCGTCGAATTCATGCTCGTCGGTGATGCCCGACATGAACATGAAGCGCTTCTTGAAGGTCGGCGAAGCCTGGTTGAAGATCGTCTCGCCGCCCGGCTCGTAGCAGGTGCCGGTGATAGCGCAGGCTTTGAAGCGCGTATCGCCCGACATCATGATCGCGGTGAAGAACGAACCGAAGCTGACGCCGGTCATGCCGATCTTGTTGACGTCGAGCTCGGGGCGCTTCGCGATCCAATCGCAGACCAGCTTGCCGCATTCGGCCCAGCCTGGCACATCGACATAGATGCCGCGTACCGGCGGCTCCCAATAGCCCGGTCCTTCGAAAGCAAGCACGGCATAGCCGCGCTTCAAGAAACGATCGTCTTTAAGGGCGACCGAACGCTCTTTGAATCCATCCATGCCCGAGACGATGACGATCACGGGGATCTTCGTGCCCGGCTGATAATTCGGCGGCAGGTGCAGGATCATCGGCAGCGTCTTGCCGCGATACGGCAGCTCGATCCATTCGATGTGATGGTCGGCGACCGCCATCCATTTCTTGAAATTATCGAGCTTCTTGTCGTTCTGCATTTTGATCTGGGCGTTGACCTCGTCGACCGTCCACATCGCCGACGCCCAGTAATTCGAGGCGAGATAGTAATGCTCGGCGGCGGCTTCCTTGTTGCCCGCCTGCTCGGCTTCTTTCGCTTTCGCTTCGCGCGCTTTGGCCAGCGCCTCGAAAGCCGGCGCGATATCGACCAGCCGCACGACGCGCTTCTTCAACTCGTTCATCTCGGGGATCGTGCTCGGCCCGCCCGAGCCGATGACGACGCCGGTATGGCTCTGATCCCAATCGACGCCGTTCGCCTGGATCACATTGTCCAGCACCCAGCGCTGCTCATTGAAGCGCTTCACCACCGGCTCGCCTTTGGGATTGCGATGCGACCAGTCATGCGCAGTCGCGGCGCTGGGATGAGTTGTCTCGGCCGAAGCGGGCGTCGCCGCGGTGGCGGTCGTGGCGCCGGCGGCTGCGGCAAGCGTTGCGGATTGCAGGAAAGCGCGACGATCCATGACGATTCTCCCGAGATATTTATTGTTGATGACAGGAGGATAAGCCTGGTGCCTGAAACGAACAACGGCCGCGAAATTTTTTCGCGGCCCCTCCCTACAAATAGACAACGGCCGCGAATTTTTTTCGCGGCCGTTGCGTGAAAAGGAATGTCCGAAGGCTTAGGTGTCGAGCAAGCCCGGAACGAAGAGCTCCTCCACCGGGATCTGGCGCGAGATGTAGCCCTGGTCATGCGCATAGCGCACGAAGGTCTCGACGATCTTGCGGTTGGCTTTCAGCCCGTGCTGATAGGGATTCATGCCGTAAGCCGCTTTCTGCTGCTCCTGGATGAACACCGAATCGAGATAGGAATAGCGCTTCGGGTCGTCTTGCAGCATCTCGTCGGCCGATTCTTGCGCGTTGACGAAAGCATCATAGAGGCTCCGCGCAATCCAGGGTTCGCGCTCGGCCAGCTCTTTCTTCATGACCAGCGTGTGCGTCGTCGGCATAATGCCGGTGCGCTTGACGAAGCGCTGCATCTCGCCCTGCGTATCGGGGAACAGGCGGCGCACCCATGTCTCGCCCTTCTCGAAGGCCGGCGTGACCGAGGTGCACCAGATCGCATCGACTTCGCCGTCTTTCAGCTTTTCTTCCGGCGACTTGCCCTTGCGGATCTCGACGTTGACGTTCTTCGGAATGATGTAGCCGGCGCCTTCGGTCTCGTTCGTGACCCAGGTCGCTTGCTCGGGCGAGAAGCCGTAATGCTCCTTGAAGATGCCGCGCACCCAGAGATTGACGGTGTAGCGATAGCCTTGCGCGCCGATGCGCTTGCCGATGAGATCGCTCGGCTTGGTGATGTTCGAATCCGCGCGCACGAAGAGATAGGCCCAAACGGCCATACGCAACGGGAAGATCGGCAGGGCGATGCAGGGCTCGCCGCGATCGCGCGCCGCGACGTACCACGAGAAAGACATCTCCGCCGCGTCATAATCCTCATAGACGGGCCGGGTGCAGAAATCGCCGATCCAGGCGGTGTTGGTCTTAAGCGCCAGGCCCTTCGCCTTGACGCGACCATCGACCAGCGGCCGGTGCCGATCGTAATCGGCAAAGGCGATGTCGAGCGGATAGAGGCCTTGCGCGCGCGCGGTGTTGCGCTCGAGAACGACCGGACCGTTATCGGGTGACGTCATAAGGTTTCCTCCAGAGTATCTTGGCCGCAATTCTATGAGCGGTCCGGCCGGATGGCTAGGGGGAAACGGGTCGGAGAAGGCCACAGTACCTGGGGGCGCCCGCCTTGTGGGCTGCCCTCCTTAATGGCGGAAGTGGCGCATCCCCGTGAAAACCATCGCGATTCCTGCCTTGTCGGCGGCGGCGATGACCTCGTTATCGCGGACAGAGCCGCCTGGCTGGATCACGGCCGTGGCGCCGGCGGCGATGGCGGCCTCGAGCCCGTCGGCGAAGGGGAAGAAGGCGTCGGAGGCGACGACCGAGCCGATGGCCGGGCTTTCTTTAAGCCCGGCGGCGTTGCCGCTCTCCTCGGCCTTGTGCGCGGCGATGCGCGAACTGTCGACGCGGCTCATCTGCCCGGCACCGATGCCGACCGTCGCGCCATTCTTCACATAGACGATCGCGTTCGACTTCACATGCTTGGCAACACGGAAGGCGAAGAGCATGTCCTTGCGCTCGGCTTCGGTGGGCGCGCGTTTGGTGACGACTTTGAGATCGCTCTCGCCGATGCGCCCGTCATCGCGCGTCTGCAAGAGGTAACCGCCGGCGAGCGAACGCAACGTCATGCCCGGCGCTTTCGGATCGGGCAGTGCGCCGGCCGACAGCAAGCGCAGATTCTGCTTCTTCGCCAACAGCGCTTTCGCCTCGTCGGTCACTCCGGGGGCGATGATAACTTCCAGGAACAGCTTGCCGATCGCTTCGACAATCGCCGCATCGAGCGGCCGGTTCACTGCGATGATGCCGCCGAAGGCGCTCACCGGATCGCAAGCCAATGCCTTGAGGAATGCATCGCGCAAATCGCTGCCGGTGGCGACGCCGCAAGGATTGGCGTGTTTGATGATAGCGACAGCCGGTGCTTCAAACTCGGCGACACATTCATAGGCAGCGTCCGTGTCGTTCAGATTGTTGAACGACAGCTCCTTGCCCTGGAGTTGCGTCGCGGTGGCGATGCCGGGCCGCTTGGCGCTGTTCAGATAGAACGCCGCCGCCTGATGCGGATTCTCGCCATAGCGCAGCTTTTCTTTCAACGTGCCGGCGACGGCGACAACGGGCGGGAATTTCTCGCCTTCGAGTTCGGCGAACCAGGCAGAGACGTCGGCGTCGTAGGCGGCGGTGCGCGCGAAGGCGAGGCCGGCGAGCTTGCGGCGCAGCGCCAGCGTCGTCGCGCCGTTATGCGCATTCATCTCGTTCAGCACCGCGGCGTAATCGCTCGGATCGGTGACGACCGTGACGCCGTCGTGATTTTTTGCCGCGGCACGGATCAGCGCCGGCCCGCCGATATCGATATTCTCAAGACACTCATCGAAATCGCCGCCCCGCGCGCGCGTCTGCGCGAAGGGGTAGAGGTTCACGACGACGAGATCGATCGGCGCGATATTGTGCGCTTTGATCGCATCGAGATGCGTCGCCATGTCGCGCCGCGCCAGGATGCCGCCATGGATCGCGGGATGGAGCGTCTTCACCCGCCCGTCCAGCATTTCCGGAAAGCCCGTGACCGAGGCGACATCGGCGACATCGAGCCCGGCCTCGCTCAGTGTTTTCGCCGTGCCGCCGGTCGAGACCAGCGCCACGCCGCGCCCGGCCAGCGCCCGGGCGAAATCGATCAGGCCATTCTTGTCGGAAACGGAAATCAGGGCCCGCTTTACGGGGCGCAGCACATCGGAAGTGTCGGTCATGGGCGGACCTTAATTGGCGCCGCTGCCGGCTATCAAGGGGCGATCAAGCGCCGCTCACGGTCGCCAGTACCTTATCCACATCTTCCGGCACACGACCGCCGCGCCAGGCAACGATCTGGTCCGGGCGGATCAGCGCAAGGCTCGCTGCATAAAGATCGCGCAGCTCCGGCTCCGGCCGCTCGACGACGGTCAGCGGCATTCCCCGCGCGGCTGCGGCTGTGACGAAGGCGCTCGCCTCCGGCGCGTTCGGCCCCAGGCGCAACAGGCTGAATTCGAAACCGAGCGTGTCGTAAAGCGAGCGGCCGTCGACGAGCCAGGCATGCGGCGCGCGGCCGCCGGGCACGGCGCTGGGCACGTATTCGTTCGCGCGATCGGGCGGCGGGGTGGCACCGTCGCTGGCGATGATCGGCGAGCCGTCATAGCGCGCGCCGAAGGTGACACCGGGAATATTGAATTCCTCGCGCGCATGCCGATTGAGATAGATGCTCGCTTCTTGCCGCGCCACATCGCCCGCCGCCCCTTCGTCTTCGATCTCGGGCTTCGGGGTGAAGTTGCCGATGGAGTTCGCGTAGTAGCGCGAATAGCCGGTGTTGCGCTCGGCGGCCGGCTTGCGCTCGCGCTCATAGCTGTCGAGCAATTGCGCGCCGCCCCAGCCATTTACGACCGCAGCAAGCTTCCAGCCGAGATTGACCGCATCCTCGATCGCGGTGTTGTAGCCAAGACCGCCGGTCGGGGTGAAAAGATGCACCGCATCGCCCGCGAGGAAGACGCGGCCGTGCTGGAATTTCTCGGCGACCAGCGCCAGGCCGGCAGTCCAGGGCAGGCGGCCGATCATGGTCAGCGGACAATGCGCGCCAAGCGATTGGTCGAGCGCCTGGCACGCCCATTCGTCGGTGATCGAGGCTTCGTCGATGTCCGGCGGAAGCTGGAACATGAAGACGAATTCCTTGCGCCCGTCGATCGCAACGACGAGACCGCGCTGCGTGCGGTTGACCGCCCAATATTGCCAGGCGCGCGGGAAGGGGATGAGCTTGTAAAGCTCGGGCGCGCGGAACCAGATCGACAGCATGCGCCCGCCCATATAGTCGCGCGCGACCCCGGCCTCGCCACGGAAGTGATAGCCAAGCTGCTTACGGATGACGCTGCGCGCGCCATCGCTGCCGACGAGATAGTCGCCGGTGAAACGCTGCGTTGTGTTGTCGGCAAGGCAAGTCGCCTCGACCGTGACGCTGTCGCCGTCGTCGACGAAGCGCTCGACGCGCCAGCCGAAACGCAGCGTCACCGAGAGCAGCTTCTCCGCCTCGGCGCGCAATACGCGCTCGACATAAAGCTGCGAGCCGCGATGCGGCAGCTCTGCCGCGCTCCACGATCCCGACAGCGTCTTGATCAGATTGCGGGCGTCGCGCGCCGCGGGCAGTGAAAAGCGGGCGACCTCATGCTTCGTGACACGCGTGAAATAAGCGACATCGGTCGGGTAATCCGGCGGCATGCCGACGGCACGCACGGCATCGGCAAAGCCGAGGCGCCGGTAATGCTCCATGCTCCGCGCCTGGGTGGCATTGGCGGCGGGGAAGCTCGTGGTCGACGGACGGTCGCACAGCAGCAGCGTCGGAATGTTCCGCCGGCCCAGCTCATTCGCCAGCATCAGCCCGGCGGGGCCGCCGCCGGCGATGATCACCGCAGCATCGCGCTGTGCCATCGCTGCTCCTTCACACTCACTGTTCCCTTACGTAGCGGGTGCGATCACCGGCTCATCGCTTTCGCTCGGACGTCGGCGCGACAGCATGAGACAGAAGACCACCAACAACACATAGGGAAAGGCGATGATGTCCATCACCGTGCTGAAGGGCAATGCCGCCGCCAGCAGAAATCCGCCGATCACGGGGCCGGGAACGGCACCGAGCCGGCCGAGGCCGCTGGCATAGCCGACGCCATTGCCGCGAATCGCCGTCGGATAGAACTGGCCGACGATGCCGTTCAGCGAATCATGCGTGCCGCCGGCGAGCGAGATTACTAGCACCATCATCGCGACCATCATGCTCGGCGAGAGCTCGAGATAGCCGAGACAGAACAAAGCGACGATCGCGATGAGCGCTGCGATCGCGATCATGGTCGCGCCGAGTTTGTCGACCAGCCGCGCCAGGATCAGATGCGCGAGAATGCTGCCGATGCCGCCATAGGCGAAAGCGAGCGAGGCCATCGTCGGCGATACGCCGGCATTCTGCAACAACACGACAGACCAGCTCAGGATCGTGAAGAAGGTCAGCGCCTCGACGAAATAGGCGCACCACAAGAGCGTCGTTGCGCCGCGCAGCGTGCCCCGGAAGAGGATGGCGATGTTGAATTTCGCGACTTTCTGCTGCTGCTCGAGATGGAAGCGCGCATCGGGCGCCAGCGCGATCCCGGGCGCGGCACGCTCGATCATGCGGCGCAGGCGCGGCGAGGTGGGCTCGTTCAAGGTGAGATAGCGGATCGATTCCGGTAGCGCCGCATAGAGCAGCAAGCTCAGCACCACGCCCAACGCGCCGACGATGATGAACACCGCCGGCCAGCCGTAACGCGGGATGGTTGCGGCGGCCAAAGCGCCGACCGCCGCGGCGCCGAGCGAGGTTCCGATCAGCGAGACGATGACGAAGCTGGCGCGCAGATTTTTCGGCGCGGATTCGTTGAGCAGGGCAATGGCGTTGGGAACGACGCCGCCGATGCCGAGCGCGGTGAGGCAGCGCAGGATCAGGAGCTGAGTCGTGTCGCCCGCGAACCCGGTGATCAGCGCCGGCACGCTATAAGTCAGCACGCCGGCAATGATGCCGACACGTCGGCCGTAGCGGTCGCCGATCTTGCCGAAGACCACCGCGCCGACCAGCAGGCCGAGATTGCCGGCGCCAAAGACCAGGCCCATCGCATTTTGCGGCAAATGCCAATCGCGCAGGATCGCCGGCGCCGCGACCAAGACCGTGCCGAAATCCATGCCGTCGAGGAACAGCGCGATAAAGCAGAGCGTGAAGACGACGATATGCATGCGGCCGAGCTTCAGCCCGTCGAGCAATTCCGCGACATCGATATTTTGCGTGGCCACGATTTCCCCTCCCCAAGCCGCCTTAAGGGCGGCCCTCTATTCATGGGTTCAGGATGCCTCCGGCGGCTTTTCTGTCAATGGAAAAATGAGCATAGTCATTTTTCTGGGCGCCGGAGTCAGTGCCGGGCGGGCCCCGAACGCGGCCGCATTCCCTCGAACAGGATGGTGAAATCGCGGCGCAGCGCGGCGATGCCGTCCTCGATGACGGGCGGGTCGTTGGCAAGGCAGCGTCGGATTTCGGCGCGATAGATCAGGAAGATCAGCTCGGCGGCGGCGAGCGGCGCCATGTCCTGGTTCACCAGGCCGTCGGCCTGTGCCTGAGCGATCACCTTCGCGAGAAGCTGGTGTGTGCGCTCGAGCCCGGCCTGGATACGGTTGCCGACGCCCGAGCCCATGAAGGTGACCTGCTGCATCATATAGCGCGATAGCCGCGGCGTTTCGCTGAAATAGGTCAGAAAGACGCGAAATACCGCGAGAAGTTGCTCGACGAAAGGTGTGTTGCGCCGCGCCTTCGCGACCGCCCGGTCAGACAGTTTGTTGAGCTCTTCATCGAACAGCAGCAACAGCAGATCGCGCTTGTCGCTGGCATAGAGGAACAGCGTGCCGATGGCGACGCCGGCGCGCAGCGCGATTTCGCGCGTCGTCGTTTCCTCGAATCCTTTTTCGCTGAAAAGAGCGCGCGCGGCATTGCGGATGCGCGCGAGCTTGTCGCGCTTGTTGAGCTCGCGCCGGCCGCTTTTCGCGACCGGCTTCGCCGATTTTGCCTTCGCCTTGGCCACATGCGGATTATGCCGCCAGCTGTCGCGGGCGCAATTCAAAAACTGAGCGCGGTCAGTTTCTCTCAGCCGCCGGTGATCTGGGCGAGTAGCGCGGCCGGATTGTCAGGCACGCGATTGGCGCGCCAGGCGACGATCTGATCGGGCCGGATCAGCGCGAGATCGGCCTCGTAGAGATCGCGCAACTCGGCCTCGGGCCGATCGACAATTGTGAGCGGCATGCCGCGCGCTTCCGCGGCAGCGACGAACGGCGCCGCATCGGGCGGCGCCGCACCAAGACGCAGCAGGCTGAACTCGAAGCCGAGCGTGTCGTAGAGCGAGCGGCCATCGCTCAGCCAGACATGCGGCGCGCGGCCGCCGGGCACGGCGCTCGGCAGGTAATCGTTCATCTTGTCGGGCGGCGGTGCCTTGCCATCGCTCGCGATGATCGGGGAACCGTCATAGCGCGCGCCGAACGTGATGCCGGGGATGTTGAATTCTTCGCGCACATGGCGATTGAGTAGCACGCCCGCCGCCTCCCGTGCCGCCGTGCCGGCGGGCGTGTCGTCCTCGATCTCGGGTGCCGGCACGAAGCGGCCGACCGTGTCGGCGAAATATTTGGCGAAGCCGGTGTTGCGCACGGCAATTTGACGACGCTCGGTTTCATACGTGTCGAGTAGGCGCGGCCCGCCCCAGCCTTGCACCATCGCCGCCAGTTTCCAGGCGAGGTTTACGACATCCTCGACCGCTGTGTTGTAGCCAAGCCCGCCGGTCGGGGTGAACAAATGCACCGCATCGCCCGCCATGAACACGCGGCCGCGCTGATAGGCCTGCGCAACCAGCGAATAGCCTGCATGCCAGGATTTGCGATTGATGATTTCGACTGGAATTCGGCGCCGACCATCGTCCGGAACCGCGCGATGCTTTCGGCGGGCGAGATGTCGGTCTCTTCTTTGTCGCGCGGCAATTGCATGCCGAAGGTGAATTCGCCCTTGCCGTCGATCGTCACCATCGTGCCGCGCTGCGCATGGTTCATCGACCAATATTGCCAGGCGCGTTTATGTTTCATCACGTCATAGACGGCCGGCGCGCGCAGATAGGTGGTGAGCTGGCGCCCGCTCATGAACGGCCGGTCGACTTGCGCCAGCCCGTCATAATGCAGATCGAGCTGTCGCCGCACGGTGCTGCGTGGCCCATCGCAGCCGACGAGATATTGCGCCGTCGTGCTTCGCTTTGCGTGGCCATCGGCGCTCTCGGCCTCGACTTCGACATGATCGCCATGATCGGTGAAGCGTGTGGTGCGCCAGTTGAAATTGAGGGATACCGATTTGTGCCGCCGTGCCTCGTCCAGCAACACTTCCTCGATATACATTTGCGTACAGCGATGCGGCAGCTCCGCCGCGCTCCACGATCCCGACAGCGTCTTGATCAGCGCGCGGGCATCCTGCGCCGGCGGTAGATCCAGCCGTGCGATCTCATGGCGGGTTACGCGCGTGAAGTAAGCGACATCGGTTGGATGATCCGGCGGCAGGCCGCGAACCCGCAGCTTCTCGGCAAAACCAAGCCGGCGATAGAACTCCATCGTCCGCGCTTGGGTCGCGTTCGCTTGCGGATAGGGTGACGTCCCAGGCCGGTCGCAGAAAAGCAGCGTCGCGATGCGGCGCTGACCCAGCTCATTGGCAAGCATCAATCCCGCCGGCCCGCCGCCCACGATGATCACCGCGGCGTCCAGCGGCGCGTTCATGCGCTCGTCGCCTTCCGCACGATGGGCAAGACCTCGTTGATCATCAGCTTCATCGAGGCCTCGACGCGGTCCGCTGCAAGCGCACCGAAATTCGATAGCGTCGCGACATGCTCGACGCCGATGCGCTGCAGCGCGATCAGCTTCTCGGCAATGGTCTCGACCGAGCCGAAGAGCGCGAGGCCGTTCTCGCAGATCTGCTCGTAGGTCCAGGGCTTAGCGTAAAGCCGCGTGCGGCAATACAGCTCGAACGCATCGCGCACCAACAATTCAGCTTCCTGATCGGTGCGCGCGACATAGGTGTGGAAGGTCGTGATATGCGGCGCGAGTCCGCCGGGCATCGGCGGCACGTTCGCTTCCTGACGGCCGCGTGCGAAGGCTTCCTGCAGCGCGCCGATCTGCTCGAAATTCTCCAGCGTGCCATAAGGAATGGTCAGGAGCCCGTTGCCCTGGCGACCGATGTGATAGACCGCCTCTTTGTTGAGCGCCGCGACATAGAGCGGCACAGGGTTTTGCAGCGGCGCCACGTTGAGCTGCACCGCGTCGAGCGAGGTGAACTTGCCGGCATGGGTCACGCGCGCGCCGGAAAGCAGTTGCTTCACGATCGCCATATTCTCGTCGAACCGGTCGCGCTTCTCGGCCGGATCGCGGCCGAAGCCGGCGAATTCATGCTTTAGATAGCCGGAGCCGAGACCCAGGATCAGCCGGCCGCCCGACAATTGATCGAGCAGCGCATAATCCTCGGCAACCGTGCGCGGATCGCGGAAGGGCAGCACCGTAATCGCCGGCCCCAGGCGGATACGGCTGGTGCGCTCGGCAATCGCGGAGAGCAGCACGGCCGGATTGGGCACGGTGCCGTACGGATGAAAATGATGCTCGGCGACGAAACAGATCTCATAGCCGAGGCTCTCGGCCAGCACGGCCTGATCGATGATCGCGCGATAGAACGCACCCTGCTGGCGCGCGCCGTCGGGATAATGATCGGCGACGGAAAGAATCGATAATTTCACAGCGCTCTCGCTTGCCCGATTGTCCGCCCGTTTCTAGCTTTACGGGCACCCCAAGGCGAGGCACCCATGCTCTATCTCTATCAAGGCAGCACTTCGGTATGTTCCGTCAAGGTGCGATTGGCACTTGAGGAAAAGGGCCTCGCTTTCGAAGGCGAAATTCTCGATCTGCAGCGCGGCGACCAGCACCGGCCGGATTACGCCAAGCTCAATCCGAACGAGGTCGTGCCGACGCTCGTCCATGACGACAAGGCGTTGATCGAATCGACGCTGATCCTCGAATATCTCAACGAGGCGTTTCCGAACCCGCCGTTGATGCCGACCGATCCGGCGCTGCGCCACCAGGCGCGGCTCTTCATGAAGAAGATCGACGACTATCTTCATGCCGCCTGCTCGACCGTCACTTTCGCGACCGCTAATCGCAAAGTGCTAGCGCAGAAATCGCCGGATGAGCTTGATGCGCATCTGGCGAAGATTCCCAATGTCGATTATCGCGAGCGGCAACGGCTCTCGATCACGCAGGGGCTTGCCGCGCCGCATGTCGCGCAGGCGCTCAAGAATTACGACAAATATATCGGCGATATGGAGGCGGCACTCGGCCAGCATCCGTATCTCGCGGGCCCGCAATACACGCTCGCCGATGCGGCGGCGACGCCGTACATCTTCCGCGCGGAAGCAATCGGTCTCGACGGGCTGTGGCAGGGACGGCGGCCGAAGGTTGCGGCGTGGTATCAGCGCGTGCGGGAACGCCCGAGTTTTGATAAGGCGGTGATCGCGCCGATCTCGGCGGCGGATCGCCATCGCTTCGATGTGCCGCGCGAGGAAAGCTGGGCGAAAGCGCGCGAGGTCTTGGGGATCGCGTAACCCCGCGCGCCGGCCGACCTAAAAGACCTGACGGAAAATCCAGAACAGGCTTGCCGAGAGCATGATCGCGGCCGGGAGCGTCAGCACCCAGGCCATGAGCATGCTGAGGATTGTCGACCATTGCAGGCCGGAGCGGTTGGCCGCCATCGTGCCGGCGACACCCGAGGACAGAACATGCGTCGTGCTGACCGGCCAGCCCCACTGGTCGGCGGCGCCGATGGTCACCATGGCGACGATCTCGGCGGCGGCGCCCTGGCCATAGGTCAGATGCGTCTTGCCGATCTTCTCGCCGACGGTGACGACGATGCGCTTCCAGCCGATCATCGTGCCCATGCCGAGCGCGATGGCGACCGCGATCTTCACCCAGGTCGGGATGAACTTGGTCGCGTTGTCGATCTCGCCTTTATAGGCTTTGAGATCGGATTGCTCGGCTGCGGTGAGTTGCAGCTGATCGTCCTTGCTGACGCGAGCCAGCATCTCGCTCGCGAGATACATGTCGTTACGGACGTTGGTTGTCTTTGCGGCGGGAATTTGCGCATAGGCGCCGTATTCCTGAACTTGCCGGTCGATATCGGTCGACCAGCGCATTGAGGGCCGGAATCGATTCCGCCGTGACGGTGCGCTTCTCGAGGGCTTGTGTTACGTCCTGGCGCGGATTGGCGCTGCTGGCATTGCCGGCATGCGCGGCCAGCACGTTCTCGGCGCGTACGGTCGCCTGATGGAAGACCTGCTTGTGATCGGCACCGATCGCGTGGTTGAGCGCATAGGCCGTCGGCACGCAGCCGATGAGGATCAGCATGATCAGGCCCATGCCCTTTTGCCCGTCATTCGAGCCGTGGAAGAAGCTGACGCCGGTGCAGGTGAGGATCAGCAGGCCGCGGATCCAGGCCGGCGGCGGTTTCGCACCTTCAGGCGCCGTGTAGAGTTTCGGGAAAGGCAACGTCACCTTGGCGACGAGCAGCAGCAGTGCCGAGCAGGACGAAGCCGATCACCGGCGAGAAAGCGAGCGAGCGGAACACACCGACCGCCTGACCCCAATCGACACCGCTGGTGCCGTTCGGGCCGCCCATCAGCTGATTGGCGAGACCGACGCCGATGATCGAGCCGATCAGCGCGTGCGAGCTCGAATTCGGAATACCGAAATACCAGGTACCGATGTTCCAGATGATCGCCGCGATGAGCAGCGCGAACACCATCGCGAAACCGGCCGACGAGCCGACTTGCAGGATCAACTCGACCGGCAACAGCGAGACGATGGTGAAGGCGACAAGACCGGCCGAGCTCACGACGCCGATCAAATTCCAGATGCCGGACCAGACGACGGCAACTTGCGGTGCCATCGAATGCGTATAGATGACGGTGGCAACGGCGTTCGCCGTATCGTGGAAACCGTTGACGAATTCGAAGCCGAGCGCGATGCACAGCGCGACGCCCAGCAGGATGAACGGCAGGATCGTTGTCGTCGGTCCCATATCCATGAGATCGTGGACCAAAGACGTGCCGGCATAGATGGCGCCCAGCGCCAGGATGCCGAAGACACCGAACGACGTCGCACGCTGCGTCCAACGCGGCTGGCGCGAATGGTGCAGTGGGTGATCGGTGTGGTGTGTGTGCGGTTCGTGTGACGGATTAATCCGACGGACAATCGACGCGTCTGTCATGCGACCCCTCTGGCCGACACTACGAACAGGTCGGCTTCTATCGTCGACCTATACCGACGGTTGGTGACAGCGGGGTGACGCTTCAGTGACCGCTCGCCGCGCGTGCTCAGGCCATTTGTGGCCCGGCGTGGCCACTTTCAACAACCCAGTGTTTTAGCGTCGAGAGCGTTGCTTTGGGATCGGCCGCATCCGACACAACCTGCATCTTCACGTCCATTTTCCGCCGATCGGTATCGACCAGCACATAGCCGCGACGCCGGCTTTCGAAAAATTTGATATGTGGGTTGTTCGGAACGAATGACATGAAAGCGTCATAAGACGGCCCGTAAGACGTGATCGAAGTGCCGACGAATTCCGTCGCGACGACGGGCGAGCGCGGATCGAAAAAATCGATCTTTAGATCGTTCGCCCAAAACGAGTGGCTGTCGCCGCCGATCACCACCGGGTTCTTCACCTTCGCATCTTGGATATGGTGCAGCAGGCGCGCGCGGCAGGCGGGATAGCCGTTCCAATCATCGGTCCAGAAGCCATAGCCGCTGTTATCCGGCATGTTCTCGCGCAGCTCGGCCATCAGCACGTCTTGCGCAATCACGTTCCACTGGGCTCGTGACTTTGCGAGCCCATCAAAAAGCCATTTCTCTTGCTCCAGGCCGAGCATCGAGCGCGCGGGATCGAGCCGCTCGGCGCATGTCGCGTTGCTTTCGAGGTGACCGCCGCCGTGGTTGGGCCGCGCGTAACAGGCCTGGCTCGAGCGATATTGCCGCCCATCGAGCACCGAGAACTCGACAAGATCGCCGAAAGCGAGCCGGTCATAGAGCCGCATCTTCGGCCCGTCGGGATGCGACAGGCTCGGCCGCACCGGCATGTGCTCGTAGAAAGCGCGATAGGCGGCGGCGCGGCGCTGCAGGAATTTCGTCGGGTCGTCGAAGGTCTCAGAGAGATCGTCGGCGTAGTCGTTCTGCACCTCGTGATCATCCCACGTCATCAGCGCAGGCACTTCGGCATGCAACCGCTGCAGATCGGGATCGGTGTGATATTGCGCATAGCGATTACGATAGGTGCGCAGATCGGTCGCGGTGACGCCGTCACTGTGCTTGCGCAGGCCGGGGCGACGGCCAACGAATTCGTAGATGTAATCGCCAAGAAAGATCGCGATATCGGGTTGCTGCTCGGCGAGATGACGATAGGCCGAGAAATAACCGAGCTCGTAATTGGAGCAGGAGACGAAGCCGAAGCGGAATTTAGCGAGCGCTGCACCGGCTGCCGGTGCGGTCATGGTGCGGCCGATCGCGCTTTGTGCCGCGCCCGCTGCGAAGCGGTACCAATAGGGCCGGCCTGGCGCGAGGCCGCCGATCTCGACATGCACCGACCATGCGTCTTCGGGTGCAGCGAGTACCGTGCCGCTACGCACGAGCTGTTGCATCGTGGAATCGGTTGCGATCTCGTAAGCGACCGGTACCGCACCGCCGCTCATGCCGCCGGGGGTCGCCGGGTCGGGGCTCAGCGGATCGGGCGCGAGGCGCGTCCACAGCACGAAGCCGTCAGGCACCGGATCGCCCGAGGCGATACCGAGGCTGAAGGGATCGCTCGACCAGCGCGGGCCTGGCGCGGTGCAGCCGACGAGTCCGGGCAGTGCCGCGGTGGTGGCAAGCGCAATGCCGCCGCGCAGAAGCTGGCGGCGTGTCGGGCGATAAAGATGCGTCATGGGTCTGGTCCCTAGCACCGCTCGATGACCAACGCGTGATCGCATGCCGCCGCGAGCGCGATTTTTGCTTTAAAGGGAAATTTCAACGCCGTCATTGCGAGCGAAGCGAAGCAATCCAGGCGTACGCGCGGGATGCTGGATTGCTTCGTCGCTCCGCTCCTCGCAATGACGTGGTTGGATCGGCTTTCGCGAAATCGTTCTACAAATCTTCGGAGAGCGAGGGCTGCGTGTCCTCTTGCTGCTTCCTGGCTTCGCGGCGCAGCGCCCATTTGACGATCGCGCCGTTGCTGCCGACATGACCATCGAGCACGATCTGCCGCGTCTTCTTGGTGCCGCCGGCGCCGACATAGATGCTCTCGGCGATGCTCAACACCGCGCCCTGCATGCGCAGGCGCCAGCCCGCGCCGCCTGGCAGCCGCAACAGCACGGCGTTGCCGTCCTGGGTCAGCGACGCCTGCACGCTCGGATGGAGATGGAAGCGGATGGCGAAGCCCTGGCCCGAGCGGCCGGTCAGGCGATCTTCGCCGCGCAGATCCTCACCATCGGCGGCGAGGAACAATTGCCGCGCATGGGTGAGGCCAAGCTTCTTCTTGAAACCGTCATGGCTCGCCGCGACCCATTGCGCGCCGGCATCCTCGGCGCGCATCGCCGTTACTTCCTGCGGGCCCCGCAGCAACGCTGCCATCGGCGCGGAATTCGACCGAGCTGGTATCGGCGGCGATCAAGGTCGAATGCGCCGCGGTCGCGCGCAACGCACCGCGCCATTCCGTGCTCGGCCCATGATAGGCGCCGCAATTCACGATCAGCCGCTCGCGGCCATAGCTCATCTCGAAAGCGAGCGCGCCGGCGTGATAGTCGAGATCGAGTCCCGCTGGCGGCGGCTTGCCGCAATCGAACAGCACGAGCGAATGGCCAGCGCGCAGCCGCTCATAGCCGGAATGCGGCGCGGTCGCGGGCGCGCGGCCCTTGGCATCGGCGCGGTTGAGCACGCGGTCGATGATCGCGCCATCACCTTCATTGGCGCCGTTGAACAGCGCGAAGCGACCGTCGCCATGGCGGAAGAAGCGCAGCATCGGCGCGGCGCGATCGATCGCCTGCTGGATCGCGCCGTGAACCTCATTATGCGAGGCGGCAAGCGCGGCACGCGCATCGACGAGATAGCGCAGCGAAGCGAGTTGCGCTTCGGGGTTGCGCGTGACATGGCCGCCATCGGCCAGGATCTGCGTTTCGATCTCGCGCGCGAAATGCGCCAGCGCGCGCGCCAAGGCGCGATCGAGCACTTGCGCGGCCAACGCGGCGATGAGGCCGCGCAATGCGGCAAGCCGCGGCAGGCCAGGCGCTTCGCGATGCGCAACACGGGCGAGGTGACGCGATTGCCGCGCCAGGCTCTTCAGCATCGCCGCGCGCAGCGTCTCGTCCGCGGCGAGGCGATCGAAATATTCGAGCCAGGCGAAAAGCCTGTCGCCGATCACATCGGCGCGCCAGGCCAGCCGGTCATAGATATCGAATTGCTGCAGCCATTCCGCGGTCCAGCGCCGGGCTGCTTCCCAAGCCGCCTCGTTGCCGAGCGCGGCAAGATCGCTGAGCCATTGGAAGCGTTGCAGATCGGCGCGCCATTCCTCGCTGGTGCCGGCGCGCCAAGGCGGCGAGGGCGCACGGACCAACTCGTCCTGGAAACGGAACTCGCCGGCGAGCAACGCCTCGCCTTGCACCGCATCGCCCGGCCACGGATCGAGCTTCAGCGCCAATTCGCGTGGCGAGCGGCCGGCGAGGCTGAGATGATAGATCGCAGAGCCGTGATAGAGCGCGCGCAAGCCCGGGCGCATGCTAGGCGCCGCCGCGCAGAAGCCGGATATTGCCGGCATAGGCGTTCGCGCCGCCGGTGAACGTCGCCGTGCCCGCGACCAGAACGTCGGCGCCGGCGGCGATCGCGGCGCGCGCCGTGTTTTCATTGATGCCGCCATCGACTTCGAGATCGATCTTGCGGCCAAGCTTGTCGATACGGGCGCGCAGGACGCGTAGCTTCTCGAGCGCTTCGGGAATGAAGCTCTGCCCGCCAAAGCCGGGATTGACGCTCATCACCAGCACGAGATCGATGTCGTTCAGGACATATTCGACGTGCTCGATCGGCGTCGCCGGGTTGAGCGCGACACCGGCCTTCTTGCCATGTGATTTGATGAGCTGGACGGTGCGGTGAAGATGCGGGCCTGCTTCGGGATGCACGGTGATGATGTCGGACCCGGCGGCAGCGAAATCAGCGATATAGGGATCGACTGGCGCGATCATCAGATGCGTGTCGAAGGTCAGTTTCGAATGTGGGCGTAGCGCTTTGACGACGTTCGGCCCGATGGTGAGGTTGGGCACGAAATGCCCGTCCATCACGTCGATATGGATGTAGTCGGCTCCGGCTGCATCGACCGCGCGCACTTCCTCGCCGAGCTTCGCGAAATCGGCGGACAGGATCGAGGGCGCGATGCGGACCGGCTGCTGCATGCCGTCCTAGGTAACAGGGAAGGCGGGGCGGGGCAAGGAAACCGCAGGCAGGTGCCTGGGACCGTTTCCTGGCCAATTCCGGGCCTATTTCAGGGTCGCGAGATAAGCGATTAGGTGGCCGGAATCGGTGTCATTGGCTCGCCGATGACGGCGCGGCGGGATTGCGGGATCGTCAGCGGAGGTCAGGAACGGGCCTTGTTGCGCGGGGCCGTCGGCTTCGGCTCTTCCGGAAGCACCTCGATATGCTCGTCGTAAAGTGGCGCTGCAGCCACGATCCAACGCGCCCCGTCCTGAGCAAGAAGCTCATACTGCTCGGCCAGGGCGAGGAAGCCGCCCGATACGAAAGGATCTCGGATATTGGCTGCGCGCTCGCGCATTTCAGAAGCCCGAGATCGCCAATACTTGTCGTCTTCCATTTCGCCGAAACCTTTGTGAAGTAGCGTCTCTCCCGATTTCTTGGCAGTCACCCTAAAGGTGTGTTTTGGCGAAAAGATGGCACAGGCTCAGAGCTTACGCCCCGACTTTGCCGTTTTGTCTAATGAATCCGGCTGAAGCGACCGTGCGCGCTCAGGCGTGGGCGAGCGGCCCTGGCGATTTGAGATACTGGCTCGTGATCGCTTCCGCGGCCCAATAAGACAGCGCGCCGACAGCGCCTGTCGGCGGCGGCGCCGGATTTTGCGGAAAGGTCGAGGCGCCGATCACGAAGAGATTATCGGCGTCCCAGTGCTGGAGGTAGCGATTGACGACGCTGGTCCCGGGATCGGTGCCCATGATCGTGCCGCCGGTATTGTGCGTCGATTGATAAGGCACGATATGGAAATTGCCGCGCCGCGGCATCGGCGTGCCGAGGATCGTCGGCTTCATCGCTTTCGCGATCTCGACCGCTTTGCCGGTGACAAAGGCCGAAAGCTTTTTGTCGTTGTCGCGGAAATTGTAGGTCATGCGCACAAGCGGGTTGCCGAGCTTGTCGCGATAAGTCGGATCGAGATCGAGATAATTATGCCGATGCGCGAAATTCGCGCCCGAGGCGTGGATCGTGAAGGCGTGGCTGTACCATTTCGCCGTCGCCTCTTTCCAGCCGCGGCCCCAACGCGGCGTGCCCGGCGGCGTGAGGCGGCCCATGATCGGCCGGCCATGCGTCGGGCTGGCGAAGATCAACGCGCCGCCGAAAAAGCCAAGCCCTTCGTGATCGAAATTGTCGCCATTGAAATCGTCGATGTTCATGGCGTTGGCGCCGGTCGCCATGAAGGGATTGATCTCCTCGTTCTCGAGGAAGATCTGCGCCGTGCCCGTGACTTGATAACAATAATTCTTGCCGACGGCGCCTTTGCCGGTCGCCGGATCGTAAGCCTCGCCGATGCCTGACATCAGCAGCAGCTTGGTGTTGCTGAAGGGATAGGCGCACAGCAGAACCAGATCGGCGGGCTGCTCATATTCCTCGCCGCTCGCGGTATCGACATAGCGCACGCCCGTCGCTTTGCGCGCGGCCTTGTCATAGACGATTTGCGTCACCCAGGAATTGCAGCGCAGATCGAAGAGCGGCTCGTGCAGCAGCACCGGCAGGATCGTCGAATTGGGACTCGCTTTGGAATTGGTGGCGCAGCCGAAGCGATCGCAATGGCCGCAGAAGATCGTCGGGTTGAGTACCGCGCCTTCGGGATTGCGGTATTCGCGGCTGAGATTGGCCGAGGGCGTCGGATAAGGGTGATAGCCAAGGCTCTTCGCCGCCGCCGCGAACAACTCGCCGCCGCGCGATGGCGTCAGCGGCGGGTTGGGATACTCCGATTGCCGCGGCCCTTCGAAGATGTTGCCGCCGTCGATCAATCGCCCTTGCAGATTGCCGGCTTGGCCCGACGTGCCGCACAGCTTCTCGAAGCGATCGTAATAGGGCTCGAGCTCGTCATAGCGCATCGCCCAATCGGCGATGGTCAGATCCTCGGCGATCGCATCCTTGCCGTAACGCGCGGCGATGTGGCTGCGCATGTCGTGATCGAATGGCGTGAAGCGCCATGTCATGCCGTTCCAAATCGTGCCGGCGCCGCCCAAACCCATGCCCGGCATGAAGGCGCCCCAGCGCCGGAACGGCAGTGCGGTCTCGTTGATCTCGTGGCGAAGGGTCAGCGTCTCGAGCGATGGGTCGAGGATCAGCTCTTGCCGTACCGCGTATTTGAGCTCGTCGCGGATATGCGGCAGAGCGAAATCGGCTTCCGGCGTGCGGAACTTGCCACGCTCGAGTGCGACAACCTTAAGGCCCGCCTTGGTCAACTCGCGCGCGAGAATGCTGCCAGTCCAGCCGACGCCGATGATGACGGCGTCGGTGTCTTTTAAGGCGCGTCACCCCCACGCGGCGGCCTTACGCGTAATCACCGATGGAGCGCGGCTTCGGGCGGTGATTTTGGCCGCGCAAATGTTCCATCGCGTGTTGATAATCGGCGGGCAGGCCGGGATAGCCGATCATCTTCCATCCCGCCATGTCGCGATTGCCCCCGTAATAAGGATCGGCAAAGAAGCCTTCCATCACGATCTGCAGCAGCGAATCGAAGAATTCGCGCGCTTCGAAATTCGCGAATTGCGCCGCGCCGCTATCGACCTCGGTGAACGCGGCTTGGCGTTGCGTCTCGTCAAGCGCCGCGAAGGCGGCGCCGAAACGCGTTTGCGTCCAGGCATCGGCGGCGGCGATGCCTTGCCGGAAGAATTCGCGCGGCGTCAAATCGAGCTGATAGCCGTGCTCGGGCTTGCCTTTGACCACCGGCCCATCGCGATAGAGCCGTGCGCCTTCGCCATAAGGCCCGGCAAGTTCGCAATCGATGAAATCGACAACGCCGCATTCGCTGCCCGACGGCGACAGATCGTCGGCAGGAATGATCGTATCGACGGAGGCTTTGAGGAAAGCCGCTTCGGCTTCCGTCAGCGTGAGATAGTCGGATTCGGCCATCTCGCTCAGATCGGAATCACGAGCAGCGTGTCGACGCGGCGCGATTCCTGCACGACGATGCGTTCCTCGAATTGCGCTTCCGCGCCGAGGACGATGCGATCGTGATAAACGCCGGCCGAGAAGATCATCGTCTCGCCCGTTATCATCGTACGGATGACCGCGTAATTCTGGCGGCACCGCACATGCGTTGCGTCGATCGGTTCGATGAGGAGACCGGACAACAGATGCGTATAACGCTGCGGCTCGTACACATTGACGCGGCGATAGCCGAAGACGCGATCGACCAGCATGCCGCGGCTGGCGCATTCCATCAGCGCCAGCGGCAGGTTCTGCGAGAAATTCTCGCGCGTCGTAATGCGATAGAGGCACTCTTCGGTGAAGAGCTTCGGCCAGTCTTCCAGCGCGTCATCGTCGATTGCGCGGATGTAACGCGTGTTCAGCGCCTCGATCTGCCGGCGCACGGCTTCGGAAATTTCAGCCATGTCAGAAGCCCATCAGCTCGCGATAGGCCCGCCAGAAGCCGCGCAGCGCCACTTCGGTCGCGCGCACGCCGGGCTGCGGCTCGATCGTGCGCCCGCCCATTTCCATGACCGCGGCGGCTTGTTCTTCGGCGCCCATCGTGCCGCGCTGGACATAGCCGCCGACCGAGCCGTCTTCCATCGAGACATAGCCGGCCGGACCGATGAGATTGGCTTGCAGATTGCGCATGCGACGCAATTCAGGCGTGTCGTCCTTGTAGCCGAAGCAGGTCCAATGCAGCTCCGCCTTGTTGAGGCCGAGCGGCACCGTCTGGCGGATCGCCAGCGTGTTGTAGATCTGCTGCGTGTTGCAGGTCGGGAAGATCGATTGGATGGCGACGGTGATGCCGTCATCGAATTCCTGGATCCGGTCGAGGAAGGTCGAATCCTCCAGGCCGACATCGCAAATCACCGAGCGCAGATGTCCGCCCTCGTAATTCTCCTTCTGGATGTCGCGCTCCGCGGCGGAGTAAAGGAGGTTATGCCAGCCCTCTTTGCCGAGGGAGACGCCGCCCAGCATCGACAGGCGGTTGAGCTTAAAGGTGGCGTAGAAGGCATGGAGAATGGTCGCGTGATACGGATCGCGCGAATTCTCCATATAGAGCTTCCAATTGTTCGGCAGGACCTGGTGGTAATAGCCCAGGATCTCGACCGGCCGGTTGAAGATGCGCCGCACATGCGCGGCCATATCGGGGCCGAGATAGGTTTCGACGTTCTCGACCTTATCACTAAACGTTCCGAACACCATGCCGCAGAAATTCTCGACGCGGATACGGGCGAGGCCGTGCTTCGACACGTCGAAATCCGTGGGCATGCCGCCCTTGCCGGCGAGGCCGCGCTGGAACGCGATTGAGGTCAACGCGCCTTTCAGGTCATAGGTCCAGGCGTGATAGACGCAGGCGAATTGCTTGCGGTTGCCATGCGGCTCGATGCAGAGCAGCGCGCCTTTATGGGCACAGCGATTGACCAGCGCGTTGATGTTTCCGTCCTCATCGCGGCAGACGATGATCGGAATCTCGCCGATGAAGGTGGTGCGGTAATCGCCGGGCTTGGGCAACTCGGCCTCGAGGCAGAGGTAATGCCAAACCGGGCCGCGGAAGATGTGGTCCATCTCCTGGCGATAGATTTCGGGATCGTGCATCACCCGATAGGGCGCACGGGTCGGGCCTTCTTTTGGCCAGGTGATCAGGGGTTCGTCGTTACGCATAGCCGCGAGCAAGCACCCGCCAGCTATCTCTGTCAAGGCGGCAAACCGCCCCGCAATCGCAGGTCAGTTGCGCACGAGCCGCGCGGCAAAGAAGCCGTCGAGCCCATCGAGCTCGGCGAGGTGACATGGCAGGGTGCGGATATCACCCTCGGCGCTGACGCATTCCTTGAGGCCGCCGATTTCGGCGGCGTCGACGGGCACGCGTTTCACGGGCGCGCCGCGCCCTAACAGCTTCTCGACCTGCTGTTTGCCTTCCTGCGCTTCGAGTGAGCAGGTGCAATAAACCAGCGTCCCACCTGGCGCGAGCATGTCGACCGCTGCATTCAGCAGTCGCTCCTGCACCGAGGCGAGACGGGTCACGTCTTCCGGCGTCTTCAGATGCGGCACGTCGGGATGGCGGCGAATGGCACCGGTCGCCGTGCAAGGCGCATCAAGCAGGATGTATTTCGCCGGCTGCTGCGGCCGCCACTGGATCGCATCGGCGACATGCGTTTCGGCATTGAGATGGAGGCGTGTGAGATTGGCGTTGAGCCGCTCGATGCGTCGCGGCGAGCGGTCGAGCGCGATGACATGCGCGCCGGCGGCGGCGAGCTGCGCGGTCTTGCCGCCCGGTGCCGCGCAAAGGTCGAGAACGGTCTGACCGTTCACATCGCCGAAGAGTTTCTCGGGAAGGGCTGCCGCGGCGTCCTGCACCCACCATGCCGCTTCGTCATAGCCGGGCAGATTGGCGATGGGCCCACCGGCCTGCCGACGGAGCGTGCCGGTGGGCAGCATCACCGCATCGAGACGCTCGCGCCAATGCTCGGGATTGCTGCGCACCGAGATATCGAGCGGCGCTTCATGCAGATGCGCCATCGCGATCGCACGTGTTGTCGGCTCGCCATAGGCCTCGCACCAATTGCGCCAGAGCCACGGCGGCACGTTGAGCCGCGCCTCGTCCTGACTCGCGATCAGCGCGGCGCCTTCCTGGCTCAAGCGCCGGAGCACCGCATTGACGAGACCTTTGTAGGAAAGGAAGCCGCGCGCTTCAGCGAGATCGACCGAAGTCGCGACCGCGGCATGCGGCGGCGTGCGCAAAAATAAAAGCTGCGACAAACCGAGCCGCAGCAAATCTTGTGTCGCCGCGGCGCGCGCCGGCAGCGGTTTCTCGAGGCAATGTTCGATCAGCGCATCGATCTGTCCCAAGCGGCGCAACACCGTCGCGACCAGCAAGCGCGCGAACGCACGATCGCGCGCCGGTAACTCCGCCATCGCCGGATGATCGTCGATCGCTTCATCGAGCGGATGTTTTTGCCGAAGCACCGCGCCAATGAGATCGAGTGCCGCACCTCGCGCGGAAACTGAACCAGAGGTGCCTCTGACAGCAGACAAACTCGGCATGGTCATAAACTGGCGCTTACCCCTTGTCGCTTCAATACATAAGGGGCGATCTTAGTTTGGCCGGAATGAGGCCCCAGTTCTGTCACTTTGCGCGTGTATTTGACGTTCTGTATGCGCTGAGTAGCCGGGCAAAGCTCAAGCCAAGCGTGGCCTCGATTTCCGGCTGACGTCCCAACCGCGCCAATGCCAGCGCCGCCGCCTCCAACGTCGACAAGCCTTCACGTCGCGGCTCGCGGCGCAGCTTGCCATAGCGCGACGGCTGCTTCGGATTGAGCGCGAGACGACGGCATTTCAAAACCCAGGGATTGCGCCACCACATCGTCTTCGCCTGGCTCCAACTACCGTCGAGCACGATGATGCCATCGATCTCGGAAAGCGCGTGGTCCTGCTCGGGCAGCGGCGCACCTTTGCTGTCGATCAGCGTGACTTCGCGATCCTTCGGCAAGGTCGCGGCGCTGGCGGCGCCCAGATAGAGCACGGCCCAGCGCTTCGGATTGACCTCGCGGCCTAAGGCTTTCGCCAGGCTCGGCCAACTCAGCCCGACTTTCATCACCGCACGCTTCAAATGCAGCACGGTCAGCCGCGCCGTGCCGAGCTCGCGGTCCTGCTCCTGCGGATGTTGCAGGATCAAAAGCGCGACGCGATTGTCGATCGGCTTGATGCCGTCGCAAACACATAGCGGTGTTGGCTTACCGCAGCGCGGGCATTCCGCAGGGGCGCCCGTTATCGGTGCATCATCGAGTTCGGCCATCGCGCGGCGCTATAGAGGCGCGGCCACAGCACCGCAAGCGAGCCCTGGCATGCGCTAAGCCGGGACGCCATATTCATTGCATGGCCAAGCCCAAACCCAATCCCAAGCCGAACGCGACCACCGAGCCCGAGGCGCCGAAACCCGCGCCCGCTTCCGGCGAGCGCGAGATCGGTGGCCCGAAAGGGCCCGAGCCCACACGCTACGGCGATTGGGAAATCAATGGCCGCTGCTCGGATTTCTGATCGCGTATCACTGGGGACGCGGGCGATGGCTGATTTTCGCGAACGTCACGTTGTTGTTACCGGTGGCACCGGCGCGCTCGGCACCGCCGTCGTCGGTGAGTTGCTGGCCAGCGGCGCGATCTGCTACGTGCCATATCACGTCGAATCCGAAGAGCAGCGTTTCCCGCATCGCGGCAATCCGCGCGTGAAGCTGATCGGCAACGCCAATCTCGGCTCGCAGACGGTGGTGCAGCGAATCTACGACGGCGTGCCGAAGCTCTGGGCCTCGATCCATCTTGCCGGCGGCTACGCGTCATGGCCGATCGCCGAGACCGACGAAGCCGAGCTGATGGGAATGGTGCGCAACAATCTGCTGAGCTGCTTCCTCTGTTGCGCGGCGGCGGTCGGCGCCATTCGCGAAGCCGGCGGCGGCGGGCGCATCGTCAATATCGCGGCGCGGCCGGCGCTGGAGCCACGAACCGGTGCCGGCTCTGTCGGCTATACGGTCAGCAAGGCGGGTGTTGCGGCGCTGACCCAATCGCTCGCCGCCGAAGTGGTGAAGGAAGATATTCTGGTCAACGCCATCGCGCCATCGACGCTCGATACCGAGGCCAATCGCCTGGCGATGCCGAAAGCCGATCATTCGGCTTGGCCGAAACCGGTCGAGGTCGCCTCGATCATCTGCAACCTTGCCGCGCCCAGCAATCGCGTTACCACCGGCGCGGTCATTCCGGTCTACGGCCGGGCTTAGCCCTTCATCTGGTTCACGCAAAAGAAAAGGCCCGGTCGCTTACGCGGCCGGGCCTTGTCGTTCGTCGATACGCTGACTAGTTGCGGCGATTGCCCATCAACTGCATCAGCATGATGAAGAGGTTGATGAAGTCGAGATAGAGCGACAACGCGCCCATAACCGCCTTCTTACCGACGATAACGGCGGTATCGCCCTGCCCATACATCTCCTTGATCCGCTGCGTATCCCAAGCGGTGAGGCCGGTGAAGACGAGCACGCCGATCACAGAGATCGCGAACTGCATGGCCGAGGAACCAACGAAAATGTTCACCACACTGGCGAGCAGGATGCCGATCAGACCCATGAAAAGGAATGAGCCGAAGCCAGTGAGATCGCGCTTCGTCGTGTAACCCCAAACGCTCATCGCGAGGAAGGTCGCAGCGGTAATGAAAAAGACCCGTGCGACGCTCTCGCCCGTGAAGAGCAGCAGAATCTGCGCGATCGAGATGCCCATGACCGCGGCGTAACCCCAGAACACCGCCTGGGCCATGCCAAGGCTCATGCGCTGGACACCGAAAGAGAGCGCGAGCACGAAGGCCAAGGGCGCGAAGACGCCGACATAGCCGAGACCCGTGAGGCCAAGCCCGCGTGAGCCCATCTGGAAGAAGAGATTTACAAGCGAGGTGTTGGCGATGAGAAAGGCGGTTACGCCGGTGATCGCGAGGCCGCCCGCCATATAATTGTAGACGCGCAGCATGTAGTTGCGCAGGCCAACATCGACGCCGAGTTGCGAGACGTCAGCACCGGCGTTCGCTGTCCAGCGGTTGGTGGGATCGTATGACATTGGGAAACCCCCGTGGAGGCTTGGGAAGAAGATTGCCAAGGATATTGGCAGGTTCCGGGCCGAATTCAATGAGAATGCGCAACTACGAACCGCTGTAACTCCAGGCTTTCCGCCGCTTTGCCGGTTTAAATCGCTGTCACATATCCCTTGCTGCGCGATTGTTGTTGACCGTGCTGCTTTCCGGATGATATTTAACCAATCAGTTAAATAAAGAGGCAAGGTCGTGGCGCAATTCCCGCTCGATAGCGTCTTTGGCGCTTTGGCCGATCCGACACGGCGGGCGATCGTCGAGCGGCTGATGGTGCGCGGCGAGCTCGCCGCCGGCGATATTGCCGCGAATTTCGATGTCAGCTTTCCGGCGATCTCGCGCCATCTCCGCGTGCTCGAGGAGGCTGGGCTCGTCCAGCGCCGCGCCGAAAAGCAAAAACGCTTGGTGCGGGCGCGGCCCGAGACCCTGGCGCTGGCGCAATCCTGGATCGAGCAGCAGCGCGCGCATTGGACCGCCGCTCTCGATCGCCTCGAAGCTGTATTGGCTGCCGAAACACCCAAAGGGAGAAAGACATGAGCGATAGCGTGCTGCATCTCGAGCGTTTGGTCGCGGCTCCACCGGAACGCGTCTTCGCGCACTGGGTCGAGCCGGCGTTGCTGGTGAAATGGTGGGGGCCGGAAGGCGCCGACATTCCCGAGCATACGATTGACGTGCGTCCCGGCGGCGCGTGGCGCACGACGATGCGCTTCCAGGACGGTAAGCGCATGACGGTCGGCGGCATGTATCGCACCATCGAGAAGCCGAAGCGGCTCGTCTTCACCTGGGCTTGGGAAGACGAGAAGGGCGAGCGCGGCCACGAAACCGAAGTCACCGTGGAATTTGCCGCGGCGCCCGGCGGCACCCGGATCACGATCACGCAACAGGCTTTCGCCACCGCCGAAAGCCGCGACCAGCATCAACGCGGCTGGAACTCGACCCTCAATTGCCTCGACAAGCTGCTCAGCGAAGGGAAATGATCATGGCCACCGTCGAAATTCTCGGTTTTGCGCCGTCGACCTACACACGCGTCGCCCGCATGGCGTGCGAGGAAAAGGGCGTGTCTTACGAGCTGAAACCATTGCAGCCGCATTCGCCGGAAGTGCTGGCGATCCATCCTTTCGGCAAAATCCCGGCACTGCGGCACGGTGATTTCGAACTCTGCGAAGTCGAAGGCGATCGCTGACTACGTCGACCGGACTTTCGATGGCCCGGCGCTCTTTCCCAACGACGCCCGCGAGCGCGCCCGCGCCGAGCAATGGGTGTCGATCGTCAACACGGTGATGGATCCTGTGATGATCCGCACCTATCTCTTCGGCTACTTCTTCCCGAAGACCGAAGACGGCTCGCCCAATCGCGCTGCGATCGACGGAGCCTTGCCGGCACTACGCGAGCAAATCGCCATTCTCGACAAAGCGGTCGGACCGACTGGCTATCTCGCCGGCGCTCGCTACAGCTTTGCCGACATCAATCTGATGGCGATCCTTTTCTATGTCGGCATGATGCCGGAAGGCGCCGACGCCTTGCGCAATGCAAAATCGCTCGCCGCTTATTACGAGCGGAACGCCCAGCGACCCAGCTTCAAGAACACGATCCCGCCGCCGGCGCCGGCGCAGCAGGCGAAAAGCTGAAGGGGACAAACGATATGACCGCTCATCCGATCGTCTCGCATGCGGAATGGCTCGCGGCGCGTAAAAAGCTGCTTGCCGAGGAGAAATCCTTCACCCAGGCACGCGACCGGTTGAGCGCGGCGCGACGCGAGCTGCCGTGGGAAAGAGTTCGAGGACTACAGCTTCGCCGGACCCCAGGGCGAGGTGCGGCTCTCGGATCTCTTTCGCGGCCGCTCGCAACTCATCGTCTATCACCTGATGTTCCATCCCGATTGGAACGCGGCGTGCAAAAGCTGCTCGTTCTGGGCGGATAATTTCGAGCGTGCGATCGTTCATCTCAATGCGCGCGACACGAATCTCGCCGCAGTTTCGCGCGCGCCGATCGAAAAGCTCGAAGCATTCAAGAAGCGCATGGGCTGGAGTTTCGAATGGGTATCTTGCGGTCCGGCCGGAGCGTTCAATCGCGATCTCGGCGTCAATTTCACGCCGGTGGAGATCAAGCAGCCGGACAAGAATTACAATTACGGCACGATCCATTTCGGCATAGAAGATGCGCCGGGGCTCAGCGTGTTCGCCAAGGACGAGACGGGCGCGCTCTTTCACACCTACTCGACCTATTCGCGCGGCCTCGACATGCTCAACGGCGCCTATCACTACCTCGACATCGTGCCGAAAGGCCGCGACGAGGAAGGCATGCCGCACCCGATGTCCTGGGTGCGGCTGCGCGACGAATACGCGAAAGCCTGATCGGCGGGACCGGTTCTATGATATCCTCCCTTCTTCTCTTCGAAGAGGAGACGGGTGATGAAGCGAAGCATATCGGCGGTGTATGCGGGCCTGATTGCCATGATGATCGCGTTGCCCGCGCTCGCGCAGCAAACCAATACCATGCCACCGCCCGACTACATGTATCGCCACCACCATATGTGGCATGGCGGTTTCCTCGGGCCGCTTTTGATAATCCTCTTGATCTTCGTTCTGGTAGCATTGTTCATGCGCTTCGGCTTCTGGGGCCGGCACTATGGCTATCGCTTTCACCGTTCGGGCGCAGCGCTCGACATTCTCGAAGAGCGCTTTGTCCGCGGCGAGATCGACAAGGCCGAGTTCGAGGAAAAGCGCAAGCTCCTGATGCGCTGATCCCGGCGCCGCTCGGCCGCGGCTAGAGCTCGCGGCCGAGATAGTGGTCGATGGAATAGCGCCCGCCACCGCGGAAGAAGATCGCTGTGCAGAGCAACAGCCAAAGCAGCGCATATTCGAAGCCTCTATTCGTCCAGAAGTAGCCGAATTGCCACTGAAATATCGTGATGATCACCGCCATCTCGATCCAGATTGCGGCGGCGCAGAAGCGCGTGAAGAGGCCGACCGCAAGCCCGGCGGCGGCGAAGGATTCGGTCAACACGAGCAGCCA
The DNA here is from genome assembly GCA_963740675.1 of uncultured Alphaproteobacteria bacterium. Taxonomy (GTDB): domain Bacteria; phylum Pseudomonadota; class Alphaproteobacteria; order ATCC43930; family CGMCC-115725; genus CAIKMD01. The sequence continues at coordinate 109,472 of CAVUFS010000010.1, forward strand.
AGCGAACAGCATCGCCATCGGGATGCCGTGCTGCGCGATGTTCTCGGCATAGCGCGTCGGCGGCAGCACCATCAGCTTTTGGATACCGTGCGGCACGAGAACCGCCCCGGTGCAAAAGCGCATGAAGCCGTAAGCGAAAGGCGAGCCGGCTTGGTACAGACCAGCGAGGCCCGGAAAGACGAGACGTTTGGGGTCGACGGATTCTTCGCTCATATCGCGTTTCTCCCTCTACGAACCGACCATTGGGTCATCGCCCGCCAGCGTAAACGCGGCGGCTGTACGCGGTGTAATGACAATCCCGTGAGGGCGGCTATTCGTTGCGCAGAAAGGGCGCAGCTTTGGCGCCGAGTGCGCGCCAGGTTCCGGCAAGTCCGGCAATGAGGGTCAGAGCAATTGCGCCGAGCCCGGTCGCGGCGACGGTGCCCGTGAGGAAATCCCATGGCGCATGCATGACGCGCGTCAGCAGGAAATAGGCGGCGATGGTCCCGATAACGCAAGCGATCAGCGCCGCCGCGAAGCCGATGAGTCCGTATTCGATCAAGAAGCTGCCCGCGATCTGGCGACGCGTCGCACCGAGCACTTTCAGCACCACCAATTCGTAAACCCGCCGGCGATGTGTCGCTGCGATCGCCCCGGCCAGCACCAGCGCGCCGGCGGCGAGGGTGATCGCCGCGGTGATACGCACCGCAGCGGCAATCGCGCCGACGATATCGCCAAGCGTGCCGAGCGCGTCGCGCACATCGATCGCCGAGACGTTCGGGAACGCGTCGGTGACGGCGCGCTCGAGCGCGGCTTCCTGGCCCGGCGTTGCGCGTGCGGTGGCGATGAAACTTTGCGGTGCGCCGTCGAGCGTGCCGGGCGACAGCACGATGGCGAAATTGATATTGAGCGAGGTCCAATCGATCTCGCGCAGATTGGCGATCTTCGCGGTGACGTCGCGGCCGAGCACGTTGATGGTGATCGTGTCGCCGACTTTCAGCTTCATGCCGCGCGCGAGATCGGCAGCGAAAGAGACTAGCGGCTCGCCGCGGTAATCCGCCGGCCACCATTCGCCCGCGACAAGCCGCGATCCCGCCGGCAGGCTCGCCGCATAAGTCAGGCCGCGCTCGGAGCTCGTCGCCCAGCGCGCATCGGGGCCGACAAAGGCTTTCTCTACGGGCACGCCGTTCAGTGCGCTGATGCGCCCGCGCATGCTCGGCACCTGGCGCACATCGCTGACGCCCGGCGTCCCCGCCACCAACTTGTCGAAAGCGGCGATTTGATCCGATTGGATGTCGATGAAGAAGAAAGATGGCGCGCGCTGCGGCAGGCTCTCGCTGAGTTCGTTGGCCAGATCGCCATGCACGAGGCCGACCGCCACCAGCACGGCGAGGCCGAGACCGAGCGAGGCGACGATGCCGACCGTCGTCGCGCCGGGCCGATACAGATTGGCGAGAGCGAGACGCAGCCCCGGCTGGCGCGGCCGTCCGGCGAGCGCGGCAAGCTTCATCATGCCTTGTGCCGCGAGGCGGAAGACGATGAGGGCACCGGCAGCGCCGGCAATAAACCAGGCCGCGACCGTGCGATCGGGCGCGCTCGCCATCGCCAGGATCAACAGCCCGAGCGCCGCGCTAACGGCGATGAGCGTCGGCAACAGTGCTGGCCGTGCCCGCGTCGGGCCAAGTGCGTTGCGGAAGAGCGTCGCCGCGCGTGTCTCGCATGCTGCGCCGATCGGCCAAGCCGCAAAGCACAACGTCGCCAAAATCCCGTAAGAAGCGGCGAGCAAAAGCGGCAGCGGGTAGATGCCGAGCTGTGCTGCGACTGGCAGCTCAGCAGGCAGCAACGGCACAGCGGCGAAGGGCGCGGCAATGCCGATCAACACGCCGAGCAGAATGCCCCCCGCCGACAACGTCATGATCTGCGCGAGATAGATCAGGAACACGAGCCGCCGCGACGCGCCGAGGCATTTCAGCGTCGCGATCGTATCCATCTTGGTCGTGAGATAACTTTCGACCGCATTGGCGATGCCGACGCCGCCGACCAGCAGCGTGGTGAGGCCGACCAAGGTCAAGAACACCGTCACACGGTCGAGCAGCTCTTGCAGATTGGGCGCGGCATCGGCGAAGGAACGAATACGCCAGCCCGCTTCGGGGAATTTCGCCTTCGCGGCGTCGATCACCGCCGCCACATTGCTCGTCGGGGGCAGGCGCAAGCGATAGGCGTAAGCAACAAGCGAGCCCGGCGCGAGCAAGCCCGTCGCGCCAAGTGCATCTTGCGATACCATCACGCGCGGGCCGAGCTCATAAATGCCGCTGATACTGTCCGGCTCACGCGCCAGCGTCGCCCGCAGGATGAAGCGGGCGCTGCCGATATGGATCGCGTCGCCGAGTTTTAGTCCCAGACGATCGAGTAGCCCCGGCGCGACCGCCGCGCCCCAAGCGCCGTCGCGCTGGTTCAGCGCCGCGGCAAGCGGTTGCGGTGGATTGAGCGTGATGCTGCCGTAAAGCGGATAGGCATTATCGATCGCTTTCAGCTCGATCAAGCTGCGCGATGCGCCGCTCTCGGCGATCGCCATGGCGCGCAGCCGCGTCGCGCGCGATAGCCGGCCTTGCGTGGCGAGAAAATCGATCTCGGCCTGGTCGGCGGAGCGCTGCGCGAGGTTGAATTCGATATCGCCGCCGAGCAATGCACGCGCATCGCCGGTGAGCCCGGCATTGATCGATGCGCCCAACGAGCCGACACCGGCGATGACCGCGACGCCGAGACAAAGACAAGTGAGGAGGATGCCGAAACCCTTGAGCCCACCGCGCAACTCGCGCTGTGCCAAGCGCCAGGCGAGGCCGAGCTGGCTCACGCAGTCGCCTCGACGATATTGCCATCGCGCAGGTGGATGATGCGGTCGCAGCGCGCGGCCAACATCGGGTCGTGCGTGATCAGCAAGAGGGTTGTGCCGCGCTCGGCATGCAGCGTGAACAGCAGGTCGATCACGTGCCGGCCGGTCTCGCCATCGAGATTGCCGGTCGGCTCGTCGGCCAAGAGCAGCGATGGCTGCGGCGCGAAGGCGCGGGCGATGGCGACACGCTGCTGCTCGCCGCCGGAAAGCTGCGACGGATAATGCTGCACTCGGTCTTTCAGACCGACCGCTTCAAGTCCCGCGGCGGCAACGGCAAACGCATCGGCGCGGCCCGCCAACTCCAGCGGCACGGCGACATTCTCCAGCGCGGTCATCGTCGGCACGAGATGAAAGGATTGAAAGACGATGCCGATGCGGTCACGGCGAAACCGCGCCAGCGCATCCTCGCTCAGCGTGTTGAGATCGGTGCCGGCGATCGCGACGCGGCCGCTGGTCACGCGCTCGAGCCCGCCCAGTACCATCATCAATGTCGATTTGCCAGAGCCCGACGGTCCAACCAAGCCGATCGTCGTGCCGGATTCGATGGTCGCGGAAAGGCCGCGCAGAACGTTGACGGGACCCGCCGCGCTCGTCAGGGTAAGACGCACATCCTCCAAGAGGATCAGCGGTTTTCCGATGTCTTCTGTTCTCATTTGCGCGCGCCGGGGTTATGGCTGCGTGGCACGCTTTGTCAATCGAGCGGCGCTCGCGGCGCTGATCACGCTTCTGCTATCGCCCTTGCTATCGGCAGGGCCGGCCGCGGCGGCGACGCGAATCCTTGCCTTCGGCGACAGCCTCACGGCCGGTCTCGGCGTCGGCCCGGATCAGGCTTTCCCGGCACAACTCGCCGCCCGTCTCAAAGCCGATGGTTATGACGTCACCGTCGATAATGCCGGTGTCTCGGGAGACACGACCGCCGGTGGGCTGGCGCGGCTCGATTGGACGATGGGCGGTCATCCTGATGTCGTGTTGCTCGAACTCGGGGCCAACGACATGCTGCGCGGGCTCGATCCCAAGCGCGCCGAGACCAATCTCGATACGATGCTGAGCAAGCTCAAAGCGGCCAAGGTCAAGGTATTGCTGATCGGCATGCGCTCGTCGTCCAATTGGGGCGTGGACTATCAGAAGAGCTTCGATGGTATCTATCCGATGCTCGCGAAGAAATACGATGTGCCGCTCTATCCCTTTTTTCTCGAAGGCGTGGCGCTCGATCCGAAGCTCAACCAACCCGATATGCTCCATCCCAATCCGGCAGGCGTCGCGGTAATCGTTGGCCGCATCGCGCCGGCGGTGGAGCAATTGCTCGGTAAGCCGGCAAAGTGAGACCATGCTGCGGCTCTTCGTCGGCATCAATCTACCGCCCGAGCTGAAGTTATCGCTGTCGTTGATGACAAACGGTCTGCCGGGCGCGAAATGGGTCGATGCCGGAAATTATCATCTCACCCTGCGCTTCATCGGCGAGATCGATGAAGGCCGGGCCGAGGATGTCGATGCCGCGCTGAGCCAGATCCATGCGCCGCGTTTCGACGTCACCCTCGCAACGGTCGGGCATTTCGGGCAGCGTCAGCTCTGGGTCGGAGTCGAGCGCAACGACACGCTCCAGCATCTTCACGGCAAGATCGAAAGCGCGCTGTCGCGGCTCGGTCTCCCGGCGGAGGAGCGGCGCTACACGCCGCATGTGAGCCTGGCGCGACTCAAAGGCACAAACGAAGCGCGGTTACAGACTTATCTCACGCAACACGCGCTTTATCGCGCGCCGCCGTTTCGCGTCGATCATTTCTCGCTGATCGCGAGCTATCTCACGAAGAGCGGTGCGATTTATGAGGATCAGGCGGATTATCTGCTGAGGTGAAGGCGGCGCGCAAAAGGGATAGGGCAAAAAGCGGCCGCGGCCGATGCGGTTGAGGGGGGACCGACACCGACCGCGACCATCGCGCGCGAAACACATCACGACCGGGCCAATGATCACCCGGCAAGTGCTACGCTAAGGAAAACAATCTAAGGAACCGTAAAATCAACCTTTCGCGCTGTTTACCGCAATTTTCTCGCGTAAACGCAGCGTGTGCCGCGATGGTATTAACCATAACCATCGCGCTTCTTCCGTCGCGCCAGGTCACGGGAACCGCACTCGGCAGCGGGTGTTCTAAGCAAGGTTAGGGCATACTCGGTGATTTCGCGTAAGGAGCAAACATGCGCAGCTTGATGATTTTCGGTGTTCTGGCGCTGGGCCTCACGGCTTGCGTCGACGTTCATAATCCGCCCCCGCAAGCGCAACAGCAGCAGCAGCCGAACACGGTCGTTGTGCCGGCGCCGACAACCGGCTCGACCACAGTGATCTGCCCGGCTGGCTCGGTTTGCTGATCGCAGATAACGGCGACGTCTAATCGGAATCGAGGCTGGGTCGCGCGCAGTCTAAGGATTGCGCGGACCCAGCCGTTGCCGCATGACCCAAGGGCGCCCGTCCGGGGCTTGCTGATAGAAGACGTCGAATTCGCTGAACGCCTTCGCCCAATTCTCTTTGATCGCGCGCTCGCCGACGACAAAGCTGTTGAAGCCAACGCGCTTCATGAACATCAACTGATCGCGCAGCACTTCGCCTTCGGCGCGCAGCTCGCCCTTGTAGCCAAAGCGCGTGCGCAGCAGCCGCGCCTGCGAATAAGCGCGGCCATCGGTGAATTTCGGGAAGCTGAGGATGATCAGCGCAAAGCGCGATACATCGCCGGCAATCTCTTGCGGCGCGATCGTATTGGGCAAGCGCAGACCCAGCTTGTCGGCGCGCGTTTGCAAGGCCGATTTATCGGTCTGCCAACGCGCGAAAGACACAGTGATGGCGCCGCTTGCGGGTATCGGCTCGTCGTCGGCGAGATGATGCCAATCGTCGACGCCGAGGGTTCCGTCCTCAGCGAGGAGCATAAAGCGCCTCTTTGAACGGAGCCTGGCCGACGCGGCGATAGGTTTCGGGGAAGCGCTCGCCGTTCTGGCGCAGCTTCATGTAAGCGTTGATCAGCCGATCGATCGCTGCCGGGACTTCCTCGCTTTTGACCGAGGGGCCGGCGATCGTGCCGATGGCGGCGTCATTGCCGGCATCGCCGCCGAGCGTGATCTGATAGACCTCCTCGCCATTCTTATCGACGCCGAGGATGCCGATATGGCCGAGGTGGTGATGGCCGCAGGCATTGATGCAGCCGGAAATCTTGATGTTGAAATTGCCGATCAAATCCTCTTTCGCCGCCATATGCTCGGCGATGCGCTGCGCCACTGGGATCGAGCGCGCAGTGGCGAGGCTGCAATAATCCATGCCCGGGCAGCAGATGATGTCGGTGATCTGATTGATGTTGGAGCTGCCAAGCTCGGCGGCATCGAGCCGTTGCCACAGGCCGAAGAGCGCGTCGCGCCGCACATGCGGCAGGACGAGATTCTGCTCATAGGCGACACGGAGTTCGTTGAAGCTCAGCTCGTCGGCGAGATCGGCGATCAATTCCATCTGCTCGGCGCTGCAATCGCCCGGCGTCTTGCCGACCGGCTTCAGCGAGATGGTGACGACGGCATGGCCCGGCACCTTGTGCGCGAAGACATTGTGCTTCACCCAGCGGGCGAAAGCGGGATTGCCGGCGATCGCCTTTTGCAGCGCGGCCTCGTCGACCGGTCGCTTATCGTAATCCGGCAGCGTAAAGGCCGATTGCATCTCGGCGACATAACTCTCGGGCAGTGCGGCGGTTTCGCGGTCCGAGGCCTGCCATTCGGTCTCGACTTCTTCGGCGTATTTCTTCGCGCCGAGGCTCTGCACCAGGATCTTGATGCGCGACTTATAGAGATTGTCGCGCCGGCCATACTGGTTGTAGACGCGCAGACAGGCCTCGATATAGGAGAGCAGGTCGCGGCGCGGCACGAATTTCCGGATCGTCTGCGCCAGAAGCGGCGTGCGGCCAAGCCCGCCGCCGGCCAATACTTCGAAGCCGACCTCGCCCTGCTCGTTCTTGTGCAGATAGAGTCCGAGATCGTGCATCTTGACCGCGGCGCGATCTTCCTTCGAGGCCGAGACGGCGATCTTGAATTTGCGCGGCAGGAACGAGAATTCGGGGTGCAGCGTCGCCCATTGCCGGATGATCTCGGCATAGGGCCGCGGATCCTCGAGCTCGTCGGCGGCAACACCGGCGAAGGGATCGGTGGTCGTGTTGCGGAAGGAATTGCCGCTGGTCTGGATCGCGTGCATCTCGACGCTGGCGAGTTCCGCGAGAATATCCGGGGTATCTTCCAGCTTGATCCAGTGCAGTTGCAGATTCTGCCGCGTCGTGAAATGGCCGTAGCCGCGATCGTATTTGCGCGTGATATGCGCGAGCTTGCGCAGCTTCGTCGAATCCAGCATCCCGTAAGGGATGGCGATGCGGAGCATATAGGCGTGAAGCTGCAAATAGAGCCCGTTCATCAAACGAAGCGGCCGAAACTCGTCCTCGCTTAATTGGCCGGCGAGACGGCGGCGCACCTGATCGCGATATTGCGCGACGCGCTCGTCGATGAAGCGGTGATCGAAATCGTCGTAGCGATACACTCTTAGTCTCCGGGTCCGACAGCGGACCTAAATCGAATAATCGTCGACGCCCGATGCGGCGGGGTTGGCATCGAGGGCGGTGTGACCCGTCATCGGGCCCGTGGTCGGGCCCGATGCCCGGATGCGTTCGCGCAGCGTCATGGGGCGCAGATGATCGCCGTCGCGCGTGACCTCGATCAGGACGGGCCCCACCGCCGGCAACGGCGGGGTCCCGACTTGTGCCTCGGCGAGCAGCGCATTGGCGTGATCGTCTTCGGCGACCAGCGCCTTATCGATCGACGGCGTCCAATCGCCGGCGCCGGCGAAATAGATCACCACGCCGTCGCGCAATCGATTGCCTGTCACGATCTGCATGCTCGCCGCCATTCTGGACTCAGGGTTGCGAGGTGGTGCGCAGATAAGGCTTCAGCGTCTTGAAGCCGGGGAAGAGCGTCTTCGCCTGCTCGTCGTTGACCGCCGTGGTGATGATCACGTCGTCGCCCTGCTTCCAATCCGCCGGCGTCGCCACCTTGTGCTTGTCGGTGAGCTGCAGCGAATCGATGACGCGCAGGATCTCCTGGAAATTGCGCCCGGTCGCCATCGGATAGACGAGGATCAGGCGAATCTTCTTGTTCGGGTCGATCACGAAGACATTGCGCACGGTCTGATTGTCGGCCGGGGTACGCTTGCTGGCGTCGCCGGACGTGCCTCCGGGCAGCATGCCGTAAAGCGTCGACACCTTGAAATCGCTGTCGGCCAGGATCGGATAATTCGGGGCCGTGCCTTGGGTGTCCTTGATGTCGTTCGCCCAGCGCGCGTGATCGCCGGCGGAATCGACCGACAGGCCGATCACCTTGACGTTGCGTTTGTCGAATTCGCTCTTGAGCCGCGCCACGGTTCCGAGCTCGGTGGTGCAGACGGGCGTGAAATCCTTGGGATGCGAGAACAGCACGCCCCAGGAATTGCCAAGCCACTGGTGGAATTGGATTGGCCCTTCGGTCGATTCTTGTGTGAAATCGGGGGCGACGTCGCCGAGTTTCAGCGTCATGACACACCTCCTCCTGTTGGTTCTTTGATCTCGGTGCCGCGATCATTCGCGGGCACCGCAACGGGATACTGTTTGAGCCAGCCGTAGCGGTCGATCTGTGCTGCCGTCAAGCGGCGCACGGTCGTGTGGTCGGCTCCGGCATCGCGCCATTGGCGCCGTAGTGCTGCGATCCGATCCAGCCGGCCGCGCCATTCCGGTCCGATCACCGCGGCGATGAATTCTTTGATCTCGGCGGCCAGCCCGGGCGCCGTGCCGTCGGTCGCGACGGCAATGGTCAGGGCGCCACGGCGCAGGACCGCCGGCGCGTGGCTGTCGGTCAGGGCAGGCGCGTCCTCGACATGGAGAATCGCACCGACCGAGCGTGCCAGGCCGGCCAGAGCGGTGCGCTGCGGTTCGGGGATATCGGCAATGAAAACGAGTTGGGCGCCGCGCAGTTCGTCGCGCTTCGGCCAGTGCCGACGCAGATTACGGCCTGCTTCCCTGGCCAGGGCTAGCGAAGGGTTGGCGGAAAACACGGCAAGGGTCCGGGCGCCGGCCTCGTTCAGCAGCCGCAACCGGCGCAGGCACGCATCGCCGTTCCCGATGAGAACGAGGCTTAGCCGCGTCAGAGTGAGCGATAGAGGCAGCATATTTTCCAGAACAGAATCGCTAAATAGGGCGTCTCGATAACATATTTCACGAATATTTCTGTTTCAATCAGATTAAATAACTAATTTATATCGTAGAATTGGGGCAAAGAAAAGGCGCCCGCAGGCGCCTTTGCCAGGATGTTCGTTGAAGCTTAGTGCGCGGCCGGACCCGGATTGGCAGGTGCCGCAGCCGGCGGCCGGATGGTGATGTTCTGGTTGCGCAGGGCATCGACGACCTGTTTGGCCGAGCCATCGCCCTGCTGAGCCAGGGAAGCGGTCTCGCCCGCGAAGGAATCGACCGAATTGCGCAGGCGTAGCGTCTGCTCGACGGCGTTCTGCTGACCGGCATAGACGTTGGCGAGATTGCCCCGGTCGCGCACCAACTGCACGGTCTGGAAGCCGATCGCGGTGAGGAAGCCGACCGCCAGCAGCGCGACGGGAAGGGCGAGGGACGGGCCGCCGCTCTTGGAATCGACGAATTTCTCGAAGACGGTCATTACTTGCCTCCCGTCGGGGCAGCAGCCGGGGCCGCCGCGGGCTTGATGTTGTAGCGCGCCATAAGCTTGGTGAAGGCGTCGTCTTTCGGATTGTTTGCGGCGATCGCGCTGCGCACCATCGCTTGCTCGATCCGCACCAGATCGGCGCCCTGATTGATAAATTGCTGACGCTGCGTCACCGCGAGCTGATTCGATTGGTTGTTCGACACCAGGACAGCGTTGACGACGACGAGCAACAAACTAAGCCCGGCCGCGACGGTCGCAGTCCAACTGGTCCAACTTGTCATGATTGATCCTTCCTCATGCCGCCGCGCGGCGACGCGAAACGTTTGCTGCGCCGAAAAGCGGGCCGATTTATGCTGTGATGGTTATGGCTTGGAATCCTAAACAATACCTTAAGTTCGCCGACGAACGGCTTCGGCCGGGCTTCGATCTTCTGGCTCAAATCAATGACTTGCCCGAAGGGCCGCTGTTCGATTTGGGGTGCGGGCCGGGCACGCATGTCCGGGCCATTGCCGCGCGCTGGCCGGATCGCGCCGTGAGCGGCGTCGACAATTCCGCCGCCATGCTGGCCGAAGCGGCGAAGGATGATGCGAAAGACCGGGTGCCGATCCGCTGGGTGAATGCCGATATCGCGACCTGGCAGCCGGCGGCGCCCGCAGCGCTCATTTATTCCAACGCGACGCTGCAATGGCTGACGCGGCACGAGCGCTTGTTTCCGCGGCTCATCGACATGCTGACGGACGGCGGCGTGCTCGCGGTGCAGATGCCGCGTAATTTCGACAATCCCTCGCAAAGCCTGCTGCGCGAGACTGCGGCGAGCGGGCCGTGGGCCGCAACCCTCGCGCCGCTCTTCGATCCCGATTGCCCGACGCCGTCGATGCTGCGGCCCGACCCGGTGGCGCCGCCCGATTTCTACTACGATCTGCTGGCGCCGCGCGCCAAAGGCGGCATCGATCTGTGGGAAACCGAATATGTGCATCAGCTCAAGGGCGACAACGCCGTGCTCGAATGGATGCGCGGCACGACTTTGCGGCCGGTGCTCGACGCCTTGAGCGAACAAATGCGCGCGGCGTTCCTCGATGCCTATGCGCAACGTCTCGCCGCGGTCTTTCGCCGCCGCGAGGACGGCAAGACCTTGCTGAAATTCCGCCGCCTCTTTTTGGTGGCGCGCGCCTGAACAAGAGGGGATGGGATGGCTTACTGGCTGATGAAATCCGAACCGAGCGCTTATTCCTGGGAGCAATTCGTCAAGGACAAGCGCACCAATTGGAGCGGCGTGCGCAACTTCCAGGCCGCCGCCAATCTCAAAGCGATGAAGGTCGGCGATCGCGCTTTCTTCTATCACTCGAATGAAGGCCTTGCCGTCGTCGGCATCGCCGAGATCGTGAAGACCGCTTATCCCGATCCCAGCGACAAGACCGGCAAGTTCGTGCAGGTCGACATCAAGCCGGTCGAGCCGCTGAAAGAGCCGGTGACGCTCGCCGCGATCAAGGCTGAGACGAAACTCAAAGAGCTGAAGCTCGTGAAGCAAAGCCGGCTTTCGGTTTCGCCTGTCGGCGCCGAAGAATGGAAGACCATCTGCAAGATGGGCGGCGTGAAGGGGTGAAGCGGCTATGCGCCGAGGGTGACATTCCCGAAGGCGAAGGCCGCGGCTTCGTTTTTGGCGGCGGCACCGAGCGCGAAGCGGTTTTCGTCATTCGCTGGCACGGACAATTTCACGGCTATCGCAATTCGTGCCCGCATGTCGGCACGCCGCTCGACTGGCCCGAGAACCGCTTCTTCGACAGCGAGAATGAATTTCTGATGTGCGGCACGCACGGTGCCGTCTTCCGCCCCGAAGACGGCTATTGCTTCGAAGGCCCGTGCAGCGGCCGCTCGTTGGCGCGCATTCCAATCAAGGTCGAGAACGGCGCGATCTATTGGGCTGATTGAAGGGCGTCATTGCTTCGCTTCGCTCGCAATGACGATGATGTAACTACACCACCCGGAAATTCTTGAACTGCCAGGGATCGCCCTTGTCGAGATCCTCGGGGAACAGCCGTTCGCGATCGTAGAGCGGATTCCAGTCGCTGTACTCGCCGACGACTTTGCCGAGATAGGGCCGGCAAATATCGAGAATGCGCTCGTGATCGATCTCGTCGGGCTCGATGAGGCCGCGCTCGGGATTCTCCAGCGCCCAGATCATGCCGGCGAGCGCCGCCGCGGTCACTTGCAGCGAGGTCGCGTTGTTGAAGCGCACCAAGCGCCGCGCTTCTTCGACCGAGAGGCGCGAGCCGTACCAATAAGCGCCCTTCGCGTGTCCCATGAGCAACACGCCGAGCTCGTCGATGCCGTGCTCGATCTCGTCCATCATCAGGCGCTTCGATTCCTGCAGGCGGAAATTCTTGCCCCAGAGCTCATGCACCGACAGCACCGCGTCATCGCAGGGGTGATAGGCGTAATGCACGGTCGGTCGATAGCGCACCTGATCGCCTTCGCGATGCGTGTAGTAATCGGCGATCGAGATTGCCTCGGCATGCGTGATCAGAAAGCCGTGATACGGACCTTCGAGCGGCGTCCAGCTTCTGACGCGCGTCGCCGCGCCGGGGCGATTGAGAAAAATCGCACAACCGGTGCCGAATTCGTGGCGTCCGCCATCCAGCGGAAAATGCCGCTCATGCGTGCCCCAGCCGAGCTCGGCCGGCTGCATGCCTTCGGCGACGAAACCGTCGATCGACCAGGTGTTGACGAATTCGCCCGGCTGTTTCGGGATGCGCGCGAGCTGTGTGTCGCGCTCGGCGATGTGGATGACTTTGACGCCGAGCTCGGCGGCGAGCGCCGCCCATTCGAGGCGACCTTTCGGCGCGGTCTGGATGTTCGATTCCTCGGCGAGGTCAAGCAGCGCCACTTTGATGAAGTGCTGAACGAGGCCGGGATTGGCGCCGTGGGTCACCACCGCGGTCGGGCCGTTCGGATTCTTGGCGCGGAACGCCAACGCGTTTTCGCGCAGCGCGTAGTTGGAGCGCAGCGAGGGCGAGAGGTCGGGATCGGTATAACCGCCGGGCCAGGGCTCGAAGCAGGTGTCGAGATAGAGCGCACCCTTGGCGCGGCAGAGCTCGATCAGCGCCAGGCTCGAGACCTCGACCGACACGTTGAGCAGGAAATCGCCCTCGCCGATCAACGGCTCGAGGATCGAGGCGTAATTCTCGCGAGTCAGCGGCTCGACCATGAAGCGGACACCGAGGTCCTTCGCTTCCTTTTGGCCGCGATCCTCGGCGGTGACGACCGTCACCTGGCTCGCCTTCATATCGATGTGACGAAGGATCAGCGGCAGAACGCCCTGACCGATGCTGCCGAAGCCGACGATCACCAGCCGGCCGCGGAATTTTACGAATTTGGTTGTACGCGCCATGACGCGCTCCGCTTAAAGGGAACCTCAGGCTTGGTCAAGGCAATGCTGCAGTGCGGCATGAGGCGTTGGGTTGAGCGTTTTGCTCGACGGAGACCATGCTGGACGGGTAGCGATGCGCGCCACCTCTTGGTATACCAGATACATTCGACCAACGGACAAGACGCGGAAAGCTACATGGGGGAGGTTGCACTTTAATGACCTCGGCGAAGCTCAACGTGAAGCCGATCGATACGCAATCGAGCTTTCGCACCCAGGCCTACCATGCGCTGAAACAGGCGATCACCTCTTTCAATGTTTACGCCCAGGCGGATGAGATCAGGCTCGATGAGCGTCAGCTCTCGGCCGAGCTCGGCGTCTCGCGCACGCCGATCCGCGAAGCAATGACGGTCCTCGAGCGCGAGGGCTTCGTGCGCACCGCGCCGCGCCGCGGCGTCTTTGTGGTGCGCAAATCGAAAACGGAAATCATCGAGATGATCCGCGTCTGGGCGGCGCTCGAAAGCCTCGCTGCCCGGTTGATCACGCAATACGCGGCGGACAAGGACATCGCGACGCTCCGGCAGCTTTTCGACGAGTTTCAGGACGGCTCACCGGAAGGTCAGCTCGACGAGTATTCCGAGGCCAATATCAAATTTCATCAGGCGATTATCCGGCTGTCGGGAAACCAGCTCATCGCCGAAATGACGGAAAATCTTTTCATCCACGTGCGGGCGATTCGTCAGGCGACGATCGGCGAGGATAATCGCGCGCAGCGCTCGCTGATCGATCATATGAAGATCATCGAAGCGCTCGAGCAGCGCGATACCGAGCGGGCCGAGGCGCTGACGCGCCAGCACACGCTCGATCTTGCGGTGCATGTCGAAAAGAACTGGAATTTCTGCGAATAGCGGCTCTCAGGGAGGCAACAATGGCGCAAGCCACAACCGACGAGACCCAGGAGCTGACAGACGGCTTCCACCTCGTCATCGACGCGTTGAAGCTCAACGGTCTGACCACGATCTACGGCGTGCCCGGCATTCCGATCACCGATTTCGGCCGCATGGCGCAGGCCTCTGGCATTCGCGTGCTGTCGTTCCGGCATGAGCAGAATGCGGGCTACGCGGCCGCCATCGCCGGCTTCCTGACCAAGAAGCCGGGCGTCTGCCTCACCGTATCGGCGCCCGGTTTCCTCAACGGCCTGACGGCGCTCGCCCATGCCACGACCAACTGCTACCCGATGATCCTGATCTCGGGCTCGTCCGAGCGCGAGATCGTCGATCTGCAGCAGGGCGACTATGAGGAGATGGATCAGCTCCCCATCGCCAAGCCGCTGTGCAAGGCGGCGTTCCGCGTGCTGCATGCGGCCGACATCGGCATCGGCGTGGCGCGCGCGCTTCGCGCGGCGGTGTCGGGACGGCCGGGCGGCGTCTACCTCGACCTTCCGGCCAAGCTCTTCGGCCAGGTGATCAGCGCCGAGGCCGGCAAGAAATCGCTGGTCAAAGTCATCGATCCGGCCCCGGCCCAGATCCCGGCGCCCGACGCGGTGAAGCGCGCGCTCGATGTGCTCAAATCCGCCGCGCGGCCGCTGATCATCATCGGCAAGGGTGCGGCTTATGCGCAGGCCGATGAGGCGATCAAGACGCTGGTCGAGAAGAGCGGCATTCCTTTCCTGCCGATGAGCATGGCCAAGGGCCTGTTGCCCGATACGCATCCGCAATGCGCCGGCGCCGCGCGCTCGACCGTGCTCAAGGATAGCGATGTCGTGCTGATGCTCGGCGCCCGCCTCAACTGGCTGCTGTCGCACGGCAAGGGCAAGAATTGGGGCGATGCGCCGAAGAAGTTCATCCATATCGACATCGAGCCCAAGGAAATGGACAGCAACGTCGAAATCGCCGCCCCGTTGGTGGGCGATATCGCCTCCTGCGTCGCCGCCTTGATCGACGGCATGGGCGGCAATTGGCCGAAACCGCCGGCCGCGTGGACGAATACCGTCAACGGCAAGCGCGAAGAGAACGTCGCCAAGATGGCGCCGCGCCTGATGAACAACAATTCGCCGATGGATTATCACGGCGCGCTCGGTGTCTTGCGCACCGTCCTCAAAGAGCGGCCGGACACGATCCTCGTCAATGAAGGCGCCAACACGCTCGATCTCGCGCGCGGCATCATCGATATCTACAAGCCGCGCAAGCGTCTCGATGTCGGCACCTGGGGTGTAATGGGTGTCGGCATGGGCCAGGCCATCGCGGCGGCCGTCGAAACCGGCAACCGCGTGCTTGCGATCGAAGGCGACAGCGCTTTCGGCTTTTGCGGCATGGAGGTGGAGACGATCTGCCGGTACGACCTGCCGGTCTGTATCGTCGTCTTCAACAATGGCGGCATCTATCGTGGCACCGACGTCAATGCAGCCGGCTCCGATCCGGCGACGACGGTTTTCGTCAAAGGCGCGCGCTACGACAAGATCATGGAAGCGTTCGGCGGTGTCGGCGTGCAGGCGGAATTGCCCGACGCGCTGAAGCAGGCCGTGGACGCCGCGTTGGCTTCGGGCAAACCCACGCTCATCAATGCGGTCATCGATCCGAGCGCGGGCAGCGAGAGCGGACGTATCGGCAATCTCAATCCGCAAAGCGCGCTGAAGAAGAAATAGGATTTCTTGGAAGATGCGGCGGGGTCGCCGCGCAGGCTTGAGTTAAACGAACGCAACGAAGGAATTCTGGAGAGGGACATGGGCAAGGCACTCGACGGCGTTAAGGTTCTCGATTTCACCCATGTGCAATCGGGACCGACGTGTACGCAGCTTCTCGCTTGGTTCGGCGCCGACGTCATCAAGGTCGAGCGGCCGGGCGCGGGCGATGTCACGCGCGGCCAACTCCGCGACGTGCCGGGCGCGGACAGCCTTTATTTTACGATGCTCAATCACAACAAGCGCTCGATCACCATCGATGCGAAGAACCCGGTCGGTAAAGAGCTGATTGAAGGGCTGATGAAGACATGCGACGTGCTGGTCGAGAATTTCGGCCCCGGCGTGCTCGATCGCATGGGTTTCACCTGGGAGCGCATCCAGGAGATCAATCCGCGCCTCATCTACGCGTCGATCAAGGGCTTCGGCCCCGGGCCGTATGAGGACTGCAAAGTCTATGAGAATGTCGCGCAATGCACCGGCGGCTCGGCCTCGACCACCGGCTTCCGCGAAGGCCCGCCGCTCGTCACCGGCGCGCAGATCGGCGACAGCGGCACGGGTTTGCATCTTTGCCTCGGTATTGTCACAGCGCTCTATCAGCGCACGATGACCGACAAAGGCCAGCGTGTCACGGTTGCGATGCAGGACGGCGTGCTCAATCTCTGCCGCGTGAAGCTGCGCGATCAGCAGCGTCTGAAATCGGGGCCGCTCACCGAATACAGCCAATACGGTCAGAACATTCCCTTCGGCGAGGCGACGCCGCGCGCCGGCAATGATTCGGGTGGCGGCCAGCCGGGCTGGATCTTGAAATGCAAAGGCTGGGAGACGGATCCCAACGCCTATATCTATTTCATCACCCAGGCGCCGGTCTGGGCGGAAATCTGCAAGGTGATCGGCGAAGAGGGTTGGATCACCCATCCGGATTATGCCAAGCCCGATGCGCGGCTGCCGCGCTTGAAGCAGATCTTCGATCGCATCGAAGCTTGGACGATGTCCAAGACCAAGTTCGAGGCGATGGATATCCTCAACCAATACGACATTCCCTGCGGTCCGATTCTCTCGATGAAAGAGCTCGCCGAGGAAAAGAGCCTGCGCGAGACCGGCACGGTGGTCGAGGTCGAGCACCCGACGCGCGGCAAATATCTATCGGTCGGCAACCCGATCAAGCTTTCGGCCAGCCCGAGCGACGTCGTACGCTCGCCGCTCTTGGGAGAGCATACCGAGGAGATCATGCGCCAGGTGTTGCGTTACGACGACAAGCGCCTCGCCGAGGTGAAAGCCTCGGGCGCTGTGGGCGGCACAGGCAAGGTCGCTGCTGCGGAATAACGGCGTCCGTGCGGCTTTGTCGGCCCGCGTTGCGAAAGCGCGGGCAAATCCCAATTTCGCCGTAATTACCGGCAAGGCTCGGCGCGGTGGAGAGGGCGCGGGGCTAGAAACGTGGGTTGGCGGAAGCGGCATTTTCGTAACGCGCGCGTGCGCGGGTACGTGTTCGTCCTCTGCCTGCTGGCGCTTGCGGTTGTCTCGGCGCACGCAAGCGACCCGCAGACCTACACCGTCGCGATCGACCAGACCGGCGACAAAACACTCGATGGTGCGTTGAGCGATGCCTCGCAGCTGCAAGCGCTCAATGACAAAGCGCCGGTCGGGCCTTTCGCGCTGATCACCCGCGCCAAGAACGACTATGACCGCGTGCAGACCGTGCTGCAGGCTTTCGGTTATTACAAAGCGACGGTGACCATCACGGTCGACGGCACCTCGATCAACGATACGAGCCTCGCCGATAAGCTCGATAAAGTGCCGAGCGGCCAATCCGTCGAAGCCAAGATCGCGATCGATAAGGGACCGCTCTTTCACTTGCGCAATATCCAGGTGCATGGCGACGGTCTGCCGCCCGATGCAGTGGCGAAGCTCGATCTGAAGCCGGGTCAGCCGGCGGTGGCGTCCGACGTTCTTGGTGCCGGAACGCGGCTGCTCACCGCGCTCGAAGAGGATGGCTACGCGCTCGCCAAAGTCGATCCGCCGATCGCGACGGAAGAAGCATCGGCGCTGTCGCTTGATGTCGTCTTCAACGCAACCCCTGGCAGACGCGCGACCATCGGTGCGATCGACTTCACCGGCCTGCACGATGTGAACGAGTTTTTCGTGCGCCGGCGGCTGCTGTTGCAGCAAGGCGAGCCGTATAAGCCGAGCAAGATCGACGCCGCGCGCCAAGATTTGCTCGCGCTCGGTGTCTTCTCTGGCGTCACGGTGAAGGCCAGCGACACGATCGCGGCCAATGGCAGCCTACCGGTCACTTTCGATTTCCAGGAACGGCCGGCCCATGCCGTCGGCGTGACCGGCGCCTACTCCACCGATCTCGGCGCCAGCGCGAAAGTGAGCTGGTCCGATCGAAACCTCTTCGGCAATGCCGAGCAGCTCAATCTTTCTGCCGCCGCCACCGGCCTTGGCGGCACGGCGACGACCGACGTCGGCTACAACATAACCGGGCAATTCATCAAACCGGATTTCCCGCGGCGCGATACATCGTTCCAATTCGACACCACCGCGCTGAAGCAGAGCTTGCAGGCTTATGACCAAACGGCCTTCATCGCCGGTCCGTCGCTGCATCGGAAATTCGGGCCGTTCTGGACCGGCACCATCGGAATCACCGGCGAGCGCGAGCACATCCTGCAAGAGCAGGTCGCCAGCGATTTCACCCTGGTCAGCCTGCCGTTCACCGCGAATTACGACAGCACCGGCCTCGCCGATCCGACGCTCGATCCGACGCATGGTATCCGCGCCGCTTTCATCGCGACGCCGACGGAATCGCTGGGCCATCCGACCAGCACTTTCGCAATCCTGCAAGTCTCGGGCTCGACGTATTTTGATGTCGGCGACTGGGTTTTCGGCGCGAAGCCGGGGCGCAGCGTGCTCGCGTTCCGCGGACTCGTCGGCAGTGTCCAGGGCGCATCGCAATTCGAATTGCCGCCGGATCAGCGTTTCTATGGCGGCGGCAGCGGCACCATCCGCGGCTTTAAATATCAATCGGTCGGGCCGCTCTTCCCGGACCTCAATCCGATGGGCGGCACAGCGATCGATGCCGGGACCGTCGAATACCGTCAGCGCTTCTTCGACAGCTTCGGCGCGGCCGTGTTCGTCGATGCCGGACAGGTCAGTGCGGATAACCGACCATTCTCCGGTACGGTGCGCATCGGAACCGGCGTCGGTTTGCGTTATTACACCCCTGTAGGTCCCATCCGGATCGACGTGGCGTTGCCGGTCAACCGGTCGCCGGGCGGCGACAAGTTCGAATTCTATATCGGGCTTGGTCAGGCTTTTTGACGAATGGCTTTTTGACAAAACGTGGCGCGCGCATAACGGCATCCATCATCGGCGTGGTCATCGGCCTGCCGCTGCTCGGGATTCTGTTCATCGTCGCTTTCGCGAATACCGGCGCCGGCCGCGCGACGATCGAGCAACTCGCGGCGAAATTCAGCGGCGGCACGGTGCAGATTCAGGGCTTGGGCGGCACTTTCCCGGGCGCGCTGCGCTTGGCTCATGCCGAAATCCGCGACAAGGGTGGCGCGTGGCTCACCCTCGACGACGTCGCGCTCGATTGGTCGCCGTTTCATCTGTTCGGCGGCGAAGCGAAGATCGATCGGCTAACCGCGGCGCATATTGTCGTCGCGCGCCTGCCCGAGAGCGAATTCCTCACCGAGCAAAAGCAAATCCAGCCCGCCGCCGCTGCGCATCGCGCTGGATGTACTGCGTGTCGACAAGCTCGATCTCGGCGCCGCGCTGGCCCACGCGCCGGCGAGCGTGAGCGTCAACGGGCATCTGCGCTTTGCGTCGCTGACCGATGGCGATGTCGCGCTCGATATCGAGCGCCTCGACGGGCAGGGTAGCTACAAGCTCACCGGCAAGACGAGCGACGACGGCGATAATGTCGCGCTCAATATCAGCGAGCCGTCGCATGGGCTCCTGGCCGAGCTATCCGGCCTGTCCGATCTCGGCGCCGTCTCGATCGCGGCGACCCTCGTCGGGCCGCGCAATGCCGAGCAGCTGGGCCTCGCGATGAAAGCCGGTGACCTCACCGGCAATGGCAAAGGCACCATCGATATCAAAGGACAAAGCGTCGATCTCGATCTCACGATTGCCGCGCCGGCAATGGCACCGCGCCCCGATCTTCATTGGCAATCGGCAAATCTCGATCTGCATGTGCATGGCCCCTTCACCGGACCTGACGCGGCCGGCACGCTCGCGATCGCCGATCTTGCGGCTGGGGGCGCCAGCATCGGCAGCATCGCCGCCGATCTGCAAGGCAATCGCGGCAAGATCGATCTGAATGGCGTGCTCGAGCGCGTACACGTGCCGGGGCCGCAGCCTGATCTTTTCGCTGCCGCGCCGATCGCGTTGCAGGCCGAGGCGATACTCGATCAGCCGACACGCCCACTCACCTTCACGATCACGCACCCGCTGATCGGCGTGACTGGCGAGGCGCAGCTTGGCGGCGCGATGAGCGCCATCGCGACGGCGAGCCTTTCGAATCTCACGCCCCTTGCGGCGCTCGGCGGTGTGGCGGTCGAAGGCCATGGCGCGGTCGTCGCGAAAATCGTGCAACAGGGCGAGACGATGCAGCTCTCGCTCGACGGCACGCTCGACATCACCGGCGGCGAGCCGATGGCGACGACGCTGATCGGCGAGAATGCGCCGCTCGCTGTCGCGGGCAGCATGACCGGCAGTGATTTCACGATTGATCGCGCGGCGATCGATGGCAAAGGCTTGCATGTCTCGGCGCATGGCAATTCGACCGGCGGCGCCGTCGATCTTGCCTGGGGTGCGACCCTCGCCAATCTCGCCGCGCTGGTGCCCAATCTCTCGGGGCCGCTCTCGGTCGAAGGCCGCTTGCACGGGCCGCAAGACAATCTCACGCTGAATTTGCAAAGCCATGGCCAGATCGCGGTGCCCGGCGTGCCGTCGGGTCCGGTCGACGCGACGATCGACGCGACCGGCTTGCCGGCGCATCCCAATGGCCAGATCGATGTGCGCGGCCAGCTCGCCGGCGCGCCGATCACGCTCAGCAGCAAGGTCCAGCGTGGCGACGACGGCGGCACGCAAGTCACGCTGAGCCGCGCGCAATGGAAAAGCGTCAATGCGCAAGGCGACCTGACGCTGCCGCAAGGCGCGGTCTTTCCGCTGGGACGCATGCAGCTTCGTGCGACGCGCCTCGCCGATCTCGAGCCGCTGATCGGCATGCAGCTCGCCGGCAGCCTTGATGCGACGCTCGATACCGCCGATGCGGGCGGCAAGCCGCAAGCAAAGCTCCGTGCCGAGGCGCGCCAGCTCGCGGCGATGGGCGACAGGGTCGACCGCGCGACGCTCGAGGCGACGATCACCGATCCCGCGGGACGGCCGGTCACGGCGTCGCAGATCGTGCTGAACGGCATCACCGCCGCGAATGGCATCACCGGCAGCACCAAGATCGAGGCGAATGGCTCGCAAGAAGCGCTGGCGCTGCGGCTCTCCTCCGACCTCAACACGGCGGATGGCCCGGCGCATATCACCAGCGCAGCGACGGCGAACCTGCCAGAGCGCGTCCTGCAATTGACTGCGCTGCAAGCCGACTACCGCGGCGAGACAATCAAGCTGCTGGGGCCGGCGAAACTGCGCTTGGCGGACGGTATCGCCGTCGATCAGCTTCGTTTCGGCAGCGGTGCCGCGACGCTGACCATCGCCGGTCAGATCGCGCCGAAACTACAGGCGACGGTCGCGCTGCGTAACGCGACGCCGGCGCTGGCGAAACCTTTCTTCCCCGATCTCAATGGCGCAGGCACGCTCTCGGTTGACGCCAGGCTCAGCGGCACGCTCGCCGCGCCGGCGGGGACGATCCGCGCGACGGGGCGCGGTTTGCGCATCACCAATGGCGCCGGCGGTGCACTGCCGCCCGCCGATCTCGATGCGAATGCGACGCTGCGCGGCGAGAGCGCACAGATTGATGTGCGTCTCGCCTCCGGCAGCAATTTGCGGTTGCAGCTCACCGGCACCGCGCCGCTCAAACCCGACGCGCCGATAAATCTGCGCAGCACCGGCAATGTCAATCTCGTCCTACTCGATCCGTGGCTCACGGCGGAAGGTCGCAGCCTGCGCGGTCAGGTGACGCTCGATATCGCGGTCACCGGCACGATGGCGAGCCCGCGCGCGAGCGGCTCGGCGCGGATCGCCAATGGCTCGGTGCAGGATTTCGTGCAGGGCATACATATCACCGCGATCAACGGCTCGATCACGGCGGATGGCGACACGCTGCGGCTGACGCAATTCAGCGGCACGGCCGGCGATGGCACGATCGCGATTGCCGGCACGATCGGTGTCGCCGCGCCGATGCCGATCGATCTCACGATCACGGCGAACAACGCCAAGCCTCTGGCCAGCGATCTGCTCAACGCGACGCTGGATGCCAATCTCACGGTGAAAGGCGAGGTCGCGGGTGATCTCGCTTTGGGCGGGCGCATTCATGTCGACGACGCCAATATCCAGATCCCCGACAAATTCCCGCAAAGCGTCGCCGTGCTTGATGTGCGCCGCCCCGGCGAGAAGCCGCCGCCACCCGCGCCGCCGAGCACGCCGATCGCGATCGATCTCACCATCGATGCGCCGCAGCAGGTCTTCGTGCGCGGCCATGGTCTCGATGCCGAGATGGGCGGTCAGTTGCATCTCGCCGGCAACAGCGCCGCGCTCCAGGTCTCCGGCGGCTTCGATCTGCGCAACGGCAATTTCAGCCTCGCCGGGCAGACGCTCAATTTCACCAGCGGTCGCGTTGCGTTCGATGGTTACGGGCTGCAATCGAAGCTCGATCCGACGCTCGATTTCGTCGCGCAGAGCACGGCGAATGGCGTGACGGCCACGCTCAACATCACCGGCTATGCCGATCAGCCGAAGATCCGACTTTCTTCGAGCCCCGATCTGCCGCAGGACGAAATCCTGGCGCAGCTGCTCTTTGGCCAAAGCGTGAAGCAGCTCACGCCATTCCAGGTGGTCCAGATCGCCCAGGCCCTGGCGGCGGTCACTGGTATCGGCGGCGGCAGCGATCCACTCGCCGCCGTGCGCAAAGGGCTGGGTCTCGACCGGCTCTCGGTCGGCGCTGCCTCGGGCAGCGGGCCGGGCGCCACGGTCGAGGCCGGGAAATATGTTGCCAGTGGCATCTATGTCGGCACGAAACAAGGCACTTCCGGCGGCACTCAGGCCCAAGTCCAGATCGATCTCACGAAACACTTAAAGCTCGAGACCCAGCTTGGCACCGGCGGCCAGCCGGCGACCGGCAGCGCGGTGACGCCGGATAACGACCCCGGCAGCAGCATTGGCCTCACCTACCAAATTGAATACTAGGGGCCAATTCGAATACTAAGGCGCTGGCGAGGCGGTGCTTCTCGCGGTGCAGCATCTTTACCTTCTCACGGTTCCGGCCTATGCCTAGGTGGTCGTTGGCTCCGAACCATTCGCGTGAGAGCGTTTTCCCGACATGAACATCCATGAGTATCAGGCGAAAAGCCTGCTGCAGAAATTCGGCGTTGCTGTCCCGAAAGGCGGCGTTGCTTACACACCGCAAGAGGCCGAAAAAGTCGCGAAAGGTCTCGCCGGTCCCGTCTATGTCGTGAAGGCGCAAATCCACGCCGGCGGGCGCGGTGCGGGTCATTTCGCCGACAACCCGTCGGGCAAGGGCGGCGTGCGCGTCGTCAAATCGACCGATGATGTCGCCAAGGCCGCTGCCGATATGCTCGGCCATGTGCTGGTGACCAAGCAGACCGGTCCGAAGGGCCGCGAGGTCAAGCGCATCTATGTCGAGGAAGGCTGCGACATCAAACGCGAGCTTTATCTCGGCATGCTGATCGACCGCAAAACCTCGCGCATCACCGTGATGGGCTCGACCGAAGGCGGCATGGAGATCGAAGAGGTTGCCGCCAAGCATCCGGAAAAAATTCTCCGCATCGCGATCGACCCCGTCACGGGCATGCAAGGCTTCCACGCCCGCGAGTTGGCTTTCGGCTTGGGCCTCGAAGGCAAGCAGGTCGCGGCCGCAACCAAATTCATGCTCGGCATGTACAAGGCTTTCACCAGCCTCGACGCGTCGATCGTCGAGATCAACCCGCTGGTCATAACTGGCGCCGGCGACGTGATCGCGCTCGATGCGAAGATGAACTTCGACGACAACGCACTCTTCCGTCATCAAGATGTCGAAGAGATGCGCGACGAGGCCGAGGAAGACCCGACCGAGCTCGAAGCCGCCAAGCATCAGCTCAATTATGTGAAGCTCGACGGCAATATCGGCTGCATGGTCAACGGCGCTGGCCTTGCCATGGCGACGATGGACATCATCAAGCTCTATGGCGCGAGCCCAGCGAACTTCCTCGATGTCGGCGGCGGCGCAACGAAAGAGCGCGTCACCGCGGCCTTCAAGCTCATCCTCTCGGACGCGCATGTCGAAGGCATTCTCGTCAATATCTTCGGCGGCATCATGCGCTGCGACGTGATCGCGGAAGGCATCGTCGCCGCGGCGCGCGAGGTCAGCCTGCATGTGCCGCTGGTCGTTCGCCTGGAAGGCACGAATGTGAAGCTTGGTAAAGAGATTCTCGCGAAATCGGGTCTGCCGATCCTTTCCGCGGACGATCTCGCCGACGCGGCGGCCAAGATCACCAAAGCGGTTAAGGAGGCCGCCTGATGTCGGTCCTCGTCAATCGCGATACCAAAGTCATTTGCCAGGGCTTCACTGGCGCCCAGGGCACATTCCATTCCGAGCAGGCGATCGCCTACGGTACCAAGATGATGGGTGGCGTCACGCCCGGCAAAGGCGGGACGAAGCATCTCGACCTGCCGGTCTTCGACACGGTGAACCAAGCGGTCGCGAAGACCGGTGCCAATGCGACGGTGATCTATGTGCCGCCGCCGTTTGCCGCCGAGGCGATCCTCGAGGCGATCGACGCCGAGTTGCCGCTGATCGTCTGCATTACCGAAGGCATCCCGGTCATCGATATGGTGATGGTGAAGCGCGCGCTGACCGGCTCGAAGAGCCGGCTCATCGGCCCGAACTGCCCCGGCGTCATCACGCCCGATGAGTGCAAGATCGGCATCATGCCGGGCCACATCCACAAGAGGGGCCATGTCGGCATCGTCTCGCGCTCCGGCACGCTGACCTATGAGGCGGTGGCGCAGACCACGGCCGCGGGGCTCGGCCAATCGAGCTGCGTCGGCATCGGTGGCGATCCGGTCAACGGCACGAATTTCATCGACGTGCTGGAGATGTTCCTCGCCGACCCCGAAACGGAATCGATCATCATGATCGGCGAAATCGGCGGCACCGCCGAAGAGGAAGCCGCCGAGATGGTCAAGCGCAACAAGGTAAAAAAGCCGATGGTCGGCTTCATCGCTGGCGCGACGGCGCCCCCGGGTCGCCGTATGGGCCATGCCGGCGCGATCATCTCGGGCGGCAGCGGCACGGCTTCCAGCAAGATGGACGCGATGAAGAGCGCGGGCATCATGGTCGCGGATTCGCCGGCTGCCTTGGGCTCGACCATGGTTGAGCGGCTCAAGGCCAAATAGTAACTCGAAAATCGCCTAGAGCCTGCCCATGTATCGTGGGCAGGCAAATTCCCACGTTCTCTTTTGCCCCCGACGGTTGAGTTTCAGCCGGCGGCGGGCCTAACGTGCTCTGGCTAACTGAGTGGCCAGCGGCGAGTTCATGAGCCAAGAAGCGCAAACCACGACACGGCGTATCCATCCGGGTTCGGGCCGGCGGCGTGGCCGCGATCAGCCAAAAGGCCGGCAGGTTGACCAGCAATCCCTGACGGAAGTTCGGACGCTACTGGGCGAGCAGCCGCGGCGGCGCGATTTGCTGATCGAATTCCTTCATCTGCTGCAGGACAAATATCACTGCCTCCATGCGCGCCACCTCGCGGCATTGGCGGCGGAGATGAAGCTCGCCCTGGTCGAGGTGTATGAGGTCGCGTCTTTCTACGCGCATTTCGACATCGTGATGGACGACGAGACGCCGCCGCCGGAAATGACGGTGCGCGTCTGCGACAGCCTCACTTGCGAATTGCTCGGCGCGCAAAAGCTGCTGGCGGAATTGCCGGCCAAGCTCGGCGCCAACGTGCGTGTCGTGCGCGCGCCCTGCATGGGCGGCTGCCACAACGCGCCGGTTACCGCGATCGGCCATGCGCTGCATGAGCATGCAACGGTCGACAGTGTTGCCGGCGCCGTCGCCAAGGGCGAAACGCATCCGCATCCGGCCTCTTATCCCGATCTTGCGGCTTACCGCGCGCAGGGCGGCTACCAGCTCTTGGAAGCCTGCGTTTCGGGCAAGATGACCCGCGACGCATTCCTTAAAATTCTCGACGCCGCGCAGCTTCGCGGCCTCGGCGGCGCCGGTTTCCCGACCGGGCGCAAATGGCGTGCGGTGCTCGCCGAGCCGAAACCGCGGCTGATGGCGGTCAATGGCGACGAGGGCGAGCCTGGTACTTTCAAGGACCGCTACTACCTCGAGATCGATCCGCATCGCTTCCTTGAGGGCATGCTGATCGGCGCCTGGATGATCGAGGCACCGGAGACTTACATCTACCTGCGCGACGAATATCCGCATATCCGTGCGGCACTGGAGATCGAGATTGCTCGGCTCGAAGCCGCGGGCCTCTCACGTCACACCAAGATTCATCTTCGTCGCGGTGCTGGTGCTTACATCTGCGGCGAGGAATCGGCGATGCTCGAAAGCATCGAAGGCAAGCGCGGCTTGCCGCGGCACAAGCCGCCTTATCCGTCGCAGGTCGGGCTCTTTGGTCGGCCGACGCTGATCAACAATGTCGAGACGCTCTATTGGCTGCGCGACATCGTCGATCGCGGCGGCGAATGGTTCGTCAATCAAGGTCGCCGCGGCCGCAAAGGCCCGCGCAGCTTCTCGGTGTCGGGCCGCGTGAAATCGCCGGGCGTGAAGCTCGCCCCGGCCGGCATCACCGTGCGCGAGCTGATCGATGAATTCTGCGGCGGAATGGCCGACGGCCATGTCTTCAAGGGCTATCTGCCGGGCGGCGCTTCGGGCGGCATCCTGCCGGCGTCGATGGCCGATTTGCCCTTGGATTTCGGCACGCTCGAACAGCATGGCGCGCTCATCGGCTCGGCGGCGGTTGTCGTCCTCTCCGACAAGGACGATATGAGACTGGTGGCGCTCAATCTTCTGCGCTTCTTCGAGGATGAGAGCTGCGGGCAATGTACGCCCTGCCGCGTCGGCACCGAAAAGGCGGTGAAACTGTTAGAGGCAAAGAAGTGGGATAGCGCGCTTTTGGCCGATCTCGCGCGCGTCATGACCGACAGCTCCATCTGTGGCCTCGGTCAAGCCGCAATAAATCCGGTCAAGCTGGTGATCAAGCATTTCCCCGAGGATGTGTCATGAGCGACGGATCGGGTGTGCTGCCGCAAGGCATGAAATTCTTCTTGGACGGCGTCGAGGTTGAAGCCCTGCCGGGCGAGACGATCTGGCGCGTCGCGCATCGCCACCAGACCGAGTTGCCGCATCTTTGCTACGCGCCGGAGCCTGGCTATCGTCCCGACGGCAATTGCCGCGCCTGCATGGTCGAGATCGAGGGCGAGCGCGCGCTGGCCGCTTCCTGCATCCGCAAGCCGAGTGCGGGGATGAAGGTCAAGACGCAGAGCGAGCGCGCCGTTACCAACCGTAAGCTCGTCTTCGAATTGCTGGTCGCCGATCAACCGGCGCGCGCGACGACGCATGATCCGGATTCGAAATTCTGGGCGCATGCCGATGGCGTCGGCGTTACGGCGAGCCGCTTCCCGGCGCGCGAGCAGCCGGTGCCCGATCGCTCGCATCCGGCGATGGCCGTGCATCTCGACGCCTGCATCCAGTGCAATCTTTGCGTCCGCGCTTGCCGCGAGGTGCAGGTCAACGATGTGATTGGCATGGCGGCGCGCGGGCATGCCGCGAAAATCGTCTTCGATTTCGACGATCCGATGGGACGCAGCACTTGCGTCGCGTGCGGCGAATGCGTGCAGGCTTGCCCGACCGGCGCGCTGCTGCCGGCGACCATGGTGGATGCGCAAGGCTTGCCACAGTCCAAGCCCGACCGTCATGTCGATAGCGTCTGCCCTTATTGCGGCGTCGGCTGCCAGATCACTTACAATGTCAGCGACGACAAAATCGTCTCGGTCACAGGCCGTAACGGCCCGGCGAACGAGCAGCGGCTCTGCGTCAAAGGCCGCTTCGGTTTCGATTACATCACCCATCGCGACCGGCTGATGGTGCCGTTGATCCGCAAGGACGGCGTCCCGAAACATGCCGCCGACGATATCGATCCGTCCAATCCCTGGACGCACTTCCGCCAAGCGACATGGGATGAAGCGCTCGATCGCGCCGCCGCTGGCTTGAAGAAAATCCGCGACACCCACGGCGGCGATGCGCTCGCCGGCTTCGGCTCGGCCAAG
Organism: uncultured Alphaproteobacteria bacterium; assembly: GCA_963740675.1. Taxonomy (GTDB): domain Bacteria; phylum Pseudomonadota; class Alphaproteobacteria; order ATCC43930; family CGMCC-115725; genus CAIKMD01. The sequence continues at coordinate 137,549 of CAVUFS010000010.1, forward strand.
GGCTCCAACGAAGAGGCTTATCTCTTCCAGAAGCTGGTGCGCGCCGGCTTCCGCACCAACAACGTCGATCACTGCACGCGGCTTTGCCATGCCTCGTCGGTGGCGGCGCTGATGGAAGGTATCGGTTCGGCGGCGGTGACGGCGCCGTTCAATGCCGCGAACGATGCCGATGTCATCATCGTCATCGGCGCCAACCCGACCGAGAATCATCCAGTCGCCGCGACCTATTTCAAGCAGGCTGCGAAGCGCGGCGCGACGCTGGTGGTGATGGATCCGCGCGGCCAGACCTTGAACCGGCATGCGACGCATATGCTGCAATTCAAGCCGGCGCAGGATGTGCCGATGCTGTCGGCGCTGCTGCACACGATCATCTATGAAGACCTTTACGACAAGCAATACGTCCAGGCGCATACCGACGATTTCGAATCGGTGCGCGAAGCCGTCAAAGACCGCACGCCCGAGGCGATGGCGGAACGCTGCGGCATCGATGCCGAGACGCTGAAAACCGTCGCGCGCAAATATGCCCGGGCCGAAAAGGCGATCATCTTCTGGGGCATGGGTATTTCGCAGCATGTCCACGGCACCGACAATTCGCGCTGCCTGATCGCGCTTGCCATGGTCACGGGCCAAGTCGGCCGGCCCGGCACGGGTCTCCATCCGCTGCGCGGCCAGAACAATGTGCAGGGCGCGTCGGATGTTGGCCTCATTCCGATGTTCTATCCCGATTATCGCAAAGTCGAAGATCGTCGAGATGCGCCGCATCTACGAAGAGCTGTGGGGCGCTGCGGCCGACCTGAAACGCGGTCTTACCGTCGTCGAGACCATGACCGCTATCCATGAAGGCCAGGTCCGCGGCATGTACATCATGGGCGAGAATCCGGCGATGTCGGATCCGGATGTCGAGCATGCGCGCGAGGCGCTGGCGAAGCTCGAACATCTCGTCGTGCAGGATATCTTCCTCACCGAGACGGCGCGTTTCGCCGATGTGGTGCTACCGGCGTCGGCTTGGCCCGAGAAGGGCGGGACCGTCACCAATACCAATCGCCAGGTACAGATGGGCCGCCCCGCGCTGCCACTGCCGGGCGAGACGCGGCAAGACCTCTGGATCATCCAGGAGCTCGCGCGCCGCATCGGTCTCAACTGGAACTACAGCGGTCCTGCCGAGGTCTTTGCCGAGATGAAGAAGGGCATGCCTTCGCTCGACAATATCGATTGGGATCGCGTCGAGCGGGAAAGCTCGGTGACCTATCCTTGCGATGCGCCGGACAAGCCGGGCAATGAGATCGTCTTCGGCGACGGGTTCCCGACGGCGAATGGTCGCGCCAAGCTGGTCGGGGTCGGTCTTGTCCCACCGGCCGAACTACCCGACGAGCAATATCCGATGGTGCTGACCACCGGCCGTCAGCTCGAGCATTGGCATACCGGCGCGATGACGCGCCGCGCCAGCGTGCTGGACGATCTCGAGCCCGAAGCCGTCGCCTCGCTCGCGCCGTCCGATCTTTGGCATATGGGCGTGCAGCCCGGCGATCCGATTCGCGTCGCCACGCGTCGCGGCGCGATCGAGCTGACGGCGCGTGCCGACAGCGCCGTGCCGCCGGGCATGCTCTTCATTCCGTTCTGCTTCGCGGAGGCGGCGGCGAATATGCTGACCAATCCGCAGCTCGACCCGTTCGGGAAGATTCCCGAATTCAAATTCTGCGCCGCGCGGGTCGAGAAAATAGAAAAAGCGGCGGCCGAATAGCCGCCGCTTTATTCCTATCGCGTACGAGCGTCGTTAGGCCGTTCGCACCGCCGCTGTCGCGGTCTCGCTGGCGCGCGCGTTATAGGCGGCACGCCACGGCTTCAACACGAAGAGCGCGAGCACCGCGACCAGCAGATTGGCGATGGTCGCGAGCAGGAACACCACATGCCAACTTCCCGTGGACGCCTGCAGCGCGTTTGCCGCCGGTACCAGGAATGATGCGGTGCCTTTCGCTGTGTAGAGCAGCCCGGCATTGGTCGCTGCGTATTTCGAGCCGTAGGTGTCGGTGCAGGTCGCGGGGAAGAGGCTGTAGATCTCGCCCCAGGTGAAATAGACCAGACCCGCGGCGATCACGAAACCAACGGGCGATGTGCCGATCGTGCCCAAGCCCCAATAGGCCGCGGCGCCGCAAGTGAAGACGATCGCCATCGTGTTCTCGCGGCCGATATGATCCGATATCCAGCCGAAGGTTGGGCGCGCCAACCCGTTCAAGACATTGTCGACGATGCCGGCGACGACAAGGGTCGTGCCGGCAATAAAGAATAGATCGACGTTGACGCCCGCGATTTTGTAATCGCGCGCGATCGGCGCGACTTGCGCGGTGACGACAAGACCGCTCGCCGCGACCAGCACGAACATAATGTAGAGCAGATAGAAGATCGGCGATTTCAGCATCTCGCCCGGCGTGTGATCGCGCCGCGCCTGGCTGACACGCCGCGCCGCCGCGGGGACTTGTCCGGCCGCGGGCCCACGCAGGAAGGCGGCGAGCAGCAGGATGATGATGCCCTGGCCCAGGCCGAACCACAGGAAGGCTGCTTGATAGCCGTGCGTCTGAATTGTGGTGATGATCGGATAGACGGTCAGCGCGGCGCCTGCGCCGAAGCCCGCAGCGGTCAAGCCGGCGGCGAGGCCACGGCGATCGGGGAACCATTTGAGCGCGTTGCCGACGCAAGTACCATAGACCGCGCCCGCGCCGAGACCCGAAAGGATCGCGCCGAGATAAAGCATCGGCAGCGAATCGGCGACTGAGTTCAGTGCCCAGGCGATCGCGACCATCACGCCGCCGAAAGCGATCACGAGCTGCGGTCCGAATTTGTCGACGAACCATGACTTCGACCGGCACGAGCCAGGTCTCGGTCGCGATGAACAGCGAGAAGGCGAATTGAATACCTTCGCGTCCCCAATGATGCGCTTGATCCATCGGGTCGACGAAATAGGTCCAGCCATATTGCAGATTGGCGACCATCACCATGCAGATGATGCCGGCCAGTAATTGCAGCCACCGATACGAATTGCTTGTCGTTGCTTCCGTCATCGTCCCACCTAATTCGTTTCTGGAACGCACAATTTTGGCGAATGATGCATTTCTGCGTCATCGATGCGTTCGTTGATGTCGGCCATCAATACGTCATTTTCGCGGTCGATGCCAAATGGAATTCAACTTTTCGCGGTAATTGGACGCCCATCGGCCACGCCAAGCTGGCGGTTGGACTGGTGCCGCCTGCAAGACCCCGATGGTGCTGGCCACCGGCCGGTGGCTCGAGCATTGGATACCGGCGCTATGACGCGCCGCACCCGTTCGGGAAAATCCCCGAATTCAAATTCGGCGCGGCGCGGGTGGAGAAGACGTCGAGCCTCGCCCCTCGCCGCGGCTTACGCGGTTCTTGCCGTCTGTCCCGAGATCGTGCTGCGCAGCTCATGTGCGTTACGCAAGGGTCGAAGGACCGCGAGCGCCATGATCGCCGCCAGCGCGTTGAGCAGCGCTGCGACAATGAACACGGCGTGCCAGCTACCGGTCGCGGTATTCAACACATTGGCGAACGGTACCAGGATCGAGGCCGTGCCCTTGGCCGTGTACAGCAGCCCCGCATTGGTCGTGGCGTATTTGCTGCCGTAGACGTCGGTGCAGGTCGAGGGGAAGAGGCTGTAGATTTCGCCCCAGGCGAAGAAGACAAGGCCGGTCAATAAGACGAACGCAACCGGGCTCGTGCCGAAGGCGCTGAGCGCCCAGATCCCCAGCGCCTCGATCCCGAACGCAATGAACATCGTGTTCTCGCGCCCGATATGATCCGAGACCCAGCCGAAGAACGGCCGCGTAATGCCGTTCATGATCCGATCGATGGAGAGCGCGAAGGTCAGCGCCGGCAAGGTGATGCCGATGAGGCTGACTGACGTCTTGGCGATCTGGAAATCGTTGGCAATCGGCGCGAGCTGCGCGGTCGCCATCAGTCCGCCTGCGCCAACCATGACGAACATCGCGTACATCACCCAGAAGATCGGCGAGCGCAGCACTTCAACCGGCGTGTAGTCGCGCGACGATTGCCTCACCTTCGTCGATGCGGCAGGCACCTGTCCCGCTTTCGGCGCGGCAAGGAACAAGGAGACCAGAACGATCACGATGCCTTGGCCGATTCCGAAGGAGATAAACGTTGATTTCATAACCGCCCGATTGGATCATGTTCTGGATCGGGATGATCGTCAGCGCCGAACCCGCGCCAAACCCTGCGGCCGTCAGGCCGGCAGCCAAGCCGCGGTGGTCGGGAAACCATTTGAGCGCATTGCCAACGCAGGTACCATAGACACCGCCCGCGCCGATGCCGCCGATCGCGGCGGCAATGTAGAGAACCGTGAGTGATTGCGCATAGCCGTTCATGACCCAGGCAATGGCGACCAGAATGCCGCCTACGAAGACAACGATCTTCGGACCGAAGCGGTCGACGAACCATCCTTCAACCGGAACGAGCCAAGTCTCGCACAGCACGAAGATGCTGAACGCGACTTGGATGCCGGGACGTCCCCAGTGAAACTTGTCGTCAATCGGCGTGACGAAGAGCGTCCAGCCATATTGGAGATTGGCGATCATGACCATGCAGAGGATGCCAGCCGTCAATTGCAGCCAACGATAGGAATTGCTCACTGTCGATTGTGTCATGGCGTCACCCGTTTCATCCCAGAACGCGCGGCTTAGGCCGTTGACCTATTATCGTTAGTAAGAGCCATCAATAGTCACGTATGCGGGCGGTGACAATTGGAAATTCCGTCCTTTGCAGCAGGAGACAGAAACTTTCGTGCACTGCAATATACAGCCGGTAATTCCAAAGTCTGAGAGAGGCATGATCATGGCGGATTTCAGGCGCCTTTCGCGTGTGATGCCATTCGCCGTTGCACTGGCATTCACTGCTTTGTGTTCCGCAACGGCACAGAGCTTGCCACCGCGGCCGGTGCCGAACGGGGAGAGCGTACTTCACCTCAGCGAGACGGTTCAGCGCGACGTGCCGCGCGATCTCTTGCGCGCGACGCTCGCGGCCGAGGTGACTGATCCCGATGCCGGCAAGGTGCAGAGCGAGATCAATCAGCGCATGAGCGCGGCGATGACGCGCATCAAGCAGACCAGCGGCGTCACGGTGGAGACTGGCGGCTACAGCGTCTATCGCGAGACACCGGACAAGCAGCCGGCGCGCTGGCATGGCAGCCAGACGGTCACGTTGACGAGCAAGGATTTCGCCACGCTGCTGAGCCTGACCGGTACATTGCAACAGCAAGGGCTGGTGACTTAATCGCTTACGCCGGATATCTCCCGCGAAGCGCGGCAGTCGGTCGAGGATTCGCTGACCGATGAAGCGCTGACGCGCTTGAAGCAACGCGCCGATCGCATTGCCGCGACGGCGGGCGTGAAGCTGCAGGGGATTTACTCGCTTAGCGTCGGCAATGTGAACGCGCCGCCGCCAATCGTTCAGCCGATGATGCGTATGATGGCTGCTGCCGCCCCCGCACCGGCACCGCCACCGGTCGCCGAAGCCGGCACCGCCACGGTGTCCATCACCGCGACGGCGGAATTCGCGCTCGCGCCGCCGTGATGGGCTGCGCTTGGCCGGCATATCACCTGCGCTGGACGGGAATGTCTTCCGGGCCTACATAAATTGGGCGCCTGAAGGAGGCCATCATGGCTGAACTCGCCGAAATCGAAGCACCCGCGACCATCGAAGCCTCGGTCAATTATATGGTCGAGGACGGGCAACAGCTCTTCACCTATACCGGCGGACCCGGCTCGACCGATATCCGCACTGGCGGCACGGCGGACCCGCATACCGTCACGATGCATAACGGCCGGCTCGTGCCCGGCGGTTTCGCGCTCGAGCGCAATGGCTTCCACTTCCTGCCGCACAACACGCAGATGCGCGACTTCTTCGACGAAGACGAGATCGCGCGAATCTACTATCCCGAGATGGAAGCGCTGATCAAACGCGAGACCGGCGCGTCGCGCGTCGTCGTCTTCGATCACACGCTGCGTACCGCCGATGACGAGATGCGCGAGGCGAAGAAGATTTGCGAAGTCGTCCGCCGCGTTCACAACGACTACACCGAATGGTCCGGCCCGCAACGCGTGCGCGATCTGATGGGTGGCGAGGCCGAGGCGCTGCTCAAGAAGCGCTTCGCCATCGTGCAATGCTGGCGCCCGATCCGCCATCCGGTCGAGACGTTCCCGCTCGCGCTGTGCGATGCGCGCAGCATGGAGTTCAAGGATTTCGTGATCTCCGAGCGCCGCTATCCCGATCGCATCGGCCAGACCTATGCGGTGAAATACAATCCGAAGCACCAATGGTATTGGTTCCCGCTGATGCGGCGCGACGAGGCGCTGGTGTTCAAGGTGTTCGATTCGGAAAAGAATGGCGGCGCACGCTGGACGGCGCATACCGCTTTCGACGTTCCGTCGCCGCCGCCGAATGCCCGGCCGCGCGAGAGCATCGAGATCCGCACGCTGGCTTTCTTCGACGCTTAAAGCTGCGGGGCGGGGCTTCCGCGCACCGCGTATCTGACGCGTTTCTGCCGCGGCAAGGCGTCAAGGTTTCGCAGTTTGTGCGCGCAGCGAATTGGCGAGACTGATGAGGTTCTCGGGGTTCACGCGGATCACGCCGCCACGCGGGCTGTCGATATCGGCAATCAAGAAAAACGAAATCGACAGGGCCAACGGCAGAATCAAGAAAAGCGGCTTCGTACCCGAAGTGTCGGGCGCCGAAGCCGACCAAGATATTCCCGCAGACAGCGATGGCCGCCATCAATACCCAAGCCGAAACGGGAATGCGATTCCGCCAGGCGGCTTGCGTATATCCCTGCGCGTTCAACACATCGTTCATGCCGGCGACGGCCAATGCCACCAGCGGATTTGGCTGCGCCGCGCCCGAAGTGCGCACGATGGACCACAGATCGGTTTGCAACCGAGCAGTCTGCGCGTCGATCTGGCTCAGTTGCCGCTTGTCCCGCGTTTCGTATGACAATATCCGCTGATCGAGATAATTCTCCAGAAGCGTCCGTAGCCGTGCCGCGTCGGCGGCGGGAAGCAGGTCGACCCGAAGATATTCCGTGCCGATAGCATTGGCCTCGGCTTCTTCGTAGTTCTTGCGCTGGTCGTACCGGCTGATCGACATCGAAAAACTGAAGCCGATGATGAGGCCGAGCAATGTCAGGATCGCGCTGAGGACGAGGCCAAAGTCTGCACGTAACGTTTCTTCCAGTTTTGCGCGCCTTTTGAAAAATGTCGCCCCGCTCCAAAGCGATAGCGAAAGCAAGACGAACGAAACGGCTAAGACGAGTAAGGGATAATCCCGCAAATTGCCTCTCCGCGATCATCTGTGCCGACAACGACTCGTTGCTTGGCGGACACCCGTTGACCCCGCGGCATTCGCCACGACGTCTCGCGTCCAATATCGGGGAGAAAAGACGTATCGTGAGGTAACTTACCGTATCGCCGGGAAGCGATATCGTCGCGCGTCGTCAGCACCTTCTGCCGGCTTCACTCCCGCCCTCCATGAGTGGCGAGCCCTGGCGCCGGATATCGCGCTCGCTTAAGCTGTCCGAAAATCGCATCGAAGGGGAGGGCACTATGCGGATTTTTTCTTATCGTCAGGGCGATACACCGGGGGTCGGCGTCATCGCCGATAGTGAAAGCTTCGTCGCGCTGAGCGAGGCGGCGCCCGACCTGCCGAAGACGCTGAAAGGCATTCTTGAGCAGCCGAACGGGCTCGAGCGCGCGAAAGCGGCGGCCGCGACCAAGAAGGGCCTCAAGAGCCTTGCCGGCATCACCTACGATCCGGTCATCCCCGATCCGCAGGCGATCTGGTGCCTGGCGCTCAACTACAAGCTCCATATCAACGAGACCGGTCTCACCACCTCGGCGAAGTATCCGCATATCTTCCTGCGCATGCCGTGCACGCAGGTCGGGCACAATCGCCCGATCCTCTGCCCCGATCCGAAGGTAGCGGTGAAATACGAATACGAGGGCGAGCTCGCCGTGATCATCGGCAAGGGCGGCCGCCATATCCCGGTCGAGAAGGCGCTCGATCACGTCGCCGGCTATTCCATCTACAACGAAGGCTCGGTGCGCGAATATCAGGGCCACAATCGCCAATTCGGCCTGGGCAAGAATTTCGAGCAATCGGGCAGCTTCGGCCCGTGGCTGATGACGCCCAATGAATTCGGCGATTGGCAGAAGCATCGCATCATCACCCGCGTCAATGGCATCGAGCGCCAGAATGCGACGCTCGATCACATGATCTTCGGCGTGCCGCAGCTCATCAATTATCTCAGCCAGGGCTATTACCTGCGGCCGGGCGATGTGATCGTCAGCGGCTCGCCGGGCTCGCTGGCGCTGCATGCGGGCGAGAAACCGACCTCGAAGAATGACGGCGGCGTCTACGTCGAGGGCATGGTGCAGATGAAGCCGGGCGATGTGTGCGAGGTCGAGGTCGATGGCCTCGGCATCCTCAGCAATCCTGTCGTCGCCGACGCCAAAGCGGAATATCAGACGACGCTGTTCACACCGCGCTGATTAGAGCGGGTCGGATTCGTTAACACGCGCGCCTTTTGGTGCGCGTGTTAACGACGAATTTGCTGTGTTAACGATAGAAACGACTTGCAGCGAATACGGTGCAAAGCGTTTCCTCTGAGACATGAGCGATATCGCGTTAGGCCCGACCATTCTCGTCGATAACTATGATGCGGAGCGCGTGCGCCCGTGTCATTACCGCGGTCTTCCGATCTACGCCTATGAGGACATCCATCTCATGGCGGCGTCGGTTGCGCTCGATTATTTCGCACCACGTGGCAAGGTGATTGATCTCGGTGCCGGTGCCGGCGCGCTGTCGCTGCGTCTGGCCGATGCCGGTTACGACGTCACCGCTTTCGATTACGCCGCCGACAATTTCCGTTTACACGGCCGGGTACCGTTCGTCTGCGCCGATCTAAATGGCGATTTCGCCGGCAACATCGCGCCGCAAAGTCTCGACGCGGTGGCTGCGGTCGAGATCGTCGAGCATCTTGAGAATCCGCGCAATCTCGTGCGCCAGGCGATGTTGGCACTGAAGCCCGGCGGCTATCTCTTTATGACGACGCCGAACGTCGATAGCTGTTTCTCGTTGCTGTCGCAGATGCGCTATGGCCATCCCGATCTTTTTACCGAGGACTGCTATCGCTCGGACGGCCACATCACGCCGGTCTCGGCTTGGCTACTGCGCCATGCCGTCGCCGAGGTCGGGATGGAGACAGTGTTCTGCCGCGCCTTCGGCGAGCACGCGCCGCAATGGTGGAAATACCGTGCGGCAATGTGGCTGCTGCAATGGTTCGTTGGCGATAGGGAACTTGCCGCCGGCAGCACGGTTGGCCTGCTCGCGCGCAAGCCGATGATCGCCTAGCACGCTCTGCTTTAGAATTCGATCGCCAGCTTGCCGAAATGCTTGCCTTCGGCGATGGCGGCAATCGCGTCCCGCGTCTCGGCAAAAGCAAAGCGATGATCGTCGATCACCGGCTTGATGCGGTGCTGGTCGATGAAGCGCACCATCGCCGCGAAATCGTCACGCGAGCCGAGGGTGATGGCTTGCAGCCGCAGGCCGCGCGTCACGACGCGGCCGAGTTCGATCTCCGCCTTCGCGCCTGATAGCACACCGATCAGCGCCACCGTGCCGCCGGTGCGAACCGCGCGGATCGATTGAGCCAGCGATTGCGCCCCACCAAGCTCGACGACGAGGTCGGCATTGCGTCCGGCGATGCGGCGCAGCTCTGCCGCCCATTCCGGTGTGCTGCGATAATTGATGCCGTGCTGTGCACCCAAAGCGTGGGCGCGTTCCAGCTTGTTGCCGCTCGACGAGGTCACGACCACGGTTGCGCCCATGGCATGCGCGAATTGCAGCGCGAACAGCGAGACACCGCCCGTGCCTTGCGTCAGGACGAGATCGCCCGGTTTCACCCCAGCGAGTGCGTTCCAGGCAGTCAGCGCGGCGCAGGGCAGACTGGCCGCCTCGGCGGCGCTATAGCCCTGCGGTGCGATCACCGCGGCGTCCTGGCTCAGCTTCATCTGCTCGGCCATCACGCCATCGACCGAGCCGCCCAGCGTCGCGCGGCGATGCTCGTCGCGCATCGGGCCGCTCAGCCATTGCGGCATCACGATCGGGCAGACGAGATCGCCCGGCTTCACGCGCGTCACGCCGGCGCCAATGGCGGTGACGATTTCCGCGCCGTCGCTCAAGGGGATAATCGGCAACGCGCCGCTCTCCCGGCCATAGCCGCCGCGTGCGAAGACGAAGTCGCGATAATTCACGGTCGCCGCGTGCATCGCAACGAGCATCTCGCCCGGCCCTGGCGGCGTCGGCGCGGCGCGCTCGCCGACAACGATCTGCTCCAGTTGCCAGCCGGTTAGCTCGATCACTTTCATCGTCGCATCATCCTAGGAGAGTGCGGTTTTGCCCGCCAGATCGCGGTTTCTCATCGCGCGCTGTGATCACTTCTCAGCCTGCGATGCCAGGAAATGGTTGATTTACGCGGCAAGCGGTGAGAGTGTGATCTGGCGGAGCGCTTCCGGCGCTGCCAATAACGACATAAAAGCGGCGGCTTCCATCATCGGCCGTCCAACACAGAAGGGGAGAGTTTCATGAGTAAGCAGGCACTCGTGGAAGCGCTGAAAAAGACCGGTCTCACGACTTCGGTGGCCAACAAGGCTGTCGACGCGGTGACGGGGGTGATCGCGAAAGAGCTCAAGAAGACGCAGAAATTCAGCATTCCGGGCTTCGGCTCGTTCCATGTCAGCAAGCGGTCGGCGCGGATGGGCCGCAATCCTCGCACCGGCGAGCCGATCAAGATCCGGGCAAGCAAGGGCGTTCGCTTCAAGGCCGGCGCCAAGCTGAAGGGCTCGCTCTGATCCCGGCTTAGCGGTCTGACGCCGCGCTGATTTTGCCGGCTGCGGCAGCATTGCCGCGGCCGGTTTCATCTCATACTATGCCGGCGCGATGAGTTTCACGCCCCGCGAATTCCGCGACGCACTTGGTCTATTCCCCACCGGCGTCGCCATTGTCACCACCGTCGACGCGGAAGGCCAACCGGCCGGCATCACCGTCAATTCCTTCACCTCGGTGTCGCTCGACCCGCCGCTGATCCTGGTCTCGATCGCGCGCACCAGCCGCAGCTTCGATCTGTTTAACGCGGTCGATCATTTTGCGGTGAATCTGCTGCGCGAAGAGCAACGCCATGTCTCGAGCGCTTTCGCCAGCCCGACGGCCGACCGGTTCGGCGCGGTGAAACATCGACCGGGTCACGGCAATTCGCCGCTGATCGACGCGCATCTCGTTGCCTTCGAATGCGAGACCTATGCGCGCTATGACGGCGGCGACCATGTGCTGCTGCTGGGCAAGGTGCTGGGGCTCAATCACGATCCGAGCCTGCCGCCCAAGCCGCTGCTCTATTACCGCGGCCAGTATCGCGAGCTATCCGAGCTCCACGCCGAGCTCGCGCCGTTCCGCCTCGAAGGCTGGTAGAAGCTGTCAGCTCGGCCGTCAGCTTCAGCCAGGTTGTCGAAAAGCTGGCGGCTGATAGCTGAAGGCTATTTCCGCTTATCCCAAGCGGGCACCGGATAGCGCGGCTTGTTGATCATCTTCTCGCCATAGACCGGCACGACCTTGCCGTCCTGAATCTGGATGGCGATCTGCGGCACGTCGATCTGGCCGTTCGATGCGAATTTCACATGCGCATAGGCGCTCTGGAAATCGCTTGCGGCGATCGCATCGCGCACCGCCTTCTTGTCCAGCGAGCCAGCCTTGGCGATCGCTTTGGCATAGACCTCGACATCAGCCGCGGCCGACGCGGCATGATAATCCGGCTCGTAGCCGAATTTCGCGATATAGGCCTCGTTGAAGGCGTTGTCGTCGCCGAACCAATCGTCCTTGAGCGCGCCGCTCGGAACCCAAGGTGTCATGCCGAAGGCGTATTCGGCATCCTTGTCGAGCGCCTTGCGGAAATCGGCCGTCGGCGGACCGACGGTGAAGGAGGTCAATTCCTTGGCGCTGACATTGAGGCTCTTGGCCTGACGGATGCTGTTCAGCACCTCGGCCAGCAGCCCGCCCCACAGCACGACATCCGGGCTCTTCGATTTGACGAGCGTCAGCACGGACGAGAAATCGGCGCTGTTCGCGGCGTATTGCTGATCGAGCACGGTCTCGAGCCCGGCTTTCTTCAGCAATTCGCGTGTCCCTTGCGCAACCGAGACATCGAAGGCGTCGTCGGCGGTGATCAGCGCGACGGTCTTCGGCTTGGGATCGAGCTGACCCATCATCACGATCGTGCTGCTGAAATAATCCTCGGCGCGGGGCAGGGTGCCGAACACCCATTTATAGCCGCGGGTGAAGATCTGGCTCGCGGCGCCACCGCCTTGCACCATCGGCATCTCGAATTTCTCGGCGACCGACGTATCGACCAGCACGACCGCGCTCGAATAGGAGCCGAGCAGGAAGTCGACTTTGTCCTGCGTGATCAGCTTGGTGTAGAGCTGCACGTCGAGATTGGTGTCGGATTGATTGTCGAGAATGTCGAGCTTCAGATTGTATTTCTTGCCGCCGACGGTGATGCCGCCCTTCTCGTTGATCTTGTCGATCGTGAATTGATAGCCGTCGCGGTAATAGCGGCCGGTATTGGCATCCTTGCCGGTAAGCTGGACGGCGGTGCCGAGGGTAATGGTGTTGGTCTGCGCGAAAGCCGGTCCGGCGCTGAGCGCTGCCAGGACCGGTGCGATGGCCCAAAGATGCTTCATGACGGTGTCCTCCCCTTGCGCGGCCTTACGGCGATGATGGCGTTGTCGTGGTGGCTTCGCAAGCGCCCCGACCTCGGCTAGCTTGTCGCGATGATCCGCGTTACCTCGCACATTGCACTCGATGAGACCGAGATCGTCGAGCAATTCATCCGGTCGAGCGGGCCGGGCGGCCAGAATGTGAACAAGGTCGCCAGCGCGGTGCAGCTCCGCTTCGATGTCGGTGCTTCGCCGGCGCTCGATCCCGAAACGCGCGAGCGACTCAAAAAGCTCGCGGGACGGCGGCTGAGCCGCGACAACGTGATCGTGATCACCGCCGAGCGCTTCCGGACCCGCGAGCGCAATCGCGCGGACGCGCTGGAGCGGCTGGTGGAACTGATCCGCCGGGCGGCGCAGCGTCCCAAGGCCCGCCGGCCGACTCGGGTCACGGCGGGAGCGAAGGCGCGCCGCCGTGACGACAAAAGCCAGCGCGGGCAACTTAAGCGGCAGCGGCGGTCTTATTTCATCGATGAGGGCTAGTTGCCCGTTTGCCCGTTTTTTGTCTCGGCGTGCGCCGGTGTATAATGGGGCGTCGCCAATCAAGGAGTCCGGCATGTCATCGCCGAGCGATTGGGAAATTCCGCAGCACGCCCAGCCTAGGCAAGAGGACTGGAACTTCAATCTCGACCAGGCCCTCGCATCCTGCCTGACCGTGCGCGCGACGATTCCGTCCGACGGCTATACCGCGCAAACCCTCGGCACGGAGCGCGCCGGCAACGGCGTCATCATCCGCGAGGACGGCGTCGTCCTGACGATCGGCTATCTCATCACCGAGGCCGAGACGATCTGGCTCAATACCTCCGACGGCCGGGCGTTGCCTGGCCATGTGCTGGCTTATGACCAGGAAACCGGCTTCGGCCTGATCCAGGCGCTCGGCCGGATGAAGCTGCCGGCGCTGAAGCTTGGCCATTCCGCCACCGTCCGGCCTGGTGATCGCGTCGTTGTGGCGGGCGGCGGCGGACGCAAGCACGCGATCTCGGCGAAAATCGCGGCGAAGCAGGAATTCACCGGCTACTGGGAATATCTTGTCGACGACGCGCTGTTCACCGCGCCGGCGCATCCCAATTGGGGCGGCACGGCGCTGATCGGCGGCGAGGGCGAGCTGTTGGGGATCGGGTCGCTGCATCTCCAGCAAGGCGGCGAGAAGGGCACGCCCGAGCATCTCAACATGCATGTGCCGATCGATCTCTTGAAGCCGATCTATGACGACCTGCTGACGCTCGGCAAACCCAACCATCCGCCGCGGCCGTGGCTTGGGCTCTACGCTACCGAAGTCGACAGCAAAGTCGTGGTCGCGGGTCTCGCCAATGCCGGACCGGCGCGCCGCGCCAATCTCAAGACCGGCGACATCATCCTCGCGGTCGGCGGCGAAGAGATCGGCGATCTTGCCGGGCTCTATCGCAATATCTGGCGGCAGGGCAAAGCAGGCGTCGATGTGTCACTGCTCGTCTATCGCGACGGCAAGACCATCGACCTGCATGTGCATTCGGCGGATCGCGCGCGCTTCCTGAAGGCGCCCTCTATCCACTAGAAGGCATCCACGAGCGCTGTACGGGATTACCCGCGGCGGAGATTGCGGACGTCGCGCAACTCGGCGCCGTCGAACTTGGCGCGTGTCGCGATCGCATCCTTGAAATTGGCGTTGTGCAGATCGGCTTCGCGCAGATCGGCATGCTCAAGCATCGCGCCCGAGAGATCGGCGCTGGCGAGCTTCGCTTGGCAGAGCTGCGCGGCGGTGAGATCGGCCCCGGCGAGCTTCGCGCCTTCGAGATTGGCGGGAAAATCGTATTTCCGGTCGCCGACATTCTCAAGCGGCATGAGATTGGCTTGGGTCAGCGTCGCGCCGGACAGATGCGCGCGAACCAGCTTGGCGCCGCGGAGATCGGCGCCGTCGAGCCGCGCGTCGCGCAGATCGGCGAGCGAGAGATCGCACATCGCCAGCGAGGCGCGGGAGAGATCGGCGCCGCGCAGCACAGCGCGCGCGAGGACGCTCAGCGCCAGTTTCGCGTTGCCGAGCGAGCAGCCAGAGAGATCATAGTCGCTGAGCACCGCGCGGTTGCCTTCCTTGCCATGGCTTTCGAGCCAGAGCTGGTGGTCGCGCAGGATGTCCTGCAGCTCCTTGGCGGTGAGCTTGTTGAGGCTGGCGCCTTGCAGGTCTTCGGTCGTGGCCGCAGCGAGCAATTGGCGATCGAGGATTGCGCCGCTGACATCGACGCCCCGCAGCTCGGCGCCGACGAGCTTGGCGTTGGAGAGGATCGCGCCGCGTAGGGTGGCGCCGCAGAGATTGGCGCCGCTGAGATCGGCATGCTCCAGCGTTGCGCCGGTGATGTTGGCGTGGCGCAGATCGGCGCCGCAAAGATCGGTGTTGGAGAGGATGGCGTCGGTCAGATCGGCGCGGATGAAGGCGGCGCCATTGAGATTGGCGCCCGAGAAATCGCAATCATGCGCTTCGATCGACGAGAGATCGGTGCGCGGCGTCTCGTCGACGGCATTGCCCATGTCGAGCCGGTCGAGCCGGATCGGTGCGACTTTGCTCATATTCGCGTCGGGCAGCTTGGCGTGGTTGAGCTGAGCGCCGCGCAGGCAGCTCGAGCGCAGATCGGCACCGCTGAGATCGGCGCCGTTGAGATTGGCGGCGCGCAGATCGGCGGTCGAGAGCTTCGCCTCGCGCAACACGGTGTTCTTGAGGATCGCGCGATGCAGCCGCGCACCTGTCAGATCGGCGCCGGTCAGATCGTGATCGCTGAGATCGGCGGAAGAGAGATCGTAATAAGCCAACACAGCGCGCCGCCCGGTGGCTTCGCGCGCGAGATAAAGCTCATGAAGCTGCAAGACCTGCCGCAATTCTTGCGGGGTCAGCTGACGCAGTTCGCCCAGACCGAGATTGGGATTTCCGTCCATTTCGTAATTAAAGCCGAAGACCTCTTACCAAGCTCTAAAGGAAAAGCTTGGATTTTCCGTAAGTTGATCGCGTGTCGCCGCGATTTTTCAGCCTTCGGAACTATGGGCGACAACCAGCGCACGCCAGGACGGCAGGTCGTCGAGCCGCTCGCTCAGCGCCTCGCAGCTTTCGGCAGGCAAGCGCAAAAGCGGCGGCAAAACCTCGCGCCAACTTGGGCGATCCGTGATCTGCGCGAGCATTTCTTTTTGGGCCTGCGGCGTTGGGTAGTGATCGAAGACCTGGCGCAACATGGTTAACGCTTTCTGCAGCCCGTCCGCCTCGCGGCTTTCCCATTCCTCATAGACCGCGCCGGCCAGCGGCGCGGTGACGTTGATCGTCGCCGAGATGCAGCCCTGGCCGCCGGCGCGCAACGCCTCCAGCAAGAAACGTTCGGTGCCGGAAAAGATCGCGAGCTCGGGGAAGCCCGCGATCAGCGCTTTCGTCGTGTGCCAGTCACCGGCGCCGTTCTGCACCCCGGCGATGACCGCGCCGAATTCGCGCCGCAGCCGGGTGATCAGCGCGTCGGTGATGGGCGCGCCCGAGGCTTGCGGCCGGTGATGCAGCAAAGCCCGCATTCCCGGTGCGCCGACCCGCTCGATCAGCGCGGCGTAGAAGCGGAAGAGCCCGTCCTCGCCCGTGTCGCGGTAATAGAACGGCGGCAGCAGCAATACGCCGGCCGCGCCCGCGGCGACGATCGCTTTGGTGAGCGTCACCGCTTCGTCGAGCGCGCAAGAGCCGCCGCCAATGATCATTTGCGACAGCGGCAAGCCGGCGCTTCCGGCCTCTTCGATCATGCCGAGGCGCTGGCGCAGCGACAGCGAATTCGCCTCGCCGGCGGTGGCGAGCATGACAAGCCCGCTGCAACCGTTGTTCAGCAGCCAGCGGCAATGCGCGCTCAGCGTTTTGATGTCGGGCTCCAGCGCCTCGGTGAAGGGCGTCACCAAAGCGGCCAAGACGCCGTGCGGCAAATCGGTCATGGCATACCTCGCGGCCCCATCTTGTGACAGAATGCGCGCGCCCGGAAGGGCATAAGAGGAGCGCCCGGCAAGGGCGGAGAGGCAGCGCCCCAAAAGGGCGGAGAGGCAGAGGGTGAGCGTTTCGGAAAGCGGCGCGATCGAGATCGACCTGACCGCCGTGCTGGTCGCGGTCACGGAGGACGAGCCGCGCGTGCTGACGATCCAGGACGGACGCGCGCTGCCCTCGGGCCCGTTCGAATCCGGCCATCGCTCGCTGCAGACGGGGCTGCGCTCCTGGGTCGAGCGGCAAACCCATCATCCGCTCGATTATGTCGAGCAGCTCTACACCTTTGCCGACCGCGATCGGACCCTTGATGGCGCGCGGGTCATCGCGATCTCCTATCTCGGCCTGACGCGCGAAGCCAAGGCGACCGGCGAGCAGGACCCCGGCTGGCGCAACTGGTATCGCTATCTGCCGTGGGAGGATTGGCGCGAAGGCCCGCCCGGTTTCATGCCGGCGGTGGAAAAGCGCCTCGATGCCTGGGCGGCGGCAGCCAGCGATCCGGCGCAACGCCGCACGCGGCAGCAACGTGTCGACGCGGCGTTCGCATTCTCGGACAAGCGCTGGAACGAAGAGCTGGTGCTACAGCGCTACGAGCTGCTTTACGAGGCGCAGCTCGTGCCCGAAGCCGGCCGCGCCAAATCGATTCCCGATCCGCTGCCGGGCGAGCCGATGATGCATGACCATCGCCGCATCCTCGCGACCGGCATCGCGCGGCTGCGTGCCAAGATCAAATACCGCCCGGTGGTGTTCGAACTCATGCCCGAAAGCTTCACGCTGCTCGATTTGCAGCGCGCGGTCGAAGCGCTGGCGGGCTTGCGGCTGCACAAACAGAATTTCCGCCGCTTGGTCGAGCAGCAAGGCCTCGTCGAAGAGACGGGTAAGGTCTCGACGGAAACCGGCGGCCGGCCGGCGAAGCTGATGCGCTTCCGCCGCGAGGTGCTGCTCGAGCGCGCGATCTCCGGCGCTCGGCTGCCGGTCGTGCGCTCGGCCTAGCTACTCCGCAGGAACGCTTTCGGCTTCGCTGGTGCGCGTGGCTTTGAGCTTCGCGCGTTGTGCCGCCGTCGCCGCTTCGTCGACCGAGAGATCGTCGTTGACGACGACGCCGTAGAAATTCGCCGCCGCTTCGCGGGTGACGAATTCGTTCAGCACGTCATCGCGCACGCGCGCAATCTCGCGCTCCAGTGGATCGCCCCAACCGCCGCCGCCGCCGGTGCGCGTGAAGACGACGCTCTCGGCCGGCAACGGCGTGCGGAAGCCATAGGTCGGCTTCAAGTCGTTGTCGCCCGGCTTCTGCACGAAGCATTCGGAATACGTGCCGTTCATGCCGCCCCAAAGGCCCCAGGGCGGGCAGTTGCGGCGGTCGGATTGTTGCAGATTCCAGCGGCCGTCGATCAGGCTGCGCGAGCGGACGAGCAAGCCGACGCCGCCGCGGTATTTGCCCGGACCGCCGCTATCCGGCCGGAAGCCGCGATTCTCGATGAGGATCGGCACTTTCAATTCCATGCCCTCGATCGAGCCGTTGCGCACGTCGCCCTGGCAGATCGAGACGCTGCCGTTCTCGCCATCCTCGGTCGGGCGGCCGCCCCAGCCGGCGCCTTCGATCGATTGCGTGACAAAGCGGCGGTTGGTCTTGGGATCGACGCCGGCGAAGATGATCGAGCCGCCGCCCATCACGCCGTGATGCGCCGCCGGCACCCGGTCGGGCATCGCCGGCGCGAGCGAGCGCACGATCACATCGACAACGGTCGGCAGGATACGGCTCCAGCCAGTCATTGGCGCCGGGTAGCGTGCCATCATGATTGTGCCTTCCGGCAGCACGATATCGAGCGCGCGGAACGAGCCTTCATTCACGGGCGCCAACGGTTGGGTCAGCGCTTTGTAAGCGATGCGCGCGCCGGCGAGCGTGCGAGAGTTGAGTCCGCGCTGCCGCTCTTTCGCACAGCCGGACAGATCGATGATCATGCTGCCGCGCTCGACCGTGACCTTGGCGTGGATGTCGACGCGCTGAATGCCGGCTGGCGTCGTGTCGTCGAGGAAGGCCGAGGCTTCGTAAACCCCGTCTTTAATCTGAGAAACAACCGCGCGGCATTTCGCTTCGGTCTCGTCGAAGATGCGCGCGACGGCGCCCTGCATGGTGTCCTTGCCGTAGCGCTGGAAAAGTTCGTCGACGCGACGCAGCGCCAGCCGGCAAGCCGCGATCTGTGAGCGCAGATCGCCCATCGAGCTTTCCGGGAAGCGGATATTGTCGCGGATCACCGTATGGAGCGTCTCGTCAAGCACATCGCCGCGATAGAGCTTCAACTGATTGAGCTGCAGCCCTTCCTGCCAGGGATCGGGACAATCGGCGCCCGCGCCGAAACCGGTGCTCGTGCCGCCGATGTCGATCCAATGCGCGCGCACCATCGAGAAGAGCTGCAACTCGCCCTCGTAGAAATAGGGCATGTAGATGACGATGTTGTTGAGGTGCTGCCCGGCGACGGCCTGGTGATTCATGATGATCACGTCGCCCGGCGCGAAGCCTTCGCGGCTGTATTTCTTCACGCCGTCGGTGATGATGATGCCGAGATCGGCGACAAAATGCGAAACGCCGCCCACATTCTGGCAGAGCAGCTCGCCATCGGCGTTGACGAGGGCGGTACAGAAATCGCGCACCTCGTAGATCATCATGTTGTAGGAGGTGCGCTGTAGATCGGCGGCCATCTCGTTCGAGATCGCCGGCAACGCGTTGCGGATGACCTCGAGCGTCACCGGATCCAAACTCACCGCCATCGACCGACCCTCCCCACAAAAAAACGTTATCCCACTCAAACCGATGACGGGGCTGGCCGCAAGGGTTTCCGCCCTTTAGGGCCGCGGCGAGGGTTTCCCGGGGCGCTGAACTCCCTTGCACGGGGCGCTGGGCTCCGCAACTCGTACCCCTTGATCTTATGCTCAGCGATAGTATATCTTTAACGAAATTGCTCATAATGAGCATAAGGCATCTAGGGGAAACTGCCGTGCCCGATACTGCGCTGCTCTATGACCGCGTCAAAACCTTCATTCCGCCGATGGAATGGGGCGTCTTTGCCGAGGACATCGATGCGATCCTGGCGCTGAAGCGTCAGCGCAACGCCGTCCTGTTGGCGCATAACTACCAGACGCCGGAGATTTTCCACTGCGTTGCCGACATCACCGGCGACAGCCTCGCCCTCGCGCGCGAGGCGCAGAAGACGGAAGCCTCGGTCATCGTGCTCGCCGGCGTCCATTTCATGGCCGAGACGGCGAAGCTGCTTAATCCCGATAAGACGGTGCTGATCCCCGATATGCGCGCCGGCTGCTCGCTGGCCGAATCGATCACGGCCGAGGACGTGCGGCTAATGCGCCAGCGTTATCCCGGCCGGCCGGTGATCACCTATGTGAACACCTCGGCGGCGGTGAAGGCCGAGAGTGATATCTGCTGCACCTCGGGCAATGCGAAGAAGGTCGTCGAGTCCCTCGGCGTGCCCGAAGTGATCATGCTGCCCGACGAATACCTGGCGCAGAACGTCGCCAAGGAGACGAAGGTCAAGATCATCGCCTGGAAAGGCCATTGCGAGGTGCATGAGCGCTTCACCGCGGCTGAAATCCGCGAGTTGCGCGCGAGCCATCCGGGCATTGTTGTGCTGGCGCATCCCGAATGTCCGCCCGATGTCGTGGCCGAGGCGGATTTCGCCGGCTCGACCGCGGCGATGAGCGATTATGTCGCCGAGCGCCACCCGCGCCGCGTGGTGCTGATGACCGAATGCTCGATGAGCGACAACGTCGCGCTTCAGCATCCGACCACCGAATTCGTGCGGCCGTGCAATCTCTGCCCGCATATGAAGCGTATCACCCTGCCGAAGATCCGCCAGGCGCTTGAGACGATGCAGCATGAGGTGACGATCGATCCGGCGCTCGCCGCCCGCGCGCGGCTCGCGGTCGAGCGCATGCTCGCGATCCGCTGAGGCCGCCATCATGACGGTATCGCCGCTGCCGCGCTTGATGATCGAAGACCAGGTGCGGGCGGCGCTGCTCGAAGATCTCGGCCGCGCCGGCGACATCACCACCGACGCGATCATCCCGCCGACCGAGACGGCAAAGGTAGCGCTGGTCGCGCGCAAAGCCGGCGTCGTCGCCGGGCTCGATGTCGCGTTGCTCGCGTTCTCGCTGATCGATCCGTCGATCAAGGCGCAGATCGAAAAGCCCGATGGCAGCCGCCTCGCCAAGGGCGATACGATCGCGACGATCGCCGGACCGGTGCGCGGCATCCTCACCGCCGAACGCGTGGCGCTGAATTTCCTCTGCCATCTCTCCGGCGTTGCGTCGGCGACGCGCGGCGTGGTCGATGCGGTTGCGGGCACCAAGGCGCGCGTGATCTGCACGCGCAAGACGATCCCCGGCCTGCGCAATCTCCAGAAATACGCGATCCGCGTCGGCGGCGGCTTCAATCACCGCTTCGGCCTCGATGACGCGGTGCTGATCAAGGACAATCACATCGCTGCGGCCGGCGGCATCAAGCCGGCGGTGGAGCGCGCCCGCGCCGCGATCGGCCACCTCGTCAAGATCGAGCTCGAAGTCGACACGCTCGCCCAGCTCGAAGAGGCGCTCGCGGTCGGCGCCGATGCGATCCTCCTCGACAACATGAATGTCGATCAGATGCGCGAGGCCGTTGGCGTCGTGAAAGGCCGCGCCGTCACCGAAGCCTCGGGCGGCATCACGCCGACCACCGCGCCGGCGATTGCAAAGGCCGGCGTCGACCTCCTCTCGCTCGGCTGGCTGACCCACAGCGTCCAACAGCTCGATATCGGCCTCGACTATTTGTGAGACGGCGCGGTGATGAAGCGATAGCGCTTCGCTTTTCTCCTTTGCCGTTTAGCGGCGCACCCCAAAGCCCGCCCCCTATTTCGCGTCCCGCGGACTTGTTCCGCGGGTCCATGGATTGCCGGAACAAGTCCGGCAAAGGCGATAAGAGTAGGTGGATTTAAAAAGGGGCTAATCAATTCGCCCTTGGTATCCGCTATGATGTGCGCATGAAATCGCGCTGGAGCGACGACGACGCGGAAGGGATGGTGCGGCGCTATGCCCAGCAGGGCATCGGCCGCGATCTCGCGCTGCGCGTTTATACATCGCGGCTTCTCGGCCAGGACCCGCTGCTCGTGCTGCATGGCGGCGGCAATACGTCGGTGAAGACCAAGGCGACCGATCTTGCCGGCGACGAGGTCGAGGTGCTTTGCGTCAAAGGCTCGGGCTGGGATATGGGCGATATCGAGCCCGCCGGCCTGCCGGCGGTGCGAATGAAGCCGCTCCTCAAACTGCGCGAACGCGACAAGCTCTCGGATGAAGACATGGTGCGCTATCAGCGCGCCAATCTGCTCGATCCCGGCGCGCCTAATCCGTCGGTCGAGACGTTGCTGCATGCGTTCCTCCCGCTGAAATATGTCGATCATACGCATTCGACGGCGGTGCTGAGCCTTGCCGATCAGCCGAATGCGGCCGAGCTTTGCGCCGAGATCTACGGCAAGCGTATGGGCTATGTGCCCTACATCATGCCGGGCTTCGCGCTCGCCCAGAAAGCCGCCGAAGTGTTCGAGGCCGATCACGCGGTCGAAGGGCTGGTGCTGGAAAAGCACGGCATCTTCACCTTCGGCGATGAGGCGCGCGAATCCTATGAGCGCATGATCGCGATGGTGACGCGCGCCGAAGAACGGCTCGCCAAGAATCGCAAAAGCGTCTTTGCCGCCGCGAAGCTGCCGAAGATGCTGGCGAGTGTCGCATCGGTGGCGCCGATCCTGCGCGGCGCCTGTTCCGAGCGCGATCCGAAGAACGAAGGCGCGTGGCGCCGGCTGGTGCTGGATTTCCGCAGCAACGCACCGATCATGGCTTATGTGAATGGCGCTGAGGTGAAGCGCTATTCGCAACAGGGTGTGGTCACGCCCGACCACACGATCCGCACCAAGAACATCCCGCTGGTCGTGCCGGCACCCGATGCGAGCGATCTCGTCGGCTTCCGCGCGGCAGTGCGCCAGGCGACGGCGGATTTTGTCGCCGCCTATCACGTTTATTTCAAGCGCAACAATGAGGGCCGAGAGCCATCGAAGCGCGAGCTCGATCCGCTGCCGCGTGTCGCGCTGGTGCCGGGTATCGGGCTTTTCGGTATGGGGCGCAGCAAGAAGGACGCGGCGATCGCCGCCGACATTGCCGAGAACACGGTGCTGACGATTACCGATGCCGAAACCATCGGGCACTTCGAAGCGTTGCCCGAAAGCGATCTCTTCGACATGGAATATTGGTCGCTCGAGCAGGCGAAGCTCGGCAGCGTTGCCGAGAAGCCGCTCGCGGGTCAGATCGCGGCGATCACCGGCGGCGCCGGCGCGATCGGTGCCGCTTGCGCCAAGCTCTTTAAAGACAACGGCGCCGAGATCGCGGTGCTCGATCGCGATGCTTCCGGCGCGCAAGCCGTCGCGAAAAAACTTGGCGGCGCAGCGCTTGGCATTGCTTGCGATGTCACCGATGAAGCGTCGGTACGCGATGCCTTCGAGAAAGTCGCGGCCCAATTCGGCGGGCTCGATATCGTCATCTCCAACGCCGGCGCGGCGTGGCAGGGCAAGATCGGCGCGGTCGAGGAAGCTGTGCTGCGCAAAGCTTCGAGCTCAATTTTTGGTCGCATCAGCGCGTCGCCCAGGCCGCGGTGAAGATCATGCTGGCGCAAGGAACAGGTGGTTGCCTGCTCTTCAACGTCTCGAAACAGGCGATCAATCCTGGCCCCGATTTTGGGCCCTACGGCTTACCGAAAGCGGCGACGCTCTTCCTGTCGCGGCAATACGCGCTCGATTATGGCAAGGAGGGCATCCGTGCCAATGCGGTCAACGCCGACCGAATTCGCAGCGGCTTGCTAACGCCCGAGATGATCGCCGAGCGCTCCAAGGCCCGCGGCCTCAGCGAAAAGGACTATCTCTCCGGCAATCTTCTCGGCCGCGAAGTCACGGCCGAAGATGTCGCGCAGGCTTTTCTGCACCAGGCGCTGTCGCTCAAGACCACAGCCGATGTCACGACCGTCGATGGCGGCAACATCGCCGCCGCTTTGCGCTAGTTCAGACTAGGACGGCCGTCACGGCTCGGGCGACGTTGGCGATTGCCGCATTTTGTTCATCGGGCGAAATCGTGCTCTCCGTGAGATAGACCGCGACGATAATTGGTTTGCGTCCTGGCGGCCAGGCGATGGCGATGTCGTTCGCCGTGCCATGATCGCCAGAGCCGGTCTTGTCGCCGATACGCCAGTCACGCGGATAGCCGGCGCGCAGCCGCGCATCGCCGGTCTTGTTGCCGATGATCCAGCGTGTGAGTTGGTCGCGCGAAGCCGGCGAGAGCGCTTTGCCGAGCAGGAGTGTGCGGAGATTGGCGGCCATCGCTGCTGGCGTCGTCGTGTCGCGCGGATCGCCGGGTGTCGCTTCGTTGAGGGTCGGCTCGGTGCGGTCGAGCCGCGTTACGCGATCGCCAATGGTGCGCGCATAAGCGGTCACCGCGTGCGGGCCGCCGAGCGTCGCGAGAATCAGATTGGCGGCGGTGTTGTCGCTGTAGTCGAGCGCCGCGGCGCAAAGCTCGGCCAAAGTCATGCCGTTGCCGCCGGAATGGTCCTTGGTGATCGGCGAATTGTCGATGACATCGCTGGCCGCGAAGCGAATGCGCCGGTTTAGGTCGGCTTTCCCATGGTCGACGCGCGCGAGCAACGCGCTCGCCGCCAGCAGCTTGAAGGTGCTGCACATTGCGAAGCGCTCTTGTGCACGGTGACCGAATCGAAGCCCGGTTCCTGTATCGAGTCCCCCAATGCCCAGCCGGCCGCCGGTTTCTTTTTCGATTGCGGTGAATCGAGTGGTCAGGTCGTCGGCAGGATGCGTTGCCGCATGAGCGGCGTTGCGCCCGGCAAGCGTGGTGCAAGCAATCAGCGTGGAGCCGACGAAACAACGACGCGTGAGCATCTCAACCCAAAAACATTGACTAGTGCAGGTTCAACGCCGCCATGGTGCGGGAATCGAGCTGGCCCGTCGCCTCGAGGCCGCGGGCGCGCTGGAAATTGCTCAGCGCCGTCGCGGTGCGCGGCCCCCATTGCCCGTCGATATTGTCGCGGACATAGAAGCCGAGATCGCGTAGCCGCTGCTGCACCTTGAACACCATGTCGCTCGATACCGCCTGCGGCGCTTGCGCTTGTGGCGCGCGTGCTGGCGCAGGCGCCACGACGCGAACTTGGTTCGCCGCCACGGGCACCCAACTGCCGTCAGCCCGCTCGCAAGCGAGGTGCTTGGTTTGCTGGCGCTGCCCGCTGATCACCGCGTCGGTAACATATTCGCGGCAGGGCTCGTTGTGGGGACCACGCAGATCGCGTGTCGGCGTCACCCAATAGCTCGAGCCGCTATTCGGATTTTGCCACGCGACCGGCTGATTGGCCGGTGCGTGGTCGAGCGATTGCGTCACGCAGCCCTTATCCGCCGGGTCCATCGAGCGGCCGACATAGCCGCCGGCGAGCGCGCCGCCGAGCACACCGATCACCGTCGCGGCAGTGTTGCCGCTGCTCTTGCCGATCTGGCTGCCGACGAGGCCGCCAACCGCGGCGCCGCCGGCGCTGCCGATGATATTGCCAGCAGTGGGACTCAATATCTGCGAAAGCGCGCTGTGGTCGCAATAGCGCTGATCGGTGCCGTAGTAATTCTGCGCGTGTGTGGCACCGGCGTGCAGCAGGGCGAGCGCGAGGGCCGCTGCCGCGGTCGCGGCGGTGGCCCCCTGACGGCCAGATCGACAGTCAGATCGCTTGAAGAACGGCATCGCGCACCCTGCTTTTTTTCGGCTTACGACAGCTTCAACATCCGCTTGGCGTTGAGCTCGTAGACCTTCTCGAGATCCTTATCGGACAGGCCGAGCTTATCCAGCATCTTGATGATGTCGCGGATGAACATCGGCCCGCCTTCCGGATCGAACGGGCAATCAGTGCCGAACAGCACGTGGTCGGTGCCGAAGAAGTCGAGACCGCAACGCGTGCCCGAGGCCGAGCCGTTGATCGCGGTGTCGGCATAGAACATGCGGAAATAATCGACCGGGCGTTTGCCCTTCTTCTTCATCGCCTCGATGATCTTGGAGTAGCTCTCCTCGGCGCCTTCGCGCGAGCCGAGCTGGTCGAGGCCGAGGCCGACGCGCGCTTCGAGAAACGGCACCATCGCGCCCAGGTGATGGGTGATGATCTTGAGGTTCGGCCATTTGTCGAAATAGCCGGCGAAGACCATGCGCGCCATCGCGGCGCTCGTCTCATAGGGCCAGCCGAAGACCCACCAGATGTCGAATTTCGAGCCGTTCTCGCCGGGATAGTCGGCGAATTTCTGCGGCCGCGTCGGATGCATCCAAATCGGCAGGTCGTAATGCGCGATCTTCTCGAAGAGCGGCACGAATTCCGGATCGTCGAGCGGGCGGCCGTTGACGTTGGTGAAGATCTGGATGCCCTTGGCGCCCAGCTTCTCGACCGCGCGGGTGATCTCGTCGAGCGTCGCCTTCATGTTGTTCATCGGCACCGAAGCCGCGAAGGCGGGGAAGCGGTTCGGATGCTTGGCGACGATCTCGGCCATCCCGTCATTGGCGAGCTTGGCGAGGTCGGGCGATTGCGTCGCCGGGGCGACATATTCGACCGCCGGCATCGAAAGGGTCAGAATTTGCTGATAGTCCGGGCCGAACTCGTCCATCATGTCGAGGCGCCGCTGCAGCTCGTACAGCACCGGGATATTGGTCCAGCGCCGGATTGCGGCTGGGTTCGGGATGATCTCGACCATCTTGTCGAAATAGCTCGAGGGGAAGATGTGCGGGAAGATGTCGATCTTCTTCATCGGACGCCCCGGAGGCTTCTTGTGTGGGGCGCATCATAAGCGGTGACGCCGCGCAAGCAACCCGCACATTCGCCCACTTTGGTCGATCTCTCAGCGTCATTCCCGCGCATGCGGAAATCCAGCTTTCGCGAGGATGACGGGTTCTCTAAAAGGCCGATCCATGGCCCAAACAAAGCTCGAAGCGCTCTATGCGGAGATCCGTGCCTGCAGGGTCTGCGCGGATTTGCCATTGGGGCCGCGGCCGGTGCTGCGCGGCAATCGCTCGGCACGGCTGATGATCATCAGCCAGGCGCCGGGCACGAAGGTCCATGAGACGGGCTTGAGCTTCAACGACCGCAGCGGCGACCGGCTACGCGATTGGCTCGCTGTCGATCGCGAGACTTTCTACGACGAGCGTCGTATCGCGATCCTGCCGATGGGGCTCTGTTATCCCGGCCGCTATGAGCGTGGCGGCGATCTGCCGCCGCGGCCGGAATGCGCGCCGCTCTGGCATGAACGCGTGCTCGGCGTGTTGCCGAATATCGAGCTCATCCTGCTCGTCGGCTCTTATGCGATCGATCGCTATCTCGCCGAACATGCGAAGCGGCGTATGACCGACACGGTCGCGGCGTGGCGCGATTATTTGCCGCGCTATTTCCCGCTGCCGCATCCGTCCTGGCGGACCGTGCTGTTCGAGCGCAAGAACCCATGGTTCGAGGCAGATGTACTGCCGGCGCTGCGGAAGCGCGTGAAGAAGCTGCTTTAGTGGCCGTGGGCCCTTCGACTGCGCGCTTTGCGCTCCGCTCAGGGTGAGGTTAAAGGGTGCGGCATTTACGAATTGGAAAATGCCATTACAGCTATCTCCTCACCCTGAGCGGAGCGAAGCGTAGTCGAAGGGCGCTCGGCAGGACTGTAACGCCCTACGTGTTCTCGATCCGCTCCATGTCGTCGTCCGAGAAGCCGAAATGGTGGCCGATCTCGTGAATCAGCACATGGCGCACCACCGCAGCGAGGTCTTCGCCGGTCTCGCACCAATAATCGAGCAGCGGCCGACGATAGAGGAAGATCATGTCGACATCGCTACGCGTCGCCATCATGCTTTGATGCGGCAGCGAGACGCCGCGATAGAGGCCGAGGAGATCGAAGGGGCTATCGAGCTCCATCTCCTCCTCGGTCTCCTCGTCAGGAAATTCCTCGATCCGGATGACCACGGCACCCACCTGCCGCCGCAATTCCTCTGGTATAGTGGCGAGCGCCTGCTGCGCCAGCGTCTCGATATCAGCGGCGGAAGGCGGAAGCTGGCTCATCCCAATCTACTTCGTTGGAGCAATGGAGGCGGCAAATGGTCGAACGTCTGATCGGCGCAAAGCGCAAGGAAGCGGTGGCTGAACTCCGCGGATGGGCCGAGGTCGAGGACCGCGATGCAATCCGAAAAACCTATCATTTCGGTACCTTCAGCGAAGCCTGGGCCTTTATGTCGCGTGTCGCGCTTCTCGCTGAGAAGATGGATCATCACCCCGAGTGGTTCAATGTCTATAACCGGGTGGAAATCGTGCTCGCGACGCATGACGTCGAGGGTTTGAGCGAGCGCGATATCAAGCTTGCCCATGCGATCGACGAGATCGCGCCGCAGCGCGATCGTGGGTAGGGACGATCGAGGGCAGGGACGATCGCGGCTCCGGTTAAGCGCCCATAGCATCGCGGCTTTCGGCGTGTTATTTGTCTCGCCCACCGGAAATGGGGAGGCGTAAGAGCCCCGATGGCGAATAAAGTTTATCCCACAGCCGAAGCGGCGCTCGAAGGCGTCTTGCGCGACGGCATGATGATCCTGTCCGGCGGCTTCGGCCTCTGCGGCACACCCGATGCGCTGATCGACGCGATCAAGAAAGCCGGGACCAAAAATCTGACCGTGGTCTCGAACAATGCCGGTGTCGACGGCGCCGCGCTCGGCCTGCTGCTCGAAACGCGGCAGATCAAGAAGATGGTCTCGTCCTATGTCGGCGAGAACAAGCTCTTCGCCGAGCAATTCCTGAAAGGCGAGCTCGAGCTCGAATTCAATCCGCAAGGCACCTTGGCCGAGCGCATCCGCGCCGGCGGCGCCGGCATTCCCGCCTTCTACACCAAGACCGGCTATGGCACGGTGATCGCCGAGGGCAAGGAGACCAAGGATTTCGACGGCGAGCATTACGTGATGGAGCGCGGCATCGTCGGCGATATCGCCATCGTCCATGCCTGGAAAGGCGATACCGAAGGCAATCTCGTCTATCGCAAGACGGCGCGGAACTTCAATCCGGTGATGGCGACCGCGGGCAAGATCACCATCGCCGAGGTCGAGCATCTCGTGCAGCCGGGCGCGATCGATCCCGATCAGATCATGACGCCGGGCATCTACGTCCAGCGCATCGTGCACATCAAGGATCCGGTGAAGCGCATCGAAGTGCGCACGGTACGGAAGAGAAGCTAGGTCGTGAATTTTTCTGTCGTCATGCCCGCGAAAGCGGGCATCCAGTCTTCCTGGACTCCCGCTTTCGCGGGAGTGACGGGGTTGAGCTATTCGCGCTAAGCGACTGAGATCGAGGAGACGACCATGCCTTGGACACGCGATCAGATGGCGGAACGTGCGGCGAAAGAGCTGCGCGACGGTTTCTACGTCAATCTCGGCATCGGCATTCCGACGCTGGTGTCGAATTACATTCCGCCCGGCATCTCGGTGCAGTTGCAGAGCGAGAACGGCATGCTCGGCTTCGGCCCGTTCCCGTATGAGGGCGAGGAAGACGCCGATCTCATCAATGCCGGCAAGCAGACCGTCACCGAGTTGCCGACGACGAGCTTCTTCTCCAGCGCCGATAGCTTCGCGATGATCCGCGGCGGCCACATCAACATCGCCATCCTCGGCGCGATGCAGGTGGCCGAGAACGGCGACCTCGCCAATTGGATGATCCCGGGCAAGGTCGTCAAAGGCATGGGCGGCGCGATGGATCTCGTCGCCGGCGTCAAGAAAGTCGTCGTGGTGATGGAGCATTCGGCGAAAGACGGACCGAAATTGCTCAAGCATTGCACCTTGCCGCTCACCGGCTCGCGCGTCGTCGACATGCTGATCACCGATCTCGGCGTGTTCGAGATCGACCGCCAAGGCAATGGCGGCGTGAAGCTGATCGAGCTCGCCCCCGGCGTGACCCTCGACGAGGTCCGCGCCAAGAGCGAAGCGACGATCAACAGCGGGAATTGACGCGCCCGAAGGGTGCGTCATCCCGGACAAGCGGCGTAGCCGCGCGATCCGGGATCCATTCTTCAGCGAACGCGATGCCGATAAATGGATGCCCGCTTTCGCGGGCATGACGAATTAGAGAATCAGCTTACCGATCCTTGATCGCGTCGAGCGCGGTGGCGACGGTGCGGGCTTCGTCGCTGCCCGGCGGCATCTTCTCTTTCACCTTCTCCCAATCGGCGCGCGCGGTTTTGAAATCGCCTTGTTGCGCGGCGTGAAGGCCGAGATACCACAGCACCGCGGGTTCATCGGGGTCGATCGTCTGGATACGCTCGAGCAGCGCGATGACTTGCGGCGTGATCTGTTCGGATAAGGGCCGGCCTGCCATCAGCGCTTGCGCCTCGGCCATCAGCACGGCGGGATCGTTCGGCTTCAGCTTCTCGGCCTGCGCGAAAGCCGCGGCGGCATCGTCCGGCTGGCCCAGCACGGCATAAGAGCGGCCGAGGCGCAGCCAGCCGTCGAGATCGTCGGGATGCTGCTTCATATCGTCGGCGAGCTTCGCGACCATGCCGCGGATTTGATTGAGCTGCGCTTGTTGCTGCGCCACCTGATCGCGCTCGGTCTGTCGATCGGCGTAAGGATCGTCGGGCACGCCCGGCGAGCCGAGCCGCCAATAAAGCCCGCCCGCGATCAGCATGATCGCCAGCGCGAGAGCGCCAGCCAGCAGCGGCTTGCGTGTGCCGGTGCTCGCGGCTTTGTCGTCGCTATCGGCGGCGAGCAAGCGGCGCTGCAATTCGAGCCGCGCCGTCGCGGCTTCGCTCTCGGCCACCGCGCCGCGCGCGACTTCACGCTCGAGCTCTTTCAATTGGTCGCGATAAACGGCGCGGTCGAAAGCCTCGCGCGTCGCCGGCGCGCGCGCCGGCTTGAGCAGCGGCCCCAGCACCAATGCCAGCACGATCAGCGTGGTGCCGACCAACGCGAGTATCAGCGCCAGCATCAGTTCTCTTCCTTGAGCAGCCGCTCGATGCGCTGTTCTTCCGCGGCGCTCAGCGGCGCGACGGGCGCCATCGCTTTGCGCTTGCGCACATAGATCAAGGCGCCGCTGCCAGCGAGCAGCAGCACGATGATCGGCCCGAACCAGAGCAGATACGTCGCGGGCTCGACCGGTGGCTTCAGCAGCACGAAATTGCCATAGCGGTCGGTCAGGAATTTCACCGCCTGCGCGTCTGTATCGCCGGCGGCGATGCGCTCGCGCAGCAGCACGCGCAGATCATGCGCCAGCGGCGCATTCGATTCATCGATCGTCTCGTTCTGACAGACGAGGCAGCGCAGCTCCTCGCTCAGCGCGCGTGCCCGTGCTTCGAGCGCGGGATCACTCAAACGCTCGCTCGGCTCGACAGCAAATGCAGCCGGCGCAAGCAGCAACAGCGCGAGCAGGGCGAGGATCGCTTTCACGAATGCTGCAACTGTTGCACCAGCGGCAACAGCTCCTGTACGACCTGGCGCTCGCTCAGCGGCCCGACAAAGCGCTTGCGAATGCGGCCATCCTTGTCGATGACGTAAGTCTCGGGCACGCCATAGACACCGAAATCGATCGCGGTGCGGCCGTTCTCATCGACGCCGATCGCGTGATAGGGGTCGCCGAGCTGCTTCAGGAAGCGCTCGGTGTCGGGCAGCTTGTCCTTGTAGGCGATGCCATAGACCGGCACGCCGATCTGCTTTTCCAGACCCATCAGCAGCGGATGCTCGTCGCGGCAGGGTTCGCACCACGACGCGAAGAAATTGACGACGATGACCTGGCCCTTGAGCGCGGTCAGCGCAATGCCTTGTCCGCCATCGAGGCCGGCGAGTTGAAACGCCGGCGCCGGCTTGTCGATCAGCGCGGACGGCAGAAGCTGAGGATCGCGATTGGGGTTGAGCGCGAGGAGAAAATAAACCGCGACGGCGACGAACAGCGCGACCGGCAGCAGAAACAGCAAACGCCGCAAAATCTATTCTCCCGGCGCGGGATGTGCCGCGGGCAAGCGCCGTCGCGAGGCGACGCCGACACGCCAGCGCCGATCGCTGAGGCTGAGCAGGCCGCCAAACGCCATGATCACGGCACCCATCCAGATCCACGGCGTCAGCGGCTTCCAATAGGCGCGGACGGTCGAGCCATTGCTGTCGTCGGGATCGCCCAGCGCGACATAAAGATCGGCGAGTAGATTGCTGCGGATCGCGGTGACGCTGGTGGTCATTTGCTGCAGCGGGAAGAAGCGCCGCTGCGGATGCAACTCCTCCACCATCGTCCCGTTGCGTCGTACTTCGATGGTGGCGCGGTCGGCGGTGAAGTTCGGGCCCTGGACTTTCTCCGTACCGTCGAATTTCAGCACATAGCCTGCGATGGGCAGCGTGTCGCCGGGATGCAGCATCTGGATCTGCTCGACCTCGAAGGCCGAAGCGGCGATGCCGGCGACGCTGACCGCGAGCCCGAAATGCGCGATCGTCATCGCATAAGAGGCGCGGGGCAAATAGCGCGCGCGGCGCCAGGTCTCGCCAGGCGCGGCGCGGAACAGCTTCACGCGCTCGGCCCACTCGACGATCGCGCCGATGCCGACCCAGGCCGCGAGGGCGAGGCCGAGCAACGCGAGGATCGGCTTGAAGCCCGCGAGATAAAGACCGATCAGCGCGACCAGCAGCGCCGCGGCGAAAGCGAACCACAGCCGCTGGAACGCGCCGCGCAGATCGCCGCGCTTCCACGCGAGCAGCGGCCCGACCGCGACGGCCAGCAATGCTGGGATCATCAGCGGCACGAAAGTGCGATTGAAGAAGGGAAAGCCGACCGAAAGCTTCGGCCCGCCGATCGTGTCGAGGAAGAGCGGATAAAGCGTGCCGAGGAACACGGTCGCGGCGGCTGTCGCGAGCAGCACATTGTTGAGCACCAGCGCGGCTTCGCGCGAGACCGGCGCGAAGAGCCCGCCGCCTTGCAGCGATGGCGCACGCACCGCGTAGAGCGTCAGCGAGCCGCCGATGGCAAGGACGAGCAGGATGAGGATGTAGGTGCCGCGCGTCGGATCGACGGCAAAAGCATGCACCGAGGTCAGCACGCCCGAGCGCACGAGGAAGGTGCCGACCAGCGACAGCGAGAAGGTCACGATGGCGAGCAGGATGGTCCAGCTTTTCAGCGCATCGCGCTTCTCGACAACGATCGCTGAGTGGATCAGCGCGGTGCCGACCAGCCACGGCATGAAGGACGCGTTCTCGACCGGGTCCCAGAACCACCAGCCGCCCCAGCCCAGCGTGTAATAAGCCCACCAGCTTCCCATCGCGATGCCGATGGTGAGCGCGCACCACGCCGCAAGGCTCCACGGTCGCACCCAGCGCGCCCAGGCGGCATCGACGCGGCCCTCGATCAGCGCCGCGACGGCGAAAGAGAATGCGACCGAGAAGCCGACATAGCCGAGATAAAGAAACGGCGGATGGAAGGCGAGGCCCGGATCCTGCAGCACCGGATTCATGCCGTTGCCATCGAGCGGCGCGGGATGCGCACGCAGGAACGGGTTGGACGTGAAGAGGATGAAGGTGAGGAAGCCGACGCCGATCATGCCCTGCACCGCGAGCGCGCGCGCGCGCAAACCGGGCGGCAGATTATCGCCGAAGAGCGCGACCGCCGCGCCGAACAGCGACAGGATCAGCACCCAGAGCACCATCGAGCCTTCGTGATTGCCCCAAACGCCGGTGATCTTATAGAGCAGCGGCTTGGTCGACTGGCTGTTGTCGACCACCGTCGCGAGCGAGAAATCCGACGTGACGTAAGCATTGACCAGCACGGCGAAGCTGGCCGCGATCAGCAGGAATTGCGCGACCGCCGCGCTTTGCCCGACGGCCATCAGCCCGGCGTGATTGCGCGATGCGCCATAGAGCGGCAGCGTCGATTGCAGCACCGCGAGGCAGAGCGCGAGGATCAGCGCGAAATGGCCCAGTTCAATAATCATGAGGCTCGATAATCATGGCTGCTTCGCGTTGGCTGTTGCGGCGGTCGCTGTGTTCGAGGTGGGGCCGGGTTTCGCGCCTTCCTGCCAATGGCCGCTGCGCTTCAGCGCATCGACCACTTCGGGCGGCATGTAATTCTCGTCATGCTTGGCGAGCACGCTCGAGGCGCGGAACGTGCCTTGCTGCAGCTTGCCTTCGACGACGACGCCTTGGCCTTCGCGGAAAAGATCGGGCACGTCGCCTCTATAGGTGACGGGCACGGCGGCGTTGCCGTCGGTAACCTTGAAGTCGAGCGTCACGCCATCGGCCTCGCGTTTCACGCTGCCATTCTCGACCAAGCCGCCAATGCGGATGTCGCGGCCATCGGGCACATGCTTGGCGGTAAGGTCGGAGGGCCCATAGAAGAAGACGAGATTGTCCTGAAAGGCGGACAGCACCAACGCCGTCGCGACTCCCAGGAGAGCAAGACCGCCGAGCACGACATAGAGCCGCTTGCGCTTGCGCGTCATCGCCGGCGCTTCTCCGCTTCATCGAGCGCGCGCTGGCGCTTGCGATAGGTGACGAATGTCTCGATCGCGAAACCGCCCAATACGATCACCGCCAGCGCATAGGCTGGCCAAACGAAACGCGCATAGCCGCCCATCGCGAGGAAATGATCGAGTGCCTCCATCTCATGCCGCCTGTTGCAGCCGCAAGGCGCGCAGCTTTGCCGCCATGAGCGCGCTGCGGATGCGCATCAGCCAGAGCGTGACGAAGAGCAGGGTGAAGCCCAGCGCCATGATCGCCAGCGGCCACAGCATCGATGCCGCGATGGTCGGG
>CAVUFS010000011.1:0-215155 GCA_963740675.1 uncultured Alphaproteobacteria bacterium
GGATTTCGTATCGGCGCTCAACATGGATGAACGCGACGCCTCGATTTTAAATTGCCTAATGACAAAGGGAGTCCCCCGTCCCCTAAAATGCTGGGACCCGGACCTTCAATTCCAATGTGCGCGTGAATGCCCGGGTTCTCGCACGTAGTGCTTTAATTATACATTAACCATAAAACTTGTAACGAGCTTGTAGGGGTGACTACTTAGCCGCTGTGCGACAACGAACAGCTGGCATACCGCCCTTGCCGCGAAGATCGCGCAGTCGTGACACCGGGACTAGGCGTCAAAAACCGTTGGCATCCCCGCCGCGTCACGAGCAATGGCCAGCGCGCTCCAGGATCGCGTTTGCAAAAGCGTTGTGCGCCGTTTCAGGACGACCGACTTAAGAAAAGCACTGCTTCGTGTACGATATTCAATGTCACTTGGCCTACATCCAGCTCCACGCCGGCACTTAACAGCCCTATCTATAAGACGTCGACGCCCGCCGGCTCGGACTATGCTGATGTCTATGGTCACCAATCTTACTGTCGGACGTGGCCGCGCTAGGTCAGATGCAGATCGACGACGTCCGCGCCTATTACGTGCCTGCACAAGAGATGGAAGGCGTCGGGCAGGACACGCGCCGCGAATTATGTGTTGTGACCAATGTCACGAAAGTCATTCTCGACAGCAAAACGATACGATCATCTCGAACATGTCGGCTCGACAAAAGGATAACCTTGCACCGCATCATTCTTGCTGCCTCTTCTAGCCTCACAGCTCCCGCCGCATATTCAACCTTCGACTCCGCGACATTCGCTACACCGAATTCGGCACCGGCCCAGGTCGCAAATGCCTCATCGCCGGTGATCCAGATCGACGGCCATGGTTGTCGCGAGCGACATTACGTACCGCGACGAGCGGAGCTGCCGGTGGAGGCTCATTCAGGAAATCAAGTCGGCCGACGCTTCGACCTGGAAAAGGAGGCCGCCGAAGCAGTGAGCCAACGAGAGTACGTTATCGCGGTGACACTGATTTACGACAAGCTGGCGCATTCAGAGAAGCTGCCGAACGACCATGATTGTCTGTCGTTGTAGCTCCGCATCTTCCTTCGGCTCCAGCCGGAATTGACGTTTATTAGGAGCTATGTCATCTATTTCGAGCGTCGATCACCCGCACGCAAGAGATGCGCGACATTTGCCGCGCCCTCGTGTTATAGGCCGTGATCATCGTTCGGGATTGGCAGGAAGATCAACGAGACTGGTCTCGGTCAGATCGGCGCAAGTGATGATCGATTTTTGACCGTGTCGCGCTTGGTGACGCGGCCGCCGATCGAGAGCACCTTATAGACGCCCTCCCTCACCTTCTCCCAGGCGGCATCGTCGACCACCTTGGCTTCGAGCAGCAGGCCCTTTCATCGAGACCGGCGCTCTTCACCACGCCGACCGCCGAGAGTTGATGCATCTCGCGGATATTCGCGTATTCCATATAAGCGGGCAGCATAAGCGGGCAGCGCGCTTCGATCGCGGCGCGCGTCACAATCTCGCCCTGGCTGTCGCGCGCCTCGGTCGAGGCATAGCCATAGACCAGGCGCTGCTCGGAATCGAATTTCTCGAGCGGCAAAAAAACTTCCATGTGGGCTGGTTCCTCTGTGGTTGAAAATGTGGAAATAAAAAGGCACCCGAAGGCGCCCGCGAAGGCAGGAAAAAAGGCGTTTTGCGAAAATGTGAATGGCCGTATGCAGAAGTAGATCGACAAAACGCGCTATACGATTTCGCGAACGTTTCTCGTTTGCGCTAGCTCGATGGCGGCGGAATGAATAAGTTACGCCGATGCTCAACAATCCTCGTCGCAGCGGCCGCTGGCTCGCTTTGTTTATCCTATGCCTGGGCGATCTTATGATCGTGCTCGATACGACAATCGTGAATGTTGCCCTGCCGTCGATTCGCGCCGATCTCGGTTTTAGCGAAGCGTCGCTCGCCTGGGTTGTGAACGCCTATCTCCTCACCTTCGGCGGTTTTCTTCTTCTCGGCGGGCGGTTGGGCGATCTCTATGGCCATCGCCGGCTGTTCGTTATCGGAACCGCGCTCTTCACCCTCGCCTCGCTGCTCTGCGGTCTTGCCAACGGACAGGGCTTGCTCGTCGCGGCGCGCGCGCTTCAAGGCTTCGCTGGCGCTGTCGTATCCGCCGTCGCCCTATCGCTGATGATGACACTCTTCACCGACCCGACGGAACGCGCGAAGGCGATGGGCGTCTTCGGCTTCGTCGCGGCGGGCGGTGGCAGCGTCGGCGTTCTGCTTGGCGGCATCCTCACCGATCTCTGGAGCTGGCACTGGATCTTCCTCGTCAACGTGCCGATCGGCATCGCCGTGTGTGCGCTGTCGCTCGCGCGTCTGCCGTCGGCGGAAGGCCACGCCGCATCACGGCATCTCGATGTCGCCGGCGCGGTCACGGTGACCTTGGCGCTGATGCTCGCGGTTTATGCGATCGTCAACGGCAACGAAGCAGGCTGGGCATCGACGCAAACGCTGGGTCTGCTCGTTGCCGCCGGCGCTCTCGGCGCGGTCTTCCTCGCGATCGAGACACGCGTCGCGGCGCCGCTGATGCCGCTGCGTCTCTTCGCGCTGCGCAATCTCACGGTCTCCAACATCATCGGCGTGCTCTGGGCGGCGGCGCTCTTCGCCTGGTTCTTCCTCTCCGCCCTTTATATGCAGCTCGTGCTCAACTACACCCCGTTCCAGGTCGGGCTCGCCTTCCTCCCTGCCAATCTCATCATGGGCGCCTTCTCGCTCGGCCTCTCGGCGAAGATCGTCCTGCGTTTCGGGATCAAGCGTCCGCTCGGCGTAGGGCTGCTCTTCGCCGCCGCAGGCCTCGCGCTGTTTGCCCGCGCGCCTGTCGAGGCGAATTTCTGGATCGACGTGCTGCCAGCTATGACCCTTCTCGGTATCGGCGGCGGCATCGCTTTCAACCCGGTGCTGCTCGCGGCGATGAGCGATGTCAGCGCCAGCGAAGTCAGGCCTCGCCTCGGGCCTCGTCAACACCGCCTTCATGATGGGCGGCGCGCTCGGTCTCGCCATCCTAGCGAGCCTCGCCGATGCGCGGGTCGAGCAGATCATCGCCGCCGGCGGCAATCACCGCGTCGCGCTGACCGCGGGCTATCATGCCGCCTTCCTCGTCGGCGCTGTCATCGCCGCGATCGCCGCGGCGCTCAGTTACTGGCTGCTGCGCGAGCGCGGACGCGCCCTTGCAGAAGCGGCTGAATGATAGCCTCTTCTAGACGATACGAGCTATTTGTCGAACACGTCTTTCATCAGCCACTCCCGCAGGGTGACGAAGGCCTTAGCGAGGCACGAACACGCCACGCGCAAAGCTCGACAAACTTTGGGAGGAGCGGCACGCGAAAAAAGCTCCGCCGAGGCGGAGCTAAAGATTGAACCATCACGCGATTGGTGTCCCTCTGAGTTTCACATCATTACGCCTCACGAAACCTGAAGCCGGGGCGCGGGCGCTCGGCTTCTTAGGGAAACCTATTCTTGAGCCGTTGCGCCCTCAACCAATGACGGCGACGCTTTGTATTTCGATGAGCAGGTCCGGTTGCGCTAAGGACCGTATATTGATCATCGCACTTGCTGGAAAATTATCGCCAAGAATTTCTTTGCGAAGCTCGAGAAACCGCCGATCATAGCGATCGTCTGTGATAAACGCAGTCATCGTGACTATGTCGGATAGTTTGCTATCGCAGCCCCCGCCTTGTGCTCCCGGCTCTACATGACAAGCTACTACCATCAAGCCGATGAGCTTTTGGACCGGGCGTCGCACACGCCGTTCCCAGAGGTCCGCGACGCGTTGCTTCTGTCGCGGCGGCCCTCTGGGATACCCTTTGTCGACGGGACCTAGATCGGGTTTTGACCCCAACGGTGCAGGAGCTTCCCCGCCCCGCCCTCGAGATAACGGTAGCTGAGATGCGCGACCGGCGCCGACAGCGCAAATCCGAACAGCGCGAATAGAACGGTGATCGCCAGATTGTCGATCCGCCCGACCAGAAACCGCTGGATCGCTAATTTCATTGGGTAGGTCACGACCGGCGACCAGAGATAGAAGCTGTAGCTAATCGTCCCGAGATATTGCAGTCCGCGCCATCGCAGCGCAGCGGATAGCGGACATTTTCCTTCCACGATGCTCCAAAAGAAAGCGAACGCTGGAAGGAGCGCGACGAAGGTCAGATCGGGAGAATCTTCGGAAAGGGCCAACAGCGCAAGCGTGACCGCCAGCGCCGGCAGCGAAACCATCTGCAAGAGACGCGGGGTTCGGCTCAAGCCGCGCGAGACGAGGAAGAAAATCGTTACGCCGATAAGGAAAAACGAGGCCCGAGGATAAAGCGACAGGATCGGAACGAGCAGGAGCACGAGGCCGATCGTAGCCAAGCGGCGTCCCGCCAGCCGCGCCGCCACAAACACGCCGACGCTGAGAAGATAAAAAACGGCTTCGTAGCTAAGCGACCAGGCGTTGAGTTGCGCCAAAGGAAGATCGAACACACCTGGCAGGAAGAGCGCATCGAAACAAAGGTTTCCGCCGCCCGCGCGGGCGTGATTCCCGCCAGCCAGCTTATAGCGGATGATCGGCCCGAAAACGAAGACAAGCGCCTGGATCGTCAGAAAAACCGGATAGATCCGGATACATCGATCGATCAGGAAGTTCTTTGCACTCTGGTGCCGGATCAGCGAGGCGGTGATCAGATAACCGCTAATGACGAAAAAGATCTCAACGCCGTGCCGGCACGCGATGAAGAGGCCCGCAGCCGGATTGAGGCGAGCCGGCCAGAAACCCCATATCGTTCCCATGCCGTAGACGTGAAAGACGAACACGGCCAAGGCCGAGAAACCCCGCAGGCCATGGATCTGACGATTGAGATCTCTGGGATAAGCGCCTGCCTCAGCTTCGGAGTTCATTGTTTTGAAAAATCCTGCGCATCGAGGCGGTTCGGCCACGCCGCGAGCCCGAGAACGCAGGAACCGCCTGCCTCTGCGATCGTCCGCTCTAGTGCAACGAGCAACTCACGTCGTCCCAGACGCCGCCAGCCCGGCTGCAGCTCTGCGGATCGTCGGCACAACCGACGAGCAGAAACAATGCGAACAGCACGAAAACCCGGGTAATCATGCGATGCCGCTCTCGACATTCGGCCCTTTCATTAAACGCCGAATATCAGCTCTTTTTTGCGTCAGCAGTAAGGCGACCCCCGCGCGGCTCACAACCGCCTCGCGATAGAAAAAGCCCCGCCGAAGCCAGTTAAGCTTGTCACGGCCAATGCCACTGCTTATCCGTCGCCAAGTGAACGTGCCGCGTCGCGTCACAGGGTGAGTTCGTCCCCTCCTTGAGTGACGATCATGTCCTCGACTTCCTGAATGTCATCAAACGCTCGCCGGCTCGTGGGCTCGCGGCAGGTCGCCCTCCAAGAAAGAAAAGCCCCGCCGGAGCGGGGCACGAGTTTTACAGGGAAGGTTGCTGCCTCAACTTCACACTAGTCCCGACAGGCGGGGAAGAAAGCGCGCTGCCGACACAGGGCTGCGTTGCAAATGCACGCCTATTGAGGCGAGGTGTTTAGCTCGCGCTTCTGAACCGGCGATTGCACAGAAGGATTGCCGATGCCGGTACCGCAGGTCGAATCCGCTGGCGAGCAGCTTGTCGGCTGGCTCTGGTTGGTTCGCAGTCCGTTGCTGAAAGCACCGGTGCCCTCTCCTTGGGTGGGGGCCGGGCGGTCTCCGTGATGATCGTTGCAAGCCGCAGTGGCTGCCAGCAGCACTAGTGCTGCGGCGTAAGGTAGTAATCTCATTGTTCGGACCTCTCGTAAGGCGCACTCTGGCGCATAGGAACAACCGCGGCCGTGCCAGTAGGTTGCACACACACCAACTGTGAGCGGGAGGTCCCGCCGAAGCCGGACTGATCGAGGAAGCTACGAGTTCGATTTCTCTTCCTGCGCCGTTCCCGCTGCATGCCATCGTGCTCAGTCCTTTTCCGAGGCCACGCTTCCAGGCATTATCGGCGCGCGCATGAAAGAGGTTGGGGGGCTCAATGAACATTCCAGCAGAAAGGCGTAAGTGGCTGGCCGATCGACTGCGCAAGATCGCGGCTGAAGAGGAAGCGGCCGGTGCGAAGGATATCGCTGCCGGCTTCCGACAACGAACGCGAGAAGTGGAATTCGGCGCCAATGTCCCAGGTAACGAGCGAATGCGAGACGAACCGGAAGGGAGCGATCGTACGTGAACAAAAACGAGATGAACATTCCCGCCTTGACCGGAGCGCGATGCGTGGCCGCTATGGCGGTGCTGCTAGCGCACGCCGCGCCAACAATGGTCTTCCAAGGCAATTTATTCTACATGCATCTGGTTGTGCCGTTTGCCCTATTCGGGATGTCTCTCTTTTTCGTTCTCAGCGGTTTTGTGATTTATCTGAACTACTCGACGCTATTCCTTGAACGTACGTTTTCCAATGCTTTTCACGACTTTGCCGTCGCACGCATTGCTAGGCTAGTCCCTGCATACTTTTTCCTCTTCCTGATTGTTGCCGCGACCAAATCATGGTCCAACGTGGAGGCGCAGGGGACTAACCTCTACCTATTCGCCACACTAACACAGTCTTGGTTGCCTGTTGGCGCCGGGGATCAGCATGCAATCCAGCTGTTTGCTGGCATGGCCCATACATGGTCTATAAGCACTGAGTTCTTTTTCTATCTAGCGTTTCCGATTGTCGTATTTTTGTTCCCGCCCGCGAGGAGACCGAGGCGGGCCATCCTACAAGCGGTCGCCTTTGCAGCATTTTCCATCGGCGTCCTTTACGTGGTTTGGGTAACAAGGGCTGCATGGATGCCGGTTTTAGCCGGCCCCTTGTCGGGCAAGGCAACTTTGAACTGGGCGGCGTATCTCTCGCCTTATGCCAGAGTTTGGCAGTTTGTTCTTGGCGCTTTGTCAGGTCGGGCATTTGTTGCGGCCAAAATGACGCCGAACATCATTTCGTATCCGGGCGTGGCAGGGATAGTTTCGCTGGGATGCGGTTTCGGCATTATTGCCGCGGAAGTGATATCGGGAACAAACTATGACCTCATGCAGATTGAAACATTCTGGCAATTCATCAGGCTGAATTTTGTTGCAGCTCCAATGATTGCGTGGCTGCTCTTTTATTCTGTACTTTCAAGAGCTGGCTGTCTGCGCTGCTTTCGCTCCCACTCATCGTTGGCATTGGCGAGTGCAGTTATTCGATTTATTTGCTGCATCCCGCAATCCTACCGATTTTCGTTGCTCAGTCGGGCTTTGTTCTTTCCGGCGCGAGCATCCTCGAATGGATTTTCAAGACTACAATGGCGGCTGTGTTGATCAGCATTGCTGCGTACGGCATGTATCATTTTGTCGAGATGCCAGCTCGAAGCTGGGTACGAAAGAGATTTTCGCCAACGCGCATCACCGCAAATCGTAACCGTGAAATAGGGATCTAAATTCACACGGTTCCGCCGTGATTGGTCGATCGGGCATCGGCGATTGAGATCCAATAAGATGTGAGCGGCAGAGGTGGCCCAACCGATGTCACTCACACCTTTAGCGTTGCCTATCGGTTGCCTGGGGGTTGCCGCCTGCGCTTTCGAGTGTCTTGGAGAGCGCGTCAAAGATCGCGCGAACCTGTCCGTCGAAATTCACCGGCTAGCGATTTCCCCGACCATCTTTCTGCGGAGCGGCTTGCCCCGCGAGCCATACCGCACCGCCATCGTTCGCCGAACGTGATACCTCGTTCGGTAGTTAGATAAATATGCTTCTCGCCGCCAATGATAACCCCAACCCATCTACCAGTTGGGGTTATCAGAATAAACGCTCAGATCTTGCGCGCGGCAGCGTAGTGGGTTTCGGAGAGGAGTTCGTCGTCATCAAAGCCGGCAGCCAGAGCCTGCTGTCCGAGGGGGTGAGCGAGAAGTCGAGGCTCGAGACGATAAAGGTCGTTCGAGATGGTTTGCATGCCGCGAAGCTTGGCAACAGCGCGGGTATAGGCTTTTGCGGGCCGGCGGTTAAAAGGTACAGGATCAAACATATACCTGATTGTGTGATCAATGTTCGGCGGCGCTATTCCATGTTGGCGCGCGTAATCTCGCAGAGCATTTTCCACGAAGATATGCACCCAGGGATGACCTTCAAAGCAGGTCATGTGATGACCATATGGCGAGTGCCACAGTGGCCGAGGCAATGCTCCAAAGGGCACCGCCACGCTTGGTAACTCGCGACATCTCGGCAAAGCCAGCATCAATATCGTGGACGTGCTCCATGGTTGCCGTCGCGAAGACGAGGTCAAAGTAACCGTTGGGAAGGTCGCAGGCCTCAATGCTCCCGCGATGATAGATGGCCCGCTTGTCAACAAAATCAGCGCCGACGTTTTCGATTACGTCGATGCCGTGGATTTCCTCGGCACCTAAGTCTGCGAAGCGGCGACAATCTTCGCCCAGATTGGCACCGACAACCAGAACGGTCCCCGGCGCTCCTGCAAGCTTCCAAGCTTGACGAACGTGTAATCGGTTGTAGCCGATCAATTTGCGAAAACGGCGAACTGGTGCCTCAACGGCAGCGCGAATCGGTCTAGGCAAACGCGTTCTTAGTCCTCTTAGCAGTGACATTTTATGCCCCACTAACAAGACGACCGGCCGAGGCGCTCATGCCTTTTTTCTTGCTTCGACATTCAGGCTGACCGGAATGCCGTGGAAGTCCTGGGCGCTGAGTCCTGAAAAAGCCCGAAGCTCGGGAGGCGGCAAATGTCTTCGAAGCCGGGCCATGTGGCGATGCACGCCTAATATTCTCCAGATCGAAGCCAATGCAATGGAAGTCCATATCGTCAGCCTGTCCGCCGAACATCATTCACATCATGAAGACTTTGTCCGCGCCTTTGACTTCGGATCTAACGAAGAGTTGAGCGAGGATATTCATATCTGGACCGCTACCATGAGCTTGCCACCTAGCATCAGCACACGATACCATTCCTTCAGAACCGCGTGCAGACGCGCGCAACCACGTGCTTGAGCACATGGCTTGCATAAAGCTTTTTGGATCGAACCTGTGTCGAATTGCGCGAGGCACCCGCAATCGCCGATGTGACCGACTTCGGGACCCGCGACGGAGTCCAAAGTCTCCCAGCACGGATATCACTTTCGCGAACCGATAAGCAACTTCAACGCGACCATCCAAACTAAACCTTTGCTTCACCATAAGGCGATCGCAGCGACTTGTCCCGCGCCACGCATTAGCAGAGTTTTGGGCCCCCACGAAAACGGCCAAGCTTTAAATGCACTGGTGGAAGATGACCGTATTATACAGCTTGGCGACAGGGCGATACTGTCTGCCACGAAGGAAATGCGTGATCTCATGCAACTCTGATATCGGCGAACTCAGTATTTAACAACTCGACCAGTATCAGAGTAGGACGATAGCGATCCCAATCGTTAGAGCGTAAGACCTCAAAATCCAGGCCTTCGACATCGACGGTCATTAAATCAATAGCACTTCCCTTCGGCAAAAATTCGTTCAGCAACGACGCCAGGGTACACGGATGAAGCTCAACTTCATTGGCAACTCGAAATTGACTACTTTCGGTCGGGCGCTTGCGAGCTAGGTCGCCGGAGGCGGTGTTCAGCGCTGGCTCGTTGAAGATGTAGAAGTGTCGAGGCGACGGGTCTAACGCAACAAGGCGTTCAACATTGATATCCCGCGGTCGCACGCGCCGAAATTCGGCCATAGAACCGGGCGTTGCGTCGACATTAAGACCTCGCCATCCGCGACGATAGAAAAGATAAGTGTTGGAATGGCGTATCGGGTGGTGCGCGCCAATATCAACGTAGAAGCCGTTGGCGATTTCACCAGCAAGCGTGCGGC
Organism: uncultured Alphaproteobacteria bacterium; assembly: GCA_963740675.1. GTDB lineage: Bacteria > Pseudomonadota > Alphaproteobacteria > ATCC43930 > CGMCC-115725 > CAIKMD01. The sequence continues at coordinate 9,876 of CAVUFS010000011.1, forward strand.
GACAAGATCCTCGCCTTCCTGAGAATAGCATTCCTCTTGCTTCACAGGTCCGGTGTAGCCCAGCGCTCTGCGCACTCGCCTGACCGAAGCTTCCACAGCGTCCCAAACCGACGGTGGTAGGTGTCCTTTAAGTCTGCATACCAGATTAGCCATGGTAGGAAATTAGCGCTTCGGCATCGAAATATCGACCTAACGCGCTACGATGGTCGCTGCCGAAGTGTCGTGAGCTTGAACGCACCTGCCTGTTCTTGCATGTTGGCGCGCGACTGGTTTAGGAGATGAGAAACGTGAATGGTCGGAAGCACCGTGCGGCATGAGCAAGCGTTGGGGGCGCGCGCTAGCGCGAGGGATAGAGGCGATCACGCTCGCGCAGCGGCCGTGGCGCCGTGCTGCAAGTCGCCTGCGCGTCGCCGAAGCGCTCGTCCAGCGCCATTGGGTGGAGACGAAGCGCGGACGTATCCTCTTCGTATCGCCGCAACCGCGCGCGCTCGAATATCCACGCGACTTTCTCGCGCGCGAGCCCGAGATGCTCGCCTGGATCGATGCTTTTCGCACGCCCTGCCTCTTTTGGGATATCGGCGCCAATGTCGGGTCCTATACGCTCTATGCAGGACTGAGGCCCGATGTGACGACCTATGCCTTCGAGCCGTCGCCGTCGAATTATCTCGCGCTCTGCCAAAACATCTATGAGAACGAGCGCGAGGCGAATATTCGTGCTTATTGCATCGCCCTCGACGATAGCGTCTGTCTTGCGACGCTCGACATGGACGATTTGAGTGCGGGCAGTTTTGGTCATTCCTTCGGCGAGAGGCCTACCGTTTTGCGTCCCGAGCATAAAACGGTCTTTCACCAGCCCGCGATCGGTTTCTCGGTCGATGCTTTCCGTTCCACTTTCGGTCTGGAGACGCCGAACTATCTAAAGCTCGATGTCGATGGCAACGAAGATAAGGTGCTTGCGGGTGCCCGCTCGACGCTCGCCGACCCAGCGCTGCGGTCGATCATGATCGAGGTGGATCGCGAAGGACCGCGGACGCAAAAACTGTTCGAGGCGCTGAAGCAATTCGGTTTCGCGTTTACACGTTGGGGCGTCGACCACGGGCTCGGTACGGTCAACGCCGAATTCAGCCGGCAGGCTTAACGACTCGAACCCTGCGGCCCAAACCCGGTTGACTGGATTGGACTAGCCAGAACGATCCGAAGCGAGACGATTTCCTGGGCGGCCCATTTGCCGGGTGGGCGGGGTGAGAAGTCGGGCGTTGCTATATCTTGATGCTAGGGCGACTCTCCTGCATGCTGCCCTCAAACAGCATCGGGGAGGATTGAATGGGTTCCTGGAAGCATCTTGTCTCGGTCGCGGCGATCGCTCTTGGCATGGCGGCCGCGCCGCTTGCGGCCCGCGCCGACGACAAGCCGATCGATGTCATCTTCGCGCTGCCCTCGCCGACACTGACTTTCAGCGCGCCTTTCCTTGCCGAGGATGCCGGGCTCTACAAGAAAGAGGGCCTCAACGTCTCTCATCGCACGCTGGTCGGCGTCGAGGCGGTGAACGCGGTCATTGCCGGTAGCGCCGATTTCACTGACAGCACGGGCCCGGTCTTCCTGCGCGCCAATGCCAAGGGCCAACCGCTGCTCGCGATCGCCAATCTGATCGACAAGCCGCTGGTCGAGATGGTGCTGCGCAGCGATGTGTATGACGCGCTGCATGTGACCGACAGCATGTCGCTGAAGGAGCGCGGTGCGCTGCTCAAAGGCAAGACGATCGCGATCCAGGGCGTCGGCAGCATCATCCATGCTTGGGAGCGCTTCGTTGCCGCGCGCGGCGGGCTCGATCCCGAGAACGATGTGCGCATCGCGCCGATGGATCCGCCGGCGATGATCGGTGCGATGCAGACCAAGGCGGTCGACGGTTTCGCCACCTCGCTGCCTTACACGACCGAGCCGGTGCTGAGCGGCATGGCAAAAATGTTCGCCAGCGCGCCGGAAGGCATCGCGCCCGATATGATCCCGTTTCCCTACGGCATCATCATGACCCGGCCGCAAACCTGTAAGGACAATCCGGAGAAATGCCGGCGCATGGTGCATGCGCTCGCCGCCGCCAACAAGATGATTCACGATCAGCCCGACCAGGCGCTGGAGATCCTCAGCAAGCGTTTCAAGCAGATGGACCCGAATGTGCTGAAAGCGGCATGGAAGACGGTCGCTTCGGCGCACGCGACCGACCTACGCGTCACGCAGAAGGTCCTGGAGACCGGCGATGAGATGAATGCCGAAGCAAAGCTCCTCAAGCCCGAGGACCAGGTCAAATCCTATGACGGCCTGTTCACGGATCAGTATTTGAAATAGGACCTACCACCTACCGTCATCGCGAGCGAAAGCGAAAGCAATCCAGGACTGCACGTAAGTTCCTTGGATTGCTTCGTCGCTGGCGACCCGTGCGTTGCAAGCATGCGATCCGGTCGCCATATGCCCGTCATGAGCCCGAAAGGGCGACATCGACGGGAGGTCGATATGAACCTCGTCACGCACAAGAAATTCAAAGGCGACCGTATGATGCCGTGGGGCAAGGCCACGGTCGTCACCGGCGCGAAAGGCTACGTGTTTCTCTCCGGCAATACGGCGACGGCCGAGGATTACGATCCTTTGAAGCAACGCGGCGGCGCGATCGGTGATCCGGCCATGCAGTGGCGGGCCATTCTCGCGAACATCAAATCGGATTTGGAAGAGGTTGGCAGCTCGCTCGATCATCTCATCAAGATGACGTTTTACGTCAAAGGGCCCTTTCCCAATGGCGGCGTGCTCAGCTCACCCAATTTCCGTCTCGATGTGCTGGACGAATTTTTTCGGGAACATTGCCCGAAGCATTGCAGCGACAACAACCCGCCGCCATCCGAGGTGATCGGGGTCGCGGCGCTGGCACATCCCGATCTCGTTATCGAGATTGTCGCGATCGCCGCGTTGACGGATTGAGCTGATCAGTCCAGACCCGCGATCTTCACAGCTCGAGATGATCGGCGAGGAGCTGCGGAAGCTGCTCCGGCGGCGTGCGGCCGAAGCCGCAATAGGCGGCGAGGCCGAAACGCGGCAGGTATTTGCGCGCGACCTCGATCCGCGCCTTGAGCGTCGGCATCGAATGGATGGCGCCGAGATAGACATCGACCCCCTTGGTCCGCAGCTTCGATAGCGGCGCGTAGAATTTATGCTCGGTGGTGTTGAGCACCGGAATATGAACCCAATCGACGCGCCGGCGGGCCGCTTCGATCGACGCGTTGGCGAGATCGACGGTTGGGCCGAGCGTTTCGGGCGCGAAGGCGGGCCAGCCGCCGAAAGTGCCGAAGCAGAAATGGAAGCCGAGCGCCACATCGTCGGGCAGGTGTTTCGATAGCCGTGCTACCGGCGCGGTGTGTGTCTCGAGCTTCGCTTCTTCCGGCGTCTTCGCGGCACCGGAGACGGCCTGGATCTCCCAGGCCATATCCCATTGAACCGCGAGGTCCTTGGCCGGAATGTGCTTCACGATCACGTCGAGCTCGGCAGCGAGCGCTTCCTCGAAGCCGGGGCGGATGCGCTCTACGTCATTCGGATCGGGAAATAGAGCGCGCGCACGACGCTGTTGACCATCGGGATCGAGATCTGGAAGCGTAGCCCGGCGGGCAGCAAGCCTTTCTCGCGCAGCGTCTTGAAGACGAAATAAGAGGCGACCGCGTCTCGCGCATAGCCGAGCCGCGTGCCGGGATTGCCGAAGCGCACGCGCTCGACATCGGGGCGCACGCGGAACTGCCAGGGATCCTCGCGCGTCCGTGGCAAGAGCTGCTCGACGCCGTTGACCGGCTTCGGCCGCTTCAAGGTCTCGAGATCGGCGTGGCCGTTGAAGAGCAGATAGCAAAAGCGATTGACCCACGAGCGGCGTTCGCCGACCTCGCCATCGGGCATGGCCGGGAGATAGCGGCCAAGCGGGCCGCCGAATTGTAGTGATCACCTCTTCGACCGTGTCGAAGGGCACGCTGCCGACGAGCAAGAGGCTATTACTCATGGTAGGTCAACCTGTGTTCTAGGATCGATACCCCATTTTACAACGATCACGCGGGAGGCAATAGCGATGAGTTACGAGACAAGCTCCAGCGCAGACCATTGCCCGGCCTTATTGCGCGCTGCCGAATACGTGCGCATGTCTACTGATCAGCAGCAGTTTTCAATAGCGTATCAGCAAGCGGCGATCCGCTTATACGCCGCGCAGCGCGGAATCACAGTGGGGCAAACCTATGCAGACGAAGGGAAATCTGGACTGACGCTGACCGAACGACCAGCAATGATGCAATTGCTCGCTGACGTTGAGTTTGGGCTCGCAGATTTCGAGATTATTCTCGTTTACGACGTGTCGCGCTGGGGACGGTTTCAGGATACCGACGAGGGCGCATATCACGAATTTCGTTGTCGTCGGGTCGGGAAGCGCGATCGAATATTGTGCCGAACAGTTTTCGAATGAACCGGGGCCGATTTCGGCAATAATGAAAGCCATAAAAAGGGCCATGGCCGCCGAGTATAGCCGAGAGCTTGCCGTCAAGACGGGTGCCGCACAAGCTCGCGCGACCGCACAAGGATTTTTGCAAGGGGGAGTGCCGGGATACGGCTTACGCCGGATGCTGGTTGACTTAGCGGGAAACGAGAAGGGCCTTATCAGAAAGGGGGAGCATAAATATTATCGAACCGACAGAATTGTCCTAGTGCCAGGACCACCGGAAGAAGTTGCGATCGTTCGCCGAATCTTCGACCTATACGTCAACCACCATGTTTTCAGAGAAGCCCTCGTCCTTGGCGATGAAGGTCGCGAGCGTCGCGTCCGAGCCGTAATAGCCGATTGTCATCGACTCGAGCGCGCACGACGGCGTCGGAGCGTCGACAATCGCGATGGCGGCGCCGAGCATGCCGATGATGGTGACGCGCTGTCTCTTCGCTGGCAGCCTCATGCGCTCGGTCTTCCCCTCGCGGTCGCGGCATCATAGTCGAACGTTCTCGCCGCCGCGCGACCGCCCAGATTTCGACCATTCGGTCGCTATGCGGTGAATAGCGGACCTATCGGACATCGTCCAAAATCGGCGCGAATGACCCGTACCAGACAGCCTGCGCGCCCACGCGGCGCGTGATCGGCATCAGTTACATTCGAGAAGAAAGCGGCATAGCGCAAAGATGCCGTCGAGCGTCTGATCGCCCGGCGTCATGACGAGCACGGATGCGATCATTCCTAGGAGGCAAAGGATCGTGATTTCCGCGAGTTCAGAAACACTCGCGGACCCAAATGCGAAATATGCAGCTGCCAAGTAACGCCTGACCCAAAAAAAAACCGGCATGGTTCCCCCCGGCCGTCCATCTAGGGCTATCAATTCCATACGATCATCAATTACCTGCTAGGTCCACGACTGAATGGGACAAACGACGCACGCCCGTTGCGCAGCGCCAACGGCGTCGAATATGTCGTTACGCTATTCCAAAGTGGCATACTGATGCCCACTGCGGACGTGCTAGCTTCGAAAATGCCAACGTCACACTCATTGTTGAGAGCGACGGTCCGGCCACCAGATTTATCGAAAACAAGGGAAATAATGATGGCCGCTAAAAAGGTGCAAGCCAAGCCGGTGGCGCCGACCGAGCCGGAGGGATCTAAAGCTGAAAGCTTCCCACATGCGGTAGACCCGCCTTATCGCACGGGCTGGGAGCATGCGTTGACGAAGAAATACGGAACCCGTGGCAAATCGTGGACGAGCACGAAGAGCGAACCACAGTGGACTTTGCATTTCATAGACAGCGAGGCAGCCGCTTGGTTTGAGAACACCTGGGCTGTCGGAGAGCCCCAACCACCGTCGTGATCGAAGGATCGGCCCGCGTTTTTGCACTGGAGTCGTGCTCCCCAACTCGTTCTACGCGTTTTCGTCACGAGGCCAACGATCATGGTCCCGGGATTGTGCGCCAAAAATCCGCTCCGGGAATGGCATTTTGCTAGAGGCCAGTGCTAGCAGAAAGCCAAATACCGTTCCGATCCCGAGGGCCAGCAACACCGCCCCGGCGGGGCGATCCTGAACACGCCGAGAGAACGTTTGTATGGCGTCCCCTTGCAAGCCTGATAGACGTTCTCCAAGCGCGACCAGATCGTGTCCGAGCGCTTTCGCATCCATTTCATCCTCCGCCTATCACCTACAAAAATGGCGACGCAGATCGCCGAGCTTTCCAGCATAGAAACGCGCTCACACCGAAGGCGTTGCCTCCCCCTGCTCGCCGGGGGTGCTCACGAGCCAGGTGAAGGAAAACACGTCTGCAGAGAGCACCGCCCCGAAACTTGATAGCCTCTCGGCCGTGACATATGAGCGGTGAGTTTAGGGAAAGACGAAACGCAGGGAGATTGCTGGCAGTCCTATGCTACGCGATCCCTAAGCTGTCCTAATTGAGGGCCTGAAAGCGACAACATAGCGCTGGTCGGCTTTGATCCACTCTCTGGCTTCGCGCTCGCTTTTGAAGCCAGAAATCGCGCGGCGAATTGATCGCCCATCTTGGATCGGGTCCCCAATCTCGACAACGTAGGTGCCGTTGGGTGCGTGAAGGATTTGATAGACGTTCTGCACGATGCCCAGAGTACCCTAGAGTGAGAGCTATTTCCCACCGTCGTTCCCACCGGAGGGACACTATCAGACAGGATTAGGCGGGATGGTGGCTCACAAGATGGCCGGGGTGTTTATTTTCGATCGGCGTGGCTCCGCGAATAGCCGGTCAATGCGCGTGCGTCTTGGTGGCCCGAGCAACTTGTCATCCTCAAGCCGGCGCCAAGCGGTCTTGTTGGCATTCTGCTTGCACATTTCGTCTAGGAGCAATCATATCAATGGGACTAAACGTGAAAGTAAATCGCCAACTTCGAGATTTTGGACGTCAGCTTGACAAGGGATGCTCGCGTTTAAACCCGGGTCTCTCAGCCGTTGTGCTTGTTCTCTCGGCAATTGTGATGCTTGAAACGGCAGCCCGTGTGCCGACTTTCGTCCAAAATGTAGTGATTGCCGCCGAAGCCAATATGGCCGACAGCCCGGGCGATGGAGCCCCCCAGATCGTGATTTCCACCGCACCGGGCAACTGAAAAAAGCCCTGGCGGTCTCAGCGCATCATGAGGGCCGTCGTCTGCGATCTCCTGCGGGTGCATTGGTGTTCGGCTTTTCGACCCCATCAGGCCTTCGGATGCTGAGGCTGTCCAGAGTTGCCGTTAGGAACGAGGGCCACGCCTAAGCTATCCTCTCTAGTGGGTCACGGGGGGCTGAGGCGCTTAGTCGGCATTCGGACCCTTAACGAGATGGAAGCTCGGGGATTCGGTATCGTTCCATTCCGCCATGATCTCCCCGCAAACAGTGCATTTGGCGCTATCGTGGTCACGGGCAGGAAGCCGGGCTACCCGTGACGGTGTAAACCGCGTTACAGAAGGGGGTAGTGGGTCAGTTTGAATTTGGCGGCCGGTGCCCAGAAACCAGAAAGATATAAATCTGCTGCGCGGCGATCTTCGTTGCGAAGTCGGCTTGATCCTCCGTGATCAGTTTCCCGGCAATCAATTCATCCGCGATGAAGCCAGAGACGATATCGGCCCATGCGCGGTCTTTCTTGTCTATCTCTTCGTCGAGGATGCTCATTGTTCAATCACTCGTAAGTATGCGCCGTCTTTGAGATCGGCCCGACGCTGAGCCTACCGCCGAATTTCCGTTCAGTCTCCATCACTTCACCGCTCTCAAAAGCTTCGATCATGCGGACGATATCCGTCATGTCCCAAAGCTTCTCCGTCACGCCGCAAGCCATGGCTGGCGTAACGCGCGTGGTTTGATGGATGCGCGCGAAATTGTAGTGCATGAAGTAGATGGAGAGCGCGTGGCAAGCCGCGTTTGTCAAGCCGGGTCGAATCTGCTCGAGTTTTCAAACCGACCCACTACCCTAAACACCGTCGGCTTGCTTACGTTCCTATTTTGTTCTAAGCTTCGGCCAAGCTCGGAAAACGTCAAGAGCGGAGGCCGAAAATGCTTGTGGATGGTGACATCGAGGTGCTCATCGCGGCGGAAGCGACAGCGCTTCTCGATGCCGAGCTACGCCGCAGCCTCATCGCGATTTGTGACGAGTTGGTCGGCGACTGGGGATTATTGCGGCCCCCGTGGACGACATGCCGCGACTACGCGAGCGCGATGCATTCGCCTCACTGACCACGGGCGAGATGCGCCGGATCACTATCGAGCAGCAATATTCGTTCTATCGCGAGGAAACGTGACGGTGAGCTATCGCGCGGTTTGGCGCAGCGCGCACCTGCTCGTGCTCAAGCATTGCGACGAGGCCCCGCTGCACGCGGCTATGAACGCCGATCGCGAACTGGCAAAAGGCGAGCTCGACCGTTACCGATTCTGGCTCAGTGTCATCGACGCTTTGAAAGAAATGGGGCGGCGCGTGCCAGTCGCCGGCGAAAGGCTGAATTAGCAATGTGCAGTTGGTGTGGCTCCGATGTTTGAACGCGTCGTGCTTACTTGGAAGATCTGGTGGCTCGAGCGCGCGCGTAAACGCGTTCACGCGAAGTATGGGCTTCTAGCTAGAAACGCCCCGACCGAAAAAGATGAAGCTGCACTCGCTTTTGAACAGCGGATGAGGATCGGCGAAATCGACGACGCCATTCGGCAACTACAAGACAATCACCTAATTCGACGTGCGCGCAGGTACGTTCTGCCAATCCCTCCCTTCAACAAACGGCTAGGAAACTGGGAAGAATCGGATTTTACCGGCAAGTGGCAATTAACGGCGAAAGCCTTCGGTGAATTGAGGGGCGCAGTGCGTGCGGAACGAAAGGCGCGTCGTGAGGCATGGCAAAGCCACATTGTCGGTATCAGCGCCGCGACAGGTCTCATCGGCGGTATTACGGGCCTAATTTCCGTGATTTTCTTTCACGCTTCGAAGTAAGCAACGGACCTGGCGCGGCCGAGAGGTTGATTTGATCCTCGCCGCGCCCGAAGATGGCCTTGGCGACCGTGAGGGATTTTATGGTCGACACCTTTGAAAGGGGAAACGATGAAAGCATTTGCCTTAGCTCTATTCGTCTCTGCGTTCGCACTCGGCTCAATGGCCGCGCCAGCATCCGCGCAAGACATGGCGTCATGTCAGGCAAAAGCTGTTAGCAAGGACGGAAAACCGCTGGTGGGCGCTGCCAAGACATCCTCAGTCAACAAATGCATGCAGCCGGTGAAGACGGCATGCGCAGCGAAGGCCGTCGACAAGAACGGTAAGCATCTCGTTGGAGCCGCGAAGAACAGCAATATCCAGAAATGCATGCGTGGCGGCTGATCTAAAAATAGAACCCTCGGCTTATCACGGTCGAGGGGTTCTAAGCTCGGGACGATGAAGGCGAAGTCCCGATATCGCTAGCTATCGATTACGAGCGCAAATAAGCCATCGCGCTCCCAAGTGCTTTGCGAGGCGCAATGCTGTTGCGATGAGGGTTAACGCGGACTTAGCGCGTAAATCCTGGACGGCACTTTCTTTCGTAGCTGCTCGTCGACGGAAAAATATACATAACGCAAATGCAGAAGAGGCTATGCCTTGGATCTTCGCCGGTGGCCCAACTCCTGCCTAGCCCATCGCAGGTTCGGCTAGCCTCCATTAGTCGGAACCAATCCTAAACTCTGCAACGCAGAACGCGGGGCTTTCTTTTTTGAGGGATCGGGCTTCAATATTGTGGCGTGCCTCGGATGATTTCACCGCCTCCGCCTGAACTTAGGATGCTTGGTCTTTCGCCTTGGCTTCGGCTGCCAGCAGCAATTTCCAGGTTCAAAATCGCGATTCAGATCGAGGCGCTTCAAAATCGTGTTTGGCGGCGCCGGTCCGAGATCGCTCAGAAACGCTAAAAAGCTGTGTCGCCAGGGACGGTACATTTTTATCCCCTGGCCGCCACAGGTTGGATAGCGGGGGTCGGAAGGATTGTAACACCGCCCTTTAATATGGTGCCAAGCGCGATACTCCTTCGTGGGCTGCCGCCCGCGTGTGGCGCCGTGGGTCGTGGATCGCTTCCGTGTCACCTCACTACGCAAGCAGCCGCAACTGCGGTAGTTTTTGCTCGTCAGATAATCAGTCACGAACACTTTGCGGCGTCCGCATGTGCATTGGCATAGCCATGTGGTACGTCGGCCACGGTTCTCGCCCTGTCTGAGCACCCGTAGCCGTCCGAACCGTTGCCCGCTCAAATCAGTGAATTGTCCCACGGCTCCACTCCGCAGTTTCCGCCGAGCGCCAACCAACTGACGGGTGGCGGCCCAACGGCGGCGCCCGCCGCGGCTGAAGAGATGCCGAGCCGGCCGAAAAAAGCAAGTTGCTAAGGCACCGCGCTTCGGCGGGGCATTCTTTTGCTCTTAGTAAACAATTCCGCAGTATTGGTAGGGAATGCCCCGTGCTATCAATTCGTATCGCCAAGAGGTGGACCGTCTCACTAAACTAGCGATGGGCCTTAAAGACCCATCAGTTAGGTTCGAGCTTCTGCAGATCGCATCGAGCTTTCGCAGGCTCGCGGAATTTGCTGACATCACGGCCCATAACAATCGATCGCAACAGAAGTCAGCTTAATGCCGCCGGGGACTGGCCAGGGTCCGCCATTCGCGATGGCACTTTGGAGCCGTCGAGGGATCGATCTACCACGCTTTGGCAGGCCTTCTCTTATTTCCAGTGTCGCTTGCGTACGACGTAGTTAATGAATCCCTAAAATTTTAGACGATTTCGTTCCCAATTTTCCGCATTCGCTGTTCTGATCCTCGCGACAGTCAAGGCTGGTGCTGCTAACGGAGATTACGCCGTGGCTATGGTTTTTGCTCTGCTTCGCAAGGTTCCTGGCAGCGACACTGGCGCATCGGTCATCGCTCCTTGCCTCTCTGCTGTCGATATTGATCATGCGGGTGTCACGACGCTCGGAATCAATCTCGGCGGGATCTTCGCAAAAGTCGCAAGTGGCATCTGAGCCGTTACCCCTCTTCCGTCCACAAAATTATCCATGCCGAAACGGACCAGATCAATGCCAAGACGAGGACGACACATTGACCGACTTGGCGCTACATCCCGCATGATGCGGGAAATGGCCCAGCAAGTGCGCGATCTCGCGAGTCGACAGTCAATGCCGATTACCCAGCGCCTGCGCGAATTGGCAAACCAGTTAGAGCAAGAAGCCGACGGACTTGAGGCGGAAATTAGCACCGGCCTTTCGCCTACCCAGGCTTCTTTTTCACCACCGTCTTAAGCGCCCCGCTCGAACTCCCACGCGGCCTTCATGCGATCCCCGGCAAATCGGGCCTAGCGGGGCACAGCCCCGCGATTGGCGGCGCTTAATTCCTCGTCGTTTGGCAGTGCTCTTCCGACTTCCAGCTCTCGCGCTGAGCCGCACGGCATTCAGCCGAAGGGAGCTGTTACGCGGGGCGTTATCGGGCCACATCCGTATCCCGCATGGTAACCCCATTGATAACGTGCATTCGCTGGAGCTTCGCGCGCGCAGCTCTCGTTCTGCGCGGCATCCGCGGTACACGCGGTTAGCCAAAATAATAACGGCAGCAACGCCGCTAATTTCATCATCGTCCTTCCCATTCCTAATAATTGCTCCGATACGCAAGCTACAATTCGGCGACCCCACCGAAGGATAGGAAACAAAAAAGCAAGTCGAAGCCCGCGACCGGCAGCGATGCGTCGACGGCCGGGTCATCGCCAGCAAACCGTGACCAAGCCTGTTGCTGCACCGCCAGCGGAGGCGGCGTCGACGCAGCAGAATAAGAAAACGAACCCAATTTCTTCCGGGAGCGGCTTGACCGTATCGCAAGTAATCCAACGGAAGCTTCCGCAAGCACGCCAATTGCGCCAGCTTCCGCGCCGGTGGCGACCGAACAATCGGCACCTTCACCGGCGAACCTTCCAACCTCCGACGCCGATCAACCAGACGAACTTCGATATCCCCTGGAACAATCCACCCCGGCGATGAGCGATGTGCATGGCTAGGCGGAGGCAGGTCAACATCGACCCTGCTTGCGCCGCCACCGTCCGCGACATCGACGAGCCGATGCGCTGTTGTCTCGATTACGAGAATGGCATATTCATCATCAATACGGTGGAATTTTCTGTCGTAAGAAGTCCAACGGTTCAAATCTTCCGCCCAGTATAAATATTTGATGTTGGCCTGCTTCCAGAATTGGAAATGACGGGATCAGAACCAACCAGAACGCGATACCCGTCACGAATCTTCTCATCGTTGCAGTTGCCAGAATTTTTTCGGGGAGAATCACGCATGTCGGCGAGCCTGTTCAGGCAATTAGCGATTTTGTCTTTTTTTCTGATTGCCGGCTGTGCCGATACACCTCGCGAAATCAGGCCATGTCCTCGACGAAGCGCGTCTCGCGCATCGCCCCGCCGCGTCCTTCCCCGCCGCCGACGAGGATTATTTCCATGGCATGGATGGCGGCATCGCGCTTTCGGCCGACGAGATCAAAGGCCGCGATATGTGGATCGTCTGGACCGGCGGCGACGATCGTTTCTGGGACAAGATCACGCAATCCGCTTTCGGCTCTTTCGATCTTCTGAAGATCGTCTCGTCCTATCCCAATCCAAAATACAAATATAGCCGGGACAACCGATTCTCATATTTTGGCGTCATTAACGAGCCCTGCTTCGACAAGCCGACCAAACCCGACCCCGACCATTTCGGACTATGGCTCGACCAACGCCGCAGCGATTGCGCCGCCGATCCCTTCGCCGATGCGAAGAAATATCCCGGCGTCGAGATTGGCGCGCGCGGCAAGACGATGGCCGCCGGCTCTTACTATGGCGAGCCGACCGGCATCGTCGGCCTGCGTCTTTTTCCCAATCCTGATTTCGATGAGAAGGCGGCGAAAGAATGGGATCCCGTGCGATATTACGAGGATCCGAGCTACTACAACCGCAAGGACCTGGTGAAGCCGTACCGGGTCGGCATGTCCTGCGGCTTCTGCCATGTCGGCCCGAATCCACTCAAACCGCCGGCCGATCCAGAGCACCCAAAATGGGAAAATCTGAGCTCCAATGTCGGCGCGCAATATTTCTGGATCGATCGCATCTTCAATTGGCAGGCCGATGCGTCGAGCTATGTTTTCCAGCTCGTGCATACGTCGCGGCCGGGCGCGCTCGACACGTCGTTGGTCTCGACCGACAACATCAACAACCCGCGCACGATCAACGCTGTCTACAATCTCTGGCCGCGCCTGCTTAAATCCAAGCAATGGGGTAAGGAGACGCTTGCCGGCGGCGGGCTCAACAATCGCCAATTCAATGATGTCGTCAAAGACGGACCCCTAACGCAGTTTTTTTCGGCGCCGAACACGGTTTGGACGCCGCATGTGCTGAAGGACGGATCCGATTCCGTCGGCGCGCTCGGCGCGCTCAACCGCGTCTACGTCAATATCGGGCTCTTCAGCGAAGAATGGCTGCTCCATTTCAATCCGCTGATCGGCGGCAAGCCAATCAGCCCGATCACGATTGCCGATATGCGGAAGAATTCTTCCTATTGGCAAGCAACGGAAGCGCAAACGCCGAATATGGCGCTCTTCCTCGTGAAGGGGTCCGCACCGCAACTCCTCAAAGACGCGCCTGGCGGCAGTCAGTATCTCACGAAGGACCAGACGCTGCTCACCCACGGCAAGATGGTCTTCGCCGATACGTGTGCGCGCTGCCATTCCAGCAAATTACCGACGCCGCCCGCGGGGGCCGACCCGGGGCAATGCATTGGAAGCAACTATCTCGAATGCTGGAACCGTTATTGGAGCTGGACCAAGACCGATAGCTTCAAACAGCAAATGCGTGCGATCGTGCGCGCGCCCGATTTCCTGGACGGCAATTATCTATCGAACGATGCGCGTATACCGGTCACGCTGTTGCAGACCAATGCCTGCAGTCCGCTCGCGACCAATGCGATCGCGGGCAACATCTGGGATAATTTCTCGTCGCAATCCTACAAGGATCTGCCGTCGGTCGGGACGATCACCGTCTACAACCCTTTCACCGGCGAGGCGCAGCCATACAAGATGCCGGCGGGTGGCCGCGGCTATACCCGCGTCCCGTCTCTGGTGAGCGTCTGGTCGACGGCGCCGTTTCTTCTGAACAACACGGTCGGGCCCTTTGAGCCGAGTCCCTCAGTATCAGGCCGCATGAAATCCTTTCAGGCCTCGATCGAGCAGATGTTATGGCCCGAAAAGCGAACCAAAGATCCCGTGCTTGGCGACAAGGTACCGGGCCTGATCGATCGCACGACCGCGCGCTCGTATCTGCGTATCCCGGCGGGCTATCTGCCGGACTATATCCGCAGCCATCTGAGCGAACTGACCCATGTCGCGCCGAACGTCTTCAACGAGGATGGTGTCGAGATCGGTCCTATTCCGGCCGGAACGCCGGTCAATTTGCTCGCCAACCTGATGCTTCTGCCGGAATCGGACGATCCGATCGAACGGCTGAACCATGACAAAAACATCGTCGATCTCCTGATCAAGTTGACACATGACCTGAAGCAGTTGCCGCCGAACGCGTCCGATGACCAGGCGCGTCAGGTCTTTGCCAATCTGGTGAAACCCATGCTTGCGCTCAGCAAATGCCCCGATTTTGTCGTCAATCGCGGTCACTATTTTGGGACCGGCCGCGTGCCCGGCGAGCCGGCGCTGAGCGATGCCGACAAGCGAGCGTTGATCGCGTTCGTGAAAACATTCTGACCTTGAGCGGCGGCGGCTAAACGAGAGCAGAGAGCGTCATGTCACGCCAGGATTCTCGCGCGCGCGGCCGGCGCTCCAGCATGACGCGCCGCGAGCTTGGTCGGCGCTCCGCGGCATTGGCGGCCGTTGCGGCGACGGCGCAGCTTGGCGCCTGTGCATCGCCCGAGCCGTGCTGTGCACCGCCCGCAACGCCCCGGTCGGCGAGTCGGTCGCCGGCTGGATATGATTATATCGTCGTCGGCTCGGGAGCCGGCGGCGGCCCATTGGCCGCCAATTTGGCGCGCGCTGGACGACGCGTGCTCGTGATCGAGGCGGGATCGGCTGATGCAGGCGGTCTCGCTTACAGCGTGCCCGGGTTCTACGCGGCGACGACCGATGACCCATCCATGCAGTGGAATTACTTCGTCCGCCACTGGGACAAGCCGCCGGCTCAAGACAGCAAATATATTCCGTCGCAGCACGGTATCTGGTATCCGCGGGCGGGTACGCTGGGTGGGTGCACCGCGCATAACGCGATGATCACCGTTTATCCCGACGATGCGGATTGGGACGGGATCGCGGCGGCAACCGGCGACGCGTCATGGTCGAGCGGGCAAATGCGCTGCTATTTCGAGCGCCTCGAGGCCTGCCGTTACCGTCCGCGTTGGCGTGATGCGATCCACAACTGGTCAGGCCACGGCTATGACGGTTGGTTACCGACCAGCGAAGCCGATCCGTCGCTCATCCTGCAAGATCAGAAATTAATCGAGCTTGCGCGCGCCGCGGGCGAAGCCGTCGGCTTCGGCAACATCATCGGCGGCATTTTAAACGGCCTCCTCGATCCAAACGATCTGCGAAGCAATACGCATCAGCGTGAGGGCCTCTTCCTGACGCCGCTCGCGGTCCGTGATGGTACGCGCTTCGGCACGCGCGATTATCTCCTCAAGACCCAGCGTGAGCTGCCTGACAATCTGACGATTGTCACGAACGCGCTGGTGACACGCGTACTCTTTGAGGAAACGCGTGCTGTTGGGGTCGAGTATATCGATCAGGCCCATATTTATGAGGGCGACCCCAGCAGTATCCGATCGCTGCCGCTTGCCGCGCTTGGGGCCCAGCGGCGTATCGTACGCACCGAGGGTGAAGTCATACTCGCCGCGGGCGCATTCAACAGCCCGCAGCTCTTGATGCTGTCGGGGATCGGCCCAAAGTCACATCTCGCCGCACATAAAATTCCTTTGGTTGTCGATCGGCCGGGCGTCGGCGCCAATCTGCAGGATCGCTACGAGATCGGCGTCGTCAGTCGCTTGGCATCGCCGTTTCAATCTCTCCAAAATTGCAAGCTGCTGCCACCCGTCGCCGGTGACCCGCCCGACCGCTGCCTCGACGAATGGAGAACGAATCCGGAAAGCGCCTATGGAACGAATGGCGTGCTGATCGGCATCGTCCGGCGCTCGCGGCCGGAACGCGCCGCGCCGGACCTTTATATATTCGGCTTTCCGGGGGCATTCCGCGGCTACTATCCCGGTTGGTCGGCCGACGCCGTGCAAAAGGATCATTTCACCTGGGCCATCTTGAAGGCGCACACAAACAACACCGCCGGCTGCGTTCGCCTGCGCAGCGCCGATCCCCGCGACACGCCCGATATCGCGTTCCATTATTTTGAAGAAGGCAACGACAAATCGGGCCAAGATCTCAATTCGGTCGTTGCCGGCGTCGAATTTGCACGGGCGCTCAATCAACGCCTGGGGAAGCTCGCGCCTGAGGAGGTCATTCCCGGCCCTGCGATCAAGACGCCGACCGAAATAGCCGATTTCGTGCGCCGCGAGGCTTGGGGGCACCATGCCTCATGCACCAACAAAATGGGACCCCCGAGCGATCCCATGGCCGTCGTCGACAGCGCATTTCGGGTTCACGGCACGCAAGGTTTGCGCGTGGTTGATGCGTCGGTCTTTCCGAGGATTCCGGGCTTCTTCATCGTCACCGCGGTCTACATGATCAGCGAGAAGGCGACCGACGTGATTCTCGCATCGAACACCCCGCGCTCGTGACGAATCGGTTGCCGTTCCTCTTGGTCACATAAGCCGAGCGCCGCGTGTTCGCGGGGAAGAGCTCGCTCTTACCAATTGCGCCGGACGATCCACGTTTTTACGGGCGCGCTGATGCCGCTTGATACGGCTTTGCCCGTGAAAGGCTGCTCATCTCGCCTATTCCGCGCCTGCGTTCGAGAGGGGCGTTGCGTCTCGCGCCTGAGCGTCGTCCATGTCCGGCTGCGCGAGGGTCGCAACCGCACCGTTCGTCTCTGCGACTTCCGTCGGCGCCGGTATTCCGTGGCTCTCGCGCCAGAGGCGGAGCGCCTCGGCCTTGGCGTCGATGCCCTTCTCCCCCCACCAAGCTTCCTCATTGCCGACGGTATGGAGCGCGCGGTGATGGGTAAAGCAAAGCGGCACCGACCATTCGTCCGAGACCTTGTCGCTCATGGCCCGCGGCTGCGCGAAGCGGAGATGATGCGCATGAGCTGGTGCGCGCCCGCAGATGAGACAGGGCTGGGTATTTATGAATTTCAGATGCTCGGGATCCCGAAGGCGCTTGGGTGCACCGAGGAGGAGTGCCGATTTATCGATCGGCTCGGGCGGGATGAGCTCCGGTTCGGCTTTGCTGGCTCCCTCTTGGCCGAGCCGCTGCTTCGCCCGCTGGGCATAGCGCTCGAGTAGATCGGCATAGTGCAGCCCCTTGCCGGTCTTGAGCTCCGGCCGCGCAAGGCGCAGCCACCGGATCGTCGGCTCATTACAATTGAGGAGGCTCACCAAGACTGCGGACGAGACGGCTTGGTCGATCGCGCGCTTGAGCCCGGCGCAATAGCTCTCAGCGCTGTCGTGCTGGCCGACGATCTCGCCACGGCTGCCGAGCAGCAGCCATGGCTCGGATTGGTCGGTTAACGGCGCACTATGACCCCGCGGACGCGGTGCCCGTCTGACGCCGGCCTGGTCACGGTCATAGAGTGCTAGTCCGAAAAGATTGCCGAAAGTGGTCAGCGCTCGCTTGGTCGCGTCGGTCTCAGCCTCTTTGAGGGCACTCTCATGCGCTTCACCCAGGGTCGTACCGCTCCCCTGCCCGACCCCACTGCCGTCGCGCTGGACGATCGTCTCACCAGCTCGGACCCGAATTCTTACTCTAGCGCTATAGGCGCAGAGCTTCGTCGTGCCGCGCCCCTCCTGCCAGACGCATTCCGCCTAAATCATCTCCCGATCCCAGCCGTCAAAGCCGAAGATGCGGTTGGCCTCGGCGATCGCATGCCATCCTTCCACATAGGAGAGCGTCATGCCGCGCTGTACCCGGGTCTTCACATGTCTTTCGGAAAGCTTCCCGGCCAAAAGCTTCAGCTGGTTCTCGGCGAAAGCCATTACCTGGTCCTCACGGCGATCGTCGTCTCGGCCTTGCCAAATCTGGCACCCGCGACCTCTTCACCGGCGCGCAGTGCTAGGAGGATCTGATCGCGATCGAGTTCCGCCGCACCCCGCGTCCAAAACCGCGCCGGGACTGCAGCCTCGCTGTCGATGACGAGCGGCGGCGGCGTTTCCGAGCACTCGACGAAAACTCCCGGAGCCGAAAGCGTCCGCATCCCCGCGCGCGACATGGTCTCGGCCACAAGACGCTTTTTTTCATCCGCCCGAGCCTCAATTTGCGCAAGGTGCGTCTCGAGCGCATCGATCCGCATACCGACCATCGCCGCCAACTCAAGATCGTCGAGATAGGATTGCACGATGTCGATCAGGAGTTTCCGAAAGCGGTGGCTTTCATCAATTGTCGCGATGTCGGATTGGATGAGCGCGCGGTATTCATCTAACAAAGCCGCGTAGCATCGGTTGTCATCGGATGTGGGGTTCATAGGCCTCCAAAGAACTGCTAACTTAGGTTCCAACAAGCTCGATATGTGTTCATTATACACATATTAGGGTTCGCGTAAACCAACTTTTGCGGGGGCAGGCACGTGATTACGCGCGAACAGGTCAAAATGGCGCGCGCCGCGCTCGGCTGGAGCGTTAAGGAACTAGGGGCAGAGGCGAGCGTCGCCGCCAATACGGTCAGCCGCTATGAGAACGGTACGGACGCTTATGGCGAAACGCTTTTGAAGCTGCAGCGTGCGTTCGAAGTCGCAGGCTTGATCTTTCTCGCCGAAGATGACGAGAACGGCGCCGGCGTGCGGTTCCGGAAGAAGAAAACGAGCAAACGGTAAAAGCGCGCGCTCGTGAGGCTAGCGCGACGCGATCTGGTTTTCAGAGGCGGACGGCGACGACCGTCAAGAGCAAAAGGAGAATCAGACCGAGACAGGCAGCGAGCTCGCGGTGGGCGATGCGCGCCATAAACTCCACATGATTGAGCCGCCGCTCTTGATCGGCGAGGATAGCGGCCGCCGCCGAAGCGGTCTCATCGTCGGCCCCGGCGGCGCGCAAAGCACGCAGCAATTCGATGTTAATCAGCATCCTTTGTCGCAGGCCGGCGGTTCTCGGGTGGGGCGGGATCGCCGACGAAAGCGCGGCTGGCGGCGATCCACGTCCACCACGGCAAGAGGCTCAGCAGCGGACGTGTTCGCTGAGAGACCTGGAGCCCCTATCCCAGTGCGCTGGTTCTCGAGAAGCGAGTCACGCGACCGATGACGGACCGGCATCTGACGGTACTCCGCAACGGGCGGCGCGTCTGACTGGGCGGCGGGAGACGCTTCGGAGGAGATGCCTACCCCATGCATCGGCCCTCCCGCGCCTTGCCATCCCGATTCAGCGGGGAGCGGAGCGTCGTCATTTGCTTCAGCGTTTGCCGCCTCGATTAGGGCCAGCATCTGTTTCAGTCGCGGCATTCCCGGGAACGGCACGTAGGGCCGTTCCGCAGCGCGCTCGAAGAGTTGGAAGAGCTGATTGAACTCGTCCCAACTCGGCGGCGCGCTTTCTTCGTCCGCCTGGACAAGACGCCGAAGAAGACGCCGCTCGATGTCAGAGAAGACCGAGGCACCATTCTGCTCGCGAGCGGCACTCTCGTTGGCCAACGCCGCTTCGGCCAACATCACCGCGTGGAGGCGAGCGATCTTATCGAACACAGCACCCGCGGGCGGTCGAGACGAAAGATCAGCCACGGCGCGTGTTCTTCGCAAGGAGAATTAGAGCCTTCATATAGCCGCGAAGAGCGGCGAAAAAGCCAACTGGCTCGATCGGCTGTTGCTGCCGTCCATAGGTTGTCCAAGAAAATTTCGACATCGAAACTCCGTGTATTTACGGTTTATTCATTTCTATACGTATATCGGTTCATGGTCAACGAAGAACGGACTGATACACATCATGTGTGGAAAAAAAGCGCGAGATCGGGCTCCGCATTCGTGCGCATCGCCTCGAATGGCGGCTCACGCAGGAGCAGTTAGCCGAGCGGATCGATCGCTCGGTCGAGACGATCTCGAATCTCGAACGCGGCGTCAGCCTGCCCAACGAGGCCACCCTTATTCGGCTCGCTCAGACCCTCGAGATTGGCGTTGACGAGCTTCTCAACGAGAGCAAGGACGGTCGCAGCAAAAAACCAATCGAGTTCTTCCGCGCAACGGAACTTTTGAAAGCCCTCGACGAGAAAAGGCTCAAGCTCGCCTATCGCATCCTCAAGGCGATCGCTGAGAGCTAAGGCTCAGAAATGTTCTGCACGCGGCAGAATTCGCCAGCGAAAAAGCCATGAACTACGAGAAGTCCGCTTTGGGCTACAGCGAATACAGCAAAATTGTCCGGCAGCTTAAGCAATGGCGGAAGAGTTCTAAACTCACACAAGCCGTGCTTGCCGCGCGCTTGAACAAGCCTCAATCCTTTGTGTCGAAATATGAAATCGGGCTCCCGGAAACTCGACGTTGCGGAATTCTTCTTCGTCATAAAAGCGCTTGAAAAGGTACCTCAGAGGGCTCTCAAGGATATCTTCCGCGAAAACCCTTCTTTTGGACCGATCGATGCTCGTTGGCGTGCGCGCCCAAAGCACAAAAACTTGCTCTAACGAGCCCCGTGATTGCACGCTGCAAAAGCTTTTGTGCAATATGCGTTATTCGAATACGGGATTTTGTTGCAAAATTTTTTGTTCTGTTGCAACGCTTTCTGCATGTCAAAAAGCGGGATCGATAGTAATTCTATAGGGACATCGCATGGAGCTGCACGTAAAGCCTGAGATAGCTACGTGCAGCCGTTTATTCTACCAGGGACTTACATCGTGACATCGAAAAAGCAAATCAACCCGAATAAAGAAACAGAAAAAGATCTAAATGCCTTTTACGAAGAAATCATGCGAGAGCTCAAACCGGAAGGAGCACTCGAAACCAATTTGGCCGAGAGGATAGCGTTCAATTCCTGGCGTCAACGCCGCGTTTACGTCTATGAAGTTGGTATGACTCAGCAAGCTCAACGAGAGACGCTCTCCCTATAAGAGCGCTTGAAAAGGTACCTCAGGAAGCTCTCAAGAATATCTTCCGCGAAAACCCTTTCTTTTGGACCGATCGATGCTCATTGGCTTGCGCGCCCAAAGCACAAAAACTTGCTCTAACGAGCCCCGTGATTCCATACCGCGAAAGCTTTTGCACAATATCCGTTATTCGAATACGGGATTTTGTTGCAAACGTTTCGTTCTGTTGCAATGCTTTCTGCGTGTCAAAAAGTGGGGCCTATACGTTATTCGAATACGGGATTTTGTTGCAAAATTTTTTGTTCTGCTGAAGCGCTTTTCTGCGTGTCAAAAAGCGCGATCGATAGTAATTCTATAGGAACATCGCATGGAGCTGCACGTAAAGCCTGAGATAGCTACGTGCAGCCGTTTATTCGACAGGGACTTACATCGTGACATCGGAAAAGAAAATCGACGCAAATCGCGCGAACGCGCAATCAAGCACCGGCCCTAAGACAGAGGGCGGCCGCGAACGTTCCTCGCGCAATGCTTTTAAGCACGGTCTGACGGCCGAGAAGATTGTCGTAGGTAAAGAAACAAAAGAAAACCTAAATGCCTTTTACGAAGATCTCATGCAAGAGCTCAAACCAGTAGGAGCACTCGAAACCAATTTTGCCGAGAGGGTAGCGCTCGATTGCTGGCGTCAACGGCGTGTTTACGCCTATGAAGTTGGTATGACTCAGCAAGCTCAACGAGAGACGGTCGCCCTATTGAGCGGCGAAATTCCCGAGGGGGCGGAATATGCTGATTTGCTTTCGTGCCAAAAAAAGAATGGCCTCGTGCATCTGAGCCGTCACGAGACTGCCCTTGGACGGCGCATTCGCGAAAACATGGCGGAACTTGAAAGGTTGCAAGCGCGCAGAGTAACCGCGGCCCGGCTCTCTACAAATGAAGCCGCCACTCAACTTGGGGCGTCTGATAAAACTACGGTTGGAGTTGCATCTAAAGAGCAATCACGTCCCGCAAGTGACGATACCGCCGCAGCAAGCGCGCCAACTGCCCGCATGCGACTGCGTCCGCCGCCGCGCTAACTTGGACCTGCTGTTTTTGCAAAACGAACCCAAATTTGTCGAGCAAATTCAATGGTTCGACAAAAAAGCTCCTCTATTTGGTCGTGCAACCGTTGCAAACGTAGCTTAGAACGGCTCAGTTGGTTTTTAGCGGTTGTTTGATTATGACAATCAGAGATAGCCATATTTCCCAAAGTAATTTGCGTATCAGGTTCACTGAGACGCTCGCCGACAGCAGATAGCCGCTGCTCGAACCGCTCTTTATCGTCGTCGCACTCAAGCTCAGGGTCGTTTACGACGTGCGCCCCCATGCCTGTGCGTCGATCTTCCACGCCTCGCCATGCTTTGAAAAAGTATAGGCGAGGGTGCCAGTCCGAGCGACCGTTTGGCCCTTCATGGTCACCGTGAGCGTCCCCGCTATGACGGCGTAGGCATCGGAACCCTCCACGTTCCAGAACCCCATCTCGTAAGACAGGTGCTCATGCGAGACGCCAAGGCCCTCACGCCACTTTTCTACGTCAGCAAGCCAATTGACGGGAGCACCCGGGTTCAACCAGCGATAGGGTGCGATGCCATCAATGATGATGGCGGTGTCCCCAAAAACACCGAGAAAAAGCTCGATATTCTGAGTGTTGAAAGCGTTGATATGATTGTCGATAAGGGTCTGGATTTCTTTCGGGGGGTTATCCGCCACGGTCATCCTCCAGTTATGCCTCGCGATAACGCTTTGCCTATCGCGGTTTGTGGCGGCTGCCTATCGGGGATTCCAACTAGGACACAAGCTTTTTTAGCTTAGGGCCCTGGCTTTCAAAGCCGGGCAGCCTACGACTAATGGGCGGAGCCGATGAGTAAATCGATGCGCGATGAATTGCTCGAAGCGCGCGCCAAGATTTCGGCGCAATATCGATCTTCTGCGTACTCCGGCAATTATTGGGTTCCCAAACGCCCCGAATCCAAAGAAAGCCCTCATTGAGAAACTGCAGGCTGAACTCAAAGAAATTGACGAAGCTCTCGCTGGACTAGAAACCGATAAGGGGGCGGATTCAAACTGACCCACTACCATCCGGATCAAACTGACCCACTACCCACAAAAGAGAAAGCCCAGCGTCTAATGGACGATTTCCTCAAGCATTTCCGCTAGCGGCCGCGCAGCGAAGCTGTCAGCCCCCTATGGTGCTGCTTACTGCGAAGTGTAAAGTCGCTCGCGCCAGCCCGCGACTTAACGCGACCATCGCTCGCCGATAGGCGCCGTCTCCATCCAGCGCACAAAATCCGCCGCCTCGGGCGCATCTTCGCGCGGTGACCACGCGGCGAATTCCTTATCCAGCCTCGCGTCATAAGGCCCGGGCTTTACCTCGAACGCGATTGAGTCCGGCTCCATAAACACGAAGCTGTGCCAAACGCCGCCCTCGCTCTGGATGATGCCGTTGCCGCTCGGCTTGAGCGGCGCGCGGCGAGTGATGCGACCATCCGCATCGAAGACGATCGCATCGATATGACCGCGCAGGGTCATCACCAATTCCCAGATATGGGGGCGATGGCGATGCGGGCGGACATAGGTACCCGGCCCGCCGGCATTCAGGAGGCGCTGGATCGGATCGTCGAGCCGCGGATGGAGATTGAGATTGAGCCGGCCGCGCGGCAACTCATTCGCGCGCTTCACCAGATCGCTGAGCGTGTCGTTATCGACATAGCTGATCCAGGCATCGTCCATGGCGCGACCTCGTACGGCGTGCGTTGGCCGGGACTCTATTCCTCGCCGCCGCGCCCCAAGCGCAGGTCGCGGTGGACATAGACGCTCATCATCAGGCCGAAGCCAAACATCACGGTGAGCATCGCCGTGCCGCCGTAAGAGATGAGCGGCAGCGGCACGCCGACCACCGGCAGCAGGCCCATCACCATGCCGGTGTTGATGAATACATAGAGGAACACGTTGATGGTGAGGCCGAGCGCGAGCAGCCGGCCGAAATGATTGCGGCTGCGGAACGCGATGGCGAAACCGTAGACGAAGACCAGCGTATAGGCTGCGAGAAGCACGATGCAGCCGACCAGGCCGAATTCCTCGGCCAGCATCGTGAAGATGAAATCGGTCTGCTTTTCCGGCAGGAAGCTCAGATGCGCCTGGCTGCCGGCCATGAAGCCCTTGCCGAACAGCCCGCCCGAGCCGATCGCGATCTTCGATTGCAGACTGTGATAGCCGGCGCCGAGCGGGTCGTTCTCGGGATCGAGGAAGTTGAGGATGCGGTTCTTCTGATAGTCGCGCAGGAAGCGCCAGGCCACCGGCGCCGCACCGCCGCCCGCCGCGATCACCAGCGCGAATTTCCACCAGCGCACGCCGGCCAGGAAGAAGATCGCGCCGCCCGACAGCACCAGCATCATCGCGGTGCCGAGATCGGGCTGCTTCATCACCAGCCCTGCCGGCAACAGGATCAGAAGCGCCGGCACAATGAGCCGCACGGGCCGGCCGATTTCCTCGACCGTCAGCATGCTGAAATACCGCGCCAGCGCCAGCACCAGCGAGATCTTCATCAATTCCGACGGCTGTAATTGGATCACACCGAGATCGATCCAGCGCTGCGCGCCCATGCCGATGGCGCCGCGGATTTCGACCGCGATCAGCAACAGCATCGCGGCGATGTAGATCAGATAGGCCGAGCGCAACCAGAAGCGCAGATCGACCGTCGCAACGATGATCATGATCCCGACGGCGACGCCAAAGCGCGCCACCTGCTTGCCGGCCCAAGGCTCCCAATGACCGTTGGCCGCGGAATAGAGCATGGCAAAGCCCATGCAGGCGATGGCCGTCAGGAGCAGCAGCAAGCCCCAATTGATGCCCAGCACTTTGAGCGCGAAGCTCGAGCGCGGGGTATCGCGGTCCAGGAGGGATTGAGCCACCGTTCAGCCCGAGGCCACAGTGGTGGACGCGCCGAAAGGTTGGTCGGGGACGCGGTTCACCGGATCGCGCTTTTGCGCCTCGAGCAGCACGTCATGGCAGATCGGCGCCGCGACCGCGCCGCCTTCGCCGCCGGTCGCGCCGCCATGCTCCACCACCACGGCGCAGACATAACGCGGCGCGTTATAGGGCGCGAAGCCGACGAACAGCGCATGGTCGCGGTTCTTCCACGGCACCGACTGGCCGGTCAGGTGGCCATGCGCACGCTCGGCCTCGCTGTAATGACGGACCTGCGCCGTGCCGGTCTTGCCGGCCATCAGCATGTCCGGCTCCTTGATGCGCGCGGCGTAGCCTGTGCCGTGCTGGGTATTCACCACCGCGAACATGCCTTCGCGGATCAGCTCGAGATGCGCCCCTTGCACGCCGAGCGAGGCAAAATCGCTATCGACGCCGGTCGGCAAGGTGCTGCTCGGCGTCATCACGCCTTGCTTGCGCAGCAGGCGCGGCACCACCGCCCGCCCCGTCACCAGCCGCGCGGTATAGGTCGCGAGCTGCAGCGGCGTCACCGAGACGAAGCTCTGGCCGATGCCGCAACTGATCGTCTCGCCGCGCTGCCACGGCACGCCCGTCGTCGCCATCTTCCAGGCACGGGTTGGAATGATACCGGTCTTCTCGCCGGGGATATCGATATCGAGCTTCACGCCGAGGCCCATGCGATTGGCCATCGCCGCGATCTTGTCGATGCCGAGCAGATCGGCCGTGTGATAGAAGAACACGTCGCAGGATTCGGGGATTGCGCGCTTCAGGCTCAGCGTCCCGTGCCCGCCCTTCTTCCAGCAATGGAACACCGAATTGCCCAGCGTAAAGGTGCCGGGGCAGAGGAATTCCGTGTTCTCGGTCAGCACGCCCGCTTCGAGCCCAGCGAGCGAGACCAGCAGCTTGAACGTAGAGCCCGGCGCGTAGGTGCCGCTGATCGCCTTGTTGCTCAAGGGATTGAGCGGATCGTTGACGAGCTGTTGCCACATCGTCGAGGTCAGCCCGGCGGAGAATGCGCCCGGATCGAAGCTTGGCGTCGAGGCCAGCACCAGCACCTCGCCGGTCCAGGCGTCGAGCACGACGCAGGACGCGCTGCCCTGCGCCTTGCAGCGCTTCACCGCGAGGTCCTGCAGCTCCATATCGATCGACAGCGAAAGGTCCTGGCCCGGGAGCCCTTCCTCGCGCGCGAGTTCGCGCACGACGCGGCCGAAAGCATTGACCTCGACCTCGCTGGTGCCGGCGGTGCCGCGCAGATCGAGATCGTAAGCCTTCTCGAAGCCGCTCTTGCCGATGCGGAAATCCGGCAGCTCGAGCAGCGGGTCGTCGTTGTGCAGATCGTCTTCCGAGACCGCGGCCACGTAACCGACCGTGTGCGAGATCTCGTCGCTGAAGGGGTAGTAGCGGGTCAGCGCCTGCTCGATCGAGACGCCCGGCAATTCCAGCGTATTAACTTCAATACGCGTCATCTCGTCCCAGCTCAGATCGTCGCGCAGCACCACCGGCACGAAGCTCAGCTTGGCGCGCACATCGCGCAGGACGCGGCGGCGATCGGCATCGGTCAGCGGCACGAGACTGGCGACGGCATCCAGCGTTGCCTGGATATCGCCGGCCTGTTCGGCGATCAGCACCGCGCGGAAAGTCGGCTTGTTGGCGGCGAGTTGCACGCCGAAACGGTCGAGGATGCGGCCGCGCGGCGGCGCCAAGAGGCGGATATTGATGCGGTTCTCGTCGGCCTGCATCGCATAGCGATCGGCCTGCATCACCTGCAGGTAATAGAGCCGGCCGGCGAGCGTGCCGAGCAGCGCGAGCTGGCCGCCGGCGAGCAGCGCGGCGCGCCGCGTCAGCAGGCGGCCGCGGTCCTTTTCCTTCCTATTCGCCATGGCTAACGATCACCGCTCAGGCCTGCGTCAGGAAAGCGCGCTGCGCACGCGCCAGCAGATAGCTTGCCGCCGGATAGCAGGCGACGGTCAGGACCGCCTGGAAAGCGAAAGGCCGCAAATCGATAAAGCCGCCGTGGAGCGCGCTTACCAGCGCCCACAGCAGCAGGAACGCGGCGACGGCCAAAGCCAGGAAGCCGAGCCAGACGATGGCAAAGGGGCGATTGACGAAGAATTTGCGCTGACCCATCACTGCCGTGCGCCCGACCAGGAACACCAGGGCGGAAATGCCGACATAAGGCGTGCCGTTCAGGAGATCGAGCAGCAAGCCGCTCGCGAACACGGCGCTGAGCGGCAAAAGGTCGGGGCGATAAACCGTCCAGTGGAACACCGCCATCAGCGCGAAGGCCGGCATCACCACGGCAAAGCCCGGCAGATTGAGCGGCACCACCGAGAAAAACGCGAACAACACCGTCGTCAGGAATGGCACCAGCCGGCCCGGGTAGCCGATATCGCGCTGTAAGGCAATAGGCATTGCCTGTCACCGGGTCATCGTAAGGATTCGGCAGCCGCCGATTTCGTCACTCGGGTCGAGACACGCGGCGGCGGTACCGCGCTTTGCGGCAATACGCCGGATAGACCGAAATCGACGATCCGCAACACTTCGAGCCGCGACAACTCCGCATAAGGCTCGACGCGGATGACGCCATTCGCGACCGAGGACACGACGCCCACCGGCAGGCCCGGCGGGAAGACGCCGCCCGCGCCGACCGTCACGATCCGCTCGCCGACCGTCACCTCGATCGTCGTCGGCAAATAGACCAGCCGCGGCTGCTCGGAGTTATCCCCATCCAAAACGGCATGCTGGTGATTGTCTTCGAGCTCGACCGGGATGTGCGAATTGAGATCGGTCAGCAGCAGCACGCGCGCCGTGCGCGAACCGACCTCGGAGATGCGGCCGACCAGCCCTTCGCCCGATAGCGCCGCCTGACCCCGTGTCACGCCTTCCTGGTTGCCGGCGTTGATCAGCACGTTACGGGCAAAAGCGCCGCCCGAAATCGGCGATCACCTGGGCGGCCAGCGAGTGGACGGTATTCTGCGGCTCGAACTTCGTCAGCGCGCGTAGCTCGGTGTTCTCGGTCTCGAGCCGGCGGGCGATCTCCTGCCACTGCAAGAGCCGGGCGTTCTCCTCGCGGAGCTGGGCATTCTCGCGGCCGACCGAGACCGCGTTCGAGACGCTCTGAACGGCGTTGGTAATAGCGCCAACCGGCTGGCCGACCGCCTGCAGCAAGGGGGCTACGCGGTCCGCGACCGAGGCACGCAAGCCGTCATACAGCAGCAGATCCGTCTTGCCGAAGAGGACCATCACCGCGGAAATGAGCACGAGGAAAGGAAGCGCGAGACGCTGCGCGACTACTTTTACGGGCGCTGAGATACGCATCCGAAAATCCGTCTTCCTAAAGGCCCCGACCCTCAGAAACCAACTCTATACCCAATCAGTACATGCTGATGAGAACAGACTTCAACGTTTTCATTTCTTCGAGCGCGCGGCCGGTGCCGAGCGCGACGCAAGACAGCGGATCGTCGGCGATCGACACCGGTAGACCCGTCGCATGGCGCAGCACGTAATCGAGATTGCCAAGAAGCGCGCCGCCGCCAGTCAGGACAATGCCCTTGTCGACGATATCGGCCGCCAATTCGGGCGCCGTATGCTCGAGCGCGACCTTCACCGCCTCGACGATGGCGCCAACCGGCTCGGCGAGGCTCTCGGCAATCTGCCGCTCGCTGATGACGATTTCCTTGGGCACCCCGTTCATCAGATCGCGGCCCTTGATCTCCATGACCCGGCCCTCGCCCTCTTCGGGCATGCAAGCCGAGCCGATCTCTTTCTTGATGCGCTCCGCCGACGATTCGCCAACCAGGAGATTATGGTTGCGGCGGATATAGGCGATGATCGCCTCGTCCATCTTGTCGCCGCCGACGCGCACCGAGCGCGAATAGACGATGCCGCCGAGCGACAACACCGCGACCTCGGTCGTGCCGCCGCCGATATCGACGACCATCGAGCCGGTCGGCTCGGTCACTGGTAGGCCGGCACCGATCGCCGCGGCCATCGGCTCCTCGATGAGGAACACGCGGCGCGCACCGGCGCTTTCCGCCGATTCCTGAATCGCACGGCGCTCGACCGCGGTCGAGCCGGAGGGAACACAGACGATGATTTGCGGATTGGCGAAGCTGCGGCGATTGTGAACCTTGCGGATGAAATGCTTGATCATCTCTTCCGCGACTTCGAAATCGGCGATGACGCCGTCGCGCAAGGGACGGATCGCCATGATGTTACCGGGCGTGCGGCCTAGCATCATCTTGGCCTCGTCGCCAACCGCCAGCACCTGCTTGCGGCCTTTGACACTCGCGATCGCGACGACCGACGGCTCGTTGAGGACAATCCCGCGTCCCTTCACGTAAACCAGGGTATTCGCCGTCCCCAAATCGATCGCCATGTCGGCGGAGAGAATACCCAGCAGATTTCCGAACATCAGTAGTTCCCAATCACCCCCGCCGCTAGGAAAACGCGAGCGGCGGTCCGGCGGGACCGCCTCTCACGTGCTTGCCGCATCAAGCCGACATCGCGGCGGGCGCCGTCTTTGCCCGTTTGACCATGAGCTTGTTGAGCGCGTGGATATAGGCCCGCGCCGAAGCGACGAGCGTATCCGGTTCCGCACCCTGACCGTTCACAGTCTTGCCGTCTTCCTCGAGCCGCACCGTAACCTCTGCCTGCGCATCGGTACCATGCGTAACTGCACTTACCTGGTAGAGCTGCAATTTCGCCTCGTGCGGCACCAGCGCCTTGATGGCGTTGAAGGTGGCGTCGACGGGGCCGTTGCCGGTGGTCATCGCGGTCTGCTTCTTGCCCTCGATCTCGAGTTCGAGCGTGGCCGTCTGAGGCCCGCGCGAGCCGGCAATCACTTGCAGCGAAATGAATTTGATGAGCTCGGCCTCATGCTGGATCTCGTCGTCGATCAGCGCGACGATGTCCTCGTCATAGACATCCTTCTTGCGATCGGCGAGATCCTTGAAGCGCTTGAACGCCTCGTTCATCGCATTGTCGCCGATCTCGAAGCCCAGCTCTTTGAGCTTGGCCTTGAAGGCGTGGCGACCGGAATGCTTACCCATCACCAGGGTGGACTTGCCGAGCCCGACCGAGTCGGGCGTCATGATCTCATAGGTGCCGGCATGCTTCAGCATGCCGTCCTGATGGATGCCGCTTTCATGCGCGAAAGCATTGGCGCCGACGATCGCCTTGTTCGGCTGAACGACGAAGCCGGTGATCGCCGAAACCAATCGCGAAGCGCGGGTGATGTATTCGGATTTGACGCCGGTCGTGAACGGCATCCGGTCCTGGCGCGTCCTGAGCGCCATGATGATCTCTTCCATCGCCGCGTTGCCGGCGCGCTCGCCCAGGCCGTTGACGGTGCATTCGATCTGCCGCGCTCCAGAACCGACCGCCGCCAGCGAATTGGCGACCGCCAGACCGAGATCGTTGTGGCAATGCACCGAGATCACGGCCTTGTCGATATTCGGCACGCGGTTGACGACCATGCCGATCAGCGCCGCGAATTCATCGGGCACGGCATAGCCGACGGTATCCGGAATGTTGATGGTGCGGGCACCGGCCTTGATCGCCGCCTCGACCGTGCGGCAGAGGAAATCATGCTCGGTGCGGGAGCCATCCTCGCAGGACCACTCGACATCGTCGCAGAGCTTGCGCGCCAGGGTGACGCTATCGATCACCGCCTGATACACCTGCTCGGATGCCATCTGCAGCTTGTATTTCATGTGCAGCGGCGAGGTCGAAATGAAGGTGTGGATGCGCGGGCGTTTCGCGTGCTGCACCGCTTCCCAGCAGCGCTCGATATCGGCGCGGCCGGCACGCGCGAGTCCGCAGACGCTCGAACTCGGTGACCTGCTTGGCGATCTCGCGGACCGCCTCGAAATCGCCGTTCGAGGCGATCGGGAAGCCGGCTTCGATCACGTCAACGCCCATCTCCTCGAGGAGTACGGCGATCTTGATCTTCTCTTGGAGATTCATCGACGCGCCGGGCGACTGTTCACCGTCGCGCAGCGTGGTGTCAAAAATGATGACGCGCGAAGACGCGGGTACTTTGGCTTTGCTGTCGGCACCGCCGGTCTTGGCGGTGCTGGATTCATGGGCGCTCATAGGCGCAATTCCTCTGGTCTGGAAAGCAAGGGTAGGCCGCGAACGGTAACCCCCAAGCGCGAATAAGGCCGAGAATCCTCGCGCTCAGGGGCAGCTAAGTCGAAGCGACCGGCCCCTTTTCCACAGCAGGCTACGCACTAGTTGTTGGTTCGCCATGACACGGGCGCACGCGGCCGAGCGCATCTGC
This sequence comes from uncultured Alphaproteobacteria bacterium, assembly GCA_963740675.1. Lineage (GTDB taxonomy): Bacteria > Pseudomonadota > Alphaproteobacteria > ATCC43930 > CGMCC-115725 > CAIKMD01. Next base: position 41,280 of record CAVUFS010000011.1, read on the forward strand.
GCCAGCCTGCTGCTTCCCGATGTCAAAATTGCGACCATCAAACCCTCGTCACCTGCACCGACGTCCAGTAAGGAAAATTCATACGGGTTTACAATTCCTTACCAACCCTACCGAACGAGAAAATTTACCATACCAATTATGTCTATCTCCTTTACGGCGCCTATCGCAACATTTCTTCGCGATTCCGCGAGTTGGGGACCGATTTGAGGGTCGCGCGGGGGATTAGTTCTTCGACTTATCCACAAGCCGGTTCTGGGCGATCCAGGGCATCATCGCCCGGAGCTTGGCACCGATCTGTTCGACCGGGTGCTCGGCACCGCGACGACGCATTGCCTTGAAGCTGGCCTGGCCGGCGGCGTTTTCAAGCACCCAATCCCGGGCGAATCGGCCGGACTGGATGTCGTCAAGGATACGCTTCATCTCCTCCTTCACGGCCGGGCTGATGACCCGGGGGCCGCGGGTGTAGTCGCCGTATTCCGCGGTATTGGAGATCGAGTAGCGCATGTTGGCGATACCGCCCTCATACATGAGGTCGACGATCAGCTTCACCTCGTGGAGGCATTCGAAATAGGCCATCTCCGGAGCATAGCCGGCCTCGGTCAGGGTCTCGTAGCCGGCCATGATGAGGGCCGAGAGGCCGCCGCAAAGCACCGCCTGCTCGCCGAAGAGATCGGTCTCGCACTCTTCCTTGAAGGTCGTCTCGATGACGCCGGCGCGGCCGCCGCCGATCGCCGAAGCGTAGGAGAGCGCGATCTCGAGCGCATTGCCCGACGGATTCTGCTCGACCGCGACAAGGCACGGCACGCCGCCGCCTTTGAGATATTCCGAGCGCACGGTGTGGCCCGGGCCCTTCGGCGCGATCATGAACACGTCCATGTCCGGGCGCGGCTCGACGAGCTTGAAATGGATGTTGAAGCCATGTGCGAAAGCGAGCGCCGTGTCCGGCCGCATGTTCGGCTTCAGATCGTCGGCGTAGAGCTTCGCCTGCAGCTCGTCCGGCGTCAGCACCATGACGACATCGGCCCATTTCGCGCCGTCTGCCGGCGACATCACCTGGAACTTCGCGCCTTCAGCTTTCGCCGCCGTGGCCGAGCCCGGGCGCAGCGCGATGCGCACGTCCTTGACGCCACTGTCGCGCAGGTTCATCGCATGCGCATGGCCTTGGCTGCCATAGCCGACAACGAGCACCTTCTTGCTCTTGATCAGATTGACGTCGGCATCACGATCGTAATAGACGCGCATCGAATTTCCCTCTTGGCGTAAAGCGTCGGTTCAGAATTTGGCGGCGCCGCGCGAAATCGCGACGACGCCGGTCCGTGAAATGTCTACGAGGCCCAGCGGCTTCATCAGATTGATGAAAGCGTCGAGCTTTTCGGTCGAGCCGGTGATCTCGAAAACGAAGCTCTCGATCGTCGAATCGACCACCCGGGCACGGAAGATATCGGCTAGCCGCAGCGATTCAATCCGCTTTTCGCCGGTACCAGCCATCTTTACCAGGAGCAGCTCGCGCTCGACCGCGGGGCCGTCTTCGGTCAGGTCATGCACCATGCGCACCGGCACGAGGCGCGAAAGCTGCGCCTTGATCTGCTCGATGATCATGTCCGTGCCCGAGGTGACGACGGTGATGCGCGACAGCGCTTCTTCCGCATCGACCTCGGCAACGGTGAGGCTCTCGATGTTGTAGCCGCGGCCCGAGAACAAGCCGATGACGCGCGCCAGCACGCCCGGCTCATTGTCGACCAGCACCGCAATCGTATGACGTTCGATCTCGCTCACAATCTATCTCCGTGTTTGGGGGGAAGCTCTCGCGCTTAGACGAGAACCATTCCCTCTTCGGAGACAGAGCCGCTCTTCTTGTCCGCCGGCCCCAGGATCATCTCGTTATGCGCGGCGCCCGACGGGATCATCGGGAAGCAATTCTCGGCCTGATCGACCGCGACATCGACGATCACCGGCCCTTCGATCGCGATCATCTCCTTGATGACGCTATCGAGCTCCGACGGCTTCGTCGCGCGCAGCCCCCTCGCGCCGAACGCTTCGGCGAGCTTCACGAAATCGGGCAGCGAGGCGGTGTAGCTTTCCGAATAGCGGCCGCCATGCAGCAGCTCCTGCCACTGCCGCACCATGCCCATGTACTGATTGTTGACGATGAAGATCTTGACCGGCAGCCGATATTGCACCGCCGTCGACATTTCCTGGATGTTCATCAGGATCGAGGCTTCGCCGGCGATGTCGACGACCAGCGAATCGGGATGCGCGACCTGCACGCCGACCGCCGCGGGCAAGCCATAGCCCATCGTGCCAAGGCCGCCCGACGTCATCCAATGCATCGGCCGCTCGAATTTGAAGAGCTGCGCCGCCCACATCTGATGCTGGCCGACTTCGGTCGTGATGTAGGTCTCGCGGCCTTTCGTCAGCTCATAGAGCCGCTCGATCGCATATTGCGGCTTGATGATCTTGTCGTCCTGGGCGTAACGCAGGCTCTCGCGCTTGCGCCAGGTCTCGATCTGCTTCCACCACTTGCCGTGCGCCGCATGATCGGGCGCGAAGCGCTTCGCCTTCAGCGCAGCGGTCAGCGCCTCAAGCACCTTGGCGCAATCGCCGACCACCGGAATATCGATGCGGACATTCTTGTTGATCGAGGACGGATCGATATCGATGTGGATCTTCTTCGAGCCCGGCGAGAAAGCGTTGATGCGACCCGTGACGCGGTCGTCGAAACGCGCGCCGACATTGATCATCACGTCGCAATCATGCATCGCCCAATTGGCTTCGTAGGTGCCGTGCATGCCGACGAGGCCGAGATAGCGTTTATCCGAGGCCGGAAACGCGCCGAGGCCCATCAGGGTCAGCGTCACCGGGAAGCCCGTCATCTCGACGAGCTCGCCGAAGAGCTTGCAGGCGCGCGGACCGGAATTGATGATGCCGCCGCCGCCATAGAAGAGCGGCTTCTTTGCCGAGGCGATCAGGGCGGCCGCTTCGGCGATGCGTGCGGGATCGGGTTCGGTGCGCGGACGATAGGATTTGCGATCCTCGATCGTCTCGGGCGCGCGATAATTGCCCATCGCGAAGAGCACGTCTTTCGGCAGATCGACGACGACCGGGCCGGGCCGGCCGCTGCGCGCGACATAGAACGCTTCGTGCATCACGCGTGCGAGATCGTTCACGTCTTTGACGAGGTAATTGTGCTTGGTGCAGGGCCGGGTGATGCCGGTCGTGTCGGCCTCTTGGAACGCGTCGTTGCCGATGAGGTGTGTCGGCACCTGGCCGGTCAGGCAGACCAGCGGCACGGAATCCATCAGCGCGTCGGTCAGACCGGTAACGGCGTTGGTCGCGCCGGGGCCGCTGGTCACCAGGACCACGCCGACCTTGCCAGTCGAGCGGGCATAGCCTTCGGCGGCATGGACCGCCCCCTGCTCATGCCGCACCAGCACGTGCTTCAGCCGGTTCTGCATGAAGAGCGCATCGTAGATCGGCAGGACAGCGCCGCCCGGATAGCCGAATACGACATCAACGCCCTGGTCGCCCAGTGCTTTGATGACCATTTCGGCCCCGTTCATCTGTTCCGCCGTCATGATTTGCTCCGAAGTGCCGCAGCGGCTTGAGGATTTCCGCCGCGAAAGGCGGCAACCTAGAGGCCTAACCGCAACTCGTCAACAGAGAATGACGAATAAATGCAAAAATCTCTGGTAATAAACTTACTGAAAATTGCTCATTAACCGTCATTCTGCGCAATATTCCGCTGGATTGGAGCCGATTCCGGAACCAGGTGTATTGCCGCTTGGCATATTGGCGGGTCGCTTGCTGCATCGCAGCAACCGCTTCGTCCCGGGTGACGCGACCATCGAGGGCGACGCCAAGCTCGCGCAGCCCCACCGCCTTCATCGCCGGCAGGTTCACGGCGAGGCCGCGCGCCAGCAAGGCGCGCGCTTCTTCCGCGGCGCCTTGGGCGACCATCGCTCTCACGCGCGCGTCACAGGCAAGGTAGAGCCCTTCGCGCTCGGGCAGCAGAACCACCGCCGCGGCGCGCAGATCGGGCGCCGGCGCCTGCTCGGCTTGCCATTGCGATAGCGATTTGCCGGTCGCGAGCGCGACCTCGTAGGCGCGCGTCAGCCGCTGCGTGTCGTTGGCGCCGAGTTTTGCCGCGCTGACCGGATCGAGCGCCGCCAGATGCTCGCGAAAGGCGACGCCGCCAAGCTCGGCATGGAGCGCCTTCGCTTCCTCGCGCGCGCGCGCCGGGATGGCCGGCAATTCGGCGAGGCCGTTGAGCAAGGCTTCGAGATAAAGCCCGGTGCCGCCGGTAAGGATCGGCAAGCGCCCGGCAAAACGCGCCGCGTCGATCTCTTGATGCGCCAGCGCGAGCCAGCGCCCTGCCGAGCAATTCTCCGCCGCATCGATCACGCCATAAAGACGATGCGGCACGCGCGCCATCTCCCCCTCGCCCGGTCGCGCGCTCAGCACGGCGAGATCGCGATACACCTGCTGGCTGTCGGCATTGATGATCGTGCCGGCGAACTCCTCGGCGATCGCCAACGCCAGCGCCGATTTGCCGCTGGCCGTCGGCCCGGCAACGATGACGATTTCGGGTGTATCGCTCATGTCGATGGCTGCGGCGGCACGATCGCCGCAAGCCGAGTCGCCAATACGCGCAGCGCGGCGGGATTGCTTCCGATCGACATATGCGGACCTCCGACTTGCGCGACGAAGCAATCCTGGTCGGAGGAAAAGCAGCTTCGCCACGCGACGATACCATCGTCTTTCGTGTAGATCGCGGTCGATGGAACCGGCAGCTTCTGATTTAGCCGTTGCAGATCGATCTCCTGGCTGTGAAACAACGCGCAGAGCCGAAACAGCCCTTCGATCGCGCTCGCGGTCGGCAAATGGAATGGGCTTGCGAGCGTGATGACCTGCCGAATTGCGTGCGGCCGATCGTAAGCAAGATCGCGCGCCATCACACCGCCAAGGCTAACGCCGACCACGCTGACCGGACCACTCAGCGCGTAAAGCTCGTCGAGCCGCGTGCGCAAACCCTGCGCGATGCGATCCGTCGGCCCCCAATTGACGCCGAGATCCCAGCCGAAAGCGCGATAACCGCAAGCCGATAAAAAGCGGCGCAGAGACGTCGCCAGAAAATCAGTGGTCAGAAACGCTGGCACGACGAGGACAGCATGGCCGTCGCCGCGCGGGAATTCCGCGGGATCAGGCGGCACCGAGCGGTCCATAATAAGCGCCCAGAATTCCTTTGGTAGTTTGGCATAACCAGGACGCAGAACGGCGCCCGTCCGATCGAAGAGATCGTCCAGACGCGCCGTTCCGCGCTTTGCCGCCATTGTCATGAAACGGTTCTGACATCCGGGCTTGAGATCAGCAAGCGCCCGCGACATGTCGCTGCTTGCGTTTTGCCCTCTACTTCCCGATAAGGAAATCATGACCGAAAGCGTTGTCACTCTGGTTGCCGCGCGCGGCGGCGATGCGCTCAGCGCTGCCGTGGACACCGCGCGCCAGTCGCTCGCCAAGCTGGGCGCGCGGCTCGAGCCAACCGATTGGCTGTCCGCCGGCCGCGTTTGCGACATTCCCTTCGACGACCTCGCCCCCGATCAGGCCGATGCCGGCATTCGCGCCGCGCTGGGCAGCGACGCGGCGATCGATGTGCTGGCGCAGCACACCGCCGGCCGGCGCAAGCAGCTTGCTCGTCGCCGATATGGAAGCGACCATCATCGCCAATGAGATGCTCGACGAGCTTGCCGATATCCGCGGCATCCAGACGCAGATCGCGGACATCACGCGGCGCGCGATGAATGGCGAGATCGAATTCGCCGGCGCGCTGCGCGAGCGTGTTGGGCTGCTCAAAGACATGCCGGACTCCGCACTCGCCGAGGCCGGCGCGCGCATCCGCATCAATCCCGGCGCCGCGAGCCTGGTCGCGACCATGCATAAGCACGGCGCCTATACCGCGATCGTCTCCGGCGGCTTTCGCATCTATGCCGATCGCGTGCGGCGCGAGCTCGGCTTCGACATCGCCGTCGCCAATGAGCTGATCGTCGAGGACGGCAAGCTCACGGGATGGGTCAAGGAGCCGATCCTCGGCAAGGAAGCGAAGCTCGCGACGCTGACCTTGCTCGCCGTCGAGCGGCATCTAACGCTAGACGCTGCGGTTGCGGTCGGCGACGGCGCGAATGATCTGCCGATGATCGAGGCCGCGGGCATGGGCATCGCCTATCACGCCAAACCCATCGTCGCCGCGGCCGCAAGACTGCGCGTCGACCACAACGACCTGACGGCGCTGCTTTACGCGCAAGGCTATCGCGACGACGAGATCGTCACGCCTTAATCGAGCTGAGCGGCGAGCAACGCTTCGGCCGCCGCGACCGCCCGCGTCGCGGGATGCGGCCCGCCGAAAGTCTGGGCACTGGCGTAAACACCTTCGAACAGCAGAACGAGCTGATCGGCAAGCGATTCGGCATCGCGTGCCCCAGCCTCGCGCGCCAGATCCCGGAGCCGGCTCCGCAGCTTGCGCTTGTTCTCCTCCGCAACGCGGCGCGCCGGGTGGTCGGGCTCGGGAAATTCGGTCGCGGCGTTCGTGAACGGGCAGCCGCGCCACCCGGGCGCGACGGCAATTTTGCCAGGTAACGAAAGAGGGCCAGCAATTGCTCGCGCGGTGCGTTCGGATGGCGCGCGACGACACTGTCCCACCATTCCCAATAGCGCGTATCGCGCTCCCGCAGATAGGCGGCAACGAGTTCGTCCTTCGAGGCGAAGCTGCGATAGAGGCTCATCTTCGCCACATCCGCGGCGGCGATGACTTCATCGATGCCGACCGACCGGATGCCTTCGCGATAGAAAAGCTCGCCCGCCGCGGCGAGCAGCCGCTCGCGCGCCGTCGCCTCCTCGGCCCGTTGGCCGTTTTTGGCCGTCATTGCTCTGCTCGCATGGCGCATGGCGCGATCTTCGTCGCATTGACAGGATAGAGACAGATCGGTATCACGACAAGATGTAGACCGGTCTGTCTCATTCGAAAGTGCGACATGAAAGCCCTCGCCCAAGCGCTGAGCCCTCGCCTCCACTACGCCTGGATCGTCGCGGTCCTGACCTTTGTCATCCTGCTGATGGCGGTGGCGGTGCGCGCCACGCCCAGCGTGCTGATCGTGCCGCTCGAGGATGCGCTGGGCTGGAGCCGCGGCGTCATTTCCTTCGCCATCTCGATCAACATCATCCTTTATGGGCTGATGGGGCCGTTCGCTGCCGCGCTGATGCAGCAGATCGGCATCCGCCGGACCGTGCTTCTGGCCCTGACCTTGATCGCCGGCAGCGTCGCCCTCAGCAGCCAGATGACGCAGACCTGGCAACTGGTCCTGACCTGGGGCTTGGGCGTCGGACTCGGCAGCGGCGTTACCGCGCTGGTTCTCGGCGCGACCATCGTCAATCGCTGGTTCAGCAAGCACCAGGGCCTGGTGATGGGCTTCATCACCGCCAGCACAGCGACCGGCAACCTTGTCTTCCTGCCGTTCCTCGCCTCGATCGCTCAGCATCACGGCTGGCAACCGGTTGTCTGGATCACCGCTGCCGCGGTCGCCGCAATGATCCCGATCGTGCGTTCCTGCTGCCGGAGACGCCGGCAGCGGTGGGGCTTCACGCCTATGGCGCGACGGTCGACAGCATCTGCCCCGCCGACCGCGCGCGCCAACCCGATCACGGTGGCCTTCAATGTCCTCGGAACCGCGTCCAAGTCAGGCGGCTTTTGGCTGCTCTTCGCCAGCTTCTTCGTCTGCGGCGCCAGCACCAACGGCCTCATCGGCACGCATCTGATCTCCTATTGCATCGACCATGGCCTGCCCGAGGTCACCGGTGCAAGCTTGCTGGCGGCAATGGGGGTGTTCGATCTCTTCGGGACGACGATCTCGGGCTGGCTGTCGGATCGCTATGACAGCCGCTGGTTGCTGTTCTGGTATTACGGGCTGCGCGGCCTGTCGCTGATCTACCTGCCCTATTCCGGTTTCAGCCTATATGGCCTTTCTTTCTTCGCCGTGTTCTATGGCCTGGATTGGATCGCGACCGTACCGCCAACCTTGCGGCTGACGCGCGAACTCTTCGGCAAAGAGAACGCGCCGATCGTGTTCGGCTGGCTGCTGGCCGGACATCAGCTCGGCGCCGGCGCCATCGCCTTCGAGGCCGGCGCGGTGCGGTCGGTCCTCGGCGACTATTACATCCCAGTGCTGTTGTCGGGCGGTCTCTGCATCATCGCCGCGCTGCTGGTGCTGCGCATCGGCCGCGGCACGGCGCGTGGCGGCCTCGCGACCGCCACGACCTGAGCGATTGCCCTGATAGACCTTAGCTGTCGATCTTGACGGCGACGAAGCGCAGATCGCCCTGGCGATCGACGAGCAGCAGCACGGATTTGCGACCGGCCTTCTTCGCTTCGTCGACTTTGCTGAGGATCTGATCGGTCGTCTTCACGTCGTCTTGCGCGACTTCGACGACAACGTCGCCGGCCTTCATGCCCTTGTCGGCCGACGGCCCGCCATTATCAACGTCGGTGATGACGACGCCGTTGACATCGTCGGAAAGACCGAAGCGTTCACGCAGCTCTGGCGTCAAATTGGCAAGCGACAGGCCAAGCGCTTTCACCGTATTGATCGCCGCTTGCGACTTTTCCTGCTTCGGCGAAGTGGATGCGACCTGCACATCTTCCTTGAGCTCGCCGACCTTCACATCGAGATCGACCTCATTGCGCTTGCGCCAAACCATGACCTTCACGGTCTTGTCGATCGGCGTTTCGGCAACGTCGCGCGGCAATTCTTTCATATCGTTGATCGGCTTGCCGTCGAACATCAGCACGACATCGCCGGGCTGAATGCCCGCGACCTGCGCCGGGCCGCCATCATGAACGCTGGCAATCAATGCGCCTTTGGGCTTGTCGAGGCCGAGGCTCTCGGCGATCTCGTCATTAACGTTCTGGATGTTGACGCCGAGCCAGCCGCGGCGCGGATGGCCGTAATCGCGCAGTTGGTCGAGCACCGGTTTGGCGAGATCGGACGGAATGGCGAAGCCGATGCCGATCGAGCCGCCCGAAGGCGAATAGATCGCGGTGTTGATGCCGATGACATCGCCATCCATGTTGAACATCGGACCGCCGGAATTGCCGCGATTGATCGAGGCATCCGTCTGCAGGAAGTCATCGTATGGCCCGGAATTGATGTCGCGGGCACGCGCCGACAGGATGCCGGCGGTGACGCTGCCGCCGAGGCCGAAGGGATTGCCGATCGCGACCACCCAATCGCCGACGCGGGTCTTGTCGCTATCGCCGAATTTGACCGCAGGCAGCGGCTTGTCCGATTTGATGCGCAGCAGCGCGAGATCGGTCTTGGCGTCCTGACCGACGATCTCGGCCTTGAAATTCGTCCCGTCCTGCAGCGTGACGGTGATCGTGTCGGCATTATCGATAACGTGGTGATTGGTCACCACGAGACCGGATGCGTCGACAATGAAGCCCGAGCCGAGCGAGGTCTGCTGCCGCGGCAGCGCGTCCTGTTGGCCCTGTCCCTGGCGGTTGCGGTTGAGGAAGTCCTTGAAGAATTGCTCGAAGGGCGAACCGGGCGGGAATTGCGGAATATCGGGCGTCGAACGATTGCCGCCGCCACCGCGATTGCCAGGCGGGCTCGGCGTATCCGCATCATCGCCGCTGTCCTGACCCGCCTTGAGCGTCTGGGTGCTGGAAATGTTGACCACCGCCGGCAAGAGCTTGGCGGCGAGATCAGCGAAACCGTCAGGCGCGGGCTTGGCACCGCCGATGGTCGGCAGAGCAACGAGCGCAACTAGAGCAATGACGCAAGCCGGCAGGCGGCCGCGCGATAGGCAGCAGGCTGAAAGGCGGGCAAAGACCCGGCTCACGAGACGACCTCCCTCGGGCATGATCGGAGTGTACGAAATGACTTTACGGGACAGGTGTGCATCAGGCCAGAGCTGTGTATTGAAATTGGACCAATATGGCCGAATTAGGGTAGCCGTTCGTGGGTGACAACTGGCCACCTGCCGCAACCCGTTAGCTTCTGATCGCCCATACTGCGCCGACACCGAGGATGGCCAGGGTGAGACCCGCGATCCGCAACGCCGAAACCGGCAACAGCGCGACCTGGGCGTTCATGCGCTGCATCGCTCCCGGCAAGATGGAATAGAGCATGCCTTCGATCGCCGCGGCGAGCGCCAACGCGGTCGTGAAATCCTTCAATGCCGCGGGCCTGCGGCTGCCGCTGCACCGGCCGGCCCCAGCCCGCCAGGACCGCTCTCGAAATACTTGAAGAATTCGCTGTCCGGCGAGACGACGAAGGTCGTACCCGGGCCCGTCAAGGCATCGCGATAGGCCTGCAACGAGCGATAGAAAGAAAAGAAAGCCGGGTCTTTGCCATAAGCGTCGGCATAGATCGTGATGCTTTGCGCATCGCCTTCACCGCGCAGGATCTGAGCCTGGCGCTGGGCATCTGCGATGATCTCGATACGTTGCCGGTCGGCGTCGGCGCGGATTTGCTGTGCCTGCTGCGCGCCCTGGGCGCGGTATTGCGCGGCCTCGCGCTGGCGCTCGCTCTTCATACGCGCGTAGATCGCGTCCTCGTTCTCCTGCGGCAGATCGGCGCGACGCAGCCGGACATCGACGACGTCGATACCGAAGCCCTTGGCCTCGTTGTTCACGTCGTCGCGGATCTCTTTCATGATGTTGGCGCGCTGCGAGGAGATCACCGCCTGCAGCTCGACATTACCGATGATCCGGCGCAACGACGCGCTGATGATGCTGCTCAAGCGCTGATCGGCCGCGGTTTCGGTGCCGACGCTTTGATAGAACTGCAGCGGATTGATGATCTTGAACCGCGCATAGGTATCGATGATCAACCGCTTCTGGTCGGAGGCGATCACCTCTTCGGCCGGCGGCTCGAAATCAAGGATACGGCGATCGTAAATCACGACGTTTTGATAGGGCAGCTTGAACTGCAGACCCGGGTGATCGACGACGCGGACCGGCCGGCCGAACTGCAGGACGAGCGCGATCTCGGTCTGCTGCACGGTGAAGAACATCGTGTAGAGCAGGATCACGACGACGATGGCAACGCCGCCGAGGAAAGCGAGGGTGCGGCTCATCGTGCGCCTCCCCGCGGATTGGCGCTGCTACTGGGTGTCGGCGTGCTGGTTGGCTGCGGTGCCGGCGAAGCTGGCACCGCGACGGGATTTGCCGGTATCGCGGGCAGCGGTAGATAGGGCAGCACGCCCGAGTTCGAGGCGGCGCGGTCGATCACGACCTTGTTTGTGCTCTTGAGGATGCTCTCCATCGTCTCGATGTAGAGCCGGCGCGCAGTCACATCCTGCGACGCCGCGTAGGATTGATAGACCGATTGGAAGCGCGCCGCGTCGCCCGTCGCCTGCAGCACGACCTGGGCCTTATAGGCTTGCGACTCCTGAGCGATGCGCGACGCATCGCCATGGGCGCGCGGCACGACGTCGTTGCGATAGGATTCGGCTTCGTTGACGGCGCGCTGCTGATCGATCTTCGCGCTTTGCACATCACGGAAAGCGTCGATCACAGGCCCCGGCGGATCGACCTTCTGCAACTGGACCTGGGTGATCTCGATCCCGGCCCCGTAGTAATCGAGAATGCCTTGCGCCAGCGCCTCCGTGTCGGTCTCGATCTTGCCACGGCCTTCGGCCAGCGCGCTCGCGATCTCGGTACGGCCGATCACTTCGCGCATCGCGCTTTCGGCGGCGGCTTTCACCGTCACCTCGGGATTGCGGATGTTGAAGACATAGTTCTCCGCATCCTTCACCAGCCAGAAGACCGTGAAGTTGATGTCGACGATGTTCTCGTCGCCGGTCAGCATTAGCGATTCTTCCGGGACTTCGGTGGACCTGCCGACCGCCGAATTGGTGCGATAGCCGACCTCGATACGGTTGACGCGCGTGACCGTCGGGGTCAGGGCCTCTTCGATCGGCGACGGCAGATGATAGTTGAGGCCAGGCGTCGCCTTGCGATCAAACGCGCCCCAGCGCAGCACGATGCCTTCCTGATCGGGCTCGACGCGATAGAAGCCGGAGAGCAGCCAGAGAAACACAATGATGATGAAGCCGAGCAGCCAGCCGCGGCCGCCGCCCAGGCCCGAGCCCCCACCCGGCAGCCAGCGCCTGAGGAAATTCTGCAGACCGCGGAGAGAATCTTCGAAATTCGGCGGTTGGAAACCGCCGCCGCGACCGCCGCCGCCCCAGGGGCCACCACCCGAGCCGCCGCCCGAGCCCCAGGGACCGCCACCGCTCCCGCCTTGATTCCACGACATGAAGCCCCGTTCCTCTCAGTGCTCGCTTTGCACAGCGCCCGTCATCTCTTATATGTCAGCTTGTCGTTCGCAGCGGATTGCGCGGGAGCGTTCCGATATCGGTGGCGACCGATAAAGTCAAGATCGAGAGGATCACGGGCATGGCCGAGGTGATGCGCGACGATGTCCTTGCCGCGCTCAGCAAGATCATCGACCCCGATAAAGGGCAAGACATCGTCACCCTCGGCATGGTCTCGGGCGTGCAGTTGCGGGACGGCCATGTCACTTTCGCGATCGAGGTCGAGCGCGCGCGCGCGCCGAAGCTCGAAGCACTGCGCAAGGAAGCCGAGAAAGCGGTCGATGCACTGCCCGGTGTTCTTTCGGTGACCGCCGTGCTGACCGCCGAAAAGCCCGCGCAGCGTCCGACCGCGCCCTACGCCAAGCCGCAACAGCGCGCCGGCATGGCGCCGCCAGCGGGTCATGGCCATGCGCACGGACACGCCCATGGCCAGGAAGGCACGGCGCCGCAAAAGCCCGCCGTTGCGGGCGTCAAACACATCGTCGCCGTCGCTTCGGGCAAAGGCGGCGTCGGCAAATCGACGACCGCCGCCAATCTCGCCCTCGCCTTGAAGACGCTCGGCCTCAAGGTCGGCGTCCTCGATGCCGATATTTATGGTCCGTCGATGCCGCGCATGCTCGGCATCAGCGGCAAGCCGCGCTCCAACGACGGCAAAACGCTCGAGCCGATGGAGAACCACGGCGTCAAATGCATGTCGATGGGATTTCTCGTCACCGAGGACACGCCGACGATCTGGCGCGGGCCGATGGTGATGAGTGCGCTGCAACAGATGTTGCGGCAGGTGAATTGGGGCGAGCTCGACGTGATGGTGGTCGACATGCCGCCCGGCACCGGCGACGCGCAGCTCACCATGGCGCAGCAAGTGCCGCTGGCCGGCGCGGTCATCGTCTCGACGCCGCAGGACATCGCGCTGCAAGACGCACGCAAGGGACTTAACATGTTCCGCCGCGTCGACGTGCCGGTCTTGGGCTTCATCGAGAATATGAGCTACTTCCTCTGCCCGCATTGCGGCGAGCGCACCGACATCTTCAGCCATGGCGGCGCCAAGGCCGAAGCGGAAAAGCTCGGCGTCGAATTCCTCGGCGAGTTGCCGCTCGATATCGTGATCCGCGAGACCTCGGACGGCGGCAACCCGATCGTGATCGCCGAGCCGAACAGCAAATATGCCGAGACCTACCGCGCGATCGCCACGCGGCTGTGGCAGATCCTCGGCGGCGCGCAGCAGCGCCAGGCACCGAAGATCGTGGTGGAGTGAGAGAGCTCTCGGCTCTTAGCTCTCAGCTTAAAATTACCGTCTTCCGCGCGAAAGCGGGGACCCAGGACAGCGGCACGGCGCCAATTCTGAATTCCCGCCTACGCGGGAATGACGATGAAACGGATTTCGTTCTGTCAGCGATCAGCTGTCCGCTTTCAGCCAACTTTACCCCGTCGTTGCGAGCGAAGCGAAGCAATCCAGTGGTTGCCCCTGGATCGCTTCGTCACGCTAAGCGCTCCTTGCGATGACGAGATAACTGGCTGGTAGTTGAGAGCTGATAGCCAACAGTTATTAGCTCCTCACTCGATCGGCGTTCCCGTCAGGTTGCTGACGAGGTGCCATTCCTTCGTGCTCGGTTCCCAGCGCACAACAATCGCGTTGTCGATGTTGAGACCGCGTTGCGGCGTCTTCTTGAAGTCGTAGACGCCTTCTGCGCCGATATGCCCCTGCCAGTTGATCAGGAAGTCGTGCAGCTGCTTCGCGTTGGCGCCCTCCGGCAGTTTGTTGAGCGCGTCAGCGACGACACGCACCGGTTCCCAGCCGAGATCGTTGCCGGTATCGGGATAGACGCCGACCGTCTTCATCGTCGCGAAGAAGAGCTTCTGCTGATCGCTCACTTCTTTCGCCACGGTCAGACGCGGATCGCCGTTCGCCGCCCAACCGCCCACGCCGAAAAAGACTTTGCTCGGCAGGAAGGCGGCGTAGTCGCTCATCTGCTGCACGGTCATGTTGCTGCCCGAGGCCGCCGTCGGCAGATCCATGCCGGCCTGTTTCAGCGCGCGGAACACCGTGCCGCCGGCGGCGGTCGTCGCCCAGGAGATGATCGCGTCGGGATTGCCGGCGCGAATCTTCTCGATCTGCGCCGAGACGCTGACATCGCCCGGCGCGAAATGCTCGTTGGCGACAAGCGTCACGTCCTTGAACCCGGGTTCTTTCACCAGATCGGTGACGCTCTTCTCCGCGTCCTGGCCCGATGCATCGGTTGTGGTGATGAGCGCGATGCGCTTCCACCCCTTGCCTTTGAAATAATTCATCAGCGCGCGCTGCTGATCGTGGCTGTCGATCTGCGAGGTGAATTCATAGCCGCCCGGCTCGGTACGGACGGACGGTGAGAAACACCACAGCACCGGGCCGGCATCTTTGACGAGCGGCGCCTGCGCGTTGCAGAGCTGCGACACGGTCGAGCCGAGGATCACCGCCGGATGTAGGGCGATCACGTCGTTCATGAGCTGCACGGCGACTTGCGGACTCGATTGATCGTCGTGATAAACAGGTTTGACCTTCTTGCCGTGGATGCCACCATCCTTGTTGATGACGCCCACGGCGAGATCGAGCGCTTGCTGCTCGGCCTTGCCGAGAAACGCGCCACCGCCGGTCAGCGGAATGATGACATGCATGTCATAGGTGGCGTCGGCGGCAAGGGCCGGCGCGGCCGCGAATGCAGTGGTGAAAGCGAGCGCGGCGACGCGCAACGAATTACGAGCCATTTCGAATTCCCCTCCCTGTCGCGATCGAATTCCACGCCGATCGCATCGCCGCACTATAGCAAGCAACGATTAGGTGAGAAGCGCTTCGATCTCGCGCGCCGCATTCGCCGCACCGTCGATCTCCGCGAGCATTGCCGCGCGCTTTTGCGCGTTCTGGCGGTAGGAAGGCGTGGTCAGAATTTTTTGCACCGCATTACGCAATGCATCGACCGAGTCCTCGCGCGAGATCGCCACGGCATCGCCGGCTCCGCCGAAAGGTACGTCGCCTGCCATGGCGATGCCCGTGCCCCATTCCTCCATCAATGCCGCGATCAGCGCCTGATCATGGGCGAGGCCGGGCATCACGATCATCGGCACGCCGTATTTCAGGGCGCGCATCGCCGTGCCATGTCCGCCATGCGTGATGACCAGCGCCGCGCGGGCGATGATCGGGTCATGCGCCGCGTAGTTCACGACGAAGGCGTTGCGCGGCGCTTTGAGATCCGCCGGATCGACGATGCCGCCGGTGGTCGCGACGACATGCAGCGGCAGATCGGCGACAGCGTCAAGACCGCGCTGGAGCTTATCGACCGAGCGCTGCTCGAAACCCGTCGAGAAGCTCATGAGGGCGAGCGGCGTCTTGTCGTCGCTGCGCCAGGGCAGCTCGGTCGGCACGGCGACCTTCTCATCCTCGAGCACCGGGCCGACATGCCGCACGCTGTCCCAGCCCGCGGATGCGGCGCTGTCGAACTCGGCGAGCGACGTCACGAGGATGCGATCGCAGCCATGCCAGAGCGCATCGAGATCGGGCAGCGGGCCGAAGCCTGCCTGTTGGCGCATGCCGATCAGCGCATTGGTCGTGCCCCGCCAGCGCTCGATCATGCGGAAGACGAAAGTATGCGAGACCGCGACCGTTGGCAGGCCGAAATCCTTCGCCTGCGCCAGCGCCGCTGGGAACATGCCGTCGAAGATCAGCACATCGGGCGCTTCGGCTTTGACGACGTCGCGCACCTGTTCCGCCACCGCCGGCGAAGTGAGATAGCAGGCGGCGCGGCTCATCGGGCTGCCCTGCGGATAGCGATCGATCTGCGCATAAGCCTGCGTCAGCTCGATCGCGCGAAAGCCCGCCACTGCGACGCGCGGCACCATTTCCGGACGACCGGCAAAAGCAACGGTATGGCCGTGCTCCGTCAACACGCGCGCGATACCAAGGCTCGGCGGAAGATTGCCGCCACCCGACCAATTGAGCCACAAGAACTTTGCCATTTATGCCCCCCTGATGACGCCGTTGATGAGCTGACCCATGACCGCCTCGGCGTCGGCGCGGTCGAGCTTTTGATCGCGCCGCAGCAGCTTCCAGACGTAAACGTCGGTCGCGACCATCAGCGCGTGGAACATTTGTGCGCGTCCTTTGCCGGCTTGGCGCGTGAGTTGCGGCGCGAACGCCGCCTCGACCCATTTCGCGTGGCCCTGTCGACCCGCATCGATATCGGACTTGATGGCGGGCAGACGCGGCTCGTCGCCGAGCTGTTGCATGACGAAATCGCCGACCTCTTCGTAAAGGTCGAAGAAGATCGTGACCGCTTCGGCGACATCGCCCGGCACGCGCGGAATTTTGATCGGCTGGGTTTCCTCGGCGAGGGCGCGCAGCGCGGTCATGATGAGCTGGTCCTTACTCTTGAAGGCGCGCAGCACGGTCTGGACCGTGACCTCGGCGCGCTGCGCCACCTCTTCCAGCGTGAAACCGTCGAGCGCCCGCTCGCGATAAAGCGCGACCGCGGCCTGGCGGATGCGCTCGCGCGTCGCCTCGGCCTGCGCGGCACGAGTGCTCATGTCGTAAGCGCGAGTCGGCGCTGGAAGCGCGAGAGGGGCCTCGCAAGGGGGGCAGCGATTTCATGTAGGATAGACACTAATACCAATTATGAATTGGTGTCAATTTAAGTAACATGAATTTGACCATCCGAACGCATCGTACGTAAAAAGCGTTTACAAATGAGGACATATAGGGTACAGAAATTTCAAATGAGGAGACTTGGGTGCTATCGTCAGGTCCACGGTTTGGTGTCTCAGCGAACAGAAACGAGGCTTAGGCCTCCATTGCGCTGTAGATGGACTTTTCTTAGCCGGCACGCCGCTGCTCGAGCGGCAAACCACAGGCTTCACGGCGCGACAGCAGGGCGATCTCGAAACCGTCCTCAGTCGCGGTTACGGCTTCTCCGTTTCTCTCGATCGTGTGATGAGTGGCCTCAGTGCAGTGGCCTCGGCATTAACAGCCGGCGATCTCTGCCGTGCACACATCGCCGCAGTTCATCTACGCATTCCCGATCTGCCTGACGCATTCGCGCGCCTCGACATGCAGATCGAGGATGTCGCGCTCAAAATCGATCGTATCGCGAAGACCACAGCGGCCGGCGACTGGAACCCGGCGGGTAGCGATTGGGACCCCGATAAACATCCACGTACCGGCGCGCCACCAAATCCGGGTTGGTTCGCACCGACCGACGGCGGTAGTAGCGGGGACGAAAGCATCCACGTCACACCCGTATCGGACAACGTAGGCAACGACGGCCGCTTTCACTTACCGCCCGGAGAACGCAATGACGAAGCAGGTGATCTCCTTGAATGGATCGCCAATGCGAAGCCCGAGGATACGCAAGCAATTCGTGCAGAGATCAAGCGACTCTATTTCGACGTCGGAGATAAAATGGGGGCCGCCGCCCTTAACGAGGCGCTCAGCGACATCTTAGAAGACCCGAGCACCGCGACGCGGCAATCGGTTCTCGATAATTACGAGATTTATACGCGCACTGATCCGGCCGAAGTCGGACAAATCGCTCGCGATCTCGTCACCAGCACTCTTCTCGGCCCTGTTTTCGGTAGCACAAGAGGTGCCACTCCGACGGCAGAGGGCGACGCGGCTCAAATTGCGACCACCGCGGAAGCTGCAGCGGCGAGCGACGCGTGGACGCTCGGCTGGGCGGCACGAGGACGAGCCGTCGAGAAGGCGATTAAGCCGACATTGCCGGAAGGTCTGGATCTAGCTGATAATTTTCCCGTCATCGATCATGCGACAGACGATGTTATCACGACCATCAAATCAATCGACCTGAACGCCGCTACGTACCAGCGACCCGAAATTTTAGCTCGGCGAATCGATCAATATGCCCAAAATCTAGCCGAATTCACGACAAAGCGCTGGGGCAATGCCACGGTTACCGTGACTGAAAATACCCAAAGGCAACTGATCATCGCCGTTCCAAAAGGAAGCATCAGCCGTATGCAACAGGACATTATCGACAGCGCGGTAACGCGCGCACAGAATCGCGTTCAAATCCGCATTGTGCCCTTCTAGGAGCAGAGAAAATGCATTTTGATTGCTATTTGAGACAGGGAACCGTCTTTCTGCCGACGGTCGGCAAGGTCAACAAAATTGTTCATTTTTTAGTCGAGCCTGTCGCTGTTGTTCCGGTCTCTAACACGGACGCCTTGCGAACGGCGTTGCAGCAGACGATCGAGCGGGGAAATCCGATGGTGAAATATGACCGCTCGGCGCCCCCCATTCTTTGCAAATACGCAGGTGTAAAGTCCTGGAATACGTTTGCGCGGAATGCATCCTTGTGGGTTATAGATAAGACTGACGGCACTCTTCGTATCGAATCCAATAAGCGAGACAGCAACGGCGCCTTCACACCCGATAAGGACGCCGTCGAAACATTGCCTGCTGGTTCGACGATCGATGATCTGATCGACCGTATGATCGCGATGCTGCAAAACGCAATACAAGAACCAGGCAGACGAAACTCGTAACGGCCCGATCTGACCAGGTCCAATATCGCACCCTACGCCAAGCCAGCGCGCCAAAACCGAATGTCGCATTTTAGGACGTACCATGTACTGGCAGTGCTACTTGAGAATGGGGATGGTCTACGTGCCGACAACCGGGGTTACAAAACACAGCCTCTACCGGGTCATAGAGCCGGTCGCAGTCGTTCCAGTTTCGGACACCGACACGCTTCACCGCGCCATCGCTGAAGCGGTGACTCATGGCAATCCCGAAATCGAAGCCCTGAAACCTTCGGATTATCCTCCGCCTGTTCTACCTAGAGTACGCTGGGGTCAAGAGTTGGGACACTTTCGCTAGGAACGCGTCGCTGTGGGCCATCGATGAACAGAATGGAACATACAAGATCGTTAGCTATCGAAAGGATGCTCCGAATGCATGGGCTCACGACCGCAAGCAAGACATCATATTTCCCGACGGTACCAACGCCGACCAAGTTATCGAGCGCCTGATTACAATCCTGCAAAAAGCGGTACAGGAGCCCAGCCGAGGGTAGTCGCCGAGGCAACTCCTATAATAAGCCCAGCTGCGCCTACTCCGCCGCGGTCTGCGTCATCGATAGCGCGCGCACGGCATCGTGTTGCTGCGTGCCGAAATCGATTAGCTTGTGTTGCGCGGGGTCGCGGATGACGCCGAGCGGGTCGCCGCCGGCGGCGATGGCGGCGAGGCTGTCGTTGAGGATGGTGCGATAGAGCACGATGCCGCGATCGGAGGCGGCGAGGTTCTCGCGGCTGCGATCGAGCAGCGGCCCCTGCTCTTCCGTCGCCATGCGGTCCTGGTCGTTGGATTCGATGTTCCACCAGCCGTCGTCGACTTCGCGATAAACACCGCGTTGCGTCTGGACATAGGGACCGCGTTCGACCTGATCCGGCGGCGTGCCGAGAACGTCGGTTGTTTTGCCGTCGGCAGTCGGCGCCAGCGTGATGAAGAAATTGATGAGCGAGGTGTCGTCCATCGGCGTGCCGAAGCGGAGGTTCTGCCGTCCGCCCGGTCCCTGCTCCACGCGCGCGGAGGCAAAGCGCATCGCGCTGGGGAAGATGAAGGACGAGCGGTTCTGGCCCGCGGCGCCGTCGCTGACGATGGCGAAATCCATGCCGTAATCGCGCCGCGACCAATCGACCTTCAGCACCTTCTTCGCATAGCGCGGATAATTTGGCGCGTGCAGCCAGGCGAGATGCGCGCGATCGACCGAGTTCTCCGCCGATTGCAGCCAGTTGCAATGATTGGTGACAGCCCAGAGATAACGCGTGCCGCCGGTCGCGTGGAGCAGATCGTATTTTGGCAGCAGCGGCGCCGGCTTCGGTCCGATATAGACGAAAACGAGACCGCCGACTTCTTCGACCGGATAAGACGCAAGCGAGATCCGATCGGCAAAGCTCTTGCCCGGCTCCTCGCAAGGCTGCTCGAGGCATTTGCCTTCCGCGCTCCACAGCCAACCGTGATAGCAACAGCGCAGGCCTTGCTCTTCGACACGCCCGCGCGCCAGCGAGATGCGGCGATGCGCGCAATACAGCTCGAGCATACCGACCTTGCCGGCGCCGTCGCGGAACAGCACGAACTCTTCGCCGAGCAGCGTGACCTTCTTCGGCCGGGCGCCCGCCATTTCGCCGCTGAACGCGATTGGCCACCAATAGCGCCGCAGCATCTCGCCGGCAGGCGTGCCCGGACCAACGCGGGTAAGCCGCTCGTTTTCGGTTTGCGTGATCATGCAATGTCCCCTTGCATCGGCGCCTCAAGCGATCAAACGGCGGCGGCGTCATCGAGTTCAATCTTCCGTTGCTCGCGCGATTGTTCGACAATAAGAGTGGGCGCAACAAAAGCCACGCCTGTTGGGAGGAACCGATGATACGCCCACTGTTTTGCCGCCTCACTTGCGTGTGCGTGGTCATTGGACTCATCTCGCTCGGCACAACACACCGCGCCAGTGCGGATGCAGCAACGGCTCAAAACAATCCCGCTTTGCAACAAATCATCGCCGGCGCGAACAGCGAGGGCCGGTTGTCCCTAAGCTGGGCGCCTGACGTCATGGGCGGTGCTGCGGCAACAAAGCTGTTCGAAGACGGCATCAAGAAAGAATTCGGCGCAACCATTCACATCGATTTCGCACCTGGCGCCGACCCCGCGCGGATCGCGGGCCAGCTTTGGACAGAAGTGCAGGCCGGCCAATCGTCTTCGATCGATATCTTCCTCGGCTCCGCCGCGCAGATGGCGCCGCTCAGCCAGCGCGATTTCTTTCTGCCGATCGACTGGCATCAATATCTGCCGGAGCGCATCAGCCCCGATCTCAGCGAGGCCGGGAACAAGATCGTTCGCATCGGCACGACGCTGTCGGGCATCAGCTACAACACGCAACTCGCGCCGGCGAAGCCGACGAGCCTGCACGATTTCCTGAAGCCCGAATGGAAAGGCCGCATCGCCACGACGCCTTACGCCGCCGGTTTCGACGTGCTGCTCTCGGACGATATGTGGGGCGTCAACAAAACCATCGACTTCGTCACCTCGCTCTCGAAGCAAATCTCCGGCCTCATCCGCTGCGGCGAGAATGAGCGGCTGGCTTCCGGCGAGTTCCTCGCCCTCGTCATGGATTGCTCGGGCCAGGCGACGTCCAAGTGGAAAGCAAAAGGTGCGCCGCTCGACTACGCGCTACCGACGGACGGCACATCGCTGCGCTATTACTATTTCGCGCTGCCCAAAAACGCACGCCATCCCAATGCGGCGAAGCTCTATACGCTCTTCCTCCTAACGCCGCCGGGACAAGCGCTGGTCTGGCAGACCTGGGCGATGGATCTTCACACCTTCGCCGGCTCGCATATGCGCGAGCAGATCGACGCGTTCGAGAAAAGCGGCGGCAAGCTGACCGAGGTCACGGTCGGCTGGTGGCAAAAACAGGCCGAGATCGATGCCAACAAAGACAAGCTGGTGAAGATCGTCTCGCAGAAATAGCGCCCGCGCGGGCAATCAATCTGCGCGGGTTCAGTAGCGCATCCCTAGACGAGATTTTATCCCCGCCCCAACACCTGCATCAGTTCGGACCATTCGCGCTTCGACATGCCGCTCGCGGCCTGATCGACGCTTTCGCCGGCGAGCATCTTCTTCACCACCGCCAGTGCATTCGCCGAAAACTGCGCGCCGCCGATGCGGTATTGGCGGAAGGCTTCGGCCACCAACGGCACCCAGCGCTCAAGCGTGTCGATCATCGCATCGGCATAGACACGGATCTCGTATTGCGCATGGGCATCGGCGCGCAGCGAGAGGAAATGCAGCAGATTGTGCAGATCGGTCTTCCAATACCACTGCGTATAAAAATTGAGCGAGAGATTCATCCGCGCCAATTCACGCGCCAGGCCCGAGCGGTTTTCGTCGACGACCTTCCCACTCTCATCCTCGTTCAGCATGTAGGCGTAGTCGCGATAGGACCTCATCGAGTCTTCGCGCAGCAAATCGAGCACGCGCGCGGCTTCATCGGGCGGCAGCGAACTTCCGCGGCCTTGGCGGTTGCTGGTCGATTGCACGGCGAGATGCTCGGGCGCCGGCAGATAGAATTCGTTGTCGAGGATCGAATAGCGCGCCGAATATTCGTTTACATTCGCAGTGCGATGGCGAATCCATTGCCGCGCGACGAAGATCGGCAGCTTCACATGGTATTTGATCTCGCACATCTCGAAGGGCGTCGTGTGGCGATGCCGCATCAGATATTGGATGAGGCCGCGATCCTCGTTCACCCGCTTCGTGCCCTTGCCGTAAGAGACGCGCGCCGCCTGCACCACCGCCGCATCGTCGCCCATGTAATCGATCACGCGGATGAAGCCGTGATCGAGCACCGGCAGCGGCGTAAAGAGAATTTCCTCGAGCGCCGGCACGGTGGCTCGGCGCGTTTGCGACGAAGCCGTCCGTGCGGCTTCGATTTCGGCTTTTTCACTGTCTTTGATCGGCATGGTTTGCACTCTACCGGTGCCCGCTCCCGCCTCCAAGACCAACTCGCCGATGAAAAATTTACGAGATGAAGAATCACTACAGAGACACGGAGAACGGGAGCGAAAGACGCTTCGTGGCGCCATGCGTTCGCTCAGCGTGCTCGTTCGTCCGTGGTCCGTCTTCCAGCCTCGCCAGCGGCTGCGTCCTCCGATAAACTCGATTTCCAAAGGGGAGGAAATAATGGAAAAGGCCGAGAACGAGGTTTTGACGCGAGTCGGGCCTGGCACGCCGATGGGCGAGCTCTTGCGCCGCTATTGGTGGCCGGTCTGGTTCACCGAGCAGGTCACGAACAAGCCGGTGCCGGTACGCCTCCTCGGCGAAGACCTTGTCCTCTTCCGCGATCCGGGCGGGCGGCTCGGCCTCATCGAGCGCTATTGCGCACATCGCCGCGTGTCGCTCGAATTCGGGCGCGTCGAGGCCGAGGGTATTCGCTGCTGCTATCACGGCTGGCAATACGATCGCACCGGGCAGTGCGTCGACACCCCGCTCGAGCCGGAAGGCAGCCGTCTGAAGGATGGGGTGAAGCTCGCCGGCTATGACGTCACCGAAGCCGGCGGCCTGGTCTTTGCCTATCTCGGCCCGAAGCCGGCGCCGGTCTTCCCGCGCTGGGACCTGCTGTTCCGCGAAGCGGGCCTCACCGTCGTCGGCGCCGATGAAGAATATTGCAACTGGCTGCAGCGCGCCGAGAACACGGTCGACCAGCATCATCTTTGCGTGCTGCATGCCGGGGTCTATCCGCAACTCGCCTTCAAGCGCTGTCAGGTCGATTGGGATCCGACCTGGTATGGGCTGAAGACGATCATGCACATCCCCGGCCTCGCGGCGCCGAAGGTCGATCATTTCCTCTTCCCCTCGACCAACCGCTTCACCCGTGCGCGCGTCGGCGATCCGCCGAGTCACGATATGCGCATCCGCGTGCCGACCGACGACGAGAAGACGACGACCTTCTGGCTGAACGCCTATCCCTCGATCACCGATCAGGGCCGGCTCAAGACCGAAGGCCTCAAGAAACGCGAGCGCGGCGTTTACGACCGCGTAGAAGACGGATGGTGGGACCTACCGTCACACGACCAGGACACGGCGGCGCAGGAAAGCCAGGGCCTCATCACCGACCGCTCGATCGAGACGCTGGGTTGGACCGATCGCGGCATCGCCATCTTCCGCAGGATGCTGCATGAGGGGATGGACAAGGTCGCCGCGGGCAAAGACCCGCTGGGTGTGCTGCGCGAGGATCGCAACATCATCGACCTCGACGCGAGCATGGACGTACTCGACGCGCTGGCGCCGGCGTGAATTTGATGATGATGCCGTGTGTGGCCCCTGGATTGCTTCGCTTCGCTCGCAATGACGAGCCTTTAAGATTCGTCATTGCGAGGAGCGTTAGCGACGAAGCAATCCAGAGCAAGCATTGATATGCCAAGTTCACATGCTTCCATAATCGAAGAGCGCGCCGTTGCCGAATCGCGGCGCACGCGGATCGATATCTGGCCGGGTGCATTTCTTGCCGCGGTGATCGCGGCAAGCATCGTCATCCTGGCGCTGTTAGCGATCGTCATCGGCCTGTCCTTCCGCACCGGCAGCCTCGGCGGTGCTGACGCGGTCTGGTCCTTCGATAATTATCCGACGATCTTCCTCGACAGCTTCACCTATCGCGTTCTCGGCAACACGATCGGCTTCGCGGTGACGACTCTGCTCGTCGCGCTGTTCTTCGGCGTGCCCATCGCCTGGCTGGTCGAGCGCAGCGATCTGCCGGCCAAGCCCCTGCTCTTCACCTTGATGGCGATCGGCCTGCTCTTGCCGGGCTTCGGCTCGGCGATGGGCTGGCTCTTTCTGATGCATCCGCGCATCGGGCTGGTGAACGTCTGGATCCAACAGCATTTCGGCGTCGGCCCGGTGTTCAACATCGCCAGTGTCATCGGCATGGGCTGGGTGCAGGGGCTGAGCCTTGCACCGCTCGCCTTCATCATGACCGCGGCGGTGTTCCGCGCGACCGATCCGGCGCTCGAGGAAGCAGCGCAGATGGCGGGCGCGACTTTTGGCAAACGCATGTGGCGCGTGACCTTGCCGCTCGCCTGGCCCGGCGTGCTTGCCGCCGGCATCTACATCTTCACCATCGGCTTCGCCGCTTTCGACGTGCCGGCGATCATCGGCTGGTCGAACCGCGTCTTCACCTTCTCGACCTACCTCGTGCTGCAGCTCTCCCCGACCGACGCGCTGCCGCGCTATGGCAATGCCGCGACGCTCTCGGTGCTGCTCTTGGGTTTCGCCGGCTTTTTCAGCTGGTGGTACGCCAAGATGCAGAAAGGCGCGCATCGCTATCAGGTGGTGCGCGGCAAAGCCTATCGCCCGCAGTTGGTTGCGCTCGGCTGGCTCGAAGGGCCGGTCTGGTGCCTCATCGCCCTCTATCTCATTCTCGCGACGCTGCTGCCGCTGCTTGTGGTGATCTGGGCGTCGCTCCTGCCCTATTTCCAATTGCCCTCGGCGACTGCTTTCGCGTCCGCCTCTTTCGCGCGCTACGCCGGGCTGCCCTGGGATTTGATCACCGATGGGCTCACGAACACGCTGATCCTGATGGTGCTGACGCCGACGCTGACGCTGGCGTTGGCCGTGTGTTTCTCCTGGATCGTGCTGCGCTCGCGCCTACCCGGCCGAAACTGGTTCGATTTCATTGCCTTTCTGCCGCATGCAATGCCGAATATCATCTTCGGTATCGGCGCGCTGTTGATCGCGCTGTTCGTGATCCAGCGCTTTATCCCCGCTTTCGGCACGCTGTGGCTGCTGCTGATCGCTTTCGTCGTCGGCCGCATTTCCTATGCGACGCGCATGACCAATACCGGCATGATCCAAATTCATAAGGAGTTGGAGGAGTCGGGCGAGGTCGGCGGCGCCACCACCGGCGGCGTCATCATGAAGATCGTCGTGCCGCTGCTGGCGCCAACGCTCCTCAACGCCTGGCTCTGGATCGCGCTGCTGACGTTCCGCGAGCTCACCCTCGCCGTGCTGCTGACGACTCGCGACAACATGACCTTGCCGGTGGTGATCTGGTCGCTCTGGCTTGGCGGCGGGCTCGGCGATGCCGCCGCGGTCGCGCTGGTCATGCTCTGCGGCATGATCCCGATAATCGGCCTCTACTGGCTGGTCGCGCGTAGAACCGGATTGCACGCCGGCTGAGCCGCGGCTGCGTCCTCGCGAGGGCGCCGCTGCCGAGTAGGTTGTCTCTTAACGCAAAGCGCTTATATTCAGGGGGTCGGGCAACCGACTATGGCGATACACGGCGCATGGAATAAGCGCAGCGGACCCGGGGGCAGTACCCGGCGCCTCCACCAATTCGCCAGCCGCCCAGATTTTTCTAAAAGTGGCGGTTGGCTTTGCGGGGGCGAATCAGGATCGACGCGCGTAGTAAAGATGTTTGCTGTCGCCCGGCATGATACCGCCGTTATCGGGTCATTTTCTAAGTGCGAACGATAACATCGCACCTGAGGCACTCGCGGCCTAATTCCCTTAGGGGAATGAAAGCTTAAAGTTACTCGCGGCTCGGGGGGCGCCGGGCAACAGAAGCCCCCCACTTTGGTTTGCAGTACGCGATTAGGGGAGCGAACGCGCGTGAAAGACCTCTTCCGCTACGACAAGATGGTCGAGCGCGCCTTGCGCGGCGTTGTGCGCGAGGCATTGGCCCGCACCGCGGCGAGCGGCCTTCCCGGCACGCATCACTTCTATATCACCTTCCAGACCAAGCATCCCGGCACGAAGATTCCCGACAGCCTCTCGAGTTCAGTATCCCGAGGACATGACGATCGTGCTCGAGCATCAATTCTGGGATCTCGAGATCGAGGAAGATCACTTCGCGGTCACGCTCTCTTTCCAGAGCCGGCCGGAGCGTCTGGTCATTCCCTTCGAGGCAATCACCGCTTTCACCGACCCGTCGTGCAAATTCGGTCTCCAGTTTCAAGCGAACGAGACAAGCGCGCCGGGCGCAAACGCGGGCGAGACGGCTGCCAAGCCGGCCAAGGCCGAAGCCAAGAAAGAGCCCGTCGCCGACAAAGGCCCGAAGACCGGCGAAGTCGTCGCCCTCGACGCGTTTCGCAAAAAGTAACGACCAAATCCGCGCCAGGATTAACGCGCCGTAATACGCGCCAGCGCCCACGCTTGCGCCAGCACGGCGCGCGGAGTATTCGGGCGCCATCATTTCCGACTGCGGGCGCCAAAACCCATGAGCGACTTTACGTTTCACGAGCTCTTTCCGCTCGGCGAGGATCAGACGCCCTATCGCAAGCTGAGCTCGGATTTCGTCGGCACAGCAAATTTCAACGGCACGACCGTGACGACGATCGCGCCGGAAGCGCTGACGTTGCTGACGCGCGAAGCCTATGTCGACTGCCAGCATCTGCTGCGTCCGGGCCATCTGCAGCAGCTCCGCAATATTCTCGAAGACCCCGAGGCGTCGGATAACGACCGTTTCGTCGCATTCGATCTGCTCAAGAACGCGAACATCGCCGCCGGCAAAGTGCTGCCGATGTGCCAAGACACCGGCACGGCGATCATCATGGGCAAGAAAGGCCAGCGCGTATGGACCGGCGGCGGCGACGAGGCGGCGCTCTCGCTCGGCGTTCGTCGCACTTATACCGAAACCAATCTGCGCTATTCGCAGCAAGCGGCGCTCGGCATGTTCAAAGAGGTCAACACCGGCGACAATCTGCCGGCGCAGATCGATCTCTACGCGACCGAGGGTGACGAATACAAATTCCTCTTCGTCGCCAAGGGCGGCGGCTCGGCGAATAAGAGCTTCCTCTTCCAGCAGACGCCGGCGGTGTTGAACCACGACTCGCTGCTCAAATTCCTCGATGAGAAGATCCGCACGCTCGGCACGGCGGCCTGCCCGCCCTATCACCTCGCCATCGTCATCGGCGGCACGTCGGCCGAAATGAATTTGAAGACCGTGAAGCTCGCGAGCTGCCGCTATCTCGATACGCTGCCCAGCGAGGGCAATGCATCGGGCCAAGCCTTCCGCGATCGCGACTTCGAGCAAGAGGTGCTGGCGCTGACGCGCAAAATGGGCATCGGCGCGCAATTCGGCGGCAAATATTTCTGCCACGACGTGCGCGTCATTCGCTTGCCGCGGCACGGCGCGAGCGTGCCGATCGGCCTCGGCGTTTCCTGTTCCGCCGATCGCCAGATCCTCGGCAAGATCAACGCCAAGGGCATCTTCCTCGAGCAGCTCGAGACCAACCCGGCGCATTTCCTGCCCGAGATCGATGAATCGAAGCTCGCCGGCGAGGTGGTGCAGGTCGATTTGACGCGGCCGATGAGCGAGATCCGCGCGACGCTATCGCGCTATCCGATCAAGACGCGGTTGTCGCTGAACGGCCCGCTGATCGTCGCGCGCGACATCGCGCATGCAAAGTTGAAAGAGCGGCTCGATCGCGGCGAAAGTCTGCCGCAACATATGAAGGACCACCCGGTCTACTACGCCGGACCCGCGAAGACGCCGGAAGGTTTCGCCTCCGGCTCCTTCGGCCCGACGACGGCCGGCCGCATGGATTCCTATGTCGATCAATTCATGGCCGCGGGCGGCAGCTTTGTGATGCTCGCGAAAGGCAATCGCGGCGCCGAAGTGCGCGAGGCCTGCAAGAAGCATAAGGGCTTCTATCTCGGCTCGATCGGCGGCCCGGCGGCCCGGCTGGCCCAGGATTGCATCAAGAAGGTTGAGGTCGTCGAATATCCCGAGCTCGGCATGGAAGCGATCTGGCGCATCGAAGTCGATCGATTTCCCCGCCTTCATCGTCATCGACGACAAGGGCAACGACTTCTTTGCGAAGCTGGCGCATTGATGCACAAGGATTCTCTCTCGTCGTCATTCCCGCGAAAGCGGACGACCCGCGCGGCCGCTCTTCGCGGCCGTGCCCTCCGGGTTCGCTCGCAAAGCGAGCGAACGTGTCGTCCCAGAGTGACAACACGCTGTTGCTCTGGCCCCCCGCTTTCGCGGGGGTGACGGAAGGATGGCGGCCCGGGATAACGAGCCTGAGTTCATCCGTTATCTGCGCGACCAGTTCCGCCGCTGGGGGCCGGTCGAGATTCGGCGCATGTTCGGCGGCCATGGCATATTCCGGGGCGGAGCGATGTTCGCGCTGATCCATGACGAGACGCTTTTTTTGCGCAGCGACGACGCCAATCGCGCCGCCTTCGCTGCTGCCGGCATGGGTCCGTTCCGCTATCGCCGCCGCGGCAAGCTCGTCGCTCTCGCCTATCACCAGGCCCCGCCCGAGGCGATCGAGGACAGCGACGTGCTCGGCGAATGGGCCGATCTCGGCTTCGCCGCCGCGCAACGGCGGGCGGCAGCGCGCGCGAAGAAGCCTGCCGCTAAAAAACGGACCGCGAAAACACCCACCGCGAAGCGCAGGACGCGGTGAACGATACGATCGACCTGCAAGCGCTGGCGCGCGGGGAAAAACCCGCCTGGGACGGGTTTGTCCGCCGCTATGCCGGGCTGATCCTATCGGCCGTGCGCTCGACCGCGCGTCCCGGCGTCGAACTCGAGGATATCGTGCAAGAGGTGTTCACGCGCCTTTGTAAGGACGATTTCCGCCTGCTGAAGACCTATGACGCGACCCGGGCCGGCCTCTCGACCTGGCTCACCATCGTCGCGCGCAGCACCGCCCGCGATATGCAGCGGCGCCGCCAGCCGCTGATCACGCCGATCGATTCCGTGCCGGAGGTGATGCTGTCGGTCACCGCCGAGCCGCAGGAGAAGCTGCGCCTGCCCGACGGGCTGCTCTCGCCGCGGCAAAAGCTTGTCCTGACGCTCCTTTACGAGCGCGAGATGGATGTGGCCGAAATCGCCACCTCGCTCGGAATCGACCCGCAAACCGTGCGAAGCACCCATCACAAGGCCATGCTGAAACTGCGGGAACATTTCGCCGATGATGGTACGGCGCGAGAAGTAAAATGATTACAATATGTTACGCGTGGGGATGGGACGGGGCGAGATCGCCTAATAATGGTGAGGAGATGGTGCATGACCGATAAGGGGGCTGAGGCCAGAGATCGGCGCCTATGGCGGCGCTGGCAGGCGCTCGGGGAGGATTCCCTGGTAGCCGAGCCGGATGCGCTGCTATTGGCAGCCTATGCTGAAGGCCGGCTGAGCGAAGCCGAGGCCGAGCCGGTTGAGACTTGGTTAGCGGCGACACCCGATCGGCTGAGCGACATCATCGCAGCGCGCACGACCTACCAGCGCCCGCCCCGGCTCGTTTTCGAGCACGTCCTCGAAACTGCCTACGAATTGGTGCCTGGCGAGACCACACCGGCAGGCGCCGACATCCTGCCCTTCCGGCCGCGGCTGCGGCCGCAATGGCGCACCGCCATCGCCTGGAGCAGCCTCGCCGCGAGCATTCTGTGCGCCAGCCTCGTCGGCTTCTCGATGGGCAGTGACGCCTATACCAATCTCTCCGGCGCCCAGGCGGTCGACAGTTCGACCACCGACAGCCTCGGCACACCCAGCCTCGATAGCTACTTCAGCGACGATTCCGGCACATGACCACCCTCGTGGATTCCGGCCAGAAGGCCGGGCGGCGGGGCGGTCGCTTATTGTGGATCGCGCTCGCACTTTCGCTGACGCTCAACATCTGCTTCCTCGCCGGACTTGCCTGGATGCATCTGCATGCGCCGCCGCCGCCGATCGTGCGCATGCAGCATTTCGGCGATTCGCTGAACCTCAACGCCGACCAGCGCCAAGCCTATGAGCAATTCCTTCGTACGCTCCGCTTGCGCGGCCGTTTCGTGCGTGAGAGCAATCAGCCGCTGATCCAGAATCTCTGGAGCGAGATCGCCAAGCCGACGCCCGATACGTCGACGATCGCGAAGCTTTCCGATCAAATCAACAGCAACCGCGAAGGCCTACAGCGCGAGGTATCGACGGCGCTCGATACGTTCATCAAGACGCTGACGCCGGAGCAGCGTGCGCAGCTTGCCGCCAAGGCGAAAGCACCGCCCGACGAGCCGGCGCGCCGCCTTTTCCAGATGGTGACGCCGTAAGCGCTGGCCGCGTAACCGTTGGCGCGTAAGCATTTCCCGAGCGCGTTTCGCGCTTGGCAGCAGACCTGCAACTTTCGATAGCATCGCCCTAGCATTTCGGGGGATGCATGTCGCGGAAAATGGTTTGCGCGATTCGTCTGTGTCGTGCTCGCAAGCGTATCGGACGCCGCGGCCGCGCCGCCAGAAGCCTTCGAAGCGTTCAAGATGAAGATTATGCGACTGTCTTGCGGGTCTGCGAGGCACCGGCCAAAGCCGGCGATTCGATCTGCCAAGACATGCTGGGCGTGCTCTATTCGGAAGGTCATGGCGTTGCGCGCGATCAGGCGATAGCGTTCCACTGGTTTCAGCTCGCCGCCGCACAGGGCAATCCGACCGCCGCGTATAATCTTGCCGTCGCCTATGAGCGCGGCGAAGGCGGGGCAAAGAATCCGGCGGAGGCAGAGAGATGGTTTACCGAGGCAGCCGAAAGCGGTGTGCCTTATGCGCAATGGCGCCTCGGCACGATTGCCCTTACTCATAGCGATTGGAAGACCGCGGTGAAATGGCTACGCCCGGCGGCAACGCAAGGCTTGCCGCCAGCGCAGACGCTACTCGGAACTGCCTATGAATTCGGGCAGGGCGTGCGCCGTAACGAAAAATCCGCGGCAAAATGGTATGAGGCTGCTGCCGATCACGGTGACTCGGTCGCGCAATCTGCCCTCGCAGGACTTTATGAACGCGGCGAGGGCGTCGATCAGGACTACAAAGAAGCCTACTTCTGGTATGCGGTGGCCTCACGCGATCCCAAGAATCTTGCTGCCAAGAAGGATGCCGAAGGGCTGAAGCGCGTCACCGCCAAGCTCAGCGCCGCCGATGTCGCGGATGCGGCGCAGATCGCGAAGGACTGGAAGCCCGAAGAAGTCGTCGTCGGTCCGAAATCAAAGACGCGACGCCCGGCGTCATCGCGATCGCGCGGACCGAAGCTCGTTGCGACCGGTACCGGCTTTTACGTCGCGGGCGACGGCGCGCTCATCACCAACAACCACGTCGTCGCCGAATGCAGCGCGATGCGCATCAGCGACGGCCATGACGGCATCCCGGTCAAGGTGATCGCCGTCGATCCGCAGCGCGATCTCGCCCTGCTGCAAGCGCCGCAGTCGGTCGATGCCGTCGCGCTGTTCCGCTCGGACAAGGGCAAGCTCGGCGAGAACGTGGTGGTCGTCGGCTTCCCGCTGAGCGGCTTGCTCAGCTCGCAGCCGATCGTCACCAGCGGCATTATCAGCGCCCTCGCCGGCATGCGCGACAATCAGCGCGAGATGCAGATCTCCGCGCCGATCCAGCCCGGCAATAGCGGCGGGCCGCTTTTCGACAGCACCGGCCGCATCGCCGGCGTCGTCGTGGCGACGCTCGACACGGTGCGCCTCGCGCGCGTTATCGGCGTCGTTCCGGAGAACGTCAATTTCGCGATCAAGGGCGACGAGGCGCGGCAATTCCTGAACGCGCATGGCGTGAAGGTCGCGACAGCCGACGGTGGCAAGGAGCTGTCGACGGCCGCGATCGCCGAGCAGGCGGTGAAGATGACCGTGCGTCTCGAATGCTGGAAGTAAGCTAGTGGCGCTTCATGTGGTTGTAGGTGCGCAACTGCGCACCTTGGCCGCAGACGACATAATCGAAGCTCAATTCCAGCTTCGCCGTTGGGTAATGGCCCGATTGCCACGGCTCGTCGCTGAGTTGCGCCCAATCGATATTGGCGATTGTGAAGCAGCGCCAGGCGCCGCCGGCCGCAAGGCCTGAATTGCTCTCGCCCTTGAATTGAAAAGTCAGAACCCGCTGCTGTCCGCTTTTGAAGCCGATCGCGAGGGGTGCCACGTCGCGCCGCTTGCCATCGGCTACCATGGTCACACAGCGACGCTTCTCGACGGCTTCGCGGAGGGTCGCAAAGATCTCTTCGACGGACGTATGCTGCACGGGTCAAACCTTCCTTACGTCACCCCTACGTTTTCACCCTCATTTCCTAATATTTTCCTGCCGCGGCGCGGTTTTGGCGCTTCGCCCCCGACCCCATATGCTGCGTGAGCCCGACGAGGCGAGGAGTTAACCATGTCCGAGAGCACGCGCAGCCGCACCGAGCGCGACAGCATGGGTGCAATCGAAGTGCCCGACGAGCGCTATTGGGGCGCGCAGACGCAGCGCTCGCTCGAGAATTTCCGCATCGGCGGCGAGCGCATGCCGATGGCGTTGATCCGCGCCCTCGCGCTGCAGAAAAAAGCTGCCGCGCTCGCAAATATGGAATTGGGAGCGCTCGACAAGCGCCTCGGCGAAGCCATCGTCAAAGCCGCCGATGAGGTCGTTGAGGGCAAGCACGACGACCAATTCCCGCTTGTTGTCTGGCAGACCGGCTCGGGCACGCAGACCAATATGAACATGAACGAGGTGCTGGCGAACCGCGCGAGCGAGATCCTCGGCGGCGCGCGCGGCATGCAGCGATCCGTTCATCCGAACGACCACGTCAATCTTGGGCAATCGTCCAACGACAGCTTCCCAACCGCGATGCATATCGCCGCGGCGGTGGAGATCGATTGCCGCTTGTTGCCGGCGCTGGATACGCTGCGCGACGCGCTGCAAGACAAAGCAAAGGAATTCGCAGAGATCGTCAAGATCGGCCGCACGCATCTACAAGACGCGACTCCGCTGCGGCTGGGTTCAGAATTCGGCGCTTACACTCGGCAAATCGAGAATGGCATCGCGCGGATCAAAGCGACGCTGCCGCGGCTCTATGCTCTCGCGCAAGGCGGCACCGCCGTCGGCACCGGGCTCAATGCGCAAAAAGGCTTCGCCGAGCTTTTTGCCGCCGCGGCCGCCAAGATCACCGGCCTGCCGTTCGTGTCTGCACCCGATAAATTCGAGGCGCTCGCCGCGCATGATGCGATGATCGAAGTGTCAGGGGCGCTCAACGTACTCGCCGCTTCGCTGATGAAGATCGCCAACGACATCCGCCTCA
Organism: uncultured Alphaproteobacteria bacterium; assembly: GCA_963740675.1. Taxonomy (GTDB): domain Bacteria; phylum Pseudomonadota; class Alphaproteobacteria; order ATCC43930; family CGMCC-115725; genus CAIKMD01. Next base: position 75,194 of record CAVUFS010000011.1, read on the forward strand.
TGGGCTCGGGGCCGCGCTGCGGCTTTGGCGAGCTGCATCTGCCCGAGAACGAGCCGGGCTCATCGATCATGCCCGGCAAGGTCAATCCGACCCAGGCCGAGGCCGTGACCATGGTTGCGGCGCAAGTGATGGGCAATCACGTCACCATCACCGTCGCCGGCAGCCAGGGACATTTCGAACTCAACGTCTTCAAGCCGGTCATCGTCTTCAACCTGCTGCAATCGATCCGCCTCATCGCCGATGCGAGCGAAAGCTTCGCCGAGCTCTGCGTCGCCGGGATCGAGGCCAATCGCACCGAGATCGAGGCGATGCTCTATCGCTCGCTGATGCTCGTGACGGCGCTGACGCCGCATATCGGCTACGACAAGGCTGCCGAGATCGCCAAACGCGCCCTCGCCAACGGCGAAACGCTGAAAGAAGCCGCCGGTGCGCTCGGCTATGTGAAGCCCGAGGATTTCGACCGCTGGGTCGATCCAAAAACGATGCTCGGACCCGATTGAGCATGGCGGGGTCGCTCCGGAAACGCTCGGTAACAGTCGCCGGCCATCCCACCAGTTTCTCGCTGGAGGAGGAATTCTGGCAGGATCTGCAACGCATTGCGCATCTGCGCAACCTTTCGCTCAATGCGTTGGTTTCATCGATTGACGCGTCGCGCGCCGGGAATTTATCCAGCGCCTTGCGCGTTTTCGTTCTGGAGTGCTATCGCAACGGCGAGCTGCATCCGGTCGAGCATCAATAGGCGACAGACCATGGCCGAGATCGTCAACCTCAACCGCTTCCGCAAAGAACGCGACCGCGCCGCCAAGGCGAAGACCGCGGAAGAGAACCGCGCCCGTTTCGGCCGCAGCAAGGAAGAGCGCGAGCTCACCGACGCTACAGCGCGCAAGGCGGACAAGACCCTCGACGACAAGAAGATCGAGTAGCCAAACAGTTTGTGCTGCCTCTTTTTTACGTCATGGCCGGGCTTGTCCCGGCCATCCATGACTTTGTTCCAAGGCGTGGATGCCCGGAACAAGCCCGGGCACGACGAACTCATAAAAATTCCTGCCTGACTGCTCCTAGCCCAATTCGCGCTGATAGAGCGCCAACGTCTCGCGATCGAAACAGGCAAAGATCACGCGCTCGATAGCGGGCGCGGCCACTAGCGCCTGTCTTGTCTCCGCGATGGCGATCTTCGCGGCGCGCTCGCGAGGGAAGCCGTAGACGCCGGTCGCGATCGCGGGGAAAGCGAGCGAAGTGACGCCATGCTCGACCGCAAGCGCGAAACTCGCGCGATAACAGCGCGCCAGCAACTCGTCTTCATTTGCCGCGCCGCCACGCCACACCGGTCCGACCGTGTAAATCACATGCTTGGCCGGCAAGCGATAGCCCTTGCTAATGCGCGCCTCGCCGGTCGGGCAGCCGCCGAGCTTGCAGCATTCAGCGAGCAGATCGGGACCGGCCTTGCGATGGATCGCGCCATCGACCCCGCCGCCGCCGAGCAGCGAGGTGTTCGCGGCGTTCACGATCGCATCGACCGCGAGCGTGGTGATGTCGGTTTGGATTACGGTGATGCGCTCGCCAGACACCGGGACCAGCCGGCGGCTACTCCGCGGCTTCGCGCGCGCCGCGCATGCCGAGCGCGAGCAGATAGGTATCGAGCAGCGCTTCCTGCTCGTCGAGCTCGTCCTTGTCCATTTTCCGAATCTTGACGATCTGGCGCATGACCTTCACGTCGAAGCCATTCGCCTTCGCCTCGGAATAGACGTCGCGAATATCTTCGGCCAGCGCCTTCTTTTCTTCTTCCAGCCGCTCGATCCGCTCGATGAAGGATTTGAGATGATCGCCGGCGACGCCGCCCGCCTTCGACATGATGAAGCCTCGTTTTTTCTACAACGAAGCGACGCTATCGAAGCAGAAACGCCGGCGCAATGCGCGCGCCGGCGTTATCCACGTTATCCTTTTATCCACAGGCCCAGAGCTTGTATCCACAGGCTCAGTGCTTGTGGTCGACCGGTTTCGTGGCCTCTTTTTGGTATTTTTTCTTCCATTCGTCGTAAGGCATGCCGTAGACGGCCTCACGCGCTTCCGGATCGGGCAGCTTGAGGCCCTTCTCCTCCGCCGATTCGCGATACCAGCGCGACAGGCAGTTGCGGCAAAAGCCGGCGAGATTCATCAGGTCGAGATTCTGCACATCCGTGCGCTCGCGCAGATGCGCGACCAGCTTGCGGAACGCGCCGGCTTCGAGCTCGGTGCGGGTCTTGTCGTCGAGTTGCATGGTTCCTCCTGTTCTGGCCGGCGCCAGCTCAACCGGCGGCGAGGGCGATTTGGTTGGCCGGCACCTGCTCCACTGGCGGCACCGGAAACTCGCTCTAAGTATGGGGTCCCGAGCGGTCGATTGCCACATAGAGGCTGGGCAGCGCGAGGATGGGCTGCAAGAGCCGCGCCAGGCGCTCAGCCCATTCGGCGGCGCCGGTCTCGTCGGCAATCAGATCCTGACGCAGCTCGATCGCAACATGCGGCAGGCCGCGATCGAAGGCGTGGTGGCGCTGCGTGTAGCCGACCGGCTCGCGCGCCGAATAAGGTTGGTTGTCGCCCACCAAAGCGGGATCGAGCTCGGCGCGCAATGCGGCGAGCAGCGGCTTTGCGATGCGGCCCTCGCCATCCCACAGCACGCCAATATGCCAAGGCCGCGCGAAGCCATTCATGCGCGGCGTGAAACTATGCATCGAGATCACCGCCGGCGCGCGGACGCCAGCATCGATGCGCTCGAGCTGAGCGTCGATCGCGGCGTGATAGGGCTCGAACAGCACCGCGATGCGCTCCCGCCGCGCCGCCGCATCGAGCGCGGCATTGCCGGGAATGACGATGTTGTCGCTCTCGCTCGGGATCGAGCTCGGATCCTCCGGCGGCCGGTTGCAATCGATGACGAGGCGCGAATAACCGGCCAGCACCGCGGGTGCATCGAGCATCGGCGCCAGGCGACGCGTCACCGCGGCCGCGCCGATGTCCCAACCGATATGCTGTGCCATGGCGACCTCGGTAAGGCCCAGCCTGTCCAGCGCCGCCGGCACGATCCGGCTGGCATGATCGCAGGTCAGCAGCACCGGCGCGGCGCCGGTGGGGTGGCAAAGCTCGAAAACCGGGGGATCGGTCGCGGCGAGAAGGGTTTGAGGCGCCATCGTTCGGGGAATTGTTGTCATGGGGTGGCCGCCCTATCTTGGAGCTTCCCGATAACGCGAAGCAAGAAATTGGGTTCTGCCCGCGATCCTCTGCCCTTCCTGCGCCGCCTCCTCGATGCCGCGCTCGACGCCGCCGACCCGGCCAAGGTCCTGCCGCCGCGCCTGCCGCCCGCGCCCAGGGGGCGGACACTTGTGATCGGCGCCGGCAAAGCCGCGGCCAAGATGGCGCGCGCCGTCGAGGATCATTGGCCCGGCCCGCTGTCCGGGCTGATCGTCACCCGCTATGGCCATGCCGTGCCCTGCCGCCGCATCGAGGTGGTCGAGGCCTCTCATCCGGTCCCCGACACAGCCGGCCAAGCCGCCGCCAAACGCATTCTGGCGATGATGAAAGGCCTCAGCGCCGACGATCTCGTGATCTGCCTCCTCTCGGGCGGCGCCTCGGCGCTGCTGGCACTGCCGATCGGCGGGATCACGCTCGAAGACAAGCAGCAGGTCACGCGCGAATTGCTGCGCTCGGGCGCGACGATTTCCGAGATCAACTGCGTCCGCAAGCATCTCTCCACGGTGAAAGGCGGCCGTCTTGCCGCCGCAGCGTTTCCCGCGCGTATGATGACCTTTGCGATTTCCGATGTACCGGGCGACGATCCCGCTGTGATTGGCTCAGGACCAACGGTCGCCGATCCGACGACTTTTGCCGACGCGCGGCGCATCCTGACGCGCTATGCGATGAGCCCGCCGGCATCGATCGCAAGCCATCTCCACCGTTCGCATGACGAGACGCCGAAGCCGGGCGATCCGCAACTCGCCAACGCGACCTATCACATCATCGCCACACCGCGCGAGGCGCTCGACGCTGCTGCAAAAGCAGCGCGCGATGCCGGCATGACGCCCGTGATGCTGGGCGATGCGATCGAGGGCGAAGCACGCGAAGTCGCCAATCAGCAAGCGGCGCAGGCACGCCAGTCGGCACCTGGCACGGTGCTGCTCTCGGGCGGCGAGACCACGGTGACGGTACGTGGTAAAGGCCGCGGCGGCCGTAACACCGAATTCCTCCTCGCCCTGGCACTGGCGCTGAACGGCGCGCCGGGCATCTATGCGCTCGCCGCCGATACCGACGGCGCGGACGGCACCGAAGACAATGCCGGCGCGTTTGTCGGCCCCGATACGCTGACCCGTGCGCGGTTCAAAGGCCTCGATCCGGCAGCCTCGCTCGCCGACAATGATGCGTGGAGCACCTTCTCGGCGCTCGACGATCTGCTAGTGACCGGCCCCACATTCACCAATGTGAATGATTTTCGTGCCATAGTGATAACTGGAGAAGATTAGGAGCAGAATGCGTCGTCAACGCAGCGCCAAGATCGTCGCCACCGTCGGCCCCGCGAGCAACTCGGCAGAGAAGCTCGAAGCGCTTTTTCGCGCCGGTGTCGATCTCTTCCGTTTGAATTTCAGCCACGGCACGCATGACGATCATCGCGCCGTCTATGACCGCATCCGCGCGCTCGAGAAGGGCGTCGGCCGGCCGATCGGCATCATGGCCGATATGCAGGGACCGAAGCTGCGGCTCGGCAACTTCACCGACAAGAAGGTGCGGTTAGAGACGGGCAAGACCTTCCGCCTCGATCTCGATCCGAAGCCTGGCGATGTCACGCGCGCGACCTTGCCGCATCCCGAGATCTTCGCCGCGATCGAGCCGGGCACACAGCTTCTCATCGACGACGGCAATGTGCGCCTCAATGTCGATCGCTGCGGCGAGGATTTCGCCGAAACAACGGTTGTGATCGGCGGCGATATCTCGGACCACAAAGGCGTCAACGTTCCGAACGCCGTGCTGCCGCTCAGCCCACTCACGCAAAAAGACCGCACCGATCTCGCCTTCGCGCTCGATCTGGGCGTCGATTGGATCGCGCTGTCTTTCGTGCAACGGCCGGAAGATGTCGCCGAAGCGCGCAAGCTGATCGCCGGCCGCGCCAGCGTGCTGGTGAAGCTCGAGAAACCGGCGGCGATCCAGCGACTGAACGAGATCATCGAGCTCGCCGAGGCGGCGATGGTCGCACGTGGCGATCTTGGCGTCGAAATGCCGCCGGAAGACGTGCCGCCGGTGCAGCGCCAGATCATCCATGCCTGCCGCCTCGCCGGTAAGCCCGTGATTGTCGCGACGCAGATGCTCGAATCGATGGTGCGCAATCCGGTGCCGACACGCGCCGAAGCATCCGACGTCGCAACCGCGGTCTATGAAGGCGCCGACGCGGTGATGCTCTCGGCCGAAACCGCGGCTGGGCAATATCCGGTCGAAGCCGTGGCGATGATGGATCGCATCATCCGCCGCGTGCAGGTCGATCCGATCTATTTCCCCGGCCTCCATGCCGCCGCGACGGTTGCCGCGGAGCAAAGCGCGTCCGACGCAATCAGCTCGGCCGCCGGCCAGATCGCGCACACGATCGGCGCATCGGCGATCCTTTCCTACACGACGTCGGGCGCAACGGCCTTGCGCATGGCACGCGAGCGCCCCGATGTGCCGATCCTCGCTCTTACCTCAAATCTGCGCACCGCGCGGCGCCTGGCAATGGCCTGGGGCCTGCACTGCGTTCACACGCACGACGTGCGCAACTTCAACGAGATGGTTCAGCACGCGACCAGCGCGGCGCGGCGCGAGGGCTTTGCCGAAAAAGCCCAGCGCGTCATCATCACCGCGGGCGTGCCCTTCGGCACGCCGGGCGCGACGAACATCCTGCGCATCGCCTGGGTCGAGAACTGATGTCTTCAATCTCACAACTGCTCGGCTGCTGAGGGACCGCGTTATGCGCGCAATAGCCCTTCCGCCGGTTTGAGCGCGGGTACGTCCGGAAAAACCTTCGCACTCAGGCTCGCGGCGTCGATACCGAGGTGATCGCGTAGAATGCCTTTGGCGATGCTGCGCGAATCCGTAGCGACGCGGAGATCGCGATTGTCGTCGAGCTGCGCAAGGCCCGGCCAATCGCCATAGATGCGCCCGCCTTTGACCGCGCCGCCGAGCACGAACATCGCCGTGGCAGTGCCGTGATCGGTGCCGTTGGTGCCGTTGACGGCGACCGTACGGCCGAACTCGGTGGTCGCGATCACGACCGTGTTCTTCCACGCCGGCCCGAGATTTTGTGCCAGCGCATCAAAGCCATCGGCGAGGCCCGCGAAATTCTCATAGAGCCGGCCTTGTGTCGTGCCTTGCGCGACATGCGTGTCCCAGCCGAGCATTTCGAGCGCGGCGATGCGCGGCCCGTCTTCAGCCGCGAGCAGCTTGCCGGCGGCACCCGCGAGCGGCGCGAAAGCTTTCGGTCCGAACCCGCCCGGCCCTTTTGGCGCGCCATCGCCCAAGACCGTGTTGGAGAAATTCTGCGTCTTCAAACCGAGCTGCAGCGCGGGGCCGAAGAGCGCGTCATGTGCATAAAGCGGCCCAAGCGCAGTGACGAAATCGGCATCGCCGGCTTTGACACCGGCCGGCTCCCAACTCGCGACCGGCACAGCGCCGCGCAGCAGCAGTGGCACCGCGCCGCCGACGGCGAGACCGAGACGTTTGTCGTTGCTGCGATTGCTGGTGGGCTGAATCAGTGCCAGTGCGCGATTGAGCCAGCCGTCGCTTTCGTGTGTCTTCGCACTGAGGCCGCATTCCATCAAATCCTGACCGTCGAAATGCGAGCGCGTGCGATAGCCGTTGCCCGACGCCGGTACGAGCAGCAGCTCGCCCTTGCGATAATAAGGCTCGAGCACTTTGAGACCCGGGTTGAGCGCGAAGCCATGATCGAGCGGGATGCAGGCATCAGCCGCCAGCGCGATCGCGCCGCGCTTTTCCGCGTAATGTGGATCGCCGATCGGCGGCACCGCAGCAAGCCCATCCATCGCGCCGCGCAGCAGTACGACGACAAAGCGGCGATCGCCGGGCGCAGCGGCAAACACCGCATGCGGCAGGCCGGCAACCGCGAAAGCACCTGCGGCGATGCCAAGGAAATCGCGCCGTGTCGTGCTCATGCCTCTCACCGTCTCTGGAATTCGGGGCTGGCGATCAGCAGCGCCAGGCCTTCCCGGCGCGACGCGGCGCGGCGGATCGCTTGTGCCGCTTCATCGGGCAGCGCTTCGCCGAACACATCATCCGCCAGCACGATCGGATCGGGCGGATTGGGCAGACGCGCAGCGAAGCTTTCGCAGCAATCGGCGCGATGCAACACGGATTCGGGGCCGATCCAATTCTTCGCTTGATCCGACCAACCTTCGGGCTGCGGCGCGAAGAAAGGCTGCTGATCGAGGACATGCAGCGTCTGCACCTGAAACGGCGCCGGCGGCGTGAAACCGGTAACGCGGCAGGATGAGATCAGCAGATCCTCCGGCGTGCGTACTTTTGTGAAAGGTCGCCACGCTACGTCTTCGCGAATGACCGCTTGCGTCACGTGTTTCAGATCGCCGCCCGTTTCGCGGAAGACCGAAGCGATGCGTTGCACCGCATCTTTCGGCGGATCGTCGGCGATGAAATGCCGCGCCAGTTTGGTGGCGATATGCGTTGCCGTCGCCGGATGCGCGGCGAGATCATGCAGCGCTGCCTCGCCTTGCTCGTAGCCTGCATCGGCGTAAGTCTTGCTGAGCAGACGTTGCGGGCCCGGCTCGTGCAGTTGCGGATAGAAATGGAATTGGCCGGCATTGGGATCCTTGAGCCGCGCGATCGACCAGCCGGTGAGGATACGCGCCAGCGCCTCGACATCGTCTTGCGTGTAGCCGCCGTCGACGCCGAGCGTGTGCAACTCCATCATCTCGCGCGCAAGATTCTCGTTGAGACCGCGATGCTGGCGCTGCCCGATCTGCGAATTCGGACCGATCGATAGCACCTGGTCGAGATAGAACAGCATCGCCGGATGGCGCTCGGCGGCGAGCAACATGTCGGCAAAGCGGCCGGTGATATGCGGCCGGATCGCCTCGCGCTCGAAAGCGCCGGCGAAACCGCGAATGATCGGCCGCACGCAAGAGACGGTGAAATGATTGCTCCAGAAGCGCGTCAGTCTTTCTTGCAGCGGGGCATCGCCATCGACCGCCGCATGGGTGCGCGCATCGAGCTCGGCGAGATAAACCGTGCGCAGCCGCTGGTTCTCGCCTTTCTTCGCATCCGGGTCGTTTTGCTTGCGGAATTCCTGTCGCGCCTGGAGCATTTCCGCGACCATGCCGGCCGATGCCGGGAGACTTAGATCGAACGTCGCGGGCTTGGCATCGAGCTGATGCCGCACCCAACCGCGCGGGTCTTGCGCGATGGTCGAGAGCTCGCCCGGCCGCGGCGCGTAGCCGAAGCGGGTTGCCGCCACCAGGGCGTTCGTTAAGGCCGCCGCAACCATGCGCCGCACCTGCATGTCATGGACATGGCAGGTGATAGGCGCGCCGGAAGCGGTGCATCCCTAAAGTGTGATCAGCGCAAGAATCAGCGCGAAACCGGCCCGATTTCGATCGGCTGGCCCGCCGGCGCCGGCACCGGTTGTGGCGGGCGCGGCGCGCCCGGCGGGACGCGGGTGACGGTGATCGGCTCGCCGCGCTCGCGCGCCGCCGCCTGCGTCACGAGACGACGCATCGCGACCACCGGCACGTCGCAACGGATCTCGACCGTCGGCGCGTTCGGCATCATCGAATTGTTGCGCTGCTGTCCTTCCATCACGGCGATATCCTGATCGAACACCGCGCGGATCTGCTTGATGAAGCGCTGGCTCGCCTCTTGATCGCCGAGTGCGAAGTTGCGGCACTGCGCATAGAACATGAACGACGTCGTCTCGGTCTCGGGTGTCGCCGTGATCAGCGCGCGCAGCCGTACGCCTTGATCCCAATCGCCATCGCGACGCCACCTTGCCGGCCTCGGCGAATCCGGCATCGATGATGCAATGGCTCGGCAGCTCACAAATCGTGGCCTGCCAGCGATCGGAAGCCGTGCCGCTGAAGCCGGCGAGCTTCGCCAGCAGCGGCGCCGGCTCGACATTCGCGCTCCAGCGCATCATGCGCACGCTGTTCTCCAGACGCACCGTCGTCACTGGATTATTGTCGAGTCCCGCCCCACCGAGCGTGGCGGGATGCACGAACACGACATGGATCAGATCGAGCAGATTGTCGTTGTTGAGCTCCCAATTGCACTTCATCGGCAAGGCCTCGCAGCCATTGCCCATGGTGGTGGTGAGAGCCGGATCGTCGATGCATTGCCATTGCGGCAACAGGCTTTCATCGCGCTTGGCGGGATCGCCCATCCACAGCCAAACGAAATTCCAGCGCTCGATCACCGAATAGGTTTTGACCTTCGCGTCCGGCGGAATTTGCGCCTGCCCCGGAATCTCGATGCATTGCCCAGCGCTGTCGAATTTCAGGCCGTGATAACCGCAGCGGATCGCATCGCCTTCGCGCATTCCCATCGAGAGCGGCAGGTTGCGATGGCAACAGCGATCTTCCATCGCGATCGCGCGTTCGTCTGTTGTGCGATAGAGCAATACTGGCTCGCCGAGGATGGTACGTGCCATCGGCTTCTCGCCAACTTCCGCGGAATAGGCGCCGACATACCAATAGTTACGCAAAAACATGGCCTGCCTCCCGCCGATCGTTTTGTATTGCTAAGCGGCGCGCATATCAGATCGCCTTGCCCGCAATCTCTTTTTTCAAATTCTCCGCCATCTCGGCGACATCGCCGAGATGCGGATCGATCGCCAGCGCCTGATTGAAGGCGTTGAGCGCCGCTTCCTTGTTGCCGAGTGCCAGCTCGACCTGGCCGAGCCCGGCGAGAGCGCCGAAATGCCGTGGCTCGAGCTTCAAGGTTCGTGCGATATCGGCCATGCTGGCCTGGTAGTCGCCGAGCAGGAATTCGACGGTCGCGCGCTTGTTCCAGCCCTCGGCGAAATCGGGGGCATGCGCGACCATGGCGTCGAAGGCCTTGAGTGCGGCCTCATGCTCATCCTCGGCCATGAGGGTCAGGCCTTTTTCCATGAGCTGCTGTGTCTGGGGATCCGAGGTTTCGACCCAGATGTGGTTGATCTCGTCCTCGAGCGCCCGCGCCCAGCCGGGCGATTGCGTCGCCTTAAGCGCGACGAAGAGCCGCGCCAGGCGCGGATCATTCTGCCCAGCATGTGCCGGCGGGGACGTTATCGCCACTGCCGCCATAAGGGCTATGAAAGCCATCCAACGCATGGCGAAAGTATATGGGGACGTCCCTCTTTCGCCAACGACAGATCGCGGGATGGCAAGGCTTAACGTGTTTAAGATGCAAGCAAAACGTGCTAAACCGCCCCTCACTCATGGAACTCTCGATTGTCATCCCCGCGCGCAACGAGGCGCCGAATGTCGCGCCCCTGGTCGCCGAGATCCGCGCCGCGCTCGACGGGGTCGCCGATTACGAGATTATCTATATCGATGATGGTAGCAGCGACGACACCACCGATGCGGTGCGCGCGGCAATGGCGGCCGGCCGCGTGCAGCTGCTGCGCCACGCGAAAAGCTGCGGCCAGAGCGCGGCGGTGCGCAGCGGCGTGATCGCCGCGCGCGCGCCGTGGATCGCGACCCTGGACGCCGACGGCCAGAACGATCCCGCCGATATCCGCAAGCTTTGGGAGCTGGCACGCAACACGCCAAATGCCGAGAAACTGCTGCTCGCGGGCTATCGCCAGAAGCGGCGCGACACGGCGATCAAGCGCGTCTCTTCGCGCATCGCCAATCGCGTACGCGGCGGCATGCTCAGGGATCACACACCGGATACTGGCTGCGGCTTAAAGCTGCTCCGCCGCGATCTCTATCTCGCCCTGCCCTTCTTCGATCACAACCATCGGTTCCTGCCGGCGCTGGTGCTGCGCGAAGGTGGCAGCGTGCAGTCGGTCGCGGTCAACCATCGCCCGCGCCAGCGCGGCAAATCGAATTACGGCACGCTCGACCGGCTCTTCGTCGGCATCGTCGATCTCTTCGGCGTGATGTGGCTGCAACATCGCGCGAAAGTGCCGATGCTGCTCGCCGAGGAACAAGCGAGCGGAGCCGCGCCGCTGCGCAACACGGGAACCGGCGCATGAGCGTTTCGGCCGAGCGCGCGCCGCTGTCGCGTCTGCGTCTCGTCGGCCGGCTTATGGTTCTGGTGTTGCTTGCGGCCGGTATGATCGCGGTGTGGCTCAACCGCACCGCGCTCGAGCCGAACGCGATCCGCACCGCGATCGAAGCACATCCCGCCATCGCGCCGCTGCTGTTCCTGCTCCTGCACATTGTCGCCAGCCTGCTCTTCGTGCCGCGCACCTTGATGGGCCTCGTGGCGGGTGGTGTGTTCGATTTCTGGTGGGGCCTACTCTGGGCCGCGACCGGCAGCGTGCTCGGCGCGGTCGCCGGGTTCCTCATCGCGCGCTACGTCAATTCCGGCGTGATCGATCTCGAGAGCCTGCCGAAGCTCGGCCCGGTGCTGCAACGCGCCGAAGCCGGCGGCTGGCGCGCCGTGACGATGCTCCGCCTCATTCCGGTGATCCCACATAGCTTCTCGAACTACGCGCTCGGCCTGACGCGGCTCTCGCTCGGCGGCTATGCGCTCGGCTCGCTCCTCGGGCAATTGCCGATGACCATCGCCTATGTGAGCTTCGGCGCCGCCGGCGGCCGTGCTGTCGCGGGTGGTCAGGATTGGCTGCTGCCGGCAATCGTCGGCGCGGTCGCGCTTGCCGCGTCTATTCTGCTGCCGCGCTGGCAGAAAGCGCGCTAAGCGAAGCCGGGTTCTTTAATCTTGCCGTCGGCGACGAGCGCCGCCGGCTTGGGTCCACCCGTCGCCCAATCGAGCAATTCGACTAGGTGCAGCACCGGATAGCCGCCACCGAGAGCGATCTGGGTGATGCAGCCGATATTGCCGGTGGCGACGGCGTCGGGCGTCGTGCTCGCGATATTCTTCTGCTTGCGCGCGCGGAGCGCCGCAGACAATTCCGGTTGCAGCATGTTGTAAGTGCCGGCCGAGCCGCAGCAGATATGCGCTTCGGGAATTTCGAGCACGGTAAATCCTGCTGCGGCCAGCAACGCCTTCGGCTCCGACAGCACGCGCTGGCCGTGTTGCAACGAGCAGGCGGCGTGATAGGCGATGCGCAGCTTCGGCACCGCCACCGGCTTGAGCTCGAGCCCCGCGACGAATTCCGACACATCGCGGGCCAGCGCGGAGACGCGCGCTGCTTTTTCCGCATAGCCCGGCTCGTCGCGAAAGATGTAACCGTATTCCTTGATCGTCGCGCCGCAACCCGAGACGTTGCTGACGATCGCATCGAGGCCACGCGCATCCATTCCGCGCGTCAGCGCATCGATCGCGGCCCGCATCATCCCGCGCGAATCCCGCCCCATGTGATGGGTGAGCGAGCCGCAACAGGCTTGGTCCTCGACAATCACCACCTCGCAACCATGCCGCGTGAGAACGCGGATGGTCGCCTCGTCGATGCGCGGCGCCAGCACTTCTTGCGCACAGACGCGAAACAACGCGACCCGATACTTGCGTGTCCCTTCCGCAGGAAAGACCTGCGCGTGCAGCATCGGTGACGGCGATGAGGGTCGATCGGGCGCCAGCGCCAGCATGGCGCGAAGCCGCGCCGGCAGCATATAGCGCACTGGCTTGGCGAGCGCCGCGCCGGCAAGCGCGAGGCGAAACAGCGCCGGACGCGGCAGCACCGTGGCGATGAATGCGCGCATCACGCGATCCATCACCGGCCGGTGATAGCGTTCTTCGATGCGATGCCGCGCCTGATCGACGAGATGGCCGTAATGCACGCCCGACGGACAGGTCGTCATGCAGGCATAGCAGGAAAGGCAGCGATCGATATGCTTGACCACGCGCTCGCTCGGCACGCGGTCGTTCTCAAGCATATCCTTGATGAGATAGATGCGGCCGCGCGGCCCATCGAGCTCGTCACCGAGCTCGAGATAGGTCGGACAGGTCGCATTGCAGAAGCCGCAATGCACGCACGTGCGGAGAATTGTGTTCGCTTCCTGCGTGTCCGCATCGGCAAGCTGAGCGAGGGAGAAATTCGTCTGCATCAGTTTGACAAGAGTATCGCAATTTCCACCTTGTCACCCCCGCGAAAGCGGGGGTCCAGAGACACAGCACTGGATTCCCGCTTTCGCGGGAATGACGAAACCAAATTAAAGCTCTGCATACATGCGGCCGCGATTGAAGAGGCGCTTTGGATCGAAGCTCTCTTTGACGCGCCCCGACAGCGCCGCGACGTCGTGCGCTTGCGGCTGGAAGACGGGCACCGCCGCGCGCAGCGCATCGCTCGCGCGGATCAGCGTCGCATGGCCGTTGCCAGTGACACCGCGAATGATCGCCGCGCCCGCATCCTGCGCCGGCGGCACTGCGAGCCAGACCAGACCGCCGCCCCAATCGAGGAAGTATCGAAGATCGAGCTTTTTCGCGAGCATACCGATGAGCGCCGGCGCTGCGCTCGGCGCGATCGAGACACGCCAGATCACCCGATCGGTTAGGGAAGCAAGTGGTGCAGCGTCGCGGATCGCGCGCCACAGCGGGCGCGACGCGTCGTCGCCGACGATCTCGGCATCGCCGAAGCCCGCCAACTCGCGGCGCAGCGCATTGGCGCGCGCTTCGACGGACGGCACCGGCCCTTCGACGCGAACCAAGGTCATTGCCTTGCCGCTCGGCGCGACGTCGACCGGGAGATACGCCGCCGCCGTCAGCTCATGCGCCGAGTTAAGCGCCTGCGTCATCGCGCCGAGCGCCTGCGTCACATCGAGACCGGGCAACGCCACCGTGCGCGTCGCTTCGGGCCGCGGCAGCACTTTCACGCTGATCTCGGTCAGCGCCGCGAGCGTGCCGTAAGACCCCGCCATCAGCTTCGAGAGATCGTAACCGGTAACATTCTTCACGACGCGGCCGCCGGCCTTGAAGATTTCGCCCCGGCCGCTCACGGCATGGAAGCCAAGAAAATGATCGCGCGCCGCGCCCTGACGGATGCGGCGCGGCCCGGCAAGGTTGCAGGCGATCACGCCGCCAAGCGTCGGCGCCTTGTCGCTCGTGCTAAGCAACGCGCGCCAATCGCCGGGCTCGAAAGCGAGCATCTGACGCGCATTGTCGAGCGCCGCTTCGATCTCGCCGAGCGGTGTCGCCGCACCCGCGGTCAGCACCAGCTCTGCCGGCTCGTAATCGCGAATGCCCGAGAATGCACCGAGATCCAACACATGCGGCATCTGCAGCGGCCGGCCGAGGCCGCGCTTGCTGCCGCCGCCGATCAGCTCCAGCGGCTCTTCGCTCGCGAGTGATTGCTGCACAACGCCGATGAGTTCCTGCTCATCTCTTGGCCGAAAGACAGTCATGGGGCGCTACCCCCAACTCGTCACCCCCGCGAAAGCGGGGGTCCAGAAACATCGCACTAGATTCCCGCTTTCGCGGGAATGACGAACATAGAAAACGGCGCACATCTTACAGCCGCTCGATGTCCGGATGCGGCAGTGCGCCATGATGGACATGGAGATGGCCAAGCTCGGCGCAGCGATGCAACTCCGGGAACGCCTTGCCGGGATTGAGCAGCCCGTTCGGATCGAAGGCGCATTTCACGCGGAGCTGCTGGTTGAGATCGCTCTCGTCGAACATCGTGCCCATGAGATCGCGCTTCTCGACGCCGATGCCGTGCTCGCCCGAGAGGACACCGCCGACCTCGACGCAATAGCGCATGATGTCGTTGCCGCAGGCCTCGGCGGCTTCGATCTGGCCCGGCTGCGTGGCATCGTAAAGAATGAGCGGGTGGAGATTGCCGTCGCCGGCGTGGAAGACATTGGCGACGCGCAGCCCGTATTTCGTCGCGATCTCGGTCATGCGCGTCAGCACATCGGGCAGGCGCTTCCTCGGGATCGTCGGATCGACGCAGTAGTAATCGGGCGAGATGCGGCCGACCGCGGGAAACGCCGCCTTGCGTCCGGCCCAGAAGACCATGCGCTCGGCTTCGTTATTCGAGATTCGGCACGACACAGCGCCCTCGGTCTTCGCGATTTGGTCGACGCGCCCGATCAGATGATCGACCTCGGCCGGCGGACCGTCGAGTTCGACGATGAGCAGCGCCTCGACATCGAGCGGATAGCCGGCATGGACGAACGCCTCGACCGCATGGATCGCGGGCTTGTCCATCATCTCCATGCCGCCCGGGATGATGCCGGCGGCGATGATCGCGGCAACGCAAGCGCCGGCGCTTTCGTTCGACGGAAAACCGATGAGCAACGCGCGCGCCGTCTCGGGCTTGCGCAAGATGCGCACCGTCACTTCGGTGACGACGCCGAGCAAACCTTCCGAGCCGATCATCAGGCCGAGGAGATCGTAGCCTTCGGCGTCGAGATGCTTGCCGCCGAGGCGCAGCACCTCGCCGTTCATCAGCACCATCTCGATGCCGAGCACGTTGTTGGTGGTGAGGCCGTATTTGAGGCAATGCACGCCGCCCGAATTCTCGGCGACATTGCCGCCGATGGTGCAGGCAATCTGGCTCGACGGATCGGGCGCGTAATAGAAGCCGGCGTCCTGTACCGCGTTGGTGATGCCGAGATTGGTGACGCCCGGCTGTACCACGGCGCAGCGATTGGCGTAGTCGATCTCGAGCACGCGGTTGAACTTGCCCATCCCGAGGACAATGCCGTCGGCCAGCGGCAGCGCCCCGCCGGAGAGCGAGGTGCCGGCGCCGCGCGGCACCACCTTGATGCCCTCGGTCTGGCAATATTTGAGAACAGCGGCGACTTCTGCCGTGCTCGACGGCAGAACGACAAGGAGCGGCAATTGCCGATAGGCGGTCAGCGCGTCGGTTTCGTAGACGCGGCGCTCCTCCTCGGGAACGATGACGCCGTCGGGCGACGCGACAATGCGTTTGAGCGCCGCGGCAATCGCGGCGCGCTTGGCGATGATGGCTTGGTCGGGCGGAGGCATCAGCATCGACCACCTCCTGCCGCGCTGGTGCGCGGCGGCGCCGCGCTCAGCCCTGGCGGGCTTTGAACCGCGGGTTCGTCTTGTTGATGACGTAGGTGCGGCCGCGACGGCGCACAACCTTACAGTTCTTGTCGCGCTTTTTCAGCGTTTTCAAAGAGTTAGCGATTTTCATAACGTGACCTTCGAAACGGCTCGGAAACATAGGAAGGCAGCGCGGCGGTGTCAACCGAAAGCCGTCGGAAACGCGATCTTGGGCGCTATGCGGCCACCTTTCGCATGGTAGGATCGCACCATGCGCTCCCCTTTCCCCCTCCTCGCCGCCCTCGTCCTGGCCGTTACCACCCTATCGCCCGCCCTCGCCGCGGACAACACAACCAAGGTCTATCGAGACCGGCACGGCTTCTCGCTACGCGTCCCGTCGACGGCATCGGTCGAGACCGACGTGCAGGAGAACGGCCAGCTCGACATGATCCCGGAGGCGGCCGTCGTCGTCTCGATCAATCCCAACGAGTTCAAAGGGACCAATCTCGGCAATGCCAGCGTCTCGGTTGGCATCAGCAAAGACCCGACCATCGTGGCGGCATGCGGCACGAACCAGGCGGCGCAGGGCGAGAAGCCAGGCGGAACAGCGACACTCGGCGGCATCAAATTTACCCGCTTCACCTTCGAGGATGCCGGCGCCGGCAATCGCTATGCCTCGACGGTCTATCGCGGCAATTCGGACGGCTCTTGCTACGAGGTCGTCGAGTTCCTGCATTGGGCCGCGATCGAGAATTTCTCGCCCGGCACGGTCAAGGAATTCGACCGCGCGACGATCGAGGCCGAGTTGAACGCCATTGCGCGCAGCTTCGCCATTACGGGTCGGCCGCTTTAATCGTTGCTCCGCGATTAGCGGATCTGAACAGTCGAGCGCGTGCTCTGCGCGCAGATGTAAAAATAGCGCAGCGCGCCGCTATCGAGCGCGGCGAGCGTGCGGATGCAACGCTCGACCTCGCCGAGCAGCGGCAACGCACGGCGGCCGCGGAGTAGGCGTAATTCCGGATGATCGAGGAAGCGCCGCCACGATCGCAGCAACAGGCTGCGATAGACGGCGGTCGTGTCCGTCGCGATCAACACGTTGCAGCCAAGACGCGCGAGACAGGCGGCATAGTGCTCACCCGGCCAGAGCAGCGGCTTGTGCTCTTGCATCGCCGCCCAACCCGCGAGGCTTGGATCGCTTGCCGGCGCATCGCCGCGCACGAAATCGGTGATCACGATCTGACCGAAAGATTTGAGACCCAAACTCATGGCGTGGAAGAATGCTTCTTTGTCGACGAGCGTCGAAATCACCTCGCGTGCCATCACGCAATCGTAAAATCCGGCGCGAAGCTCGAAATTGTCGGGGTCGTAGGCGGCGAGCTGGACGTGACGCCCGGCTTTCTGCTTGCGCAAGAAAGCGGCGCCGGCCTGCACGAGATCGGGATTGCGATCGAAGCCCGCGATATAGCTTTTCCAGGCTTTGGTAATGGTGACACCGGCGCCGCCCATGCCCGCGCTGAGATCGAGCAGCGTCATATCGGGCGTGAGCCCCAACGGTGCCATCAGTTCCTTGAAATAAGCCGCGTCGCCGGGGATGACGTTGCCGGGCCCGTAGATCCATTGCCGAAGGACGATCGGATCGAGCAGCGGTTCTTGCGCGGCGCGCGAGACGCGCGTTCGCGATGGCAGAACCGGCACGCCGATATCGTCGACAGGCGCACGGTGCCATCGTGGCAAGCGCTCGGCGAGCCAGCGACGAAATATTGGCCATGGCGATGACCTGACCTTGGTAGCGGTCAGACCCAGCATTCGTAACCTTTCGCGCCGCAAAGCGGCGTCCGCGCACCCACCCGCGGCATACCGATTGAGCGGCGCAGACGCTTAAGAAAGGACGAAACCGCCTATGAAATGTAGTGGAAAAAGCCGTTAAGCGTTCTTTACCAAGAACGCGCGCCTCAGCCCGGCGGACTCAGTCCGATCGCGCGGAAGGCTTTCGTCGCCGCCGGCGACGCGAGGAAGCGCAGGAATTTCTGCGCCTCGGCGGCATTGGCCGCATGCGGCCCGAGATAGGCCGCGGTGATGCTGCCGAAGACCAGCACATCGGCCGGCACCGGCCCGACGACTTTGACGCCCTTATTGGGCACGAGTTCCGGAATCGCGGTCGCACCGGTCTCGACCTCGCCGTGTGCAATGGCATCTGCGACGTTCTCGCCGGCGCCCGGGATATAGCGATATTTCGGCGCGATCTCGGACGCGATGCCGAGATCCTCGACCGCCTTCATGAAAGGCGGCGACGTGCCCGAGCCGCCTTTCGGATCGACCAGGCCGATCGTCTTCACCTTGCGCAGGAAGGCGATAAAAGCCGCTTTGTCGCGAAACGCTGCCGGCTTCTTTGCCTTCGCCGACACGGCCATGCCGATTTCCGACTTCCCGAGCGCGACTTTGTTCGTCTCGCTGAGCACGCCTTCCTTGATCAGCCGATCGTGCAGCGCCGACGCGACAATCACCACATCGGCATTCGGCGTCGCTTTGAGATTGTCATAGGTGACGCCGGGATTGCCGAGCATCAGATGGAGCTTGTCGCCGGTCTCTTTCTCGAAGCGCGGCGCCAACAAACGCAGCGCACCCGCCGTCGTCGCCTGCCCGACGACAACGAGCTCGGCGGCTTGTACCGATTGCAGCGCCGCCGCCGTCAGAAAGACCAGAAGCGCCGCCCATCGAAACATGCCGGACCTCACCAGAAGGAGTAATGCGCGATCGCCTCGAAGCGATAATATTTGAGCGCGCCGGATTCGAGCGCGGCGACCGTACGGAAGCAGGATTCTGCTTCGGCCAGCACAGCTTCGATCTGCGCAGGCGATTGGCCGCGGATGTCGCCGGCGCGCAAATAGCCGACCCAGGCGGCGATGATCTGCCGGCGATAAAGCGCGCTGATATCCTCGGCGCGGCGCAGGCCATAGCCGACGCTCTTGAAGCAATCGGCATATTGCGCGGCGGTCCACAGTGACGGTCGCTCGGTGCGCTTACTGTGCCAGGCATCGAGTTCCGGCCGCTCGCCGACACTGCGATCGAGGACGAAATCCGTCAGCCCGATCTGGCCGCGCGAGCGCAGCGATTGCGCGACGACGCGCAGGAAGCGCTCTTTCTCGACGACGGCGTAGCTCGCTTCGCGGCCAAGCGCGCAATCGAAAAGCGCCGTGCCGAGCTCCAGCGTCTCAGGATCGCATGCTTTGATACGCACGAGCGACGACGCGCCGAGCGCCGACGACATCGCATTGCCTTGCCGCGCGCGATCGTAATCGCGCTCGATCCCGGTCACGCGCGCATGAAACGCCTGCGAGATCGCGCGCGCCGGCCCGCCGAGCCCGGCAGCGAGATCGAGCATCGATGACGACGCGCCGAGCTCGAACGGCTCGGCCAGCGACAGCAACCAGGCGGCATCGCCGGGAATGACATAGCCGCGGCCATAGAGCCGCTGGCGAATGGCGAGCGGATCGGGCGACGCGTTGGCGTTGGCCGTGATGATGTCGGCGGTGGCCGGCGCCGCCGCAGCGGAGCGTTTCAGTGCGTGCCGCAGCCGCTCGAGAACCCGCGTCCGCCGGCTCGGCACGACCGGGACCGGCGAGACCACGGGCGGCGGCAATTCGGTCGCGGCAGGCTCCACGAGCCACGGCTCGACAGGCTTTGGTTGTGGGGGCTGATACCACGCGCGAGCAACCAGCACGCGTTCGCGCGCCGGTTCGGGAGGTTGCCAATCGATCGAGACGCGATCCAGCGTCCCCGTCCCATCCGCCATCATCCCCCCAACGTACTGCTCCACGCGCGAGCGCGGCCGATTATTCTCCCGGCGCCTCGGCCACCGCCCGCTTGCGCGGACGCGCCGCCGCCGAAGCGTTGACGCCATGCGCGGTCATGAATTGCTTGATGTTGCGGCAAGCCTGACGCAGCCGCTGGCGATTCTCGACCAGCGCGATACGCACGTAATTCTCGCCATATTCGCCGAAGCCATTGCCCGGCGAGACCGCGACATTCGCCTCTTCGAGCAGCATCTTCGAGAAAGCGAGGCTGCCCATCTCGCGGAAGGCCGGCGGCACCGGCGCCCAGGCGAACATCGTCGCCGGCGGCGCAGGAATGTCCCAGCCCGCTTGATGCAGGCCTTCGACCACGACGTCGCGCCGCGCCTTGTAGCGCTCGCGGATTTCCTTGATGCAATCCTGCGGGCCGTTGAGCGCCGCGGTCGCCGCGACCTGGATCGGCGTGAAGGCGCCGTAATCGAGATAGGACTTCACGCGCGACAGCGCCGCGATCAGCGTTGAATTGCCGACCGCAAAGCCAATGCGCCAGCCGGCCATCGAATAGGTCTTGCTGGTCGAAGTGAATTCGACCGCAATCTCTTTCGCGCCGGGCACCTGCAGCACCGAGGGCGGCGGGTTGTCGTCGAAATAAATCTCGGCATAGGCGAGATCGGAGAGCAGCCAAATCTTCTGATGGCGGCAGAAATCGACGACCTCGGCATAGAAATCGAGATCGACAACCTGCGCCGTCGGATTGGCCGGGAAGTTGATGACCAGCGCCAGTGGCTTCGGCACGGATGCCGCCACCGCTTTCTTCAGCTCGCGCATGAAATCGACCTCGGGCCCGATCGGGACATGACGCACCGAGGCGCCGGCGATGATGAAGCCGAAGGAATGGATCGGATAGGTCGGGTTCGGCGCGAGGATGATGTCGCCTGGCGCGGTGATCGCCTGCGCCAAATTGGCGAGGCCCTCTTTCGAGCCGAGGGTGACGATCACCTCGCGCTCGGGATCGAGCTCGACGCCGAAACGGCGGGCGTAATAGGCCGCCTGGGCGCGGCGCAGGCCGGGGATGCCGCGCGAGGCCGAATAGCCATGGGCGCGCGGATTCTGGACCGTCTCGATCAGCTTCTGGACGATATGCGGCGGCGTCGCCCCGTCGGGATTGCCCATGCCAAGGTCGATCACATCGCGACCCGCCGCTCGCGCCTTCGCCTTCAGCGCATTCACTTCGGCGAAGACATAGGGCGGCAGTCTCTTGATGCGATAGAATTCTTCTTCCATGGCGACCATCAACGGGGGCGGGAGGCGGCCATAATAAGCCCTGGCGTGGAAAGAGGCGAGAAGAAGAAGCCGCTGTTTCGGTTGCCGAAATACGCATTCGGCGGACCGACCCGGCAAACAGGGGATGCAAGCCGGGGCCCAAGCCTATAGAATCCTGGCGAAACGGGGCTTACTGGGACAAATGGCAGTCGGTGACCTGGTCCGCAGACATGTGGGTTTTCTCGAGGCGACGCTGGCGCTGATCGTGCTGCTGGGCCTCGCCCTGCCCTTTATTCGTGTTCCGGGCGAGCATTCGACGCGGATCGCGGTACGTTTCCAAACCGCCGATATGCCCCGCCCCGGCGGCTTCACCGTCCACATCTCGTCCAGCATCTGCTACGTGCTGCGGGCGCTCTTGTCCTATCAAGAGACGTCGAACGGCGAGTTCGTGCAGATCACCTGCGGCAAGCGGGCCGAAGCGCTAGCGCCGCAAATCCGCGCCGAGCGCGCCGCGCAGGACCCCATTCTTCCCGCTACGGCCGAGACCACGCCGCAGTAAGCGGCGGAGCAGCGCGCCGTGAGCATCGTCGGTACCTTCCGCGACGACGGCTTTTCCATGCAAGAGCCGTTCGACGCCGCCATCGTCATCGCGACAATCATGCGCCCGTCGCTGGCGCAAGCGCTGCGCTCGATCTTCCAGCAAAGCTTCCGCGGCCGTACGCAGATCGTGCTCGGCGTCGACAAGGTCGTCGGCGATCGCGGCTTCCTCGATGCGGTGCTGAAAGAGCGGCCCTCTCATCAAGCGGTGACGCTGCTCGATCTCGGCTATTCGACCGCACGCCCGAATGGCGGGCTGCATCCCGATCCCTGGGGCGGCGCGCTAATGACGATCCTCAGCTATGTCGCGAACAGCCGGAACGTCGCCTATCTCGACGACGATAACTGGTTGGCGCCGCGGCATATCGAGACGCTGCTTGCGGCGATCCAGGGCAAGGACTGGGCGTACAGCCTGCGATGGTACGCCGAAGAGAATACCGGACGGCCGCTGTGTATCGACGAATGGGAATCCGTCGGCCCCGATCGCGGCGTCTATGCCGTGCGCTTCGGCGGCTTCGTCGATAATTCCTGCCTGATGATCGACAAGCTCAAATGCGAGCCGGCGCTGCGGCTCTGGAGCTGTCCCTTCAAGCTGCCGGAAGGCGGATATGCACCGGCCGATCGCTCATTCTTCGACGAGCTGCGCAAGCGGCCTTACGCCTGCACCGGCGAGGCGACGAGCTTCTATACGCTGCAGGCCAACGACTTCAATCACACCGAGCGGATGGCGCTCGTCCGCGAGCGCCTCGCCGCGGGCAGCCGTTAGAACGTCACGCGCCCTAGAACTTCACCCTGAGGCCGCCGGAGACGACGTTGGCGAGGTAGCTGCCGGTGGTCTTCACGTCGTAATCGACGAAGAGCTGGGTCGGCGCGAAGCGCGGATCGGTCACCCCGAAGCCCGCCAGCGTCGTGCTGATGCCCGCGCCGCCGATGAAGCTGTCGCGCCCGAAGCCGGCGCCCGTCACCGTGAACACGCTGCCCGGCGCCGAGACAAAGGCCGATTGCACGTTGGTCGAGTCATCGAGCCATTCATGCTGCCACGCGATTCTGACCTCGGGCTTCAGCAGCGTGTTGCCGATGCGCAGCGAGGTCGACGCCCGTGCGCCGAGGCTCGTCGTAAACGAGTTCGCATCGACCGCGTCCACTGACAGTCCTGCGCCGCCGCCGCCAGCCTCCGCGAAGCTGTCGACATGCGTGTGCAGATAGCCGAGACCCACATACGGCGTGACGGTGGTATCCGGCAGCGGTCCCGCGAGATGGAACGCGTAGCCGCTCTCGCCATAGAAGCGATAGCTCTGGCCCGAGTAGTTCGAGGTGGCGCTGGCGCTGATCGGCGCCACGATGAAGCGCCGCGCGTCGTAATCCTGCCAGCCGAAGCCGGCGAGACCCGCGACGTAGATATGCGGATCGACGGCGTACTTGCCGTAGAGCGCGCCCTGATACGTGTTGATGTCGTTGCGCGCGCCATTCGCGCTGTCGACATTGTCGGTGCCGATATTGAAGGCGAAGCCGCCGACGAGCTTCGAGGTGATCTGCGCGTCGCCGCCGATGATCACGCCCGCGCCGTTCTCGTCATAAGACGCGGAGCTGGCCGTCGACGGGGCCGAGGCCCAGCTGCCATAGCCGCGCGCCCAAACGCCCCACTGGCTCGGCATCCGCGAAGGTGCCACGCCGGGCCGGGCCGCATCCGAGGCCTGCGCCACTTGCGGGATATCCGCCTGCGCGAACTGGACGCCCTGCCCCTTGCTGAAGCTCGCGACGCCCGTTGTCCCCTCGCCGCCGTCACCGAACAGGCGATCGATCAGCATCGAGGTGAACTGGCTCCAGGCACTCTGGCTGTACTGGAAGGTCTGCGTGTTCTGCTGACCGCTCAACGAGGTCAGCAGCGTGTTGAGCTGGCTGCCGCTGGTCAGCGTGTAGATCGGCGTGATGCCGGCATTCTCCGCCGCCGTCAGGATCCCCGCGTTGCCGGGGCTGATCCCGGGCACCTGGCTCGCCGGCAGCAGACCCACCGTGATCGTGTCGCTGTTCGTGCTCTGCGTCACGCTGGCCGAGAACAGCGGCGAGTTCGAGCCGACCGACGTGAAGTTGCCGGTGAGCGAGCCCCAGCTGATCGCGTCGGTATAGGTGTAGGTCTGACCGGGCTTCCACGCCGCCGCGTTCTCATACACCACAAGCGGACCCGCCAGCGTCATATTGGTCGCTGTAACGATCGCACCAGTGTTCGTGGTCGGCGCCACCGCGATACCGAGCGTGGCGCCCGCTGCTTGCGTGAAGTTCGCCGCGCTGACGGCGCTGTACGCACCATTTGCCTGCGTCGCGACCAACAGCGTGCCGCTGTTGACGTTGATCGTGCCGATATTCGTCGTCGTGCCCGCATAGGTGAAGGTGCCGCTTCCGGCAACCACGTTGATCGTCGGCATCGTCCCACTGCTCGGGCCGACAAGAGCACCCTCGATCTTGCCGCCGCTCGCATTGAGCACGTCGCCATTTGGCGAGAATGCGATCGCCGTCGTGCCGGTGATCAAGCCCGCCGTCTGGTCTATTGTCACCTGCACGCCGCTCGCGGTCAGATCGATCGCGATCGCGGATGCTGTATTCGTCACCGCCGTTGCGGCGATCGTGCCGCTATTCGCGATCGTCAGTGCGCCCGACGTAAGGTCGGTAACTTTGATACCGGTCGCCGTGCCGTTGCCGTTCAGCGTTGCGGTGATCGTGCCCGAATTGGTCAGCGTACCCGCGAATGAGGACGCTTGGAAACGGATGGCCGTTGCATCGCCCGTGCCGCCGCCCACCGCGGTGAAATTCGCCGTGATCTTGCCGGAATTGGTCAGCGTGCCCGAGAACGAGGTCGCACCGAAGCGGATCGCCGCCGCTGTGCCCGAGCCGCCGCCCGTCGCGGTAAAGCTCGCGGCGATCGTACCGCTGTTGCTGAAATTGCCGGTAACAACAGTCGCCTGAATATTCACGCCGCGCGCGAAGCCGGACGAGCCGCTGGCAGTCGCCACGATCGTCCCGCTGTTGGTAACGCCGCCGAGCTGCGATGCGCTCAGCATTCAATGCTGTCGCGCATGCATTGCCATGCGCCGTGGCGGTCGCCGTGATCGTGCCGCTGTTGACGATCGCGCCGAGCATCGTCTCAAAGCTCACCGACAAGCCCGTCACCGTGGCATATCCGGCCAGCGCCGTGCCGGAGGCTGCGATCGTGCCGCTGTTGCTGACATTGCCGAACATCGTCGAGGCATAGAAGGTCATGGCAAGCGCGTTGGCGCAGTTGTTGCCGGCGCTCTGCACCGCGGTCGCGGAGATACGGCCGCTGTTCACCACATTGCCAAACATTACCGACGCGCCAAACGAGACACCGGTCGCATGAGCGGCAGCACGTGTACCCGTGCCGCCGGCGATCGCACTCGCGGCGATCGTGCCGCTGTTGGCGAAATTGCCGAACATCGTCGTGGCGTAGACATTCAAGCGCGATCGGCTGAGGCCATTGGCCACCATCAGAGGCGCCGGTCTGAGTGGCGTTAGCGGTGATGATACCGCTATTCGCAACGTCGCCCGTCATGACGGATGCCGCCGCCCCAAATCCCGCGGTCGCCAGTTCGCGCTGCGAGACCGCACCCGACGCCATCGCGCGTCGCCGAGATCGTGCCGCTGTTCGAGAAGCCGCCGTTAAAAGTGGAAATCTCGAATTCTGAATGCGGTGGCGTTGGCAGAGAAACCGCTCGCTGTTGCCGAGATCGCGCCGCTATTCGTGAAATTACCGTTGAGCTGGTAGGCCTCCAGCGACAGCGCGGTTGCGTTCGCACAATTTTGCGCTGACGTCGCGGTTGCGCTGATCAGCGCCGCTGTTGACGACGTCGCCGTTGATGGCTGCGGTTCCACCGATATTGAAGGTCGAGACCTGGACCCTCAGGCCGCTGTACCTCGACGCCGCCGGTCCCCGTCGCCGTCCCGGTCGAGATGATTGAGCCGCTGTTGGTAATGCCGTCAAAAAGAGCAGCGCCAGCGCCCCCGTGAACATAGATCGAAGCAGCGGTTGCATGGGCATAGGCGTTGCCGGTTCCAACTGCCCTTGCAGAGATCAGGCCGGCATTCGTGACGTTGCCGCTGACAAGGGAAGCGGAGATGTCGAGCCCGGCGATAAAGACACCCGTCGAGGCGGTCGCGTTCACGCTGATATTCGCGCCAGCCGCATTCGTGACGTTGCCGAAGAGCGTTTCGACATTGACGACGACGCCGTCGCCGTCGATGCCGGTGCCGTTCATCGTGACGGAAATCGTGCCGCCGTTGCTCAGACCGCCAGCGAACGTCGTGACGGACCCGCCGAGATTTTCGCCGACAGTGACGCCGTAAGCTTCGACAAAGCCCGCATTGGTCGTGTTGATCGCGATCGAGACGCTGTTGCTGATGCCGCCTTGCACGAGTCCATCAACAGCGACGCCGTACGAACGCGTTCCGCTCGATATACCGGAAATGCGGCCGGCATTGACGATGCCGCCGCTTAGCGTACCCGTGCTAGTGACGCTGATCGCGCCAAAGCCGGCATTCGGCGGGCCGATCGTGCCGCTCGCCGTATTGGTGACGCTGATCGCGCTGGTGGTGACCGCGACGCAGGGGATCGCGCTGCTGTTGCTGAACGCGGTGCCGGCGGGCACTGTCGCCGTGCATCCGATGGCTGCGTTAGCGCTGTGCTGACCTGAAGCGGCGAGGATAAGTGCAACGAGAGAAGAGGTCGCCAGCAAACGTTCGGTCAGAATCCGGCCGCTCATCAAAAATCCCCCACAAGGTACAAACCACCACGCCGCGCCACCCCGAGAAATGGCACAGCTATCACCCAAATAGACTAGCGGAACCTATAACTACAGCAAGGCTGAAGCCCTCGAATTCGGGGCAGATTTCCATCGGTTTTTTCCAGATGCGCAAAAGACTGTGGCGTAAATGCCACAGAATAGAGCACGCGATGGTTGTCCCAGAAGATCGCCAGCCCTAGCGAGGCAAATCACTCGCGGCTGGCACGGACGAATCGCTAGAACTTCACCCGGAGGCCGCCGGAGACGACGTTGGCGAGGTAGCTGCCAGTGATCTTGACGTCGTAATCGACGAAGAGCTGGGTCGGCGCGAAGCGCGGATCGGTGACACCGAAGCCCGCCAGCGTCGTGCTGATGCCCGCGCCGCCGATGAAGCTGTCGCGCCCGAAGCCGGCGCCCGTCACCGTGAACACGCTGCCCGGCGCCGCGACAAAGGCCGATCGCACGTTGGTGGAAATCATCGAGCCATTCATGCTGCCACGCAACACGCAGTTCCGGCTTCAGCAGCCGTGTTGCCGACGCGCAGCGAGGTCGACGCCCGTGCCCCGAGGGTGGTCGCAAACGAGTTCGCATCGACCGCGCCGACCGACAGCCCCGCGCCGCCGCCGCCGAACCTCCGTGAAGCCGTCGACATGCGTGTGCAGATAGCCGAGACCCACGATACGGCGTGACGGTGGTATCCGGCAGCGGGCCCGCGAGATGGAACGGCGTAGCCGCTCTCGCCATAGAAGCCGGATAGCCCTGACCCGAGTAGTTCGAGGTGGCGCTGGCGCTGATCGGCGCCACGATGAAGCGCCGCGCGTCGTAATCCTGCCAGCCGAAGCCGGCGAGACCCGCGACGTAGATATGCGGATCGACGTCGTACTTGCCGTAGAACGCGCCCTGATACGGTCTTGATGTCGTTGTGCGCGCCGTTCGCGACTGTCAACGTTGTCGGTGCCGATGTTGAAGGCGAAGCCGCCGACGAGCTTCGAGCGCTGATCTGCGCGTCGCCGCCGAGGATCACGCCCGCGCCGCTCTCGTCATAAGACGCCGAACTCGCCGTCGACGGGGCCGAGGCCCAGCTGCCATAGCCGCGCGCCCAGACGCCCCACGGGCTCGGTCCATCGGCGACTGGTGCCACGCCGGGCCGGGCCGCATCCGAGGCCTGCGCCACTTGCGGGATGTCCGCTTGCGCGAATTGGATGCCCCTGCCCCTTGTTGAAGCTCGCGACGCCCGTCGGTCCCCTCGCCGCCGCCGCCGAACAGGCGATCGATCAGCATCGAGGTGAATTGGTTCCAGGCACTCTGACGTTGAACTGGAAGGTCTGCGTGTTCTGCTCGCCGCTGAACGAGGTCAGCAGCGTGTTGAGCTGGCTGATACTGGTCAGCGTGTAGATCGGCGTGATGCCCGGCATTCTCCGCCGCCAGTCAGGATCGCCCGCGATTGTCGGGGCTGATCCCGGGCATCTGGCTCGGCGGCAACAGGCCCAAGCGTGATCGTGTCGCTGTTCGACTCTGCGTCACGCTGGCCGAGAACAGCGGCGAGTTCGAGCCGACCGAGGTGAACGCACCGGTGAGCGACGCCCGCGGTGATCGAGTTGGTGTAGGTATAGGTCGTGCCCGGCTTCCACGCCGCCACGTTCTCATAGACCGCCAGCGGACCGGCGAGCGTGATATTGGTCGCTGCAACGATTGCACCGGTGTTCGTGGTCGGCGATACGCGCGATACCGAGCGTGCCGCCCGCCGCTTGCGTGAAGATCGCCGCGCTGACGACGCTGTACGCACCATTCGCCTGCGTCGCCAAGAGCAGCGTGCCGCTGTTAACGTTGATCGTGCCGATATTGGTCGTCGTGCCGCGCAAAGGTGAACGTGCCGCCGGCGCCCGCCGCCGACGTTGATCGTCGGCAGCGTGCCGCTGGTCGACCCGACGAGAGCGCCTTCGATCTTGCCGCCGCTCGCATTGAGCGATGTCGCCGTTCGACGAGAACGCGATCGCCGTGTTGCCGAGGGATCATGACCGGCCGATCTGGTCGATCGTCGAACGGCACGCCGCTGTTCGTAAGATTGATCGCAATATCCGTCGCCGCGATCGTGCCGCTATTGGCGATCGTCGGAGCTGCCCGACATGAAGGCTCAGTCGACATTGATCGCCGATCGCCGTAGCCATTGCCGGTGCGCGTAGCCGTGATCGTGCCGGAATTCGTCGAGCGTGCCCGAGAACGAGGTCGCACTCGAAGCGGATCGCCGTCGCCGTGCCCGAGCCGCCGCTGGACGGCGGTGAAACTCGCCGCGATCGTGCCGCTGTTGGTGAAGTTGCCGGTCAGGCTCGTCGTGTTGAAGCACGCACTGCCGATCGCACAACCGAAGTTACCGCGTCGCGCTCGCCGAGATCGTGCCGCTGTTGATGATGGAGCCCACGATCGTGCTAAAGCTTACCGAGAGGCCCGTCACCGTGGCATGGCCGGTCGGCGCTGTGCCGACAGCCGCGATGGTGCCGCTGTTGCTGACGATTGCCGATCATCGTGTTGCCATAGACGTTCATGGCAAGCGCGCGAGCGCAGGTGTTGCCGCCATTTTGCGTCGCGGTTGCCGAGATCATGCCGCTGTTCAGGACATTTCCGATCATGAACGAAGCGCCGAAGGAGGCACCGGTGGCAACAGCGGAGGCAAACGACCCGGACTCCGACGAGATCGCACGAGCCGCGATCGTGCCGCTGTTGGTGAAATTGCCTAACATCGTCGAGGCGTAGGTGGACATCGCGATCGCTTCGGCACAGGCATTGCCGTTGACAGCGGTCTGCGTGGCGGTGGCGCTGATGACACCGCTATTCACCACGTCGCCCGACATAAACGTCGGCGCCGCCCCAAATTCCGCGCGCGATCGCGCCTAAGGTAGCTCGCCGCCGACGAGATCGCCGCCGCCGCGATCGTGCCGCTATTCGAGAATCCGCCGATTGATAACTGGTTATCGCGAATGCCAATGCGTTGGCTTCCGCAGACGCGCCGTTCGCCGTTGCTGCGATTGTGCCGCTATTCGAAAATCCGCCATTGAAGACAGTGCAATCTCGAAATCCAATGCGGTGGCGTTCCGCAGACGATGCCGTTCGCCGTAGCGGCGATCGTGCCGCTATTCGTGAAATTGCCGTTGAGCTGATAGGCCTGCAGCGTCAGCTGCGGTCGCGACCGCGCCATTTTGCGCCGAGGTCGCCGTCGCGCTGATGAAACCGCTGTTGACGACATTGCCGTTGATGGCCGCGGTTTGGCCGAAACTAAAGCGGGTGACGTCGACCAACAGGCCGCTTGCCTGGACGAAGCCGCTGCCCGTCCCCGTCCCCGTCGAGATGATCGGGCCACAATTGGTGATGCCGCCGGAGAGAACCGCGCTGCCGGTGCCGTAAAGATAGATCGAAGCAGCGTTTCCGCGGGCGTAGCCAGTGCCTGCTCCTACCGCAGTCGCCGAGATCAGGCCGGCATTGTTGAAGCCGCCATTGAAGGCAACGGGTCGCTGACGCCGAATAGCCGCCGAGGCTCGCACCCATCGCGGTCGCAGTACCGCCGGTCGCCGTCGCGATTGCCGACAAGCTGCCGGTATTGCTGAACCCGCCGGTAACGAGGGTCGATACGTCGTTGCTCCCATGGGCGGCGTTACAATTGTATTGCGCAAGCGCCATGGCCGCCGCGGACGTAGCCGGTCGCGGTAGCGGTGATCGTGCCCGAATTGACGATGCCGCCGATCAGCGTCCCGAGCGGGTTGATGGAAACGCCCGTCGCGAAGGCAGGCAATGCCCGACGCGGATGCCGTCGCCGTGATGGTGCCGGCGTTCGAGAAATTGCCCGTCATCAAGGTCGAGCCCGATGAGCCACACCGGTCGCGCAGGCACAATTATGCGTCGTGGTCGCCGAGGCGGTGATCGTGCCGCTGTTGGTGATACCGCCAAGAAACGTGCTGGCATAGACGGTGAGGCCTACCCGCGCTGGCATAGGAGCCGGCCGAACTGGCTTGCGCGCTGATCGTGCCGTTATTGACGACGTTGTCACTGGCCATCGCGCTCGAGATATCGAGCCCCGCGATAAAGGCGCTGCCCGTCGAGGCGGATGCGTTCACGCTGATATTCGCGCCAGCCGCATTCATGACGTTGCCGAGAGAGCGTTTCGACATTGACGACGACGCCGTCGCCGTCGATGCCGTTGCCGTTCATCGTGACGGAAATGGTGCCGCCGTTGCTCAGACAGCCGCGAACGTCGAGAGCGGACCCGCCGAGATTCTCGCCGACATCGATGCCGTAAGCCTTCGAAACAAAGCCCGCATTGGTCGTGTTGATCGCTGATCGTGCCGCTGTTGCTGATGCCGCCTGCACGAGCCCATCAACAGCGACGCCGTACGACCGCGTGCCGCTCGATATACCGGCAATGCGGCCGGCATTGATGATCGCCGCCGCTTAGCGTGGCACCGCCCGTGACGGTGATGCGGCAACGCCGGCATTCTGGCGTGACCGATCGTGCCGCTCGCGGTATTGGTGACGCTGATCGCGTTGGTGGTGACCGCGACGCAGGGGATCGAGCTGCTGTTGCTGATAGGCGGTACCGGCGGAGGCTGATCGCCGTGCAGGCGAGACGGCGTTGGCGTCTTGTGCAGACCGGCAGTGGCGAGGAGAAGAGCGGCGAGAGAAGAAGTCGCCAGCAAACGTTCGGTCAGAATCCGGCCGTTCATCGAAGAAAGTCCCCCAACAAAATGTACGCAAACCAGCGCTACGCGCGCCAACCTGAAAAATGGCGGAGCCTATCACCGAATAGACGTAGCGGCGCCCGCAGACAGCAAGGCTCAAGAACGCGATTCCGCGGCAGATTTCCACGATTTTTTGCGGATTCTCGACAGATCGTGGCATGGCCGACACATGGGGCGAGGCGATGTAGAGCCCCGACAAGTATGCCGGCCCTAGTTTTAGCGTGACGCGGAACACGCGGTTCCCGATGAGTTGCTATCGGAACAGCCGCCGCCGCTTATCGGCGATCACGAGAGCGACTGCGCGGCCGAGATCGGATCGAGAGCCGGGCTAGCTGCTAGCGCGCGGCCTTCACCGCTTCTTGCACCGCGAGCTCGCCGAGGCGCACGCGATCGACCTTGTCGGCGCCGAGGCGCGGCAAGACATCCATGTAATAGACATTGTCGGGCGTGCGGCCGGCCGCGAGCTGACTGCGGCAATGCTGCGCCAGCGCCTCATGCGCGAATTCGTGCCGCTTCACGATGAAAGCGACAATGACATCGCTGGCCGGAGCAGATTTCGGCGCGACGATCACCGCGGCATCGGCGACACCCGGATAAGAGCGCAGCACCGCCTCGATCTCCGGCGTGAAGATATCGCCGCCCTCGCGACGCACGACATCGGCGCTGCGTCCGCGCAGATGGATGAAGCCATCGGGATCGAGCATGCCGATATCGCCCGGATAGTACCAGCCATCGGCTGATGCGCTCGGCGCTTTCGGACGACGCCGTCTTCGGGACAGCGGTGCAGCGACATGCTCGCGCTGCGGCAGCGGATACGGCCATAGCCGCCCGGCGTCACCGGCTGGCCGCTATCATCGACGATCTCGAGCTCGACCCCTTGGGCCGGCCGGCCGACGGCGCCGGGACGCGTCATCAGATCGGTCGGCGTCAGGATCGAGATCATGCCCATGCCGGCCGTGCCGTAGCCGTCATAGAATTGCGGCGTGACACGCGCGATGAGCGCGCGCTTCTCCTCGGCGAAAAGCGGCTGCCCGCCCGATTGCAGGATGCGGATGTTGGGCAGCAGGCAGCCCGCCTCGGCCGCGGATTCGAGGAAATAGCGGGACATATTCGCGGTCGCATAGCACAGCACATTGTCCCAGGACGCGACCTCGCGCAGGAAATCGCGGCGCTTCAAAAATTCGGGCATCACCGCGACCGGGACCGCCGGCGCAGAACTGCGCGAGCGAGCGAGACGAAGAAATAGACATGGCGCAGCGGCGCCATGAGCAGATAGTTGCCGGTCTCGCGCTCGGGATCGAGACCGCTGGCGCGCCAGAATGAATGCAGCGCCTCGGCACGGCGCAGGAAGGCGCGCTGCGTCGTGACCCAGCCGCTCGGCGTGCCGGTGCTGCCGGTCGTCAGCAGAATCGTCTCGAGCTGATCCGCCGTCTTCGCGCTGCGCTGATCGCCGCTCTTGCGCGCCATATCGCGGCGCCAGGAAACGCCGACGCGGAATTGCGCGACGCCCGGCGGCGGCGCGAGTTGCGCCTCGGTGAAGACGGTACGGATGCCGTATTTGCGCGCCTGAGCGGCGATCGCGTCGGGCGTGTCGTCGGGCGACATCTCGACAAGGGTCGCGCCGAGACGCAGCAACGCAAAATCGAGGATGATGTGATCGGCGCTGTTGCTGAGCGCGACGCCGACGCGGTCGCCTTCGCCGATACCGAGATCGCGGAGATAGACGGCCGCCTGGCCGATGATCGTCGCGAGCTGGCGGTAATTGAGCTGCAGGCCGCCATCGTTGAGGGCCGGCGCGTCAGGCCGCGTTTGCGCAAAGGCGAAGATGGGGTCGGAAAGATTTTGCCAGTTCGGGTCCATGTCAAAGCGCTCAATTGAAGAGCCGCACTTTGGCGCAAGGACCGCGCGAAAACCAGTGCGGCACAAACGACGAAACGCCGCCACACGATCGCGCGGCGGCGATTTCGAATAGTCGACGACGGCTAGAACTGGACGCGCAGTCCGCCGGAGACGGCCTGGGCGGTGTAGCCGCCCGTTACCTTCGCGTCGTAATCGAAGAACACCTGCGTCGACGAGGTGATCGTCGTCGTCATCCCCGCGCCGCCAAGGAAGCTCTCGCTCCCGAAACCGGTGCCTGTCGCGCTGAAGAGACTGGCCCGGCGCGGTCGCAAAGGCCGCACGGATCGTCGCCGCCTGATCGAGGAACTCATGCTGCCACGCGGCGCGCAATTCGGGCCGGAAGACGTTCCACCGATCTGGAACGTCGCCGCCGCGCGCGCGCCCAAGCGTCAGTGGTGAACGAGTTCGCGTCCATCGATTGCAGCGTCAGCGCCGTCGGCCCGCTCTCGGTGAAGCCGTCGGTGCTGACATGCAGATAGCCAAGGCCGAGATAGGGCGTGATCCGCGTCAGCGGCAGCATCGCCGGATGCAGCGTGTAGCCGGTCTCGCCGTAGGCGCGATAGCTCTGGCCGTCGAAGCTGCCATTGTCGACGCTGGTCGTGATGAACGAGACGACGCGCGCGCTCTTGTAGGTCTGCCAGCCGAAGCCGGCGATGCCGTTCACATACCAGTTCGGATCGATCGAATACTGGCCGTAGGCCGAGCCCTGATAGGCGTTGGTTTGCGTGAAGCCGCCGCCCGACACGCTCGCCTTGTCGCTCGAGACGTTGAGCGCGACACCGGCGACGATGCGGTCGGTGATCTGATTATCCGCGCCGATGATGAGACCCGCGCCTGACTCGCTGTACGGCGCGCTCGTCGCTGTCGACGACGCGTTGCTCGAAAGGCCGTAGCCGCGCGCCCAGGGGCCCCATTGATGCGGCATCGACGGCGGACGGCCCTGGCCGGCATCCGACATCTGCGCCACTTGCGGGATATCCGCCTGCGCGAATTGGATGCCGTGGCTCGGATCTAGGCTGGCACTGACCGTGCCGCCATAGCCATCGCCTTGCGACAGGCGATCCGACAGAGAGTTGGTGAACATCTGCCAGGCCTGGATCAGCGGCTGGTAGTTCGTTGTCGTGAATTGCGAGCCCGAGAGCTGCGTCAGCGCCGGGCCAGGATTGGACAGGGTGAAGAGCTGGTCGAGCGTTCGCATTGCCGCCGGAGATACCGATGATCGCATTGGCAACCGATTGCTGGTTGGCGTTGAGGCCGGGCACCTGGCTCGGCGTTAGCATCGTCAGTGTCAGATTATCCGCACT
Source organism: uncultured Alphaproteobacteria bacterium (assembly GCA_963740675.1). Taxonomy (GTDB): domain Bacteria; phylum Pseudomonadota; class Alphaproteobacteria; order ATCC43930; family CGMCC-115725; genus CAIKMD01. The sequence goes on from CAVUFS010000011.1 coordinate 109,642, forward strand.
GGAGGTCTGCGCGACACTCGCCGATGAAGAACGGCGAGTTCGAGGTCACGCTGGCGAAGCTGCCGGTGATCGTGTCGCCGGTGATGACACCCGCATAACTATAAGTACCGGGCGTCCAGGCGAAGGCGCCTTCAAAGGCTTGGAACACGCTGCCCGAGGCGAGCGAGACCGCGCCGCTTGCGGCGATGCTGGCATGGTTGTTCGTCGCCGCCGGGCTCACTTCGAGCGCCAGGGTCGAGCCGGCGCTCTGGTTGTAGGCCACCGTGCTCACGCCGGCGCGGTCATCTTCTGCAGCAGCAGCGTGCCGCTCTTCAGATTGAGCGTGCCGATGCCGAGAATCTCGCTGGCGTAGCTGAACGTGTTGCCGCTGCCCATATTCACGTTGACGATGTTCGCCGCGCCGCCGCCTTGGATGTTGCCGCCGATCTGGCCGCCGGTGATGTTCACGGTATCGGCGAAGCTCGAAAGCCGGACCGCACCGCCGCTCGTCGCATCGCCGCCGCTGATGAGACCGCCGGTTTGATTGATCGTGTTCGCGCCATTGGCGTTCGACACATCGATGCCCCAGCTCGTGCCTTCGATCAGACCACCGTTCGTAATCGTGCGCGTGGCCGCATCGAAGAAGCGAATACCGGCGCCGAAGCCGGTGCCACCGGTGATGAGGCCGGCGATCGTGCCGCTATTGACGATCTACCCGCGAATGCTGAGGCACCCGAAAACAACGCCAATCGCATGCTCGCATCGCTACCGGGGCTGCTGGCGCGCGCGATGACCGAGCCGCTATTCGTGATGCCGCCGGCGAATGGATGGCGCTGAGGCCGATTGCGAGTGCCGAATTGCTGGTACCGCCGCTCGACACTCGCCGTTGCGAGGATTTGGCCGCTATTACGATGCCGCCGAATACCGACGGACGCAAAAACACCGATACCGTAAGCGCACGCACACGATAATTGCCGGCACCCGTTGCGTGGCGAAGATCGTGCCGCCATTGGTAAAGCCACCGTTGACCGTGCTGAGCGGACATTGATGCCTGTCGCGATGGCAAAGCCGCGGGTCAATACCGGTCAAGCTCGCATTGGCGATGATTGTGCCGCTGTTGTGAACCCGCCGCCGAACGTGTTGACCGGAGATACTGACGCCTATGGCATTCGCGACGGACTCGCTTCGAATTGCTGACGGTCGCCGTGGCGATAATCGTGCCGCTGTTGGTAATACCTCCCGTTAACCGATCGACCGAGACGTTCATGCCTGACCGCGATGGCACGGCCGCAGCAACCATTCGAATAGGATGGCGGTGGCAGAGATCGACCCGCTATTGGCGATGCCGCCGATTGAAGGTATTGGCGCCATCGACGGTTGATGCCGACGGCCCATCGCCGCTAACGCGTAGCACACTCGCATGTGATAATTCGCGGAGCTGCTGGCACTCGCCACGATGGAGCCGCTGTTGGCGATACCGCCGTTGAAGGTATTGACGCGAAGACATCAATGCCCGTCGCCGAGGCGAGCGCCATGAAATTGCCGGTCACAGTGGCGGTCGCGGTGATCCCGCCGCTGTTGGTGAGGCTGCCATTAAAGGTGTTGTCGAAGGCAGTGACGCCGACAGCCTCGGCACTGGCAAAGCAGCAACTTCCGCCCGCTCCACTGTTCGTGGCCTTCGCGATGATCGTCCCGCTATTGACGATACCGCCGCCCGCCGACGTCGTGCCGAAGCTCGTATTGCTGACGTGGATACCGTGGACGGCCACCGCGCAGCAATTGCCAGCCCCGGTCCCCGTTGCCGCGATCGTGCCGCTGTTATTGATGCTGCCGCTAAAGGTCGAGACAAAATTTGCGATGCCGAACACGGTGACATCGCTGTCGTCGCTGGTCGAGACGGCGCTCACCGCGATCGTGCCGCTGTTGCTGACGCTGCCCGAGAAAATCGAGCCGAACAGGCTAATGCCGTAAAGGGTGGCGTCGTTCGTGGTGCTGCTGACCAATCCGGTCACCGTACCGGTAGTTGACGATATTGCCGCTGAAGGTCGACGCATTGACCGACACAACAATGGGCGCTACCGCCGTCCGCAGAAACGCTCAATGTGCCGCTATTTGTAATGCCTCCGCCAAAGGACGAGACCTCGCCGGTGATCGAAATTACCGATCGCGATCGCGCCGTAATTGACCAGACCGCCGGTGAAGGCGACCGTGATTGTGCCGCTATTCGTGATACCGTTTTGGACAAGGCCCTCGACATGGATTCCGAACGCGAAAGGATCCCGTCGCCGGCGTACGATAATGGTGCCGCTATTCGTGATACCGCCGCTCAGCGTGCCGCTAGCTGCCAACAATGAGCGCCGCGACGACTCGGAGCGTCGGACCGATGGTGGCGCCGAGCATTGTTGGTGACGCTTACGCTGGCGCTCGAAACCGCGACGCAAGCGACCGTGCCGCTATTGGTATAGCTGCCGCCGCCGGAACGACCGACAGGGCGTGACCGCATTGGCGTCTGGGGTACCAGCTGCAAAGAGAAGGGCCGCTAGAGACGTGGTCGCGAGCAAACGTTCGGTCAGAATCACGGCCGCTCATTCAGAAGACCCCCAACGACAAAGTACAAAAACCGGGACGCGGAGCCCCCGAGACGCCGCACTATCTCCCATTTTATTGGATTGGATGATCCGCTGGAAATAGCTATCCACCCTTTAGGGGGATATAGACGTTTAGAATTGTTTTAGCCCTGTGGCAAAACTGCCACAGAAAGTTGCAACCCTAACGCCTTGGTTGCTCCTCGGATTTGCTCGGCGGCGACTTCGAGGAGCCGGATGCGGTTGACCTTGCCGCCTGGAATACGCGGCAGGGCATCGAGATAGAAGACTCGATCCGGGAATTGGCTTGGCTTGAGCCGCTCGCGGCAATGGCGAGCGATATCGTCATGCGCGAGTTCGCCCTGCTTGACGATGAAAGCGATGATCTCGTCGTTGCTACGACCGACTACCGGCAATCCGACCACCGCGGCATCGGCAACGCCCGGATGCGCAACCAGCACCGCCTCGATCTCGGGCGCGAACAGCTCAACGCCGCCACGGCGGATCAGATCGGTGCCGCGGCCCCTTAAATAAAGGAAGCCGTCCCCATCGAGATGACCGATGTCGCCGGTGTAACACCAACCATCGGCGACCCTCTCGCTGCTGCCGGTGGCACCGCCGCTCTCGCCGCAACGCTCCTGAGCATAAAGCGGGCGCGAGCGAATCTCGCCATCGACGCCGGCGGGAAGCGGTCGGCCAGCGGAATCGACGATCGAGATTTCAATCCCGTCCGGCGCCCTGCCGCTGCTGCCCGGATGCGTGATCATGTCGGAGCCGCTCAACGCCGAGATGAAACCAGCCGCCGTGCTGCCATAGAGCTCATGAAAATTCGGAGTCACGCGCGCGAGGATCGCCCGCTTCTCACCGGCATGAAGCGGCTGCCCGCCGAATTCGAGCCGTCGGATTTGTGGCAGCAGCAAACCGGCTTCGGGTGCCGCGCGCAGGAAATGGCGACAGACATTCGGTGTCACGGCGACAATTGCATCGCCCCAAGCAATCGCCGCCCGCAAGAGGTCTTCGCCTTTCGCGAATTCGGGCAGCAGGACGATGGGGCCACCGACCGAAAAATGGATGAGCGCCGAAGCGATCGTCCAAATGAAGCGCAGCGGCAGAACGATGAGGAGATGAGCCGGCGCACGCAACATATGATCTTTGGGATAACGCCATGCCGCGAAGACGGTGGCGTGACGGAAGGCATTCCGGTGCGTGAGCACCCAGCCGGACGGAACGCCCGTGCTGCCGGTGGTAAGACCGATCATCTGCAACGCATCGCCCGCCGCGGCGCTGCGGTAATCGCCGCTCTTCGTCTCGAGCCGGCCGCGCCAGGTGATATCGACGCGAATGCGGTTGATGTCCGGCGGCGCAGGTATATGGGCCTCGGTGAAAATCGTGCGGATCCCGTATTGGCGCGCCGTCGCCGCGAGCGCTTCCGGGCCGTCCTCGACGGGAAGCTCGACCAGCGTCGCGCCGATGCGGAACAGCGCGAATTGCAGGATGACGTGATCGATGCTGTTGGTCAGTGCGACGCCGATCCGTTGCCCCTGCCGGATACCGAGCTCATGCAAATAGACCGTGGTCTTCGCGATCAGTGCGGCGAGGGCGCGATAGCTGAGCCGCTCCGGCCCTTCGATCAGCGCCGGGGCATCTCCCCGCGTTTGCGCGCAGTGAAAGATCGGATCGGAAAGATTTTGCCAGCGTGGATCCATGATCTTAGGTCTCGCCTAGCCGCCGCGGCGCACGGCTTCGGAAAGCGCGAGCGATTGCAGCCGCGCGCGAGCGATCTTGCCGGCGTCGAGACGCGGAAGCGCCGCGATGTAAAAGATGCGGTCCGGGCGCTGCGCCGCCGCGAGCACCGTCTGGCAATGACGCGCGAGATCGTCATGCTCGAGCGCGCCGTCTTTGACGACGAAAACGATTACCTCCTCGCCGACCGAAGGCGACGGAATGCCGACCACCGCGGCTTCCACGACCAGCGGATGCCGCATGATCGCCGCTTCGACATCGGGTGCGAATACTTCATGTCCGGCGCGGCGAATGATGTCGGCGACGCGGCCGCGCAGATAGAGATAGCCATCGGCATCGAGCATGCCGATATCGCCCGGATAATACCACTCGCCGCGGAAATATTCGGCGCGCGGCCCGCCGCCATTCTCCGGGCAAGGCCGCGACAATAGCGGGCTGCGGCAACGGATCGCGCCATAGCTTCCTGGCGGATACGGCTGGCCGCTGTCGTCGACGATTTGCACATCGAGCAGCGGCAGCGGCCGCCCGACGCTGCCCGGCTTGCGCGGCATATCGGCCGGCAACAGCACCGAGATCGCGCCGATGCCGGCCGTGCCATAGCCTTCGCGGAAGTTCTCGACAACGCGCGCGATCATCGCCTCTTTTTCCCACGGGAACAGCGGCAGGCCGCTGGCTTCGAGGGCATAGAGATCGGGAAAGAGCCGCCCGCTCTCGGGCCCGGCGATCAGGAACAGCCGGCACATATTCGCCGTCGCGCAGCAGATCGCGCCTTTCCACGATGCGATGGTGCGCACCATTTCGATCGGCTTCGCGAAGCTCGGCAGGATCACCAGCCGGCCGCCGGCGAAAATCTGCATCACCGTGACGAGGAAGAACCACGCATAGCGCATCGACGCCGTGAGCAGCATGTCGCGCGGGGGCGTGCCGCCAAGACCGTCCGGATAATAAGTACCGAGCCGCACCTCGCAGCGCTGCAGAAATTTGCGATGCGTCCAGATGACCCCGGTCGGCGTGCCGGTGCTGCCGGTGGTGAGATTGAGCAGCTCGAGCGCATCGCCTTCCGCCGTGCAGCGCGCGTCGCCGTTCTTGCGCGCGATCGTCGCGCGCCAATCGGTCATGACACGATGTCGCGTGACGCCGGCGGGTAAATCCTTCGTCGGCTCGGTAAAGATGGTGCGAATGCCGTAGCGCTGCGCGATCGCGGCGAGAGCCTCACCGCTATCATCGGCCGGAAGCTCCGCAGGAACCGCGCCGACGCGCAGCAGCGCGAACAAGAGGATCACATGGTCGATGCTGTTGCCGAGCGCGATGCCGATCCGCTCGCCCTGCCCGATGCCGAGATCGCGCAGGTAGACGCTGGCCTTGGCGACAAAGTCGGCCAGCGCGCCATAGGTCAGCGCATCAGGCCCATCGACAAGCGCCGGCACGTCGGGGCGCGTGTGCGCATGCGTGAAAATCGGGTCGGAGAGGTTTTGCCAGCGTGGATCCATGATCGAGTTTCTTTCACCCACCGCGACGGCGTCGGATCGGGCGACGCGCTCTTCAGACCAGACCGGCGCGGCGCTTGATCTCGACGTTGGCCATGCTTTTGACCTGCATGCGGTCGAGCTTGCCGCCGGGCGTTTTCGGCAAAGACTGGGCGTAGAACACGCGATCCGGCCAACGCTCGGGCGGCAGCTTGGTCCGGCAATGCTGCGCCAGCGCTTCGTGCTGCGCCTCGCCGCGCGTCACCACGACAGCGACGATCTCCTCGCCCGGCCCGCTGGCGCGCGGCAAGCCAACGGCCGCGACTTCCTGCACCGTCGGGTGCTGGGCAATCACCGCTTCGATGTCCGACGAGTAGATGTCGCCGCCCGGCCGCTGAATCAGATCGACGGTGCGTCCTTTGATGAAGATGTAGCCTTGGGTATCGAGGTAGCCGATATCGCCGGGATAGTACCAGCCGTCGCGGAAACGCTCGTCGCCTTCGACATCGTTCTCGGCGGCAAAGCCCTTCGACTCGCTGCCGCGGCACCGCAGCCTTCCGACGACGCCCGGCGGCAGGCGATTGCCTTGGGTATCGACAACCTCGACCTCGACAAAAGACGGCGCATGGCCGACGCTGTCGGCCTTCTCGCGCATCGCCGAAGGCGGCAACACAGAGAGCGTGCCGAAACCCGAGGCGCCATAGAACTCGTAGAAATTCGGCGTGACGTGCGACAGCACGCGAAGCTTGTCCTCGGAATAGAGCGCGCCGCCGCCCGCGGCGAGAACCCGCAACTTGGGGAACAGCAGACCTTGCGCCGGCGCGCAGGCACTCAGCACGCGGCACATGGCAGAGGGCACGAAGCAGAGCGCGTTCTCCCAGCTCGCAATCGCCTTCACGAGATCGATCACATGGAGATATTCGGGCAGGATCACGACCGGCCCGCCGATCATGAGATGGCTCACCATGCGGCGGAAAAACGTTGTGAAGCCGACATTCGCGGTGAGCAGGAAATTCGCCGGATTGTCTTCCGAGAACACGCCGCTATCGCCCAAGAGCTCGGTATAGGCCCGCAGCCGCGTGAAATATTGGAGATGCGAGGTCAAGCTGCCTTTCGGTGTGCCGGTCGTGCCCGAGGTCAGGCTGATCGTATAGATCTCGTCGCCGCTGCCGTTGAAGCGGCGGTCGCCGCTGAGCTTCGCGATGTTGTCGAGCCAGGTCGAGGGCTCGACGGTCATCGAGCGATAGCCCGTCGGCGCCGGCACGCCCGGCTCCAGGAAAATCATGCGAATGCCGAATTTTGCCAGCGTCGTGAGCGCCGGCGGCTGCTGCGGTGTATACGGCGCCGCCATCAAGGTCGCGCCGAGCCGCAACAGGCCGAGCGACAGCACGAAATGGTTGATGCTGTTGGTCATCGACACGCAGACGCGCTGTCCCGGCTCGATGCCGAGATTCGCGTGATAGACGGAGGCTTTGGCAACCAGCGATGCGAGATCGCGATAATTGACCGTGCGATGGCCTTCGATCAGTGCGGGCGCCTCAGGGCGCGTCTCGGCGAAGTGGAAAATCGGGTCGGTGACGTTTTGCCAGGTGGAATTCATGAGCGCCATGTTGGGTATCGTTTATCGGCCGGCATGTTAGAGCGCGCGCCGTCTTGCGTGAACGAATTTTCGTCGTCGCTAGGGCGCCCGCTTGGTGCACGTTTCCGCTGCATTCGCGATCAGCGCGAAATACAAGATGAATTGGTCGATGCTGTTGCCGAGCGCGAGGCCGATTCCCGAACCGGCGGCGATGCCATGATCGCGCAGATAGACGCTGGCCTTGCCACCGAGCGCCGCAAAATCGCGATAGGAAAGGACCATCGGACCTTCGATTAGCGCCGGCGCGTCGGGCTGGCGCGTGGCGTGTTCGAAGATTGCGCCACTGAGATTGTCCCACGCCATCGCGCGATCCGCGCCTCTGCATGAGGCGCGATCACAGCGGTGTCAGCGTGGGATGGTGGGCGCTAGAGGGATTGAACCTCTGACCCCTTCCATGTCAAGGAAGTGCTCTCCCGCTGAGCTAAGCGCCCTCTAAGATTTCGCGGGTGTAGCGGAATTCGCCGCATGTGACAAGCCGCGAGGCGGCCTTACGCCGCGAGGAAGCGGTCGATTTCGTTGACCAATTGGCGCAGATGGAACGGCTTCTCCAGCACCGTCGCTTCGCTCGACATCGCCCGCGCCTCGCGCAAGGCAACCGCGGCAAAGCCCGTGATGAAGATGACGCGCAGATGCGGCCACATATCATTGGCGCGGCGCGCCAACTCGATACCATCGAGACCCGGCATCACGACATCGGCGAGAAGCAGGTCGACGGCATGCTCGTTCATGAAGCCGAGCGCGGATTTGCCATCGCCGTGGTCGCTGACCTCGTGGCCGGCACGGCGCAGCGCGCGCGCCAGGAAGAAGCGCAGATTTTCATCGTCTTCGGCAAGGAGAATTCGGGCCATGACACTTCCGCAGAAAAGACCTCAGGCAGGTTAACGGCAGGAAATAAACGAAGCGTTTACGACAACCCGTCTCTGCCCCTAAAGTCAGGGCATGGAAGGGAATGTGGCACCCCTCGCGCTCTGCGAGCCGACGCTGGAGATCCTCGCCGCCGACCGGCAGACGACCCCTCTGGTGCTGGCCTCGCCGCATAGCGGCACCAATTACCCGCCCGATCTGATCGCTGCCTCGCGGCTCGATCCGCTGAATCTCCGCCGCTCGGAAGACAGCTATGTCGACGAGATTTTCGGCGCCGGACCCGGCCTTGGCGCCCCCATGCTCAAGGCGCGTTTTGCCCGCGCCTATCTCGACCCCAATCGCGAGCCTTTCGAGCTCGATCCGACGATGTTCGAGGATGCGCTGCCCGATTTCGTGAACCGGCACTCGCCGAGGGTGCGCGTCGGCCTCGGCACGATCGCGCGCGTCGTCGCCTCGGGCGAGGAAATCTACGCTCGCAAACTGCGCTTCGCCGAGGCGTTACAGCGGATCGAGCGTCTCTACCGCCCCTATCACGACGCCCTCACCCAGTTGGTCGAGGCGACACGCAGCCGCTTCGGCTTCTACCTTCTGCTCGATTGCCATTCGATGCCGTCGACCACCCTGCCGCAACGCGGCGGCCTCGGCCGTGGCCGGGTCGATATCGTGCTCGGCGATTGCCACGGCACGTCCTGCGATCCGATCGTCGCCGATACGGCGCAGCATATCCTGGTCGATAGGGGCTATGCGGTCGTGCGCAACGCGCCTTACGCCGGCGGCTTCACAACCACGCATTACGGCAAGCCCGGCGATGGCGGCCACTGCCTCCAGATCGAGATCGGCCGCGGGCTCTACATGGACGAGCGCAGCTACGAGCGTAAACCCTTCTTCGCGCAACTCGCCAAGGACATGCGCGATCTTACTTTAGCGCTGGCGCGCATCGACCCGGCGCTATTGAGGCCCGCGTGAGTCCTCCGGCAGCATCGCCGGCGCCCTTCGTCATTCGCGATTGCCAAGCCGGCGATATCCCCGCCATCGCGACGATCTACGAGCATTACGTCGCGACTTCGCTCGCGACCTTCGACGAAATCCCGCCCTCCGCCGAGGAAATGGCGCAGCGCCGCGCCGAGGTGCTGGAAGTCGGGCTGCCTTTCATCGTCGCTGTCGGCCATGACGGGCATCTGTTCGGCTATGCCTATGCGGCCGCCTTCCGCCGCCGCACCGGCTATCGCTACACGCTCGAGGATTCGATCTATGTCGAGCCGTCGGCCACCCGCACCGGCATCGGCTCGGCGTTGCTCGCCGCGCTGATCGAGCGCTGCGCCGCCGCCGGCTATCGCCAGATCGTCGCGGTGATCGGCGATACGGCGCATGCCGCCTCGATCGGGCTGCATCAAAAGCTCGGCTTCACGCGGATCGGCGTGCTGCCGGCGATCGGCTTCAAATTTGGTCGCTGGGTCGATGTCGTGCTGATGCAGCGGGCGCTCGGCCCGGGCGCTGCTTCGGCGCCGTAGCACCAGTCTTCTGACAGCCACCCCAAAGAGAAGGGGCCGTGCCCGAAGGCACGGCCCAAGTTTAGGGAGGAAACGCCTAGAAGACGTACGGCTGGTCGTCGGGCGACAACCGATGCCGCAATGCACAATATGGTGCAGTGATACTGACAAATCAACACCAAAAAAACCAAACCGGATAATTATTCGTTCTAAGGGGTTAGCCGACAAAAATGGGCTGCTAAGCCCTTCTAGCGCAACGCACACCGCTTGCTGCGGCGCAATGACACAGGGGGAGGTTAACGGGCAAATTCCCGGCGAATGGCCGGGCCGTGCTCGTCGAGCTCGGGCACGTTCAGCGCCGGATCGCCACTGCCCGGCGGCGCCGGTAACGAGATCGTCTCTCCGCCCATGGCCGCGGTGATGCGGCGCAGCTGAGGATGTTCGGCCAAGTCGGCAACGCTGTTGAGGCGGCCGAAGGCGATATCGGCCTCGCCGAGCAGGGTAGCCACCTCCTCGCGGGTCCGGCGAGCGAAACGCTCGGCGATGATGCCGTCGAGCGCCGGCCGGTTGGCGACGCGCTGGACGTTGTCGCAAAAGCGCGGATCGCTCGCGAGCGCGGCATCGCCGAGGACTGTTGCGCAGAAGCGCTGCCACTCGCGCTCGTTCTGGATGCCGACGATGATGCCTTTGCCGTCGCCTGTTGTGAACGCGCCATAAGGTGCGATCGAGGGATGGCGCACGCCGACGCGCGCCGGCGCTTTGCCGAGTTGCTCCTGAAAGATCAGCGGCACCGCCATCCATTCCGCGGTCGCGTCGAACATCGCGATATGCAGCGCGCTACCCTCGCCGCTGCGTTCGCGCGCGTAGAGCGCCTCGAGAATCGCGGCATAGGCGTTGAGGCCGGCAGATATATCGGAAACGGAGACGCCGACACGGCCCGGCGCCTCGGGCGAGCCGGTGATCGAGGCGAGCCCGGTCTCGCCCTGGATCAGCAGATCGTAGGCCTTCATGTCGCGATAGGGCCCGTCCTCGCCATAGCCGCTGATCGAACAGGTGATGAGGCGCGGGAAACGCCGCCGCAACTCCTCGGGCGCGAAGCCCGCGCGCGCCGCGGCGCCCGGGCTGAGATTTTGCACGAAGACATCGGCGCGCGCGAGGATGCGCTCCAAGAGCGCGCAATCCTCGGCGGATTTGATGTCGAGAACGAGCGATTCCTTGCCGCGATTGAGCCAGACGAAATAGGCGCTGTGGCCCTTTGCGGCGCGATCGTAAAGGCGCGCGAAATCGCCCTCAGCCCGCTCGATCTTGATGATTCGCGCGCCGGCATCGGCCAGGCGACAAGTCGCCAGCGGCGCTGCCACCGCCTGTTCCAGCGCCACCACGAGAATGCCTTGAAGCGGCTTTGTCATCGCGCCTCCTTTCACCCGGACCATAGGGCAAAGGCGGCGCGCGCCCCAAGCGCGCGATAAAGAGCCGGCCTAAGCCGCGCCCTGCTGCCAGCTCTGCGAGGTCAGATAATGGCGCGCGATGAAGCGATAGAGATTGGTGATCTTGGTCTCGGTTTCGGTGCAACGCATCAGCTCGATCACCTTCCATCCCGCGAGGATGGGATCCCAGAGCATCAGGCTCTGATGCACGTCGTCGCGCTGCTCGCGGATGAATTCGACGCGCTCGTGAAAATGCCCGATCGAATCCTCGATACTCTCTTGCCGCTTGGTGAGCCGCGCGAACATCCCGTCATAGAGCTCGACGGGTTTCAGCATCAGCGTGCGGATGCGCGACAGCTCGTCGACGATCGCGCGATCGCTGCGATAGACGTGTGCCAATTGATTGACCTTCGACACGATGTTCAGCACCTCGGCGCAGCGCTCTTGCAGCGCTTCGATATAGGCGAGCTCGCGGCCGAGATCGTCGATACGCGCCAGCACCGAATCGGCGGTCATCTCGTAGCCGAGCTTGTTCGCGATCTCCTTGGCCGCGGCATGCAACTTGGTCGTCGTCTCGGCCCGTGCGACGAATGCCTCGAGCACACCGTCCTTGGCGCCCCAAGTCTCGTCCGTATTGATCGCGCGCGCCCAAAGATGCGCCTTGGCACGCAGCCGGTGACGATCCTCGACTGCCCATGAGGCGGAGCCGTCGAGCAGCTCGCGCGGGATCGAATCGCCAGGACGGATTTCTTTGACGAAGCGGAGACTCTTTTCGACGACCGCCAACAGCCCGCCGTCATTCGAATCGCGTTCGATGCTGAATTCGCTGCGCAGCGTGCCGAGCGGCAGAGACGCGACCAGCGTGCCGAGCTCGACATGGAAGGCGGGCGTCGAGCCATCTTCGGTCAAGGCAAAACGCGCCCCTTTGAGCGTGAAAACCTTGTGCACGAACAAAAAATGCGTACTGCGGTCGACCTCGCAAGAGCCGATCTCGGAAGTGGTCTGTGTCATCGCATCAACCTCTCCATCCCCACTACCTGATGAAGAATGGGCTGTGCTCACCTCGCGAAAGCGTCGAGTAGCGTCGTCAATCTAGGGATGGCCCGTAAACACCGCGTTAAGGCGCGTCAACTTGGCGTTGCGGAACGCTTCCCGCGCTCTCCTTGCACCCGCCGCGCCGTAAGCTCACAATGTTCGAAAGATCAAAGCGGTAGGAGACGTTTACCGATGCTGCGTATCGCACTTCTGGACGATTATCAAGGTATCGCGTTGCGCCTCGCCGACTGGAAGAGTTTGCAGCCTGAGGTTCAGGTCGAGGCTTTCCCCGAGCACATCGCCGATCTCGAGACCTTAGCAAAACGTCTCCATAATTTCGAATGCGTGGTGCTGATGCGCGAGCGCACGCCGCTGCCGCGCGCACTGATCGAGAAATTGCCGAACCTCAAACTCGTCATCACGACCGGCATGCAGAATGCCTCGGTCGATGCGGCGGCGTTGGCCGAGCGCGGCATCGTTTTTTGCGGCACCGACGGCCTCGGTCATTCGACCGCGGAGCTGACGTGGGGCCTCATCATCGACCTATTCCGCAGCATCACGCATGAGGACCACGCGCTGCGCCAAGGCCGCTGGCAGACGCGGATCGGTCACGGCATGAAGGGCAAGACGCTCGGCGTCATCGGCCTCGGCCGGCTGGGCAGCATGGTCGCCGGCTATGGCAAGGCCTTCGGCATGGAGGTGATCGGCTGGAGCCGCAACTTCAACGCCGAGAAGGCCGCTTCGCTCGGCATCAAGAGCGTTAGCAAGGACGAGCTTTTCGCGCAGTCCGATGTCGTCACGATCCACGTCAATTTGAACGATAGCTCGCGCGGTCTCGTCGGCGCGGCCGACCTCAGCCGGATGAAGTCGACGGCTTATCTCGTCAATACCTCACGCGCGCCGATCGTCGATGAAGCGGCACTGCTCGCTGCGCTGAAGGGCCGCAAGATCGCTGGCGCCGCGATCGACGTCTTCCCGGTCGAGCCGGTGAAGAAGGCTCATCCCTTTTTCGAGCTCGACAATGTCGTCGTCACACCGCATCTCGGCTATGCGATCGAAGAGAATTTCCGCATCAACTACGCCAGCGCAATCGAGAATATTCGCGCGTTCCTCGACGGCAAACCGATCAGGCTGGTGAAACCGCGCAACTGACGGGACTCGAAGAGGGGGATATGAGGGACAAGAGAACATTCTTCATTGCCGCGGCGCTCACCGCGGCCGTCGGCGCCATGCAACCCGCGCGCGCGGCCGACACGCCAACCCCGGTGATCCTGGCCAATCCCGCGGAAAGCCTTTCCTTCAGCGCCGCCTATCTCGCCGAGGATCTCGGCATCTTCAAGCAAAACGGGATGGCCGTGAAGATGATGCTCATCCCGGGCGTCGGCGCCTTCAACGCCGTCATCGCCGGGAGCGCGGATTTCGCGCAGCCCTCAGCGATCACGCTGACACGCGCCGCCGCGAAGGGGCAGCGCCTGCTTGCCATCGCCGAGACAACGAACCGGCCCATCATCCAGGTCGCACTGCGCAAGGACATCGCCGAAGCCGGCGGCTTCGATCCCAAAGCGCCGTTCGAGAAACGCGCCGCGCTATTGCGCGGCCACACGATCGCGGCGGACGCGGCCGGCTCGCTGATTCATGGCTATGTGCTGCTGATGGCGAAACGCGCCGGTCTCGACCCATCCTCGGTACAGGTCGCTTTCATGCAGCCGCCGAACATGCTCGCTGCGTTCCAAGCAAAGCAGATCGACGGCTTCGCCATGTCGCCGCCTTGGCCTCTGGTGCCGGTGCTGAAAGGCGATGCGGTGATGCTGGCAAGCGGTCCCGATGGCGAGCCGAGCGATCTCGAGCCTTTCGCCAACAATATCGTGGTGACGCGGCCCGAGACCTGCCAGCAGCGCCGCGCGCTGTGCGAAGGCATGGGCAAATCCTTCACCGAGGCCGAAGCCTATATGCGCGATCATCCGGCCGAGGCGCTGGCGCTCTTGAAGAAGCGCTTCGCGACGCTCGACGACAAGGTTCTCGCTGGCGCATTCGAGACGATCCGCAAGATCAGCCCGAATCCGCCCAAGGTTTCGGCCAAGGGGCTGGAGAATGCCGAGCTTTTCAATGTCGATGCCGGGTTGATGAAGCCCGAAGACAAACTCGCTTCGTATGATGGCCTCTACACCGACGCATTCGTGAAGTAACCGCCATGATCACCCGGCGCGTCATAATCGCCCTTGTCGTCCTGCTGCTACTCGCGGAGACGCGTGTGGCCACGGCGGCGGAAAGCCTCTCTATCGCGGTCGGCGGCGCCAACATCGTCGCCTATCTGCCGCTGACCATCGCCGACGAGCTCGGCTATTTCAAAGAAGCTGGCGTCAACGTCACCATCAACGATGTGCAGAGCGGCACCAAGATGGCCGAGGCGCTGGTCGGCGGCAGCGCCGATATCGGTTTCGGCTCCTATGAGCATGTGCTGCATCTGCGGCCGAAAGGTCTCGACGTCGTCTGCATCATGCTGATCAACCACACCTATGGAGCGGTGATCGGCCTGACCAAGGAACGCGCCGCGACATATAAATCGCCCGCCGATCTCAAAGGCTATCGCATGGGCGTGATCGCGCCCGGCTCGGCCCTCGACGTCGCTCTGCAGTTGCTTATCACCAAGGCCAGCCTCACCCATGCCGATGTCGCATCGGTCGGCGTCGGCGCCGGCGCCGGAGCAATCGCGGCGATGAAATCGGGGCGGCTCGACGGCATCTCGCATGCCGATCCCGTAATCTCGCGTCTCATCCAGGACGGCGACATCGTGCCGATCGTCGATACGCGCACCAAAGCCGGCATTAAATATCTCTATAACGGGCTTTTCGCCGGCAGCGCCGTACTGAGCAAGGAATCGGTGACGAAGGACCACGCCCAGGCGGTGCAGGCCTTCATGACCCAGATCATCCGCGCTTTCCGCTTCATGAAGACGGCGCCGATCGACAAGGTGATGGAACTGGTGCCGGCGACCTATTACGGCCCCGACAAGGACATCTATCAGCGGACCCTGACCAACAACCGCGAGAGCGAAGGTATCTTTACCGAAGATGGCACGACCGACGAAGCCTCGGCACGGACGACGCTGCACGATCTCGCGACTTTCGATCCGCTGCTCAAAGGCAAAGAGGAACTCATTCGACATCGGCGCAAGCTACGATAATCGCTTCGTCGACGCCGCGAACCGGGCCTTGAGCCCGGCCAAATGACGATAATGATACGCA
This sequence comes from uncultured Alphaproteobacteria bacterium, assembly GCA_963740675.1. Lineage (GTDB taxonomy): Bacteria > Pseudomonadota > Alphaproteobacteria > ATCC43930 > CGMCC-115725 > CAIKMD01. The sequence continues at coordinate 125,115 of CAVUFS010000011.1, forward strand.
AGGGAAGGAACAGGAGATGGGAAAACACATGAATCGCGCGACACTCATGACGGCGGTCGCAGCGGCGCTGGCGATCGGCTCGTTGGTTGCGCCCGCGCAAGCGCAGACCGAGATCAAGATCGGTTTCATCAACAGCTATTCGGGCTTCCTCGCCCAGCCCGGCGACCAAATGGACAAGGGCGTGATGCTCTATAAGCAAGAGCACGACAAGGATCTGCCCGCCGGGGTCAAGGTCACGATCCTGAAGCGCGACGACACCTCGACGCCGGAAGTCGCCAAACGCCTGGCGCAAGAGCTAATCACCCGCGATCGCGTGCAGTTGCTGTTCGGCGTCGTCGCCTCGCCGAATGCGGCAGCGATCGCGCCGCTGACGGCCGAGGCAAAAATCCCGTTCATCATCACCAATGCCGCCGGCACGGCGATCCCGCGCATCTCGCCCTACGTGGTGCGCGATTCCTTCACGCAGTGGCATACCGCGTTGCCGATGGGACAATGGGCGGTGAAGCAAGGCTGGAAAACAGCTTTCACCGCCGTCAGCGATTTCATTCCCGGCCATGACGCCGACGACGCTTTCAAGAAAGGCTTCACCGATGCCGGCGGCAAGATCCTCGGCTCGATCGCTTTCTCGGCCGCGAGTCCGGACTTCCCGCCGGTGGTCCAGCGCATCCGCGACACCAAGCCCGATGTCGCTTTCGTCTGGGTGCCGGCTGGTGCGCAAGCGACGGCAATGATGAAATCGATCCAGGATCTCGGCGTGCGCCAGGCCGGCATCAATATCGTCTCGACGCAAGACCTTGTGCCCGATGAAGAGCTGCCGAATATGGGCAACGCCGCAATCGGCGTGATCACCGCCGGCAATTACTCCGTCGCCGCCGACCGACCAACGAACAAGGCCTTCCTCGAGGCGTGGAAGAAGACCTATGGCGACAAGTCGACCCCGGATTTCCTCTCGGTCGATGGCTGGGACGGCCTCGCCATGGTCTACGACATGCTGAAGGAAACCAAGGGCAAGTTCACCAGCGACGAGGCGATGAAGTTCTTCGCCCATTGGAAGACGGATGCGAGCCCGCGTGGCCCGATCTCGATCGATCCCAACACGCGCGACATCGTCCAGAACATCTACATCCGCAAGACCGAGATGAAGGACGGCAAACTCGCCAATGTCGAATTCGACATGATCCCGAACGTCAAGGACCCGTGGAAGGAATTGAACCCGCCGAAGTGAGCGCGTGTTCTCTTTGATGGAATGACTGCAGGAGCGACCATCCGCTTCGACGATCGCGTCGCCATCGTTACCGGCGCGGGCAACGGGCTCGGCCGTTGCCACGCTCTCGGCCTGGCGGCGCGCGGTGCCAAGCTGGTCGTCAACGACGCGGGCGGCACGGTCGACGGCATCGGGAACACCAGGAAATCGGCGGCGGCAGAGAGTGTGGTCGCCGAGATCGAAGCCGCCGGCGGCACGGCCATCTCCGATACGGCCGACGTCACCGATCCGGCGCAAGTCGCGGCGATGGTCGAGCGCGCGGTTCAGCGCTGGGGCCGGATCGACATTCTCGTCAACAATGCCGGCATCCTGCGCGACAAAAGCTTCGGCAAGCTGGCGCTCGAAGATTTCCGCGCCATGCTCGACGTGCACGTCCTGGGCGCCGTCCATACGGCGAAAGCGGTCTGGGAACGGATGAGGGCACAGAATTACGGCCGGATTGTCCTCACCACCTCGTCCTCGGGACTTTACGGCAATTTTGGCCAGGCGAATTACGGCACGGCGAAAGCGGCGCTGATCGGACTGATGAAAGTTCTCGACCAGGAAGGCCGCAAATACGATATCCGCGTCAACATCCTCTCGCCGACCGCGACAACGCGCATGACCGAGGCACTATTGCCGGAAGAGGATCGCGCGCTCCTCGATCCGGCGAGCGTCACGCCCGGTCTGCTCTATCTCGTCAGCGACGAGGCGCCGTCCGGCGTGATGCTCTGTGCTGGCGCCGGATGCTTCGCGCGTGCCGAGGTCGTCGAGACGCCGGGAATCTATCTGCCGCCTGAGGAGCGCAGCCCCGAGACCGTCGCGCGGCGCTTCGACGATATTTCCGCGCCGGAAGGTGCGGCGACGCTGCCGGATGCATGGGCGCAAACAAAGAAGTATGTTGCGCTGGCCCGGAAAGCTCAAAAGAATTGTTTGGGAAAGCCATGAGTATCGATACGAAGATTGCGATTATCGGCGCCGGCATCGCCGGTCTGGCCCTGGCGCTCAATCTGAAGCGCCGCAATATCGATTGCCGCGTCTACGAGACCGCGCCCGAATTGAGAGAGCTCGGCGTCGGCATCACGCTATTGCCACATGCGACGCGCGAGATCGACGCGCTCGGTCTGTTGCCCGAGATCAAGTCGCTTGCCATCGAAAATGTCGAAAGCTGTTTCTTCAACCGCTTCGGCCAGCTCCTCTACAAGGAGCCACGCGGCAAACTCGCCGGCTATTCCTATCCCGAGCTCGGCATTCATCGCGGCCGGCTGCATATGGCACTCTACCGCGCGGCGCTCGCCGCGCTTGGCCCTGACCGCATCATCACCAACCGGCATTGTGTCGCGATCGAACAGAACGACGGCGACGTCACCATCCGCTTCCGCGAGACCTCGACCGGCAAAGACGCCCCCGTCTATCAATGCCGAGGTCGCGATCGGCTGCGACGGCATCAACTCGGCCGTCCGCAAGCAATTCTATCCCGACGAAAAGGTCGCCTTCGCGGGCATCAACACTTGGCGCGGCGTGACGCGGCGCAAGCCGATCCTGACCGGCCGCTCTTATATGCGCGTCGGCTCGATCCGCACCGGCAAGATCGTGATCTATCCGATCATCGACAATGTCGACGAGCAGGGAAACCAGCTCGTCAATTGGATGGCCGAGATCCAGACACAGAATCTGGAAAAGAACGATTGGAACAAATCCGGCAAGCTCGACGACTTCCTGCCGATCTATCAGGGCTGGAAATTCGATTGGCTCGATGTCGGCGAGCTGATCCGCAACGCGGATACGATCCTCGAATATCCGATGGTCGATAAGGACCCGATCCCGCGCTGGACCTTCGGCCGCATCACCTTCGCGGGCGACGCCGCGCATCCGATGTACCCGCGCGGCTCCAACGGCGCGGCGCAGGCGCTGATCGATGCCCGCACCCTCGCCGACCTTCTCGGCCGCCAGAGCAACGCCGCGCAAGCCCTCGCCGAATACGAGACGCGGCGGCGCGAGACGACGGCGAAGATCGTCCGCACCAACCGCGAGCACCCGCCCGATTTCATCAATATCCGCGTCGAGGAACTGACCGGCGACAAGCCCTACGACAACCTCGACAAATTCATCACGCAGGATGAGCTCAAGACGCTCAGCGACAACTACAAACGCGTCGCGGGTTTTGCCGTCGAGGATGTGGGCTAAGAATCGATTTCTTAATTCGTCATTGCGAGCGAAGCGAAGCAATCCAGTCGTCGATCCAAGCTGGATTGCTTCGTCGCTTTTCTCCTCGCAATGACGATGAGAGAGAGGCGTTACCGCCACCGCGGCATCAGCCGCGCGGCGTTGCCGCGGTCGATCGCCGCGAGATCGCCAGCGCTGAAACCGAAATCGATGATGCCCTGCGCGGTTTCGGTCGCGGTGCGATAGGGAAAGTCCGTCCCGAAGAAGATCTGCGTGCTTTCGACGAGCCGCGTCAGGCCCATCAACGCCCAAGGATGCGCGGCCTGCGCCGTGTCGTAATGGAAGCGCTTCAGATGAGCGAGCGAGCCGCCTTCGACCGCGGGTGCCCAGCGGCCCGGCGCTCGCTCGAAGCGCTCGACCAGGAACGGCATCGTGCCGCCGGCATGCGAGAAAATCCATTGGATGTCGGGATAGCGCGTCGTTGCGCCGCCGAAGATCAGGCTGGCAATCGCGCGCGTCGTGTCCGAGCCGAATTCGACGACCGAATCGTTCACGCCGGGGATGCAGTCATGCAAGCAATTCGGCGCGAGCGGATGGGTGTAGACCACAGCCTTGCGGCGATTGAGCTCTTCGTAGATCGGATTGAAGTACGGGTCGCCAAGCCACTTGTCGCCGATATTGGTGATGAGGTTGATGCCGTCGGCATTGAGCGCACTATAGGCGTGCTCGATCTCCTTGAGGCTGCCCTCGATATCGAGGATCGGCAGCGAGGCGAAGAGCCCGAAGCGGCCGGGATGACCCTGTTCCAGCTTGGCGACGAACTCGTTCCAGTCGCGCGCCAATGCCCGCTGCTTGTCTTTCGGCTCCGGCCAGATCGTCACTGGATGCGGCAGCGAGATGATCGCTGTCTGCACACCGCCCTTGTCCATGTCGTCGAGCGAGCGCTCGAGCGACCACGAGATGCGCGGCGCATTGCCATAAGTGATCTGCGAGGCAGCGGTGATGAAGCTCGGCGGCGTCACATGATGATGCACGTCGATGCGGCGCGGACCGGCCATCGCCTTCCCCCTTTATCTATCCGTTCGCTTTGATATCGCGCGCGACGGTTTCGCCGGCGATCTTGCCGAAGGTCAGCGCTTTGGCGAGGCCGCCGGTGTAGCCGGTGACCGGCCCGCCTTCGAGCCCGCCGATGGTCGCGCCGGCGGCATAGAGTCCCGCGATCGCGCCGCCGTTCTTGTGCTGCACGCGCGCATCGGCATCGATCGCGACACCGCCCATCGTATAGGTGAGCCCCGCGCAAAGCGGCACGGCGAAGAACGGCGCGGTGCGGATCGGCTGCGCCTTCGAGCCCCAGACGTGGCCGGTATCGGCACTGCGCGCAGGGACAAGCTGCGCCAGCGTGTTGTTCGCGACGGCATTGTTATAGGTCGCGACCGTCTCGCTCAACGCCGCCGCCGGCACGCCGGCTTTCGCCGCGAGTTCGTCGAGCGTCGGGGCACGATAGAAGGTTGCTTCCGTCGTCTCGAGGAAGGGATTGGCGGACATGACATAGGTCTTGCCGCTCGCTTCCCAGATCGCCTGATCGAAGATCGCGACGCAGCCCAGCGGATCGTCGAGCCGCGCCATCGCATTGGCAACGGAGACGCCAGCGAGGCCCTCATCGGCGAAGCGCTTGCCATGCTTGTCGACGGCGATCCCGGCCGAGATCGGAAAGTCCATCGTCGGATAGGGCCAAAGCTCGGGATCGTCCATCGCATCGCGCGCCTGGACATGGCCATAGAAGCGATCCATCTCGCTGAGCGCGGCACCAGCGGCCTCGGCCATCAGCAGACCGTCGCCGCGCCCGGTCTTGGCATTGCGTTGGAGCAGCCGCTCGGGATGCGCTGAGATAAAGCGCTTCACCAATTCGAGATTCGCCTGGAAGCCGCCATCGGCAATGACCACGGCGCGCGCTTCGATGCGATGCGTGCCGTCGACATTTTCCGCGACGACGCCAGCACAACGCCCGTCGCGCATGATCAATTCGCGCGCCCGAATGCCGCGACAAAGCTTGCCGCCGAGCGCTTCGAGCTTGCCGGCAAGTTGGCGCAGCATGACATCGCCGGCGCGGCCCATCCAATGCAACCCCGGCTGGCGCGGCACCGGCGGCGCCAGCGTCGCGAGGCTGCGTGTCGCGGCGCCGGCATTGATGGTGCGCACGCCGTGGCCGAGCAGCCATTTCAGCGCCGGTCCGGCCTCGCTCGCATAACGGTCGCGCAGCTTGGCATCGACATAGCCGCGCGTCGCTTCATCGATCGCCGCGCGCAATGAATCGGCGCCGCCGAGCATGTCGTGCAGCGCCACCTGGAACACGCCCATGGTGATGCGCGAATTGCAGAGATAGGCGGCTTCCGCACCGGCTTCGAGCACAAGCGGCTTGAGGCCGAGTTCCGCCGCGCGAATGGCGGCGGAATGACCGGCGAGACCGCCGCCGACGATGATCACATCAGCGGAGGCGGGAACCATTTAGTCGAGCGCGGACCAGAGCACGTCGACGCCGTCGGCCTTCGGCACAACCATCGCCGAGAGCAGCGCGTTGTCCGACGGCGACTTGCTGGCGCCGGCGCGCAGCGAATAGACGCGGCCGGCTTCGAGCTTCGCAACACCGCCCGGCTCGGCCTCGACCTCTTCGAGCATCAGGCCGACACCAACCGCGACCTCACGCGCCGCCGGATGAACCGCGAGCCCGCCGAGCTCGCGACTTGCGCCGCATCGCGCAGCGCCGACACGGTCGTACCGGCTTTCGCCGTCGCCAGCATCGCTTTGAGCGCAGCTTGCGTGCGCGTCACCGTCTCATGCGTCATCGACGTCAATGTCACGAAACCTTCGGCCCAGTAACCGGCATAGCGCACGGCGATATAAGCGAGGAGCGGATCGAGCTTGCCGCCGTCGGGATAATCGATCGCGGTCGGCGTGCCGCCTTTGCTGAGGCTGATCAGGATGCGCGAATCCTGCGCGCCGGCATCGGCCGCGGCGCGTGCCGCCGCCGTCGCGGCTTCGCGGCCGCTCTCGCCGCTGACGCGTTCCTTCATCGCCGCGACAGCTTTGCCGAGGACGCCGCACGCATCGCGCGAGAGCTTCAGCGCGACCGGCGATTTCTCGCGCAGCAGCGCGTTGAGCGTGGCGCTGACATCGACAAGCTTGCGGCCATTGAGCGCCGCTTCGAAGCGCGGCTGCAGATCGGCCGGCATCGCCTCGGTCGTCCAGAAGCCGAGCGGACCCTGCCCCGCCGCCTCTTCCGCCCATTCGGCGACGTGCTTCGCCGCGTCGCGTTGCGGCCGCACATCTTCGACCCAGGTGAGGCGCTTGGCGTTGACCATCATCTGCGGGCTGCCGGCGGCGTGGATCCGCACCTTGCCGTCCTTCGTCACCAGCGCGATCGCCGATTTGATCTTCGGCGCGAAATTGCTGACATAGGCGAGCGCGGCATTGTCGATCTTGTTGCCGTAGATGACGAGGCCGGAGAGACCGCCCTCGAGCTTGCCGAGCACTTGCTTCAGCCGCGCATCGTATTCCGCGCGCGGAAGAAGTTCTTCCGACCAATCATAATTGCCGACGAGAACCGCGGGCTGCGTAACGCGCATGACTTTATTCCTCGCTTTCTCAGGCCGGCACGGAAGCGAGCCAGGCGGTCTTCTTGCTCAACTGCTCGACACCCGTCGCGGTCACGCGCACCGGCTCGCCGCAGAGCAGATAGCCGGTCTCGGGCAGGTATTGATTGGGATGGACGACGAAGACCATGTCCTCTTGCAGGATGGTTTCGTTCGACGGCGCGACGTCGCCCGGCGCGTTGGAGCCATGGCCCAAGCCATGACCGCGGCGCCGGATATGCGGCGGAACGCAGAATTCGGCATAGCCTTCGGCGCTCAGCACCTTGTCGATCGCCTTGGCGACATCGCCCATCGGGATGCCCGGCTTGATCGTCTTGATACCGGTTTCCATCGCGCGCACGACAAGCGCGTATTTCTCCGACAGAACGGGGCTCGGCGCACCAACGACCACCGTGCGGCAGATCTGCGCGAGTTGGCCCTTATAGGTCGGAGTCATTTCGGCGAGGATGATGTCGCCAACTTCGAGCTTGCGGCCGCTCGACGGCTGCACTGCGCGGTTATGCGGCGACGCGGTCATCAGCCAGAAATTATCGTCGGCGCCCAGCGCCTCCATATAGAGCTTCATCTGCACGGCGAGATCGCATTCCGCCATGCCGACTTTCGCAACCTGCAGCATGCGCTCGAAGCCCTTCTCGGCGATCGCGGTCGCCTCGCGCGCATTCTCGATCTCTTCGGCCGTCTTCGGCATCAACGCGCGCTCGAGCTGCTTGTCGAGCTGTTTTGCATTCCCGACGAGCGACAAGAGCTTCTTGGCAATACCGGCGGGCAACCGGCCGAGATTGACGGTCCCGGTCCGACCGGCCGGCAACCCTTTGGGGAAAACCGACGATATCGCCGGCGCTAGATCGTTGACGCCGCGCACATCCCAGCCGATGGCGCGCACCTTGGCGCGTTCGATTTCCCATTCGGGGGTGACGATCAGCAGCGGCTTCTCGCCCTTGCGCAGCACCGCGAGACTTTCGCCGACACCGCGATAGCCGCTCAGATGAAAGACTGAGTTGACGCGGTTGAGCTCGTTCGGCGCAACGAGCATCACATCGACGCCTTCGCGTTCCATGAGCTGCAGCGCCGCCTGGGTTCTTCCGCCGTGATCCATGAGCCCGACTCCTCGTTTTGATGCGGTTTTCGCGCATCCTATTGGCCGTGCCCACAATCGGCAAGGCTTGTTGACAAGGTCTCGCGTGCAGAACACATTCGCCCACGCGCGAGGGGTTTTCGTGCGCCGTATCGTTGCAAGCAATCAAGGAAAAACGCGGATGGGAGCTCACGTCGCGCTCGATATCGGGGGCACTTTCACCGATCTCGTCTATTTCAACGACAGCACCGGCGAGCTGCGTCACAGCAAGAGCTCGACGACGCCCGAGGATTTCACTCTCGGCATCGAGAATTGTCTCAACAAGGCGAAGGTCGCTATCAGCGATTGCGAGACCTTCGTTCATGGCGCGACCATCGCCATCAATACGCTGATCGAACAGACCGGCGCGAAAACGGTGCTCGTCACCACCACCGGCGCTCGCGATGCGTATCTGATCGGCCGCGGCAATCGCCCGGAAGCGTATAACGTCCTCTTCAAGCGCACGACGCCACTGGTTCGCCGCGGCATGATCATCGAGGCGAACGAGCGCATGACTGCGCGCGGCGAAGCGATCTTGCCGCTGACCGAAGCTGAAGCCGCTGCGGTGTGCGAGAAGATCGCCGGCTATCAGCCCGAGGCGATCGCGGTCTGCTTCCTGCACTCTTATGTCGATCCGAGCCACGAGCAGATCATGGGCCGCGCATTGCGCCGCGCCTTTCCCAACGCCTATGTCTCGCTGAGCCACGAAATCCTGCGCCAGTATCGCGAATATGAGCGCAGCTCGACGACGGTGGTGAACTCTTACATCGGCCCGCGCGTCAGCACCTATTTGAAGCGCCTCGAAGGCCGGCTCGAAGACCGGAAATTCCCCGGCACCGTCCTGATCATGCAATCGAATGGTGGCGTCACCTCGGTCGCCGCCGCGAGCCGCGCGCCCGTCGGATTGATGGAATCGGGTCCGGTCGGCGGCATCAACGCCTCGGCCGAGATCGGTCGGCGCCTCGGTTACCCTCAGGTCATCGCTTTCGACATGGGCGGCACGACGGCGAAAGCCAGCGTCGTGCGCGACGGCCAGCCGGCGACGGCGGAAGGCTATTACGTCGGCGGCTATGCCTCGGGCCATCCGGTGATGCTGCCGGTGGTCGATGTTGTCGAAGTCGGCGCTGGCGGCGGCTCAATCGGCTGGATCGACAGCGTCGGCGCGCTAAAGGTCGGCCCCAAAAGCGCCGGCGCCTCGCCCGGCCCGGTTTGCTATCGCACCGGCGGTGAAGAGCCGACGATCACCGACGCCAACCTCACGCTTGGCCGCCTCAACGGCGAGAACTTCCTCGGCGGCGACATGTCGCTCGATCGCAATGCTTCGCGTGCCGCGATCAAGGAAAAGCTCGCCGACAAGCTCGGCCTCAGTGTCGAGGAAGCGGCGCTCGGCATGCTCAAGATCGCGGTCGCGCACATGACGCTCGCCGTGCGCGGCGTCTCGATCGAGCGCGGCTACGATCCGCGCGATTTCACCATGGTCGCCTCGGGCGGCAATGGCGGGCTGCACGCGCCACTGATCGCGCGCGAGCTATCGATCCCGCGCGTCATTCTGCCGGTGCTGCCGGCGCATTTCTCGGCCGTCGGCATGTTGATGACCGACATCCGGCACGATTACGTGCAGACCCATGCGCGCAGCATGGCGGAGGCGGATTTCGCCGCGATCCGCGGCATCTGCGATAATTTCGTCGACGAGGGCAAGAAGCTGCTGGCGAGCGAAGGCGTCGCGCCCGAACAACAGCAGATCCAGCTCTCGATGGATATCCGCTATGTCGGCCAGGAATTCTATCTCGCGACGCCGGTGACCTATCACGAGGTTCTGAGCGCCGACCGCGACGGCATCCGCAAGCATTTCGACGCGCTGCATCTGCGCCATTACGGCCAGAACGCCGAGCATCGCCCGGTCGAGATTGTGAACATCCGCGCGAGCGCCATCGGCGAGCGTGCCAAGATGGAATTCAAGCCGGGCAGTGTCGGCGGCGCGGCCGCGAAGCCCACCTATCGCGATGTCTATCTGAGCGATGCGAAGAAGCCGACGCGCTGCACGATCTATCAGCGCGACGCGCTGGCCCCGGGCGCCAAGGTGCAAGGCCCGGCGATCATCGAGGAAAGCGCGACGACCGCCTTGCTGCAGGAAGGCGACGAAGCAACGATCTGCCCGACGGGCGAAATCATCATCACCATAGGAGGCAACTGACATGGCCGCCGATCCGATTACCGTCGAGGTGCTGCGCAGCGCGCTGCCCGCGATCGCCGACGAGATGTCCTATGTGCTGAAGCGCACGTCCTACAACATGATGATCTTCGAGGTCGGCGACTATTCCTGCGCCATCCTCGACAAGGAGGGCAACCTCTTCGCGCAGAATGGCGGCGGCGTCAGCCACTTCCTCGCGGACATGGGCGTCGTCGTCCGCGACGGCGTGAAGCGCCTTAAGAAATTCGCGCCGGGCGACGTCATCCTGATGAATCATCAGGCGGTGTGCGGCCAGCATCTCAACAATATGTGCGTCTACACGCCGTTCTTCTGGAAGAGCGAGCTTTACGGCTTCACCATCATTCGCGCGCATTGGATCGATGTCGGCGGCTATTCGACCGGCTTCGGCGCCGGCATGGCGGCGGCCGATCCGTGGCTCGAAGGGCTGCAATTCAACCAGCTCAAGATCTACAAGGCCGGCGTGCCGAACGAAGAGCTGCTGGCGATGATCTCGGACAACATCCGTTATCCGGAATCGTCGATGGGCGATCTCGACGCGCAGATCACGGCCTGCAATCTCGGTTTGAAGCGCCTCGAAGAGCTATTCCAGAAATACGGCGAAGGCACGGTCACCGAGTGCATCGAGCGCATCTTCGCCGAAAGCGAAACGCATTGCCGCCAGGTGATCGCGGAATTCGCCGACGGCACTTACGAATTCGAGACCGAATTCGACGACAGCGCGGCGGCGCAGGACGGGCCGATTCGCATCCACGCCAAGGTCACCGTCGCCGGCAGCGACATGACCATCGACCTGTCCGGCTGCTCCAAGCAGCGCAACAGCGCGATCAACTCGCGCACGCTCGCCGCGCCTTACATCGCCTACAAGGCGCTAACCTCGCCGGTCGATCCGGTGAATGAAGGCTCGTTCCGCGCGCTCAACGTGATCCTGCCCGAAGGCAGTTTCATGATGGCACAATTTCCGGCGCCGATGGCGAGCTGGAGCACGGCGCTGCCCAGCGTGATCGACGCGATCCTCGCGGCGATGGCGCCGGCGCGCAAATCGATGACGCCGGCCGCGCATAAAGGCGCGATGGGCGACGCCCTCACCTTCTTCGGCAACGATCCGCGCACCGGCAAGCGCTTCGTCGTGCAGAGTACCGAAGGCGGCGGCTGGGGCGGCCGGCCCTATGAAGACGGACCCTCGGCGTCGTGCACGATCTGCCAGGGCGATGTGCGCAACGGCCCGATCGAATTGCTGGAGCAGCGTTTCCCGATTATCGTCGAGAAGCGCATGATGCGCACCGACAGCGGCGGCGCCGGCACGTTCCGCGGCGGGCTCGGCCTCGACGTACAGGTGCGCAACCTTGTCACCGGCCGTTGGAACCTCACGCAAACCGGCCGTCATCGCGTGCCGCCCTGGGGCCTCTGGGGCGGTCACACCGGCGGCAAGCCCGAGCGGCTGGTGCAGAAGCCGGGCGAAAACAATTGGAGCCCGGTCAACGCCAATTGGTATCAGGTGCCGCCCGACACGCGCGCCGTGGTGCGCAGTGCCGGCGGCGGCGGCTGGGGCCACCCGCTCGAGCGCGATCCGATGCGCGTGATCGACGACATCCGCGACGGCATGGTTTCGGTCGAAGCCGCGAAGAGCGAATACGGCGTGGTCGCCAAGCTGAACGGCAAAGGCGGACTCGAGGCGGTGCAACTCGACGCCGACGCGACGACGAAGTTGCGGCAAGAGATGCGGGGAGCGCATGCCGCCGAATAGCGCGCCGGACAAAAAGCTCCTCCCCGATCTCGCGGCTCAGATCGCGAGCCTCAAAGCATCGGCAGTCGACCAAGCGACTGTCGATGCGGTGAAGCTGCATGCGCTCGACGCGCTCGGCTGCACCTGGGCCGGCGCTGAGACCTCGGAGATCAAGCCGACGCATGAAGCGCTGAAACGTGCCGCCTTCGCGAGTGTGCGCCCCGCGTTCTCTGACGCACGCCAAAGCCTGCTCGAACATCCGACGGCGGCGGCCGCGATCCTCGTGACCGCCTGCCGGCTCACCGAATGCGACGACATCCATATCGGCTGCTGCGTCACGCCGAGCTCGGTGGTGGTGCCGGTGGCGCTGGTCGCGGCGCAGGTTGCGAATGCCTCGCGGGACACGATCATCGAAGGCATCCTTGCCGGGTATCAGGCGATGTTGACCTTGGGCCTTGCGGCCAACGGTGCAGAGATCGTCTACAAGGGCGTCTGGCCGACTTATCTCACGGGCGGCATCGGCGCAGCGGCGATCGCCGCAAAAATCATGGGCCTCAACGAGCGCCAAATCCGCGACGCGATGGCAATCGCTGGGTCGAGCGCCACCGGCGTCACCGGCCGTATCGAGGAAGAGCCCGCGCCGCGCTGGTTCGTGCTCGCAACCGCAGTCCAAAGCGGCTTGCTCGCGGCCGCGGCCGCGGCGAGCGGCATGCATGGCGATGAAGCCATCCTCGGCAAGGTCTCGCCGGTGTGGAATCCGGAAACCATCCGCCTGCCCGATCACGCTGGGCCCGGCGCGCCGCTGCTCGCGAGCCGCATCGGCTTCAAGCCCTATTGCACCTCGCGCCAAGGCTTGTCGGCGACGGAAGCGTTCATTGAATGCGTCCGCCGCGACAAAATCGATCCGGCCTCGATCGAGAAGATCACCATCGCTGTGCCGCAGCAATATCGCGGCATGATCGACCGCAACAAGCGGCCGAAGACCAAATCGGAATCGCGCGGCATCCACTATCAGGTCGCGCTCGGCGCGCTGCATCCGGAAGAGCTCTGCGATATCGAGCGCGAACATGTCCGCGCCGAGGATCCGGCGATGCTGCACATCATGGATGCGATCGAGGTCATCGCGTCCGAGCGTCTCAGCAAGCTCTATCCCAAGCAGTGGGGCGGCACGGTCACGATCACCGCCGGCGGCAAGACGCATGAGCACGAAGTGCTGCATCCGCACGGCGATCCCGAGAACCCGATGACCGCCAGCGAAATCGAGACCAAGCTCGAGACGATGTCGCGCTTCCTGAAGCGGCCGATCCCGGTGAAGGATTACGCCAAGGCGGCGCAATCGCTCGATTTGCGCGCCGCGCTGCCGAGCTTGATCGACGCGGTGTCGCGCTAGCCTTCATCGTCATTGCGAGGAGCGTAGCGACGAAGCAATCCACAGGCCTCACGTGAGGTCCTGGATTGCTTCGCTCCGCTCGCAATGACGAATTAGATCAATCGATATCGAACTTCACACCCTGCGCCAGCGGCAGCGCGTTGCCGTAATTCACCGTGCTGGTGACGCGGCGCATATAGGCTTTCCACGCATCGGAGCCGGATTCGCGGCCGCCCCCGGTGTCTTTCTCGCCGCCGAACGCGCCGCCGATCTCGGCGCCGGACGGGCCGATATTCACATTGGCAATGCCGCAATCGGAGCCTTCGGCCGACAAGAATAACTGCGCCTCTCGCAGATCGGTGGTGAAGATCGACGAGGCGAGGCCCTGCGGCACGTCGTTATGCAGCGCGATCGCTTCATCGAGCGCGTCGTATTTCATGACGTACAAAATCGGCGCGAAGGTTTCGCGTTTCACGATATCCGCCTGGCGCGGCATCTCAACAAGCGCAGGCCTGACGTAATACGCGTCGTCGCCCGCGACAGCGACGCGCTCGCCGCCGGTGATCTTGCCGCCGGCTTTCTTGGCGTCGGCGAGCGCCGCCTGCTGCCCATCGAAGGCGTCGCGGCCAATCAACGGCCCGACCAAGACGCCCACATCGCGCGGATCGCCGATCGCGACCGAGCGGTAGACGCGCTTCAATCGCGCGACGAGATCGGCGTGGATGCTCTTATGCACGATGAGACGGCGCAAGCTGGTGCAGCGCTGGCCCGCCGTACCCATCGCGGCAAAGGCAATCGCTCGTAAAGCCAGATCGAGATCGGCCGAGGGACAGACGATCGCGGCATTGTTGCCACCGAGCTCCAGGATGCTGCGCGCGAAACGTTGCGCGAGACGCGGCGCGACCGCGCGGCCCATCGCCGTCGAACCGGTCGCCGAAACGAGTGCGACGTGCGGATCGTCAACCAGCGCCTGCCCTACCTTCGCGCCGCCGATCACCAGCGATAGCAATCCCGCCGGCGCGTCATCGCCGAATCTCTCGACCGCGCGCGCGAAGATCGCCTCGACCGCCAACGCGGTCAGCGGCGTGCGCTCCGACGGCTTCCAGACCAGCGCGTTGCCGCAAACCAGCGCCAGCGCTGCATTCCACGCCCAGACTGCGACCGGGAAATTGAAGCTGGTGATGATCCCGGCGACGCCCAGCGGATGCCATTGCTCGCTCATCGCATGTGCCGGCCGCTCGCTGGCGATGGTGAGGCCGTAAAGCTGGCGCGAGAGACCGACCGCAAAATCGCAGATATCGATCATCTCCTGCACCTCGCCAAGCCCCTCGGCGACGATCTTGCCGGCTTCCAGCGTCACCAGCCCACCGAGCGCCGGTTTCGCCGCACGCAGCTCCTCGCCCAGAAGCCGGACCAGCTCGCCGCGCCGCGGCGGCGGCAGCTTGCGCCAGGCCAGGAAGGATTTTTGCGCCTGCTCGACCGCATGACCAACATCGCGCGGGGTGTCGTCCTTGAGCCGGCCGATGATCTCACCAGTGATCGGCGAGCGGACTTCGCGCGAACCGCTGGCGAAGCGCGCGCGCCTCACGCCGAGCGATTCGAGCAGCCGCGCTGCCTCCTCCGCCGCTGCCGGAAATGATTTTTTCGCCTTCGCTCATCGCTTGCCTCCGCGACTCGGGACGCGATCATACCATCACGGTTTTCCCGGACGCCCGAAATGAGATATGGTGATTGCCGATGCCGGCCAAGCAATCACGCGGACTGGATGCGATCGACATAAAGATCCTGTCCGCATTGCAGCGTGACGGGCGGATGACCATCCAGAAACTCGCCAGCCTCGCCGGGCTCTCGCCGCGCCCCTGCCTCGAGCGCGTGCGCCGGCTGCGTGCCGCGGGCATCATCGCCGGCTTCCAGGCGGTGATCGATATCGAGCGACTGTCCAAGCCAGTGACGATCTTCACGGAAGTGTCACTGACGCAGCAGGCCCGGCTCGACCGGATCGAGGCGCGGCTCAAAGCGATCGAGGAAGCGGTCGAGTGCTGGGAGATCAGCGGCCCGTCCGATTATCTCGTCCGCTTCGTCTGCGAGGATCTGGAGCGCTATGAGGCGCTAACCGCCGAACTGCTCGGCGACCGCAAGCTCGGCATCGCCCGCCTGCAAAGCCATATCGCTTTGCGGCCGGTGAGCCGTTTCAGCGGCTATCCCGCTTCGCTGTTCGGCCCGCGCCGGCGTTAACCAAAGCCACAGCCGAATTCTGTCGTCAAAGACGAGTCGCGGACTCGTTTCGGCTGCGCAGACGGCCAAGTTCGACCACACCCGCCGCATCTTTATGGCCATATTCCTATGCGGGAAGAGGTGCGTCATGAACATCATGGAACGCGAAGCGCGCTATGCCGCGCATAACTACAACCCGCTGCCGGTCGTGCTGGCAAGGGGCGAAGGCGCTTACCTGTGGGACATCCAGGGTCGGCGCTACGTCGACATGATGAGCGCTTACTCAGCGGTGAGCCACGGCCACGCGCATCCGCGTATCCTGGGGGCGCTCGACGCGCAGGCGCGGCGCCTCGCGGTACCGTCGCGCGCTTTCTACAACGACCGGCTCGCGCTCTTCCTCGAGAAGCTCTGCGAGGTCACCGGCCTCGACAAGGCACTGCCGATGAACACCGGCGCGGAAGCGGTCGAGACCGCGATCAAGGCGGCGCGGCGCTGGGGCTATTGGGTCAAGGGCATCGAAGCCGACAAGGCCGAGATCATCGTCGCCGCGGGCAATTTCCACGGCCGCACCAGCACGATCGTCGGCTTCTCCTCGGAAGCGGAATATCGCGACGGCTTCGGCCCGTTCGCGCCCGGCTTCGTCGAGGTGCCATTCGGCGATCTCGCGGCGATGGAAGCGGCGATCACGCCGAACACGGCCGCAATCATGGTCGAGCCGATCCAGGGCGAAGGCGGCATCATCGTGCCGCCCAAGGGCTGGCTCGCCGGCGTGCGCAAGCTGTGCGACCGCCACCATGTGATGCTGATCGTCGACGAAGTGCAGACCGGGCTCGGCCGCACCGGGACTTGGTTCGCGTTCCAGCACGAGAATATCCGCCCCGACGGGCTGATCCTCGGCAAAGCGCTGGGCGGCGGCGTGCTGCCGGTCTCGGCGCTGGTCGGCACGGAAGAGCTGATGCGCGTGTTCACGCCGGGCTCGCATGGCTCGACCTTCGGCGGCAATCCGCTTGCCGCGGCGGTCGGCCTCGTCGCGCTACGCGTGCTGGAAGACGAGAACCTCGTCGCGCGTTGTCACGCGTTGGGCGAGCACATGATGGCGCGGCTGCGCGCGCTCAATCTCCCGGCGATCAAAGCCGTGCGCGGCGTGGGCCTCCTCGCCGGCATCGAGATCGATCCGGCCTATGGCAGCGCGCGCCTTGTGTGCGAGCGGCTGATCGAAGCCGGCGTGCTGTCGAAGGAGACGCATGAGACGGTGATCCGCCTCGCGCCGCCGCTGGTGATTGCCAAGGAAGACCTCGACTGGGCGATCGATCGCATTGCGGAAGTGATCGGTGCCTTGGATCCGCAAGAACGTCATCGCGAAGAACATCCGCAGGCTGCCTAACTCCAACGGAGAGGGAAGACCCATGGACGGTATGAACACCCGGGACAGAGATTTCGGGGCGCGCATTCTCATGTGCGCGCCCAAGCATTTCGATGTCAGCTACACGATCAATCCGTGGATGGATCCGGCCGAGTGGTTGCGCGGGGCGGATAGCCTTGGCCTCGCCGCGCGTCGCGAATGGAAGCGGCTCAAGCAGAAATTGAACCAGCTCGGTGCGACGATCGAGCTCGTCCCGCCGGTGAAAGGCCTGCCCGATCTCGTCTTCACAGCGAACGCGGCGGTGGTGATGGATGGCATCGCACTGGTCGCGAGTTTCCGTTACCTCGAGCGCCAGCCCGAGGCGGAACATTATGAGCGCAGCTTCCGCGAGCTGTGGGCGCGCGGCGTGATCGATGCGGTGCGGCCGATGCCCGAGGGCGTGACCCTCGAAGGCGCGGGCGACTGCGTCTGGGATCCGGCGCGGCAGATGTTCTGGACGGGCTATGGCCCGCGCTCCGATAAGGATGCCGCGCGCGTCGTCGCCGAGACCTATGGCGTCGAGGCGCTGCCGCTCGAGCTGGTCAATCCGAGCTTCTATCACATGGACACGGCACTGGCGCCGCTGCCGCGCGGCGAGGTGATGTATGTGCCCTCAGCTTTCTCGGAAGAGGGGCTGCGCCAGTTCTATGAACGCGTCGCCCCCGAGCAGCGCATCCCGCTCAGCGACAAGGACGCCGCGGTCTTCGCCGCCAATGCGGTGAAGCTCGGCGACAATATCGTCATGTCGTCCTGCAGCACGGCGCTACGCCGGCGTTTGGAGGAAGCGGGCTACCGGGTTCATCCGACGTCGCTCAGCACCTATCACCGCAGCGGCGGCTCGGCTTTCTGCCTGACCTTGCGGCTCGACCAGCGCGCCGCCGCCCGCTCCGCGGCGCTGCGCCAGGTCTCGTAAGCACCAAGCGTCGGGAGGCTGAAGCGGCGCGAGACTTTGTGTCTCGCGCCGCTTCTCATTTCTGAAATACTGGCATCACTTCCGAGGCGAAGAGGCGCAGCGAGCGCGAGGCATCTTCGGGCTGCATGTTGCCGAACATGAACGAGCCGATGAAGTAATTGATGCCAAGCTCATCGATCTGACGCGCGATCTCCTCGCGCACCGTCTTCGGCGAACCATAGATGACGTTGCGTTGCTTGATCGCATCCTCGAAGGTTTCCGGCGTCGAGCGGGTGAAGCCGGGATATTCCTTGTTCTCGCGACGGAGCTTGGTCAGGCTGTTGTGATGCTGCTCGCGAAAGATCGCACCGTGACGCCGCGCCTCTTCATCGGTGTCGGCGACGAAGATTTGACGATGCACGCCGATGGCGACGCCTCCGGGAAATTCCGGCTTCGGCGTCGGAATCCCCCTCGCCATGGAAAGCCCTTCTTTAAACGCGGCGATATTTGTCTGCGCCGTCTTGACCGAACCTAGCGTGGCAAAGTGATAGCCCTGCTCTCCGGCCCAACGCGAGCTGCCGGCATTTGATGCCGCATACCACACCGCAGGATGAGGCGACTGCAGCGGCTTCAGCTCCATCGGCACGTCTTTGTAGGTGAAATACTTGCCTTCATAGGTGAGGCGGTCATGCGTCAGCCCTTCGAGAACCGCCGACAGCGCATCCTGGAAGATCGCGCGCGACTCCTCATAGCTGACATTGTGATAGTTGAGCTCGAAAGGCGAGACGCCGCGGCCGACGCCGAATTCGAAACGGCCGTGCGACAGGTGATCGAGGAGCGCGACCTCCTCGATCAGACGCAACGGCGAATAGAGCGTCAGCAGATAGACAAGCGGACCAAGCCGTATCTTCTTCGTCGCACGCGCAGCCGCCGCGAGGAACAGCCCCGGAACCGGCACCATATTGATCGGCGAGGCATGATGCTCGGCGACGTGGTAGCAGTAGAAGCCGAGTTCCTCCGCGAGCGCGATATAACGAATGCGCTCGTCGAGCTGCTGCGCCAGCGGCCGATCATTGCGGTCGACGTGATCGAAAATCCCGAATTGCATGAACCCCTCACCCACCCCTTATTTCGTCACTCGCGGGCTTGTCCCGCGGGTCCATGGTATCAAGCCAATTTCGCATAAAGATCGTCCCAGTCCGGGTTTTGTGCGACAACCGCGTTGATCTTCCACGCCCGCGGCCAGTGTTTCATCGTCTTCTCGCGTTGAATGGCGGTTTGAATGTCCTCGTATCGCTCGACAAAGACAAGGCGCTTCAGCCCGTGGAGCTTCGTAAACCCTTCGATTGCGCCTTCGCGATGTTCAAAAGCGCGTCGCGCAATATCGCTGGTCACGCCAATGTAGAGCGTCCCGCGTGGCTTGTTGGTCACGATGTAAACCCAACCGCCTTTTTCCATGTATTCGCCCCATGGACCCGCGGAACAAGTCCGCGGGTGACGACAAAAATTAGATAAGCTTTATCGCTGCAACATCGTCCTCAACCACGAATTTCGTCCCATACCGCTCCGACAACCGCTTCACCCGCTCAAGGATCGTCGCCGCCTTCTCACCTTCCGCCAACATCGGCCGGCCGCGCTGTGCGCGGGTTCGGCCGTGGCCGAGATCGAGCGGATGGAGATCGAGCTGCGCCAGCTTGCCGCCGCGGAAATCGCAAGCGGCGGCGATGCCATGCCAATATTCCGGCGAGGCCGGGAAGCCGCGCGTCTCGTTGCCGGTGCGCGCATCGAGGAAATCGGTCGGCGTCGCTTTCTCGTCGAGGCCGAAGCGTTGATAGGACTCCGCCGGAAAGACCGGCACGTTGTCGTTCTGGAAAATAAAATTGCCGAGGCTGTAGAGGATCGGGCGATCCTTATAGACCTCGACGCCGAGCGTCAGATGCGGCCCGTGACACGCGACGACATCGGCACCGGCATCGATCGCCGCATGCGCGACATCGGTGACGAAAGACGCGGCTTCTTCCATGCCGACATTGGTCTTGGCCGCGAGTGCGCCACCTTGGCCGTATTCGTGATTGTGCAGAGAGAAGATCACGAAATCCGCCTGGCGCTTGGCTTCGCGGATCCAACGCAGATTGCCGTCGAGATCGGTTTGCTTGGCTTTGGTCGTGACCGAGTAGCCCTGGCCGCGCAGGAATCGCTGGCCGAGGAAGGTGAGCGCATCGGCGCTGTCTTCCGGCGCTTCCGCTGCGCTGAAGAACATCGCGCGCTGGCGCGTGCGCGCTTGGCTGAGACCGAGACCTTCGCTCGCTTTCGCAAGCGCGGCGAAGGTCGCGTCGTCAACCGTATAGCTGACCGCGAAATCGAGCGGATTGATGCCCGGCCGGCCAAGCGCGTCCGGCCGCTGATCGGCGGCGCGCGTCCAATGCGGATAGAAGGTCGTCGCCGCGATCAGCGCGACGCGGCCGGCAGCGGTATCCAGATACGCGGGCTTGCGCGCCTCGGCGAGATTGGCGCCGGCGCCGGCATGTGGAATTCCGGCGCGGCGCAAATGCGCCAGCATCGCCATCAGCCCGTCATCGCCATAATCGGTCGCGTGGTTGTTGGCGCAGGACAGCAGCTTCAGCCCCATCCATTGCAACTCGCCCAGGAGTGCCGGCGGCGTCGACATCGGTGTGCCCTGCGTCAGGCTGGGCGTGCCTTCCTGCGGCTCGCGCACCGTGGTCTCGAGATTGGCGAAAGCGGCGTCGGCGCCGCGGATGAGATCGAGCAACGCGGTGTAGCGCGGCTCGTCGAAGGGTTTGAGGCTACGCGCCGGCATGGCATCGCCCGCCAGCAACAACCGGATAGTGCGTTCCTCCGCGCGATAGATCATGGCCGCCCCTTTTGCCCTGTGCCCCAGTCTAATATGATCGCGTCAACGAAGAAATGCGGCGGCAGGAAGCGAGGCGAGCCATGACGCGGAAGATCGTCGATCTCTCGATGCATCTCGAAAACGACGTGCCCTCCGATCCGCCCGGCTATGAGCCGAAGATCGAGTATTACCGGCACAAGGAAACCGCCGGCGATGTGGTGAAATTCTTTCCCGGGCTCAAGGAAGAAGATCTGCCGAACGGCGAAGGCTGGGCGATCGAATGGATTCGCCTGATGACGCATAACGGCACGCATCTCGACGCGCCCTATCATTTCCATTCGACGATGAACAAAGGCGAGCGCGCGATCGCGATCGACGAAGTGCCGCTCGATTGGTGCATGCAGCCGGGTGTGAAGCTCGATTTCCGCCATCTGCCGGATGGCTATGTGGTGCAGGCGAAGGATGTCGAAGCCGAGCTGAAACGCATCGGCCATACGCTGAAACCGCTGGAGATCGTTGTCGTCAACACGCGCGCCGGCACGGCCTATGGCCAACGCGATTACGTCGCCGCTGGTTGCGGCATAGGCCGCGAGGCGACGCTGTACCTGTTGGAGCGCGGCGTGCGGCTGACCGGCACCGACGCCTGGAGCTGGGACGCGCCTTTCGTGCACACCAAAGACAAATACGCGACGTCGCATGACGCCGGCCTGATCTGGGAAGGCCACAAGGCCGGGCGCGATATCGGCTATTGCCACCTCGAGAAGCTGCACAATCTCGAAGTGCTGCCGGCCGATGGTTACACGATCGCCTGTTTCCCGGTGAAGATCCGCGGCGCCTCCGCTGGCTGGACACGCGCTGTCGCCATCTTCGATCAATAAGCAAGATGGCGACGAAACCGAAAATCCTCATCATCGGGGCCGGCATCGGCGGCCTCACCGCCGCGCTCGCGCTGTTGCGCCGCGGCTATCCGGTACAGGTCTTCGAACTGGCCCCGGCGCTCAGCGAGCTTGGCGCCGGTATCCAGGTCGCGGCCAATGGCTCGCGCGTCCTGCGCGAGCTCGGCCTCGGCGACGAGCTCGACCGCATCGGCATCATGGCCGGCAAGGTCGATCTGCGTGTCTGGAATAGCGACGAGCGCTGGCGCATGCAGGATCACAGCACAGCCGCCGCGAAGTACGGCTCGCCGCATTACACGATGCATCGCGCCGATCTGCAGGAGATGCTGCGCCAGGCGGTACTGCGCACCGACCCGAATGCAATCAAGCTCGGCATGCGCTGCGTCGGTTTCGAAGCTTCGGCCAAAGGCGTTACCGCCGCCTTCGAGAATGGCGAGCGCATCAGCGGCGATGCGCTGATCGGCGCCGATGGTATTCATTCCGTGGTGCGCCAGACTCTGTTCGGCGCCGACAAGGCCGAATTCACCGGCTTCATGGCCTGGCGCGGCCTCTGCCCGAAGGACAAGCTGCCGCCGGCCCTCATGCGCCATGGCGGCTGGATCGCGCCCGCCTCACACATCATGCATTACCCGGTGCGCAAGGGCGCGATGCTCAACGTCATCGCCGTGGTCGAGCGCGGCGATTGGCAGAAAGAATCGTGGTACGACCGCGGCACGCATGAGGAATGGATCGCCGATTTCCCCGGCTGGCACGAGGATGCGCGCGCGATGATCGCCTCGACCGCCGAGCCGTTCAAATGGGCGCTGATGGTGCATTGGCCGCTCGAACGCTGGAGCGTCGGCAATGCCACACTCCTCGGCGATGCGTGCCATTCGACCTTGCCCTTCCTGGCACAAGGCGGGTCGATGTCGATCGAGGACGGCTATGTGCTGGCGCGCTGCCTCGACAAATTCGACGACATCGAGACCGCGCTCAAGCGGTATGAAACGGCGCGCGTCGAACGCACCAAGCATATCGTCCTCGCCGCCGTCGACCAGAAAGACCGTCTGCATGGCGACGCGCTGAAGAACACCAACACCGCCCAGCAGCACATCGACGAGAAATGGACGCCGGAGCGCATGGCCGCGCTTTACGACGGCATCTACGGCTACAACGCAATAACCGTGGCTATTTAGAGCGACACGCTTTCATTATTCGTCATGGCCGGGCTTGTCCCGGCCATGACGAATATTTCCCGAAAAGACGTGGATGCCCGGAACAAGTCCGGGCATGACGAGTAAATAAAGTGCGACTTCTATGCCGCCGGCTCTTTCGAGCCCGCAGCATGCAGCTCAAGGATACGTCGCACCAATTCAGGCTTACGCTGGCGCGCAATGCCGCATTCGGTCGCGATGCCGAAATTCTTCGCATAGCGTGACGCAGCTTCGGCGCGTTTCTTGAGGCCGTCGACACCGTCATCGGCATGCACGATGCCGAGATAGAGCTCGGTCGCGGGTGACAACTTCAGCCCCGCCAGTGGCTTGAAATACGCATCGTCGCTGCGCGAGATCGGCACCGGCATGTGAATCCAGGCGATCGGATGTTTGACCGATTGCGCCAGCGCATTGGCGATCTCGACCAGCTTCGTTGCATCGACCGGATCAACGAAGTGCTTGGCGTCGAGATCGCCGTAGCAGAGATGGAAGCCGAGTTCGACATCGCCCGGCACGGCATCGCCGAGCCGCGTCAGCCGCGCCAGGATATCGGCATGGGAGGTACCTTCTTTCGGATAGCGCGAGGCGAGCTGGCCGTCCCAGATCACCATTTCGATGCACACATCCCACTGGATCGAGAGATCCTTGTGCGGGATCGCGGCACAGATGCGGTCGACCTCGGCGAGCATCGCCTTTTCGTAGGCGGGCTCAATCGCGGCAATGTCGTTCGTCATACAGAACGGCACGATCACCGCCATCGGCGTTGGCAGGCTGACCTGGAAACGCGTGCCCGGCGCCAGCTCGCCCCGAGAGCGCGCGGCCAGGAAATCCTGATAGGAGGCGCGCGCTTCGCGGGCATAGCCGAGTTCGCCGAAATGGATGTCCTCGGTTTTGACGCCGTCGGCGAGGCGCAGCTTCGGGAACATCCCGGCCTGACCAAGCGAGACCGGATCGATCTGCAGATAGGCATTCGCCCGTAACAAGGGATATTGCCAGCTGATCCACAGCCGCCGGCCGCCGGGCTCGCCATCGGGACAGCGTTTCAGCCGCCGGCCGAGCAACGTGCCGGCGGTCTGGAATACTTCCTCGACGGTATCGAGGGCGATGCTGCCAACGAGGTGAACATGTTCGGGAATGGACGTCGCCATGGTTTCCTCCCCGCGAAATTTGGATACATTCTAAACCGTACGGGTGCGCCGCGCCACGGAACAACCTCGCGGGTCGTCCCATGGATTGGCCCCATGGATTGCCGAGTGGGATTCTGTTAGGAATTCACCGTTACATGACAACAATCGAGCTCCCATGCCGACGATCACCCACGCTGAAGCCCTAGCCCGCGCCAAGAAAGTTGGCGAGGTCTGCAAGGCTAATGCTGTCGCCACCGAGAAGCTGCGCCATCTGCCGTCCGAAAACGTGCAGGCGATGGTCGAATCCGATCTGATCGGCCTCATCATTCCGAAGGATCGCGGCGGTTACGGCATCGATAGCTGGATGGATGTCGCCGACGTCGTCACCGAAGTCGGCCGGCATTGCGGTTCTAGCGGCTGGTGCTTCGATCTCTTGATCCAACATCACTGGGTCTTCGGTACCTTCCCGTCCGAATGCCAGGATTACGTCTACAAGCAGCATTCGCGACCGAAGATCGGCACCTCCTTCATGCCGGGGGCCAAGGTCACGCGCGCACCGGGCGGTTTCCAAGTCAGCGGCGAATGGAGCTTCTCGTCCGGCATCGATCATTCGGATTGGGCAATCCTCGGCGGCGTCGTGCCGCCAGCCGATGGCGCTGGGGCTCCGGATGTCCGCTTCTTCCTGTTCGGTCCCGGCGAATTCAAAGTGAAAGACAATTGGTACGCCGTCGGCCTCAAAGGCTCGGGCAGCAACAACGTCGTCGTCAACGATGTCTTCGTGCGCGAGGAATTCACAGTGCGAGCCGCCGACTTCGCGGCCGGCACCGGCCCCGGGACCAAGACCAACACCGGCGTGATGTTCCGCGAGCCGGGTTATGTCGCCTTCCCCTTCGGCATTTTCTGTCCACTGATTGCGATCGCGCGCGGCGCGCTCGATTGCTTTACCGATTTCGCCAAGACCCGCGCCGCGTCTCAGGTGCGCGATCCAATGCTGCAGTTGCTCAACACGCAGCACTCAATTGGCGAAGCGGCGGCGGAGATCGATGCCGCTTATCTGCTCGCCAAGGACAATGATGAGAAGCTGCGCAACGGCTTGCCGAACAAGGAAGCCGACATGCAGGCGATCAAGCGCAACTTCACCCTCGCCTCGCGGCTCGCCATGCGCGGCGTCGATCGCTTGTTCGAGGCGTCGGGCGCGCGCGGCGTGATCGAGAACAATCCGATCCAGCGTTTCTGGCGCGACGTTCACGCCGCCGGCAATCACGTCGCCTGGGGTGTCGACACGGCCTATGTTAATGCCGGCGCCTTTGCGATGGGCATGCCGCCGGTCGGCGCGCAAGGCATTCCGGCGCCGAAGGGTGGTCACTGATGGCGACGGCAAAATCTCCGCCGCCGGCGCGCGAACGCATCGCCGTCGAAGAAGGCTTCATGATTCCCGAGGTCGCGGCCGCGGCGCGCGCCCTCGATGAGAAGCTCGGCCTTGCCGGACAGCCGACGGAATTCCGCCGCAACCTGTTCCGCGACCTCGCCGATATCGGCGAGCATCGCATCAAGGTGATGGACGAAGACGGCATCTCCAAGCAGCTGGTCATCATCAGCTCTCCTGGCGTGCAGGCCTTCGACGCGGTGCAGGGCTATGAGCTGTCCAAGCTGGTGAACGACCGTCTCGCCGAGGCCTGCCGCAAATATCCAACACGTTTTTCAGGTCTCGCCGCAGTGGCGCCGCAAGCGCCAGAGAATGCCGCGCGCGAAATAGAACGCGGCGTGAAGAGTCTCGGCCTCAAAGGCGCGATCATCAATTCGCACACCCACGGCGAATATCTCGACGACAAGAAATTCTGGCCGATCTTCGAAGCGCTGACGGCGCTCGATGTGCCGCTCTATCTCCATCCGCGCGAGCCGAGCCCGAGCATGGCCGCGCCGATGAGCATGCCAGGCTTCCGCGTGGCCTGGGGCTATGGCATCGAAACCGGCACCCATATCATGCGGCTGATCGCGGCCGGCGTGTTCGATCGTTTCCCGAGCCTCAAGATTGTTATCGGCCATATGGGCGAGAGCATCCCCTTCACCCTCGAGCGCATCGACAACCGCTACCTGTGGGAATTGCAGGCAGCGGGGCTGAAAAGCACGATCAAGCGTCTGCCCGGTGAATATTTCCGCGACAACATCATCGTCACCACCAGCGGTATGAATTATCGTTTGCCCCTGATGATGACCATCGAGCTTCTGGGGATCGACAACGTCCTCTTCGCCGCCGATTGGCCGTTCGAGGTGGTGCGGGACTCGGTTGATGTCGTCGACGCGCTGCCACTCTCGGACGCCGACAAGAACAAGCTCTATCACTTGAACGCGAAACGCGTGTTCAAGCTGTAACTTCCATGAACGTCACCCGCGGACTTGTTCCGTGGGCCCATGGATTGCCGGGACAAGCCCGGCAATGACGAATAAAAGATAAAGGGCGGGCGACAGGGGGCGACGCGTGAACTTCTGGATCATCAACACGCTCAACGGCTTGTCGCTGGCGATGATCTTGTTTCTGCTCGCCGCCGGGCTCACCCTGATCTTCGGGCTCATGCGCATCATCAACATGGCGCATGGCTCTTTCTATCTCTTGGGCGGCTATGTCGCGATCAGCGCCATCCGCTTCACCGGCGATTTCGGTACGGGCGCACTGCTCGCGGTGCTCGCCATCGCGGTGACGGGCGTCATCGTACAGCGACTGTTCCTCGCGCGCCTCTATAAGCAGGAGATGCCGCAGGCGCTGCTGACGCTCGGCCTCCTGTTCATCGTCGCTGATTTCGCGTTCTTCACCTGGGGCGGCGATCCGCTGCTGGTGCCGGAGC
Source organism: uncultured Alphaproteobacteria bacterium (assembly GCA_963740675.1). Classification (GTDB taxonomy): domain Bacteria; phylum Pseudomonadota; class Alphaproteobacteria; order ATCC43930; family CGMCC-115725; genus CAIKMD01. The sequence goes on from CAVUFS010000011.1 coordinate 152,010, forward strand.
CGCGGCTGCTGCAAGGTGGCGTGCGCTTCTTCGGCGTGGTCTATCCGCTCTATCGCCTGTTCCTCATCGGCTGGGGCCTCGCGACCGCGATCTTCCTTTGGGCTTTCCTCGAGCGCACCAAGATCGGCGCGATCGTGCGCGCCGGCATGGACGACGAAGAGATGGTGCGCGGCCTCGGCATCAACATGCCGCTGGTCTTCACCGCGATCTTCGCGTTGGGCGCCGCACTCGCCGCCATCGGCGGCGTGCTCGGCGGGCCGCTGCTCGGCATGTTCCCCGGCGCCGATTTCGAGGTTGCGCTTTTGGCTTTCGTCGTCGTCACCGTCGGCGGGCTCGGCAGCATCCGCGGCGCTTTCCTCGGCAGCCTTCTCGTCGGTCTCGTCGACAATTTCGGCAATGTCTGGTTTCCGCAGCTTTCGCTTTTCACCATCTTCGTGCCGATGGTGATCGTGCTGGCGCTGCGGCCGACCGGCTTGATGGGCCGCGTTTAGAGCCCGTGCCATGACCGAGAATCGCTGGGGCCTCTGGAGCGCGATCGCCTTCGTCCTGATTGCGGCGGCACTCGGCGGCATGATCCCGTCTTATGATACCGGCCTCCTCACGCAGATGCTGATCTACGGCATCTTCGCCATGAGCCTCGATGTGCTGCACGGCTATACCGGCATGCCATCGCTCGGCCATGCCGCCTATTTCGGCCTCGCCGCCTATGTCACCGCGATCTGCACGCTGAAGCTCGGCTGGGGTTTCGCCGCGGCAGGCAGCGCCGGCATCGCCGCCAGCGCGATCGCCGCCGCGCTCTTTCATCTTCTCGCCCTGCGCACGTCGCATTCCTATTACCTGATGATCACCCTCGCCTTCTCACAGGTGCTGTGGAGCCTTGCGGTGAGTTGGACCGATGTCACCGGCGGCGACAACGGCCTGCCGGGCGTTATGCGGCCGCATATTGGCTTGTGGTCGCTCGGCTCGACGGTCGGCTATTTCTATTTTGTGCTGGCGATCTTCGTCGTCGTCGTGGCGATGCTCTATATCTTCGTTACCTCGCCGCTGGGCTATGCGCTGCGCGGCATCCGCGACAATGAGATGCGCATGCGCGCGCTCGGCTATCACGTCTGGGCTTATAAATATCTCGCCTCGATCGTCTCCGCGGCCTTCGCCGGCGTCGCGGGCGAGCTCTACATGTTCCTCAACAGCTTCGTCTCGCCTTCGGCGCTCAGCGTTACCGTCTCGGCGCAGGTGCTGATGATGATCCTGGTCGGCGCCGCCGGCACGCTGTTCGGCCCGGTGCTTGGCGCCATCGTCTTCGTCCTCCTGCAATATGTACTCAGCACCTATACCGATCGCTGGCTCTTCGTGATCGGCGTCATCTATGTGCTGCTGGCGCTCTATGCGCCGCAAGGCGCGCTGATCTATCTCCGCGACCGGTTGAAGGCGCGAAAGCGGAGCGCCGGATGAAGCCGCTCGAGATCCGCAATCTCTCGCGCAATTTCGGCGGCGTGCGCGCTATCGCCGACGTTTCGCTGACGCTCGAAGCCGGCGAGCGACGGGCGATCATCGGCACCAACGGCGCCGGCAAGACGACGCTGTTCAATGTCGTGAATGGCCAGATCGCGCCCTCCGGCGGCGATATCTTCCTTTTCGGCGAGAATGTGACGAAGATGCCACTGCATCGACGCGCAGCACTCGGTCTTGCCCGCACCTTCCAGATCACGAGCCTGTTCCGCAACCTCACCGTGATCGACAACATGATCATCGCGGTGCAGGCGCTGACGCCGGCGCATTTCGTCTTCTGGCGGCGTCTGGCGCATTACCGCGAGGTGCTCGATCGCGCCGAGGCGCTGCTGGAGAAATGGCGCCTCACCGAATTCCGCGAATGAGACCGTGCGCAATCTGTCCTACGGCACGCAGCGCCAGCTCGAGATCGTCATGGCGCTCGCCGGCAATCCTCGTTTGCTGCTCCTCGACGAGCCGATGGCGGGGCTGTCGGCGGCTGAGACACATCTCGCCACCGACATCATCCTCAATCTCGATCGCGGCATTACCGTGCTGCTGATCGAGCACGATCTCGCCGCTGCTTTCAAGATCGCCGACAAGATCACGGCGATGGATCAGGGCCGCATCGTCGCGGAGGGGCCGCCGGAAGAAATCCGCCAGGAATCGAGCCTCCAGAAGATCTATGCGCGCGGCGGCGTCCGGCCCGAGGTGTCCTCATGACAAGCGACGCGATGCTCGCGGTCGAGGATATTCATACGTATTACGGCGAGAGCTATGTCCTGCAGGGCATCTCGCTGACAGTCGAGCGTGGCCGCATCGCCGCCGTGCTGGGCCGCAATGGCGTCGGCAAGACGACGCTGATCCGCAGCATCATCGCCTTCACCCCGCCTCGCCGCGGGCGCATCATCTTCGACGGCAAGGATGTGACACGCTGGCCATCCTATCGCATCGGGCAGGCCGGCATGGGGCTGGTGCCGCAGGGCCGGCGCATTTTCCCGTCGCTCAGCGTGCGCGAGAATCTCGAGATCGCCGCGCGTGGTGCACCGGGCGCAGCATCCGCATGGACGATCGACAGCGCCCTCGCGCTTTTCCCGGCGCTGCGCGAGCGGCTGCGCAATGGCGCAGGCACGCTCTCCGGCGGCGAGCAGCAAATGCTGGCGGTGGCACGCGCGCTGGTCGGCAATGCGCGCATCATCTTGATGGACGAGCCGACCGAAGGCCTGTCGCCGCAGATCGTCAGCGAGCTGAAACAGCTCGTGCAGAAGCTGCGCGACAGCGGCCTCGCCATCCTGCTGGTCGAGCAGAATATCGAATTCGCGCTCGACATCGCCGACAGCGTCTCGGTGATGGACAAAGGCAAGATCGTCTGGCACGGCCTGCCGCGCGATCTCGCCGCCGATGAAGGCGTACAGAAGACGTATCTGGGTTTGTAAATTCGCTCCACGCCTGTTCTTTTCGTCATCCCCGCGAAAGCGGGGATCCAGAGCAGCAACGCATGTGTCGCCCTGGATTCCCGCTTACGCGGGAATGACGAATGAGAAGAATCTCGCGATGAACCTTTACTTCGGCAGCGTGAAATCGGCCGGCAACTCCGGCGGCTTCTCGACCGGAATGAATTCCGGGATCGTCGCGATCACGACCGGCTGCGCCTTGCCGTCGACCTCGCGGATCTGCATCACATAGCGCGGCAGGATCGGATTCTGATTGTCGTCGAAGCGGAACGGCCCGGCCGGCGTCGAGAGCTTCGTCTCCTTGATCGCCCTGAGGAAAGCCTCTTTGTCGCTGAGATCGCCTTTGACGACGCCGATCGCGTGATCGAGCGTCGCCGCCGCGATCCAACCCGACAGCGTCAGCCAACTCAGTTTTTCAGGCGCTGATTGATGCGCCGCGTTCCACTCCTTGAGGAAAGACTTGTTCTCAGGAATGTCGATGGTCGAGAAATATTGCGAGGCGCCGATGAAGCCGACCGCCGACGGACCTTCGGTTGGCAGCAGCGTCTCATCGACCGTCACGGTAAAGCCGAAGAGCGGCAGCTTCATGCCGTAATCGTTCCACTGCTTCAGGAAGCGCACCGCGTCGGAGCCGGGGAAGAACACGATCGCGACATCGGCATCGGACGAGATCTGGCCGATGAAGGAGCCGTAATCCTCGGCGCCGACACGCGGCAACAACTTCTGGATCACCGTGCCGCCGGCATCGCTGAAGCCCTTCTCGAAATATTTCTCGGCGACCTGCCCGGCGAGGTAGTTGGGCGCGAGCAGCACGGCTTTCTGATGGCCCGCCTTGCCCGGCAAGAAGCCTTCGAGATAGGCCTCGGCATTGCCGTCGAATGAGGTACGGAACATGTATTTGCCGTCGATCACTTCGGCGACGGTCGACTGGGTGAGCATCGGGATTTTCTGCTCGATGACGTAATTGCGCACCGCGGCACCTGTCGCCGAATTGACCGGCCCGACCAGCACATCGACATGATCGAATTCGACCAGCTTCTTCACCTTGGTGATCGCCGTCGCCGGATCGGCGGCCGTGTCCTCGGTCACGATATCGACCTTCTGCCCACCCAGCATGCCGCCATGCTGTTGCAGCACATATTGGAAGCCGTGCTGGACCAGCTTGCCGCTGGTGCCGAAAGTGCCCGAAAGCTCCATCAGCATGCCGATCTTGACCGGCTTGTCGGCGCCCACCGCGGGCGCGGCAATGCACAACAGGACAAACAGAAATGTCGTGAAAACGCGCAAGCGATCCTCCCACCCCGATGTTTTCTTTCATTCTAGCATTGCCGCGCGGGTTTGGCGGACGGATAATCCGGGCCTAACATCGAGAAAACCCGACCGGAGGCCGCCGCATGTCGTTCGCCAAGCTCAATCATCTTGCCATCGTCAGCGAGAATTTCGCGCTGAGCTCGCGTTTCTACGAAGCCTATTTCGGCATGAAGCAGGCTGCGGGCTATCGCGCCGAAGGCGCGGCGGTAATCGGCGACGGTTATGTCGGCATGAACGTCAATCCGCGCGTGCCCGGCCGCGGCGGCCGCCTCGAGCATTTCGGCTTCGAGGTTGTCGATGCGCAAAAGGCGCTCGACCGCCTGAAGAAATATCCCGAAGTCGATTGGCTGAAGCGGCCGTCCAACCGTCCTTATGCCGGCATCTCAGCGCATGACCCGGACGGCAATGTGTTCGACATCTCGCAGAAAGAGATGGAGAACCGCATGGATATCTATGCCGAGCAGAGTGGCGACAAAATCCATCCGCGCCACATCAGCCATTTCGGCCTGCGCACGATGAACCCGGACCGCATGGCGGAATTCTACCGCGACATCTTCGAGCTCGAAGTGCGCAACAAGCAGGCCGGCGATCCGAACCACTATCTGACCGACGGCCACATGACGATGGTCATCATGCCGTGGAAGATCAAAGACTATGATGCGACCGGCATCATGCCGCCATCGCTCGACCATATGGGCTTCAAGGTCGAGAGCCTCGCGAAGTTCAAAGAGGACGTCGAGCGCATCAGCGGCCGCAACCCCTACCTCGCGCCCTTCCCGCTCGACTACAGCCCCGAAGCCCGCGCCCGCAAAGCTCTCTTCGAGAAGAGCTGTCCGCTCTGCCAGTATCACTTCTGCGATTTCGAAGCGGTGATGCTCGGCGCCAGCGAGGGATGATTCACCCGAACGTAGCCCTGCGCTTTTAATTATGTCATTCCCGCGAAAGCGGGAATCCAGAGCAAACGACGTGCTGCAAATCCTGGGTCCCCGCTTTCGCGGGGACGACGGTTTAATTATTGGAATCCAGAGGTAACTACTCCGCTGCCGCCTTCTGCGGATTCTGCACCGTCGTGCGGCGCATGTCGCGGCGGTAGCGTGTGTCGTCGAACGGACGGCCGCGATGCATCGTGCAGCGATTGTCCCAGATCACCAACTCGCCGGCCGACCAGCGATGTGCGTAAACGAAGCGATCCTGGATCGCGAATTTGGTGAGCTGATCGATCAGCGCACGGCCTTGCTCGTCCGATAGGCCGATCACCCGCTCGACATGCGAGGCAAGCACCAGCGATTTGCGGCCGGTACGCGCGTGGGTGCGCACGAGTGGTTGTACCGTTCCTGGCATCGCGGCGCGCTCGTCGGCGCGGATGTCTTCCGGCTTGGCGCCAGCCAGCACGCGCGAATGCCAGATCGAATGCTCGCAACGGAGGCCTTCGATCTGAATCCTCACCGCCTCGGGCAGCGCGTCATAGGCGGCGCGCATGTCGGCGAATTCGGTGTTGCCGCCTTCGGGCGGCACTTCGCGCGCCGAGAGCAGCGAATAGGTCGTGTCGGCCGGAATGAAAGAGCGATCGGTGTGCCAGAGCCGGTCGCCCTCGCGCAGTACGCGGCGGCGATCGTCATTGGCGAGAATGTCGTCGCCCTCGTTGAGATTGGAGATGTCATAGAGCTCGCGCCGCAGCCGTGCCACTGTGCCCTGCGCGCGCCCGTAATTGATGGCGTAGGAAAGCTCGCCCAGCTTCGTGCTGAAGTCGATCTGCTGATCGTCGTCGAGGAATTGTCCACGGACGACACAAACCGCGTAGCGATCCATCGCCGCTTCGATCGCCTCGATCGCGGCGCGGTCGAGATCGGCTTTGAGATCGACGCCCTCTATCTCGCCAAAGAAATTCTCGTCCTTGGGATTGATGGATCGCGCGCTGATCGTCATGACCCGCTCCAGGGAAGCTCTTTCAATCCTAACGCTTCACGGCCGAGACGGATGCCGCCATTCTCGCCGACGACGACCATGTCGCCGATCTGCGCCGTCGGGACACCCTTCTTCGCGACGCGCGGCTTCAAGACGAAGGCCATGCCGGCTTCGAGCTTGAAATCGCCATGCTTGGCGATGTCGTCGGGGCTCAGCACCGTCGGATATTCATCGCCGAGCCCGCGCGCATGCATCAGCGGATAAGCCGTCTTGCACGCGCCGCTGCCATGCCGAGCCACCGCCGCCTCATAGGCGCCAAGGACGCTGCCGAGCGTCACGCCGGCTTTCATCGCCGTGAGCACGTCGTTGAGCACCGCAACGTTGATCCCCATCAGCTCGCGGAAATCGCTTCGTGGCTGACCCAGCACCACGGGCCGGATGATCTGCCCGGAATAGCCGGCATAGCGGCCTTCAACCTCGCCCGTGATGACGTCGCGCGCAGCGAGCGGCCGCATCGTCGGTACGAACATGCCGTGCTGCAGATCGGGGCCGCTGCCGATGATCATCATCGCCGGTAGATCCCCGCCTTCGACGATCAGCTTATGTGTCATATTGGCAAAGGCGGTGCGCTCAGTATCGCCGGGCTTGAGATCGGCCAGCGTGCCGACCATCGCCTCGGCGATTTCAGTGGCGCGGCGGATCAGCTCTACCTCCTCCGCGCTTTTCACCTGGCGCACGCGGCTCATCAGCGCCGTCGCATTGGCGATCTCGGCACGCGGGAAAGCCTGCTTGATACCTTCAACCGTCGCGTACGGAATGATGCCGTCGGGCGTGCGGGTCAGGCCCGAGAGGCCGGCGATGCCAATGCGCCCATCCGCCAGCTTCAACTCGCCGAGCCGCTCCTCGATGTTCTTCAGCCAGAGATTGCGGCCGTCGCGCACATCGCTGACCCATGCCTGCGCCGCGAGCCAAAATGCGGCGCGGTTGAAGACATAGGCCGTGACCTCGCCGTCGCGCGGAAAGATGGTCAGCGTCTCGGTGCCGAAGCCGCCGATGGTGGTGAGATAGCGGGAATCCGCCATCGTCTGTTCCCAGCGCGCCGTGCTTGCCGGGCAGATCAGCACGTCGAGATTGTCTGTCGCCATCGCCGCACGCACAGCGCGATAACGCCGGTCGCGCTCCACCAGCGAGAGCCGTGGGATCGCAAGCGGTTCGGTGTTCATCGGCGGTCCGCCTCAGTGCGGCGCAGAGGCCGGCTTGGCGCTGTGCCAAGCATGCGGCTTCACCACCTTCGGCACCAACTCGAAGCGGCTGTCATAGGCGTGCTTCGACACATCGGCACGGACTTCCCACGGGATGCGGCTATAGGCGACGAAGCGCAGGAAACCCGGATCGCACAGCACGCTATGCGCGATGCCGAGCGGCACCAGCGCGCAGGCGCCGGGCGGCGTCGCAGCTTTGGCTTCGAGCTCCGACAGATTGTAGCCGTGGCCCGAGAATTGGAATCCGAACTCGTCGCTTTGCAGCGCGCGGTGAAACGCGAATTGCGCGCCGACCGTGTTGTAGGTCTCGAGCGCGAAATTATCGGTTGCGATGAGCTTCGGGCCCGGGCCGCGCTGGCCGGTGATCTCGGTGAAGCAATCGAAGGCGCGCAGCTTCCTGACGAGGCTCTCGGCCTTGTCGCGCTGCTTGCTGGTCGCGCCGACGAGGCTGCCATAGTCGCGCTCGACCACCGTGGCGTCTTCGGGTGAGCGGTCGCGCCATTGCACCATGCGCTCTTGCACTTGGGTTTTCGGCGCGGCGCTGCGATCGGCGGGGATTTTCCAATCCGGGCCATCACTGCGCTTGGCGGTGAATTCGGTGAGGCTGACTTCATTAGCCTCGCCCATCATCACCCGCACCGGCTCGTGCAGATGGAAATACCAGCGCAGCGAATCCGCGCTGCCGGTGCTGCGATGCGCGACACCGTCGGGGACGAGCAGAAGATCGCCGGGCGCGGTCTCATAGGTACCGCATTCGGTCTCGACACTGCTCTTACCGGCGAATTGGAAATAGAGCGCATTGAAATCGAGATAGCGGGTGAAGGCCGGCTGCGCGCCGCAGACGCTTTCGACGCCAATGCGCTGGCATTCGTTCTCGAAGACGAGCTGCGACGCGTTCGGCTGGCCCAGCAGATCGAAGGGCCGGAAGGTCGGCAGGAAACGCTTCGACTTGCCCGAGCCCATCAGGCTCGCGCGCTTCCTGACCGACCACGCCAGCATCGGCATCGGCTCGAAGCCCGGACCGAACCAGTCGGTCATGAATTCGCGGACTTCGTCGTCTTTGATCGGCGCGGGCGGCGTATGCTTGGGAGCTTCGCCTTCGGCCATGGCAGCCTCTCCTTAGTCCGCCGACCAGACATGGGCGCCGGGGAATTTCTCCCACACGCGCGGCTGCCAATTGTCGTCCATCATGTCCATGTCCGAGAAATACTCGGTGTTGCCGCCGCACGGGCTGACGAAATTCCAATAGGTGTTGGAGCCCACGATGTGGCGGCCCGGCTTGTTCGCCGGCTTCCAGCCTTGGCTCTTCATGTATTGGCCGCCCAGCATCACCTCGTCGAAGCTCGGCACTTCGAAAGCGATATGGCCGTAGCCCGCCTTGTCGCGGAAACTGAACATGCCGAGATTGTGGTGATCGAGCGAGCCGGCGGCGCGCAGGAAGTCGCCGAAATCGGCGCTGCGATCGGAGACGCGGAAGCCGAGCCGATCGACATAGAATTTCTGGCCCTCGGCCTCTTTGCCGCGCGTGACCCAATAAACGAGATGGCCGATGCGGCTCGGCTTGACCCGCTCGCTGCCGTCGAACGGACGGTTGAGGCGGTTCTTCGGCACCGGCGCCGGCACCGGCTTTTCGTCAGCGACGCGGAAGCCGATGGCGAAGCCATGCGGATCGACCGTATGCAGCGAGCCGTCCGCATCGCGGCGCACGTTACGGTCACGGCTCAGCTCGGTCGCAATCTCATCCAGCGTGGCTTTGCTGTCGACGCCCCAGACCGCCTCGCGCAAGGTCGAGCCGCCTTCATTGGTCATTGGCAGCGCGCCGTCCGCCGATGAGCGGACCTTGATCACCTGGCCCGAGGGCATGGTGAAATCGCCGCCCTTGTCGCTGCGCGCGATCGTCTGGAGGCCCCAATCGTCGAAATATTTCGTGCCGGCCGCGACGTCTTCCGCGCCGAACACCAGTTCCTCAACCCGCAGGATTTTCATCGTCTGTCTCCTTAAGCCCCCGCCCCGTGCCACACCCTGGCGGTGTGGTCTTCATAATGCCAATGCTACATCGCGGTTTTCGCGCCCGCCACTGTCGCGCGGTAATTGCGGAGCGTTGGACCCGCCTCTATCCTGCCGTAATACGGCCTTTGCCCAAGCAATCGTTAGGGGAGCGAGACGATGGACCAGCCCGTGAGCACGACCCGTACCTGGAATCCGGACAAGTTCCGGCTGCGGCGCTTGGTCGAGCGACTCGTCGAGATGGACGAGATCGAGGTACGCAACGAGCAGGTTGCGCTCTCGGAAATGAGCCCGATCATCGAGAACACCAAGAAAGGCGTTCTCTTCAAGAAGGCCGGCCCGGAAGAGCATGAGGTCGTGGGCGCGGTCAGCGCCTCACGCACGCGCCTCGCCGCCGCCTTCGGCGTGCCCGAGAACAAGATGCGCGAGGAGTTCCTCCGCCGCCAGGCCAACCCGCAGAAGCCTTTTGTCGTTCCGACCAGCGAAGCGCCGGTGCAGGAAGTCGTCCTCACCGGCGACCAGATCGACATGTACAAGCTGCCCTTCCACGTGCAGCACGAATATGACGGTGGCCCCTACATCACGTCGGGCAACGATTTCATCATCGATCCCGTCACCAAGCGCAGCAATGTCGGTTGCCGCCGCCTGATGCTGCGCGGCAAAGACAAATGCGGCTTCAACGCGACCGCGCCATCCGATCTGCAGAATATCTATCGCGCCTGCGTCGCCCGCGGCGAGAAACTGCCGATGAGCTTCACCATCGGCGCCCATCCGCTCGACACCATGGCCGCTTCGCATCGCGGCATGCCGGGCCAGGACGAAATCAATCAGATCGCTACCTTCCGCGGCGAACCGCTGGCGGTCGTCAAATGCCTCACGAACGACGTTTATGTGCCGGCGGATGCCGAGATCGTTCTCGAAGGCTATGTCGACGAGCGCGGCTATATCGACAACGAAGGGCCCTACGGCGAATACATGGGCTATTACGGCCCGATGCACGGCGATCCTGTGTTCCATGTCACCGCGATCACGCGTCGCCGCGATGTGCTGTATCAAACCATCAAGCACGGCGTCGGCCGCAATCTCGGCTGGTGCGATGGCGCGCCCATGGGTGCGCTCGGCCACGAAGCGCGCGCCTGGCAGGTGCTGAAGCAGGCCGGCGTCGATGTCGTCGACGTCTATTCGCCACCCGGCCCGGGGGTGAACTGTCACCTGCGGGTCTCGATCCGCAAGCGCAGCAACGCCGATCCGCATGCAGCGATCGTCGCCCTGCTCGGCATGTCGCGCACGACCAAGCATGTCTATGTCACCGATGACGATGTCGATATCCGCTCGAGCGAGCAGATGGAATGGGCCATGTCCGGGCGCTTCCAGGGCTCGAAGGATATCTATGTCCTGAAGGATATGCCCTTCATGCCGATGGACCCGTCGGCCAATCACGCGATCAGCGACAAGGTCGGCTTCGACTGCACCTGGAACTTCCCCCGCCCGACCGCTGTCACCGCGCGCGTGCCGGAAGCGGCGAAGATCGAGGGCCCGGCGCGGTTCCAGACCGTGCAACAGGCGCTCGAAACCGGCCCGATGCATTTCGCGAAGCTGATGTCGGTGCTCGGCAGCCGCGACGGCCGCGAGCTCGTGCGCCAGATCGAGACCCTGCGCGATGCGGGTCATCTCGATCGCAACACCGACGGCGAGTATTACTTGAAAAAATGACGCAAGCGGCACGCGCCGCTCGTCGAGACGCGAAAGGCACGAAGATCGTCTTCGTGCCTTTTTTCGTATTCGCTTCTTATTCCGTCGTGGCCGGGCTTGTCCCGGCCATCCACGTCTTAGCCCGTCAAGTCGTGGATGCCCGGAACAAGGCCGGGCATGACGATCTAGACAGCTAGCGCTACTGTTTCCAGTAGACGAAGCCCATCGCGTTGCCGGTGCCGGCCATCGAGCGATAGCACGGCACGTAATCGATAACGTTGGGCTCGTAGCCGAGATCGGCCATCGCACCCGCGACCGGGACCCAATTCTTGATCTCGGACGTGCCCGCCTGGAAGATCGGCTCGCCGAGCTTGGCGACGCCTTCGATCTTGCGGCTGCGCAACGCATCCATCACCGCATTGTCGACGTCCTCGTCGACGACGAAATGGGTGAGGCCGCCCGAGGCGATCAGCGCGACGCGCGCATCGCTCTTCCAGGATTGGATCGCCCGCAACAGCGATTTGCCGAAATCGTAGCAGCGCGCGACGCTCGGCTGGTTCGGCGGATAGAAGGTATTGAGCACCACCGGCACCGTCGGCACGGCCTTGTCCGCCATGATGTTGCGGAAGACGAAGCCGAAAGCATGCGGGATGTGCTCGACACCGTCAGGCAGCCTTCCCATCGAGGTGATGTCGAACTGCTCGCTGATCGCCGTCTCGATGATGTGCTTGGCAAGATCGGGCAGGCCGGGATAGGTCGCGCCTTGCGGCGGGATATGCCCCGGGATCGCGATCGGAATGCCGGGCGGCATCTTCGCGATCTCTTCCTCGCGCGGGAAAGCGTTGGGGATGGTCTCGCCGCGATAGACGCTCATCGCCGGGATGAGGCCATCGTCGAACATTTCCATCTGATCGTTGCCGACGATCACTGCGATATCCGGCTTCGCTTCGGCGAAGATATCGGCGAGCTTGCCGATAGCGCGGCGACAGGCGGCGTGACGCTCGTTCCAGACCTGCTGCGTGATCTGGCGATCGAGATTCTCGTTGGCGCGCATCGCCACGAGCTGATCGAAGGTATAGGCCTTGCCCTTATACCAATGTTCGGGATTGCGCTTGTCGGCAGCGACGCGCTGCCCCCATTGGTCGGGGGGCGTGGACAGCATGGGACCGTGCGAGGTCCCGATTCCGAGAACGATCTTTGCCATGGCTAGACTCCTTTCGTAGCGGAGCTCTTACCCTTCCGCTTCATCATACCCGTATCGGCGAAATTCGTCTTGTGTCCAAAAGTCGACTTATAATCGCGCTGAGCATCCTTGGTTAGGAAGCGTTTTTCGACGTCGAGAATCTCACCGTAGCCGATGAGTTTCTTGACGTCCGGCGTGCCATGCGGGCTCGCGACCACCCGCTTGTGCCAATCCATCATTGCCTGGGCGCCGCGCTTGCGGAAATCGCTCAGCACCTCCCAGGCGGCCTGTAGACCCGCGGTCGCGGCGATCGTCGGATAGAGCACGATCCGCGCGCCGAGCTTCTCATATTCTTCCCAGGTCGGCGGCGATTCCTTGCCGCCCCAGATCGCCAGCACCGGCCCAGGGATTTCTTTACAGGCCTGCTTCACCTGCTCGCGTGTCTGGATCGAATTGAGCCAGACGAAGTCCGCGCCGCCATCCTTTACATAGGCAACACAGCGCTTCAGCGTATCCTTGAAACTGCTCTTCTCGGCGCCGATGCCGTCGCAGCGCGCGCAGATCGAGAAATTCGGGTCCATCGCATCGCGCGCCGCCACCGCAGCGCGGATCTTGCCGACCGCTTCATCGACCGAGATCAGCCGACGGCCGGCCGCGGTGCCGGATTTCTTCGGCGCTTCCTGGTCTTCGATCTGCATCGCCGCAACGCCGGAGCGGATGATCTCCTGCACCGCGAAATGCACGTTGACCGCGTTGCCATAGCCGGTATCGGCATCGACAAGGATCGGGATATCGGCATGCGCCGCCATGTGGCGTGCGTGATCGACGAGGTCGCGCAGGCCGATGATGCCGTTATCCGGCACGCCATAGAGGAAATGCGAAAGCTGCGAGCCCGGCAGGAAGAAGCATTCGAAGCCGGCCTCTTGTGCCAAGAGCGCGTAAAGCGGGCTGAACCCGCCCGGCATCGGCGTCATCTTCTTGCGCTTCAAGATCGCCCGGAATTTCCGGCAATTCTCGCCGACCCGATCGTGCCCGTTCTTCGCCATTCCCTCCGCCCCGGAAAACATAAAAATTGATATATCGACAGCGTGGGATTTACTGCCGTTCCTGTCAACTATACACCCAAACGCGTTGTGTTGCGCTGCGAAGACATGGCAAACTCCGCGCGCCATGAAAAAATTCACGCCTTTCTTCTTCGCCCTTGCTTTGCTCGCACCTCTCTCTGCCCACGCGGCCGAGAAGTTGACGATACTGTTCTCGCCCACCACCGGGCTTACGCCGTCCTATATCGCCAAGGACCAGGGTATTTTCGAAAAGCACGGGCTCGACGTCGATCTGGTGCTGCTCACCAATCAGGGCGCGGTGATCTCGGCGTTGGTCGGCGGCTCGGCCCAGATCGTCACCCCCTCGGCGCTGGCGGTGATCCAGGCGAGCGACCAGGGCATCGATACGGTGTTCGTCGGCTCGACCAGCATGTCGCCGTCGAAATCGCGCTCCGGTATCTTCGTGAAGAACGGCAGCAACATCCACACGGCCAAGGATCTGATCGGCAAGAAGATCGGGGTGCCTTCACTCAACACGCTGATCCACGTCATCGCGCGCCGCTGGCTCGAGATCGAGGGCGTCGATTACAACAAGGTCAATTTCGCCGAGATCGGCTTCCAGCAGATGTATGACGCACTCAATGCCGGCATCGTCGATGGCGTCAGCGCGATCGATCCGTATTACGGCAAGCTTGAGCAGATCGGCTATGTTGTCGGCAATCCCGATCAGAGCCTGCCGAAGAACACGCTCACCTCGGTCTATGCCTCGATGCGCGATTGGACCGACAGCCACAAGCAGACCGTCGCGGCGTTCCGCCAATCGCTGCAAGAAGCGATCGACTTCATCAATACGCACGAGCCCGAAACACGGGCCGCCATCGTCAAATACACCAAGCAGCCACAAGCGGTCGTCGACGCGACCCCGCTGCCCGATCTGCAGGTGACGGTCCGTCCCGAACAAGTGCAGTTCTTCATCGATCTGGCCCGCCACCAGGGGTTGATCAAGTCGAGCCCCGACGCCGCGAAGATGATCGCGCCCTAGGCTTTACGCGGTCACCTTCGGAAAGCCACAGAGCTCCGCCGCGTTGTCGACGAAGATCATGTTGCGGGTTTTCTCGTCAGGCACCCAGGCGAGCATGATGTCGACGAGATCGCCGTCATTCGGCATCGGCTTGAAATATTGCGGGTGCGGCCAATCCGATCCCCAGACCAGCCGGTTGGGCGCATACGCGACGAGCTTGTGAACGATCGGATTGGTGTCGGCGAAGGGATATTTCTCGTCCGATGAGAAGCGCGGATTGAGCTTCAGCCAGCAGCGGCCGGTATCGAGGCATTTCAGCAGGAATTTCATCTCCGGACTGTCGAGACCCTTCTCGGTCTTGAGATAGCCGAGATGCTCCAGCACGAAGCGTCCGGGCGACGCGAGGATCTTGTCGTTCCAGGTATCGTCGTGGACGAGGTAATTCGCCGCCCAGCCATGCTCGTGGATGCGGTGGACCATGCGCGTATCGAGGTCGGGCCCGAAGCGCCAGGCAAAACGTCCGCCGACCACGCCAGCTTTGCTCAGTATCTCCAGCTCGCGATCGGTGATCCCCGACCACGGCGCGATCACCGCGCGCAGCCGGTCGGGAAAGCGTGCCAACCCGTGCAGGGCCAGCTCGTAGTTATGGCCGTACATCATCGACATGGTGAGGAGCCCACGCGACAGGCCCATCGCTTCTTGCATGATGAGCCAATCCTCGATCGTCGCGTCCTCGAAATCGAGATGGCCGAAGACGTGATTGGGCACGAACGGGAATTGCGATTGCGGCCCGAGGAAGTGGAAATGCGTGTCGCAGGCGCCGAGCGGCAGCTTCAATTTCGGCTTGCGATAATTGCGGTCGAAAGGCGGCGATGGTTTGCGTTCCACGGCTTCTTCTCCTCTCAGCAGGTCTGTGCCCGAAGTCTATGAGGATTCCGTGCCCGGGTAAAAGCCGCTAGATTGCTCGCAATTCAGATCGCGGGAGGACGGCATGGAACATTCTGTTTCGAGCAAAGCACGTAAAAATCTGCAGGTCCGCCGGCGCGACGTGCTGCGCGGCGCTGCGGCCATCAGCGCGGCGGCAATCCTGCGCCCCGTCGTAGCGACCGCACAGTCTTCCGAAGCCTATGCGCATCTGCCAAGCCGCGGCGAGTATCTCATTCGCGGCGCCTATGTGATCACGATGGACGACAAGCTGGGCGATGTGCCGGCGGGCGACATCCATGTGAAGAACGGCGCCATCGTCGCGGTCGGCAAGGCGCTGAAGGCGCCCGGCGCGAAAGTCATCGACGGCAAGACGATGATCGCGATGCCCGGCCTCATCGAGACGCATTGGCATATGTGGGGCACTGCCGCGAGCAACACCGCCGGCGATACGGACAAGATGGGCTATTTCAGCTTCGCCAAGGCGGTCGGCGCGATCTTCAAGGCCGAAGACAATGCGCGCGGCGTGCGGCTCGGCATCGCCGAGGCGATCAATTCCGGCCTCACCACCGTGCACAACTGGTCGCACAACATCGTCTCGCCGGAATACGCCGATGCCGAGCTCGCGGCGCATCACGCCATGGGGCATCGCGCGCTTTTCGGTTACGGCTATTTCGGTATCCGCATGGAGAATCAAGCGGTAAACGTTGCCGATCTGCCGCGCGTCAACGAGCGCTGGATCAAGCCGAGCGAAGGCATGCTGACGCTTGGTGTCTGCTCGCGCGGGCCCGAGAGCAACAACATGGATATGGTCCACATGGAGTGGGAGGCGGCGCGCAAGATGGGGCTGCGCGTCTCGACCCATGTCGGCACTGGCCTGGCAAAGGTGAAGCAGCGAGAGGCGATCAAGAAACTCAGCGAGGCCGGGCTGCTCGGCCCTGACGTGATCCTCGTCCACGACACCAACATCGTCGACAATGACAGCGACCTGCTCGCCAAGACGAAGACCGAAGTCAGCCTCAGCCCCTTCACTGAGCTTCGCACCGGCTTCGGCATCACCCCGATCGGCGCGCTGACCAAGGCCGGCGTGCCCCTGAGCCTTTCGGTCGACACGACCGTGCTCGCCGGCAATTGCGATATGTTCGCGATCATGAAGGCGATCCTCAACATCGCCGATGGCGAGGCGCAAAACGAGTTCCAGATGACGGCGCGCCGCGCGCTGGAGCTGGCGACGACAGGCGGCGCGCGGGCGCTGGGCATCGCCGATCGCGTCGGCTCGCTGACGCCGGGCAAGCGCGCGGATATCCTTCTGATCCGCACCACCGACCTCAACATGGCGCCATTCACCGATCCGGGCCACATGGTCGTGCAATCGACCAACCCGTCGAATGTCGACATGGTGATGATCGACGGCCGCATCATGAAGAGCGGCGGCAAGCTGATCGGCATCGACGTGGCGCGGATCGTGCGCGAGGCAAATGACACCGCTCAGCGCGTCCGCGCCGAGGCCGAGCGCATCAGCCATACCTGAAGGGGCACGGCTGGCGCCGATCCGACGCCAGCCGTAAAATCCGCCCATCAATGGGGCAAGGGGGCGGCGCATGAGTGTCCAGAAAATCGGCCAGCACGTCGTGCGCGAGGAGGATGACCGGCTGCTGCGCGGCCGGGGCCGCTACGTCTCCGATATGAAGCTGACCGGCGAGGCCCAGGCCTATGTCCTGCGCTCACCCCACGCCCATGCCAAGATCATCGCGATCGACACCGCCCAGGCTAAAGCCGCGCCCGGCGTGCTCGCCGTTCTGACCGGCGCCGATATCGCCAAGCGCGGCCTCGGCACGACGCGGCCTTTCGCACCGAGGAAGCGCAGCAACGGCCAGCCGGCTTTCGTTTGCCCACAGCCGCTGCTGGCGAAGGACCGTGTTCGCTATGTCGGCGATCCGATCGCTTTCGTTGTCGCGGAGACGCTAAACCAGGCGAAAGACGCCGCCGAGCTGATCGACGTCACCTATGAGATGCTGCCGGCAGTGATCACCGCCGAAGAAGCAATCGTGCCCGGCGCGCCCGCGGTGCATGACGAGAACCCCGGTAACGAAGCCTTCTTCCACGAAGGCGGCAGCAAGGATGCGGTCGATGCCGCCTTCGCCAAGGCGGCGCATCTGGTCAAACATAACATCATCATCAACCGCATCACCGCGAACACGATGGAGCCGCGCGGTTGCCTCGCGCAATACGATCCCGTCGACAAGCGCTACACCATCCGCTGCACGATCCAGTCGGCGCATGGCACGAAAGCCGCGCTCGCCGGGCAGATATTCAAGCTGCCGCACAACAAATTCCGCGTGATTTGCGACAATATGGGCGGCGGCTTCGGCATGAAGGGCGGCGTCTATCCCGAATACGCCGTCGCGCTCTACGCCGCCGAGGTCACCGGCCGCCCGGTGCGCTGGACGGCGGAGCGCAGCGAAGGCGTGATGACCGACGAGATGAGCCGCGGCAGCCATGTCGAGACGACGCTGGCGCTCGACAAGGACGGCAAGTTCCTGGCGCTGCGTGCGGTCAACACCGCCTCGATGGGCGCTTATTTCTCGTCCGACCGGCCGACGATCCCGCTGACTGTCGCGCTTGGTTGCCTCGTCAACACCTACGCCTTCCCCGCCATCCACGCGCAAGTGCGCGCCGTGCTGACCAACACCATGATGATCGCGCCTTATCGCGGCGGCGGCCGGCCCGAGCCTATCATCGTCACCGAGACCATCATCGACAAAGCGGCGCATCAACTCGGCATCGACGCGGCAGAGCTGCGCCGGCGCAACACCGTGCCGGCGAGCGCCATGCCCTACACGACGGCGATGCGCCAGGTCTATGACACCGGCGATTTCGGCAAGAACCTTTCCGATGCGCTGCAACTCGCCGAGCAATCGAGCGTCGAGCAGCGGCGCGAGGCGGCGAAGAAGCGCGGCAAGATACTGGGATTCGGCGTGGCGACGGCCGTTGCCGCGACCGGCGGTCAGGGTTTCGAATTCGCCGAAGTACGCTTCGATCAAACCGGCGGCGTGACGCTCCTCACCGGCAGCATGGATCACGGCCAGGGCCACGGTACGGCCTACAAACAGGTCTTATCGGAGAAACTCGGCATCGATGCCAACCTCATCCGCTACGAATTTGGCGATACTGATCTGGTCGATAACGGTGTCGGCAGCTTTGGCTCTCGCTCGGCGATCCTCGCCGGCGGCGCGATCACGGTCGCCGCGCAAAAGCTGGTCGAGAAAGGCAAGAAGATCGCCGCGCATATGATGGAAGCGGCGGTCGACGATGTCGCTTTCGAGAACGGCAGCTTCGCCATCGCCGGCACTGACAAGAAGGTCAGCCTTGCGCAAGTGGCCAAGCATTCCTTCGAATGGGGCCAGTTGCCGAACGATGTCGAGATGGGATTCACCGAGCGCGCCAATTACGCGCCGGCCAACGCCTCGACCTTCCCCTCGGGCGCGCATATCTGCGAGATCGAGATCGATGCCGAGACCGGCAAGCTGGCGCTGACACGCTATTCCGCGGTCGACGATGTCGGTACCGTCCTCAATCCGCTGATCTGCGAAGGGCAGATACAGGGCGGCATCGTTCAGGGCCTGGGCCAGTCGCTCTGCGAAGACATCATCTACGATAAGAACGGCCAGCTCCTCAGCGGCTCGTTCATGGATTACTGCATGCCACGCGCCGACGATTTCTGCGATTTCACCCTCGGCAACAACACCTCGCCGACCGACCGCAACCCGCTCGGCGTCAAAGGCGTCGGCGAGGCCGGCACGATCGGCGCGATCCCGGCACTGATGAACGCCGTCAACGACGCGCTCCATCGCATCGGCGCGCCGGAGATCGAAATGCCGGCGACGCCCGAAAAGGTTTGGCGCGCGATCCAGGCGGCGCGATAATTTCTGCGCCTCCGCCGCTTCGGGCGGACGACGGAGGCGATCTCACACAAAACACGCCCGCGGAGGAAGGGCGATGACGATCAACAGGCGTGATCTGTTGCGCGGGAGCGGAATGGCGGCCGCGGTAGCGGCGGGCGGCATCGTGCCGGTCGCGGCCGAAGCACAAGGCCAGCCGACAAAATGGGACTACACGGCTGACGTGGTGGTCGTCGGCTCGGGCGCGTCCGGCTTTCCCGCCGCGATCAAGGCGCGCGACGACGGCGCCTCGGTCATCATCGTCGAGGCGCAGCCGCATACCGGCGGCCACGGTACCTGCAGCGGCGGCAACGTCCCGCTCGGCGGCGGCACCAGCCGCCAGAAGAAATACGGCATCCAGGATTTACCCGATCTCTATTTCCGCGACCTGACCGATTGGTCGGTGGTCGAAGGCAACGGCTTTCCTGATTACCGCTACAACGATCGCGAGATCATTCGCGCCTTCGCCGACCACAGCCCGATCGTCTTCGAATGGCTGGTCGAGCAGGGCGTCGTCTTTGTCGATAAGGCGCCCGATACGCTGGGCGGCGGCTCGGTCGGCAATTCGGTGCCGCGCGAGAATCATGCCGCAGTGATGAATTGGCCGACGGTGCAAACCGGCGGACCGGCGCCCGCCGATCAGCAGGCGACGATGTCCTCGGGCAATGGCCTGATTCGGCCGCTGGAAGCGACAGCGGCGAAGAAAGGCGTACAGGTCCTGCTCGAGCATCGCATGGTTGGCTTGCATCGCGAGCACCCGAAATCGGGCCGCGTCATCGGCATCGTCGTCGACAACAAGGGCAAGCACCTCAACATTCGCGCGCGGCGCGGTGTCATCCTCGCCACCGGCGGCTCCAGCACCAACGTCAATTTCCGCCGCATGTTCGATCCGCGCCTGACCGAAGAATATTGCGGCATCGCCGGCCAGCCCTGGTCCGACCAGGATGCGAGCGGCGAGCTCGCCGCGATGGAGGTCGGCGCCTCGCTCTGGGGCGGCTTCAACGAGACCGGCGAGTTCGGCTCCGGCCTCACCAAGCCCGGCCATATCGGCACGCAATATGGCTATGTGAACCTGACCTGGCAGCCGACGAGCAAAGTGTTCGACAAGGCGCGCGCCACCGGCCTGCAGGTCAAGGACTGGCAAGACCTGATCCTCGTTAACATGATCGGCAAGCGCTTCTATGACGAGACCGGGCCGCAATACAGCTCCAACAACTACAACGAGGTCAAACCCTACGACCCGTGGAGCTGGCGCAACGTCAAGAACGTCAAATTCAATCCACGCAACTGGATCAACGCGGCGCTCGCCGGTATCGGCGATGCGCATAATGGCGGCGGCCCGATCTGGGCGATCTTCGATGCCGACGCGGTGGCGCGCGAGAAATGGGATACGACGGCGCCGCATGTCGACACGACCGGCTTCTTCTTCCAGGCCGACACGCTCGCCGGGCTCGCGGCGAAGATCAAAATGAAATATCAGCGCGTGCCGATGCCGCCGCAAAATCTCGAAGAGACCGTCGCGCGCTACAACGGCTTCGTCGACACGGGTGAAGATGCAGATTTCGCCAAGCCGAAGCCGCTCTACAAGATTGCGAAGCCGCCTTTCTTCGCTGCCTGGTCGACGCCGGTGATCCACGACACTCGCGTCGGGCTGCGCATCAACCCCAAGGGCCAGGTGGTCGACATGAACGGCGCGGTGATCGCGGGGCTCTATTCCTGCGGCGAGACCGCCGGCGGCTTCAGCCAGCACGGCCTCGCCCGCGCAACCTGCCAGGGCTACATCGCCGGCATGAACGCGGCGGCGGAGAAGGTCGCAAGCTGAGCGCCGCCCGCAAGCGCGAGACCCTCCGGCAGAACTGGATCGCTGTCGCCTCCGCCGAGCATGCACGGCGCGGCGGCGACGGCGGTTTCATGCAGGTTTCGCACGGCAAGCTGGCGCCGCTGAAACGCATCGCGCCGGGCGATCGCGTCGCCTTCTACGCGCCGACGGTCACGCTCGGCGGCAAGGATAAATGCCAGTCCTTCATCCTGCTCGGCATCGTCCGGGACGGCGAGCCCTATCAAGTCACGATGAGCGCCGACTTCCAGCCGTTCCGCCGCGGTGTTGAATGGTTGTCGCGGACAGAGACGCCGATCGCGGCGCTGCTCGATCAGCTCGACTTCACCGCCGGGCAACGCAATTGGGGATATCAACTCCGCTTCGGCCTTTTCGCGATCAGCGATCACGACATCGATCTGATCGCGAAGGCGATGGGCGTGGAGAAGTTACCCAGATAATCGTCATTCCCGCGCACGCGGGAATCCAGGAAACACCACGCTGATGCCCTGGATCGCCGCTTTCGCGGGGAAGACGAAAAAGAAAGGTGGTGTGTTACTCCGCCGCCGCTTTTGCGTGTTGGATCGCGCGCCAGACGCGCTCGGGCGTTGCCGGCATTTCGACGTGGCTCACGCCGAGCTCCGACAATGCGTCGACGATGGCATTGATCACAGCGCCGAGCGCCGGCGTGGTGCCGCCTTCGCCGCCCGGCCGAATGCCGTAGCGGTGGCTGGTGGCCGGTACCTCGATTAGCGCCGTGTTGAACGCCGGCATCATATCGGCGCGCGGCACAGCGTAGTCCATGAACGAGGCCGAGAGATTTTGCGCGTTCTCGCGATCGTAGTAGCACAGCTCCATCAGCGCCTGGCCGATACCCTGCGCCGCCGCGCCATGCGTCTGGCCGTGCAGAATCAGCGGGTTGATGGCGAGACCGACATCGTCGACACCGGCCCAATGCAGCAACCGCACCACGCCGGTATCGGGATCGACCTCGACCTCGCAAATATGCGTGCCGGACGGCCAGGCGCCCGATCGCACGACCTGATCGCCAATACCGTCGAGCTTGCCCTTCAGATCGTCGGGCAAATCGGCGCGCGTCTCCGCGGCCTTGGCGATATCGAAAATGCCGTAAAAGCGATCGGTGCCTTTGATGCCGAAGCGGCCATCGGTGAATTCGATATCGTCGACCGATGCTTCGAGCAGATGCGAGGCGATCTTCTTGCCCTTCTCGATAATCTGATCGGTGGCAATTCCGATGACGAGGCTGGCCAAACGCATTGAGCGGCCGGAATGCGAGCCGCCGCCGACGGAGACGCGTTTCGTGTCGTGCGCGACGTAATCGACACTCTCGAACGGCACACCCAGCCAAGTGTTGATGAGCTGCGCAAAGCTGGTCTCGTGGCCCTGGCCGCTGTTCATGGTGCCCAGCACCAGCTCGACACGGCCGCGGGATTCCACCGTCACCTCGGCACGCTCGCGCGGGAAGCCGCCGGCGATCTCGACGTAATTGCCGATGCCGATGCCACGCAGCTTACCGTTCTTTTTCGATTTTGCCTTGCGCGCAGCGAAGCCTTTCCAATTGGCGAGGTCGAGCGCGGCATTCATGCCCTTCTCGTACTCGCCGTTGTCGTAGGTCTGGCCGACGGCATTCGTATAGGGGAACGCATTCTCGGCGATGAAATTCTTGCGCCGCAGCTCGACCGGGTCGAAGCCGCATTGATCGGCGGCAAGATCGACCAGCCGCTCGATGACATAGACCGCTTCGGGACGGCCGGCGCTGCGATAGGGCGTGGTCGGCGGCGTGTTGGTGACGACCGCGCAGCCGCGAAAATGCACCGCCGGAATGTCGTATACGCCCGACATCTGGCCGAGACCCTTGCGCAGTGGCACGAAGACGATGGTATGCGCGCCGAGGTTGCTGATGTTGGTGCCGCGCATGCCGATGAACCGGCCGTCTTTGTCGAGCGCGAGCTCCGCCTCGACCGTCAGATCTCGGCCCTGATAATCGCTGACGAAAGACTCCGTGCGATCGCCTTGCCATTTGATCGGCCGGCCAATCTTCTTCGCCGCCCAGGGGAGCACCGCATATTCCGGAAAGAAGAAATTGCGCGTGCCGAAATTGCCGCCCATATCGCCGCAGACGCAGCGCACATTCTCGACCGGCACGCCGAGCACGCTGGCAAGATCGCCACGCTCACGCGCGACGCCGCTGCCGGTGCCGGCATAGAGCGTATAGAGATTGGCCTTGGGATCGTAATCGCCGACGGCATTGCGCGGCTCCATCGGGGTGCCGGTGACGCGATTGCACCAACATTCGAAGCGCACGACATGTGCGGCCTTGGCGAAAGCCGCGTCGGTCGCCGCCTTGTTGCCGACATCGACATCGACGACGAGATTGGACGGCGCCTCTTCCCATACCTTGGGCGATTTCGGATCCATCGCATCTTTGGCCCAGGCGACCGCAGGCAGAATCTCGTAATCGATCTCGACCAGCTCAGCGCCGTCTTTCGCCTGATCCGTGGTCTCAGCGATGACGATCGCGACCGGCTCGCCGACATGGCGCACCTTGTCCGCCGGCAGCATCGGCTGAGCGTGGATGAAAGTATTGAAGCCGGGTCGGATATCGACCTTCACATCGGGCGGACCTTCGAGCGATGGCTTGTGATCCATCAGATGAAGGCCGTCGGCGAGCAGGTCTTTTCCGGTAAAGACGGCGATCACCCCCGGCGATTTCAGCGCGGCGGAGCTATCGACACCGCGGATGCGCGCATGAGCGTGGTGCGAGCGCACCATCCAGGCATAGGCCGTGTTCGGCAGCCACACATCGGCGACGTAATAGCCCTTGCCCGTCAGAAGCCGTTTATCTTCCTTGCGCTGAACCGGCTTGCCGATGCCGCCCGAGGATTCGCTCCGCTCAACCATTTTCGTATGACTCCGCCTCTTCTGCGGCGTCACTAAACCCGCCCCGGGCGCCGCGCGCAAGTGCGCTGCGGGAATGGGGCTTTGCGCCCCACCCCATGCTGCACGCGCAAACCGGCGTTTATTGCGCGGTCGTCGGCACTTGCGCCGCGAGCTCGCGCACCTTCGCCAAGACTTGGCGATGGGCATCGTCGGTCTTGCCCCACTCTTCGGCGATTTCCGAGAGCGCTGCGCCCCATTTCTTATTCTGCTCGGCGCTCAGTGACACGACCGTCTGGCCGGCCTTGTGGGAAAGGTCGTCGCGCACCTTGGCACCGAGATTATCGAGGATCTGACCGGCACGGCGGCTCTGCGCCTCGCCGGAATTGTCCATCAGAATCTTCTTCACATTGTCCGGCAGCGCGTTGAACTTCGCCTTGGCCATCCAGACACCGCCCGGCCCGCCGCCGAAAGCCGCGGTGATGTGATAGCTCGTCACCTCGTCGAGCTTGAAATCGGGCAGCGCTGCCATCGGGAAATCGATGCCGTCGGCGGTGCCGCGTTGCAGCGCGGTATAGCTTTCCGTAAGACCGATCGAGAGCGGCGAGCCGCCGAGCCGTTGCACCACCTCAGTCGGGATCTTGCCGCTGGCGATGAATTTGAGGCCGCTGATGTCGTCGAGCGGCTTGGTCGGGGCCTTGACGAGATGCATTGCGACCGGCGGGAAGGCCTGGAAGAACAGCGGCACGATCTGATCGAATTCGGAATCGAGCATCCCGGTCTTGTAGAGCCGCCAGAACACCACCGATTCCTGCTCGGCCGAATTCATCACGAAGGGCAGCGCGATGACTTCCGAAAGCTTGAACTTGCCGGTGAGATAGTTGAGCGAGCCGAAGCTGATCTGCATCACGTCGCTGAGCAGCCGGTCGTAAAAATTCGTGCTGCTGGCGAGCGCAAAGCCGTCGCGCACGTCGATCTGCACGATGCCCTTGCCCTGGGCGTTAATGCGATCGGCCCATTCGTGATAGGTCTGCTGCCCGACCGGTGACGTCGGCTGGGCGATCGTCGTCATGATGAGCTTCAGCTCGTCCGCGGGCGCCGCTCGCGCAGCGAGCAGCGCGGCGAGCGCGCAAAAGACACTGAGCGCGTAACGCAACATTGGTTTCCCCCAACAGTTTTATCGATGACGTCGTCTTACGAGCGACGCATGTATTGCGGAATGATGATGTCGCTCGACTGGAACTGCCACATATCGCCGCCGGGATTGTGCTCCCACACCCGCGTCTTCCAGTTGTCGTCGAGGCAATCCATATCGGCCGAGTATTCGGTCTGGCCGCCGCACACGGCGTTGAAATACCAGAACACGTTCGAGCCCATGATGTGGCGGCCGGGCGAGGAATAGGCCTTGTAGCCCTTCTTCAGCATGTTGTGACCGCCCGAGACGACATCGTTCATATCCGGCACGTCGAAGGCGACGTGGTTCCAGCCAGTCTTCGGCGTCGCGCTCAAGAAGAAGAGATTGTGGTGCCAGGGCGAGCCCGGCGCGCGCAGGAAATCGCCGAGATCGAGGGCGCGGTCCGTCACACGGAAGCCCAGGCGGTTGGTATAAAAATTCGACGCCTTCTCGGTCTGGCCTTTGGGGCAGAAGAAGACGACATGGCCCATGCGGATGAGTTCGGGCGGCTTCTTCGGATCGACGGCGACATTGACGCCGCGCCGTGGCGGCAGGCCTGGATCGACACCGGGCGCGACGACGCGGAAGCCGATCTGCAGGCCGATATCGTCATGCGTGTGGAGACCGCCTTGAGCGTCGCGCGTCACTTCGCGATCTTTGCTGAGCTCGGCACCGAGCTGATCGAGTGTGTCTTTGCTGTCGACGCCCCAGATGCATTCGCGCACCGTCGGGCCGCCTTCGATCGCCTTGGGCAGCATGCTGTCGCCGGTGCCGCGGATCTGCACGCTTTGCCCGGTGGGCAGCGCGAACTCGGCACCGCCCGCGCCCTTCTCGCGCAGCTTCAGACCCCACTCTTCGAAATAGCTTGTCGCGGCGGCGACATCGTCGACGCCGTAAACGATCAATTCAACGCGCATAACAGGCATGGCGGCCTCCCCTTGCCGAGTTTCCATGATCGAGTTGCACGCATGATAGGCCGCGTGGGCAATAAGGTCGAGAATGCCGATGCGATAACGACGCCTTGTCAGTCGCCACATCGGCAGCGCAAAATGATTGCCACGGAACAGGGAGAAGCCATGAAGATCTTTGTTTTCGATCTCTTACCTTATGGTCAGCATCTCGATCATCTGAAGGTCGATAACGAGCTGCCCTATCCGCTGCGCCGCCAGTATTTCGACGCCGAGATCGCGACGCGAACCTATGCCGAGCATCTCGATGCCTGGGAAGAGATCGATAAGCTCGGCTATGACGGGATCGGCTTCAACGAGCATCACTGCTCCCCCTATGGGCTGATGAATTCGCCCAATCTCCTGGCTTCCGCCGTCGCGCAGCGGACGAAGAGAGTGAAGCTGCTGATCTATGGCAATCTGTTGCCGCTGCACGAGCCGTTGCGGCTGGCGGAAGAACTCGCGATGCTCGATTGCCTGTCGCATGGCCGGCTGATCGCCGGCTTCGCCCGCGGCATTCCGCGCGAATATCAGGTGCACAACGTGCCCTTGGCGGATTCACGCGCGCGCTTCGAAGAGGCCTATGACATCATCATGGGCGCGTGGCGCGACGAGGTGTTCTCCTATAGCGGCAAGTTCTGGTCCTATAAGGACGTCGCGATGTGGCCGCGGCCGCTGCAGCAGCCGCATCCGCCGATCTGGATGCCGATCACCAGCAGCAAGGAATCGATCGAATTCGCCGGCAAGCACGACATCACGATCACGCCGGGGCTCGGCTCGATCGGCTTACAGCAAGATGTGATCCGCTATTTCGCCAAATGCCTCGCCGCCGCCGGACACCGGATCGAGCCGCGGCATATCTCACTCGGTCAGTCCGTCTATGTGGCCGACAGCAAGGCAGCGGCGGTGAAAGAGAACGGTCCCTACCATCTCTACTTCAATCGCACGCTCTATAGTCACGGCAATGTCACCGAGCATAGCAAGGGCGAGGCCGCGGGCTATGTCTCCTCCAGCTCGATGGACTACATCCGGCCGGAGAACCGCAAGGTCGCCGAGCGGGCGCGGTCCGACTTCCGCAATATGACGATGGACGATGTCGCGCGTCAGGCCGAGAACCTGCCCTGGGGTACGCCGGCCGAAGTTACTGAACAACTCATTAACGCGGCGAATCGCACGGGCGCCGGCACGATTCTCGTCTCTTTCAATCGCGGCGCCATGCCGCAGGAGTTGTTCGTCGAACAAATTCGTCGCTTTGCCCGCGAAATTTTACCGGCATTGCAAGCGCATGAGGTGAGCAAGGTGCCGATCGACGAAGCCATCGGCGTCTGACCCGTGATTTTTCCCGCATAAAGGGATAGCAGCCCGAGTCGGCCCGGCGGCCGCAGCCTTGGCGCGTAACGCGTGAATATAGCTAAACTTTTCGCCAAATTTTTATGCGCATCTCGTTTACGAATTTTGGGAGATTCATTTGCTATTCGTAGTGCGTGATGAACCCGGCCGAACTCCAACGCCACGTCCGATCCCATACTGCATGGCTTAACGGCCTGCCGGGCGGACGCCGCTTGGATTTGCACGGCGTCGATCTCGCGGGTGCCGATTTCACCGGTATCGACCTGACGCGCGCCTGCCTCGCCGGCGCCAATCTCAGCAGGGCTGCGCTGACCCAGGCCAAGCTCGCCGAAGCCGATCTCTTCGGCGCCAATCTCTCGAGCGCTAATCTGCAGAAGACCGATCTCAGCCGCGCCGATGTTCGCGGCGCGTCGTTCCGTGAGGCGGAGCTCGAAGAAGCGATGCTCTGCGAGGCCGATCTGCGCTCCGGCGTGCTCTTGAGCGGTTGGGAAAAAGATACGGACGGCACGGCATCGGGCCGCGCCGATCTGACCGCGGCGAAGATGCGCCGCGCCAATCTGCGCGGCGCGAAACTCAACGGCGCCGTGCTCACCGCGATCGATGCGCGGGATGCCGTGCTCTATCAATGCAAGCTCAACCACGCCGACCTGACCGACGCCGATCTGACCGACGCCGATCTGCGCGGTGCGGACCTCTCTTACGCGCGTTTCCAGGCGACGAAGGTCCAGGGCATGCTCATCGCCGGCGCGATCCTTGCCGGCGTCGATGTCGCTTCAGTCGGTATCGATCTCGCAGCCGAAGAGATCAAGGCAAATAGCGAACGGCTGACCAAGATGCTGGATGGGCATCGCGACTGGGTCCGCACGGTCGGCAAGCAAGGCAAGCGCGCGAATATGCGCAATGTCGACCTCACCGAATTCGACCTCTCTGGTCGCGAGCTGAGCGGCGTCGATTTCTCGGGCTCGATCCTCGTCAAGGCCAACCTCACCAAATCGAGCCTGCAATTCGCGAATTTCAGCCGCTGCGATTTACAGGATGCCGATTTGACCGACGCCGTGCTGGATGGCGCCCGCATGCCGCGCGCCGATCTGAGCAATGCGATCCTGGTCCGCACCTCGATCGCCGCCGTCATCATCAAGGATCCGAACGGCAAGACGACCGGCGCAAGCTGGGCGAGCAACCTGACCGACGCGATATTCTGCGCGTCCGATCTCACCGAAGCCAATCTGCGCGGCTCCAACCTCACCAACGCCGATTTCCGCGGCGCCAAGCTCGAAAAAACCGTCTTCACCGATACGAAGATCGACGGCGCCAAGTTCGATTACTGAGGAAAGCGCGCTCGTAAGGTCTGGGCCCCGGGACGAGCCCTCGGCGAAGGCCTAGGGCCAATTTCGCATCTTGCTCGAAAAACTGGGTCCTCGGGTCAAGCCCGAGGACAACGGGTTTTCGTAAGCTAGCTGCGCTCGCTAACGAAAGCTGGCTGGCTGGGGCGGGAGGGGTCGAACCTCCGTATGGCGGAATCAAAATCCGATCTTTTTCCAGTAAATTCAGTGGCCTGTGCTATCCACGTGTGGACAACGATGCATGCGGCATCAATGGCTTACCCCTGATCTGGAAAACTTCTCGTCCCCGCAATCCACACCGCGAGAGAAGCCCGGGGGCGGGCATCTCGGCGAAACGAGGGAGAGCGCCCGGAGACATTCTCCGCGCCTATGCGTGCAACTCTGCGATGATGTTGGCGATCAGGCCGCTCCAGCCAGTTTGATGCGAGGCGCCCAGGCCACGACCGCGCTCGCCGTCGAAATACTCGTGGAACACGATGTAGTCCTTGAAATGCGGATCGGTCTGGAGCTTCTCGTTATTGCCGAATACGGGACGCCGGCCGCATGAGTTGCGGCGGAAGATGTTCACGAGGCGCTCGCGTAGAGTGTCGGCAATCTCACGCAACGACTGCTTCTTTCCGGAACCAACGGGGCACTCGACCTGAAAGTCGTCGCCGTAAAACCTGGCGAACTTGGAGAGGCTTTCGAGGATAAGATAGTTCATCGGTATCCAGATCGGGCCGCGCCAATTGGAATTGCCGCCAAAGAGATCGTTATCGGACTCGCCCGGGACGTATCGGACCTCGGATCGAAACCCGTCCGCCTCGAAAATATAGGGATGTTCGAGGTGGTAGCGTGACAGCGCGCGCACGCCGTAGTCCGAGAGGAACTCATTGGGATCGAGAATCCGCTCCAACAGCTTGGTGAAGCGGAAGGCGCGCACGATCGCGACCATGCGTATATCGTCGGCACCGGGCGTGTTCCAGCGCGACACCAACGCGGCAAGTTTTGGCCGATGCTGCAAGTACCAATCGGCATGCCTCATGAAAGACGGCATGTTCTCCATCAGCGACGCATCGGCCACCTCGACCGCAAGCATCGGGATCAGACCGACGAGAGAGCGCACACGCAGTGGTGATGCCTTGCCGTCGCAAGTGATGAGCCAGTCGTAGAAGAAGTTGTCGCGATCGTCCCAAAGCCCAAGGCCCTCGCCGCCCAGATTGTTCATCGCACCGCCGATCATCATGAAATGCTCGAAGAACTTGGTGGCGATGTCCTGATACGTCTCGTCCTGCTGCGCTAACTCTGTGGCGATCCGCAACAGGTTGAGGCTGTACATTGCCATCCACGACGTGCCGTCGGATTGCACCAGCGTTCCCCGCACAGGGGGATTCGAACGGTCGAATACCCCGATATTGTCGAGACCAAGGAATCCGCCTTCGAATACGTTGCGACCACCGGGATCCTTGCGGTTCACCCACCATGTGAAGTTGAGCAGCAGCTTGGTGAAGACAGTCTCGAGGAATTTTCGGTCGCCCCTCCCCTTCTGCCGCCGCTCGGAATCGTAAATACGCAGCGCGGCCCAAGCGTGGACCGGCGGATTGACGTCGTTGAAGTTCCACTCATAGGCGGGCAACTGCCCGTTCGGATGCATGTACCACGGCCGGCAAAGCAAGATCAGCTGACGCTTGGCGTTCTCCACGTCGAGTTCAGCGAGCGTGACAAGGTGGAATGCCCAATCCCAGGCGGCAAACCAGGGAAACTCCCATTTGTCCGGCATCGCGACGACGTCTTCCATGTTGGCATGTAGCCAGCCACCGTTGCGCCCGGCGCGGCGTTTATTCGGTGGCGCGGGTTGCGCCGGATCGCCGTCGAGCCAATCCGCGACGTCGTAGTAGAAGAACTGCTGAGACCAAAGGACCCCGGCAAAGGCCTGGCGCTGAATGCGACGGAGATCGTCGTCCCGTATCTTGCTCTGCAACGCCGCATAAAAAGCATCCGCTTCGGCTTTGCGACGTTCGAAGACGGATTCGAAGTCAGCGAACGGCGCGGATCGCGGCTGTCCTTGGCATAACCTGACGCGGACGACCGCGGCGCTACCCGGCGCCACAATACGCCGATAGATGCCCGCCGCCTTGGTGCCGCGGTCATCGCCAACTGCCTGCCTATCGCCCTTCACCAAGTAGTCGTGAAACCCGTCCTTGCAGGGATGTTCCGACCGCGGCGCGCCATAGACGCTCGCGAAATTGGTCTCGTTCTCGCAAAACCTGACCTCGTCGGGCCGATCGAAATGCGCCGTATAGACGCCGAGTGCTTCATGCTGCGCGACGACATCGTCCCCAGCGCGCGCGAGCTGGGGCTTGCGACCGTTCCCGGACCAGCTCCAAGTGTTGCGGAACCAGACCTGCGGCAGCACATGGATTTCCGCGGCGTCGGGTCCGCGATTATGGAGTGTGATGCGTAAGAGGATGTCCTCGGCGCTCGCCTTCGCATACTCGATCTCGACGTCGAAATAGCGATCGTCGTCGAAAATACCGGTATCGATCAGCTCAAACTCAGGCTGCTGTTTGTCGCGCCGCGCATTTTCATCGACTAAGGGGCGGTAAGGATATTCAGCCTGCGGATATTTGTAGAGCATCCGCGCATAACTGTAGGTCGGTACTGAATCGAGGTAGTAGTAGAGCTCCTTGACGTCCTCGCCGTGATTGCCCTCGCGATTGCTCAAGCCGAACATACGCTCTTTGAGGATGGGATCTTTGCGGTTCCAGAGCGCGACGGCGATGCACAGATGTTGCTTGGCGTCGCAAAAGCCGCCGATCCCGTCCTCGCCCCAGCGATACGCGCGGCTGCGCGCATGTTCGTGGGGAAAGGAGCTCCACGCATCGCCGTCGGCGCTGTAGTCCTCGCGCACGGTGCCCCACTGGCGCTCGCTCAGATAGGGACCCCATTTGCGCCAGGGCTGCAAATGAGCATCAGCCTCGGCGAGACGTTGTGCCTCCGCGCCGGTTTCGGTCGTCGACGTAATGCTCAGCTCGGAAGGTGCTGCGTCTCGTTCCGACATACCATCTCCGAGGCACCGAGGCGCCGAATGATCTCGTCCACGATCTGGTCGGCCGACGGACCGATATCTATTGTCAATGGCTCTTCGCTGGGATCGGGTTCTTCGAGGGCGTCGATCTGGCTCATTAGCAGGCTTGCGGGCATGAAATGGTCACGACGCCCCGCGAGCCGCTGGGCGATCACGTCACGGCTGCCGCGCAGATAGACCAGCCGCACCCCCGGCCGATCCCCGACGATGATCTGGCGATAGGATCGCTTGAGCGCCGAGCAGGTGATGATGCCCGGCTGCTTGTTCGCACGCTGACGATCGATCCACGCGGCGACACGTGCGAGCCAGGGCTCGCGATCCGCATCGCTCAACGGTATGCCCGCCTGCATCTTAGCTATGTTCGCCCCTGGATGAAGGGTGTCGCCTTCTACGAACGGCCAGCCGAGACGCGCAGCCAAGGCTTGCGCAATAGTCGACTTTCCCGCGCCCGAAACCCCCATGATGATAAGGATCGGCGGGCTCCCACGGTGAGCGCGCGCGCTGTCGAGACGCTGCACGCCGTCGCGGCCGCCGACGAAGACCGGGTCGGCGCGCCCGATGAAAAGGCCACACTCGACAACGCCGACAATATCGCGGATACGTCGCTCCAGCAGCGCTGCGTCGGCGATCGAACCGAAGTTGCAATCGAGAATGCGGTTGCCGTTGTCGGTCGTGAAGGGCGCGCCACCGGGCGAGGCGCGCAAATCGACGTGCGCGCCGAGCACCTCGAGCGATGCCTGGGTCGCCTCAAAGCCGAAAGCGACAACCTCGACCGGAACCAGCGCCAGCGCACCCAGCCGGTCCACCAATTTGGTTTCGTCCACGATGATGGCGAGTTGCTGGCTTGCCGCCGCCACGATCTTCTCGCGCAACAAGGCACCGCCGCGACCTTTGATCAGATTCAACGAGCCGCGCTCAACTTCATCGGCGCCATCGATGGTAAGGTCGATGCGGCGGTGCTCGGCAAAGGATGTCAGCGAAATACCTGCGGATTGCGCTTGAACCGCCGTGCGCTCCGAGGTCGCGATGCCAACAAAATGCAACCCCTCACGATGGCGTCGTGCAAGCGCCTCGATGGCGAACGCAGCGGTGGACCCGGTTCCCAATCCCACGATCATGCCGGGCTGCACCAGTTCAACCGCAGCCTCGGCGGCGGCGCGCTTCAGTGCGTCCTGCTCGCTACCGGACTGGTCGGGCGACGCGCTCAGGATGGGAGGCTGGGTCGGCATCGCCGCGCTCCTATTATCACGCTCCTTCCCCGGCGGCCGCGCGATCGACGAACCAGTAGAGCTGACCAAGCGGCCGCACGCGAGCCGCCGGCGCTTGGCTGTGACCCGCGCGGATCTCACGCAGAATGGCTGCCTTCTCACGGCCCTCGACCAGGAATGCCACGCGGCGGCTGCTCTCGATCACGGGATAGGTCATCGTAATCCGAACTTCCGGCCGGCCATGCGCGACCGCTGCCACCCAGCGGCTGCGGTCCTCCAACACCGGATCGCCGGGCAGCAGCGAGGCCGTGTGCCCGTCGGGTCCGAGACCGAGCAGCGTCACGTCGAAGAGTGGCCGGCTCGGCTCGAGCGCCGCCGCGCCGTAAGCCGTCTGCAGCACCTGCTCGTAGCGGCGCGCCGCATCATCCGGTGAGCCGTCGACAGGAACAGGATGGATGTTCTCAGGCGGCACCGGTGCTTTGGCGAGCATCGCCTCGCGGACCATCCGATAGTTGCTGTCGGGATGATCGTACGGCACAAATCGCTCATCACCCCAATACCACTCGACCCGCGGCCAAGGGAACCGCTCCTTGAACGCGCGTGCAGCAAGCAGTTCATAGAGCGCCTTCGGCGTCGATCCGCCGGATAGCGACACCCGGAAAGGACGGGTTGCCGCCAGTGCGGCTTCGGTGAGCCATGTAGCGACGTGGCGAGCCAAGGCCGAAGCGTCTGGCAGGATCTCGATGCGTCCAAGCGCTTCGGTCATGCCGCATTTCCTACGGCTCCGAGGATGAAGCGCTCCATCGCCTTTGCGAATCCTTCATCGTTGTAGGAATCCGTGACGACGCTAGCCTGGGCCTTTACCTCGTCGGATGCATTCCCCATCGCGATGCTGAACCCAGAGCGCTTGAACATCAGCACGTCATTAGGTTGATCGCCGATGGTGGCAATCTCCTCCACCGGTACGCCGAAATGTCCAGCGAGATAGTCCGCGACGACGCCCTTGTTCGCGTCTTTGTTGGTGATGTCGAGGTAGTAGGGCTGCGACCGCTTCACCGTCGCGCTGTCCTTCAAACTTGCCTGGACCGCTGCCTCGCAGGCTTGGACCCGTGCGTAATCATCGCTCACAGCAACGATCTTGGCAGCGTGATCGAGCTGACCCTCGAACGTCTGCACGACTTTCGGCTCGAAGCGCACCGTCCAAGCCTCGCGCGCAACGTGCGGCGCATCGGCACGCGTAATCAGCCATTCGGTGCTGGTATAGACCCAGGCGTCGAGTTTACACGCACGGATGAGGTCGAGCGCCTGCCGGGCGATTGCCCCCGGTATCATCTTCTGCGCCAGCACGGTTAGATCGCGCTTGACGAAGACGCCGCCATTGAAGCCGGCGATCGGTGTGTCGATCTCGAGCGCATCGAAGAGCATGGCCATACCACGCGGCGGCCGCCCGCTCGTAATGGCGAAGCGGATGCCGGCGCGACGCAACGCGATGACGGCAGCTTGTGCGCGCGACGTCAAAACCTTGTTCTCCGTGACGAGCGTGCCGTCGACATCCGCTAGTACCAGCGAGATCTTACAATTCGTATCCACAAGGCCCTCCGTCGCTTTCGATCAGTCCAGCGGCCGCCAGGCATAGCCGTCACGTGCGAGCAGCTCGTCCGCTGCAACCGGTCCATCACCGCCGGCGCTGTAATTGGGGAAATCCTTCGGCACGTTATGCTCCCAGGCATCGAGAATCGGCTGCACGGCGCGCCAACCGGCCTCGACATTGTCGGCGCGCTGGAACAGCGTCGCGTCGCCGATCATGCAGTCGTAGATCAGGGTCTCATAGCCGGTGTTGGGCGCCATCTGGAAAAAGGTCTTGTAGGCGAAGTCCATGCTGACGGTGCTGAGCCTTACAGACGGGCCAGGCCGCTTGGCCGCGAACTCGAGCGCAATCCCCTCATCCGGCGCGATCCGCAAGAATCATCCAGTTGGGATGCATGCGCTCGACTTGAGTACCGCGGAAGAGCGTGTACGGCGCCTGATAGAAGCGGATCGCAATTTCGGTCGACCTGCTCTTTAGATATTTGCCGGTGCGCAGATAGAACGGCACGCCGGCCCAGCGCCAGTTCTCGATCTGCAGCTTGCAGGCGATGAAGGTTTCGACGTTCGAATCCGGCGCCACGTCGGGCTCTTCGCGATAAGCGCTGACCTGCTTGCCGAGGACAGTTCCCGCGCCGTACTGGCCGCGCACGGCATTCACCAGCGCCTCCGATTCCGTCATTGGCTGGATCGCCTCAATGACCTCGGCCTTCTTTGCCCGTACAGCGTCAGCATCGAAAGAGGTCGGCGGCTCCATCGCGGTCATCGCCAGGAGCTGGAACATGTGATTGGGCACCATGTCGCGAAGCGCGCCGGTCTTCTCGTAGAACTTTCCGCGCCGTTCGACACCGATCGTTTCGGCCGCCGTGATCTGGACGTGCTCGATATGCTCGCGATTCCAGATCGGCTCGAACAAACCATTGGCAAAGCGTAGCGCCATGACGTTCTGCACGGTCTCTTTGCCGAGGAAATGATCGATGCGATAGATTTGGTGCTCTTTGAGCGTTTCCAGGATGTGCGCGTTGAGCGCCTTGGCAGACGCAAGATCATGGCCGAAAGGCTTCTCGATCACGACCCGGCGCCAACAGCCTTCCGTCTCACCGACCAGGGTCGCGGCGCCGAGGCCAGAGACGACCGGGCCAAAGAAACGATCGGCAACCGCGAGATAGAACAGATAATTGCCCGCCGTGCCCACACGAGCGTCTAGCTCGGCGAGATGCCCGCCTAGCCGGCGATACGTCTCCGGATCATTTAGATCGCCCTGTACATATGTCATGCGATCGGTAAGCCAGCGCCACGACGGCTCGTCGAGGGAATCGATGTGGAATTCGCCGCTGCTCTCGCGGACGAACTCGTTCATCATCTGTGTCAGACCACGGCTCCATTCCTCGGCCGTGTTCGCCGCCAGATCGAGGCCGACGAGCTGAAACTGCGGCGGCAGGCGTTGCGCGCGAACGAGGTCATAGAGCGCGGGCACCACCAGCCGCTTCGTTAGATCGCCAGCAGCGCCGAAGATCACCATCACGCAAGGCGGCGCGACCGGCGGGTCATCGGCGAGCGCCGCGCCGCGGTCTTCCCGACCGACCGGACTCATTGCAGCATCTCCCGCGCAAGATCGACGACGCGCTCGGGCTCGAAGCCGAATTTACGCTGTAGCTCCTTGAGCGGCGCCGAAGCACCGAACGTTTTCATGCCGACGACTTTGCCCGTTGGGCCGACATAACGGTCCCAGCCGAGCATCGAGCCTTGCTCGATGGCGATGCGTCTCGACACCTGCGGCGGCAGCACGCTCTCGCGATAGGATTGCGGTTGATCCTCGAAGATATCCCAGGAGGGCATGGACACAACCCGCGAGCGAACGCCGCTGGCTACCAGCTGCTCATGCGCATCGACCGCGAGCGCGACTTCACTACCGCTGGCGATAAGGATGATCTCGGGCAGGCCGCTAGATGTATCCGCCAGGACGTAAGCGCCGCGGGCGACGCCTGCCGCGGCCGCATAGCGACCGCGATCCAGCGTCGGCAACGGCTGACGCGAAAGCGCGAGCACTGCGGGCCGGTGCCGCAGCTGCATGATGTAGCGATAAGCTTCGACGACCTCATTGGCATCGCCGGGCCGGAGTACCGTGAGGCCGGGGACCGCGCGCAGCGAGATGAGTTGCTCGACCGGCTGGTGGCTTGGACCGTCCTCGCCATCGCCCATGGCGTCGTGGGTGAAGACGAAGATCGTCGGCAACTCCATGAGCGCGGAGAGGCGAATGGCCGGCCGGGCATAATCGCTGAAGATGAAGAAGGTGGCGCCATAGGCGCGCAGCTTCGTCAGCGACAAGCCGTTGACGATCGCTGCCATGGCGTGCTCGCGGATGCCGAAATGGAGGTTTCGTCCGCTTGGCGTTGTGGCCTCGAAGTCTCCGGCACCTTCGAATGTGAGGAGCGTCCTGTTCGAGGGTCCGAGGTCAGCCGAGCCGCCGAGGAACCAGGGAATATTGCGGGCGAGCGCGTTGAGCACTTTGCTCGAAGCATCGCGTCCGGCGATCCCCTTTGGGTCCGCGGCAAAGCTCGGCAAGTCGCGATCCCAACCGACCGGCAGCTCGCGCCGCTGCATCAGATCGATCTCCGCCGCGAGCTCCGGGAACTTTTCCCGATAGGCGCCAAAGAGTGTCTCCCAGCGCTGCCGGGCCGCCGCGCCGCGCCTGCCGATCCCGGCATCAAAATGCTCACGCACCCCATCGGGCACGAGGAACTTTGCATCCTCGGGCCAACCATAAGCGCGCTTGACGAGCCGCACTTCTTCTTCGCCCAGCGGCTCGCCATGTGCGGCCGCGGTGTCGACCTTGTGCGGCGAGCCGTAACCGATATGGCTGTCGAGAATGATGAGAGTCGGCCGGCCTTTGGTCTCGTGGAAGAGCGCGAGCGCATCCTCGATCCGCCGGAGATCGTTGGCGTCGCCGACCCGCAGCACGTTCCAGTTATAGGCGAGGAACCGCGTTGCCACGTCCTCGGTGAAGGCGATGCGCGTGTTACCTTCGATGGTGATGTGATTGTTGTCGTAGATCCAACAAAGCTCGCTGAGCCCGAGATGACCGGCGAGCGATGCCGCCTCCGAGCCGACACCTTCCATCAGGCAGCCATCGCCGCAGACGGTGTAGATATTGTAATCGAATATCTCGAAGCCGGGCCGGTTGTAGCGGCTGGCGAGCCACCTGCGCGCGATCGCCATGCCGACGCTGGTGGCGATCCCTTGACCCAGCGGTCCGGTCGTCGCCTCGACACCGGAGACCAAGTGATATTCCGGATGGCCCGGCGCCTTGCTATTGAGCTGACGGAAGTGGCGAATGTCATCGAGCGTGACCGATGGCGTGCCCAGTTGCTCATAGGCCGCATTCACCGCCTGCGTGCCGGTGAGGTAGAGGACGGACCACAGAAGCATCGAGGCGTGGCCGTTCGACAGGACGAAGCGATCGCGGTCCGGCCAGATCGGGTCTTTCGGGTCGAAGCGCATGACCCGATTCCAGAGCGTATAGACAAGTGGCGCGAGCGCCATGGGCGTTCCGGGATGGCCCGAGTTCGCCTGCTGGACCGCGTCGATCGAGAGCGTGCGGATCGTGTTGATCGCGAGCTGATCGAGCTTGTCATCCGCGAGGGCGCGCGCTTCTCGTTCCTGAGCGGGCGTATCCATTGATCAGGAACTCCGCACGCTTCTCGAGATGACCTCCGAACTCGTAGCGCATGGCAGAGAGCAGCTTGTCGGCGAAATCCGCGTCGCCGCGCGAGCTGAAGCGCTCGTAGAGCGCCGACGCAAGAACATGTGCCGGAACGCCTTCGTCGATCGCGGCCTTGATTGTCCAGCGTCCTTCGCCGGAATCCGAGACGCGTCCCGCAAATTCCGCCAGGCCCGGGTCGTGCACCAGCGCCGTCGCTGACAGATCGAGCAGCCACGATGCGATCACGCTTCCGCGGCGCCACACCTCGGCAACCTCGGGCAGATCGAGATCGTATTGATAATGCTCGGGGTCGCGCAGCGGGGCCGTCTCGGCATCGATCACAGTGCGTTGCTTGCCGATATTCGCCGCTTTGAGGATTGCAAAACCCTCGGCGTAGGCGGCCATCACCCCGTACTCGATGCCGTTATGCACCATCTTCACAAAATGGCCAGCGCCGTTCGGCCCGCAATGCAGATAACCGCGCTCAGACGAGCCCATAACTTTGCGACCTGGAGTTCCGCGGGATGTCTCCGGAGCCGGGTGCGAGCGTGGCGAAGATCGGATCGAGACGCTGCGCGGCCTCCGCGTCGCCGCCGATCATCATGCAGTAGCCGCGCTCCAGTCCCCAGACGCCACCGCTCGTCCCGACATCGACGTAATGGATGCCTTTGCCGGCGAGTTCCTTGGCGCGGCGGATATCGTCGATATAGTAGGAATTGCCGCCGTCGATCAGGATGTCGCCAGAATCGAGATGCGGGAGCAGATCGGCGATCGTGCTGTCGACGGCGCCAACCGGCACCATCAGCCATATGGCGCGGGGCTTCGTTAGACTCTTGGCAAAAGCCGCCAGCAATTCGGTGCCGATGGCGCGCTCCTTTACCATCTCGGCCACCGCTTGAATTCGACCGGTCATAAACGACGCACTCGTGTCCGCCCTTCAGAAGGCGGCGCACCATGTTCGCACCCATCCGGCCGAGCCCGATCATTCCCAGCTGCACGTGTCAGCCCTCCTTGGCAGGACGAAGTTGCGGCTGCATTCGCGCCGCTGCGAACAGGTCGACGAACTCCCGATAACGCGCCGCGATCTGCGCAACCGCCTGCGCACGGGTTGCCGTCTTGCCGTGCCAGGCAACGAGCGGGTCCCAGAACGTCGTCCGACCGACCGCAAAGCCGATGAAGCCAGGGACGGCCGCCGCCGTCGCGAGCCACGCGTCTACCTTGCGATCGTCCGCGCCTCGGCCGAGGACGATGCAGTTGACGTGATCGCGACCGCCAGCGCGAGCTGCGGCGACGACCGCCTCACAATCCGTCCGGCGATCGAGGCCTTCGATCTTCCACACATCGGGTTCGACGCCCGCATCCTGGAGCTCGCGAATGGCGCGGACCATCAGTTGGGGACGTAGCTCGAGATCGTAGGTCTTGCGATCGCCCTTAAGCTCGTCGAGTTGCGCGCGTGAAGGCGGCACCAAGAGCTCGAACAGGAAACGACTGCGGTTCTCGGCGGCAAGGTAGTCGGACAGGCGGCGCAAATGCGCGGTTTGCCGCTCGTTCATCGCCCGGTCGCCCTCCGGATTGAAGCGGACTAATACCTTGCTGAAGGTTGGCTGGAATGCCTCGATATGGCGTGCGAAATCGTCGCCATATTCGAATTCGAATTCCTCCTGCCCGCTCTTTTCGGCTGAGACCGCGGTCGCAACACCGCGGGCGGTCGCATCGCGGAGTATCGCAGCGCCGAACTGCTCGTCGACGAGAATGCCGGCACTGGATGGCTCGACGCCGTTGGAAAGCGCCGAGAGGAAGCCGTCATAGATGATGCGCTTGGCCGCGACGACCTCTGCGGTCTGTGTCTCGCTGAGCGGCTCCGTCCAGCCGAACAGATTTTTTAGGAACGAGGCTCGATGATCGAACGGCAATATGTAGAGCGTGCGGTCGTAGCCTCGGGACATCAGGCGACTCCCTTGAGCTTGCGATAGCGACGGATCAGCGCATTGGTCGAGCTGTCATGTGCAAGCTGAGGCTCCGACGCGGCCTCGATCTCGGGAAGAATGCGCTGCGCGAGCGCCTTGCCGAGCTCGACGCCCCATTGGTCGAAGGAATCGATTTGCCAGATGGTGCCCTGCGTGAAGACGCTGTGCTCGTAGAGCGCGACGAGCTTGCCGAGCGTTGCCGGAGTCAAGCCGTCCAGCAGCAAGGTATTTGATGGCCGGTTTCCTTCGAATATTCGATGCGGCACAAGCCAATCCGGCGTTCCCTCCGCCTTCACTTGTTCGGCGGTCTTGCCGAAAGCCAGCGCTTCGGTCTGGGCGAAGACGTTGGCGAGCAGCATGTCGTGATGTCGTCCAAGGGGATTGAGGCCATGGGCGAAGGCGATGAAATCGCAAGGGATGAGCCGTGTGCCCTGATGGATCAGCTGGTAGAAGGAATGTTGGCCGTTGGTGCCCGGCTCTCCCCAGTAGATCGGCCCGGTGTCGTAGTCGACCGCGGCGCCGTCGCGGGTCACCCGCTTTCCGTTGCTCTCCATGGTGAGCTGCTGAAGGTAGGCAGGAAAGCGCTTCAGGTACTGTTCGTAAGGCAGAACCGCGACAGTCTGGGCACCGAAGAAGTTCGAATACCAGACGGCGAGCAGCCCCATCAAGACCGGCAGGTTGCGCTCGAACGGTGCAGAACGGAAATGCTCGTCCATTTCGTGGAAACCGCTCAGCATCGCGCGGAAATTTTCTGGGCCGATCGCCAGCATGGTCGAGAGTCCGATCGCGGAATCCATCGAGTAGCGGCCGCCGACCCAATCCCAAAAACCGAACATGTTGGCCGTATCGATGCCGAATGTGGCCACGCCTTGCGTATTCGTCGACACCGCGACGAAATGCTTCGCGATCGCGGCTTCCGTGCCCTGCAAGCCTGCCAGCAGCCACTCACGCGCCGTTTGCGCGTTCGTCATCGTCTCGAGCGTCGTGAAGGTCTTCGACGAGATGATAAAGAGCGTCTCTGCCGGATCGAGATCGCGTACCGCCTCGGCGAAGTCCGTTGCATCGACATTCGAGACGAAACGGAAAGTCAGCGTGCGATCGCTGTAGTGCCGCAGCGCCTCGTAAGCCATGACCGGCCCGAGGTCGGATCCGCCGATTCCGACGTTGATGACATTGCGAATGCGCTTGCCTGTATATCCGGTCCATGCGCCGCTGCGGATGCGATCCGCGAAATCGGCCATTCTGTCCAGCACGTCGTAGACATCCGGTACAACGTTGTGCCCGTCATGCATGATGACAGCGTCGCGCGGCGCACGCAGGGCGACATGCAGCACCGCGCGCTTTTCCGAGGTGTTGATCCTGTCGCCGCGGAACATCGCATCGATACGCTCGCGCAGGCCGCTTTCTGCGGCGAGCTGAAGCAGCAAGTGCATCGTCTCGTCGGTGATCCGGTTCTTCGCATAGTCGAAATAGATCCCCGCGGCCTCGAGCGCGAATTTTTCGCCGCGTTTGGGATCATCGGCAAAGAGCTGTTTCAGATGGACGCCCTTCATCGTCTGAAAATGCCGCTCGAGCAGCGTCCAGGCGGGATGCCCGCGCAGCCCGGTTACCGACCGCTCGACGGCCGAATCGGGCGAATTCTTTTGGCGAGGCGATGCTGCTGTCATTGGATCAACTCGCTTTCCGAATTGCTGCGCTTTTTTCAGAGATGCAGGCGATCAGATCGTTCCAGGATTTGACGAAGGAGACGGCACCCTCGTCCTGAAGCCGTGCGCCCAGCGCATCAACGTCAACGCCCGCTCTGGCGAACTCGGCCAGCACCGCCTCGCCTTCTCCGCCATCCGGCGCAAGCATCTCGCCGACCTCGCCGTGCTCGGCGAAGGCCTGGAGGGTGTTCTCTGGCATCGTGTTGATCGTGAAAGGCGCCGCCAGCGCCTTCACATAAAGGACATCGGATGCTTTTGGGTCCTTGGTGCCGGTGCTTGCCCAAAGCAATCGTTGAGTCCGTGCACCGGCATTGGCTGCGCGCAGAAAGCGCGGCGATGCCAACATCTCGCGATAGGCTTTGTAAGTACGCTGCGCAACGGCGATGCCGAGACGATTGCTCAGCGAGGCATCGACTTTGCCGGCAACCGCGACGTCCCAACGGCTGATGAACACCGAGGCCACGGAGGCAACGCCGGGGTTCAGCCCCGCGGCGATGCGGCGCTCGATCCCGCGCAAGTACGCTTCCGCCGCGGCGACATACTGATCGCGCGAGAACAGCAGAGTCACATTGACCGGGACGCCGGCGAAGATCGCCTCCTCGATCGCGGGTAATCCCTCCGCGGTTCCCGGGATCTTGATGAAGATATTCGGTTTTCCGCCGCGCGCGTGCAGGTCGCGCGCAGCCGCGAGGGTAGTATTAGCGTCATGCGCCAGGAGCGGCGAGACTTCGAGGGAGACCCAGCCATCGACACCGTTGGTGCGGGCGAAGACAGGTTGGAAGAGCGCGGCGGCTTGGCTTAAGTCCGCGAGTGCTAGCTCAAAGAACAGACTTTCCGCCGATCGTCCCGGCGCTTTCTGGACGATGTCCTTGTCATAAGTCGTACTGTTCCGGATCGCGTGATCGAAGATCGTCGGATTGGAGGTAAGGCCCGTCACCGCGTAGGTATCGATATACCGTTGCAGCGTCCCACTCTGCAGCAACTCTCGCGTGATATTATCCAGCCATAAGCTCTGACCGATAGCGTGGATCGCATCCGTTGCTTTCATAACCCACCTTGAAGCTCATGCTTGCCTTGAGAAGCGAAGCGCTATCGTTGGTTGACCAAGTAATGGGCGACAGGGCTTCTTCCACTCAATCTCCCTGGTTATTTCGTTCTGACAGCACGTGTGAGATCTGCACGCGCGGTATCTTATGTGGAATATGTTACGTGGGATCGGTCATCCGCCCGCCGTATTGCACCAAAGTATTGCCGATACTTTGGTATCAGAACTATCGCCGAACCGACGTTTTGAGCCGCGCGCTACCGTGGCCATCAAACTTGCGCTTCATGGCCTGTCCTTCATAGCCACAGACGTCGCGCTGTGTGCGATAGTACGCAGAGTTGACGATATACCTGACGCTTACGAGACGGAAGCCGCGTCCCCTGTGACCAATTGCGGTTTTTGCAAGTGCGGCCCTCCGGGTTCCATTATTCGAGCGAGGTGGCCCACCTTCTTTTCGGGGGAACGCGAGATTGAACCTGGCCTCGCTGTTCAGCGTCACGACTTAGAAACGCCCCGACACTATCGTGCAATCGCTTGATCATTGCCCGTCTGGTTTAATCGAGTCTTGCAAACGAGCCTATGTCTCGATCGGCCTACTATTTCGCCATTTGCGGTCACCGGACGATAATGCCGATTGCCGCAGATGCTTGCGGTGATTGCTGGTTCTTCGCGCTTGCTGTCGAAGGTTAGCGGAGTGTGGCATGGAAGGGACGACGGGTGCTACCCAAACGCAAGTTGTGCCCGAGGCGCATAAGGAAGCGCCGCCGCAAGAGGCGCGGCACACGCCCGAGAGGCACGCAGCGGCAACCAGCCGTGTTCCGTCGATCATTGTAGGCCTGGTGATCGCCGTCGTTGCCGGTCTGTCGCTCTGGTATCTGGTACGCGGCGAGCCCCTGCTCGTGCAGGGTGAGGTCGACGCAACCCGGTTCGACATCGCAGCGCGTGTCGATGGCCGCGTTGCAGAAGTTCCTGCCATACGCGGCCATGACGTCCCTGCCGGCGCGGTGCTCGTCAAGATCGACAATCCCGAGACGATTGCCAAAAAAGAGCAGGCTCTGGCTGTCGAGGGCGTCGCCGATGCGCAGCTCGCTAACATCAATGTCGGCACTCGTGTGGAGACGATCGCTGCGCGCAAGGCGGCGCTCGAGCGCGCCGAGGCAGGCGTGGTCCTGGCACAGAAGACCTATGACCGCATCAACCAACTCGCCGGGCGCGGCAACGCGCCGATCGCGCAGCTCGACCAGGCGACCGACGCGCTGCATGAGGCACAGCGCGGTGTTGACCAGGCGAAATCCGCATATGAGCAGGCGGTCAACGGCTACACCAAGGAGGAGCGCGCGATCGCTGAGGCAAACGTTAAGAAGGCAATCGCCGATAGCGCGGCCGTGCAATCGATCATCGACCAGATGGTGGTGTACGCGCCGGTGGCCTCGCAGGTTTACCAGCGCAATGTGGAGCCTGGCGAATACGTCTCGCCCGGCGTGCCGCTGGTGACGCTGATCGATCTCAACGACATGTGGATCCATTTCGATCTGCGCGAGGATCTGGTCAAGACGCTGAAAGTGGGCGACCGCCTGGAGGTACGTATCCCAGCGCTCGCTGACCGCCGCATTGCCGTTGAGGTGAAGCTCATCGCCACCAAAGGCGAATATGCGAGTTGGCGCGCCACCCGCGCCACCGGCGATTTCGACCTGCGCACTTTCTCAATCCGTGCCTATCCGGTCGACAAGGTGCCGGAGCTGCGTCCAGGTATGAGCGCTTATCTGGATTGGCGGACGCGCCAATGACGCCCGCCCGATGAGGCCGAGGCCCAAGCCCGGGTTCCGGCTGGTCGCCGCGCGCGAATGTCGGTGGCTGCTGCACGATCGCGCGGCGCTCATCTTGATTTTC
Organism: uncultured Alphaproteobacteria bacterium; assembly: GCA_963740675.1. Taxonomy (GTDB): domain Bacteria; phylum Pseudomonadota; class Alphaproteobacteria; order ATCC43930; family CGMCC-115725; genus CAIKMD01. Next base: position 196,939 of record CAVUFS010000011.1, read on the forward strand.
GGCGTGCCCCTATTCGCCCTGGCAGTGCTAACCGCAGCATTCAGCCACCCGGTGATCCGTGGGCTCGGCGTGGTCGTCGTCGATGCCGACCGGTCGGAGACCTCGCGGGCCTTCGCGGAGGAAGTGGCAGCGTCGCCTGGGCTCAGCATCGTCGAGCGCGTCGACGATCTTGCGTCGGCGACACGCGCGATCCGCTCCGGCGAAGCCATCGGCGCTGTATACGTGCCGGCCGATTTCGAACGCGACCTCAAGGCCGGGCAGCGTCCGCAAGTGGTCGCCCTCTATAATCAGCAGTTCCTCACTGCGGCGGGTATAGCTGCATCTGGTCTCGGCGACAGCCTCACCGCCGCCGCTACGCGCGCAGCCGAGCTCACAGCACCAAAAGCATCCCGCATCGGCTCGCTCGTCGCCGAGACCATCGTGCTGGTCAATCCGCAACGGAATTACGCCCAGTTTCTGTTGCGCGCGCTCCTGCCGATGGTGATTCACGTGGTCATCGCGCTCGCGGGAGGCTACGCGGTGGGTTCCGAGTTCCGTCGCCGCAGCATGCGCGCCTGGCTTGCCTGTGCGGGCGGCAACCCGATTGTGGCGCTGGCAGGCAAGCTCGCGCCGCTGTTCGGTATCTTTTTCATGATCATGTTATCGGTGCCGCTCTTCTTGGAGGGATTGCTCGGGATTTCATTCAAGGGCGATGTGCCGATGGTCGTGGCCGCGGCCTCACTGCTCATCATTGCCTATCTGGCAGTGGGCGCGCTGATCCAGCTTCTCCTGCGTGACCTCGCGACTGGCCTCGGTCTCACCGGCCTCATCGTCTCGCCGGCGTTCGGCTTTGTCGGCGTGGGATTTCCGATGCTCGGGATGAACGGGTTCGCGCAGGTCTGGGGCTCACTCCTGCCGCTTCGCTGGTACATGGCGGTGCTGCTCGGGCAGGCGGCGCGTGGATTGCCGCTCGCCAATTCCGCCGGTCCCTTCGCCGCGCTCGCAACGCTTGCTGCAATTTATTCCGTTTTCGCGATGCTACGCCTGCGCTCGATCGCAAGACAGCCTCTCTCGCGGGAACCCACTCCCATGCCGGTTCCCGCAACGCCGCCGCGCGGTATCGGCGGAGCCTTCGCCGCCGAATGGCATCGCGTGCTCGCGCTCCGTGGCGCTTTCGCCTTGTTTGTGATCGCGCCGGTGATTTACGGAATCTATTACCCGCAGCCCTATCTCAACCAAATCCTGCGCAAGATCCCGATCGCCGTTGTCGACAACGACCTCAGCGAGATGAGCAGACGCATGGTTGAGACTCTGGACGCGAGCGGCGCGGTCAGCGTGGCGATCCGCGCCGACACGTTCGCACAAGGGCGCGCAGCGATCGATCGCGGCCAGGCCTTCGCTGTAGTCGGCATTCCGCCCGGGACCGAGCGCGACGTGCTCAAGGGTGTCGCTGTCCACGTTCCGATCTACGCCGATGCCACCTACCTCTTCATCTTCAGAACAATCGGCAACGGCATCTCGGTCGCGATCAATACACTGTCGTCGGAACTCGCCGCCGGCGGCGCGCGCACGGACGGAAGCCTGGTGAAGGCGACACTCGCATCGGTGAGCCCGGCCGACATTCTGCTGCAGCCGATCTTCAACCCGGTCGGCGGCTATGCCAGCTATGTCGTGCCGGCGGCCTTCGTGCTGATTTTGCAACAGCTGCTGCTGACCGGCGTGGCGCTGCTGACGGTGGTGGCGCCTCCGCCGGCGGACCGCAGCGCATTCGCGAACGTGCTCGGCCGCGGCGTCGCGCACCTGACCATCATTCTGCCGGCGCTTGCGCTTTATCTCATCTTGCTGCCGCGCTTCTACGGCTTTTCCACGCTCGGCCAGCCGCTGCAATGGTTCGCGCTCGCCTCGCTGTTCGTTCTAGCGACGAGCTTTATGGCTCAGGCGGTGGGCATCTGGTTCAAGTACCCGGAGACGCCGACGCTGATCTTCCTCGGCACCAGCCTGCCGCAGTTTTTCCTGACAGGTTTCTCCTGGCCGCGCGAGGCGATCCCCGAGGCGGTGCGGACCGTGGGCTACATCTTCCCATCGGATTTCGCGATCGATGGCATCGTCCGCATCAATCAGCTGGGCGCCAGCCTGTGGGAGGTGATCCGCGACTGGCGCGGGCTCGGGGCCCTCGTCGTCATCTATTTCGGTCTTGCCGTGATGTCCGCCTTTCTGGTGAAGCGGAGGCAGGTGGATGGCTAGAGGGAGCCTTCGAAAGATTACCGTGCTCGGTTTGGCTTTTATCCTAGTCTGCGCTGGCGGATATTGGCTGTTGCGCCCGGAGCAGACGCCACCGATCGCCGGCGTCGTTCGCACGACCGAGGTCCGCGTCGCTCCCGAGGTCGGCGGCCAGTTTGCAACGATCAAGGTTCGCAAGGGCGATGCGGTCCACGCTGGTGATGTCGTGGCAGAGCTGTTGGCGACCGAGCTGATTGCGTCGGTCGGACAGGCGCGCGCGGCGTTGGCAGCGGCGACCGCCGATCGCGACAACGTCTATGCGGGCGTGCGCGCAGAGCAAATTGCCTCGCTGTCGGCCGAGATTGCCAAAGCGAAATCGCGGCTGGGCTACGCACAACAGCAGCTCAACCGCACAGCCACCCTGGCGCGCAGCGACTTTGCGACGCAGCAGTCGCTCGATCAGACGAAGAACGACGCGACAAGCGCACAAGCCGACATCGCGGAGGCGCAGGCCAATTATGACGCCGCGCTCGCCGGACCGACGCAAGAAGAACGTGCTGTCGCGGATGCGCAGGTCACGGCAGCTGCGGCCGCGCTCGCGGTGCTCGAGCGGCGGCTCGACAAGACCATCCTCCGGGCGCCCGTCGATGGCACTGTCAGCGTCGTTGTCGGCGGGGTCGGTGAGAATATCCATCCCGGCGAGCCAGCGCTGGTGATCGAAGCGACCGGCGAGCAGTGGCTCTCATTCAACATGCGCGAAGACCAGCTGCAAGGGCTCACGGTCGGATCGAAGGTCGACATCGAACGGGCGGGCACGGGCGAGCCGATACCGGCACTCGTGACCCAGCTGGTGCCGCTCGGGTCATTCGCGACTTGGCAAGCGGAGCGGGCCATCGGCGATCACGACCGCAATACTTTACGCCTGCGCCTCGATCCGGAGGGCAACCCGGCCGGGCTCTCGCCCGGCATGACGGTATTGCTCGATCGCTGACACTGTGGCACCTGCCGGGCTCGATATTGCCGAGATCGAGCACGTGCGAGCGGTCGACGACCCTCGGTGCACGCTCGCCCAACCATTGCCGGCGATCGAATTCTAGCGGCGGCAGGAAGTTTTGATATCGTCTCCATGCGCCGTAATTTCGTCGAGGAGTTTCGGCGCCGACATTGCTGAACACCACGCGAACAGAAAAATGGAAAACCGGCGCGCGTTCGAGTGGAAAACCGCGGATCACAAATCCGCTAAGGGCTGGCTGGGGCGGGAGGGGTCGAACCTCCGTATGGCGGAATCAAAATCCGCTCTTTTTCGTGTGATTTCATATGGTTGATTGCCCCCAAAACGGAAAACTGGTTCTCCGGCATCAATAACTTAGCTCCGATTTGGAAAACTTTGACACCGCGCCAAAAGGTGGTTCTGCGGCGCAAGAGAGCGCGTTGGATGAAATAACTCGGCCGACGGGCCCCGCGCCCGCCAGACGATCTGGCCCCTCGCGCCGCGTCTGAAGGCATCTCAAACAGTCAAAGGGGCGCGCTCGAAGCAGGCTGGCCGTCCTCCTCCAGATGAGGACGTACACGCCGTAATGCCAGCAGGGCGATGTCTGGTTCTTGGGAGTAAAGCGGACGCACCTTGCCCCTCCCCTAATGTCAGTCGAGTGCCAAAAGCGGAAGTTGGTTAGCCTTAAAGATACGCGTGCCAAGCCACAATGACGGCGGGTGTCTGAAAATCCGATTGGCGACCACTGAGCCGCCTGTTGTGACCTGCCAGCAGCAACACGCATGGGCCACGTCGAGGGTCACGAACGATCCGGACAAGGCGGACGGTTCCACCCATTGATCACACACACCGTCGCAAAGAGCGTGGTAGTAAGCGTTATGCAACGTGCGCGGTCGCTTCGGTCTATGCGAATGCACGCCGCGTCGAAACGGCGGGGATTGGTAAGCTGGGATGCTGAACCATGATGAGTTGGCAATGCCGGCTCCTCAAGCGTCAAATTTTGACCGAATGGTGATCTATGTATCGGCAGGCGCGAACGTTCGGACCACCTCATACGCTCCTGGCTTAAACTCGGCTATCGCGAGCGCCTCTTCGAAGAGAGGACGTGGACCAGGATCCTCTCGCATTGCCTGATATTCAGCAACGCTCTGCCACTGCGCATACATTGTGACTTTTGTGCCGTCGGTGCTCCGGTGAAGCGTGGCGGAGATGAAGCCCTTCGCTTGCCGTACAGAAACATCTGTTGCCTTGGTCAGGATATCGACGAGCCGCTGCTGATTTGCGGGATCGACGGTAAAGACGTTGATCAACACAATCATGTCTATTCTCACGGAACGGGATGGCGTGTCTCTTCAGGTCGGCTGATCTCCGCCGAAGCGCAACTATCCGATAAGGCGCTGGCGGTTGCGGCCCGGTGGGTTCCAAGCACGGATTCATTCGCTAGCCTTTAACGGCTGGCGCCGGCGGCACGGGCAAGATGATCTCTGAGGCTATCTTCCAGTCTTTCGCGACCTTTATCCAATTGATGATCATCAAAAATGGTTTGGGCGTACCGTCTTGTCCTGCATACGACACGGTGATGTTCATCGGTGCATAGGATTCAGCCATGTCATGGGTCAATCCGACGACCTTGAGCTTCGAGAGGTCGGGCGTGAGTACGACGGGTCCAGACGCTGCAATATCGTGCAGCTTCTGATCCACGGCGTCGTTGCCCCAAAACCCCGCCCAGTTGCCTTCGGATGGAATGGCGCTCTTGGCGACCAACAAGACCGACGGCGATTGCCAGAACATTCCATGTAACGCTTTAAGATCGTGCCGATTCGCCAACTCTATGAGTTCGCTGAAACGCGTCCCGATCGTGCTCAACGTCTGGGCATTCAACGGGTCTTTATCGTTGGCGGCTGCGGCAGATGCCGAGCCCACGGTGAGCACCGCCAAGGCGAAGGCGTATGCGAGAAAAGGCTTATGCATGGTCTATCTCCTTAGTGCTCGTAGACGGGGTGCGTGATGCTGATTTCCCGTGCGATGCCGGACAAGGATCGGGCCGCGAAGGCAATCGATTCGGCGCTGGAGAGCGCGCTGGAACGCGTCGGCGCCTAAAGGGCCATCCCACCGTCGATCGTTAGGCTAGAGCCCGTCATGTAGCCGGACTCTGCGCTCGCCAAGTAGGCGACGAGACCGGCAATCTCGTCGGGATCGGCGACGCGGTTCAGCGGGATCGCCGGCGTTATGCTGTCGATGTAGTCCGCCGTCATGTCGGTGAGCGTCGGTCCCGGCTGGATGTTGTTTACGGTGATACCACGTGGAGCGAGGTCCACTGCGATTCCCTTGACCATGACAGCCACTGCAGCCTTGGTCATCGCGTAGACACTGGATCCGGGATAACTGCTCCGAACCGCGGTGTTGCTGCCAATGGTGATCACGCGGCCGCCCTCGGAGAGACGCGCCGCTGCCGCCTGTATCGCTAAGAAAACGCCCCGCACGTTGACATTCAGCATGAGGTCGAGTTCCTCCAAGCTGACGGCTTGAAGATCGCCACGTCGCAGGAGTCCCGCGTTGACGACGACAATGTCGAGACGACCAAGTTGGGCTACCGTCTGGGTGACGGCGTCGCGGATCGCCGTTGGGTCTGCGCTGTCTGCCCTGATCGCGAAACCGGTTCTGCCTTCATCTTCGATCGCTTGTACCGTCTCGGCTGCTTTGTTCGACGCCGACACATAAGTCAAACCGATGTTGGCGCCTTCTTTCGCCAGGCGTCGGGCAGCGGCGGCGCCGATGCCGCGCGACCCGCCGAACACCATCGCGACTTTGCCGGTCAGTTTACGATCTTCACTCATTCCTCGCTCCATTATTGATCGATCAGTCCATAACAGTTCGCGCAAAAAGGTGGACGGTCTTTCAAAAAAGCTCACCGAGATTTCAGGCGTTCGATGACAAATCGTGCTTGAGCCCGCAGCGATGTGGCGTCGATGCCGCCACGAGCCCCGAGCTGAATGCCTTGCATCGTCAATTGAATGAACGAAGCTGCCGCAGCGCAGTCCAGCGATCGATCGATCTCCCCCACCACTTGGCCTTCTTTCAGGCGTTCCGTCAGTCGGCGGCGGAGCACGGGAGAGACTTTGGCACGAAGCGCGGCAATCTCGGGATCTGTCGAGCCGAATTCGCAAACGGCGCCGACCCCCATGCAGCCAAGCGCGCGAATCTCGTCATTTGTGCTGATGAGTCCCAACAGCAGCGCCTGGATTCCGGCGATCGGAGACGCAGCGCCGTTGAGACGTTGGAGATGCCCCGCGGTCGTCGTCCGTTGATATCTCTCCAGCGCCTCCAGATAGAGCGCCCGCTTATCTCGAAACGCGTTGTACAGGCTCTGCCGCCCAATCCCCATTGCCGTGAGCAGATCGTCGGTTGACGTGGAGGCATAGCCCTTGGCCCAGAACACGCTCGTGGCGCGTTCCAATGCCTCTTCACGATCGAATTCCCGGGGGCGTGCCATGAGGTTGATTTTCGCGGTTATGGACTAATCTGTCAATAACTGCCGTGAAAACCGACTTTCATAACCCTTCTCCTTTGTATCGCGTCTGACCGGCAGCCCCATACCGGACGCCGATCCGGTTGCCACGATCAAGGGTATGGCGCAGGGACAACAAACTCTAGTCAGGTTGTCTAGGTTCGAATCCACGTCCCCCCAACCCATTGTTCCGATCGACCCGCATCAGCTATCCAATTAGATGGAGAAATACAGTAGAGCTTTGTAAATATCATTTTGCCGATGATGGCCAATGAGATTTCATCATGAACGACATCAAATCTGCAGTGCGCGTTCTCAGCATTCTCGAGGAGTTTGGTCGCCAGAGGCAGCCCCTACGCTTAAAAGATATCGCGACAGGCCTCGGATACCCCGTGTCGAGTGCTGCGGCATTGCTCAAAAGCCTAGTCAGCTCCGGCTATCTCAGCTTCGATAGAAACTCTCATTATTATTACCCGACAGACAAGTTGCCCGACCTCGGCACGCGCTTGGCCTCAGCTGCGATCGAGGAAGGAATTTTGATGGACGTCATGGGTGCCTTACAACAATCGACTGGCGAATTGATCGTCGTCGGAACACCGAACGACCTCTACATCGAGTATGTGAAGGTGTTGCGGTCTACGCATCCTATCCAACTTTACAGCCCTGTTGGCACCAGGCGGTTAGCGATCCAGAGCGGAATGGGCTGGTTGTTTATGAGCCGAATGGACCGCGCTACGGCGCTAAAGATTTATCGGCGAACGATAGCAACCGGTGCGCTGCGAGCATCGGAGTTTTCGGAAAGACAGCTCGTCGATCGCCTCGAAAGCCTTGCTAATCGAGACAATGTCTTCACGACGTATAATGACTATGTGAGCCGAAACGCATTCTTTGGTGGTGCAATGCTATCAATGTTAGTGCCAACCGCCGCTCACAATAGAGCGCTTATATTGGGAGTCGGGGGCCCCGCCGACCGGCTTACAAAAAACCGCGAGAAGATCGCGAAGCAAATGCGCACAGAATTGCGACGTGTGGCTACGCTACTAAAGAAGCGTACAGCGACTTCGCCATCGAAGCCTGTTTCCAAACCGGTCTCCCGACCATAAGCAGCAGCTAACGGTCGCCTCAGATTTTTCTCAATGGATTGTGCCCGAATATGCCTTGAGACGCGGCAACACTTCTTTGCCGAACAGCGACAACGAATCGACTGTCGCAGTGTGATTCAAGCCACCACCCTGAAGCATCAGGAGCAGATTTCCGAAGCCCCCTGCTGCCTGCTCAAAATCGATAATCTGCTTGAACACTTGGTCGGGCGTTCCCGCAAACATTAGACCACCATCGATAAGATCCTGCACCGATGGTTGGCTCATCACGTTGACCATACGGCCATCCCGGGTTGGAACAAGTCTTGGCACTCTTGCGGTCTGCTTTAACATCCTCGCGTTGTCTTCGATCGTCGCGTATCCAGGTGGATTTCTGAATGGCTCGGAAATAAGTCCAGTCGTTGAGATATAACGCGCCACTTCCGCAGCTCGACGCATCGCCTCTTGCTCCGTCGACGCGATTGCTCCTAGCGCGAGGTAGGCAAGCCGATCCAGAGGCACCAATTCGCTCCTTACCTTCGCCCAGCCATCACGATATCGTTGGAACATCTCCTGCGTGCGATATCCCGTTAAAAAGGTTGCCAGGACGACGCCTCGCTCGCCAAGGGGCCCCGCGCTACTAAGGCTCGACGCGGTAATCCAAACCTCGGGATGAGGTTGTTGCCACGGCCTTGGCCAAACATTCACATTTCGATAGTGAAAGTATTGCCCCTCCCAGTTGAATGGACCCATTTGATCAGTCATCGCTTTAATGATGAAGTCATGCGCCTCCCAAAGCCGATCCATCATGCGAACGGGATTGGAATTCGCGATATACACCTCGACGGGCACCCCCTTCACAAAGCCCATAATGAGACGGCCGCGCGATATGACGTCGATCATCGAGAGTTCTTCAGCGACCCGTAGTGGATCGGTTCGATTTGCGAGGGGGACGCCTAGCGCTAGCAATTTTGCACGCTTGGTGATGCGGCCCAAAATGGCCAGCGTGAGATTGCATGAGGCCGAAAGACATGTCGCAGTGCTATGGTGCTCGTTGACCATGATGTCGAAGCCGAGTTCATCAGCGAGCATCCACTCGTCTTCATAGCGATGATACAGATCGGCCGCGACGCGCGGATCGCATAACCTATTCGGCAATGTGACACGAAGCAAATCCGTGTTTTCCTGCCAGGCGTCTGGATAGGGCTGCTCCGAAAAATGAAACACCCGCATAGGACTTCCTCTTCGCTTTATGCGATAGCCGTGGACGGCGGTTTGTTATTGGCAAACTCGACAATGCGATCGGCACATCTGTCCGGCTGCTCGATATAGGCGTAATGACCAGCATCCCCCACGACTGAGAAAGATGCATTGCCGATGGCTGCCGCAAGCGCCCTACCATATTCCATCGACACGATTCCGTCGTTCTTTCCCCACAGCACGAGTGTCGGCTTCCAAATTCGGTGAAGGCGCGACAAGAGCTTAGGATCGTGCATGTAAGGGGCCCAGCCCACGAGCGCCTCTGACTCGCGGTTCTTCGCTACAATTCGAAGGTCTTCGTCACTGAGCGCGGCTAAATCGACCTTCTTGGAAATATCAAAATAGAACCGTCGATCTAGGTCAGCTTTGGCCAGTCCATAGATATCGGCAATATCTCGCTCCTCGCGGCCGTTGATCTTGATGCCCAGCGCATCGATAAGCACGAGACATCCAATCCGCTCCAGAGATTTCACAGCGATGCTGGCGCCAAGCCAACCGCCGAGGGAACTTCCAACGACAACCGCGTTGCGAATATTGAGCTGGTCAAAGAGATCGAGATAAAAATAGGCGAAATCGTCCACGGTGGTGATCGTGTCTGGCAGATCGCTTTGGCCGAAGCCCGGATGCGACGGCGCGAAAACCTGAAACTGCTCGGCAAGTCTCGCCAGAAATTGATTCGACCCGAATAACCCGATGCCTGGGTGCAAAAAGACCAGCGCACGACCGTGTCCTTCTCTTCGGACTTCGGTGCGTACGCCTCTTACGGAGACAAAGTCGGGGTGTGCTGAGGTCGATACCATTTGTTTGTCGCCTTCACTCCCGAGAGTAGCTCAATACGTTGAGCTATCGGGTGCCGGCGGTCAATTTTATCTCTATATGTGTATCTTTTTTCTATGAATATGGAATTTTGATCGGCGACCTAGGTATCTTTTGGCCTTACTGGATGGCCGATCGCGCCCACCTAACGGCCTAAGCGTCGTTACTAATTCAAACACCTGACTATGTGCGACGTTCAGCTATCCAACAAAACGCGGTGCGAGATGTGCCAAGGGATAAGGACACGCTCCAGAGCCGCAACGGCCGCAAACAGAATAATGCCAATGAGCGTCAGATAGGTGATAGCAGCGAATGCCATCACGGTGTCATAGTTGCTATTGGCAATCAGGAGGACATTCCCGATCCCCGCATTCGCCCCGATAAACTCCCCGACAATGGCGCCAACAACGGCGAGGGTTGATGCAACCTTCAATCCGCCGAATAGATTGGGCAGAGCACTCGGCAATCGGATTTTGAAAAACAGCTTAAGCGCACTCGTACCCGTCGACCGCGCGAGATAGATCTTCCCCATTTCGACTGACTTGAGGCCGATCATTGTATCTATGAGGATGGGAAAGAACGACAGCAAGAAAGCCACTGTTACCTTCGTGAGGATGCCAAGCCCCAGCCACACCATCAAAAGAGGCGCAAGTGCCACTTTCGGGACGAGCTGCGCCGATACGATGAGAGGAAAGAAGGTCGCTTCAACCCATCCTAATGAGGACAAAATCACTGCGAGTGGCACTGCTACCGCGATCGCGAGCAGAAAGCCTAGGATGATTTCAACGCTGGTAGCGATCGCCGCCGGGATCAGCAAATTCGCGTCTGTGACAAGCGCATAAGCCACTTGGGATGGACGAGGCAGAACAAACGGGCGAACATGAAGCACGACAACCAAACCTTCCCAGATCGCCAAAAATATGAAAAATGCAACGACTGGTAGGAGGTTCATAGCAACGAGCCTGATGCGCGGATTTTTTAACATCGTCACGCCACAGGTTCTGGCTGACGAAGAATTCCGAGGGCGGTAAAGATACTTCTTATGTGACGCGCATAGGCACCAAATTCCGCGGTCTCGCGTAAGTCCAAGTTCCTTGGTCTCGGCAGGTCGATTTTCAGTATTTCGGCTACTCGTCCAGGGCGGGGCGACATGATCACCACCCGGTCAGACAGCAACACGGCCTCGGCAATGCTGTGGGTAACAAACACCACGGTTTTCGGTGATCTGATCCAGATGTCTTGTAGTTCGAGATTCAGATCATCCCTTGTCAAAGCGTCCAGGGCTCCGAATGGCTCATCCATGAGCAGCAAGGGCGGATCATGAAGGAGCGCCCTACAGATAGCGGTTCGCTGGCGCATGCCACCTGAAAGCTGATGTGGAAGACTATGTTTGAATTGACCGAGGCCGACGCGCTCAATCAACGACTGGGCCCGCGCTTGAAACGATCGCTTATCAAAGCCGCGCAGTTCCGCCTGCAAAAGGACATTCTGAAGCACAGTTCTCCATTCCATAAGGAATGGTTCCTGAAAAACGATGCCTATATCTGTATATGGGCGATGGACCGGCTGTCCTCTGATCGAGATCGTTCCCTGAGAATGCGGCTGAAGACCCGCGATCGCCAGCAAGAGCGTGCTCTTGCCGCATCCGGACGGACCGAGGAACGAAACAAACTCTCCCGGCGCAATGTCGAGAGAAACGCGATCGAGGGCCAGGAACTCACCTTCTGGCGAGGCGAACCGCTGGCTTACCCGATCAATGTTGACGCCGACACCACATCTTTCTTCCATTTGGCGAGCATCAGGCGACGAGGAAGTCGTTTGTATAAAGCCGACTTGCCTCAACCTTTTCTTTTAGAACTCCGTAAGTCGTAAGCACATCGACCAAATCCGTCCAATCCGCCTCAGCCATCCAGCCCATCGGCTTATTCGCATTACGCGGATTCGTGAGGCGCTTTCCGAGGGTGTCCTTGATCATATCGACCATTACCTCAGGATCTGGCGCTTCAGGCGCCAGACGCTTCGTCAAGGCAGCTGCATTTGGGATGTCGGCCTTGGCGGCAGCCACGGATTCGTTGAAAGCCGCCGCAAAGCGGCTCGCTGATCCTTATTAGCCAGCGTCTGGGCACTTGCCATCAAACCTTGGGACAATAAATTCAGGCCCACGTCGGCAAAGGAAAAATTGCCCAAGTTTACGCCCCGATGCGACAGCGCAATGTAACTGTCGTTCAGCGACGTATAGGTTGCATTGATTTGCCCGCCCGTGAGCGCTGACGCCTGAGTTCGCAGGGTTGATGTTAACCACCTGGACCTTCGACACCTCGATCTTCGTATGCTTGGCAAATGCCGGGAATAGGGCATACGTCGCACTACCCGGGAAATCCCCGTAGATTTTCCCTTCAAGATCTTTGGGCACTTTAATTCCGGATTCAGCGGTGAACATGATGCCAAACGGCGTGGTCGCCATATAGACACAAAACATCTTCACGTCGGCGCCCTGCAGGATGGCAGCGGGCAAGGCAGATGCATCTGCCGATCCAAAGGTCACATTATTGGCTGCCACGGCCAAAATCGTGTTGCGGCTGCCGCTACCAGGCTGGATCGTGAGATCGATACCGTGCTTCAGAAAAATTCCTTCGCCCAGTCCCACAAAGAACGGCGCATGCTGACCAGTTACCTTCCAATCAAGCAACACCGTTGCTTTGTCGGCGGCTCGCGCGCGGCGAATACTGAAGACCGAGGCTGCAGCCGCGGCTCCGGCGAGGCGCATTACGGTACGTCGACTTAATTTCTGCACCATCTCTCCCTCCCGGTTGAACAAATCAGATCAAAAATTGCAGCGTGGACATCGGCTGCTTACAGTTCGTCAGCAGCACTTTTTTGGACGCAATTTTTATACCAGTGCCTGCATCCCGGAGGCGATGAAATGACCTACCGGCCCAAAAGAACTGGCGGTCATCTCGCGCTTCGATGAGGACGAAATTCAACTCCACTTCAGCGACTTCCTGCGTGCCGTGAATAACTTGGATGTTACCGACAACGCGCCGCAGGAAAGGCCTAGCTTTTTCGCCCCGAATGGTGCCGCTCTCAAGGTACTCAACGCGATCCGCAATCTTTGAGCGATCATCATAAATAATCGAAACCTCTTTATTGGGATCTGTCGCTGCGTATGATGTCGGCACCCAGTAGACACCGTCATCATCCCAAAGAGCTAACCACTCGCTATATCGATGCTCGTCCATGAGACTGGCTTCGTGAAAAAGAAATTCTTCGACGCGGCGGAGGTTCATTCGGCGCTCATGAGTTCAGCATAGTGGCGCCACATACCTCGCAGCTGGTTTTCATCCATGAACTGCGCGGTCGATCCACCGTCCGCCAGTCGCGTCTCCCTTTCGATGCCTCTCGCCAAATAGAGCCATTCATTTCCCTGAGCGTGGAGCGCCCTTTGGTTGTATTCGAGGATTTGAATGTCATCCGGTGTGACAAAACCTGCAGGGCCGAACGACGTCTCGTGGAATCGCAAATCTCGTGGTTGATCTCGTCTGCGACCCCCTTGAGCAGCACTGGGTGATAATACACGTTCGTACGATCGACGCTGACCGGTTCAAGCCGCCGGAAGTGTGTCTGAATAAACATTAGATTCGGGAAGACGAAGAAGAACGCCGGGAGGCTTTCCGTGAGCTCTCGCGCTCTGTCCTCTCCATGCGCTCGCTTCATTGCCTCAACGTACTTTTTCCGCGCTGGCGTGGCGGCTTTTCGAGTTGGATTGGCTTGCCGAGGAAGAAATTCCGCCATGTGTCCACCCCCCAAGTAGAGGGTTTCATCTTCTTGATCTGGAAGCCGCTAACTCACAGGCGAGCGAACGCGCCCAGCGCGTCGATCCGAAAGGCCAAACGCGACGTTATGGACAAATGGTCCGTGATAATTTTCAATCGAGTTCTCAGGCAACATTTTCCAGTTGCCTTGATAATGAGCAGATTGCTGACCTGCAGTGAGCACTACTTCGCCTTCAGGCGAACGGTCGATCACGAAGTCGAGGAGTTCTTTCGCCTTGCCTAAGTGCTCGTCGAGACTAATGCCTTGGGTCGTGAATCGGACAAAAATGAGCCCACGATACGACGCAAGCCCTTCAACAGGCGTTAGCCCGAGGTCTTCATTTCGCAGTGCAGAGCCGTAGGCCTTGCCGAAGCTCGGCGCGACTAACGCGCCGTCAAGCGAGTAGGTCCAGCCGTGATAGGGACAAATAAATTCCGTGGTGTGGTCTTTATCGTGGCTGCTAATAAGGTTCGCGCGGTGGCGGCAGCGGTTATAGAAAACACGAAGCTTATCATCAGACCCTCGCACCATGAGGACAGGTTGCTGGCCGACCTGCCGACAGACGTAATCACCGCGATTTGGGATCTCGCTTTCGTGACCGATGTAGAGCCAAACCCTGCTCCAGACCTTCTGGAGTTCTTCGTCAAAGATAGCTTGATCGTAATACAGTCGCCCATGAATACGGTCGCCGGTTATCAAACCTGTGACGTCTGGGTATGTCGCATGTTCAGGGCCGTTCATGGCGTTTCCTCTTCGCTTGTAGTCAGCCTCAGCAAACAAGAAGATTGGCCTTACTCACGAAAGTCGAACACAAAACCGTCTCCCTATCACACACTCTTTGCTGCAATCACCTCTACCTCGACGAGCGCTCCTTCACGTCCCAAAGCCGCAATAATAAGAAGCGTGCCCGCGGGCCTGTGATCACCCAAGAACTTTCCGCGCACATCCCGATAGGGAGCAATGTCATCTTTGCGCAGCAAGTAGTGGTTCATTTTGACGATATCGGTGATTTCCATCCCGACGGCTGCAAGAACATTTCGAATATTCGTCCACGCGATTTCTGTTTGTTCTCGGATGTCCTTGCCAAGCGCGCCGTCACGCGTGACGCCTAATTGACCGGCAAGATGTACGACGCGGGAATTGGGGCCGATCTCAGCAGCATGGCTGTATCCAGACGGCGACGCGACTGTATCGGGACTAACAAATCGATTCATGAGTTGCCGCTCCCCTGCTTCGTCAAGAATTATGCTGCTGAAACGCTATCTTAGTTCGCGTTTGGGGGTCAAGGACGCCCGCGATAAATCTATATGCGTGAATTTTCTGACCAGGGACAGGAAATCTCTTTGACACTTCCCGCGCGCAATCCGTAGCTAAAACTGGCCCGATGCGGAGAGTTGCGATGAAAGTCGTCGACGGCATAGCTGAGATATTGAAGCGCGAAGGCGTGGAAGTGCTAACCGCGTATCCTGTGAATCATCTCGACAGAGTCCGCAGCGGCGCTCAATATTCGCCCAATCATTGTGCGCCAAGAGCGCATAGGACTTCATATGGCCGACGCGATCTCGCGCGTCACTCAGGCCCGAAAAATCGGCGTTTTTTGCATGCAGCATGGGCCTGGGACGGAAAACGCCTATGGCGGGATTGCTCAAGCCTACGGAGAATTTGTTCCTATCCTGGTAATCCCTGGAGGCTATCCACGCCGAACGGCACAACTGAATCCCAACTATCATGCTGCCGTTCAAATGAGGGGGATCACGAAATCCGCCGAGTCACTTTCTTCCGCGGCCGAAGTCTCGAACGTTATGCGGCGGGCGTTCTCACGATTGAGAAACGGACGCGGCGGTCCCGTTCTCGTCGAGATACCGGGCGACCTCTGGAACGAAGACATCCCAGGGCCGCTGGTCTACGAGCCGGTCGCATCGGCTCGGCCGGCGCCGGACCCGGCTGTCGTACGGGAAGTGGCCCGCGCTCTTACGCAGGCGAGCCGCCCCGTAATCTATGCCGGACAAGGGGTGCATTGGGCTCGCGCGTGGTCGCAACTCAAGGCCTTCGCTGAGTACCTGGGCGCCCCAGTTGTTACCAGTCTCGAGGGCAAAAGTGCGTTCCCCGAAGATCACCGGCTTGCGCTTGGCTCAGGCGGCGTGGCAGTGCCCAAAACGGTTCGGCACTTTCTCGATACTGCCGATGTAATTTTTGGCATCGGGTGCAGCTTCACCGAGACGAGTTTCGGCGTACCGATGCCGAAGAACAAGGTGATAATCCACGCCACTCTCGATCCTGATCACTTTAACAAGGATCTGGCTTGCAATCTTGCATTGATCGGCGATGCATCGCTCATTCTCGATACTCTTCTCGATCAGATCAAATCATTTACGGCTGAACGCGATGGCAATGCCGTTGCGGACGAGATCGCCGGTATTCGCAAGAAATGGCTCGCCGAGTGGCTGCCGCAGCTTCAGGACAACGCAGCCCCCCTTACGCCATATCGCGTCATCTGGGATCTGATGCATACGGTGGACGTCGATAATACGATCATTACGCATGATGCCGGCAGCCCGCGCGACCAGTTGTCTCCGTTTTGGATTTCCCGTACTCCGAATTCATACATTGGTTGGGGAAAGACAACGCAACTTGGCTATGGCCTAGGTCTCGCGATGGGCGCGAAATTGGCTCAACCTGATAAGCTCTGCATCAATGTCTGGGGTGATGCAGCGATCGGATTTACCGGAATGGATTTTGAGACTGCCGCTCGCAACAACATTCCGATTTTGTCGATCTTGTTCAATAATTTTTCTATGGCGTGTGAGCTCGGCGTCATGCCGGTTTCAACGGCGAAATATTGCTCGACCGATATCTCGGGAAACTATGCCGATTTCGCGCGTGCACTTGGCGGATATGGCGAGCGCGTTACGGAAGCTGCGGATATCATACCAGCGATCCGCCGCGGCATCGGACAGACACTGGGCGGCAAGCCCGCTTTGCTTGAATTCATTACGCGTAAAGAGGTTAATATCTCCCGGCATTTGCCGACGGCTTAGCGCACGCACCCTCTGCCAGCACGACTGCGGAGATCGACGTAGCTTGCGAATGTATAGACCAACGATCGGAGAACGCCATGAAGGTTACTGTCGCTGACGTAGTCTCGCCTTCCTACTTCGTAGCGATGGCCGCGGTCGAGCTCGGATTTTTCCGGGCCGAGGGGCTTGATGCCGAATTCGTGCGTCCTCCCGAGAACCTCGCGAGCCTCCCTCAGAGCCTGCATGACGGTCAGGTGGATTTCTTAGGGTCTACTGCGTTCGACACGTTGGCGCGTTCGGACAGCCTGACGCTGCTGTGCGCGCTATCTCAGCATAACTATTGGTTCCTCGGCATAAAGGCCGGCCTCAAGGCTCGCCAAGGGAATTTGAGCGTCCTAAAGGGACTGCGCATAAGCGCATCGCCGCGGCCGACCATTACTCTGAGACGTCTGCTGATCGACGCGGGGCTCGATCTCGATCGAGACAATGTTCAGATTGTCGGCGATCCGCCCCACGACCTCAATGCCAGCCGCGCACGGGTGGGTATCGAAGCGATCCGATCGGGCGTTGCGGACGCCTATTGGGGAAACGCGATGCGCATGGAGTTAGGGGTGCGCGAAGGAGTCGCCACGGTTTTGGCCGATATGCGCCGTGGGGACGGACCGGAAGCCGCCCGCCACTATACATTTCCTACGCTCATCACCTCGAAACGGCTGATCGAACAAAATCCCGGGGCTGGGGCAGCAGCCATCCGAGCCGTCGTCAGCACGCAACGCGCACTTAAATCCGATCCCACGTTGGCGACGCAGGTAGGGCGGCGGTGGTTCCCGGCCGAAGAGGCTGAACTTATCGCCGAACTCATCCGCCGCGACACCCCATTCTACAACCCGACGATCTCCGCGGAGGCGATCGCGGGCGCCAACCGAGTGATGCTTGAAGCCGGTCTTATCTCTGCGCCCGTGCCGTACGATACGATCGTCGCTACTCAATTCAAACATCTCTGGTCTACGTAATCGCGCTCGGTCCCCTAGGTCCGCTTTGGGTCAGAGTCGGTCGTGACGGCGCAAAGAAACTAAGTCTGGTTTGCGCCGATTATCGGACGTGGCGCTGAGATAAGTGCATGTCGGTTCGGTGCCAGGACCGGACTCACCCATCGGAGACGAGTCGCGGAATGGCGCAAGCTCTGGGGTCAGCGCTTACGCTCTGCTTCGGTCTGACTCTGAAGTGCATACGTCAGGTCGTCACCCACATCTCTCGCCGCCACCCACCAACGTCCGTCTGGCGCTTCAACGCGACAATCTGCAACTTCTCTATACGTCCCCCAGGACGAACCGATGTACGCTGGAATTTTTCCTTGCCACATCGGACGGTAACGTGAACGTTGGAAGCGGTCCGACCAACGTGCTGACTGCATAGGCAACTCTATGGGGATCAATCTTGAACCTACGAGGAACCTTACTTGACCAGGGTTTCCTCGAAGCTGCCATCTCCTGCAATCAATGCTTCTGGTCTGTCTCGCAGCGGGGCCATGCCG
>CAVUFS010000012.1:0-149881 GCA_963740675.1 uncultured Alphaproteobacteria bacterium
CACTTTTTGACCGGCCGCAAGGAACGGTCCCTTCGACGGCGCTTTTTCTCCCTTTGCAGGGTTGGCCAGCCCCGCGCCGTCACGGCGCGGGCGCCCGGGCTTCGGTGATGGTCTCGAGCGACAGGCGCCCTGTCTCGGGGACGAGATATTGCGTCAGCACCGCGCCCGCGAGGCCAAGCACCGCGATCACCCAATAGGCCCCGGCCTGGCCGATACCGGCAAACAGCAACGGAAAGAAGAACGCGCTGATCGCCGCGCCGATGCGGCCGCCGGCAACCGTGATGCCCTGCACGAGGCTGCGGATCCGCGTCGGCGCCAATTCGACGCCGAGCACGCCCGCGCCCGAGACAAGGCCCGGCCCGGTCTCGGCGACATTGAAGAGGCCGAAGACGATGAAGGCGATGACCGGCATCGTCATCAATTGGTTCTGCATCAGTGCGAAAATGCCGACCAGCACCGAGCCGATGAGAAATCCCCAGACCTGCAGCGGCTTGCGTCCGATCCGATCGATCACGAAGATCGACAGCAACACCGAGGCCGGCAGCACGAAGACGATCTGGATGAGCAGCGAGAAGCTCACCGGCCCGAGCCCCATGCTGCTCGCGATCAGCGACGGGCCAAAGAGGATGGCCGCATAAACGACGAGGTCGTAGATCATCCATAGCAGCGCCGCCGAAAAGATAGCGTGGCCGTGCTGGGCGAACACTTCGCCAAGGCGCCGTTCGTCCGCCGCCGGCGCGACGCCGGCTTTGCCGCTGATATCCTCGATGACGCGCGCCGCCGCGGCACCGTCGCCGGCAAGCCGGGCGAGATAGCGCGCGGTCTCGGGCATGCGGCGGCGGAAATAGAGCACGGCGAACGCCGGCACTGCGCCGGCAGCAAGAACGAGACGCCATTCGAGATCGCCATCGAGGCCGAGCCCATCGAGCACCAGGGTGAACAGCGCCGCCGCCAGCGCGCCGACCGGCCACATCGTTCCGAAGCCCAGTCCAAGCGCACGGCCGCGATCGTTGCGATTGGCGTGCTCGGCCATGATCGTCGGCGACAGCACGTAATCGGCGCCGACGCCGATGCCGAGAAGAAAGCGAATGGCGATCAGCCACGCGACATCGGGCGCAAAGGCTTGCGCAATCGCGGTGACGCCGAGAATGAGCACGTCGAGGCCATAGAACCGCTTGCGCCCGCCTTGGGCCAGCGCACCGAAAGCCAACGCACCGACGACCGAGCCGAGCAGCGCCGACGCCGCCAGCGAGGCGCTCTCGATGCTGCTCAGTTGGGCGTCGCCGAAGCTCTTGAGGATCAGCGGCAGGACGATGCCGACCGACGACAGGTCGTAGCCGTCGCAAAAAACGCCGAGGCCGGTGACAAGCGTCGTGCGCCAATGGAACGCCGCGAAACGCTGCTCATCCAGCGCGGCGAAATCGCCCTCGCGCACCCCACTCTCCCCCTCTCGGCGTCTCGACCGCCTCTCATAGCGGCTTTACCGAGGCCGCGCTATTTCGGCTATAGCTCGGCAAAACCGTTGAAAAAGGACGCAAATCGACGTATGGAACGCGTCCGCACGGAGGACCGGCCCATCAGGGCCGGCGCCGTTATTCCGGGGTAGCTCAGCGGTAGAGCAATCGGCTGTTAACCGATCGGTCCGCGGTTCGAATCCGCGCCCCGGAGCCAGTTTAAATCAAGGGGTTAGGTGGCTTTCAGGCCCCTAGCCCCTTGAGCGTTTCTGGTCGGGGGCAAACATCTGGGGCAACGAAACGCCTTGTCAGGCAGATGCGAAATGCAAAACCAGTCCGAGCCAAGGTAGGACGGGCGGGAACGAGACGAAAAGCCCCGCCGTAGCGGGGGCCAATGCACGGGGAAAAGTCAGACCTTCGCGCCGCGTACCCGTCGAGATAGCTATTCCTAGGCGGCTGCGATCAGGACTTCAGCGCTCTCAGCGCTTTCCGTGTAAACGAGGAGCATTCCGCTCCAAAGTTCAAACTTTTCTCGCGCGTGCTCCAATAAGAGTGCCCTTGCCTTGACGACGGCTTCCCGATCGCCATTGGCAAGGAAGTCACGCCGGCCAGCAATCTTGCCGTCCGCATCGAAGAGAAAGCACGAGAAGGGGTTGTTCATTCAGGTGATACTCGTGATTCTGACTGCTCATCGACACCAGTATCTCTGCAAGATCATGGCCAATGACAGTGGGGCTAAGTTGTTGTTGACGATCCGGCGGGAAGCATCGATACGACGGAAGTAGATTAATCCTATCGGCGTTTAGAGGCGGATGATGTGATCCAGGTCACTGGAGATGACTTCTAAGGAAACGCCTCCGTCACGGTGTAGCAATGCGAGGCGTGGAACGGCCCGCTTAGGTCGTTGTTGGGGGCTCGTGCGCGGATAACACAGTTATGCTCGATATCGGTTGCGTCTTTTATGGCGCGCGGCTCCAATGAAAAGCCCCGCTGAGCGGGGCTGGTGCGTGCACTGGGATGATGTCGGAGTTAGGCCTGACGTTGGGGCGCTACAATTCGCGCCCCACTTCGGCAACGGCGGTACCGGCCGTTATGCCACCTCATCAGCCGCACTCTTCGTAAACGAAGCTCTTATTTCCGTCTCAAGCACGTCCGCTTCTTGCTCTAGCTGGCTTGGCAGTTCGAGCATGCGCTGGGTTATCCGCACTGACCTTCCGCCAATAAGATCGCGTATTTGCTGCGCCATTTCCCGCATCATGCGCTGACTATCTTGCAAATCGTTCACTCGTTCCCTCCAAAAAGCGCAGCGGTGCGCCTTATCTCTGAAAGAGGACCGAACCCGGTAAACAACCTGAATAGCTCTTCGCGCACTCGAACGTATTACCTAATACTACCGTATGTGTTTCTCATACTAAATACTCATACGGAATCGTGTGAGAACAATCTGCCAACACTCGAAGGGTAAGGTCTCATTCAGTTTGGCCGGTGGCGTAGTCTCGATGAATGACCCCCGCCGCGTACAGATGCTACTTCTTTGACCAGGATCACAAGATTTCCTGGTTTCAGGATATCGGTGTCAGCGAAGACGCCGAAGCCATCTCCACAGCGAAAGCGCTGTCAGTGATACATAAGTCGCCAGCATTTGAACTGTGGCAAGGATTACGCCTCGTTCACCGCGAAGGCTGATACAGTTTACTCGTCGGCTTTACAGCAAAGATCTTTGGCGTTCGCAGCAAAAGAAAAGCCCGCCAAAGCGTGGCTCGTCCACTGGGAAAAACGTCAGACTTTTTTTCCACGATCGCCTGGTCAGCAGCAGCAGCCGAATATCCTCGGCGCTCTCCCTGATCGCAGGGATCGAGAGCGGCGCATCGGTTCTACGGACCCAGAAGGGTCACGACCGCACCTCGGGACGTTGCTGCTAGGGTACGAGGTGTTAGCGAAAGGTCATTGGGTGAAACCGAACTCGTGGCCGTGCTTCAATATCTCACGTGGACGGCCGACGGCGTCCTGCGGCAGGTGACATATCAAAGCTTGCGCAAGGATAAGCCCGCGCGTGAAGTCGTCAGGGAACGCCTCGTATGACGGACTGGTATTTCGCCGGCATGTTCGATGAAAAGTTTTGGGCCTTGGTCGGCAATCAGGAGATCAAGGGCCGAACGGCAGCCGAGGTGCTACGCCCGCTCGTGGCAAAAGCCAGTGAGCCAGACCTATCGTGGATATCGAAGGTTCGTCTATTAGACGCACTCTGCAATTTCGAATTGGCTTTCGCGATCGAACGCAGAGGCGAGCAAGTTCAGTGGGTGTTGAATCCGTTTCGAGAGCCGCCCGAAGCGAGCGGCTTTGCCAAGACGATTGGCGAAGCAATCGATGCCCTCAGCCGCGCCTCGCAAATCCGCCACCATGCGCAACAGGATCGAACGGGCGCTAGCCTATCGTAGGCTCCAAAGATCGTTTCGCACCGATCTGACACCCGGCATCTTCGCAGCAATCGTCGTTGCCCGATCGATGGTAGCCTGAGAATCGACAAAGCCACTCAACTCGACGACGTCCCGCTCTGTCGCAACGGCCACGTTAGATGCTGCCGACGAAGACGAGGCGACGCCGGGACGTGACGGAAGGTTGAAGGTGTTGCGGCCGTCTGCCTTTGGCATCTAACGCGAGCCGCCACCGGACGAGAATATCGCTGTCCCCCATCCCGGCAGGGGAAAGCCGCGAGCATCGCGAACCTGGTCAGTCCAGTCGTAGCTGCCGCTGTTGATCACCGGCCCATGCGCTGGAAAATTCTCGCAGCCGGCAATCAGCAGGACATATACGAAAAGAAGAGCGAGTTGGGGTCTCATGATGCAACGCCTGTGGACGCGATGGGATGGTGACCTCATTATCAATTTTGCCTGCGCAAATCGGTTCCCCACACTGGCGCGGCACGACTCTTTGTTGTTCCGGCAGCAGGCTGAGCAAGCGCTTTCACGCCGTAGCGCGATCGACGCGCCGATGTAATTTCACTCTGCGCGTGAGTGCGGCATTTGTCATAGTCGAACGTTTAGAGCTTTCAGGCCCTGAAGATACTGCCGCGCGAGACGCAACAACACCAAATCGGCAGCTTGGATTGCGACCTCTTCGAGGTCCGCAAAGTAGTTCAAAAGCGATTGAGATCTTAGTTGGCCCGTGAGCCAGCCTATGAGCTGTTGCGGCGTTGTTATCCAGGATGGCGGGTCAAACTCCGCGTTGCGGGGCAATGTAATGAGCAGAATCCGCAAACGGCGTTGGCGCAAATACTCGATCACTGGTTCGCGAAAGCTCGCAGCTTGATCGGCTGGGTCGTTCTGCTTCTTGGACCGCGTCATCGCCGGCTACGCTTTAAGCAAATGCCGCAGCGAGATCACGGACACCAATCGAAGAGCCGGAATTTACCGGCGCCTTGCTCTCGGCGGCCTCGCTACGCACGTAGCGCATGCTTTCCCAGAGCTCAAACTGCGAGGATTCGCGCTCAAACAAGAGTGCTTTCGCTCGAGCGATTGCGTCCGCATCGCTATTAGCGTGAAAGCATTCTTGGCCGGCGAGCCTGACGTCCTGATCAAAGAAGTAGCACGTATAAGAGGTTCTCATTCATCTAGATTAGTCCACAAACCGAGATGAATTAGAGACAAAACTAGGAGTAGTGAGGGCCATTTCACTACCCATCACAACTCGCTGCTTATACTTTAGGTTTAAACCTACTACAAAAAATAGGCGAGCTGGCTATCAGTGCTGGTGCGGGTTTGATCTGCACCGCGATAAGTCTGTTAACCGACCGGTCCGCGGCTCGAATCCATGCCCCGGAGCCCAGTTTGGGTTTTCACACCGGGTTCGATCAAATCGAACAACTCCAGAAGCACGCAGTCGCCGCCTTCAATCGTTCAGACAGCGCTTTCGGCTTCTTTCTCTTCGAAGGAAATAACCATATGCGCCGACACTCGCGAAATTGATCAACACGGCGATGAGATTCCAGAGGACGACCGGGCGCGATACGATCAATAAACCATAATAAACCCAGACAATCTGAAATGTGCCCATAATCGCCGCCATCCGCGGATTGATACCCGCAGTCGACCGATGCCGTACCATCGCGACCAGATCCGGCACGGCGGCAAACGTCGTACCGACGCCGGCCACGAAGCCAATGATTTCGGAACGGTGAAACGTCGGTATCAAGAGGCTTTGTACGTCGCGCGCGAACTCGGCACAGCCGCCGAGCGCGACGGCAGCCGTCAAAAGCAGGGCCAGCGTCGACGCGCCGTTTGTGGGTTTAAGGCGATGGCTCGCCTGTGTTTGGATTGTATCTTTGACGCTGGTCCGTGAGATCATGCGATCGCGGAATCCGCGCATACGTCATTTCTCGTGCGTGATCTCGAAAACGTGGAAAGCCCACGGCGCCATATCCAAATAGAGCCCGCGCGAGGCAAGCTCATTCTCATCGCGTACGTAAATCGCCGGACCGAACAAATCTTTGAACTTGAGCGCTTGCCCCTGCGGCTCCTGGACCGGGAGACGGACGTTGCACTGACTTTGATTGTCCGCGTAGTTGACGGCGACAAGCCGTTGCTGCCCTTCTTCGTCCTCCCATAACGCGGCGATAAAACAATCCCAGCTCCAGTTGCCGTCCCAGGCGGGAACGCATTCGAGCAGGCGCCAGACACCCTTGCGAAAGATGGACTGCTTAAGCACGGCCAACAGACGGGCATAAAAAGCCCGCAGCGCAGCATCGATCGGTTCCGACGGCGCGCGCACCAGATGGGGCGAGATGCGTTTCTTGCGGCTTTCGAATTGGCCTTGGTGAAAGAAGCGCAGACCAGGCGAAAGGTAAGTGATGACAGCGGCAGCCTCGTGCATTCCGGAAGCGAAGGTTGCCGCTGCTCGAGGCTCGTCATGATTTTCGAGAAAACGTGCGAGCTTGGCTTGGTAGTCGAGACCCGCGGAGAGATGCTCGCGGACCGGCCGCGCATGCCGATCACGGAGGCGGTCGTAGAGCCGCTTGTCATACGCGTAATCAAACCCTTGCTGTAGCACCGTCCATTCGAGGTCCCAGTAAACTTCGGCCATGAACAGAAAACCCGGCACGGCCTTTCGCACGCGACTTGTCGCATTCGGCCAGAACAGCGGGGCTCGCCGCCCCCAGGTTCGCTCGAAGACATCCGGTAGGACGAGCATGGCCATATCGCAGCGGACGCCGTCGCATTGCATCGCTATTTTCTGCAACTCGCCAATCATCGCCTCTTGCGTATCGGGATTCCCGTAGTCGAGTTGCAACGCATCCGGCCAGCCCGAAAAGTACGGATCACGGCCGTAGGCTAGAATCAGATCGCCGCGACGTGTCTCGATCTTGACGTAGTTCTGTGGCGCTTGTGCCAGATCCGCCGCGGTCGCTCGGACATAATATTCTGGATGTTCATCCACCCATGGATGGTCGAGCGCCGTGTGATTGGGAACAAAGTCGAGCAGCAATCGCAGCCCGCGCTTTCGAAGGCGGTCCCTCAATCGAGCCAGCGCCTCATCGCCTCCCAACTCGGGGCCAACGCTATAAGCGGTGATCGCGAATCCCGAACCTGCAATATCGTCCTCGCGCAGGTCCGGCAGCGTTTCCTCGAATTCCTTGCGCCACTCGGGGTTCGCGCGCGACACGCGCCGGCCGGCCGGCCCTATCTGCCAAACGGACAGGAACCAGATCCAATCGAAGCCGACGCTCGCAAGACGGTCGAACTCGCCGTCCGGAATATCATCGAGCGTCGCCGGCCGGCCGAGGACGCGCGAAAGCTCCGTCAGCCACACACGCGTGTTGATCTGGTAGAGCGAGGGGTACAGGGGATCGCGCACGTCAAACGACACGCCGGCGAGGTGGGCTTTCGGTTACCCGATCTTGCGGCGCATCGACTTCTGCCGTTCCGCTTTCTTGCCGAGTTCCAGCCATTGCTCGGCCGAGTTGGTCGCAAAGAAGTGCATCAGTCGAGCGATGATCCCGGTCCAGCCCGTCTGATGGCTCGCACCGATACCGGCACCGTTGTCCCCGTGAAAGTACTCGTAAAACAAAACGTAATCGCGCCAATGCGGATCTTCCTGGAATTTGCCGGCGCCGCCATAGACCGGGCGCTTTCCGTCTTTGTCTCTCGTGAAAATGCTTGTCAGGCGACGAGTAAGCTCTTCGGCGACTTGGTAAAGAGTCATCAGTTGTCCGGAACCAGTCGGACATTCGATTTTGAAGTCGTTGCCGTAGTACATGTGATACTGCAGCAACGCCCTGATGATCAGCGCATTGACCGGCATCCAAATCGGGCCACGCCAGTTCGAGTTACCGCCGAACATGCCGCTATCGGATTCTGCCGGCAGGTACGAAACCCCGTATTCTTGGTCGCCTACGCGGAAGGTGTATGGCTTCTCGGCATGATAGCGAGACAGCGCGCGGATGCCGTGAGGACTCAGGAATTCTTTTTCATCGAGCATCGTCCCTAGCACGCGACGAAGTTTCGTCTCGTCGAGCAACGAGCCAAGCCGTCGGCCGCCGTGTCCGCGTTTGAGAGGATCGTGAATGTAAGTCCTAAGCTCTGGCCGAGCCTCGATGAACTTGCGAAAACGCTGTCCCGTTTCCGGCATCTTTTCGAACACGACTGCTTCGAAGCAGGTAGCCGCACACAACGGGAGCAAGCCCACCATCGAGCGCACCTTCAGACGCTCAGCCCGGCCATCAGGTAATCGGAGAACGTCGTAAAAAATCCGTCCTCCTCGTCCCACATTCCTATACCGCCGCCGGCGCGCATCACACCTGTCGCGATCCACAGGAAATGCTCGATGTACTTGAGCGCCATGTCGGCATAGTTCGGATTATGCAGCGTCAAGGCACCCGCGATCTCGATCATGTTTTGGCAGAACAGCGCCATCCAGGCGGTGCCATCGGCCTGCTCCAGATAGCCGCCCGTGGGCATTGGTGCGCTTCGATCGAAAACGCCGATGTTGTCGAGGCCAAGGAAGCCGCCCTCGAACGCGTTATTGCCTGAGCGGTCCTTGCGGTTCACCCACCAGGTGAAATTGAGCGTCAGTCTATGGAAAAGCCGCTCAAGCCAATCGACATCTCCTTCGCCATACCGGATCTGCTGGAGGCGGTAGGTGAAGATCGTTGACCAAGCATGTACCGGCGGATTGACGTCGCCGAAGTTCCATTCATAGGCCGGAAGCTGGCCGCTCGGATGGAGATAAGGGTCCCGCAGCATCAAATTGAGCTGCTCCTTGCCAAAGTCCTCGTCGACCAGCGTCAGAGCAAGAACGTGAAACGCGAGGTCCCATGCCGCATACCACGGATATTCCCATTTGTCCGGCATGGAGAGGATGTCGGCATTGTACAAGTGGTGCCAATGCTCGTTACGGGGCGCGCTACGTTCCTGACGTTTAAGTCGATTGGCGCCACGCTCATCGAGCCAACGATCGACGTCGTAATAATAGAACTGTTTCGACCACAGCATGCCCGCGAGCGCCTGACGCATGACATTTGCTTCATCGGCACCCAGGGAGCGCGGCACTACTGTCGCGTAGAACTCATCTGCTTCCTTGCGGCGCGCGGCCATCATGTCGGCAAACGCAGCGTTGGTAAGTTGCGGAGAAATCGCGTCGCGCAACTGCAAGCAGATTATGCGGGATTCGCCAGGCGGGACCGTGAGGGAATAGAGGGCAGAAGCCTTCGTGCCGGTTCGTGCAGGGTTGACCGCGTTGTGCTGGCCGTCCACGAGGTAGTTGTTGATACCGTCTTTGACGAAAGCCGTCGGATTTGGCGTACCAAAAACCCTCTCTCTATTCGTCTCATTCTCTGTAAAGAGAAGTTCGCTGGCGCCGTTGCAGACGAGAAATCGTTCTCCAAGCTCTGGATGCGACGCCCCGATCGAGTTGGATGAAGCCTCGCTCAGCAGCGGTCGGATCGTGTCCCCACCCCATGACCAGGTATTGCGAAACCAGAGCGTCGGCAGCACATGCAGCGTTGCCGGATCGGGGCCACAATTCGCGACGGTAATCTGGATAAGGATATTTTCGGGACCGGCTTTGGCGTATTCGACGAATACATCGAAGTAGCGATCATCATCGAAAATACCCGTGTCCAGCAACTCATATTCTTGGTCCTGGCGGCCGCGCCGCCTGCTCATCTCGACTAAATCGTTATAGGGAAAGGCCGACTGAGGGTACTTGTAGAGGTACTTCATGTATGAATGCGTCGGCGTCGAATCGAGATAGAAATAGTATTCCTTCACGTCCTCGCCGTGGTTCCCCTCGCCGTTGGTCAGCCCGAACAGCCGTTCCTTGAGGATCGGGTCTTTGCCGTTCCAGAGCGCGAGCGCAAAGCAGAGGTGTTGGTGCTCGTCGCAAATCCCGGCAAGGCCGTCTTCGCCCCAGCGATACGCTCGCGAGCGGGCCTGATCGTGCGTGAAGTACTGCCAAGCATCTCCGCCGTCGCTGTAATCCTCGCGCACGGTCCCCCACTGCCGTTCGCTGAGATAAGGCCCCCAGTCTTTCCAAGGTAGTTTCCGTTCGCGCGCTTCTTGAAGCCGGTCGTGTTCCCTGGTCATCGCGCCTGCCCTAAAATGGAGGTCGAGAATTGACACGAGAATTGACTGAAAGTGCGTGCCAGCCAATTGGGTAGAGTATGTATTTTCCGGAATTGGTCGTACTGTAACCTCGGGTAGCCAACACTCTTGGCTACGCGCTCACGGGAACGGGTCGCGGCGCGCGTGAATGGCTATCGAGATCAACGTCGATGCCCGCCCCCGACGAGAGAACGGGTAAGAGTTCTTTCTACGAGCCGTCGGGCTTGGCGCCGCCATCGAGCTTCCAACTTCCGTCGGCGAGGCGGCAGTTCGTGAGCACATAGGTGTTGGTGTCGGCAGCCGAGATTTGGCTCGAGGCCGGATGCACCACATAGCGCACGCGCCGACAGTCGCGGCCGGATGAAGGAAAAGTCGCAAGCAGCGTGACGCTACCCGAATTGCCGCTCGCCGGGTTATTCCAATTAAGGGTTGTACCTTCGGGCTTGCCGGTCAGTTGCTCGCGTACCAGCTTGCGCACCATGGCGACGTCGGTGCTCGTCAGCTTCGGTGCGTTGCGGAAATTCGTGCCGAGTTGCGCGGCGGCCGGTGGCACGGCAAGCGGCGTAATGGCGAACAGCGTCATGGCGAGCAGCCACGGCGTAACCAAGCGCATGGGCGCATTGCGAATGATCAGAAACATGGGCGACCTCCTCGCCCGACCATCCACCTCTGCGCGCGCTCTGTCAGCCCGCGACATGTAACCTCGCGTAGCCAACGTTGCGAACGCAGAGCCGGTCTCGACAGGGTGTGCCGCGGACGTTGGGGTTGCTCGCCCGGAGCGCCGCAAGGATACGATGCAACGCCTTGTAGCGGCTGCGGCGCGCGGCACCGGCCAACGATGGTGAGGCAACGTTGACGGTGGGGTCACGATCAACGCTAAAGGTTTCCATATCCAACGAAATTTATCCACTGCCTCGGCACACCCGAAAATTTCCAAATCATTTTCGCCCGCACGATCTTCCTGAACAGGCGCGCTATCGTGCTCGTTTGCTCGTTAATGTTGATATATCGCGAGAAAGCCTCGGGGCGCCCCGATAACTTCAGGTTTTAGTCGCCATTCCACCTCGGCTGCGGGACAGCTTGAGCGAATGACTTGCGCTTACACATGCTATCTCGTTGCGCCGCAATGCGGGGTTGTCCGTCGTCGAGACTTCCTTGCCGCGAGCGATGCGGAAGCCATCGCCCTCGCGACTTCGTTCGCAATAGAGCACACGCCGAACCGGCTTGAACTCTGGCAAGGGCTGCGTCACGTGCATAACGACGATTGCTAGAGCGGGAAAATATTCCCGATGCGCTTGCTTATGGGATTCAAGGGAACGGCTCGCGGCGCGCGTTGAAGGCAACCGAGATACGCGGATTGTCGCCAGCATGCGGCGGCACGGCATGCGGCACATAGCTGGGAAAAAGGATCATCAATCCCGGCTCTGGCCTGAAGGTAACGCTGGACGCAAGAAGCTCGGGAAAGAACAGATTGGTGCGCGCGGGATCGGGATCGAACAACTGAATCGGCGTGCCCGCAACCGGCGCATCGCCATCGCCATGATCGACATAATAGACGCCGGACCAGGTCGCGCCTGGATGTGTATGCACCTGATTGAAATCGCCGCGCCGATTGACGTTGGCCCAGACGCTCAGAAGCCAATTGGTGGGCGAAGCCGGTTGTCCGAAGGACGCATAGAGACGACGTGTCGCCTCTTCGATCATGCCTTGCATATGCTCGATCAAACGCACGCCGGCATCGCCGCAGAATTCGAGCCGACCATATTCCGAATGCCAGCCGCCGTAATTGGTCAGCGCCGTTCCCGGATGGCGTTTCTCATGCTCGAGGATACGGGCGCGCAACATCGGATTGAGCGAAGCGGCATCGCTCCAGATATGCGAGAGAATGGGCGTCGCAAAATGATTCGTCGCTTGCGCCTTCTCGATCTCTGGCATTTCTCACGACCTCGGTGCTCCACCGCCCTCCGCGGCGGCTATTCCTCCTTATAGCCGTATTCGGGCACGCCCTGCTGGGCGCCGTAGTATTTGTACGGCAGGAATTTGCCGGACATGGTGATCTTCACGCGATCACCCTTGGGATTGGCCTCGCGCGCGAATTCCATGTTGAAGTCGATTGCCGACATGATGCCGTCGCCGAATTCCTCTTCGATCAGCGCTTTCCAGGCCGGGCCGTTGACCATCACCAGCTCGTAGAAGCGATAGATCAGCGGATCGGTCGGCGGCATTGCCGTGCCGGTACCGCGCAACGGTACTTCGTTGAGCATCGCCTGCTCGGCTTTGGAAAGGCCGAAGAGTTCGGCCGCGCGCGCTGCCTGGGTTTTGACCAGCTTCATCTGCCCAAGCAGCGCGCCGACGATCAGCACCTCGGACATGCCGCCGATCTGGTCGCAGATATGGCGCCAGCTCCAGCCCTTCTCGCGCTTTATATCGAGAATCTTCTCGGTCAAATCGGCACGCTTCATCGTCCCCTCCTCGTTTGAACGCCTCACGGCGCAGGATGGGCGAAAACGTGCAAGAGCAATGCCAGGGACGCGGCTACGCGACCAGGCCTAGCTGCTCGCCGGATAAGAGTGAAAAACTAGAGCGGGTTTTTGACGCCCCAAGGGCTGCGCAGCTGGTTGGGGATTTGGGCGCCGGGCTGATCGAAGGCGCTGGGGCTGACGGGGTTGCTGACTTCGTAGATGCTGAGACAGAGGCCCAGAACGATACCGGTGATGACCCAATAACGGCCGCTAATGCCGAGGTAACGCCGATCGAGACGGCTTCGGGCCGGCGGCGGGGCGCGGCGAACAGGACGGGACTGATTACGCGTATTCGTGACCATGCGTTCAACTTAAATCGATCGCGGTTAACGTAAGATTACGTCGCACCGGGCCAGCACCCCCAAAATCCGAGGTTTCCGCCAAAGTCGCTTGACTTAGAAGGAAAAATCGCCGCCTTTCCTCCTCCTTACCGTGTGCCTCTTTTCTAGCCGACCCTCCCGATGATCTTCGCCGTCAGCATTGCCACCTTCTTCATGACCCTGCTTGGGGGACTCTTGGCGCTGCGGCTCAAGGACCGGCTGCATCTGATCCTCGGCTTCAGCGCCGGCGCGGTAATCGGCGTCGCATTTTTCGACCTCATCCCCGAAGCGCTCAGCCTCGCCGTCCCGCCCTACACCACGCCGGCCGTGCTCGCCGTGGTCGCGCTCGGCTTCATCGTCTACATGATCCTCGACCGCACAATCGCACCGCGCGGCCACAAGGACGCGCCGCAACGGCCGCGATGGCAGCGCAACATGCTCGGCGCCGGCAGCCTCGCGGTGCACAGCTTCTTCGACGGCTTCGCGATCGGCCTCGCCTTCCATGTGTCAGACTCGGTCGGCGCGGTCGTCTCTGCCGCGGTGCTGGTGCATGATTTCTCGGATGGCGTGAATACCGTCGGCATCGTGCTGAACAATCAAGGCGGCCGTCGCCAGGCGCTTGCCTGGCTGTTGATCGATGCGGCGGCGCCGGTGGTCGGCGCGGCGGCGACCTTGCTGCTCAGTCTCGGACAAGCATCGCTCGGTCTCGGCCTCGCGCTGATCGCCGGCTTCTTCCTCTACATCTCGGCCAGCGATCTTTTGCCAGAGAGCTATCACGACCACCCGACCGGCTGGACGACGGCGATGACCATCCTGGGCGTCTTGGTGCTCTACGTGGCGATAAGGCTCAGCGCACTCTAGGCGCGCTGTCAGGGAAGTGCGTCAGAACGGCAGCAGCTTTTTGACGCGCGCCGAGAGTCCGTGGCGCAACCGCTCGCGACGCACCACCGCGTCGCTCTCGACCCAGTTGAGCTGCACCACGCGGCGCGGACCGTTGGCCGGCGCATGGCCGTGCCAGGAATTCTTCGTGACCTTGAAAGCGAGCAAAGTCCCGGCCGCCGGCGGCACTTCGGTGATCGCATCGTCGAGACTGTTGGGCGAGCGTAGCAGCCGCAGCCGGCCGCCCGGCGCTTCCCACGCCTCGTTCATATAGACCAGCACGGTGATGAGCTTTGTCGCGCTGTCGGTGTGGATGCTGCCATCTTTGAGCTGCGCCTGGCCGCGCACCGTGACCATGGTCGGCCGGCCGGACAGATCCATGTCGAATTTCCGCGCGAAGACATCGCGCATCGTCGGCCCTTCGAGCGCGGCGAGGAAATCGCGGAAAGCCGCGCCGAATTGCAGATCGCCGGTCGGGAAGCTGCCCGGACGGTCGATCTTCGGATAATCGGCCGAAAGCGTGGCGCGCGCCGCTTCCGGCACGAAACCCGGCACGATCAGATAGGGAAAAGGCTCGGTTTCGAGCCGCGTCGCCTCGACCAGGGCGAGGTCGATCCAGCGATCGGCCAGCATGGTTTCAGTCATGGAACCATCATAGGCGGGCATCGTACGAAAACCAATCCGAACGGCCAATCCGAACGCCGCAATATCGCCTCAACTGCGCCCCAGAAATGCGCATAAACCGGACCAGCTTCTCATTGCCGGCAAAAATTCCGGAGGCGGACATGAAGCTCTTTCTGACGGTCGCCCTATCGCTGATGATGATCGCGCTGATTGCGCATGCGCAATCATATCCGCCCGCCTATCCGCCGCCCCCGCCGAATTATCCGCCGCCGGCTTATATGCCACCGCCCCCGCCGCCGGGGACAGAGATCATCCCGCCGACGCCGGGCGCGACCCAGGTCATGCCGCCGCCGCCCTCGTATCCGGCGCCGCAGCAAGCGGTGAGCCCGACGACAATGCCGCCGATGCCAAACCAGGCGCGGCAGCAAACGCCGTCCACGCCGGCGCTGCAAACGCAGCAGCAAGGCAACATCACCTTCGTCAGTGGCGGCGCCAGCGGCGACGATCGCGACGCGCTGAAGCAGATCGAGAGCCAGTACAATCTACGCCTGATGTTCGCCGCGCGGAACGGCGACTACCTCGCCAATATCGCGGTGACGCTGAGCGACGCACGTGGCAATGCCGTACTCGACACAATCGCCGAAGGGCCGCTCTTCTACGCGCATGTGCCGCCCGGCCGTTACCGCCTGACGGTCTCGAGCCAGGGCCAAAGCCAGAACCGCGATCTCACTATCGGCAACGGCGCGACGCGCCAGGATTTCTACTGGGCGTCGGCGAGCTGAGCTCGCATCACGTCACGTAAGGTTGTCGCGGTTATCGCTCGCCCGTAAAGTAGCCGGGTGAGCGATAACGACGTCAAAATCACCAAGCTTGAGCATCTGCATCGCGGCTTCTTCCGCCTCGAGCGCTATCACCTGCAGCACAGGCTTTATCGCGGCGGCTGGAGCGCCGAGATCGAGCGCGAGATCTTCGAGCGCGGCCGCACCGTCGGCATCCTGCTCTACGATCCGGATCGCGACGACGTTGTGCTGGTCGAGCAATTCCGCCTCGCCGCGCATCTCGCCAACATGCCGGCCTGGGAGCTCGAGATCGTTGCCGGCATCGTCGACAAGGATGGCGAGAGCGAGGTCGAGCTGGCGCGGCGGGAATGCCGCGAAGAGGCCGGGCTGGAACTGATCGGCGAGCCGATCTTCATTCATCGCTTCATGCCGAGCACCGGCGCCTGCACCGAAGTCGTCGATCTCTTCGCCGGCCGTGTCGATGCCAGCAAGGCGAACGGCATTCACGGCCTCGCCGACGAGAACGAGGACATCAAGGTCGTGGTCATGACATTCGATGAGGCGATGCGGCAGGTCCGCGCCGATGCAATCAAGAACGGCCCGACTTTGCTGGCGCTTTATTGGCTCGCCGCCGAGCGCGAGCGGCTGCGCCGCGAATGGCGCTCCATTCCAGCCAAAGGCTGACGACCTGTAGCGATCGCGCCGCATTGATCCCCTGACCCTCGACCCGTAGCTT
Source organism: uncultured Alphaproteobacteria bacterium (assembly GCA_963740675.1). Classification (GTDB taxonomy): domain Bacteria; phylum Pseudomonadota; class Alphaproteobacteria; order ATCC43930; family CGMCC-115725; genus CAIKMD01. The sequence goes on from CAVUFS010000012.1 coordinate 15,912, forward strand.
CGCGACGGTCATGAGCGCCCTCGCGATTATCGTTCTCGCTTTCAGCATGTCGGCGGATGCTTTCGCTGCGGCTCTAACCAAGGGCACCCTGCTCGAGCGGCCGAGCCTAGGCGAAGCTCTGCGCAGTGGGATCATTTTCGGCGCGGTCGAGGGTTGCACGCCGTTGATCGGTTGGGCCGTGGGTCTCGCCGCAGCCGCTTTCATCCAAGCCATCGATCATTGGATCGCTTTCGGCCTGCTGGGCGCGATTGGTGGCAAGATGCTGTGGGAAAGCTTGCGCCATGATGAGGGCGAGACGAAAGCAACGCGCCATTCCTTCGCCGCGCTCTTCGTCACCGCCATCGGCACGAGCATCGATGCCATGGTGGTCGGAATCAGCTTGGCGTTTATCGACGCCGACATCCTGATTGTCGCGCTGGCGATCGGGCTGGCGACACTCACGATGACGACCATCGGCATTATGATTGGGCAGATCGTCGGCAAAAGGCTCGGCCGTCTCGCCGAAGCGCTGGGCGGCATCGGGCTGATCGCGATCGGCACGACGATCCTGATCGAGCACACCATGGGGGGCGGCTGATTGGGCGGACGAGGCGATATTGATCGGTCGCGTCGAGGGTTTTAGTCTCCACCTATGAATATTCGCGACGGCTTCATCGGCTCCATCGGCAATACGCCGCTCATCAAATTGCGCCGCGCCTCGGAAGAGACCGGCTGCACCATCCTCGGCAAGGCCGAATTCCTCAACCCCGGCGGCTCGGTCAAAGACCGCGCGGCGCTGTTCATCGTGAAGGATGCGGAAGAACGCGGCCTGCTGAAACCCGGCGGCGTGATCGTCGAAGGCACGGCGGGCAATACCGGCATCGGCCTGGCGCTGGTCGGCAACGCGCTCGGCTACAAATCGGTCATTGTCATGCCCGAGACGCAGAGTCAGGAAAAGAAGGACATGCTGCGGCTCTGCGGCGCCGATCTGCGGCTCGTGCCGGCGGTGCCCTATGCCAATCCGATGAACTACGTGCGCTATTCCGAGACGCTGGCAAAAGAGGTCGCGGCAAGCTCGCCGAATGGCGCGATCTGGGCCAATCAATTCGACAATGTCGCCAACCGCCGCGCGCACATCGAGACCACCGGCCCAGAGATCTGGGAGCAGACCGACGGCAAGGTCGATGCGTTCGTCTCCTCGGTCGGTACCGGCGGCACGCTCGCCGGCACCGCGATGGCGCTGAAAGAGCGCAACAAGAATGTGAAATGCTATCTCGCCGATCCGATGGGCTCGGCGATCTATTCCTATTACGCGACCGGCACGCTGAAAGCCGAAGGCAATTCGATCACCGAAGGCATCGGCCAGGGTCGCATCACCAAGAATCTCGAAGGCGCGCCGCTCGACGGCTGGTTCCAGGTGACCGACGAGGAAGCCCTGCCGGTGCTGTTCGATCTCGTCACCGAGGAAGGATTGATCCTCGGCGGCTCGACCGGCATCAACATCCTCGGCGCGATCAAGGCGGCGAAAGAGCTCGGCCCCGGCCACACGGTGGTCACCATCCTCGCCGATTACGGCACGCGCTATCAGTCGAAGCTGTTCAATCCCGAATTCCTGCGCTCGAAGAATCTGCCACTGCCGCAATGGCTGGTGGAGAAATAGACGCGATGACTCATTCCCTCGTCATTGCGAGCGTCCCTCGACAAGCTCGGGATGAGGGCGAAGCAATCCAGGGACCGCGGACGATGCTCTGGATTGCTTCGTCGCGCTGCTCCTCGCAATGACGGGAAGAAATAAAATGCCCTATGCACATCCGGAATCGCTGGTCGCGACCGAGTGGCTCGCCGCCCATATCGATGATCCCAATCTGCGCGTTTTCGATGCGTCCTTCACCCTGCCGGGCGTGACACCGACGGCGCAGGAGGAATATGCGCGCCGCCATATCCCGGGCGCGGTGTTCTTCGATATCGACGGGATCTCGGACCATTCCAATCCCCTGCCCCATATGCTGTCGAGCCCGGACGATTTCGCGCGCATGGCCGGGGCGCTCGGCATCGGCGGCGATCGCCAGATCATTCTCTACGACATCGCCGGCTTCGGTTCGGCGCCGCGCGCGTGGTGGATGCTGCGCGTCTTCGGCCATGACAACGTCGCGCTGCTCGATGGCGGTTTGCCGAAATGGCTCGCCGAAGGCCGCGCGCTCACGACCTATGTACCGCAACCGAAGCCCGTGACCTTCACGACGCGTTTCGACGGCGCGCGCGTGCGCAGCAAAGCGCAGGTGATGGCCAATCTCAGCGAGCCACGCGAGCAAGTGCTCGACGCGCGCAGCGCCGGGCGCTTTGCCGGCACCGCGCCCGAGCCGCGGCCGGGTCTTCGCGGCGGCCATATCCCCGGCAGCATCAACGTGCCCTACGACACGCTCGGCGATCCGAAGACGCGCCGCTATCTGCCGGCCGAGCAGATCGAAGAGCGCTTTCGCGCCGCCGGCGTCGATCGCAACAAGCCGATCGTCACGAGCTGCGGCTCGGGCGTCACGGCCTGCGCGCTGACCTTTGCGCTGCATCTCGTCGGCTGGGGCAAGTCCGGCGTCTATGACGGCTCGTGGTCGGAATGGGGTTTGGAAAATAGCGGTACGCCGGTCGCAACCGGCTCTTAGGGAGGAAGCTCATGTCGGATGCGCTGCAACGCCTCGTCGATGAAAGCGAGATCAGGCGCATCCGAAGACTATGGGCTTTCGCGCGCGACCAGGGCGATTGGGATACGGTCGCCACGCTTTTCCATCCGAACGCACCGGTGTCGATCTCGTGGTTCAATGGTACTGCCGAGGGCTTTGTCGAGAACTCGCGCAAGATGTTCGGCCACACCAAGCCCGAAACGCGCAGCAAGCATTGGTTCGGCAACGATCGCCTGACGCTCAACGGCAATCGCGCCCTGCTCGAGACCGATATCGAAGTGCGCGCGCGCGACAATATTGACGGCGTCCTGTTCGATTTCACGTATGAAGGCCGCTTCTTCGACCGGTTCGAGAAGCGGAACGGCGTGTGGAAGATTGCGCAATGGACCTGTCTCTACGACAGCGACAAGGTCGCGCCGGCCGTCCCGGGCACGATCCCGCCGGGCTTCTTCGATGGGCTCGAGCTCAGCGGCGTCGAAAGCCGTATCGGCTATATGCGTTTCCGCCAAAAGAAAATGAACCGCCCCGGCGTGCCGGTCATTATCGGCGGTACCGCGGAAGAAGCGAAATTGAAAGAGGACGCGGCGCACTGGCTCCGCCAGGCGACGTCATGAGCCTGGCCGGCGCGAGCGATGCTGTGGAGCGCGCCCGCGCGCTACGACCGCTGCTCGCTGCCGAGGCCGATGCGATCGAACGCGATCGGCAACTGACGCCGAAGATCGTTGCTGCGCTGACCGAAGGCGGCTTCTACAAGCTGCTCTTGCCGGAAAGCATCGGCGGCGCCGAAGTGCCGCCCGCCGTTTTCCTCGGCGTGCTCGAGGAAATCGCCAAGGGCGATGCCAGCACCGCCTGGTGCCTCGGCCAATGCGGCGTCTGCGCCATGGTCGCCGCCTATCTCGATCCCACCGTTGCGCATGAGATGTTCGATCCGCCGCAAACGGTGCTTGCCTGGGGCGCGACCGCCGGCGAAGCGCGCGCCGTGCCCGGTGGCTATCGCGTGACCTGGCGCTGGAGCTTCGCCAGCGGCTCGCGCCAGGCAAGCTGGATCGGCGCACATGTGCAAATCATCGAGCCCGACGGCACGAAGCGGCTGAAGCCCGATGGCAAAACCGCGGTCCGCACGATCCTCTTTCCGGCGAAGAGCGCGACATTCCACGATGTATGGGATGTCGTCGGCCTCAAGGGCACCGGCACCGACGATTACGCGGTCGAGGATCTGTTCGTGCCGGAAAAATATTCGGCGCTGCGCGACGATGCGAGCGAGCAGCGCGAGAGCGGCCCGCTCTACAAGATCAGTTCCAGCATGATGTACGGGCTCAGCTTCGCCGCCATCGCGCTGGGCGTGGCGCGAGCGACGCTCGATGCCGCGATCGAGACAGCACGGGGCAAGACCTCGCGCGATCTCAAGACCGGCATGAAGCACAACAACGTCGTGCAGGCGACGATCGGCCGGGGCGAAGCCAAGCTGCGCGGCGTGCGCGCCTATCTCTATTCAACGCTCGCCGAAGTCTGGCGCGAGATCGAAGCCGGCAAGAAGCTGACCACCGATCATCGCCTCGCGCTGCGCCTTGCTTCGACCTGGGCGATCCACCAATCGGCCGAGGTGGTCGACGCCGCCTATCACATGGCCGGCGCGACCGCGATCTTCCACGCCCAGGCTTTCGAGCGCCGCTTCCGCGACATCCACGCCATCACGCAGCAGATCCAGGCGCGCGACATCCACTACGAAAGCGTCGGCCAGGTACTGCTCGGCCTCGACCCCGACGCCTCGGTGTTCGCGACCTAGGTTCAGTGTTCCAAAATCCGGCTGAGGAAAAGCTGCGCGCGCTCGCTTTCCGGATGTGAGAAGAAACTTGCAGGCGGTGCCTGCTCGACGACCTGGCCACCATCCATGAACACGATACGGTCGGCAACGCGGCGTGCGAAGCTCATCTCATGCGTCACGACGATCATGGTCATACCCTCCTCCGCGAGCTCGACCATGACCTCGAGCACCTCCTTGATCATCTCGGGATCAAGCGCCGAGGTCGGTTCGTCGAACAGCATCGCCTTGGGTCGCATTGCGAGGGCGCGGGCGATCGCGACGCGTTGTTGTTGCCCGCCCGAGAGTTGGGCGGGGTATTTCTGCGCCTGCTCGGGAATGTGCACGCGTTCGAGGAAATGCAACGCCAGCGCTTCGGCTTCGGCCGGCTTCATGCCGCGCACCTTGATCGGCGCCAAGGTCAGATTCTGCATCACCGTCAGATGGGGAAAGAGATTGAATTGCTGCGCCACCATGCCAATGTCACGGCGCACCGCTTCGATCTGTTTGGGGTCGTCAGTCAGCTCGATGCGGTCGATGATGACGCGCCCCGCATCATGCCTCTCAAGCCGGTTGACGCAGCGGATCACCGTCGACTTGCCTGATCCCGACGGCCCGCAGATCACAACTTTTTCCTGACGTGCGACCGAGAGGTCGACGCCTTTCAGCGCATGGAACGCGCCGTAGCGCTTCTCGACGTTTTCCAGCACAATCATTGGCGTCTCGTTCGGCTCAACCGTCATCTTGCGAGGCTCCGCTCGATGCTCTGCGAATAGCGCGACATGAAGAAGCAAAACACGAAATAGATTGCGGCAACGAAAAGATAGGCCTCGACATAGAAGCCGCGCCATTGCGGATCGGTGATCGCGTTGCTCGCAGTGCCAAGAAGATCAAATAGCCCGACGATCGTGACCAGCGTCGTGTCCTTGAAGGCTGCGATGAAGGTGTTGACGAGCGGCGGGATCGCAATTGCGAGCGCTTGCGGCAGGATCACACGGCCCGTCGTCTGCCAATAGCTCAGGCCGAGCGAGTCGGCCGCCTCGTACTGTCCGCGCGGGATCGCCTGCAGCCCGCCGCGGATCACCTCGGCGAGATAGGCCGCATAGAAGAGCACGAGGCCCGCCTCGGCGCGCAGCACGTTATCGATGCTCGCACCGGCGGGCAGGAACAGCGGCAGCATGACCGACGCCATGAACAGCACAGTGATAAGCGGCACGCCACGCACCAGCTCGATATAGCCGACGCTCAGCGCGCGGATAATCGGCAGCGAGGACCGCCGACCCAGCGCGAGCAGGATTGCGAGCGGAAATGCGAGCGCGAGGCCCAGCACCGCCAGAAGAAGCGTGAGCGGTAGGCCATTCCAGAGGTCTGTCGGGACGCTGGGAAGCCCCGCGACGCCGCCGCGCATCAGCACGAAGCAGAGCGCAAGATCGGCCGCCCACAGGCAAGCAAGCAACGCGCCGCGACGCCACAGCCGGCGATCGCAGCTCGCCAGCACCATCGTCATGAACAGCACCATCACAAGCGCCGGTCGCCAATGCTCGGCGTAAGGATACCTGCCGAAGATGATGAAGCGGTACCAGTGGCCGATGAAAGCCCAGCAGGCGCCCTCATCGCCGCTCGCCGCGCGGCACGAGCGGCCGTCGGGCGCCGACCATACGGCATTGATCAGCCCCCAATCGACGATCACCCAGAGGCCTCGCGCGAGCAGGTAGAGCGTCAGCAGCGTCGCGATGCTGCTGGCGACGCTGTTGAAGAGATTGAGCCGCACCCAGGACACGGCTCGCATCATCCCTCCGTTCGCGCGATTCGCGCGTTGTAGAGATTGAGCGCGAGCGAGGTAAGAAGGCTCAAGGCGAGATAGATCGCCATCATCAGCGCGATCGCCTCGATCGCCTGCCCCGTCTGATTAAGCGTCGTGTTTGTGATCGACATCAGGTCGGGAAAGCCGATGGCGATCGCGAGCGAAGAATTCTTCGTCAGCGCGAGATATTCGCCGATCAAGGGGGGAATGATGATGCGGCGCGCCTGCGGCAAGATCACGAGATAGAGGATCGGCCAGGGCTTCAGGCCGAGCGACAACGCGGCCTCACGTTGTCCCTTGGGCACGCCGAGAATGCCAGCGCGCACGATCTCGCCGATGAAGGCGGCGGTATAGACGACGAGCCCGATCAAGAGCGCGGCGAATTCGGGGCTGAACGTATGGCCGCCGGCGAAGTTGAAACCGGCGAGATGCGGCACGTCCCAATGAAATCCACCCTCGAAGGACGGGAGGGGAAGGACGAGGCCGCGATTGGAGAGAAACACGCCGGGCACGAGTTGCCACGCCTGGCGCGGCGGTGGCGGCAGCACGCGGAAGACGTTCCACCACAGGTACAGCTGCAGCAGCAGTGGTACGTTGCGGATCGCCTCGACATAGGCACCAGCGAGATTGCGCACCAGCCAATTCTGCGCTAGCCGCGCGATACCGATGGCGATTCCCAAGAGCGTCGCGAGCACGCAGCCAAGGACCGCGACTTCAAGCGTGTTCAGCAGGCCAACCAACAAGGCGCGGCCGTACGTGTCGGCCGGCGAATAAGCGATGAGGCTCTCCCCGATGCCGAAAGACGCCTGGCGATCGAGATAGCCGAAGCCGGTCGCAATCCCTTGGCGCGCGAGATTGATGAGGGTGTTGTGAACGAGATAGGCGCCAAGAGCGATCACCGCGCCCAGCACCAGCAACTGCGCGAGCAGAAGACGAAGCTTGACGGCAACGTTCATGGACGGGCGGCGCCGCGATCTCGCCTCAACGGATTGGCATCCCGTACATCAGCCCGCCCTGCGTCCACAACGCGTTGATACCGCGGTCGAGATTCAATGGCGAATCCTTGCCGATGTTGCGATCGAACAGCTCGCCGTAATTGCCAAGCTGTTTGATGATCTGATAGGCCCAATCCTCGCCGAGATGAAGCGATTTGCCCATGCCCGGCACCGTGCCCAGCATGCGCTGGATCTCGGGATCGGGGCTTTTCTTCATCTCGTCGACATTTTTCGACGTGACGCCTTTCTCTTCCGCGTCGATCAAAGCCATGATCGTCCAGCGGACAATGTTGAACCATTCGTCGTCGCCCTGCCGCACCGCGGCGGCAAGCGGCTCCTTTGAGATGACCTCGGGGAGAATGACGTAGTCGTCGGGGTTGGTCGCTTTGCCCGCACGCGTGCCGGCCAGCCCCGATCGGTCGGTCGTATAGGCGTCGCAGCGGCCAGAGAAGAACGCGTTCTCCGCTTCATCGAGCTTCTCGATCACGAGCGGCTTGAAGCTCAACCGTTGCGAGCGGAAATAGTCGGCGAGGTTCAATTCGGTGGTCGTGCCCGCTTGCACGCAGATGGTCGCACCGTCGAGCTCCTTGGCGGTCTTGATGCCGAGGTCCTTCGACACCATGAAACCCTGGCCATCGTAATAATTGGGCGGCGCGAAGAGCAAGCCGAGATCGCCCTCGCGCGTCAGCGTCCAAGTGGTGTTGCGGGTGAGGATGTCGATCTCGCCCGACTGGAGCAGCGTGAAGCGCTGCTGCGCCGTAGCCTGAACGAAACGGGCCTTTTGCGCGTCGCCGAGGACCGCCGCGGCAACGGCACGACAGGTGTCGACATCGAGACCGGTGAAACGCCCTTGCCGATCGGCGATCGAGAAACCGGCGAGGCCAGTGTTGACGCCGCAGGTGACGACACCCCTCTGCTTCACCTTGTCAAGGGTAGGTCCGGCCGCGGCCGGAAGGGCCGCCGCAGCGAGCGCCACCGCCATTAACGTAACCGCCAGCGTTTTCGCCTTATCCATTCTTCGCCTTCACGTGCAAAGCGGCGATATTACCCGCTCAATGCTCCTGCGGCGCTGCGCCGGGAAGAGCCGCCTCTTCCGCCGCGTGATGATGCTCCGAGCCGATCATCATGTAGACGGCGGGCACGACGAACAGCGTAAACAGCGTGCCGATCGACAGGCCGGAGAAGATGATCAGGCCGATCGAGAAGCGCGATATGGCGCCGGCACCGCTGGCGGTGATCAGCGGCAGCACGCCGAAGACCATCGCCGCGGTGGTCATCAAGATCGGCCGGAAGCGGATGGCGGCCGCTTCCTCGATCGCCTCTCGCTTGGACTTGCCCTGTATTTGCAGCTCGTTGGCGAATTCGACGATCAGAATGCCGTGCTTGCTGATCAGGCCCATCAGCGTCACGAGGCCGACCTCGGAATAGATATTCATCGAGGCGCCCGGCAACTGGAAGATCGAGCAGATCAGCAGAACGATCAAGGCGCCGGCGATCGACATCGGCACCGAGACCAGGATGACCAACGGATCGCGGAAGCTCTCGAACAAGGCCGCCAGCGCCAGGAAGATGATGATGATGGCGAAGCCGAAAGTGGCGACGAAGCCGCTCGATTCCTGAACGTATTGGCGCAACGGTCCGCCGTAATCGATCGTATAGCCCTGCGGCAGCACGCGCTTTGCGACACCTTGCAGATAGGCCAGCGCATCGCCCGTCGGCAGCGCCGCGACGCCCTGGATGGTCGCGGAGTTGAGCTGCTGGAAGTGGTTCAAGGATTCCGGCACCGTCTCCGTCTTGATCGAGGCGATAGTCGAGAGCGCGATCGGCGTGCCGTCCGCGGCCTTGATGTAGTAGCCGAGAAGTTGGTCCGGATTGAGCCGCGCCCCCTGAACGACTTGCGGGATCACCTTATAAGAGCGGCCGCTCAGGTTGAAGTAATTGACGTAGCCACCGCCGAGAGCCGAGGCCATGGCTGCGCCGACATCGCTCATCCGCAAGCCGAGCTGCGACGCCTTTTCGCGATCGATCTCGACCAGCGATTGCGGCTGGTCGATTCGAAGATCGGTGTTCACGAAGAAGAAATTGCCGCTCGACTGGGCCTCCTTGAGGAATTCCTGCGTAACCGTATTGAGCTGCTCGAATGGCTGCGTCGTCGTGATGACGAACTGGATCGGCAGACCAAACGCACCCGGCAGCGACGGCGGCAACGCGGTCGCAACCTGCTCGCCCGCGATCTGACCGTTGATCTGCTGTTGCAGCAGTGGCTGGATCTGATTGGCGGTCCGCGTGCGCTGATCCCACGGCTTCAGCGCCAAACCGGCCAGCGAGCTGCCGGCCGAATTACCCGGCGCGTCGATTTGGAAGACGTGCTGCAGCTCCGGATAGCCGGAGAAGATGCCGTAGAGCTGCTTGGTATAGAGCAGCTTCTGCTGCAGACGTCGCGTTCGGCGCCGTGGTGGCAAAGCCGATGACGAAGCCTTGATCCTCGTCAGGCGCCAGCTCGTTCTTCTGGAAGCCCCAGAGAAAATAGATGCTGACCAGAATGATCGCGGCGAATACGCCGGTCACCGCCAACGTATCGAGGCTGCCATGCAACATGCGGCGATAGAGGTCGCGCACGCGATTGAAATGGCGGTCGACGAAATCCGTAAAATGCGACTCCCAGCCGGGATCGCCGACCTCGTGGTGTTTGAGCATGCGCGAGGACATCATCGGCGAAAGGGTCAACGCGACCACCGCCGACACGGTCACAGCACCGACCAGGGTGAAGGCGAATTCGGTGAACAGTGCACCGGTCAGGCCGCCCTGGAAGCCGATCGGTACATAGACCGCGACCAGCACCACGGTCATCGCGATGATCGGCCCGGCGAGCTCGCGCGCCGCTTGGATGGAGGCGGCGAACGGCTCCATTCCTTCATCCAGATGGCGATTGACGTTCTCGACCACGATGATCGCGTCATCGACCACGAGGCCGATCGCGAGCACCAGCGCCAGCAAGGTCAGCAGATTGATCGAGAAGCCAAAGGCCAGCATCATCATGAAGGTGCCGATCAGCGATACCGGAATCGCGATCGAGGGGATCACCACCGAGCGCAGCGAGCCCAGGAAGACGAAGACGACGAGGATGACGATGAGCACGGCTTCGACCAGGCTGCGTACCACTTCGTGGATGGCGCTGTTGACGAAGTCGGTCGAGTCATAGATCACCGCCGCCTCTAAGCCTTGCGGCAACTGAGAAACGATATCCGGCAAGACCGCGTAAACGCCCTTCACGACATCGAGCAGATTGGCCGCCGGCGCCGCTTGGATTCCGATATAGACCGCATCCTGGCCATCGAAGGCGACGCGCGTATCGTAACTGTCGGCGCCGAGGGAGACACTGGCGACGTCGCTCAGCCGGACATTGGCGCTGTTGACCTGCTTGACGATCAGGTTCCGAAATTCGTCGAGCGAATGCAGATCGGTCGATGCGGTGAGGGTCACCTGCACCATCTGACCCTTGGTCGCGCCGATGCCGGAGATATAGTTGTTCGCTTGGAGCGCCGCCGCGACATCCGCCGGCGTCACGCCATACGCCGCCATCTTGTCGGGATCGAGCCAGGCGCGCAGCGCGAAGTTCTGCGCGCCGACGATCTCGGCGGTCTGCACGCCTTGCACCGCTTGCATCTTCGGCTGCACCACACGGACCAGATAGTCGGTGATCTGGTTCTGCTTCAGCACGTCGCTCTTGAAGCCGATATACATCGCGTCGAAAGTCTGGCCGACCTTGATGGTCAGCACCGGTTGCTGCGTGCCGGTGGGCAACTGATTCAGAACCGAGCTCACCTTCGTGGTGATTTCGGTCATCGCCTTGTCGGGATCGTAGTTGAGGCGAAGATTGACCGTGATGGTCGAGACGCTGACCTGGCTGGTCGAATTCATGTAATCGATGCCATCGGCCTGGGCGATGGCATTCTCGAGCGGCGTCGTGATGAAGCCCGCGACAACGTCAGGATTGGCGCCGTAATAGGTGGTTGTGACCGTCACCACTGCGTTCTCGGTGCGCGGGAATTGCAGCACCGGCAAGGTCGCCAGGGCGCGAAAGCCCAAGACCAGGATCATCAAGCTGATCGTGGTCGCGAGAACCGGCCGCCGGATAAAGAGATCGGTGAAATTGCCCATCGTGATGCTGCCTCTATTGCTCGGCGTGCGGCGTGGGGTTGGCTTCGTCAGTCGGCTGGACGCTGTTGCTGATCTTCAGCGGCGAGCCATTGCGCAGCTTGATCTGACCACCGGTCACGACTGTATCGCCTGCATTAACGCCCTTGATGACCGCGACCTGATCGCCACGCACATCGCCGGTCGTCACGAACACCTGGCGCGCGACCAGCTGGTCCTGACCTTTGTCGTCCTTGCCCTTGTTGTCGACGATATAGACGGTGTTGCCGTAAGGATTATAGGTAATCGCGGTCTGCGGCAACGTGATGTAGCTGTGCTTGGCGCCGACATCGATCGCAACGCTGGCGAACATGCCGGGCAGGAGCTTGCGATCGTGATTGTCGAGCGTCGCACGCACCTGCACGTTGCGGCTCGACAGATCGACCTTGGAGTTGATCGCCGAGATCTTGCCGTGGAATTGCTGACCCGGGAAGGTATCGACGGAGACAATCGCATTCTGCCCCACCGCGATCTGTGCCAGCGTCTGCTGCGGCAGGTTGAAATCGATATAGATCGGATCGAGCGCCTGCAAGGTCACGATCGCGGTACCGGGGGCGAGATACTGCCCGACATCGACCTGGCGGATGCCGAGATGGCCCGCGAACGGCGCCTTGATGGTCTTGTAATCGACCGTCGCCTGCTGCTCCGCCACTTGGGCAAGATCAACCTTCAACGTCTGGGCGTCGGTATCAAGCACCTGTTTGCTGATCGCCTGCGCCTGGAACTGGCGCTGGTCGCGCTCATAAGTAATGCGCGCGAGCTCGGCTTGCGCCTTGAGCGACTCAAGCTTCGCCTTGTCGTCGGCTGACAACAGCTCGACCAGCACCACGCCTTCCTGAACGTCGGCGCCGCTGTCGAAATGGATCGCCGAAACAATGCCGCCGACCTGCGCCGAGAGATCGGCGCCGCGCACGGCGCGCAGGCTGCCGATCGCCGACAGTTGCGGCTGCCAGTCCTGCGCTTGCGCCACCGTGTCGGAAACGGTCTGCGGCGGGTTCGCCTGCGAGGCGATGACCCCCTTCATGATCTTCGGCACCACGATGCCTTCGAACACGAAGATCGCGCCGAGCACCACGCCGACGATCACCAGCATGATGATCATGCGCTTGACGGTTTTTCCGGTCATCGAAATATCCCCTTAATTCTGCTTCGGCGCCGAATCGGCATCGGCCGATTTGACGTCGCTGCGATTCCACCACCCTCCCCCGAGCGCCTGGAAGAGCGCGGCGGTATCGGCGTAGCGGGTCGCTTGCGCAATCACGCGATTGACATGCGCCTGTTGATAGGTGGTCTCGGCGTTGAGCAAGGTCGTGTAGTTGATCGCGCCGAGCTGGTACTGATCGCGCGTGATGCGCAGATTATCCGCGGCCGTACTCTCCGCCGCGACTTCGGCGCGAAGCGCGTCGGCATCGGATTGCAGCGCGCGTAGCGTATCGGCGACATTCTGGAACGCGGTGATGACGGTGCTGCGATATTGCGCCGCCGAGGCGTCGAAAGCCGCTTCGGCCGCGCGTTTCTCATGGAGGAGCTGGCCACCGCGGAAGATCGGCGCCGCCACGCCAGCGCCGAGGCTCCAGACGCCCGATGCCGTGAACAAGGTCGCGATATCGACGACCGTATTGCCCAAGCTCGCGTTGATCGTGAATTGCGGCAGCATGTTCGCGACGGCGATGCCGACCTCCGCGCTCGCCGCGTGAAGCTGCGCTTGCGCCGACTGGATGTCGGGGCGCTGCTCGACGAGGTTCGACGGCAGGCTCAGCGGCAGATCCTCGGGCAGTTGCAGGCTGGCGAGATCGAAAGTCTGGCTGATCTCTTGACTCGGAAAGCGGCCGACGAGCGCTGTCAGCAGATTGCGCTGCTGCGCGAGCTGCTTTTGCAGACCGGGCAAGGTCGCTTGCGTCGCGTTGAGCGTCGCCTGCTGCGCCAGCACCGCCGAGCGCGCCGCCGCGCCGAGCTCGAATTGTCTCTGTATCAGGTTCAATTGCTGCTGCTGGTCGGTGATGATCTCCTGCGTCGCTGCGATCTGCGCGCGCAGCGAAGCCTCCTGGACGGCCGCCGCTACGACATTCGAGCTGATCGTCAGATAGGCGGCTTCGAGTTGGTATTGCTGATATTCCGCTTGCGCCTCGGTCGATTCGAGCTGCCGCCGCTCGCCGCCGAAGACGTCAATGAGATAAGAGACGTTCAGCGTACCCGAGGTCAGGGTGAAGATCGAAGTTTGATTCGGCTGGCCAAAAGACGCGCCGGAAAACTTCTGCCGCGTCGTCGAATAATTGGCATTCACCTGCGGGTAGAACACGCCTGTCTGCGCGGCAACATTCTCTTGCGCCTGACGCAGCGTCGCTTGCGCCGATTCAAGCGTCGGATTGGCCTTGAGCGCCTCCTCGATAAGCTGGTTGAGCGGCTCGGAACGGAACAGCGTCCACCATTGGCCGGGGATGTCCTTGCCCTCGACGAAGCGCTGTGCCGTACCGCCGGGCGCGTTGGTCGAAGCCGTCGCCCCTAGCTTCTCAGGCGTGTAACCGGCTTCCGGCGGCGCGGTCGGCTTTAGGAAATCGGGCCCGACCGCGCAGGAAGCCAGCAGCAGCGCAGTGCTGCCGAGCAAAAGCGAGCGTCTTATCACGATTTTTTCTCCGTCGCCGCGCGCAGGATCGCCTCGGTCTGCTCGCGCAGGATCGTGGCGATGGTTTCGATCTGGACATCGTCGAGCTCGGCCCAGCCGAGCACCGGACAGGCGCCCATCTTGGTCGTGCGTTTCTTGAAGATCAGCGCCTGGCCAAAGATCGTGAAGGTGCGAATCTTCACCTCCTGATCGCTTTCGGCGAGGTCGAGCAGCCTTGCGACGACCGCGATCGCGGGGCCAAAAGCCAGCCGCAGCACCGCTTGCTGAAGCGCATCGAGCGCCGCCGCATTCTCGATCTCGGCGCGTGCGATCAGCAGTGCTGCGGCTTCGGGAATGCCGCGGCAGGCGCACAGATCGAGAAAACCGTCGAGCAGATCGAGCAGCAGCGCGGTCAATTCCGCCGGCGCCGGCTGACCGGCGAGCGCCGCCGTGATGCGCTGCGCCACGGGATCGAGCCGCGCCTCGACCAGATTGGCGATATGCGCGATGACAGCCCGGTAGAGGCCTTCCTTGCTGCCGAAATAGTACTGGATGGCCGGCGCGTTGACGCCGGCATGGCTCGCCAACGAGCGGGTACTGGCGCCCTCATAGCCTTCATCGGCAAAAACTTCTATGGCTGCTAGCAATATGCGGCGAGCAGTGTCCTCGCCGCGCCCCGGCGTACCCGGCCGGTAATGCAACGCCATTGATTCAGGGATCATCCCGCCGGGCCTCTGCGCCATGGTGCAGCGCAGTATATACCAAATGATAATATCAAATGCTATGAGCAAATGATCGGGCAGGCATACCGCTTTCGCGGTAAAGCGCGGCCCGGCAAGATGGCCGCTCGCGCCGTCAGGGCGTATTCAGTGCCCGGGCTAAAATTGATTGGGCGAAAATTGCGATGCGCAGCAAATCGAAGAAACCGGACACGTTACTGGCCCATGCGGGACGGGCTCCGGAGAAGAATTTTGGTGTTGTGAACCCGCCTGTCTACCACGCCTCGACAATTCTTTTTCCAACCGTCGCCGAATACGAAGCCTCGGGCCGTAATCGCTACAATCAGATGAGCTATGGCCGGCACGGTACGCCGACCAGCCGCGCTTTCGAGGAGGCGGTCGCAGCGATCGAGGGCGGGCACCGCGCCGTCGCCTTCTGCTCGGGTGCCGCCGCTTGCTTTGCCTCGATCCTTGCGTTCGTCAAAGCCGGCGACAACATCCTCATGGTCGATTCGGTTTACGGGCCGGTGCGCGCCTTCTGCACCAGCTTCCTCAAGCGCTTCGGCGTCGAGACCACGTTCTACGATCCGCTGATCGGCGCGAACATCGCGTCGCTGTTCAAGCCCAACACCGTGCTCGTTTATCTCGAGAGCCCAGGCTCGCTCACCTTCGAGGTGCAGGACGTGCCGGCGATCGTCGCCGCTCGCGAAAGCGCGCGGTCTCAAGACGATGCTCGACAATACCTGGTCGGCGCCGCTGTTCCTGAAGCCGCTCGCGCTCGGCGTCGACGTCGACATCATCTCGGCAACGAAGTATATCGTCGGGCATAGCGACGCGATGATGGGCATCGCCGTCTGCACGGAGGAAAGCTTTCTGCCAGTGCGCAACGCCGCGACAGAAATGGGCAATCACGCAGCGCCCGACGATTGCTACCTCGCGATGCGGGGCTTGCGCAGCGCCGGCGTGCGGCTGCGCCATCATCAGAAACAAGCGCTCGCTCTCGCGCAATACCTCGAAGCGCGACCCGAGGTCGAGCGCGTGATGTATCCCGCCCTGCCGAGCGATCCGGGCCATGCGCTGTGGAAGCGCGATTTCACCGGCGCCAGCGGACTTTTCGGCGTCGCGCTGAAGCAGGGCACGCCGAAGAAAGCGGTCGATGCGATGCTCGACGGTTTCGAGATCTACGGCATGGGCGCGAGCTGGGGCGGGTTCGAGAGCCTTGTGCTGCCAACCCATCCCGATCATCTGCGTACCGCCGCGCCTTGGAAGAGCGGACCCTGCCTGCGCTTTCACGCCGGGCTCGAAGATATCGACGATCTCATCGCCGATCTCGACCACGGCTTCGAGCGGCTGAACGCGGCGACATGAGGTCAGCGACGCCTGCACTTTCACCGTCATTCCCGCAAAAGCGGGAATCCAGGGCTAGCGCCGTGCTGTCTCCCTGGATTCCCGCTTTCGCGGGAATGACGGAATAGAGAAACCGCGCGCTCGTGCTCACGCCGCTCGAGATCGAAGCGCTGCAACTCAGCCTGCTGATCGGCGTCGTCAGCATCATCGTCTCCCTGCCCTTCGCGCTCGCCTGTGCCTGGTTGCTGGCGCGGCGCGAATTCTGGGGCAAGAGCGTGTTCGACGGCATCGTGCATCTGCCGCTGGTGCTGCCGCCGGTTGCCGTCGGCTTCGCGCTGCTCGTGCTGTTCGGCCGCAACGGCATCATCGGTTCGTTCCTCTATCAGACTTTCGGCATCGTCTTTGCCTTCAATTGGAAAGGCGCGGCGCTCGCCTCCGGCGTGATGGCGTTTCCGCTGATGGTGCGGGCGATGCGCCTCTCGATCGAAGCGGTCGATCAGCGGCTCGAAGCGGCGGCGCGCAGCCTCGGCGCCAGCCCCTGGCGCGTCTTCCTCACCATCACCATGCCGATGACGGTCCCGGGCATGCTCGCCGGCGCCATCCTCGGCTTCGCGCGCAGCGTCGGCGAGTTCGGCGCGACGATCACCTTCGTCTCGAACATTCCCGGCCAGACACGCACCCTGCCCGTCGCGCTCTATACGCTGACCCAGATTCCGGGCAGCGATCTCGCCGCCTGGCGCATCGCCGGGCTGTCGGTCGCGGTCGCCCTCGCCGCATTGATCGGCTCGGAAATACTCGCGCGACGCATGGGCCATCGCCTGCGAGGCCTCGATTGACCGAGATTGCGATCGAGAAAAAGCTCGGCAGCTTCATGCTCGACGTGAAGCTCGAAGCGCCGGAGAGCGGGGTCACGGCGCTCTTCGGCCGCTCGGGCATGGGCAAGACCAGCGTGATCAATGCGCTGGCCGGGCTGCTGCGTCCGGATCGCGGCCGCATCGTCGTCGGCGGCGAGACTTTGTTCGATTCCGAGCGCCGCATCAATCTACCGCCCGAAAGACGGCGCCTCGGCTATGTGTTCCAGGAAGCCCGCTTGTTTCCGCATTATTCGGTGCGTGGCAATCTGCTCTACGGTGCCAAATCGCGCGGCGCCAAGGACCAAAGCGGCCCGGGCTTCGACGCGGTGGTCGATCTCCTTGGCATCAAGGAATTGCTCGCGCGCCGGCCGGCCGATCTTTCCGGCGGCGAGAAGCAGCGGGTCGCGATCGGCCGCGCGCTGCTGGCGAGTCCGCGGCTCTTGCTGATGGACGAGCCGCTCGCCTCGCTCGATGGGCCGCGCAAGAACGAGATCATGCCGTTCATCGAGCGGCTGCGCGACGAACTCAAGCTGCCGATCTTCTATGTCTCGCATGAGATGGAAGAGATCATCCGCCTCGCCGATCTCCTGGTACTGCTCGATGCCGGCAAGGTCGCGGCGTCGGGTAGCGTCGAAGACCTGACGAGCCGGCTCGATCTCTGGCCGCTCACCGGCCGCTACGAAGCGGGCGCCGTCATCCGCACCGTGCTGCGCGGCCACGACACGACCTTCGGCCTCAGCGAACTGGCTTTTCCCGGCGGGCGGCTGCGTGTGGCGCGGCTGGCGCAGCCGCTCGGCACGCCGATCCGTGTCCGCATCCACGCGCGCGACGTCGTGTTGGCAACTGAGCGGCCGACGCATCTCTCGATCCGTAACGCTTTCGCCGCCAAGGTCGTCGAGCTCGCGCCGCCGCGCGGACCGCAAATCGATCTGAAGCTCGACATCGGCACAGCGGAAGAGCCGGTGATGCTTTGGGCGCGCATCACGCAGCGCGCTTGCCAAGAGCTGCAACTCGCGCCCGGCAAGCCGGTCTTCGCGCTCGTAAAGACGGTCGCGCTCGACCATCACTCTTACGGCCGCTACGACAACGGCGAAGCGGAGACGGCGTAACTACTCCGCGGCGCCGAGCCCATCCCCAAACTCTGTCCATCCCCAAATAACGTCATGCCCGGGCTTGTCCCGGGCATCACGTTTTGCACGAACTCGTGGATGGCCGGGCCAAGCCCGGCCATGACGATAAGGAGGGCTAATCCGCCGCGCCGCGCGAGGCAAGGCGCTTGATCTTGGTCTCGCTCAGCACCGGCTCGAGATTGAAAAAGCGCTTGGCGTTGCCGCCGAGGATGTTGCGCTTGCCCTGCTCCGAGAGGAACGGCAGATCGTAGATTGTCGAGGGCAGATCCATATCCCAATGCGGATAATCGGACGCGTACATGAGCTGCGTCTCGGCGCTGATCATCTTGAAGGTGAGCTCGAGCGCCTCGCGGTTGTTCACCATCTCCATCGGCTGGGTCGAATAGAACATCTCGCGCATGTAATCGCTCGGCTTGCGCTTCAAGAGCGGCACTTCGGACGAGCGCATCATCCATTCATTGTCGAGGCGCTGCATCAGGAACGGTATCCAGGCGAGACCGCTTTCGACCCAGGCGACTTTGAGCTTGGGGAAGCGCTCGGGCATGCCGTTACACAGCCAGTTTGTGCAATGGAGGATGTTGAACCAGCTAAAGCCGAGCGCATGCACGGCAAGGAAGCGGTTGCAGAGACCGATGCTCTGATCCTCGCCCCAGGCGAAGGCACCGTGGAAGACGAGCGGCAGGCCCATCTCTTCGATCAGCGAATAGGTCTTGATATAGGCATTGTCGTAGACCGCTTTGTAATGCGGCGCGACGATGGTGAAGCCGATCACGCCTTTCTTGCCGCCGAACTCTTTCACCATTTTATAGGTCGCTTCGGGATCGTTGAGCGGCAGATAGAGCGATGAGCGGATGCGCGGCTCCTGCGCCAGCACCTCTTCGCAGAGCCAGCGGTTATAGGCACGGGACAGCGCGACCTCGACTTCGGCGCGCGGCGTCAGGCCAAGGCTGAGCATCGGCGTCGGGAAAAGACAGACAACATCGATGCCGATCGCATCGAGCCAGCGTTTCGTCAGCGCGATATCGCGCAACACGCCCGGCGGCGTCTTCTCCTTGCGCCGACCTTGATAGCGCGTGACGCGGCCCATGAGCTCCTGATAGCCGCCGCGCGAGCTGGCGATGCCGCCGCCGCCCATCCCCTGATACTTCGCCTGATCGCGCATCACCGGATCTTCGATGTATTCGCAGATCTTGGCGTAGGAGCCGCTCTCGTAATGATGCCCGTCGACGTCGCAAATGAAGAAATCTTCGTAGCGGCGCTGGATCGCCTGCTGCGTCGCATGCTCGAGCATCGTTGTCGTATCGAATTCCTCGACCGACAGATCGCGGAAAGTAGTGCTGTCCATGGCCCGATTCCCTCTCTGAATTTTGAGGGAGTATAGGCCGAAGCACTCAATGCAAAAAGATACCGCCTCCCCCGCGAAAGCGGGGGCCCAGGCTAACGAATCGGATGTATTCCTGGACCCCCGCTTTCGCGGGGGAAGCGGTATCTAGAGGACGCCCGCCTTATTCCGCGGCGCTGCGGGAGGCGAGACGGCGCTGCTTCACCTCGGAGACCACCGGCTCGAGGTTGTAGAGGCGCTTGGCGTTGCCGCCGAGGATATTGCGCTTCGCCGTCTCCGAGAGGAACGGCAGGTCGTAGATCGTCGACGGCAAATCCATGTCCCAATGCGGATAGTCGGACGCGTAACAGAGCTGCGTCTCCGCATTGATCATCTTGAAAGTGAGCTCAAGCGCCTCGCGGTTATGCACCATCTCCATCGGCTGGGTGGAGTAGTACATCTCGCGCATGTAGTCGCTGGGCTTGCGCTTCAACAGCGGCACTTCCGACGAGCGCATCATCCACTCGTTGTCGAGGCGCTGCATCAGGAACGGTATCCAGGCGAGGCCCGATTCGATCCAGATCGTCTTGAGCTTCGGGAAGCGTTCCGGGAGACCGTTACACAACCAGTTGGTCATGTGCAGGATATTGAACCACGAGAAGCCCAGCGCATGCGCCGCCATGAAGCGGTTGCAAAGATTGAGGCTCTGATCGCTGGCGCCGCCGAACTGGCTGTGGAAGTTGAGCGGCAGGCCGCGCTCTTCGATCGCGGCATAGGTCTTCATATAGGCGTTGTCGTAAAGCTGCTTATGGCGCGCCGTGCAGACGGTGAAGCCGACGACGCCTTTGCGCCCGGCGAATTCCTCGACGACCTTATAGGCCGCCTCAGGATCGTTCATCGGCAGATAGAGCGACGAGCAGATGCGCGGCTCATGCGCCAGGACCTCGTCGCAGAGCCAACGATTGTAGGCGCGGGCCAGCGCGACCTCGACATCGATGCGCGGCGTGAAGCCAAGGCCAAGCATCGGCGTCGGGAAGATATTCAGCACATCGATGCCGATCGCATCCATCCAGCGCCGGGTCATCGCGATGTCGCGATGGATGCCGGGCGGAGTCTTTTCCTTGCGCCGGCCCGGATAGCGCGTCACGCGGCCACCAAGGGGCTGGTAGTTGCCGCCGCCCGTGATGCCGGCACCGCCGAAGCCCTGATACTTCGCCTGGTCGCGCATCACCGGATCTTCGATGTATTCGCAGATCTGTTTGAAGGATTCGGTCTCGTAGTGATGACCGTCGACATCGCAGATGAAGAAGTCTTCGTAGCGGCGCTGGATCGCCTGCTCGTTGGCATGCTGCAGCAGCGTCGTCGTATCGAATTCCTCGACCGACAGATCGCGAAAATTAGTGCTATCCATAGTGGTGCTTCCTCCTGGCCGAAGCCTATACGCCGATCATACGCCAAGTCCGGACGCGGGCAACTGCCTCCGCCACGGGCTATTTCGCCGCAAGCGGCGGCAGGAATTTCTCGGTGTAGAGCTTCGTCATATCGGGCTCGGACGGCAGCAATTTCAGATCGACGAAGGATTTCGCCAGCACCGCTGTCGCTTTCGGATCGAACCGGCCGGTATCCGAGAACATCGGCATGACATCGTCATAAACGGTGCTCTCGACATCGGGGGTGACATGCGTGACCTCGGCGCCGATGCGGACAACCTCGGCCTTATGCGTGCGCATGTAGCGGATGGTATCGAACCAGCCGGCGAGGAATTTCTTCAGGTCTTCCGGCCGGTTCTCGATCGCATCGGTGCTGGCGAAGATCACATGCATGATGAAGGTCGGCACGATATCGCCGAAATGCACCAGAATTCGCGCAACGCCGTCATGCTCGAGCCGCGTCGCAACGCCGATATCGTTCGGCAGGCCGACGACCTGACCGGTGCGCAGCGCCGCGATCTGCGATGAATCCGCGCCAAGGCCGATCATATTGATGCCGTCGGGGCCCCAACCTTGATGCTGCGAGAGTTGCCGCACCAGCCATTCGGGCACGCCGCCCGGTGCGGAGATCGAGACCGTCTTGCCTTTAAGATCGGCGACGGTCTTGATCGGCCCGTCCTTGGCGACAATGAGCGTCATCACCAGCGGCGGGCCCGCCATCGAGGCGATGCCAAGCTGCGGCGCGCCCTTGGCCGTGAAGATCAGCGCCGGGCCGGAGCCGAGGCCGATATCGATCGCCTTCGCCGCCAATGCCTGCTGTAGCTTGGCCGCGCCGCCGAGATCGAGGCTCTGCACCTCGATACCGTGCTTGGTGAAAATCCCTTGCTGGATGCCGACATCGAGCGGCACGAAAGAGAAGACTTCGCCTTGCGGCTTGCCGACACGCAGCGGGTCGGCTTGCGACGGCGTGCCGAATGCGGCAAGCGCCAGAACCGCGCCCGCAGCCATGAGCAGCCGGCGCCCTAAAAGGGTCTTCATCGCGAAACTCCTCCCCGCACGACTTTTCTGTGCGGAAGGATGACCTATTGCCCGGCCATTGCCAAGGTGTTCGCCAGCGCCTCGCGCAGCTCGGGCAGTTTCGGTGGCTTGTCGAGCGTGCGGTCGACATTGGCCGGCATATCGCTCTCGCTGCCGCTCATGCGCCGGCCCCAGCCCGTGAGCAAAATCACCGGCGTGTTGATCGACATAGTCTTGATCGCGCGCGCGACTTCGTGCCCATCCATATAGGGCATGCCGAGATCGGTAATCACCACCGCGAAGCCCTCGCCGGCCTCATGTGCCGTCTTGAAGGTTTCGACACCGGCGCGGCCGTCATTCGCCGCCGTCACCGTGTGGCCGTCGAGCTCCAGCACAAGCCGCATCGAATCAAGAATGACCGGATCGTCATCGATAATGAGGATACGCAGCGGCGGCACCGAGAGCGGAGCCACCACCGCCGGCGCCATGATCGTTACCTGCTCGGCGACCGGGAAGATCAGCCGGAAGGTCGTACCCTTACCCAGCTCGCTCTCGATTTCGAGATCGCCGTCGAGCCGCTGCACCGCGCCATAGACCATCGCAAGACCGAGACCGGTGCCGCGCTCGCCCTTCGTCGTGAAGAATGGCTCGAGGCAGCGGCGGCGCGTGTCGTCATCCATGCCGACACCGGTATCGATCACCTCGATCTTGACGCGGCGTTGACCCGAATGCGGGCTCACCATGCCAGTGCGCACGGTGAGCTGTCCGCCTTGCGGCATTGCGTCGACGGCATTGAAGATGAGATTGGTCAGCGCCTCGCGCACCTCGCTCGCGATCGACTTGGCCGCCGGCAGGCTGACGGCGAGATCGGTCCGCATCTCGATCGTCACGCCGGCGCGTTGCGGCAGGTCGCCCCAGCGCGCGCGGGTCAGATCGATCACCTGATGCGCGAGCTGGTTGAGATCGACCGGCTCCAGCGTCATCTCCGGATCGCGTTCGCGATAGAATTCGCGCATCCGCGCCACCGTCGCGGTGACATCGTCGGTCACGCGATGGACGATCTCGAGATAAGAGCGGATGCGGGGGCTGAGATTGCTGCCCGTCTCGAGCAGCGACTGGGTGTGCAACGCCATCGGCGAGATCGCATTGTTGATGTCATGCGCGATGCCGCTCGCCATCTGCCCCAGCGCGCGCAGCCGCTCTTGCTGCATCACGGTCTGCCGCGTCTGGCGCAGATCGTCATAGGCTTTTTGCAGTGTATCGCGGAGCTGCGCCTGATGCGCGGCGAGCGAAACATGCTCGCAGAGCTGCTTGATGAATTCGCAGTCGGTGCTGGTAAAGCTCTCGGCCTCCCGCCGCGCGATGACCAGCACGCCGACGACTTTTGCCTCGGTGAGCAGCGGGGCGATCACCAGCGACCGGAGTCCGCCGCCGGCAAGCCGCGAGGGAAAACTGAACGACACGCCGGCAATGTCGGCCTCGTAAACGAGCTCGCCTTTGACCGAGCGCGCGAGGCCGTTCTCGTCGACCGGAATGTGGGTCTGCTCCGGCATCGCGATGGCGACGGCGATCGGCCGGCTCTTCACGCCGAGATGTGCCACTGTGATAGCGCGCTCGTCGGCGTTATAGGGAGCAATCATCGCGAAATCGACGGGCATATAGTCTTCGAGACTGCGGATCACGACCTGGAAGATGCTCGCCATGTCTTGGCGCTCGGCCACCGAGCGCGTAATCCGATCGAGCAGTCGCATCCGCCCGAGTTGGATCTGCGCCCGGCGCTCGGCCTGCTGCCGGCGCATCACCTCGCCTTTCAGCGCGTCGTTCGATTGTTCGACCTGCTTGGTGCGTTCGCGCACCCGGTTCTCGAGCTGCATGTTCAGATTCTGCAGCGCCGCCTCGGCACGCAGACGCTGCGCCATCTCGATCGCGCTCATCTCCATCAAGCTCATGAGAAAGAAGAGCTTGCCGAGAAACTTGCCGAAATGCGCGATCATCGCCGGCGCGTCGTCGTAGGTGTGCGAATAAAGCATCACGAAGTTCGCAGCGACCATGATCGCGGACATCAGCGCGAACATCGACAGAATGTCGTTTTGCGCGCGGCGCCGCCAACAGAGATAACCAACCACCCCCCAGACTACGGGGGAGAGAACAAGAGTCGGCGCGGTGATGCCGAGCAAACCCGGCAGCGAGTACCGCGGGAGCGCTTCAAACAGGCCGAGCAGCGCAATCGCCAGAACGATGAGCGAGCCGAGGAACCACCCGCCGTGCCGCTTCACGCGCTCGGGCATGAAGAGGATCGCCGCCATCGCCAGTGGCAGGAAATAGGCTGTTGGCGACCAGGTCGCCGCGCGCCAACGTGTCTCCGTTTGACCGAAAATGATGTATCGCGAAATCGGTTCGAGGACGGCGATGGTGTGAATGAATTCGAGAGCCACCAAGACCGGCAAGGCCAGCGCCAAGAACCGCGGCAGCGATTGCCCCGTACGGCTGCCGATCTCCCAGAGCATCAAGCCGACAACCGCCGAGACGACGAAGACGGCCGTGCTGAGCATCGATTGAAAGACAGCGGCGTCGAGAGCCGGAAGGGCAAGAAGTGCGGCGCCACCGAGTGCAAACACGGCGAGCGCGAATGCAACATTCCGTCCGAGACTTACTTCCGCTTTACGTTCCATTGCGCCCTATCGTCAACAAAGGGCGGCGGAGAGCGGCCCGATCTGCCCGCCGTTTTGCTATTTCTGCGGGTAAAGATATCGAAATATCAATGGCCACGCTAGGCCCCGTTGAAAATACCTAACAGCGGTTAAGGGTCACGTCCGAGGCCAATCGATGCGATCGGCTGAGAGCCGCAAGGCAACCGGCAGCACCTCGGAGCCCGCCGAAAACCCGCGCGAAACGGCCACATAGCAGACCCCTTCTGAAACGCCCTTCGAGAGCGTTGACGGCGGTTTACCGACGGAGAGCGTCCCGCCGTGCATGCTGCCAAATGCCGCGAAAAGGCCCTATCGCAAGCACGCTTCCGTAACCGCTGGTTAACCAGTCCTGCCTATCATCGCTGCGTAAATTTCAGCGTCGTAAAGGTTTTGCACCTTTGAACACCCGCGGCATCATCCGATCGCAAGGCGATCGTCCCCGCACCGATGTGGGTTGGGCAGAGCGCCGTCAGTTTCGCCGCAAGGCCGTCATTTGGGCGGCCAAGCTCGAAACCGACCATGGCGTTTTCGACTGCATCACGCTCGACCTCTCTTTGGGCGGCGCACGGTTGCGTTGCAGCCGCTCGATCGCGCTGCTCGAGCCGGCGACCCTGGTGCTCGATAAATTCGGCAGATTTCCCTCCGAAGTGGTTTGGACCACCCCGACCGAGATCGGCCTGCAATTCACCGAATCGCCCGAGCAGGTCGCCAGCCGTTTCGGCGATATCCTCCCGCTCGGGGTATAACAGCGGACATCCGCTAAATCCCCTCCCCCCTTGAGGGGGAGGGTTAGGGTGGGGGGTGAAGCGCATCCCGAATGGTGAGCACGACGCCTTCGGTATTGCCCAGCACCTCGTTGTTCCAGAACCGGATCACTCGATAGCCGCGACCTTGCAGCCATAACGTGCGCGTCAGATCGGGCGCTCAGTATCCGCGTGCTGTCCGCCATCTACTTCGATGATCAGCTTGGCTTCGGGGCAAAAGAAATCGACGATGTAGCGGCCAATCGGCTGCTGACGTCGAAACCGAAATCCATCAACTTGCTTGTAACGCAGCTTCGACCAGAGGCGCTTCTCCGCATCGGTCGAAGATTTGCGCAGTTGTCACGCGAAGTCGCGGCTCATCCCCCACCCTACCCTCCCCCTCAAGGGGGGAGGGATTCGTTCGGCAGATCACCCACTGAGCGTCAGCGAATGGCGCGGATCGGCGGCGCGGCTTTCGGCTTCGGGGAGGCCGAGCTCGCGGCGTACGATATTCGTGCCTTGCACCAGCGACACCATCTTGAAGAAAGCGTGCTTGCGACTCATGCCCTCGCGCCCCATGCCGCAATCCGACGAGATGATCAGCCGCGCCGCCGGGATGTGCTTCAGCGCGGTGCGGATCAGCGTCGCGACCTCGTCCGGCGTCTCGATCTGCAAGGTGTGATGATCGATGACGCCGATCGCGATCTTCTTCGATTTGATCGTCTTGCCGATGGCTTCGAGATCCATGCCGCCCGAAGTGCAGGTCTCGAAGGTCAGCACGTCGGCATCGCAGCGCTCGTAATATTCGAGCGACGGCTTGTAGCTCTGATTGCTGGCGAACATGCGCTGCTGCGAGGGATTGCCCCAGCAGCTATGGCCCCAAACCTCGGCCTTGTCGCGCAGGCCCTTCACCGTCCGGTTGAACACCTCGATGAGGAAATCCTGAGTGATCTCCTGATCGATCGCGCCGCGTAGGGGCGCGAGATGGAGTTGCGGCTCTTCCATCTGGATCACGGTGCAGCCGGCCGCGACGACATCGGTAAGCTCGGCATTGAGCGCGTCGGCGATGGCAAGGATACGCTCGCGCCGGTTCTTGTAGTGCTTGTCCTTGAGCGCGAGGCCCAACAGCTCGGCGGTGATGGTGCCGAATTTGATCGGCCGCTTGGTCAGGCTCTGCGCGGTCAGATAGATCGGCGTGTAATGCAGCGTGCCGCGACCGATCGGTCCGGTAATCGTCGGCTGCAACCGCGCTTCGAGACCTTCGTGCAGAATGTGGCCACGCGGGAATGGCACGCGGCCCATCAGCACCGGCCGGCCATAAGCCTGCGAATAATCGATGCCGTCGAGCCGCATCAGCGGATAAGAGAACCAGCTATAGCCGCCGGTCTCGGTGTCGAAACGCGCATCGCCGTCGGTGACGATGTCGAGGCCGGCGAGTTCCTGATCGCGCAAGAAGCACGATACCGCGTCGGTGTATTGCTCGCGGAAGCGCGCATTGATCATCGCTTCCATGAAGCTGCGGCGTCCGAGATTCTCGGTATACCAGAGCGGCCGCGGCAATGAGCCGGTGATCGTCGTCGGAAGCTTGATGTCTTTCGTGGCGGTGAACATGTGTCCTCCCTCCGCTGCTGTTTGCGACTATTCTAACTCCTACATTGGTCCGGTGAAGCATCGGCTTGCCCACGATGCGATGGTTTGCCGGAAAGCCGATGGGCCGCGCGTTTTCATCCGGGGGAACGTCATGGACACGTATCTTCTGCTCAAATTGCTACATCTGCTTGGGGTCATTCTGTTCCTTGGCAACATCATCGTGACCGGCTGGTGGAAGGCGATGGCCGACCGCACGCGCGATCCGAAGATCGTCGCCTTCGCGCAAAGCCAGGTCAGCGCGACCGACCGCGTCTTCACGCTCGGTGGCATCCTCATTCTCGCCGCGGCCGGTGCCGGCGCCGCCGTCTACGGCGGCATCAGCGCGAAGACACCGTGGATCGAATGGGGCAATGCGTTCTTCGCCGGCTCGGGCATCGTCTGGATCGCCGCGCTGGTGCCGCTGCAAATGAAGCTCAGCCGCATGGCCAAAGGCTTCGCGCAGGGCGGCGCGATCCCGGCGGATTACTGGCGGCTCGAGCGCTGGTGGGTGATCTTCGGGCTGATCGCGACACTGCTGCCGCTTGGCGCCGTCGCGGTGATGGTGTTCAAGCCAAGCTGACGAACCGGCTCAAAACACCCCGACCGCCTGCGAAGAACAAGCCCCGCAGCTTGCAACCGCTAGACCATAATCGAAATGAGGCGGAAATTGAAAAATCGATTCCGCCTCATCCGTGATTTTATGATCTCGATTGAGTTAAGATTCGAAAGCTGACGAACCGGCTCAAAACACCCCGACCGGCCTGCGAAGAACAAGCCCCGCAGCTTGCAACCGCTAGACCATAATCGAAATGAGGCGGAATCGAAAAATCAATTCCGCCTCCATCCGTAATTCATGGTCTCGATTTAAATCGAGAGCCGCGAGATCCGACGCCGGCTACTTCGCCGGGACGAGATTGGAGAGCCGCTCTTTCGTGCGACGCTTCTCTTCATCCATGTCGCGCTTCGCGGTGGTAAGGTCGAAGCGATTGCCGTCGATGTCGTGGCCTTTGTCCTCGACATAGGGCCGATCGATCGTCGGATCCTCGGCGCGCGGATCGGAGGGCGGGAAGCCCTTGGCGGTCAGCTTCGCATAGATCTCGCCACGGCTCTCGCCCGGGATGGTGAAGCCCCAATGATGGATGCCATGCGGCGCGGTCGGGCGTTTGCGCGACAGCAGCGCGAAATCGACCCAGCCATCGGTGATCCAGATATCGCCCTTGCTCTCGCCGGTGCGCTTCATGCCGAAGCATTCGCCATAGAACTGCGCGAGCTTCTCGGTGTCGTCGGAGAACAGCGCGATGTGGCGGATGACCGGGCGCTCGCCTTGCTTGAGCTCCGTCTGGCCGGTCCCGCCGCGCACATCCTTCATGCCGGTCGAGACATCGAAGCGATTGCCCATCGGATCCTTCACCGCATCCTCGGCATAAGGACGATGCGCTTCCGGTGCATCGACATAGGGGCTGTACGGCTCGATGCCGTATTTCTTCATCTTGACGAGCAGCGCCGGACGCTCGGCCGGATCGATGGTGAAGCCGAAATGATTGATGCCGACCTTCGGCGCCTTCTCGCTGCGGCGGCGCAGCAGCGCGATATCCATATAGCCGTCGGTCACCCAGGCATTGCCGAGATCGTCGACGCCGGTGACCTTGATGCCGAAAACCTCGCCATAGAATTTCGCGAGGTTCGACGGATTTTCGGAAAAGATCGCGATATGCCCAATGCGCGCGCCCATAGAAGTCTCCTGCCCAATCCAGTAGTGATGCCGGATGGTCGCGCCAGGCGGGGCCGGTGTCAATCGGAACAAATCCTAGGCGGTAACTTTGAAACAGGCGAAACCCTCCCTAATATTTGCCTCTACCAATCATGCGGAAACCCATCAGCCGTCTTTTTTTTCTCGGTCTTCGCGTCTTTCGTCGTACTGGTGTGCGCAGCTTGCGATCAATCCGAGAGCGAACTGCGAGACGCCATGCAGCGCCACGACTATGCGACGGCGTTCCCCTTGCTCTAAAACTAGCACAAGGAGGTTCTGTCGTTGCCGAAGCAACCGTAGGCGCGCTCTATCTGACCGGAAGAGGAACGCCGCAGAATTTCGATGAGGCACGCAACTGGCTAACCAAGGCCGCTGAGGCTGGTCAAGCAGACGCCCAAAACGACCTCGGCCAAATGTACCTTATTGGTGCGGGCGTGACGACGGACGCCAAAACTGCGGCGCATTGGCTCACACAAGGGGCCGAAAACGGAAGTCCTAGCGCCGCGAACACACTCGGCCTTTTATATTTTAGGGGCCTCGGTATCGAAAACGACGACCTCACTGCTTGGCAGTGGCTCCTGAAAGGGGCTCAAAATAATTCTATGCAAGCGGCGTTTAATCTCGGAGCGCTATACCAGCAAAAGCTGACGATGAGATTTGACGATCCAAGATCACTTGATTTTATCAAAGCGATCGGGAATTCAGCCACTCTCTCAAACTTCTTAGCGGCGCAACAGAAGATGGGCGTGAAGGGATTTGCGATGAACCCGCCCAATTCGGCAGCGCTACCCTGGTATCGCAAAGCTGCAGACCAAGGCTTTGTACCCGCGAAACTGAACTTGGGCGATCTCTATTTGCGCGGCAAGGATGTCCAGCAGAATTCTGCGGAGGCGTTGGAACTATTTACGGCCGCCTCGCAGTCGAAACTGAGTGGCGGACAAGCATCCCTTCCGGCGCTATTGGCTCTGATAAATTTAGACATGATGTACAGAGCTGGCTGGGGAGTCAGCGCCGATCAAGATAAGGCGGACAAGTTTTTCAAAACGGCGCAGGCTGATGGGGTCGAGGAAAACGAGCTGTTTAAAAGCGCGACTTTGTTGTGGCATGGGGTCGGCACTTCGAGTTGCGATTGTACAGGCACCTTTACGATGGGGCCTGGCGATAGGATCTGGTTCAAAATTAAATAGCGAGTTTAGCCCTTGCTCGGTTCCCATAGAGCTGATGGGCCCGCGCCTCGAAGGCGCCGACCATCCGCTTCACCGCTTCGTTGAAGAACATCTCCATGATCTTCTGCAGCATCTTCGAGCGGAATTCGAAATCGACATAGAAATCGATGAGGCACTGGCCGTCGCTTTGCGGCAGGAACAGCCAGTGATTGTTGAGATATTTGAACGGGCCTTCGCTGTAGCTGACATCGATGCGGTCGGGCCAGCTCAGCACGACGCGCGAGGTGAAACGCTCGCGCACCATCTTGTAGCCAATCAGCAGATCGCCGAGGATCTCGTTGTCGTTGCGTTCGCGGATGCGCGCGCCGACGCACCACGGCAGGAATTCGGGATAGCGCTCGATATCGGCAACAAGGTCGAAAAGCTGCTCGCGTGTATAGGGCAACAGCTTCTTTTCGGCATGCGTCGGCATCGCTACCGGCGCACTCGATCCACCTTCGTCATTCCCGCGAAAGCGGGAATCCAGGACAAGCGAGGTGCTGCTTCCATGGCCCCCCGCTTTCGCGGGGGAGACGAACTGAAACCGAGCGTCATACGCTCGCCGCCATTTGCGCGTTCCGCGCGGCGCGCAGCTTCTCGAAATCGTCGCCGGCGAAATAGGACGAGCGCGTTAGAGGCGAGGCCGAGACCATGAGGAAGCCTTTGCCGAAAGCCTGGCGCTTCATCGACTCAAATTCGGCAGGTTCGACGAAACGCTCGACCGCGTGATGCTTCACCGTCGGCTGCAAATATTGGCCGATGGTGAGGAAATCGACCTGCGCGGCGCGGAGATCGTCCATCACCTGCAGCACTTCGCTCGTCTCTTCGCCCAAGCCCACCATCAGGCCGGATTTGGTGAACATCGCCGGGTCGAGCTCTTTGACGCGATCGAGCAAGCGCAGCGAATGGAAATAGCGCGCGCCGGGCCGGACGCTGGCATAGAGCCGCGGCACGGTTTCGAGGTTGTGATTGAAGACGTCGGGCCGCGCTTCGACCACCGCTTCGAGCGCGCCATCCTTCTTCAAGAAATCCGGCGTCAGCACTTCGATCGTCGTCTTCGGCGCGGCGGCGCGGATCGCCTTGATGGTGGCGACGAACTGCCCGGCGCCGCCATCGTCGAGATCGTCGCGATCGACCGAGGTGACGACGATATGTTCGAGACCCAGCTTCGCCGCCGCCTCGCCGACATGCTGCGGCTCATGCGGATCGAGAAGATCGGGCCGGCCGGTCGCGACATTGCAGAAGGCGCAGGCGCGCGTGCAGGTCGCGCCGAGGATCATCACCGTCGCGTGCTTCTGCTTCCAGCACTCGCCGATATTCGGGCAGGCCGCTTCTTCGCAAACGGTGTTGAGCTTCAATTGACGCATCAGATCGCGCGTCGCGAAATATTCCGGCGAATTCGGCGCCTTCACCCGAATCCAATCGGGCTTGCGCGGCGCCGGATTGTCGGGCTTGTGCGCCTTTTCCGGATGGCGAAGGGTTGGGTCAGCCATGTGTCGGCAAGTCTCGCATGCAGGTCCACCCTGCGTCCTTCGACTACGCCCCTTCGCCAGGCTCAGGGGCTCCGCTCAGGATGAGGGAAGAAGACAATATCGCCTCACCCTGAGCGGAGCGAAGCGAAGTCGAAGGGCGCTGGATCGGCGCGCAACCCCGTGCCTCAGATGTGGAGCGCGCGCCCGTAAGCGTCAAGCACCAACTCGTGCATCATCTCGCTGAGGGTCGGATGCGGGAAGATCGTCGCCATGATGTCCTGCTCGGTGCCTTCCATCGTCTTGGCGATGGTGTAGCCCTGAATCAGCTCGGTCACCTCGGCGCCGACCATATGCGCGCCGAGCAGCTCGCCGGTCTTGGCGTCGAACACGGTCTTCACCATGCCCTCGGGCTCGCCAAGCGCGATCGCCTTGCCGTTGCCGATGAAGGGGAAATGCCCAACCTTCACCTCGCGGCCCGCGGCCTTCGCCTTGGCCTCGGTCAGGCCGACGCTCGCGACCTGTGGCCGGCAATAGGTGCAGCCCGGGATATTGTCGACGTTGAGCGGGTGGACATTGTTGAGGCCCGCAATGTGCTCGACGCACAACACGCCCTCATGCATCGCCTTATGCGCCAGCCAGGGCGGGCCGACGACGTCACCGATGGCATACATGCCCGGCTCGCCGGTCTGGCACCACTGGTCGATGACGATGTGAGTCTTCTCGACTTTCACTTTGGTCTTTTCGAGACCCATATTCTCGACATTGCCGACGATACCGATGGCGAGGATGACGCGCTCGACCTCGATCTGCTGCGACTTGTCGCCCTGCACCAGCGTCGCAACGACGCTGTCGGCATTCTTCTTCAGCTCTTTCACCTGGGTCGAGGTGAAGATCTTCATGCCCTGCTTCTCGAAGGACTTCTTCGCGAAAGCAGAGATCTCCTCGTCCTCGACCGGGAGCACGCGGTCGAGCACTTCGACCACCGTCACCTCGACGCCGAGATCGCGATAGAAGCTGGCGAATTCGATGCCGATCGCGCCCGAGCCGATGACGAGAAGCGATTTCGGCAGCTTCTCGGGCACCATCGCTTCGCGATAGGTCCAGATCAGTTTGCCATCGGGCTCGAGACCCGGCATCGCGCGCGCCCGCGCGCCGGTCGCGATGATGATGTTCTTCGCTGCAAAGTCGCCGAGCGACTTGCCGTCCTTGGTCACATTGAGCTTGCCGCCGCCGAGCAAGGTCGCGGTGCCGTCAAATACCGTGATCTTGTTCTTCTTCATCAGGAAGCCGACGCCGTTCGAGAGCTGCTTTGCGACCTTGCGCGAGCGCTCGACGATCTTCTTGGTGTCGAAGGCGATGTCCTTGGCGGAAAAACCGTAGTCACCGAGATGCTGAAGGATGTGGCCGATTTCGGCGCTGCGCAGCAATGCCTTCGTCGGGATGCAGCCCCAATTGAGACAGATGCCGCCGAGATTCTCGCGCTCGACGACCGCAGTCTTCATGCCGAGCTGCGCCGCACGGATCGCCGCGACATAGCCGCCCGGCCCGCCGCCGATGACGATGGTATCGAAAGTTTCAGCCAAGCGACGCTCCTAAAAATGTAACCACGGAGACACGGAGAACACGGAGCAAGATATGGTGCGCGCCGCACGCAAAACTATCTCCCCGTGTCCTCCGTGCCTCCGTGGTGAATCAAACCTCAGATCACCAGCGTGATCGGCACTTCGATCAGCTTCTTGAACGCGGCCATGAATTGCGCGCCCAGCGCGCCGTCGACGATGCGGTGATCGAAGGTGCCGGTGCAGCTCATCACCGTCGCGACGGCAAGCTGATCGTTCTTCACCACCGGCCGCTTCTCGCCCGCGCCGATGGCGATGATCGCGCTTTGCGGCGGATTGATCACGGCAGTGAATTGCTTGGTGCCGAACATGCCGAGATTGGAGATCGAGATCGTGCCGCCCTGGAACTCGTCGAGCTTCAGCTTGCCGGCTTTGGCACGCTCGGCGAGGTCGCGCATCTCGGCCGAGATATCGGGGATGCTTTTCTTGTCGGCATTCTTGATGATCGGCGTGATCAGCCCTTCGGGCAGCGCCACCGCGACCGAGACATGCACCTCTTCCCATTTGAGGATCGCATCCTCGCTCCAGGAAGCATTGACCATCGGCTGTTTGCGCAACGCCAGCGCCGCGGCCTTGATGACGTAATCGTTCACCGAGGTCTTGATGCCGAGGCCTTCATTCACCTCGGAGCGAAGCTTCAACAGCGCGTCGAGCTCGCAATCGACAGTGAGGAAGTAATGCGGCACCACCTCGCTCTCGGCGAGACGATTGGCGATGACGCGCCGCATGCCGGTGATCGGCACTTCGGTGAAATTCGTGCCGCCGGCCAGCGCGTGAACCTGATCGCGGCTGTAGCGCGTGATGCCGCCACCACCGCTCGGCGCGGGCATTTGCACCGGCGCGCGCGCTTGCACCGGCGCGGCCGCGCGCGGCGCCGTCCCGCCTTTCAATGCCGCTTCGACATCGTGTTTCACGACGCGTCCATGCGGGCCGCTGCCTTTGATGGCAGAAATATCAACCTTCGCCTGGTCGGCGAGACGCCGCGCCAGCGGGCTGGCGAAGACACGCGCACCCGGCGCATGGCCGTTGGTGAGCGGCGCCGGAGCGGGTGACGGCGTTGACGCAGGCGGTGCCGCCGCTGGTTTCGCAGGCTGCGGCGCAGCGGCTTGCGGTGCAGGCGCCGCAGGCGGCGGTGCGGCCGGTTTCGCCGCCGCAGGTGCAGCGGCGGGCTTCACACTCGCCAGCGCGCTCTTGTCCTCGCCTTCTTCCAAAAGCACGGCGATCGGCTGATTGACCTTCACGCCTTGGGCGCCTTCGGGCACGAGGATCTTGCCGATCGTGCCTTCGTCGACGGCCTCGAATTCCATCGTCGCCTTGTCGGTCTCGATCTCGGCGATCACATCGCCGGCCTTCACCGCGTCGCCTTCTTTCTTATGCCACTTCGCGAGGTTGCCCTCGGTCATGGTCGGCGACAAAGCGGGCATCAACAGCTCGATCGGCATGTTTCGTGCTCCCGCTTAGCGATAAAGAACGGCTTTGGCGGCGGCAACAATGTCCGCCGTCTGCGGCAGAGCCAAGCGCTCGAGATTGGCGGCATAAGGCAGCGGCACGTCTTTCGCCGTGACGCGCTGCACCGGCGCATCGAGATAGTCGAAAGCCTGTTCCATCATCTGCGCCGAAATCTCGGCACCGATACCGGAATACGCCCAGCCCTCTTCGACCGAGACGATGCGGTTGGTCTTCTGCACCGAATTGACGATCGTCTCGATATCGAGCGGGCGCAGGGTGCGCAGATCAATCACCTCGGCCGAGATGCCCTCACCCTGCAAAGCCTCGGCGGCTTCCATGGCGAATTGCACCATGCGCGAGAACGCGGTGATGGTGACATGCTCGCCCGGCCGCGCGATGCGCGCCTTGCCGATCGGCACGACGTGATCGCCACCCTCGGGCACCGGCATGCTCGCGCCATAGACGAGCTCGTGCTCCAAGAAGATCACCGGATTGGGATCGCGGATCGCCGCTTTGAGCAAGCCTTTGTGATCGGCCGCGGTGAACGGCGCGATGACCTTAAGGCCGGGGATATGCGCGTACCAGGAGCCGTATTCCTGGCTGTGCTGCGCGGCGACGCGCGCGGCGGCACCATTGGGTCCACGGAAGACGATCGGGCAGCTCATCTGCCCGCCCGACATGTAGCGCGTCTTGGCGGCGGAATTGATGAGATGGTCCATCGCCTGCATGGCGAAGTTCCAGGTCATGAATTCGACGATTGGGCGCAGCCCGGCCATCGCCGCGCCAACACCGATACCGCAAAAGCCATGTTCCGAGATCGGCGTGTCGATCACGCGGCGCGGGCCGAATTCCTGCAGGAGATTCTGACTGACCTTATAAGCGCCCTGATATTCGGCGACTTCCTCGCCCATCAGGAATACCAGTTCGTCGCGCCGCATCTCTTCGGCGATCGCATCGCGCAGCGCTTCGCGCACCGTGAGATTGACAGTAGGACCGGTCCATTCCTGCTCGCCGCCGATCGCGGCTTTAGGCTGCGCGGGCGCGGCAGCAGCCGGCGCCGGCTGTTGCGGCGGCGGCGCTTTCGCCTCTGAGGCGGGCGCAGCTTGCGCCGCCGGCGCTGCCGCTTTCGCGGCGGGCGCGGCTTTCGCCGCGTCATCGACATTCTCGTCTTCGCCGGCGATCATCGCGATCGGCGCGTTGACGGCAACGTTCTCGGTGCCTTCGGGAACGATGATCTTCGCCATCGTGCCTTCGTCCACCGCCTCCATTTCCATAGTCGCCTTGTCGGTTTCGATCTCGGCGAGGATATCGCCGGCCTTCACCTTGTCGCCCGGCTGCTTATGCCACTTGGCGATCTTGCCCTCTGTCATCGTTGGCGAGAGGGCGGGCATCAAAACTTCGATCGGCATCTGATCAAGCCTCAGCGTAAACGTCGGTCCAAAGTTCGCTCGGATCAGGCTCTGGCGAATCCTGCGCGAACTCAGCGGCCGCCGTTACGATGTCCTTGATCTCCTTGTCGATCTCTTTGAGCTTCGCCTCGTCGGCGATCCCGGCTTCGAGCAGCCGGTTCTTCGCCTGGTCGATCGGATCATGCTCCTGGCGCATCCGATTGACCTCGTCCTTGCTGCGATACTTCGCCGGGTCGGACATCGAATGGCCGCGATAGCGATAGGTCTGCATCTCGAGGATGTACGGGCCCTTGCCCGAGCGGACGTATTCAACCGCCTCGTCCGCCGCCTGGACGACGGAGAGGACATTCATGCCATCGACCTGGCGGCCGGGAATGCCGAAGGGCGCGCCGCGGCCGAAGAGATCGTGCGAGGCCGAGGCCCGGGCCTCAGACGTACCCATGCCGTATTTATTGTTCTCGATGATGTAGAGCACCGGCAGCTTCCAGAGCGCCGCCATGTTGAAGCTCTCGCTCACCTGGCCCTGGTTCATTGCGCCGTCGCCCATGAAGGTGACGGAGATCAGGCCGTTGTCGCGATAGCGATGCGCGAAGGCCATGCCGGTGCCGATCGGCACCTGGGCGCCGACGATGCCGTGGCCGCCGAAGAAATTCTTCTCGCGGCTGAACATGTGCATCGAGCCGCCCTTGCCCTTGGAATAGCCGCCACGCCGGCCGGTGAGCTCGGCCATGACGCCTTTGGGGTCCATGCCGCAGGCGAGCATGTGGCCATGATCGCGATACGAGGTGACGATCGTGTCGCCCTCCTGCACCGCCGCCATCACCCCGACGACGACCGCCTCTTCACCGATATAGAGGTGACAAAAACCGCCGATCAGCCCCATGCCGTACATCTGGCCGGCTTTCTCTTCGAAGCGGCGGATCAGCAGCATGTCGCGATAGAGCTTCAGCGTCTGCTCAGGCGAGAGATCAGGCTCGGATTCTTGCGCTTTGCGCACCGGTTTGAGCTTGCGTGTGGCAGTCGCCATGGCGGTCTGGAGCCCCCTTTGTTGCGGTTCGGCGCGCCCGCGCCGTGTTCCAGATAGGATAACTCGACGCCCTTAACAAGGCAACAACCCTGTGGACAAATTATTGTTTTGCAATACAAAATGAAACATAACTGAATTTCAGTTAAACGACTTGGAATCGAAGCGCAGTGGGCAGAACGCACCTGCGAAGGGCGGCCAACAGGCAGCACCCGTCAACGAAAAAAGTGATGAAGTGGCTTAGTGCTTCGGGCGGTTGAAGATCACGACCTCATCGCTGCCGACGAGGTTGAGCGAGCCGCGCGCCGTCTCGTCGAGGAGATCGGGATCGAGGCGATCGCGCATCAGGCTCACGCGATGCGCGAGCGGATCGCGCTCGGCCTGGACTTGCGCCAGCGTTGTATGTGCTTCGTTGATCTGCTGCGTCAGCCGCAGCCACGCGATCAGGCCGCGATCGCCTTGTACCAAATGATAAGCGAAATAGACGACAAGGCTGATACCGAGAATCGGGCCGACGATGACCCGCGCGCGGAGCCTTATCACGTTAAACGCTTGCATCCAGCCAGAGAATCACAGTGAGAGTCATGGTGTCAATGGCGAGTCAGTATATGCGACACAACGAGTCGCTTTTCTTGACTCAAGCTTCGCCGCAAACCTAGCTTTCACGCTGTCGGAAACAAGAACCGATAAGTGGGGAGGAAAACATGGCGAACCACATACCGGGACCGCTCTATTGCGAGCAGCTCGGCGCCATCGGCGTGCCGACGATCTTCCTCCATTCGACGCCCGACGATCATCGCCTCTGGATGTTCCAGACGGCGCATTTCTCGGCCTGGTATCGCTGCCTCGCGGTCGACCTCCCCGGCTATGGCCGCTCGCCCGCGCCGCAACCGGGCTTGAAGATCGAGGACATGGCCGAGGCATGCTGGGAGCTGGTCGATACCGTGACCAGCGGCGGCATCATCATCCACGGCAATTCGCTCGGCTCGCGCGTCGCGCAATGGATGGCGGCGATACAGCCGAAGCGCTCGCTCGCCGTGATCCTCTCGGGCACCGGCTTCAGCGGCTCATCGGCGAATATGGAGCGCTGGGCGAAGCGCTATCGCGATGAAGGCATCACACTGCGCCGCCGCCAGGTGATTGAGCATTTCGCACCCGAGCTGCAGCAGGACAAGCTCCTCAATCACTACGCCGATATGGTCTGCGCGCTGAGCAATCAGGGCACGCTCGACAGCATCATCGCGGTCAACGAGGCGCTCGCCCTGCACTACCCGGCGGATCTGCTGTCGCGCATCACCTCGCCGACCCTGATCATCGCCGGTACGAAAGATTTCAGCTTTGGCACGGTGCATGAGCACAAGAAGCACATCCCGCAATCGGAGCTGCGCACGATCGAAGGCGCCGGCCATGGCGTGCCGATCGAGGCGCCGGCGGAATACGACCGCCATACCATCGACTTCCTGTCCTCGATCGGTCTCTTTCCAGGCCACGCTTGATGAGAGGGCGCGCTTTCCTCGGCGCCGCCATCGCCGCACTCCTCGTCGCCGGCGCAGCGCGCGCCGATGAACCGGTCACGCTGCGCATGGCGATCCCGGGCGGCGGCACTTTCTCGCCGACCTGGTCGCAGATGCTGCAGCCCTGGATCAATTCGGTCGAAGCCGATTCCGATGGCGCGCTGAAGCTGCAGCCCTTCTTCGGCAATGCGCTTGCCGATCTCTCCAATGTCTATGACCGCGTGGTCAGCGGCGTCGCCGATATCGGCAATGGCGTGCAAGGCTCGGTCGGCGGCAAGTTCCCCGGCTCGAGCGTCGTCGAGCTGCCCTCCGACATCAATGCGCGCGACGGCGCGGCGGCCTTTTGGAAGCTCTATCAGGATGGGCTGATCGCGAAGGAATACGAAGGCGTGAAGGTCCTTACGCTCTTCGTCTATCCGCAATCCTTTCTCAACACGAACAAGCCGGTGGCGCGGCTCGAAGACGCGAAAGGTCTGCGCTTCACGACGTTGACCAAAGCCGATGCGCGCATGGCACAGCTCCTCGGCGGCGCGCCGATCAGCACCAATCCGGCCGAGGTC
Organism: uncultured Alphaproteobacteria bacterium; assembly: GCA_963740675.1. Lineage (GTDB taxonomy): Bacteria > Pseudomonadota > Alphaproteobacteria > ATCC43930 > CGMCC-115725 > CAIKMD01. The sequence goes on from CAVUFS010000012.1 coordinate 54,847, forward strand.
TATGGCATCTTGCAGCATCACGGCGCCGACGGCGTGATCATCGGCTGGCTCGGTCTCGTCGGCTTCAAGCTCGCCGAGGTGACGGATCACCATCTCGTCATCGGCCTCGGCTCGGGCGGCGGCTTCCTCCTCATGAACAAAGCCGCCTATGACAAGCTTCCGGGACAAGCCAAAGCCGCGCTCGACAAGCATTCCGGCTACGAAGCCTCGCGCGACGCATTTGGCGCGGCGCTCGATCGCATCTACGCCAATTCGCAGGCCGTAGTGCGCGGCCAGCCGAACCAGACGATCTCGACACTGTCGCCGGCGGATCAAGCTGAATATCAAAAAACGCTGGTCACGCCGCTCAATGCCGATTGGCAAAAGAGTGTCCCGAACGGTGCGGCGATCTTCGCCGCTTACCGCGCCGAGGCAGCGCGCGTGCGCCAGGAGCAAAAATAAATCGCGACGATCATCTTCTTCTTGCCGAGACCGGACCGGATACGGCGATGGGCAACCTGCTGCGCCGTTATTGGACGCCGTTCATCCTCTCGTCCGAACTCGTCGCCGGCGGCGCGCCGGTGCGCGTGAAGCTGATGGGCGAGGATCTCATCGTCTTCCGCAACACCGAAGGCAAAGTTGGGCTCTTCGGCGAGCGCTGCGCCCATCGTGGCGCGTCGTTGTTCTTGGCCAAGAACGCGGATTGCAAGCTCCGTTGCTGGTATCACGGCTGGCAATACGATATCGATGGCAATTGCACCGACCAGCCGAACGAGCCGCCGCAGACGCAGTTCAAGCAGCATGTGAAGCAGAAGGCCTATCCCTGCGTCGAGAAGAACGGCGCGGTCTGGGCTTATCTCGGCCCGAAGGACAAGCAACCGCCGCTGCCGGACTTCGAATGGCTGAACGTGCCGGAAAGCCATGTGCATGTCGCCAAGCGCATCCAGCATTGCCATTGGACGCAAGGGCTCGAAGGCGACATCAATTCATCGCATCTCGGCTTTCTGCACGGCCATGCGATCTCGCTGCCGGTCAATTCCAATCCCGCCGCCAATCTGCGTCTCGGCCAGAGCGCACCCGAATTCGCGGTGCGGCTCACGCCGGGTGGGCTGGTGCAGGCGACGCGCCGCACCACCGGCGACGGCCAGAATTACTGGCGCGTCGGACAATGGTTCTATCCCGGCTTTACGACGATCCCGCCGCGCGGCGGCGATCAACCGCTGCAAGGCCATTCCTGGACGCCAATCGACAACGGCAACTCGCTCGTCTTCACGTTCACCTGGCATCCGGCACGACCGCTGAGCGCGGAAGAGCTGACGCGCATCGGTGACGGCACGAATTTCCACGTGCATCTCGTCCCCGGCACGTTCGAGCCACGCGCCAACAAAGCAAACGAATACGTCGCGCCCGGCTTCGAGAACGAGAAGCAGCCCTGGATGCGCATCAAATATTTCCAGGACCAGGATATCTGCATGACCGAGAGCATGGGGCCGCTCTACGACCGCACGCAGGAGAATCTCGGCAATTCCGATCTTGTCGTCACGCGCACGCGCGGCCGTCTTGTCGAAGCCGCGCGCGACCTCGCCCGCGGTGTCGAGCCGCCCGGCCGTCAGCCAAGCGACTACCGCCTGCGCCCGGTCTCAGTCCTGTTGCCGAGAGAAACGCCGTCCTGGTTCGACGCGGTCAGCGAAGCGATGGACGCGCGCCCGGGGACATATCGCGAGGGCGTATAGCTCTCGTGCGAGCACACACTCCCTAAGGCGATCGTCAGCCCGGCTCGCGCGTTAATCCAGCTTTGTCTACTGGACCCGAGTACCCGTCGCAGAACGTTCGCCACATTGGCCCCTCCAAGTCGCGACCATCGTGCTCCCAGTGATCTTTCCGGAAAGGTCGTAGGCCTCCCACTTCATGTTGAAGGCGCCATCCGGCTGGACGGTCCCTGTCATCGGTGAGCCCGTAGGGCTGGCGACAACTTCAGTCGGATTCGAAGTAGACCGTGCATATGTGCCGGTAATCTGATTGTCGCTGATCCGGAACGGAATCCGGAAATCGGAACACGCCGTCCCGCCGCCGCCGCCTTCTTGGCTGGTCCGGCCTCCGGCACCAGTCGCGCTGAGGACCCAGTTTCCGTCGAACGGCCCCGCTGCGCGAACAATGCCGGGCGATGTGAACACTGTCGCGATGGCCAATAGGGCCACTGTCCCGAATTTCGCAGGAATGCCTACCATGAAAAACCTCCATCTTCTTCCAACAGCGTTGCGGGAAGGTCTTATTGGAAAAGACAGAGAATGGTGGGCTGCCCCACGGCACGGAATCGGGTAGTTACCTGAGCTTTGCCGAGAAGTTCCTGTAAGTCACCTCGACCGCCCCCGGGCGTCACGCAGCGCGATTGGCGCGCGACAACCCGAAGCAAGTCAGGCGGCTCTCGAGAGGCATATGTCGGTCGTGATGCTCGTTCATAACACCCCACCGGCCTTGAGCCACAGGAACGCCACTCACCCGGAGCAACTGATTGTCGAGGCATTGGTACCGGGCAGGACCGGCCGATGCAGATGCTGAAACAAATCCGATGAGAAGCGTGCACGCTGCGAGCGGCAACGCCTTGCACATCCGATGCGCCATGAGGTCCCCGATCAGTTCCGCACAATTTTTGCGGGTTTTGTCACTAACGACGAAACGGATTGCCGCCTCGCTTACGCTTGTTATTCGAGAGATTTGTTTTATCGAGAGCTCTCACATCGTCGGAAACGGCAGCACGTCTTTGTATTTCGCGATCATCGCATCGCGCTGGTCGCGGTCGATGCGGTTGACCATCGGGAATTTCTCGCGCCAGTGCCACGGCCGCACCGCATAGACCACCGCGCGCGAGCTGGTGTAGTCGCGAACGGCTTTCTTCTCGGGCGGCATGCGCGCGTCGAGTGCGTTGCTGCGCGTGCCGTCGACGATCTGAATGTCCTCGCTCGGCAGCGAACGCGTCGTCATCGCCCACAGCACCTCGTTGAGGTTGGTCGCGTCGATATCGTCGTCGACGATCACGACATAGCGGCTGCCGGCCGATGAATTGGCGCCGAGCACCGCGTTGCCGACCTGGCGCGCATGGCCGGGATACATCTGCTTGATCGACACCGCGACCAAGCCCGAAAGATGGATATAGACGCCCTGAATACCCGGCACACCAAGGCTTTCGAGCTGATCCCATAGACCTCCCGCCTCGAAACGCACCGAGTGATGCGGCGCGCCTGGCCATTGCGGCGACATGTTGAGGATGATCGGATCGTTGCGGTGATAGATCGCTTTGACGCGGATCACCGGCTCCGCGCGCCCGGTGCCGAGCGTGCCGCCGGAGTAATAGCCGGTGTATTCGCCGAACGGCCCTTCGTCGCGCGCCTCTTCACCGGGCGGCGGCACCTCGCCTTCGATCGCGATCTCGGCATGCGCCGGGATCGGCAGGCCAGTGAGCGGTCCCGCGATGACGTCAAGCGGATGGCCGAGCAAGCCGCCCGCCTTGTCGAGCTCGGAAACGCCGTAGGGAAATTTCATGTAGGAGAGCATGAAGACAAGGAAATCGCCGCCAACCGTCGCGACGATCGGGCACGCCTTGCCCTCCTTCCAATATTTCTCGGCGATGATGCGCGCCTGTGCGCCGGGATTGTTCCAGAGCCCAAGCAGATTGCGCTCATGCACCTGCAGCCGATAGGTGCCGGAATTGACGAAGCCGGTTTCGGGATCCTTCGTGATGACGCAAGAACCGGTACCGATATAGCGCCCGCCATCCTTGCGATGACCGAAGAGCGCCGGAAACTTCAGCAGGTCGACCTCGTTGTCGCGCATCCGGTTTTGCATCACTGGCCCCGTCTCGACGGTACGCGGCGGCACCGCGGCGGCGCCGTGAATGCGCTTCAGCGTGTGACGCAGCAATTCGATACGCGAGGTCTCGGGCGGCAGGCCGAGCGCAATCGCCATGCGCCGGCGCGACGCGGTCGGCAGGCTGAGGATGCGAAAGCCTTTCGGATAGCCTTTGATCTCGTCGAAGAGCAGCGCCGGCGGCTCGGGAATCATCTCCGCCGTCGTCTCGCTCAACGCGCCGATCTCGAGATTCCAATCGGCGTCGCGGATCGTCGCGATCTCGCCATACGCTTCGGCGCGCGCCAAGAACGAGCGCAGGCCGTCGTACTCTTTCGCCTCGCTCATTTGCTGAGCCTCGCATCGGCCTCTTTAATCAAGCTGAGATCGGCGTAATCGGCGACCTTGAAGCTGCTCGGAAAGAAGCCGAGCGTGTGCAGCAGATCGATGTTCGACTGCAGCGCGGTCATGTTCGGCAAGCCGTGCGGATCCTTATAAAGATCCTTCTCGGTATAGATGTAGAAATCGAGGGTCTCGGGCGCGATCTTCATCGCCTTCGACACCATCGCGACGAATTCCTTGTGGTTCTTCGGATCGAGCGCCCATTGCGTGAAGCGTAGCGAATCCTCGAGGAAATCGACCATCGCGGCGCGATGCTCCTTGATGTAGCCGGCGCGCGAGGCCCAGACGAGAAGCTGCGTCGTGCCCGTCGCCTCGCGCTGCGTGAAGAGCGTCGTCGCGTTCTTCTGCAGCTCGGCATCGTCATACCAAGGCTCGGTGCTGGAAATCAGATCGGCCTTCTTCTGCAACAGCATCGAATTCATGTTCGCGAAGCTTGCCTCGACGAAGGTCACGTCCTTCTTGTCGTCGAGACCGTGCTTTCTCAGCATCGCACGGATCGCGACATCGACAGCCGAGCCAAACGTCAGCGACGCGATGACATGGCCTTTCAGATCCTCGACCTTTTTGATCGGCCCGTCCTTGAGTACCATGAAATGGCCGGTCCAGCCATTGCCGACGCCGTCCTGGTTCGTGTCCATGACGATGCGGATGTCGTTGAGCTTCGCGTTGAGGATGGCCGAGGTGAGCGAGGAATAAGCGAGCGTGCCGACATTGACATCGCCGGTCGCAAGGCCGGTGATCATCGCCGCGGTGCTCGCCATGCGGATCGGCGAGATCGTGTAGCTCTGGCCGTAGTGATGCAGCAGCTCTTTCTTGTCGAGCGACAGCGGCACCGAGCTCGCATACATCGTGACCCAGCCGACTTTGATGTCGAGCGGATCGGCGGCGCGCGCCGCGCTCAACGTGACGCCGACCGCCGCTACGGCCATGACAAGACATTTGAAAACGCGCATCGAGCTTCCTCCCCACTACCCGGCCGCCTTACCGCGCCCGTTCTTCTTGCAACGACTTCCCGCGCAACCCATCACAGCGAGGCTGGCGCTGTCAACGCATTGCCCCGCGACGGTGCGATTACCTTGACTGAATGGCAGCCCGGCCTTATGCCTCCGGCCGACCCGGCGATCGGGGGCGCTTAGCTCAGCGGGAGAGCACACCCTTCACACGGGTGGGGTCGTAGGTTCAATCCCTACAGCGCCCACCAGCCTACGCGCACAGCGCGGAGGCTGTCCCGCCGAAGCCCTCTGGGCGAAGGCGGACTGTCTCAGCGCTTCGGCTTGGCGAGCCACTCCTCGCCAAAGGGCGAAGGCGGGCTGGTCAGTGCTTCGGTTTGGCAAGCCCCGCGAAACGCGGTTTTCCACAAGGCGCGCAACTTTATTTCAAAAAGAATTTTTCGGCAGCGATTGGCGCTTCCTGCCCTTGAAATCGCGCAAATGCGCCACGATTTCCCTGGCACTCGCTAACCTCGAGTGCTAGTAAACCGCGCCATTCGCACCAGCAGCATCATCTCGAACTAAAATTTAGGAGGAGTTTCATGAAGTTCCGTCCCTTGCATGACCGCGTCGTCGTTCGGCGCGTGGAGCAAGACTTGAAGACCGCCGGCGGCATCATCATCCCGGACACCGCCCAGGAAAAGCCGATGGAAGGCGAGATCATCGCGGCCGGCCCGGGCGCTCGCAATGAGCAAGGCCAGCTCGTCGCGCTCGACGTGAAGGTCGGCGACCGCGTGCTGTTCGGCAAGTGGTCGGGCACCGAGGTCAAGATCGACGGCGAAGACCTGATGATCATGAAAGAAAGCGACATCATGGGCATCATCGAGGGCACGCCGGCCAAGGGCCGCAAGGTCGCCTGATCCCCATCCGATTTTTCAAAGAAAACCTGAAGAGGCAAATCCATGGCAGCTAAGGAAGTTAAGTTCAATGTCGACGCGCGCGACCGCTTGCTGCGCGGCGTCGACATCCTCGCCAATGCGGTGAAGGTGACGCTCGGCCCGAAAGGCCGCAACGTCGTCATCGACAAGTCGTTCGGCGCGCCGCGTATCACCAAGGACGGCGTGACGGTCGCGAAGGAAATCGAGCTCAGCGATAAGTTCGAGAATATGGGCGCGCAGATGATCCGCGAAGTCGCCCAGAAGACCAACGACCTCGCCGGCGACGGCACGACCACGGCGACCATCCTCGCCCAGGCGATCGTGCGCGAAGGCGTCAAGGCGGTGGCCGCAGGCCTCAACCCGATGGACCTGAAGCGCGGCATCGACATCGCTGTCGATGCAGTCGTGGAAGACATCCAGAAGCGCTCGAAGAAGGTCTCGACCAATGACGAGATCGAGCAGGTCGGCACTATCTCGGCCAATGGCGAGAAGGACATCGGCAAGAAGATCGCCGAGGCGATGAAGAAGGTCGGCAACGAGGGCGTCATCACCGTCGAAGAGTCGAAGAGCCTCGAGACCGAGCTCGACGTCGTCGAAGGCATGCAGTTCGATCGCGGCTACATCTCGCCGTATTTCGTGACCAACGCGGACAAGATGGTCGCCGAGCTCGACGAGCCTTACGTCCTTCTCTACGAGAAGAAGCTCTCGGGCCTGCAAGCGATGCTCCCCGTCCTCGAGGCGGTGGTGCAGTCGGGCAAGCCGCTCCTGATCATTGCGGAAGATGTCGAAGGCGAGGCGCTCGCGACGCTGGTCGTGAACCGTCTGCGCGGCGGCCTCAAGGTCGCGGCGGTGAAGGCTCCGGGCTTCGGCGATCGCCGCAAGGCGATGCTCGAGGACATCGCGATCCTCACCAACGGTCAGCTCATCTCCGAAGACCTCGGCATCAAGCTCGAGAATGTCACGCTCGACATGCTCGGCAAGGCCAAGCGGGTCCGCATCGAGAAAGAGAACACCACGATCATCGACGGCTCGGGCAAGAAGGCCGACATCCAGGCCCGCGTCGGTCAGATCCGTCAGCAGATCGAGGAGACCACCTCGGACTACGATCGTGAGAAGCTGCAAGAGCGTCTCGCGAAGCTCGCGGGCGGCGTCGCGGTACTCCGCGTCGGCGGCGCGACCGAAGTCGAGGTGAAAGAGCGCAAGGATCGCGTTGATGACGCGATGCACGCCACCCGCGCGGCGGTCGAGGAAGGCATCGTCGCCGGCGGCGGCACGGCCCTGCTCTACTCCGTCAAGGCGCTGGCCCGTCTGCGTGCGGCCAATGACGACCAGAAGACCGGCATCGACATCGTGCGTCGCGCGCTGCAGATTCCGGTTCGCATCATCGCCGAGAATGCCGGTACCGATGGTTCGATCGTGATCGGTAAGCTGCTGGACAAAGACAACGCCAATTGGGGCTACGACGCCCAGAGCGGCGAGTATGTCGACATGGTGAAGTCCGGCATTATCGACCCGACCAAGGTCGTCCGCCTGGCGCTGCAGGATGCGGCTTCGGTCGCCGGCCTGCTCATCACCACCGAGGCGATGGTCGCCGAGAAGCCCGCGCCGAAGGCGCCGATGGCTGCTCACGATCACGGCGGCGGCGGCATGGGCGGCATGGACTTCTAATTTCGAAGTTCATCGCTTCTCTGGAAGCCAAGTCGATCAGGGCCGCAGCATCCGCTGCGGCCCTTTTCTTTTGTGGTGATTTATTACGCGTCAGCTCTTGCGCGGCGTGTGATCGGCAACGAGGCCGTCGAGCATTTGCGGCAGGCGCGAGGCCGGCCCGTTGGGGCCGATGCTTTGGATGCTGGTGCGGGCGCCTTCGCAGAGGAGGAACATCTTGTCGGCGAGGAGATCGGGCTCGATCAGCCCCGCCTCGTCGCAGAGCGCGATCAGCTTGCGGCGCAGCTCGCTCTTATGCTGCTCGATGATGCGCCGTGCCGGATGATTCTTGTCGGGGAGTTCCGCGGCGGTGTTGATGAAGGCACAGCCGCGCTCCGCCTGCTGCAGCTTGAACTCGCCGACATAGCGCAGCCAGCTATGGAGCTGACCGAGGGCATTGCCCGCATGTTTTTTCGCGATCTCGCCCCAGGCGGCTTCCAATTCCGCGACATAGGCGGCGAGACATTCGGCGATCAGCTCATCCTTCGAGCCGAAATGCCGGTAGAGCGTCATCTTGTTGGTGCCGGCGGCAGCGGCGATGGCGTCGACGCCGACGGCGTGGATGCCCTGGCGATAGAACAGGTCCCGGGCGACCGTAAGGATTCGTTCGCGCGGCGGCCCGTCCAGCGGTGCCTTAAGCGCCCCTTCCTTCTCGGCTGTCACGGTCTGGCTACGCATTTCCAAATTCCCCAGTTGACATGTTACTTACCGGTAAGTATTGTCCGGGTGTTACCTGTCAGTAACACAATTTGTGCCGCTCGTCACGTGTTTTCAAGAGCGGTGCCAAGGAGGGCGGAATGTTTGGCTGTAATACCGAGCCCCGGCTGCGCGACGCGCTAGCCGATCCCATCATCCGGACAATCATGGACGCGGATCATGTCGATCCGCGGGCGCTGGAGGCAAGCCTGCGCGAGACTGCGCGCAAAGTCTCGTCGCAATCCCGCAAACGCGCAGCGAACGAGAATTAGGACCCATGCGAAGTGCTGAATTCGGCGGGCTGACTGCGTTCGTCGCGGTCGCAGACCACGGAAGCTTCTCCAAGGCTGCGGTCGCGCTCGGCGTTTCAACATCGACGATGAGCCATACGATCCGCGTGCTCGAGGAGCGGCTCGGCGTCCGCCTGCTCAACCGAACGACGCGGAGCGTCGCGCTGACCGAGGCCGGTGATCAGTTGCTGCGACAGATACATCCGGCGCTCGACGAGCTCGGCAATGCTGTCGAATCGCTGGCCGCGCTCAGCGGCGGCACGCCCTCCGGCGTGCTGCGCCTCGCGGTGGGAAGCCTCGCCGTGAAGATGGTGATCGATCCGATCCTGCCGAGCTTCGGCGCCGCCCATCCCAACATCGTCCTCGACATCGCAGTCGATGATTTGCAGCTCGACATCGTCCACGGCCGCTTCGATGCCGGCATACGCATCGGCTCGCGCATCGAACGCGACATGGTCGCGGTCCGCGTCACTCAGGATTCTCGCTTGATCGCGGTCGCATCGCCCGCCTACCTCGCGGCGCATGGCCGGCCGTCCAGGCCGGAGGACCTGCGCGACCACGACTGCATCCGCCTGCGCGACACGACCGGTGCGATCCGGAAATGGGAATTCGAGCGCGGCGCGGAGAAGATCGACGTCGCTGTCGAAGGATCGCTCATTACGAACGATCTCGATCATCTCGTGCGTGCTGCGCTGAATGGCCTCGGCGTTACCTATATGCTCGAAGATTACATGGCGTCGCACATCGCCGCGGGTCGGCTGATCCCCGTGCTCGAAGGGTGGTCGCTACCCTTCGCCGGCTTTCACCTGTTCTATCCGAGCCGCCACCAAATGCCGTCAAAGCTCCGCGCCTTCATCACCTTCCTTCGCACCGCCGGGCCCCGGCGCGCCGCCCTGCGCCCGCGTCTCGCCACAGAAAGCGACGCCGCTTAACAGCGTCAGCGATCGCGATGGTGCGCGGGATCGTGGATCAGAGAATGCGAGAGGATTACTCCGCGTCGGGCTGCTTTTCCGGGACGGCGCGATCGAAGGCCTCGAGTTTCATGCAATTCTCGAAGATGCGCATGATGCTCGGATAGGGCTTCAGGTCGAAGCTCGGATAGCGCCGCGCGTTGAAGACCTGCGGCACAAGGCAGATATCGGCGAGGCCCGGCGTGTCGCCATGGCAGAACTTGCCCGCCTTGCCGTCGCTTGCCAGCGTCTTCTCGATGCCCTCGAAGCCCAGCGCGATCCAGTGATTGAACCAGGTCTCGATGTCCGGCTCCTTATGGCCGAGCTGGCGCGAGAGGAATTGCAGCACGCGCAGATTGTCGATCGGATGGATATCGCAGGCGATGGCCTCGGCCAGCGAGCGCACCCGGGCGCGGCCGACGGAGTCGCGAGGTAGCACGGGCGGGTTGGGCCGGGTCTCTTCGAGATATTCGATGATCGATAACGACTGCGAGAGGACAGCCCCGTCCTCGGCGATCAAGGCCGGCACCAACCCCTGGGGGTTGAGCCGTAGATACTCCGCCGAGCGCTGGTCGCCCTTGCGGAGGTGGATGAAGGCTTGCTCGTAGTCGAGGCCCTTGAGATTAAGGGCAATACGCACCCGGAAGGCCGCCGAGGAGCGAAAATAGCCGTAGAGCTTCATTTTTCCTGCTTTCCCTGCCCTGTCTTGGAGATCGGTTGGCGGCAGTCTCGGGCGTGCGACGTTTTCGTCAAGCCACGTTCCCCAAAGAAATTCTAGTCCGCGTGGGGATAGAATGCCTTATTGTTGCTTAGCACTGGTAGTTGGGGTTGCACACTGGTTGATTGTTGCTAACGTTATCAGGAGAGACGCGGGGTGATCACATGAGCAAAGACGCAGCGGCGGCATTGGCTGCGCATTTCCCGCGGCGGAATTTCGAACTCGGCAAATACCTGCCGTTCCGGCTGACGGTCCTGAGCAACCGGCTGACCCGCCGGGTCGCGCGCTATTACGGCGAGCGCTTCAAGCTCTCGGCGCCGGAATGGCGCACCATGGCGGTGCTGGGCCAACAAGGCGCGATGAGCGCCAATGCCGTGATTGCGCAAACCACAATGGACAAAGTCCGGGTCAGCCGTGCGGTCGCCAAGCTGCTCAAGGCCGGTCTTATCACCCGTGAGGCGGATCCGCAGGATCGACGCCGCGCGATCCTCAACCTGACCATGGCCGGGCAAGAGATCTATCGCGAGATTGTACCGCTGGTGCAGGAAGTCGAAACCGAAATCGTCGCCGAGTTGACGGGTCCAGAGCGTGCCGTGCTCGACAACGCTCTCGCGAAGATCGAGGCCTATCTCGAACACAGCGGCATCGGCGGCGACGACGTCGAGGATGACGATTCCGACGAAGAATAGTCGCTCGGCTTTTTTCTTAATCGTTAGGCGACGGCGCGGGCGACCTCCGCGCCGTCGGCATTTTTGGCGCCTTCGTTTTTACCGGCCGCGAGCGGTAATGTGATCGTCACGCGCGTTCCCTCGCCCGGCTCGCTCACCACTGCGATCGTTCCGTCATGCTGCTCGACGATCTTGCGCGCCGTCGGCAGGCCCAGCCCCATGCCGAAGCTGCGTGTGCTGAAAAGCGATTCGAAAATCCGCGGCATGTTTTCGGCGGCGATGCCGCGACCGGTATCGGCGATCGATAATGTCAGCCGCTCACCGGCGATGGCCGTCGCGATCGTGATCGTGCCGGCAGGTTGCCCGTCGGCGTGATCCATGATCGCCTGCGTCGCATTGTCGATGACGTTGGCGATGACGAGTTGTAGACGTCCGGCATCGATGGCGATCACCGCCTCGGATGCGGCAAAGTCGCGAACCAGCGAGATGCTGGGTGGCAAGGCTTGCACATCGAGACATTCGCCGAGCCAAAGCTCGAAATTGGCGGTGCGGCGCTTTGGCTCGCCGACATAAACATAGTCGAGCAAATTCCCAATGATCCGCTCGCAGCGCGTGAGGCTGCGCTCGAGCCGGCCGACCGGCCGCGCCACATCGATCTGCTTGGTATTCGCGATTTCCTGAATCGTGTGAACGGTGTTCTTGGCGGCGCCCAGCGGATTGCGCAGCTCATGCGCGACGCTCGCCGCCAACTGGCCGATGGCGGAATAGCGCTCCTGCTTCATCAGTTCGTGTTGTGCGACCGTAAGCTCGGCCGTGCGCTCGGCGACGCGCCGCTCGAGCTCGTGTTGGCGCATCGCGACGATCTCGGCCATGCCGTTGAAGGCTTTGGCGAGCGTCGCGAATTCGCCAGCGTGTTTCGGCACGATCGCGCGATGATCGAGATCCCGGCGCGCGAAAGCGAACGCGGCGTTCCGCAGCACCGCGACCCAGCGCAGCACCGAAAGTTCGGCCGTCAGCCAGGCGCCGCCCGCCGCCAGCACCGCGACGATGGCGAGCGCGATGAGAATGCCGCTGATTGCCTCGTCGGCGGCGCCAAGCGCATCCGCGCGCGCCAGCTCGACGATGACCTTGGCCCCGGTCTGCGGCAATTGCGAAAAGGCGAAGATGCGCTCCGCGCCATCGGCTTCGCGGCCGGTGGTGACGCCCTCGATCTGCGTGTTGACGTTCGGCATCAGCGGATGATCGCTGGGCAAGCGCGTGCCGAGCCGCGCTGCATCCTCGGGATGCTCGGCGAGAATGATGCCGTCGCGGCCGAGCACCATCACGCCGTATTGCATGCCCTGCGCCACCGGCTGGGTGCGGCGCTGGATCTCGTCGAGATCGATCACCGTAACCGCGGCACGCGCGGCACCGTCCGTACCTTTCGGCAGACGCAGCCCGGCGAAAGCGACCGACTGCCCGTGATCGTCGAGCTTGAATTCGCTGATCTCGAGCAGGCGGCTATCGAAGAGATCGGTGAGATAGTTCGGGTCGAGCCGCCCGGCGATGGTGCTGTCGCTTTGCGACGAGCACATCACCTTGCCGGCGCTATCGACGATCGCGACTTCCGCATGCCAGTGCGTCTGGTACGTGACCAGCCCCAGCTTCTGTTCGCAATCGCCGCTGCTCGGGCTGATATCGTCGACCAGCCGCAGCAACACATTGGCCTCGTCGAGATATTCGCCATTGTGCTGGTTCCAGGCGCGCGCGATCAGCAGCGCGCGGTTCTCTGCCTCGCTCAGCAGCCATTCGCGTTCTTGCCGCGTATGAACGATGAAAAGGATGAGCATCGGCAGTAGAGCGATCAGCACCAGCAACACGATGCGGCCGCGCAGGCCGAGCGCCCGCGGCCGCAAGCGAGAGAGCCGCCGCAGCCAATGACGTCGTCGCGATGAGACGCCGCTATCCGTAACCGAAACCATGCCGAGAACCCGAGAGCCTGCTTAGCGAGCGCCCCGGATCATGCCGCCAAGAATTTGGAATTCGATTAATGCGGGAGGAAAAAATCGAGTTGAAACAAGAGTGTAATAAACAACCGTAAGCCGTAATCGGCGTTCAGCCGATGGCGCTTACCCGAGCCAGCGCCGTGCGCAGCGTCGCCGCTTCATCGGTGCCGTAGCTGCGCTCGAAATCATGCTGCGCCGCGTGCCAATGCGCCACGGCGGCTTTGAAGCGCTTGGCACCCGCCGGGGTCAGCCGCACCAGCTTCGTGCGCGCGTCGCTCCCCGCCTCGATCGCGACCAGCTTGTCGCGCTCCAGCGGCTGGACGGCGCGGCCGGTGGTGGTCCGATCCATCACCATCTGAGCGGCTAGCGCGTTGATCGAGAGCGGCCCCAGGCGCGAGAGCTTGGCGAGGATCGAATATTGGCTGGTCGTCAGCCCGGTCGCCGCCATGTGGCGATCGTAAAGTTGCGTGATCTGGCGCGCTGCCTGGCGGACCGCGAGACAGTTGCAGGCCAGAAAGCCGGGAGTGTCGGCGGGTTCAGTCTCAGACGTCTTCTGCATAGCTACCATCCGATATAGGTGCATATGCACTCTTGTTCAAGCCCGGTGAGCCGGTATATAAGAGCATATGCACCTATTGGTGCGTAAGCGAGGATTGTGATGGCCATGGACCCCAGGACGCGGGTGCTGCTCGAGGCGCCGATCGGATCGACGCTGCTGCGCCTGGCTCTGCCGAATGTGATCGTCATGGTCGTCCAATCCTGCATCGGACTGATCGAGACCTATTTCGTCGCCAAGCTCGGCACCGATGCGCTGGCCGGTATCTCCCTCGTCTTCCCGGTCCTGATGCTGGTGCAGATGGTTTCGGCTGGCGCGATGGGTGGTGGCATCCTGTCGGCCATCGCTCGGGCGCTCGGCTCGGGCAAGCGCGAGGAAGCCAACGGCCTCGTCTGGCACGCCGTCGCGATCGCGCTGGCGCTGGGCATCCTGACAACGGCCGCCGCGCTTACCGGCGGCCCCTTCCTCTACCGGCTGATGGGTGGTAGCGGCGGATCGCTCGTCGCGGCGCTGACCTATTCGAACATCGTCTTCACCGGCGCGGCCCTGCTCTGGCTCTACAACTCGCTCGCGGCGATCATTCGCGGCGCCGGCAACATGAGCTTGCCGGCCAGCGTCACGGCCGGCGGCGCCGTCGTCCTGATACCGCTCTCGCCGGCGCTGATTTCTGGCTGGGGTCCCCTGCCCCACCTCGGCATCGCGGGTGGCGCTGTCGCGGTGATCTGCTTCTACGCAATCGGCAGCCTCATCTTCGTGGCCTACCTCTGGTCGGGGCGCGGTGTGCTGCGCCCGCAGTTTCGGCCGGCACGGCTGCGCTGGGCCCCGTTGGCAGAGATCCTGCGCATCGGCGCGCTCTCCTCGCTGATCAGCGTCTCGACCAACATCATCATCGGCACCGCGACCGGCTTCGTCGGCAGCTTCGGCGCGGCGGCTGTCGCCGGCTATGGCACCGGCGCGCGGCTCGAATATGTGTTGGTGCCGCTCGTCTTCGGCTTAGGTACGCCGCTCGCGACCATGGTCGGGACGGCAATCGGTGCCGGCCAGCGCGCGCGAGCGCTGCGCGTGACCTGGACGGGCGCAGCTATTGCCGCGCTGATGACGGAAGCGATCGGCATCGCCGCGGCCCTCGCGCCGCAAGCCTGGCTTGGGCTCTTCAGCAGCGATCCGCTGATGAACGCGACCGGCACGCAATACATGCATATCGTCGGCCCGTTCTATGGCTTCTTCGGCCTGGGCCTCGCGCTTTATTTCGCCTCGCAAGGCGCCGGCAAGCTGACTTGGCCGCTGCGCGCCGCCGCGCTTCGCCTGATCGTCGCCGTCGGCGGCGGCTGGCTCGCGCTCCATCTGATGCCGGGCAACATCGCCGGCGTCTTCGTGGCGCTCGGTCTCGCGCTCGCGGTTTTCGGTACGATGAACGCCGCCGCGATCGCGCTCGGTGCCTGGTTCGGCCGCGGCGCCAAGCACGGCGCGCCGCTCGCCCCGCAGCCGATCGCCACGCTTTCCGAGTAGCACGCACGCCTCTTTGCCTTGACTCGGAAAGCTGCCGCTATAAAGCGCGCCAACCGAAGCGCGGAGAGCGAGTGTGGCCATACGACATCATCATCAATGCCGGCGCTTATACGCGTCCTCGATTGCGATTCTCAGTGCGCCGTGCGCATGCGAGTTGCCGATCGTCGAGTTTCATCTCTCGAAGTGTTCGCACGCGAGGCCTATCGCCACCACTCTTACATCGGCAGCTTTGCGCGCGGCATGATCTGCGGCGACGGCGCAAAAGCTGTCCTCGCGCTCGAGCCCTATGTGCGTAAATCCGCGTCCAGCGACGAACGACCGGTTCCGCGCGGCGCGGACGGCGTATCCGCCGGGGCGCCGCGAGCCCGCCCGAGCGCCGAACGGGCGCCGGCAAGAGCCGCCGCGACGTCGCTCATGAACTGCACCTCCAGCGGGCGAAGTCCGTGCGCAAGGACTGTACGCTGCACCGGCGGACACATGCCGGCGAGATAGACCTTGGCGGCGCTGTGCTGCGCCTTGCGGACAAAGCCTTTGATGGTCGCCGCGGCAGTGGAATCGATCATCGGCACGGCCGAGAAGTCGACGATATAGGCTTTGGGATGTTCGCCGATGCGCTCAAGCGCAGCAGCCACCGCGCTCGCGGCGCCGAAGAAGAACGCGCCGGAGATGCGGTAGATGACAATATCCGGATCGGTCGCGACCGCCGCATCATATGGCATGCGCCCGGCGCGTGAAAAATCGGCAACGTCCTCTTCGATCAATGGACCACGGCCTTCGACTTCGACGGCCTTCGCCATGCGATGAAGAAAGAGCAACGCACTAATCGCAAAGCCCGCGATAATGCCCTCGCTGAGATTGCGGAAGACGACGAGACCCAGCGTCGCGACCAGCACGATCGCATCGCCGAGTGATGCACGAAACAGGGTCGCGAATTCATGCTTTTCGGCCATGTTCCAGGCGACGACGGCGAGCACTGCGGCAAGCGCGGCGAGCGGTATGAAGCGCGCCAGCGGCGCCGCGACTAGAATGAACAGGAGCACGAACAGCGAATGCAGCATGCCCGAGATCGGCCCGCGTGCGCCGGCACGGACATTCGTCGCGGTGCGGGCGATCGTGCCGGTCACGCAAATGCCGCCGAAGAAAGCGCTGGCGATATTCGCCGCGCCCTGAGCGACGAGCTCGCAATTGGACCGATGGCGGCGGCCGGTCATGCTGTCGGCGACGACGGCGGAGAGCAGGCTTTCGATGCTGCCGAGCAGCGCAAAGGACAACGCCGATGGCATCATCTCGACGATCCGCTCGGGCGAGAGCGGCGGCAAGTGCGGCAGCGGCACGCTACCAGGAATGCCGCCGAACCGCGTGCCAATGGTCTCAATCGGGAGATGAAAAAGCCAGACGAGGACACCGCCGATCGCGACCGCGATCAGATAAGCGGGCCAGTACGGCCGGTAGCGCCGCAACAACACCATCACTGCGATCGATAGCAGCGCGATCGACACGGTGGCGGGATTCACCGTCGGCAACGCGCCGTAGAGCGCAATAAATTTTGGCACGATCGGGCCCGGCTCGGGGCCGGACAATGTCAAGCCGAGTAGGTCAACCACCTCGCCTGCGAAAATGATGATGGCGATGCCGAAGGTGAAGGCGACCGTCACCGGATATGGAATGTATTTGATGAACGCGCCCAACCGCAGCAAGCCGACACCGAGCATGATCGCGCCGGAAAGAAAGGTCGCAACAAGCAACCCCTCAAAGCCGTGCCGCGCCACGGTGGCCGCAACAAGCACAATGAAGGCACCGGCAGGACCGCCGATCTGGAAACGGCTTCCGCCCAGGGCCGAGACCACGAAACCGCCCACGATTGAGGTGTAGAGGCCTCGTTCGGGCGTCACGCCGGACGCGATTGCGATCGCCATCGACAGCGGCAGGGCGACGATCGCAACCGTCAACGCCGCCACGATATCGGCTTTGATGTCGCGTACGCCATAGCCTTCGCGCAGCACGGTAACGAGCTTCGGCGTGAACAATTCTAAGAAATTGGGTGCTGCATTGATATTGGCCATTCGACAGCTCCGTCGCTCAGCCCTTGGTTTGTGGAATCGGAGGTTGCTTGAAACGCACGCCGCGACCGCCTTCGCGGCTCACCGCGTTATCGCCGATGAGATCGACGCCGGCGCGATCGAAGGCCTCAACCACCTTGGTCAACGTATCGATCACGCCGCGCACAGTCCCCTCGCTCGCTTCCATGCGCTGGATGGTCGGCAAAGAGACGCCGGCGAGCTCGGCGAGTTGCTTTTGATCGATGCCAAGCAGCGCGCGCGCCGCCCGCATCTGTGGTCCGGTGATCATGGCCGTCACCTTATGCTATGATGTAATATATATCAATATACCAATATCATAAATTACTTTACCAATATGTAATATCAATCTTAATGGAAAGCCTTACCAGCCAGCGTCGCCGTGTTCCTGCTGCCGAAAGCCGGCGCTGATTTCCGGCTGGAGTCTTTGCATCGCGGACGCCGCAGGTGCGGTGATCTGCTCTACGCCGATTGCGACCATGGTCGGCGCGGTGATCGACGCAAGGTTGCGCGTGCCGCTGCGATCGCGCTCGGCGCATGGTTCGGCTGCGGCGCCAAGCACGACGCGCCGCTCGCCACGCAGCCGGTCGCTACGCTTTCCGAGTAGGACGCGCGCCCCCTGTTTGCCCGACTCGGAAAGCCGCTGCTATAAAGCGAGCCAACCGAAACGCGGAGAGCAAGCGTGGCCGGTGCGGCGATCCTGGTCCTCAACGGACCCAATCTAAATCTTCTTGGCGTGCGCGAGCCGAAGACCTACGGCTCCGACACGCTTGCCGATATCGAAGAAGCCTGTCTCGATCGCGCGGCGGGGCTCGACCTCGCGGTCGATTTCCGCCAATCCAATCACGAAGGCCAGCTCGTCGATTGGATTCAAGAGGCGCGCGAAAGCGCCGACGGCATCATCATCAATGCCGGCGCGTACACGCATACCTCCATTGCGATTCTCGATGCGCTGCGCGCGTGCGAGTTGCCTATCATCGAGGTTCATCTCTCGAATGTGTTCGCGCGCGAGGCGTATCGCCATCACTCCTACATCAGCAGCGTTGCGCGCGGCGTGATCTGTGGCTTCGGCGCGCAAAGTTATATCCTTGCGCTCGATGCGATCGCTTACGTGCTCGAGGCCGAGAGCGACAGCAAGTAAGCGGCGTGGACAAAGCGCCGCGGAAGATTGCGGATTTGTAACTTCCCCGCGCCACGTCGAAACAGGATGCTGCTGCTACATGCGAGCGCATCGCCATTTCGGTAAAGCCGCCTAGCCTACTGTTCCCGGGAAATCGTTGCCGTGTGGCTTGT
Source organism: uncultured Alphaproteobacteria bacterium (assembly GCA_963740675.1). Taxonomy (GTDB): domain Bacteria; phylum Pseudomonadota; class Alphaproteobacteria; order ATCC43930; family CGMCC-115725; genus CAIKMD01. Next base: position 73,385 of record CAVUFS010000012.1, read on the forward strand.
TAGAATAGCGCTCCATCGGCCTTACACGTTCATCGTGCTGGCGCTGGCGATTCTGATCATCAGCCCGATCGTTGTCCTTCGCACCCCAGTTGATATTTTCCCCAATATCAACATTCCAGTGATCGCGATCGGCTGGGGCTATACCGGACTCAATCCGGAAGAAATGGAAGGCCGCGTCACCTCGGTCTTCGAGCGCACGCTCACGACGACGGTCGACAATATCGAGCATATTAAATCGACGACGATCAACGGCCAGTCGCTGATCAAGGTGTTCCTGCAGCCGACCGCCAGCCTCGACACCGCCAATGCGCAAATCACCGCGATCTCGCAGACCTTGTTGCGCGCGCTGCCACCCGGCATCCAGCCGCCGCTGATCATCAATTTCAGCGCGTCGAGCGTGCCGATCCTGCAACTGGGCGTCTCCGGCAAGGGTCTCTCCGAACAGCAGCTCAACGATTACGCCGTCAATTTCGTGCGCCCGCAGCTCGTCACCACGCCAGGCGCGGTCATCCCCTATCCCTTCGGCGGCAAGCAGCGTCAGGTGATGGTCTACGTCAATCCGAACCTGCTGCTATCGAAAGGCTTGGCGCCGACCGATATCCTCAACGCCATCACCAATCAGAATCTCGTGTTGCCCGGCGGCACCACCAAGATCGGCGCGCTGGAATACGACACGCGGCTCAACGGTGCGCCGCGTACCGTTGCCGAGCTCAATAACCTGCCGATCAAACAGGTCGGCAACTCCACCATTTATCTGCGTGACGTTGCGACCGTGAGCGACGGTTTCACGCCGCAGACCAACATCGTGCGCCAGGACGGGCAGCGCGGCGTGCTGGTGTCGATCCTCAAGGCCGGCACGGCCTCGACCATCGATGTCGTCAAAGGCATCCGCAATGCTTTGCCGCAGATCGCGCAGACGGTGCCACCCGAATTGAAGATGACCCCGCTGGGCGATCAATCGATCTTCGTCAGCGCGGCGGTCAGCGGCGTGATCCGCGAAGCGGTGATCGCTACCGCTCTGACCGCGGCGATGATCCTGATCTTCCTCGGCTCGTGGCGCAGCACCATCATCATCGCGGTATCGATCCCGCTCTCGATCCTCGGCTCGGTGATGGTACTGAGCTTCCTCGGCGAGACCATCAACATCATGACCCTCGGCGGCCTGGCCCTGGCCGTCGGCGTGCTGGTCGACAACGCCACCGTCACCATCGAGAACATGGAGCGACATCTCGAGGAAGGCCACGAGCTCGAGAACGCGATCCTCGAAGGCGCGGCGCAGATCGCGGCCCCATCGCTGGTCGCGACGCTCTGCATCTGCATCGTCTTCCTGCCGATGTTCTTTTTGAACGGCGTCGCCAAGTTCCTCTTCGTGCCGCTAGCCGAAGCCGTCGTCTTCGCGATGCTGTGGTCGTATTTCCTATCGCGAACCCTGGTCGCGACCATGGCGATGTACCTGCTCAAAGCCAAAGCACATGGCGGCGCCCCATCGCGCAATCCGCTGGTCCGTGCGCAACAGGGTTTCGAGCGAGGCTTCGCCGCATTCCGCGATTGGTATCAGAACATCCTGACCCTGCTGATCGTGCGCCGTGCGCTGTTCATTCCGGTGTTCCTGATCTCCTGCTGTCTCGTCTTCGCGCTGGTGCCCTGGCTCGGCCAGGATTTCTTTCCCAGCACCGATAACGGCCAGATGATCCTGCATCTGCGTGCACGGTCCGGCACGCGTATCGAAGAGACCGCGAAGCTCGCCGATCAGGTCGAGAATTTCATTCGCGGCGAGATTCCCAAAAGCGATCTCGACAGCGTTCTCGACAATATCGGCCTGCCTTACAGCACCATCAACACGATGCATGCGACCTCGGGCCTGATCGGCGCCGGCGATGCCGATATCATGATCGCGCTGAAGCCCGATCATGCGCCGACTTCCGATTACATGCGCAAGCTGCGCCACGATCTGCCGCGGCAATTCCCGGGCAGCGTCTTCTATTTCCTGCCCGCCGACATCGTCACGCAAATCCTCAATTTCGGTATTCCTGCACCGGTCGACATCCAGATCACCGGCTCCGACCTCGACGGCAACCGTCAGGTCGCGGACGGGATTCTCGACCAATTGCGGCATGTGCCCGGCATCGCCGATGCCCGCGTGCAGCAAGCCTTCGACTATCCGACGCTCAACGTCGCGGTCGACCGCACCAAAGCGGCGCAAGGCGGGCTCACCCAGCGCGACGTCGCCAACAGCGTGCTCAACGTGCTGAGCGGCAGCGGCCAGGTCACGCCGATGTTCTTCCTCAATTGGCAAAACGGCGTGAACTACAACCTCACCGCCATGACGCCGCAATACGATGTCCAATCGTTGCAGGATCTGCGCAACATCCCGATCAATGCCACCGGCGGCAAGGGCGACCAGATTCTCGGCAACCTCTCCACTGTCGATCGCGGCACCGAGATGCAAGTGATCTCGCATTACAACATCGCCCGTGTTGTCGATATCTACGCCTCGGTCCAGGACCGTGATCTCGGCGCGGTCGCCAGCGACATCAACCGCATTGTCGACGCCAGTCGCAGCAAGCTGCCGCGCGGCAGCTTCATCGCCGTGCGCGGCCAGGTCGATACGATGCGTACGTCCTACATCAATCTGCTCGGCGGCCTCGCCTTCTCGATCGTGCTGGTCTATCTGCTGATCGTTGTGAATTTCCAATCCTGGCTCGACCCTTTCATCATCATCACGGCTTTGCCGGCGGCGCTGGCGGGCATCGTGCTGTTCCTCTTCTTCACCGCCACGACGCTCTCCGTGCCGGCGCTGATGGGCGCGATCATGTGTATGGGCGTCGCCACCGCGAACAGCATCCTCGTCGTCTCTTTCGCGCGCGACCGGCTCGCCGAGCATGGCGATGCGGTGAAAGCCTCGATCGAGGCCGGCTATACCCGGCTTCGCCCGGTGCTGATGACCGCGCTCGCGATGATCATCGGCATGATCCCGATGGCGCTCGGCCTCGGCGACGGCGGCGAAGAGAATGCCCCGCTCGGCCGCGCCGTGATCGGCGGGCTGATCCTCGCCACGGTCGCAACTTTGATCTTCGTGCCCTCGGTCTTCAGCGTGCTGCACCGTCATAGCCAGCCGAAAGAGCCCTCGCCCGCATCCCCCTCATGAGAAGCACCGCCCCCCAACGGTCGCGACGCGGCCTTATCATCCTCATCGGCGCACTGGCCGTCCTGCTGATCGCGATCTTCTTCGGCATCCATCGCCGCGTTCGCGCCGAGGCCGATCTGGCGCAGACGACCGAGAACGCCGCCGTGCCGGTGGTAAACATCACGCATCCCGAATCCGGCGCACCCAACCAGGAAATCTCGCTTCCCGGCAATGTGCAGGCGTTCTCCGATACGCCGATCTATGCCCGTACGAGCGGCTATCTGAAGGCCTGGCATTTCGATATCGGCGCGCATGTGAAGCAGGGCGATCTGCTGGCGGAGATCGACACGCCCGAGGTTGACGACCAATTGCAGCAGGCGCGCGCCGACCTCGCGACCGCCCAAGCCAATCTGCAACTCGCCGAGATCACAGCGAAGCGCAACGAGGACCTGCTGAAGAGCAAATCGATTGCGACGCAGGATCGCGATAACGCGGTCGGCACCTATAACGCCGACAAGACCATCGTCAATTCGAAGCAGGCCGAAGTGACGCGGCTGCAGCGTCTGCAATCCTACGAGAAGGTCTACGCGCCTTTCGCTGGGATTATCACCGCGCGCGCGACCGATGTCGGCGCGCTGATCGATGCCGGCGCGGCGCCTTCCGCGCGCGAGTTGTTCCATCTTTCGTCGATCGACAAGATACGTATCTTTGTTGCGGTCCCTGAGGCCTATTCGCGCGCGATCAAAGTCGGTAGCCACGCAGCGGTGACGCTGGACGAATTTCCCGGCCAGCGTTTCGACGGTGTCCTGGCGCGCACCGCCAATGCGATCGATCCGATCTCGCGCACGTTGACGGTCGAGGTCGATGTCGAAAACCCCGAAGGTCATCTCCTGCCTGGCGCCTATGCCAATGTGCATATCCCGCTGCCGAGCGATCTGCGCACCGCCACCGTGACGGTGCCGTCGAACACGCTGATCTTCCGCAAGGAAGGCTTGCAAGTGGCGCTGGTCCGCGACGGCAAGGCAGAACTCGTGCCAGTGAAGATCGGCCGCGATTACGGCGACAAGGTCGAGATCGTGTCCGGCCTGCAAGCCGCCGACAATGTGATCCTCGATCCCGCGGATTCGCTGGTCGGCGGCTCGGCCGTGCAGATGAAAGCGCCCGATAACCTCACGGCGAGCGGATCGCCGAAATGACGCCACCACGGCTGCTCTTGGCGCTGGCGGCGATGCTGGCGCTCGCCGGCTGCAAGGTTGGCCCCGACTACGTGAAGCCAGATACGCCGATCACCGACACTTACAAAGAGCCGCCGCCTGACGCGTTCAAAGACGCCGGCACCTGGAACCAAGCGGTGCCTGCCGATGCGACGCTGCGCTCCAACTGGTGGAAGATGTTCGGCGATCCGCAGCTCAACGCGCTGGAAGGGCAAATCGCCGGCGCCAATCAGACGCTAAAGCAGGCCGAGGCGCGCTTCCGCCAGGCACGTGCGCAGCTCGGCTACAACATGGCCGCGCAAATGCCGACGCTGTCGACAGCGCCTGGAATTGCATCAGTGCGCAACTCCTTAAATCGGCCCTATGTGTCCAGCACGCATACCACCGGCGATTTGATCCTGCCCTTCGATCTCAATTACGAGGTCGATCTGTGGGGACGCATCGGCCGCACGATCACCGCTTCCGGCGAAGAAGCACAGGCGACCAACGCCGACCTCCAGACCACCGGCCTCAGCCTTCACGCCGAGCTGGCCATCGATTACTTCGAGTTGCGCGCGGCGGATGCACAGCAAAAGCTGCTCGACGATACCGTGAAGGCCTATGCCGAAGCGTTGCGCGTGACCCAGAACCGCGTCAATGGCGGCGCCGCGCCGGAATCGGATGCGGCCCAAGCTCAAACCCAGCTCGAGACGACCCAGGTCGAGGCAACCGACATTGCCGCGCAGCGCGCGCAATTCGAACACGCGATCGCCGTGCTCATCGGCAAGCCGCCCGCCGCCTTCAGCCTTGCCCCGGCACCGCTTGCCGTCACACCGCCGGTAATACCCGCCGGCCTGCCCTCCGAATTGCTGGAGCGCCGGCCCGATATCGCCGCCGCCGAGCGCCGGGTCGCGGAAGCGAATGAAGAGATCGGCATCGCCAAGGCCGCGTACTACCCGTCGCTGATCTTCGATGCGCAGTCGGGTTTCGAAGGGCACACTTTCGCGACCTGGTTCAATTGGCCGAGCCTCTTCTGGGCCGTCGGCCTGTCGATGGGCCAAACGCTGTTCGATGGCGGCCGGCGCCGCGCCGCATCGGATCAAGCACGCGCCGCTTATGACGAGACGGTCGCGAATTATCGCCAGACGACGCTGACCGCGTTCCAAGAGGTCGAGGACAATCTCTCCACCTTGCGCGTGCTCGATCGCGAGGCGGAGCAGCAGGACGAAGCCACCGTCTCGGCCAAGCGATCCGAAGAGCTCGCCAACAACCGCTATATCGGCGGGCGCGATACCTATCTTCAGGTCGTCACGACCCAAACGGCCGCGTTGCAGAACGAGCGCAATGCCACCGACATCCAGCGCCGTCGTCTCGACGCCAGTGTCTTGCTCATCAAGGCGCTGGGCGGCGGCTGGAAGGCCGGCGACTTGCCGACGATCGATTCTCTCAAAAAAGCCGACGACAGCGACGCGCCGCACTAAGACTTCCCGGCCATGAAAACGCGGCGATCCTGGGCCCAGCGCGTTTATTGTCGCGCTCGCGGTTTGAAAACCGCACAAATTGTCTATAGTCCGGGCCGTGACATCGTGATGCGACAGATAGGCCGATAGAGTCTCATGGCGGGTAAGAGCGAGTGGAAGATCGAGAGCGAGCTGGTCCGCACTTTGGCCGAGCTGCTCGATGAAACCGGGCTAAGCGAGATCGAATACGCCGTTGGCGAGCGGCGCATCCGCGTCGCGCGCAATAACGGAGGAGTGGCCATGGTCGCCGCGCCGGTGATGCCCGTCGGAGCCGGCCCGGCGCCAGTGGCCGTCGCGGTCGCCGAACCCGCCGGCGCCATCAAATCGCCGATGGTCGGTACCGCCTATCTCGGCCCGCAACCGGGCGCAGCGCCTTTCGTCGCCGTCGGCGATACGGTGCGCGAAGGCCAGACCCTGTTCATCATCGAGGCGATGAAGGTGATGAATCAGATACCGGCGCCGCGCGCCGGCCGCGTCGCGCAAATCCTCGTCGTCGACGCGACGCCGGTCGAGTTCGGCCAGATACTCGCCGTCCTCGAATAGGGCGCGCACGGCGTGTTCGAGCCCGACCATGTTTGAAAAAGTGCTCATCGCCAATCGCGGCGAGATCGCGCTCCGCATTCACCGCGCGTGCCGTGAGATGGGCATCCGCACTGTCGCCGTGCATTCCACCGCCGACAACAACGCCATGCATGTACGGCTCGCCGATGAAAGCGTCTGCATCGGCCCGCCGACGGCGCGCGAGAGCTATCTAAACATTCCGGCAATCCTGTCTGCCGCGGCGATCACTGGCGCCGATGCGATCCATCCCGGCGTCGGCTTCCTGTCGGAGAATGCGAATTTCGCTTCGATGGTCGAGGAACACGGCTACACCTTCATCGGCCCCTCGCCCGAGCACATTCTGCTGATGGGCAACAAGGTCTCGGCGAAGCGAGCCGCGAAAGAGCACGGCATTCCGGTCGTGCCCGGCTCGGAATCGATCGAAGACCTGGACATCGCCAAGGGCGTTGCCGCAGAGATCGGCTATCCGGTTCTGATCAAAGCCGCCGGCGGCGGCGGCGGGCGCGGCATGCGCGTCGCGCGCGATGCCGCGATGCTCACCGAATTCGTGCCGATGGCGCAGGCCGAGGCGCAAGCTTTCTTCGGCAACAGCTCGGTCTTTCTCGAGCGCTATTTCGACCGCCCGCGGCATATTGAGATGCAAATCCTGGCGGATGGCAAAGGCGGCGTCATTCATCTCGGCGAGCGCGATTGCTCGCTGCAGCGCAGCCATCAGAAGGTACTGGAAGAGACGCCTTCGCCGGCGCTCAACGCCGAAGAGCGCGCGAAGCTCGCGGCGATCGCGACCAACGCGATGCGCGGCCTCGGCTATCGCAGCGCCGGCACGCTCGAATTCCTCTATCAGGACGGCGAGTTCTTCTTCATCGAGATGAATACGCGACTTCAGGTCGAGCATCCGATTTCGGAAGAGATCAGCGGCGTCGATATCGTGCGCGAGCAGATCCGCATCGCGGCCGGTATGACGTTGGGCTATCGCCAGGAAGACATCGAGCTCTCGGGCCACGCGATCGAGTGCCGTATCAATGCCGAGCATCCGGAAACCTTCCGCCCCTCGCCCGGCACGATCACGAGCTATCACGCGCCCGGCGGCCTTGGCGTACGCGTCGACAGCGCCATCTACCAGGGCTACACCGTGCCGCCGAATTACGACAGCCTCATCGCCAAACTCGTCGTCCATGGCCGCACCCGGAACGAGTGCCTGATGCGGGTCAAGCGCGCCCTCGAAGAATTCGTCATCGCCGGCATCGACACGACGATCCCGATGCATCAGATGCTGGTCGGCACGCCCGGCTTCATCAACGGCGATTACGACATCCACTGGCTCGAGCGACTGATCGGGCGCGAGTGAAAGGTTTTCGTCATTGCGAGCAAAGCGAAGCAATCCAGTGTTTCCGCAATGGCTCTGGATTGCCTCGTCGCGCTGCGCGCTCCTCGCAATGACGCTGTAGGCATGGCGACGGGATTAACCCCCGACCTTCTGCTCCGCGCTTATGCCGCGGGAATTTTCCCGATGGCGGAATCGGCCGACGATCCCGAGCTTTATTGGGTCGATCCGGTACAGCGCGGCATCCTGCCGCTCGATAAATTCCATCTGCCACGCCGCCTCGCCCGCACCATCCGCTCCGAGCGTTTCAGCATCGCATGCGACCGTAATTTCGCCGGCGTGATGCGCGGTTGCGCCGAACCGACGTCGGAGCGGCCGCAGACCTGGATCAATGACGAGATCGTCGCGGTCTACAGCGCGCTGCACGCGAGCGGTCACGCGCATAGCGTCGAAGCTTATAGCGACGGCGAGCTCGTCGGCGGGCTTTATGGCGTCTCGCTTGGCGGCGCGTTCTTTGGCGAGAGCATGTTCAGCCGCGTGACGGACGCCAGTAAGGTCGCGCTGGCACATCTGATCGCGCATCTCATTCGCGGCGGCTATCGCCTGCTCGATACGCAATTCATCACTGACCATCTGCAGCGCTTCGGCACGATCGAGATATCGCGCGCACGCTATCGTCACCTCCTCGCGGAGGCGCTCAAGACCGACGCTTATTTTCCGGTCGAAGGATTGACCGGCGTTGAGGCCGTGTCGGTTTTGCAGTCGAGCACATTGATATCGTAGATCGGGTCCTCGAGCGCCGAGATTGCCGGACTCGAGGCAAACATCCAGCCCGAGAAAACGCGCTTGGATTCGACACCAGTGGCGTCGCCCGGCCGGACTTCGTCGATGATCAGGAAGGCCGCGGTGTTCGGCTCTTCTTCGGGCGGTTTCTTCACGCAAGCCCGCACGGTGATGAACAACGTGCCAAACCGCACGCTCTGATCGACCGGCGCGTCGAATTTCGAAACGCGCGCCGTGGTCTTGTCGAGGCCTTGCAGCACGGCGGTTGTGTTGGCATGTGCCGCCATCGGAGCGAGCGGCAGCACGGCCGCGATCGCGAAACACCGAAATCTCACTTCGTCTCTTTCTTGTACGGATTGACGAGATCGCGTGCGATCGCCTCGATCACCTGGCGGAACTGCTTTTCATCGCAGCCCATCAGCACCGCGTCTTCGAGCGCTTCCTGCGCCATTTCGTAGATCTCGGCGAGATTCTCGTTCAGCACCTTGATCTTCTCGACGCAGGAGACTTTCTCGCCCTCGGGCGTGAGCCAGACCGGAAGATCGGGCTTCTTATTGCTCATGCGCTCTTTACGGGTGCTCGGGCTCGGCGCCACCGCCGCTCGAGCTCTTCGAACTGCCCGCGCCCTGCGCCTGATTGTAGATCACCTGGCCGATGAGATTCTCGAGGCTCATCTGCGCCTGGGTGTGGGTGATGGTACCGCCCGCTGGAATGAGCTCGTCCTCATTGCCCGGCTCGATCGAGATGAAATTGTCGCCAAGCAGGCCCGACGACGTGATCTGCGCCACGGAATTGGTCGAGAGCTTGATCGAAGGATCGATGCTCATCTGCACGATCGCCTGGAAGGTCTTCGGATCGAGCGTCTCGTTGGTGATCGAGCCGACCTTGATGCCGCTGATGCGGACATCGCCACCGCTCTTGAGCCCGCCGGCATTGCTGAATTTGGCCATCACCTGATAGCCGCGCACCGACGATACCTGGCTGGTGGTGTAGGCGAAGAACAGGAACAAGGCGGCGACCACCAGCACCAAAGCGCCCATCACCGTTTCAACGGCATTGCGGCTCATCGTCAGCTTCTCTCCTCGGATCGATCCGTCACTCGGGCTTCCAAGCCTCGTAATCGCCCGTCGTCGGCGCACGATGACCGCCACGCACCAGCGAGCCCGGCGGCCGATACGCATCGGGCGTGCCGGTCAGGTTAGGCTGATGCGGTTTCTGCCAGGCGTATTTCGGCTTGCCGCCATCTGCCGGGATGTCGTTGACCGTGTGATGCAGCCAAGCATGCCATTCCGGCGGCACGCGCGAGCTTTCGGCCTCGCCTTTATAAATCACCCAGCGCTTCTCGCGGCTGAAGCGGCCGCCACCGCGCTCGAGCTTCCGCTTCGACTTGTCGCGGAAATAGCGATTGCCGAAATCATCCGAGCCGACCTGCTCGCCGCGGAGCAAGGTCATAATACGCGTGCCGATGGTCATCCGTTTACTCGGCCGAACCGATACGCACGTCCATCGCGCCGATCTTCTCGATCTCGCAATGCATGACGTCGCCCGGCTTCACTTGGCTGACACCCGAGCAGGTGCCGGTCATGATGATGTCGCCGGGCAGCAGCGTGTAGTATTCCGAACCGAACTGAATCTGGCGCTTCAGATCCATGATCATGTTCTTGGTGTTCGACTTCTGCTTGATCTCGCCATTCACGGCGAGCGAGAATTCGAGGTTCTGCGGATCGGCGATCTCGTCGGCCGTGACCATCCACGGGCCGGCGACGCCGTAGGTGTCGACCGATTTGCGCATCGAGCGATCCTGCGAGCCGCGCACCACCATATCGAGCGCGATGCAATAGCCGGCGACGTAGTTGAGTGCGTCCTCGAGCTTAATGTTCGAAGCCGGCTTGCCGATGATGACGCCGAGCTCCATCTCGTGATCGGTGCGGCGCTGCGGGAAGCGCAGCTTCACCACTTCGCCCGCGCCGATGAGGCAGCTATTGGCTTTGAGGAAGAGGCCCTGGTCGTCGATATTGGTCGACGGGCGTTTCATCGTGAACACATCGCGTTGCTTGTCGGCTTCCGCGATATGGTCGGCGTAATTGGTCGGCGTGCCGATGACCTTCGACGGCGCCGCGACGGGCGAGAGGAATTTCACTTCGCCGATCGGCGTGCCGCTGCCGGTCGCCGCCGCTTCGATATCCGGGCGCAGCTTGGCGAGATGGACGATCAGCGGATCGCCGTTTCGCGCCGCGGGATAGGTCGGCTTCGGCAGCTTCTCGAGCGCCTTCGACACGTCATAAACCCGGTCGCCTTTGACCAGCCCGAGCCGATTATCGTTATACCAGCAAATCCGCATCGCTCTTCTCCTGTCCCCGCTGCCCTGAAAACGCGGCGCAGCCTACAACGCCAACCTCTTAGGGTGAAGCGGTGACCTGCGAAGTTAAGCGGCTGCTTGAATCGACGCCGCATCGCGCGATATCCCAACCGGGGGAGGATTGGCATGCGGCTCTTGCTTTTGGCGATGTGGGTGGGCTGGCTCGTCTATTGGGCGATCGCCGCGCGTGGCACGAAGGCAACGCAATGGCACGAGCCGGTGAGCGGCCTATGGCTGCATAACTTGCTCGCCCTTCTCGGCACGGTGGTGATGGCGGTGCCGCGCGCCGCGCCCGCGATTCTGGCGCAGCCCTTCCTGCCGCCAAGCCCGATCGGCACCTGGCTGGGCGTCACCCTCACCGCGCTGGGCCTCGGAATCGCCGTCGCGGCCCGGATCTATCTCGGCAGCAATTGGAGCGCCCGGGTCGAGATCAAGGAAGACCATTCGCTGATTCGCACGCGGCCCCTATCGTTATGTCCGGCACCCGATTTATTCGGGGATTCTCCTCGCCCTGCTCGGCAGCGCGATCGCGCTCGACCGCTGGCAGGCGCTTTTGGGCTTTGTCCTGATCTTCGCGGGACTTTGGCTCAAAGCCCGTCACGAGGAAGAACGGTTGCGCCAGGTCCTTCCGGATTACGGCGCCTATGCACAGGAAACGGCAGCCCTGATCCCCTTCCTGCTCTGAAGTCCCGCACACATCTACCTATTGACTCAGTACGCTCAAAGACTCCGGAAACCATAAAAACCCGTCAACCCCAATATTTGGTAAAAAGCCGCCTATTACGCACAAAATGTTGTTGCGTGTGTTGGCAAAGAGGCACAGGATTTTGATTCTGTCGGTGCGCGAACCTCCTACATCTGGTAGGGCCGCGCGGGCAATAAAATACCTGTTTGGGGGAGTTAGAGCATGCGTATCGAGCGTCGCTTCACCGTCGTCGGCGAGGATCCGTATAAGAACGTCGAGTTCCGCCTGGCGACCAGCGAGATACGCAATCCTGACGGTTCGCGGGTATTCCACCTGCCCGATTGCGAAGTCCCGGCCGAGTGGAGCCAGGTCGCTTGCGACATCCTCGCCCAGAAGTATTTCCGCAAGGCGGGCGTGCCGGCGAAATCCGTCCCGGTCGTCGAAGACGACGTGCCGGATTGGCTGTGGCGCCATGTTCCCGACGAGGCTGCTCTCGCCAAGATGCCGGCCGGCCAACGCTTCGGCTCCGAGAAGAGCGTCAAGGAAGTCTTCCATCGCCTCGTCGGCACCTGGACCTATTGGGGCTGGAAGGGCGGCTATTTCGATAGCGAAGCCGACGCGAAGGCGTTCTACGACGAGACCTGCTTCATGCTCGTGAAGCAGATGGCCTCGCCCAACTCGCCGCAATGGTTCAACACCGGCCTGCATTGGGCCTATGGCATCGATGGTCCGGCGCAGGGCCATCAGTATGTCGACTTCAAGACCGGCGAACTCGTGGCCTCGACCAGCGCCTATGAGCGGCCGCAGCCCCATGCCTGCTTCATCCAGTCCGTCGCTGACGATCTCGTCAACGAAGGCGGCATCATGAATCTCTGGGTGCGTGAAGCGCGTATCTTCAAATACGGCTCGGGCACCGGCTCCAATTTCTCGAAGCTCCGCGGCGAGAACGAAAAGCTCTCGGGCGGCGGCCGCTCTTCCGGCCTCATGAGCTTCCTCAAGATCGGCGATCGCGCTGCCGGCGCGATCAAATCCGGCGGCACGACCAGGCGCGCCGCCAAGATGGTGACAGTCGACATCGATCATCCGGACATCGAATCGTTTATCGGTTGGAAGGTGATGGAGGAGCAGAAGGTCGCGGCACTCGTCGCCGGATCGAAGCTTGCGCAAAAGCACCTCAATCTGATCATGAAGGCCTGTCACGACGCGCCGGCAGCCCTGGCCGAAGGGCGGTTCGATCCCAAAAAGAACCTCGCCCTGAAGCTCGAGATCAAAGCCGCGCGCCGCGCGCAGCTGCCCGAGAATTACGTGCAACGCGTGATTCAGTTTGCCCAACAGGGTTATACGCAGATCGATTTCAAGACCTACGACACGGATTGGGATAGCGAGGCTTATCTGACCGTCGCCGGCCAGAACTCGAACAACTCGGTTCGCGTCACCAACGACTTCCTCGAGCGCGTCGAGAAGGATGCCGAATGGCATCTGACCCGCCGCACCGACGGCAAGGTCTCGAAGACTCTGCCGGCGCGCGAGCTCTGGGAAAAGATCGCGCATGCCGCTTGGGAAAGCGCCGATCCGGGTCTGCAATACGACACGACGATCAACGACTGGCACACCTGCCCGGCCTCAGGCCGGATCAACGCATCGAATCCGTGCTCGGAGTACATGTTCCTCGACGACACGGCGTGCAATCTCGCCGCCGTCAATCTCCTCGCCTTTCGCACGCAAGACAACGGCTACGACATCCCCGCTTTCGAGCATGCCGTGCGGCTGTGGACGATCGTCCTCGAAATCTCGGTGCTGATGGCGCAGTTCCCGTCGCGCGAGATCGCCAAGCTCTCTTACGAGTACCGCACCCTGGGCCTCGGCATCGCCAATCTCGGTGGCCTGCTGATGACCTCGGGCCTGCCCTATGACAGCGAAGAGGGCCGCGCTTACGGTGCCGCCCTCACCTCGATCGTCTGCGGCAAGGCCTATGCGACCTCGGCCGAGATGGCCGGCGAGCTTGGCGCCTTCCCCGGCTACGAGCCCAATCGCGACCACATGCTGCGCGTCATCCGCAACCATCGCCGCGCGGCGCATGGCGAGACCGCTGGCTACGAGAAGCTTTCGGTCCTGCCGGTGGCGCTCGACGCCGAGCATTGCCCGATCCCGGCGCTGGTCGATGCGGCCAAGCATGCGTGGGACGTCGCTCTCGCCCTCGGCGAGCGTTACGGCTATCGCAATGCGCAAGCGACGGTGATCGCACCGACCGGCACAACCGGCCTCGTGATGGATTGCGACACCACCGGCATCGAGCCCGATTTCGCGATCGTCAAATTCAAGAAGCTCGCGGGCGGTGGCTACTTCCGCATCATCAACCGCGCCGTGCCGGAAGCGCTCCGCACCCTCGGCTACACCGACGAGCAGATCGAGGCGATCACGCGCTATGCGGTCGGCCATGCGACGCTGACCGATGCTCCCTCGCTCAACCACGAGCAACTCAAGACCAAGGGCTTCACCCAAGGCGCGCTCGAAACCTTGGAGCAGGCGCTCGCCAACGCGTTCGACATCCGCTTCGCCTTCAACAAGTGGACGCTGGGCGAGGAATTCTGCAAGGCGGCGTTCGGCTTCACCGACGAGCAGATGAACGATTCCGGCTTCGACATGCTGGCAGCGCTCGGCTTCTCAAAGGCCGACATCGAAGCAGCAAATACCTATTGCTGCGGCGCCATGACAGTCGAAGGCGCGCCTTTCCTCAAGGAAGAGCACTACGCGGTGTTCGACTGCGCCAATCCCTGCGGCCGCCTCGGCAAGCGCTTCCTCTCGGTCGAGAGCCATATCCGCATGCTCGCGGCGGCGCAGCCCTTCATCTCGGGTGCGATCTCCAAGACCATTAACATGCCGAACGCGGCGACGGTCGAGGATTGCAAAGACGCCTACATGCTGTCGTGGAAGCTCGGCCTTAAAGCCAACGCACTTTATCGCGACGGCTCGAAGCTTTCGCAGCCGCTGCAATCGCAGCTCATCGAGGACGACGAGGAAGAAGAGGAAGGCGTCGCCGAGCTGATGGAGAAGAACCCGATCGAGCGCGTGCCGGTCATCGCCGAGCGCATCGTCGAGCGGGTGATCGAGCGCGTCATCGCCACGCATGAGCGCCGCCGCCTGCCGCAACGCCGCAAGGGCTACACCCAGAAGGCGGTCGTCGGCGGACACAAGGTCTATCTCCGCACCGGCGAATACGAGGATGGCAGCCTCGCCGAAGTGTTCATCGACATGCACAAGGAAGGCTCGGCCTTCCGCTCGCTGATGAACAACTTCGCGATCGCGATCTCGATCGGCCTGCAATACGGCGTGCCGCTCGAGGAATTCGTCGAGGCCTACACCTTCACGCGCTTCGAGCCCTCGGGCATCGTCGAAGGCAACGATGCGATCAAGATGGCGACCTCGCTGATCGACTATATCTTCCGCGAGCTCGCGATCTCCTATCTCGACCGCAACGACCTCGCGCATGTGCAGCCGGCGGATGTCCTGCCCGACGCAGTCGGCAGGGGCACCTCTGAGTCGAACCTGCCCGATGGCGGCGGCAGCCGTCCGGAATTCGCGGCGGTGGTGCAGCGCGTCGCGTCGACCGGCTATGTCCGCAACCGCCTGACCGTCCTGCAAGGCGGCCAGGCCAATGCGGGCACGGCAACAGCGAGCCGCGGCAATGCGGCGCTCGATCTCGCCCTCGACGAGATGGAAGAAACGCACGCGACGCAGACCGTCAGCGAGACGTTGAAGGCCGAGCTCAAGAGCTCAACCGCGATCGACAGCCGCGCGGAGAAGATCCGCATGGCACGAGCACGCGGCTACGAAGGCGATAGCTGTCACGAATGTGGAAATTTCACGCTGGTGCGTAACGGGACCTGCCTCAAATGCGATACATGCGGCAGCACGACTGGCTGTAGCTAACGCAAAGCGGCCCCGGCTCAAAGCCTCCCAGCTAGGGCCGTGAACGAGGCAGAAATTTGGGGGTGCGACCTCGGTCGCACCCCTCTTTTTTTAAGTTCGAGATTCAGCAACCAATTGCAGGACCGGTTCCGAAACCGCTCGAAATCGTATCAGGCTCAGCTGTCTGTGCAGACCCTGAATGCTGGCTACGCTCGTACCGAAGTGCTGTCCCTGATTCGAGCCCCGGCAACGACGCCCCGGTGATCGCATTCGCAAATTCGACAGCGCGATACCGCCCCGAACGTGCGGGCATACCGATCCTCTCGCCTCGGGTGAGCGCAAAGGTCAGCGAGAACGTTCCGAATCAGGCCAGCATCTTAGGCACGTCTTTTCGCATTGCCGTTTTGTCACCGCTTCGGAACTCGAGATACCGCTTTCGCGGTGGCTGCCTGGTCTCGCGACTTCGCGGTTCTTGTCCAACGCTCAGGACCCCGACATGATCGCGAAATCGGCGTCGCGATACGCCTTGTCTCCGAGCTGCTTCCCTAGCTGGATCGACGGCGGGATTTCGCTCACGCTTCGGATGCCGACGGTCCGCCCTTTATTTGCCCGTTACGGTCGCCCATCGGAATGTTTACCTCGTCCTGCGGTCGAGACCGGAACACGTCTAGTTCCCTGAAACAGGCAGAGCAAGAAGCATACCACCCTGATAAAACTTGGAAAAAGCAAAGGCAACGCTTTCAGTTGTCAAAGCGAGCGACAGTACGCCGGAAATCGGGTCCCCCGCGTCGATAAGTTTCGCTTTGCCCATCCCGACACACGGGCGGTACCATCCCCGGACAAAAGAAGGGCGCAGCAAGCGCCCGCCAAAACAAACCTATCAACCTCAGGGCAGGGAACGCGGGGATCATGGCCGAAGCCAATAGCTACAATGTCACCTCTGTTATCGATCAAGCGAAGATCAGCGGTCAGCAATGGGTGGTACTGCTGGTCAGTCTCTTCACCGCCATGTTCGACGGCTACGACACACAGGGCATCGCCTATGTCGCGCCGGTCATGGCGAAGGATCTGGGCTTCAGCCCTGCGCTGCTCGGGCCGATCTTCAGTGCCGGCTTGTTGGGCCTGACGCTCGGCGCGCTATTCTTCGGCATGCTCGCCGACAAGATCGGCCGCAAGCAGGCGATCATATGGCCGATGGCAATCTTCGGTGTCTTCTCGCTGGCAACGCCCCTCGGCCATGACGTGACAACCCTCGTCGTGTTGCGCCTCCTCGCCGGCTTCGGCCTTGGCGGCACGCTACCCAACGTCACGGCCTATGTGCTCGAATATGCGCCGCGCCGGCGCCGTGCGCTGCTGGTCAACAGCACCGCGGCTTTCTTTGCTTTCGGCTCGATCGTCAGCGGCGTCCTCGCCAATATCCTAATCCCGACATGGGGCTGGCAATCGACCTTCTACATCGGCGGCATCGTACCGCTGCTCGCAATCATCGTCGTCGTGATCTACCTGCCGGAATCGGCGCGCTTCCTTCTCGTTTCCGGCCAATCGATGGAGCGGGTCGGCGACATCATGCGGCGCATCGTGCCGGAGCGGAATTTCCCGGCCGGCACGCGTTTCACCCTCGAGCCGCAAATCTCCGGCGTCACCGTCAAGGCGCTGTTCAGCGACGGCCGCGCCTATCCGACGACACTGCTGTGGATCGCCTTCGTCGCCAATCTCTTCATCCTGACCTACATGGTCTTCTGGCTGCCGACCTTACTGCGCCAGGTCGGCCAGCCGCTGACCGTCGCGATCACAGTCACCGTCTGGTACGGGATCGGCGGCTGCGTCGGCGGTCTCGCCATGGGCTGGCTCGCCGATAAGCTCGGCTCACTGCCGAAGGTGCTCGCCACCGCCTATGGCACCGCCGCTGTCGCGCTCTGTGTCGCCGCCTTCTCGCTCACCGACACGCCGGTTCTGCTGGTGTCGATGTTCCTGGTCGGCTGTTGCGTTAATGGCGGCCAGGGCTCGCTCAACACCATTTCGGCGATGTTCTACCCGACGGCGATCCGGGCCACTGGCATCGGCTGGGCGCTCGGCGTCGGGCGGATCGGCGCGGTAATCGGCCCGGCAGTCGGCGGCGCGCTTGTCGCCGCTTCTTTCGCACCCGCGAATGTCGTCCTGGCCAATGTCCTGCCGGCGGTGATCGGGGTGATCGCCATCGCCCTCTTCAATCTCCGCCACGCAAGCCAGGGTGAGGCTGCGGTCGCCCCCAGCCCCGCATCCTGACAAAGAATTTAGCCGCGGAACGGGGATACGGCGCGCCGAGCGCGCCTAAACCTGAATGACCCTCGCCTTGGCGAGGGGCCACGCGCAGTTGACTAGCCGGCTATCCGTCCGCGGATAGCCGGCTTTTTTATTTGCCCGCTTTTTATTTAATGATGACGCCGTTGAGCAGCGGCGCCAGCGCCTGGAACGGCAGCTCGTTCATGCCGGTCGGCGGCGCGAAAAGCTCGCGCTTTTGAGGGCCTTCCTTCACATCGGCAAGCTTCATCGCGATCTTGGTCTTGTGGCCCGAGGGCGAGGTCACCACTCCATCCAGCCGCATCAGCACCCCGCGTTTGCTGACCCAGGCAAAGCCCTCGCCATGGCTGCCGTCGGAGGTGGTCTTCTCGACACGGTATTTCGTGGTCGGGGTGCGATCGATCATTTCCTCGCCGACCGGCACCTGCTTTTCCATCTGCGCATCGACCAGCGCCAGGAGCATCGGCGGAAAAGGAAAGGTGACGTAGGTCTTGATGCTCGGTACGACGAGGAAGCCCTGCCCCGACTGGCCGTCGAGGATGAAGGCCATTTCCATCGCACCGATCTTCTGCTCGTCGCGCTCGCGTCCGGGCTCGTGGAACATCGGCCCCGTATAGGGCTTACCATCGATCGTGACGGTGCGCATCGCGCTGAACGAGACCGGGGCATCGAGCAGCGCCGCGGCGCGCGCGGGAAGAGCAACGAAAGATGCGACGACGAGACAGGCGACGAAGCGGATCACGAACAATCCTCTACAAACACACGTCATGGCCGGGCTCGTCCCGGCCATCCACGTCTTGGTTTTCGACATCGGCGGGAGATCTAAGACTATAGGACCAGACGTGGGAAAACCATGCGCCACCCTAAGCCGTGGATGGCCCCCGGCCATGACGGTATTGGGAAAGCGCGCGGATCGGCTAAACTCGGGCGATCGAAGAGGAGAAGCTATGCCTGGAAAGATCGACCAGCGCCTTGCCGAGCTGAAGCTCGAATTGCCGAATCCGGCATCGCCGATGGCCAATTACGTTCCCGCCGTCCGCAGCGGCAATCTCCTCTTCCTCTCCGGCCAGATCTGCCAATGGAACGGCGAGCGGCGCTTCGTCGGCAAGCTCGGCGGCGAGATCTCGATCGAGCAAGGCAAGGAAGCAGCGAAACTCTGCGGCCTCAATCTCTTGGCGCAGGCCAAGCGTGCGCTTGATGGCGATCTCGACCGCGTGGTCCGCGTCGTTCGCGTCGGCGGTTTCGTCAACGCTGTTCCCGACTTCGTCGATCAGCCGCAAGTGGTGAACGGCGCCTCCGATCTAATGGTAGCCGTGTTCGGCGATGCCGGACGGCACGCACGCACCGCGGTCGGCGTCGGCTCGCTGCCCGGCGGTGCCGCGGTCGAAGTCGATGTGGTGCTCGAGGTCCGCTAGATGGCCGATGGCGGCGAGCGGCTGACCGTCCGGATCGTCGAAGACCTCTCCACCGTTTCGGCCGCCGCCTGGGACGCCTGCGCCGGCGCCGACAATCCCTTCGTCTGCCATGCCTTTCTGCAAGCCCTCGAAGAGTCCGGCTCGGCAACCCGCGAGACCGGCTGGCTGCCACAGCATGTGATCATCGAGGATGATGCGAAGCGCATCCTCGGCGCCGTGCCGATGTATCTCAAAAGCCATTCCTATGGCGAATACATCTTCGATCACGGCTGGGCCTCCGGCTATGAGCGCGCCGGCGGCCGCTATTACCCGAAGCTGCTCGCTGCCGTACCTTTCACGCCGGCGACCGGGCCGCGGCTGCTGCTGCATCCCGATGCCGATCCCGAGATCAGGGATATGCTGATCGCGGCGCTGGTCGAGATCGCCAAGGCGCGCAAAGTCTCCTCGCTGCATGTCAATTTCATGCCGGAAGCCGAATGGAAGCAGCTCGGCGAGGCCGGCTTTGTCCAGCGTATCGGCCGCCAGTTCCATTGGGAGAATGACGGCTACAAAAGCTTCGACGATTTCCTCGAGGCGCTCAATTCGCGCAAGCGCAAGCAGATCAGGCGCGAACGCCGCGATTCCCTCGATGGCGGGATCGAGATCGAGACGTTGACCGGCGACACGTTAAAGCCGGCGCATTGGGATGTGTTCTTTCGCTTTTATATGTCGACCTCGGACCGCAAATGGGGCTCGGCCTATTTGACGCGGGAATTCTTCACGCTGTTGCACCAGCGCATGGCGGACAAGGTCGTGCTGATCATGGCGCGCAAAGGCGGACGCTGGATCGGTGGCGCGCTCAACCTCGTCGGCAGCGACACGCTCTTCGGCCGCAATTGGGGATGCAACGGTGACTACCCCTTCCTCCACTTCGAGGTGTGCTATTACCGCGCGCTCGATTTCGCGATCACACGCGGGCTGAAGCGGGTCGAGGCCGGCGCCCAGGGCCAGCACAAAATTCAGCGCGGCTATCTGCCCTCGCCGATCTACAGCGCGCATTGGATCCGCGATCCGGGCTTCGAACGCGCCGTTGCCGATTTTTGCGCTCGCGAGCAGCGCGCAATTGAGAACGAAATGGAAGAGCTCGAAGAAGGGCTCTCACCATTCAAGCGCGAAGCCGAATAGCGGCCGAGCCAAAGCAACTTATCAATTTACTATTTTTCCGTGTTTGCTGCGCCGCGAGTGGCTCGCAGTAGGCGAACCATGACAGCGTTAATCACGCATTTGCGAAGTGCCGACCAGCACTCGCACCGAAGGGGTGCGTGAAGTGATATTGCCGATTAGAATGACCTGATATAGAATTTGAATGACCAAGATGGATGAGGTTCGACGCTGCTTTTTTGCGCCCGTCGCTTCGGGGGTGATGGGCTCAGTGATGGGGGAGTTAATGAGCTTGAACACAGAAGACGATGCCGATGCCGCCGCCGGCACTGAACCTGGCCAGGAACCCCTCGCACCCTACCTCGCCCTTGGACGCCTGCTACGCTACGCTCGCAGCGAGGCGCTCAGCCAACGCCGTGAAAAAACCGCCAGCCTGATCGAAGCGGCCATTATATCGCTTCCCGATACGACCATCCTTTCGAAACAATAACCTTCCCACAATAAAGCGCGGTGCAGATAGCGCTTCGGGCACCCGGCCAGCTAGAATGGTGCCACGCGCAGCGGCAACTCGCGCGCGCGAGGGGAGGATTAACAATCATGCGATCGCTGCTGCGATTGACGGTGCTGCTGGCTGTCTTGCTCGCTGCCGTTGCAGCGCGTGCCGAAGAGCGCGTGCTGATGTTCGCGACCACCAACGCGCCGACAGCGCATCTCAACGTCCAATTCCTTCACCCTTGGGCCGAGGCCATCAACCAGGACGGTAAAGGTGTCGTCCAATTGGACATACGCGACGGCACCGCGATCGCCAGCGTCGCGAATTATTACGATCGTGTGACAACGGGCGTGGTGCAAATCTCTTGGGGTCTGCTCAGCACCGTCGCCGGTAAATTCCCGCGGGCCGATGTCGCGACCCTGCCCTTCATGGCGAAGGATGCCGCCGATGCCTCGCAGGCTTTGTGGCGGCTTTATCAAGCCGGCACTCTTGGTAACGAATTCGCCGATATCCATCCGCTAATGATCATCGCCCTGACGCCGTCGGGCATTCATATGTCGCATCCGCTCAAATCGCTCGACAATCTCGGCGGCGCCAAGCTGGTTGTCGCTTCGAAGGTCAATGCCGATGCGATCGCGCTCCTCGGTGGCGCGCCGCTCTCGATCCCGCTGAGCGAAATGTATGAAGCGATCCAGCGCGGCACCGCCGATGGCGCCGCCGTCGCCTGGACCTCCTTCGATCCGTTCAAACTCGCGGAGGTCACGAGCTACCACGTCGATACGCGGCTCGGCACATCGACGGCGATGATGTTCATGACCAAGGCCACCTGGGATTCTCTGTCGCCTGCGGCGCAGAAGGTGCTCGATAAACATTCGGGCGAAGCGGTCAGCCGCGCTTTCGGTGCGTGGTGGGATGGCGAGCGCAAGGCCGGCAAGGACAACACCATCGCCCGCGGCGACAAGCGCACGATCGTCGATTTAACGCCGGAGCAGACTGCCGCCTGGCAGAAGAAGCTCGAGCCGCTCAACGACAATTGGGCGAAGAACACACCCGACGGCACCAAGGTGCTCGCGGCGTTCAAAGCCGAGGTCGCCAAGATCGAAGCGGAACATTGAGCATGCGGCGCAAATCCTTCGGTCTGCTGCTGCTTGCCTCGGTCGCGCTGCTTTCTTCGGTCGCCCATTATCGGCCGGCACACGCCGATGAGATCGTGCTTAACTTCGCCACCACCAACATCCCGACCACACGGCTTAACATCCAGTACCTGCATCCCTGGGCCGAGGCGATCAACGCCGACGGCAAGGGCGCCGTACGGATCGAGATTCGCGACGGCACCACCATCGCCAATTTTGAGAATTACTTCGATCGCGTGACGGGTAACGTCGTGCAAATCTCCTGGGGCTTGCTCAGCACGGTACGCGGCAAGTTCCCGCGCTCGGAAGTCTCGACCCTCCCCTTCATGGCGAAAAGTGCGGCCGACGCATCGCAAGCCATGTGGCGCCTCTACAAGCAAGGCCTGATCGCCGGCGAATACGATGATCTCCATCCCTTGATGCTGATCGCGCTGACGCCGGCCGGCATCCATATGTCGCATCCGCTCAAATCGCTCGACACGCTCGGCGGCGCCAAGCTGGTCGTGTCGTCGAAGGTCAACGCGGATACCGCGTCCTTGCTCAGCGGCACGCCGCTCTCGATCCCGCTGAGCGAGATGTATGCGGCGATCCAGCGCGGGACGGCCGACGGTACCATCGCGGCGTGGACCTCCTTCGATCCGTTCCATCTTGCCGAAGTCACCAGCTATCACATCGACGCTCGGCTCGGCACATCGGCGGCGATGATGTTCATGACCAAGGCGACGTATGACGCGCTGTCTCCCGAGGCGAAGAAGGCCATCGACGCACATTCGGGCGAGATGGAAAGCCGGGCGTTCGGCGCCTGGTGGGATGGCGAGCGCAAAGCCGGCCGCGAGACGACGGTCGCGCGCGGCGATAAACGCACCATCATCGACCTGACGCCCGAACAGACCGCTGCGTGGCAGAAGAAACTCGAGCCGCTGACCGATAGCTGGGTGCGCAACACACCCGACGGCGAGAAGGTGCTGACGGCCTATCGCGCCGAGTTGGCAAAGATCGAAGCGGAACAATGACGAGCCCGCGGCGAGCTTGACCTCCTCTTTGCAGCCTGCGCTAAGATCGCCGGAGCCTGAAGGAGAGAGAACGCCATGCCGGTGCAAGCGGGACCCGATATCAAGACCTCTGCGCTGATCATCGTCGATATGCAGAATGACTTCGTTCATCCCGAAGGCGGCTTTGCGCATCGCGCGCGCGAGAATCCCGAGGCGAAGATCGACATGCCCTTTCTGATGGGCACGGTCGGGCCGGCGGCAAAGCTCGCCGCTGCCTTCCGCAAAGCCGGACGGCCGGTTGTCTATATCGCGCATGTGCTGAAGCCCGATTATTCCGACGCGCAATTCCCCTATTGGCGGGCGACACGCGGCTCGCTGTCGAGCAACCGCACCTTCATCACCGAAGGCACCTGGGGCGCACAGATCATCGACGCGTTGAAGCCGCAGGATGGCGAGCATCTCGTCGTGAAGAAAGGCTTCGGCGGATTCTCCAACACGCCGCTCGACACGATCCTGCGCAATCTCGGCGTGACCACTTGCGTCGTTTGCGGCGTCACCACTTGCGTCTGCGTCTCGACCACGATCCGCGGCGGCGTCGAGCATAATTACCGCATGATCCTCGCCAGCGACGCGGTCGCCGAGGTGCATCGCGACACGCATGATGCCGAGCTCAGGACGATGCAGCGCGTCTTCGCCGAGGTGAAGACGGTCGACGAGATTGCGGCGATGCTAGGCGCTGTTTAAAAAGCCGATCCCAAAACGCCGCCCCGGCGAAGGCCGGGGCCCATTCCTCATCATCGTGTCGTGGGGAAATGGATACCGGCTTTCCCCGGTAAAGAGGTTTCAAAAAGATGCGTTAATGGTACCTTCGCTCAGCGACTCGATGCCCTAATTCGCAGCGCGAATAGGAGGAAACCCATGACCACCGGCCCCGTCACCGACGCGCAGATCGTTGCGCGTATCGAGCGCCTGCCGCTCTCATCCTGGCACGGCAAGATCGGGTTGATCATCGGCACCGGTTTCTTCTTCGATGCTTTCGATGCCATGGCAATCGCCTACACTCTGCCGGTGCTGGTCGGGCTTTGGCATCTGACGCCGAGCCAGATCGGTTTCGCGATCTCGATCGGCTTTGCCGGGCAGTTGATCGGCTCGCTGTTCTTCGGCTGGCTCGCCGAGAAGATCGGCCGCGTGCCTTGTGCCGTCGCCGCGCTGGTGATCTTCTCGCTGATGAGCCTTGCCTGCGCCTTCACCTGGGATCTGACCTCGATGGCGATCGCGCGCTTCATCCAGGGGCTCGGCCTCGGCGCCGAAATCCCGATCCTTGCGACTTATGTCAACGAGCTCGCCAGCGCCAAGCGCCGCGGCCGCTTCGCGATCTCCTATCAGGCGATGTTCGCGCTCGGCCTGCCGATCACCGCGTTCCTCGGCGCCTGGATCGTGCCGCATTTCGGCTGGCAATGGATGTTCATCATCGGCGCGGCGCCGGCCTTGATCGTGCTGCCCTTCATGTGGCTGCTGCCGGAATCGCCGCGCTGGCTCGCCAATCATGGCCGCGCCGAGGAAGCCGACCGCGTGCTGAACCGCATCGAAGCCATCATCTCGAAGAACGGCGCCAAGCCGTTGCCGCCTATCGTGACGAAGACGCCAGTCGCGGCCAACATCAATAATCTGCGGGGCGAGACGCGGATCGGCGATCTCTTCCGCGGCATGTATTTGAAGCGCACCCTGACGGTATGGACGATGTGGTTCTGCACCTACATCGTCACCTTCGGCGTGCTCACCTGGGCGCCGACCTTGTGGCGCACGGTCTATCAGCTCTCGGTGCAGGAAGCCCTCACCTACACCTCGATCCTCACGCTGATCGTCGCGCCTGGCCTCATCGTCACGCTCCTGCTGATCGACGTCATCGGCCGGCGCAAGCTTTTCCTGATGGCATTTTTCTGTGGCGCGTTGCCGATGCTGTTCCTGGCGATCCGGCCCGATCTGCCGGCTTTCACCACCATGCTGCTGATGGCGTCATCGCAATTCTTCATCGGCATGCTGGCGCTGGCGCTCAGCACCTACACCGCCGAGCTTTATCCGACGGAGCTGCGCGCCCTCGGCGGCGGTTTCGGCAATGCTTGGCTGCGCATCGGCTCGATCGCCGGTCCCGCCTTCATCGGCGCGGTGTTGCCGCTGGCCGGCCTCAAGGCCGTGTTCCTCGCTTTCGGGCTCTTCGCGCTGCTCGGCGGCATCGTCACCGCGCTGTTCGCCATCGAAAGCAACGGCAGACTGCTGGAGCAGCTTTCGCCCTCGCTGCCGCCGCGCGGTGATCGGCTCGCGTCGGCACAGCAGGCCGCGGGTGATGATTAGAGCGATTTAACCGCGCCGACGAAGACCACCGGCCCGCTCGGCTTGTGCTTGTCGGGCGAGCCGCCCGGCGGCTCGAGGCTGATCGCCAATGTCGCGCCGAGCTGAACATCGGGCGGCAATGACGCGACACGCAGCACGCCATTTTCCGGAATGACGCCGATCGCTTGTGGTGTCGTCGCGCCCGGCGCGATCGCCCAAAGCTCATAAGCACGGCCCGGCGGCGGGTCGGCGGCGGTAACCGAGCGGATCGTGAGGCCGTTACGCCCAACCGTCGCGATAAAACTGGTCCGATCCTGTTGCTGCGGCGAATGCAGCGCCGCGACATAGTGCGGCGCCACCGGCAAACCACCGAGCGCGATATAAAGCAACAGCGCGGCGGCCACAGCGGCAAAGCCGCCGGTCGCCCAGCGCCACGGTGCCGGCCGGCTCCACCAACGCGCGCTTACTTGCGGTGTCTGATCGAGACGCGCCGCGATCTTGTTCCAGAGATCGGCGGGCGGCTCGGCCGGCGCAGCGAGCGAGGAAAGCGGATGCAATTGCTCCTCCCAGAAGGCGACGGCGCTGCGCAGCGTCGCGTTGCTCGCGAGCGCCGCTTCGATCTCACGCTGCTGCATGGGCTCCAGCAGACCCAAGACATATTCGCCAGCCAAGGCGTTCAGCTCTTCGCGATCTTCCGGGATCATGATTCGAGACAGCTCCGCAGCGCGAGCAAGCCGCGCCGCACCCAACTCTTGACGCTACCCAGCGGCGCGGCGAGATGCTCCGCAATCTCCGCATGGGAAAACCCATCGACGAAAGCGAGCGTAACGCAGCGCCGCTGCTGATCGTCGAGCAGTCCGAGACAGCGCGTCAGCGCGCCCGCTTCGCCCTTGATGGCGAGGCGATCGACGATATCCGGCTCCTGCGCCTCATCGCCCAAGCCAGGATCGTCGGACAGAATCTCGCGCCCGTACTTGCGCACCGCATCGAGCGCGCGGAAACGCACGATACCGGTGAGCCAGGCACCGCCGGCCCCGCGCTCGGCCGAGTAGCTCTGGGCGTTCTGCCAGATCTGGATGAAGGCTTCCTGCAGCACATCGGCGGCAACTTCCGGCCGGCGCACGATGCGCAGCGCGATGCCGTAGAGGCGGCGCGATTCGAGTTCATAGAGGCGGTTGAGCGCCGGACGGCTGCCGCGTGCGACCGCTTCGATCAGCGTCGCGGTGGAAGCCAACCCTGTCGCTCGAGCGTCGCTCATATCCTCTGGGCCTGAAGCCCGTCCCCTGCGCAATACCGTGGCGCGGAATGCGCCACCTGTCCATCGGGTCCGTCATAGGGATTACGCGCCCAATCTCTTTTCGGATGCTTTTTCCGGATGCGCGCTGCATCCAGCCGCGAAACCGCTCCGTAGATGAGATGAAGCCGCGCAGGCAACGGGCAGTCCGGCGCCCGCGGTAGATCGCTAGGGAGCAGAGCCATCATGATCAATTTCAAAGCTTTGGGCGCCAGCGCCCTGATCAGTTTCGCAATCGTCGGTTCCGCTATCGCCGCCAATGAGCCGATGGTCGGCGGCGCGCCGATGTATGCGAACAAAAACATCATCCAGAACGCGGTCAATTCCAAAGACCACACCACGCTGGTCGCGGCGGTGAAAGCCGGCGGCCTCGTCGACACGCTCGAAGGCGCCGGGCCGTTCACGGTCTTCGCCCCGACCAACGCCGCTTTCGCGGCACTGCCCGCCGGCACCGTCGACACGCTGCTGAAGCCCGAGAACAAGGCGACGCTCGACAAGGTGCTGACCTATCACGTCGTGCCGGGCCGGCTCGACACCAAGGCGCTCGACGAGCAGATCATGCGTGGCGGCGGCCGCGCATCGCTCAAGACGGTCGAGGGCGACATGCTGACGGTCACCGGCAGTGGCAAGAAGCTGTCGGTCACCGACGCAAAGGGCAACACCGCAAAGGTGACGATCGCCGACGTCTATCAGAGCAACGGCGTCATCCTGGTTGTCGATAAAGTGCTGATGCCCAACTAAAGCATAGGGGCATCAAGGCCGGGCGGTTCGCTTCCCCCATCCGTCCCGCCCGGCTGGTGCCTTGTCTAAACGATGGAGAGCGTCGTGAACGACGATCGCCGCATCTATCGTCACCGGCTTTGGGTCCGCGTGACGCATTGGATCAACGTCGTCTGCATGACGGGCCTGTTGATGAGCGGGCTGCAGATTTTCAACGCCCATCCCGCGCTCTATTGGGGCAACGCCTCGGTTTTCGACAGTCCGTTTTTCGCCATCGGTACGATCCAGGATGCGGAAGGCCGCGGCGAGGGCGTCACTACCATTGACGGTCATTCCTTCAATACGAGCGGTCTGCTCGGCCTTTCCGGCGATCCGCGCGATCCGGATTCCGCGCGCGCCTTTCCCGCCTGGGCGACCTTGCCGAGCGATCAATGGCTCGCCATGGGCCGCCGCTGGCATTTCTTCTTTGCCTGGATCTTCGTCATCAATGGCCTAGCCTACGGCATCGCTTCGATCGTCGGCCGGCATCTGAGGCGCGATCTCGCGCCCACGCGACAAGAGCTCGCGCCATATCCCGCAATCGATCGGCGAGCATCTGCGCCTGCGCTTTCCGAAAGGCGAAAAGGCCAGGAGCTACAATGTCCTCCAGAAGCTCGCCTATCTCGTCGTCGCGTTTCTGCTCGGCCCGGTGATGGTGCTTGCGGGCCTCGCGATGTCGCCGCGGCTCGATGCGAGCTATCCGATCCTTCTCGACATTTTCGGCGGCCGGCAATCCGCGCGCACGATCCATTTCATTCTCGCTTTCACCTTCCTCGCTTTCGTCGGGATTCACCTCGTCATGGTCCTGATCTCGGGCGTCTGGAACAATCTGCGCTCGATGATCACCGGCTGGTACGACATCGGAGACGATCATCATGAGCAAGCCTGATGCCCTCGCCCGCCGCTCATTCCTCGCCCGCGCGCTCGGCAGCGCCGCGCTGTTGCCGCTCGCGGGCTGCGATCAGCTTTCCAAAAGCGATTGGTTTGTCGCGATCCTCGACCGCGCCGAGACGCTAACGCGGACGGTGCAACGCGCCATCACCGGCCAACACGCGCTGGCGCGGGAATACAGCGAGGCCGATCTGTCCAAGGATTTCCGCGCCAACGGCACGACCGATCCGGAAGATTCCGCCTATCAGGCTCTGGCCAAGACCAGCTTCGCCGATTGGCGGCTGGAGATCGGCGGGTTGGTCGACCGACCGGCGAAACTTTCGCTCGCGGAGCTGCGCGCGCTGCCGTCGCGCACCCAGATCACGCGGCATGACTGCGTCGAGGGCTGGAGTTGTATCGGCAAATGGAAAGGCGTGCACCTTGGCGCGGTGCTCGATCGCGTCGGCCCCAAGCCCGAGGCGCGCTATGTGATGTTCTACTGCGCCGATCCGATGGAGCAGACGCTCGATGGCACGGACAGCCGCTATTACGAGAGCATCGATCTCGCCGGCGCCTATCACCCGCAGACGATCCTCGCCTATGAAATGAATGATGTGGTGCTGCCCGTCCCATACGGCGCGCCGCTGCGACTACGCGACGAGCGCCAGCTCGGCTACAAGATGGCGAAATACATCATGCGCATCGAGCTGGTCGAAAGCTTCGCCAATATCCGCGGCGGCAAAGGTGGCTATTGGGAGGACCAGGGCTATGAATGGTACGCCGGGATTTAGGAAGTGATTGTTTCAAGTAGACGCGCGAAAGCATCTCTCGTCGTCATTGCGAGCGCAGCGAAGCAATCCAGAAGGTCGCGCGCCACTCTGGATTGCTTCGTCGCTTCGCTCCTCGCAATGACGATCAATTGAATCCGCAGATCTTGCTCTAGCCCTGCTAAGCCACCCCATCCATCACCGGCAGCAGCAACCGCGACGGATAACGCGCATCGTGGTGGATGATGTCGCGCCCGACCTTGTCCGGCGTATAGGGATGCGCGAAATGCTGTTCGGTCACGCTCGAATCGCCGTTCGCCAGCTCGAGCCGGATGCGGCTGCCGCGCTTGAAGCGATACGCCGTCGGCATCACCGCGATGGTGAATTCATAGACGCGGTTCGGCGTCAGCATCTGCGGCTTGGTATGGCCGTAATGCGGCGCATGCGGCTTCGATAGTTTCTTATCGATCGCGCGCATCGAAGCACGTAACCAACCCTTTGTGACGATACGCGAGCGCGGCTGAAGATCGGCCTTTCGATCGGCTTCGTCCTGCGGCATCTGCTCGGAAAGCTTCACGTAGAAATCGGTATCGTTCCGGCTCGATGCCGCGTGCAGGATCAACTCGATCGGTCCAGCGATTTCGAGATCGCGCTCCAGCGGCGGCGTGGTGAAGGTCAGCACGCGCCGCACCGGATCGGGCCGGCCATCTTTGCCGGTACCGACGACGCCTTGTCGCCAGCCTGGATTTGGATAGTCGAACACCGTCGGATTGCCCTGCCCCTTGGGCTCATTCTCCGAGAGCGCGCCATCATTGAGCGAGGT
This sequence comes from uncultured Alphaproteobacteria bacterium, assembly GCA_963740675.1. Classification (GTDB taxonomy): domain Bacteria; phylum Pseudomonadota; class Alphaproteobacteria; order ATCC43930; family CGMCC-115725; genus CAIKMD01. The sequence continues at coordinate 103,143 of CAVUFS010000012.1, forward strand.
GACACTGCCGGTCGGGCCGGCGCTGAGATAATACGGCACGTAGCGCGAATTCTGCGGCGGCCAGGTTGGCGCGCTGTCGAAGCGATCGGCGCCGGTCACGAAATAGCGCACATCCGGCTCATCGAGATAGGACGTGCGCTTGCCCTTGAGATAGCAATCGTAAAACGGCAGCAGATATTTCTCGTGGAAGGCGATGCTCGAATAATCGGCGACCGCGGCATAGACATCGGATGAGCCGAAGACGAGCAGCTTCTTCGCCCCGCCGGCGCGCTGGTAGCCGACGATATTGCCGTTGAGATGAAGATCGACCTTGCTCCAGACGCCGATCGAGAAAACCGGCGCCTTGATCTTCTCGAGCTTTTCCGCCGCGGCACGCTCGCGCCAAAATGCATCGTAGGTCGGATGACGCTTCACCTGCGCCGGATAGTCGTAATCGACAAAGCGCTTCTTGCCGGCGGTCGGGTAGCCGTTGACCGTCCGCACTTGTTCCCACCAGCTCGTCGGATAGCCGCCGGGAATGCCGCCGGTGTAAGCGGAATTGCGATAGGTATCGATATGCCCGTCATAGGGCGCGACGCAGCCGAGATGCGGCGGGTTCTGTGTCGCCATGAACCACTGCGAGCGCGCGAAGTAGCTCTGGCCGATGCCGCCGATCTTGCCGTTCGACCAGCGCTGTGCCGCGATCCATTCGACGACCTCGTAGAGATCGCGCTGCTCGCGCTTGCATTGATAACGATACTCGCCGCCCGAGCGGCCCGTGCCGCGCACATCCATATGGATGTAGGCGTAGCCCTGCTCGAGATACCAGCCGATCGGCCCGGTCTCGCGCCAGAGGAACAGCGGAATGGCCGGCGCCATATCATTGTCGAAACGATAGGGCGACGCGGCAAGGAGCGTCGGGAAACGCTCCTTGCCGGGCGGAAGGAAGAGAGCGGCGGCGATTTTCACGCCGTCGCTCATCGGAATCGAAATGATCCGTGTTGGGGGTATCGGCTCTTCACCCGGCAACGCCATGCTTACGAACCTCCATCGACACGCTTGGCAGCCTCTTCAACGGCCCGAGATCGACATATTTCGGCGACACTTTCACGGTCTGCTTGATGAGTTTGTATTTCAGCTCGACATCGAGCGCATGCTGCGTTCCCTCGATATCGGGTTTGCCGTCAGGCGAGCGATAGGAGTCTTCTTTGGTGAAGACATAAGCCAACGTCTCGGGCTTCGCCTTTGTGACCGCGGCCGCGATCGCGACGGCTTCGTCGTGATGCGCGGGATCGATCAGCCAGCGAATAGCGCGGATATGATCGGCAAGGAAATCGACGACCGCCGGGCGATGCGCCGCAAGCACATCGGCGCGCATCGCCCACAACACCGCCTGGATACGGCCCTCCCCGTCATGCGCGGTGAAGAGTTGGCGGTACTTATGTTGTTCGGTCATCAGATATCGGAACTGCGGCAACAAGTTGATAAGATCGACTTTGCCCTCATCCATCATCGCCGGCATGTTGTTGAAATTCGCCTGGACGGTGGTGAAGTCCTTATCCTGAAGCCCGTGGGCGCGCAGGTTGATGCGCATGGCCGAATTGCCGAACGAGCCGATGGCATTGGTGGCGACGACTTTGCCGCGCAGATCCTCGATCTTATGGATCGGGCTGTCCTCGCGCACGACAAAGGTGATGGTCCCGTAGCCCGGCACGCCATCCTGGAATACATCGGCGATGATCCGGACATCGAGATGCGCGTTATCGACCGCGAGCGCGACGGCCTCGGGACCGAAAGCCGCGATGTCGAGATCGCCCGTCGCCAGCGTCTCGATCTGCGGCGTCGTTCCCTGGAAATGCAGGCTCTCGACTTCGTAGCTTTTGCCGAAATTCGGAAAAATCTCGGGATGACGATTGTGCAGCTCGTCGATGAGCGGCTGTGCATGCGTTGGTGTTGTTACCCAGCCAACGCGAACCTTCCAGGGATCGGCGCTCGCATTGCTCGATGCACCCGCAATAAAAGAAGCACTCGCCAGAGCAAGCGTAATGGTCCTGAGCTTCATAGCCTGACCTCCCATATATGATCGTCTTTTATTTTGATGACGATCTGGGAGCAGTCTAGCACAACGCCCCGGTGCAATGCCCTCTCTTCTTGCGTTGCCCTTAGCGCGGCGGCAAGCCTGGCTTGGTTCCTGGGTCGAGCTGCATGTCGAAAGCGGTGAGGATCGCGGCGGTCCCCGCGTAATTCGCCATCAGCGCGACGAGATCGACCAGCGCGCGGCGGCCGAATTGCTTCAAGGCCGCCGCATAGGTTGCCGAGCTTACCTTGCGTGCGCCGAACATCTCGCGGCCGAGCGCGATGATCGTCGCGTCGGCGGGATCGACACCGGTCAGCGGCGCGCGATTGCGGATCACATCGATCAGCGCCGGCGCGATGCCTTCCTTCAGCGCTTCGGGCTCATGCGCCGCCCATTCGAATTGGCTGTCGCATTCGCGCGCCGTGGTGAGAATGGCGACCTCGCGCACGCGCCCGCTAAAGCCCGCCTCATAGCGCAGATAGTAATTCACCGGCCGCGCGTGCTTGGAATAGGTCGGCGAATGAAGCTGGATGCCGCTCGGGCCTCGCAACCCGCGGATCGCGCCATGCCCGCCTTTCACGATACGGTCGTAAGAGGCTTGCGCGTCGGGATCGAGTTCCGCACGCTTGGGCAGCGGCAGGCGGTTTCCCGATTCGGGATCGATGTCGCTCGGATAGTCGGTCAAAATATCCTCCCTCTCTATCGTTCCGAGCCGACTATAGCGGAAACGAATCACCCATTTGGACGTTCAGAAAAAATGATTCGCAACTTCTCGGACCACGCCGCCAATGAGCGGACCTTTCTTGCCTGGATGCGCACCGGGCTCGCCGTCATCGCCTTCGGCTTCGTCATCGAGAAATTCAATGTCATGGTCGAAGCGATCGCCAATACCGCCTCGCCTGCTGCAGCGCAAAAACTCCTGATCGAGCGCCTTGCCGCGCCGCTCGGTCGCTATGACGGCATTGCGCTGATCCTGGTCGGCATGGCTCTCATCCTCATCGCCGGCATCCGTTATGCCCGCACGGCGAAGCTCATCGACCGAGAGGAGTTCGTGAGAACGGGCAGCGGTCGTGCCGAGATGATCCTCACCATCATCCTATCCGTACTCGCGAGCGGCTTCTGCCTCTTCGTGGCGTTCAGTTGAGTATGTTTTGGAGAATTGGCGAATAGACCTACTCGGTGATCCGCCGAGCGCGCTGTGGCTTAGCGCGGGGTGAAAGAACAATGGCTGAACAACGCGCTGTTGCTTTGTAGCTGCTGCTTTTTAAATGGAGCAGCCGTGCCGCGGCCTGTTACGCGGCGTGCGTCGTCGAAGCCGACGCTGCCGCGTAATCGGCGAGTTGGTTGAACTGAGCGGCGGTCGTCAGCAGATAAGCCCTGATCTGCGGATCGGGTGAATCAGCCGCGAGCGCGCGCAGTCGCGTCGCTCGCTCGCGATAATCCTGCGAGCTCGTGGGCTCGGGCGTGGCGCGCGCGGCGTCACCCCAAAATCCAAAGCTGGCGTTTTCATGGCGACCGTGCGGCATTCTTCCGTACCTACGACAGGTATCCGACAGAGCAACATGCGTACAACGCACGGCGCATCGTAGGGTTGCGCGCTTAGTTCAAAACTCTGTTATCCAGAGACCGCCGCAAGCGCGGCCTTGGCAACGATGACGTCCTCTTCGATCTTGGCGCCGCCCGCGGCAACGCCGCCGATCACCTGCCCGCCGACCGTGATCGGAAAACCGCCGGGCACGTTGGTGAAATCGCCGTCCATGCGAATCTGCATGCTGAGCACGTTCTCTTCCGGCGCGTAGCCGGTGGGCAAACGCTGCGAGGCCGAGGTGATCGCTTTCTTGATCGTGGTGCGGCCCGAGAAGAAGCGCGCGCCATCCATCATCAGGAAACCGATGAGCTGACCGCTCGCATCGACCACGGCGAGGCTGATCTTACAGCCGATCTCGTTGGCCTTGGCGACGCCGGCCGCGAGCATCTTCATGCTGGCTTCGTGGGTGATGCGATGGGTCGCGACGAAATCTGTCATATCTCTACCTCCCGAAAATTCCGCCGATGCTAGCAACGCAGCGCGACTCTGGCCATGGCAACGTCGCGCTTGTATCGTGACGCGTCACAGAGAAGACGGTCGTCTATCGGGAGAAATGACATGAAGCGGTTGGTGGTGGGGACTCTTATGCTCGCGGCGGCAGCCTTGGCGAGCAGCGGCGCACAGGCTGCTGATCAGCTGACGGTCGGCAAGGCGTCGCCAACGTCTTCGCCGATGCTGCCGGTCGATGTCGGCGTCAAAAGCGGAATCTTCGCCAAGCACGGTCTCGACGTAACCATCCAGAATTTCGGTGGTGGCGGCAAGATGCATCAAGCGGCGGCCGCGGGCGCGATTGATATCGGCGTCGGCGCCGGACCGGAGCTGGCACTCATCGCCAAAGGCTCGCCCGAGATCGCGATCGCCAACGTCGTCGCTCCCGCGACATTCCTCGGCGTCGCCGTGCCTGCCGATTCAAAAGCCAAGAGCCTCAAGGATCTGAAAGGTACCAAGATCGCCGTTTCGAGCAATGGCTCGTTCACCTTCTGGCTGGCGCAGCAATTGGCGAAGAAGGAAGGCTGGAGCGAGAAAGACATCACCATCGTCGCCAATGGCAGCGAGCCCGCGACCGTCGTCGCCGCGTTCCGTACCCATAATGTCGATGCCGACATAATCCCGACGTCGTTGACTTTCCAGATGGAAGAAAAGCACGAGGGCAAGCTCCTCGCGCCGGTGTCGAGCTATATGGGGAATACCAGCGCCGGCACAATCTTCGCGACGACCAAGCTGGTCCAATCCAATCCGGATGCGATCAAGCGCTTTCTCGCCGGCTGGTTCGAAACCATCGACTTCATGCACAAGAACAAGGCCGAGACGGTGAAGATCGGCATGGAAATGACCGGCTTCTCCGAGGCCGTGCAGACGAAGGAGTACGATCTCACCATCGGCATGTATAGCCTCGACGGCAAGTTCGACGCCGAGACGCTGAAGAACCTGCAGGAATTTTTCACCGATCTGAAGCTCGTCGATAGCCCGCCCGATATGTCGAAGCTCTACACCGAAGCTTACCTGCCGAAGAAGTAAACTTCTCTTACGTCATTGCGAGGAGCGTAAGCGACAAAGCAATCCAGAATGCTTCAACGACTGGATTGCTTCGCTTCGCTCGCAATGACGAATAGGTGACTAAGGAGGCTCATTTGTCGCGCCATGAACTTCCCAGCCGCATCGCCAGCTTCAGCCCCAACAAGCTGAAGCTTGGTCTTTTCGGCAGCAATTGCTCCGGCGGCCGCGCGGCGACGCGTGTATCCGAGCGTTGGTCGGCGAGTTGGGAAGACAATCTCAAGCTCGCACAGCTTGCCGACACGGCCGGCATGGATTTGATGCTGCCGATCGGCCGTTGGCGCGGTTATGGCGGCGAGACCAATTTCGAAGGCTCGAGTTGGGAGACCGTCACCTGGGCTTGCGGCCTCCTTGCCCAGACCCAGCGCCTCAACGTCTTCGGCACCGTGCATGCGCCGCTCGTCCATCCGGTCTACGCGGCCAAGCAGTTCGTCACCGCCGATCATATCGGCCGCGGCCGTTTCGGTCTCAACATCGTCTGCGGCTGGAACCAGGACGAGTTCGATATGTTCGGCGTGGGTCAGCGCACGCATGACGATCGCTACGAACACGGCGCCGAATGGCTAGAGGCGATCAAGGCGATCTGGGAGAACGATGAGGATTTCGATTTCACCGGCCAGTTCTTCCAATTGAAGAACGTGCAGGCCAATCCCAAGCCTTACGGCGCCACACGGCCGCTCGTCATGAATGCCGGCTCTTCGCCGGCCGGCCGCGCCTTCAGCGCCAAGGCTTGCGACGTGCTGTTCCGCCCGCTGCGCTCGCTCGAAGCGGGCGCGCAGGAAGTGAACGACACGATCGCGGCGGCGCGCGCGCATGGGCGCGAAATCGGCGTTTATGGCAATGGCTATGTCGTCTGCCGCAAGACGCGGCGCGAGGCAGAGGAATATCACCGCTACTACGCCGAAGAGATGGGCGATTGGGACGCGGTCGACCGGCTGATCAGCATCAACAAGATCCACTCGCAATCCTATTCGGCCGAATTCTTCAAAGCCTTCCGCATCCGCTTCGCCGCCGGTCATGGCGGCTTCCCGATGGTCGGCGACCCCGACGATGTCGCGAATACGCTGGCGCAAATCAGCGCCGCCGGCTTTGCCGGCATGTGCTTCTCCTTCGTCAATTACCTCGACGAATTCCCCTTCTTCCGCGACGAAGTCTTGCCGCGGCTGGTGCGGCTGGGGCTGCGCGTACCCGCGTAGCGCAAGACCTGCGTCCACCGCAGAGCGCTCCGCGTCAAAATTATACCTCAATCGTCTGTTATTTTGTATAATATTGACAGTGAAATTATGTGAATAAGGTTATGTCTTCCCTACCCCGCTCGCCGCCGCCGGGTCAGTCCATCCTGACCATGGCGGCGCTCACTCAAGACCGTCATCGCCCGACGATCCGCGCCTCGGCACTGGTGTTCGAGGATCCGGCCTCACGCGAGCTCAAAGCGCATCTGGAGCGCGTCGCGCCGAGCAACGCCAATATCCTCATCGTCGGCGAAACCGGCACCGGCAAAGAGCTGGTCGCGCGGTTCATCCACCAATCCAGCGCGCGGCGCGACGGGCCGTTCGTTGCCGTAAATTGCGGCACCTTTGTCGAGACGCTGGTCGAGGCGGAATTGTTCGGCCATGAGAAAGGCGCGTTCACCGGCGCCACCGCCAGCAAACCCGGCTGGTTCGAGGCCGCGAGTGGCGGCACGATCTTTCTCGACGAGATCGGCGATCTTGCCCCTGCCCTGCAAGTAAAGCTGCTGCGCGTCTTGCAAGAGCGCGAAGTCGTCCGTGTCGGCGCGCGCCAGCCGATTTCGATCGACGTGCGCGTCATCGCCGCGACCAATATCGATCTCGAACAGGCCGTGCGGCTCGGCCGGTTCCGCCAGGATTTGTTCTATCGCCTCAACGTGGCGCGCATCGATCTGCAGCCGCTGCGCGAGCGCCCGGGCGACATCCTGCCGCTGGCCGAACATTTCCTTGCCTCCTACGCCGCCGAGCAGACCCGGTCCGAGTTACGCTTCGGACATGAGGCGTCGCGCCAACTGCTCGCTTATTTCTGGCCCGGCAATATCCGCGAGCTTGAAAACGTCATTCATCATGCCGTGCTGGTCGCCCAAGGCGGAACGATCGCCGTCGCCGATCTGACCCTATCGCGTCATGGCAAGCGCACCGGCGATGTACCCGATCCTCAGGCCGACGCACTGGTCAGCGTCTTTCGCCGGCTTTTCGATCAAGATACGTCGTCACTCTACGATCAAGTGACGGAGAAGCTTGTCCGCACCGCCCTCGATCATTGCGAGGGCAATCAGGTGCAAACGGCGCGCCTCCTCGGGATCAGCCGCAACGTATTGCGTTCGCATCTGACGCGGATCGGCCTCATCGCCGCACGCACCAAGAAGATCGCCGAGGAACCGGACGCTCAACCGCCGAACAACGCCGGATAGCGCACCGGATCTTCGCGAAAATCCTCCGCGAACGACGAGCCGGCATCGTCGTCCTTCATGAGCATGCGAACGATCCGCTCTTTCAGCCGCGCGAAACGTGGCGAGGCGCGATCGCGCGGATGCGGCCACTCGATCGGCAGGATGCCACGCACGCGGCCGGGGCTCGGCTCCATCACCACGATCTTGTCGCTGAGATAGACCGCTTCTTCGATGTCATGCGTCACCATCAACATGGTGATGCCCTCGCGCCGCCAGAGGCTCAGCAATTGCTCCTGCATATAAGCGCGTGTCTGGGAATCGAGCGCGCCCAGCGGCTCGTCCATCAGCAGCACCTTGGGTTGGCTGACCAGGGCGCGCGCAATGGCGGCGCGCTGCGCCATGCCGCCGGAGAGCTGATGCGGATAGGCCCGCTCGAATCCGGCAAGCTGCACGCGCTTGAGCTGCTCGACGGCGATCCGTTTGCTCATCGCCGCCGGCGTTCCGCTGGCATCGAGGCCGAGCGCGACGTTTTGCTCGATCGTCAGCCATGGCAGCAGGCGCGCTTCCTGAAAGACGATGCTGCGATCCGCGCCGGGACCGGCCACGCGCTGGCCTTCGAGCAGGATGTCGCCCTGATAATCGGCATCGAGACCGATGATCAGCCGCAACAAGGTCGACTTGCCGCAACCGGACGCACCGAGAATGGTGACGAACTCACCCGGCTCGACCGCAAAGGAGACGTCGTCCAGCGCGAGCAACGTCGAATCATTCACGCAATAGCTCTTGCTGACGCCGCGGATCTCGAGCGAAAGATTGGAATGCATCGCTTCCTCCTCTGGTCAAGGGCTGATACCGCGCCACGACATGAGGCGCCGTAAGCCGATCGCGAAAGCCCGATTGAGCGCGTAGCCGACGAGTGCGAGCGTCAGCGCGCCGACGATGACGATATCCATGCGGAATTGCTCGCGGCCCTCGGCGAGATAGATGCCAAGACCACGCCCGAAGCCCATCGCATATTCCGCACCGACCGTGCCGATCCACGCCCCGATCAGCGCCAATTCAATGCCGACAGCGATCGCCGGCAGGCTGGCCGGCAGCAACACACGAAGCAGCCGCGTGCGACGCGAGAGCCGCAGTACCGAAGCGAGCTCACGATATTGTTGCGGCAAGTCGCGCAGACCTTGCAGCGTGTTGAGCGCCATCGGGAAGAAGGCCGAGAGCGCGATGAAGACGAGCTTCGCCACCTCGCCATTGCCGAACCACGCGGTCAGCAACGGTATCCAGGCGAAGAGCGTGATCTGCCGCATCGCGTTGAAGGACAGGCCGAAGAGCCGATCGCCGAACCGCGACACGCCCATGACAAAGCCGAGCACCGCGCCGAGGCTTGCGCCAATGGCGAAGCCCGCAAGCATGCGGCAGATGCTCGCCGCCAAAGCGGGCCACAAGCATGCGACCGTTGGGGTCGTCGAACGGCACGGCCAGGGCACGCTCCGGTGCGACCAGCAGGCGATTATCGACCCAGCCGCTGTGGCTCAGCGCGAACCACGCCACGATGAGCAGCGCCGGTACGACGAGACCGCGTCGAAGCGCCGGCGAGGACGATGCGATCGTTGTCATACCGGTCTCCAGCGCTGCAAGCGACGCTCGATATGCCGCAGTCCGCGGTCCATGAGAAAGCCGATCGCGCCGATGAGGATCATGCCGACGATTACGATGTCGATCTGGAACAGCGTGCGGCCCCAGGTCATCAGGTAGCCGACCCCCGCCGTGTCAGCGAGCATCTCGACGACGACCATCGCGATCCAGGCATGGCTGAGCGCGAGGCGTATGCCGCTGAAAATGCTCGGCAGCGCGCCGGGTACGATCACGCGCAACAGCATCGTCTTTCGCCGCAAGCGGAAGGCTCGCGCCATCTCCAGATGCTGCGGCGACAGGTTGCGAATGCCCGCCGAGGTGTTGAGCGCAATCGGAATGAAGCAGGCCTTGGCGATGATGACGTAGTTGAGCGTCTCGCCCAGGCCGAAGATCAGCATCAGGAAAGGCAGCCAGCCGAGCGACGGCACTTGCGCAATCGCGCGGAGGCTCGGCCCGAGATATTGCTCGAGCCGCTCCGAGCGGCCGAGAGCGATGCCGATCGGAAGCCCGACCACGGTACCGATGGCGAAACCAACGGTAATGCGCCGCAGGCTGATCGCGAGGCTGTCGAGAATGTCGCCGCCCGTGATGAGATCGACGAACGTCGCCGCGACCGTGGCGGGGGACGGCAGGATCTGTGGCGCAAGCCAGCCGGCGCTCGTCGCCACTTGCCAGAGCAGCAACAGGGCGAGCGGCAGGGACCAGGGCAGCGCGGCGTACGGCAGCGTCGCGAATGCCCCGCTGCGGCGGCGCGACCGCGCCGGGACCGGCCGCACGAGCGAGACCAGCGCCAGGCGCGGCACTGGTCCCGCGGCGGCGCTAATTGGACGGGACCGCGCCATCTTTGCTCCGGGCCGGCCAATATTGCGCGAGATTCAGGCTTGCGAGCGCCGCATCCTGGTATTTGGTGTCGATCCACTGCGAGAGATCGACATCCTTGCGGATCAGCTTCTCATGCTTGGCGAAATCAATGCCGTCCTGATATTGCGCGCGGAAGAAATTATCGAGAAGAGGATCCAGCCGGTCGTGCAGTTTCTCGCCGGCATATTCGTCGCGCAATGCAGCGAGTGGCACGCCGGATTTCGCCCAGATCTGCAGCGCTTCCTCGCGGTTTTCCGGCTGCGACACCCATTGCGCCGCTTTCACGAAGCCACGCACGATATGCTGCGTCGTCTCGGGATATTTCGCGGCAAACGCTTCCGTCACGACGAAAGAGCTTGGCCCCGTCGCGCGCGGATCGTCGTGCTGCGAGGTGTAGATAATGCGGACGAGCCCCTGGTCGCGCAGTTGCAACAGCGAAACCGTGCCGAACGACGCATCGGCACTGCCGGCCGCGAGCGCGGCAAGCTGATCCGCCTGTTTCAGATCGAGGATCGTGACATCGTTCTCGCTGAGGCCATTGGCTTTCAGCGTCTCGAGCAGCGACCAATGCAGAATGGTCGCTTTCTGGAGGGCGACACTGCGGCCTTTGAGGTCCTTGATGCTTTGGATCGGCAATCCCGTGCGCACGGCGGCATAGATATTCGTGCCGCCGCCCGAGAGAATAATCTTCGTCGACAAGCCGTTGGCGCGTGCGATGATGCTCGGCAGCGAGCCATATTGCGCGAAATCGAGCTGGCCGTTGGCAAGCGCTTCGTTGATCGCGGGACCGGTGCCAGTGAAATAATTCCAATCGAGCTTCGTTGTCTCACCGAGCTCTTCTTGCACGAAGCCCTTGATATGCGCGATCGAGATCAACTGAGTGCCGACCTGCTGGCCATAGCCCGAGCCGACCGCACCGAAATGAATGACTGCCGGCGCCGTCTCGGCCGCCGCGGCAGCGCGCCCGACACCGAGGGAAAACGCGAGCGCAAGAAGGGCGCTGCGTGCAACACCACGCTTAGACATGAATTTCTCCTGGCCGCGCCGCTTAGTGCGGCGTGGTTAGCTTGAAGGAATGATCGACTTTGCGGCTCTCGCGCGTCTCCGGCGTCCAACCGATCGCGCGGCGATAGCTGCCGAGCAACGGCCCGTCTTCGAGCACGTTTTCATCGACTTTCACCGGCGCCTCGGAATTATGCGCGACGAAGAGTGCATCGACCGGGCAATAGAGCTCGCACATGAAGCAGGTCTGGCAGGAACTCTGCCGCGCGATCACGGGCGGCCCGTCCGGGGACGCGTCGAAGACATTCGTCGGACATACCGCGACGCAGATATTGCAGCCGGTGCAACGATTGGGACTAACGAGCTCGATCATGCTGCCACCTCTTCCGTCTGACGGACTGCCGCACTGCGCGGGCTGACCCACACATCGTCGAGGCCACCGCAAGCGAGATAATGGCGCTGATTGACGTCGGTGCTGGGATGATCCTCGCGCTTGTGCATGCCACGCGTCTCGTTCCGCGCGGCGGCGCTGCGATACATCCAGCGTGCGGTCGCGACCATCGCCGCGGCTTCGCGCGCCCGGACCTGACCTTCCGGTTGTGCCGCATCCGAGTTGCGGACATCGCTCCAGAGCCCGTCGAGCCGCTGGAGTGACTCGCTGAGAACTGCGCCCGTGCGGAAGTAGTTCTTGTCGTAGGGGAAGACCTCCGCCTGAACGCCGGCAATGGTCTTTTCCGGATCGAAGGCGTGTGGACCGCGCGAGCGCAACGCTGCCCCGCCGGCGCCACCGATACGGCGCTCCTTCGAGCCGGTACCACTTTGGCGCGCGTAATCCGCCGCACCTGCGCCAGCGAAGAAGCCGGACGACATCGCCCAGGCCGCGTTATGACTGCCGCCGCCGGTGAAGCCGCCGCAGATCAGCTCGCGTGTCGCCGCATCACCCGCGGCATAGAGACCTGGGACCGAGGTCGCGCAGGTGTCATCGACGATCCGCAGACCACCGGTGCCGCGCACCGTGCCCTCGAGACGCAAGGTGACGGGGAAGCGCTGCTTGAACGGATCGTGACTGGCGCGATCGAAGGGCAGAAAGAAATTCGGCTGAGCGCCGCGCATCGCTTGTTGCGTGCCTTCGTCCGCGCGATCGAGTATCGCGTAGACGCGCTGCTTCAGAAGCGTCTTCGCAATGATCGAGCGGTGATGCCCCGACGCGCCTTCGATCACGCTGCCGTCCTCGTACTGGAAGCTGGCCCAGTTGTAGAACAGTGTCTTCGTGACCGACGAGAATTCGGGCGCGATCGCATAAGCGTTGGAGAATTCCATGCCCGACAGCTCGGCGCCTGCTTCGGCGCCGAGCAGCAGCCCGTCGCCCGTCAACGGATTGCAGCCGAGCGCCTTGCTCAGGAACGCGCAGCCGCCGGTCGCGATCACCACCGCCTTGGCGCGCACCGCCCAGCTCTCATTCTGCTGCCGCCGCACGCCGCGCGCGCCGGCAACGGCGCCATGCTCGTCGACCAGAAGTTCGAGCGCCGGGCTGTGATCGAGGATGCGGACGCCGCTTTCCTTCACGCGCCGGCGCATCAGCCGCATATACTCCGGGCCCTTCAGATTATTGCGCCGCTCGTTGCCGAAATCGTCGGTCGGAAACGGATAGCCCCATTCGGCGAGCGTATTGATGGAATCGTAAGTGCGATCGAGAACGCGCCGCATCCAGGACCGATCGGCGAGAAAGCCACCGAGCGAGTCGCGGCTCGCCATCGCTTTCTCGCGGGCGGCCTTCTCGGGCTGGATGTACCAGACGCCCGTGCCCGCTGCCGCTGTTGCGCCAGAGCTGCCGCAATATCCTTTATCGACGAGCACGACGCGGGCGCGGTTCGCGGCCGCGCTGCATGCGGCCCATGCGCCGGCGGGCCCGCCGCCAATAACGAGAACGTCGACGTCGAATTCGATCGAGCTGGTGATGCCGTTGGTCATCGCCTGTCCTTCTGTTGAGCTCCTCCGCGGCATGCCGAAGCGTGCCGTGATCTCTCATCAGCAGGATGCGTGCCAACTGCAAAATTCGCGGAAAACCGCGACCGAAGAAATTCGAATCGCGATCGAGCTGTTGCTCAGGCAACAGCGCATCAACAGGCGCTGTTGATGAGCGCGCAACAATTGTAGGCATATGACAGAAGCGTCGCTGGGCGCCGCTTCTCTAGGTCGGCCTGCGCCTCCCAAACCGTCACTCCCGCGAAAGCGGGAGTCCATAGCAACAGATGTGCTGCTCACTCCGATCGTCATTGCGAGGAGCGAAGCGACGAAGCAATCCAGTCTGCGGACACACTGGATTGCTTCGCTTCGCTCGCAATGACGTTGGTGGGTAAGCTACGATCGCTACCTCTAAACCGTCACTCCCGCGAAAGCGGGGGCCACGGCAACGGACTCGCTGTTAAATGAATTCCCGCTTTCGCGGAATGACGGTCTAAGAAATCGCGGCCGGGATGGGGCCCGGCCGCGACACGAAGATCGTAACTTGGTTTGGTGTTAGCGCTCGATGACACGAACGACGCGACGTGTGCTCGGATCAACCAGCACGACATGGCCGTTCACCATCGTATAGCGGTCGCTCCGCACCGTCGGCACATCGACCGTGGTCGGCATGTTGTAGAGCTGCACCTGCGCCGGTACTTCGATACCGACCGACGGGGCCCAATCCGGCGGCGGCGGTTGCACCGCGACCTGCTCGTGCGTGATCGTGCGATAGATCGTTGTCTCTTGCTCAGGGCTTATGGTCGTCGTCGTGACCGTCGTGGTGCTCTGCGCCGAAGCAGTCCCAATTCCTGCGGTCAACGCGACCGCGGCCAAGACCACCAAACTTACTTTGCTCATTTGCATCGGGTTCTCCCGTTCAATGCCTGGAGACAGAACAACCGATGCCGAGCCCAGTTCCGATAGCAGCGCTCTAGGTATCTTCGCTCGGCGTCGGATAACCCTTACGCCGCTTGAAATCGGCGATGCGATCTTTGACGAGAGTCGAAAGCGGCAGGGTAAGGCCGGTCGTCGCCGCTTCCTGTAGCACGATGCGCATGTCTTTCTCGGCCCAGGGCGTCGGCCGCTCATCGGCGCGCGCGCTGAGCGAGAAATTCTCGGCACTCGAATGGGTAAGCGCGTTGCGTAGCTTCTCCGCATCGATGCCGAGCGCTTCGCCGAGACTCAATCCTTCGTCATTCGCGGTCATGCACGCCCAGAGGATGAGGTTGTTGACCATCTTGCCGACCTGTCCCGCACCAAACGGGCCAAGATGGAAGATGTCGGACGCGAAGCAGCGCAGCACCGGCTGACACGCAGCAAATGCCGCTTCGTCGCCGCCGCCGAGAACCAGCATCGTCCCCGCCTCGGCGAATGGCTCGCCGCGAGTCAGCGCCATGTCGATCAGCACGACGCCGCTACCCTCGAGCCGGCGCGCCAGGTCGCGCGCAAAAGATGGCGCGACGGTCGAGCCCATGCCGATGACCAGCCCCGGCCGGGCCGCTTCGCGGACGCCGCTCGCGCCGAACACTGCTCGCTCGACCTGCGCATCGAAGCCGACGACGATCAGCACCGCATCGCTTTGCGCGGCGAGATCGCGCGGCGTTGCGGCGATCGTGACACCCAACGCAGCGGCGCGCTCGCACGCCGCCGGCGTCACGTCATAGCCCGCAACGCTAAAACCCTTGGCGATGAGATGCCGCGCCATCGGCCGGCCCATCGCGCCGAGGCCCAAAATTCCAATCCGTTTCGGCGTTTCCATCCGCTCTTCCTCCTCTGGCACAGAACGCACTATAACCTCTCCGAGATTGGGGAGCATTGGGCGTGGGGTCGGACGAAGCCGCAAAAGGCGATTGGTCTGAGCTGTTCCGCGACGGGCGTGGACTTTATTCAGCGCTGATCATCGGCGGGATCGCGATGCACGCGACCCAGATGCTGGTGATCGCCATCATCATGCCGACGGTGGTCGGCGAAATCGGCGGCGCGGCTTATTACACCTGGGCCGCGATGCTCTACACCATCGGCTCTATCGTCGGCGCTTCCTCGACCGGCGTGATCTGGTCGCGGCTCGGCGCGCGCAAGGGCTATACGCTCGGCGCCAGCGTCCTGGCGCTCGGCACGCTCGCCTGCGCCATTGCACCCGACATGTTCAGCCTGATCGCAGCGCGCGGTATCCAGGGCTGGGCCGGCGGGCTCGTCTCCGGCGGCGGCACCGCGCTCATCGCTAGCCTCTACGACGCGCGACTCCGCACGCGCATCCTCGCGATCTCGCAAGGCACTTTCACCTGCTGTCATCTCGGCGGCCCGGTGGTCGGCGGACTCTTCGCCGCGTTTCATTGGTGGCGCGGTTCGTTCTGGCTGATGGCGCCGTTCATGATCGCCTTCGCGATCATTGCGATGATCAAGATCCCCGCGCGGCTCGATACCGAGGCCGAGCGCGGCGCGATACCGCCCTTCCCCTTCTTCCGCCTGACGATGCTGGCGAGCGGCGTGTGCGCTGTCGCGGCCATCGGCACGATCGACAATTTCGCTTGGGAGACATGCTGCCTCGTGCTCGCGGTCGTGCTGGTCGCCGCGACCTTCCGCCTCGACCGCGAGGCCGGCAACAAGCTCTTCCCCTCGCATGCGCTGTCGTTCCGCGCGCCGATCGGCCTCTGCTTCTGGACGCTGACCTTGCACGCAATGGCACAGACATCGGTGACGCTATTCCTGCCCCTGCTGCTGCAAGTCGTTCACGGCGTTTCGCCGGTCTTCGTCAATTTCGTGACGATCGTGATCTCGTTCTCGTGGACCGTCGGCACGGTCGCGGTTTCCGGCTGGTCGGGCGCGCGCGAGCGCCTGGCGCTCGGCTTCGGTCCGCTGCTCGCTTTCACCGCACTCGTCAGCATCACCCTCGTCGCGACACAGCCGCAGCTTGCGCTGCTCACGGTCGCAGCGGCGGCCTTAGGGCTCGGCATCGGCATGTACAATGTGCATCTGGTCGCGCGGACGCTCGATCGCGCGCCAGCGGGCGAGCAACGCACGACCGCGGCGGCGCTCAATTCGGTACGCTCGCTTGGCACGGCTTTCGGCGCCGCCATCGCCGGCGTGATTGCGAATGCGGCGGGGCTCGGCGATGCGACCAATCCCGAGGCCGTCGGCCACGCCGTTCAGATCGTTTATGCCTGCTGCTGTGTGCCCTTCGCGGTCGCCGCGATCTGCGTGCTGCGCTTCATCCGCATCGCCGTGCCGCGCGAGCGGCCGATCGCCGAGGCGGTCGCCAGCGAATAACTGACTGCGGCCGCGGAGGCTTACCTTCCCTAATGGCGCGCGATCGTCGTCAGTCGTGGCCCCCGACAACGCCCGTGGCTCGGCTCGGACTATTGTCCACGCGTCTTTCGTGCTCTTCGCGTTCCTTGCTCTCGATGACCTCGAATGTCCGTCCCGCGGTCTCAGGCAACGTCAGAGCGAAGACGAGACTGATCGCCGATCCCGCAAACGCCAGCATCATGCCGTTCAGAAGTCCCAGTTCCGCCGCGATGACCGGCACGAGATACGGCGCAAGGCTGCCGACGACCCGTCCCATGGTGAAGATCGTCGACGCCGCGGTGGAGCGCATCTCGACCGGATACAATTCGGCGTACCACGGCCCGAACTGTCCGATTGCGCCTTGGCCGAAGCCCCAGAGCACATAGGCCCAGAGCAGCGGCCAACTGAAGATATCGCCGGGATATTTCGTCTGTCCGCTGGCGTAGATCCAGGCAAGCCCGGCAACGCCGACCAGCGTAGTCACGATCACGGATCGCCGACGGCCCCAGGCATCGCTGATATAGCCGCTGAAGATCATGCCGACGCCCGATATCACGGCAAAGATGAGTGTGATCCACAGCAGCGTGTTTTGACTCGCACCGAGCATCTGCGTCATGAGCCGCGGCATGAAGACGCTGATGCTCTGGTAATTGATGATGTAGCCGCCACAGACGATCGTGCCGCAGATGAAATAGCGCAGCGACGCGCCTTTTAGAATCTCCAGCAAGGGAGAGCCTTCGTTGCGCTTCTCCGGCGGCAATTCGCCGGCCGCTTGGAGATCGCGGAACTCTTCCCACAAACGGGATTCCGGCATCTTCCTTCGTATGACCAGCATCAGAAAGATCGGTAAGCCGCCGACGAGCAGCGTGATGCGCCATGCTAAGTCCGGAGAAAAGCTGGCGAGCGCCCAGGTCGCGATCAGCGCTGCGAGCGCCAGACCGATCGAGGAATTCGCCTGCACGATGGCGCTGCCGAGGCCGCGGCGGCGCGGATCCCAGACTTCGTTGAACAGCACCATTCCGGCGCCCCATTCGCCGCCGACGCCGACACCAGCGATGAAGCGAAAAATGAGAAGAGACCAGAAGTCCCAGGCGAGCGCCGATAACACCGCACCGCCGGCGAGGAGCAAAAGCGTGGCGAGAAGCGACAGCTTGCGTCCCCACTTGTCGCCAATCCAGCCGAACAATATGCCGCCGATGACCGAGCCGGTCAGAGTCATCGACACGACGAGCCCCACCTCAGGCAAAGACATGTTCAGCGTTTTCTGGATGGGACCGATCAGAAACGCGATCGCGATCAAATTATAGAAGTCTAGGCCGTAGCCAAGAATGGCCGAAACCCCGACAAGCACACGCTCGCTTTTCGTATATCGCGCAGCCGCTTCAACAGACATGCTTTCCCCCCGTGAGGAACTCGTTGTTATTCTCGTCACTACGGGCTGAGCCCGACGCGGAATCAAATAAGAAGTTTTTATATCGCCCATAAGCGGTCGGCATCTCCGTTATAGCATCGGTTGGCCGAAATTATGCGCCATATAACGAGACCATATTGGCCAAAGCGGCATCGCCTCGGCACCCTCCGCCCATCGCTTAGGGAGAGGGCTTCGCATGTGGACGATGGAAAAACATCGCTTCCGCGATCTGGGCATACGGTCCCAGCACGCCGGCAGCGGCCAGCCAATGCTGTTTCTTCATGGGGCGGCCGGTCTGCCGCTTTGGAATCCTTTTTTTGAGGCACTCGCGAAGCGGTACGATTTACGGGTTCCAGAACATCCTGGATTCGGCGCCTCGGACACACCGGCTTGGATTCGTTCCGTCCCGGACATGTCGATGTATTACCTGGACGTGCTCGACCAGCTCGACCTGCACGGCGTTCATCTGATCGGTCATTCGCTGGGCGGCTGGATCGCTGCTGAACTAGCCATTCGCAATTGCAACCGGCTTGCCAGCCTGACCTTGATCGCGCCAGCGGGCACGCGCGTCAAAGGCGTTCCTTCCGGCGATAATTTCATTTGGGATCCGGAAGAATCCGTTCGCAATCTCTTTCACGATCAAAGTTTCGCCGACCGGATCCTGTCGCATACCGAAACCGACGACGAAGCCGACCTCGCGCTCAACAGCCGCTTCATGGCAGCGCGGCTCGGATGGGAACCGCGCTGGGTCAATCCAACGCTGAAAAACTGGCTGCATCGCATTCAAGTACCGGCGTTGGTGCTCTGGGGCGAGAACGACAAGCTGCTTCCGAAAAGCTACGCCTCGACCTGGCAAGACAGTATCCCCGGTAGCCGCGTGGCGTTTATCCCCGAATGCGGTCACCTGCCACAGGTCGAAAAACCCGCCGCGACCGCCTCTCACATCCTCGACTTTCTTGGGGGGAAATAGGCCATGCGTTTCGTCTGCTTCACATTGATGCCGTATCGTCCTCTCGATATGGCGGAACGACGCAAACATCGTTCCGCCTGGGTCGTTCTGCCCAACGAGCTCTACGATCCCGAGAAAGGCGCCAACGAGTACGAGTCTTATATCGACCACCTGGTTTCGGCCGAAGCACTCGGCTTCGACGTGGTCGCGGTGAACGAGCATCATCAAACGGCCTATGGCTTGATGCCCGCGCCAAACCTCATTGCGAGCGCTCTTATCCAGCGGACGAAGCGCGTGAAGATCGCGGTGCTCGGCCGTGCCCTGCCGCTGGTGAACAATCCGATTACCATTGCCGAAGAATTCGCGATGCTCGACACGCTGTCGCGCGGCCGGATGATCGCCGGCTTCGTGCGTGGTATCGGCACGGAATATCATGCGACGGGCCTCAACCCCGTCTTCTCGCATGACCAATTCCACGACGCGCATGATCTGATCGTGCAAGCCTGGACACGGCCCGGTCCTTTCGAATTCGAGAGCGAGAATTACAACTTCCGCTACGTCAATCTTTGGCCACGCCCCTATCAGCGGCCGCATCCGCCGATCTGGATCCCGTCGCAAGGCTCGGCCGAGACCATCGACTGGGCCGCCCATCCAACGCGCAAATATCCGTTTCTCGTCACCTTTAGCGCGCATGATCTGGTGGCGCGCTATCTCAATGCGTATCGCGACCGGGCGCGCGAATACGGCTATGACGCCAGCGGCGACCAACTCGGCTGGGCGGTGCCGATCTATGTCGCCGATACCGACGAGCGGGCACGTGCAGAAGCCAAGGCAGGCATCGAATCGCTGTTCAATGAGTTCCTGAACAATCCGTGGCAGATGCTGCTGCCGCCCGGCTATACGTCGCTCGGCTCAACTAAGCGCATGATGAAGATGCGCACCGCGCTCGGCACGCGTCCCAAGCATCAAACCATCGACGCGCTGATGGAATCGGGTACCGCTTTGATCGGCAGCCCGAAGACGATCATCGAGAAGATCGAGAAGATGCGTGAGATCACCGGCTTCCAGAACCTCGTCTCGATGCTGCAATTCGGCGTGTTGCCCGACGAATTGGCGAAGCGAAACATCGAGATGTTTGCGAGCGAGGTCATGCCGCGGTTGCGCGGCTGACGCTTCGCCTCATGCGCTGGTGAGAAGCTCGTCCCAGGCCTGCTGCGTGTTCGCCATTTCGGCGCTGACGCGGTCGATGAAGGCGCGCGCGGCGGGACTGAGCAACTTGCCGCGCTCATGGATCAGAAACCAGCGAAAGCTGAGCGGCGGCTCGACCAGCGGATAGATGTAGAGATCGCCTTTGGCGACCTCGTCCAATATGCCGGTGATCGGAATGAGCGCCGCCCAATCGGAGGCGCGGGCCGTTTCCAGTACGCCGAGATAGCTGTCGACCACCATCGTGCGGCTGGGACGGATGATGCCGTTGCTGAGATATTGATGCAGGATGGGCCCCAAGACCTGATGCCCCATCGGCAGCATCAGCTTGTAGCCGTCGAATTTTCGTAGATCGATCTTGGAGAACCGTTCGCCAAACGTCGGTGCGCCGCTGACCAGAACAAGCTCCTCTTCGAGGATCTGCGCGGCGTGAAGCGACGTATCATTCTCGTCCCAGGCACCGACAGCGAATTCCAGAACGCCGTTTCGGACCCATTCTTTCAACGTGCCGCCGTAGCCTTCCAACACGGATAGTTCCACATCCGGATAACGTTCCGAAAAATCGGCAATCGTCCGTCCCAGGAACCGTTTGAAGAAGCTCGGTGGGAAGCCGCACTTTAGGCTGCCGAAGAGACCGTTCGACGACGCCAGCTCCGACATCTGTTGTTTGGCGAAATGCACGCCGTCGCGGATAGGCGTGCACAATTCGTAGAATTTGCGTCCGAGATCGGTCGGCACGATGCCGCCTGATGTACGCTCAAACAACGTCACGCCAAGCTCTTCCTCGAGATGGCGTATCTGCATGCTCAACGCCGGCTGTGCGACGTTTGCCTTGCGCGCCGCCGCCGAGAAGCTGCGATGCTCGTAAATCAGCATGAAATATCTGATCTGCCGCAGATCCAAGGCACCCGTCCTCTTTTGCGCCTCTCTCTATTGCGCATTCGTCTTGTTGCGGGGGCAGCCTAGAACACGAACCCTCCCCGCGCGAGCGAGGAGGGTTGTGCGTTGAACGAAGGCCAGAAACGGCGAGCGGTCGCGCTTACTGGATTGGCGGCGCCACCGTGACCGTGCCGCTGCTGGTGGTCGGCATGACGGGCGCTGAGGTTGCTGGCTTCGGGCCGCTGGGAATGCTCTTGCTGCAGAAACCGTCCGGTCCCGGGTCGCAATTGGAATTGCCGTCGCCCTGGTGGACTTGGGCCTTCGCCTTGGCGAGCCACGGACTGTCGGCCCGGATGCAATTCGGCGTGCCTGGATTGCAAGCCGCGAGCGCAGGGGTGGTACCGGAGAGAGCGATCGCGCCGGCGACCGCCACAAGCGCCAAAAATTTTGTCGACATAAGCTGTCTCCCTTGTCTGGGGCGGCACAAGAGCGGCCCGCGTTGCGATACCAGCAAACGCTAGGCCGATGACGTACCGTAACCTGTGAGCCAGTTCACAAGCCGCAGCTTATTTCTCCCGCAAGCCACCGTGCCCTCGCTGGGTTTCTCAGCCCGGCCAAGCCTTTCCCCAGCCATCGGCGTGCACGACCTCGCTGAGCGGTCGGCGGGTGAGCGGACCGAAATGATCGACCGGCCAGCCGATCGGCATCATAGCGAAGGTGTCGACATCGTCGGGCAAGCGCAACAGCGCTCTGACCTCGTCCTCGCAGCGGATGTGGTTGGTGGTGATGGTGGTGCCGAGGCCCAGCGCGCGGCAGGCGAGGATGATGTTCTGGACCGCGGGATAGATGCTGGCGCCGCGAATTCGGCTCGCATAGGCGAGTTCCGCATCATGCCTCGCCCGCATTTCCGGCGGCAGCGAGTTCCACCGGCGGCACGACCGGACGGCGGAGGCATGGAATCAGGATCACCGGCGCCTCTCCCATGTGCTCCCAGAGATAGGCGCCCGTGGTCATCATACGCTGGTACTGGCGCTCGGTGAGGTGCGCAGGCTTGCCGCGCGCGGCATACATCGCTTCGGCGATCTTTGACGCTTTGGCGTAAATCGCACCCAGCCCGCGCCGCACGTCAGGGTCGCGAGCCACGACGAAAGACCAATTCTGCGCATTGCCGGCGGAGGGCGCGCGGATCGCTGCGTCGAGTACTTGCATGATCAGCGCTTCGGGAACCGGATCCGGCTTGAGCCGCCGCAACGCACGCGCGGTGTGGATGGCCTCAAACAGCCCGATCTCGGACATGGAATTCTCCACCTCTGAGCGCCTTATGCCGCGATTTAAACCTGCGCCGGACACGCTTACTAGTCCTTTGCTGGGAGGCTTGCGCGTTCAGGGAATCGAACGTTTTGTCGGTATTCTTGGCGGCTTATCTATCCTGCTCGTGAGCGCATCCTCTGGACGAGTGTCACGACGGGAAATGCCGCAAACATAATCAGCGTTTTGTTCGAGCGCTGTTTGTCTCGATCGCACCGCTGGCGACTTACATAACGATCGACCTATAATCGCGTGCTTTAAAGGCAACTTTCGCCGTCTAACGGCGCTGCAAGGGAGGCACGAATGGCGTTGACGATCTATGGCCAGGCGCAGTCGCGTACGAGCCGTGTCCTGTGGCTTGCCAAAGAGCTCGGGCTCCCATTCGAGCATGTGCCCGTCAACCAGCGGGCTGGCGAAACACGCAAACCCGATTTCCTGAACATCAACCCCAACGGGCACATCCCGGTCATCCGCGATGGCGATCTCGTGCTGTGGGAATCGCTCGCCATCAACCAGTACCTTATTCATAAGCATGGCGGGCCCCTCGCACCGAAGACGAGCGATGATTGGGGCCGGTTCTACATGTGGAGCATGTGGGCGATGACCGAGGTCGAGCCGCAAGCCAATCTTGTTTACCAGAACACGGTCGTCCTGCCCGAGGACAAGCGCAACCCGCAAGTGGCGGCCAACGCACGCGAGGCGCTGGAAGCACCCTTGAGCGTGCTCGAAGGCGCGCTCGCGAAGAGCGACTACCTCTTGGGCAGTGCTTTCACGGTCGCTGACCTCAACGTGGCCTGCACGCTGTCGAATATGCCGCGCGTCAACTACGACCTCACGCCGTGGCCCAAAGTCGCCGCGTGGTTGCCGAAATGCATGGGGCGCCCCGCCGCCCAGCGCTAGGGCGCGGGATTTTCCAGAAAATTCGATCGGGGTGCTCACGCACCGATCAGGGGGGATCATGAAAAAAGTCGCTAAAGGCATCTTTGCCGCCGCGCTCGCCATCGCCATGCCTTTGACGGCGCACGCTGATCCCAAATTGCTCCGCTTCGGCAACGCCGGTATTCCGAACGCGCTTTATGTTGGCATGGCGGAGACGCCGTTCGCCGATGCCGTGACGAAAGACTCCGGGGGCACGCTCGAGGTGAAGTTGTTCCTCGGTCCGACCATTGCCGACAACAACAACGTCATCGACCGGCTCAAAGACGGCGTCATCGAGATCGGCACCGGCCTTGTCGGACTCTTCCCCAGCCTATTTCCGCGTACCAGCGTCGCGATGCTGCCCTTCGAATCAACCAACTCCCACGACGCCGGTATCGCGCTGATGCGGCTTGCCCAGTCGGGCCTGCTCGATCCCGAGCTGCACGACTATAAGGTGCTGGAGCTCGGGCTCTACGCCAACATGTCGGTCCACAGCAAAAAGCCCGTCAACACCTTGGATGACATCAAGGGCATGAAAGTGGCCGTGATGTCGAAGACCATGGCTCAAGTGATCGAACAGTTTGGCGGAGCGCCGATCAGCATGCCGCCGAACGATTTCTATTCCTCGATCCAGCATGGCGTCGTGAGCGCAGCCGGTATCGGTTGGCCCGGCATGCCGCCCTTCAAGCTGCCGGAGGTGGTGCAGTATCACCTGCAGGCCTCGCTGACCGGCGAGGGCAACTTCACCCTGATGAAGAAATCGACCTACGAGCAACTGCCGGATAAGGCGCGCGCCGCAATCGACGAGAATGCCGGGATGCCGTTCGCGCTCTTGTGGGCAAAGGCCATTCAGGCGATGGACGAGCAAGGCATTGAGATGGTCAAGGCGGCGAAGCAGCCGATCACGGTGCTGTCGCCCGAGGAAGAAGCACGCTGGAAAGCGCGCGCGAAGCCGGTGGTCGATGCTTGGGTGGCATCGACGCCCGACGGCGCCAAGGTGCTCGCCGCTTACCGTGCGGAGATCGCCAACATCCGCGCGGGCAAATAATCGCCACGCACGTCCGGCGAGAACGAGAAGCCGCACGCTAACCCAACGGCGTGCGGCTCTCCGCCTCACCCCGTTCGCGCGAGGCGGACGACGACGCCCTTGCCGCGCACCTCCGCCTCCTCGAACTCGGCGGCAGCAATCGCGCGGTCGAGAGCCGCGCGCAGCTCCTTAGCGCTCTCCAGCGTCAGCTCGACGCCCGCCCGCGCGCCCGGATCGAGTTCCGTGTTGATGAAATCGAGCGTGATAACATCGCCAAACGGCGCATGGCGTGCATGGTCATAAGCGACCACGGCTTGCAACAGCGGGAACCAGTCGTCCCCACGTTTCGCCATCCCTTCCGCGCGAGCGATCTCGACAATCGACGTGCACATGCGAGCAGCCTCCTACTTCGCCAGATACTTGCCGAAGAAGGCGTGCACCTTGCTCCAGCCATCCATGCATTGTTCGATCCGATACATCGGCCGGTTCCAATAGAAGAAGCCGTGACCGGCGCCGTCGTAGCGGTGGAATTCATAGTTTTTGCCGTGCTTCTTCAGCTCGGCTTCGTGCTGGTTCACCTGCTCGGGGCTTGGCGAACGATCTTCGTTGCCGAACAGGCCGAGCAGCGGGCACGAGAGGTTCTTCGTCAGGTCGATCGCCGCGACGGGTTTCTTTGCGGTGAGGTCTTCCTTG
Organism: uncultured Alphaproteobacteria bacterium; assembly: GCA_963740675.1. Taxonomy (GTDB): domain Bacteria; phylum Pseudomonadota; class Alphaproteobacteria; order ATCC43930; family CGMCC-115725; genus CAIKMD01. The sequence goes on from CAVUFS010000012.1 coordinate 127,923, forward strand.
GCCGCCACTACGCCGCCGCCCCAAAGCTCGACCGCCGCATCGACATCATTACGCGTGCAAGCATAGATAAAGGTGTGCCGGCCGCCCGAGCACGAACCGATCAGACCGACCTTGCCGTTATGCTCGGGCTGCGCCCGCATCCACGCCACCGCGCCGGCCGTATCGCCGACCATCTGTGAATCCGCGATGCCGCCCTCGGCACGCACCTTGGCGGCGACATCGTCTGGATTGGCGTCGTGGCCGCCTTCGCGCTCGTAGAGATTGGCGCAAATCGCGATGTAGCCGTGATGCGCGAACCGGCGCGCCTCGTCGATATAGTACTCGCTCCAACCCGGAACATGATGGATCAGCACGACGCCCGGAAACGGGCCAGAACCCGATGGTTTCGCCACGTAAGCGGTTATCGGCGTTCCGCCGTCGCCTTTGATGGTGACGTTTTCACAGCTCATGCCTCGGTAGAACGACATTCGTTTTTTCTCCATGGGATTGAGTGGTGCAGTATTCGGTTATCGCGGGCTGAGCGCAACCAGCGTCGACAGGCGCGCATCTATGCTCGGACCGGGACATCCGAGAACTGGTTGCGGCCGACATGCTGATTGGCCGGGCGCGGAACGCCGAGATGGCCGCGAAGCGTATCGTGCTCGTACTCGGTGCGGAACAGGCCGCGCCTCTGCAACTCCGGCACCACCATCGCGCAGAAATCGTCGAGCGATCCCGGGATATAGGCGGGCATGATCGTGAAGCCATCGCAGCACGTCGCCTCGAACCATTCCTGCATGTAGTCGGCGATGAATTTGGGTGAGCCCTTGATGACGTTCTTCGCCCGGGCGCCGGCGACGCGCTGCCCGAGCTGTCGGATGGTCAGGTCCTCGCGTCTCGCCATGGCCACGATGCTGGCGTAGTGGCCGCCGTCGTGATCCGGCATCTCGGGCAAGGGACCATCCATGTCGTACTGGGTCAGATCGACTTTATGGCCGAGCATCGTGTTCAGCATCTCTCGGCCGACGATCGGATGGATCAGCGACTGCAGATATTCGTAATCGGCATCCGCTTCTTCCTGGGTCGGCCGGCAGATGACCGAAAGCCCCGGCAGGATCTTGCAGTGTTGCGGATCGCGACCGTACTTGGCCATGCGGCCCTTCACATCGTCGTAGTAGGCTTTGGCTTCGGGGATATTGAGGTGTGGGCTGAAGATAGCTTCCGCGAACATCGCCGCCGTCTCTCGCCCATCGTCGGAGCCGCCGGCTTGTACCAGCAGCGGATAGCCCTGCGGTGGACGCGGTACGTTCAGCGGACCTTTCACCTTGTACAGGTCGGTCGCCCAATTGAGATCGTGGCGCTTCGCCGGGTCGTAATAAAGTCCCGACTCTGTGTCGATGACAAAAGCATCGTCTTCCCAACTGTCCCACAAACCGAGCACGAGTTTCACCACTTCGCGGGCGCGCACGTAACGATCGTGGTGATCGTACGCGGTGTCCTTGCCGAAGTTCTGGGCTTCCGCATTCTGGCCGGAGGTGACGATATTCCAGCCCGAGCGGCCGTTGGAAATGTGATCGAGCGACGCCAATTTGCGCGCTATGTGATAGGGCTCATTCCAGCTCGTCGACACGGTGCCGACCAAACCAATCTTCGAGGTCACCATGGCGAGGGCCGACAGCAGCGTCATCGGCTCGAAATGCGCGACGAACTGCACCGAGCGCGAAATCGCCTCGACCGCCGCCTCGCGGGTCGCATTCGCATCCGCGAGGAACAGCAAGTCGAACTTCGCCTTCTCCGCGGTCTGCGCGATCTCGACGTAATGCTTGATGTTGAAGGAGGCGTCCGCCTGGGCGCGAGGGTGGCGCCATGACGCGACATGATGGCCGGTCGGATTGTAATAGGCAGCCAGCCGCATTTTCTTGTCGGGATTCATTCGTGCCTCCACGGTACTAAACGCTCGGCGCGCAGACAGTTGCGCCTTGTGTCAGGATAGCCTGCGGTTGCTATCGACAACATCCGCAACCTCCATCGTTACGCAGTGGGCATTTGAGGAGCACGACCGAGAAACAAGACAAAGACGGGCAGTCCGCAGTGTGCCTTTCCCTTGAGCGACAACATCTGTTCGCTAGATATCTTTGAATTTTACAGCCACACTCGACGCGATTGGCGTCGCACGCGGCCTATGCCCTGACGCGCTTATTCGGGAGGAAATCGTGGTCAAGACGTTCTCGCTTTCTGTCACGCTTGTCGCCGCTTTGCTGACCGGCGCAGCAAGGCTCGCCTGCGCCGATCCTACTAATCTGATCTTCGCCACGACCGAACCCGCGGGTAGCGTCGATACCACCGAAGTCTTCCAGCCCTGGGCCGACAGCCATCGGCAAGGCGACCAAGGACGCGATCCACATCGATGTCCGCGAAGGCTTCGCCATCGCCAACTCCACCAATATCTACGACCGGGTGCAAGGCGACGTCATTCAAATCGGCATCCTGATCCCCAGCCTGATCGGCGGAAAATTTCCTCTGACCGATGTCGCGGGTCTGCCGTTCGTGACGCAGGATTCGATGAACGCCTCGGCGGCGTTCTGGCGCCTCTACAAGACCGGCGCTTTCGACCAGGAATATAAGGACATCGTGCCGCTCGGCTTCGGCCTCTTCCCGCCGCAGGACGTGCAGCTCGTGAAGGCGCCGGCATCGCTCGACAATCTCAACGGTCTTCCGGCTGCGCGTCGTCGGCAAGCTGTCGAGCGAGCTGGTCACGCGGCTGGGCGCGACGCCGATGGTGATCGATCCGAGCGACCAATACACGGCGCTGCAGCGTCGTACGGTGGATGGCGTCCTCAGCTCGTGGATGAGCATGGGGCCGCTACATCTCACCGACGTGACGAGCTATCACATCGAGACATCGCTCGGCACCGGCATGTTCATCGTCTTCATGGCGCATAACAAATTCGCGGCGCTCCCCGCCTCCGTGCAGGAAGCGATGATCGCCAATTCCGGCGAATCTTTGAGCCGCGCGCTCGGCAAGGGCTTCGAGGCCCGCGCGACGACCTCGCGCGCGCCCGCCGCCGCCGACCCTGCGAAGCACACCATCGTGCAACTGCCGCCGAAGGAAACCGCCGAATGGGCGAAAGCGATCAACCCGGTGATCGACGAATGGACTGCGTCGCATCCCGGCGGGGCCGAGTTGCTCGCCACCTATCGCAAGCTGATCGCCGACGTGACGGCGGGCAAATAGAAAGCGAAGCGACGGTCGCGGTGCGGGCCTTCAAACGGCTGACTTACGTTCGTTGCGATGAGGATCGGATCGTCCAATAGTCATAACCCTTGTGACGAGCCGCTGCGGCTCGTCCGTCTGGGAGGGCAACGTCATGGGCGATGAAGATGTTCGGTCGGGTTTGAAGCGGCGGGAATTCCTGGGCGGCGCCGCGATGGTTGGCGCGGCGTCGGCTTTGACGCCGCTTGTCGCCGCGGCCCAGAAGCCGGCGGCGCCGGCCGCCGCAGCATCAAGCATCACCATGCGCACGACCGAACACTTTGTCGGCAGCGCGACGAACTACGCTTATGCCGTGAAGGCCGGACCGTTTGTGTTCCTGAACGGGTGCGAAGCCTATGACCCCAAAGCCGGATACGTTCCTTCCGTGCAAGGTCCTGCCGGATTTCCCGAATACGGCAAGCCCGGATTGCGGCGCGAGGCGGATTACCTGTTCGGCCAGATGGGGGAAGCGCTGAAATCTCTCGGCACCGATCTCGCGCACAGCGTGCGTCTCGACCAATATTACACGCAAGGCGACGCGGTTCGCGCCTATCACCTCGCGCGTTTCTCGGCCTTCGGCAAATACGTTCCGCCCAGCACGTCGATCATCCAGGACCGTCTGTTCGGCGCGAAGAGCAACATTTCGACATCGCTCCTCGCGGTGATGCCCGATCCGCAATGGGAGATCAAAGGCGTCTATCCCGAAGGCGCAAACGTCTCCGCCTTCTCCGGCTACGCGCCGGCGGTGGTGGCGAACGAGTTCGTGTTCGCTGCGGGCACGGGGCCGTACGACAAGGATGTGCTCGACACCGACAAGCCGGAAGGCCCCCATCATCGCTGGGGATCGGAGCTGCCAATCCGGCGTCAGGCGGAATCCGCCCTGAACCGGATCGATAAGATCCTGAAAGCCGCCGGGACCAGTTTCGCCAACTGTCTTAAGGCGCAGGTCCACATCGCCGGCGAGGAAAACTTCCCCGATTTCCTCGACGTTTGGAACGAGCACTTCGGTGCCTCGCCCCCGGCGCTGACGGTGACGCCGTGCAAGGGTTTCGCGTCACTCGAGATGATGATCGAGATCAATTACATCCTGCTCAAGGACGATGCGGTGCGCAAAAAGGAGATCGTGCACGTGGACATTCCGGAAATGGCTGCGTATTCGCCGGCGGTTCGCGCCGGCGAGTTCGTGTTCGGCCCGGGCCTGTTACCGATCGGACGCGACGGACAGGTCGCGGGACTGGCGCAAGGCGACGATTTCCAAGGGCTCAGCCTCCGCAGCCAACTGCAAGCGAACACGATCTACGACCACGCGGAAGCGATCGCCAAGGCGGCCGGAACGAGCATGCGCAACGTTGTGCGGATCGATTATTGGGTGAGTGACATCCGCGAGTTCCCGGGCGTCGCTTTGGCCTGGGCGGGACGCTACGGCAACGCGCCCCATCCTTTCGCCTGCGCCGTCACACCCAAGCTCGCCGCTCCCGGCGCGACGGTGATGGCCGATTTCTGGTTCCATACTGCCTGAGCGTTTCGCTTCGGTGAAGATCGCAATGTCGGCCTTTTACGGGACGATCGTCATTGCGAGAAGCGTTAGCGCCGAAACAATCCAGTCTGTCTCAACACTGGATTGCTTCGCTTCGCTCGCAATGACGATCTTCTTTTAAGCGCACGGCAAAAATAAAGAGGCCCTTCCCCGGCGAAGGCCGGGGCCCATTTCTCAGCATCGTGCCGTTGAACAATGGATCCCGGCCTTCGCCGGGGGAAGGATTTGAGGGGTACGTAGTCTTTAGAGAAGCTTCATTACGAGGCCTCGCGTTCTACGCCTTATGCCCGTAGAGCCAATCCAGCGGCGCGTAATCCGTCGCTTTGCGCGAGGCGATCATCGCGTTGCGGAGCTGTGCGTTCACACCGTCGAGGTGGAAGAACGCGCCCATCGCCCGCGCCGTGAGCTGCACCCGCGCGGTGCGCAGATAGCGCGCCTGGCGATAGGCTTCGAGACCCTTGGCCGTATCCGGTGTCGCCGTGACTTCGCGCGCGAAGCAGAAACCGTCCTCGATTGCCTGACACGCGCCTTGCGCGATGTATTGGAACATCGGATGCGCGGCATCGCCCAAGAGCGCGATGCGGCCCTTCACCCAATCGCTGATTGGCTCGCGGTCATACATCGGCCAGCGGATATGCCGCCACATCAGCTTCGCACTATCGCGGACATAGGGACAGCATTGCGCGAAATGCGCGTCGAGCTGCTCGGGCGTGCCCCATTCTTTGTCGTTCGTCGAATAGGTCGGAGCCTTGAACACCGCGACCTGATTGAACTCTTCGCCGGCGCGGATCGAATATTGCACGAAATGCATGTTCGGCCCGACCCACATCACCACCGTGTCGGCGCCGGCATGGGGCGACACGCCTTTCATCGGCATGGTGCCGCGATAGGCAACGTACGGCACGCGGCTCGGCTCGTCCGGATGCAGCATACGGCGAATGCCTGACCAGAGCCCGTCCGCGCCGATCAGGATATCGGTCTCGAACTCATCGCCATTGGCGCAGCGCGCCAGCGCGGTGGTGTCGCGATCTTCGACCGCGACAACGTCACGCGACGCTTCGAGCGTCACCCGGCCCGAGGCGCGGCAGGCTTCGAGCAACGCGGTCAGCAGATCGCCGCGATGCATCACGAGATAGGGATAGCCGAAATGCTTGCGGAACGGCTCGCCGAGATCGACCGACGTGATCGGCTTTTCAGCCAGCGCATCCATCCAGAGGAGCCGCGCCGGCGCCACCGCATGCGCCATCAGCGCATCCATCACGCCGAGCTCGGTCAGCACGCGCGTCGCATTGGGCGCGAGCTGCAGCCCGGCGCCGATTTCGGTGAAGGCATCGGCCTTCTCGAGCACATGCACATCGCGGCCGCGGCGCGCCAGCGCCAACGCGGCGGTCAAGCCACCGATACCGCCACCAACAACGAGACAGGGCACTTTATGCGAAGTCATAACGCTCCTTCGTAGCGCAGGATGGACGCGCCGGAAATGAATTGACACTAAGTTGTCAACATGCCAGCCTCAAGTCAATAAGCAGCGGCCTCTGCGCTTAGCGCAAAAGCCGACGGCAAGAAATGCGCGACAAGCGCGCACACAAGGAATGCGCGACAAGCGCGGACCTAATTAATGCGCGACAAGCGCGTACCTAATTAATGCGCGACAAGCGCGGATAAGGGGAGAACGGGCGATGGTGGCACAAAGCGATGTGGCCGGCGGCAGCGAGACGCTATCGCGCTCGGTCGTCAGCAAGCTCTTCTGGCGGATCATCCCGCTCCTCCTGCTGATCGTGATGCTCAATTACATCGACCGGTCCAATCTCGGCTTCGCCGCGCTGCAGATGAACAGCCAACTCGGCTTCACGCCCGCGATCTATGGTACCGGCGCCTCGATCTTCTTCATCGGCTACGTCGCCGCCCAGATCCCGGCCACCCTCCTCATCCACAAATTCGGCGCGCGGCGCACGATCGCCTGCATCATGGTCGCCTGGGGTCTGATCGCCGCCGCGATGGCGCTGATCAGCGATACCACCTCTTTCTATACGTTGCGCTTCCTGCTCGCCGTCGCCGAGGCCGGCATGATCCCGGGCGCGACGCTCTATATCAGCCAGTGGTTCCCGCAGAGCGAGCGCGCCCGCGCCATCGGCACGCTCTATACCGCGACCGCCGCCGCCGTCGTCATCGGCGGGCCGCTTTCCGGCGCGCTGCTCGAAATGCCGGAATGGCTCGGCCTCAAGCCGTGGCAGTGGATGTTCATCCTCGAAGCCACGCCGACCGTGATCCTCGGCCTTTTCATCGGTCGCATCTTGACCGACGATCCGAGCCGCGCTTCCTGGCTCGACGAGCGCGAGCGCAACGAACTGGTCACCACCCTGACGCAAGAGCGGCGCAATGTCGGCACGATGAGCGTCTCTGGCGGTTGGACCGTGCTGGCGAATTGGCGTATCTGGGTGCTGTTCATCACCTATATCTGCATCGGCGCGCAATTTCTCAGCATGGTCCTATGGCTACCGCAGATCATCCGCCATCTGCAAAATCTGCGGCCGTTCGAGATCGGGCTCGTCACCGCGATCCCCTATCTCATCAGCGTCATACTGATGTATTACGTCGGCCAGCATTCCGACCGTACCGGCAAACGCTCCCCCTATGTCATTGCCGGGCTGCTCATCGGCGCGCTCGGCTGCGCCGCCAGCGCCTATTTCACCGCCAGCCCCGTGCTGTCGCTGATCGTACTGATCATCGGCATCAGCGGCATCAATCCGCTGGTCGGGCCGTTCTGGTCCTTCGCCACCGGCTTCCTGCAAGGCCGCGCCGCCGCGGTCGGGATCGCCATCCTCTCCTGCGGCGGCTCGATCGGCGGCTTCCTCGCGACCTTTCTGCTCGGCATCTTCCGCGAGCGCTTCGGCAGCTTCGAGATGGGGCTCTATTTCATGGCCGGGATCGCCATCCTCGGCGCGGTGCTGATGTGGCTCGTCTCGCGCAACCAGGAAGCAACGCTGCTCGGTCGGGCCCGCGCGACGGCAAGCTAGCCGTTGCACGCTCATCCTCGTGGACTCCCGGCGGCGAAGCATTGCGAGCTCGCAACAATCCGCCGTAGGATGAAGCCTCCTTTTACTGGAAGTCTGGGCCGCTTATGTCACCGGAAATCATCGCCGATCTTGCGCCAACGGGTGTTCTGCGCGCGGGCATCAACCTGTCGAACTTCCTGCTGGTGACCGGCAAGAGTCCCGCGGGCGAACCCGAGGGAGTCTCTCCCGATATGGCACGCGAAGTCGCGGCGCGGTTGGGCCTTCCGGTGAAATACGTGACGTTCCCCTCGCCCGGCGAACTCGCGGATCAGGCGGGCAAAGGTGTTTGGGATATCGGGCTGATCGGCGCGGAACCGCAGCGGGCCGAGACGATTGCGTTCACCGCGGCCTATGTCGAGATCGAAGCCACCTATCTCGTGCCGGCCGGCTCGCGCTTGCAGACCATTGCGGATGTCGACGCGCCTGGTGTGCGGATCGCGGTGGCGGGCCGCAGTGCCTATGGTCTCTGGCTCGATCGCAACATCCGGCACGCTGAACTGATCCGGGCAGACAGTCTCGGCGGCGCAACCGAGCAATTCATGCGCGACAAGCTGGACGCGCTCGCGGGCCTGCGGCCTGGCCTCCTCACCGACCTCGAAAAGCTGCCGGGCGCGCGGATCATCGAGGGAAAATTCAGCTCCGTGCAGCAGGCCATCGGAACCGCCAAGAAAAACACCGCCGGCGCCGCGTTCCTGAAAGGCTTTGTCGAGGAGGCCAAGGCGTCGGGCATGGTCGCGCGCTTCATCGAGCGACACAAGGTCCGCGGTCGTCTCTCCGTCGCACCGGCCGCATGATCTTCAAGATCAATCTCGATTGGCATCATCCGGCCAAGAACTAGGCCCGTGACGCCAACGAAGCCGGCACTACTCGGCCGTCTCGGCGCCGGCGCAAGAATCGATCGACCGATAAACTTCCGGCACCACCAAAGCATAAGCCGATAAGACAGGCGATATAGAGAAGGTCGGTCTCGTAACCTGGCTGTCCGAAATGCGCCCCTGCGGCGTCGAACAACTCGAGCTTGATCGAGCTGAAGCCGTTCGGGAGATGAACGGTGAATATCGCGACGAGCAAGACAGCGAGCATGGGCAGCGTTGCGAGCGGCACGAGCGCGCCGATGAAGACGAGCAGGCCTCCGACGATCTCGACGATGATCGTCGCCCATCCAGCCAGAAAAGCGGCGGGCATGCCGATTGCGTGCAGAATGCCGATGAAATCTTCAGGCCCACGCGCCAACTTGGCAAAGCCGTGCTGCATGAAGCCGAACCCGACGATCAGACGAAGAGGAACGGCGTACCACTCGGCTGGGACGGGCAAGGGCGATATCGCGAGATCCCGGATCTGCTTAACTAGGGTCATGATTTCGCCTCATCATCGGATTGTGCCGGCAGCATCGTCACATCGGCGGCGTGAGCCCATCCTTGCCGACGGCGACTTGGTCCGCCGTGACCTTGCCGTCGTCGTCGGACGCCCGGATGACGACATGCGCACCAGTCACTACGGCTGAGTGTTCAGCCGGTTGGTAAGCCACGATGGGTGCCGTGGACGGCACCAGAATCGTCTGCTCGCCGCCATTGTAGGTAACAACGAGGCGCTCGGCCCCGCCCTGCTGTGACACAGATCCGACGTTGCCGTTCGTCATCATGCTTTTAACTTCGGGCTGCGGTCTGCCGGATGAGACCGCTTGTACCGTTCCGTTCGTCATGCTTGTCGCGACGTTGCTTCCGCCCGCCATCGTCGTATCCGGCAGCTTGTCCCAGCCATAATGACCTTCGCCCGCACCGCGCATCGACGGCGGAAAAATATGGACTTCCAAGGCAACCTGAGAGTCGTCACTCCCCTTCGTCGACGTTCCGATGAAGCTTCCCTTTGCCACGTTCGAAAGACTGGACTTGGCGACCGTCACATATTTCGTCGCGTCGGTAAGAGCGACCTTTACGGCGTCGCCGTGCTGCGTCTGCACTGTCACGCTGTTCTGGTCCGCGGATTCGATCGTACCGCGGATTCTTTCGATGTTCGCCGCTGCCATTGCCGGGGCTACGAAGGCTGTCGTTGCAGCAAGGATCAATCCACATAGGCGTGTCATACCATCACTCTCTCTGTTCAAATTTAACTGGTGCGCGATAGAAGCTGGCCAGCTATCGACTTAGCGTCGGAACTTGGCGCAACATCAGTGATCGAGTTGCTGCAACTGCCACAGCGATCCGTCGAGATTGGCGACGCACTGAGCGAAGGCGGGGCTTCCTTGGTCGATCCCGACATCGGCACAGGCGAGTTGTTCCCGCGTCAAAGCGGTTTGGTCGGCCATCGCGGTGCCGCATGCCGCGAGGAGTAAGCCGAAAGCGGAAAGTAGGATAATCCGTGTCACTGTCATCTCCGATGATAAGGGTTGTCTGGCGCTGATGTGAGGCGTCATCGAGCAGCGATGCTCGACCCCTGCCCGACGCTGTCCGGCAATTGAGCCAAGTCTGCTCGATCGGATTGCGACAAGAAGCCGTCGAGGCTTTTGACGCAGGCACTATACGGAGCCTCCGACGGGTTGAGCCCCAGGATCACGGCGCAGGCATGGTTTTCCTTTGCCATCTGCGATGCGCTCGGGGAATACGCCAGAGCAGCCGGAGCGACGGACAGCAGCATCGCAGCGGAGACCGCCACGCGGCAGAACAAAGGACGTAACGTGTTGTTGATCATCGTCGGTTCCTTTCTAAAAAAAAGATTCACGCGACAGCTATCGCCGCGAGCCGGCTGCTTCGAGGATCAGATCGGCGATCGCCTGCGGCTGAGAGATCATGGACAGATGTCCCGCATTCACTTCGATCGTTGTCGCCTGCATCCGCTTAGCGAGGAATCGCTCCAACTCCGGCGCGATGGTCATGTCCTGCTTGGACACGGCATAGAAGGTCGGCTTGTCGTGCCAAGCCGCCATGGTCGTGCGGTCGCTGAACAGCGATGCCGCGGTCGGCTCTTGCTCGGCGAACAACACTTCGGCTTGTTTGTGCGGGATGCCGTTGGCGAAATACTTGGTGTAGGCGTCTTCCGTCAGCGTCGTCTCGCCGTCATGCGTCACCACGCCGGCGCGCGCCGGCGTCGTCGGAAACTTGCCGGACAAAGCGACAAAATCCTCACCGGCATCCGGTGCCCGCGCTGCCACATAGACGAGAGCCGACACCTTGGCGTCGTTGCCGGTGTCACTCACCACCGTGCCGCTCCAAGAATGACCCGCCAGCACGGTTGGACCGTCCTGCTGCGCCAGCACGCGCCGTGTCGCCGCATCCGCATCGGCCAAGGAGGTCAGGGGGTTCTGCACCGCCGTTACATGCAGCCCCGCCGCCTGCAGGATTGGAATCACCTTCCCCCAGCTCGACCCGTCTGCCCATGCGCCATGCACCAGCACCACGTTGCGCGCCTTGACCGGCGCGGCGGTCCGCACCGTCGGCGGCTGGCTCGCAGCAGTTTGGGCCTGCGCTCCTGCCTCACCGGTCGTTCCGGCTGCTACGAAAACAGCCAGTGCGGCACAAACCTTTCGAAATCGCGCGCTCATTCCCATCTCCTTGGTCAGAGGACCGCTGCAAGCGTTATCGCTTCATCAGGGTTTTCGTTGGAGACAGAGCCGGTGAAACACGATCCGACATTTTCGTGCGCATGGCTGCCATTCGTCGGGCGCCGGTAACATTCGCCCTCATGTCATCGAAACAACACAGATGAACCCGCGCGAAGATCTCTGGGCGGAAGCCATGCGCGCGGAACGTCGCGGAGATGGTGTGGCCTATGAGCGGCTTCTCAAGGATATCGCATTCGTGCTGCGGCGGCTGGTCCGCGCCCGGCTGGTCAAGGTGGGGCTTAGCGCGCATGAGGCAGAGGATGTGGTGCAGGAAATCTTGATCGGGCTGCATGCCAAGCGGCACACTTGGGACGAAACCCGGCCGTTCCTGCCCTGGCTGTACACCATCACCCGCTACAAGTTCATCGATGCCTCGCGCCGCCTGCGCCGCGAGGCGTCGCATCGGGTGGAGATTACGATGGACGAATTGTCAGAAATCTTCGAAGCCCCGGCCGAGGACACCGATCGCTCGATGCTGGATCTCGAGCGCCATCTCGCCATCCTGCCTCAAGGGCAGGAGAAGGTGGTGCGCGCCCTCGCGCTGGATGGCGCCACTGTGCGTGGCACCGCCGAGACGCTGCACACCAGTGAGGGCGCGGTGCGCGTACTCTTCCACCGCGCGCTGCGCCGCCTGACGGCGAGCGCCCAATCTGATAATTCCAATTCAACGCGAGCTGGGCCATGATGCCCGTCAGCGATACCGATGGCCTGATCCACGGACTCGCCCACCAGGCCGGCACCAGCTGGCTCTCCGGCCCCCGCGCGTTCAAGCTCCTGCTGATCGCCGCCGCCCTTGTCTCGCTGGGCCTCTCGGTCGCGATGGTGCTGCTGGTGATAGGCACGAGGCCGGATTTCGCCGTCGCAATCCACGGCGCGCCCTTCGCCTACAAGGTCGCGTCCATGTTGGCGCTCGTCTTGGGCGGTGTATTCCTGGCCAGCCGCGCCGCATTGCCCGGCGGCGGCCGGTTGACCGCGCTCGCCCTGGTCCCCGCAATGGTGCTGCTGGCATTCCGCGCGGTCACCGATCACTCCGGCCTGTCCTTCATGGGCAATTCGGACATCTCGGCGTTTGAATGCGTGACGACCATCCTGGTGGTATCGCTGCCGCCCCTCGTGGTCCTACTTTGCGTCATGCGCGCCGGCGCGCCCACCCGCCCGGCCCTTGCCGGTGCCATTGCCGGCATGCTGTCTGCCGCGCTTGGGGCGTGCGCCTATGCGCTGGCCTGCAAGAACGATGCGGGGCTGTTCGTCGCGCTGTGGTATCCGCTCGCCATCCTGGCGGTCGCCGCACTCGGCGCCGCGATCGGACGTCGCGCTTTGGCTTGGTAGTGTCCGACCCGAAGCTGAACCAGGCCTAGTCGCGATCTTCGGCGCACTGCTGATAGATCATTGATTACCGCCGGTTGCCGAGGCAGCCCATCAGGCCGGTAAAAGCAAAGACGGCGAGAATGACAATTCCAAGCAGCGGGTCCATGCCGCAAGCAATTCTTTCTGTGGCACACGATAGCGATACTGCCGCGGCACGCAGGAGCAGAGATGTGACGCATCTCACACCTCCGCTAAAAAAAATCGCGCCCGTCGACGCGCTCTTCCGATCCGGTTTAGTATCGAGAGCGATTTCACGGACCGGCGATAGAACTCGCTATGCCGTCGCCCTCTTCAATGCGCCTGATTTCGAGGCGGAGAGAGGCCATAACAGAGGAGACGCGTTATGCGATACAACACCGACCGCATCCGCACCTCGCATGTCGGCAGGCTGCCCGCGCCCAGGGATTTTGCCGACCTGCCGGCGCGGCTCGCGCGTGCGGATGTGACGGATCCCAAGGAGCTTGAAGCCAAGGTGGTGCCCATCGTCGCCGACATCGTGCGACGCCAGATCGAGGTTGGCGTCGACATCGTCAACGATGGCGAGTTCTTCACCGCCCACGCGATGAGTGCACATTACGCGGCGCATTTCTCGGGCCTCACCATCCGTCCGGTGCAGCCTGGCGAAGCCGCCTCCAGCCATCTTCGTACCCGCGAGCGCGACGACTTTCCCGAATTCTATGCCGCGATGGACGAGCAGAAGACGATGTTCTTCGTGCCCGGCGAGCGCCCCTACGTGCGTGCACCCGAGCGCACAGTCGTGAGCGGCCCCTTGAAGTCCAAGGGGCAAGAAGCGATCCAGCGCGAGATCGGCGTTTTCAAGGCGGCGATCGCACGATCCGGCGTGAAGGTCGAGGAAGCGTTCCTGGCGGTTCTGGCGCCAGGATGGTTCGATCATTTCATCCACAATGAGTACTATGAGACGGAAGAAGCGTTCCTCTTTGCGCTCGCCGACGCGATCGCGGAAGAATACCGCGCTGTCGTCGAGGCCGGCTTCATCCTCCAGATCGATGATCCGGGCCTTCCCGATTGGTGGGACATGTTGAAGCCCGCGCCCACCATCGACGCCTATCGCAAGTTCGCGAAGCTGCGTATCGATGCCGTGAACCGCGCCTTGAAGGGTATTCCCGAGGACAAGGTACGCTATCACCTGTGCTGGGGCAGCTGGCACGGCCCGCACACCCACGATCTGCCGCTGGAGCATATCATCGACCTTGTGTTGCAGGTGAACGCGCGGAGCTATTCCTTCGAGGCCGGCAATGTGCGCCACGAGCATGAATGGCGCGTGTGGAAGAACGCTGGTGTGCCGGAGGGCAAGATTCTGATGCCGGGCGTCGTCAGCCACGCCACCAACCTCGTCGAGCACCCTGATCTCATCGCCGACCGCATCGTGCGCTATGCCGAGATCGTCGGCCGCGAAAACGTCATCGCCGGCAGCGATTGCGGCCTCGGCAACCGCGTCCATCCCGAGATCGTGTGGGCCAAGCTCGCAAGCCTCGCCGAAGGCGCCCGCCGCGCCAGCAAGGAGCTCTGGGGCTGAACGACCTCGCCAACCCGCGTCTCTCTGAAGTCTGCTCAGCTTTGGACTGCTGCCGGGCAACGCGGCGAATATCTCACGAGCCGATAACGGAAGCGTGATTTTGGCTGCATCAATACGAGACGGCAAACCAATCTCCAGCTACCTTATGGCGGTTACCGTTAGCTGAACCTTTCCGCCGCTGCGGCCTCGGTCGTGCGTCGGATCATTCAAGGGTGTTGTGGATGAGGAAAATTTGGGGTTTTTGCGGCATGGCCACGGCCATCCTACTCGGCGGTTGCTCGCTTCTCTCTCAATTCACCATTCACCAGCCGAATTACATCGGTCAGGCGAGTTGGAACAAGCAGGGAGCCTCGTCAGAGGAAACGACCGCTGCCGTCTCTGCTTGCAATGGCGAGGCGCGCGCTGCAACTCAACGCGATGCCAACATCACCAGCGACATCCTGGCAACGCGCTCCAACAACTTTTCGAATACCGGGCCGGGCCCGATCGGGACCCAGAATTGATATTTCTCCGGGGGCCAGGGTCAGCTCTTCGAGAACCAGGAGCGGGATTTGAGCGCCTCGATCGTCAATCAGTGCATGATCGGCAAGGGCTACGCTCCGGGTAGCTGAGGATTAACTCGCCGCCTTCTCCCCCGGCTTGCGCTTCTCGATCGGCGCTTCAGCCCGTCTTCCTCGAGCAATTTGAGTCGTGGTTCTTCGATCATGGAGGAAGCGCATGCCCAACTCGAGGGCTTGCGGAGCATAGAGCGGCAGAGCCTCGTCCCAGACAGCATCGATCTCGCCCGTTTTCACCGTGCCCAAACGCCCAGGCAGGTAGGGCCATTCCCGGCATGTAGATGATCTTCCCACCCCAACTCTCGATGTCGTCGAGCGTGATGCCGTGGGTGTGGGATAATTCGATTCATGATCACGTGCACCGAGTGTGTGCACGCAGCGGGACAACAAAACTCAAACTGCCGATAACCTTACGGTCATCGCCAAAGATCGGGGCCGAGATACCGACGCGCCCTTTATCAACTTCTCCGCGAGCGACGCACACCCTCGCGACAGATCGACGACAGAGCTTTCTAAACGGTTCGACCTTGACTTCCAGCACGTCTGCGCTTTCTAATTCTTTTCGAAGGTGCGGTAACAGCGCCCATGTCGGGAGGAGTGGCGGTGCTCGAACTGCACGGCATCAGTAAATCGTTCAACACGCAGCGCGAGCGGGTTGCCGCTTTGCGCCGCATTGATATGACCGTACCGCGCCGCGAGTTTTTTGTTCTTCTCGGCCCATCCGGTTGCGGCAAGACGACGATCTTGCGTTCAGTCGCGGGCCTCGAGCGGCCCGATCAAGGCGTCATTCGTATCGATGGCGAGACAGTGTACTCGGCCCCGGATAGGCTCTTCGTGCCGCCCGAGCGTCGGCCGATCGCGATGGTGTTCCAATCCTATGCGGTCTGGCCGCATATGAATGTCTACGAGAACATCGCCTTTCCGTTGCGCGAGGGCTTGCGTCCTTTGCCCGCCGCGCAACTGCGCGCACGGGTCGACGAGACCTTAAGCCTTCTGGACCTGACGGAGTTGGCCGATCGGTCCGTGACGACGCTGTCCGGCGGACAGCAACAGCGCGTGGCCCTCGCTCGTGCGCTCGCCCTGCGGCCGAAAGTGCTGCTGATGGATGAGCCGCTCAGCAATCTCGATTTCAAGCTGCAGGTCCAACTCCGCACGCGCATCCGCACGCTCGTGCGCCATTTCGATCTCACCACCGTCTATGTCACGCACAATCAGGCTGAAGCAATGGAACTCGGCGACCGCATCGCCGTCGTCGATCGCGGCGAGATCGTGCAGACCGGCACGCCGCGCGAGATCTATCGCGCACCCGCCGACGAATTCGTTGCGCGCTTCATCGGCGAGATGAGTTTCCTGCCGGCGCAGCTCATGGGCCAGGAGGCCGATTACGCGGTGCTGGAGACCGCTTCCGGCCGCATGCGTGCCCGCGCGCCGCGCCTGGGCGGGCTCGGCCCCTGCCTCCTCGGCATTCGCCCTGAAGATTTGATGTTGGTCACCGACGACGCGCCCGATGGCAATGTGCTCGAAGGGCTTATCCGGAGCGCGCGGTTTCTCGGCGACACGGTCGTCTACGCCGTTCGCGTCGGCGATGCGGAATTGACCTTCAGGGCGCATCACCGCTCCGATCTCGTCGAAGGTGCGCGGGTTCGCCTGGCGGTCGCGGCGGAGGATTGCGTTGCCGTCCTTCCAACGCGTCACCGCGAAGAAGCGCATGCATCTTAAACTGCCAGCCATCGGCTGGATCTACGCCCTAGCGGGCGTCGCGCTCGCTTTTGTGCTGGTTTCGTTGCTCGGCAATATCGCTGCGAGCTTCACCGAAGGCGCGGATTTCGGCACCCTCACCCTCGCCAATTATACCGAGCTGCTGGAAGATCCACATCTCGTCGCGGTTTTCTTGCGCACGATCGTGCAGGGGCTAGGTGCCGTTGCTGTCATGCTCGCCTTCGCGGTGCCGATTGCCTGGCTTATTACGCGCACCGATCTGGCTGGGAAGAATCTGATCCTGACTCTGCTGACTGCCCAGCTCGCGATTCCGGGCTTCATCTCGGCGATGAGCTATGTGTGGCTGTTCAATCCCAATTCCGGCATCGTCAATCGCTTGGCGATACAATCGGGATTGGCGTCGGGGCCGCTCTTCGACATCTATTCCCTTGGCTGGATCTGCTTTCTCCAGGGCTTGGCACTCGTACCGGCCGCGGTTTTCATGATCCTGCCCTCCTTCCAGAACGTCGACGTGACGCTCGAGGAAGCGGCGCTGGTCTCTGGCGTACCGCGTCGACGCACGTTGCGGCGCATCGTGCTGCCGCTGCTCTCGCCCGGCATCGTCGCGGCGACCCTGCTCTTCTTCGTGATCTCAATCGAAATCTTCGATTTCGTCGGTCTTATTGGCATGCCGGCGCATATCGAGGTGTTGAGCCTCTGGATTTACGACGCGATGCATCCGGCGGTCGGCTTTCCCAATTACGGCGCGGCCGGTGCCACCAGCATGCTGATGTTCCTGCTCTCCGCGATCGCCATCGCGCTCTATGTGCGCGTTCTCCGCAATGCGCAGCGCTACGCGGTGGTGCGCGGCAAGATGCGCCCGCCGGAGCTGCTGCCGCTCGGGCGCTGGCGGGCGCCGGCTTTTTTGCTGATCGGGCTGTGGCTCTTTCTCGCCTTTTTCATGCCGCTCGCGACCCTGATCTGGGTGTCGCTGCTGCCCTTCCTCCAGCCTCCATCGGCCGCGGCGCTCGCAAATCTGACGCTGAAGAATTATCTGCTCGTGCCCCAATATCTCGCAGCGCCGCTCGCGAATACCTTGCTGCTGATCGCCGGTGTCGTGATTCTCGCGCTCACCTGGAGCGCGTCGATCTCCTGGATCGTGACGCGCAGCCGCAATCGTATCGGACGCTGGCTCGATGCCGCGATCTTCTTGACCCCGGCCGTGCCGAGCATGGCGGCGGCTGTCGCGTTTCAGATGATGGGCATTGCCGTCAATCGCTGGCTGCCGCTCTATGGCTCGCTTTGGCTCATCATGATCGCGATGGCGACGCGCACACTCGCTTTTTGCACGCGCACCGTCAACGCAACAGGTGTGCAGATGCATGCCGAGCTCGACGAGGCCGCTTATGCGAGCGGGCTTTCGCGGCTGACCACCTTCCGTCGCGTCTTCCTGCCACTGGTCGCGCCGGCGCTGCTTTACGCCGGCGTCATGGTTGCGATGTTGGTCGCGCGTGAGTTGACATTGCCGCTGATGATGGATACCGGCCGCTTCAAGCTGGTCGCGACGCTGATCTTCGATCTTCAGACCAATGGCAATCTCGGCGGCGCCTCGGCGGTCGGCCTCATCATGGTCGCGATTCTTGTTGCGCTTGTCTTGGCGGTTCAGCGCTTTGCCGCTCAGGCGGCGCTGCCAGGCGCGGTGCGCGCCAAGGCGTCGCGTCGCGACACAGCCGTGCGTTGGCGCGTCCCGCGGCGGCGCGCCTCATCGGGCGACCCTTTTCAACCGGGTGAAGCCGCACAAGGAGGAAGGAATGCTCGCCTGCCCGCGCCTTAGAATCTCATCGCTCGGCCTCGTCCTGATGCTGGCGTTCTGTCTCCGGCCCGATGCGCCGGCACTCGCGCAAGCGTCGAATCTTCCCGATGGCGTCAAGGCGCTGCTGGCGCCGGCCAAGACCGAGGGTGCGACGGCGGTGCTCTACGGCGCCGATATCGATCCGACGCAGGCCGCGGCTTTGTCCAAAGCGATGGGCGAGTTCTACGGCGCGAGCTTCGACATCAAATTCATATCGGGCCTTCATCCCCAAAAAGCCGCCGAGATCGTGCAGGGCGCGAAGATGGGCGTCGAAAGCGGCCTCGATATCTTCTGGACCGGCTCGGCGATCGGCGTCCTCTTGGAGCAGGGCAATGTCATCGCCGATTTCGATTGGTTCAAGGCACTGTCGATCGATGAGAAGCTGCGCTGGGGACCACATGGTCTCCATATGCATGATCCGATGCTGACCGGCGTCACCTACAACACGCAGCTCGTCTCGGCGGCGGATGCGCCGCGATCTTACGAGGCGCTCGTGAAGAATCCGGCTTGGAAGGGCAAGATCGCCGTGCCGCGCGCGCCGAATGTCTTTGTCTATATCTCCTACGCCTTAGGCGATGAGCCGACGCGGCAATTGATCAAGGATCTCGTCGAGGTGCAGGACCTCAAGATTCTGCCGACCTATCCTGATGTCAGCAATCGCGTCCTAGGCGGTGAGTTCGCACTCGGCATCGGCGTGACGCCGTTCTTGCAGCATCGCCGCGGCGCGCCGGTTGAGGCGGCGCCGATCGATCCCGTCGTGCTGACGCCTTGGGCGTTCTGGCTGATGAAGGACGCGAAGCACCCGGCGACGGCGAAGCTCTTCGGCTATTGGATGGTTTCGCCAGTCGGCCAGAAAAAACTGTCCGAGGTCGCGGCGCTCTCGCTCGCGACCACGCCGGGCTCAGAGGTCGAGCGTCTGACCGAGGGCAAGCAGGTCAAGACGGTGCCGCATGACTTCAACGTCGACGTCTTGCCAAAATTGGGGCCGGTCTACGGCAAACTGATGGGTCTCAGGTAACAGTCATTCCGTCGGGAGGAGCACCGCATGAAGTTCAATTTCTTCCATCTGATGCCGTGGTACTTCGCGCAAGGGTCCGGCCAGGAATGGCCGGTTTCCAACAAGGACTTCGTGCCCGAGAAGGCAACCGAACTCTACAACAGCTACATCGACACCATAGCCTCGGCTGAAGACAACGGCTTCGACTGGGTCGGCTGCAACGAGCATCATTTCAGCCCTTACGGGCTCATGTCGAATTGCAACCTGATCGGCTCGATCCTCGCGAACCGAACCAAGAAGGCCGGCATCGCGATGTGCGGCAATCTCGTGCCGCTGCTCAATCCGATCCGCGTCGCCGAGGAATACGCGATGCTCGACGTGCTCTCGGGTGGGCGTCTCATCGCGGGATTCATGCGCGGCATCCCGCATGAATATGTCGCCTACAACATCCCGCCCGATGAATCCTGGGAGCGCTTGGCCGAAGCGTACGAGCTCATCGTCAAAGCGTGGACCGAGCCCGAACCATTTGGCTGGGAGGGTAAATATTACAAATACCGCGCGGTCTCGATCTGGCCACGCCCAGTGCAGAAGCCACATCCGCGCGTGTTGATGTCCGCATCGAGTTCCGGAATCGGCAAAATTCGCCGCCGAGCACCGGGCGATCATGGGCGTCGTGCAATTGCCCGATCTCGAAGGGGCCAAGCGGTCGATCGAGGTTTATCGCCAGACGGCGCGCGCCAACGGTTGGGAACCGACCGCCGACGACATCCTCATCGGCGCGCACACGCTCGTTGCCGATACCTTTGAGGAGGCAAAGGCCCATCTCGACGCCGGCACGAAATATTTCTTCGACGTACTCGCCGGCGGCACGCGCTCGGCGATGCGTATCGTTCAACAGAAAACTCGTTACTACAAAGACAAGTCTTTCCTCGAGCAAGCCTCCTCGCGCCGCGCGACCTTGAAGACCGCCACCATCGAGGAGCGCATCGATCGCAACATCGTGCTTTGCGGCACGCCCGAAATGGTCGTCGAGCAGATCAAGCATATGAAGAAAGAGCTCGGCCACGGCATCATGAACATCAACATGAAAATCGGCAATGTGCCCGACGAAGTGGTGCGGCACTCGATGAAGCTCTGGGGCGAACGCGTCGCTCCGCATGTGCGTGATCTCTAAGGCCGGGTCGGGAGAGAGAAAATGGCGTTCACCAAGACGGAACTGAAACTCGGCTCGGGCAGCTTGCCCTGCTATGTCGGCGGCACGGGCGAGCCGGTGCTGTTTTTCCATAGCGCCGGCGGCGTACGCCTCTCGCCGGCGCTCGAGGCACTGACCCGGTCCTTCAAGTTCTATATCCCGATCTTGCCCGGCTTCGACGGCACGTCCCGGCGCGACAATATCCGCACGATGTCCGATCTCGCCGATCTGGGTGCCGAAATCATCGATACCGAAATCAAGCGGCCTTGCGACGTGATCGGCCATTCCTTCGGCGGCTGGGCCGCTGCCTGGCTCGCCGCGCGCCATCCCGACAAGGTGGCACTGATGGTGCTTTGCGCGGCGGCGGGCTTTCGCCCCGAGGGCGTCGGCGGATTACCCGACGATCCGGCAGCCTTGCGTCGCGGCATGTACGCTCATCCCGAAAACCTGCCGGCCGAGCCCGACGATCCCTCGCGCGGCGCTGCCAACCGCGCGGCCGCGAAGCACTACAATGGCGGCACGGCGATGGATCGAGACCTTGTGGGCGCGCTCGATAAGATCACCGCCCTCACCCTCATCCTCCAAGGCACCAAGGACGGCATCATCCCGGTCGAGAGCGCTCGGCTCCTCAAATCGAAGATTCCGCACGCCTTTAGCGTCTATCTCTATGACGCTGCGCATGCGCTCGATGTCGATCAGCCGGAGCGTTTCGCCGATATCGTCGGTGATTTCCTGAAACGCGGTGAGGCATTCATCGTCAATCGGACGAGCGACGCTTAAGTCGACACGCTTCGGCTAAGACACTTCCGCGTGCCCTCATCCCGCCGCCGAGCGCTATTGCAGCTTGGCGGCGTTAACGGTCAGTTGCGCGGCGAAAGTCCGCGCGTAGGCGGGCTGTACTGGCCTTTCGACACCGGCTTTTTGCAAGGCCGCGCCGCGGCAGTCGGTATCGGCTCGCTCTCGGCGGCGGCTCGATCGGCAGCTTCCTTGCGATTTATCTGCTCGGCATCTAAATGCGCGATGTCCGCCGATCCTTACTGCGTGAGATCGAGCAATCACTGCGCAGTTTGGAGCCCAGGCAAGAAGGCGTATAACACCTCAAATAGGATTCTCTCTTCGGCAGATTCAGGAATCATCAATGGCCCATCCAGCGGAAGCTACTATCGATATCCGCGAGGCCGGTCCGCAAAAATTCGAACTTGCCGTGACGTTCGACGGGCAGCGCTTCGAATGCGGCAATTACCTGAACCGGGCCGCAGCACAGCAAGCCGCCAAACTATTGGTGGCCCGCAAAGAAGGCGAGCGCGCGGGCCGCAAGAAGTCGCCCCGGCGGAA
>CAVUFS010000013.1:0-210187 GCA_963740675.1 uncultured Alphaproteobacteria bacterium
TCGAGCGCGTTCTCGACATGGCGCGAGAAGACGTAGTCGGCAGGGCGCTGCTTATCGAGCGAGATTTCCGGGACCATGTCGCCTTCGGTCTTCACGCCGCGCAGCGCGACGCCGAGCGCCTTGAGCGGATGCTTGGTCGCATCCATCACCGCCGTCGCTTCGTAGCCGCTATGGACCATGCAGTCGGCGCACTTCTCGTACTTGCCGGTGCCGTAGGCGTCCCAGTCGGTGGTCTCCATCAGCTCTTTGAAGGTCTTCGTGTAGCCTTCGCCGACGAGATAGCAGGGCTTCTGCCAGCCGAAATAGGTGCGCGTCGGGTTGCCCCACGGGGTGCATTCGTAATTCTGGTTGCCCGCGAGGAAGTCGAGGAACAGGCCCGACTGCGAGAACTCCCACTTGGTGCCGTTCTTGGCGCGGAAGATGTTGCGGAAGAGCTCTTTGGTCTTCTTGCGGTTGAGGAAGTGCGCCTGGTCGGGCGCGCGCTCATAGGCATAGCCGGGCGAGACGGTGATGCCGTCGAGGCCCATGTTCATCACCGTGTCGAAGAAGCGCGCAACGCGCTCCGGATCGGCACCGTCGAACAGCGTGCAGTTGATGTTGCAGCGGAAGCCGCGCTCCTTCGCCAGCTTGATCGCCGCGACCGCGCGATCGTACGTGCCGTCCAGTGACACGGCGTGATCGTGCATTTCCTTGTCGCCATCGAGATGGATCGACCAGACGAAATACGGGTTCGGCTTGAAGCGATCGATCTTCTTCTCGAGCAGCAGCGCGTTGGTGCAGAGATAGACGAATTTCTTGCGCGCGATGATGCCTTCGACGACTTCCTCGATCTCGCGATGGAGAAGGGGCTCGCCGCCCGCGATCGAGACGACAGGCGCGCCGCATTCGTCGACAGCCTCGAGGCATTGCTCGACGCTCAGGCGCTGGTTGAGGATGGGATCGGGATAATCGATCTTGCCGCAGCCGACGCAGGCGAGGTTGCAGCGGAACAGCGGCTCCAGCATCAGCACGAGCGGATAGCGCTCGACACCCATGAGGCGCTGCTTGGCCACATAAGCACCGACGCGAAGCATTTGATGTAACGGAACGGCCACGGTTTTTTCCTCTTCTAATCCGCGCGCAGTCTATTCAACCGGATCGGCGAGCTTCGCCGGCATCCGGAAGCGCACGTTTTCGATAATCCCAGGCAGGGTCTCGAGCTCAACTGGCTCGATCTTGGCGAGGCGATCGATCACCGCCTGAACCAGATCTTCCGGCGCCGACGCACCGGCGGTGATGCCGACCGATTTGGCGCCTTTGAGCCACGCCGGATCGAGCGCACTGGCGTCGGCGATGAGATAACCCGGCACGCCTTGCTCGACGGCGATTTCCTTGAGACGGTTCGAATTGGAGCTGTTGGCAGCGCCGACAACCAATACGACGTCGACCTTCTTCGCCATGTCGCTCACGGCGCGCTGGCGGTTCTGCGTTGCGTAGCAGATGTCCTTGGTGTCGGGCCCGACGATGGTCGGGAAGCGCGCACGCAGGGCGTCGATCACCGCCTTGGTGTCGTCGACGCTGAGCGTCGTCTGCGTGATGTAGGCGAGCTTGTTTGGGTCGCTGACCGTCAGGCTCGCGACCTCCTCGGCCTTGGAGATCAGATAGACCTTGCCGTTGATGCGGCCCATCGTGCCTTCGATCTCGGGATGGCCGGCATGGCCGATCAGGACGATCTCGCGCCCTTGATTGGCGTAGCGCTGGCCCTCGCTATGGACCTTGGAGACGAGCGGGCAGGTGGCGTCGATCACCGGCAGGTCGCGCGATTCAGCCTCGTCCTCGACGGCGCTGGCGACGCCGTGAGCGCTGAAAATGGTGACGGAGCCCGGCGGGATTTCCGCCAGCTCGTCGACGAACAGCGCACCCTTGGCACGCAGTCGCTCGACCACGTGTCGGTTGTGGACAATTTCGTGCCGGACGTAGATCGGGGGGCCGTATTTCTCGATGGCGCGCTCGACAATATCGATCGCGCGCTCGACGCCGGCGCAAAACCCTCTCGGTTGGGCCAAGACGACCCGCATCTCAAAACCTCTCTTTTGGGCAGGCGGCCCCCGCCGCACGGTTCTTGCTGCAACGCATTATACTAATAAGAACTCGGTCGGCCAGCGCCGAGTTCTTAACGAGTGTGGCGAAATTTCGGCGCCGCTTATAATCTTGCGTCACAGTGCTAAATTGGTAAGCTAATTGGTTAGTGAGCAATCCGCGCCCCCCGCAACATTGAGCGGGAAATTTGGCGGAGCCCAGCCGAAAAAGGATCGTTCGTTGGCACAAGAACGTGAGGCCCCGGCGTCAGAAGCTGGCGAAGCCCATCGCATCAGCAACCGCACGCCGCTTCTCGATCAGGTAAAGATTCCAGCCGACCTCCGCAAGTTGTCGGAGAGCGATTTGCCGCAGCTTGCCGAGGAGCTCCGGCAGGAGCTGATCGATGCTGTCTCGGTGACAGGCGGCCATCTCGGCGCCGGGCTCGGCGTGGTCGAGCTGACGGTGGCGCTCCACTATGTCTTCAATACCCCGGCCGACAAAGTCATCTGGGACGTTGGCCATCAGGCCTATCCCCACAAGATCCTGACCGGCCGCCGCGACCGGATTCGCACGTTGCGCCAAGGCGGTGGGCTGTCCGGCTTCACCAAGCGCTCGGAAAGCGAATACGACCCGTTCGGCGCGGCCCACAGCTCGACTTCGATCTCGGCGGGGCTCGGCATGGCCGTGGCGCGCGATTTCAAGGGCGAGAAGAACGACGTTATCGCGGTGATCGGCGACGGCGCGATGAGCGCCGGCATGGCCTATGAGGCCATGAATAATGCAGGATCAATGGATTCGCGGCTGATCGTCATCCTCAACGATAACGATATGTCGATCGCGCCGCCGGTCGGCGCGATGAGCGCCTATCTCAGCCGGCTGCTGTCCTCGAAGCCCTATATGAGCCTGCGCCAGCTTGGCGCGGCGATGGCGCGGCGCTTCCCGCGCGGTCTGGCCAATGCGCTCGGCCGGGCCGAGGAATATGCTCGCGGCATGGTGGCGGGCGGCGGCACGCTCTTTGAAGAGCTCGGCTTCTACTATGTCGGTCCGATCGATGGTCACAACCTCGACCATCTTCTGCCGGTGCTCAAGAACCTCCGCGACAGCGAGGAGCGGGGCCCGGTGCTGGTCCATATCGTCACGCGTAAGGGCCATGGCTATGCGCCCGCCGAGCAGGCGGCGGACAAGTATCATGGCGTCGTGAAGTTCGATGTCGCGACCGGGACGCAAGTAAAGGCGAAGCCTGGCGCGCCGAACTACCAGAACGTCTTCGCGAAGGGTCTTATCGCCGAAGCCGAACGCGATAACCGAATCGTCGCGATCACGGCGGCGATGCCGTCGGGTACGGGCCTCGACAAATTCGCCGAGCGCTTCCCGAACTCGGTGCTTCGATGTCGGCATCGCGGAGCAGCATGCGGTGACTTTCGCAGCCGGCTTGGCTTGCGAAGGCATGCGGCCTTTCGCCGCGATATACTCAACGTTCCTGCAACGCGGCTACGACCAGGTCGTGCATGACGTCGCGATCCAGAAATTGCCCGTCCGATTCGCGATGGATCGCGCGGGACTCGTGGGCGCCGATGGCCAGACCCACGCCGGCTCGTTCGATCTGACCTATCTCGGCTGCCTGCCGGGCTTTGTGATCATGGCGGCGGCCGACGAAGCCGAGCTGATGCACATGGTGGCGACCGCCGCGGCAATCGATGATGCACCTTCGGCGATCCGCTATCCGCGCGGCGAGGGCACCGGCGTGACGCTGCCGGCGCGTGGCGACGTTCTGGAGATCGGCAAGGGTCGCGTGCTGCGCGAAGGCAGCGCAATCGCGATCCTCAGCTTGGGCACGCGTCTGCAAGAAGCGTTGAAAGCGGCGGACGAGCTCGCCGGTTACGGTCTTTCGACCACGGTCGCCGATGCGCGCTTTGCCAAGCCGCTCGACACGCAGCTCATTGCGCGCCTCGCGCGCGAACATGAGGTGCTGATCACCATCGAAGAGAATGCGATCGGCGGCTTCTCGAGCCAGGTACTGCATCACCTTGCGACCGTTGGCTTGCTCGATAATGGTCTGAAGGTCCGGCCGATGGTCCTGCCAGATTGCTTTATCGAGCACGATTCGCCAGCGGTGCAATACGATCAGGCGGGGCTCAATGCCCGCCATATCACCCAGACCGCGCTCAGTGCGCTGGGCCGCGTGATCGCAGAGCGTTCTGTCCGCGCCTGACGCGGCAGTCGTTTTGTGAGCTAACTAATTCGCGCTTTGTGTCGGCGGGCCTTCGGGCCCGCCGAACGTTACGCCTCTGACGATGACGCGATCGTCTTCGATCGCCAGCTCGATGACGGCGCGGCTGCCGACGGCGCAACAGCTCGATTGGCTGTGCGTCGTCGTGGCGACGGCCTGCATCTTGCCGTAATCGGCGGTTATCTCGGGCGATAGCGTCAGGCCATCGGGCAGATGCGCATGCAGCGTGTCGAGCCAGCTGCGATCGTCGATATCCTCAAGCGCGTCCGGTGTCAGGCGGTAGAGCGCCGAGCCGTCTCTGCCGCTGCTCGCAACCGTCAGTAATGTCCCGAAAGGAGACGCGGTCGCTTCCGGTGCGCCGAGCGTCGCATCTTTGCTGACCCGCACGGCCAGCGGCAACCATGCGTCAGGCTGATCGGGAATGGCCGCAAAGATGACGACGGCGCTCTCTAGGGCGGCTTGCGAATAGGCTTGCAGTTGATAGCGCAGCGACGGTGTTCCCGCGATCGCAGCGAACGCCGAAACGGTACATGTTCCGCTGTTCGGCGCCGTCGGCAATGCAAGGCATGACGCGGCAAGTGTGGCGCCGGGTACGCCGTGACGTAGCTTGTGCCAGGCCTGTGTCTCTTGGCGCAGCGCCTCGTCGCGTTTGTGATAGGCGTCGACAACCTCGCCGTTGGCGATCGGCATCTTATGTTGCGCGTACCAATCGTAGGGGACGATTTGAGCAGCGAACCATGCGCTTTCTTCCGCGCGCAGCGAGGCTTTATCGAGGCTGGCCGTGAGCGCCGTATCGTAAAGCCCGTTTTCCTCCGCATCGGCAGCGCGCAGCGCCCCATCGTTGCAGATCAGGCGCGCCAGCAATGTCGCGGGATGCTGACAATCGAAGGTCTCGGAACGGGCATCGATCATGCCGAGCAGCAACAGAGCAACGATCGCAACCAACTGAACTCTCAAGAATCCTCCGCCGAACTGGCCGCAGCATAGGCGCTCGAACTTTGCTAAAGCTAGAATCCGAACAGGAGCGGGCGTGGCGAGCGAAAAGAAGCGTCTGGATGTGTTGCTGGTCGAGCGCGGCCTGGTGGAAACGCGCGCCAAGGCGCAGGCGCTGATCCTTGCCGGCGCGGTCTTCAGCGGCGACCGGAAACTCGACAAGGCCGGCACCGCCTATGCCGAGGACACGCCGCTCGAAGTCAAAACGCGCGATCATCCCTGGGTCTCGCGCGGCGGCATCAAGCTCGCGCATGCGCTTGAGCACTTCGCTATCGATGTCGCTGGTTTCGTTGCGCTCGATGTCGGCGCGTCGACCGGCGGCTTCACCGATGTGCTGCTGCAGAAAGGCGCGGTGCGGGTCTATGCCGTCGATGTTGGTCATGGCCAACTGGCATGGAAGCTACGCCAGGATCCGCGCGTCGTCGTGCTGGAGCGCGCCAATGCGCGCTATCTCACCGCCGAGCAGGTGCCCGAGCCGCCCGACATCGTCGTTTGCGATGCCAGCTTCATCGGTCTCGAGACAGTACTGCCGGCGGCGCTGGGCTTGGCCAAGCCAGACGCGTGGCTTGTTGCGCTGATCAAGCCGCAATTCGAGGTCGGGCCGGATCGGGTCGGCAAGGGCGGGGTGGTGCGCGATCCGGCGCTCCATCAGGAGGTCTGCGCGCGAATCGCGGCCTGGCTCACCGGGCGCGGCTGGGAGGTCGCCGGGATCGTCGAAAGCCCAATCCGGGGTCCGGAAGGGAATATCGAGTTCCTCGTCTATGCCCACCGCCGTTGACGGCGGGCGGGCGGAGGAATAGCGTCGTCCCAGGAAACCTAGGGATGGAGCGCCTTAATGGCCCGTATTCGTCACATCGCGATCTTTTCGGATGATCCGGCCAACCTCGCCGAATTCTATGCCGACGTCTTCGGCATGAAGGTCAACGGCAAGAGCAACCAGGGCGCGGTCTGGATGACCGACGGCTATATGGACATCGCGCTGCTGCCGCGCCGCAACAATGAGCTGGCGCCGCAAGGGCTGCATCATTTCGGCGTGACTATCGATGCCGACGAGAAGGATCATGTCTACAACCGCCTTAAGGCGCGCGGCCACAAGCTGATGACGCCGCCGCCCGGTCGCCCCTATGTCGAGGACGCGGTGAAGGACGCCGATGGCAACAAGTTCGATATCTCGACCTCGCAGGTGAAGGGCGACGGCAAGAACGTCGCGCTCAAGGACGAGCAGCGGGTCAAGGAGCTGGAAAAGGCCTGATCGGCCTTTCCCTCGGAGAAAGAAAAAGCCGGGCGCGAGCCCGGCTTTTTTGTTGCGCGCGTTTTCTGCGCGATGGGCGGCCTATTCGGCGGCGGGCGCGGGATTAAGCGTTGCCGGGCCGGTCGTCGCGGGCTGGCTGTAGCTCTTCACGTAGAGCCGGCCGAGCAGGATCGACGTGCCGATCAACACGACATAGGGCAGCGTCAGCCCGTACAGCACCCATTGCAGCGGGATATGCGCCGAGAAGAGGTTGCCGACGATGATCGGCCCGATGATCGACGACACACGGCCGAGTGCAGAGGCCCAGCCGATGCCGTTGCTGCGCATGCGCGTCGGATAGAACAGCGCGACCGTGCCGTTGAGCGAGGTATGCGTGCCCGAGCAGAAGGAATGCGCGATGATCGCCGCGGCCATGATCGCAAGCTGCGGCACGCCGGGCGTGCCGAGGGTGATGATCGCCGCGATGGCGACGATCGCCGAAACGACGCTCGCCATCGGGCCGATCTTGTCGAGCGGCCGCATCAGGCAGATCGCGACGAAGATGCCACCAGCATTTGCATAAGAGACGGTGGTGAGCGCGTCATATGACGAGAGGCCGACATCCTGCAGCACCACCGCCATCCAATTGGCGAGGGTGATGTAGGTGAGGCCTTCGACAAAATAAGCGGTCCAGAGCAGCACCGTCGCGAGACGTTGCTTGCCCCTGAAGAGTTCGACGACCATTAGCCCCTTGGGCTTCTCCTCGCGCTGCACCGTAAACCGCGTCTCCGGTGCGAAGACACGGTTCGGCGCGAAGCGCTGCGCGCGGCGCCGCAACTCGGCGGATTCCGGCTTATGCAAGGCGAGGAATTGCAGCGATTCCGGCAGGATGAAAATCAGTGCGGCACTCAACACCAGCCCACCGATACCGGCAACATAGAAGACGATCTGCCAGCCAAAGCTCGGAATGAGATGTGCGCCGACTTGGCCCACCATCGCGCCGCCAAGCGGGAATCCGAACAGCGCGAGCATCGCAAAGCTCGCGCGGTAATTTTTCGGCGCCGATTCGGCGAGCAGCGCCAGCGTCGTCGGCATCACGCCGCCAAGCCCGATACCGACCAGGAAGCGCAAATAGAGGATATGATCGAGCGATGTCGCCTGGGTGATCAGCAGCGAGGGCAAGCCGTAAACGATACACGACCAGATCGAGCCGGCCTTACGGCCCCAGCGGTCGCCGACATAGCCGAAGATCCAGCAGCCAACGAGAATGCCCGCATAGCTGGCGCCGAAGATCGTGCCCATCGCGGCTTTCTCGCCATGGAAGGCTTTGAGTAACGACGGCGCCGCGACGCCCGCGGTGCTCATGTCGAAACCGTCGATGAACAGCATCAAGGCGCTGAGCAGCAGGATCGCGATATGTTGCCTGCCCAACTTGGCATTTGCCACTAACTCGGCAACATCGACATTTGCCACACCACTGCTCATCCGTTTCCCCCGGGTTGCGGGCGCCCATAGCGCGCCAATTTCGTTGGGACTAGTATCAAGCAAGATAGCTGGAGGCAACGATGGCTGAAAACCCGCCGCAACTCACACCCTATAGTGGTCCGATCGCGCTCGGCATGGTGTTCGATTTCGAACCCGGCAAAAAGAACGCTTACGAGCGTCTCACCATCACAAAGTTGCAAGGGAAACACATCTGGGCCTATGGCCGGAGCGGCGAGACCTATCACGACGAGGAAGATTTCCGCAAAGTCGTAGTGTTCGTTGCCGACAAGCCGATCATCAAGCCGAAGCCGATACCGGTCCCGCTCAGCGGCCGCTACGAAGGGCCGATCGAGCCGGGCATGGTGTTCGATTACGAGACCGGGAAGAAGCACGCTTATGAGCGGCTCACCATCACCAAACGCCAGGACGACAATATCTGGGCGCGCGGCCGTGGCGGCGAGAGCTTCCATTACGAGAACGATTTCCGCGACTGCGTCGCGTTCGTGCCGCCGGAGAAGCGGTAAACGCCCCCAACCGTCAATGCGAGCGAAGCGAAGCAATCCAGAGCCACATGCGAGGCTGCTGGATTGCTTCGCTTCGCTCGCAATGACGAGGTTGCTAACACGCGTTGCGCTGCGTCACGCAGCGGGTGGATAAGGAGGCTCGCATAAGCAAGCCGATCCTCAGTCAGATTAATCTCGTTTGCGGCGATCTCGATGCGTCGATGGCGTTCTACCGCCGGCTTGGTGTTGAGATTCCTGATGAAGCGGTTTGGCGCACGCAAACGGGCGCGCATCACGCGAGCGCCTCTGATCCGTCGGCAGGCCAAGCGGTCGACCTCGATCTCGACTCTGCTGCCTTCTCTCAACATTGGAACCGCGGCTGGAAGGGCCGCGCCGATCTAAAGGGTCGCATCGTCGTCGGATTTCATGTGCCGACGCGCGAGGCTGTCGATGATGTGTTCCGCGACATGACCGGTGCCGGCTATCGCGGCTTACAGGAGCCGTACGACGCGATCTGGGGCGCGCGCTATGCGGTTATCGAAGATCCGGACGGAATTGCGGTCGGCCTCATGAGTCCAGTCTCGCCGGACAAGAAGTCTCCGCCCCCGGATGTGTGATCGCGCGCACCTCAGTGCGTCTCGAGCGGCGGCATAGTGAGCGCGCCGGGCGGGGCGAGGGCGAGTTCGGCGCGCTGCATCGCGACGCGCGCCAGTGCCAACCAGCGCAGCGGCAGCAACGCGTCGGCATCATCATCGTCGCTATTGCCGGTGAAGCGCGAGACGATCGCATCGATACCGGTCTTCGCCGGCGGATAGAGTTTCAGCGTCACATCCTGGTTCGCGGCGATGCCGGCGCTCTGCTTGGCGATGTCGAGCGCAGTACGGAAGCCGCCGAGCGTGTCGACCAGCTTGTTCTTCAGCGCATCGCTGCCGCTCCACACGCGGCCTTTGGCGACGGCCTCAACCGCGGCATCGTCGAGCTTGCGGCCTTCGGCGACGCGATGCTTGAAGCCGTTATAGATGTCGTCGATCACTGCGTTGAGCCGCTCGTGCTCGCCCGGAGAGAAATCCTGGAACAGGCTGAACATGCCGGCATTGGCGCCGGTCTGCAGCGCGTCGGAATTGGCGCCGAGCTTTTGCATCAACCCACTGATCACCGGCTTGCCCGCGACGACGCCGATCGAACCGGTCAGGGTCGCTGGCTCGGCGACGATCTTGTCGGCCGGCGCGGCGATGTAATAGCCGCCCGAGCCGGCGACATCGCCCATGCTGACGATCACCGGCTTGCCGGCTTCATGCGCGCGATGCACCGCGGCCCAGATCGTCTCGGCGGCTGTGGCCGAGCCGCCCGGACTATCGACACGGAAGAGAATGGCGCGCACGTTCTTGTCTTCCTGCGCCAGCCGGAAAGCGCGCACCAATCTATCGGTGCCGGACTCGCTCCCGGTCAGCGCGTTGCCGCCACCACCGCCGCCGCGTGCCAGCATTCCGGTCGCATAGATCAGCGCGATCGTCGGGCCGCTCTCATGTGCTTCGCCGACCTGGTCGCGATAATTCTCGAGCGATAAGAGCCTCGGCGCGGCCCCGAAAGAAGTGACCGCATCGGTCCGGTAGCCGACATGATCGACGAGATGCGCCTTCATTGCCTCGTCTGTCAGCAGCGGCGCGTGGTCGATCAAATCCTTGAGCGTCGGCGGATCGATCTTCCGGTCCTTGGTGATGTCAGCCACCATCTGCGCGTTGATCGAATCGAGCAGCGCTTGCAATTCCTCGCGCTCGGGCTCGGTCATCTGCTTTTCGGTGAACATATTCGCCGCGTCTTTATATTCTTTGCGATGCTCGACGCTGGGCGTGATGCCGAGCATGTCGAGCGTGCCGCGCAGATAAGGCATCTCGATGCGCAAACCGACGAGGCCGAGCGTGCCCATCGGCTGCAGCCAGATCTCGTTGAACGCGGCGGCGAGGTAATAGCTATGCGTGCCCGAGCCGAGCTCGCCGAAGGTGTCGCTATAGGCGACGGCGCGCTTGCCCTTGGCGCGGAAGATGGCGATCGCGTCGCGCAGTTCTTGAACCTCGGCGAGGCCCATATTGCTGTCGCCAATACGCGCGACGAGGCCGGTGACGCGCGAATCATTGCTCGCGCGCTCGATCGTCTGCAGTGCTTCGATCAGCGTCAGGCGATTGGGATAGAGCAGTCGCTCGACGCCGCTATCGGGCGGCTGGTCGGGCAGGGCTTGCGTCAAATCGAGGGTGAGGATTGTGCCGTCGCCGACATGTGGGGCACGCGATTGGGCGATGGTGAAAACGGCGATGCTGCCGACGATACCGAGAAAGATGATCGCGCCGAGGATCGCGAAGAAGCTGACGATGATGCGCCAGAGCGTCCGCATCGGCTCAGCCGCATTGCGCGCGGTGGCGCAGCATGTGGTCGGCGAGGACCGCCGCCATCATCGCTTCGCCCACCGGCACCGCGCGGATGCCGACACAGGGATCGTGCCGGCCCTTTGTCTGGACCTCGATCTCCTTGCCATGCGTATCGACGCTTTTCTTCGGCAACAGGATCGAGCTTGTCGGCTTCACCGCGAAACGCACAATCACGTCCTGCCCGGTCGAGATGCCGCCCAAAATGCCGCCGGCATTGTTAGAGAGGAACTCGATCTTGCCGTCCTTCATACGCATCTCGTCCGCATTCTCGGAGCCGGTGAGCGCGGCAGCGGCGAGGCCGGCGCCGATCTCGACCGCTTTCACGGCGTTGATGCCCATCATCGCGCTGGCGAGATCCGCATCGAGCTTGCCGTAGATCGGATCGCCCCAGCCTGCGGGCACGCCTTCGGCGACGACCTCGATCACGGCGCCGACGGAATCGCCGGATTTGCGTACGCCGTCGAGAAAGCCTTCCCATTGCTGCGCCATCTGGCGATCGGGGCACCAGAAGGGATTGTCGAGGGTCGCGTCCCAATCCCATTTCGCGCGATCGATCTTATGTGGCCCCATCTGTACGAGCGCGCCGCGGATGCGGATGCCGTCGCCGAGGATCTTGCGCCCGATCGCGCCGGCAGCGACACGCATCGCCGTCTCGCGCGCCGAGGACCGGCCGCCGCCGCGATAATCGCGGATGCCGTATTTGGCCCAATAGGTGTAATCGGCGTGGCCGGGGCGGAAACTGTCCTTGATCGCTTCGTAATCGCGCGAGCGCTGATCCTCGTTCTCGATCAAGAGACCGATCGACGTGCCCGTTGTCTTGCCCTCGAAAACGCCCGAGAGGATTTTGACCGTGTCCGACTCTTGCCTTTGCGTTGTAAAACGGTTTTGCCCCGGCCGGCGCTTGTCGAGATATTGCTGGATGTCCGGCTCGCTCAGCGAGATCAGCGGCGGCACGCCGTCGACAACGCAGCCGATCGCCGGCCCGTGGCTCTCGCCCCAGCTCGTGTAGCGGAAAATCGTGCCGAAGCTATTGCCGGCCACGGCGATGCCTTAGACGACGGAAATGTCGGGGGCGTCGACGGCCTTCATGCCGACCACGTGATAACCGCAATCGACGTGATGCACCTCGCCGGTGACGCCGCTGCTCAGATGGCTCAGCAGGTACAGCCCGGCGCCGCCGACTTCTTCAAGCCCGACATTGCGCTTCAGCGGTGAGTTGTACTGATTCCATTTGAGGATGTAGCGGAAATCGCCGATGCCGGATGCGGCGAGCGTCTTGATCGGCCCGGCGGAGATCGCGTTGACGCGAATGCCCTGGCCACCGACATCGACGGACAGATAGCGCACGCTCGCCTCGAGCGCGGCTTTGCACACGCCCATCACATTGTAATGCGGCATCACGCGCTCGGCGCCAAAATAGCTCAAGGTCACGGCGCTGCCGCCTTCGGTCATCAGCGGCGAAGCGCGCCGCACCGCGTCGGTGAAGGAGAAGCAGGAGATATCCATGCTGCGCAAGAAATTTGCGCGCGTGGTGTCGACATATTTGCCCTTGAGCTCGCTCGGATCGGAGAAGGCGATCGCGTGAACCAGGAAGTCGAGCTTGCCCCAGCGCTCTTTCAGCGCCGCGAAGGCCGTATCGAGGCTCGCCTCGTTCGTCACATCGCAATCGAGCACGATATCGCTGCCGACGCTTTCGGCGAGCGGTTTCACACGTTTGCCGAAAGCATCGCCCTGATAGGTGAAGGCGAGTTCGGCCCCCTGTGCATGAACGGCTTGCGCGATCGCCCAGGCGATCGAGCGGTCGTTGGCGACGCCCATAATGAGGCCCCGCTTGCCCGTCATGAGGGGCTTAATTTCGGTCATACACCCATCGCTATGTGAAAGTGAACCTGTCCGCACATCCTACACGGAAGGCGGTGGCGCGGGAAGGCGGGGGCCGCCGCGCGAAAGCGCGCGGCGGCGGTATTCCTCGGCTATTCGGAGATCGGCTTCCCGATCATTTCCCAACGCGTACCGTTGTAGCGTTTCATTTGGGTGACGCGCATCGGGAAAAGGTTGTCGGGCGAGGTGTTGAGGGCGATGCCCGGCAGATAGAGCGGGTAGGTCCAATTATCGATATGCGACGCTATCTTCATGATGTTGGCGCGGGTGAGATCGTCCCCGGCGCGGCGCAACACGTCTTCCATCGCCTGCGCCGCCATATAGCCACCGGCGGTCGTGCGGTCGGTGACGCGATCGGATTCGGGCACATATTTGTTGATCAGTGCGATGTAGTCCTTGACACCCTGATCGTTCTCCCAGGCCGGATCGGTCGTGTCCTTGACCGTATCCGTCGAGAGCACGCCTTTCAGTTTCTCATCGCCGACGGCGCCGAGCACGCTCTTGGCGCTCGCGACATAGGGCACGAAGATCATCGCGTCGGGGCCGGCCTGATCGCGCGCGACTGAGATCGCCTGCGCCGCCGCGCGGCTTTGGGCGAACAGCACGAAAGTGTCGGCGCCGGCGCTCTTCAGCGAGATGATCTGCGAGGTGACGGTCGGGTCGGTCACGGCATAGCTCGCCTTGGCGACAACCATGCCTTTGTTCTTCTCGCCGAGCGCGGCCATGAAGCCGGCGATGTGATCGCTGCCGAAATCGTCATCCTGATAGAAGATGCCTATCTTGGCGTTCGGCTTTTCGGCGAGGATGTATTTTGCCCAGACGTCGCCTTCGAAGCCGTAGCTCGATCCTGTCGCGATCGTGTACGGGTATTTCTTCGGATCGATCAGGCTGTTCGAGCCCGTCAGCACGAAGAGCTGCGGGATTTTGCGGCTGTTGAGATAGGGCTGGACCGCAACCTGTGTCGGCGTGCCTTCCGATCCGAACATCAGCAGAACTTTGTCTTGTTCGACTAAGCGACGCGTCAGCTCGACCGTCTTTGGCGGCTGATAGCCGTCATCGAGGCTGACGAAATCGATCTTGCGTCCGTTGATGCCGCCCTTCTGGTCGTTGACGAAGTCGAAATAGGCCTTCATCTGCCGCACCTGCGGCGCGGTGACCGAGACGGGGCCGGAATAGGGGAAGGTGTTGCCGATCTTGATCGTGGTATCGGTCGCGCCTTGATCGTATTTGCCGGCGGCGAAAGCAGTCGTGCCTGCAAGCGTCACCGAGGCGAGCGTTACCGCCGCCGCAAAAGCATGTCTCATGGCAATTCTCCCTGAACCGATCCGTTGTCAGTGTTTTCTGATTATTCGGCTGCTTCGGTCGTGCCCCGGTTGCGCACCGTGGCGAGTTGGTGGTGATAGACTTCGGGCCAGGCGCGCGACGTCGGCGCGGTGAAAAAGCCGCCGCGCTCGCGACCGTAAGCGTCGGGCGTCGTCGAGCCCGGCGGGATCGTGCCTTTTTCGGCGAGATCCTTTGCGGCCTGCAGGATGCGGCGTCGCGTCACCGCGATCATGCGGTCGCTGATCGCGAGGTTCTCGAAGCTATGGTCGGAGATGTCACCCATGCTCTCGGTGACGGCCTGATCCTGGATATGGATGTGCTCGATACCGGTGAAGCTCGTTTTACGCTGGAGGGCGCGATCGATGAGATAGTCGTTCCCCTGATGCTGCACCGAGCGCCAGCGGCCGAGCCAATCGGTCGAATTCGGTTGCATCTCGATCTGGTCCCGCGTCGAGCCGTTGCCCTCTTTCGGGCCGATCATGATGAACATCATGTGCGTGTCGTCGAGCGGCACCCAGGCGCGCGCGATGCGGTAATGCTCGAACGGGATGAAGGGAGCGAGCGTCCAGCACGGGAACATGAAATGCGCGACGCGCCAATAGGTGTTGCCCTCATCGGCCGGGCGATAGGCGCCATAGATCGTGCCGAGCTCGGTGTTGTCGGTCATGTAATCGGGATCGCGATGCAGCGCGCCGAAGCGGTTCTGATCGGTCGGCCCGAAATTGCTCGGCCCCATCGAGCCGAAATGCAGGAAGTTCAGATGCGAGGTGTCGATATCGCCTTCCATGCCCTGCAGCCAGTTGCAGTTGCGCACGATGAAGGTGATCTCGGCATCTTCCGCGGGGATGTGCGTTGCCGCGATATCCGGCAGGTCCGGAACTTGCGCGGCATTGCCCATATAGACATAGACGATGCCGTTGCGCTCGCGCGCCTTGTAGGCCTTGGCATGCACGCGATCGAGGAATTGCTTGGTTGGTGGCAGGTTCGGCTGATCGACGCAATTGCCGTCGACGTCGTATTTCCAACCGTGATAGACGCAGCGAATCCCGCCTTCCTCATTGCGGCCAAGGAAGAGGGAGGCGCAGCGATGCGGGCAGCGATGATCCATGACGCCGACGCGGCCGGCGGTGTCGCGGAAAGCAAGTAGCTTCTCGCCGAGCAGCATGAAGCGCACGGGGTCGCCATCGGCGACGAGTTCGCACGATTTGAGCGCCGGCAGCCAGTAATGGCGCATCAGATTGCCCATCGGCGTGCCCGGACCGACCCGGCTCAGAATCTCGGAATCTGGCATTGATGTCATGGCGGCGGCTCCCCAGTGGTCTCGGCGGCGGTGCCGCTCAAGACGGCCCCGCTCTGGTCTGATGCAGTCTAAAGCGTAGCTGCGGCGGACGTCTAGCGCGACGCAATTACATAAAATTATATAGAAGAGCCGGGGATAGGCCAATCCCGCTCATGCTCTTCGATCATCTGTGTCTCTTCCGTTGGACCGCGCTCGAGAGACGGGAAAACGGTCGCCCTGGCGGCCGGCGCTTACGATACCCAGCTTACCTGGTATGCGGGCCGCGCTGCGTTCGGGCCTCGGCACGTCGGGAGTACGCGATGTGCGGCGCGCATTGTGCTTGCCGCGGCCACCGGCGATCGAATTGCGTCTCTTTGCCGGTCAGGCCCTATCGCCCGCGGCTTCCGCCTCGCGCGACATACTCGGCGATGTGGACAGCCCTTGACGCGAAAGTCGAGGCGCCGAGGGGCTACTCGGTCCCCATTTTGCCACGGACCTCATAGGCGTGGCCCTGGGACCAGCGCTCGAGGAATTTAACCAATTCAGGGTCCGGCGGATCGGGGAGGGTGACGCGCAACTTCACCAACTGGTCGCCGCTGATGCCGTTGGCCGTGATGCCCTTGCCCTTGAGGCGCATCGTCGCCCCGCTGTTGGAGCCGCGCGGCACCTTAAGGGCTACCGCGCCGTGGATCGTCGGCACGGTGATGGTCGCGCCAAGCACGGCCTCGACCAGCGTCACGGGGACATCGACATGGATGTCTTTATCTTTGCGGGTGAATAGCGGGTGCGGCTCGATCTCGATCTCGAGATAGATCTCGCCGGCTTTCGCGTCCTTGAGGCGCAGCTTCTGGCCGGCCTCGATCCCGGCGGGGATGGAGATTTCGATATTGCGCCCATCGGAGAAGGTCACCCGGTGCTTGCCGCCGCGTGCCGCTTCGAGGAAGCCGACCTTGATCTTCTGCGCCGGCGGATCGGCGGCAGCGGCGTTCTTGCGGTTGCGGCCGAGGAAGTCCGAGATGATGTCGTCGAACCCGGCGCCGAAGCCGCCACCGCCCGCCGCCCCGGGACCGGCAGTGGCGCCGGCGTGTGCGCGCCCGCGGGGACCGGCGCCGGCGAAGCCGCCGCCGAACGGACCGGCACCGGCAAAGGGGTCGCCGCCGCCCGGATGACGGAAGCGCATCTTTTCGGCGCCGTCGGGCCCGATCTCGCCGCGATCGTAGCGTGCGCGTTTTTGCGTATCGGTCAGGAAATCGTAAGCGGCGGTGACCTCCTTGAACTGGGCCTCGATCGCTTTCTTGCCGGGATTGAGATCGGGGTGCAGCTTTTTCGCGAGCTTGCGATAAGCGCGTTTGATCTCGTCATCGGTGGCGCCGCGCCCGACGCCGAGCACAGTATAAGGGTCTCGCATTTGTCACATTTTGCCTTGAACACAGCGTTGCAGCAACGGCCGAAGGTTTGAATCGTCGCGGTGTACCCATTATCCTCCGGCGAGATGAGCGTTGTGCCCGCTGATGCGCCGTTCGAGCATTTCGCCCGTTGGTTCGCCGAAGCCAAAGCGAAAGAGCCGACCCTGCCGGAGGCGATGAATGTCGCGACGGCAACGTCCGATGGTGTCCCATCTTCGCGGCTCGTGCTTCTTAAGGATTACGACCAACGCGGCTTCGTCTTCTACACGAACATTGATAGCCGTAAAGGCGAGGAAATCGCCGCCAATCCCCGCGTCGCGCTGTGTTTTCACTGGAAATCGCTGCTGCGTCAGATCCGCATCGAGGGCCGCGCGGAATTCGTCACGGCCGCCGAGGCGGATGCCTATTTCGCGTCGCGGCCGCGTGGCGCGCAGACCGGCGCCTGGGCCTCGGCGCAATCGCGGCCTTATGGCGAGCGCACCGAGCTCGAGAAGCTCGATCGCGAAGCCGACGGCCGTTTTGCCGGGGTGCCGGTACCGCGCCCACCCTATTGGACAGGCTACCGGATCGTGCCCCATTATTTCGAGTTCTGGGAGGATCGTCCGTTTCGTCTCCATGACCGCTTCGTCTATCGCCGCGACGGCGATAACGGCGAGGGGTGGCGCACCGAAAGGCTGTTCCCATGACCCAGTTATCGAGCAGTGAGCGCAAGACTTTGCTTCTGACCGGTGCCAGCCGCGGCATCGGCCATGCGACGGTGCAGCGCTTTTCCGATGCCGGCTGGCAGATCATTACCACCTCGCGCGAGGCGGTGCCGGCCGAATGCAAGCGCGATCCGAACTGGACGCATCACATCCCCGCCGATCTTGCCGATGTGAAGCAGGTCGATCGTTTCCTCGCCGAAGTGAGCGAACTGCTCGGCACCGGCGGGCTCGACGCGCTCGTCAACAATGCGGGTGTCTCGCTGAAGGCGCCAACGCATGAACGGCTCGGTGTGCTCAACGGCGATGTCGCCGATTGGCACGAGGTCTTCCAGCTCAATTTCTTCACGCCGCTGCGTCTCGTGCGCGGGCTGATCGAGCCGCTGACGCGTGCCAAGGGCTCGATCGTCAACGTCACCTCGATCGCGGGTCACGCCGTGCATCCTTTCGCCGGCTCGGCCTATTCGACCTCGAAAGCCGCGCTCTCCGATCTGACGCGTGAGATGGCGGCAGAACTCGCGCAGCGCGGCATCCGCGTCAATGCGGTTGCGCCTGGCGAGATCGAGACGGCAATGCTGTCGCCCGAGACCGAGACGCTGATTCCACGCATCCCGCAGCGCCGGCTGGGCAAGCCGGACGAAGTCGCGTCGACGATCTTTTATCTGTGCTCGCCGGACTCGTCTTACGTGACCGGCACGGAGATTTTCATCACTGGCGGTCAGCACCTGTTCTAAGCGAGGCACATGATGACCCGTCCGATCTTCAACATCGCCGATGTCACCGAATTCCGCGAGGTCGGCCATAGCGGCCAGGCGCTGGGCGCGACGCGGCCCGATCAGAGTTACGAGGCGCGGCTCGGCACCATTTCGACCAAGATCGGCGCGCAAAAGCTCGGCTACAACCTCACGGTCGTGCCGCCGGGCAAGCGTGCTTTTCCGCGCCACAGCCACCGCGTCAACGAGGAGATGTTCTTCATCATCGAAGGCGAGGGCGAGCTGATCGTCGGGGCCGAGCGCCACGCGGTGAAGCGCGGCGATGTGATCGCCTGTCCGCCGGGCGGCCCCGAGACGGCGCATCAACTTCGCAATACCTCGGCCAGCGCGGAGCTGAAATATCTTTCGATCAGCACGCGGCTTTCGCCGGAAGTCGTCGATTATCCCGATTCCAACAAGACCGGTGTCTACGGCGAATTCGCGGGGCCGGACGGCAAGCCGCAGCTCACACGTTTCCTCGCGCGCACCGGCGCGAGCCTCGATTACTGGGAAGGCGAGTAAGCGGCTTTAAGCGACGCGGCGGATCGGCAGCCGCGACCATACATCGCTGAGCGCGGCGACGAGCCGGTCGATGTCGGCGTCGGAATGTTGCGGCGTCGGCGTCAGGCGCAGCCGCTCGGTGCCATACGGCACGGTCGGGAAGTTGATCGGCTGCACATAGATCGCGTGGCGATCCATCAGCTCGTCGCTGGCCTCTTTGCAGAGCCGCGCATCGCCGACCAGAACCGGCACGATATGGCTTTGCGACGGCATGACCGGCAGGTTCGCCTCTTTCAGCTTGCGCATCAGCGTCGCCGCGCGCTCCTGATGCCGCACGCGCAAATCGCTCGCGCCTTTCACATGGCGGATGCTGGCGACCGCGCCGGCGCAGATCGCCGGCGGCAGCGAGGTGGTGAAGATGAAGCCAGGCGCGTGGCTGCGAATGAAATCGACGATGTTGGTCGAGGTCGCGACATAGCCGCCGATCAGGCCGAAAGCCTTAGCCAGCGTGCCCTGAATGATGTCGACCTTGTCAGCGACGCCGTCGCGCTCGGCGATGCCGGCACCGGTCGCGCCGTAAAGTCCAACCGCATGCACCTCGTCGAGATAGGTGAGGGCGCCGTAGCGATGCGCGACATCGCAGAGCTCGCCGATCGGCGCGATATCGCCATCCATCGAATAGACGGATTCGAAAGCGACCAGCTTCGGCCGGTTCGGATCGATCGCGGCGAGGCGCTTGGCGAGATCGACCGGGTCGTTGTGATTGAATATCTGCTTCTCGGTGCGTCCATGGCGGATGCCTTGGATCATCGAGGCGTGGTTGAGCGCGTCGGACAGCACGACGCAATTCGGCATCTGGCTCGCTAGCGTGGCGAGCGCCGCTTCATTCGCGACATAGCCCGAGGTGAAGACCAATGCCGCCGGCTTGTTATGCAGCGATGAGAGCTCTTGCTCGAGCATCACATGGTAATGGGTCGTGCCCGAGATATTGCGCGTGCCGCCAGCGCCGGCGCCGGCTTTCTCGATCGCGTCGTGCATCGCCGCGCGAACGTCGGGATGCTGACCCATGCCGATATAGTCGTTGGAGCACCAAACGGTGATTTCGCGATTGGCCGCGTGGTCATGCGCCCGCGGAAAAGCGCCCGCTTTGCGTTCGAGATCGGCGAAGACCCGGTAACGGCCTTCGGCTCTGAGCGCATCGAGCTTCGTCTTGAAAAAACCTTCGTAATCCATCGCTTAAGCGACTCCAACCGGCATCCCCGAACCGGCGCCACAATTATAGTCCTAATGATCCGTGCTGCCAGCCCCGGTTATGGGACCGGTTGTCGCGGCTCGGTTAACGCGCCGTTTGGCGCTATGCTCCGCAGGTCTTACGACGGGAGGCAGCATGGCAGCCCCAATCCTGTTCACGAATATCCGGATTTTCGACGGCACCGGCACGACGCCTTTTCCGGGCGAGGCGCGGGTCGAAGGCCAGCGCATCGCCGCGGTGGCCCCGGCGCCGGCGCGGCTCAATCGCGACGGTGCAACGGTGGTCGATGGCGGCGGCGCGGTGCTGATGCCGGGCATGGTCGAGGCGCATGCGCATCTCTCCTGGCCCTGCGCCTATGATCGCATCATCCTCGACCGGACCATTCCCCCGGAAGAGC
The DNA here is from genome assembly GCA_963740675.1 of uncultured Alphaproteobacteria bacterium. Classification (GTDB taxonomy): domain Bacteria; phylum Pseudomonadota; class Alphaproteobacteria; order ATCC43930; family CGMCC-115725; genus CAIKMD01. Next base: position 20,416 of record CAVUFS010000013.1, read on the forward strand.
ACCTGCTGATCACCGCGCGCAACGCGCGGATCACGCTGGATCATGGCTTCACCAGCGCCTATTCCGCCGGCTCGCTCGGCACGCGGTTCGAGATCGCGCTGCGCGACGAGATCGATGGCGGCTGGCTGCCGGGGCCGCGGCTCAAAGCCTCGTCGATCGAGCGCGCGCCGGGCCAGGTCTTCGGCATCCCGCAGACCCACGACGAGGGCCATGGACGCGGCGCATCGGCGATGCGCACCTACATCAAGAGCTGCGCCGAACTCGGCCTCGATTCCGTGAAGCTGCTGCTGTCGGGCGACGACAATTTCACGCCCAACGGCTCGCAAGAGCTAGCCTATGACGAGGACGAGGTCGCGGCTGCCGGTGATGAAGCGAAGAAACAGGACATCTGGCTCGCCTGTCATGCTCAGGCCGCCGCGGCGGTGAAGCTCGGCCTCAAATACGGTTTCCGCGTGCTCTACCATTGCAGCTACGCCGATGCCGAAGCGCTCGACATGCTGGAAGCGAAGAAGTCGGAGATTTTCGTCGCGCCGGCGGTGGGCTTGGCCCATGGCGCGATCCATGCCGATCCGTCGCTCAACCTGCCCGAGGCTCTCATCCAGCGTGGCCACAAGATCCTCGCGCTTCAGCGCGCGCTGGTGCCCGAGCTGATGCGCCGGGGTGTGCGCGTGCTGCCCGGCGGCGATTACGGCTTCCCGCATACGCCCATCGGCCGCAATGCGCGCGATCTCCAGTTCTTCGTCGAGGATTTCGGCTTCACGCCGGCCAAGGCGCTGATGGCCGCGACCCAATGGGGTGGCGAGATCATGGGTATGGGCGACGAGCTCGGCCTCGTGAAAGAAGGCTATCTCGCCGACCTGCTGCTGATCGATGGCGATCCGACCGCCGATATCGCGATCATGCAGGACAAGGATCGCCTCAAGATGATCATGAAGGACGGCGCCTATCACAAAGCGCCGACTAGTGGCCGCGAGGGCTCGCGTTCCGCCGCGTGACCCAGAGGATCGCGTTCGATAAGAGCTGCTGATAGCGCGGATCGCGCCAGACGGCAGGCTCGTGGCCGAGCGCCGTGTAGAAAACACGGCCCTTGCCGTAAGACCGCGTCCAGGCGAGTGGCCAACCGTAAAACCGCGGCCGCACGGTGCCGACGGTCAGATCGACCGAGCGCGGGTCGAGCCGCAACAACACATGCGAATGGCGGTAGTCGAAATCGCTGATCTGATAGATCTCGTCCGCGATGCTCAATGACGGGCCCAGAAAAGCGACCATTGGCTTGGAATGATCGGCGACGTCGATCGTCACTTTTTGATGCCAGGGATGATCGTTGAAATAGCCGCCGATGAGCGCGAGATATTCGGGCCATTGGTAGAATGTATCGGTCGCGGAATGAACGCCGACGAATCCCTTTCCGCTGCGGACGAAATCGAGAAAGGCTCGCTTCTGACTGTCGGTCATCGGCAACTCGCCGCTGGTAAAGAAGACCAGAGCAGCAAACATTTGAAGCTTTTCCGGCGTGAAGATCGACAGATCCTCGGTCGGCGTAACCGTGAAAGCGCCGGAGCGCGCACCAATCTCCCTCAGGATGTCTTGCGATAGATCGAGCACGTCGTGGCGATAGCCGGCGGAAGCCGTGATGTAGAGGATGCGCTCTGCGCGGTCTTGCGCCTGCGCGGCTGCCGCGGCGATGGTCAGGGCAAGCGCGGCGCAAGCGAGCCAAAGAAGCAGGCCGCCGCGCACGCACTTTGTCATGCGAGCTTTGCCGCCGCGTCATCGAGCGCCGCGCCGAAACGGCTCCAGATCTCGTCGATCTCGGCCTCGGTGATGATCAGCGGCGGACAGAAGGCGACGATGTCGCCGCCGAGCGGCCGGATGATGAGGCCGTTTTCCTGCGCCGCATTGGCGATCAGCGCCGCGGCGCCGCGCTGCGGATCGAACGACGTCTTCGTCGCCTTGTCGCGCACGATCTCCAGCGCGCCCAGAAGCCCGACGCCGCGCGCCTCGCCGACGAAACGGTGCGAGGCGAAGCGTTGGAGGCCGGCCTGGAAATGCTTCGCGACGCGGCGCACATGGCCGATGATGTCGCGCTCCTCATAAATTTTGAGTGCTTCGAGCGCGACGGCGCAGCAAACCGGATGGCCGGAATAGGTATAGCCGTGCGCGAAAGCGCCGAGCTTGTCGCTCTGCGTCAGCATCGCCTGATAGATCGGCTCCGAGACGATCGTCGCCGAGAGCGGCAGATAAGCCGAGGTCACGGCCTTGGCGAGCGTCAAGATGTCGGGCTTCAGCCCATAGGTCTCGGCGCCGAACATATTGCCGGTTCGGCCGAAGCCGCAGATCACCTCGTCGGCGATCAGCAGCACGTCGTGTCTTTTGAGGACGGCCTGCACCTTCTCAAAATAGGTCTTGGGCGGCAGTAGCACGCCGCCGGCGCCCATTACCGGCTCGGCGATGAAGGCGGCGACAGTCTCCGGGTCCTCGCGCTGGATCTGCGCGTCGAGACTGTCGGCAAGGCGCGTAGCGTATTCCTCCTCGCTCTCGCCGGCCTTGGCGTTGCGATAGAAATGCGGCGCATCGGCGTGGCGGATATTGGCGATCGGCAAATCGAAATCGCGGTGGTTGGCGGCGAGGCCGGTGAGGCTGGCGGTCGCGACGGTGACGCCGTGATAACCCTTGGCGCGGCCGATGATCTTTTTCTTGCGATGCCGGCCGAGTGCGTTGTTGTAGTACCAGACGAGCTTGATCGCGGTGTCGTTCGCTTCGGAGCCGGAATTGTTGAAGAACACCTTCGACATCGGCACTGGCATCAGCGCGATCAGGCGCTCGGCGAGCTCGGCGACCGGCTCGTGCGATTTATTGGCGAAGCCGTGATAGAAGGGCAGGCGCCGCATCTGCTTCGCGGCCGCCTCGACCAGCCGCTCATTGTCGAAGCCGAGCGCCGCGCACCAGAGGCCGGACATGGCCTCGATATAATCCTTGCCGCTCTCATCCTTCACATGGACGCCATGCCCTTCGACCATGACCAGCGGACCCTGGCGCTGATGCTGGCGCAGATTGGTGTAGGGATGGAGGTGGTTGGCGATATCGATGCTGGCGATCGAATTGCTGCGCGGCATTTCTTGGCTCTCGGCTGGAACTCCGGCAATATCGGACCGGCTGCTGGGCGGGTCAAACACATGCGACGGTTTTTCTCTCGGGGGAGGGGCCCATGACGAGCAAACGTGCACAAACGGTCATCGCGCCGAAACGCGGCGAGCTCGAACCGATCGAAATCGCGTCGCGCGACGAGATCGAGGCGCAGCAATTATCGCGCCTCAAATGGACGCTGCAGCACGCTTATGACAATGTCGCGGCCTATCGCCGGAAATTCGATGCAGCGGGCGTTCATCCGCGCGATCTGAAGAGCCTCGCCGATCTGCGCCGCTTTCCGCTCACCAGCAAGGACGATCTGCGCGCCAACTACCCCTTCGGCATGTTCGCCGTGCCGCGCGAGCAGGTGCGCCGTATCCATGCGTCCTCGGGCACGACGGGCAAGGCGACGGTCGTCGGCTATACCGAGCGCGATCTCAAGACCTGGTCCGACCTTATGGCGCGGTCGCTGCGCGCCGGCGGTTGCCGGCCGGGCATGCGGGCTCATGTCTCCTATGGCTATGGCCTTTTCACCGGCGGGCTCGGCGCGCATTACGGCGCCGAGCGCCTCGGCATGACCGTCGTGCCGATCGCGTCCGGCATGACCGAGCGCCAGGTACGCCTCATCACCGATTTCGAACCCGAGGTGCTGTTGGCGACACCGAGCTATGTGCTCGCCATTCTCGACGAATTCCGTCATCAGAGCATCGATCCGGCCCGCTCGTCATTGCGCATCGGCGTGTTCGGCGCCGAGCCATGGACCAATGCAATGCGCTCCGAAATCGAAGAGTTCTTCGATATCCACGCCACCGATATGTACGGCCTCTCGGAGGTGATCGGGCCGGGCGTCGCCAGCGAATGCGTCGAGACCAAGGACGGGCTGCATATCTGGGAGGATCATTTCCTGCCCGAGATTGTCGACCCCGCGACCGGCACGCCACTGCCCGATGGCGAGCGCGGCGAGCTGGTGTTTACCTCGCTCACCAAAGAGGCGATGCCGGTGATCCGCTATCGCACGCGCGATCTGACGCGGCTGCTGCCCGGCACGGCCCGTTCGATGCGCCGTATCGAGAAGATCACCGGCCGCAGCGACGACATGATGATCGTGCGCGGGGTCAACGTTTTCCCGAGCCAGATTGAGGAGCTGATCCTCGCCGATCCACGGCTTGCAGCACACTTCTTCATCGAACTGCGCCGTGACAATCGCCTCGACGAGATCGCCGTGCGCGTCGAAGCGCGGCCAACCAGCGCCGATGAGGGCAGCCGCGACAGCGCCGCGCATGATCTCGGCCATCGCATCAAAGCGATGATCGGCATCAACGCTCATATCGATGTCGTCATTCCAGGCACGATCGAGCGCTCGATGGGGAAGGCGGTTCGCGTCCGCGACCTGCGGCCGAAAGCATCAGGGTAGTCGTCTCGCGCACATCCTCGCGCTACAATGTTCCCGACCGATCATTGTCGCAGAGGTTGTTTGATGGCCGCGAAGAAGAAGAAAATCAAAAGCAAGGCAAAGCCCAAGCGCCCCGCACCGAAGCCGAAAGCAAAATCACAACCCAAAGCCAAAGCAAAACCCGCCCCGAAGCGTGCCGCTCCGAAGCGCGCGCCGGCGAAAGCGAAAGCCGCGGCGGCTCCCAAGAAGAAGATTCAGGCGCGGGCGGCCGTTACTAAACCGAAAGCGGCGGCGAAACCGAAGCTGATAACGCCACCGGCGGCGCCCGCTCCACAACCCGTTGCTGCCCCCGCACCGCCGCCGCCACGGCCGACGTTGAGCATCGTGCGTCCCGGATTGCAGAAGCGACCGGATGCGGTGACGATTGGCGTGGTGATGGTGACGGATGGCGATCGTCTGATCGAAGAGAGCACGTTCTATTCCGCCGCCGGCCGCGATGAATATGTGGAGCGATGGGAAGCGCGGGGCTACACCTGCCGCTTTATCCGGTCGAGCAACTGAGCGGCGTCGATCACGGCTTCCGCTGCGCCGCGTTCCAGTATTTTTCGAGATTCTCGATCAGGGCCGGACTGAAATGGCATTGCGCCTGCTCGCGCGCATAGACCGCCATATAGCGGCGGAAAAGATCAAGCGGCTCCTGCGCGACGCGTAGAGCGCGGCGATTGCCGGCGGCGCTGACGATGCCCGAGCTGGTCAGCCCTTCGACCACGCGACCGACCGCGGCGTCGACGCCATCCGGCGGTACGATCTCGTCGCAGATCAGCCGGCCTTCCGGCGTATCGCAATCGAGCCGCCGGCCATAAAGGATTGCCTGGCGCGCGATACGGTCCCCGACGAAGCGGGGAAAGCGCAGATTGGCGGCGCCGGGAATGATGCCCTCCTTGCGCGCCGGTAGCGTCATATAAGCGTCGCTCGCGGCGAGGATGTAATCCATCGCCAGCAAAAGCTGACAGCCGCCCCCGATCGCGAAACCATCGACAGCGGCGATCCATGGCTTCTCGATCGTGTCGCCATTGATCTCGTCGGGGGTGATGTCTTCGCGCGCAAGACCGCGGAAGATCTTGTTCACCAACCCCATATCGCGCTGCATGTACCAGACGAATGGGATCTTGCCGCGATAGAGATCGGTGAGGTTGATGCCGGCGGAGAAGATCGGCTTCCCGCGATATTTCGGATGCTCGACCACGCCGCCGCGCAGCACGGCGACCGCGCTGTCGGGATCGAGGGTCGCGAGATCGATCGCGATCTCGGAATCGTCGATCGTCGTGCCGTCCTCGGCGTTGAGGAAGCGCGGATTGCGCAAGGTGACGATCGCTGCGCGGCCGCGCCGTTCGATGGTCGCGGTCGCTAGCTCGATCTTGCCGCTGGCGCGGAATTCGGCGAGCCGCGCCAGTGCTTCCGGCCGCGGCAGCAGCATCGCATGGCAAAGGTGAGCGCCGGTTATCGGATTTCCGAGCACATGCGCGAGAAAGATGCCGTGATCGATCTCAAGCCCGCGCTTCGCCTTCTGCTCGAGCGCGTTCTCGGCGGCGAGCGCTTCGGCCGACGGGACGAGGCCCGGCACTGCACGCGCCGCCTCATGCACCAGCCGCTCGACACGGACGAAGGAGCGGAGATCGTTGGTCAGGGCGCGGTAGAGTGTCCCAACATGCGCCGCGAGAAAACGCTCGCGCGCTTCGCGGGCAGCTTCCACGGTCGGACCCTGCTGCCAGAACTGGCTGAAACTTTGAGCATCATGCCGATAGTCGCCGCTGATTGGCGGCGCGGTCCTATCCGCTCCGCTCATGGAACCTTCTCCACCGCAACGTTCGACGCCGGCAGCGTGCGGCGCTGGGCGCGCGGGTCGAGCGCGTCCTGCAGCCCGTCGCCGAGGAAATTGCAGGCGATCACGGTGATAAAAATCAGCAACCCGGGATAGAGCGCGAGTTGCGGCGCGAGCGCGATCGTCTCTTGCGCCGTCGTCAGCATGTTGCCCCAGCTTGGGATCGGCGGCGCGACGCCGAGACCGAGGAAGCTCAGCACGGATTTCGAGCAGAATCGTCTCGCCGACCGCGAGTGTCGTCGCAACGATGATCGGCGAGGCGAGGTTGGGCAGGATATGCACCAGCATGACGCGTGTGCTGCTCGCGCCGAGCGCGATCGCCGCGCGCACGAAATCGCGCGATTTGAGCGAGAGTGTCGCGCCGCGCACGATCCGAGCCACGGTTGTCCAGCCGACGATGGCGACGAGTACGATAATGCGCTCGACGCTGATCGCCGGTGAATTGACGATCGCCGAGGGGATGCCGAGCTTCTTCAAATCGAGGGCAGCGAGCACGACGAGCAGCGGCAGCAGTGGAAGCGCAATCACGCCGTCGGTGAAGCGCATCAGTGCCGCATCCAGCCGGCCGCCGCGATAGCCGGCGATCAGCCCGATCGCCGTGCCGAAGACCGCGGCGACGAGTGCGGCGACAATACCGACCAGCAGGGATACGCGCCCGCCTTCGAGTAGCCGGAAGAGCAGATCGCGGCCGATTTCATCGGTGCCGAGCGGGTGGAGAAGGGAGGGCGCGGCGAGGCGGTGATAGAGATCGACCATATCAGGATCGAGCCCGAACACCCCCGCGAGCGGCGGCGCGCCGAAAGCAGCGATGATGAGGATCAGCAGAATGCTGCCGCTGATAGCGACACGCTTGTCGCGGAGAGCATCGCGCCAGTGATTCATCGATAGGCAATCCGCGGATCGATCGCCGAATAGGCGATATCGGCGGCAAGGTTGCCGACCAGTACCATCACCGTCGCGACGAGCAGCCCGGCGAGCGCGAGGTTGAAATCGTTGCCGAGGATCGAATTGTAGATAAGCTTGCCCATGCCGGGATAGGCGAACATCGTCTCGGTGATCAGCGCGCCCGAGAAGAGATTGCCGAAGCTCAGCGCCAGCACAGTTACCACGGGGATGAGCGCGTTGCGCAGTGCATGACCCGCGAGCACGCGGAACTCGCCGGCGCCTTTGGCGCGCGCGGTGCGAATGTAATCTTGGCGCAAGGTTTCGATCATCGCGGCGCGGATATAGCGCAGATGCGATCCCATACTGACGAGGGTCAGCGTCGCCACCGGCAGGACGAGATGACGCAACCGGTCCGGCAAGCTGCCATCGCCGATCGTCTCGACGCCGCCGGCCGGGAGCCAGCCCAAGGTCGCGGCGAAGACAAGGATCAGCATCAGCGCCAGCCAGAAGGATGGCACGGAAATGCCGGCAAAGCAGACGAGATTGACGATGCCGTCGATCGCCGAGCCGGGGCGGCGCGCGGCGATGATGCCGAGCGGCAGAGCCAGCATATAGGCGCAGAAGAGGCTCGCGCCCATCAGCACGGCTGTGTTGCCGAGCCGTGGGATGAGTACCTTCAGCACCGGCTGGAGATAGAGCCGCGAATAGCCGAAATCGCCGGTCAGCGCCGCCTGCGCCCAGGCGAAATAGCGCTCGATCAGTGGCTTATCGAGGCCGTACAGCGCTTTCAGCCGCAGCGCGTCGGCGGGCGAGAGGCGGGGATTCGACGAGATCATCAGATCGATCGGATCGCCAGGCATCAAGCCCGATCAGCGCATAGACGACGAAAGACATGATCGCGATGACGACGATCATCTGGAGGAGACGTGTTGAGACAAAGCGCGCCACTAAAAATCCCTTTCGTCATGGCCAGGCTTGTCCCGGCCATCCACGAGTTTTCCGCAAAGACGTGGATGCCCGGAACAAGTCCGGGCATGACGATGAATTTTCATTTCTTGGCCTGCTCTTCCCCACGATGCCATTTGTCGATCCACAAGGTCGAGGGCGCGTCATGGCCGGTCGGCGTCAGGCCGTCGAGCCATTTCGGCAGGACGAAAGCGTCGGCGCGGAAATAGAGCGGCAGCGCGGGAAGCTCCTCGGCATACATCGTTTGCAACTGGCGCCACATTTCGTAGCGCTTGGCGGGGTCGAGCTCGACCTCGATCGCATCCATCAGCTTGTCGAATTCGGGATTGCTGTAGCCGTCGAAATTCTGGCCGCTCCAACCGTTCTCGGCACTCGGGATCTGGTGCGAGCTGAGCTCGGCGCGGGGCACGTTCTCTGGCGCGCCGACCCAGGCGAACATCGCCATGTCGAAATTGCGGTGCTTGGTGGTATCGCCGATCAGCACGCGCGCCGGCTGGTTCTTGATCCGAATCGCGATGCCAATCTGGCGCCATTGCGCCTGCAGCACCTGCTCGATCATTTCGCGTGTGCGATTACCAGAGGTTGTCGCGAGTTCCAGCGACAACGGCTTGCCGTCCTTACGCCGGATACCGTCGGCGCCTTGCTGCCAGCCGGCTGCGTCGAGTAGCGCGCGGGCTTTGTCGGGATCGTAGCTGTAATGTCGCACGCCCTGGGCAAAGGCCGGGTCGAGCGGCGGGACAAAACTGTCGGCGACCGGATCGCGACCGGCGAAGATCTGCTCCGTGATCGCCTTGCGGTCGATGCCGTAGAGCAGCGCCTGACGCACGCGCAGATCGGCGAGGATCGGGTTGGCGAGGTTGGTGTCGATATGCTCGAAGCTGAGGCCGGGCTTGTAGAGGATCTTGAACCGGCTGCCATGGCGCTTCTCGAAAGCAAGCGCCTCGTCGAGCGAGAAGCCAAGCTCGCCCGCGACCATATCGAGCCCGCCGGCGAGCAGATTGGCTTCGAGCGCGGCGGTATTCTCGACGGTCCAGATCACCACCCGGCGGAAATAGGGAGGCGGCCCCGACCAGCCGGGATTGCGATCGAGGATGATATGCGAGCCCGGCACGACCTCGGTAACGCGATACGGCCCGTCATAAAGGCCGGGATTGGTCGGGTCGGTGTCGTAGAGCGTGCGGAAGCGATACTGCGCCGGATCGGCGAAAGCCGCTTTCTCCAGATGGGCCGGCAGGATCGGCACCGCGGCAGCGATCGGATAGTCGAAAGTGATCCGGTCGAGGGTGAGGGTGAAGGTCTTCTCGTCCTTGATGTCGACCTTCACGACACGGCGATAGGACTCGGCATCGGCGACACCGACCTGTGGCGTCTGGCCGAGCTTGTAGCTGAAGGCGACGTCCTCGGTCGTGATCGGCTTGCCGTCGCCCCAGCGAGCATCGGGCAGCAGCGTGAAGGTGATGGCAACACCGGTCTTGCCGTCGCCGAGATCGACCTTCCGCGCGCGGCCGTTCTCGAAGCTCGGCAGCTCGGTGCAGAGCATGCATTCGAGCTTCCAATCGGCATTATAGGTGACGAGCGGCCGCACCACCGCGCCAAGGACGTAATCCTTGACGAACATCTGGTCGATGACCGGGCTCAACGTCGACGGGAATTGCGTAACGCCGATCGATAGCTCGTCGGGCGCATGCGCCCGCGCCGCCGCGGCCGGTCCGGCCGCGAGCAGCAATCCGATCAGAAGGAGAAGAACCCGCCGCATCATGCGGCGAGCATAGCATGCGCGCTTAAGCGGCGCGCGCCCGCTCGGTCAGGGCAACGAGGGTGCTGAGCGGCAGGAGATCGATGGTCTCGGTCTCGCTGAACAGGGCGTCGACATCCTCGGCCTGGCGCTTGCTCAGCGCGATCTCGGTCTTGGAGAGGGGCACGGAGGAGCTCGACCGACGCGCGGTCGTGGGGAGAAGGTGAGGCATGTACTTAATTCCTGGCGCGGGGGGATTGGCGCGCGCGAAAATTAGATACGCGAGTGTCGTTAGAATGTCTTATTGCAAATTGTCGCATGTGCGAAGAGCGCGCGTGGTTAAAGCTTGGCGAAGCGCGGCATCACCTTCTCGGCAAAGAGTCGTGCCGAACGCTCGGCATGCTCATAGGGAACCGTATTGAAATTAAGCTGCACGGATGCGCTCTCAAATCCACCGACGCGATCGAAATATTCCTCGATCTGTTTGGAAATGTCGTCGGGTGTGCCGATCCAGGCGGCGCCGCTCTTCACCTGCGTGTCGATCGTCTCGCGGCTGAGGATGTCGATGATCTTGTCGTAGCCCGGATAGTCTTTCGACTGCATGCCCGCCCATTCCGAAGCCGCATCGACCAGCGAGCGCAGATAGCGGTTAAGCGGATCGCGGGCGATCTGCCATGCCGTGTCGCGGTTCTCGTGACAGAAAAGGTGGAAGGCGAGCATCACCCGGCCTTTGCCCGGATGGCCGCCATCTCTCCAGCCTTGGCGATAGAGGTCGATTAGTTCTTTCATCGCGCCACCGGCCATCGGGATCGCCATGATGGAATGGCCGGCCTTGCCGGTATCTGTGAAGCTCTGCGGCGTGGCGATGGCCGCGACCCAGAAAGGCGGTCGCGGTTTCTGAGTCGGCCGCGGCAGCGACGTCACATTCTTAAAGGAATGATAGCGGCCCTCGCAGGTGACGTTCTCTTCCTCGAGCAACCGCCGTACCTGCTCCATACCCTCGGTGAAACGGTCGCGACTCTCATTCACGGAGACGCCGAAGCGCGAGAATTCGTGCGGCAGGAAGGCGCGCGCAAAGCCGATTTCGACCCGGCCGTTGGAGATCGCATCGAGCATCGCAATTTCGCCGGCGAGCTTCAGCGGATTGTTGAAGACCGGCAGCACCGCGCCGGTAATGAGCCGCGCTTTCTTGCTGCGCTCGGCCGCGGCGGCGAGGAACAGCAGCGGATTGGGGGAGTAGCCGCCATAGGCATTGAAATAATGCTCGACGGTGCGGACATGGCCCCAGCCGTCGCGATCGCATAGCTCGGTCAGGCGCAGGCATTCGCTGAAATATTGCTGGCCCGATTTCTCCGCGGGGCCGACATCGGGAAAGAACTGCATCCCGAAATCCATGAGGCGCCTCCCAATTCTACGATCCAGACCCTATTTAACATCGCGATGACGGTTTTCACTATCGGCCATTCGACCCGCTCGATCGAGGATTTCATCGCCGCGCTCAAAGCGGCGGATGTGGGCATGCTCGCCGATATAAGGCGCTTTCCCAAATCGCGCCGCTTCCCTCATTTCAATGGCGAGTATCTGGCGCCGGCGCTGGAAGCGGTGGGCATCGACTATCGCCATTTCCCCGAACTCGGCGGCCGGCGTGGCAAGCGTGTCGATGGGCAGCCGTCACCCAACACGCTGTGGCGGCAGGAACCGTTCCGCAATTACGCCGATTATGCCGAAACGCCGGAATTCCGCGCCGCTTTCGACAAGCTCACTGCGCTAACGCGCGAGAGCACGGTCGCGATCATGTGTGCCGAGGCAGTGTGGTGGCAATGCCATCGCCGCATCGTCGCCGATTATCTGCTCGCGGCGGGTTTCCCGGTCGAGCACATCTTCGACGCGAAGAAGCGCGAGCCGGCGGTGCTGACGCCGGGTGCACAGCCGCGCGGTGACGGCACGGTCCTCTACGAGAGCGAGCAGCGTCAATTGCTTTAGCCGCGCCGCGTCGGTTTTAACAAATCAACGTCATTGCGAGCGTAGCGAAGCAATCCAGGGAACGCGTTCGTTGCTCTGGATTGCTTCGCGCACGTTGTGCGCTCGCAATGACGGTGGAAACTGGCTGCGGCTAGCTTAAGCGGCGGCGTCCAGGGTACGGCGACGGGCGAGTTTCTCGCTCTCGGCAAGCGTATCGCGCAGGGCTTGATCGGCCTGACAGGTCATCTTGATAAAAGCCCGCAGGAAAGAGTCCGTACGCGGAAGCTGGAACAGCGTCTGCTCATCGCCGCCCTCGGCGCGGCCGGAGACCGTCACGGTCGCGTCCTGTGGCGTGAGCATCAGCTCGACCAGGCTCACGCCCGGGCCGGTCACGTACTCGACGACACGCTGCCGTTTCGGCTGATCGACTTCGCTACGGATCGTCATGCGATAGGGCGTGCGATTGCTCGCGGTCTCGATCAGGGCACGCGAGAAGGGGCGGAGGAACGCTTCGTCGAAGCCGAGCACGGCCATCGGCTGGTCGTTCGACGCCGAGGAGCGGATATCGAGCGTCGCCCAGAGCGACGCGCGGCCAGCGTAGTAATCGATCGAGGCGAGATCGAGGTTGATTGCATCGATCGGTTGCGGCGGCGCATCGGCATCGCTGCACAAGAACGCGAAGCAAGCCGGCTCGCGGCGCAGCGACAGCGTGGTCGCGGCTTCGAGGTTCCAATCGGTCAGCGCGTGAATTGGGTCGTGCATAATGGGCGTTTCTACAAGGGCGGTTTGCGAATGTGGTCATTCAATAGCGCCGGGGTTAAGGGACAAATAAACATGCAAAGCAGGTAAAATGGATTTGCATAAAATTTGAGATAAATCCTGTTCGGTCAATGAAACCGCCGTTTCTGTTTTGGGAATGCAGCGCATTTGCGGTGAATTGGCGTGAAAAGGGTCTTTTAAGCTGCAACGCGTATCTCAGTCCCCGTGTTTTTGTTTGCATGCTTCTCCATCCCCATATGACCGACCTGCCGCCGCTTTTAATCGAAGCGCTGAGCGCGATCGGCCCCGAAACCGAAGCGCGGATGGGTAATCTCATCAGCGATTTCGTCGCTGTTCCGCTCAGTGAAGAGGATCGGCTGTCGGCGCTCGCCGGCGCAGTCGCGACCATCGCGACGACGCGCTACCTGCAACATCGCCCGATCTTCATCGCCGCGTTGCGTTCCTGGGCGCTGGAGTTATCGATTGCGTTGTCCCCGGCGCCCCCGCAAATCGGCTTCGAGCGCCGCCGCGGCCCGGTCGAGGAGGCGCAGGACGAGTTGCTGACCGGCCTCGATGCGATCCTTCGCGCGATGGTCGATGACGGATCGGCCAAGCATCACCGGCTCGTGACCGAGCTGGCGGTGATGGCGCAGCTTCTCGGGCGCTATGACGCGCACAGCATCCATCTCGTGCTGACGGCGGCGAGCCTCGCCTGCGACGATCCGCGCTGGCGCATCGGCAATGTCGTGCCGGTGTTGCTTTCCGATGGCGGGCGGTTGCTGGCGCGCGACGAGTTGCTCGAGACCATCGCGCCGCGCGGTACGGCCTAGCCTACTCCGCGTCGGCTTCTTCTATCGCCTCCGCCGCGGCGAGCCAGCGTGCCTCGGCTGCGCCCAGCGCAGTCGCGAGCGAGGCCTGCTCGCGAAGCAATCCTGAGACATCGGCGGCGCCGGCATAGGTCGCCGGATCGGCAATGCGCCGGTCGAGCGCGGTTTTGCGCGTGGTGAGATCGGTCACCGCGCGCTCGGCCTCTTTCAACGCGCGGCGCAGCGGTTCGAGCTCGCGGCGGCGCTCGGCGGCGAGGCGCCGTGTCTCGCGCCGCTGATTGGCGGCGGTTTTCGTCGCTTCACTCTCGCTCGCGGTCGGCGCCAGCACCATCCGGCGATAATCGTCGAGATCGCCGTCGAACGGCTTCACCGTGCCGTCGGCAACCAGCCACAGCCGCTCGGCAACGAGCGACAGCAGGTGCCAGTCGTGGCTGACGATCACGATGGCGCCGGAGAATTCGTTGATCGCCTCGACCAGCGCCTCGCGCGCTTCGATATCGAGATGGTTGGTCGGTTCGTCGAGGATCAGCATCGGCGGCGCGTCGACGCTCATCAGCGCGAAATTGAGCCGCGCTTTCTCGCCGCCAGAAAGAATTCTGTGCCGCGACGAAGACTTTGTCCTCATCGAAGCCGAAACGCGCGAGCCGCGCGCGAACCGCTTCGGGGACGGCTTTCGGCATGAGCCGCACGAGATGATCGTAGGCACTCGCCGCCGGGTCGAGTTCTTCGATCTGGTGCTGGGCGAAATAGCCGCAGGCAAAACGCCTGGCGCGGGTGATCTCGCCGGTCATCGGCGCGAGCCGCCCGGCGATAAGCCGCGCGAAAGTCGATTTGCCGTTGCCGTTGGCGCCGAGCAACGCGATGCGATCGTCGGGATCGAGCCGCAGGTCGAGGCCGCGCAGTACCGGCTTCTCCGCCGCATAGCCGACAGAGACCTGATAAAGGCTGAGCATCGGCGGCGCGAGCTCGGGCGGCTCGGGGAAGGCGAGGTGCAGCGGCGGCTCTTCTTCCGAGAGCGAGATCGGCTGCAACCGCGCCAGCGCCTTCATCCGGCTTTGCGCCTGGCTCGCTTTCGTCGCTTTGGCGCGGAAACGATCGATGAAGGTCTGCAGACGCTTGCGCTCGTCTTCCTGGCGCGCGGCGAGCGCCTGCTGACGTGCGAGATGCTCGCGCCGCGTGCGGACGAAATCCTCATAGCCGCCGCTATAAAGCGTCAGGCGCCGCTCGCCGAGATGAAGGATGTGGTCGACCACCTCGTCGAGGAATTGCCGGTCATGGCTGACGAGTAGCAGCGTATTGCGATAGCGGCGCAGGAAGTCCGCGAGCCACAGCGAAGCTTCGAGATCGAGATGGTTGGTTGGCTCGTCGAGCAGCAGCAGCTCGGGCTCGGCGAAAAGCACGCCGGCGAGCGCAACGCGCATGCGCCAGCCGCCGGAGAAATTCGACAGCGGCTGGTTCTGCTCGTCATGATCGAAGCCGAGACCGGCGAGGATGCCGGCTGCGCGCGCTTCCGCCGAATGCGCGCCGATTGTGGCGAGCCGCTCGTGGATTTCCGCGACGCGTGCGGCATCGGTGCTGTGCTCGGCTTCGGCGAGGAGGCGCTCGCGCTCGTCATCGGCGGCGAGCACGGCTTGCAAAGGGGTGGTCGTGCCGCTGGGCGCTTCCTGTGCCACAAAGCCGATCCGTGCATCGCGAGGCAGGGCGATATTGCCGCCGTCGAGCGAGCGCTCGCCCCGGATCAGATCGAGCAAGGTCGATTTGCCCGTGCCGTTGCGGCCGATCAGCCCGACTTTCCAGCCATCGGGTATCTGCGCCGACGCGTCGTCGATGAGCGTCCGCCCAGCAATGCGATAGGTGATGCCCGAGATGGAAAGCATGACGCGCGTCCTAGCACAGACACAGAGTCGGTGACAGGCGGGCTCGTATTAATGTTTCGTCTTAATGTTCGTCATTGCGAGCGAAGCGAAGCAATCCAGTCTGTCTCAACCACTGGATTGCGTCGTCGCTCCGCTTCTCGCAATGACGGTTGTATAGACCCGTCACTTCTCCGCGTGTTCGCTTTCGTCGCCGATCACATGGACGGCGAAGTGGAAGGCGGGCAGATCCTCGCCGGGATGATCGTCGGCATAGGTGAGCTGCGGGATGCGGAAATTGTTCGGCCGCGTTTCCTGGCCTTTATAGATGCCGGGATAGAGGTCGATGTAGTGCCAGCCTGGCGCGCCGCTTGCCGGCATATAGACCGTGACGTCGCCCTGGCTGTTGAAGCCGCACGCATAGCCAACGTAATTGTCGTCATAGACGATGTGATAGATGTTCGCGGTCTCGGTCCAGCCGACGCCTTTGAGATGAACCGTCAGCATGTCGCCGGCATGCACGTCCTGGACCCCAAGCGGCAGCGCCGAGGCTTCGAGCCAGAAGCTGCCGGCGGTTTTCTTGCCGCCATCGTCGACAAAGATGGCATGCGCGCCGCCGAGATCGTCGGGCACCTTGATCTGGAAAGCGAGCTTGCCGCTCGCATCGGCTTTCGCCTCGGCGACCGGATGCGCACGCTCTTCCCAACCGCCGGCGACGACGCGATTGCCGGTCACCGTCGACCATTGCAATTGATAGCTCTTGCCCGGCGTGAAGCCCTGGCCGCTGATCGTTAGCGGCTGGCCGACGCTGGCGAAAGCCGGCGTCGCGACCAGCGCGCCCGGCTTCGGCAAAGTGCGCACGCTCTTCTGCGTCTGCGCTTCGACCGGCGGCGGCAGCACCGCTTCGCCGCGCGTCACCGTGAAGTTGGTCTTGAAGCGTGGCCGGTCGGGCACCGGATTCTGCTGCGGGTTCATATAGGGGAACGTGAACTCGCCATGGATGAGCTGCAGCACATGTGTGCCGGCAGGACCGGTCGCCGGGATCGTGAAATGCGCCGAGCCATGCGTCGAGACCGATGAGATCCAGCCGGTGAAGTTGTTGTCGTAGACCAGCATCCAGCTGTTCTCGAGCTCGCGGAAGCCGATGCCTTTGATATCGAGAGTGATCGGCGTGCCCGGCGGGCCGTTCTCCGGCGTCGCCTTCATCGTCATGTCGAGATTGAAGCCCGCCTGCGTGAAGAGCTTCGTGCCCTGCTGCAGGACAATGTCATGCTGGAAGCCGAAATCGTCGGGGACAATGAAGCTCGCCGCGAATTTGCCGGCGGCATCGGTCTTCACATGCGCGATGCGATAGCCGATCGGCGCGTAGTCGCGGCCGTGATATTCGCCGCTCGCGGCCTTCCAACTGCCTTTGACCGTACGCCAGACGAGGTCGAATTCCTGATTGGCGGGCAGGGCTTCGCCGCTCACCGTGATATTGGCGCCTTCGCTCGCATGAAGCGGTGCGACGTTGAGCTTGCCGACGAAGCCGTTCGCCGGTTGCGCCGCCGCGACCTCTGGCCCGAAATTCGTCGCCAGCGCGGCTTCGGCGCGCGACGTGCTAAAGCTCGGCACGGCCAATAAGGCGGCGAGCAAAATGAGCGCGCGCGCTGCAGATGGCGTCGACATTGGAAATCCCCCGTTCACGATGTCGAGCGGAGTCATAGCGGCGGTGGCGGATTAGAGGAAGCGGGCTACTACCTCTGCGCTGGCCGCTCCGAGTAGCACGACGATCCAGGGCGGTACCCGCCAGAAGACAAGCAGCAGGAAAGCGGCAATGCCGATGCCGAAATCGGCGGGACGGAGGATCGCGCTCGTCCAGACCGGCGTATAAAGTGCGGCGAGCAGCAGCCCGACAACCGCGGCGTTCACACCTTTGAGCGCAGACTGCACACCGGTGCGGCGGCGCAGCGCATCCCAATAGGGCAGCACGCCGATGAGCAGCAAGAAAGAGGGCAGGTAGATCGCGGCAAGGCAGATCAAGCCGCCGAGCCAGCCATTGGGGCCGGGTTGCATCACCGTGCCGAGATAGGCCGAGAAGGTGAAGAGCGGGCCAGGTACTGCCTGCGCCGCGCCATAGCCGGCGAGGAAGGCGTCGTTCCCGATCCAACCCGGCGGCACGACTTCTTTTTGCAAAAGCGGTAACACGACGTGCCCGCCACCGAAGACCAGCGAGCCGGAGCGATAGAAACTGTCGATCAGCTCAATCGCGTGATTGCCGGTCGCTGCGACAAGCAGCGGCAGCCCGGCGAGAAGTATGAAGAACGCGGTGAGCGCGGCGATCGCTAGCGGCTTCGCAATGCGGATTGCGATCTCGCTATGCGAGGCTTTCGAATTCGGCGGGCAGAAAGCGCCAGCCGATGAGTGCGCCAAGGACAATCGCGCCGATCTGGCCGAACGCATCGGGTAGGGCGAGCACGAGCAACGCTGCCGCGATCGCCATGGTCGCGCGTGGGCGATCCGGGCAAAGATTGCGGGCCATCGCCCAAACGGCTTGCGCGACGACGGCGACTGCGACGATCTTCAACCCGTGCAGCCACGCGGCATGCACGATATCGCCGAGCTGCCCGACGCCATAGCCGAAAGCGATCATCGCCAGCGCCGATGGTCCGCTGAAGCCGAGCCAGGCGGCGAAAGCGCCGGGCAGCCCGGCGCGCAGAATGCCGATGGTGATCCCGACCTGGCTGCTCGCCGGGCCTGGCAGGAATTGGCACAGCGCGATGATGTCGGTGTAGGCCGCCTCGTCGAGCCATTTCCGCTGCGCAACGAACGCGTTACGGAAATAGCCCAGATGCGCGACCGGCCCGCCGAAGCTCGTCAGCCCGAGGCGCAGGAAGGCCGCGAAGACGGAGAACCACGAGTTCGCGATGTGACAACTCGGCGGGGACGGAAATGGGCATCGCTGCGATGCTACTGCACGGCGCGCGACATAAACAGCGATGTGGATATTCTTACGCTCTTTGTGTCTCGGCGGATCGAAACTCGGTAAGCTCGGCGGATGAGGCACCTATGACCGTCGAGCATCGTGACGATCCGTCCGTATCGGCAACTGCGCTTGCGGTGCTGCGCGAGACATTCGGCTATCCCGAGTTTCGCGGCCAGCAAGCCGAGATCATCGCGCATGTGACGGCGGGCGGTGATGCGATGGTGCTCATGCCCACGGGCGGCGGCAAGTCGCTGTGCTATCAGATTCCGGCGCTCTTGCGGCCCGGTCTCGGCATCGTTGTCTCGCCGCTGATCGCGCTCATGAAGGATCAGGTCGATGCGTTGCGCCAAGTAGGCGTACGCGCTGCCTATCTCAATTCGAGCCTCGACTTCGCCGAAGCCGCTGACGTCGAGCGTGCGATGCGGGCGGGTGACCTCGATCTTGTCTACATCGCGCCTGAGCGGCTGGTTACACCGCGCTGTCTCGATCTCCTGGCGAAATCGCGCCCCGCGCTCTTTGCTATCGACGAGGCGCATTGCGTGTCGCAATGGGGGCACGATTTCCGGCCGGAATATCTCCAGCTCTCGGTATTGCACGAGCGTTTCCCGACAGTGCCGCGCATCGCGTTGACCGCGACCGCCGATGGTCCGACGCGCGCCGACATCATCGAGCGTTTGGGGCTCGGCCAGGCGCGCATCTTTGCGGCCGGCTTCGACCGGCCGAATATCCGCTATCGCGTCGTTCCGAAAAACGATGCGCGCAATCAGCTTTGGGATTTTCTCGATGCCGAGCATCGCGGCGATGCCGGCATAGTCTATTGCCTCTCGCGCAAGCGGGTCGAGGACGTGGCCGCATTCTTGTGCGGCAAAGGCCGTGTGGCGTTGCCGTATCACGCGGGCCTCGATGCGGCGATGCGCGAGCGCAACCAGGATCGCTTCCTCAAAGAGGAGGGTGTGATCGTCGTCGCGACGATCGCCTTCGGTATGGGCATCGACAAGCCCAATGTGCGCTTCGTTGCGCATCTCGATGCGCCCAAGACGCTCGAGGCCTATTACCAGGAAACCGGACGCGCGGGCCGCGACGGTCTGCCGGCGAATGCCTGGATGACCTACGGCATGGCCGACATCGTCACGCTGCTATCGCTCATGGAAGGGACGAACCTGTCCGAGCGCCAGCGCCGCATCGAGCGGCAGAAGCTCGATGCGCTGCTCGGCTATTGCGAGACGCCGAAATGCCGGCGACAGGTTCTGCTCGGCTATTTCGGCGAGCATGACCATCCGCCTTGCGGCAATTGCGATAATTGTCTGCGGCCGCAGCGGGTTTGGGATGGTCTGATCGCCGCACAAAAAGCCATCTCGGCGGTAGTCCGCACCGGTCAGCGTTTCGGCGCGGCCTATCTTATCGATGTGCTGCTCGGCAAGACGACCGAGCGCATCAAGAGTTTCGGACACGACCAGATCAAGACCTTCGGCGTTGGCGTCGAACTCGCCAAAAACGAATGGCACGCGGTTTTCCGCCAACTCGTGGCTCTCGGCCATCTCGCCGTCGATGTCGAAGGCCATGGCGGTCTTTATGCGCGCGATAGTGCGTCGGCTGTCTTACGCGGCGCCGTGCCGGTCACGTTTCGCGCCGATGCCGACGAGCCTAAGCGCCGCGAGAAACGCGCACGCTCGACGACTTCGGAGTTGATCGTGGCGCCGGCCGATGAAGGGTTGTGGCAGGCGTTGCGGACATTGCGTCTTTCACTCGCGCGCGAACAGGGCGTTCCACCCTACGTCATCTTCCACGATGCAACGCTGATCGACATGGTGCGGCTGCGGCCGCGCGATCTCGATATGCTTGCGGAAATCCCCGGCGTCGGTGCCAGCAAGCTCAATCGCTACGGCGCAACCTTCCTTGCCGCCATCGCCGCACATGACGATGAGGCGCTGCGTAAAGTCGGCTAGGCTTACTGGAACAGCCGCTCGAAATTGCTCAGCGTGTAATTGACCGGTAGGTAGAAATCGACGCTGTCGCCCGCGATGTCGTGCGGCAGTGGCGGTACCGGCGAGGCGTCCCGGATCGTGGCGATGCTCGCCTGATCGAGCAGCGATGAGCCGGTGCTCTGATCGATCCACACATGCGTCACCTTGCCGTCGCGCGCGATGGTGAAGGCGACGATGCCTTTGCCCTCCTGACGATGCGCACGGGCCTCGGCGGGATAGCGTTCCTGGCGCGCGATCCATCCTTGCAGGCGCAGCATGTAATCGTCGCTGAGCTTCGCCGAGGAGCGCAGCGCGATCGCTGCAGCGTGCGGCGCGGCGCTGTTGCGCGGCCGGTCGTCGAGGCTTTCCGATAATAATGCGGTGATCGTCGCATCGGGCTTGGACGTCGCAGCGGGGGCGGGCGGCAGGGCCGGGTTGGCGGTTGCCGGCGCGATGTGCGGTGGCTTCTCTGGCGGCGCGGGTGGTGGTGGCGTCGTGTTAGCAACAGCAACCGGCGGCGCCGATGGCGCTGCCGCCGCTTCTTGTTGTGGCGCGGGCTGTTCGGGCGCGGCCTGCGTTGGTTGGGCGGCGCGCTCGGGTGCCGTCTCGTCTGTGTGGATGAGAGTTACCGGGATAGGGCGCAGCAAAGGCTGCGGTTTCGGCTCGATATGCCAGGTGATAAGCAGGGCCGCGAGCACCGCGCCATGCAGCAGGCAGGACGCACCGAGCGAGCGCTGCCAGGCGCTATCGCCGAGCGTTGTCGCCGCTATATCCCTGATCACCCTGGCCTGCATGGGCGGAGTATCCCGCCGCGAATCTTAACAACCGGCTGCGAAACTGTTAACGGGCCGTGCCCTGCTCCTCTTCCCAGAGCTGGTCGCGCCAGCGCAGCGCGATAAGCAAGGCGCAACTCATGCCGATGGCGCAGTAAAGCACTACGGTCGTGCCGTAGCCCCAATATTGGATCAGCGCGCCGGCGGCGAGGAGGCCGATCGGCAGCGCGTAGACCGCGAGCATGCGCACGCCCATGACGCGGCCGCGCAGGCGATCCTCGGCGGTGCGCAAGAGGATCACCGACATCGGCACCATGGCGAGGCTCTGCGCCAAGCCGGCGATCATCAGCACCACCATGCCTGTTTGTGCATTGGGCAGCAGCGGGAAGATCAGCAGCAGCGCGTACCAGGTCAGCATCGAGCCGACCATTAGCCGCGCCATGCCCCAGGATCGCCCGCCGAAAGTCAGCACGAGCGAGCCGACGAGGCTGCCACAGGCGAAGCTGGCGATGAGGAAGCCGAGGCCTTGCTGATCGATGCGATAAATCTCGCGCGCGACATAGGGCAGCAGCCCTTGCGATAAAGGAAAGGCGGTGAGATTGACGAGCACCGCCAGCGCCATCGCCGAGACAGCGACCGGCGTGTTCCACACATAGCGGAAGCCCTCGCCGAGATCGCGCAGCGGTGTGAAAGCGTGCGTCACCTCGCGCTTCGGGCTGCGATAGACGCCGAGCGTCAGGCAGAAGCTCATTGCGTAGAGCGTGGCGATGACGACATAGGCATAGCCCATGCCGAGCAGGGCGATGAGACCGGCGCCGGCGAGCGAGCCGGCGATACGCGCGCTGTCCATTGTCGTGCGCATGACGCTGGCGGCGCTGACCAGCACCGATGGCGGCATCGACGCGCCGACCAGCGCGTTGCGCATGACGAGATCGGAAGAGCGCACCAGCCCCATGCAGCCGGCGACGATCAGGATATAGCTCGGGCGGATGATGCCGGTGAAGGCCAGCGTCATGATCGTCACGGCGAAGACGAAATACCCAGCGCGCATGATGCAGAGCAGGTTGCGATGACCGATGCGATCGCCTATCACGCCGAAGAGCGGCGACAGCAGCGTGCCGAGATATTGCAGCGAGCCGTAGACCGTGAGCAGCAGCACCGAGCCTGTCTCGACGATGATGTACCAGCTCAGAATGATGCCTTCCATCTCGCCCGCCCAGGAGGTGAGGAGATCGGCCGGCCACTGAAAGCGAAAGCTGCGGAGCGCGAAAGGGCTCAGCGCGTGAGTCAAACCGCTTATCATCTGTTTACTGCGGTGACCTCGCGCCAGGCCGCTTCCGCATCCTCCGTTAAAACTGCGTCGCTTTGTTCACGACCGGCCCGGTCAGCGCTTCGAAGCGCTTACGCAGCGCCGCGGGTCGCGAGCCGTCGCCGAGGAAGTCGCGATAGTTGTTGGCGAATTGCGCGCTCGTTAGCGGCGGAAGCCCTGCCGGCGCCGGCATGTCCTTGCGCGGTGAATAGAGCGCCGGAAAGCGTGCCTGCTGTTCCTTGCTCAACATCCAGGTGAGATAGAGCTTGGCCGCGTTGGGATGCGGCGCGTTCTTCAGGATGCCGCCGGCCGTGAAGAAGACTGGGATCTTGTCTTTCGCCGGCAGCGCAATCTTGAGATTGCCGTCCGGTGTTGGGCCGTTGGTTTGCGAGCCGTTGGTCATATCGAAGCTCAGCGGGTGCGTGCCCTTTTTCACCTGCAACGCGACATCGCGATGGCCTTGGATGAAGTAAGGCTGGTTCGCCATGTATTTCTTCATATAGTCCCAGCCGTAGCGCTGGGTGATGAGATAGAAATCGTACAGCGTGGCATCGTCATCGGTCGGATACGCGGTGACCATTTGGCCGCGGAATTGCGCTTTGAGGAAATCGAGCGCCGATTTGGGCGCGTCGGCGGCCTGCACCTTGTCAGGGTTGTAGCCGTAGAACAGTGGGATCGCGTTCACCGCCGCCCAGGCGCCGTTCTTATCTTTCATCGACGGCAACACCTGATCGAAGCCGTCGGCTTTGTAGTGCAGCAACGCGCCGGCCTTGTCCCAACGCGAATAGTCCTGGATGGTCTGGAACTGGACGTAATCGGTGGTGACCTTCTTGTCCTTGAGCTGTTGATCGATCTCGAGATCGAGCACATTGCTGAAACCGCCCTTGGCCGTGACGGTGATGCCGGGGAAGCGCTTCTGGAACACATCTGCGGCGCCTTTGGCCGCCGATGGGCCGGAGCCGGTGTAGATCGTCAGCGCGCCTTCCTGCTTAGCCTTCTCGTAAAGCTGATCGATGCTCTCGGCCCGCGCCGCCAACGGCGCGAGGACGACCGACATCAGCAATAAAGTGGAAAGACGGAATCCCCGTGTCCGGTACCACATGCTTCCCCCCTTTTGAGCCGGCGGCTCGTTTTCGTTGTCGGTGCCCAGCATAGCATGCCGGGCCGCCGCAATCCCGCCTAACCCGCGTTCTTCACATGGAGGTGAGAGTGGCGGTGGCTCGGATCGCCGTCATGGCTGTGTTTGTGTTGATCGATCTTCACCGGCACGGTGACCAGCTTGCCGTAGCGCACGCCGCGCTCGGCGATGACATGATCGGCGAGATGCTGCACATCGGCAGTCTTGCCGCGCAGCACGGCGACCTCCATGCAGCTATCGTGATCGAGATGGACATGCATCGCGGTCAAGCGACAGATCGTGATGCTGGTGGAACGACCGGGTCAGGCGCTTCGACAGTTCGCGCGCTTCGTGGTCGTAGACATAGACGAGGGCCGCGATGCAATCCTGCGCTTCACCGGCGCCTTCATTCGCTTGCCGGATACCGGCGCGCGCAAGATCGCGGATCGCCTCGGAGCGGTTCTGATAGCCGCGGGCTTTCATCAGCCGGTCGATTTCTTTCATCAGCTCGTTGTCGAGAGAGATCGTGATGCGTTCCATAGGTGCTCCGATTCGAGAGTATGACATTATCTTATAGACTTCATACTAACGCCCTTCTAGCGTGCCGCGCGTCGAGGGAGGATAATGAAGAAACCGATCGTTCGATGCGTGGCGCTTGCGGTAGCAGGATTTGTCGGTGCGGCAGTACCCAGCAAGGCGCAGGTTTTGCAGGAGATAACTGTGACCGCATCGGCGCTCGGTTCGAGCGATGCGGCTTCGCAAGGCAGCGTCGATGCCGCCAAGTTGGAGGAGTTTCCGGCCTACCGTCCCGGCGAATATCTGGAAGCCGTCCCTGGGCTGATCGTCACGCAACACAGCGGCGAGGGAAAAGCCAATCAGTATTTCTTGCGCGGCTTCAATCTCGACCATGGCACTGATATCGACATCACGCTCGATGGCATGCCGGTGAACATGCGTACCCATGCCCACGGTCAGGGGTATGCCGACCTCAATTTCATGATCCCCGAACTGATAAAAGGCATGGATTACAGCAAGGGGCCTTATTACGCCGATAAAGGCGATTTCGATACCGCAGGCTCGGTGACGATCGACTATGTCGATACGCTGCCGCACGATCTCGCCTCGATCAGCGCCGGCACGCTCGGCGATTATCGCGGCTTCGCCGGCATGTCGCGACCGGTTGGTCAAGGGCCTTGGGGCATCGGCAATTTCCTCATCGCCGCGGAATACGATCGCGTCGATGGACCGTGGCAACTGCCGGACAATTACAACAAGGGTAATCTGGTTTTGCGGTACAGCCAGGGCGCGCCGGCCAATGGCTTTGCGATCACCGGCATGTTCATGGACGATGCTTGGCATGCCACCAATCAAGTGCCGTTGCGTGCAGTGAACAGCGGGCAAATCGATCTTTGGGGACCGCTCGATCCGACCGATGGCGGCAGTGCGGAGCGCTACAGCCTATCGGGAAGGTATGCGTCCACGGACAACGATGGCCAATTCAAGCTCAGCGGCTACTTCATCAACAATGCGCTCAAGCTCGTCAACAATTTCGACGGCTTCGTCACCTTTCCGCCGCCCGTCGGCGATCAGTTCATTCAGCAAGAACGCCGCCAGGTCTTCGGCGCGGACACCAGCTACACGAAATTCGGTAGCTTGTTCGACCGCCCATCTGACAACACCTTCGGCTTCCAAACGCGCACCGACTTCAATCATCTCGGGCTCGCCCAAAGTCTCAACGGAACGCCGACCTTCGTCGTCCGCAACGATCGCATTCTCGAAACCAGCGGCGGCTTCTATGCCGAGAACCGCACGCAGTGGATAGATTGGTTCCGAACGGTCGCGGGAGCGCGCGAGGATATTTTCTACGGCAGCGATAGCAGCACGCCGATCGCGGAAAATTCAGGCACGACCGCGAAAGGCATGATCAGCCCCAAGCTCAATGCCACTTTCGGTCCGTGGCAAAAGACGGAGCTTTATCTCAGCTACGGTCAAGGGTTCCACAGCAACGACCTGCGCGGCGCAGTGACAACGGTCGATGCGCTCAGCACCGAGCTCAATCAGCAGGCCGGCGTAAATCCTGCGACCGTTCCACAAGGGAAAACCCCGCTGCTCACCAAGGCCGAAGGATACGAGATCGGAATCCGCAGCGAGATCGTGCCGCAAGTGAGCATGTCGGCTGCTCTGTTCGTCCTCGACCTTGCCAGCGAAGCGACTTTCGACGGCGATTCAGCCGGTACGTCGGTCGGTCGGCCGAGCCGGCGTACCGGTGTTGAACTGAGCGGTAGTTACGCACCGCTCGACTGGCTGTCTTTCACCGGCGATTTCGCTTTCACCCGCGCGCGTTTCACCGATGCGGATGACGGATCGGCCGATGTTTGGCCGGGACATCCCGGCAGCTACGTTCCGGAAGCGGCGAAGATCATCGCTTCGGCCGAGATGGCAATCCAGAATCTCGGACCTTGGGATGGCGGTCTGCGCATGCGCTATTTCGGACCGCGACCGCTCACCGAGGATGGCAGCATCCGATCCGGTCCGACGCTGCTCTTCGATACTCGCGCCGGCTATCACTTCTCGCCCGTGTGGCATTTGCAACTCGACATTTTCAATCTGTTCAATTCGCATGCCCATCAGATCGACTATTTCTACGCGTCGCAATTGGCCAACGAGCCGGCGCCGGTGTTTGACATCCATTTCAAGCCGGTCGAGCCGCTCTCGGCGCGACTGACGCTGGCGGCATCTTTCTAAATCGGTACAGCGTGCAAGAGTGATTGCGATTTTGCCATTGCGCTCTATCGCATCGCTGCATAGGATCGCCGCGATGGTTCCCTTCGGGGATTGAATGGGAACGCGGTGAGGGCCTCTCGTTAATTTAAACGGGCCCGAAGCCGCGGCTGCCCCCGCAACTGTAAGCGGCGAGCTACGCGCCAACATGCCACTGGGAAACCGGGAAGGCGGCGCAAAGCAAAGACCCGCGAGCCAGGAGACCTGCCATCATCGTGGTCACGCGCGAACACATTGGGCGGGGTGCCCCGATGGAGACCAGAAAGCGGCCTTCCGGCAGCGACTGGACTTTGGTTCGCAGTGACGTGTCACGTTGCTGCGAGGCCTTTGCATGTCCGCTCCTTTTCGTTCCCGTCTTGCGATTTCCTTTGTTCTAGCCAGCCTTCCCTTCGCGACGAGTGCGCGCGCCCAGGACGCGACGCCCACGTCAATCCAGATAAACACGCCGATCATCGTGACCGGTGCGACGCGCATACCGACGCCTGAAGATCAGCTCGGTACCAGCGTTACGGTCGTCACGGGCGACCAGATCGAACAGAAGCAGCAGCGTACCTTGCCCGAAGTGCTGCAAGACGTGCCCGGCTTGAACGTAGTGCAAGCTGGAAGTCCCGGCGGCACAGCGTCGGTCTTCATACGCGGCACCAATGGCAACCACACCAAGGTACTGGTTGACGGCATCGATGTGAGCGATCCGAGCTCGGCCGACGGTTCGTTCGATTTTTCGCAGCTCCTCGCCTCCGATATCGATCGCGTCGAGGTGCTGCGCGGCCCGCAAAGCGGCCTTTACGGATCGGAGGCGATCGGCGGTGTCATCAATATCATCACCAAGACAGGCAATGGTCCGCCCAAAGCGATTGCTGGCATCGAAGGCGGCTCGTTCGGGACCTTCAACCAGACCGCCGGCATCAGCGGCTCGCAGGCGCGCTTCAACTACAACGCCAACATCGCGCATTATCGCACGACGAATACGCAGGTGACGCCGAGCGATCTCGTGCCGCCGGGCCGCCCGCTCAATGATGATTTCTACGACAACACGACCTATGCGACGAAGCTCGGTGCCAATCTTACCGACAATTTCGATGTTGGCCTGGTCGCGCGCTATATCGATACCGATCTGCGCTCGACATCGGACGATCTCATTGCCGGGCCCGAGGCGATCCGCACCAACAGCGACAACCACGAGCTGTTCACGCGCGGCACCGCTCACTTGACGCTATTCGATGGGCTCTTCGATCAAACGCTCGGCTATGGCTACACGAATTATCGGCGCCGCATCTTCGATCCGAATGCCGCCACCTTGGCGTTCGGCAACGACCCGGGCTATTTCCGCGGCGATCGCACGAAGATCGATTATCAGGGCAATATCCATGTCATGGCCGGTCAGATCGTGACGATCGGTGCCGAGCATGAGCGCGATACGATCAACGACAGCTCGCCTGCGACTGCCGCCTATTCCAACAATGCCGGCTTTGTCCAATTGCAATCGAGCTTCGGCGAGCGGTTCTTCAACACCGCGAGCCTGCGCTATGATGGCAACAGCCAGTTCGGCGGTGCCACGACTTATCGCATAGCGCCGGCGATCATCGTGCCCGAGACGGATACGACATTTCGCGGCAGCGTCGGCACCGGTTTCAAGGCGCCGACGCTCGATCAGCTCTTCGATAGCTTTCCGGAATTTGGCTTTTTCGCCAATCCCAATCTCGTGCCGGAGAAGAGCTTCGGCTGGGATGCCGGCGTCGAGCAGAAGTTCCTTGACCGCCGCGCTTCAGTCGGTGCCACTTATTTTCACAACAACATCACGAATCTGATCGACTTCAACGACACCTTCACCACGCTGATCAATGTCGGCGAGGCGACGACCTATGGCGTCGAGAGTTTCGTCGCCTATAAGCCATGGGACGTTCTCAGCCTGCGCGTCGACTACACCTATACGATGGCGCGCAATGACATTACGGATGAGGCGTTGTCACGCCGGCCCAAGCACAAGGCGAGCCTCAACGCGACATGGCAAGTGACGGAACGTGCGTCGCTCAACGGTACCGTGCTCTATACCGGGTCATGGATCGATTCGAACCGGTCGGGCACCATGGCGGGGCTGGTGGCGAGCCCCTATACGCTGGTGAATATCGCCGGCTCCTACGATCTCGGGCATGGGGTGACGGCGTTCGCACGGATCGATAATCTAACCAACCGTCACTACCAGGATCCGATCGGCTTCCTGCATCAGGGGATCGGCGTGTTCGGTGGCGTGAAGGTGGCGATCGATGCCGCGAATTTGGGCGGTTAGATGAGGAGCGTCGCGCATGAGCATAGCGGTCGTACCGCAGCGGGTCGTCGATGAAGACGGGGCGACCGTCGAAGTCTTCGCGCTGCCGACCGACGCCGAGAGTCTCGAAGAGCTCGTGCGCGACATCTTTACCAATCACTGGCACGAGATCACCTTCGGTCCGATCATCCAGGGCGCGGCGTGGGAGATGCGCGCCGCCGCTGCGCCCGAACGGATTGCAATGTTCGACGGTTATCTGACCGTGGCTTTCGGTGTGCCGCATTTCCATATTTGCATTGGCGAGCATAGAGGCGCGCACAATAATCCTGTCGCACCCGAGCTCGCGCATCACCGCCGCACATCGCGCGCCGAGCTCTATCGCCGGCTGTCGCGCGAGATGACGCCGGTGTCGTGGGGACTACGCCTCTACAACGGCAAGAACGAGCAGCAGATCACCGTGCTGCTGCCCAACCCGTTTCTCGATGCCGAGACCGACAAAGTCTTGCGCATGCCCGATTGGTCGCGGCTCGCGATGTGGGACAAGTTGCGGGCGCGTTGGCTTGGGATGAAAGAGCCCGACGCCTTCGATCGCTCGGGCACCGGCTTCCGTCATCACTGAAACACGATTATTTTCCGATCCAGAAGGAGAACACGATGCAGCAGAACCTGAAGACCGCGCCCGATCTTCCGCGTCACGTCTTGTGGCTGACCGTGCTGGTCGCCGCGAGCATTGCTTTCACGTTCGGTTTCGCTTGTGCCGTGCCGTTCGCGGCCTTCGGAGCCGCGACTGCGCTGACGCTCAACACGCGCGACGCACTCTTGCTCACGGCCACACTTTGGCTCGCGAACCAGATCGTCGGCTTCGGTCTCATGGGTTATCCCTGGGACGGGTCGACGCTGCTTTGGGGCGCCGTGCTCGGGGTCGTTGCGCTGCTGTCCACCGCGGCCGCGCGGATCGCGAGCGCGTGCTTCGCCTCTGCGTCCTATAGCGTGATCCTCGTCGCGAGCTTCGCCGCTGCCTTTATCGTCTATGAGGGCAGCCTCTATATCGTCTCGGCGGCTTGGCTGGGCGGCACCGAAGATTTTGCCGCCTCGATCGTTGCTTATATCGCCGGACTGAACATCGTGGCTTTCGTCGGGTTGCTCATTCTCGAGCAACTCGGCCGGATGCTGGGTCTTGCCGCCGCGCCGTCGCTCGGCGTCGCCACCCCGCACCACGCCTGACACGCTCGCCATGCTTGCTGCGGGGAGCCGAAGGCCATCGGCACCCCGCGGCTAAGCGCTAGGCTACGTCTTGATCCTGCGGATAGAGCAGGAGAGGGCGGGCGCCCTGCCAGATTTCGATACCGGCAAATCCAGGACGCGTCGTTAATAGACTACGCCCGTGATTAAGAGCAGCATCGTCAGAGCCACTGACATATTCGACAACTTCGCAAATGCGCCGCTCTTTGCTTACGAAATAAGCCCGGTACCAGTTCATCTCGCCATTCCCAAATGTTCGCACGCTTGTGTGGCGCGAATATCTATTCTTTCGAGAATTTTTCGCAATT
The DNA here is from genome assembly GCA_963740675.1 of uncultured Alphaproteobacteria bacterium. Classification (GTDB taxonomy): domain Bacteria; phylum Pseudomonadota; class Alphaproteobacteria; order ATCC43930; family CGMCC-115725; genus CAIKMD01. Next base: position 50,529 of record CAVUFS010000013.1, read on the forward strand.
CGGATTACCCCGTACGGGAATCTACGTAGTCGAAGAGGCGTTTCGGCGAGTTTAGTGGAACAGCCGGTCGAACAGACCGATGCGGAAATTCTCCGGCATCACAAGCGTGAGCGTATCGCCTTGATAGCGATCCGGCACTTTGGGGATTGGCGATGCGGCGTGGATCATGGCAAGCGCTGCCTGGTCGAGTATCGGGAAGCCTGAGCTCTTCTCGACCCACGCATCGGTCACCGTCCCGTCGCGCGTGAATTTGAAGCCGAGCTGTACCAGGCCTTCCTGCTTCTGTTTGACGGCCTCGTCCGGGTATTTGCGATAGCGCTGCACCCAACGCCGCACCGCGTCGAGATAATCGTCGCCCGGCCCGTTGAGCGAGCCATTGCCGACAGCGGCGCGGCCCGGACCTGCGTCGCCACGTCCGCGGCCGCCGGTGCCCGGCGGCAAGGGCTGATCGGTGCCGGCGGCGCTCGCAGTCTGGTTCGGCGTCTGCGTCGCGGTCGTCGGCTGCTGTGCGGTGGGCTGCGGCGTCGGCGGTATCGGCGTGGTTTCCGCTGTCTCGGTATGGGTTGGCGGCGGCTTCGGTTGAGACGGCCGCGGCTTGTGTTGCGGCACCGGCTCGACCGCCTCTTGCGGCGCGGGGGCCGGCGTGACCTGGGTTTGCGCCAGGCTCGGCACTTCGGAAGAAGGCTGCGGTGGCGTCTCGACCGGCGGCGTCGGCTGCTGCGGTTCCGGTTCCGTCGTGCTCGCGGTCGGCTGCGCTTCGCTCGTGGATTCGCTGGCGGCGCTCGCGGACGAGGCGGCCGTCTCGCCGTTGTCGCCACCCGCGGCGCCGGATTGGCCTTCTTTATCCTGGATCACGGTCACGGGGATCGGGGGGAGCGGCACCGGCTCTTCGCCGACCGGCTGCCAGATTAGGTAGAGTACGATGAGAATCAGCGCATGAGAGAACGCCGAGAGCGACATCGCCGTGCGGAAGCGCCGCCGCTCGCGCGATCGCGTGGTAGCTTCATTGGCGTCGAGACGTGGTCCGCTGGCGAGGGTGGTGATCTGGGTCATCCCCTGAAATCCGCCCCCGTGGCAATAAACGCCAATCGGTACCCTTGCGTTGCGCAAGCTTCAGCGATGCCGGATCTTCTGGCGCGTCGCGATTGCCGGTTCATGGACAATCTTCCTGAACCGCTTTGCCGCGGCGCGCAAGAGCGAGCGGCGGCGTGTGGTCAAAACGTGGGCGAGCGCGACTGCGGGTACGGTCGCGCTCGCCAGAAGCTAGATTTCGCTAGAACTGGACGAGCAGGCCGCCGGAAACGGCCTGGGCGGTGTAGCCGCCCGTCACTTTCGCGTCGTAGTCGAAGAAAATCTGCGTCGACGACGTGATGGTGGTCGTCACGCCGGCGCCGCCGAGGAAGCTGTCGCTGCCGAAGCTGGTGCCGGTCGCCGTGAACACGCTGCCTGGCGAGGTGGCAAAGGCGGCCCGCACGGTCCCCGTTTCATCGAGGAATTCGTGCTGCCACGCGGCTCGCAATTCAGGCCGGAAGACGGTTGATCCGATTTGCCACGTTGCCGCAACGCGCGTGCCGAGCGTTGTCGTGAACGAGTTCGGGTCCATCGACTGCACTTTCAGCGCCGTGCCCCCGTTTTCGGTGAAGCTATCGGTGTGAACATGCAGGTAGCCGAGGCCGAGATAGGGCGTGATCCGCGCCTGCGGCGCGACGGCCGGATGCAGCGCGTAGCCTGTCTCGCCATAGAGGCGATAGCTCTGACCGTTGAAGCTGCCATTGTCGACGCCCGGCGCGAGCAGCGTCACGACGCGAGCGGTTTTGTAGGTCTGCCAGCCGAAGCCGGCGATGCCGTCCACATACCAGTTCGGATCGACGGTGTATTGGCCGTAGACCGAGCCCTCATAGGCATTGGTCTGGGTGAAGCCACCACCCGACACACTCGCCTTGTCCGTCGCGACATTGAGCGCGATACCGGCGACGATGCGGTCGGTGATCTGATTGTCGGCCCCGATGATGAGGCCCGCGCCTGAATCGCTATAGGGCGAACTGGTCGCGGTCGACGGCGCGCTGCTGCTGAGCCCATAGCCGCGCGTCCAGAGCCCCCAGCGATGCGGCATCGAAGCCGGCGCCCCGCCATGGCCGGCATCGGACATCTGCGCGACTTGCGGGACGTCGGCCTGTGCAAATTGGATGCCCATGCCCGGGACGTAGTTCGCGCTGACTGAGCCGCCATAGCCATCACCCTGCGACAGACGATCCGACAGGGAGTTGGTGAACATTTGCCACGACTGGACCAGCGGCTGATAATTCGTTTGCGTGAATTGCGAGCCCGAAAGCTGCGTCAGCGCCGGTGCCGGATCGGATAGTGTGAAGAGCTGATCGAGCGTCGCATTGCCGCCCGCGATATTGATGATCGCAGTCGCGACCGATTGTTGATTGCCGTTGAGGCCCGGCACCTGGCTCGGCGATAACATCGTCAGCGTCAGATTGTCGACGGTGCTGCTCTGCGCGAGGGCTCGCGACGAAGAACGGCGAGTTCGATGTTGTCGCGAAGCTGCCGACCATCGTGCCGCCGGTGACGACGGCCCCGTAGCTGTAGGTGCCGGGCGTCCAGGCGAAGGCCCCTTCGAAAGCCTGAAGCACGGCACCCGGGGCCGGCGAGATCGTGCCGCTCGCGCTGATGCTCGCGTGGTTGTTCGTCGCCGCCGGAGTCACCGCGAGCGCAAGGATCGAGCCGGCGCTCTGACTGTAGTTCGTCGTGCTGACGCCCGCTGTGGTGAGATTCTGCAACAGCAGTGTGCCGCTCTTGAGATTGGTCGAACCGATGCCCGACATGATGCCGGCGTAGCTGAATGTTTTCCCTGCACCCGGCTGGATATTCACGGTCGGCGCCACGCCGCCGCTGCCCGCGATATTGCCGATGATCGCGCCGCCGTTGATGTTGAGCGTATCGCCACCGGCGGAGAACAGGATCGCGCCGCCGGTACCCGAAGTCGGACCGACGATCGATCCCGCGTTTTGATTGATCGTGTTCGCGCCGGCAGCGTGCGCCAGATTGATCGCCCAAGTGCTGCCTTCGATCGTTCCACTATTCACGATCGTCGCGGCGCTGCTAACCAAGCCGATCCCGACGCCAGTCCTCGCACCGACAACGGTTGCCGCGATCGTCCCGCTATTGGCGATCGTCAGGCTTGCCCAGCGTCACGGAATCTTGTTGTTTCTCATGCCAAGGAGGGATCGCTAGCCCCTCCATATAACAGGGAGAGCGCGAGCCATGCCGAATTTTGCGGCCAATCTCACTACGCTTTTCACCGAGCTGCCGTTTCTCGAGCGTTTCGCCGCTGCGCGCACCGCTGGCTTTCGTGCGGTCGAGTTCCAGGCGCCTTACGATTTCTCCGCGCGTGAGATCGCTGCTTGCGCCGAAGCCGCTGGGGTCAAGATCGTGCTGTTCAACGCGCCGATGGGTAATGCCAAGGCCGGCGAGCGCGGTTTCGGTGCGCAGCCCGGACGCGAGGCCGATTTCGATGCCAGCGTCGCAAAGGCGCTCGACTATGCGCACGTGCTCGGCTGCCAGCAGATCCATGTGCTCGCAGGTCTCGAGAACGCAGAAGGTCGGGCAAAGCAGGAAGCGGTGTATGTCGCCAATCTGCAGCGCGCGGCGGTGAAGGCGGCGGCGCAAGGTATCACCTTGCTGATCGAGCCGCTTAACCGGCGCGACAATCCCGGCTATTTCCTCAGCACCACGCGCGAGGCCGTCGCGATCCTCGATCGGGTCGCGCATGCCAATGTCGCGCTGCAATTCGATCTCTATCATTGTCAGATCACCGAGGGCGATCTCGCGCAGCATGTGCGTGACCTCAAAGGTCGCTATCCGCATGTGCAGATCGCCAATGTGCCGGGCCGGCACGAGCCGGGACAAGGTGAGATCGATTTTGCTTTTCTATTCGATCTCTTTGACGAGATCGGCTATGGCGGCTGGATCGGCGCCGAGTACCGGCCAAAGAATGGAACGCTGTCCGGACTTGGTTGGGGCCGGCGCTGGGGTATTGGAGGATAGGGCATGGCCGATCGGCTAAAGAACAAGACCGCTGTCGTCACTGCGGCGGCACAGGGGATCGGCCGGGCTTGTGCGGTCGCTTTTGCTGCCGAAGGTGCGAAGGTGATCGCAACCGATATCGACACGAGCAAGCTCGACAGCCTCAAAGCCGAAGGCGGCGGGAAGATCACCGTCCGGCGTCTCGACGTGACGAAGAAGGACGAGATCGATTTCTTTGCCGGAGAGACCGGCGCAGTCGACGTGCTGCTGAACTGTGCCGGCTTCGTGCATCACGGCACGATCCTCGATTGCAGCGAGTCCGATTGGGACTTTACCCTCGAGCTCAATCTGCGCAGCGCCTATCGCATGATCCGCGCCTTCTTGCCCGCGATGCTGAAATCGGGGAAGGGCGCCTCGATCATCAACATGTCGTCGAGCGTCTCTTCGCTCAAAGCCGCCCCCAATCGTTTCGTCTACGCCACCAGCAAGGCCGGGGTCATCGGCCTCACCAAGGCGGTGGCGATCGACTTCATCGGCAAGGGGATTCGCTGCAACGCGATCTGTCCAGGCACGGTCGCGACGCCGTCCCTCGATCAGCGCATCGCGGCGCAGGGCGGCACGGCCGAGGCACGACAGGCTTTCGTCGCACGCCAACCGCTGGGTAAACTCGGCACGGCGGAAGAGATCGCGGCGCTCGCGGTCTATCTCGCCAGCGATGAGAGTTCTTTCACCACAGGCGCGACCCATCTCATCGATGGCGGCTTCACACTTTAGGTAATGGATAAAGAAGGAGCACTAAGTCATGAAACTGCTTCGCTATGGCCCGAAGGGTAAGGAAAAGCCGGGCGTGCTCGATCGCAATGGCAACATGCGCGATCTCAGCGGCGTGCTCTCGGATATCACGCCGGATCAGCTCTCGCCCGCGGCACTCGATCGTCTGCGCAAGATCGACCCCGCTAGCCTGCCGCCGGTCACCGGCGAGCAACGCTACGGCGTGCCGATCGCGAATATCGGTAAGCTCGTCTGCATCGGTCTCAACTATCACGACCACGCGAAGGAGACCGGCAATCCGATCCCGAGCGAGCCGGTCGTGTTCATGAAGGCGACCAGCTCGTTGGTTGGTCCGAATGACGACGTCATCCTTCCGAAGGCGGCGACCAAAGGCGATTGGGAAGTCGAGCTCGGCATCGTCATCGGCACGACGGCGCAATATGTGCCAGAGCACGAGGCCCTAAAATACGTTGCCGGCTATTGCATCGTTAACGACGTTTCCGAGCGCGCCTTTCAGATGGAGCGTGGTGGGCAATGGACCAAGGGCAAGAGCTGCGATACCTTTGCGCCGGTCGGCCCCTGGTTGGTCACTGCCGACGAAGTGCCGGACCCGCAGGTGCTCGACGTGGTTTGCGAGGTGAGCGGCCAGGTCATGCAGAAGGGCACGACCCGCAACATGATCTTCAATTGCGCGAAGATCGTCAGCTATCTCAGTCACTTCATGACGCTGTCGCCGGGCGACGTGATCCCGACTGGCACGCCAGCCGGTGTCGGTCTCGGCATGAAGCCGCCGCGCTTCCTGAAGCCAGGCGACACCATGCGCCTCACCGTTAGCGGCCTGGGCGAGCAGCGCCAAAAGGTGCATGCCTATGGGTGACGTATGACCAAATCATGGCTGTGGCGTCAGAATTAAATACGCGTTATCCTGGTACGTTAGTCTGCGCCAAGGGGATCCATGTACGACCACCGCCGTCCGGGGTTTTTCCGGAATGATGAGCCTCAATCGGGACGCCGTGTTGAGGCGAAAGTAAAATGGTTTAACGCGGCAAAGGGTTTCGGCTTCGTCACTCTTTCCGATGGCACGCCGGATGCGTTTCTTCCGATGGCGATTCTTCGCCGTGCGGGATACGACGACATTCGCGAAGGTGCGTCGGTCACGTGCGAAGTCGGCGCCGGTGCAAAAGGGCCGCTCGTTGTCAACGTGCTGAATGTCGACAACAGCACTGCCGTTGCGTCCTCGGGAGGCGGCGGCGGTGGTGGTGGCTACGGCCAACGCGATCGCGACTACGGTGGCGGTGGCGGTGGCGGAGGCGGCGGTCGTGACTACGGCGGCGGCGGAGGGCGCGGCGGTGGCGGTGGTGGTGGCTATCGCCAGGACAGCTTCCGCCAAGACAGTGCGCCGCGCGGACCCGCGCAGAGCGTCGATGGTGCGGTGAAGTGGTTCGAGCCCGATAAAGGCTACGGCTTCATCTCGCCCGATGGCGGAGGCAAAGACATCTTCGTGCACATCACGGCGCTGCGTCGCAGCGGCGTGCAGACGCTCGGCCCCGGCCAGCGTGTGCGGGTCGATGTCGTCGATGGCCGCAAAGGCCTCGAGGCCGATCGGGTCGTTATAATCTGACGTGAATCACCAGGTGGGGGAGGCCCGGCCGCGCGGACTAGCGCGGCACGCCGGGCGTGGTAAGTTGATACCGCCGCTGGCAATGGGTAGGTAGCATGGATCTGCAGGATACGATCAGGACCTATCGATTATTTTCCGGGTCCTACGATGTGGTTTTCGGACCCGTTTTCCACCTCGGCAGGAAAGACGCCGTCCGGATCGCGAATGCGCTTCCCGGCCAGCGCATCCTCGAGGTCGGTGTCGGCACCGGCCTCTCGCTCCCCTTTTTCCGCTCCGATTCCGAAGTTACCGGCATCGACGTGTCCGCCGAGATGCTGGCCAAGGCGCACCGCCGGGTCGAGCGCCAGAACCTCAAGCATGTCAAAGAACTCTCGGTGATGGATGCCGAGAAGATGGATTTCCCCGACAACAGCTTCGATGCCGTCATGGGGATGTACGTGGCCTCGGTCGTGCCAAACCCGGCACAATTCGCGGCCGAGCTTCGGCGCGTCTGCCGGCCCGGCGGCACCATCGTGCTGGTCAATCATTTTGCCAGCGAGAACGGCGTGATGTGGGCGGTCGAAAAGCTGCTCGCGCCGCTCGCCGCGCATATCGGCTTCCACGCCGATTTCTCGCTCGATAACTTCCTCAAGGTCAGCAAGCTCTCGGTCCGCGAGATCAAGCCGAGCAATCTTTTCGGCTATTGGCGGTTGCTGCGCTGCGTGAACGAGAAGCCGGTAGCCTCCTGACGCCTTACGCGGCGGCGCGTCGCGCTATTCTCAGCTACGATCGGGATCCAACTGCATCACCGTCACGCCGCCGGTGATCGCCGGCAGTAAGGCCGGTGCGATTGCGAGACGCTGCTCGGCAAAGAATTGCGCCGTGAGGTGCTTCGCCTTGGCGAATTCGGCATCGTGCTCGCTGCTGGCTACGAAGGCGGCTTTGCCCATCAGCCAGCTGGCCGTGACTGTGCCGAAGAGTTCAAGATACGGCATGGCGCCGGCAAGAGCGGCGGCCTGCTGTATGCGGTAAAGGGCGCGTAGGCTCTCGCTTGCTTTCTCGAGTGCGTCGATGCCCTCGTGCAGCGGCTTTTTCAGTGACGCAAGTTCAGTCAGGTCGAGCGTCCGCATCTCGGCGATGAAGTCGCGCATCGCCGCACCGTCGTCGCGCACCAGCTTGCGGGTCAGCAGATCGTTCGCCTGGATGCCGTTGGTGCCCTCATAGATCAGTGAGACGCGCGCATCGCGCAGATGCTGCGCCGCGCCGGTCTCCTCGATAAATCCCATGCCACCATGCACCTGGATATTCGTCGATGCGACCTCGAAGCCGCGCGCCGTACTCCAGGCTTTGGCGATCGGGATCAGCAGATCGACGCGGGACTGATACTGCGCGCGCTTTCCGGCATCGGGTTCGTGCCGCGCGCGATCGATCTGGCCGGCGGTGTAGTAGAGCAGGGCGCGGGTTGCTTCGGCATCGCTTCGCATGCCGAGCAGCATCCGCCGGACGTCGGGATGATGAATGATCGGCGCGCTCGCATCCGTCACCGTAATCGGGCGGCCTTGTACGCGACTTAGCGCGTAATCGCGCGCCTGCTGATACGCGCGCTCAGCGATGGCGACGCCTTGCAGCCCGACATTAAGCCGCGCGCCGTTCATCATCAGGAACATATATTCGATGCCGCGGCCTTCCTCGCCGATCAGCGTGCCGATCGCGCCGCCGTCATCACCGTACGAAAGCACGCAGGTCGGGCTCGCATGAATGCCGAGCTTCTCTTCGAGCTTCAGGCAGCGGATGTCGTTGCGCGCGCCGAGGCTGCCATCGGCATTCACCAGGAATTTCGGCACGATGAAGAGCGACAGGCCCTTACTGCCGGGCGCCAAATCCGGCGTGCGCGCCAGCACCGCGTGGATGATGTTCGGCGCGAGATCATGCTCGCCATAGGTGATGAAGATTTTCTGTCCGGTCAGGCGATAATGATCGCGGTCCTTCACCGCGCGCATGCGCACCGCGCCGAGATCGGAGCCGGCTTGCGGCTCAGTCAGATTCATCGTGCCGGTCCATTCGCCGCTCATCAGCTTGGCGAGATAGAGCCGGCGTTGGGTCTCGGAACCGTACGTGGCGAGGAGCTCGATCGCGGCTTGCGTCAGGATCGGACAGAGTGAGAAAGCAAGATTGGCGCTCGTCCACATTTCGAGGACCGCGATTCCGAGCGCCAGCGGCAGGCCTTGCCCGCCATGCTCTTCGGGCATCGCCAGCGCATTCCAGCCGCCGGCAACGAAAGCGTCATAAGCCGCTTTGAAGCCGGTAGGCGTGCGCACCGCGCCATTCTCGAGCCGGCTGCGCTCGCGATCGCCGACCGTATTGAGAGGCGCCAGAACCTCGCCGGCGAACTTCGCTGCTTCTTCGAGGATCGCGTCGACGGTTTCGCTTGGGGCAGCCGCTTCGTATCCGGGCAGCGCCGCGATCTCGCCAAGACCCGCGATCGCGTCGAGCGCGAAGCGCATCTCGGTGAGCGGCGCCGCATAGCCGCTCACGATGCGAGGATCTTCCCCGGATTCATGATGCCGCCGGGATCGAGCGCCTGTTTTACGCGGCGCATCATCTCGATCTCGATCGGCTCTTTGTAGTGGGCGAGCTCGCCGACTTTGAGCCGGCCGATACCGTGCTCGGCGCTGATCGAGCCGTTGAGGCCGACCGCGATGTCGTGAACGATGCGGTTGAGCTCCGATTGCCGCGCCAGGAAAGCCGCTTTCTCGGCAGGGACGGGTTGATGGATGTTGTAGTGGATGTTGCCATCGCCGACATGACCGAACGCATTCGGCCGGATGCCGGGCATCCATTCTTCGATCGCCGCATGCGCGCTGGTGATGAAATTCGCGACCTTGCTGACCGGCACCGAGATATCGTGCTTGACGCTGGCGCCTTCGTATTTCTGCGCCTCGACGAGGCCTTCGCGGATGCGCCAGAGATCGCGTGCCTGCGTGCCGCTTTTGGCGATGACGCCGTCCTTGATCAGGCCAGCTTCCATACTGTCGGAGAGGAAGCGCTCCAGCGTCTCGAGCAATCCGCTTTGCGCCTCGCTCGACGAGACTTCGAGCAGCACATACCACGGGAAGACTGTCGGCAGCGGATCGATGATGCCGCTGACGTGCTTCAGCGCCATGTCGATACCGAAGCGCGAGATCAGTTCGAAGGCGGTGAGTTGATCGCCGCTCGCCTTGCGTGCGCGCGAAAACAACTCCATCGCGTCCTCGACGCGCGTCAGGCCGAGGAACGCCGTCTCGACAGATTTCGGCAGCGGGAACAAACGCAAGGTCGCGGCGGTGATAATGCCGAGCGTGCCTTCGCCGCCGATGAAGAGCTGCTTCATGTCATAGCCGGTATTGTCTTTGCGCAGCGCGCGCAAACCGTGCCACACGCGGCCATCGGGCAGCACGACCTCGAGGCCGAGCACCAGCGAGCGCGTATTTCCGTAGCGCAGCACTTGGATGCCGCCGGCATTGGTCGAGATATTGCCGCCGATCTGGCACGAGCCTTCGGCGCCCAGGCTCAAGGGGAAAAGGCGATCGACGGCTTCCGCCGCCTTCTGTACCTCGGCGAGGATGACACCGGCTTCGACGGTGATTGAATAATCGATCGGATCGATCTCGCGCACGCGGTTCATGCGCGAGACGCTCACCACCACACCGCGTCCGTCCTCCCACGGTACCGCACCGCCAGCGAGGCCGGTGTTGCCGGCTTGTGGAAAGATCGGCAGCTTTGCTTCGGCACAAATCTTCACGATCGCGGATACTTCTTCCGTCGAAGCCGGGCGTAGTACCGCTTTCGCGGCGCCGTGATAGGTGCCGCGCTCTTCGCGCAGAAACGGCTCCATGCCGGCGGCATCGGCGATAAAGCCCTTGTCGCCGAGGAGTTTTTGCAATCGAGCGAGTGCGTCGGATGTGTCGGTCATTTGAGCTGCATCTAATCCTCGGTCGGCTCTCCGGCAAGGGTTTCAGCGGGTCGCGGCGCGGCGGAGCCGATCGTTGATCGCGCGGCCGAGACCGCGCTCGGGAATGGGCATCACGGCGATGGCAGTGAACTCAGCACGATCGAGCGCGCGCAGCATGCCGAAGAGTTTGGCAGCCGCTTCCTCGACATCGCCGCTCTTGCTGAGCCAGTACGTCTCCTTGGCGCCCCCAGGCGCGTTTGGGCCAAAAGCCAGCAGAGCTTCGCTTGCGCCGGCGCTCGTCGCGTTGAGCCGCACAGGAAGGCTCGGGGCATAATGGCTGACGAGCATGCCGGGCGCGCGCGGCGCGTCTTCGGCGTTCGGCGCGGCGAGGGGGCCAAGCAGTGTTTCCAATTCTTCCGTCGCGACGCCGCCGGGCCGCAGCAGCAGTGGCGTCTTGCTGCTCAGATCGATCACGGTCGACTCGACGCCGACGCGGCAAGGCCCGCCATCGAACACCGCGGCGATGTGACCGTCGAGTTCGCTCATCACATGATCAGCCGTGGTCGGGCTGACGCGGCCCGACCGATTGGCGCTTGGCGCGGCAATCGGTCGGCCGACGCTGCGGAGCAATTCGAGTGCCAGCGGATGCGCCGGCACGCGCAGTGCAAGCGTATCGAGTCCCGCGCTCGCGAGCAGCGAGACCGGACAGTGTGGCGCGCGGCGCAGAACGAGGCTCAGCGGTCCCGGCCAAAAGCGCTGCATCAAGAGCGCGGCGCGGCTGTCGATCTGCGCGAAGCGCTCGGCTTGATCGGTGCGAGAAAGATGCACAATCAGCGGGTTGAAGCGCGGTCTTCCTTTTGCGGCAAAGATCGCGGCGACGCTTTCATCGCTGGTCGCATCGCCGCCAAGCCCGTACACCGTTTCGGTGGGGAAGGCGACGAGCTCGCCGGCGCGCAGCAGCGCCGCAGCTTGATCGAGTGCTTGTGCTGCGAGGCGAATCGTCACGGACGGCTGGCACTTCTGTTGCAAGGCATTGCGAGGATATAGGCTTTGCAGGTGTCTGGAGGCAAACATGCCGGGTACGATCGTCACCATCGCGCAACAAAAGGGCGGCGCCGGCAAGACCACGCTGGCGATCCATCTCGCGCTCGCCTGGGCGGCCGGCGGCAAGCGCGTCTGCCATCCTCGATATCGATCCGCAGGCAAGTCTCTCGACCTGGTTCCGGCTGCGCCATGAGCGGCTCGGAACCGCCGGCACGCCGATCGAAGCCATCGCTGTCTCTGGCTGGCGCGTGGCGGACGAGGTCGAGCGCCAGGCACGCGAGTACGACATCGTGCTGATCGATTCGCCGCCCCATGCCGAGACCGAGGCGCGGATCGCGGTCCGCGCCGGCAAGCTCGTTCTCGTGCCGGTGCAGCCGTCGCCGATCGATCTCTGGGCGACCAAGCCGACGCTCGACCTGGCCCGCGCCGAGAAGACCCCGGCGCTGCTGGTGCTGAACCGCGTGCCGCCGCGTTCCAATCTGACCGGCACGCTGCTCGAGGCATTCAACGCGCTCGACGTGCCGCTCGCCGAGACGCAGATCGGCAATCGCGTCGCGCTGGCGGCGGCGATCAATGAAGGGCAGGGTATTCTCGAATATGAGCGCTCGGGCGCCGCAGCGCGCGAGATCAAGGCGCTTGCGGACGAGGTGCTGCAGCGCGTACCGGCTTAGTCGCGGCCCTTGCAGAGGAATTCGGGATTGAGGAAGCCGGGCTTGGCGTAGCGGAATTGCGAGCCGTCGAGGCATGTGACGCTGCCGCCGGCCGCTTCCACCACGGCATGGCCCGCTGCGGTGTCCCATTCCATCGTCGGGCCGAAGCGTGGATAGAGATCGGCTGAGCCGTCGGCGACGAAGCAGAATTTCGCTGCACTACCCGCGACTCGAGACTGAGGCTGATTGAGGGTCGCGAGATAGGCCGACATCTTGTCGTTATTCCCATGCGAGCGGCTACGCGCGACGATTGCGCCGGTCGCGGGGATGCGGCGCACCGCGATCCCGGTCGGTGCCGAATCCTGGTCTTGCCGCGTCGCCGTGCCGAGACCAGCGCCGGCATAGGTGACATTCGTGACCGGCAGATGCACGACACCGAGGACTGTACGGTCACCCTCGATCAGCCCGATATTGGTGGTGAATTCGCCGTTCTTGGCGACGAATTCGCGCGTGCCGTCGAGCGGATCGACCAGCCAGAAGCGCTCGGCCGCGATGGCCTCGCCGCGCGACGCCATTTCTTCGGCGACGACCGGGATTTCCGGTGCGAGCTTTGCCAGCGCCGCGACGATGATCGTCTCAGCGCGCTCATCGGCTTCGGTGACCGGCGAGGCATCGGCTTTCGAGCGGACTTCGAAAGGCGAGTGATAGATTTCGAGGATCGCCGAGCGCCGCGGCGCGCGCGGCGCGGCGCGCGCCCTCAAGCAATTCGCGCAGATCGGCGTTCATTGCGCTACCATAGCGCCAGGGAGATACGAAGGCGATGTGCGGCCGCTATTTATTGAAAACGGCGCTCGAAGAATTGGCGCGGATTTTCGGCTTTATCGAGCGGCCCAATCTGATGCCGCGCTACAACATCGCGCCGACGCTCGAGGTGCCAGTCATCCGGCAGCGCCGCGAGCCGGCAGGTCAGCGCAGCATCGCGTCGTTGCGCTGGGGGCTTGTCCCGCCCTCGGCAGAGAATCCCAAAGCCGGACCGCCACTGATCAATGCGCGGGCCGAGACGCTGCTGGAGAAGCCGACCTTTCGCGGCGCCGCGCAAAAGCGGCGCTGCCTCGTTCCGGCTGACGGCTATTACCAGTGGAAGGAAGGCGATGCCTCGAAGCAGCCTTACCTGATCGCGCGTCCCGACCGCGCGCCTTTCGCCTTTGCCGGGATTTGGGAGCGATGGGGTCCGCGCCACGATCCGGCTGCGGCGCTCGACAGCTTCACCATCATCACGGCGGACGCGAACGATTTCCTCAGCGGCTTCCATCACCGCATGCCGGCGGTGCTGACGCCGGAGGACTATGCGACCTGGCTCGATCCGGATAGTCCGGTCGAGGCGGCGCTCGATCTGCTGACACCGGCGGCGAACGATCTGCTGGAGGCGGTGCCGCTGGAGAAAGCGGTCAATTCGAACCGGACCGAGGGACCGGATTTGCTGATCCCCGCGGGGGCGACGCTGAGCTGGCAGGGCGGCGCGTAACGCCGGCTTAACCCCAATTTGGCCACAATCTCCTTCGCATGATCGCGCCCGGGCCTGGGGGCCCATGGACGGGGGATGACTCTTCGTACGCGTCTGATCTTACTGCTGCTGCTCGCCACGCTGCCGCTGATCGGTGTCGAGATTTACAGCGAAATCGGGATACGGGCCGAACGGCAGCAAGAGGTCAGCGAAACGGCGACGCGGCTGCTGGAAGTCGTCGACGCCGAGCAGGATCGCATCGATGAAGGGGCTCACCAGCTCCTCGTCGCCTTCTCCCAGAATCCCGGGATCCGGAATGGCGATTGGGCCGAGTGCGATCGCACTGCTGGTCAGATCATTACGACGGTCGCAGGCTACATCAATCTCGGTGTCGCCGATCTCGACGGCAACATCCTCTGCGGCTACCTGCCGGCGTCGCCGACGACACGTTTCGGCCAGACGCGCGCGCAGTACGCGGCTGTCGATCAGCACAAGGACTTCGCGGTCGGCACCTTCATTATCGGGAGTGTGTCTCGCCTCCGCGGCTTGCCGCTCTCGATCCCGTGGCGGGATCAGGCCGGCAATCTGCGCGGCGTGATCTGGGCAACGCTCGATCTCCAGTGGCTGGCGCAGCATTTCGCCGAGCGATTCTATTCGCCGGACATGACGCTGTTGATGACCGATCACAACGGTACGATCATCATGCGACAGCCCGACAATGACGCGTGGGTCGGCAAGTCGATCGGCGAGCAATACATGTCGCTCGTCAATGCGGGGGCCAACGGCCGGACCGAAACGGTTGGTATCGACGGCACAAAACGCATCATCGCCTATTCGCCGGTATTCGATAAGATCGCCGGCGGCATCTATGTCGGCGTTGGCCTGAGCACACAGCCTTATCTCGCGCTGATCAACGCGGCGACACAGCGGAAGATCGAGCTGATGATCGGCGCGCTCTTGCTCGCGCTCACCGCCGCGTGGGTCGGCACCAGCGTGTTCATTCGCGCGCCGGTTGCCAAGCTCCTCACCGCAACGCGGCGCTGGCAAAGCGGCGATACCACAGCGCGCGCGGCGCTTGGCGATCGCCGCTCGGAGCTGGGCAAGCTCGGTGCGGCATTCGATGAGATGGCGGCGGCGCTCGATGAGCGGCAGCGTGCCCAACGCGCGGCCGAGGAATCGCTTGCCCGCCTCAACGCGGATCTGGAGCAGCGCGTCAAACGAGAGGTCGAGGCGCGCGATCGAGCGCAGAAGGAATTGCATCAGGCGCAAAAGATCGAGGCAGTCGGTCGCCTGACCGCAGGCGTTGCGCATGATTTCAACAATCTGCTGACGGCGATCGTCGGCAATCTCGAATTGCTGCAACATCGCTTCGCGCGCGATCCGGATGTGTCGCGCCGCCTCAGCGCAGCGCAGCGTGCGGCGGATCGCGGCGCCAAGCTGACGCAGCAATTGCTCGCTTTCTCGCGCAAGCAGCGCCTCGCGAGCGAGCCGATCGACATCAACCGCATTGTCGAAAGCATGCGCGGTTTGTTGCAGAGCACGATCGGCGCGACGATCCGGATCGAGACCGTGCTTGGGTCGGATCGCTGGCTGGCGCTCGGTGATGCCAGCCAGGTCGAGCTGATGATTCTCAACCTCGTGATCAATTCGCGCGATGCGATGGCGCTGGGCGGCGCCATAACGATCGAGACGGCCAATGTCGCGCTCGGGCCGCCTCATCGCCCCGAAGAGCCGCCGGCGGGCGATTATGTGATGCTGTCGATCGCCGATACCGGCGTCGGCATCCCGCCGGATATTCTCGAGCGCGTGTTCGAGCCGTTCTTCACGACGAAGGAAGTCGGCAAGGGATCGGGCCTGGGCTTGCCGCAGGTGTTGGGCGTGGCGCAGCAGCTCGGCGGCGGCATGAGCATCGGCACAAAGCTCGGAGAGGGCACTTGCGTCAAAGTGTATCTGCCGCGTGCGGCACAGATGGTTGTGGCCAGCCCATCGGTCGTGGCCGACGATGTTTCGGATATTCCGGAGGTTGCCCCGGCGACGATCTTGCTGGTCGATGACGACAGCGACGTGCGCGCCGTTTCGGCCAACATGCTGCGCAGCGCGGGCCATGCGGTGATCGAAGCGGGCAGCGGCGGTGCGGCGATGGAACGGCTCGATAAAGACGGAGGCCGCATCGATCTCATGGTGATCGATTTCGCGATGCCGGGCATGAACGGCATCGAGGTCGCGCGCCTCGTGCGGCGCAACTGGCCGCGGCTCGGTATCCTCTTCGTCACGGGCTTCGCGGATACCGCCGTGTTGGCGGCGGACGCGGCGGGCGATGAGATCCTGCAGAAGCCGTTCAAGCTCGATGCGTTGACGGCAGCGGTGGCGCGTCTGATCGAGCGCACGCGCCGTCAGCACGGCAACGTCATCGACTACCCGTCCAACGCCGCGTCGCGCACGTCGCACTAAGGAAGAACGTGGAGAGGGGTCTCAGCCGCCGCTGCGTACGGCGGCAATGTCTTTGCGCAGCGTATCGAGATCGACCGCGCCGGGAATAAGCGTGTCGCCGACGATAATCGCCGGTGTTCCCTGGATGTTGAGCGCATCCGCGAGCGCGTAATTCGCATCGATCAGCTTGTCGATCTCAGGCGCGCTCATGTCGGTCTTGATCTTGCCGACATCGAGGCCGATCGAGGCCGCGAGTTTGAGCACCGTCTCGTCGCCGATATCGCCCTTCGTTGCCATCATGGCGCGATGGAATTCGGCATATTTGCCCTGCTTCTTGGCGGCGAGCGCAACGCGAGTTGCGTAGACCGAGGCTTCGCCGAGGATCGGGAATTCCTTGTAGACGATGCGCAATTTGCCATCCTCTTTCAGCAAAGCATCGAGCGACGGCGCGACCTGCTTGCAATAGGGACAGCGGTAATCGAAAAACTCGACCAGGGTCACGTCGCCTTTGGGATTGCCCTGAACGAGATCGTTGGGTGAATCGAACAGTTCTTTCTTCTTTGTGCTGATCATGCGGCGCGATTGCTCGGCGGCCTGCGCATCCGCTTGCTGTTGCGCCGCTTTGAGCGCATCGACCACAACGTCGGGATGCGCCATCAGGTAATCGTGGATCGCCTGATCGAGGCCCGCCCGGTCTTTCGGCATGCTGCTGTTGGCGCTGCTGCTCTGCGGAGCGGGCGAGGAGAAATCGGCAGCATCGGCGCGGATGGGAAGCGCAAGGGCGCCGACCAGCAGCGCCAGGGCGCTGAAGCGAAAGAAGCGGGAAAGGATCATGAGGATATTCGTTCTACCGCGCGGCTATTGATTCTGCGCTTGCTGCTGTTGGCGCTTGGCTTCGGCTAGAAGATCCTGGGCGCGCTGGCGCTGCGGCCCGGCCGGCAGCAATTGCTGGGCGCGCTGCGCTTGTCCGACTGCCTGCCGGTAATTGGCTTGCGCCATGTTCTGCTCGGCGAGCGCCAAAGCGGCCATGCCGATATCGCCGGAGCGGCCGTAGACGATGGCCATCGAGCGCCACGCGTCGGGATTATCGCTCTCGCCTTGCAGCGCCATGGTCAGCTCGTTCTTGGCGGCGGCCAGATATTTCGGATCGTTGGTTTCGAGCTGAACCTGTGCCAGCTCGATATTGAGCAAGGGTTCGCTCGGCGCGAGCTGGACAGCGCGCTGATAGGGCGCGACGGCATCGGCGACGCGGCCGTTCTCGAACAGCATCTGCCCCTTCAGCTCGCTGTAATAGGGGTTGTTCGGATAGTCTTTGATCAGCCCGTCGATCGTCGGGATCGCACTCTTGAGATCGGGGATGCGGTAATAGGCGATGGCGCGCGCATAACGCGCCGGCTCCGAATTATCGTTCGGTTGATACGCGGCCAGCACTTGAGACGGGGCGCCGAGGAAGGCGCCGAGCTTCGCCTTGATCAGATTGAACTGCGCCACCCATTCCGGCGGATCTTTCGTGTTGGAATAGGGCGATTGCGCGACGTGCTCGCGGACGTAATTGACGCGTTGCTCGGTCAAGGGATGGTCCGTCAGGTACGGATCGCGCCGTTGCGCGCTGAGAAATTCCTCCTGCTCGAGGATTTCGAAGAATTGGAGCAGTCCGCGCGCCAATTCATGCGTGCGATCGAGATAGCGCAGCGCCGCCTGATCAGCGGAAGCTTCGATCGTGACCGAGTTCTGCATGAAAGCCCGCTGGCCGACATCGGCGCCAGCAAGGACACCGGCGCCGCCGGCATTGCCATGGCCGAGCGCGCTCGCCGCACCGCCCAACACCATGCCGATCACGCTCTCGATCATGGCGTTCTTCATGATCTGCGTTTTGCGCGCGAGATGACCGCCGGCGATGTGGCCGGTTTCGTGCGCCATCACGCCGATGAGTTGATTCGGGCTTTGTGCCTTCATAATCGTGCCGCTGTTCAGAAAGATGTTCTGACCGCCGGCGACGAAAGAGTTGAGTGTTGGATCGTTGACGACATAGACGTGGACCGCATCGGGGTCGAGCCCGGCCGCCTTCCAGATCGGCGTCATCCAGGCGCGCAGCGTGTGCTCCATTTCCGCATCGCGCAGGAAACTGACTGAGTCCTGCGCCTGAACGCGCGGCACGAGGGCCGTGCAAAGCGCGAATGCAGTGCATAGAATGCGGAGCCAGATGCGCATTGAGTCTCTATCCTACCACAAATCCAACGGCAGCATGGGCTTATCGTCACGGCGCCGTCAACCGCACGGGGTCGAATGAGCGTTAAGCTGTCGCGGCGTGCTTTGGTGCCGCCTTTCATTGCCATGGACGTGCTGCGCGAGGCCAATGAGCGCGCGGCTGCGGGGGCCGATGTCATTCATTTGGAGGTCGGGCAACCGTCGACACCGGCACCGCGCAAAGTGGTCGAAGCGGCGGAGGCGGCGCTTCGCCGCGAGGTTCTCGGCTATACCGACGCGCTCGGCCTGCCGGTGCTGCGCGAGGCGATCGCCCAGCACTATCGGCGTGCTTATCAGGTATCAATCGACCCGGCGCGGATTGTCGTCACCACCGGTTCGTCGGCTGGCTTCATCTTGGCATTTCTCGCGGCCTTCGATGCGGGCGAGCGCGTCGCGCTCGCGGCACCATCCTATCCGGCCTATCGCAACATTCTGGCCGCGCTTGATCTCGTGCCGGTCGAACTTCCGGCCGGGCCGGCAGAGCATTATCAGCCGGCGCTCGATCTGTTGCGCGGCCCAGGCGAGCGGATCGATGGTCTGATCATCGCGAGCCCTGCCAATCCGACCGGCAGCATGATCGATCCCGCGACCTTAGCGGCGATCGCCCAGCATTGCGCAACGGTGGGCGTCCGGCTGATCTCGGACGAGATCTATCACGGCATCACCTATGAGAAGCCGGCGGTAAGCGCGGCCGCGCTCAGCACCGATGCGATCATCGTCAACAGCTTCTCGAAATACTATTCGATGACCGGCTGGCGCATCGGCTGGATGATCGTGCCGCCCGATATGATTCGTGCGGTCGAATGCCTGACGCAGAATCTGTTCATCTCGCCGCCGGCGCTGGCGCAGCACGCCGCGCTCGCCGCTTTCGATGCGACCGAAGAGCTCGAGGCGAATTGCCGGCGGTATGCCGAAAATCGCGCACTGCTGCTAGCGGAATTGCCGAAAGCCGGTTTCGAGCGTTTCGCGCCGGCGGATGGCGCATTCTACCTCTACGCCGATATTGCCGCGCTGACGAATGACAGCCGTGAATTTTGCAGCCGGATGCTGCGCGAGATCGGCGTTGCTTGCACCCCCGGCGTCGATTTTGACCCGAAGCGCGGCCATGCCACGATGCGGCTGTGCTTTGCCGGCGCGACCGTCGATATCGCCGAGGCGGTGCGCCGGCTGCGCAACTGGCAGCGCTGAGTTTCTCCCGATCGCCTTAGCGGCGCCACCAGCCGCGGCGCGGATTGGGGGCAGGGCCGCTGACCTCGTGCGGCGGCGAGATGTTGTAAGCAACCGGCGCGCGCTCGGCTTCGGACTCCGGCTCGCTTGCCGCAGGCGGCGGGGCCGGCTGTGTCTCTTTTGCCGATGGCACAGGGGCAGGGCTCTCCGCTGCGACGGGCTGAGCCTCGTGTGGCGGCGCTTCTTCGGTTAGCTCGACGACATCGCCTTCGGCCACTTCCTCGGCTGCGATGAGATCGGATTCCTCACCGAATTCTTCCGCCGGGCCAGAATAGCCAGGCTCGCCCGGTCGCAATTCGAGCTGCAGGCGCGGTCCGCGATCGTCGCCACTGTATTGCTCCGGCGCGGCATCCTCTGGACCGCGCCGCCGCCGGCGTCCGCCACGTCGGCCGCGCCGCCGGCGTCGACCTTGGCCGTCGCCGTCTTGCGCCTCGGTCGGTTGTGTCTCGTCGCCGGGCTCGGTTTCGGAGACGGCGTCGGCTTCGCCACCGTCATCATTGGCGGCAGCCATTTCCGGCTCAGCTCCAGCTTCGGCATCGAGCGCCATCGGCGCTCCGTCTTCCATGTCTGCGGCCGGCGCTTCGCGATCGTGACCGCGCTCACCGCCGCGGCCACGCCGCCGCCGCCGCCGCCGCCGCCGCCCCTGGCCGTCGACCTGTCCCTGCCCATCGCTACCGGCGCGCTCTTCGCCCCCGGCGTCCATACTTTCAGCGCCTTCCTCGTCATCGCTCTGCGGCAACCAGGAGGAGGGATCGCGATGCTCGGTGTCGTTGCGGCGCGTGCTGGTGGAGAATTCCTCTTCCGCCGCTTCGATCGCGGCCTCGTCGAGGCTTTCGTCGATCTCGGGCTCTTCCTCGACCGGAACCGGTTGCGGTACCGGCAATGCCGCGAGCTCGGCCGGCGTGAAGGCGCGGGCGCGGTCGAGCCGGAAGGCCGGCGGGATCAGTGTCTCGTCCTCGTCGACGGTGACGTGGCAGCCGTAGCGACCTTCGATCTGTTGCAAGGTGGCGCGTTTCTGGTTGAGCACGTAGAGCGCAACCGCGGACGACACGGCAACCTTGATCTCGGCCGTGCGGCGCCGCATGCCTTCTTCCTCGATCGCGCGCAGCAGATGCAGCGCGGTCGATTCTGTCGAGCGGATATGGCCCGTGCCGTTGCAATGCGGGCAGGGCTGGGTCGACGCTTCCAGCAGCGACGGCCGCAAACGCTGGCGCGACAGCTCCAACAGGCCGAACGGGCTGATGCGGCCGATCTGAATCCGCGCGCGATCGTGGCGCATCGCGTCCTTCAGCCGCCGCTCGACCGCGCCGTTATGGCGATGCTCTTCCATATCGATGAAATCGATGACGATCAGCCCGGCGAGATCGCGCAGCCGCAGTTGGCGCGCGACTTCCTCGGCGGCTTCGAGATTGGTCTTGAGCGCGGTCTCTTCGATATTGCGCTCGCGCGTCGAGCGGCCCGAATTCACGTCGATCGCGACCAGTGCCTCGGTCGGGTTGATGACGATGTAGCCGCCGGAGCGGAGCTGCACGACGGGCGAGTGGATCGCATCGAGCTGGCCTTCCACCTGGAAGCGATGGAAGAGCGGCACGGACGGATCGTTGTAGAGCTTCACGCGCCTGGAATGGCTCGGCATGAGCATGCGCATGAAAGACTTCGCTGTGTCGTAGCCTTCGCGGCCATCGACCAGCACCTCGTCGATATCGCGCGCGTAAAGATCGCGGATCGATCGCTTGATGAGATTGCCCTCCTCATAGATGAGGGCAGGAGCGGTCGATTTTAGCGTGAGCTCGCGTATCTCGTCCCAAAGCCGGATCAGATATTCGAAGTCGCGTGTGATCTCCGGTTTCGAGCGCTCGCTACCGGCCGTGCGGACGATCACACCCATGCCGTCCGGCACTTGCAGATCGCTCATCAGGTCCTTGAGCCGGCGGCGATCCTGCATGCTGGTGATTTTGCGCGAGACGCCGCCGCCGCGCGGCGTGTTCGGCATCAGCACGCAATAGCGGCCGGCAAGTGAGATATAGGTCGTCAGCGCCGCGCCCTTGTTGCCGCGTTCTTCCTTCGTGACCTGCACCAGCATGATCTGGCGGCGCTTGATCACCTCTTGAATCTTGTAGTGACGGTGGTGCCGTGCGCGAGGCCGCGCGGTCTCTTCCATCTCGTCTTCGTCGCCGCCGATCGTCTCGATGGTGACGGGCGTCTCGGCGATCACCTCGACCGGCGCACCTTCCGCCGCCGGCGCGAGCTCGGCCGTGTAGGTGCTCTCGTCAGACGTTTCGTCGCTGGGGCCGTTTTCGTCACGCGGGAAGAGATCGCCTTCCGGCGCGGCCGCGCTGTAGCTCGGCTCCTCGACCGGCACGTCGACGCTGACCGGCGCCTCGGGATCCTCGGAGAAAGAGGAAACATCGGGTTCGTCATGGTCGTGGTCGTGATCATGATCGCTCGGGGCGTCAGGATCGGGCACGAGGTCGTCGACCAGGCGATCCTCGCTCATTGCCTCGGTCATAGCGTCGCCATGGTCATGATCGTGACTATGATCGTGATCAAAGTGGCCATGGTCGTCATCGGGCTGGTCGACCGAGTGCTCGCCGTGCTCGACGGGCAATCCGGCGGCGACGTTCTCGTCTTCCCGCTCATTCGCTTCTTCTTCGGCGGCACGGTCGGCATCGAGCGCCGCCTGACGGTCGGCGACCGGGATGCGATAATAGTCGGGATGGATTTCGCCGAAGGCCAGGAAGCCATGGCGATTGCCACCATATTCGACGAACGCCGCCTGCAGCGACGGCTCGACGCGCGTCACCTTGGCGAGATAGATGTTGCCCTTGATCTGCTTTTTTGTGGAAGTCTCGAAATCAAATTCTTCGAGACGTTGGCCATTCAATACAACGACCCGGGTTTCTTCCGGATGCGCCGCATCGACGAGCATGCGCTTTGCCATTCTTAGGAACTCCGAGGAACGCGACCGCACCCGCGCGAAGAACGGGCGGCGCTGTCCTGGTTAGGGCGAAGCCGGTGCCGATGCTTAGTCCGTCGAACGGCGCAGAAGAAAAAGAGGCCATGGCGGAACTTTCTGACGCTCGGCCCCGGGGGGCCGGGATCGGCGGCCGGGACGGCTTCGGGTTAAATCCATTCCGCGCTTCTCGCGCCGCCCCACGGGAGGGCACGGTGCGCGGCATCGCAACGTTAAGATACAAGTGACGCCGCCTTGCCACAACCGCTCCGTGACAATGCGGAGAACAACAAGCCGTTAACCCTCTTTTAATTCGGAAAGCGCTTGGCTTCGCGCCTCAAACGCGCCACAAATCAGAGGCAGGGTAGGCTTCGTGCCAGAGCGGCGGGGCGGAATCCCGTCGACTCGATTAATGCCGCCAGTGCGGACAATCGGGTCGTCGGAGCAGTCATATGAAACTCCTTAAGATACTGATAGTGCTGGTAATTCTTGCCGGCCTGGCGGGCGCTGGGACGGCCGGACTCGCGGTCTGGTATTTCGGTCGCGATCTGCCGGATTACGAGCAATTGGCTAACTACCAGCCGCCGATCGTGACTCGTGTCTATGCCGGCGACGGCCGCTTGATGGCCGAATACGCGACCGAGAAGCGCGTCTTCATTCCGATCAAATCGATGCCGCCACTGGTGATCCACGCCTTTCTCGCGGCGGAAGACAAGAATTTCTACACCCACCCCGGTGTCGATCCGCTGTCGATGCTGCGCGCGGCGGTGACCGACGCGCTGCATTACGGCAGCGGCCGGCGGCCGGTCGGCGCGTCGACGATCACGCAACAGGTGGCAAAGAACTTCCTGCTCACCAACGAGGTCTCGCTTCAGCGCAAGATGCGCGAAGCGCTGGTCGCGGTTCGCATGGAGCAGGCGCTTAGCAAGGATCGAATCCTCGAGCTCTATCTCAACGAGATCTATCTCGGCGGCGGCGCTTACGGCGTCGCGGCGGCGGCGCTCAATTATTTCAACAAATCGCTCGACGAGCTGACGCCGGAGGAAGCGGCCTTCCTCGCTGGCTTGCCGAAAGCGCCGAACAACTACAATCCGCAGCGCAATCCCGAAGGTGCGCGCGACCGGCGCAACTACGTGCTCGATCGCATGATCGAGGCAGGGTATCTGACGGCGCAACAGGGTGCCGCGGCCGAGGCAACGCCGATCACGCTGCGTCGCCGCGACGATACCGATGTCGTGAAGGCGGATTACTTTACCGAAGAAGTCCGTCGTGAGCTGCTGCAGCGCTACGGCGAGAAGGGCCTCTACGCCTCGGGCCTCGCCGTGCGCACCAGCCTCAATCCTCAGCTCCAGGGCCTCGCCGACAAGGCGCTGCGCGGCGCGCTGATTGCTTACGACCGGCGCCATGGCTGGCGCGGTCCGGTGAGCCGCATGGACGCGAATGGCGATTGGCAGGCGCGGCTGAAAGCCATGCCGTTGCCCGCAGGCGCCGATGACGTGAATTGGCAACTCGCCGTCGTGCTCGGCACGTCCTCGGTGGGTGCCGATATCGGTCTCGCCGACGGCAGCCGCGGTCAAATCCCCTTCGATGAAATGAAGTGGGCGCGCAAGCCGCTGCAGGACGCCACGGTGGGTCCGGCGCCGGCGCAGACCAATGATGTCGTCAAGGCAGGCGATGTCGTGCTCGTGCAGACGCTGGCGCCGCAAGGCCTACGCAATGGCAAGACGACAGCGGCGGCTTACAGCTTGCGGCAAATCCCGGCGGTATCGGGTGCCTTTGTCGCGATGGATCCGCATACGGGCCGCGTGCTCGCGCTTGAAGGCGGCTTCAGCTACGAGATGAGCCAATTCGATCGCGCGACCCAGGCAATGCGCCAGACGGGTTCGGCGATCAAGCCTTTCGTCTATCTCGCCGCGCTCGATCATGGCTTCACGCCTTCGACGATCGTCCTCGACGCGCCGTTGGTGCTCGACCAAGGGCCGGGCCTGCCGAAATGGAATCCCGCCAACTACGAGCGCAAATTCTACGGGCCCGTGCCGCTGCTGGTCGGGCTCGAGGAATCGCTCAATCTGGTGACGGCCCGCGTCGGCGCAACGATCGGCCTCGATGCGGTTGGCGACGCGATCGAGAAGTTCGGCATCATGGATCACATGCCGCGCGAATATTCTTTCGTGATCGGCGCAGGTGAGACGACGCCGCTGAAGCTTGCGACCGCCTATGCGATGCTGGTGAATGGCGGCAAGAAGATCACGCCGAGCTTTATCGATCGCGTGCAGGATCGCGATGGCGTGACGATCTTCCGCGCCGATACGCGCGCTTGCGACGCTTGCGCCAATATTGCTTGGAACGGCCAGGCGCCCCCTGATTTGCCGGACAATCGCGCGCAGGTCGATGATCCGCGTAGCGTCTATCAGGTCGTCTCGATGATGGAAGGCGTGGTTCAACGCGGCACCGGCAAGAGCGTCTCAGTCATCGGCAAGCCGCTCGCCGGCAAAACCGGCACGACCAACGACAGCAACGACACCTGGTTCATGGGCTTCTCGCCCGATCTCGTCGCCGGCGTCTTCGTCGGTTTCGATCAGCCGCACACGCTGGGCCGACGCGAGACCGGCGCGAGCGTTGCCGCGCCGGCCTTCCGCGATTTCATGCAGGCGGCGCTCGCCGATCAGCCAGCGACGCCATTCCGTATCCCGCCCGGCATCGAGATGGTGCGCATCAATCCGAACACCGGAGCGCTTGCCCGGCCGGATGAGAAGAGCGCGATCCTCGAGGCTTACAAGCCAGGCACCGAGCCGGGCGCGTCGAATTCGGGCGTCGTGGTCGGCGGCAATGTGCCGTCGGCGGCGGGCCTCGGTATCGATACCTCCGATCCCGATGGCACAGCCACCGTCCAGCAGCAGGCGCCGACGACGGGAACCGGCGGGCTTTATTAGCTCCCGGCTTTCAGCTATCAGCTTGCGTAGATTTGAATCAGCGGGCAGAGCCTACCGATGCGTGCGGAAATACTAGCAGTTGTCGACGAGATCCGGTCCTCGTTGGCGCTGCTGAGGAGGCATCTTTGACTGGGATAACGCGACGCGCCGCCTCGCCGAGCTGAATGCTGCTATTGAAGATCCGAAACTCTGGGATGATTCCTCGCGCGCGCAATCATTGATGCGCGAGCGCACGCGGCTCGATCGCGGCGTCAACGGCTATCTCAAGATCCAGCGCGAGGTTGACGATACGCTCGCGCTTGCCGAGATGGCTGAGGCCGACGGCGATCAGACGATGCTCGACGAGGCGCAGAAGACGCTCGAAGGGCTGCAGGCCGATGTGAAGGCACGCGAACTCGAAAGCCTGCTTTCGGGCGAAGCCGATGCCAATGACTGCTATCTCGAAGTCCATGCCGGCTCGGGCGGTACCGAGGCGCAGGACTGGGCCGAGATGCTGCTGCGCATGTATATGCGCTGGGGCGAGCAGCATGGTTATAAGGTCGAGTGGCTGGAAGAGAGCGCGGGCGAAGGCGCCGGCATCAAATCGGCCACCATCCGCATCGTAGGCGAGAATGCTTATGGCTGGCTCAAGACCGAAAGCGGCGTCCATCGCCTGGTGCGTATTTCGCCCTTTGACGCCAATGCGCGGCGCCATACCAGTTTCGCCTCGGCGTGGATCTATCCCGTGATCGATGACAAGATCGAGGTCGAGGTCCAGGAAAAATATCTGCGCACCGACACTTACCGCTCGTCAGGCGCGGGCGGTCAGCACGTCAACAAGACCGATAGCGCCGTGCGCATGACCTATCAGACGCCCGACATGGAGCAGCCGGTGGTCGCCGCGGTGCAGAGCGAGCGCTCGCAGCATCAGAACCGCGCCAAGGCGATGTCGATGCTGAAAGCCCGGCTCTACGAGATCGAACTCGCCAAGCGCGAAGCCGTCACCGACGCGATGAACGCCACCAAGACCGATATCGGCTGGGGCCACCAGATCCGCTCGTACGTCCTGCAGCCGTATCAGATGGTGAAGGACCTGCGCACCGGCGTCGAAAGCAGCCAATCCGACAAGGTGCTCAACGGTGATATCGACGAATTCCTGCAAGCCTCGCTGGCGCAGCGCATCAAAGGCGCCGACGCCGCGGCCGAAGACGCACAGGAATAAGCTTCGAAGCTGTCTTACGACGCGGCGGCGGTGGCCTTCGCGTATTTCGCGCAGAGCTCGCGCCAGCGCTTCGCATGTTCGCGCGCGGCTTCGCGATAAGCGTCCGGCCAGACGTGATAGGGCGGGCGCAGGGGGCCTGCCTTGCAATAACCGGCATCGGCGATGCGGGTCTTCTCGACCTGGATGTTGTACGTCGCGAAGAGTTCAGCGTCGCTGGTGATCGGCGCGATCGGCTCGCGTGCCCAAGCGAGATCCGCGGCGATTTTCTTCATCGCAGCGGTGTCGTTGGCGAGCAAGGCGCGCACTTGCTCCAGCACCGGCTCCGGCCCCATAGACGCCGCGGTCGACCAGCAAGCGGTGGTCGTCGACGGTGACAGATCCGCGAATTTGCTCATGCCGCCGTCATGCGGCAGGAAATGCACGCGGCCTTTCGAGACTTTGAGGCAGTCGAGCAGCACGTTTGGGCGCGAGAATTTCGCCGCGATCAGCGTCGGCGCGACATCGACGACGCGTCCCCAGAATTCCGGCGCAAACGCGAAACGGAAAGCGCGATGGTTGCCATAGACCATCAGCGAAAGGTTCGGGAAGCCTTCCGAGATACTGCGGTAATACTCAACCGCCATATCGACGGTGAGCGGCTGCCACATCGGCAAGCCTAGGAGAATGCCGTCGGCGCCTTGTTGGGCGGCGAAACGCGTGCGGCGCACGACTTCATGCGTGCCGAGCGCGGTGGTGCCGATGAAGGTTGGGATGCGCTTCTTCACCGTCTCCAACACGCAAGCAACGAAGCTCTCATATTCGCTCGGCGTCAACGTCGCGCATTCGCCGGTGGTGCCAAGGACGATGAGTCCGTGGACGCCGTCGGCGATAAGCCGGTTGATGACGCGCGCCGTCTCGTCGAGATCGACGGTGTCGACGGCGTCCCAGCGCTCGGCGCCCGGCTTCGACGGCGTCGGGATGATGGCGTAGACGCCACGGAAATCGTTCGGACCCATCATGATTTATTTTCCGACCGAGAGGGCGATGTAGGTGAGGTTCTCGCTGCCCGTGTTGTAGAGCCCGTGTACCGAATTGCGCGGATGAACGCTGAACCAACCCGGCTCGACCGGCACACGCTTGCCGCCTTCCATCTCGACCTCGCCCTTGCCCGAGACGATGAACCAGGCGTGGCTGGTCTCGGGATGCTTATGTGTCTCTTGCGCTTGGCCGGGCGAGAGCGTGATCAGCGTCGTGCGGAAATCGTCGCCGACATAAAGCCGGCTCGATCGGTTATAGGCTTCACCGGTCTTGATGTGATCCTCGATCTTGAAGATGCGGTCGTTCGGATCGGTCTTCGGCCGATCGGTGAAGCGGGTGGCGATGACTTTCACGTCGTCCATCAGAAACCTCTCTCGATCCTCAAAATCGTCAGCGAGATACTATGGCGTCACGTTGTGACGTCAATTCAGCTTGCGTTCTGCCCCGCGACCCAGGACGCGTAGACCGGTTTCACGCATTCGATGATACCGGTATGGCGCGGCCGCCAGCCGAGCCGGTCGCGCGCCTTTTGGGAGGTCATGAATTCGTTCTGGTTGAACCAGGTGCTGATATTGTCGCCTTGCTTCGGTCCTTCGCAACGAACCTCGCCTGTGTAGCCGGCGGCGGCGACGCAAGCGCGCATGACATCGAGGCTGCGCGGCCGCAGCTCGTCGCCGAGATGAAAGACCTCGCCGGCGACGACGCTGTCATCGGCTTCGGCCGCGAGACGATAGGCTTCAGCGAGATCGGCGATGTGAATCCATGACCACCCGCGTTCCTGATCGCCGCGGAACACGACCTCCTTCTCCTTCGCCATACCGAACCAGTCGGCGCTGACGCTGTTGTAGCCGTCATGGCCATACATGAAGCCGGGGCGAAGCACGACCGTGCTGATATTGGGAATGGCAAGCGCTTCTTTTTCCATCGTGCGGCGGAAGGATAGCGGATGCGCCGGGTTGGGCTCGACCGTCTCGTCCATGACGAGGATTGGCAGCTTGCCGAAGATCGAGCAGCCGGTGGTGTAGATGAAGCGCCGCTTCGGATTGCGTGCCGGCAGGTCTTTCAGCGCGGCGAACAGCGCGCGGTCGGTCTCCTGCGGCTTGCGCTTGTCGAGCATGGTGTGGATGACGACATCGGCCACCGCGAGTTCGTCGCGAAAGCTCGCGATGTCGCCGACGTCGCCAGTGACCAGTCGCACTTCTTGGACGCGCAGCGTATTGAGCCGGGGCTGTTCAGGGTGACGGACGAGGCCGGTGACGGCATGGCCGGCGGCGGCAAGGCGCAGCGCACCATAGAAGCCGGCATAACCGGACACACCCGTGACGAAGACCTTCATTCTTTTTCCTCCCTATGGGCTCGAGCAGCCACCCGCGCGCCGGTTTTCGATTATCGTCTGACGAAATATTAGGCTATCGTCAGACGAAATCATAGTATGGCGCTACGCGGACGGCGAATTCGCGATCGCCTGGATCAATACCCAAGGGGAGGGACGGTTTGAAGAACGAGAAAAGTCTCATCATTGGGGCTGCGATGCGGATGCTGATCGTGCCGATGCTCGCCGTCGCTTTGCTGACCGGTATAAGCGCGGCCCGTGCCGAGCCGTTGAAAATACGCATCGGCTGGATCGTCACGCCGGCCGAGTTGACGCCTTATATGTTCTCGAAGGAGGGCATCGCGGTTCACAACGGCGTGAGCTACACGCTCGAGCCGATCCACTTCCAAGGCACGTCGCTGGAAATTACAGCGGTGCAATCGGGTGAGCTCGATATCGCGCCCTTTGGCTCGAGTTCGTTTGCGATCGCGGTTGTGAATGCCGGGATGAAGGATCTCCGCATCCTTGCCGATGAGGTGCAGGACGGCGTGCCCGGCTGGTCGGGTCCCGAGTTCCGCGTGATGAAGGATAGCCCGATCAAGACCATCGACGATCTGCGCGGGAAGGTGCTCGCGACCAATGCCTTCGGCGGCGAGACCGACATGGCGATCAAACACACGATGCTCCAGCACAAGATGGTACCGAACCGCGACTTCACCGAGATCGAAGCCCAGTTCGGCAACATGTATGCGCTTGCGGCGGAGCACAAGGCCGATCTTGTCGTCGCCGTGCATCCGTTCCAGGACCTGCCAGACTTCGCCAACAATACCCGCACGCTCTTCACGACGGGCGACGCGCTCGGACGGTTCGAGGTCTCGTTCTGGACCGCGCGCAAGGATTACATCGCCGCGCATCGCGCGGTGCTGATCGATCTGCTCGAGGATTACGTGCGCGCCACCCGCTGGTTCGACGATCCCAAGAATCGCGACGAGGCGCTGCAGATCGTCGCGAACGTGACCAAGCGGCCGGTTGATGCTTATGACAAATGGCTGTTCCTGCCCGGCAAGGGCTATTATCGCGGTCCCGACGCGCTGCCTGACGTCGATGCGGTGACGGCGAATGTGAAGCTGCAGCACGAGCTCGGCATGGTGAAGGCAGCGTTCGATGCCAAGGATTACGCCGATCTCAGCCTGCTCAAGGCCGCGACCGCGCGGCTCAAATAACTCGGGGAAAATTGGGGAAGTTAGTGCGTAAATTGAAATTCGGGATTTTCGATCATCTCGATCGCGGCGGCCGGCCGATGACCGAGCTTTATGAAGAGCGGCTGCGTATCGCCGAGCTCTATGACCGGTTCGGCTTCCATGCCTATCATCTTGCCGAGCATCATTCGACGCCGCTCGGCATGGCACCGTCGCCGAGCGTGCTCCTCGCGGCAATCGCGCAACGAACGCGGCGGTTGCGCTTTGGCCCGCTGGTCTATCTCTTGCCGCTTTATCATCCGCTGCGTCTCGCCGAAGAGATCGCGATGCTCGACCATCTAAGTCAGGGAAGGATCGAGATCGGCGTTGGCCGCGGACGCTCGCCGATCGAGCTCATGCTTTATGGCCAGAACGTGGAAGAGGCGCAGAGCGTCTATGAGGAAACGCTCGCGGTGATGGAGCTTGCCTTCACGCAAGAACGTCTCACCTTCAAGGGCAAGCATTTCGACTTTAGCAACGTGCCGATCGAGTTGCGGCCACGGCAGCAACCGCATCCGCCCTTTTGGTACGGCGTCGGCACGCCCGATAGCGCCGAGGAATACGGGCTGCGCGGCTTCAACGCGGTCACCTTGGCGAAAGCCGAGCCGGCCGCTGTCTTGACGAAGAGTTTCTACGAAGCGACGGCGCGTGGCGGCTGGCAGGATCGCTGCATGGGCATTTGCCGCTTCATCGTCGTCGGTGAGACCGATCGCGAGGCCGAGGCGTTGGCGGCGCGCGCCTACCCGGTCTGGCATGCGAGCTTCTTCGAGCTGTTCTATCGCTATGGCCAGAAGCCAGTGCAGACGACCTGGGCGCCGAGTTTCGCCGAAATGCAGGCAAGTGGCCTCGCCTTTGCGGGAGCGCCGGCGACGGTCGCCAAGGCCCTGCGTTCGCAGCTAGAATTGGTCGACGCGAATTATCTCGTTGGGCAATTCGTGTTCGGCGACATGTCGCTGACCGAAAGTCTCAAATCGGTCGCGCTGTTCGGCGAAAAGGTAATGCCCGAACTCGCAAAGGCGGAGTGACAGTGATGGTGGCGTTCGACAAGGCCCGTTACGGGATCGATTCCTATCTCGACTGGCTCAAGAATGAAGGGCTGCGCGTCGTCGAAGGCTTGGCGATCGATTGCAACACGGTCGAGACGGCGGATTGGCCGCGACTCGGCGCGCGTGCGGCGGCGCTGCATCTCGATGGCCGCGGCGATTTCTGCAACATGATCCTCTGCGAGCTGGCGCCGGGAAAATCGACCGTGCCGCAACGCCATCTCTTCGAGGAAGTGATCTATGTCGTCGCCGGCTCCGGCAGCACCCAACTCACCTTGCCCAATGGCGAGCGGCGCAGCTTCGAATGGGGCGAGCGCAGCCTCTTCGCGATCCCGCTCAACGCCGAATATCGCCATTTCAACGGCAGCGGCTCGAAGCGGGCGCTGCTTGTCAGCACCACCAACCTGCCGATGATGCTCAATCTTTTTCACAGCGAACGCTTCGTCTTCGGCAACGGCTTCGATTTCGACGATCGCGTCGGCAAGAAGGAATATTTCGAAGGCGAGGGCGTGCTCACTTTGTTGCGCCAAGGCAACGATACCTGGGAGACGAATTTCGTGCCCGATATCGGCACGATCGAGCTGCCAGATTTCTCCGATCGCGGGGCCGGCGGCGGCTGTCTTATTTTCCTTCTTTCCGACAGCTCGATGCATGCGCATGTCTCGGAGATGCCGGCCGGCACCTATAAGAAGGCGCATCGCCATGGCGCCGGTTATCACGTAATGTGCGTCGGCGGCAGCGGCTATTCGCTGATGTGGCATGAGGGCCAGCACGATTTCATCCGCATCGAGTGGACGCACGGCGTGGTGTTCCCGCCGGCGCAGCAGCAATTCCACCAGCATTTCACGACCAGCAAGGTGCCGGCGCGCTATCTCGCGACCGGTTTCGGTAGCTTGCGCTATCCGTTCACCACGGCGCGGCGGCAGGAAATCCTCGGCGAGAAGGTCTCGTTCTCGACCAGCACCAAGGAAGGCGGCGATCAAATCGAATACGCGGACCAGGATCCGCGCATCCACCCGATATTCCTCGCCGAGATGGAAAAGTACGGGATCAAAGCGAAGATGGATCGCTTCTTCCCGGCGTCGGCCGACGCGGCAAGCTGATCGCGCGAGCTACTTTGTCTGATCGACGTCCTGGCGCTTGATCTCGGTCTGGACGTAGTCGAGCGTGTCGTGCGAGACGGTCGCGAGGTTGTTGATCAGACTCTCGATATCGGCCTTGCTGGCGGTCGGCGAGTCAGGATCGATCTTGGCGAAGTCGGTGCGATATTGCGGATCGGCGAGGGTTGCGTCGAAGGCTTTGATATAGGCCGCGACGATGGCGTCGGGCGTCTTCGGCGGCAGCGCAAGCCAGATGCCTACCTGGCTCACGTTCTCGGTGTAGTCGAAGGCTTTCTGCGCCGCCGCATCCGGAATCTTGCCTTTGACGAGATTGGCGAGGACCGGCGTATCGCCGAAGGCTTGGCGCGGGACGCGTTTGCCGTCCTTCACCGCGCCGCCCTGGCTCACGATTTTGAAATTTCCGTTGGCGAAGAGGTCGTTGATGTCGCGGCTGGCACCGAAGGTCGACATGTCGATCTCGCCGCGTTCTAGCGCTTGGCGCAGTTCGGCGGTGCTGGGATAGCCGCGCACCCATTTGATGTTCCAACCGAGATATTTGACGCCCCAGAGCACGCCGTAATTGCCGCTGCGAAGGGTCGAGCCGACGAGGCCCATGATCACCGGCTTTTGCGACTTGTCGCTCAGCCGCACGACGGCGTCTTTGCTGATGAAGAGCCCTTGGCTGTAGGCGGTCTCGCCGCCGACATATTTCAGCATCCGCGGCTCGTATTTCGCTTCGGTCCGTGTCAGCGCGTCGGGATCGGCCTGCGATTCCGCGACGAGCGTCACAGCGAGCCCATTCGGCTCCGCGCGCGCGACCCAGCCATTGAGCGCGACGACGCCGCCAGCGCCGAGCTGGTTCACGACTATGAGGGAAGGGTGGCCGGGCAAATGCTGGACCAGATACTGCCCAAGCGTGCGGCCATAGAGATCGACCGAGCCGCCAGCGCCGAAGCCGATCGTCATGGTGACGGTCTTGCCGGCGAAGGAGGGTGTTTCTTGTCCCGTAGCTGGGCTTGTTGCCAGCCAGGCCATGCTCAAGGCCCCGAGGCCGGCCAATATGCCACGACGTCTCATAACCAGTATCCTCCCAACCGTCCGACGTTATTGTCCGACAAGTTTAATGCCTCCTCGGGCTTTCTTGAACCGTCATTAGGGGTTGCGATATGATCCCGGACGGCATTCCGGAGCATTGCATGGCCAAGACGTGGATCGACGCACATGGTCACTTCGCCGCCCCCGGACCGGCGCTGACGCGCGGCGGCCCCGGAACCGAAGCCGGCGGCGCCTGGGTTTTTGCTGTCGATACCAGTCTCGCCTATATGGAGCACACCGGCGTCGCGGCGCAGCTCATCTCGAATTGCAGCCCGGTCACCAAGAGCGACGTGATCGTCGCTTCCAACACTTACGGCGCGTCGATCATCAAAGACTATCCGAAGCATTTCGGCCTGATGGCGATGCTGCCGCTGGCCGATCCGGCGCGCGCGGTTGTTGAGGTCCGGCGCGCGAGCGAAGAGCTCGGCGCCGATGGTGTTGCCGCGCTCAGCAATTTCGACGGCGTCTATCTTGGCGATCCGCGCTTCGATCCGGTTTGGGCCGAGCTCGACAAGCTTGGCGCGACGCTCTTCATCCATCCGACAACGCGCGGCTACGGCGATCTCGCTCTCGGCCGTACCGGCGCGCTCATCGAGGCGCCGTTCGATACGGCGCGCACCGTGGTCGACATGCTCTATGCCGGCGTGTTCCGGCGGTATTCACGCTTCAACGTTTTGCTCGCGCATGGCGGCGGGGCATTGCCCTCGCTGGCGGGGCGGGTCGTGAATTTCGGCGCTGGTGAGCGCGGCTGGGTCGCCAATCCGCACGGCATTACCTCGGAAGAGATGCGCGCGGCCCTCGCGCGCTTCTACTACGACACGGCGCTGGCGGGGACGGCGCATTCGATCGATCCAATCCTCGACGTGACGACGCCGGATCATGTCGTCTACGGCGCGGATTTCGGCGCGCCTTGCACCGATTCCGAGCTGTGCGATTTCAACCTGGCCGCGACACGCGGCTATGAGCGGCTGACGCCGACGCAGCGCGAGGCGCTGGGCACGAATGTGCTGGCGCTGTTCCCGAAATTCGCCGAGCGCATTGGCGCGTCGGCCCGTGATCAGGTCGCAGCGGCGGCCGAATAGGATTAAAGGAGAGCAAGATGGATGGCGACAAGCGCAGCGGGCTGAGCCCGGACACGGGCAACCAAGGCAAGACGCCGGTCAAGGTGAAGAAGTTCGGCCACTTCGTCTACGAGGTCGCCGATATCGAGCGCTCGGTCAAATTCTGGACCGAGGTGATGGGGTTCGAGGTGACCGAGACCAACGAGCTCGGCATCGTCTTCCTGCACTACGGCAACGATCACCACGGCATCGGCCTGATCCAGACCGACGCCAAGCGCAACGGCGAACTGCCGGCCTCGAAGTTGCAGCATCTGGCGCTCGAGGTTGAGAATGTCGAAGCGCTGCTCGCGGCACGCGACTATCTGAAGCGCAACAATGTGAAGATCGTGTTCGAGGGCCGCAAAGGCGCAGGCTCCAATTACGGGCTCAACTTCCTCGATCCGGACGGCAATCAGTTCGAGCTCTATTGCGACATGGATCAGCTCGGCGCATCGGGCGTCCGCCCCAGCGAACAATGGCAGCGCGCCAAGACGCTGGAAGACGCAATCGCCAAGCCGCTACCGAAAAACTGGTAGGGGCGGCTGGAGCGTTGCCGCGCTGACAGCAAAGCCCAAGCTAAGTATTTGTTTTTGCGGGAAATTCGCGCCGAAACGGGGTGACAATAAGGCGCTTTGCGGCTACATTGTGCCAGGTTTCGTCAGCGACCGCGGCACGATCAATGGTTCTCCTGGCTCTCGCGCTTTATCTTCTGCTCGGCGTGCTCGTCTCCAACGCGCATGCGAGCGTCGTTTCCTACGCTTTCGCGCTGACCAGTTGGCCGTTGTTGATCGTTGGCCTGGGCTTGCGCAGTCGCATAGCCGCGCGGCCTGCACGGCTTCGCCCCGTCGCATACCGATAACGGCGCGTTGTCGCGTCGCCATTTCTTTCTTTTAAAAACAGACCGTTAAAGGTGCTTCCGCAGCGCCTGGGTCAGTGATGGCGGGCGAATTTCAGACGCGCGAGCGCGAGGCGCGCGCGGCCTTGGCGATTGCTGAGGGTGCGGCGCAATGTAGCCGCTTCGCCAAGTCGCAATGCCTCGAGTTGATAGAGACGTGCCTTGGTTTGGGCGATCGCGCCGCGTAACCGCAAATCGGTCGCGTCATCGGCGCCGCTGTCGAGGAGACAGCGATCGCGCGCAAGGTCACGGCGGAGGCGTAACTCTTCGTCTTCTGCGATGAACATAACCAACTCCGAAATGGCTAAGCTCTGCTTGTTGAGACAACGCGCGGCACTGGCCGGAGTTTCCCGCAGGCCAAGCTTAAACCTGTGTTATCTGCAAAGTCGCGACGGGCGCGCCGTCGGGAGCGGAGTCGCGGCGGCTTGCCGAGCGTTCGGCTATGATGGGCGGCGATGAACGACGATTTGCCCGAGTTGCCGCCCGAGGCGTTCCTTAAAGAGGATACGTCGCCGGATCCGCAGTTCTATCAGCAGCCGCGTTTCGTCACCCATATTGACGAGAGCGCGGTCGCCGCAGTGACCGGGCTTTATCGCACGGTCTTTCCTGCAGGCGGGACGGTGCTCGATCTGATGGGAAGCTGGGTGTCGCATCTGCCGCCCGAGGTCACCTATGCCGAGGTGATCGGCCACGGCATGAACGAGGAAGAGCTCAAGGTCAATCCGCGCTACACGCGCTGGTTCCAGCAGGACCTCAATGCCGACCCCATTCTGCCGCTCGCTGATGCCAGCATCGACGCTGCCGCGATCTGTGTCTCGGTGCAGTATCTCCAGCGTCCAGTCGCGGTATTCAGCGAGGTGAGGCGTGTCCTGAAGCCGGGCGGGGCCTTCGCGATCACCTTTTCCAACCGGTGCTTTCCGACCAAGGCGATCACGATCTGGCTGCATTTGCCGATGGGGCAGCATTCGCGGCTGGTCAGCCTCTATCTCGACCGGGCGGATTTCGCGTCGATTGAGCCGCTCGTCCTGATTCCGCCGGGGCTGCCGGGAGATCCACTCTGGGCGGTGATCGGCCGCGTTTGAGCGTGCTGGCCGCTTAGAGCGGGATGGCATGAAATCCGGAACCGACCGTGTCGCGTGGCATTTAGGATGCTGAGCGCTGAGAGGGGATTGATACCGCCGGCAGCGCTAATCGGATTGGATGATCTTGAGAAACTTGCGCCGTGCTTTTCCGGCCTTCGCCGCGACGAGTTTGTTGCTCGCCGCTTGCGCAGAGCAAGTCCAGCCACAACCGGCAGCAGTGCCCTCGGCACCGACGTTCTCGCAGGTTGGCGAGGCGTCTTATTACGACGCGAAATTCGACAATCATAAGACTGCCAGTGGCGAGCGTTTCAAAGCCGACGGTCTGACTGCGGCGCATCGCACCCTGCCGATCGGCACGATGGTGCGCGTCACCAATCTCAACAACCATCGCTCGGTGGTCGTCCGCATCAACGATCGTGGCCCAGTCTCGCGGCGGCGCATCATCGATCTGTCGGCGGCGGCGGCGAGGGAACTCGGCATCCACGACCAGGGCGTGATGCGTGTGCGGCTCGACGTGGTGAGCGATCAAACCGCGGCGCAGTAGCAGCCCTTTCGCATCGGAAACGGCGCGCTTGACGCAGTGGCCGCGGCAAGGCCAACTCGCATAAGAACTTTCGGGGGAAACGATGAACCGCTTAGCACAGATTCTATGCGCCGTTGCGCTTGCCGTCATGCTTGGGTTGCCGACGCCGGCGCGCGCGTTGGAGAAGGCGACGATCGGCTACAACTCGGTCGCCGATTTTATCCTAACCTACATCGCCAAGGATCAGGGCTTCTTCGAAAAGCATGGGCTCGATGCCGACGTGAAGCTAACGCAAGCCTCGCTAGCCGCGACGCCGAGCATACTGGTTTCCGGCTCGATCGATATCGGCGGCGTGACGCCGCCGGCGCTGCTGCTGGCGGATGAGAACGGGCTCGACATCAAGATCGTCGCCGGCGTCGATCAGACGGGGGCCGGCTTTCATCTCTCGGGCATCGTCGTGCGCGCCGACAGCGACATCAAGACAGCGGCCGATCTGAAGGGCAAGAACGTCGCGGTGCCGGGCCTCAACGATCTGCTACACATTCTGGTCGTGAAATGGATGGCCGATCACGGCGTCGCCAAGAACGATGTGCATTATATTGAAGTGTCGATGGTGCAATTGGGCGATACGCTGAAAGCCGGTCGTGTCGATGCGGTGGTGCCGGTCGAGCCGTTCACCTCGCGCATTGCCAATAGTGGTGGCCGTGTACTCGCGAACTACACCGATGATCTGCCCGCAGGCCTTCCGCCGGTTGTCTGGGCATCGACCGGGAAATACGCGGCGGCGCATCCCGCAGTGATCAAAGCCTTCCGTGCCGGGCTCGCCGATGCAGCCGATTACTACAAGGCGCATCCCGAAATCGGACCTGATGCGCTGGCGCATTACATCAAGCTGCCGCCTGAAGTGCTGAAGAACGTCCCGATCCCGCCGGCCACGGCGACGGTCGACGCATCGCAGATCCGCTATTGGGTCGATATCATGCGCCAGCAGAAGATGCTGACCAAGGCGATTGATCCGGCGAGCGTGATGGTGCCGTAGGCGCCTCTCTAAAAGCGTCATTCCGAACGAAGCGAAGCAACTTAGGGCGACACGTGCATCCTCTGGATTGCTTCGTCGCTGCGCTTCTCGCAATGACACGCTAGTATCTCACCGATCAACGGCGTGAGGTAAACATGTACACGCTCTCAGTCTCGGTCGATGTGAATCCGCCTGGCATCACGCCACGCCTCACGCAGGAACAGGTGTGGCGCGGCCTGATGATGAAGGCGGAGAACGCGGTGTTGTTCGTGCCGCGCATGCAAGCCTGCACTGTGATGGAGCGCTGGAGCGACGGGTTGCTGCGCGAGGTGGTGAATGACGGGCATCGCTTCCGCGAGAAAATCACCTTTGCGCCGCCGGTCGAGGTGCTGTTCGAGCGCGTCGATACTGAGGACAATGCCGGCTGGATCACCAACGTGATCAGCGAAAGCGATCACGGCTTGCTGCTAACCTTCACCTTCGCCGTGAACCTGCCCGGTGCTGCGCCCGGCACAGAGGAAGAGCGTCAGAAAGGTGCGGCGATGAAGGAGTTTTATGTCGGCGCCGTCAAAGCGACACTCGCCCGCGTGCGGCAGCTCGTCACGGAAGGCAAGCTATAGGTTTGGCGTCATTGCGAGCGTAGCGAAGCAATCCAGTGGCATCACATTCCGTTCTGGATTGCGCTTCGCTTTGTTCGCAATGACGACTTTTATCTTTTCGTCGGGTCGTCCGATACGCGCACAATCACTTTGCCGAAAGTATCGGCTTTCAGCATCGCCATAAAAGCGGCAGGTGCATTGGCGAGCCCGTCGACGAATTCCTCGCGGTAGCGGAGCTTGCCGTCGCGCAGCCATTGCCCGGCTTCGCGCTGGAATTCGCCCATTTTCGCGAAATGATCGCCGATGACGAAACCCTGGACGCGCAGCCGTTTGCCGAGCGTCGCGAGCAGCAACGCCGGCATCTTGTCGGGCACAACGGCGCGCTCTGTGATGTTGTACTCCGACACCGTGCCGCAGACCGGCACGCGCGCGAAGCGGTTGAGCAGCGGGAAGACCGCGTCGAACATCGCGCCGCCGACATTCTCGAAATAGATATCGACGCCGTTGGGGCAGGCGGCTTTGAGCGCGGCGGCGAAATCCCGTCAGTTTGTAATCGACAGCATGATCGAAGCCGAGTTCGCGCGAAACGAAGTCGCATTTCTTCGGTCCGCCGGCGATGCCGATGACGCGGCAGCCTTTGAGCTTGGCGATTTGCCCCGCGACCGAGCCGACGGCGCCCGAAGCGCCGGAAACGACGACCGTTTCGCCATGTTTCGGCTGGCCTATGTCGATCAAGCCGACATAGGCAGTGAAACCGGTGATGCCGAGAATATGCAGGGGCGCGGTGATCGAGCCGCGAGACGGATCGAGCTTCGGCAGGTCGGCGGCCTGGGTATTGGCGGCACTGATCGCCGCCTTGCCGTCCGAAATCATGTAATCGGCCCAGATGCCTTGCATGACGAGAAGATCGCCGGGCACGAAGCCAGTGTTGTTCGATTTGACGACCACACACACCGTGCGTGCGCCAAGCGGCCTGCCGATCTCGAAAGCGGGCCAATAGGAGCCCTCGTTCATGCGCAAGCGAATGACCGGATCGAGGCCGAGATAGACGGTGCGCAGCAGCATCTCGCCCGGGCCGGGCTCGGGGATCGGCGTTTCGACGAGTTTGAAATTCTCGGCCGTTGGTGAGCCTTGCGGCCGCGACGCGAAAAGTATTTGCCTATTCAAATTTTCTGCCATCGCGTCCTCCCATGACGCTCACTGAACCACCAAGGGACGAAGACACCAAGGATATTTTTCTCTGTGCCTTGGCGTCTTGGTGGTTCAAACGTTCTCATAGAAAGCGGATGCAAATCCCGCTTTGTCGCGCGCCGCACGGTTGAAGGGTGGTTTCAGCCCGCCGCGATGGTATCGCCGAACGAGCTCGCGATAGGTCTCGACCGGCTCGACGCCACGCCGCTGGCACTCGAAGCGGAACCAGCGCTGGCCGGCGGCGACATGCTCGACCTCTTCGCGGTAGATGGTCTCGAGCGCGGTGACACTTGCCAGGTCGTCCTGACGGCGCAGCTTCTCGATCATATCCGGCGTCACATCGAGGCCGCGCGCTTCGAGGACAAGTGGCACGATGGCGAGCCGCGCCAGAAGATCACGCGCCGTCGTTTGCGCCGCCTGCCATAACCCGTCATGCGCCGGGAGATCGCCATACGCGGAGCCAAGCGCTTCGAGCCGCGCCGAAACGAGCGCATGATGCGTCGCCTCTTGCTCGGCCACCGCGACCCAATCGTCATAAAATTCGCGTGGCAGATCGGGCGAGGCGAAACGCGCGATCAAATCCCAAGCGAGGTCGATCGCGTTGAGTTCGATATGCGCGACCGCATGCAAAAGCGCGATGCGATGGGCGAGGGACCCGGCGCCCCGGCGGCGTGGCATCTCGCGTGGGTCTTTGAGCTCGGGCTTGTCCGGCCGCGCGGGGCGGTCGGGCGGGGTGGTGTTGCCGATCTCTGTCATGGCACCATCGCGCCATGCGTCAGCGAAGCGATGCGACAGCTCAACCTTTTCTGCCGGCGCCGCCGCCTTCAGCACGGCGCATGCCGCGGTGGCAAGGGTTGAGGGTATAACGCCCGAACTCATCGTCATGGCCGGGCTCGACCCGGCCATCCACGACTTAAAAACACGTGGATGCCCGGCACAAGGCCGGACATGACGGAAAACGGTAACACGCGCCTATTTCCCGCTGACGGCCTTCATCACTTCCTCGGCGTGGCTGGGGACTTTCACCTTGTGCCAGACCTGCTCGATCTTGCCTTTCTCGTCGATCAGGAAGGTCGCGCGCTCGATGCCCATATATTTGCGGCCGTAGAGGCTCTTTTCGACCCAGACGCCGTATTTCTCCGTTACCTTGCCTTCGCTGTCGGAGGCAAGGGTGAAAGGCAGCTTGTATTTCTTCTTGAACTTGTCGTGGCTCGCGACGCTGTCGCGCGAAATGCCGATCACCGTCGCATCCATTTTCTTGAAGCGCGGGAACATCTCGCCGAAGGCGCAAGCCTCTTTGGTACAG
Organism: uncultured Alphaproteobacteria bacterium; assembly: GCA_963740675.1. Lineage (GTDB taxonomy): Bacteria > Pseudomonadota > Alphaproteobacteria > ATCC43930 > CGMCC-115725 > CAIKMD01. The sequence goes on from CAVUFS010000013.1 coordinate 91,571, forward strand.
CCCGGCGTGTCGTCCTTCGGATAGAAATAGAGCACGACTTTCTGCCCTTTCAGATCGGACAGCTTGATCTTGCCGTCGCCATCGGTCGGCAGTGTGAAATCCGGCGCTTTATCGCCGACTTCGAGAGTCATATTCGGCCCCTTTGCTGGAAGAGTAGGAAAATAACAAAAGGCTTTGCGCGGGCAAAGTCGGGGCAAATGGGGCGTTTGCCGCGCCGCCGCAACAATTTACCCGGCTGCCGCTTGTACGCGTGCATGCATGTATCGAGCCTTTCCGCCAGCATCGTCCCCCCGCGTCCCGTCCGCCGGCGTGCTAAATCGCGGCGCAGCCCAGCCACGGTCCTGCCGCTCGATCCCATCGATGCGGCCGATGCAGCGGGCTTGCATTACGTCAATCCGGAAGGGGTCGGCATCCGTCGGCTGCCGAGCGGGCGAGGGTTCGTCTATCGCGACACCGACGACAAGCCCGTCCATGACGAGACGACGCTGGCGCGTATCCGCTCGCTCGCGATCCCGCCGGCCTATCGCGATGTCTGGATCAGCAAGGGCACGAAGGGGCACATACAGGCGGTGGGGCGCGACGCACGCGGGCGCAAGCAGTACCGTTATCATCCGCAGTGGAACGCCGTCCGCGACGCGGCGAAATACGGTAAGCTGTTGCTCTTCGCGCAGGTGCTGCCGCAAATCCGCGCCCGGGTGGAGCATGATCTCGCCTTGTCGGGCTTGCCCAAGGAGAAGGTACTGGCGGCAATCGTGCGGCTGCTCGAGCGTACGCTGGCGCGGGTCGGCAATAAGGAATATGCAAAGACCAATAAAAGCTTCGGCCTGACGACGCTGCGCAACCGCCACGTGCGTGTGAATGGCAAAAAGATCGTCTTCGATTTTCGAGCCAAGCATGGCATCCAACGCCATATCGATCTTGAAGACCAGCGCCTCGCCTGCATCGTCAAGAAATGCCAGGAACTGCCGGGGCAGGAGCTCTTCTGCTATCTCGACGAAGATGACACGCCGCGCAATCTCGCTTCCGACGATGTGAACGCCTATCTGCGCGATATCACCGGCACGGATATTACGGCGAAGGATTTCCGCACCTGGGCGGGCACCAAGCTCGCGGTCGCAGCGTTCCGTCACATCGGCGGCTTTGCGAACAAAGGCGCCGCGAAGAAGAATGTCCTGCGTGCTGTCGAAGCAGTGGCAAAGATGCTCGGCAATACCCCTACCATCTGCCGGAAGTGCTATATTCATCCCGCCGTGCTCGACGGCTATGCCGAAGGCGCGTTGGACGCCTTGCTGAAGCCCGGACGGGCTCGGGGACGGCGCGGGCTCTCCGGGGAGGAAATCGCTCTGGTGAGATTCCTTAAAGCTGCAGAGAAGAGATGACTGCCGATCTGTCGCCGTTAGCGCGTGGAGCGCGGCGTGAATTCCGTATCACCGCGGGGCTGCGCGCCGGCTATACCGCGGAGGGTGTGATGTTTGATGTGGCGCAAGCAGTGGCGATCGTCGAACGCTGGGTTGCAGAGCGCCAACGGCGCGGCCTGCCGACCCTTTCCGGTATGATGACGCGCGGCGAGATCATCTACGCGAAAGACGGTGCGGCGCAGCGAGAACCGGTGGCGATCTTTTCAGGAGAAATACCGCCGCTCGAGCCGGAGCCGGGCGATCCGGAGATCGAAGCTGCGCTCGACGAGCTCGGCGCGCGGCTCGCCGAAGGCCTGCTGCAGGAAGAAATCTCAATCGCCTATCGTGACGAAGTCTGGATTATGCGGCGCGACGCTGACGGCTCATGATGTAGGTGCCGCTGCCTTGTCACGCGCCGTGGCGGCCGGCTCGGCCACGATCGCTCGGTAACGGGCGAAAGCGCGGCGCGCGGCATCGTGCATCTTGGTTTTGAGCGCGGCGAAGTCGACCGCGCCCGCGCCGGCCGCCAGCAGCGCTTTGAGCGCTGGTGTTGCCCCATCTTCGTCGAACGGTTCCTCGGCGGTGAGTTTCAAAAGACTCTGTACGTCGCGCCAAAGCGCAAGCGCTCCGATGAGATCGTCGGCGGCGTCGCGCGCGAGGCTGCCGCCGGCCATCAGCTTCTTCAAGGCCGAGAGTGTGTTGACCTCGAGCAGTTGCGGCTTTGCCGCGGCATCGCGCAGTTGCAGGAATTGCACGATGAATTCGATATCGACGAGCCCACCGCGGACGTGTTTCACATGCCAGATCGGGGGATCGCGATGCTCATCGGCGATGCGCTCGCGCATATCGTCGACCTCGATGGCGAGTTTCGCCGGATCCCGTGGTCGCTGCAGCACTTCGGCGATCGAAGCGGTTACCGCATCGGCGAGCGGCTTGGGCCCCGCGACGACGCGGGCGCGCGCGAGGGCCATCTGCTCCCAAGTCCAGGCAGCACCCTGGTGATAATGGTGAAAGGCGGCGAGGGAGGTGGCGAGCGGGCCCGAGGAGCCCGAGGGGCGAAGCCGCATATCAACTTCGTAAAGCGAACCCTCGGAGGTCGGCGCCGTCAGCGCATTGATGTAGCGCTGCGTCAGCCGCGCATAATAGGCCGACGCCGATAACGGACGCTGCCCATCAGATTGCTCGGCATCCTCGGCGTTGTCGTAGATGAGGATGAGATCGAGGTCCGAGGTCGGCGTCATTTCGCGACTGCCGAGCTTACCGAGCGCCATGACCACCATCGCGCCGCCTTTCAGTGTGCCATGACTCTTTGCAAAGTCGGCTGCGACGCGCGGCAACAAACCCGCGAGCGCGGTCTCGGCGATATCGGCGTAGGCTGCGCCGGCGGCTTCGCCGTCGAGGCGATGGCGAAGGAGTTGCACGCTGACCTGGAATTTGCGGTCGCTGACCCAGCGTCGCGCGAGGTCGAGCAGTTCTTCGTAATGCGCGGCGCGATCGAGCATTGCCTCGAATTCGGCGGCAAGCTCGCGGCGCGGTGCCGGCGGATCGAAGAAATTCGCGGTGAGCACCGCGTCGAGCAGTGCCGGGCGCTTCGCAACGGTTTCGGCGAGCCGCGTACCCGCGCCCATGATCTCGGCAACAAGGCTCAGAATGCCGGGATTGTTGTAGAACAGCGAAAAGAACGGTACGCCGGCGGGCAAGCGGCCGAGGAATTCATCGAAACGCATGAAGGCGCTGTCGGGATTGGGTGTCGCGCCGAAAGCTGCGACCAGCGCCGGCACCAGCTCGGTCAGCAACTCGCGAGCGCGGGCGCTGCGCGTTGCACGATAGCGGCCGTGATGCCAGTTGCGAATGATCGCGGCGATGGCGGCGGGGTCGGTAAAGCCGAGACCTCCGAGCGTCTTCAGCGTCTCGGGGTCGTCTTCGGTGCCGGTGAAGACCAGGTTGCCGGGTGCGGCGAGGCTTGGCGCTTCCTCGAAAAGCCTGGCATAGATGGCCTCCACCGCGCTGAGCTGGGCCGTCAGCGCCTCCGCGAACAGCGCCGCGTCGGCGAAGCCCATCAACACCGCGACGCGATGCAGCGCCGCCGGATCCTGCGGCACGCTATGTGTTTGCGCGTCGTCGATCATCTGCAGACGATGCTCGAGCTTGCGCAGGAAATGATAGGCCACGGTCAAGGCCGAGCGCGCTTCGTCGCTGATGAGACCGTCGGCCGCGAGCGCGTTAAGCGCATCGAGTGTGCCGGCGCGGCGCAACTCGGGCTTGCGTCCGCCCCAGATGAGCTGCTGCGTCTGTGCAAAGAATTCGATCTCGCGGATACCACCGCGGCCAAGCTTGATGTCGTGGCCGGCGACGGCGATGCGGCCGCCGCCGCGATGCGCGTTGATCTGGCGCTTGATCGAGTGAATATCCTCGATCGCCGCGAAATCGAGATTCTTGCGCCAAAGGAACGGGCGCAGCTCGCCGAGGAAGGCGAGTGCCACGTCGCGATCGCCCGCGACCGGCCGCGCCTTGATGAAGGCCGCCCGCTCCCAATTCTGGCCGGCGCTTTCGTAATAGGAGAGGGCGGCGCGGGTGGCGACGGCCGGCGGGGTCGAGCCGGGATCGGGACGCAGCCGCAGGTCGGTGCGGAACACGTAACCCTCGGCGGTGCGCTCGGCCATCATCCGCACCAGCTCTTGCGCGAGCTGCGTGAAGAAGGCTTGGACGCTGCGCGCGCCGCGATAGCCGGTACGCTCGCCATCGAACAGCACGATGAGATCGATATCGCTCGAATAGTTGAGCTCATGCGCCCCGAGCTTGCCCATGCCGAGCACGATAAGCCCACTCTGCTCAACCGCTTCGGGCGCGATTTCGCCATTTGCCGCGGCGCTCGCCAACAGGTGGCGCACGACGATGTCGAGCGCATACTCGGCGAATTCACTGAGTGCGCCGGTGACCCGCGCCAATCCCCACTGGCCGGCAAGATCGGCGAGGGCGATGGTCAGCGCGGCGCGGCGCTTCGCCACGCGCAGGGCTGCCATTACCGCGGAGCGCGCTGCCGACGTCGCTACTTCGTGATTGAGCCCATCCAGAATCTCAGCGAAAGTAGCGTCCAGCCCCTGTTCGGCGAGCCGTATCACGAAGCCGGGCTCTTTGAGGCAGGTTTGGGTCAGGTACGGGCTGTTGCCGAAAACCGATGAGAGCAGCCGTGCACCAGGCGCATTTGCGGCGAGCGCGCGCATCGCTTCGGCCAAGGTTGTATCGGTTGCGTCGTCTGCGGCCTCGTTCCAGCGAGCGAGACCGACCGCTGTCGCCGCTTCGTCCGCGGGCGGCGGCAATGTTTCGAACACGGAGAGCGAGGAAAATGATGCCGGCATCGGAAGACGCTTGTGACAGGGCGCATAGAGACTTAGAGCATTTCGGCGCGGTGGGGCAACGGTCCGTCCTGCGTTCGAAATGACCTTCGTCGCTCACTGATATGCGTCGCGGCTTGCGCATCCTCATCCGCGTGCTCGCGGCGCTGGTGGCCGGCATCGCCGTAGTCGCCGGTTTTGGCGTCTGGCTGCTTTGGCAAGGGCCGATCTCGCTCGATCCCGTTGCGCCAATGATCGCTGCAGCGCTGTCGCGCGACGACGGCATTACCGTGAAGGTCGACCACACGCTTCTGAGCCTCAACAGCGATGGCCATATCGGCTTGCTGGTGCGCGGCGTGCATTTGAGCCGACCGGAAAGCGGTGCCACGTTGACGCTCGACCAGCTCAATCTCGAAATCAATCTGCGTGCCGCGCTTCGTGGCGTGATCGCCCCCACGCGTATCGCCGTGACGAAGCCGCAATTACAGGTCGTGCGCGAGGCCGATGGCACCTTCCATCTGGGTGTCGGCGAGCTCGATGCGCCGGCAGCTGAGGATTGGGGCGCGAAATTCGTGAGCGATCTCGTCAAGCCGCCACAGGGGGGCGGTACGCTTGGCGATCTTCGCCAAGTGTCGGTCGAGCAGGCGAGCCTCGTCGTCAACGATCGTTCTCTCGGCGTCACGTGGCGGGCGGAGAATGTCGATCTCTCGCTCGCCCGCGCGAATGATTCGACCGCGGGGATTTTTTCGATCGCGGCGGGAAACGCGCGCTTCAACGGCAAGTACATCTATACGGTGGCAGACAACAGTCTCGTCGTGCGGCTCGACTTCGCCGATATTCGGCCGGCGCTTTGGGCTGACGCTGCTCCCTCCTTAGCCGGGCTGGCCGCGTTCGATGTGCCGTTCTCAGGCGAATTGGTCGCGGTGATCGACGGCACGCAACTGACACTGCGCGACGCGACCTGGGATGTCAGCCTCGGCGCCGGCCAGATCAAGCACGGTATCTTCAAGGGCGGTGCGCTCGCTCTCAACGGGGCGCGTATGCAAGCGGGCTACGACCCGGCGCATCAGCGCATCAACATCGGCCTGGCCACGGTTCAGCTCGCGCAAGGCGCAATCGGCGTTTCAGGGGCGGTCGACGGCATCGGCGGCGAGTTGTTGTCCGGCGCTAAGCCGCCGCCGCTCGATCTGCATCTCATCCTCGCGGCTGAGTCGTTGAAGGTCGATGATTTGCCTGCACTCTGGCCCGACAACGCCAACCCCGATACGCGTAGCTGGGTCACACAACATCTGCATGACGGGACGATCGATCAGGTCCAGGCGCAGCTTGGACTTCACGTCGATCTCGCGCCCGGCGCGGCGCAAACAGTACGGCTCGACCAATTCGAGGGAAATTTCGCCTTCTCCGGCCTGAGCGTCGAATATTTCCGGCCGCTGCCGCCGGCGCTGAATGTCAACGGAACGGCGCATTTCGATCGCACTCAGATCGAGTTCACGGCATCGAGCGGCGAGGTCGGCGCGATCAAGGCCAGCGCCGCTACGGCGCGCTTCTATCAACTCGACACGCATGATGAGCAGGCGAAGATCGACGTGACTGCCAAGGGGCCGCTCGCCGATACGGTGGCGTTGCTCGACACGCCACCGTTCTATTACGCGCGCGGCATAGGTATCGAACCCAAGCACACGGCAGGCGATGTTTCGACACAGCTCAGCTTTGCTTTCCCGCTACTGCGCGATCTGCCGCTCGACAAGGTCGATTACAGCGCGACGGCAAGCCTTTCGGGCGTCGCCATCGGCGATGCCTTGCTCGGCCGCGATCTCAGCGACGGCGCGCTCAACTTCAAGCTCGATCGCAACATGGCGCAGGCAAGCGGCACAGCAAAGCTCGCGGGCGTTCCCGTGTCGCTGACCTGGCAGCAGGCGCTGCAAGCGAAAGCCCCCGTGCGCACGCGCTACGATGTCACGGCGCGGCTCGACGCGGCGCAGCGCCGCGCCGTGGGCCTCGACATGTTTGAGGATTATCTCAGCGGTCCGATCGGCGTTACCGCTACCTACAGCCTCGGCGCGACGAAGAGCGCGCAAGCCGTCGCTACGCTCGATCTTTCCGACAGCACACTGTCTTTGCCTTGGTTCGGCTGGCGTAAGCCGGAACACACGCCGGCGACCGCGCGAATGACGCTCGACCTCATCAATGACAAGGTCACCGCGGTATCCAAAGCCAGCCTCAGCGGTGCCGATATCGATGCGCAAGTTTCGGTCGGTTTCGGCGCCAAGGGCGTCGACAACGTCACCGTCGATCATCTTTCCGTTGGACGGAACGATCTACATGGCAGCTTCATGATCGGTGATGACGGGCGCTGGACGATCAGCGCACGGGGCAAGAGCCTCGATGTCTCGGCGCTGCTCAAGGAAATCGATCGCCGTCCCGATCAAGAAATGCCGCCGCCGCTCACCATCAACGCACAGCTCGACCGGTTGGTCTTCGGGCCGGGCCGCGAGGCGAATCATGTCTCGGCTAAATTGTCGAGCGATGGCCAGCATTGGACCGAAGCGGCGATCCTGCTCGGCCTTGGCGATAAGGCCGCCGCCACGGTGAATTTCGGTGGCGCGATCGGGGACGGCCAGTTCAAGCTGGCAACGGACGATTTCGGCGAGCTGCTGCGCATCGCGGATGTTTACGACAATGTGCGCGGCGGCACGTTCGGCCTTTCCGGTAAGACGGAGGATCGGGACGGCAAGCGCATGCTGATTGCCGATGCGAATGGCGCGGATTATCGCGTCGTCGGCGCGCCGGCGCTCGCACGCTTGCTGTCGATTGCGTCGCTCTCGGGCGCGAGCGCGTTGCTGAACGGCCAGGGTATCCCGTTCAGCCGGATCGCGGGGCAGGTGATCTTCGCCGGCGATCTGATCAGCCTCAACGGTCTGCGCGCCTATGGCGGCGCGCTGGGCATCAATGCCAGCGGCAACATCGATCGGGCGAGCGGGCAGATGAGCATTGCCGGCACGCTGGTTCCCGCTTACACGCTCAATTCCGTGCTGGGGAATGTCCCGGTGATCGGCAATCTGCTGCTGGGCGGCGAAGGCCAGGGAATTTTCGCGGCCAATTTCCGGCTCTATGGCCAACGCGACGACCCGAAAGTCTCGGTCAACCCGTTGAGCACGCTCGCGCCCGGTATCCTGCGCAACCTCTTTCTGTTCTCGCCGGGCGGTCCTTAAGCGGTTCAGGCGGCTCGGTGAGCGACCCAAAATTTGCCCAAATTCTCTCCTTTAGTGTCGGCGGTTTGATAGCGACCGGAGAATGTTAATGGGCGCGGTTGTGGAAAAGACGCCCCAAGAGATACTGACGGAGGCAGCCAAGGCACGACAGGAAGCGAACCGCTTCCGGCGTGCGGCTCTTATCATCAGCGACGAGCTTGTCGTCGATTCTCTCAAATGGCGCGCTGGCGAGCTGGAAACGCTCGCCACGATGTTGGAGGCACATGCGGCAAAGGCGGGAGCGCGGTAACGACGGTTCGCACCGTCTTCAGCGCATATCCGCCTTCAGCGCATGTTCGGCGATGTGGTGATACCCGTACGGATATCGTTTTCGACACCGGTGCCGGTGCCGGAATTACTCGTCGGCCCGAGGTTGCCGGTGTTGCCCGGCGTGCCATAGCCTGCGCCGGTCGGTGGCGAGGGCGTCGGGTTATGGGGCTGATTGTCCAGCTTGATGACGCCGGTGCCGCGCGTGCCGGCGCTCGCGCCCGGACCGCCGATCATGCCGGCGCCGCCGCTGTTGATCGCACCCGCACCGCCGGTGCTGTTCGTCTGCGTCTGCGCCTGCGCCGGCGACGCGGCGGCGAAGATCGCCGCCGCGAGCGCGATGGTCGCAATATTCTGCTTAAAGGCGCGTGTCACGCGCCCTCGACGAAGCGCATGTCGCGCTCGGCCGCTCCGTGGATTTCTTTCAGCGCCGCTTGATATTCCGGGCTGTCATGTGCGGCGACAGCCGCGTCGAGGCTCGGGAATTCGATGATCACGGTGCGCTGCTGCAGCCCGGCCTCGTAGACCTTGGCCGGCATGCCGCGGACCAGGAATTTGCCGCCATGCTTCTCGATCGCCGGCCCGGCCAGCTGCGCATATTTCCCAAGCGCGTCCGGGTTCTTGATCGAGCGATAGACGGCAATCCAATATCCTTTAGCCATTTCACTTGCTCCCGTTGGTTTTGTTTCCGATTAAGATGCGCGCTCGGCGAGGCGCTTGATTTTCACTTCCGACATCACCGGCTCGAGATTGAAGACCCGCTTGGCATTGCCGCCAAGGATGTTGCGCTTGGCCTGTTCCGACAGGAAGGGCAGGTCGTAGATCGTCGAGGGCAGATCCGTATCCCAATGCGGATAGTCCGATGAATACATAAGCTGCGTCTCGGCATTGATCATCTTGAAGGTCAGCTCGAGGGCTTCGCGATTGCCGACCATCTCCATCGGCTGGGTCGAGAAATACATCTCGCGCATATAATCACTCGGCCGGCGTTTTAACATCGGCACTTCCGAGCTGCGCATCATCCATTCGTTGTCGAGGCGCTGCATCAGGAAGGGAATCCAGGCGAGGCCACTTTCGACCCACACGGTCTTGAGCTTCGGGAACCGCTCCGGCATGCCGTTCACGAGCCAATTGGTCATATGGAGGATGTTCGACCACGAGAAGCTCAGCGCATGCGCGGCGATGAAGCGATTGCACAACGCGATGCTCTTGTCCTGGCCCCAGGTGAGGCCGGCATGGAAGACGAGTGGCAGGCCGCGCTCTTCGAGCATGCGATAGATCGGCACGAAGCAATTGTCGTAAGTCGGCTTCGCATGCGAGGCGATGATGGTGAAGCCTGCGACGCCTTTGGCATCGGCGAAATCCTTCACCACTTTGATCGCGCCTTCGGGATCGTTCATCGGCAGATAGAGCGACGAGCGGATGCGCGGCTCCTGCGCCAGCACATGCTCGATCAGCCAGCGGTTATAGGCGCGCGCCATTGCGGTCTCGACATCGGGCCGCGGCGTGAAGGGCAGGCCGAGCATCGGCGTCGGGAACAGGCAGACGATGTCGATGCCGAGTGCATCCATCCAGCGCTTGGTGAGCGTGATGTCGCGCTGCTGTCCGGCGGGGATGGCCTCGTTGCGCCGGCCATCCTGGCGGGTAACGCGACCGCCCAATTCCTGATAGGCGCCAGATGGAGACGTGATGCCGCCACCGCCATAGCCCTGATATTTGGCCTGGTCGCGCATCACCGGATCTTCGATGTATTGGAGGATCTGGGGGAAGTTCATCATCTCCCAGTGATGGCCGTCGACATCGACGATGAGGAAATCCTCATAGCGGCGCTGGACCGCTTGCTGGCTTGCATGGGCGAGCAGGGTACGGGTGTCGAACGCCTCGACCGACAGGTCGCGGAAATTGACGGTATCCATCGGCATCGTTTCCCCTCCGTGCGGTCTCCCGCAATCGCCGTAGGCCATTCTAGGCCGAGGCGGCGGCCAGGGAAATCTCCTGGAACCGGAACCTTCGCCATCCGTTTGAGGGAACGACCGGTCCCGGAGGGCGGAATGTCTGCACGTATGGAAGTTTGTCTCGCCGTCACCCTGCTGATCGCCACCGTGGGGACCGCCGGCGCGGCTTCACTGCAGCCGAGCGTCGGCGCGACACCAAACGATCCCGCCGACGGCTGCGGGGGCACCCAATTCGAGCGCCGCGCCGTATAATCAGGCCGCCACGACCGATCCCTATAACCGGTCCGATTTCAGTAGCCAGCAAAGCTTTGGCTTGGTCGCCAGCCAGATGCTCGGCGCGGCGGCGGCCTGCGAGCAACTTCATTCCGACAGCGTCAGCCTCAGCGGCTTGCAAGCGGCGAAGAACGCCACTGACACGGGCAGCAATCGCGCCGACCTCGATGCGGCCCAGCAAAATATGCTCGATCCCGCAGCGACATCGCCGGGCAGTTTGAAGGCAGGCGCGGTCGATTGCGATCGCGTGTCGGGCTCTTTCGTGAAGCTTCAGCAGATTCAGCTCCACAATCAGTACCTTTCCCAAGACCTCGATCAACCGGGCGCGACCAGTTCGTCCAAATAATCCGCGGCCACTCTGCAGCCATGTGGATCACCTCTGCGTGAGAATATGCGTCGCGGTAAAACCTATCGCGCTGCAACACGTTTCTTCCATGACGCCCCACGCGCGAAGAAGGAGGAAATGATGGAAGGTCTCGCGAAAGTTACACCTTTGTTCGCCCGTATCTTGTTGGCGTTGATTTTCGTTGTGGCCGGCATCTCGAAACTCGCTGATCCGTCGCGCACGGTCGCGATGATGGCGAGCCATGGTATCCCGCTCTCGCATGTGCTCGTGTTCGGCGCGATCGCGGTCGAGTTGATCGGCGGACTGATGCTGATGGCTGGCTGGTACGGACGGTTCGCGGCGCTTGTGCTGTGCGTCTACACGCTCGCGCTAGCCGTGATCTTCCACGCTTTTTGGGCAGCGAACGGTGCCGAGGCCGGCACACAGCATGCGCTGTTCTTCGGTCATCTCTCGATGATGGGCGGCATGCTCTATGTCGCGGTTTACGGCTCCGGGCCGCTCAGCGTCGACGAAACGGTCCAGAGCGGTGCGCATCACCGCCTCCATTTGCGCGCGCATTAGCTTCCGTCGCCGCCATGCTAAGCTAGCCTGACAATCCGAAGGGAGGTCAGGCATGAAAGCGGTAGTGATGGCGGCGCATGGCGGTCCGGAAGTCCTGCGCTATGGCGATGCGCCCGATCCGGTGGCAGCAGCGGGCGAGGTGGTGGTCGATATTCACGCCGCGACGGTGAACGCCGCCGATTACAAAGTCCGCCTTGGCGGCTCCTACGGGAAGGTGAATTTCCCGCACATTCTCGGCCGCGATTTTTCGGGTGTGGTCAGCGTGCTGGGCGAGGGCGTCAGCGATCTCAAGATCGGCGATGCGGTCTTCGGCGTGACCGACCAGGGCAAGGAAGGCGCCTATGCCGAGAAGATCGCGATCAAGGCCGCGATCATCGCCAAGAAGTCACCGAAGCTCAGCCATGAGGAAGCGGCGGCGATGGCGCTGACCAGCCTCACCGCGATCTGGGCGCTTGAAGATACGGCGAAGCTGAAACGCGGTGAGCGCATCCTGATCCAAGGCGGCGCCGGCGGTGTCGCGGGCTTTGCGATCCAGCTCGCGAAATATATCGGCGCCGAGGTGATCACCACCGCCAGCGCGCGCAACCATGACTATGTGAAGAAGCTCGGCGCCGATCGCGTGATCGATTACCAGAAAGAGGATTTCACCAAAGCCGTCTCCGATTGCGATGTCGTCTTCGATACGGTCGGCGGCGATGTACGCGCCGGCTGTTATCAGGTGATGAAGCCGGGCGGCCGGCTCGTCTGGATCGCGGGTGCGCCGGAAGGTTTCAAAGTGCCGCGTAACGATGTCGAGACGTTGCGTCCGGCGGTGCTACGCGATCGCGCGCATCTGGAGCGCATGAATGCGTTGGTCGATGCCGGTGCGGTCTGGCCGCCGGCGATCACACGCTACAAGCTGCAAGACGCGGCCGAGGCGCATCGTGTCAGTGAAGGCCGCCATCTCCAGGGCAAGCTGGTCTTCGTCGTTCGCTAAGACGCGTCGGCTTGAGCCAGCCGGCGGAACTGCCGCTCGAACTTGCTCACGCGCCCGACATAGGCGGCGATGTCTTGATCGCCGCAGCGCTCGCCCGCGGCGAGGTGAAAGCCGTGCTGCACGTAAGACGCGGCGGGGCCGGGGCCGCAGAGATGGATCACCGCGGCGAGACTGTCTTTCTGCTGTTGCGTCAGCGAGGTCGGATGGCGTTTCGCGAGCAGCGCCGCGAGCTTTCGGTCGAGGTAGGACGCAGTGAGCTCGATCGCATCTTTCGGCAGGATGCGCCAGTAAGACCCGCCCTGGCCGCAAGCAGGCGCGTTGCTATCCGCGTGATCGTCCGCGACGCGGTGATGGCTGACGCAATAGCGCCGCGCCTCGATATAGGCGGCGTCGGTCATCTGATACATGCCGACCGAGCTCGACGCCGGCCGATAGATCGCCAGCGGGTTGATACTGAAGCGCCAGCGCCAATAGGTCGTCGCGAGCGGATTGCCCGCACTCTCCGCTTGGGCGAGCGCGGCGAGGAGTTCCGGCGCGACATTCGTGGTGGCGTAGCGATGGAAGAGCGGCGCGTAGCTGCGCCAGGTCTCGTCGGGCGTCTTAATCAGCCAGCCGCTCAACGGGGCGAGCAATTCGCTCGGCTTTTGCGTCACCTGATAGGCGAGATTGATCGGCGCCCAGAGCGCGAGCAACAGCACCGAGATGACGATCAGTCGCGCGCGCCAGGTTGCGCGGTGCCAGGCGGCTTGTAGTTGGCGCGCTTGGCGGCGAAGCGTGCCGCGAAAGGACGTCGAGACGCGCCGCGACCGTGTTCGTCGCAGCGGCGGACTTCCAGCGCGCGCTTGAGTTATGCGGTGATTTTAGCATGCGGCCGCGCCGCGCCGAAAGGCGCGACGCAAGCCGAACGCCAGAAAACGTGGAGCCGATCAGCAGCCGGCTGAGCGGTCGTAGTTGTTGCCGATCGAGCCGCCGACCAGGGCGCCGCCGGCGACGCCGCCGATCGTGGCGGCGGTGTTGCCCGAGCCGTGACCGAATTGCGAGCCGATCAAGCCGCCGGCTGCGGCGCCGCCCAGCGCGCCGACCACAGTGCCGCTGCCGCAGGCATAGCCCGGCGCCGGCTCGGGAGCTGCGGCGACGTAGCCGCCGGGCGAATAGTAGTAGCCGGGCTGCTGGTAGTAATAAGTCTGCTGCACCGGATAGCCTTGCGCATACCCCGTGTCGGGGCTGTAGGGCGCGGCGACGCAGCCGCCAAGGCCCAGCAGCGCCGCCCCAATGATCAAAATCTTCGACGACATAGACGTCTCCAGATGAGTTTCCTCACCCCATAACGAATGGAGACGTGACCGAGTTTCTGCTGCCCCTAAATCGCCTTGATCAAGGCATGGCGCTTGCGGCCGGCGGAGAGCTTGATCACGCCGTCGCTGTTGAGATCGGCAACGGTGAGCATGCGCTTCTCATCGCTGACCGGCTGGTCGTTGATGCGCGCGCCATTGCCGCGGAAGAGGCGGCGCACTTCGCCGACGCTCGCGGCGAGACCGGCCTGATGGAACAAATTGATCGCGGCTTGGCCTTGCTCGAGCTGCGTGCGCGGCACTTCGATCACCGGCAGATCCTCGCCGATGCCGCCTTCGGCGAAGACGCGGCGTGCCGTCTCGGCGGCGGCAGCAGCGGCTTCCTGGCCGTGGCAGAGCGCGGTCGCTTCATTGGCGAGCACGATCTTCGCTTCGTTGACGTCGCTGCCTTGCAGCTTTTCGAGTCGCGCGATTTCGCTCAGCGGCAATTCGGTGAAGAGCTTCATGAAGCGGCTGACATCGGCGTCTTCGGTGTTGCGCCAGAATTGCCAGTAGTCGTACGCGCTGAGCCGTTCGGCATTGAGCCACACCGCGCCGGCCGCGGTCTTGCCCATCTTCGCGCCCGAGGCGGTGGTGATCAGCGGCGAGGTGACGCCGAAGAGCGCGCTGTTGTCGACGCGCCGGCCGAGCTCGACGCCAGTGACGATGTTGCCCCACTGATCGGAGCCGCCCATCTGTACATTGCAGCGATAGCGGCGGTTGAGCTCCACGAAATCATAGGCCTGCAAGACCATGTAATTGAATTCGAGGAAGGACAGCGGTTGCTCGCGGTCGAGCCGTAATTTCACGCTGTCCTGGCTCAGCATGCGATTGACGGAGAAGTGCCGGCCGAAATCGCGCAGGAACGGAATGTAGGACAGCGTGTCGAGCCACAATGCGTTGTTGGTCATCACGGCGTCGGTCTTGCCATCGCCAAAGGCGAGGAACTTGTCGAAGACACGGCGGATGCCGGCCATGTTCGCATCGATCTCGGCATCGGTCAGCAGCTTGCGCGATTCATCTTTGCCGGACGGATCGCCGACTTTTGTCGTACCGCCGCCCATGAGCACGATCGGCTTGTTGCCAGTCTTCTGCCAAAGCCGCAATAGCATGATCTGCAACAGGCTGCCGACATGCAGACTGTCGGCGGTGCAATCGAAGCCAATGTATGCGGTCAGCGCGCCTTGCACGAGCGCGGCGTCGAGCGCGTCGCGGTCGGTGCATTGATGGATGTAGCCACGCTCTTCAGCAGCGGCGAGGAAAGCAGATTTGGCGGACATGCGGTTCGTTTAGCACAGGGATTCCGCGCCCACAAACCAGCGCGGCGCGCCGCTTATGCCGGCGTGCGGCCCCAGACCTGCACGACAGTGTACATGGTGAAGACGGTGCCGGGGTCGGCGAGATGCTTGCGGCAGGCGGCGAGCGCGGCATCGAGCGCGCTCTCGCTCATCAGCTCGTGGCCGATCACCGTGCCGCGCAACAACTCCACGGTCGACGGCAGATAATCGACCATCGGATCATTCGATCGCACGCCAACGAGAAAGGGTCGGTACTGAACATCGGTGAGACCGGCGGCGCGGGCGAGGGTGAAAAGTTCGCGGCCGAGCGAAATGTTGGAGCCGACCGCGGCGAAGGCGCCGATCAGCGCACCGCGCAGCGCGTCCCAGGCGGGATGCGCGGGATAACAGTTGAGCGTCGCCATATCCGGGTCTTGAAGCGCGACGATACCGCCGGGCTTGGCCAGCCGGATCGCCTCGCGCAGCAGCTTTTGCGGCTCGCCAGCCGTGCTGGCAACGAAGCGGAGATGCGCGAGGTCGAAGCTGCCGGCGGGTAGCGCGGCGCTATAGGCGTCGCCTTGCACGAATTCGGTATTGGCGGCAGCGTGGCGGCGCCCGTACTCGACGAAGACCGGATCGGCATCGAGGCCGATCACCTTGCCGCCGGCGCCGACCCGCGCACTCAGCAGCGGCGTGATGCCGCGCGGCCCGCAACCAAGATCGAGGCAGCGCCAGCCGGGGCCGACGCCGATCTTCTCCAACATGATTTCACAATCCGGCGCCATGCCAGCGCCCTGGCGCTGGAGACGCTCGATCTCGCCATCGCGGCGCTCGATCGGATAATTGCCGCCGTTTTCGCTCATGGGCGCATGATGAACCACAAACAGCGCATGGCACCAAGCAGAATTTGGATATTTCTGTGAGGCGCGCTTTGTGGTTCGATGGGCGAATGGCAAAGCAGCTTTATCGCACCATCGGCTTGATGAGCGGCACCTCGCTCGACGGTATCGACGTTGCTTTCATCGAAAGCGACGGCGAGAACGAGGTCGCGACCGGACCGTGGCTGACCATGCCTTATGAGCGCGACTTTCGCGAGGCGCTGCGCGGCACGCTCGGCGGCAAGGGCGCCGTGGCCGACGTCGAGCGTGCGCTGACCGAGGCGCATGCCGCGGCGGTAAAGCGCCTTGTCGAGCGGCATGAGATCAAGGATGTCGATCTCATCGGCTTTCACGGGCATACGATCCTGCACGATCCGGCACAGCGCCGGACGTGGCAGATCGGCGATGGCGCGTTGCTGGCGAAGCTCACCGGCATCGATGTGGTCGGCGATTTCCGCTCGGCCGATGTCGGCGCCGGCGGCGAGGGCGCGCCTTTCGCGCCGATCTTTCACGCCGCGCTCAGCGCGAAGCTCGAGCGGCCGCTGGCCGTGGTGAATATCGGCGGCGTCGCGAATGTCACCTGGATTGGTGAGGGCGATGGCGATCTGCTCGCTTTCGATACCGGGCCGGGCAACGCGCCGATCGACGATTGGGTGCGCACCAAGACGGGCGAAGCGGCGGATTACGATGGCGCGCTCGCCACAGCGGGCAAAGTCGATGAGGCGCAGGTGCAACGCTTCCTGCAGCATCCTTATTTTACGCGCCAGCCGCCGAAGTCGCTCGACCGCGACGATTTCGCATCCTTCAAGCTCGACGATCTCTCGACAGAGGATGGGGCGGCGACACTCACCGCGATCAGCGCGGCCGCCGTCGCGCAATGTTTCGCGCATTTCCCGGCGCCGCCTCGGCGCGTTCTGGTGACGGGCGGCGGGCGGCATAACCCTGTGCTAATGCAGATGCTATCGACGCGTCTCGGTCGGCCCGTCGCGCCCGTCGAGGCGGTCGGTTGGGAAGGTGACGCGATCGAGGCGCAGGCGTTCGCTTATCTCGCGCTTCGTGCCCGTGCCGGCCTGCCGCTGAGTTTCCCTGGCACCACCGGCGTTCCCAGGCCGATGACGGGCGGCGTGCTCTTCAGCGCTGCTTCCTGATCTGTGGGCGGCACCAGCATTGTCAGCTTCAGTCCGGGCTGGCTGGCGACATCGAAACTCACCTGCTCGAAGCTGACGAAGCCGTCGCGCGGATGGTTGAAGCTGCGCACGCCGCCTTCGCGGCCAAGCACGCCATGCTCATGCCAGAAGCGCGCGAAGGCGCTGCTCTCGCGGCGTAGCATCGCGACAAGATCGCGACGTGTTGGATCATCGAGAAACGTGGTTGCCTGGGCGCGGAACTCCGCGACTACGCGGCGCGCACGCTCGTCCCAATCGCAGATCAGCTTGCGTGCGTCTGGCGCGAGAAAGATGTAGCGCAGCAGATTGCGCTCGCCGCCGTCATCGAGCCAGCCGATAAAGAGCCGCGCTGCTGGCTTGTTCCAGGCGCGCGCCGTCCAATGCTGGTCGAGCAGATAGGCAGGGCAGGCAATGGCGTTGACAGACGCGATGGCAGCGGCGGGGACTTCCTCGGCCGTGGTCACGCCCTCTTCCGGATCGCGCTTGCCGGCGAGTTCGAAGAGGTAACCGCGCTCGGCGCGCCCCAGGCGCAGCGCGTCGCCGAGCCGTGCAAGAGCTTGCGGCGATATCGAGACGTCGCGGCCTTGCTCGATCCACGTATACCAGGTGGCACTGATGCCACCGAGCTGTGCGACTTCCTCGCGGCGCAGGCCGGGCGTGCGGCGGCGCGTTCCGACGGTGAGGCCGACCGCGGCGGGCGTCAGTTTTTCGCGCTGCGCGCGCAGGAAATCACCCAATTCTTTGCGGCGATCGATTGAGGCGGGTACTGTCATGGTGGATTTTATACCAGGATAACTGATCATCTTAAACTGGTGTATCGGTTGGCTCTATCCTCCCTCATCTTTGCCAGGAGCGCCGCATGAGCGACAAGACACACGAGACTTTGGTCAACACGCAGTTCGGCGCGCAGGCCGGCGCCTATCTGAAGAGCGCGGTCCATGCGCAAGGTCCCGATCTTGAAGCGCTCGCCGCGCTGGTCGCGGGCAAGAACGAGGCACGCGTGCTCGATCTCGGCTGCGGCGGCGGCCACGTCAGCTTTGCGGTGGCAAAGCATGTGCGCGAAATCGTCGCTTATGATTTGTCCGCCGACATGCTTGCAGTCGTCGCGAAGGCGGCGCGCGAGCGCGGGTTCGGCAATCTTTCGACGCAGCAAGGCGTCGCCGAGAAGCTGCCTTTCGCCGATACGAGCTTCGATTTCGTCTTGAGCCGCTTCAGCGCGCATCATTGGCGCGACGTCGATGCCGGCATGCGCGAAGCAGCGCGGGTGGTGAGGCCCGGGGGCACCGTTGCGATCGTCGATGCGATCTCGCCAGGGACGCCGGTGCTCGATACTTTTTTGCAGACGCTGGAGATGCTGCGCGATCCCTCGCATGTGCGCGATTACACGCGGGCCGAATGGGTGGCGATGATGACTCGTGCTCCGTTGGTCGCCGGCGAGGCGCGGCAGTATCGGTTGCGCCTCGATTTCCAATCCTGGCTGGAGCGGATGAGGACACCCAAGGTACAGGCCGATGCCATCCGTGCGCTCTACGCGGCGATGTCGGCCGATGTGCGGCGGCATTTCGCGATCGAGGCCGATAACAGTTTCACCATCGACGTTATGATGCTGGTGACGGCCAAGCCCGCCGCCTGATTCCCCACATCCGGCTGCCCCCGACGGCCGACTTGTCGTGCCGCTGCCGACGGCGTATAGTTTTGGTATGTCTACCAAGAAACGCGACGTCGTGGTCGGGAGGATCATCGCCGCTTCGCTCGATCTCCTGCGCAGCGAGGGGATGCCGGCACTGACCCAGCCGCGCGTCGCCAAGGCCTCGGGCCTGCGGCAAAGCCATATCACTTATTACTTTCCGCGACGCAGCGACCTGATCACGGCAGTGGCTGCTTCGGTTGCGGAGCGGCTGAAAAAAGGTTTTGCGACCGCGCTCGCGCCCGATCGCCCCGGTGATATCGCCGATTGTTTCGCGCGTGTCGCGATGCCTGAGCAGACAAGGCTGCTGCTGGCGCTCGTTTTGGCGGCTGACCAAGAGAAGTCGATCCGCGCGTTGTTCCGGCGGCTCACCATGGACATCCGGGAAGAAATCGCCGCTGGGCTGGTGCGTCAGGGGATCGATGCAGGACCTGACGCAGTGGCGCTTTTCCATGCGCTCGGTGTTGGTCTCGCGGTTCTCGATCTCGCGCGCGCCGAGCCGGCGGCGCGCCGCGAGACGCGGACCGCAACCGCGATGGCTTTGGGACTAACGCCAAAACAAAACGGGAGGAGGGCATGAAAGCGTCGGGTGTTGCGCCAGGCGAACGCCGGCTCGCCGGCGTACAGACTTCCGGGCGGAGCTATCGAAACCTGTCCGAAGCGCGATACGAGACGGTCACGGGATTCGATGCCGCGGTGCCGATGCGCGATGGGGTCGTGCTCATGGCCGATCTCTATCGCCCGCAATGCCGCGAGCGCGTGCCAGCGCTGATCGCGATTTCACCCTATCCGCGGCAGATGCAGCATCTCGGCCTGCCCGTCGGCTTCGTCGAGGCAGGGCAGACCGATTTCTTTGTCCCGCGTGGCTATGCGCACGTGATCGCAAATTGCCGCGGTACCGGCGGCAGTGGCGGGCGCTATGAATTGACCGGCGCCGCCGAGCATCGCGATCTTTATGATTTGATCGAATGGGTCGCGGCGCAGCCTTGGTGCGATGGCAATGTCGGCATGATCGGCGTGAGCTATTTCGCCATCGAGCAGTTCAGCGCCGCGCTCGAGCAGCCGCCGCATCTGCGCGCGATCTTTCCCTGGTCGGGCACGGTCGATTGGTACCGCGAGATCTTCTGGCATGGCGGCATCCCAACCGGAGGCTTTGCGGCGAAATATTTCCCGGCGATCGGCATGGCCAATCGCCGCAATCCGAATTTCTATCGCGGCTGGTTCTTCACGCTGCTCAATAAATTTCTGCAAATCCCGGCGCTACATCGCCGGCTGGCCAAGCCGCATGAAAATCCGGTCGCGATGTTGGGCCGCGCGCTGCGCTTTCCCTATCCGACGCAGCCTTGGGATGATGTCTACCTCGATGTCGTGGCCGAGCATCAGCTCTACGATGCGTACTGGCACGCGCGCGACATGACCGAGCGCCTCTCCGAGATCCGCATTCCGATCTATCTCGGCGCCGATTGGGACAATGTCAGCGTCCATTTGCAGACACCGTTCCTGGCGCTTGAGCGCTTGGCCAACAACGTACCGTATCGTGTCGCCATGGCGCCGCGCGGTACGCTGCAATGGCCGTGGGAGAGCCTGCATGTCGAAGCGCTGGCCTGGTTCGATCACTGGCTGAAGGACCGTGAGACCGGCATCATGGAAGGCAAGCCGATCCGCTATTTCGTTGAGGGCGCCGACGAATGGCGCGAGGCCGATCGCTGGCCTTTGCCCGGCACGCGTTACGACGCGTTTCATCTCTGTGCCGACGGTACGCTCTCCCCGGCGGAAAGCGCGGCGGGCAGCCGCGATTACCTCTATTTGCCGAAAAGCCTCAACCGGCCGCCGAATGCCAATCCACCGAGCCTGCCAGCGCGCTTGTCGTGGACGACGGC
This sequence comes from uncultured Alphaproteobacteria bacterium, assembly GCA_963740675.1. Classification (GTDB taxonomy): domain Bacteria; phylum Pseudomonadota; class Alphaproteobacteria; order ATCC43930; family CGMCC-115725; genus CAIKMD01. Next base: position 112,154 of record CAVUFS010000013.1, read on the forward strand.
GCCATTCTCCGACGCGCTGGAGGTCATTGGACCGGCGCGCCTCCATCTCTCCGCCTCATCGAGCGCGGTCGATACCGATTGGATCGTGAAGCTTCAGGATATCGGACCCGACGGTAAGCCGCGCGATCTGACCCAAGGCTGGCTGCGCGCCAGTCACCGCGCCATCGATCCCGCGCGCAGCCAGCCATACCGGCCCGAGCATGGTCATGAGCGCGCGGAAGCGCTGGTGCCGGGCGAGACGGCTTTGTTCGATATCGCGATCTTGCCGATGGCGCACCGCTTTGGCGCCGGTCACCGGCTTTGCGTGTCGCTGACCAGCGCCGACGATGACGGCTTTGCGATGCAGGGGATGACGCATACCGGTCTCGGCATGCCGGCACGCAACCGAATCTTCAGCACCTCGCAGCTAATCGTGCCGATCGCGCGGCCGGTCTAAGCGGCTCAGGCGGAGAGGCGCCGGCCGCGCTCGCTCAGCACTTGCGTCACCTTATCGGCGAGGTCGTCACGGCTGAACGGCTTGCCGATGATCTGCGCGCCATCGATGCCTGAGATCGCGGCGCGATCGGCGAAGCCGGTAATGAAGAGGACCGGGATCGTCGGCCGGTCGATGCGGACCTTACGCGCGACCTCGGCGCCGTTCATGCCCGGCATGGCGAAATCCATCACGATGAGATCGATCATCCGCTCGCGCTCGAGCAGATCGAAGGCACCGCCGCCGCTGCCGGCTTCGAGGACGATGTAGCCGAGATCGCGAAGCATCGCCGCCGTCACCTCGCGCACCGCGCTGTCGTCGTCGACCAGCAACACCTTGCGCCCATTGGCGAGGGCAGGGGCGTTGGTGCCAACGAAGACGTTGCTCGGCCGCTCGGCCTGCACGGCGCTACGCGGCAGATAGATATGAACCCGCGTGCCTTCGCCGAGATACAATTCGAGGCAGATACCGCCGCTCGATTGCTGCGCGAAGCCGAGCACCTGGCTGAGGCCGAGACCCGAGCCCTTGCCAGGTTCCTTGGTGGTAAAGAACGGCTCGAAGACTTTGCGCCGCACGGTTTCGTTCATGCCCGTGCCGGTGTCACTGACGCAGATCGAGACGTACTCGCCGGGCGGCGGCTCCTCGGGGTAGCGTGGCTCGCCGAGCGTGACGTTCTTGGTCGAGACGGTAAGCGTACCGCCGACATCCATTGCGTCGCGCGCGTTGATCGCCAGATTGAGAATCGCAAGTTCGAGTTGCGTCGGGTCGACCAGCGCCGGCCAGAGCATCTCTTGAAAGCCGGTCTCGATCTGAATGCTGCCGCCCATCGTGCTTTGCAGCAGGTCGCGCATGCTGGCGACCGTCTCATTGAGATCGAGCGAACGCGGCTCGAGACGCTGGCGCCGTGAGAAGGAGAGGAGTTGGTCCGTGAGCTTGGCGCCGCGCTCAGCGGCGCTGCGCATGTAGGATAGGCGTTGCGTTGCTTTGCCGTTGATCCCCGACGCCGCGAAGTCGCGTTCGAGGAAGCCGATATTGCCGAGCACGACGGTCAGTAGGTTGTTGAAGTCGTGCGCAACGCCCGAAGTGAGCTGGCCGACGGCTTCGAGCCGCTGCATCTGGCGCAAGGTTGTTTCGACACGCTCGCGTTCCTCGATCTGACGCAGAAGCTGACGATTGGCTGCCGCCAACTCCGAGGTGCGATCGTTGACGCGGATTTCGAGTTCCTCGTTGAGCCGCTTGCACTCGTATTGTCGCCGGCGACTGCGCAGGCTCGATCGCACCATGCTGACCAGCGTCGTCGGATGAAAGGGGCGTTCGAGCAACGCGACGTTGCCAAGACTCTTGGTCAGCTCGGCGGCGGTCGGGTTGCGCTCGATCCCGCCGCCATGGCCTGTCAGCACGACGAACGGGAAATCCGACCAGGGCGGTTGCGACGCGATCCATTCGACGAGTGGCCGGCCGTTGGGCTCGCGCGCTGCTTCCTCTGTAACAATGGCGACGTCCGCGCCGAGGGCGATCTCGCGCGCAAGATGGACGAGATCGGTGCAAATGTCAGCGCGCAGGCTCACTTCGCGGAGAATGCCGCGCGCGATCACGGCATCCCGACCGCGCGGGGCGAGGATCAACGTCCGTTCTGCGGGTGCGGTAATGCTCACCTATGGTTTGTCCTGCATCAGGGGTGCCGAGCGGCCAACGTAAGTCGGCACGCCGCGCAGCACGCCCTGGAATTCGACCAGAGGCTCGCCCAGCGTTATGCCATGACGGGAATCGATCTTGAACTCGCGGATCGTGTCCTCATGCGCGCCCGTCCGCTTCTTCACGACCGACATGGCGCGGCGCACGCGGCCCAGCGCTTCGAAGTAGCGCAATAAAATCACCGAATCGGCAAGATAGGTAATATCGATCGGCTGCTTCATGTCGGCGCCGACCATGCCGTGTTGCGCCACCGTCAGGAAGGTCGCGGCGCCCTGGCGATTGAGATATTGCAAGAGCTCGTGCAGATGGAGCACGACATACTGCTCCTCGGGCATGGCCGCCTGATAGCCGTTGAGGCTGTCGATCACCACGGTCTTGATATGCTCGCGATCGACGCAGGCGCGCACGCGATGCGAGAACTCGCCAGGAGTCAGTTCGGCGGCGTCCATCTGCTGAATGAAGAGCTTGCCTTGACCCTGCATGGCAGCGAGGTCGATGCCGAGCGCCTTGGCGCGCGACAGCATCAATCCAAGCTCCTCGTCGAAGATGAACATCGCGGCACGCTCGCCACGCGAGACGGCCGCGGCGATGTAATGGAATATCAGGATCGATTTTCCGGTTCCCGCCGGACCGATGATCAGCGTGCTCGATCCTTGCGAGATCCCGCCGCCCAAAAGCGCGTCGAGCTCCTTGACGCCGCTCGCGACCACTTGACCGCTGAAGCCGGTGCGGTGCTCGGCGGCGACGAGACGCGGATAGACGGCGATACCGCCTTCCTCGATGCAAAAATCATGATAGCCGCCGCGGAAGCTTTGGCCGCGGCATTTGATGATGCGCAGCCGCCGCCGCTCGCCGCCATAGATCGGCGCAAGTTGATCCAAATGAATGACGCTGTGCGCGATGCTGTGGACCGCGCGATCGGTGCTTTCCGTCGTCAGATCGTCGAGCAAGATCACCGTCGACTGGTTCTGGGCGAAATAATGCTTCAGCGCGAGGATCTGGCGGCGATAGCGCAGCGAGCTTTGCGCCAGCAGACGAATCTCCGACAGGCTGTCGATGACGACGCGCTTCGGCTTGAGGCGGTTGATCGCCTCGAAGATACGCTGCATCGTCTCGCCGAGTTCGAGATCCGACGAATAGAGCAGGCTCTGATGCTGATCGGGATCGAGCACGCTTTCGGGCGGAACGAGCTCGAAGATTTCGATACTCTTCGGAATCTCCCAGCCATGCGAGCGCGCGCCTTCGCGCAACTCTTGCTCGGTTTCGGCGAGGCTGATGTAAATTCCGACTTCGCCGTTTTCGACGCCGGCGAGTAGGAATTGCAATGCAATGGTGGTTTTGCCCGTGCCGGGACTGCCTTCGAGAAGGTGGAGCCGGTTACGGGCCATGCCGCCTTCGAGCACTAAATCGAGTCCCGGAATCCCGGTGACGGCGCGTGGTAAAAGTTCCTCTGTCTCGTTCATAGCAGCTCCCAGGTAGACACCACGCTACCCGTCCTCTGTGGTTTCGAACGCTCTCGCCGTCAAAACGTCGATGCGTCGTATTCGATCCGACGCTTGGCGAAGGTGCGGATATATCGAGCGATTGAGGCGAAACCTGGGAAAAGCTGCGACGGATTGCGCAGCTTACGCTGCCTCTGCAGCGCGCCCGAGATCGGTATATTCGCCTAACTGCAGCGGTCGGCGTAGTCGCGTTTTATTCGTCGCGACAGATGTCTGTTGATGGATCCACATATTGCAGATGAATGAGCTGAATGCGCAAATCGATCGCACTCGCGCGCGACGTCATAGATTCGCCCAAGTTATGTCTAGTATCCGACGTGTGGGGTGTTGGTGAGCGGGCGATGAGCGATCAAGACTATACAGCCGGGCTCAAGCCGCATATTGCCGCGCTGCGCGAACGGGCCGGCCAGGCGCGCCGCCTCGCGAATGAGGTTGACGATAAGCTGGCGCGCGAGGGTCTCATCCTGCACGCGGAAGAATTTGAGCGACGGGCTGAAGAGCTTGAGACGCGGCTCGCCGTTCTGAAAGAACAGCCGCCATCGGCGGATCCCATGAGCGATATAGCGGCATTGAAGCCGCCGGGCAGCAAACCCGAAGGCGTGGACTGATCGGGCGTATTGTCAGCTTGGCAGAAGCTGTCGGTCCATCGCGCCGGCTTTGATCGCCTTCTGCAATTTCTCGAAAGCACGGACCTCGATCTGCCGCACGCGCTCGCGTGAGATGCCGTATTTCGCCGAGAGGTCTTCGAGCGTCGTCGGATTTTCTTTGAGGCGACGCTCCATGAGGATGTCGCGCTCGCGCTCGGTCAGATGCGACATCGCGGTCTTCAAGAGATCGCGGCGCAGCCCGAGCTCCTGGCGGTCGCCGAGCTTCGATTCCTGGCTCGCCTCGTCATCGACCAGCCAATCTTGCCATTCACCTTCGCCTTCGCCATCGGCGCGTAGCGGCGCGTTGAGCGAATTGTCGGGCGCCATCAAGCGGCGGTTCATATTGACGACGTCGCTTTCGGGAACGTCGAGTTCCTTGGCGATCTTCGCCACATGCTCAGGCGTCAAATCGCCTTCCTCGATCGCCTGGATCTGGCCCTTGAGTTGGCGGAGATTGAAGAACAACTTCTTCTGCGCGGCGGTCGTGCCGATCTTCACCAGCGACCAGGAATGGAGGATGTATTCCTGGATCGAGGCGCGGATCCACCACATGGCGTAGGTCGCAAGGCGGAAGCCGCGATCGGGATCGAAGCGCTTCACCGCCTGCATCATCCCGACATTGCCTTCGGAGATCAGCTCGGACAGCGGCAGGCCATAGCCGCGATAACCCATCGCGATCTTGGCGACCAGCCGCAGATGGCTGGTGACGAGCCGATGCGCCGCGTCGGGGTCGTCATGCTCGCGCCAACGCTTGGCGAGCATGTACTCCTCGTCCGCTTGGAGCATGGGGAAGCGGCGGATTTCTTGCAGATACCGCGCCAACGCGCCTTCCGACGCGATGCTGGGTAGAGCCGGGGATGTTGCCATTTGACGAAATGCTAACGAAAGCGGCTCGGCCTGTCCAATTATCGGCTCATCCGATTTAGGTGTGTTCCAGCGCCGCGATCAGTTCCGCGATGTCGGTAGGGAGGGGCGAGGCGAATTCGAGATAATTGCCACTCACCGGATGATTGAAGCCGATGAGATTTGCGTGCAGCGCCTGGCGTGGGAAACCGCGCGCGGCTTCCGGCAGGCCGGAGGCGCGGCCGCGCCCATAGGTCTGATCGCCGATCAGCGAATGGCCGATGTTGGTGAGATGCACGCGGATCTGATGCGTGCGGCCTGTGGCGAGGCGGCATTCGACCAACGCGGCGCGCAAACCGAGCGCGCGCAGCACGCGATAATGCGTCATCGCTTCTTTGCCGCCGCTCGCGAGCACCGCCATCTTCTTGCGGTTGGCGCGGCTGCGGCCTATGCGGGTGGCGATCGTACCCTCGCGTGGACTTGGCACGCCGCGCACCACGGCGAGATAGGAGCGGGTGAGGGTGTGCGCGGCGAAATCGGCGCTGAGCTTTTGCTGCGCGAGATCGGTCTTCGCGACGACCATCAGCCCGCTCGTGTCTTTGTCGATGCGATGAACGATGCCTGGCCGCTTCACGCCGCCGATGCCGGCGAGGCTGTCGCCGCAATGCGCGAGCAGCGCGTTGACGAGCGTGCGGTCGGGATTGCCGGGAGCGGGGTGGACGACGAGCCCGGCGGGCTTGTCGAGCACCAGAAGTTGATCGTCCTCATAGACGATGTTCAACGCCATCGCCTGGGGCTCGGGCCGGTCAGCGACCGGCACTGGCAGATCGACCACGAAGCTCTGGCCCCCTTTGACCCGCATCGAGGGGTCGTTTATCGTTTCGCCATCCAAGCTCACCTGACCGGTTTCGATCAGCTTCTTGAGCCGGCTGCGCGAGAGGGCGGCGAGATGAGCCGCCAAAATACGATCGAGCCGCTCGCCCGCTTCGGTCTCCGCGACGGTGATCTGTTCCCGGGTCGTCATTCGGCCCAATTCATCCACGTAAAGTCCATCCAGGCAAATTGAACGGAAGCATGCGCACTCTCAAGGTCCTCGTCATCGTCATGGGGGTGCTGCTGGTCGCCGGCATCATCGCACTCGGCTTTGGCGTCCAGTACCGGATCAATCATCCGCGCCAGGCAACCACGGGATTGCCGGCCATCGCCGGGCCGGCTGTCGGTCCCGCCGGCGCCCCGAACGCCTTGACGCTCGACTTGCCGCCAGGCGCGCGGGTGGTCGGTGCCGAGGCCAGTGGCGACCGGCTGGTGGTTCGAGTCGAGCTTGCCGCCGGCGGCGAAGAGTTGCTCATCGTCAACCTTGCCACCGGTGCGCCGATCGCGACCGTGACCCTGCGCCCGAAGACCGCGCCATGAATTTCGCCTCCGACAATGTCACCGGCGCCTCGCCCGAGATCATCGCCGCCATCGCGGCCGCGAATCACGGGCCAGCGATGCCGTACGGTGCCGACGAGATCACACGCCGGTTGGAGCAGCGCTTCGCCGAAATCTTCGAGCACGAGGTCGCGGTCTTTCCGGTAGCGACCGGCACGGCGGCCAACACGCTCGCGCTCGCCTGCCTGACGCCGGTCTACGGCGCGATCTACTGCCACGAGGAAGCGCATATCGCGACCGACGAATGCGGCGCGCCGGAATTCTTCACCGGCGGCGCCAAGCTCGTCACCTGTGCGGGCGAGCACGGCAAGCTCACGCCGGAGATACTGGCGCCGCGAATTGCCGGCGCCGGCGTCGTTCATAATGTTCAACCGGCCGCGATCAGCATCACCCAGGAGACGGAGGCGGGGACGGTCTATCGTCCCGCCGAGATCGCTGCGCTGAGCGCGCTCGCGGGCCAGCACGCCCTGGCGCTCCATATGGACGGTGCGCGCTTCGCCAATGCCGTCGCCGGTCTCGGCGCCGCGCCGGCCGACCTCACGTGGCGCGCCGGCGTCGACGTGCTGTCTTTCGGCGCCACCAAGAACGGTGCGCTCGCGGCCGAAGCGGTATTGTTCTTCGATCCTAAACGGGCTGAGAGTTTCGGCTTCCGCCGGAAGCGCGCCGGGCATCTCCTCTCGAAGCAGCGCTTCGTCGCCGCGCAGCTCGAGGCCTATCTCACGGACGATCTTTGGCTGCGCAATGCGCATCACGCCAACGCGATGGCGGCGCGGCTTGGCAGCGGTCTCGCCGCGCTGCCCGGCGCGCGGCTGCTGCATCCGGTCGAAGGCAACGAAGTGTTCGTCGAGCTCGGCGAGAGCGCGATCGAGCGTCTCGCTGCTGCCGGCTTCGGCTTCTATCGCTGGGGCGAGGCGCCGATCATTCGTCTCGTCACCGCTTTCGACACTGCCAGCGAGGCGGTCGAGAGCTTCCTTCGTGTCGCCGGCGAGGCGCTTGGCGGTGTCACGAAGCGTTGAGTGGCGGGCGAGCGTGTCGCGCGGAACACAGATTGCCGCTTTGCGGCAAAAAAAATTGCCCCCCTACGAATTTTTTCTTGCATCGCAGAGTGATGCGATTATTTATCGACCTCGCAGACGCACTCGCACGTGCCTATGGCCCATCGTGGTTATGCAACGACGTAACGCGTCCTTTTTGGAAGAGCCGGTCATCGTGGGCCGGTCCCGAGAGGGAGCTCGATATGGTTGCTATCCTACGCAGGGCCGCAACGCCCTGCCTTGTCGCTGACCAGGATCACGGGGTTGCTTGCGGTTCCACTGGCCGCAGTCTCCTAAGTCCACACAGTAAAAATTAACCATTCTCCGGTAGGAAGGGCGGCTTCGCCCGGCTTGCCGGAAATCTCATCTGCGCCGCATGCCTGCGGGGGGAAACCCAAGGCATGCGCCGCTCGACGTCACATCGAGACATAGGACACAAGCGGGCATGAACAACAAGAAGGTGGCGAAATTTCTGGCTGAGCGCCAGCCGGAGACGCCCTACCTGATCGTCGACCTCGACGTCATCGGTCAGGCCTACAAGACCCTCCGACGATACATGCCGCTGGCGAAGATCTTCTATGCGGTGAAGGCCAATCCGGCGCCGGAAGTGGTCGGGCTGCTCCGCGACCTGGACTCCAATTTCGACGTCGCCAGCCGTAACGAGATCGAGCTCTGCATGGAGCGCGGCGTCAGCGCCGATCGCATTTCGTTTGGTAACACAATCAAGAAAGAGCGCGACATCGCCTTCGCCTTCGAGCGCGGCGTGCGTCTCTATGCTTTCGACAGCGCTTGCGAGCTCGAGAAGCTGGCCCGGTCGGCTCCGGGTAGCCGCGTCTTCTGCCGCATCCTGGTCGAATCGACGGGCGCCGAGTGGCCGCTCTCGAAGAAATTCGGCTGCTCGCCCGAGATGGCGGTCGACCTGCTGCGCCAGGCAAAGGCGCTGGGTCTCGACCCCTACGGCGTGTCCTTCCATGTCGGCTCGCAGCAGACGAAGGTCGACCAATGGGACAGCGCGATCGAGCGCGCCGCCAAGATGTTCTGGGCGCTGGCCGAGACCGACGTGAACCTGCGCATGATCAATGTCGGTGGCGGCTTCCCGGCGAAGTACCGCGGCGACGTCCCGGGCGTGGCGCAATACGCCAACGCCGTCATGGGCGCGATCACCCAGCATTTCGGCAACGACCTGCCTGAGATCATCATCGAGCCCGGCCGCTCCCTGGTCGGCAACTCCGGCGTGATCCACAGCGAAGTCGTGCTGATCTCGCGCAAGTCCGAGACGGACGAGAAGCGTTGGGTCTACCTCGACGTGGGCAAGTTCAACGGCTTGGCCGAGACCATGGACGAGGCGATCCGCTACCGGATCAAGACGCCTTATGAAGGTAAGGACGTTGCGACCGGTCCGGTGGTGTTGGCTGGCCCGACCTGCGATAGCGCAGACATTCTCTACGAGAAGAGCCGCTACCGCATGCCGCTCGATCTCAAGGTCGGCGACCGGGTCGAAATCCTCGCGACCGGCGCGTACACCTCGAGCTACGCCTCGGTGAACTTCAACGGCTTCACGCCGATCAAGACCTATTGCATCTGACCCGCTGCAAAGCGGCGTAACAAAGGGCTCCTCGCCGAGATCTCGGCGAGGAGCTTTTGCTTTATGGCGGTCGCGAACGAGGCGAAATCCTTCACCTGCAGCAGGAAGGCGCCGTCGCCGCCGATTACCTCGTTGTTGTAGTAGGTGTCGAGCCACGGCTCGCTGGCCAGGATGGCGAGGCCGTTGATGGTGATGCCCTTGGCGTTGAGGGCGTCGCGGATATCGTCGGGCCGCGGCCCGACATTGGCCATGCCATCGCCCGAGACATCGATCACCCGCCTGGCCGGCTCGTCCGGCACATTCTCGAATGCCGCCCCGGAAGCGAGCAGCGCATCGCCGATCGCGGTGAGTCCGTTGGAGCTGCGCTGGCCGGAGCGAACCTTGGCGGCGAACGCCTTGCCGCTGGCGACGTCGGCCACCTTGGTCCAGCCGGCGACGATCGCCTGCTTGTCGCGGTCCGACCATTCCAGCATCAGCACGTCGATCCCGCCGACGCTCTGGATGGTATCGATCACCTCGGGGTTCTCGAAGGCCCGGGCGATGCCCTCGTGCTGAAGCTCGTATTCGCCGGCGTCGACGCTCTCGGAGACGTCAACGGCCAGCACCAACGCCATGCCAACCTTCGCCGCAGCGGCCGGCGGGACGGCCGCGAGCAGAGCGAAGAGCGCGAGGAGCGCGGCGCGGGTGAGGCGGCTTGGCCGGCTTGTCTTGCCGAGGCGGAAAAGCATCGGTATGAATTTAAAGGTTTTGATGCGGGCCTCAACAGAGGGATGGATGATCGCGAAATCGCCGTTGCACCTTGCCACCGCCGCTGTTTTTCTGGTCGCCAGCTTGATTGCGGCTGGACATGAGGGGCGTGCGGCGACGTCGAGTACGCCGCCCAATTGCTCGGCGATCGCCTTTCGCCCGATCCTCGCGCGGACCGGCGATGGCGAGCAGGATGCGGGCCTCTATAAGTCGCGCTATGGCCGCATCGAGGTGAAAGCGACCGTCAAAGACGGCACGACCCAGAACTATTTCGTTGAGATCAACGGTCAGCCGCTGCGCTCGGCGGCGGACCTGCCGAGTTCGATAGCGCTGTGCGCGAAGGCCAAGCGCCTACCGGCGCCGAGCGCGCCGGACCCGGCCTGCGTCGGCGATCAGCTCCAAGTGCTGAACGTCCATAACAACGACGACCGTTATGTGCTGCTCTACGCGCACCGCGCCGGCGCTTGGCATTTCTGCAGCGCCGGCATTTCCTAGGGCGGCGGTTCGACCTAGCGGACGCTCGCCGAGAGGCGGAAGCTTTCCGCAGGCTGCATGCTCGTGATCGCCGCGTGATAGATGGTCGGCGTGTCGAGCAGGCGTGTCGCGACGAATTCATCGAGGCTGCTCTTCTCGCGCTCTGCCGGGCAGAGCGAGCGGAGATGCTGCCAGCCCTGATCGTCGAGGCTAATTCGCGACCGCAGCAGCGAGGGCTGGATCGGAGTGGAGCTTGCCGGCAGGAGTCTGACGGCGTTCGCCTGATTATCGGCCTGCTGTGAGGTGCAGACGGTCGGCACCACGCCATGTGTGTTCAGCTGATAGCCGCCAGCGGTAATGATCTGCGCCCAGGTGACGGTGAGTTCGCCGTCATTCGAGGTCCGAACGACGGTTTGCACCGTGCCCTTGCCGTAGGAAGAGGTGCCGATCACGACAGCGCGACCGGAATCCTGTAGCGCCGATGCGACGATTTCCGAGGCCGAAGCCGAGCCGCCATTGACCAGCACCGCCATCGGCGCGGTCTCGACGAAGCGACTGCCGGTTGCCGTGAAGTACTGCATCGCGCCGGGATTGCGGCCAACGGTCCGAAGCACATCGCCCTTCTGGACGAACAGGCTCACAACGTCGACCGATTGATCGAGGAGGCCACCGGGGTTGTCGCGCAGATCGAGGACGATGCCGTGGAGATTATCGCCCATCTCGCGATGCGCTTGCTTCAAGAGTTCGCCCAAACGCTCGCCGGTCTGCTGGTTGAAGAGAGTGATCTTCAGCCAGGCGATGTCGCCTTTCTCTTGCAGGCTGACGGTGTCGGGCACGATGCGCGCGCGCAGGACCGCGATCTTCAACGGCGCGGCAACGCCTTGCCGCGCGACGGCGAGTTGCACCATCGTTTGTGCCTGGCCGCGGAGATGCTTGTGGATATCGTCCGGCGTGAGTTGCCCGACTGGCACGCCATCGAGGGAGACGATGCGGTCGCCGGCCTGTAGGCCAGCGTTTGCGGCAGGCGTGTCCGGCATGACGCCGGCGATACGCACGTCGTTCTGATGGATGTCGAGCGTGATGCCGATGCCGCCGAACCCGTCACGGGTGGCGCGATGCTCGCGCGCGACCTTCGGCGGGACATAGCGAGAATAAGGATCGAGCTTGGCGAGAGTGCCGTCGATCACCAGCTCTTCGATCTTGTCGAGCGAAGTCGCGCCGATGACCGGCGACATGTCGCGCGCGTCATCGATGATCTTGCTTGTCAGCACGCTCCAATCAACCAGCTCGGATGGCCCTGGCGCATCGTATTGGCGGGTCTGGCCGGCGACATTGAGCGTCACCGTACCGGCGGTGTGCACGATCGAGACTTGCGGATCGATCGACTTCAATCCCGCGAGACCGGTCAGAGCGAGCCGCTGCGGCTGCACTTCCTGGATGTGATATTCGAGGATGCTCTCATTCGTCTCGGTGAAGAGCCGCCGCTCGTCGGATTGAGCGGCAGTCGGCTTGTCGGCCGTCATACCGGCGCAAGCGGCGAGAGTGAGAACGGTGAGGGCGGTGGCGCAGCGGCGCGACCAAGCGCCCCCTATACCAGCCAGCAATGTGCTTTTGGGCGCGGCTATCTCTGTCATAGTGAAGGCAATACCATCCCATTGAGGCCACAAAAGCGCCTCAATGTTGCCGATCAAACTTGCGCGGTGCAAGAGAATAAAGAGTTGGTATTGTTACCGACGCCTTCGGAAATGCGGCTGTAAGCGTTTGCTTTGCTGCGGCAAATCGTCTGAAACAAGGTTAAAGCGCAGACTTCCGGTCACGACGTTCGCTTCTGCAAGCTGAGCCGTCACCGCTTCGCCCAAGCTGAAGCTTCGCCCAAATCGTCGCCCGACCAAACGATGCAGTGTCTCGTCGTGATCATAGTAATCCGATGGTAAGGAGCGGATCGGGATCAGCCCGTCGGCGCCCGTATCATTCAATGTGATGAAGAGTCCGGCTCGCGTCACGCCGTTAATGCGAGCGGCGAATTCAGCGCCGACGCGGTCAGAAAGATACGCCGAAATATAGCGGTCGCTGGCGTTGCGCTCGGCCGCGGCAGCGCGGCGCTCGGTCATCGAGACATGCTCGCCCACGGAGAAGAGGTCCTTCTCCACGACATTCGCCCCCGCCTCGCCGAGAGTGAGCGCATCGATCAGCGCGCGATGCACGGCGAGGTCGGCATAGCGGCGGATCGGCGAGGTGAAATGCGCGTAGTGACGTAGCGCCAAGCCGAAGTGCCCGATATTGGTCGGGCTGTAGATGGCCTGCGCTTGAGAGCGCAGGATAAGTTGCGGCACCAGCGTCGCGTAGGGCGTGTTCGCGGTCTTGTGAAGAATATCGTTAAAGTGCCGCGGCCGGATCACCTGGCCTTTGGCGAGCTTCACGCCGGGAATGCCGATCTCGGCGAGGAATTCACTCAGCGCTGCGATCTTCGCCGGATCGGGTGCGTCATGCACGCGATAGAGGCAAGGCTTGTGTAACCGCTCCAGCGTCTCTGCCGCGGCGACATTCGCCGTGACCATGAATTCCTCGATCAGGCGGTGGCTGTCGAGGCGCTCGCGTGGCTCGATGCGCACGACCTTGCCGCTCTCATCGAGCTGGATGCGGCGCTCGGGCAAATCGAGATCGAGAGCGCCGCGTTGCCGCCACGCGCGATTGAGCGCGGCGAAAGCGCCGTAGAGCGGGCGCAACACCGGCTCGAGCAAAGGTGCGGAGTGATCGCCTATTTTTTCGTGTGGGGCGTCGATCGTCTGCTGCACCTCTTCGTAAGTGAGCCGCGCTGCTGAGCGCATCAGCCCGCGCACGAAGCGGTGGCGTTGGAGATGGCCGTTATCGTCGAACCAGAGATGCACCGCCATGCAGGCGCGATCGACGCCGGGCTTCAGCGAGCACAGCTCGTTGGAAAGCGCTTCCGGCAACATCGGCACGACGCGATCGGGGAAGTAAACCGAATTGCCGCGCTTCTCGGCTTCGCGATCGAGCGCGTCGTTCGGGCGAACATACCATGCGACATCCGCGATGGCGACGATCGCGTGCCAGCCATTCTCGTTTTCGGGATCGCGCTCCGCCCACACGGCATCGTCGAAATCGCGCGCGTCGGCGCCGTCGATGGTGACGAGTGGGATCATGCGCAGATCGTCACGATTGCCCAATGTAACGGGCTTGGCGGCTTCGGCGAGGCTGACCGCTTCGATGGGGAAGTCGGTCGGAATGTCGTAGGTGTGGATCGCGATCAGGCTGAAAGCGCGCGGATTGCTGCTGTCGCCGATGCGCTCGACGACGAGCGCCTCGGGCGTGCCGAGCCGGCTACCCGGCTTCAGCGCGGCGAGCACGATCTCGCCGTCCTGCGCATCCTTGCTGTCGGCGCGGGCAACGCGGAATTCGCGTCTCTCCTTGCGGTTGGTCGGCTCGATGCGGCCGCCTTCGCGCGTCAGGCGATAGATGCCGACGATGCGATCCGGGGCGGTGTCGAGCGCGCGGATGATCCGTGCTTCCCAGCCGCCTTCGCCGCGCGCGAAGCGGACGAGCGCGCGCTCGCCGACGCCGAGCGCTGGCGCGCCCGGCTCGGGAACGACCGTCACTTCTTCTTTATAGGTTCGATTGCCGACGACGGGTCGGCCATGTAGCTCGCCATCGATATCGATCCTATCGATCTCGATGACGCCGATCTCGGGCAGGCCGCGTGGCCCGTCGCGGCGGCGCTCACCCTTCTTCGGGTGAGGCCGTTCCTGCCTTCTTCGTTTTGGCGGCTTTGCCTTTGGGTTTCGAGGCGGTTTTCTTGCCATTCGCTTTCTTTGGTGCTGCCGCGTCTTTCGCGGCAGCTTTTTGGTTCGGGGCTTTGGCCTCGTCCGGCGTCGTCTCTTCCGTTTTTTCTTTTGCTTTCTTCGGCGCTTTTGGCGTCTTCGGAGCTTTCGGCGCGGCAGACCGCTTGCCCTTGGGTTGCGGACGGGCCGCGAGCAGCGCGATGGCTTGTTCCACCGTCAGTTCTTCAGGCGCGACATCGCGGATCGTCGCATTGACGCCGCCATGGGCGACATAGGGGCCATAACGCCCGCTGAAGATATTGATCGGCTCGCCATCACTCGGATGTGCGCCCAGGGATTTGATCGGCGTTGGCATGCCGCGGCGCTGCGGCTTCGGCTCGGCGAGCAAGCTGACCGCGCGGTTGAGGCCGATGGTCAGGATGTCGTCGTCTTTCGGCAGCGAGCGGAATTCCTTGCCGTGTTTCAGGTAAGGACCGAAACGGCCGATGGCCGCGGTAATCATCTCGCCGTCTTCAGGATGCGGGCCGAGCTCGCGCGGCAATGCCAACAGGCGCAGCGCCTTGTCGAGATCGACATCGCCGACCGGGATCGTTTTGGGGATCGAGGCGCGTTTGGGCTTTTCCTCGGGATTGCCTTCGCCGCGTTGGACGTAGAAGCCGTAGGGGCCTTTCTTCAGCGTGATCGGCACCTTCGTTTCCGGATCGACGCCGAGCTCGCGCGGGCTCGAGCTTTCTGCACCATCGCCCTCGATGCCGAGCGGCCGGGTGAATTTGCACTCCGGATAGTTCGAGCAGCCGATGAACGCGCCGAAGCGACCGAGCTTCAGCCCCAGCC
This sequence comes from uncultured Alphaproteobacteria bacterium, assembly GCA_963740675.1. Classification (GTDB taxonomy): domain Bacteria; phylum Pseudomonadota; class Alphaproteobacteria; order ATCC43930; family CGMCC-115725; genus CAIKMD01. Next base: position 127,218 of record CAVUFS010000013.1, read on the forward strand.
GGCCGGCGCCACAAACCGGACAGACGCGCGGATCTTTGCCGCCGTCGACGGGATCGGGAAAGAAATGCTTGCCGAGGCTGTCATCGAGCGAGTTGATGACGTCGGTGATCTTGAGATCCTTGGTGCCGCCGATCGCGGTCGAGAAATCGCGCCAGAAATCTTCCAGCACCTTCTTCCACGCGACGCGGCCGCCGGAGATATCGTCGAGTTGGTTCTCGAGATCGGCGGTGAAATCGTATTCGACATAGCGCTCGAAGAACTGTGTCAGGAACGCCGTGACCAGGCGGCCGCGGTCTTCCGGAATGAAGCGCTTCTTGTCGAGCCGCACGTAATTGCGGTCCTGCAAGACCTGGATGATCGAGGCATAGGTCGAGGGCCGGCCGATGCCGAGCTCTTCGAGTTTTTTGACGAGGCTCGCTTCGCTGTAGCGCGGCGGCGGCTGGGTGAAATGCTGCTCCGGCTTGATCTCGCCGCGATCGACCGCGTCGCGTTCTTTGAGCGCCGGCAGACGCCGGTTCTCCTCGTCGTCCCCGGCATCGTCGACATCTTCGCTGTAGAGCGCCAGATAGCCGTCGAAGGCCACCGTCGAGCCGGTCGCGCGCAACACGACGTCGCCGGCCGGCGAGGTAATGTCGATGCCGACTTGATCGATCAGCGCCGTCGCCATCTGGCTGGCGACTGCGCGCTTCCAGATCAGCTCGTAAAGCCGGCGCTGCTCGTCATCGAGATGGCGCAAGACGTCGTTCGGGCGGCGCGCCATATCGGTCGGGCGGATCGCCTCATGCGCTTCCTGTGCGTTCTTCGCTTGCGTGCGATAAATGCGCGGTTCGTCGGGGCGATAGTTCGCGCCGTAATCCTGCGCGATGAGGCTACGCACCGAAGAGATCGCTTCGTTCGACAGCGCCACGCCGTCGGTTCGCATATAGGTGATGAGGCCGACCGTATCGCCGTCGATGTCGATACCTTCATAGAGGCGCTGCGCGATGCGCATCGTGCGCGACGTGGTCATGCCGAGCTTGCGCGATGCTTCCTGTTGCAAGGTCGACGTCGTGAAGGGCGGCGGCGGGTTGCGCCGCACCTGCTTGCGCTCGATCTCGCGAACGGCGAAGCCGGTCTGGCGTGCGATCTTATCGGCCGCTTCGCGCGCGGTCTTCTCGTCGGACAGATCGAACCGATCGAGCCGCTTGCCGTCGAGATGGGTGAGGCGTGCGGTAAAGCGCTCGCCCGACGGTGTCACGAAGTCGACTTCGATCGACCAGTATTCGCGCGGCTTGAAGATTTCGATCTCGGCTTCACGCTCGCAGATGAGGCGCAGCGCCACCGATTGCACACGGCCCGCAGAGCGGCTGCCCGGCAGCTTGCGCCACAGCACCGGCGAGAGGGTGAAGCCGACGAGATAGTCGAGCGCACGGCGCGCGAGATAAGCATCGACCAATTCGCGATCGAGCTCGCGCGGGTGCCTGAATGCTTCTTGCACAGCGCTCTTGGTGACTTCGTTGAAGACGACGCGTTTGACGTCGACGCCCTTCAGGGCGTGGCGCTGCTTCAGAATCTCTTGCACATGCCAGGAGATCGCTTCGCCTTCGCGATCCGGATCGGTGGCGAGATAGAGATGCTCGGCGCCTTTGACGGCTTTGATGATGTCCTGGAGACGCTTGTTGGCCTTACCATCCACTTCCCAGGAAATGGCGAAGTCTTCGTCAGGCTTTACCGAACCTTCTTTCGGCGGCAAATCGCGCACATGGCCATAGCTGGCTAGCACGGTGTAGCCTTTGCCGAGATACTTGTTGATGGTTTTCGCCTTAGCCGGCAACTCAACGACGACGACGTCCATTCTCGTTAACTTTCTGAGGAATATTCTCGCCCGATCAATTCCGGATCAGATGGCCATTCATTGGCTTAAAGCAAGGATACCTGGTTTCCTGGATGTCGCTCGATGCGTCCTGCTAACTCTAGTTCGAGGAGAATTGTCACCACCAGCGCAGGCGACAAATGGCATTGGCGCACCAATTCGTCAACCGTTACCGGCGTGGGCGACAGTAATTCGACGAGTCGCGCACGGGCATGGGCGAGCTCGCTGTCGCCCGGAACGACACTCTCCGAGGGCGTATAAGCCTCGCGTTTTCGCTCACTTAGCGTCGCGCCGAGCCGCGGCTGGAGTTCCCGCATAATGTCGTCGATGGTCTCGCAAAGAATCGCGCCGTTGCGGATCAGATCATTGGCACCGCGGCAACGCGGATCGAGTGGCGAGCCCGGCACAGCGAAGACATCGCGCCCCTGCTCGAGCGCGAAGCGTGCCGTGATCAGCGAGCCCGAGCGCAGCGCGGCTTCGACGACGAGCACACCGAGCGAGCAACCCGAGATGATGCGATTGCGGCGCGGGAAATGACGTGCCTGCGGCTCGGTGCCGACCGGCATCTCGGCAACGAGCACACCGCGCTCGGCGATCTGCTCATGCAGCCCGCGATTCTCTTCGGGATAGACTTGGTCAATCCCACCCGCGAGCACGGCGATCGTGCCGCTCGCCAGCGCGCCCTCATGGGCGGCGGCATCGATGCCGCGCGCAAGACCCGATGCAACGACGATGCTGTGCTGGCCGAGCTGTAGCGCGATATCGCGCGCGAAGCGCCGGCCATTCGCCGACGCATTGCGCGCGCCGACGACAGCGACAGCATTGCGTGTCAGCAACGACGCATCGCCTTTGATCGAAATGAGCGGCGGCGCGTCATCGAGCGCGGCCAGCGCGATTGGATAATCAGGTTCGCCCCACGCGACGAGCCGTCCACCGGCGACTTGCAGTTGCTGCATCTCGCGTTCGGCCGCGCCGCGCGGAAAGAGCGACAGCGGCCGTCCACGTCCACCGCGCCGCGCCACGTCGGGCAGAGCCGCAAGCGCCGCTTCCGCCGAGCCGAAGCGCGCGAGCAATTGGTAAAACGTGACCGGCCCGACATTCTCGCTGCGGATCAGACGCAGCCAGTCGAGCCGTTCCGCAGGGTTGAGGGTGCGCGCGGGGGCGGGCATGGGCGCGGAAGATGGACGGAGCACGACCCCGGCGTCAACCTGTGCCCGTTCAGGCACTCTTCTTCCCTAGCGTGATCTTGTCTTCTTCGCCTTGGATGAGGCGCGACAGATTCGAGCGATGGCGCCAGATCACGATCAGCGCGATGAAGAGAACGGCGAGCGGCGACACGCCTTCAGGCCGCATGACCCAGGCATAAAGCGGCGCGACGATGGCAGCTGTTACTGCGGCGAGGGACGAATAACGAAAAATCAACGCCATGACGATCCATGTCGCCACAGCGGCGACGGCGATCGGCCAGCAATAAGCGAGGAGAGCGCCGCTGGCGGTCGCGACGCCTTTACCGCCTTTGAAGCCTAGCCACACCGGGAAGATATGACCGAGGATCGCGCCGACAGCGGCGGCGGTCGCTGCCTCAGCGCCGAAGCGCCAGGCGATGAGCACCGGAAAGAAGCCTTTGAGCACGTCGCAAATCAGTGTCGCGAGAGCGAGCTTCTTGCTGCCGGTGCGGAGCACATTGGTTGCGCCGATATTACCCGAGCCGATCGCGCGAATATCGCCATGCCCACCGAGGCGCGCGAGGATCAGCCCGAACGGGATCGAGCCGCACAGATAGGCGGCCACCGCGCAAGCGATGATCACGCTCCAATCGCCGCTGGGCATCGTCATGCTCTAGGCAGCGCTCTCTGCCGTATGGATCACCCGGCCCGCCACCACCGTGTGCAGCACGGAGCCTTGCACCGGGCGTCCGTCGAAGGGCGAGTTGCGGCATTTTGAGTGGAAGGCATCGACCGCGATGCGCCAAGGCCTGTTCAGATCGAAGATCACGAAGTCTGCTTGCAGACCGGGCTCGAGCTTGCCCGCCGGCAAGCGCAATATCTCGGCAGGACGTTGCGACAGCGCGCTGAGCACGCGCAGCAGCGGGACGCTGCCATTGTGATGAAGCTCGAGCGCGAGTGGCAGCAGCGTCTCCAAGCCGACGATGCCGCTGGCCGCGGAAGAGAAGGGCAGGCGCTTCAATTCCTGATCCTGCGGCGCGTGATCGCTGGCGATGGCGTCGATCGTGCCGTCGCGTAGCCCCTCGAGCACGGCGCGGCGATCGTCTTCCGAGCGTAGCGGCGGCGAGACTTTGGCGAAGGTCCGATAATCGCCGACCGCGGTCTCGTTGAGCGCGAAATAGGGCGGCGCCGTATCGCAGGTGACGTTCAGCCCGCGCTCCTTGGCGCGACGGATCGCGTCGATCGCTTCGCCTGTCGACACGTGCGCGGCGTGATAGCGCCCGCCGGTGATCTCGACGAGCCGCAGATCGCGCTCGATCATCATCACTTCCGCGACGGGCGTGATGCCGGTCAGGCCGAGGCGCGTCGCGATTTCGCCGGATGTCATCGCTCCGCCGCTGGCAAGGCTCGGCTCTTCAGGATGCTGGATGATCAGCATGTCGAAATTCGTCGCATAGGAAAGCGCGCGACGCATCACCACGGCATCGGCGACCGCATGCAGACCGTCGGTGAAGGCGAGGGCACCGGCGCCGGTGAGCAAGCCCATCTCGGTCAGCTCTTTGCCGCGCATGCCTTTGGTGGCTGCTGCGTAAGTGCGGATGCGCGTCAGGCCGACATCGCGCGAGCGACGTGCGACGAACTCGACGAGCGCCAGCTCGTCGATGACCGGATCGGTGTTGGGCAGCGCGACCATGGTGGTGACGCCGCCGGCCGCCGCGGCTTTGCCGCCGGTTGCCATCGTCTCCTGATGCTCGTCGCCCGGCTCGCGCAACTGCACGCGCATATCGACGATGCCCGGCGCGAGACAATGGCCGCCGCAATCGACGATCTCGGCGCCGTCGCGCTTGAGATTGGTGCCGACGGCGACGATCTTGCCGTCATCGACCAGCACCTCGCCCTTGCCGTCGCGATTGCTGGCCGGGTCGAGAAGCCGAGCGTTGGTGAAAAGCGTGCTCATCGCGCCCGTCTTCTCATTTCGTGGGCGCGACGTTGCGCGGTTCTTGGCTCAGCGCTTCGAGCACCGCCATGCGTACGGCGACGCCCATCTCGACTTGCTGGCGCACAAGGCTGCGATCGATATCGTCCGCGACCTCGGTATCGATCTCGACGCCGCGATTCATCGGGCCCGGATGCATGATCAGCGCGTCCGGCTTGGCGAGCGCGAGCTTCTCGTAATCGAGGCCGAAGAAATGGAAATATTCGCGCAAGCTCGGCACGTAGCTGCCTTGCATGCGCTCCAATTGCAGGCGCAGCATCATGACGATGTCGACGTCCTTGAGGCCCTCGCGCATATCGGTGAACACCTCGACACCGAGCCGGTCGATCGCCGCTGGCAGCAGCGTGCGCGGCGCGACGACGCGGACGCGCGCACCCATCGTGTTGAGGAGCTGGATGTTGGAGCGCGCGACGCGGCTATGCGCGACATCGCCGCAAATCGCAACCAGCAGCCCCTCCAGCTTGCCTTTGCGCAGGCGGATGGTCACCGCATCGAGCAGCGCCTGGGTCGGATGCTCATGCATGCCGTCGCCGGCATTGATCACCGCGCAATCGACCTTCTCCGACAGCAATTGAACCGCGCCGGATTCCGAATGGCGCACGACCAGCACGTCGGGATGCATGGCGTTGAGCGTCATTGCCGTGTCGATCAACGTTTCGCCCTTTCTCACAGAGCTCCATTCGACCGACATGTTGATGACGTCGCCGCCAAGGCGCTTACCGGCGAGCTCGAAAGAGGTGCGCGTGCGCGTTGAATTCTCGAAGAAGAGATTGATGATCGTGCGGCCGCGGAGCAGCGACTGTTTCTTGTCGGCCCGGCGATTTTGCTCGATATAGCTCTCGGCACGATCGAGAAGCTGCGTGATATCGTTGGGCGAAAGCCCTTCGATGCCGAGGAGATGGCGGTGCGGGAACGAGAACGGCGCGGACGAGCCAGTCATTAAAGCGGTAGTTATAAGGAGGGCCGCTCGGCACGGCAAGCCGAGCGGCCCTTGTTGCTAGCGTTGGGCTGGGGATAAGTTAAGTTCAGTTTAGTTGTGGTCGTAAGCGCGCTCGCCATGAGTTGCGAGGTCGAGGCCGTCGCTCTCTTCCTCAGGGCTCACGCGGGTGCCGCAGATGGCGCCGACAACTTTGACCAAAGCGAAGGTCCAGCCGGCCGACCACACGATGCCGGTCAGCACGCCCATAAGCTGTGCGACGAATTGGCGGGAGAGGTCCATGCCTTCCGCATAGCCGACGCCGCCCAGCGCCGGCAGGGCGAAGAACGCGACGAGCAGCGAGCCGGTCATGCCGCCGACGCCATGCACCGCGAACACGTCGAGCGAATCGTCGATACGCAGCCGCTGCTTGATCAGATTGGTGAAGAAGAAGCAGATCGTGCCGCCGGCGACACCGATGACCATCGCGCCCGCCGGGCCGACGAAGCCCGAGGCCGGCGTGATCGTCGCGAGGCCAGCGACGCAGCCGGTGACGAGGCCGACCGAGGTCGGCTTGCCGACGCGCAGCCATTCGATCGCCATCCAGGTCAGCGCCGCTGCGGACGCGGCGAAATGCGTCGCGAGAATCGCCGAAGCGGCTGAGGCGTTAGCGGCAAGGGCGCTGCCGCCGTTGAAGCCGAACCAGCCGACCCAGAGCATGCCGGCGCCGGCCATGGTCATGCCGGGGCTATGTGGCGGATTGAGGCGATGCGGGAAACCGGTACGCGCCCCGATCATCATCGCCGTGACGAGCGCCGAGACGCCGGCCGTCGTGTGAACGACGATGCCGCCGGCGAAATCGATGGTACCTTCCGTGGCCAGCCAGCCGCCGCCCCAGATCCAATGGGTGACCGGCAGATAGACGATGATAAGCCACAACGCCGAGAACAGCGCGACGAAGCTGAAACGCACCCGCTCGACAAAGGCGCCGATGATGAGGCCCGGCGTGATGATCGCGAAGGTCATCTGGAAGAGGACGAAAGCGGCTTCGGGCAGGCCACTCGGCATCGTCCGGGTAGCGAGACCGGGCAGGAACGCGTCAGCGAGCGAGCCAATCCAGCCATTGCCCTTGTCGAAAGCGAGGCTGTAGCCAAAGGCCGCCCAGAGCAGGGAGACGATGCAAGTGATGGCGAAGCAATGCATCAGCACCGAAAGGAAATTCCGCGCCCGAACCAGCCCGCCGTAAAACAGCGCCAGACCCGGCAAGGTCATGAACAGCACCAACGCCGAGGCGACCAGCACCCAGGCTGTGCTACCGGTATCAACGGCCGCCGCGTCGGCGGCATGTGCGATGGTGAAATTGGTCGACAACCCCAGAAGCACCGCCGCGGCCATACCCACGCGCGCGATGCCAGCCCCTAATGCTCGCATACGATCCTCTCTCCAGAGCCTGCGCCTCGAAATTGGGCGCTCGGCGGGCGGCATACTGCATCTTTGCTCAATGCGTGATCAACGGATCGCTGAGGGATGCCTATTTTTTAATCAGATATAGGGCGCCGGCTATGGCTCAGATTGTCGAGCAAGCCCTGGAGGATGTAAGCGGCCGCCGCTTTGTCGATCAGCTCGGCGCGGCGGCGGCGCGAGAGATCGGCCTCGATCATGCCGCGCTCCACGGCGGCGGTCGAAAGCCGCTCGTCCCAGAAAGCGACCGGAAGCTCGGTATGCGCCATGACGTTCTTTGCGAATTGCCGCACGCCCTGGGTTCGCGGGCTGTCGCTGCCATCGAGCGCCAGCGGCAGGCCGATCACGATGCCGCCGATGCGGTGGCGCGTGATTTCGTCGAGCAGACGTTTGAGATCGTCGCGGAAGCGGGTGCGGCGAATCGTGTCGAGCGGCGTGGCGATGATGTGCGTCGTATCCGAGAGCGCCATGCCTATCGTCTTGGTGCCGACATCGAGTCCGAGCAGCCGCGTGCCGGTGGGCAGCAGCGGCTTCAATTCGGCAGGGGTACAAAGCGGCATGGGATTGTTCGGAAGCGGTCGCTGTTGCTATTTTGGCGACATAGGAGACATCTACAGCATGGCATTGGACAAGGCCACCGTGGCGCGGATCGCTGCCCTGGCGCGAATTCGGGTGACTGAAGAAGAGCAGACACGGCTTGCCGGCGAGCTATCGCAGATCCTCACCTGGATCGAGCAACTCGGCGAGGTCGACACGACCGGCGTCGAGGCGATGGCGAGCGTCGCGCATCAAAAGCTGCCGCTGCGCGAGGATAAAGTCACCGATGGCGGCATTCGCGACAAGCTGCTCGCCAACACGCCGTCCAACAATCCGATAGCGACGGCGCGCGGCTTCTTCGCCGTGCCCAAGGTGGTTGAGTGACAAATCTCACCGAGCTCGGCCTCGTCGAGGCGCGCGATGGACTCATCGCCAAGAAATTCTCGGCACGTGAGTTGGCCGATGCGCATGTGAAAGCCGTCGAGGCATCGCGGCCGCTCAATGCCTATGTCGTCGAAACGCCGGAGAAGGCGCAGGCGATGGCGGCGGAGAGCGATCAGCGCATCGCGCGCGGCGAAGCGCGACCGCTCGAAGGCTTGCCGCTCGCGATCAAGGATCTGTTTTGCACCGAAGGTGTCCAAACCACCGCCGGCTCGAAAATCCTGCACGGCTTCAAGCCGCCTTACGAATCGACGGTCACGGCCAATCTCTGGCGCGACGGCGCGGTGATGCTCGGCAAAGTGAATATGGACGAGTTCGCGATGGGCTCGTCGAATGCGACGTGTGCGTTTGGGTGCGTCGAAAATCCGTGGCGACGGCGCGGCGACAATCGTCCGCTGGTACCGGGGGGCTCGTCAGGCGGTTCGGCGGCCGCGGTCGCGGCGCGTGCGGCGCTGGCAGCAACAGGTACCGATACCGGCGGCTCGATCCGCCAGCCGGCGAGCTTCTGCGGCATCGTCGGCCTGAAGCCGACCTATGGGCGCTGCTCGCGTTGGGGCATCGTCGCGTTCGCGTCCTCGCTCGATCAGGCCGGGCCGATGACGCGCAGCGTGCGCGACGCGGCGCTGATGTTGAAATCGATGGCGGGGCACGATCCGAAGGATTCGACCTCGGCCAATATGCCGGTACCGGATTTCGAGAAGGCGCTGACCGGCGATATCCGCGGCATGAAGATCGGCATTCCGCGCGAATATCGCATCGATGGTATGCCGGCGGAAATCGAGGCGCTGTGGCAGCGCGGCATCGATTGGCTGAAGGCAGCGGGCGCAACGCCGGTCGAGGTCAGCCTCAAGATGACCAAATACGCACTGCCGGTCTATTACATCATCGCGCCGGCGGAAGCCTCGTCGAATCTCGCGCGCTATGACGGCGTGCGCTTCGGCATGCGCGTCAACGGCGACACGCTCGACGACATGTACGAGGCGACGCGCGCCGAAGGCTTCGGCCCCGAGGTACGGCGGCGCATTTTGATCGGCACGTACGTGCTCTCGGCTGGCTATTACGACGCGTATTACCTGAAAGCACAGAAAGTGCGCGCGCTGATCGCCAAGGATTTCGACGACGCGTTCCAGCAATGCGATGCGCTGCTGACGCCGACCGCGCCTTCGGCCGCTTTTGCGATCGGCGACAAGAGCGACGATCCGATTGCGATGTATTTGAACGACGTGTTCACGGTGACGGTCAATCTGGCCGGCTTGCCGGGCATCTCGGTGCCGGCGGGCTTGTCGAGCGACGGTCTGCCGCTCGGGCTGCAAGTGATCGGCCGCGCTTTTGATGAAGAGACGGTGCTGCGCGTCGGCGGCGTCATCGAGCAAGCGGCGCAATTCACCGCCAAACCGCAATTCATCGCGGGAGCTTCGTGATGGCCCTCATCAAAGGTGAAACCGGCGATTGGGAAGTCGTGATCGGGATCGAGACCCATGCGCAAGTGGTCTCGAATGCAAAGCTCTTTTCGGGCGCGGCGACCGAGTTCGGTGCCGAGCCGAACACGCAGGTCTCGCTCGTCGATGCGGCGTTCCCCGGCATGCTGCCGGTCATCAACAAGCGCTGCGTCGAGCAGGCAGTAAAGACCGGGCTCGGCCTCGCGGCGGAGATCAATCTGGTCTCGGTTTTCGACCGGAAGAATTATTTCTATGCCGATCTGCCCGCCGGCTATCAGATTTCGCAATACACGCGGCCGGTCGTCGGCAAGGGCACGCTCACCATCGATCTGCCGGATGGCTCGACTTCGCGATATCGGCATCACGCGGCTGCATCTCGAGCAGGATGCCGGCAAGAGCCTGCACGATCAGCATGCGACGCAGACCTATGTCGATCTGAACCGCTCCGGTATCGCATTGATGGAGATCGTGTCCGAGCCCGATCTGCGCAGCGCCGAAGAGGCGGGCGCGTACGTGAAGAAGCTTCGCTCGATCCTGCGCTATCTCGGCACCTGCGACGGCAACATGGAGGAAGGCTCGCTGCGCTGCGACTGCAACGTCTCCGTACGCAAGCCTGGAGCGCCCTACGGCACGCGCTGCGAGATCAAGAATGTGAACTCGATCCGCTTCGTCATGCAGGCGATCGAATACGAGGCGCGCCGTCAGATCGAGGTCATCGAAGAAGGCGGCACGATCAAGCAGGAAACGCGGCTCTTCGATGCCGGCCGCGGCATCACGCGGCCGATGCGCTCGAAGGAAGAAGCGCATGACTATCGCTATTTCCCCGATCCCGATCTTCTGCCGCTGGAGCTCGACGCGGCGTGGGTCGAGAGCCTGAAGCACGACTTGCCGGAATTGCCCGACGCGAAGAAGGCGCGTTTCGTTTCCGACTATAAGCTCTCGGCATACGAGGCCGGCGTGCTCGCCGACGAGCAGGCGAGTGCGGCGTATTACGAAGCAGTTGCCAAGGGACGCGATGCGAAGCTCGCCGCGAATTGGGTGATGGGCGATCTTTTCGGCGCGCTCAACAAGCTCGGCGTCGACATCGCCGGCTCGCCGGTCAAGGCGGGCGATCTCGGTGCGTTGCTCGATCTCATCTCCGACAACACGATCTCGGGCCGTATTGCCAAGGATGTGTTCGCCGAAATGCTCGAGACCGGAAAGCAGCCCGGCGCGATCGTCGAAGCGAAGGGCCTGCGCCAGGTCACCGATACCGGCGCGATCGAAGCCGCGGTCGACGCGGTGCTCGCGAAAGAGCCGGACAAGATCGCCGAATACCGCTCGGGCAAGGACAAGCTCCTCGGCTTCTTCGTCGGCCAGGTGATGAAGGCGACACAGGGCAAGGCGAACCCAGGCCTTGTGAACGAGCTGCTGAAGAAGAAGCTTCAGGGATAGAGATTGCTCCTGCGCGCGTGTGGTTATTTGGATCGCTGGTCAACCGTTATTGTCGGTGTGGCCTTCTTTCTTCTCGGATGCACGGCGTCGAATGGCGGTTTTCCTGAAACCGATGGCATCGCGCCAGATGAGCTCGCTGTCTACGCGGCGACCATAAATGACGTACCAGCGAATACAGGCAAGATAGCCCTTGTCCATGCGACAACGCTTGGTGCGCCCGAAGGGGATAGACAATTAAAGTTTTGGGAAGACAATTGGCGGCAGCGTGGGTTTTTTGCTGTTGCGAAATTGATACCCAATCAGCGAGCGTCTGCAGGCCTTGGTGATCCCGATAAAAGCATTCCGCCGCTCGAACTTCCGGTATCGATGCTCGATCAGTATTGCGGGCTAAATACGACACCGTATCGGTTGGCTTCAACATTACCGATGAAATATGTCACGGTTAAATTGACCGAAGCAAGTAACTATGCGGAGGCAAACATCCTTGGATTTACGCGGGACGATGCGTATTCACCGCAAGGACGCCCGATCGAACGATATAGTCAAATCCAGCTGCTCGCTCCCATCGTCCGAACTTTTTCTCGGGCTGCGTTCGATCCGGAACATAAAATCGCGCTGCTGTCTTGGACCGATCTTTGCGGCAAAATCCTTTGCGGTAACGGTGAGCTAGCGATTTTTGTCCGCCAAGGGGAAGGTTGGAAATATTTCAGGACGCTCTCAAAATGGGATTATTGATGAGAGTGACGGAATCAAAGGCTGACCCGCCGGCCCCACCAACGATCTGCGAAAAAGAGAATTGAGTGGTCGAGGTCTAACTGGATCCCAGACCTAATCGTCATTGCCGGGCTTGTCCCGGCAATCCATGGACCCGCGGAACAAGTCCGCGGGTGACGAATAAAAAAGGGGAAGGTGCTACGCGCGTCCGTAGGTATCGTCGTAGCGGACGATGTCGTCTTCGCCGAGATAGGAGCCTGACTGCACCTCGATGAGATGCAGCGGGATCTTGCCGGGGTTTTCGAGCCGGTGGCGGGTGCCCATGGGAATGAAGGTCAATTCATTCTCGTGGAGGGTCATCTCGTCATCGCCCTTGGTCACCTTGGCGGTGCCGGTGACGACGACCCAATGCTCGGCGCGATGATGATGCATCTGCAGCGAGAGGATGCCGCCGGGCTTCACCATGATGTGCTTCACCTGCACCCGCTCGCCATTGTGGATCGAGCGGTAGGTGCCCCACGGGCGATGCACCAGCGGATGCGAGATCAGCTCGCTGCGATTGCCGCGCTCCAGCCGGGCGACGATCTGCTTGATGTCTTGCGCGCGATCGCGGCGCGAGACCATGACGGCGTCGGAGGTCGCGACGACGACGAGGTCCTCGACACCGAGCACGGCCAGCAGGCCTAACTCGGCGCGCAGATAGGAATTCTTCGTGTCTTCGGCGACGACATCGCCGGTGGTGACGTTGCCGGCATCGTCTGGCGTGCCGACCATCCACAGCGCGTCCCAGGTGCCGACGTCGCTCCAGCCCATCTCGACCGGCACGACGGCAGCGTGGCTCGTATGCTCCATCACCGCATAGTCGATCGAATTGCTCGGCGCTTGCGCGAAAGCATCGCGATCGAGGCGCAGGAAATCGAGATCGCGCTTCGCTTTGTCGAGCGCGTCGCGGCAGGCCGCGACCGTCGCCGGCTGGAGCCGCTCGAGCTCGGCGAGCAGCAGCTTCACCGGGAAGAGGAAGATGCCGCTGTTCCAGGAATAGGCCGGGTCGGCGACATAGGTTTCGGCGCGGGCACGATCGGGCTTCTCGACGAAAGCCGCGACTTGGAACGCGCCCTCGGCGCCGGCGAGCGGCTGGCCGCGCTTGATGTAGCCATAGCCGGTCTCGGGCCGGCTCGCGGTGATCCCGAAGGTGACGAGCTTGCCGGTCTGGGCCGCGGCGGCGGCACGCGCGACCGCGGTTTTGAACGCAGCGGCATCGGTGATCGCGTGATCCGACGGCATCACCAGCATCAGCGCGTCGGGCGCAGCGTCAGCGAGCTGTAAGGCAGCAATGCAGCAGGCGGGGGCGGTGTTGCGGCCGAGCGGCTCGAGAATGATCGCGGCCGGGGTCACGTCGGCGAGGCGCAGCTGCTCGGCGACGATGAAGCGATGGTCGTCGTTGGAGATGACGAGTGGCGCCGCGAATTGCTCGGCATCGGCGACGCGCAGGCCGGCTTCCTGCAGCAGGGTGCGCTCGGTCAGCAGCGGCAGAAGCTGTTTCGGATATTGCGCGCGCGACATCGGCCACAGGCGCGTGCCCGAGCCGCCCGAGAGGATCACCGGATGGATCGCCGGTCGGCCCTGCGGCGGCATTAAATTTCTCCTTGCGAGACGGTCATCGGCTGACGGCATAGTAGCGCGATCGCAGTGCGCGGAGGACAGGAATGATCGAGCTCTACACTTGGGGAACGCCCAACGGCAAGAAAGCGTCCGTCATGCTCGAAGAGGTTGAGCTGCCTTACAACGTCCATCCGATTCGCATTATGGAGGGCGATCAGTTCAAGCCTGACTACCTCAAGATCAATCCCAATTCCAAGATTCCGGCGATCGTCGATACAGAAGGGCCGGGCGGCAAGCCGATCAACGTTTTTGAATCGGGCGCCATCCTCATCTACCTCGCCGAGAAGACCGGCAAGCTTTTGTCGCGCGATCCGGCGCCGCGGATCGAGGCGATCGAATGGCTGATGTTCCAGATGGGCGGCGTCGGTCCGATGTTCGGCCAGGCGCATCATTTTCTGCGCCAGGTCAAAGACAACCCTTACGGCGCTGAGCGTTACACCAAGGAGACGCGGCGGCTCTATGGCGTGATGAATGCGCGCTTGGGGCAAGTGCCGTATCTCGCGACCGAATACTCGATCGCAGACGTCGCGACCTACCCGTGGGTGTCGCGCTACGAGTGGCATCAGGTGGATCTGGCGGAATTTCCGAACGTGAAGCGCTGGTTCGATGCGATCAGCGCGCGTCCGGCGGTGCAGCGCGGAATGAAGGTGCCGTCCTAGACCTCGAAGGCGAGGTCCGAGGGGCGGTGCCTTAGGCAGCAGTACGCGGGCGGCCGGGGCGGCGGATCGGACGCGCGAAAGCGCCGACTGTCTCGGGCTCGCGATCCAGCGATTGCAGCTCGGAGCGGCAACGCTCCAGCACCTGCATGTCGCGGGCGTCTTCACGATCCGAGATATCCATGTAGCTGAGCTTGATCTCGACGAGATCGAGCAGCATTTCAATTGAACGTTTGGACAAATTCATCGTCCCCCTCCGTCTTTCTGGAGCGGATGATCGGTTCCAGTTGCTTAAAATTTTCTGAACAAACGCGCCTTTTTTAGGCCGGGGCGGGGAGAGTCCGTGGCCTTGGTTTGACTAATTGGGGCCCGACCAGTAGAAAAATCTCCGCATGCGCCGTGTCGAATTTGCTCTTCGGTGGAGGGGTGGCCGAGTGGCTGAAGGCGGCGGTTTGCTAAACCGTTATAGGTGTCAAAACCTATCGTAGGTTCGAATCCTATCCCCTCCGCCAACACTCTAACGCCTGCCGAATCAGTTAGTTAAAAAGCGTATCGGAACGAAGTTCTGCGGCTCGAATGAGCCGTCTCGGGGAGGGGGGTTTGATGCGCCGATTGATCGCCGCTTCCACCGTCCTATTGCTTGCTCACATCGGCATCGCGTCTGCGGCTGGCTCGTTCGACGGCAATTGGTCGGGCGAGATCGCTGGTACGACCGGGCCGGTACGGACTTGCACGGGGGCGATAAAGGGCGCGGTGCAAGACAACGGGCTGCACGCTCAGATCACATGGGGCAAGTTCAAGCCGTCGGATGTCGGCGGCAACGTTGCGCCCGACGGCACTTTCACCAGTGTGGCCGGCCGCATCACCGGCAAGTTCGAGGGCAATAGCTTCACCGGCAGCTTCTCGGTGCCGAACGGCTCGTGCAATCCCTACAAGATCGCGATGAGTTGATCCTAAGAAGAAGATTGTTTAATAACAATGTTTTGTTGGTCGTTTTTCACTCGAAAAAGCATCGCCGTCGGCCTCGCGATGGGGCTGCTGGGGCCAACCACCCAAAGCATGGCGGCGGAGACGATCAAGCTTGGCACGGCCAAGCTTACCGCGACCGGACCCGTCTACATCGCCCAAGCCAAAGGCTATTTCGCCGCTGAAGGTCTCAATGTCGAGGTCAATTACCTCGAGGTCGCGCAGGGCATCTCTGTTGCGGTCACCTCAGGCGCTATCGATATCGGCAATTCGGCCTTCAGCGCCGCTTTCTTCAGCCTCGCCGGGCAGGGCGCCCTCAAGCTCATCGGCGGCCAGGCGCGCGATGTTCCTGGCTTCAAGACCTTCGCCACCATCGCGTCGAACAAGGCCTATAACGGCGGGCTCAAAAGCTTCGACGATTTGGGCGGCCACGTCCTCGGCAATACGCTGGTCGGATCGGCGTTCCAATACATCTTCAGCTTGATCGCGGCGAAACACGCCATCGATCCGACATCGCTGCACTTCCTGCCGCCGCTGCAATCCATGCCGAATGTTCTCACGGCGGTGATGGGCGGCCAGGCGGATGCGGCGATCGTGACGGGGTTCCTGGCCGTTCCGGCGGCCGGACGCGGCGATGTGCATCTTCTCGGTTGGACAGGTGCCGAAGTGAGCTACCAGGCGGGCGGGCTTTATGTCTCGGCCAAGACCGCCGATACGCGGGGGCCGATGATCGAGGCATTTCTGCGCGCGTTCCGAAAGGGCGCGCAGGATTATCACGATGCTTTCACCGGGGCGGATGAAACCCGCCAGGATCAGCCGACCGCTGACGCGATCGCCGCGATCATCGCGCAGAACACCGGCCAGCCGATCGACGATGTAAAACGCACCGTGTCCTATGACGATCCTCAGGCACGGCTCAACGTGCAGGACGTCTTACGCCAGGCCGAATGGTATAAGTCGCAGGGCATGGTGAAACCCGATATCGAAGGCCAGCGCGCCATCGATGCTCGCTACGTGATCCCGCTTCCGCCGTCTTAGTGGCGGCGTTCGATTTTAGGGCAACGTCCTAGGCGAGGCGCCGCAAACCGTCCCGTCGCCATCTCGGAAACAATGAAAATATGTGATGCTGTAGGGTCTTCACCTGATCCCGGCGGCGGCTGAGGCGGCTCTAAAAAAGCATGGTCCTTATCTACGGAGATTACCATGAAGAGCCTCACCTCTGTGGTGGCCGTGATCGTCCTCCTCACCACCGGTGCCATCGATGCTCAGTCAGCGGGCAGTTCGAAGAGCAGCAAGAACGCGCGCGAGAACCAGATCACCGCGGAGCTGAATCGCCAGCAATTGCAGGGGAACGCCCAGCAGGCGACGTCGCCGTCCACGCCTATGGCGACCCCCACAGGCTCCAAGGCCGCGCCTCGAAAATAGCCCGCTACAGCTCTGCCTCTATCACTCGCGATAACTAAGGCAGCGGCACGACGTAGCGTTTGTCGACGATCTGACTGCCGTCGACCTCGCGCTTGAGCATGCCCTGCGCCTTGTACCAGGCAATCTGGCGCAGCACGTCGGCGACATTCACGCGCAACTCGGGATCGATATAAGCGATCCCACCGCGCACCTGTTCGGGCGACTGCTCGACCCATTTCGCGATCAGGGCGATGGTCGCTGCTGCGGTTGGTCCGTCTTTCGGCCGCTCGTCGGGGCCGGTGAAGGCGTCGTGGAAATCTTTCGCGCCTTTGCGGTAGGCCCGTAGGAATCGCTGCAGCATGTCGCTGCGCTCATTCGCCGTCTTGGTGGCGGTGAAGATCGCGCGATCCTGGAATGGGATCTCGTCGCCGACCCAGCTCAGGACCTTGATATCGCCTTTGTCGATCAGCGGGACATAGCCGGTCGCCAGTACGGTGACCGTCCCGTCGACCTGACCGCCCATCATCGCCGAGATCACGTTGGCGTTCGATTGCAGGGCGACGAGATGAATCTGGGAAAGATCGGTGCCGTATTTCTCTCCCGTAGCGCCGAGCACGTAATGGCCGGGCGTGCCGAACTGGCCGAGGCCGAAAGTCCTTCCAGCGAGATCGTGCAGGGACTTCAGGCCGGAATCGTACGCCCGCTTCGAGACGAAATAGCCGATGGTGTGAAAGCCGGGGCTCTCATGGCCCTGCGCGCCGATGATCCGCAACGCTCCCTGGCCGGCGAGATTGTAGAAGCCGGCGCTGAGGCCGGTGGTGCCGATATCGATATCGCCCGATACAACCGCGACTGCGGTCGGCTGGGCGGAATCGAAGAAAACGAGCTGTGCATCGAGTCCTTCGGCAGCGAAATAGCCCTTTTCGATCGCAATGTAGCCCGCACCACCGCTCGCGGTCTTCGCGCCGCCGATCTTGATGCTCTCGGCAGTCGCGAAAGATGCCGAAAGGGCGAGGGTTAGCAGCGTAAGGAAAATCCGGCTGAGCATGTGAATAACCCGCAAAGATTCTGCGAGAGCAATTAGCTAGAGAGAAATTATGGGATGTGCTCTTAGTTCTTCGGCATCACCGGCAGCACCAGATGAGAGGGGTGCTGCGCGTCGTGATAGATCGTGTCTGTCCCCATTTTGTCGGGGCGATAGACATGGAAGAACAACGCATCCGTGACAGGCGAATCGCCGTTCACCACCTCGACGCGAATGCGATTGCCTTGGCGGAAGCGATAAGCGATCGGCTGGAGCGGGATTTCGACTTTATAGACCTGACCGGGCGTGAGCGGTGTCGCGGCCGTGTGTTCGGCATTGTGCGAGACGCGCAGCCAGCCCTTGGTGACGATGAAAGCGTTCGGCTGCAGCCCTTGGGCGCGCGCTTTCGAGTCCTGTGCGAATTGCTCCGAGAGCTTGATGCAGAAATCGAGGTCGGACCGAGTTCGACGAGGCGTAGAGTACCAGCTTGGCGTCGCCGGCAATCTCGGTGTCCTGTGTCAGGGGCTGAGTTGTGAAGGTAAGGACACCACGCACCGGATCGGGACCTTGCGGTCCCAGCGCCACGACGCCCAGCGCCCAGCTTGGATGCGGATAAGTGTAGTTCGAGGCGCCGCCAGTGGCGGGCGGCGATGCGGCAAGCCCGCCGTCGTTGAGCGAGGTCACGCTCTCGGTCGGGCCCTTGCTCAGGAAGAATTGCGTCGGAGTTGACCCTGGCGGCGGCCATGACGCACAGTCTTTGATCTCGCCAGTGTTGCGCACAGTGTATTGGATATCGGGCCGCGTGTCGTAGCTCGACGGCTTGTCCTTCAGGTAGCGGTCGTAGAAGGGCAGCAGCAGTTTTTCGTGGAATTCGACCTTCGCGAAATCCATCTGTGCCGTGAAAGGGGTCGGCGTGCCGGAGATGAAGAGCTTCTTCGGGCCGGACGCTTTCTGGTAGCCGAGGATGTTGCCGGCGCAGTGCAAATCCATCTTGGCCCAGAGACCGATCGAGAACAGCGGCACCTTGATCTTATCGAGCTGCTCGGCGGCGCAGCGCTCCTTCCACCAATCGTCGTAGAAGGGATGTTGCGTCACATCGAAGAACACGTCGTGCGGCAGCGCGCGCGGATGATCGCCGTTCGTCGGGTAGAGGTTCGGGCCACGAACGCTTGAATTGAACCAGTAAGAGAGGAAATTGCCCTCGATCCCGCCGGGGTAGCCCATGAAGGCGTAAGGGTTGTTGAGCCCGTCGTAAGCGCCGAGGCAGGCGAGATGCGGCGGTGCCTGGATGCCCATGAACCACTGCGACATGCAGTAATAGCTCTCGCCGATGCCGCCGACCTTGCCGTTGCACCAGGGCTGCGTTCCGATCCATTCGATCACATCGTAGAGATCGGTCTGCTCTTTCTTGTCGAGGAAGCGGTAATCGCCCTCGGAAAAGCCGGTGCCGCGCGTGTCGGCATGGACATAAACGTAGCCCTGATTGACGTACCACTCGATCGGCCCGGTCTCGCGCCAAAGAAAGACCGGCGTCGCGGGCATGTCGTCATTGTCGTAGCGATAGGGGCTGACCGCGAAGAGCGCGGGGAACTTGCCGCTGCCCTCGGGGCGGTAGATGCGGACGGCGATTTTGACACCGTCGCGGACGGTGATTTGAACGTCTTTTTCTTGGATCACCGTCCGCTCCTGACTGTTACTCCGCTGGCGCGGTCTGTCCTTCGCGCATCCATGGCCGCTCTCTCAGCCGCGCTTCGTTGAGACGATAGACGATAAAGCACGCGACCGCGCCGATCGCAAACGGCACCGCCGCCCACATATAAAGCTGCTGGATCGGCAGCGCGACGAAAGCTGCGCCGAGTAGGGGGCCGACGATCGAGCCGAAGCGGCCGATACCGAGTTCCCAGCCCGAGCCGTTCGAGCGCAGCGACGTCGGATAGACCAGCGCGCCGGCGACGTTGATGCCCGACTGGATGCCGAGCACGAAGAAGCCGGCAAAGAAAGCCGAGATCATCAGTGAGGTCTGCGAGGTGATTCCGAACCAGCCGACCGAGCCGACCACCGGAACGGCGAGGACGAACATGATCGTGATCGCGGCAAAGCGCTGTTTGTCTATCCAACGGCAGAGCAGCAGCGGTCCGACCGTGCCGCCGACCTGCATCACGGCACCGGTCAGCGCGCCGACTTGCGGCGGCAGATGTGCGGCAGTGACGAGCAGCGTCGGGGTCCAACTCGCGAGGAAGAAATAGCCCATGAGGTTGAGGGCGAAGATCAGCCACAGCAGCGGGGTAATGAGGCCGAGCCCGTCCTTGAAGAGATAGGCCGGGTTGAAGCCCGCGACGTTCTTCTCATCCTCGATGACGAAACGCGCGTTCGGCGGAATGACGAAATCCGGCCGGATTTGATGGATCAGCTTTTCCATCGCGCCGCGATGCTTTTCTTTCAGCGCCATGAACTTGATCGATTCCGGCAGGCCGAAGAAGCCGCAGATGCCGATCAGCACCGGCACAATGCCGCCGATGATGAAGAGGATTTGCCAGCCATGCGTCGGCACGAGCGACGCGGCGAGGAAGCCGGGGATCGCGCCGCCGACCGGCACCAGACCGACGGCGATCAGCGCCATCGTCGCGCGCAGACGGCGCGGTGCGGATTTCGGCATTGATCGCGACGACGTTGGGGATGATGCCGCCGATGCCGAGACCGGCGAGGAAGCGCAGCGCCGTCATCTCGGTGAGGTTGCTCGAATAGGCGGCAATGAAGGTGAACACGCCGAACCACAGATTGGCGCTGACCAGTGCCGTCTTGCGGCCATAGCGATCGCCGATGAAGCCGAAGATCGCTGAGCCGAACAGAATGCCGACGAGGCTGGCGCTGAGCACCGGTCCGACGTCACGCGGCGAAATACCCCATTCCTTGATGAGCGAAGGCAGGGCGAAGGAGATAGCGCCGATGTCGTAGCCATCGATCAATACGATGAATAGCGACCAGATGATTAGTTTGATATGAAAAGAGCCTATGCCGCGCTGATCCAGCATCTGCGAAACTTGGATAGTCTGAGCGTCAGCCATGTTTCCCCCTTTAGTGTTCCTTATGCCGCCGATAACGCGCGGTGTTGGTGCAATGATTCTAAGCCATGACGCATATGTTGAGAAGCGTATGCTTCAGGTGTTGTCCGGGTTATGCGGGCACTTTTTCGGGAGCGGCTGCAGGGTCCGGTGCCTGGCGCTGCGCTGGATAGGTATAGGCGCCGAGTGTCAGGAACAGCACGCACGCGACAAGCAACGAGCCCGCGAACAGCAGAAACGCTGGCGTGTAGCTGTGTAGATGGTCGAAAGACAGGCTGCCGATTAGCGCGCCCAGTGTGTTGCCGATCGTGAAAAAGGCAAAGCTCACGCCGTAAATCTTTCCATAGGCTTTGAGGCCGCAGTAACGGCTGAGGAAAAAGGCCAGCAGATCGACCTCGGCGCCGATGCCGAAGCCGCAAAGCGACGTCGCGGTCTTGGCAAAGGTGAGGTCGCCGGCGCCGCTTGCCAGCATCAAAATGCCTATGATCGGGATCGCGAAGCAGATCGCGGCGATGACCGGCCCGTTGAAACGATCAAGCGCCCAGCCCGCGATGACGCGGCCGATGATCAGTGCGACGCCGGTGAAGGCGAGCGTCGAGGCAGCTGCTTGAATCGGCACGCCGCGATCGCCGAGCAGGGCGACAACATGGGCGAGGGTGCCATTGATCGCGACACCGCCGAGGAAGAAGGCGATGCTCATCGACCACCAGCGCCAATATTTGAACGCCTCACGCGCGGTCATCCCGGGAAGATGGTCGGCGACGGCTTGTTTCTTCTCCGCGCGGCGTTGGGCGAAAGCCGGCGGCTCATGGATGAAAAACACCACGGGAAGCCAGGCAAAGACGACGATTGCCGCGGCAATACCGAGATAGGCCGAACGCCAGCCGTAAGCCGCAATGAGTTTGGCGGTGTAGAGCGGCACGACCGCCGTGCCGACGCCGATACCGGCGAGCGCGATACCAAAGGCCACGCCGCGGATGCGGTCGAACCAGCGCGCGATGACGATGCTGAATGGGATCGGCGATGCTGCGGCGCTGAACAGATTGCCGCAGACGAAGAGCGCGTAGATCGCAATTGTCGAAGCGGTGAGCAGCGAATTTGCCGAGATGCCGAGGGCAAAGAGCAGGATGCCCGGGATCATGACGCGCCGCGCGCCGTAGCGGTCGATGAGCCAGCCGACCGCCGGCCCGCCGACGAGCCCGATCAGGGTCGCGACCAATGCCGCCGAGGAAAAGATCGAGCGGTCGACGCCGAGTTCTAGCGTCGCCGGGCGCAGGATCACGGCATAGGAGAAGACGAGAATTGGGCCCGGGCCGACGATCATCCCAAGAAAGGACGCGGCGAGCACCCACCACCGATTTTTAAACATCGACGTTCCCCCTATTGCGGCGCGCTCTCTTCGTGGAGCGTCCGATAACAATCGTCGTAACCTCGCCGATCCGTTGTGCTTTTGCAATGCCGATCGAAGTTCTGGCGCGCGTGCCAAGCGATGGCTAATCTCAGGCCAACAAAGAGGCTGGAGGAACGGCGTTATGACTCGGATTATCGATATTCACACGCATTGCTCGATCCCGGATCGCTCCGATCCGCTTGGCGTCGCGCAATTCATGCGCAGCACGAAAGTTGGCAAGAACAGCTACAACGATTTTAAGGGCCTGCCGTCGATCTCCTATCATGAGCTGACGGATTTCGACCTCCAGCAGGAAGTCAGCCACAAGGCTGGAATCTCTTACCGGCTGATGAGCAATCCTTTCGGCGCCGAAGTGCTGGTCGCGCTATCGAAGAAATCGGCCGGCGACGTGATCAAGCACAACAACGACATGATTGCGACAGCGGTTGAGCGCAGCAAAGGCACGACCGCCGGTCTCGGCGTCGCTAATCCGCTCGATGCCAGCCTGATCAAAGATTACGAACGCTGCGTGAAACAGCCCGGCTTCAAGGGCCTGCTCATCAATTCGAGCTGGCAGGGCAAGTTCATCGACACGGAAGAATCATTCCCGTTCTGGGAATGGGCGCAGGACCAGCAGATTCCGCTCTTCCTTCATCCGGTGCGCGTGCCGATCGGCGCCGACCGGCAGATGGACCAGTACAAGCTCGACGAGCTCGTCGGCCGGCCCTTCGATACGACGATGTGCCTCGCACGCATGATCCTCTCAGGTATCTTCGATCGCTATCCGCGGTTGAAGATCGTCGTTGCGCATATGGGCGGCGGCTTGCTGCCCGTCATGGGCCGCCTAAATTTCGGCTATCGCCTCGACAGCACCGGCATGCCCGAGCACGCGAAGATCAAATGCGAGCGGTTGCCGAGCGAATATCTGCGCGCCAATCTGCGCGTCGACATCATGGGTCTTTGGGGGCCGCATGTCCGCGAAGTGATCGAAGTCTTCGGCGCCGATCGCGTCTTCTTCGGCACCGATTACGGCCCGGTGCCGATCGATCCGAGCGAGCATATCGCGCTTGTCGAAGAGCTCGACATCTCGGCCGAAGACAAAGAGAAGATCTACTGGAAGAACGCGAACGAGTTCTTCAATTTGGGATTCGACGCTTAACTTTCGACGTCATTGCGAGCGCAGCGAAGCAATCCAGTTGCACAGGCATTTCTGGATTGCTTCGTCGCTGCGCTCCTCGCAACGACGACGCAATAAAAAAAGCGCTACGCATTCCCTCTGCGCTCGCGCCAGAAACCAAGCTTCTGTTGCGCGACGCGGTCGGAGTAGCTGAACAGCACCGCATCCTCATCGGCTTCGAGCGAATAGGGCACCCAGCACGGCACGGCGAAGATGTCGCGCGGCTTCCAGGCGATGGTTTTGCGCGTTTCGCCTTCGCCGACGATCAGCCGGCCGCTTCCTTCGACCGGCGAGAACACGGTGTTCTCGGTCGTCTGATAGAATTCAGTGCGGAAGTCTTTCGGCAGCAATTGCAGGAACGCAGCTGATCGTCGGCATGGCGCTGCCGCCGGTCGTCGGATCGATATAGGTCAGCTTCAACCCCGCGAAGGGATCCCATTCGTTGTTCTTGCGGAGTTGCTCGAGCGCCTCGCGCGAGCGGTCGTAGGGATAGGAAAAGATCGGCGATTCCGGCTTGCTCCAGCTTTCGTTCACCGGCCGCATATTGGCGCCGTAGCGGGCAAGGCTGTCGCCCGACGGCCGTTTCAGTGGCGCGCGATCCTCGGGGTAATTGTCGAAAAACATCGCGCCGAAAGTGCCGACCATCGGAATGTCGAGCCCATCCATCCAGAAATAGGGCCCGTCGCCGTCATGGCCGTGATCGTGCCAGGTATCGCTGGGCGTGATTACGAAGTCGCCGGGGTTCATGTATGACTTTTCGCCCGATACCGCCGTCCAGCCGCCGCCTTTGCCTTCGATGACGAAACGCAACGCCGAGGGCGAGTGCTTATGCGCCGGCGCGCATTCGCCGGGCAGCAGCATCTGCAAGCCGGCATAAAGGGATTCGAGAATGCGATGCGAGCTGCCGAGCCCGGGATTCTCGAGCGTCAGCACGCGGCGATTGGCTTCGTGTGCCGTGATCAGCGGGCCGGCCTCGAAAAGCGTCGGCCGCAGCACATTGTCGAAATCCCAAAGATGTGGGACGGATTTGACTGAATCCTTCGGCAGCGGTGGCACGAGCCGCGTCGTCCAAAGCGCGGAAACGTCGCGCTTGGCGATCTTGGCGTAATAGGCGGCGCGCTCTTCCTGATTGTCGGGCATGGCGTTCTCCGTGCCGGTTGCTCGCATCCATTATAATATGGGGCGCGAAAAGGGGAGGGTGCGATGTTCTACGAGCCGGACAAGAATAATCACGGGTTGCCGCACGATCCCTTCAAATCGATCGTGGTGCCACGGCCGATCGGCTGGATATCGAGCCTCGACCGGGAAGGCCGCGTCAACCTCGCGCCCTTCAGCCAGTTCAACAACCTCGGCTACGACCCGCCCTATGTGATGTTCGCCGCGGCGAATTTCCCGCGGCTGCCGCGACCGAAGGACAGCGTCACCAACGTCATCGAGACCGGCGAGTTCGTCGTCAACATGGCGACCTATGAGCTGCGCGAGGCGGTGAACATGACCAGCTCCGCGGTCGACCCCGAGATCGACGAAGCGACGCTCGCGGGGCTCGAGATGATTCCGTCAAAGCTGGTGAAGCCGCCGCGCGTCGCGGCCTCGCCCGTGCATCTCGAATGCCGCTATCACTGCACGCTGGCGCTGCCGGGCCGCAATCTCGAGCAGAGCCATTACGTCGTCATCGGGCAAGTGATCGGCGTCCATATCAAGGACGAAGCGATCACGGCGGAAGGACGCATCGACGTGTTGAAGCTCCGGCCACTCGCGCGGCTCGGCTATCACGATTACACCAGCGTCGAGAGCAGCTTCACTATGCCGCCGATCGGGCCGCATGCGGATATCCGCATGGCGGGTCTCGCGGGCAAGCCGCTCGCCGATAAATAGCCGTCATTCCCGCGTAAGCGGGAATCCATGAGCCATCCAATCTGTGCCGTGGACCCCCGCTTTCGCGGGGGTGACGAAGAGAAAGGCCGTTTAAATTTTCCGGTGCGAGCCGTCGCAATAGGGCTTGTCGTTCGACGCCTTGCAGCCGCAAAGCCAGGCTTCCTCGGTCTTTGGCGCCTTGAAGGCCATGGGACGAAGCCCGGTGGTTTTGTGCGAGCCGTCGCAGAAGGGCTGTGACGCGCTGCGCCCGCAAGCACACCAGTAGTAGTCTTTGCCTTCCTCGACTTGCACGCCGTACGGCGCTTTTTGTGCGGGAATTGGGTCTGCCATCGTTTCCTCCCCGAAGAACCGTGCAATGGGCAAAATAGCCCGCATCCATTTTCTGCGCTAGGCTTATGCCAATCGCGTTTGCGTGAAGGAGACCGGCGATGAAAGTCAACGAGAAGAAAATCAAATCTCATACGCGGCCGAAAGGCATGCCGTTCAACATCACGAAGCTCGGCCATATCGTGCTGAACGTCGCCGATGTCGAACGCTCGACGAAATTCTATACCGAGGTGATGGGGCTCAAGGTCTCGGACGTGTACACCGATGAGATCGCGCCGGGCGGCATGGTCTTCTTCCGCTTCAACGGCGATCATCATGGCATTGCCGTTGTTGGCTCGATGCCGAGTGAATCGCCGGCGATCGAGCTCAACCATCTCGCCCTCGAGGTGGCAACCCTCGATGAGGTGTTTATCGCGCGCGAGCATTTAAAGAAGCACAATGTGAAAATCGATTTCGAAGGCCGCCGCCGCGCCGGCGCGCAGATCGCGGTGGAATTCCGCGATCCCGACGGTCACCGCCTCGAGATCTATTGGGGCCTCGATCAGATCGGCGGCGACGGCTATGTGCGTCCGCCCGAGGAGTGGGTCTGGGCTCATAGTCTTGAGGAGGCCGTCGACAAGCCGGTCAAAGGCCAAGACACGTCGTTGCACAACTCCGCGCTTTACGAGCAACTTCCGGCGGAGGAGCGCGAGCGTCGCCGCGCGTATTCGATGGCGACCCAGCGGGTGAAACTGGGCGGAGAGCACTGATGTCGCGCCGCCGCGCTAGCGGCTAGGTCCGACGTGGTGGAAGACAGGTAGCCGCGGATCAGGCTTCATCGGCGCGACGACGGCGCCTGTCGTTGGGTCGAAGTATTGCTGTTTCATCAGTGGTGGTAGCAGCAGATTGGCGAGCACCGTGAGGAGAACACGGCGGCGACCATGATCTCGATTGTGCGCCAGACGCGGTCGGTGCCGCGATGGACGCCGAGCCACATAAAGCCGAGCACGGTTCCGGGAAGTTGAACCGCGATCAGTACGTGGATGGCATGGCTGACGAAGAAGGAAGCGGCAGCCCAAACGATGAATACGCTCGCCGCGATCAAGGCCGGCATGCGTGCATCGACGGGTCGCAGGACCAGAACCGCCAGGCGAAATCCTAGGAACGCACAGGCAAAGCCGAGTACCAGGTTCGGCAGCATCAACAGGAAAGCGATATTGGCGATGTCGCCGATCGGCGCCGGCAAATCGAGAGCCGTAAGGGTGTTCTTCGCGGCGTAGGAATAGATTCGGATGATGTAGAGGCCGGGGAGAGCGAGGATCGATTTAGCGACGATCCCCAGCACGGCCGTTGCGAGAGTCCGCCCCGAAAGACGGAAATCGGTCGTATCGCTTGCGATGTCTGGTACCAACATGAACGGGACTTGCGGTATCACGCGTGACCTTAAGGTTTCGTAAAATCACGAATCAAGCTTCGCCAATTGTTTTCTTGGCAGGCATGCGCGAAAGCGGGCAGAGTGGCGGCGAAGAAATGAGTACGCAGTTTGTCGTTCGCAGCGCTTTCGCCGCTGTCATCGCCGTCGCGATCCCGATTTGTCTGATGCTGCCTGGTACGCGAACGCGGCTGCCGTCGCCGCACCTGTCGCAGACGTCGTTGACGCCTTTTGGGACAATGCCGGGCCAACCAATTCCCACGCGCTTGGCGCCGCCGGATCAGGCTGCGCCAAGGCGGACGGACATGCGGGCGGATACGACGGTCATTGAGATCGAATATCGCGAGCCGGTTACCGGAGGCGATCCGAGCGGCGCGCGCGATCGTATTTATGCGCAGGTCCAGAAAGACTGCGATGCCGCGGCCGCGCAATTTCACAAAACCTGCTCGGTGGGTCGCGTCGCTTTCGATGAGAATCCCCGAGGGAGTTCAGTCGATCGGCCGATGCTGCTCGGGCATGCGGAGCTGCGGCTGACAGGCCCGGCGTGATCGCGCGCTGCTCATTGACGCATGCTGTTGTCATGGTGGGGAAAGAATGGTGATGATAGGACGGATTGTTTCGGCTGTGGCGCTGGGCGCTCTGCTAGTGACGTTTCCTTGGGCGAGCAAGGCCCAGATGTTTGGGCCGACGCGAAATACGACAATTCAGATCGAGTATCGCGAGCCGATGCCCGCGGATGGCGATATGGGCGCGCTCCGGACACGGATCTATGGCCAGGTGCAAAAGGATTGCGACGCCGCCGCGAAAGCATTCCAGGAGCATTGCGCGGTCAACAGCATCAATTTCAACGACATTGTGTCGATGAACGGCCAGCCGCCGCAAGGCGTGATCGCGCATGCCCAGCTTTCGCTCACGCCCGACACGAAGCCGGCGAATGCAGCCGATCCGAACCAAAGACAAAACTGAGAAATAAAAAGGGCCGCTCCGAAGAGCGGCCCTTCCTGTGCTCGACCCCAAGATCAAGCGTTATTCGACGCTATTCGATGATGCTCAAATCGCTCGAGCCCGCCGGCGGTTGTGCGATCTGTTCTTGCGTCATGCCCTGATTGGGGCTGCTGCCCTGCATGATGCCTTGATAGGTCTGAGTGCCATAGCTCATGTCGCTGCCCTGTACCTGCTGCTGATTGAGCTGCGACGTGATCTGGTTTTCGCGCTGATCCTGCGACGCATCGCTGCGGCTCGCGGCTTGCGCCGCGACGGTGGTTGCCACCGAAAGCGCGATGATGGCCGCATAGGTCGCGAATTTGTTCCTCATCGGATCAATCTCCTTTGCTCCAGGCGCGATGTCTCGCGCCGGCCACAGAGACAACCCAAAATCGGCGATGCGGTTCCGCGGCCAAGCGCAAGCTTGGCCGCGTCCGTCGGAGGAATTACGCGAACGAGCCTTTCAGCGCCTCCGGCCGGAAGGGCGCGCGGCGGAGCCGCACGCCAGTCGCGTCGAAGATCGCATTGGCGATCGCACCGGCCACCGGTCGCGACGACGGCTCGCCCGCACCGGTTGGCGGCATTTCCGGATGATCGAGCAACACGATGTCGATCTTCTCCGGCGCTTCGGTGATGTCGAGGATCGGATAGGTCTGCCAATCGACGCTCGTCACCTTTTGCTTATCGAAGCGCACCTCTTCCCACAGGCTGCGGCTGGTCGCCTGCACGATGTTGCCCTCGATGACGTTGTGCAGCAGCGCCGGATTGACGATGCAGCCGCAATCATGCGCCACCGCGAAACGCTTGGCGCGGACCTTGCCGGTACGGCGGTCGACCTCGACCTCGGCTGCGACGACAACGATCGTGTTGAGGCGCTTTGTGTAGGCGATGCCGCGACCGGTCACGACATCGGCCTTGTTGTCGCCCCTGGGGCCGGCAACGCGCGTCTCCCAACCGAATTTCTCCGCGGCGGCTTTGACGGCCGCGGCGTCGCGTCCGCTCAAATGTTTCAAGCGGAATTCGACCGGATCAGTTTTCGCCGCGAGCGCAAGCTCGTCGATGAAGCTCTCGCTGGCGAAATGGATCTGCGGTCCAACCGGATCGCGCAGATGCGAGGTGCGGAGCGGCGAGACACGATCGAGCGGTGCTGCGATCGTTTCCCAGGCCAGCAGCTTGTTCGGCACGTCGTAGGATTCGTCAGGCGTGCCGAAAGAATCGAGCGGCTTCAGCGGCACGCCCCATTGCTGGCCAATCAAGCTGTAAGCGGGATCGGATTCATTGCTGTCGAGATCGAGGCGTGAGAAGCCTTTGCTCTCGAATTGCAACGCAATGATTTTGCCCGAAGCATCGAGCCCGGCTTTCGCGTGATGAACCGAAGCCGGCCCTTTCGTGTCCCAGGTGATCCCCTCAGGCCGCATGCCTTGGACGCGCACCGGCTTGCCGGTTGCCTGCGCGAGGAAGGCAGCTTCGAGCGCGGCGTCGCCGGCGTCGTTGCGGCCGTACGAGCCCGGGCCGGTGAGCCAGATCGCACGGACTTTCTCCGGCGGCATTTGCAGTAATGCGGCGACACCATCGCGCGCATAATGCGGCTTTTGCGATCCGGTCCAGACCGTCATCACGCCGTCCTTCATCGCCGCGACGGCACAGGCCGAGCCCATGCTGGCATGCGATTGGAACGGCCATTCGTAGTCGGCTTCGACGACTTTTGCCGCACTGGCCATCGCGTCATCGATCGAGCCGGTTTTCTTCTCGACCGTCCGCTTACGGACCGGTGCCTTGCGGATGTAGTCGTAGATCTGTGCCTGCTCGGGGAAGGCCGGGGCGGGCTGCGACCACGAGACTTTGAGCTGCTGCGCCGCGCGGATGGCGTTCCATTCTTTCGGCGCGACGACGGCTATATAGCCTTGCTTCTGTACGACCTTCGCGCCGGGGATGTTCTTGATCGAGCTTTCATCGACCGAATTCGCAACGGCACCCGCGACCGGCGGACGGATCACGCGCGCATGCAGCATGCCCGGGACGCGGATGTCGGTGACATAAGTCGCCGGCTGGGCAAACACCTTCGGCTTTACATCGCGACGCTTTGGAGTTTTGCCGACGACTTTGTAGTCGGCCGGCTTCTTCAATGGCGCGCCGCCATCGACGTCGAGATCGTTGCCGATCTTACCGTTCCATTTCATCGACACGTTGAAGAACTTGCCGCCGACGAGCTGGCTGTACGTGACCTTCTTGTTCGGCGCATCGGCGACCGCGATCACGCCATCGTTGACGGTCAGCTTCTCCACCGGCGTCTTCAGGCGATCGGACGCCATCTGCAGCAAGGTCTGGCGCGCTTGAGCCGCGGCGTGGCGCATCGGCTTACCGCCCCAGGTGATGCCGAAGCTGCCGCTCGCGCCACCTTGGTTGATAGTCGTGGCGCTGTCGCCCATCACGACCGCGACCTTGTCGGCGGGCAGATCGAGCTCTTCGGCGACGATCTGAGCGATGCCGACATCGGTGCCTTGGCCGCCATCGATCTTGCCGAAGAAGACCGTGGCCGAGCCATCGCGATGGATCGCAAGATAGGAATCGAGCTGCGTCGGGTCGAGCGGTTTCGGTCCCTTCGTTGCGGCCGTGGCCGCGGCGGCGATCGATGCCGGCGCGGTGAAGCTGATGACGAGGGCGCCGCCGCCTTTCAGGATGCCGCGGCGGGTGAGGTCGGTGCGGAGCATATCGATATTCTTCATTGCTGCCTCCCTCACGCCATCGCCGCCGCGCGTTTCACCGCGCGGATGATCGCCATGTGGGTGCCGCATCGACACTTGAGGCCGCTGAGCCCTTTACGTATTTGCTCGTCGGTTGGATGTGGGGTTTCTTTCAGCAGAGCGGCGGCTGTCATGATCCAGCCGTTGATACAGTAGCCGCATTGCGGCACTTGCTCCTCGACGTAGGCGGCCTGCAGCGGGTGCGGATGCTCTGGCGTGCCAAGCCCGGCGAGGGTGGTGATCTTAGCGTCTTTCACGGCGGAGAGTGGCGTCACGCAGGAGCGTGCAGCCTGGCCGTTCACATGCACGGTGCAGGCGCCGCATTGCGCGAGGCCGCAGCCGAAATGCGGATTGGACATGCCGAGCTCGTCGCGGAGCGCATAGAGCAGCGGCATGTTCGGATCATCCACAGAAAGCGTGTGAGATTTCCCGTCCACGACAAGGTGGATTTGCGTCGTCATCGAGGTTCACTCCCATTCGACTTAAATTGCTTGGCGTGACAGACTATTCCTTCCGACAATGTCTAACAAGGTAGGGAGAGACTCCATGAGGCCGTCAGCGGCACGTTTGTTCGGGACGCTCTTCGCTTTGCTCACGATGGCTTTACCGTGCGTCGCCGCCGAGCACATCACGTTTGGCGTTGTCCGCTCGAGTGGCGGTATCCCGGCGATTATCGCCAAGGAGAAAGGTTATTTCGCGGCCGAAGGCATCGATGCGAATCTCGTGTTTTTCGAGTCCGCCCAGCCGATCTCGGTCGCGGTCGCTTCGGGCGATTGCGATTTCGGGTCAACCGGCATTACCGCCGCTTTCTATAATCTCGCTGCCCAGGGTGCACTGAAGGTCATTGCCGCGGGGACGTGGGACAAGCGCGGCTTCCAGAGCGTCGGCATGATCGTCTCAAACCAAGCCTATGCGGCTGGGCTCCACTCCTTTAAGGATCTTGGCGGGCATTCCGTCGCGATCACGCAGCGCGGCTCGCCGCTCGAGCTCTTTGTCGTCGAGACGGCGCAGGTCCTCAACATCGATCCCGCGACCATCAAATTCCAGGCGCTGCAATCGAACGGTGTCGTCGCCTCGGCGGTCGCCGGTAATCAGGTTGATGCCGCGGTCCAGACCTCCGCGCCGTCTTACGCCCTCGTCGCGAAGGGCGACGCAAAAATCCTCGGCTGGTTCTCCGACGTTCTGTCGGGACGCCAGGGCGAGGCGATCTTCACCTCGACCAAAGTGGCGAACGATCGGCCCGCGGCTGTGCGCGGCTTCCTCGCCGGCATACGCAAAGCGATGGTCTATTGGGATGCGGCTTTCGTCGACGCGAAAGGCGATCGTCAAGACGGCCCGTCGTCGGGTGAAGCGATTGCCCTCGTCGCCAAGGAGCTTAACCAGCCGGAGAGCGTTGTTCGGGGAGGGATACCCTATTACGACCCGCAGGCGCGTATCTCGATGAAG
Organism: uncultured Alphaproteobacteria bacterium; assembly: GCA_963740675.1. Lineage (GTDB taxonomy): Bacteria > Pseudomonadota > Alphaproteobacteria > ATCC43930 > CGMCC-115725 > CAIKMD01. The sequence continues at coordinate 159,302 of CAVUFS010000013.1, forward strand.
GATATGGCCGCGTCGCTGGCCTGGTATAAATCGCAGAACATGGTGAAGCCGACTGTCGAGCTCGCACCGATGGTCGATAGACGCTACGTGATAGAGATGCCGGAGAAGTGATGTCGCAAGAATTCACCACCGAAGACATCGAATATCTGCGCCGCGGGGACAAGCCGCTGCTGGCGCGGCTCTATCGCCCGAAAGGCTCGGGGCCGCATCCGGCCGTGCTCGAGGTGCATGGCGGCGCGTGGACGACCAATGACCGCCTGGCCAATGTCGTCATTCACGAAGCGCTGGCGCGTGCCGGCGTGTTCGTGATGGCGATCGATTTCCGTATGCCGCCCGAGGCGCAATATCCGGCCTCGATCTGCGATATCAATTATGCCATCCGCTGGCTCAAGCTGCGCGCTAAGGAATTCGGTGTACGGCCCGGCCATATCGGCGGGCTCGGCACATCGAGCGGCGGGCATCAGATTATGCTCTCGGCGCTGCGACCGCGCGACGCTACCTATAGTGTGACGCGTTTGCCCGGCGGCGAAGTTTTCGATGCCAGCCTCGCTTATATTGTGTTGTGCTGGCCAATCACCGATCCTCTGGCGCGCTATCGCATGGTGACGGAGAACGGCAATACGCGGTTGGCTGGAGCGCATCGCGCTTATTGGCCGGATGAGGCAGCCATGGCCGATGCCAATCCGCAGCTCATCTTGGAACGCGGCGAAACGGGTGCATTGCCCCCGACGCTCGAACTGCAGGGCACGAATGACGATAATGTCGTGCCCGACATGGCCGATCGCTTTGCTGCGGCTTATCGCAAGGCCGGTGGCACGATCGAGCTGGTGAAATTCCCCGGCGCGCCGCACGCTTTCACCGCCCGCGAGCCGGATAGCGAGCATGCGCGCAAGGCGCTCGATCTCATCACCGCTTTCGTGCTGCGGCTGGGCTCCTAGAGGCCCGCTTCCTGAGCTTCCTAAGCCATGCTACACCTTGGCGTAGCACCAATGCCGGGGAGGGCAGGGCCATGGCTAAGATTCGCCATATCGCGCTCGCGACCAACGATCCGATCAAGACGGCTGAGTTCTACAAGCAGGCCTTCGATTTCAAGGAGGTCGGCCGGACCGGCAATCCGGACGATCCGGGTGGTATCGCTTGGGGCATCTATCTGAGCGATGGCACGCTCAATCTTGCGGTGCTGAAATTCAAGAACGTAGATCAACTGGGCAAGGGCCTCGACTATGTCGGCATCCATCACTTCGGCGTGCTGATCGACGATCTCGATAGCTACATCAAGAAGCTCGAGGAAATGGGCGCACCATGCTTCATGCGGCCCGATCCGAGCATGGGCGGTGTATTCTTCGAGACAAAATTCCGCGGACCCGACGGCGTTGTCTTCGATTGCTCGGAGCATCCCTGGGCCGGCGCGGCGCCTGAAGGCAAGAGCGAAGTCGAAGTGAAGGAACTCGCCCCAGCCAAGTAGCGGTATTCATTTCATCACGTCACCCGCGGACTTGTTCCGCGGGTCCATGGATTGCTGGGACAAGCCCTGCAATGACGAAGTTAGAGGGAGGTTTTCGTGAGCGCTGATTCGGGAAAATTGAGCAACGAGCCGCAAGGGATCGAGCGGCCTCTGCCTTCGGAGGGCAGGAGCCTTTGGGGCAGCGATGTCGCCGGCGACATGATGCGCGCGCTCGACATTCCTTATGTAGCGCTCAATCCCGGCGCATCCTATCGCGGTCTCCATGACAGCATCGTCAACCGCCTCGGCAACGAGAAGCCGCAGATGCTGCTCTGCCTCCATGAAGAGGCGGCGGTGGCCGTGGCGCATGGCTGGGCGAAAGTCACCGGCAAGCCGATGGGTGCGATCGTTCACAGCAATGTCGGCCTGCTGCACAGCTCGATGGCGGTGTTCAACGCTTGGATGGATCGTGCGCCGCTGTTGCTCTTCGGCGCCACCGGCCCGGTCGATGCGATGAAGCGCCGGCCGTGGATCGACTGGATTCACACGACCAAGGATCAGGCGGCGCTGATCCGTCATTTCATCAAGTGGGACGACCAGCCCGGCTCGGTTGCGGCGATCCCCGAAGCGATGCTGCGCGCCAAGCAGATCTCGACTACGGCGCCGTGCGGCCCGACCTACATCTGCTTCGACGCCGCGCTCCAGGAGCAAAAGCTCGACGCGATGCCGGTGATGCCGGATGCGTCGCGCTTCCCGTCGCCTGTGCCGGTCGCGCCGCCGCCCGATCAAGTCGAATCTCTCGCGCAGAAGCTGCACGCGGCACAGCGGCCGCTGCTGCTGATGGGCCGCTTCTCGCGGAGCGAGCAAGGCTGGAAGGAGCGCGTCGCGCTCGCCGAGGCGCTCGGCGCCGTCGTGCTGACCGAAATGCGCAATGCGGCGACGTTCCCGACCGATCATCCGCTCGCCGGCGCGCCGCCACTGGGTCAGATCTCGCCGACAGCGAACGAACTCGTGCGTCAAGCCGATCTCATCGTATCGTTCGATTGGGTCGATCTCGGCGGTGCGCTGATGAGTGCTGCGGGCAAAGGAAAGATTGCCGGCACCGTGGTGCGCATCTCGGTCGATCAATACTCGCATCACGGTTTCGGCATGGAATATCACGTCCTGCCGCCGGCCGATCTCTATCTCGCCGCCGAAGCCGACGCGACCGTGACCGCGTTGCTCACGGCCGTGAAGAAGCTCGGTGCGCGCAAAGCGCCGGCCTGGCCGGATCGCAAGCCGGCGCCTGTGCCGGCAATCCCGGCGCCCGATGCGTCAGGTACGATCTATGTGCCGCATATTGCGCAAACGCTGCAGAAGCTCGTCGGCGGGCGCAAGACCAGCCTACTGCGCCATTCGCTGTCCTGGCATGGTCATTTCTGGCCGATGCGCGAGCCGCTCGACAGTCTCGGCACCGATGGCGGCGGCGGCGTCGGCTCGGGGCCAGGTACGTCGGTCGGCATGGCGCTTGCCCTCAAAGGCAGCGGCCGGTTGCCGATCGCCGTGCTCGGCGATGGCGATTTCTTGATGGGCAATCAGGCGATCTGGACGGCGGTGCATTACCGCGTGCCGCTGCTCGTCATCGTTTGCAACAACCGCTCCTTCTATAACGACGAACTGCATCAGGAGCGCGTCGCGAAAGAGCGCGAGCGCACCGTCGCCAATAAGTGGATCGGCCAGCATATCGGCGATCCGGATATCGATCTCGCGACCATCGCGCGTGGCCAGGGCGCGACCGGCATCGGTCCTGTCCAGAAGCACGGCGATCTCGAAGCCGCGCTGAAAGAGGCGATCGCCGCCGTCGACGACGGCAAGGTCGTCGTCGTCGATGTGCGCGTCGCGGGCGGCTACGACGCGGGCGCTTCGGCGAACGTGCCGCGCGGCCAAAAGGAATAGCGGCCGGCGCGGGCGATGCGCGCGGCGGCGTCGCAGATGCGGAGCGAGGAGAGCGGGAAAACCCGCTCTCCAACGCTTGCCGTCGAGGCGCTAACCAAACGTTTTACCGATCTCTCGGCGATCGAGAGCGTCTCCTTCGCTGTCAGAAAAGGCGAATTCGTCGCCCTGATCGGCCCGTCTGGTTGCGGCAAGTCCACTCTCTTCAACATCATCGGCGGTCTGATCGGCGACTATACGGGTCGCGTGCTGGTCGATGGCGAGCCGATTGCCGGCGCCCATCGCGCGATCGGCATGGTGTTCCAGGAAGAGTCGACGTTTCCCTGGCGCACCACGCTCGACAACATCGCTTTTCCGCTCGAGGTCGCCGGCGTTAAGAAAGCAGAGCGAGAAGCTCGAGCGCGCGAGCTCGTGAAGCTTGTTGGTCTCGAAGGCTTCGAGGCGCGCTATCCGGCCGAGCTTTCGGGTGGCATGCGGCAGCGAACGGCGCTGGCGCGCACCCTCGCTTTTCAGCCGAAGATACTGTTGATGGATGAGCCTTTCGCCGCGCTCGACGAGCAGACGCGGCTGTTGCTCGGCGACAAGCTGCTGCAGATTCAGCAAGAGCTGCAGCAGACGACCTTGCTTATCACGCATAACATCGCTGAAGCGGTGCAGCTCGCCGATCGCGTCGTGGTCATGACGTTCCGGCCGGGAAGGGTGAAGCGCATTTTCGAGATCGATCTGCCGCGGCCGCGCGACTCCGCGATCGTCAGCTCGGCGGCTTTTGGACAATACGTGGCGCAGATCTGGGCCGATCTGCGTGAGGAAGCCAGCAAAGGCCTGAGCGCGAGCGAGGCATCGCTCGCCCGTCGTTCGGGCAATAACGAGGGAGGGAAGGATGCGTAGATATTGGGCGATATCGGCGGCATTGGTTCTTGCGGCGGCGATCCCGGCGCGTGCCGACAGTTTGAAGATCGCGATTCCGCAGAAAGGCGCTTGGGACACGTCCTTTAGCGTCTATGGCGATCGCCAAGGATTCTTCAAGGAACAGAATATCGATCTCGACATCACCTATACCGAAGGCGGCGCGACCACCGAGACCGCGGTGATCTCCGGCAGCGTCGATGTCGCGGTCGCGACCGGCACGCTCGGTATTCTTTCCGCTTATGTGAAGAACGCACCGGTGCGTATCATCTCGGCAGAATCAACCGGTGCCGCCGACACCTATTGGTATGTGAAGGCCGGCAGCCCGATCAAAAGCTTCAAGGATCTAAGCGGCAAGACGATCGGTTTCTCGGCACCTGGCTCGTCGACCAATCTCGCGGTGCTGAACCTGCTGAAAGAGAACGGTATTACCGATGCGAAAATAATTCCGGCCGGCGCTGCGCCTGCGACTTTCACGCAAGTGATGTCGGGCCAGATTGATGTTGGTTGGGCACCGGCACCGTTCGGCATTCCGGACCTCAATTCCGGGAAGATCGTGATGATCGCGCGCTCGAATGATTCGCCCTCGGTGCGCAACGAGACCATTCGTGTCAACGTCGCGAACCTCAATACGCTGCAGCAGCATCGCGATCTGATCGTGCGGTTCATGAAGGCCTATGTGAAGTCGGTCGATTGGGCCTACACCAATCCCAAGGCGATCGACTATCTCGCCGAAGACAACAACATGCCGCATGAGGTCGCTGCCGATACGGTGCATAAATTCGCATCGCGCGAAGCGAACGATCCATTCTCGTTCAAAGGCATCGATCGCGTCCTCGACGAGGCGCTTGCCGCCAAGCGCATTCCGAAAGCGATGAAAGAGGACGAAGTGAAAGGCGTCTTCGATATCGTGTGGAAGCCGGGTCAGTGAACGTTTGGCTGAGCTCGCCACTCATAACAATTCTCGTCACCCCCGCGAAAGCGGGGGTCCAGGACCGTCGCACTGGATTCCCGCTTTCGCGGGAATGACGATCAAAAAAAGTTTGCCCGCACTTACCGGTCTTGCCGCGATCGCCATTTTGCTCGCGCTTTGGCAGGCGGCGGTCGCGCTTGGCTTTGTCAGTCCGCTGGTGGCGCCGGCGCCGAGCGATATCGCGGCGAGCTTTCCGCAGCTCATCACGGATGAGGGCTTGATCCAGCGCTTCCTGCAGACTTTCGCCGAAGCGCTGGTCTCGGCGGGGCTCGCGGTGGTAGTCGGCACCGCGATCGGTTGGTGGCTGCACGCGAAACGCTGGGCGGGGCTCGCTTTCGAAAGCTGGGCCTCGAGCTTCGCCGCGGCGCCGCTCGTGCTGCTCTATCCGCTGTTCCTGGTGTTCTTCGGCCGGAATGTCGGCACGATCATCGTGATGAGCTTCCTCACCGCGCTGCCGTCGATCGTGCTGAAGACGAAAGAGGGGCTCGATGCGATCCGCGGCGTCCTGATCAATGTCGGGCGTAGCTTTCGGCTGACGCCGGCGCAGCTTTTCTGGAAGATCATGCTGCCGGCGGCGGTGCCGACGCTGTGCACCGGCATTCGGCTCGGCCTTGTTTATGCGCTGATCAGCGTTGTCGGAATCGAATTCCTGATCAATTTCGGCGGCCTCGGCGAGTTGATCGATGATCTCGCGCAGCGCTGGGAAATACCGATGATGTATGGTGCGATCAGCTTCGTCGTGCTCGCCAGCATCTGCTTCTTCTATCTGACCGAAAGGCTCGAGCGATGGCTGAAGCACAGCTAGCGCCGTCGGTGTCGCGTCGGCGCTGGTCGCCGGTGTTGCCGCTGCGCATCGCGACACTGCTCGCGCTCTGGGTGATCTGGGAAGTGATTGCGCGATCCGGGATCGTCTTCCAGGGCGTGGTACCGAGCTCGTTCGCCATCGCCGCGGCGGTCGCCGATCTGCTCATAAGCCCAACCTTTTATTGGAATCTCGAGCTGACGCTGATCGAAGTGGCGGTGTCGCTGCTGTTGGGCTCTTGCACCGGTATCATTGTCGGTCTCGCGCTTGGTGCGAACCGCTTCGCCGGCAAGGCGTTCGAGCCTTACATGCATTATCTCGCGCCGACGCCGAAGATCGTGTTCCTGCCGATCCTGCTCGTTCTGTTCGGTGTCGGGCCGGGCTCGAAGATCGCGATGGGAACGCTGTCCTGTTTCTTCCCGATGGTGCTGTCGGTGGCGAGCGGCGTACGCCAGGTCGATCCGGTGTTGCTGCGGGTCGGCCAGAGCTTCCATCTCTCGTTGTTGCAGACGGTAAGAAAGATTTATCTGCCGGCGCTGGTGCCGCCGATCGCGACTGGGCTGAAGCTCGGCACCGGCGTCGCAATCATCGGGTGTCTCTTGGCCGAGATAAAAATGTCCAATCGCGGCCTTGGCTTCCTGATCATGCAGTATTACGCGCAGTTCCGCATACCCTATATGTACGCGGCGCTGCTGATCGCTTTCGCGATCGCTGCCGGCGGGAACGTGCTGATCGCGCGGTTTCTTCGTCTCCCTGGCAAATAGGCGACTGGCCGCGAAGAGTCGCGCGGTCTAAACTACCCTCCAGCCAATAATGGGAGGGTCACTTGGCCAACGAATATCGTCTTTTGAGCTATCGCGATGCGGCTGGTATCGCGCGCGCTGGCGTGTTGTTCAACGATCGCGTTCTGCCGGCGACGCCACTGCTGGAAGGCGCACCGGGCATCGATTCATCCTCGGTACTCGGCTTGCTGCAAAGCTGGGGAGAAGTGCATCCGCGCATCACCGCGGCGCTGGGCCGGGTGAAGCCGGGTGACGGCCGGCCGCTGGGCGAGATCGCGCTTTTGGCGCCGATCCTCTATCCAGGCGCGGTGTTCTGCGCCGGCGCCAATTACTGGGACCATATGAAGGAAATGAACGAGCGCCAGCGGCGCCTCACCGGCAAGGAACCGCCGGAGCCGAAGAAGGCGAAGGATCCGTGGTTCTTCATTAAGACCGGTGCGCATTCGATCATCGGCGACGGCGCCAATGCCCGGATGCCGGCGCTGTCGCAGAAGCTCGATTGGGAAGCCGAGATCGGCGTCGTCATCGGCAAGCCCGCGCGCAACATCTCGCTCGAGCGCGCCCATGATGTGATTGCCGGCTATACCTGCGTCAACGATCTCTCGGCGCGCGATCTCAGCGTGCAGCAGGATCGCGCGGGCGGTGGCATGTATATGGACTGGCTCGGCCAGAAATGTTTCGACGACGGCTGCCCGATGGGGCCGTGGATCACGCCGGCGGCTTTCGTGGCCGATCCCAACGACATCGCGTTGAAGCTCTGGGTCAATGGCGTCGAGAAGCAAAACTCGAACTCAAAGAACATGATCCACAACATCGCCGAGCAGATCGTCTCGCTCAGCCAACACGTGACCTTGCGGCCGGGCGACGTGATCGCCACTGGTACGCCGGCGGGTGTCGGCGCGGGCCGCGGCGATAGCGGCGAGTTCCTCAAGGCCGGCGATGAGGTCAAGGTCGAAGTGCAGTATGTCGGCACCTTGACCAATCGCATGGTGGCGGCTTCGTAGCACGCACGGCATTGCGCGGGGCGGGGCTGCGAGTTCATGCTCCGCGCAATGAGCACCGAATGGCCGGCGACGGCGCCTGAAACCCGTGCGGATGATGAAGCCGCCCTTGGTTATCGCGTCTTCGTCCGCGACCTCGTTCTTCCCTGCAGCATCGGCATCTACCCCCGCGAGAAGGGGCTGCGCCGGCGCGTGCGCGTTAATGCCGAAATCCGGGTCACGTCGCCGCTGCCGAGCGCCGACGATTTTGCCGACGTCGTCAATTACGAGACCATCGTTGCCGGCATCAAGGCGATCACCGAGGCAGGGCATATCAATCTTGTCGAGACGTTGGCCGATCGCATCGCCACGCTCTGCCTCGCCGATCACCGCGTCAGTTCGACCCGCGTGATGGTCGAGAAGCTGGACGTTTGGCCCGAGACGGAAAGCGTCGGGGTCGTCGTCGAGCGCAAGCGCCGTTAAGCTTTAGGCGCCGTCCGCGATCGCCTGCCAAATGGCGACCGCTTGCTTGGTTTCCGCGACATCGTGAACCCGGAGGATCTGCGCGCCTTGGCGTAGAGCCTGAAGCGCGCCGGCGATCGAGCCCGGCAATCTCTGCTCGGCCGGCGCGTTGCCGCTAAGCCGGCCGATGCTCGATTTACGCGACACGCCGATCAGCACGCCGCAGCCCAATGCGTGAAGCAAGCCGAGCCGCGCCATGATCTCGAGATTGTGCGCAAGGGTTTTGCCGAAACCGATGCCGGGATCGACGACGATGCGATGCCGCGGAATGCCGGCCGCCTCGCAGGCAGCGACGCGCTGCGCGAGATAATCGGCAACATCGAGCGATGCTAATACATAATGCGGATCCTGCTGCATCGTGCCGGGGTCGCCGCGCATGTGCATGAGGATCACCGGCGCGCCGGTCTTGGCGGCGATATCGAGACTTCCTTCGCCTTCGAGCGCGGAGACGTCATTAATAATGCGTGCGCCCCAGGTGAGCGCCGCAGCCATCACCTTGGCGTGGCGCGTATCGACGGAGATCGCGACACCGGATGCGGCAAGAGCGCACACGACGGGCTCGAGCCGCTGCAGCTCTTCTGCTTCGGAAACAGGAGCGGCGCCGGGTCGCGTCGACTCTGCGCCGATATCGAGGATGTCGGCGCCCGCTTCGTGCATCGCGCGGCCGAGCGCGATCGCGGTGTTGGGGTCGCCGCCACTGCCGCGATAAAAGCTATCAGGCGTCGCATTCACGATACCCATGACGAGCGGCCGGTCGAGCGGTAGCCCGGCCCAGTGGCAACGTGCCTCGCTGATGCGAGTGAGCTGCGTCTCGATGCGCGCACGCCGTGTCGCGTCGAGCTGACTCGCCCAATATTGCACGCGACGCACGGGCGCGAGTGCGGAGACGACATCGTCGCCCTGGCGCCCCATCACTTCGATCTGCGTAAAAGCGCTGTTTCCACCGGCCAATGACAAGGCGGTGCCGTGTTCGATTGCGTTGCGCGCGGCACTGCCGGTGAGGAGCGCTTCGGGGCGCAGCCAGATCGCGGAAGCAGGAGCATCGATTGCTTCGAGCGCGCGCGCCATCGTGCGCGTGCCGTCGGGATTGTCGTTGGTCATGCCGGCATTTTGCCAAATCCGCCTCGCGACGTCAGGCGCGCATTATGCGAAGTGGATAGCGACGGGTTGTGGCATGCAGGGGCGATGTCCATATGTCGCTCCTAACGCCGTTTGGCGTTTTCCTCCCTGAACTCGAGGCCGCGCTTGTCGCGGCCTTTTTTTATGTTTCCAATATTACTTTGGAAGGCAACATATTAATCAATATTACTCAAGTATGGTTAACAACAAATTTCTAGACTGGAACAATTTTATGTAATACGTTCGCTCGCGATTGAGAAAAAGCACGCTAACTATTTGTAAATATTGTTTACATCCCGATTTTTTATTCACTTTGGTTAATAAATGGGACGTGGTTCTGGGGCCGGGTCAATAACAAGTCCGGGCTTCTGCGGAGGCTGAAAAAATGTTTGGTTGGCGGTTCGGAATTTTGAGCGGCGTGGCGATGGCGGCCTTGTTGGCTGTGATGCCGGCTCATGCGCAGAGCCTGAGCGATACCGTTCGAACGGCGGTGTCGAGCAGCCCGCGGGTCGAATCCATGATCCACAATCGGGAATCGGTCGACGCGGAAATGCGGCGCGCGAAGGGGCTTTACCTGCCGCAATTGGATGTTCGCAGCGCGATCGGTCCTGAATACACCGAAAACGTTCTGACCCAGGGCACCAATGGCCAGCATATGCGCAGCGAGCTAGGCGCCGTGTTGGCCGAGAAGCTCTATGATGGCGGCGCCACGGCGGGTCAGGTCGATCACGAGCGCGGCCGATCCAAATCCGCGGCTTATCGTATTCGCGAAAATGCGGAATTCACGGGTCTCGATGCGGTTGAAGCGCATCTCGACGTGGTTCGCTTCCGTCACGTCTTCCAATACGCGCAAGACAATGTGAAAGCGCATCAGGATCTGTTGACCCGCGTGCAGCAGCGCAGCACCGGCGGTGCCGGTCGCGCTGCCGATGTCGCGCAAGCCCAGAGCCGCCTCGATCTCGCGACCGCGACACGCGACGAGACGCGCGGCATGCTCGAAGATGCCGAGGCGCGTTATCTCAGCGTCGTCGGTGTCGCGCCGGCAGCGCTCGAAGATTCGCCGGTGCCAACCGGCGCCATCAACAACGACATCAACACCGAACTCGCCCAGCTCCAGGCGCAGAATCCGACGGTCAAAGCGCGCGAAGCCGATATCGAGGCGGCCCAAGGCCTGGTCGAGCAAGCGGATGCGCGTTTCGATCCGACCGTCTCGGTCGAGGTCAGCGGCGACAAGAATCGCAACGTCGGCGGCTTCCCTGGCCGCGACAACGAGGCGCGCGCGCTCCTCGTGCTGCGCTGGAATCTCTACGCCGGCGGTTCCGATATCGCCAATCGCCAATCGGCTTATGCGCAGGTCGCGCAGGCGAAGACAGATCGGCTCCAGGCCTTGCGCGACGCCGAGCAGAACCTGCGTCAGTCGCAATCGGCATATAACGCGGCGATGCAGCGTATTCCTGCTCTCCAAAGCTCGCTGGCTCATACGCAGCAGGTGCGTGCCGCCTACGACCAGCAATACCAGATTGGCCAGCGCACGCTGCTCGATCTCCTCGATGCGCAGAACGAAGTCTTCCAAGCGCAGACGCGTTTGGCGACGGCGCAAGGGCAGGCCGCGTTCAATGCTTACCGCATCCTGGCGGTCGAGGGCATGCTGCTGAGCTCGCTCAACGTTGCGCCGCCAGCGGCGGCCGATCCGAACCACGCGCCGGGTATCGCGCCGCGACCGCAAGGCTGATCTCTTTTGTGTTGTTGAAGCCGGCCGCGCGGTCGATGCGGAGGCGAGGGATGATGAGCGAGTTCGAAGTTATGGACGCACCGCCTGAAGCGGCGGCCGCGCCCGAAGCCATCGACGATCCAGTTCTCACCGCGCTTTCGATCCTCGCGGGTCTGCTCGAGCGGCCGATTTCGGCACGTGCGCTCGCCGCTGGCTTGCCGGTCAACGGCGACCCCTTGTCGCCCGAGATGGTGGTCCGTGCGGCACAGCGGGCCGGGTTTTCCGCACGCTGGCACAAGTTCGCGATCGAAGAGATTTCGCCGCTCAACCTGCCGTGCCTGCTGTTGCTCAACGAAAACAGCGCCTGCGTCCTGACGGCGATCGAGGATGGCGAGATCGAGATGCTGCTGCCGCAGCCCGGCAGCGAGCCGATCCGCCTGCCGGTCGAGGAATTCCAGGGCTATTACGTGGGCTACGCGCTCTATGTGAAAGCGCAATACCGTTTCGATGAGCGTAGCGAGGACGTCGTCGATATCCCGGCGCCCAAGCGCTCCTGGTTCTGGAGCACGCTCTCTTCTTTCTGGCACGTTTATATTCACGCGATCATCGCCTCGCTGGTCGTCAATCTTGTCGCGTTGGCGAGCCCGCTTTTCGTGATGAATGTGTACGATCGCGTCGTGCCCAACAACGCGACCGCGACTCTGTGGGTGCTGGCCAGTGGCGTCTTCGTCGCCTTCCTTTTCGATTTCATCCTGCGCACGGCACGCAGCTATTTCGTCGACAGCGCCGGCAAGAACGCCGATGTCGTGCTCGCCAGCAAGCTTTTTGAGCATGTGATGGGCATGCGCTACGAGGCGCGGCCCGCTTCGGCTGGTGCGCTTGCTGCCAATCTTCGCGAATACGAGACGCTGCGCGAATTCTTCACCTCGGCGACATTGCTCTCGCTCGCTGATCTGCCTTTTGCGCTGCTCTTCATCCTCATCATCGGCTTGATCGCGGGGCCCGTGGCGCTTGTGCCGCTGCTCGCGGTGCCGTTGCTGCTCGGGATCGGCTTCGCTCTGCAATTCGCGCTACGCGAAGTGATGGGGCAGACCCAACGCGAAACGTTCCAGAAACACGCGATCCTCGTCGAATCGATCGAAGGCCTCGATACGATCAAGATCACGGGCTCCGAAGGCCGCGCCCAGAAACTCTGGGAGCGCTTTATTGGCAGCACGGCGCGGACGGCGATGCGTGCGCGCTTCATCTCGACGATCGGCGTCAACATCGCGACGCTCACGCAGAACCTGGTCAGCGTGCTGGTAGTGATCGTCGGCGTCTATGAGATTTCGGCCGGCAATCTCACGACCGGCGGTCTCGTTGCGGCATCGCTGCTGTCGTCGCGTGCGATGGCGCCGCTGGCGCAGCTCGCCTCCCTGTTGGTGCGTCTCCATTCGTCCTTCATGTCGTTGCGTTCGCTCGACAAGGTGATGAAAACGCCGCTCGAGCGGCCGAAGGGCAAGACCTTCCTCCATCGCCCGCAGCTTCAAGGCGAAATCGAATTCCGCGATGTCAGCTTCGTTTATCCCGGCCAGAGTCATTCGGCGCTGACGGGTGTCAGCTTCCGCATCGAGCCGGGTGAGAAGGTCGGTATCCTCGGCCGCATCGGCTCGGGCAAGAGCACGCTGGCGCGGTTGCTGACAGGGCTCTACGCGCCCAATTCCGGCGCCATTCTGGTCGATGGCACCGATCTGCGTCAGGTCGATCCCGCGGATCTGCGGCGCAACATCGGCTATGTGCCGCAGGATGCTTTCCTCTTCTTCGGATCGGTGCGCGACAACATCGCGCTGTCCTCGCCGAATGTGTCTCATAACGCGATCCTGCGCGCCGCGACCATCGCCGGCGTTGATGATTTCATCAAGCAGCACCCCGAAGGCTACGACATGCAGGTCGGGGAGAACGGCAAGCATCTCTCGGGCGGGCAGCGCGATGCGGTAACGATCGCACGTGCGTTGCTGAGCGATCCGCCGATCCTCGTGATGGACGAGCCAAGCGGCGCGATGGACGCAACCGCCGAAGCCTGGCTCAAGCATCGCATGCGCGAGATCCTGCCGGCGAAGACTTTGCTGCTGGTGACGCATCGTCCGTCGATGCTGGATTTGGTCGATCGGTTGATCGTGATCGATAACGGCCGCGTCGTCGCCGATGGCCAGCGCGAGAAGGTGCTCCGCGCGCTCAACCAAGGCGAGCTGCGGATTGCGGCGCGGGGCGGTGCGCGATGAGCCAGAAGATCGATAGCGATTTCCTGCCCGACTACGAATACGCGCTACGGGCGCGGACGACCCGCTTTGCCCATATCCTGACGCTGGGCGTCTGCGCATTCTGCTTCATCTTCTTGATCTGGGCGCATTTCGCGAAGCTCGACGAGGTGACGCGGGGCGATGCGCGTGTCGTGCCGTCGAGCAAGATACAGGTCGTGCAGAACCTCGAAGGCGGCATTCTCGCCGAGCTGGCGGTTCACGACGGACAGATCGTGCAGAAAGGCGACGTGCTGCTGCGCATTGCGAATACCAGTGCCGAATCGCAATATCGCGATAGCCGTACGCAATACCTGACACTCGAGGCGATGATCGCGCGGCTGAAAGCCGAGATCGCCGACAAGACGCCGCAATTTCCGCAGGAAGTACTGACGGAGGCACCGACGGTCGCGCATAGCGAGCAAGCGCTTTACGACAGCCAGCTCGACCAGTTCAAATCCAACATTGCCGTGTTGAACGACCAGCTCACGCAGAAGCAGCAGGAGATTGCCGGGCTGCAATCGAAACAACAAACGCTGTCGCGCTCGATGGACCTGGCGAAACAGGAACGCGATATGACCGCGCCGCTGGTCGCCAATGGCGCGGCATCGAAGCTCGAGCTCGTGAAGCTGGAGCGCGGGCTCACCGATCTTCAGGGGCAACTCGACGACGTGAAGATCTCGATCCCGCAGGCCGAGGCGGCGCGGAACGAGGCGCAAAAGCGAATTCAGGAGAAGACGGCGACGTTCCATTCGGATGCGCAGGCCGAGCTGAATAAGCATACGGCCGAGCTTGCCGCCCTCTCGCAACAAATTTTCGCGCAGCACGACCGTGTGACGCGTACCGAAGTGCGCTCGCCGGTGCGCGGCACCATCAAGGATGTGAAAGTCACGACGATCGGCGAGGTGATCAAGCCGGGCGAGGATCTTGTCGAGATCGTGCCGCTCGAAGATACGCTGCTCGTTGAGGCCAAGGTCCGGCCGGCGGATGTCGCTTTCCTTCATCCCGGTCAGCCGGCGATGGTCAAGATCACGGCTTACGACTTCTCGATTTATGGCGGGCTCAAAGCGCAGGTCGAGGATATCTCGGCCGATACGATCAAGGACGACACGCCCAACGGTGGCACCTTCTTCCGCGTGACCCTACGGACCGAGAAGAATGCGCTCGGCAAAGGGGACAAGCCGCTGCCGATCATTCCAGGCATGACGGCAAGCGCCGAAATCCTTACCGGCCAGAAATCGGTGCTTGATTATCTCCTGAAGCCGCTGCTCAAAGCCCGGGACGAGGCGCTGCACGAGCGCTGAGCGGGCAGGGGATACGGGCCTTAATCCTTCGGCCAGCCTTAACCCTTCAGTAAGCCTACGCCGCCAAACTTGGCGCATGGTCTCTTCCTGGAACAGCTTGCCGGCGAATTTCGCGGGCGAGGCTATCTTGGCGCTCTACGTTTTCGCCCTGGTCTTCGCGGCCCTGAGCGACCTCGTCAGCCTGCGCATTCCCAACTGGCTGACCGGTGCGCTGGCTCTCGCTTTCCCCCTCGCGGCGCTGATTGCCGGCATCGGCCTATCCGACCATAGCGTCGACTGGATATCGCATATCGAAGCGGGCGCGGCCGTGTTCACCGTTGGCGCCATGCTCTTTGCCTGCCGCATCCTCGGCGGTGGCGACGTAAAGCTATTGGCGGCCATGGCGCTGTGGTGCGGCATTCATCTCCTGGTGCCGCTGCTCTTCCTGACCGCCGTCATCGGCGGCGTCTTCGCCCTGATCGTGCTTGGCCTGCGCCAACCTTTGGTACAGATCGCGATCCTTGCCGTGTTGCGTCGCGCCCCGGCGTTCCTACACGCGAAAATGCCTATCCCTTATGGCATTCCGATTGCGATCGCCGGCGTCATGCTCGCGCCGCATCTGCCTTTCCTGGCCTGATTCAGGCGAGCTTAAGACTTCCAAGCCATTACTCCCATGTGAGGCGTCAAGCGTGTGGCACGCTCTCGCAACCAATCATTAACCATGCGCGCGGATCGTCATGGCGAGCGACGGCGAAATTCTTTCCGAGACCCGAACTGAAGTAGCAGAAGTCACGAGTGCGCCATGGGAACAGCGCATTCTACAGCTCGAGGGCAAGCGCTATTCGTTGCGTCTGGAGCACGAATTCTGGACCGCGCTCGAAGCGATTGCGTCGCGTCGCAAGCTACGCCTCAATCACCTTGTTGCCGAGATAGCGTCGCATCGCCCCAGCGATAGCAACCTCTCGTCGACCCTGCGCGTCTTTTGCCTCGGCGAGATGGAACGCGCCACCGCGGGACGCTCACTGGCGCTGGACAGTGCGAGCATCACGGCGCTTGTCGAGGCTGCACCGATGCCGGGATTGTTGCTCGATGCCGACCAAATCGTCCTCGCTGCCAATGAAGCCTTCCTCCATTGGAGCGGGTTCAAGCGCGCGCTATTGTTACGGCAAAAGCTCGCCGCGCAGTTTCGCTTGCAAGGCGCGAGCAGCTTCGACGGCCTTTGGTCGAGGCCGATAAGGGAGGAAGAGACGCGCATCGTCGGTATCATGCCTGGCCGTATACTCGCTGCTGAAGCGAAGCTTGTACCGATGCTGAGCGCGCGCGGGCGACGGCTTTGTGTTGTTTGGGTGGCTGCCTGATGCGTTTCTCGAGGATTGCCGCAATAGCGGCGGCTCTATTCCTTCTTCCGGCGGTCGCCTTCGCTTCTTGCACGGCGAGCGTCAGCGCGCCCGCTTTCAGCGTCGCGATGAAAGATCTGCCGGTCAATTATCGTTTCGATCTCGACAGCGCTGCTTTGGCGAAGGTCGCCGATCAAAACGGGATGCCCGGGCTTAAGGGCGAAATCCCCTACGGCCTCACCATCGGCCGCTATGACCTCAAGGTCACGGTCAATACCGATAGCATGCGCGACGGCAGCGGTTACTGCGCCCAATTGCGCGCTGCTCATGTCGAGATCGGATTGAAGCAGCTCGATGTAATCGTCGATCGCCGTTTCGCCTCGGGCTCATGTCAGCGGCAAGCTGTCCTCGATCACGAGGCCGAGCATGTCGAGGTGTTCCGCGAGGCGGTGCGGTACTATTTGCCGGCGCTCGAACGCGCGTTGGGCAAAACCTCATTGCCGCTCAACCTCCATGTCGCGGACCGCAACGCGGCGCGGGCAGCCTATCTCGGCCCGATCACCAACTCGCTGAAGCCTATTTTCGATGCGATCAACGGTCGCGCGCGCGATGGAAACACGCGTCTCGATATGCCAGAGAGTTACGCCGCAGTGTTCAAGCGCTGCAGTCATTGGTGAGCACGCGCCGGTTGGATTGTCGTCGTCTTTGACGTTCGACGCCTTGCTTTAACAAGACAACGGAAGCTCGTCGGGTCCTTTGGCAAATCAAAGGCTAAACATGGTTCGTTTCGTTTTAACGGGATTGATACGAGTTCGTGTACTAAATGTCGCAGGTGCACAGCACCAATTCGATAACATCCCGTTGTGATCACAGATCGAATCAGCTTGCCATGTCAGCATTCACCTATTAGGGTCCGAGTTTGGTGAATGGACGGAATAAAAGGAGGCCGCGTCGGCGAGCTGCGATCGAAAGTGTAGCGGGTCGAAGCGTTCCACAACTACCATTTGCCAATGAGCCCTAGATGGGCCGCGATCGGTGGCGGTGCTTGCGGAGCAGCACTTGATTCAGGGACGGTAGCGGGGGGCGAGTGGCGAAAGTATCTCAAATTCTCGGGGAACAGCTATTTCCTGAACGGCGATTACTCTTGCAGAGCACCAGCGGCGTGCGTCATTTGGCGCTGCCGGGTTGGCTTCAGGCGATGTTGCTCGCGGTTTCGCTCGCGACGATCGGTGCTGTTGCCTATCTTTGCGTCGGCTACATGCATCTGCGCGACACGTTGGGCAGCCGCGCGGCTGATACAACTCCAGCCGTAACGCCGGTCGGCGCACAAACCCAGCCACCGCGACTCGCCGCTGTGCCGGCGGCTACGACACCATCCGATACTCCACCAGCGCCCCGCACCGATTCGCCGGATATCGCGGAAATGCGCAACGAGCTCGCGGCGCTTCACCAGCAAGTGACGACGCTGGACCAAAACTACGCGCAGGCCAACGCCAATGTTCAGCAGGCGACCGATAAGATCTCTGCTCTGACGCAGCAGAACAACCAGCTCCAGACGCAGCTTAACGACGCAACCGCGCGCACGAAGACGATCCAAGAAGCGCGTGACGAAGCCGAGCGTCGTGCCAAGACAAGCGAGCAGGCGCTGAACAGCAAGAACGGCAATTCGGAACAGCTTGCCAAGAATCTCGATGCGGCGCGCACCGAGTTGCAGCAATCCGAGGTTCAGCGCACCACGCTGCAAAATCGCGTGCAGCAGTTGCAGATGGACCTGCAGGCAGCGCAAACGCGCGCCGACCAAGCCGATACGCATAACCCGCAGGTCGCGTCTGATCCGCTCCGCACGCCGGCTGCACCGGCTCCGGCGCTTGTTCAGCCGATTGCGCCTGAAGCTGCGCCGCCGGAGCGCAAGCCGACGCCGACCGGCGTGCCGCACGCGCAGAACACCCCCGCGCCAGGCAACACGGGCCGACAATCGTCGGAGCTCGAGCGGTTGCTGGCTTCGACCGGGCTCGATATCGATCGCCTATTGCACGGACTCAGCAGTTCGTCAGGCGGCGGCGAGGGTGGTCCTTATATCGCGCTAAACGATCCGCGCGCGGTCGCTATGGATCATCAACGGCTCGAAGATTTGCAGAAGCTGGCGAAGAATCTTCCGCTTGCTTCGCCGCTCACGCAATACCAGCTCGGCAGCGATTACGGCGCTCGCGTCGATCCCATCAATCACAAACAATCGTTCCACCCGGGGCTCGATATGGACGCGCCCTACCGCACGACGGTCTACAGCACCGGTGCCGGTACGGTGATTTTTACGGGTAATATGGATAGTTACGGCAAGGTCGTCGAAATCGACCACGGTCACGGTATCGTAACCCGTTATGCGCATCTTCATCGCATATTGGTCGCCAAAGGTCAGACAGTGGGATTGCATACGCCAATCGCGGAGCTCGGCAGTACGGGTCGTAGCACCGGTCCGCACCTGCATTACGAAGTTCGCGTCGATGGCCAAACGGTCGATCCCGCAAAGTTCATGCAGGCAGGCAAGAATGTGGTTCAAGTCAGCGGCCAACAATAGTGTTGGTGGTTCAGCCGGTCGTCGCAGCGCACCTTCGATCCTGAGCGAAGGGTTCCGCGTCGACGGCGATATTGCCTGCTCGGGCGAAGTCCACATCGGCGGCACATTGATCGGCAACCTCGTTGCCGGCAAGGTTACACTGGACGAGGCCGGGTCGATCAACGGCTCGGTCGAGGCTGAGACCGCGATCATCAATGGCGCTCTGCAAGGGCGGCTGGTTGCGGTGAATGTGATCCTTGGCCGCTCCGCGCAAGTGCGCGCGGATGTTGTTTATTGTTCGATGCGCATCGAGCCCGGCGCTGTGTTCGAGGGCTATAGCCGGCGCGTCGAGCGCGAGAATCTTTCGGATGGCGAAGGCAAGCAATTGCTGCCGGCGCTGAAGGCGCTGCGCCCCGTCGAGCATAGCGACGCCGTTGCGTCGGCCCCCGCCGGCGAATAACGCCGACAATCTCTTCTTGTTGGTTTAGCTAAGCGCGGCGGTGAATACCGCCGGATCAACGTTGCCGCCGGAGGCGACGATCGCGACTGTTTTGCCCGCGACGGGAAACGTGCCCGAGAGAACCGCGGCAAAGGCCGCGGCGCCGCCGGGCTCTAGCACCAGCTTATAGGCCGAGAAGGCGGTTGCCATTGCACGGCGCACTTCGTCGTCGCTGACGGCAATGCTGCCGGCGAGGAGACGCTGCGCTAGCGCGAACGTGATTTCACCGGGAGTCGGTGCGAGCAGCGCATCGCATATCGAGCGCGCTGCTGGATCATTGGCGACACGCTCGCCAGCTTCGAGCGAGCGCCGGAGATCGTCGAGTTGCACCGGTTCGGCGGCATAGATCGAGGCATTGGGTTGCGTGGCCGAAAGCCCTAGCGCGCAGCCGGTGACGAGGCCGCCGCCACTGCATGGTGCGATCAGCATGTCGATCGCCAAGCTCTGGTTCTGCGCTTCTTCGCCGATCTCGAGTCCGATTGTGCCTTGGCCCGCGATGACGCGCGCATCGTCATAGGGCGGCAATGTCTCGGCGCCGCGTTCGGTGGCGATGCGTTGCGCGATTTCTTCACGGCTTTCACGATAGCGGTCGTAAGGCACGATCTCGGCACCGTAGAAGCGGGTATTCGCGACTTTGATTGCCGGCGCATCGGCGGGCATCACGATCGTCGCCGGCATGCCGAGAAGCTGGGCCGCCGCAGCGACGCCTTGCGCGTGATTGCCGGAGGAATAGGCCACCACGCCGGCGCGGCGCTTGGCCGGATCAAGTTGCGAGAGCGCGTTGTAAGCGCCACGGAATTTGAATGAGCCGGTGCGCTGCAGGCATTCCGCCTTGATGAGCACGCGCGCGTTGAGCATGGCGTCAATTTGCGGCGAGGATAGCAGCGGCGTAACCACCGCTTTGCCACGAAGCCGGGCCGCCGCTTTACGGACGTCGTCGACATCCGGCAGCGTCGGTATCGCCATGGCTCAGCGCTTTAGATCGGTCGCGAGAGAGAGCGTCGGCACGGAAGCGCCAAGCCGGAAGCGATAGACTTGGAGATTCTCGAGCACGCGCTGCACGTAGTTCCGGGTCTCGGTGAAAGGAATGCGCTCGACCCAGTCGATCGGATCGACATTCGCGCTACGCGGGTCGCCGTGATCGACGATCCATTGATGGACCCGCGCCGGGCCGGCGTTGTAAGCGGCGACGGCGAGCACGTAAGACCCCGAGAAATTATCGACCAGCGAATCGAGATAGGCGCGGCCCAGGGTGACGTTGTAAGTGACGTCCGTGGTGAGGCGTTCGCGCGAGAACGGCAGGCCCAGCACCTGCGCGACCTTGTTTGCCGTCGCCGGCATCAATTGCATCAGCCCCATCGCGCCGGCGCTGCTGACGGCGCCATTATCGAAAGCGCTTTCTTGCCGTGTCATCGCCAGCACCAGCGGGGCCTCGATATTGCCGCCGGGTGGCAGATCAGCGACGGGATAGCCCTCATCCATCAGGGTTACGCCGGCATAGCTGGCGCGCTTGGCGGTAAAGACCGCGACATCGGAGCGTGAGACCGAACGCGCGAGCCGCGCGGTGAGGGCGTAATCAGACGGGGTCCGCGCTTCCTCAGTGATGCATTTCAGGAAAACGGCTTGATCGTCGGCATCGCCGATCTGCGCAAGGTCACGCACCAGCCGGACAAGCTCGTTGCTTTCGAAAGCCTGGATCTCAACTTGCGTCGGTTTGGGCTCGCTCACCTTGAATGTCGCCGCGGTGGCGCCTTGATGCGCGGCGGCGAGCTGGCCGTAATAGGTCGTCAGGAAAGGCGCTGCCGTGTCGTACCAGGTCGCGGAAAGCGTCTTGTTGCCCATCGCCTCCGCGGCACGCGCTGACCAATAGGCGCCGCGCGCGAGGCTGATCGGCAAGGTGACCGCGTGATAGAGATGAACGAAGTGGTTATAGGCCGTGCCCGGCTGATTGAGATTGCGCAGCGCGATCCAGCCGGCGAGGAATTCAAGCTCGGCGAAAGTGGGGCCGGTGGTGAGACCACTATTCGAAGCCAGCTTGTAGGCGCGGGCGGCTTGGCCGTCATCGAGCAAGCGGCGCGCAATGATGAGTCGCTCCGAGGCCCAAGCTTCCGGCCGCACCAGCGCCGCCGGCGGGTGCTCGAGGATCGATGCCGCGTCATCGTCGAGTTCTTTGTGGCGGCGCCAGCGCATGCGCTCGAATTGCAGGCCGGGATCGTTTTGGAGCCGCGCAGGAACGCGCGCGATCAGCCGCTCGACACCCGGCGCCATTGCCGCGAGGCCGAGCCGCGCCTGCGCCAGCGCTGCGGTCTCGGGCCCCACATGTTTTACCATGTGCTTGGCTTCGTCGGTCTGGTGATCCCAGAGCAACCGATCGAGCCGGCGCGCGTTGTCCTCGCCACGTAGCGCGTCGTGGTAGCGCTCGAGCATGAACTTTTCTTCGATGACGCTGTAATCGCCGTCGATCCAGGCTTGGCGGATCAAGCGCTCGGCATCGGCGCGGCGGCCCTGCTGCATCCAGATCTGCGCCAGCCGGAGCTGCGCGGCCGGCAGAACCGGCGGATGCGCCTGGAACCAGGTTACGAGCTGGGAGTCGGTGGCAGTGCCGATCGCTTCCTCGGCACGCATGCGCAGCTGTTTCTGGTTGGGCCAGTTCGGATGCGCGTTCATAAAGCTCGATATGTCGCTGAACGACGCGGTCGTGCCTTTATGCGAATAGTCGAGGAGGGCGAGGGCTTGGGCCGGAAGCCGGTCACGTGCCGGCGCGGCAAGCGTTTCCGCCGCATTCCAATCGCCGCGTTTAATCGCGTCGAAGGCCGCGGTGTAAATCTGCCGGTCGCTTTCACTTAGCGGCGCTGCCCAGGCCTGACTGCCGGCTCCCCATGCCAGCATCGCCAAGATAGGCAGGGCCAAGGTCCGTATGAGACCCATCACTTCCTATTCCCGCCGAATATCTATTTAACCGGCAAGCGTTAGCAGAACAATGAAATTCCCGGCGGTTGCCGCTATTAGCGCTATGGCCTATCGTCGCAGAAGCGCCAGACTAGGCGCTGTAGGAGAAATAAATGCTTAAAGGATCGCTTGTCGCGCTTATTACCCCCTTCCGGGACGGGAAAGTCGACGAAAAGGCGTTCCAAAGCTTCGTCGACTGGCAGATCGACCAGGGGACCGAGGGGGTCGTGCCCTGCGGGACGACCGGCGAGTCGCCAACTCTGAGCCATGCCGAGCATAAGCGGGTGGTCGAGCTATGTGTCGAGGTGGCCAAGGGCCGGGTGCCGGTGGTGGCCGGAGCGGGGTCGAACTCGACCGAAGAGGCGATCGATTTTACCCGCCACGCCAAGCAGGCGGGTGCCGACGCGGCCTTGGTGGTTACCCCCTATTACAACAAGCCAACTCAGGAAGGGCTCTATCAGCACTACAAGGCAATCGCCGAAGCGGTTGACCTGCCGATCATCATCTACAACATTCCGGCGCGCTGCGTGATCGATATGAGCGTCGCGACGATGGCGCGGCTCGCCAAGCTGCCGAACATCGTCGGTGTGAAGGACGCGACCAACGATCTGGCGCGACCGCTGCGCACGCGCGCGACAATCGGCTCTGACTTCTCGATGCTTTCGGGCGAGGACGTCACAGCGATCGCCTTCATGGGGCAGAGCGGCGATGGCTGCATCTCGGTCACCGCGAATGTCGCGCCCCGTGCCTGCGCCGATATGCACCAAGCATGGCGCCGCGGCGAGACCGCGGCAGCGATGAAGATCAACGAGCGCCTCCTGCCGCTGCACGACGCGCTCTTCTGCGAGACGAGCCCAGGGCCGGTGAAATACGCCTGCTCGCTGCTGGGTAAGTCGACGCCGGATGTGAGGCTCCCGTTGGTGCCTGCGAGCGCGCAGGCGCAAGAGCAGGTCCGTACGGCGATGCGCTCCGCCGGCGTCCTCAACTAGCGCTGTCGGCGCCTCATGGCGCTGCGTGGGGACGAGAAGTATGTCGCGCTCAACCGACGCGCACGACACGATTACCTGATTGAGGAAACGATCGAGGCCGGCATGCAATTGACCGGCACCGAGGTGAAGGTGCTGCGCCGAGGGCTTGCCAGCATTGCCGAAGCCTATGCAAGCGACGAAGGCGGCGAAATCTATCTCATCAACGCGAATTTCCCGGAATATCCGGCGGCGCGTTTCAATCACGAACCGCGGCGCAAGCGGCGCCTCTTGCTGCATCGGCGCGAGATCAACAAGCTTCTCGGCGTGATCAAGCGCGAAGGCATGACGGTGATTCCGCTCGCGATCTATTTCAACGAGCGTGGCCGAGCCAAGCTCGAGCTCGGTCTTGCCAAGGGTAAACGCAAATCCGATAAGCGCGAAGCGGAGAAGCAGCGCGATTGGCAGCGCAGCCGCGCCCGCATCATGCGGGCGCACAACGTCTAGCGCGCGAACCTTTTATTCAACTCTTCGAAAACGGTTTCGAACATCTCGGTCGTCAGCCTGCCGGTGTTCGTGTTGTAGCGCGAGCAGTGATAGCTGTCGGCGAGAAGCTTGCCGTTCGGCAGCGCATGCATCGCGGCATGCTTGAACGCGAAAGCAGATTTACGCTGTCCGAGAGCGGTCAGCACGGCGCCATGCGCGATCTGGCCAAGCGCCAGGATGGCGCGAAGCTTCGGCATCGCCGCGATCTCGGCGACAAGAAATTGACGGCAGGTCGAGACTTCTTCGGGTAGCGGCTTGTTTTCGGGCGGCACGCAGCGTGCGGCGTTGCTCACACGGCAATCGATCAACGTCAGGCCATCGTGCTTGTGCTGAGCGTAATCGCCCCTCGCGAAGTTGAACTTTTTCAGCGTTGCATAGAGCAGGTCGCCGGCATAATCGCCGGTGAAAGGTCGGCCAGTGCGGTTGGCGCCTTTGAGCCCGGGGGCGAGCCCGACGATCAGCAGCCGCGCTGAGATATCGCCGAAAGAGGGAACGGGAGCATTGTGCCAATCGGCATGGGTGGCACGCTGCGCCATGCGGAAATCGACCAGGCGCGGACAAAGCGTACAATCATGGCCGGGAGCAGCTGCTGCCGGTTCGGGAGCGGCCGCGCTCACGCGTCGCTGTCGGAATATTGCTGCTGCGGCTCGCGGTGATGATTGCCGTTATGCGCACGCATGATTTGCGGCGCGAGGTCCTGCAGCTCAATGAAAACGTCGGCTTGGCGGCGCAATTCATCTGCCACCATCGGCGGGGTGGAACGAATTGTCGAGACAACCGTGACGCGTACTCCTTTGCGCTGAACGGCCTCGACCAGCCGGCGAAAATCGCCATCGCCCGAGAAGAGCACGATGTGATCGAGCGACTGGGCCATCTCCATAACGTCGATCGCAAGCTCGATATCCATATTGCCTTTGAGCTTGCGGCGGCCCATCGCGTCGGTGAATTCCTTCGTCGGCTTCGTCACCATCGTATAGCCATTGTAGTCCAACCAATCGACGAGTGGACGAAGCGGTGAATATTCCTGATCTTCGATCAACGCAGTGTAATAGAAAGCGCAAATCAGTCGGCCCTTCGAGCCGAAAAGCTGGAGCAAGCGCTTGTAGTCGATATCAAACGCAAGAGCGCGTGCGGCAGCATAAAGATTTGCGCCGTCGATGAACAAAGCAATGCGCTCTTCCGGGTAAAATAACATCCAGCACTCCATTCACCTACTCGCGATGAACGCATATCATTTGCTCGCGTTGCGTCAAGCGGGCGAACGCGCAGGATGACGGTCTTTCTTCGTTGTCATGAATAACGTAAAAGATAGGTGTAAAAGTTTATCGCGCACCCGTATCTGGCGAGTGTGAGGCGATAAGATAAGATAATAAGATAAGACAATAAGACGATAGTGAGAGACGATAAGAAGGGAGGCAGTTCATGCAAAGGCGACGTGCCGCGCACGGAGCGCTTTTCGCATTCGGTGTCGTTGCCGTGATTCTCCCAACGCCTCCTGCAGCGGCCCTCGACAAAGTAAAGGTCGGCATCCCGGCGACCGAAGCGTTCTCTTTTATGGCCGTCGATTTCGGGAACGATCGCGGCGTCTACGCCAAGAACGGTGTCGAGGTTGAGCGCGTGGTCTCCTCGGCAGTGCTAAGTTGCACCAGGCTTTGAGAGCTAGCGCGCTCTTTCGTTTTGGGTGCCTCGATGCTGACCCGACCTGACGAAATGCTATACCAGACGATATCTGCCCAAGATGTGAGCCCCGCCATGCGGATTTTGCTGCGCCGCTGCGCTTTTGTCTTCTCGGTTTGGTTCGGCTTCTCGATGCCGGCATTGGCCGAGGATCATCTGCGCATCGGTATTCCCTCGACGGAAGCCTTCTCCTTTATGCCGGTCGATTTCGGTGTTTCGCTCGGTATCTTTCAACGCAACGGCGTGATGATCGAGAAGATCGTTCTTCTCGGCAGCGGCAAGCTTCATCAGGGCATGATCGCGGATTCGATCGACATTGCTGTTGGGGCAGGGACCGATTTCGCTTTCCTCATTAAGGGCGCGCCGGAGATCGGCGTTGCCGCAATGGCAGGGCCGCCGCTGCTTTTGGGCGTCAACGTGCCCTATGACTCGCTGGCGCAAGGTCCCGACGATCTCAAAGGCAAATTGATCGGCGCAGCGAGTACTGGCTCGCTTACGGATTGGTTGGCGCATCGATTGGCGCAGACACGGCATTGGGGGCCGGACGATCTGCACGTCGTCGCAATCGGCGCGGATAAGACCACTATCACCGCGGCGCTTGTCACGCATCAGATCGACGCCGCGGTAAGCGCTTCGGCGCTCGGCTTCGAACTGGCGGAGACGAAGCGCGGGCGTCTTTTGTTGCCCGCCTCCGCCATCGTCGGCGATTTCCTCACCCATGCGATCTTTGCGACGGACAAGATCGTTCGCGACAATCCCAATGCAGTACGGGCTTTCCTCAAAGGCTGGTTCGAGACCATCGCCTATGAGCGAGCTCATCGCGACGAAACGATCGCTTACGCGGTGACCGCCGTGCGCCGCTCCGCCGCGGTCGAGGCGCAGGAATATGACACGGTAATGCCGATGTATTCGGCCAACGGAAAATTCCCGGCGAGCGGTCTTGACGTGGTGCGTCAATCCTTTGTCGAGATGAAGATCCTCGATAGCGCGCCTGATCTTACGAAGTACTATACGGAAGAATTCCTGCCCAACGCGAAATAAGGAAAAGCGCCATGCCGTCGAAGCTGAAAATCACCCTGACCTGCGGCGATTACGAGATCGTTCGTCCGCTGAAAGAAGGTCGCGTTGAGGCCGACGGCATCGATTTGACCATGCTCTGCGCGACCTCGTCGCGCGATCGGCATTGGCGGTTGGACCGCAATGCCGAATGCGATGCCGGCGAGTTCAATCTCTGCGGCTACTACATGGCCCGCGACCGCGGCCATCCTTATATCGGGCTACCGATCTTCCTCCATCGCCGCTTCCGCCATGGCTTCATCTTCGTCAACGCCGCGAAGGGCATCAAAAAGGCGTCGGATCTCAAAGGCGGCAAATTCGGCTGCAGCGGCGGCATGCTCGCCGCGGCCTGCACTTGGCTACGCGGCACACTGGGCGAGCATTATGGTCTCTCGCATAAGGATGTGAAATGGCTGACCGACCGGCCGCACGATATTCCTTTCGCGCATCAGGAAGGCTTCGATATCGAGATCATCAAGGAGGGCAAGAGCGTCGAAGAGCGGCTGCTCGACGGCGAGATTGATGCGATGATGTCGGCCGGCATTCCCGAGCCTCTGCTGCGCGGCGACAAGCGCATCGCGCGGCTCTTTCCCGATTATAAGCAGGCGGAGATCGACTATTACCAGAAGACGCAGATCTTCCCGATCATGCACACGCTGATCATCAAGCAAGAGATCGTCGAGAAGAACCCGTGGGTGCCGGAGAACCTCGCTTACGCCTTCAATGAATCGAAGAAAATCGCGCTCCAGCATCTGCGCAATCCGCGCATCCTGCCGCTCGCCTTCTATATGAACAGCATGGAAGAGCAGAACCGGCTGTTGGGCCGCGATCCGTGGCAATACGGGCTCAACGACATCAACCGCAACAACGTCGCGACCGCGCTGCGCTACACCTATGAACAGGGGTTGATGGCAAAGCCGCATTCGGTCGATGAGATGTTCCACGGGATCGACGATTGGGCTTGGACGGGTACGGAGGGCGTCTGACCCGGGCGAGTGGCGATGATCCTCATCGCCCTCGGCGCCAATTTGTCGAGCCCGGCAGGTGGGCCGCAGCAAACATTGGAAGCGGCGCTCAAGCGGCTTGAGGAGAGCGGCATCCATATCGCTGCTCGTTCGCGCTGGTATCGCACTGCGCCGGTACCGGTTTCGGATCAGCCGTGGTTTGTGAATGGCGTCGCGCGGGTCGAAACGACGCTGGAGCCGGCAGCGCTGCTGGCATTGCTCCGGCAAGTCGAACAAGCCTTTGGACGGCGACGGACGATGCCAAATGCGGCCCGAACGCTCGATCTCGATATCGTCGATTACGATAACCGCGTCGAAAATACCCCTGAACTAATCCTGCCGCATCCTCGGATGCAGGATAGGGCCTTCGTTTTGCTGCCTTTGGCGGAAATAGCCCCTGCTTGGCGGCACCCAATCCTGGGCAAAACGGTCGAAAACCTGATTTCGGCTCTACCGCCGGAGCAAAAAGCAGAGCCCCTCGACGCCTAACCGACAAATTGCCCGGAAAACCCAGGCTTTTGGTAGGAAACCCCGTTGCGGTGCCGCATCCCGCCCCATATATTGAGCAACTTGAAATATTCTTGCCGGAGATTTCAGTAGATGGCTCGCGTCACCGTCGAAGATTGCGTCCTCAAAGTCCCGAATCGCTTCGAGTTGGTCCTGCTGGCTGCTCAGCGCGCGCGCGACATTGCCTCGGGCGCGCCGCTCACACTCGATCGCGACAATGACAAGGGTCCGGTCGTTGCGTTGCGCGAAATCGCCGACGTGACCATTCCGCTCGAAAATCTGCAGAACAACGTCATCAAAAGCATGCAGAAGCATGTTGAGATCGACGAGCCCGAGGAAGACCACGATGTCGAGATCGGCGCGCCGGCCAATTGGGCGGGCGACCTAGCGCCGATGGGCGATGAAGAGGGCGATGCCGGCGATGAAGCGTCGGCCGAAGATGAGATGGCGGAAGACATGCTCGAGGCGAGCGACGAATCCGGTATGGGCGAGGACGACGTCATGCCCGACGAGCCGGAGGGCGACGGCGAGCCGGACGACAAAATCGAGTAGCTGAATGCCAGGCGGCGAAACGCTCACTCGCGCCGCCCCTCCAGCGCCGACTGGCGCGCCCGAAGGGCGTGCCCCGATCATGCGCCAGTTCGAGCTGGTCGAGCGCGTTAAATCGTACGATCCGAATGCCGATGAAGATGCGCTGAACCGCGCCTATGTGTTCTCGACCAAGGCGCATGGCTCGCAACTTCGCGCCTCGGGCGATCCTTATTTTTCTCATCCCGTCGCGGTCGCCGGCATCCTTTCGAGCATGAAGCTCGACGGTGCGTCGATCATTACCGGTCTGCTGCACGATACGGTCGAGGATACGCTCGCAACGCTCGACGATATCGAGAAGCTCTTTGGGCCCGAAATCGCGCGGTTGGTCGATGGCGTGACCAAGCTGTCGCGGCTCGAGCTGCAATCCGACCAGACCCGCCAGGCAGAGAATTTCCGCAAGCTCGTTCTCGCGATGTCGGAAGACATCCGCGTGCTCCTGGTGAAGCTCGCCGATCGCCTGCACAATATGCGGACGCTACGCTTCATCAAGACTGCCGATAAACGCCGCCGTATCGCGCGCGAGACGATGGAGATCTACGCGCCGCTTGCCGAGCGTATCGGCATGCATGAGATGAAGGATGAGCTCGAAGATCTTGCTTTCGGCGAGCTTTATCCCGAAGCGCGCGAAGGCATCAAGACGCGGCTCGCTTTCCTCAAGGATAAGGGTGGCGATATCGTTGCACGCGTGCTGCGCGAATTGACACAGACACTTAAAGAAGGCGGCGTCGACGCCGAGCTGTCGGGGCGCGAGAAATCGCCCTATTCGATCTGGCGCAAGATGCAGCGCAAGAATGTCGGCTTCGAGCAACTCTCCGACATCATGGCGTTCCGTATTGTCGTCGAGGATATCGGCGCTTGCTATCACGCGCTTGGCGTCGTGCACAGCAAATATCCAGTCGTGCCCGGCCGCTTCAAGGATTACATCTCAACCCCGAAAGCGAACAATTACCGCTCGCTCCACACCGGCGTGATTGGTCCGGAGCGGCAACGAGTCGAATTGCAGATTTGCACACGCGAGATGCATGAGGTCGCCGAGCTCGGCGTCGCGGCGCATTGGGTCTACAAGCAATCGGCACAGCAAGCGACCGAAGGTCGGCAGTATCGCTGGTTGCGCGAGCTCCTTGATATTCTTGAACACGCATCCGATCCGCAGGAATTCCTCGAGCACACCAAGCTCGAGATGTTTCAGGATCAGGTCTTCTGCTTCACGCCGAAAGGCGATCTTATCGAATTGCCGCGCGGTTCGACGCCCGTCGATTTCGCTTACGCTGTCCATTCCGAGATTGGCGACACCTGCGTTGGTGCGAAGGTCAACGGCAAGCTCGTGCCATTGCGCACGACGCTGGGCAACGGCGATCAGGTCGATATCGTCACCTCGAAAGCGCAGACGCCGTCGCCGACATGGGAACGCTTCGTCGTTTCAGGCAAAGCGCGGGCGCGCATCCGCCGCTTCGTGAGGACGCAGCAGCGCCAGCAATATCTCGATCTCGGCAAAGCAATTTTGCAAAAAGCCTTCCGCCAAGAAGGTCACGATCTGATCGAGAAAGCGCTGAACGAAGTTCTCAGCACCTTCAACGTCCAGACGCCCGATGATCTTTATGTCGCCGTGGGCGAGGGGCTGCATACTGGCCGTGAAGTGGTGCATGCGCTGCATCCGCCGAAACCCGAGCAGCGCGCGGCGAAAGTCGTTCCGCTCGCGACGGCGCGCGGTAAAAAGCCTGAAAACGCGGTGCCGATCCGCGGCCTCATTCCGGGCATGGCGGTGCATTACGCCGGCTGTTGCCATCCGCTCCCCGGCGACCGCATCGTCGGCATTGTCACGACCGGAAAAGGCGTGACAATCCATACGATCGATTGCGAGACGCTGGCAACTTTCGCCGAAACGCCCGAGCGCTGGCTCGACGTCGCCTGGGATGATGATGCGTCCGCCGGTGCGCATGTCGGCCGCGTCAATGTCACGCTTGGCAACGAGCCGGGCAGTCTCGGCAGTCTTACCACGGTGATAGGCAAGGGCGGCGGCAATATCACCAATCTGAAGATCACGAACCGTTCGCTCGATTTCTTCGAGATCCTTGTCGATATCGAAGTGCAGAATTTGCGGCACCTGACGAATATCATTGCCGCGCTGCGGGCGACGCCGGTGATCAACTCGGTCGAGCGCGCCCGAGGATAATCCGATGGTCGGCGGTCAATCAGGTGGGCGCAAGCTGCGTCTCGGCGTCAACATCGATCACGTCGCAACAATTCGCAATGCGCGCGGCGGCAAGCTTCCCGATCCGATCCGGGCCGCGCGCCTCGCCGAGCAGGCTGGTGCTGACGGCATCACCGCGCATTTGCGCGAGGATCGCCGCCATATCAGCGACGACGATATCGCGCGGCTGGCACGCGAGCTGACGGTACCGCTCAATCTGGAAATGGCGGCGACCGATCAGATGCTTGCGATCGCGCTAAACCACAAACCGCATGCAGCGTGTCTGGTGCCGGAACGACGTGCGGAGCTCACGACCGAAGGTGGGCTCGATGTTGCGGGCGTGACGGATCGGCTCGCGTCTTTCGCCGCGCAGCTCTCGCAAGCTGGAATCCGCGTATCGCTTTTCATCGATCCGGAACCGAAGCAACTTGAGGCGGCAAAAACCGTCGGCGCTCCGGTCGTCGAGTTGCATACCGGCGCTTATTGCGAAGCGGAGGGCGCGGCGCGCAGCGCTGAATTGCAGCGCATCGTCGACGCCGCCGCCCTCGCTGAAGCGCTCGGTCTCGAATGTCATGCGGGGCACGGTCTCGGCTTCGAGACGGTTGGCGCGATTGCTGCGATCCCGACAATCGTCGAGCTCAATATCGGTCATTTCCTGATCGGCGAAGCGATCTTCGGCGGTCTCGACAGCGCGATCCGTCGCATGCGCGCATTGATGGAGCAGGGCCGCGCCGGCGCGCTCGGCGTCAAGACAGCGTGATTCTCGGTATCGGCAACGATCTCATCGACATCCGCCGTATCGAGCGGACGCTCGAGCGTTACGGCGAG
The DNA here is from genome assembly GCA_963740675.1 of uncultured Alphaproteobacteria bacterium. Taxonomy (GTDB): domain Bacteria; phylum Pseudomonadota; class Alphaproteobacteria; order ATCC43930; family CGMCC-115725; genus CAIKMD01. The sequence continues at coordinate 190,736 of CAVUFS010000013.1, forward strand.
AAATTCATCAATCGCATCTTCACCGAGGAAGAGCGCCGCCGCTCCGAGCGGCGCGCCAACCGTGCTGCCAGCTATGCGAAACGCTATGCCGCGAAAGAAGCGTGCTCGAAAGCGCTCGGCACCGGCTTTCGCAGCGGTGTTTATTGGCGGGATTTGGGGGTCGTCAATCTCGCTTCGGGGCAACCGACTCTGGTCCTGACTGGCGGCGCGCTAGAGCGCCTCCGTGCCATGGTGCCGGCAGGCATGGTTGCGCGTATTTCGCTGACGCTGACCGACGAGCCGCCGCTCGCCAGCGCCGTGGTCATCATCACCGCCGAGCCGGGAAATGCCGGCGTGGCTTGACTTGGGGAAGGGCGCGCGGCTAAGTCACGCCCCATCGGCCTCGCCCGTCTACCAGAAGTAAGAATAATCAGATCAAGAGCTTAGAGAAGAATTCTATGGCCACCAGAAAAGTGACGGGCGGGATCGGCGAAACGCTCAAGACTATCATCTATGCCATTGTTATTGCGTTATTCATCCGCACCTTCTTCTACGAGCCCTTCAGTATTCCCTCCGCCTCGATGGTTCCGACCCTGCTGGTCGGCGATTACCTCTTCGTCTCGAAATTCTCTTACGGCTACAGCCGCTACTCGCTGCCCCTCGGCCTGCCGCTCTTTTCGGGCCGCGTCTTCTTCAACGCGCCGCATCGTGGCGACGTCGTCGTCTTCAAGCTGCCCTGCCAGTATCCGCAGCTCGACCAGCAGACCGCCGCGGTCTACGGCGCGCGTTGCGACGACACGACCGATTTCATCAAGCGCGTGGTCGGCCTGCCCGGCGACAAGATCCAGATGAAAGGCGGCATCCTCAACATCAACGGCCAGCCGGTGAAGCGCGAGCGCCTCGAGCCCTATTTCTATTCCGAGGACGGCCGTACCACGACCTACACGCAATACTTCGAGACGCTGCCCGAGGGCTATCGCCATCCGATCATCGAGATCGGCGACGACCAGCCGCTCGACAACACCGACGAGTTCACCGTCCCGCCCAACACCTTTTTCATGATGGGCGACAATCGCGACGACAGCGCCGACAGCCGCGACCCGACCAGCGGCGTCGGCTTCGTGCCGGCAGAGAATCTCGTCGGCAAGGCGCAATTCATCTTCTTCTCGACCGACGGCTATGCCCGCTGGTGGGAGGTCTGGAAGTGGCCCTTCACCATTCGCTATAGCCGCCTGCTCTCAGGCATTCATTGATGGACGAAGCGGCGCCGGGCCTCAGCGCGCTAGAAGATACGCTCGGCCACCGCTTCGCGAACCCGGATCTGCTGATCGAGGCGCTCACCCATCCGAGCGCGTTTCGCCGTCGCGGCATTTCGCGTCGCGGCTATGAACGGCTGGAGTTCCTTGGCGATCGCGTCCTCGGCCTTATCATCGCCGAGCTGCTGTGGCGCCGCTTTCCCGACGAAGCCGAAGGCGAGATGACGCGCCGCCACACGCATCTTGTCCGGCGAGAAGCGCTCGCCGAAGTGGCTGCAGCCGTTGGCCTCGGCACGCGGCTCATCGTCTCGAAGGGTGAGGAGGGCGCCGGCGTGCGCGAGAATAAGAGCGTGCTCGCCGATGTCTGCGAGGCGGTGATCGCCGCGCTCTATCTCGATGGCGGGCTTGATGTCGCGCGCAGCTTCGTCGAGACGCGCTGGGAAAATCGCTTGAGCAAGCTGGGCGGCGCGGCGCCGCGCGATCCGAAGACGAGCTTGCAGGAATGGGTGCAGGCGCGCGGCCTACCGCTGCCCGATTACTCGACCGTCTCGGCCGAAGGCCCGGCGCATAAACGCCGCTTCACCGTCACGGTGAAAGTCGAAGGCTTGGAGAAAGCGACCGCCACCGCGACCGGCTCGTCGAAACGCGGTGCCGAAATTGCGGCCGCCGCTGCCGCGCTCTCGGCATTGGGGCTTGCATCGTGAGGAGGGTGTCATGACACGGCGCTGCGGCTATGTCGCGCTGGTCGGCGCGCCCAATGCGGGCAAATCGACACTGCTTAACCTGCTGGTCGGCACCAAGCTCTCGATCGTCACGCCGAAAGTGCAGACGACGCGCAGCCGCGTGCTCGGCATTGCGCTGAAAGGCGAGGCGCAACTTATCTTCGTCGACACGCCCGGCATCTTCGCGCCGAAGCGCCGCCTCGATCGCGCGATGGTCGCGGCCGCCTGGGCCGGCGCCGATGATGCCGACATCGTCGTCGTGCTGGTCGATGCGTCGCACGGCATCGATGACGATACGCGCAACATCTTGGAACGCTTGAAGACAACGCAGCGCCGCCGCGTCCTCGCGCTCAACAAGATCGATCTGGTGAAGCGCGAGAAGCTTCTGCCGCTCGCCGAAGAGCTATCAGGGCTGTGCGATTTCGAGCGCGTGTTCATGATCTCGTCGACCAAGGGCGACGGCACCGCCGATCTCGCGGACTTCCTCGCGGCCTCGGTGCCGGAAGCGCCGTGGCTTTATCCCGAAGATCAGCTCACCGATCTGCCGCAACGCCTGCTCGCCGCCGAGATCACGCGCGAGCAGATTTATCTTCAGCTTCATCAAGAGTTGCCTTACGCCGCCGCGGTCGAGACAGAGCAATGGGAAGAGCGCCAGGACGGCAGCGTGAAGATCAGCCAGGTGATCCACGTCCAGCGCGACGGCCAAAAGGCGATCGTGCTCGGCAAGGGCGGCGTGCAAGTGAAGAAGATCGGCGCCGCCGCGCGCGCCGAGCTCGAGAAACTGCTCGAGCGCCGCGTGCACCTCTTCCTCTTCGTCCGCGTCACCCCCGAATGGGCCGACGACCGCGAACGCTTCCAGGCGATGGGGCTGGATTACCCGGAGTGACGCGGGCTGGGCGGGAGGGAGTTGCATTCTCATCCTGCGCCCTTCGACTACGCGCTTTGCGCTCCGCTCAGGGTGAGGATCTGGGGTGCGTGGCATCTTCCAGGTGGATAATGCCATCGATATTATCTCCTCACCCTGAGCGGAGTGCGAAGCACGTAGTCGAAGGGCGCAGGATATTCTTGCAACGACCAACCCGATGAACGCTTACGTCTACGTCCTGCGTTGCTGTGACGGTTCATACTATGTCGGCAGCACACGGGCGTCGTTGGAGCAGCGGGTAGCGCAGCACAACGCCGGCAGCTTTGGCGGCTATACCGCACGGCGGCGGCCGGTCGAGCTTGTGTTTCAGCAGGATTTCGATCGCATCACGGATGCCATCGCCGCCGAGCGCCAGCTCAAAGGCTGGACGCGGGCGAAGAAAGAAGCGCTGATCCGCGGGGACATGGAGGCGCTGCATAATTTGGCGAAAGGGAAGGGTGAGGGCATTCTCATCCAGTGTCCTTCGACTACGCGCCTTTTCCTGAGGAGCCGCCGCAGGCGGCGTCTCGAAGGGCGCTCCGCTCAGGATGAGGAAATAGTCGTAATGGCATCACCCATCGGAAGATGCCGCGCACCGTCTACCCTCATCCTGAGCGTAGTCGAAGGACGCTGGATCGCTTTGCAACGTCCTCGGTGTTCTCCGTGTCTCCGTGGTTTTTTTTATCGTCATGCCCGCGAAGGCGGGCATCCAGTATGCTGTGTGCTGGACCCCCGCTTTCGCGGGGGTGACGGGTAGGGCCGTAGCGCGACACTTATGCAATGGGACGACGAAGGCATTGTGTTGGCGAGCCGCGCGCATGGGGAGCGCGCGTTGGTCGTGCAGTTGCTGACGCGCGAGCACGGGCGGCATGCGGGGCTGCTCAGAGGAGGGCAGTCGCCCAAGACCCGCGCGCATTGGCAGATCGGCAATCGTCTCTCCGTCACCTGGCGCGCGCGGCTGGCCGAGCATCTTGGCTTCTTGACCGGCGAGGTGATGGACGCGCATGCGGCGAAGCTGCTCGACGATCCGCTGCGTCTTGCCGCGCTGGCGTCGGCGGCCGCGCTGGCGGCATCGGCGCTGCCCGAGCGCGAGCCGCATCCGCGCGCCTATCGCTTGCTGCTGCATCTGATCGAGGCGCTGGGCGCCGACGATCGCTGGGCGATCGCCTATGTCGAATGGGAGATCGCGCTGTTGGAAGAGCTTGGCTTCGGCCTCGATCTGTCGTCCTGCGCCGCGACCGGCGCGACCGAGGATCTCGTCTATGTCTCGCCGCGCTCGGGCCAGGCGGTGTCGGAAGCGGCGGGTGCGCCTTATCGTGAGAAGCTGCTGCCGCTGCCCGGTTTCCTGCGGGGCGACTCGGCTATGCCCGAGCCACAGGCCAGACCGACGCCGCAAGAGGTTCTGGATGGGCTGCGACTCGCGGGGTTTTTCCTCGAGCAGCGCGTCTTCGCGCCGCATCAGCATAAATTACCCGCGGCGCGTAGCCGATATGTTGACGCGCTGATCAAGGTTCTTGCTATACCGGGATGAGCTGCACGATTGCAGAAACCCTCACCCTCCCACGTGTTGCGTGGGTCCCGCCCTCTCCCGCAAGCGGAGAGGGTGCCGCGAAGCGGTGGGTGAGGGTGTGGTTCGACCATTCATGAGCACTGATTGTCACCCATGACACCACCACCCGATGCCGCCGCTGCCGATCTTCGTGATGTGAATTTCGCCGATGCGCTTGGCGAGCGTTATTTGTCCTATGCGCTGTCGACCATCGTGTCGCGCTCGCTGCCGGATGTGCGCGACGGCCTCAAGCCCGTGCATCGCCGCATCCTCCATGCGATGAGCCAGCTCGGCCTTGCGCCGGGCAACGGCTATAAGAAATCGGCGCGCGTCATCGGCGACGTGATCGGTAAGTTCCATCCGCATGGCGACGTCGCGGTTTACGAGGCGCTGGTGCGGCTGGCGCAGGATTTCGCGCAGCGTTATCCGCTGGTCGACGGGCAGGGGAATTTCGGGAGTATCGACGGCGACGGTGCGGCGGCGATGCGCTACACGGAGAGCCGTCTCACCGCCGTTGCCGAGGCGATGCTCGCCGGAATCAACGAAAATGCGGTCGATTTCCGCCCGACCTACGACGGCGAGAACGAAGAGCCGGTGGTCATGCCGGCGCGCTTCCCCAATCTGCTCGCCAATGGCGCCGCCGGTATCGCCGTCGGCATGGCGACCAGCATCCCGCCGCACAACATCGTCGAGCTGCTCGACGCCGCCTCGAATCTCCTGAAGCGCCCACGCGCCACCACCATCGAGGATCTCGTCGATCTTCTGCCCGGCCCCGATTTCCCGACCGGCGGCGTGCTTATTGAATCGAAGGCGTCGATTATCGACGCCTACAAGACGGGCAGGGGCAGCTTCCGCCTGCGCGCGCGCTGGCATGTCGAGGAAGGCGCGCGCGGCACCTATCAGATCGTCGTCACCGAAATTCCCTATCAGGTGCAGAAGTCGCAGCTCATCGAGAAGATCGCGCAGCTTCTGGAAGAGCGCAAGCTGCCGCTGCTCGACGACGTGCAGGATGAATTGTCCGAGCAGATCCGCCTGATCCTCTCCCCCAAGACGCGCAACGTCGACGCGGCCCATCTGATGGAATTGCTCTTCCGCGCGACCGAGCTGGAAAAGCGCATCTCGCTCAATCTCAACGTGCTCGACGCGCAAAGCATGCCGCGCGTGATGGATCTAAAAGAGGCGCTGCAAGCCTGGCTCGATCATCGCCGCGACGTGCTGCAGCGCCGCACCGAATTCCGCCTCGACGCGATCGGCCGCCGGATGGAGATCCTGCGCGGCCAGATGATCGTCTATCTCAACATCGACGAGGTCATCCGCATCATCCGCGAATACGACGACGCGAAAGAGCGGATGATCAAGAAGTGGAAGCTGACCGACGTGCAGGCCGAGGCGATCCTCAATATGCGGCTGCGCAGCTTGCGCCGCCTCGAAGAGATCGAGATCAAGAAAGAGCTCGGCAACCTGGCCGCCGAAGAGAAAGACAAGAAAGCGCTGGTCGCCGACGAGAAGCTGCAATGGAAGGCGATCGGCGGCGAGATTGCCGAGCTGCGCAAGGAATATGCGCACGCGCCCATCGGCAAGCGCCGCACCGAGATCGGCGAGCCGCCGGCCGAGATCGAAATGGCGGCGCTCGAGGCCGCGGTCGAGCGCGAGCCCGTCACCGTGCTGTGCTCGGCCAAGGGCTGGATCCGCGCCGCCAAGGGTCACGGCCTCAGCCACGGCGATTTCAAATACAAGGAAGGCGACGAAGAGCGTTTCGTCATCGAGACGACGACCGCCGATAAGCTGCTGATCTTCGCCAGCAACGGGCGTTTCTATACGCTCGATGCCGGCAAGCTCCCCTCGGCGCGCGGCCATGGCGAGCCGGTGCGGCTGATGATCGAGCTCGCGGGCGAGGACGATCTCGTCGCGGTGATGGCGTACAAGCCGGGCCAGAAATTATTGCTGGCGGCGAGCGACGGCCGCGGCTTCGTCGTGCCGGCGGACGAGGTGGTGGCGCAAACGCGCAACGGCAAGCAGGCGCTCAACCTCGGCGACGGCGCGAAAGCGGTGGCGTGCAACCCGGCCGAAGGCGACACGGTCGTGGTGGTGGGCGACAATCACAAGCTCTTGGTCTTCGCGCTCAGCGAATTGCCCGAGATGTCGCGCGGCCGCGGCGTGATGCTGCAACGCTATCACGACGGCGGCCTCGCCGACGCGAAGGTGATCACCGCGAAGGAAGGATTGTCGTGGAAGTCCGGAGAGCGGACGCGCACGGAGACGGACCTCAAAGATTGGAAAGGCGCGCGGGCGGGCTCGGGTCGGATTGCGCCACGGGGATTCCCGAAAGACAATAAGTTCGGGTGAGGAGGTCAATCCCGCTTTAACAATCGCTTTCCGTAGCGTTCAAAAAGTAATCTTAGGACCTGGGCGCTTGTGTTAGCCGCGTAGTATTGAAGATGTGTCGTCTTACCCTGCATCAGCAAAGTCACGAAACTGTGTTGAGTCCGAAGAGCCATTCCACATAGTAACGAAGAATAATGAGCAGCCGCATATACGTCATCAGGCTTCCATCTCGATATGCGCGTAGGCTTCACGATGCTTTTTGTTTCCTAACTTTGCGTTTAACCTAACTTTGTGTCAGTACAGCTGAACCTGAGGCAACGGGTCCGGTGCCGATCAAATCCTCGGCCGGGTTCGCTTTCGTGCAAGTTCTTCGCTGTTTCCTCCATTGCATCTTTATCGGCTACTTAACTGCTCCAGTTGAGCGCGCGCGGTCAAAATTACCCAAGAAGTTAGTCTGGGCGCGATTGCGGACTTTGTAGAATCATGTCCTTGTTGCTCGCTCTTTTCCCACTCTGCCGGTCCAGCTCGGGTGCGGCGAGAAGGACATCACCTAGAGCCGCTTTGCCTTTGATTTTGCAGCGCAAATGCCGTCATTTCCGATGACGCGGTGCAAGACGTTTGTAGCGTTTTGCAGCAGCCAGCGGAGTCAACGCCATTTCCGTTCTTCCAGTGCCGAAAGCGCACAACGAAGATGCTTGTCCATCGCTGTGGAACAACCTCATGAAAACAGAACGTTCACATCATAGAACAGGCTGGACAGATTGCCGAAGAATTTGCACGCAGATTTCAACAGTGTGAAAGTTCAGGATCATGAAGCGCACAGATTACGGCTAGGTCGACGCTATATTTCGAGGCTCATCGGGGCACAGAGCGATTCTGAAGATCGATTCCGCCGATTCGACGGGGCTATGAAGAGCCGCTGAATCGCTGCTTCTTCGAGTCAATCAAATGATCAATTCCATCGCATTTCAGGAACATCGAAAAGTAAATTCCGACTCCGTCGTCAAGCCGTTATCCCGATTCTGTGCTAAAGAACAGCTTCATAACCGGAATCCAGCAACTACTATCGGAAGAGATTGGATCAAGTTTTATTTTCATTTTCGCTGTCCGTCCAGTTCAACGAGCAGCAAAATAACAGTATAAATACATATCATATCGGTAACTCATGAGCTTGTCGCTAGCATCGTTCACGCTCCAGCAAAAACTCAATTGAGATCACATAGATTCCACTGCTAACAACAGCATCTCCAAAACATGCATATCACTTTGCGTTTGTCGTCGACGAGAATCATAGTTTCATTTTATGGTCCCTTTTTTTTCTTCTTTCTATTTTTCTCCATGCTTCTGATGGATCTGATTTTTCCATTCCTCAAAAGCACAAGTATAAAAACCCGGGAAGATGAGAGACTCTTTTGTACAGTTCGGCACGTAGTTCGAATAACGACTTACGTGCTTTTGGAAGTACGTCGTATTATATGATGACGACGATCGGGCGCGAACATTTCGCTGAGCGTGGGAAAGACGCAGATTTCTTCCTTAGCCGGAGCCCTGCGGACGGCCGCACTTCTCCTTCTTCCTTCAATTGGAACGTCGATAGCGACATGTGGAGAAAAATCGACGATCAGGCGGTAGCTCTTCCGATGAATGTCAATGGCAGAGTTGTGGCTTTTCGCAATTCAAAAGATATCGCCCGCTCGCGCTTCTCCCTGCATTTATGCTTGTGCGTCTTTTGCTTCGGTCCCTCATCCTGAGACGAGCTAGTATTTCATGTACGTGCCTCGACCTGCATCAGGACGGACTGGAAATTCACCAGACAGCTAACGGAACAATCTAAATTGTTATCTCCGTGGAGGCAAATTCGAGCGCGCCTTTTTCGGCGTCTTGAACTCAGCGGCACGATTTCGGAAGCCGACCGGCCTCACGTGTCGCCGCAATTTTACCGCGCGTCGTCTGTCCTTTGTCGGATTTCCACCGATCGAGGTTCGCTCGCACCCACTCGGCTCTCTTTGACTACGTTTCTCTGACTTCGAGGTTACGAAGATTGGTTCTGTCATCCGTGCACTAGCTTCAATACAATTTCTCGAGACGAAAGAAGGCCGCTTGTCTGTTTTGATGTTCTCAGAATCGATAAAATAACATCTGTAACAACCACAGGATGGGATTTTACAATATGATTCAGGTGTTTTTACAAACTCACAAGTTATCGCACAGGTGTAAAGATCAATTCTACAGTTTCAATGCCGAATACTAGCACGACATCCGAAAAGATTTCGCTGAGATTAAAGTCGTATGTCGCCTCGCGCATTTTCCGGGGTTCGGACTAAAGTCAGGTTCGGGCTTGGCTTGGCGCGGCGTGAACTCCAGTTGATGCACGTGTCACGCTTACGCTTTTAGCTCGCAAAATGCTAAATCACATTCTGCATCCAATTTTGTAATCACACACAACACATCAATCTAATGCAAAAAACTCATTTTGAGATCGTCAGAAGATTATGTGCCATGCTGCAGAAAGAACAAACTCAAGGGCACCCAAACATGGTATCAAACCAAACATAAGAAGTCATCCAAACGAAGGGATTCGGCTGCCAACACAGAGCTTTGTCTGACTGTGACTCAGAGAGGTGTCTGATTTGGATAAAGGAATGGTCCCCAAGGATTTATCCAACGAGATGACGTGAAGAGGTTTGTCTTTCTCATCACTCGAGCGGAGGACCGTGGAAGGGTTTGTTGCGAAATGTTTGAAAGCAGCGTCGATCTCTGCGCGTGCGGTCGTCTGAATCACCTTTGGTTTCTGGAGCCAGGACATATCGACAGAATTCACCCATTCACTTTCACACATTGTGTGACCTTTGCAAATTCCGATCGGCCTGACAAGGCCAATGAAAGTTTAATATCAAACTCATGTTTGCTGAGGAAATGATGAGAGGCCATGATTTGAATTGTTGAGGACTACTTTTCTGGTGCTCCATGTATTGATTGGATGGATCCCGATTCGTCTTCAAACATCAGCATGAAATGTGTCCAATATATGCCTTTGTGTGACGGCATTCAGATCTTGGATGGTGTGACAATGCTTCCCTTTCAGTTTTACCGGGTGGGCCAGGTCTTTATACGCACATAATCTTGCATGATTGTGCGGTATTTGAGCCACAACTTAGTGATCAACATAGACATGTCAATACAGTTGCGTGTACAATGCAAAAACAGCAAATTGTCGATGCAACTTGTTTGATGCTCGAGGTTTCCGTTTGATATTCCTCGTGTCGAAGGATCCATTGTGTAAAAAGCACGCGGAATACGTATATCATTTCTTCGAGACCTCTAGAGAAACAAAAAGTCGTCCGACGTCGATGATGTTCTGAACCAGTTGTTCGAGTTCAGAAGTATAAGATTCATCATGGTCGAACTTTTCCCTTTGATGGATGGACTCAGATCGCTTCACCGTTCCAGCTTTTGACGTAAGAAGTTTCCATTGCGAAGGCAAATCTCGAGGCCATTAGCATCATTATCAGTTTGGCGCAGAGCAGGATGAAGTCGTTTGATGAGGCGGTGGGGATGCCGAGGGCCTTGTGATGAGCGTGGTGTGGATGTTCTCACAGCTTCGCGGATTCGCCGAAGACTGGCGCTGGCGAGGATTAAAATCCTTCACGCCGATAGATCAATATACTGCTTCGATTCTCCCATTTCCATTGTTGCGGCGCAGATAGCGTTCCCGCGGCCGCTGGCAGGAATATGATATGGCATCCTGAATCACATCAGTTCACTCCATGACACTGCCGTTGGATGAGATTGTCGGAGCAAAAAAGTGCGCTTTTGCTGATAGTGTAAGCGTCAGGGGTTGTCCCAGCTTTTCATTGTCGCTTGATCCCCGCATGCGACGCCACAGGTGCGCCGCGCCGGGGCCTGACCAATGCAACCCGGAGCCGGTTTCTTAACAAGGTGTCGATGCTCCATTGATACCAATAAAGTCGATACACCATCCGGGCAGATTGAGCCCGACCAGATGCATTTTGAACAGCAGATAGGATGGCGCGGGCCGTCGCTGGCGATCGTTTCTTGACGCGATGATCACAAATTCGCCGGAATTTTATGCACGCTTCTCTGGCTCGGCTGGATCTCGAAGACAGTTTCAGAAATCAGCGAGGTGCAGGACTAAGCGGCACGGACTACGGAACAGAGAGCGCCCGCATGTTTGCGAGAGAAGACAGTCCTCTTGATGTGCTTCTGACAGCGGCCTGCGTCGTTCGTTTGCCATTCGCCTTCGTTTCTTTGAACATGCACGCATGTCCCTTTAAAATGTCCTTCAGCAGAAGCGTGTCGCCGGCGATTTGTAGCGCTGCACATCATACGAACCGTCTATCGGCCTGAACCGGGATTTCGGCCTCCAACTTTTCCAGCCTAAAATATATGAAATAGCTGCGAGACAATGAAGCGCCCTCGGCAATGTTGTTTGTTGAGATGTTTCGAATCAGCTCGCTTGACGACGGCCTGAGCAGAGCGGGATCGAGGTTGATTGCAGATCAACAATTGAATGGCTTTGTTCAGTCCTGGGGGTGGCGGCAGTAGCCTTGTGTAAAGAACAACATCGTCTCCCGAGACAGGCAGTATTTTCGATGGTTTGTTGAGCTGGTTTCTAGACCTTTTCAATGCGCGCAATTTCGTTTCTTGAAAGCAGAAACATTGTTCTTTCTCTCATTTCGCACACTCGTTTGATAACTCATCATCATGAGCGAGCACGCAGTTGTTGCTAGTGAGTACACACTTATCTCCAACACTTTCATTATGTAGGACCATGAAGTTTTTTGTTCCAATGCTATTTGCGTAACTCGATGACCACATTCATTCGCCGGTTTGACCAAGGTTGAGTCGCTTAGCAGAGGAAGTTGAAAGATTTCCTCTTTTTCCGCCTTATCATTGTACGTCGGTTTCAGCAGGCCAGCATGGAAATATTGATGTCTTTGTCTTGTTCATATAGTCAACAGGCTAGCGATCCCATGTCGTTTCGCGCTTCTAGCGGTCTCGGTGGACCATGATCACACCGTCGAAATTTTCGAAGCCGATCGGCCGGTTTCATATAAGGCACCAATTGAGGAAGTTGTAGTCGTCCCAACAGAGGTTGATTGTCGTACTGATCTCGTTCTCCAGGTTCGCACGCGCGCGGCGAGTGAGCAGCACGCGACCCGTCCTTGAACGTCACCGTCTCGTTGACACGGCGATTTTGATTTCAAATTCGTCACGATAACAATGAGCTGTTCTGCTGACCGAGAAACCCCCTTCGTAGGTTCTGCTGTTTCAATGATGTCTTTGAGTTCTGGCTTCGGCGGAAGGGCTCGGCAAACGAATTCCGGGCTGGCGGGAGCGAGAGTGAAGACGCGTAGGTCTGTTTCAACTCCAACGCTACGAAGACGATCTTTTTGGCGGCGTTATCTCTTATTTTCAATAGTCATCTATAGCTGTTCACTGAGTCCCCATTCGATTGATGACGAAGGAAAGGATTGCGCCGCATCGAGGAGAGCGCCGGCAACTCCTGGTATGCTGACGTCTTTGTCAACGGTATCAGAGTGACGACGAAGGCAATGAGATCGCCTACGACCAGCACGGCTCTTGACGATGTCGTTCCGCCAGCTCGCAGATCATCAATCTCGCCGCAAATGAGTAATATCGAAGACACATTCTTTCGGATGATCTCGATCTTGACACTCTCCAGCGCCTCTGCCCCCGCGCTCTCCTTGGCCCATGTGCGACGACTACAAACTGCCACGTCACCTAGGCGCGCTTACTTGGTCGCGCTCGATCGTCTCGTCAACGATCCCCGCACGACGGAGCGAGCTAGAGTCTGCTTTCCAGCAGCGATCTACGGATGCAAACGATCGCGTGCAGTTGATGCACGCGCCCTTCGTGTGCGGGGTTCGCGCTGGCATCTGGGAAGCAGGCGTCGATCGGCTTCGGCTCCTGCGGCTGACGAAGGCACCCGCCGCACCGGAAAGACGTCGCCGCTTTTTGATTTTCGCTCCTGGGCGCCGCTTGGCAGAGCCGGCACTGTCTCATTCCGGCCTCGGCGTTCTTCGATTCATCGGCACGAAATATCCCAAGGCCAAGCATCGCTTCGCGTTGGCGGATGCGGATGCCAGGCGATCGCGGGCTCTGGCGCGAGGGACAGGGCAATCAGCCGCCAACTTCACCATGCTGACGAGAAGCCGGGCCCCATGTGAAGCCCTATCACGATCGGCAGGTCGTCGTGCTGCGGCCGGCGAACGAACTCCGTGGCTCGATCTCGCCAGGCCGAGAGCGCGTTGCTGCGGCCGCTGCCGGCCGGCGCGCTCGAGGTCGAAACGGTGCGCGGCGGAAAGGACAGCTGCTCTAGGCACATCCGCGCGCTCGGCATATCGTTCACGCCGCGCAGCCTAGGGAACAGGACCTCTCGCAACCGGAAAGCTGATCGCGTTCGGCCCGATCCCGACTTCCCGCCGATCGGATCACCGACAAAGAGCTCTGCCCCTGGCACGTCGTCACCGTCGAATGCGATGCGGCCATGGCCGCATGATCGATCATCGCCTGCTGAAGCGCGGCGCGCGCGGAAGAAACCGTCGAGCCGGCTGGACTGGCGCTGCGATTGGTGCCACCGGACGAGCGCCGAGGCGCGCGACCGTGCGCATGATCAAGCTGCCGCGGAATCTGTAGCGGGTGTGGGTCGCGGGGGCTTGTGGACGAGGGCGCGTGCGGGCGGCGGGAGAGGGGAGCGGGCGGCGCTGTGTTTCGCCCGCTGGAGGCGGGCGCTGGCCCCCCGCTTTCGCGGGGGTGGAGAACATTCGGCCTGCCGAAATGTTCTCACTTTGTTCTTGATTAATCCGGATCGAAGTGGTATGAATCCGGCATCCTGAACGAGGTGGGCCGCACGAGGAGGCGGCGATGGCGACGATCATCGACGTCATTCACGAATGCACGGAAGGCTGGCACAAATTCACGTCGCCGCAGGTGCCGGGCTTTTATCTCGTCGCCGAGCAGAACGATCTCGAACGCGCTTATGACGATATTCCGCGCAGCCTCGAAGCGTTGATCTTCCATGATCGCAAAGAGCGCGTCGCAGTGCGGCCCGAGAAGACCTATTCCGATTATCTCGCGAGCCTGCCAGAGGCGCATCAGTCCGCGATCCGGCACTACTCTGTCGAGAAACTCGCAGCCTAAGAACGTATGGCGTGCCTCCGCCTTTGCCGCCGGGGCCGCGGATGCTGGTCAGCGACCTCGAAAACCTGCTGACCCATCGTCATCGGTGCCAGAAGACAGACCATTGCACATCGCATGTCTGCATCTGGGAAACACCGAAAGGCCACGGCTTCATGGTGCCGAACCCCGCGACGATCAAAGTCGTCCTCGCCTCGGCTTATGACGATCTCGTCGCGATCGTCGAATTGCTCGACGCGGCGCCATCGTGATAAACCTGCGTTCGACGATCCCAAGCGATGCGATATGAATCGCATGGGCTGAACGGGTGAGGGTGATATGGACGAATTGGTCTTCGTGATCACGCAAGAGCCCGATGGCGGGTTCGTCGCCGAAGCCAGCGGCGAAAGCATCATCACCGAAGCCGATAGCTGGGACGAATTGCGGGCGAATGTCCGCGAGGCCGTTGCGGCGTTTTATTTCGACCGGCCGGCGCCATCTCGTTTGATGCTGCATCTGCTGCGCGACGAAGACGCGTGATTCTGGATTGCTTCGTCGCTGCGCTCCTCGCAATGACGATCTAAAACACTTCGAACCCTTCATCGCCCGCCCACCGGCGGGCTTTTTCATTTCTGGAGAAAACCCATGTCCAACTCTGTCGATAAAACCAAACCCGTCGTATCTCCCGCGCCCGACGATGCGCCGTCTGCCGCGGAAAAACCGCCGGTGGCGCCGCCGCAACAAGAGGCGCAGCTCATTCCGCCGCTGCGCGAGCGGCATCGCCGCTTCGTGCTCGAATACGTCATCGATCTCAACGGCAGCGCGGCGGCGGTCCGTGCCGGCTATGCGCGCGGCAAGGCCGGCGGCCGCGCGTCCGAGCTGCTGCGCCGCCCGGAAGTGCAGATCGCCATCCGCGAGGAGATGAAAGAGCGCGACAAGCGCCTGCGCCTGACGGCCGAGCGCATCATCCGCGAGGCGATGTGCATCGCTTTCGCCGATCCGTCGCGCGTCGCGCATTGGGGACCCGACGGCGTCGAGCTCGTCGATTCCGGCGATCTCACGCCGGACGATCGCGCGGCGGTCAAATGGATCTCGGTCGGCGGCAGCAAGGGCGCGCGGGCGCAGCGCTTCGAGATGCACGACAAGCTCGCGGCGCTGGAGCTGCTGGCGCGCATGACGGGCTTGCTGACGCGCGCGCCGGGGCGCGGGCGCTTCGCGCTGCTCGATCGGGATGAAGAGCGCGAGCGGAAAGATGCGAACGCCATCCTGCGCGAGCGGCTGATGACGCATCGCGCGCAGCGGCGAGGTAGCCATTGATGATAAAGAGAAAAAGAAATGATGCCGCACCTAAAAACCGTCATTCCCGCGAAAGCGGACGACCCGCGCGGCCGCTCGTCGCGGCCGTGCCCTTCGGGTTCACGCGCGGAGAGCGCGTGAACGGGTCGTCCCACGAGACATCGAGCTCTAACTCTGGCCCCCCGCTTTCGCGGGGGTGACGGTTGTTGTGTGTGCGGGTTGGTTCAACGCGGGTGCTTTCCGCACCACCGCTCGCGCCGGCTTGCCTCGCGTCATCCTGTTAGGTCACGGTGCGCAGCGGCGAGAAGAAGGAATGAGGCGGTCGCCCACCAGAACCGTCATTCCCGCGAAAGCGGGAATCCATGGAGACATCGAGCTCTGACGGTGGACCCCCGCTTTCGCGGGGGTGACGATTGGGTTTTAGGGGAATAGGTTGCGCGCATCGTAACCGACGATGTCGTCAATCGACCGGGAATCCTTGACGGGCATGTCCGAGACCTGCGCGAGAGCTTGGACGAAGGGCGCGGCGGTGACGATGGGGGTGAGGGGATCAGTGGTGCGAGGCGTATCTCGGGAAGATGCCAGGCGTCGCTCCGATCAGTAAATGAGGCCCTCGGCGATCAGTTCGCGGCGCAGCTCGGCGGCCTGGCTCGAGATCTCGTCGGCGAGCTTCAGCAGGTCTGACGTGACGTCGGCCGATTTTCGCCCGGCGAGCTCGCGCAGACGCGCCTCCGCATCGCGGAAAAAGCTCAGAATCTGTATCCTGCTCGGCATCGCACGCTCCTACCCTTCTCCGGTAGTTCGCGGTTTTTGTGAAGGCTCTTGTCTCCTTCCGAGGAGTTAAAACCCGATTACTTACCTATTCGTTACGGTATGTCCGAATTGTAATTAACCTTATGCCCCCAATTTAACGGCGAAATTGTCTGGTATTACCGGTTATAAGAATTGCATGACCTGTGCATAGTTATGGTCAAATCGCCGCAAGTTCATCAGGACGGCGGGCCGCATGAATTTTTATCGTATATTTCTGCTGCGGCAGGAGAAGATAACCGCGCATCACGAATTCAGCGCGGAGAACGACGAATGGGCCCGCCGGGCGGCGGCGCTCGCCTTCGATGCTTGTGCCGATCATTGCGATGATTTCGAGCTCTGGTACGGCGCGCATCTCATCGCCAGCCGTGCGGGCTTGAAGAGCCGCGCATCCGTCGCCAAGCCGGACCAGGCATCGGCGGAAGCCGAGGCGGCATCCTGGGAAGGCGCGATCGCGGCGGTGGCGGTAGCGATCATCGAGGCCGCGATGAAGACCAGCGCCGAGCTGCGCGACGGCCCGAGGCTCAATGCGCGGCTGAACGAGTTGCGCCGGGCCGGTACGCGCTAGCTCTTTCGAGCTAAGCCCGACGCGAGGCGGCCCGTCCGTTCTGCACCGAAGCCGCGCGGGCTAGGGTACGCGGCCATGATCACGCTCTATTCCTATCCGCCGCTCTTCGGCGTCGCCGACAACAACGGCTACGGGCTGAAGGTGTTCGCCTTCCTGCGCCTCGCCGGTCTGCCTTTCGTGCAGGAGCATATCGTCGATACGTCGGCCGCGCCGCGCGGGCAGCTTCCGTATATCGTCGACGACGGCGAGACCATCGGCGACAGCGACAGCATCATCGCCCATCTCACCCGCAAATATGCGGTGACGATGGATGCGACGCTGAGCGTGCACGAGCGGCATCTCGATCTCCTCGTGATGCGCCTGCTCGACGATCTCTATTGGGTGATGTCGTATTCGCGTTGGAAGGACGAGCGCTATTGGCCGGTCTTCCGCGCCGCCTTCATGCGCGAGCATTTGAGCATGACCGAAGCGGTCATGCGACAAGCGCGCGACTACAATTTTCAGCGCTATCATTTCCAAGGCATCGGGCGCTACACGCCGGATGCCGCTTATGCGCGCGGCCTCGCCGATCTCGCGGTGCTCGCCGATCTCGTGCCCGATAGCGGCTATGTGCATGGCGACGCGCCGGCCAGCGTCGACGCCGCGATCTATGGCTTCATCGCGAACATCTATTTCTACGACATCGCCACGCCGCTGAAGGACTTCGTCGCGGCGCACCAAAACCTCGCGCGCCACTGCCGGGCGATTCACGACGCGGTGATGCGCGCATAGAGGGCATTCGATCCCGCTTTCGTGATCAATCCTGCGCGCGGCGGCGCGGTAGGCTGACGGCCTGCCGAACGCGACCCGAGGGGAGGAGATCATGTTCGAGAGTCAGGGATTTCGCGAGGTGTGGGCGCCGCGGCTGCTCAGCATCGTGCGCATTCTCATGGGGCTGATCTATCTGCAGCACGGGCTGCAGAAATATTTTGGCTTCCCCGGCGCGCAGCCAGCGAATTTCCACATCGTCTCGATGGTCGGCGCGGCCGGCGCGATCGAGATCGTCGGCAGCATCCTCATCATTCTCGGCCTCTACACGCGCTGGGTCGCGTTCCTCATCTCGGGCGAGATGTTCGTCGCCTATTTCATCTACGCCAATCGGCTGGGGCGCGGCTTCTTCCCGCTGACCAATGGCGGCGAGCTCGAAGCGGTGTTCTGCATCTTTTTCTTTACCATCTTCCTGGTCGGCGGCGGCGCCTGGTCGATCGATCGCGCGATGCGGCGGCCGTAGCAAGGCGCTCGTTCAATCGCTGTTAAGGCGGGCAGGCTATTCTTTTTCCATGCCCGTTGGATCCGTCAGCACCGCCGTTCCGCCGCAAGTCTCGATGGCGCTCGAAGCGCTTTCGTGCACGCTCCAGTCCGAGCAGAGCGTGGCGACGGCGCTCTTGGGCGGTGGCACCGCGAGCGCCGGCGCGAGCACGCCCGGCCTCGGCCAGATCCTCGATATCTCGGCCTAATTCTCGCAGCGAGTTCAAACCGGAACGAGCGGCGCGCGCTTCATCGCGCGCATCAGCGCGACATCGGCGGCGTGGCCGACGCGGCGTGTGACCACCGCACCCGCGATGCGCCCGCCCGGCGGCATCACCGCGGCGAACATGCCGAGCATATCGAGCAGCCGGTGCCAGCAGAGCTCGTCGAGCATTGCGCTTTCGCTTCAGCGTCCTCGCTCTTCGGCCAGACGCCGATATCGCCTTGCGGCCAGCCGAGGCGCCGCGCCCAGCGCGCCACGCGGCGACGCAGCTGCGTGTTCCAGTAGGGCCGCGCCGTGAACAGGCGCTCGAGATCGCTTTCCTCGCCGACAACGCCGCGCAGCACCTTGGTGCCGAGCTCGGGATAGCCGACTTCGATCTCGAAGCTGAAGCGGCGCTCGCCGGGTGCGGCCGGGATGAGCTCGATCGCGCGGTTGTCTGACACGGCAATGCGCAGCGGCGCCGGCGGCGTGAACCAATCGAGCGGCCCCGCATGCCGGCGCGCGTCCTTGATCGCATCCCAATAGAGCTTGGCGCGGCCGTCATAGGGCAGGCGGAAATCGTCGAGCGCGATGATGACGCGATCGAGGCCAAGCGCGAAGACGAGGCCGAGCAGATGCTCGGGAATGCGCAGCACATGGCGGCCCTGGCGCAGCGTCAAGAAGCGGAAGAGGCGGTTGACGGAGAGCTCCATCGCGCCGAGCGGCACGACCGCGCCATCGGGCAGGCGCAGATGAATGCCGCGTTCCGCCGCCGGGGTCAGCACGCAACGCGACGGAAAGCCGAGAAAGCTCGGCCCTTCGACCACGACCGGATGGTTGAGCTCGGTCCGGTCCATTTCGCTCGCGCAGATGACGGGACGGGGTTGCTGGGCGATATGCCCGTGCCGAGCCTGAAAGAGAGCAAAGGCGGAGTCAAATCGCCGCGCGGTGGCGATCAGCTCGGCTTCGCCTCGAGCGCGGCGCCGGCCTCTCGCAGCTGGTCGCGCAGCCAGGCGACGCCGCGATCGGCTTCCTGCGCCTTGCCCCAGACGGCGCTGATCGTCCACGGCTCGCAGCCCATCGGCAACTCGTGGATGCCGATCCAGGGCAGCGCCGCGAAGCGCTGCGCGATGCGCGCGCCGACGACCGCGATCAGTTCCGAATGCTCGATCAGGTACGGCACGAGCGCGAAATAGGGCACGGTCATGACGCGCCGGCGGGCGAGGCCTTCCTCGGCGAGAGAGGCATCGACAAATCGGTCGTGTCGCGCACGACATGGAGATGCGGCAAGGCAGCGAAGTCCTCGATCGTGAGGCCGTTGGTAAAAGTGTGGACGTTGCGGTTGTAGACGAAGACGCAGCGCTCCTCGTACAGCGGGACGCTGAAATAGCGC